>CAWIQS010000001.1:0-355072 GCA_963838295.1 uncultured Acidobacteriaceae bacterium
TACCCCGCTCCCCGCAGCACCTTTCCCGGCAGGGCCCCCGTCATCTTCCCCTCCGCAATCACCGGCACTCCGTTCACGAGCACGTACTCCATCCCGACCGACAGCTGGTTGGGCTCTTCGAATGTCGCCTTGTCCGTGATCTTCTCCGGATCGAACACCACCACGTCGCCCCACATCCCCAGCTTCAACACGCCTCGATCCGTCAGCCGCATTCTCTGCGCCGGCAGCGCGATAAATTTCCGAATCGCATCCGCCAGCGTCAGCTCTTTCTCCTCGCGCACATACTTCCGCAGAATCCGCGGAAACGTCCCATACGCTCGCGGGTGCGGATGCTCAGTCCCCAGCAATCCCTCCGGCGAAGTCCCCTGCGAATCGTTATCGATTGAAACCCACGGCTGCTTCAGCGCCAGCTTCACATCCGGCTCGTCCATGCCGAAAACCGCAACGTTGGTGAACGCCTTGTCCTTGATCAGCAGATCGCACAGCGCATCAATCGCATCCTCATGCCACAGCGCTGCCACCTCCGACAGTTTTTTCCCTTGCAAGGGCACCAGCTCGGGATTCTGCACGACGGCAATCAGAACCGCCTCGGGTCCCGGAATCTCCTGCCACTCGTTGTCCCATTCCTCGTCGGCGGAGTCCTTTCCCGTGCTCGTCATGTCCTTCCGAATTCGCGCCCGCATTGCCGGATCTTTCAGCCGTTCCACCAGCTTCTCATCGCCGCCATCATGCGCCCACGGCGGCACGAAGGCCGAAAACGTGTTGAACCACGCCGTATACGCATAGGTATTGGCGCTCACGTCCACGCCCGCAGCCCGCGCCGCTTCGATGCGCGCCACAATCTGCGGCATCTTTCCCCAGTTTGCTTTGCCCGCCGCCTTCAGGTGCCAGATCTCCACCGGAATCTGCGCCTCTCGACCAATCCGCGTGGCCTCGTCAATCGACTCCAGCACCGTGTCACCTTCGCTGCGCATGTGCGTCGCGTAGATGCCGCCATACTTCGACGCTTCGCGCGCCAGCGCAATCAGCTCTTCGGTCTTTGCATAGGGAGCAGGCGTGTACTGCAGCGCCGTTGACAAACCGACCGCACCATCGCGCATCGCCTGATCGACGAGCGCCTTCATCTGGTCGAGCTGCGCCGGCGTCGGCTGCACATCCGCATCGCCCAGCACCATCCGCCTCACCGAGGTCGCACCTACATACGTTGCCAGGTTGATGCCCATCCCCTGCTTTTCAAGTCGTGCGAAATATTCGCGCAGTGTCCGCCAGTCCGGCGTGATGTGCAGATGCGCATAGCCCGCGCGATCCGCCGCCCGCATCGCGTCATTCGCCGGCGCCACCGAACCGCCTTCGCCTGTAATTTCCGTCGTGATGCCCTGGTAAATCTTCGACGGCAGTCGCGGATCGACAAGAATCGTCAACTCCGACTGTCCCAGCATGTCGATGAATCCCGGCGCGACGATCTTTCCCTGCGCATCGATCTTCTGCTTCGCGGGAGCGCCGCTCAGGTCGCCAATTGCGGCAATATGCCCGTTGCGGATGCCCACGTCGCCCGAGTACCACGGCGATCCTGTCCCGTCGACGATGTGTCCACGCAGGATCACGACGTCGAACGGCTCAGAGTCCACGGCTTTCTGGGCGCTCAAACCCGTCGCCAGGGACGCAAACGCTACCCACACCACCAGGGAAAAACGAGCCCAACCCTGCATGCTTTGGTCCTCACTTTGGGAATCTTAGGGAAATCGCCTCGATTCACCGGGTTTTCCGCATCCGCCTGTTGTCAGAGATGGCAACCGGAAAACTACGGTAATCTCCACATTCGTGCAACTTTGCCCTGTCGTCTTACAATAACGGCAACAACCATGCTTGATAAGATCGAGCAAGGACAGAAATCATCTTGCGGACGCACGTGCTCACCATTATCCGGGCGCCCGTCCGGGAATCTTAAATTTTCGGGTCCACCATTGTGGCCCCTGCCTTGGCACCACCTAAGTCCCGTCAGGACAGAAAAGGAATAGTTTTAGCGCTATGTGGAAACCCACCCAACAAGGCCAATCACCCTCTCCGACTCCGACCCCCGAGCCCTCTCGCCCTACGCCGGTGGCACCCACTCTTGAAACACCACGCCCGGCCCCATCGTCTGTCGGCGAGCAGGCAAGCATCAGCAAGGGCCTCTCCATCAAGGGCGAGATTACCGGAACCGAATCCCTGTTCATCGACGGAAAGGTCGAAGGCAGCATCAGCATTCCCGGCAATCGCGTTACGGTGGGCAAGAACGGCAACGTCACGGCCAGCATCAGTGCCCGCGAAATCGTAGTTCTCGGCAAGCTCAAGGGCAACGTCAACGCTACCGACCGCGTTGATATCCGTGCCGAAGGCGCCCTCACCGGCGACGTGGCCGCGGCCCGCATCAGCATTGAAGACGGCGCATTCTTCAAGGGCGGCATCGACATCCGCAAGCCGGATTCGAAGCCCACGGCCGTGCCGTCAGAACACGCCAAGGTCGCAGCGAACTCGTAACGGGCTGCGATCTGTCCCACCACTATGACCCCTGTCTTGGCAGGGGTCTCGGTGCCTTATCGCCTTTGAGCGACCTTCAGTCTCTGAAATTCCACCGACCGAACCCCACCGACGTCATGCCAGGCGGAGACGCTTCATCACCACTCGCGGCAATTCCGATCCCGTCCTCTTCAGCACGCCCATCGAAATCGCGGCCCACAGCAGACCTCCCGTCAACAGCACCACCAGGTCATTCAGACGATGGTGCGCTGCCAGGTGCATTCTCTGGATCAGCTCCTCCGCCATCCACGAGAATACGATCCAGGTGACGGCCCCGCCGGTCAGAGCAGCCGCCAGGCATCGTCCCAGTTCGCGGTAGTCGAGGCTCGCCAGCGACACCATGTGCCTTCGGTGCAGTAGAAATGCGATGGTCAGGGTTTGCAGGCAGATTCCCACGTCCGACGCGAACGCCAGCCCCATGGCCCCGTAACCGCGGAAAAACCCGGCATAGATAGGCAGAGAGACAACCGTGATGATGGTTCCGGCTACCATCGGCGCGAACGTGTTGCCCGCGGCATAAAACGCCCGCGAATAAATGGATTGCGCCGACCACAAAAACAGTGAGATGGAAAAGACCGCAAAATAGGTAGCGCATTCGCGCGCATCGGCGGTTGAAAAACGCCCGCCAACAAACAGCAAGTCGATTGCAGGCCTGCCCAGCGCGATCATCCCCGATGCCGCCAGCAGTGCCATACATGTAACCCGCGAAACGGAGTCCGCGACCGCGCCTGCGAATTCAAAGCGCTGCTCTTTTGCCCACAGGCTTGCAAAGAACGGCATGGAAGCGGCGCCCGCAGCCTGTGCCAGCATCGACATGGGCGCGGCAAACAGCCGCTTGGCATAGGTCATCAGCGAAATCGCCCCGCTCGTGTTCGAAGCAAAGTGATTGATGATCCAGTTGTCCGCAGTCACCAGTGACACTCCGATAATCAATGGCAGCGACAGGCGCACCCATTCGTGCAATCCTTCGTCATGCCAGTCGAGCATCGGCTTGTAGCGGACCCCGGCTCTGTGCGCAAAAATTGCATTCAGCAGGAACGGCCCCACCAGCGCGCCCGCCACCGTACCGATCGCCAGTGAAGAGATGCCCAGCCGGTTCACCAGCAGGATGCCACCAACAATCGTGCCCAGGTTGTAGATCAGCGGCGTCACGGCCTGCACAGTGAATTGCTTGCGCACCAGCAGTACCGCGCCGAAAACCCCGCCCGCAAAAAAACATAACTGCGCAGGAAGCAGAATGCGCGTCAGGCTCACACACAATGCGGCCTTCTTCGCGTCGAATCCGGGAAACCACCAATGCACGTACCACGGCGCAAAAATCTCTGCGAGCACCAGCGCTCCGCCCAGCACCAGGAACATCGTGGTCAGAATTACGGACAGCGATCGCGTACCCTCTTCCTCTCGGCCCGAATCGCGATAGCGCGTCAAAATCGTGACGAAGGTGATCGACGCCGCTCCGCCGACCAGGAAATACGAAATCATATCCGGCAATTGAAACGCCGCCAGGAACGCGTCCGCCTCCATGCCGCGTCCGAACTTCCAGGCGATGTACATGTTGCGCAGCAACCCCACCACGCTCGACAGAAACGTCGAGATCATCAGCACAATCGTCGCGCTGAAGGCCGAGTGCGCGTGCGAGGGCCGCAGGACGCGCATCGCCCGCGAAATCTTTGAAGGCGCGGTGGGCGGGCTCGATTGAGTTGGCAACGGTTCTTCCACTGTTGTTGATTCTACCGGGGTTGAAGATTGCGGTGCGCCGCAATGCGGCTGGAGAAAACGCGCGGTGCCAGCGGCGTCACCTGACCGTTCGAGCTGAACAGCTCCCAGAGCGCCCCGCCATTTTCGCCGAGTATTCTGTCTGGCAGGGGGATTTCGATGCGGCGTACCGCTGGTCTGCTGTTCTTCTTGATCGTTCTACTCAGTACTAACTCGTTTGCCCAGTCCATCCACAGCCGCGATGGCATTACGCTCTCCCCGCCTCCCGTCGCCGATGCGAATCCTGTCGTTGATAACTATTTCGGCACGAAGATCACGGACAACTATCGCTGGCTTGAAGACGCCAAGAGCCCCGAGACCCGCGCCTTCATCGACGAAGAAAACGTCTATACCACCCGCTATCTGAAACAGGACCCCATCCACAACCAGGCCCTCGATGATCTCGATCCGCTCGAGCATACCTCCCGCTGGACAATCCCAATCCAGCGCGCCGGCAACTACTACTTCATGAAGCGCCTTGCCGGCGAAGAGCAGGCCTCTATCTACGTGCGCCACGGCTGGACCGGCGCAACTTCCAAAGGCAAGCCCCCAGCGCCGGGAGCCCTCAGCCTATCCAAGGACGAGCGCCTCATCGATCCCGCTGGTTTCAGCCGCGACCCCAACACCTCCGTCCGCCTGGCCGCCGTCTCGCGCGATGGCATGCTGCTCGCCTACCAGGTCCGCCAGGGAGGCGCCGACGAGGCCACCGTCCGCATCTTCAGCATCGCAAAAAAGAAGCCGCTCGAAGACGAACTTCCCGCAGGTCTCTATTACTCGCTCGATTTCTCTCCCGACGGCAAAAGCCTCTACTACGCGCGCACCGACCGCAAAGGCACGCTGCTCTACCTTCACGTCATCGGTACCCGCAATGCCGACGACAAGCTCATCTTCGGCCGTGAGTTTCACGGCGAACTGCTCGGCCCCATCGATACCTTTCGAGCCCAGATCACCGACGACGCGCGCTTGCTCGTGATCACCATCGAGCGCGGCGTGCCTGCCAAACGCGTCGACATCTGTTTCCGTGATCTCAGCAAGGCCGGTTCGCCCTTCGAAGTTCTCGTCTGGGGATTGGACTCACGCTTCTCCACTGTCTACGCCAAGGGTGCCTGGTACGTCCGCACCGACTACAGTTCGCCCAACGGCCGCATCCTGCGCGCCGATCCCGGCATCATGCCCGAGGCTTGGAAGACCATCGTGCCCGAAGGCAAAGATGTGCTTGAAACCTTCTCCATCGTTGGCGACAAGGTCTACGTCAAGCGCCTCCACGATGTGCAGTCCGAAATCAGCGTGTACACACTCGATGGAAAACCGGCCGGCAAGGTCGATCTGGAAGGTATCGGCTCCGCCTCGGGAGTAATCGGCCGCACCACCGATCGCTACGGCTTCTTCAGCTTCGAGTCCTGGATTCAGCCGCCCACTATCTATCGCGTCGATACGCTCAACGGCAAAATGGAGATATTCGCACAGCCAAAAGTCCCCTTCGACACTGCACAGTACGAACTCAAGCAGGTCTTCTACAAATCAAATGACGGCACGCAGATCCCGATGTTCATCGCCGGAAAAAAGGGACTGCCGCAGGACGGATCTGCGCGACTACTGATGACCGGATACGGCGGTTTCAACCTCAGCGAGACGCCGGCTTGGAATCCTGCCTGGGCCTGGTGGCTACAGCAGGGCGGCTGGTTCGCGGTTCCCAACATGCGCGGTGGCGGAGAGTACGGCGAGAGCTGGCATGAGC
Organism: uncultured Acidobacteriaceae bacterium; assembly: GCA_963838295.1. Classification (GTDB taxonomy): domain Bacteria; phylum Acidobacteriota; class Terriglobia; order Terriglobales; family Acidobacteriaceae; genus Telmatobacter. The sequence goes on from CAWIQS010000001.1 coordinate 6,053, forward strand.
AGGGAATGTTCGAGAAAAAGCAGAATGTCTTCGATGACTGGTTCGGCGCAGCTCACTACCTGATCGACAACAAGTACACGTCGCCCGAGCACTTCGCCATCACCGGCCGCTCCAATGGCGGCCTGCTGATGGGCGCCTCGTTCACACAGCATCCTGAGCTGTTTTCCGCCGTCTGGTGCGGATACCCATTGCTTGACATGCTGCGCTATCACAAATTCGAACAAGGACCGCACTGGACCACGGAGTACGGTTCTGCCGACAATGAAAAACAGTTTCCCTATCTCTTGAAGTACTCCCCTTACCAGAACGCGAAGCCGCGCTCCGACTACCCCGCGATCATGTTTTTCACCGGCGATAGCGACACCCGCGTCGATCCGCTGAACGCCCGCAAAATGACCGCGCTCATGCAGGCCGAATCGAAGAGCGGCCGGCCCATTCTGCTTCACTACAGCCTCGCCGGCGGCCACTCCGCAGGCGTCAGCGTAGAACAGCAGATCCAGGACGACGCCGACCAGCTTTCATTCCTGTGGACGGAGACCGGCAGTCCGGCAAAGTCGGCTAAACCGGCTCACGCGCCCGCGGAATAATTACGCTCTGCTTCCCACGTTGAAATGCGTTCGTAGCACCGTCCCGATTTGACAAAGCATTCGTGCGAACCGTCTTGAATTCTCTGATGAGGCGACGGCATTTGCCTATGCTCAGATGCGATGTCTGAATCTGTATCCACACCGGCGACCAAGGGCGCAGCCAGCTTTGCCAGCCTCCTCGAGTCTTTCACCGGCCCCGCGAAAAAGACCAATGGGATGTGGGATGACAGCGCCATGCTCGACGATGTTGCCACCATCAGCTACGAGCAGGCTCTGCGATCGCATCGCCGCGTTGCAGCAGCCGAAGCATTGCCCGCAGCCGAACCCATACCTGGCGCGGCCCCGAGCGCTCCTCAAGGGTCTCCCATAGCCCCAGTCAAAAAGCGCAAAACCGCAAGCATCACCATTCGCGTCACCGAGACAGAAGAGACCCAACTGCACGAACGCGCCGCCGCCGCTCAACTCAGCGTGTCAGCCTACCTTCGCTCCTGCATCTTCGAGGCCGAGGAACTGCGCACCAAGGTTAAAGAAGCACTGGCTCGAATGCAGGTGCCTCCCCTGACAGCCGCCCCGGCCGATCAGCCGCCACGAAACTGGCACGAACGTTTCCTTTCACGCTTTTCGCATCGGGCGAAGGCTGTCAGCTGATAGCTGAAGGCTTACAACTCCAGCCTCGTTACTCCACTTCGAGGACGAGGCACTTCAGATATTCTGTCTCCGGAATATTCAGCACCACCGGATGATCCGGCGCAGCACCGCGTCGATCAAGCAGACGCACACGTCGATGCGCATCCGACGCCGCGGCCGCCACCACGCCCTCAAACTCAGCCCCCGAAACGTGGTGCGAACACGAGCACGTAATGAGCAACCCTTGAGGTTTTAGCATCTGCATCGCGCGCAGGTTCAGCTCCTTGTATCCGCGCAATGCGCCTTCCACCGCACGCATGCTTTTTGCGAACGCTGGAGGATCGAGCACAATAGCATCGAACTGCTCGCGCGCCGATGCCCAGTCACGCAGAATTTCGAACGCATCGCCCGCCACCCAATCCACCTCGGTGCTGAGTTGGTCTCGATTCGCCTCCAGATTGCGTTCCGCCACTTCCAGCGAAGCCCGTGAAGCATCGATCCCCGTCACGCGTTTTGCAACCCTCGCCAGGTGCAGCGCGAACCCACCCTGATAAGTGCACACATCGAGCGCCCGGCCATCCGGCGCCAGTTGACGTGCCCAATCCTGAGTCACCTTATAGTTTGCACTTTGATCGAGGAAGGCCCCGGTCTTCTGCCCAGCATTGGCGTCGTAGTGAAACCTCAGCCCGTTCAACCGGAATTCCGTCGCCGTTAATGGATTCTTCGGATCAGCCGCGTACAACGGCTCAAGCGAGGGCGCCGACAATCCCTCCAACTCGCGAATGCGCGGATCTGGCCGCTCCAGAATTGCCGCGGGCTTGATGAACTCCCGAATCGTCGCAACGATCCTTTGTCGTACCGCGGCCGAATCCAGCCCCTTCGCGAGCAACTGTACGATCACCAGTTCGCCGTACTTATCAACAATCAGCCCCGGAATCTCGTCAGCTTCGCTGAAGCACAAGCGGAACGAATCACAATCGATCTTTTCTGAATTGAGAACCGGCACCCTGCGCGAGATGGCGTTCTTCAACCGCCGTCCCAGCAGGTCCAGCCACTCGGCCTCGCCAATTGACTCCCGCGAAACCATCCGCAGCGCAATCTGCGAAGTCGGACTATAGAGGGCTGTCCCCAACAGCAATCCGCGACTGTCCGCCACCGGTAGCAGTGCTGGCGCATCCCCGCCTCCGGCGTTGAGCGACTCCACGTCCGACGCGTACACCCACACGTGCCCCGCCCGCAGCCGATCGGCCGCACGTCGACTTACGCGCGCTCCAAATTCGTGTTCATGCGAGACCGCATTCCGACTGGTTGATTTGTTTTCAGGATAGGGAATTCGTTGCGAGTCGCGCCCCGGCTTCTCGTGTGCAACGACCGTTTCTTTCGGCCGCCGTTTCTCGCCACCACGCTGAGAAGGCGCCGTCCGCACTGATGCTTCGGGCGCCTTTTCGTTCCGGTCAGGTCTGGGCTTCCTTGCCTTTGTCATTTGTCCCCTTGCGCTCTTCGCCGCTACGGGGAGCAATGCCGCCGGCGTCTACTGTGCCTGAAGTGTCTGCAGGTAGCGAGTCAGATTACTGATTCTGAGTTGCTTGTCCTGAATGTTCGAACGGTTCATCGTACCAAGAATCGGTCCCCACACTGGCATCGTAGCTGAACCGTGAGCCGGAGCATCCGCGCCAAACTCAAGAATAGCGACGATATGTGTATCAGGGAACTTTCCCTTGTTGTTCTTCGACAATTCCGTCAAATCGGTCGGACGTGCCTTCAGCGATGATGCCACCGGCCCGCTTCCTTTTCCGTCCGCGCCGTGGCATGGAGCGCAATAGCTCCCGTACATCACCTTGCCGTCGTTCGGAGCGGTTTTGTTGACCGGAATCACTACCTTCGATTGAGACTGATCTGCAAAGCTCAAGCTGACCGCAAGTGTCGCGGCCACAGCTGTAACTAAGAGGCTTTTCAGCATAATTTCCTCGGTTCTGGACCTCTAGTCCGAAGGCGACTCTACGCTCTCATTGTGGATGTCAGGCAGTGATGGCCAACACACTCCGCGCTGCCTAAAAGTGTGAGGTTTTCGCCTGAATTACTTAATAACGAAAGAATTAAAGTGATATCACAAAATTTCGTTAATTCTGGGCCACATCTGACAATCGTCCTCGGAATTCCCAAAAAACGCAGCAGACTGGTTTCCTGCTTCAACACCCGCTCCCACCGGACGACAATCTGGCATCCGTTTGCGAAACATGATGCGGCTCGACGTAGTTAGCGACTGCACTGGGGAAGCAGTCGCAACAGTTGCAGCCTATAATGAAGCATGGCGACAGTCCGCCAGCCCACACCGACAGAGATTCACAGCGCCACCGGGGAACCGGCCGCGCCCTCCGGGCCTGTCCGCCCCGTCGTCGACCAGGCTGCCATCGATCGTCGCATCGAATCCCTTCTCCGCCTCGTCCAGGTCAATCGACCCACTGAAGACATTGGACTTATTCGCAAGGCCTGGGAGTTTTGCGTCCAGCATCACAAGGGCCAGATGCGTGCGTCGGGTGAGCCTTACATCATCCACCCGCTCGAAGTGGCGGAAGTGCTCGCTGAAATGAAGATGGACGCGACGGCTATTGCCGCCGGTCTGTTGCACGACGCGGTTGAGGACACCCCGGCCACCAGTGAGCAGATCGAGGCCGATTTCGGCGACCAGGTCGCCCACATTGTCGAGGGTGTCACCAAGATCGACAAGATCCAGTTCGCCAACCGCGAAGACCGTCAGGCGGAAAATGTCCGCAAAATGCTTCTGGCCATGGTCTCCGACGTCCGGGTTGTCCTCATCAAACTCGCTGATCGCCTGCACAACATGCGCACGCTTGAGCACCTGCAGCCCGACCGCCGCGAAGCTATTGCGCGCGAGACCCTCGACATCTACGCACCGCTCGCCCATCGCCTCGGGATGGGCAAAGTCCGCGGTGAATTGGAAGACCTCGCTTTCCGCTATACCGATCCCGTCAGCTTCGAGAAAGTCGCCGAGGCCGTCGAAGCCCAGCGCGTCGAGGGCGAGCAGTTCCTGCGCGGGGTTGAGGACACACTCAACGAGCAGCTGCGGGAAAACAACATCGATGCACGCGTTGAATGGCGCATCAAGCGCTACTTCTCCATCTTTCAGAAATTGCAGCGCTCCAAAGTCACCTTCGATCAGGTCTACGACTTGCTCGCCGTTCGCGTCATCACGCACGACCTTGCCGCCTGCTACGCCGTATTCGGGCTGATTCATACGCTGTGGCGTCCGGTGCCCGGCCGCATCAAGGACTTCATCGCCATCCCGCGCGCTAACCGCTACCAATCGCTCCACACCACCGTCATCGGCGAAGGCGGACATCAGTTCGAAGTACAGATCCGCACTGAAGAGATGCACCGCATCGCTGAAGAGGGAATCGCTGCGCACTGGAAATATAAAACCAAGGACGACGTCGTCACTGCGCGCGATGAAGAGCGCCTCAACTGGATTCGCCAACTAGTCGAGTGGCAGAAGGAGATGACGGACCCCAACGAATTCCTCTCCAGTCTGAAGATGGACCTCTATCCCGACGAGGTCTACACCTTCACGCCCAAAGGAAAAGTTGTTGTGGTTCCGGCCGACGGCACTCCAGTCGACTTCGCCTACACCATCCACACTGAAGTCGGTCACACCTGCGTCGGCGCCAAGGTCAATGGGCGCATGGTGCCGCTACGCACAAAACTTCGTACCGGCGACATCGTCGAGATTGTCACGCAAAAAGACCACAAGCCCAGCCGCGACTGGCTCACATTCGTCAAAAGCCCACGCGCCCGCAACAAGATCAAGCACTGGCTAAACGAAGATCAGCGCCGCCGCGCCGTCGAGATCGGCCGCAAGCTGCTGGAGCGCGAAGCTCGCCGATTCAAAGTACCCATGAGCCAGATCGACGACCAGGATCTCGCCCGCATCGCCGGCGAATACGGCGTAGCCACTGCCGTCGACTTGCTCGCGACCCTTGGCGCCGGCAAGCATTCCGCTCATCAGGTGCTGAACAAACTCGCGCCCGGCTATGCCAATCCGCCCGATGGCTCGCAGACCACAGAGCCGCAGTCGCCCGGCACCGTCGATCAAGCGATGTCCGACGCGGTGCGCAAGCTGCATCTCACCGGATCCGATTCGCTCCAGGTTGAAGGACAGAACGATCTGCTGGTCTATCGCGCGCGATGTTGCAATCCCATCCGCGGCGAAGAAATCGTCGGCTATGTCACCCGCGGTAAAGGTGTCGCCGTGCACGCGCGCAGTTGTCCCAATGTGCAGAACCTGCTTTACGAGAGCGACCGCCGCATCAACGTGGAGTGGTCGCGCGTCGGTGACGATAGCGGCCGTCCGCAACGCTACCCGGTCAAGATCACGGTCTACTGCGACGATCGCACCGGCATGTTGAAGGAACTCACCGCCGTCATCTCCGACGACAACACCAACATCCGCGGTGTCGACATCCACCATGACGACAACGGCGAAGCCATCATCGAATTCGTCGTCGAAGCCGAAGACCTCCGCCACCTGAACCGCATGGTCCTCGGCATCCGCCGCGTCCAGGGCGTCCGCGCCGTCCAGCGCACCCAGAAGCTCTAGGACTCACCATTCCGGTTTACCATTGCTTACAGGCAGCAATGCAGTAGAAAGAGGTGCTTCCGTGGCAGTTCTCTTCTGCTGGTTCGGAATCGTTCTCCTGGTCGTTTGTGCAGTTCTTCAATTCACGCGCAGGCGCGCACTTGGCTGTTGGTTGCTGGTGTTGATTCCAACCGCGGTAGTTCTGGCACTTCTGATGGACCTGTCGCACGGACCGCGGAACCTTGGGGAAGCAAGTTTCGAGTCCGATCTCAAAGGGCTTCTGCCCTCTCTCGGATTTCTCGCTGTCGCTGTGCTCGCCGCCCTCCGTCCCGCTTGGCGGTGGCTTTTTTGGATCGCGTGGCTGGTTTGCGCCTTGCTATGTTCGATTGCGATTTACCTCGAGTACTTTTGGAAGGTTTTCAGCTGAGCACGGTTCTACGACGCAAGCAGTTACCATCAAACACATGATCGAACGCAACGTAGCGTGTGAAGATCTCCTTCGCGGAGTCCACGTCCTCGATGGTGGCATGGCCTCGGAACTCGAATACCTTGGCGCCAACATCAACGGCCCGCTCTGGTCCGCCCACATCCTTGAAGATGCGCCCGAAAAAATTGTCGCTGTGCATCGCGCTTACATTGAAGCGGGCGCCGACGTCATCGAAACCGCGAGCTACCAGGTTTCGCGCATGGGCTATGCCGAAGTCGGCCTCGATCCCACCCGCGCCGACGCCGCTCTCCTTCGATCCGTGGCGCTCGCGCGTGAAGCCGCAGCGGCATTTCCCGGCCGCCGTATCCTCATCGCCGCATCGCTCGGACCTTACGGCGCGGCACTTCACAACGGCGCCGAATACCACGGCAACTACACCTGCTCGTTTAATGATCTTGTCGAATTCCACTCTGATCGGATCAGGATACTTGCGAATGCGAGCGGGCCAGAAGCCCCCGATCTGCTCGCATTCGAAACGCTGCCTTCACTCGCTGAAGCTGAAGCCATCGGCCAGGCACTCCTGTCACACCCGGAACTCGCCGCGTGGTTCTCGTTCACTTGTCGCGATAGCGAGCACGTTGCCCACGGCGAGCTGCTCCGCCAATGTGCCACAGCCGTCGCGGCATTTCCGCAGACCGCCGCCATCGGCGTGAATTGCACGCATCCTGCACTGATTACAGCCTTGATTGCAGAACTTCGCACGGCCTCCGACACGCCCATCGTCGTCTACCCCAACTCCGGCGAAGGCTGGGATGCGCACGCCCGCTGCTGGACCGGAAGCAGTGATCCAGCAGCCTACGGGATCAAGGCCGCAGAGTGGCATTCGGCCGGAGCGCAGATCATAGGCGGCTGTTGCCGCACGCGTCCCGCGCATCTTCGCGAGGTCAGGCAGATTGCCTGGAGTTGACGCTGCGCCGCTGCGAGGTTAAGTCAGGCGCACTGAGCACCGGGTTCCTTTGCGGGCAGAAATGCGTGCAGCAGGATAAACCCGCTTCCGAACCTTCGCATCCCTACTCAAGGGAGAGATGCCTCGATTCCTATCCCTCTGCACAATGACAAAGATGTCATCTGCACTTCACGTGCGTCCCGCTTCACGCTTCGTCTATCAGGCATCTGACAAAGAGGGTCGAGGTTATTGGATTGCTTAAATCAAGAAAGATAGCTATTGCGGTCTCTGCATTGATCCTTTCGGTTGTTTCTTCTGACTCTCTTGCTCGAGGCCAGCAGAATCTCAGTCCAATCGAGAATGTATTGCCGGATGCGCCTCAGCCTGTGTCCGTTTCGAGTCCATCAGCCGATGGGAAGGATTTGCGGCAGATCAGAACCGGAAACATCTCCGGCACGGTTCTCGATAGCAATCAAGATGTTGTGCCCGGCGCGCGCGTTGAACTTGTGAGCCCATCGGGTACCGTTGTGCAGACGAAAATATCCGGCAGCAATGGGCAATTTCAATTTGGAGATTTGATCGAGGGCTCCTATAGGATCAGGGTTTCTGGTCCGGCCATGACCGCTTCCACGTCGGAGCTGATTCCAATTCGACCCGGCGAATTTCGCATTGCTCCACCGATAACACTCGCTGTTTTCGGCGGGGAAACAAGCGTCGTGGTCAACGGAGACAAGGAAGAGCTCTCCCGCGAGCAGGTGCACATCGCCGAGCAGCAGCGCGTCGCCGGTGTCATTCCCAACTTCTACAGTGCATACGACTGGAACGCCCCTCCGATGCTGGCGAAGCAGAAAATTCAGCTCAGTGTGCGCGGCCTTATCGATCCCGTCTCGTTTCTGGCGGTCGCCGGAATCGCCGGGGCAGAGCAGAACCGGGGCATCTTTCCCGCATATGGAAGCGGCATTGAAGGATACGGCAAACGCTACGGCGCAGCTATGGCGAACAGGGTCTCCGGCGCACTGCTCGGCCGCGCAGTTTACCCTGCCATCTTCCATCAGGATCCGCGCTATTTCTACAAGGGGAAGGGAAGCATCAAGTCGCGCACGCTGTATGCGATTTCAGCAGCCGTTATGACGCGGAGTGACAGCGGCCGCTGGGAGCCGAACTATTCACAGGTACTCGGCAACTTCTCGGCTGCAGCGCTTTCCAATCTCTACTATCCAGAGGCCGACCGCGGAGGCTCGCTTGTACTGCTCAACGGGCTCTCAGAGACAGGCGGAAACGCAGTATCCAATCTAATTCGCGAATTCCTGCTCAAGCCTCTAACATCGCACGCAAGCAATGCCAACGGCCAGCCATAAGGGCCCCCGGCGGCCGCCTTAATGCTGCGCGCCTTCCGAGCACTGACGACTGTTCACTGCTCCCTGTCCACTGTCCACTGACCACTGTCACAGCACGATCTTCCCGATCGTCATCAACTGCATATTCGACGTGCCTTCATAGATCTTGCCGATCTTGGCGTCGCGATAATATTTCTCTGCCGGATAATCGCGTACAAACCCGTTGCCACCGAAGACCTCCACGCACTGGCTCGCCACACGCTCGGCCACCTGCGATGTGAAGTACTTGGTCATCGCTGCCTCGCGCACATACGATTGCCCCGCATCCTTCAAACGAGCCGCGTTGTAGACCATCAGTTTTGCAGCCTCGATCTCCGTCGCCATCTCGGCCAGCGTAAACTGCACCGCCTGAAATTCCGCGATTGGCTTCCCGAATTGCTTCCGCTCCCTGGCATATTTCGCAGCGTGTCCCCATGCGCCCTCGGCCAGCCCCAGCATTTGCGCGCCAATACCAATACGCCCCTCATTCAATGACTCGATCGCGGTCTTGTATCCGTTGCCTTCTTCTCCCAGCAGATTCGCCGCCGGAATCACACACCCGTCAAGCAGCAACTCGCACGTGCTGCTCGCCCGAATCCCCATCTTGTCTTCCTTGCGTCCGACTGAAAATCCTGGAGTGTCTTTCTCGACAAGAAACGCCGTGATCCCTCGATATCCTGCCGACGGATCGAGTGTTGCAAACACCAGGAACACTCCCGCTTCCTTGGCGTTCGAGATCCAGAGCTTGCGCCCGCTCAGACGATAGCCGCCATCCACTCTCTCCGCCCGCGTCTGCAGCGCAAACGCATCTGATCCCGAACCAGCTTCGCTCAGTGCGTATGCGCTCGCCGTATCCACGGCCAGCCTCGGCAGCCACTTCTGCTTCTGCTCATCGTTTGCCCATCGCTGAATCGCATTCACCACCAGCGTGTTGTGTACGTCTACAAGCACCGCAACAGCCGGATCGACCGTAGCAATCGCCTCGATCGCGAGCACCGAGTCAAAGAAGCTGCCGCCCGCGCCGCCCAGAGCTTCGGGAATTTCAATCCCCATCAATCCAAGCTCGAACAACTTCTTTACCAGGCCCGACGCGAACTGCTGCTCATCGTCCATCGTGCGCACTGCGGGTGCGATCGTCTCCTGTGCAAATTTCCGCACAGTTGCAAAAAACATCCGCTCTTCTTCGGTCAGTTGTGTCAGCGGGGAAGGGGAATGGCTCTTGTCGGACAAGGAAATCAATGCCTCCGGCATCGGAGTGTATCAGAACGTTGCGCAGGCCTGCCTGCGAATGATGTGGGCGATCATTTGAGTTTGAAAGACGCTCCATCTCACGATTAAGGCAGGACGTGCAGATTCCAGACAAAAAGGGCAGACTCCTTACGAAGTCTGCCCCGACCGTCCTTCAATCAAAACAATTCGTTTAGTCGATTACCAGCGAGAACGAAGACTGCGCTGTAATCGTGGTTGTGACCGAATCCTGTCCTTGAAATGTGATGGTGTAGGTTCCCTTTGCCGGATTCGCAACCGTTGTTCCGCTACTGCTGGAACTGCTGCCGCATGCCGAGAGCACCAGCCCCAGCGACGCCAGCGCAATCACGCAAGCCAGTTGCCGCAGTTTGCGCGACGACCGCCCCATGAAGCCCGCAAGCACAAGCCCCGCGAAGGCGATCCCCGCTGGAATAGGATTGTTCCTCTTCGGAGTGTTGTTGCTTGCTTTCAACGAGCGAGTCATATGCGGAATAACGCGTGAGCCGCGTCCCTTTACGGCAGCAGCAGTTGCGCAATCCGATGCATTCGTATCAATCGTGATCTGCCCCGTGACTGCCGTCGAACTTGCCACGGTGATCGATCCGCTGGCATTGGTGCCCGTGCCCGCAAGCACGCAGAGGTTAGTGAGTGCGGTGTCGTTTGATGTGCTGTAGGTCAGGTTTACCGTTCCGGTGTATCCACTCGCGGGAGTAACCGTCAGGCCTTCATTCCCCGCCGATCCCTGCTTCAGGGTAAGGGTCGCCGGACTGAACGCCATGGCGAAGGTTCCTTTTCCTGAACTCGTTCCACCCACGTTGATCACGATGCTTCCCGTTGAAGGAGCATTCGCGCTGTCGCCCGCGTACTGCGCCACAATTGTGTGCGCACCGGCGGCTGCGAAGTTGGCGGTGTAGGTGACTGTGCCATTCGACGTCAGGGTCACAGCTGTTACCGTGCTGCCGGTGGCGCCGTATGCGGTCCCGCTTCCGTCAATCGACAGATTCACGGTGCCCGTTGGAGTTCCGGTCCCGCCCACTTGCGCGACCGTGATCGTTACTATGTCATTCGTGCTTACGTTTGGCGCTGTGCTTGCAGCAGATAACGTGGTGGTTGTCGCTGTCAGCGGCGTTGCATTCGACGGCCACTTTCCTGCCAGGTTTGCAAGGTCCACTGACCCGAGCCCGGTCACCAGGTCGTATCCTGTTCCCGCCTGGAAACCCTCCGTTGCCCCGCTGCTACTGCAATAGCCGAACGTGGTTCCAGCCGTGCAGAAGTTGTTGCCACTCGTCACATCATGAAACGCAGAGGCGTAGGTGGTCGCGTTGGACGCCAGTTTATAGAGCGTGGGATTTGCCTGACCTTGTCCGGCCGTCCACTCTTGCTTCTGGTTAATCAGTGCAATCATGCCGGCGAAAATCGGCGTTGCAAAACTGGTGCCGCCTGCAACTGTCAGATACAAACCACCCGAAGTCCCATCGCGAAATCCGTCATTACAGCTTGCCGCCTGAGCTGGCCCGCTCGCACTTGCGGGTTGCCAGTCTGACGAGTCGCTGCTGCAGAACAAGTAGCCCGGAAATCCTGGCGATGAGTAGAGTGCCACATCCGGCACGTCGCGCTTGCCATCACTCGGTATGCCGGGAACCCCGGTTTGCCAGCTCGGCTTGGTGAACAATGCACTAGCTCCTCCTCCTCCAGCGCTCAAGCCTCCGCCGTTTTGGGGACTGAACTGCCCACTGCTTGCATCGTCGTTCCACACAATCTCCGGGATGTAGCTCTTCGCGGACGTCACGATATCTTTAGTCGTATCCTGCGCTATCCAATAGGTGGAGTTTGTCGAAACACTATCCGCCGCACTGATCTCGGTGCCGCCAACGCCGGTCACATACTGACTGCTCGCCGGATAATTTACTGCGAGTCCTAGTTGCTGAGCCGTGGTCAAATTGTTCTGCGTATCCCCTTGGCATGACGTCGATCCCTGGTCGCCCGATGCCGCCAGCACCGTCTGTCCCTGCGCTGCCGCCTGGGCCAGTTGCGTTTCCAGCGTGAATGTACCGAGTGCCGCCTCGCATGCGCCATAGCTGATGCTGATAATCGGCGCAATCTTCTCGTCGATCGCATAGGCGATCGAGTCAAATGCGTTGAAATTTGCGCTGTTGCCTGTGAATACAAAATCGATGGTCGCGCCCTTCGCAATCGCCCCCGACCACTCGATATCCAGATCCGACTCGCCTTCATCACCGCCCGAAACCACCGTCGAACTTCCCGAAGCGGGGACCAACACCATCACCGGATCCTTCACAGGAAGCTGCGCCGCATTCTCAAATGCTTCGATATCGCTCGTCAGCACCGCCGACTGTCCCACAATCGCGATCGACTGTCCTGTGCCGTTCACGCCGCCGCTGTAGAGCGGGCCGATATCGTAGGTCACCGCAATGTCACCCGGCGCAAAGAACACGCTGCCGGATTGGCTCGAAGTGAACGCGCGGTGCGTGGAAACGTGCATCGGCCGCGGCCTGAAGTCACTGATATTGCGCACGGCGGCAATGGTCGGCGCAATGGCCATCGGCACCGAGAGCAGCTTCGCCGGTGCAAAATGTTTCTCGCCATTGGAATTGAAGTAATGCATCTCCGTTTGGAATGCCTGCTCAACCTGGCCAACCGTGCCCGAGAAGCGGATCATGTTCCGGCCTCTCGCCACGGAGTCGACCGAAAAGCCCTGCTGTTGGAGCCACGTCTGCACCTGGTCAATGTCCGCCTGCGCCATGCCAAACCGCGCGCCAAACTGCTCCGGGCTCAGCCATTGGTGATATTGCGGCGACTGCGGATCCTGCTGCGCCGCTAGCAGCGCCTGCAGGTCGGCTTCCTGGGCGGCCGAACGGTTAAACACGATGCTCATGCCGTTGATCTTGGCATCGGACGGCATCCGCCCGGCATCGTTCTGGGTTGAACCGAGCGGTTGCTGAGACGCCTTCAGTGGCGAAACCGCAACATTGCTAATCTCGCTTCGGATGCGGGGAGCCGGCGTCTGCGCGGCCATGGCGGTTGTCACCAGAGCACAGGCAGTAATCCACCCGCATACCCGAAGCCTGTCCTGACCTTGAAGCAGCTTCGTAATCATATTCATCCTTGGAAACGGAAAGGTTTGAGAAAATGCATGAGCCACACCCGGCCCATGCCCGAGTCAAGCCAATTTCAAGCTGCGAGAGGAGCATCCTCGCGAATGAGGGAAGCAGCCACCCGGCGCAATCGTGTCGGGACGTCCACCTGGACTGTCTCCAGTCATTAGCCCCTCTTTTTAGACTCCAATGCAACTACAAAGTTGTGGCGCCGTTACTTTTGAGACCCGCCACGGTTCGAAAGTTTGGAAAATTCTGCTGGTTGTAAGGGGTGGGGATTCAAATGAATAGCAACTCTCTGAGTGCCGGTTCATGCCCCCGAACTTGCAGCCAAGCCGATCCTGGAAGGGTAACGGTTTGCCTCCGCCGCAGTGGGATGGAGTTGTGCATAAGCGTTTCTGGGGGATTAGTTCAACCGGTGCAGCACCTGCAATGCCGCCATGCCCCTCCGCGGAGCCATGTATCCCGCGGCTCGCCACGAGATCGACAGGGTCTCCCCGTCCAGCAGTTTGCGGATCTGTGCTCGCGCGTGTTCACTCCATGGACCCGATTTGTCCAACTTTACGTAGGCCTGCCAGTGGCGCAACGCCGACCGGGGCTCGCCCTTGCGCTCGAAGGCCAGGGCCAGGTTGTAATGGGCGTCGGCATACCGGGGCGCCAGCGCCACCGCTTGCTGATACGCTGCGATCGACTCGTCGGGCCGCTCAAGTTCGTCCAGCACGTTGCCCAGGTCAAAGAACGCCAGCACGTATCCCGGATCCTTCAGCGTTGCCTTGCGATATAGCTCCTCCGCGCGAACATATTGCCGGAGATGAAAGTGGATGGTGCCGAGATTAATGTAGCCGGGTGCGTAGTCCGGATCGACCACCAACATCTCTTCATACAGGGCAATCGCGCGATGCTTCTCGCCCGCCTCTTCGGCTTGCACCGCCGCCAGGAACAGCTCCTGCACCCCGCGGAAATCGTCCTGCGCCCGATGAAGCGCATGCACTGCTGCACCACCGGTCTGCCGCTCCACGCGCTCGAAATCAAACAGCAACTGCCGCCGGATCGGGTCCACCATCGCACCATCGCATCGAAACGCCAGCCGCGTCCCCGTCCGCACCAGAGATGCCTCCTGCAGCGGATTCGACATCCCCGCCACGGCCTGCATCGCCACAATGGAATGCCGGATGGACGCTGCCGGCACGTCTTCCTCGCGCAGCGAGCGCAACGTTCTCAGTTGACCAAGATCCTGGAAAGTGTAGATTTCGCGCTGGCTGATGAGCCCGGCTCTTTCCCACCCTTGGAGCTGGCGGGAACTGATCTGCAGAATCCTCAACACATCCTGGCGGCTAAAGCTGTTCACTCTTCAATGCTCCCGGTGGTTTGCATCCCGGTAGTCCGCAGGTCCGCAGAATTCGAACTCGGCCCTGAAAAAATCGGTTCCCGGTTTGCTCCCAGGTCGTGGCGCTCACATCAGCGACGAAGGAACCGCTCTCAATCATGTGCTTCCTAAAGCCCTGATAAGCCGATGGCTTGGCTCGCATCTTGCGGAAGTCACATACCAGTTTGGATTATGCCAAGAATATGCGTGGATAAGCCGGGACGAAACAAGATTGCATGAAAAAGTGAGTGGATAACTGGTACCTCATTTGGTTCCAGTGTCATGGCGGATTCCATCTGCACAAAAACGGCACCATTTTCAGCCCACGATCTTCGCCATCCCATATCGTTTTTGTCCCGATCGCTTCCAGGAATACGCCCTTCGCTCGTTGGCTGCTTCGCCGATTATCTGTCCGCTCTTCCCGGGATGTTTTTACTCTCAGGTAAGGGATACCCCTATGCTTTGACAGCGGGTTGTGTTACGTTTGTCCCCCTCAGCCTTAAATAGAGTTACCGACTCCCTGAGTTTCTGTACCCGGTCCTATGGATAAGCCCTGCAACGATGTGCAGTCCGATCGCACCCTCGGTGAATTGGCTCGCTCATTGCAAGAGTCCCAACGGATCGCCGGACTCGGCAGCTACGTACTTGATCTGCAGACCAACCTCTGGTCTTCCTCTGATGTTCTGGATGAAATTTTAGGAATCGAAGCCGATTATGAGCGCTCGGTCGATGGCTGGGTCGCCCTCATTCACCCCGAAGATCGCGACGACATGGCCGCGTATTTTCGTCAGGAAGTACTCGGCAGCGACAAGCGCTTCGACCGCGAATATCGCATCGTTCGCCAAAGCGATCACGTGCCCCGCTGGGTCCACGGAATGGGACGACTCGAACGTGACGAAGCCGGCAAAGCCATTCTCATGCGCGGCACCATCCAGGACATAACGGAAAGAAAGCGCTCCGAAGCCGATCTCCGCCAGAGTGAGGAGTTGCTTCAGCTCTTTATTCAGCACGCCCCTGCCGCTCTCGCCATGTTCGATCGCGATATGCGCTACATCGCCGTAAGCCGGCGCTGGTGCGATGACTTCAGCCTTCGCGGTTCAGATATCCTTGGTCGTTCCCACTACGAAATATTTCCGGATATCCCTCCGCGCTGGCTCTCAATTCATCGTCGCGCCCTCGGCGGCGAGACCATCAAAAGCGATGAAGACCGCTTTGAACGCTCCGACGGTTCCGTGCAGTTTCTGCGTTGGGAAGTGCGGCCCTGGCTCACGGGCACCGGAGCCCTTGGCGGCATCATCATCTTCACTGAAGACATCACTGCCCGCAAGCGATCTGAAGCCCGGCTGCAGCTCGCCGCGAGCGTTTTTACACATGCTTCGGAGGGCATCGTCATTTCCGATCCCACCGGCATCATTCTCGATGTCAACGACGCCTTCACTCGAATCACCGGCTACAGCCGCGATGAAGCAGTCGGCCTCCGCACCAGTCTGCTGCGCTCAGGCCGGCATAGCAAGGAGTTCTACGCCAACATGTGGCGCGACCTGATCGAGAGCGGACACTGGTCGGGCGAAATCTGGAATCGCCGCAAGGACGGCCGCATTTTTCCCGAGATGCTCACCATCACGGCCGTGCGCGATGCGTTGGGAAATACCCAGCAATATGTCGCTTTATTCTCTGACATCTCATCGACAAAGCAACACGAGCAGGAACTGCAACGCGCGGCCCTCTACGATCTGCTGACCGGTTTGCCCAATCGGGTACACCTCCGCGATCGCCTGCACCATGCCATGGCTCAAACCGAGCGGCGCGGCAGTATCCTCGCTGTCGTCTGCCTTGATCTGGACAACTTCAAGGGCATCAATGACCGTCACGGCCATACCGTCGGCGACGAACTCCTCACCACCGTCGCCCATCGGATGAAATCCACGATGCAGCACGATGACACTCTTGCCCGGCTCGGCGGTGACGAATTCATCGCCGTGCTCCGCGACTTCGACAATCCTGACCAGTGCCTGCCGGTGGTCAGGCAGCTTCTAGAAGCTGCCTCCCAGCCTGTTCTTATCGGTGCCACATCCCTTCAACTCTCCGCCAGCGCGGGCATTGCCTGCTATCCGCAGGCCGAGGATGTTGATGCCGACCAGCTTCTACGCCAGGCTGCGCAGGCGCTCTATCAGTCCAAGATCAGCGGCAAAAACCGCTATCAGCTCTATGACTCCCGGCTTGCGAGCTCCACGCGCGGGCATCACGAAGACCTGGAGCGCATCCGCGCCGCACTCGCTCGCAACGAGTTTCTCCTCTATTACCAGCCCAAAATGAACATGGCTACCGGCGCCATCGTTGGTGCTGAAGCTCTCATTCGCTGGCAGCACCCTGAACGAGGCCTCCTCGCTCCCGGCGCATTTCTTCCCATCGTCGAAGGGCATCCTGTCGCTCTCGAGATCGGCGAATGGGTCATCGAGAACGTTCTCACACAGATGGAAGCCTGGGCGCCTTGCGGACTCAACATTCCAGTGAGCGTCAACATTGCGGCGCAGCAGTTGCAGCAGGCCGATTTTCCAGCGCGTCTGCATGGGCTACTCGATGCCCACCCCTCAGTCAATCCCTCCCGCCTCGAAATCGAGGTGCTCGAGAGCAGCGCCCTGCCAGACATGGGACAGGTCTCCCAGGTCATTCACACTTGCGGCAAACTCGGTGTCTCTTTCGCGCTTGACGACTTCGGTACCGGGTACTCCTCGCTGGCTTTTCTGAAGCGGCTACCCGTCGACGTGCTCAAAATCGACCAGACGTTCGTCCGCGATATGATCGACGATCCTGAAGACCTCACCATCGTCGAAGGAATGCTTGGCCTCGCAACGGCATTTCGCCGCCTCGCCGTTGCCGAAGGAGTTGAAACCGTGGAGCAGGGAATTCTGCTGCTTCGACTCGGTTGCCAGGTCGCACAAGGCTTTTGCATTGCGCGACCCATGCCGCCAACCGATCTTCCCGGCTGGGTCGCTTCCTGGACGCCTCACTCTCAGTGGTCGAATGTCGCTGTCCTTGATCCCGGTGACCGGCCGCTTCTCTACGCCGGAGCCGAACATGTAGCGTGGGTCAGCGCGATTGAGGCATTTCTCCATGGCACGCGCCGCGTGCCGCCCTCGATCGATCCTGCGCAGTGCCGCCTCGGCGCATGGATCGCCTCTGGATCAGTCTTCCTCGACAGCCGTCCTCCCATCTATCGTCGGGTTGCGTCGCTCCACCAGGAACTCCATTCGTGTGGCTTGGATATCCTCACCCTGCATGCCGAGAATTCCACTGCCGAAGCGTCTGAAGCCGTTGCCCGCCTTCACTTCCTCTGCGAAAGCCTCCTGGCCGAATTAAGGGAACTCTTCGCCCACGAAGACACCAGTTCACCCGTCAGGGCAGGTTCTCGGTGATACCTTCTGCAGGCGTTCAACCAATCAGTGGTCCATCCCCGCCCTGTCGGAAAGTCACTTCGAAACCCTCCCGCGATATCGCCTTTCTTCCATCGATTGGAGTATGATTGCGCGAAAATTTCCAACGATCCTGAAACGTCGTAAATCGCTTTTCAAAAGGCTCCTCCGTGCCTGCAGGGTTTGGAAGAAATGAAAACGCTTCACCCGCGAAGTCGGGAGAACTTTAAATGAAGAATTCGCACCAGAATGTAACGCTTTGGTTGGCAGTAAGTCTTGCTATAGCATTGACAGCATGCGGTGGAGGCGGTGGAACCATCACCCCCCCACCCCCCACCCCGAAGACAACGCCCACCGTCACCGTGACGCCGGCGTCCTTGTCCATCTCCACATCGCAGGCTCTGTCGGTTGGCGTCTCTGTCAGCGGAGGCGGCAGCAATCCTGTGCCGACAGGCGCTGTAATCTTGACCAGCGGAAGCTTTACCTCGTCCGCGGCGACTTTGTCCGGTGGCAGTGCAACTGTCAATGTCCCCGCAGGTTCACTTGCCGTGGGTTCAGACACACTGACCGCAGCTTACACACCCGATTCGTCAAGCTCTTCCGCCTACATCAAAGCCAACGGCACCTCGGCTGCCGTGACTGTCGCCGGGGTTATCACCAATGTAGCGGTCGATCAGGCAAGCACTGGGCCAGCCGTCACCGACCAGATCCTTGGCATGAACATGGCCGCGTGGTACGATCCCGCCACTTCAGCCGTCGTGCCCGCGTTCCAATTGGCCGGCATTCGGGTCGTGCGCTGGCCGGGTGGTTCCTGGTCCGACGACTATCACTGGGCCACCAATACGATGTGCGGCAATACTCCCAACACCAACGCGACCTTCACCAACTTCGTGAATGACCTCGTTGTTCCCGGGAACCTCGATGTTGCCCTTACCGCGAACTACGGATCCAATTCCACATGCAACGGCCCGGGCCAACCCTCAGAGGCAGCAGCCTGGATCGCAAAAGCGAAAGCCATTAACGCGCATGTCAGCCATATGACCGTAGGCAACGAAGAATACGGCAGTTGGGAAGACGATGATCATCCACTCAAGAACGATGCCACCACGTACGCCGCCGCCGTGGGGAATTCGTCAAACAACGGATACTATCAGCAGATCAAGGCAGCCGACTCCAGCGTGCTGGTCGGCGTCGACGTCAATCCGGGTAACAACCCGACGTGGGATCCGATCGTGCTCGCAGGTTCGCAATACGACTTCGTTGAGTACCACTACTATCCGCAGAGCCCGGGATTCGAGAGCGACACCTATCTGACGCAGCAGGCAGCCCAGGGCCTGACCGCCTCGATCAATGAGATCAAGGCCGAACTTGCGACCGCAGGAAAGTCCAACACCCCGATCTACGTCGGTGAGATAGGCTCTGTTTACACCAACCCCGGAAAGCAAAGCCTCTCCATCACTCAGGGACTCTATGCAGGCCAGGTACTCGGCGAAATGATGAACGACGGCATTTCGCGCGCGACCTGGTGGATTGGCTTCGGCAATTGCAACGGCACCCAAGGCAACGATTCCAGCTCACTCTACGGTTGGCAGAATTTTGGCGGCTACAACGTCTTTGCCGACGGTCCTACTGACGCCGCCTGTGCCGGCGCTGGCCCCATCGGAACCATGTCACCCACTGCGCGCGCCTTCCAACTCTTCAGCAAGGTGGCGGTAAACGGAGAAAGCGTGCTCAGCGCAACTGTCAACGGCGATGCCACCAACGTGCGCGCTTATGCCGCAACGCACAGCGGCGGCACGGCGCTGGTCCTGTTCAATGTGAGTCAAAGCGCAAGCGCGCAGGTTGCGGTTTCGCTCTCATCGCAAAACACCAGCTCCGACGTCAGCGTCGAAACCTATAGCAAGGCGATCTACGATCGGTCGCAGAACAACGTCTGGGCCGATCCCACCTCCTCAGATATGGGAGCGCAAAATCTGCCCCTGACTCTCTCTCTCGCTCCCTGGAGCATGAACGTCGTGATCATCAAATAGGCCATCAGGCACCAACCTGAACATCGGCTGGGTGGACGCGTTCATGGCGCATTTGTATCGCGTCGTGAGTGGGAAACCACGATCCTGCCCCGGAGCCAATGCGAAGCAAAACTGACCAGCCCCATTGCCCGCACCTGCGTTCCACGGTGTCTAAGTTTTTAGAAGGGAATCGCTGCGGTTCGAATCAGATGGAGCCGACGATCGGACTTGAACCGATGACCTGCTGATTACGAATCAGCTGCTCTACCAACTGAGCTACGTCGGCCGATGAAGAGAAATCCCGCAAACCTTGTTTGTGGGGCGTATGCGAACGAGCACACCGAAGGCGCCGCTGTTCGAGTCTCCTTCACGATTGTATCGTTGCACCGGTATTCGGTAAAGCTGGCGCCGGAGGCAGCCAAAGCGCCGTGCGCGGCGTCCCTTCAATATCCGACGGGAGAGGAGTCTTCAAATTTCGATGATGAACATTACCCTGCAGCTCTCTTTCAGAATCGCCCTCGTCTGGGCCGCAGGTTTTCTGATCGCCGTTGCTGTTGAAGCCCTTTTGCCCGACCAGGCAGGCATCAACCTCGCCGGCAAGCAAAGCGTCCTCTTCATTCCCTTCAGCCGCATGGGCTTCTGGACCTGTGTTCTTGCCGCCCTCCTCGTTACAGCTCTCGTTGTAGGTCGTGCCATGCTGTCCGACATAGGCTGGAACACCTTTCGCTAAAACGAAGCTCGATCCCCTATCAAGATCGTGTCATCCTCAGCGCCGCAAGCTTCGGCCCCGTCGCGCACATGCGTGATGGGGTAAGCGGGGCGAAGGATCTGCTTCTGTTTTTCTTCTCCCAGCCGATCACCAGCTGT
Source organism: uncultured Acidobacteriaceae bacterium (assembly GCA_963838295.1). Lineage (GTDB taxonomy): Bacteria > Acidobacteriota > Terriglobia > Terriglobales > Acidobacteriaceae > Telmatobacter. The sequence goes on from CAWIQS010000001.1 coordinate 26,629, forward strand.
TCGCCACGAAACCGCTATACTGCTCCCCATGCAACAAGACCCCTTGGAAGAATGGCGTCGCCTTACCACGCTCTATAGCGAAATGGGCGACATCGAAATCCGCGACCTCGTCGACCAGATCAACGACCTCATGCCCAACGCACAGCAGATCCTTCGTGACGAATTGAAGAAGCGCGGAATCGTTGAGCCCGGTCCATCTGGGTCGCCATTCCCATCGTCGTCTCCGCAGCATGCTCGGGATCGTCGAACTATTTCTCACTTCGTGCCTGCCTCAGCGGAAGTTACCCGTTCAGAACAGGAAGAAGAAGAAGACGACGATGGTCCCCGCGAATACACGTGGAAGACGTTACTCTGCGAATGCCAGGACCTTGCCGAAGCTAAGGCGGTTGCCACAATGCTGATGGGCGCGGGGATTGAAAGCTGGATTGAACGTCCACAACAGTACTATGTGGACCCAAGTAGCCCCTGCGTGAAGGTTGCTGCCGATCAACTCGAACATGCCAAAGCAGTGCTCACTCAGCCCGTCCCGCAAGAACTCATAGAGGAGCAAAGGGAACTCGAAGCCGCTCCGGCCTACGAAATCCCCGTCTGCCCCAAGTGCAAAGCCGAAGACCCTACCCTCGAATCCGTCGAACCTTCCAACAACTGGCTCTGCGAATCCTGCGGCTACACCTGGTCCGATCCCATCCCCGATCCAACCGCTCCTCAGGCCGCAACTTAGCCCTCAAAAACGGAAAGAGCCGCCCGGCAACAGGGCAGCTCCTTCCTCAGGGAGAATAGTTCCAACGGAGGCAAAACCATCAGAACTTTCTGGCTGCATAGTAGGTTTCGGGGACCGGAGTGTCAAGAATAAATCCGAATCGATTTAAGTATATGTATCAACAAGGACTTACAGCGTCGGAGTTTCCGGCATTGATCCCCGGGTCTTCGCCGGACATTCGCCTTTTTATCTATGTTTAATGCCGTCTTTTTTAGGTGTTTTCTAGGGTTTACGGCCGTTTTTCCACAGGGAAAACCCCTCCGTTAACCGTTCGGATGCCACCAGTGACAGTTGTCACGCTTGGGTTTCAGTCTTCAAGATGCAGGCGGATGAATTCCACTTCGTATACCGACGAAGCTGGTTTGCCCCGGGCAACCCGATAGAGCGCTCGGCCTCCACCCAGGAAAAACCCCAGCAGAACAGCCGCACTGCATCCGACAATCACCAGCATGGCCACCCCCATGAGGAAGCGGCTGGTCTTCACGATCTCGTTGTCCTTCCCCTGCTGCATCCGCGTGAGGTCGGCTGAATAATGTACCTGCGCCAGCAACTTGTGGCTCTCATCCGGAATCGCATCACCGCTCACCAGCGCTACAATCGGCCCGCTATGCAGCACTTCCAGCGACGCCTGGTCTGAATCCGCCAGCGACTTCGGAAACGCCGGCTGAGCCCCGCTGCCTGCCTTTATGTATGCGCGGATCTTTTTCTCCTGCGCCTCGGCCAGCTGCGGTGTCGGATAGTCGATCAGCGTCAGCGTTGCGGGCCCGGAAGTGAGCGCGTAGCTCGCGGTCACGGTCTCCGCATCGAGACTGAACCCCACCAGTTCCGCCGGCAGAACCCCGCCTGCTCCTGCATAGCCCGCCGGTCCCTGCGCAAAATGGGTCGTCTGTTTTTCCAGCGAACCCTGTGGCAGGCTGGCCAGGATCGGCGGCGGCAGCGCCCGGTTTCCCTGTGGCGATGGCAGGCCCTCGGCCAATTCGCGCATCTCAGCCGCGGACATCGGTCCCACGTGCGAGAAGGTCGCGTCTACGACGGTATTGCCCTTCCAGAACAGCACGCGATTGTTGTCTGAAGTCCCTCCGGTGCCGATATCTGCCTTAGGCCAGCCATCCTGCCGGTAGAACGAATACGCGCCGTATGCCCCGCTTACGTCATCGAATGTCAGCGCCTTCACGCTGAGCGTCTCGGTGCTGCGCTTGTAGTTGCTTACGACGCCGCCAGTGCAGCCGTACTCCTTCAGCACCGCCGCGTTCGCACCGTCGAGTTGCGCTGGATCTGTAACAGTCGCCGGCTTCTCGGCCGCATCCCATCCCGCAAACGCCTCAGGCAACAGGGGCCTCTCTTTCGGTGATGTGGGCGCGCCCGTCGTGACCATCATTGGCGCAGGCTTCTTCGGCCCTGCCTGCTGCGCTTCCAACCGCAGCCCGGCTCCCGCCAAAGTCGCGACACCTGCTGCTACTGCCATCCACCGCATCCAGTAAACTCCCAATCTCAGGCTACCACCCGGTCAGGCGCGCCGTGCCAGCGCCCAAACCGCAGCATCAGCGCGCTTGAATACGCGCCCACTCTTCTTTTGACACCGTGACCTCTGCAAATGTTCGTTTGCTTCGGGGCTCGATCGCCGGCTCATCTGTTTTGTGTTGGCTGCCGATTGATTTCTCGACGAGACCCTCCGCCGGAGGCCGGCGTCGGCACCGCGACATCTTCCGCCGCAAGGCTCGCATCGAACCCGGCATACCGGAGGAAAGCTTGTAATGTTCCGTCTGTCTTTATACGTTATCGGAATTTCGGCGATGTTCGCCGCATGGGCTGCGTATCGCAATCAGCAAAAGAGGAAGCCAATGCCTGTACAGAAAGCGGCGTCCATGCTGCAGCAGGCCTGGGCCGATCACCGCACGCGCGCCTGACAATCCCGCACACTGCAACACTCGCAGTCATCCATCGAGCGGATGCCTCTTCGTTCACACGGCGGGCAGGCCCGCGGGCGCAGATCCTTGCGGTAACGCCGGCGGATACAGCAAGTCTCCCAGCACCGGGTAGCGGCCGCCGTAGAAGATGATCGCGTACTCGCGTGTCCCCGTGCTCAGGGGTCCGCCGAGGCAGATGCTAAACAGCAGGAAAAATCCAAACGCCACCAGCCCGAAGAAGACCTGAAGCATAACGCCGGCAACCGATGCCGACCCTGTTGAGTTCGCAAATGCCGAGTGAATGCCTAACTCCATGCCCGCAACCGCCCCGGCCAGCACCAGCCCCGGAATCAGAAGGATCAAGAAGATGGCGATCCCCGCGATTGTCGGCAGAATCAGGCGGAGCAGCGCGTACGCAAAAAACTGGCCCTTCTCTGCCATGATCCGCGCCCACACCGAACCCCATGCGTCGCCTGCCGACGCGTCTTCCAGCGCGAAATGCGGCAACATCCAATCGCGCAGAATGATGTCCAGCGCGATTCCCGTCACTACCAGCAGAAAGATAATGGGTAGCAGGGGAAGGATAAGGCCCAGCAGCATCATGAAATTCGGAGCCCCACCCTGCGGCATGTCATGAAATACCCGCCAGAACCCCATGACAAATGGAATTGAGATCAACCCCATCAGAAGAAGGAAGCAGATTCCTATCACGATGTTCAGCCAGAAGAACCGGGAAGCTTGCTCTTTATAGAGATCCCATCCCGGCCGGATCTCCTTCGTGTTGTGCACGAGACAATGAAAAAAAGCAAATCGCAACCGCGTAATCACGTAGAAGATCACAGCGCCGATGACAAACAACAGAAGCAATATCGCCACACCCTCGGCAATCCACAGCGGCTGAATGTCACTCAATGAATGGATATTAGGTCCGCTGCCTGCCGAATAACCACCCTTGTTGTGCGATGAAGACGTCGACCGGAAATTACTGCCCAATCCTTCCGTAAGCAAGGCAACTAGTCCAAGCTTCAGAAACGTGCTCCACTTGAACGGCCTGAACAGAAATTCCTTGGTGCGTTGCACCGCGGGGGAGATAGCATCGGCAGCAGAAATCGCGTACATAATCTGACCTTTCCAGCGGAACCCAGCCTACCATGCAAATTACGTAGAATTCAGCCAATCGGTTCCATTTGGGGATGAGGCATGGCGCTCCACCAGGCATCAAATGACGCGAGCGCCCGCTCGCATACCATCCGGTGCCGCTCCTTTTTATCCCGCACTTTCTTGCGCACATCCTCTTCCAGCGGCTCCAGCAAATCAAACGTGATATTCGCAGGTTGAAAATCCTTCGCATCCGCGTGCGTGATGTAGTGCACCAGCGATCCCAGCGCCGTTCCCCGTGGCACAGGCGCCGGTTCCTCGCCACGAGCCAGGGACGCGGCATAAATCCCCGCCAGCATCCCCGTAGCAATTGACTCGGTGTACCCCTCCACTCCCGAGATCTGCCCCGCGAACGATATCCGCGGCGCGGTCTTCAGCCGCAGCAATTCGTCGAGAAGAACAGGAGCGCAAATATACGTGTTGCGATGAATCTGCCCATAGCGCAGAAACTTTGCGTTCTCCAGCCCCGGAATCAGGCGCAGGACCCGCGCCTGCTCGCCCCATTTCAAGTGATTCTGAAAGCCCACCAGGTTGTAGCTGTCCGCGCGCACATTCTCCTTGCGCAACTGCACCACCGCCCACGGCATTCTGCCGGTTCGCGGATCATTCAATCCCTTCGGCTTCATCGGCCCGAAGCGCAGCGTGTCGCGCCCACGCGTCGCGAGAACTTCGATCGGCAAACAGCTTTCGAAATATTGGATTTTCTCCCATTCCTTGTTCTCCGCTTTTTCCGCTGCCACCAGCGCTTCGTAGAATCTGTCGTACTCCTCGCGATTCATCGGGCAGTTGATATAGTCCGCCGTGCCCTTGTCATAGCGCGCTGCGAAATACACCCGCTCCATATCAATCGACTCCGCATCGACGATCGGCGAAATCGAATCATAGAATGCCAGGTGTTCCGATCCCGTGATCCGTGCGATCTCCTGGCTCAAGCCACCCGACGTCAGCGGCCCCGTGGCCACAATCGTGAGCGCATACTCGCCGGAATCAAGGCTGGTCACCTCCTCGCGAATTACGCGAATCGCCGGTTCGCTTGCAATCGTCTCCGCAATCCTCCGCGAAAACTCGACGCGATCCACCGCCAGAGCATGTCCTGCGGGAACTGCCGTTTCATCTGCGATGCGCAGCAGCGCCGACCCGAAACGCCGCATCTCCTGCTTCAGCAGCCACGGCGCCGTGTTCGGCGATTCGCTCTTCAGCGAGTTCGAGCACACCAGTTCGCCAAATTCAATCGTCTGGTGCGCCGGTGTCAGCCGCGGTTTGCCGTCCAGCATCGCCCGCATCTCGTAGAGGTCCACTTGGCAGCCCAGGCGCGCCGCCGTCAGCGCCGCCTCCGGTCCCGCCAGTCCTCCGCCAATTACGCGAATTCTCACCGTGCGCGCTCCTCAACTCCCGCCAGCCGCCTTAGCGCCTCGCCGGTAACACGCACATTCCGCCAGGCGTCCAGGAACTCCGCGCCCATGGCGCGATAGAAATCGATGGCCGGCTCGTTCCAGTCCAGAACCTCCCAGCCCAGACGCGGGCAGTCCTTTTCTATCGCAATGGCGGCTACCCGTTGCAGCAGCGCCTTGCCGATCCCCTTCCCACGCAACTCCGGAAGTACGAACAGGTCCTCCAGGTACACCCCCGCTCGCCCCAACCAGGTCGAGTAGCTGAAAAAACAAAGTGCAAATCCCGCCGGCGTGGCGTCGTGCTCCGCGATCAGGCACCAGTAGTAGGGGTTCGGCCCGAACCCATCCCGCAGCAAGTCCGCCTCCGTCGCTGTCACGGCATCCGGCTCGCGCTCATATTTGGCCAATGCGCGAATAAACTCAAGAATCTGCGGTACATCCTCCGCCACCGCCGGTCGAATCGTGGTTGCCATGTCGGTATTGTAGGGTGTGACGTAGGCCACATTAGCAATCCGTCGGCGCAAACTACCATCAGAAAGCGTGCAGTTCAGGGCATCGCCCAGGGTCGGCATAGCAGACCGTTGCATCTTCCGGCCTTGTGCTGAAGCATCCGTTGGATTTACCTTGAGTCGTGCCGAGAGGAGCAGTCGTCTACGTTTGCAACTGTTGGCTGCAGAACCTGCTCGCTATAGCATTTTCCCGGTTTGCAACGCCTCTGGTGATCCTCGCAGGAACGTCGAGATCCCGGACGCAGTCCGGCAAACCACCGCAAGCGCATCTAACCCGATGAACAGGTATAGATTCGTTGATGTTGGAGTGATATCTCAATTTTTCGATCGAGCATGCGGACTGGTACCCGCCCAAGCTCCCAAGGAGAAGAACATGAAACGCACGATTTCGCTCAGGACTGGATTGCTCGGATTGCTGGCGCTCGCCGCACTGCCCGCAGCACTCGCCCAGACTCCCGCGCCCGCCAATGTTGCATCAACCGGAAAGATTCACGGTCATGTGACCAACCCCACCGGAGCGGCTCAGGGAAGTGGCACTGTGTCTCTTAACAAGGACACCAAGGAAATAGCTTCCTTCCCCGTTGACGCCAACGGCGACTTCACTGGCTCCGCGCCTCCTGGCACCTACACCCTTATCTATCGCACACCCGGCCTTGCCCCCGACAAGGAGACAGACAAGATCGACAACATCAAAGTGGTCGTCGGACAAGACACAGCCGCCGACGACGACATGTCGCGCAAGGAGTACATCGACTCGCTCCCCGAAGAGACGCGCAAGAACCTTGAGGCCATGAAGACGCACAATGCCGAAGCAATGAAGGCAAACGCCGTCATCAAGGTTCTCAACACCGATCTCAAAGCCGCGATGGCCGACATTCATGATGCCGACGGTGCTAAAGCCGCTGCCGCTCAGCAGCTCGGTGCTTCGGCATCCAAGACCGATCTCGCCGCCAAAGAGACAGAAATCAAGAACGGCAAGTACACCGACGTCGTGACCCTCATGACGAGGGACACCGGGCTCCGGCCGACGGAGTCTGTGCTCTGGGCCTATCTCGGCCAGGGGCAGTTGGGGCTCAAGAAATACGATGACGCCGAAACTGCCTTCAAGAAGGCCATCGATCTCGACAACGCATCCAAGAAGCCTCGTCCCGAGATCCAGGGTCTGGCGAATTCCGGCCTCGGCGAAATCTATGCTCGCAACGGCAAGGTACCTGAGGCCGCAGCGGCCTATGATGCCGCCGTCAAGGCAGACCCCACCAAGGCGGGCTTCTACTACAAAAATGAAGCCGTCATCTACTCGCAGGTTGGCAACAGCGATGGCCAGGCCGCAGCCGCGGACAAAGCTATCGCCGCCAATCCCAACGACGCTGTGCCCTACTATCTCAAGGGGCAGGCCCTCATCACCAAGGCAACTGTCGACCCCAAGACTCAGCGCATCGTTCTGCCTGAAGGTTGCGGAGAGGCTTATCAGAAATATCTCGAGCTCGATCCCAGTGGACCGTACTCGGCAGACGTCAAGGGCATCCTCGACTCCGCCGGTCAGAAGGTCAGCACGAGCTACAAGGCCACCACCAAGAAGAAATAACTATCTGCAGCTACGAACTACAAAGGGCGCTCCCGGTTCCACGGAGCGCCCTTCTTCGTGCGATGACGGATGCCCGCGTCAGTGCAGTATATTTGCTCCACAGGTTTCACTTCCTCCGGCACACCTTTCGAGGTCACGAATGCACCCCAGATTCAAATTGGCTGCCGCCGCGCTCGTTTGCTTTGCATGTTCTCTCACTGCGCACTCCCAGGCACGCCCAGCGCAAGACGCCGCAACCATTGCTCACCGCAATGCCATCGAGCAGCAACTAGAAGCCGTAGCGATCATCGAGCGCAAGGTCATGGTTCCCATGCACGATGGCAAGCGCATGCAGGCCGACATCTACCGCCCCAAAGACGAATCGAAAAAATATCCCATCATCTTTGTCCGCACCCCCTATGACTTCAACTACTGGGACGTCGCTCTCGGTGCTCCGCGCGACATGTCCGCTGCGCTCGACGCCGTCAAGCATGGCTACGCCTACGTTGAGATGAACGAACGCGGCCGCTATTTCTCCGAAGGCGACTACGACATCCTCGGCGTCCCGCTTACCGACTCCGACGACGAATTCGACTGGATGACCGCGCTCCCCTGGTCTACCGGCAAAGTCGGTCTTATCGGTTGCTCCTCTACCGCCGAGTGGCAGCTGAACGTCGCTTCACGCGGTAACAAGGCGCTCGCCACCATCATTCCCGAAAGCTATGGCGCCGGAGTCGGTCGCGTCGGTCCCTACTACGAGCAGGGCAACTGGTTCCGCGGCGGGGCCGTGCAGATGCTGTTCGCCACCTGGCTTTACGATGCCGGCCTGCAAACCAATGAAGCCAAGCCCAACTTCCCATCCAATACATCCCAGCAGGCGCTCGTCGAAGCCGCCAAATGGTGGGACCTCAATGCGCATCCCCCGCAGGTCGACTGGAGCAAGGCGCTCGCCCACCTGCCTGAAAAAGACATCCTTGCCGCGGTCGGCGCACCCAAAGGCATCTACGCCGACAACACCCCCTCCGGCCAGCCCGGCATGATCGAGCGCACCCCCAACGATCCCTCCTGGTACAAGGGCGGATTGTGGAATGATTCAATGCACATCAACGTCCCCGGCCTTTGGATGATGACCTGGTACGACGTCAGCGTTGCGCCGAATCTCGCGGCCTACAACTTCGTCCGCAGCACCGCCAGCCCCGAGGTTGCTAACGAGCAGTACGCCATCATCGCGCCCGTTCCTCATTGCAGCTACAAGCGCGCTGCCGAACACACCATCGTCGGCGAACGCGATCTCGGTGACGCGCGCCTCGACTACGACGCCCTCACCTTCGGTTGGTTCGATCACTTCCTGAAAGGCGAAGACAACGGCCTCCTCGAAAAAACTCCCAAGGTCCGTTACTACACCATGGGCCTCAACAAGTGGCAGTCATCCGACACCTGGCCTCCCAAGGAAGCCAAGCCCGTCACTTTCTATCTCTCCTCCAGCGGCCGCGCCAACTCGCTTGCCGGCGATGGCGCCCTCGTCCCCGCCGCACCACAGAAAGATGCAGCCGACAAATTTCTCTACGATCCCATGAATCCCGTGCCGACTCGCGGCGGCGGCTTCTGCTGCATGGGTGCCGACTTCAAGCCCGGCGCCGTCGATCAGCGGCCTCTCGAGGCGCGCGACGATGTTCTTGTCTACTCGACAGGCCCGCTCGCAGAAGGTCTGGAAGTCACAGGGCCCGTCGAAGTCACGCTCTATGTTTCCAGCGATGCCAAGGACACCGACTTCACGGTCAAGCTCATCGAAGTTCTCCCCGACGGCACAGCCTACAACATCGACGAAAACATTCAACGTGCCCGCTATCGCGAAGGCTACGACAAACCGCCCGTCCTGATGGAGAAGGACAAGGTCTACAAGATCGCCTTCCAGCCCACGCAAACCAGCAACTATTTCGCGCCGGGCGATGTACTCCGCATTGAGATCAGCAGCAGCAACTTCCCGCGCTACGACCGCAATCTCAACACCGGCGGCAACAACTTCGACGAAGCCAAAGGAGTAGTTGCCCACAACCAGGTCCATCACTCCACGCAATATCCCTCCACCCTTACCCTCAGTGTCGTAAAGCACTAGCGCAGCATCGACGACTTCGAATCTGGGTCCGGAGCGAATGTTAGGAGTGTCCACAAAACGTGCAGGGCACACGCGGTACCCAAGGCTCTGCAATAGATTCAGTTCGCCCGGCGCCCAGGTCACCCGCCGCAGCTTGCCGTGAAGGCTTTCGACTAAGCTCTTTACGGTGGCGACTCTGCGACCTAACCCCAATCCTAAGAATAATTTGGAACAGAGTCTCCTCTTAGTAACTAAATTAGAATCAATAATTTACGTCGGAGTGTGGGTGCGGCAAGACGAGTGAGGCCGTAGCCGTGATCACTGATCATCGTCTACCCCTTGCGGCGGTAGAGAATCTGGAAGTCGTAACCCGCATTCGGCGGGAAGAGGCTGGCGATATGGCGCAGCCGCTCCGCCAGGGCAGGGGCGGCCAGCAGCGGATATTCACGCTCGCGCAGATCGTGATAATCAAAATCGACCGCGAGCGAGAGCATGTAGATAGCCAGCGAGTCGGAGAATGCAGATTCGTAGAATGTTGTTCGCGACCTCTCGTCGATCGTCTTCACCTGCCCGTTGTGCGAGTCCTGCGCGCGGCGCCGTGCCTCCCACGCATCCTGGCTGGTCTCCCCACGCACCTGTGCCTCGGCCTGCGACCAGATCAGTTGTGCAAAGCTCTCCGGCACCCCTGCTACATCGGCAAAGTTGTGCGCCACGTTGATGAAAAACTCGAATGCCAGTCCGAAGCGGTCTTCAACCAGCCGCGTTGACAGAAACACGGCTTCGGTGGTGCCGAAGCTCGCATTGCGATGGCACACCGCGCGGTCACCGAGATCAACCGTGTACGAGGGCGCAATCAACACTTCGCCGGTATCGGCAATTGCCAGCGGAACGAAGTAATATGCGCGGCTCTTGAGCGCAGGTGCCAGCAGCGGCGGAACGGCGCCGACCAGTCGCTCGAGATCGGACTCGCTCACGCGAGTCTCGCCCCATCCGGCAAAGCTGATGCCATTGGCGGCCAGCCCCACCTGCGCCTGCGCAGCCACCTTGTTGGCTGGCCAAAGCTCGATTTGCGCGCCACTCGGCATAAGCTTGTATTCTAGACGACAGAGGTCGCGTCGATGCAATCCACGCACAGCCAGCGCCACCCCGGCGGCAGAGTTTTCGGATTTCCCCTCGAAGGCTTCAGCCTGTTTCAAAGCCTGCTGCTGGCGTTTACTTCGGCGTTCTTCACATTCTTTGCAACGACCTGTCTGGCCATCTTCGCTCTGCTTGCATGGAACATTTTCGGTCATCACTCCGTGAATTATGCCGACAGCTATCTCTATATCGGTTTTCCCGCCGGCGTAATCGTTCTGCTCGTTGCGCTCCCCATTTTCGCCACGCTCTGGATTCGCGCCAAGTTGCGCAAGTAGGAAATCGAGCCCAAAAGCAACGGCCATTCCCGAGGGAATGGCCGTTTGTACTTGCGTGAATGCGCTCGGTGCCTAAAGACCCGCGGGCTTGGGGTTGGCGGGATCGAACTTGGCCACGTGAATCTTCTTGGCCAGGCCGATCTTGGAGAGTAGCCAGATACCCCAGAAGTTGGGATCAAGCTCGTACCACTTGAGGCCGTGGCGCGCAGAAACCGGGTGCGCATGGTGGTTGTTGTGCCAGCCCTCGCCGCCCGTCAGCAGAGCAACCCACCAGCTGTTGCGCGAGTCGTCGTGAGTCTCAAAGCGGCGCCTTCCCCACAGGTGCGTGGCCGAGTTGACCAGCCAGGTCGCGTGCAGTCCGAGCGTAACTCGCAGCAACACGCCCCATAGCACCATTGCGATGCCATTGACCCATCCGCCCCAGATCCAGCCACCGGCCAGCAGCAGTAATCCGCTCACGGTGATGGGCAGCCAGTGGTACTTGCTGAGCCAGACGTGGAACTTGTCGCGGCTTAGGTCGGGCGAATAACGCTTGAGAATTTCAACCTGCCCGTGCAGCGCCTCGCCGAACAGGATCCAGCCAGTGTGTGCCCACCAGCCGCCCTCTTTAGGCGTGTGCGGATCGCCTTCCTGATCGCTGAGCTGGTGATGAACACGGTGCGTCGAAACCCAGAATATGGGGCCACCCTCAAGAGACATGGTGGCAAAGACGCTCATGATGTACTCGACCCACTTGGGGGTCTGATAGCCGCGATGCGTCAGCAGCCGGTGATAGCACATGCCGATTCCCACGTTGATGGCGAGCACATAGAGAATCGCCATCACAGCCAGACGCTGCCAGCTGAAAAAGAAGAAAGCCGCGAGTGCGCCTGCATGAAAAATCCCGATGATTGCCAAGGTTGACCAGTTGATCCCGTAGCCGATGGTTGCGGCCTTGCCCATGCGAACAAGAAACTTCGCAGGAACTCTGCCGTGAGGTGACGAGTAGTCGTGCTCTACGGCAACCTTTTTCGTTGCAATATCTGAAGCATCTGCGGGAGGGGGAGCGGACACGAGTGATGCCATTCGGTAGCTAATTCCTTTAGACGGGGTCTGATGAATCCGGTCTATATAACGATTGTATAGGAGGGATGTGTTTTCTCCATGACATAAGCGAATCATTATCACGAAAGTTACTGAGGGTGTTCCAGTGGGATGAAAATCATTACTGCACTTTCGTTTATGCCATGGTGACAAGAACCGTTTCCTCCCTCCTATAGCCCCACATTATCTGCTGGATCGAATTGCACCGGAGTCGGAGCATCTCGAGCGAAACCAACCAGAATTACTCTTGGCAGACGTAGCGGGCAGAGGCAGGCCATAGACTAGGGTGGATTAATCGCCCGGCGCAATGCCGTACTCGCCTCCGCCGGTAGTGAAGATCTTTTCGGCTGTTCCCCGGAGCACCCGGTAGAGCGCGAATTGCCGCTGTGTTGCGCCGCGCATCTCGAATAGCAATTCGCCACGATTGTCGGCGAGGGCATCGACCGCGTCGATCAGCTGCATGCGAGGGGTCTCATCGAGGTGCTCGCCGTCGGTGACGTTGTTGAGAAGGATGAGAGCATTGCCGTAAAGGTCGGGCTGGGCAATCAGGGTGACGAATTTCTGCTGCTTCACGGGACCGTCAGTGTGCGCCGAGAGAACCATGGTGGCGCTTGAGCCGTAAGCGAGCTCAAATACGCGAAACTTCTCGTCAATCAGTGGAGGCGGCTCGGGAGGTGGAGTGGGCTTAGCATGCGCTTTGGCCGTGACATGCTTCGTTTTAGGAGCGGGTGGAGGGGTGAGGCCGAGAGACTTACGGGCGATGCCTTCCATGGCCTCTTTCATTTTGGCTTCGTCTTCGGGGTTGGCCCACACGTAATTCCATTGATGCTCGGGGTGGTTTTTGGCGTCGGAGACGGCGACAGCCTGGTGCATGTCCACGGGAAGCCCCATCAGGCTTGGCAGCACATCAGGACCACTGCCGGTGGGCTTGCCGCGCATGAGGCGGGGACGATCGGGATCGGCCGAGCCGCTATGTTCCCCATCGTTCGCAATGGATGCTTCCGCGCTTTTATGCAGAACTGGGTGGTCAGAAGTGCTGCTCGGGGTGCTGCTGGATGAGTCGTCGGAGGTCTTTTTATGCAACTGTGGGCGATCTGGGTCGGCGGCTGGACCGGAGTTGGAAGTCGTATCGCCGGAATCGTCGCCACCGGACTTTTTATGCAGAGTGGGGCGGTCGGGATCGGGCGACGGCCCTGAGGCGCCTGAATCGGAGCTGCCAGAACCTCCCTGATGCTTGCGATGCAACACAGGCTTGTCATCGTTGGGATCGAAGCCATCGTCCAGGATGGGTTTGGGAGGAGCCGGTTTGGCGGAGGGCAAGGACTTCCATGAGCCATAGCCGACCCAGGAGCCTTGCTCCTGGCCGGCGGTCCTGATGTCATAGAGGCCGACTGGAGCGCCGTTCTTCTCGAGTTCGTATTCAACTTCGCTGGTAAGAGCGAGCGGTTGGGGCCGGGAGAGGTAGACTCCGCCATCCTGCAAGGCTTGTCCGTCGTAGACGGTGATGGGAACGATGCGGCTGGTCTTCGGTTTGCCTTCATCGCCGGTCCACTCAAGAACCGCGACAGAGCGAAGTTCAGGAGTATCTTTGTCTTTCTTGACAATTTGCCCGGGATATTGGGCGAAGGCTGACAGGGCCACGAGTCCCATGACGAGGGCGATGGATACCGGTCTGGTAAAACCTGACTTGGACGTGCGCGATGACACCGGGCGCTCTCCTCGGGAATAATGCAATCGAAACGGCCGTGCTGAAACTTTATCCACCATACTGACGATACGAGGAATCTCCCATGGAAGTGAACCAGAAGGTTGCCGATTTCACACTGCAGACGGATGAAGACAAGACTGTAAGCCTTTCAGACTACGCCGGCAAGCCGGTTGTATTGTTCTTCTACCCCCGCGCCGACACGCCCGGTTGCACCATTGAAGCGTGCGGCTTTCGGGATACTTTCAAGAAGATCCAGGCAGCGGGCGCCGTGGTGCTCGGCATTTCGCGGGACACGCCCAAGGCGCAGGCGAAGTTCAAGGCCAAGTACGATCTCCCGTACACGCTCCTTGCTGATGTAGACGAGAAAGTCTGCAATCAGTTTGGTGTGATGAAGGAAAAGAACATGTATGGGAAGAAAGTCTGGGGGATCGAGAGGACGACGTTTCTGATCGGACCGGATCAGAAACTCATTCACATCTTCCCGAAGGTGACGCCAGAAGGCCACGCAGAAGCCGTGCTGGAACTCGTGAAGGAATGGAAGAAATCGCACAAATAGGGCAAGAAAGAGCTAAAAACAAGGTTCCAGGACAGCTGATTTCGCGCGAATTCTTTGAGGATTCGCCGGAGTCTGTCTCACCCAGGCTCCTAGGCAAGCTGCTGGTGGCGCGAACTCGACGAGGTTCGGTGCTGGCGGGGCGGATTGTGGAAGTGGAGGCCTATCTGGGGCCGCATAACGATCCGCCGGATCCGGCGGCGCACACGCATCGCGGGCCTACGCCACGGAATCTGGTGCTGTTCGGACCGCCGGGGTATGCCTATCTGTATTCGATCTACGGGAAGTATTTTTGCGCAAACGTCAGCTGCGAGCGCGAGGGGCTGGGAGCAGGCATCTTGCTGCGTGCCCTGGAGCCAGTGCTGGGAATCGCAGAGATGGCGCGCAATCGCGGGCTCGACGAGGACGCTCCGATGCGGATGATTACGTCGGGGCCGAGCCGGCTTTGCCTCGCACTGGGGCTGACGCGTCCGCTGCACAACGGGCTGGATGTAACCAGCGCTGCGTCGCCGCTTCAGGTGAGAGACGATGGCTTTCCGGAGCCGGAGGTGTTAATTACCCCACGGATTGGCATCACGCATGCGGTGGATTGGCCGCTGCGGTTTGCGTTGCGCGGACATAGCTGTGTGTCTGGTCCTAAACGTCTTAACGGAACTTCCACCAAACGGAACCGTATTTCGTCAGTAGAATAGAGGTCATTCCAAACCGCGAGGAACTTTGCACTTGAAGCTGTCTTCCCCGTTTTTCACCGCCCCTTTGACGGCCATGGTTTCAGCGCTGTTTGCCGTTGCCGCTCTTGCCCAGGCCCCCGCAGCGACGCAGGCGCCGGCCGAGGAACATCATCATCACGACGAACCCGCGCCGACCAACCTGAAAGTCCTTCCGAAGACCATGACGGGAGAGCAGGTTCACGATCTGATGCACAAGTGGGAGGCCTCACTGGGTGCCGAATGCAGCACCTGTCACGCCGCCGACCCCAAAAACATCGGGCCGAACGGAAAGCCGCGGCTGAATTATGCCGACGACTCGAAGCCGGAGAAGACCACGGCGCGGCTGATGTACAAGATGGTGGAAGACATTAACACGAACTACGTGGGCAAGGTGGAGAACTCGGGTGTTCCGGTAGCGTGCGGAACGTGCCATCGGGGGCATCTCGATCCTCCGATCTTTACGCCGGTAAAGGGCGACCACGATCATGATCATGACCACGGCGATCACGACCACGATGCGCCGCCTGCGGGTGGAGCGAAGCCGTCTTCGCGATGAGTGACATCTGATGACCGAGAGCTACAAGTTTTCAGTCGTCAGTTTTCAGTTGTCTGTGGTCCGGCGGGGTCCGTGCTTTCCTAGGTCTCAAAAGCAAGAGCCGGGGCACCCATTTCCATGCTGGTTTTGAAATCTCACTGTACAGTTGACGGTCACATCTTGACAGTCAAGATGAATGCCTGCTATTGTCACTGCCCATGAGCGATCAGAGCACTGACGTGATCCAGGGCACGCTGGATATGTTGATCCTGAAGACGTTGAGTCTTGAACCACTGCACGGCTTCGGCATCGCCCGCCGCGTTGAGCAGATTTCGCGTGGCGTCTTCAAGGTGAACCCGGGTTCGCTACTGACAGCATTGCAGCGGCTGGAGCGCGCGGGCTGGCTGGATGCAGAGTGGCGGCAGACTGAGAACTCGCGCCGCGCGAAGTTTTACACCCTTACGCGTTCGGGCAAGAAGCAACTCGAAGTGGAAACCGCGGAGTGGGGCCGCCGTGCATCCGCGATTGCGCGACTGCTGCGGGAAGGAGCTTAGCTCTATGGCCCTGTGGCGCCAGCTCATCCACGGCCTGCGCGGATTGGCTCGCCGTGCACAGCGGGACAACGAAACCGACGAAGAACTTCGCCACTATTTGGAGGAAGCAACCGCGGACGCGAGGGCGCGCGGACTCTCCGATGAAGATGCAGTACGCGCAGGGCGGCGTGAAATTGGCAGTATGACCGCCGCAAGGGAAGAAGTGCGCTCCTACGGATGGGAGAATGCCATGCGAACGTTTCTCTCGGACCTGCGCTTCGCGGCGCGGCAACTGCGCAGTCATCCCGGATTTGCGCTGGTCGGCATCCTGACGCTGGCGCTTGGAGTCGGAGCAAGCACAGCCATCTTCAGCGCGATCAATCCCATTCTCTTCAAGCCGCTTCCCTACCCTCATCCGGAGCGGATTCTCATGATCTGGAGCACCTACCAGGGCGCCCGGTCCGAGGTGTCGTTCGGCACGTATCGCGAACTCGTGCAACGCAGCCACTCCTTCGACACCATCGCGATCTTTGAGCCGTGGCAGCCTACACTGACCGGCGGAAGCCAGCCACAGCGGCTGGAAGGACAAAGCATAAGCGCCGGCTTCTTTCGGGCGCTTGGAGTATCTCCCGCCATCGGCCGGGACTTTCTTGCTTCAGAGGACGTGTTCAACGGCCCGAAGGTTGTGATTCTCAGCGACAAGATCTGGCGTGGTCTTTTCCGCGGCGATCCTGCGATTTCAGGCCGCGCCATCAAACTGGGCGATGACAACTACACCATCGTTGGGGTAATGGCTCCTGAATTCGAAGACGTCGTGGCGCCTTCGGCTGAGATCTGGACGCCAGCCCAATATGACCCGCAGAAAATCGCCGGCAGCTTCAACAGTTGGGAATGGGGCAATCATCTGCGCATGGTTGCACGGGTGAATTCGTGGACGAGCCGCAGCAGGGCCATTGACGAACTTGCGCAGATTGCGCGTTCCCCCTGGCCGGAGTTTCCGCGTCCGCGCTGGGCCTCGCTGCAACATGGACTGATTGTCGATTCGCTGCAGGACGATATCGCTCACACGGTGAAGCCTGCGCTACTGGCGGTGTTTGGCGCCGTCCTCCTGGTACTGGCCATTGCGTGGGTAAACGTCGTGAACCTGGTCCTGGCGCGAGGCTCTCAGAGAGAGGGAGAGTTTGCGGTGCGGGGTGCGCTCGGCGCGACGAAACGGCGCATCATCCGGCAGCTGATCACGGAAAACCTGCTGCTGGCCTCACTCGGCGGAATGGCGGGCATGGCAGTGGCTGTCGTCACGCTGCGAGAACTTGTCGCGCTGAGTCCCGCGGAACTCCCACGGCGCGAGACCATCGCCCTTGATCCTGCGGCTTTTCTGTTCGCATTTGCCATCACGGCATTTGTCGGCATCGCCTCGGGACTCATTCCAGCAATTCACATCGCGCGTGGGGAGTTGCAGACAGGACTGCAGCAGAATTCACGCCGCGCCGCAGGCGGTCGCGCCTCGACGCGCCGCGCGCTGGTGGTCACCGAAGTCGCGCTGGCATTCGTTCTGCTGGTTAGCGCAGGATTGCTGCTTCGCAGCATGCGGCATCTGCTGGCGGTTGCACCTGGTTTTGATTCTTCGCACCTGCTGACGATGCAGGTGGTGACCTCGGGACGTCAGTTTGATAATTCCGACTCGGCACCCGATATCGGCGACCGCACGCGACGCCGCTTTTTCAAGCAAGCTCTGGATGCCGTCCGGCGCGCACCGGGCGTGGAAGAGGCTGCGTTCACCAGTTTGCTGCCGCTCAGTGACGATCCGCCTGTCGATGCTTTGTACGGCGCGCAATTTGAAGATCAGGGCGCTGACGCCGGATACAACGTGTTCCGGTATGCGGTCAGTCCCAGTTACTGCCAGACCATGGGAATTCCTCTGCTGAGCGGCCGCTTTCTCGATGAGAGCGATACAGCTTCTGGCCCGCAGGCAGCTCTTATCAGCGCGTCGATGGCGAGACGTCATTTTGGCAGCGGAAACCCGCTGGGCAAGCGCCTCCACGTCGGCCCCAGGAATCGTCCGTGGTACACCATTGTCGGCGTAGTAGGCGATGTGAAGCAGACATCCCTGGCAATCAATGAAACCGACGCTGTTTATCTCTCCTCCGAGCAGACCTTGTTCGCCGATGACACGCTGTCGTTCGTGATTCGAACCCGCGGCCAGCCACCGGAACTCACGCCCGCCATCGAGAGTGCGATCTGGTCGATCGACAAGAACCAGCCCGTTGTCCGTGTCATGACGATGGATCGCATGATTGCCATTACGGAAGCGGAGCGAAAATTTGTTCTCATTCTGTTTGAAGCCTTCGGCATTGTGGCCCTGCTGCTGGCGGCTGTCGGGATCTATGGATTGCTCTCGGGCAATGTTACCGAGCGCACGCGGGAGATCGGCGTGCGTGCAGCGCTTGGCGCTTCACGCGGCGACATTGTGGCGTTGATTCTTCGCGACGGGATGCGCCTGACGATGCTCGGTATGGTCGTCGGCCTCTGCGGAAGCGTCGCCGCCACACGCGCGATCACGACACTGCTTTTTGGCACGTCGCCTCTCGACCCCATTGCGTGGGTTGGCGTCGTCCTGGTTCTCGCAGGTGTATCTGCAATTGCATGCTGGGCTCCCGCGTGGCGTGCATCGCGCATCGATCCGTCGATCACTCTGCGCGCTGATTAAGGAATCGTGACCGCTTTCGGTTGCTGCTAGAGACTTCACAAAAAGCTCTCCCCTTGACATTCGACAAGAAGAAAGGCGATGCTATTGTCGAACATCGAGGGGAAGATGCCACCATCCACTGATTTGCTTCAGGGCACGCTGGACATGCTGATTTTGAAGACGCTCGCGCCGGGCCAGGAGCACGGCTGGGCGATTGCGCAGAGAATCCAGGAGATGTCGAACAACGTTTTGCAGATCGGGCAAGGTTCGCTGTATCCGGCTCTGCACCGGCTGGAATATCGCGGCTGGATTCGGACCACGTGGGGCGCATCGGAGAACAATCGGCGGGCACGGTTCTATGCATTGACCGCGGCAGGGCGGAAACAGCTCGAAGCGGAACTGGAAAACTGGGATCGGCTGACGGGCGCTGTAAACCTGGTGCTGCAGGGCGCATAGCCGGGAAGTCTGGCGGGGGAAACCATGTTGAGTGAATGGTGGTCGCGGGTTCGCTTTTTTGTTACCGGCAAGAAACGCGCCGATGTGGACGAGGAACTTGCGTTTCACATGGAACGCGAAATCGCGGCGAACATTGCAGCTGGGATGCCGGCGGCGCAAGCAAAACGGAGCGCGGTGATTGCTTTTGGAAGCAGAGAACGTGCGCGTGAAGAATGCCGCGCGGAGAGGCCGTCGTATTTTCTCGAGTCGCTGGGACGCGATCTGCGGTTTGGTTTGCGGGGACTGTGGAGGAATCCCGGCTTTACTGTGATGGCGGTGCTGACGCTTGGACTGGCGATCGGGATGAACGCGACCATCTTCAGCCTTTTCGACCAGGCACTGATGCAGTCCCTGCCTGTACGCAGCCCGAATGAACTCGTGGTGATGAACTTCACGGGATCGCGCGACGGGCATTTGCATTCGGAGGGCGGCGACACGCCGGGCCACCTGCACGAATTCTCGTATCCGATGTACATGGATCTTCGCGAACGCAATACCGTGCTGACGGGACTAATTGCGGAGGCACCGGAAACGCTCGGAGTGACATGGAGCAACCACGCGGAGTCCGTTCAGGCAGAGCTGGTGAGCGGAAATTATTTCGAAACTCTGGGCGTGCCGCCAGCGGTGGGAAGGGTCTTTGGATCGGGCGATGAGACAACACCGGGAGCAAATCCGGTGGCGGTGCTGAACTTCGACTACTGGAAGTCGCACCTGGCGGAAGCGCCGGTGGCCGGCAAGACGTTGCTGGTCAACGGAACTCCCTTCACGATTATCGGAGTCTCAGTCCCCGGATTTCACAGCATGGTTTGGGGACACACGCCGGCCGTGTATGTGCCGCTCACAATGGAGCAGGTGCTCACGCCGGAGTGGACGAATCTCGCTGATCACCGGTCCTACTGGATCGCCATCGCAGGCCGTCTGAAGCCGGGCGTCACGCGCGCAGAGGCGGAGGCGTCGCTCAACCCGCTCTTTCACGCGCTACGCAGCGAAGAGTTCAAGCAGTTGCGGGATCAGTCAGCGAAAGCACGGCAGGACTTTATCGGGGCATCGTACCTGCATGTGGACGCGGGTGCAAAAGGCTTCAGTCCGATGCGTGGCGATGTGCAGGCTCCACTCACCATCATTCTCGCCATGGTGATGCTGGTGATCGGCATGGCGGTGGTGAACGTGGCAAGCCTGCTGCTGGTGCGGGCGGCCGCGCGGGCGCGGGAAATCTCGGTTCGCTATGCCCTGGGCGCAACCAGCCGGCAGGTTCTGCGGCAACTGCTTGCGGAAGGAATGATCCTGGGACTCGCGGGAGCAGCAGTGGGATTGGCACTTGCGCCAGCGGCTTTGCGCCTATTGATCCATCGGCTGTCGAGCAACATGAACGGAGGCTTCCCCTTTGCTGCCGTAATCAACTGGCATGTTTTGGGCTGGTCTCTTTTGGTGACTCTGGTGGCAAGCTTGCTGTTCAGTCTTGCACCAGCGATGCAGTTCCGGAATCCGCGACTGGCAGAGGTGATGCAGGAGCGGACAGGAACCAGCGGCGGCGGATCGCTGAAGTTTCGCCGTTCGTGTGTCGCATTGCAGATTGGATTCAGCCTGCTGCTGATTGTAGCGGCGGGGATGTTTGTGAGGACGATCAGCAATCTTCGCCAGGTGGATACGGGCTTCGCGACCGATCATGTGCTGGCGTTCAATCTAAACCCGACGCTGGCAGGCTACCCGGGAAGCCAGGTTGCCCCGGTGGAGCAGCGGGCGCTGGACGCGATAGCAGCACTGCCTGGCGTGCGGGATGCGGGAGCGACCAATGATGAAGATTTGACGGGCGACGATATTCAAGGCGATATGGTGCCGGCGGGATATGCAGGCAAACCCGACGAGGAATTTGATGTGGAACTTCCCTGGGTGAGCAATGGATATCTGCAAACGCTGGGAGTGCCGCTGGTGGTGGGACGGTACTTCAACAAGGCCGATACCGCGACTTCGCAACGGGTGGCCGTGGTGAATGAGAGCTTCGCAAGACATGATTTTGGCGGAGCGCAGCAGGCGCTGGGGCGGACGGTGGCGCGGCCCAACAAGCCAGGCACCGACGCATCGATTGTGGGAGTGGTGCGCGATGTGAAGCACGCGAGCGTGCGCGATCAGCCACTTCCAACTTGTTACACGCTCTTCTCGCAAGCGACACGGCAAACCGGGCTCACCTACTATGTGCGCACGTGGCAGCCGCCGGACGCAGCCACGGCGAGTGTGCGCGCGGCCATTGCGGAGATTGACCCAAAGCTGATCGTAGGCGACCTCAAGACGATGCAGGAATCGATCAACGCGAACCTGGTGGCGGAGAGGGCCATTGCCATGCTGGCCTCGGTGTTCGGCCTGCTGGCGACGCTGCTGGCGGGGATCGGACTGTATGGAATCCTTGCCTATTCGACGGCGCAACGGACACGGGAGATTGGCATCCGCATGGCGCTTGGCGCGGGTCGCAGCACGGTCGTGGGACTGATACTGCGCGAAGTGCTGATGCTGGCGGGCGGCGCTGTCGCGGTGACGATTCCACTGGCGATGCTTGCAACGCGAACCGTGCGCAGCGAGCTGTTTGGAGTGTCGGTGGCGGACCCCGCGGTGTACGGAGCGGGGATCCTGATCATTTGCCTGGTCGCGGCGCTGGCGGGATTTATTCCGGCGCGGCGCGCGGCAACGGTCGATCCGGCGCGAGCGCTACGGACGGAATAATGCTTATATTCGTTGTTCTTAGTTGCTGGCTCGGCCTTCTTGACGAGAAGCGCTTGATTTTTTGCGTTTGTAATCGCCGGATTTTCCGCCGGATTTCTCTTCTAACTGGATGCTGCGAATGACGATGGATTTGTCGAGCGCCTTGGTCATATCGTAGACGGTGAGGGCGGCGATAGACGCGGCGGTGAGAGCTTCCATCTCGACTCCCGTTTGGCCGGTGGTGGATACGGTAGCGTGGATGCGGACTCCGCCTGCAACGATGTCGGCCTCGACATCGACGTGCGTGAGCGACAGCGGGTGACACATCGGGATGAGCTCGGATGTGCGCTTGGCGGCCTGAATCCCGGCGAAGCGCGCGACTTCGAGCGGATTGCCCTTGGGGTTGGTGGGCAATGCGGCGAGGACTGCGGCGGAAAGCTCGATGAATGCAGAGGCGGTGGCAGTGCGTTTTGTGGTTTGCTTGGCGCTGACGTCGACCATGCGGGCATTGCCTGCGGTGTCGTAGTGAGAAAGCTTCGTTTCGGATTTCTTGGGCATTCTGGATTCCTAATGTAGCAGGATGCGAACGGTGGTCCCCGCGGTCAGGAAGCCTGCGTCTTCAGGGATGACGAGGAAACAATTGGATCGCGCGAAGGCGGTGAGGTCGCCGGAGCCTTGCCACGGGACGAGTGCGACTTGAGGAAGCTCGTTGATTGAGGCGGGGAATTCGCAGAGAGCGGGAAGGAAGCGGCTGAGCCCGGGCTTGGTTTTACGGTCGGTGTCGCGGGCGAGATGGGCGAGGACAAAGCGCGGGCGAGTTTCTAGGCTCCCGGCGAGGGCAGCGAGGATGGGCGCGGCGAAGAGGTGAAAGGTAGCAGCCGAAGAGATGGGGTTGCCGGGGAGTCCGAAGAGCGGAATGTTCGCAGGGGCTAAAGCCCCTCTTGATTTGGCGAGCTCTTTGCCACGACTGAAGTCGTGCCCTGACACGGAGTCGTTTGGGAGCGGGGCGCTGTCTGGACGCGAAGTTTCCATGCGCGCAATCTGCCGAGGGACTTCGCCGAAGACCAGGGGTTTGCCAGGCTGGATTCGGACTCCGGTGAAGTGGAACTGTGCGCCGAGGCGGGAGAGGGCAGGTTCGACGAGGTCGTATTTGCCGGCTGAAACTCCTCCTGAAATGAGGAGCATGTCGCATTCGAGTGCCTGCGCGAGTGCGGAGTCGAGCGCTTCGGCGGTATCCGCGGCGGTAGGGAGGACGATTGGTTCGGCGCC
Source organism: uncultured Acidobacteriaceae bacterium (assembly GCA_963838295.1). GTDB lineage: Bacteria > Acidobacteriota > Terriglobia > Terriglobales > Acidobacteriaceae > Telmatobacter. Next base: position 49,691 of record CAWIQS010000001.1, read on the forward strand.
GGCGCTTGCAACCAGAGCGGCCAGCATGGGCGCGTTGGAGTTGCGGATTTTACCCGGACCCGGTGTGACTTCGACGGGAACGAGTTCATCGCCGGTAGTGAGGATCGCGACGCGGGGCCGCATGTAGACATCGAGGTGCGCGTATCCGCAGGAAGCTGCGAGGGCGATCTGTGCGGGACTGAGTCGCGTCCCGGCAGGAAGTTGTTCATCGCCGCGGCGGGCTTGTGCGCCCTTAGCCACGACGTTGTCGCCAGGGTTGGTTGTGCGCGGAGGAATTAGACGGATTGCGTTGCCGGATTTCTCGACGTGCTCCAGCATGACGACGCAGTCGGCTCCGGCGGGGACAGGTGCGCCGGTCATGATTTCCCAGGCTTCGCCTTGGGGCAGCGGGCCGACCGGGACTTCACCGGCGTGCGTGGCGCCCGCGATGGGGAGCGTGATGCGCGCGGAGGCCTCAGCGGCGCGGCACGCGTATCCGTCGCGGGTGGAGCGGGCGAAAGGCGGTTGATCATCGTCAGCGGCAATGGGTCTGCCGAGGATACGGCCGGTGGCATCGGTGAGGGCGATGCGCTCGATGGGAGGATGGTGTCGGCCAATTCTTTGAGCGTGGGTGGCTACGAGGACGGCGGCTTCTTCGTAGCTGGGGAGGTCGGAGCTCATCTTGGAAATTGTAGTGGTTGTCGGCGGCTAGGCCAGCAAACATGGTTTCCCATTCATGACGCGATGAAACCACGCCATGAACCGGTCACCCTCACATCGCGGATGGGACGTACTTCCGCGGTACCCTGGGCCGCCCGCCGTTCTCGTCGGCCCGCTTCGCCCCGGAGTGCAGCTGTCGCATCTAACCCGAGCGATGTTTAGAAATCTTCTCTTTCTTTTGTTATTGGGTTCAATTGAGGTCTGGGCTCAATCTGAAAACCAGCCGGGCGCCAGGATTTACAGCAAACGGTGCGCCTCCTGCCACGAAAGTGGCGGGGTCAGGACTCCCTCGCGAACACAGCTCGAAAGCGAGCCGGGAGCTGAGATTTTCCGCATCCTCAACTCCGGGGTGATGAAGGATCAGGCAACGAGCATGTCGCGTGCTGACCGCCTTACGGTTTCGCGATGGCTGGGGAAAAAGACGAGCGTAACGGTCGATGCGAGCAGGCTGCCCAACAAATGCAAGAACGATGGTGACCCTGATGGGATCAGCGAGATCGCGTCCTGGACCTCATGGGGCGGCGGCCTGACCAATCTGCGTTTTCAGCCTGGAGATCGCGCGGGTCTAACTCCCGCAGCGGTGGGGCGGTTGGAGCTGAAGTGGGCCTTCGCAGTTCCGGATACAACCTCGATGCGATCGCAGCCCGCGGTTTATGACGGACGGGTCATCTTTGGCGGCGGAGGAATGCTCTATTCGCTTGATGCGTCGAGTGGATGCACGTATTGGGCGACGGAACTTCCGGCGGGTGTGCGCAGCGGAATCACGATCGCATCGCCGCAAGAAAAGGCGATGGCATTCTTCGGAGACCCCACCGGCACTGTGCAGGCAGTTGATTTCATCACGGGCAAGTCGATTTGGCAGACCCGCGTGGATAACCATCCCACCGCGATGGTGACAGGAGCGCCCGTCTACTACGATGCGAAGCTCTTTGTGCCGGTGGCGTCGTATGAGGAAGTGTCGGCAGTTGAACCGGGCTACGTGTGCTGCACGTTTCGCGGCAGCGTTGTGGCCCTGGATGCGACGACAGGGAAGATCCTGTGGAAGACGTACACCGTTGCGGAACCGGATGGGTCGATCCACCCGAATAATCGCGGGGCAAAGAGCTCGGGGCCATCCGGGGTTGGGGTATGGTCGGCTCCCACGATCGATGAGGCGAACGACATGTTGTACGTGGCGACAGGGGACAATTATTCCGACCCGGCTACGGACAAGAGCGACAGCGTCATTGCGCTCTCCATGGATACGGGGGCCATCGTGTGGTGGAAACAGTTTCGCAGCGGAGATGCGTTCAACAATGCATGCATGGATCAGAAGAACTCAAACTGTCCGGATGCGACTGGGCCTGACTTCGATTTTGGTGCATCGCCGATTCTGCTCAGTTTGCCCACAGGGCCACGGGCACTGGTTCTGACTCAGAAATCCGGAGCCGTTTTTGCGATTGATCCAGAGCGGCAGGGCGAATTGATATGGCAGGCACAGGTTGGAAGGGGCGGCGTGCTGGGGGGCATCCAATGGGGAGCAGCCGCGGATGGCAACCAGTTGTACGCGGCGGTTTCAGACGAAGCGTTTCTCCAGTCGGGACGTGAGAACGATCTGGATCCGAATACCGGCGGCGGCATGTTCGCGCTGCAGCTTTCGAACGGCGAGACTGCGTGGACGACTCCAGCTACACCGTGCGATGCGCATCGTCCCTGCAGTCCCGCGCAACAGGCTGCCGTCACAGTGATTCCGGGTGTCGTGTTTTCAGGCTCGATGGATGGACACCTGCGGGCCTATTCGACGGAAGATGGAACCATCCTCTGGGATTACAACACCGTTCGTGACTACCCGGCAGTGAATGGCGTAACCGGGCACGGCGGGTCGCTGGACGTGGCTGGGCCAGTGATTGCGGGCGGAATGGTATTCACGCTTTCGGGCTACGATCAGGCGGGAGCTGCGCCGGGAAATATGCTGCTCGCGTTTGCTCCTGCAACGGAATAGTCGCATCGCCTCGAAATTCAAAGTGCTCGTAAGTGCGCGCAGGTCACAACGTGCATGCCGAGTTGGTGTACCAGCGCAGGACTCGGAGGGCGCGCAGGGTGTTCCAGCGACTGGCGCTTGCTACGGCGGTCTCCATCTGCAGCGGGATGTATTCGGGGTGGAGAAGATTGAGAGGCCAGCGACCGTTCTGGTGGCGGCGCTGGAGGACGATCTGGATGGCCTCTTCCATGCGCCTATCGGGTTTGACGCCGGCGTTGCGGAAGTAGTCGAGTCCGCGCAGGACGTCGTAGTGCCAGTGCGTGGGATAGGTGAAGCGCAGCCAACGTTTGCTAATGACGTCTCCAGTGCGAAGCGAGCGGAGCAGGCGGCGGTCCAGTAAATATTTTTCGGCGCGCTTGCGGGCGCGGGTGATGGCTGCGGATTTGCGTCCAGCGCGCTCGTAGTCAAGCAGACCCTCGAGCACGCAGATGGTGGTGTGGAATGAGGAGCGGCGGCTTTTCGGGGCTTCGCAGTTCCAGCCGCCGTCTGGAAGCTGCTCGCTAAGGAGCTGCCGTGCGAGTGCGTCATTTGGTTCGGTGGGCTCCTTGAAATACAAGCCGAGGCCGAGGATTCTGCCGTTGATGCAGGGCTCGGTTTCTCCGCTGAAGTAAGGGCGGTTGTTGAGCGCCTTGAAGACGAGATGCTTGTCGATGCGGTCGATCATTTTGCGTGCCTGTTTGCTGGCGGGGTCGAGGCCGAGGTCTTTGAGGACGGTGAGGCTCCAGACGGTGATGAGGTCCCACTGACCGCCGGGCCAGCTTCCGTCGGGAGATTGCCGAGCGAGAAGCTCAGCTCCCCAGCCTGCGGTGGCGACGCGGGCGCGTTCGGCGGCGATGGCGGCGGGTGGCGCGTCGGTGAGGTCGCGCATGACCTGCCAGCGGATGGCGGGATCCGCGTCGAGGAGCCACTGGATATGCGCGGGGCGGGGTGCGTAATCGTGGCGCATGGAATTCTTATAGCACGCGGTGTTTTGAGGCCGGATGGGGTGGGCGGGGCGGGGGAATCGAGTGAGCGAATGTTATCGAGAGATGAATGGGGTGGGAGTAGCGGATAATAACGCGGTGAAATTGTTTCGCATTACGAAACACAACGCCGGATGCGGGTGACGATCACATTGCAATGAATGGGGATGCGGAGATGTCCTGACGGAAATGGTACGCTCGGCCGGTTCGGGCTTTATTGGGAATTGCCTATTTAGTAACCTATAGAGGATGGCCGGTTTAGTGGCCTAATACTCATGGAGGAGAAGATTCAAATGGCAGACACCCCGAAGAAACCGTCGACGCGGAAGAAGACCAGCGCAACTGCAGCGGCAACCAAAGAGATCGCACCCAAACGGCAAGCCAGCGCCAAGGTGACCGCGATCGGCGTTTCGCACGAAGAAATTGCGCGGCTAGCACACAAGTTCTGGACGGAGCGCGGCGGCCAGCACGGCAACGACGCGGCGGACTGGCTGCGTGCAGAGCAGGAGCTGAGAGGCAAGGCTTCGTAAGGACCGAGATTTAGCAGGACATCCAATTCAGCAGGGACGGGCAGGACACATTCCGTTTTGATCTTTTACCGGCTTCCATACGCTATCCGGCCCTCACTGATTGTCCAGCGAACCCTCCCTTGCATTGACCAGCCGTCGAATGGAGTGTTGTGCGCACGGGAGAGGGTTTCCCTGGCGTTGTACGTCCACTCGGCTTTGGGATCGAAAACAATTACGTCGGCGAAGCTGCCGACGGCGAGTGTGCCGCGGCCTTTGAGGCCGAGCAGTGCGGCGGGCTGCGCGCTTAGCAGGCTGAGGACGCGGCCCATGGGCAGCTTCCACTCCTTGTGCAGCCAGCGCAGGCTGAGGCCGAGTGCTGTCTCAAGGCCGGTGATGCCGTTGGGGGCGTTCTCGAACTCCACTTCTTTCTCATGCGTCGCATGCGGCGCATGGTCGGTGGCGATGGCGTCAACGACGCCGTCCAAGATGGCTTCGATCATGGCGTCACGGTCGGCCGCGGACCGCAGGGGCGGATTCATCTTGGCGTTGGTGTTGTATTGGCCGACGTAGTCTTCAGTGAGCAGGAAATGATGCGGCGCGACTTCGCAGGTAACGCGGAGCCCGTTGCGGCGCGCCTGGCGCACGGCTGCGATGGCTGCAGCTGTGGAGGTGTGCGCCACATGGAGATGTACACGCGCGTCCTTAAGCTCCGTGACGAGACGAATATCGCGCTCGACGAGCGAGCTTTCAGCTTCAGGCGGCATGCCGCGGAGGCCGAGTTTGAACGCAATGGGACCGGCGTTCATGCTGGCGCCCTGCGTCATGCGCGTGTCTTCGGCATGCTGGATGACGCTCAGCCCGACGCGTGCCGCGGCCGCGAGCGTTTCGCGCATGATGCTGTCTTTGAGGATCGGATGGCCGTCATCGGTGATGGCCACGGCGCCTGCTGACTTGAGCGCGGCGAAGTCGTTCAACGTTTCACCTTTGGATCCGCGCGTGGCAGCGCCGATGGGAAAGACGCGAACGCACGCGCCACGTTCGGGTGCGAGCATCCAGCGGGTCGTTTCAGGCGAGTCGTTGACCGGCGTGGTGTTGGGCATCGCGGCTACGGCGGTGAATCCGCCAGCGGCTGCAGCTGCGGTGCCGGTGGCGATGGTCTCCTTGTAGGCCTGGCCCGGCTCACGGAGATGGACGTGGATGTCGATGAGGCCGGGTGCGACTGTGAGGCCGGCTGCATCCAGCACATCGGCGCCGTTCGCGAGTTTGAGTTTTCCGGGGCCGGCGATTTCGGCGACGCGGCCATCTTTGAGCAGAATGTCTTTGGGGGCGTCGACGCCGGCTCCGGGATCGATGAGGTGGCCATTGCGAATTACGAGGGCAGTCATGCGCGTGTTTGCCTTCCGACAAATTCAGTTTGAAGGTTCCGCTAGGTTATTTGTCCTGAAAGAAGCGACAAGGTAAGAGATCATCTTCCACCCGAACCACAGCGAAGGAAGCAAGGGGAAGATTGCCCAGATTCTGAAATGAGGCCGGATCCACATTACTGCAGCCGCAATCAGCCCCGCGAGAAGCCCGATGGAATTGAGGATGCACTTCAACAAAAAAATGTCCAACGCTCTGAATGAGCGGAGGTTTGCCTCTTGCTTTTCGGCGTCAAGAGCACGATCCCACTTCTTATAGAGCGTCCGGCCGATGAAAAAGAGGACGACCAGATATCCGATGCTGTAGATCAGGTCATCTGCAATGAATCTGCCCGCACAAATGTGCCCACATAGCGAGAAGATGTTGACTTCGCTGTAAGAAATGCCCTTCCGCCAAATTGGCCTGATCCATAAGAGAGCGCATGCGAGCGTCATCAGGGACAGAAAGGCCAGGAAATACCCAATCAACTTGCGAGGATCATTGAGTTGGAGCGCTCCGTAGGTATCGCGGAGCGTGAGGCCCATCGTAGCGGCAAAATACCTCAAGCAAATGGCCGGCGGCATCATTTAGTTCACGCTTTCGCTTGGCTCCGCAGCGCGCGTTCGACGACGGCCATGCGGATGGCTACGCCGTGGCGGACTTGCTCGAGGATCGCGGATTGCGCTCCGTCGGCGACGCCGGCGGTGAGTTCGAGGCCGCGAATGATGGGGCCGGGATGCATGACGACGGCTTCAGGGGCTTGTGCGGCGAGGCGCTGGCCGGTGAGCTGGTAGGCGTCTTTGTATTGCGCGAGGTCGAGTTGCAGGCCTGCGAGGCGCTCGGCCTGGATGCGGAGCATCATGACAACCTGCGATTGTCGGAGGGCGGCCTCGAAGTCACGTTCGACGGAGATACCAGGTCCGGCGTTGGCGGCGGAGTCGGGCAGCAACTGCGGCGGTCCACAGAGAACGACGTGTGCGCCAAGGCGCGGGAGCAGCAGCATGTTTGATCGCGCGACGCGGCTATGGAGGATGTCGCCGACGATAGTCACGGTAGCGCCACTCAATGTGTCTCCGGTAAGGGTTTCGACTCCGTAGCGGAGATGCGCAAGGATGGTGCGGAGATCGAGTAGCGCTTGCGTCGGATGCTCGTGCATGCCGTCGCCGGCGTTGAGTACAGGGAGGCGGGTTGTTTCTTCGAGAAGCCAGGCCGCGCCGGAGGAGTTATGGCGGAGGATGATGGCTTCAGCGCCGAGGGCACGCAGGGTGAGGCCGGTGTCCTTGAGGGTCTCGCCTTTTTCGATGCTCGAGGAAAGGCTCGATACGAGTGTGGTATCGGCACCAAGACTTTTGGCGGCGAGTTCGAAGCTGGTGCGGGTGCGCGTGGAGGACTCGTAGAAGAGGAGCGCGATGCGGCGCTTGAGCAGGATGCGGTCGCGCTTGAGGGGATCGAGATTTTCAAGCACGGTTGCACGGAAGAGCAGGTGACTTATGTCTTCGATGCTGAGGTCGCTGACGGAAAGCAGCGAACCGGGGTTGTAAGGAAACGGAGATGCCGGCGGTTGCGGTGTTGGAAGCTGGCGGCGTACGGGTGGCGTTGGTGCGATTGCAGTCATATCAAGTTCACAGTTCTCAGTTGTCAGTTTTCACTCCCGGCTATCAGTTTGAATGGCGTTTTTTGCGCTGCCGCCAAAAATCTGACAACTGAAACCTGAAAACTGATGACTGTTGCAATTAGTCCACCCGCTCGACCAGCAATACCTGCTCGTCGTTATCGACCTCGTGGAACTTGACTTCAATGATTTCGCGGCTGCTGGTGGGGACGTGGCGGCCGACATAGGTTGCTTCGATGGGCAGCTCGCGATGTCCGCGATCGATGAGGACCGCAAGCTGCACGCGTCGCGGACGTCCATGATCGAAGAGCGCATCGAGAGCGGCGCGAATGGTTCGGCCTGTATAGAGCACATCGTCACAGAGCACGACGTCGCGGCCCTCCACTTCGCAGCCGAGAGCGCCAGGCGTTACGACGGGGCGCACATCTGCGGTCGAGAGATCATCGCGATAAAACTGGATGTCGAGCGTGCCGGTGTCGACGGGACGCTTTTCAATGCCGGCAATCAGCTTACCCAGGCGTTCGGCCAGCGGCACGCCGCGCCGCTTGATGCCGATCAGCGTCAGGTCTTCGCTGCCGTTGCTCTTCTCCACAATCTCGTGGGCGAGGCGCACCAATGTGCGTTCAACCTCCGAGGCGGACATCAGCCTGCCCTTCACGCGCAGGGCGGCTGCGTTTGTTTGTTCGGTCATAAGCACTCTCGAAACCGTGGTTGCGAAACTACAAAAGAACACCATTTCGCCGGAACGCTCAGGGGTATGGAACCGTCACGGAGGAGCCACCATGCAGAGCTCAGCCCATACACGGTTGCTGTGGTTTCACCTTTATCCCTCGCCGGATGATAGATGGCTTGAGGGTTATGGAGCAAGTTGTGGAGAAGTGGACCGAGGTGAGGACTGGTTTCGGAATAACGCGCTGCACAAGGTTCAACCTAGGGATGTTGCCGAAAGGGGAGTGTCCGGGTTGACGGTAATTCACTGTGCGCCGGGATAAACCGACGTGTTGTAGGGGTGCAAGTCCCTGCAGGAAAGGAAATAGCGAATCCATCCTGACCTCTAGTCTTGCGTGGCACATCGTGAGGTGTGTGGCGAAGCGTAGATCGAGGCATCGGTGGGCCGGGTGATTGAGCTTCGAAAAACCGCGGATCAGGATGCCGACTCCCTGGTGAGTAGGAGGAAGGCAATACGGTGGCTGCGTTACACGCGAGCAGTTGTCCGGTCCTGCGTAGTCGTTAGAGCCCGTGCACGCTGAGAAAACAACATGGACGAGAACCGGGAGATCTCCAGTGCGCCTTTGGCATCATGCGAAGGCCGGTCCGTGAAGGCCCAAAGCCGCACGACGGACATGCACGTGCAGGAGAAGTCGGACTGCGCCGTAGTACCTGTGAACCATTCGAACAAGGCGGCGCAAGCTGCTGCGGAGAGTGGGGAGGAAAGGGTGCAGCTGGAGGAGAACATCGTTTAGGCGCACATGCTCCTGACTCTGAGCAGGAATATGCATGTCCCAGCGTTTCGATGGTGTGCGTGAAGCAAATCGCGGTTTGGGTTTGCTAACGCCATTCATCCTTCAGAAGAGCCGTATGCGTAGACGCGCTCGTACGGATCTGCGCAGGGGGCGATCAGTGATGATCGTCCCTACTGCGACCGGAACCGTCTCGAACCCGGCTTGCAGGTTTACCGGTCGCCGATCTGGACCCGAAATCGCGAATTTCGCTTTAGACTTCGGGGCGGCGTTTGCGGCCCTGGATACGTGCGCCCAGGGCGCCTCCTCCAACAGCAAACAAGACGAGGAAAGCGCAGTTGAAAGCGATGGAAAGCGCCCAGATCCCCGCGTGGCCTTCCGGGGAAGTGAGCCAGGCCTGTACGTGCGCGAGCGATGCCTGTACCTGTGCCGCATCCGTCCCGGACATGCCGGACATCGATTCCTGCGCCTTTTGCTGGAATGTGGTCAGAAAGGCAGAATAGATCACGTCAATCGATCCTGAATGATGCAGAAACACGCGCTCCACGAACAGCCAGACTCCGCTTGCGCCGAACGTGACCCATGCTGCGATCAAGCCGGTGACGAGGCCGATGCGCGCGCCAGCACCGATGCTGATCCATGCCGGTCGCTGGCTGCGCATGTACAGCGCCACAGCCCAGGCAGACGCTCCGGCCATCCAGAAGATGCCCAGCGCACTCAGTGGGGACACTCCGGAAGAAAGCAGACCCGCCGGAACGGCAAGCGCCAGGGCCGCGCGCATGCCCGGCTTCCAGTCAATGGAACTGGCATCGCGTACCGGTTCAGGCCACCGTTCGGTTGACGGCGGAACGGCGCTGTCGCCCTCGGCGCTGTAAACAAGCTGAGGCAATCCGCAGGCAGGGCAATAACAGCTCTCCACCGGAACAGACTGATGACAGCGATTGCAGGTGATCTCCATCCTGTGACAAGCCTATCGCATCGGGCTTGAGGATTGCCGAATACGCATTGCCTGGAAGGGGCGGGTTCACGTGCCGGGGTGTCTGGTCACGATTAGCTCAAACACGAAACCGCCCACCGACGCCCGGATGTATTCAGGACACCTTTTGGGTGTTCTGGCGGCGATTGGGCGCATGCGGCAACAGGCGTACAGCGGTCATTAAGGCGTGCCAGCGTCTCTTGCATGTGGTGCAGCGAACCGGATATCGGAAAGTGAACATGCGAAGTGCATCGGAAAGGCGAAAATGTGCCCGACGCACATTGCTTGATCCGCATTCATGGCAATAGAGAGACATCTGAGCCTCCTGACTCAAAGCGTGACCGGGAGGAGATGATGCCAATTCAGTGTGACACAGGATGATCTCAAACTTGATTAAAATACGGCAGCGCGGAGATCCCGTGGCCCAAGGATTGGGAGACTAAGCTTAAGAAACCGAATAGATTACCGCGCGGAGGCGGAGTGCCCCTGTTTGGCCAGCCACACTTCGACTGTATTCTCTGCAGCTTGGACGGCTTCTTCGAGAGAAAGGTTGGTTGAGTCCAGAAGAAATGCATCGGTGGCGGGCCGCAGTGGAGAGTCAGCCCGATTGCGGTCGCGCTCATCGCGAGCTCGAAGATCGCGGATGACTTCCTCCGGAGGAGGCGCAGGCTTGGCGCTGGAGTGGCCAGCCTGACCAATCTGGTCGTACCGGCGCATGCCCCGCACTTCGGGTGCGGCATCGAGGAATATCTTTACTTCAGCGTTGGGAAACACGACGGTTCCAATGTCGCGGCCTTCCATCACCACGCCGCCCTGGGCGCCCATCTCCTGCTGACGCTTCACCATGGCTGCGCGGATCGGGGGGAACACGCTCACGCGCGATGCGGCGTCCGTGACGGTTTGATTGCGGATCTGGCCGGTGACGTCTTCACCATCGAGCAGGACGCGATTCTCGTCCTCTCCGGGTTCAAGCTTGATCTCGGTATCGGCGGCCAGCTGTTCGAGGGCAGCCGGGTCGTCAAGCGGAATTTCAAGGCGCAGCGCCTTCAAGGCAAAGGCGCGATACATCGCACCTGTCTCCAGGTTGAGCAGGCCGAAATGGCGGGCGAGGTGTCGTGCGATGGTGCTCTTTCCCGCACCGGCCGGCCCGTCAATGGCAACTACAAAGTTTCGTTTGAACTTCTTTGGTTCGGAGGTTTCGTCCGCACTCATCCGCGCTTCTTTGTCCCCTGCTTGCTGCGGCTGTTAAAGAACCGCTTCCCGCTTGCACTGGATCTTCCGGCTGCGGCCAGCGTGGGACGGCTCTTGCGCACCGGGCGCACTTCTTTGCGGGCCGAAGACGACTTCGCAATCGGCTTCGCCTTGGCGTTTGTCGTGCGCTTGCTCCACGAGGGGGCCGTCGACTTGCCATTGCGATGGGCGCCATTGCCGTTCGTAACGCGCGAAGATGTTCCCGTCGAGCGCGTCCCATTGCCGTTGCGCGACGGAGCGTGCGTGCCGTTGTGCTTTCCGTTCTTGGCAGTGCCCCAGCGCGAACTGGATGCAGACCGTGCGCTGCTTGGCGTCCGGCTCGATGTAGGCCGTGCTTCAGAGCTGCGGCGCGCCGGGCGGCCTTTGGAAGCTGACGATGCAGGCCTGCCCGATGCTGTTGACTTGCGATCGTGCCCATTCGAAGCGGCGCGATTGAAATGTGGCCGGGCGCCGTTGGAAGTTCCATTGCTGGTTCCGTTGGACGTTCCATTCGCAGAAGGCCGGCGTACCGGCGTGCGCGGTACATGGTTTTCCGCCTGAACCGGAAGGTCAACGTGCACAGCAGGAGGCGCCGGCGGCTGCGGAACAGGCATCAACTGCGGCGGACGCTGCAGCGAAATGGCCGGGCCGTGCGCTTCCTCGTCCCTCTCGAAGGAGCGCAGAAAGTAAGCGGAAGCAGGCATGGACGAGCTGGCGTACATGGTCGAAACCGGCTCGAACTCCGGCAGAGTGCCGGCCACGTAGAAATGTGGTGCATGACCCAGCGAGATGGTATGAACCTGGCGCGTTGCGACCAGGCCGCGGATCACTTCGCGTATCTTGCTGCGGGCAGTGAGGGCGGCCAAAAAGAGCTCGACATCTTCCATGCTAGCGGCAATTACAGCCTGCAGGTAGATGGAGGCAAGTACTGAAATTGCTGTAACCTGCGAAGTGGAAGCGCCCTCGGCGATGGCCCGCTGGAAGCGGGTGCGGAGCAACTGCCACTTGGCGGCCTGTCCCCGGGCTGCAATGATCGGAATGATGCGCAACTGCTGCCAGAGCTCTGTGATGGCGCGGACGACAGCCGACTCGGAGACCTCACGTCCCAATGCCTGCTTCAGCCGGGAGACGTTTTCATCGCCGCCTTCAAGCTGCTTATAGACGTGGACGGCGAGCTGGGAAACCTGGCGAGAACCGGTTAGCTGTGGGCTGCGGCGCCAATCGCGATCACCGCGCAGTGCATACACGTAGGGCAGAACCCAGGCAGCGACCACGTAATCGGGCTGTTCGCCCGGTTGGCCCTGCAGGTTAAGCCTTACTGCAACTCCCTCATTTTCAAGACGGATAAGGAGATCTTCCGCTATAGCAATGATTTTCTGATCCGGGGTCGCCTCCGGCCGTCCAGCTACAGCCTCGACAAAAGAGGGTGCAACGGCTGAGGTGAATTGACGCCTGGGCAGAAAAAGACAAAGTCCAGTTTCTTCAATCCACGTACGGGCTTCGTCCAAGGTAAGTGTTCCAAGGCCGTTTTGGCGCATTCTTTCGGCGCGCGCTTGTAGTAATTGCTCCGATGTCAAAGAAAAACCTCACTTCCGGGTCGGCGCTAGCGCCCGGCAACCTCACGTAAAGCGGAGGATTGCCACCCAAGTTCTATCTTAAATGCCTTTTAAATTCGATGGAAGGCCCGCTGAATGTCCTTCCAGGAATACAGGAGAGCTATCGGACGGCCGTGGGGGCAACTCGTAGGGTGCTCAGTCTTTGCAAGTTCCAACAATAGCCACTCCATTCGCTTCGGGTCAAGGGGGGTATTGATCTTGATGGCGGAGTGGCAGGCAATGGACGCGGCGATGCGGGTGCGGAGAGACCTAAGATCCTCATTCAAAGAGGCTTCGCTCGGGGTCTCGGATTGCTCGATGACCTGGTGAAGCATCCGCTCCAGAGCCGCACCCTCAAGACCAACCGGAGCGGCCTTGACTGCAAGTATCTGAGGGCCAAAGGGTTCTACCTCAAAGCCATTTCGTTCTAATTCGTCAGCAATTTGCGCAAAAACTACCATTTGCCAAGGTTTCAGCTCCACAAGGAGGGGCATAAGGAGACGCTGGCGCTGGACTTGCTCGACTTGGCGATCGCGAAGAATCTTTTCAAAAAGCACCCGTTCATGTGCCACATGCTGGTCGATGATCCAGAGACCGTCCTCTCCGGTTGCGAGGATGAAGGACTCTTTCAACTGTCCCAGCGGCCTCAGTGAGCCAAGACGGTTGAGGTTGGCGAATGCCTGCTCGGCTTCAACCTGGGCTGTGCCGGTCTGCGCTGATTGTAGGTTCGAGGAGCCGTCGGCAGCGTCGGGCGAACAGCCGAGATGGCCGGCGGCATCGGTTGGTGGATCCATGAGCGCGCCGGCGACTTCGCGCATGGTCTGTTGCTCGAGGTGCGCGGCGATTTCACGCTCACCGAAAGGAAGCTTGCCGGGGACCGGCGTGACCGGGCGCGAGGTCAAGCGAAAGGTCTCAGCCTCTGAAGTGTGAACTGCGCCAGAGTCGCTGTCGGGCGGCAGATCTTCAGGTGCGCCGGGAAGGCGGGAGACGGGCACAGGGATCAGTGAGGGTGTCGCAGCGGGAGATGAATCAAGCGCAGCCATGAAGCCGGCGGCCGGTCGCGCAGCGATTAACGCGTTGCGCAGGCTGTCGCGCACAAAGTCGTGAATCAGCGATTGCTGGCGGAAGCGGACCTCGGTTTTTGCGGGATGGACATTCACGTCCACTTCCTCTGGCGGCATCTCCAGAAAGAGCAGCACTACGGGCGAACTGGTCGGCGGAATGATATTGCGGTAGGCCTCGGCGATGGCGTGGAGAAGCAGGCGATCCCGAATGAGCCGCTTGTTGACGAAGATGTAGATCGAGTTGCGATTGAGCTTCTGCAGTTCCGGTTTGGAGTAAAAGCCGGTGAGACGAATCGTGCCCGGTATGCGCGAAGGTTCGTCGGGATCGCGCTTCCATGGTGGCGGTTCGGGAAGGCCGGCGCGGTCGAGTTGCGTTTCTGCAGCAACGGGCAGCAACTGCGCAAGCGTGTCTTTGCCGAAGATCTGGTAGATGCGCTCGGCGGGCCTGCTGACCGGAGGCGCGGAGACCAGCGTGTGTGTGGCGGAAATGAGTTCGAAGTGCTTCTCAGGATGAGCCAGCGCATAGTGCGTGACCAGCGCGGTTACATGAGATAGTTCGGTCGATTCGGCGCGGAGAAATTTTCTGCGGGCCGGGGTGTTGAAGAAGAGATCGGAGACGGAGATTGTTGTTCCGCGCGGAATGGCGGCGTCTTCAACGTGGTGGATTTTTCCGCCTGCAATTTCGAGATGTGTGCCGGGTCCGTCTTCGCCGGTGGAGGTGTCGAGCGTGACGCGCGCAACGGATGCGATGGATGGAAGAGCTTCTCCGCGGAAGCCTAGGGTGGCGATCGATAGCAATTCGTCAGCGGTGCGGAGCTTCGAAGTTGCGTGTCGCTCGAAGGCGAGAAGCGCGTCATCGCGATTCATGCCCTGGCCGTCGTCGGCGATGCGGATGAGTTTGCGGCCGCCAGCTTCGACTTCAACGCGAATGCGATGGGCGCCGGCGTCGAGCGCGTTTTCCAGCAACTCCTTGACGACGGAGGCGGGACGATCGACCACTTCACCGGCGGCGATCTGATTCGCCACCTGGTCGGAAAGAACACGAATGCGCCCCATGCGAAAAGGTTATCAGGGCGAAGAGCAGGGATTAGGGAGAATAGGGAGAATAGGGATTAGGACTAGGGATTTGGGATTAGCTAGTGATCGAGTAAAAGCAAAAAGCCAGAGCGCACGCTCTGGCTTTCGTGGATTGAGACAACTTTTGCTACTGCAATTGTGCGGCGGGTGTGGATTCTTTCTGCAACTGTTCGAAGCAGGTCCATGCGCGGTCGCCGTCTGAGCCTCGCACGGGAGCGAGATTGCAGATTGCCAGGCACATATTGGCCAGTGTGAACGTGGGCGAGACATGCCAGAAGAGCAGGATCAGGGCAACGTTGGTCAGCGGACCGGCGAGCGAGACAAGCAGATTCTTCATCGGCGTTCCGGCTTCGCGGACGATGTACATGCCCTTCATGCACATGCCAACGCTCTTCACCTTGACGCCAATCATCAGCGAAGTGGCCAGATGGCCAAACTCGTGAAGCACCATTGCGGAAACGCCGAGGAGTATTGTCCCAGTCAGGGAGAGCAGCCAGTGAGTGAATAAGTAATTCATATAAATAATCTCCCGTACACTTTCATCTGATGTTCCTCAACCACGACTGGATGTACGCAGATGGACACAGGATCGTTCGAAATATGTGGAAATAAAGAAGTAACGCTGCGAGTGGTTACGCGTGGGCACAAGGTGATTACCCTACAACTTGCAGGACAACGCCGAAGACGCTAGCGCTCAAAACAACGCGATACACGTTGTTCCGATCGACTTGCAGACATTCGCGCCTTCTTATTTCTTTTCAATCTTGGAATGCAAAAGAGCGTCAGCAAACGAGGGCGGCGGGCTTTCAGCGCTGACGTCTGTCACCATGCGCGCCTGAAACCATATGTAGCCGGCCGAGTGTGCGAGCGCTGAATAATTGTCGTTGAAGAATGGCTCGGGCGTTTGCCCGGCGGGAACCGGATTTGGCGCTCCGGCAAGAATCCGCGTAAAGCCCACCGTCAAGCCTTGCAGCAGGGAGGGATCCGTTTCGCGCCAATAGGCCGCTGCGATCCTGTTTGCGTCGTACTCGCGCTGGTAGTGAGTTTTGCTTACAGAGGAGTCAATGCAGGCTTGCCACCAGTGGCCTAATTCGTGAACGAACACCCAACTATAGGTGCCATGCTCGAATACGCGTTGTGCCGCACGGTCATCGGCGTCAGGGCCGGCCAGATGAAAAAACAACTTCTTCTGGTCGGCATTCAGCAACCACCAAGCAGAGGTGCGCAACGTGTTGCTCTCCGGATCGTAGTTGCCGAAGGAGGGCACATCGGTGATTTCAACCTTCGGTGGCGCGAGGGTACAGCTGGGGTTGATGCTCTTCGCCTTCTGAGCGAAAGCATCCCGCCGAGTGACGAGTTGTTGCATTGTGGACGCGGTTTCGGATGGGTCTGGCGCGGTTTGCGCGAGCGCGGATGCCTGGGTCTGCGCAAGGGCGCAGGTGGTGAGAGCGAGAACCGCAAAGGCACGGGAGAGCGTGGGGGAAAGTGACACGGAGAAACCTCGCGGAAAGATTGGCGACGATGGAAACGATCGCACGGACAGTCTTCTCCGGCTGCCGTATCGAAATCCTACATCCGCAAAATTGAGGGCAGAAACGAAAAATGCCGCGCGAGGCGGCATTTTGATTTTCGTGGAGTGGCGGAGCTTAGATGCCGACGCCGAATTCGGTCGACTGCTGGTTGCCAGCGTTCGAATAAAAGTCGTAGGGCGTGCGCTTGTTGAACTTGTAGCGCTGGCGAATCTCGCGGCCCACGTAGAGGCCAACGGCAGCGACGGCCATACCAACGGAAACCCATCCGATGACCTTGAGGGTCTTGCTGTCCTCTTGTTCGTCGAGGAGTGTCAGGTTTCTGGCTTCTGCAGACATAACGTGGATTGCTCTCCTGGGATCAATGATAGTCCAACTCTGGTTTGACGTATCCCACCGGCGTGAAGTGAGACTACAACTTTGGTTTGATGCGTACATTGTTTGACATATCTCAGAGAATAGTGCGAATCGACGAGCCTACGTTTCAGCAATTTTGCTGAGCCATGAATTTTTCGCTGATGCCGGAAGAAAGCTGGCCCGGAAGGAATTCGCTGCAAGATTTCGCAGTTCATCCCGCGAAAATCCCTGTTCGGTGTGGGCCAGCAGGTATTCGTTGGCGAGATCGGATCCAAAGAAAGCCGGGTCGTCGGAGTTGAGGGTGACCAGCAGGCCGGCATCGAAGTAGCGGCGCAAGGGGTGGGCAGCGAACGACGGGCAGACTCCGGTGCGGACGTTTGAAGTGGGATTCAACTCCACCCCGGTGCTCCGCACTTTCAACTCTTGGATAAGCTCTGGGTCATCAATGGCCGACAGCACGTGCCCGAGACGCTCCGACCCAATACTGAGCGCCTCCCAGATGGCTTCCGGTCCGGTGGTTTCTCCGGCATGGTTGGTAAGCCGCAGACCGGCTTCTTTGGCGTGCGCATACATATCGCGAAATGGCTCGGAGCCGCAGCGGCGTTCGTCGCCGCCAAGGCCAATGCCGATGATGGAGGGGAACTCGGATCGCATTTCCGCCGCCTTGGCAAAAACGCGCCCGGCCTCAGGCACCGTGAAGTGGCGCACAGCGTCGAAGATCCAGTAGACCGACATTCCGAGCTCTTTTTCAGCGCGGAGCCGTGCGCGCTCCAGGCGTTCAAAGATGGGCTCGAAACAGCCCGGATCGTGATTGCGCCACATGTAAATGACGCCGACGGAGATGAATACCTCGGCGTGGACGATGCCCTGCTCGGCGAGATGCTGCATCATGCGCCAGGCAGCGAGTTCGTAGTCCCCAGCGTGCACCAGCTGGCGGGTGACAGCCTTGAAGGCCTCGATGAAGCCGGTGAAGTCAGTGAATCGGTAGAGGGCTTCAGCGTCCGACTGCGTGATCGGCGTTGTGTCGTGGCGCTGGCTCAGCTCAACGAGCGTGGTTGGGGTGATGGTGCCTTCGAGGTGAAGATGCAGCTCGGCCTTGGGAAGGCGGCGGATGAACGCCTGGATATCGTCCATGCTTCGAGTTTACTTGGCCCGATGGGGGTACCCGACGTGACGTGGAACTGAAACGGCAGGCCGCTCCGGATCACTAGTTATCAAATCAAATCACGGGGCTAGGGGCCACGGGTCACGGGCTCATCTCAGGGGGTGTTGGCATGAAGGTCGTCTGGAATCGTCATGGTGTGGTCGCGGTTGTTTGCTTTGTCACTCTGAGCGCGGGCGCTGCGATGCTCACGTTTATTCCGAATCTTGAGCCGTTTGAAGACGAGACGGGGGCGGTTTCGACGTTCAATACGGCGGGCGCCATCCATAAGGACAATCCGTTTTTTCAGAGTCTCGGTACGAATGGGCGCACCTGCGAAACATGTCACGAGGCTGAACAGGCATTCAGCATCAGCGCGAAAGGCGTCCAGGAACTTTACAACAAGTCGCACGGGGAAGACCCCTTGTTTGCGGCATTTGATGGCGCGAATTGCCCGACAGAAACCTCGACGGGGCGCGATGCGCACAGCTTGCTGCTCGAGCGGGGCCTGATACGAATTGGGATTACGTTGCCGGTAGAGCCGGAGTTTCAGATCGCAGTGGTGCACGATCCTTATGGCTGCGCGATGACGACAGATGCGACCACAGGACGGCCACTGATTTCTGTGTATCGGCGGCCGTTGCCAACCGCGAACCTGCGCTACCTGAGCACCATCATGTTTGACGGGCGCGAGACGCTGCTGCCTCTGAACAACGCGCAGACGATCAGCGCCAACATGAGTTTTGATCTGGCAGACCAGGCGAAGACTGCGGTGCTGCAGCATGCACAGGGAGTTGCGCCGAGTGACAAACAACTTGCCGAGATTGTGCAATTCGAAATGGGGCTCTCCACAGCACAGGTGAGCAATAATGCAGCGGGCTCGCTCGAAAAGCATGGCGCGAAGGGTGGCGCCCTGGAGCTATCGAACCAGCCGTATTACCCGGGGGCGAACGATGCTCTTGGGGCGGACCCAACCGGAATTCTGTTTAATTCGACCGTGTTCACGCTATACAACGCGTGGGAAAAGCCGACGGCGAATGGCCCGCGCTACGACGGGCGCGATGACTGGGACGATGCTGCGAGAAACGCGGCGCGGGAAGATATTGCTGCCGGCGAGGTACTTTTCAACACGCGGACGGCAGTGATCACCGGCGTGCGTGGATTGAATGACAATGCCGCGCTCGGAAGTCCGGCGTCGATTGCGGGAACCTGCACAACCTGCCACGACTCGCCCAATGTGGGCAACCATTCGGTTGCGCTTCCGCTAGATATCGCGACGAGCCGCCTGCCCGGATACGAAACCAATAACGCGATCGTGGCGGGTCTGCAGGAATTGAGCGCGCCGGACCTGCCGGTGTTCGCGATCAGGGGCTGCTCTGATCCCGCCAATCCGGGAAACACGACTACGTATTACACTTCCGATCCGGGAAAGGGGCTTGTCAGCGGAAAGTGCGCCGATGTGAATCGCGGGAAGGGGCCGATCCTGAGAGGACTCGCAGCGCGTGCACCCTATTTTCACAACGGGGCGGCTGCGGACCTGAAGGAACTGGTGAATTTCTACAATCAGCGGTTTCAGATGAACTTCACGGAGAAAGAGAAGCGGCAGGTGATTGCGTTTCTGAATTCGCTTTAGGCGAGGGTGCCTCGAATCGGGTATTCAGTTCAGCCTCAGTGCGGCGCGTGTTTCTGCAGCCATATGTGAGTTGCGGCGAGGTCTGCAGAGGACAGAGAGGGTGCGGCGCGTTTCAGCATTTCGACGTACCAGTCAATCTCTTCTGGTAAAGCCGGATAGCCGATGTTGCCGGAAGTTTTTCCATCCCGGTAGGAATTGGCGAGGGGATTTCCGTTTTCATCGGTCATGACGAGAAACGGGAAGCCCGGCTCTCCGACGCCGCCTAGTGCTGTGCGCAGTTCGGACCCGCCGGGAGTATCGGCGTGCTTGGTGTCGTTCTTGAACTCACCGACGTCGATGCGCTGGACGACGAAAGCCTTCTCGGTGATGGGCTTCATCTGCGGGTCTTGAAGGAAGCGCTCGTAGAGTTTGCAGGGGCCGCACCATGACGCGGAAAAGACCAGAAGGATGCGCTTGTGCTCGGTGCGGGCTTCAGCCTTGGCGTGGGCGAAGATGGCGTCTGCAGTTTGGGCCGGTGCGGGTGCAGCGATCACCGCGGCGCAGGCAAACATCGCGGTCAGGATGAGCTTTCTGTGGCTCGTCAATGCGCGTCTCCCGTGGGTCGAGGTTGACAGCATGATAGCGTTCTTTGCAGCATGGCATTGTGTCCGCCATGAGAGGGTCATTTCTGTGCGTCGCCGGCCTTTGCATCCTGGGCGGCATGCCGGATACTGACCGAAATGAGGTGCCGCGGGATGCCATCTTCGACGGGCGTCCGCGCGAGAAACTGAAAAGCGTCCGAATCGTTTTCCAGATAGGCTTTCAGAAATTCCACTGTAAAGCGGGCTACCCAACCGTAGCTCGCGGCTCCTTCTTCCAATGAATAATCTGCGGGAGAGAAGTGGAGTGCCTCGTTTCTGAATCGATCACTTCGCTGATACAACGAACTGAACTGTATGTGCGACATCGCCAGCATATGGACGTGGATCAAGTCGCCATGAATCCATTCGTTAAGAACGTTTGTCGCGCAATCGCAATGGCTCTTGTCTTTTCGCATCGCGTCCCAGGTTTCAAGTGGTTCCTCGGCTCTGCTGAGTACCAGCAGAGGAATGGTCATTTGCTTCGGATGCACGTCTCCGGAACCCTGTACTGTTTCGGGAGAATATCGGAAGGAACCGTCAAGTGAGACCAGCGCCTTGATTCGGCGATCCCGGCTCGCAGCGAACAACGCCGCCATACCTCCCCAGCTATATCCCACCGCGGCGATTCGCGAGGAATCAGCATTGGGTAGAGAATTTGCGAAGTCAATGAGAAACAAGATGTCCTGCGCCTGGGCGTTTGCGCCTGCGAGATCTACCGTCATTGAACGGGAGATCGCACCCATGCTCGGGCTCGCGACTACGATGAATCCTTCGCTCGCGAGATATTCGCACAGCTCAATATTTTCCACTGCCGGCGCGTTCAGGCTTGGCGCATAGATGACAACCGGAAAGCGGCCCGTCTGCATTCTGGTATCGCGGACTGCCCATGTGTGAGCCGCCGTGGTTCCGCGCATGTACGATTCGATGAACGCCCAACGTTCGCCTTGCTTACTCGGCTCGCCGAAACTGATCTCGGTCTTTAATAGAGCTTCGTATTCTCCCAAACTTATGGTTGGGCTCTCCGACTTCTCGGCGGGGTACCACACCAGCGTCTGTATGGGGCGAGCGCTTTTTCCTGCAAGTCGGTTTTGCGGGGAGCCAGATTGAATCTGAAACGTACGCGACGGATCATACTGTTCCACTACTTTCAGTCCCACAACATAAGGTCCGGGCTCGTCTGAAAAGTGAAACTGAAATCCTGGCGCATTCTGACCATGTGCGAGACCGAAAGAACCAAGGATCAGGATGGCAAAATATTTCCGCATTGCCGAAAAGACCTCGTCGAGTCGATGGAATCGGGCGAGGAGACGTGTGCTTATCTCATGCCCGCGAACTCCGACCGATGGCGGCTGTAGAAGAAGTAGATGAGCAGGCCGGTGAAGAGCCAGATGAAGAACGCCTCCCATGTCAGGACTTCGAGGCCCATCATCAGCATGATGCAGAAGATGATGCTGAGCACGGGGAAGACCGGTCCCCAGGGTGCGCGGAAGGAGCGGGGGCGCTCGGGTTCGCGATAGCGAAGGATGAGCACGGCAATCGAAACGAGGACAAAGGCGAAAAGGGTGCCGATGTTGGAGAGGTTTGAAACCGTGCCGATGTCGAGCAGACCTGCGGGGACGCCGACGACGAATCCGGCAACCCATGTTGCGACTGCCGGGGTGCGGTAGCGAGAGTGAATCTTGCCGAAGACCTTGGGTAGCAGTCCGTCGCGGGACATGGCGAACCAGACGCGGGCCTGGCCTAATTGAAAGACGAGAATCGACGAGATCATGCCCAGCATGGCGCCGATGAGGACAATGAGTTCGACCCAGTGCAGGTTGTGGCCGCCGGGTTCGAGCGCGAGGCGCTTGAGGGCGTTCACCACCGGGGCTCCATCGCCCATGATGGATTGCCACGGCACGATACCGCTGAGGCAGATGGCTACGCCGCCGTAGAGCAGCGTGCAGGCCACGAGCGTGGCGAGGATGCCGAAGGGCAGATCGCGCTGGGGTTGCTTGCATTCTTCTGCAGCTGTGGAAACGGAATCGAATCCGATGTAGGTGAAAAAGATGATCGAGCCGCCGGAGAGCATGCCGGTCCAGCCATTGGGCATGAATGGATGCCAATAGACAGGCTTGACGAAGCTGGCCGCGGCGCCGATGAAGGTGAGGATCGCGACGATTTTGACGAGGACAAGGATGTTATTGGTACGGGCCGACTCGCGAATGCCACGGACGAGGACGACGGTGAGGACCATGACGACGAGAAATGCCGGGATGTTGAAGCCGAAGTGCCAGCCGGGAGCGTAGAGGTCTTTACCGGCGAGATCCTGCAGGCCTGTGGGCAGGTAAGCGGGCGAAATCCACTTCAAGTCAGGATGCAGTCCGAACCACTCCAAAAGCGCCTCGATATGGGCCGCGAAGCCCACGCTGACGCTCATGTTGGAGAAGGCGTATTCAAGGATCAGATCCCAGCCAATGATCCATGCCACGAGTTCGCCGAGCGTGGCGTAGGTGTAGGTGTAGGCGGAACCGGCGATGGGAATCATCGAGGCGAGTTCGGCGTAGCAGAGGCCGGTAAAAACGCAGACGATGGCGACGAGGACGAGGGAAAGAGCGAGGGCGGGGCCGGCACCGGGGCGTCCGGCCATGGCGGTGTGGGTGACGAGGTAATGGATGAGCGGGGTGTTGCTGACTTCGGGGGTGTCGAACTTCTGGCCCGCCATGGCGGTGCCGATGACGGTGAAGATGCCTGAGCCGATGACGGCGCCGATGCCGAGTGCGGTAAGTGACCAAGGTCCGAGCGACTTCTTGAGCGCGTGCTCGGGTTCTTCCGACTCACGGATAAGCTTATCGATGGATTTGCGGGCAAGCAGTTGGCTTGGCAGGGCAGTTCTCCTCGTCCGTTCCGGCGTGCAGTGCTGAAAATGCAGGCGTTCCAGTGAAGTGTGGGAAACCTTATGCGGAAGTTTACATGATGGGGATTGGACCGCGAGCGAGGAGCAATGTGAGGCAGGATTGTTGCGGAGAAAGGGATTACATGACAAGGCCCGAACCGGCGTGCTGCCGATCCGGGCCTTCATTGCTTGTGCGACTCGGCCTTTCTAGCGCTTCGACTGGCCGCGTGCCGCTTTCTTGATCTTCTTCTTGTTTGACCCGCGCGGCGCGGTGCGCTTGGCCTTGGGCGCTGCCTTTTTGCGCGCCACCCGTTTCACTTTCTTGCGTTCGATTTTGTCTTCAATCTTCTTGGTATTTGCCAATGAGAAACCTCTCTTACTGAGTCAATGCAATGTGTTCCGCGTATGCGGACGATGCGAACCTTATGGTAACAGGGATTTCTCTTCGGGGAAACGTCCGCAGGGCAGCGGGAGCGATCAGCAAATTGTCGTATCCCCCCCCAATACTCCAGGGCCTAGTGCGAATTACCACGTTATTTACAGTTCTCAGCGTAGAATGGAGCTAAGACGCGATCTGGAGCTTCCAGCCTGCTCGGCTTTGGCCCCCTCTTTTGCTTTCGACGAGCCCCGTAACACACGCAGCAATTACATGCCGCCGCTCCCTCTGGCGACATCCTCTCGTGATCGGAGTCGTCATGCGTTCAGACAAGATTCATAAGGTGCTCAAACAGGGCATCAACCGCTTCGAAGTGTGCCAGCTCGTCTCAAAAGGCGTGCGCGCCACCCATAAGCTCGGCGGGCGGTTTGAAGACACCATCAACGATACTCTGGATTATCTGGGGACCAACAAATCAGATCAGAAGTCGATTCACGCGACCACCAAAGCCCCGGGTGACAAATCCCTGAAATCGGCCGCATAGGCTGGATTGCTTCCGCAAAACATACGTATAAAAATGAGAAGGACGGCTGTTATGCCGTCCTTTTTGATTCTCACCTCGAACGTTTCGTCCGGATTTAGACAGGCTGTACGTTCTCTGCCTGCCAGCCCTTGGGGCCCTTGGTCACGTTGAACTGGACCTTCTGGCCTTCCTGAAGCGAACGGAAGCCGTTTGCCTGGATGGCGGTGTGATGGACGAAGACGTCCTCGCCGTTTTCACGGCTCAAAAATCCAAATCCCTTGGCGTCATTAAACCACTTGACTGTGCCTGTTTCCATTGTGTGATGTTCCTTTGTTGCAAATTACCGTCCGAACGCAATGAGGAAGTTTGCGAGTGAGCGGGTAAGCGAAACAGGCAATGACTTCTAGATCGAATTCTACGATTACCACAAGTATAACACAGGACGCTTTTTGACTTGCTCTGAAGGGGGTTATGGCGGTTGGCGCCGGTGGGAAAATGGCTGCCCCATTGAAAGAACAAGGGGACCGTCCTGCGTTGCGACCGGACCCGATGATGACATATCGGTGGTTGTGTGGCAGCTATCCCGTTATGTTGCAATTCTGGCGGATCGTCTGCTGAGAGCCAGAAAACAAGGCGATGGGATGCCGATTGAACGCGAAAGGGACCGCTGCGAGATACTATGTTCGCCGTTGATGCTTCTTGCAGCCGGATTGAAGCAGGCCAGCAGCGCGCGAGGAATGGGCGACTGGTGAGAGAGAAAGACGTGCTCCTGACAAACACAACCGAATGGGGAGCCGCTGAAGCGATTCAGCCTCAAACCTCCACTCTGGGACGGATCTGCAGCCGGTGGTGGGGTATGGCGCTGTTGGGAGCGGTAGTGTGCACCGCAGCCGGCACCCTGTTTGCTTTGCCGACTCTGGGTACGGATCACTGGCATGATGAATTGCGCATTTATCTCGCGCAGTTTTGGAGTTGGGGACTGTTGACCCCGGCCATCGTTCTGCTGGACCGGAGACTGCCAATTCCCGAGCGCGAACTGGGACGCCGCCTGGCGGCGCACATCCTGGCGAGCATCCTCTTTACCGAAATTTACTTCTGCATGTTCACAACGATGCGCGCCCTGATGGGGGTAGCGCCGTGGAGTTCGCTGCACATTTCGCAGATGTTCAGCCCGGCGGTAATTGGCTGGCAGATCTGGTGCTGGCTGATCTATTGGATCATCCTCGGCGGCATACAGGCATACCACTACTACCAGCGCTATATGAACAGCGAACTGCGCCTGGAGAGGCTGGAGCACAGCTTCAGCGAGGCGCGGCTGAATGCGCTGCGCATGCAGCTTGATCCGCATTTTCTGTTCAATGCGCTGAACACCATCTCGTCTCACGTCGAGCGCGACCCGAAGCTGACCCGCCGCATGATCGAGCATCTTGGCGATTTGCTGCGTATGTCGCTTGAATCGAAGGACCGGCAGGAAGTTCCCCTGGCGGAGGAACTTGCATTCCTGGAGCATTATCTCGAGATCCAGAAGATTCGTTTTGGCGATCAGCTGCGCGTGGTGATGGAGATTGCGCCCGAGGTGAAATATGCGACGGTTCCGTCGATGTGCGTCCAGCCACTGGTTGAGAACGCGATCCGCCACGGTATCTCACGCCGGGCTTCGGGGGGAACCTTGGTGGTGCGCGCCAGGCCTGTGGGCGAGCGGCTGGAAATTCGCGTGATGGATGATGGCGTCGGCCTGCCGCTGGGTTGGACTCTCGATGCTTCAGAAGGTCTGGGGCTGTCGATCACGCGGCAACGCATTGCGGGGCTTCATCCCAACGGAACGAGCAGCTTTGCGGTTCGAAATCGCGCCGAGGGGGGCACAATGGCGGAAATATCGCTGCCTTTGCGCCGAGGAGAAGAGGCACATGAACGCGCTTACGCCTGAGCGAATTGCGGTGCTGGTCGCGGACGACGAGTTGCCGGCGCGGCAGAGGCTGATCGACCTGCTGCGGCGGGACGAACAGGTGGCATCGGTCATTGAAGCCGCCGATGGAGAGACGGCCGTCGAGATGATTCAGCGGCAGAATCCCGATCTGCTCTTTCTCGATGTGCAGATGCCGGAGTTGGATGGGCTGGCCGTGATTGATGCCATTGGTGCGGCAGAGATGCCGCTGACCGTTTTTGTGACGGCTTTCGATCAGCACGCGATTCGTGCCTTTGAAGCCAACGCACTCGACTACCTGCTGAAGCCTTTCAGCGACGAGCGATTCGAGGCGACAATGACGCGCGCCAAGGCGAGGCTGGATGAGCGCAGCATGAAGGAGTTTGGCCAGCGCGTAATGAAGATGGTGAGCGCGGCGCCGGCTTCTCCGGAGCGCAGGCTCGACCGGCTGGTGGTGAAGGCAGGTGGCACGACGCGGTTTGTGCGCACGGTCGATATCGACTGGATTGAAGCGGCGGGCGTCTATGTGACGCTCCACGTGGGGGGCAAGGAACTGCTGTATCGCGCCGCGTTGAACGACCTGGCGGAGAAGCTCGATCCCCGAAGGTTTGTGCGCGTGCATCGCTCGGCGCTGATCAATATCGAAAGCGTTCTGCAGCTGGAGCCGATTTCGCACGGAGAGTTTGAGGCGGTGCTGAAGAACGGATCGCGAACGCGGGTGAGCCGGACGTATCGGGTGCAGCTGGAGAAGCGGCTGGGGCAGCCGCTATGAGTTGATGCAAACGAGAAGGGCGGCTGATTGGCCGCCCTTCTGCTGTTTCGGAATCTTAAGCTCTGAATTAGAGAGCCTGGACGTTCTCAGCCTGCCAGCCCTTGGGTCCCTTGACCACGTTGAACTGAACCTGCTGGCCTTCCTGCAGTGAGCGGAAGCCCTGCGACTGAATGGCGGTGTGATGGACGAATACGTCCTCGCCATTCTGGCGGGTTATAAACCCAAAGCCTTTTGCGTCATTGAACCACTTAACTGTGCCTTGTTCCATTTCAAAATGCTCCTTTGATGCTATTACCGCGAACGCAATGTGGAAGTGTTGCGTGTGGAGCGGTAACTCGGAACAGGCAAGAACTTCTAATCGAATTCTGGGATTGGGAAAAGTGTAGCACGGCCAGCGAATTTCCGGTCCACACCAGGGTAACCCCTGCAAGTCCCTGCGTTTCCAACGGGGTCCAGCCCGTATCCTTGGCGTGTCCGTGCCCGGGGTCTGCGCGTTCTGAGGCGATCCAGCCCCAAAGCTAGCTTGACAGGTTAGCGCGAAAACTTGCGGAGGCTGGCTGCGATCGGCAGTCCGATGAGAAACATGTGCGCGAGCAGGCCCTGCACCAGGCCGCGGTATTGGTAGGGCCCCATGGCATGGTAAGCGCTGAGCGGCAGCACTACCAGTTGCATGAACAGGAAGAACACGATCCCGTAGACAATGCCGCAGACGATGAAATGGTGTCGCAGGAATTCCAGCTTTTTGCTGGCAAGGCAATACGCAGCGGCTGCCGAGAACGCGATCAAATAGTGAATCGATAGGCCGAGGATGTACTGACCGACGGACACATGACGTCCCGCAGCCCCGACGATCCCGCCGGCAATTCCGATCGGCATGAAGCGGCCGAAACTGATGTAGGCGGAGGTCATGTCGAGAAGACCGGCAATGCCACCTCCCACAACGATCGGGAGGGCAAGGCTGGTTTTTTGTGCTGCGGAGATTGAAACAGTGGGCATTGCGACCTCGGGAAAGGATTCCTCGTCAAGACATGGTCGGTGATCTTGATCGATGCGGCAATTGGTTTGCCGCGGAACGGATGCGCGGGGAGACAGGGCGGCTCAATCGGCGCGCAATACGGCTGGGAATCTTTTTATTTCGATTGCCGCGAAAGGAAATCGAGCGTTCGCTTCACGGCATCGTCGTAATCGGGTGGCAGAAATCCATGACCCTGGTTGGGATAGATGTGGCTTTCGCAGGTGAAGTTTTTCATCCCGCAGAGTTGAAGGATTTGCTGCGCATTCGTTACGGGAATGTTGTCGTCGTACCGGCCGTGCAGAATCAGCAACGGCGGCATGCTCTTCAATTTGTAAAAAAATTCGTCCGGCAGGCTACCGTACCATTCCGCCACTGCATCGACGGGAATAGCCTGCGAGCCGGCGGCCAGTGCGACCGAGGCCCCCAGCGAGAATCCTAGAAGCGCGATCCTGCGTTTGGCCCACCCCGGATTTTTGTGGCACTCAACGACAAGATCGCTCACAGCCTTTTCCCAGGCAAGATAATTCCGGTCGGACGCGCGATAGGTGTCGGTCGCGTCAAAATAATGCAGGAAAAGGACGGTGTAATTTTTCTCTGCGAGGATCTGCGCCAACCCGCGGTAAAGCGGAACCTGCGGTCCGCCCACGCCGTGCAGCATGATGATGATGGGGCCAGTGGATTCAGGGCCAAAGATCTCGTAGGAGATTTGGCGGTCTCCGCTATTGAACCGGGCAACCTGCGGTGACACTGCGAACAACGCGACGGGGAAGAGGAAGATTGCGATCGCTGACAACAGCCGCGAAGCGAAATTCATTCAGTTCCCCTGCACGTTACATGACGGAGCTTCGGAAGAATTCTACTCGCTGATCGCGCCGGAGGTAGAGGCGGTCTTATCAAGGCCGATTCGCTATATCTTTTCGAGGTTGGCGAACCGCTCCATCAGCTTCTTCACGCCATGCTGCGAGAACAGCACGGTAAGCTTGGCTTCGTCGCCGTCGCCTTCGCGCATCACGATCTGCCCTTCGCCATATTTACTGTGGCGCACGCGCTGGCCTTTCTTGAGGCCTGCAGCACCAGTGGGCTCCGGGAGATCCATCTTCGGCCGGGAAGTTGGCCGCACGAACGAGCCGGGCTTGACGCTGCGTCCGCCAAAGAAATGCGCGATGTTGTCGATCGAGTTGCCCTCCGGGCTCTTCCCCTTTGGAGATGAGCCCTGCCCGCCCGGGACCCTTGTCACTTCCTGGCTCTCGTCCTCGTAGTTGTAATGCCGGCTGTCGAACTCGCCTGAATCTCCTCTTCGCCGTCCTGCGCCATAGCCGGCTCCGCGTCCGTTTCCATAAGCAGGAACGGACCATGCCGGCGACCGGCCGCCAAGATTCTCGACAAGCTGGTTTGGAACCTCTTCAAGGAATCGCGATGGGACGCTTTGCTCTGGCGCATCGTTGCCGTAGCGCCGGCGGTAATGTGCGCGTGTGAGGATCAGCGTATTCATCGCGCGGGTCATGCCGACGTAGCACAGGCGCCGCTCCTCCTCGAGTTCCTCGGGATTCATGAGCGTGCGCGAATGCGGGAAGAGGCCTTCTTCAAGTCCAGCGAGAAAGACGAGAGGAAATTCCAGGCCTTTGGCAGCGTGAAGCGTCATCAGCGTGACGCGCGCACTGGGATCGAATTGATCGGTATCGGAGGCCAGGGCAGCGTGATCGAGAAATTCGGCGAGCGTCTCGCCGCGCACTTCGGCGTCGTGGGCGGCGTTCGCCAGTTCCTTCAAGTTTTCAATTCGGCTGAAGGCTTCGGGCGATGCCTCAGCTTCGAGCGCCTTGATGTATCCGGTGCGATCGATAAGGAAGCGAATCAACTCTGGCAACGTAGCAGGATCGCCGGGGTTCCTGAACGGTTCCTGATTCTCTTGCGATGATGGCAAGTTGCTGCTCTCTGCCTTTTGCTCTTGTTTTGGCATCTGCAGAAAGGGGCGCGCCTTTTTGGATGCGAACGTGTTCTCGGCGAATGGCGAAAAATGGCTTGGGTCGAGCAGAGGAATCTGATTCTCGTTATCGCCGAAGCTGAATTCGCTTGCCGCTTCAAGCGCATCGGTGACTTGCTGCTTCTCTTCCGCGCCAGGTTCGGTTTCCCCGAACGAGAAATCGGTGTCGGCGTCTTCGGCTCCCACATCCGCGGAGAGCTTGCCCGCGAAGTCCGGATCCATCATAGCCTGCGCATCGAGAATGAGCTGGCGAAACGAGTCGAGCGCCATCTGCGCGCGCGTTGGAATCAGCCGCTGAGTGATTGCCGTTCCCAGCGATTCCCACGTGGACAGGCCGGTTTCAAGCGCCAGCCGTTCCAGCGTCTCCAGCGTTGTTTTGCCGATGCCGCGCGCAGGCGTGTTGATCACGCGGTTCAGCGCCATGGAGTCGTGCGGATTGCGAACCAGGCGCAAGTAGCAGAGTAGATCCTTGATTTCAGCCCGTTCGTAAAAGCTGAACCCACCGACCATCGTGTACTTGATGCCGTAACGGCGAAGCGCCTCTTCAACCAGCCGCGATTGCGAGTTGGTGCGATACAAAACCGCGCAATGGGCTTCATCGCCGGCTTCGACCGATTGGCGGAGAAATTTCTGAATCCGATCCGCAATGAACAGCGCTTCATTTTCGCCATCGGGGGCTTCGTAGTAGCCGATCAGCGAACCGCCCTGGCGGTCCGTCCACAGCTTCTTGCCCTTGCGGCGAAGATTGTTGGCGACCACCGCGCCGGCCGCTTCGAGGATGATCTGCGTAGAGCGGTAGTTCTGTTCGAGGCGCACGATGTGCGCATTGGGAAAATCCTTCTCGAACTCGAGGATGTTGCGGATATCGGCGCCGCGCCACGAGTAGATGCTCTGGTCTTCATCGCCGACAGCGCAGACATTCTTGTGCTCGCCGGCAAGCAGCTTCATCATTTCGTATTGCGGGCGGTTGGTGTCCTGATATTCGTCGACAAGGATGTAGCGATAGCGACGCTGGTAGTACTCGCGCGTGGGCGCAGAAACCTTGAGCAGCCGCACCGCTTCCAGCAGCAGATCGTCGAAGTCGAGCGCGTTGTTTTTGCGCAGTTCGTCCTTGTAGCCCTTGTAGATGTGCGCGATGCGCTCGCTGTCGGGATCCTTGGCGCCGAGGTAATAGTCCTGCGGATCGACCATGTGGTTCTTGGCCCAGGAGATGCGGCTCAGAACAGTACGTGGCGTCAATTGCTTTGTATCCAGCCCCATGCGGCGCATGACCTGCTTTACGATGGCCTGCTGGTCGTTTTCATCGTAGATGGCGAAGGAGCGAGTGAGGCCCTGCCCGTCAACTTTCAAGGCTTCGATGTCGCGGCGCAGGATCCGTACGCAAAGCGAATGGAATGTGGCGATAAGCGGTTTGGAGAGGGAAGAGTGGCCAATCAGGCGCTCCACGCGTTCCGCCATTTCGGCTGAGGCCTTGTTGGTGAATGTAACGGCCAGAATCGAATCCGGCGCAACCCCTTTTTCCTGGATAAGCCACGCAATGCGGCTGGTGATGACACGCGTTTTGCCTGAGCCGGCGCCGGCGATGATGAGCAGCGGACCATCCGTCGTTTCAACGGCCGCACGCTGTTCTGGATTGAGATTTTCGATGAGCGACTGCGACAAAGGTGGCGTCCGGCGGAAAGGTTCCTTTCTCTAGTTTACCTGCCTCGCGGTGACCACGCCGATCGACAGGACTTGCACGGGGATCAACTTTGAAAGCGGATGAGCCGAAGTGATTTGGCGATCCCTCATTGGAACTTCTTGGAATGAATGCATCGGTGTGATCCCCGACATAGCGCGCGGAGAGAGGGCGGAGTACGCTCCTCCTCGTTCATTCCAGAGATTCAACTTTGGATCTGGTAGCGTCGCCTCAGCCACGGAATCAGGAATGATCCGAG
Organism: uncultured Acidobacteriaceae bacterium; assembly: GCA_963838295.1. Lineage (GTDB taxonomy): Bacteria > Acidobacteriota > Terriglobia > Terriglobales > Acidobacteriaceae > Telmatobacter. Next base: position 80,979 of record CAWIQS010000001.1, read on the forward strand.
GCTAAACGGAGACCACCCAGGGAAAAGGGGTGGCCCGTGCGCCCTTATACTTACAGGCTTTTATGGATACTGGTTTCGACGGCTATCATTGCTGCTTCCGGTTTCGCTTCGCCTCTGAATAACCCATTACTTCCGTTGGTTCCTTCCGGCGCAGAGATCGTTGCGGGGTTCGACAACCACTCACCTCGAAACGAGCACGGCCGGCTATTGCTGTCCACGCACAATGACCGGCTCGACCTGGACGACTGGCAAGGACTTGCGGGAGTCGACAACAAGAGGGTTATTGATGAGGTGATCGAAGTAGCCGCCTCTTCCGGGAATGGAAGACTCGCCGAACACCTCCTCCTGGTGGCGGGACATTTCGATCGAGAGCGAATCTTCAAAGCCGCCGAATTGAACGGCGCAGAAGCAAACGAATACGAGGGCCGAACGATTCTGCTGATCAAACCGTTCGATCGCGAACAGGGAGAGATGCTGGACACGCGCTGGCTGGTTATCCTGAATGACCGCACCGCGATGCTGGGAACGCAGACGATGGTTCAAATCGCGCTGCGGCGCTACGCTACTCATGCCGACATCGATATGCCGCTTATGGAACGACTGACGCAGATGCGTCCCGACGTAACTTCGTGGACAATTCTCTTGGGATCCCCAAAAACCCAGGGAAGTCTTGCTTTCACGCAACCGAACAGCGTGTTGCCCCGGCTGCTCGATGGCGCCGAAGTCCTGATGATTGGTGCACGCTTTGGTTCCAGGATTCGCGTGGATTTTTCGCTTCACGGCCGCAACGACCATCAGAGAGAATTCCTGACGGAAAAATCTGCATCCTTCTCAGACGTCTTTGCGAAAGAGCCGATGTTCTCGTCTGGTTCACCGGAGCAGCCGAAAGACCGCTTGGAGAATCTTTCCAGGGAGATGGATAGCATCCAGGGTTCAGTTGAATTGTCGCAGAAAGAATTTGAACAATGGAACCAGCAGGGAGGGTTCGCGCGGCGTTCGCAGGGACCGGCAGTGCGCCCGCCATCTCACGGAGAGTAGCTGTCATTGCTGAGCCTGGGCCACAGCGGTAAACCATTCGCGATCGAGGCTGAAATCCGAAGGCGCTCCGCGTGATTCGGGAGCGCCTTCAGTGTTTGCAGCCTTGGATTGATAAAGCAGGTCAGTTTGCGGGCGCGAACGATATTCCGCGAAGCACTTCTCCAAACCCGGCTGCGCGAAGGGTCTGGAATTTACCGAGGCCGGTGGATGGCGTCGTGGCTTTCAGTTGATCCTTGACCGTCACCAGCAAGTTGGGATCGGCACCCTGGTCTCCGCTCGTGCTGACCGTTGAGGTCACGGCATACAGATCAACCGTACCGTCACCATTGTTTTTCCCCGTGAGGTTGCGGCAACCGTCGGTTGCAGGGCTCGGATAACCCGGGACGCTGTAAGGAACGCCGATGTTCAATCCGCTGTTGAGTACATAAGCGAGCTGCCAAGTGGTGCCGTTAAACAGCCATTTCTGTACCCCCGCCGTGGCCTGGCTTGCAGGCGTTGCGACATTGCCGTTGACCGCGGGGCTTACCAGCGTTCCGTCGCCCTCGTCGCAAACATAGAGCGTGTTTGCGTCTGCGAACCAGAGGCCGAAGGGAAATGCTACTGGGTTGTTGGTGCTTCCGTCGAGAGCGACTCCGCTGGCCAGCGTCGTAGAAAATCCCGGCAGAACCGTGATCGGCTCACTCGCGAGCTGCGTGGTGCTTCCTGTGGGCAGCACACCAGCATCGCCAACCTGGTAGACCGTGTTGATGCCGTTTCCGCCGCTGCCTTTTGTGACGTACAGAGTGTTGTTGAAGATGGTGATGCCGCGGAAGTTATTATCTTTGCCGGCCTTGTCCGCGGGAGTATAGCCGAGCTGCGTGATCTCGAAGTCTCCAATTTTGTCGATGCTCGGCGGCACGGGAGGTATCTGTCCCGGAACCAGCAGCTCGGCGCCGGTCGACGTAACCAGATTCACGCCGACCTGCGTGGTAAGAAGCTGGGTCTTCGAGAGGCCGCCGTTGTTGTCGTTTCCGGCCAGGTAATACATTCCGGTGCTGCCTTTGATTGCCGCGCGGCCATTGTTACCGCTATAGGCATTTCCATCCGTGATTTGGATTTTCCCGTCCGCGTCCACTTCGGCGACAGCCCGGTAATACTGCGAAACCACAGGGTTGGTGGGGTCCACAACCCCCGGAGTGTTTGAGTTCGACACGTCGAGTTGGTTCGGCCCGGTTACGAAGCCGGGGCCTGCCTGGTAGCCCATGAAGGTGATCGATTTTCCGTCGGGCGACAAATGCAAAGCCAGTTCGGACTTTGAACTGAAGCTCGTCACGATCAGGTTGCTGGGAACCGCGAACGTTCCAAGGAGTTTGCCGTTTTTCGAGATGTTATCGAGGTAGATCGGCGAGGTGACGCCGAAACTGCCGTCGGGAATATCGTTGTTGAACACCGTTGGATAAGTCCCGTCCGCAACCGCTGTGGAGCATGTGACGGCCACGCTTGTCGTCTTGCCTGTGGAAAGGGGCAGAGTGGGAACTTTGACGGTGCCCGCAACGCAACCGGGAGGTAACGTCTGTCCCACCGTCACTGTTAAAGCGGTTCCAGTGTAGACAGAGCGGCTGAGAACCAACGTGTCGGCTCGAGCGGCGCCGTTTTTGTGTACAAGTGTTTGTGCTGACAGCGTCGAAGCTGCTGCGATAACAAGCACAGATAGGAAAAGAATTTGCTTCATCGACTTGGCCCTCCTCGGGGACTCCAAAGACCTTAATTACCCCCGGTGGGACGCAGGTTTAATTGATTGTTAAACTTCAGTGAACCAGAGCGCGGCAATTGCCGTGAGCGACTTCCTTTTCAGGGGCTTTGAGTCGACGGCGGTTCGACATCACCGGCATACCGGCTATTCTGGGTTCGCGATGAAACTGAAACGGGTGGCCGTGTATTGCGGGTCGGCGAATGGGAGCGATCCGGTATTTCTGGCGGAGGCTAAAGCTTTAGGAAGCGCTATAGCCAACGCGGGACTTGGTTTGGTGTACGGCGGCGCGAGCGTGGGCTTGATGGGAGCTGTCGCGGATGCGGCGCTCGCCGGGGGAGCGGAAGTGATCGGCGTGCTGCCGGAGGTTCTTGCGGGCAGTGAGATCGCTCACCAGGGGTTGACGCGGCTCGAGGTGGTGCCCACAATGCACGAGCGCAAGGCGCGGATGGTGAAGCTGGCGGATGCGTTTCTGATGTTGCCGGGCGGCTACGGGACGCTGGATGAGATGATGGAGATCGTGACCTGGAAGCAGCTTCGCCTGCATGCCAAGCCCTGCATCCTGATCAACACGGCAACCTACTGGGACGGCTTGCTCGCATTTCTGGATCGCGCGGTCGATGCCGGATTTCTGAAAGCGGAAAACCGCCGACTGCTGGAAGTCGCACCGACGGCGGAAGAAGCGGTCCGAATTTTGATTGGGAGCAGGCTCTAAGCGGAGGAGGGGGGAGCCTCCAGTTGAAGCTTAGAGGGCGCTACGTCGTCCGCTAATCAAGTTGATGACGAGGATTACGAGGGCCACGACCAGCAGGATGTGGATCAGGCCGCCGGCGATGTGGAAACTGAAGCCGAGAAGCCACAAGACCAGAATCACTACAAAAATTGTCCAGAGCATAGTTACCTTTCTGAATGCAGCGGGCGTCCTTGCCGTTGTTCCCGGTGGGACGCCCACCAATTGCAAGACCGTTCTGCTAGTTGGATGCGACTGCCTGCGCTTTCGCGCCTCTGACTGCATTGAGGAATGAATCCGCTGCGGAGGGAACGGTTACTTCACCCTTCAAGATACGGGCATTTGAGACGTCGTGGCCGTAAATAGCTCGTGTCGAGTCTTCATCGTGACGAATCGAAGCGCCGTTAAGCGTGAGTCCGGCAAAGGCGCCCCTGGCACGTGAGTAGGTCAGGATTTCAGCATCCATCTTCCAATCGGTATCCGCCGAAGCATGACGACCAACCGGGCCGGCTGCCGCAGACGCGTCGGCACCGAGCTCAAATTTGCTGGAGAGCAACTGGCGCATTCCGCGCTCGTTCTGGATGATCATGACCAGGTCGATTCCCTCGACGCCGATCTGCAATCCCCAGCTGCCGCCGGTGATGGCGAAGAAGATAGGAGCGCTCCATCCGTCCCCGGTCCTGCAGGTCGCCACGCCGCGGCCATTTTCCGCTCCGAACACGAAGCCGCCCTTGAGAAGATGGGGCACAACGGCGACGCACTTGGCGTGTTCGAAAACCTCTTGCGGAATGCCCTTATCCGGCGCATCCATGATCTCGTGAAGCACTGAGCCGGCATGGTTGAGTCGGTCGTTGGTTGCTTCACGGTTTGTTCCCGCCCAGCCAATGCTGGTCATACTCAGTAATGCGACGAACGTAATAACTTTCTTCATTGCGAAACACCATTTTTCTACCTGGGGCGGTGCGTTTGGTCTTTGCGCGTGTACAGGGCACACCAGATAAGTCCGATATTATTTGGAGTCCGGACAGGGTGTCTGAGCATTAAAGCTCACTTAACGAGAGATACTTGGCTTTAGCAGGTGCGTCCTGAGCTCTTCTGTTGAATTGAAGGAGGATAGCCCGATGGTTGAGCTCGAAATGACCCCGGTTGATGCTAGCGTCTTCCTGTCGGAGGCGGGACTTGGACGACGAATCGTTGATTTGGAGCCGAAGGAGCTGTTCTTACTCGCAGGGAGATTTGGCGGACTTGGTGTTTTATCTGCAAAAAGGCGGAGCAAAGACGACGGTTGTTTCGACGGCCGGAAAAGAAGCTACGATCCTGATGATTTCGCCGGCGAGTTTGTCGGTGAAGGAGCGCTGGCAGCGATCCCTGGACCACGATTGTCCACGGCTACTGCGATCACCGCTTGCAGCGCAATGAAGATCATGCGCAAGGAAATGATTCGTGTCTTGCACGAAGAACACGGATTCTCGGACCTGTTTGTGCGGTTTTTGCTGACGCGCAGCATTTGCATCCAGGCAGACCTGGTCGATCATCTCTTCAACTCGATCGAGAAGCGACTGGCGAAGATTTTGCTGCTGATGGCGGAGTTCGGGAAGCCGGGCAGGCAGGAAACGCTGATTCCGCGTATATCGCAGGAGACATTGGCCGACATGATCGGCACCACGCGGTCGCGGGTGAGCTTTTTCATGAACCGGTTTCGCAAAATGGGGTCCATCGACTATGGCAGCCGCATCCGCGTGCACAAGTCGCTGCTGAACGTGATCCTTCTTGATCGGATCCTCGATGCCTAGGCAATTCGGAGGCTTCGATTGGGTTGCTTCTGAATGCTGAACATGGGTCAGCTACTCCACCGTCAGGTTTTTGAGGAACAGGTTGTAGTCGGCCATCGCCGGGGTTTCAATCGAGGCGGCGGTGTCGAGTAGCACCAGATAGAAGAGCTTGCCGGGAATTCTCTTTTGCGTCTGGGCTGGCCGGAGGAACTGCGGTCCGTTGGCCGTATCCCCATCCGGAAACGCCGCCGGAGATTCGAAGAGCAGTCCGGGAAATTCGGGTTCATCGCGTTCGATGGCGACGATATGCCCGTGCCCATCCCCGTCGCCCTTATACATGCCGGGTTGCACGCCTTTCACAGCGAGGCAGGTCGTTGCCGGGCATCGCGAAGGAGTGAAGGGCTCGAACGTGCCTTTGGAAGTGAATTTCTTGAGGAAGGCTTCGAGCTTTTCGTCGGCGGCCGGCTGTTGTACCAGCACGAGGACGCTGGGCCGCAAATCGCGCGCTGCAGCTTTGTATGGGCCGGAACTGAAAAGGGCCACGCACGAGTGGTTGCTGAAGGCGAGCTGATCAACCCCCCACTGGCCGGGAACAGTGAAGCGCATGCCGCACAGCGTGGACGTGAACTTGGTGGCATCGCCCGCGTTCGCTCCGCTCCAGACCTCTTTCGGATCGTATTTCTTCTCGGGATTGAAAGCATCGAAGCGTTTGCTTAGCGTTGTCGGTTAGGAATGTCCGCATCTGCGAATTCGGCGCGTGAAGTTTCTCGAGGTAAGAGGCGGCGCGCAGAACATGAGCTGGCATGTTGGTCACCGTAGCGCAATACATGTAGTCGCCCCAGAAGGCTGAGGGCAACTGGTCCCAGGGGTGCGTGGATTCGAGGTCGAGGAATTTCCGAGCGCCGGCTTCGGTTTCCTTGGTCTGGCAAAGCAGATCGGCGTGAAACCAGGTAGTCCGCATATCGGTGGGAGTGAGTTTCTGGGCGGCTTCGAAGGCGAAGACGGCCTTGTCATGCGAGTCCGCGACGTCGACGTTGTAGGCGTAATGGGCCACGAGGCCGGTGAGCAGAGCGAGTTCGGCATTGTCGGGATGCTTTTGAAGTGCCGCGCCGAGGAAGTCGAGATCCTTTTCGAGACGCTTGGCGACTTCGTCCTTGGCGATCGGGTGTTTCCAGTCGTTCGTCCATAAGCTGACGTAGGGTTCAAGTTGGCGCGCATCGTCGAGTGCGGCGAGAATCGAGGGCTCCTGCGGAAGAGCATTGGCATGGATGGCGGCGATGTCTCCGAATGCGGGAGTTACGGTAAGAGCGAGTAGCAGGACAGAGAGCAGCGCGAAAGGTCGGCGCATCGTGGCCTCGCGGAAGGAGAGATGGAATGAGTGTAGACGCTGACCGGGATTCTGGAGTGCAGGAAGAATCATTGACACATTCCGGCAATAAGTTGAACCAATCGCTTCGAGCAGTCGTACTGGAGAGGCAGGAGGCCGGACCATGCTCGCTCAACTCAAGCGTTCCAAGCCGATTGCTATTATTGTGGTCGCGATTCCCATCGGAGTCTTCGCAGCCTATTTCGCGTTTTTGATCGTTCCCGAGGTTGTCCGCGTGGTTGTCCCGGCGGTCGTCCGACAAGTCGTTGAGCGCTAGCTCGCCCTATTTGCGGCGTGCGCGTTCGCGCTGGAGTTCGCGATACAATTCGCTCTTCGATTGGCCTAATTCGCGTGCGAGGCGCTTGAGCGCTTCTTTTTCGTCGAGGTTGGACTCGGATTGGAGCCGGGCGATTTTGGTGCTGATGCTTTCCCGCGCCTGAGAATCCAGACCCGACTTTGCGGCGGATTGAGGCGGAGCTTCAATGAGTAGGGTGAATTCTCCGCGGATGCGATCGCGGGCGGTGAGATCGCGTCGCACATCAGCGACGTTGCCGCGAAGAAATTCTTCGTGCAACTTGGTAAGTTCGCGGGCAGCGACCACGCGCAATGCTGGGCCGAAGACGGATTCGAGATCGGCGAGCGTGTCGGCGATGCGGTGGGGAGCTTCGTAGAGGATCACGGTCTGCGAAGTCTCGCGAGGCTGTGCCGCGAGGGCTTCGAGATCCGTGCGGCGGGCGCCGGCTTTTTCCGGCAGGAATCCGAGAAATTGGAATTCGCCTGTAGGCAGGCCTGAGGCGATCAGGGCGCTGAGAGCGGCATTGGCGCCGGGGATGGGGATGACGGGAACCCCCGCCGCGATGGCTTCGGTGACGAGCCAGGTGCCGGGATCGCTGATGCCGGGCATGCCTGCGTCGGAGACGACGGCAATGGCGCCACCGTTTTTGAGCGCCGCGATCAACTCGGCGGCACGATCCCGCTCGTTGTGCTGATGGAAGCTGACAGTAGGCGTTGTAATGCCGAAGTGGTTAAGGAGCTTTTGCGTCTGGCGCGTGTCTTCGCAGGCGATGCGGTCGGCCTGCTTCAGCACTTCGAGAGCGCGGAGCGTGATGTCGCCGAGGTTGCCAATGGGCGTGGCAACGAGATAGAGGCCGGGAGCGAGCGGAGTGTCGGGCATTGCTTAGAACATGGTAGTGCCTCGCGGTTCCAGCCGAATTCGAGGCGAAGAATCGTCAAAGGGAAGAGCCGGCGACCACGCGCAAGTCTTCAAATGATGGTCTGCATCATGTGTCCATCCGGTTTTGAGTTTGCGATGAAGCGCATGCAAAGTCCGCTAGCTGGTCTCTGTACTCATTGCGGTTGACATCGGACTTACGCCCTGGCCGAATTACCTCAGTAATTCCAACTTGCTGTAGAGGGCTGCCTTTGTCCGTGCGCAACTGGTAGGCTGATCCCAACTAATCGAATCTGACGTCGTGCGATGCGTGGGTATGAGTCTGGCCCGGGCATCAGTGCAAAACAGCCTCACGTCCCACTTGCGAGGCTCGTAAGTTCAGCCGATTCTGCTTCTTTTCACACCCCAGGTCTAGCTCAGAAATGTAAGCGAGAGCCGACATGCGGACACGTGCGAGAATTTGTTGGATTGCCCGGAAACCTGACTCTCTGCTGCCCGCGAGTACGGGAGCCTATAAGCGATCAACCACAAGGACGCACAACGGCCCGTCGCTGCATTTCAAAACGCGCATATTATTCACCTTTACAGGTGTCCTTCTCGCGTTGGCAATCACGGGGTGTTCCATTCCACCGCCGTCCGTTACGGCGAAGTTGACCTCTGGCATATCCGTCGTAGCACCTCTCAATGGAGCTAGTGTGACGTCCCCTTTTTTCGTCACAGCAAGCGCGGAATCCTGCCAATCCCTTCCCGTGAAGTCCATGACGTATTCGATCGACAATGGACAGGCAGTCACTGAGCCCGCGTCGTTCAACGCAGAGGTCAATGCAAACCCCGGTCAACATGTATTACACGTAGAGTGTCGGGGACAGGACGTAAGTAGCGAGGTGCAGATGAACATCGATGTCATCTCCAGCGCCAGCGCCGCAACTGCCACTCCATCGTTCTCAGAGCCATCAGGAACTTACTCGAGCACGCAAAGCGTCTCAATTTCGTCCGCAACAGCCGGATCAACGATCTATTTCACGACGGATGGTTCCGCGCCCTCGACATCCTCCAATCGCTATTCAGGCCCGGTCACGGTAGCGAGTTCGATGGTGCTCAAGGCTATTGCCATAGCTCCCGATTATGCAAACAGTGGCTTGGCTCAGGCGAGTTATGTGATCTCGGTGGCGGCGACGGGACCCTCGATACCGGGCCCCTCCGTACCCTCATATGCGATAAGCCAGCAAGAGATCCAGCTTCTTCCCCACTGGCGCATCAAGAATGATCCGGCCACACCGGGCACTTCCACCGGATCTATGACTCTGGTCAGCGACCCATCACTCAGCGGCCAGGCTGCCAAGATCTACACAACATTTACCAATGCTGGTGGCGAACTCTACTCCGTTACTTACGGCAATGACACAGACGCGCAGAACTTTCTCTACGACGCTCGCGTCTGGATCTCTGCGGACAGCACTCTGAGCAATCTCGAGATGGACAACAACCAGGTGATGCGAAACGGTAACACGGTGATCTACGCGTTTCAGTGCTCCGGATACTCGGGTGCCTGGGAGTTCAGCTCGAACGTAGGAACACCGACGCAACCACAGGTGAAATGGATCAAGTCGACATCCCCCTGCAATCCTTCGAAGTGGACGCGCGATGCCTGGCACCACATCCAGATCTTCACTTCACGCGATGACTCGGGAAATGTGACGTACCACTCCGTGTGGTTCGATGGAGTCGAATCGCCCATCAACAAGACGGTGAACTCCGATTTCTCGTTGGGATGGGCGCTGGGAGCTTTGGTAGCCAATTTCCAGGTCGATGGAATCGGCGCAAGCGGATCTTCAACTCTGTATCTTGATCACTTCACTATCGATCGCTGGTGAGTGCTGATTGCTCCACGCGATGCGGACTATCATCGCTCTACCCGTTGAGCCGAAAGGCCTACATGTCCGAATGGCCCTGGGTCGTGCGTACCGATGGAGACTCCGATGAAGATTTTCGCTGCGGCATTTTGCGCCCTGAACATCGCGATGTTTTTCTCATCATCGCTTTATCCACAACGAGCGACCGAACAGCCCAAATTTCGAGTTCAGATCCATCCCAGTGGGGAGCGCGGTCCTGCCTGCACCGTCACAAATCTTAGCGGCAAACCGGTGTGGGCTCTGGTTTTGGAAATATCTTCTTCGTCGCAGCCGGCGAGGAAAGTAAAAAAGGTGTGGGACATGATCTTCGAAAGCCACCTTCCTGTCGAACCGGGCGCCAGTATTTCGCGACCCGTCGCTGAGTTTGGCTTCATACCTCTACCCGACCAAATCAAAGTGATCGCAGCAGTCTGGACCGACGGCGAAACATGGGGCGCGCCGGCATCGGTTAACAGCATCCTCAACTACCGCACCCTGCGCGCCGCCGAATATGAAGATGCAGCCGGCATTTTGCAGCAGGGTCTGAGCCAGAATTGGACTCGAGACCAGTATCAGCAGGCTTTTCGCGATAAGCCAGATACCGGCGCTGTCTACATCGTCCGCACCGCGCTTTCCGCAACGCTACAAACCGCTCAAACTCCCCAGGAATTCACCCATACCATGCAATTCCTGCTAACGAATTTTCAGCAGTTGTCGAAACAGCTTCGTAAAGTGAGACCGATCTAGGCTCGGATTCGCATCCTTAGTTGACCGAACGGCGCTTCTGTTTTGGTAGCGCCAATCCTTGCGAGTAGACATTACGGATTCGGCGTCTCCATCTTCTGAGCCGTCCGCCCCTTTTCAGCGGAAAGCGCAATCACGAAGTCGCTTTGATGTTTCAGGGCGTACAGCGTTGTGAGCACATCCAACCGCTCACCGGGCTTTTCCTCCAAATCAGAAAAGCGCCCGTCGGCCGTGTCAAAGATAAATTTCTGCTTCGAATCAAACGCCTCCATTTGGTGGCGCCGCCCCTCTTCGGTGGGCGCTGGCGGTTCAGGAGCGAAGGCGAGCGAAGCATCCGACAGAATCGCGGCTTGAGACGTTGCACCCATCGCCCGCATCCCCTCAATCGCAGTTCTATAGAGGTCACTGTCGTCGTTGTAAAAGTATTGTTGATGCCCGCCGTTATCGACATCCTCCTGGTAGAGTTCAACGGCAAAGCAGAACTGCTGCGGCTTCGTCATCGCGTCGAAACCGCGACGGTCGTAGATCTCTGAAACTGCGTCGCGAACGTCGATTCCAGCCAGCGTTTCCAATCCCCGTGCAGCTGACGATGAAATCATCGAACTGGGGGAATTGATCAACGTTCGAAATTTTGTCTCCGCATGATCATCGGGGTTGTTGGCATAGAGGGCGAGTGCTGCCGCATAGGTCACCTCCGCAGGAGATTCATTTGTGGCAGCTGGTTCCAGCTCTGCCAGGAGCGGGAGCAGTGCTGTTCTTGGGACTTTGATACCTCGCCGGTCTAGCGCCTGAAGTACCTCAGCCAGCTGCGGATTGCGCATTGAAAGATACCGCGGTGACTCCAGGATCGGAACGGCCTTGGCCGTATCGACCGCCATCATCGCGCTGGGCGGGCTCTCGGGAGCGTAGTTCCCAGCGTTCAACAAAGGAACGAGCGCCGGGAACACGCCGGAAAGGAACTTCTCGTCCCTTCGCTGCGAATCGGGTTCAGACGTCAACCCGATGAGGGCGTATTCGCGGACCCCGTGATCGGTGTCAGCCAAAGCTTTCTTTACGGGCTCCAGGCATTCCCCGGTGCCGATCGTTGCCAAGAGCAATGCCGCTCTCCCACGGAACATTGGATTCGGATTTTCCAGGTACCGTGCGAGCGGCGCAGCAGCTGCCGCAGGCTTGAGGGTTCTCAGCAGAGAACAAATACGGTCGAATGGCGAGGTGTCCAAAATGTTGGCACCGGCGCCTGGAAACACCATTGTCGATGTACGAGGGTCATCCAGCGCTTTCAGGAGAAAGGGGAGCGGACGCGCGCCGGCATAGAGCAGCGCATGAAAGTTGGCGCGGTCTGGATCGTACTGGACAAACAACCGCTCTACCATCCGCTGCAGGTCTGCATCGCTGTATCGTGCTGAAGCGCGCCTCTGTTCGGCCTCCCATGAATCGCGAATATCCGCTCCGCTTCGTTTACCGTAAGGCCGTTGATCGACGATCAGGGCGTCGAATAGGCGAACATTCCCCGGAGCCCAGCGCAAAGCCACCGCTGCTACAAGTGAGCAGATACCCAGCGCGACAATCACCCAATTGCGTTTGAATTTGGAAACCAAGGTCTTGACCAAGCCGGAAGCCATCATTCTCACTGGACCGCCCCCTTGAAAGTGCAGCGGTCCTCCGATTTCGATTGTCTATTCGGCGGAGTCTTCGGCTTCGATACGGCGCTGCTCAGCCAGAAGTGACATCGAACTCATCAGGTTCTGCACGCTAACGATGCCGACAACTTTGCCGCTCTCGGTGACGGGAATCAGCGATAATCCCTGGCCGCCGGAGATGCGGCGGATGGTGGTACCCAGGGTGTCTTCAGGGCGCGCCACCTGGAAGGCGCGCGACATGATGGACTGGATGTAGCCGTTGCCATCGTTACGAAGCGCATCGACGATGCGCTGGCGCGAGACGATGCCGACCAGTTGCGGTCCGCGGACCACCGGGAAGTCCTCTTGAAGAGAGTGGACGCAGCGAAACAGCGCGTCCGCCAGCGTATCCGATGGAGAGAGCGTGGCGAAGTCGGTAAGCATCACTTCGCGCATGCGCACCGTGTCGACGACGGACTGGAAGAAGACGCCCTGGTCCTCGATCTGCGCGCCGATCATGATGAAAAAACCGGCAATGATGAGCCAGTAGGCTTGCAGGGCCATGCCACAGATCATCACGGCGAGGGCGATGAGCTGCCCGATGCTGGAGGCGGCGCGGCCTGCCGGCGAGAGGCCATGGGTGCGGGCAAAGTTGCCGCGAAGCAGGCGGCCGAAGTCGAGCGGATATGCAGGGAGCAGGTGCAGGAGGCCAAGTCCTGCCTGCATCCAGACCATGCTGCGCAATAGGTACGCGGCGGTAATCAGTGGACGTCCGAGCAGGCGTACGTCTCCCCCGGCGCCGATGAAGGCACCGGCGAGCATGAGAGCGGTAAGGCAGTTGGCGAGCGGTCCCGTGAGCGCCATGGCGAACTGGCCGAAGCCCTGGTTCGCGGCTTCCTGGCTTTCAGGATTGGCGTAGGCGAAGAGGCCCCCGATGGGAATCAGGAGAACGGCGCGCAGCTTCAGGTTGAGATACGCAGCCATCATCAGCCGCGCAGTCTCGCGGATCACCACGGCCGATACGCAAACGAGGAACAGGCCAAGACCCCGCATGATTCCCTCGGTGGCGCTGAGACCGAGGCAGACCAGTACAAGAGCAGGGAAGAAGACGTGAACACGCATCTCCACGCCCATCCATCTGCCCAGCGGTATGGTCCATCCACGCATATAGGAATTGTAGATGCTCAGGCTTTGCGGGTATCTCCTATATGCTGATTCGCGATGCGAGTGATTGCGGGAACGCTGCGGCGAAGGACACTGGAAGCTCCAGCGGGTCTCGGGACCCGTCCTACGAGCGACCGGCTGCGCGAGACTCTGTTTAATGTACTTGCGCCTCGGATGGAGGGTGCACGGTTTCTGGATTTGTATGCAGGATCGGGCGCCGTGGGCATCGAGGCGGCCAGCCGTGGAGCCGCAAGCGTCGTGATGGTGGAGCGTGCCGAACCGGCGCTGAAGGTGCTGCGTTCAAATCTCGAAAAGCTGGGCCTGCGAAGCGGAGTCCGCGTGGAAGCGGCGAGCGCAGGTACGTTTCTGCGGCGTGTGCGGCCCGGGAATTCACCAATGCGCTTTGACGTGGTGTTCCTCGATCCGCCTTACGAGGCTGCAGAGGAGTACGCGCTGGCCATCGGGTTCCTGGGAGGTGCGGCGTCGGGTTTGCTGACCGAGGGCGCGGTGGTGATTGCAGAGCATCGGCGCAAGCAGAAGCTCGAAGATGTATATGGAAGCCTGCGCAAGGTCCGGCTGCTGGAGCAGGGGGATGCGGCGTTAAGCTTTTTTGAAGCAGCGATTAGCTCTTAGCCGGTAGCTGCTTGCCTTGGCACTTTCGTGCAGCGCGGAGAGACGAATGCAAAGCGTAAGATGGGGCGGATTGCGGAGACAGATCGCGTGAAGACGATTCTGAAGTTGTCGATTGCACTGGGTGTGTTGCTGGGGACTGCAGGCTTGGTGGCGCAGGGCGCACCGAAGTGGGTGATTGGCCCATTCACGCGGCCTGCGACGGGAAATCCGGTCATTTCACCCGACGCGGCATCGACGTTCGAGGATCCAATCACGCACAAGCCTGTTGCGTGGGAGGCGTTGCACACTTTTAATCCTGCGGCAATCGTGCGCAAGGGCAAGGTAGTTGTTCTGTATCGCGCCGAGGACAATTCGGGTGCGATGGAGATTGGCGGGCACACGTCGCGGCTGGGCCTCGCCGAGAGCGACGACGGTATTCACTTCAAGCGAACCGGCGAGCCGGTGTTTTATCCGGCTGAGGATGACCAGCAAGCTCGCGAATGGCCCGGCGGCGTCGAAGATCCGCGCATTGTGGAGCGCGACGACGGCACCTATGTGCTGACCTATACGCAATGGAATCGCAAGACGTATTCCGTGGGAGTTGCAACCTCGCGCGACCTGAAGCACTGGATGAAATATGGGCCCGCATTTTTGACTGCGCTGGGTGGCAAGTACGCCAACCTGATGTACAAGTCGGCGGGCATCGTTACGCAAATGAAGGATGGCCGGCTGATTGCGGCAAAGATTGCTGGCCGCTATTGGATGTACTGGGGGGAAGGGGCTATCAAGCTTGCGACGTCGGACGATGCCATTCACTGGATACCCGTCGAAGATATGCATGGAAAGCTGGTGGAGTTGCTGCGGCCGAGAGCGGGACACTTCGACAGCACGTTTCCCGAGACGGGTCCGCCGCCGGTGCTGACGAGCGTGGGAATTGTAATGCTCTACAACGGAAAGAACGCCACCGAAGGCGGCGACCCTGTGCTCGGTCCGAACGCCTATGCGGCAGGCGAAGCGATCTTCGATCCCGCCAACCCCGCGAATCTGCTCGAGCAGACTGACAAGCCGGTGCTGAAGCCCGAACTGCCGTATGAAAAGACCGGACAGTACGCTGCCGGAACCACCTTTGTCGAAGGCCTTGTCTTCTTCCATAAGAAATGGTTCTTGTATTACGGCTGCGCGGATTCGCTGGTGGCGGTGGCGACTGCTCCGGCTGAGGGAATGAGCGCAGATTCATTGCGAATGGCGCCCGCGGCCGAGATCGTTTCTCTGCCGGTGCGTAGTGGTCCGCAGGCGCTCATGCCTGTTGGCGCGGAGGCAAATGCGCATGGATTCTACCTGCGCAGCGGCGACACCGTGGTCTTCTACGGCGACAGCATCACCGAGCAGAATTACTACAACCAGTATGTCGAGTTGTACGCGGCCACGCGCTTCCCGTGGATGCGCCTGCATTTCTACGGCGCGGGTGTGGGTGGCGATCGCGTAACAGGTGGCGGCGGAGGGCCGATTGATCAGCGCCTCGAGCGCGATGTCTTCGCAGAGAAGCCGACGGTAGTCACGGTGATGCTGGGCATGAATGATGGTGGCTATCGCGCGACGACAGACGAGATTGAGCAAACATACGTGAAGGGCTACGAACACCTGCTTGATTCGATTCGCGAACACGTGCCCGGTGTGCGCCTTACCCTGTTGGGACCTTCGCCCTATGACGACGTGACGCGCCCTGTGACATTCCCCGGCGGATACAACGCGGTAATGCAGCATTTTGCGGAGGTGGATCAGTCGCTGGCCGACAAGTATGGCGCGGCTTTTGCAAATCTGAACCCCCCTGTGGCTGCTGCGATCAGAAAGGCTGACGCTTTGGATTCGAAGCTGGGGGTGCTGCTGCTGCCGGACCGCGTACATCCAGATCCACTGGCGCATTGGGTGATGGCCGAGGCGTTGCTGAAGGGATGGCATGCCCCAGCGCTGGTATCAAATGTCACGATAGATGCGCACGCCGTAGCCGTCACGCTGGCCCTCAACGCCAGCGTAAGCCAGGTGGAGCAGACCGACGGCGGATGGAAATGGACAGAAGTGGAAGATGCGTTGCCGTTGCCCCTGACGCGGAGCAACGCAACCACGGCGCTACTCGAAGATCTGACGGATATCGAGCAACAGCTCAACCAGGAAACGCTGCGCGTGACCGGGTTGGCCGATGGGCGCTATGCCCTGAGTATTGATGGCGATGCCGTGGACACGTTTTCGCCCGAAGCACTGGAGAGCGGAATCAACCTGGCGGATTACGCGACGCCAATGTTTCACCAGGCACAGCGGGTAAGCTGGCTTGTGCGCGATCGCGATGAGACTCATTACATTCACCTGCGCATGCGTGTGCGCAATGCCGATACCGGCGCCGAAGAAGGCAAGGATGTGATGCAGGCGTTTGAAAATTCGCTGGAGGATTCGATCTACGAGGCGGCCATTCCAAAGCCGCATGTCTTCCGGCTGACGTCTGTTGCAACCAGTACAACGCAAAGCACACGGTGAAGTTGGCGTGTGAGATGAGTGCGCGATGAGGAGGATGTGATCGCGGAGATTTCTCTGAAGTCGGTGCTGGAGACGGAAGAACCCGAAGGGGGAGGGAAAGTCCTGCGCGATGTGGCGACGCATGGCGTGGGCCCTGCAGGCGCGCTGCCTCTGACGGCGGAGATGTTGGTCGAGGAGCCGTCGGGGAATCTGTTTGGCCTGAGCCAGAACGCCGGGATGGGTTGGGAAGCGGCGCGGCTGCTCGATCCGGAGTTTCTGATTCTGAGCACGCATGGCGGACTGCGCGCGGAGGATGGGCGCCCGATCGCGTTGGGATTTCACACCGGACACTGGGAAGTTGGCTTGCTGGTAGCCGAGGCCGCACACGAGTTGAAGGCGCTCCATGCAATTCCCTTTGCAGCCGCATGCACGGATCCCTGCGACGGAAGAACGCAGGGCACGACCGGGATGATGGACTCGCTGCCCTTTCGCAACGATGCGGCAATGGTGCTGCGGCGGCTGATGCGCTCGCTACCGACGAGCAAAGGCGTGCTGGGCGTGGCCACCTGCGACAAGGGCCTACCGGCAATGATGATGGCGCTGGCTTCGGCTGGTGCGCTTCCCGCAGTTTTGATTCCGGGTGGAGTAACGTTATTGCCTGAGTCAGGCGAGGATGCAGGCAAGGTGCAGACTATCGGGGCACGGTTTGCGCAGCAGCAGATCACATTGGAATACGCGGCCGAAGTGGGTTGCCGCGCATGCGCATCGCCCGGCGGCGGATGCCAGTTTCTGGGCACGGCAGCGACGGCGCAGGTTGTGGGCGAAGCACTTGGTCTGGCGCTACCGCACACGGCGCTGGCACCTTCGGGGCAGGCCATCTGGCTGGATGCTGCGAAGCGATCTGCACGCGCAATCATTCGGTTGCATAACTTGAGGCTTGGCGCGCGCAATGTCGTGACGGATGCCGCAGTGCGGAATGCGATGGTGCTGCATGCGGCGTTTGGCGGCTCGACGAACCTGCTGCTGCATCTACCGGCGATTGCATTTTCCGCGGGATTGAAGCGGCCCAGCCGTGCGGACTGGGAGCAAGTCAATCGCACCGTGCCGCGCCTTGTTGATGCGCTGCCGAATGGACCGCGAGGATTCGCGACGGTGCAGGTGTTTCTCGCCGGCGGGGTACCGGAAGTGATGCTGGACCTGCGCTCCGCTGGGCTGTTGGATACGAGCGTAAAAACGGTTAGCGGCGACACTCTCGATGCCAGCCTCGACTGGTGGCGCGACAGCGAGCGGCGCCACATGCTGCGCAAGAGGCTGAAGGAACTGGATGGAATCGATGCCGAAGACGTAATCATGACGCCGGATCGTGCACGGTCGCGGGGATTGACGGCAACGGTATGTTTTCCTGTCGGCAATCTTGCGCCGGAGGGTTCGGTCATCAAGAGCACGGCGATCGATCCATCGCTGATCGGCGAAGATAATGTCTTCCGCCATCGCGGGCCGGCGCGTATTTTTACGACGGAGACGGCAGCGATTGCGGCGATCAAGTCCGGCATGATCGGTCACGGCGATGTGATTGTGCTGATTTGCGGCGGCCCCAGGGGCGCAGGTATGCAGGAAATTTACCAGGTGACATCGGCACTGAAGCAGTTACCGCACTGCAGGCACGTCGCCGTATTGACGGACGCACGCTTTAGTGGTGTTTCGACTGGCGCTTGCATTGGGCATATTTCGCCCGAGGCGCTGGCGGGCGGGCCGATCGGCAAGGTGCTTGAGAATGATTTGATCGAGATCGCAATTGATCGTGAAAAGCTCACAGGGTCGGTGCACCTGGTTGGCGATTCGAGTGGAGAGTTCGGCGCGGAAGAAGGTGTGCAGAAACTGGCGGCGAGGAAGCTGCGTGCGGATTTGAAGCCGCATCCGGCACTGCCGGAGGATACACGCCTGTGGGCTGCGCTGGTGGATGTGAGCGGCGGCGTTTGGGGAGGGTGCGTTTACGACACGGAGAAGATTGTGGCTGCGCTGGAATCGACGAAGTCAGCCGGTTGAGATTCCTGGTATCCCACCGATGACGCGAAAAGGCCGCGTCAAGGATGCGGCACCCTGTTTCGGGTCAAGGGCAATGATGAGCAAAAAAGCAACCGATAGGTTGCGGCTTCTCTACGCTTTCAAGACGGGAAAAGCTGTGATCCGCAGTTTGGCAGCAGCGTAGGGAATAAGCATGATCTCTTCTTCCGCTTCATTGCTCGCGACCGGGCTTTGCGGAAGGGGATCTGCGGCTCCGTCTTCGGCGCGCCACGTGGGAACTTTGCGGGCCTTCACGTGCAGCTCAGCCGGAGCGCTCTTTCGTGCAAAAGGAACTTCGCCAACTTCGTATTCTTTGACAGTGATGGAACGTGCCGGATCCGCCTCATCGATATTGAGCGCGTAGTTCCACGAAGTTGCCGGGAAGACCTGCCAGTCGGCGGTCATGCCGCGATCTCGCAGCTTTACCCAACCTTCTCCGATGCCATAGGAGAAAACCAGCGGGCCGCGTTCGATGGCGACGGATTCGTTGAACCAGTTTGAAACCCGCGGTTCCATGGGAAACTCCAATTCCACGCGGTCGCCAGCCTTCCAAGTGCGATCGATGTTTATGGAGCGCGGCAAGATCGAGGGATACGGGAGGAGTTGCCCGTTTAGGCGAATCTTCGTGCCGGCGGTCGCCCACGCGGGGACGCGCAAATTGAAGCGAAAAGCGAGCGGGCTCGCTGGATCCACTGTGATCTTCACCGCTCCGCGAAACGGGTAGTCGGTCTCCTCGACCAGGTGGAGTGCGGTTCCGCGCAGCGAGGTACGCACCTCGCAGGGCGCATACACTGCCGCGAAGAGTCCATCGTGCTGGTCAGAATCCTGGTCGCCTGAGAGAAGAAAGAGGCTGGCAGCAAATTTGGGCCAGCCCTGGTGGAAGTTGGCCGTGCAGCAGCCGAAGTTGGGTTCGAGGCCGAACAGGTTCGACTCCGGCCCGTCGCTGACCCATGGCTTGTGGTGCAGGCTGCACTCCACCTGGTTGGGCTCCTGGTTGTACTGGTGCGCCCACATATCGTCCGTCAGCGTGCCAGGCAACGCGTTGAAGGCCAGCTTCTCCAGCCGGTCTCCAAAGGTTGGGTCACCCGTAATCGCTAACGCGCGCTCTAACGAATACATGTACTCGACTACCGTGCAAAGTTCGGAGCCTTGCGATGGATCGCGGCCCGAAAGATGCTCGTCGCATGAAAACATGCCATTCGGTAGGCCGTGGTACTTATCGAGTTCGGCGATCATCTGCGCGGAGGCCTTGCGATCGGTGTCGGAGCCGGATACGAGCGACCATAGTGGCCCGGTCTTCACCGCCTGCCCGTTGTTCACGCCGTGCGTTGAGAGCGCCAGATCCTTGAGCCCCCCGCCTTCGTTCAGCTTGATGAACTCGGCAGTGATCTTCTCCTTGAATTGGAAATTCGCAAACTGCGCAACCCAGTCGTATCCCTGCTCATGCAGGAGTTTCGCGAGATCGAGGAGATACGCCGAGCCGGTGCGGTTGTACAACCAGATCACGCTGAGCAGCTCATCCTGCCATCGAAACTTGCCCCAATCGCGCAGCGGACGTTTGGGGAGTTCAGCGAGTTGATAGCGGAAGTAGCGGTCCATCAGGGGAATCACGCGCGGGTCGCCGGTGAATTCCTGGTATTGCGCCAGCGCCTTGAGCGCCACGATGCGCGGCCACCAGTCATCGTTGGAGGCGGGGCCTATCATGCCACTCCCGGCCCGGTGGGTAAGAATCCAGTCGATGTACTTCTGCGCCTTGGCTTTCAGTCGTGCGTCGTCGAGCAGCCATGCAAGTGGGATCAGGCCGTCGAGGAAATAGGGTCCGCGCTCCCATGATTCGCCTGTGCCGCCAAGCCAGCCGCTGTTGGGGCCGACATCCGCCCAAGTCTCATCGAGGTGGCCGGTGAGTCCATTTGCTTGTATCTCAAGCTGGCGGCGCAGCCAACCTGCAGGACGCACGGAACCGAGCGGCAGCGAGTAGAACGCGCCTGGATGAAGCGGCGCGCGGTCTTTCACTGTCCGCGATGTTGATTGATCGGTTGCGGCCCAAAGCGAGTGCGCCGGCAGCGCACAGGCAACGCCGGCAAGGCTGGATTGTTTCAGAAAACGGCGGCGGGTGATGCGGCTTGAATGCGACATAGCGACCTGAATGCAACCGTCATCAGATTAATGGACCGGAAACGGATGGGGCGAAGGCGATAGAGTGATGGACATGAAAAATCTTCGCGCTGAGTTCGTCCTGTTCGCGCTGATTCTTACTTCCTGCGCCATTCCCGCGGCGCGATCGCAAGCAACTTCCGATGCGGCAAAGGCGGCTACATCGCCCCAGAAAGTAATTATCGACACCGATATTGGCGATGACATTGACGATGCGTTTGCATTGGCGCTGGCTCTGCAAAGTCCGGAACTGAAGATCCTCGGCGTGACGACCACCTTCGGCAACACGGAGATGCGCGCACGCCTGGTGGACCGGTATTTGCAGGCAGTGGGACGAAGCGACATTCCCGTGTTTGCGGGGCCGATGACGAAGACAGACAACGCGATGACGCAGGCGGCCTACGCGAAGCGCGCACCCGAAAAGAAATTCGGTGACGGCGCGGAGTTCATTTTGCACGAGGCGCGGGCGCATCCGGGGGAAATCACGTTGATCGGCATTGGGCCTTTGTCCACAGTGCGGGCGGCGATCGAGCGTGACCCTACGGTATTCAAAAAGCTGAAGCGAGTGGTCATCATGGGCGGCAGCGTATATCGCGGCTATGGCACAGACGCGCAGGGCAAGCCGAAGCCGCCGGAGCCGGAGTGGAACATCCTGAATGACCCAGTTGGCCTGAAGGCGCTGCTGTCATCGGGTGTACCGCTGTACATGATGCCGCTGGATTCGACGCAAGTGCCGCTGGATGCAAAGGATCGTGAGACGATTTTCGCGCATGGATCGGCGCTGACCGACCAGTTGACACTTCTTTATCACGAATGGATGGGAGGAACCCCGAATCATAGCCCGACACCAACGCTTTTCGATCCCGTTGCGGTGACCTATACATTCCGCCCAGACCTGTGCCCGGCGAAGCCCCTGCACATTGATGTGGACGCTCGGGGACTGACCACTCCGGGAAACGGCGCACCTAATGCGCAGGTTTGCCTTGAGTCCAACGAGAAGGGATTTCTTGCTTTGCTGCTGAAGCGAGTGGCAGAGCGGTAATCCGCTTCCACTGACATCGACGTCGAGTCGGCAACCGGCTGAATTCGCCGCAATCTAGACTCGCAACCCTTCAGGTGTGCCCGCTATCACATCCGAATCCATTGACAGCGCCCGAAAGTAGGAGAAAAATGACGGGTCGTCAGGAGATTACCCATGCGCGTAAGCACAGGAAGGATCGTGAAAATCATGCTGAATTGGAAGACTTTGGGGGTACTGGCTGTGGTGGGCTTCGGGTTTGCGGGTATCGGGTGCAAGTCGGCACCGGATCTGACCCCGGCCCAGGCGCTGGCGTTGGTGCAGGCGAAATACGACCAGACGCCGCCGGTTGCGACCACCGTCCTGGTCAACGAAGCGGGAGTGCGCCAATTGGTCACGGCAAAGTTGTGGGAGAGGACGAAGGTCTATCCGAATAAGCTGTGGGCCGATTTCAAGCTGACTCCGGATGGCAAGAAAGCCATAACGCTTCCCGGTGGCGGCGACGTGATCGAGTGGCGTCCGGCGAACCAGGATGACACGAACTACACGGTCGTCGTCATAACTGTCGCTGCGAATCACCTGAGAGCGCATGACATGGGCGATCTGCAGGACGAGATGCTCGCGGGTTCGGCTGCCGCCAGGGAAGGAAAGTACACCGAGGGCGTGAATCTGAACGGCGTTCCGCAGGCGCTCAATGATATTGCGCACCATCCCGGAAACAAGCTGAGCACCCGGAAGCAGGCGGATTTCGCACTGGAGAACGGCGCCTGGGTGCTGAAATCGATCGAATAGGCTGCCCGGCAGGCCGAATGCTGCACCCGATTCGGTCTGCCTCCCTTCTCTAGCTCGGTTGGCTTCAATCGAGAGATAACGTCTGAGAACTCCGCAACTAGGCAAGAGGACGTGCCATGTCAGTTGCAATCCTGCGTTTTTCTGCACTCTGTTGCGTTGTCACTCTAGTAGCGGGCTGCGGTGGAAGTTCAATCGGTGGCGGTTCTGCGGCAGGTGGCGGGAGCACCCCGACTGTCGTTACCTTTAACTTCACGATCGCGACGCCGACGGTTGTGGCAGCACGAGTGGGGGCCGGTTTGTTTACGACACAAACGCTCAATTCCCGATCCTTGAGCCTGTCGATTCCCAACGGCACCACCAATTTTTCTGTGGCGTATGCGTGCACCCTGCCCTTGAGTGCTCAGGTTCAGGTGCCGGAGCAGTTTGTATTTGAAGCGAGCACTGCGGATGGCTCCTCGTTCACCGCGCCGTGTCCAATGGCTGTGCCTTCCAGCCAAACAGGAGCGTTCACCGGCAGCGTGGATGCCAGCGGAATCCCTGGGGCAACACTGGTCGATATTGCCGCTTCGAATGGCACGAGCACAACGGTGGGAGGAGTGACTCTCAATGCCGCGTTCAGCCTCGCCGAACCGGCAGGCGTCGATCGAGTGATGGTGCTGGCCTACAACAACTCGCAACAGGGTCTGAGCAGCCTTGTCGCGGCGAAGAACTTCACGAACGAGACCGTTCCCGGCGCCCTGAACGGGGGCAGCACGGTTGTGTTGGGCGCAGCCGACGAGACGACTCCCGAAGCAATTACATACAGCAACGCTCCATCGGGATACTCCCAGCCAACGACGACTGTCGGCTTCATCATGGGCAGTGCGGGCGGCTTTACGGTTGCTGCCCCAGCAACCACGCAGTATCCGGCGTTACCTGCTGCCGCAGTGCAGAGCGGAGATCACTACACGTTTATCGCGACAACCAGAAGCTTATCGACGCAAGGGGAAGAGGCTGTAGTTCTGACGAATTCGACCAGCGGAGGGCCGGTAAACTTCACATTCCCAGCGCCCTGGTCCTATGCGGGGCCGACCCCGGCGGCACTGCCCAGCTTCAATTTTGCCTATACGGGATTCACCGGAAAGACCGGAGTGATGGAGTCGGCGATGGTTGGCTGGGTGAGCGCGACAGGCGTTTCAAGTCTTTACGAGGTTGAGGCGACGGCCAACTATCAGAACGGCTCAACTGCGCTGGCTTTTCCTGACCTTTCCGGTGTTGCGGGGTTTCTGCCCGCACCCACCTCGGGGTCGCTGGCGGTCTGGACTGCGGAGATCGTGCAATCCAGTGGTAGCGCGACGACGACGGCGCCATCGAATGTGACAGGAATCGCCGTGGCGAACAGCGGTACCTTCACGGTGCCTTAGGATCCGGCTTCGGCATTCGCTTTCTTGCGAAAAGGCTGCATTCTCTCTGGGTCTCTCTGAGAAAGTTAGGCCGAGCCGTTGAATTCGTTGACCCCACCCCGGTTTCTTGTTATCTTTATAAGGTTCCGCAAGAACACGCCTATCCGTGTGTGTTAACGGCAGGTGGGTAACGGGAGATCCCGGCCGGCAAGTTTGCCGAGGATCAGTACCCGAGGCTGCAAGCTGCAAAAAGTGGCCACAGTCCCCGAATCGCTCTCATCTTGCAAAGGGCAGGGACACATCGCCGACCCCGGGTGAAGGTAAGACGGGGAGGGGATGAATCGCATCGGTGCTCGCGCGTTTCTCCACCTTGGAGGGCTATGCGAGCCGGAACCGGCGAAACGGAGTGGGCCTTTTCAGAGTAGGAAAAGCGACCTGCCACCGTCTCGGTTCTCGTCTGGTAGTGGAACGAAGGCAGACGCGAAGCAGCAACCTGGGCTTCCGTGCGCGTGCGCGCTGAAAAGTGCGCCCAGATGCATGGAGAAGCTCGAAGGTCTGCGCGCGGCTGTGAGTGGGTTGGGTTCAAGGTTTTTGGGGTAAGGAGTTTTAGTTTGCCGACATTTAATCAATTGGTTCGCAAGGGGCGCACGGCCCCGCGGTACAAGACGGCGTCTCCTGCATTGCAGGCCTCGCCGCAGCGGCGCGGTGTTTGCACCCGCGTGTACACACAAACTCCCAAGAAGCCGAACTCGGCTCTGCGTAAGGTAGCCCGCGTACGGTTGACCAACGGGATTGAGGTCACGACCTACATTCCCGGCATCGGCCACAACCTGCAGGAGCACTCGATTGTGCTGATCCGCGGCGGCCGTGTGAAGGATCTGCCGGGCGTTCGTTATCACGTGGTGCGTGGCACGCTGGATTCAGTCGGCGTGGCCAACCGCAAGCAGAGCCGCTCGAAGTATGGTGCGAAGCGCGCCAAGGGCGGAGCAGCGGCGGCAAAGAAGTAGATAGCGGTTCCCGGGCGGAATGATGGTACCGGGACTGGGGCAGCAGAACGGCGCTTCGGCGCGAAGGATTTTGAGGAACTATGCCGAGAAAAGGGCACATTGGTAAGCGGGAAGTCGCGGCGGATCCGGTTTACGGGTCCACGCTGGTCACCAAGTTTGTGAACTCGATGATGTGGGGCGGCAAGAAGTCGACGGCCCAGGGCATCTTCTATCAATCGATGAAGAACCTTGAGGAGAAGGGCGGCGGAGACGACGCGCTGAAGCTCTTCAAGAAGGCAGTCGAGAACTGCAAGCCGCTGCTCGAGGTCAAGACCCGCCGTGTTGGTGGCGCCAACTACCAGGTGCCGATTGAAGTGAACGCCGACCGGCGTACTTCGCTGGCGATTCGCTGGCTCATCACTTACGGGCGCGCCCGCGGTGAAAAGGGCATGATCGACAAGTTAAGCAATGAGCTGCTGGACGCGGCCAATGGCCGTGGCGCAGCCATGAAAAAGAAGGAAGACGTGCACCGCATGGCTGAGGCCAACAAGGCCTTCGCCCATTACCGCTGGTAATGAAGCAGTACGCAGTGATCAGTGGACAGTGATCACTGCTTTGTACGCGGTCTGAGGATTTCAGGTTTTTAACTGACCACTGATCACTGACTACTGATCACTGGGAAATAACGGCGGGATTTGAAGCCCGCAAGGATAAAGAGCCGTGGCTCGCACCATACCCCTAAGTCGTTGCCGGAACATCGGAATCATGGCGCACATCGACGCCGGCAAGACGACTGCGACCGAACGCATCCTCTTCTACACGGGCATCACGCACCGCATCGGCGAAGTGCATGAAGGCACCGCGACCATGGATTACATGGAGCAGGAGCAGGAGCGCGGCATCACTATCACGTCGGCAGCAACGACGTGCATGTGGAAAGACATTCGCATCAACATCATCGATACGCCTGGCCACGTGGACTTCACCGCTGAGGTGGAGCGGTCGCTGCGTGTGCTCGACGGCGCGGTTGCGGTATTCGATTCTGTCTCCGGCGTTCAACCCCAGACAGAAACCGTATGGCGCCAGGGCGACAAGTACAAGGTTCCGCGTATCTGCTTCGTGAACAAGATGGACAAGAACGGCGCCGATTTCGAGCACGTTCTTGACACCATTCGCAAGCGGCTGGGCGCGCGGCCTGTGGCGCTGCAGATTCCGATTGGCGCAGAAGCTGGTTTCAAGGGCGTCGTCGATCTCATCGAGATGAAGGCCGTCGTATGGCACGACGAGACCATGGGCGCCGAGTATGACGTCCAGGCGATTCCGGCCGATCTGCAGAAGAAGGCGGAAGCATTCCGTCTGCAGCTGATCGAAGTGATCGCCGAGACCGACGATGTTCTGCTCGAAAAGTTCCTCGAAGGCGAGACGCCGACCATTGAAGAGCTGAAAAAGGGTATTCGCCAGGCGACCATCGATCTGAAGGTCTTCCCGGTGATCTGCGGTTCTGCATTCAAGAACAAGGGTGTGCAAACGCTGCTCGACGCGGTGGTTGACTATCTGCCCAGCCCGCTCGATAAGCCTCCGGTGGAAGGTATCGATCCGCACGATCACAGCACGATATTGATCCGCAAGGCGGACGATAACGAGCCTCTGGCGGCTTTGGTGTTCAAGCTGATCAATGATCCGTTCGGTAAGCTCTCATTTATCCGCATCTACTCCGGTTCGTTGAAGACGGGCGATACGATTCTGAATCCGCGTACCGGCAAGACGGATCGCGTGGGACGCCTGGTGAAGATGCACGCCAACAAGCGTGAGGACATCACCGAGATCTACGCCGGCGACATTTGCGCGTGCGTGGGACTGAAGGAATTGAAGACGGGCGACACTCTGAGCGCGCCGCAGCATCCGATTGCGCTCGGCGCCATCACGTTTCCTGAGCCCGTGATCTCGGTGGCAATTGAGCCGAAGACCAAGGCTGATCAGGAAAAGATGGCGATGGGATTGTCCCGGCTGGCTGATGAAGATCCAACCTTCAAGGTGCGTACCGACGAGGATTCGGGTCAGACGATTATCAGCGGCATGGGCGAGCTCCACCTTGAGATTCTTGTCGATCGCCTGAAGCGCGAGCATAAGGTCGATGCGAACGTTGGTGAGCCCAAGGTTGCGTTCCGCGAGACGATTCGCAAGACAGCTGAAGCGGAAGGCAAGTACATCCGTCAGACCGGTGGCTCGGGCAACTATGGACATTGCAAACTGCGTATCGAGCCGAATACTCCAGGTGCCGGTTACGAATTCATCAACGAAATCAAGGGTGGATCGGTACCGAGGGAATACATCAAGCCTATCGATCAAGGCGTGCAGGGTGCATTGGAATTGGGCATCCTGGCAGGCTTCCCGATCGTAGACGTGAAGGTGATCCTGTTTGACGGCAGCTATCACGAAGTCGACTCAAACGAAATGGCATTTAAATTTGCCGGTTCGATCGCATTCAAGGAAGCCGCCCGCAAAGCGCACCCGGTGCTTCTTGAGCCGGTGATGGCGGTTGAAGTCACTGTGCCCGAAGAGTACATGGGCGTGATCATCGGCGACATTAACTCGCGTCGCGGTCGGATTGAAGGTATGGAGCACGCGGCAGGCTCGCAGGTCATCAAGGCGATCGTTCCGCTGAAGGAAATGTTCGGTTACGTGAACGAGATTCGTTCCTCGACACAAGGCCGCGCCTCGTATTCAATGCAGTTCGCGCGGTACGAAGAGGCGCCGCGCATGATCGCCGATGAAATTATCGGCCGTTCGCAAGGGAAGTGAGAAAGCAGTGGATAGCTGACAGTGAACAGTGGACAGTCTGAAGCTTATCGGGTGAATCGATGATGTTGGCTCAGGCAAGGAAACACTGAACACTGAACACTGACAACTTTTTTAGGGCTGGAGCCGGAACGCCCGGCGCCCTTTTGGCAACGGCATAGCAGCTGCGAGGGGAAGAGAAAAATGGCGAAGGAAAAATTTGATCGTTCGAAGCCGCATGTGAACGTGGGAACGATTGGTCACATCGATCACGGCAAGACGACGTTGACGGCGGCGATCACGAAGGTATTGCAGAAGCACAACCCGAAGAACACGTTCCGTTCGTTTGACTCGATCGACAACGCGCCTGAAGAGCGGGAGCGCGGCATCACGATCGCGACGGCGCACGTGGAGTACGAGACGTCGAACCGGCACTATGCGCACGTGGACTGCCCCGGTCACGCCGACTACATCAAGAACATGATTACCGGCGCGGCGCAGATGGACGGCGCGATTCTGGTAGTCGCAGCGACCGACGGTCCGATGCCGCAGACCAAGGAGCACGTTCTGCTGGCCCGCCAGGTAGGCGTTCCCTGCATCGTGGTGTTCCTGAACAAGTGCGATGCGGTTGAAGACGAAGAACTGACGGACCTGGTCGAGATGGAAGTTCGCGAGCTGTTGTCGAAGTACCAGTTCCCGGGCGACGACGTTCCGGTGATCCGTGGATCTGCTCTCGGCGCACTGAACGGCGAAGCCAAGTGGGAAGCGAAGATCGACGAGCTGATGGAGGCGGTCGACAAGTACGTTCCGCAGCCGGAGCGCGCGGTGAGCCTGCCCTTCCTGATGCCGATCGAAGACATTTTCTCGATCTCGGGACGCGGCACGGTCGTGACCGGAAGAATTGAACGCGGCAAGGTGAAGGTCGGCGAGGATGTCGAGATTGTCGGCTTCCGCGAGACCCGCAAGTCGGTTTGCACGGGCGTGGAAATGTTCAAGAAGCAGCTGGACGAAGGCCTGGCGGGCGATAACGCCGGCATCCTTCTGCGCGGCATTCCCAAGGAAGACGTCGAGCGTGGCATGGTGTTGGCCAAGCCGGGATCGATCACGCCTCACACCAAGTTCAAGGGCACCGTTTACGTATTGAGCAAGGAAGAAGGCGGCCGTCATACGCCGTTCTTCAAGGGCTACAGGCCGCAGTTCTACTTCCGGACCACGGACGTGACGGGAGTGGCGGAATTGCCTGAGGGCACGGAGATGGTGATGCCCGGCGACAACGTGGAGCTGACGATCGAACTGATTACGCCGGTAGCCATGGAAAAGGGATTGCGTTTTGCCATCCGCGAAGGCGGACGCACAGTAGGCGCGGGCGCGATTTCGGAAATCATTAAGTAGCGAGAAGCAAGTGTGCAGTGGACAGTGAACAGTGGACAGTGAAGGCTGCCGGGTTCACCCGAAACAGATGGCAGGCGAAAGAAAACTGATCACTGTTCACTGACCACTGATCACTGGAAGGAAGCCAATGGTAGGTCAAAGGATTCGAATTCGGTTGAAGGCATACGACTATCGTGTGCTGGATACCTCGACCGGCGAGATTGTAGAAACGGCCAAGCGCACCGGAGCAACGGTGGCGGGACCGATTCCGTTGCCGACGATCAAGAACAAGTACTGCGTGCTGCGTTCGCCGCACGTGGACAAGAAGTCGCGCGAGGCGTTCGAGATTCGCACGCACAAGCGGCTGATCGACATTCTTGAGCCGACGCAGCAGACGGTAGACGCGCTGATGAAGCTCGATCTGCCGGCCGGCGTGGACGTTGAGATCAAGGCGTTCGAGAAGTAGGCACCTGCGGTGCGGCCAACCGCGCCTTGTGGCGCAAGAGGCTTGCAGGTTCAACGCGAAGCAGTAAGAAGGTCCGGAAGGACCCCGGCAGTGCGGTGCTTCAAGCCCCGCATGATGAGGTGAGGAAGATATGGCAGTCACAGGGATTTTGGGAAAAAAGATCGGCATGACGCAGGTCTTCGACGAGAAGGGCGATGTACACCCGATTACGGTGTTGCAGGCGGGCCCTTGCGTGATCACGCAGTTGAAGACGCTGGCCAACGACGGCTATGACGCCGCGCAGATTGGCCTGGTGGAGTTCATCAAGACGAAGAACGTGACCAAACCGCAGGCAGGGCATTTCGCGAAGACCGAAGCGCCGCCAGTGAAGCTCATCAAGGAAGTTGACGTTGAAGCTTCGCCGGATGGCGAAGTACAGACCAAGGCCGGCGATCGCGTGCTGGTAGACATTTTCACCGATGCGAAGTTTGTAGACGTAATCGGCACTTCGAAGGGCCGGGGATTTGCTGGCGTCGTTCGCCGGCACAAGTTCGGCGGCGGACCCAAGTCGCACGGACACATGTTCCAGGTGCAAGGTTCGATCGGTGCATCAAGCTTTCCGTCGCGCGTGTTTCCGGGCCAGAGAATGCCGGGACATATGGGCGCGGCGCAGATCACAGTTCGCAACCTGCGCATTCGCGGTATTGATCTCGAAGAAAATCTGTTGATGGTCGAGGGAGCGGTTCCGGGCGCGCGTGATGGGTACGTGCTGATTTCGAAGGCGAAGACGCCGCCACGCGAGCGCCGTGGATTTGCGGGCTCGACCACGGTCGATCCGTTGAAGGCTTCGAAGAAGGCAACCGCAAAGCGCAAGTAAGCCACCTGCGGTGGGGCCAATCGCGCCTTGCGGCGCACGAGATGGAGAGCCGGTAGAAAGATGCCGGCGGAAGAGATTCAGAGCCGGATCGAAGTCCGGCGGAAGAAGAAGAAGATGGCAAACGTAGATGTTGTAAATCTGAACGGCGAAAAGGTGGGCTCGCTCGAACTGGCCGATGCAGTATATGGCCAGGTCAACGAGGCTCTGCTGTGGGAAGCGGTGAAGCACTATCGCGCTTCCATGCGCCAGGGCACGCACAAGACCAAGAGCCGCACGGAAGTCTCCGGTTCCGGCAAGAAGCTGTGGAAGCAGAAGGGCACCGGCCGCGCTCGTATCGGTTCCGTTCGTTCCCCGCTCTGGCGGCATGGTTACACGGTGCACGGACCCCAGCCACGCAGCTATGACTATGCGTTCCCGCGCAAAAAGCTGCAGGGTGCGCTCCGCTCGGCACTGGCTTCAAAGCTGGCTGACGGCAAGCTCACAGTGGTTGACACCCTGGAAATCAAAGAGGGCAAAACCAAGCTCTATCGCCAGGCGCTGGACAAGCTGGCGGTAACGCGTACCGCGCTGCTAGTCGAGAACGGAAAAACGCTCTCGCAGGCGCTGATACTGGGCGCACGCAATCTGAAGGGTGTCGAGCTGGTTCTCAACAACGAAGTGCATCCCTACGATCTGCTGCGGTACGAGCGGGCAATTTTCTCCAAGGCCGCGATCGAGCAGTTGACGGATTCGCTTGTGAAGACCGTTTCAAAGCGCAGCGCTGCGCAGACGGAGGCCGTGTAATGCCGAGCCTTTATACAGTGATTCGCAGGCCCTTGATTACGGAAAAGGGTTTGAGCGTAAAGGAAACCGAGGGCACGCTGGTGTTCGACGTGGCTCCGGATGCTTCGAAGATCGAAGTGAAACAAGCGGTCGAGGCTCTCTTCAAGGTGAAGGTGGCCGCGGTGCGGACAGCGAACGTGGTGGGCAAGGAACGCCGCCGCGGAAAGTTCGCCGGATTTCGCCCCGACTGGAAAAAAGCTTACGTCCGGCTGAAGGCCGGCGAGAAGCTGCCGGAGTACGTGAGCAACCTGTAAAGGCAGTGAACAGTTGTCAGTTGAACAGTGATCAGTAGAGTTCACGATTCAAAGTTCACAGTTTGCCAAGAAGGAATATCGGGGCCGGTGAAGTACAGAGGCTTCGGAGAAACGGGGAGAGCGGCGCAGAAGTCAGGCGCAGGCACTCCAGGACATAAAACGATGGCTATCAAGACATACAGACCGATTACGCCGACGTTGCGGTTTCAGACCTCGCTGGTCAATGACGACCTGACGACGGACAAGCCGCACAAGCCGCTGCTGGCAGTACGCAAGCGCACGGGCGGACGCCGTAACTCGGGCGACATGACGATTCGGCACCATGGCGGCGGACACAAGCAGAAGATCCGGCTGATCGATTTCAAGCGCGACAAGTTCGGCGTACCGGGCAAAGTGGCGACCATTGAGTACGATCCGAACCGTTCGGCGCGCATCGCGCTGGTGCACTATGCCGACGGCGAGAAACGCTACATTCTGCAGCCTGTGGGATTGAAGGTTGGGGCGACGGTAAGTTCTGGTCCCGAGGCCGACATTCTGGTGGGCAACGCGCTGCCGCTCAAGAACATTCCTGCCGGCACCACGGTGCATGCCATTGAACTGCGGCCGGGCAAAGGCGCGCAGATGGCGCGTTCGGCTGGTGCGCAGGCACAGCTGGTCGCCAAGGAAGGCGATTACGCGCTGCTCAAGCTGCCTTCCGGCGAAACGCGCAAGGTGCTGGTTGAGTGCCTCGCGACCGTTGGCCAGGTAGGCAATACCGATCACGAGAACGTGGCGATCGGCAAGGCGGGACGCAACCGCTGGAAGGGCATTCGCCCGACCAACCGCGGCGTCACCATGAATCCTGTGGATCACCCGCATGGCGGCGGTGAAGGCAAGACCTCGGGCGGCCGTCATCCGGTCACCCCGTGGGGCCAGCCGACACGCGGATACAAGACACGCAACAACAAGCGGACCGATGCGTTCATCATCAGCCGTCGGGCGAAGTAAGAAGCAGCCACTAGCTATTAGCTTCCAGCTACTAGCTAAGACATAGGCGAGTGAGATTTAAAGGCGATGGCCAGGCGGTTAGCTTGAGTAAGGGAAAAGCTAAAAGCTAGAGGCTAGGAGCTAGGAGCTGAGGTTTTATGGCACGTTCGACGAAGAAGGGCCCGTTTGTGGATGCGCACCTCACGACCAAGATCGAGGTGCTCAACGTGGCCAACGATAAGAAGGTCGTGAAGACCTGGTCGCGGCGCTCGACGATCTTCCCGGAGTTTGTGGGACACACGATCGCGGTGCACAACGGCAAAAAGTTCGTTCCGGTGTACGTGACCGAGAACATGGTGGGACACAAGCTGGGCGAGTTTGCTCCGACGCGCACGTTCAAGGGGCACACAGGCGGATCGAAGGCGGCGGAAGCTGTGGCGAAGCCGGCGGGACCGCGGTAGTTGAGATTCGGCGCAATGGGCGCCAGTGATTTTGAGGAAGAGACCAATGGCAGTCGAGACAAAAGAATACCGGGCCGAAGCAAGGTTTCAGCGGGTGTCGCCGCAGAAGGCGCGGCTGGTGCTGGACCTGATCAAGGGACGGGGCGTTCAGGAAGCGCTGGAGACGGCGCAGTTCACCAAGAAGCGTATTGCTCCGGTGATTCACAAGCTGCTGACGTCGGCCGTGGACAACGCCAAGTACGTGTCGGGCGAACGGGGTGAAGACGTCGACGTCGACAACCTCTACGTCAAGTCGGCAATTGCGAATGACGGTCCGCGCATGAAGAGGATTCGGCCCGCTCCAATGGGGCGTGCCTATCGCTACCAGCGCAGGCTGACGCACATCATCTTGTCCGTGGCCGAGCGCGATGGCGGAAACTCGCATCTGGTGACCAAGGCCGATGAGCCGGAGACGGGTGCGAAGTCGACGAAGAAGACGGCCGCCAAGAAGACAGTATCGAAGACGGCAAAGAAGTCTCCGGCGAAAAAGCCGGTTGCAGCAACGAAGAAAAAGGCCAAGAAGTAGGCCGAGGGTATTTTCAGGGTCGGTGCAATCCGAAGCCTGGACAGTAAGGTCGACGCAGCCATCAGGGAGCGGCGATTCGAAAAGCAACAAGGGCGCTGCAACCCTGGAAATGCAGTAGAGGTTTGAGGAAAAAAGCATGGGACAGAAAGTCCACCCTTATGGATTCCGGCTCGGAGTAAACAAGCCCTGGCGTTCGCGCTGGTTCTCTGAGCGCGACTATGACAAGCTCCTGGTCGAAGACGTGAAGCTCAAGGCTGAGCTGCGCGAAAAGCTCAAGGCTGCCGGTGTGAGCTCGGTGGAAATCGAGCGTCCGGGCAACAAGCTTCGCTTCCTGATCCGCACCGCCCGTCCGGGTATCGTCATTGGCCGCAAGGGCGCGGAGATCGAGAAGCTCAAGACCGAGCTAGGCAAACGCACCAACCGCGAAGTGTTCATCGACATCATCGAGGTGAACAAGCCGGAGCTGGATGCCCAGCTCGTGTCGGAAAATATCGCGCTGCAATTGGAAAAGCGCGTGAGCTTCCGCCGCGCGATGCGCAAGAGCGTGGATTCGGCGCTGCGTTTCGGCTGCAAGGGAATCAAGGTGCGTGTCTCGGGCCGTTTGAACGGCAACGAAATCGCCCGTTCGGAGTGGTATCTGCAGGGGCGTTTGCCGCTGCACACGCTGCGCGCGGATATCGATTACGGGTTTACCGAGGCGCACACCACCTACGGCGTAATCGGCGTAAAGACGTGGATCTATCGCGGCGACATTTATGAGCAGAAGCGCCGCCAGGCCGCGCCGTCAGGCACGGGAGTGTTTTAAAGGCAGTGGACAGTGAACAGTGAACAGTGGTCAGTGTCCGTGCGGTTCGAAGTTTTTTGGGTTTAGGCGGTTGGAGAAGGGCTGGGGAGCAGTGCAATGCAGGCAGATGTAAACATGCCAACTGTTCACTGATCACTGTCCACTGACCACTGGTTTTTAGAGGATTTCGTTATGTTGATGCCAAAGAAGGTGAAGTTCCGCAAACAACAGAAGGGCAAGCGCCGCGGTAAAGCGTGGCGTGGATCCTCTCTGTCGTTCGGTGAGTACGGCTTGAAGGTCCTGGAGTGCGGTTACATCACTGACCGGCAGATCGAAGCCAGCCGTATCGCGATGACCCGCTTCATCAAGCGCGGCGGCAAAATCTGGCTGCGGCTGTTTCCAGACAAGCCGATTACCAAGAAGCCTGCCGAAGTCCGTATGGGTTCTGGCAAGGGCGCACTGGATCACTGGGTGGCGGTCGTTCGTCCCGGCAAGATCCTCTTCGAGATGGAAGGTGTGACGCCGGAGATCGCCCAGGAAGCGATGCGCCTGGCTTCAAACAAACTGCCGCTGAAGACGAAATTCGTGCAGCGTCCGGGCGCCGAGAAGACTGCGGCGGTTGAAAAGAAATCGGCCTAGGGAAAGACGCGCCGCTGATTCCCGCGGGGATTGGCAGAGCGCCGGAGATGAAGAGATGGAACTCACAAAGATTCGTAGTTTGAGCGACGACGAACTGCTGCACCAGGAGAAGGTCTCCGCCGAGCAGTTGTTCCGGCTTCGCTTCCAGGTCTCGATGGGGCAGAACGACGGGGTGAAGAAGCTCCGCGAGCTGCGCAAGGAGATCGCACAGATCAAGACGGTTTCGCGCGAGCGCGAACTGGGTGTTCGCGGCGCACATCACGAACTGGTCTCGACCTTGCCCGCGGGCGAAGAGAAGAAGAGCGGCAAGAAGGCCGTGAAGAAAGCAGCGAAGCCGGCGAAGGCCAAGTCCGGCGCAAAGAAGAGCCTTAAAAAGGGTCCACGCTCCATCGCCAAGAAGAAGACTGCAGCAGCCAGCGCAAAGAAGAAGGGAGCCGGTAAATGACGGTAGCAACAGAGAAGCAGGCGCCGGCATCCCGGCGTAACGAGAAGGTGGGCAACGTGGTTTCGACCAAGATGCAGAAGACCATCGTGGTCGAGGTCGAGATGCGTAAGGCCCATCCGAAGTACAAGCGCATCGTGAAGAGCTCGAAGAAGTTTTACGCGCACGATGAGCAGAACTCGGCCCGCCTGGGCGATGTGGTCCGCATCCGCGAGACCAGGCCGCTGAGCAAGCTGAAGCGGTGGTCGCTTGAAGAGATCGTTCGGCGTTCGTCGCTGGCGCAAATTGAAGACACGGCTGGAACAGCCGCTGAAGTAGAAGCCGCCAAGTAGGCGGAGCGGTTCTAAGGAGAAGAATCCATGGCTGTGCAAATGAGAACCATGCTCGCGGTGGCCGATAACTCCGGCGCGCGCAAGCTGCAGGTGATTCTGCCGCTCGGTGGCGGACTCGGCAAGATCGCCGGTCTGGGCGATGTGGTGACTGCCGCGGTGAAGGAAGCTTCACCGGATGGCACCGTGAAGAAGGGCAAAGTGGTCAAGGCGGTCATTGTCCGCACTCGCAAGGAGCACCGTCGCCGTGACGGAACGTATATCCGATTCGACGAGAATGCCGCGGTGGTGATCGACGACGCGCACGAGCCGGTAGGGACACGCGTGTTCGGCCCCGTCGCTCGCGAACTGCGTGAGAAGAAGTTTTTGAAGATTGTGTCGCTGGCACCGGAAGTGGTTTAGAAGTTGTCAGTCATCAGTTGTCAGTCCCGGCGGATATTTGCTGAGAACTGAAAACTGAAGACTGAGGACTTGGGAGATTGAAATGCCGAGTTTGAATATTCGTCGTAACGATGTGGTGAAGGTGCTCGCGGGTTCCGATAGCGGCAAGACCGGCCGTGTGCTTCGTGTGTTTCCCGACAAGGGAACGGTGTTGGTGGAGCACGTGCGCGTGGTGAAGAAGACGGTTTCGAGCAAGCAGGGACAGCGGACCAAGGGCGGCATTGCGGAACACGAGTCCCCCATCGACGTGTCCAATGTGGCTCTGCTCTGCCCGAACTGCGAAACCGCCGCGATCGGCTACAAGGTTGAAGGTACGAGCAAGCAACGGATTTGCAAGACGTGTGGGACCGAGTTGCCCACGAAGAAGTAGGGAATAGTTTTCAGTCATCAGCTTTCAGTCTTCAGTTGTTGAGGCTGCGAGTCGAGAAAAGCTGAAGACTGATTTGGAACCCTTCCGCAGCGGTACACGGATCGGCAAAGCGATCCACTCCGAAGACCGGGAGAAAGAGAGTGAAGGAATGGCAGCAAGGCTGAAAGAGAAGTACAACAAGGAAATCAAGCAGGCGCTCAAGAAGGAACTGGGCATCGAGAACTCGATGGCAGTTCCGCGGCTGGAGAAGGTCGTCATTAACATGGGCTTGGGCGAAGCGACGCAGAACACAAAGCTTCTGGATCCGCTGGTTGCGGATTTGACGCAGATTACCGGTCAGAAGCCGGTGATGACCAAGGCGAAGAAGTCGATTGCGGCCTTCAAGGTGCGTGCCGGCATGTCCATCGGAGCGATGGTGACGCTGCGCAACGAAAAGGCATACGAATTTCTCGACCGCCTGATTTCGACGGCGCTGCCGCGCGTTCGCGATTTTCGCGGCGTGTCGACAAAGAGTTTTGATGGGCGCGGCAATTACACGCTCGGACTGCGCGACCAGCTGATCTTCCCCGAGATTGATTATTCGAAGGTGGAAAAGCTGAAGGGCATGAATATCACGATCGTGACCACGGCGAAGGACGACAACTCGGCGCGTGCGCTATTGAAGGCCTTCGGCATGCCGTTCCGGCAAGGGGTGTAACAGTTCGATGTTGTCAGTCATCAGTTTCAGTAGACGCGGCGGTTCGCACAGCTAACTGAGAACTGAAGACTGAAAGCTGATAACTAGTTTCTGAGGATTTTATGGCAACCACAGCAAAGAGAGTGAAGGACGCGCGGAAGCCGAAGTTCAGCTCCCGCAAACATAACCGGTGCAAGCTCTGCGGACGTCCGCGGGGATACCTGCGGAAGTTCGGCGTCTGCCGTTTGTGTTTCCGTGGGCTGGCGCTCAAGGGAGAGATCCCCGGCGTCGTGAAGTCGAGCTGGTAAGAAAAGCAGTCGACAGTGAACAGTGGTCAGTGAACTGAAAATTGACCGGCACGAACCGAACTGATCACTGTCTACTGATCACTGAAGTACGCATTTCCGCTGGTTCTCCTGTTGAAGTGAGACCGGGAGCGAACGGGGAATGAAGGAGAAGGAATGAGTCTGACCGACCCAGTAGCAGATTTTCTGGCGCGAATCCGGAACGCAATCCGGGCGCGTCATCAGAAGCTGGATGTGCCGGCTTCCAAGTTGAAGACCGAGATCGCCCGCATTCTCAAGGAAGAGGGCTACATTTCGAACTACAAGACGCAGGAAGAGGATGGCAAGCTGATTCTCCGCGTGTACCTGAAGTATGGCGGACAGGAAGCAGCCATTCGTGACCTCGCTCGTATTTCGCGTCCGGGCTGCCGTGTATACATCGGCCGCGACGAGATCAAGCGCGTCCAGGGTGGACTCGGCATCTCGATCATGACGACCCCCAAGGGCGTGATGACCGGCCGCCAGGCGCGCCGCGAAGGCGTTGGCGGCGAACTGCTTTGCGAGGTTTGGTAAGAGCAGTGAACAGTTGTCAGTGATCAGTGGTCAGTTTGTTCGTGCTTGAACTCGCCGCTTAAGAATTGGGTAAACGTTTCTGATCACTGTCCACTGAACACTGTTCACTGTTTTTGAGGCTGCAGTGGAACGAATGAGAGTGGAAGCAATCAGTGAACTGATCGCTGACCACTGCTTCTCGGGACTCGCAAGCCAAGTGAAGGATTGATTCGATGTCGCGTATTGGAAAAAAAGTAATTCCGTTGCCTTCGGGCGTGAAGTACAAGGTCGAGGGCAACACCGTCCTGGTCGAAGGCCCCAAGGGCAAAGTCTCGGCAATGATTGCCGACGGTATTTCGCTCGAGACCAAGGATGGCGCACTGCATGTGAACCGCGCCAGTGAAGACAAGGCCGCGGTGCATGGCCTGACGCGCGCGCTTGTTTTCAACGCGGTCCAGGGTGTGACCAAAGGCTGGACGAAAGAATTGGATATCGTCGGCATCGGCTATCGCGCCGAGTTGAAGGGCAAGGGCACGGTGGTGTTCACGCTGGGTTACTCGCATCCTATCGAGGTTCCGCTGCCCACCGGCATTGAAGTGGCAATCGATCCGAAGCAGACGCACCTGACCATCACGGGCATTGACCGGCAAAAGGTAGGCCAGGTTGCTGCCGACATGCGTTCGCTGCGTAAGCCGGATCCATACAAGAACAAGGGCGTCCGCTATTCAGACGAGAAGCTGAAGAAGAAGGCCGGCAAGACCGGAGCCAAGTAGAGACAGTCGTCAGTTATAAGTCATCAGTTGTCAGTCTTTGAGGACCGGGTTTCTGATAACTGAAAACTGAACCAACCCGAACGGGGCCGTAGGTCGGTTCCGCTGATAGGAAAGAGACGAAGATGATCAAGAGAAACGAAATTCGCCAGCGGATCCACTCGCGCATCCGTGCCAAACTGGCAGGCACCGGTGAACGGCCTCGGTTGAACGTGTATCGTTCGCTGAACCACATCTACGCGCAGGTGATTGACGACCAGAAGGGTGTGACCATCGTGTCCGCCTCGACCCTGGCGACGAAGTCCAAGACCGGCGGGAATGTGGCTGCTGCCAAGGAAATTGGCAAGGCGATCGCCGAGAAGGCGCAGGAAAAAGGCGTCAAGAAGGTGGTCTTCGATCGCGGCGGCTTCCTGTATCACGGGCGCATCAAGGCGCTGGCCGAAGCGGCGCGCGAAGCAGGGCTTGAGTTCTAGAAGCAGTGAACAGGGAACAGTGGTCAGTTTCATTTGCGGTGGCGCTGATATCTCTGGCAAGACGAACGGGACAAGCTGAACACTGTTCACTGAACACTGTTCACTGAAGAAGAGAGAGCAATGATGATTTCGAATAAGAAACTCGATGCCAACCAGTACAACCTGAAGGATCAGGTGGTTTCCATTAACCGCGTGACCAAGGTGGTGAAGGGCGGCAAGAACATGTCGTTTGCCGCGCTGGTTGTGGTGGGCGACGCTGCTTCGGGCGTGGTGGGTTACGGATCGGGCAAGGCCAAGGAAGTTCCCCAGGCCATTCGCAAGGGAATTGAAGCAGCCAAGAAAAACCTGGTTCGCATCAACCTGACCGACACGACGATTCCGCACCAGGTTCTGGGCCGCTTCGGTTCAGGCCACGTGTTGCTCAAGCCAGCTCCGGAAGGAACTGGCGTGATTGCCGGCGGCGCTGTGCGCGCGGTGATGACTTCGGTCGGCGTGCAGAACGTGTTGACCAAGAGCCTGGGAACCGCGAATCCGCACAACGTGATCAAGGCAACATTCGACGCGCTGGTGCAACTGCGCGACAAGAGCGATGTGGCCACGGCACGCGGCAAGCAGGTTGAGGAGCTTTAATCATGGCTGAGACCAAGAAGATTCGCATTGAATACTACCGCTCAAAGAACTCCACCCCCGCAAAGCACAAGGCGGTCGTGAAGGGTCTTGGCTTTACGCGGCTCAACCAGATCGTCGAGCGCGTGGACAACGAATCGATTCGCGGCATGGTGAAGACGGTGCCGCACCTTGGTTCGCATTTTAGAAAAGTGAACAGTGAAAAGTGAACAGTGATCTGTCCACTGTCCACTTTTCACTGTTCACTGCTTCATCAAACGCGAGTCGTCGGGGCTCAACCCCGCCGGCGCTATTAGCGAGGAAAATCATGGCAAAGAATCTATCCAATTTGCGCGCGCCCAAGAAGGCAAATACCGGGCGCAAGCGCGTGGGCCGGGGCATGGGATCCGGCATGGGCAAGACCTCAACCCGCGGCCACAAGGGCCAGGGTTCGCGTTCGGGCTTCAGCCTGATGCGCGGCTTTGAGGGCGGCCAGATGCCGTTGCACCGTCGGGTTCCGAAGCGCGGCTTCACGAATATCTTCCGCACCGAGTACAGTGTGGTGAATCTTGACCGGTTTGCCGAGCTCTCCGTGAAGGAAGTCGGCCTCGACGACTACAAGAAGCTGGGCCTGGTTTCGAGCAAGAAGGCTCTGATCAAGGTGCTTGGCTCGGGCGAGTTGACCTCGGCCATTACCATCCACGCGCACAAGTTCTCCAAGTCGGCCATCGAGAAGATCGAAAAGGCCGGCGGCAAGGCCGTTGTGGCGGGAGCGCCGGCGGCAGCGTAAGGATATCAATCCGGGTCTCGAAGTCGAGATCCGGAACACCCTCTGTGTCCGGGAACACCGTCAGGCTGACTTCCAAGCTGCCAAGATCGAAAGCTGAAGGCATCCGGGCGGAATTCGGGGACAGGTGGCGACCTTCGCGCTTACACTGGATTTTGGCAAGATTCGAGCGGCGTCATCGCCTGAAGCGGAAAACTACACATGCTTGAGAAGTTTCTGAATATCTTCCGGATTCCCGACCTGCGCAAGCGGGTTCTGTTTACACTGGGCATTCTCGCCGTGTACCGCCTGGGTGCGTTCATCCCCACACCCGGCGTGAACACCCACCAACTCGAACTCCTGTTCAACGCACAGAGCGGGTCGGCTTTGGGCCTGATGGATCTGTTCGGCGGCGGCAACCTGCGCCGCATGACCATCTTCGCCCTGGGCATCATGCCCTACATCACCGCGTCCATCATCTTTCAGTTGCTGACGGTGGTCTATGAGCCGCTGGCGCGTATCCAGAAGGAAGGCGAACTGGGCCGGCGGAAGATCACGCAGTGGACGCGCTACATGACCATTGTCCTGGCAGCGCTGCAGTCCATAGGCATTGCTGCCATTCTCACCAAGCAGGGCCTGGTGCTGAACCCCGGCATCGGCTTCAGCCTGATGACAGTGCTGACGCTCACCACAGGTTCAGGCTTCATCATGTGGCTGGGCGAACAGATTACAGACCGTGGCATCGGCAATGGAATGAGCCTGCTGATCTTTGCCGGCATTATCGCCGGCTTGCCACGCGGCGTTGCCGACATTGTTCAGAAGGTGCAGACCAGCGCCTGGGGATCGCTCACGATCTTTGCCGTCCTGCTGCTTGCCGCGGGCATGGTCGCGGTGGTTGCCTTCATCGTCTTCGTGGAGCGTTCAGAGCGCCGTATTCCCATTCAGAGCGCCAGGCGCATTGTTGGCCGCCGCATGATGGGCGGATCGTCCAGCCATCTGCCGCTGAAGGTGAATTCAGGCGGTGTGATGCCGGTCATCTTTGCCAGCTCGATTCTGTCGGCACCGCTGCTCTTCGGGCAGATGGAGTGGGTGCAGAACAACCGCTTCTTCCAGCCGATCATCCAGGCGCTGGCCCCGGGCTACCCCTGGTACGAACTGCTGTACATGCTGGGCATTATCTTCTTTGCCTACTTCTATGTATCCATCGTGATGAAGCCAGACGACATTGCGGACAACTTCCGCAAGTCGGGATCATTCATTCCCGGCATCCGTCCCGGCAAGCGCACCTCCGACTTCATCAACGACATTCTTACCCGCATCACGTTGGTTGGCGCGATTTACCTCATCATCATTTCCCTGGTGCCCACCTTCCTGATTTCGGGCATTCGTTTTGACAAGATCTGGCTGATCGGCAGGTTCTTTGAGAGTTTGCCTGCCTGGGCTACGCACGGTTTGGGGGTCAATTTCTACTTTGGCGGCACTTCGCTGCTGATCGTAGTGGGTGTCGCTATGGACACTGTCAACCAGATCGAATCGCAGCTGATCATGCGCCATTATGACGGCTTTTCCCCGCGTTCCGGTCGTATACGCGGAAGGAAAAACTGGTAATGTCGTCG
The DNA here is from genome assembly GCA_963838295.1 of uncultured Acidobacteriaceae bacterium. GTDB lineage: Bacteria > Acidobacteriota > Terriglobia > Terriglobales > Acidobacteriaceae > Telmatobacter. The sequence goes on from CAWIQS010000001.1 coordinate 123,007, forward strand.
TCTGCAGCAAGTACTGAAAGTGCAGTAGAAGCAGCAGTAGAAGGAGATCGAGGGTCGGCAAGAATGATCGTACCCGGACCGATTCTCCTGTTGGGTGCGCCAGGCGTGGGGAAGGGTACCCAGGCCAAGGAACTGGTGCAACATTGGGGGATCCCCCAGATTTCGACCGGAGACCTGCTCCGTGCCAATGTGAGCCAGGGCACGCCACTGGGCAAGACGGCTAAAGAGATCATGCACAGGGGAGAATTGGTTCCCGACTCCCTCGTGAATGAGATGGTGGCCGTGAGACTTCAACAGCCGGATACGGTTAAAGGCTACATTCTGGACGGGTTTCCGCGGACGTTGGCGCAGGCGCACTGGCTGGATGGGCGTCTGGCGATGCAAACAGAGGCTTTGCCGCTGGTTGCCGTCAGTATCCAAGTGGATTATAATCAGTTATTGCGCCGCATTACGGGGCGCAGGAACTGCCCGGTCTGCCAGACCATCTACAACATCTATACGAAGCCGCCCCAGAGGGCTGGTTTTTGTGATGTTGAAGGGGCTGCACTGATCCAGCGATCCGATGATACGGAAAAGGCCTTTGCGGAGCGCATGCGCTCTTACGCGGCCCAGACCGCGCCTGTGATTGAGCACTATCGGGAGCTGGGGCGCTTTGTAGAAGTGCCTGGAGATGGGCCGATTGCCGCGATTGCGGCTGGAATTGTTGCTTCCGTTGAGCGGCTGCGCCAATAGCGCAGAGCGCAAACGGTATTTTGTGCGTGCAATGAAGTTGAGAGGTTGAACGAAGTGGCAGTGGTATTGAAGTCGTCTCTGGAGATCGAAAAAATGCGCCGTGCGGGCAAGGTCGTCCGCGAGGTGCTGGAGTTGGTGCGCAGTCAGGTCAAGCCGGGCGCCACTACACTCGATCTCGAGAAGGTGGCGGAGGCTCGCATCGCTGAACTCGGCGCCAAGCCGGCGTTCAAGGGCTATCACGGGTTTCCCTGTGTGCTCTGCACCTCCATCAACAATGAGGTCGTGCACGGTATTCCTTCCAAGAAGCGGGTCCTGAAAGAAGGGGACATCGTTTCGGTGGATTGCGGTGCAATTGTCGACGGCTACTTCGGTGACGCTGCCATTACGGTGCCAGTGGGCGAAAAGATCGCACCCGATACGGCGCGGTTGCTCGAGGTGACGGAGAAGTCGTTGCATGCGGGCATCTCGGTGGTGAAGCCGGGGGCGACGCTGGGAGATATCGGCAACGCGGTGCAGAAAGTGGTCGAGGCAGAGGGATTTTCAGTGGTGCGCGATTTTGTGGGCCACGGAATCGGCAGCCACATGCACGAAGATCCGCAAGTCCCGAACTTCGGCGAAGCGGGTTCAGGTATGCGGTTGCGTGCAGGGATGGTGATCGCGATCGAGCCGATGGTGAACGCCGGGAAGCCGGATGTGCGCGTGTTGCGCGATGGCTGGACGGCCGTAACGGGCGATGGAAGCATGAGTGCTCATTTTGAGCACACGGTGGCGGTTACCGACACCGGGGCAAAGGTTCTGACCGAATAGCGGTAAGGATTCGGTCCAAAACACAAGGGCGCGCAAGCGCGCACCCAGAAGTGGATACAGTTTGTCGAAGGAAGACGCGATTGAGGTCATGGCAACAGTCACAGAGACGTTGCCCAACGCCATGTTCAAGGTGAAGCTCGAGACGAATCACGAAGTGCTGGCCCATGTCTCGGGAAGAATGCGCAAGAACTTCATCCGCATTTTACCGGGTGACCGCGTAGCCGTTGAGCTCAGTCCGTACGACCTGAACCGCGGACGAATTGTGTACAGGTACAAATAAGTTGTCAGTGATCAGTTCACAGTTATCAGTAGTTTCTGAAAACTGTGGACTTGAGTGAAACAGACCGCGTTGTGAGTAGATGCGCGGAGAAGGGCAGTAAAGCAATGAAGGTCCGTGCATCGGTAAAGAAGATTTGCGTGAAGTGCAAGGTCATCAACCGCCGTGGGGTGGTTCGCGTGATCTGCGAAAACGCAAAGCACAAGCAGCGCCAGGGCTAGTTGAGTCTGGCAAGAGGCGGAAACTCCAAGAAAGTGAACAGTGTGCAGTGAACAGTTGAAGCACCTGAATCGGCAAGAGCAAAACTGATCACTGTTCACTGATCACTGTCAAGGGGCTAGTTAGCTTGAGTCAAGGCTTGCGATGAACCCCGGAGTAAACCGCATAACCCGTGCGAACCGGCTGAGGCCGGAGGCACAAACTGAAGTGGCAAAGGATTCAGAATGGCACGTATTGCTGGCGTCGATCTGCCCCGCAACAAGCAGGCTCGGATCGCGCTCACATACATCTACGGCATCGGCAATCCCCGATCGCTGAAGATCCTGGAAAAGGCAAATGTTGAGGCCAACAAAAAGGTCCAGGACCTCGGCGAAGAAGAGGTAAACCGCATCCGCCAGGTGATTGAGGACGAGGGTGAAGTCGAGGGCGATCTCCGCAAAGACACCCAGATGCATATCAAGCGCCTCATCGATATTCAGAGCTACCGCGGCAACCGGCATCGCCGGTCGTTGCCGGTACGTGGACAGCGCACCCACACCAATGCACGCACCCGCAAGGGTCCGCGTAAGGGCACTGTGGCGGGCAAGAAGAAAGCGACGGCGAAGACCTAATGGCGAAACCAGAACAGAAGGCCGCAGCCGGCAAAGCTGGCAAGAACAAGAAGTTCAAGAAGCGCGAGCGCAAGAATGTGCCGTTTGGCATTTGCCACATTCAGGCCTCGTTCAACAACACCATCGTGACCATCACCGATCCGGTGGGCAATACGCTCAGCTGGAAGAGTTCGGGTTCTCTCGGATTCCGCGGTTCGCGCAAGGGCACGCCGTTCGCGGCGCAGCAGGCTGCGTCGAATGCGGCATCCATGGCGCGCGATCACGGTCTGCGGGCAGTCGACGTGCGCGTTGCCGGTCCCGGATCGGGCCGCGAATCGGCCATCCGTGCGCTGGCAGCAGCAGGCATCGACGTTCGCTCCATTCGCGACGTCACGCCGGTGCCGCACAATGGTTGCAGGCCGCCGAAGCGTCGTCGCGTGTAAGTACAGTTTTCAGTTTCCAGTTGTCAGTTTTCAGTCCAGAACGGACGGACTGATGACTGATAACTGATCACTGACAACTGGAACATAGGGCCGGGAGGAAGTCTCCTCCGGAGATGTAAACCGGCCGACATCCGAAGTCAGGAGAAGAAATGGCTCGTTATACCGGAGCAGTCTGCCGCCTTTGCCGTCGCGAAGGCACCAAGCTCTTCTTGAAGGGCACCAAATGTTTATCGGACCGTTGCCCGATTGAGAAGCGCAACTTTCCTCCCGGACAGCATGGGAAGGACCGCAAGGCCAAGATTGTGGGCTACGGCCTGCAGCTGCACGAAAAGCAGAAGGCCAAGCGTATGTACTTCACCCTCGAAGGCCAGTTCCGCGCCTATTACGAGAAGGCCAACCGCGCACCGGGCGTTACCGGCGAACTGCTGATTCAGCAGCTCGAGCGGCGTCTGGACAACGTGGCTTTCCGTCTTGGTTTCGCGATTTCGCGTCGCCAGGCACGCCAGGTTGTTCGTCACGGCCACGTTTCGGTCAACGGCCGCAAGGTGAACATCCCTTCGTTCCAGGTGAATGTGGGTGACGAGATCGCCATTCGCGAGTCCGCCAAGAAGCACGTCATCATCGAGCAGGGCACGCAGTATGCTGCGCAGAACCCGGTGCCAGTGTGGCTCGAAGCGAATTTTGAAAACATGTCTGGGCGCATTCTCAGCTTGCCCAAACGCAAGGATGTCAACCTCCCGATCAACGAACAGCTGATCGTCGAGTTGTACAGCAAGTAGAACCACAGTGCGCAGTGAACAGTGCACAGTGATCAGAACCGCTTCGGCGCCATGATCGACTATCCACTGTTCACTGTCTGCTGATCACTCACACAAGGAGAACTTGCGCGGCCGCCGCAAAATGCATCGCGACGTACATGCCGCGCGGGAAAAGAGATCAACATATGCTTTGGAGAGGATTCCAAAAACCCAAGCGCCTTGCAGTTGATGCCGAGTCGCTCAGCGAAACATTTGGCAAGTTCAGCGCCCAGCCCTTTGAGCGCGGATTTGGCACAACCATCGGCAACGCCCTGCGCCGCACCCTGCTCAGCTCCATCGAGGGTGCTGCAGTCACAGCGGTTCGCATCGAAGGCGTACTCCACGAGTTCCAGTCGATCGCCGGCGTTGTAGAAGACGCGACCGACATCATCCTGAATCTCAAACAGATTCCTTTCAAGCTTGCGGGCGACGGTCCCAAGGCGCTCTACCTGCGCGCCGACCAGCCTGGTGTGGTCACCAGCGGCATGATCGAAGCCGACGGTGAAGTGGAGATTCTCGACAAGAACGTGTACATCGCCACCGTCTCTGAAGGCGGCCGGCTCGAGATGGAAATGCGCTTGAAGCGCGGCCGCGGATACATCTCCGCCGACAAAAACTTCGACGCCGATCTCGGCCTGGGCTTCATTCCGGTGGATTCGGTCCACTCGCCCGTGCGCCGCGTGAACTACGTCGTCGAAGCAGCTCGTCTGGGTCAGATCACCGACTACGACAAGCTCACCCTGGAAGTCTGGACGAACGGTGCCGTTCTTCCAGCCGATGCAGTCGGTCTGGCAGCGAAGCTGCTGAAAGACCACATGAACATCTTTATCAACTTCGAAGAAGAAATCGAAGCTGAGTCGCGCGGTGAAGAAGGCCGCGTGATGCTGCGCAACGACAACCTGAACCGCTCGGTCGAAGAGCTGGAACTGTCGGTCCGCAGCTACAACTGCCTCAAGAACGCCAACATTCAGACCATCGGCGAGCTGGTGCAGAAGACTGAAGCCGAGATGCTGAAGACCAAGAACTTTGGCCGCAAGAGTCTGAACGAGATCAAGGAAATCCTCGCACAGATGGGCCTTTCGCTGGGCATGAAGATCGACGAGAGCGGCAACGCTGTTCCCGGACCGACCAGCATTCCGCCGGCAACAGCACTGGCTGCCAACTACAGCCACTTCGACGATGAGGACGAGCCGCTGGATTCAGTAGATCTCCAGCTGCCCACCGAGACCGAGAACTTTTAAGAGCAGTCAACAGTGATCAGTGGACAGTGATCATTTCTGTCCACTTTTCACTGTGCACTGTTCACTGACTTCGAAAGAGAGTTTCACCATGCGCCATCGCAATGCAGGATTCAAACTCGGACGCAACACCAGCCATCGCCGCGCGCTGCTGCGCAACCTGGTCACGTCCGTCATCGTTGAAGATCGCGTGGAGACGACCATAGCCAAGGCCAAGGCCGTGCGTCCGCACGTAGAAAAGATGATCACGCTGGGCAAGAAGGGCGACGTGCACTCGCGGCGCCAGGCGCTCAGTTTTCTCATGACCGACAAGGCAGTTGAGCGGCTCTTCGACACCGTGGCTCCGCGCTACGGCGATCGTCAGGGCGGCTACTTGCGCATTGTCCGCACCGGTTTCCAGAAGGGCGATGGTGCCGAGAAGGCGTTCATCGAACTGCTGGGTGCTGAAAAGCAGCTCGACGAGAAGCGTCAGAAGCGCGCCGATGTAAAGGCCAAGAAGCGCGCCGAACTCGAGAAGCAGCTCGAAGAAAGCAAGAAGGACGAAGAAAAGGGCGGGGAAGAAGCCGCGTAAGCGTCTTCGCTGCATTTACCGTCTATCCGGGCCGCGGGGCGCATCCCAATCGGAATGCGCCCGCCGTGTTTTTTGCGTTAATCTCGCAAACGTTCCCCGCTGTGACAAGATCTCCCTATGCAGATCAAAAGAGCAGTTTTGCGCATGCTGTTCAGTGGGACGCTCGTTGCCGCGTGTAGTGCATCGGTTCCAGCCGCTCCGGCGCAGGCCCCCACCAAACAGCAGACTGAGAACATCATTCTTGTCATGATCGACGGTATGCGCTGGCAGGAAGTATTTCACGGCGCCGACCCGAAACTCCTTGAAACGCTCGGTTCCGATATGCCCGGCGACGCGAAGGAGCGTGCCGAGCTCGCTCGCAAGAGATACGGGCGCTCCACAGAGGCTGAGCGTCGGCAAGCCCTGATGCCGTTTATGTCGAGCATAATCTCGAGCCAGGGACAGCTCTTCGGCAACCGAGACCTGGGGTCGGACTCTCACGTCATCAATGGCTTCAACTTCTCTTATCCCGGCTATTCTGAGACGTTGACGGGTCTCGCAGATCCTCGCGTCGACTCGAATGACAATGTACCGAATCCCAACGCCACCGTGTTCGAGTGGCTCAACCAAAAGCCTGAGTTCGCCGGCAAGGTGGCTGCCTTCGGCGCCTGGAACGTATTCAACGGCATCTTCCGGAGCCCGCAATGCGGCTTTGTGGTCAATGCGGGATATGATCCTCTGACTGCAATTCCTGCAACCCCGAAACTGGATCTGCTGAACACGCTGAAGCGCGAGACGGTGCGCATCTGGGCAGACGAGCCGTTCGATCCAGTGCCGTTCCATACGGCGATGGAGTATGTCGAGGCGAAGAAGCCACGCGTGTTGTTTGTGGGCCTGGGCGAAACAGATGATTGGGCTCACGCGGGTTCGTATGCTGAATACTTGAATGCGGCGCATCTCGCAGATGACTATCTGCGGCAGATCTGGGAACTGGTGCAGTCCCTGCCGGAGTACCGCGGCAAAACCACGCTGATTGTGCTGCCGGATCATGGTCGCGGCACGGGCATGGAATGGACCGATCACGGCCAGAAAGTTCCCGAGTCAATGCAGACCTGGATGGCGTTTTTGGGACCGGATACAGCGCCGCTCGGCGAGCGCAAACAAACACAGACGGTAACCGAAAGCCAGATCGCTGCCACCATAGCGGCGCTACTCGGAGAAGACTATCGCGCCGTGGTCCCGAAGGCCGGCGCGCCGATCCGGGATGTCATCGGAAAATAGAACCGGCGAAACGCGCTTGCTCTGGCTCAAGCCACGCCAGGTGAGTTGATCCCCGGCGATCGCCAATGCGTGAAAGGCTCTTCATCAAGTTGACTTGCGTCCGCGAATGCTGGCGCTTGTACTCCGCGGCTCTGTGTTTGAAATCGACGGCTATTTTTGCAGCTCCGCGATGCGCTTGCTAAGGGTCTGTGCGTCGAAGGGAGCGCGAACTTTAACATCATCGTCGAAGTAAACGAAGACATCGCGTGCGTCCCGTTTTGGACCCGGATCGGGATGGATTCTTGTGCCATCGGTCACTTCTTCGCCGCGCGACCATGACAAAATTCTGCGAGCCCACACATCGATCGCTTCGGGCGTGTATCCGTTAGGGTATAGCTTCTCGCTCCCGTGCAGGCGGCAATAGACAATATCCCCGGTCACGTCCATCATCACCGGCAGCTTCACGGTGTCTGCGACCACAAGCGCAATGTTGTTCTCGCGAAGCAGCGAGACGTATTCGGAGTTCGCGAAGCTCTTGTGGCGGGTTTCAACGGCATGATGAAGCGGCAGGTCCTCTTCGACTTCCAGCCATGAACGGCTCGCCATCCATTCATCGCGCTGCCGTGCGTAGGCGGCCGCCTGCTTTTGGGTTCGCGGCAGAAGCTTGAAGAAAGTCTCGAAGCGCGGCAAGTCAATCGAAAGATTTGGCGGGAATTGCCAGAGGATCGGCCCCAGCTTTTTACCGAGGCGCAGCAGTCCCTGCGCCAGGAAGTTGGCCAGCGCTGTTTCGACATTCTCGATCTTGCGGATGTGCGTGATGAATTGCGAGCCCTTGATGGAGAAGACAAAATCGTCGGGCGTGTCCTTGCTCCAGCTCTGAAAACTGCTTGGCCGCTGTGTTGAGTAAAACGTCCCGTTCAACTCAATGGAATTGAGCTGGCGTGAAGCGAACTCAAGTTCGCGCTTCTGCGCGAGATCCTCCGGATAGAAGGTTCCCCGCCATTCGTCGTAGCGCCATCCAGCGATACCGATGCGAATTTGTCCGCGTTGGTTCATACAATCTCTGATTCAGGGCAGTGTAAATCAGAGATACGGAAATTGAAAAAACTAGACGGCCCGGGACAGACGCTTGGGCGCGAGCAGGCGCAGGAATGCATATGTTAGGAGCAACAGCACCACGGCGCCGCAGCAATCGAGCAGCACGTCGGAGGGCACGCCGGTGCGGTTGGGCAGGAAAGATTGATGGAACTCATCGGCGCTGGCGACCATGGCTGTGCCAAGCAACGCAAGAGTGGCATCGAGCAAGAAGCCTGTGCGCGGAAGGCTCATCCATAAAGCGCGAAGCCACAACAGCCCCATGGTTCCGTAGCCGACGAAGTGGCCGGTCTTCCGAATGAGGTGATGAAATAGCTCCCAGCTTTCGTTGCTGACCCGCCCGAAAATGTGTTGCCAGACCCAGCGCAGTGGACCGCTGGTGTGATCGGCGCCGAAGTACGGCGTCGATTCCATCGCGATCACGCAGATACCAAGAAACACGGGCAACCAGGCACGAATCCAGAAGAGAGTGGATCGTCGATCTGTTGTGCTTGATGATCTATTCAACGTGATAATTAGGCGCCTCGCGGGTGATGATGACGTCGTGCACGTGGCTCTCGCGAAGGCCGGCATTGGATATGCGCACGAATTGCGCCTTCTCCTGCAATTCCGCGATCGTGCCGCAGCCCAGATAGCCCATGCCGGAGCGAAGGCCGCCAACAAGCTGATACACCATGGCTTCGAGCGGCCCGCGATACGGCACCCTGCCCTCAATGCCTTCAGGAACGAATTTCGCGAGGCGATTTTGTCCGTTGCGTTCGCGCTGCACCACGCCCTCGGTGTCAATTTCCTTGGCAAGATCTTCGGCGCTCTGGAAGTACCGTTCTCCCGATCCCTGGCTCATGGCCGTCAGTGAGCCCATGCCGCGATAACTCTTGAAGCTGCGGCCCTGGTAGAGGATGGTCTCGCCGGGGCTTTCGTCAACACCGGCAAAGAGCGATCCAATCATCACGGAGTTGGCGCCCGCGGCAATCGCTTTTGTCACTTCTCCGGAATACTTGATGCCTCCGTCTGCAATGATGGGGATGCCCCGTTCGCGTGCAGCCCGGGAGGCCTCGGCGATGGCGGTAATCTGCGGCATGCCCGCGCCCGTGACCATGCGCGTAGTGCAGATAGAACCGGGTCCGATGCCCACTTTCACGGCGTCCACGCCGGCATCAATCAATGCCATTGCGCCTTCATAGGTGGCAACATTGCCGGCAAGAAGACCGACTCCAGGGAAGCGCTTCTTCACTTCGCGCACCGCATCGAGTACGCGCGAAGAATGGCCGTGCGCCGAATCGATGGCCAGCACGTCGGCGCGGGCGTTGACAAGCTCTTCCGCGCGCTCCAGAAAATCGCCGGTTGCGCCAATGGCCCCGCCCACACGCAAGCGACCCTTTTCATCTTTGCTTGCATTGGGGTATTTCAGTTTCTTCTGGATATCCTTGACCGTGATCAATCCCTTGAGGTTGTACTGGTCGTCCACCACGAGAAGCTTTTCGACGCGGTGCTTATGCAGAATCAGTTCCGCCTCTTCAAGCGTGGTGCCCACCGCGACCGTGATCAGGTTCTCCTTGGTCATCACATCGCCCACCGGCACATCGGTGCGCGTCTCAAAGCGAAGATCGCGGTTGGTGAGAATGCCGACGAGCTTGGTGCCTTTGGTTACAGGCACACCTGAGATCTTGTAGCGGCGCATCACTTCCAGGGCGTCTGCGATCTGCTGATCCGGACCGATGGTTACGGGATCGACGATCATGCCGCTCTCAGAGCGTTTCACCTTGTCGATTTCGCCAGCCTGCGCCTCGATGGTGAGATTGCGATGAATGATGCCGATGCCCCCCTGCTGCGCCATGGCAATGGCCATGCGCGACTCGGTCACCGTGTCCATGGCCGAGGAGAGCAGTGGAGTGTTCAGCGTGATGTCGCGCGTGAGCTGGGTTTGCGTGCTGACCTGCGCTGGAACAACTTCGCTATACGCAGGGACCAGCAGAACATCATCGAATGTGAGGGCTTCCGGCAGGTTTTTGGCTAGCATAATACTCTGATGCGCCTGGAGACTCTGGGTTTCGGGTCGCAAAACCTTCACCAGGACTGCAGGCGCTTATCGCTATTGTATCGGAGGGGATCGGGGCGACATTCTCTGCCGCGGCTTCCTTGCATTGATTGAAGTTATTCAGGAATGGGTCACACTCAAACATAGAGCTGTCATCCTGAGCGTAGTTTGGCCGGTTTTTTGGACAAACGAAGTCGAAGGATCTGCGGTTGCTCTTCGCGACCTAATGTCACGAACAAGGGTGCCCCACCCAAGCTGCGCTTGAGTGGGAAAGCACGATCTGACCAGTAGCGGTTCTGTTGGCGATCGCGAACAAGCCTGCCTACACACCCACTGGAAACGGCTTCGGGCTCGACTCGTCCGTGTTCGCTTCAGTGCCGGTGCGCCAGCGCTCAAACCGTCCCTGCAGCAGGCTCATCAAGCCGGTGTACCAGTATCCAATCACGAACAAGATCAAAAACGGCGCGGTGAAGTAGTTGTGGTTCGTGAAGGTATAGATAATCGCGAGCAGGAAGTAGGTGCCGATGAGCAGCTCGATCCATGGAGCCAACTTCAGGCGCTTGCGATACTTGGCAGCCTGCGACTTCTCTCCCTTTTGCGCCACGCGATATTTGGGTGTGCGCACAAACGCGCTCTTGATGCCGAACAGCGCTTCCATCACTGCCTTGGAATTGGTGACAGTGAGGCCGATGCCCAGAGCCATCAGGAACGGCAGATAGAAGAAAGTCTTCATCCATGTTTTTGGATAGAGCTCGCGCTGGCTGGCGAGATAGAAGACCGCAATCGACGCCGATGACGCCGTGAACAGCGGGAAGTCGATCAGCAGCATCTGGAACCAGCCCTGGTAGAAGCGGCAGATCATGGCCGGGATCAGCAGCGCCGTCATCACGATCATCAGGGGATAGCTCAGGTTCGCGGTCAGGTGGTACACGGCCTCGATCTTGATGCGCCTGGGCACATTCGACTTGAAGATCTTCGGCAGCATCTTGATCGACGTCTGGATCAGGCCCTTGGCCCACCGCGCCTGCTGCGTCTTGAAGGCGGTCATCTCGATGGGCAGCTCGGAGGGGCATTCCACTTCGGGCAGATACTTGAAGCGCCAGCCCGCGATCTGCGAGCGATAGCTGAGGTCGGTATCTTCGGTAAGCGTGTCGTGCTGCCAGCCGCCGCCGTCAGAGATAGCCTTCCTGCGCCACATGCCGGCGGTGCCGTTGAAGTTGAAGAAGTCGCCCGAACGTACACGCGCGCCGTGCTCGAGCACAAAGTGTCCGTCGAGCAGGATGGCCTCGATGCGTGTCAGCAGGCTGTAGTCGCGATTGAGATGCGTCCATCGGGTCTGCACCATGCCCACGTCGGGCTCGGCGAAGTGGTGGATGACCTTCATCAGCCAATCGGGCGGCGGCACAAAATCGGCATCGAAGATGGCGATGAATTCGCCATTGGCAACCTTCAGGCCCGCGTCAAGCGCTCCGGCCTTGAAACCGTGTCGATTGGTGCGGTGGATATAAACGATCGGATGGCCTAGCGCGGCATACCGCGACACAATGCCCGAGGCGACCTCGGTTGTCTCGTCGGTTGAGTCGTCGAGAACCTGGATCTCCAGCTTGTCCTTCGGATAATCGATGCCGCACACGGCTTCCACAAGGCGATCGATCACGAACTGCTCGTTGAAGATAGGCAGCTGGATCGTGACCCGCGGCAGTTCGTCGAAGTGCCTGAGCGGGTTGGGATTGTAGTTCTTGCGATGCTTGAAGTAGAGATAGCAGAGGGTGTAGCGATGGACGCCGTAGATCGCCAGCACGATCATTACAAGGAAATAGGGAGCCAGCAAAGCCGCGTCAAACCAATTCCAGTAGTGGCGCACCGTTGAGAACGGGTCGCTGAACAGCATCTTTACCTGGTGGCGGAAGCCGTTCTGTTGGCTCCCGTCGAGCAAAAACGCGGCTTGCGCGGGTAACCCGGCAATCAGGCTGGAAATCAATTTGAACTCGGCGAGCAGTGCAGATCCTCCACGGAGGGCTAAGTGAATTGTATGCGATAGCCTCGGATATCGTTGAAGCGGGGACGCGCCCTTAGAATCATGCGCAGATAGGTTTTTTGCGGCCATGAGCCAGTTGCCCATTCGGAAATGGCGGCTTTACGATATTTGCTCGCGGCGTGGTTTGCATCTCAAAGTCCTGTTATGGAACAGTGGAAGCCGGCACCCGGAAAATCCCCGTTGCGAACCCGTACCGACACCGTCTCTTCCTTGAGAACTCCAGACCGGTATTCATATCCTGCCGATTGCCGAGTCTTCCTGGATTAGCGTAGTGTTTCCATACAGTTGGAGAGATCTTAATGTCTACGACAGCTATTTCTCCCGTCGTCGCCGCCAAGGGCGGAAGCTTTCTTATCGAGACACGTACGCCCGCCGAAGTCTTTACCCCAGAGGATATGAACGAGGAACAGCGGCAAATGGCCGCTACGGTGGCTCAATTTGCCCGGGATGAAATTTTGCCCGCCACCGCCGACATCGACGCCAAGAAGCCCGGCGTGCTGCCGGGGCTCTTGCGCAAGGCGGCTGAACTGGGATTCACTTCGGTCGATATTCCCGAGGAGTATGGTGGTCTGGGGATGGACAAGGTGACCTCCGCCATCATTGCCGACCATCTCTCGATCCAGGCAAGCTTTTCAACGGCATTCGGAGCGCATACCGGCATCGGAACGCTTCCCCTGGTCTGGTATGGCACCGAGGAGCAGAAGCAGCGCTATCTGCCCAAGCTCGCAACCGCCGAGTGGATCGGGGCCTACAGTTTGTCTGAGGCGAGTTCCGGTTCAGACGCCATGAACGTCCGCACGCGGGCCACACTATCGGCCGATGGCACCTCCTACACGCTCAACGGCGAAAAAATGTGGATTACGAACTGCGCCATCGCGGGGCTGTATACGGTGTTTGCCAAGATCGATGGCGAGAAGTTCTCCGCCTTCCTCATCGAGCGCGATACTCCCGGGCTGACGGTCGGAGCCGAGGAGCACAAGCTGGGAATCCGTGGTTCGTCTACCTGCCCGCTGGTCCTGCAGGACTGCAAAATACCGGCAGCGAACCTGCTTGGGGAACCGGGCAAGGGCCACCATATCGCGTTCAACGTGCTCAACGTGGGCCGCTTCAAGCTGGGCGTTGCCTGCATTGGCGGCGCGCGCCACGCACTTGCACACATGGCTCGCTATTCCAAAGAGCGCAAAGCTTTCGGCAAGTCGATCGCCGAGTTCGGTCTGATCCAGCGAAAGATGTCCCTGAGCGCCACGCGCCTGTATGCCGCCGAAAGTATGGCCTATCGGACCGTCGGCATGATCGACGCATCCCTTGAGCAACTGGGGGAGCAGAAAAGTCGTTCGCCGCGTGACATCCAGCGACGTATCGAGGAGTACGCGGTTGAGTGCTCGATCCTCAAGGTCTATGGCTCTGAGATGCTGTCTTTCGTGGCCGATGAACTGGTCGCCACCATGGCCGGCTACGGTTATACAGAGCACTATCCGGCCGAGCGCTTTTATCGCGACGCGCGCATCAATCGCATCTTTGAGGGAACAAACGAAATCAATCGCCTGATCATCACCGGCTGGCTGATGAAGCGCGCCCTGGCCGGGGAACTGCCCCTGATGGCTGCCATCAAATCGCTTATGGATGAAGTGATGAAGCCCCCGTCATTCGATTCTGCCGAAGATACCGGCGAAGTCCTGGCACGCGAGGCGGCAATCCTTGATGCCATCAAGAAGATCGGCCTCTTCGCTGCCGGCGTTGCCAGTCAGCGCTACATGGCGGCGTTGCAGGATCAGCAGGAGGTAATGGCGGACCTCGCAGACATCATCACCCAGGTGTTCGCGCTCGAATCGGCTTTGCTGCGCGCCCGGAAGCTGGCAGCAGCCGGCAAATCCACCGCAGCGGTAGCAGCGGCCATGACCAGCCTGCTTGCCGAGGAAAGCCTGAGTATGGCTGAGCAAACGGCGCGGCGCGTACTGGCCGCCTGCGGCGAGGGCGATATATTGCGGACGCAACTGGCAATCCTGCGCCGGCTCTCGCGATTCACGCCGGTTGATTCCGTTGCGCTAAGCCAAACCATAGCCAAACAGTGTGTTCAGTTGGAGCGCTATCCGCTCTAGTTCCCGCGGACCAGCTCCTGGCCCGCGCCATCGACAGTCGAACGGCTACGAAGGATAAGCTCCGGCGATGTAGCCTTCGAGCGCCTGGATGGTCTGCTGCTGCCCTGAGATCACCCACTTCACCAGGTCGCCAATGGAGACGACGCCGACGACCGTATCATTCTGGACAACCGGCAGATGGCGGAAGTCGTGCTCGGTCATCAGAGTCATGCACTCGTCCACCGTGTGCTTGGGGCTGACGGAGATAACAGGGCTGGTCATCAATTGACCGACCTTGGTTTCACGCGAGGCGTGACCGCCCAGGATGCCTTTGCGCGCGTAGTCCCGCTCAGAGAAGATGCCAACCAGGCGATTGTCCTTGCACACGAGCAGGACGCCGATGTTGTACTTGGCCAGCATCTCCAGAGCCTCGTAGACCGAGTCATCGGGATCGATGGAGAGCACACTTCTTTCGGGTCGACACCCGAGCAAAATGCCGATTGTGTCGCTGATCTTCATACGAGCCTCCTCGGGCCAAGTGAATTGACGGTCACTATAGCCCATTGAGATAACAGCCGAAAAGCAGGAAATTTAAGAGATTTTCCGCCAAGGGGTACCAGGGCGTAAACCGGGTCCCTTCTGTACCATCCGGGGTTGGAATCGGTAACCGCGGTACCGGTTGCCTCCAGCGGATTTAGAATAGAGGTAGGAGTTGCGGTTTCCCCTTTGAAATCTGCGAAAACCCGGCCTGAAGTGAAATGGAGAGACTCTGATGCCCCTGTTCAAGACATCCAATCCTGCCTTGGGAACCAAGACCTTCCAGGACGCAGCGGCGCGTTATGGCGGCGCGATTGATGCGGCCAACCGGATGACCCTGAACGGTACGGTCAACCGCACCGGCATCCTGCTGATCTGCGCCTTCGCTACCGCCGCGTACACCTGGCGCGCCTTCATGCAGACCCATGACCCGACCGATGTGTCGGGGTTGCTGATGGTTGGCGTCTTCGGCGGCTTCATCACCGCCATGATCACGATCTTCAAACAGACTTGGGCTCCCATTACCGCTCCGATCTACGCGCTCATGGAAGGCCTTTTTCTGGGCGGGATCTCTGCCATCCTCGAGATGCGCTATCCGGGAATCGCGGTCCAGGCCGTGGGCCTCACCTTCGGCACCCTGCTGACCATGCTGGTGCTCTACAGCTCGGGTTTGATCAAGGTGACGAACAAGCTGCGCATCGGGATTATCGCGGCTACCGGCGGCATCGCCTTGTTCTATTTGATGGAGATCATCCTGGGCTTCTTCGGAATCCAGTTTGTCTCAATCAATGGCTCGGGTTTCATCGGGATTGCCTTCAGCCTCTTCGTCTGCGCCATCGCCGCCTTGAACCTCGTGCTGGATTTCGATTTCATCGAGCAGGGTGTGAACGCCGGCGCGCCGAAGTTCATGGAGTGGTACGGCGCCTTCGGCATCATGGTCACGCTCGTATGGCTCTACCTTGAGGTTCTCAGGCTGCTCTCGAAGATGCGAAGCCGGAACTAGTATCCTGTTCCTGAAATTCACAACCAAAAGTTGGTGGTGTCATTCTGAGCGAACGGGCCCCGAACGTTCTTCAGTTCGGGGGTGGTGAGCGAAGAATCTGCTTTCTTGCATCTCTAGATTTGCGCCAATAATTTCTAGGACAACACACTAGAGAGTGACACGAAAGATCAGCGCGAAGCTTGCGCGCCGGATCCCACAAACTTCTGAGCGTGGGCGACCTCCGGCAAGTCCGCATCGGCCCTTGGCCACGCTTTGAGGAACGCTTCGTACGCCACACGCGCTCCCGCTGCATCGCCGGCCGATTCCTTCGCGTTGGCAAGTCCGTACAATCCGAAGCCGGAGTTAGGCCTCTCCACAAGCGCCGCCTCGTAAGCCGCCTCTGCGTCTTTGTAGTCTTTCGCTTTCAGCAGTGCCTCGGCCTCCGTCTCGGCGACGGGTCGAATATAAAACGGAGGCTCGTGATATCCGAGCTTCTTCTCCTGTTTTTCAGCGCTGGCGTAGACCTTCTTCGCGGCTCGCCGTTTGCGCTGCGCGACGAGAACGCCGGCCTGCAGCTCCATCGACTCAATCTTCAGCGACTTCAGAATCGGATCCGACAGTGCGTCGGGCAAGACCGGCATCGTCGGCGGTTTTGCGTTTGCTTCTTTTGCTTCTGCATCTTTACGTTTTCCAAGAGCGGTTTGCATCTCGATCATCTGCTTCAGTCCCGCATCCAGGCTGGTGGAGTCTTTCTCGGCCGCAATCGCGTCGCCTGCATCCAGGGCTTTCATCCCTTTGGCGTAGTCGGTCAGCTCGGCGGCGAAGAAACGCAGGTTCGACCCCTTGTCGCCCTTGGGCAAATTGGCGTCGTTCAGCATGGCGAGAACCGAATCCCAATCGCCCACACGCAGTGCCACCGGCAAGCGCCGGCTGATGCGCGCCAGTTGATCGCGTGCTGACCAGATATAGAGCGAAGCCGATAGCTGCCCGCGTGCCGCAGCCAGGTGATCCGACAGCGTGTTCGCGTCGGCAAGGCGTCCCTGCTCCATCAGGTCGGCGATCGAATACATCATGTTGTGTACGTAGTTCCAGTCATCGTCCGGGCCCACGTGCTGTTCCTGCATATAGTGTTCGTCGGCAGCCATGGACGCAGAAAACCACCGCTCGGCCTCGGCGTAATTCCCCATGCGGTAATAGATGTGCCCCGGCATATGAACCATGTGGCCCGATGTCGGCGCCAGGCTGGCCAGCAGCGCCGCACTCTGAACAGCGCGCTCAGGATGATTGCCAGGCTCGATGGCATGAATCCAGTAGTGATTGGTCGCCGAGTCATTGGGCGCATCGCGCAGAATCCCCTCCAGCATCGCGATGCCTTCCTGTTCGCCTTTTTTGGGTTCACCGTTGTTGTTGTAGCCATCTTCCAGCGCCAGGGCTAGAAAGAGGCGTGCTTCAATATCCTTCGGTGCCTTGGCAACCAGTTCACGCAGAATAGCAATCTGTTGCTTGTTGGCTCCGCGCTTCGATTCATTCTTGACGGCGGCGTCTGCCTGCGCTGCTTGAATGTAGAGCGTCTCCTGCTCGGTGCCATGGTCTGCAAGCTTGACCGCTTTCTCCAGCGCAACCTCGGCGTACGCTTTTCTGGAGCCATTCCGGAACCCTTGCGCCTGTGCCAGTCCCCACCAGCACATCGCGCAGTTGGGATCGACGCGCACGCTCTGCTCGAAGGCCTTCACTGATTCGTAATCCCAGAAGTCGTGCATCAGGTTCAATCCCTGGTCGAACCACTGCTGCGCTTCTGGGCTGGCCGTGATCGCAATGTGCGCATTGCCAATGCCTGTCATGTGAATCGGCACCGGAAGTTGTTCCGGCGGCGGCACCGGTTGCATGTCGGCCATGTTGTGCCCGGCAGGCATCGACTGCTGCGCGGTAAGGGGAATCGCCGCAGCCACAACCAGAAATATCAGCCCCAAGCCTGCGAGGACCCTCGCATGGTCGGGGTGAAAAACAGGCCGCGCACCGTCCCGGTGCAGGCCATAGCAATGCAAGCGCATGGCTGAAAATATACATCGCGAGCTGAGGTCCCGGCGACGAGAATATGCAGGCGTCCGCCGACCGGGATCAGCTAATCTCCCAGTGAGATTGTAGGCTTGCCGGCAAGACGTTCGCTGATATGTTCGCCGATCTGATCGGCGTAACTGCCCTTCTCGCTGATCGAAGTGTTCAGCAGGACCACCGCGGCGTAATCGCCCTTGGGATTAAAAAACACATACGCGCTGTACCCGCCTGTCGCGCCATTATGCCAGTAGTCGCCGCTTTGCGGATCGAAGAGCCACGCCAGCGCAATCTTCTGAGGGCCAAAAGATTCGGCATGTAGTTCATGATCCTGGACGAGAGCGGCGGCGATTGTCTTTGCAGCCGGTGACGATTTCGCAAACTTGAAACCGTCTGGGCGCAGATTGGCTGCGAGATATTTCAGCATGTCCAACGCCGTCGAACGGATGGCTCCCGCCCCTGCGAATGCATCCAGGTCCCATGCATGCGCCGGACGATGATCGCCTGAATGGCCTGGTATAAAGCGAGCCTGCTGATCAGGTGTCAGCGTAACGGCCGTGTCGTTCATGCCAAGCGGATCGAGCACTTCTTCTTTGAGGAGCATCGGATAGGTCGTGCCCGCACGGACCGAGAGCGCGTTGCCGAGCAAGCCGAATCCAAGATTGCTATACAGAAAACCAGGTTTCTCGGCCTTCGCTACTCCATGCGTGGCGAGAAACGCGTAGAGATTGGCCGCATGATAGTCAGCGTACGGATTCTCGCCATCGACGGGTTTAAAGTTGTCAGGCATTCGCGGCAGGCCGGAGTGTTGCGTCGCAAGATCGAGCAGAGTAATCTCCGCACCCGCAGGTTTCTGCACTGTGCCCGGCGGCAACAACTCCCGTACTGGATCGTCGAACTTGACCTTGCCCTGTTCCACCATCTGCGAAAGCACCAGCCCGGTAAAGGTCTTCGTGATTGATCCGATTTCGAAGATCGAATCCGGTTTCGCCACGCCGTAACTGAAGATGCGCTGCACTCCGTGATCGAGCACGCCAATCACAACGCCCGCGCCCGTCGAAGGTGCGAGTTCGCCGGACTTCAACGCGCCGGCAAGGTCCCGATCGAGCACAGCCTGAAATCCTTCCGCGTTGACTGGAGCAATGGCAGCATCGTACTTCGGCGGAGGCGGAGGCTTGACGGCGATCTCCGCGGCCTGCCGTGTCAGCGTGAGAGGCAGTGGGGCTTTGTTCTGGCTCCAGGTTCCTGTCAGCGTGTTTCCATCTGCAGAAAGCTTGCCTTCGTAATGGCCGCCAACACCCGGAACATCGAGCGAGAAGTCGTCGCTGCTGAGCGCGACCTTGGCGCAATCAAGTCCCATGACGTGCTGGTCGAGGCTGTCGAGCGTGCAGAATTCCTGTCCAGTGCTATCGCTCTTGACGTGAAGTTGAACGCGGAGCGAAGAACTGCCTGACTGCAGCGTCCCCAACCAGATGCCATCTACGCGCGAAGGCTTGGCTGCCGGCACGAAAGTGTCACGTGTAAGAACCAGCGGCATCGGGCTGCCCTGATCCCATGTGCCGGTGAGCGTTTTGGCGTCGGCGGAAACAGTGCCCTTCCACGACCCGTGCACCACTGGCACGGAAAAGCTGAGAGCATCGCCTTTCACGTGAAAGTCTGCGCACTCGAGGCCCATCGCGCCTTGGTTGAGGCTGTCGAGGCTGCCGCTCAAAGCCCCTTTTGCATCCGCGTTCAAATGAAGGCGTAGATGCAGCGAGCCGCCGAGCACTCCAACATAATCGCCGGCAATGTTGGGCTTGGATTGTTGAGCCTGCATTGGCGTAAGCGCGATTACCATCAGCAGGCCTGCAGACCCTGCACCGCCAAAGCACCTTCGAAGAAGAGGAACAAACAAATGCAGGAGCCGAATCATTGAAGGACCTCACCATTTACAGCGCGAAATACGACAGCGAAATAGAAGACAGAGCAGTGTACCTCCGTTGTTCCGGAAAAACGAAAACAGCCATCCCTCCGCATAGGGCGTGCGAAAGAATGGCTGTGGCCGTGGGGGATTGTCCGTTGTTGGTTGTTAGTTATGCGTGGGCGTGCTCGTGCACACCATGCGCGACCGACTCGATGATCGCCTTGTTGAACGCCGGAATATCATCGGGTTTGCGGCTGAAGATAAATTGACCATCTGTCACAACCGCCTGATCAACCCAGTTGCCGCCGGCATTCTTGATGTCGGTCTTCAACGAAGGCCACGACGTTACGGTCCTGCCCTTCAGCGCGCCGGCCTCAAGCAGCGTCCACGGTCCATGGCAGATGGCAGCGACGGTTTTCCCCGTCGCCACAAATTGACGCACGAAATTCACCGCTGCCGGATCCATCCGCAGGTGATCGGGATTCATCACGCCACCAGGCAACACCAGCGCGTCGTAATCGTTGGGGTTGGCATCGGCCAGAGCCAGGTCCACCTTCACTCCCTGGCCCCAATCCTTCTTGTTCCAGCCCTTGATCTCTCCGCTCTTCGGAGAGATGACGACTGTAGTTGCGCCCGCATTATTCAGCGCCTTCCGCGGATCGGTCAGTTCTGACTGCTCAAAGCCGTCTGTAGCTAAAATGGCGATCTTCTTACCCTTCAATTCTGAAGACATGTATATCCTCCTGTGGGATCGTTCAGACCCTTATGACGCCGGTCAACAGGATGGGGTTGCGCGTCCAGTGAAAAAGGAAATCGCGATTTTTCGAAGTCGCGAAGCAACGATGAAAGTCGTTTTTACACCAAAGCAAACCCTTGTATTCACACGGCATCACAGCCCTTGCAACGAGCCCGATCTCGCCGGAGTGGGCACTCAATTGCAACAGACGACGGCCGCAGCCGTCGCCACGTTTAATTTCGAAAACTGAAGAAGCAGCGATGGATGGCATACGAACTTTTCAAGACCACATCGCACTTCGATACCACCGCGCGCCCCGCGGACTGGCTGGGCGCCAACAGCACCGAAGTACAGAAACTCGCGCCGCAACTTCCCGGCTGATCCGCGTTGCAGAGACGCGTCTGTGAGGGTCAACCAGATTCGTGCACACTCGTGTACCCAAGGCGCAATTATTGAACCAGCGTCGCGGTGACCACTAGCTGCATGCTGCCTTTGCTGTCGAGAGAATCCGAAGTGAAAACCACGGTTGGCTTTCCGATCGGAATCAAAACCGATGCTTGCCACTTGTTTTCGCGGAACACAGGTTCACGGGTCCCAGCTATATCAGTTGCCGCTGCCACGCTGCTCACGTCTGAGACCAAGTCAAGCGACAATTGATGATCAACTTCGTGTGTTTTCCGCACGTCGATATTTACTCCCACATCTTGATATTGGAATTGCGTGGTTGATTGGGGGCCGTTTTGACTTGTGATGACGGGGATTTTGGAACTCGTCCGGATGGACATTTCCCGATCATGAATGTCGGTGCTCACCATGGTGGTGTAGGAGCGGCTATTTTGAGGTTTTCCATCTGCTCCAACCTCCCGGACCACAAATTCAAGGTGATAGAAGCGAGCTGGACCGTCAGGGGCCTTCGCAGCTTCCTGAGGTTTCGACAACTCTTGGGCAAGGCTCCTTTGCCCCAGCGAAATCGCGAGTATGAAGAGGCTGCAAATCAGCGTGATCTTGCGCATGCGAATCTCCTTAGTTCTTGCTGGTATCGGTTATTTCGAGTGGTTGAATGTGAATGGCGGCGATGTTGAGAGGCGCGTCAACGTTTTTCTGCGCGTCCAGGACGGCTTGACGCTGCTTCTCCGAAACTTGCGTAGCAAAAGCGTAGAGCGCCTGTTCTTCGGGCGAAAGCGGCTGAGGGAGAGGGAACACATCGAGCTTCGGCGGAGCAGCAGCCTTGGCGGCAGCGGTGGTGGGCTGGGGCCGCATATGGTGTCTGGCAGTGGGCGAAGTTTTTTTCGCGGGCGTATTGCTTGCAACCACCGGCGCTTTGCTTCCACTGCTCGTGGATGAAGATGGCTGCGGCGAACTGGCTGATTGGTGGTCAGACACCGGGCCCGCAGACCTCAGTAAGACGAAGATCAATAGCATGCAAGCCGCTGCCGGAAAAGCGGCCCAGAGCAGGAAGCTGCTGCGCGATCTTGACGCGGAACGATTAGAACTCTGCTCGCTCGACACGCGGGCCAGAATGCGCGCGGCAAGTCCAGAATCCGTGTGTGGGTCGCCGTAGCTAGAGAGCGACGACTCAAGAATCCGATCCAGGTGGTCTTTTTCATGCATAGCGCGACACCTGGTGTGAAGCGATCTTTTGGCGGAGAATCTGGCGTGCGCGCTGCAGTCGCGTTCGCACCGTGCCTTCGGGTATTCCGAGAATGGCCCCGATCTCCGGCGAACGGAGTTCGTCAAAGGCCGAGAGTGCAAGGGGTACGCGCAACTCCTCCGGAAGCGCATCGATCATCGCATGCATCATGGAATCCTGGTTCGCGGAGAGCAGCTCCTGCTCCGGGTCCGGCTGTGGCGATGGAGTCTCATCTGCTTCCAGCGGTTCGGGACTTGAAACGGAAGCCAGCGAGCGGCGCGGGCGAAGATCGACCGCTTCCCGCCACGCGACCCTGGCCAGGTAGGCGCGCTCGTTTTCGGCTTGCTCCCATCCGCGATTGTGATAAAGCTTCAGGAACGTCTCCTGCACGGCATCCTCGGCGTCGTGAGAGTTGAGCAGAACTGCATAAGTTACGCGGAAAACAAAGCGCGACTGACGATGAACGAGCGCCGTGAACTCCGCGTCTGGATCAGTGGCCAAAACTCGCGCGCTCCCTCAGGCTGCAGATCATTGTCAGACGCAAGGTCCGCGATGTACACACCCTAAGACCGAAGGAAAGGTCCAGGCGTTCGAAAATCTTTTCAAAAAAGAAGAAGCCCGCTCCTCATCGCGAGAGGCGGGCTGTAAAGGATTGAACTGGTTAATGGCTAGGCTTTTGCTGAAGTCAGCGCACCCAGGTCAGCTGCCAGCTTCTCTGTTGAGAAGGCTTCAATCAAATCGCCTTCCTTCAGATCGCTGAATCCGCCCAGCCCGATGCCGCACTCCATGCCATTCGTCACCTCGCGCGCATCGTCCTTGAACCGCTTGAGCGAGCCAATCTTGCCCTTGTAGACCTGCTCATCGCCACGCATGACTTTGACTTCTGAATCGCGACGAATCACACCGTCCTGCACACGGCAACCGGCGATGGTGCCGACCTTGGGAATGCGGAAGACGTTGATGACTTCCGCACGGCCCACGTAGTTCTCCTTGAAAGTCGGATCGAGCAGACCCAGCATGGCAAGGCGCATTTCGTCCTGTAACTCGTAGATGATGGAGTGCAGGCGAATCTCGATGCCTTCCTGCTGCGCCAGTTCCGCGGCCTTGCGCTCGGGGCGCACGTTGAAGCCGATGATGATGGCGTTGGAAGCCGTAGCGAGCAGAACGTCGCTTTCGGTAATCGATCCGACACCGGAGTGGATCACCTTCACGCGTACCTTCTCGGTCGACATGCGTACCAGTGAATCGGCCAGCACTTCAACCGAGCCAGTCACATCGCCCTTGATGATCAGCGCCAGATCCTTCACGCCGGCCTGGCGAATCTGCTCTGCCAGTCCCTCGAGCGATACACGCGAGCTCTTCGCAAGCTGTGCTTCGCGCTCCTTCATCTTGCGGTACTGCGCAATGCCCTTGGCCTTGTCGCGATCCGCAACCACGAGGAACGTGTCGCCGGAGTCAGGCATGGCTTCAAGACCAAGTACTTCGATCGGTGTTGATGGGCCTGCCTCTTCGAGCGGCCGTCCGCGATCGTCGAACATGGCGCGAACCTTGCCGTAGGTGTTCCCAACGATATAGCTGTCGTTCAAGTGCAGAGTTCCATCCTGCACCAGCACGGTAGCCACTGCGCCGCGACCGCGATCGAGCTTGGCCTCGAGCACCGAACCAACCGCTTTACGTCCCGGCGTTGCCTTGGGAGCCTTGATGTCCGACACGAGACAAATCATCTCGAGAAGGAGATCGAGGTTCTTGCGCTTCTTCGCGGAGACTTCGACAAACACAGTGCCTTCGCCTCCGGCTGCCCACTCTTCCGGAATCAAGCCGCGATCAGCGAGCTGTTTCTTCACGCGGTCGGGATTGGCTTCGGGCTTATCGATCTTGTTCACTGCAACGATGATCGGTACTTCAGCAGCCTTGGCGTGATCGATGGCTTCCAGGGTCTGCGGCATCACGCCGTCATCCGCTGCAACCACGATGACCACGATGTCCGTCACCTTGGCGCCGCGTGCACGCATGCGGGTAAATGCCTCGTGGCCCGGTGTATCGAGGAAGACGATCTCGCGGCCCGAAGCCGGCGAGCCTTCCTTGGTAAAGCGCACCTTGTAAGCGCCGATGTGTTGCGTAATGCCGCCGGCTTCGCCAGCCGCCACATCGGTCTCACGAATCGCGTCGAGCAGCGATGTCTTGCCATGGTCAACGTGCCCCATGACAGTGACGACCGGCGCGCGTGGTACCTCGACCACGTCGTATTTCTCGGTGTCGAGAACCTCTTCGATTGCCTCGTTCTCGAGTGCTTCTTCGTAGCTGATAACTGTTGCGCCGGCGCCGAATTTGGCGGCGACGTCTTTCACCATGGCAGCATCGAGCGACTGGTTCACGGTTACGAAGACACCGCGCATCAGAAGTGCAGCGATCAGATCCTTGGCGCGGATCTCGAGCTTCTCTGCCAAGTCCTTGACGCTGATGCCTTCAGTAACGGAAATTTCCCGCGTGATCGGCAACGGCTCATCGCTGAAATGCGTGGCGCCGCCAAAACGTGGTGGCGGCACAAAGCCCTTCATCGGGCCTTCTTTGGTCTTCGGATATTGCTGGCCGCCGCGGCGTGCGCGATTTTGCGGTGCGCGCTGTGGACGCGGCGCTTCACCGGTCGGAGGTGCACCACCGGCGGGTCGCGCGCCGCCAAAGCCGCCAGGACGCGGAGCGCCGAATCCGGGCCGTGCACCAAATCCGGGACGCCCACCAGGCGCACCGGGACCGCCAGGCCCGGCAAATCCGGTGCGGGTCGGGTGCTTGGGGCGGGGACCGCCGCCCGGGAACTGCCCGGGAGGGCCACCGGGACTAGGCGTACGCTGCTGGAATCCGCCGCCGGGCGCTCCTGAAGGCCTGCGATCGAAGATCGGTTTGCCGCGCTGAATACCCACGCCTTGTGCAGGTGGGGGAGCGGTGCTGGCTGCGACGATGGGTGCCTTGTATACAGGACGCGGACCAGTTTGCGGCATTACCACGCGCCGCGGAGCGACCACCGGTCGCGCTGGCGCAGGAGTCAATTCGGGAGTTGTTGAAATGGGAGCCTCTGGCTCTGCTGCTACTACTGTGTTTTGTGCTGCAGGAACTTCCTTTGCCTTCGCGACAACCTCGGGAGCCTGCGCGGCCGGTGCTTCAGCAACCGGTGTCGTTGGCGGTGCTGCAGATTCGGGTTTTTCAAGCGTAGGCGGAGCTGCCGGTGGCGCGGCAGGAACCGCTGCCTTGGGTGCTGCGGGCTTTGGCGCTGCCGCTGTTGGCTCGGCGGGCTTGGGCGCCGTTGATCCGGCTGCTGGCGGCTTCACTACAACCCCTGGCGGAACAACCGTCACAATTGGACGCGTCGCAACCGCGCCTGCAGGAGCTTTCGCCACGACGGCGCCGGACGGCGGTTTTGAGGCGATGGCAGGAGCTGCGGGAGGAATAATTGCCGGAGCTTGCCTCGGCTGCGGCACAATTTTCCGCGGCTCAGGCCGCGTCGGCGCTGCGGGCGGCGGCGCAACCGAAACAACCGGAGGCGTGGGCTTTGCCGGGGCTTTCGGCGCAGTCGGGGCGGCAGCCTTGCTGGGAGGCACATGGCTCCTGCGAGCCTCGGCTTCCTCCTCCTGCTTTTTGGCAAGGATCGCCTTCATCACGTCGCCGGGCTTCGAGACGTGCGACAAATCAATCTTCGGTGCAATGGTCTGCGCAGTGCGCGATGACCCGGCCCCCGCGTGGCCGCCCTGGCGCCCATGCTGAAAGTGTGCGCGGACCTTTTCGGCTTCGTGCTCCTCGATCGAGCTCGAGTGCGTCTTGCCCTCACCCAGGCCAAGTTCCGCGAGTACGTCGAGAATCTGACGACTCTTGACTTCCATCTCGCGCGCGAGATCGTTAATTCGAACCTTACTCATCCGCCTCTTTTCAGAATGTGCTGCCCAAAGCCCGTTAGTCGCGCATCGCTACCTCTTGGCATTGGCCGGTTAACTTACCACCATTATCACTTGATTTCAGTTGAAAAGCGCGACGCATACTACGCGCCGCCCTCTTCATTTTCCGCTTCGTTCTCTTCGATTCCTTCGTCGGCGCTGGGAATATTGTCGACCGCAAGCTCTTCCGGCGTTTCGCTCTCGTCTTCAGTCGCCTCTTCCAGCACTTCCTGCGAATTCTCCAGCTCTGCTTCCGAGGTTCCAGCAACAGCTTCGGCAGTCTCGATTTCCGACTCGCCTTCAGAAAGCTTGCCCGTGTCGGCCGCCGCAGTCAGAGCCGCAGGCTCGTCGCTGCCTTCCACTTCCGGCGCGCCTGCCACGCCTGCGCCCTCGGTCGCCTCAGCTTCTTCGCCCTCTTCAAAGTGGCCGAAGTAGTGCCGAACGGCAACACTGATGCGTTCCAGCGTCTTCTCGCCGATGCCCGGAATCTCTTCCAGTTGCTCCGGCGTCATATCGGCCAGACCTTCCACCGTGGTGATGCCGGCAGCCACCAGTTTCTGGATAATGCCTTCACCCAGCTCGGTGACCTGCTCGATCGGAGTCGAAGGCCCACCAGTGAGAGCCTGCATCTGCTGCTCCACTTCCTGGCGCTTCTCTTCCTCACTCTTGATGTCGATCTTCCAGCCCAGCAACTTGGCTGCCAGCCGGACATTTTGGCCCTTTTTGCCGATGGCCAGCGACAGTTGCGTATCATCCACAATTACTTCGAGCTGCTTGTCCGTCAGGTCGGTAATCGAAACGCGGCTCACCTTGGCGGGCTGCAAAGCCTTCTCCGCGAAGGTCGTAATCTCTTCGCTGAATTCGATGATGTCGATCTTCTCGCCGCGCAGTTCGCGAATGATGGACTGCACGCGCATACCCTTCATGCCGACGCAAGCGCCCACGGGATCTACGTCCTTGTCGCGCGACTGCACCGCAATCTTGGTGCGCTCGCCGGCTTCGCGGGCGATGGCTCGAATCACCACAGTGTTGTCGTAGATCTCAGGCACTTCCGATTGAAACAGGTTCGACACCAGCTCTGGCGCGGCCCGCGAAACGATGACCTGGGGCCCCTTGGCGGCGCGATCCACCTTGAGAAGAACTACGCGCACACGTTCGCCGATGGTGAACTGCTCCAGGCGCGACTGCTCCCGCTTGGGGCACCGCGCTTCGGCCTTGCCCAGGTCGAAAATAACGTCTTGCCCTTCGATGCGCTTCACGGTCGCGTTCAGTACTTCTTTTTCGCGATGCGCATACTCGTTGAATACCGTGTCGCGCTCGGCTTCGCGCACCTTCTGGAAGATCACCTGCTTGGCAAGCTGCGCGGCGATGCGTCCCAGCGGCGTGGTGTCGCGGTACATGCGGATTTCGCTGCCAACTTCGACTCCCGGCGCAAGCTCATTCGCTTCTTCAAGCGTGATCTGATTCACGGGGTCTTCGAGTTCATCGTCTGTGGAGACGACAGTCTTGTAGATGTAGGCGGTGATCTCGCCCGTATCCTTGTTCAGCTCTCCGCGCATGTTCTCCTGGGTTTTGTAGTATTTGCGCGTGGCGAGGGCGATCGCCTCTTCCACGGCGCCGACCACGATCTGGGGCTCAATCCCCTTCTCGCGGCTCAGGAGTTCGATACTTTGGTACAAGGCGCTGGACATACTCTTCTTACTCTCTCGGTTTGTTTCCGGTGGCCGGCCACTTTGCTGAACCGGTTGCACCGTTGGATTGTCGTTGAGGAGGCTTTTCCTTCCGCCCCCGAAGCCACGCCTCGCGGAATGGCTAAATCTCCGGGATCAGCTCCGCTTTCTCAACATTATCCAGAGCGATCTCCACTGTGTTTACGCCCGCCTTCCGGCTCTTGCTGTTCTGATGCACGGCTCCCAGATCGAGTGAGATGTTCTGACCGTCACCTGTCAACAACCGCCCTCTCCAGTGCCGGTTATTGCGAACCGGCTCGAATGTCTGCACCTTCACCAGGCATCCGGCAAACCGGCGAAACTCTTCCTGCTTCGTCAACTTCCGATCCAGCCCCGGTGAACTGGCTTCAAGCGTGTACTCTGCCCCGGGAACCAGCTCTTCCACGTCCAGCAGAACACCAAAATCACGGCTGAACTCAGCACAATCCTCATGGGTCACGCCGGATAGCTGCTCCACGCTCAACTTGCCTTCGACCAGCCGTTCGGGAAGTCCCTCAACCCCTGCCTCAATCAACGCTTTCAATTGTGCCCGGCCCTCGGCGTTCTTCTCGAGAAAGACTCTCAATACACGCTCTTTAGCCGGCCCTGCAAGTTCCACATCCACCACATCCAGACCATGCGATGCGGCCACTCTTTCTGCGGCCTTACGGATTTGGTCGAGCTGTGCTGCCATGCGTCGAAGCCCGCCCGTTGGCCCCTCAACCAAGGGGCTCCCGGTCAAAATCAGCGGCCGTATTCCGGGAGAAATTTGCACCAAATAAAAAGTGGGCTGTAAGCCCACTCATCTCTCCGCCAGCCGGCTTACCCACGGCAACTCAGGCGGACAAACTCGTCTGCAACTCCAGCATACGGCGTTTCGTGCAGAAATTCAATGCGCGGCCGTCCGCGGCCACCCGTTTCCGCCAGCTCCTCGACCCTGCACGACCACCCCTAGTACCCGGGCTCCCCTGCGCAATCGATCGCGCAGGCCTTGCCCTTAAGTTGTAAACCATTTCTGAATCCCTTCCGGGCCTCTTGAATACCTCCAAAGTAACCATCATTTCATATTTGGAATGAGCAGTTTAGCTCACTAGTACCCGCGGGGTATCCAACTACCACGTATGGGGAGCAGAATTCCTCCTGTTGAACCGAAATAATGAGTCCTGCCTTTTCATGCGCACCCTAGTCCAGCGCGTAGTCGTCACCCTTGTGTCGACCATCATTCTTGCCGCAGCCGGTGGCCTGACCGGTTACGTGCTGGGTCACGCCGTCGTACTTCGACAAGCTGAAGCCCGGCTCGATACATATGCAAATCGGATTCTTTTAGAGGGGATCACGTCTTCGGCTGAGTCGCGGGCAATCCTGGCGACGATGAATTCCTCGCCGTACGCCTTTTGCTCGGAAGCCGAAATCGAATACTTCCGCCAGCTCATTTTCCAATCGCAGTTTCTCAAGGCCGCCGGTCGCATGCAGAGTGGAAGCATCAATTGCTCCACGACCTCCGGTCGCACCGTTCTCGCCGAACCGCAATTCACTCCGACGATCGCCCGCAGGGACGGTACGAAGATCTACAAGAATCTCGCCCCGTTTCGCGTCGACGATCAGGATGTGATCTCGGTGCAACTGGGCGATTCCTTCGTTGTCTACAACCCTTACAATCTCGTCTCGCTGGATGCACCGCCCATGCATTTCACCGCGACCGCCATCGATGCGCTCACACATCAGGGCGATCCGTTGCTCGGCCAGATTCCAAATGTCGAGAAACACCTTCTGATGCGCAACGGCAAAGTGAAGGTAGGCAGTACTCTCTATGCCACGCGCTGCTCGACCGAGGGCGAGACCTGCATGACTGCCAATATCTCTATCGCAGACGCGCTCGCGGTCGGTCGAGGGCTCACCCTGGCATACCTTGGCATTGGTGCTATTTCAGGCTCTCTCATCGGATTGCTCTTCCCGTTGCTCTACAGCCGAAACAAGAGCGTCGAACAGCAGTTGCTCCGCGCAATTCGTGCGGACGCTCTTACTGTTGCGTATCAGCCCATCGTCGATCTCGCTACCGGCCGCATCGTTGAGGCTGAAGCGCTGGTACGCTGGACCGACGAATACAAAAATGCGGTGGGTCCCGACGTATTCATCAAAATCGCTGAGGAACGCGGCTTCGTCGGCCAGATCACAAAGCTGGTTCTCCGCCACGCATTGCGTGACTTTGGATCCACCATGCGCGCGCGTTCCACGTTCCGCGTCAATGTGAATATCGCTGCATCTGACCTTGCGGACAGCGATTTCCTGCCCATGGTCGAACACGCTCTCGTCGATGCTGAAGTTTCGCCGCGCAACCTCGGCATCGAAATCACCGAGAGTTACACAGCGCGCCAGCAGGTTGCCCGTAATACGATCCTCCGCCTTCGTCAAAAGGGCCACTACGTCGCCATCGACGACTTCGGCACCGGATACTCGAGTCTCGCTTATCTGCACGATCTCTCGGTCGACGCCATCAAGATCGACAAGGCCTTCACCAAAGCGATTGGCACTGACGCTGTCACCGTCTCCATTCTTCCGCAGATCCTCACCATGGCCGAGACGCTCAAACTGCGCGTTGTGGTAGAAGGCATCGAAACCAAGGCCCAGGCCGACTACTTTGCCGCCAGCCACCAGCGCATCCACGCGCAGGGATGGCTCTTTGGACGCCCCGTCCCCGCTCGCACCTTCCTCCAGTTGCTCGATGAAGAAGAGGCGCGAATCGCCAAAGAGCAAGAAGAGCAAATGCCCAGCGGCGCTGCTGTCGCCGCGTTCTAGTGTCTTGGGTACTTAACTCCTTCCTGCAAATTGCGGTCTGACTGAACAGAGCGCCAAACGCAATTCAGTTTTGGGGTGGTGAACGAAGAATCCGCCCTGAAAATTCAGACCATCGGTACGAACGAGGGTGCCCCATCCAAGCTCCGCTTGGGTGGGAAAGCACAATCTGACCGGGCAGGGATTTCCATTGTTTGCGGGTGTCAGGCAACGTTTCCATTTTGCAGCGAGGACAACGACGCGTAACAATACCCGCATGAGGATTGTTCGGTTCGTTGCCCCGGTTTTGTTCCTGCTTGCCTTCACGTTTCCCTCATCCCAGGCCCTCGAAAAGCAGCCTGCCAGCGACTACCATACGCGCCGCGCAGCGCTCGGCAACGAACTACATGGCGGCGTCGCCATCCTCTTCGCCGGGGGAGAGCCGGTGCTCG
The DNA here is from genome assembly GCA_963838295.1 of uncultured Acidobacteriaceae bacterium. Lineage (GTDB taxonomy): Bacteria > Acidobacteriota > Terriglobia > Terriglobales > Acidobacteriaceae > Telmatobacter. The sequence goes on from CAWIQS010000001.1 coordinate 153,865, forward strand.
ACTTCGACGCGTATCGTCAGGATTCTGACTTCTACTACCTGACCGGCTGGAACGAGCCCGGCGCTGCTCTGATGATCATCGGCCCAACCAGCGAGCCCGAGCGTCCCCGCCACGCAGCGCAAGCGCGCGGCTACAAGGAAATTCTCTTTCTCCCGACTCGTAATCTGCGCATGGAGCAATACACAGGAGCGAAAATGGATGCCGCAACGCCGGACGTGATCAAAGCCACGGGCGTCGACAACGTTGAGCCGATGACCAATCTCGCGGCCGACCTGAACAAGCTCGTCGCCGACGATCGCAGAGTTGCCTTCAACATCTGGACGCAACCCGGAGTCAAGGCTGCCGAATCCCTGCTTGGCTACACGGCCGCAACCCTCGACTCTTCCATGCCCGCGGCCCACGATGTAACCACCCTCACTATGCCACTGCGCGAAGTGAAGGATGCGGCTGAAATTGACCTGCTTAAGAAGGTCTCGAAAGCCTCGATTGCCGCGCAGCGCGAGATGATGCGATCCGTGAAGCCCGGCGTGACCGAACGGACGATCGCGGGAAAGATGACCGCTGTCTGGTATGAGCAGGGTTGCGAACGAGCGTCCTACGCGCCCATCGTCGGCACCGGCATCAACTCAACAACGCTGCACTACTCTGCGAACTCCGCCACCATCGAAGATGGAGATGTCGTGGTCGTTGATGCGGCCTGCGAGTACTCGATGTACGCCTCCGACATCACGCGCACGGTTCCGGCAAACGGCCACTTTACCGTACGTCAGCGCGAAATCTACAACGTCGTGCTCGGAGCGCAGAAGGCTGCCATTGATGCATTCGTCGCAGGCAAGTCGAAGATCAACGACTTCTACCATCGCGATCCAGACTCGCTCGACTTGGCGGCGTACAACTACATCAACACCCACAGCAAGGATCTGCACGGCCAGCTCCTCGGAAAATACTGGTTGCATGGTCTCGGCCACATGGTGGGCATCGATGTGCACGATCCCGCCCAGTATCCGGCCGTACTCAAGCCGGGCATGGTGTTCACCATTGAGCCCGGCGTATATATTCCAGAGGAGAAAATCGGTGTCCGCATCGAATGTGATTTCCTGGTGCTCCCCGATGGCAAACTCCTCGACCTCGACGCTGACCTGCCGCATACCGCCGAAGAGGTCGAAGCCGCAATGCACGAATGAACGTAACAATGTCGGCAGGGGCGCGCGATCTGGATGGTCGAGCAAATGATTCAGGAAAGCACGAAGATCAAGACACGGTTTGCCCGCTCTGCAAAAATAGTTCAGGAAAGCACGAAGCGTCAGGGCACGACTTTAGTCGTGCCGTAAACGCAATCAGAAGAGAAGGGGCTTTAGCCCCTGTTTTACAACGACCGCAACCGCGGGCATTTTTATGGACCAGGACGACGCAATCGAATCCGATCAACTCGACGCATTAAGCCATGTCTTCTCTGACCAGCTTCAGGCTTGTCTCGAAGAATGCGCGCAAGGCCGCCGCGGCCTCTTCTCTGATGTCGCGCTGGTTGAAGACGAAGGTCGCGACTGGCCCGAAGCAGCACGCCTGCGCGAACTCGCCCTCGCGCTGCAGAACATCTTCGCGCAGCAGGAGCAGCGCAATGCTCTCTGCGATGAGTTCCTCGATCTCTGCTCAATGCACGGAGAAAGCCATCCCGGCGAGCCGCGCCTGGCGCGCCTGTTTCTTGCCCGCATCGAGCGCGCTGAAGTCGGCACACCCACTGAAGAACCGAGAAAGCCATGGTAGCGCTCCACGCATTTCTCGCTCTTGTCAGTGGATTCGCAACCATGGCCGTGCTCGTTGCGGTCATCACCGTGCTGCTACAGAAGCTCACTCCGGGCTGGGTCGGCGAGAAAGAAAAACCGAAACCCGGCTACATCTTCGTCAATCTCGGCTATTCATTTCTCGCTGCAGCCGCAGGTGGCTACGTCACCGCATGGATTGGCGCACATAATCCACTGGTTCACGTTCTCGCCCTGGCCATCACCGTCCTGCTTCTTGCCGCTCTCAGCGCTTTGCAGCAACGCGGAAAGCAGCCCGTCTGGTACTTGCTCACACTGGTAACTCTTACGCCGCTGGGCGTGCTTGCAGGTGGCATGGTTCGATTGCGCGTAACGGGCATTCTCTGATATCTGGTGCAAATGCCGATGAACGTGAAAAGCCGCCCCATCGTTGCTTTCTCGATGGGGCAGCCTGTTATTGCCGAACTGGTTGAGGACCGCTCTAGAAGCGCAACCCGATCGTGACCGGAACGATCTTGGTATCAGGGCCGACAGCCGTCGTGCCAAGGCCATTGGGTTGGGTTGTGATGGCAGGAGACAGAACGTCGAGATAGCGCGCTTCGGCAAATATGCTCATTTTGCCATCGCCGTTCCATCCAGCGAACCGGTGCGACAGCCCACCGCCGATGCTCCATCCACCCTGATTGCTCGAGAAATGTCCCACGGTCACGTTTTGAGTCACCGTGCCGCAGTAGAAGTACGTGCAGTATTGCTGCTGTTCAGGATCGGTGAAGCTGGTCACCTTGCGATAGAAGCCATATCCGCCGGTGGCGTAGAAGCTAATCGCACTTTTGGGATTGAAGTTATAAACCGGGTCAAGCGATAGTGACCAGATGTGGTCGTTGCCACCAGTCGCTCCCGCTTCCGCGATAATTGCGCCAGGAATCTTGTCGTCGATAAATTGATATTCCAGCATCAGCGAGAGGTTTTTGTTGAAGCGATAACCGCCGCCCACCGTGAAGTTTCCACCCCAGGTGATGTAAGGCGAAGAGTCGCTCGATGGAGCATTCACGCCGCCACCGAATTCATAGGTCATGTGGCTCATGATCCCGTTGCCGCCGCCACCGCCGTGAGACCTGTTATCGTACTGCCCGCCACCTGATCCATTGGGCGCCGGATCGCCCGGCAGAGCGGCTAAGCCTGACATTCCGTTACTCGGCGTTCCGCCTTCGTCGGCAAGCTGGAGCGTATTCGAACTGGATTCCGAGGACGAGACGGCTGTCGAGCTTGAAGAATCGGGGGCGGTTGAGATTTGAGCGTTTGCAGTGCCGAGGGAAAAGGCAAACGCTGCACACAACAGGGCGGTGTGCTTCAAATGTGACAGGACACGAACGGAAGTCATTTCTGTACCTCGCAAAAATTAGGTTGTCATGTATGGGGAGGTCGAACAGCCCCTTGTAAGCACTTAGACTCCATTTGAAAACCAAAGTTGCTTCCAAAGTGCAGATAACGAAAGGCCGGAGTCACCTCCGGCCTTCAGGTTTGAAGCCATCAAAACAGAATGCTACCCCTGGATGTCGAACTGCTCCGGGTGCAGGGTCGGATCGCTCTTGATCAGGATATTCTTCCCCACCAGTTCCTCAAACTCATTGATCCAGCTTCCGTTATTGGCCTTCAGTACCTTGACCGTCTCCGGATTGACCCGCAGCATCACGTCCGCGCTCTCAAAATGCCGCTTCATCTTGCGCAATTCGATATAGATCTCGTTGCACACCGTAGCGGGACTCTTCACCATGCCGGTCGCCTGGCAGGTCGGGCAGGGAACTGAAAGCGTACGCTCCAAAGACTGCTTGACGCGTTTACGGGTGATCGCCACCAGGCCGAAGTCATTGAACTGCAGAACCTTGGTAGGGGCGCGGTCGCTCTTGAGAGCCTCTTCAAGTGCCGCCAGGACCTTGAACCGGTTCTTGCGCTCGTCCATATCGATGAAGTCGATAACGATGATTCCGCCCAGGTCGCGCAGGCGAATCTGGCGAACGATTTCCGGCACCGCATCGAGGTTTGTTTTCACGATGGTGTCTTCGAGCCGGGCCGATTTGCCGACATACTTTCCAGTGTTGATGTCAATCGCCACCAGAGCTTCAGTCTGGTTGATGACAATCGATCCACCGGATTTCAGCCAGACCTTCGAACGCAATGCCTTCGAGATTTCATCTTGAATGCCGAAGTGTTCAAAGAGCGGCGTGTCTTTTGTATAAAGCTTTACGCGCCGCACCAAGTTCGGTGAGAAGCGATTCAGGAACCGCACGATCCGTTCGTAATCGGCTTCTGAATCGACCCAGATCGACGAGAAGTTCGAACTGACCTGGTCGCGCAAGATACGTTCGATAAGCGACAGATCGTGATAGATCAGTGCCGGCGACTTCGAATCGTCCGAACGCTGCTTGATGTCGTTCCAAAGGTGAATCAGGAAGCGAAGATCGGCCCGCAACTCCTCTTCTGAAGCGCCCTCTGCCGCGGTGCGCACGATGAATCCGCCCGAAGCATCGCCACGCTCGTGCGTCAAGATTCGCTTCAGACGCTGGCGTTCCTCGTCCGACGCGATCTTGCGGCTCACGCCCACATGGGTGACTGTTGGCATGAACACCAGGAACCGCCCCGGCAGCGCGATATGGCTCGTGATCCGAGCGCCCTTCTTGGCGATCGGCTCTTTCGCTATCTGAATCAGGATTTCCTGGTTCGGCTTGAGCAGGTCGCTGATAATCGGCAGGTCCGAAGTCTGCGACGAGCGCCGCGATGGTCCGCGCCCTCCCGGACGGTGTCCGCCACGATCTCCGCGATCTCCACGGCCGCGGCGTGGGCCGCGTCCGCCACGGTCGCGGCGTTGCTGTTGAGTCTGACCGTCGGCAGCGGGTTGAGTGCCAGACGCGGTTGCTTCTTCTTCCTCGTCCTCGTCGTCCTCACCCTCTTCGCCGTTCTTGTCTTCAAACTTCAACTGGATCTTGTGGTCGAGGTGAGCCTCCTGGAGCATCTCGCCCAGTTCGCCCGAGTGAATCTGCGTGTGCAGCTTTTCTTCTTCCTCGTAATCATCCAGGTCGTGCTCGTCCGTCTTGTGATGATGATGGGGCGTGTCATATTCCTCGCCCTCGATCAACTCTTCTTCAACCAGCCCGGTGCCGGGCGAAAAAGACGACGGCACAGGAACAGATGCCGGCTTCTTCACCTCGGGCGCTGGCGTAGGTGCAACTTCGTCGGACTTTTTCTTCTTGCCCCCAAGTCCAAAGAGCCGGAATTCCGCTGGCGGCAGCGGATCGACGTTGTGCGAAGCGCTGCGATCACCCTCAAATTCGGTGCTCTCGTTTTGAGTGCTTTCAGTTTCGCCGGTTGCGGATTCCGAGACTGGCTCACCGGGAACAGCATGAGGCTCGCTCGCGTGGGCTTCAAAGCTTTCCTCCTCCATCTCGTCTTCGTACGAGATCGGGGCCAGCTCCGCATGCGACTCGGAGGCAACCGCCTCAACTTCGTGATCGGCCGTCGGAGAGGCCATCTCCTCGACAAATTCCTGCTCCTCGATTTCGTCAGCCGAGCCCGGCTCGAACTCCGGCGTCAAAGCACTCCGCACATCGGCGACGGGCGCTTCGGGTTGGCGATTGCGATGCCGCGAGAGTGACTCGCCTGGAAGCAAACCGCTGCCGTCCCAAACAATCGGCGACTCAATCAGCGAGGCCGGCTTGTAAGAGGATGCGGGTCGAACGGGTGTGGACGCTTCAGGCGCCGCCTTTTCACCCGACTCGGCTGAAACACCGCCATATTTCCTCAGCGATTCCCCCGGAAGTACGAATGGCTCCGGCGCACGATCAGGCCGCTCCGAACGCTCAGGGCGTTCAGTCCGCGCATTCCTCGGAAAGGATGCTGACGCCTGGATCTCACTCGCGACTTCCGGTTCAAGTTCACCGGACTCGTTCACATGAGAACCGATAAACTCCTGGCTCTCGGCTGGAGCCGCCGAAACATTGCTTCCGCCCCGGCCGCCACGACGGCGCCGACGTCCACGCCACCGCTTGGCACCCTGTTCGTCGGATCCTTCCGCATCGTCGGTATGTTGCGTTCCCGCAGCGGGCGCTGCAAATTCACCTTCGCCCGGTTCTGAAGTAATTTCGATTGTCGGCCGGCTCTCGCGATCGGGCTTCTGTTCCTGTCGCCCGGGACGCGGGCTGCGATCCTGTGGGCCGCGATCTTGTCCCTGGCCACGCTCCTGGCCATTGGCGTGGCGCACTTCGCGCGGAGCCTGGTTGCCGCCGCTTGCCGCGGCCTTTTCAAGCTCGTCTGTCTCCTCCTGGTCTTCCAACTCCATAAAGTCGGTGACGTAAAGGAAGGCGTCGCGCTCCAGCCCAATGTCGACGAATGCCGACTGCATGCCGGGAAGAACCCGCGTGACGCGTCCGTTATAAATGGAACCCGCCAGCGTGTACTCGTTTTCGCGTTCGTAGTAGATTTCCGCGAGCTGATCGTCTTCTAGAATTGCAAGCCGCGTCTCATGCGGCGTGCTGGAAATACAAATCTCTTTTGCCATCGTGCCTTTCCGCCCAGCGGACTCTGCCTGCTGGGGCTTGCGGCAAGGTGGCCTGGAGACGGGCGCGGACGGGGATGTTGGGAATGTGCAGCGGGGATGACATGCGCGTGGCCTGGGGGACCGAAAGCCTGCGGTCGCCTGCCCCTTGGAGGGGTGGCGAACCTCGGAGACTTCCAAGTCCGGCAAAGGTTTCGAAACAGGTATCCGAATGCAGAGAGTTTGTGGCCACCCGATCGATTGACTCTTGCGACCTTTCGTCGCAGGTTTTCAACCATACCCATGCCAACCAGACGATCGACATGAGCGGGGCCGTTCTTAAGCTGGTGAGTATGCCGCAGGTCTTCACTGCAGGAACCGAAGTTCCCGCGTGCTCCCCGCAGCCTCGAAACCAGCGGAACCAGACAGCCACGCAGTCATCGTCGATTGCTGGAGTTGTCCGATTTGCCCGTCTCTGCGTGCTCATTGAACCCAATCCTGTCCGGCGCGCGGTCCACCAGGACCTTGACCGGATTTGGCATCCTCTTTAACGCTGTGCACCGAGCCTTGCTTTCAGATCCGCCGAATCTCATTGAAACGGCTTCATCCAATAGCGGCCATCGGGCCAGCATCTCTGACGATGCTGTATGTACTTACAAACTTTGCTCTTGTGGTCCGGAAATCCCGGCGATCCCCAAGAGGGTGTTGCCGTGCAATCTTGCTTCCGGTCTCTCTCGACCGGCTCACGTTTCAGTTTACGAACCGGCGCATGCGTACGTTCATCACGACGCCCAGCGCCAGGAAAGTAAACAACACCGAGGATCCGCCGTAACTCATTAACGGTAAAGGGATTCCGGTGACTGGCATAAAGCCAATGACCATGCCTACGTTGACCGCGATCTGGAAGGCCAACACAGCCACGATGCCCATGATAATCAGGGAGCCAGGCAGGTCTGCAGCTGTTTGAGCGTTTTGAATCAAACGCATCAATATGAGGAAGTATAGCAGCAGCACGAAGACCGCGCCCACAAACCCATGCTCCTCGCTGAACGCTGCGAAGATGAAATCCGCATGGGGAATGGGAATGAACGCCCCCTGCGTCTGCGTCCCCTTTTCGGCCCCTTTGCCCCAGATTCCACCAGCGCCCACCGCGATCTTTGCCTGCAGTACCTGATACCCAGCTCCCCGGGGATCGTTGTCGGGATTGATGAATCCCGTCAGCCTTGCCTTTTGGTACGGCTTCAGGAGTTTGCCGCTGCTCCAGCCGCCCACCACAAGAACCATCGCCGCAACAACAAGTATCATCGACTGCTTCAGGTCGATACCGCCGAGAAACATCCCGATCACCAGCACCGGTATGTACGTAAGAGAAGTCCCAAGGTCTGGCTGCTTCAGAATCAGCAGCATCGGCACCCCTACCAGCGCGAAGGCTTTGAAGATCTCCTTCCACGTGAGGTTGCGTCCGCCCAGGTTCGCGAAGTACCGCGCTACCGCCAGGATCATCACCAGCTTCATCCACTCTGAAGGCTGAAACAGGATGGGCCCGACCTTGATCCAGCGCCGCGCTCCCAGCGCTTTGTGCCCGATTCCCGGCACCAGCACCGCCATAAGGCCCAGAAGGAAGAACCCATAGAACCACGGAACCCAGTCGATGAGCTTGTGATAATCGATCAGCGAAAACAGGAACATCGCCACCACACCGCCCAGGACCCAGTAAATCTGCTTGGTGTGAAAGCCGACATACTTAGTGTGCAGTGTTGCCGAGTAAATCTCCAGCACCGAGATGGTGCAGAGCAATGCCACGACCCCGAGCAGCGTCCAGTCGAAATCGCGAAAGCTCATGATGCGGCGCATCGGACTCATTACGGTTTCACCGGCGCGGCTTTCCCCGGCAACGCAGGCGAACTTAGCCTCGCGGATTCATGCCCAGTCTGTGCGGCTGTTGCGGTCGTTGCGATCTGTTTCTTCGCAACCAGAGGCACTCCCTGCCCCGGTTTCATAGCTTTTGGCTGATCATTCTGCGAGCCCGGTTGCACGACTCCATTCGGCCCCACCAAGAACTTGCCCGCATGCAGCTTTGCCGTCGTCTCGCCCTTTCCATCGGGAGTCTGATTGGGCGTGGTCCATACCGCGCCGACTTCCACGGGCGGAGGAGCAGGCGTCTTCGCCGGAACCAGGTTGTGCGCCAGCCTGCGCTGTTTTTCCACGTAGTCGGAGACGAATTTCGCGCCAATGCGCGCCGCGAACCAGCTTTTGTTGCCGTTTTGCCAGAGCACCGCGACGACCAATTCAGGGTTGCGGCGGGGGGTCACGCCGACGAACCAAACGTTGGGATTGGTGGATCTGCCTTTGCTCGTTTTGTCTAGAGCCTCGTGGCTCATGACCTGGGCAGTTCCCGTTTTGCCGGCGAAGTCGATGCCCTCAAGGTGTTCGCCACCGGCCGTATGAAAGGCCCCCGGCTGCGTCACCTCGGCCATCCCATCGGTGATGATCTCCCAGTTTTCAGGATCGATGGGAATGTTCACATCGCCTGATCCCGGCAGGGTCTCCAGCAGATCCCGCTTGAAGTCCGCGGGAAGCTGATCCTGCGCTACAACGTGCGGCCGAACCAGGTGTCCACCCGACGCAATCCCGCCGATAATGCGCGCCAGCTGCAAAGGCGTCGCTTCCACCGCGCCCTGCCCGATCGATACGTCGAGCGTTTCGTCTGGATACCACTTGCGGTGATAGTTCTTCATCAGCCAGTGCTCACTCGGCATCAGTCCCGCCTGCTCGCCCGGCAAATCGATCCCGGTCTTCTGCCCGTAGCCGAACTCCGTCGCGTACCGCGAAATCCGATCGATACCCAGCCTGTCGCCCAGCTGGTAGTAATACGTGTCGCAGGAGTAGGGAATTGCGTTGTGAATATCGACAGCGCCATGCTTCTCGTCGCAATGATGGAAGAATCCGTAGGGCCCCCATCCGCCGGCACAATTCACTTTCAGATTCTGCGCAATGTTCTCCTGCAACCCAGCCACAGACATCAGGATCTTGAATGTTGAACCTGGAGCCAGCTGCGCCTGAATCGCCTTGTTCATCAGGGGATGGTCTTGATCGGTAATCAGCTTGTTCCACTCTGCGCGGTCAATTTTCACAGAAAACGCATTGGGATCGAAACTGGGCCGTGACACCATCGCAAGAATGTCGCCATTGCGCGGATCCATCGCCACAATCGCACCCGTGCGGTCGCCCATCGCCAGTTCCGCCGCCTTTTGCAGATCGTTGTCGATCGTCAGTTTCAAATCCTGTCCCGGAATCGCATGCTGGATCCCCAGAAAACCCACCTCGCGCCCGTGGCTGTCGACGATCACGTCGCGCGAGCCGTTTTGCCCGCGCAGCAGTTGGTCGTATTCCTCTTCCACGCCGGCCTTGCCTACCACGTCGCCGGGCTCATCGGCGGCATAGCGTGTCTGGTTCAGGTCCTCTTCGCTGACCTCGCCAACATAACCAATCAGGTGTGCCGCAAAACCATCGCGGGGATACAGCCGCCGCTCGCCCTCGATCGTCTCCAACTCCGGCAGCTCATTGCGATGTGCTTCGATAAACGCCTGCTCGTCGGCTGAAACATCTTCCTTGATCGGAATCGGTTGGTATCCGGGAACGAGCCGATACCTGTGCAGTGTTGTTTGCAGTTGTTCGAGATCCAGGTGCAGTCCCCGCGCGATCAGCGGAAGATCGGCTTCGACATTGCGGTTCTGTTCACGGACAAGGAAGCAGGAGACCGAAGGGTAGTTGTCGACGATCAGGCGGTTCTCGCGATCGAAGAGCTTGCCACGCGGAGCCAGAATCGGCACCTTGCGAATGCGATTCTGTTCCGCCAGCATCTTGAAGTTCTGTGCCCCCAGGATCTGCAGCCGCCACAAACCGGCCGAAAGGGCCAGGATCAGCGCAAGAACGCCATACTGCACCACCGCAAGCTTGAGGGTGGGGACTTTCTCGCCGCGCGTGACCTTGTCAAAATTCATGGGAAGCCATTACCAGTATCGAGTCTGAAACTCTTCTCTCAGTTGACGATGTGATTCATAATTGCCGATGTCATTCTGCGTGAACGGGCCAAATCGACGATGTTCCGCGTAAAAAAGTGCCCCCAAATCAACGATGTCATTCTGAGTGAACGGGGCCCCGAACGTTTCAGGGCCCCAAGGAGCGAGAATCGCTCTTTGGGGTAGGTTCGGGGGTGGTGAGCGAAGAATCCGCTTTCCCGCGATTTACCCGATAACGTCACACTCAGAATACCTCTATCCAACATTCTGCTCTTGCGGTATTGCGGCGCGTGCCAACCGTTTTTCGTTCCATGAACCAACGTACTCAATCGCGAATCTTCGTCCGGTCCAGCACGGGAAACAGCACCAGCGCAATCAACGAATTGCCCAGCGCCTTGTACAACTCCATCAGCCAGTTGGTATCGATCGTCATGCCCAGTAGAAAGCGAACCACGAAGAAATAGGTCGCGCTCCCCACCAGCGAAAGCACAAACGTCATCACCAGGCGAATGGCGTGGTTTTCAACGTTGACCAGGATGCCCACTGAAGCCGCAAGATACCCGACCAGTGTCTTTGCAATTCCATTGATGCCGATGGGATGCCCTGTCAGGGCATCTTCTGCGATTCCCAGAAGGCCGCCCAGGATCGAACCCTGAATCGGATTGCGCCTGCTAAGCGCAAAAAACACTGTCACCACCAGCGGCAGATCGAACCACGCGAACCGTCCCATCATGCGCGGCAGCCACGCCTGCAGGACCAGCGCGGCGATCGGCACAAGGGCATAGATCAGTACCGGGTAGCGATGGATCTCGAATTCGCGGCGGCTCTCCGCTGAAAGGACAGACATGTCTAGCGATTCTCTCCTTGCGGTGCCGCTGGCGGCGTTGCATTTGGGTTGCTGCCTGGAGTTTTGGGTGCCGGCAGATTTGGCGTCACCGCATTCCCCGGCGTGAATCGGTCGGGACGAATCGCCTGGGGCGGTTTGGATACTGGATTGGGATTCGCAGCATCTCTCAGCGGCTGCTGATCCGGCGGCACATTCGGTACGACCAGCCCCGGCAACTTCTCCGCCATTCCATCCGATGCCTTCTGCCGCTCCGTTTCCGAGCTTTGCAGCGCTTCGGTTGCGGCCATGTCCTGTTGCTGATCCGGCGGGAATCGCGGCTGCGTCGATGTCACCACCAGTACCTCGTCCAGTTGGTCGAGATGCGCGGCCGGTTTCAAGATCACATCTACAAATCCATCCCGCTCCGGATCGTTTGCAACGTTCTGGACCACCCCGACCGGCATTCCACGCGGAAAGATATCGTCGCCACCTGCAGTCAGCACATTCTCGCCGGGCTTGATCCGCTGATCGCGAACCACGTCTTCTACCTGCGGCTGTCCCGCCGCGTTACCCCGCAGAATGCCGCGGATGCGCGTCGTCTCCAGGATCACGCCCGCGCCGCTCGACTCGTCGTTGATGGCCAGTACCTGCGCGGTGTGGGGGAACACGTCGCGAATCTTGCCGACGATTCCCTCCGGCGTAATGACCGCCATATCGCGTTCAACGCCGTCATTCTTGCCTTTGTCGATGTAAAACACGCGCGACTGGTCAGTTCCGCTGGTTCCGATGGTCTGCGCTGCGAGGGTCTTGTAGATATATTTCTCTTGGAAATGCAGCAGGGCCTGCAGCCGCTGCCCTTGCTTGGCGTCTTCCAGCAGCGCGGCCTGCTCCAGCCTCAGACGATCGACGGTCTTTTGCAAATCTGCATTCTGCTGCCGCACATGCCGCAGATCGATGTAGTTATTCCACAGCCACGAAACGCCGGAGCCCGATGAGTGCAAAGCCTTTTCCGGCGGCGAAACCAGTGAGTTGGTCCAGTAGCGAATCAGCTTGACGCTGCTTCCATCGGCGCGGTCACCGCCCACCTGCCCGCTGGTGGAGCGGTGCACTTGCGTGGCAAGGCCCAGGATCTGGGCCACCAGCAACGCCAGCAGCACCAGCAGGTTCCGATACCGAACAACAAATGATTCCATGAGGGTCAGTCAACAGTGGACAGTGAACAGTGGTCGGTGTTTTGCTGGCCCTTGCGGAGAATGACGACCAATATCGGAGGACGGTTCACTGTGCACTGTCCACTGCATTAATCGATCTTGATCTTGCGCAGCAGTCTGAAGTCCGACAGCATTTTGCCGGTTCCCAGTACCACCGAGGCCAGCGGATCATCCGCCACCGAGACCGGCAGCCCGGTTTCCTCGCGGATGCGTTTGTCAAGGTTCTTGATCAGCGCGCCTCCACCCGTCAGCACAATGCCGCGATCCGAAATATCCGCCGACAACTCCGGCGGCGTCCGTTCCAGGGCCACGCGGATTGCATTCATGATGACCGCAATGCACTCGCCCAGCGACTCGCGAATCTCGCTGTCGTCGATGGAGATGGTCTTTGGCACGCCCTCGATCAAGTTGCGGCCCTTGATCTCCATCGTCAGTGGTTTGTCCAGGGGATAGGCCGATCCAATTTCGATCTTGATCTGCTCGGCAGTCCTTTCGCCGATCAGCAGGTTGTACTTGCGCTTCAGGTAATTGGTAATGGCTTCGTCCATCTGGTTGCCGGCCATCCGCACCGAACGCGAATAGACGATACCGGAAAGCGAGATGACCGCGATGTCCGTAGTCCCGCCGCCGATATCCACCACCATGTTGCCGCCCGGCTCCGTAATCGGCAGGCCTGCACCAATCGCCGCCACCATGGCCTGTTCCACGAGATATACCTCGCTGGCCTTGGCGCGATAAGCCGAGTCCTCGACCGCCCGCTTTTCCACCTGCGTAATCTCAGAGGGCACGCCGATCACGATGCGCGGATGTACCAGCATCTTGCGGTTATGTGCCTTCTGGATGAAGTAGTTCAGCATCTTCTCGGTGACTTTGAAGTCGGCAATGACGCCGTCTTTCATCGGCTTGATGGCCACGATGTTGCCGGGAGTGCGCCCCAGCATGTCCTTGGCTTCCTTGCCTACTGCTTCCACCTCACCGGTGTTTTTGTTGATGGCCACAATGGAGGGTTCGTTGACAACAATCCCCTTACCGGCGGCGAAGACCAGGGTGTTGGCGGTCCCAAGATCGATAGCCAGATCGCTCGAAAACATGCTGAAGAGCGAGCGCAAGCCATGTGACCGCGAAGTACGCGAAGGATAACCGTTCTGAGACATGTATGAGTGGAATCTACCTCAATTGAGATTGTACGGCCAACGGAGTAATGCAGCGAAAAACACCGTTGGTAATCAGGTGACAGGGGAGCTTTGTAAATAACCCTTTCTAGCCAACCGCTCGATGCCTGACCGATGTGCGAAAGACTGTCGTCCAGCGGACTTATCGCCGAATGGTTCGCCTTGTGCCGAGGCGACACACAACCCCGGTGCGCTAAAATCAAGTGTTTTTGTGCCCAGCCGGGCAATGCACCGACAGCTCCCCAATTCCGTCGGACATCTGTCCACTGATCACTGTCCACTGTCCACTGAAAACTACGAACTCCGAACTGAGAACCCAAAAATGACCTACCCCACCTACCACAATCTGATCGGCGGCGAATGGATGCCGGCCGCAAGCGGCAAAACCATCCTCAACGTGAATCCGGCCGACCACGACGACATCGTCGGCTCTTTTCCATCCTCCGGCCCTGAAGACGTTGACAAGGCCGTCGCCGCCGCGAAGAAGGCCTTCGCTACCTGGCGCCTCGTTCCCGCCCCCAAGCGCGCTGAGATCCTCGTCCGCGCCGGCATCCTCCTCCAGCAGCGCAAGGAGCAGTATGCCCACGACATGACCCGCGAAATGGGCAAGGTGCTTGCCGAAACCCGCGGCGATGTGCAGGAAGCGATCGATGAGGCTTTTTATGTCGCCGGTGAAGGTCGCCGTCTCTTCGGCCAGACCACACCCTCAGAGCTGCAGAACAAGTTCGCCATGTCCATCCGCATGCCCGTAGGCGTCGTTGGACTCATCACGCCGTGGAACTTCCCCATGGCCATCCCCAGTTGGAAGCTCTTTCCCGCGCTCGTCTCCGGCAACACCTGCGTCATCAAGCCCGCCACTGATACGCCTCTCTCCGTCTACAACCTCGTGCAGACCCTCGTCGATGCCGGCCTGCCCCCGGGCGTCGTCAACATCGTCAGCGGCAGCGGAGGCTCCACCGGCAACGCCCTCGTCGAACACCCCGACGTTCGCGCCATCAGCTTCACCGGCTCCAGCGAAGTCGGCTCGCACGTCGCCCAGCGCGCTGCCGCCACCTTCAAGCCCGTCTCCCTCGAAATGGGCGGCAAGAACGCTCAGATCGTCCTCGACGATGCCAACCTGGAACTCGCCCTCGACGGCGCGCTCTGGGGGTCGTTCGGAACCACAGGCCAGCGTTGCACCGCCACCAGCCGCATCCTGCTGCAAAAGGGAATCGCCGCGAAGTTCACCGAGAGATTCGTCCAGAGAGCGGAGGTTTTGAAAGTCGGCAACGGCCTCGACGAGTCGATTGAAGTGGGACCACAGGTGAATGCGGGCCAGATCGAAACATCGAACAAGTATGTCGATATCGCCCTCGCGGAAGGCGCGAAGTTGCTCCTTGGCGGCGGCCCGCTTACCGATGGCGACTACGCCAAGGGCACGTTCTTTGCTCCCACCATCTTCGGCGGAGTCACGCCCTCCATGCGCCTTGCCCGCGAAGAAGTCTTCGGCCCCGTCGTCGCGCTCATCGAGTTCGACACCTTCGAGCAGGGAATTGAAATCGCCAACTCCATCGACTACGGCCTCTCCAGCGCCCTCTATACCAAGGATCTCAACCGCGCCTTTGCCGCCATTCGCGATTTAGAAGCCGGCATCACCTACATCAACGCCCCGACGATTGGTGCAGAAGTCCACCTGCCCTTCGGCGGCGTCAAGCACACCGGCAACGGCCACCGCGAAGGCTTGGGCGCCCTCGACTTCTTTACCACCTGGAAAGCCGTCTACGTCGACTACAGCGACAAACTCCAGCGCGCTCAAATCGACAACGCCGAGTAAGTCCAGCTCTCAACGATGAACACATGGGTGCCCCAGGTCTCGCTTCTGAGACCTGGGATTCCTACATCTCCCATTAGGCTGTCTTCCTGAGCGAAGCGCAGCGGAGTCGAAGGATCTGCGGTTGCTTCTCATCTCTTCCGGGTCCAACAGAGCTTGTCCCGATTAAGGTCGAATGGCCTCGATTTTGAGGCATTGGATTCCCGCATCTCCCGGGGGCGGGATACATGCGCGCGCATGGTTGGGATTGCAACGAATCGACCAGAGAATTCGCGCCCAATCCCCAAGCCAATCCGCGTACACTGATTCCGTTTGGCCGATCTGCCTGTCAAACAAACGCAGTCGTGTTCCGGAGGGCCCGATGAAGCCATTCAAGGCGATCACGTTACTGTTACTGCTGGTGCCCGCACTCGCCATCATCCAGGCCAAGCCCAAAAAGCCCTATAAGCTGCCCGCCGCGTTTGAGCAGGCACGCTACGTGTACGTGGAAGCAGAGGATGGTCAGGAGTTTAACCCGCGGCTGAATCCAGACGACCGCGACGCCATCGCCGACGTTGATCGAGCTCTCTACGATTGGAATCGCTACATCGTGACCACCCGCCGCGATCAGGCAGATCTGATCTTTGTGGTGCGCAAGGGCCGCCTCGCCACCGCAACGCTCGGGGGACAAGTCAGTTCAGCGCCGCAATCGGGTCCCAACCGTCCCGCCGGTGGCCCGATGTCGGGAAACGGCATCGCCGTCGGCACCGAAGTAGGTCCGCCCGATGATTTCCTTGAGGTCTTCCTGCCCAATCCAAACGAAGCTCGCGGAGCACTGCTCTGGCAACGCACCCTTCCCGATGGCCTCAACCCGCCCCAGCTCACCCTCTTCAAGCAATTAAAAGATGAAGTCGAGCGCACCTACCCCAATCCGCCACCGAAGAAACCCTAGAAATCCCGATGAGTCTAGGCTTGTGGACGTTCGAGCAGGTATTCGCTCCGCATTTCCTCGCCCCTGAAAAACGCGAGCTTCCCCGGAATGCATGACAAGATTGTGCCTCTACATAGACCCCACGTCCGCTCCATCGCGTCCTCGATGCTCATCTCCTGGCCGTCTATTTGTGCAGATTCAGATATGATCCAGACCATCTTTCCAGCACCTTTTCGCCGCAAGAGGGAGACGAGTTCGGCGGCAGTGTGGGCAGTGCTCGCCCGAATGTGGTGAGCGAATCTCATATCCAACCATTTGAAATGTGCGAGGCCATCAGTGAATTTGCGCCGACGCTCTGGATGAGAAAGCAGGAATAGAGATCGCTCCTGCTTATCCTTCACGATGAAAGCGCGGACGACTGCCTGTTCATGTGTTTCGCCATTGATCGCCATGTAACAACTCCCCGAAGTGCAATTCCCCGGACGGCTTTATCTTCAAGCAAACGAAACACCCCGCGGAATCAACCGGTTCTCGTACGCCTGCCGCTCCAACTCCTCGCGAAAATCCGGATGCGCCAGCCCGATCAGCCCCTTCGCCCGCTCCGCCACCGATCGTCCTTTCAAATTGACCATCCCGTACTCGGTAACGACATACATCACATCCGACCGCGGCGTCGTCACAATGTTCCCCGCCGTCAGGCTGAACACAATCCGACTCTTCCGCTCCCCGCGCTTCTCGTACGTCGACGCGAGACAGATAAACGATTTTCCCCCCTTCGATGCGTAAGCCCCTCGCACAAACTGCAGCTGCCCACCGGTGCCGCTGAGGTGACGCTGACCGTCGGTTTCCGAAGCCGCCTGTCCCTGCAGATCGATCTGTGTCGTGTTGTTAATCGACACGGCCTTTTCGTTCTGCATGATGAAGCTCGGCGAGTTCGTGTAGTCCACCTGATGGCAATACATGTCGGGATTGCGATTCGTCGTCGCATACAGCGAGTGCGAACCCAGCGCAAATGTATATGTCACTTTCCCCGGATCGAGCGCCTTCCGCGATCCCGTCACCCGGCCCGAACGATAAAGCAAGCCAAGCCCGTCCGTCAGCATCTCCGTGTGGATGCCCAGATCCTTCACCCCCGTCTCGAGCAGCAAGGTGCATACTGCGTTGGGCATCCCGCCAATCCCGATCTGCAGACACGTACCATCCTCAATCTCTTCCGCAATCCGCCGCGCCACCGTGCTGTCGATCTCGCTCGGGTCTGGATTGGGCAACTCCGCGCACGGTTGATGATCGCCTTCGATTACGTAATCAACCTCCCGCAAATGCACGCCGTTTTCCTTGCCGAAAGAGTACGGCATCTCGCGATTGATCTCGACGATCACCACCTTGCCGCGTTCGATCGCGGCTCGCTGCCAAAGGTTAGTCGGCCCAAAGTTGAAGTAGCCGCCCTCATCCATCGGACACGTCTTCAGGATGACGATATCCACCGGATCGAGAAAGCGCCGGTAATAATCCGGCACCTCACCCAGGTTCAGCGGCACGTAGTTGCAGCGTCCAGCGTCATGCTTCCTGCGGTCGTAGCCTGAAAAATGCCAGCTGAACATATGAAAGCTTTTGCCTTCCGGATCGTCCTCAATCACCGCGCGAGGACGCATCGACAGGCACGAGCGAATCTTCACGTTCGTCAGTTCGTCTTTGCGTGCAGCCAGCGCGTTATCGAAAACATCCGGCTGGCACAGCGCCGCGCCGTAGTCCAGCCACATGCCCGATTTGACAAGGCCAGCCGCCTCTTCCGGGGAAACCGTTGCTCCAGACATTCGCAGAGTCCTTCTTGGGTGGGGAATCGTGTTCGCACAAAAGTCTACGCCGGGTGCCCAATTCCTGACGCGTTTTTTGTGTCATGAACTGGATAGCATAAACCTGGGTGCAGATTCCGCTTCTGAGACCTGGGGATTTCTTCCCCAATCACACAAAGCCACTGCAGGACTCGTCGCCTGCATCAAGGCCATGGGTGCCCGAACAGATAGGTTCCTGCTCCACCCTCCCGGACTCGACCGGAGCCTGCTCCTGCAACTGAGTGGCGGACCCTCGTTACACAGGAGGATTTAGGACCAGTCATTCGCTGCTGCTATTCGGAATCTATCTTGTCCGGATGAATGACGGTTCCCTCGGCATCTACCACGATGCCCTGGCTACCATTGCTCAAACCGGCCAGAAGCAAAGATCCAACAATGCTGAAAAGAAGAAGCACCGCACCGACGCCAAAGGCTATCTTCGCTTTCTTATAGTCGTATGCACTTTTCGCGACAAACTCCATCATGCTGTTGAACGTCGGATCGGCCGGATCGTAATAGACCGTGACGTTTGGATTCGGGAGAAATCCGGTGAGGATCTCCGCGGTGCCTGTGACCGAATGATCCGTCTGCTTGGGACAGATCCCGTGCCCGTTATAGTAATTGCCATTCACGCTGAAGATGTAATCGCATCGCAAAGAATCGAAAATGCTGGAATTTTTTGTTTGAGAATGCATTCGGGCTTGCCCGGAGGCAGTGCTCTCATTGGGCGCCAGAGCAATGTCCCGCTTTGCCTCGTGGAGGCACAATCCGCCATCGGCGAAGGCAAGTAGCGATAACAGGACCAGGGAACCGGTTAAGGATCTTGAGCTTGAGCCCATTGGATCTCCGATCTCACGGATGTGGGTTGTTGAAGCGGAGTCTACACCCCGTCTCGTTCGGCTTCAGCGAATCTTCGTGGGAGGGCGCGCCACGCACGTAACATCTGCGGAGTCGGTGAGGGGTTTCGCCGTGGTGGCCCACGGTTGACACCGCTCGGAGTTCTCGATTTCGAGACCTGGGATTTTCCGCGCCGATAGATTCGGAAGTAGTCTCCAAAAGTCCTGTTGTTTTCCAAAAGGAACCATGTCATTATTATTCCTGTTGGAAACCTAAAGGTTGATTTCGCCATGAAGGAAAAGCCGGACGTCTTGCAAGGTACGCTCGCGCTCATGGTCCTCAAGACACTCGATGTCCTGGGACCGCAACACGGCTGGGGAATTGCGCGGCGCATCGAGCAGATCAGCGGAGACCTTCTGGCGGTCAACCAGGGCACGCTTTATCCCCTGCTGCTCAAGCTCGAGCATGAGGGCTCGATTGCCTCCGAGTGGGGCGCATCAGAAAACAACCGCCGCGCCCGCTTCTATCGGCTTACCGCGGCCGGCCGCAGGCAACTGCAGGCAGAGACCCGCGATTGGGAGCAAACCGCGGCCATCATCGCGCGCTTTTTCAAAGTCAAAGCGGAGGATCTGACGTGAAATTCCTGCGACGCTTCTTCATACGCCTGTCGAATCTTGCCACAAGGCGGAGCTTCGACCAACGCCTGCAGGAAGAGATCGCGGAACATCTCGCGTTCCAGACAGAGCAGAATCTTCGCGCCGGGATGTCGCCTGCCGAAGCGCGGCGTCGGGCTGCAATCAAGCTCGGTGCAACAGAAGCGATCCGTGAACGCCATCACGCCGAGCAAAGCCTTCCCCTCATTGAGAATGTGCTCTTCGACCTGCGCTATGCGATTCGCATGCTGCTGCGATCTCCCGGATTCTCTTTCATTGCGATCGCCACCATGGCGCTGGGCATCGGAGCCACTACCGCGATCTACAGCGTGATCGATGCCACTCTGCTGCACCCTTTGCCGTTCCCGAACCCCAGCGAACTGGTTCGCATCCAGGATGATCTTCCGGGCGTAGGCGCGCAGGGCGTCGGCATCTCCGTCCCTGAGTGGAGAGACCTCGAGAGTTCCGGGATATTCCAGTCCGCGGCAATCACGGGCACCGGCGCAAACGTGAACCTCACCGGCACTGCACAGCCCCTGCGTCTCAGCTTCAAGCAGGTTACGCCGAACTACTTCTCTGTCCTCGGCGTGGACGCGCAGTTGGGCCGCACCTTCAATGCGAATGACACCACTCCGGGCTATAACCTTGAGGTGGTCCTCAGCGACGGGCTCTGGAGGAGGGAGTTCGGAGCCAACCCGCACATTCTCGGCAAAGCAGTGCGCCTGGACAACGACGAGTATCACGTCGTGGGCGTCATGCCGCGCGGCTTTCGCGATCAGGGATCAACCAGCGACGAGCAGAATGTGGAGTTGTGGCTGGGCGCCGGCTTTGCTGGTGTGCCGTTTCCTCCCCCGCTGCGCGATTCACGTCTGCGCAGTCGTGTGGTTATCGCGCGCCTGAAGCCGGGACTCTCGATTGCGGCAGCGCATGGGCATCTGGATGCGCTGGTGGAATCGCTGAAAAAACAATACCCGGCGGAGTATCCGACTCAGACCGCTTGGACCGTGCGCCTGATTCCGCTCAGTGAAACCGTGGTTGGCAGCGTTCGCCAATCCCTCACTCTCCTGTTCGGCGCGGTAGGATTGGTCCTCCTGATCAGTTGCGTCAATGTTGCCAATCTCCTGCTCGCCAGGACCAGTGTGCGGAGTCGTGAGATCGCGGTTCGCCAGGCTATGGGAGCGCAAAGAACGCGCCTCATCCGCCAGCTTCTCACCGAGAGTCTGCTGCTGTTCCTGCTGGGCGGAATTGCCGGATTTGCCATTCTCTTCAGTACCCGGCATTTCCTGCTGCAGCTTGTTCCCGAGAGTCTCCCGCACCTCAACAACATATCAATCAGCTGGGGCGTGCTGGCGTTCGCTCTCGCCGTCTCGGTGGCAGCCGGAACTGTCTTTGGCCTTACTCCCGCGTGGCTCATGAGCCGTGTCGATTTGACCGGGACGCTCAAGCAGGAAGGACGCGGTGCCGGTGGCTCACGGGACCGCTCGCGCACCCGCCAGGTTCTGGTCGTCACTGAATTGGCGCTCTCCCTGGTGTTGATGGTTGCCGCGGGCCTTCTGCTGCGCAGTTTCTGGGATCTGTTTGCGGTGCAGCCCGGCTTCAATCCTGATCGCGTCATGGCCATTGAGACCTGGCTGCCGGGACCCAACGATCCCACCTTGGATCCCTATCAAACCGCCACGCAGGAAGCGGTCCTGCTGCGCGAGATTCTTCGCCGCGGCCGAACCCTGTCGGGCGTAGAAGAAGCGGCGGTCGGCGACGGGGACGCTCTTCCCCTGGGCCACAGCCACCCCGGCCGACTGCCATTGATCCGTGAAGGTATCGAGACGATGGACAATCAGGCCCCTGTGATCGAGAGTCCCATCGTTTCGCCCGAATACTTCCACCTGTTGGGCATGCCGCTACTGCGCGGGCGCATTTTCAGCGAGCAGGATATTGAAACGACTCCCCAGGTTGCCGTCATCAATCAGGCCGCAGCTCTCACCTACTGGCCAAACCAGGACCCGCTGGGCAAACGCGTCCGTTTGCACCTGGATACTCGCGGCCTCGTGAGCTCTGCCAAGCCGGCCTGGACCACGATCATTGGCGTCATTGCGGATGCCCGCACGGAATCGTTGGCGGACGCGGCAATTCCGCAAATCTACCGCAGCGCATACCAGCGCCCCGCCAAAGACCTGGCCATCTTTCTTCGCGGGCAATTCGATCCCAGCGCCATCTCCGCACAAGTGCGGGAACAGGTCCAGGCCATCGATGCGACGCTTCCCGTCTTCCATGCCGAGACCCTGGATGACGTGCTTTCTACCTCGCTTTCCGTGAGGCGATTCTCCATGGAAATGGTGGCGTCATTCGCGGCGACTGCCCTGCTGTTGGCCGGGCTTGGGATCTACGGGACTATTTCTCATGTTGTGAATGAACAAAGACGTGAGATCGCCATTCGCCTCGCCCTGGGAGCTCAGAGAGCCACTATCCTCAAGATGATTCTGCGCCGTGGTCTCAGTCTTGCGGCAGCTGGTGCCGGGCTGGGTGTGGCCGGTGCGCTCATCGTCGCTCACCTCATGGCCGGATTGCTCTTCGGCGTGTCGCCTGCCGACCTGCCCACCTTCGCCGGTGTCACCCTTGTCCTTACCACTGTCGCGCTCGCCGCCAGCTACATCCCAGCGCTGCGGGCCATGCGCCTCGATCCCATCACTACACTGCACTCTGAATAGACTCCGCAATTCGTTGCCATTTCGAAGGCACTCTTGGAATCATCCCTCAGTGCCCGGTTCCCATGACCACCGGAAATGCAACTTCATCAAGCGCCCTGAACACTTCTGATTGACAGTCAGGCGAATTCCCGGTTCAACTCTCAACTGAGAGGTCACCCCATGACATTGAAAGATGTCCTGATCGCGGCGCGCGTTCTTGCCAAGCGCCCTGGGTACACGTTGACAGCCGTCATCACCATTGCGCTCGGCGTCGGCGCGAGCACCACCATCTTCAGCGTCACCAACGCAGTCCTATTGCGGCCGCTGCCTTACCGCGACCCGGGCAAACTGGTGATTGCCGGCATGGACCTGCGCAAGCGCGACGTGCACGATCTGCCCTTCTCCAATGCGGATTACATCGACCTGCGCGATGGGACAAAGGCGTACTTCTCTGACATGGCCGGCGTCTTCACCGGCCGCACCATCGTTCCTCAGGAAAACGGAACACCCGAACAGATCAGCATCGCAATTGCCACCACCAACTTCTTCGACGTGATGGGCGGCAAGATCATTTTGGGCCGGGACTTCAATGCGCAGGATGGAATTCCGCAGGCGCAGCCGGCGGCGAACAACGCGGCCAATGCCCCACCCCCACTGCCCGGCACTGCCATCCTCAGTTACGAGTACTTCCGCAGGCGCTACGGTGCCGACACCACTGTACTCGGCCATAACATCACGATTCCCGGACTGCCTGGCCCCGTGATCGCGGGTGTTCTGGCTCCCGGCTTTCGCCTCTACTTTCCGCCCAGCGCAGACGTTCAGCCTGCTCCCGACATCTACCTCGCCAATCGTCTCAATTACGACTCAGCGAATCGCAACGACTTTTCCATTCGGCCCATTGGCAGGCTCAGAGAGGGAGCGGCGCTGCAGAGTGCCCAAGGCGCTGCCGACGGGATCGCCGCACAGGCGCGACAGACCTTCACGATCGACCAGACTGCAGGCTATTACATCAACCTGTCGCCGATGCGCCAGCATCTCGTGGCCGAGGTGCGCCCAGCGATTCTCACCCTCATGGTCTCGGTGATCTTCCTGCTGTTGATAGCCTGTGCCAACGTTGGCAATCTTCTCCTGGTGCGCGCCTCGCTGCGTCAGCAGGAATTCTCAGTGCGCGCAGCCCTCGGGGCAAACCGCTCGCGGCTCGTCTCTCCGATCCTCATGGAAGCGGCGCTGCTCTCCGCGTTGGGCACGGTGGCCGGTCTAGGCCTTGCGTGGGCTGGAATCCTCGCCTTGCGAGCACTCGCTCCCGCCAACCTTCCCCGTCTTGAAGATGTCCACATCGATGGCACCGTGCTTGCCTACAGCGCGCTTGCCGGACTCGCCTCCGCGGCCATCTTTGGCATTGTTCCCGCCTTGCAGGCTTCGCGCCCCGGGCTCATGAATGTGCTGCGCGGGGTCAGCCGCACCTCCGGAATGGGCAGTGGAGCCTTCCTGCGCAATGCGGTGGTGATGTCCGAAGTCGCACTCTCGTTCGTTCTGCTGATCGGGTCAGGGTTGATGTTCCGCAGCTTCCTCAAGCTGCAGCAGATCGATCCGGGCTTCGATCCGCATCATCTCCTGACCTTCCAGCTTCAGGGCATCCGCCTCAACCGCAAGACTCCGGAGCAACGCGCCGCCTTTATGCACGTGATCACCGAGCAACTCAAATCCATTCCCGGAGTGCAGAGCGTCAGCGGCTCATTCCCGTTTCCGCTGACCGGCGAATTCAGCCCCATTCGCTGGGGAACGGAGGATGCCGCACACGACCCAAGCCGTTTTCAGGCAACGGATTTTCAAATCGTTCTCCCCGGTTATTTCAAAGCCATGCGCACGCCCCTGCATGCGGGACGCACCTTCACCGACGAAGACAATCTGCCCGGACGCGACGGCGTAATCGTCGATGACGCTCTTGCCGCCAAGGCATTTCCCGGCCAGTCGGCAATCGGGAAACACATCCTCGTCCGCCTGCGCACACCTGAAGCGGAAAAGGTCCAGATCATCGGTGTGGTTGCCCATCAGCGCGTTACCTCGCTTGCCGAGGTCGGACGCGAGCAAATCTACTTTCCCGACGCATTTCTCGGCTCCGGCGCAATTCAGTCGTGGGCCTTGCGCACTGGCAGCGATCCGGCTTCCTACGAAAACCAGGTCCGCGCGACTCTCAAGGCGCTCGATCCCCAACTCCTCGTCAGCAAAATGGAGACAGTCGACTCCGTGGTCTACGGCTCGCAGGCCAGTACGCGTTTCTCTCTTCTGCTGATCACGGTCTTTGCAGTCATTGCTGCATTGCTCGCCGGGGTTGGTCTTTACGGCGTGATCTCCACCTCGGTGCGTCAACGCACCTCCGAGATCGGCATCCGCATGGCCATGGGCGCCGAGCGCGGCGATATCCTTCGCCTCATCGTGGCGCAGGGACTGCGCCTGAGCGCAGCCGGCATTGTCATTGGAGTGATTGGGTCAATCTTGCTGGGCCGCGTGATCTCCGCGCTGCTCGTGGGCGGCATAAAAGCCACCGACGTCACGACCTATGTCGCCATGACTGCAGGGTTCCTGGCCATTTCCGCGCTCGCATCCTGGCTACCCGCCCGAAGGGCGTCCAGTCTCGACCCCGTAAAGGCGCTGCGAGAACAATGAGGCTACGTGACGCAGTCAGATACTCGCCTGGGCACTAAGTCCAGATGAGGGACTCGAGCTACTCGCTCAGATGCGCGTGCAGCACCGCGGCCTCACCTGCCGCCGTCAGTGCACAACTGGCGTGCTGGTCGCAGCGATAGTGAATGAGCGTGTAGTTGCTTGCCCATGCCATCGCGGTAGTCTGCCCGTAGCGCTTATCGATCGCGAAACTCCTGTCCTCCGCCCACAGCACTCCGCGTGCCTGGTCGTATCCCTTCACGCGGTCATCGCCCTGGATAGTAAATCCATCTCCCCACTTGGGGAGGCTTCGCTTCTGGTGCCCCGGCGGATCGAATTCCTTCGCGTGCGCCTTGGGATCGAGCAGCATGGCCTGCTCGTCGAGCGTCGGAAAATTCGTGTTGAAGTCCCAATAGTCGACGCGCTTGTACTGGTCTGGAGAACAAGGCAACGTGCCCTGCGCATTAATGGCTGCCACCTGACCGTCGGCCGTGGTCTGGTTCTGAAAGATGTCTTTCCCCTGCTCTCTCGCCGCTTCCGCTGCCTGCATCTGGGTGACTTGGCTTTGCCGCGCCGCTTGCATGGCCGCGTTTCGCTCAGCCAATGAAAGCTTCTTTCCATTCGCGCCTACCGCCGACACTGTAACTGGCAGCGCCGCACTCTGGGGATCGAAGTGAAAATCAATTTCCTTTCCGCAAAGCGCAAAGCCCGTTGAATCCAGCAGTCGAATGTTCACTGACATTGGCATCGCCGCATTGGTTACCGCATGCGAGAACCCCGCACCCCAGCGATCCTCCATCGGCACGATCTGCAGCTTGTACGAAAGTCTGCCGCTTTTCGCGTTTCCATCCCACCGCGTTACAAGATGTCCGCGCAAGCCGTCGACGGCTACGATACCCGGTCCCAGGTCACCCGGCGGCGGAGTGTCATCCTTCGGCTTGTTGACCGTCATCAGGACAAAGATTCCGAAAACGACCAGTGCCGCAAATCCGCCCAGCAGCAGTATGGGCGGTTTCTTCTTCGGCGGGGGTTGTTTTGCCTCCTCGCGCCGTTCCGCGGGATCAAAAAACTCCTCCGGCTCCCCCTCGTCGGTCTGTTCTTGCTCTTCTTCTTCGGGTTCCTCTTCGATCGGCTCGTGGACAGCGACTGCACTGGATCGTGCTGGCGCCGAAGCGGGAGCCGCAGGGGTTTTGGGAGGCGGCGGAGGCGCCGGATGGCTTATCTCTGCATACTCCTCATCGAACTCGTGTTGGTCGGACTCAAACATAACTACGCCTTCAGGATCGCAATCAGAAATTGTCCCACGCAAGTAACGTCAAATGCAAAGTACTGGCGTAACCAATGTACCCCCAGTGAGGCCAAATCGCATCCCGTCTTCACGTGACTAGGTAGGTTCTTCGACGCGTCCTATCCCCGATTTCCGTCCAGCACATCCCGCAGCGCGAAGCTCGTTTCCAGGCGCGTTACCCCCGGCAGCCGCGAAAGCTCGTTCTGGTGAAGCCGTCCATAGTCTTCAATGCCCGCCACCCGCGCCACTAGCATGTAGTCGTACTGGCCTGCCATCAGGTGGCAGCTTGCGACTTCCTTGCAATGGCGCACCGCCGCCTCAAATGCGCTCAAAACCGGGGCCGATTGGCGCTCCAGGGTCACGCGGATGTAAACCGTCATCCGCCTCCCCAGCAGGCGGTCATCCACCATGGCCCGGTAGCCTCGAATCGTTCCCGCACTTTCCAGCGCCTGAATCCTGCGCGAAGCCGCCGAGGCTGACAAGCCCACCGCTTCGCCCACCTCGTAGTTGGTTGCCCTTCCATACCGCTCTAGATAGCGCAGAATCGAGAGATCCAGATCATCCAGTTCGGATCTGCCCTCCGCGTCTGCCGTTTTTTGCAGCAGGGCGTCTTTTTCGTCATGTTTTGTGTCCATGCCACACTTTTAACACGAACTTTGCACACATTGAAACCCCAAAGCGCCTTACGATGTGTCCAACTGGAAGCTAGTAGTGAGCCGTCGCGCCGGATCAAGCCCTCCCCCCGGGTATAAAAAACTGTCCGGCGCACAGCTCTCCAGCCTTGCGACAGCCCTCCCCTGCGAGTCGAGCGATTGAAGCCGGACGAAGGAGCCACCATGATCATCGGCGTTCCCAGAGAGATTAAGGACAACGAAGCCCGCGTTGGCGTCACGCCCGCCGGAGTGAAATCCCTTACTGAAGCCGGTCACAAAGTTCTGGTGGAAACCCACGCCGGCGAACTTTCCGGCTTTACCGACGCAAGCTATCAGGATGCCGGTGCGGAAATCGTTGGCGACGCCGGCTACGTCTGGGGAAAGTCAGACACCGTCGTCAAGGTCAAAGAGCCTGTCGAGCAGGAGTACGTCTACTTCCGCGAAGGACTGGTGCTCTTCACCTATCTCCACCTCGCTCCCATTCCCGTTCTCACCAACAAGCTACTCGACTCCAAGGTCATCGGCATTGCCTATGAAACCGTCCGCGATCGCCAGGGCACCTTGCCGCTGCTGACGCCCATGAGCGAAGTCGCCGGACGCATGAGCGTGCAGGTTGGCGCCGCATATCTCGAAAAGGAGCGCGGTGGCCGCGGGATTCTTCTCGGTGGTGTCCCGGGCGTTCCGCCTGCGAACGTCACCATCATCGGCGGCGGCATCGTTGGTACCAATGCTGCAAAGATCGCTATCGGTTTCGGCGCCAAGGTCACGCTCGTCGACGTCAATCTCAGCCGCCTGCGCGAACTCGACGACCTCTACAGCGGACGCCTCTATACCTTGGCATCGAACAGCTACAACGTCTCGCTGGCGACGCGCGAGGCCGATCTGGTCATCGGCGGCGTGCTCATTCCCGGTGCCACCGCACCCAAGATCGTCACCCGCGCCATGGTCTCGGCGATGAAGAAGGGCGCTGTCATCGTTGACGTTGCTATCGATCAGGGGGGATGCGTCGAGACCGCCAAACCGACCTCGCACTCCAATCCCAGTTACGTCGTCGACGGCGTCGTTCACTACTGCGTCACCAATATGCCCGGCGCAGTGCCGCACACCTCGACGCTGGCGCTCACTAACTCGACATTCCCGTATCTGATGCGCATCGCTAATCTTGGTGCGCGCGAAGCGCTCAAGCGCGATCCAGGTTTCGCAGAAGGACTCAATACCTATCTCGGCACGCTAACCCATCGCGGCGTAGCCGACAGCCAGAAGCGTTCCTGGACAGGAACAGACATCGTCCTCGGATAGTCTCGCCGGTAGATAGGCGTGGTCGATTCTTCTGCAATTGGTGCGCCCGAAAGACCGGGTGCCGGCGTCCCTCTATTCCGATTCGCCCATCACCTGGAAATCCCCAGTCGTTCCGTCTGCAAACAGGAATTCATAGCTGCGTTCATACTCATAGTTTCGCGATGTGTCTTCTTTCAGGATCTTGGCCTTGTAGTCGCCCGATCTCAGCACGTACAGAGTTTTCTTTGCGCGATTCCCAACCAGCTCGTATTTCTTGCCATCGATCGTGACCTTGAGGTGCTGATTCCAGAAACAGACACTGTCCCCGTTCGTGACGTTGCTGCAATCGACTGCGACGCTTGATGTCTGTACGTGCACGGCAACGGTGTAATCTCCGGGATTCGGCGCGGACTTTTCCGCCAGGGCAAATGAAGGCAGTAGCAAAATCAAAACCAGGAGTGATTTCTTCACTGGACCTACCTCTTCCGGTCACGGTAGCACCGACTCATCAATAACGCAGTGATCCGGAGCGCGATCGGATTCTTGACACAATACGGCGCTGAGTAGCACTGCGCTTTTGCCCGCCACTATAATCCCCACATGACCACTGAAGGCGGCTTGCAGCGGCGGACGGTCGTGTTTCTCGCTGCCGGCGTGTTGCTCTTTTTTGCCGTGCTGGGAGCGCTCCAGGCCTTCAACCCCATTCCCTTCCTGAATCCCGAAACCTCGGGTGAAACCCTGGCCTTTACGGGCCTCACCGTCGTTATCTTCCTTTCGCTCCTCGTTTTCCTTCTGCTTTTGCTGCGTGCCATCCTCAAGCTCTATGCGGATCAAAGCAGCAGTGCTCTCGGTGCGCGTCTGCGCACGCGCATGGTGCTCGGCGCCGCCCTCATCGCGCTCACACCGGCGGTTTTCATGTTTCTGTTCAGCTTTCAGCTCATGAACCGCTCCATCGACCGCTGGTTTTCGCCCAACACCTCGGAACTGCGCGAAGATTCAACCCGCGTGGTCATGGAACTGGCACAGTACGTAGCCAGCAACGCGCACAGCGAGGCGGAGTCGATCGCCGCAACGGGCGCACCCGATGCCGATGCACCCACGCTCGAGAAAGTCCTCGACTCGCACACCATCACCCTCCAGGGTGGGTTCGTTCTCATCTACGGCAAGGATCATCGGGTCTTCTCGAGCTTCCAGGCTCTGCCTGAAAACAGCGCGGCAAGCCTCATTCCCTTGCTTCCCGAAAAAGGGGCATCCACAAAGTTTCAGGCTGCCATTCCGCTGCAGGGGCCGCTCTCGGTCGCCATTCTCTCCTCCGCACAGCGCAATGACGAACCCGTCATTCGCATCGCTGGTCAGGATTACGCGCTGGGAAAAGCGGCCAGCCCTTCCGGAAAAATCGTGATCGCGGCGCTTCCCATGCCGCAGGGGCTCAGCCAGACCACCGCGCGCATTCGCGAAGGCGCAGCAGAGTACTGGGATCTTTTCCGTTCCCGCAACAGCATTCGCGGCACATTTTTCCTGATGCTGTTGCTCATCACCGTCGTGGTGTTCTTCTCGAGCGTCTGGCTCGCTCTATTTCTCTCAAAGCAGATCACCCGTCCCGTTGAAGCGCTGGCCGACGCCATGGATGAGATTGCAGCCGGCAAGTACGAGCACCGCGTCGCTCTCATCACCACCGGAGAAATGGCCGAGCTGGTGCGCTCGTTCAATCACATGGCAGCCGATCTCGATACGAGCCGTAAACTCGCTGACAGCTCTTCGGCTCAACTCACCGCCGCAAACCAGGCCATCGAGGCCCGCCGCCGCGAGCTTGAAACTATCCTCGAAACGATCCCATCCGGCGTAGTCACGCTCGACGCCGACGGAAACGTGCTCCAGGCCAATCGTGCCTTCGCTGTCCTTATGGGGCACGACGAAAACGCAGGAGTTCGTGGTACGAAGATCGACGCCTTGTTGCCGCAGGATTCCATTGATGAGCTCGCCGGCGTCATCCGCCGCGGACAGCGCATGGGGGCGGCCTCCACCGAAATCGAATTCAATCTTCATGGCCGCAACCTGCACCTTGCCGTCACCAGTGCGCGCCTGGAACTTGCGCATGGCAGGCCAGGCACCGTCCTCGTCGTCGAAGACACGTCCGAGCTCCTTCGCGCCCAGCGTCAACTGGCGTGGAAAGAAGTAGCGCAGCGCGTGGCCCACGAAATCAAGAACCCGCTGACGCCTATCGCGCTCTCCGCCGAACGTATTGGCCGCCATTTGGACCGCAGCCAACCGGACTCGCCCACCGTCATTCGCAAATGCAGTGAAGTGATCCTGGCCTGTGTGGGAACGCTGCGTACGCTCGTCGATCAGTTCTCCGCACTCGCCCAATTTCCCGCTCCGCAGCCCCGCGCCTGCGACATGAACCAGGTCGCGGACGAAGCGCTCGCCCTGTTCGCCGGGCGCCTTGAAGGCATCACCGTCAAACGCGATCTTGAACCGGGCCTGCCGCCGGTGCTCGCCGATCACGAGGCGATTCGCCGCGCGCTCGCCAACCTCATCGACAATGCCGCCGAGGCCATGCAGGGCAGTCTGCTGCGCGTACTCTGCGTACGCAGTTCCCTGGCGGAGGATGGCGGTGCCGTCGAGATCGAGGTTTCTGACACCGGCCATGGGCTCACCGAAGAAATCCGTGAACGGCTCTTTCTGCCTTTCTATTCCACCAAGCACCGTGGCACCGGTCTTGGTCTCTCCATCGCAGCCAAGATCATCCAGGAAATCGGTGGTTCCATTCGCGCCGAAAGCAACACCCCCAAAGGCGCGCGATTCCTCATTCGTCTACCCTTGCTTGACCATGCCGAGCCGCCTGCGCAGGAAGCGAACACTGCCGGCGCTGCGCCCCTCACCGAGGCACGCTCATGAATCATGTCCTCGTGGTCGATGACGAGGCGGAGATTCGCACCTCGCTCGAGGAAATCCTCACCGAAGAAGGTTATGGCGTAGCCACTGCTGCAACTGCAGCCGAAGCCCTCGTCCTCATTCAGGACGCTCCCTACGACGTCGTCCTCCTCGACATCTGGCTCCCCGATCGCGATGGCCTGGACGTTCTCGCCGACATCCATGCGCTGGTACCGGAGAAACGCCCCGAAGTCGTCATTATCTCCGGCCATGGCACCATCGAATCGGCCGTCAAAGCAACCAAGCTCGGTGCATACGACTTCCTCGAAAAGCCGCTCTCACTCGATCGCACCTTGATTGTTATCAAAAATGCCGTCGATGCTCGCCGACTTCGCAGTGAGAATCTCGAATTCAAGCGCCAGTTCAGTTTGGGCGCGGCGCTCACCGGCGAAAGCGTTCCCGTCAAGGCACTACGTCAACAGATTCGGCTCATGGCGCCGACAAATGGCCGCGTTCTTATCTACGGTGAATCCGGAACCGGCAAGGAACTCATCGCGCGAGCGATTCACGCCGAGAGCCTTCGCCGCGACGGCGTCTTCATCGAACTCAACTGCGCAGCCATCCCTGAATCGCACATTGAATCGGAGCTCTTCGGCTATCGCCATAGTGTGCAGCCGGGCGGCCCGCCCGAGCAGCGCGGCACCCTGGAACGCGCCGACGGCGGATCGCTGTTTCTGGACGAAGTCGGCGACATGAGCCTCAAAACGCAGGCCAAGATGCTCAGTGCCCTCGACGACCAGCTGTTCACGCCGGTCGGCGGCACGCAGCCTCTGCGTGTCGATGTCCGCCTCATTGCTTCGACCAACAAGGACCTCGAAGAGGAGATCACCAAGGGCAACTTCCGCGAAGACCTCTTCTACCGCCTCAATGTCGTTCCGTTTTTCGTGCCGCCGTTGCGCGAGCGCAAGCAGGATATCCCGCTCCTCGCTCGCGAGTTTCTCGCTGAATTCGGCCGCCAGTATGGCCGCCCGCGGATGGAGATTAGCGACGAGGCGCACGAAGTCCTCCAGCAATATCACTGGCCGGGCAACGTGCGTGAACTGAAGAACGTGATTGAACGCGTCTTGATCTTGAATCCGCGCACCTTGCGCATTGAGCGGAAACAGCTGCCGCCGCTCACGCACAAGTCCGGCTCGCGTTCCACCGAAGATTTCTCTACGCTCCAGCAGGCGCGCGACGCCTACGAGCGCGACTACATCCTCAAGAAGATTGAAGAAGCCCGCAACAATGTCAGCCGCGCCGCGGAACTCCTCGGCCTCGAACGCAGCCACCTCTATCGCAAAATGAAAACGCTTGGCATCACTGTACGCGAGTAGCCGGCTGATCTTCCTGCCTGACCAGTGCGTAGGTCCTGCGATCTCCCTTATTCTGGCGCCGATCGCCCACATTCACCCGGCGGTCATGCGTTCCTGCCCGCCTATCGGATCCGGGCATTCGCAGAACGACTTTGCTCCTGCGGTCTTGTCCACCCTGTCGCCGGTCCAGCCACACCGACATTGAAGAGGGCAGGATAATCGGTCCCGAACCATTTGCTCCATTGGGATGCTGTTTTTGCGCATTGGCTGCTTTGTCGAATTGCACCTTGCCATCCGTCAGCAGTTTGTTCAGCACCGGCAGACTGGTGCGCTGCGTCTCGATGTAGTCAACACCCTCCGCCGTCAGCGTGAAGTCGGAGTTGTCCGCCCTGGAGATGTAACTTTTCTTTTGGAGATACCACGTGGTGAAGTCCAGGTAGTCTCGCGGAAATCCCATCCGCCGTTCAATCTCTGCAAGGGACACTTCGGGAAAGCGCGGATTCGCGCGCCGCTTGAAATAGAGCACCGCCAGCACCGCGACCCGGCGGTTCAACTCGCCTTCCACGCTGTCCATGAAGTCGACGGAATTCGAAAGAGGCTTGACCTCCATCGCCTCCCGGCGGCAAACCGCATCGTACTCGGCGCGGCGCACCGGGTTCGAGAGAGTATCAAAGGCAGTTCTCAGCAGCCGGAACATCTCCTGGTCGCCCGACTCCGGATTGTCCGGGTGCAGCCGTGCTGCCAGATAACGATAGACGCGATGAATAGTGTCCGCGTCCGCATGGGGGCTGATTTGCAGGAACTCGTAGTAGTCGATCATCCCTGTATGTCTTTCATCTCAATTTTTCGCGTGTCTTACAGATGGGCCCCAGGGGGAATGCTGAATTGTAACAGCCCTTATTCTGTTCAGGAAAAATTCGTTGTCGAACCTTGATTCGCCGCGGGCAGTCAGCGCTTCGTCTTTTGGGATTCCAAGCCTTGTCCATTACCGGACATGGAGTTGCAAAAACGGCCAAAGTTCCCGAAGGGGTCGGACCTATTCGACCTTTAGAAACCATTCTGCTTCAATGCCTTATTCCTCAACGTTGCGTTCCCGCCTTCGGCCCCAAAATTGCTTCGCTTACAGCACCTGCTGTATCTTTTGGAGGCTCCCATGGCCTATTTCGAGCGCATTCGTGATGTGGTTTCCGAGCCCTTCAGCTCGGACGTGATCCGCCAGCGCGCTGCTGCCGGGTGGCAAATGGTCTCAATCGAGTGGCGGCGCGAGCTGCCCGACTCTGAAACTCCGTCCGACGGAGCCTTCAGCGAAGCTATTCCCTATGGCCTGCGCATCTCTGAGGATTGCAAACGGCTCGAAGTCGATTCCCACGAAAACCAGGTTCTCCTGCTGATGATGGATCTGCTGGCCCAGGACTTCTCTTACTCGGCAATCGTCAGCGATCTGAACGAGAAGGGATTCCGAACCCGCGAAGGCCGTCCCTGGAGCCGCGTCGCGGTCTTCAACATGATGCCCCGCCTGATCGAAGTCGGCCCGCGCATCTTTTCAAGCGAAGAGTGGGAGCAGCGCCGCATCAAGCTGGCGCGCCGCGTGGCGCCATAAGCGGAAACGGGACCGGCCCGAGCAGGACTCTCGCTATTTCAGGATCGGTCCCAGCGAAGCCGGATTGTCCCCCATCCGCGGGTCCACGCGAAAATCCCAGACCGACTGGCTGATGTCCGACGGCGACAGAATCTCCACCAGCGCATACTCCCCGACGGTCAGCGTTGTCTCCGGCGTCAGCTTCAGCCAGTGTTTGCCCGGCATTACTTCCGCTTTGGTGGGAATCACATCCTCGCTCTGCGTCACCTTGCCGCTCGGGCTTACGCTCACCGCGCCGATAATCCGCACCGCCCGGCGCTCATCCACCTTCACAACCGCAAATCCTGAACTTGGCGAGTGCGCGCCATGCTTTCGATTCGCCACTTCCTTGGCGCCATGCGTCTGAACCGTCATAGCATGCGACAAAACCTGTTCCACATTGTCCTGGCCCTCGAGCGAGAGATAGATAGCCGGATCATTTACGTGCAGGTGCACCTTCGCGTGCGCTCCGTCCAGTTCGACCGAGGCTTTCTGTGCCGCCAGCGGATTCAGCGTCGCCAGTCCTTTCCGGTTGCGCTGATTCAAGCTGAGATCCGACGGCACCAGCTCTACCAACTCCGGCGTGCCCTGAAACGTGTCCAACACCCAAACGCCGTCCTCGTCGGGCAATTCCAGACCCTGGGCGACTTCGGGCATGCGGGCCTTCGCCTCATTGCGCTCCGCAGCCTCTTCCTTGTCGATCTCCTCGGCCTCTTTCATCGCCGGCGAAGCCGCTTCCGGGCTCTCGTACGGACCAACGTGCTTCTGCTCCCACTTGCGCGTCGCGTCCCAATCCACAAGGTCGTAGGGCAGTTCCTCCCATTCATTCCGCTCGAGAGAAAGGTACCGCACGCGGTCGCCCGCAACCTCGTACTTGCGAACCATCTGGTAGTTGCCGTCTTTCAGGACTAGCCGATGGTTGTGAGCCAGCCCAGGGGCATCCGGCTTGATGGCCGTCCCATGATTCGGCTGGGCCTGTTGATCCTGCTGGCTCCAGGCAGTACCTGCCCCGGCTGCTGGTAACGCGATTGCCAGCGCCATAGCCAATATCCGCCCAAGATGACAGAAATGCTTCATTGCCCAACAGTTTAGACGCTTCCGCCAATATCTCGTTTGCGCCAAGTTACTGCAGGTGTGTTTTCGCCTGTTACATCTTGAGATGTAGCGCATCCAATCTTGTGTATTCTTGCTGCAGGCCCCTCTTGTTAAGGACTCTTAGAGTTTGACCGGACTTCACCCATGGACGCGCACTGACCGAGGCGCAAGGCCCAGAGCCTACGCCGCTGTCGTTGTGCTCTGCCTGGCGCTGCTTGCCACGCTTGCTTTCGTCCAGGTGGCCCACGTCCACTCCGTCGATACCGACGCCGACCACTGCTCTCTCTGCATCGTTCTTCATTCCACGGCAGCTCCCGTTGCTGCGGCAGTGCTGGTCATTGTTCTCGTACTGTTCCAGGCCGTTGCACCGGTCGTCGCCATTCGTCCCCTCGGGCTCCTCTGGCGCCGCCAGCTCTTCATTCGCCCCCCTCCCCGCCTCTCCCCGGCTTCGTTCTGACCTAGCGTTTCGGCCAGATTCTCAAATCAAGACAGCCCACCGGGCTCGATATTCGACATTCTCTGGCTTTGACCCTGGTCAACGATGCCGCCGTTGCACTGACGACGCCGTGCGCTCCCTGCACGGGGCTCCGCCCATTCAGTCAACATCGGAGGCTTTCATCCATGCTGCTTCTTCGCGCCAAATTTCCTCGCATTCTTTCCCTCGTGGCCTTTCTTCTGATGGCCGTCGTCGCTTATGGAGCGCAAGGCGGCAACGCCGGCTCCATCCGCGGTACAGTAACCGACCCGTCCGGAGCCGTGATTCCGGGTGCAACGGTGCACCTCAAGAACGCCGTAAGCGGGCTCGACAGAACCATCGCGAGCGATGCGACCGGACAGTTTGAGATTGATAACGTTCCCTTCAATAACTATGAGCTCACCGTTTCGGCTCCGGGCTTTACCGCGATGAGTCAGAGCTTCGTTCTTCGGTCCTCCGTAGGCCAGACATTGAAGCTTGTCATGCAGGTGGCTGCCGCTAACTCAACGGTCACGGTGGAAGCCTCGGGCGACCTGGTTGAAACCGATCCCACGTTCCACACAGATGTTGATCGCGACATGTTCATCAAGGTGCCGATGGAGAGCCAGTCGTCCTCGCTCAGCTCCCTCGTCACAGCCACGACTCCCGGTGTGTCTTCCGACTCCAATGGTCTCTTCCACGGACTTGGAGACCATGCCTCGAATTCGTTTTCCGTAGATGGCCAGGCAATCACCGATCAGCAGAGCAAGGTCTTCTCCAACCAGGTTCCGTCGAATTCCATTCAGTCGATTCAGGTCATCTCGGGCGCTCCCCCCGCTGAATACGGCGACAAAACCAGCCTCGTGATCGTGGCCACCACCCGCTCCGGCCAGGGCATTACCAAACCGACTGGAAGCCTCAGCAGCTCCTATGGTTCGTTTGGCTCTGCGACTGCCGGATTCGATCTCTCCTACGGCGGGAAAACCTGGGGCAACTTCGTCGAACTCGACGGCCTGAACTCTGGACGCTTCCTCGATCCACCCGAGTTCGCCGTCTTCCACGACAAGGGCAACGAAGAAAACTTCTTCGATCGCATCGATTACAGCTTCTCCGCAATGAGTTCCATGCATCTCGATCTGAACTACAGCCGCTCGTGGTTCCAGACACCCAATTCCTTCGACAATTTGAACGTCCTGAATGTAGTGGGTGGAAACACCAGCGCCAATCCAACGTTCGGCGTTATCGGCAATACCGATCAGCACTCGAAGATCGGCACTTACAACATCTCGCCGACCTACACGCGCGTGATTGGCACTGATTCGGTCTTCAACTTCGGCGCATTCGTTCGCCGCGACGACTACAACTACTACCCCAGCGGCAACCCGCTTGCCGATCTCGGACCACCAACGTTGCAGACCTCTTCGATCGGGCAAAATCGCACTCTGACCAACGCAGGCCTCCATTCGGATATCTCGTACTCAAAAGGCATCCACACCATCAAGGCAGGCGTCCAGTTCTCCCACACATTCCTGCGCGAGAACGACAAACTCGGCATCGTAGAGGCTGTCTACGACGCGCCTTGCATGGATATGGGAGGGAATCCGCTGCCCGGATACTCTGATCCATCGCAATGCGCTGAGGGCGGAGTCCTCGCGAACCCGAATTACCAGCCGGTACTCGCCCCATATGACCTGACGCGCGGCGGTGGCCTGTATACCTTTAATGGCCGCGCCGACGTGAAAGAGACTGCGCTCTACCTCGAAGACCAGATCAAGACCGGAAACTGGCTCTTCAACCTCGGTCTTCGCCAGGACTTCTACAACGGGCTCACCGCTGCCAGGCAGACCCAGCCCCGGTTGGGAATTGCCTACAACATCAAGCCCAGCGCGACCGTTATGCGCATCTCCTATGCCCGCACCCTTGAGACGCCTTTCAACGAAAACCTGGTGCTGTCGAGTACCGGCTGCTCCAGCGCAGTCCTGGCGCCGTTGCTCAATTGCTCGTCCGGTGTCTCTACGACCGAGCAACCGGGCTTCCGCAACGAATTTCACGCAGGCCTCGAACAGGCATTCGGAAAGCGCGTCATCGTCAGCGGCGAATACATCTGGAAGTACACGCACAACGCTTTCGACTTCAGCGTCCTTGGTAACACGCCAATTACCTTCCCCATTGACTGGCACAATTCGAAGATTCCCGGATATGCCCTGCACGTCGAGGTTCCGGAGTTCCACAACTTCAGCGCTTACTCGGTAATGTCCTCTGTTGCGGCTCGTTTCTTCCCGCCGCAGGTATCAGGCGCAGGCGCTACTGTCGGCCAAACGGGCCTGCCATTCCGCATCGACCACGACGAAAAGTTCAACCAGACTTCGCACGTGCAGTACACCTACTCGCGCGGCAACTTTCTAAATGGCCTATGGGGTGGCTTCAACTGGAGATTCGATTCCGGGCAGGTGGCCGGTTCGACTCCCTGCTATGGGATAACGGATCCAAACACCCCGTGCACGAACAGTTCCACCACTCTGAACGGTCAACCGGCCGTAGCGATGGTAGACACCAACATCCCGCCGACCATCAATCCGGTGACGGGCGCCAGTGTTGCTCTTCCGTTGACTGCCGATCAGGAATTCCAGGCAGGATTCGCCTGCAACGGAGTCAAAGCAACGCCCACGCAGGCCTTGCCTTCAGTCTGCCCGGCTTCCGAGTTTTCCTCCAGCCTTATCAATGTCCCCGCTCCCGGCGCCGGGGATAACGACCACAATCCGCAACGCATCGCGCCGCGCAACCTGTTCGACGTCTCGGTGGGTAAGAACAATCTCTTCCACAAAGACCGATTCAAGACGGATCTCGATCTAACCGCCGTCAACGTAACCGACAAGTACGCTCTTTACAACTTCCTCTCCACCTTCAGCGGTACACACTACCTGACTCCCCGCGCTGTTACTGCGAAGCTCACCTTCAACTTCTGAGCCCTCGGGCGTAGGCTGTCGAACAGGTCCCCCGCGTCTCTTATGAGACGCGGGAGAATTCAAGTCTTTCCGTATCCTTCGATTTGAAATCATTGAACTTAGCGTTCGACGCACAGACGTCCATCGAACCGGCCAGGTAACCCTCAGGTAATCGAACGCGCTCTCCAAGGTTCACCAATATGGGTACCTGGGACTGTCAAGATTTTGTGGCTCGACGTGAATCCGTGCGAACTCCTGAGATAGAGTTACGGTCATCCGAGGCTCACTTCATGGCCCCGGTGGAGCGAGTCCCCGATGCCCAATTTTCAGAAGCTGCTGCGAAGCTCATTCGGCTATGCGTCCATCGTTTCTAGCGCTGTATTCATCGCGCTCTCTCCCGCGCTTCTCAACGCGCCGCTCCCGCATGCCACTTCCCGTTTTCACGCCGGACCGGTCTCGCTGCTGCTGATTGCGATGCGCGAGCTCATTCTCGTCATGCCCGCAGTCTTGGCCGTTATGACCGGAATGGCTTGGTGGTCTCTTCGCAAGGGCCTCCCATCAGCGCGGTCGCATGCACTCGCGGCAAGCTTCTCGTGCCTGCTGATGAGCACCCCGTTCCTTGTCGCGGACATTGCCATCGTGCGCTATTCCCTGGCGGGCACAGTCGAGGCCACTGGTGTCCTGGCTCTTTTCGTCACACTTGTGTCTCTCGGAGTCGCAGGCCTCGTCGCTTTCGGCAAACGCAATGCATCGTTCGCAGCGCCCGTCCACCCGCGTGTCGTAAACAACGTTCAAGGCATGGGTGCACTCGCCTCAACGCTTTAAATGACGCGCAACTATGCGGTTGCATTTAGTTCTCATCGGAAACATAGTGCCGAATGCCGTCCAGTGTTGGACGGCATTCAATCTTTGCTGCGATGCTTTGTGATTTGACAGACGGGCCGAGATCATCGACCTAATCCTTGGCTCCTCGCTGTAGCCGCTCCCTCTATGAACCGCCAGCCGCGTGGATCGCCAGCAGTCTCTCCAGCAGCGGCTTGAGCAGATCCAGACGTAGTGCATTCGCGCCGTCTGATCTGGCATGCGCTGGATCGTCGTGCACTTCGAGAAAGATGCCGTCAACTCCCGCCGCCACCGCCGCGCGTGCCAGCAGCGGAATGTATTCCGGCTGTCCGCCGCTCACTCCGTTTGCCGCAGAAGGCTGTTGCACAGAGTGTGTGCCATCAAACACGACCGGCGCCATCGCCCGCATCACCGGCAGTGCACGGTAATCAACAACGAGTGTGTTATATCCGAAGCTGGCCCCGCGTTCCGTCAGGAACACCCGCCCGTTTCCAGTCGACCTGACCTTCTCGACCGGATGGACCATATCCCACGGCGCCACGAACTGGCCCTTCTTGATGTTGACTGCGCGTCCGGTCTTCCCCGCAGCCACCAGCAGATCGGTCTGCCGGCAGAGGAACGCCGGAATCTGCAGAACGTCCGCAGCTTCAGCCGCAACATCGCAGTGCCCTGGCTCGTGCACATCGGTGAGCACCGGCAAGCCGGTATCTTTCGCGAGTCGGCCAAGGATCTTCGTGCCTTCCACCAGCCCCGGCCCGCGAAAGCTCTTTACGCTCGTTCGGTTCGCCTTGTCGTAGCTCGCCTTGAAGATGTAAGGGATGCCCAGGTCGCTGGTGATCCTCTGGATAGCTTCCGCCATCCGCCGCACGTGTTCTTCCGATTCGATAACGCACGGCCCGGCAATCAGAAAAAGCTGCCCCTCGCCTACGCGGACAGGTCCAATCTCAAATGAGTGACTCACGAAGCCGATTTTACCGCGCAACGCCCATGGTTAAGCCGTCGCTTTCCCCTTGGCTCGAAGTTGATGACTCAGCCAAACTTGAACACTATGCCGAGTGGCGTTCCGCGGAATGTCCGTTCAGGCTCACTGGTGTTGCGGCGGAGTTCGTATCAACTCGCTCTGTCCGGTTCGTGTAGCTAGCCGCAATAAATTCCCGGAACAGAGGATGCGGCTCCAGCGGCTTCGACTTGAACTCCGGATGAAACTGGCAGCCGATGAAGTACGGATGCTCCGGCAACTCCACGATCTCAACATACGTTGAATCCGGCGTCGATCCGCTGATCTGCAACCCACCGCCCGTGAGTAATGCCTCATACTCGCGATTGAACTCGTAGCGATGCCGGTGGCGCTCGCTGATCTCCGTAGTGCCATACACGCGATGCGCCAGCGTCTCCGGCTGAATCACACAAGTCCACGCACCCAGCCGCATCGTGCCGCCCATCTCTTCCACGCCCAGCAACTCGCGCAGCTTATAGATCACGCGATGCTGCGCCGCCGGATCGAACTCGCTCGAGTTCGCATCTTTCAGTCCGCAGACATTCCGCGCAAACTCAATGCAGGCTGTCTGCATGCCAAGGCAAATGCCAAAATACGGCACCTTCTTCTCGCGGGCATACTTAATTGCATTCAGCATCCCCTCGATGCCGCGCTTGCCGAATCCACCCGGCACCAGGATTCCGTCGAACCCCTCCAGCTGCGTTTCATAGCTCGTGTCCGCAGGAGTTTTTGACTCCAGCCCCTCGGCCTCGATCCACGTCACGTTCAGCTTCAGATTGTGCGCCAGCGCCCCATGAGTCAGGGCTTCTTTCAGCGATTTATAACTGTCCTCATACTCCACGTACTTGCCCACAATCCCAATCGACACCTCGTCCTTGGGGTGGTAGCAGCGGTCAACCAGGTCCTTCCACTTGCTCAGGTCCGCCTCGGGAGCCTCTTTGTGCAGATATTTCAGGATCAGTCCATCCAGACCCTCCTGCGCAAAGTTCAGCGGCACCTCATAGATCGAAGGAACCGTCGTCGCCCCAATCACGGCCCGCTCTTCCACGTTGCAGAATGCCGCGATCTTCTGCCGCATCTCCCGGCTCAGGTGCCGGTCGCTCCGGCAGAGCAACACATCCGCCTGGATCCCGATCGAGAGCAATTCCTTCACCGAGTGCTGCGTCGGCTTGGTCTTCAGTTCCTGCGCCGCCGCAATCCACGGCACCAGCGTCAAGTGAACAAACACGGTGTTCTCACGACCCAGTTCCTGCCGCATCTGCCGGATCGCTTCGAGGAAGGGAAGTGACTCGATATCGCCTACCGTTCCGCCAATTTCAACGATGGTCACATCGTGCCCGTTGGCCGAGACCTTACGCATCGCGTTCTTGATCTCATTGGTCACGTGCGGAATCACCTGCACGGTCTTGCCCAGGTAGTCGCCCCGGCGTTCCTTCATGATGATCTGCTCGTAAATCCGGCCCGTCGTCAGGTTGTTATCACGCGACAACGGCGCATGCGTAAAGCGCTCGTAGTGACCCAGATCAAGGTCAGTTTCAGCTCCGTCATCGGTTACGAAGACCTCGCCGTGCTGGAACGGCGACATCGTACCCGGATCGACATTGAGGTACGGGTCAAACTTCATCATGTTCACGCGCAGCCCGCGGCTCTCGAGCAGGCAGCCGATCGACGCCGCTGCGAGACCCTTGCCTAAACTGGACACAACTCCGCCCGTTACAAAGACATACTTTGCCGACATCGCTGCAACCTCGCTATTTGATTGTTGGGTTTGGCCGTACCTGGTGGGCACAATCAAGTATGGCAGAAAATCAGTTTCCGTTGCACCACAAAATGAAGTCCGCTGTCTCAATCCCCAGAGTCGTGGGGTGTAAGCCGCGGAATTGAAAGACTTTTCGGATCACTCATCCATCGTTATAAGCAGACGTCGGTTATCGTCGGCGTTCAGATTCTCGTGATCCTCGTCACGTGGCGCTTCATGCTACGAATATGGAGTCTCGCAAATTTCAAGATCCTTCAGCTTCTCTTCGCCGCCTCCCCCGCAATTATTTGTTTTCATCCACTATCGCCAGAACAGTGCTACCATTCGTTTCCATCGGCGGAGAAAAGAACAACGGGTCTCGACCATACAGGTGGCCGTTGTTTCGCGTGGTCTGCTGAAAATCCGCTTTCATTCTTCCTTTTGGAGTTCCACGATGAATGTGCTTTGGAGCCGTCGAGCGCGGCGGACTGTTCTTCCCATCTCCTCCCTGGTCCTCGTGTCTGCCTGCATCTCCTGGGCTCAATCGACCAGCGCCAAACCTGCGGCCACGCCCGCTCCTTCGTCGACCACTGGGTTCGCCATCGAGTCCGAGATGCTGACCTACACCGCCATGGACTCGCAGGCGCAGGCTGTCGCCTGTGGCATTGCTCGCAACGTCGGCGCAGCTGACGAAAAATGCTCGCCTCGGACAGTCTCTGGCCCCGGCACAGGGATCGTCGTCGTAGCCTCTCCGTCAAGCGCTATGTCGGAATTTCAGCTCTGGCGCGCCGACATCTCAAGCATGAAAATGCTTACGCAGCGTGCCAGCCATTACTGTCCGCAAAGTTCGCGGGATCGAGGTGCTACAAGCTCTTCGTCGACATCCCTGGGTTCAACAATCCTCTCCATGATTCCCGGCGGCCAGGCTCTCTCGTTTGCACAGGCCTTATTCTCCAGTTCCTCTGAAAGCAATCCCGTGGAAGGAAACATCGGAGACCAGGCACTTGTCGCGGACGTTGCCGGACACCTGAGGGCACTCGGCCTATCAGTCGTAATTCCCGACACGTATATGCCACATTCTCTGGCTGCGGTCGACAATGCGCACTCACCGTATATGTCAAACATCGCAGCCTTGCTCAAAGCCCGTGATTGCCTTACCGCAACTCCCGCTCAGAAGCCGTCGGACCACGCTGCATCGCCGGATGCGGAGCATGGTACCCCCACAGCCGACAAAGACCAGCAGACTGAAAGCGACAAGCAGGCCGAAGCCGACAGGCAGTCCATCGGCCATGCGATCGACGCATTTTTGACCTCGCTCGCCGACACGCATGTCACCC
Source organism: uncultured Acidobacteriaceae bacterium (assembly GCA_963838295.1). Taxonomy (GTDB): domain Bacteria; phylum Acidobacteriota; class Terriglobia; order Terriglobales; family Acidobacteriaceae; genus Telmatobacter. The sequence continues at coordinate 197,249 of CAWIQS010000001.1, forward strand.
CGCCCCCCGCGTCGACGTCTACTGCGACTACTCCTCCGCCTGCGCCAGTCATTTCTCACCTCAGTGCAGTGCTCCGGGCAGATGGACTCGCGCAGGAACTTGGCTCTGGCGAAAGCCAATCCGGAGAAAACGGCACCTGGTATCTGCTTTGGCTCAAGGCGCTGGAATCTGGAGGGACTGTCGCAAAAACCGGAAATGCCATCCTCGGCAATAAAACCAACTTCAGCGGCGGCGCTGTGGGAACCTATTCGCTCTTCCGGCTCAGCGGAAATGTCGTGTGCTCCGGAATCTTCTACAACTACGCCGGCCCCATGCAAATGAATCAGATCGCGAAGATGCTTAAGGGCACCGTAGACGCTCCGCCCGCAGGAAGAACCGCCGGCGGCTGCGTCGCAAATCCGTAGCGCTGTCTTTCGATTGGCCGCCCATCCCTTTTCGTCCGTATGGCAGAGACGGCCTTTCGCTCATTCCAAAGAAATAACAACCTTGCCGCGCGCGTGTCCCTGTTCGAGATAACGAATCGCCTGCGGAACCTCGTTCAGCCTGTAGCATCTGTCAATCACGGGGCAAATATCTCCGCTCGACATCAGCTTGCTCAGAAGTTCCAAGTCTTCCTTGTTTCGTTTTGCCAGGATCCCAACCAACCTCTGACTCGTAAACCACCCGAGCACCAACTGCTCGATCACGCCGGCCAGCAGATGACTCGCCGGCGTCTCCGGACCGCCTCCGCCGCACCCAATGAAGACTCCCCTTGGATTCAGGGCGCGCCGGAACTCCGCGAGCGATCTGTTCCCCACCAGGTCGAAGATCACGTCGTAGCGTTCGGCGCGGGCCGCGAAATCCTCACTTGTGTAATCAATCACTCGTTCCGCGCCGATTCCGCGCACAAGATCCGCGTTGCGTGCGCTGCAAATTCCAGTAACCTTGGCGCCCATCCACTTGGAAATCTGCACAGCAAACGTGCCCACGCCTCCGGCCGCGCCGTTAATGAGTACCTTTTGACCCTGTTGGATTTTTCCCTTGTCCCGGAGTGCCTGGAGCGCCGTAAGTCCCGCGATCGGCGCAGCAGCCGCCTGCTGAAAGGTCATATTCTGTGGCATGGCGGCGACGAATGAACCGGAAGTAGAAACATATTCTGCAAGAGCCCCGTCAACCGCGCCGAACACACGGTCCCCCGGCTTCAGGCCCGTCACGGCAGCGCCCACCAATTCCACTTCTCCGGCTACGTCCGCGCCGAGTCTTGTACGTTTTGGTTTCCGCAACCCGGCAAACAAACGGACGAACGAAGGCACGCCCCTCATGAAATGCCAGTCCAGCGGATTCAAGGCAGCCGCCCGGACTTTGATGAGGACTTCATTGTCGCCGGGCGTCGGTTTTGGTGCCTCTTCCAGCGTCAATACATCCGCCGATCCATATTCGCGATACATGATTGCTTTCATTGAAAAGCCCTGCCTTGCACGACAAGCACAGCATAGTCCCCTGCCATGAACAACTCCGTGCGCGCCACCTTTTGCAACCGCTAACAGACATCTTCTCGAAGCATGTATACTCCCCGTGTTTCGCAAGGAACTGAGGGGTGCCCAATGCCTGTTTTCCACTGTCCTCACCATCGCGGGTTTGAATTGGTCGCGGTGTCCATACTCACTACCGCTTTTTCCTTAGGTCAGGCGGTCACTCCGACAGCGCCCCAGGTCCCCGCAAACGGGGCCGAAGTGCTTCCATGTAGTCGACTAGCCGACACAGCTACTCCTGTAAACGCAACGGTTGAGGCCAAGGTCGACGGGCTTGACTCCGCACACTTGAAACTCGGCAAGGAAGTCTGGTTCAAGGTTGCGCGCGGCGTGAGCTATGCAGGCTGCACTCTGGAAGCGGATGCTGTTGTGTATGCGCGGATCAAGTCTGTGAGTTCATCCAAGGACCCTGCCGCAGCGGAACTTTCGCTCGTATTCGAGCACGCCGATTGCACCGGTCATGCCAAGCAGCCATTGAAGTTGAGGCTTATCGCCGTACTCGGCCCACCTGATCAGAAGCATCGCATGCATAGTGAAATGCCCGCCGAGGTCTCCGGAAGAGGCCGCGATATCACCGATGCCGTGGCAGGCACGAACGCACTCGACATGGAATTGAACCCTGGTGGCCCTCCGCATACCGTGCGGCCGGGAATTGTGGTGGGTGTTCCGCAGTTGAAGTTGGAACCCGCTGCGGGTCTGGAATGCAGCGACAAAATGACCAGCTCAAACAGCAGAATTCAGCTTGGCCCGGGTTCGGAATTCCTCCTGGCTTTGACTGAATTGCGATGAATTAGCTCGCAGACCGGCGGGCAAGTTCCGCCTTTCAAGACATGCAAAGAATTACTGGGGCCGCAAATCGGCGTGCGCGTTGTCACCTTCATGCGGGCTTCAGGCATTGCATCATCGCATCGGTTGTATATCTTGCCGCATCTCATCGGCAGGCTTACGATGCCACACGGGAGAACTTCCGCCATGACCACCGCAGCCGCGATCCAGCCGCGCAAACTGGGCCGCACCGGCCCCGCCGTTTTCCCCATAGCCCTCGGTTGCATGGGTATGAGCGGCATGTACGGACCCGCCGACGAATCAGAATCGCTCGCCACTATCCACGCCGCGATTGATGCCGGAGTCACCCTCCTCGACACAGGCGACTTCTACGGCATGGGCCACAATGAAATGCTCCTCGGCCGCGCTCTGCGCTTCTTCCGCGAAAAAGTCCTGGTCTCCGTCAAGTTCGGCGCCCAGCGCGGCCCCGACGGTGCCTGGCTCGGCTACGATGCACGCCCCGTTGCCGTCAAAACAGCGCTGGCCTACTCGCTCAAGCGTCTCGGCGTCGACCATATCGACATCTATCGCCCCGCACGCCTGGATCCCAACGTCCCCATCGAGGACACCATCGGCGCCATGGCCGACATGATCAAGGCCGGCTACATTCGCTATATCGGACTCTCGGAACTTGGCCCCGAAACTATTCGCCGCGCCGCCGCCGTCCATCCCATCACCGATCTGCAGATCGAGTACTCGCTGATCAGTCGTTCGCCCGAGACCAAGATATTTCCTGCACTCGGGAAACTCGGCATCGCTGTGACCGCCTACGGGGTCCTCTCGCGCGGACTGCTCTCGGGCTCCTCGAAAAATGGACCCGGCGATATCCGCAACCGTTTCCCGCGTTTTGCTGCCGAGAACCAGGCGCAGAATCAGCAACTCGTCGCCCGCCTCGCCGAAATCGCCGCCGGCAAGGGAGTTTCGCAATCGCAACTTGCCATTGCCTGGGTCATCGCAAAGAGTCCGTCCATCATTCCGGTGATCGGTGCGCGAACGCGGGCGCAACTCGCCGAAAGCCTCGCCGCTCTCGAAGTCGTGCTCACATCCGAAGAAGTTTCTGCGATCGAAGCCGCGATTCCCGCCGATGCCGTTGCCGGCACGCGCTACGACGCGCACCAGATGCAGGTCCTCGATAGCGAAAAATAGCCGCACCGAAGTGCGGCTCAGGTTGATGAAAAAGCCGCAGCTTTGAAAGGGCACGGATTTATCCGCGCCACAAGTTCAGCAACATGAGGATGGCTTTAGCCCCTGAGGGATGTTTTCAAGCTTGTCAGCAGTCTGAGCCGCATCCAAGTGCGGCAGTTTCATGTGCAGATCCCGCTCGTCTAGCCGCCTACAGCGGCACCTCTGCGCTCGGCCGGAACCCCATCTCGCCGTGATCTGCGCTGTGTCCGGGGGCCGCCGGCAAATACATCGTGAAGACCGTCCCGCTCGGCGATTCCGTCCGCGAACGAAAACGCAATCTTCCCCCATTCTTCTCCACCACGTCGCGCGTCAGCCACAGCCCCAGCCCTGTTCCGCCGCTGCCCTTTGTCGTAAAAAACTGCTTGAACAGATTTTTGCGAATGTCCCTGCGGATGCCCCCTCCTGTATCGGCCACGGTCAGTCGCGCATGCTCTACTCCGTTGATCGATACCGGCAAAACATGGATCCGCAGATTTCCGCCCTCGCGCATGGCATCAACGGCATTGCCGATCAGATTCACCAGGGCCTGGCGTATCTCGCCTTCGCAGCAATAGCCAAATGCCCGTTCCAGCTTGATGCGCTCGCGAATCTGCCGTTCGCGCAGTTTGCCGCGAAACAGGGTCAGCGCCGACATTGCCAGTTCCGACACATCGGTGAAGGCCGGCTTGGCCGGCGCGCGGTGGAACCGCAGCGTGTGATCCACGATCTCGCTGATCCGCTGAAACTCCTTCGAGGCCAGGTGTCCGAATGACTGCGCCTCCTGAAGCGAATTGCTGTTCTCCACGAGGTAGAGAAGGTTGCCCAGCGCTTCGAGGGGATTGTTCACTTCGTGCGCCATGGTGGCGACCAGGCGGCCTGCCACCGCCAGATGTTCCGACTTTCGCAAAGCTTCATCGCTTTGACACTGCCTCACTGCAGCGTCGCGTACCTGCAGCTGTTTCAGCCGCGAGTTGTTCGCTACCTGGATGGCACTCAGCAGCATCTCTTTGCGTACCGGTCGATCCAGCAGGATCAAGCTGTGGATCTCCATGCGCGCGCGGCTGGCCACTGCGGCGTAGCTCGATTCGCCCGCGGTGCTGGTCAGAAGAATCGCCGGCAGTTCCGACCACACCGGCTGCGCGTGAATCACTTTTCGAAAAGCCTCAATTCCACCCCGCAAAAGAGCTTCATCGGTCAGGATCAGGCCCAACAGAAGCGCGCTGTCAATCTTTGCCACTTCTTGTACGTGCAGCACCGACTCGGCGCGGTATCCCGCTCGATTCAAGAACCCGCAAATCAATTCGCCGTCACGACCCACCGGTGCGACTACCAGGAAGCGGGGAACATTGGCCAGCGTTTCAGTCACAGCAACGGTTGTCCTCCCGTATATTCAGGCGTTCCGGTCAGCACTCCGATGAAGTCACGCAACGGATCGCCGATTATCAGCTTGCCCGAAGTCATCTGCAGTTCCCGAATTGAGCGCTCATGCGGCCCCGATCGCCGTTTCATCACCGAAATAGCCTGCCGCACTTCGCCGCTCGCCTCGAAGTAGCGCAGCAGCAGCACATTGTCAGCCAGGTAGCTCACATCCGTTGGCGATGAAATCGCGCTGCCCAAAATGCCGTACTGCGCCAGCACCATGAATGAAGCTACGCCCACCTGGTTCAGATACGAAAGCAATTCGTGCAACTGCACCGTGAGCGCCTGCTCTTCGCTCATCGAATTCAATAGACCATTCAGGCTGTCGATGACCACGATCCGCCATTTCTTCTCTTCCACTCCGGCGCGAATCCGATGTACAAACTCACCCGGAGAAAGCTCTGCCGGATCTACCTGCTCCAGGTAAATGGTTCCATCATCGAAGTAGGGGTCAAGATCCATCCCCAGCCCCCGGCTTCTCACCGTGAACGACTGGCGAGTCTCGTCGAAAGTGAAGATCGCGCTCTTCTCTCCGCGCTTGGCCGCGCTAAGCACAAATTGGCTGCAAAGCGTCGACTTCCCGCATCCTGTCGGTCCCACTACAAGTGTGCTCGTTCCCCGTTGCACGCCGCCATTGAACAAGGAATCCAACTCCGCCACACCGCTGGGCAGATTTTCCGGATCCACCCTCATTCCACGATGCTCGCCCGACACCAGCCGCGGAAACACCCGCACCCCGCCTTTCACGATGACGTAGTCGTGATATCCCTCGCGAAAGCTCGACGCACGGACCTTCAATACTTCCAGCCGTCGCCTCGTGATCCCGTAGTTTCGCTGTAGCACTTCCAGCGAAATCACCCCATGGGCGATAGTCTGCACCTGGCTCTCCGTGTTGTCGCGAAACCGCTCATCCAGGAGGAGTGTCGTGCACTCGCGCCCCTCGAAGAACTGCTTGAGGCTCAGTACCTGCCGGCGATAGCGCAGCGAATCGCGAGCCAGCATTCGTAACTCCGACATCGAGTCGATGATCACGCGCGACGGCTGAAGGTCCCGCACCTTGGCCAGAATCGTCTCCAGAACATCCGCGAGTTCCACTTCGGCCGGTTGGAATACCGTGTATTGCTGTTCGATTTCGCCAGCAATCTCGGGTGGCGAAATCTTGCAAATTTCGATGTTGTCCAGGTTCATTCCATGGGACGCTGCCACATGCCTTAGTTCGTCTCCACTCTCGGCGAGAGAAAGATAGAGCCCTCTCTCGCCCCGCTTGGCACCCTCGATCAAGAATTGGAGCGCAAGCGTCGTCTTTCCTGCGCCCGGATTCCCCTCAATAAGGTAGAGAAACCCCCGTGCAAGACCGCCGCGGAGAATGTCGTCCAGACCCGGAATCCCGGTGGACAGACGAATCTGGCTGTCAGCAAACATTGGCCCGGCTTTCTCCTGTTCTTGTCTTAGTTTTCACCCGTCTATGCACTTGCAAACGCTTACAACGACGGCCGTTCTCTTAAGGGGTTTGGAATCTCGTGTATGTAATTCCTAAGGCGGAACCTCGAGCTCTTAGTAAGCAATTTGGATGCAAATGCTTGAGGCGGGTTTGTTCCGCTGTCCCACGTTTTGAAGCGGTTAGCCACCCGACTTAATCGCAAATTCGGGCCGAAAAGCGGGCCAAAATCTGGCCCTCTGACCTTGAGTAGCGCACGCTTTCGCCTGATAGCATTTCTCCATGTCACAGATTCCCCTTCGCAAAGCTCACTGCTTCACGCTGGCTTTCGGCGCCTGCCTCGCACTCGCAGCAATCAGCGCTCTCCGCATTGACGCGCAGTCTGCTCCAGCCCAAGGCGCCACGGATCGTGCCCACGTCGAAGAGGTTTTGCGTGGGATGAATCGCGGCCGGGGATTTGGCCAGGTCGCCATCTCGCCCGACGGTAACAAGCTCGCATGGATCGAAGGCGGCCGGGGTGGCTCGGAGATTCACATTGCTTCGCCCTCCGACCTCGCAAAAACTGAGCGCGTCACGGCCGCGACGAACTCCGACCAGCACTGCCGTGAAGGCGAGTTCGCATGGGCGCCCGATTCGAAGAGCTTGGCTTTCTTCTCAGACTGTGCCAACTCCGCTGACCATCAGGTCGACCTCTATCTCTCCCGGCTCGATGGAACTCCCGCCAAGCGGCTCACAAACCTGAAAGGACTTCCGCAAGCTCCTGCCTTTTCAGCGGACGGAAGCAAAATCGCATTTCTGTTTGTTGAAGGAGCAACCCGTCCTGCGGGCGCCCTTGCTGCCATGAAGCCTCCTTCCGGTGTGATTGGCGAGGACGGTGTCGAAGTCCAGCGCGTGGCTGTTGCCCGCGTTGACGCTAACGCAGCACTGCCCACCCTGGTGACGCCAGACAATCTCCATGTTTACGAATTCAACTGGGCACCCGACTCCAAGGGGTTGGCATACATCGCAGCCGAACCGCCGGGCGAGAACAACTGGTGGGTGGCCAAGCTCTACACCCAAACCCTCGACGGTCAGCCAAAGCCAATTCTCTCGCCCGCAGAGGTTTCCGGCTCGCTCCACGGATTGCAGATCGCCGTGCCCCGCTGGTCCCCCGATGGCAAGGCCATCGCATTTATTGGCGGTCTGATGAGCGATCAGGGTTCCACCGGCGGCGATGTTTGGATCGTGTCATCTGACGGCGGCCAGCCCCGCGATCTCACACAGGGAAGACCGACCTCGCCCGCGTGGATTGAATGGGGCAGCAACGATTATCTGTTCGTGAGCGAACTCGCCGGGGGCAACAACCAGCTGGTTCGATACAAACTCAGTGGCGACCGCACCGGCAGCGGACAAGTGACTTTCGGTTCGCCCATCTTCTCGATCCCCGGCAGCGTGGGCGATGGTCGCATGGAGATGAGCCTCTCCTCCACGGCGGATCGATCGATGTTTGTATTCGGCGCCAGCAACTTCGAGCATCCGCACGAAATCTACGCAGCCAAACCGGGCACCGTCATGACCTCCGGCCTCGAAGGCGTTATACAGCTCTCCCATTTCAACGAGGGCATCCAGCCTGCATGGGGCAAGGCCGAGTCGGTGAACTGGAAGAGCGACGGGTTCCGCGTGCAGGGCTGGCTGCTCTTGCCCAAGGATTACGACCCGAACAAGAAATATCCGCTGATCGTAGAAGTCCACGGCGGCCCTGCCGCAGCCGTCACTGCTCGCTGGGGTGGTGGAGGCGGACTCAGCTCTACGGCATTCTCCGCGCTCGGTTACTTTGTTCTGGAGCCAAATCCGCGCGGCAGTTACGGTCAGGGCGAGGCCTTCACCCAGGCCAATCGGAAGGACTTTGGCTATGGCGACCTCCGCGATATCCTCGCCGGTGTCGATACCGTTCTCGCCAAGTATCCGATCGATCCCCAGCGTGTGGGGATTACCGGGTGGAGCTATGGCGGATTCATGACCATGTTCGCCGTCACTCAGACCCACCGCTTCAAGGCCGCTGTTTCCGGCGCTGGTCTCTCCAACTGGCAAAGCTACTATGGTGAAAACTCCATCGATCAGTGGATGATTCCTTACTTCGGCGCTTCGGTATACGACGACCCGGCGGTCTACGCCAAAAGCTCGGCCATCAACTACATCAAGCAGGCGCATACCCCCACCCTCGTCGTTGTCGGTGATCGCGATGGAGAATGCCCCGCGCCGCAGTCGTACGAATTCTGGCACGCCCTGCGCGATGAGCATGTTCCAACACAGCTGGTCGTGTATTCCAACGAAGGACACGGGTTTGTGAATCCAGAACATCGCCGCGATGTCATGGATCGCGCCGTTGAATGGTTTGCCAGGTACATGCCGGCGGATTCGGCATCTTCCGGGACCAGCACGGGCTCCCATTGAGCGCCATTGCTCCCCAATCCGCAGACCGGCGAGTCTATTGGAGTACAAGGCAATCAGACAGGGCAGGATAGAGTCGGATGGCCATCCTGTCCTGATACACTTTTCTTTGGAGCAAATCGAGCGTGTTCTGTCGACCGGCTGCATGCAGTGGACGAATGCCGAAGGCCGGTAGCCTGCGCACTTTGAGCTGGCTTCTGGCCGGCGCCGGGCATAAGCCAGGCTCGCTTTTAACCCATATTTCTTAACGCAATCGGAGAGACCGTTCCGCGGTTCGATCGGGCGGGGCGGGGAGGATTCATGCGGCGGTATTTGACGCTTGTCTTCATGGTGTTTCTGGCAATTCCAGCGGGGATAACCTTCTCCGGCTGCTATCGCAACCCGGCAGGGAATTATTGCAACGGCCAAGGCTACGGCTTGAAAGATACACAAGTCTATGCGATCGACCTGGAGCCCAAAACGACAGGCGTCTCGCTGGCGTTCGGACAGACACGCCAGATCAATGCTCCTACGGCGACCACCTGTAAAGGTACAAACGCGAGCGTGGGTAGCTATACCTATGCCACCACTAATAACCAGATTCTCGACCTTACTCCCAGCGGCAATATGTGTGCCGGAACCTGGAATCGCAACTCTGGTGGCGGCATTCCGGACTATACGATTTGCAACCCGCCCAGTCCGCTTCCAAGCAACGGCGGTTTACCTTACCAGACCGCATTCATTTCGGCCTCTGCTAACTCCGTAACTTCCAATCCAGTGGAGGTCTACATTCATGCCCCGGTAACCTCCGTCGCGCTAGCTCTATCGGGATCTGGTGCCCAACAGTGCTACTCCCAGACCGTGAGCACCACCCTCGATTCCGAGGCTTGCTACGCCTCCGGCGGAAAGCAATACGAATTCTGCGCTCCATCCACGGTCACGCAGTATTCCTGTCCGGGTGGACTAGCTCCGGGCGTCACCTCCGTCCCCAGCTGCACCAACTCGATTGGCGCGCTCACTTATTCAGTCGGCACTCCCTCCGTGGCAACTCTGAACAATGCCACCAACGTGATTACCGCGGCTCAACCCGGTACCACCACGATCACCGCGTCTGTCGCCGGCTCCGGTTCTTCCGCCGGATACTTCAGCACCTGCCCCCCAAAATCCATCTCCGTCACCTTGAACGGCAGTACCAACACGACCGTGACCCAGGGAGTGACGCAGAATCTGCAGACCACCGTCCTCGACACCAATGGCCAGCCGATCACGGGCCTCACCCTGCTCTACGATTCAACCAACCCGCTCGACATCTCCGTCGGTGCCGCGGGAGCGGTGGTGCCATCCTTTCCCGGCGCAGCATCCGTGTACGCCATTTGCGAGCCTTCGACGTGCAATCCTTCGCCCATCAATCAGATCGGGCTCGTCGGAACAGGCCTGTCGATCTCCAGTAATGCCGTCAACATCACCACTCCCGGCATTGCCAGTTCCTATGTGTGGTTCTCGGCGCCCGGGCAATCCCAATACTTCGTCCCGTACGACCTGGTCGGCAACTCGCTGGGTTCCACCGTGCGTTTGCCCTACGTGCCCAACTCTATGGTGATGGATCAACTGGGCAGCACGCTCTACTTTGGTTCATCCCACGCACTGATGACGTTCAGCACCCTCAGCGACGCTATGACGGGCACGCCAAACACTGCGGTCCCGGGCGTTGTTCTGGCTGTCGCCCCCAGTGATAAACAGGTTCTCATCAACGATCCGGTCCGCCGCGTGTTCTACATCTACAACACGTCAGGATCAATCGCCGCCACCTTTACCGGCCTCGGCAGCGCCGCAGCGTGGACACCCGATTCGCAGACTTTATACGTAACTGACACTACTTCGCTCGGCGCCGGACACACCGACACGCTGTATGTCTACAACGCGAATACCGGGTGGACAACCTACGATCTGACCCCTTCCGGCGGCGCGACTAACCTCGCCATCACCGTCCCCGGCGTCGGCGCCTATCTCAGCGGCAATCCCACAGTCGCTCATACATGGTGCCCTTCCGGAACAGCGAGCAACTACAGCAGCCTCGTCTTCTACCCGCAGGGTGATTCCGTGCCGGTCCAGACCGACATCCTCACCGCAACCAACGATGGGCAGCACGTGCTCGGCGCCGCACTCGTAGGCGGTGGAGTGCAGTTGTCCGATATCAATGTGACGATTCCCTCTACGCCGTGTCCTCAGTCCGGACAGACTTTGCAGCCTCTCACAATTTCGCATAATTTTCCGCCGACCCAGCAGACCGTCAGCGGCATCAACGCTACCGCGATCAACCAGGTTGTTGCTTCCCCTGCGTCGAACCTGGCGTTCCTTACCTATACCGGCTCGACACCGGGCGCAACCCTGCCCTATTACGTACCAGGCTCGGGCGGAGCTGCAGGCACACTGAACTACATCACTCTCATCGGTGGCAGTGCGATAACAGGTCCCGTTGCCGGTGCCTTCAGCCTCGACGACAAGCTCTTCTTCGTGTCGACGGCAGGCGACAACCTCATTCACTTCGTCAACACCACCACCCTGCAGGACACGCAGCAGATCAATCCCAATCTGCCTGCATGCACACCCGGTACTGATCCTGATTGCCTGATCACAACCCCGACTACAAATTCCGTGCCGGCGACTGTGATTGCTGTCAAGCCGCGCTCGACCACCTAGCGACAGATCTTGCATGCGCGTCATCGAAGGCCGGCTCCCTGCCGGCCTTCTCCTTGCATTTCGCATTCGCCTCGGCATGCACATCCATTGAAAAATCAGCCGCTGCAACACGATAGAATCAAGGGATGATCAAGGGAATCTCTATCCTGCGCCCCGTAGCCGACGCTGATGTCTACAAGCGCCTGGCAGGCTTTTTTGAGGCGATGGGATTTGATAAGGGCCCGGGATGGAAAGAACAGGACAGCATCGGTGCATCGTTCCTCGTTCCCCTTGGAAACCTTGAATTCGTTCATGGCCAATTTCCGTCGGTTGCCGATCTGATGATCGAAGTGACGTCGCTCGATTCAGTCCACCAGGCAGCTGCACGATGGCTGCGCGCCGGCGGAGAATCCGCGATAGCCCGCTTATCAGAGATTACCGAAACCTCCTGGAAATCGCGCATCTTCACCGTAGAGCCCGAGCTGGGCTTCGTCTTCACATTCTGGGCATGGACCAATCCGGAAAAGGGCAAGCCAATCACCGTCGAGGGCGATCTCTCCGCAGAAGGAATGCGCTTTGCCATCGTCGTAGCTCGCTGGAATGCGGTGATCACGGACCGCCTGCTTGACGGCGCTCTCGATGCGCTCGTTCGGAGCGGCGCCAAACGCGCAAACCTCGACGTGGTCCGCGTGCCCGGTGCCTGGGAGATTCCCGCCGCGGCCCGTACCATCGCTGAACAGCACAAGGTCGACGCCATTGTCACGCTCGGCTGCCTGCTGCGCGGCGAAACGGCGCACTATGAAGCCATCTACAACGAAGTGGCGCGCGGCATCGGCCAGTCGCAACAGGAAACCGGCATCCCGCACAGCTTTGGCGTGCTGACCTGCGAAACACTGGAGCAGGCGCTCAATCGTGCGGGCATCAAAGCCGGAAACAAGGGATTCGAAGCTGCCCTCGCGGCAATTGAAATGGTGAGCCTGCGACGCAAGCTCGCGGAAGGCGGGAAAGCTTGACCGCCGGCACGCGACGCAAATCCCGCGAACTCGCGATGCAGATGCTCTTTCAGGCCGATGTCGGCAAGCAGACGCCTGACCAGGTGCGTGCAACCTTCTGGAAGTCGGTCGATGACGTCGAGCCCGAAGTCAGAAGCTTTGCCGAAGATCTCTTCAACACATCGCTCGCTCATCATGAGCAGATTGACGAACTGCTCGCCGCGAATTCGCGGCATTGGCGCCTCGAACGCATGCCTGCCGTTGACCGCAACCTGCTCCGCATGTCCGTGGGCGAGATGATCGGATTCAAGTCGACTCCGTTCCCCATCGTCATCAACGAAGCGCTGGAGATTGCAAGACGCTACTCTGCTCCGGAGTCGATCAACTTCCTCAATGGCATCCTCGATGCGATCGCCCGCAGTTTGCTACCGAAATAAGCGTGCGGCGGCCCAACCAGCCGGTCTGCGGACGCCCTCTGTTGGCTTTTGCAACTGATTTCAATCCAACGGCGTCCAATGCCAGAAGAACTGGTTAGGTTAAGGCCAAGGGTTCCGGTAAGATCTGCAATTCTATTCACTCGGCGTAGAGTGCAATTTCAGCGCGTCGGCGTATTTGCGGCGTAACATGGAGTTTTGATAGGCTCAGGCTTCTTGAGACTGGGCAAAAAGGAGATACAGGTTATGAGCGAAGATTCGAGCAAGGGTCAGGGAGTGGCATGGTTTCTGGCTGGATTGGGTGTAGGCGCTTTAATCGGCATTTTGTATGCCCCGAAGAGCGGTCGTGAGACTCGCGAAGATCTTGCGCAAGGCGCTCGTGAAGGGTCCGAGTATCTGAGAGCCCGCGGACGCCAGGCAGCCGAGCAGGTCGGCCAGATCGTCGACAAGGGCAAGGAACAGGTCAATCAATATGTCGGACGCGGACGCGAAGTTGTTGACCGCGGCCGGGCGCAGTGGGAAGACTTTGTCGAGCGTGGCAAGAACCTGGTGCAGGATCAGACCACCCGCGTGGGCGCAGCCGTCGACGCAGGACGCGAAGCTTACCAGGCAAATGCCAAGCCGACCGAGCCTACGGCCTGAGGATGGATTGGGCCTGAATCGTCTTTCGATTCAGGCTCATTTCTTGCTTTCAAGAACAGAGCTGCTTGCGAAGATCGAAATTCGCGCTTCTGCTCTCTCACCGCCCCTTCCCTATAAGCGCGTACTGCTGAATGGGCTTGACCAACTAGAACGATAGCGTCGGAGCCGAAATGAACAATGAAACAACCCTCTTGGTAGTTTTTGTTGGCATCACTGGCTTCGCCTTGTTGGTGCAGGCTATCGTCATGCTGGTGGCTTTCCTCACCATGCGCAAGACTATCGTATCTTTGCAGTCCGACGTGCAGGAACTCCGCACTACGGCCATGCCAATTCTCGATAAGACCAGGGAAACCTTGGATAAAGTCGCTCCGAAAATCGAATCAGTTGCCACTGACGTGGCAGATGTTGCGCGTCGACTGAGGGAGCAGAGCGTCGAGTTCGAGATCGTCGCGGCGGAAATCCTGGAACGCGTGCATCGCCAGACCAGCCGCGTGGACAATATGTTCACTGAGGTGGTCGATGGTGTCGAGCACGCCAGCAACTTGGTCGTTGATACCGTCGCCAAACCGGTGCGGAGAATTACCGCGATGCTGGCTGGCGCAAAAGCATTCCTCACCGTGCTTGCAACCGGACGGCGACCGGACCAGCAAGTCGATGTGGTCACCGATCAGGATATGTTTGTCTAAGGCGGACGGGACCAAACGCTCAGGCTAGTTCCACGCCCCGAGTTTCAGGCAGCAATAGCGCAACACAAGCCGCCGCCGCAAAGGCCACCCCACTCGCACCAAAAGCCCAAGCCAACCCATGCCTCTCGCTCAGCGCCCCAATCGTCACCGGCGCCAGTGCGCTCAATCCACGCGCCACGTTATAAGAAATCCCCAGAGCGGTGGCCCTGCTCTCCGTCGGAAAAATCTCGCTGCCAATGATTCCCGATCCGGTAAAGAACCCCGTTCCGAAGAACGCCGCAACGCAAGCGAATACAAGAATCCATCCAGCCTCGCACGCCCCTGCTAAAAGCGGCACCGCCGCCGCAGCCGCCGCAAGATAAACCACAAACGTTCGCTTCCGTCCGAACCGATCCGCAAACACGCCGAACAGCAAATACCCCGGTAGCATTCCCGCAAGATTCACGATCACCAGAAACCCCGTCAGACTCAACGCCGCAAATCCTCGACCACCCTGCGACGACGGCAATACAAGATACGCGGGAATCCAGGTAAACAGCCCCCACCACCCGAACATGCCAAACGTATTCGTAGCCGTCAGCACCACCAGTGCCTTCACCGATCCCCGTACCTTGCTGCGCTTTCCTGCGTTTGCATCCCGCGCGTGCACGCGCTCCCATAGCTGGGGCTCCGGCACGTGACTCTGTATCCAGAACACCAGTCCCGCCGGCAAAATCCCCGCGAAAAACACCCAGCGCCAGCTTCCATGCGCCAGGATTGCCCCGGCCACCACCGCCGAAATTGCATAGCCCACCGCCCAGCTGCTCTGCACAATTCCCAGCGCGCGTCCGCGCAATGCAGAGGGCCATGTCTCCGCAACCAGCGCCGCGCCTGTATTCCATTCCCCGCCCATTCCCAACCCAAGCACGAACCGGAATGCAGCGAGCATGACGATCGACGTCGACAATCCGCATGCAAACGTGAAAATTGAATAGACCAGTATGCTGGCGCCAAGCATTCTCCGCCGCCCATACCTGTCCGCGAGTACGCCAAACACCAGCCCGCCCACCGCCGAAGCAATCAGTGTCAGTGCATTCAGCAATCCCGCCGTCGTCCTGCTCATGCTGAATGCACGCATCAGCGTGGCCAGCACGATCGAGTAGAGCATCACGTCAAACGCATCCAGCATCCAGCCCAGCGCTGCCGCGATCACCACGCGCCGCTGCGCCGCCGTCGCCGCGCTCCAACTAAACGGCGGTACGTTTGTGTCATTCGACATCGGAGAAGTTTTAGGCGTCATCGCTTACGAGTGAACACCAGCGTCTCATTCCTCGTCCATCCCGGTCTACTGACGACTCGCCCCAGCCTGTTATGTTTTGTGAGAATGGCCCCGCACCTCACCATCGCCATCGACACCGGCGGCACCTTCACTGATTGCGTCTACCGCATCGGCAGCCGCATTGATGTTCTCAAGCTTCCTTCAACTCCAGACGATCCCAGCCGCGCCATCCTCGAAGCCGTCCGCAAAATTGCCGCTCTCGTTCCTGAGGCCTCCGTTGAAGTTCGTCATGGCACTACCGTCGCCACCAATGCTCTGCTCGAACGCAAAGGTGCGCGCGTCGCCTTCGTCACCACGGCAGGATTTGAAGACACCCTAGCCATAGCCCGCCAGGCCCGCCCCGACCTTTACGACTGGAATCATCACCGCCCCGCTCCCGTCACCGATCAATGCTTCGGCATTGCCGAGCGCATCGGCCCGGATGGTTCCGTTCTTCTCGCACCAACCGGCGCTGCACTCGATCAACTTCGGCGCGACATCCGTAAATCAAAATCAGAATCCATCGCTGTCTCGCTCCTCTTCTCCTTCGCCAATCCCGCGCACGAGCAAGCCATTGCAGCCGCGCTCGCCTCGCTCCGCCTTCCCATCTCGCTCTCCCACCAAATCCTCCCCGAATTTCGTGAATACGAACGCGGTTCCACCGTGGCCCTCAACGCCTACCTCGCCCCACGCCTGCAGGGCTACGTCCAAGCACTCCAGCGTGGCCTGGCGAAGCGCAGCACCAGTCTCAGCATCATGCAATCCTCTGGCGGAATCCTTTCCGCCGCATCCGCCGTGCGTGAATCCGTCCGCACGATTCTTTCAGGCCCAGCCGGCGGCGTGATCGGCGCACTCAGCGTAGCCCGTGCCTCCGGTATCGATCGCGTCCTCACTTTCGACATGGGCGGAACGTCCACCGACGTCGCACTCCTCGACGCCACACGCGAACCGCCCACCAGCACCGAAGGACAAGTCGCCGGTCTCCCCGTCGGCGTGCCCATGCTCGACATTCATACCGCCGGCGCAGGCGGCGGCTCTCTTGCATGGATGGACCATGCCGGCGCATTGCAAGTCGGCCCGCAATCCGCAGGCGCCGTTCCCGGTCCCGCGTGCTATGGCCGCGGCGATCGCGCCACCGTCACCGATGCGAACCTTGTCCTCGGCCGTCTTCACCCCGATCACTTCCTGGGCGACGCCATGCGTCTCGATCAAGCCCGCGCCCGCCGCGCACTCTCTGCGGTTCCCACCAAATCTTTCGCGACCCTCGAACACCTCGCCGAAGGCATTCTCCGCGTAGCCAACGCTCGCATGGAGTCGGCCCTTCGTCGCGTCTCCGTCGAACGCGGTCACGATCCCCGCACCTTCACGCTGCTGGCGTTTGGAGGCGCCGGTCCGCTACATGCCTGCGCTCTTGCTCAATCTCTCGGTATCCGTCGCGTTCTCATCCCCAACGCTCCCGGTGCGCTCTCCGCTCTCGGCATCCTCGACGCCGACCTGCGCCGCGAGTTCTCCCGCACCGTGATGCTTGCGCCCGGCTCTCCGCAAATTGCATCGCACTTTCGCGCGCTCGAACACGAAGCCCGCGCTGCATTCACCGCCGAAAGCGCAAAACCAATCCTGTCCCGCTCCGCCGATCTCCGCTACCACGGCCAGGGCTTCGAACTCCGCGTCGACTGGTCCGCCAACGCTGTTGCACGCTTCCATCGCCTCCACGCTCAGTCCTACGGCTACGCCGATCCCGCGCGCCCCGTAGAAATCGTTACCCTCCGTGTACAGGCCATCGCGCGTACGCCCAAACCGCGCATCGCCCGCGCGGCTCTCGCCAAACCCGACGCCCGCCACGCACAAATCTCCACACACCGTATCTTCGAAGAAGGCCGCTGGCGCAATGCGGCGCTTTACGATCGCCCCCGTCTCCAACCCGGAAATCGCATCGAAGGCCCCGCCGTGATCACGGAACTTAGCGCCACTACTTATCTCCCTACCGGCTGGACCGCCTCCGTCGACGTGCTCTCGAATCTCATCCTCACACGAAAACCAGGAGGACCTCGATGACCACGCGCCCCGCGCTCGACCCCGCCGAGATTGCCGTCATCGGACACGCGCTCCATTCCGTCGCGGTCGAGATGGGCGCTGCCCTGCGCCGTACCGCCTTCTCGCCCAACATCAAGGAACGCCGCGATTATTCTTCCGCTGTCTTCTCCGCAGAGGGCGACCTCATCGCCATGGGCGACGATATGCCTGTCCATCTCGGCTCTATGCCCATGTCCGTCGCCGCCGTACTTGCCGATCTGCGCCTCGACCCCGGCGACGTCGCGCTCCTCAACGATCCCTATCGCGGCGGCACACACCTGCCCGACATCACGATGGTCGCGCCCGCCTTCCTGCCCGGCCGATCGCGCGCTTCCTTCTACGTTGCAAATCGCGCCCACCACGCCGACGTTGGCGGCATGTATCCCGGCTCTATGGGACCGTGTCGCGAGATCGCGCAGGAAGGCATCCGCATTCCTCCCGTCAAGCTCATGCGCGCCGGCAAAATGGATGCGCAACTTCTTTCCACCATCCTCGCCAACGTGCGCACACCAAAAGAGCGCGAAGGCGACCTCACCGCACAACTCGGTGCCTGTCGAATCGGTGCCACCCGCATGCTCGAACTCGTCCAGCGGTTCGGCTACGCGCGACTCTCGCATGGCGTGAGCGCGATGCTCGCTGGTTCGGAGCGGCTCATGCGCAATGTGCTTGCCTCGCTTCCCGCGGGCAAGTGGCAAGCCGAAGATTTCCTCGACGACGACGGAGTCATCCCCGGCCCCATCGCCATCCGTGTCTGCGTTACCAACGATCCCAAACGCAAACGTGCAACAGTAGATTTTGCCGGAACTGACCTGCAGGTTCCCGGCAGCATCAACGCGGTTTACGCCATAACGTGGTCCGCCGTTTTCTATGTCTTCCGCTGCCTGCTCCCGCCCGGCGCCATCGCCACCGCCGGCCTCATGCGCCCAGTGAACGTACTCGCGCCCGCTGGCTCCATCGTCAACGCGCGCCCACCCGCAGCCGTCGCCGGTGGCAATGTAGAAACCTCACAGCGCATCGTCGATACGCTCATGCGGGCCCTCGCGCCTGCACTGCCCGATCGCATCCCCGCAGCAAGCTCCGGCACCATGAACAATCTCACGATTGGCGGAATCGATCCTCGCGACGGCCAGTCGTATACGTATTACGAAACCATCGCCGGAGGTCATGGAGCCTCGCCGCAATCACATGGCGCCAGTGGCCACCACGCGCACATGACCAACTCGCTCAACACGCCGGTCGAGGCCCTCGAATACGCCTATCCCTTCCGCATGATTCAATACGCCCTGCGCCCCAACTCCGGCGGGGCAGGGAAGCACCGCGGCGGCGACGGCATCATCCGCGAGCTTGAATTGCTCGGCGACGCACAGGTCACGCTCCTGGCCGATCGTCGCAAGATCCAGCCGTGGGGCCTCGCCGGCGGACAACCCGGCGCGCCGGGCCAAACCACCATCCTCCGCGACAACGCCGAAGAAACACTCCCTGGCAAATGCACCCGCGAACTCACCGCCGGTTCCCGCATTCGCATAAAATCCCCGGGAGGCGGCGCATGGGGCCGAAAATAGTCTTTGCTCAATCCCTGATCCCTGCACCTTGCGCTTCCTTTGCGAACTTGACGCCTCACTTTGCCGGCGCGTTTGCAGGCTGCCAGCTCTCCAGCTTCCAGTCGCGGAGCGGCAGAAAGAGAGATTCATGCCTGGGCAGTTTCGGAATCGATGAAAACCACGGTCAACGCTCCGTGGCTTTTCTAGCTGGATGGAGCCTGCCATCCAATGCGTTCGTTGGGTCGACGTGCATCCCAAACTTCCCTAAGTGCTCCACCTACGTGCGAATACAGGATTTGACGTGGAATTTCGGCCTCTGCAGGTAACTTTCGGACAAGTGACTTTCATGCCTCTGGTGGTTACCGCAAGCGGCCGCAGGATAAGCGTTATCTACCACATTCCGATTGCTTTTCGACTCGCATCAATCAGATAATCGAAACTCTCAGGGTGAGCGCAAAAGCGTTCGGTTATTGGTGAAGCGTAACTTCGCAGGGGAGCGAAAGCGCCACACCGCCGGAGCGTGCTGCAGTTTCCAGGGCCGGAGTTATACTCCCGTACTCTTCCCAGTAATATGCAGAATCGGCGAAGTTCGGACACCGCCGGAGCGCCGCAAGGAGGTCTCGATGAAAATGTTTCGTGACGAAGAAGGTCAGACGCTGGTATTCACCGCGCTTTTGATGTGCTGCCTGTTTGGCTTTATGGCCCTGGCGCTCGATATCGGCGTGCTGTATCGCGCCCAGCGCAGGACTCAGATAGCAGCCGATTCTGCGGCGGCTGCAGCCGGGCTCGCTGCGGACTACAACATGAGCGTAACCGGCTGTGGTACGGTTGCCGGCACCGCCAGCGCCAGCGTGAGGTGTGCCGCGGCCAATGCAGCGGCTGCCAACGGCGTGAGTGCATCGCAGATGACGGTAAACAGTCCGCCGGCCTATGGATATCACACGGGACCAGAGTACACCGAGGTGATCATCTACCAGCCAAATCCCACGCTGTTTATGTCCGCGTTTTCAGGCACGCAATTGGGCGGGGGCAATGCGAATTACAAAACAATGACCGTTGGAGCGCGGGCGGTCTCTGGTATCGTTCCCGGTGTAGCATGCGCAATCGCACTCGATCCCACCGCGCATGATGCGGTCGACGTGCAAGGGGCCGCGGTCATCAATACGCCCAACTGTTCTCTGCAGATAAACTCGAGCGCTTCCGACGCTCTGTGCACCACGGGCGGGAAGGCGACAATCAATTCTGTTGCGATCAATATCGTTGGCGCACAGGACGGGAAGGGCAAGTGCAACGGAACCCAGGCAAATGCGACCACGGGCGTTGAAGGCATGGCGGATCCTTTGGCCAACCTGTCATACCCCACCTGTGACGGCACGAACACTTTCCCGGGCACGACAATCATCAATAGTACTCAGATTCAAAACGGCGCAACGAAAGTCAACTTTTCACCTGAAACGCAGACGTTCGGGTCAACAACTGCCTCGGTCGTTTGCTTCAGCGGCTCCAACGTTACAATTCAGGGCGGCGTGACGCTTGGCACGTCAACAACGACGACGGATTCAAAGGGAAATTCGATAACCGTTGGTCAGAACGAGGTATTTGTCTTTCAGAACGGAGTCACGATTGGCGGAACGGTGCAGGTTTGGGGCACGATTGACGACGCGGGAGGATCCTTTGTCGAGGGCAACTCGGCCTTGAGCATTGGAGCGCCTGCGAACTCGACATCCACCTATAACGGAATCGCTCTCATGGTGCCCCCGACCAACACGGTGAACTCCAGTTGCGGCGGATCGTACAGCTCTTTCAAAGGAACGCCGGCTCCGGGAGGCTGCCTCCAGATCCAGTTCGGTTCAGGCTCCGGAAATCTGGACGGAATGATCTACGCGCCAAAGGTTGCGGTGTACATGCAGGACAATGGCGGCGGTAACGTGGTGACCGCCATCATCGCTGACGAGCTTTACGACAAATCTTCAAACCTGGAGATCACTAACAACTACAACGTGGTGCACACCACCTCGCCTCTCAATCACGTAGCCCTCGTAGAGTAGGAGCAGAAACCCATGCGCGAAGAGAAGAATGAGATTCGCAAGCTGATTGAGCATGCTCTGAGCCGGGAAGCCGGCTCGGCCCTGGTTGAGACCGCGCTCACATTTCCGGTTCTAATTGCAATGCTGCTCGGGGCAGTGCAGATCGGCGTGATGGCCCATGGAGCCATCGAAGCGACAAATGCTGCCCGAGCAGGCGCGCAGTATGCCGCAATGAACGGCGGCGGCTTCAACGATCCAAACGGGGTCACGCTTGCCGCGCAGAACGATGCTGGTGAGTTGACTGTCGAGAATGTAAGCGTGAGCCCATCCTGCAGCTGCTCTGACGGGAGCGGCGCATGTACCCAGGACAAGACGACACTGGCCTATTCGTGCGGGTCGACGGCGGCCAGGACGGTTATCACCGTGACGGTAACAACAACTGCAAAATATCCCGCGCTGATCAAGATTCCAGGCCTGTTTTCAAGCAACACGTTCACGTTGACCGGTTCTGCACAAGAGCAGGTGCTGCAATGAGACTTCGTCTTTCTTGTTGGCGCAAGGAGCAGGAAGGCGGATCACTCGTAGAGATGGCATTGATCTGCGCTTTTATCTACCTGCCTTTGCTGTTCGCGATATTCGAGGTGTCGTTCGCGCTCTATTCCTACAACACTGTAGCTTCAATAACGCGTCAGGCTACGCGCTACGCCGCCGTTCGCGGTTCCGAATCGTGTCTGATCCAGGCAAATTTTGCAGATTGCAATCTAGGGCCACAAGGGGGCTCGAATCCGTCAACAGGGACGGGCAGCGCCGCGCTCCTGGCCTATGTCCAGCGGATTGGGGGCATCAACACCAATAACGTCACCGTTACTGCGACTTGGTACGAGGCATCGGTCGTAAACCCAGGAAATGGAAACTTCTCAACGACAAGCTGGCCCACGGCCTGCGCGTCCAACACAACAACAACGACAGGTGGAGTTTCCTATACGTACAACTGCAATCAAGTCGGCAATGCGGTGCAGGTGAAAATAAGCTATCCGTTCCCACTGAATATCCCGTTCTGGAAGCAAGTCACTATTCCGATATCCAGCACGTCGCAAATGGTTATCAACGAGTAATAGCCGCCCCGCTGCCTCCAGGTTTGGCGGGGTTGGTAAGGTGGCAATCCCCTTATGAGCCAACCGCATTCCTCGTGAAACTATCGACAAAAGACCAAAAAAGCATCCGAATGAGGTTACCAACCGGCAGTAACGTGCCCTGCGTAACCCTTAAGCTACTGATTTTACAGGTCTGCAAGAACTTGTCGTAACCTATTAAGTAATTAACCTATTAGTGCCATTGTCCTTCTCTCAAAATGAGCATAAAGTGTCCCAATCAGCATTTTTGGGCGGGGACGCAGGTCCAATGTCCGGGTAATGCATTCAATTCTCCTCCCAAAGAACTCTGATTTGCTGCGGATTCTAGTGGCACCCTCTGGCCGCCAAAATCCCAAAGCGCGATTGCATGCGTTCGTACGAATGCGCGCTGAGGAGGTTGTGTCGGTGAAAATTTCTCCCCGAAGAAGATGGTCTAACGCTCTTTCTTACAGCGCTGCGGCTGGCCTTTACGGCGCTGGAGCTCGACGTGGGTTGAGGTCTTTGGCAGGTTCCGCGAACGTTGGCAACTCCGGAACTCCATATGGAGGGTCTTCGATGAAATGGCTTCGTGAAGAATCAGGCCAGGTTTTGGTGATGACGTTTTTTAGCATGGGGATATTGCTTGGCGCCCTCGGTCTCGCAGTCGATGTTGGTGTGCTGCTTCATGCACGTCGAAATATGCAGGCAGCTGCGGACGCGGCGGCTATGGCTGGCGCCACTGAGATGTTCTACAACGGGTCGACAAATGTGGGGGCGAAGGCCAAAGCCGCTGCCAAGGGGATGGGCGTCGATTCAACCGTCACCGGCAATATCGTGAATGTGACCGTTTCGCCGACCCTTACTGGCGGAGTGGCCTGCCCAACCTGCGTTCAAGTCAGCCTGGCAACGCCGAATCCCACACTGTTCATTGCCGCGATGAGCAAGTGGGCATTCAGCTCCACCAACTTCAATTCGATCAATGTATCTGCAAACGCAGTAGCAGGCTCACCCGGAGCCTCGCAGACCTGCGTCTACATCATGGATCCCACTGACGCGAGTACGCTCTGGATCCATGGTGCCGGCTCTATCAATGCGCCGAACTGCGGCGTCTATGTCAACTCCAACAGCCCCAGCGCATTTTGCGTTACCGGAAACGCGGGAAAGTCCAACTTCGCCCAGGTTGCTGTTCATGGAGGTCAGGACAGCAGCGGCAATTGCAAAGGAGATCCAGGGCCCCCTGTGTTCACGAACACCGGCGTCCAGAGCCTTCCTGCCGCGTGGCAGAGCGTACCGACTGACCCCACACAAAACTGTCCCGGCGGCACCGTGACCAACGTCGCCTCTCTCTCCGGAACAGTCACAGGGCCCGGGTATGGCAACTACGTGTGCTACGCCAACCAGACATGCACGACCAAGAAGGGCGTCACGACGTGCACCGGGTCCCCCGTGGCCGTCAGCAGCGCAACACTGGGCGCTGGAATCTACGTTTTCGAGACCGGTGTCACGATCAGCGGCGCTACCACAATTGGAACAAATAGCGCCAACGGCGGCGCGACTGTCGTCGTTACCGGCACCGGTGTCTACGACAGTGGCACGGCGACGACGTTTTACGATTATGCTCCGACCAGCGGCACGTATAACGGAATCGCAATCTACCAGCCCCTTTCGGACACTCAGCAGATGGAGTTGCAGTTCGGCAGTGGTAGTTCGATTTTTGACGGAGCTATCCTTGCGCCGGGTGCTGCGGTCGATCTCCATGACCAGGGTGGCGCCGTCACTGCCACCGACCTGATTGTGGGTCAGATGTACATCAATGGCAAAATCAACCTCAGCAACTACAGCACGTACAACCCCAACACGACGCCATTCCGACACATCACGTTGGTGGAGTAAGGAGGACCCCAATGATCAGGAGAATGTTCACACGTCGTCTTTCAGCTAAGGCATTTCGGTTCTCTGAAGAAGGTTCGGCATTGGTGGAACTGGCAGTTTCATTGCCGTTGCTCTCCATCATGCTGTTGGGCGCTGCCGAGTTTGCCAGGCTCGCATATGCCTCGATCGAGGTGGCGAACGGGGCGCACGCCGCGGCCATGTATGCGGCTTCGAGCCTTGCGGCGTCGTCGGATTCTGGCGGCATCACCAACGCGGCCAACGCTGACGCAAGCAATCTTTCGGGAGGGAGCGCGATCTCGGTGACATCCGTGACTACGGCGTGTTCATGCGCAGATACGACCTATAAACCGACCAGCTGCTCTGATAATTCGACGTGCACCAATGGCGGTACATCGATGGTCACGGCTGTAACGGTGCAGACACAGTCGACATTTTCGCCTTTGATCCACAGACCTGGAGCGCCGACCACCTACACGCTGCATGGGACATCGACGCAGACGGTGTCAAACCAATGAAGAACAAGACAGCGTCAAAACTTGCAAAGCGACTTAAGGACGCGGCTGTTCACGGCGAGCAAGGTGGCTCCCTTGTAGAGATGGCCATCTCATGCCTGGTCCTGGTTCCGATCTTGTTCGGGATGATCCAGCTGTCGATCGGTCTTTATTGCTATCACTTCGCCGCCGATGCTGCCCGGGAGGCAACGCGCTGGGCGATTGTTCGGGGTTCAACCTGCAGTGGCATTTTTGGCACAGGATACTGCTCCCCGACAAGTGCGAACGCAAACGGTGCCGATGGCAA
Organism: uncultured Acidobacteriaceae bacterium; assembly: GCA_963838295.1. GTDB lineage: Bacteria > Acidobacteriota > Terriglobia > Terriglobales > Acidobacteriaceae > Telmatobacter. Next base: position 222,189 of record CAWIQS010000001.1, read on the forward strand.
CGACATTGCCCAGTATGTGAGAACACTGGGCTATCCGTATTCCGCGAGCGTTACAACAACGACAAAATGGTGCATCAACGGGGCAGCTGTACCGGCCACGTGGACGACGTGTTCGGCTACACAAAGCGGAAACAATGTACCCACCAACCAGGTACAGGTCACCGTTTCGTATTCCTATCCCCTGGTCATTCCATTCGTTGGAAAAAAGAAAATCAACTTGGGCAGCGTCTCGAGCATGACGATCGTTCAATAGCGATCGCGCGCTTCAGAACCCGAGAAATCTTCTGATGACGTGGCTTCTCCAGTCGCCGACAGGGGAGCTACGCCGTTTTTCTCTCCCGCTCATCTTGCGGCCAGTCCGCAAGGCAGAAACGACGCGAACCGCAGCCACCTCTGCGTTTGGGGATTCGACGCAGATTCGAGAGCACATAGGGTACCTTCATATTACGAACGGCGATTTTATAGGCTAAATTAGCAGGACTTAAGTAACCATAAAGTACCATCGCGGGACTTGCTGACGCCACAACCCCTCCATAGAATCGTTTAAGTTTCCATCAGGCAGGCTGTCGCTTCCGGGCCCCTATTCCAGTTGAGTCACCCGTGGGGGGATGACTCTTCGACTCACATCCTCATTTGCCTGAAGAAAGAAAAACTATGCAAAGACTGCGGAGCGAAGAAGGACAGACCCTTGTTTTAACAGCGCTTTGTATGACGGCAATGCTGGGCTTTATGGCGCTGTCGGTTGATGTAGGGGTTCTGTTCCGGGCGAAGCGGTGCATGCAGACGGCAGCCGACTCAGCTGCAATCGCCGCGGCACAGGACTACATGTGGAACCAGTCGGCAACGACGGCGCAAGCCGCAGGCAAAGCCGCTTCTTCAACCAATGGCTATACCGACAGTTCGAATGGTGTTTCGGTCTACATCAATGTTCCTCCCGCCAACGGTCCGAACACCGGCGCTGCAGGCTTTGCGGAAGCAATTGTGACCCAGCCAGTCGGCATGGGATTCATGGGAATGTTTGGGCGAGGCACGGTTTCGGTTACAGCCCGCGCCGTAGCCGCAACGCCGAATAACGGGTCTGCCTGTATCTGGCTGATGGGTACCTCCGGAACTGACCTGGATGTCCAGGGATCTTACGATATCGAGGCGCCTGGCTGCGGAATCTATGTCAACTCGCCATCGAATAATGCGCTCAAAGTTACAGGCAACGGCGGCACAGTAAATGCCGCCTTTCTTGACGTCGTGGGCAATAACAGCGGTAACCACACGACCAGCCCGACGGCAGATACTCTGAACTCGGGTGTCAGATCAACACCGTGGGGAAATCTCTCGGGGCCGTCGTATCCGGCCGGCTGCAAGATCACAACTGCTCTGACCTCAATAACGACCTCGAACGTAGCATCCGTGAGCGGCTCGGCTTCCAACAACGTGGTTTGCTTTACAAACGCTGTGACATTGAATGGCGGAGTGGTTCTGCCCGGAGCGGCTTCCGGGGTGGTTTACCTCTTTGAAAAAGACGTCACGGTCGCTACGGGCGCCACAGTGACGCTCGGTTCCGGTACGGTAAGTCCCGCAACCGGGTGCACAACCAACTGTGTCTTCAGCAATGAGGTTGGCGCAACCATGGAACTGGCGGGGACCGCGACCCTGAACCAGAACTCCAATTCGCTGCTGAACATCTATGCTCCAGCGACTCTGGCTTCCCCATATGACGGAATCGCGATCCTGCAACCCGCGACGAACACCACGGAACTGCAGATTCAGTTCGGCAGCAACAACGAAGTGCTCGACGGGTACATCTATGCGCCGGGCGCAGAAGTTTTCATGCAGGACAGCGGCGGTGGCGTCACAGCCTCGGGGATCGTCGCGGCGTCCATGTATGAAAAGACTTCCCAACTGTACATTTACACAAACTATGACACCGCGCATTCGAGTACGACGAAGAACCGGACACTCACGCTGGTGGAGTAAGAGGGGATAGAGATGAGAAAAGGGAAGACGACACTTCAGCAAATCATCAGGGCCTTGGGAATCCGCGAAGAGGGTGGTGCTATCGCGGAGACCGCATTGACAGCGCCCTTTCTCGCGCTGCTGATTTTCGGTTCGGTTGAATTCGCTCGCGTGGCGTACGCGTCGATCGAGGTGACCAACGCTGCCCGCGCAGGAGTCTCCTATGGAGCACAGAGCGGCCTGACAGCCTCGGACTCGACGGGCATCACCTGGGCGGCGCAGCACGACGGAGTAAATATCCCCGGCATGACGGTTGGCACTCCCGTCCTCGGGTACATCTGCTCCGATGGAAGTGCAACGACAGGTACTCCTCCAACCTGCAGCAACAATGGTGCCCACCTTGAAGAGACGCTCACCGTTCAAACGCAGGTGACGATGGACCCGCTCATTCACATGCCGGGATTCCCCAAAACCTACACGCTATATGGCACGGCAGTTCAGAAATGTCTTCAATGATCAGCAAAGGCGTTGAGAAGAGGCGGGAAGGCAAGAGTATGCGCGATTGGAAGAGAGATTTCGCCGATATGTTCGCTTTACAGTGCTCGGAATTGAACGCCGCGATCACGAGACTTCGGCGCATTGCCGCAATGGATGCGGGTGCGGCGATCCTTGAGATGGCAATATCGTCAGCGCTTCTTTTTGCGATGTTCTTTGGTGTCTTCGAGATTGCGCTGGCGTCGTATACATCTCATTACGTGGCCGATGCAGCCCGTGAGGGAGCCCGGTACGCCATCGTTCGCGGATCGCTCTCGTGCACGAACACTCCGAGCCTGCAGAACTGCGGTGCCAGCCCAACCACCATCGCAGCCTACGTCAAGGGCGTGGGATATCCCGGCATCGTGCCCGCCAATTTGACCGTCAACGTCAGCTATATGACGGGTACTTCGAGTGTGGCGTCCGGAACCATGCTTACAACCTGGGCCACATGCAACACAGCTACCACTATCTGCAACGTTCCCGGCAATATGGTGAATGTGCAGGTAAGCTATGCGTTCGTAATCTCGGTTCCCTTCGTGCCAAAGAAAAACATCAACGTCAGCAGCACCTCGCAGATGGTGATTCAGCAGTAGTCCCGGCCAATCGGACCTCGGCAATTCAGGCTCGCGCGATCAACATAGCGCGGGCCTTTTCCGTGCTGGCGCGTTTCTCCACATTCCGGCTACGCAATTCACAAGCGGCCGGCACCCTCCTCTCGCCCTAAACTCGTAGGTATGGCCACCCTGCCTGACATCACTTCGCTCGACGCCGGCCTGCCCGCGAATATCGACGCCGAAAAAACCATCCTCGGTGCCATCCTGCTCGACAACGCAGCGCACTCCGAGGCTGCCGAACGGCTCGAGCCCGATGACTTCTCGCTCGACTCGCACAAGCGCATCTTCATGCGTATGAGCGAGCTGATGAACGAGCAGCGCGCAGTCGATATCGTGACCTTGTCGAACGAACTGGCCCGCTCCAAAGAGATCGAGGCCGTCGGAGGCGTGGCCTACCTCGCGTCCCTGACCGAGGGCCTGCCGATCCGCCCCGTCATTGAAGACTACATCCGCATCGTCAAAGACAAAAGCCTGCTGCGCAAGCTCATGCTCATCTGCTCGGCGGCTATCGCCCGTGCAGCCGACCAGAGCGAAACCGCGCTTGAGGTTCTCGACGCAGCCGAGTCGCAGCTGCTCGAAGTCAGCGAGAAGGGAATTACCCGCGGACTCGAACCGCTCGACAAGATTGTCGCGGACTCCTTTGGGTCGATCGACAACCTTTACAAGGAAAGCCGCGACGTCACCGGGCTGGCCACCGGATTCAGAGTGCTGGACGAGATGACCAAGGGGCTGCAGCCCAATGAACTCATCATCATCGCCGCTCGTCCCTCCATGGGAAAGACCGCGTTCGCCATCAATATTGCCGAGAATGCCGCCATCTACAGCAAAGCCACCGTCGCAGTGTTCAGCCTGGAAATGAGCAAGGCCTCGCTGCTGCGCCGCATGCTGGCCTCGCAGGCATGGGTAGACCAGCGCAGCATGCAGGCAGGCTTCATCAGGAAAGAGGATCAGATCAAGCTTGAGAAGGCGCTGGAGCAACTGATCGAATCGCACCTCTACATCGACGACAGTGCCGGCATTTCGCTGGCTGAGATGCGCGCCAAGGCGCGGCGTCTGAAACAGACCACCGGCAAACTCGACCTGGTCGTGGTCGATTATCTGCAGCTCATGTCGGCCACGCTGCCCTCGGCGGGCGGTAAGCGCTATGAGAACCGCACGCAGGAGGTATCCGCGATTTCGCGCGGCCTGAAGGCGTTGGCCAAGGAACTGGAAGTCCCGGTTGTCGCGCTGTCGCAGCTGTCGCGTGCCAGCGAGCGTCGAGGCGATGATAAGCGCCCCATGCTGAGCGATCTTCGTGAGTCAGGCTCAATCGAGCAGGACGCTGACGTCGTTGCCTTCATCCATCGCGAATCCTATTACAACCGCGATGAGGAAATGTCTGAATCCGACCGGGCTAAATCGGAAATCATCATTGCAAAGCAGCGCAATGGACCGACCGGCGTTGTGCATCTCAACTTCGTCTCCAAGTTCACGCGCTTCGACAACGCCGATGTTTCCCACGACGTCTAATCTGCGGGCACGGTCAATCTGGCGAATTCCAGGGGAATGAGACTGGCGATTGACTTGAGGCGCCTGTCCGCTTTCGACACAGTACCGCTCGCTTGCGAACAGCCTTGACCGCGTCTATTGTCCATCCCCTGCTCCAGCCCCGCGGCCTCCGACCGCACTTTGCAAGCCCACCGCGTGGCTTGAGGTCCTCAAAGACCGTTCCGCATTCTCCCCCGTACTGGTTCTGCGAGTGGCCCTGAAACTGCTTTCTCTCAAGCCGCGGCCCCAGTACCTATTCCACCTCCGGAGGACTCCATGCTCCTGCGATCCCTTCGTCCAATCCTCGTTGTCTTCCTGTTCACCGGCGCACTCTGGGCGGCGACCGATCCCTTCGCCGGGACATGGAGGCTGAACCCTGCACAAAGCAAGCTCACCGATCAGATGAAGGTAGAGGCTGCCGGCCCTGACACGTACACCTTCATCTTCTCTGGCGACAACACTGAGACCATCGTCGCAGACGGCACCGATCAGCCCGGTATCTTTGGCACCACCTTCGCCGTCACCGTCCTGTCTCCTCTTCAATGGAAGGTCGTGCGCAAGAGCGGCGGCCACGTGGCCATCTCTGCGATCTGGGATCTTTCTCCCGACGGCAACACCCTTACTGACAACTTCACCGGCTATCGGGCGGACGGCTCCACGAGCAATCTCCTTTACAAGTACACGCGGGTTGCGGGCACGTCAGGCTTTGCGGGCACTTGGGAGAGCACCGAGGAACAGGTCAACTCCACCTACGAGATGCAGCTTCAAACCTACGACGAGAACGGCCTCTCGTTCATGTATCCAGCACAGAAGATGACCAAGAACATAAAGTTCGATGGCAAAGACTATGCGGCGCAGGGTCCCAATCTACCAGCAGGCTATGCCATTTCCGGCCGGCGTTTGAGCGATCGCGCAATCGAACTGACTGACAAAATCGACGCCAAAATCCAGGATACAGAGCAGGTCGAAGTCTCATCCGACGGCAAAACCCTCACGATCACCACGCACATCCCAGGCCACTCCAAGCCCAACATCCAGGTCTTCGATCGCCAGTGAAGCGGCGTGATGTATTACAGCTCGTTGATTGTCAAGCAAACCCGCCCCGCGATGTATTCACCGGGCGATGCATCGGGGCCGATTTCGATCAGGTCCACGGGAAAACTCATACTCAAAGGCCGCAGCACCAGCCGCGCCTCCGCAAAGTCGGCATAGCGCAGCACAAGGTGCGCTCCGCCGCGGACGGCATACAAATTGGGTCTGCCGGCGCGGTATGGGACCAGCGCATTGTAGTGCCGGTCGATCACTGCAAGAGCATCTGGAAACAGCAGCGGATCCATCGGCAGCGCATCGGAATGCGCGATGCGGATGGCGACAAACCGCTGCCACGAGCGGCGCGACGCCACGGCCTTGGGTTTGAGCGATCGCAGCGCCCCTGCAGGCAAATGCAGCATCATCTGCACGGCGCTCGGCCGTATATACGGCTCAAAGAGCGCGGAATTATGCGAGACAACAGGCACCATGCTGGGCTCCTCTTCGGCGCGGTTGCTCGGATTGGTATGTGCGCCGAGTTCCAGCAGGCCTTCGCATGCCATGTGCTGCGTAGCCAGCATGCGGTCCAGCCCCTCGAGCGAGAGCTGCCGGCGGGAATGCAGAAAGTTGGAGAGGTGCGACTTGCCGAAGCCGGTTTGTCGCGCCAGCAGTGAGACGCTCAGAGTTCCGCGTTCAATCCTCCGCAGCAACTCCACACGAAGGCGTTCGTGCATCTGGGTAAAATTCATCTGTGGATAGTCCGCCACCGGCAATGGAGACGATCGGTCGCTGTTTTCTTTAAGCAAACCGATTTGCGCCGTCTTGGCTCCATTCTTCGGGCTCGCTTGCTCATCTATCGGAACGAATGAAGAATTGTGCCTGGCAGCGTTGACGCAAAGGACACGTCTCTCTACATTGGGTTTACTCCAGCTCGCACAGGTTGTGGGAAATTTTCGGGGATAGGGTTCGGCTGCGCAATTGTACGAGGGTTGTAGGTGCCCCGGCGTGGCAACGCATTCTTCCGGCCGATCTCCTTCGCAGGCGCTTCGAATATGCGCCTCGGCAATGCCTGTCGAGCTGATTCCAGATTCTGCGCGAACATCGTGATGACATCCACAGCTCGAGCATTGGCAACCGTAAAAGGCGGCAACAGAACCGCCGGCGCGGCTGCCTGGCTCCTTTCAACCCGCCTGACAGAAGACAAGAAGCTGAACGAGCGGGAGAAAGCGATTTTTGGGGAAATCGGTCATGGAAGTGTGCGTGCAATTGAAGATTTGCGAGGGGTGCGGTTGTCTTTGGTACCGTGCCCAGACCTTGGGAACTGTTTATTGCTCTCGTTGTAAAACTGAATTGGAGAAGTATCCGAGCCCTGAGTCGCGAAGGCGGCGCGGGCGTCCGGCCACAAAACGATTCTTGAACCTCTGGGCCGTTGCCGCAGAAGCCGGAGGTGCGGAATGAGCGCAGCCCTCGAACTGCCGTATCTCTGGGCTACAGCAACCATTACTCAACGCTGGCGTACGGGACATAGCGTCGATCCGTATTCCGGCTCTATTAGAGGGACTGACCCGGCGGCCCAGGACACTGCATCTGCGCCGGTCATCACCCTGGCTTTTTATCGCAAGCACACCGAGAAAACGCTTCGCCGCTATCTGTACGCGTCCATGCTGGTGGGTCGCGCCCCCGCTATCCTGGGTGAACCGATCGGGCGAGGATGGGTATCGAGCCGCAAAGTCAAAACCTTTGAAGATGCCGTGATCTTCGTGCTCGATATCGAGAACTGTCTGAAGAAACTGGGGCAAGTCGATCAGGCCATTCTCAGCCGGATGGTGCTGCAAGAATACACGCAGGAAGAAACGGCCGCGATGCTAGGTGTCAGCGTGCGAGCCATCTCCTACAAATACAAAAAAGCACTAGACAGCCTTACAGAAATGCTGCTCCACGCGGGTTTACTCATTCTTCCGCCTTCATAACTGCAGTAGCTCGCAACAGGAAAAAGGGGAGCGCAGTTCGCGCTCCCCTTTTTCCGCGTGTTCGTAGCGATGCGCTTAGAACTTGCGCGACCACTCTTTCGGCCAGCGTTCCACGATTACTTTTTTGTCGGTAAAGAACTCAATCGCATCGCGGCCCTGTGCGTGCATCACGCCGAAGAAGCTGCCCTTCCATCCCGAGAACGGGAAGTACGCCATCGGCGCCGGCACGCCGATGTTAATGCCCACGTTTCCCGTCGAAACAGTGGTGCGAAACTTGCGCGCCGCCGCTCCCGACGAGGTAAAGATCGAGCTGGCATTCCCATACGCCGAGCGTTCGATCATCGCCACAGCCTCGTCCACAGTGTCTGCGTGGACTACCGAAAGCACCGGCCCGAAGATCTCGGTTTCCATCAGCGGACTTGCGGCCGGCAGCCCGTCGAGGACCGTGGGGCCCACAAATGAGCCTGCGCCATTCCCGTTGGTGCGCCTGCCATCCACGATGGTCTTCGCTCCCTGCTCCGCGCCCTGTCCGATGAGACCCATTACGCGCTCGCGGCTGGCCTGTGTGATCACCGGCCCCATCTGCGTCGCCGGATCGAGCCCGTTGCCCACTTTCAGCGAACCTGCTGCAGCCGCTATCGAGTCGCGGAACCAGTCTTTCGATTCGCCCACGGTCACCGTCACGCTGACCGCGAGACAACGCTGCCCCGCGCACCCAAAGGCTGAATCGGCAATGATCTTGGTGGTTGTCTCGCGGTCGGCGTCCGGCAGAACCACCACGTGGTTCTTTGCGCCGCCCTGGCACTGCACCCGCTTACCGCTTGCCGAACCGCGTGCATACACGTGTTTGGCCACGGGCGTCGAACCCACAAAGCTCACCGCGCGCACCAGGGGATGGTCCAGCAGTGCATCCACGGCCGGTTTTCCGCCGTTGACCAGGTTCACGACGCCATCGGGAAGCCCCGTCTCCTGGATGAGTTCGACAAGACGCGCAGCCGAGAAGGGAACTCGATCGCTTGGCTTCAACACCACGGTGTTGCCAGTAGCAATTGCATAGGGCAGAAACCACAATGGAATCATCAACGGAAAATTGAATGGGGTAATCACGGCGCAAACACCGAGCGGCTGTCTCACCATGATCTCGTCGATGCCGGGCGCGACATCTTCGAGCGAGTAGCCCTGCATCAGCACGGGAATGCCGCACGCGACCTCCACATTTTCAATGCCGCGTCGCAGTTCTGCCTTCGACTCGGCCAGCGTCTTGCCGTTTTCGATCGTGATCAGGCTGGCGAGCTCATCGATATGCTCTTCAAGCACCGTCTTGAGCTTGAACATGTATTGCACGCGATCGACCGCCGGCACACTGCGCCACGTGGCGAACGCGGTATGCGCCGCCTGCACCGCCGCGTCTACCTCCGCGGGCGATCCGGCTGGAGAATTCCCCAGCGGTTCTCCGGTGGCAGGGTTCAGGAGTTCAATTCCGGCGAGGCTTGTGGAGGTGACCCACTTGCCGCCGACAAAGTTGTGGATTGCGGGGGATGCGATAGCAGTCATGGAAATTCAATGTAACGCACTCGGCATAAAGACGGCAGCAGGAATCTCAGACCTCATCCTGCGAGTCCGGCCAACCCCTGCAGCGAACGGATCTCGTAATGCGCCGACTCCTTGTCGTACCGGGAAAGATATTGCAGCCGATCCTCGGGGATGATGGCGACCTCGTAGTGCGCTCCAGCCACCGCCTTCAGCGCCTCGAGTGACTCCCACACCATGATGGTAATGAATTCAATCTCGTCGCCAAGCGGCCGACGCAAGACAATGCCTCCGCGATACCCGGGAATCTTGCTCATTCCCGGCAGCAGTTCCGGCTTGAGTTCTGCCTCGTAGGCGTCGGCGTGTTCGGGCTTCGTATATCCGTGCCAGATTCTCGCGATCATCGGAGTTTCCCTCCTGATCTTGCGTGCAACCCGCGGCCTGCAGCTCCAGAACCGCATGCTGTGACGGTCCGAATACTGCGCGGCTCAAGGATACGCCAGTCGGTCTGCTATTGTGGACGGTTCGGCCGCTCTTCGCGGTGCCTTACCCGAAAATTCTTAGGAGGCATCATGTTCCCAATCGCACGCTCCATCGCCTGCGCATTCTTCTTCGTTCCGACCGTGCTCCTCGCCCAGCAGTCCACCCCGGCCTCGACCACGGCTGCAGACGCGCCCAACCGCGACACCAGCTACATCGATGCCAACGGAACGGCTCACGTCACCCGCGTTGTTCCCGTGCCGCAGACCGTCAGCCCCGAAGCGCAAAAGTCCATCGGTCGCGCTGAGCCGGATCAGGGTCCTCCGCAGCCTCTTGAAGCGCGCCGAAAGGGAACCGATGCCTACACCGCCCGCGCGCGCGTTGAATGGACGAAGCTGTGCCCCAACACGATTGTCGAAGACAAAATCGCGGGCGTTCCGGTCCGCATCGTGACGCCGGAAGGCATGCCCGATAAAAACAAGGACAGGGTGCTGTTGAATCTCCACGGCGGCGGCTTCAACTCCGACTCCGGTTCCTACACCGAGTCGATTCCCATCGCCAGCTACACCGGCATCAAAGTCGTCGCCGTCCTCTACCGTCTTTCGCCCGAAGTCAAATTTCCAGCCGCGGTCGATGACTCCATCGCCGTCTACAAAGAGTTGCTGAAGACCTACAAACCGAACCACATCGTCATCTACGGCACATCCGCTGGCGCCATCCTCACCGCCGAAGTGGCGGCGAAAATCAAGCAGCTGGGCCTGCCGATGCCGGCCGCCCTCGGCATCTTCAGCGGCATGGGCGACTTTGCGCGTCCCGGCGATTCGATCGCGATGTATGCGCTACGCGGCCTTGTCGGCCATCTCGACCCGCCGGAGCCGGGCGCACACGATCCGTTTTACGTCGCCGAAACCGACCCCAAAGACCCGATCCTCTCGCCCATTTACGGCGACCTGCACGGCCTTCCGCCGACGCTCTTTGTCACCAGCGGCCGCGACCTGCTGCTGAGCGGCACGGTCAACCTGGAACGTGCCTATTTGCTTGCCGGGAATGACGCGCATCTCGTCGTCTACGACGCTTTGCCGCACGCCTTCTGGTACGACTCGCGCCTGCCCGAAGCCATCGAAGCCAACCACATCATGGCAAACTTCTTTGTGAAGCAGCTAGGCAAGTAGCTGATAACCAAACCTCTTCCGCGCAACCACCTCCAGTCGAAGAATTCTGTTGACATAGAGCACTCTATTACGTAGAGTACTCTTTGTTGAGCAGCGATTGTTCGGTTGAGCCGCTCGAATCGCTGCGACGGAGGCAAATCATTGAACCGCACATTCCCTGAATCCCTATTCCGAACACTGCCTGTTGCCGCCACACTAATCGGCTGCACTCTCTCACTCGCAGCCCAGCAACCGTCGATGCCGAATGCGGCCGCGCAGCGCGACGCCATGAAGAAGCTGGCGTTCCTGGCCGGCCACTGGTCCGGCCCTGTCTCGATCTCGCGCGGACCCGGCGAGCCGTTGAAACTCACGCAGACTGAAAATGTTCAGTACAAGCTCGACGGACTCCTTCTGCTCATCGAGGGCCAGAGTACCGGGCCGGATGGCAACGCGCAGTTCCAAGCGCTGGCCACCGTTTCTTACGATGACGCGGCGCACGCCTACCGCTTCCGCGCATACAACGATGGGCACTACATCGATACGGAACTTACCGTGAATCCAGATGGTTTTGCCTGGGGTTTCAATGCCGGACCGGCAAAGATCCAGAACACCATGCACCTGACCACCAAGGGCGAGTGGCAGGAGACCACCGACGTCACCTTCGGCAGCAATCCACCGCACCGCAGCGTCGACATGCTGCTGCAGCACCAACCGTGACGACACCGATCGAGATCGCCCGAGGATTGATTCGCCCACCGCAACGCACGAAAAGGAGATTTCCATGCAGGAAGAAACGAGCACGCAGGACTTGAAAGATCGGCTCGCTCTCATCGAGAGCATGATGACCGAAGGCCGCCGCACTACCGAAAGCTGGGGCTGGACTTTCCTGCTCTGGGGTGTCGCCTACTACATTGCCATTGCCTGGTCCCTCCTTGGACACAGCAACCTCGCGTGGCCCATCACCATGGTGGCGGCGGTCATTGTCACCGTAATTGTGGTTTCGATGCGGGCGACCAAAGGGCCGGAGACGACCATGGGTCGCGCCGTCGGATCAGTATGGATGGCGCTGGGCATCTCCATGTTTCTGCTGTTCTTTTCGCTCGGCAGCAGCGGAAAACTGGCCGATTGGCATGTCTTCATCGCAATAGCATGCGGCATGCTGGGAATGGCCAATGGAACCTCCGCGCTGATTCTGCGCTGGAAGATGCAGTTTGCATGCGCCGTGGTGTGGTGGGCCGCATCCGTGGCCTCATGCTTCGGCAGTGACAAACAAGTGGGAATCGTAGGTTTCGCAGCGATCTTTTTCTGCCAGATCGTCTTCGGCATTTACTGCATGGTTGCCGAGGCGCGCATCCGCAAGATGCGCGGCACAGCACATGCCTGAGCTGCCGGAGTTGAATCCCGTGATTCACGGCAAGCTGCGCCTGGCGCTGCTCTCGCTGCTTGCCGGTGTTGAAGAAGCTGAGTTCACGTGGCTGCGATCGAAGACCGGATCGACCGACGGCAACCTCGGAGCGCAGATGCTAAAGCTTGAGGAAGCCGGCTACGTCGCAGTCGAGAAGAAATTCGTACTACGTAAGCCGCAAACGCTTTATCGCATCACCGAGAACGGACGCCAGGCATTGTCTGAATATGTACAAGCGCTGAAGCAATTGCTGGGTTCGGCGATTGAGAGCTGAAATCGAGAGCTGAAATGTACGCACGGAATTCTCTTGTGGGGGTGAAGTCATGATGAAGATCGAGAACGTCAATCAACTCCGCGGCCGCGCAATTGGATCGATGATCCTCGCGGGCTTTGGTGGAATCTGGCTGGGGCTTGCCTTCTATGCAAAGGAGATGCTCAACACCGCGACGATTCTGTACATCGTAGCGGGAATGCTGATGCTGCTTGCCGGCTCAGCAAAACTGATGAGGGCTGCCGGTCGCCGGCAGCGCGAACCCAGAAATCCTCAGCTTAACCGCGCATTTGGCTGGATCAACGCGCTGCAAGGGATTGCGATTTTCGTCGTCGTACAAATCCTCATCAGGCTCCATCTCGATGCATATACCGTTTCTGCAATCGCCGGCATTGTGGGGCTGCACTTCTTTCCGTTGGCAAGGCTCTTCCGGAATCCCGTGCACTGCGTGACGGGCGCGGCGATGGTTGCGTGGGCCGCAGGCACCGCACTTCTGGCGCCGCTCGAACAGATGCAGGGCGATGCGGCAATGGGCGCAGGCGTCATTCTCTGGGTCAGCGTCGCAGTCCCGCTGTCAATCTCGCTGATCGCGGTCCGCCGGCCTTCGCGCGTGTCCCAAGGAGTCAGGCCTGAAGCGGCGTAGCGGCATCGAGTGACGCCGGTGCAAGCTCTGCGCGAACCCGCTCCATGATCCCGAGATAATAAGCCAGGTTGTGAATCGTATTCAGCGTTCCCGCCAGCGGCTCGCCACATTGGATCAAGTGCCGCAGGTATGCGCGTGAGTACCGCCGGCACACCAAGCAACTGCACTCTGGATCGGCTGGACCCTGATCTTCCGCGTACTGCTTGTTCTTGATGTTCACGCGGCCTTGGCTGGTGAACAGCAGTCCGTGACGCGCCGCGCGCGTCGGCAGCACGCAGTCCATCATGTCCACGCCCATGCGCGCGTACTGCTCGATTTCGTCGGGATAGCCGACGCCCATCACGTAGCGCGGCTTGTCTTTCGGGAGCATCGGCAGGACCTCGCGAATGACCTCGAGCGTAAGTTCGCGCGGCTCGCCCACACTGAGTCCCCCGATCGCGTAGCCATCGAAGTCCATCTCCACCAGCCGCTCCGCGCTCTCGCGCCGCAAGTCGTGATACATCCCGCCTTGTACGATGCCGAAAAGTTTCTGTGTCTGTCCGCCGAAGTCACTGTGCCAGGGAACCTCATCCTGATGTGCGCGAAAGTGATCGAGCGACCGCCGCGCCCAAGCCATCGTCAGTCGCAGGCTCTCCTCAGCGCGCGCGCGATCTGCCGGATACTCAGTGCACTCGTCGAAGGCCATGCAGACATCCGCGCCAAGTGCAATCTGGACATCCATGGAATGTTCGGGAGTGAAAAAGTGCGAACTCCCGTCGAGATGCGAGCGGAAGCGCACGCCCTCATCGGTAACTTTGCGGAGCTGCGCGAGGCTATAGACCTGGAATCCGCCGGAGTCAGTCAGCATGGCGCGCGGCCAGCTGATGAAGCGATGCAATCCGCCCATGCGGCGAATCGCTTCGTGTCCCGGACGAAGATAAAGATGATACGTGTTGCCGAGAATGATTTGCGCGCCGAGCGCCTCAACCGTGTCTTGCGAAACTGCCTTGACGCTTCCGGCCGTTCCCACCGGCATGAACACTGGGGTTTCCACGGTCTGGTGCGGCAGATGCATCTGCGCGCGCCGTCCTCCGGTCTCCGTTGTGTTCAGCAGGTTGAATGCGAGGCTCACTTCGTCATTCTAGCGTGTAAGCATCGCGCAAAACTGCGCGGGGAGTCCCTTCCGACTCCCCGCCTTAATTGCGCATCACCCGTTGTGGCGATGCATGTGGTTTGCACGGAAGATCCTGCGCGAGGCAACGTTCTGCCGGCGATGGATCATGCGCCGCTCGTGCATGGTCAGGCGTCCGTTGTGACGCGCGCGCATCCCACGTACCTGGCGATGAATGCGCATCTGCTGCCGCTCAAGGCGTGCTCCCTGCCGTGGAGCGAAGCGTTCGTTGCGGATTCCGTTTCCGATGCGTCGTTGCTGGTTGAACTCGCGCTTCACAATCGGATTCTTCGGTTGTTCCGGCGCTTGGGCGAATGTCATGGCAGGCGCTGCAAACAGGGCCGCCACAAGTACGAGCTTCACGAGTCTCATGGTGTTTCTCCTTCTGTGACGGCGGTGACTTTGAATCGTTCCTGGCCACTCACACTTCAAGAAACACGAAGTCCCAAAATTCGTTGTGTAAAGATTTGTTGAGAAGTGATTGATTCCTTAAGATTTGCTGAACTCAGAGCACAGCGACTATTTGGCTCCGCCCAGCCTCACCTGCACGCCGGCGCGCGCTACACGCGGCGTTGCCAGCGTGGTTGTCGGTGTCTTGGAAACCTCGATGCTGCGATCGAAAAGATTTTCGCCGGCGGCAAAGACCTGGAGATGCGATCCGAAGTCGTGCGATCCAAACGCATCCAGCCGAAAGTAGCTGTGCAGCAAAAACAAATTCGCGTCGTCGTCATACTGGCGACCGCTTAATCGGCTCTGCAGATTCAGCGTGCCCAGGCGCGGGCGAAACGCGCGCAGATTCATCGACGCCATATTGTGCGCTACCTCGGGAATCCAATTGCCGAGGTCCTGCGTGCCGCGCGACACAACAGCATGCGCATACTGGTAGCCGCCATCGACGGCGAGCCAGCGCTGAGGAGCGACTTCGAAATCGACTCCCACGCCCCGGCTTTCAATCTGCCCAAGGTTCTCGCGCAGAAGCAAAATCGGCGACGAATTCGAATTTGTTGTCACCGCGACGATGGGTCGGTTGACCTGCGTGTCAAAGTAGCTGGTGCGGATCGTCCCCCAGCGCCATTCACTCGCGACGCCGGTCTCCCATCCCGTAGCGCGCTCGCTCAGCAGCGACGAATTAGGTAGCGTGAGCTTGCTGCCCACCTGCGTCGAGCGATAGAGCTCGCTCGGAGTTGGAGCGCGAAATGCGCGAAACCCCGACGCCGACAGGGCCCAGTGACCTCCCAGTTTGCGCGAAACACCCATTCGTGGATCGAAGATGTTCTCGTCGCGCGAGGGCGGTTGCTTTGCTGCAGGCACCCACGTCAATCCGTTCCATACCACCTGGTGCGCATCGAAATTCTGGAACCAGTCCATGCGCCCCGATGCTGTCAGTGTCCATGCGCGGTGCGTCCACATTGCTTCGCCGTATGCTGCCGAGTCGCGCTGATGATCGTGTAGATTGGTAAGCGCCGCGGTTGCGCCAAAGGTCTGCTCGCGATCCCAGAACCGCACATCGTGCACGTCGGCTCCGGCAATCACCAGCAATTCCGCGCCGATAGGCTGATTCCAGTGCGCAGCCGCGCCGAGTTCATTGTCCGGCACCAGGGTAAACCGCGTTGGCGTCTCGCCACAGCGAAAGGTGCATGTGGGATTAGCGGATGTCGGGGCATTGGAGATGCTGGAGAAGGTTTGCCGGTAATGCTCCGTTGAACCGTAGAGCCGCAGCGTCGCCGAAGCGCTACGCGCGCCCTGCCAGTCCGCGCCTGTCGCATACCGCCAGAGCCGCGTGCCGTTCTGCTGAAATGGTGTGCCATTCGCGCGCGCCTCATTAAATCCACTGCCCCGCACAAACAGGCGCAGGGGGCTGCGATTACGCTCCGCGTCGAACATTCCATTTTGCCCATGCATGTTAGAAACCGTGTCAACAGGCCCACGCTGGTAAGGAGCTTCCTGGATAAATCCGTCTGTGCCGATGGCGCCGCCCGACGCCAGCACCCCCCAATCCTTCATCGTGGTCTCGACGAGCGCGCTGGTGTCATACGTGCCCAACCCTCCATAGCTTGATCGCACTTCGCCGAGCGTGGTAGTGGGCCGCAGCGGCACTACGCTCACCACGCCTCCAATCGCGCTCGAGCCGTAGAGGTCGCTGGCCCCGCCGCGCACCACTTCGATGCGCTTGATCGCGAGTTCCGGCAGCTCTTCCCAATGGATCCAGCCACCCACTGCGTCGTTCAATGGAACGTCGTCCTCGGTTAACAAGGTACGGCTGGCCGAGGTCGAGCCCAATCCGCGCAGGCTGATGCCTTGCGACGTCGGATTGGCCACCAGCGAACTCGACCGGCGAAACAGCTCGACGCCCGGCAACTGCCGCATCTGCCCGTCCATCGTAGGGGTGCCAGTTGTGCTCAGCGCGAACTCCGACAGCAACCTTGTTGTGGCGGGACTCTCCAGCGCACCCAGCGGCGCGCGATACGCGGTTACCGTCACCTGCTGGTTGGTGCTTGCAGGATCCAACTGGACTGTTGTGTTGGCGCTGACTTCAACAAATTTTCCAGCAAATCCCTTTGCTTCGATCCGAAGCCTGCAGGGAATGCGGCAGCGAATCGTCACTTGCCCATTGGGATCAGTGCGGCCCAGCAGTTGCCCGCCTGCCTCCTGAACGCTCGCTCCCACGATGACGGCGCCTGACTTGTCTTCGACCGAAATCGTGACAGCCACGGGCCTTTGTGCCCAGACAGTCGAGACGGCGAGAAATGTGGCGAGGGCCGCCGCGGTCCTAGGTTTCCGCCGCAGTACGCCAATGATTGCTTTCCATCCGCACCACGGCATCCGTATCACCTGCTTGAGTTTGATGCAATTCTTCGAGCAACTGCTTAACGGTCTTTCCGCCAATTCTCAACTGCGGAGCAATCTCATGGAGAGGGACAAGGACAAAGGCGCGCTGATCCAGCCTCGGATGAGGAAGCTCGAGCCCAGGATCTCTGATCACGAGATCGTCTATGAGCAGGATATCCAAATCCAGCGTCCGCGGCCCACTGGGAATCGATTTCGAACGATCCCGGCCGAACTCCTTCTCGATCGCGAGCAATTTATTGAGCAGCGCACGTGGCTCGAGCTTGGTCTCCAGTGCCACCACCGCATTCATAAACCTGGGTTGCGCGGCATATCCGACGGGGCGGGTTGAATAGAGCGACGATCGGCTTGTCACAGTGCCCAGCTGGCCCAACCGCTTTGTTGCCGCAGCCAGTGTGGCATCCGGCGCCCCCGCCGCACTGGCGACGTTCGATCCCAGCGCGATGTAAGCGGTGCCCATTGGTTAAGACTAACCGCATTGCCACGGTCAATCCGCCGTCGCGGTGACTAGCTTTCGTGCCATTGCCGCGCCGCATGTCGTATCCGTATCAGCGTCGCGGCCAGTGCGACCAGCCCCGCGCACCAAATCGCCAATGTCGTGTAAACAACCCAGGCCGGTGCTTGGCCAACGCGCCGCAGCACGAACGGCAAAAAATTCCAGCACGTGATGTGCACATAATCCCACGGGTCCTGCGTCATGGAAACGTTGTTCAGTCCCCACGCGTCCATCTTTCCCAGTGCGAAGGCGATGATGTTCTTCGCGCGCAGCAGAATGACGAATGTCGGATGGCCGAGCGTCTCCTCCTGGTAGATTTCTAGCGGCAACCAGAACATCAACGACTCGATCTGGATCAGCAGACTCGCAACCAGGAGCACCATGCCTATCAACCAGACGGCGCGCCCTGCCTCGTGGCGATACTTCATCAGCAAGGGAATCGCCATGAGTGCAATCAGTTCGACTGTGCTCGAGACATAGCGGTCACCCCATGAGAAGTCCCCGGCCCATGCAAAATACCGTGCGTAAAAGCTGAGGTAGGCCAGCAGCATCACGCAGGCGGCAATACTGTATGCGCGAACTGCGGGCACGAGCCTGCGCCAATGCAGGACCAGCAGAACTAGCGCAAGAATGATCAGCGGATCGAAAAGAAAGATGGATTTTTCAGGCAGGAATAACGCGCCCAAAAACCCCTGATGCCACGGCGTCGTCCACGGCCAGTTGCGCGGAAGGCTCGGGTCTCTCGCGATGGTCTCCTTCGCGATCAGACCTGCATAGGTGTTGGTGAACGATCCAAAACGATAGAACTGATACAACCGGTCCAGCAAGCCAAACAGGCAAAAGATCGGAACCGCAACCATCGCGTATGCCCGGCACTGCTCAATCAGCGCACGCCCGCGTTTCCCGTCGAACCACAGGACAAGCAAAACAAAGAGCACCCCGGCCAGCAGGTCGATGCCCGTTGTAAGCCTCGTCAGCAGATTCAACCCGAACGCACCCGTTCCGATCAGCAGCGCACGTTTGCTCCCCGATCGCAGCCACTCGTACTCGAACGAAAGACCGACCATGGTGAGCAGGCAGATGTAGTTGTTCTCCATCATGTTCTGCGTGTAATGCAGGTGCGTGGTCGCCAGCAAAAACGCCAGCACCCCGGCCACCGACTGATTCACGCTGAAGGCAAACTGCCGCAGCAGTTTGAAGCACACCAGCGCCGTCAATACCGTAATGAAAACCTGTGTCAGGTAGGTCACCACAATGTCGCGCACCGTAGGATCGGTATCGCCGTAGCGATCGAAGATGTGCAGCCTTTCGATATATGTGCCGAGAATGTCCTGCGGGAGCATCAGCAGCGACTGCCCGATCCCATACCAGCTCTGCAGCGAGCCGTTGCGCCCATGGACACCAAACTCCGGATATTCGCTGGGAAACACCGGCGGTTGCGCGGTCCAGAAGGCGTGCGTCGATTGCAGCCGGTGCATGGTGTCGGCGGTGCCCAATTCTCCCGACTGCACCACGCAGGCGATCAACGCCGCTGCCAGAGCCAGCAGAAAGACCGGATTCTGAAACCAGATGCGAAGTTGAAATCGCATGGAATTAGGATGCTTGTGCAGGCTTCGCACCCCCACCCTCTTAGCGTATCGTGCTGATTCGCCTGCCCAACCCTCAGGAGCGAGAGCGCCCTCATCTGGTAGCATCTTTTTTCGGAGACTTATCAGCATGGAAGCCCTCAATAACGCAGGCCTCGGCGCCCGTCGCAATGAAGATATCGCTCTCGATCTGCTCAAGTTTGTCGCCGGAACCGCGGGTGTAGGCCGTCCGGCAGTGGGAGCCACGGGCTTCAGCGGCGCCTCGGCTCCCAAGCCTGAGGAGCACGTTGCCCAATTGCTGCAGCTTTATTCTCGCTGCCTGAAAGCGGTTGAAGGCAAAGGGGCATAGCAATCCAACCGGTCTCATAAAATGTCTCGAACGCGTTTGGAGCAAGTATGGGACCCAACACCACGGCGGGTCCCAAGAGTCCGGCGGGTTGAGAAAGATCGTTTATGAGACCGGTTTTCACAAGCGACGGCAAGGTGCGCGCTGCAGTGGTGGGCGCCGGCGCATTCGGCCGCAATCATCTTCGTGTCTACCGCGAGCTTGAAACCGCCGGCCAGGCAGTAGCGCTGGTCGCAGCCGTCGAGCCGGACGCCACGCGCGCAGCCGATGCGCAATCGAAATTTGCCATTCCCGTCTTCTCCTCAGTCGACGAACTGCTCGAGGCAGACCTTCATCTCGACGCGGCCACCGTCGCAGTCCCCACCGTGCATCACCACGCCGTAGCTTCGGTGCTTCTGGATTCCGGGCTCGATCTGCTCGTTGAAAAACCGCTGGCTGCAACGCTGGCGCAGGCTGACGAACTTGTGGCTCTCGCCGAAAAGAACAGCCGGATCCTGCAGCCCGGCCATCTCGAGCGCTTCAACCCCGCCGTGCTGGCCGTGCAGCCGCAACTCCGTCGCCCCATGTTCTTCGAGGCGCATCGCCTCTCCATCTTCACGCCGCGTTCACTCGACGTTGATGTGGTCCTCGACCTGATGATTCACGACCTCGACATCGTATTGACCATGGCCAACTCCCCGGTCCGCGAAGTTCGCGCCGTTGGTCTGCCCATCCTCTCGCCGAAAGTCGATATCGCGAATGTGCGCGTCGAATTTGAATCCGGATGCGTGGCCAACTTCACTGCCTCGCGCGTCTCTACGGAGCGCGTGCGCAAGCTGCGTTTCTTTCAGCCGCGCAGCTACGTTTCGATTGACTACGCGCGCCAGGACCTGCTGGCGATTCGGCTCGATGCCAGCATCACGCCGGAGATCGCCGCAGCCATCGCCAGTGGCCGCGTCGATCCCGCCCTGATGGCAAAGTTGGCAGCCACCGCTGGCGCATCAGGACTCGAGTCCAGCCCTAATCCCGGCCTGTCGTTCCTCAAGCCGCCTGTTGCTCCCGGCGAACCGCTGCGGCTGGAGATTGAGTCGTTTCTCGAATCGGTGCGTTCGCGGCGCGAACCAGCCGTGACGGCGCGGCAGGGGCGCAATGCACTGGCGCTTGCGCTGGAGATTCAGGCGGCGATGGCGGCGCATGCGCACCGGGCGGGGCTGGGAGATTTCTTTGCGCCTGCGAGTTAGCCGCGAAGACGACCTGTTTTCCTAATCCAGGCCGCAATGCTCGCAAACCGCAACCATGATCCCCACGGCAATACGGTTGTCACCATTCAATGGGGAACTGAACGGGAAGCGCCGCTGCAACTCCACATAGGGCGAGGCCCCGCTATCTACCCACTTCTTGCCGATCAGGATCAGCATCTTCGCGCTCGCGTATTGTCCGAACGGATTTCCCCCGGCTCGGTAGCCTAACCCGGGCTCTGCATAAGCGCGGAAGAATAACTGATCTTTTCCTTTCTTGTAAGCCGGAACTCTCAGGACTGGAATCATCCAGGAACCCTCGGTGGAGAAACCGCTACTGTTCTTGACACGGTCGTATTGGAGATCGAGGGTCAGCCCACCCGCTCCGAGTTTTGCACCTACGAAAGAACCGGGAGTGTATCCACCACTCCATCCTCCGCCAGCCTGGAGCCCAGCCATCAGAAAGGGATTGCCTTCGGACTCATCGAATGCGCTGCAGTATCCAATTTCGCCGATGCACACCTCGACGATATCCGCACGACTGAACACGTGCTCAGAATATGAGCCACGGTAGCTTGATCCCGGGTATTGTTGAGTACAAAACAGATTGGTTTCGGTTGCTGATTGAAAGGCACATTCCCAGCCTCCTGTGGTTCTGACGAAAATGTGAGTGCCGGGCGCGATTTTTTCAACCGCCTGCCAATCGAATTTCTTCGTCGAGGCCAATAATGCGAGAGGCGAAGCAAGGAGAACAACTGCAATCAAGTGTCGGATCATGCCCAGCATCATCGGACATCTATTCAATCGCAGGGCGGCTGAACAGGACAGTTCGCGATGTGTCACATCCGACGCGAGGAATGCTTGTTACGCAATGCCCAGAACGCGGTTTGCGAATCCAACGATGTACTTCCAGGCGAGGTAGTAACCAGCGAGCGCGGCCAAGAAGCACGGGGCAATCCAGGCGTATGGCACGTACACGTTCTGAAACCACGTGACTCCCTGCGATCCTAGCGCCAGGATTCTGAGACTGGTCGCCAAGGTCCCTCCGGCGGGCACCAGGAGCAACGGCAGCAATGCTCCATGAAGGCCGAGCGGCAGATGAGTGCGCTCGTGCGACCACTGCCACAGCATGCTCCACAGTCCCCACAGGGCCGGAACCAGCGCCATGGGAAACACCAGTCCGCGCTCGATCGGAAACGTGATCTGCATTCCGAACCGCAGCACGATAAACGCGATCAAAAGCAGGGGCAGCACCAGTGTCGGCACCAGGATTCCTGCCATGAATGCTCTCAAATACGGATGCGTGTTCATTGGATCTCACTTTCCGCGGGCATCCCCGCTCGTTTCACAAGTAGTAGAGAATCACGGGAATGGTGCGCGGAGCGATTGCCGCAAACGCGACAAGTCCGCCCGCCAGCGCCCAGTCAAACCATGGAACGGAAGCGACGCCACGCGCGCTCGGCTCATCCATCCGACGCAACATCGCCGGCCACAAATCGCGCGGCAACTCAGCATCGTCATCCATGCGTGGGATCGCGCTTTTCAACAATAGCGTCATCCGGTCGGCCTCCTGATCCCTGTTCCCAGTTCCCTGATTACTGCTCTTCGTCATGGCGTGATCCCCATTCTGTTCAAGTCTTTTCTCAGCAGCCGCAGAGCGCGAAATACCCGCAGCTTGACGGCCGCCACTGTGATCCCCAGAGCCTCGGCAACTTCCTTCTGCGATCGCTCTTCCACCACTGCCAGCAGCGCTGCAACGCGCAGTTTGGCAGGCAAACGTCCAAAGGCCAAAGCGGTCTTTTGCCGGATTTCCGCTGCGACGGCGGCGTCGCCCGCACTCGGGGCCGGCAAGTTCTCCCACATCTGCGGCGGCACGCTGCTCTCCGGCTTCTTGCGCCGCAGCGAGTCGAGCGCAGCGTGCGTCGCAATCCGCCTTGCCCAAGGTTCAAATCCGCGCTCAGGATCGAAGCGAGCGTGCGCGCGGTGCATCCGCCAGAAGGCCTCGATGGTCACGTCCTCTGCTGCGCCCGGTTCGCGCACAATGCGCAACACCCAACCAAAGACTGACCGCTGATGCGTGCGGAAGAGCGTCTCGAAGGCGTCCACGTCGCCTTGACGAAACTTGTCGAGGACGCTGCTTGCCTCGTCCCGCATCTGCTTTTTCCCTTTCTTGCCTTCTATTACGCAGTATCAGGGCGAAAGGTTACAACTGCGAAGACAGTCATAGAAAACCGATTTTCTTCGAAGATTTTCCGTAGCCGCGATGCTTGACCTTACCCCGCCCGACGCATTACCGTTGGCTTCCGGCAGGCGGATAACGATTTCTCGGCTCTCAAACTCCACCTTCGTTCCCGCCACGAGGATATCCATGAACACTCTTCGCATCCGATCAATTGCTCTGGGTCTCGCGCTCTGCACCGCCGCTTTCGCCGCCTTCGCACAGGACAACGCAAAGCCGGCCTACCTTGATCCGAGCCTGGCTCCAGCGCAGCGTGCTGCCGACATCGTTCGCCGCATGACGCTCGAAGAGAAGGCCTCGCAACTCGTCAACCAGTCTCGCGCCATTCCGCGCCTCAATATTCCTGCCTACGACTGGTGGAGCGAAGCGCTCCACGGCGTTATCAATAGCGGCACAACGGAGTTCCCCGAGCCGATAGGGCTGGCAGCCACATTCGACGTCCCCGCCATACACAAAATGGCTGAGGTCATCAGCACCGAGGGCCGCATCAAGAACGCGCAGGCCGTTCGCGAACATCGCGCCAACATGTTTTTCCAGGGCCTCGATTTCTGGTCACCCAACATCAACATCTTCCGCGATCCGCGCTGGGGCCGCGGCCAGGAAACCTACGGTGAAGATCCGTTCCTCACCGCGCGCATGGGCGTTGCTTTCGTCACTGGCATGCAAGGCACCGATCCCAAATACTACAAGACGATCTCCACGCCCAAGCACTATGCCGTGCACAGCGGTCCTGAGTCTACACGGCACACCGCCGATGTCGCGATCAGCAAGCACGATGAACTCGATACCTACCTGCCCGCGTTCCGCGCTGCGGTCACGGAAGGCAAGGCTGGCTCCGTGATGTGCGCTTACAACGACATCAACGGCGAGCCTGCCTGCGCCAGCCAGTTCCTGCTGCAGGATCAGCTTCGCGGCAAGTGGAACTTTCAGGGCTACGTTGTCTCCGACTGCGGCGCTGTTGTCGACATCTACCGCAACCATCATTTCAAGCCTTCACAGCCAGCGGCTTCTGCCATCAGCCTGCAGCGCGGCATGGACAACGAGTGTGCTGACGGCGGTTTCCTTGTCAAGGATGATAGCGACTACAAAGCGTATGTCGACGCCGTCAAGCAGGGCTTCCTCAAGGAGAGCGAGATCGACACCACGCTGGTGCGTCTCTACACCGCGCGCATGCGTCTCGGCATGTTTGATCCGCCGGAACTCGTGCCCTACTCAAAGATCAGTGAGAATGAGCTGAACAGCCCTGCAAATCGCCAGCTCGCCCACGACATTGCCAACGAATCCATGGTCCTGCTGAAGAACGACGGCATCCTGCCCCTCAAAACCAGCGGTATGAAGATCGCTGTCATCGGTCCGCTCGCCAACCAGACCAAGGTTCTTCTCGGCAACTACAACGGATCCCCGTCGTATACCGTTTCTATTCTCGACGGGCTGCTGAAGGAGTTCTCCGGCGACACCATCACCTACGTTTCGGGAACGCAGTTCCTGGGCCACGATGCGACGCCGGTACCCGCCTCGGCTCTCACCGTGGATGGCAAGCCTGGCATCAAGGTCAGTTTTGCGAAGCTCGACATGAGCAACATCAACAACCCTGAAGCGATGAAGCCAGTGGCCACGCGCATCGAACCAACCGTCGATGCCGGAGCGCTGCCAATTCCGCCCGAGGCCGCCAGCGTTCACCCGCTCGTGATTCGCTACGAGGGCACGATCACTGCGCCCGAGACCGGCGACTACAGCCTTGGAATGAAGGCCAGCGGTTTCTTCCGCGTGCATCTTGATGGCAAAAGCGTGACTTCGTCCTACGGCGGCGATCCCTACGATCCCAGGCTCGGCAGCGTTCACCTCGAAGCAGGCAAGGCCGCCGCCCTCAAGGTTGATTACTCCCCCAATGAAAATGGCAAACCCGTTGCGGAGCTCGTTTGGTCGAAAATCGATTTCAGCGCGAAGCCAGAGGCTGCGGAAGCAGCTAAAAATGCCGATGTCGTCATCGCGGTTCTCGGCATCACCAGCGAGCTTGAAGGGGAAGAGATGCAGGTAAGCATCGCCGGCTTTAAAGGCGGCGACCGCACCAGCATCGATCTCCCCAAACCAGAAGAGGATCTTCTTGAAGCCGTGGCTGCCACAGGCAAGCCTGTCATTCTTGTCCTCACCAACGGCAGTGCCCTCGCGGTCAACTGGGCCAACGACCATGCCAACGCGATTATCGACGCCTTCTATCCCGGCGAAGAGGGTGGCACGGCAGTGGCTGAAACATTGTCCGGAAGAAATGACCCGGCCGGCCGCTTGCCCGTCACGTTCTACAAGAGCGTCGATCAGATCCCGCCCTTCGAGGACTACGCGATGAAGGGCCGCACCTATCGCTACTTCACCGGCACGCCGCTCTATCCCTTCGGCTACGGACTCAGCTACACGAAGTTTTCCTATAGCGACCTCAGCATTCCCACACAGACAGTCGCCGCAGGCGATCCCATCTCCGCCGACGTGACTGTGACCAACAGTGGCAGCCACGACGGCGACGAGGTAGTGCAGCTCTACCTCAAATTCCCTAGCGTAGCGGGCGCGCCGCTGCGCGCACTACGCGGATTCGAGCGCATACACCTTGCCGCTGGCGCTTCGCAAAAGGTTCACTTCGAATTGAAGAACCGCGACCTAAGCATGGTGACGGAAGCGGGTGAACCCGTCATCGCCGAAGGCGACTATGCGCTCTCGATCGGCGGCGGCCAGCCAGGCACATCAGCTCAAACGCTGACAGGGAACTTCCACATCAAAGGCACCAAGACCCTGCCTGAATAGCGGAGAAGACAACTAGCCGACCCTATGGGTGCCCCATCCTTGCGACGCCTTTGTCGCAAGGGTGGGAAAGCAACAACCTTCGCAGGAATTCACTGCGTTGAATGAGCACGGCTCGGGGCACTCTCTGTGTCGCATGCCGATGATCGAAAGCCATCAGAAACGTGTCATCCTGAGCGGAGCAACGTGGGGCCCCACAGAAGTGGGGTAAGAGCAGCGAAGGATCTGCTTTTGTCTTTTGCCGACACGAGCACAATCTGTCAATCCGCAGCCTGCTTGACCTGCCCACCCACGACTTCCTTCATCTTCAGATACACCGCATTCGTCCACCCGAACCCGATCACGTTGGTCTTGTATCCAGCGCTCACCTGCACATTCGCATTGCCCGACACCACGTTGTACTTCTCGCGAATCGTGCCGTCATTCGCAAATCCCTGGTCGACCGTCGCATCCCACTTCGCCGCGAGCCGCCGCGCATCGTCGCGGAAACCCGACGATTCAAGTCCAGCCACGCCCACCCAGTTCGTCGGCGCCCATCCGAACGGCTCATCCCACTGCATGCCCGACTCGGTATGGCTCATCGACAATCCGCCCGGCCGCTCAAACAAATTCAGCTTCGCCACAACTTTCTTTGCTTCTTCACGCGAAGCCACACCCGCCCACAGGGGATAGAGCGACGAGATGTACGCGTAATCCGACGACTTATGTTTTTCGAAGTCGTAGTCCGCAAACACGCCCTGTTGCGGCTTCCACAGATAGCGATGAATCGCCGCATTGCGCATCTGCGCCCGCTTGCCCCAGCGCGCTGCTTCCGTCCCTTTTCCCAGCAGCAATGCAATATGCTCCAGATCGCGCTCGTAACGATAAAGCAAACTGTTCAGGCACACCGGCGCATAGTGATGCGTCGACCCATCGAACGGCCCGAAGCGAAAGCTCGGATCGAATCCCGATTCCCGCATGGCGCGATCGCCTATGTAGAAATCCTTGCTCAGTCTGTATCCATCAGCATAAGCGCGCATGCACACCACGCTGGCCTTCACATCGCAACTCGACTGCTTCAGCCGCGCAGTCTCTGCCTCATTAGGGCTCTCCGCGCCTTTCACGAGGTAAGGTGCGCCTGCTTCTTCAGCGCTCACCGCCTTGGGATGTGCCTCAAGCCAGCGGATCACGTCGGAATAGTACGTGCTGTCGTCCGCCATCTCCGGCACTGGTCCCGTGCCGTAATCGAAATAGCGCGCAAGCCCCGTTACGCCGGCCTTATGCTCCGGCCGCGTCCACGTCGAGTAGTCTTTCTCCGCCAGCGTGTATGCATGCTCCAGCCACGCACGCGCCTCGGTGCGGCCCGCCGGTGTTGCGGCAAAGCTCGCGGGATTCTCATACACCGCGCGAATCATCGCTGTCAGAAACGGCGGCTGTGACCGCGTCAGGTAGTAGGTGCGGTTCGCATTCAGCACCACGCCGTAGTGTTCGATCTCGAAAAGGAAATTGTCCACCATACCTTTCGCCAGCGCCTCATGATGATCGGCTTCGAGGCCCAGCATGATGAAGTAGCTGTCCCACCCGTACATCTCGTTGAAACGTCCGCCCGGCACCACGTAGGGATTGGGCAGGTACAGCAGCCCCGCCGCCGGCAGCTCTTCCGGTCGCACATCGCCGAGCTTCTCGATCCGCCTCGGCAGCGACACCACCTTCACATTGCACTTTTCGCTCAGCGCCGAAACCTCGGGCGGTACTGGCACCTCGGTTGGCATGTAGAGAATCGGATTCGCCGTCACCTTGATGTCCACCAGCGAGTGGCAATCTGTCATCGATCGCGTTAGCGTCGTCCATGCATCGTGAATGTAGGCGAGCGTCGCCGCCGGATCCGGCGTTTTGTTGGTTGCCGTTGCGCCCGAAGGCTGCGGCGTCTCCTGCGCCCCTGCGCATGAAATCCCGATTGCGGCGAATACAAGCAACAACAAGCGAAGCAGTTTCATACGAGCTCCGATTCTCTATTCGTGAATGCCTTGGAGTTTACCGCACCCGCGCGCATAGAGAGAATCAGTTCCGCTGACGAAAATATCGGCTGGTACCGGTTTCGCTGCGCAAAGAAGCGAATCAAGTGGGTGCCCCATCCTTGCGACGCTTTTGTCGCAAGGGTGGGAAAGCACGAACGTCAATCCAGCCGAAAGAATCCGCAAATAAATTCTCATGGGCATCATCCTGAGCGACGCGCCCTTTGTAACTGCGCACACGACCACAAAATCTCTGTCATCCTGACCGGAGCAGCTTGGGGCCCCGCGTGAGTGGGGTAAGCGTAGCGAAGGATCTGCTTTTGTTCCTCGCGATGCGGCTCACGCCCACGAACCTCACCGACAACAACATTCAGGAACATTCCCCAGCCCGGCGGTGTCTACATCAGCACAGTGGTTCCGATGGGGATAAACGGAGGGCCTTGAAAACCGCACGCCGCGCCAACCAGCGCGTTTGAGCGGCTGGGGCCGCTCGCGCTCAAAAGGCTCTCCGCCTCCCACGGCGCGGCTGAAATCACCCTGGGAGGCATGCCATGTTTGAAGACTCGACATTCGAATCCACAGGAAGAATCAAAACCCGCAGCCGCCGCTGGATGGTCGCTGCGTTCACTCTCAACGGCTCCATCCTCATCGCGATGGTGCTCGTCCCCCTCATCTATCCCAGCGCGCTGCCCAGCCACTTCATCCCTACGCTGCTCGTAGCACCGGCCGCGCCACAGCCAGAAACGCCGCAGCCGGTGCGCGTCCGCGCTGCTGCGCCGCATGACTTTTCCGAGTTCGACAACGGCCGCATCACGGCGCCGCCGACCATTCCGCCACACATCAAGTACACCGACGGGCCCGAGCCTGGCTTCGACCACAACATCGCGACAGAGATAGGGAGCAACGGCCCCGGTGGCAGCGGCGGAGATCCCTTCGGCCCGCGGCAGCCCGTCACAGTTGTCCATCCCCCTGCCCCGGCGAGCCTGCGCCTGCCCTCAAAGCTGATTGAAAGCACGATCATCTACAAAACCATCCCCCAATATCCGGCCATCGCCAAAGCGGCGCGTCAAGAGGGAACCGTGCTCTTGCAGGCTGTGATCTCGAAGTCCGGCACCATCGAGCATCTTCAGGTCGTCAGTGGACCGCCGACGCTGCAGCAGGCCGCACTCGATGCCGTCAAAACCTGGCGCTATCGCCCCTACCTGCTCAACGATCAACCCATCGAAGTGGAAACTACGGTGAGCGTGATCTTCAAGCTCGAGCGCTGAATCGATGTGTTCCCCAGATGTCCTTCCATGGCGCATGCGCATCTCAATTCAGGTGCGCATGCCCCGCGTCGTCATTCTGCCATTGGCGCAACTGCCGCTCCATCAGCGAAAATCACTCTTGCCATGCGAATCGTTTCCCGTCGTGACTTTCTGATGTCCGCTTCCGCCGCTACTCTCCTCGCCGCTGCAAACAAAAGCTTCTCCGCTCCGCACATGCGACGCGTCTTCGTTGCCTCCGGGACGCCCGCCGGCATCCGCTCTTTCGATTGGAATCCCTTCAGGGGCGAACTCGATGCCGCCGGCGTTGCCGCTGACGTCTCCACCGTCGACTGGATCTGCTTATCCCCCGACCGCAAATACCTATTCGCCGCTTGCGAAGTCGACAGCTTCAACGGCAAGCCTACTGGCGAACTCGCCAGCTTCCGAGTCGTCGGCGGAAAACTCGAGCAGCTTTCCGGTCAGAACTCCGCCAGCAAGGGCACTTGCCACTGCGCCATCGACCACACCGGCAGCGTCCTCATTTCAGCCGACTACGGCGGCGGCAGCGCAGCCAGCTTCAAAGTCACCGCCGGCAAGCTCAGCCAGCTGGTGTGGAGCGAGCACTACACGGTGCATGGCCCCAACCCTGATCGGCAGGAAGCCGCACACGCCCACTTCGCTTCCTTCTCGCCCGACAATCGCTTCGCCTACGTCAACGATCTAGGCGGCGATATGATCCACATCTACACGTTCAGCACCGAGACAGCGGAGCTGCAAAGCGCAGGTGCGTATCATGCGGCTCCCGGCGCCGGTCCGCGCACGCTGCACTTCCATCCCAATGGCCACACCGCCTATTGCATGAACGAGATGGCCTCGTCCGTCGACATTCTGGAATGGAACAAATCAGATGGCCGCCTGACGCGTGTTGATACAGTGCATCTTCTTCCCCCGAACGCGCCGCTACCGGATCCGAAGGATGCGCCCCAGGGAAACACGGGGTGCGACACGGTGATTACAAAGGACGGCCGCTTCGCGTACTTCGCCAATCGCGGCACAGATTTTCTCTACAGCTTCATGGCCGATCCCGCCACCGGGAAGCTGACGCCGATGGAACGAACGGGCACCGGCGGAAAAACTCCGCGCAACTTCACGCTCGATCCGACGGAGAACTGGATGTTCGTCGCCGATCAGAACTCAAACAATCTCGCCATCTTCACGCGCGACACAACCACGGGCAAGCTAGCCAAGGAAGGCAAGACAGTAGCCTGCCCCACACCAATGTGCATCCTGTTTGCCTGAAAATTCGCGCGATAAAGCTCTGTCATTCCGACCGACCAACGGGAGTGGAGGAACCTGCAGTTGCTCTTTTGCCGCACCGCCATCAACGTCATTAGCGCTGCGATCGGTGGATCCCAGACAACAACGTGCAGCCCAGCACCGAATCACTGAATTCCCCACTCTGTCATCGCGACCGACTATCTCCCCGCTCTGTCATTCCGACCGACCAACGGGAGCGGAGGAACCCGCAGTTGCTCTTTTGCCGCACCGCCATCAACGTAATCGTGAAGCAATTACGGCGGCCGCACCGGGGCACCGACGACCTGGAAAATTCAGCTTTTTGTATTTTGGTTAGATGGAACAGGAGCGAGGCGCTGAAATTAGGCCCCAATCAAAGCCGGCCGCCGCATCGCCGCAACCCTCAGCGACTCATCCTCGGCCTCCGCGGCCTCAGCCGGCACATGCGCCAGTTCCCACGCCGAGCGATCCTTCATCAACCGGGCCACCAGCGCGGTATGCATCGCGTGCCCTGCACGCTCTGCCACGACCAGCCCCTCAATCCGCCGTCCTGCAAGCGCCAGGTCGCCGATCAGGTCCAGCACCTTGTGCCGCACATATTCATCGCTGAAGCGCAGCGGCCCATTCTCCGGCCCCTTCGGCCCGAGCACGATCGCGTTTTCCGAACTGGCGCCGCGAATCAATCCCATGTCACGCAGCTTTTTCTCGTCCGCCTTATAGCCGAACGTACGCGCCGGGGCAATGAATGTGCCATAGGTTTCCGCAGCCAGGTCGATGCTCGTCTCCTGCCGTCCGATCGGAGAAGGGAAGTCGATCCGATACTGGATGCGATACCCCGAGCCCGGATACACGCCGATAAACTTGTCGCCCTCGCGTACTTCCAGCGGCCGCAGTACCTTGATCGACTCGCGCTTTCTGCGCTGCGTCTTGATGCCTGCCTCGCGAAACGCCTCGACATACGGCATCGCGCTTCCGTCCAGAATCGGCAATTCCAGGTTGTCGATCTCCACAATCACGTTGTCGACGCCCATGCCAATCAGCGCACTCAGAAGGTGCTCGGTGGTCGAAATCAGAACGCCCTGCCGCATCAAGCTCGTCGCGTAGCTAACCTTCGCCACGTTGCGGCCCGTCGCGGGAATCTCAAAGTTATCCAGATCCGTTCGCCGGAAGACGATGCCTGAACCGGCCGGCGCCGGCAGCAGCCGCATGGTCACGGGGGCACCCGAATGCAACCCTACTCCCGTGAATTCCAGGGGCGCTGCAATCGTCTGTTCCAGGTGCGCAACTTGTCCCAAACCTATAACTCCGAATCAATAAAATTTCACGTGCTAAGTTTGTAACCGTAAGATTAGACGCTAAATACAAAAACGCGGTGTGGTAATTCTGCAACACTACGCGCAACCGGCCACGTATCCCGTCGGTTGAATTTACAAACTATTGCCAATCAAGTGGATAGCTCTGAAACGCGATGGTAACTGGAATGCCATCCAACGCCTGCTCGGTGCCTCCCTGGTAAATGCCAGAAGGGTTCTGGGCTGCCGATCTTCGCCTGGATTTCGCTTGGAACAACCTTCAGCTGGCCTTTCGCGATGACTCCGTCAATTCAGGCACGCCATCCCGCAGGCTGCGGATAAGTCGCAATTTTGAAAGAGCACAGCTCGGGGCACCCTCTGGGTCGCGTGCCCGATGATCGAAAGCCCTCAGTAAGTACCATCCTGCGCGGAGCAGCTTGGGTTCCACGCAAGTGGGATAAGTGCATCTGGGTGCCCCATCCTTGCGACGCCTTTGTCGCAAGGGTGGGAGAGCAACAACCTTCGCAGGAATTCATTGCTCTGAAAAAGCACAGCTGGGGCGCTGTAAGTGGGTCGCTGCCGCAAAAGATCAATAAGACCGCTTGGCTCTAGCCCCCGAGATGCTTTCTAACAATTCGTACCTTTTCCGCATGCCGCAAAAGAGCCCACCCCAATCCGATGTCAAGCCCCGGCGTCGGCAAAATCGCGTGCATCCCCCTCATTCCATTGCAAATATAATTACTCATAACTTTGCAGGTTATTTCTCCGAATTGCCTACACTTGTCTCAGGGTCCAAAAAGTGGCATCGATCATGGAGCGCCGCAGGGTTTCGTGGGCGCCCATTTTTGATGCTGATGCCACAATCCGGGACATTCGTCTCAGCAGTGTTCCAAATCGACTGCTAAGTCTCATCTTTAGAATACTTTGAGATTTAACTTGCGTGACAACAATGACTTACGGAGTCCCCTTCCGGCTAAGTCATTATCGATGAATACTTTACCAAAAACTCGTTTTTTAAAGAGCAACCGAATCGTTGCGCATTGTTCACAGCGTCACCTCGGGCATGCGTTCGCTCAGGCAGATTCCATTGCCGCCAGCACCGCATCGGCAAACTGCGTCGTTCCGCACGTGCCGCCCACATCGCGTGTCAGGCATTTGCGCTCGGCGTAGACCTTCTCGAGCGCCTTCTGCACCTTGTTGGCCGCCGCTTCCTCATTCAGGTGATGCAGCATCAGCACAGCCGACTGCAGCAGCGCCGTAGGATTGGCTAAGTCTTTGCCGGCAATGTCGGGCGCGGATCCATGCACTGCTTCAAAGATCGCGCATTCGTGTCCGAGGTTAGCACCGGGCACAAGGCCAAGGCCGCCGACGAACGCCGCGCAGAGATCGCTGACGATATCGCCGTACAGATTTTCAAGCAATAGAGTGTCGTATTGATACGGATTCATCACCAGCTGCATGCAGGTGTTGTCGATGATGTGCTCGCCGTAAAAGATCTCGGGGAATCCCTCGGACACTTTGCGGGCGCAGCGCAGAAACAATCCATCCGACATCTTCATGATGTTGGCTTTGTGGATGGAGTGGATCTTCTTGCGACCATGCTTGCGCGCGTACTCAAAGGCAAACTTCGCGATGCGCGTCGAGCCCTTTTCTGTGATGACCTTGATGCTTTCGACTACGCCGGGAACGACCTCGTGCTCCAGGCCGACGTACTCGCCCTCAGTGTTTTCACGCACGATGATCAGGTCAACGCCGGGCCACTTCGATTCAAGGCCGGGAAGATTCTTGATGGGGCGGAAATTGGCGAACAGGTCGAACTGCTTGCGCAACGTGACGTTGATGCTCTTGAAGCCGCCGCCGATCGGCGTCGTCACCGGACCTTTGAGGGCGACCTTGTTGCGCGCGATGGAGTCGCTGAGATCGGCAGGAATGTACTCGCCAAAGATTTCGAATGCCTCGGCTCCGGCGGCGAAGCGTTCCCACTCCCACTTCACGCCGGTGGCTTCAAGAATGCGGACAACGGCCTGCGTAACTTCCGGCCCAATCCCGTCGCCGGGAATCAATGTAACTTTGTGCGTTTTAGTTTCAGACATGATTAGCTTCGAGCCTCTAACTCTCGCTTCAAGCTTATCCTGCACCCGCGTCCAAAACCGCGACTGAGAATGCCGGATCGAAAACTGACGACAACTGAAAACTGACAACTGAAAGCTGTTTTCCTACTTCTTGCCTTTCCCCGTCCGATGGCTCTCCAGCAGATCTTCCAGCTCTTCCTTGAACTCCCGCACATCCTTGAAATCGCGATACACCGAGGCGAACCGAATATACGCCACCGTATCGAGTCCCTTGAGGTGCTGCATAATCAGTTCGCCGATTTCGCTGGTGGTGCGCTCCCGCTCGGGCGCATCCATAAGGTAGCTTTCGGTGGCGTCGACCACGGTTTCAAGCTGGGTTGAGGAGACGGGCCGCTTCTCGCACGCCCGCAGCAGTCCGCTCAGCACCTTCTGGCGATCGAAGCGCTCGCGTCGACCGTCTTTCTTCACCACCATGTAGGGAATCTCGTCGATGCGTTCGTATGTGGTGAAGCGGCGATTACACTTCTCGCACTCGCGCCGGCGGCGAATCGAGTCGGCCTCTTTG
Source organism: uncultured Acidobacteriaceae bacterium (assembly GCA_963838295.1). Classification (GTDB taxonomy): domain Bacteria; phylum Acidobacteriota; class Terriglobia; order Terriglobales; family Acidobacteriaceae; genus Telmatobacter. The sequence goes on from CAWIQS010000001.1 coordinate 256,433, forward strand.
CTCTCGCGCGAATCGACGACTCGGTCTTGCTGAAATCCGCAGTAGGGGCACTTCATTCTGAGTCGATTCTACGGTATGAGGGAACCCGTCTCGTGGCCCGAAAGCACGGGCTCGTCAGCTGAGAAACTCAGCGATCGCATTCACCACGGCCTCCTGTTCGTCTTCGCGCAGCTCGGGGAAGATGGGAAGAGCAAGCACTTCGCGCGCGGCGCGCTCCGACTCAGGGAAGTCTCCTTCGCGGTAGCCGAGGTCCTTGAGCGCCGTCTGCAGGTGCAGCGGCACAGGGTAGTAAATCTCCGAGCCGATCTTGCGTGCCGCCAGAAATTCGCGCAATGCATCGCGCCGCGCCGTTCGAATCACGAACTGATGCCAGACGTGGTGTGCGCCGGGAACTTCCTGCGGCAGGATAATGCCGTGCGCCGGTTGGGATCCTGCCTCTGCGACGCCTGCCGCGTGAAACAGCGCGCGATAGCGCTTTGCGATTGTCCGCCGCGCTTCGTTCCATCCCGCAATGTACTTCAGCTTCACCTGCAACACCGCGCCCTGGAAGCCATCCAGCCGCGTATTCCACCCGATCTCGTCGTGATAATAGCGGCGGCGCATGCCATGCTGGCGAAGCGCGCGCGCCAATTCAGCCACGTTGTCGGAATTGGTCGTCACCATCCCCGCATCGCCGGCCGCGCTCAGGTTCTTGGTGGGATAAAAGCTGAACGCAGCGGCATCGCCCAGTCCGCCTGCCTTCGCGCCCTTCCACGCAGCCCCCCACGCCTGGGCAGCATCTTCAATCAGCTTCAGCCCATGGATCTGGCTCAGCCGCGAGAATCCGTCCCAGTCCGCGCACTGGCCATAGAGGTGAACAGGCAGCACAGCACGCACCGGTACAGGTTGCGGGGCCTTCAGCACCGCTTCCACGGCCGCAGGGTCCAGGTTGAAGGTGATGGGATCGATATCGGCCAGCAACGGCTTCGCACCCGCCCGCAGAATCGCGCTCACCGAGGCGAAGAAGCTGAAGGGCGTCGTAACCACGGCGTCGCCTTGTCCAATGCCCGACGCAGCCAGAGCCAGCCAAAGAGCGTCTGTCCCGGAAGAGCAGCCGATAGCGTGCTTTACGCCCAAAGTCTCGGCCGCAGCCTTTTCAAATGCTGCAACCTGCTCGCCAAGAATGAATTGCTGCGTCTCTAGGACATGCTGGAGCGCCTCGAGCAATTCCTGCTGCAGCGGCTCGTACTGGCGCTTGAGGTCCAGCATCGGAACGGAGATCGCGGCGGAATCCGGGGCTTTTGGCACGAAAACATGGTAGCAGCCAGCCCGATTTCACTGTCCCGCATGGCGTTCCGCCCAAGTTGCGGCAAGGTAAATTCGGGTCGGAAGAGTTGAAAAGGTTAGTGAACCGCTATATTGTTGTCACATTGCGGGGTTTAGCGGCTCCGGGATTTCTGGCGCCGTCCCCGCGGATTTGTCTTATCACACGGACGCAGCACATTGGCATCCAACCATCCTAGAAAAGAAGCAGGAGATCGGCATATGGAGAACAAGCCGGCACAGAACATTCAGGACACCTTCCTGAATACAGTTCGCAAAGACAAGACCCCCATTACGATTTATCTGGTCAGCGGGGTCAAGCTGACGGGAAAAATCCGCTCCTTTGACAAGTACTCGGTTCTGCTGGAGAACAACAGTCAGGAGCAGCTCATCTTTAAACACGCCATTTCCACCGTGGTGAGCAACCGGAGCGTGATGCATACGGAGCATCGCCCTGCATTGGCAGGGATGGGACCGGCCGCCGTGCCTGCGCCTGCGCCTCCAGCGAGCACTGCGGAACAGAGATAAGACAGGGAGCGCCCTCAATTGGCAGTTGACGGCGGTGCCAGAGGCCGGCATCAAGGCCGAGTTGCTTCGACGACCAATATTGGCCGTTGGAGCGATCGTCCCGAACGTGCGGTTCTGGTTGGCGTGGACTTCTCGACTCGCCGGCGCGCCACGCGCGCTGGTCTCGAAGGGGCACGCCGCGCAGCATCGCGCCCAGCCGCTGACGACTCATCTGATGCGGAGAGTCCTCCGGCGCTGGCCGCCGAAGGGCCTGGCCTCGATGCCGATGAATCGCTTGCAGAGTTTCGCGAACTGGTGCGCAGTGCCGGTGGCGAAGTCGCTGCCGAACTCATGCAACGTCGCGCCCGGCCTGATCCAGCCACGCTGATCGGCGCAGGCAAGGTGGAGGAGATTGCCGGTGTCGCTGCATCCACCAATGCCGACCTCGTCCTTTTCGATCACGACCTGAGCCCAACGCAATTGCGCAACCTTGAGGCTGCGCTTCCTTGCCGTGTCCTCGATCGCACCCAGCTTATCCTCGACATCTTCGCCCGCCATGCGCGAACCCGCGAAGGCCAGTTGCAGGTCGAACTCGCCCAGCTCGAATACATGCTGCCGCGCTTGACGGGTCGCGGCAAAGCCATGTCGCAGCTCGGCGGTGGCATCGGCACACGCGGCCCCGGTGAAACCCAGCTCGAAACCGATCGCCGCAAGATCCAGCGTCGGATCGACCAGGTCAAGCTCGATCTTGATGCCGTCAAGCGCGTCCGTCGCCAGCAGCGCCAGCGCCGCGAGGCCGTGCCGGTGCCCACGGTGGCACTTGTGGGCTATACCAATGCCGGCAAAAGCACGCTTTTCAACCAGCTCACAGGCGCACAGGTGCTGCAGTCGGCACGCATGTTTGCCACGCTCGATCCCAAGCTGCGCGCCATCGAGCTGCCCAGCCGCCGCCGCGTGCTGCTCTCTGACACGGTCGGCTTTATCCGCAATCTTCCGCACACCCTGGTCACCAGCTTTCGCGCCACGCTCGAAGAAGTGGAACAGGCCGAGATTCTGCTGCATGTGCGCGACGCCTCTTCAACCTACGGCGAAGAGCAGAAGGCGCAGGTTGAAAAGGTTCTCGGCGAACTCGACGCACTTGGGAAGCCGCGCATTGAAGTCCTCAACAAGATCGATCTTCTTGATCCCCAGGAGCGTGAAGGCCTCGCAGCGCGCGAGCAGCCGCGGCACCAGGCAGAAGTATTGCTCTCCGCGCAGAGCGGCGAAGGCGTCGACGCGCTCCTGGCAGCAATTGACAAGGCCCTCTTCTCCGATCCTGTGATTGAGACCGAGCTGCGCGTACCGCAGAGCGACGGCGCTGCGCTGGCCGCGATCGAGGGCGGAATGGTGATACACACCCGCGCATACGAGGGCAACATGGTGCGCCTCACAGTCAGCGGCCCGGCATCGCTCGTCGGAAGATTGCGAAAGTATCGTTCGAGTGATGACCGCTGATCGAAAGCCATTAGAAAAGTGTCATCCTGAGCGCATGCCGGTGACCGAAAGCCGCCGGAAAGTGTCATCCTGAGCGAAGCAGCTTGGGGCCCACGCAAGTGGGGTAAGCGTAGCGAAGGATCTGCTTTTGTTGTGTATCAGGGCACGACTCGGAGTATCCACGCAACCTGTTTCGAGGAGGGCACCTTGAATCCCGCCGACAGTAAACCCGGCGAATCCATCACGACGCTGGCAAGTCGTGAGGTCTATCGCAACCAGTGGCTGCGGCTCCGCGAAGATCGCATTCTGCGCTCAAACGGCAAGGAAGGCATCTACAGCGTGGTCGACAAGGACGACTGCGCCATCATCCTACCCATCCAGGACGGCCGAGTGTGGCTCGTCGAGCAGTTCCGCTACACCATTCAGCAACGAGCGCTCGAACTGCCACAGGGCGGCTGGGAGACGGAGAATGTCGATCCCGAAGAACTCGCCCGTGGAGAGCTAAATGAAGAGACCGGCCTCCATGCGACGGAGATGACATACCTCGGCTTCCTGTGGATCGCCTACGGATTCTCGAACCAGAAACAGCACGTCTTCGTGGCGACTGGCCTGACCATGCACAAGCGCGATCCCGATGACGAGGAGCATGACCTTGTCATCCAAACCCGCACCCTCGAAGAGTTCGAGCAGATGCTTCTCGATGGCACGATCCGCGATGCATCCACCATCGCTGCTTGGGGTCTCTACTTAAGTTGGCAAAAGCAGCGACACAGGATACAGGAAACAGGAGCAGCCAGCTCAGCCATCGTGCCTTGATCGAATTCTGAGCGCGAGGGGCGAGTACTTATTTCATGGCATTTACCCGGCCGCGGCGATCATCAGCGCTTCGACTTTGGTGTCGAGTTCACGCGCAACTTTGAGGGCGTCGGGATTTCCATATCCACTGAGAAAACTCGCCATAGTGTCGTAAGAGAGATGAACCCCGTCGTCGCGTTCGTCAATGAGAAGTGTGACGGGCGCGTAGGACCCTGCGTCGTGGACGTGCTTCGCCATCGCCATCATGATCAGAGGATTACCCATGACGAGGCGGATAATCCTGGGTGTTGCGATGGGGGCGGCGGGGCTCTGCGCCTTGCGCAGGAATTGTCCGTGATCGAAGCGCAAGAATTCCATCAGGCCTGAGGGACCAACAGCGTGTTGAACCACCGCTTCCATTTCGGGATACGCGGAAGTAGCGGCGATCTCTTTCCAGAATGCGTGCATGTCCGGATGCCCGACAGCTGCGTCGATGGCTGCGATGACGTCATCAAATTTGCGGGAAGAGAGGACGACACGGCGCTCGACAGTGATTCTCAGACTCGACATACGCGTTCGATGTCGAGGCGATTCAGAGAGGTGCAGGAAGTTTCGCGACCACGAATGGGGATCCGAGATTCCGCTGCTCCCGCATTATGCAGGGCGGTACTTTTTGAAAGCCATGGTTGTGAGTACGATGACAACGATGAGGGTTACAAGTTGCGCGAGTTTGAAGGGCAGTTCCGTCTGGGTCGGAGCGAGCGCATGCAGGCCCGGGATTTTCTGGAACGACTGCACGATCAAAACAAAGAAATTGAAGTAGAGAGCCAGGATGGAGGAAATCACGTACGTGCCGCGCCAGATGCCGCTCGTCTGGCTGCGCCGGTGCGCAATGATCGCGATCACAACCACGAGGAGGGAGAGGAGTCCAACCACGATGGCGGGGGTGACACCCTTGAAGGGGAACAGAAATCCCGTCAGGCTAGTCATCGCAGTCATAAACAGAAAGACCGCGGTCAACAAAGGCGCGCGTTTTGCGGCGATCATGCTGTAGACGACGATGAATCCGGCGCCGATGGCAATCAGGCTTATATATACGTGGAGGTAAGTGAACGTCCTCAAACTCATGCCAAGAATCATGATGATGTCCTTTCATTGAGCTGGAAATTGGGCCACTGGTTCGGCTGAGATCAATCCCTGGAGGCGAGAGGGGGGCTCGCTTGTGTAATGGGGTCGGCCGTTCCCGAAGAGCCTGAATCGTTACGCTCGGGCAGGGGAAACTTCGAGAGCAGAAGACTAGCACACGTCTGCTGCAACACGAAGGGGAATGATGTCGGTGGCGAGGCCCGAATCGTTCGAGGGAAACCCGGTCGGCTACGGGCGGTCGGCTACGGGGATCCAGGGGCTGGGATACACCGGACCGATGTATTCCGCGCGCGGCCGGATCAGGCGGTTGTCGTCGAGCTGTTCGATGACGTGCGCGGCCCAGCCAGCCATACGGCTGATGGCAAAGATCGGCGTGTAGAGATCGATGTCGATGCCGAGGGTCGCGTAGGTCGAGGCCGAGTAGAAATCAACGTTGGCGTTGAGCTTCTTGTCCTTGTTGATGTAGAGCTCGATGGCACGAGACATTTCGAACCACTTGGGATGGCCGGAGTCTTTGCCGAGTTGCTCTGACATGCGGCGCAAGTGCGTCGCGCGCGGGTCTTCGGTCTTGTAAACCCTATGGCCGAAACCGGAGATCTTCTGCCGGGCGGCGAGCATGTTTTTTACGTACTCGACAGGATCGGCGCCAGCCTTGTCGATGGCATAGAGCAGGCGCATCACAGCTTCATTGGCGCCGCCGTGCAGGGGACCCTTCAATGCGCCAATCGCTCCCGTGACGGCGGAGTGAATGTCAGAAAGCGTGGCGGCGATCACGCGGGCCGCAAAGGTCGAGGCATTCAATTCGTGGTCGGCATGCAGAATGAGCGCGATGTCGAGAGTGCGGGTCGCGGTCTCGGACGGCTTGACACCATTGAGCATCCACAGGAAGTTTCCGGCGTGCGAGAGGGAACGATCCGGAGGAACAACTTCGAACCCCTTGCGGATCCTGTCGTAGACCGCGACGATCATCGCGATCTGGGCGGTGAGATTGTAGGCCTTGCGCACATTGGCGTCGTGCGAGTTATCTTTTTCGTCAGCGTCGTAGAAGCTGAGGGCCGACACAGTAGTTCGCAGCACTTCCATTGGCGTAGCCGAAGTCGGAAAGGTGCGGAGCAAGTCGACGATGCGCTGGTCGAGGGCCCGGGCAAGGGCCAGTTGCGACGAAAATTCGCGCAACTCAAGTTCGCTGGGCAGACGGCCGTTCCACAGCAGGTAGGTGGTCTCTTCAAAACAGGAGCGCTCGGCGAGTTCGTGGATGTCGATGCCGCGGTAGGCCAGCACGCCCGCTTCGCCGTCGATAAAACAAATGCCGGAGTTGGCGGCAACAATTCCTTCAAGACCCTTACCAGCGACAGCAGTGGACATAGCCTTTGAAACTCCCCTCTCTGGGTGGTTGTACTTCGATGCGCTTTCTCGTGTTCAAGCGGGCTCTAAACCAGGCCCGGCAAAAAGTGCGGTACTGCCCTTTATAAATGAGGGATTCGACGGTTGTCACGGACGAGGCCTTGCTTCGTGCCGCATCGCGTTATGATGGCGCTGGCCTGAAGACGATGGAATTTAAGGTAAAGGCGGTCGATGTGAGGGAGATCCTGCCCTTGCGCGAGCTCTATCGGCAGGAGATGAATTGCCAGATCATTCACGATTCGCTGCATGGGCGCGAAGGCTGGACGCTCCCTTACCTGATTGAATCGGACGGCGATCCGGCTGGATATGGATCGATTGCGGTAGGCGGCCCCTGGGCCGGAACGCGCACGCTGTTTGAGTTTTATGTGGTTGAGAGGCAGCGATCGCGGTTCTTTGAAGCGTTTGATGCCCTGCGAGACGCAAGCCGTGCAGACGCGATCGAGACCCAGACCAACGACGTAATGCTGACCGCGATGCTGCATACGTGGGCGCATGACGTAGTCAGCGAGAAAATCATCTTTGAAGACAGGCTGACCACGGCTTACCGGGTGCCGGGTGCGGTTTTGCGTAAGCGCGAGCCTGATGGCGACTGGATGCTGCTGGAGGTGGGTGGCGAAGTGGCGGCGACGGGCGGCATCCTGTACCACTACAACCGGCCCTATGGGGATATCTGGATGGAGGTTGCCGAAGCCTTTCGGGGGCGCGGGTTCGGGACCTATCTGGTGCAGGAACTGAAGCGGATCTGCCGCGAAGGCGGAAATGTGCCATGCGCCCGCTGCAACACCGACAACGTGGCCTCGCGCCAGACACTGCAGAAGGCAGGATTTGTGCCGTGCGCGCACATACTCTGTGGAAAGCTGTGAGATCTGGCGACGCCAAAAGTGCGTGCGGCACGATAGACGCACGGTAGGTTGGTGACGCAGCTATTTCCCCATTTCCGGCTGGTTTCTTCTATAGTCTCTTTAGTCTCCCGGTGAACCTGTTTGAGTGCGTTTGAATGCGGGTATGGGGAGATTCGAGCGTTTGCGGCAAGTTTCACAGTTCGGCAAATCCAGTCCCGCGTTTACGGGTCGGAGTCGATGGATTGCGAGCGGATTCCAGGAGAACCGCTCCGGAGGAGAAGGGAAGCATGAGCGACGAGAGAACCACGATTGTGGAGACCAGCCCTGCCTACAGCGGTGCATTGCTGGGCGCAATTGCAGTGGCCGTACTGGCCGCGCTTGGTGGGCTGATTTGGAGCTATACGCTGAGCAGTCGCATCGCCCGGCAGGAGACGGCTTTGTCCGAGGCCAACCAGCAGAGCGCCAAGCTCGACGCGCAGCTGCGCGAGACCAATGCGCGGCTGCGAGTGGCGACCGACGAGCTGGGCAAAAGCGTCGGGATGACACAGAAGCAATTGGACGAGCGCGCGCAGGACATCATTCGCCGCGAGCAGGCTGACAGTAAGCGGCTTGAGACCGCGCAGAAACAAACCGCGCAGCAGGTGACCGCGGTGCAAAGCGATGTTTCGAACGTAAAGACAGATGTCGGCGGCGTGAAGACCGATCTGACCAAGACCCAGGGAGATCTGGCAACAGCGGTGAGCCAGCTGACGTCGATGAAGGGCGACCTGGATAACCACTCCAGCCTGATCGCCCGCAACGGCTCTGAACTCGAAGTGTTGAAGCACAAAGGCGACCGGAATTATTACGAGTTCACTTTGAGCAAAGGCCAGAAGAAGCCAGTGGGCACGGTAAGCCTCGAATTGAAGAAGGCCGATCCGAAAAAGAGCCGATTTACGCTGGTGGTCCTTGCCGACGACCGGAGCTACGAAAAGAAAGACCGGAACGTGGACGAGCCGCTGCAGTTTTACAGCGGAAAAGACCCGGCGCTCTACGAGATCGTGGTGAACTCGATCGGATCAAAGAACACCATATCCGGATACCTGTCGACGCCGAAGGGTGCGCCCGCCCCGCCTAACGTTCAATAATCTGGCCTTTAGGAGTGAGGGTCAGCGACGGCAGATACTGGAAGTTGAATGAATAGTCCAGGCTCTTGCGCGCGTCCCAGTCGGCCTTGGCCAGGCGGAATGAACACACAAATGTACCTTCCTTGGTCTCGCCCGGTTGAATTGTAAGATCGGGCGAGATCGGAGTCGCGTGCCATTGAGCGAGCTCGGGGTAAGCCTTGAAGATGCGCTCGTAGTCAGTAGGCGTGGCGGCGTAACTGGAGTGAATGCCGTCGCTCAACGTGGCGTTGGCGACGATCTGATGCAGGAATATCGCCTGCTTGCTCTGGTTACGCAGGCTGACGTGCGTGAAGAGCAGCACCTGGTCGATGTTTTCCTTGGGAATCGCCGCGCCGTTGGCGTCGAAACCCGCGGTTTCTGTGTGCATCGGGTGCGCCCAGGCGTCGATAATCTGGCCAGCTGCCGCGGGCGGCTTCTCACCGATGAAGATGTAGACCGCAACAGCAATGGAAACGAGAACGGTCGCGACCACCGTGGCAACGACCACATGACTGGTGCCGCGGGTATAAGCCTCGCCCGGTGCCTGATCCTTTGATTCTTGCTGCAGCAAACTCATAGCGCCCTCATCTTAGACCTTACGGACCAGAACAATCTAGCGATCTTGGAATGTGTTTTTGACGTCCGCCTGCGGAAATCAGGACGGTCAGCTGCTTTCCTCCGTGATGCGTTGACGCAGGGCAGCCAGGAATTCCGCCGGTGGCAGGGTGTTGAGGATATCGACAGGTGTCAGCCAGGCTCGGCGAAGCTGGCGGATCCCATACTTCCACTCGCCGACGACTCGGGTTATGTGGGCATCGGTGTTGATGGCGATCTTGCAGCCGGTCTCCCTGGCTAGGCGCAGGTCGCGATCGCTCAGGTCGAGGCGTTCGGGGTTGGCATTGTGTTCGACGGCGACACCGAGTTCGGCGCAGCGGCGGAGGACGGCGCCGGTGTCGAGCTGGTAGGGCTCGCGGCGCAGAATCTGACGGCCGGTGGGGTGGCCGAGGATATGTGTGTTGGGATTTTCAACAGCACGCAGGAGGCGGGCAGTCATTTCGTCGCGCGACTGCTCGAGGCGCGTGTGAACGCTGGCGATTACAACGTCCATCTGCGCGAGGACTTCGTCGTCGAGATCGAGGGCGCCGTCGGCAAGGATATCGACTTCGATTCCTGTAAAGATGCGGATGCGGCCCTCCATCTGCTTATCGACTTCGCGGATGCGGGCGATATGTTCGACGGCGCGCTTCTCATCGAGCCCATTGATCATGGCCAGGTTCTTGGAGTGGTCGGTGATGGCGATGTACTCCAGACCTCGCTCGATAGCGGCTTCGGCCATTTCGGCAATGGAGTTGCGTCCGTCACTTGCGGTCGTGTGCATGTGCACGTCGCCCTTGATATCCGAGGCCTCGATGAGGCGGGGCAGGGCATGTTTGGCGGCGGCCTCGATCTCGCCCAGGTTCTCCCGCATCTCGGGCGGCATCCAGTCCATCTGGAGGGCCGCATAGACCGCTTCCTCTGTGGCCGCAGCGACGACAGATTCGTCGTCAAGGCGCGCGAGAGCCCATTCGCTCAGCGTGTAGCCCATTTTGAGAGCGCGCTGACGCAGGGAGACATTGTGAGCCTTGGAGCCGGTAAAGTATTGCAGCGCCGCGCCGTAGCTCTCCGTTGGCAGCAGGCGGACGTCAACCTGCAGCCCGGTCGAGATGTGGAAGCTGACCTTGTTCTCGCCCTTGGCGATCATGTCGTGGATGCCAGGATAAGCGGCGACGTATTCGACAACTGCTCCGGTGCATTGCGGGGCGCAGGCAGGTCCCGTGACAAGCAAGTCCAGGTCGCCGGCGGTTTCCCGGCCGCGGCGCAGCGAACCGGCGGGAGTCACGCGTTCAATGCCGTTGAAGGCCAGCAGGTAGGCGGTAAGGCGGTCGGCGGCTTCTTCGGCTTCGTCAATGCGGAAGCGGCCAGCGGAGCGGCGATAGTCCTCAATGCCTTTGCGGATCTTCTCGATTTGCTTTTCGCCCATGCGCGGCAGTCCCTTGAGGCGTCCGGCATCGATAGCGTCCGCGAGTTGATCGATACTGCCGATGCGGCCAGCATCCCAAAGAAGCGCGACAGTCTTGGGTCCCATGCTGGGAAGTTTGAGCAGTTCAAGAAGTCCGGCGCCGTATTTGGCCAGGAGTTCATCGCGCAGGGGCAGCGATCCAGTCGAGACGATTGCCTGGATATTGGCCGCCATGCTCTTGCCGATGCCCGAGATGGCAAGCAATTGAGCTGTGTCGGCGGAGGCAGCTACGAGGTCGACGGTGGTCTGTTGGATTGCATCGGATGCGTTGCGATAGCTGCGGACGCGAAAGCTGTCGGCGCCGCTGATCTCCATCAGATCGGCAGTCTCGTTGAGCAGACGGGCCATGGTGACGTTGTCCAAGGAAGCGGTCTCCGGGAAGAGCGAATTGGCGGAAGACCAGGGTTTCAGCCTGCCCGTTTCGCCAGCTTCGTTCAAGTGTCCATCGCGCGCCGCGGGGGTGTCCAGCAAAGGCTGCATTGCCTTCTGAGGACAAGACACGAAGTGCGCGAGAATGCGCCCGCGTTTGGGACCGTTCTGAACGCGGCGTTGACTGAATGGGAAGGGGTGCGGCACACACCAAGGGCTGCAGGCCTCGGGAATCTATCGCGAGGCCCAGAAGCGATGCGGATCAAACCGGAGTCGGACGACTATTAGAAAAAATGGAACGAAGGCGAATGTGCGATTCGTACGGTTGATCGATCAGGCGCCCGGATCGGAGCAATGTTTTCCTCTGCCGCCCATGGGACGGCCGGGGAACTACAGAGTTTCCGGTCTACTAGGCTGCGTTGTGAGCGGCTGCATCTCTCATGCGGATAACAGCATCTGCTTGAGGACCTTTCTGCCCCTGAACGATGTCGAACTCCACGTCATCGCCCTCTTTCAGAGTCTTGTAACCATCCAACTGGATTGCCGAGTAGTGAACGAAAACATCCGGCCCGTCATCACGTCCGATGAATCCGTAGCCCTTGGCGTTATTGAACCATTTCACTTTGCCTTTGAACTGAGCCACAGGGATTGCCTTTCTTGCCACTTAGGGGGTTGATGAGCGAAGGGTTTTGGGGAATCACCCATCTACCGCTTATGACGCGCATTCGCCGACAAAGGTTTATTGAAACTGCCCAAACAGACCCACAAAATGGGACAGGCCGGGCACATTTGCGCGCCGGCCTTTAGGAAAGTTATTGAAATGGTTGATGAAAAGGACTTGCGAATTTATTTCTTGCGCTTCTTTGCGAGGCGCCGCGCATACAAGAGGACGCTGCAGAGCGTCTTGCCGTCCTTGATGGCGCCCTTCTCGATCATTTTCACAACATCCGACAGCTTGACGAGCCTGAATTCGATGTCTTCGTCGTCCTCCGGGTGGGCGTCGCCGGCCAGCAAACCCTCGGCCAGAAACACCTTCATCGATTCACCCAGAAATCCGGGGCTTCCGTAATACTCGACCAGCGGCTTCCACTTTTTGGCGTGGTAGCCGGTTTCCTCTTCGAGTTCGCGTTGAGCTCCAGTCAGCGGATCTTCGTTGCGCTCCAGCTTACCGGCGGGCAGTTCCCATAGATACTGCTTCGCGGCATGACGATACTGGTACTCCATGACGATGTAGGGGTCTTTTTTGCTTTTCGACTTATCGACGGCGAGGATGACGACGCTGCCGTTATGGCGGATAACGTCGCGCTCACTGGGTTTGCCGCCCGGCTCGAGAAGCTTGTCGTGCAAGACCCGGAACAGCGGACCCTGATAAACGACCTCTGAGCTGATAAGGGTTTCAGTCTCTGCAATGGCAGCCTTCGCGCCTTTTTTGTGGGGCTTGTGGGACTTGGTCTTTTTGAGCTTTGCGGACTTGGCCTGCTTGATCTTTTCGGGCATGCGGGGATGAAATCTCCTTCTTGCAGTCAAAGGAAGTATATGCAATGGGGTGTCAAGCAGTTGTGCATCGTATGAGGGTGACGTGGCATCCTTAACTCAACCGAATTTCTGCCCGAGCCCGAGAAACCGGGATCAGCCTGGCGAATTCCTCCGGAAGGTACGCGTTGCCGAGTTCTGACTGTTATCCGATCGACGTGGCTCCTGGACTGAGCCGCCTGTTCCTGGACTTCTGTGCGGGTGATCCGGCAGTGCGGCGGTTCTATCCCTCCGTGCCCCGCGAAACAGGATGGCAGAATCGGTGTCCACTGCCGAGTCATTGGAATGAAATCGTTGCGGAGCTAGCTGGGCAAAACCCCTCGCCTGAAGCGGTTCCGGCGCTCGAGGCATTGAGATCCGGCGCGGGAACGATTTTGACGGGGCAACAGGTGGGCTTGCTGGGCGGGCCCCTGTATACGCCGTTCAAAGCAGCAACAGCGATCGCGCGAGCACGGCAGGCAACTGCATCAGGCAGGCCCCATGTAGCGGTGTTCTGGCTCGCAACAGAAGACCACGATTTTGTCGAGATCAATCACGTTACGTTTCCCTCCCGCAAAGAATTGAAGAAGCTGGTCTACTCGAAGGTTCCGGCCAATCCGGTGCGCGCCGGCGGCTTCATTCTCGATGAGACGATCGAGCCGCTGCTTGAGCAGGCCTGGGAATTGTTGGGCACGTCCGACGCGATGGATGCGCTGACGGCTGCATACAAGCCGGGGCGGACATTCGGAGAGGCATTCGGAGAGTTTTACCGAAAGGCGTTTGCGGCGCAGGGCCTGCTGGTGCTTGATGCAGCAGGCAGCGAGGTGCACCGGCTCGGCGCGCCGGTGCTGCAGGCGGCGATCGAACGAGCCGACGAACTGCATGCGGCATTGCTGGAGCGAAACAAGGCGCTGGAGGCGGCGGGATATCACGCGCAGGTCACGGTAGCCCCTCAATCGAGCCTGCTGTTCTTGATTGATGAGCGAAATGGCTCGCGCATGGCGTTGAAGAGGACTGCACCGAGCGCAGCCGAGCCGGGCGGAAGCTGGCAGGCGGGGCGCGAGAAATTTACGACGGCCGACCTGGTGGGCATTCTGGCTGCCGAGCCGGAACGCATTTCCCCTGCGGCGCTGCTGCGGCCGGTGTTTCAGGATTTCCTGCTCGGAACATCGCTCATCGTGGGCGGACCGGCAGAGATTGCCTATTTTGCGCAGTCGGCGGTGCTGTACGAGCGCATCCTGGGGCGGACGACGGCGGCGGAGCCGAGACTTTCAGCAACCCTGATAGAACCCGCCATCGCGGAACTCCTCCACCAGCACGAATTGGGAATGGAGCGGGTTTTCAAGGAGTCAGCGGACTCGCTGGCGCAACTGCTGGCGGCGCGGGCAATGCCGGTGGAAGGCAAGCGCAAATTATCTGCTGCAGGAACGACGCTGGACGCAGAACTCAGCCCGCTGATCGAGTACATGAAGGCCATGGATGCAGGCCTGGGGCGTTCGGCAGACACAGCTTCTCGCAAGATGCGCTACCAGATGAATCGTCTGCGGCGGCTGGCGGCGAACTTTGAGATGCAGCGTGAGGGCTCGCTGCGACGGCATGCGGAGGCAATCGAGCGAGCGCTGAATCCCGGCGGAGTTCTGCAGGAGCGCGTTCATGGCGCCGCGTACTACTTCGCGCGCTACGGGTTTGAGCTGGCAGAGACATTGACGGACCTGGCTGGAGATCCTTGCCCGGGACACAAAGCTGTCTGGCTCTAGAACGCCGGCGAGCGATCAAACGTTAGCAGTGCCGTCGAGATCCACTATCGCGCGCGATCGATTCTGGCTGGACTATTTGGCGGTGCTTGGACTGTGTCCCAGAACGCTAGCTCAATTTTTGTCGCCGGAGGATCCTCGGGCACAGGCGTGGGATCGGGGCGCGGCGGGCCAGTCAGGCCCCAGCCGGCATGGCCAAGATAGGTGTCCGCGAACAATTGAAACGTCCGGCCGCAGGCCTTGCACTCGAAATTGTGTTCGGCTGTGTTGGCGGGCCAGTTCGGCTTGAAAAGATCGTTCAGTGGACAAGTGCTGTCGTTCAGAATGAGGATGCCGTCGTTCGCGAGTCCCATGAGCCGGCGGGCGAGTTCGAGATATTCGCGAGGCTTCTCAAAGCTGAGGCTCTCCATGAGCCCGTCGCACTGCGTGCATGCCGCCATTGCTTGAGTGTGCCACCTTCCGCGATGGTCGGGAGCCATGCCAATGGTGTATCGGTAATGCTGACCTAAAGACACGGTACTGTCATTTGAAAACACCCTGGGTCAATCTAAGGGCCAATCCAAGCCGGGGCGCCGCGCTGGGATTGCAGCCGGACTGGCAAATGTCTGCAAACTTTGCCACGGCAACACTGGCGTCGCCGGAGACGCAGGAAAGGGGCGAGCTGTTGGGGAGCATCTTCACGGCTCCTGCCGACCAAATTAGCCAGTTTGTATAATCCTCCCGAACTGTGGAGTCGAAAAATGAAGCGCATGCTTGCGGTAGGTCTTGGTATTTTGCTGGGATGCGCGCCAGGACACGCGCAAAAAGAGCCCTGTGCCACGCCTGGAGAAAACAGCGCGTTTCTGGGCATCCAGACCATCCGTCTCTGGCCGGGCGAAGCACCGCGAGCCAAGGGTACGGGATGCGAGGACACCCCTACACTGACCATCTTTGCCCCGCAATCCGGGCATGAAAACGGATCGGCGGTCGTGATTCTTCCGGGCGGAGCCTATCAGCATCTCGCGGGGAATCTGGAGGGCCGCCAGGTGGCCGACTGGTTCACCGCGCGCGGCTTTCGGGCATTCATCTTGAGCTATCGGCTGAGTTCCAGCGGATATCTGCTGCCGGTGCCGCTGCTCGATGCCCGCCGAGCGGTGCAAACGGTGCGGGGACGCGCTGGCGATTATCACATCAATCCCGATCGCATTGTGATGATCGGTTTCTCCGCGGGAGGACACCTGGCGGCGCTGGCGGCAACGCAGCCTGTGGACGGAAACCCGGATGCGACCGATCCGATTGAGCGGGCATCGAGCCGGCCGGACTTGCTGGTGCTTGGCTATCCGTGGATTGGAGCAATCTCCAGCGATACGTCGCACCTGAGCTACTGCAAGCTTTTCAACGTGATGGACCAGTGCGAAGCGCTGCGCACGGCTTACTCCCCCGACCTCTTCGTCACGGCGAAAACTCCGCCCACCTTTTGGTATCACACGGTCGATGACCAGACAGTTCCGGTCGAACAGGGGTTGCGATTCTACGAGGCCTTGATCAAGGCAGGCGTTCCGGCTGAGGGGCACATCTTCGCGCATGGTCCGCATGGGTCGGGGCTAGGCAAAGGCGATCCGTCGATGGATCAGTGGCCCGAACTGCTGGAAACGTGGCTGAGGGCGCAGGGGGTGTTGAGCAAGTAAAGGAAGTGAATAAGGCAGTGAAGAAGTGAATAGAAGGGTGAAGAAGTGAATAAAACAGCGAAGAAGCGTATAGAACGGTAAAGAAAGTGAAAAAGGGAAGAGACAATGAAATGAAAGAATTGATCGGATAGAAGTAGTGAAATTGAATCTTCGAAAACCCGCAAGTCACTTATAGGCAGTTCCAACCTCGTTGCTGTTTCACTCCTTTACTTGATCACTTCTTCACCGTTCCAGCGTGTCCTTCACTTCAGCACGAAAAACTCAGACATATCAGGAGCGGCCGCTGCTGCGCCAGGCGGGTTGGCGAGGCTGAGCACTTCCATCACCGTGCGCAGCATGCTTTCGTGCTGGTAAACGGTGGTGGAGGCCTGCGCGTAGCCCGATTTTGCGATCGGCCCCCAGAATGATGCGACGACGTGTCCGCCTCCGTGAGTGGTGTCGGTCGTTGCGGCTTCGTCGAAGTCGACGATAAGCAGACCGTCGCCGCCGGTTTGAAAAGCGGGATTCGCAGTCAGCGGACTCACGACGTTTGATTGCAGCCAGGCATCGGCGGCCAGAGGCGTCCCATTGTGCGCGTCGTCGTTCAGATCGGGAACGATGAACGAAAAGTCGGGCAGGGTCTTGTTCGCCGCATCTGTGAGGAATTGAGAGAAGGGCTGGATCACCTGCTTCGCGACCTGCGCGTTGCCGGCTACATCAGACAGCATGGCGAAGGGATTGTGGCGAATGACGTAAAGGCCGGTGTCACCACCGAGATAACCTTGCGTGATTCCTTCCGCATACACCTTGAACGTGACATTGCCTGCCAGCATATGGCGCGCAATGTTGTCGACGTTCCAGACCTTTGTGGAACTGTCGTCGGTGGTAAGCGTCTGGCCCGTGGTCAGCATGAAGTAATTGGGAATCGACGGATGCGCGTCACCGTAATAGTTCGTAGCCAGGCCGCCCAGCTTCAGCAGCGCGTTCAAGTGAGGCCATGCTGTTGTGTTGCCGGCAACCGTGGAATAGCTCTGATTCTCTTCCATCACCATCACAACGTGGTGGCTCGTGGGCATCTGCGGTGCGGGCGGCGGAGGGGGTGCTGGAGGTGGAGGCGGTGTTGGAGGTGGAGGGGGTGTTGGAGGTGGAGGGGGCGTGGGGGTTGGCGCCGGAGTCGTCGTGCTCGCGGTCCTCGGACTGCCGCCGCAAGCGCAAAATGCAAGCGATATCAACACGCAGGAAGTGACCAGGAGGCGAATCACTATTGCTCTTCTCACTGTCGCTCTTCTCTTAAGCACGGCGATAACGCATAACGTTCGAGCGCGCTCTCTTCCTGGTTGAGAATGGCGCAAAGGGATGGTGGTTGCATGGCGCAATCTGAAGAAATCGTCATGTTGAGAGCAGGTTGCGAAAAATGATTGCGTCTTCCCGGCATGATTGAACGTCGCTTTAAAATCCGCGTATCAATTCCGCACCCCTTTTCCCCAAGGTCTGCGGCTGGCTGTTCAACTCTTTCTGGAGGAATTTCCGCTCATGACATCCGTGCGTCGCTTCGCCTGGAGCGGGGTTGCCGCTGCAGCCTCGCTGTGTCTTTCATGTCTTACGCCGTTCCAATCTAACCTTCACGCGCAGGAACGACCTGCTGACCAGCCGCAGACGCGGCAACAGGGACGACCGGGCGGGGAGGAGCAAAAAGAAGCTGGCAAGGAAGCTCCCAAGGAAACGCCGATTCCGCCGGAGAAAAGCTCCGTGACTCATCACGAACTGAACCTCGGCGGAAAATCGCTGAAGTATACAGCGACAGCGGGCACGCTGCTTATCCGCGATGAGGAAGATAAGGCCTACGGCAGCATGTTCTACGTGGCCTACACGCTCGATGGCGCGGATCCCGCGACAAGGCCAGTAAGTTTTCTTTATAACGGCGGTCCGGGGTCAGCAACCTTATGGTTGCATATGGGTTCGTTCTCGCCGGTGCGGATCGAGACCGACAGCCCCAAGGCCACGGCGGGGCCGCCCTTCAAGCTGATACCGAACCAGTATTCGCTGCTCGACAAGTCAGATCTCGTGTTTATCGATGCTCCGCTGACGGGGTACTCGCGCGAAGTGGGCAAGGGAACGGCGAAAGACTTTTTCGGCGTAGACCAGGATCTGAAAGCGTTCGACCGGTTCATTTCCCGATATATCTCGGTGAACCAGCGGTGGAATTCGCCGAAGTTCTTGATTGGCGAGTCGTATGGAACGACAAGGTCGGCGGGATTGTCGGACCTGTTGGCAGAAGATGGAATTCAGTTGAATGGAATTGTGCTCATCTCGTCGATTCTGAATTATGGAGTTCGTTCGCCGGGATACGACACCCAGTACATCATCAACCTGCCGAGCTACGCGGCGGCGGCATGGTATTTCGACAAGGTCAAGGACAAGACGCCGGACATCGCCGCATGGGTGCAGCAGGCGCGGGAGTTCGCGTCAGGCGCCTATGCGCAAGCCCTGTTCCAGGGCGACAGGTTGTCGGCCGATCAGCTGGATACGGTTGCAAAGGAGATGAGCCGCTTGACCGGGCTGAGTGTCGACTACATCAAGGAAGCGAATCTGCGTGTTTCGCCGACGCGATTCCGAAAGGAAGAGCTGCGCAACGACAGAAAGACACTTGGCAGGTATGACATGCGGTTCGAAGGCGAGGATCTTGATGCGGCCGGAGAGAATCCGAGCTACGACGCTTCAGATACCGGGATTTCGGGAGCATTTGTCGCGGCGATCCACGACTACCTGGAGCGCGAGCTGAAGTTTGAGAGCACGGATAACTATCGCCCGACCGCGTACAACATGACGGGTGGTCAGTGGGACTTCCATCACCGGCCACCGGGCGGCGGTGGGCCGGGTGGTCCCGGGAATCAGCAGGTGCAGCCGTATGTCGCGGGCGATCTGGCCTCTGCGATGCGGAAGAATCCACATCTCAGGGTTTTCTCGGCAAATGGTTACTTCGATCTGGCAACGCCGTTTTTCGGAACGGAATTTGACCTCGAACATATGAACCTGGAGCCGGAACTGCGTGGGAATGTGCAGTTCGGGTATTACCCATCCGGGCACATGATCTACCTGAACGTGGAAGCGCTGCACAAGTTGAAGGACGATCTCGCGGCGTTTATCGATAAGTCGACGAAGTAACCGCAAAAAGAAGCGAGGACCGCAGACTGAAATCTGCGGTCCTCGTCTTTTGGGGGGAGGGAACTGACTAAGTCTCCATCCAGTTAGGAAGGTTACGGTTGTGGTTGCGGCGGCGGTGCTGCACCTTCAGGAGGCGGGCCGCCGGGGCCGCCGGGGCCGCCACGCCGCATCCGCTGCTGCTGCATGGCGTCGAATTTCTGCTTCTGATCGTCGCTCAGGTTTGCCTTGATGCTGTTGTTCGAGCCTTCCATGATGGTGCGCATCTGGGCGCGGCGGTCTTCCTGCGAAAGTGACTGGTTCTGCATAAGAGCCTGCATCTTCTGCTGGCGATCGAGGAGCAGGGGCTTGATCTTCTCCTGCTGATCGGATGTCAGGCTGAGCTCCTGGGTCAAGCGCTCAAGCTGACGGTTGGGGTCCATCCGCATGCCACGGCCTTGGGGTGGGGGGCCTGCCTGGCTTTGGGTTGGGGGTGGGGGAGGGGGGGTGTCTTGGGCGAAGGCTGCGCCGGTGAAGCCGAGCGCGAGCATGCCGCCGAGAGTGAGGGAGAGAAGCCTGCTTTGCATTGGGTGAGAATCCTCCGATTCATTGCCTGGGGAACTGGCCGCAAATGGCTTTGCCAGGGGCGGGGTTCCTCGATCGTTCCCAAGCGCCGTAGGCGCCCAGGATGCCGTTCAGGAGGGTAGACGGAGAACCTCGGCCTCAGATGCGGTCGTCGGTTGAAATCGCCGGAAATTTGATGGGGAAAAGGCCAAAAACCACCCAGAAATTAAGAGGCGGGCTAACCGATCTCGGGAGTGGAAGGATTCCCGAAACCGGCTGCCCGCTGGACCCTGAACCGGGTCTAGGTGGTATGTTTAGTTTAGGCCTGTTGTACCGGAAAGCAAGTTCTTTTTTGGTCCAAATTCCCTATTCGTGACAGCAGTCACAGAACCCTACCGCATAGCGCTTCGCAGCGTTGACTTGGGGGTTTGTCCCTGATACAAAAAGGAGTTCCAAGGCCTTTTCCCGATCGTGTTGCGTAACTAGAATTCTGGAAGGTTGTCGCTCCAAAGGTGGTCGCGCCAATCCAGTGATAAATGGTTGCGAGACCCATCAGAAAGGGCGAAACCTGCGACGGAAAAACCCTGTCTGCTCGAGTTAACCGAATACAAGCATGGAAGAGATCTTTCAACAAATCGGAGCGCTGCTGCTCGGCGCCACACCCACAATTCTGCTCTTTGTGGCCTTGGTCCTGGCATACCAGTTTCTGGTGCAAGGGCCATTGAGTCGCGCACTTGCAGAGCGTCGCGCCCGTACCGAGGGCGCTATCGAGAATGCCCATAAAGCAATCAGCCGGGCCGAAGCCCGGGCGGCTGAGTATGCCGAGAACCTTCGCCAGGCGCGCGCGGAGATCTTCAAAATGCGCGAGGCAAGAGACAAGCAGCGCACCGCCGAGCGTGAAGCCGCGCTCGATGTGGCAAGGAAGGCCGCCGGGGCCAGGGTGAGTCAGGCCCGGGCTGAAATGGATGCCGAGGCGGAGAACGCCCGGCAGGTAATCCAGGGGGCGGCGGGGGAACTGGCAAATCAGGTGGTGCGAGCTGTGCTTCCGCAGGCCGCCGGGAGTTCCCGTTGAGACAAGTTTTGAGAAATTCGCATTCATTCATTCGGATTTGCGGGTTCCTGCTGCTGGGGTTGATCGCATTCGCGCCCGTGCTTACCCCTGTTCGTGCCTTTGCGGCCCAGGTTTCAGAGGTTCCCGAACAGCCCAAGATTCAATCTGCCCAGCAAGAGGCCCAGAACCCACCCCAAACGCAGGCGGCCAAAACCGAGGAAAAGGAAAACGATCTCTACCGGCACTCCGCCGTGGTTCAGTTTCTTGCGCGCATCATGCACTTGGGAGTGGAGACGACCGCGCGGCTGTTTGAGCTCTTCAATGTGCTTGTCGTGGTGCTGGGAATCGGCATCCCCCTCGGGCGGTTTTTGCCGAAACTTCTGCGCAGCCGGTCTGAGAAAATCCGCGGAGACCTGGAAACTGCGCGCAAGACAACCGAGGACGCCAATACACGTCTGAGCGCAGTCGAAGCCAAGCTCGCGAACCTGGACCAGGAGATTGCGAGATTCCGCACCGAAGTGGAGCAGCAGATCGCGTTGGACGAACAGCGCGGCAAGACGGCCCTCGAAGAAGAGGGCGCGCGGATAGTAGCCTCGGCTGAGCAGGAGATCGGCATGGCGGCAGCGCAAGCCAAGCGCTCATTGCGCCACTTTGCGGCGGACCTTGCCATCGATCAGGCAGTGAAGAAACTGGTGCTGACGCCGGAGACTGACCGGGCGCTGATCAGCGAGTTTGTCAGTGAGACTGGCCGCGACACAATGCACGGCGGAGGGAAGAACTGATGGCCGCTGCATTTGCATCACGGTATGCGCGCGCATTTGCCGATGTCGTGGCTACGGCTCACCTGGACGCGACCGCACTGGACCGGCAGTTCAATGATTTTCTTGGCAGCTGGGATGGCAGCGCGGATCTGCGCGAGGTCTTCCTCAATCCGGCGATTCCGGCGACGCAGAAGATCGCGATCCTCGATAAGCTAAATGCCCGGATGGGTCTACAGAAGGAGATGCGCAACCTGCTGGCGGTGCTGATCCACAACGATCGCATCGGCGATGTGCACGAAGTGGCCACAGCGTGGCGTGCGGAGATGCAGGCGCGGCTCGGCATTCGGCAGGCGGAGATTGTCACAGCGCGGGAGTTGAACCCGCAGGAGCGCGCAGAGCTGGTAGCGGGCGTTGGCAAACTGGCCGGGGCGCGGATTGAACCGACGTTCAAACTGGATGCGTCGATTATCGGCGGTACCGTGGTGCGCATCGGATCGACCGTGTATGACGGATCGGTACGCGGACGGCTGGAGCGATTGAAGGAAGCGTTGGTTGCGGGCTGAAGCCCGCAGTTGTCAGTGATCAGATGTCAGTTTTCAGTTTTGGTGATTGGTTTTGGTTGTCACAAGTTGATAAACGAACGGAACTCTGGAATCAGTTTTTAGTGGTCAGTAAGGAAGGTCTTCAGCTTTCGATATCGCATCCTGCGATCGGTAACTGAGAACTGTGAACTGAAAACTGAGAACTGCAAGGAATTTGGAAATGGCTCAAATCAAGGCAGACGAGATTACGCAGATACTTCGCGAGCAGATCGCGAACTACGATTCGAAGGTGCAGGTCGACGAGGTCGGCACCATCACCTCGCTGGGTGACGGCATTGCACGCATCCATGGACTTGACAAGGTGATGGCGGGCGAACTGCTTGCCTTCCCGCACGGCATTGCCGGGCTGGCGCTTTCTCTTGAAGAGGACCAGGTGGGCGCCGTCGTCCTGGGCGACTATACCGAGCTTCGCGAAGGCGATGAGGTCAAGCGCACGGGCAAGATCCTGAGCGTGCCGGTGGGCGACGCGATGATCGGCCGCGTGGTAAACGCGCTCGGCGCCCCGATTGACGACAAGGGGCCGATCGCGACGACGCAGACCAATCCGGTGGAACGCCTGGCGCCGGGCATCATTGACCGCCAGGGAGTGCGCGAGCCCATGGCCACTGGACTCAAGGCCATCGACGCCATGATTCCTATCGGCCGCGGCCAACGCGAGCTGATCATCGGCGATCGCCAGACCGGCAAAACAGCCGTGCTGCTGGATACGATCATTAACAACGCGAAGAACGATCTGATTTGCATTTACTGCGCGATCGGGCAGAAGCGCTCCTCGATCGCGCAGGTGGTGCAGACACTAACCGAGGCCGGAGCGATGGGGCACACGATCATCGTGGCCGCGTCCGCTTCAGAGCCTGCGCCGATGCTTTATCTCGCACCATACGCCGCTACCGCCATTGGCGAATACTTCCGCGATAACGGCAAGCATGCGCTGGTGATGTACGACGATCTTTCGAAGCATGCGATGGCGTATCGCGAAATTTCGCTGCTGCTGCGCCGTCCGCCAGGCCGCGAGGCGTATCCGGGCGATGTGTTCTATCTCCACTCCCGTTTGCTGGAGCGCTCGTCGAAACTGAGCAAGGAGAAGGGCGGCGGTTCGCTGACAGCTCTGCCCGTGATTGAGACGCAGGCTGGCGACGTTTCGGCGTACATTCCGACCAACGTGATTTCAATTACGGACGGACAGATATTCCTTGAGACAGATCTGTTCAATTCCGGCATACGTCCGGCTGTGAACGTAGGGCTTTCGGTTTCGCGCGTGGGATTCTCGGCGGCCATCAAGGCGGTCAAGCAAGTTGGGTCGACACTGAAACTGGATCTGGCGCAGTATCGTGAACTGGCTGCGTTCGCGCAGTTCGGGTCGGACCTCGATCCGCTGACGCTGAAGCAGTTGAATCGCGGCCAGCGGCTGACGGAGTTGTTGAAGCAGCCGCAGTTCCAGCCGCTGACGTGGCAGCAAATGGTGGTGATTCTGTTCTCGGGTACGCAGGGATACCTGGACGACATCGCCGTTACCGACATTCGCGCATTTGAAGACGGCATCTATAAATACTTCGATAGCGCGCAGACGGCGCTGATGGAAGAGCTGACCAATAAGAAGCAACTGGACGACGATGTTCGCAACCGGCTGCATGCTGCGCTGAAAGAGTACAAGGCCAATTTCCTCGCAGATCTGCAGGCGGCAAAGGCGTAAAAACGAGTGGACGGTGAGCAGCGCACAGTGGACAGAGAAAACCGTTCAACCATCTGCTGATCACTGTGCACTGACCACTGTTCACTGAGAAGACCAATGGCAAACGTACTGGATCTACGGCGGCGCATACGCAGCGTGAAAAACACGCGGCAGATCACCAAGGCCATGAAGATGGTTTCGGCAGCGAAGCTGCGCCGTGCGCAGGAGCGTGCGCTGGCGGCGCGGCCTTACGCGAAGATGATTACGAGCGTGCTGGAATCGCTGGCGCGGCGCGTGGATATTTTTGACGAAGAGACCGGCAACCTTCGGCACCCGCTGTTTGCGGTGCGGCCCGAGAAACGCGTGCTGATCGTGGTGATCAGCGGCGACAAGGGATTTGCCGGCGCATTCAACGCGAATATCACCAAGACGGCGCTCCAGTTCATCGGCGGCAATCCAGAGAGAGAAATTGACGTCGAGGCGATCGGTCGTAAGGGCCGCGATCTCATGCGGCGGAGATTTCCAATTGCCGAGTACCACGAAGAAACCGATGAAAACGGTGTGAAGCGCCAGGTGCGCAACGATCGCCGTGGCAAGGTCGAAATCACGGGCGACCATCCGGGGATGCTGCTGAAGCTTGAGGCGGACCGTGTGTTTGAACTGGCGCAGAACATCATTTCGCGCTACGTGCACGAGGAGATTGATGCCGCCTACATCGTCTACAACGAATTCAAGTCGGTGATTGCGCAACGCCTTGTGGTGGAGCGGCTGCTGCCCATTCTCAAGATCGGCGCACCGCAAATCGAAGGCGCGGTCGAGCCGACTCCCGAGGAGCGGGAGCGCGCAGCGCATGCCGCGTTGAGTGCGGGCATCACGCTCGAGGAAGCGGACACGGAAGAGGCTGACGAAGAGGCAAAGAAGTTCGGAACGGCCAACGTCGACTACATCTATGAGCAGCCGCCCAACGAACTCTTTGACGGGCTGCTGCGGCAATACATTTCAGCGATGCTATTTCACGCGATGGCCGAGTCGGTTGCGGCGGAGCATGCGGCGCGCATGACGGCAATGGATTCGGCGACCAACAATGCATCGGACATGATCGACGCGTACACGCTGCAGATGAACCGTGCGCGGCAGGCGGCGATCACCAAGGAAATCATCGAGATTGTCAGCGGCGCGGCCGCTGTTTAGCACGGGAAGGCAGATGAGTTTATGGCAGAGAACATTGGCAAGGTAATTCAGATTTCCGGTCCTGCGGTGGACGTGCAGTTTGAAGAAGCGACGATGCCCCCGATTTACCAGGCGCTGCGCGTAACCAGCGACGGCTTTGATGTTCCGACGCCGATCAGCGTGATCCTTGAAGTCCAGCAGCACCTGGGCGAAGGACGCGTGCGCACGGTGGCGATGGAAGCGACCGACGGCATGGTGCGCGGCATGAAGGCCATCGATCTCGGCGGCCCGATCCGCGTTCCGGTGGGCAAGGAGACGCTAGGCCGCGTGATCAACGTGATCGGCGAGCCGGTGGACGAGCTCGGCCCGATCGGCGAAAAGCTGCGCATGCCTATTCACCGTCCGGCGCCACTGTTTGACGAGCAGTCGACGCACGAAGAGATGTTCGAGACCGGCATCAAGGTCATCGACCTGATCCAGCCGTTTTTGAAGGGCGGAAAGATCGGCCTCTTTGGCGGCGCGGGTGTGGGCAAGACCGTCGTCATTCAGGAACTAATTACCAACGTGGCCACAAAACACGGCGGCTACTCAGTGTTTGCCGGCGTGGGCGAGCGCACGCGCGAGGGCAACGATCTCTGGACCGAGATGACAGAGTCGGGTGTCATTAAGCCTGGCAAGTGGCAGGAGTCAAAGTGCGCGCTGGTGTACGGCCAGATGACCGAGCCGCCCGGAGCACGTCTGCGCGTGGCTTTGAGCGCGCTGACTGTCGCCGAATACTTCCGAGACGTGGAGGGATCGGATACGCTGCTCTTCATCGACAATATCTTCCGCTTCACGCAGGCGGGTTCCGAGGTCTCGACGCTGCTGGGCCGCATGCCTTCAGCCGTGGGTTACCAGCCGAACCTTGCCACGGAAATGGGCGAACTCCAGGAACGCATTACATCCACGAGCAAGGGCTCGGTAACGTCGGTGCAGGCAGTATATGTGCCGGCCGATGACTTGACCGATCCGGCGCCGGCAACGACGTTTGCGCACCTTGACGCGACGACGGTGTTGAGCCGGCCCTTGTCGGAACTAGGCATTTATCCTGCCGTCGATCCGTTGGCCTCCACTTCGCGCATTCTTTCCGCGCGTATCGTTGGCGACGAGCACTACGACGTGGCGCAAGGAGTGAAGAAGATCTTGCAGCGGTACAAGGATCTGCAGGACATCATCGCGATCCTGGGTATCGATGAGCTTTCGGAAGAGGACAAGCTCACCGTGGCGCGCGCGCGCAAAGTACAGAAGTTTCTGTCGCAGCCCTTCCACGTGGCCGAGGTCTTCACCGGTATTCCTGGAGCGTATGTGAAGATCGCCGACACGGTGCGCAGCTTCAAGGGCATCATCGAAGGCAAGTACGACGATATCCCGGAGCAGGCCTTCTACATGAAGGGCGCGATTGAAGAAGTGCTGGAGACGGCGGAGAAGCTGAAGACAACGGCGTAAAAAAGAAAGCTGTCAGTGATCAGTGGTCAGTTTTCCGATCCGCCGCCGACTGATTCAACTGAAAACTGATAACTGTGAACTGAGAACTTTTTATGGCTAACGAATCCAATTCGCTGCGCGTTCGGCTGGTGTCGCCGGAGCGCATTCTGTTTGACACGACGGCGGACGCGGTGGAGCTTCCGGCAAAGAACGGCTACATGGAAGTGCTGTACGGGCACGCTCCTCTGCTGGCCGAATTGGGCGCGGGCGATGTGCGGCTGCACGGCGGTGCCGATGGCGGCGAGCAGATTTACAACGTGAGTTGGGGATTCGTCGAAGTGCTGGCCGATCGCGTGACGATCCTGGCGAACGACGCCTTGAAGCCGGAGGAGATCGACGTGCCGCGTGCCGAACAGCAACTCGAGCGCGGGCACAAGGAGTGGAACGATGCTGGCGACAGCGAAGAGAAGTACACTGAGGCGCTTCACGTGATTGCCGAAGCCGAGGCGAAGCTGGCTACGGCGCAGGAGAAACACTAAGAGACTCCGCATCCTCGCAACGGACTTAGACGAAGGCCCTGCTCCTGTGAGCGGGGCCTTCGTGCGTCTGCGGTACCACGCGCAGGAACCCGAATCCGTTTAAGGCTGCGGAGGATCAACCTGCGTTGCTTCGCCTACGATTCTTGAGGTTACATGGGTTTCTTCGAAGTCGCGGTTCTGGGCGTCGAGGATGATCTGGCGGTGGAAGAAGTAGAGTACGTGGATTTTGAATTCCGTCGAGAACGTGACGGGGAACCAGACGCCGTTGGTTTGCGATGCGTAGGTGATGGTAAAGCCGAGGCCAGGCACATCGGTTCCGAGCAGCGTGCGAACGGCGAACGGAATCTTGCGCGCCATGCCGGTGGTGACCAGGACGGGCTGATAGGCGGTGGTGTCAATGAAAGCGTCGCCGCTCCATCCAAAGTCGTCCTTCTTCTGCGGGCGAAATGCGATGTGATACACGTCTCGTCCATTCATTCGCTCGCGGCCGATCATGCGAAACGAGTATTCGAGTTGATCCTTGCTCGTGAGCGGGAACAGGTGTGCGTGGATGCTGTCCTTTGATTTGTCGTGGATGAGGTTCCAGCGCATATTTTCGACGAGGTCTCGATCGAGGGTTTCGTCACTGTTGGGATCGAAGACGGGATCCTTGTCTTTCTTATCTTTTTTGTCTTGCTTGTCCTTTTCCTTTGTGGCGGATTTGTCTTTGTCAGAATCCTTGCCGGCATCTTTGGGTTTGTCTTCGTCGCGTGGGAGCAGCTTGCTGTAATTGATGAACTTGTGGTTCTTCAGGAATTTGCCATCGACCTTGAGCAATTGCTCGTCCGTGCCATCGGTTGCCGGCGTGAAGCGGTAGTCGGTGATTTCCTCGCACATCACGGTGTTGCCGCGGCGCGAGGTCATCTTTGCG
This sequence comes from uncultured Acidobacteriaceae bacterium, assembly GCA_963838295.1. Classification (GTDB taxonomy): domain Bacteria; phylum Acidobacteriota; class Terriglobia; order Terriglobales; family Acidobacteriaceae; genus Telmatobacter. Next base: position 284,261 of record CAWIQS010000001.1, read on the forward strand.
TGTTGCACGTAGACGTATTGAGCGCGTTCGGCCTCGGCGGTGTCCTGGTTGATCGCGACGCGATTCATGACCGACTCAGCAGATGGTAGATGCGGGGGTGCGGAAGTCTTGGTTTGAGCTGCGCACATGCACGAGGAGAGCAAAATGGCCGGAATCAGCCGAGTTCGAAGGCAGATCATTGCGCGCATCACCTCCGGAAATTGTCATGGTTTGTTGAGTTTCGTTTGTTGCCGACCCACTGCATGCAGAGACACGGGAATTCCGGAAAGGTTGCCGATAGCTTCACGGATATTATTGTGCGGGATGAGTACGGGCTTTGCGAAGCTCGGTCCGGGTGCGGAAAGAGGTATTCCCGATGGTGAATCGCACGATCATGGCGTTTTGGGTAGGAGCGCTTCTAACAGTGCCAAGCAAAGTATCCGCCCAGAGTCTGGCGCAAACCCACGTGGATGATTTCAGCGGCAGGCCTCGCGTGGTGGTCATCAGCGATATTGGCAACGAGCCGGATGACCAGATGTCGTTTGTGCGATTCCTGCTGTACTCGAACGAGTTCGACATTGAAGCTATGATCGCCACAACGTCGACCTGGCAGAAGACGAAGACGCACGCGGAGACGATGCATCAGTTGATCGAGGCGTATTCACAGGTGCGGCCGAATCTGCTGCTGCATGCAAAAGGGTGGCCGGGTGCAAGCGAGCTGGATACCCGGGTCTTCACGGGGCAGGAGGCGTATGGAATGGCCGCGGTCGGGCCGGGCAAGTCGTCGGAGGGATCGCGGGCAATTGTGCGCGCCTTGGAACGCGATGATCCGCGACCGTTGTGGATCTGCATCTGGGGAGGTGCCGGCACGCTGGCGCAGACGCTTCTTGACCTCTCGGCTTCGCATACCGCCGACGAGAACGCGAAATTGATTGCGCGGCTGCGGGTGTACTCGATCAGCGACCAGGACGATGCAGGGCCCGTGATTCGGCGGACGTATCCGAAGTTGTTCTACATTGTTTCGCCTTCGACGCCGACGAGCGGGGAATATGCGTCGGCGACTTGGACTGGAATCAGCGGGGACCGCTACTACCGCAACGGCGAGGGTGCGGACTTCACGACAGTGACGAACGAATGGCTTGATGGGAATATTCGCAGCAAGGGGCCGCTGGGGAAGAGATATCCGAAGTTCATGTTCATCATGGAGGGGGATACTCCGTCGTTCCTGGGGCTGATCGACAACGGGCTGAACGCTTACCGGCGGCCGGACTGGGGCGGATGGGGCGGACGCTATGTCTTTCGCCAGCCCTATGGAGAGACGCACTCGGTCTGGACGCAGGGCGGGGATGAGTTTGCGCGGGTCGATTCGCGCGACACGGTGACAGGCGTGGATGGGAAAGAACATGTGAGTGACCAGGCAACGATCTGGCGCTGGCGCGAGGCCTTCCAGAATGATTTTGCAGCGCGCATGAGGTGGACTGTTGCAGATTTCGCGCACGCGAATCACAATCCGGTGGCGGTGGTGAACGGGCAGAGCGGGACGGCTCCGCTGGAGATGGATATAAGTGTCGGTCAGACGATTACGCTCGATGCCCGACAGAGCAGCGATCCGGACGGGCAGCGGCTGCATTTTCACTGGTTCCACTACGGCGAGGCGGGACTGGCGGACGGAAACCTGGCGGCGCTGACGCTGGAGGGAGCCGATAGTCCTAGTGTGACTGTGCGGGCGGACGCGGCGTGCCGGCCGCTGTGGCTGCCGCTGATTCCGTGCAAGGGAGATGGCGTGGCGCACGTGATTCTGGCGGTTACGGACGACGGAGCGCCACGACTCACGTCTTACCGGCGCGTGATCTTGCATGTGCATGCGGCGGGGACGAATCAATAGGCGGGGTGCTTGCTGGATGCCTCGCACATCCTGCTGAGCTAAGGTCACATGCTGCGAAAAAAGGTACGAACATAGGCCAGCTTCACCGAAAGCATCCCTCAGCGGCTGAAACCGGCCTGGCCTTGATGGGGTTCATCGGCACGACTGAAGTCGTGCCCTTTCAAAACAAATCCTCCAACTATGGTTTCGCGCGTTTGAAATTGAGCGGCAGCGACTGGCCACCTTGCGTCCAGGTGCCGTCGATCGCCGTCGCATCTTTGTTCAGAGTGCCCTCGTAGGCGCCATGTCCGGGAACCGCATTCACAGTAAGGTTCAGCTTGGAGTCCTTGAGTGTGACTGCGTCGACGGGAATACCGTTGGCGCCCTGATCGACACTGTCGAGGGTGGCAGTCAGGCTGCCGTCTTTTGCGGCGATAACGTGGAGCACGAGGTGTAGCTCCGCCGAACCGGCTGTCAGGGTTCCAGCCCAGTCTCCGGCGATGCCTGGCGCGGCGGTTGCGGCTGCCTGAGCGGCTGCGGGTGTGGCAGGCTGTACGGCTGCTGGTGCGGCTGCCTTAGCGGCTGAATGCTTGAACAGCACATTGGCTGCTGGTTGAGCCTGGGGCTCGACCTGGGTGAATGTGCCGGCCATCTCGGTTCCGTCAGCATTGAGCTTGCCGACAAGATTGCCACTGACTTTCATGTCCTGCCCGTTTGCCTGGACCGTGTCGTCGACTTCAGCGGTGACATCCGGGCCTTTGATGGTAGTGGTTTTGGCCTTGATGCCGTAAACGGCCTCGTCGAGGTTGTCGAAGGTGGAAGTGAAGCTTCCGTCAGCGGCGGCGGTCAGGTGCCAAACCAGGTGGAAGGCGGTGCCATTTGCGTCGAGAGTGCCTTGCCAGTCTCCGGCGAGGCTCGCTTGAGCAAAGGCGGATGGGGTCAGGGCGAAGGCGGAGATCGCGGCCAGTGAAGCTGTTGCGAGGAACGGGATTTTCATTCGACTCCTTAGAACGGATGGCTTGTTTCCGCCTCAAAGTAAAGAACATCGTTCACCGGGCGGGGACTGCTCGCTGGTCAAGATACGAGGAATCCGAACGGGAAGTTCAATGAATTGAGAGGACTCAGCAGGCTATCGGGAGCTTGCGGAAGGAGTTTGGGCGACGCCTTTCCCGATTGAGGCGAAGAGCCTACAATTCTGATTGTTATGGGCAAAACGAAGGCAGCAGAGACATTTCAGGTTGCATGTCCCGATTGCGGGGCAATGATTTTGGTGGATGCGGCTACTGGGCTTGTGGTGAGCCATACTTCGGCGCCGCGTAAACGGATGTTTGAGGATCTCGAAACCGCGGCCAAGGCCATGCGCGAGCAGGATGAACGAAAGGAATCGATCTTTCGTCAGTCGGTTGACGCGGAAAAGAACAAGGAAGACCTCTTCGACAAGAAGTTTGCCGAGGCGCTGCGCAAGGCGAAGGATGCTCCGGCGGGCAAACCACTTCGCGAGTTCGACCTGGATTGAGATGTGCCCGGGAAAACACCGCCAGAGGCGCTCAGCGGGGGTTGAATTCCTTAGCTGCCGCGATGCGCGGAAATGCATCTGAACAAAGAAGGAGATCTCATGAGCGTTGCGACTTTTCCGGATCGGGAGAACCGGTCCCCGAGGATCACCGAGATGCAGAAAACAGATTCCTTCGATTGGGTAAAGTTTGCCGCTTGCGGGACGCTGATAACCGGTGGACTGCTTTTGCTGACCGGGCAGAAACGGGCGGGATTGGTGATGGCTGCGTCGGGCACGGCGCTGGCCCTGCTGGATCACGAAGAGACCCTGCGTCACTGGTGGGATGCGATGCCGGAGTATGTGGATCGCGCTCAATACATGCTTGAACAGGTTCAGGACGTGGTCGAGGACATCACGGAAAAGGGTGAGTCTCTGCGGCGGGTTTTGTCGCGGCGTTCACCGACGATCCCGGCGTAGGTTGACGACACTCAACTCGCTTGTGTCCTAAAAAAGCAGGTCCTTCGCTCCACTTATCACCCCACAAACGAAGACCTGTTTGTGGGGACCCCGCTTACCCCGGCGTCCGCCAAGGCAGACGATGGGGCCCCAAGCTGCTCCGCTCAGGATGACACCGTCATCTAAACGATCAAGGTTCCAGTTAAACTATCAAAGTCCCAGTTGTTTGCGGCCGGCTTCGCTGATGCGATGCGGCGTCCACTTGGGCTCCCATACTAAATTCACATCCACTTTGCTGATGTCAGGAATGGTGGCGAGCCGGTTGTGTACCTGTTCGAAGATCAATCCCGATGCCGGGCAAAACTGCGTGGTGAGGGTCATGGTCACCTTCACCCATTGGCGCGGCCACGCGGGCGTTGATTCCGGGTCCGGGCCGGTTTCAATTGAGTAGATGAGACCGAGGTCGACGAGGTTCAGCTTGACCTCGGGATCGAAGCAGTCGCGGAGAGCGGCGAAGATTTCGGGTTCGGTGAGCATCGGCTATTAGCTCTGAGCGCTCAGCCACAGCTTGCTTCGTGCTGAACGGACTTTTGTGGTCTCCCACTCATGCGGATAAGCCGGCATGGATGGGCACCCCACTACTAGCTTATTCGTGCTGGGGTTCCGTCCGCGAATCTAGAGAAGACTCCCGTCTTCTTTTTCACCGAAGGTCTTGGCGATGTCGGGATAGAAGACGAGACTACCAAATACGAAAAGATCGAGCAGAAAGACACAAACCAAGACCTGATAGTGCTGATGTCGCAGGTCGACACTGTTGCTGAAGAACAACGCATCCAGCGAAAACCTGCCACGGATCCAAGTGCAAATGATCGCGACTATCAGAAGTTTGCGCGCCCAGTCTTTGAGACTTAGTAATCCCCAGCCGATCACAACGAGTACAACAGACAGAGCTGGAAACAGGACAATAAAGGACTTATCAAAAAGGTTCTGGAGGAAGGGGCCAGCGGGTCTACCCGATGCAGCCCACCCTGAATAGTCGTGCCAGAACGGAAGGAACAGGTAGAGGAGAAACCCGGCTTTGAAGAACTGAAAGAGCGCAATCAGAATGACCGGAAACGGGACCGATCTCCTTGGTCGTTGAGCGTTGCCGGTGGCTTCTCGTTCGACGGCTTCGTCTTGCTCAATGAAGGTTTCCTTTTGAGGTTAGTTCTTCCTCTCAACCAGATAGCGCGCTACGGACTTGAGCCCCTCAGCCCGCGCGCCGTAAGGCTCGAGAGCGGCGAAAGCTTCATCAATTAGCATTTCGGCATCGCGGCGGCTCTGTTCGATGCCATACACAGCAGGCCATGTAGCTTTTTCGGTAGCGAGGTCCTTGCCCGCTGTCTTGCCAAGATGCGCTGAGTCCACGGTCATGTCGAGAATATCGTCCACGATTTGAAAAGCCAGTCCCGCCTTGCGGCCGAAGGTGTCGAGGCGAACCACGTCATCGGCAGTGGCGCCCGCGTAGACGCCGCCCGAAACAACGCTGACGCGGATGAGAGCGCCGGTCTTGGCGCGGTGAATGGCTTCAACGAGTTCGGGCGTCGGCTTCTGGTGCTCGCTCTCGATATCGAGCACCTGGCCGCCGATCATGCCGTCGACGGTGCCAACAGCGTTGGCGATGAGGCCGATGATCTTCACTGTTGCCGCGGGTGGCGAATCGAGGCCGGCGAGGATTTCGAAGGCGCGGGTTTGCAGCGCATCCCCGGCAAGAATGGCGATGGCTTCGCCGAAGGCCACATGGCACGTTGGCTTGCCGCGGCGCAGGTCGTCGTTGTCGAGCGCGGGCAGGTCGTCGTGAATGAGCGAATAGGTATGCAGCATCTCGATGGCTGCACCGAGCCGTTCAATGCCGGGAGGAACTGAGCCAGCGATGGTGACCGCAGCCTGCATGGCGAGTACTGGGCGCAGGCGCTTGCCCCCGGCGAAGACCGAGTGGCGCATCGCGCCGTGGATCGATGAAGGAACAGTATCGACCGTGGGGATCAGCGCTTCGAGCGCACGGTCGGTCAGCTCTGCGCCTTCCTGGATCAGCGATTTCACGTCAGAGGGCATTCCTACTTATGATACCCGAGTTCATCTCCCACGCTCGGCTTTGACTGCGCTCGCGGCGCCAGCTTTCGCTCGACTAAAAAGAGAACGATGAGGTAGCCCAGCGACATGATGGATAACAAGCGGCCCATGATCACGTCGCCGGTTGTGATCCAGTCGACATCCAGTTGCACCGCGCCCTGCGGAACAGGAACAGCCATCAAACCGTCGTCGCGGCGGGGAAGTTTTGGATAGGCCTCTTTCGCGCCGAAGGCTACGTCGTGGCCATTGAGGTTAACCTTCCACGCTGCGTAGTCGCGCAGGTGCAGGATGAGGTAGCCTGTGTGCGGAGTTTCTGCGTCGAGGCGGAGGTGTTCCGGCGAGAGTCGACCGAAGTGCCGCAGCCATGAGTAGGTTGCATCGCAGTGGCCATTGGCCGGGTCCCATTCCGGAGTGTTCCCATCGTCGGCCTTCGCGAGCACGATGTTCGCGCTGCTGCTGAGGCACGCATCGGGCAGTCCGACGGCCATCAGGCTGTTGTCCGCGCCCGGCAGTGCGTACTCATCGGTGCCTTGGAAACCTTGCCCGCTGCGATAGGCTGCGAGCATTCCCGTGACGGAATCTTCGCTGTCACAATCCTGATGGAAGATGAACAGCGTGACAAACATGATGGAAATGAAGATTGCAGAAGACACGGCGATGGCAACGACGCGCCACCAGCGCTGCACGTTCCAGATGGCCGCGGCGAAGAAGATACCCAGCGGCGCTTCGACTACGACGAGCCAGCGCCAGGGGAATTGCAGAAAGCGCAGCTTGGGCAGGATGCTCCATAGTGGAAGAGAGAAAGGGAATTGCAGCAATAGCACTGCACCGGGGATGAGGGCGAGCGGAATCCACCAGGTGCGTTGACGGAGCAGTCCGCGGCGCCACGCGATGAAGAAGCACAGGAACGTGAGGCCGATCATGAGAACGGCAATCGCGGACACCCGCCAGAGTTCAACATCGTGCAATTCGAGATTGGGGTCGGCGTGGTGGCCGAAGAGGAAGCTGCTTTCAATCGCAAGCCCGGGATCGTCGGTCGCCTGGCGGATCTGTACCCAGCGCTGCTCCACAGCGGCGGGAACGAGGTAGATGGCGCAGAGTCCAAGGCCGAGAGCGACAGCGGTTGCGGATCGAAGCACAGGAGCCCACGAACGCTGCAGCAATGCGACGGTGAAGGCCACGGCGGCGAGCAGGTAGCAGGCCATCACCCCGAGCGGCGCATTCGAGAGCCACGCACCGGCGACGACCAGCGCGAGTAGTGTGGCCGAGCCGTCGAAGGCGCGACGCCACACGGAGCCTTGCGGATTGCGATCACGAAAGATGAGCAGCAGAAGTAACGGAATCCAGAAGCCACCAGCCAACTCGCCGAATGCTGACCGCTCGTAGGCGGTGAACATGGAGTAGCCGGAGAACAACGCGGCACATCCGGCGAGGGTCGCGGGGCCGTCACCGAGCGCCTGCCGCGCCAGCTTGCGGGTTGCAAGACCCGTGGCGGCAAGGAACACGAAGGTGATCGCAGGCTCAACCCCCTTCCACGGGAGGATGAAGCCAAAGGCGGCGCCGAGCATCCATGTCAGCGGCGGATAGAAGACGAAGCGTGGTTCGCCGGCTCCGTAGTTGGGGCTGGGCGCCCAGTGCGGATAGAAGAGGCAATTGCGCCAACTCGCCGCCGCATCGAGCCACGAGGCGAGATGGAAGTCGTAGTCGTGGCCGCACGAGGTTTTGCGGATGAGGTCGGGGGATGTGGCGATGATGGCGGCTAGGCAGATGATCGCCGGGCCAAGAATGTTGCTTTCCCACCCTCGTGCGAAAATGCCCGCACGAGGATGGGGCACCCCCGTTCCTGCGGCTGCTTCTATTCCCTGTTCCCGGTTCCCTGTTCCTTCGTCTTTCATGGCATCAGGCGCAGGGTGTGCTGAGCGTTGGCAGCGACGGCGGCGGGAGTGTAGGGCAACGCGAAGGTGCGGCCGTTGTAGTAGTCATCCCACTGGTCGCGGAAGTAGGGACTGTAGGGGTTGCCACTTTCGCCGAGGACAATGTCTTCGGTTGAGCCGTCGATGTTGCTCCAATCCATCGTGAATCGCTGCGACGGGCCGAAGGCGCGGCCTACCTGTTTTACGGTGGTTGTGTCGCCGCTGAGAGGTTGCTCCCCGGTACCGGCGAAGCGGCTGATGTAAGGCACGAAATTTGAAAGCGGATGTTCGATGTCGACGACGTGCCAGGAACCGTAGTTCCACTTGCTGACGTCGGAGGGGGCTTTCGCCTCTTTCATGGCGTGGCGGACAGCGTCGGCGAGGAATGCATCCCAGTCCTTGTAATTCGGGGGAAGCCAATCTGGCTTGGCATTCATGACGATTTCTTCGATCGCGAAATTCGATTCGGACCACTCATAATTTCTGGCGTCATCATTGCCGAGCTTGGGCTCGAGCAGCATGGTGCGGAGGGTGTAGCGAGTCTGCGTGACGAGAGAAGCGGCGGCGGAGTCGACGGCGAGACGACCATCCCAGTTGCGCATCAGGTCGGCTGCTTTGTGAAGCTGGTCGTCGGCGTTGGGCGCGTGATCGATGGCGGTGGCGAGACGATGGCCCATCTCCTGGTCCATTTCGCTATAGATGTCGGTCTGCACGGCGAGCATGTCGGCTGGTGTAAGGTGGTCGCGGCCCTGCAGCAGTTTGTAGATGCGCTCGGCGCGATAGGGATCTGCCCAGTCATTCGTGAGCGGATATTTTGATTTGTCGCTGGTGACGCGGGAGTTCGCGGTGGCGAGAAATCCCGACGGCGGATCGAAGGCGTTGGGCAGGTCGTCGAAGGGGATGTAGGGATCGCGGCGCCGGCCGAACAAGAAATCATCATCGCCCCATTCGTAGCGCGAATTCAGGGAGTCATGTGGGAGCGGCTTGGGGAAGACGCCCTCTCCGCCCAAGCGGATGGGTATCTTGCCTACAGCGTGATAACCGATGTGACCCTGATCGTCGGAATAGACGACGTTCTGCGTGGGCCAACACCACTGCGAAAGCGCCGACGAGAATTCAGTCCAATTGGATGCGGTGTCCAGTGCGTAGAGAGGGATCGAGTTTAGCGTTTTGTCATACAGCGTCCACTTGAGTGCGATTGCGCGAGAGTCTTTGGTGAAGATGGGATCGAGCAGCGGGCCGTGGTCTGTGAGACGAACGTCGTAAAGAACGTCCCTTCGGCCGCGCACGTGAATCGTTTCGTGGTCTACGGTGAGCGGCTTCCATTTGAGGTCGCCGCCTTCGTAGTTGTTGCCCTGAAGATTTTCGATGTAGAGATCCTGCACGTCGGCGTAGAGGGCGGTGAATCCCCAGGCGACATGCTCGTTGTGTCCGGCGATCACGAAGGGCATTCCGGGAAGCGTGACGCCGGCAGCATGATAGCCGGGTGCGCGCAGGTCGGCCATGTACCAGATGTTGGGCACAGTCAGGCTGAGGTGCATGTCGTTGGAAAGCAGAGGCTTTCCACTGGCGGTGTGGGTGCCGGAGATCACCCAGTTGTTGGAGCCGGGGATGCAATCGGGGCAGGCAGCATAGCCGGGGTTCGTGGTATCCCACCCATGCGCGAAACTGCCGCGCATGGATGGGGCACCAGGGCGTGATTCGCTGCGTTCATTCTCCTCGTCGTCGGGGGTGCTCGTCGGCTGGGTCTGCGGCTTGGTCAGGTCAGGCAGTTCGCCGGTGGGGGGATGGTCGCGCCAGGAACCGACCGGGTAGAGGTCAGACTCGAGCTTCGGGTTGTGGAGCTTTGCGGCAATGCGTTCGCGCGAGAGCTTGGTGTACCAATGGGTGTCGAGCATGTCCACCATCATCATGCCGATGCTGATGGAGTCGGCACCCGTCCAGGGCTGCGGCTTGTAGTGCAGAAAGCGGAATTCGGGTGGAAGCGAATCCTGGTGTTGCGTGATGTAGAGATTCACGCCGCGCGCATAGGCTTCGTATCGGACGCGCTCTTCGGCAGGCAGGCTGGCATAGATCCGATGCGCCGTATTGCGAAACTCGTACATGCGCTGCGCCTTGTCGTGACGGAGCAGAGACGGGCCCATGACTTCGGCCAATTCGCCGTTGGCGTTGCGGCGATAGACATCCATCTGCCAGAGGCGGTCCTGCGCGGTCACATAGCCCTGCGCGACGAACATATCCTGCTGCGTGGCGGCGTCGATGTGGGGGACGCCGTGCGCATCGCGGCGGACAGTGACGGGAGCGGAGATCGCAGGCGCGCCTTGCGGGGCGAGATGGATATCGCCGTCGAGGACGGGAAGGGCGGCCTTGGCAGCCGAACGAAGCCAGAGGATACCGAAGCCGCCGAGCACTGCGAGAATCGCGATTAGCCAGAAGACGGTGAAGAGCAAGACTCGGGGCCAGCGGCGCTTGCGCGGGCGCGGCGCCCTTGCCGCGTAGACTCCGGTAGATGGATTGGCTGCGTGGGATTCCGACATGGGTCAACAACAGGATAACGCCGTGGAGTTCGGTTCCCCGGATGCGCTGATTGTCGGATATATGTCCCAAGATTCAGCGCGAGATGCGCCAGAAAGGGAGCAGATGCGCTTGCGAGTGATTTGGGCTCTGAAGTCGGAGGCCAATTCCATGCTGCGGATAGTCGAGCCTTGAAGGCATAAATTGCGAATGCGGAAGGAACGCGAGAGGGGCACCGATAAGGCCGACGATGCCTGCGCCGATGAATCCGTCCTCAACCGCTTTTCCAGCATCGGTATTCTGCGACGCGATGAGCCCGACAATCATTCCGCCGGCGATCATGCTGGAGATCCATGCGGGGTGGTAGTTGCGTTCGGGGCGGCTCGGCTGGGCCGGCACTGGGTGCGGCAGGTCCAAGTCAACGCCAAGCACGTCGGAGTGATCGAAACGGAAGCCTACGCCAGCCGGATTCCCGGCCGGATTGCAGAACAGGTAAGCCTCTGTCACTCCGGCGAAGAGGCAGTGGACGGGAGGGCCATTGGTGTTGTCGACGACGATGGGTTGACCGTTGATCAGGCTCTGCAGGCGGCTCCATGCGGGATTGGGGAGGCCCACGGGTGCTGGGTTGTCGGGCAACGCCTGCCCCGTAGCGCAGGAGACGAAGGCGACGGTGAGCAGGAGAATCGCAAGTTCTTTCATGAACAGTGATGTTAGGGACGGTTGGGATGGGGTGGACGGGAGAAGAGGACAGAATCGAAAGTGTGCTTGTGGCTGACGAAACTCATTGGCAATAAAGAGAAGGGCTGAAAAAGCAGATTCTTCGCTCACCACCCCCAAACTGAAAGGCGTTTGGGGCCCCGTTCACTCAGAATGACACCGTTAATTACGGGAAGATTTTAGACTCGAGGTATTAATGGCCAGCGGACATGACTGCATCTTCGCGTGCGCGCAGATTGGCAATCGAAGACTCGCCGAGGAGACGGAAGACGATCGGGAAGCATTCTTGTGGCAGATCGTGCTCAAGTACGGCATCGCAGACGACGGCGGCAGCGGCTTCGAGACCGCGTTTCCATCCCGGCTTGGTGGCATCGCGGACGAGCAGGCATTCGGGCGCAAGACCTGCAGCAACAAGCATGGTTTGGCCGATGCGCTGGAATTCGGACCAACGCGAGGCGATACCGACAAGATCGGTCGAGTGGGCGGGCATGTAGCGCTGCAGGTAAGACTGCAATTCCGTCGTTACGGGATGAACCTGAAGGGTGGTGAACTCATTGCCAGCCGGCAGCAGCTTCCGAACGGCGGCGGCCTTGCTGGGCAGCACGGCGGCGATGGAACCCTCAAGCAGGCTCGGCTTGGCGCAATCTTCGGGGCCGCAGCCTATGACGGGAAGAGACAAGGCCTGCTCCATCTCGGTGATGACGATGCGGCGCAGTTCAGGGTCGGGCTCGATCACAAGCCAGCGCGCGGGCGGTTCGAGCGCAAGCCAGCGGCGAAGACGTGCTTTGAGCAGCGCATCTGAAGCGCCAAGCTTGCGAGTCTTGGCTGCCAGATCGCCAATCATCTGGTCGATGGCCATCTCAGGGGTTAGGGACGTCTCCGGACGCGTGGTCCGTACGAAGACGCCGCTGCCATGGCGCGTTTCGACCCAGCCCTCGCTTTCAAGCTGGCGGTAGGCCGCGCTGGCCGTGTTGGCATGGATGCCGAAGCGGCGCGAGAGATCGCGCGTGCTGGGCAGCCGCTGCCCCGGCGCTAATTCGCGGCTGAGAATGCCGAGCACCACCTGCGTAAGCAACTGCTCACGGAGGGAAACATCGCCGGTGCGATTGAGCCAGAGCCTCATGCGTTCTCTTTCAGCTTGCCAGCTGCTCCGTAGCCGCTGGCGAGCGAAGTTCGGCAGGTTTCGGACGGCGGTAAATAACCAGAAGCCACGCCAGCAGGAGCAGCACGACAGGGATGATCAGCAGGCTCCCCTCAGGCCCGTCGGTACCTCCGCTCCACAACGGATTGCCGGCAGGCGACGTGCTCAGCAGGTGCCCGGGCGCTACAAATCCGCTGTCAGCCGTGCCGTAGAAATAAGTCTCGGCCCAGTCCCAAGCGGCATGGCATCCGATCGCCCACCACGCGGATCCCGTGACCCAGATGCTGACGCAAAAGACGAAGCCGATAAAAGCCGCTGCGAAGATGCCAATCCAGTTCTCGCCGTTGTTGCCGGTGTGCATCGCTCCAAACAACGTTGATGTAAGCCAAGCCGCGTTCCAGAATCCGGCGCTTGGTGCTCTATTCAATTGCAGCAGAAGGCAGGGAGCAATTCCAAGAAGGGCGATGGTGTAGACGCCCCACGCGCCGTTTCCTCTCTGGCCGACGATTAACAGGGCGCAGAGACAAGCAATGGTCCCAGAAGCCCACCAGAAGTTGACGCCGCGCGTGAACGTGTACTGGAGATAACAGCGCATCGTGCCTTCTTCAAAACCCCCAACCAGGAGAAACACCGCACCCCAGATGACCCCGTATTTCAGAATTTCCGATCCGCCGAGCACAACCGGGCCGAAGCGCAGCCAGTGTCCCCAGGCCAGAGAACCCACGAGTGCGGAGAGGGCTGCGAAACCCACGACAAACCCGCTGAAGAAGTGGGCGACACGCCTCGCGCCCTGCAGGTTGTAGTCAAGAATCCGGCGGCGCTCGATAACTGCCATGATCGCTGCCGCAGAGATGAGCGCCAGCACTTGAAACAATTCTGAGAAGAACTGCTGTTGAGGAGAGAATCTGTTGCTGCTGGCGACCAGGTGAAGTTTCAGAAAAAGAAACCCGAACGCGCTCGCAAGAAGAAAAATCAGCGCGAAGAAGATGAGGACGGACCACCCTGCACGCAAGCCCTCGGGACCTATAAAGACCCATTTCAGGCCGTGATGAGGCTTTTGAGGGTCTTCCCCGGGAAAGCCGAGGCACATCGAGTCGGAGGCATTGGTTGGTGGGGGCGCGAGCGCCGGCGGAGTTGGCTCAGTTTCAGGATCCATGGGTGCTCCTCGGGATTATGACGGCAGTTGCAACAGTGAGTGTGCGAAAGAATTCTACTGGAGTTCGCGGACCGATGGGCAGCCGAACCGGTTCAGGCCAATTCCTTGTCGTCGCAGTTTTGCCAGGCGCCTTGACACAATCGGCCTCTCGCATGATGCTTAATCTTCCGGCCTTACCGGATTCTGGCTCAAGGAGTTGTGGCGGTTGCGGGTTAAAGTCTTCTATCACGACAAGTGTTTCGACGGAGCCTGCTCCGCATCGCTGTTCACGCGATTTCATCGTGAATGCATCGCGAAGGACGCCACGTACGACTACCACGGGTTGGTGCATCGGGCTGGCGCGCTCTTCGACGAGAGCGAGTTTACAGGCGATGAGAATGCCATCGTCGACTTCAAGTATTCGGCGTCGCCTCGGATTACCTGGTGGTTCGATCACCATCTTTCGGCATTTTTGACGCCGGCGGATCACGAGAATTTTCTCGCTTGCCGGAAGGATCCGGTTTGCGGTTCGCGGAAATTCTTCGATCCAAACTACACATCGTGCACGAGCTTCCTGGCGTACATCGGGGAGACGAAGTTCGGTTTCAACACGGAGCCTGTCGCGGACCTGATTCATTGGGCGAACATCGTGGATGGCGCTTTGTACGAGAGCCCAGAGGCCGCCGTCGAGATGGCCGCGCCGGCGATGAAACTGACGCTGATTATTGAATCCACGCAGGACCCGGAGTTTATTCCGAAGCTGATTCCGCTGCTGACGGAGATGCCCCTTGCCGAGGTGTTGGCGCAGCCGTTTGTGGCGTCCCTGCTGCCACCGCTGCTGGAGCGGCACCGGGAGGGCATCGAACTCATTCGCAGCCGCAGCGAAGAACTCGATGGGACAATCTTCTTCGACATTACCGATCGGCCGGTTGAGGGATACAACAAGTTCATCCCGTACTACCTGCACCCGAAGGCGACGTACTCAATCGGGCTTTCGAAGTCGAGCTTCCGAACGAAGGTGTCGGTGGGCTCGAATCCGTGGACCAAGGCTGATCCGGCGAAGATGGTGAACCTGGCGCAGGTGTGCGAACGCTACGGCGGCGGCGGTCATGCGCGCGTTGGAGCCATCAGCTTCCCGCCCGACCAGGCGGATAAAGCGCGCCAGGCTGCGGCGGAGATCGTCGCGGAGTTGCGGGCAAAAGACCCGATGAAGTAGCGCGGAACGCCATCCTGACAAGCCGCTAATAATTTGCGGGAAATTCGACACTGAAAGTACGATCAATCGGTCGCTCGCGGAATATCTTGACGAGAATATACGCGACGCACTGCTGGATCAAAACCTAGGCGCAGTACTCAACCTCGGCCACAATACGCCCGAAATAAACCACCGTTATACACTCCTCGTGAGGATTGAAAGCGGACTCCGGCAATTTCCCAAGTCGGAGAGTTGATGCAAAAACAAGGAAAGGGCGAACATGGAGGAAGGAAGTTCTGGATCGTCCGGAGTCGTCGCCAATGTGAGAGCAAACAAAACCATTTGCCCCCAGTGCAAAGCCGCATCCAAACTATTCGTATCATCCTCTGATCTCAATCGGCAGACTACGAATCAGGTCTTCAACTACTTTCAATGCCAGTCATGCCGCTTGGTCTTCATGGATCCCATTCCTGAAGACATGCGGCCCTTCTATCGAGGGGGATATCAGAAGATTCCGAGTAATCTCGCGGAGCTGCGGGCCATAGCGGCCACTGAAATTTACCGAATGCAACCGATCCTCAAATATAAGTCAGGAGGTAAGCTGCTCGAAATTGGCCCTTGGATGGGAATTTTCAGTTGCAATGCTAAAGATGCAGGCTTTGAAGTAACCGCAATCGACATCGATCAAGACTGTATTGATTTTCTTACCCACGTTGTTGGCGTCAAGGCGTTGCAGTCATCCAATCCGGCAGATACGCTCGCCCGGATGGACGAGACTTTCGACGTAATCGCATTGTGGCATTGCCTAGAGCATTTGCCGACACCCTGGCTCGTCATCGAAAGAGCTGCGGCGCGACTCAAGCCGGGAGGGGTCCTGCTCATCGCAATCCCCAATATCGAAAGCGCTGAATTCTCCCTACTCAAAGCATCCTGGCAACACCTCGATGCTCCCCGGCATATCTATTTCTACCCTGCTCAGTCCTTAGCGAGCATTTGCTCGGCCAGTGGACTCACCGTTTTGGAGATGAATACCAAGGACAAGCTGAGCCGCCGCTTAAGCCGCGATGCATGGCATGTTTGGGCTTCGTCAAAGATTCCGATACGCTACGTTCGGGGGGTCGTCGGGCTATTGCTTCACAAACTCGTGTCGCAACGCAAAGACGCCGGCTCAGGACTGACGGCGCTTTTCAGCAATACCTCAAAAATTCCGAGCTAGCAACCCGTCATTAACCCACGTTTTGGGCCGCCGACGGAGATTCTGTCAGGCAATCTTCGAAGCCGTGACGAGCTTTTTCTTCTCGCTCGCTGCATGTTCGTCCTGCTTATCATCCTTTTCAGGAGCGGATTGCTTTGCAGATTCATCGCCTGTTCCGTTGAGCTTCGCTTCACCGGTCCACGGCGCTGGGGTGGCGTCGCCTGCCTCGTTCTTCGTCTTCGCTTCCGATTCACGATTCTGACCGGGCGCTTGTCCTGCGCTCGTCTGACTCTTCTCATCCTCCCTGAGTTTCTCCTCTTTTTGCCTTTCAGAAGATATGAGGCTCTCCAGCCTGATATGGGCGGCACGCCACCTGACGCTACTGGCTGTTCCGGCCTGCGCCAGATAAGGCGCGAACTGGTCATCGGTAAGCACCCCGTTGTCTTTCAGGAATTGCAAGAGAGCGGACTGCTCCGTCTCGAGGTTTTTGAGAGATGAGCCCAATTCGTTGAGCAGTTCCTGAGCCAGATCAACGTTCATGCGCACGCCTCCACAGAGTTGGATGCCGATTGACGACCATCTGCCACATCTCTCACAGTTTTCGGCCTCGTTTCCGAGTTACGGCGTTTTCATGTGTGTTCTTGGCGACGTAACGGGCTGTCGACGTCGAGATTCTTTACGAAAGTGTCCGCCCTCCGAAAACATACGTACGCAGCCGAACTGATCATCGATTCCGGCATAGTGGACCGGCGGCCTCGAAAAACCCGAATCACGTTTTGCCCATCCAATATTTTCGCTGTCGCCGTTTTCGGACGGCTCGAACGATGGGCCTTAGACACAAGTAGTGATGCGATCAGGGGAGTTTCGAGAAAGGATTTCTTGCCATGGAGCAAGAGGCCCCGCAACCAGAATACGTAGAAGCATTCGTCGATGTGGGCGGCACACGAGTGCATTACCTTCACGCCGGAACCGGCAAGCCAGTGGTGCTCATCCATGGACTGGTCGGCTCGAGTGAAAATTGGCGGGATAACATCGCCGCTCTTGCCGCCAACGCCAGTGTTTATGCGATTGACCTGCTGAACCTGGGTAAATCACAACGGGTGTGCGGCCTGGATGCGGGACTTTCCGCCACTGCCGATCGCATCGTCGCAATCATGGACGCGCTCAATCTTGCCCAGGCCGACATCGTCGCCCATTCGCATGGGGGAGCCGTCGCGCTGATGCTTGCAGCGCTTCATCCAAAGCGCGTGCGCAAGCTCATTCTCTTCGCACCAGCCAATCCCTACAGCCGCTCAAGCGACGTGATGGTACGCATCTACAGCACGCGCTGGGGTGGGCTTCTCGCGTGGGTACTGCCCTATCTTCCGACCCGCATTCAACGCATCGCTCTGGGATCGATGTATGGAGGCCCTGACCGCGTGCTCGATAAATGCCTGCGGGAGATTGTCGCCAGCCTGCGAAACCCCGATACGTTGCGCCATGTCCTCCGCATTATTCGCTGCTGGTGTGCAGAGATGGCCAAGCTTCAGGCAGCAATCCGCAAATTGAAAAGATTTCCAATATTGCTTGTGTGGGGCGATAGCGATCGTACGGTCAGTCTCACCTCTGCCATCCAGCTCAGGCGCAAACTGCGCGCCTCCAAGCTCGTCGTGGTACCGGGTTATGGCCACGCTGTTTTCGAGGAGAACCCTGAGGAATCGAATCGCATCATGGTCGATTGGCTGGGCCGCGACTCGTTGCCCACGCGGTGCGGAAGCCGCCACACTCTTCGAGCGCCCTGTGTCGCCATCAAGATCAGGCGCACTGCCGCCACGCGTCGTTTATCGCCTGGAATATGAATCGCGTGGCGAACGCTCTTTAGCCAAGCCTTACAAAATCTCGGGTTCGCGCAAGAGCGGATCACAAACCAAGTTCCCACGCCCGCTTTTTCATCGCATTCAGACAGAACGCAATATGCGCATCGAGGTCGACACCCAACTCGGCGGCACCTTGAATCACGTCTTCGCGGTTGACGCCGCGAGCGAATGCTTTGTCTTTCATCTTCTTTCGAACGCCGGGGACTTCTACGTCGGCAATTGCTTTTGTGGGCTTCACGAGAGCACACGCAGTGAGAAAGCCGGCCAGTTCATCGCAGGCGAAGAGCGCCTTGTCTAAGTGCGTAACGCGCGGGACGCCGGAGTATTGCGCATGTCCCAGGATCGCGGTGCGGAGCTCAGCCGGCCAGCCCAGGCGCTCCAGCTCGCGCACCCCGACGAAAGGGTGCTCCTCGGCTGTGGGGTGACGCTCGTAGTCGAAGTCGTGGAGCAGGCCTGTGGTGGTGTAGAGCTCGATGAAGCCGTCGCGCTCTTCTCCAGTGAGGCCGAGTCGATCGGATTCTGCTTCTCCACAAGCCGTCACGCAGATCTCCACCGCCAGCGCGTGCTTGCGTAGGCTTTCGCTTTGGGTCCACTCGGTGAGCAACTCCCAAGCCTGCTGGCGGCCGCATTTCTTCTCGCTATTTTCGGTCAAAGTCATTTCAGAATTTTACGTGTTGCACACCTTGGTTCGCGTTTCTTCGGGTTGCTTGGGGTTTCATGGTGGAATCTTTGGGTTGACCCTAAGTTTCTACTTGACAATTATGGTTCACTCGATCGAAAGTAGCACTTATCGCGGTGCAACTAATCGCGGGAGTAGCTTGCTCTGGCACTCCGCAACTTAAACGATGGCTACCACTCTTATCTGCGTGGAGACACGCGAAGTCGTGCGGTGCGATTTCTGCAGTTTGGTGCAGTACAGAACCACCAACTCAATGTGCAGAAAATGTCGCAGGCCCCTTGATATCGAGGAGCCGGCACCCTTAACCCCACAACTGGTCTCGATGCCCACTGTGGCAGCCTCTGCCGAAGCTGGCTTGCAGGTTGCGGCACAGGTGCGCGAGATTCGCAGAGCGCGCCACCTGAGCCAGCGCCAGCTTGCCAGCCGGATGCAGGTACCTCGCACCTACATCTCGAAGATCGAGAATGGCAAAGCCATTCCGACGCTGGGTTCGCTGGAGCGGTTGGCTGATGCGCTCGAGGTGGATATGCGCCAGCTTGTGCGCGATTCACGCAGCCGTCGCGATGAAGAGGTATCGGCGATTCTGTCGGATCCGTTCCTGGCCGAGATCGCATCGATGCTGCCGCACCTGGATTCGCTGCACCGGACGCTGCTATATGGGTCAGTGCGCGATATGGCTGCGGGACGGCGGCGCACGGCTTAGTCCGGTCGCTGCCCTCCTTTCGTTTCCTCGTCTCTGCGTCCTTTTGGGGCGGACGACTCGTGCTTCTGCCCGGTCGTCCGGCCGCTTCGTCTCGAAGATTACAATCGGTTCATCTGCGCCCTGGCCCAGTGCTTGCGGTGGGTCTGATTGTGCTAGGCTCGAAGGTGTCGCCAGAATTCCCCGGCCATCGGGGTTTTTCCTTTGTCGACATTGATTTGGACCCGTCAAGCGCGTCGGGTTTGTGTGCCGGCTCCTGCCAAGTCTTACGATCGCGGAACGGTCACCGTCCGAGAAACGTAATAGATATCGTCGAGGCAATTTCCTTGCATCCAACTGGCATGCTGCGGATCGGTGAGCTTACCTCAGAGGAGCGCGCGATCTATAACACGCTCAAGCCTGAGCGTCTGCCCGAGCACGTCGCCATCATCATGGATGGAAATGGCCGCTGGGCGGGTCATAGATCGCTGAAACGTTTCCTGGGGCACCAGCAGGGCGCAAAGAGCGTGCAACTGGTGACGGAAACTGCATCGCGCATCGGGCTTCCCTGGCTGACACTCTATGCCTTTTCCCTCGAGAATAATCTGCGTCGTCCTCGTGCTGAAGTCAATTTTTTGATGCGGCTTCTGAAGAGTTATCTGGAGAGCAACGTGCAACGCATGATGGACAACAATGTGCGCATCCGCTACATCGGACGGGTACACGAATTGCCCCGCGAAGTGCAGGACAAGATGCAGTGGGCGCAGGAGACGACGGCGCGTAACTCCGGTACGACCCTGACGCTGGCGTTGAACTATGGCTCCCGGTCAGAACTTGTGGATGCATGCCGCGCGTTGGCCCGCGAGATGCAGGAGAAACATCTCGCTCCGGAACGTATCGGCGAAGAGGATCTGCACCGTCATCTCTATACTGCACAGATGCCCGATCCTGATTTGCTGATCCGGACTTCGGGTGAGATGCGAATTTCGAACTTCCTGCTGTGGCAGATCGCGTACACCGAGATTTTCGTCACTGAGCGGTTGTGGCCGGATTTCCGCGGGATCCACCTGCTTGAGGCGATTGCGGCTTTCCAGCGACGCGAGCGTCGTTATGGTGGATTGAGCGAGAATGTCGGCGAAGTTGAAGAAGACCCCGAGCAGATGAAAATCGCCGCGGGCTGATCGCAAAATTCACGCGCGACAATCTTCCCTAAGCCCGTATCCTTCCATGGAATGATTCACACGCTGGCAGTGTCGGGATACCGCTCTCTGCGCAACCTGGTGTTGTCGCTCGGGCAGCTCAACCTGGTGACGGGGGCGAACGGCACCGGCAAGTCGAGCTTGTATCGCGCCCTTCGATTGCTGGGCGACGCGGCCTTGAATACGGTGGTGGCTTCGCTCGCACGTGAGGGCGGATTGCCGTCGACGTTGTGGGCCGGCCCGGAGACAATTGCGCGCAGCGTCCGGAAGGGCGAGTTCCCCGTTGAAGGTACACCGCGGCAAAAATCGATAGGCCTGAAGCTTGGATTTGCAGGCGATCCCTATAGCTACTGCATCGATCTTGGCTATCCTCCACCGGCGCAGACGGCATTTCCGCTCGACCCCGCAATCAAGCGCGAATGCATCTGGCACGGCGACATCTACCGCAGGGCCTCGGTTTTGGTGGATCGTAATAACAGATTGGTCCAACTTGCTCCGGGCAAGAGCGCAAAGCATGAAGAGCCAGTGATTCTCACCAAAGAACTGAGTTCGACTGACAGCATGCTGGCGACGATTGCCGATCCGCAGCGGGCGCCAGAGATGGTGTCCGTGCGGGAGTCGATTCGCGGATGGCGTTTCTACGAGGGATTTCGGACCGATTCCGCCTCGCCGGTTCGGACTCCGCAGGTGGGCACCTTCACGCCGGTCTTGAACAACGAAGGCACCGATCTGCCGGCGGCGCTCGAGACGATTCGGCTGTTTGGCGATCGGAAGGCGCTGCATAGGACGGTCGCGGATGCTTTTCCTGGAAGCCATGTCGAGGTTGACGAGCAGGGTGGACGATTCGAAGTGCGGCTGCGCCAGCATGGGCTTCTGCGGTCGCTTTCAGCTTCGGAGCTTTCGGATGGCACGCTGCGCTATCTGCTGTGGACGGCGGCTTTGCTGACGCCACGGCCACCGCAGTTGATGGTCCTGAATGAGCCTGAAACCAGCCTGCATCCGGATCTGCTTCCAGCGCTGGCCCGCCTGATTATCCATGCGGCTGAAACTACGCAGCTTGTGGTGGTATCGCATTCGCAGCTTCTCATTCAGGCGCTGGCGGAGAATCCAGGATGCTGCCGTCTGCACCTTGAAAAGTCGTTTGGTGAGACAGTTCTTGAGGGCAGGACACTGTTCAACACCCCGAAGTGGGAATGGCCAGTCCGCTGACTAGAGCGACAGATCTCTTCGCGTAACCCCGGCGGTGTATTCTCAACCCTGGAATGAAACGAGTTCTGACCGCCCTCATTCTGGCACCCCTGGTGCTGGCGCTGGTGTTTCTCGGCCCCATGTGGCTGATTACGCTGGTGGTTGGCGGCGTGGCTATGCTCGCCGCCTGGGAATTCCTGGCGCTGACGGAGCATCGCGGCGCCAAACCTCCGCGTATCGCCGTGTTGGTGGCAATTGCTGCCCTTTTCGCCGGAAACTACGCGATTTATGTGGGGAATTTTCAGTGGCCTGACGGGACGCTGACTCTATTTGGAGTGCTTTCGATCGCTCTTCTTATCTACTGCACGTTCGCCTCGCCGGTTGATCGCGCATTGGCAGATGCGACCGCTTCGGTTTTCGCGCTGTTTTATCTCGGTCTCACTCTGATCCCGGTGCCGATGCTGCGGGAAGCCACCAACGGCCCTTCGTTACTGGCGTTTTTGTTTCTGACAGTATGGGCCGGTGACACGGTGGCAATGTACTCGGGGCGGATGTTCGGAAAGCGGAAGATGGCTCCAAATCTCAGTCCCAACAAGACATGGGTCGGAGCGGTTGGATCGGTGGTCGGGGCGGTTGCCGTGACGGGAATCCTGCTGGGACTGAGTGCATATCTGGCGCAATGGAACTCGGTAAAGCTGTCGTTTGCCGATGCACCTGTGTGGTACTGGCTGGTCCTGGCGGTGGTGGTGAATATAGCAGCGCAGGTAGGCGATCTGGCCGAATCCGCATTGAAGCGCTCGGCTGACGTGAAGGATTCAGGAACGCTTTTGCCCGGACATGGGGGCATTCTCGATCGCATCGACGCGCTTCTGCTTGCGGCGCCGGTGCTGTGGTACGCTCACATTATCCGCCTGCGATTCTAAGCATGCGCAATACGCTCGTTTGTTATTGCTTTAAATGGACTTAGCGCAACGTTGAAACGGCTCGCCATTCTCGGTTCCACCGGCTCAATCGGCCAAAGCACCCTATCCATTGTTGAGCAGTTTCCCGACCGCTACCAGGTAGCGACCTTGGCGGCTGGGCGCAATGTCGACGAAGCGTTCGCGCAGGCGGTGCGCTGGCGTCCGAAGACGATCTCGCTGGCGACGGAAGAACTCGCGAGGGATCTAAGTGCCAGGTTGAAACAGGCCGGTCTGACCGGAATTGACGTGGTTCACGGAACCTCGGGCACAGTGGCGTGCTCAACGCATCCCGAGACGGATTTTGTGGTCTCTGCCATCGTAGGCGTAGCCGGGCTCGAGGCCACGCACGCTGCAATTCTTGCCGGCAAGCCTGTGGGACTGGCAAACAAAGAATGCATGGTTGCAGCCGGGGAGATTTTGACGGCTGCGGCACGCGAACGCAATGTGCCGATTTTGCCGATCGACAGCGAGCATAACGCAGTGCATCAGTGCATGCGGGTAGGTTCGCACGCCGAAGTGAAGACGATCTGGCTGACTGCCTCGGGCGGACCATTCAGGACAACGCCTTTGGCTGACTTTGCCGGGATCACTCCGGAGCAGGCGTTGAAGCACCCAACATGGGTGATGGGCCGCCGGATCACAATTGATTCGGCCACAATGCTGAACAAGGGCCTTGAGATTATCGAGGCATGCCGGCTATTTGACGTGCCGCCAGACAAGGTGCGGGTCACGGTGCATCCTCAATCAACGGTGCATTCGTTGGTGGAGTATGTAGATGGTTCGATCCTGGCGCAGATCTCGGTGACGGACATGAGGTTGCCAATCCTGTATGCGCTTGCGTTCCCGGAGAGGCCGGAGTCAACGTTGACCTTTGATCTGGCAGCGCTGAGGCATCTGGAGTTCGAGGAGCCGGATTTTGAGCGTTTCCCTTGCTTACGTCTTGCCTATGAAGCAGCGGCGAAGGGCGGAGCCCACTGCATCGCCCTGAACGCGGCGGATGAGGTGGCAGTGGAAGCGTTTTTGGAGCGCAAGATTCCGTTTAACGGCATTCCGGGTACAATTGAAAAGGTACTTGCGTCCACGCCGGAGTCGCACCCCGCAACCATCGCGGAGGTGCTCGCATCGGACCGGGAAGCGCGTCTAAAGGCTCACGCGCTGGTTGCCTGAGTCCGCGATTGGCTTGCGTCGCGACGTGCCCGTGAAAGGTCTGAATCATCTCGTTTATGCATGATTTTTTTGTTTCCGCGGTAGCTTTCATCGTTCTTGTCGGTGTCATGGTGGTGGTGCACGAATTAGGCCACTTCATGGTTGCCAAGCTCTGTGGGGTGCGCGTAGAAGCATTCTCGGTTGGATTTGGTCCGCGGCTGTTCGGCGTCAAGTATGGCGACACCGACTACAAAGTTTGCCTGTTACCGCTGGGCGGATTCGTGAAGATGACCGGAGAGAATCCCGGCGAAGTCTCGATGGTTCCCGGAACGCCGGTCGCAGTTCAGGCTTTGGAAAGGCTCCAGGGCCAGGACGCACCGGGGATTCCTGCTGACGGAAGCTTGGTGGAGGATCCGGGCTCTTTCATGGCTCATCCACGCTGGCAGCGGATGCTCATCGGAGTGGCCGGGCCGTTTTTCAACTTCCTGCTGGCTTTTGGACTGATGTGGGTCTACTTCGCCTTCATCAACGAAGTACCGGATATCCGGACCACGAAGATGGAGTGGGTGACCCCCGGTTCAGCGGCAGACCAGGCCGGGTTGAAGCCCGGCGACATCATCGCTGCGTTCGACAATGTGGCACATCCCGATTATCAGAAATTTCACGACATGGTCGGAGACGATGCAAACAAGACCATCCCCGTTACTGTCGATCGGAATGGAGCCACTTTTCAGACTTCGATTCATTTGCCGGGAAGAATAGACTCCCTGCACGACGACCTGAGCAAGGCGGGCATCTTCGTGCAATACACGAAGAGTCCGATTCAGATCGATCAGGTAAGTCCCGGCTCGCCCGCGCAACAAGCGGGATTGGTTTCGGGCGACAAGATTATAGCTGTTGACGGTCATCAGTTCCACACCGTGTTGCCGCTTATGGACTACATGCAGACGGGAAACGGGACGCCAGTCACGCTGACAATCGAGCGCAAAGATGCGACGCTACCCCCGATCGTGATCCATCCTTACTCGCAGGACGGTGGATGGAGGATTGGATTTCTAGCCTCAGGCCCAGAAAACGTACCAGTGCGCGCCGAGCCAATGGGCTTTTCGAGCGCAATCGGCGAATCGCGCGACTTCTGTGCAGAGAACTCGCTACTGATCGTAAACGTGCTGAAGAAAGTGCTGACACATGAGGTCTCGGTCAAGCAGCTCTCCGGACCTGTTGGCATCGCTGTCGCTGCCGGGCAGGCCGTGAAGGAACGTTATTGGTCGGCGAAGTTCGGCCTCGCCGCGAGCATCAGCCTGAACCTCGGGATCCTGAACCTTCTGCCGTTCCCGATTCTGGATGGCGGTCTGATTTTGCTGCTCCTGATTGAGAGCATCATGCGGCGCGACATCAGCATGATGGTGAAGGAACGCATCTACCAGGCAGCGTTTGTTGTGCTGATTGCCTTCACCGCATTCATCATGTTCAACGACTTCAGCAAGCTGCAGATTTTCTCGCACCTTAAACCGTAAAGGCAGTTTTCAGTCAATTCCGAGCCCTGATTGCTGACCGCTGAACCCTGACCACTGTTCACTGACCCCATGACAGTCATTACCCACCAGGTGCGCGTGCGCTACGCAGAGACGGATCAGATGGGCATCGTCTACTATGCCAACTACCTTGTCTGGTTTGAACTGGGGCGCGTAGAGTTGCTCCGCTCGCTGGGACTCGCATATAGCCAATTGGAGAAAGAGCACGAGTGCATTCTGCCCGTGGTTGAGGCTACGTGCAGGTATCGGTCTCCGGCGAAATACGATGATGAGATCCTGATTGAGACGCGGCCGGCAATGCTCCGGGGATCGGTGCTGAAGTTTGCCTATCGGATTCTGCGCAAGGGTTCTGATGGTGCAGAGCCTGCTCTCCTGGCCGAAGGCGAGACGGTGCACGTGGTGTGCGACGACCAGTTGAAGCGGAAGGCTCTGCCGGAGCATTATGCAGCGGCGCTGCGAGAGCTGCTACCCGAGCGTCACAGCCACACGAATTAAACGCCTTTGGCATGAGCGTTACGCTTTTGCCATCCAAACAGAACTCAAATTTATGTGGCGCCTACGACGGCTGTTTTTGTGCGCGTGAGTTGCATTCGGCGCAGGTCGTGATCAGGTTTTCAGCGCTTTCGTCGCCGCCATCGGCGGGAGACCGCACATAATCCGTCGTTGCGGTGAATCGCGTGAGTTGCTTCTGGCATCGGCGGCACGTGTATCCATCGCGCTCGAAAACCTGCATGCGCTTTTCGTGCGGACCTTTGTTGGACAACGGAAACAATGCCGTCTCTTCGGCGAGGCGCTCAGCGCGAAACTTGCGGCACGCCTCAATCTCGTCGGGGATCAGGACGCGGTAGAGAGTTCCCTGGCGATTCGGCTCGCCCATCTTCTCGATTGCTCCGATCTCCTCAAGCGCGTGAAGCGTGTCCTGAACCTTGCCGATGGAGATGTTGTTTTCCGCAGCGTTGGTGTAGGACGACTTGACCACTGCACGGCGCAGGCTGCTGCGGCTGACGCGAATCTGCGGGTTGCCGTCTTTCGCGATGGAATGGCGGAAGAGGAACCAATAGAATGCAGCGTCGTAGGCGGTGAGAATTGGCTGCAGGTCGTCGACGATTTCGCCAATAATGTCCGGCAATTCGAGAGCAGAGAAACCCGCGTCTCCTTTGGAAGAGGATCCGTTCTCCATTTCCAGCTCAGCCAGAAGCTGGCGTATCTTTTCGATGCGCGGATTCATTGCAGGTCATTCTAACTCTGTCTCCTTCGAATTGGTGTTTCGCGATTGAATGCAGCAATGGAGGCTCACATGCCAGGGTGCGATACCTGGTTGGCATGAGGAACAAGCTGCTTGTAGACCGACTGGGGCAAATTGGTCTGCCAGTGATTGGTTGTGCGTGCGAACAGAACCACGCCAAAGAAGATATATGCCAGAACCGCGCAGAGGGCGAGCGGAGTGATCGCACGCCGCCGCCAGCGTTCCGCTGGAGTATTGGCACGGCGCGGCGAAAGCGCGAATTGCAGCGCATCCTGTGTGGAGCAGACTGCCACGCATTCCATACAACCCGTGCATTCAACAGTGCGAATCTGAACCAGCTTGTCGACCTGGATTCCGGCGGGACATGCCTTGGCGCACTTGCCGCAGTCGATGCATGCCTCCTGATCGCGACGGATCTTTACAGGGCTTAGCAAAGATGCGATTCCCATGATCGCGCCGTAAGGGCATAGATAGCGGCACCAGAAGTTCTGAACCAGAGTGGAGAGCAGCATGAGCAAACCGATGACGACGGCCGCGGTAATTCCGATGTCGCGGAAGAAGTTCAGCATTTTGACATCGGCGACGAGACCATACGGTGTCGCCATGAAGTCTTCGAGCGCCGCTGCAGACATGACACCGATGACGGCAACGAAGAGGCCGAACAGCACGTACTTCAAACCGCGCAATGGTATGTCGAACCAGCGCGGGAGGCGCAGATTACGACGGAAGATGCGTCGGCCAAGCTTCCATAGGAACTCAGAGAACGTGCCCACTGGGCAGAGCCAGGAGCAGAATGCTTTTTTGAGAAGAAGACTCATCAGCATGAAGCCGATGAAGAGGAACATCGCAGCTGGATGAATCTGCGGTACATGGCCAGTAAGCAGAAGGTACTTCGTATTCATCAGCCCGGCAATGGGAAGCCAGCCTTCAACTCCCGCTGGCCGCGAAACCAGCCAGCCGGTTCCACCGCGCTCAAAGTATCGGGTCCAAAGATAGAACTGAAGGCCGAGCCAGCCATTCAGGAGCAGGAAAAGTCCCTGCACAATGTGACGCGCGCGTTGGGAATGGTCCGGTGCGAAGCGACGAATAAAGGTCTTTTGGGGCCTCGGAAATTGCAGAGGTTGACTGGGTTGCGTGGCCATAATCTATGTCTCTTAAGCACACGTTAACGGCACGTTGCGAGAAACGCAGCGACTTAGGTCACAGAAGGCAGGAAGCGCAATTTGCGCAGATTATTGCGCAATGACGACCGGTGCGCGCCAGAAAGCGGCTTTTCCGGTCGAGGGGTCCAGAACGGTGACCTGGCACTCGTACTGGCCTGGCTTGAGATTGGCGGCGCTTACATCGAAACTCAGCGGCGTAATTCCCAGCCGCGTAGTGGCATTTGGAGCGACAGCGATGGGCTGCGTCCTGAGTGCTTCGGCGCCATTGTTGTAGAGCGTCACGAAAGCCATCAGGGGTTGTGTCGCTGGCTGCGCGGCATTTGGTGCGCTGCCGGACGGCGCCGCGGGAGGCTTGTATGCCTGCAGGTAAACGTAGATATCGCGGTTCTGGCTGAAGACGCGAGTTACGCTGGGCACAAGCTTTTTGCCATCCTGCACCAACGGATTTACGGCGTCGTCCTTGGCGCGGTCCTTCACTTTTGCGGCGTCGTAGAGTGCATCTTTCAATACGACGCGCTGGCTGCTCAAGACAACTGAGCTGATGGCTACGCGTTTGTCTTCCTTGTTCAAATTTGGGATTACGAATGTGGTCTGGTAGGTTCCAATACGACCCGTCTCGTCATCCCGTGCGAGGAACTTGATCAGGTATTTGCCGGGCAGAAGTGTGAATCCGGTGTCGTATTCAATGGGGCGATGCGCGAGCTCGGCGGCAGTTGCGTCGGAGAGCTTGATGTTCACGAAGTCGCGGACGTTCGATACCGTGGTACCGCCGACCATGTCCTTGATTTCGCCGACGAAGTCGATTAGTGTGTGCTCCGCGCCTCCGCGCTTGGCCAAGGCTAGTTCGCGACCCGGAATTTTGACAATGATCGGCACAAAGTATTCGGCGCGGTTGAGTTGGAAGTGGTCGATCTCCATGGCGATGGAGAGTTCGGTCACGGGATCTTCGAGCATCAGCGCATCTTCGAGTTGCCGCTCCTTATCGACTGCAGTGAATTTACTGAACTCCTTGTCGGCATAGTAACCCTGGCGATAATCAAGCTTGGCTTCGAGATTCTGGCCAAGGCTTATCTTTACGCGGCGAAAGCGGCCGTTCTTCGCGGGATTGGTGGTGTAGTAGCCGATGATGTAGTAGTCGGAGATGGCATCCTGCGCGTTGACGATTCCGCTGTCGAGGTCGTTGGTATCAAGCAGGGCTTTTCCACCAGTGTCGGCGGCCAGGGAATAGAGCGTGTCCTGCGAGTACTGGAAACTGGCAGTCAGGGCGTTCGCCGCCGCGCCCGTATAGATGCCGGAATTGCCCTGCGAGCCCTGGGTTGCGTCGCCCAGCGGCGCCTGTGCCACGAGACCGCGGGCATCGATGGGCCAGAAGGTGACACCGGCCTTGATCGCAGCATCGACGGTGGCATGCATCTGGGCCTGGTTGTCGACTCCATTCAGTCGCATACCGCCAGCAAAGTAGATGAGAGACTTCTTCTCGTTGAGCTGCCCGAGCATTTTTGCAGCTGTCTCCAATGCGGAGAGCTGACGGTCGGTATTGAAGATGTTGAATTCGCTGTCGTCCTGGCCGAAGGCAGCGCCGGTGTCGGAGGCACTTGCGTCATCCACATCTTCAGCTGAATCCTGGCCCTCACCCACGATCATGGTCTCGAGAATGCTGAGCAAACGATCGCGATCCTGGGTAAAGTCCTGCAGAATGTCGACCGAACCGGTGTTATAGCGCATGATCGCGACGAAATCGGCGGTCGTCATCTGTGTGCGGATGAACTGTTGGGCAGCCTGGAGAGCGCGCAACTGGTCGGCGGGTCGCATGGCGGACATATCGAAGTAGAGGGCAAGCAGCCGCCGATTTTTGTAGCGTTCGTTGTCCGTGGATTCGGGCGCAATCTTTTCGTGCGCCAGGCGTTTGTATATCTTCAGATTCTCGTCATTGCGTTTCGACGGAGGCAGCGGTTTGGCAGTTTCAGCGAGGTCCTGGTGCTCGCAGAACTTGATGGTCTGGGCGACGTTGTCTTCGGTTATGGTGAAGTCCTTCGCAGTGAGGCCACGCACGGGATTGCCCTGCTTGTCTTTGACGACGACCGCTTCGAGGACAAGCTGCACCTTTACCGACATAGTGTAGTTGTCCTGCCCATCGGCAGAACGATTCTGGCCAATCTGCTGCGCGGTCGATGAGACAGCGAAGATGTAAGCGAGAAGCAGCGCGGCGAGTTTACGCATTATTAGAACCTCACTCGCACGGTGGCTTGCAGACTGCGCATCGGGTTGACCGCTTGCGGCAGGCCAAACTGCGCGCTTTCAAGCGTGGTAACCCAGCTGCCGAAAACGGCATGGTTCATCAGGTTTGTTGCATCAATGCGAGCGTCAAGATAAAAGTGCTTGCTGGGGCGAAACGTCCGTTGCATCGCGCCGTCAAGACTGAACTGACTCGGTCCGGTGATGGAGTTTCTGCCTGCAGAGCCCCAAGCGCCGGCAGCAGGTGCCGCGAAGGCTGCGGGGTTTATGTGAGCGCCGTTCTGGCCGCCGTAGATGGGTGCGCCGGTGAGACTCGGTCGCAGCGAACCGATCCAGCCGGTGCCCGGAACAGCAACGGGAATTAAAGGCGTTTCAGGCATGCCCGTACCAACATTCAATTGCGTCAGCAGGGTCCACTCCTTCAGGGCCCGCCCGCGCCAACCACCGAACAAGGTTCCGCCTTCGAGGCCCTGGCCGGTTGTGTATTGCGCTTGCAGGTTGAGCAAATGGCGCTGGTCGAACGAGGACAGAGAGCGCTCGGCTTTCAAGTCAAGCCAGTCCTGCGCGATCTGGGTGCTTGCGGAAGTAGAAGCAGCCGGCCCCGACGAGAAGTCGGTCTGCGAGGCGGTGGACTGATGGCCCTGACCGCCGAGCATTGCGTCGTCATCGATTGATTTCGAGTAGGTGTAGAGAAGTGAAGCAGCAAAGCCGGCGCGCAGCCGGCGCCGCAGTTGGATCTGGCCCGATTGCCGCGTGGAATTTCCGCCGGAGGCTTCATAGACGAATCCGGAAGGGCAACTGGGACACGGATCGGCGCCGCCCAGGGGATAGCTATTGGGAAGAAACTCCTGCACCCCATGCGTGCCCTTTACGCCGAGGTAGGTTGCCGTCATTTGCAACGCCCATGGCATGTCGCGCTGTACGGAGACCTGCCACGTCTGCGCGTAGCCCACGCGGAAGTTGGGATCGATGCCGAAGGTATCGGCTGTCGTGGTGCCACACTGCGTGAAGCCATTGGCCAGAGTGAGCGGGCAGGCCGGGGAATTCTGCTCCTTCACGCTTTTCGACAGAGGCGCTTGTTGCGCCAGCTGCATCATGGGAGAGAGGTACACGGAAGTGTCGTGATAGATGCCGTAGCCCCCGCGGATGACGATGGTGGAAGCGGGGATCGGCCGCCATGAAATGCCGACCCGCGGTTCGATGCCGAGCCGGTCCGGTTGCACCAGTGAACTCGGGAATCTCTGACCGGTGACCGGTCCCACGGGGTTCGAGGCGATAACCGGCGCGGCTTGCGTAAAGCCTTGAGCCACGTCGAGGTTCACGAGCCGATCTTTCAACTCTGTCATTGGCGCGCCGTATTCCCAGCGCGCGCCCGCCTGGATGGTGAGGATTGGCAGCACGCGCCAGTCGTCTGTGGCGTATGCGTCATAGACGGTCTGCCGGAAATATTTGTCGGCGTTGCCAAACGCTATCGAGCTGGCGTCTGGTACGCCCGTAAGGAAGTCGGCAAAATCGGATCCGGTCGCGGCACCAGTGAATGTGAAACTGCCGCGCGGATCCTGCTGGAAATAATCGTTGAATTCCTGCTTGCGCAGATCGCCGCCGACGGTGATGTTGTGATGGCCGCGGAAGAAGTTGATGGACGCCGTGTAGCCGTCGGTTCGACTGCGATCGAATGCGCTTTGCGCGTCGGAGAGAGCGGCGATTCCGCTGGAGAAGCCCAACGCCGGGGGACCCCAATTCGTTGGGTCCTGATCATTCCCTGTGATGCCGGCTGCTCCGGAGACGTTCTGCTTGTTTTCGAAGTTGGGCCTTTCCAGGATGCGCGAGCGGCTCAAATGGTATGCGGCGTTAAGGAAGAGATGCTGGTTAAGCCGGTGCGACCAGTTCGCGTTGGTGTTGAACCCGAGCGTGTCAGTGGTATCGACAAAGTTGAAGAGGTTGACTCCGTCGGCGCGGATGCTCTGAAAATTGAAATTGCCCCAGAGGCTATCCTTTCGACCCAGCGTCTTATCAAGTCGCGATTGCAGGCTGTCTTCGTGGCTGCTGTTGAGCACAGGAATCTGAAAATTGTACGACGGATTGCCTGAGACATTTGGCACGGGATAAAGCTGCAACAGCGCCGCCGCCTGGGGACTCACGGGGAACGTTGTGCCATCAACGATGCCTAACCGTTCTTCGAGTGTGGGAACCAGAGCGGAATCGGTCTGCGCGGTGTGATTGCGTGTCCATTGATAGCCGACAAAGAAGTTTGGGCCGCGTGGCAAAAGACGCGGAATTCTTATCGGGCCGCCGATCGTGAATCCTGCGGTGATGCGGTCGTACACAGGCTTAGGCGTCGCAAACCCGCTGAGTGAGTATTGCCGAGCATCGAGAGCCGAATTATCGAGGATAAGACCGAAGCCGCCGTTGTAAAGGCTCTTAGTGTTAAAGCGGCGGTTGCCGAAGGCCTGATTCAATGAGAACTGCGACGTGGCGGCATTGTTAACGCTTCCATTGACGAGGAATCCGTCGGAGCTCTGCTGGTTTGTGTCGTCTGGCGGCTTCGGCATCTCCGAGGGCGTCTGCGGTGCGGCGCCGTTTTCTGGCTTCTTTTCCGTCGCGGCCTGCAACGCGGGTTTTGGAGTTGCGAGCTGCGGTGGGAGCGCCTTGGCAAGGGCCTGCAATTGATCGGTGGGCAGGAGTTTTAGTTCATATTTTGTCGAGGACACTTTGGGCGCGATCGCCACATCGGCGTCGATCGTCTCAAAGCACAGCATCTTGACCTCAATCTTCCACTGACCATCGGAAAGATCGTCGAAGTGGAAGACGCCCCCTTCATCGGAGGTGACGCTGACGGTCTTCGCGCCCTGTGTCGCGGTGATGGTTGCGCCGGGAACGGGGAGGCCGCCAAATGTGATCTGGCCGAAGTACTCGGATGCACGTGCGATCGACTCCATACAGAGGCATAACAGCACGGCGATCAACAATCTCGTGCACCAGCGCCCCTGTGTCATCCGCTCACTCCAGCAACCAGTCAATTCTGCGAAGGCCTTTCGATATGATCGATGATCACGACATCTACGGGCCTCTTCTGCATTTCCAGTTTCAGGCCAAGCCGCTCTTTTAGTGCAGTAAAAAGTGACGGACGGGAAGACTCTGCATGCGCGGGGTCGTCGGGGGTCCATTCGAGTGTGTTTGTAAAGAGAGGCGCGTGGGCGGTGCGCAGGGGGTCGCGAGGGACAAGGCCCTAATCCCAGCAATTGCAAGCCATGGACGAGCGCAAAAGCTCAGCATATCCCTCAACCCTGAGGCCCCCACGTTGCTATTCTGACTTGCTCGTTGACCTCGACGGGCCCTTGCTTACTTAGACACCCGCCGTCTCGATGTTGTTCCCTGTTAATTCTCTGTCGGCAGATCGATGTGATCGATGACGATCACGTCGACCATGCCTTTTGTGGCCTGAAGTTTTAGCCCAAGCTGCTCTTCGACCGCGGTAAAGAGAGAGGGGCCTCCCTGGTCGCTTTGTGTTTGTGATTTTGCCCCATCTTCCGGTGCACCATGAGGGGGCATCGGCATGTTATCCGGAGTGTAGTCCAACGTAAAGTCGTACTCTCCGGCCAGCCCTGTCTTGTCGACCACGGTCCGGCTTAGCTGGCGCGAGAGTATATGCGCCAGCATGTCGAGGGATGTACCCGTAGATTCAAGATGGCCGGGGTTCATCATGAGCATGTGCCTTCCCATCCGCGGTTGTTGGCCGTTGCCAGGTATTGGAGTGTCCCCTGCCGGCGGTGCATCCGTCTCAGGAGCATCCTGATCCGGCTTGGTGGGCTTCATCTTTAGACCGTCTTTGGCGACGATCAGGGCGTACATCGGCAGTTCTCGCTTCTCGTGGTGATACTTCAAATTGAATCGATCCACCAGGAGTTGCAGCATCATTGCGTTGCGCTGGTCGACTTTCAGATCTTTGAGCTTCGGTGCATCTTCCGGGGCAACCTTGGCTTCAATGTCATAGCGGTTTGACTTGACCCAGGCAGGTTCGCCCAGAATACGGTCTTCTTCAATGCCAAACGCTTCCGGAATAAGCAATCTCATCGGCACGCCGTGAAGGGACACTCCATCCGGCGAGAGCATCATCCTGACTCGACCGTCGTCGGCCTTGTATGGCTTGATGCTCGACACGTCGTACTTGGGGAGATCGGCCGGACTGCCGGAGTTTTGCCCCGGACTCACGTCTGCAATGACAGCGCTTTGTCCATGAAGCATTCCGATTCCAATGGGTGTGGCCAGAACCATTATGGCTGCGAGGGCAATGACTGCCTTCCGCCAAGAGTTCAGTGCGGTTCCAGATTGCTTCGACATTATGTGCAGAATGCGCTCTTTCAGATCGGCGCCTGAAACGCCGGAGATGCAGGGATTCGGGGGCTCCAGGCAGAACTCACACACCTTGAGAATGCTCTCGGCGTATGTTTCAGGCCGGGCATTTCGCTCTAGGACGCTTTCGTCGCAAGCGCGCTCGCGCTCTTCATTCAACCTTGCGCTCATCCATCGCACCAGCGGGTGAAACCAGAAGATCGCTTCGATCAGGGCGTGAACAGTTGCACTCAAGTTATCGCGCCGGCACACGTGCTCGACCTCATGAGACATGATCGCCTCGATCTGGGCATCGTTGAGGCGTTCTGAGAGGCCGAGAGGCCACAGGAGTACAGGCTCTGTCACGCCAAAGACTCCGGGCTCAGTTTCGCGAGGCGAACGAACCAGAAGAATCGGTGTTTTTATTCCCACGTTCTTCTCGACGAGGCGAAGCGCATCGACTTCGCGGCCGCTTGTAACAGGCTCGGCACATCGCGCCATCTCTGCGGCCCGCCGCCAACGCGCAATCCACATAACCAGCATTGCGAAGAATCCGCAGAGCCACACCGAAGCAAACAGGATGGACGTGAGTTGAATGGAGTGGCTTGGTGAACTGGCGACTGCGTTGAGCGGGCCGGGAGCGTTTGCCTTGTGGAATGGCTGGCCAAAGTCTTCGACGATGGCGTAGATCGAAGGACCGGGTTGAGGAGATGGATTCGGTATTGCCCAATGCGCGCCGAGACTGCTTAGGAAGGTAAACGGAACCAGAAATTTGATCGAAGCAGTCATCCAGATTGCGTAGCGAACGCGCGCCGGATTCGCTCGCAACAACAGGGTTAGTAGCCATGCGACTAGAACAATCGCGGTCGACTGCCAGAGATGGTTGATCAAGGCCGCTGTCCACGGTGGACACCAGGGAGGCGTAAAGAATTCGGGTATGGTCATGATTCCCGCTCCTTGCTGAGATTGCGCAACAGCCGCTCTGCCTCTTTGACATCCTCCATCGACAGTTTGCCCGATTCAATCAGGTGCGTCATGACCGGTTGTCCGCGTCCGCCGAACAGAGCCAGCAGGTCGTCCATAAGACGCCGCTGTGCGGCGTCTCGCGAGATAGCCGGCGCAAAGACATGGAAGTTTCCCACCTTCTTTGTCCGGTTCACGATACCCTTCGCCTCCATCCGGTAAACAGTCGTCTGGATGGTCGTGTAGGCTGGCCGCTTCCTGGCCGGAAAAGACTCCTGAATGTCCCGTATGGAGCACTCGTTTTTTACCCAGAGCGTCTCCATGATTTTGAATTCAAGCTTTGATAATTTCGGTTGTGGCACTTGATCTCCTACATGTGTAGTAAAAAGTACCACGAGTGTTTGTTTTGGTCAAATTGCGCCCCTGTGCATTCAGTTCCCGGATGGCAGATCGATGCGATCGATGACGATTACGTCCACCATGCCCTTCGAGGATTCGAGTTTCAGTCCGAGCTGTTCTTCCAGCGCGGTGAGCAACGTTGGTCCACCAGCATCGGGTGAGATATCGCCCTTTCCGGGGCCGGCATCGCCTCCCATCGGCGTGCCCACATCATCCGGAGTCCATTGCAGAGTGTAGTCGTAATTTCCGGTCAGGCCGGTCTTGTTAACCACGGTTCGGCCCAACTGCTGGGCGAGGACGTGCGACAACATTTCAGTCGTCGTTCCAGTCGACTCCAGGTGCCCGCGGCCGTTCATCATCAGGCTGTGGCCGCCCATGCGGGGCTTGTCTTTTGCTTCACCATCTTCGGGCTTAGGCGCACCATCAGCTTTAGGCGGATCGTCCGGCGCAGACGCCTTCATCTTCAAGCCGCCCTTCGCGACTACGAGTGCATACATCGGAAGTTCGCGGGTCTCGTGGTGATACTTCAAATTGAATCGATCCTCAAGCAGAGGCAGCAGCATTCCCCGGCGCTGTTCCATCTTGAGATTCTTCAGCCTTGGAGCATCATCTGGATCAACCTTGGCTTCAATGTCATACCGGTTTTTCACCCAGCCCGGCTCGCCGAGGATGCGGTCATCTTCCACGCCAAAGGCTTCGCGGATCAGCATCTTCATGGGGACTCCATTGATGGAGATGCCGTCGGGTGTGAATCTCATCATGCTGCTGTCGGAGGGCGCGGCGGGCTTGACGGTTGACACCTCAAACTTAGGTAAGTCGGGCTTGATGCTGCTTGAGGGTGGGGAGGGGGTGGTTACCGATTTGTCCACGGCGGCATTTGAAGAGGGAGCAGTTTGGCCGCGCAACTGACTGGAGTATGGAAGGCACAACGTCACGGCCAGCAGCGGGATATCCAGATAATGCAGATGTCGTCTCACCCGTTGGCTCATGGTGAATACCTCGGATTTGGATTGGTGCCCAATTGCTACACCGGATTCTGCGGGGAGGGAAGACCAACTGTAAGACGAAGATGCTGTCTCTTTCGTTTGCAAAGTCCCCCATTCGACTCAACGAGCTTTTTATGTTCAGTTCGCAGTGGGCTTCTCAACGTGATCGATAGCAATAACATCAACAGCAGTTTTCTCCGCCGAAATTTTCAACCCAAGTTCCTGCTGCACCGCGTCATAGAGGCTGGGAGCGGCAGGGGCGGCCGTATCCGTCGAGCCGTTGTTGTTGCCCTGGGCAGGCATCGGAGGCGGATGCCCGCCAAACTGCGAATCGTCAGGCGTAAAAGTGCACTGGTAGTCGAAGCGGCCCTGAATTCCCGTTTTGTCGACCACAGGCCGGTCGAGAACGAGCATCTGCAGGAAACCCGCGAAATTGCCGGTGGTTGAATTGATCATGTGGAGTGTGAGTCCACCGGTTCCAGGCGTAGCGAAGAAGCCGGGGAGCGTTGACTGCAATTGTGTTGGCTTCAGCTTGGGTCCGTCCTTGCCTACCGTCAACACGTAGGCCGACATCTCGCGCTTGTCGTGATGAAACGCCAGTTTGTAGCGATCGGTCAGCAGTTTACGAACCATGATTCTTAACTGCTCGACATTCGGCGATCCCTCCTGTTCAGGAACTGCGGCGATATCGTAGCGGTCCTTGTCAGACCAGTCGGGCGCATTCGCGATCTGCTTGACTTGCACCGCATAGGCGAACGAGATCAGATCGACGAGGGACGAGGCGCGGGTAGCGAAGTTACGCCCACGAATGATGAGCGCTTGCATGCTTGTCGCGCCGGTGTTGTTGGGCTTGATGGTGGCAACTTCAAAATTTGGATCCGCATCGGCGGCCATAGGTTTGGGCGGCGGCTGCGGTTTGGGAATCTCCCACGCTGTTTCAGGGGTCGCGCGCGAAAGTACGAGTGGAATCGAACCGCCGCCCTGGCTCCATGTTCCGTCGATCGTCTTCCCGTCGGGGCTCAGCTTTCCGGCGTAGGTTATGCCGGCAAGCTTGAGCGTGTATTTCACGTCCTGGCCCGTAAGGGTAACGGAATCGAGATTGAGTGGCGGAGCGGCGGGCTGATCGATGCTGTAGAAGACGCCCTTGTATCCGCTTTTATCGTCGCCTGTGATTTTGACTACCAAGCGGAGATCCTGGCCGGCGTGTAGCGTTCCCTGCCACGTGTCGGCGATATCGTGCGGCGAAGTCGGAGTGGCCTGGGTCGCGGCGGGAGCATCCTGCGCACGGACTACATTCAAGTGGCCGGCGCACGTGATCAGAGCAAAAACGAATAACGCGAAGGAACCAACCGCAAAAAGAATCATCTTCCGACACGAACCAAGAGGGATCATCATGATTGCTGGATTTCCTTGTTCCTGCTGGTCGCGTGACAGAAGGCGCACCAGCTAATTTATGCGGACGTGCTGAGAATACACGCGACAGAAGCGATTGAACGCGAATTCTTGCGAACTGTTCGTTATTGAACAGTGACGGTATTGGATTGCGATTTGAAATATCGATAGTGTTCGCTGTTAGCTAAGAACAACGGAGATGGCAAATCCGTCGTAGCCCTTTGTGCCGACAGTCTGAAGCACTGTCGTGCTGAGCCGAGGCTCGGCGGCAACCAGCTCTGTAAATCGGCGGACGCCCTGGATATGCGGATCGGGGCTCTCAGGATCGACCACCTTGCCGTCGCGCACAACGTTGTCGGCTACGATGAGCGTGCCGGGGCGCGATAGCTTTATGGACCACTGGAGATATTCGGGATAGCTGGCTTTGTCGGCGTCGATGAAGATGAAGTCAAAAGGCGCGGTGTGTTCTTGAGCAAGCGCCTTCAGCGTTTCTGCCGCGGGGCCGACGCGGAGGTCAACTTTGTTTGCAAGTCCGGCGGTCTTCAGGTTGTGCATCGCGATCTCAGCATGGCGCGGCTCCAGTTCGAGGGTGACGACCACACCATTCTCGGGAAGTGCACTCGCGAGCCACAATGTGCTGTATCCGCCGAGCGTCCCGATCTCAAGCACGCGGCGTGCGCCGGTGGCGCGGACCATGATTTCGAGGAATTTTCCCTGGAGCGCAGTGACATCGATTGGGGGGAGATCGGCTTTGCGATTCGCTTCCATTGCGGCGTTGAAACGATCACCGGGAGCGATCACCGCATCGGTAAAATATCGGTCAACTTGCTTCCAGGTCTCTTTCGCTTTTTTGGACAAGGCTCTTCCTCAGGGGTTCCGTCAACTGATCATCGCGGGGTTGGGAATATCCTGGCTTGCTATTTGTCGCGCGCTACTACGAAATCCGGAACCCAGAGCAGAGCACGCTTGAAGTCCGAGTCGGGCAATGGAGCGAGCGCCACGCGCGATTGTTCCGCATAGCGATCGGCCGCAGCCATAGCATATTCCACCGATCCATTCCGACGGAGAATTTCGCGGATCTGCTCACGGCTTACGTATTCAAAGCTACGATCATCAAGCACGCGCTGAATGGTCTGGCGCTCGCGGGCGGTCCCGTGATCGAAGGCGTGGATGACGGCGAGCGTGGTCTTGCCTTCACGCAGGTCACTGGCTACGGGCTTGCCAAGAACTTCTTCCGTCGCTGTGAGATCGAGTACGTCGTCGACAATCTGAAATGAAAGACCGACTGCGCGCCCATACGCTGCGAGCTTTTCTTCCTGCGCTTCGGTTGCGCCGGCAAGCACCGCTCCCAGGCGCATCGAGGTCGAGAACAGGCATGCGGTTTTACGGAAGATGAGGTCGTAGTACTCGGCTTCAGAGACTGCCTTGCCGAGTTTTTGGATCTGTAGCAATTCGCCTTCGACCATCTGCTGGGTCAGCCCGATCAGCAATTCGAGTACGCGCAGATTCTTTTCTTCGAGCGCAACCTTGAACGCCTGCATGTAGAGCCAGTCGCCGGCCAGCACGCATTTTTCATTGCCCCAGGTCGTATTGGGCGAGGGACGGCCGCGACGGGTGGATGCGCCGTCAATAATGTCGTCGTGCACCAGAGTTGCGGTGTGTACCATCTCCACGACTGCGCCGAGACGAATCGCGCTCGGTCCTGTGTAATCCAGCAGGTGCGCCGCGAGCAACAGCAGAGAAGGGCGAATGCGCTTGCCGCCGCCTTCACGCAGATATTCGGCAATTTCGGTGATAGTACTGACGCTGGAAGCCGCATCGCGCCCCAACTCCTGCTCGATCGCTACAAGGTCTTCTCGCAGCAGTTCGAAAACCTCTTTTGCCGTCGCTATTGCCAGGGTGCTCAATGGTCTCCGAGTCTCGCAGTATCAATTCGTGCGGTAGTTCGTGAAGGTCAGTTCTACGCCGAGATCTTTGCCTCGCAGCGCAGAAATAATGGCCTGAAGATCGTCCCGGTCTTTGCCCGATATTCTCACACTATCGCCTTGAATGCTCGCCTGCACCTTCTTTTTTGAGTCCTTGACGATACGCACAATTTCCTTGGCTTTTTCAGTGGGGATGCCCTGCACCAGTGTGATTTTCTGTCGCACACTCTGGCCCATCGCAGGTTCAACCTTGCCGTGAGTAAGATTCTTGAGCGATACGCCGCGTTTCACAAGCTTTTGACCGAGGATTTCTTTGATGGCCTCAAGCTTGTACTCGTTCGAGGAAGCCATCTGAATGGTGTCGGCGCCTTCGAGATTGATTTCAGAATGGGTATCTTTCAAATCGAAGCGCTGACGGATCTCCTTCATCGCCTGGTCGATGGCGTTGCGCACTTCCTGGATGTCGACTTTGCTGACGATATCGAATGAGTTGTCCTGAGCCATGATTCCGTTCCTCAAATGCCGCAGTTGCCTGTTCCCTTTGCACTGGCGGTGCAACAGTATCAGTTTCCCACGTCAGACCGTCAGGTTGAACAATCGAGCGAAGTTTTTGGTCGTTGCAACGGCGATTTCTTCGGCCGCGACGTGGTGCAATTCCGCAAGGGTTTGCGCGGTTTGCGTGACAAAAGCCGGTTCATTGCGCTTTCCCCGGAGCGTAACAGGCGCCAACCAGGGCGCGTCCGTCTCAACGAGGACGCCATCAAGGGGCGCGCGGGCTGCGACATCGCGCAGGGGCTGCGCCTTGGGGTAGGTCAGATTCCCCGCAAAAGAAATCAAAAAGCCGAGATCAAGAGAACGGCGCGCCTGTTCCCAACCTCCGCCGAAACAGTGCATTACGCCCCCAAGAGTGGTGGAAGCCCAATGCTCGTCGAGCACTTCGAACAGGTCGTCCCAGGCGTCGGTTGCTCCATCCTTCGGCCGACAGTGGATGAGGATCGGCCGCCTGCGCGCGGCGGCAATTTTAAGCTGAGCGATAAGCCCTTCGCGTTGAACGGGATGAGCGGCTCCCTCGTGGTAATAATCGAGGCCGATCTCGCCACAGGCGATGACTTCGGGTTCAGCGAGCAAGGCGTCAAGCTTGGCCAGAGCTGCATTGTCGGCATCGGCGGCGTTGTGGGGATAGATCCCGCCGCTTGCATAGAGGCGCGGCATCCCGGTCTTGCCGTTGAACTCCCGGCAAATATCAAGGGCCTGGTGCATTTCCGAAGGGCCTTCGCCAATGCCGATGGCCAGCACTGCCCCTACCCCAGCCTCGGCGGCGCGCCGTAGCATCGCCTCGCGATCTTCCGCGTAGCGAGCACTATCGAGATGCGCATGGGAATCGATCAGCAAGGAAAAGCCTCGAGTCGGTCCAGGCAGCTTGTTCCACGCACTCCTGAGCTTTGATTCAATTCTCTACTTTAGCCGTGCGCCGAGAGGCACATCTTCGAGAAAGCCGGCGAGCACGGGTACTCCGTCCGGCGGCAACGAAGCCGCCAGCAGCATGCCATTCGATTCGAGACCCCGCATCTTGCGGGGCGCAAGATTGGCGACGATGACGATCTTGCGGCCAATCAGCTTCTCGGGCTCGTAGTATTGCGCGATGCCAGCGAGGATCTGACGTTTCTCATAACCAAGGTCCACCTCGAGGCGCAGAAGCTTGTCTGCCTTGGGAATTCTCTCTGCCACTAAGATTTGCGCGACTCGCAGCTCCACTTTCGCAAAGTCGTCAATCGTGATGTGCGCCGGAAGCGTCGGCGCCGTCGGAGGGTCCTGGTTGACTTCCTTCGAATCGAGCGGCTTGTTGGCTGGAGCTTCCGCAGGTGTCGAAGCGAGGCGGCTACTGGCGAGTTCGGCCGGCACGGAATGGACGTGTGCCGTGTCCACCGGCTTTTCAGGGTTGCTGGGAGCGGTAGTGACCGGCGTCGTCGCGGTTCCTGCCGGGCCGTCTTCAGTGCTGGCAGGCGATTGCACAGAGGTAGCTGCTGGAGCGTGTTTCACGGTCGCTCCCGCTGGCGGCGCGCTCGGATCAGGGTTTATGCCGAGAGCAGACATGGGAGCTTCAGGCGCGGACTTTTCTGCGCCCTGTTTGTTGCTGGCGGCTTCTATCGCGTTTTTGTTGTTTTCGTCTTCCAGATTCTGCATACGGGTGATCGCATCCTTTTCAGCGCGGGGAAAGAGTGGAGAGGGCTCTCCTAATCGGGTTCCGGGCTTCAATCCGCCCCAGGCCAGGTCGGTGAGAAACGCTTGCTTCGCAGCGTCGGCAATACTGCCTTGGCCTAGCTGCTGCCACACCTTGGATGCCGCGTCGGGCAGGATGGGATAGACGAGCGCGGTAATTACACGGATGGCTTCGGCCGCGGTGGAGAGAACCCGAGCCTGCAGCGCCGTTTGATCATTCTCGGAACGGTCAGCAGGCATCTTCCAAGGAGCGTTGGCGGTCAGGTAACCATCGGTTTCCGCGACGAGATTCCAGAGGGTCTTCAACGCCTCAGAGAAATTCAACTCATCAAAAGCCGGTCCGAAGTCGGCAATCGTGCGTTTCGTGCTTTCCTGAAGAGCAGTTTCGGCCTGCGTCGTGGCGCCCGTTTCCGGCACAACACCACCGAAGTATTTGTGCACCATGTTGACGACGCGGCTGACGAGGTTGCCGTAGCCGTTGGCAAGATCGCCGTCGTAGCGCTGGACCAGTGCACCGAAACTGAAGTTGCCATCCTGGCCGAAGGGAATCTCGCGCAGCAGAAAATAGCGCAGGGCATCGGCGCCGAGGACTTCGCGTACGGTATCGGCGCGCACGATGTTGCCGCGCGATTTCGACATCTTGCCCTGATCGAACAGAAGCCAGCCATTGGCCTTCACAGAGTGCGGTAACGGGATGCCTGCGGCAATGAGAAATGCCGGCCAGTAAACGCAGTGGAAGCGGCTGATTTCCTTGCCGATCAGATGAATGTCGGCAGGCCAGAATTTTTGGAAGCGTGCCTGATCGGCGGGGTCATCGGACCCGTAGCCGAGCGCGGTGATGTAGTTGGCGAGGGCATCGAGCCACACATATATCACGTGTGTTTCGTCATCCGGAACCGGAATGCCCCACGTAAAGCTGCTGCGGCTGATCGAGAGATCTTTCAGGCCGCTGCGGACAAATGAGATGACCTCGCGGCGTGTCGACTCGGGCTGCATGAAGCCCGGATTCTCTTCGTAGAATTCGAGGAGCTTGCGTTCAAAGGCCGAGAGCTTGAAGAAGTAATTCTCCTCGCTTACGGTTTCTGTAATCCGCCCGCAGTCAGGGCACGGTGCTCCTGGAGCTACATCGACCCATGCTTCGTCGGAAACGCAATATTGACCCGTGTAGGCGCCCTTGTAAATGAATCCTCGATCGCGCAGGGTAGCGAAAAGCTTCTGGACACCGCGCTTGTGGCGGGGTTCAGTCGTGCGGATGAAGTCGTCGTAGGTGAGTCCGAAGCGATCCCACTGGGCTCGAAATTCGGCGGCAATCTTGTCGGCAAAGTCTTGGGGCGTGCAGCCAGCCAGCTTGGCGGAGCGCTCGATCTTCTGTCCGTGTTCGTCGGTGCCGGTCAGGAACCATGTATCGATACCCAGGGCTCGCTTCCGGCGAGCGATTGCGTCGCACACGATGGTCGAGTACGCATGGCCCAGGTGCGG
Source organism: uncultured Acidobacteriaceae bacterium (assembly GCA_963838295.1). Lineage (GTDB taxonomy): Bacteria > Acidobacteriota > Terriglobia > Terriglobales > Acidobacteriaceae > Telmatobacter. The sequence continues at coordinate 327,561 of CAWIQS010000001.1, forward strand.
ACGCGCATTTACGTAGTAAATGGGCGTGGTGAGGTAAAACCGGGATGAGCTGGAATCGGGCTTTGCCATGGAGTCCGTGGGCTTTTTCTGGTTCAGGGGTGAGAACGTTCCAGAAGCAGCATCCTCTTCATCTTACGGCATGCGGATTGCCCTTCTTTTCACTTCCCGGCATTCGGATCGAGGGGATCGGCTGTCTCGTGGTCGGTGATCTGGAAGCGAAGAAAGTCGTGGATGGCGGCTCGCGCAACGGCGTCATCGGTTGCAATGCTGACACGCCCCCCGCTATCGACAACCGTGTACTCGAAGTGGATTTTGTCTTTCAGCAGTTGCATGGTAGTCACGCCGGGTGGAATTACATCGTGCACAAGCATCGGCGCGGAATAGTCTCCCTCGCCAAAGGCTTTGGCGATGTGCGCGAGGTGCATCCGGATGGCGTCGATGTTGGATGAATCCTTCGGGTCATTCGCCGTGACGTCAATAGCTCCGCCGCTCTCTGTGAGTCGAAAGTGATGGGTCGTCTTGTCATGGGGGAAGCCCATCGCATGGTCGCCATGGCTTTCCACCATCGCATGGTGATATTCGGTGCCCATGTGGGACGCATGCATTGGGCAAGGCTGTTCTTGAGATGTGGGCGCCTGGGAGCGCAATTGTGGGGCGGCCGTAACCACGAACATCGGAATTAGTATGCTTATTATCTTTTTCATCTTCGTTTTTTCCTCCTCAGTGGTTCTCGAGTCGTGGTTGCCGGGGCCGGTGCACCATTCAGAGAACGCAGAAGAAATGCTTTCTCCCCGGATTGACTCTGAGCGATTCGAGAGCGCCACTCGCTCACCATCGATTCCATATAGTTCTGTGTCTGCTGCAACTCGGCGATGTGCTCTTGAAGTAGGTTGAGCTTCTCCTCAAGCATCCCGAGGACGCGTCTGCATGGGGCTCCGCCACGGTCCCGGATGCGAAGGATCTCGGCGAGTTCGACCAGAGTGAAGCCGAGCTGCAAGGCATGCCGGACGGTCCTCACGCGCTCCAGGCTGTCCGATGGATACAGGCGATAACCTGATGCGGTCCGCGGCGCTTTGGGAAGAACGCCGAGCTTCTCGTAGTTTCGCAGTGAATCGGTGCTGATCCCGACAGCCCGCGCCAACTCCCCGGAACGGAACGCCCTCGCCTTCTCGGTCATGCGAGAAGTATCAACCCTGGAGCCGGATCCAGGGTCAAGCCATTTCTCAGCGTGAATCTCCGGATCAGCATGCATTTCAGGCGAGGTTGCGGGCGCGAACAGGTGTCTTTTGTCGCGTTACTGACGTTCCCGGATGAAGCATTCCAAAGAACAACGTCTGGTAGAATCAGCCTTGATAATCAAGGATTTCCGAGGCATTGACCCGTGTACCAGGAACTGAAGAACCGGCTTGAGTCGCATCTGCGCGATGTTCTGAAGGCCAAGTACGACATCACGGTTGAAAGCATTCCGGTCGAAACTCCGCCGGATCTTCGTTTTGGTGAGTTGGCGACCCCGATCGCGTTTGAGCTTGCCCGCAAGCTGCGCAAGGCGCCCAAGGTCATCGCTCAAGAGATCGTCGATTCTCTCGGTACTCCGAAGGGCTTTGCTTCATTTGAGATTGCGGGCGCGGGATACATTAACGCGCATCTCGATCGGGTCGTCGCCGTGCGTATGATGACGAGCGGCGAAGATTCCGAACCGGCCAAGTCTGAGATTCACGCACTTGTCGAGCACACCAGCATCAATCCCAACAAGGCGGCGCACATCGGCCACCTGCGCAATGCGATCCTAGGTGACACATTCGTGCGCTTGCTGCGTGCAGCAGGGCGGCAGGTTGCGGTGCAGAACTACATCGACAACACGGGTGTTCAAGTTGCGGACGTCGTGGTTGGTTTCTTGCATCTCGAAAAGAAATCGCTGGCGGAAGTGCGCACGTTGATTGAGGACCTGGAATTGCATTTCCAGCGCGTGGACTTCTACTGCTGGGATCTCTATGCGCGTACTTCGCAGTGGTACACGAACGGCACTAACGAAGAGAACGAAGAACGCAAGAAGCTGCGATACGCGACTCTGCATGAGATTGAACTGGGCGGCAACGAGACGGCTGATGTTGCCGACCTGATCTCAACGGCGGTGTTGAAGCGGCATTTGGAGACGATGCTGCGGCTCGGCATCGAATACGACTTTCTGCCGCGGGAGAGCGAGATTCTGCACCTCAACTTCTGGGCGCTCGCTTTCGAGCAACTCAAGCAGAAGGGAGTGCTGTACTTCGAGTCGGAGGGGAAGAACAAGGGTTGCTGGGTGATGTCGCGGACCGGTTCGCTGGCCAAGGAAGATGCAGACGGCACAAAGGAGATTGACGAGGACGCCAAGGTCATCGTCCGCTCGAACGGAACTGTTACATACGTCGGCAAAGACATCGCTTATCATCTCTGGAAGTTCGGACTTCTTGGGCGCGACTTCGGGTATCGCAAGTTCTTTACCTATCCAGACCATGAGTGCTGGATCTCGGCCGTAAAGGGCGAGGAACCGCATCCGCACTTTGGCGGCGCGCAGGCCATTTACAACGTCATCGATTCGCGCCAGTCCGATCCGCAGGCGAACGTGATTCAGGCGCTGCGCGGCATGGGCTATACCGAGCAAGCGGATCACTACACGCACTTCGGCTACGAAATGGTTGCGCTCACGCCACGCTGCGCGGTGGAGCTTGGCTATGATGTGGCTGAGGAAGATCGCGCGCGTCCGTACATCGAAGTCAGCGGCCGCAAGGGGTTCGGCGTAAAGGCTGATGACCTGATCGATAAGCTGATTGCCGCAACGCGCTTTGAAGTCGATACGCGCCAGACTTCACGCGATGAACAGGAACGGCAACGGATTGCCGAGCAGATTGCGATTGGCGCATTGCGCTATTTCATGCTGAAGTTTACGCGGAATTCCGTCATCGCTTTCGATTTCAAGGACGCTCTGAGTTTCGAAGGTGATACCGGGCCGTATATCCAATATGCGGTGGTCCGTGCGCGCAATATTTTCCGCAAAGGGTCGATCACACCAGAATCGGTGCTGCGTGAATTCGCAGGTTCGGATCCGGGCGCATTTCTGATCGGTGAAGGCAGCGAGGACATCTGGTCACTCTGGCTGCGGGCTGGTCGACGCTCGGCAGTGCTGGAGCAATGCATTGCCACTTCGGAGCCGGCGCACCTTGCCAAGCATGCGTTCCAGCTGGCGCAGGAATTCAACAACTTCTACCACAAACATCATGTGCTCACGGAGTTGGACCCTGAACGCCGCATGTTCCTGCTTGCCACCGCGGCAATCACCCTGCGGGAACTCGTCACCGTCCTCGATTGGCTTGGCATCGAAAGTCCCGAAGCAATGTAGTACCCCTGTAACACTTATGTGGCCTGCGTCACAAACAGTCCTTTGGGCAGCGGGAGTATATTGCTCGTCGGTTAGACATAAAGGTCAGCTATGAATAATGCTGTTGTGCCAACACACATGCTCCTTCCTATCGAAGAAATCGCCCGAAAACTATCGCTTTTGCCGTCAGAGTATGAGCCCATTGGCGCACATGGCGCGAAGCTCAGCCTGAATCTGCTGGACCACCCGGCGTTTCCGGTGCGCGGCAAGCTGCTTATCGTTACGGCAACGACGCCGACGACGTCGGGCGAAGGAAAGACAGTGGTGTCGATCGGACTTGCGCAGGGACTGGCGCGCATTGGATGCAACTCGATTCTCACGTCGCGCGAGCCGTCGCTGGGACCGGTCTTCGGGATGAAGGGCGGAGCGGCGGGGGGCGGCCTTTCGCAGGTGGAACCGAGCCAGAAGATCAATCTGCATTTTCATGGCGACTTTCACGCGATCACCTCGGCGCACAATCTGTTGGCCGCGATGATCGATTCGCATCTATTTTTCGGAAATGCACTTGATATTGATCCCGCGCAGATTACCTGGCCCCGCGCCATGGACATGAACGACCGCGCGCTGCGCCGGATTGAAGTGAGCCTTGGCGGAAAGGGGGACGGTGCTGATCGTCACACCGGATTCGTGATTACAGCTGCCTCCGAGATCATGGCCATCATGGCTCTCGCTTCGAGCCGCGCCGATCTGCGGCACCGGCTTGATGCCATCGTGGTTGGGCCGTCGCGATCGGGACGCCCCGTTACAGCGGCAGACCTTGGCGCAACGGGCGCCATGCTGGCGCTGCTTGACGACGCGATCAAGCCGAACCTGGTGCAGACCACCGAGGGCACGCCGGCGCTGGTGCACACCGGACCATTCGGGAACATTGCGCATGGCACCTCAAGCATCCTGGCGCACAAGATGGGCGTTCGTCTGGCTGATTACGTCGTGAACGAATGCGGCTTTGCTGCGGACCTTGGCGCTGAGAAATATTTCGACATCGTGATGCGTGCTTCGGGCATTCAACCGGCGGCCGCGGTGCTGGTTGTCACCGCGCAAAGTCTCCGCGCGCAGGGAGAAGGCAAGCTGGAATCGGGATTTGGCAACCTGGAGCACCACATCAAATCCCTTCGCGGATACGGCGTGCCGATCGTCGTCGCCATCAATCGCTTCCCGGCAGATACAGCCGAAGACCTGGAGATGATTGCAACGGAGTGCTCGCTGCAGGGCATACCGTGCGCGCTGGTTGAGGCATTTGCCAAGGGCGGCGAGGGTGCGGTTGAACTTGCACACAAAGTGGTTTCGGCGATCGAGACGAATCCGATGCCGGAGATTCAGCCGGTTTACGCTCTTGAAGACGCCCTGGACGTAAAGATTCTGAAGGTTGCGATCCAGGTGTATGGCGCCGACGGAGTGGTGCTGAGCGAGACAGCGCGCGCGAAGCTTGAACGGTACGCCAGTTGGGGATTCGGGCGGTTGCCGGTCTGCATCGCGAAGACGCAGTACTCGCTGACGGACGATCCCAAGCGCATGGGAGCACCGACTGGGTGGACGCTGAATATCAACGACGTTTCGCTGTCGGCCGGAGCGGGATTTGTGGTGGCCGTTTCGGGAAACATGATGCTGATGCCGGGATTGCCCAGCCATCCGCGTGCGATGTCGATTGATGTGGATGACGACGGAAATATTGTTGGCGTTTAGATAGGGTCGCTCATCGCTGATGAGAAGTCCTACTCAGAGGAGAGCGAGAAACAAAAGCAGATTCTTCGCTCACCACCCCCAGCCTCCGCGCCAAAAAGCACAAATCGCTTTTTGGGCCCCGAGCAGTGCGTCTGGGGCCCCGTTCACTCAGAATGACATCGTCGATGATGGCTGGTTGGGAGATCGAACGGCTTTTGCCGGGACCCCTATTATCCCCGTCTCTTTCGCTAAATTCCTTGTTTTCAAAGTCCTGACGACAGGGGTGCCTCCCAAATTACTCTGTTGATTGGGCTTAGCTGTAGATTACCCCGTGCATTGGACTTATGGGGTGGTTCACAGTCTCACAGTTTCACCGTTTCACAACGGCATTTCTGAGCCGGGTGCCCCAAGCGCTAACTTGTTGTGAAGTTGGACGCTCTCTCATTCTGCAGGTGGATGTATGGTTCATTTTGGTCGATTTTGGCGACGTTTGGCGCGCTATCTTCGGACTTATCGAGGCTTTGAATCCTGTTGAAGTTGCGAGAACGCGATGACCGGAAAAAGTAGTAAAGATCGCTGCATAGTTTCAGCCTACACCGACCGACGAAATAACCTGCAAAAGCGGGGGAACTTTTTATCCTGTGTTTTGAGTGAGTTAGACGGAAATTGATGGCTGGGGGCCTTGACGGATTTCGGGGGTGAACTTCCAGCGGAGCGTTCGCCTGATTCGGCATGTTGCGAGCCTATCGTGGGCAACTCGTCAGTAACGAAACTATAACGTCCGAGTTGGCGGTGACACACTCGGAATCCTCGAATTTGACCGTCCATCGACCGGTAGGCACTGGGAATTCGGTCTACATCGCAGACAAATGGCTGTGGATGTGGCAGAGTGGTACGTTCTGTAGCCGATATCAATGGAGGCGAGCGACTGTGCTTTTCCGCGTCATTTCGGCCCAGCTAATCGAGTTGTTATGTCTTGTTCTTATTACACCAGTCAGCTTCGGCCAAAAGAATGCCGCTCCTGGCACAACTCAACTAAGCTCCCTGATTGCAAAAGCTGAGCACGGCGACTCTAAAGCAGAATTCGAGCTTGCTGGGCTATATGAGCACGGCATTTCTGTTAAACAGAACATCGAAAAAGCGTTCGCTTGGTATCGCAAAGCAGCCGATGCGGGTTCGCCTCAGGCGCAATTCAAGTTGGGTTCCAGCTACGAATATGGTGTTTACCGGCAATCGGGTATGCTGCTTGATCCCAACGCAACTGAAGCGATCCGATGGTACCGCAAGGCTGCCGACCAGAATTACGTTCAAGCCGAAATCAAACTAGGCAATATCTTCGCGTACGGCATCCAAGGCAGCGCAGATCGCAAGGACGCTGCTGAGGCGCTTCGGTGGTTTCAAATGGCCGCCGACCAGGGCGACAATGAAGCGCTTTATGAACTCGGCGTTGCCTACGATTACGACGCGTTTGGCGCACAGAAAGATGCCGAAGCGCTCCAGTGGTATCGCAAAGCAGCCGAGCAGGGAAACAAGAGCGCTGCCCGCGCGATTGGTCTGAAGTATTTCGATGGAACTGGCGGGGTCAAACAGGACTTCGCGGAAGCGGCCCATTGGTATGGGTGTCCGAAGCCGTCAGACGAGATTCTTGCAGCCTGCACACAGATGAGCAATGAGGTGCTACCCCAAGGCGTTCTCAATCTGATGGAAAAGATGAAGTGCGATTCGAATGACGGATTAAGTGCGGTCGATCTGACTGGCGAGGGAGCACCGGTGTACGAGGTCTGCTGCCATCAACCCGCTCATGGACCTTGCTCTGCAGTAGTCATCGGCAAGATCGGTCAGCAATGGAAAGAGTTGAGCCCCGAAGGCGGACTGCTGGGTTTCACCGGCCCCTGCGGAGGTTTTGTTGTACTGGACAGCCAGCACAATGGTTTTCACGATGTTTGCCTTCCCGACGAATGCTCGACGCCTCTCAAGATCAAGAATAACTTCTGCGAAAGTCCGGATATTTGGCAGTTCAGCGCTGGCCGCTATCGTTCGGTCCCAAACACCGCGACGAAGCCAGCGCGGTGACTAGGTTTTTGCGACCAGAATGTGGTCACGGTCGGATGGTGGGCAATGCAGAAGTTATATCTGTGACAACATGACGATCTAGGTGTTATCCGAACGAGTAATTTCTGGATGGGCAGTGATACGCCCCAAGTGCTGAATCCGCGGAGCCCCTCGCAGCGGAGCAGATGATTATGTCTCGGTGTAGAATCCTGGACACCACCCGGCCCTGCTCTTGCTCCACCTCCCCAACTGAGGAGAAACGCCATGCGAATGCTCGCGCTTTGCCTTATCGCGCCTCTGGCCGCCTCAGCGGCAGCGCAAACCCCAAGACCCGCGGGCCGGCCTGCCCCCAGATCGGCCGCCACTTCGGCCACAGCGCCCGTCTCTGGCAAACCATCTTCCGCCGCTGCTGCCCACTTCACCGCTGCCGGACTCAACAACGAGGACGACCTCGTCCGCATTTACACGGGCGACTTCCAATCCATCAAGCTCGATCGCGGCGGCACTGAGTTCATGATGATCATCTCCGGTTACATGGAGGACTTTGGCAGAGACTGCAAGCAGTATCTGCCGCCCAATAAAGTGGAGATCACGCAGCAGGTCTGCAACGACGCATCCGTCTCGCAGCCATACAGTCCCGACGGGGTACACGATATATACGGCAATCCGATCAGAACCAGCGGTTGCAGTGGCTATCACACCGAAGGCACCGGCATTTACGCCGACCCGAACCTCTACAACGCCGTCAACGATATCTCCGCAAAAGCCCAGGTTGGCCTCCTCAAGAGCGTACTGGGCTTAGGCGGGGGAAATGGGGGCCGAATAGCCAATCCACTCACTAATCCCGGGCAGCTCACGGACCAGATTGTCGCTCTCCAGGGCGAAACCAAAGCCCTAATCCAGGTCAACGGCTGCGGCAACCCCGGCCTTAAGAACTTCCAGTCCAACCTCATCCGATTCGCCAAGGACGAAGCTCCCGTGAAGTACGCGGGGGCGGTCGTCTCAGCCCCCGTCGCTGTCCTGCCTGGCATCAGAGATGCAGACTTCACTCGCCTCCTCGATGACCTCGCCCTCGACAACTCTCGCGGATGGATGATGAATCGCTACCAGCCCGGCAGCATATCCAATCCCATCGTCTCCCACGATCCCGCCGGCTCGCCGACCCGCATCATGGCTCGCTATACCTTCTCCGGCCCAAACGGCAGGCAAACCGGACGGCTCACTGTGTCCTTCAAAGATGGAGTGCCCGACTGCCTCTACTTCTCCGACGCGCCGGATAGCTGCCGCTTACCCAGCCAGCGCATCATCTCTGCCTACGAGAAGAACGCTTACGCCAGGTACACCGCAGCACAGGCGCGCCAGAGTCCCTTCGCAGACGGCTGTAATGCCTTTATGAAGGCCCCGAGGACCTCCAGGTACGCCCCGTCGGATCCCGAGGGCTACTGTCAATGCCTCAGTAGCGGTTATGAGAAGGTGATGACCCCCGCAGAAGAAGTCTTCTACGGCCAGAACTTTGAAGCCAAATTCTGGCGTGGCATCGCGCAGCCGAGATCGGACGATCCTGCATGGCCCCGCCTGAATCCAGTAGCTGTAAGTTGCATGCAATAGCCTGAAGCTGCGCTCGCGCCAAGAAGCAGCTTTCCGCTGCTCCGCATCCACGCTTCGTTCCTCGGCCTATACGCTTGTCAAACCACACTCTGGATGTATTGTTGAGTAACCCAAAGCGGTTTTAGCTGGTTGTGCGGTAGGCGGGATTCCCGAAAATGTTCGGGTTCGAGCGGGCAAGAGCAATCAGCACCGGATCTGCCGAGCAGATCGCACAAGCCGCTCAGGACGACGACATCACCGTCCTCACCCTCCAATACGCTTCCGCCAGCGTTCTGCGTGCCTGAACCTTTCACACGATCTGGATAGTCCTGGTAGGTCGCCCTGTGTCGAGGAATCCGCAAAGTACATCGAAAGGCGCCTGGATCATTAACGGTCAGGATCCCCAGGGGGCGATGTTTTCGCTTGTGAGTAGCAAGGAATAAAGCTCATCTAAAGTCGTACTTTTTGGGGCGGAAAGTGAAGGGCACGACTCGAGTCGTGCCCTGATATTCACTCGTCCAAGAATAGTTGTTTGCTGTCAGCCATTAGACCGCACCGCATTTGGATTTGGAAAGGCAACTGCGGGTTCCTCCACTTCGGTCGGAATGACAAGCTCCGTGGCGTTACTCGTAGCTGCGGACCCATTCTCTACACGTAGCTTCGGACCCATTCTCTACACGTAGCTTCGGACCCATTCGAGGATGGAGCGGACGGCTACGCCGCTGGGGCCTTTCGCGATGAAGGGCTTTTTGTCTTCGATCCAGGCGAGGCCGGCGATGTCGAGATGGATCCATGGGGTGTCTTCGGCGAAAGCATGCAGGAATTCGGCTGCTGTGATGGCGCCACCCCAGCGGCCGCCAGTGTTTTTGATGTCGCCGATGTCGCTGCGAATCTGATCGTAGTACTCATCGCCGAGCGGCATGCGCCAGAATTTTTCACCGGATGTCGCCAGGCCTGCCTGGAACTTTTCAATGGTGGCATCGTCGTTGGAAAAGGCACCGGCGTTGATCATGCCCAGGGCGACCACGCAAGCGCCCGTGAGCGTGGCTGCGTCGATGAGATGCGTCGCGCCGAGGCTCCGTGCGTAGGTCAGGCCATCGGCGAGAACGAGGCGGCCTTCGGCGTCGGTGTTGATGATCTCGATGGTCTTGCCTGACATGGCTGTTTGTACGTCGCCGGGCTTCTGGGCTTTGCCGTCGGGCATGTTCTCGGCAGCGCAGACGATGCCAATGACGCGGACGCGGGGCTTGAGCAGGGCGATGGCGCGCATGGCGCCGACCATGGCGGCGCCGCCAGCCATGTCGTACTTCATCTTCTCCATGTTGTCGGCGGGCTTGATGGAGATGCCCCCGGTATCGAAGGTGATGCCCTTGCCAACGAGGCCGAGCACCGGGCCTTCGGTTACGCCTTCGGGTTCGTATTTGAGGACGATCAGGGCGGGTGGTTCCTCGGAGCCCTGGGAGACGCTCCAAAAGGCGCCCATTTTGAGCTCGTGGAGTTTGTCGGTGGAGAAGACCTCCCACTTCAATCCGACCTCTGTGGCCATTTTCGCGGCACGTTGTCCGAAGACGGTTGGAGTGAGCTTGTTGCCGGGCTCGTTGACGAGGGAGCGGGCGAAGTTCTGGCTTTCGCCGACGATGACGCCGGCGTTGAAGGCGGTCTGGACTGCGGCGGTGTCGGCATCGGGTGGGGCGGCGAGGGTGAAGGAGTGCACGCTGACGTCTTTGCGTTCGCTGCGGTAGGTGTCGGGGTCGAAGTCGCCGACGATGGCGCCTTCAGCGGCGGCGCGCGCGCAGGCCATTGCAGGGAGCGGACCTTCGGAGTAGTTCTCTGGCAACGCGAAGACGAGTTCGCGGATGGCGCGGGGCTTGGTGAAGCGGACGGCGGTTCCGGCGGCGCTGCGGACGGCGTGTACTGTGGCTTTGCCCTTTTTGCCGAGGCCGACGATGAGGAGGCGTTTAGCTTTGAGTCCGGCGGGGGCGTGGAGGAGCAGGGTCTCGTTGGCGGCGGCTTTGAATTCGCCGGTGGAGAGGACGGCTGCTGCGGCGGCGCGGACTGCTTCATCGCTGGTCAGCAGGACTGGCTCGGGCTTGACGTCGGGGCCCTTGGCGGTCTGGGTATCGATGGCGGTGACGGCGAGGAGTTCGGTTTCGATCTGGGCGAGGGGGGAGAAGGAAAGGGCTGTCTGCATACAGGATCATTATTTCATTGCCGCGCGGTGAGAGATCAGTCCCCAGCTCGTGATGGAGAGTCTACGAAAGAAATTCAGATTTGATGGCGATGCCCGACCTCACGTGGCGCGGCGACGAACGCGTTGATGGAAAGGGCTCGCGGTTAGTGTTGTTCTCTGTAGATTGGTTAGCTTCGGCTGGTTCGCGGAGATGTGGCTTGGAAGCGCGTTTGGAGAGGTCGGCTGCGAGATGAAGACCATAGAGAAGAACACCTGCGCGTCGGGTGTCGGTGAGGGGAGAGGATAGAGTTCGAAGGGCCTCGGCGCGGCGGACTGGAGACCGGAGAGATCGTCGACGCTGAGCTGGGCGCGCTTTCCGGGTTTGGGCGTGAATGAACTTCGGAAGTGCAGTTTGGCGTGATGGAAGCAAAACGGCTTGCCGCGCAGGGCGGCGGCGCGGCACCTGCGGCCGTTGGGCATGATATGGCGACATTCGATGAACTTGAACATATGTTCTCCCGGGGGGGGTGTACCCCTACCTTCTAGATGGAAAGATCCTGTTTTCAACAACCTGGCGGCGGTGGAGGCGCCAGGTTGCTCAGCGGCAGGAACTTAGGCGTAGATATTTCTCGATTAAGGAGTTGCGAGCAGAGCGCAGCGAGTATCTGCGGTCAGTGAACAGAAATCCGTGATCAGAGACTTCATTTTTCTGATGTTGCTTCCATAGTGCGCCGGAGAGGGGAAATTACCTGCACATGGCTCCGGGGAAGGGGCTGAAGAAAAATAGGTTAGGAAATTTGTTTGGGAAAGGGGGTTGACACGGGCGTGAGGTGAACCCTCTGGTGAGACAGATTGGGACGATGGGTTGGGCGGGACAAATTTTTGCCAAGTACCGAGTGGTCCACCATCCGCCCGAAACGATATAGGAATCCCTCAGAGTTGCTCCGGGTGTCTGCTATCTTCCTTCTGAGCAACTCTATGCGAAAAGAAATGCTTTTGGTCGTCCTGAGTGTCATTGGTTCAGCACTGTGGTGGTGGCCTGTGATTATGGACCCGAATCTTGAGTTACCCGACTGGCTTCCCCTAGCGTTCGTTGGGCTGTCGACCGGCCTGTCCACTATCTTATCGGGCGGTCGCTGGCGGCGCTTTCGTGCCTTATTGTGATTGGAGCAGTTCTGGGCTGTGCGGCGGTTACGCGATCTGGTGGCCGTCCGATCCCATTGCTGGGCCTTGGGTACCGATAGATGTAGTCGTTGGCACGCTTGCGACTGCACTTGTGTCGTTTGTCGCCTGTCTTTCGGTTCGGAAGATCCCGATACCGACTGAAACGATCCGCCGAGCAATGTGGATTGCACTGGCTGTCTGCTTTGCATTCGGCCCGGCAACTCTCGCGATCACACCGTCACTTGTCGCGCGAAGGGTTGCGCATAATGATCGGGTTGCCGAAGAGAGATTCTTGTCGCTAAAGAGGGCCGTTTATCAAACGGTCGCCGAAAGAGGCGGCCCAGCTGCCATCTGTGATGGAGCGTCTCTTAAACGGCATTATTCCGGCCCACCGTTCAGCGAAAAGGATTGGCATTTTATCGCTGGGAACTACGTGAAGCAGGACGGCTATGTCTTCGGGATTTGGATTTATTGTCCCGAGCCAGCTCAATACGCGATCGATGCGTGGCCGGTAAGGGAAAGAGGTTACGGCACACGCCGATTTGGCACTGACGCGTCAGGCAGAGTCGGATGTGAATTGGATGGCACCTCAAAGGAGGAGAGTCTGGCCTGCAAGAAATAGGCGCGGCGCATTTCAGAATCCTTGTGAAGCCAAACGAGAGGAGGGATCGGCGTCGTTCTGGGTGTGTCACCGCCCACTCGGACTTTGAGCGATTTTGGGTAAAGCAAAAGCAGATCCTTCGCTTACCACCCCCGCGCTGAAGAAAACGCGCGGGGCCCCGTGCGCTCAGGATGACAGCCTGATTTGGAGAAGGAGGCTTCAACGCGATCGAACGGATAACAGCCAATTGTCCAATCACCGGCAATTCGGAAGCAAGCAATTTTCTGGCTGGAAAGCTCGAGAAGATACAACCGCAGATGTTTCGACTGCCCCTTCACTACGCTCAGGGTGCGCTCAACATGACAGCTCGCGGAGGGCGTTGCTTTCCCAGGCCCCAACACAGGGACCTGGGGCACCCAATTTCGGAGATTGCGACGCTACGCTGAGGGTAGCTGGGATTTGTGCGGGCGGGCTTTTATCGTCCCATTTTGTGTTTGCTGGCGTTGATGGCGGATCTTGCTTCGCGGTCGGCTTCGCGGCGGCGTTCGGTTTCGCGCTTGTCCCAGTCCTGTTTGCCCTTGGCTACGGCGAGCTCGCACTTGACCCGGCCATTCTTGAAGTAGAGGCGGGTGGGGATGAGCGTATGCCCCTTGATCTGCGTCTTTGCCATAAGCCGACGGACCTCTTCTTTGTGCATCAGCAGTTTTCGGGTGCGGGTCTCGTCGTGGTTAGATATATTGCCGTGTGAATAGGGTCCAATATGCAAGTTCAGCAGGAAGGCCTCACCGTCCTTGATGAGGCCATAAGAGTCCTTCAGATTCGCTTTTCCTTCCCGGATCGATTTGACTTCGGTTCCACGCAGGGCCACGCCGGCCTCGAACTTCTCGAGCAGGAAGTAGTTGTGGCTGGCGATTCGGTTGTGGGCGGCATCCCGCTCTCCGGAGGCCACGGGATCGCGAGGCTTGGCCTTTTTCTCCGGTCCGGGGGTGTCGCGGGGTACGATAGTGTGGCTGGTTTGGCGCGGCATAGGGGAAAGTCCCTTAAACTTTCATCGTAGCATCGCAACGCTAACCCCCATATTGCAGTGGGGCTTTGCTAGAATGAGGCATCGTTTTGGTAGGAAGCACCAATATCGGAAAATTTGTTATTGCTGGCGTCGAGAGGGCCATGGTCTGCCCACGTCCGTTTGATCCGGAAGGCCAGTCCTCGGCGATGCCCGGGAGTCCGATGAAAAGCCGCGTTCAATCTCCGGCACCCTCCGTCCCCACCCTTTTGAATCCTCGTTTCTGGATTCTCGTACTTGGCATGCTCACCCTGCTCTCTGCGGGTTCAGCCCGAGTCTTTGCGCAGTCTCCAAACAGTTATTACAAGCAGGGACAGGCAGCCGAGGCGCGGGACGATTTCGATACCGCCTACCAGGATTTTCAGAAGGCGTTTTCGATGTCGCCGAAGAACGAGAGTTTTCGAGCGGCCTTCTACCGGGTCCGGTTCACGGATGCCGCGATGCACGTGACCAAGGGGCGCAACCTGCTGGCTGCCGGCAATGAAGAAGGCGCACTCTCGGAACTGTTGCGTGCTGCCGAGATCGATCCCAGCAACGAGTCGGCGCAGCAGGAGATTGCGAAGATCCGCAACAGCCACGGGCAACAGCCTGCGGTTGAGAACAGTTCGCCCATGAGCGCGCAAATCGGGGAAGAGATTGGTTCGATCGAGTCTCCGGCCCAGCTGAAGCCCATGTCGAATGAGCCTCTTTCACTGCAGATGTCGCAAGACTCAAAGCTCGTGTACCAGGCGATTGGCAAGGCTGCCGGCATCAACGTGCTCTTCGATCCCGACTACATCTCCAAGCGCATCCAGGTCGAGTTGAACAATGTTTCCTTGCTCGATGCGCTGCGCATTGTGGGCACGCTTTCGGGAACGTTCTGGCATCCGATCACGCAGAACACAATCTTTGTTGCGCAGAACTCGCGGTCGAAGCGCGCTGAGCTCGATGAGCAGGCGGTGCAGACGTTCTACCTTTCGAATGCGTGGCAGCAGAACGATTTGAACGACGTGCAAACGGCACTGCGCAACGTGATGCCGAATGCGAAGGTGTATGGGGTCGCCAGCCAGAATGCAATTGTGATGAAGGCGACGCCCGACGAACTGTTGCTGGCGCAGAAGCTCGTCAACGATCTCGACAAGTCCAGGCCCGAGGTGGTGGTCGATATCGCTGTTCTTGAAGTGAGCAAGAACTGGGAGCGCAATCTCGGTATCACGTGGCCCAGCAGCGCGGGGGTTCAGCTTCAGCCGCCCACGTCGAGCAGCAGTACGACTACGTGTCCCACGGGGAGCACAAATTGCACCCCCACATCGACATCCACGAATCCTACGCTCTATAACCTTGCCCACCTGAATTCGAACGACTTTGCGGTTACGGTTGGCGCGGCCACGGCCAACGCGCTATTGACTGACAACAACACCAAGATCCTGCAGAACCCACGGATTCGCGCCGCCGACCAGCAGAAATCCACGTTCAAGGTTGGTTCGCGCATCCCGATTGCCACCGGTTCGTATCAGACCGGTGCGGCGACCGCCCTGGTCAGCTCGCTGGTCAACACGCAGTTCCAGTACCAGGACGTGGGCGTCAAGATCGAGGTCACGCCGACTGTGCACTTCGATCGCGATGTCACTCTCAAGATCAACATTGAAGTGACGGCGCAGAGTGGATCGGTGACCATCAGCGGTGTAACCGAGCCGATTATCAGCCAGCGTGTCGCCGAGCAGACGGTGCGTTTGCGCGAGGGCGAAGCCAACATTCTGGCCGGTATCCAGGAGAAGCAGATTCAGGACAACTGGAGCGGCATTCCGGGGCTAAGCTCAATTCCGATTTTGCGTTATCTGTTCGGTTCGAGGGACAAAATCCGGCAGGATGACGAGATTGTCTTTCTCGTGGTTCCGCATGTGGTGCGGTCGCAGAACCTGAGTCCGGACAACTTGAGGACAATCGATACGGGTCCGGGAAGCCAATCGGTTGAGTTGCGGCACATCGCCGCAGCAGCAACGGGTGTCGCCCAGCCGCCTGTCGCCTCGCCTCCAGCACCAAATCATCCAGTGCAGGGCGCACTGCCGGGGCCGAGCGCCGAGGCTGCCGCACCGGCGGCTCTTGCGCAGATGCGGGCAGCCGCGAATGCGGATAATGCGGCGGCCGATGCAAACCGAGCCGCGGCAGAAGCCAACCCGCCACCGGGTTCACCTGGCAGCGGCGGGAAAGTGAATCTCATGTTGAATTCGCCCGGGACGGTGGTGAACGGCACCACATTCCAGATCCCGGTGGTGTTGACCGGAGGAACCGACGTTTCGTCTGTTCCCTTGCAGATTCAATATGATCCGTCGAAGATGACGCTGGTCAACGTGGGCGATGGCGATCTTCTGAATCGCGATGGACAGATTGTGTCGATGGCGCATCGCGACGATAGCGGGAACCTGACCGTGAATGTTTCGCGGCCACCGGGCGCGCCCGGCGTGAGCGGAGCCGGTGTAGTCTGCGTCTTAACATTTCAGGCGACCGCCAAAGGGCAGAGCGGCATCAGCATTACACGGGCAGGCGCCATGAACAGCGCCGGCAAGCCGCTGGATGCACAAACCTCGCAAACCACGATCGTTGTGCAGTAGGAGCATCGAAGGAATGACGGATCGGCGGCCAATCCGAAGGAATTCGGAGCGCGGCCTGACGCTGGTTGAGTTGATCGTGACGGTGGCGATCTTGTCGATTCTTGCGTCGGCGGCTATCCCCATTGCGCGCTTCAAGGTCAAGCGGGACAGGGAACGCGAACTGCGGCGGGACCTGTGGGAGATGCGCGATGCCATCGACCATTACAAGGACGCCGCGGACAAAGGCGGCATCCAGACCAAGGTCGACAGCCAGAATTATCCGCCTGATCTTGAGACGCTGGTCAATGGAGTCGATATACAGGGCAAAAAGGTAAAGTTCCTGCGCCGCATTCCTGTCGATCCGATGTCGGGAAAAGCCGAGTGGGGATTGCACTCGATGCAGGACGATCCCAAGTCGGACTCCTATGGCGGTCAGAGCGTCTTCGATGTGTACTCAAAATCGAGTGGCACGGCACTGGATGGCACCAAATACTCCGATTGGTAGAGTTATCGCTTGTCGGGCCAGACTCAACGTGGATGTAGGAGAATAGAGGTACAGATGCGCAGCCAAGGAAAACGGGAAGCAGGCTTCACACTGATGGAGCTGATGATCGTGATGATGATCATCGGCATCCTGACGACGCTTGCCATTCCGAGTTTCAAGGCTGCGATCAAATCTGCGCAGGAAGCCGTGCTCAAGGAAGACTTGCGCGTAATGCGTTCTGCAATCGATTCCTACACCATGGACAAACAGAAAGCGCCTCAATCGCTGGACGACCTGGTGCAGGATGGGTATCTCAAGGCCATCCCCGAAGATCCAATGACCAAATCGCGTGAAACGTGGAACACGGATATCAGCGATTCTCTGCACACGCTGGATCAGACTGATCCAGGCATCGATGACGTGCACTCCGGGTCGCAGGATACAGGATCAGACGGGCAGCCCTATTCTGCATGGTAGTCGCGAGGGAACAGAATGGCTCGTAGAACGATTGGGTTGCTTCTGCTTGGGTGGCTGGTGGCGCTGAGTGGCGCGCTTCATGCTGAACCCACCAAGACCATCATCCTCAAGGTATTCGACGGTAAGACGGGGCGCGCTGTGATGCCGACAGGCTACCAGGTGCGCGTCGATCACGAGACGATGTTGCACCCGGATTGGGTGAAGCAGAATGACGATGGCACTGCGGAGCTGACGATTCCCGCCGACACGCACGAGTTGGCGCTTCATCTCGCCTATAACAGCTCCATGGATATTTACGTCAACTGCGACAAGGACAAGAACGCGTTCGGCGACGTGTGGTACCTGGTTCCAGAGATTATGTCGAAGGGGTTCGTCACCGCGAACGGATGTGCGAAGCCCAAGGTAAGCGAAAAATTCAAAACCACCGCCCTGCCCGGTGAACTCATCCTGTTTGTGCGCGAGAAGAATATGATGGAGCGCAATAAGGACTGACGCGCCAAGGTTGCGCCGACGCCACGGCGTGTGGAGAATCTCCAACTAGTGTCTAACCCGGCACCCGCAAATACAGAGTCGTTGCAGCTTGAGTCCTTCTGTCTCTATCGCGTGCTCATGCGCGATGTAAAGGGCGATCACGATGCAGAGCTAGACCTGGGCGGCAAATTTCTGTACGCGGGCGCGCTGGACGGCTGCAGCCGCGCGATGGTGATCGCAGGGAATGTGGCGGGCTGTGCAACGCTTGCTGTCGCTGAAGACTCAGCGGTACAAAAGCTGGCGATGCGCGATGGCGTGGTTGATTTCGTCGTCACATCGCTGGACGAAGCCCTGCGGATTCTCAAGAACGAAATACGCAAGCGGAATGCGGTGGCCGTGAGTGTTACCGGCGAGCCCGATGCAGTGGAGCGCGAGATGTTGGCGCGCGGCGTCCTTCCCGACCTGCTTTTTGCCGGCCAGCGCGAGGGAGCGCGGCAGGTATGCCACTTCGGGCCGAGTGAGCAGGAAGTGCACCTTGATACGCCGGATACGGGCGTCGCCACGATCAGCTGGCAAGTGGAGCAGGCTCCTGCGCAGTGGATGCCGCGGCTTGATGCGATTGCCATCGAGTGTCTTCGAGAGGACAGGCCGGCATCTCGCTGGATCCGCGTTGGTCCGCGATATTTCGGGCGCATGGCGCAAGGGCAGAGAGCGCTTTACTGCGATGGGCTACCTGCGAGCGAAATCGTCCGACGTTTCGGAGATGCGGTTGAGAGCGGTGGGATTGGAACGAAGGTTTCTATGAGCCTTCGTATTGGCGGGGAGGCGAAGGATTTTCAATTCGTGCCCGCGGTAGGGTCCTAGCTGTTCGCGGACACCGAGAAACAAAAGCAGATTCTTCGCTCACCACCCCCAAACTGAAAAACGTTTGGGGCCCCGTTCGCTCAGAATGACACCTCCTACAACACTCAGGCTGACACTTCTTATGTCGCTGAGGATGACACCGCATATTTTGGGAAGAATGTCAGACTCAGGACAGGAGCCTAGCCTGGTTCGACAGCGCTTGTGGCTTCGATGCGGTTCCAGAGATCCTTGATGCCGGCGCCGGTCTTGGCCGAGACGGGAAGCACTTCGTCGAGTTCAAAGGCGTTTTTGATGGCAAGCAGATTGCGGGTGCGCGCGTTGCCGCTGAGACGGTCTACCTTGGTTGCGACTACCAGAAATTCGCGACCAGCGTGACGGAGCCAGTCGACGAGCTTTCCATCGTTCGGCTGCGGAGGAATATTGGAGTCTACGAGGCAGACGCAGAGTTTGAGTGTCTCGCGCTCGGCAAGATACGGATCGATAAACTTCGGCCATTCGGCGGAGATGGATTTTGAGATTTTGGCGTAGCCGTAGCCGGGAAGGTCTGCGAAAACGAGTTGTGCCTGTTGTCGCGGGTTAAGCAAAGCGAAGAAATTGATGGCGCGCGTGCGTCCCGGGGTCTGCGAGACTTTCGCGGCCTTCTCGCCCACCAATGCGTTCAACAGGCTGGATTTGCCGACGTTGGAGCGACCCAGGAACGCGATCTCCGGCACCGTTGGAGCGGGGAACTGGGCCGCGTCGAGTGCGGAAAGCAGGAATTGCGTGGTGTAGCGCATTGAAGGCATGCAAATCTCATTCGCGGAGGCCTCAAGAAGTGCGGCCACGCATTTTCTTGAGGATACAGGATCAAGACTGAGATGCCGCAGGTGTGGCACTTGCTGTGGGCTCAGTGTGCCCGTGCGAAAAGTAATGTGGCGTGACGAATGAACACAAAAACCAAATACGCAACGAACTCAACCTGCTCTATACTGCATTCACTTCTCATCAATTTATTTGGAGTCAACGTGCATACACTCGTTGCCATTTGTCTATTGGCCGCGACTGCGAACGGTCCGGTTGTCCACACCATCAACCTCGAGGAGCCGCCTGTCACGCAGCCCGCGCTCGTAAAGATTCCCAAGGGCCCGAACAGCCTTACTCTCTATAACGTGAAAGGCGAGAGAGTCGCCGCGTGCGAGAAGAAGGGCGATGCGTTCTCGAACTGCAAGGTGGAGCCGGGATTCACGTTCGATGATGTGATGAATGCCTGGGTGCACGCGTTCGAGGATATTCAGGGCAAGTAGGGCAGCCGGCCAGACAAGAGGCCGGGGCTAAAGCCCGGTGGCTCAATAGCTGCTGTTCGTGGGGCTGAAGCCCCACGCTCCCTCCGGACTACAAAGACCGAAGTTTCTCTGCCGTGCCCTGATGCGTAACGGATAGGAACCGGAAGCTCTCGTCGGCCATTTATTGGCGCGAAACCTGGCCGCCTACGACATCCTGCGGCGGCACGGCCGTAAGGACTTCCGTCGCCTCGGGTATCGGTGCGGGCAGAGGGCTTTCAAGCGCCAGTGCCAACACTTCATCCATCGTGTCTACAAAATGGAGCTTCATCGAGTTCTTGATGTTGTCGGGTAATTCGGCAACATCTTTCTCGTTGGCCTTGGGCAGGATGGTTTCGAAGATGCCTGCGCGCAGGGCTGCCAGCAGCTTTTCTTTCAAGCCGCCGATAGGAAGAACTTTGCCGCGCAGCGTGATTTCGCCGGTCATGGCGACGTCGCGCCTGACGGGAATCTTGGCGAGCGCGCTTGCGAGCGCGGTGGCCATGGTGATGCCTGCGGAAGGGCCGTCCTTGGGGATGGCGCCCTCGGGAACATGCAGGTGGATGTCAACGTTGCGATAAAACTCACGGCTTAGGCCGAGAGCCTGTGCGCGACCACGAATGTACGCCAGCGCTGCCTGAGCCGACTCCTGCATGACGTCGCCGAGCTGGCCGGTGATGGTGAGCTTGCCTTTTCCGTCGAGCACTGTGACTTCGGTGGTGAGGATGCTACCGCCGACTTCGGTCCATGCGAGGCCGGTCACGAGGCCGACTTCGCTCTTCTCGTGGACTTCGGAGTCGCGGAAGCGCGCCACGCCGAGGAATTCGCTGATGCTCGCTGCAGTGATTTCTTCCTTGTGCTTTGCACCCTTCTTCACAACGCGCCGTGCAACCTTGCGGCAGACGTTGCCGATTTCGCGCTCGAGGTTACGGACTCCAGCTTCGCGGGTGTAGTTGCGGATGATTTCGAGAATGGCATCATCGCTGAAGACGACGTTCTTATCGTTCAAGCCGGTTTGCTCGCGCTGCTTCTTCACCAGGTATTGCTTGGCGATTTCGAGTTTCTCCTGCTCGGTGTAGCCCTGCAGGCGGAGTACTTCCATGCGATCCTGCAGCGGAGCGGGGACGGTGTGCAGCACATTGGCAGTGGCTACAAAAAGGACCTGCGAGAGGTCGTAATCCACGTCGAGGTAGTGATCCTGGAAAGTTGTGTTCTGCTCGGGGTCGAGGACTTCAAGCAGAGCCGAGGCTGGATCGCCGCGGAAGTCCGAAGCCATCTTGTCGACTTCGTCGAGCAGGAAGACGGGGTTCTTGGTGCCGGCGCGCTTCATGTGCTGGATGATCTGGCCGGGCAGTGCGCCGATGTAGGTGCGGCGATGGCCGCGAATCTCGGCTTCGTCGCGAACGCCGCCCAGCGAGAGGCGGACGAATTTGCGGCCGGTAGCCTTGGCGATGGACATGCCGAGTGACGTCTTGCCGACTCCGGGAGGTCCGACGAAGCAGAGGATCGAGCCTTTCGGATTCTTGACGAGCTGACGGACCGCAAGGAATTCAAGGATGCGCTCCTTGATTTTTTCGAGGCCGTAGTGGTCTTCGTTCAGTACTTTTTCCGCGAAGTCGATGGAGCGTGTTTCTTTGGATTTTTTCTTCCACGGCACTGCGAGCAGCCAGTCAATGTAGTTGCGGCTCACCGTGGACTCGGCCGACATGGGCGGCATGGCCTCGAGCTTCTTGAGTTCCTGAATCGCCTTCTCGAGCGTTTCCTTTGGCATGCCAGCGGCTTCGATCTTCTTGCGCAGTTCGTCGAATTCGCTTTTTTCGCCGCGGCCGAGTTCCTTCTGGATGGCCTTGATCTTTTCGTTGAGGTAGTACTCTTTTTGCGCACGCTCCATCTGGCGCTTAACGCGCGATTGGATGTTGCGGTCAAGATCGAGTTTCTCGATTTCAATGTCGAGCACGTCAGCGATGCGCGCGAGGCGGGCGGCAGGATCGAAGATGCCGAGTAGTTCCTGCTTTTCCTCGATGCCCATCTGCAGGTTCGCGGCGATGGTATCGGAGAGTTTCGCCGGCTCATCCATGCGAACTGTCGCAATGATGGTTTCGTAGTTGAGTGACTGCTGGAGTTTCACATACTGCTCGAACAACGTGGTGACGCGCTGCATCAGTTGTTCAACGGCCGGCGTCATTTCAAAATCGGTCTTGCCGGTGCGCACAGTGGCGACGAAGAATCCATCCTTGTCGTTGACTTCAGTCGATTTTGCACGTTCGACGCCTTCGACCAGCACCTTGATGTTGCCGTCGGGCATTTTGACGCTCTGGACGATATTGCAGATGGAGCCGACCTGATAGATCTCCTTGGCCTTTGGCTCATCTATGGAGGCGTCGTGCTGCGTAGCGAGAAATATTTTGCGATCGCCGTTGAGCGCTTCTTCAAGAGCGCGCACGCTGGAGAGACGGCCGACGACAAAAGGCGTCATCATGTAAGGGAAAATCACCATGTCCCGAATGGGCATCATGGGAAGTTTGCGCGGTTCGCTCTTGTCTTTTGAAGAAGTCATAAAAGCACCATGGGTGTTAGACGCGGGACGATGTCATGGGACTCAGGTATCCAGCGCGCCTTGTTGGGATTGTACAGCGGTTTGGGCAGGCGGAGGGCACACGAATGCCTGAAGACTCAAAGGTCACATCGGCCGATTGACGTGACCTTTGACAATACGAAAGTCAGTTGCGTGTAAGGGAAGTGGCGGCTCGCGGGTGATATCAATTTGCTGTCGGGATCTTTGTCGCATCATCCACGACGACTACAGCAACGTGATCCATTCGGCTTTCAATCTTCAGGCCAAGCTGATCTTCCAGGGCTCTTTTCCACGCTGTAAAGATGTCGGTTCCCAACTCTGGGCGCTGGTCCACGCTGAAGTCGTAGATGCCTTGCAGACCTGTCTTGTCGAGGACGGGGATCGCGGGGCCGCCGGCTTTCACGGGAACACCGGGCTCTTCCGGCGCGGGCATCGAGAATTGAACAGCAAGAAGATCGGCGAACTGGCGCATGTCGCCGCGGAAGCGAAATCCAGGGCCCGGCGAGGGAGCACCTGCATCCTGGACTGGCTTGATTTTCGGGCCGTCCTTGCCGACTTCCAATTCATACACGCGCATCATTTTGCTTTCGCTGTGTTGTTTCAAGCTGAAGCGGTCGATGAGAAGCGCGCGCAGCATCGGCTGCATCTGTTCCTTGGTCGCGCCCTCGAAAGCGCGTGCGGCAATGTCGTATTCATTATGGTCGAGCCACGGCGGTCCGACGATCTGCTTCATCTGGCAGTGCCATGCTTCCGCCACGAGACGTCTGAGTGTGACGTTCTTTCCATTGAAGCCGGCAGGTGAATAGGCTATCTGGTTGTTGTAGTCGGGCCCGACTTCGTGCTCGCTGGGCCTGACCGAGGCCGCTTCGAACGAGGATGGCTGCTGCTGCGACCGTGCGAATGCGGCGGTCAGAAAGATGAGAAGAATCGTGGGGCGGCGCAAAAGCATGCGATTCACCATATGCGCTGAATGTTGCAATTGCAAATTGATTGCATGCGAAGCGGGGGCGCGAGCAAAGAACAGTTTTAGGCCTCAAGATTATTGAGGTAAGTCTGGAGCCCAAAAAGCAGATTCTTCGCTCACCACCCCCGAACTGAGATACGTTCGGGGCCCCGTTCACTCAGAATGACACAGCCTGATGTCACTGAGAATGACGCCGCCTGTGTCGCTCAGAATGACTCCGCTTGATGTTTGAAAGGTGCCGCTGAGAGGACGCCGAGGACAGAAGCAGATTCTTCGCTCACCACCCCCGAACCTACCCCAAAGAGCTCAATCGCTCTTTGGGGCCCCTGGTGCGTTCGGGGTCCCGTTCGCTCAGAATGACACCCAAGCTAAAACTCAAAGGTCACATCGCCGGGGCGATGTGACCTTGGTATGCGAAAGCTAGTTGTGCAACGATGCTTAGCCGGCTTTCTCGAGCAAGCAGAGCGATAGATCGCGGCGCTCGACCATGTCTTTGGTGATCTCGAGGTCGCGGACCTTCTTATTGCTGGGCAGGTGATACATCAGGTCGAGCATCAGCTCTTCAAGGATCATGCGCAGGCCGCGCGCGCCGACCTTGCGGGCAAGCGCTTCGCGCGCAATGGCGCCGATCGCGTCCTGCGTGAAGTGGAGGCGAACATTCTCATATTCGAGCAGGCGCTGGTACTGCTTGACGATCGCGTTGCGTGGTTTGGTGAGGATTTCGACGAGAGCCGCTTCATCGAGTTCATCGAGAATGCCCATCACGGGCAAGCGGCCGACAAATTCGGGAATCAATCCGTACTTGATGAGGTCTTGCGGCTCGGTCTTGCGGAGCAACTCGGTATCGCGATGCGAACGCGATGTTGCTGCATCGGCCTCGGCGTCCACAGCCTTGAAGCCGAGAGCCTTTTTGCCGATGCGACGGCCAACAACACGCTCGAGGCCCACGAAGGCCCCACCGCAGATGAACAGGATATTGGTGGTGTCGACAGCGGTGAACTCCTGGTGCGGATGCTTGCGTCCACCTTGTGGTGGGACATTGGCAACCGTGCCTTCGAGGATCTTGAGCAATGCCTGCTGCACGCCTTCGCCGGAGACATCGCGGGTGATGGAGGGGTTCTCGTCCTTGCGGCCGATTTTGTCGATTTCGTCGATGTAGATGATGCCTTGCTGGGCGCGGGTGACATCGCCATCGGCGGCCTGCAAAAGCTTGAGGATGATGTTCTCGACGTCTTCGCCGACGTAGCCGGCTTCAGTGAGTGTGGTGGCGTCAACGATGGCGAAGGGAACGTCGAGCATCTTGGCCAGGGTGTGCGCCAGAAGCGTCTTGCCGGAGCCAGTGGGGCCAATGAGCAGGATGTTCGATTTCGCGAGTTCGACTTCGTTGTTGCGCATGCGATTCATCTGCACGCGCTTGTAGTGGTTGTAGACGGCGACGGCAAGCTTTTTCTTGGTCTGATCCTGGCCGATGACGTAGTCGTCGAGGAAGCTTTTGACCTCCTGCGGCTTGGGCAGGTGGCCGGCGGCATTTGCAGGATGCGTGGCATCTCCGCGGTCGTCCTCAAGGATGGAGTTACAGACAGCGACGCACTCATCGCATATATATGCTCGTGGGTAGTCGCTGGGCGACGAGATCAACTTCGCTACAGCGTCCTGCGATTTGTGGCAGAACGAGCACCGCAGCGCTTCTTCAGGTCCCGTGCGCGTTTTCATTTTTTTGCTCCCTTTGGACTGGCCTTTTCAAAAATGACTTACAGAGTGTGCGGCCGCTTATGTGCGCGGCCTATCAATGATTTCGTCGATGATGCCGTATTCCTTCGCTTGTGCCGAATTCATGATGAAATCGCGTTCCACGTCGCGTTCAATGCGGTCGAGCGGCTGACCGGTGTGCTTCGCCATCAGGATATTGGTGATCTCGCGGATGCGGAGGATTTCGCGTGCATGAATATCGATATCCGTTGCCTGGCCGCTTAGCCCGCCCATCGATGGCTGATGAATGAGAATGCGCGCGTTTGGCAGCGCAAACCGCTTGCCCTTTGTTCCGGCGAGCAACAGGAATGCACCCATGCTGGCCGCCTGACCAATGCAGTATGTCACGACATTGTTGCGAATGAACTGCATTGTGTCGTAGATTGCCAACCCGGCAGTAATGGAACCTCCGGGGGAGTTGATGTAGAGCTGGACGTCCTTCTCCGGATCTTCGCCCGAGAGAAACAGCATTTGAGCAACGATAAGATTGGCTACCTGATCATCGATCGGCGTGCCGAGGAAAATGATGTTATCGCGAAGCAGACGGGAGTAGATGTCGTAGGCGCGCTCGCCGCGACTCGTCTGCTCAACCACCATGGGAACCAGTGCCATTCGAGTTTTTTCCCTCGCGGGGTTATTGCCCCGTCCTATTTGATGGCCGTGGAGCCCGGGGTGGTGCAAGTTCCGGTCAGCACGGCGGTTTCGCCAACTCAACGACTACGCGGGCAATCTTTCGTACAGCAGACTTGCGGTTTTTTCGCGTTTCAATTGTTCCCGGATTCTAGCTAGCCCGCCGTCGTCAGTCAAACGCTGGCGGAGGGTCTCGTACGGCTCGCGGGACTGGATTGCTGCCAATTGTATCTCCCTGTCCAACTCTTCGTCTGTGACCGTAACACCTTCTTTTTCAGCGATCCGGTCCATCAGAAGGTGGGCTTTGACCTCGGCCACGGCGGAGTCGCGCTGTGCGCCCCGGAGGCGGCCGAAATCGAGTTTGCGCATCTGCTCAGGGTTCATTCCCTGGGCAGCAAGGGCGCGCAGGCCCCGCTCCAAACGGGCGTCAATCTGGTCTTGCACAAGGCTTTCCGGTACAGCGAACTGGTACTTATTGACCAGTTCGGCGAACAGACGGTCCTTGGTTTCGGCTTCAACGCTGCGGCGCTTGCGGTTGGCCATGTGTTCGCGGACACGGGACTGTAGATCGTCCAAACTTTCGTAATTGCCGACTTCCTTTGCGAAGTCGTCGCTCAATTCGGGAAGTGTCCGTTTTTTGATAGCTTTAACGGCGACGTCGTAGGCGACGGTTTTGCCCTGGAGTTTGGCTTCAGGGTAGTCCGCCGGGTAGATGACTTCGGCTTTCAGTTCCTGCCCAGCTTTGGCGCCGCGGAGAACCTGGGTGAATGCCTCTACGGTATCCTTGCCGCCAACCTCAACGAGGGAATCTTCACCGGTGATAGGCGCAGCTTCCGCATCCTCGGTCATAAGGCCGGTGTAGGAAATCTCGGCCCAGTCGCCGTCGACGATGACGCGGTCTTCTTCGACGGGCTCAACGACCGCGCGGGACTCCCGCAACTGGGTCATTTCGTGGGCAAATTCTTCGTCGGTCACCTCGACAGAAGGCTTCTCGACGACAACCTGCTCGTAGCCTTCGATGGAGAAATCAGGCAGGTACTCGAAGACAGCCCTGACGTGAAGCGGCTGGCCCTCATCCACTGTCAGTTCGGTTACCTGGGGCTGACCGACGGGGCGGATGTTGAGTTCGCGAACGCCTTTGCTGAAGCGGTCTGGGAGCAGGCCGTCGATGACATCTTTGCGGATCTCATTGGCGAAGCGACGGCGGACTACGGCCTCTGGCACCTTGCCCGGGCGGAAGCCGGGAAGCTTGGCATATTTTTGATAGTTGCGAACGACATTGCGGAAGGCTTTGGACACTTCCTCTGCCGGGACATCCAGCACCAGTTCGCGGGTGCAATCGGGATTGAGGACAGGCCCATGTTGATGTTCGTGGTTATGGTCGTGTTCGTGATCGTGGCCTTCGTGGCCGTGCGATTCTTCGGGTGTACCGGATGCGGGGTTGGTTTCGAGAGTGTCAGCGGTGCTCAACGTTGTACCTTCCGGGCGCGACAGGCGCCAAATGTTGCTGCTACAGCGGGCTGTCGCCAGACGGTCACAGCGCCGCGTGGCGGGGATAATGCCCCAATTCATGGTAAGAGGGTTTGCGAGGGCGGTCAAACGGACCAGGTCGGAAGGGTTGCCTGGCGGACCGGAGAAGACACGTTACTGCTCAGACACCTCTGGTTTGCGGACGTATGGCAGGAAACGGGGGTGGGCAGCGCCGCACCGGGAGTA
>CAWIQS010000002.1:0-277447 GCA_963838295.1 uncultured Acidobacteriaceae bacterium
TTTCGGGGCTATTTCTTCCCTAATGTAGCACTCTGCAGGTGCTTCCTCGGAACGCCCGGATGAACGGCTCGGTAGCGATAAGGATCGTTACGCCTGCCGCTGCCGTCGGCTTCAATCTTTCCCGCATTGTTGAGCGTGCGTAGCGCTGAACGCTTCTTTCGGTCCTGCCGAGAACGAAGTATCGATCTCACTTTCAGTCATCCCTCGGGCTAGCGTCGATGGCGGCTATCATCGACTGCTCCATCTGTTGCTCGTCGAATTCTTCGCGTGCAGATCCCAGCCCGAACCATTGGACGAAATCCCAGATTCAAAATTGTCTCGGGCAATCGGGGCCGACTCGCTGAACCGATTCCAGCGTCCGCTTCTCCCCGACTCTCCGCATGACGAGTGGGTGTTCACTACGGCTGAAAACCCAATTGTTCCGATGCCCATGTCAATCGGATCGTGCCGAGTCTGTTTCGGCGAATGGTGCGGCGCCAGGATGTGCGCTCCAGTCGATCCCGCTACATCAATGAACGGTGAGCGCTTCATACGCCTTGGCATATGCGTTCTCATTCGCCAGGCGAACCAGCCGGATCAACGGATCGATAACCAGCAAGGCTGGACGATGCTGTTCGACCAGTTCGAGACTCTTGTACCATCGCTGCGTCTTCACGAACAGGCTGTCTGTGCAACTTCGATCAATCGCCAGAAAACTCGCCTCGACATCCTTTCGCCGTTCCTCAAGCGCAAGGTAGACACGTTCCCACTCTCACTCGTCGCCACAGAAAGTCCGACCCGTCGGCGACCGCGAATGCGAGGTGCCGGGCGAGTGTTGACTTTCCAACTTTGGGCTTGGCCACCAGCAGGTTGACCGTGCCGGCAGCGAGCCGATCCTGCCACAACCAATCGCTGGAACCCCGGTTCATTCATCGAGCTTGTAAGAGAAGCCACTCGAAATCCTGAAGCGGTACGAAGCTCCCGGACTTCGTGAGCTGCTCGGCCCCATACTCGGCGGCCCGCCGCATGACCTGCTCGTGGGCGCGAAGACGGAGTCGTCCTCGTTCCTCCTTTTCAACTGCGGACAAAATCTCCATTCTCGTCCTCTTTTTCACTTTATTCCCGATCAACAGGCCGCGCAGCCTATCAAAAGCTGTGCGGCCATCAGAGTGCCCGGGCTAGCCTTTGCATGGCGCACGCAATTTCTTCTCGATCTCGTGGAGCCGCTCCAATTCCTCGAGAGCTTCTGTAAGGGAACTCTCATCGAAACTCCTTCCGGTTCTGCGCGCAGTCTCGGACCGGCGCCGCAACAAGTTCACCTCTCTTAGCTGCATCTGAATCTGTCCGCAGGAAATCTCGTGCTGTTCTTGACGCTTAAGCTTCGCGGCCAGGAAACAGCGGGCTGCGCGGTCATCGAGGTCGTCCATGTCTGGCTCTGGCGCGGGGTGTGATTCCAAGTCCGCCCGACTGATTCCCAGAGCCCTTGCAATTTCGTAAATTGAACAGTGCCGGCATTGAACACGCGTTCCGCAGCTGGCGATTTGTGTGATTTCTAATTGGAATTCCTGATCATCGTGCGCCGGGCAGTTTGCAATCCATTTCGTCTTTCCAATTCGTACTGCGTGCAGCAGATCGGCTACGTCTCTTGCGATCATCTTCTTCGTCTCCTTCTTGGTTTCCGCCGATTTAACCGGCGCTAGCGCATGCAAAGTGAAATGTAACGATCCTGTGGCGATTCTGTGATGCCCGGTGCTGCGACGGGAACGCCCCTCGTAGCGATTCAATTCCCACATGTGGACCGAACCCAGCCTGATGGCTCTGAATCTTTTTTGTACGGCCATCCTGCGCATGCGGTAACCGGCCTTGTGTCGAATCGCCAGCGCGCCGCAGGCGCAGTCGAGCGCGTAATGTCTTTCCTCCTTTCCAATAGTCCCCCTTCGGGGATGCGACCTTGGTCGCACTTCCTCTACTGCATTCGAGACAAAGACACAGCTGAAATTGTCACCTCCGAGCCTGCGGGCGCCCGTTTTAGCTGCCCAAGGCGCATGCGCGTGTCTGTGCGCACTCGCTTAGCCCCTTGTTGGATCAATCTCCTCTTCTCCTCGCTACCTCGTGAAGTAACCAAATGCGATTTAACAAACTAACAAACTAACCAAAGGCTTACTTTGCATATTGCTTAGCGGTAATCTTGTACCGGTACTTCGCTGCAGAGACACGTGGAACATAGTCCTCAACCAGTTCGAGTCTGCCTTCGTGAACTGCTTGCTTACGGAGCCGGCATACGGTCGCTGGATCGATCTTCATCAGGCGTCCGACTGCGACGACGGGCAACAAGATCCAGCCGTCCCGCGCACGGCGTTGGAGTTGCTCGGCCAGTCTTAGTAGATTCCGATAGTCAGACTCGTCGAGGTTTGAGGAGATTTCGGCCCAAGCTTTCTCGAGCGGATTCGGTCCCAACGGCGTCCGGGCAGCATTCCCGGCGATACGCATAAGTTCGGAGTTCTTGAGCGGCGGGAGACATTTGCGTTCGTTGTTTTGCTGAAGATACCTGAGGATCTCTCCCTCGGATGCGCCGGACCGACGTTTCTTAGAGCCGATGCGAAACAGGCTCGTGTTGCGTTCTCCGTCGTAAAACGCTGCTTCGGGAGAAACCTGTGACTGCTGTCTGCCGCTAGTTTTTGTGATCAGCCATTCTGGCGCCTCGCCGGGGATATCGGATGTGTTGGTTCTCCACCTGTAGCGAAGCCCCGATGCATGGACGGATGGAGGTGCAACAACGTAGCCGCCAGCACCCTTCACGTCGATTCCCCTAGCAATGCTGCAGATGCTGCTACCCAGTCGAGCGTAGCGAGGATATGCGAAATACAGATGGAGCCCGCACCTCTTACTATGTTGATTTACTCTTCCGGTGAACACGGTCGGCGTATCAGGAAGTTCGAGTGCCGTGGTTCCCATCAGTTCGCGCAAGCTGCGGAGCCCCTGCGGCCCGTCAACGTCAACAACGATCAAATGACTTTCGGGTCCGGTTGCAATTCCTAAGTTGGCTCCTGGCCATTTGCCAAACCACTGCCGTATCTGCGCCTCGTCGTCTGTCGCATCATGCACGCCGTGCGACGTGAGCGGGTGTTTCCCGACACTTGAGCAGCTGTCTTTGCCGCACGAGCAACTCTCGTCTTCCACCCAGTGAAGAGGCAGGACGCGCCAGCCGCGTGCAGCGTAGCCTATCGCTTGTTCGAGAATCGAGATTGATCCAGGTTTCTGCTTTGATTTGCGCATCGGCTTAAGAAGCGAGTTATCGCTCACGACGAGCGGGAACGGTGCCTTCGTCAATCAGCTGTCGCACAGTCTGCTCGGTGAGGCGAACCGAGCGACCCAACTTTACGTAATCAATTTTTCGCATCCAGATCCACGCCCGGATCGTCGCGGTCTTAAGACCTAACGTGGCTGCGGCCTCTGGCACTGTCAGCAATCTGGGCATTCTTTTAGGACCTGTCTCCGGTTCTGCTTCCGGTGTGCACATGCACTATGCTAGTCTTTCACTCGTAATAACAGGGGGACAGTGGGTCTCCTTAGTAGGTAATGCAATGTCAAAAGCGGTGACACGACGCGGCGAATCTAAGCCGCCGAAGGATTTGAAAGCGCTCATCTCTGTGGCAAATCGTCGCGACCTGCCGGATGCTACCGCGCTTTTCGGGACACCGGACAGGCGATCGCGAATTGCGAAGCTGCTGCGTTCCCTTTCATCAGCCGAGCGCGAATTCTTGGGTTCACCTAACGACGAACTTGAATTTCGTCGTCAATATGACGCGTTCGAGACTGCACGACTGTTTCTCCCTGCGATCGCCGATCAGAATTCTGGATCGGAAAGCAGATCGGACTATGACATGACTGACCAATTCACAAGCCTTCCGAGCATCCCCATGAATCTTTATGTTCGCGGCGGCAGAATCAGTGCTTCAGGGAACTTTTTCAATGTAATTGAAGGCATTCCTGCTGATCACGTTAGACGCTGCGCGATATGTCGCAAGTTATTTTGGGCATCACGCATAAATTCACCGTGTTGCAGCGTCAAGCACAGGAAGCAATGGAATAAACGAAACAGCCGGCGCCTTCGAAAGGACTTGGACGCGGGGAAACCTGGCAAAGATCGGACGCAAGCCAAATGACTTTATTTCGAAGGGGCAAACACTGGTCATATGAGTTCATTTTTCTGGGGCAACGAATTCGTAAATCGACCGGTAGCAGTTCAAGAACCCTCGCAGAAAGAGCGGAACGGCAGCGCAGGCGTGAACTCGAAGAATCTGCGAATGGAATTACTCCCGCACGCAAGCTGAAACTATTTGCCACCGCATCCCGCGAGTGGATTGACACGAACAAAGCGCGATGGAGTAAATCGAATCTTGCGATTCAAGAATTCAATCTCAAACATTTATCCAAATTCTTCAAATCGATGTTGGTCGGAGACGTGACTGCGGCGCATGTCGGGCAATACCAATTACTGCGCAAGGGTGAAAATGCGTCTAATCGGACTGTAAATATGGAGGTTGCAACACTGAGGCAGATTCTGAAGACAGAGCGGCTCTGGGGTCTCGTCGCGAACGACGTAAAAATGCTGCGCGAGTCCGTGCAGATTGGAAAAGCGCTTACGCCCGACGAAGAAGTCCGTCTCCTGGATGCCTGCAGGAATAGTCCGAGTCCAAGTCTTTTCCCGGCTGTTGTGATCTTCTGCAATACGGGACTCAGGAATGCAGAGCTGCGGCGGGCGAGATGGTGGCAAGTCGATTTTCTGCGAGCCGAGTTTCGCGTCGGAACGGCGAAAACCGAGGGCGGTTCGGGGCGCATTATTCCGCTAAACCAGACGGCTCTCGATGCATTCAAAACGTGGAGGGCCCGCAGCATAGACACGCAACCGGATGACTATATTTTTCCAAGCGAGAAACTCGTCTTCAAGGGGGAAGGATCTGCTGATCGTGGGCAAATGACCGGCTATGGGCTGGACCGGAGCAAGCCATTAAGCTCCTGGAAGACCGCCTGGTCCACTGCAAAGCTCATTGCGGGCGTTAAATGCCGGATCCACGATCTGCGCCATCATTTCATTTCGGCGCTTGCCCAGACACAGACGCCGGACGCGACGATCCAATCCATCAGCGGACACCTGAGCTACAAAATGTTAGAGCATTACAGTCATGTGCGGCTGGACGCAAAGCGCAAGGCCGTGGCTTCGTTAGATTCGCAGGTCCGATCGACGCACAAACCTTCCCCGTACTCTAGAAAGGACCTGGAGGCCGAATCAGGTGTCCCCCCAAAAGTCCCCACAGCTGAGGATGTGAATTGAGAAATCGTTGGTCGGGACGGGCAGATTTGAACTGCCGACCCCTCGCACCCCAAGCGAGTGCTCTACCAGGCTGAGCCACGTCCCGACACAGTCGAGCCGGCTCGGGTGAGCCGGCCCATGGGGTTCTGATTTAGTTTACACCAGCATGCTGTTCGGAGGTGCCGGGCATCCCGGTGCCGCGGAAACGAATTCCGTGCTGCTCGACCGCGGCCCGTTGTCCGATTCAAAGATTGTCCGATTCGCAAGTCGGCGAATTTGGCTTTTGCTTTCTCCGCTCCCTGGCGCATGGCTGAATGTTTGGGGATCAGCCGATTCGCACTCAATGGGAAGGAGGGACAAACTCCTGCGGAAGCGCGGATCCTTCGCCAAAGAAGAACTGCTCCATCTGCTCGACCAGGAACTCCTGCGCCTGCGGTGTCCAGGGTTGCAGACGGTACTCGTTCAGCAGCATCTTCTGGCGGTCGACCCACTCGCCCCACGCCGCTTTGGAAACATTCTTATAGATTTTCTGGCCAAATTCCGAGTCGAAGGGCGGCTCATCAAGCCCCTCCATTTCTTTCTTATTGCGAACACAAAAAACCATATGCGCCATCGTTCCTGCTCCTGATTCCATTGTATTGGATGGTGCACGGAACTCATCGACAACAGCGATTTCAGCTTCGCCTCGAAGGTGGCGTACACGCTATTCTCAAGCCATGTGCGGCCGCTTTGCTCGTCGATCCACGCAACAGGTCCTCGCCGACTGGTTCGGAGTAGAGCCGGAAGACATGCCTTTTTTTGCGCCCACGTATAACGCGGCGCCGCAGAGCACGCAGCCGGTGGTACGTCTGAACGCCGATACGGGCAAGCGCGAGTTTGCGCTGATGCGCTGGGGGCTTGTGCCTTATTGGGCAAAGGACGCGAAGATCGGCTACACCACGATAAACGCGCGCGCTGAAGAAGTTGCAGCGAAACCACTCTATCGCGAGGCATTCAAGACGCGCCGATGCCTGGTACCAGCGGATGCTTTCTACGAGTGGCAGCAGATCGGTACGAAGACGAAGCAGCCATTTGCTTTCGGAATGCAGAGCGGAGAACCCTACGCATTCGCCGGGCTATGGGAGCGATGGAACCCGAAAGAGGGAGAGCCGCTGGAGACGTTCACCATCCTGACCACCGATCCCAACGCTTTGGCGGAGCAGGTGCACAATCGCATGCCCGTGATCCTTGAACCGCACGACTACTTACGATGGATGGAGCCGGGCGAGTCGTCGCGTCCTCCAGTTGATCTGCTGCGTCCGCATCCCGCTGAGAAGATGCGTTCCTGGCCGGTGAGCAACCGAGTGGGAAATGTGCGCAACGACGACGTTGAGTTGCTGACCGAGTGCCCGCCCGAACTGAAGCTTTTCTAATGACGTCCGGGATTACCGATGTGCAGGCAATGCAATGATTCTGATTGACTTTCGCAAACGTCGGCGCTTTTCTTTAATCAATCCTGTTTGATGTTTGAGACGCCTGCAAGCGGAGTTCGCCGATTCTTACGGCCGGCACGCAATAGAGATACCAAGGCGGAAGATTGGGGTAGGCCCTACAGGAGGATGGAAAGGGTTCTCATGACCGTAGCGACACGATCCGGCCTGTCAGACAACGCAGCCGGCGCAATTTCTTACTTCACTTTCCTCCCGGCCATCACCTTTCTGCTTCTTCCTTCCTATAAGGACAGCCCGTACATCCGTTTTCACGCGTGGCAATCCGTTCTGCTGTGCGTTACCGCCTTCGTACTCGACATCATTCTAGGCTCCATCGCCCTTTTGACGCTGTTTCTTGGGACCGTTACTTTGGCCTACATTCTCAGGATGTTGTCGTTGCTCTGGCTGGTGCTATGGCTCATTTGCGTCATCCAGGCAGCGAATGGCAAGCGGTTCAGGATTCCCATTCTCGGGAGTATTGCCGAAAAGCTCGCGATGAAGTAGTCTTTATTCCCACCACGGAAATCTGTGACGCGGTGAGTAGTATCCCCGTGGCTCGCTGTTTGTATTTCTCCCAATACTCGCTCTTTTCTCTGCAGTTCCGGGTATGATCCAGGTCCAAAAAGTGAAGGAGCAGCTATGTCTGATTCTCCGCAGTACACCCCCGTTCCTCCCCAGGCCCCGCCGGCCGCGCAGAGCGGCTTATCTGACAACGCAGCCGGAGCGATCGCCTACATCACCATCATTCCGGCGATTGTTTTTCTCCTCGTCGAGCCCTACAACAAGAACTCCTTTGTGCGCTTCCATGCCTGGCAGTGCATTTTTCTCGGCATCACAGCGATTGCGATTCAGATCGTTCTCGGGATTATCCCAGTCATCGGCTGGATCATTCTCCCGTTTGCTTCGCTGGGCATCTTGATCGTATGGATCATTGCCCTGATGAAGGCGTTGAAAGGCGAGAAATACCAGCTTCCGATCATCGGCAAGTACGCGGCGCAGCAAGCGGGCGCGTAAGCCGGTCGTCGAGGAGACTGCGCACACGCGCAATCGCCTCTCAGCGGCGTTTTTGCCTGCGGATATGGCGGGGCCTTTTCTTCGCCCCGGGAGCAGCACCTTCCGTGCGCCGATTCTTTTTGGATTTCGGCGGCGATTTGGGCTGCTTTTTGCCGGTCAGAGGGATGCCTTCTTCCACGATGGAGAATTGCAGCCGTCGTTCCTGCGCGAGAATGCGATCGAGAACGACCTGGACGCGATCCCCAGCGCGGAAGCGGCGGCCTGAACGCTCGCCGATGATCTCGTGCGTGTTTTCGCGCCAGGTATACCGGTCGTCGCGCAACGTGTCTATGGGGACCAGGCCCTCGACAAAAAGGTCGGTGAGCTCCACGAAGAGGCCGTATTTCGTGGGGTTGAGCACCAGCGCGGCAAATTCCTCACCCACGCGATCCTCCATGAATCGCACCTTCTTCCACTCCACGAGTTCGCGCTCAGCCTCGGCGGCGCGGCGCTCGGCCTGACTTGATTCCTCGGCGATTTGCGCGAGTTCAGCCTCGGGAATTGGCGCTTCCCCGCCGAATCCTTCCTCGTTTGCGCGCTTCTTCGCGCGATGAATGACGATGCCCTTGAGGCCTTCGTGCGGGTGCGTCCACGGCGAACCGTGGCGTTCCTCTGCAACTTCGGCTCGGCCATCGACGCCGTCCCGCAGCAGCGCCTTGGTGATGCGATGAACGATGAGATCCGGGTAGCGGCGGATGGGCGAAGTGAAATGCGTATAGGTGGGCGCGGCAAGCGCGAAGTGGCCCTCGTTAATCTCGGAGTAGCGTGCCTGGCTGAGCGAGCGAAGCATGAGGTAGCTGAGGATGCGTTCCTCGGGTTTGCCTTCGATGCGTGCGGCAAGCTTCTGATACATCTTCGGCGTAACGGCGATATCTTCGGGGACTTCGTGGGTGCGGACCTGGCGGCCACTGCGCTGCGCATCGCGTCGATCGCCACGGGTCTGGATGCGCTTGACGGGGAGTGCGCCGAGACCGAGGGAGTAGCCGAAGCTGGCAGCGAGTTCCTCAAATTGCACCACGCGGCGCGGCTCCGGCTTCTCGTGGATGCGGTAGAGCGAAGGCACGCCGAGGTCTTCAAGCCAGGTGGCAACGCACTCGTTTGCGGCGAGCATGAATTCTTCGATGAGACGATTGGCCCAGGTGCGCTCGGACTTGGTGACGCCGCGCATCCGTCCCTGATCGTCGAATTCAATCACGGGTTCGGGCAGATCAAAGTCGATGCTGCCGCGTTCTTCGCGACGCTTGTTCATTAATCCGGCAAGATAACGCATGCGTTCGAATTCGGGGACAAGCTGTGCGAATCGCATGCGCGTCTCAGCATCGCCCTCGAGAATGGCGTGGACATCGGTATACGTCATGCGCTGGGCGGAACGAATGACGCCTTCGACAATTTCAAAGCTCTCGATGCGGCCCGCGGCGCTGAGCTGCATGATGCAGCTGAGAACGAGGCGATCTTCACGGGGGCGAAGACTGCAGATGCCCGTGGAGAGTTCATGGGGAAGCATGGGGATGGCGCGGTCAGGGAAATAAACGCTGTTGCCGCGCAGGCGCGCTTCGAGGTCGAGATCCGTTCCGGCGCCGACATACTCGGCGACATCGGCGATATGCACCTGGAGTTCGAAGCCGGCACCGTGAGCGCGATCGCGCACCAGAACCGCATCATCAAAGTCCCTGGCGGTTTCGCCATCGATGGTCACGATGGGGAGGCCGCGAAAGTCGCGGCGCCGATTGGCTTCGACCTCATCGAGGAAGGCCACGTCGCGAGCTTCAGCCAGCACCTTGTCGGGAAACACGCGCGGCAACTGATGCTTGCGGATCATCATTTCGACGTCGACGCCGAAGTCGTCCGGATCGCCGAGTACTTCGATGACACGGCCGATAGGCGGACGCGTAGGCGTGGGCCAGCTTGTGATTTCGACATCAACGACGAGGCCTTCGAGATCGTCGTGATGCGCAGAAGCAGCAGCTTCGCTGCCGAGGACGCGATGCAGCGTGGCTGTCTCATCCGGTGCGGGTAACTCCTGCCCGAATGGAATGACGATGTGCTGCGTCATCCGCTCGTCGAAAGGGATGACTCTATCTCCCATCTCGCGATCGGACGTTGCATAGTGAAAGACGCCGACGACCGTGGGATTGCGCCGTTCGAGAATGCGGGCGATGCGGCCGAGGCGGCGCCCGTCAAAGCGCGGAGGCGCGAGTTCCACCAGCACTTGGTCGCCCTGCATCGCGCCGTTGATTTCGTCCGGCGGGATGAAGACGTCGTCTTCCTTTGTAGTGCCTTGTCTCGCATTGGGACGCACAAATCCATAGCCATCGCGATGCAGATCGAGACGTCCGGCAATGAGATTGTCGCGTGTGCCGGCGCCCGCTTTCTTCGGAATGCTCCAGTGCTCGCGATCGGTTTTGATCAGATCTCCCCGCGCCGTCATGCGGGCGAGCTGTTCAAGCAGCAGGCGGCGCTCGCGGCCACCGCCGAGGCCAAGCTCGCGCACCAGTTGCTTGTATCCGGCTTTGCTGCCGGCGGAGCGTGCGATCTGCGCCAGCAGGTCACGATCGGTCATAGCTTAAGAGTAGGACAACGGAGCGCCTTTTGCCGTCCATGTTTGTCTTGAGAAGCGGGTGCGGCACTCGGGCGTTACACTTGATGCGTTTGGATTCTGCGCGAAAAAAGGAAACGTATTCAATGAGCGATCGTCGGTGGGCAGGGGCATTTCTTTTGGCGTGTGTGGCAGCATGGGCACCGTTCGGGGCCGTGGCACAGTGGAATCCGCCGAACCCGGTGGTGAGCTTTGACAAACAGTCCAACGGTCTCGAGATCCGCCAGAAGAACGGAGTGCTGAAGCTCGAAGTGGATGCACCCAATGTTCTGCATGTCACTTACTCGCCGCTCGATGCCTCCTCAGAAGTTCGCCCTTCCGATCACGTTGTAATCAAGAAGGATTGGCCGGCAGCGTCGTTTGATGTGACAGACAATGACAAAACCATCACGCTGACCACCAGCAAGCTGAAGGCCATGGTGGAGCGCGAGTCGGGCACGTTGCACTACGTGGGGGCGGATGGCAAGCCACTGACAACCGAAGGCTATCGCTCTCTGAAGCCGGTCGAGGTCAACGGCGAGAAGACCTATCATGCCGAAGTATTCTTCCCGATCTATGGTTCCCATGAAGGGCTCTATGGGCTCGGGCAGCACCAGGCCGGCGTGTGGAACTACCGCGGCGAGACCATCGACCTTTCGCAGGAGAATACGCAGATCGCGGTTCCGCTGCTGGTCTCGACGAACGGCTACGGGATCTTCTGGAACAACCCCTCGCGCAGCCGCGTGAATAACCGGTTCGTTCATTCACTTTACATCAGCAGCGAAGTCGCAGACCGCATCGATTACTACTTTATTTACGGACCAGAAGCGGACCAGATCATCGCAGAATACCGCGCACTGACCGGCGAGGTGCCGCTCTTCGGGCGCTGGGCCTACGGCTTCTGGCAGTGCAAGAACAAGTATCAGGCGCAAGCAGAGATTGAGGGCGTTGCGGCGAAGTACCGCGCGCTGCATATCCCGGTCGACAACATCGTGCAGGACTGGTTCTGGTGGGTGACGATGGGCGAGATGAAATGGAATCCCCATTACCCCAACCCGCAGGGCATGATCGACAAGTTGCATAATGAGCATTTCCACTTGATGGTGTCGGTGTGGCCGTTCTTCCGGCCGGGAACCAGCGTGTACGACCAGTTCGACAAGAACGGCTGGTTCATCGCCAGAACCCTTACCGGCAGCTTTCATCCCGTGGGCCAGGCGCTCTACGATCCGACGAACCCGCCGGCGCGCACAGAGTATTGGAACAATATCAATAACGCGCTCTTTCAAAAAGGCGTGGACGCGTGGTGGCTCGATACCGATGAGCCTGAGACCGAGGGCAGCGAAGACAACCTTCTCGTCGATCACCAGTTGCACATCGGCTCGGGCGCGCGGTATGCGAATGTCTATCCGCTGTTTCACACCGAGGGCGTCTCAGAGGGCCAGCAAAAAGCGTCGGACAAGAAGCGCGTCTTCATCCTGTCGCGTTCTGCGTATGCAGGAACACAGCGCCTTGGCGTAACGGCCTGGTCGGGCGACGTGCTCAGCGACTGGGTCACGTTTGCGCGGCAGATTCCGGCAGGTCTGAACTTCTCCATCTCCGGCATGCCCTACTGGACAACGGACATCGGCGGGTTCATCTCGGGCGGAAACCTGAACGATCCCAAGTTTCGCGAGTTGTTTGTGCGATGGTTCCAGTTCGGTGCATTTTCGCCGATCTTCCGCGTGCACGGCACACGCAATCCCGATGAGAACGAGCTTTGGTCCTATGGGCCCGACGCACAGAAGATCCTGCTGGATTATGACAACCTGCGTTATCGCCTGCTGCCTTACATCTATTCCGAGGCATGGCAGGTGACGAGCAATCACGGGACGCTGATGCGGCCGCTGGTGATGGACTGGCGCAACGACGTCGAAGCGCAGAATACTGGCGATGAGTATTTGTTCGGGCCGGCGATCCTGGTAAGCCCGGTGACCACGCAGGGCGCAACAAAACGCGAAGTGTATCTGCCGAAGGTGACCTGGTATGACTTCTGGACAGGCGCGAAGCTCGAAGGCGGAAAGAGGATTGAAGCGGATGCCCCGCTGGCGACGCTGCCGCTGTTTGTGCGCGCCGGCTCGATCATCCCGATGGGTCCGACGATGGAATGGTCAACCGAAAAACCGGCCGACCCGATTGAGGTGCGTGTCTATCCCGGAACTGACGGCGACTTCACGCTCTATGAGGATGAAAACGACAACTACGACTACGCCAAAGGCGCACATGCAACCATCCAGTTGCACTGGGATGATGCGGCGAAGACACTGACTTTTGGCGCGCGCGCGGGAAGCTTTCCGGGGATGTTGGAGAAGCACACCTTCAACGTGATCGTGGTCGGCGAGGGTAA
Source organism: uncultured Acidobacteriaceae bacterium (assembly GCA_963838295.1). Lineage (GTDB taxonomy): Bacteria > Acidobacteriota > Terriglobia > Terriglobales > Acidobacteriaceae > Telmatobacter. The sequence goes on from CAWIQS010000002.1 coordinate 12,774, forward strand.
GGGAGTCGGTATCGGCGACAGCGCTGCACAGGCACACGCCGTAGCTTACAAAGGAGAGCGGGTCGATGCAAAGTTGTGAGAATGGCTTTCAGCTTTCAGCCTTCAGCTTTGAGATTCCTGCTTGTTCGAGCATCGTCGCTACCAGCGCCAGCGGCAGGCCGACGACGTTGAAATAGCACCCTTCAACGCGGGGAATCCACTTGGCGGCTAGGCCCTGGATGCCGTAGGCGCCGGCCTTGTCCATGGGCTCGCCGGTGGCGACGTAGGCGGCGATCTCTTCGTCGCTCAGCGTTCGAAACTGCACCCCGGTGACTTCCGCGGCAATTTCAACGCCCTTTTCGGTTGCGATTGCGACACCGGTGATCACGCGATGCGTACGGCCCGAGAGCATCCGCAACATGCGCGCCGCATCGGCCGCATCCTCGGGTTTCGCGAGAATGTGATTGTCAAGGGTGACGGTGGTGTCGGCGCCGAGAACGATCACGTGCGGTGGGGCGGGATCCTTGGACGACATCTCCGCGAGTACACACAGCGCTTTTTCCCGCGCGAGGCGTACGACATAGGCAATCGCCTCTTCACCGGGCCGCAGATCTTCGTTCACATGTGCCGGCCGCACCTCAAATGCGTATCCCGCCTGCGTGAGCAGTTCACGGCGGCGGGGTGAAGCGGAAGCAAGAACAAGTCGGCGCATATCGGCTTCTCTAGGGTATCGCGGCCGCACTGAATGTCGATCGCAATTGCGAGACGTGCGTGTACGATGAGGAACGCAATGATGTTTGCGAATCTGGAATTGGCAAAACGACTGGAAGCTGCCGAGGCCTATGCCTGCGCGCAGTTCGCCGAAGCGCGCAAGCGGCTCCATCCCGCCAGTACGTCCGCATGGATGGAATGCGCAGGTGCAACCGTTGTCTTCGATGGAGTGGGCGCACCGACGACGCAGACTTTCGGGCTCGGCTTGTTCGAGCCGCTCACACCGGCCGCACTGGATGAGATCGAGCAATTCTTTCGCGAACGCGGCGCGGAGGTCATGCACGAGGTGTCTCCATTGGTAGGAGTTGCAGTACTCGACCTGCTGTGTGCGCGCGGCTATCGGCCTTTCGAGATCAGCAACGTGCTCTATCGTACGGTCGACCTGCCAACGACGACCCATGGGGGCGGCATTCGCGTTCGCGTGGTGGGAGGAGACGAAGCAGAGCTCTGGAGCGACATCAACGCGCGTGGATGGACGCATGAGCACCCGGAGTTCGAAGACTTCGTTCGAGAATCGGGCGTTCTGGTCGTAGCCCGCGAAGGAAGCCCGTGCTTTCTGGCGGAGATCGACGGCGTGCCCGGTGCGGCGGGCGCCCTGACGCACCACCAAGGCGTTGCTCTGTTCGGCGGCGCAGCCACGGTACCAGAGATGCGGCGGCGCGGATTGCAGGGAGCGCTGTTAGTGGAACGCATGCGCTATGCGGCTGAACAGGGATGCGATCTCGCGATGATGGTGGCGGAGGCGGGAAGTAATTCGCAGCGCAACGCTGAACGCAAGGGCTTTCGCGTGGCGTATACGCGGCTGAAGTGGAAATTGATGAAGTAGCACCGTGCATCGAAGCAGGTCGGGCTAGCATTCGTGACTGATAAAATCCGAGTTCAGAGATTATGGATGCTCACCTTGCTGCGGTACGCACTGAGATCAACGCGATGGCGACTGAACTGTTTGGCGTGATCGGTATCTCATTTCAACAGACCTCAGAACTTCAAAGGCAAGTGCTCGCAACCTTCGCGTTCGGAATGATATTTGCAACTGGAAATCTCAACCGCTTACGGCCGCCGGAAGTTCATGCTCTGGTGATTGCTTGCCTCATGGATGTTTTCAAGTACGCGGATCACCAGGCGACAGCATTTAGCAGAGACTTGATTTCAGCGGCATCAGCCAATAGCCGCAATCCGACGGCAACAAGCATTGTCCATCGCGGTATTGACGGTCATCGGCAATGGCCGCAGAAGAAGGTTGATGAACTCAGGGCCAATATCGAAGGCATTCTTCGAACGCTCGGAACGTAAAAAGCGTTGGTTTCCTCATTATGCAGCTCTCACTGAGTCTCTAAGAGAATGCGGAAATCCATTGCAGGCTCTGCTTCAGATTTTCAGTCCGGTTTCCAGCCCATTTTCCGTAGCCAGCCCCCAGGCCATGGCCGGGGTGTTGTGAGCCATGCCAAATCTTCCGTCGGGGCCGAGCAGGATGATGCCGCCATGGCCGCCGAGACGGCTGTGCAGATACGAGATCGCTTCACGCGCGGCGAATTCGGGTGCGCTGCCGGCGGCGACACGATCGGTGGCCCACTTGCCCAGCACCAGTTTCATAATGGGCTCGCCCCATCCAGTTAGCGACACGGCCGCCGAAAGGTTGTCGGCGTAGCAGCCGCAGCCGATCAGTGACGAGTCGCCGACGCGGCCGGGAGTCTTGTTCAGCGTGCCGCCCGTCGATGTGGCGGCGGCAATGTTTCCATGAATATCCAGTGCAACCGCGCCAACAGTATCGTGCGACGAGTCGATCACGCGCGGTATCGCCGTCTCCGGACCCTTGTCGTCTTCAAGACCTGAAAATGTCGCATCGGCAAGCCCCGCAGCTTCGCGCTCCCGTGCAACCTTCAGCCGCTCGCGCTCACGATCGAGCACGAGCTCCGCGTTTTCGATGAGCGGCATGCCGTGCGATTGCGCAAATTCCTCAGCGCCGGTGCCAACGAAGTAGACGTGAGGACTCTGCTCCAGAACCAGCCGCGCTGCCTGGATCGGATTCCGCAGCCGCTCCACGCACGCAACCCCGCCTGCCTTCATGCGTCCGCCATCCATGAGAAGCGCGTCGAGTTGCACGCGGCCATCAGACGTGAGAAAGCTGCCGCGGCCTGCATCGAAGGTTGGATCATCCTCGAGCACAGTGACAGCAGCTTCAACGGCATCGAGCGCCGGGCCGCCTCTGGCCAGAATGCGATATCCCACTTCGAGCGCATTGCGCACCCCGTTCTCGTGAGCCGCAGCCGCATCGTCAGGGATGGCCCAGGCTCCGCCATGAACCAGCAAGGTTGGTGTCCGCATCACCCGGTTATGTTAGCTGATCGAAGCCGGTCTCGAATGTGCTCAATCACGGGCAGAGGAACTCGGCGAAGTTGTCGCATCGATTTCGTTGTCAAGAGCAGGCCACCACGTCAACAGACCTAAGCTTATGAATCCATTACGCAAAAAACTTCTCTCGGATTTGCAGGTAATTATGGGACATTCCGCTAAGCTTGAAGCATCAATCGCAATCATGCACAGAAGGGAGCCTCAGTGGCTCCCTATTTCTTTCGGACTCCTTCCGCGGCGAACCTGCCGCAGAGAGGCAGCTGAATCTGGAGAACATTCGATGCAATTGGCCGAAAGAACTGCGCAAAAAGGCGGGTGTCGCGGCATCGCGTCCAATTGCAGTGAGATGAGCCCGTGAGATCGCTCGTTTTCTCTGGGATTTGAAGCTCCAAAAATGGAAGGCTGTCTGGGAAAGTCGGACAGATGAACGCAGCAAAACCTCAACTTGTCGTCAACAATCCAAAGACAAGCGAAACGAAATCGAACGCCGGGCGAGGCGCGTCAGAATTACGTGAAGCAGTTGACATCTTCCTGGAACAGGACTCCATGGAAATTGCCGAAGCGCTTTCAAAGTGCAGCAAGAGCGGGAAGATCCAAAGCATCCAATTCATGTATGCACTCGCCAAAGAGAAGGAAAAGGCCGGCGAAAGCGAGAGCGCACGCAAATTCCGTAGCATTGCCACGGAATGGGCGAATTCGCCGGAATGGAAAGGCGACTTGGAACCCGAAACATCAGCCGAGGAGGAGGACGCGAACTAGAAATCCTCATCGACTTCCGCTTGCAAATCAGCGGGTCTTTTATCAACGATAACCTTGAACGGGTCATGGCCATCAGTCGTGCGCAGGCATCTCACCGCGCAGCGCTTACGGTCATGGCCCGTGTTGCACCACGGGTAAAAAAAAGGAAGAATCACGCATGAGCCCTCTTCGAATTCAATCCATTCGCGCCACCCGAGCCCTGGGAATTTGCCTCGCTTGCATGGCGATAGCTATTGCGGCCCTTGCGCAATCCGTCAGCACCACGACGGTGCAGGGCACGGTCTACCTGGCCAATGGCTCGCCGGGGTCAGGCACGCTGCAATTGAGCTGGCCCGCGTTCACTACCGCATCCAGCCAGGCTATCGCCGCCGGCAAAGTCACGGCGACGATCGGCGCGGATGGATTTGTGAGTGTGAACCTGACGCCCAACCTGGGCTCATCGCCCGCAGGGCTTTACTACACAGCGATTTATCACATGAGCGATGGCACCACCAGCACGGAATACTGGGTGGTTCCTGCAGCTGCGCAGGCCACCATCGCGCAGGTGCGATCGCAGGTAATGCCCGCCGCACAGGCCGTGCAGGCCGTGAGCAAGGCATACGTTGACCAGGCGATTCAATCCGTCGCACAAGGCAACCTTACGTCAACCGGCGGACAACTTACCGGGCCGTTGTATCTCACCGGAGATCCGACGCAAAGTCTGCAGGCGGCAGACAAGCACTACGTCGATTCGTCATTTTCGCAAGCGGTGCCCCTGTCTGGCGGAGCGGTGAATGGCTCGCTCACCGCCCAGCAACTTGGCGCTGCCTACCAGGTTGATCAGTTTTCCGGAGCGGATTTCGGCGCGAAGCTAGAAGCCTGCCTGGCGACGATCAACAGCAGCTTCGGAGGCACCTGCGACGCACGCAATTTCAGCGGCACCCTCGCGATGGGCGCCAACCTGACCATTTCCACAGCAAACACCACGGTGATGCTGCCCTGCGCAACAATCTCAACGGCGAGCCAGATCATTGTCACCGCCGGAACGCGCAATGTCTCGCTACGCGGCTGCGCCCTTCGCGGAGCGAGCAATGCAAGCGGCAGCCAGGGCGGCACCGTGCTGCTCTATTCCGGTGCGGCCGCTGCGATCCAGGTGGGCGACCGCTCCTATGCTTCGGATACGCTCGGCTTTCATCTCGACAACGTCGTTCTGAACACCACCGCAGCCACAAGCGCGAATGCGCAGGCATTTGCAGCCTATCGGACGCAGGAGATCGACCTACAAAGTTTGTATCTGCTCGGTAATGCCAATCAAACAGGTCTCACACTTGATGGCACGGGCAACTACACAGGCGGTACTTTTTACGACAACCACATCAGCGGATTTCAGACCGCAATCAATGGTATTGGCCATCAGGTCACCAACTCCGCTGCAACGGATTGGCTCAACGCCAGTAGCTTTGTGCGGCTGCACATCGACTGCCCCACGGCCGGCGGCAATCCAATCGCCGGAACATACGGCGTGAATCTGCAGCAGGGCGACGGCAACACGTTCACAGGCGGCGACGTGGAGAACTGCGGCACTGCAGTCCATCTGGGCGCCAACGCGCAGAACAACACGATCGTCGGCCTGCGCAACGAGAATTCCACCAGCCAGGTGGTTGCCGACGCTGGCAGTTCCTATAACAGCTGGATGACAGGCGGCACGATGTTCACCGGCAAACTTACTGACAACGGCACGCGTAACAGCTTTCTCGACACGTTCCATCGCAGCTTCAACTCTCTCAACGGAGACTGGTACGGCAGCCAGCAGGATGCGACGCTGACCAACCACTATCGACTCGGTGTCGGCAGTGGCAATGAACGCGGGCTGCTCGAACGCTATCAGACCGACAACGGCTATCGATGGACGATGGGGCTCAGCGATGCAACTGGAGGCGAGCAGTTCTACCAGCTACTTGACGAGTTGAATGGTGTCTATCGACTTTCGATTGGCCAGTACAACAATGGGCAGACCAGCACGAACAACCAGACGGTCGTGAATTCAGCGGGCACTGGCGCGATTGTTTTGAATGGATCAAATAACGCGGGCACGGGCGGTGTGGTCTTCGGCTCCGGCGGCGCGAATGAGTCCACCGTTGCGACTGTGAGCAATACCGGCAATGCGCAATTCAACGGCACGCTCCAGGTCGGCGGCACCACGCAATCCACTGGCACCATGACGGTGCGCAATAACGCCGATAGCGAGGTCGACTACTATCTGTGGCCCGGACTCACCAGCAGCCAGAAGGGCTCGTTCACCTACAAGGACTGGAACGGCAACAGCCAGTGGTACATGCTGAAGGATGCGAGCAACAACTGGGCGCTGAATTCAGCCACTGGCGGGCTCGACAGCTTCAAGGCGTATCAGAGCACGAACAGCGGCGATACCTATATCAATGCTGCAAATGCTTCGGGCGTGGTGCGTGTCAATTACGAGACAGGCGCCGGATCAGCCTTCAACATCTATGGAGGCAGCAGCAGCAGTCTCTATGCGAGTTTCTCTGGAAACACGTCCATCAAGTTTCCGGGGCTCTCCGCATCCAGTGGTCATAACTGTCTGCAGATTGATTCTTCGGGATTCATCACCAACACGGGGTCCGCCTGCAGCGCGGGCGGCAGCGGCACAGTCAACAGCGGTTCAACGGGCCAGATCGCCTATTACAACGGCAATGGGGCCGCTGTGAGCGGTATGAGCACCATCCCGGTTTCGTCGGGCGGAACAGGAGCATCCACGGCAAGCGGCGCGCTCGCGGCGATGGGTGGCGTGTCGATGTCGACAACCGCCGTGCAGACTCTCGCTGGCCCTCTCAACGCATCGGTCAATGGCCAGATGAATGTGATGGCCTTCGGCGCGAAGGGCGACTGCTCGACCGACGACCACAACGCAATCATGGCCGCGCAGACAGCAGCGATTTCCTATGCAGTCAATAACTCGCTTCCGGCTGCAATCTCTTTTCCCAAGCCACCTGGCGGCTGCTATCTGACCTCAACGATTCAGTGGCAAGGTGTCTCGCTTGTCGGCCAGCCCGGAGGAAATGGCGTCAATGCGCCGCATCAGTACAACGTGACCCTCAAGGGTATGCCGGGGCAGGACATGCTGCATGGGGCTGATCCGGTCACCACGAATCCAAACTACAACAGTTCATGGTCGATCAAGGACATCTCGTTTCTGGTTGACAATTCTTCGACTGGAAACTTCCCACATCGCTGGCCGGGTCGCTGGTTTGATGATGGAGCCATGTCAGGGCCGGTTCCGCTTACCTTCACTAATGGCTCGGCAGTTATTACAGGCACTAACAGTTATGTCGTCGGACAGCCTGTTCAGTTAACCACCACCGGATCGCTGCCAACAAACTTCTCCACAGGGACGAACTACTATGTATCAGCAACCGGCCTTTCGAGTAGCCAGTTTGAACTAACCACGAATGGCCTCGGTGGAACTCCTATCGTGGCAGGAAGCGCAGGAACTGGAACGCAGACAGCAGTAACCTACACGTTCACCTCATCTAATGCGGACATCGGATGCAGCGACGTAGGGCAACAGATTCTCATTGGCGGCGCGGGCGCTACGGTGACCACAACTACGCTTGCGGCAGCCATCACGACCACCACGGCCACCTCTCTACAGATCAGCGGCACCACCTCGGGGTCATGGCCGACGATCTTCGGCTATCTCAAAATAGATTCCGAGATCGTGATGTATGTCGGGACACAGGCGAACGGAATCTCGACATTGACCGTCTATCGCGGACAGGCGGGAACCACCGCAGCCACACACTTAAACGGCGCGACCGTGACGGTGATGGGCAACCTTGCGACGACGATCGCAAGCGTGAGTCCCTGCTGGGCAATCGGAAGCGATACGGGAGCCTGGAAGACAGTAACGCTGGCTGCAGCCGCCACGACAACCATAGCCTCGGCACACAGTTATATTTCCCTGCTCAATCTCCCGGTTGCAACCAATATCGGGAATTGCGCAATCGCCCTCGACAACATGGACGCGCTTTCGTCGGACTGGACCTTCCCGAGCGCGAATACCGGAACTTTCTATTCGCACATCGATGATGCGACCTTCAACACCACGAGTGGAGCTACGCCGGGGAACAGTTGCGCGATGTTCAGCCAGGGCGCCTGGATTTGGTATGGCATCACGGTTGACCACGCCAGTTTCTATAGCGACATGTTTTCCATCGTCCAGGGGACTTCGGAATTGCATTCGTTTAATGGCGGATTCGGGGATTTCATGGACTGGAATCACCTCGTGTTCACGACCGTCTATTATCCCGCGATCTTTTACAACGGCGGCGAAAACAAGTTCAAGAATATAGAAATCACAGCTTTTGCGGGTCCTCAATTCCTGTCTCTAGCTAATACTTACGCTGACGTTTCCGGATGGGACATCGAGATCCAGGAGATGGAAACATGGTCTAAGCCTGCTGATACACCTTTTGGCCTGCGTGTCACTGGAAATGGAAGTAGAGTTACAGGATCCATGAGTCTCTCGGCTGACTCAGGAAATACAGCTTATATTGACGGGGTTGGTGTGGCCTGTCCTCTCGGATGTTTTGCGGATGCGGGAGGCGTGAACCTTTACGGATTCGGAAACAGCGTCCAGACGTCGATCGGGACTCCAGTTAATGACTTGGGAAAAGGCAACTCCATAACCAGCTACTACAATGCCAGTTTTCCCGGCAGCCTACCGGCACCGCGCCCAACAGTCCTGACACCACAAAAAGGGCAGCCCGGACTAATGGGTGGGCTTGAACCGGACTTCGCGGCTGATGGGTACCCGGCTACACCCTACAGGCACGAAGATCTCTTCCTGTGGCCGAGCGAAATCTTTGTGGGAACTGCTGGGACTAATCCGTGGTCCAGTGTCCATCAGTATGACGTGAACTCGGCTACCGGCGAAGAAGTCTTCATCGGCGCTGGCGGAAACTACGCCGCATTCTGGCCATTCGAATACTCCAATCACGCCCATCCCGGCGCTCTCACAATCGGAACCAACTTCCCGGCAGCAAAGGGAACTGCCTACTTCTCGTTGCTGTGCCCAACCGCGACGACGACGAAACCGATGATCTCTACCACGGGGGGGACCAATTACCCGTTGGTGGTTACATGCTCCACTTCACTGCAAACCTATGCAATCCCATTCGACTTCACGGGCGCAACAGGAAATGTCCAGATCGGAAACAACAGCATTGTCCCCGGTCAGGATTTCTGGCTGGCATGGGCGTATATCGACATTGCCCCGCAATTGCCAGCGGGCACGACGATCGGCGGTGCCGCCCCTGCAACCCAGTTAGGCCCGACCAGCGGAACCACGAGCGGCGATCTTCCATGCTTCACGAACACAGCAGGCTCATTTGCGGATTGCAGTACGCTAACCGCATTCAATCTGACCGGATCATCCTCGGCGCATCTGATAGTCAAGGGACCATCTTCACATGCGTATATAACCCTCCAGCCGATCACGAATACTGCTGTGGGAGTGATCGAATATTCGCCCGGAGGTACGGGCGCTTGGCGCGTTGGGCTAACCGGTGACAGCACGAATAACTACGAAATCAGCGACTCGGTTGGCGGCAAGAAGATTGTCAGTCTTCCGAACAACACGATGCCGGCGGGGTCCATCGGCGGCAACGCGAACGGGGCCACGGCGATAACTCAAGCTGCATCGGATAACTCAACCAACATCGCAACGGACGCGTTTGTAAAATCCAACCTCCCGCTTTCCGGAACCACGGGAAGCATCGGAGGCTCGGCCCTTGCGCTCGGCGCTTGCACCAGCGGAACCGTGAACATAACAGGAGCAACCACCAGCATGGCGGTGGTTGCCACTCCGGCGACGTATCCGGGAGACGGGATGGTGTGGCGTCCCTACGTGTCTTCGTCAGGCGTTGTCACTGTGAAGGTCTGCGCCGGCGTGGCGGGAACACCAACAGCCAGCGCATATAACGTGCGGGTCATCCAATAAGACCCGTGCCTTCTTGAGACTGCATTGTTCGTTGAAGAAACCGGCTGCGTCAGAACCTGGACCTCTGTTCTCGTTCTGAAGCAGCCGGTGTAGATCGCGACTGCCGGGCATCACCGCGTCACAGATGCGCGGAGATCGCGACTTCGAAATCGTCTCGTTGCGCGTTTCAGTCGCAATCGAATTGCGATGCACCGATCAAGCTATCTCGCCTTCTGAGACTCAAAAGAAACGATCAATAAAGAGGAAACGGCTTGGAGAACTTTGAAGATATTGTGTTCGAACCCTCTTCGCTGGACGCCGCAGAACTGCTTAACTTTGGAAAAATTCTTGACCGTCGGCCTGACCAGTTGCACGGACACAATATTGTGACCGAACTTGCCCGGCAATTGCTGCGCGTACGAACCCGTTCTGGATTGACCTCGCCCCTGTGCGCCAATACCGTGCAGCAGGCGTTCGAAATGCAGCACGGAGCACGCAACATCGTACTCAAGGCGCGCCAGGTGGGGCTGACGACCTGGGCTGCCGCTCGATTCTTTCTCAAGACCATCACGCAGCCGGGAACGCTGACCTTGCAAGTGGCGCATACCCAGGAGTCAGCTGAAGAAATTTTCCGCATCGTGCATCGCTTTCTCGACTACCTTCCCGATCATTTGCGCAAGGGGTGCCTGCGAACGTCGCGCGCCAATGTGCGGCAAATTGTCTTTCCAGAATTTGATTCCCAGTACCGCGTGGTTTCCGCCGGCGAACGAAACGCCGGCCGCGGCATGACGGTGCAGAACCTTCACTGTTCCGAATTGGCGCGCTGGCCCGGCGATCCCGCCGAGATACTTGCAGGGTTGCGCGCCGCTCTCGCGCCGGATGGCGAAGAGATCCTGGAGTCAACGCCGAATGGTATCGGTGGATGCTTTTATGAGCAGTGGCAGACCGCGCCAGAGACAGGAACCGTGCGCCATTTCTTCCCCTGGTGGATGGAACGGCGCTATCGTACCAAGGCCGTCGAAGAGAATTCCCTCACGGATGAAGAACGAATGCTCATGGCACATCATAGTCTCAGCCTTGCGCAGATCGGGTTTCGACGGAAGACGCAAACCAACTTTCGTGCAATGGCCCGGCAGGAATTCGCCGAAGATCCCGAGGGCTGCTTTCGCGCCAGCGGCGAATCCATCTTTGAATTGGCAGTGATCGAGCAGAGGCTTGCGTCGGCGCCCGCGCCGCTTGAGCTGCGCCGCAATGGAGAGTTCGAGATATGGCTTCCTTCCTTGCCTGGTAAGCAATACCTGGTTGCGGTGGACCCGGCGGGCGGTGGAAGCGACGGCGACTACTCCGCAATCGAAGTGCTGGAGATGGGGACCGGCCTCCAATGTGCCGAGTTTGCCGGTCATGTCGGCGGACTCGAACTGGCACAACTGGTGGCCAGCATCGCCGCCGAGTACAACAATGCGTGGGTCGTTGTGGAGCGCAACAATCACGGTCACGGCGTGCTTGCGCTCATTGAGAATGTCTGCCACTGCGTGCGGGTCTTCCAGCAGTCGGGCCAGTCGGGTTGGCCCACCACATCCGTGAGCCGGCCGGCAGCGATTGGGCAAATGAACGCGGGACTCATCGAGCAGCCGGATCACTTCATGAGCAGACGACTCCTTGCGGAGTGCCGAAGCTTCGTCCGTCAACCGGATGGAAGCATGGGTGCACGCGCAGGCACGCACGATGACCGCGTAATGGCCATGGCGATTGGCCTGGCAGCGCGCGCAGAATTGCTCGTGGCGCGAACCCCATAGCGTGCCGTCAGTTGTCGAATCAACTGAGAGCTGACGGCCGAGAGCGACAACTTGCACAGGGGTTTGCGAATTACAATCAGACTTGACTCCAACAGCAGGCAGGTAAACAGGCTTGGCAGTTCTGGCGGTGCAGCATATCCGACGCATGCGGGGTGGCGCACAGGGCCAGTTGATGCTGGGGGCGGACGGTCACGCGTACGTCGTCAAGTTCCAGAACAACCCTCAGCACATGCGCGTGCTGGCGAACGAATATCTCGCCTCCAAGCTTGCCACGGCGATGGGCCTCACAGCTCCGGTAGTTGAGTTGGTCGATGTCTCGCCCTGGATCATCGACAACACACCCGAATTGGAGATGGATCTCGGCCGCACCCGCCAGCGCTGCCAACCCGGACTGCAATTCGGGTCGCGCTTTGTCGGCGGCTTGATGCCCGGCCAGGTGGTCGACTACCTGCCCGAGGAGCATTTAATTGCGGTAAAGAATCTGGGCGAGTTTGCCGGCATTCTTGCCCTTGATAAGTGGACCGGCAATGCCAACGGACGCCAGGCTGTGTTCACGCGTAAGGCCCGCGAACGCCGCTACCGCGCTGTATTCATCGATTTCGGGTACTGCTTCTTTGCCGGCGAATGGAAGTTTGAGGATGCGCCGTTGCGCGGCGTTTACTACCGCAACGACGTCTATCGCGAAATCACTGGATGGGGATCGTTTGAGCCCTGGCTCTCACGACTTGAAACCATGCCGGCCGAAACAGTCTGGGGCGCGGCGAATGAAGTGCCGCCCGAGTGGTACGGCGGCGATCTGTCAGAAATGGAAGCGCTGGTTGAGAAGTTGCTGGCGCGACGCAGCCGTATTCGGGAGTTCATTGAGGCATTCCGGAATTCGGATCGCAAGCCCTTTCCCAATTGGGGCAATATGACCAACGAATCTTCCAGCGGGACATGGATTCCGGACCGCTGGGGGTCTACTATCGTCGGCAGGATCATGTAGGCAATGCCTGGCGCCGATGAACGAGGAAACGTGCAGCTATGACGACCGACCATCAGCGACTCAATTGTGAGTTTCAATTGTTGCGCTACGCGCCCGATCCGCTGCGCAACGAGTTCGTGCACGTGGGCGTGCTTCTGCGCGAGCAGGGCGCGCAAACGGATCCGCCCGCCATGGAACTGCGCTTTACGCGCGACTGGCGACGCGTACGCTGTCTCGATCCCGACGCCGACACCTCGGTGCTGGAAGGCATGGAAACCGAACTGCGCCAACGGCTCCGTCATGACCCCGACGGCAAGATGATGCGTATCCTCGATGAGGCACTTTCCCTTAATGTTCAAATGACAACTCCCAAGGCGTATCTGGCAGAGAGTCTTCCCGCCGGCGTCGAAGAGTTGATGCGCTTATACGTCGATCCGCCGAAGCGCGAACGCATGCCGCGGCTCAGCGGGCGTGCCGCCATCCAGTCAGTCATGCGCGCCGAATTTGAACATGCAGGCGTGTGGGACCTGCTGCGCAAGCGCATCCCGGCTTCCGATTACACGCGGCCCGGCGACCCCCTGCGCCTCGATGCCGGGTACAGGCCAAACGGGTTGATCCGCATGTTTCATGCCGTCAGCCTCGAGCCGGGCCTCGACCTTGCCAAGGTGCTTGCCTACTCCGCGGCGGGCCTGCGCACAGGTGTGAAATACAAGGAGAAAGCCGATCTTGAGTTGACGGCAATTATCGAGCCTGCCGCCAAACTCGGCGCCACTGACGACGATCCAGACCGCCTGGCGATGTACCGGTTTGGCGTCGAAACGATGGAAGAAAACCAGATTCGCGTACTGACCACTACTGATATGAGCCGCGTGGCTGAAACTGCCCGCCGCGAGCTGCACGTTTGAAACTGTCAAGAGCGTGCAGCCACAGGATCAAGGCCACTAAGTCGACTTAGTGTATGTTATGCAACGACTTAGTTACTTGAAAAATATATTTTGAAACTTTGCAGGTAATTATGCGCACATTTCGTAAGATAGATTCTGTTGAGAGCGAGAAAGATCATCTCAGCATGTAGCTCACGATTTTTGGAACAGTACGCTTCACGGATGACTGTTCACTGACAACTGATCACTGAAACAGAAAGGGCATGGTCCTGTAGACCATGCCCTTTCTGTTTCTAGAAGGAAGGTAACGCGTGAAGGTACGAGATCAACTGCGCATACTCTGGCGGCAGGCTACAGGCAGCGACCGTGTCGCCGTCGACGCGGCGGATGCCAACGCGGAACGCAAGACTCTGGCACTGCCGTCGATTCTGAGCCCGGTGCAGTTTCCGGGGCAGTCCTTGCCAAAACCGACCCCCGTTAATCTGCGAAGGTTTGCCGAGACTCCCGTGGTACGGCGCGCCATCAACGTCATCAAGGACCGGGTCGCGGCAATGGACTGGCAGGTACGGGTGCGGCGCGGATACGCTGCCGGCGAGGGTTGCGCTCCCAAAAATGCTGAAGAAACCAGCCGTCGCCTCCTTGTATTGCGACGCACTCTCGAAGAGCCCAATGCCGTCGACAGTTTTCGCACTTTGATCGAGCAAGTGATCGAGGACGCGTTGACCGGCGGCTATGGCGCGATCGAAATGGAGCCGACCGGCGATCCCGAGAGGCCCGCGATGCTGTGGCCGGTCGACGGAGCTTCGATCCGCATCAATCCGCGATGGGATGGCCAGCCCGACTCTCCGCGCTACGCGCAGGTTGCTCCCGGTCAGCTGGAATCAAGCGGTGTGGAACTTCGCGACAACCAGCTGATCTATGTGCGCATGAACCCGCGCAGTTTTACGCCCTTCGGACTCGGGCCGCTCGAGGTTGCATTCGAATCCGTCAATCAGTTTCTCAGCGCGCATCGTTTTGCCGGCAAGCTGGCGGCAAACTCGGTTGCGCAGTATGCACTCTGGCTCAATGAAGCAACCCCGTCGCAGCACGACCGGCTGATCCGCTGGTGGCAGGATGAGATCGAAGGGACGGGCCGCGTTCCGCTGATCTCGACAGAGCAGAAGCCGGAAGTCCTGCGTTTCGCCCAGGGCACTGACGCCGATCTACGGATTGCATGGCAGGAGTTTCTCATTCGCATGATTGCCAACGCATTTGGCCTGCCGCCGTTGCTGCTCGGCCTTGAGAGCGATGTCAACCGTTCCACCGCCGCCGAACTGGCGGACGAAGCATTCCGCGGTGCGATTCTGCCGCTCGCACAATTGGTCGCAGGACACTTGACGCGCGATCTTTTTGGGAAATGCATCGGCTGGCGAGAGTGCGAATTTGTCTTCAACGATCTCAATGCGCGCGACGAATCGACGGAACTTGCGGTCCAGGTTCAGCTCCTGCAGGCTGGGGTGTTGACCGTGGATGAAGTGCGCGCCATGCGGGGGCTGGCTCCACTCACGCCATCACCGATATCCGTCTCTCCTGAAATGAATCACTAAGCGGACATGGACAATTCGGCCGCTTCGCCTCAACAGCGGTGCGGCCATTTTTCCGAGACAGGCGAAAACATTATGCGATTAGAAGCAATGGCGGTAACGATTCCGCACGTCGAAGGGCATCCCAACCGGGTGCCGTTCGAAGGCGTGCTGACCGTAGTGAACTCAGCCAGCGATAAGCCGCCGGCCGGCGCGCGCGGTCATCGGGTGATGCTGACACGAGAAGCCGCCGAAAAGGCTCTTCCCTCGCTGCTGGGCATGGCGGTGGATTATCGGCCGGGATGGGATGGGCACGACGCGCGCTGCAAGGTCGGTCTGCTTACTGAAGCCAGCCTTGCGGGCAATCGACTCGTTGTGCGCGGCTACATCTATGCGCGTGACTTTCCTGAAGTCTCCAGGACCATCGCGGTCCACGCGCCGGAATCGATGGGTATGAGTTATGAGTTAGCCGATGCGCGCGTGGAAGATATGCGTGCCGAGGTTTGGAAGTTGACGCGAGTCACGTTTACGGGCGCTGCCATTCTACTGCGGGAAAAGGCTGCGTATCGCGCAACCAGCTTCCGCATGGCGAGCTAACAAAACACAGTCGACAGTGAACAGTGAACAGTGAACAGTGGATCGTCCCGCCATTCGGCAACGAGCTATACGGTCGCCCCACTGCACACTGTGCACTGTTCACTGTCACTTAGAAAGGAACACGATGGAGAACAACGACAACCAGATCATGGAACGAATGGAAGCGGCCACGAATCTGCTCGAAAGAACCCTTGCACTGCTGGAAGAACGCCAGCGTGCAGGCGAGGTGGAGAAGATCTCCGCAACCGTGGAGCAAACCAGGCGCGAAACGGAGTTGCAGGAGAAGCTTGCCGACGCTGAGCGCGAGATCGCGGAACTCAAGGCCGGAGCAGCGCAATCCGCGCTCAATCCGCTGCGCCGCACCATTCCCACCTCAACATCGGAGATGTTGGCCAAGCATGGCATCGCCGAAAAAGGGCCTGTTGACGTCCGCACCCTCGATGCGGCGCTTGCCGGTCTAAGCCTCGAACAGCGCATCGCCGTCAAGAGCCAGTTGCTCCGCGCCGGCGCCATCAGCTAAAAACCGCCAACAGAAAACAGGGAACAGTGAACAGTTCGCGCTGATCGCGCGCCGCTGCTAACTGTTCACTGCCCACTGATCACTGTCCACTTTTACATCGGCCCCATGGAGGGGGCGAGACACTATGAACGCATCTTTCGCAGACATCCACGCGGCAGCCGACTTCATCGGACCCGGCGCAATCGAAGTTCCCTTATATCAGACCGAGATCTTCGACATCTGCCGCCGCTCCAGTCCGTTCGGCCAGCGCATCAAGCAGGTTCCGGCCACCGGCCATCCGTCGCGCTTCTTTGAAGAGACGGCATTGCCCAATCCCGGCACCGCGGGCTTCGTCAATCCACGCAGCATTGTCGCCCCGGTCGTCAGTCCCACACGTGTAGAACGCAGCGTGCCGCTGAAGGCGATCGTGTCGCAGATCAACTACAACCTCTTCGATGTCGAACTCGGCAATCAGCAGCAGCAGTTCGCCTATCTGCAGGCGAAAGACCTGGTCGACACCGTCAATGGCGTGATGCTCGCGCACGACGTGGCGCTGTGGAACGGCAACGACACCAGTCTCAGTTCGCCAACTACCACGCAATACATGGGTGCTGTTCCGCAGATCGTTTCCGGCGGCCTGACCACGACAATCGGCACCTCGGCCTCCATCGTCGACGGCATTAAGTCAGCCGTGGCGCAAATGGTGGCGAACAACGGATATCAAGTTCGTCCCACGGCCATCTATGCCAACCCGGTGCTGCTTGACCTGATCGACCGCGAGATGAAGACCGAGTTCAACGTCGTACTCAACTCCGACCAGATCACCGGCGGTTTCCGCGTGAAGATGCTGTCGACGCAGGCAGGCGACTTGCCTCTGATTCCAGATTGGAGCCTGAGCTACACGGGCACTCCGGGTTCCGGATCGGCTGTGTTGCCCGCGTACATCGTGACCGAGGACCTGATCGAATATCACTGGCTCGGCGATCCGGCTCCGCGCATCTTTCAGCTCGGCATGCCTGGCTCTCTCACGCAGCAGTATGTAGCCGTCAAGTTCGGCGCAATCGTCGTGAAGGGCGCGAACTACGCGCACTACCAGGTGCTCGTGGACCGCTAGAGCGATCCACAGTGGACAGTGAACAGTGGTCAGTGGACAGAGCCCGCAGCGTCTTTACCGGGTTCGCCGTTCACTGTTCACTGTTCACTGCTCACTGTGCACTGCGCACTGTTCACTGAACCCTGTTCCGGAGGAATACATGCCCTACCTGCAACCTGCCGACTACAGCAATTATGGATTGCCCGACGGTACTTCCGCCAACTGGATTACTGCCGCGACTGCACTGATCAATAGTTTCTGCCGTCGCCCAGATCTCAATATCACGCAATACACAGAGCGCCTCCGGGTTGTCAGCGGATCGCGCACGGTGCGGCTCAGTTATTTGCCCCTGGCGCCGCTCCGCAGCGCCAACACGCCACTGGTCAGCCTCGAAGGCCGCTATGCGAAACCGCGGCGCGGCGAGGCAATCGACAACGCGCTCGCCGAAATTGCCTTTGCCTTTTCGCTTCCCGGCCAGTGGACCGCCATTGATCCCGCCACCGTGGATTTCGATCCGAACACGGGCGAGCTTACTCTACCCTGGAACGTCTTCGGCTTGCCATTCAACGAAATCTCTGCGACCTACACGGCCGGCCTCGCCACCATCGGCGACGACATAAAAACCGCATGTGCGCAGATCGTCCGCAATGCGCAGTCGACACCGGCGCTGAACGCCAGCAAAACGAAGATCGACACGATGCAGATGCAGTACTTCTCAAGTTCGCTGGTGGATGAAACCGTGCAGGCCTGGTTGCGTCCCTATGTCGCGAACAGGCTGGGGTGAACGATGAGCGATACAGCACCACGCAATCCGGTCAGCGCGCCGCAGATGCTTGCCGATGCGCTGCTACGCAGCGTTGCCGGTACCACCGCGCAACTGCGCGTGACGGGAACGACCACCGATTCGAATCAGTCCGAGGTCGGCCTGGTGGCGACCACCTTTAGTCAGGTCGTGATCAGTCCAGTCGTGATGCGCAAGCTTCGCCCAACGATCAAAGAGGCCGATGCGCCGCGCTGGGAGTTGCTGGCCTCGGCCACCGGCGTCCAGGCTCAGGTAAATGCGCTCGATCTGTCGTCGGCGCAGGCCTTGTTTGCGTTGACTCTGGCCGTCACCATCAGCGGACATGATTACCTCATAGAGTCAGTCGCATCCAATGAGGCCTTCGGCCAGGTTTATCTATACCGGCTCTCACTACGAGAGGCTTGCGTGCAATCACTTTAAATTGGGCAGTGCACAAAGATCAGAGATCCAATAGGTGGCGGCTATACACCTGATAACTGACCTCTGCTCACTGACCATTGGAGTTCTC
The DNA here is from genome assembly GCA_963838295.1 of uncultured Acidobacteriaceae bacterium. Taxonomy (GTDB): domain Bacteria; phylum Acidobacteriota; class Terriglobia; order Terriglobales; family Acidobacteriaceae; genus Telmatobacter. The sequence continues at coordinate 31,317 of CAWIQS010000002.1, forward strand.
ATGCAAAACGCGAAAGATTCTTTTTACCTGGCGCTCCGCACGCGCCTCACCACGATCAATCCAGAACGAACAGTGCTGCTGCGTGGTGCACTGCGCCCCGGCATTCTTGTCGAAGAGGCTGAGGCGCCACTTGCGCAACTACCGTCCGACGTCTTCATTCTGCGTTGGCTGGGGCTCGGCGTCGACACGGATCTAAGTTCCGCGATGGCGGCAGCAGATTGCGAAATCCTCTACGGCACATGCGGCACACAGGCATTCGGCGGGCTCGATCGCGGACGCATGCTGAGCGCCATGGACCAGGAAGTGATGGCCATGCTCGAGCCTTTCTACACACCCAAACTCAATTACTCCGTTCAACCCGCGACCGCCATGCAAACGCACGTCTTCTGGGATGAGCCGACTTTTGCGCCCATCAATGTTCAGCGCGACCGGCTCAGCCGCTCTGTGCGCGTCATGGTCTACAGCTATCAGGAGCAGGGGGAATAATGACAGCTACCTCGTTTGCAGCACCCGCGCCGGTTGCGCGGCGCATGCGCGCCTACTTTGCCCCCGTGAATCGCATTACGCAGACTCCGGTGCTCTTCGATCCTTCGCAATCAAGTTCGTTTAGTCTCGACGCGCCGCCGTCTCCGTGGATCGACCTGGGCTGGATTCAAAACTTCACGCGCAAGCCCACAGGCAAGAGTGGTCCCATCCTTGCCGGCATCCCCGCCGCGCCGCTGGAACAGACACGTGCCTCGCTCGAGGCTCAACTGAGCTTTGAGTTTCTTGGATGGACAAAGCTGACAATGGCGCTCGCAACAGGCTCGCAGCATATGAACCTGCTGGCTCCCGCTACCGGTGCAACGTCCGCCGCGGATGGCGCGAAGGCAGCCCCGGCAGCAACCATCCAGATCGGCTCGACTGCGTCCGTCATTCAGCTCGCCACAGCTGACGCGGCCAACTTCGTCCCTGGCTCCATGATCGCGGTCGATGCGGACTACACAGGTCAGACAGGCTATCTCGGATCTCCGGTCTCCGGCACTTACGTGCGCCAGCCGCTTACTGATGTTGATTACATCCGACGCATCACCTTCAATGTCGCGCTCGTGCTCGGGGTGAGTACAACGAGCTTGATTCTCGCGCAGCCTCTACCGGGAGGAGCACCCGCAGCAGGCACAAAACTGCAAGCTATCACCGGCTTTGTCGATCGCGAAGGCGGCAGCTTTTATCACGAGTGGTCGGCGCTCTTTGTTATGCAGGGTGGCCAGGGCGATCGCATCTTCTTTCACTACCCCCGGCTGCAAAGTATCGCTGGAGCAGAAGAGTCCGCAACACCGCTCGACAACAAGCATCAGGGAGGACTTGCGCGCATTCTGCTCAAAGGTCAGTTCCTCGCGCTCCCCGTCACCGACCCTCTCGATGGCGAACGCGTGCTCTGCTACCGCAGTTTCAAGCCGGCAGCTTATGCGCAAATTTGAACCTGGACTCTCTCAAGCAATGAATATCTTCACGATAACTGCTGCAGGATTCGGACGAACACTATGAAGATTACGATTGGCGGACAAGACTATACCTCAGCGCTCGACGCGACGCATCCATTGACCATTGAGCGCAAACTCAATGAGCCGTCCGTCTGCCAGCTATGGGTAGCTTTGCCCACAAACGACTCAGCGACCTTGATGCGCAATCAGCCAATCCAGGTAACCGGCGACGACGGAACTAATTACTTCACCGGCTATCTCGCCGCGAGCCCGATGCCGGAGTATGCTGGGCTGGGTCTCGAAGGCCCGCGCTATCGCTTCGCGCTCGAGGCCATCAGCGATGAATATCTTCTCGATCAGTTGCCCATGGCGTCGGGCAAAGGCGCTGCGGGATTGAATGCGGGTCCGCTTCTTTCCTCCCTGGTAGCAAAGACCGGATCGATCGCTATTTCAACCCAGGCGCTCTCGCTCACTACTCCCGTTTCCACTTTCACGCCCGCGCCCGGCGCATCGTTCAGCACTGGAGCTGGTGCCGCGTCAAACGAGGCCTGCGCTGCGTACCGTGCAGCAAACGGTGCTATCACCCTTGCCACAATTCCCGCTGCCATTCACGTTCTCGACGAAACCCAGGGAAACCTGGCGCTCGGCAATCTCGCGCTTTCCGCCGGCGTAAAACGCGCTCTCGCCAATGACATCACGGTCTGCGGAGAGCATGAGCCAACGGCGTATGTAACCGAATACTTTCTCGGTGATGGCGTCACCACGCAATTCAACCTCTCTTCCGATGCCTTTGCGCTGCCGCCCTCACGGTCAACCATCATTCGCGAGTTATTCAATGAAGGACAGATCGACCTTCGTCTCTGGGGCAACCCGGGTAGTCATAACTATCTGTCGCTCGGGGCAAGCGGACTTAGCATGCAGGGTGGAACCGGAAGGGACGGAGATACGCAGTTAGCCTGGATCGATCCGGTGGAGATGGGCGGGACGCTGTTGCTCGAGGCGATTGGTGTGACTCTCGCGAACGGAAGCACTGGAATGCTCGCCGGCCTTTTCAACGGGGAGCAAACGCAGCCGGGATGTACGGCGGGATTTCAGGTTACCGCGCAGCAAGGCACGGGGGCCGTTGCCGTGCAGCCGTTCGTGATGGGATTGCCAACAGGCAGTTTGTATCCGATCAATCCGGCCAATCAATATACGTTGCGTCTGCGCGTGCATTGTCCGGAGTGCGAACGCGGGCTCGCTGTCTATCGGAGTTACTCTGACGGCGGGACCGTGAGCTATGGCGGTCAATGGAATATCGCTCCAGCTAATTTGCTTTTCGAGATCCAGGAGTTTGTGAGCGGCGTCGCGGGCATGCCAGTCATTTTGTATAACGGCCAAGTCGTAAGCCTACCGGGCGCAGGCACGGTGGTCGCAGCCAGCTGCATCAACCTTGTAGGTACGATGCGCGCATTGAATCTAAGCAATCTTGGATCAGGCTGGGTTGTCACAACGCCTGCTGGCGGCGCTCCGTCGACACGTCGCACCGGAACCACCGCCCAGGCAGCCGAGTGTCACGTCGAAAGCACGGGCAGACTCATCTTCTATACAGGATTCGCTCCACCGGCAGGCGAGCAGATCGCTGTCAGCTATCGCGCCATGGGCAGATCGGTCGGGCGTAGTGTGAACACCGCCAGTCAGCAAGCTCTGGCGCAGGCCGGTTTGCCTTCTGTCTCGGCATGGCTCGGCTCGGTAACCAGTCCCGCGCCACGAAGTTCGCAGGATTGCCGCAACGCTGCGCTTGTAATGCAAATGGGAGCTACCAGCGTAAGCGCACTATGGAGCGGAACATACAAATGCACGCGCGCATCGCTCGACGCCGACGTGTGGCCGGGGGATGCACTGCAACTGAATGCGCCCTCAGCTAACCTGAACGCTCAGGTGGTGGTCCGCAACGTTACGCTGAGTTACGCGGCAACCTATCCCGACCTGGTGCAGTACGCAATTGCCTTCGCGAATGATTGGGCCGATGATCTGGCAATCAAAACAAGCGCTTCCGTTCCCGGCGACACATGGTTGCCAGCTGCCATTTCGCCAACCTATCTTCCCAATTTAAATGCCCTCGCGGTAGCAACAATGACCGGGGCCAACGTGATCATTAATGCCGGAGCCACTGCCCCGAGCGGCGGGGGATTCGAGATACGCCGCCGCGACAATTGCTTCATGCCCGGTGCTGATCCTGACGTGGTGATGCGCGGTTCGCAATCGACCATGACCTTCGCCCGGACTTCAGCCAGTGATCGGTTCTATATAAGGATGTACAACGGATCGACTCCACCGAATTATTCCGAGTTCTCAGCAGCGCTCATCTTCAACCTGCCTCTGGGCATTTGAGAGCAACCATGAACAGTGGACGGTCTTATGCCACCCGGCACTGCTCATGACCGAAGACTACTCACAACTCTGAACTAAAAACTACGGACTGTGAATGCACGGAGTGCCGGATGCGCATGATGAACGAATTTGAAGCACAGGTGCTGAGCGACCTGAACGTATTGAAGACCCAGATGAACAGCTTGATGGGCGACGGAAACGGCGGACGAATCGCCGAACTCGAACACCGCATGGAGCGCCACGAACAGAACTGGCAACGCGCCAAGGGGTTTTTGGCGGCATTCAGCGTGCTGCTCGCAGTCGCAGAGATTGCGGCCGAGGCATGGCATCGGCATTAGTCACTCCAGCGACAACGGACTCAGGTCAGTGAGCCCGGCTACAGCAATCATCGTAACGCCCTTTATAATCACCCCATGAGCGAGAAGCCGTTAGTCGGCGTGGTCATGGGCAGCAAAAGCGATTACGAAGTGTTGTCAGCGGCCGTAGAGATCTTGCAGACGCTCGAAATTCCGCACGAGGCCCGTATCGTCAGCGCGCATCGCACACCTGATTGGCTCTTCAAATATGCTGAAAAAGCGCGCGAACGCGGCCTCCGCATCATCATTGCCGGAGCGGGCGGCGCGGCGCATCTGCCGGGCATGCTTGCGTCAAAGACGCTGGTACCCGTGCTCGGCGTTCCGGTATCCGCCACGCAACTCAACGGCCTTGATTCCCTGCTCTCGATTGTGCAAATGCCCAAGGGTGTTCCCGTCGGAACGCTTGCCATCGGCAAACCGGGCGCAGCCAACGCCGCGCTGCTTGCGGCCGAGATTCTTGCCGCGACCGACTCCGCACTCTACGACCGGCTGGCCGCCTGGCGCGCCGCGCGAACTGAAGAAGTAATGAAGCAGGAGCTGCCTTAGTGTCTGAAGAGTCTCCCCAGAATAAGAAAGTACCGGTGATCGAACCCGGCGGCCTGATCGGCATCCTCGGCGGTGGCCAGCTAGGCCGAATGACCGCCATGGCCGCGCGCACCATGGGTTATCGCGTCCGCGTTATGGATCCCGAAGCCAAGTGCCCAGCATGCTTTGTTGCGGACCAGACCATCGTGGGGAAGTGGGACGATGTTGCCGCCGCGCAAAAACTGGCGAAGGGCGCCGATGCCGTCACGCTTGAGATCGAGCAGATCGGTGTAGATGCGCTGAGCGAAGTTGCCAAAATGGCGCCGCTCCGCCCTGGCGTCGAACCCATCCGCATTATCCAGGACAAAATCTTGCAAAAAACCTGGCTCGCCGAAAACGGATTTCCGGTCGGCCCCTTCCGCATCATCCGCAACGAAGACGAACTTCATCATGCCGTAAAGGTGCTCGCCGGGCGGGTTTTCCTCAAGATCGGGCGCGGTGGATACGACGGCCGCGGCCAGGCACGCATCGGCATGGAAGCGTTGCTGAACAAGCAGATCGTCACGGATGCATGGACCAGCGTCGGTGAAAGCCCGTCCGTCGCCGAGCAGGCGCTTGACCTCGCTACCGAGATCAGCGTGATGGCCGCGCGCAGTCCTTCAGGCGAAGTGCGCACATATCCCGCTGCACGCAATCATCATGAAAATCAGATCCTCGCGTGGAGCGTGCTGCCTTCAGGCATCGCACCGGAAATCGAAGCCCGCGCAGAAAAACTGGCAGCGTCTATCATCGAGAAACTTGGCATCGAAGGGTTGCTTTGCGTGGAAATGTTCCTCACGCGCCAGGGCCGTCTGCTGATCAATGAACTTGCGCCGCGCCCGCACAACAGTTATCACCAGAGCGAGCGCGCCTGCGTAACCAGCCAGTTTGAACAACTGGTGCGGACGACATGCAATCTGCCGTTGGGGGATACGTCGCTGATCACGCCAGCCGCGATTGTGAATCTGCTCGGCGACATCTGGCTCACCTCAACGCCCAACCTTCCCGCGGCGCTTGAGGTTCCGGGCGTGCGCCTGCACCTTTACGAGAAGCGCTCCGCCAAAATGGGGCGCAAGATGGGGCACCTTTCAGCGGTAGGCGCAACGCCGGAGGAAGCCCTGGAGCGCGCGCTCGAAGCAAAGCAGCGGCTATTGGTGCCGGCGCGTAAGTGAGTTTCCGAGGTGGTCATTCCTGGTACCTGGCACCCTGTCCTCGAAGTTCGCGATAGATTGCGGTGTCATTCTGAGCGAACGGGGCCCCGAACATTATTCAGTTCGGGGTGGTGAGCGAAGAATCTGCTTTTCTGTCCTTCCAGGCTGAGTCTAATCCACGCGAGTAAAGACAATTCTTCCTTCCTCGGGGATAGAGCAGGAGGAATTATGAGGGCTCACGAGCACAGGAAATGCAGATCCGCCAGGATGGCGGCGAAGATACGCATCGGCAAAGTTGTCGTTTACGAACGGCTGCTTGAATGTTCCGTCGAACCGCTGGTCAGCATTCCGATATTTGTAATGGATGACCACGAGAATGCATCCAGTGAAAGACGACTCTCGCACCGACGAAACAACAATTGCATTGAGCAGGGACCAACCGCTGGTACCGATTCTTCGTGCAAATTTGATTGCCAGGCGCACAAAGAACTCAATGTAAACATCTACGAACATTGCAGAAAGATAACACGCCGCCACCAGGGCGAGTCAGATGCGAGCGACGGGACGACCGAAGCATCGCAGGAGCCTCCCGCAGGGGCTAAAGCCCATTCATCATGCAACTTTTTGCGGCACGACTAAAGTCGAGCCCTTTCACAATGCATCACTGTGAAGCTACGAGCTGAACTGCTCAGCCTTCTCCCAGCGCTTCGGCCGGCGATTCTGCTGCAGGATTTTCTTGCGCAAGCGCAGCGACTTCGGCGTAATCTCCACCAATTCATCATCCGCGATGAACTCAATGGCCTGCTCCAGGTTCAGCGTCTTGTAGGGCACAAGGCGAATCGCGTCATCCGCACTCGATGCGCGCATGTTGGTCAGCTTCTTTTCGCGCACTACGTTGACATCGAGATCGTTGTCGCGCGAGTGCTCGCCCACCACCATGCCTTCGTACACATCCACCCCCGCACCGACAAACAGAATGCCGCGCTCCTGCAATCCGTTCAGCGAATAGGTCGTTGTCAATCCCTGGCGGTCGGCTATCAGGGCGCCCGTGGGCCGCTGCGGAATCTCGCCCTGGTAAGGAATGTATCCATCGAAGAGCGAATTCATGACGATGGTGCCGCGCGTCTCCGTCAGCATTTCGCTGCGCAGGCCGATCAGCCCGCGACTGGGTACGCGGAAATCCATGCGCACGCGCCCCGAGCCGTGATTGTGCATCTTCGTCATCTCGCCTTTGCGAGGACCGAGCTTCTCGATTACTACGCCCGTGTGCTGCTCTGGAACGTCGATGGTGAGGTGCTCCACCGGCTCCATTCGTGTGCCTTCGACCACTTTCGTGACGATCTCCGGCCGACCGGCCAGCAGTTCGAATCCTTCACGGCGCATCATCTCGATCAGAATCGCAAGCTGAAGTTCGCCGCGGCCCAGCACCTTGAAAGTATCGGGCGAGCCCGTCTCTTCCACGCGGATCGACACGTTCGTCAGCAGCTCTTTTTCAAGCCGTTCGCGCAGGTTGCGGCTCGTCACATACGTGCCTTCTTTCCCCGCAAACGGTGAATTGTTCACGCTGAACGTGATTGCGATCGTAGGCTCGTCGATAATGATGAGCGGCAGCGGCGCAGGCGTTTCAAGCGAAGTGATGGTCTCGCCGATGGTGATGCCTTCCACACCGGCCACGGCAACAATGTCACCCATGGTCGTTTCGGTCGTCTCGGTACGCTTCAACCCGGAGAACGTAAACAGCTTGGTGATGCGCGTCTTCATCAGCGATCCATCGCGCTTTGAGATATTCACGTCGTCACCCGCATGCAGCGTTCCCTGAAACACGCGGCAGATGGCGATGCGTCCGAAGTAGTCAGAGTAGTCAAGATTGGTGACGAGAATCTGCAGCGGCGCGTCGACATCGCCAGTAGCCGCAGGAATCGTCGAAACAATCGTCTCGAACAGCGGCTGCAGGTTCTCTCCCGGCTTGGCCAGGTCTAACGTGGCCGTCCCAGCCTTGGCCACCGCATAGAGCACCGGAAAATCCAGCTGCGACTCTTCCGCATCGAGATCGATGAAAAGATCGTAAATTTCGTTGAGCACTTCCTGCGGACGCGCATCGGGGCGGTCGATCTTGTTGATCACCACGATCGGCTTGAGTTTTGCTTCGAGTGCCTTGGCCAGCACGTAGCGCGTCTGCGGCAGCGGACCCTCAGCGGCATCGACCAGCAGCATCACGCCGTCCACCATCTTGAGCGCGCGCTCCACCTCGCCGCCGAAATCGGCGTGACCCGGCGTATCGACAATATTGATCTTGCCGCCTTCAAAATTGACGGCGGTGTTTTTGGCAAGGATGGTGATGCCGCGCTCGCGCTCCAGGTCGTTCGAATCCATCACGCGCTCGGCAACTTGCTCGTTGGCGCGGAAGGTGCCGGACTGGCGAAGCATGGCGTCAACGAGGGTAGTCTTACCGTGGTCAACGTGGGCGATGATGGCGATATTGCGTATCGTCTGGCTCACAGGTGTAGTGTTCCTTCTCTTCTAGGGCAAATCTGGATTTGCGCTCAGGTATGGCCTCAGGCGGCCATCAGGTTGGGAATGAATACAAGATGAATGGCCACACAATGCGGCACAATCTATTTTACCAGCATCGGAAATCGAGCAGAATCTGCGACCTGCGAGCTCCTCTAGATTCGCCAATTCTCTTCCCGGCCAGCGGACGGAAACCTGCCTTCACGAGTTCCACGGTGTCCGCCCCAGCGTTTACACTCATCGGCAAATGAAACGCACCGTTTCTCCCCGACTCTACCGCCCATCGTTTCTTCACGCCGCGACCCTTGCCATCGCCTTCGCGCTCGTTAGTAGCGTCCTGCCGCAATCGGCTGCCGCCCAGGCCACGCACTCAGGCAACACCGACCTCACCATCTACGCCATCGATGTGGAGGGCGGCCAGGCCACGCTGATTGTTTCGCCGTCCGGCGGATCGATGCTGGTCGATTCCGGCTGGCCTGGCAACAACGGCCGCGACGCCGAGCGCATTCAGGCGGCGATGAAAGATGCAGGCATCACGAAGATCGACAAGGTGCTCATCACCCACTTCCATACCGACCACGTGGGAGGTGTGCCGAATCTCGTCGAGCGCGTCAAGGTCGGCGAATTTCTCGATCACGGTGTGAACCGCGAGGACTCCGACATCACTCGTCACGACTTCGCAGCTTACGTCAAGGCCATCGGCAACACCCCGCGCCGCACTCTGCATCCTGGAGATCACATCGACATCCCCGGACTCAATACCACCGTGATCACCGCGGACGGCGAACACATCAACTCGGTGGCAGGCATCAAGCCAGCGCCCAATCCCGATTGTGCCAATGAGCCGAAGTGGGAGCTCGACACGACCGAAAATCCGCGCTCCACCGGCGTCCTCATTCGCTTCGGTCAATTTAGTTTTCTCGATCTCGGCGACCTTACCAAGGCGAAGGAGATTCCGCTTGTCTGCCCTGTCAATCTGATCGGGCACATCGACCTTTATCTGGTGAATCATCACGGATTCAACCTTTCCAACTCGAAGGCCTTTGTCGACGCGCTCCACCCGCGCGTGGCGATCATGGACAACGGCGCGCACAAAGCGGGCAGTCCCGAAGCGTGGCAGACCGTGCATGAAAGTCCTGGATTGCTCGACCTGTGGATGCTCCACACCGCCGAAGATTCCGACCCCGCGCACAACAGCGCCGAACCGCTCATTGCAAATCTCAAAGGCGGCAGCGATGGTGCGTATTTCAAGGTCATTGCACACCAGGACGGCAGCTTCAGCGTCACCAATTCGCGCACCGGCCAGACGAAAACATATCCGCGCGAATAAACGCACAACGTCACGTACAAACGTTCCGTCTCAAATACGAGGAGCACTCATGACCATCTCGCGCCGCAAATTCATCGCCGGAGCAAGTGCGGCAGCGTCGTTCACAGCCTTCACCCGCGCGGCCCGTGCCACCTGCCCCTTCCGCGTGGCCGTCATCAACGACGAAATCTCGCAGGACTTCGATCATGTCTGCTCCGTCGTCGCCCACGACTTCGGCCTTCAATGGATCGAACTGCGCAGCATGTGGGGCAAGAACGTCACCGACATGCCCGACGCCGACATCGAGCGCGCGAAAACCATCCTCGCCAAATACAATCTGCGCGTCACCGATATCGCCAGCCCGCTCTTCAAGACCGACTGGCCCGGCGCGCCGCTCTCAAAACTGAGCGAGCACCGCGATCAGTTCAAGGCCGACTTCACCTTCAAACAGCAGGAAGACCTGCTCGAACGTTGTATCACGATCGCCAAAGCATTTGGCACCGATCGCATCCGTTGCTTCGATTTCTGGCGTCTCGAAAACGTCGCTCCCTACCGCGCTGCCATTAATGAAAAACTGCGCGATGCGGCGCGCCGCTGCGCGCGTCACAACCTCGTCCTGCTGCTTGAAAATGAAATGTCGTGCAACACGGCCACAGGCGAAGAAGCTGCGGCCGCTCTGCGCGCAGTGCCCGAGCACAACTTCATGCTCAACTGGGATCCGGGCAATGCGGCCACCTTCCCCAACAGCGAGCCGTTCCCCAAAGGCTATGCCCTGTTGCCTAAGAAACGCATCGGCCACTGCCACGCCAAGAACGTTGTCCGCAAGCCCGACGACAAGTGGGAGTGGGCGCCGGTAGGGACGGGCGTTGTGGACTGGGCCGGACAACTGGCAGCATTGCAACGCGATGGCTTCCGTTATGCCGTGAGCCTGGAGACGCACTGGCGCGGTGCCGGCACGCCCGAAGCCTCGACCCGCGAAAGTATGAAGGGCCTCAAAGATGCGCTCGCAAAGGCCGGAACGGGCTGCTGAAAGTCTGAACCACCGCTGCGACTGAAAGTGAAGAAGGTGGCTTGATGTCTTTTGTGAAGGTCGATAAGCTTCCGGCGACGGAGCGTTTGCCCGGCTGGCATGGGCGCCACTTTCATCCAGACACCATGACCTTCGCGCACTACGAATTCACTGGCGGCGCGACGATACACGAGCATTTTCATCCGCAGGAAGAGATCTACGAGGTCATCGAAGGCAAGCTCGAACTGACGATTGACGGCGAGACACAGATCGTCTGTGCCGGGGTCGTGGCGATCGTGCCTCCCAATACGCGCCACTCCGTCAAGGCACTCAGCGATGGCCGCGCTATCATCGTCGATTCACCTCGGCGGCCCGAGTTTGAATGAATTGCACCTGACCATCGCTGCGAGCTCGCCGTTACTGGTTGCTCGACATCTCCTTCGAGCCTTCCACCGCGACGTTATGGGTCTTGGCGATCTGCTCGATCAGTTGAAGATGTTGCGAAATGATGTTTGAACCCTGTTCGGCAACCTGCTTCAAACTTGGATCCTGGGCAACCTGCGCTTCATCCTTGAAATCCTTCAGATCCTGCTGATGGTCCTTCACCATCATCGTGATGTATTCGCGGTCGAAGTCCTCACCCGACATTCCCTGTAATTTGGCGATTTCTTTCTTGTCCTTTTTTGAAGGGCCCTTCGGTTCGGAAACACCAAGCTGCTGCGCAACCGGCTTGAACCATTTGTCGGCCATCTGGGTGTGATCCGAAACCATCTTCTGCGCAAATTGCTTCACATCATTGCTCTGGGATTTCTGTTGTGCCAACTGCCCTAGCTGCACTTCAGCATCCCCGCCTTCGAGAGCCTTGGTCACAAAGGCCTTCTCGGCGTAGTCCTGTCCGGTCGGCGCGGTCCCGGGATAGGCACCGGGTCCAGCACCAGGATTTCCTGGAGCCGTGGGTGACGTCGGTTGCTGGCTTGGCATGGTTGGTTGCTGCGGACTGCCGGGGGCCTGTGCGAGCGCAACAAACCCACTGAGCAAGACCGTCCCAGCGCTGAGGCGCAGCGTGTAAGTTATTCGTTTTAATTGCATAATTACCCTCCAATTGCTGCGGGCCAAATCTCGACACAGAGATGCCGCGACCGCACGCATGCAATCATGTGCGATGCGCTTCGTTTGAAGAGCGGTTGCTCTGCCCACGCAGCACGCCCGCGCTCTAAATCAAGGCATTCGAGAGGTTTTCGATCAGGCAAACAACGGTTCCGAGAAAAAGGGATTTTTATTCCGATCCCGAGCGATGTCATCGGGTCGAGGGACGATGGCATTCAGCTGACGACGCGCGGCAAGGGTCCCTATGAAGAGCGACTACTTGCATAGAGCGCTTCCAGCGCGTCGCACGCCGTCTTCACGCCGTCTTCGCCACGCAGTTGTTCAGCCACCGCGCGCGCCTTTTGCGCGAACTCCGGTTCGTCCAGCAGCTTGCGCAGCTTCCGCGTCACCTTATCCGGCGTGTAGTCCGCCTTCTCGATCACCTCGGCCACGCCAAGTCGCTTCATGCGCCGCGCATTGTCAGGTTGGTCGTGCGAATAGGGCATGATCAGCATCGGCTTGCCCGCGCGCAGACATTGACCCACCGTTCCCACGCCGCCCTGGTGCACCACCAGCGAAGCACGCGAAAACAGCGCGGAGTACGGTGCATACTGGGCCACGCAAATTGAGGCGGGCAGTTTCTCCTTGAGTTCGTTGCGCGGATCAGCACCAATCAACAGCACCGCCCGTTTCCCCAGTTCGATCGCGGCCTTCGCCGATACCTGGTAGAAATCTCCGGCAGCCAGCACCGCCGCCGACCCCAGCGTAAACACGATGGGCGGCTCGCCGCTGGCCACAAATTCTTCAAGGTTTGGCGGCAACTTCGCATTACCAGCGTCCGCATCGTAGTAGGCGAAGCCGGTGATGAGAGTGTGCGGCGGCCAGTCCTTTTGCTCCTCGCCCAGTACGCGCGAAAACAGCGCCAGCACCAGGTTGGGCGAATGCTTGGCATCGAATAGCGGATTCTCGCCGCGCGGTAATCCCAGTTCCTGCCGCAGCGCATAAATCGGCTCGGGCCATTTGCGGCTCGCAAACCGCGCCACGCGTTTGATCACGCGCCCGAATCCCGGCACCTTCTTGTCGGCCTTCGCCAGTTTGGGATACGGCGGCAATACCGGTGGATCGAATGCGGAAAAGAACGATAGCGGCGCCAGCAGGTAGCTCGCCCACGGAATCCCTGTAATCTCCGCCACAATCGGACCCGCATAATTCAACTCGCCCAGCAGCAGGAGATCGGCGCGCACCGGTTTGGTCGCGGCATCCAGAAAGTCTTCATACGTCTGTCGCAGCGAAGGAAACAGAAAATCGCGCAGCCCGTGCTCGGTTCCGTGCTTGATGTCGTACACCATCTCCACGAGCGCGTTATTCGTCGGATCGATGTTCGGCCGAATGGCGCGAAACTCCAGGCCCAGCGGCGCAATCTTGTTTCGGTAGATTTCCGGCACCGCCATCACCGGCGTATGTCCGCGCCGCTTCAGTTCCAGCGCCAGCGCAATCAGCGGATTGGTATCGCCCAGCGTGCCGATGTTCGAGAGAACGATGCGCAAGGTCAGGTCCGTGGAAGGGAATGGAGACGCACCGATAAGAGTAATGCATCGGAGCAACTTCTCGTGCGGTCGGAATACAATGGAGCCGCCATACCATTTGTTAACCGAATAGACGTGTCAGGGAGAAAGTCAATTGGCAACAAATGCTCCGCCTTCTTCATTCGGTGCGCAGACCGCCTCGGGAACATTCCTTCCTATTCGCGCAATCGGTCCTCTTTGGCGCCGATTCCCTGCATATCTCGTGGACAGCTTGATCCTCTACCTCGCCGGACGTGGAATTGGAGCGGCATTCTTCAACTCTCTCTCGCAACTGGGCTCATGGGGACGCTTAATAGGTTTCTGCATTGCTCTTTGCTATTTTGCAAGCCTTGATAGCGGTGTCGGAAATGGGCAGACTATTGGGAAACGATTGTTGCGAATCACGGTTGTTGGTGGACAGGGAAACACAATTTCGCTTGCAAGAGCCGCACTTCGCTTCACGGTGTTCGCAATTCCCAGCTATCTATACGGACTTCAATTGCCGCGTGCCATTGATCCGCTCATTGGCTCAATTGTGCTTGGTGTGATTGTCTTTGGAGTCGGCGGCTCAACCCTCTACCTCATAATCTTCAATCGAAACACTCGACAAGGACTTCACGACCTTCTGGTTGGAAGCTACGTGGTCAATTCCGAACCAACAGGGCCCTTAAGAACCGAGCCGATCTGGGACACACATTGGCGGATTCTGCGCTGGTGTCTGACGCTTCTCATCTTATTTTCGTATTCCATTTGGACGTTGGATAAGAAGGTGGAGAAGTCGTCGTCAGTCATTCAATGGCACGAGGATATCCGCCTGATTAATCAACTTGACCGGGTACAGGCGGCGAGCGAGAAAATTCTCAGGCCTGTCAAATGGAATGGCTTTATGAAGGACAACCCTCTCGTGAGCAAGAAGACCTTAGTAATCACTGTCTGGTGGACGGGCGAGCCAAAGGACCGGGAGATCTTTGCCGACAGAGTCGCAAAGGTTGTTCTTTTGAACGATGCAAGGGCGCGTGAACAGGATTTGCTTTGGATTGTAGTTGTGCGAAGCTACGACATCGGCATTGCCTCAGGCGGGAAATCCCAGACATTTACTCACACGCCTGCCGAATGGAGCCAGCGCGTGCTCGGGAATCCGCTAGCGAAGACTTCAGCACCGCCCCATTAGCGGTTGAATGGAGTTCAGCCATAGCTGAAACTAACCGCCGCCCCGCTTCAGCCTCATTTAATCTTGCAGCAACATAATTACGAAGGAGACCCCATGCGCGTCCTGCTCGTCGAAGATGAAGTCCGGCTGGCCGACAATCTTTCTGCGGCACTGCGCGACGGCCCCGGCTTCGCGGTGGACTGGGCCGCTGACGGCGAGGCCGGCGACGATGCTGCGCGCAATCTCTGCTACGATCTCGTGATCCTCGACCTGATGCTGCCTAAGCTCGACGGCTTTGGTGTTCTGCGCCGCATGCGCGGCCGCAAAGATGCAACCCCCGTCCTCATCCTCACCGCCAAGGAGGGAAAGGAAGCCATCGTCCAGTTGTTGAACGCCGGCGCCGATGACTACCTGGCCAAGCCGTTCGACCTGGGCGAACTCCTCGCCCGGGCAAAAGCCCTGATCCGCCGCGGCAAGGGCGCAGCCCACCCTACGCTCAACGCGCTCGGCGTCACATTGAATTCTCTTGAGCAGACCGTTCACCGCAACGGCACGCTCGTCGATCTGTCGCCCACTGAGTACCACATTCTCGAATACTTGCTGCACCATCCCCGCAAGGTCGTCAGCAAGCAGGAACTTCTCGAGCACCTCTACGACTACAACTGGGAACACCACTCCAACGTGATCGAAGCGCACGTCTCCAACCTCCGCAAGAAGCTCGACAGCGCTGTGCCCGATGCCGATCCCGTGATCGAGACGCTACGCGGGCGCGGCTATCGTCTCTCGCCCGAGCCCTCGTCATGACGCGCCGTTCCGCATTTGCAAAAACCAGCATCGCCTTCCGTCTCATTGCTGCCGTGATGCTGGTTGAGCTGGTCTCCGCGGCGCTGGTCATCGCGGTGGCATGGGGCTACGAGCGCCACAACCACTTCCGCTCTTTTGAAATCATGCTGCGCGGCCGCGCCGACTCCGTCCTGGGCGCTGTGCAGGACGCCGAAGATGTGGGCGATAACGTGATGCTCGACCTCGCCGACCTGCACGTCCCGTCAGAAGATGTCTACGAGGTGTGGGACGGGCGCGGCCATCTGCTCGGCCGATCGCCAAACTGGCAGGGCAGTTCCGGCATGCGCGCGCCCGATCATAACGGCTTCTTCCGCACCAGGCTTCGCGATCACGACTACCGCCTGCTCTACATGCGCGGCACCCGCATCGTCGATCCGGGCGAGTCCGGCGGCGGCAAGCTGCGTTTTGTCACCATCCTTTATGGCGCGCCCACAGAGCGCGTGTGGAACGCAATCTACGGTGCCGTCGAATTCTATGCAGCCGGCATGCTGCTGCTGGTGTTGATTACCGGCCCGCTGATTGCCTGGGTATTGCATCGCGGACTCGAGCCGCTTCGCCAGCTTGCGTCGATGGCGGGGCGCGTCTCAGCCGATTCGTGGGAGTTCTCGCCGCCCGATTCTGCGCGCGAAACCGCCGAGCTTGCTCCTCTCACCGCGGCACTTGAAAACGCGCTGCAGCGTCTTGAGCGATCCTTCAATCAACAGCGGGCATTCGTCTCCGACGCAGCACACGAACTCAAGACCGCAGTCGCCGTCGTCAAGTCGTCGCTGCAGCTGGTGGGCATGCGCCCGCGTACGCCAGAGGAGTACCAGGCCGGCAATGAGCGCGCGTTGGCCGACACCGAACGCATCGAAGACCTCGTCGCGAAGATGCTTGCCCTAGCCCGTGTGGAAAGTGGAGCAGCTACTGCCGGGTCGACAGCCACATGCGACCTCAATCACTGTGTCTGTACTACCGTCAGCCAGCTGGAAACTTTTGCAACCGTGCGCCAGGTGGCGATCGCGGTTCGCGACCTTCCCGCCACCGAGTGCGTGGTTTCTCTCAGCCCCGACGACTGCGCACTCATCGTCTCCAACCTGCTGATGAACGCGATCCAGCACAGCCCACCACATACGCAGATTGACGTGCGCCTGGAGGTGTCTGAAGGCTCTGCTGAATTCATTGTCGAGGATCATGGCGAAGGCATCGGTCCCGCTGCCCTGCCCCATGTCTTCGAACGCTTCTATCGCGGCGATCCTTCGCGAGCCCGCGCCACCGGCGGCGCCGGCCTCGGCCTCGCCATCTGCAAAGCCGTGGTTGAAAAAGCCGGAGGCACCATCACGCTGGCCAGCGAACCGGGTCGCGGTACAACCGCAACCGTGCGGTTGCCTGTCAACACGCGCTAGTGTTATGTCATGGTCAAAATGAGCGAGCGTACAAGAAGCGCCTCCGGCAACAATTTGCCACCTGGATCGAAGTGGTCCCGATTATTGCCGAGGAGCCAAAGGCGACCGTTCCAAACCGCTGTCGCAGGAAGAAGCCGTCGTACCCGGCCTTTCTTGATACACCGCCGAAATCCGCAGGCTTCAGAACTGCATCCAACTGATCTGGACGCGCTCCCGATCCTCAGACGATACTGACGCAAGCATCTGAAAGGCGCCCGGAGTCAACTCCGCTGGAAGGAATCTGCATTGAGCCCCTTCGGAAATACTTCAAATCCGCACCCCGGCCTCTCGCCACGCCCAAGGCATCTGACGCCCAGGGCGATGTTTTTCCTCATCGCAATCCCAATTACAGTCCTCATCATCTGGCTTGCGACGCGCACTGACACCATGAAAAGGGCCGCCAGCCTCGGGCAGTCGGTCAGTCACTCTTCCCCATTCAGTTCGCCCGAAAAAAAGCCTAAGCCACCCGCCGGAAAGTACGAGCAGCAAACCACCGCGCCTGCTCGCCAGGCACCCTTGTCAGGTTCGTCGAAACCGCAGACGCCGAACGCTGCTCCTTCGTCTGCGCAAATTGCGCCGAGTCCCGCCACAACCCCAGTCGTCCCAGCTCCGATCCCCGCAGGCGCGCCCCCTGCCCCTGTCTCTGCGGCCCGTCCGGCCTACGCGCCGCTGTCCTACAACGCCCGCCACGACAAGGCCTTCGGCGGCTGTTCTGGCCAGCTCATCCTCAGCGGTGCCGGCCTCCAGTTCACTTGCCCTGGCAACTCCCAGGACAGCATGCAGATCGCTGTCTCTGAGATCAGCGGGATCGATGAAAATGGCGTTCGCCTGGCCTCCGGAAAGAAACTGCATTTCTCCATCACCGGCATGACCAAGCCTAATGAACAAGCGCTCTTCACCGACTGGTTCAACCGCCTCCATTAACGAACGACAGCAGTAACTCTCCAAATCCTATGTACGCGCGAGCCCGCCCGGATCGTTTTGCAGTTCACCTCTTCGCAAAAACGCTTCCAGCTCTGCTCTCCCTTCATGCTTCGCCCAATCCGCCGGAGTTCCGCGCCACAGCAGGTCTCGCATGTCCGCCCTGGCTCCGTGCTCGATAAGCAACCGCACCAACTCCTCGTGCCCGTTCAAGGCAGCCTGGTGCAGGGGCGTGCTGTGTGAATGGCTGCCGAGCGGGTTATAGCGATTCGGATCCTCCCCGGCGTCCAGCAGCATCCGAACGATTTCGATATGGCCGCCCTGGCTCCCAAGTGCAAGCGCCAGATGTCGCTGCTCGGCATCCGCAGAGCGCAGCAGCCGGCGAGCGTCATCAACGCGGCCCATCGCCGCCGCAACCGGCAGATCAATGTGCGCCCCACGCGCAATCAACGCATTGGCCGCTGCCAAACTACGCTGCGGAGCCGCAGCATGAATGGCGCCGTCCAGTTCTGCCCCGTAATCGCATAACAGATCGATCAGCGCAATCTGCACGCCACATTCCTCAACCACCCGTCCCGTCACGACCAGGCCGAGTGCTCCATTGCGCGAAGCCAGATCCGGTCCTGCATCGAGAATGACTCGAGCGACCTCGACAATATTCTTCGGCAACGTCCCACGCCGAATCGGATTCTCGGCAATGAACTCCAGCAGCGTCGGGCTGCGAAAATAGTTTCCGCTCTCGAATTCAACATGTTGCAGCACGAGCTTCGGATGCCGCTTCAAATGCTCGCGCAGTCCAGCAGCATCTCCCGCATCCAGCAGATCCACGGCGCGTCGAAACTCGGCGTCTTCGATGCGCTCATGGTGCGGCAGCGCCAACCGGCGCGCAAGCTCCGGCGACTCGACATGTGCCTTCAGCCGCGCCCAGCTTTTGAAGCCGTACTCGCGCGCAATGGTGAATTGCGCATCGCTCAGCGGCAACGCAGCAGCGAAAATCTCCGCATCCGGCGCCCCACTGAAGCGCGGGTTGAATTCCCGGATGCGTTGCGCAACACCGGGATCATGGGCGGCATGCCCCTTGCGCAGATCCTTGGCTTGATATTTGAGGTGATTAAGGTCGGGTTTGGACGGGAATCGCTTTGCCGGCATGACGAACTTCCTCTCGTGTGCCCAGGTCCGCATGTTGAGGGCTGAAAGTCAGTTCGCAAAATCAGATTGTAAGAAAAGGTGGACTTCTGTCCTTCCCGCGGACCGGATGCGCCCTTCAGCGCTGCGAAAAGCGTACCACGAAACGTGCCCCGGTCTGCCATAGCAACTGCTCGGTCAATCTTGCTCCACGCCGTGCCGCGTTTCGAATCGACGCAATGGTTCACCTTCGCGCCACCGCACCAGCGTCTCAGAATGTTTACACTTTCGTTATTGACGGTTAGACACCGGTCAAGACGCGACTCGGAACCTCCATGATCAGAGGACATGGAGATCTCCCTCGCGATAGTGGCAGGTTCTGTCGATGAGTGGCTCTGGGAAGATTTCTATCTGTTCGGCATCCTGCTGTGCAAGTAGTTGGCGTGTAAGTGCTGAGCTATTGGATTACCTGACTTTTATTCTTTCGCTGCTGTCCAAGTCTCTCACCACGTCATAGGTATCGGTAACTGTTCGCAGAGTTGCCGTGCGGTGGCGGTCCTTCCAGAGGAGTATAGAGCCATGCCCACATGTCTCTGAAGATGAACAGCTGTTGGCGCAGCAGGGGCCAGGAAAGACCAAACACTGGATAGAATCGAAAGGGATGATGGCGCGGGTCATAGTCGGTCTTGTTGCGGTGGCGGGTGCGAGGAACGTTTCGACGTGTGGTTTGTCAGTGCCTTGAAAAACAGTTCTATTTGCCAGCGGTCTTATAGAACGGCACGGTCTCGTCTGGATGCAGATGGTGGATCAAGTAAACAGGTCAGTTGCTCGGAGTACTCGATGCGAAGGAACAGCATCGGGCATCTCGGCTGTATCTGCCAAAGAGGCACAGAGATGATCTGGTACTGATCACGTTACCTTTTCTGGAACCGCACACTCCTCAACGGTCGTGTAGATCGTGTTGGTCTTCATCTGCGTAACGAAGTAGCATTCATCCTTCGTCATTCGGCGTGCATATAAAAGGCTGTACCCGAGCGGTGACGGCCAGGATCGTACCCGCTTTCAGGCGCAAGTCCGCGCTACATTCAACACGCTGTATTTGCCCTCCGTCACTACCGCGAACGTTGGCAGGTAGACGTCGTGGTCCAGCAACAGATGCAGCTTGATCGCGCCCTTCTGTTGCGTGTATATGGCCCAGCGAACCTTCTGAAGAAGCACGATGCGCTCGGGATATTGGCGTTTACTTGTTTGCTGGCTGGTGCATGGAGCCTTGGATTTTTATGGATGAATACTCATGGGTACGTTGGCGTGAGCATCGCAGTTGATTTTTTGATCCCGGATGTGTTGTTTGAATGCTAAGTCGAGGAGGAGCACGAGGGTGTTACAAAGGCTGAACTCAGCTGCGTGCTGATTCAGAGAACTACCCACGGAGGCTCCTCAGAGACATATGTATTACATCGGACTTGATGTTCACAAGAAAACGATCAGCTATTGCGTGAAGGACGCGGCCGGCAAGATCCACAGTGAAGGCAAGATCGGATCGACGCGGCGTGAACTTGATGCCTGGATCAAAACCCTTCCCCAACCCCGGATGATGGCCATGGAAGCGACGATCTTCACCGGATGGATCTACGATCACCTTCTTCCTCATGCTGAAAAAGTGAAGGTGGCGCACCCGCTGATGCTGCGAGCAATCGCCGCAGCCAAGCGGAAGAACGACAAGATCGATGCCAGCAAGATCGCCGACTGTCTTCGTTGCGATTTTCTTCCGGAGTGCTACATGACATCAACCGAGATCCGCGACCGGCGGCGAACTCTGCGCTACCGCGGACTGCTGGTGAAGCAGATGGTTCAGATGAAGAACCGGATCTCGGGTTTGCTGATGGAGACCGGCGTGAGCTACAACAAGCAGCGATTGCACAAGGTGGGCTACTTCACCGAGCTGATGTCGGGCAACGAAGAGATCGACTGTGTCAGGCCGCTGCTGAAGCTGAGCCGGGAGACGATCAATCGATCACAGAAGCTGGACTATGCACTGGTGAGTTCTCTCGAGCGCGACCCGTTGCTGGCCGAGCGGCTGAAGCGGTTGAGAACCGTTCCCGGAGTGGGTCCGATCACGGCGCTGACCTGGGTTCTGGAGATCGGGGATGTGGTGCGCTTCCGATCGATCAAACAGGCCATCAGCTATTGCGGACTGTGCGGAGCCGAGAAGCGTTCAGCTGACAAGGTCGTGCGCACGCCGATTTCCAAGCAGCGCAACAAGCATATCCAGCAGGTGCTGGTGGAAGCGGCGAAGCTGGCACCGCGATACAGCCATGAACTGGCCTTGATCTACGAAAAGGAAAAGAAGCAGAGAGGCAATCGCAACCGCGCCACGCTGGCCGTAGCCAGGAAGATGGTGTTAACCGGCGGTAATTTCCGCATGCGCGGTAATTCAGGAGTGACGATCAATGAGTGTGGTTTTGGCGGCCACTGCGACAACTACAGCAGCAGCTGCAAACCACAGCACGGGTGTCATCAGACGAAGAAGTCCGAGCCTGGATGGTATGCAGTCGAACGCAGAAAACAGGACTCGTCGCCTGCCGACGGCGATTGAGGCACGGTGGCAGCCTAAAAAATTGCCCATGAATGAAAGAGTTTGGCCCAACGTCGACCAGGATTATTCCGATGCGCAGACTGCCAGGACCCCGCAAGTTGCCCACTGGGACGATCGAGTGAAACTCCGAGGCTACCCGTTGAATAGTTTCGGGGCTGGCAAGGAGAACACAAACTCAATCTTCTGTGCGGACTCTTCGGGGTCTTAAGACAGCAAATGGATGTGTGGTTCTGCTTGATGCAGGAATCATCTGGCCGAGAGATCCAGCTCTGATTGCGCTTAACGGTGGATCACTGGCAATAAGATCCTGAATTGCGCGCACTTCCTATAGACACCGGTGCGCGCCCAGGTGGGCAATCCTCTGTGCTTTGCTCTCTTGATTTCGGAGATATGTTACCGAGAAGTGGGCTACCCTTCCCTTTGACAAATCTTCGCCCTCCGGCCCATAGCTGTACACGCAATTCCCCGCAGGCGCGGCATCTCCGCCCTTCCTTCAGCATCCCTTAATCCCCCCGTGGAACAATGTTTGCGCCGGCCAATCTCTCAAAGTTCTCCATCCGATTTGCCGAGCCCACGCGGAGCCGAACATGCACAATCAACGTTGTCTCCCAGCTTTTGCGCGCGCCTTTTTTGCCGCTGCTCTGTCCTTCTCCTTCCTGGCCGCCACGCTCGCGGCGTCGGCACAAGGTCCCTATAAAGTTCTCGATCAGTGGAAGCTGGCGGACAACGGTGGATGGGATTACCTGCTGGCCGACTCCGCTGCGCATCGCGTCTACATCACGCGCGGCGATCATGTGGACGCCGTCGACGCCATCGACGGCAAACTGCTCGGCACCATCAGCGGCCTTCACGGCACCCACGGTGTCGCACTCGACCCCGACGGCAAGGTGGGCTACATCTCCGATGGCGGAGGCAACGCAGTGGTCGTCTTCGATCGAACGAATTTTTCCACCGTCGCCACCATTCCCGCCGGCACCAATCCCGACGCCATCATCTATGAACCCGCCACCAAATCCGTGTGGGCCTTCAACGGACGCAGCAAGAACATCACGGTGATCGACGCCGCATCGCGCAAGGTCGTCGCCACTATCGATGTGCCCGGCAAGCCTGAATTCGCAGCAGCCGACGGCAAGGGCAACGTCTACAACAACATTGAGGACAAGAGCGAAGTCCTCAAGATCGACGCGCGTGCGCACACCATTACCGCGACGTGGCCCGCCGGCTGCGAATCACCCTCCGGCCTCGCCATCGACATCGCCGGCAACCGCGTCTTCCCCGTCTGCGATGGCAACAAGATGAGTGCGATCGACACTGCTACCGGCAAAGTCCTCGCCACACCGGCCATCGGCGATGGACCCGACGCGGCCAACTACAGCGCCACCAAGAAACTCGCTTTTGCTTCCAGCGGAGATGGCGTGCTCTCCGTGGTCGACGCCACCACCTACAAGACCATTCAGTCGCTGCCGACCAAGCGCGGCGCGCGCACCATGACCTACGACCCGGCAACCGATCGTGCCTACCTCGTAACCGCGGACTTCGGGCCGCGCCCCGCAGCCACGGCCGAGAATCCTCATCCCCGCCCGCCAATGATCCCCGGCAGCTTCGAGATCATCGTCGTTGGCCGCTAAAGCGTCCCCAACTGCTCTTCTCACATATTTGGAGCGTGTCATCCTGAACGTAGCGGCTTGGGTGGGGTCCCCGGCAACAGGTCTTGGTTGCTGGGGTGACTAGGGGCCCGCGGATGATCCATCATCCGTGGGGTAAGCGGAGTGAAGGACCTGCTTCTTAGCTTTCCTGACTTGTATCGAAAACCGCAGACTCACCACGCTAGTCCGCTCCGGTAAAATCTCACCAGCTTCAACGTCGCCGCCGCGGCCAACCTCGGCGGCGTTTTCGTCATCCGCACCACATTGAGGTCACCCGATGAGATCAACCCTCAAGGCCGCGCTGCTCGCGGCTCTTCCCCTTGAGATCGTGAACTTGTGGGTCATTGGCTATCCCACGGCGGGCGGCTCCCTCGCCATTGCCACCCAAAACGCCGGAGTCGCATTACAGTGGGATCTGCTTCACCTTCCCGGCCTCTTCGCCATCGACCGCATCCTGTTTCTTCGCGAGCATCCGCACACCTGCTCCGTGATCTTTCTCCTTGCCGGATACATTGACACCGCCATCCTGCTCGCCGCCCTCATCGCTGCCGTGCGACTGGTGCTCCGTACCCTCCGCAAGCTATCCTCCCCCATGAAGCACGCTCACTGAATCGGAATGCGGTCCACGGGTTTTCCCTAGTCCCTGGTCCCAAGTCTCTGGTTCCTAGTCCTTGGTCCCAGTCTTTATGAAGCTCACTCTCGCCATTCTCGCGCTCATCGTCTTTGCCCTGTCCTTCGTGGCGGACTACAAATGGCGTCAGTGGATGAACAAGCGCCGCGCGGATCACGATGCAACGCAAGCCTCCGACTCAGATCGCCGATCCCCGTAACGCGCGAAGGTTACCAGCACCTGCCTTGCAGCCGTCTCCGATGCCCCACACCCCGTCTTCCAAAGTGGAAATTCCCCTCTGCAACTTTCTTCCTTTGCAGCCGTTACAATGGGTATAAGGGAGTCGTCCAAGCCACCATGCCCAGTAACCTTGCCCACGCCCTTCGCTTGCCCACGCTTCGCACCGCTGTATGGATGGGCCTCGCCACGGCGCTGCTCGCGGTCTCGCCCTTCGCGCGCGCCCAGTTTTCTGCACCGGCCACCACGCCCGTGCACGATCCCGCTGCCCTCAGGCCGCCCGCCGGCGCTCACGTGGCCATCGTTGAATTTGAAGACATGGAGTGCCCCGACTGCGCCAATGCCAATCCGCTGCTCCGCGAAGCCGCAGCCAAGTACAGCATTCCCTGGGTCCGCCACGACTTCCCTCTGCCGTTCCACGCCTGGAGCTTCCAGGCTGCCGTCAACGCCCGCTGGTTCGACACCAAGAGCAAGAAGATCGGCGACGACTACCGCGACGCCGTGTTTGCCAACCAGCCCTCCATCTCCAACCTTGATGTACTGCGTCAGTTCACTGAGAACTTCGCCAAGACCCACAACATCGCGCTGCCTTTTGCTATGGATCCCCAGGGCAAATTCGCCGCCGAGGTTAAGGCCGACTACGCGCTGGGTCAGCGCATCGGCATTGAACACACGCCGACGATCTGGATCACGACCGCCAACAGCAAGGGCGCGCCGTTTGTCGAGGTCGTCGACCGCACCAAGCTTTATCAACTCATCGACCAGGCCGTTGCCGACACTCGATCGGCGCCTGTAAAAGCAACGGCACACAAATAATGTCGTTGTAGTTCCGGGCCCCACTTTCCCATGTCAGACTTTCGCCATGTCGTAGAAATTCGAGTTTCACCGGCAGACGTCTGGAAAGTACTGCTCGATGTCGAACGCTGGCCCGAGTGGACCACCTCCGTCAGCAAGGTCCAGCGCATGGATATCGGCCCTCTGACCCTGGGGAGCCGCACCCGCATCTGGCAGCCGAAGCTCATGCCCGCCGTCTGGCAGGTCACCTCGCTCGACGAACAGCGCCACATCTTCGCCTGGACCACCCACACATTCGGCATCAAGATCAACGCCCGCCACCAGGTGGACGCCATCGGCGCGCGCAGCCGCGTCACCCTCTCGCTCACCTACACCGGCGTCGTCGGAGCCGTCCTGGCCCGCGCCTACCGCGACCTCAACTGGGACTACCTCGCCCGCGAAGCCAACGGCCTCCGCGGCCACTGCGAAGCCCCGGTAGTTCACCACGCGCAGGCGCGGTGAGTGGTCAGTGGACAGTGGACAGTGGTCAGTGATCAGTGGTCAGTGGACAGTGGACAGTGGACAGTGGTCAGTGGACAGTGGTCAGTGGTCAGTGGTCAGTGGTCAGTGGTCAGTGGTCAGTGGTCAGTGGTCAGTGGACAGTGGTCAGTGGTCAGTGAGCAGTCGTCAGCTTGAGTTTTCAGTGGTCAGTTATCAGTCTTCAGTTCTTAGCCATCTGCAAATCAGGTGTCATCCTGAACGAAGCGGCTTGGGGCCCCGCGGACCAAAGTCCGTGGGGTAAGCGGAGTGAAGGATCTGCTTTTTTTAACGCCTGGCCAACGGCCACAAACAAAAGCGGAGGCCGAAGCCCGTTGTCAGGTTTCAGTGGACAGTGAGCAGTGGTCAGGGAGCATCGAGCAATGAGCGAGTGAGAGCAATAAGCAACCTGAATCGCTGCCCCGGGGCGAATCACAGTAAAAGTTGGTGGCTGTCATTCTGAGCGAACGGGGCCCCGAACGTTTTTGGGGCCCCGAAGAGCGCTTTTGCTCTTTGGGGTAGGTTCGGGGGTGGTGAGTCGAAGAATCTGCTTCTGCATCCTTCCCTTTAGTCCAGCAGAAGTGAGAGTTCTCCGATAAATTGGGTTCCACAGAGCCCTTTGGAGGAGGACTTCAGATGCGGAAGAGCCGGTACACGGAAGAGCAGATTGTAGGGATATTAAAGGAGTCGGAGGCGGGTCTGGAGACAGCGGAGCTGTGTCGCAAGCATGGGATCAGCGACAAGACGTTTTACCGCTGGAAGGCGAAGTACGGTGGGCTGGAAGTGAGCGAAGCGCAGCGGCTTCGTCAACTGGAAGAAGAGAACCGCAAGCTCAAGCAGCTGGTAGCCGAACAGGCTTTGGACATCGTCGGATTCAAGGCGGTGCTATCAAAAAAGTGGTAAGCCCACAGGCCAGGAGAGAAGCCGTCGCGGTATTTAGGACTGCGACGGACTGTTCGGAACGGCATGCCTGTGGGCAGCTGGAAGTGTTGCGAGCTATGTTGCGCTACGGTAGGCGGGAGAGGCGCTTTGCCGAAGCCAACGGTCGTCTGCGCGTTCGCTTGAGGGATTTGGCAGAAGATAGACGTCGCTGGGGCTATAGTGGGTTACATGTTCTGTTGCAGAGGGAAGGCTGGACGGTGAACAGCAAACGGGTCTACGGGATATAGGTGGAAGAGAAGCTGATGGTGAGTAGAAGTAAGAGGAGATGTGGGATCTGAGTGAAGGTGAGAGTGATGTTGGTAGAGTTAGTAAGGAAGAAGGAGATATGGAAGATGGATTTTTTTTAGGATGTATTGGTTTTTGGTAGTAAGATAAGTAAGTTGTGGATTGAAGATGAGTATAAGAGGGAGATGTTGGTGATAGAAGTGGATATCTCGTTGTTGGTATTGTGAGTAGTAAGAGTGTTGGATAGGTTATGGTAATATAGAGGTTTGTTAGTAAGGATTGTTATTGATAAAGGTATGGAGTTTATTTAGAAGGTTTTGGATGAGTGGGTATATGAGAATAAGGTTATATTGTATTTTATTATATGAGGATGGTAGATGGAGAATGGTTATATAGAAAGTTTATATGGTAAGTTAAGAGAGGAGTGTTTTAAAGAATATTGGTTTTTTACTTTGGAAGATGAGAGGGAGATTATAGAAAGTTGGTGGATAGATTATAAATAGGTGTGTTAGTATAGAGTTTTGGGTTATTTGATATTTGAGGAATTTGTAAAGGGTTATGTAAATGTGGAAAGTTAAAAAAGTTTAAATATTTATATAGTATTGATGTTGTTTGAGAAATGAATTTGTAGTTAAACTTTAATTAGAGTGCTATTATTTGTATGGATTAAGAAGGGTGTTCTTCGGCATCTCTCTGACCGGACTAGTCACACGGGTGTCATTCTGAACGAACGGAACCGCAAACGCAAAAAAGAACAGGTGCGTAAGGCCCCTGTTCTTTCTGTTCACTGCACACTGTTCACTGTCCACTGACCACTGTCCACTGTTCACTAAAGCTGTATCTTCACCAGCTCGCCCTGCTGCCCCGGCGAAACTGTGCTGGTCTGCGGAGCCCTCCAGTGGTCGATGTGGCTGATGCGGTGCACGCATCCAATCGTGCAATTCGGCGCGCAGCTCTTCGCCGTCAAAAACTCCCGCTTCACATCCGCGGTCGTGTACTCGCGCAAGCGGCACACCCGGATACCCTCTCTGCTGCGAGCAGTAATGCACCAGCCCGTCCTCGCAGATATACAGATACCGCGACCCCGCCCTGCAGCGCCACTCATTCTCGCGCCCCTGCACAATCGCTTCCTGAAACGCGTCGAACTGCGCGTAGTTGGTCTTCTTCCGATTCGTCATCTCGAAGTAGACCTTCGCCTCGTCCGGCTTCAGCGGCTTCAGCTGCCCGTCGCCATCATGAATAATCCCGATCGTCGACTCGAACCCCAGCTCCAGCGCCCGCTTCCCAATCACCAGCGCATCATTCGGATCCTTGAAGCCCCCGCCCACCACCGAATTGATGTTCACGTGAAACTCGGCATGCTCGGCCAGCATCTGCAGCTTCTTGTCCAGAACCTTCAGGCTCTTCTTCGAGATCTCATCCGGGCTCCAGATTATCGATCGAGATCTGCATGTGATCCAGACCCGCCGCGATTCAGCCGCTCGATCCGGTCAACATTTAGGAGATATCCATTCGTGATCATCCCCGCAATCGCGCCCGTCTTGCGCATGCGCACAATGATGTCATCTAAATTAGGGTGCGTCAGCGGCTCTCCGCCCGAGATCCCGATCATGGCCGTCCCCAGCCGCCCCAGGTGGTCGATCCGCCGCAGCATCTCGTCCAGCGGGACAGGCTCAGAAACCTTGTCGTATTCGTTGCAGTAGGCGCAGGAGAGATTGCAGAATCGCGCCGGAACTATCTGCGCCAGAACAGGATGCGACGTAGACGCCAGCGCCCGCGCCACCATCGCATACTCCCGCGCCTTGCGCCGAGCCGCAATCAGCTTTCCCCTAGCCGTAGATCTCCGGGGAACTGCCATTCTTACTATTGAAACATAGTCCGGACCCACTTTGAGCAGTACGTCAGCCCAACTTCAAATGGACTATAGTGGCCGGTGAGTTGAGAGCAAATGATTTAGAGCGGATGCTCCGTACTTCCTAGCGAGTCTCTCAA
Source organism: uncultured Acidobacteriaceae bacterium (assembly GCA_963838295.1). Taxonomy (GTDB): domain Bacteria; phylum Acidobacteriota; class Terriglobia; order Terriglobales; family Acidobacteriaceae; genus Telmatobacter. Next base: position 59,726 of record CAWIQS010000002.1, read on the forward strand.
GGAATAGTGGCTCGACGGATTTGATGAAGGAAAGCATTCCCGAAAACTCGGCGATTTCTTTCTCGTTAAGGGCACCCTGTATGTACCTATGAAACCTAGCCCGGATTAGCCTTTTCTTTTCTCTTCCTATCGAGACCACGCCGTCGTTCGCAAGAACAAGACCAGTTACTCTTCTGAGGCCTTTCGTGGAAGCATGAACGGTCTTCGCTTCATTCAGTACCAACCGCGGAGGTCGGGTTTTCTTACAAATCTCGCCAACCTGCGTTTCAATTTCACGCAGGACCCCTCGGGCGTTCGTTGAGAAGGACAAATCGTCTGCGTATCGGGTATAAGTAACGCCGCGTCCAGCGCAAAGAGCACTTACTTTTAGATCGAAGTTGTACAGCAATATATTCGAAAGAAGAGGCGAACTCGGTGCACCAATCGAGAGTTGAAGAACATTCCCGCGCTTTCTTCTCCAGAATAGAATTCTCGAAATATAGCCGATCTCCTCTTCAGTCCACACAGAGGCGAGAGGGTTCAAACGCATGAACTTTTGAAAATCCGTCGATTTGATGGACGGGAAGAAATTCTTGAAGTCGAGCTTGCACAGGAATTGGTGGGCCGCATGCGGCGCTGTATTGTCCAAGATGCTCTTGCCTTTGCGGTACGCGAAGGCAGCAGGATGAACCGGGAACGCCGCTAAGACATGCTCCATGACCCAATACTGCAGCGGCTTCACCTCACGAGCAGGCTGCGCAATCGTACGCTTCTTGCCGGGAGTCCTCTTTGCAATCTGGTAGACCTTGTATCGATAAGGCGCAGAATTCACAAGGTAGAGCAAGTCCTTCGGTGGCAGCGCGAGATCACTCGAAAGCAAGTCCAAAAATTTGCTCATGGTGTCGCCCCTGTCGCTCGTCTTTTGAAGGCAGCAAGCGCGCGAGCTTTCTCTGGTGTCAGGGGTAAATCTTGGCGGAGGAGTGTCCTCAACCTTGATCGATCTTTGGGTGTTTTCGGCGCATAGAGCACATATTCAGGCGCGCCTGCAGGATTCATGTAGTAGTCCACGTTTCCATAGCGAAGGGAGGATATAAGTTCAAGCTGCTCAAGTAGGAATAAGTATTTTTTCAGTTCTTGATTCTTTATTATTACGTTCAGACCATTGAGGATCTCTTGAATTTCGTGCTGGAGGATCACTACATTCAGCGTGATTAGATCCGCAATCAGAAGCATCAGATGACCATGATCGGCTTTTCGGAAAGCGGCCGTTTTCGGCTTTTTCGTAAGAATCGCTTGGATCTCTCGTTCCACACCATCGAGCGTGTCGCTTGCACCGGCAGGGTCAATTCTGGTCGCGCCTCCGCCCGTAGGAAATGAAAGCCACGGGTAAGCTAAGACGCTGTCCGGTCTGATCCTGCGCGTATGCTCCACAAGACCATTTCGAATGAACGACTGCTGCCTGAAGTAAGAATCCTCAATGACGACAACGAGCTTATCTTGCAGCAAGTCCATCTGGGAGAAGGCACCAAACTCAGCGATTGCACCTGGACTTTCTACAAACAACAATACGCAGGCCGAAAGACCCGCAAGGTGCCCTTCCAATTCCAGAAGATCGTCAAATAGCTTTCGGGATTGGTACCACTCGTCCGCCTTTTCGGCGAGCTGAACTTTCTTGAAGAGGACAGGATTAATCTGTACTTTATCTCTGTAAAAATGGGCGCGGAGGGAGTGTTCGAAGTCGTTTAGAGGCCCTCCGCACAAAAATATGTAGTCAGGCTGATTCAGAATGGTGAATGCGTTCGAATCTACCGAGTCTGTGAATACACCCACTCTCGAGCCCGACTCTCTAACCGAAATTGTTGCTCTCTACCTTCGAGATAAGCGCGTCGAGGAAAAATTTCTCAACGCGTTCCACTCATCGTTGATAATCCGGTTGGCGGCACATAGCGTTGAGGAAGTTTTCCTCGACGCGCTGGTAAATGCTACCAATCGTTCCCAGTCCGGCGAAACGCCAGACTTCACCCCTGACATTTGAATCTTTGGGTGAACCACGTAAAGAGCATCCCCATTGTGAGCGATGCCTGCCACTGTGTCAACGGGACCGCTCTGACGGGTAGTTGGTCAGTTATCTGAGACCACAAACACGGTGGGTCGTCCGCTGGGCGGGTGGCCCAGGTCCAGCACTCCCAACCCAGCACAAAGGATGGGTGCCCCAGGTGCCGTTTTGGGCACCTGGGAAAGCACCAGCTTCCATCGTCCTTGTTCAAGAACAGACCCGGCCTCGATTCATCTCTACGGTTGGCCGTAGATTTCGGGCGCGGCTTTGGCCCAGCCAGCGTCCGCGTAGCTCTCCTTCGCATTCACGACGAAGAGGTTGGTCTGCACTGACTCGATGCAGGCGGCGGCGAGTTCGCCCGCGTGCTTCATATTGGCCTCGCCCTGTGCCGCAAAGAATGCCTTGCCGTCGGCCAATCCTTTATCCGCTTCGTCGAGCGTCCGCATGGGGTTGATGACAACCCACAATCCGCCGTTGTTCTCGCCCCACTTGCTCTCGTACATGGCCCAGTGACTATTCGGAAATTTGCTGAAGCCATCCACGTACATCTTCACCAGCTCGTTCCATTCCGCATCGTGGCCAGCCTTGATGTGGAACGAGGTGAACTCCCAGTAGCGCTGGTGGGGAACGTCGACGGACGCGTGCAGGCTCATCTCGGGGTGATAGATAAACGCCTGGCTGTCGTAGCGGGTCAGCAGTTCACCATCTGCGAGGTTGGCTGCGTCCATGGCTGCTGCGAACTTGGCATTGGCGTTCTGCGCTTCCTGGTCCTTGCCGTAGGCCTCCAGGGAGTCGTAGCCAAACATGAAAAGAGCGCGCGTCGGGCCGGAAAGCGAGTCCATGGCGATGTAGTGGGTGGGCCACTTGGCATCGTTGGAGGCCTTGATGAAGTTGCCTTCCGACTTGATGTGGATGGCGCCGGACTTGCCCGGCTTGAGGTACTCGCGTTGGATGACCAGGACATTGGGCGGCGCTCCTGGGCCAGAATCCTGGGCCGTGGCGAAGGCGGCGGTTACGACGAAGAGACTCGACAGCGCAAGGGAAAGGATGTTGCGGTCTTTCATGGTGCAAGCCCTCCTGAGGCTAATGAGCGCGCGAACAAGAGCGGTGCCGGCCCGGGGAAAGAGCAGCGCAGAACAAGGCGAACGCTGGTGCGCGGTTATAGGTTGGAGAGTGAGATCGATCCGGGTTATCGAACCCGGCCGTGCATTCCAAGGGGGAGTGGACCCCGGCGTCACACAGGAGGGCGAGATAACACTCGCGCCGAAAATGGTGCTCCTGGAGACGTGGCGCCATCGTCGGCGCGGCAGAGGTCAATTGTCAATCGAAATACAAGTTCAACAAACCGGGTGGAGGGTGGCCCAGGCGGGTGGCCCTGGCGGGTGGCCCAGGTCCCTCGCCTTTGGGGACCGGGGGATGGAAGCTAGGGACCGCCCAAGCCTTTCAACCAAACTCAACCCCAAGGCCTATCCGCCGCTTGCCGGACAGCCGCAAAGTTTGTCCAGTGCTCCCGAGGCCAGGTAAGCGGACAGCTTGACCAAGAAAATTGCGATGGTTACGTGCGGGCTCAGCTGGATCAGGATATTGAGTGCGTCCCATATCCACGGCGCAGCTCCCCCAGCGACGGTGACCAAGCCGCGCAGCTTAGCTGGAACCTTGCGTGCAAGCTGCGCGACCAGGCTCTTCCAGCCCCAGCGACTCCGGCGTTTGCACCATTGAAGCTTGACGCAGAACAACTCCCTTGCCGCTTCGAGGCTCATGTTGAGTTCGGCCAGCAAGGCCTTTACCGCCTCATCGAACTGGGTCGTTGTCAACGCGTAGTATTGGCTTCGCGTCATTCCCGGCAAGCCCGGCGCACCATGGGATTTCAGAGCCGATGACACGCGTTGCTGGATCCTCGGGTTGGTCTGCGCCACTTCGAGAAATAACGAGTACTCGTCGAAATCCAATTCCTCGTAAGTGCGCGACACCACCCATTGAAGCAATTTCTCAATTAACGAGGAAGTCCGATCGCGCGTCGTCGCCATAGGCGGCTCCTTTCATTGAAAAGTTTTCCTGGAGTTTTCGGTTGAAGGGAACGCGCATATGCTACCACGATCCGTGCGACAGCCGGAATGGGCGGCTGCCCCAGGTTTCGCTTTTGAGGCCTGGGAGGCATGTGAGCCCACCACCGACTCTCCAATCGTCAAGTACCTCAGCAGGTCGCGATGACCGGCGGCCCTCTCGTTACCAACAAGCCGACGACTTTCCCACGCATTGTGAGAGGAGTATCTTCCTCTCATGGCGAGTTTCAAGCGCAAGGGGCCGAAGTCGACGCGGGCTGGATGTCTGCTGTGCAAGCCACAGAAGCGCCAGGGCCAGCGACTCGACCTGCGCGTCACCTTCAGCGAGCGTCGCCGCGCGGAGGCAGCAAATTCCGAGCTAGCCTCGTCGGCCGAAACATCCCTTCAAGGTTGAAGTAGTGCAGGACTTGTCCCCTCCATGAAGAACCTGTTTCAACCGGAGACCGTGCGGGAGTTGAAAGACCGCCTCGCGAATCTCCACCAAGACAGCCCGCACCTGTGGGGCAAGATGACGCCGGCGCAGGCCGTGGCGCACTGCACCATCGGCATGGAGCTGGCTCTCGGCGACCGGCGTCCGCCGCGTATGCTGATTGGCCGCCTCATCGGGCGCGTGATCAAGCCAATGGCATTCAAAGAGAACGAGCCCATGCGCCGCAACTCCCCCACCATCCCCGGCTTCGAAGTCTCTGACAACCGGGACCTCCCCGTCGAACGCGAGAAACTCAGCGCCATCCTCGACCGCTTTGCCGCCGCCGGTTCTGCCGGTTGCACAACGCATCCGCACAGCTTCTTTGGCCGCCTCACCCCCGACGAGTGGTCCATGTGGATGTACAAACACATCGACCACCACCTTCAGCAATTCGGCGTCTAGCGGCGGGCGGTTCACCCAAGCTCTGAAACTGAACTCCCCGTGTCATCGTGAGCGGAGCAGTTTGGAACTCCATGAACGCCTCTGCGTCCATGGGGCAAGCCTGACTCAGTTACGGCGGTCGCGGTCGTCATCGCCGTGGCCGCGGTCCCAGTCGTCGTGGTCGCGCACCACGGCGAGGGCGGAGATGCGGTCATTCCAGGTCCGCGACGGGTCTCTCCGCAGCCTGAAGTTCTTCAGGTTGTCTACATCGTTCTGCACGCGCATCCTGTCGCCGGAAAAATTCGAGTCGGCGAACATCCGCACCACCGCGCCATTGAACACGCGAATCGAAGAGATCCTGTCATTGAAGCCCGGCGGCATCGTCGGCCACCGCTCCCCCACCTTCATGCAGAAGTAGTCGCCTGCGAAATTCGCTTCCCGATAGAAGCACGCTCCCATCCTCGGCGGATGGGGTCTACCCCATTGCTGCGCGATCGCAGGCAACGTTGTAAGGCACAGCAGAGCAAGAGTGATAAACCACAGTTTCGAACGCATGTCAGTTCCTCGTTAAGCGGGAATTTTCAAACCCGGAAGCCTGTCCAGCAATGTCTCCCCCGGGACGTCCCGAATTCTACCACCCATCGTCTTGTGGTCTGTATAGCTCAGACACGATTCATTTAAGCGGCTACTGTCGAGTTGTGAGGTGTCCTCCGACATTTCACAAGGTAAGGAGTTCTATGAACGGTTTGAAGCTCGTAATGTTATCGGCTGTTGCTGGATGCTGCCTGTTGGCAACTGCTCCCAAAGCACTAGCTCACGGACAAATCGCTGTCGAGATTGGCACCGCTCCCGAGTGTCCGTACGGCTACTACGACAGCTCGCCATACAGGTGCGCCCCCTACGGCTACTACGGTCCGGAGTGGTTCAGCGGCGGTATGTTCGTCGGAGCGGGTCCGTGGTTCCATGGCCATGAGGGTTTTCGTGGGCATGTAAACAATCGTTTCCATGTTGACAACGGCTATCGAGGCAGGCTGCCCGAGCGCGGCGAGAAGGCCAGGTCAAACTACCGTCCCGAAGCAAACAGGCACTTCAAGGGCAACGAAGTGCGCGATGGCCATGGTCATGCAGATGGCAATAACAGGGATCACGATAAACATTAGATAATTCGTAAGCCCCGTACATGGCCCGACGTCTCCTTGATCAGGACGTCGGGCCATATGCGTCTAATTGGAAAAACCGGCAGGCCCACAGCCCCACAGTTTCTTCGGCCACCGCGCCCCGATGAGTGGTCCTACTGGATGCCATAAGCACATCGACCACCATCAGCAATTCGGCGTTTAGCAAGTTCGGCCCTTGCGCCCGATTTGAGGACTTCGTATAGTGCCCGCATGCATTCCCGGATCGAATGGATTGTATTGTCGGTGGCAGGCGTGCTCGCTCTCGCGTTCTGTGCGCTGCTTTATCTCGCAGCCCGGGCGTGGCGCAAGATCGCAACCTGGAAGTGGATTACCGGCCTTCTGCTGCTTGTGCCGCATTTCCTGCTGTTGTGGAGCATCGAGGTAGCCCTGCGGAATGGCAACGCGCCTCAGGGCTCGGCTCGATGGAATGAGGCTTTTGGTGCGGAAGTTTACATGATGTTCATTCTTCCGGTTCCAGCTTTGTTGGGTTCCCTCGGGGCGCTCCTGATATTCAAGCTCTCCCGGCCGCTGAGCAGGCCAGATGCACAAGCAACGCCGTCGGAGCGCCCGCCTCTTAGCCCCTGATCCCTGGCCCGCCTTCGCCTGATACCCCGTTCACGCCGGGTGCCTCATTCATGCGCGCCGTTTGCGCTTGAGCGTTATCGCTGCGAACCTTCGCCGCCGGCGTGGCAGAGACTCTGTCGATAGAAGCCCCTGCCTCGCCTGCGACGCCCAGCCCGGCCACTCCACTCAGCAGCCAGGTCGCGATGCCCGTGCCAGTCGTCGCCGCGCGGCGCCCGCTCCTCATCCGCGTTTATGCGTAACGCGCCCAGGCGATGAGTTCGAGTCGAGCGAGGCCGCCAGAGCTTGTCTGTTCCGGTTCGCAATGGATGGTGACGTTCGAGCGTGAAACGTTTCAAACAATCCGCAAAAAAGTCACAAGGCTCGCAGTTTGGATCGCCGATATCGCCGAGAACGTGTCTCTCATCCCGAGAACGCACCGAAACAGCTACGATCGCCTCGCTTTGTGGTCCTTATAGCTCAGACAGCGTCCTTCAAACCCGATAGCGTCAGGTTGTGGGGATATCGTATGGCATCCCCGCAAGGTTAAGGAGAACTATGAAGGGTTTGAAGCTTGTCGTGTTATCGGCTATTGCTGGATGCTGCATGTTGGCAGCCACCCCCAGAGCAATGGCTCATGGTCAAATTTCTGTTGAGATCGGCCCAGCTCCCGAGTGCCCCTACGGTTACTATGACTCCGCGCCCTATGCCTGCGCCCCTTACGGCTACTACGGCACAGAATGGTTCAGCGGTGGTGTGTTCGTTGGCGCGGGTCCGTGGTTCCATGGCGCTCAAGATTTCCGCGGCCATGTCGACAATCGTTTCCATCCGGACAATGGCTATGCCGGCAAGATGCCGGGACGCGGCGAGAAAGCCGAGCCCACCAATCGTCTCGACAAGAACGAAAACTTCAAGGGCAATGAAACTCGCGATGGCCGCGGTCATAAAGACGGCGACCGCAAACCAGACGATAAACACTAAATTATTCAGCTAACCTTGGTGGGTATTCGAGGCCCGCTAACCGGCCCGGTGGGCAGTAGCTAGCCCCTCGGGGGGAGTTAGCCGGTTGGCGAATACCCACCTCTATAAGTGCATAACTTCAATGCCTGGACAATAAGTGAAGATACTGTGTACGCCGCCCGGAAAGGGCGTACCATGAAAGACGAGCGAGAGTTTCTCTCCTCTTTCAGATTCTCTGAACTAAGGCAGTTCTTCTGAAGTATTTCCCCTCTTAGCCCTTGATATATCGGAAGGGTTACCTATGATCATCACTAAAGTTAAAGTGAAATTAGGCAAAGTTATCTCCTCTCAGCCTTCTGCCTCCGCTGAAACATCCAACTCCGGAATTCGCGCCTCCGTCGACGATATACGCGTGCGCGCCTTTCACATGTATCAGCAACGCGGCAGCAAGCACGGCAACGACATTCAAGACTGGCTCAAAGCCGAGCGACAGATCACGCAGCGCTAACGCTCACCCATACCATTCACTGCAAATCTTGCCCAAAGGCTGGAAGAAGAAGTTATGGGTTGCTCCCTGTGTGCTGATTTCGAACGAGCCCTCCAGGATAGAACGAACGAATGCCATCAAGCCTGTGCGAGCGAAACCTATGGGCGAATCAGCACGAGATTTGTCGCCTATAGCAACGTGGAAATGGAACGAGCCAAAAGCGAGCTGGATATGCACCGCTCTGTGTGCGCATCCGTCACCGGCAAAGCTGGCGGACGGCGATCACGCTCAAAGATCTGAACCTCCTGGCATTTGAACTCCGTGGGATAGCCCTATACTGGCGGGATGAAACTCCCACTCATCGGCTCACTTCCCGGTCAGGAACTTGTCGCGCTGATTGTGGCAGTTTCGTTTGCCGCCGGGCTCAACGTCTATGCCACCGTGGCAACCCTCGGCCTGCTGGCACACGCGGGCGCGCTGGCGCTGCCTGATTCGTTGCACCTGCTGGAGAGCTGGTGGGTGATCGGTGCCAGCACGGCACTCTTTGCCGTTGAATTCTTCGCCGACAAAGTCCCCGGCTTTGACCTTATCTGGAATGCACTGCAGACCTTCATTCGCGTGCCCGTGGCGGCCCTGCTGGCATGGCGCGCAACGGCGACCCTGAGCCCAGGAGAGCAACTGGCCGCCACGCTGCTCGGCGGCCTCATCGCCCTCGCCGCCCACGGAGGCAAAACCGCTGTCCGCGCCGCCGTCACACCCTCGCCCGAGCCCTTCTCGAATATCGGTCTCAGCCTCGGCGAAGATGTGCTGGCCGTCTCGTTGACATGGCTTTCAACCGTGCATCCATACATCGGCGGCGGCATTGCCCTGGCCTTTGTTGTAGCCATCGTGCTTCTCATCCGATGGGTATGGCGGGCGCTCCGTGCCCTCTTTCGCGGAGCCGAACATGCCGTCGCCGGCTAATCGTGCCGGTTCAGGATCGAAACCGGGCACGGCAGATTCTGGCTGCAATCCAGCAGAACTCGAGTTTTTCAGCTTGACAGGAAATCAAATATATAACATATTTGTTATATAATATGTCAGCTATACAAAATCTGGACTCGACGTTCCTGGCACTCGCTGATCCCACTCGCCGCGCCATCCTCGCCCGGCTCGCCCTCGGCGAAGCGACAGTGATGGAGCTGGCCGAGCCCTTTGAAATGACCCAGCCCGCCGTTTCCCGGCATTTGAAGGTGCTTGAATCAGCAGGGCTTATCGTCCGCCGTATCGATGGTTCCCGGCGACCCAGCCGCCTCGCGAAGCCGGGTCTCGAGGCCATCGATCGGTGGCTCGATATGTTGCGCTCCGCTTTGACCAGGAACTACGACCGGCTCGACCAGGTGTTGGCCGATATGGCCCCAAACGCAACCCCAGACACTGGAGGAAAAATCGAATGAATACCATGACCAGAATGAGCCTCAGAACCGAAGGCGAAACGCATATCGTCGTTACCCGTCATTTCCATGCAAAACCCGAGGCGCTCTACCGCGCCCACACCGAACCCGCCCTCATCAAGAAATGGCTCCTGGGCCCCGAGGGCTGGACCATGCCGGTCTGCATTAGCGAACTGCGACCGGGCGGCAAGATGCGCTACGAATGGGTGAACCCGTCGAAGGGGGAATTCGGCCGTTTCCACGTGACCGGCGAATACATTGAACTCGAACCGTTTAGCCGCATCGTCCATGTGGAGCGCATGTTCCTGCCCGACCCAACCCCCGACAATCACATCGAAACCCGCTTCGAACCAGACGGCGACGGCACATTGATGACGATGCGCATGACGCTGCCCAACGCGGCCACCCGCGCTCAAATGCTTGCCACCAACATGGAACAGGGGATGGAAATGAGCTACGTCCGCCTCGAAGGCTTATTTGCAGCCTGAAAACCTTGCATTATTCCCAGTGCCGGCATCCCCAGTCTTGATCAGGAGGCTGGGGAGCCATGCTGGCAATAACATTTGTTGCATGAAAAACTTAACGGGCTCCTCTCTGCCTCGCTTCAGTTCATAAAAGGTTCGCCACCACATCGCTAGACTGCGAATTCGAAGACGGCCCCAACCCTTCGTGCTGACCATGTCGTTGGCGGGCGAACTTCCACGGTTACCCCGGCGATGAGAATTTTGCAGCGAAACGAAATCGGTCCGAGTCTATACTTGTAGAACCTTGCTGCACCGTTCGAGGAGCCAGGGACATCGTGCAAGACGAATTCCTTATCGCGGTCGGGCCTGGGGCGCACGTTGAGCGCCAGTGGGCGATTGGCGCGCGTGACTCGAAAATGGATGTGGCTGTAAGGCAGTTCTTCCGGCCCTACGTTCTTGCGTTTCTCGCGCTGGCCATTGCGGTTGGCGGCAATGGATACGGCTACAAGCTCGCACAATATTTCCAGCACTCCGAGGTTTCCAAGGCCTCGGCCACCCGCATGTGGGTGGACCATCGTGACGATTCTTCGATCACGGTTGCGCACCAGCAAACACGGCCGCAGCAGATTTCGGCTCTTGAGCTTTTCCTGGTTTTCGCCCCTCAGGTTCCGCGTCTTTCGCGCGACCACGCCGTCACCACGCCGGCACCGGTGCGCGTAGCGGCCGTTATTGCTTCGCATATTCCCTTCCGGGCTCCTCCCTCAATCCAACCTTCCCTGGCGTAGTCGGCAGTACCGGCCTGGTTTGTAATCCAATCCATCAGGCCGCATGTATTGCCCTCCGGCTATTCATTCCAACTGAATGAACTTGAAATGCCCACCCGATTAGGAGCGGGTGTATATGCCAATTGCCTTGAGTGCAATGGAAGTGGAAACGGACGTGCCGATGCTCGATGGCCCCGTCTGCGATAGCCCCCTGTGCGATGGAAGAATCCGGGAGTTTCTCGAGACCGCTGAGCGGCGCAGGCCGCAGCTGTTGCGAATGGCCCGGCGCTTGAGCAATTCCAACGAAGACGCGGAGGACATCCTGCAGGAAGCGTTTATGAAAGCCTACAAGGCTCTCGCGAAGTTCCGCGGCGAGTCGCAGATGTCGAGCTGGCTCGGCGCGATTGTGCAGAACACGGCGCATGAGCATCTCCGCAGCCGCCGGAACCGCGTCTTCGTCTCCATCGAATATCTCAGCCGGGAGGATAACGAGGTCGTTGAGATCGATCTGCCTGACCCTTCCAAAAATCCGGAAGAATCGTGCCAGAGCAAGGAAATGGCGGAGATCCTGCGCGAGGAAGTGGGCAAGCTGGGTCAGGTGTGCCGTCGCGCGATCGAGCTTTGCATGCTCGAAGAACGGCCCCAGTTGGAGGCAGCCGATTCGCTCCGGTTGAGTGTAGCCACCATGAAGTCGCGGGTCTTTCGCGGCAAGCGCCTTCTGGGACACGCGGTCTCACGACGTCTGGGTGCGCGGCATGGAGTTCTCGCGATGGCAGCCGAAAACCGAGTAAGTTGCGAAATGTAGAAGAAGGCACTAACGAAGCTCTCCAGCTGAAGTCCTTTTGAGCGCCGTGGGAACGGCGCTCATTTTTCTGCCTCAGGTTTCGGTGAAATATTCTGCGCAACCGTCCGTGCTGCTGCGGCGATGATCCAGGAAATGAAGAAGGCAGTAAAGGGCAGCCGCCTTTCCGATTGGCCAAAGACCGCCTGCATGTTAGCGGAAACCATGAAGCAGGCCGGCAGCCAGATCAGCAGCGTGTAGATGGATATCTGCGCAGCTTCTGCCCAGGCAGCCACACGCGGCAGCACGTTGCAGAGCACACCCAGACCGCTCGCAATCTGTCCCGCACCCGTGAGCCGCGCCCATCCCGCGCGAAAGGGCAGCCATGCCGGAACAAAATGGGCGGTGGCATCGAGATACACAAAATGCGACAACCCGATGGGCGGCAGCGAAGCGGCGAAGAGCATACGAGCCGCTCGCACACCGCGCTCTCCGGCGGCGAACGCGAACAGCGAACCTTGTGGCAGATCAGCAAGTTGGGCAAACAGCGTCCAGCCGCCGGAAAGAAGAAGCGTGAGCTCGCCGAGGCCGAGCCATACTCCTTCCGTTTGCGGCGCAACTATGATGGCCGGCAATTTCAGTGAAGCCCAGAGGATGAGTCCCGGAAAAAGAATGCGCGCAGCCCACGCGCGGGTGAGGCGGAAAAGCAATCCGCAACCGACGCCCACCTCCAGCAATCCCGTCAGATACGCGAGCGCGGTGCGCCCCGGCATCCACGGAGCCACGGGCTGCCACACCATGGCAAAGTCGCCGACCACCAGCGCAATCACACCCAGGCCGATCAGGCCGATGGCGAAAAGGATGAGCGCCGGCTGCTGGCTGCGCGCAGTGTCCTTCGGTGCAGCAGACAGGGTTGCGAATTCGAGAGCTGGCTGCGTTACCGGCATCATGAGAATTGGAAGCTAGCCGATTCCTGCCATCATTCCAACTCCGATGTGACGCGTCCACGCGGTGAAGTTCTGAAGCGGTCTGCGGGTGCGGCTTGTCGGATAGTGGATGCATGGCGGCAGCGTTATACTCCGAGCACTGCATCTCCCATGAGGTCGTTCGATGAAAAAGCTTGCATTCCTTCTGCTCCTGTCGGTTCCGCTCTTCGCCCAAACCAATGACAAGAAGCCACCCACCACGTTGCGCGGCGTGCTGCTGGAGCAACTGCGCACGACGCATGATCAGGAAGACTGGTTTGTTCCTGTGAGCATTGCCGTGGACGGACTGACCGCGCAGCAAGCCATGTGGAGTCCCGGCAAAGGCAACCACTCGGTGGGCCAGCTCGCCTATCACATCTGGTATTGGGATCAGCGCGCGCTCAACGACTTCAAGGGCGTGAAGAATGAGAAATTCGATGGCAACAACAACGAGACCTTCGATAACTTCACGGCCGCGCAGTGGGACGACCTGGTAAAGAAACTCAACCAGGTCATGGCCGATTGGGACAAGGCGGTAAATGATGCCGACGATGCAAAGCTCGCTGCCAGTGCCTCGCTCATCGCGCATGTGGGCGCGCACAATGCCTACCATGTCGGCCAGATTCTCTACGTGCGCAAATTGCAGGGCGTCTGGAATCCAGACAAGGGCGTGAAGTAATTCATCGAGCTGTCATCGAATCACGACGGTGGCGTGCTTCCGTTGCGCCTGCGTCTCGGGTGAGGCCACTTCTGCTCCGTGCCTGACGATTGTCCATATCCAGCCGAAGAACGTGAGCACCAGCACCGGATAGGCAAAGAACGGCAGCGGACGCGAAAGCGGCGTCAACGGCGTTCCCCAGAAGATGTGCAGCGAAACAATACCAAATTCAACCGCGGCAATCAGCCCGGTCAGTCGCGTCAGGAGCACGAATTCCCGTGGCACGCTGATCAGCGTAAGACCCACCGACCACAGCGCCGTGCCCGCCGCGAACGCCGGAACACTGGCCTCGAGCGACATGGAAGTGCCCGTGAGCATGATGGCCTCACCGACGGCATAGATCAGGAACCCGACGGCCACTTCGATCTTGCCGGCGCGAAGATAGCTGAGCGCCAGGATTACAGTGGCGACAATGACGCCTGCCGCATCAATCGCCCAACAGATGGCACGCACATTCGAGGCTGCCACCATTGATCCCGCCATCCCCAGGATTGCACCGACCACCAGCCCAGCCACGGCCAGGACTCGCAGTTCTTTTGTCATGCACGACTCCTTCATATAAGCGCACAAATGATGCCGATGCCGGCGCGGCAGCACCATTGTTGCTAAATCACGCTAGTAATGAACCACAGGGGAGTGAACAGGGGCCTGCCGCGAGTCTACACAAGCACCTCGAGGGAAGGCACCCGTTTTTTTCGAGACTCTTCAGGCGAGGCTTGCCGGGCGCAGCGTCTTGTCCGTCTGGTTGCCTATACGCACGATGATCGGCAGAAGCGCTTCCACATCCTGAATCGTGGTGCGGAAGTTGACGATGCAGGCGCGCAACGCGTATTTGCCGTCAATGATGGCGTTGGAGAGATACACTTCTCCGCTTTGCTGAAGTCGCGTGAGCACTTCGCGGTTCAGATCGTTGAGATAGCTATCCACCTCATCGCCACTTTGCTTCAAATCAGGTGGAACATAACGGAATGTGGTGATGCTGAGCCCCTGTGTCAGCGCTTCAAGCTCAGGATAACCGGCGACGCGATCGAACATGGCGCGCGAAAGGCGGATATCGTCGGAGATCATCTGCACGTAGCCGTCGCGGCCTGCCTGCTGCAACGCAAGCCACACCTTGAGCGCGCGAAAGCCGCGCGAGTTCTGCGGGCCGAGATCGAAATAATTGATGGCTTCGACTCCGAAGTGATAGTAGGCCGGGTGGTATGCGAAGGCATCGCGCAGTTTCGATATGTCACGCACCAGCGCGCAGCCCGCCTCGATCGGCGCGTATAGCCACTTGTGCGGGTCCACAGCAATGGAGTCCGCCGCCCCCATCCCCGCAAATTCAGGCGGTGCATCAGGACATACCGCGGCGAATCCTCCATAGGCTCCGTCGATATGGAACCACAGATTGAATTCGCGACAGATCTCGGCGAGTTCGGGCAGCGGATCCATGGCCCCGGTGCTGACCGTGCCCGCATTGCCAATTACAAGAAACGGCTTGTCGCCGGCGTCAAGGTCGGCCCGGATCTGTGCACGCAAATCGCCGAGATCAATGCGCATTCTGTTGTCGACCGCAATCCACCGCACCGAGTCTGTGCCCAGGCCGGCGATGTCGGCAGCTTTCTGAATCCAGGTGTGCGTCTCCTTCGATCCGTACGCGCGCAACCTCGTGCCATCCACGCCCTTCGATCGAATATCGCTCCCGCCCTTTGCCTGGCGCGCCGCGAGAAAGCAGACCATGTTGGCCATGTTGCCGCCGCTGACGAAAAGGCCTCCGCAATCGGTTGGATAGTTGAGCATCTCCGCGATCCAGCGAATGCTCTGCGCCTCGATCTCGCTCGCCATCGGCGACAGCAGCCACGCTCCGCAATTGGGGTTCGTCGCTGCCGCCAGCAGTTCGCCCAGTACACCGATCGGCGCGGCCGACGAGGTGACATATCCCCAGAAGCGCGGGTGTGCGTTAAAACAGGAATGATCGAAAAGCAGGCCAGTCGCGCGGTTCAGCAACTCCCCCGCGCCGGCGCCCTGTCTTGGCAGCGTACGACTGGCATCCAGCGCTTCACGTATGGCCGAAGGAGATTCGCCCGTAGTTACAGGCCGTTGCGGAAGCGAGTCAAAAAAATCGGCGATGCGGTCCACCAGTTGATGCCCGGCGACGCGAAAGTCGTCAGAAGATAGATTGAGCGGCGCGGTTCGCTTTGCGATCGTTTCAGTTTGCTGCATGGGGATGCCTCGGAGAAATTCTACTGGCTCGCCGCGCTGTCGCGATTCCCGATTCTTGCTCTCACGGCGGGTTCGAAAAGCCGCGTGCAGTTACCTGCGGAATCATTTGCAACCCCGTCGCCTCCCGCCTGTACAATTGCGTGCATTCGGAGGTCGACGAATGAGTAAGTTTGCAAGCATTACGGAAACGGTCGGCAATACGCCGGTGGTCAAGATCAACCGTCTCGCACCGCCGGATGTAAACCTCTATGTCAAGATCGAGGCGTTCAATCCGCTGGGCTCGGTCAAGGATCGTCTCGCTCTGGGTGTGATTGAAGAAGCAGAGCGCACCGGCAAGCTGAAGCCCGGCCAAACGGTCGTGGAAGCCACCAGCGGAAACACCGGCATCGGCCTCGCCATGGTCTGCGCTGCCAAAGGCTATCCCCTGGTGGTGACCATGGCGGAGACTTTCAGCATCGAGCGACGCAAGCTGATGCGTTTCCTCGGCGCGAAAGTGGTTATCACGCCGGCCGCGGCGCGCGCCGTTGGCATGGTCAACAAGACTGTAGAACTGGCCGAGAAGCATGGCTGGTACTACACGCGCCAGTTTGAAAACGAAGCCAATGCAGACATGCATTCGCGCACCACGGCGCAGGAGATTCTCGACGATTTCAAAGGTGAGCGTCTCGACTACTGGGTCACAGGATTTGGCACCGGCGGCACGCTCAAGGGCGTCGCGCGTGTGCTGGCCAAGGAGCGGCCGGACACAAAAATCGTGGTCTGCGAGCCCGACGATGCAGCGATGCTTTCGAGCGGCATCGAGCAGGAGCGCAACCCGGACGGCTCGGCGAAGTCCGGTCATCCCAGTTGGAAGCCGCATCCCATGCAAGGCTGGAGCCCCGACTTCATCGCCAAGCTGGCAGGCGATGCCGTCGCTTCGAAAGCGATCAGCCAGGTGTTGCGCATCGCCAACGCCGATGCCCTCAAGTGCAGCAAGGAACTCGCCAAAAAGGAAGGCGTTTTCGTCGGCATCACCTCCGGCGGAACCTTTGCCGGCGCGTTGCGCATTGCCGCGGAGGCTCCCAAGGGATCGACGATTCTCTGCATGTTGCCCGACACCGGCGAGCGCTATCTCAGCACGCCACTGTTCGCCGATGTGTCCGTCGACATGACCGAAGAGGAGTGGGAGATCGCGCGTTCAACGCCGAACTGCATCCTGCAACCGCCACAAGCGTAGCTTCGCGACTTGTCCGCACAAACAGCAAGGGCGCCGATTTTCTAATCGGCGCCCTTGGTTTCAAAATCTGTCCGAATTATTCAAACTGCGGTGGAAACACCATCTGGAACTCGCGCATTTCACGCTTCAGCTCATCCATCTGCTTCGGGTCAAACTTGAAGCTGTCCGCGCCGAAAAACTGCTTGTTGAATTGCTCCATCTGCCGGTGTAACTCTTCCATCTGCTTCGGATCGATGCCGAAGTTCTGTCCCTTGAATGCGTCGCGAAATTGCTCGGCCTGTTTGCGGAATTCCTCTTCTTGTTGAGGCGTGATTTCGAAGTGCATGCCACCGGCGTTGTCCTGCCACTGCTTGAGCTGATCTCGAAGCGCCTCGCCCTGGTCGCGCATCGACTGCATCGCGGACTCGTCCAGATCAAGGTGCTGCTGCAAATCCAGCATCACATCAGGATCGGCAAACGCCATTAACGGGCAGGGGCCATCAGGAAGAAGCTCGTGAAATTCCAGTTCGCTCTTCTTCTTCGAATCCACCTGCAGCGTCAGCGTCGCCTGCTTCTTGTCGCGAAGCACAGTGACCTGTACAGCCTTTCCCTGGTTGGTGCGCATCGAGCGCTCCCAGTCAGAAACCGTCGCGATGCTTTCAGCGCCAACCTTGAGGATCACGTCGAAGGCTTTCATGCCTGCGGCAGCGGCCTCGCTTTTGCGCGCAACCTGCTTCACCATCAGGCCATTCTGAATGCCAAGATAGTCGGCCATTTGCGCAGTGAGCGGTTCAACCAGCGCGCCAACCTTCAGCGTGCTATTGCCGACAAACGGCATGTGGAATCCGCCAGGAAGCGGCGCATCTCCGGCGCCTCCGGTCCCAAGAATTCCAAGCCCCTCCACCGGCGTGCTGATATCACTGCCGTCATTCAGCTTGTTCCAGATCGCGGTGTCCAGCTTCTTGCGATCGGCCAGCTGAACAGTAAGCGTCTGCGTCGCACCGTCGCGGCTGACCAGCATCGTCACCTTGCGGCCGGGGGGAATTTCGCGCATCATACGGCCGAAGGCCTCCGCGCTCTCGACGGTCTGACCGTTGATTTCGAGCAGCACATCGTTCACGCGAAGCCCGACCTGTGCTGCCGGTGCGTCGTGATCGATGAGCGTTACTACCGCTCCCCTGACGTCCTTCAGCTTGAGCTTGCTTGCCGAGTCCGAGTCAACGTCCCCGACCAGCACGCCAAGATACCCCTGCGCGCTCGAGTGCAGCAGAAGAGGGTTAGGTTGTTCCACGATTTGCGAGATGCGTGTCGCCTGTGCCGGCGCCATCGATGGCGCCAGTAGGATTGCGGCTCCCACCAGGGCGACTCCAGCTTGGATGTAAGGCCTCATAAAGCGGTTCATGTTACTTTCCTCGTGTTCCTTCATCCAGGTCCGCACTCTTGTATTGACGGTGCGGTTGCCCGAAGGTAAGGGGTTCGTTATTGAAACTGCGGAGCCCGGCTTAGAACTTCCCGGGACGCCGTGCGGATATGGGGATTATTGTCCGAATTGGCAACGGTAGACAATACACGTTTTACGCCCGTATCGGCTTCCACGGGCTCCAGTTCGCTGATCGCCGTCGCGCGGATCCGCGGATCGCTGTCGTTCAGCAATGCTTCCAGTACGGCGTCGCGAACACGCATGTCCTCGGCCACGTACGGCTGCAAGCCTTCGAGTGCTTTCTCCCGAACAGCCTCGCTCTTGTCGTAGCGCAATGCCACCATTAGAGCATCACGGATGCCTTCACCCTGGCAGGAGTGCCCGGCCCGGCATTCGGCCGCCAGCAATCCGACTGAGTCGTCCCGGACGCCTTGCGAAGACGCATTCTCCGAGGCCAGCATTAGTAACTGGCGAATTGCCGGATCGTCGAGCGAACCCTGGATATGCTGCGGCACCACCTGGTTATACGTGACATCGACCAGCTCACTGTTGGGCTGGCGCACAATGCTGGAAATGTTGGCCACCTCCGCAGAAATCGGCGCCACCTGCCCGGAGTCGGCTTTGTCGACTGTTGGTGCCGGCGCGCGTCCTGCGGCATGCGCTGTGCGGGCTTGCGCGTATTCGTAGCCGCCGAGCGTGCCGGCGCCGCCCCCCACAATCAGCAGCAGAACAGCTGCAACCGGGGCAGCTTGTAGATTCGCAAAGTTGTTCAGGACACGCTGGCCGAAGCGCTCAAACCACCGCTTGGGTGGAATGGCGTCCAGCGATTCTTCCAGGCGAATGCGCGAGCGGGTGACAAAATTTGGATCGGGTTCAACGACAGGATAGGCGGTGGCCAGCGTCTTCAACGCCAGCAGTTGTTCCCGCTCCTGGCTGCACTCGGTGCAGGCGGCAAGGTGCCGGTCCAGCTCGTGTACCTGTTCGTCGGGCAGCTCCCCGTACGCTGCCAGAACAATGCGTTCATGGGCAAGTTCGCAGTTCATCTCGTTACGTCCTTCCAGCCTCTTACAACAGTCCTGCAAATCCGGTCTAAGGCGCTGCTACCCGCGAGGATGTTAGCGCACTCCCGCCAGTTGAGTTCTCAACTTTTTAGTCGCTCTGAAGAGCGTATTTTTGGCGGTTTCTTCCGTGGTATTCAACATCTCTCCAATGGTGCGCAGGCGGAGACCCTGGTAGTGCTTCAATTCAAAAACCATCCGCTCACGCGGCGTAAGCTTGCTGAGCGCGGCTTGAATCCGCTCGCCCAGTACCTTGCGATCCAGTTCCTTGCTCGGATTCGAGAATGAACGATTGTCCGAGACCGAAGCCAGCACGTCGATCTCATCACCGGAGTGATCCACCACCACGGCCTGGTCTTCACGACGCGTCTTGCGGCGGCGAAGCTGATCGAGGCAGAGATTGGTCACGATCCGGTAAATCCATGTATAGAACGAGCACTCAAACCGGAAGTTCCCGATATACCGGAATGCCTTGAGAAAGGCTTCCTGGTAGATGTCTTCCGCATCCTGCTCTGAGCCCGTCAGGTGCAACGCCAGCCGCAAAACCTGCTGCTCATACTGGCGAACCAGGGCATCAAACGCGGCCCGTGACCCGGACTGCGCTTCGCGGATCAGTTCCATCTCCGGCGCGCGGGCCTGCAAACGCTCTGCGGCGCGATCCGGTCCGTCCATTGCCCGCGAGGCCATACCTGCGGAAGATTGTATCGTCCTTTTGGCAGGCCACGCTAAACCGCCGGGCAAAGCCGTTGGCGAAGTTGGGTAGCTCACAGCATCCGATGCCATCGAGATTTCGCTCCGGTGGTGCAGACGTTATCGCACTTATGTAGACTGCGCCAAAGCCTGTTTGTGAGCCTCATATGCGGCCAAATCCCGCCGGCGGTGACGACGCGGGTCCGAAGCCCCGTAGGCAGCGGGTACCAGGTGCCGTCCGCGGGGATTGCGTCGACGGGTGGCTTTACACTGGGAAAGCATGAACAACAGCCTTTTTGCAGGAATGGAAGCCGGCGGCGGTGAATCCAGCGGCTGGTATACGGCACACTGCGATGGCGGATCGCGGGGCAATCCCGGGCCTGCCGGCTATGGAGCCGTCATCGAAGACCCGAAGGGCCAAGTGGTGGCCCGCCTCAGCGCATTCCTCGGACCGCAGACCAATAACTATGCTGAATACAAAGGGCTTCTCGCTGTTCTGGCTTGGGCAAAGGAGCACCACGCGCGTCAGCTCCGGGTCATCTCTGACTCCGAACTGATGGTCAAGCAGATGAAAGGCCAGTACAAAGTGGCCAGCCCCGTCCTGCGCCCTCTATGGGAAGAAGCGAAAGGCCTTGCCCGCCATCTCGAGCGCTTCGAAATGCGCCACACCTTGCGCGGTGGCAACAAGGAAGCCGATCAACTCGCCAACGAGGCCATGGACAAGGGGACAGGCCGGCCAGCAGCGGGCAGGCCCGGTGCCGGTTCCACCGCGTCGGGTGCGGGCAATAAATTGACGTCTCGTGGCTTGAATGATCAGGTTTTAGAGGGCTATGTGAAGGATGGTGTAGTCCATCTGCTCGAAGGTGACCTGCCTGATGGTACTTTCGTAAAGGTCACACGGAAGTAGACAGCGCGCCCCACCTCCGGACTCATTCTCGAACCTGCTCTAATCCATACGTATTCTGCTTCATCTGCTTCTCTTGCTGCTCCCCGGGGAATTACTTCCTGGACTGCGTTGGTTCCCTCGTGCTCAAGAGAGACCTCTGGAGGACACGAACGATGGAACACCGTAAAACCGTTTCATGGGGCCCTCTTTTTCTGCCTGTGCTCGCCGTCTGTTGCATAGGTATCGCTGCGCTGGTTCTCACCGCGTGCAGCAGAATGTCCGGTAGCGTTCAAACCTCCGGCATGGCAACGGTGGCAACCATGATCAGCGACCCGGCAACCTGCGCAACGCCCAACGGCCCCTTCTCGCACGTCTTCGTCACCATCACTGACGTCAAGGCTCACACCAGTTCCACCGCAGGGCCGAACGATAGTGGCTGGGTGGACCTGACGCCCAACCTCGCCAATGCCCCCAAGCAGGTTGACCTGCTTGGCCTGGCCAACAACCAGTGCTTCCTTGTCTCGCTCGGCGATCCGCAGCAGCTGCAGGCCGGAACCTACCAGCAGATTCGCATCATCCTCGCAAGCGACAGCACCGCTATCAGTAGCAACTCCTGTGGCAACGGCGCTGCCAACTGCGTGGAACTCTCAAAGGATTCAAGCTTCCATACGCTGAACCTCTCCAGTGAAGACAAGACCGGAATCAAGATTCCTCCGGGCCAGATGGCGGGCGGAGGCCTCATCGTGGCGGCCGGAAAAACCACCGACCTCGATATCGACTTCCAGACCTGCCAATCCATCGTGCAGGAAGGCAACGGCCAATATCGTCTCAAGCCGGTGCTGCATGCCGGCGAGGTCAGCACTGTGTCCGCCTCCATCAACGGCACCGTTCTTGATAAATCCACCGGCAAGCCAGTCGCCGGCACGGCATGGGTCGCCGTAGAACAGAAAGATTCCAGCGGCGTCGATCGCGTCGTTCAATCGGTAATTGCCAATGCCGACGGCACCTTTGTCTTCTGCCCATTGACGGCCGGCAACTACGACGTTGTCGTCTCCGGCGTCCGCAATTCCGACGGATCGCTTTATCCGCCATCCATCATCACCGGAGTGGCCGTAGGCGACACGACCGGCAATATCAACCTCAATCCGCCCGCGCTGCCTACCGCCGGCTCGTTTGCCAATCTCAACGGTCTGGTCACATCGGCGAGCAACACCACACCCGCCGCGCCGATCTCCATTGACGTTACGCTGACCGCGCTCGCCACCGTCAACTCCGCCATCTACACCATCCCGCAGCAGCCCGCCGCGACGCCGTTCTACGGCATCTCGCAGGTAGTCACAACAGGTGCAGGCCCAGTGGGAACGCCGCCGGTTGCGTGTCCGACAGGCACTGACTGCATCAACTACTCGCTGCCGGTTCCTTCCGGCGGAGCTTACATCGGGGCCTGGTCAGCAAGTGGAACCACACTCACGCAGCCCGCGCCGCTAGCAAGCTACGCGGTGGATGGAATCACCACCGATGCCTGCAACGCAACTGACGTGAACTCGAATCCGCCGTTCGCGTTGACGGGGTCAGGTCCGTTCACAGCAGTGGCGATCACAAACAACCTGCAATTTGCCGGTTGCCCATAGAAGTAGCCTGAAATCAAAAAGGCCGGAGTCTTCAGAACTCCGGCCTTTTTCTTGGGACCTGCGATCCGATTCAAAATCGAGGGTACCCATCCTCGCGACGCATTTGTTTTTGTCGCAAGGGTGGGAAACCATGAACCCACGCACAACTGCCTTTTTGAGGTCCGGAAGAATATCGTCGTTACGCGGCGTGGGCCAGTTTTTCGTATTCCGCAAACTCGGCGGGACGATTGAGAACAACACTCAAATTCATCAGCGCGCGCGACGAGCACGCAGGGCACTCGCGATTGGCGTCGCTGACACAATTGCAGTCAAGGCAAAGCACAGCATGATCAAGCGGAATGGTCGATTTGTTCCTGAGAGAAGTCATATGTGTGGTCCAATCCTTTGGACTCCTGTATAGAGGAAACCGTATCGCAGCCGGGAGTTGCGCCTTCTACCACGAATGTGGCAGGCAGAGTTTAACCCTTTATGTTCCGACAGCGTGTGCAGCAGAGTAGTGATCTAAATCACACGATCGTTTCATGCGAGTGCGATTTGAAGGTGCTCCGAGCTCGTCCCGCAGGTACCCCGGAAACTCCGGAACAATCCATGAGAAGACCCTCTCAGTTCGTCGCCGCGATCGCCTGGCAGATCTTGTCCATCGCGGGAAGTTCCGCCTGGCTGCCCGGCCTGTGTCCATTCACCATGATCGAAAACGCCAGCGTTCTTCCGCCCGCTGTCTGCAGATACCCCGACAATGCATTGGTCTCATTCAGGGTGCCGGTCTTCGCCCAGAGCTTTCCCTGGAGCGGCGTATTCCGGAACCGGCCGTAGAGCGAGCCATCCACGCCTGCGACCGGGAAGGTCCCGCGCCACGGCACTCCCCACGCCTGCCGCGTTGCATACGAAAGCAACTGCGTATAGGCCCGCGGGGTGATGCGGTCGTCCATGCTCATGCCCGATCCGTCGTAGAAAAAGAAATCCGCATCGCTCACGCCCGCGTCGATCAGGAACTGCCTTACGACGCGCGTGCCCTGCGCCAGGCTTCCATCTTTGCCGAATGTCTTGCCTAGGAGCCGCAACAGAAGTTCCGCGTGCAGGTTCTGGCTCACCTTGTTGGTGACGGTGATGTCCTGTGCAACCGGCACGGAGACGTGCTTTGCCAGCACTTTGCGTTCATTCAGCGGCGCTTCAATCGTATCGAGCATGCGGGGCGCCAATTTCAGAGACTCGGAACGCTCTGCACTAAAGTCCCCCGCTCCGATCGAGAGACGGTGTGCTGAAGTCGGATCTCCATTCACCTTCACTCCCCGTCGCAGCAGAGCATCTTTGAATGCCGCGGCCATAAATTCCGCCGGATCTTCGACCGCAAGCGGTGCATGCAAGCCCTGCGCCGGAGCCGTTCCCCATGCCCTGACCATCAGGCTGCCCGGCCTGCGTTCCAACCCTGGATGCGGCACATCGGTAGCCTGGGCCATCGTCATCGAGTTTTCAAGCGTGTAGTAGTCGATATCCGGCGTCCACTGCGCCAGCGTCGCGCCCGGCTTTGCCGGATCGGCGGTCAATGTCAGTTCAATCGTGTTGTCGGCAAATGAAAGTGCTGAAATAGGAGCCCCGTATCCCCATTGCAAGTCATCCCATGCCCACGCGGTTCCATATGGCTCGCTGAGATAAAAGCTGTCGTCGCCCACCACCGCGCCTTCGATCGTCCGCACTCCCGACTGCTCCACCTGCTCCGCCAGCAGATCCAGAACATCAAGGACGCTGGGCTCAGCTTTAATCTCCTGCGGCGTCGGGGTTGCCGCCGGCTTTCCGGTGGGCGACTTCGCGGGAGGATTTTCAGGCGTTGGTGGCGGCGCGGGCGGAGACGGTAGCTTGTAGGGATAGTGCCGCGCGCTCATCGTGGGATCGCCTGCACCGAGGATCAGAACGTTGCCGTGAAGTACACCCGCCGTATCGATGTCACCGCCGGCGACAACATCGGTGGTCCACGTAAGGCTCTCCACCGGTAACAGGGCAAATGCAGCGGCGGTGGTGGCGAGTTTTGCATTTGATGCAGGCGTGAACAGCTTGCCCTCGTTAAGTCCGTAGAGCGGCTGTCCATCGAGGGTCGTTACGCTGATACCGAATTCGGTGCGACTAAGCGCGGGGTCGGACAGGATCGCCTGAATGCGCTCGGCCATCGCTCCCTTTGCTGGAGCAGCGTGTACCGGATGTCGCGGAGAGGCAGGAGCATGGCGTGTCTGGGCAGAAGTGCAGGTGGCGGAGAAGAGAAGCAGCGCAAGGCCGAGCGCCAACATTCGCCGGATAGGAAACATGCAGGGAGTTTAGCAGGCCCCGATTCGTGAACACATCCGACGCCTCCGAACCCATAGAATCGAATCGTGCATTTGATCGCGCTGGTTTAGCCCTTGTAGATATGTTCGATGCGACGACTCCTTCACGACGCACCATTTCGCACTGGAAGTTGCGGACACGCTCGCTCGAACTGGGTCAGCGCACGCTGGTGATGGGCGTCGTCAACATCACACCCGATTCTTTCAGCGACGGCGGGCGATTTCTCGATCCCGAAGCCGCGGTCGCGCAGGCACTCACGTTACTTGACGACGGCGCAGACCTGCTCGATCTTGGTGCGGAAAGCACCAGGCCCGGCTCCCGTGCGGGTGACTTAGCTGAAGCAGCGGTCAGTGCCGAGCAAGAGCAGGCGCGGCTCCTTCCGGTGATCGAGGGCATCCTCAAACAGCGGTCCGACGCGATCCTCTCCGCCGACACCTACAAGGCCTCAACCGCGCGCGCCGCCGTCGCCGCCGGCATCGAGATCATCAACGACGTGAGCGGATTCACGTGGGATGAAGCAATGCCCCGTGTCTGTGCGGAAGCAGGATGCGGCGTTGTGTTGATGCACACCCGCGGCCGGCCCGAAGAATGGCGTACTCAGGCGAAGTTACCAGCCGAGATGCTCGTTGAAACGATCTGCGCCGGGCTTTCGGAGAGTCTTGCGGTTGCGTTGCGCGCCGGCATCGCGGCCGAGGCCGTGATCCTCGATCTCGGTTACGGATTCGGCAAGAAATTCGACGAGAACTACACCGTGCTCGCACATCAAGCTGAATTCCTCGCTCTCGGTCGTCCTCTGCTCGCGGGTGTATCGCGTAAATCCTTCCTCGGTCACACGCTGGCTCCGCTGTTTGGCGGTGATGCAGCCCCGGTCGAGTCCCGCGAAATAGCCGGCATCGCTGCGCTGGTTGCGGCAATCCTTCAGGGAGCGTCGATCGTTCGTGTGCACGCTGCTCGTCCGGCAGTCGAAGCCTCACGGATCGCCGATGCTGTGCTCGCTGCCCTCTAAGTGCTCATTGCCCTCTGATGCATTTCGGACAAGATCAGTCCAAAATTGGTGGCGATGTTACTCACGAAACGAAGGTCACTCCATTTTCAAACCATATACGCAATTCGCTGAAACCTAAGTGGGATTTCACGAAAGTATAGAAATCGTGATCATGTTCTTAACGCCTATACTCAAGTCAGGAAGAACAAATGAACACACTCTTGCTTCGGATTTCGATCTTCGTAAATGAATTAATTGCAGATGAACAGGGCCAAGACCTGGTTGAGTATGCCCTGGTGGTTGCACTCATTGCCTTTTCTGCTATCACAGGCATGAAATTTCTCGCCACGGGATTGAATCATGCGTTTTCTGATATTGCGAACGTGCTTACGTCGAACATCACCTAACCGCGTTGATCCGGATGCGCATCTACCATCCTGAATCGATGAGTTTGCGCGGGCCGATTCTCCGCTTTGTTTGAATTCCACATTTGAGGTTGATGCGGATTGCGCAAGCCTGCCGCTAACGTTTCGACATCGCGTGCAGCTTGAGAACGGTGTTCCAGTTGCGTGCAGTTCCCATCACGCCGATGGCTTTGTCGAGCGCTTTGCCTGAAAACTTCGTCTCTGCCGCACCGTCGGGCAGGTGCAGATAGAGCGTATCGCCGGCCAGGTGATACCGGTCTCGCCGCTTTGGATACATCGTTACGATGCGATCGAGACCGGCCGCCGCCAACGGCCCGGCAGATCCAGCCAGGAACCCAACGTGTACAAACGCACCTTTCGCAGCCGCTTCGGCCGCATAGGGATTCTCGCGAATCACGCGATCCATCTGATCGTGCGTGCGCACCACCACTCCGCAGGGCGCGCCCATCAATTTCTCCAGACCCGCTGCCACAGCCTGCGCGACTTTTGCCGCTGAACCTTTCGCGTCCACGACCGCATTACCGCTTTGAATGTAAGTCTCGACCTTCTCGAATCCCAGCCCGATCAGCATCTTCCTGAAATCCGCCATCGGCAGCTTTCCGTGACCCGCAAGATTGACCGCGCGAAGCAGAATGACATAGGTCGGCATGGCGATACCCCCTGCGACCGTATCGTAAATGCATTCGGGCTGTTCCTGGAGTCAAAACATGCAACCGGATTATTGCTTTTCCGTCGCCAGGTAAGCCACAACGCCGCTCAAAAGCGCCACCATTACCAGCGCCGGCAGCACAATCCAGCCCATCCCGCCGGACTGGGACGACGAGGACGGGAGCAGCGCATCGAGATGCAGCGCCCCCGGCAGATCTTCAAGCCAGGTCCTCATAAGGTCGCCCTTCCAAAGGAGAGCCCCCGCGGCGACAACGATCATCAGCATCAACGCGAAGATCTGCGCACCCAATATTGGCCGTCCTACTGTCTCGATTGCCGCATTGCGTCGCCGAAGCTGGGCACGCCACCACAAAGCGCCTGGGGATTCAAGGTCTGGAAGGTCCAACGTCTGCCTGCGTGAAGCCTGCAGCGCCTCCGTCACAAGCACAAGATCGGAGCAGAACCGACAAGTCTCGACGTGCGCGCGCAGTTCCGCCGGGCAAGCCTCAGGCCAAAAGCCCTGGCGCAGCAGTTCCGTCACTTCTCGCTCGCGCGTGCATGTGAAAGGACTCATGCTTCTCCCTTCTGACGCAGCAAACGAGCCATCTTGCGTCGCGCGCGGAACAACAGCAGCCGGATACTCGCCGAAGCCAGTCCCGTCACTTCTGCAATCTCGTGGTGCGAGTAGCCTTCGGCATACGCCAGCCACAGCAACTGCCGGTCGCGCGGCCGCATCTGCGCCATCGCTGGGCCCAGCATTGCCAGCGAGTCCGCCTGTCCATCGCCGCAGCGCGCCGTGAACAACTCCTCCGGCATGTCGTCAATCGAAGAGGATTGCGGACGCCGCCAGTGATCGCGCAACAAATTGGTTGCGATTCGAAACAGGTACCGACGCGCCGCCACTTCACCGTCCGCAGGATGATTGGCGCACAGGAATCGCACATAGCTCTCTTGCGTCAGGTCGTCGGCAAGTGTGCGATCGCGGCTCACGCGCGCGAGGTAGGCCCACAGCGACCGAGCCGAACGCGCATAAAATCCGGCGAACTGCTCGTTATCCATTGCCGCGACGGGCGCACCAGCAGCGAGAGGTTGTCCCTCGCCTGCCAGCACGTTCGGAATGGTCGACTCCCAGGGCATGGGTCTCTGCTTCCTCACCTTCACCGCGCTCCCCGCAACTCACTGCCTGTCCTTGAAATCCGGGGAAGCGCCGAGGGGCGAATCGAATCTGCCTGATCCAGTTGTGTCGGCTGGCATCAGGCCCAGCTTTGCGGCCAGCAGCCACGAAACGCCTGCTGAAATGATAAAGCCGATTCCGGGCATCAGCACAATCGTTCCGAAAACCAGCATAGGCACCTCCATATCGGGCGCGGCATGACGCAGCGATAGCAGCCCGATGCCCAGCAGCACCATCACGATGCCCGCCTGTAATGGCGTGAGAATACGCGCCACGGCGCTGGGCATGCGACGATCCTGTTCAATTCCAATCGGAATCGGCGCAGCCTCCAGAAACTTCTTGCCCGCGTCCGTCTCCATATACGCGGTCAGATCCTGGTTGGTAAATCTCTCGATCAGCTTGCCGTGCACTTCGCTCTGCAACTTGAAGACGCGGCTCCAGCGGCGATTCTCCACAAACATCCGGGCAAGCACAAAGATGGCAGTCAGGCCGAGCGCGAAGGCGATCAGTGGCACCATGTCGCTCCAGATGCGCTCGAATGGCGACGGCAGCCCCTGCGAGCGATATACATCTGGCCAAACTGCACGTTCCAGCGCCTCATCCGGCTGACCGTCGTCATGCTTCAGATGCGAAAACAGGTAGAATTCGGGGTTCCGCGCTACCTCCGGATGCTCAGCAAGAAACGCCGCCAGCTGCGGATTATTCCGCGTCACGTACTCCTGGTTGGAGAGCAACGAAGGATCGCGCGCGACCACGGTGGTTAGCGTCGGGCTCAGCCGTAGCAACTGGATCAGTTTCGTCTGGTTCTCCGCCACATCGCGATCGTTGGGAACCCTCCCGTCGCTCAGTACCTGTGCCCCCGCCGGAGTGGAGGTGCGAGGCTGGGCCACTCCCAGGGTGGCCAGAAGAAGAAAAGAAAGAGCAACAGCGGAAAGAATCCGGTAAACCAGGCGACGCGTTTGCATTGTTTTTCCCTCGAAATCGAAGAGGCCTTCCCGGCGCCTTCTATCGAGAACAACGGATGAAGCCACGGCCGGTTAACAACGTTTTTTTGCCGCGCGGCAGATCAGCTCAAATCCACCTTGGAGCGCTGGCATTCCCCTTTAGCAGTATTTAAGTAACGAAGATTGGAGGTTACTTTGTACGTAGCCCGAGATTGTACTTTTGGGTTCAATGATGTGTTCCGGGTATCTCCCCGACCGATTCGCAGCAGAGGAGACAAGCGACACAATGGACGATCATTATCAACGCGGGAGACTTCTCGCCCGACTCAAACTGAGTTACGCAGATCGCCGCAACACCCTTACTTGGGCACTCTTTATTTGGTCCTTCACGGCCGTCGGATTCGCACTTTTTCTGCCCTTCGACGCCACCATGCTGCGCTCAGTCGGTGTTGCCGTGGGCTGGTCCGCCATTCACCTCATCCGAAGGACGTAAGCAGCGGCAACCGCCTTTCAGTGTGGGATAGAATTCCCGCCATGCCTCCCGCTCACAACAAGGCGACCATCATCAGCATGGCGATTGTCGCCACGGGCATCACCGTGCTGCTGCATGAGGGCGTTGGCCATGGCGTCACTTCGTGGCTTCGCGGCGGGGTGCCCGTCGAACTCACCAGCAACCATCTCTCAAGCCTTCATGAGGATCGATGGGTCGAGGCAGGCGGAACCCTCGTCAATCTGGCTGCCGGCACGTTGGCGCTGCTGGCGACACATGCTACCGGAACGCGCGCCAGCCTTCGCTACTTCTGCTGGCTGCTTGCTGCGCACAATCTCTTCTCCGGTACCGGCTACTTCATGTTTTCCGGCATCTTCGGATTCGGCGACTGGGAGCAGGTGATCGCAGGCCTTCCGTACCAGGCCCTGTTGCGCACGACAATGTCGCTCGTCGGCCTTGGACTCTACGTGCTCGTTGCGTGGCTGCTTGCCATCGCCATCAGGCCCTTCTGCGCGACGCGTGCGGAGTACAACGTCATCGGCCGGCTGCCCTATCTCGCCAGCTGCATCTTCAGTTGCGCTGCCGGAATCTTCGATCCGCTGGGCATCAAGCTGCTTCTGGAATCCACCATCCCGGCCGCGTTTGGCGGATCCTCGGGCATGCTCTGGCTTGATGGGATGATTCCGAGGCCGCTTCCTCAAACGTCGCTCGTGATCCCGCGGAAGCCAGCATGGTGGGTATTCGCGGCTGTCTTTGGAACTGCGTACATCGTCATCCTGGGCCGAGGCATCGAGTTCCCACACTAGCGGACACATCTTGAAACCGCGCAATAAACCGCCCGTCAATCGCAAATGTCCCCATGGATTGCGCAGGCGTAGTACACAAGCTTCTGGCAATGGGGTGGTTTGCCGCCACTGATTCTTGCTCATTTTTCAGGGCGAATACGCACCCGTCGTCAAGGCGAAGACATGACGAAAGTCCTGTCGTTTACTATATATACACTTCTCCGATCTTTACAAAATGCGCTAAACTCCTCAGTCTGCGGGTCTGCGCTTCCTCTGCTTGTTCCGACCCGCCCTTTGGGAGGGTTTCATGGCACGTCCTTATTGGTCGGGCAACGTTCAAATCTCGCTCGTGGCATTTGGAGTGAGCCTCTACGTCGCCACCGAAAGCAAGGGCCAGATCAGCTTTCACCAGATCAGCCGCCGCACCGGCGAACGCATCCGCCATCAGAAGGTGCTCGAAAGCGCGGCCGAAAGCAAAGAAGCCACCACGGCTGTAGAAAACGACGAGATCGTGAAGGGCTACGAGTACAGCAAGGGCAAATACGTCATCATCGAGCCCAGCGAACTTGAAAACCTCCGCATCCCTTCCAAGCACACCATTGCGGTTTCGCAGTTCGTCGACGTCGCTGACCTGAATCCCGAGTACGTTGAGAAGCCCTACTTCGTCACCCCCGAAAACGACATGTCGTCCGAAGCTTTCAACGTGGTCCGCGAGGCCCTGGTGAAAACGGGCAAGGCAGCAATCGGCAAAGTGTCCTTCTCTGGCCGGGAGAACATCATCGCGTTGGTGCCCGCGGGCGCCGACAGCCCCGGCATGATGGCCTATACCCTCCGCTATCAGAACGAGCTGCGCAACCGCGCCGATTATTTCCGCGACATCAAGCAGCCGGCCATCGAAGCCGACTCCTTGCAGTTGGCTGAGACCCTGATCTCGAAAATGTCCACCAAGCTGGATATCACCAAGTTTGAAGACGGCTACGAAACCGCGGTCAAGGCCCTGGTGGAAGCAAAGGTCAATCACTTACCCGTGCCCATCGATGAGGCGCCGGCCAAGCAGCGCCCCGGGAATGTGGTCAGCCTGATGGACGCATTGCGCAAGAGCGTCGGATCCGAAAAGAAACCGCCGAAGAGCGTGAAGGAAGCTCCATCCAAGGGCATCGGCATCGTGAAGACGCCTGCGAAGTCCGCCAAACGCAAATCGGCCTGATAAGCCGCAGTAGACTTTTCCGCGCCTATCGGATTCGGTCACGGGTTGGTGCAGGATGACGCAAACTTGTCTTCGGCGCAGCGCCGCAACACTGACCGCACTTTTTATTCTGTGGCCCGCGTACGCCCAATCCGCTCACGATAAAGAGCCCGATCCCGCGCAGACCCCAGCGCTCGTGAACACCTGCCTCATCACGAAAAACGTGAAGGCATTGGTGAAGTTTTACGCCACCATTCTCAAACGGGACGCCCGGATGTCAGGTGAGGACTACGCCGAGTTCCACACCGGCGTCGGAGTCCTGGCAATCTTCTCCGCCGCGGCCCAGGAGCGATACATCCCCGGCTCAGCGACCGCAGCGAACAACAGGAGCGCCATCCTCGAGTTCAGAGTCGCCGATGTCGATGGCGAATACCAACGGCTGCAGGACGTAGTGAAGGTCTGGGTCAAACCACCCACGACGCAACCCTGGGGAACTCGATCCATTTACTTCCGCGACCCCGACGGAAATCTCATCGACTTCTACTCCCGACCGGATTCGAAGTAGCTCTCATTCGATTCCACCGCTTAAAACCACCGCCTGAGTTGTAATGAAGATGATGGGATTCACGGGTCAGACTTCTGATTCTCGTTAGCGCGATCTGCAAGAAATTGCGCTGGGATCTCCCGAAACGATCTTCCATTGACGCGCACTATCTGTGCGGGTAGACTGCAGGCCATCTGCGCGGCTTGCTGTTCGTGGTTCCTGTCTGCCGTTCATCCAATATGGAGGCTCACCATGTTTCTCTTCGCAAAGCGCGTTGCGCTTCTGCTCACGTTCGCGATTCCTACTGCTCTCTATGCCGGTGATTACACCTACCAGCAGACCACCCAGATGACGGGCGGGTCGCTGATGAAAATGATGAAGTCCGTCGGCTTCATCAGTTCGCAGGCGCGCCATATGGGCGACCCCATCGTATCCACGATCTACCTGAAAGACAACCGGCTGGCCAACGTTTCAGCCGAGTCCATCGAGATTATCGACCTCGATAAAGAGACCATCACCCACGTCGATGTCCAGAAGAAGACTTACACGGTGATGACCTTCGACCAGATGAAGCAGGCCATGGCAAATGCCCGCGCGCAGATGGAGAAGCAGCAGCCCGCGCAACCGGCGGCGCAGCCGGCTCCGGATCCAAACGCGCAAGACGTCAAGATGAGCTTTGATGTGAAAGTGCGCAAGACGGGAGCAACCAAGCAGGTCAGCGGCCTCGATAGCAGCGAAGCCATCCTCACCATGACCATGACGGCGACCGACACCCAGACACAGCAGTCGGGAAACATGGCCATCACCAACGACATGTGGATGGTGCCCGCGATTCCCGGCTACGACCAGATCCGTGACTTCTACCGGCGCATGGCGATGAAAATGGCAGATTCCAATACCCTCGCACTGGGCTATGACTTCAGCAAGATGCTGGCGCAGAATCCAGGCGCCGGTCAGGCGCTCGGCGACATGGCCAAAGAGATGCAAAAGTTGGACGGTGTTCCGATCATGCAGGTGATGCGCATGGGAACCACCACCAACGGCCAGCCGCTGCCCGCCGCGTCGGAAGCACCGACGCCTGCCGATCCGGCCGGCCCGAGCAAAGGGGACGTGGCAAAAGCTGGACTGAGCTCCGCGTTGTCCAGCCGACTCGGTGGCTTCGGCTTCGGCAAAAAGAAGAACCCGCCTCCCGACCAGAACACGGATCAAAATGCAGCCCAGGCTCAGCCGACCAGCGCCATCCTGATGGAGACACAGATCACGACGTCAAACTTCTCTTCGGCGCCGGTCGACGCATCGCACTTCGATGTACCGGCGGGATACAAGCTGGTGCAGCCGCCGACCCAGCCGCCTTCTGCTCCTGCGCAATAGAGTTCTGATCTACGAACCTTGACTCACAACTGCTCTCCATTTCCCTGCTCACCGATTCTTTTCCACGCAGGGTTTAGAATCGATCGTGGCGCAGGGTGATTGCGCCGCTACTTTTGCCTCCACAGCCACGCGGTTGTGGCAGGCTGAATTGTGCGATTTTTTAGGGAAGCGGGCAGGAATGCGAGCGAAGACGGCAGTTGTGTTAGGCGCCCAATGGGGCGACGAGGGTAAGGGCAAAATCGTGGATGTGCTGAGCGAGCGCTTCAGCGCCGTGGCGCGCTACGCGGGCGGGCACAACGCAGGACATACCGTAATTCACGGCAGCCAGAAGTTCGTGCTGCAGCTTATCCCCTGCGGCGTTTTGCGACCGGGTTGCAAAGGCATAATCGGCAACGGCGTCGTTCTTGACCCCATCGCCTTCCTCAAAGAAGTCGCCAAGCTGCGCGGACTGGGCGTCGAAGTCGACGGCCAGCTGTTTGTTTCGAATCGCGCGCAGGTCATTTTGCCCTATCACCGCATGATCGAGCTGGCAGCCGAAAGCGCGCCGGGGCGCAAGCGCATCGGCACCACCAGCCGAGGTATCGGTCCCGCCTATGAGGACAAGATGGCGCGCAGCGGCCTTCGTGTCGTCGACCTGCTGAATACTTCCCTGCTGCGCCAGCATATCGAGGCAGCCTGCGGCGAAAAGAACGCCATAGCCCACGCCCTGTTCGGCACCGATCCGCTGGAGCCGGAGAAAATGTACAACGAATACGCTGCGGCTGCGGAAGAGGTTCGCCCGTTTGTCACCGACACCGGCCGGATGCTCCACAAGATCATTGCCGAGGGCGGTTCCGTGATGTTTGAAGGCGCGCAGGGTACGATGCTCGACATCGATCACGGCACTTATCCATTTGTGACGTCGTCGTCGGCAACGGCAGGCGGCGCGGCAACCGGAACTGGTGTTGGACCAACGGCGATCGGTACGGTGATCTCGGTGACCAAGGCATATGTGACGCGTGTCGGCGAAGGTCCGTTCCCGACCGAGATTCACGATGCGATTGGCGACCAGCTGCGCGCCCGTGGCAACGAATATGGCGCAGTCACCGGCCGTCCGAGGCGATGTGGATGGCTCGACATTCCGCTGCTGCGCTATTCGAACCAGGTGAACGGCGCGGAGTGGCTGGTGGTCACCAAGATGGATGTGCTCGACGAACTCGAGGAGATCCCGATCTGCGTCGGCTACCAGGTGGACGGCAAAGTCAGCGATGAGATTCCCGCCGATGTGCAAGGACTGGAACGGATCAAGCCGGTATACACAACGCTCAAAGGTTGGCGCGCATCCACTGAAGGCATCACAGAATTTGATAAGCTGCCGAAAGCCGCGCAGGAGTACCTTCGCTTTCAGGAGCGCGAGAGCGGCGCGAAGATCGGCATGGTTTCCACGGGCCCCGACCGCGAACAGACGATGGTGCTTCCGGAATTTGCGGCGGCACTCGACGAGATTCACGCATAGACTGGACTCACGGACCGCAGTATTTACCTTGGTTTGAGGAAGTGCTCCCCATGATCAGCTTCACTGTCCGGATGAGGTTTGCCCAGGAAGATCGGGCGGAGATTGCCGAGATTCTGCAAGCACTCACTGAAGCTTCGCGTCTTGAGCCAGGATGCGTCACCTTCATTCCGCACTGGGTGCAGGGCGAACCGTGTGCCGTGCTGATCTACGAGCAGTACCAGGACCAGAAGGCGGAAGAAGCGCATCGGCAGTCACCGCACTTCAAGAAGTATGCCGTCGCCGGACTCTACCAGAGGATGCTGGAGCGCAGCCGCGAGGATCTGGCCGCGCTGGTGTAAGTCGAATCGTCTCGCCGAAGCAAATGCACTTGGGCTGCCAGAATCCAAGAGCCAGCCAACATAACATCTGCATTTCGGCAGATTTTTCGCGGGCGCTTTACAATTAGAACTGATCCCGCCGGTCCAGTTGCCTTTGCAAATAAACCTTTCAGGCGGCACCTCTGTAGGAACGGTGATGGATGCGTTTTAGTTCCGGCCTCTTCCGCGCAACGCTCGGCACGGGTTTCATGCTTGTTGCGTTGACTCATTCTCAAGCACAAGAGGCGGTCAGCCCTCCAGCCGAATCCAAATCCGTTGATGCTACGACTCTGGCAACACTTCCCAATGCTCCTCAGCCGCTATCCGATGCGGCACTTGTGAAGCCATTGGACGGGCGAGACTCCACTATCCAGACCGCCGCCACACCCGCCAACTCGACCGCACAATCTTCTTCTCAGCAATCCGCCGATGACAAAACCGCGCATGATAAAGCCGAAGAGCAGCTGAAACAGCAGGAGCATCAGCGGGTCATGGGCGTGATGGCGACCTTCAACACCACTCGAGACAAGAACGCCCTTCCTCTTTCTCCAGGACAGAAATTTCGGCTCTTCTTCAAGAGTTCCACAGATCCGTGGCCTTTTTTTCTCGCGGGTGTCGTCTCCGGTATCGGTCAGGCCGACGACAGTTACCCTGAGTGGGGCCAGGGTATGCAGGGCTACGCGAAGCGGTTTGGTGCCGCGTACTCCGACGCCTTTATTGGCAATTTTTTCGGCAATGCGGTCTTGCCAGTTGTGCTGCATGAAGACCCACGCTACTTCCAGAAGGGCACCGGCAGTGCCACCAAGCGCTTTCTATGGGCAGCTTCAAGTACCGTATGGTGCAAGCGCGACAAGGGTGGATGGGGGCCGAACTATGCGAATGTCGGGGGTAATCTGATTGGCGCCGCCATTGCGCGCGCCTACTATCCTGCTTCCGAGCGCTCCGTCGGCGACGTGTTCTCCGATGGATTAACCGTGTCGGCCGAAGGGATCGTGGGCGCCGAAGTCATTGAGTTCTGGCCGGACCTGGTTCGCCACCACCAGCGTAAGCAGGCAGAGAAGTTAGCTCGCCAAGCCGCGCAAACCGGTGCGCAACCCGCCGCCAAACCTGCTCCCGAGGCGACTCCGGCTGGAAAGCCGGCAAAGCCCAACGAGAACTGAAGACGCAGCGCTCTAAGAGCTACGCGGCATTCCGCTCAATTGATAGCTTAGGTTAATCTCGCTATCTTCAAGAGATCGAAGCAGGCTCGAACTCTCGGCTCATTTCAATATTGGCTTCACTCCTGAAAATTCCG
Source organism: uncultured Acidobacteriaceae bacterium (assembly GCA_963838295.1). Taxonomy (GTDB): domain Bacteria; phylum Acidobacteriota; class Terriglobia; order Terriglobales; family Acidobacteriaceae; genus Telmatobacter. Next base: position 96,083 of record CAWIQS010000002.1, read on the forward strand.
ATTTATGATGCGACGTGAGGGCGAAGTTTTCGCATAGTCAAAAGATGTACGCGAGCATTCCTTTGGTCACGCCGTCGAATGACCTAAGGATTTCGCATGACGGAACATTCACATGGCGCGCATTGACCTGCATAGCAATTCGGGACTACCATCCGTTACGCCTATGGGAATGCGGAGGGCAAGCTCGCCGACGAACAGAAATGTTTGTCTTGCAATGTTCTTTACTCTTTTGACGCTGCTGGTTGCGGTAGGTCAGTCGCCCGCTATGCCTCGCGCGGAGAAGCACGAGACGCGCCACCAGATCGAGCACCTCGAAGATGCCTGGCGCGCTGCCGTTTTGAAGGGAAACATCTCGGCGATGGATGCGCTGCTCGCCGACGACTACATCGCCATCTCTCCGACCGGCGTCCTGCAGTCGAAGGAACAGGCGTTAGCTAATCTTCGCTCCGGCACTGTGCACTTCAATTCCATCGAACTCAGCGATAGGAAGATTCGCATGTATGGAACGACCGCGCTGGTGACCTCGCGTGCCGAAGTGAACGCCAAAGGTCCAGAGGGCGAGATCTCCGGGAGCTACCGATACACGCGTGTCTACGTAAAGGATCTGCGCGGCGTTTGGCGCATCGTGAGCTTCGAAGCCAGCCGGATCCGCGAAAACGGCGAATCGCACTAGCACGCCGCAGCGACACATTCCGGAGTGTGATCCCAGCGAAAGCCTGGGCCTGTCCCTCTAAAATAAGTCGATGCCTGAACTGCCTGAAGTGGAGACAATCGCACGCGGAGTCGATGCGCGTGTACGTGGCGATCGCATCGTCGATGTCTGGTTTGGCACGCATCGCGAACCCTATAAGACACCTCCGGCGCGCCAGGTCGAGGGGTTGCGCGACCGGAGTATCGTTGCCGTTCACCGCACCGGCAAGCACATCGTGCTCGAGCTGGGCGAAGCCGGCATCGCACGCGGTGGGAAGAAGCAGAACTCTGCGATCGCTGCGCAGTGGATTGTGCATTTGGGCATGACGGGAAGGCTGCTGGTTACGACTCCGGATGGGCCCATTGCGAAACATACGCATGCCCGGCTCACGCTCTCAAGCGGACGCGAACTGCGCTTCATTGATCCGCGCCGGTTTGGCCGGCTGGAGTTCCGGGACCTTCGGAAGGGACAGGGATTCGCAGGGCCCGGTGCCGAACCGCTGGCGATCGAGCCGGCGGAGTTTGCGGAGCTCTTTCGGGGAAGAAAGCTCGCAATCAAAGCCGCGCTTTTGAATCAAACGCTTTTGGCGGGCGTGGGGAACATCTATGCGGATGAGGGCCTTTTTCGCGCGGGAATCCGTCCGCGGCGCAGGGCGGGGAGGCTTACCCGCGAGGAACTCGAGAAACTGCGGCAGGCTCTCCGCGCAGTTCTGGAGCAGGCCATCCGGTTGGGCGGCTCGTCGGTTTCCGACTATGTCGACGCCGAGGGCGCACGCGGATTCTTCCAGCTGGAGCACTACGTCTACCAGCGCACTGGAGAGCCCTGCCTGCGGTGCGCCAATGCGATTAAGCGGATAGTAGTGGCGGGAAGAAGCACCCATTACTGCGCGCACTGCCAGCGATAGACATACCGTGGGAGTCTTGGAGTTGGTATCCCCAATTTCGTGCGATACAGAGTCACTCCTCTCCGCAATCGCGGCAAGTTTTGGAAGTCGACGGGGCCTGGTTTCGTCATGGAATCTACTATTTTTTGAAGTATGGCGTCGCAGGTTTACCAGAATCAAAACGGATGTGGCTCCTCGCCATGCGCAACTCGATGAAAGCAAACACAATTGAAAACGGCCCGTCGATTGCTTATTAGTAGGGTGCCAGTGATGTACCGGCTGCTGGAGAAAATCCGGCCAGCCCGCAAAACAGCAGACGCTCGGCAAGAGCAGCCGTCAACGAAACGGCAGACCGGCCGGGAGAGCCTGTAAAAGGCGCGGTGGAAATAACCACCGCCCATAATTTGCTGGGAGGCCAGTGACCAGCGCAGGGACACGAAACGCCACTCGATTGAGTGGCGTTTCGTGCGTCTGGGCAATTCAACGTAACGATTGATCGGCACGGGGGGTTCCTTCGCGGTTACGCTTGTACCGCCATTGTGGGAGTGGGGGCGACTTGCGCGACAGCCTGGGAGTCTGTAGTATCGAGATTGCCTATCAAGCGGCTGAAGCGAACCACCCGGATAGGGGCAGAGCCGGCTCGCCGCTTACAAAAGATACTTCGCAACCAGAACCAGCCGAACAGTTGGAAACAGCGAAGAATCCTATAGGACAGGCATCACCCCAGGAAACGCAGGCCGAGTCGCACCGATCAGTTCAACCGGAGAGTGCTGTTGCAGTTGGATCGGGCAGAAGGCTTGAACGTTTTGAATGGATGTTTGGCCCTGGATTCGCATCGAAGGATTAGCGGTAACTCCCGGCAGGGATCTTCGCGACAAGCAATGGTCGATGGAGTAAACGGGAATGCTGCAATGCGTCGGGCAGGAAAGGTTCACCCACCGCTAGCGCGTCGTGGGTACGCAAATGTCGTGGTAGATTGCGTTCGAGAATATTATTCTCCGGCAAATTGCGCGACTTCAACGACAGGCGGAAATCTGCCAACCGAAGTGCCTCGCCAGCTCGGCGGGATGTGCGGCGGGAACTCAGAATTTCAGCAGCCCCAGAGATGGAAGAGCTGAAGCAAGAGAAATAATGCAACCCATAGCAAAGTGCCAGGAAGTGCACGCATGACAACAGAACCGACGATACCCCAGCCCGAGCTGGGGTCGGCCCAGGCGAATGGCCAGGGGCAGTCGCAAGGACATCGGCGCCGTAGGCGTCGTCGCAAAAACAAGTCGAACCAGCCGGGTGGTCAGCCGCAGGGGCAGATTCAGCAGAATCAGCCGCAGCTGGCTCAGCCGCAGATGCAGGCTCCGCCACAGCCGCAGCAACAAGGCGGACCGCCGAAGCAGGGTTCTGGCCGGCACCGGAAAAAGAAGAAATTCTTTCAGCAGAAAACCAATGCACCGCAGCCGCAGCCGGGCAACAGCATCGCTCCGCAGCACAACGGCCGGCGCAAAGAGAGGCAGAAGGGCCCGCGAACCTTTGTCGGTCCGATGGACCACAGCTATCGCTCGGTGAATGGCAACGTAGCTGATGGGCCGCCTTCGACAATTCCCACCGCAGGCAACGGGCATCACGGATACTACAACGACGTGAACGTCGGATCGCCGGCAGTTCCGGTGAAGGCCGATGCCCCCACGCGCATCTTTTGTTTCATCGATGACCTGTTCTTCCAAGCCAAGATTCAGGAGTCGGCAAAGAAGCTGGGCGTCAAGGTGGAGTTTGTGAAGGGCGAGAAGGAAACCATCTCGCGCATCATCGACTCACCCGAAGCGGAGAAGCCGACGCTGGTGGTCTTCGATCTGAACAACCTCAATGCAAAACCGATGACGCTGATTCCGAAATTCAAAACGAAATTCAAAAAGGCGACATCGATTATCGGATTCCTCAACCATCTGCAGGGCGACCTGAAGATGAAAGCCATCGAAGCCGGATGCGACACGGTGATGCCGCGCTCTGCCTTCTCGCAGAGCCTGCCCAACCTGCTGCGCCGCTATGGGTTGGAAGAGGAAGACGAGTATGTTCCGCAGCCGGTTTGATGAAGACAAGGAATAAGGAATAAAGAAAGAGGCGCCAACATCAATTTGTTGGCGCCTCTTTCTCTTTGGTGTCGACGATCACGCAGAAAATTAAAGGCGATTCGTCCTGTGTTTCCTGATCCATGCTTCTCTACCCCGGCGGCCAAGTGAGCGAGCGTCCGCCGAGCAGGTGAAGATGGATGTGGTCAACCGTCTGGCCGCCGTCTTCGCCGGTGTTGATGACGGTGCGGTAGCCCTTGGTCAGTCCCTTGCTGCGCGCGATCTCCGCAGCCACCCAATGCAGATGACCGATCAGGGCGCTGTGCTCTTTTGACGCATGGCCAATCGAGGCAATGTGCTCGCGCGGAACAACCAGCACGTGCACTGGTGCCTGGGGGTTGATGTCGGCAAAAACATAGCACTGATCGTCTTGGTAGACGGCCTTGGAGGGGATGCTTCCTTCGATGATCCTGCAAAAAAGGCAGCTCATGACTAAGGGAAGTCTAACGCAGAGTGCGATTCCGACTCACGGTTAGAATCTGCAATCCACGGCGAACGGCAGGGGGATCAGCTTCCGTCCGGATTGTCGCGCTCGCGCTTCTGCGCTTCATCCCGGGCGTCGAGAAAACGTCGAATCACCTGCGAGAGGTTTCGCTTGAAGGGGCGAACCAAAACAAATGGAACATCGACAAGACGATGCCTTCCGTTGCGCTCCATAAGCTGCGCAACGCGGCGATTTCGATCGACATGCATCACAACAAAAAAGCCACTTCGGCCTTCCACCTGGACGACCTCCCCCAAGAGGGGGATTTTTGAGGAATGGCGATCCGATTTAATAACAATGCAGGATATAGCGGAACTCACTGAAGAACTCCTCAGCAAAATGAGTGACTTCCGGCGATGCTTTACTTGACACGATCGCACCCAGATAGAGATGCCGGCGCGAAAGATGAGGTTGTTCGAATGAAGGGTATCTCTATGATTACGTTGATGAAATTGCACCCATGATCATGTTGTCTGGTTCTCCATACTAATCTTGGTCCGCATCAAATTGAATGACCGTGGAGGACATGGTTTTTCGGAAGAACGGGAGGATCCATGACCACCGAATCTGATGGACGGACGGTGCTGGTGATCGACGATGACCGCGTACTTGCCGACACACTTTCAGACATTCTGAGGAAGAACGGCTACAAGCCTGTAGCGCTGTATAGCGGAGAAGAGGCCCTCGAGCTAGCCGGGCGGTTTAAGCCCGACGTGGTGCTCAGCGACATTCGCATGAGTCGGCTGGACGGAATCGAGGCGGCGAAACGCATTCGCATACTGCATCCCGCGTGCCGGATCATCCTGTTCACGGCCCACACCGTATCCACTGCATTGGTCCAGTTGATTCATGGGCTTGGTTTCGAGCTCTTGCAGCGACCGCTGCATCCGGAACGCGTGCTGACTGCGCTTTCCCGCAATCCTGATTCGCATCGAGCATAGTAGATCGTCTACGAGCCGCGCGCTGAATCGGCCAGGTGTCAACTTCCAGCCGTGTCGTAACTTCCGAGTGAGCACTAAAGTATCCAATCAATTACTCCAAGAGTGGATTGACGGGGAAACGACCACAAAGTAGCTTCAGGCTAGAGTGCATCGGCATCCGAGCAGGTGTTGTTTGCACTTCAAGTCAAAAAGCCCGCCGTCAGGCGGGCTTTTTGTATGTCGCCTCTCAGACCAAAGTGCAAGATCTTTGCTGCTGAGGAATGGACCACTGCTAGTGTGCGGCGCTCGCTGCGGTCGCGGTTGCAGCCGGACACGGGCCGTAGTCCCGATTGAGCTTCTCAACCCTGAAAACTCCGGGGCCTGTGCTGTCCTTGGTCTTCTTGATCTTCGACCCGTGAATCTTTACCTTGTCGCCAACCTTGATGCTTGCGGCATCGCCCTCGAGCGCGTACGTCTTTCCGTCACTGGTTTGTAGCTCGAGCCCGCTGGCGCTGGTCATAACGCACCCGGTCACGATGTGATGGCTGCGGCTGATTTCGACTGGAACGATGATCGCGACGGCGATGACCGCAGCCACGCCGAAAGCTGCGCCAACGACCTCGCCACTAGATGGACCAATACTGCCGCCCTGGCATTGGGTGGGGGCAGTTGAGCCCGAGCAGAGAAGAACTGTAAGGCCGGCAAAAGCGGTGATGCCGACGCGGCGGCCAGGCGCTGCGAACCGCCTTTTAGTGGTTGAAGGACTGGAGTTTGGCGAAGTGATCTGCATGCGTGCCTCAATTCGTGGAGAGAATCTCCAAGAGGGAATCTGGAAAATGCCCCAAGTAAGGCCCATATCCGCAAGGCCCGAAGGGGCCGAACAGGCGCGATATCGCTCTGAAGGAAGCTGATTGAGAGTAGCAGCAGTTTCACGTTTCGCGAGAATTAGTTGTGTCTTTTGTTCGGACGACTCAGCTCGTGTGGTCGAGGATGATCTTCCAGCCGTGGGGGCCTTTGCGCCAGACGAGGGAGAATATGCCGTCGTCTTTCTTCGCTTCGCCCTTGGCGGTCCGGTCGAGATGGAACTTGCCGGTCACAAGAGCGATCTCGGATTTGCCGCAGCCAGACTGGAGCAGACGGATATCGAGGTCGGTGAACGTGAGTTTGCCCATCTGCTCAGGGGTCGTGTAGTTCCGCAGATAACGCTCTCGAATGGGCTGGTAGCCCTTGCCCAGCGTCGCGCCGATGAACGTGGTGTCCGGCGAGTCTTCGTAGGCCTGCATGAAGGTGGGAATATCGGCATGATTCCACGCTTCGGTCTGGGCCGTGATTGCAGCGCGGATCTCGGTTTCGTCAGCCAGCGCTTGCGGTGTGGCGGGCTCCGCTCGCGCGGAAAGAAGATTCGCAGACAGTGCGGCGAGGAGAAGGAAGAAAAACGGCAGGGCTCGTTTCATGGACTGACCTCCGAGGCTGGGGGACTCGCAATCAGCTTACAATGAGACCATGACGGCCGCGGCTGCGACCTCCCCATTTCGCGTGGTGCATACGGTCTGCTCACACGACTGCCCAGATAGCTGCGCCGTGCTGGTAACTGTGGATGCCGCGGGGCGAGCCGTAAAGCTGCAGGGTGATCCTTCGCAGCCGGTCACGCAGGGATTCCTGTGCGGCAAGGTGGCGAAGTATCTCGATCGGGTCTACTCCCCGCAGCGCATTCTCTATCCCCTCCGTAGAAAAACGGGCGTTGCCAAGGGACCGCTTAGGCGAGGCGAGGAGCATGAAGCCTTTGAGCGGGTGAGCTGGGATGAAGCGCTCGGTGCCATCGCAGCCCGGCTGCAGCAGATCAGCGATGCCTACGGACCGGAGTCAATCCTGCCATACAGCTACGCGGGCACCATCGGTGTACTCGGATTCGGATCGATGGACCGGCGATTCTTCCATCGCCTGGGCGGCAGCCAGCTTGACCGGACGATCTGTTCTGAAGCTGGAGGCGTGGCCTGGAACTTGGTGTACGGGAAGAAACTCGGAACGCCGACGGAAGATTACAGCCGGGCGAAGCTGATCGTGGCATGGGGCGCGAACATCCACGGCAACAATATCCATCTTTGGCCCATGGTGGAGCAGGCGCGTCGCAATGGAGCGCGCCTGATCGTAATCGATCCCTACAAGACGCGCACGGCCGCGCTGGCGGACTGGCATATCGCGATCCGGCCCGGTACGGATGCGGCGCTGGCACTGGGGATGATGCATGTGATCCTGCGCGAAGGCATCGAAGATCGTGCCTACATTGATGCGATGACCCATGGGTTTGCGCAGCTTGCGGAACGGGCGCGCGAATATACGCCGGAGCGCGTTGCAGCGTGGACAGGAATGACCGCCGCTGAAGTGGAGCAGCTGGCGCGCGAGTATGCGACTACGCGGCCGGCCGCACTGCGCCTGAACTACGGCGTACAGCGCAGCGAAAACGGCGGCACCGCCGTGCGCGCGATTGCGATGCTGCCGGCACTGACTGGAGCGTGGAAATATCGCGGAGGCGGCGGTTCCCTGTCGACCTCCGGCGCATTTGCATGGAACAAGCGGGAGTTGGAGCGGCGTGACCTGGCGCTCGATTCACCGTTGGGACGCGAGGCTCGGATCGTCAACATGTCGTTGCTGGGACAGGCGCTGACACAGGGCCTGAAGAATAACGACCACGAATCCCGCAGCGGTTCCGCAGGCGAGACCGACGTGCTCGGCGGTGGACCGCCAGTGCACGCACTGTTTGTGTACAACTCGAATCCGGGTGCGGTCGCACCGAACCACAACGCCGTGTGCCGCGGGCTGGCGCGGACGGATCTCTTTACCGTGGTGCACGATCTGTTCTTCAACGACACCACCGACTACGCGGACTATGTGCTCCCTGCGACGACATTCCTCGAACACACCGATATTCAGGGCGCCTACGGTCACTACTTTGTGCAACTGTCGAATCAGGCCATCGAGCCGCCCGGCGAGGCGCGCTCGAATGTGTGGCTCTTCAGCCAACTGGCCCAGACGATGGGCTTCACCGAGCCATGTTTCCGCGACACCGAAGAGCAGTTGATCCGCCAGACGCTCGCGATCGGGCTGGACGGTCGCTCGAAGAATCCTGGCATGGAGCACATCAGCTTCGAAGATCTAGAGGAGAAGGGGCACATTCCGCTGGCATTCCATCGCGATCCGGAGAACGCGCCGTTTCTCCCCTATACATCGGAGCGGTTGCCGACGCCCTCCGGGAAGATCGAATTTTACTCCGCAACGCTGGCCGCGCAGGGGCAGGATCCGGTCCCCGGCTTCACTCCGCCATCTGAATCGCGTTGGAGTGGAAGCGCGAAGCGCTTTCCGCTGGAGTTCCTGGGCCGCAAAGCGGATAACTATATGAATTCGACGTTCGCGAATCTTGACGGCCACCGTAAGATGGAATCTCGGACGAGCCAGCGGCTTGAAATGCATTCCACAGACGCGAAAGCCCGCGGCATCGTGGACGGCGACAAGGTGCGCGTGTGGAACGATCGCGGTGAAATTCTCCTGACGGCGCTGGTCGACGGCAGAGTTGCAGAAGGTGTAGTAGCTGGGTGGATGGACTGGGCCAAATTCAATGACGGCGGCGTGAATGTAAACGCGTTGACGAGTGAGCGGCTGACGGATATTGGCGCGGGAGCCACGTTCTACTCCGTGCTGGTGGAAGTAGCGAAAGCCTGACGTTCGCGACTGTTCCGATTGACTGCGTTTCTAAATGGCAAACCAAACTGGTGGAATGAGCGTACTTGAATCGGCAAGTGCGCAAACGCTGCAGAATGTCTGATAAAAGGCGGTAAACTGGTTCTATGTCTTGGATTGGCTTTTTAGTTGTTCTGGCACTGGCCCTTGGTTACATGTACTTTAAGCGTGCCGGCCAGGTTTCTTCGAAAGATGCCGAGGAATACCTGAAAAATGGGGCGATCATTGTGGATGTTCGTAACCCGAATGAATTTGAATCAGGTCACCTGATGCGGGCGCAGAACATGCCGCTGGATCGAATAGAGATGCTCGCAACTTCGATGGTCAAAGACAAGAACAAGACACTGCTGCTGCACTGCTCATCGGGAGTGCGCAGTTCGATGGCCAAGAAGAAGCTCGAGGCTCTCGGGTACAAGAACGTCTTCAACCTTGGATCGTATGACCGCGCCGGCAAAATCATCACCGGTCGCTGACCGCAGAAATCCCGCACAATAGACCCATGAAATCCCCATTTCAGTTGCGCCTTGCGACCGAGGAAGATCTTCCGGCGCTGCATGCGCTCATTGAGGCGTCCGTGCGCAGGTTGCAGGCGGGTGACTATACGCCGGCTCAGATTGAAGGTGCGCTCGGCACGGTCTTGGGGGTGGATACCCAACTGATCCGCGACCGCACTTACTTCATCGCTGACGTTATGGACGAAAACACGAAAGCGCGGAGCGCCGCAGGGTGCGGCGGTTGGTCAAGGCGGAAGACGCTGTTCGGCGCCGACGCCGGCCCTGGCCGCGAACCGGAATTGCTTGATCCGAAAGTCGACGCGGCCAAGGTGAGAGCCATCTTCGTTCATCCCGACTTTGCGCGGCAAGGACTGGGTTCGCTGATTCTGGCCACGGTGGAGAATGCGGCGCGCGCCGCAGGATTCCACCAATTCGAGATGGGATCGACACTCACGGGAGTGCCGCTCTACCGGCTGAAGGGTTACATCGAAACCGAGCGCATCGCGGTGCCGCTGAAAAACGGTGAGGCGCTGCCGGTGGTGAAGATGGTGAAGGGCGCGGAGGAACTGATTCTCTAAGCTGCATGAAGTCATGAAAGAATACTTCCGTGATTTGGCTGGGGGATCAATCCGGATATCTGACTGATTGGGTAACCCAGCAATGGGTTCGCGCAACCGGCCGCAGAGTTCTTCTTGCAGAACACAGCTGGCTGGATGGTCCGATAGGAAATACAAGAATCATTGGAAAAGGGTTCTTCGAGGGATACGCACGAGATCATGGCCTCGAGATTGTTGAAGGCCTGCATTGCGGGCTTATGAAAGACTTCTCCGTTCTATTTGAAGACTCGCACTCAACGGCCATCGTTGCTCCGGCAGTCCAGGACTTCTACGAACACACCTCGGCCTATAACCTCGACGTCTGGTCGGAATGGCATGGCTTTTTCAAACCCTTCGGACTGGCTCTCGCAGTCCTTTTCAGCAGAAGACTGCAGCAGCTCAATATTCCACTGTCTTCGCTGGACAGCAGCAAGGGGATGACGAGCAGCGTGCTCCAGATGTGGGATCGGCAAAAAGGTCAACTGGTTCAAACTGCCTGGGTACGCGAACTCCATGCGACCGGGAACGTCCTTTACGCCGGCAGTTATTCCATTTGCCGCATCCCGGGCTATACGAAACTGTGCGTAAGAGTGATCTTCCCATTGCCGAACGGGAACGCGATCGTAGTGATGAAGCCCGAGTGCCATGCAGATGGATCCATTTCGCTCACTTCGGCCGGGAAGAAGTTTGGGGACCCGGGATTCTACTTCACCGTTCACGGTCGTGATGGAAAGACATGGGCACGTTATGTAAAGGCAATGCAGGAGAAGATTTCGGTTTACCCCGCTGAACCAAATGCGCCACGCGCGGATCACGTTCTATGGTTTTGGCGGATGCCGTTTCTTCGCTTGCATTACCGGATGGTCCAGAAACCAGTAACCGTTTAGAGCAGTCCACCCCTGCGCAAAACTCAGATCACGTTCGCGAAGGGATCCTCCAGCGAAGGACATTGCGGCGTCAGCAACTCGGCGCCATTCTCGGTGATGTGCATGTCATCTTCAAGCCGAATGCCGAACTGGCCCGGGATATAGATACCGGGCTCATCGCTGAAGGTCATGCCTGCTTGAATCTTCGGGTTCAGATCCCAGCCGAACATGTTATTGCGCACCAGATACGGCCACTCGTGCCCGTCCATGCCGATGCCATGGCCAACGCGGTGCGTAAAGTTCTTGAACCCCGGTCCATAGCCGCCATCGACAATGACCTTGCGCGCTGCGGCATCCACGTCGGCTGTCGGTACGCCCGGACGCGCCGCAGCGAGCGCCGCCGATTGCGCCCGTTGCACGATGTCGAACACAGTTTTCATCTTGTCGGTCGGTTTGCCCAGAACGAACGTGCGCGTAATGTCCGAAGTGTATCCCTCGACATCGCAACCATCGTCAAGCATCAGAATGGACCCTTCGCGGAGCGTCTGCGGCTTGGCCGAGCCGTGCGGGAGAGCCGTAAACTCGTCGACATTGAGACTCGCTTCACCTTGGAACCCGACACGATGGTAGGCAGCATCGACGAGCGAGCGCACGTCGGGGGTGGTCATTCCGGGCGTGAGGGACTGCGCGACTGCACGATACACAAGCAACGTTGCACGGCATGCGAGGCGCATGCATTCGATCTCGTGCGCGTCTTTAATCATCCGGCAACCGGCAGTGACGGGCGTGGCTGAAACAAGATTCAGATGCGGGTTGGCGGCGCGGATTCCTTCGGAAAAAACGAATGCCATGTGCTCGTCCAGGCCGACGGTGGCATTGCTAAGTCCGCGATCCTGCAGGCCCTTGCCGAGCAGAACGTAAGGGCTCTCATCTTCCTGCCATGTGAGGATGTCGACGTTACCCGCCAGCGGCCCGGAGGAAAGCAAATCATGTGCTCGGCCCTCTTCGAACGCCGGACAGACCAGGAATGCCTTACCGCGCGCCGGAATCACGACCGCCCACAACCGCTCGCCGCCATAGAGTCGCAGGTCCGCAAAATAGACAGAGGAACTGGTCGAGTTGGCGAGGACGATCGCGTCGATCTTCGCGGAGGTCATGAGCCGGCGAGCACGCTCAATGCGGGCCGCGCGCTCTTCGTTGGTGAAGGGCCGTGCCTGGCCGGAAAGATTGGGCAGCGCGGCAATCGCAGGCGGAGTCTCTTTGCCGGCGATGGCCTGACCTGCCCGCGATGGCAGGGCAGTGGCTGCGACAACTGCAGTGGCGGCGCCGAGAAAGGTGCGGCGCGTAAATGCGGATGTGTTCGGCATGGGCCTCCGGGGAATGAGCGACGATAGTTGCTTTCAGAATATCGGTTCAACCAAGGCAATATCCCTGATTGTCGATTCCGAGAAATTGCGCAACCGTTAGGCTGCAATTCTACTTCGAGTCCGCCATCTCCAGTGTCATGCAATGCTTTTGCGTGACTTCACACTGCAGCATGTCTTCGGTCAACAGGTTCCAGCCGACGAAGCCCGCGAATTTGCCGTCGGGCGACTGCGCGAGGGTGGGCGCCAGGCCATCGCCGGTTTCAGCGTCGTAGTCCTCGTGCATCGAACCCCACTTTGCGATGTCGCGATGGATATCCGCAGCGAGAGTCACCGCCAGCCAGTGAGCTTCGTCGCTGAATCCATATCGCCGCAGCGCGATCCAGTCGAGGAAGTTGGCATTGATCCAGATGGGGCCGCGCCAGTTGGAATAGGGGTTGATGATGGCGTCGTTGTTGTACGCAGGATCGAAGCGCGACAGGCTGCGCAATCCGTGTTCGGACCGCATCTGCATTGGGTTGAGCAGATAGAGCGCGATCATGCGCCTGCCCTCATCGCGCGGCAGAATGCCATCCAGAAGCGGCAGAAAGTTTGTCCATGCGACGACGCGGACAATCGCGCCCGTGTCGCGCCGGCGATTCCAGAACATGCCATCGCGCGCCGACCAGAGCTGGCGCAAAATGGCGTGGCGCGTCGAGAGGACTTCAGCGCGATAGGCCTTCGCATCAACTGGATCGCCAAGCTGATCGGCCAGTACTGCCATCGCTGCATATTCGCGCATCGCATAAACCGAGGCGTCGACAGCGAGGATGGCGCTGCGATCCTTCTCATCGTTGGTAAGCGCCGCATTGTTATCGGCGCCGGATTGCATGGCGTTATCCCAGAACCACAGCTTCCACTTTTCGTCATACTGCGTGCGGCGACGGTACTCGAGAACGTTCCTCATCGCGGGCCAGACAGGCCGGATCCATTCGTAGTCGTTGAGATCCCGGGCCGCGATCAGTGCGCCCTGCGCGAGGAAAGGCTTCATCGCGAATTTTCCAAACAGCGGGCGCGGGCCTTTCGGCGTGATGCATCCGGCAACGTAGCCATCGGCATCCGCGGAGCCAGCGAAGCCGATAACCCAGTCGCGCAGATACTTCGCGTTCGCCGGGTCCTGGTTGGCCCAATGCAGTCCGATGAAGAACCCATCCCAGTCCCACATCTGGTTGTAGTAGCCGGCGGGGATAAGGTACGAATGCTTGATGTATCCGTCGGCGGGTCGAATGGTCTGCGGCGCGAGACGATCGAAATCGGCGGTAAGGTCGTGAAGCAGGGCGGTGGGGTCGGGTTTGCCGGGCGATTGAGCACAGAGGGCAATGGCTGAAATAAGGACTGCGATGCCACCGATCTGTTTGTATAGATATCTGCGATAAGTCAGCACGATGGAATGATAGCGCCTTCGGACGTGCGCAATCGGGGTTCACGTCACTGCTTGGTGTGATCGGCGGTGTCCTCAGGCGGGATGTACTCCCTATTGTCTTGCAGCGCTTTGTACTGAGCCGCGAACCATTTTTCATACATCTGGACGTTTCGACTCAGATCCTCGTCTGTGATCTCACGGTCCCCGGCCGACTGATTGAAAACAATTCTCCCGTCGATCCGTTGCGCATAAACAGATGGGCGCTGCCTCAACGTCTCGTTGACTTCGTCCACAACCATCACGACGCGCTCGAAGTAATCAACGTGATTGAGCATTCCAACAAGATCGGCAGGCTTGCCGCCTGCGAACTGCTGATCCAAGTATTCAGTCGCAAACTGAATCGCAAATTCGTCGGCCATCATCGTCATGTTTTATACAGGAACAACTTCGCTGACCTGCACGACACTTTCTCCGCTGTAGTACTTGCGCTGGTCGGCGATCAACTCCGGAGCCGTCGCGGCGAGAGCGACGTCAAGCTCCAGCATGGTCTCGAAGTAGAGATGGCCGACGGCATGATAGTGAGAGGGCGTGCCCGGCGGAAATGCCCCGATGCCGCGGTCGACTTCGATGCGGACGAGCCCGCGCGGCACGAGCAGCTGGCGCGCCACCACAAGATGCGGGCCAAGATAGTAATTCCAGTCAAAGGTGGATCCGTCGGTAACGGGATACATCACGCTGAGGCGAACCATGCCTTCGGAATACAGCGCGAGCGGACGGGCTGTCAATGAAATCTATGGCGCCGGTGTTGCCGGAAAAGTTTCGATGTAGTCGAGCGAGGCAGGGTCATGGCCGTCCGGCGCGCCATCAATCCGTATCGTGTCGCCCGCCTTGAGTGCGACGGCGTAAACGATATGACGCGTGGAGTTGTCGCCGTGCGGGCGCTGCGTTGGCAGCGTAGCGTCCGCAGACCAGGATGCATTAGGAACTGGTTGCTGTCCGTTGATGGTGAGCGAGAACTTTGCAACCCCATCTTGCAAATCGAAATATTGCACGGCGATATTGAATCGGCCGACGGCGCCCTTATAGGTCCACTCGGCAGAACAAATGGCTTGATCGCACGAGACAGCCTTCCCACCGCTGGCATCTTCCCACGGATTCACGTCGATGATCTGGTAGCTGGTAAGGCGTGCGTCTTCGGCTTCGAGACGATTGGGATAATGGCCGGCGCGGCCGCGATCGTCGGGAATGCCGCTCAACTTGAGAAAGTACTGCGTCACAGCATCGCGCCACACGATGGCGTGGCCGGCCTGATAGATCAATCGTGGCAGCATGTTCGCGTAAAGTGCAGGATCGATGCGGCCCTTGAGCGACTCCCAGTCGCCGACGAACTGCGCCGCCTGTGCAGCCCCCTCGTAGTGCGAGTCGTAGAGATACTGGATCACCGTCTTGCCGTCGTGCAGCTTGTACGTGTAAGGCACGTGGTGGAAGAAAAGGAGCAGATCGTCGGGTGTGGTTGCCGCGGATTCGTAGGTCTTCGCCACCTCAGGCTGGTACTGGCCCGCGAAGCCTGTCCCGGTCCCTACGGAGCGATCGAATCCGACGCCGTCGTGATCCGCCTTATGCCACTGGCCCCAGCCGTTGCGCTCGCTCGACTCGATATTGGGTCCAAAATGGCTGCCAGTGATGTCGGTCAGCGTCTGCAGCCCGAGCGGCCCCGTGTAGCTTTCATACGCAGGCCACGACCGCATCAGCATTTTTTCGACCTTTTGGACGATGTCTGGGGCAGTACTGACCGACTGACGCGCCCACTCGACCGCGATCTGTTCGGGGGTAAGGTCAGGATCCCACGCGAGCCGACCGAATGCGTAAAGGTTGGCAAGAGCAAGCGGCGATCCGAGCCACGCCTGCTGACCTACACCAGCCACACCCACCATGCCGCCGAGAGGCCGCGGAACGCTCTGCCCAGCGATGGCCTTCTGGTCACCGAGCCACAGACCACCGACGATGATCTGCTTCACCGGCGTGGAAGCGCCGCCGATGCGCATGTCGAAGTCGAGAACCTCTTTCCACATCGGCGCGAGATAAACAAGGTGGCGCTGCTGCCCGGTGTACTCCTGCGTGATCTGAAACTCCACGGCTTGACGTGTTTGAGTGAGTCCGCCAAACAGCGGCGAGACCGGCTCGCGAGCCTGAAAATCGATCGGGCCTTCCTTGGTCTGGATCACAACGTTAGCCGCGAACTTGCCATCGAGAGGATGGAAGATGTCGTAAGCTGCGCGGGCGCGGTCTGCCTTCGGATCCTGCCAATCGAGGTGATGGTTGTAGACGAAGGCGCGGTAGAGAACCACGCCTTTGTGCGTCGCGAGCGCGGCTGCAAGTGTGTTGGCAGCATCGGCCGGCGTACGTCCAAAGCTGGCAGGACCGGGCTGCCCTTCGCTGTCGGCCTTCACGGTGAAACCGGCAAAGTCGGGAATAAGATCGTAGATTTCGTTGACCTTGGTGGCCCACCACTTTTTGACTGCGGGATCGAGAGGATCATAGGTGTTCAGCCCGCCGATCTTCTGCGGGCTGGCAATGTCGACCGAAAGTCCAACGCGCACCCCGTAAGGCCGCATGGCTTCGGCGATTCTTGCCACTCCCTGAAGCATCTCCGGCGTCAGAAAGCCCGCGGCGTTGTTGACATTGTTCAGATTGCAGCCGTTGATGCCGACCGAAGCCAGCAAGCGCGCGTATTCGGAGACAGGCGCGAGGTCATCGCGTACGTGCCCGTTGTCAAAGAAGATGCTGCGGCCAGCGTACCCGCGCTCGATGGAGCCGTCGGCATTGTCCCACTCATCGACCCAGCGAATGGACATGGCGGGATGCTCGCGCAGGTTGGCGTTGCTCATGTTGGCGCCTTGAGCGAGATTGCGCAGAAATGCAAAGACCCCATAGAGCACACCGCGATCGCTGCCGCCGATGATGTCGATCTCGCGCACCAGGTCCCCGTGTTTGACGGAGATGACAAACTCCTCGGGCTCCAGGGAAAGCGTCGGACCTTTGGGTTCGCGAGAAAGCATCTCCTGGGCAGTGCCGAGGAGAATCATGTTCGGACCGTTTTCGAGCGGAGCCCCGCCGGAGAGCGATAGAAGCCCGCGTCGAATCTCGATCGCCGCAGTTTGTTCGACCAGGCCCTGTCCAAGAGTATCTACACGAGTAGGCACCCCAAGGGGCTTGCCGACTGCGCGGTATTTCAGCCACGCCTGGGCGGCATTCTGGGCAAACGAAGCTTCCGAGATTACGACAACGGCGAGAAACGCAACAAGGGCAAGCCCGTTTTTGAACAAGCTGACTATGTGCGACCGACGTCCCCGCACGCTCATGAATCTCCGCATCCCACCGTTCTATCACCTCCAGCCGCTCCGAGCTTTACTCCTGGTCCCTAATCCCTAATCAATGTTTTCTTGACACGCCTAGCCCTCTATGCCTAGACTTCTCTATACCAAGATTGCTAGGGGTATTAGATATGGCCAAGAACGATCTTCAGGGAACACTCGACTTACTTGTCCTAAAGACGCTGGATCAGAACGGCGCACTGCACGGCTACGGCATCGTGCTCCACATCCAGAGCGCTTCCAACGACATGCTTCGCGTGGAAGAGGGTTCGCTCTATCCGGCTCTCCATCGCATGGAGCAGAGCGGCTGGATCGCCGCGGAGTGGGCTATGACTGAAACCAACCGACGCGCCAAGTACTACAAGCTCACCGTTACCGGCCGCCGCCAACTCCAGCAAGCTGAAGAGAGCTTCGATCAGCTGGTCAAAGGCGTTCGTGCGGTGCTGCGCTACGCCTGAAGTTCGTTCGAGAAAGGATCGCCATGGCTGCCCTTCGCCGCATTGCCAACCTCTTCCGCCGCAATCGCGTAGACAATGAGATCGACGCCGAGTTGCAGGCCCACATCGGCCTGCGCATCGATGCGAATCTTGCCGCCGGCATGTCGCCGGCCGAAGCGCGACGCCGTGCCCTCGTCCAATTCGGCAACCTGACTGCAACCAGGGAGCACGTCGCTGGGGCTGATGCTGCTCTAGGCCTGGCCGGCGTGTGGCGCGACATTCATTATGCTGTACGGCAGTTGCGCAAGTCTCCCGGATTTACCATTACCGCGATCACAACGCTTGGCTTGGGAGTAGGTATCAACACCGCGTGTTTCAGCAGCATGGATGCGGTGGTGCTCCGGCCACTGGCGGTGCCCGACCTTCATCGCGTGATGACGATCGCCGAGCAGCCAAGTCACGGGGATTATCAGCCGGTTGCACTTGCCAACTATGAGGACTGGCTGCGACAGTCGCGCAGCTTTGAGAGCCTTGCTGTCCGTACCGGCGCTGACATGAGCTTGACCGGCGCGGGCGATGCGGCACACGTTTCCGCAGCGCTGACCTCGGGCAGCTTCTTCACCGTACTGCGCACCCAGGCTCAACTGGGGAGGGTATTCACCGACGAGGAGTGCCAGCCTGGCCGTGATTCCGTGGCTCTGCTGAACTACGGGTTCTGGGAGCGCCGCTTCGCCTCCGACCCCACGGTGCTCGGTCGCAAAATCGAACTCGATCAGCGCGCGTACACCATCATCGGCGTAATGCCGAAAACAATGCAGTATCCCTCCATTGCCGAGGTTTACCTGCCCTTCGCGCCAACTCCGCAACAACTTGCCAATCGCGCCGTACATGACTACCTCGTCGTCGGACGTTTGCGCGACGGCGTGAGTGTGCAACAGGCGCAAGCGGAGATGCAGACACTGGCTCAGCATCTGGCCGCCACTTATCCCGCAACCAATAGGGACTGGTCCGTAAAGGTCGAGTCTCTGCTTGACAACATCAATGGCGACATGACGCCGCTCTACTACCGGCTCGTCATGGGCGGCACGTTGTTTGTGCTGCTGGTGGTGTGCGCAAACATTGCCAACCTCCAACTGGCACGCGGAGTAGCTCGACGCCCGGAGATCGCTATGCGCAGCGCGCTGGGTGCGCGGCGCTGGCACATTGTTCGCCAGTTGCTTACTGAGAACCTTCTGCTGGCTGTCGTTGGGGCTGCACTCGGCGTCGGAATCGCGGGACTTTACCTGCACATCCTTCTCATCAGCATGCCGGCAAGCATTGCGCGCTACATTCCGGGATGGTCCAATACGTCGCTCAACGGCCGCGCGCTTTTGTTTTCTATCATGCTGTCGGCGGCAGCGGGAATTCTTGCAGGGGTTGCGCCAGCCATCGGCGCACTGCGCGTAAACGTGCTCGATCAATTGAAGGCCGGCTCACGCGGAACGACCGGAGGAAGCCGCAGGCGCATGCGGAGCGTATTCGCCGTGGCACAGATATCGCTGGCGGTAGCCCTTGTGGTTGGCGCAGCCCTGATGTCAAAGGGCATGCTCTCGCTGCTGCACCTTGCCGACGAATATCGTCCCGCGAACGTACTTGTGTTTAACGTGAGTTTGCCGGAGAAGCGCTACGATACCGCGCAAAAGCAGGCCACTTGGTACAACCAGAGCCTCGAACGCCTTCGGGCCCTGCCAGGCGTGACGCACGCCGAGGTCACTGGTGCGCTGCCTTACAGCGATAACGGATGGCTGCAGGACCTCGAGATCCAGGATCAGCCCGCCGTGCCGGGCAAATTTCAAAGCGCGTTACACCTAGCCGTTAGCCAGGGCTACTTTGAGTCTCTGCATATACCTATCGTCGCAGGGCGCGGATTCATGCAGTCGGATTCTTTCGATTCGCTCCCTGTTGCCGTCGTTAGCGAACGTTTCGTGGCGCGCTACTTCCCTGACCAGAATCCGCTGGGCCATCGCATCCGGCTGGGAGGGGCGAACAGCCATGATCCATGGTTGACGATCGTGGGAATTGCCAAGGAAACAAATTACTCGATGTGGATGCCGACGCAGGAGGCTGCGGTCTACATGAACACCGCTCAAGTGCCGCTGGATGGAGCGACCTACTTCCTGACGACGGAGGGGGATCCTACGAGTCTGGCCCCGGCGGCACACAAGGTCCTGGCAGGGCTTGACCCTGCGCTGCCGATGGATGGTGTCGAGACTTGGAAGCAGTCGATTCACGAGCAACTCACGGGATTGATACATGCTGCCGGAATGCTTGGCATCGATGCCGTGTTTGCATTGTTGCTTGCAGTCATCGGCATCTTTGGCGTGATGGCCGATCTGGTCGGCGAACGCACACGCGAAATTGGCGTGCGGCTGGCGCTGGGAGCGCAACGCGGCAACGTGCTCGGGCTGATTCTGCGACGTGCTACCTGGCTCACCGCAACCGGCCTCACCATCGGCCTCGTGCTTGCGTTCGTGCTCGCGCACCTAGTCGCGAACTTGTTACGCGGTGTCAGTCCGAACGACCCAATCGTCTTTGCCGTCATCACCGTCACCATTGCTGCCGCTGCTCTCGGTTCCAGCTGGATTCCCGCCCGGCGCGCCGCCCTCGTCGATCCCATGCAGGCGCTGCGCGCCGAGTAAAACAGGAGAACACGATGGCCCTCTTCCGTCGCGTCGCAAATCTGTTTCGTCGATCCAGCGTCGATCATGACATCAACGCCGAACTCGAGGCGCACATCAATCTGCGCATCGATGCGAATCTTGCCGCGGGTATGTCACCGGAAGCGGCGCGCCGCGATGCGCTGTTGCGCTTCGGCAATCCCACCATGACCAGGGAACGCGTCGCAGCCTCCGACGCAACGCTCAGTCTCGCCGATCTTGGCCGCGACCTTCGCTATGCCGCGCGCCAGTTGCGCCGCTCGCCGGGCTTTGCCCTTACAGCAATACTCACCTTGGCCCTCGGCATCGGCGCCAACGTCGTCGTATTCGGCGTGATGAACGCCATGATTCTGCGCCCGCTCAATGTTGCGGGAGCCGACCGCTTGTTTGAGTTGGCTGGCCAGCGGCAGGGCGACGACAACCAGTGTTATCCGGACTACATCGATTTCAAGACGCGCAACTCGACCTTCACCGATATGGCGACATACCGGATGGGCTACGTGGGCTTGAGTTCCGGCGGATCTGCTCAAAAGTCCTGGGAATACGAGGTCTCAGGCAACTACTTTGACATGCTGGGCGCACAGCCGCAGATCGGCCGCTTCTTTCATGCGAGCGACGAGCACGGTCCCAACTCCGCTCCATATATTGTGCTGAGCGATGCAATGTGGCGAGCACGATTCAATGCAGACCCGCGCGTTGTGGGTACCACCGTCGACCTCAACAAGCACCCCTTCACGATCATTGGAGTCGCCCCGAAGAACTTCAACGGGACTGAGATTTTCTTCTGGCCGGAATTCTGGGTTCCGATGATCAATGAAGAGCAGCTCGAGGGCTACAACTTTCTCATCAAGCGAGGAAACCACGGCCTCTTCGTGATCGGCTCGCTAAAACCCGGAGTGACTCCGCGCCAAGCTGAAGACAATCTCAACGCAGTTGCGCATCAGATGACGCGCGAACATCCAACTGAAGATGACGGCCTTGCGCCACGACTCGTTAAGCCAGGCCTTCTCGGAGATACTCTTGGCGGACCGGCGCAGCCATTTCTCGCTGCAATCATGTCGCTTGCATTGCTGGTTTTGCTGGCTGCGTGCGTCAATCTTGCCGGCATTTTTGCCGCTCGCGCGGCAGACCGCTCCAAGGAACTGGCCATCCGGCTTTCGATCGGATCGACGCGCTGGCGCATTCTCCGTCAACTGCTCACCGAGGCGGTACTGATTTCTTTGGTGGGCGGCGCGCTGGGGACCCTTATCGCTACAGCAATGCTCAAATTCCTCAGTCATTGGCAACCGATCAGCGAATATCCAATTCATGTGACCGTCGTTGCCGACAGTAGCACTTATCTGATCGCGCTGCTGCTTTCGTTCGCCGCCGGAGTTTTGCCGGGTCTTTTGCCGGCTCGCCAGGTGTGGCGGACCGATGCCACCGACGCTCTGAAGAGTGGAACGACCTCCGCCAGAATCAGAGGTCGGCTCACTCTGCGCGATCTTCTGCTCGGCATCCAGATCGCGTTGTGCGCGCTTCTGTTGACGGCGTCGCTGGTGGCGTTGCGCGGCATGGACCGCTCACTGCACGCGCCCATGGGCTTTGTCCCGCAGGGAACGATGGTCGCCGACACTGACATGCATATGGCGGGGTACTCCGATAACTCGGCATTTCCGGTTCAGCGCCGCATCATTGACCAGGCGCTGCAACTTCCCGGCGTTCAAGCCGCGGGCACTATCGATTCCATGCCGCTGGGCGGCGGCGGAAGCAACTGGTCTGTCTATCGCGAGGGAACCACCGACCTTCGCTCTTCGAACAGCGTGATGACTCCGCACAGCTACGGCATCTCTCCGGGATATCTCAAAGCCGCCCAGACCACGCTGCTGGCGGGCCGCGACTTTACCTGGGATGACGGCCCCAAAACGCCGAATGTAGCGATCGTGAATGAGTTCTTCGCCCGAAAGATGTTTGGTGACGATCAATCGGCAATCGGCCGGCATTTCCTCGGCGGCGACAAGAGCAGCTATCAGATCGTCGGAATCGTCGAAAACGGCAAGTACGAAATGCTGACGGAAGATCCGAGCCCTGCGATGTTCTTCCCGCTCGCGCAGGCTCATGAGGCCAACACCATCCTTATCGTCCGGTCTGCGCTGCCACCTGCAGAAATCGCATCGGCTCTGAATCGCATGCTGACAGGTGTCGATGCCAGCCTGCCGTTCAGCTTGCGCTCCTGGCCAGACAGGCTCTCTCTTGCTCTCTTTCCGCCGCGCATCGCCACCGCCGCTCTGGGAGTCATGGGACTTCTGGCAGCTATGCTGGCAATTACCGGCGTCTTCGGCATGGCTACGTACACCGTCTCGAAACGCATGCGCGAACTGGGAATTCGGGTAGCCCTGGGTGCTCATCGCGCACAACTCATGCGCGCAGCCTTGGGTCGTCCCCTGCTCGTATTGCTTTCCGGATCGCTGGCAGGCCTGGTGTTGGGCGTGCTTGCCAGTCGGCTGCTCGCTGGGCTGGTGTACGAGGCCACTCCGCGCGACCCGCTGGTATTGATCGGTGCCGTGGCAGCGATGACGCTGATTGGACTTGTCGCCACATGGATTCCCGCCCGGCGAGCCATGGCCATCAACCCCGCGCAGCTTCTTCGGCAGGAATAGGTATCCGCGCTCCCGACTCCCTACCGGCCTTTGCTCGCCTTGGGCAACTTCCCTATTGCTTGCCAATCCGTCAAACTCCTGTACCTCGGGCAATCTAACGCACTGGCTGGTCGCTCGCGCGGCCCCAGCCGGATACAATGGGAGTACGCGCGAAAACCGGGCGAATACCGATTTTTCTTCGAATCTGGAGCAGTGCACGTGATACGTATGTTCCGCCGCGGTCTGCGGCTTCAATGGGTTGCTGTGCTGGGCGTCGCAGTTGCGATGCCGGGCTTCGCAGCCACCGCCGCAAGAACGCAACAAGCCAGCCAAACCTCGCTCCGTATAGACACCCGCGATGGGAATGGGCGGACGCAAGCCACGCTTTCATTGACGGTTATCGGCGTGGATGGCCAACCCGCCTCAGGATCGATTGCGATTCAGGATCAGGGCAAACCATTCGCTGGCCTTGTGCTCGATGCCGCAGGACGAGCCACGACAACCATCGATCTCGAAGGCGGCGATCACATTCTTTCCGCTGTCTACACGGGGGATCCGGCGCATCTGGGTTCAAGCTCTGAAGTCACGCCCGTGCACGCCGTCTCCGGCTCCACTCCTGATTTCTCTGTCTCCATTGCACCCGCGACACTTTCGCTCAAACAGGGGCAGTCGGGATCGGCGACGGTTTCCGTCACGCCCATCAACGCAGCTTCGCTGACGGCGCCGATGTTCGTAACCATCTCCTGCTCCGGCCTGCCCGACCAGAGCGCCTGTACCTTTACGCCGGAGAATATAGAGATCCCCATTGGGGCCACCGCCGCTATCTCGAGTTCGTTGGTCCTCGCCACGCAAGCCACGTCGCTGGCCAAAGCCGAACCGAATGCGAAACGCGGAGCGCAACCCGTTGTCCTGGCAGTGCTGCTGCCCGGTGCGCTTATTCTCGGCGGAATCGCCTTTAGCGCGCGCCGGCGTCGCTTCCTGAGCCGCTTTATATTGCTTGGCCTGCTCGCATTCGTTTCCGTGCTGGGCACCGTTGCCTGCTCGCCCCTCTACAACTACCACAACCACGGGCCGCCCCATAACCTGCCGACGCCTGCAGGCAGCTACAACGTGTCCATTAACGCACAATCGAGCAACGGCGTGACCGCGACCACGCACAAAACCACCATTGCCCTGACCGTCACGCAATAGCACGAGCGGAGTGGCAAGTATCTCCGCACGATCCATCAGCTCAAATACAAATCCCCCGGTTCATCTCTGAACCGGGGGATTTTGCCGTTGCGCGTGATTTGGAATCTGCACGTGTGCGACCAGCAGACCACTGTCACTGTTTCACTTCTTCCTGTTTCACTTCTTCCTGTTTCACTTCTTCACTGTTTCACTCTTCCACTGTTCACTGTTCACTGTTCACTGTTCTTCAAAAGCTCCGCGACATCCCCGCAATCACCGTATAGTCCGCAAAAGCCGCATCGCCGTGGGTGTGATTCTCAAGATCCGTCACGCTGGTCTTGCGATTACGCTCCATCGCCCAAGGCCCGCTGGCGTACAAGCCCCAACGACCATGCTCATACATCATTCCAGGCTCGATCGAGATCACATATCCCGGCCTGCGGAATCCGTTGCTTGAGCCAAATGCATCGCGCACCGGAACGCCTTCCATGCGGGCACCAATGCTGAGCGCGAGGCCGCGCAACGGCTTCACGCCCGTGACGGGACGCGAAAATCCGCCGCGCCACAGGTATTGGTCAGTGGCAGAAACTACGCCCTCCCCTGGCGCTGGGCGAAAAGTCGGCACGCCCGTCGTATCCTGCGGACTGAACAGCCACGAACCCGTAAAGTACGTTGAGGTGTGCCAGTAGAGCTCGCGGTAAGCTTCGGTGGCAAGGCTGAATCCCCACGTGCCATCGCCCGGCTGGATCGATTCATCGAACGGCTCGGTCTGCTTACTTCCATTCTTGGCGGTAGTTGTTCCCTTCGCATCGTTGATGCCGGTGGGAAGTTTCAATTGCGCTGAAATCGCCACGTTGCCATGGCTCTCTGTCGGCGGACGGAATACCCACGACTGCACGCCCACTGTCACGTCCCCGATGCCGCCGGATTTATACACATTCAACGGACTGGACTGTCCGTGGCGAGTCGCTTCGAGGGCAGGTATCGACGCTATCGCACTCAGCCGTGGCGTGATCTGGTAATTCAAGTCCATCTCGAAGAGATTCACGTGGTTTACCACGGCGTTGTGATTGATTTGCCGCTGAACCTGGTAAACAGTGCCAATGTAGTGCTTGTACGAGTTGTAAACGCGATAGCCGGTCGAGATCGTAAGCCCATGCAGAAAGTTTGTTCCCGCTGAGTGGGCGATGGCGGCTTCATTGGTTGGATCTAGCCCCGAGATGATGGGCTGAGGAGAGTGGGCAGCGACGCAACCCTGCGCAAGCGCGGCAGGCTGCAGGCAGAGATGGGAAAGGAACAGCGCGGCGGGAAGGGCCGCGCTCCGAAGCAGGAGCTTTTTCATTGTGTTTTCTCCAATTCAGAAAGACAGGACTGACCTCAAGAACTCCCTCGGGGAAGTACCACAGGCTCGGGAGAAACCCGTGTAAAGAATCCTCATGACGTTACCAGTGTCTCGATGCAACGCGCGTCGGCCATCGTGCCGAGTGGTGACTCATCCTTTCGGTGGAGTTCACACGTCTTTCCGATCAGTATTGTCAGAGAGCAATGCCCATAACCCGTCGCGCAACCTCTCTGAAATATCTGCTGGCCCTGGCTCTTGCTTCAACTCCGCTTCTGGCCAGGCACGCCCCCGATCCTGCTTTCAAAACACTCGATGGACAGACGCGCAAGCTTTCCGCGCTCCACGGCCAGATTGTGGTGGTGAACTTCTGGGCCACCTGGTGCGGCCCGTGCCAGGAAGAATTGCCCCGCCTCAAGCAGATCGCAGCGTCGTATGCCGGAAAACCGGTCAGCTTCATTTACATCTCCATCGATGCGCCGAAGGATCGCGGCAAAATCCCCACCGCACTTGCCCGGCTGCACGTTGACTTTGATAGCTGGGTCGGCGCCGACACCGATACCCTCGGCCGCTTCGGCCTTGGAGAAATCGTTCCCGGCACGCTCGTCCTTGACGAGAACGGCGAACCGGTCGCCCGCATCATGGGCGAAGCCCGCGAAGACGATGTGCGCACTCCGGTGGATTGGCTGCTCGGCGGCAAGACCGGTTCCGCTCCCGTTGCCCTGACAAAGCGTTATTGACAGCCCGTCCCGTCTCTTGAGTCGCCAGCCCGCCCTTTCCGCTATCCTTTTCAGGTTGAGGGTATTGCCATGACAGAGACCGCTATGCGTCCGCAACTTGCTTACCTAACTGCCGTGCTCGACGAGCTTAAAGCAAAAGGCACGCATTTCAAACTGCGCATCCTCGATGATCAACAAGCCCCGGTGTGCCACTACGATGGCCGCGAAGTCATCAACCTGGCCAGCAACAACTACCTTGGCCTCGCCAATCATCCCAAGCTCATCGAAGCATCGCTGAAAGCCACAAAGGAACTCGGCGTGGGCTCGGGTGCGGTCCGCACGATTGCCGGCACCATGCGCATTCATATGGAACTCGAAGAGAAGATTGCCCGCTTCAAAAACGCCGAAGCGTGCGTAGTCTTCCAGAGTGGTTTCGCGGCGAATGCAGGAACTGTGAGCGCAATCCTGGGTAAAGAGGACTTCATTCTCTCCGACGAGCTCAACCACGCCAGCATCATCGATGGCGCACGCCTGTCGCGGGCCAAGATCAAAGTCTTCCGCCACAAGGATGCGGCGCACTGCGAAGAGCTGCTAAACGAAATCGCCAACGAGCCGGGACACAAGCTGGTCATCACCGACGGGGTCTTCTCGATGGACGGCGACATCGGCCCAGTGGACAAGCTGGGCGCGCTCGCAGAGAAGTACGGCGCCATCATGATGGTCGACGATGCGCATGCCTCCGGCGTACTGGGCCGCAACGGCCGCGGCAGTGTCGATCACTTCCGCATGCACGGGCGCGTCGACGTTCAAGTGGGAACGCTGTCAAAGGCCATCGGCGCGCTGGGCGGCTATGTCTGTGGATCGAAAGACTTGATTGATTACCTCTACCATCGCGCGCGACCCTTCCTGTTTTCCACGTCGCATCCGCCGTCAGTCGCGGCCACGTGCATTGCGGCCTTCGACATTCTAGAGACGGAACCCGAGCGCATCGACCGCCTCTGGAAAAATACCAGGTACTTCCAGGGCGAGCTCAGGCGCGCAGGCTTCAACATCGGCGGCGTCAATACCCCTGTAACTGAAACGCCGATTACCCCCGTGATCGTCGGCGAAGGCCGCGCAGCCATGGACTTCTCGCGTGCGTTATTCGAAGAAGGCGTGATGGGCACCGGCATCGCCTTCCCGACAGTACCCGAGGGCAAGGCCCGCATCCGCCTCATCCTGACCAGTGAGCACACCAAGGAACAACTTGATCGCGCTCTAGAAACGCTTGAACGCGTAGCCAGGCGCATGAACCTTCTACCGCAATAGTCCTGTTCCCGCCAAACAAGTGTCATCCTGAGCGTAGCGGTTTTGGGGCACCGCAAACGCGCGCGTTTGTGGGGTAGGCGAGCGAAGGATCTGCTTCTGCACTTACCGGGTGCCCCAGGTCTGGATTCTCAGACCTGGGATGACGCGCCATCTCGCACGTACAATAACCTCAAATGATCGCGCATCTTCGCGGCAAACTGATTCACAAACAACCGGGCCAGGCCATCGTCGAAGCCGCCGGCGTCGGCTACGACGTAGTCATCTCCGTGCCGACTTTCACCTCGCTGCCGAGCGTGGGCGCGGAGACCTCGCTTCACATCCACACGCAGGTGAGCGAAGATCAGATTGCCCTCTTCGGCTTTCTCGATCGCGATGAGAAACGCCTCTTTGAGCGGCTCATCACCGTCAGCGGCGTAGGCCCCAAGCTGGCCATCAAAATCCTGTCCGGCCTCTCGCCCGAGCGCACTGTCCAGGCCATCCGTGCGCAGGATCATGCACAGTTGACGCGCATCCCCGGTGTGGGCAAAAAACTCGCCGAGCGTCTCGTCGTGGAGTTGAAAGACAAGCTCGAGGACTTCGCCGTTGCGCCCGTTCCATCCGCCGTTGCCGGACCCGCTGTCGACGATGTGCTCTCAGCACTGACCAATCTCGGTTATCAACGCCCCGCCGCCGAAAAGGCAATCGAGCAATCCGTCGCGAAGGACAAAGCACTTGCCGCCGATTTCGACGGCCTCTTCCGCGCGGCACTGAAAGTCATCCGATAGCTCACTCGCTGCAAGCTCCAATCGACCGAGTGCTCGCTTCTGCGATTAAGCCGTTTTTCCTCAGGAAATACGCGGCCTGTGCATGCACCGCGTCCCGCCCTCGCCTACACTTGCAAACGTATGCCACGCGCAGCTAAATCTTCTCCCGCAACACCGGTGCCCTATCTTCGGCCGGAAGCAATTACATTTCTGCGCAATCTGGCGAAGCACAACGACCGTGACTGGTTCGCTCCGCGCAAGCCTCAGTTTGAAGCGCAGTTGAGAGAGCCGATGCTCGCCATTGTCCGCCGCATCACCGAAGCCATGACCGACTTCGCGCCGAATCACGTACGCCCTGCAGAGAAAAGTCTGTTTCGCATCTATCGCGACACGCGCTTCTCGCACGATAAGCGCCCCTACAAAACTCATGTCGCCGCATGGTGGTCGCACCAGGGCCTCGAAAAAACATCCGGCGCGGGTTACTACTTCCAGGTAAGCCCCAAGGGCGTGGTGATTGCCGCGGGTGCTTACATGCCCGAGAAAGAACAACTGGCGCAGATCCGTCACTGGCTGCTCGAAAACCACGAAGACTTTCGCAAAATCCTGAAGAAGCCGGCAGTGCGCAAAACTTTCAGCGAGTTTGAAGGTGAGGCACTCACGCGGCCGCCCAAGGGCTTCCCGCCAGATCACCCTGCGATGGATCTGATCCGCTGCAAGCAGTGGGGCCTCAGCACCGTTCTGCCTGTGGGATCGGCCCAGCGAAAGGATTTCGCGAAGGTGCTGGTGAAGCATTTCAAGCTGCTTGCCCCTATGGTCAACGCACTGAATACGCCCATTGCCGCCGCCGCTGCTCCCAAACGAAAGGTGCTTTTCGGGCTGAGCTAAACCCGTCCAGCGAAGGGAATGGGAAGCATGAATTTGCCCGTATTTTGAGGGTTCCACGGGCTTCATGTCCCCAAAAACCAGCAAAAACAGGCGTTTTCGGACTAAATACCCACAAAAACCCAAGAAAATTGTGGAAAACCGAAGTTTTTCCATTGACTTTAGGCCCTCCCAAGCCGCATTGTTACGAACGACAGGGTTCTCGAGAACCCGCATAAATAAAGGGGTTTCGTGCATATGTTGCCTCCAGGCGTTTTCGGCATCGAGTTCGAAGCGCGACGGTCGCACTACCCCATGCGGTACGCTTCATGGCATCTTGCAGTCATCTGAAAGATGCCGGGCGGCGGGATACCAGGCAACAACTACAACCGGTCTCATGAAGTCCCTGTGCGGCTGGTTTTGGAAGTGTGGGACCCGACAACAAGGCGGGGCCCATGAGTGAAGACAAGTGGATGAACCCCGGTTCATGAGACCGGCTCTAGCGAAGGAGAACATCACATGGCAACTGGAATGACCAAGACTGGACTTACCCGGCACATGGCCGAGAAGCTCGAATTGACCAACAAACAAGCGGCCGCTTTCCTTGATCTTCTGGCTGAGACCGCCATCAAGGAAACCAAGAAGAACGGCGTATTTGTCATCCCCGGCATCGGACGCCTCGTCAAGGCCGAGCGCAAGGCGCGCATGGGCCGCAATCCCCAGACTGGTGAGGCAATCAAGATCAAGGCCAAGACCGTCGTGAAGTTCCGCGTCGCCAAGTCCGCCAAGGACACCATCGCGCCGCCGAAGAAGTAGTTCCATTTCCTGATGGGGTGCTGTACAAGCTGGGGAAGAGCTCTCGCTCTTCCCCTTCTTTCTTTTGCGGCCAACCGAATATTTGCGCACCTTGGCCGCTCTGCCACATCAAAGGCCCATGGCGACTCAAGTGAACACGATAACTCGATCGAGCGCCGCCGTTTCCGGTTCGGTTCTGACTCTGCTGCGGCTGGAAGGCCTGGCCGTGGCCGCTGTATCGGCGGTGCTGTACGCCCGCACAGGTGCAAGCTGGTGGCTGTTTGCCGCGCTGTGGCTCACGCCCGATCTGTCGATGCTCGGCTATCTCGCCGGATCATGCTGGGGCGCGCGCTGCTACAACGCTGTACATACCTACGTCGTACCGGGTGCGCTGGCGCTCAGCGCCTACTTGCTGAATGCCCTCGCGGTTTTGCCGATTGCGCTCATCTGGGCGAATCACATCGGCATCGATCGCCTCATGGGCTACGGATTGAAGTACTCCGACGGCTTTGGCTGGACGCACCTTGGGCGCCTCGGCAAGCGCAACGCTACTGTGCCGGCTCGGGGCTGATTGAGCGCGGCATCAAAGCGCGCACCACAAGCGATGCTCCGAAGAAGATGAGGATGATGCGGCCCGCAATTTCGGCGTCGTAGTTCTTTGCATAGACCAGAATGGCTACGAAGACGCCAATCGGTGTGAGCTCGGCCAGCGATGCGCGGAGCCAGTGCGGCTTTGCGTCGGAAGCAAGGAGTGCTGAGCGAAGGCGTGGAAAGAATCGCGGAACCGCACGCAAATAAGCGAGGTAAGGCTCGCCAAGCTGAGTAGTGAGGAATGCCTCTTCGCCTAGCGTGAGCCGAACCGCAAAGACCGTGATCAGCACAATCGCAAAGAGCGCACCGCTGACAGGCATGAGAAATGCCAAGGCGATAACCATGCACCAAAGCCCGATGTAGAGCGGGTTGCGGAAGTAGCGATAAGGCCCGTCCGCCATAACTTTCCCGGCGACCATGTTGCCGCTGTTCACGGTGCCGGCCCCCAGGTATGCCGTTCCCCAGACGCGAAACAGCACAGCTTTCGCGGCGATCAACGCGGCAACAATCAACAGCAGGGGCGTCGCGACCGCAAACGACACAAGCCCGGTGCGGCTAACTTCAAGGGCGAGCCACTCCAGCAACGACATGCGCCGGCCGATATGCCATGCCTCAATCCAAGGCGCCCAGAATCCAAGAATGATGATCGCGGCATTAATCACCATCCGCAGCCGGAACTCAATTGCACTTGCTCCCATTCACAGCCCTCGCGCCGGAGTGTATCATCCGCCGCGTTGAGAGCATGGACGTCTACTCGCAGCGCAGCGCCGTCATCGGGTCGGTCTTCATTGCGGAGCGCGCCGGGATCAGAATCGCGATAAGGGCTACCAGCGCCAGCAGAAGCGTTACAGCGCCGAAGCTGATCGGGTCGTGCGGGCTCACGCCGAACAGTACGGTCTGGAGCACCCGCGACAGCCCAAGTGCCGCCGCCAATCCGATTGCGCCGCCGATAGCGATAAGCCGGAGACCTTCACGCAGAATGAGCTGCATGACATCGGTGCGCGTAGCGCCAAGCGCCATCCGTATTCCGATCTCCTGCGTGCGTTGCGCCGCCATGAACGCGACCACGCCGTAGAGCCCGATGATCGCCATCACCAGTCCCGTGAACGCAAAGAACGTGAGCAGCGCCGTCTCAAACCGCGGCCGATCGGCGAGCCCGCTCACGCGTTCGTTCAAAGTTTCAATTTCGACTGGTACGGCCGAGTCAATCTGCCCAATCTGTGAACGAACCCATGGAGCGAGCGCCTTCGGGGCAGTGCTGGTTTTGAGCACCAACACAGCGGAGGGTGCTTGCTGCCAGTCGTCGGGAACGTTGCGGCGCAAGCGGTAGAACTCCGGCAGGTCAGATGCGTCAAGGCCGGCATTCTTCACGTCTGCTGCAACACCTTCGACCGTGTACCAGGGATCGTTGGGAGCCGGCTTAACGCGCTGCCCAATTGGTTCCTGCCCAGGAAACAGTCGCGCTGCAAGCAGATTGCTGAGAATAATGAAATGGTCCGTCGAGGCCTGCTGAGCTACATTGAAGCCGGAGCCGCGAACAATAGGAATATCGAGCGCATTGAAATATGCGGGAGTGACCCATCGCCATGTGACCATTCCCCCGGTCTCACCCGTTGGAGCCGGGCGCCCATCGACCGCGATGTTGCTGTAGATCTGGTCATGATGGAAACCGCCTGGAGGAATAGTGTCGCTGACCGCAACGAGCGAAACTCCCGGCAGGCGGCGCAGCGCCTCCCCAGCGCGCGTAAAGAAATCCATCTGCGCTTGCGGGGTCGCATATTTTTCGCGATTAAGAGAAATACTGGCCGTCAGCACGCCGCGCGTATGCATACCGAGCGCTTCATTCTGCAAGTTGGCAAAGCTGCGTACCAGCAGCGCAGCGCTGACCAGCAGTATCATGCACGCCGCGATTTGCATCACCACCATGACCCGTCGCATCAGGGTGCGCGAGGGTGCGGCAGAGACACGTGCAGCAAGCGCGATAGCGCGCGGCCTGAACATCGCGGGAATGACCCCGAACACGATACCTGCGACAAGCGAGAGCGCCGCGATGAAAGCCACGATGCGCAGATCGATGTGCGCCTTGGAAAGGAAGGGTAAACTCGACGGCGCAATGGCAACAAAGACGCGCAGCAACGCCTCCGCCAGCACGCAGCCAGCTATCGCACCGCAGAGCGAAAGCAGGATCGATTCGGTGAGGCCCTGGCGGATCAGGCGACCGCGCGTTGCGCCCAGGGCCGAGCGAACAGCGAGTTCGCGTTCGCGCGCAGCGGCTCGTGCAAGCAGCAATCCAGCCACGTTGCCGCAGGCGATCAGCAGAACTGCCGCAACGGTACCAAGCAGAATCCACGCAACCAGCCTCACGTCCTGCATCTGAAAGTCGCGCAAAGAACGAACGCGAAGATGAACCTCACTGCGGAAACGCGGTGGCGCAAGGCTGAGCGAATAATCGAAGACCGGCTTCAGTTGCGCAATGGCCTGCGCGTTGGTGACTCCGGGTTTAAGCCGTGCAAATGCATACAACACGTGTCCCGGATCTGCCTTCCGTTCCGCGGCCGGGTCCAGAGCCTCAGGTTCGACAATGTCCGCCTTTTCGAGCGTGGGCATCTCAAAATCCTTCGGCAACACTCCGACAACGCGAACCTGGTGGATATCAACGTTGATCAGCCGATTGACGACATTCGGATCGCGCCCGTACTGCGAAACCCAAAGGCCATAGGAGATGAGTGCGACCTTCGGACCATTGGGCCGATCTTCTTCCGGCAAAAAGTTGCGCCCGAGAATCGGCGAAATACCAAGCGTGGTCAGAAAGTTCTGTTCGACATTCGCGCAACTCAATCGTTTTGGATTGTGTTCCGTAAGATCGCACTCGTTGACGCCGCTTTCTGACGTGATTGCGGTGAAGGCCGTCTGGTTGTCCTGCCATTGGTAGTAGGATCCGCCGAGCATGAATTCCTGGGGGATGATGGGAGCGGTGAGCCCGACTGATACGAGCCGATCATCGTGCGCATAAGGCAGCGGCCGAAACAGGATCCGATCGACCACACTGAAGACCGCCGTCGTCGCGCCTATACCGAGGGACAGCGTAAGAATCGCGGTTATCGCGAAAACAGGATTTCGCCGAAAGCCGCGCACCGCATAGCGAACATCGCGCAGAATGCTCTCAAGCCAGGGCAGCGTGGCGCGGTCACGATAGGCCTGGCGCGCCTGCTCCAGGCCCCCGATGCGCAACAGTGCCTGTCGCCGGGCCTCTGCCTCGCTCAGCTCGGATCGCACGCCCTCGTCGATTTGCTCGGCAAGGTGCCCTTCAAGTTCGGTTTCAAACTCGTCCCCGATCCGGCGCGCGGCGAACATCGCGCGGAACCTCAACCACAACGCTCGCAGTTTTCGCATCTGACCTCCTAGTCTGCTCGCAACGCTTCCATGGGGTCGACTCCAGCGGCGCGGCGCGCGGGGATCCATGCGGCGACGAGCGCCACGGTCGCCATCAAAAGAGGAACAAGGCAAAACGTCATCGGATCGAGCGCGCTTACTTCAAAGAGAAAGCTGTGCAGCGTGCGGCTCAGCGCAAGAGTGCTCGCGAGGCCGATGCCGCAACCGGCCGTCGCGAGAAAGAGACTCTGCCGCACCACGCTCAGCACAATCTGCCAGCGCTGTGCGCCGAGGGCCAGCCTCAGTCCGATCTCGCGCGTTCGCCAGCTGACGATATACGAGATCAAACTGTACACGCCTACCGCTCCAATGACCAACGCAAGACCGCCGAAGCCTAGCAGCAGAACCGCGAGCGCGCGGGGGGCGGCTACGGAAGATGCGACAACTTCATTCAATGTGCGCACGCGGGTGACGGGGACGAGCGAGTCGATGCTGGAGACGGCGCGGCGCAGGCCTGCGGCGGTCTCGGCGGGGGTTGCGGGGCCGCGCAGCAGCGCAAAGAGCACTGGTTGAGCATTGTTTGGCGTGATGGGCAGGTAGATCTGATTGCTGTAATCATCCCCGAGGCTTCCGTCGCGAGTGTTGCGGATGACGCCGACGACCTCGACGGCCTTCTCGGGGTACCAGACGGCAGGAACGTTTTCGTCAACGACGTTGAGCAAGTGCTTGCCGACAGGATTCTCGTTCGGCCAGAGGTATTGGGCCATGCGCTCGTTGATAACGGCGGCGCGCGTGGAGCCGGATGAGTCCTGCGCATTGAGCAGGCGGCCGCGCACCAGCTTCAGGTTAAGCACGTCGAAGTATTCGGGAGTTACAGTACGGCCCGTCGCAAACATTGCGTTTGATTGCGCGCTGCGCGGATGGTCTTCCGCGTCGAAGGCGTAGTTTCCATCGTGTCCGTTGAGCGGTAGCGCGTCTGTGAGTGCGGCCTTTTCGACGCCGGGTATGCCGTTCATGCGGACGGCGAGCGCGGTGAAGAAAGCAGCTGCAGGGGCCTCGGGTTGAGAATGTTGTCGAGCCGCCGACCCAGATCTGAGGCGCGCCCGGTCTTGTACAGGCGGCGGAGTCGAGTGAGACCTCCGCAGAGACGATACGGTCGATATGGAAACCGGGATCGACCTTCGAGAGCTTGAAGAGGCTGTGGAGGATGAGGCCCGAAGCGCTGACGACCATGACGGAGAGCGCTATTTGCGCTATGACCAGAGCCATGGGTGCGCCGAAGCGCGAGCCTTTGCCAGTGAGGCCGCGGCTGCCGAGGCGAAGAGATTCGAGCAGGTTGAGCGAGGCCATGCGGACGGAAGGGATGACGCCGAAGAGCAGGCCTGCGAGAAGAGACGCGGCGAGGGTGAAGAGAATGTCGGAGGGGTGGAGCGAGATGGCTTCTATACGCGGTGTGCCGGCGGGGAGCAGGCGCACGAAGAGGCGGAGGCTGAAGAATGCCGTGGCGAGGCCCACGATGCCCGCGGCCAGGCCGAGGACGATGCTTTCAGACAGAAATTGCTGAATGAGACGGCTCGAAGATGCGCCGAGCGCGCCGCGAACGGCGATCTCGCGCTCGCGGGAGGTGGCGCGGGCAAGCATCATATTGGCAACATTCGCACAGGCAATGAGAAGGACGAGGCCGACTGCGCCAAAGAGAAGCAGGAGGCGCGGGCGCATGGCTCCGGTTTCGGATTCGAGCAGCGGTACAACGGTCATGTCAGAGGCCCAGCTGTCGGGCATTTGCCAGGGGAACTGATGCACGAGGATGCCGCGGAGCCGGCGCAACTCGGCTTGCGCCTGGCCGGGGGTGACGCCGGGAGCGAGGCGACCGAAAGTGTGCAGCGTGAACGAATTCCAGGGATCGTAAACATCGGCGCGGTTGTAGGAGACAGGGATGAGGAAGTCGGTGTCGGCATATGGAAAACGCACTCCGGCGGGGAGTACACCGATAATGCGGCGCCAGACGCCGTCGATGCGCAGAGTGCGGCCGAGTGTCGAAGGCGCGCCGGCGAAGTGCCGCTGCCAGTAGCCGTAACTGAGAACGACGTCGTGATCCTGACCGAGGACTTCATCGTCCTTCGAGAAGAACTGGCCGAGCGCAGGATGAAGCCCGAGAGTATCGAGAGCGTTGACGGTAACAGTTGCGCCGAGGACTCGTTCGGGTGCGTCGCTACCGGTGATATTGGACTCGATGTCGTCACCAAAGCCGGCGATGGAGGAGAATGCGCGGGATTGCTCGCCGAGCGCGCGAATGAAGCCCTTGGGCAAGACCACGAAAGTGCTTCCATTTATGCGCATGATGCGATCCTGCTGCGCGTAGGGCAGTGGGCGCAACAGGATCGAGTCCACCAGCGTATAAATGACAGCGTTGGCCCCGATTCCAAGCGCCAGCGTCAATACCGCGATGATCGTGAACCCCGGAGCTCTGCGCATCTGTCGCAGTGCGAATCGCACATCCTGCAGAAGTCTCTCCAACGGCGGCAGCGTGGCGCGATCGCGGTAGGCCTGCCGGGTTTGTTCTGCGCCGCCGAGCCGCATCATCGCCCTGCGCCGCGCCTCCTCACGGCTCAACCCCTCCCGTGCCGCTGCGTCAACGTCCATCGCAATGTGGCTCTCGAGCTCGGCATCAAATTCAACTGCGTCGCTGCGCACGAAGACTCCGCGCAATCTCAACAGAAGTGCACGCAATTTGTTCAAAACAACTCCTCCTATTCGGTGCGCAATGCCTGCATCGGGTCGATTGAGGCGGCCCGGCGCGCCGGAAGCCAGCAGGCAATGAGCGCAATCAAAGCAAGAATGATCGGTACAAAAATAAAGGTCAGCGAATCGTGCGGCTGAATACCGTAGAGAAAACCGGATGCCAGCTTCGACGCCATCCAGGCAGCAGGCCAGCCAATCATCATGGCAATAACAGCAAGCACCATTCCCTGCCGAACCACCAGCCGCTCGACGACACCGGGCCGCGCACCCAAAGCCATGCGAATGCCGATCTCGCGTGTGCGCCGGCTGACGGCATAGCTCATCACGCCATAGAGCCCAACAGAAGCCAGCACCAGCCCAATGCAACCGAAGACACCAAAGAGAGTGGCGGCGATCCGCGGCAACAGGTAGGCCGTGCGCACATGCTCTTCCATCGTCTCCTCGTTGTAGATGGCGACATTGGAGTCGAGCGCGAAGACCTGGCGGCGTACCGGCTCGGCAAGCGTAGCAGGATTGCCGGGCGTGTGCACAACGAGCGTATAGCCCATCAGAGATGGATCCTCGGTAATGCTCTGGTCGAGCGAGCGATAGAGAATGGGTCGCGTGTCTTCGCCGATGGTGCGCGCCTTTGCATTGCCGACGACGCCCACGATCTCGTAGGTCCAATGTCCGCCATTCACGTGCTGGCCAATCGGATTCTCGCCAGGGAATAGCTTGTCGGCGAATGCCTTGTTCACAATGGCGACTCTTGGACTATCGGCAGTGTCACTGCCAAAGTCGCGGCCAGCGAGGCGCGGCGTTCCCAGCGCATCGAAGTAGCCGGGCGTGGCCATGTAAAGTTCGGCATTTGTGAAGGCAGCGTCCTTACCGGCATGACCCGCAACCGTGAAGCCGTCGCTGCGATTCCCTCCGGAGAGAAGCGCAACGTCGGTCGATACCGCAGAATCGACTCCGGGCAAAGCCGCAACACGGCGTCGCAGTGCGGCGAGGAATTGGCTGATCTGCCGGGGTGAATAGCCGTTAAGACGCGGATCAACCGAAAGCAGCAGCAGTCCCTGCGGCCGGAAACCGATGTCAATGTTCACCGCACTCTGCAGGCTGCGCAGAAACAGTCCAGTGACTAACAGCAGCACAAGAGACATTGCGACCTGCGTTACGACCAGAATGTTGCGCAGGCTGAATCGCCGTCCCGGGCGCGTGAGAGCCTCTTCGCCTTTGAGTGCATTGGCAAGAGCGGGTCGTGCGGCCGCCCACGCGGGAGCAAGACCCAGCAGAACCCCGCAGCAGAAGCTGATGACAAACGTGTACATCAACGTCCGCCAATCAACAGCGACGTGCAGATCGAGAGGGACCGGAGCAGGAAGGCGCACGGCGGAGAGCGACTGCGTGGATGCAAACGAGAAGAACGCGCCAAGCACTCCGCCGGCCAGTCCGATCAGTGTACTTTCAATCAGCAGTTGTCCCCGCAGCCGTGCGCGTGTCGCACCCAGTGCAATACGCACGGCCATTTCACGCTGGCGTCCCGCGGCCTGGGCAAAAAGCAGATTCGCCACGTTCGCACCGGCAATCGCCAGCAAAAGGAGAACAACGATCGACAGTGCTGCAAGAAATGTGAGTGCCGCCGTTCTTTCCCGCGGTGGCAATGAACCCGCTTGCTCGAAGACGTAACCAGTTGCCCTTGTCGGTCTTGGGATACGCAAGAGCAAAACGCTTTGCCATCGTGTCCAGCTCCGCCGTGGCTTGCGTGCGAGATACGCCCGGCTTCAAACGCGCAATCACGGCCAGCCAATGAAACTCGCGCGAGTCCGCCGGTGGCAGATTGGGCACAAGCTGTGTTGCGATGCCAAGCGGAACCCAGAATTGCATGTCGAGAATCTGGTCGACGCTATGGAACGATGCCGGCGCGATGCCGACAACCGTAAACGACCGTCCCGACAGCGTAATTGTCTTTCCGATGATCTGGTGATCGCTTGCAAAGCGCCTCTGCCACAGCCGCGCGCTGATTACGACCGCAGGCTGCTTGTCCTCGCCGCTCGAGAAGCCGCGCCCCAACACCATCGGCAGTTCCAGTACATCAAAGAAATTCGCCGACACACCCTGCCCCCAGATCCGCTCCGGCTCGCCAGAGCCGCTGAGAGATGCAGGAATCAGCTCGTAGTAAGCCGCAACACCGGAGAACGATTTCGACTGGTCGCGAAGATCGTTGTAGACCGGAAGCGGAAAGGGATTGCAACAAGAGTCGCCCTGCGGCTGGATGTGAAGAGCCAGCAGCGTCGAAGGATCGCCCACTGGCGCCGGACGAAGCACAAATCGGCTCACCATCGAAAAGATGGTGGCGTTGGCGCCGATGCCGAGACCGATCGAAAGAACCGCAATCGCGGTAACCGCCGGGTGCTTGGCAAGTGTACGGAACGCATAGCGCACATCGCGTGCCACGCTCTCAACCATCGGCAGCGTGCGCCGTTCACGGCGCGACTGACGAACTTGCTCCGCGCCGCCAAGCTGAATGAGAGCGCGTCGACGAGCTTCCTCAGCGCTTAATCCGGAACGAACGCCATCTTCCACGTGCATGGCGATATGGGACTCGAGTTCGTCAGAGAACTCGCGATCGCCACGTCCGGAATAGAACAGACCGGCAATGCGTTTCCAAAGTGCTCGAAGCTTTCGCATTTGATCTCCTATTCGGTACGTAGCGCCTGCATGGGATCGATGGCTGCGGCACGGCGACCGGGCAAATAAGCCGCGATCGCAGCGAGCGCAAATAGAAATGCCGCGGCGCCAATGTAAATGAGGGCACTCACTCCGCCGTCTCCTAGCAACTTCGCCCCAGCGCCCATGGCGGAGTTCGTGAACGAGACGGAAGCGATAACGCGCGAGAATGCGATCGCCATCAGTGTGCCTGCTACAAGGCCTGCCGCAGTGAGTGATAACCCTTGCCCGACCACCATGCGCAACACATGGCCACGGTGCGCGCCGAGGGCCATGCGTACTCCGATCTCGCGCGTTCGCTGAACCACCCAGTACGCCATGACGCTATACAGTCCGATAGCGGCCAGCAACACGGCGATGCTGCCCAGCACCGACATCAGGCTTGCCGCAACCTTCTGTGGGTAGAGCGACGCGCCGATGTATTCCTTGAGCGGCACAGCGTCGAATACCGTGACATTCGGATCGATCGCACGGGTCTGTGCGCGCAATTCGTTGAGCACCGTGGCAGGATCGCCCTGGGCGCGGACGTAAAAGGCAAGCGACATGTCTGTGCGATAAATCTGCCGGAATGGCACGTAGAAATAAGGCGTTTCGGATTCGCTGAAGTAGTGATACTTCGAGTCCTTGGCAACGCCGACGATGCGAAACCATTCGCCCCAACCGTGCACCTTGTGACCGATCGGGTCGCGCCCGGCAAAGAAATGCCTCACGAAGGCCTCGTTCACGATCATCACGTTGGGGGATGTTTTGTCTTCGTTGTCCTGCTCAGTAAAGTTTCGACCCTCGAGAATCGGAATATGCATCAAGGGCAGGTATCCGGGTGAAATGACATTCCGGAAGATATTCATGTTCTCGTTGGGGCGCGGAGCATAGCCCTCGACTTTGAGTTCCTCCCACCAGCTTGGTTCAAATCCCAGGGGCACGCCGTCGGAATAAGCGACATCGGTAACCCCGGGAGCCGTCTGCATGCGCTCCGCAAGCCGACGACAGAATTCTTCGCGCTGCTGAAGGTTGTAGCCGTTGGTGTTCAGATAGAACTGGCCCAGCAGAACTTTGTCCGGGTTGAAGCCAGGGTCGATGCGCATAGAGGTCTGAAACCCGCGCGCAAACAAGCCTGCACCCACAAGAGCCACAAGCGCCAACGCTACTTCGGAAGCCACCAGGATGGAACGCAGGCGATTACGGCGGCCGGAGCTTCCGCTTCTTCCGTTCTCATTCATGCGACCGCTCAAGTTCGTGCGCCCCACCTGCAATGCGGGAGCCAGTCCAGCCGCCACCGCGGCAAATACGCAGACCCCGATCGTAAAGCCCAACACAGCGAAACTGGGCCGTGTGTCCATGGCAACCAGTTGTTCCATCGGCCCCGGCGGCATCAGATATTTCAGTGCGTGACTCAACCACGGCGTGGCTGCTATGCCCAGCACCGCACCTGCCGCAGCTAGCATCAGGCTCTCCGCCAGTACCTGCCGTGCCAGCCTTGCACGGCCTGCACCAAGCGCTAGGCGCGCGCTGAACTCCTTCTCCCGCACAGTCGCGCGGGCCAGCTGAAGGTTGGCGACATTGGCGCACACAATCAGCAGCACCAGCACACATACACCCATCAGGATGCGGAGCGGCCCCACTAGAAGTCCCTGTGGTCCGTGCGGCGACT
This sequence comes from uncultured Acidobacteriaceae bacterium, assembly GCA_963838295.1. GTDB lineage: Bacteria > Acidobacteriota > Terriglobia > Terriglobales > Acidobacteriaceae > Telmatobacter. The sequence continues at coordinate 136,763 of CAWIQS010000002.1, forward strand.
TCCACAGGGGCATCAGGGTGGCGCTCATGCCTTCACTCACGTCCACATTGGCGATCGCCATTCGGCCGGCAAGTGCCGCAAGTTCTGCACGCGCCTGATCCACTGTCACGCCGTGCTTGATCCGAGCAATCCCCAACATGTTTCGGTTATGGCGGTCTTTCAGCATCCTCGGTTGAACGCCATTCAATACTGTCTGCTGCATGTATGGGATCCAAAGATCAAATGCTGTCACCGGCATCGATCCATGAAATTCAGGCGGTGCTATACCCACAATTGTCAGTTCGTGCTGATTGATGCGGAGTGTCGTGCCCACAACGTTGGGGTCGGCAGCGTAGTGCGAATGCCAGTAGCGGTTGCTGATCACCACTTCAGGGAACGCGCCCGGCGTATCGCCATATTCCGAAGGCAGAAAGAGGCGCCCGCGCGCTGGCCGTACTCCCAGCACCGAAAAGAAATTGCCCGAAACCAATTCGCCCCACACCCGCTCGGCGTGATCTTGATACCCCACGCTGAATGCATACGGCTTGGTTACCGCGACGCCATCCAGAAGCTTGAGTCGATCGCGAAAATCGATATAGTCTGGGTAGGAATTTGGTACCAATCCATCGTTAGGTGTGACCGATTCCAGCGTGACCAGCCGCCCAGGGGCTGCCACTCCGCCCAGGGGCTCTAAAAGCACCGCGTGAATCCATGTGAACGCCGTGGCACTTACACCGATGCCGACCGCCAGGGTCAGAATCGCGACTACCGTAAATGCGCGGTTGCGCACCAGCATTCTCATTCCGAAGCGCGCGTCCTGCAGCAGGCCCTCCAGCGACGCAAACGTGCGACGGTCGCGCCAAGCCTGCCGTGTCTGTTCCGCACCGCCAAGTTGGATGAGCGCGCGCCGCCGAGCTTCCTCTGCGCTTAATCCGGAACGAACGCCATCTTCCACGTGCATGGCAATATGCGACTCGAGTTCGTCAGAAAACTCGTGATCATCACGTCCGGAATAGAGAAAGCCGGCGATGCGTTTCCAGAGTGCTCGAAGCTTTCGCATTTGATCTCCTATTCGGTACGTAGCGCCTGCATCGGATCGATAGATGCCGCCCGGCGCGCAGGGACAAAGGCGGCGATGAGGCCGCAGACAATCAGCAGCACGGATACAGAAATCACGGTTGCTGGATCGTGTTCGCTCACACCGAACAGAAATGACTTCAGCAATCGGGTCCCGACCCAGGTGCACCCCAGCCCCACAACCAGACCGCAACCCACCAGTGCAGAAGCGTTCTTCAGAATAAGCACCAGCACATCCCGTCGCTCCGCCCCCAGCGCCATCCGGATTCCCACTTCGCGCGTGCGCCGATTCACCGAAAACGCCATCAGTCCGTGAAGTCCCACCAGCGCCAGAACCAACGCGATCACCGCGAATGCCGTGAGCAGCGACGTCTGGAACCGCCGCCGCGCACTCGCGATCGAGACCAGGTCCCCCATCGTGCGGATTTCAGTCAAGGCGAGATTTGGGTCAATAGCTCTAAGGGTGGTCCGTATCTCATTCACAACTGCCGCCGGCGGAATTGTGGCCCGGACGGCGATGCTCGCATCTTCGCCATCGAACCCGGCGTTATACATCTGCGGCTGCGGCTCTTCTTCAAGGCTCATATGCCGAATATCGGCGACAACCCCCACAACCGTAGACCAGTCCGTTGTCTTCACTTTAGGATCGCCGGTAATGCGGCCACCGATCGGATTCCGGTTTGGGAAATAGGTCTTCGCAAACGCCTGATTGATAATTACGCTCCGGCGCCCTACAGTGTCCGACCCATTGAAGTAGCGTCCCGCGATCAGCGGAATGTTCATCGCCGCGAAGTAATCCTGCGTAACCACTCGCCCTTCGGTCTGCTGAAAATCCTTGTTGGGATATCCGTCCACCCAAATCATGCCGATGGTCTCGGAATTGCTGAGTGGCAGGTCGTTCACCGCACCGGCGGCCTGCACACCCGGAAGCGCCTCTAGCTTCGACATCAAGCTTCTATAGAAATCGCCCATCTGCTGCGGCTTATACCGTCCACCATCGAGGCTCAAATGAAACGTGACGGCAGACTTCGAGAAACCCGTGTCAACCATTTCAACATTGATGTAGCTACGGATGAGCAGGCCTGCCGCGGAAAGCAATACGACAACCATCGCCGTCTGCGCCACGATCAGCGCGCTCTGCATCCGGCTATGCCCGCCGGCGCTTCCGCGTATTGATTGCGACTTGAGAAACTCGGTAAGTTCCTTGCGGGATGCCGACACAGTGGGCGGCAACCCCGCAATCAGGCTGGTCATCAGCGATGCGCAAATTGCCACAAGAAGTACGCGAGCATCCAGTGACGCTTCATTGAGCCGCGGGATGTTGCCGGGGTCAAGCCTTGGCAACAATCGAAGAAACAAATACGCGAGGACGACGCCGACCACGCAGCCGCCGACGCCAGTCAGCAGCGATTCCGTCAGCAGCTGCCGCGCCATCCGGCCTCTTCCCGCACCTAGCGCAGCCCGCACCCCGAGCTCGCGGCTCCTCTCCGTCGCCCGCGCCAGCAGCAAGTTCGCCGCATTGCCGCAGGCAATCAGCAGCACCACTCCAACGGCTGCGAGCAGAAGCCGCATCAGTGGCCGCACCGGGCCAATCGAAATATCTGTAAAGCGTTCGATCAGCGCGCCCCACTGGCGCATAGCCCCCATCTCGCTCTTCGGATCGCCAGGATATTGCTTGTTCAATCGAGCCATGATCCCGGCCATCTCCGCCTGCGCTTCTCGGATCGTCACCTCGGGCCGCAGCCGCGCGATCGTGTCATTGTCGTCTGGTTCACGCGCGGACCTTTCTTTTGCGCTTAAGACCAGCGGTACCCAAATCTGCGTAAAGGTGATGTGCGAATTTCCATACGGAAGATCCGAACCGAACGGGTACTCGAATTCGGAAGGCATCACGCCGACAATCCGATAGCTCGCTTTATCGAGCACTATCGATTGCTGCAAGACGTCCGCGCGGCCTCCGAAGAGGGAAAGCCACAATGAATGACCGATAACCGCAACCTTATCGCGCCCTTCCTGCACATCTTCGTCACTGATCGCCCGTCCGATCTCCGGGCGCGACTGGAGGGTCTTGAAGAAGTCCTCATCCACGCGTGCCGATCCAATTTGTTGCAGCGTGCCTCTCTCATCAAGGTTCAACATCACCTGCACAAAGTTACTCATCGACTCGAATGAGCGGCTGTCTCGCCGGATATCGTAGTAGTCACCGTAGGCAGGACAGATGACTTCGGGTGGAATCTTGAGGTTCGGATTCGGCGTAAACAGGTAGACGAGGCGCTGGGGATCTCCATACGGCAGCGAGCGAATGAGCACCGCATTCACCAGGCTGAAGATCGCCGTACATGCTCCAATCCCGAGGCCCAGCGTAAGCACCGCCGTCACTGTGAAGCCCGGCGTTCGACGCAATGTGCGCAAGCCATAGCGAAGATCCTGATAGAAGTTTTCGATCCACAACAGCCCACGCCGCTCGCGGTAAGCCTGGCGTGTCTGTTCCGCGCCGCCCAGGCGTAGCAGTGCCTGCCGACGCGCCTCCGCCGCATCGAGGCCCGCCTTCACGCCGGCTTCCGTGTCCATCGCGACATGCGCTTCGAGTTCCGCATCCAACTCTCCCGCGCCATCGGTCTGAAGCACAGTCGCGCTGAGGCGATGCCAGAATGCACGGATTTTCGCTCGCATTGTTGTCATGCGCTCTCCGCTACGCTTCTTCAGCGGGGGTTAGAAACCGGGAGAGAATCTCAGTAGCCTGCTCCCATTCCGCAGCCGCCTTCCGCACCTGCTTGTGTCCGGCCTTGGTAAGCTCGTAAAACTTCGCTTTGCGATTGTTGTCGGAGGTCCCCCACTCGGACCGCACATATCCCTCCTGCTCCAGTTTCAACAGTGCCGGATACAGCGTCCCGTAATTCAGCTGCAGCAGATCGCCGCTGGTTTGCTCGATGCGCCGCGCAAGCCCATAACCATGTTGCGGACCCATCGTCTGCAGCGTTTTCAGAATCATCAGGGCCAGCGTGCCCTGCCATACATCGGTCTTGTCGCCCATTGGTCTGCTCCTCTGGCTAAGCAATAGGAGCAATGTACTCCCGTTTCTATGGGAATGCAATAGGAGCTTCACCTGATTCTCCCGAGCCCAGGTGTGAAGCCAGCCGATTCAGCATCTTAAGGTTGGACGAAAAATTGTCAGGAGGCCGGGAAAGTGGAGGGCCATTAAGGAGCGCATGCGCAAGGTCAGCGCGCTCTGAGCGAATCACCAACCATCAAGACCGGCGAGACCGCGATGGCGCTGGACGTGCTGAAGCAATAATCTTCCACGCCGCAAGACGCCTACTTCGCCGGGTCGACAAGTGCTCCATACACAACCTGCCGGCTACCGTATTCAAGTGGAGGGCTTGCCGGCCCCAGCATGCGTTGGATCATGCCAACGAAAACAACGTCATTCGTGGGATCGACCCAGAACCATGTGCCGGCGGCGCCATCCCACTGGTACGTCCCTCTGCCGTCGGGCAGGTTTGCTTCTGCGGGATTGAACTCGACCGCGCCGTTGTAACCGTATCCAAATCCTGGACGCATCACGGCAACGCCAATGCCGAATTTGCCGTTTAGCAACTCGCTCGGAACATGGTTTGTGGTCATCATCTTTACCGTCGCCGGCGCAATGATGCGCTTGCCATCCAGTTCGCCTTCATTCAGCAGCATGCTTGCGAAGCGGAAATAATCCTCAGCCGTCGAAACCATGCCGCCGCCGCCCGAGGCCATGGGAGGCTGCACATCATAATCGCCTGACCTGCGGCTGGCGCTTGCGTCGGCCTCCAGTTCTCCATTGGGGCCGGTCCGATAGAGCACGGTGAATCTTCCCCGCTTATCTGCAGGAACAAAGAAGCCTGCATCGCGCATCCCCAGCGGGCTAAAAATGTTTTCCCGGAAGAAATCGGGCAAGGATTTGCCGGAGAGTTTTTCGACAATGTATCCCTCGACATCCATCGACATGCTGTAGGTCCAGCCCTGCCCCGGCTGATAGAGCAGCGGAATCTTCGCCAGCTTGTCGATGAACTCCTGCAGGTTTGCCGAGGCCAGCAGGTTGGCATCGCGGTACATCTTGTCCACCGGCGTATCGCCAAAGAAGCCGTAAGTAAACCCAGCCGTGTGGCTCATTAGCTCGCGCATGGTAGGTGGATGATCGGGATCCGTGAGGATCACATTCCCTGCGGAGTCCACTCCCTTGTAGACCTTGAGGTGTGCGAACTCCGGAATGAACTTCGCGATCGGGTCGCTCGGCAGCCACTTGCCCTGCTGGTTCAGGATCATCATGGCCACACCGGTCACAGGCTTCGTCATCGAGAAGTCGCGGAAGATCACGTCCTTCGTCATCGGAGCGCCGGCCGCCATGTCACGATATCCGTAGGAACTGTAGTCCACGACTTTGCCGTGCCGCGCCAGGATGGTGACGATACCCGCGACCTGTTTCTGGTCCACTGCCTGCTGCATAAACTGGTGCAGGCGCTCCAGACCTTCCGACGAGAAGCCGACCGTCTCGGGCTTCACCACCGTCATATCAAAAGTGGGGTGCGCAGCGGGCTTTACGCTCTGTTGTGCCTTTGCCACGCTCGCGCTAAAACCGAGCGCGACTGCCGCTGACAGAACAACAACCAGGCGAGCTACCGATGGAACGAGCCTCATGGATCCTCCCGGAATTCGCGAATCTTAATACGCACTGCGACGCTATGTGCAACACCAGGGATGCGGTTGGAAACGCCAGTCCTTTATAGCAGAGCGATGGAGCCGTGCGGGCACAACTCCATCGCGCACACGACTTCGCGGCATTGACCAGCGCACGGTCCACGACCGGGTAGACTCGATATTCCAGGGGATGATTGGCGGGGCCGCTCCTGCGCTGAATTATGGCCACAAAGACGACGCTTCAGGTGGGATCGACGAACAACCGTGCCCACGGCGCGCAGCACGAAATCACTGCGCCTACTCCATTCCTTGAGTTCTTAGCCGATATTGTTGCGCCACACGTGGCCTTCGCGCTCCAGCAGCCGATCCGCGCAGTCCGGTCCCCATGTCCCCGCAAAATAATTCGGAAACACCTCGGGATTCTTCGCCGCCCACGCTTCCAGAATCGGCGTATAGAGCGACCAGGTCACTTCCACGCCGTCGCGGTGCGCAAACAGCGTCTGGTCGCCAAGCATCGCATCCAGCAAAAGACGCTCGTACCCATTCGCGGTCGAAGTGCCAAACGCTGCCGCGTAGTCAAAGTCCATATTCACGGGGCACACTGACATGTTCGGCGTGTTGGGAACCTTCGCGCCAAAGCGCAGGGCGATTCCCTCGTTCGGCTGAATGCGAATGGTCAGCAGGTTTGGCTGGATATCCGTGCATGGTCCGCTGGACTGCATGCGGTTGAAAATCAGCAGCGGCGGCTGCCTGAACTGAATGCTGATCTCCGTTGCGCGCTTCTTCATCCGCTTGCCAGCGCGCAGATAAAACGGCACGCCCGCCCACCGCCAGTTCTCGATGCCCAGCTTCACCGCCGCGTATGTCTCGGTACCTGACTCGGGATTCACGCGATCTTCGTCCCGATACCCGATAACCTTCTTCCCCTCTACAACACCCGGACCATACTGCCCACGCACCGCGTCCTTGATAGGGATGCTCGGTATCGCGCGCCACACTTTCACTTTTTCGCGGCGTACGGCTTCCGCTTCAAAGCTCGAAGGCGGCTCCATGGTCACAAAACTCAGCAACTCCATCACGTGGTTCTGCACCACATCGCGCAGCGCCCCGGCTTTCTCATAAAACGGTCCGCGGCCCTCCACGCCCAGCGTCTCCGCCGCCGTGATCTGCACGTGGTCAATGTAATTGCGATTCCAGATGGGTTCGAAGATGCCGTTGCCGAAACGGAAGACCAAAATGTTCTGCACCGTCTCCTTGCCCAGGTAGTGATCGATGCGGAAAACCTGGTTCTCGTGGAAGACCGCGTTCACCTGGTGATTCAAGTCGCGCGCCGAATCGAGATCGTGCCCGAACGGCTTCTCGATCACGACGCCCACGCGCCCCTGTTCAGGCTGAGCCATCCCCTGCGCGCCAAGGTTTTCGATAATCGGCGTAAAGTACTCCGGTGCCGTCGCCAGATAAAACAAGCGGTCGGGGCCGATGTTCTTTTCCTGCGCGATTCTGTCCAGCTCCTGCTTCAATCCCGCGTAGTGCGAAGCATCGTCGAAACTGAGCGCGTAGTAGCTGATCTTCTTCGCGAACTCCTCGAGACGCGGATCAGCTTTGTCTACGTTTCCAAACTCAATGATCCCCTCGCGCATGTCCGCAGCGAACTCATCCCCCAACGCACGGCGCGCAACGCCGACAATGGCAAAATCCTTCGGCAGCAGCCCATCCTGCTCGAGATGGAAGAGGGCAGGCAGCAGCTTGCGCTTGGTCAGATCGCCGGAAGCGCCAAAGATCACCAGGATCCCCGGATTCGGAATCCGCTCGCCGCTCTTCGGAACCTGGTTGAGATCCTCCGGGCGAATCTTCATTTGCACAGTTGCTGATGCCATAGCGACCTCCTTCGTCGGTCGAGTGAACAGTGCATAGTGAACAGTGGAAAACGGACACTCGCCCCCTGATTCAACTCACTATTACCTCTGCTCTGTTTCGTGTCCACTGTTCACTGCCCACTGTTCACTAGTCTTTCTTCACCGCATGTCCACCAAACGCATTGCGCATGATCGCCAGCATGCGGTCGGTAAAATTGTTCTCTTCGCGCGAACGAATGCGCCGAATGAGCGACTCCGTAATTACCGGCGCAGACACGTTCAGATCGATGGCTTCAAACACCGTCCAGCGTCCTTCGCCCGAATCCGCGACGTAGGCCTCAAGCCCATCGAGCGTCGGATTCTTGCTCAACGCATCGGCCGTCAGATCCAGCAGCCAGCTCCGCACCACGCTGCCGAAGCGCCAGATCTGCGAAATCTGCGCGAGGTCGAGATTCAGCTCTTCCTTCTTCTCCATGATGGTGAAGCCCTCGGCATAAGCCTGCATCAAGCCGTACTCGATACCGTTGTGCACCATCTTCACAAAATGCCCCGCGCCGGCCGGCCCCACATGGCCCCAGCCCTGGTCTTTCCCCGGCGCCAGCGTTTCAAAGATAGGCCGCAGATAATCGACAGCTTCCTTATCGCCGCCAATCATCATGCTGTAGCCCTCTTTCAATCCCCACACGCCGCCCGACGTCCCGACATCCACAAACTGAAATCCCTTCGCCGTCACTTCCCTGTAATGGCGCTGCGAATCCTTGTAATTCGAGTTGCCACCGTCGATCAGAATGTCGCCTTTGTTCAGCAGAGGTTCGAGCTTGGCGATGGTGTCGTCAACCGGCTTGCCCTGCGGCACCATGATCCAGATAGCCTTGCGGCCCGTGAACTTCTTGGCCATGTCTTCGAGCGAACTCACGCCGACATTGCCCGACGCCGTCAGCTTCTGCACCGCTTCCGCGCTGAAGTCAAAACCTATAACCTGGTGGCCGCCGAGACGAAGCCGCTCGGCCATGTTGCCGCCCATCTTGCCCAGACCAATCAATCCAAGTTGCATAACGCTCTCCTCCCAATCCGGTTAAAAAACTTCCAATGTCTGCAGGTTGCTGCGCAATGCATCCGCCCCGGTGAAGCAAATCGCCTGCATTCCTGCGCTCGCCGCTGCGGCCGCGTTTTCGGCGCGATCGTCAATAAACAACGTGCGCTGTCCCGGCGTCCCCAGAATGTCCAAAGCGCGGCGATAGATTGCGGCGCCAGGCTTGCGCAGGCCCAAATAGCAAGAACTAAAGGCCACATCCACTTGATCGCGTAATCCGAAGGTTTGAAACCGATAGTCATTCGGCTCCCGCGCTTCGTTATTCAAAACACCCAGCATGTACTTATGGGATGCAGCAAGCTCGCTCAGCATTCCCAGCGCCCCGTTCGGCAAAGCTTTCGATTGCGCAAAAATCGCACTCATGAATTCGTCTTTGCTGAAACTTCGCGGCTCGTAAAACACCGTCGCATCAAGATACTGCCCCGCGCTGATCGCATCCCGCTCCCACGGATCGTTTGCCTCTGTGTGGCGACGCTCAAACTCCACGCGATCCAGTTGAAACTGATCCACCACGGCCGCGCGTTCACGATGGTCCCAGCCGTTGGTCAGCAGGACTCCGCCAACATCGAAAAGGATTACGTCGAAGGGGAACATCGCCGTCTCTTGAGAACAGTGGTTAGCAAAAGGAAACTAAAACACCAGGGACAGTTCTTGAAACAGACTCGAGTTTCTTGTTCCTGAAAATCACGACAAAAAGTTGCGGTGTCATTCTGAGTGAACGGGGCCCCGAACGTATTCCAGTTCGGGGGTGGTGAGCGAAGAATCTGCTTTTTTCATCTCATGATCTCGCGATTTGCTCTAGAACACCCGCTAGTTCGAACTGCATTGATACTTTGCTTCGATGGCCAGAACCTTTTTGAAGCGACGCGTAAACCGTGGTTCGTTGGAGATGAACTTCGCCTTGATGAACGCATCCACCAACTCGTAGGCGAGGGACGATCCTACGATCCGCGCGCCCAGCACGATCACGTTCATGTCATCATGCTCCACGCCCTGGTGTGCGGAATACGTATCGTGGCACATACCCGCGCGAATGCCGGGAATCTTGTTGGACGCCACGCATACACCCACTCCCGAACCGCAAATCAGAATCCCGCGCGGCGCCTCTCCCGCGCGGAGTGCTTCGCCCACGCGCTCCGCAAAGTCAGGATAGTCATCCTGCGGCTCAACCTTGTACGCACCCAGATCTAGAATCTCGTGCCCTTGCCGCGTTAGGTACGCTCGCACTTCTTCCTTCAGTTCAAATCCCGCATGATCCGATGCAATCACTAACTTCATGCCGCTCCTCACGTCCATACGTCCCTAGTCCCTACGTCCCTACTTCTTTACCAGCGCCTTCGCCCGCTTTGCCACGTTCTCCGGCGAGAATCCAAACTCTTCCATCACCTTCGGGCCCGGCGCCGACGCGCCGAAGTGATCGATACCCACAACATCGCCGTCGAGCCCCACGTACTTCCACCAGCCCAGCGTCGCGCCCGCTTCCACCGCGATCTTGGGCACTCCAGACGGCAGCACGCTCGCCCTGTATTCGGCCGTTTGCTCCTCAAATATCTTCCAGCTCGGCAAGCTCACCACCCGCGCCGCAATTCCTTCGCCCGCCAGCAGCTTCGACGCATCGATCGCCGTCGAAACCTCCGAGCCCGTCGCGATCAGAATCACCTTCGCGTTCGCCGCGTCCTCGAGGACATAGCCTCCCTTGCTCACGCCGCCGTAAACATCATGCTTCGCCGTGTCGATCACAGGCAGATCCTGCCGCGACAGCGCAAAGAAGCTCGGCGTCGTACGGTCCAGTGCCAGCCTCCAGCACGCCGCTGTTTCATTGGCATCTGCCGGACGAAAGTCCGTCAACCCCGGCACCGCGCGCAGCATCATCAGATGCTCAATCGGCTGGTGCGTCGGACCATCCTCACCCAGACCAACCGAATCGTGCGTGAACACAAAGATGGAGTGGCACTGCATCAACGCGGCCAGTCGCAGCGCAGGCTTGCAATAGTCGGAGAAGGTAAAGAAGGTCGAGCCGAACGGCACCAGACCGCCATGCACCGCCATGCCATTCACCGCCGCGCACATGCCAAACTCGCGTACGCCGAAAAATACGTTGCGCCCCGCAGGATCGACATGGAAACTTGCGCCTGGCTTGAAGATCGTCTTTGTCGATGAAGTCAAATCTGCCGCGCCGCCAAATAGTTCCGGCACCGCCTCCGCCACTGCGTTCATCACCGCGCCGCCGGCATTGCGCGTAGCCTGCTTCTTGTCCGCCGGGAACGACGGAATCGATTTCTCCCAGTCCTTTTTGCGCAGCCCCTTTTGCGTGCGATCGAACTCGACCGCCAGGTCACGAAACTTCGCTGCGTAATCCGCGAAGAGATGCTTCCATTCAGCCTCGGCCGTTGCGCCGCGATCGACAGCTTTGCGCCAGTTCTTCAGTGCATCGTCGGGAACGTAAAAGCTCTGATCTTCCGGAAACCCATAAAACTTCTTTGTCGCCGCGGTATCCGCCGGTCCGAGGGCCTCGCCATGCACCTTGTTCGTCCCGGCCTTCGGGCTTCCATAACCGATTACCGTGCGCACCGCAATAATGGAAGGCTTGTCCGTCTCCGCCTTGGCCGCTTCAATCGCGGCTTCAATGTCTTTCAGATCGTTGCCGTCGCCAACCCGCTGCGTATGCCAGTGGTACGCTTCGAAGCGCTCCAGCACATCGTCGTTGTAGCTCAGCTCTGTTGGACCATCGAGCGAAATCAAATTGTCGTCGTACAGCACGATCAGCTTGCCCAGCGCCAGCGTTCCGGCCAGCGCGCATGCCTCGTGCGAAACGCCTTCCATCAAATCGCCGTCGCCGCACAGCACGTACGTGTGGTGATTCACAATCTCATAGCCGGGCTTGTTGTAGATGGCGCCAAGATGCTTCTCCGCGATCGCCATTCCCACCGCCATCGCCAATCCCTGCCCCAGCGGACCCGTCGTCACTTCCACGCCATCCGTGTCGCCGTATTCAGGATGCCCCGGCGTACGCGAGTGCCACTGCCGGAATGCCTGCAGATCTTCGATCGTTACCTTGTAACCGGAGAGAAAAAGCGTGCCATACAGCAACGCAGAGGCGTGCCCATTCGACAGCACAAACCGGTCGCGGTCCGGCCATTTCGAATTCTTCGGGTTGTGCTTCATGATCTTGTGAAACAGCAAATAGGCAATGGGAGCGCAGCCCAGCGGCGCGCCGGGGTGACCACTATTCGCCTTCTGCACCTCATCGACCGCGAGCAGACGCAGGGTATCAATCGATAATTCGTCGAGCGAAAGATCCGCAAGAGTTGCCATAAAGCTGGGTTCCCATTCCTTTCGAAAAAATGCCGCGGAGTTTACGCCTCGCTTCGAGGCTCGATGCTAATGTCCACGTTGTACCCGAGCCAGCGATTCTGTCCCGGCCAGTGGAGAGTCCATGATAGACCACCACTCTCCTGGTTTCGAGCGGTGGAAAGGTCCGCGATGAAGCCCGCGCTGCCCAGGTTGCGGCTGGGCATACTCTGTGTCGTCTTCCAGTTGTCCGCGGTCCACACCACCTCGAACTGCGCGTCGTCGAGAATGCGCAGCGTGTCCCCGGCGGTGATCTTTTGGATCGGCCGCCGCCGGCTGTAAATCTCCAGGTTGGCGCGCCGCTTCTTTCTCCCCTCCGGTTCGCAGTACCGCTCGTACACGCTGTCAATGCGGTCAAATACCTTGCCATCGACTGTCGAACGCAGCAATTTCAGATACTCGGCGTGCGCCCACACCAGCGGAACCGCTGAACCCGCCGGCTGGCCTTTGAAAAGGCTGCGCTCCGGCAGATCCGCCTCGTCCCACACCTGCTCCGGCATCATCTGGCCCAGCGTGGCAAATCGCTCATACGTCGCGATCAGCGGCGCAGGATCGTTTCCCGCTGCCAATTCATAATGCGCTCGTTCGCCCGTAAACAGCGGCCATACGCGGCCCTGTCCCCATCCCTGAAACGGCCCGCCGTCAGGCCGCTGGCCGTAGCCATCCCAGTTGTACCGGTGCCATCCGGGCCCCTGTGGCAGATCAGTCTTCAGAACAGCATCGACCACTTTCAGCGAATCGATGATAAGCGGGTCGTCGGCGCGCCGAACTCCATACCGCACCAATTCCAGAAAACCGCCATCAATGATCTCGCGCGCCTCAAATTCCGTGCGCTCACCGGGTGGGCGGTTGTTGATGTGGATAGTCTCGTCACCGCAGCTCTCACAGAAATACGCCTCGCCTTTTTCCGGTGGACGGATGCGCATGTAGTGACGCCTGACCTCGGAAAAGAGAACGCCGTTGTTGGTTACAGTCCACTCTTCGAGATGTCGCTCGATCCAGTCGGCGAATTCCTCGAGGAAGACGGCCAATTCAATCGAATCGTGTGCACGGGCCATGTCGGCCGCGCAGATCAGGCAACTGATGCCGGCTGCCAGCGTCGAAGGCGAATACCCCGCGTTTTCCTCCCATCGCTCTTGATGGGTAATCGGCGCATGCTGGACCAGGAATCCCGCTGCGCGCTCCACAAAGGGAAAAATGTCGATCTCGCCCAGCGCATCCGCCTTCCAGAGCCGCCACGCCAGCATGATGGGGAACGCTACCTCGTCCAATTGCACGCCGGACCAGTAAGGCCTGCCGTCCACCCAGAAATTCTGTGCAAAACCTCCGTCCGGCTTTTGCGTACAGGCCAGATATACCAGGGCTCGCCGTGCCGTCTCCGCACGCCCGCAGGCCAGCAACGCCGTAGCTGTCTGTACCATGTCCCGTGTCCACACCAGGTGGTAGCCGCCCAGATCGTCGTCGCCATGCGCCTGACCCCACGGAATCGAAGCTGAAGCCACAAACGCGCCCGAAAACGTCTTGTCTTCATGCGCCAGCAGCACGTTGTGGCTGGCACGCATCAGCTTGCCGCCGTCACACGATTTCGCCGCCAGCCACTCCGGATTGGCCAATCGGTGCCATTGCGTGATGAACCGGTCGCGATGTTGATCAAAGGGCGTGGCCAACGCACTCACCGTCTTTTGAAGCGCCGTATGATTCCCTTCGCCAAGACCAAAAGCCAAAACGAACTCCCGCGCGCCATCGGTCCCCGCAGCGCCAAGGTTCAACTCGCCGAACAATGCAATATTGCCGTTTGTGGCCGAGCCGAATTCCCAGTCCATAACGTAGTTATCGCGCAGGTCCTGCCACCCATCGCTTGTGCCCACAAACCCGCAGCTCACGCGCGAAAAGCCGCAACTGGCGCCCATCGCCATCGACCACTGGTTTTTCCAAGCCAGCAGCATCTTGTGCCCCGCTACATCCAGCGCACGCCCGGTATTGCCCGCGCCGCCGCCATCCAGGTGCGGAGCCAGCAGCGCATAAATCTTCAGCCGCGGAATCAGATCCTCGTGCCCCTCCAACCGAACACGCTGCAGGATCACGCTATGATGCGGATCGCAGATGATCTCCTTGGTCAACGTATAGCGACCGCCGGGGTCGCGATTGATATACCGCACCCCCAGTGCCTCCGGGTGGATGTACTCGAACGTCGACACCAGGTCGCGCTTCTCTTCGTGCTTGAAGGTCTCCCCGTCCGTCACCAGGAATTCCATATCGCGGACCTGGGCGCTGTCGATCGTGGGATGGTAGATCTCGTTGAGAATGCCATGCGAGCAGGTAAACCACACCCGGCTTGACGCCGAGTAGGCGGTACCCACCGCGTCTTTCACGCTCGAAGTCCAACGAGGTGTCAGTCCGGGCGCGCCAAATGCCTCACCCTGCTGGTCGAGCCAGCGGTACGACGGTCGTTCATTATTCATGGATTCACACCGATAGTTCGTTCAGGGAAGTTCAATTCTGCGGCTCGCCAACATTAGGGATGTTCCCACATCCCCTAAGGTTTCCATTTTCACACCGAATCCTTCGCACCCTCCCACGGCCTTGTCGCATCCATCCAAACATGGGGCCCTTCCCGCGAATATGAAGGTTTGGTTTCATTCGTCAGAGTTTTGCTCGGATCTATCGCACCCGGCGCATTCACACACCCCCTGCGATGTCCTTCCATTGAAACAGTACAATCCCAACTGAGGAGATTTCCCCGATGGCATACGAACTTGCACCGCTTCCTTACGACTACGCCGCCCTCGAGCCTTTCATCGACGCGGAGACCATGAAGCTGCACCACGACAAGCACCACCAGACCTACATCACCAACGTGAATGCCGCGCTGGCCAACCACCCCAACCTGGCCGCCAAATCGGTTGACGACCTCATCAGCGACCTGAACGCCGTTCCCGAAGACATTCGCAATGTTGTCCGCAACAATGGCGGAGGACACTCCAACCACTCCATGTTCTGGACCATCATGGCCCCGCCCAAATCCGGCGGTGGCGGCACACCTTCCGGCGCCATTGCTGACCAGATCAACAAGGATTTTGGCGATTTTGAGGCCTTCAAGAAAACTTTCAATGAGACCACCGCCAAGCAGTTCGGCTCCGGCTGGGGCTGGCTCGTATTCCAGGGTGGCAAGCTGAAAGTCATCACTTCCGCCAACCAGGACTCGCCCCTCAGCCAGGGCATTTATCCCATCCTCGGCAACGACGTCTGGGAGCACGCCTACTACCTGAAATACCAGAACAAGCGCCCCGACTACCTCGCCGCCTGGTGGAACGTAGTCAACTGGGCCGAAGTAACCAAGCGCTTCGAAAAAGCCAAAAAGTAAAAAAAAGCCCTTGGCGACTGGGACTGCTTGCAAGACTGGAACTGCTTGCAAAGAGTACGACTGCTTGCACAAATCTGGCTTTGAAAGGGCACGGCTTTTAGCCGTGCCCCCAGACGACTGAAAAAGCCTGGCTTCAGCCCCTGAGGGATGAGTGACATCTCGCAACCATCAACGTGTCATTAGCATGTCATTCCGACCGGAGCGCAGCGCAGTGGAGGAACCTGCAGTTGCCCTTCGCTTGACCCCAAATCTCGAGAAGGCCCCTGAGATCCCTTCCCAGCCGCATCATTGGTGTCCAATCCCGGGGGCCCCACGAACGGGTCTATGTTCGTGGGGTGGAGATCCCTGGGACCTCGGAATGCATTACCCAATACTCTTTCCCAATGCTCTGTCATCCTGCACGTAGCGTCCTGGGGCCCCGCGAACGCTTTGCGTTGGCGGGTAAGCGAAGTGAAGGATCTGCTTCTCCCCGACCAACCGCGGCGGCAACAGGCTTCCCGTCAACCCACCCATGCCAAAATTCCCGCTAACTCTCTGATTCCAATCGCCGAAAACTTCTCTCCAATTTGCAGGTAATTTCCCCAGCCAGGCGCACAATGGAATTGTGATTGAAACCACTAACTCGAACGTGCGCAGCGCACACGTTAACCCCAATCCGCACAGGAATCTACCGCTAAACGCAATCCAAGCAAGAATCTACCGCCCCCCCTGTCTGTAACCCGATGAGTCCGGGTAATTTACCCAAAGAACCCGGATAATAGGGGGTAGTTCATTCACACAAGCGGCCACGCTCCACAACCTGATCCGCACTTCCGTGTCTAATGAAATAGGAAAGAAGAAGATGCGCTTCCGCACCCTGATCCCCTTGCTGGGACTTTTTGCCTTGGTTCTTCTCGGCACCGCCGCAGTTGTGGCACAGTCTGCCAGCTATGCTGTCAGCCAGAACGGTAAGTCTGTCGGCACCGCCAGCTTCACCTTCGCAGCCAAACCAACCGGAGTCGACTCAACTTCCCTGGTCCGCGTCGACATGCAAGGACTCAACTACTCCCTCTCGAAAACCGAGGAACTGTCTCCCGCCAGCAGCCTTCTTCACGTCCAGCTCAGCGCCATCGTCAACAACGCCGCCGTCAACGTTGCCGCTAAACCCGACGGAGCCCAGTTCCTCATGAACATCTCGGCCAACGGCCGCGCCGGAACCACGCGCCTCGACGCCCACAAATCAACGGTCTTCCTCGCCGACTTCGATCCCGGGGCCCTGCAGACGCTGCTGACCATCGCCGCCGCTAGCAACAACCGCGACCTGTGGGCCATTATCCCCAAACAAACAGGCTCCATCTCACCCATCCAACTCGCCACCTACCCCGATTTGCAGGGAACCCTCGATGGCAAGCCCGTCACCGTCCATCACCTGATCGCCACCATCGCCGGCGCGTCGACCGACCTCTTTTCCGCCCCCGAAAATCAGCTTCTGCAGGCCGAACTCCCCCAGCAGGGCTTCGCCCTCGTCCGCAAAGGATTTGTGCTCACTCCTCCCACCAAGCCCCTCGCACCGCCCCCCGCCCCGTCAACCGCCGCTCCGGCAACGAATTCGCCAGGCGCCCCGCCACCGCAATAACCCCTGCGCCCGTTCCGCACTCGTTTCCTCGTTCACTTTTTCACTCATTCCTTCTCACTTATTCACTCGTCCCCTGTCCTTCAAACCACTCGTCCCGCCGCAACCGCCGAAGCCCACGCCCACTGGAAGTTAAAGCCTCCCAGGTGCCCGGTCACATCCACTCCTTCGCCAATGAAGTGGAGACCGGGGACGGCCCTGGCTTCCATCGTTCTCGAATTCAGCCCGGCAGTATCGACGCCGCCAACCGTCACCTCTGCCTTTTCAAAACCCTCGGTACCGGCCGGGTGAAACGGCCAGCTGCGCAGATTGCGCTCGGCAGCTTCGAGAGCCGCATTACTCCACCCGGCCGGGGCACCCACCTCGGCTAGGTGCCCCGCCAGCCGCTGCGGCAGCACTTCGCGCAGTGCCTGTTTGAAAGCAACCTCGTCCCGTCGTGCGCCGCGATCGACCAATGACTTCAGAAGACTCGAATCGCCGTTCGCTTCCGGCGCGAAATCCACCTGAATCGTCTCGCCAGGCCTCCAATACGACGAAGCCTGCAGCACCGCCGGTCCACTCAGTCCGCGATGCGTCACCAGCAGCTTTTCGCGAAATTTCGGTCCGCGAACCGCCTGCGCTGTCACGTCTGCTGCAACCCCGGCCAGTTCGATCCAGCTCTTTTCCCGCCCCGCCAGCACCAGCGGCACCAGCGCCGGCCGCGGCTCAACCACCTTCAACCCGAATTGCCGCGCCAGTTCGTACACCAGGCCAGTCGCGCCCATCTTCGGAATCGACAACCCGCCCGTAGCAACCACCAATGCCCCCGCCGTAAATCCGCCCGCGGAGCACTCAACCCGGAACGCACTTGACGCGCCCTCGACCGCAATCCCGCGCGCGTTCAGCAGAATTTCAACATGACCACGCGCGCACTCCTGCAGCAACATATCCACGATCTGCCGCGCCGCGTGATCGCAGAACAGTTGTCCCAGCGTTTTCTCGTGCCACTTGATTCCGTACCGCTCGACCAGTTCAAGAAAGTGCTGCGGCTCGTAGAGCGCCAGCGCGGACTTCGCAAAATGCGGATTCTCCGAGATGAAGTTTGCCGGCGAGCAGTGAATGTTGGTGAAGTTGCAGCGCCCGCCGCCGGAGATCAGGATCTTTCTCCCCGGCTGCGTATTGTGCTCCAGCAGCAGAACTCGCCGGCCTCGCTGTCCCGCAACAGCCGCACACATCAATCCCGCCGCGCCGGCACCGAGCACAATCACATCGAATTTGCGAATTTCGCCTGGCACATTTTCATTGTCGCCGAGCCGCTCGAAAGAATCCTGCATCCGTCGGCGCAAGGCTCGCGAATTGCAGATTCGGGCTATTGCGGGACCTTCATCTTCTCGAGAATCTGCGCCACGCGGGTGGTCGCTTCGGTCAGGCCGATCTTCTGCGTGCTCCGCACCAATTGAATTGCGTCAATCCTGCGGCCCTGCTTCAGAAGTGAAACAACAGATGCCTTGTCATCGACTCCAGTCTGCCCCACATCCTCACTGGACTTCGCAGCCCCCGCATCCAGTTTCAGAAATGCAAGGATCTCCTGTCGGATCGTTTCGTAATGTCCCTGATTGCCGCTGTACACATCCGACATCGGCACCGGCTTGTCCGATGTAAGAATCGTGAGGCGGTACGACAGTTCCCCGTGACTGCCCGAAGTCGTCTCCATCCCGATGCCGGTGATCTCGCTGAAAGGAACGGCGCCGCCCGCCACACTGAAAGCCCTACGCCGCATCCATTCCGCCTGCTGGCGCGCAGCATCGAATGTCACGATCTCCTTCCGCCAGAAGAGAAAACCACAGAGCAGCAGAAAGCCGACAGCGATAAAGCCGGCACGGGACCCGGCAACGTAACTTCTATAGGCAGCGAAGATCGAGAATCCAAGAAGGAGAATCGCCAGCCAGATCGTACTGTCTACGAAAACCAGGTCCTGGTTCGTCTTGCGCAGGGCGTGCATGACTGCCAATATGCCACGGAACCGTCTGCAGCGCAGCAATTATCAGCCCTTCCTGCCTAACCGCGGTCACGGGAACCGTCCGGTCCTGCAATCCGTAATACCCCCTGACATGGAGCGCGCCTACAACTGGTCATGGGTCGAGTCCCAGGTTTCTGCAACCATCGCGGAGTGGCAGTCCTGCAGCCTGTTCCGCGCCGAAGACGGCCCCCGTTTCTCGCCAGCCGACCAGGAGCGAAAGGAAGACGCCTACGACGAAGCCCTCCGCACCGTTGAACGCGAAGCGAAGCAGGCGCGGCGCAGCGGGGCAAATCGCATTGCCGCTCAACGCCGTATCGTAGCCGTCTTTCCGCCCTTTGCCTCCATCGCTCTCGGCCTTGAAAACGATGCTGTCCACCTGCTCACCGATGGCTTTCTGCCTACTGGCACGCAGTTTGCGCAATGGGCTCGTCGCTTCGATTCAGGCCTGACGATGGCCGATACCATCCAGGCCTGCCGCAATGCCTGGACCGTCTGCGGAATTCAGCCCCTGCTCGGTGACCGCATGCGGATGACGCCGTCGATCCTTGGCTACAGCCTGCTCTATCCCTACAGCGACAACTATCTCGACTCCGAAAAAATCCCCACCAGCCGCAAGCTTGAGTTCAGCGCGCGCTTTCGCGATCGTCTCTGCGGCCTGCCCCTCGCGCCGCGCGACCGCCATGAATCCGCCGTTTGGGCCATGGTGCGCCTGATCGAAGAAGAGTTCTCCCGCCATCGCTTTCCGCGCGTGTTCGAGTCCCTGCTGGCCATCCACCAGGCGCAGGAAAACAGCATGGCGCAGTTGAAGCGAAGCCCGCGCGCCAGCGATCTCGAACTGCTGCGGTTGAGCTGCGCAAAGGGCGGCACGTCCGTGCTCGCAGATTCGTGTCTCTCCCACGGTTTCCTCAGTGACGAAGAAGCGCGGTTCGCTTTTGACTGGGGTGTCCTGCTGCAGCTCGGCGATGATCTTCAGGATGTCGAGGATGACATGAAGCACGGGGCAGCTACTTTATTCTCGCGCGCCGCCGCTGCCGGACTCCCGCTCGACAATCTCGTTCGGCAACTCCTCGCCTTCAGTGAAAAGGTAGCCGACCAGATTGAGCAGTTGCCGCATGGAGACCCAGCGCTCAAACGCCTTCTGCGCATGAGCTGGCGATCACTCATACTCATGGCCGTCGCACGCTCGCATCGACTCTTCTCCCGCGAATTCCTAACGGAGTTCGAGCCGGCTTCGCCATTTCGCTTTGATTTCCTCCGCGCACGCCACAAAATGCTCGCCGGTCGCGGCGGACTCTACAAAGTCCTGTTCGAATCGTTCCTTGATTCCAGCGAAGCCGATCTCACGGGTTTGCCCAATCCCGATGATTGGCTTACATGCGTGCTCGACGAGAATTGCGCACGACCGCTTCGGTCAATCGTTGGTTAGCTTCGCCGCGCCTCCTCCTGTGCGATAGATTAGGTGCAGATCCTCAATATCCACCAGGCAGCAATCGGAGCTCACGCATGGCCAGGAAAGGTACTCGCGAATCAGCGGCGCAAGAGGCCGATCCAGCGCCCGCCGCCCCCCAGGAGACTCCATTCGAGAGCCTCGCCGGCCTCTGCTCGGTTCTGGTTGTCGGACTCTTCGCGCTCACGTTTCTCTGTCAGAATTTCATGATCCCCAGCGGTTCGATGGAAGACACGCTCCTCGTCGGCGACCATCTGCTCGTCGACCACATCACGTTCAGCCCCGCTACAACCTGGATGCCGCTGATCCATCACCGCGACCCGCAGCGCGGCAACATCGTTGTTTTCTTTCGTCCGGCTCCTCAGCCGGAACCTGACGCAGATGGCAACCCCGTCTATGAAATCCTCGTCAAGCGCCTGGTCGGCATGCCGGGCGATCACATCCATCTGCGCGACGGAACCGTGTTCATCAACGGCGTCGCGCAACCGCTGCCCCCCGATGGGCTCGAAACACCGCCCCTGCCGCCCAGCGAGCGCGCTTATGCGGATGATTTCCCCTCCGTCCTGCCCACCGTGGAAGATTCGCACGGCGCCGTAACTCCGTGGGTGGTCGACCTGCCCAATCACATCGAAAACGGCGACCTCGTCGTTCCTCCAGGCAAGTACTTCATGATGGGCGATCATCGCCACGCCAGCCTCGATTCGCGCTTCTGGGGCTTTGTGCCCCGCGAGAACATCTTGGGCCGCCCCCTCTTCAACTACTGGTCGTTCAAGACTCCAGAAGATCAGCAGTACAAGAAGGGCATCGGAAATCAAGTGGCCTGGCTTGCCCACGTTGCGATCCACTTCTTCACCGACACACGCTGGAGCCGCACATTCCACCGCGTGCACTAGAACCGGTTGCATCATTGCCGTTTTGAAAGGGCACGGCTCGGGGAACCCTCTGGGGCGCGTGCCGTGAAGGGTGCATAAAAGGCGGGCTTCAGCCCCTGAGGGGCGTTTTCGAGCAGCCCCAAACCATTTATGCAACGCGCTCTAGTCTATTGACCGGCCTCAGGCCGGGCCTAGTCTTTCTCGAACCAACGCCATCGCTTCTTCCTGCGTCGTGATCGAACCCTCCAGTTGTGCGTCCTCAACCGCCCGCAGCACCTCTTTGAACGCCGGCCCTGGCGCGTATCCGGCAGCAATCAATTCGCGCCCCGTAATCAAGGGCACCGGCCGCACGGTTTCCTCGGGCATGGACTCGTAACGCTCCCGTACGAAACTCCAGATCTCGAGGTTGCGATGCGCAGCCAGGCAATCCATCCGATGCAAAGTGAGGTGCTCGGGAAAGTTCTCGAGGCGAAAGAAACGCTTCAGCGTCGAAGCCTTCATCCGCGGAGCATCCGCGAAGCGCATGTGATTCTCGATCAGCGCAAGAATCTGTTGCGTTTCGTCATTCGAGAAGCGAAACCGCCTGCATATCTCCGCGCCAATCGCCACGCCCACGTCCACGTGACCGTCAAAACGAATGCGGTCTGGCGCCTCGCGATAGGTCGGCGGCTTGCCTACATCGTGAAGAAGCGCGCCCCACGCCAGGGTCATCGCGCAGCCGGGCTCCAGTTGTTCCAGCAGCATCAGCGTGTGAATCCATACGTCACCCTCCGGATGAAACTGCGGCGGCTGTGCGACCCCCTTCATCCTCGAGATTTCCGGGAGCACCTGGACAAGAAGATCGGTTTCGTCAAGCAGTTCGAAAGCGCGCCGCGCATGGCCCTCGGTGAGCATCTTTGTCAGTTCTTCGCGAACTCGCTCCCGGCTTACCCCATGAATGCGCGCCGCAAGCTTACGCATCGCGCTAAGAGTCGCCGGTTCGATTTCAAACCCAAAGCGCGCGGCAAACCGAATCGCCCGCAGCAGCCGAAGTTGATCTTCTTCGAATCGTATTTCGGGCCGACCGATGGCGCGGATGACACCCGCATCGAGATCCTCAAGCCCTCCAACGTAGTCGATGACGGCCCTGCGAAAGACCACTGCCCCCTGCTCCTGCAGCTCTATTCCAGGGGATGCCTGCGTGTCGGACGGCTCTGTGTCGGGGCATGATTCTGCCTCTCGTGCAGATACTCTCTCGCGGCCCTGCTCTGTGTCAGGGCACGACTTCAGTCGTGCCGAAAGAGCATCAATAGAACAAGGGGGCTTTAGCCCCTGAGGGAAAAGCCGCAGCGGATCCAGCAGCAGCCCATTGATCGTGAAGTCCCGTCTCTGCACATCCTCTGCGGCGGACTTCGTGTAACTTACCGCGTCGGGATGCCGCCCGTCCGAATAAACGCCGTCCGATCGAAACGTTGCCACCTCGGTCACACACCGCTCTTCGACCGCGCCTTCTTTGCAGGCTCCCCCGATCTCCGAAGCCACCAGAACCACGCCAAAATGCGCACCAACCGCAAACGTGCGCGGAAACATGTCGAGAACGATGTTCGGCGTCGCCGAAGTCGCAACGTCGTAGTCCTCGGGCTCGCGACCGAGCAGCAGATCGCGCACGCAACCCCCGGCAAGGTAGGCCTCATGGCCCGCCGCGCGCAGGGTTTGCAGGATGTTCAGCGCTGCTTCGATTTGGGGTGAAGTTGGCAACATCTCTCTGCTTGAGGATAGTCCGTCTCAGGCGCAGATTCGAGAACCGCTAAACTTGAAGTATGCCTCGCGGCCTCATCCTCGGCATTGAATCTTCCTGCGACGAAACCGCCGCAGCCGTAGTCGAACGCGGAGCGCGCACCCTGTCGTCGGTCGTTGCCTCGCAGATCGCAACCCATCTCCGCTACGGCGGAGTGGTTCCCGAGCTCGCCAGCCGCGAACATCTCCGCGCCATTGTCCCCGTGGTCCGTGCGGCGCTTGCCGAGGCAGGCGTAACTCTGGCCGATCTTGACGCCATCGCCGTCACCTCCGGCCCCGGTCTCGCAGGAGCGCTGCTCGTCGGCATTACTTATGCCAAGGCGCTCGCCTTCGCGCAAGGGCTGCCGCTCATCGCCGTGAACCATCTCGAAGGCCACATTCATGCGGTGTTGCTGCAGGAGCGCTCCTCTCCCAACCCTCAACTCTCTGAAGCTGACGAGGCTGCGTTAGCTCTCGTCGTCTCCGGCGGGCACACGCATCTCTACCTTGCGCAGCCCACTGAAGGAACATGGCACTACTCGCTCATCGCCCGCACGCTCGACGATGCGGCTGGCGAAGCATTCGACAAGGTCGCCAAGCTGCTCGGGCTCGCCTACCCCGGGGGTCCGTGGATCGACGCTCTGGCCCGTTTCGGGGACCCGCACGCTGTGCCCTTCACCTTCGCGCAGATCAAGACCAAGGCCCACCTCGGCGGCAAAGTTCCACGCACCAAGGCAGCGAAGACCGCGCCCATCGCCGGACTCGACCCGCATTTTCTGTTTTCTTTTTCGGGCATCAAGACGGCGGTCCTTCGCTATGTCGAGCTGCATGCCATGCGCGACGAGGCAACCGCGCGCATTCCCCGCATGCTGGCCGCCGGACACCCGCCGCAGACGAAGGAAGCAGCCCTGGAATTGTGCCTCCAGCCCACGCTCGACCTCATCGCCAGCTTTCAGCACGCCGTCGTAGGCGACCTGATGAAGAAAACATTCGGAGCAGCCGAGTCCCTCGACGCAACCCGTATTCTGGTCACCGGCGGCGTAGCCGCCAACCGGGAGCTGCGCGAGCGTTTCACCGCCGAAGCGGCGCGACGCGGAATTCAAATCGCATTCCCGACCCTAGCGCTCTCCACCGACAACGCTGCGATGATTGCGGCGGCAGCTTGGCCGCGCTTCGTTGCCGGTCAATTTGCGCCATCCGACCTTTCGGCCGATCCGTCGCTCGCGCTCGGCCGCTGAATCGACGAAATTCCGACCCACCCCCCCCAAAAAAAAACAGAGGCTGCCAGCTGCCGCAAGAAAGGTGTAGACACCCTACGGCAATTCTGTTAGTAGTAGAAAGTCTACTACTATGGCGGATCCGCAACGTTATCAAAATCGCATTGAGATCCTGCAGGGAACGCTCGACTTGCTCATCCTGCAAACTCTTGCCCGTGGGGAGCAGCACGGTCACGGCATATCGCAAACCATCCGCGCGCGCTCCGGCGAACTATTGTCCGTCGAAACCGGATCGCTGTATCCCGCTCTCCATCGGCTCGAAAAGAAAGGCTGGCTCGATTCAGAGTGGAAAGTGTCGGAGAACAATCAGCGAGCCAAGTACTACTCCTTGACCAAGGCAGGCAAAAAACAACTGGTTGCCGAACACGACAAGTGGCGGCAACTGGTCCAGGCCGTTTCCGGCGTGCTCGACCCCGCGTGAGGACATCATGGCAGGAAATATGCTGCGTTTCCTTTTCCGTCGATTCTTCAAAAGGCACGATCTCGAGAGCGAACTGAACGAAGAACTCGCTTCGCACATTGCCATGGAGACAGCCCGGCGTGTCCGCGACGGAGAATCGCCTGAGGCCGCGCGGCAAGCGACATTGCGCGAATTCGGAAATATGGGACTGGTCGCCGAAGTGACCCGAAACCAGTGGGGACTTGGCTGGCTGGAACATGCGCTTGGCGATATTCGCTACTCTGTCCGCTCGTTTCTGCGGGCGCCGCTCTTCTCCGCCATTGTGATCATCACGCTGGCTCTTGGAATCGGAAGTTCCACCACCATCTTCAGTCTGCTCGACGGCATTTTGCTGCGCGCCCTGCCCTTTCCCAATTCCAACCAGCTCATGATGCTTTGGGAGATTCCTCCCCAAATTCAAAAAACAAATGTCGTCAACCTCATCAATTTCGTCACCTGGAGGGAGCGCAACCATTCGTTCCAGTCCATGGCCGCATTTCTGAATTCTCCGATGAATCTAATCGGCGGTCGCGGAGGAGAGCAGGTACCGGGCCTTTCCGTTACAGCTGATTTCTTCGAAACCCTCGGTACACCGCCGTTGCTCGGTCGCACATTTCGATCCGGCGAGTACTGGACCGCGGAGCCCCGCGAAGTTGTGCTCAGCTACGGCGCGTGGCAGCGACTGTTTGGCGGCAGACCCGACGTCATCGGAAAGAAGATCTCGATCGATGCAAGCCATCACGAAGTCATCGGCGTCATGCCCGCCGGATTCGGCTTGCCGAATCAGAAAGCGGAGCTCTACGTTCCACAGGCCATTGAAGACAACGAAGGCCGAAACTACTCCGTCATCGCCCGCCTGCGCCCCGGCGTGAGCCCGGATGCTGCGAACGCTGAGATGGCGGCTCTTGCAGCTCAGACTGCGCGCGAGAAGGTGCATATGAATGCGGGATGGAGCGCGTCCGCCGTCCCGCTGCTGGACCAGACGGTAGGATCGGTGCGACCGATTCTTCTCATCCTCTTTGCTGCTGTGGGCCTTGTGTTGCTTCTCGCCTGCGCGAATGTCGCCAACCTCCTCATGATGCGAGCATCGGGACGCGTGCGCGAATTCGGCGTGCGCCTTGCGCTCGGTGCAAGCCGGAATCGCATTGTCCGCCAGTTGCTGATCGAGAGCCTGCTACTGGCACTGTGCGGCGGACTGCTGGGGGTTATCGTCAGCGGCTTTGCAATTCAGATCTTGAAGACCTCGCTGCCTGAGAGTCTCCGGATTCCCCGCCTGAACGAAGTTACGCTGAACTGGGCTGTCCTCTTGTACTCCGCAGGAGCATCAATCGTGTCAGCGCTGATCTTTGGACTGGTGCCGGCCTTGCAATCACTGAAGCGGAATGTCAGCGAAGGCCTTCACGAGGCGACGCGTTCAGTAACGTCCGGACGGAAAGTGCAGCGTGTACTCGTCATCGCAGAAATCGCATTTGCGCTTGTCCTTGTCTCAACCGCCGCGCTCATGGTACGAAGCTTCTTGCGCCTGACGGCGGTTGACACCGGGTTCCATGCCGAGAACGTGCTCGCCGCCCGCATGCTCCTGCTGCCCGTGCAAAAAGAGGAATACCACGCCGAGACCGTGCGGCAGATGCTCGATCGCATTCGTGCCTTGCCAGGTGTGGTTGCAGCCGGATCCATCGGAATCCTGCCTATGGAAGGCACAAACTCAGGCACTGCATATTATCGAGCGGACCGTCCCGAACCGGCTCCCAATGCGCGACCGGGAGGAGACGTTTCGATCATCACGCCCGGATATTTTGAGGCCATGCGCATCCCCATGATTCATGGGCGCGCCTTCGACGTCGACGATCGCGAAGGCTCTCCGCCGGTAGCCATTCTGAATCAGGGTGCCGCGCGCATGCTGTTCCCAAATGAGGACGCCGTCGGCAAACGATTGAAGGTTCAGTGGGGGCCGGCCGGCAATCCCATCGTCGAGGTCGTCGGCGTCGTCGCAGATATCCGCCACGATGGCGTAAGCACGCCGCCACAACCCTGCTTGTTCATGGCCAACGATCAGCAGCCATTTCCGTTCACTTCGCTCATCGTGCGCACTACCGGTGAGCCTGCGAATCTCCAGAACGCCCTTCGAAATCAGATTCGGGCAGTGGATCCCGATCAGGGCATCGCGAAAATGGTGCCCTTGCAGCAAATGGTCTCTGATTCCATTGCCCGCCCGCGCCTTGAAACAGTAGTGCTCACAGCATTCGGAGTGATCGCTCTTGGCCTTGCATGCATCGGCCTCTACGGTCTCATCGCATTTTCGGTCGCCCAGCGGCTTCGGGAGATTGGCATTCGCATCGCGCTCGGTGCTTCGAGGGCCGGAGTATTCCGCCTTATTCTTGGCGATGGGCTTCGTCTGACCTTCGCGGGAGTGCTGCTCGGTTTTGTCGGAGTAGTCAGCGCTACGCGCTTTTTGCGCAGCATCCTCTACGAGATCAACCCTCTTGATCCTGTCACCCTTGTCTCAATGATATGCATTTTGCTGATGGTGAGCTTGCTTGCGTGTTACGTTCCGGCATTGCGTGCCACGAAAGCAGATCCAGCCGCAGTTCTGCGCGAAGAGTGATGCTCAAGAACATCATTGAGTTCTTCGATTGAGGCGACATTCACGGTTTCCGGAACGTGAGGCAGTACAGCTTCCCGCCGCAGATTTCGCGAGCACTGATGTCCTTCATCTCCGTCGGAACGAGGTCGATGGGGCATTGCACCTTCTCGGTTCCCGGCCCATAACTATTTCTGACCACCGGCGTGCGCTGGTAGTTTTCGCGAATGGTGCGCTCCGTCTCGTCTACAATCACAATCTTCGTGCCCGGCTTCGCCACCCAGATCATTTCCTTGATGGCGCGCACCTTGTCGGTGAAGAAATTAATTCCGCCCACGTGAAAGACGCAGTCGAAGGCCTCCACCTTGAACGGCAGCCGTTCAGCCTCTGCCTGGAAAATGTGGGCCTTCCGCTTCCAGGTGAGCAGATTGCGCTGGCACTTTCTCAACATCCCCCACGAGATATCGACACCGTAGAAGTCAATGTCGTGCGGCAGAAACCGCAGATTCGCGCCTGTCCCCACCGAGGTCTCAAGAACCTTCGCGTTCGGCTTCAATTCAAGTTCACCAATAAAATCGAGCCGGTAGTTCGGCTTGCGGGTGAACCAGTGATAAAGCCGCTCGGCCAGGTCATAGCCCGGTGCAATGCGATCGTAAAGTGTCTGATATTTCAGATTTGAACCGGTGACTGTACTGACAAACAGGGGGATCCCGTCGCGAATGGGATAAATGCGCCCAGTCGCGATATTGCGCAGGTTGCCGCCGGCCATCTCGAGGGCATAGCGCGTATCCGGGTCGCAAAGTAAAGATAAGACGTAATCTTCCATCTGATGGCCGACGACCACACGCCGCCTTGCACCAAGCATACGACGAAGTCAAGGTCACAATTTCGACCACAAAGGTAACCAGAATCCCACCCGTAATCCCCACTGCTACAATCAGAAAGGCCAATCTGCCCCCGTTTTTAACGCGAGATATGAGTCGCTTGTCCGACACCCCAATGCCTGTGCGCCTGTTCAATACCCTCTCAGGACAAATTGATGAGCTCGTCCCCATGGATGGGAAAGAGTTGCGCATGTATGCGTGCGGGCCCACGGTCTATGACTACGGGCATATCGGCAACTTCCGCACATTCCTCGCGATAGACGTACTGCGGCGCTTCCTCAAGCTGACGGGAATGCCGCTGCGCCACGTCATGAACATTACCGACGTGGACGACAAAATCATTCGTAACGCGGCGGCAGCCGGAGTGCCGATCGGCGCGTACACGCCCAAATACGTCGACGCATTCTTTGAGGACCTCGACGCCCTGGGAGTGGAGAGGCCCGAGATCATTGCGCGCGCCACCGAGAACATCCCGCGCATGGTCGAGCTGATTCAGAAGCTCGCCGAGGCCGGCGCCGCCTACCAGACCGACGACGGCTCCTGGTACTTCCGGCTGAAGTCCTTTCCGGAATACGGCAAGCTGAGCAAGAAAGACTTGAGCGGAATGGAAGACGGCGCCCGGGTCGATGTCGACGAGTATGAAAAGGACTCGGCGCGCGACTTCGCCCTCTGGAAGGCAGCAAAACCCGGCGAAACATCATGGGAAACCCCAATCGGGCGAGGTCGCCCCGGCTGGCACATCGAGTGCTCGGCAATGTCGATGAATTACCTGGGCGACAGCTTCGATCTCCATGCCGGCGGCGAAGACCTCATGTTTCCCCACCACGAGAACGAGATCGCGCAGAGCGAAAGCGTCACGCACAAGCCGCTCGCCCATCACTGGATGCACGTGCGCTTTCTCCTTGTGGATGGACGCAAGATGTCGAAGAGCGAAGGCAACTTCTACACCCTTCGCGATCTGCTGTTGAAGGGTTACAAGGCTTCGGCGATCCGGCTCGCATTGATCTCGGTTCCCTACCGGCATCAGCTCAACTTCACCTTCGACGGGCTGGTCGATGCAACAGCGGCCATCGACCGCCTGCGCACCTTTCACGGCCGGCTTGTGAAGGGCGCATTCCCCGCTGGTGAAAATCCCGAAGTCCAGTCCGCCGCATCGAAAGCTCATGTGGACTACGTCGCCGCTCTTGCCAATGACCTGAATGCCGCCGAGGCGCGTGCGCCGATCTTCGAACTGGTGCGTCTCTCGAATACCGCCATGGATCAAGGCAAGTTTTACGAGGCCGATCGCGATGCAGTTGCAGCGGTGCTGGCAGCCTTCGATGCTGTGTTTGCTGTCATCGAAGACCGCGATACCGAACCGACGCGTCGCGCCGTCGAGTGGGCTAAACAAGAAGGCCGCATCGCCGACGTTGCACCGGAGTTGCTGGCTCAGCAGTCTCTGACCGACGAAGCCATCAACGCTCTGCTTGCCGAGCGCAACACCGCCAAGAAGCGGCGCGACTTTGCCCGCGCCGATCAGATCCGCAAAGAGCTGACGGAAAAAGGCATCATCATCGAAGATTCAAAAGACGGCGTGCGCTGGAAGCGGAAATGATGCTGCCCCGGCACACCCGTCACGGAGGACATCACGCCCCCATGGAAGCCAACGAAGCCCAGGAATTGAAGGAACATGCCGAGCACGGATCGAGCGAATCCGCACTGCGTCCTGTCGCCTTTACGATGAGCCTGCTGGCGGTGCTGGTCGCAGTCACCACTGTCCTCGGCCATCGCACCCACACTGAAGCCGTGCTCAACCAGAACAGGGCTACCGACAAATGGAATGAATATCAGGCCCACAAGATTCGCTCCAATGACACAGCGCTGATCTCTGACTTGTTAGGTGTAGTCACAGTGACGGACAAGGATGCCGCAAGCAAGATCACCAAGTCGTATGCCGATCATCAGGCGAAGTGGGCAGACGACCTGAAGAAATCAAAAGACGAGGCGGACGCACTCGAGGTGGATGTGAAGCACGCAGAAGCCCGTGCCGATCGCTTCGACCTCGCCGAAGCCCTGCTCGAAATTGGCCTGGTCATCACCTCCGTTACGTTGCTCACGCGCAGTCGCTGGTACTGGTACCTCGGCATTCTGTTCTCCCTTGGCGGCATTGTTTCGGCACTCTCGGTGTTGCTGTTGAAGTAGCCGCTCACATGGAGCACCCCCACAACGCACACTCTCTCTCCGTGGTAGACTTGCCGCGAAATGAACATGCGCAATCTTGTACCGATTTTCCTTCTTTCAGCCGCCCCGCTACTTTCGCAGGCTCCGCCTGCAGCCTCTCCCACCCCCCAGGACCTCGGATTCACCTATCGCATTCCGGGAGGCTGGGATGCGATCGACGCGCAAACAACACTGCCTGAAGTGAAGCAGCAACAAGCTGCCACAGCCAAGACCGAAGAAGAGAAAAAAGAGATCGCCTGCGTCCAGATTCCGGTCAGTGCGCGACACGGGGCACCGCCGTCTTTTCTTGCAGCGATGGCGCTCCCCTTCGATTGCTTCGGCCAGATTCTTACCGCCAAGGATCTTCCCGGCTTTGCCGAAGGAAGCTCTGAAGGGCCGAGAAAAGTTTTCGACTTCGGCGATCCCGTGTACGGCTCCTATTCCATGGGAAGCCACAACTTGTGGATCGAGCGCGCGAAGGGAAGCCTCAAGGGTCATCCCGAGATGCCGTATACCCTCGAGATCGCGTGCGGCTTGCTGAAGAAGGCTGCCGTTTGCTGGATGGTCGTCGCCGGCGACGATGGGGCACTCAAGGACTTCGAGGGAACTGCCGTCATACTTGATGGAGATTTTTATCCCCAGCTTGTGCCGGCAACAGCATTCGACAAGAAGCCCGCATCCTGAATCGGAATGGCAAGCACGATCTCTCCGTTGAACTCTAAGTGACTTTCGCTTTCATCTGAGCCGTTGTCAAAAGAAACACCGCAATCACCACTCCGCCCATGCCGACGAACTCTGCAGCTTCCGGGCGCTCGTGCAGCAGAAAGATTCCCAGCAAAACAGCCACGACAGGGTTGACGTAGGCATACGATGCGACCTTGGCAACGGGCACGTGCTCGATCAGATAGATGAAGCTCGTATACCCCAGTAGGGATCCTCCTGTGACCAGCCACGCCAGCGATCCTACCGCCGCTCGATTCAGATGAAACTGAGGCCACTGACCAAGCAGCGATCCGAGAGAAGTGTTGATGATTCCAGCGACAAGCATCTGCCAGGATGCCGCGACAAGACTGTTGACAGGAAGTTTTGTGCGCCGTGAAAAAATGCTACCGACCGCCCAGGAGAGCGCGCCCGCCAGTAGTGCGATGACAGCCAGGAGCCGCGAATGATCGCCTGCGAACCCGGTCCGCAAGGAAGGCCACAGCAGCGCAGCAAGTCCCAGGAATCCGATGGCCATCCCCAGCCATCCGCGCCGTGGCATCGGCTCTCCCCCAGGAAGAAACATTTCGATCAACGCAACGTATAGCGGGACCACCGCGACGATAAGCGAAGAGAGACCGCTCGGCAGTGTTTCCTCCGCATACACCAACCCGACGTTGCCGGCGCCGAGAAGCAGCAATCCCATTACCCCAAGCAAAAGCATGGTCTTTGCTGGAAAGACGATGCGATATCCGCGAATCCTGCACCAGGCAAGCAGAATGACCCCGGCAATCAGAAAGCGCGTACCGGCTAACAGAAGCGCCGGCATCTCCGCCGCGCCGATGCGGATGGCCGTGTACGTCGATCCCCAGAAGAAATAAACGCTGGCAAATGCGAGCACAATCGACAGTTGTGTCGCCGGTTTGCTCGCGGAATTCTTTGACTCTGCTGAAACGATCGCCATCTTTGGATTCCATCGTAGCCTGTAACGGCTCCTTTGGCTTCCCGCAAATTGCCTCATAATTCGTTTTGATCGCCCTGGGCGCAGCCATAGTCAGCTGACGTGAACGACGGGGCGTCGCGAGATTTCCGGAATAGCCTTGCGCAGTACCTCATGGGCAATGGGTGCCACATCTCCTTCGCCAAGAAAGAGGAAGCGAAAAATATTCGCCACGGGGTTTCCTTCCTTCCACTTGAAGTAAATGTGCGGGACTTGCCCGGTGATCTTTTCGATATGAATCAATAACGCAGCGATGGAATTTGCCACCATGGGGCTTCGCGCCAGCAGAACGCAATGCCTTCCCATCCTTTTGCCTTCCACTCGGAGTTGGTGGTTGAATTCCGAAGCATCCGTTCGCTCGACTTCAAGAAAAATGATCGCGGCGTGATCAGGAAGTCCATGAAACTTCCGAACCAGGAACTCGAATCGGTCGAAGTCCTCAACGGGATCCCCTTTCGGGCGGTGCGGAATAATGCGAAGCGGTTGATCGCCGGCAGACTTGATAATGCCGAGCGCTTCCTCAGAAAGCTCGACGCCGCTGATGCGAAGCTCTGTGGAGCGCGTTGCGCGCGAAACAAACGAAACAAACATCATGGTCGCGATAAAGAAGCACGAAATCTTCAGGCCCTCCGGCCGCTCCCAGATATTCATCAGCGTGGTGTACACAAAGATCAGCGTCACCAACAAGGAGAACAATCGTGCTGCACGCGTCTGCACTGAAAGCGTCACGGCGCATGCTGCGGAAGTGATCAGCACCAGGACGCCGGTTGCGTACGCACCGCCCTGCGCATCGACATTCGCGTGAAATGCGAAGGTCACAAAGAATGCGACCCCCATGAAGACCAGCACCAGGGGACGCGCCGCACGTGACCACTCCGGCGCCATCCCAAAGCGCGGAAGATACCGCGGAATGAGATTGAGGAGGCCAGCCATCGCCGACGCCCCCGCGAAAGCAAGAATCAGGATAGTGCTGACATCGTAAACAGAACCGAAAACGCTGCCAAAATACTGGTGCGCAAGATACGCCATGGCGCGCCCGTTTGCCTCGCCTCCGTCGGCGAAGGCCCGCGACGGAATCAGAACGGTAGTCACGAAGCTCGTGGCAATCAAAAATACGCTCATGATCCCTGCCGCGGTCGTCAGCAGTTTTTTCGTATTGCGGATGCGCGTTTCCAGATCCGCACCGCAGATGAGAGGCATGACGGCGACGCCCGTTTCGAACCCCGACAAACCAAGTGCAAGGCGCGGAAACAGCAGCAGGCATATGCCCACGATGCCTAGCCAATGGGGATGCAGCGTAAAAAGCGAAGCTTTCCATCCCGAGACAACCTCTGGATGATGCAGCACCTCGATCACCGAACGCACCACGACGATCGCATTCAACACCAGGTAGGTCGCAACCAGAACGACGGCAATTTCGATGGCTTCTTTAAAGCCCTTCAGGAAGATAGCTCCCAGGATGGCAAGCAGGATGAGCGTAACCAGCAACTGGCTGGCGAGCCACTTTGGCGCAAACGGATTGTGTATGAAGTGCGCCGCCGCGTCCGCCGCCGACAGCGTCATGGTGATGATGAAGTCGGTAGTCGCGAATCCCAGCAACGCCAACACAAAAATCTTGCCGCCCCACTCGGGAAATAGCCGCTCCAGCATGGCAATGCTGCCCTGGCCGTTAGGGCTGGCCTGCGCCACGCGCTTATAGAGCGGAAGAGCCGCAAACAACGTCACCAGCACCAGCACAAGCGTCGCGAACGGCGATAGAACCCCGGCCGCAAGAAAAGCAATTCCCGGCTGGTACCCCAGGGTGGAGAAATAATCCACGCCCGTCAGGCACATCACGCTCCACCAGGGGTGAACCGGATCCGGTGCGCTATGAACTCCTTTGGGAAGTCTCAAATCGGCCAACAGCCAATTCGCCAAACTCAGCTTTGTCATCCGATTCGTTCACCTTTGGTTGGAAGCAGCAGTTGGGGTTGGTTGCTGACTTTGCATTTATACGCCATTGCTGCCTGGACATAAGCAGAGGCTGGGGCGTCCGTAAGAGCCATCAACTCGTGAGATGCGGCGAAACCAATGGAAAGTCGTCCTGACCGCGTGCTATCCTGCGACCAGCGGGGGCTCCCATGCACAGGCACTTCTCATGCGCTCTGCAGCCGATGCCAGCCACAAAACGCTGGTCGCGAGCCCGCGCGCGGTCAATCTGCCCTCGACGCCATCTGCGCGTACTGCCCACCCTGACACGACCTAGTCTCTTCGGCGGCGATTAGTTTAGAGACCGCCGAAGGCCCCTCGCCTTCTATCGCAGATGTCCCCAGTCTGTGAAACGAAAACACCCCTCACCCGGGGTCGCGGCTTCGCCACATCTGCAGCCGCGCAAACGAATCTTGACGAGGAGACTAGAGATGAATAAACAAGAATTACATGCCAAGTTTGGACCGAAGCTGGTTGGACCATTGCCCGGACCCAAAGCCAGGGCCGCTGTTGAACTCGATGACCGCCTGATCTCGCCCAGCTATACGCGCTCCTATCCCCTGGTTGCAAAGCGCGGTCGCGGCATTCGCATCGAAGATGTGGACGGCAACGAGTTCATCGACTTCGCTGCAGGCATCGCTGTCACCTCCACCGGCCACTGTCATCCAGATGTCGTTGCTGCCATTCAGAAGCAGGCCGCCGAGCTCATCCACATTTCAGGTACGGATTTCTATAACGAGCCCCTGACCGACCTTGCCGAAAAACTTTCTGCCGTTGCTCCCATGCCGGGACCGCATAAGTTCTTCTATGGCAACTCCGGCGCCGAAGCGATCGAGTGCGCACTCAAGCTCGCGCGCTATCACACAGGTCGCCAGCACATCATTGCGTTCCTCGGCGCATTCCATGGTCGAACGATGGGCGCGCTCTCGCTGACTGCATCGAAGCCACAGCAGAAGCGCCGCTTCGCGCCGCTCGTTCCCGGTGTCACCCATGTGCGCTACCCCTATGCCTATCGCGGATGCACGGGTGGCCCCCAGGAGGAAGAAGCATTCAGCCTCGGCTGCGCGCGCTACATCGAAGAGAAGCTCTTCAAGACCATCGTGCCTCCTGAAGAAGTAGCAGCGATCTTCGTCGAGCCAATTCAGGGCGAAGGCGGATATGTAGTCGCACCAGACAACTTCCTGCGCGAGCTGCGCGGCATCTGCGACCGCCATGGAATCCTTCTGGTTGCGGATGAAGTGCAATCGGGGGCCGGCCGTACCGGCAAATGGTGGGCCATCGAACACTCCGGCGTGCAGCCCGATATCGTTTGCATGGCCAAAGGCATCGCCAGCGGTATGCCGCTCGGCGTCTGCATGAGCCGCGCAGAAATCATGGACTGGGTTCCCGGCTCGCACGCTTCGACCTTCGGCGGCAATCCCGTTTCTCTGGCTGCCGCAATCGCCACGGTCAACATCCTCGAGCATGGGGCAATCGATAATGCGGCCAAGGTGGGCGCCAGGATGCTCGACCGTCTGCATGGCTGGAAGACAACCCATCCACTGGTAGGCGACGTGCGCGGACGCGGCCTCATGATCGGCGTCGAACTGGTGAAGGACAAAACCACGCGTGAACCCGCCGCTGCTTTGCGTAACCGCGTAGAGACGCTCTGCTTCGAGAAAGGCCTGATGATCCTTGGCTGCGGAGAAACTTCTATTCGCCTTTGCCCTCCGCTGATTGTCACAGAGGATGAAGCCACAGTCGCTCTCGACATTCTTGAAGACTGCCTGACCCAGGTCGAGATGGAATTTGCCTCCACGCGCGAACTGGCCGGCGTCAACGGATAACAACTGCATCGCCGCAAAAAACAGAGGCCGGAGCAACGCTGCTCCGGCCTTTCATTTACCTGAAGATTCACTCGCAGGCGTCTGCCGCATCGCTCCTCTCACCGCTTTATCATTGTCGCGATCCCGGATCACATTGAGCTGCCCGGCACGAGCCGCTTCCCCCCGCTTTGTCATTCCGACCGACCAACGGGAGTGGAGGAACCCGCAGTTGCTCTTTTATCCCACTAAGATAAACCTCTTTGCTGTGCAATCCATCCTTCCACATTCACCTTTTCTGGTTCCGCTCCGAGGCGTCCATATGACTGCCCTGAACATTCAGCGAGTAAAGGAAGGGACCCGGAACTGCAAATTTCCCGGAGGGAACGCGAGAAAATAGCCCAGGGCGGAGTGTCCGTGCCACTCCAAGGTGCCCCGAAAAACGCCCTGCCTCCGGAGCCTTCGACACACCTGCGATGACTGCAACATGATGAAAGATTCATGAACAACCGCATACAAGATGCTCCATAATCAGGTCCAACCGAAACCGTCTCTAAAGGAGTTGCTTGTGAGAATCTGCGTCTTTTGCGTCTTTTGCGTCTTTTGCGTGCCCCTGCTTGCCACACAGGCGTGGTCGCAGGCTCGGCCGACCTCAAAGGATGAGCCTTCTGCAGGACAGGCGCGCGCAGAGGTCTTTGGCGGTTTTTCCCTCGCCGGTGGTGGCCTTCTCAATACCGGCTATGGTTTCAACGGCGGACTTGACGTCCCCGTTGCCTCGCGGATCTTTGTCGTCGTCGACGTCAACCGATTCATCGATCAGTCGATCAGCCCCGTCAATCCAACGTCCGAGACAGTCTATCTCTTTGGTCCGCGCTATCTGGTCCCCATTCATCCCAACTCGCGGACTTCGATTTTCGGCGAGTTACTCTTGGGCGGCGACACCTTCCACAACGGCGGGCAGGCCTACACCTACGCCTACAACAGCGCAACCGGGTTCGCGTTTGCCGGAGAGGGCGGCCTTGACTACGGGTTGAGCAGGCACCTGAGCACCCGATTTGAAGGCGGATATCTGCGCAGCACGTTCCATTACAGCACCTACGGAGGCCCAGTGAGTCCCGCAACCACAGCCAACAACCGCGCAAGATTCGCCGCTAACTTTGTCTACCGGTTCTGACCAGCCCAGTAGCGTCGCACCTCAGCCTCTCTCCCATTTGAGTGCGAATGCTTCATTCCGAGTTCCGGTCGCATCACCGCCTGACCGGAAATAACTGCGTTGAGCAACACCTGCCGCCGTCCCTGGCGCCTCACAAGAGCCTGCGTAGAAATTCATTCGCAAGCAGCAGGGTCCGACCCATATACTCCACTCGCAGTTACCGCCCTTTCTACAAAGGAGATCAACATGAGCATTTTTGATTCCGTGACCGAGATAACAAAGGAGTTTTCAAGCGGCGGCGATCACGCAGCCGTTGCAGGCGGACTGATGCAGGAACTGGGCGGCTCGGGGGGTGTCGCCGGCCTGATCCAGCAGTTTCAGCAAAACGGCGCTGGCGGTCTCGTCCAGCAGTTTGCCAGCGGACAAACGCAGGCCACAGATCCCGGCGCAATGGAACAGGCACTCGCCGGCTCGGGGTTAATTGACAGCATTGCTCAGCGCACCGGCATGTCTCCCGACACAGTGAAATCGAGCCTCGCCACAATTGTTCCCGTGCTCATCAACCACGTTACCGCCAACGGTCACGTCACAACCGACGGCCAGCCCACAGGCAGTCCCATGCCCGACGCGGGAAGCCTGATGCAATCTGTTCTCGGAAAGCTCCTTTAAGCACTAGTATCCTGAGTCCAAAACCCTTCCGTAATTGGCGGTGTCATTCTGAGTGAACGGGGCTCCAAACGTAGTTCAGTTTGGGGCTGGTGAGCGAAGAATCTGCTTTTAAGCTTTCCTCTTTTCTGTCAGGGATTTCAGACTCAGCGCCGGGTGCCGGGTATCCCATGTCCCGCTTCTGGGACATGGGATACCACCGATCTCCGAAACTGAAAATACGCGGCCCTCACACGGTTCAGTCTTGAAAGGGCATGGATCGGGGAACCCACGCGGTGGGTCGCGTGCCGCACAATGCCTGCAATTCATATGGCTTTAGCCGCTGAGGGATGCCTTCTCGGCGCCATTGATGAAACACCCTGTAAGGAAACTGCCTCGGAAAAGCCCTTTAGGCGCGCAGAACTCTTTGAACCGATTTGCGCCTTCTCTCCGATCAGCCGAGAATGGTTGTAATGAATCTCAGAGAGATGCGCGTCAGCTTGGCCGAGCGATCGCTCGCCAAACTCAATCGCCTTGCGAGCAAGCGCGGACAAAATGCAATGCCCGCGCATCTCGCGGTCGGCCTTGACGGCGAAGACGCTGCGCTTTTCTACCTGCAGCGCAAAGGCTTCACCATCGTTGCGCGCCGCTGGTCTTCAGGCGACGTTCCCGGCGATGTCGACTTGATCGCCTGGGACGGACCCATGCTCTGCTTCATCGAGGTGAAGACCCGCACAGCCCGCGATCTAACACCCGCAGAGACCGCCATCGACGACCACAAGCGCAGCGTCCTCCGCCGCCTTGCCCGCCGCTACATGCGTCAACTCCCGCAAACCGCTCCGCCCCCGGCCCGCTTTGATGTAGTCAGCGTCTATCTTGTCCCCGGACAGGAACGCGAATTCCAGCACTTCGAAGCTTCATTCCCCTGGGCCGAAACCTGGCGCGACTGATCGCTTCTCTGTCATGGCTTCCGCCCGCGCAAGCCGATCTCCATCAGCATCAGAATCAACATCAGAATCAACCCAGACCGGCAAGTGTCAGGGCACGATTTTCAGTCGTGCCATAGCACAACAAAATGAGCGCTGGGCTCTAGCCCCTACGCGACGCTTGCGTTCAAGCTTTGGTCTTTTTCACCAGGCTGTTCCAGTCGTGCCATAAGCACAACCAAAAAAACGCTGGGCTTTAGAGGTTGCGGAAAAACGCCTGTTTTGAAAGGGCACAGTCTTAATTTGAAAGGGCACGGTTTTAACCGTGCCAAAAAACAGCACCAGAATGAAGGGCGGCTTTAGCAGCTGAGGGATGTTCTTTGAAAGAACGAGCCTTCTTCCGCGGCCAGTTTAGTCCTTGCAGCTGAACCGGTTGGTCTTCAGGGATTTCGCGTGTCAAGCACACTTTTCGACGCTGCTCATCCAAGCCCTTCATTCCAAACACAATTTTCTTCCCGCAACTTTGCAGGTAATTTCCGGCTTCTGGCGCACAATGGAGTTGTGTCCGATCAGAGGGGAGCCCAATCAGCCCATATGCCCGATTCGGGAGTGCCAGCCTCTCGGATCAAATTCGTGGCCAGGCCCGTAACTCCTTTGCCGAGAGGAATCTATAGCGAACTTCAATACGAAG
Source organism: uncultured Acidobacteriaceae bacterium (assembly GCA_963838295.1). GTDB lineage: Bacteria > Acidobacteriota > Terriglobia > Terriglobales > Acidobacteriaceae > Telmatobacter. Next base: position 176,100 of record CAWIQS010000002.1, read on the forward strand.
AGGAATTTGGCGACAGGGTCTCTCTCTAAACCCATGAATCGAGGAAACTTCCTGAAAGAGACGGGATAATAGGGGTACGCCCGCTACGGACGGAGAATATAGCCGGCATTCTTCAATCGCACAGATACCTGGGACTGCGCCAGAGTCCAAAAATCAGCCCTTGGCGTCCTCGAACTCTTCGTGCCACGCCATCTGGATCGCCTCAAGCCGCGACTCGTTCGACTTGGCCGGATCATCGGCGAAACCCTCCAACTCCGTCACGTACTTGAGCAGATCCGTAAAGCGAACCGTCAGAGGATCGATGTCGGGAAACTTCTCCTGCAATTGAATGCCGATCTCCTCGGAGTCGGTCCACATGATTTCGCGGGGCATGTCGTCCATTCCTCAGTTTCTGTCTACAGCGTGTTTCATAAATCCGATTCGTGTCAGCGCATGACTTCAGTCATGCCGAAAGAAACAGGAAAGATTCCGGGTTTTAACCCCTGTGGGGTTTCAAGCAAAATATCGTCCTCAAAAGGAGTTTGCCGAGTCGTCTGCATTCTCACGCTTGTTTTCAATGAAGGAATTCTGATCTCACTTCTGATCGGCCATCGCCAGCGGTTTTCCTTCCGACGTGTAGTTGCGATTCCACTTCGGAATCTCGACCACATAATTACCCGGCTTCGTGATGACGGCCTGGCACCCAAGCCGCGAATCCAACTGCTGATCTGCCGCCATATCCATCCGATCGATTTCATCGTCGTCAGCCTCGCTGATGCCCGTCTGGTCCTTGATCCACAAGTGGCACGTGGTGCACGCGCATACGCCCCCGCACGCGTGGTCGAGAAAAATACCAAAGTTCTCCGCCACATCCAGAAACGACATCGGCTTCCCGTGATGGTCATAAGGCATTGTGCCGAATTCAAATTCAACGGTCTTGCCTTCCGGCATAAACGTAACCCGCACCAGCTTATCCGGCGGAATATTCTTCGTATTGACTTCACTCATCAGAATTGCCTCCGTGCTCTCGAACTCCGCTAACACGCGCTTGGCGCGGCTAACCAGCGCGAAGCGCCGCTAGCCCCGCTGCTCACTTGAACTCCGCGCGAGCCATCGGATGCGGTGCCGTCACCGCTTCGCCCAGGTCTTCATCGGCCGTGTTCATGGTCTTTCCGCGAATTGCTGACCCCACGGCGTCATCCATCATCAACTCAGCCAGCCTCTGCGTCGAGCGATCAAGCGCAACAGTGGCCTCGCGAATCGCATTCAGATCGTCTCCCGTAGTCGCCGCAGCTAGCCTGTCCCGTGCTGTATCGATCGCGGCAATCTCTTCGCCGCGCAACTGCCCCCAGGCCGGACTCGTTCGCGCCTTCTCAACCTTGGAAAGAATGTTGTCAGCCTCAGCTTTGGCCTCAATCAAAAGCCGCTTCGCAAAATCCTCCTCCGCGTGATCGAACGAGTCGAGAATCATCCCTTCGACCTGCTCGTCCGTCAATCCATAGGTAGCCTTCACTTCGATCTGCGATTCCTTGCCGCTGCGCTGCTCACGCGCCGAAACCTGCAGAATGCCGTCAGCATCGATCAGAAACTTCACCTCGATCCGCGGCAGCCCCGCGCTCATCGGCGGAATCCCCTTCAGATCAAACCGCGCCAGTGATCGACAATCCGCCGCAAGTTCGCGCTCCCCCTGCACCACGTGGATTGCAACGTTGGTCTGGCCGTCAACGCCCGTCGTGAAGTGCTCGGTTGCCGATGCCGGGATCGTAGAGTTCCGCTGAATGATTCTCGCAACCGTTCCACCCAGCGCCTCGATCCCCAGCGAAAGCGGCGTCACATCCAGCAGCAACATCTCTTCTGTCGTCTTTGATGCGCCGGCAAGAATGTCAGCCTGCACCGCCGCACCCAGCGCGACCACTTCATCCGGATTCAATTCGATGTGCGGCTTCTTGCTGCGGGCGCTCAAATGAAACAGGTCATCCACCAGCCTGCGAACCGCCGGAATCCGCGTCGATCCACCCACCATCACAACTTCATCAACCTGTTCTGGCGTAATTCCCGCGTCCGCCAACGCTTGTTTGCACGGCCCAACTGTCCGGCTCAGCACCGGCTCGATCAACTGTTCGAACACTCCACGCGGAATCTCCCGCTGATAGCGATCGCCATTCGGCAGCTCAATATCGAACCGCGCCACACCATCCATCGATAACGCGATCTTGGCATCAATCGCGGCCTTGCGTAACGCCTGCACGGCCCCGGGATGCGAGCGCAGTTCAACTCCGTGCTCAGCGTGAATCTCATCCAACGCAACCGCCAACAACAGATTGTCGATGTCATCGCCGCCAAGATGCGTGTCGCCATTCGTCGACTGCACTTCGAAGATGCCATCGCGCAACTTCAGAATCGAAATATCAAAAGTCCCGCCACCCAGGTCGTAAACCGCAATCGTGCCTTCCTTGGCGCGATCAAGTCCGTAAGCCAGCGCCGCCGCTGTCGGCTCATTCACCAGGCGAAGCACATCAAGCCCGGCCATGCGCCCCGCATCTTTTGTCGCCTGCCGCTGCGCATCGTTGAAGTATGCAGGAACCGTAATCACCGCCTGCGTAACCGGCGATCCGAAAAACCGCTCCGCATTGCGCTTGAGCTGCCGCAAAATGTAAGCCGAAATCTCAGGAGGAGTAAATCGCATTTCGCCCAGCTGAATGCGCGGAACCTCGCCCGCCTCCACGTCATCCGCAAGACGAAACGGAAACAGCTTCAGTTCGCCCTGCACTTCTTCGAGTCCGCGTCCCATCAGCCGCTTCACGGAATAGATGACGCGCTCCGGCGTCTCAATCAGCACGCGGCGCGCACTGTTGCCCACCGTTACCGTCGGCCTGCTTCCATCCGCGGGCATCGGATCGAGTGCTACCACCGACGGAACCAGGTTCGAGCCGTCGACGCCGGGAATGACCACCGGCTTATCGCCCTCCATATATGCGACCAGGGAATTCGTTGTTCCCAGGTCGATTCCAACTACGCGTCCTTCAGCCATTTCGACTAATTAAGCTCCTAGTGTTTCTGTCACGTCGCGTACAAGATTGTTGATATAGCGCCGGCGATCGAGCAGGGCCACCATCTTTTTCTGCGATTCCTGGCGGACGTTTTCGTCGCCTGCATCCCAAACCTTCCACTGCGCGCGCAGGTCGCGATCGACTTCATCGAGCAAGCCGTCAAACTTCACCTTCGCCTGTTCGAGGCTCGACTGGAGTTCCGGATCGGTATCGCCCATCTTCTTCGCCATGCGCATTTCTTCAAGCTGCATGTTCAGGTCGAATGCCTCTTCCAAAAGATCGGCAGGCACACGTGATGGGTCTTTGCGATCCTTGCCCGCGTGCTCCTCGCCAATCTCAGCTCCGTGCAACTTCAGCAGATATTCCGTCCGTCGAATCGGATTCCTCAGCGTGCGATAAGCATCGTTCAGCAGCGCAGTATCAGCCAGGCTCCACTGCTTCTCGTTCTCCTGCGCCCGCGCAAAGCGGTCCGGATGCAGCTTGCGGCTCAGCTTATGAAACTGGTGCTCGAGCATGCCGAGATCGAGATCCAGTTGGGGCACAAGTCCAAAGACGGAAAAATAATCGCCACCCGGTGGAGGCTGAATCTTGCTGCAATGCGGACAAAACAACGTCGCGTCGTTGTGCGCAACCGCGCACGACCAGCACGCGACCGGCACTGCAGAATCGAGAACTTTCAACATGAAATGACTCCAGGGCGGAGGACTAAGAGAAAGAGGAACCGCAGCCGCAGGAGCGCGAGGAATTCGGATTGATGAAGTTGAAGCCCTGCCGCATCAGTGTCTCTTCATAGTCCAGCGTCATGCCGTGCAAATAGACGAACGACTTGGGATCGACGAAGACGCGCACGCCGTCGAACTCGTAAATGCGGTCGCGCTCGCGCGGGCGTGTGTCGAACTTGATCGAATACGAAAGCCCAGAACAGCCGCCGCCCATCACGCCAAGACGCAATCCGCCTTCGGACGGCGACACGCCTTCCTTCTCCATGGCCACACGAATGCGCTTCACCGCGCGATCGGTAACCTGCAGGCCTTGTGCAGCCGGTGCTTTAATTTCTGGCTGCGCCGGTGCAGCGCTCGCGCCCTGCGCCGGCTTCGATTCGATGGATACAAAGTTCGACATTGCTTCCTTCTTGCCGTTAACTGCCCTTATTTCGCTTCAGCAGCCACAGCCACGTTCTCTGCGACACCGTTCTTCTTCTTCCAGTCGCCGATGGCTGCGCGGATGGCGTCTTCCGCCAGCACCGAGCAGTGAATCTTCACTGGAGGAAGCGAAAGCTCCTTCACGATATCGGTGTTCTTGATCTCGAGAGCCTCTTCCACCTTGCGACCCTTGATCCACTCGGTGGCAAGCGAAGAACTGGCGATCGCCGATCCGCAGCCGAAGGTCTTGAACTTGGCTTCTTCAATCACCTGTGTCTCTGGGTTCACACGGATCTGCAAGCGCATCACGTCGCCGCACTCGGGGGCGCCAACGAGACCTGTGCCTACGTCTCCAGAACTCTTGTCGAGCGTGCCCACGTTACGCGGATTGTTGTAGTGATCTACGACCTTATCGCTGTATGCCATTTCCGAATTCCTTCCCGCGGGGAAGCCGCGTTTCTCCTTGTTGGATGCGCCAGAACCAGCTCTGGCTCGCTAATCGTCGGTGTGCCTGACCCTGCCGCGCAAGCGGCGTCTGCCCCACCGCAGGTGGTCAATGTGCCTGCCACTCAATCTTGGTCAGGTCAATTCCTTCTTTCACCATTTCGTAAAGTGGTGAAAGTTCACGCAGTTTCTTCACGATGTCGATAACCTTCGCCGCAACGTAATCCACTTCCGCCTGCGTATTGAAGCGCCCCAAACCAAATCGAATCGAACTGTGCGCAACATCATCGCCCAGTCCCAGCGCCTTCAACACATACGAGGGCTCGAGCGTCGCCGACGTGCACGCAGAGCCGCTCGATACGGCAACATCGTTGATACCCATCAGCAGCGACTCGCCTTCGACATACACAAAGCTCACGTTCAGGTTGCCGGGCAGCCTATGCTCCATCGAACCGTTCACGTGAATGTAGTCGAGCTCAGATTGGAGCTTGTCGTTCAAACGATCACGGAGACCACGAAGATATGCGGCTTCGTTTTCCATCTCCGCGTTAGCAATCTCGCAGGCTTTGCCGAGTCCGACAATCCCTGGAACATTGAGCGTGCCTGAACGCATGCCGCGCTCGTGTCCGCCACCGTCGATCTGCGCCGCAATCTGTACGCGCGGGTTGCGACGCCGAACATAGAGCGCACCCACACCCTTCGGCCCGTAAATTTTGTGGCCCGAGAGCGACAGAACATCGATGTTATCCGCGATCACGTTGACCGGAACCTTGCCTACCGCCTGCACCGCATCGGTATGGAAGATGACGTTCTTCTCGTGGCAGATCTTGCCGATCTCGCGAATGGGCTGCAGCACGCCGATCTCGTTGTTGGCCGCCATGATCGAGACTAGGATCGTCTTGTCGTCAATAGCCCGCTTCAGGTCTTCGAGGTCGATCAGTCCATCGGCCTTCACCGGAAGATAGGTCACGCGGTAGCCATACTTCTCCAGGCGCTTGCATGTGTCCAGCACCGCTTTGTGCTCGGTAACCTGCGTGATGATGTGGTTGCCGCGCTCGCGATACATCTCCGCGATGCCCTTGATGGCCAGGTTATTCGATTCGGTCGCGCCCGAAGTAAAGATGATTTCTTTTGCCGTCGCGCCGATAAGCTTCGCGATCTGCTCGCGCGCGGTCTCCACTGCCTGCTCAGCTTCCCAGCCGAACGAATGATTGCGGCTCGCTGCGTTACCGAACTTCGCTGTGAAGTAGGGCAGCATCGCTTCCAGCACGCGCGGGTCCAGCGGACTGGTCGCGTGGTTATCCATATAGATTGGCAGCGTGACGCCTGCCGGCACTTCAACGTGACTCGTAACTGTACTCATCCCCGACCTCTCCATCGTTGTTCAGGCTCCGCTCTGCGCGGAGAGTTGGCTATATCGTCAGCGAAACCAGCTTCGGCTCAAGAACGTGCCCCGGCGCAGCGCATGCTCATGCTCAGCGAGGTCCTGGATGCTGATGCTCTTCAATACACCTGCGATCGTCTCGTTCACCCGCGCCAGTGGTTCTTTGATCGTGCAACTGGGCGTCAGGTCGCATCCGTTGGCGCCTTTTGTGCACGAGGTGATAAAGAACGGTCCATCGATCGCCAGAATTACCTCGTAAGCCGAAATCGATCGCGCCAGCTTCGAGAGCGCATATCCACCGTTCATGCCGGCATGCGACTTCAGCAATCCCGCCTTCGTCAGTTGCTGCAGAATCTTGGCCAGCAGCTGCGATGGGATGCCGTATGCATCGGCAATGTCCTTGGCACTCAGGGCGACGGTTTCCGGGTGTTCGGCCAGATATTTCAGCGCCATCAGCCCGTAATCGGCCTTCTTGGTAAGCTTCAGCATAATATGCGACTTCTTCAGTCCGTATTTAGTATACGACCATTTATGTCGGCCTTTCAATCTTCCGATGCCCATTTCGGAGAAAGCTTCACCGGCAGCCCAGGTTTTCCGACCGCTCGGATCCGTCCCATGTTGGGTTTCTCGAGTTGTCAAGCCCCTCACGCAGTTTTCATGGCTTAACCCGCTCAAAACAAACGACAAACAAAGTTCGCGAGTTTGCAGGGTATTTCGCCGATTGGCGTAGGCTGAATCTGTGCGGCAAACCTCGATTCATTCTTCTAGGCACCGCGCTTGCACAACCGTTAATGCTGCTAAGCCCGCAGAGATGGCAAAAACCGCGAAACGTACCTCCGAAGAGCCCGAAAACCCTATTCAAAATTGAGTTAACTGTCATCTTCACAGTGGAATTAGATATTCAAAACGTACCACCCAGAAAATCGGCATGTGAAACTGTGAAAATGTGCGACTCACATTTGAGGATGAATGCCCTAAGTCCAATGCTGAGAATACTCTGAAGGTAACTCCAATCTGGAGAATACTTTGCAGCTTTATGCCTTGGCAAGCCATTGCAAGAGGGCACTCTGTTCGCAGAGATGGGGTGTGGGTATCCTTCATTTTCTCCCAACTGCATGCCACTCCAGAGAAGGTACTAGCTAGAATGGCCGCTTCACAAAGGAGGGTTCCACGTCGCTTCGGCTCCTTCGTTTCTTCGGGAGACAAAGATTCACCAAAATGCCGTTTGAAATTGTCGAAAAGGTCGCTACAATCTGCGGCAAGAGTTTTCAAATTCAAACCTACAAAAAACGATGGTTACCGCCTGCAAACACCCTAGGGTTCGAATTGTCTCCCGACATGAAGACACCGAATACGTTGAATGCCTGGAATGTGGCGATGTCTTCGATTCCGACGAATTTCACGATATGGCGATTGAAGAATCTGCCGAAAAGAAAGAAGAAGTCGAGGACGAATGAGACGACTTCACGCCGGCAAGCGGCGGCTCATCAACTAGTCCCAATCAAGAAAACGACGCTCAGCGAGCCGGATTCTGCAGGAGTGCCGCATCAATTGGCCCCGGGCGGATTGCTCTGTGCGCTGCTGCGGTGTGAGGCAATCCACGCATAGTGCAGCCCAGATACTATGGTCAGTCCGACCGTCGCATCCAGCGCCACCAGCCGCATTATGACGACCCATTCTGCAGTCGTCAGTTGGTGCAGCAGCACAAACGCGACGGCCGCAACCTGTGCAACGGTGTTCGCTTTGCCAAAGATGCTCGGCCCGAACTCTCGCCGTCCCACCACGGCATAAAGCACGGTGGCCACAAGGAGGATGCCGACGTCGCGCCCAAACACGAGTACCGTCACCGTCGTGGGCATGAGGCCCTTGTACATCAGCACGAGGAACAATGTGCTCAGCAGGAGTTTGTCCGCAATGGGGTCCAGGTACTGCCCGAGGCTAGTGCGTTGCTTCAACACCCTCGCCAGCAATCCATCCAAAGCGTCGGAAAGACCGGCGGCAACAAAAAGTACAAAGCCGAGGCCAAACCGGTTTTCCAGAATTGCCGCCACCAGAAAGGGTGCCAGACAAATGCGCATCACCGTGAGCAGGTTTGGCGCGGTACGCAGCGGATTTCGGTGCGTGGTAGGGACCTCAGTCATCGAAGCGCGGCTTCTGAGACGTTGCGATCTCGCATCGAACAGTCCGAATCGACTCTGTAAGCCTCGACGGGCCTTGGAGTTGCAAGCCACAACGTTTCGCTCATAGATGGTACAGCATTCAGAATCTGCAGCGACAGCCTCTTCTTTTCCCGTCGCACTGATGCTGATAGACTAATGTCTGTCGCATTACAGCGGTTGCATTACAGGCGCGTAGCTCAGTTGGTTAGAGCGCTTCCTTGACACGGAAGAGGTCGCTGGTTCGAATCCAGTCGTGCCTACCAAGATTAGATCCAGAGCCATCCAGACACATCCAAATAATCGAGCCAAGCCGCTGAAAATAAAGCGGATTTTGTCTTTCTACGTCCACAGGAGTATCGTGAAAGCCAACTCCCAAATGGGGTACATATGGGGGTACGAGATTTCGAAAGTGGGGGTATTTTAATTTTTGAGGGAATCTTGGAGGTACGCATATGCACCGTGGCTCTGACCGATATCGAAATCCGCCGTTCCAAACCGGCTGAAGCGTCTCATAAGGTCTCAGATAGCGGCGGCCTTCACCTGCTCATTACTCCCACCGGGGGGAAGCTTTGGCGCTGGAAGTACCGGTTCGAAGGTGCGGAGAAGCTGATGGGCCCTAGGGAGGTATCCCGAGATCTCTTTATCGGACGCCAGAGAGCGCCGTGATACGGCCCGTAGAAAACTTGCCAACGGCATTGACCCAATGGCTGAACGTATGGCCAAGAAGACGGCCGTCATCGTAGCGACCTTGTTTCCCTCCCCATGCTCCAGCCATCGCCCGGCAATCTTCTCGAAGGTGTGGAGTGTGCGGCACGTAGCGACAACCCGGAATCGACTCAGGGTCAACGTCTACCCCAACCTTGGATCGCGTCCAGTCGCAGAGATTGAGCCCATGGAACTGGTGGAGTTGGTAAAGCGCATAGAAGCTCGAGGAGCGTCCGATATGGCGAAGCGGATTCTCCAAATTGTTGGCATGGTTTTGCGTTATGCCGTACCGTCTTCCCAATGAGGACAGCTGCGGTATCGCGGACGAACCCCCTCCCGCCCCCTGTCCAATCTTCACTGTACTTGGGGATGATGCGAGCACCCTCTCGAAGCATATCGGTTCGCTTTCCACCAGGAGTTCGGTCGTATCGTCCGACGGACTTGGCAATCGCTGCGCTCTGCCAGTGCTTCCACTAGTTTCATGTTGCCTCCCTTTCAGGCTCCTTCGATGAAGATAACTCGCCTGATATTGGACTGGCCGCGCAGAGCGACTTCCACTCTGCGCAGTCAATCCATGGTTTAGTCCTTGTACGGATCGAACTCGTTTGCTCCGGCCATTGCGACTCCGACCGGGGTGAGACGGTGCAAGATGCGCACCGTATCGCCAACAGTCTCGAGCACCTCATCGAGACGCTTGTAGCAGTCGGGTGACTCATCCAGTCCAGCGCCGCGCAGTTCGATCCCGGCGCGATCTACCCAGGCGCGCATCATCTCCGGCGTGACCTTGCCCGCGCGCTTGACCTCTCCGGTCTTGCGATCGACAACGCCTGCCGCCTCGCGACGACCCAACGCGCGACCTGCGCCGTGCACGGTGGAGTAAAGCGAATAGCGGGCATGCTCGTTTTCGACTCCTTCGAGAATGACCGACTGCTCACCCATCGTGCCGCCCAACAAATCCGCGCTGGCCCGGAAAGGCCGGCGTCGCCCCTTTGCGTACAACCCACAACTGTTCGCCTTCGTGTTCTTCGCGCCAGGCGTAGTTGTGATGGTTGTGCACCTCTTCGACAATCGGCGATCCCAGGATCTGGGCCACGCGGCCGCAGACCCAGTCACGACCTGCATAGGCGTAGTCACCGGCCAGACGCATAGCCTCGAGATACTCAATTCCAAGCTTGCTACCGGTTGAAAGAACGCACGGCTCCACGTCCATCCCATCCGAAGCGCCCGCTGCCTTCAAGAAGTGCGTAGCTGTCTTGTGACCCAACCCACGCGAGCCGAAGTGCACACCAATCCACACGCGATCCTCTTCGTCTGTGAACAGGTCAACATAGTGATTGCCGCTGCCCACGGTGCCGAGCTGGTTACGCGCCAGTTCCTTAAGAGAAGAAATCGCTTTCAGCTTCCATGCCACATCGTCGAACAGAGCATGGTCTACCTTTTCGTTGTTCTTGCGGCCAACGCCGAAGCTGATGATTGACCACACGTCATCCATGATCTTGGCAATGCGCCCACGCAGCTCCACGCCGGGCATATCTATACGGACGGCCTTGTTTCCGCAGCCGATGTCATAGCCGACACCTGTAGGACTGATCGCATTCTTATATGCCACCACTCCGCCAATGGGCACACCATAGCCGACATGGTTGTCGGGCATCAATGCAACCTTGTCGGCGGTGCGTGCACACACACGAATCTGGTTGAGCGTACGCTCGTCGGCCTGACCGAACACCGGAATCTGGTTATCGAAAATCTCCATGCGTATCACGGGAATGATCCTCACTTGCTTTTGTCTTTGTTAGAACAAATCGCGACAACGTTTTTCAAACACCAACGAAAAAGCCCCTGACCGTCAGGCCAGGGGCTCGAAGTCCGCTTTGGGAAAACGCGCTACGCGCTTGTCCAATCGAGTCCTGGCATGAACACAACCTCACCTTGCGAATACGGCCGGAGGCCTTTCGCTTCGTGATGTGTCGTCAATGAGACTCGATTCAGCATGAATGTCATCGTGCCCTACTTTTCAAAAAGAAGCAACACACTTTGACGGCGAATACGCCACTTACTTCTGGTAATAACCGGAAAGTTAGTTGCGCTTAAACCAGAACTGGGTTATTCTCGTCTTCGTGAAGAACCTATTCAAGTCGTATCTGTCCGAATCACTCAGCGATTTGCTGGGCATGGAGGGGTGCGGCTGATTTAGGTAGAATCTACGGAATCGCCGAAGCCCCTCGAGAAATCGAGGGGCTTTTGTTTTATGGGCTTCTGGCGGAATCGGCAGACGCGGCAGCCTCAAGAGCTGTGACATCTTCAGGGTTCGAGTCCCTGGAAGCCCACCATTTCGTCGACAGGCTTGCATTCAAGAACCTGATTACTCGACGTGTATCTAAGTTCTACGGAGTTAGTAAGTAATGGGGATGTGGTGGAAATGGGAGACACGCTGGTCTTAGAAACCAGTGCCTTCGCGCGTGAGAGTTCAAATCTCTCCATCCCCACCAGGAGATTCATGGAGACGTGGCCGAGTGGTCTATGGCACCGCACTGCTAACGCGGAGTGCCCTTTGAAAGGCACCATCCGTTCGAATCGGATCGTCTCCGCCAGTTTGTTTCGTCGGTAGGATGAGCGGAACGGTATCGCACCTCGTTGGAGGCGAGGCTCACGCAAGCGATGCGTGTGCAGGTTCAAGTCCTGCTCCTACCGCCAGGGTAGCGTTGGGCATTTGGAAAGCCATCCCGTTCGAAGCGGGAAGTACCTTCGGGGCTTGCGCGTTCGACTCGCGCCGCTACCGCCAATACAAGCACAAGTATTTCTAGGGCAGAGAGGATGAATCAAATGATGCCGAGTATCAAGCAGATTGTGAAGGACAACATGGCCAGGTTCTCTTTCTATCGCACGGGGAACATGTTCTACACCGTCGATGTGGAGGAGCAAAGGTACCAGTTTCCGGTCTCGCTTGAAGACATCGGAGGAGCGACGCTTACGGCTGAATTCAAGGCGATCACTCTGATGCGATACATCCGCAAGGCGCTTGCGGATGGAACGTTTGTGCGAGGGACGTGACTCGATTGTTGAGGATCTTCGCCATCACTGTTGGAGAGGTTCGGCAAGTGGCAAGCCGATCCCGTCTGAAGCGGGACGTGCCTTTGGGACTTGCGCGTTCGACTCGCGCCCTCTCCGCCAAATGTGGGTGTGTTGGGGCGACTGGCTTGCCCTACCGGGCCGTAAACCCGGAGCTCTTCAGAGCATTGAGGGTTCGAATCCCTCCACACCCACCAAAACTTTATACACGCGCGGCTGTAGCTTAAACGGCGAAAGCTCTCGATTGTCGATCGAGCAGATGCCGGTTCGAATCCGGTCGGCCGCGCCAACAATTTATCACGCCGTCGGCTAACGGTTAGGCCAGCGTCCCTTCAAGGCGCAGATGCCAGTTCAACTCTGGTCGGCGCGTGACCAAACTTCAATGATGGTGCGCGACGTTCCGCGTCCACGCCGTGTGCAATTGTTCGAGATAGTAGTACCCAAATCTGTGGGTGACTAATAGTTGTAGCGCTTGCATTTGACTTTTGAAACTAAGTCGGGGTACAGTACAACAGTCATGATGCTCCGAGTCAATCACGGATTTATACCAACCGCGTGGGCGCAACCGACGCGACAGGGTATTAACGTGTTCTGGCCGGACTAGCGAGATAAGCTCCATTGCAGGAGACTCGAGCCCCCGGCCTTCAACAAGGTCGGGGGCTTTTAGTTTCTGGGCAGCATTGCGCGGTATCTCAACTGGCAGAGAACCTGACTGTTAATCAGGGTTATGCGGGTTCGACTCCCGCCTGCGCAGCCAACATCAGTGGCGAGTGGTGTAACTGGGAACACGCCGCGCTCTGAACGCGGAAAGTCAAGGTTCGAAGCCTTGCTCGCCAGCCAGTTAGTAACTATGTCAGTGGAGTTACTGACATGGATAAGTGGAGTGTGTCTAAGCGAAGGGAAAGGGGAATGTTCCGGGATCGTCTAATGGGAGGACAGTGGTCTTTGGAACCACAATGGGTCCTTCGGCTTCGCTCAGGATTTCGCCTGCGGGTTCAAACACCCGCAAAGCGGCTCAAGTTCGAATTCCCTCCCGGAGCCAGAAGATGAGCGGCTGTAGTCGAGTGGTAAGACGCTGCGTCGCCAGCGCGGAGATCGCCGGTTCAACTCCGGCCAGCCGCTCCATGATTTTGATTTAGGAGTACGTGTTTGCTGGCGTGGCAGAGAGGGGCAATGCACCTCATTCGTAACGAGGACGAAGCCGGTTCGATTCCGGCCGCCAGCTCCAATATGCAAGAGAGGCTATATGACGAGTGCGATGACGATGCCGGTATTAGTGCTCAATGCGAGCTATGAACCCGTGAACATTACGCGGGCTCGCCGTGCCCTCGTGCTGCTCATCAAGGGTGTTGCTGTCACCGAAGAGACGCACGATCGGTATGTGCATGTTGGCCTGCAATTGCCTTGTGTCATTCGCCTGCGCCAGTATCGGCGTTTGCCGTCTCGGATTCAAACGCTGTCGAGGAAGAACATCCTCATCCGCGACGGGCACATCTGCCAGTATTGCGGCGAGAAGTTCTTGAGCGGCGAATTGGAACTCGAGCATGTAATTCCGCGCGCTCGAGGCGGGCTGAGCACGTGGGAGAACCTGGTTGCCGCGTGTCGCGACTGCAACGGGCGCAAGTCAGATCGGACACCGGCGGAAGCAGGCATGAAATTGCTCCGGCAGCCGCGCCGCATGACGATTCACACCTCTCGCGCTTTCATGCGCCAGACGGGAGTCGACGAGGAGAAGTGGAGGAAGTATCTGTACTACTGAAGTCGGGCCGGCATAGCTCAATGCCAGAGTGTCGCCTCGGTATGGCGAAGGATGCGGGTTAAGACCCTGCTGCCGGCTCCAACAAGATTGCACCTGTAGCTCAAGTGGAAGAGCGGCTGACCTGTAATCAGCAGAATGGGTTTTCGAGTAGCCCCAGGTGCTCCAACTGTGGCCGTGCCGACTATCGGAACGTCGGGCATGACTGTGGCTCATGTCTCTTGTGGGTTCAACTCCCACCGGCCACCCTGATCTCAAGAAAGGAGAACTGCCATGCATTAGGCGTCCAAAGGAACGCTATTCATGAGCAGATCCTATCGTTCCCCGTTCGCTGCGGTGACGGGTGCGAGAAGTGCGGCGGATGACAAGCGCCTGGCAGCGCGCGGAGTTCGCCGCAAGCAGAATCAGTGGCTGCGGAAGACATTTGATTTCGATGAGGCAATTGTGCCGCATCGTCTCGAGTGTCCTTGGAACGAGGTGTACTGCTGGGGCCGAGATGGCAATCAGCGTCTTCAAGTTCCGGACGATCGAGAGTGGTCCAGGCATTGTCTTCAACAAAACGGTCTTCATCCATACGAATCGTCTCGGTGGAGAGATCACAACGAATGGCCACCACCTTGGTATGTGCGGCTGCAGCGCAAGTAAGGATTTGGGCCGTAGGACTACTTGGGGTGGTCGCCTGCTTTGCAAGCAGGATAGTCAGGTGGGTTCAATTCCCACACGGTCCACCAAATTTCGCCAGTCGCGTGTGCGCGGGCGATACGCTCCGCTGAAAACGCAGAGAGCAGCGTTCAACTCGCTGGGCTGGCACCATCGGGGAATAGTGTAATGCGTTGCATCCGTGCCTTGGGAGCACGTGGTCTGAGTTCAATTCTCAGTTCCCCGACCAAAGTTTTAGGCGTCCGTGCCAGAGCGGATTGATGGCCTTCGCTACGAACGAAGTGCACGCAGGTTCGAGTCCTGCCGGACGCTCCACAATTCGTGCTTCAGTTGTCTCGAGATTAGTGATGGTGAATTGACATGATGCTTAGGACCTTCAAGCGCGACATAGTCAGAATGACCGGCAAGCGGGTCATTTGGGGAGTCGTGTCTTGAGGGTCTGAGTGCATACGTCGAATGAGCACCAGACCCCGACCCAGGTCGGGGTCTTTTATTGGTCTTTGAAAATGAGGGTGAAGTTCAGACTGGTAGAACGTCGGCCTCCAAAGCCGAATGAAGCAGGTTCGATGCCCGCCACCCTCGCCAACGGCTGCGAAGCTCATGCGGATGAGCAGGCGTCTCATAAGCGCAAGGTAGTCAGTTCGAATCTGACCGCAGCCACCAGATTTTGGAGGTATAGCTGCTATCGGTATGTAGCCCGCGCCTTATAAGCGCGAGTCTCCGGGTTCAACTCCCGGTACCTCCAACAATGGGTCACAGGTGTTGACGGCAGCATAGGCGGCTCTTAACCGCTCGGACGGGATTCGACTTCCCGGTGACCCACCAACTTTGGAGTCGTACTCGAATTGGATGCAGAGACCTGACTTTTAATCAGCGGGAGAGATCCCAATGTGGGTTCAAGTCCCACCGGCTCCACCAAGTTTGCGCTAGTGGCCTAGATGGATGAGGCACGGCACGTCTAATGCCGTCTCACGCAGGTTCGAGTCCTGCCTGGCGCTCCATATGATCAATGCCGTCCTAGCTCAATACAGAGAGCGCATCGGTCCTAACGATGAAGATGCGGGTTGGAGTCCCGCGGACGGTTCCAGTGTTGTAGTCCACGCGCGTGAAGCTCAAGTGGATTGAGCGTCGGCGTCCGAAGCCGAAGGCTGTGGGTTCGATTCCCATCACGCGCTCCATTGGCCGGGTTAGTTCAACGGAAGAACGCTTGTCTTACAAGCAAGCTACGCGGGTTCGACTCCTGCACCCGGCACCAATTTGAATTTTGTATCCAGGGATAGCTCAGTTGGCAGAGCGCGCGATCGATAATCGCGAGGCCGTGGGTTCAACTCCCACTCCCTGGACCACTCTTCAAGCGGGCGTCGCCAAGCGGAAAGGCACCAGGCTTCCATCCTGGCACTGCGTGGGTTCGATTCCCACCGCCCGCTCCAGCCCGACAGTGTTGCGTCGCCTTCGAGCTGCAGATAAATTGCTCAATGCGAGGGCAACGGTGAATTTCGAAAGAAGTGAAACAACTCCCGAAGTGATTCTCCGCTTAAGAGAGGTCCTCCAAAGACCGGACTCAGCAGATCCACACTCTACAACAGAATCGCGAAAAGACAGTTTCCGCACCAGATATCACGCGGTGGCCGCGCCGTTGGCTGGCTAAAAGGAGACATCGAGGTCTGGATAAATGAGCTCGTCCATCTCCGATCTGAAACGGAAACAGGAATTTCAGAAAGTAGATCAGACGAGCGTTTTGCGACACTGAAGGATGTCCAAAGTGAAAGACCGGGGACGCGGCAATCTATTGAGCCGGCGAAGTACAAGATATCCGTGAACGATGCTGCCCAGATCCCGCCCAGCTAAGCTTGGTGGGTACGAAGATCTATTTCGATAGAAGCACCGGCAGTTGTTGGCTTAAGCTCCTTGCCGAATTCTAGAAAGAAGCGCTTGTGGCGCACCGATTTGGCATTCGCCATCCGGGTTTTGCCGATTCTATTGCATGAGAGATAACAGCGTTCTCTATCGCCGATATATGTATCTTGGTTGATTGATGCACGAGAGCTCCAACGCTCAGAAGGTCCCTCTCTAAGAGGAGGTATCTCTGGCGGTACGAGATTTATAAGATGGGGGGGTATTTTCTCATTCTCGGGAGAACTCTGGAGGGTAAGAGTCTTGGCCTTGACGGACCGAAATTCGGCGCACCAAGCATGCTGATAAGCCCTACGAGCTCTCTGATAGCGACGGCCTACACATCCTCGTCACCTCGGCTGGTGGCAAGCTTTCGCGCTGGGAAGTACCGCTCTGATGGCACTGAGAAACTTATGGCCCTCGGCAAGTATCCGGATTTCTCATTGGCCGACGCGCGTGCCGATTGAGTCCCATCGTTATTTTGCCTTTGCCTTTTGGCGTGACGCAGGATCTCTTGCGCCATCTTGACGTCAATTTTCTTAGGAAGCATTGTGGCGCGGCCATGGCGGAAAGAGTGCTGTCTGATTTGCATTGTCACTTCAATCCAACTTGACCCCTGTTCAGATCGAGTCATTCTTTTCGGAAGATAATGATGATAGTGCAAAACCCAGACAGTTTGGTGCACAGGACTCCCATACCAAATCGGCTCGTAAATAACTGCCTAGACGTCACCAATGATCGACTGCGCCCATTCCATCGCATTCCAATGGCACTGCGCTATGAGTTCTTCCTGGAGTCTTAGCTCTTTACATAGTCTGACAATGGCAGGCCACAGACCTGCCTCGACTGCGAGAATGAGATTGTAGAGCGGAAGCAAGGGACCTTTGTTCTCCAGCAGGAGTGTCTTGGATTCAGGATCCAACGGGAGACCTTCCAGCACTTCCCGCATTGGAATCTCCAGAATTGCATCCATAACTGAGAGCAATCCAACCTGAAACAGATCGGTATCGCCGTGTCTTGCTTCTTTCCCGATCAACTCCCCAAAGCGGGCGCGAACCAACCCCGCAAGGGCCAAATCCGAAGGTCGATTCTGGGACAGTTCGAGCATCCCGGTCAGGCGGCACCACCGGCGTATCTCGTTCTCGCCAAGAAACGTGAGAGCTTGACTGACAGAGCGAATTTCTCCGCGAAGTCCAAATATGGCGGAGTTGAGGAATCTGAGTAGTCGAAGATAGAGCATGGGGTCGGTTTTGATGGTCTCTTCAACCTCCTTCCAATCCAGCTCAGACTTCGAAACCGTCGCCAGTAGACGCAAAAACACAGTTCGGTTCGTTTGCACTCCACGCGCGCGAATCACCTCGGGCTTACGAAAGAAATATCCTTCAAACTGATGGAAGCCCATGCTCTTTGCAAATTCAAAGTCTTCTCTCGTCTCGACTTTCTCGGCGATGAACCGGCAATTCGGCGTCGCAAACCGTCGAATGAGTCTAGACACGACCTCTAGCGGGGTGCGTTTGATATCAATCTTTATAAAGTCGGCAATACCCGCCAGGAATTCCCTGGGGTCATCGTCGATAAAATTGCCAAGTGCTATCTTGTAGCCGTCGCTCTTCAGCCTCTCGCAGGCCTGCACGATGGCAGAATCCGGAGGTACTGTGTTCTCGATCTCTGCGACAGCCTTATCCGGCGGAAGCAGGGCGAAATATTCCCCCAACAGAATGTCGCGCGTTGTGACAATAAAGGCCAGGCGACCATTACACAGGGTGTTCAAGCCGACCAGACTAGACATGTCAATGACGCCGCGGGTAGCAAGGTCATGATCAACTGATGGAAAATAATTTTGGATATCTGTTCGAAACAGTAGCTTATACCCGATGACTTCTTCACTTGCTGTGAGAATCGGTTGCCGAGCGGCGAAACGAGCTGGCTTTTGAGTATCGACTTCAAAGTTGGAAGCCATAGAGCACTTTCTTGCAATTCCTCGAGTTGCGCGGAGACAGGCACCCGCTAAACAACATGTGAGAAACGTCGCACATGTCGCAGCACCGAATTGCTCACATTCGGTTTATCGGATTACATCCCGATAACTTGACATTTTCGGGCAAGAATTCAATTCGCTGACAGCGAATCAAAGCCATCCTATGAGCCTACCTCGACACAATTGGAGACCTGGGTGGTCAGACTGTTTTTGATTTTGGGGTATCGGCGGCTGGAACTCTGGTTAACGCCGGAATAATAGGACCAGCGCCTCTGGCCGGGAGTCCCGCGATAAGGGTGAGGCGAGGCAGCGAAATTGATGAGGACCGGATTCGCCGTCAGCCAATGTCTAAATCCTCCGTCATCGCGTCAGCCCGGCTCAATTATCGCCGCCACTTAGATGATCTAACAAACCGTTTCAACAATGCTCCCGATTTTGGGATTCAGCTTGCGATGTCAGCCACAGCAGCCCGTCGGTGAGCCATGCTGGACTCACGTCGCGCCGAGCCACCCGTAGGGCGGTGTTGGCCTTCCGTCAAAGTTGCCCGCAGATGCCGTCTATGAATCCTCGCGATGCAGCCCGCCATTTCTCCCGCCGATTCTGCTCGGCAATAATCTTGATGAGGTCTTTCATATTCGACCAATTCAGGTGAAGACAGAAAGAGAGGTGCGTCTTCCAATGCCTACGGAACATCCAGATTTTATTCCGGGTTCGGTAGTATCGCCGCGTTGCGTTGTAGTTCGACACTTCGAATATCCGACACCCCAGCACCCTATACTCTTTGAAAGACGCAGGCTTGTGTCTGAGCGATGCATCCGTACATTGTTTAAACTTCCAACCGCGGTCCTTTATACGCAAGCAATAATCGTAGTCCACGCAGTCGATAAAGAAACCTTCGTCAAACCACCCCTCCTGCTCAAAGACGATCGTCGGCATGACGCTTCCCGAAGTCTGTACGGCTAGCAACTCCCCCGTCTTCGTGCGTTCAAAATCGAGAGGACGATTTGAACGCGCATCTACCAAGGCAGGAACCATGATTCCGAATTTCTCATGCCCTGAATGAGAAACGAGATCAAGCAGAAGCTTCTCAACAAGTCCGGGATCCGGTTTACTGTCCTGATCGAAAAGAGCTACCCATTTACAGCCCTTGGAGATCGCCCATCGGATTCCAGTATTGAGTGCTACGGCGATTCCCAAATTAGCGTCATTTTCTATCAAATGTATGTCCAGGCGCTGGCATTTCTCGCGGAGATTCAAAAGCAGGTGCTCATCCGATGCGTTATCAACAATCACGGCATATTGAACCTGTTCACGTATGGACGCGAGATTATCAAAGTCCTCAGGTTGGGGATGATAGGTTATGACGACCGCGCAAACACTGTCAGTCATCCTCGGCTCCTTCGTGGGATCGCTAGCAAGATCGACCAATTCAGGATGCCAAGCAGACCGTCCGTTGCCAAACTGGACCATGCCGCCCCCTGCCAACCAAAATGAGGAACCAAGTATAGGTTCGTGCCAAAGTTGAATGATGCCGAAGCGGCTTGCGAGTAGAGGCGAAACTTCTGATGCCCCGCTCCGGTTATTGCATCGCCAGCGCTCAGCTGGAAAGAACGGAACAACGGAAGCAGACACAGCCAGCGCAAGGCCGTCACGCTTTCTCCAAAGCCAGCTCCCACCAAGCAGGGCATCAATGGCGCGGCGAGAAACATCACCGCTGCAAGCAGCAGACCCATCGGCACAGTTCTTTTCAGAATTCTCTTCGCGTAGGCGCTGGTGCCCTTGATTCCCGTCGTTCCCTTTTGAAAGAAGCGGGGAAACGCCGCGCTGTGGATGGAAGAAATCGGCATCATGCACACATCGACCACCCGGTAGGCCATGGTGTAGATGCCGTTTGCCGCATTCATTCCATAATGGCCAAGCATGGCCTTGTCAAAGTCGTTGTAGATGTTTGTTGTGGATGCGGACAGCGCGAAGATAAAGCCTTCTCCCATGCGCTCTTTCAGTAGCGGCGGGGAGAAGGCAGGTTTCCCATGATAGCGGGTCACGAGCACCAGGGCGGTGCAGGCGGCAACAACGGAGACACCCAAAGCAGCCACAACCCATTGCCGAGCCGTGGCATGCTTCAGGCTCCAGAACATGGCTCCCGCCATCAGGGCACGCAACAGATTAGTCAGGAGATTGAGACCGGCGGTCACGCGCAGTTTCTCGAAAGCTTGAAACACTCGACCTGCGGCCAGAACAATCTGGGCGCATATACAGTCCCCAATGGCTACGCAAAGGACCATCGTCGATGAGCAGGAATGTGCAATGTGAGGAACGGCCCAAGTTAGAACTACGGCAAGAAAGATGCCGAGGGTGAAAATAGTAACTAGAGTATTACCCCAGTAGAGAGCGAACTTTGCAGGAGAGGGACTGACATAGTGCAGCAGGACTGCAGGCGAACCGAACGAACTGTACTGACTCAGGATCGAGACCATCGCTACCGCTGTCACATAGACGCCGTACTGGATGCTGCCTAGTAGTCGCGCCAGCAAGACAAAGTAGACGGCCTGGCAAATGATCGAGAGACCTTGACCGGCAAACATCCAAGCCGCATTATGACCAAGAGTGCTGGAACGAATATTGGCCAGTTCCACCTGAAGCTTACTCATCCCTCAACTCGATCTGAATGGGCGCGTTTCGCCCCACCGGATAAGCCAATGCATGCGAGCATATACATGATCCACAACAAGTGATTCGGGACCATGATGGTCACCTCGTCAATGTTCAAAACGATTGTCAATAAAACAACGCAGAGGCACCAGTTACGATATGACGAATCATTGCCAAGAATGAAGCGCATTGCATCCCGAAGCGCTCGGATGAGAGAGAACAAAAACAATGCGACGCCCGCCGCGCCAAGAGTAGTTAATAGATTCAAAT
Source organism: uncultured Acidobacteriaceae bacterium (assembly GCA_963838295.1). GTDB lineage: Bacteria > Acidobacteriota > Terriglobia > Terriglobales > Acidobacteriaceae > Telmatobacter. Next base: position 197,244 of record CAWIQS010000002.1, read on the forward strand.
ATCCGCTATGAGCGTAAACGGAGGACCACTTATTAGCCAACGAGACATTGGCGGCCTCACCTTGAAATCCTTTCCAGAATGCCATGTAGCCATATCCGAGCGCCGGTCGCTTAAAAACGGACACCATCGTCGCCGCCCATATTTCCGTGCGACCGTTGAAAGTAGGATCTTTGCTGAGCGCATACGCGATTTCGTCTGAATAAAGAATGGAGAGAGCGATGAGCGGCATTCCAACCGTGGCTATTACGCTCAGGACAATGGCCTTATTCTTTGAGTTAAACCTTCGAACACTTGCCAGAGCAACAATATAAGTCAACAGGGAAGCTAAAATGATCTTGCCCGTTGCACTTTGAGTCATAAGGATTACGGATACCGATAATCCAATGTACAAGGCGCTGAAGCACTTCGCGGTCAGGGTCCGAGACGGTACAAAGAATGCTCCAGGCAACAAAAACGACGTCATCATTGAACAAGTGTTTTTATTGCCGTACATCCCCATCCAGGCCCCTCTCTCCGTACCCATGTGATCGACTCCATACTGTGGAGAAAACAGCGACACAACAATGCTAACCACGAGGCATATCCATCCCAATAGCATGAGCAACTTAAGCAGTTGCTCGGATGAGAATCGCGCATGCAAGTAGAAAGCGAATAGGGTCTCGAAGAGCAAACATATAGACCATTCAAAGGATTTGGATGGGAATTGTGACCAGGCGCACGATGCCATGGCTAGCACGGCTAACGAAGCAAACACTCGGTCTTTAGAAACAAGCTCAATAACAAACTTTATCCTCGGGACAAGAAGTACAAACAAAACCGCAAAAACCAGAATGGCGGTGACAATACTCTCTTCTATGTTTGATCTATCTACAAACGAACTATAGTGCTGCGAAAGTGCATTATTAGTTCCAGCTCTTTGAAAATAGAACTCACCAACCGACGCGTAATATGTGAGGGGTATCATCAACACCCAACTGACAACTAAGTGCGAAATCCTCCCGTTCGATTGCGTAGATGCATGTTGTGGGTACACTCTATTCCTTCCTCATGGCAGCATCAACGAATTGACGCATTCGATCCACAAATACCGAGGTGTCGAACTGCGCGGCGTGTTGCTGAGTCTCTTTCGGGACAAAACGTTCTTCCTGCGCTTCGAAGCGCAGAATCCCTTCTATCACCGACTCCACTGTCTGCTCAGAGAAAAAGACACCCGTATCTGGACGGTGCGTGGCATCACCCACTCGCACCGTCTCCAGCGAACCTCCATGGCCATAAGCAACCACCGGACGACCGAACGCCTGCGCCTCCACCGGCGCGATACCAAAATCCTCATCAGAGGCGAAGAGAAAAGCGCGGCAGTTGGCGTAAAGAGTAGAGAGATCAGCATCCGTCACACGACCAAGTAACTTGATGGTCGGCCCCGCAAGATCTTTGAGGTTCTTCTCTTCCCGGCCGGCACCAGCAATTATCAGCCGACGATTGAGCTTGTTACACGCTCTTATCAGTAGGTCGATGCGTTTCATTTCCGTCAGGCGGCTTACGGATAAGTAGTAATCGCCGGCGCAACGCTCGGCTATATACCCAAGACCCGTATTGACTGGTGGATAGATCACAGACGAATTGCGGCGGTAGTATTTGTGAATGCGTTGAGCTATGTGCATCGAGTTGGCGACAAAATAATCAATCCGCTGCGCCGCTTGAAAATCCCATTGACGGACATAGTTTGTGCCCATCGCGAAAAGCGGCCGAACAAGGCGGGGCATGATTTCGTAGTATTCTCTGTGAAGGTCCCAGAGACATCGCATTGGGCTGTGGCAATAGCAGATGTGCGTCGCACTCTGATCCACGAGAGCGCCTTTCATGACGCTTGAATCGCTCGTGATCACCACATCATAGCCACGGAGGTCAATCGATTCGATTGCAACTGGCCAAAGCGGCAAGAGGTGCCTGAAATAGGCATACTTCGCAGGAAGCCAATTGATGGAAAGGCTGCGGACCGTCTTCCCAAGAAGCTGGCTGGGAAGACCCTCCCGGTCGCAGAGCAAAGCGAAAACGTCTGCCTGAGGAAATGCCTCGGCCAAGACCCCGGCAGTTTGCTCCCCTCCGCCAAGCGATACAAAGCATGGGTGCAAAATTGCAATACGCATCAATTTGCTTCTCCCGCAATCAAAGAAGGCCCTTGATCGCTCTCTGCGGGTAAGCTGTCAATGATTCTTTGATACCGTCCACAGATATCAACCCAGGTAAAACGCCGGCGAGCCGAAAGCAGACCTTCCGCACCGACCTTCGCGCGAAGCTCTTTGTCCTCGATCAAATTTTGCAGTTTATCCGCAAGATCGACTGCCGAACCCGGCTCGACAAGTAGGACCCCTCCCTCGCTGGCAATCTCCGGGATTCCGCCAACACGCGTAGCGACTACGGGGACCCCGCATGCCATTGCCTCGATGTTGACGCTCCCGAAGGGTTCCTGCCACGTGGAGGGACAGCAGAGAATGTCCGCAGTTTGATATTTCTCTGCAATCTCGAGGGCCGAGAGATAACCTTCGAATCGGCCATTCGATGGGCAGGTCTTGCGCAGGGTCGTCGAATAGCGGGACGACCTGCTTCCTCCAGAAAAAGAGGAACCAACTAACCTGCAGAAAACTTCAACCTTTCGTTCTTGCAGTATTCTCAAAGCGTTCATGAGCACATGCACCCCCTTCTCAGGGTGCAGCCGCCCTACATAGAGGACGATTGGGATTCCGGATCGAACAGATTCATTAGGTTTTGGATAAAAGAGAGTGTCGTCCACGCCGTTATAAACTACATGGGTGTTTTTCAAAAACGGCAGAGACCTTAGCCATTTTTGGCGTAGCGCGTCGCTGACAAATATATAGGCATCGGCCGTAAATGCTCGAAACGCCGTTAATACTCCGTATCGATTCTCCCCGTCATGTGAGTGATAGACCAGCTTCGCACCCTTCAAATGAATCGGCTGTTCCAGTGCAGCGCCAAAAAAAGGCTGATTGTGACACCATACGATGTCTCCCGCATTAAGCCTGGATAGCAGAGCCCTGAAGGCATGGCGAAGAAACGCCCCAAACACCCAGGCTGGAAGACGTTTCCTGCCCCGTATTCTGGCATACGTCCTTAGCTCGGGAATTACCAGAATCCGATTAGCCCGGTAGCCCCAAGTATCATCGCAGGCCTGGCAAACGACAACGCGAGAGGAATCGAAGCGCATTATGTTCGCTATATTTTTCGATATTGCACCACCGCGATAGGCCGAAAAGGTTTCAGTCTCAGGCAACAGATGATAGATCATCAGTACGCTCCATCTGTCTTCAGGACCGTGGGGATGGTTTTGAGCAAAATCTCCAAATCCATAGTCAAAGACCAGTTATGGACATAACTGCGATCCAGCTTTACCCGATCCGGATAACTGAGATTGCTGCGCCCGGAAACCTGCCACAATCCCGAGAGGCCCGGTCGCACGGCGCAATAGTAAGGAAAATCCTCTCCGTAGAGTTTGCTCTCGGCAGCAACGATCGGGCGTGGTCCAATCATGGACATTTCACCCCTCAACACGTTGATGAGCTGCGGCAGTTCATCCAAGCTCCAACGCCGCAGGATCCTGCCAACGGGTGTGACGCGCGGGTCGACGTCCTGCTTGTGAAAGGAGCGAAGATCCAGTTCGGTGTGTTGCGCCCCTTCGAGCGCTCGCTGTCGCTCTTCGCCTATCCACATCGTGCGGAATTTCCAGATTAGAAATGGTTCGCCGTTTCGGCCAACGCGAAATTCACGGTAAAAGATCGGACCGCGGGAAGAACATCTGACAAGCACTGCCAGCAGTGTGCCGACAAGCAACCAGGGAAGCAAAAGCAAGACAGCGAATAGAACATCGAGTAACCGCTTGTCTAATTCGTAACGGAGCGAACGAACTCTTTCCATGATCTTTCCTCGTACTGATGAACCCCGCTGTTTGCGCCTGTTAGGGCGTGGTCTTTAAGGCCTTCTCTTTCAGAATTGGTAGATCATCGCCCCCGCTGCTGACGCGGCAATTCCGCCGGCGTTCTCCGCAATATTCCGTATATAGCTGAAGGGCACGTAAACGATATCGCCGGGGTGAAGTGGCATATCGATGCGATTGCCCTTCTGCATGGCGCTCAGGGGTAGCGGAATCTCGATGACGTTTTCTCCTTCATTGCGAATCAGTCTGGCGTGAGATGGCACCGCCGAGTGATTGGTTCCACCGGCGCGAGCCAGTAACTCCAGCACGCTGATCTTGCCTTCGTTATTGGTCATGGTGTAACCACCGGGACGGCCCACATCGCCCAGCGCAAAAACAATGCCCGCCTTAGGTATGAAGAGCGTGTCGCCAGGATGAATCTGAATCGCCGTATCGAAGGCGGCATCGGGCTTGTTGGAGACAAAGTAGGAAATCTTTTCCTGCGAATTGCGACGCTCGATGAGAATCTTTCGGTCGGCCAGTTCAGTGAGACCGCCGGCCAGCGTGAGCACGTCCAGCACCGAGCGTGGTGTGTCAATGGAGTAGGCGCCCGGGGTTTTGACCTCGCCGAGCACCGAAACCTTCTGCGTCGCGTACTCCTCGACCGCAACCAGAACCTTGGGCCGCAATAGGTAATGGCCCTCGAGTAGAACCTTCTCAATGGCGCGAGCTGCCTCAGCCGGCGTCAGGGCGGAGACCTTAACGCTCTCCCCCAACAACAGCGGGAGCTCGCCTGCATCGGTGACACGCGCATGTTGCTCAAGCTCGGCGGTATCGAAGACCTGGACATGGAGCATGTCTCCGGGTCCGATGAGAAGGCTTTCGGGGGCCTGAGCGGGCAATCCCGAGGGCGTGAGGAACAAAATAAAAAGCCACTTAGCCGCGTTTCGCATTGTCGTCCTCCGAATAGTGGTAGGCGTACCTGCGGTAGCCGTAATAGCTGTAGTAGTTGTCGTCTCGAGGAAGAAGACCGTTAAGGACGACACCGGTGTAGTGCCCGGTGCCCTCGGTAAGAGTCCGGTAGCTTTGCCGCAACTGCGGCCGCTCTGTGAGCCGGACACGCGTCAATAGCAGAGTGATGTCGGCCAAAGGATTGACCAGCACAGCGTCGGTAACCGGAAGAACAGGCGGGGCATCGAGGAGGATGTAGTCATAGTGCTTGCGCCACTCTGCGATGCACTTCTTTATGCCGAATTCAAGCAGTTCGGATGGGTTGGGCGGCGTTGCGCCTGCCAGGAGGACGTGGAGATGGGGAAGATCGAGGGAAAAGGCCTCGAGGGGCGCAAGCGCCTCCTGACCGGCGAGCAGCGCGCTGAGCCCAGGCTGGGTATCCATGCCGAGCCTGTGGCGCAGAGTGCCGCGCCGCAGGTCCATATCCACGAGCAATACTTTGCGGTTGGACTGCGCCAGGACCACAGCCAGGTTGGAGGAAAAGGTGGTCTTGCCCTCACTGGCGATGGAACTGGTCACCAGTATGACTCGACCGCCGTGTTCCGGCATTCCCCCAGTAAGCAGCAGCGCAGTGCGGATCGCGCGGAGCGACTCGGTATAGGTGGACTGCGGATCCTTGATGCTGGCAAGAGAATCCGGTCCGACATGGGTAGCTAGCTCAGTTAACGGCGTAGCTCCCAAAAGCTTTTGTCCGACGATATCTTCGACTTCGGTAATGGTGTTGAGCTTGTTATCGAGAGTGTCGACCAGCAGAGCCCCAAGTCCTCCGAGAAAGAGTCCCGCACCGAGGGAGATGGCCACATAAAGAGGCACGTTCGGACGCTTGGGTTTGGCCGGGGTACGGCCGGGATCAACGACGGTGATATTCGAGGACTTCAAGCCTTCGAGAACGCCTGCCTCTTTCAATCTCTTAAGCAGGTCCTCGTAGAGGCCACGGCTCTCGTCGGCCTCCTGGCGGACAATGGCGTATTCGATGGCCTTGTCGTTGAGCTTTGCTGCCTGTTGCTTGACCTGTTCGTATTGGCTGCGGGTGTTGGCCTCATCCTGCATGGCCACCGCGTTATCGCTTTTGGCACGCCCCTTGAGGCGCTCGACTTCCTGGTGAATAGCCTGTTCCAGACCTGCTATGTTGCCGCGAAGCTCGCTGATTTTGGGATACGAAGAGCCATACTTGGCCTCTGCTTCCTGAAGAGCGGCCTGCTGCGTCGCCTGCTGTTGACGGAGATTCTGGATCGCGGCCAACGAATTGTTCATGGCCTGGGAGTTGACGCCCACCGAATTGCCGGCCAAGCCGGAAAGCATTTCGGCATCGCCGGTTTCCGCGGCGTGCGCAATCGCTCCTTTCAGAATGCGGTTCTGTTCGGCTTGTGTCAGGGCCAGGGTGGTCTGCTGTAACCGGTCAAGAACGCCCGAGTAAGCCTGTTCGCGGCCCTGAGCGTCTGCCGTGCCCAGGTTATATACCCCGCTCTGGCGCTGAAGGTCAACGACCTTAGTCTGCAGTGCCTCACTCTGCTTTCGCAACTCGCCGAGTTGTCCGCTAAGCCACTCCGAAGCCTGATTGGTCGCAGAGTAACGCGTCTGGAAGGTGTAATCGACGAGGCCTTTGGTCAGCGTGTTGACCACAGCCGCGGCAACTTGGGGATCGGGATTGAGGTAGTCGATCTCGATGAGGCGCGTGCCCGAGACTGGCTTGACCTTGAGATTCGCCTGAAAGATCTTCAATGCCCTGCGGCGGCGCTCGGGGGCATTTTCCAGCGACACGCCGAGCGGATCTACTATGCCGCTCGGTGAGAAGAGTTCCAGCACCCTGCCAATTGGGTTCCAATGCGGCTGAAAATCCTTCGTACCCTCCAAATGCAAAACTTCAATGGTGCTCAGGGCCAGGGTATCGGATTGCAGAATGTTGGCCTGGGTCTGGAGGTTGATGTTGGCATCGAGAGCGTCAGAGGCACCGCTGGCGCTGCTCATGAGACTCTCGAGGCCCATGGCGTCGGAGCTCTCCTTCTGCACCTGCAAGGTTCCCGTGGCTTCATAGCGCCGTGTGGCGACTGCGCAGTAGAGAGCGGCCACAACTACAACCGCCAGCAATGTTCCATTTACCACCGAGCGCCGGCGTCGCAAGAGCGTTACTAAGTCTCTTACGGTAAGTTCTTTTTCTGGCATGGAATCCAAAATCGTCAAGCACCTTTCTTCGGGAAGTTTGTGAGATCATTTCTTCCGTCGGTTTTCAAATGCAAATCAAGAAGCTCTGGGTTCCACAAGAAGTTCAGCCGCATTCGTAACTACTGAGTTGGTCAATTCAGACTTGGCCGATATGGAACTGCATCCAGCATGGCAGGATGCCAGGCAGATGACGCGCGGATGCGGTCACTCAAAAATCAAGAATTCTTTTTCGGGAATGGATGTGAACAAGTCAGTTCATTGTGGGACCAGGAACACGTTGTGGCAGATCCGCGGGTTTCCTCGCCAGTTACAGCTGTCAACGGGCTTTTGAGAGCTTGTACTTATGGATCACACGGCAGTCCGGCAAGACGTTGTTATGTGCTTGCCGTGTCCCGGGAGGTTAGCTGCGAAGAGAATCCCGCTTGGAAGCATCAGGTACACCGCCTGCAGCAGCATAACGATGTCTTCACTTTGTAAGCAGAATCGGCGATGCGTGCTGCCGGAGGTCTGTACTTCGTAGGCAATGACTTATATCGGACTTAGGGAAGACCCATTCGGCGGTCCTGATCGTGCTGTCAGGCCAGAAACGCAGTGACGAGGGCAACGATCATTGAGAAGCAGCTGAGGCCAGTTGCGCATTGGATCGCAGCTCGGCGTTGCGAAGGAGCTTGATTGCTTCAGGCGAGTCGGGGGCCTCGCTGACCAGCTTTCTGTACTCCAGCACCGCCTCACGCCACATCTGATAGTGCGTGTAGAGAGCGCCAAGAAGAAGGTGAGATGGGTTGCCGGCTCTTGCTTTCTGGATCTCTTGCTCACCTTCATCAGAAAGAATCGAAAATTGACCCGTCGCGCTCGTAAACGCAGGTGCCATGGGCTGATCTCCGGCGACGCTTGCATCGACGCGCCACAGGTAGGCGCGCCCTCTGAGCAGCGGGTTGGACACGCGCCAGAGAGCCTCATCGAGAACCGGACTTGTAGCAATAGTCTGATGGGAATCTCGATCTTCAACGTGAACCCGGTACGTCCAGCCTTCAGTAGACACATCCCAGGTGAAAGTGGGTTCAGTATCCTCAACAGTCGTTCCAAGGGGCTGGGTGAGAACGATTCGCTGTTTTCCAGAGCGCGTTTCAGTTTGCGCGGCTTGCGTTTGCCCAAGGTTGGGCTGATCGGAAGCCTGCAAAGCGGCTTCGACCGTCTGCCGATCTTCGGTGGAAACTGTGTTGCCGAATTTTCCCTGGAGCATCTGACTGTCCAGGGCACTCGAAGCATCATGCTGCAACGGCCGCAGCACATGACGAGAACGTTCTACCTGGAGATTATGGCGATGGTATGCGAAGATGAGTCCGGCCGCGATGATCACGATTCCCGCGATCGCATAGCGCACTTTATTCGTATGTTTCCGCATGGTCATCAAACGACAATCACCATCCAATTTCTCGTGGAGTTCTGGCCTAGCTATTCTGACATTCGGAAATACGAGGCATTGCCGTATCTGTTCTGCACCGGGGTTCGCAATCTTAACTGTAACCTTTCCGATGCACCCAACCTGGCGAAGGCCATGTGACTGCCAGTATCGCCTTCTGACGCGCCCTGCTCCAATCAAACTTGCGAGCCAACAGCCGCCGTTTGTAGTAAAACGGTTCTCTGACACGGAAGATCATCTAATTCCGTTTGAGAGGCTGGAATGTTTTCGCGCAGAGAACTGATCATCGCTTTGATTGCGTCAGCGTGCACGGCGGGTGCGTTCGCCGCGGCTGACGGTTTGCCCCTGCTCGGTTCGGCTGTATTTGACTGGAATGCGGTGCCAGCAAAGCCCACGGATTCGGGATCGGTACGTTCGTTTTTCAAGATGCGCACGGCGACGCTGGAGCAATTGGAGGTCCACGTCACGACTTTGAATCCGGGAAAGTCGCCGCATCCGCCGCACCGACACCCGAATGAGGAGATGATCATTATTCGACAGGGCACAGTGGAGGCGCTGGTAAATGGCGACTGGAAGCGGGTCGGACCGGGGTCAGTCATCTTTTTCGCCTCGAACCAATTGCATGGCCTGAGAAATGTGGGCACTGAGCCAGCGATCTATCACGTGGTCAACTTCAAGACGGCAGCAACGCCGGCTGATACCCCTCAATGAGAATTTGTGGCAATTGGGAAATCGCGAAGATGAATGAGGACGCAATGGAAGTGAAATTTGTATGTCGAATGCTGGCTTTTTTCTGCTGCTTGATTCTTTGCTTCGAGACTGGCGCTTGCATGGCGCAAGCACAGACCACCGGCCTGGGGGTTTTGGAAGGGCAGACGGATATCGGAGCGGTATCGCCACCGGGATCGACGAAGCTGGACGCCGGACGTGGGACATACAGCATTGAAGCTGCCGGGGCCAATATGTGGTCCACCAGTGACGCGTTTCACTTCGCGTGGAAGAGGATTTCAGGTGACGCAGCTATCACTGCGAATATGGCGTTTCCTTCATCGACGGGCAGTCCCAGTCCTCACCGGAAAGCGGTGCTGATGTTTCGCCAGACCCTTGATGCAGACGGAGTTTATGTCGATGCAGCGCAGCACGGGTCGGGTATGACTGCATTGCAATACCGGCGCGAGCGCGGCGCAACGACGCAGGATATCGAACTGAACATCGACTCGCCCCAGCAGGTCCGACTGGAAAAGCGCGGCGACACGATCACGATGTTCCTGAGCAACCACGGAGAACCGCCGCACCAGGTGGGCGCTTCCATCAAACTGCATTTGGATGGGAACTTCTATGCCGGAATCGGGGTATGTTCGCATAACGCCGACGTGGTGGAGACCGCGACGTTCAGCAATGTCAAGCTCGAGACGCCTGCCGCGCCAATTGGGCAGTCGGTTCCCTTAAGCACGTTGCAGACGATTGGTATTGAAGACAATTTCCGGCGCGCGATGGTGGTGGCGACAGGATCTGGCCGAATGGAAGCTCCAAACTGGAGCAGAGACGGCAAGACCCTCATCTTCAATCGCGATGGACACATGTGGACGATCCCGGCAGAGGGAGGTGCAGCGACGATTGTCAACACCGGCGCCGCGACAAGATGCACCGGCAGCCATGGATTGTCGCCGGATGGGAAGTGGCTGGCGATCAGTTGCAGCATGCCAGGAAAGCCCGAGACGCGTGTGTACATCGTGCCTTCTGACGGTGGCGAGCCGCGGCTGCTAACCGAAAATCCATCGTCGTATTTCCATAGCTGGTCGCCGGACGGGAAGACGATCGCGTTCACGCGACCTAATCAAACGGGAGGCGGCAACATCCTTTCCATCCCGGTGGAAGGCGGAGTAGAAACACCATTGACGACAGGAAGGGGGATCAGCGATGACCCGGACTACTCGGCGGATGGGAAATGGATCTATTTCAATTCCGATCGAGCGGGCGGGCTGATGCAGATCTGGCGTATGCGGCCGGATGGGAGCGGTGCGGAGCAAGTGACTTCTGACGACTTCAACAACTGGACGCCGCACCCTTCGCCGGATGGAAAGTCGATTGTGATTGTGAGTTACGACAAGAATGTGAAAGGCCATCCGGCCGACACGGATATCGCCTTGCGAATCCTGAACATCAGCGATGGAAAGATGCGCGTTCTGGTGAACCTGGTGGGAGGCGCGGGAAGTGACAACGTGCCCGACTGGGCGCCGGATGGGACGCATCTGGCCTTTGTGAGCTTTCAGATGCTGCTGGAGGCAGAGGCAGGTTCGAGCCAATGAGCGACCAGGCGGCGATCGGCGGCATCGTTCCGAGGGTAGGCCAATAAACCCATCTGATGCAGTAACATTGGGTCGTAGTCAAAACGGCCGGAGGTCAGAGGAATGCGCGTCGGCATATTCACACGCGAATACCCGCCGTTGGTGTATGGCGGCGCGGGCGTTCACGTCGATTATCTGAGCCGGGAATTGGCCAAGGAGATCGGAGTTGAGGTGCACTGCTGGGGTCCACAACACTCTGACGTGGGCAACCTGGTGGTTCGCGGAGCAGAGCCGTGGTCCGAGATTTCCAACGGCACCGAGGGGAAATTCAAGGGAGCTCTCGAAGCGTTCAGCCTTAACCTGACACAGATCAAGGCCCTCGAGGGGATCGATATCGTACACACACATACGTGGTACGTATCGATGGCCGGATTTCTGGCGAAGAAACTCTACGGAGTACCGTTTGTGCTTACGACGCATTCGCTTGAACCCCTGCGGGCCTGGAAAGCGGAACAACTGGGCAGCGGATATGCGATGAGTTCGTGGATGGAGCGGACGGCGATTCTGGATGCGGACGCTGTCATTGCGGTCTCACAAGGAACGAAAGCCGATATTCAGAAGGCGTACCCGGACGTTGATCCTGACCGCATTCACGTTATCTATAACGGGATCGATCTGGCGGAGTATCAGAAGACTGCGGAGACCAAGGCCCTGACGGATTACGGCGTCGATCCGGCCGTTCCCTATGTGCTGTTTGTGGGGCGAATTACCCGGCAGAAGGGCGTAACGCATCTCGTTGATGCAATTCGCTACTTGCCCGCAGAGACCCAAGTCGTGCTGTGTGCAGGGGCGCCGGATACGCCGGAGATCGCAACCGAGCTTCGTGAGAAAGTGAACGCAGCGCGCAAAGATCATCCCCGCATTGTGTGGATTGAAAAGATGGTGACCAAGCAGGAGACGATCCAGCTCTACAGCCACGCGAGAGTGTTTTGCTGCCCATCCGTTTACGAGCCGTTCGGAATCATCAACCTTGAGGCGATGGCCTGCCGGGCGCCGGTGGTTGCGAGTTCCACGGGCGGCATCAAAGAGGTTGTCGTCGATGACAAGACCGGGTACCTGGTTCCGTTCGATCAGGATCCTGTCACGAGCTTTCCCCGCGAGCCAGAGACATTTGCCAAGGATCTCGGGGCACGCATTAACGAACTATTAAAAGACCCGGAGAAGTGCAAGCGTTTTGGTGACGCGGGCAGACGCCGTGTGGAGGACATTTTCAGTTGGACGGCTATTGCGCACCAGACGATTGACCTGTATCGGCGCCTGGTCGAACAAAAGAAGGTCAGATGACAGGCCAAAGATTCTGCAACTTCCGATGAAACACTCTTTTAACCCGTAACAATGAAGATCTTCAAGAACGTGATGCAGCCATGACAACAAAGCGATCGGACGGACGCAGACGCGTCATCATTGAAGGAATTACCCCGCAGGTGGATTGTGGGCGTTTTGCGGCTAAACGGACGGTCGGCGACCAGGTTCACGTCGAAGCCGACATTTTTACGGATGGCCATGATGCGATAGCGGCCTCTCTGCTTGCACACCGGGAGGGCTCCGACGAGTGGACGGAGATTCCGATGAAACCGCTGGTGAACGATCGGTGGGAAGCTTCGTTTCGGGTCGGCGAGTTGGGGCGCTACGGATACAAAGTTCAAGGTTGGGTGGATCACTTTGAAACCTGGAGACGCGACCTGCTGAAACGCATCAAGGCGGAGAGCGATGCGGCTGTCGATTACCTGATTGGCGCGGAGCTTGTAGATCAGGCTGCCGGGAGAGCATTGGGCGGAGATGCGGTGTGGTTGCGCGAGCGCGCGGCGGTTTTGCGTTCTGCAAAGGGACCGAGCGAGCTCAGGATCCATGCGACCGATCCGATGCTGCATGAGCTGGCACTCCGCTATCCCGATAAGCGATTTGCAACGGAATCGAGCCCAGAATTGACGATCGTCGTTGATCCAGTGCGGGCGCGATTCAGTTCATGGTACGAATTCTTTCCGCGCTCAACAGCAGCAAAAGCAGGGGCGCACGGCACTTTTGCGGACTGCGAGCGACGGCTGCCCTACATCGCGGAAATGGGCTTCAACGTTGTCTATATGCCGCCGATTCATCCGATTGGACGCATGTTCCGGAAAGGGCCGAACAATAATCCCGAATCGCAGCCCGGCGATTCCGGCAGTCCCTGGGCGATTGGCGCCGCGGAAGGTGGGCATAAGGAAATTCTCAGCGACCTGGGCACCGTGGAGGATTTCAAGCGCTTTGTCGCCAAGGCCGAAGATCTCGGATTATCAGTCGCGCTGGATATCGCGTTCCAGGCGGCGCCGGATCATCCCTACGTGAAGAAGCACGAGAACTGGTTCAAGAAGCGGCCAGACGGGACGATTCAGTATGCGGAGAATCCGCCGAAGAAATATCAGGACATCTACCCATTCGATTTCGAAAGCGACGACTGGGACGGGATGTGGGCGGAGTTGAAAAGCGTATTTACCTACTGGATCGGTGTGGGCGTAACGATCTTCCGCGTTGATAATCCGCACACAAAGGCGTTTCCCTTCTGGGAGTGGGTGATTACAGGAATCAAACGGGACCATCCAGAGGTGCTCTTTCTTGCGGAAGCCTTTACCCGTCCAAAGATCATGTATCGGCTCGCGAAGCTGGGATTCAGCCAGTCGTATACGTATTTCCCCTGGCGCAATGGGAAGTACGAGCTAACAGCTTATCTCACGGAACTGGCACAGACACCGGTGAGGGAGTTCTTCAGGCCCAACCAGTGGCCGAATACGCCGGATATCCTGACCGAGTTTCTTCAGATGGGCGGCCGTCCCGCCTTCGTCATCAGGCTGCTGCTGGCAGCGACGCTCGGGGCCAACTATGGAATCTACGGTCCGGCCTTCGAATTGCAGGAGAACAAGCCAGTCAAGCATGGCAGCGAAGAATACCTGAATTCAGAGAAATACGAGATCAGAACCTGGGACCTGGCACGGCCCGACAGCCTTCGCGATCTGATTGCACGCGTGAACACCATTCGCAATGAGAATCCAGCTCTTCAGAATGATTGGAGCTTGAAATTCCATTCCACCGACAACGACCAACTTATTTGTTACAGCAAGGAATCGGATGATCGGTCGAACCTGCTTGTAACAGTTGTTAACCTTGATCCCCACCACACGCAGGCAGGGTTTGTGATTCTGCCTTTGGATGAACTCGAAATTCCTCAGGATCGCCCCTTCGAAGCCGAGGATCTGCTGACGGGTGAGCGATACTTGTGGCAGGGCCCGCGGAATTACGTGGAGCTGAATCCCTCGACCAGGTCAGGCCACATTCTCAAAATCCACCGTCGTATGAGGGTGGAAACGGATTTCGAATACTTTCTTTAGCTTCCAGATTTCAACTGCATTGGCTTTTCAGACATACGGCGCGCCGCCGGCAGTGTCATCGACAAAAGATGACATGCCTTCGACGCAACTTCTGCCCCCTCTAGTAAACGTCAGTGGTTCAGGTGCATCAAATTAGCTTGGAGACCCACCGCGTGAAGAAGATTGCAAGCGCTACTGATCCGCTCTGGTATAAGGACGCGATCATTTACGAGCTTCACGTACGGGCTTTCTCCGACTCCAACAATGACGGAATCGGCGATTTCCCTGGCTTGATATCGAAGCTCGATTATTTGCAGGATCTCGGGGTTTCCTGCATCTGGCTGCTGCCTTTCTTTCCTTCTCCGCTACGCGATGACGGGTACGATATTGCGGATTACACGAATGTCAATCCCTCGTATGGAACGCTGAGCGACTTCAAGCGAGTTCTCGACGAGGCTCACCAGCGCAACATGCAAGTGATGATCGAGTTGGTCATCAACCATACGAGCGACCAGCATCCCTGGTTCAAGGCGGCGCGGTTGGCGGCTCCGGGTTCACCCGAGCGCGAGATGTACGTCTGGTCGCAGACCGATCAGCTCTACAAGAACGCGCGCATTATTTTTACCGATACGGAGAAATCCAATTGGACATGGGATGAAACGGCGCAGGCTTACTACTGGCATCGCTTCTTTTCCCACCAACCGGATCTGAACTGGGACAATCCGCGCGTGATGGAAGAAGTGCTGAAAGCCATGCGCTTCTGGCTCGATATGGGCGTGGACGCGCTTCGCATGGATGCCATTCCCTATCTTTTGGAGCGAGACGGAACTTCGTGCGAGAACCTTCCTGAGACTCACCATGTCATCAAGGCGATCCGCGCAGCCATCGATGCCGACTATGCCAACCGGCTAATTCTGGCCGAAGCGAATCAGTGGCCGGCGGATGTGCGCCCTTACTTCGGCGATGGCGACGAGTGCCATATGGCATTTCATTTCCCATTGATGCCGCGTATCTACATGGCGCTTCGGCAGGAGGATCGGCTTCCGATTACCGACATCATGGCGCAGACTCCGCCCATTCCCGATAGCTGCCAGTGGGGTTTGTTTCTGCGCAATCATGATGAGTTGACGCTGGAGATGGTGACTGACGACGAGCGCGATTACATGTATTTCGCGTATTCGGCCGATCCCCGGATGCGCGTGAATGTCGGCATCCGGCGCAGGCTCGCGCCACTTGTCGACAACAATCGACGCCGTATCGAGTTACTCAATTCCCTTCTGCTGAGCTTTCCAGGAACGCCGATTCTCTATTACGGTGACGAGATCGGGATGGGCGACAACATCTACCTTGGCGATCGCAATGGCGTGAGAACCCCGATGCAATGGACGTCGGATAGAAACGCCGGATTTTCCAAGTGCGATCCGGCGCGCCTCTACTTTCCGGTGGTGATGGACCCGATCTACGGCTACCAGGTGGTGAACGTCGAGGCGCAACAAGCGGATCAGTCCAGTCTTTTGCAATGGACGCGCAACATGATTGCGCTACGGAAGCTCTTCCAGGTCTTCGGCCGCGGGAGCCTCAGTTTTCTCAATCCATCCAACAGAAAGATCCTTGCGTATCTGAGGGAATTCGAGCAGGACTATGGTACGCATGAGACAGTTTTGTGTGTCGCCAATCTGAGCAGGTTTGCACAGCCTGTTTCGCTGGATCTCGCAGCATACGAGGGCATGGAGCCGGTAGAGATGCTCGGCTATGTTCCGTTCCCCACCGTCACCTCAGCGCCATATCAATTGACGATAGCGCCGTATTCATTTCTCTGGCTCGAGCTGCAGGCTCCAAATTCGGACGCGAGGAATCTTCCTGAGTCCCAGAGCGTGCCGGTGGCGGAGGCTCCTGGAACGGAGATGAACGTATTTGACCTGAAGACGGCCGGTTGGTATGGGCTCCTCTCGGGCAACAGCCTGGCACAGATCGAAGCTGCGTTGCCAAACTGGCTTGCTCGCCAACGATGGTTTGGGGCGAAGACCAGGAGAATCCAATCGGCGCGCGTTTCACAGTGGGCAGATCTTTCTTCCAACGCGGGGTTGACTGGGGAAGATTTCCGTCCCGCTGAATCTGGGAACGATCTCGATTCGCCGGCCATCCTCTTCGTGGAGGTGATCTATTTTGAGGGCGCGGCGGATTTGTATCAGATACCTCTCGCGATGAGTATCGGAAGTCAAGCGGACGCCATCACCGGAGAGCGCCCCGACAGCGTTTTGACGATCCTTGCGTCCTCGACCGGCACGGCCGTTCTGCATGACGCGACGGTTCGCGAAGCCTTTCGCCAAATTGAATTGAAACTGATCGAGTGCGATTCTACGGTTCCGCTCGCACGCGTCGAAATCCCCCAGCCTGCGCTAGTAGCGCAGGCGAATTCCGCAGAGTCAGGCGAAGCCAGCCGCACAGCCACTGGAACTCATTCGACCGAGTCCATTGACGGCGAAACCAAGCCGAACGTCATTCCGAAGCAGCCATTGCCGCTGGATGTGCAACCTGGCGAAGCAGCATCCGAGCCGCGTCCAGACGCTTCAGAGGCTGGCGTCTCCGCAAACCGACGAATGCCCGGTTCGACCGCATCTCTCGGCGCCCGTGCTTCTTCCGCGCTTCGTGAATTGAATATTTCAGGAATGTTGGAGTCTCGCGTGGGCTCGGCAGAACAGTCCAACACTTCCCTCATCTACGGCGATGCATTGATTCTGAAGATGTTCAGAAGGCTTCAAACTGGCCAGAATCCAGACGTGGAGATTGGGAGGTTCCTCACAGAAGTTGCACATTTCAATCGCATTCCGCCGTTCCTGGGCGAGATTGCGATGACTTCTTCGTCTGGGGAAACAACAACGATCGCGATGCTTCAAGGATTGGTAGAGAATGAGGGAGATGGTTGGGCGTGGTTCCTTCGGCAGCTAAGCAAATTCTATAGTGATGTTTCGCTCAATTCTGATGCACCGGCTATGCCGCCTCCAGAATTCGGATCCGATGGATTGCGGCAGGATTGGATACCCGCCACCGGGCACGAGGCGATGACGGCTTCAGCTCTTTTGGGCCGTCGAACAGCGGAAATGCATATCGCGCTTAGTTCTTCCTCAACTGACCAGGCCTTTACGCCTGAGCCATGTTCATATGACGATCTAAATGCGGATGCAATCCAAATTGAATCACAAATAAAGTCCGCCTTGGAAGCACTCAAATTGAGATTCCCGTCGCTGGACGAATCGGCCACTGACGAGGCAGGTCTGTTGCTCTCAAAGCGGCTGGAACTCATTGATCGGAGCCGTTCGATCGCGAATCTCGCTTCCGCTGGCAAGCGCATTCGGATTCATGGCGACTATCATCTTGGACAGACGCTCAGGACCGGGACGACAGACGGTCTCGCCGGAACTGGCGATTTCATCTTGCTGGACTTTGAAGGCGAACCAGCACGGCCTTTTTCCCAACGCCGCCGCAAGCAGTCGCCGCTGAAAGATGTGGCTGGAATGCTCCGCTCATTTTCCTACGTAGCATTCGCGGGATTAAAAGAGTATGAAGGGAATGCCGGCAAATCGACGCCGTCACCGGCAACCTCAAGCCTTACCAAGTGGGCCCAGGCATGGCAAGGGTACGCCTCAGCAGAATTCCTCAGGGCCTATCAGGAGACAATTGCAAAGAAGGCCGAACTTCTTCCGTCTCCCCGCGAAGCACAGACGTTGCTGGATGCATTTGTGCTCGAGAAAGCGCTTTACGAACTGCAGTATGAACTCAACAACCGACCCACATGGGTGCATATTCCGCTTGCAGGTATCCTGACGTTGTGCAAGTGACCTGCATCCTATGGATGCAGCCGGCAGATTCGCAGATCACATTTTCTGAGAGATACACACACTTCTGATTCCCTATGGCGACCATAAATTCAGCCCCCGATGCTCATTCGACGGACACTCCCGCGAGGGGGGGACTGCTTGTTTTTATCGCGCCGATGGCGGCCGAGTCCCTTGCGAATCTGTTTATGACCTTGAGCGAACTGTTTCCCGCTGAAGGTCTCCTTATTGCGACGCCGAATGATACGTCGGGAACCACATACCCGGGCCTGCGGGTAATTTCCACGCAAGCTACCAACGCCGTTTGGCCGTTAGCTGCTGCTGATTTTATGCATGCTGCGAATGCCGCGAAAGAGAATGGGTCTCGCGGAATCCTGATGCTCGGACCTGGTGCCGACTCTCTGAGTACCGCAGCGCTGCGCGAACTTGCGAACGCTGTATCAGATTCAGCCTTCGATCTCGCGGTTCCCCATTACTCGCTTCCACCAAGCGCCGGCCTCGTGAACTCGGCCATACTCTACCCACTGAGCCGCGCATTATTCGGTTCGCGGGCACGGTTTCCGCTGTCGATTGATTTGGCCGTCTCGCCCCGCATGGCGGAGCGGCTTGCGGGCACGGCTCAACGCTTTATCAATTCAACGCAATCTGACGCGATTATCTGGCCGGTCAGCGAAGCCGCGGTGGCTGGGTTGAGCGTCGATGAGATCTACGTAGGAACGCGGATTTTGCCGCAGCCCGCTGAACCAAACATCAACGCGATTCTTACGCTGGTTACGGGATCCCTATTCGCAGACATTGAAGCAAAGGCCGCATTCTGGCAGCGGCCTCGCCGACTTCCGCCGGAACGGCGCGGCTTCAGCGAAGTCCACGGAATCGAGGGAGAGGTTGATGTCGCCCCCATGGTCGAAGCGTTTCGGCTCGCATTTTCAAACCTACAGGAAATCTGGTCTCTTGTGCTGGCTCCAAATTCACTGCTCGGACTGAAGCGGCTCTCGGTCGTGGAGCCTTCAGCCTTTCGCATGACGGAGAATCTCTGGGCCCGGATTGTCTTTGATTTTCTAGTTGCCTGGAGACTGCGCACTCTCAATCGTGGACATCTGCTGGGCGCGTTGATTCCTCTTTATCTTGCATGGGTAGCCGGCCACCTCAATGTCGTGAAATCGGGTACCAGTTCCGAGACTCACGTGGAGGCCGTTGCCGCCGCATTTGAATCTGATAAACAGTACATTGTTTCGCGCTGGCGCTGGCCGGACCGATTTAACTCGTGATGCTCTACTGCGGAGAAAGTGCGCTCTATTTAACGAAGACCTGGATTGGTTAGTTCAAGGAGAGAGTCCGATGGAAAGATTCCTCGCCACAATGCTCCAGACGGTTCAAGATTATAATTCGCAACCGCCTCCGCTGATCTCCGACAGTGGTTCGATCTGGCACCACATGTCTGAGGCGCTCCACCAATCTGTTTATCGAGTGTTGTCGCTCTTGATCGCGGTGCTGCCTGGTATCCTTGCGGTCTTTGTTGCGCTTACTCTCTTCTCGCTGATCGGAATGGCCCTTTCCACGATTCTGCGCAAGGGACTCACTTTTCTCAAGTTCGACGAGAGGTTGAATCGCGGAAATTCAGAGTGGACTCCGTCCAGTTCTCCGACAGCGTTGATTGCGCGAGCCGCTTTCTGGGGCTGTGTGCTGCTTGGATTGGTGATCGGTGTGTCGGCGTTCGACGTTTCTTATGCAACGGGTGCTCCATTACCCGTTTCGATGCTGCCTTATTTGACGCACCTCGTTGGAGCTATCCTGCTGTTGATTGCGGGAACCCTGATTGCTCGATTTCTTGCACGTTCCGTACTGATTGGGGCAGTGAATGCGCAACTGCACTATGCGAGGTTTCTGTCCCTCGGCGTGAAGTGGCTAGTGCTCGTACTTACGGCGGCCATGGTGCTCGACCATCTTCAAGTAGGCGGAAACATTGTCGAACTTGCGTTTGGAATACTGTTTGGCGGGATTGTGCTGACCCTCTCGCTTGCAATAGGCCTTGGCTCGCGCGAACTTGTAAGTAGATCTCTCGAAGGGCGAGTCGACCGATCTGTGGATAGAGCGCACGCACCTCAGAGCGAGGCCGTTCCCGCCTCAGAAGAGACGATTCGACACGAGACCATTCGTCATTTCTAGTGTTCTGGGTTCTGAAGGACAGCAATCGAATCAGAGGGCAAGATAATCCCTCCGCTTCCGACGACGACATTCGGTCGCGACGATAGCGACAGGCTGGCCTTGTGTTCAAGCGGAACCAAGACAGCGCTGGGCGCGAGGCTGATCGCGATAACAATGCGTCCGCGCATTACGCGCAGCCACCGTTGTTCTTCGCTATAGGCGACTTCTGTATTCCCAGGCTCTCCGTTGTTGAGCGACGGGATAGTTCGTCGCAACTGAATTAACTGGCGATACCAGTCCAGCATTTCGGCGTGAGTAGGCTTTGACAGTTCATTCCAGTTCAGCTTTGAGCGCTCGAATGTCGCCTGGCTTTCCGGATCAGGGATTGTGGACGGATCCCAACCGAAGGCCAGGAATTCTCTCTTGCGCCCTTCTGAAACCTGTTGGGCCAGTTCCCTGTCCTTGTGATCGGCGAAGTAAAGGAAAGGCGAACTCGCGGCCCATTCTTCGCCCTGAAACAGCATCGGAATGAACGGGCCGAGCAGCACGAGAGCCGCCGCGATCTTCGCTCGATCGGCGCCGACACTTTGGGCGATTCTGTCGCCGACTGCCCGGTTGCCGACTTGATCATGGTTCTGAATAAAACCCAGGAAGCGATGCTGGGATAGATTTTCTATGGCGCGGCCATGCATCCGATTTCGGTGTCGGGAAAAGACTCCGTCGTAGACGAAGGTCTTTTCGAGTGCCTTTGCGAGCTGCGCGAAGGATCCAAAATCTGTGTAGTAACCGGAAAGCTTTTCCGAGCTTAATACGGCAAAAAGCGAGTGGTGAAAATCGTCGCTCCACTGCGCATCCATTCCCAACCCGCCACATTCGCGCGGAGTCACGATCCTCGGATCATTCAGGTCACTTTCGGCAATCAGCACCAGGGTGCGGCCAATTGTCGCACCAAGCGTCTCCACTTCTGCCGCGAGTTGCTCAAGAAAATGGATAGCTGATCTATCCACAAAAGAATGTACGGCGTCGAGGCGCAATCCATCGATATGGAAATCGCGCAACCACATTTGGGCGTTATCCAAAAAGAATCGGCGTACCCGGTGGGATCCGGCTTCTTCAAGATTCACGGCATCGCCCCACGGAGTTCGATGGGCATCGGTCAAGTACGGGCCAAACTTGCTGGTGTAATTTCCAGACGGGCCAAAGTGGTTGTATACGACATCGAGAAGCACGGCCAGTCCGATGTTGTGCGCGGCATCGACGAATCTCTTTAACGCGTCGGGGCCTCCGTAGGGCTCGTACACCGCAAAGAGCGCCACCCCGTCATAACCCCAGCCGTGATTGCCGTCGAAGGCCGCGACCGGCATGAGTTCAACGTGGGTGACGCCGAGTTCACGCAGATAACCGAGTTTCGCAATTGCAGAATCCAGAGTGCCTTCGGACGTGAATGTGCCGAGATGCAATTCGTAGATGACAGCACTTGCTAACGGAGGCGCATTGAATCCTTGATCGCTCCATCGAAAGGCGCACTGATCGTAGACACGGGAGAGCTGATGAACGCCGTACGGCTGCCACAAAGACCTGGGGTCGGGAACGACGTTGGAATCCTTGTCGATGAGAAAGCCATAGTCTGTTCCGTGAGCGGCAGATTCAACGACAAGATTCCACCACCCTTCCTCATCCGGTCCAGACATGGGATGTGGCATTCCATTGACTTGCACCGAGAGCGACGCTGCGAAGGGGGCCCAGACTTTGAACAGATGCATGCTTCAGTTCTCTTCTCTGACGAGGAGTGCCACGGGAAAGCGACGAAGAACGTTCTGCAGGGAAATGCGGCCACCGCTCCATGCCTCATCTGTAAGCAGGTTCTTCCATCGATCTCCAGGCAGATCTACTACCGTATTCGACCAATTCCTAGCGAGTTTCGCAGGCCATCGTGGAACAATTGCGGCTAGCTTTCCAGCTCGCAGATAACCCATCGCATGATCAGCCTTTTTCCCATCAAACAAAAGCGGTACGAAATCTGCTTCCGCTCCAAACAGTTCCGGGCGGCTCCTGCGCAGATTCAGTGCCCGGTAGAGCAGCCATAGCTTCGGCAGACCGCTGTCCATCCTCCCCATGAGCGCTTCGACAGAAATTTCAGAATTTAGTTCTGAGAGAAGCGACTGTCTTAGAGCGTAATCGATAGGTCCGCGGTTGTCGGGATCGACGAGGTGCAGATCCCACAGTTCGCTGCCCTGATAGGTGTCAGGAATACCCGGGGCAGTGCACTTGAGCAGAGTCTGGGCGAGGCTGTTGACCCTTCCAGGCATGAGGATTCGGCCTACAAACCCCTCAATCGCAGCCATAAACTCAGGGCTGGCATAAATGCGCTCGATAAACTTTGCGAGAGCGTCTTCAAACTTCTTGTTCTGCTGCGTCCAACTCGTTTGCTGTTTCGCTTCCCGGGTGGCCTTCTCCATATAGCCGGTCAGCCGATCGCGCTCAATGGGCCACGCACCGATCATGGTCTGGTAAAGGAAGTATTCCGTGTTGCGGTCTGGCTGCGCGTCTGTCTTGAACGTAGCATTCAAGCGTGACCAATGTCGTAGAAATGCTCTCCATTGACTGGGGATCTCGGTGATTACAGCGAGCCGAGCCCGCACATCATCAGACCGCTTGGTGTCGTGGGTGGAAAGCGTTGTCATAGTCGCGGGATGAAAGGCCTGCATTTTCATGCAGTGCTGCTGAAACTCCGAGGAAGTCGGCGATTCGTGATCCGGCGCGGAACCGACTTCGTTCAGCCCGATCATGCGGTTGTAGCAGTAGAAGACGGTATCTTCGACACCTTTCGCCATCACCGGTGAAGTGAATTGCTGAAATCGGTGAACAAACTCGGTCTCGAGGGTACCGCGGGCACGCATGAGCAGCACATCTCGAATGAAGTCGAGCAGACCTGCATCGAGTTCCGGCCTTTCCCGCTTGGTTTCGTCGATTGCCTTGGAGACTTCCTTACGATCTCCGTCCGTAATCTCGTTCCGCTCCGGAACTACATAGGTTCTGTAGACTCGGAACCTGGCGGCCACCTCGCGAATCGCCCGCCTGATTTCCGCTCGCGTAAAGTCACGGCGATCGCGGTTGTTTTCGCAGATTTCAACGAAAAGGCTGGCAAGGCGGTTCACGTCGCTGCCCAGGGCTTCCAACTCGACGTTCAGCTTCTTGTCGTGTGCGATTGCGGCGAAATCGGTTGGCTCATGCGTAAATTCCGCGTAAATCTGCGTCATCTCGTTCAGCCCATTCGGGTGCGTGAGCCAGCCGTTGCAAAGGTTCAGGAAGTCATAGCCGCTTGTGCCCTGGATCGGCCAATTCTCGCGAAGAGATTCTCCGGGTTCAAGTATCTTTTCGCCAACGATCCAAGCATCAGGGCATCGTTGCCGCAAACGTGTGAAGTACTGCAATGGGTCGCGCAAACCGTCGGGATGGTCCACGCGCACTCCGTCGAGAATGCCCTCGTGAACCCAATCGAGGATGCGGCGATGGGTAGCGTCGAAGACGTGTGGTCGCTCAACGCGCAGTGCAACAAGGGAATTGACATCAAAAAATCGGCGATACCCCAGCTCCTGGTCGGCGGTGCGCCAATATGCCAGTCGGTAGTGCTGAAGGTTCAGCAACTCATCCAAAGCATCGTAATCCGCGTTCAGTTCGACAACTGCCTTGTCGACCGCCCGCATCGCCTCGGGGTGCTCTTCATACAATCGCCGTAGAAGATCATAGATAACTACCTTATCTCGATGTCGCGAATCAATTCCCTCGACGTCCGTCGCTTCCGGCAAGGGTAAACGCATCAAGCTATCGGACAGAAAGCTCAGGGTTGGACTATTCGCGTATCTAGCCGCGCGATCCAGGATCGCGGGGAGAGAACGCGGGGCGAGCGGATAGAGATGTTCGCCGTACCGGACGCATAACGAGCCGCGCTCTCGATCA
The DNA here is from genome assembly GCA_963838295.1 of uncultured Acidobacteriaceae bacterium. Classification (GTDB taxonomy): domain Bacteria; phylum Acidobacteriota; class Terriglobia; order Terriglobales; family Acidobacteriaceae; genus Telmatobacter. The sequence goes on from CAWIQS010000002.1 coordinate 221,399, forward strand.
ATCTGAATCTGGCCGGCAGTAAGCACTCGGCCATATTGATCACCAAGAACTGGTATCAGCACCTTGTTTTGCAACTTAACTTCAGATGAGTGCCAATCGATATCGAACCAGGTCGCGAAGCGGCTCGAAGGACCGTTCTCGAGGACGTCCCACCAATTATGATTCCATGCTCCGACCGCCATATGATTCGGAACTATATCGAGTACTTGTCCGAGTTCGAGTTCCGCGAGACGAGCGCAAAACCGATGATGCCCTTCCTCGCCGCCTAGCTCATTGTTCACGCGCTGATGGTCGACCACGTCATATCCGTGCATGCTGCCGGGAGCCGCTTGAAGATATGGCGAGCAATAGACATGCGATATTCCCAAGTCCTTCAGATAAGCAGAGATGTTTGCCGCGTCATCGAAAGTAAAGGTCGCGTTCAACTGAAGACGGTATGTCGAAGTGAGAACGCGCGGCATATCTCTCGTTGCACCAGGTTAGTGCGGGGTTGGAAGAATAAAAACTCGGCCGTAAGGCAGTTGGATGCTTGTGATGGCGTGGGAGGATGCATTCCAAATGCATAGGTTCGAAGCTTCAAATCAGCAACGCGGCCAGAATGGCCAAGACGAGTGAGATCGGCATGATGATCATGCCGATCTTGAAGAACTGCCATCCACTGACGTCCAGACCTTCTCGCCGGATTGCGGTGAGCCAGAGAATCGTAGCAAGCGAGCCTGTGATGGAGAGATTTGGGCCGAGGTCGATCGCGATCAGGATGACCTTTGCGAGCATCGGCTGAAGCGAAATCGTGCGCAGCGCGGCACCTGTAATTAGCCCAAGAGGGAGGTTATTCACAATATCCGTACCAAAACCCACTGCTATTCCAAGGGCGAGTGCAGCTCTCGATTGGGGAAGATGAAGGCAGGTCTCGAACAGGCCGTGAAGAAGGAACATGGCACCGGCGCTCTTCACAGCTTCAACGATAACGAAAAGCGCAGCAACCAGGGGCAGGATGCTCCAGCTGATTTCGCGTGCCAACCGGATCGGATTCGACCTACTTCGAATCGCGACGATCGATGTGACCGCAGCCGATGCGAGAAATGTTGGCAGACCGAGGTTCATTTCCAGCGCAGACGCCGTAAGCAACACGATTGCAACCGCAGCGATTCCGAAGAGGCTGATCTTTCCCATCTCTGAAAGGCGGGTATCCGAGGTTGAGCCCTCGCATGGCGCGGAAATTTCCTTGTGGCAATACCAGCGAAGAAGCACGTAGGTGATGATGATAGCGACCAAGGAAGGGACGCTGAACATGGCCAGCCACCGGAGCAGGGGCGGCATGGTCGAATTGAAGACCACCAGGTTCGCAGGATTGGAAATGGGGAGTACAAAGCTGGCGGCATTCGCAACCAGCGCACACGAGAATAGATAAGGAAGTGGCGGCGCTTTGGCGCGCTTGACCGCTGCCAGCACGGCAGGCGTGAGAACAACAGCAGTGGCGTCGTTGGACATGAAGATAGTGACGACCACGCCAACTACATAGATCGACGTAAATAGCCTCATTGAAGACCGATTCGCCGATCTCACCGCATAGTGTGCCATCCAGGCGAATACGCCATAATCTTTCGCAAGCTCGGATAGAAGCATCATGCCGGTCAGGAAGAGGTAGACATCCAGCCCTTCGGCAACCGCTTTGCCGGCCAGGGAAAACGGTATCAACCGCAATAGGCACAGCAGTAGTGCTCCCGCCGAAACCCAAACGACCTCCGGCGTCTTGAATGGCCGCAACAGCATCAGGAGGATGCTGAAGGCCGAGATGGTCCAGATGAGGATGTGTGGCATGATTGCTTCGGTGATTTCGCTCAGTGAGTGACGGAAAGAGAGTTCGCGGTCGAGTTATCGGATTTGATGCAAAGTATGGCGACGCAAACTGATTTGTTCACGCCTGGCGCGGGGTGGGCTCTGGTTCGCTTCGCTCACAGGAAAGACGAACTCCTTAATGGAAGTTCGGGACGACGGCGCATCGCTTCCGCAATCAGCATTTTTGCTGCCGCCAGTTCCTCGCCTTCAAACTGGAGTCTTGGCGGACGTACCCGCGCCGACCCTGCTTTCGCCTCTTCCTGCACGAGCTTAATCAGCTGAACAAATTTCGGGACAGTGTCCATGCGCAACAGGGGGAGGAACCAGCGATAGAGATCGAAGGAGGCTTGCCTGTTTCCAGCACTGGCAAGATTGAACAGCTCGACGGATTCACGCGGGAACGCGTTCACCAGGCCTGCGATCCATCCGACAGCGCCGGCATCGATTCCTTCCACAATTGCGTCGTCAACACCAACAAAGATGGCGAGGCGATCGCCAGTGAGGGCGCGAATCGCGGTAACGCGGCGGATGTCGGTCGAGGATTCCTTCACGGCGACGAGGTTCTCAAACTCCACAGCAAGCTCGTGAATCTGTTCCGGAATGAAGTCCGTCCCGTATGCGATTGGGTTGTTGTAGAGCATCGCAGGGAGCGCGGTGCCTCGAAGGATTGCCGCAACGTGTGCTTTCATTTCACGCCAGTCGCCCCGGTACACGTATGGTGGCAGAATCATCAATCCCTGCGCACCCGCGTCGGCAAGCGCCCTGGCAAGACGGACTGCTTCTTCTGTCGACAATGCCGATACCGCTCCAACTACGGGAATTGATGTCGAAACTGCTGCAACTATTTTGCGGACGATCTTTATCTTTTCGTCAAACTCAAGTGTTGCGGCCTCTCCGAGCGAGCCTAGACACACGATACCGGTGCATCCGTTCTGCTCGAGCCAGCGCGCATGGCGGTCAACGAAGGGCCAATCAATCTGGAGGCTTTCGTCAAATGGCGTTGTCATGGCCGGCATTACGCCTTTCCATTGCATAACGGCTCCTTCGCTGAATCGGAATGACTGTTGTGCTGCTCAAATCGGGATGGCAGATAAGGGTCGAGGGGTATGGTTAACTGGCCGCCTGAGATCGCTGCAGCCACCAGTTCACCCGTCGCGAGAGAGGTGGTGATTCCCAGTCCCTCATGTCCAGTTGCGAGCCACACGGTTCCGTCATGGGGGACTGGTCCAATCAAGGGAAGCTTATCCGGAGTGGCTGCACGAAAGCCGGTCCACACGCGGATGGCATTGAGGGAACCGATGGACGGCAGGTACGCGGTCGCTCGTTGCAACATGGCACTCAGGATCTCCTGGTCGACATTCGCGGTCTCGTCTCCGTATTGACGCGAAGATCCAATGAGAATCTGGCCGGTCTTTCGCGGTTGTACATTGAATGCAACTGAATCGGATGCGATCGAGTGAGCACTCTTCAGATAGCCAAGCTCCACTAATTGATGGCGTACATAGTCGGGATAGCGATCAGTTATCACCAGGTGGCCTTTGCGTTTTTTAACCGGAATGTCGCCGGTCAGTTGGGGAGCAGAAGTGCCTGTAGCGTTAATCACGTAAGGAGCAGTCAACTCCTGCCCATCATTCAATAGCACGCAGCCACTTCCCATCGCGGTTACGCTGCGTTGAAGCAGCAACGTAGCACCTCGACCTTCCGCGAGACGACAAAGGTGAAGTGCGGCGGCCGGCGGATAGAGGACGGCATCTTCCGGAACCAGCAAACCGCCTGCGAGGCCTGATTTGAGGTTCGGCTCGAGTTCCGCGATCTTCTGCGCGGTCAACAGGTGCGCGGGAACCTTGCGATCGCGATAAAACTTTTGCTTTCGCTCGGCCTCCGCCATCTCCTCGTCATCTGCTGCGAGCCATAGCGTGCCCGGCATTTCATATTCGGTGCTGGAAGGAAGGTCAGGAGCGATCCTGGACCATAACAACTGTGAATAACGAGTGAGCTCAAATTGTGCTTCGGAATCATCCATCACAACGATGTGGCCCATGCCTGCCGCCGTTGCGCCGCCTCCCAGTACGTCGCGCTCCACGAGTGCAACGTGCATTCCGGTTTTTGCGCATGCCGCCGCGGTGGCCGCTCCAACGATTCCACCGCCAACGATCACTGCATCGAAGCTGGCAGCGTTCATGCGCCGATTCCGTCGCGGAACGGATCTTCGGGATCGAAGATCAGTGTGCTTTCTGCCGTCACGAATGCCGATCCAGTGATGGAAGGGATGATGGCTCCGTTTTGAAGGCGCACCCGCCCCTCAAAGACTGTGCCAAGGATTCCTTCCTGACGCCAGGTATCGCCCGGCGCAAGTTTTCCCGAAGCGACGAGGCAAGCCATCTTCGCGCTGGTGCCCGTCCCGCAGGGGGAGCGGTCGTATGCTTTCCCTGGGCAGAGCACAAAGTTTCGGCTATTGTTTGCAGGGTCGTTTGGCGCAGTGAAGAGTTCGATGTGGTCAATTTCCGCGCCATCAGCGCCCGTGATTCCGCCTGTTGAAAGCTCAGCGCGAATCTTCCACGCGTGCTCCGTGAGAGCATCGACATTCTTCAAGTCGAGCGGCAGGCCATGATGCTCGCAAAGGAAGAACCAATTTCCGCCCCAGGCTACATCCCCGACGACTGATCCGTGACCGGGCACGTGAACGTTGACTCCAGTTCGATGGCGGTAAGCGGAAACATTTTCAATCGTGACGTGATTTGATGAGAGGAGTTCAATTTTCACTTTGCCGACTGGTGTCTGCAAGAAGTACATCCCTGGCCGGATTCGGCCGAGATGGGCAAGCGTCACAGCGGCACCTATGGTTCCATGCCCGCACATTCCCAGATAACCAACGTTGTTGAAAAAGACGACTGCAGCCACGCAATCGGGAGCATCCGCATCCAACACCCACGCGCCAACCACCACATCCGACCCGCGAGGCTCGCACAAAATGGCACGGCGCATCCCATCATAATCTCGGCGCAGCGTGGCCATTTTGTCCATCAACGACCCTCCGCCAAGGTCGGGTCCACCATCGAGAACGCACCGCGTCGGTTCCCCCGCAGTGTGCGAGTCAATCACTTCGATCTTCCTGGACGAGCTCGGATTGGCGGTCATGGGCACTTTCTAGGGAGTTTGCACGCTTCTTGCGCAGTATACAAAATGGATTACAATCAACGTCTCTCGACAATGACGCGATCCATTTCTGCACAAGACGCAAAGCCTACGGTTGATCTGACGGTCAACGGTCGCCTTGTCTCAGTTCCATCGGAATCGAGCGTCGCAGTCGCGCTGTTGCAGGCGGGAATTGCATTGCGCACATCTGTGTCGGGTGAGCCGCGCGGTCCATTGTGCGCCATGGGGATTTGCATGGAATGCTGCGCGACGGTGAACGGTATCCTGCACGTACGCACTTGCCAGGCGGCCGTTGAGCATGGCATGGAAGTGGTCTCAGGATGACGAATTTCGATGTCGTGGTGGTCGGCGCGGGGCCGGCAGGAATGGCGGCAGCCGCAGCGGCATCGAAACATGGAGCCGACGTTTGCCTCATTGACGATAACGCAAAACCCGGTGGCCAGATATGGAGAGGCAACAATGGACACGGTGATCCTCGGTTCGCTACACACCAAAATACTCTCGAGACTGCCCGTGTCGACTTGCGCAGAGAAGCCCGCGTGGTGGCGCATCCAGCCCCCAATGTCTTGAGAATCGAGACTCTCACAGGATTTCAGGACGTACGGTATCGCCGGCTCATCCTGGCCACGGGAGCGCGTGAGCGGTTTCTGCCGTTTCCTGGATGGACGCTGCAGGGGGTGATGGGCGTTGGCGGTCTTCAGGCGATGGTGAAGGCCGGTTTGTCCATCGAAGGCAAGCGTGTTGTGCTTTCGGGCAGTGGCCCTCTGTTGCTGGCCGTTGCTGCAGCGCTGGCCAAAAAAGGTGCGCAGATCCTCGGCATTTTCGAACAGGCATCAGCTGCGCGCGTGATGACGTTTGGCGTGGAGCTTCTTCGCTTTCCCGGCAAACTGCGTGAAGGTGCGGGCTATCGCGCAGCGGCGCGACACGCTCCCTATCGAACGGGGGCATGGGTCGTCGAGGCGCACGGTGATCAGTCGTTGCAGTCGATTACCCTTTCGGTAAATGGGGCATTGCGCGCGATTGAGTGCGACTACCTTGGATGCGGATTCCATCTCGTGCCAAATCTCGAACTCCCGCGGCTGCTTCAGTGCCAGATCCGATCTGGATATGTCGAGGTAAACGACACGCAGGAGACATCGGTACGAGGCGTCTTTTGTGCTGGTGAGCCGACCGGGATTGGTGGCCTGGAGAAGGCGCTGTGCGAGGGTGAAATCGCTGGGCTGGTATGCGCAGGCCAGTCGGGCGCACATCTCTTCAAAAGACGCGATCGCCAGTTGCGGTTCGCGCGGCAACTTGATCGAGCGTTCACGCCGAGGCCGGAATTGAAGGAACTCGTCGCACCGGATACGTTTGTGTGCCGCTGCGAAGATGTGCGACGGCGAGCACTCGATTCGATGCTCTCGTGGCGTGAAGCCAAGTTGCATACCCGCTGCGGAATGGGATCGTGCCAGGGACGCATTTGCGGACCGGCGACCGAGTTCCTGTTTGGCTGGAATTCTGAGCATGCGCGGCCGCCTGTCTATCCCGCTCGCGTATCCACAATCGCATGCGCAGTTGAAGTCTCTCCGGACGGAGTCTGACGAGATCGGGTGAATTCGACCTCATCATCGAAAGAGGAGATCGTCCGGCGACTCCACTACCGGATCCCGGAAATTTGAAAGGCCGACTCCCACGAGCCGGTACTTTTGACCCCTTCCCAACTGCACTCTCTCTCGAAGGCCGAGAGCGATGACAATCAGCTCATCGCAAGACGAAATGGGCACGGCGGGTGTATGGCTTCGCGTGACAATGCTGAACTCGGCCGTCTTGAGTTTCAACACAATCGTGCGAGCAATTCTCGACTCCTTGAGCGAAGCTTGCCACACCTTTTCAGCGAGCCGGCGAATCATCGCGTTTGTTTCGTCGAGCAGAACGTCCGATTCAAATGTGTCTTCGGCAGACATTGACTGGGTTGGCCTGTCTGGTTCGATAGGATTATTGTCGATCCCTCGCGCCAGCTCGTATAGACGTACTCCGAAACGTCCGAACTGATTCTGGAGGTCGGGCAGATCGACGCTACGAAGTTCTCCCACAGTTTTCACCCCGAGCGCTACTAACCTCCGCGCCGTCACCTTGCCGACTCCCGGCAACCGTTCAACGGCTAGGGGAGTAAGGAAATCGATCGCTTCCGTTGGCTTGATCACGAAAAGGCCGTCCGGCTTGCGCCAGTCCGATGCAATCTTGGCGAGGAACTTGTTCGCTGCGACGCCGGCTGAGGCACTCAGATTCAGTTCCTCTCGAATCTGTTCGCGGATGGCGCGGGCAACCTGTGTCGCGCTTGCAATGCCGGTCTTATTTTGCGTGACGTCGAGATAGGCTTCGTCCAATGAAAGCGGCTCAACCAGGTCGGTGTGACGTAGGAAAATCTCCCGCACGCTTTTCGACACCGCACGGTAGCGAGTGAAATCAGGAGGAAGAAAGATCGCGTTGGGGCACAGTCGTTCGGCTGTTACTGCAGGCATGGCAGAACGCACCCCAAATTTCCTGGCCTCATACGACGCAGCACAAACGACAGATCGCTTGCCGCGCCAGGCCACGACTACGGGTACGCCTCGAAGCTGCGGATCATCCCGCTGCTCGACGGATGCGTAAAAAGCATCCATGTCTACGTGAATGATTTTGCGAGCATCCATGAGACTCGTGCGGTCTGCCTGTGCTGCCAGGATTACGAGAGTCGATGAAATCAATGCGCTGAGACAGACCGATCAATGGCGTACAGCTTTACGCGAAAAATCTCGATCCGATGCGGATCCATTTGTAGCTGACGGCCTTGATTGTTCTGGTCTCCGTTCAAACGTCGCGCCACGGTCCAATCGTTTGCACTGCGGCTCACTTCCTCGATGCTAGCGATGCCGCCGATCTTATTGTCCGTGTCTGGATCGCGCGAAAATGAAATTGTTAAACCGCTACCGGCAATATAGAACTCGTTCTGCCCCGACTCCATTGCAATCATGGCCCCATCATCGGTTGAAAGCGCTCGGGAAGGCCACGAACGAGAGAGCGCACACTCGAACAGATAACCGCCTAGCGCTATGGTCCGAGTTGGCCTTGGACTGTCTTTATGAAGCACCAGAGCTCGAACATTTCCCGAAGCTTGGCTCGCCAGCACCAGATCGCTCATTTGGCCGAGAACATCGTAGACCTGACCAATGTTCGGCTCCGCAGAGTCTTCACTCTTCGACGGTTGCAGGTTCTCAATCCCGAATGGAGAAAAACCGAAGGCCTTCGCCTCCCCGTAGGCATAGAGCGCGTTGTAGGGAGCGCTATCCATCCGCGCCTCCGGCACAAAAACTGCATTCCCGGCGAACCGGTAGCGGTCAATCCAGTATTCAAAGTTCGGCCAGTAGATGTCGGGCGAATAAAAGTCGATGGAGGGCGCGGTGACACGATAGACATCAAGAAAATACGGATGCGGTCCGCCGCTTGGATACTCGCCTGCGCGCTCGCCTGGAGCGGGCAGCTGGCAGTTCACATACATCGGCAATGGATACTCGCGTTTTCCTGCCTGGACAACGGCCTCAATGTACCGTGCGTAGTTCCAAGCCATGAAAACTTCGTCCGATTCATCTCCAAAAATGTCACGCCAGGTCTTTCCTGCGGGGTTGAAGTTTGCTCGCAACTCAGGGGAAAGGGAGTCGCGCTTCTCTTGAAGCTCCTGCACCAGTTTGGCCGGCGCGGGGCCTTCAAACACTCTATTCACCGCTGCAGACCGGTCACGGCCGCGGCCAAGATAACCAACTTCATTTTCTACCTGCACCATCAGCACGGTCTGGCGATCTTCATCTTTCTGTTTCAAGTGCTTCATCAAGGATGAGAATGCTGTGCTGTCGGCGCGGAGTGATTCAGGTCCCACGGTAGAAAGAATTTCCAACTCATCGCCAGTTGCCGATTCAGCTCTTGGAAAGCGCTTTGGATCTTGCTTGATCCAGGCCGGAGCGTAACTCGACACACTGTTCTTCCAACTGCCGAACCATAACAGGACGAGGTGCAAATGCTGTTGCCTTGCCACGTCAATCCAGTGATCGAGGATGTCGAAGTTGAAGGTTCCTTCTGCGGGTTCGACTTGCTCCCACGCCACCGGCATCAGGACAGTGTTCACATGCATCGCGCTGAGCCGGGGAAGGATGCTGTCAGCTTGCGCGGCTGTACCTGCGGAGGAATTCCCGAGTTCTCCACCAAGAATCAAGTAGGGCTTGCCGTCAACGATCAGCTGACCGCCGTTGCCCGACTTGGAAATCCTGGGCATTTCTGCGGAACTTGCCAGCATGGCACCGGAAAGGCATCCCACGATCAGCAAAAAGAGTTTGGCTATGAAGATCAAGACTTCCACTCCCGACTATCAGTTTGCCTGACTAAACAGGCTTAGTGGAATCGCATCTCCCATTGCCTTATACCCAGCGGGAGATGGATGAAGGTGATCGCCACAGTCGTATGCCGGCAGGAGACGATCCGGATGCTCCGGATCACCGACGACGCCATCAAAATCGATCACCGCGTCGAAGCTTCCGGGGGAGCGGATCCAGTGGTTCACTGCCTGCCTGTCGGCCTCACTCAGAGGGCCGGGATGATAGTAATTCGACCCCACATATGGCGTAATCGTCGCCCCGAATACGCGCAGTCCATGAGAATGGGCGCGTTCTGTAATCTGCCGGTACGCTGCGAGCACACGTTCAACAAGCGCCCGATGTTGCTCTGCGCTCACCTCGCCATCGCGCGCCAGGCCACCAAGATCGTTTACGCCTTCAAAAACAATCACCCAGCGCGCGGCGGTTGGCGCCAAGACATCGCGATCGAAGCGCGCCAGCACATTCGGACCAAGGCCGTCGGAGAGAAGGTGGTTTCCGCCGATTCCCTGATTGGATACGCCGATGTTGCGCGTTGCGGGCGAGCCCTGCAATCTTGCTGCGAGCACATCGGTCCAGCGATTGTTTCCATTCGTCGTCGCACCGTGCCCGTCAGTTATCGAATCGCCCAGGGCGATGACTGAAGCGGCCCCGGGGGCAAACTGAACGTCGATTTGAGACACCTGGTACCAGTGATCCACATGTTTGGGCTCGGTTAGTGAGGCTGCGCCTACCAGGTTTCCGTGGACGTAGTACGAAGTTGCTCGCGACCCAGGGTGCCCTGTCTCGCGTGCGGGTGGTGACTGCACATAGATGGTCACGTCAAGGTCTGAAAGCGCCGGTACTACGTAATCCACCGGATCGGAGATCAGCTCCGCGCCCGGCGGAATCGTGGCTTCCGCATTGCCGGCAAAGGTTAGCGGCCGATCACTTGACGGGTCGATCGCCGAGGAAGCCGGCGTAAGCGGCCTCGCAATATGAGCAGTCGTGATACGAAGCGATTCCGTGCCGAACGCGTTGCTGAAGTGCACACGAAGCGCGCTACCGCCTGCAGAAAGATGAAAGACCTGCCGCAGGGTTGCGTCGGTCATGTCTTCCGGTGATAGCGCATTCTGCGGTTCTGGAATTTGCTGCGACGCACTCCAACTTGCCGCCCAGTCCGCCTGCTTCGATGCTTGCCGAGGTTGCGCCCACGCCGTCATGCAGCACAGGCAGATGACTGGCATCACAGCCGCGGAGAAACTTCGTGATTGTTGCATCACGGAAGGTTTAATATGGACCCCCAACTAAATCGCTTTGCGAAAGCGAACAAAGCATAACACTCCGGAGCATTTCTGTGACTCTCTTCAAACGCGTTGCCTTTATTTGCGTTCTGTTCACGATTTGCGGGAACACACCAGGCTTTGCAGTCGTCCAGACCACACCCTTGCCACCCGTCACGTTCACGTCGGATCAAGATCACCAGAACATGATGGACCAGCTTGGTGTCAAGGCACTCCGTCCGGGACCAAGCGGGGATGAAAAGGCTCCTAATCACGCCAACTACGACGAGTCGAGAGCCAATCCCTACTCCAATGTGCCGGATCCGCTGACGATGAATGACGGCCAGAAGGTGACTACTCCCACGATGTGGTGGGATAAGCGCCGTCCGGAAATCGTTGAGATGTTCTCGAAATATGTCTACGGCCGAGTTCCGAACAACGTCCCCAAAGTGACGTGGACGGTGAACAGGGTGGACCACGAAATGCTGGGCTTCACGCCGATTATCGCGAAGGATGTCGAGGGCGTCGTTGATAACACTTCGTATCCGGCCATCAGTGTCCACATCCACATGATGGTGGTGTTGCCGGCTCGCGCCGAGGGTCCAGTGCCGGTGCTGATGATGTTTGGCCGCGCGGCGTTTCCGAATCCAAATGAACCGTCGGGCGGCGATCTTGACAAGGTCAATAAGGCATGGGAGTCCGTTCTCATCCAACAGGACCCATCGCTGAAGCAGGTTTTCGAACAGCATCCCGCGTGGCAGCCGGTCAAAGCCACCCCGTTCCAGTTTCCACAATTGAATGAGGATGGCGGTCTGCCCAACACCTGGCAACTGATCGCGGCGGGTTGGGGATTTGTCCTGTTCGATCCGGCCAGCGTACAGGCTGACGATGGAGCCGACATCACTCGCGGAATTATCGGTCTCGTCAATCAAGGGCAGCCGCGGAAACCGGAAGACTGGGGCGCCCTTCGTGCGTGGGCTTGGGGAGCCGGTCGCGGACTTGATTATCTTGAAACCGATCCGGCAATCGACGGAAAGCATGTTGGCATCGAGGGAGTTTCGCGCTATGGCAAGGCCGCACTCGTTACCATGGCGTTCGATCAAAGATTTGCGATGGTGCTGGTCGGTTCCTCCGGGAAAGGCGGGGCCACGTTATTGCGTCGGAACTTTGGCGAAGCCGTAGAGAGCCTGACCGGCGGCGAGTATTACTGGATGGCTGGCAACTTCATGAAATACGGTGCCTCCGAAGCGACATTTGGAGCCAAGACGCCCGGCGATATCCCGGTCGATTCCAATGAACTAATCGCTCTTTGCGCACCGCGCCCCACGTTTATCAGTTATGGAATCCCAGCGAAGGGTGATGCCAAGTGGCTCGATCAGGAAGGCAGCTTCATGGCTACCGTCGATGCCAGCCGCGTGTTTACTCTAGTGGGCGCGAAAGGTCTCGACGTTCAGGGCGATTATCGAACAGCCCAAATGCCTGCTGTAAACACTGGACTTCTCGATGGGCAGCTCGCCTGGCGCCAGCACGATGGAGGACACACAGACGCGCCGAATATGAAGTACTTCATCGAATGGGCCGACAAGTTGATTGGCCATACGCCGTCGCAATAGGGAAGGCCAATCGAACGCCGGTTCGAGGGCAATCATCCAGTGGGTTTACGTGGCGCAGCGGGTGGGTGACTTTGCGTCACATGAAGACTGAATTGGGCAGAAAACCATGCTACGTTCTCGATCGGGGTCGTAATGCGTGGTTTGCCTTGAGGCATTTGTTCGCCACAAAGAGAACACTTCGCAGAGACAGGAATGCCGTTCTCGTCATATCTCGTTTGCAGAGCCGGCATCTGTGGCATACCTCGATTGTAGTCCTCTCCGCTGTGGCCCGAGTCCATTGGGCTCGACTCAATCTGCTTGTTGCATTCGTATGTCCGGGATGCGCATGATCGCTGGTCATTCGCATCGACCCAGTCTGCAGATCGTTATACTGTTAGGAAGTTACTCCGGGGAACCCCCTTAACGCCGGAGATTGCCCCGTCTGCTTACGATCTGATCGTACCGGTATGGAAGAGACCCCCAAGCGCGCCGCAAGCGACCAGCCCACGAGGCCCACGAAGCCGGGCTCACCCGTGGCTGTGAGCAGCTCTGCGGATAACGCGCGCGGGGACGATACGCTGGTGCCGCCTTCGCGTTCCGATCAGAAAATGCCGCCGCCGACCGGGTCGGATCAGACCATGGTGCCTCCGTCCCACTCCGACGAAACGGTGGGGGGCGAGGGAACTCGTCAGACGAGAGCAGTGGCCCGGACGCAATTGCCTGAGAGATGGGGCGAGACGGAGCCGGAGCTGCCGCCGGGAACAACGCTTGCCAATCGTTACGAGATTCTCAGCGTTCTGGGCACGGGAGGGATGGGCTCGGTTTACAAGGCAAAAGACCTGGAGCTGGATCGCCTGGTGGCGCTCAAGGTGATACGGCCCGAGCTCGCGCGAAATGCAGCGATCGTGGACCGATTCAAACAGGAGCTGCGCCTTTCGCACAAAGTTACGCACCGGAACGTGGTGCGCCTGTACGACCTCTCGGAAGACGCCGGAATGCGCTTTGTGACCATGGAACTGGTGGCAGGGCGCGATCTGCGAGGCATTTTGGAGGAGCGCGGGAAGCTGCCGGCGGATGAAGCAGTGGATGTCTTCCAGCAGATTTGCCTGGCCCTTGAGGCCGCGCACGGTGTGGGGATTCTGCACCGCGATCTGAAGCCCCAGAACGTAATGCGGGAAGACAAAACAGGGCGCGTGGTCGTAATGGATTTCGGGCTGGCGCGCATGATCGACAGCAACGATGGGATGACGCAGACCGGCGCGCTTGTCGGAACGATCGACTACATGTCGCCCGAGCAGGCACTGGGCAAGGACCTCGATCAGCGGTCGGACATTTTCGCGCTGGGCTTGATCGGCTACGAGATGCTGACGGGGGCGATGCCTTTTCGGGCCGAGAGCATTGTTGCGAGTTTGCTGAAGCGCACGCAACAGCGTGCGGTGCCCATGTCGGACGTGGACAAAAACATCCCGGGCACTTTGAGCAATATCATCGCCAAGTGCCTGGAGAAGGATCCTGCGAACCGGTACCAGAGAGCGGAAGAACTGGAGGCCGATCTTCGTTCCTGGAAAAATACAGGAAAGGTTTCAGCATCCTCAATGCGACGGCGGATGAACCGCGTGCGGGAGCTGCCGTGGCAGCGACTCGCGCTCGTGGGCGTGCTGATTGTGGCGATTGCCGCGGGCGCTTCCTGGTTCGCGATCAGCAGGCTGAGAACAGCGGGACCCGTGGCGCATGGCCCGATATCGGTGCTGGTAGGCGACTTTGCGAATCATACCGGTGACCCGCTTCTGGATAATTCTCTGGAGCAGATGCTGGGTGTTGCGCTGGAAGGCGCCAGCTTCATCAACGCCTATAGTCGCGGGGACGCACGGAAGCAGGCCGAGAAACTCCCGCATCCCACGGACAAGCTCGACGAGCAGTCGGCGCGCCTGATCGCCGTGAACCAGGATGTGAACACGGTGATCACGGGCGAAATCAACCTGCGCGGCGACGGATACGAGATTTCAGCCGTTGCGCTGGATGCGGTGAGCGGCAAGGAAATCGCAAAGTCGGAAGTCACTGTTTCGAACAAGCAAGACATCCTGAAGAGCCTTCCCGAGCTAGCGGCGCCGATACGCAAGGGGTTGGGCGACTCCACGCCTACCTCGGTGCAATTTGCCGAGGTCAGCGGAGGGTTCAAGGCCGCTTCGCTTGAAGCTGTTCACCAGGCCTCGATTGGCGTGGATGAACAGTTCGCCGGCAAATTTCAGGAAGCGTTCGATTCGTTCCAAAAGGCCGCGGCGCTTGATCCGAAACTCACGTGGGCGTACACGGGCATGGCAGCGATGGCCCAGAACCTGGGCAAGCCCGAAGATGCTGTGAAGTATATGCAGCAGGCGATGCAGTACGTCGACAACATGACCGAGCGTGAACAATTCCGCGACAGGGGTCTGTACTATCGCGTGACCGGGGACTGGCAGAATTGCGTGCAGGAATATACGCGACTGGTTACGCGCTATCCCGCGGATCGCGTGGGACAGAACAATCTTTCGATCTGCTATACGCAGTTGCGCAACGCGCCCAAGGCTTTGGAAGCGGCCAAACGCGCGGTGGAGATTGTTCCCAAGGGAGTTGGCCCACGGCTGAACCTGGCATTTATCAGCGCATTTGCGGGAGATTTTGCCGGGAGCGAGAGAGAGGCGCGCGCTGCGCTTTCGATTAATCCGAAGGCTGCGCAGGGCTACCTGGTGCTGGCCGAGGCGCAGCTGGGACAAGGCCAGGTCGAAAATGCGAACCAGTCGTATCACCAGCTTGAAAGCTTTGGGCCGGACGCCACATCCACGGCGGCGGCAGGACTGGCTGACCTGGCCGCATACCAGGACAAGCACGCAGACGCAGTGAGCATCCTGAAGCAAAGCGCCGCGGCCGATCTTGCCGCCAAGAACAACGACAGCGCGGCCAGGAAGTATGTGATGCTTGCGAAGATCGAGGAGTCGCAAGGAGGCCATGCCGCCGCGGTTGCCGACACCGACAAGGCACTCGCCGAGAGCCAGAATGCTCCGATCCAGTTTCTGGCGGCAAGCACGTATGTCGATGCCGGGGAGTTGGGCAAAGCGCAAAAGCTGGAGACCAGCCTCTCTGCCGCGCTGCCCAGCGAGTCGCAAGCCTACGGCAAGATTATTGCGGGCCTGATCGCGGCGAAGAAGAAGGACACCAACGAAGCGATTCGGCAGATCATGGCCGCGAACGACCTGCTCGACACCTGGATCGGCCGCTTCGAACTGGGGCGGACCTATCTTGACGCGGGAGCGTTCACCGAGGCCGACGCCGAGTTTGATCGATGCCTGAAGCGGCGCGGCGAAGCGATCGAGCTGTTCGACGATAACGTGCCGACGTACGAATATTTTCCGCCGGTGTACTACTACGAGGGCCGCGCGCGGGAGGGCATGAAGAGCGCGGGGTTCGCGGAGTTTTACCGGAGCTATCTCGGCATTCGCGGGCAATCGTCGGATGATCCGCTGGCGGTTGATATACGTCGTCGTTTAGGCAACTGAAGCGTCCTGCAGAGACGGACTCCTCTCGGTCCTCGTGGTCGTTGTCCTATTCGTCGTTTTCGTCATCCTCTTCATCGTCGTCGCCTGGATGCAGCGGGGACAGAGGTCGGCATGAATTTATATTTGCTCCTGTACGTTTTCCGTTGCGGCCTACCCCCTATTATCCCGTCTCTTTCAGGAAGTTTTCTGGAATCATAGGTTTAGAGGGAGACCCGCTCGCCAAATTCCTGTTGCTATTGAAGTTCGCTATAGATTCCTCTCGGCAAAGGAGTTAGGGGCCGGGATCTGAAATTAAAGATCGGCGAAGCAGAAGCAACGCCCCAAACCGGTGACTGATGGGCTGCTTCTGATCGGACACAACTCCATTGTGCGCCGAAAGCGGGAAATTACCTGCAAAGTTGCGGCAGGAAAATTATGAATGGAATCAGCGGCTTGGCGGGAATTCTGTGAAAAGGGTGCTTGACACGGACTTGGGGCAGCCCGAGGCGAGCCGGGGTTCCGAGTCTGTTAGGGAACTCGGCAGCTTCAACCGCCAGCCGAACGACATGCCCACCGGCGCCTCGGCTGGCCCCAAAAACGCAAGTCCTCTGCATAGACATTCTCCGTTTGCCCGTCATTGACGCTACGCAGTCCCAGATTGTCCCTTTGAGCGGGATGCCGGCATGGGATTCTTCACTCCTTCGTAGTGCCCGGGCGCTCCACCGCCTCCTTGCAGGCACGGCGAAAGTCGTCGGCGGGAGAAGGGTCCGTGGTGGGTGCCCCTGGCCGCCGCATCGCCGACAGGCGAGCGGCGCGCATCTCGACGTATTCGGGGTCAGCGCATAGGGATTTGGACAGCCCGGCGTAGGTGATCTCGCTTTTCGGGCCGAGATAGAGCACAGCATCGAACTGCTCCTGCATTTCTCCGCCGATCGCCTCACCCAGATCGACCATGATCGGCCCGTTCGGGCCAGGGCGCATCGTCATGTCCGAGTCCTTCGGGAGGTAGAAGGTGAAAGGCGCCGTCCCGAGTGGTGTGTTTTTGATCAGCGCAAGGCTCGGCCTCTTCCAGGTCGTGATGTCGGGTTGAAGGGTGGAAAGATCCGCTCCGAGCGCTGTGAAAGTCCAAACTGAGAAGACCTTTACACCTGCCGTTTCAAGCAAGCCGACAATTGTTCCGGCAGGTTGGTTAGGCATCGGCGGCGGGATCCTGCGCAGAAAATGCATCTGGCCATACACGATCAGTGCCTTGCGCTTCTTCGCGATCACTTCGCGCTCGATCAGCTCCGCAGGAAAAGTGTCGCTGCGTCCCCTCCGGGCCCCCGGGTTGGCGGGATCGGACGGATAAGGCGTGTCGCCCAGTAGCACCCGGAGTTGTTTCTCCTTCGGCAGTTTCTGGTTGATCTCTCGGATGGTATGAAACATGTCGGCGTAGATATCGCGGTCCCAGACATCGTTGGGTTGCGTCGTCTCCAGCCACGCCATGCGAAGTTCTTTCTCGGGGACGGCCTCGCCAGCGATGTAGCGATCCATCATCGCTTGATAGCGCCCATTGCCGCTCTCGACAACAATGTCGTTGACGACAGCCTGAAAGCGAGGGTTGCGATAGAGTTTCGCGCGGAACTCCGCGCCCTGTTCATTGCCATGATCGCCCTCGCCGAGCGCCACGACATCATGTGTTTTGAACGCATTGATAATGCCGTCTATCGGATCCAGCGGCTTCGCGGCCTGCGCGAAAGCGCCCGAAGGGAAGACAAACAGTAAAACCAGGAGTGCGGCCGGAAAGATCGAGAGTGCCTTGTAGAAGATGGCGATAGACGATTTCATGTTTAGAGCCTCTAGGCAAATGCAAATATTGCACGCCACTTTCCTAATATAAAAGCGTGAGACGATGTCCTCGTTGGCGCGAGGGCAACGTTATTTATGGCGTACATACAGGGTGAAGGCCGCAGTCAGGGAACGCTGTGTGGTTTGGGTTACGGTCGTTGCTCCCCGCCTGTGCCTATCGTCTCTTCTTCGTCTGATGCGGGTCGGGGAGGGAGTCCCTTTGCCGAGGCCGCGGATCCGGGTGGTTCACGGAACGGTTCCACAGAAATGCGCTCGTAACACACTTCCAGCACCGTCAGGTTTTCGGTCCCGCCCGGCGCATGGAGAACTACGCTGTCACCTGCTGCCGACTTCATCAAGGCGCGTCCCAGAGGCGACACCCAACTAATGTGGTTGCGGTTGAGATCGACCTCGTCGGTGCCTACGATGCTCACCACGCGCTCCTCTCCCGCGGCATTGGCATAGCGCACGGTCGCCCCGAAGAATGCTCTCGCCTGCGCCTGCCGCCCTCTCGGAGCTTCCGGGTCGACCACTTCCGCGGCTTCGATTCTCTTGGTGAGAAAGCGAATCCGCCCATCGATCTGCCGCAGCCGCCGCTTGCCGTACTGATAATCGGCGTTTTCACTGCGATCGCCGTTGCCGGCAGCCCACGTCACCACCTCCGCCACGGCCGGGCGGTCTCTCATGAGTAGGAACCGGTGCTCATCTTTGAGGCGCTCGAGCCCGCCTGGGGTGATGTAGTTCTTGACTTGCGTGGCGGGCTCGTCCGGCTGTGGTTGTCTGGTAAAGCCTTTACGCATCTCGCAAGTCCTCCCAGCGCGAATCCTTTGGGTGCCCCCAATGAATGCGGATGAACGCCGACGGAAAACGCCAGGTCATACCCGTTCACGGGAGTTCATCTGCGGCCTTAACTGATTTTTTCACGTCTTCGGACCCACCCACGGGGAGCTTGGATGGACACCCTTGTTTCGTGGCGATAGATTCGCGCGCATCACAAGTTCGCAACTACTTCAGCAACTGAAGAGCTCCGATCGCGGCACCGAGCGCACCGGCGCAATCGCCGTTGGGAATCACATGGATCGGAATATCTGCCTGCTCGGCGCGCTGGAGCGGCATGCCCGCACGAATCTGCTGAATAAACCACTGCCGGAATTCCTCTGTGGCCTCAAGCACGCCGCCGCCGATGATCAGCGCATCGGGATCGAACGTGTTGATCATTTCGTCGAAGAACAGGCCGAGCGCGTGTGCCTGGACTTTAAAGATTGTCCGGCAGAGGGGATCACCCTTCGCTGCTAGTCCGCGCGCTGCGTAGGCAGCCTTGGCAATATCCATTTTCGCCAGCTCGTGTTCGGGATGCTGCTTAAGCAGGTACGGCAACACGTTGACCCGGATCGATGTCAGCGAGCACAGCGACTCGAGATCGCCAATACGTCCGCAGTTGCAGATCGGTTTCAATCCTGCGATCTCTGGAATCTCGGAGTATGGCACCAGAACGTGGCCCAATTCGCCGCCGAAGCCATTCTTGCCCTCAATGACCTTGTCGTTGACGATCACGCCGCCACCGTTTCCGGTTCCGACAATAATGGAGATCGACGTCTTGCCGCTATTGGTGCCGAATAGCGCAAAATGGCCCCACAGAGCTGCAGCGTTGGCATCGTTCAAGTACACAACCGGCTTGCCGAGTCTGCTCTCGAGGGCGCCGCGAATGTCGAAGCTTGCCCAATCGTCATGCACAAAGTTTGTGGAGCCCCTGGCGCTCAGCACACCCTTGGCGCTGGCTGGACCGGGAGTGTCAAGTCCCACTGCGGCGACATCCTCCATGGATACACCCGCACGGGCCAGTGCCGGCACTGCGCCCTCTGCGATCTGGTTGATGCAGATTTTGGGCCCTTCTACAGCGCGGGCTGGATGCTCACACAGTCCTTCAACCAGAATGTTTTGTTGTTCATCTACCACCGTGTAGTTGACAGCGGTTCCGCCAAGATCGATCCCAATTACATAGCGCATGATTGTCTTCTTTCCGTTTTGGAGGGCACCTACAAATGTACAGCGTGCAACCTCAAAATAGAACCGGAGCGAAGATTCGGTGTCATACATGGCGCGCTGCGCCAACAGAGACGATGAAACTCAGAATGAGATCATGCTTTCCCACGTCTCAAAATCGAGACGAGGGGCACCCATTTTCTGTTTAGATATTTGAATTTTCAGGGCAGACCCTTCCGCTGCACGTCAGGACGACTGCGCCAGCGGAATTCACCCGCCGGGAGCGCTGCCTCCCACAAAGTTGTGGATAGGCAGAACTCCCTTCGGTGAAAGCCCGTTGGTTTCTTATTCGCAGGCGTTCCGCAATATGGGTGCGCCAGCAATGTCCGTGTCGATGCAGGGAATGGCACTTAGATATTCGTAGATGGCGCGGATGTCGTGGTCCGTCATGTTTTGATGAACAGGCCAGGGCATCACTTGCAGCACTTCCCCGTTGAAGGGAGGCAACAGGCAGTTGCCATCGGGAGCTCCCGTACAGTTTGGATGAACTTGATCGTAGTCTTTTCCTGTGCGCAGGATGTTGAGGAACTCCTCAAACGTGTGGCCTCCTTCGGGGCGCCCAGTCTTGTCTGGAGTCAAGTTGCGGGAGTAAAGATGTGTCAGCTCTGATGCGACTCCGAACGGACCAAAGTCACGGCCGCCGCCCAGGTAGGTGGCTGGATTGACATGCTGGGTCCCGGTGAATGGACCATGGGGAGGAGACAGGAGGTAGGGGTTCCCCGGGCCAAGATACTCAGTCGCCGGACCCTGGCTATGACACCCGTTACAGTCGGACTGTGCGTTGACGATGTAGCTGCCCAATCCAACCAATCTACGATCCTTTCCTCTGAAGTTGAGAGGAACCGGTGCGATTGATAAACCGATCTCGACCTTGCTCTGATCCTGGTCGCGATCAGATTCCTGTCCCGCATTAACGCGCGGGGTCCTGGACGACACCAACAAAAGTGCGATCGCGACGAGTGTCGCAGAAGCTCCCAATAATTTGAGAACTGGTTTCGACCTCATTAGCGGAGCTGGAACTGCAAGCAATCTGACTAGATTCTTCATGCAAATCTCCTGCAGGCCGAAGGCCTGAGCATAGTTAGGAACGAGTTATCCGAGTTGCTGCCGCATTTGTTCCGACAGCTGACTGACTATTCGGCGCAATCGTAAGTGACAGGGAAGTCCGGCAATGACTGGTGGGCCGGATGGTAGGTCTCGTTGGATGACGATGTCAACAGGATTGTTGGTCATAGGGCGTGATTCGGCATCGTCAGCATTCCGGATATAAGTCAATGGCAATTAATTTCTAGATGTGACGTACCAAATACAACTGACGAAGCTCCGACGAAAGGCAACCGCAGTCGTTCATAGCGCGTTGCGCGCACCCAAGATCATGAGAACTAGTTGAGATCTTAGTTTTCACCCAAGCGGAGCTTGGATGGGGCACCCTCGTTCCGTGCTGGTTTTGAATTTTCAGGGAAGATCTTTCGAGTCCGCTTCGCTGCGCTCAAGAGTGGTTGAGTCAACGTCGATGCGGAGGTTGAGCAGAACTCGCTTGCCGCTGTGTAGCGGCATGGGTAAAGATATCGATCTGCCGTGGTTCATTGCTGGAAGGATGAATTAAATCAAGGAGTGGACGAATGATACGCATTGCATTGGTGGCGGTCTTTTGCCTGTCCATCCAGATGTTTGCCCAGCAATCGGTGCCCGAGATCAAATTCCGGGCGCAGACCGACTTCTTTAAGCTACCGCCGGAACTCTATTTCGGCGAGGCTGCAGGCGTGGCAGTCAATTCAAAAGGGCATGTTTTTGTTTTCTCTCGTGGCGGCACAACCGGCCCAGCCTACGGTGCGGCGGCAGCCCAGTTGTTCGAGTTTGATGCGGACGGAAAATACATTCGTGAAATCGGCCACAATCTGTATGCCTGGAGCTTCGCTCACGCCGTGAAGGTCGACAAGGAAGACAACATATGGGTCGCCGACAAGGGGTCGGATATGGTCATCAAGTTCAATCCGGAAGGCCGGATACTGATGGTCTTCGGGCGGAAGCAAGAGGCCTCTGATGAGGGCACTGGTCCGCTCAAGCATGTCAAGCCGCCCCTGCCGCCGATCGATGGGGAGTTTCGCCAGGTGACGGATATGGCCTGGGACGCAGCGGGCAATACCTTCATCAGCGATGGTTACATCAATTCAAGGGTCGCCAAGATCGATAAAGACGGGAACTGGATAAAGTCATGGGGCGAGCCGGGAACTGGTCCTGGGCAATTCAGTACGCCGCACAGTATTGCGACGGACGATATGGGCAACGTGTACGTGGCCGACCGCGGCAATGGGCGCATTCAGGTTTTCGATGGAGACGGCAAGTTTCTGCGCGAGATCCATATCAACGTGCCGTACGACCACAAGGTTCACCCATGGCTGGGCAGGATGCCATCCGAAACACCTTCCACCGCCGAAGCTCCGGCGCCATTGAACAAGACGATGATGAACGGCTCTCCATGGGCGATCTGCATCACGCCGGGGCCTCACCAGGTGCTCTTTGCGTCCGATGGCTATCCGGGTCGGATTTATAAACTCACGTTGGACGGCACGGTGCTTGGGGTGTATGGCGCCTCCGGCCACGGTCCCGGTCAGTTTGGATGGATTCACGAGCTGGCTTGCCCGTCAGAGAACACTCTGTATGCTGCCGAATTGCTGAATTGGCGGGTGCAGAGGTTGACAGTCGAGCGATAGGTGCAGAGGGCGGAAGCGGCTCTGCGGGTGTTGTCGCCATGGAACTCAGAGACACCCTGCAAACCCGAAATTCCTGACTTCAGGCCTGCGTTGGTTTCACGGAACCATACAACTACGGGGCGCGTAATGAAACATTGTGGTCGCGGCGACGGCGGGTCATCGGAGGTAACAGATGCACGATCCGTGGTGGATGCGCGCCTTTCTGGCAGTTCACATCGCTGCCGGTGGTGGCGCCTTTATGCTGGCTCCGCTTGCGCTCATTACTGCAAAAGGCGGCAAGGCGCATCGCATGTGGGGGAGGTTCTACTTCTGGTGCATGACCATCGTCGCCTTTACGGCTCTCGTCATGGCAACCTATCGGCCCGTCCTCTTCCTTGCGTTGGTGGCCATCTTCAGCTTCTATGCGTCCTTCTCGGCCTACCGCGTGCTCGGTCAGAAGGCCGCCTGGAAGGGCGCTCCAGTCGTCCGTGGACTGGATTGGGTCGCCGCCATCTTCTGCTTCGCAGCCAGCCTGACGCTCGCGGTGCTGGGAGTAGTCCGACCAGAACTCGTGCAGAACCTGCGCATCCCAGCGATTGTCTTCGGAGCCGTTGGGATGCGCACTTCGGGTAGATCCATGTGGCGCTTTACGCATCCACCGGCGGAGAAAATGTTCTGGTGGTACGCCCATCTGCAGGGAATGATCGGCAGCTACATTGCCGCCTGGACTGCCTTCTCGCTCGTCACAATCGGCCCGTTGCTGCATGGAGCCTGGTGGTTGTGGATCGTGCCCATCTCGGTCGGCATACCCGCCATTGTCGCCACGACGGCTTACTATCAGCGGAAGTTTGCTCCTCGGCCGAAGGTCGCCCTTTCATAAGGAGCAATTGAGCGATCGGTTGGATGACCGCCTAGCGGGACGTTAGGATTTTCTGGTTTAGAGGACTGCCGAGAAAACCGCAGATGTTTCGACTGCGGTCGCTGCGGCGACCTGCGCTCAACATGACAGGCTTTTGCGGGGGAACCGTCGACCGCTCGCTAGAGTCGACGGATTCGCCTGCCTGGATCGTGGAGTGTGCAGTGTGCAGAGAACAGTGTGCAGTGGACAGTGTGTCCGCTAGAACTTGGCACACTGTCCCTGTTTGGTTGGGGCGGTGTTTCCACCGCCAGTGATCGAGCTGTTGGACTGGCATTGCAGTGCATTGCCGATGACGTTGGTGAAGATCTGCGTGGCTCCGGTATTGCTCTGGTCCTGCACGCTGACGCCGACGGTGTTTCCGTCGATGATGGTGGCTCCGGAGTTGCTTTGTACCTGGATGCTGCCGCTGACTTTGTTTCCATCCATGGTGACGGCCGCCGAGTTACTGGCAACCTGCAGGCTGCCACTGATGGTGTTGCCCGCGCAGGATGGTGTGCCGGAGCCGATGAGGACGGGAGCGCCATTGCTCTGGACCACCAGGCTACTGGTGATCGTGCTGCCGCAGACCTGGTTCGCAGTGGTGCTCTTGGGCAGGCTTGTGATGGTGAGGTTGCCCTTGATGGTGGTGGACGGACCGATGGTGAAACTGCCGCCACTGGTGATTGTTACGCTGCCTCCGATGGTCGCTCCCTGGAGAATGAGATTGCCGCCGTTATCCGTGACGGTACCGGTTGTGCCTCCAGCCACGAAGATGCAGGTCTGCCCCTTGCTGATGACCAGGCTTCCTTTGAAGGTACCGCTGTACGCTCCATTGCAAGTGGTGCTGGAGGACGGAACAGATCCTGTGGTTGATACGTCAAGGTGCCATTCACATAGAGGAAGGCGTAGTTTGTGGCGGCAAGGGTGCCGGTTGCAACGGTGATGGGATAGGTGCCGGGAATGCTGGATAAAGTGGCAGTGGTGGAGAGAGCCGGGGCGGTGTTATTCAGGACCGAGAAGGTGTCGGAATTCACGTAGCCGGTAATGGTGTAGTCGTTCGTCAATGACGGGATCGACTGGCCATAGGCGATGGTGAGATTTCCCGCCTTAACCGTGAGGACTGCGGGGACGATGATGAACGATTGGGTGGCCGATGCGGCGCTATAGGTCTTGCTATCCGAACCGACTCCCGATGGCGCCGTTGCGGTAACGCTGCACTTGCCGGCACCGGTAATGGCGATCTTATTGCCGCCTATCAAGGCGCACGACCCCGTTGTGGTGAAAGTGATGGTGAACCCGGTCGGAGAAGCCGTGGCATTGACCGGGACCGGAGTGTTGCCATACTGCGCGTTGGGCAATTGCGGGAAGTTGATGGTCTGCGCAGTGAGGTTCGAACCCTGGGGCACGATCATGAATGTGCCGGAGACGGGGTCGGCGGAGTTGTATGCAGGCGGGACCACGGGAATGGTCGTGCTATCGCCGGACTGCGACGCGGTGATGGTGCAGTTTCCGGTGCTGTTGAGGGTCACGGTGGCTGTGGAGATACCACTGGTTGTATCGATGGATGAAGCACCCGCGGAACACGATCCCGATGAGGTGAAGTTCACCAACTGGTGGTTTGCGGAGCCGTTAGACTCGGCAGTTGCCGTGACACTGATGGACGAATTTGAGAGCGGCACCGAGCTCGGCAGGGGTGTGAGGACGATGGTCTGATCGATCGTCATCACGGCGGGGGACGAGGGTCCGCTCTGTCGCTGCGTGTTGGTGCCGAGATCTGGAGCGAGCGTCGTGGTGATGGTGTAGACCACGGTTCCGGACGTCGGCGGGTTTGTGTCTGTGAAGGTGGTCGCCGGCGCATTTCCACCAACGCCGCTGACACTGCCGATCACAACTGGAGTTCCGCCGTTGACGCTGCGATAGATGGTGTAGGTGTCGACGACACCGAACCCGGGAGCCGTCCAATTGACTACGACCCCTTCTGAAGTGGATGTCTCGGTGGGTGCGGTCGGCGGGCGAACGATGGAATTGGCGGTGCTGTAATCCAGTTCGGTGGATGCTGCGCCACCGCCGCCGAGGGTGACGTTGCCGCCACCGCCGAGGGTGATATTGCCGCCCGCTCCGAGGGTGACGTTGCCGCCTGCGCCGAGCGTGACATTTCCACCTGCACCGAGGGTGACGTTGCCACCACCACCGAGCGTGACTGTACCGCCGCCACCGAGTGTGATGTTGCCGCCGGCACCGAGTGTGACATTGCCGCCGCCGCCCAGCGTGACATTTCCGCCAGCGCCGAGCGTGACGTTGCCGCCGGCACCGACCGGGTAAGTACCGGCGGGTTCCTGGACGCCATTGATCATGCCACCGCCTGCGCCGAGCGTAACATTGCCGGCGCTGGTCAGCGTGATGGATCCGCCAGCACCGAGGGTGACATTTCCGCCGCCACCGAGCGTGACGTTGCCACCGGCGCCGAGCGTGATGTTGCCGCCTGCGCCCAGCGTGACGGTTCCGCCAGCACCGAGGGTTACGTTGCCGCCACCACCGAGGGTGATGTTGCCGCCGCCACCGAGCGTGACGGTTCCGCCTGCGCCGAGAGTTACATTGCCACCTGCGCCGAGCGTGACGTTGCCGCCGCCGCCCAGCGTGATGGTTCCACCGCCGCCGAGGGTGATGTTGCCGCCGCCCCCGAGCGTGACATTGCCACCGCCGTTCAGCGTAATGCTTCCACCGGCTCCGAGGGTTACGTTGCCGCCGCCGCCGAGAGTGACGTTGCCTCCGGCACCCAGCGTGACGGTTCCGCCGCCGCCAAGGGTGACATTGCCGCCAGCGCCGAGGGTGATGTTGCCGCCGCCACCGAGCGTGACCGTTCCGCCGGAGGGTACGAAGTAAGAGCCACCTGTCGAGGGAATCGTGATCGTACCGCCACCAGCGGGAAGCGTGATTGTGCCGCCGGCGCCGAGGGTGACGTTTCCGCCAGCGACAAGAGTGAGGGCGCCACCTGCACCGAGGGTGAAGGTGCCGCCGCCACCGAGGGTGACATTGCCGCCGGCTGGGAGAGTGATGACGCCGTTGCTGCCCGCCGTGAGGGTGTTCGTGCCGCCGCCACCGAGGGTTACGTTGCCACCACCGCCGAGCGTGATAGTGCCGCCGCCGCTGATGGTGCCGCCGGTGGGTATGGTCACGTTTCCGGCGGGGACAGAGATAATGCCACCTGCGCCTAGAGTAACCGTGCCTCCGGCCGCCACGGACACGCTCCCGCCCGGAGCGATATTCAGCGGCGTGGTGGCGGTGTCAAACGAGAGTACAGATGCGAGAGACGCGAACTGACCTCCGGTTGCGCCGACCTGGCGAAGATCGATGTTGGAGAGGTCGTTGAAGCCGCGGAGGGTGGAGTAGGACTGTCCGTCGAAGGTGATGTTCTGCCCGTTCGCCCAGGCGGGAGTGATTGTGGGAGCGATGGAACCCGTGACCCGATATCCAACATCGCCGCCGAGCGGAGTGCCGTCACAGTGCAGGCTCGCGGGGCTGGTGGTGGTGCTGGGTGCCGTTGGAGTGTACCAGGTTGAAGTTGGGAATGTGGCCGCTACATTGACGAATCCCGGGTCAGTGTCAAGAAGCGTGGTGACTGAACCGAACGACGACTGCGTCAGGGGCGTGAGTGTCTGGTTGGAGTAGGCGATGGCGGAGGCTGGCCCGACACCATCGAGCTGGAAGAGGTAATTCATGATGCTCTGGTAGTTGGGCTTGCAGTTGGCTTCAAAGGTGGGGACGTAATTATTGGGCGTGTAGTAGATGCCGCCGTGGCCGAGGCCGATGGTGTGGCCGAGTTCATGGAAGAGGGTGCCGGCGATGACGGTGGCCTTCTTGCTCATGTCCTGGGTGGTAGATGTCTCCCAGAGGCCGAGGGTGACGGCGGAGTCTGCGCCGCCGAGATCGGAGTAACCGGAGATGCTGGTCACTGTGCCAGAGGTGATGCCGATGACGGGTTCGGGCAAGGTGCTGTTGGGGAAGCTCCAGCTCGTGGTGACGCCGGCAGGCGTGGCCATGACGATGGTCCTGGAGTCGGGACACGATGTTGTGTTGTATACCCCATTGAGGCTTGGCATTCCCTGTATGCCGGAGACCGTGATGCGGCTCGGGCAATAGTTGATGGTTCCCTGCGCCCCACGGTCGGTGGTGACAAAGGTGGTGGTGCCGCCAGCGACAGCATTGATGGATGTGAGCGTCTGATAGCGCGTGTTCCACGCGGGTATGGCGAGAGAGTGGCCGAAGAGAACGTAGTGGTAGCTGTCCTTCTGTCCATAGGGGAAGCGCGGAGAGCAATCGCCGCCGCCGACGCAGGAAGCGAAGTTGCGCGGCCAGACCTTGGAGAACTCGAGACTGTTCTTCCAGCCGATAACACCGGACTGGGGGAGCGCAGTTGTGCTGGGAAACTGACAGAGCTGGCCCGGACTGTCAACGCAGGTGCTCTCGGGCACTGCGTTGCCGATCTGGAGATGGAGCGCGACTCCCGCATTCGCGAACGCTTGCTGAACCATGGCGAGCGGATCGTTGCCCGACGCGTCAGGCGCGGGGAAGAGGTTCTCCCCGGTACACGTGCCCGCATCGGGGCCGCTCTCGATCACAGCGCCGCACATGTAGTCGAGTTGGACGAAGAGGTCTTTCTGGCCGGTTTTTGCGCCCGGCAAACCGACCCAGTTTCCGGTCTTCACGTCGTAGTAGCCGGGCTCGCCGCCATGGAAATCAGTGGAGGCAGGGCCTGCCTTCCAGGCACCGAGGATGCCGTCGTTGTCGGGGTTGTTGACCAACGTGGAGAGGATGACTGCGCTGTACGCTGCGCCGGCATTGAGCGACGCGTTGTATTGGTCGGGTTGGCCGACCGCATAGATGTTGGTGTTGCTGTTCCAGCCGGTGGAGTCGACGTAGAGGGGCGTGACTTCTCCGTTGGCGTTTCCGCCGCCGGCGGCATCGTAGAATCCCTGGATGTTTTGCGTTGTCGGGGATGGCGGGATTGCCGAACCGTCGTAGATCACAACAGCCTTGAGGGGGAAGTTGGGGGACAGGACGCGATAGATCACCACCAGGCTGGCGCCTTCAGTAAGCAGCACGCCATTTGCGCCGCCGGCAGGAAGCGAGACGGTGAAGCTGCCGCTTCCGGTGCGTATGCCGTTGGCCCCATTCTGGAACCAGGTGTTGACGTCGGCGCGATAGACGCGCAGGGTTCCGCTGACGGAAGCGACGGTGTCGGTATAAGGGAGGTCGCTGCCGATTTGCTGACCAGAGATGGGATAGCCAAGGAAGATTGCGTTACTGCCGGAAGGCAATGCTGCAGTCTCCAGCGTCGTCCAATACAAGAATCCATCGATGAGGTCGGCGCCATTGGGTATGCCGTTGGTGAGGGGACCTGTGCTGGTGGGGATGCTGATGGTTCCGGTGACCATGTTGTTGACGACCGGAGTTCCGCGGAGGGTGACTCCTCCGGCGGCATAGTCGCCGGTGACGAAATAGTTATTGAGCAGAGAGAGCGGATTCGGTACGGTGGGTTGTCCTGCGCCGGTGGAGATGAGCAGCTTGACTGGAGAGCCAAGACTGACCTGGGTGCCTGCGGCCGGATTGGAGGCGATGACGCTTCCGGCCGGCACGATGCTGCTGGACGCGGAGCTGATAGAGCCTGTGACCAGACCCGCGCCAACGAGAGAGGCTCCTGCTGCCGGCTGCGTAAGCCCGACGACGTTAGGAACCGCGGCGGTGACGGCCTGGCCATTGATGCCGCCGATGCCGCTCATATTGACTTGCTGGAGCACGACGGTGGAAGCGAGATTGAGGGTGTTGTCGCTGAAAATTGCCGAACCGGTCAGATACCCAGTGGTCTGCGGCACGAAGCCGAAGTTCTCGGAACAGCTGGAACCGGGAAGGAGAGAAAACGTGGGCCCGCACGTGGAGAGCACGGAGAAGTTCGCGCCCAAGTTGAAGGTCGATGAGCCGGTCAGAGTCTGGTTGCCGATGTTTTGAACCGAGACGATCTGCGGGCTGTCAGAGCTGGGGCTCCCGACGTTGGTAAGAGCGAAGTTCAGGGAAGGCGGCAGGGAGCGGGGAATCTCAACGACCTGGTTCGTGGTGATGTTGTCGAAGAAGAGATCGCCCGTGGTGTCAACCTTAACGGCAACGGTCTTGACTCCGCTGACCAGAACGATCTGGCAGGGAGCGCTGGTGCAGCCGAAAGGAACTTCGACGATCTCGCTGAGGGCCTGGTCGGCGACGAAAACGTCACCGGCTGCATCGACGGCGACGTCGTCGGGCTGGCTCCATCCTGTTCCAATCGACTTCACGCAACTGTTGGTAGTGCATCCAACGGGAACCTCGGCAACCTTTTGCAGGCCAAGGTCAGCGATATAGAGATTTCCCGCGAAATCGGTGGTTATGTCCACCGGGTCAGAACAGCCCTGGGCATTGCCACACCCGGTCGGGTTGTAAACGATGGTCTGCGGGCCGCCGTTGGCAGGAATCTCTGCGACTTTACCGTCAAGAAAGTCGCCCACGAAAAGATTGCCGGTGCCGTCGACGGCGACTCCCAACTCGCTGTTTAAACCGAGCGGATTAGGCAGGAGTTGCTGACAAGCGCTGGTAGTGCATCCAGCAGGGATCTCAAGGATCTGATTCTGGTTGGTTGCAATGAACAGATCGCCCGCACCATCCTCCGCCATGCCCTGCGGGAGCGATAAGCCGGAGGCTACTATCGTGATGGTGCCGTTTGGCGCAATCTTCAACACGCGTTGATTGTCGCCATCGGCGATGAACAGATTGCCGGCGGCGTCAGTGAGAAGGCCATTCGGGTAGTTCAACGCGTACGTGCCGGTATTGAGTGGGACTTGCGCGCCGTGGCTGAAGGCTGCCAAGGGACTCTGGCCGATGCCCTGGAGCTGCGTGGTGGTAACCGGGACGCCGGTTTTGTCGTAAAGCGTTACTGCGCCCATGCGTAGTCCGGGCGCGAGTGGGGTGAAGGCGACGTTGACGGTGCAAGAACTTTCCGCGGGGAGGCCACCGGTGCAGGTGCCCCCTCCGGCGAGCGTGAAATCAAGACCGCTTGCGCCTTGTGTAACGACCTGGGTGACGCCCAGAGTTGTAGCCGCGGCGTGAAAGTAGCTCAGCGTGATGGTCGTGTTGCAGGGTACAGGAGTTCCCTGGCCAGCGGGGCAGACGTTGACGTTGCCGAAGGGTCCATATTCGAGCACACGGTTGTTGGAGTAGTCGGTTACGTAGACATTGCCGCTCGAGTCCAGAGCGACATCCCACGGTTGCGACAAGGTGTTTGCGGTGATTCCGCCGTTGTTGGAGGAACTGGCGGTGAAATCGTTCGCCTGCCCGTAGACGCGCGTCGCGGAGGTGCTGCCGAGGGGATAGAACAGCACGCGGTTGTTGGAGCGGTCGACTACATAGAGATCGCCGCTCAAGTCCAGGGCGACGGCCATTGGATTGTTGAGACTGCCGGCGGTGACTCCACCGTTGTTTGCGTCGTTGGTCGTGAAGCCGGGTTGCCCGTAGACCTGCGTGGCGATGGTGCTGCCGTAGGGATAGAACAGGACACGGTTGTTGTAAATGTCGGCCACGTAGAGATCGCCGCTCGAATCCACCGCGACTCCGGTCGGCTGGTTCAGGCTGTTCGCGTTCAGCCCACCATTGTTTGCGGTGTTGCCGGAGAAGCTGCCACTCTGCCCATAGACCTGCGTAGCGGTGGTGCTGCCAGCGGAATAGAACAGCACACGATTGTTGAGGTAGTCAGTGACGTAGAGATCGCCGCCGCTGTCGAGAGCTAATCCATAGGGCTGGGCGAGGGTGGTGGCGCTGACTCCGTTGCTGTTCGCGGAGTTGGTGGTGAAGTTGCCGTTTTGCCCGTATACCCGCGTTGCGGTGGTGCTGCCGGCGGGATAGAACAGCACACGATTGTTACTCTGGTCGGCAACATAGAGGTTGCCAATGCTGTCGACAACCACGTTTTGTGGATTGGACAGACTGTCGGCGCTGATCCCACCGTGATTAGCGTCGTTGCTGGTGAAGCTGCCACCCTGGCCGTAGACCCGCGTCGCGGTGGTTCTGCCGGCTGGATAGAAGAGCACGCGATTGTTTCCCGCGTCGGCCACGTAGAGATTGCCGCTGCCATCAAGGGCGAGCCCGGCGTGGAAATTCAAGCTGTTGGCGCTGACTCCGCCGTTGTTTTGAGCACCGCTAGTGAAGCTGCCTCCCTGCCCGTAAACGACGCCAGCAGTGATGGGTCTAAGCGCGCCCGGCTGCGTTGCCCCAGGGGCAAGAAAACTTGCGGTCGCGTTCAACGCCGAGTTCACGGTGACATTGCAGGTCGGGCTTGCTCCCGAACTCGCGCAGGCGCCGCCCCAGCCGGCGAATAGCGAGTTGCCAGTCGCGTTCGCCGTCAAAGCCACCAGGCCCGCATACGTTCCCGAACATGTTCCCGTGGTGCTTCCATTGGCTCTGGTGCAGCTGATTTGCGAACCGTCGCTTACTGTGCCTGAGCCTGTGCCCACTTCTGTCACTGTGAGCGTGTTTAAGGCAACCGGGGCAAAACTGGCGGTGGCGCTTGCCGTTGAGTTCAAGGTCACCTGGCATGTTTGTTGCGTTGAATAGTTTGCGCAGGCATTGCCCCAGCCGGTGAATACATAGCCAGTGGCTGGGATTTCCTGGAGCAATACGACCGTGCCGCCGGGGAAACCTGCCGAACAGGTGCCTGAGGCCAGTCCGCCGAGTATGTTGCAGTTTTGAATTCCAGTTGGATTGGAGGTCACCGAGCCATTGCCCGCACCGGCGCCGATCACGGTCAGCGTCTGAACGGAATTTAAACCCCCGCCGCTTAGGGGAACAGCCTGGACAGCAGGAGGATTATTCAGAGCGTTGTCGGTAAAGGTGGCGTTGCCGTTAAACGACCCGGCACTCAGGGGCGCAAAGCTGATGCTCACACTGCAATCTGCGCCGGGGTTGAGCGAGAAGGTGCTGGAACAATTGGCCGGGCCCGCTCCAGCAAGGCTGAAGTCCGGATCGGTGACAGCTACGCCTGGCGCGACCGCGCTCAGTGTCTGGTTGCCGATGTTTTGAAATGTGATGGATTTCGGGCTGTCGTCGCTGGTGAAGCCGACATAGGTTGTGTCAAAGCTCAGCGACGGCGCAACGGACTGATTGATCTCGATCACCGGGGTGTTGCCATCGTTGGCGATGAAGATCTGTCCTGCTCCATTGATGGTGACGAAGAACGGATCGTATGCCCCTCCGCTCCACAATAGGATCTGGCAGCTCGACGTGATGCAACCGACTGGAACCTCCACCACGCCGCCGGCGTCCATTTGGCCATCGATTGTAAGCGTTGGGTCGGCAACGATCACGTCGCCCGCAGCATCCACGGCCACGCTTTGCGGTCCGACCCATCCGCTGCCGACAAGGCTCTGGCAACTGGCGGTTGTGCAGCCCGCCGGGATTCTCACGACTTGCTTGAGACCACTATCGGGGACGAAGAGGTCGCCGGCAGCATCCACTGCCAGGGCGTACGTCCTCGAACTGCCTCCGGGGCCGTACAACGGGATCTGGCAGCTGCTGTTAGTGCACCCAGCGGGAAACTCAAAGACCCCGGTGAGCGGTTTGCTGATGAATAGGTCCCCTGCCCCATCCACCGCCACGCCAAATGGACCGGGCAACGAAGAAGAGGCGTATAGGACGGTCGCGCAGGATGCGGTGGCGTTCGCGCATCCAGGCGCAAGCTTCACCACCTCTCCATTCCCGCCGAGGCTGCTGTCTGCAACGTAGAGATTGCCTGCTCCATCGATCGCCACATCTTCCAGAGAGCCGAAGCCGGTGGCCACGGTTGTGGGAGTGCCACCTGGCACGACCTTCAGCAGGTTTGCGCCAACGGCCTGGTACAAATTGCCCGCTGCATCTGTCGTCATGCCATTGCTATAGTTCAGATTTGGTACAGCTGCTACCTCATTGCTGTAGGTGATATTCGAGGTACTGATGTAGGTCGTCGCGGGGCCGAAAGCAACCTGCGGCGCCTGGCCGTTGCCGTAGATCGGGATGGTTGTCAGTTGATCAGCGCCACCGCTATTGACGAAGAGCTGGACTGCGCCCGCTCGCAACCCCGGTGCGTGCGGGGTGAAGGTGACGTCCATGGTGCAGGTACCCTGGGAGACTGTACCGCCGCAAGTGCCGGCATTGGCCTGTGTGAAGTCGAGGCCGGTCGCGCCCTGAGTGAACACGTTGAGCGAAAGGACGGTGGAGGGCTGGGCGAAGGTGAACGTGAGCGGAAGGGTGATGCTGCACGGCGCCGGAGTGGATTGACCGGAGGGGCAGACGTTGATGTTACCGAAATTCTGCGGGGGCGCGAATGTCCATGTATCGTCGAATACCTGGCTGTTCTGTCCAGAGAAAAGAAGGATTTGACTCTGCGCCGCGTCGTAGACAACCGAATTCGGAGCATAGCGCCCGGCCGGAGGAGTGGTCGGAGACGTCAGCTGTGTCCAGTTGCCTCCATCCCACGCCCAGGTGTCGTTCAGAAAGCCGCTGCTATTTTCTCCGCCCCACATGACGACTTCGCTGAGCGCCGCGTCATAGGCCATTCCCTGCGTGTCGCGCGCGAGCGGACTGGTTCCAGGGCTCTGCTGAGTCCAGGTTGTTCCGTTCCAAGTCCAAGTGTCGTTGCGAAAGCCCGTACCGTCGCTGCCTCCGAATAGAACGACCTGGCCGTGAGCCGCGTCGTAAACCATCGAATAATCAGCCCGGGCGCTAGGACTGTTGGCCGGGTTGGGGGGAGTTACATTCGTCCAGTTCATTCCATCCCACGTCCACGTGTCGCCGAGATTGCCGGAACCGCTCCCTCCGAACAAAACGACATTGTGGTTGGTCGCGTCGTAGACCATGACAGTGGCATCGCGCGCCGAAGGACTGTTGGCCGGGTTGGAGGGAGTCACATTCGCCCAGTTGGTCCCGTCCCATGTCCAGGTATCGCCGAAGCGGTTGGTCGAGGAGCTTGTTCCTCCGAAAAGCACCACCTTGTTGTGCGCGGCGTCATAGACCAGGGCGTGAGCCGCGCGCGGGTCAGGACTAACCGTCGGATTTGCCTGCGTCCAGTTGCTTCCGTTCCATAGCCACGTGTCGTTCAGGTAGAAAGGGTTAATTTGACCGAAACCTCCGAACAAGACCACCTGGCCGTGTCCCGCGTCGTAGGTCATCGCGTGGATATAGCGCTCCGGTGGGCTATTCGGGGGCGATAGCTGATTCCAGCCAGGCACGAGGGTCTGGGCTTGCACTGGCGTCACCACACTGCCAAGAAGCAAGAGGACTACTGCGAATAAGAAACTGCCTGCATTGCGCGCAAGGGCACTCCGGGTCGCACGCATGGTCGCTTTCGGAGTGCATTGGCTTTGAGGCTGAGAAGAAATCGGGCCTGAGGGGGACGGCGAACCAGGGGGCAGATGGGTCATAAAATTCCAGGTCTCCTGAGATCAAATCAGCTTCGGCGCTTTCACACTGGATCTGTAGGGCGAAAAACTGGGAAACGATGACTTTCTGAGCGAGAGCTGAACGTCACCGTCTCGGCACAATACTTTTGGAAATCGCCGAGATAAAGGGTCTTGCTGCTAGTGGGGAATCACTTCGACTTATGGATGTTTTGCGCCGACGAGTGAATCACAATCCGCTGCATTGCATAAAGGAAGCCGTTCGGAGGTCGGTGAATCCACAATGCGCAATGGCAACGGGCATTGTCAAGACATGGGCCTCATCGTGGAGCGAAATTCAAACAGTAAGGGAATTTTGCGCGTAGAACCATGCGGAAATTGGCAAGAAATTGGACACGGTGTAGACACAGCTCCTCAATGCTTGACAATTTCTTGCCGGAACGTGCCAGGGGGAACACGGTGTCGACCGAACGCCGCCGGGCTCCGGCGAGGTTGCCCGACGCATTAAGCGCGGCGGTTCCCGGATTCGAGGTTTTGCAACTTAGCCGTCGCGCATCCCGGATGGTACGGAATAGAATCTGCACAATGCCGGCCCAAGTTACAACGCCGATTCTGCAGTATGGCGATTCCGACGGGGAGCACACTTTCGAAATTCGTAGTGGATGCACGACCATCGGCCGGGCTGCCGACCAGGATCTCATCCTGAAGGAGGCATTCGTCTCTCGGCGCCACGCGACGATCACCCTGCAGAACGATGGATTCGAACTCGTCGACCAGAACAGTTCGCATGGCACCTACCTGAATGGCAAGCGTATCGACCAGGCAAAACTGCGCTCCGGCGATGCTCTGCAGTTCGGCTCAACGAGCGCCGTCAGTTTCCGTTTTGTGCTTCCCGATACAGGAAGCATGGCGGGGATCCGGGCCGACGAATTACTCCATGCGCTCTCAGGGTTGGAGCCAAACCCGACCAAGGACGTCCCACGGCCTGCGCGTGAAATCGAGAGGCTCGGTTTCCTGCTCAATGCCGCCCGACAGCTCAACTCCGGCGGAGCTATCAACGATGTGTTCCACGCGCTGCTCAAGCTTTCAATGCAACTGACCGGAACCGAGCGTGGCTTCGTCTTTCTGCTGAAGGAGGGCGAATTGTGCCTTTCCGTGGGCCTCCGGTCAGACGATACCCTGATCGAAGACGACTCCTCCGTTTCGCGCCGCGCGATGCAAAAGGCCGTGGAGAGCGATACGAGGTTCTACCTCAGTGACACTCTCAGCGATGACAGCGCCGCCCACTGGGCGAGCGTCATGGCCAACTCGATTCGCAGCATCTACTGCATTCCTCTGCGTAAACATATTTCGCCCAGTGAACCAAACCGGCTGCTTGGAGTTTTGTACCTTGATGCGCGGATCGGCGCCGGAAGCCTGAGTGACACCGACCACCAGGTACTCGATAACCTCGCTACCGAAGCCTCGACGCTCCTGCATAATGCGCTGCTCGCGGATACCGAATTGAAAGCCCGCCAGGCGGAGGAAGAACTTGCGATTGCCGCATCCATCCACTCCGGACTGATGGCGATTGACCTTCCCCGCCTCGACTATGCGGAATTCCGAGCGCGCACGATTCCCTGTCACGCTATCGGAGGAGACTTTTACGACGTTATCGCAATGCCCGAATGCGTCTGCGTCGCAATTGCCGATGTCTCCGGCAAAGGTGTGCCGGCGTCGATTGTGGCGGCAACCTTGCAGGGGATCATCCACGCGCTGATGCTTACTGGCGAATCCCTTTCTAAAACGGCAGATCTGATCAACCGCTTTCTCTGTGCGCGCCAGGTTGGCAAATACGCCACGATGGTCATGCTGAAGGTGTTTCCGACTGGATGCGTAGAATTTGTGAACTGCGGACATGTTCCTCCGCTGTTTATTAGCGCTGACGGCAAAATAACCGAGCTCGAAGACGCAAACCCCATCGTGGGCATCATCGAACAGGCGACTTACTCGGCTTCGCAAATTACGCTGCAGGCGGGTGACCGCATCCTGTTGGCGACGGATGGCATAACCGAAACCAAGAATAGAGCGGGCGAACTGATCAGCATCGAGGGATTCATCGCACTCGCCGCCCTGCCGACCATCGATGACATGGTGCATGAGTTGCACCGGATCCAGGCCTCCCCCGAGCCCCAGGATGACTGGACGCTGCTCGATATTCGGTACACGGGCAAATAGAGAGACTGCGACCGATTCGTAAGCACCCGGCCTGACCCGCGCCTGCTGCGCTTAGAATGGATTTCTCACTGCGCCGGCTAAACATCCACTTATGCAATCCTTCACTACGACACAGTTTCTTCGGCTTATCGTGGCCCTGTCCGGGGTTGTGATTTATGGCTCTCAGCTCCATGCCCAGCAACCGTTTCTTAGCGAGACGCAATGGATTGCACTACGCGATGAGGCCAGCGGGTTGGCGCCGTATGAAAATCTGCGCACCTTGACGCGGCTGCACCGGGTTCCAGCAACGCCGGAGTTTGAGCAAGCAGCAGATTTCATTCTGATGCGCGCCAAAGAGTATGGGCTTGAAGATGCGCGTCGAGAGCAGTTCCCCATTGACGGCAAGATTCACTACGGGCTGATGCGCTCGCACCTGGGATGGCGCGTGGAGGCTGCCAGCCTGTGGGAGATTACGCCAGACCATACTCTTCTGGGCGACTGGGCAACGGACCCGATTCGACTGGCGGACTATAGCCACAGTGCGGATGTGGACGCTTCGCTGATTGATGTGGGCGCGGGAACCAGCGAGGCGGACTACGCGGATAAAGATGTGCGGGGAAAGATCGTGCTGGCCGATGGAGTGCTCGCGACCGTGCAGCGCATGGCGGTTATGGAACACGGTGCGGCGGGCATTGTGAGCGATATGCCGAACCAGACAACGGCATGGTCGGGGCTCGACACAACGGTGGTGCGGTGGGGCCACCTGGATGCATTCGCACCCACGGGATTTGCGTTCATGGTGTCGCGCGGGACGGCGACTGTGCTGCGAGAGAAACTGAAGCCTGGGCTGACAGTGACGCTGAGCGCGCATGTGAAAGCCGAGGTCGTTCCCGATCATTGGACGGTGATCACAGCGACGATACCAGGGACCGACCCTGCGGCCGGCGAAGTGGTTTACAGCTGCCATCTCGATCATCAGCGGCCAGGCGCGAACGACAATGGAAGCGGATGTGTGACGATTCTGGAGTCGGCACGCCTGCTCAACAAGCTGATTACTGGCGGGAAGCTGCCGCGTCCCAGGCGTGCGTTGCGCTTTATCTGGGGGCCTGAAGTCGAGGGCACGATGGCCTTCCTGAGCAGCCATCCGGAGATTCGACGCGCACTGCGTGCCGATGTCCATATGGATATGGTGGGTGGCGACCCCTACAAGAATAAATCGATTCTGCATGTGACCGAGACGCCGTGGTCGCTGCCATCTTTCGTGACCGACGTGGGCGCATTGTTTGCGGAGACAATCAAAGATGGTGCGGCGGTCTATGCCGAGGACGGCACCGGTGCAGAGGCCGCTGTGCTCGAAGACCGCAATGGAGCGCCCGGTACGCGGAATGAGTTTTTGGCAGACCGCACCGCGTATGCCGAAGGCAGCGATCACGACGACTATGATTCATCGACGATTGCCGTGCCCTCGCTCTACCTGCGGGACTGGCCGGACATTTATATCCACACGGATCACGACACGCTGGAGCAGATTGACGCAACCAAATTGCGGCGTGTGGCCTTGCTGGGCGCTGCTTCTGGATATACTTACGCGGCGCTGGACGCGGGGAATGCCGATGCTTTGCTGGCGTTCTTTTCGACGCGCGCGCAGGGGCGGCTGGCGGAGGGCTTCAGACGCGCGCAGGCGCTTGTCGACGACACTCAAATCGGGCCGCAGGAAGCCTGGTATGAGGCGCGCAACCTGATCACCCAGATGCTTCGGCGCGAGCAGGCGGAGCTGGGTTCTTTCGCGATGTATACCGGGAGCGATCCTCAAAAAGCGGCTACGTTCAACAAGGACCTGGAGGCTCAGACCGTGATGCTGAATGGGTGGATCGATCGTGGGGAGGAACAGCGGGGGGCGCACAGCTTTCCGGCGCTGCCGCCATGGCATGATCAGCCGGATGCCGAGCGCATTCCAGTGCGCGTGGGCGAGTTTGGGCCGCTCACCTTTCAAAATGATGATGTGCTGGTGGACCGGCTGGGAAACGAGCGGGTGAGCAGGATCAAGCTGCTCAACGGCCAGTCGAACCGCCTGATCCGCGTGCAGGATCGCGGAGCCCTTTATGCCTACGAGATTGTCAATTTTGTCGATGGCAAGAGATCGGTGGGCGCGATACGCGATGCCGTTGCCGCGGAGTTTGGGCCGATCCCCATCGATGTCGTGGTGGATTACTTGAAGGCTTGCGTAGAGGCGAAGATTGTGACTCTTCATTAGAAGCCGCGAGCGGTTTTACGAATTGCGCTGGTGAATTCTCGATGTTCAGGAGCTGGCAGACATGAACGAGACAATGGGTCGATTTCGAACGAAGGCGCGTTTTACAGGCTGCTTCATTGCGATTTTGTTCATGGCGGCTTTGGGCATGACAACAAATCTTTCGTCGCAGACAGGAGCACCTGGCGCTGTCGAGCTCACCTCCGGCCTGAGCCGCAAGCTCTATGCGCTGCCGGATGACAAGGCAATTGCAGACGCTCGCAAGAGCCTGGCGGCAGATCCCAAAAAGGTCAGCCTGGTGCTGCAACTTGCGCACGCACAGGCGGCACGACGCCAATATCGCGAGGCTGTCGCTACCGCTACCACTGGGCTCGCATTTGCACCGAACAGTGCAGAGCTTTATCTGGAGCGCGGCCATCGCGAGCTGGGATTGCGAGAGTTCAAGGCAGCCATGAAGGACCTGGAGCAAGCGACGCGACTCGCTCCCGAGCTATTGGATGCTCACTATCATTTGGGCCTTGCGCATTATTTCTCAGGCGAGTTCGATGCGGCGGCAGCTTCGTTTGATCGCGCTCGATCGCTGGCGAAGAATGACGATAGTTTGATCGATTGCTCGAACTGGCTGTATGTTTCGCTGCGTCGTGCCGGCAAGGAACAGCAAGCCGAGCAGGTGCTGGCGCGCATCACGCCTGAGGTCAAGAACACCGAACCGCACCTTTATTTCTATCTCCGCCTGCTGCACTTTTATCAGGGAAAGCTCACCGCTGAAGCCGTGCTGCCACCGCCGCCCGCGGGGCCGGACGATCTCGAGGGTGAGCTGTCGTTCGATACGGTTTCGTACGGCGTGGGAAACTGGCGCTTCTATCATCACGACAACTCCGGCGCGATGGAGCTATTCAGAAATGTGGTCAAAGGCGAGGCGTGGAATTCATGGGGATTTATCGGGTCGGAGCTGGAGCTTCTTCATGGTGGGCAGAAATAAAGTGTTGGAGGGCGTGTCCGTGAAAAAGATCGTTCACCTCAGTTTGGCGGTGTCTTTGACGTTCGCGCTGCGTTCGGTTGCGAGTGCTCAAAACGCTGCAGCAAAGGATGCGATGTATTACCCGGCGCCCACGGCTCTGCAAACGGAGACCGACGAATATACGCGCTACGAGTTGCTTGATCCGGAGACGGCGAGCTTCAAGATTTACTACGAAGTGACGGCAACGACCGCTGGAGCAAAGTTCTTTTACAACCCGATCCGCAAAGGCAGCGTTGCCAGCGATGAAAGTGTCTATGACGCGATGAGCGGCAAGCCATTGCACTTTGAAGTGGTGAGCGGCGCCGAGGCGCGCAAAGATGCGCTGATGGCGGACGCCGAACTGGCTACCGAATACATCAAAGTGACGCTGGCGCGTCCGGTGCCGGAGAACGGACAAGGGCGGGTTCTCATCGTCAAAACCTATAAAGACGCCAAAAGCTACTACGTGGAAGGGAAAGCGATCGTCTTCAAGCGGCCACTGGGAATCCAGCGCGACAAAGTCGTGTTGCCGGCGGGGTATGAGGTGGTGAAGTTGACCGTGCCATCGCAGATTCGAACGGAGAAAGACGGGCGCATTGCGATCAGCTTTCTTCATGCAGGTGCCGGTGAAGCTCCGCTGGAAGTGCGCGCGGTGAAGGATGCGCAAACAGGCGCGAATTCATTGCCGTCGGAATTGACGAAGGAGCGCAGCTGGGAGTCGCCGTTTATCGGAGAGACGGAAGAGGAGAGGCTGTCAGAGCGGGCCACGCAGGATCGGGACATTGTGTACTTCCTGCAGCAGCCGGAGACGCACTCCTTCAGCCTCTATCACGACTACACCGAGGCACGCGCGGGCGTGAATGGCTATGCCAATGTTGTGCGTGCGGGCAGCGTTGCCAGTCACCCTTCGGCGTGCATCTTAGATACCGGCGAGCAATTAAAGGCTGAAGAGATGAGCGGCGCGGAGATGATCGCGTCCAAGATCAATACCGGGGAAACAGTGGAGGCCAAGGATCGTGTGGTGGTGATTCCCTTTGCAGCCGTGCAGACCGGGCAAACGCTGCGCCTGCGCATTGCTGAGACCTATACCGCACCGGTGAGCTATCGGTTGAATGGCGACGAGTTGGTATTCGACCGCAGCCTTGGCCGGCCGCGAAATGCCGTGGTGCTGCCGTCGGGATGGTATTGCACTGCCAGCGCTGCTCCGGCCACGGTGAGCCAGTTGCCGGATGGAAGAATACGGCTGGATTATTGGGATGACCGACCCGAGGCTGTGGATGTGTTGCTCAAGGCAA
Organism: uncultured Acidobacteriaceae bacterium; assembly: GCA_963838295.1. GTDB lineage: Bacteria > Acidobacteriota > Terriglobia > Terriglobales > Acidobacteriaceae > Telmatobacter. The sequence goes on from CAWIQS010000002.1 coordinate 262,792, forward strand.
AGCGGCGCGTTGACGCGGAGTGACATTGCATTCAGGGCGATTACGACCTGCTGCCTTGTATTCATTAGTCGTGTCACGCGGGTAGGCCCGAATCTATTTTCCGATGCAGAAAATAGAAATCTGAAGTAAGTACTGTAATTTCAGTCGATCGTTTCTCAGCGAAGTTGCTGATGGACAATGGCATGGACAATCAAAAGCCCGATATCTCGACGAAGCCGGTGAAGGATGTATGTAACCAAAGACTACCGAAATCAACCGAAACTGCCGAGGCAAATTGCAAGGATGACTCTGTGTGAGTGCTTAACGTTTAGATCGCTCCAGGGACGCGCTAGCGCCATCTGAAGATCGGGAACGAATTCCTGGAGGACTTGCCAGCCTGTCGGTGCCAATCGGCTCCTCGATGAGCGGGTTGATTTGGCGACAGGCGCGACGGCAACGCGTTTCACTTGTCCCACAAGGCGGTCTTACGTCCAGGTGAAACGAACGGAGAAACTTTGACCAGCCGGTCGGGTAGTGCACAAGTAGTAATTGACGGGTGGGCGGTTATTCGCCCGCAACGTTGCGTGCAGTCCAAGTTCAAGGAAGCTGTTTCTTCGCTCTGCGAATCAAGTAGATGAACCAGAGCGTGAAGAATACGTTGACTGCAGCTCCCGTTATGCGTGGAACCAACGGTTCGCCCCGTGTCATCCACAATCCGGCGACGAGCAGAACCGGCAACGCCACAACAGTACGTTGAAGTCGTCGTATCGAAGCCCGTATCTTTTTCTGTGTGTCAGCAGAGGTGCGCAATTGATTCGCGCCTGAACTAGCCCTTTTCAACACCAAAAAGATGACAACCCAAAGCACTCCCATCAGGAGGAGTCCGACTGCACCGAGCAGCCTTAGCGACATCGCGCCATCGGTGAGCATCAATAGGCAGTTACACATGGTCATTGAGCCGAGAGCCACATTGTCTCATCATTCGCCTGACAATTCCCGAGTGGTGGCTAACCGGACATAACCCTATTTTTGGATTACTTCGTCAAATTGCGCCGGACTGCTTCGCATATTCTTTCGGATCGGACCTGCCCCAAATCGCCCAAGCCAAGACGACAAACCAGCCGATGATTGTCCATGAAAGGAACAGGTCAAGAACGGCGAGAAGTGTGATGTTGGCGGACGAATTGATAGATAGTCACCCTCATTACAAAACGTGTTTGATCTGTCGTGTTCTAATTCGCAACTACGAGAAAATGATTGACAAGATTCTTCCCGCGCATCGTGACGACTGGTCCGAGTCCACGTAAAACCAGCACGAGCGGAGAGGCGAAGAAAAGGATCAGGTCCGAGTAGTCCACCACACTCCAGCGTGAGCGAATCTGGCGCCATTTTTAATGCTCGCTGTTCAGCTCATAGTGCGCTGATCTCTCGACACGGCCTAAGTAACAGGATGCTGATGACACCGGACTCGGTGAGGCTATGGAACAGTACATTCACACACTTATCCCTGTTGACTCCCAATTCAGTCCAAGTTCTGGTCAGGTTGCAAGCTTCTATCTCAGGCTTGAGTCGCTATTCATGTTCAGTCGTCTTTCGGGCCAACGCTGGCTCCCCGGTCTGATCGTCATGAAGCCATCGGGGAGGTTGCGCCGGGGAACCAATCCAATGACGGGCGAGCCGATCTCAATTCCTGCGCAGGACTGTCTGAACTTGGAACAGTTCGAGGATATTCCGGCTGCGATTGAAGGTTGCACTCATTACACCGTGGCGCAATCTGGACAGTGGACCGGAGAAGACCGGCCCATCATTCTTCTTGGGACGGACGGTGCTCCATACGAAGGGCTTTATATCTGCACCGTTGCCTGTGAGCATCGATCAGAAACGGTCTCTACTTCGACTTGGGATGTAGAAGCAGGCCCGAACACCCGAGACGTTCCGATCTTTGGCTCGCCCTGCAACAACGCCGTGGTCGAAGGCATCTTCCCAAATCCATGGACCGGAGAAGCAATTGAAGTCTCCGATGCAGGTTGTGCTCGGTTCTGGATTGAATTTGAATTTGGCAAGTTCATTTATCCCAAGGTAGCGGACAGCTTTGACGTGATGAGTCCTGCGATCGTTCAGGACATTGAGCAATGCTTCGGCACAAAGTTTGTGCAAGGTTGCCTATTCTGGTGATTCCGAACCAATCACCGCGAATTCGGACATGATTCATTTTCCGGGGTTATGCATTATGAGAGGGCGCCTTTAGTTCGGCAGGAAGCTGTGGTCGGCGAAGCCGACGGGGGCTTTGCCCCGGCGCCCCCAGGATTTAACGTTTGGGTGCCTCTACCGATAAAGAGTTTCTGCAAGCAGATTGCGAAAAGGGGATGCCGTAGCATCCCTTGAATCGGTCGAGGCCACTGAGTCGGTGCTCGGGTTGCTTTCCATCGCCTCGGCATCGATGTAGTCGTTCTTGTCTTCACATACCCCCTAGTGCTCGTCATCGCGTCTCCGTTAGCGGGCGCAAAAGACACTCCGCGAAGCACTTCTCCAAACCCGGCTGCGCGAAGATTCGGCATACAGATCAACCGTTCCGTCGCCGTTGTTCGTCGCGGTAAGGCTTTGCCCGTCTGGAACGTGCAAAGCACGGCATTCAACGGCAAATAGATGTAATGACTGCAAACTACGTATTACCGCTTGATGGGGGGCATCAGTTGTCCCATCCTGTCCATGCGTCGCCGTGCACCGATGCCAAAAAAGGAGATCGATATGCGAGGAAGACTGAATCGGTTGGTGTTGATTTGTGCAGTGATCGTTTTTTCCCAGGCACTGCGGGCTGAATCCTGGCACGCAATCGTCGGAGCGCAGAGCTCCGACGAAGGAGTTCAGGCGCTGGCCTTTCTGCCAAACGAAATGTGGATCCACGCCCAGGACAGCATCACCTGGACTTTCGCTGCCAACGAGAACCATTCGGTAACCTTCCTCAAGGTCGGGCAAGCGCGTCCGACCTTTGCGGCAGGCTGTCCGCTCGGGACCGCTCCGAATGGCACTACACCAGACGGCTCAGCGTTCGACGGGACGAACTGCGTAAATAGCGGTCTGATCGCGACTCCTGGGACCACCTATACCGTGACTTTTCCCGACCCTGGCAACTTTGTAGTTGTATGCCTGCTCCACGCCAACCAGTCTGGGACCATCCATGTCCTAGACCCCTTGCAGCCTCTTCCTCACGATCAGTCATTCTATGACCGTCAGGCGGTTATCGAGCAGCATGATCTTCTCAACGATCGCGACGATGGGTTATCCGCGAAGCTAAGGGAAGATGCGCCGCACGAGGCTGACAATGATAGGCCCCACGCTCATCATGACATGCACATCGTGGTCATGGGCGCAGGAGAACTCGTCGCGACGCCGGGTGGCGCGCAAAGCGTATCGAAGATGCGTTTCGGGCGCGAGAGCGTGACGGTCCACGTGGGGCAAACCCTGGAGTGGGACAGCTCCGATGTCAGCGGCCACTCTGTTCAATTTGGGACGGGAGAGTTCACGCCGCTAGATCCGGCGGCGGCCTCTGCTGACGTGTTGATGTCGCACGATCCAGATGGCGTGCTGCATGCCATCCTTACCTCCACCAGTGACAACCTCTACTCCGGGAAGATTGCCCCAGCGTCCCAGGAGCGCACCGCACTCGGACAGTTGGCTCCCGGCGCCACTCGATTCCGTGTGACCTTCACCTCTCCGGGTACATATCCGTATATTTGTGCCTATCACGACGAATTAGGTATGAAAGGCGAGGTAATCGTGCTGCCGTGATTCGCGGCGACTCGCTCCCAAATTGAATCCTCGTGGACGAGCTTCACGACCTTCAAGAGCAGGAGAGTCTCCCACAGTTTTTCCATGGCTTCATCTGGGATCTGCTAATCGCGCCTGTGGATGGCACCGGCCGAACCGCCTTTCCAACTCCAGCTCGTCTTCGACCAGCAGAAAGCGAAGTGTTCCCGACAAGAGGTCAAACCATCCTCAAGGATGTTGGGCAACGCGGCATCCAAACGGCATCTTCCCGTCCGTACCGTGATGCCGCGCTCCAGCAGCATCCCGCGCATCTGGTTGATCACCGCGGTGCGGCGCACGACCACCGCTCACGTACCCGGTGCAGCGACTGCAGATCGAGCTGGTCGTCGGTCTTGATCGGCTCAAAGCGCATCGTGGGGCGGGTTACAGCTTCGGCACACGCTTCTGCATCGATATAGTCGTTCTTGTTCGTCTTTACGTACGGCTTCACATACTGCGCCGGCATCAGGCGCACATCATGGCCTTGTTCCCGCAGAGCACGGCCGAGAAAATGGGATCCTCCGCAGGCCTCCATGCCGATCAGGCATCCGCGAAGGTTCGCGGTAAAACGAAGCAGCTGAGTCCGCGAACCCTTCCTGCGAACAACGACCTGGCCACGTGCGTTGACGGCTACAAAACGAAACACCGTCTTCCCTAAATCGATACCGATCGTACGAATCTCCATGGCACACCTCCTTGCTCTTTACCTCTACACCCCCGAGGGGCTTAGGCGGCGGACCATGCCAGTAGTAATCCCGTTTTGGAGCAACGCTCGATGCGCTCAAGGATTCAGACGCCTCCCGGCCTTCGCCCGGAGGATGCTTTGAGACCGCCGCGCGGGACTGGAGCGCGTCTCTGGACCACCAACCAGATCTTGCTTAAGCGAGCGCGGTCGACGGGTGCCGCTTGATACATGTGGTTTAGATTCTTTCGTACTTTGTCTGCCAGTTCTGACCCTCTCCCAGGAAGGTTCACCGCGTCTGGACCAGCAGATTCTCCGCGGAGGGAACGGAATACGGCGAGCCCGGCACTTGAGTCGCGCCGCTCGCCGTCACGGTCAGCATGTAAAGCAAGCCCCCACCCACCGTTCCGGGTCCTCCCCGGACGAGGGCGTAGAGGTGGTTCGCATTATCCCAGGCACACATGGCGATCGGCTTTCCGATGAGAACACCGCTTGCGGGTGTTGCCTGACCGGTAGGATTGAAGTTGAAGAGTTGCAGACCCGTGCCTCCGACAGCGGCGAGGAACTTGCCGGAGGGCGACATCGACATCCACTGGATGGCATTGAGGCTGGTGGTCGGCATGTTGTCGTAGGTGCTGCTTGTGGCGAGAGCGCCGGTCGTGGCGTTGACGGCGTAGGTGGCGATCTGCTCGGGATTGGTGGAATTGTTGCTCAACCAATTGACGGCGACGGCCAAGTGATTGGTCGGATCAGCGGCGGCATAGCTAGGACACGGGGTCCAAGGTCCCGCTGTGGGAGGCTCTCCCGTGGGCATGGGCCAGGTGAGATTGAGGTCGGCCAAGTTGCCATTGATCTGTTTTTTGAAGCCGACACCTTCGACGGATGCGTTGGAGATATCGCAGCCCACGGCATACGCAAAGAGATTGTTCGCAGCAACGGTGAGAGGATAGTCGGCAAACGCGGGGAACGAGCGCGGCGTGCTGGTGCCCAGGTAATCGAGTAACCCCGTTGACTTGTTCACTCCCCAGGACTCGTAGGCCGTGTCACTGCCGCACTGTGTGAAAGCGACCTGTTGATAGAGGTGCGAGCCGGTGTGATCGAGGGTAAGGAACGTTCCGTCGTTACAGACGTTGCCGCTTCCCTTGTCCTGAATGTCGGTTGCGCCTATGTAATGGAGCGAACCATCCGACTGAATCTTGTAGGAGAAGATGTACTGAATCTTTCCGTTCGGAACGAAGTCGGATCCGAATAGGTAATTTTGCGTGGCAGCCATCCATTGGAGCTTATCGGCCCAGGGAGAGCCGGGAATGGCGGTGAGCGTTCCATCAGCGGCGGTGGCAAAGCCGACCACCTGGTTGCCGACTCCACTGGAATTCACGGTGGCAACGTACACAAACGCGACAGGGCTAGTGCTAGACGTTGCAGCCGAAGCGCCCATCGCGCCGCTGGCACACACGACAGCAACGAGACACGCGAATAGGCCACGTGGGGAACGCATAGATTCATCTCCTCGGAAGAACTGACGGGCGATCAAGCAACCGGTTTGGATGCGGGATGACGGGAGAGGGGTGGCCGGCTTTTCGCGAGTTCGTCGCTCGGAAGTAGAGCAAGAAATTGACTCAAGCAGAGTTTGCTCCGAGAAGACGCGATAGGACAACAACCGATCGTCGGATTGCCCGGGTAGGCAAACTCCGACCGGAAGCCAGAGCGAGTGAGATGTCGGTCGATTAGACTGAGGTGTCAAACTTTGGAGTTGCGGAGGAAGACTGCATGCTCCTTAAGCACGCATTTCGATGTGGCCTTATGTTGTTTGGAACGCTCTGCTGCTCCATGTTTGCGTATTGCAGAATCAGTTCGATTCCCGACATCGCCGAGCTTACGAGTTCCTCCTCAATAATCGTTGTAGGCGAAGTTCTCAGAGTCGTTCGAGTGGGCGACGGAGAGATTCCCATGCCTGACGGGAAACCGTATGCATGCGCAAGCATGACCGCATTTATCCGGGTCGATGAAGTTCTGAAAGGAGAACCTGCGAACGGCACCATTGAGGTGGACTATCTCCAGAACCCCGATTGGGCCGCTGGACCGGTGACGAATGGGCTTACAGAAGGAACATATCTCATGTTCTTTCTCAAGCCGCATGCGGACAGATTTGCGTTCGCGGCATCCGATCAATCTTCGATGCCAATGTCGCGTTCGCACAGCGCACTGTCGAACAGATCAGACGAGGATATCTACACTTTGGTGCTGCGGCATTTGGGTGAGGGACTCTTTGACGAGCAAGCCTCCTCGCAGGATAGGACTCGAACCATCTTCATGATCGATTCCGAGCAAGCACCTCTTGTGCAGAAGATCTTTAAAGAGGCGCTTGATGCTCCTGCGGCGAGATCGGATCGCGGATTTCGATTTGAACTCCTCGCCGCGCTCGTCCGGCGCAAGGACGTCTCCGTTCTTCACGAATTGGAAACAGGTCTGATTTCCAGTCACGAAATCGCGCTGAACAACGCACGTCTCAATATGATTTATGCGTTGCAGCAAATCGATCCTTCTCTCTCCGGCCCGATTCTCATTCAGGCTCTCAAACTTCCAGAACCGCAGATGCATGCAGCCGCTGCCGTGGCACTCGCTTCCGCCCCATCAAGTGACGCAATTGCTGAACTATTTGTGTCTTTGGATGATCCAGATGTCGAAGTGAAGGGTCAGACAATCAACTCGCTCACCTCCATCTTCCATGAGCCACAATGCCTACCTCCTGGCTATGCCGGGGAACCATTTACTGCCTGCGTCGAGCATTGGAAGGAGTTCGCTACAACGCACAATGCGGCTCCTTTGAGGTAGTGACGTGGTGTTGCGGGCGGATTGTTTGAATGATAAGTCGAGGAGGAGCACGAGGGTGTTACAAAGGCTGAACTCAGCTGTGAGGCTGATTCAGAGAACTACCCACGGAGGCTCCTCGAGACTTTATGTACTACATCGGACTTGATGTTCACAAGAAGACGATCAGCTATTGCGTGAAGGACGCGGCCGGCAAGATCCATAGCGAAGGCAAGATCGGATCGACGCGGCGTGAACTTGATGCCTGGATCAAGACTCTTCCTCAACCCCGGATGATGGCCATGGAGGCGACGATCTTCACCGGCTGGATCTACGATCACCTTCTTCCGCATGCGGAGAAGGTGAAGGTTGCCCATCCACTGATGCTGCGAGCCATTGCCGCGGCGAAGCGGAAGAACGACAAGATCGATGCCAGCAAGATCGCCGACTGTCTTCGTTGTGATTTTCTTCCGGAGTGCTACATGACATCAACCGAGATCCGCGACCGGCGGCGAACTCTGCGCTACCGCGGACTGCTGGTGAAGCAGATGGTTCAGATGAAGAACCGGATCTCGGGTTTGCTGATGGAGACCGGCGTGAGCTACAACAAGCAGCGATTGCACAAGGTGGGCTACTTCACCGAGCTGATGTCGGGCAACGAAGAGATCGACTGTGTCAGGCCGCTGCTGAAGCTGAGCCGGGAGACGATCAATCGATCACAGAAGCTGGACTATGCACTGGTGAGTTCTCTCGAGCGCGACCCGTTGCTGGCCGAGCGGCTGAAGCGGTTGAGAACCGTTCCCGGAGTGGGTCCGATCACGGCGCTGACCTGGGTTTTGGAGATCGGGGATGTGGTGCGCTTCCGATCGATCAAACAGGCCATCAGCTATTGCGGACTGTGCGGAGCCGAGAAGCGTTCAGCTGACAAGGTCGTGCGCACGCCGATTTCCAAGCAGCGCAACAAGCATATCCCGCAGGTGCTGGTGGAAGCGGCGAAGCTGGCACCGCGATACAGCCATGAACTGGCCTTGATCTACGAAAAGGAAAAGCAGAGAGGCAATCGCAACCGCGCCACGCTGGCCGTAGCCAGGAAGATGGTGGCCTGGATGGTTGCAGTCGAACGCAGAAAACAGGACTTCGTGCCTGCCGAGGAATTCGGAGGCACGGTGGCAGCCTAAAAACTTGCCCATGAATGAAAAACACCAGGATTATTCCGATGCGCAGACTGCCAGGCCCCGCAAGTTGCCCACTGGGCGATGGAGTGAAAGCTCCGGAGGCTCCCGTTGAATTGTTTCGGGGCTGGCAGAGAACACATGTATGGTCCGCCGCCTTGTCGCAAGCAAAAAATGAAGAGTGACAGTCTGGTCTACGCAAATGTATCCGGTCTTTGTGGAGTTGTAGACTCCTGACCTCGATGGAATGCGCCGCGCTATCGTCCTAATTAAACTCGCAGGCTTGTGGCCATGTTGTGTTCGGCAGGTTTCGATAACGCCGGGTTTGACCGTTGTGCCATCTCCTTTGTTGCCAGCAGACCTAGCAGGTATTCCAAAGTCCAACAATTCAGTCAGCAGCAGCCGTCGGTCTGCGATTGTGGAAATCGACTTGCGATTTCCAAGCTTGGCGCTCGTGCCAGGCGGCAATTGCAGGCCGGTCCTCTCAAATCGCTACCGGTTCAGTCGCCATCAAAAGTGGGGGACGATACGTTTCTCCCTTGGCTAACACCGCCCACGCCATGCGAGCCAGTTTGTTGGCTAGGGCAACTGCCGCCACGTTATGGTGAGTTCGCGACGAAAGCTCCGAGCCAGTCGCTAAGACCGGAGGACTGCTTTTCCTTGTACCTCAGCACTGCGCGAGCACCATGCACAAAAAGATGTCGAAGATATCGATTGCCACGCTTACTGATTCCGAGCAGAGTCTGTTTGCCCCCGGTTGAGTACTGCCTTGGAACCAAACCAAGCCAGGCCGCAAAACCCCTCCCTTTCTGGAAATTTCCTCCATAGCCGATGGCCGCGATAATTGCAGTGGCAACGACCGGTCCGATCCCAGGGATCGCCATTAAGCGTTTGCAAGCTTCGTGCTCACTGGCTGCTCTGAAAATAGCGACATCTGCTTCATCGATCTGACGCTGCAAATGCTTCAACTCACCTTGGAGCTGCGCAAGCAACGTCCGCAAAGGCCCAGTGAGATTCGTGCCCGGGTCTTCGAGTATGCCAGGTAGCGCCTCTTCCGCATATCGGCGCCCCTTTCGAATTGTGATGCCGCGTTCAAGCAGAAGCCCTCGCATCTGGTTGACCAGAGATGTGCGGCGTTGCACCCAGCCCTCCCGAGCTCGGTGCAGGGATTGCATATCCAGTTGATCGTCGGTCTTGATTGGCACAAATCGCGTTTTCGGACGCCATACGGCTTCGGCAATAGCCTCTGCATCGATGTAGTCGTTCTTGTTCGTCATCACGTACGGCTTGACGTATTTCGCCGGCATTATACGAACAGCATGCCCCTGTGCATGAAGAGCTCGGCCGAGAAAGTGAGCACCCGGGCAGGCTTCCATGCCGATCCGCTCTACACGCAGATTAGCCGTGAATTGCAGCAACTTTTCGCGCGAGAATTTCTTCCGCACAACAACCTCGCCAGTTGCGCTGACACCAACTAGATGAAATACCGATTTGCCAAGATCGATACCGACTGTACGAATTTCCATGAACGTCCTCCTCCGTCTCCAATCATCCCCGAGTGAGCTGGCGGCGGACCATTCCATTAAACTCGATCTTCTGTGCGGACTCTTCGGAGTCTTAGACAGCAAATGGATGTGTGGTTCTGCTTGATGCAGGAATCATCGGCCGAGAAGCACCGTTGCGTAACGGCAGATCCTGATCAGACCAGTTGCGCGCCCTCCGGTGCGCGCCCAGGAATTCTGTGCTTTTCTCTTGACTTGGACTTACATAGAAGTGGTCCACTCGGAAATTACCTTTTCGGCAACACTACGGATCGCCTGTTGCTCAAAGGGTGATTGACAGGTGGGCGGTGATTCAGCCGCAATTAGTCAAATTTGGGTACAATGGCTCACCGAACGATGCTACCCTCGTTTCGCATTGCGCTTGCTGCCTGTTTAATTCTGGCGCCCTGCTCGGCACAGGACTTAGCACCTTCCGTCCAGGCCCGCAAGACCTATCCGCGCCCGAACGAGGCACCGCCCCTGCGTACAAACTCCGACCTCGTCGTTATCGATGTCGTGGTTCACGATAAGTCAGGGCATCTCGTGAAAGGTTTACCGCAATCGGATTTCCGCGTGTTCGAGGATAAGCGCGAGCAGACTATCGCGAGTTTCGAAGAACATGGTGAATCGACGCCTCAGAGAAAAGACGCACCGCCTCCGCTTCCCTCCGGCGTGTATACCAATCTGCCGCAGTACTCAAAGGGGGCACCTTGCGTGGTTTTGCTGGATGGATTGAACACGCGCAACCTCGACCTAGCGTATGCAAGGGCGCAGTTGCTTAAGTTCCTCAACACGATCCCGGCAGGAACGCCGATCGCCGTGTATGGCCTTACGCATGACCTTCGGATGATCCAAGAGTTCACCACAGACCCTGCAGTTCTGCAAAAAGTCCTGAGGAAAGCCGGGCCCTCAACCCAGTTTGCTTGGAGCGATGCATCCGCCGCATTACCCTCAGGAAACCCTGAAAAAGCTAGCGAAGTGCAGGACCGGTTCCTTGGCTACGTTCGTGTTGAAGAGACCCTGAACGCGTTCGACGAACTTGCACATTATCTGAGTGCCGTTCCTGGCAGGAAGAGCCTGGTCTGGTTCTCAGGTGCATTCCCGATCACAATCGGAGCCCCTACCGCTCTCGATGATTTCCAGGATTATAGCAACGAGATTCGGGAAACTGACAATCTCCTCACCCGCGCTCGCGTAGCTGTATACCCGGTCGACGCTCGCGGCATCATGACGCTCCCAACGTCGCACGAGAGCGACTCCATGCAAAACCTGATCCGGGATGCCGTCGGGAATGATATCGAGATACCGGGGCAATGGGCGAGACAACATTACACGATGACGCAAATCGCTGACGATACCGGCGGCAAGGCCTTCTACGACACGAACGCCGTGGGGAAATCCGCCGCACAGGTCATTGCCGATTCATCCGGCTACTACTCGCTTGCATATGTTCCAGCGAGTCCTCGGCGCGATGAAGGCTTCCGGAAGATCGAGGTTCGACTCAAGGAGGAACATTACGATCTCGCCTACCGGCGGGGCTACTTTGGTTCAGGCGGTCCGAATTCGCATCCCACTCCAAACCTCAGCGCAATGACGGCGGCGATGCTGCACGGAGCACCGCAGCTGTCAGCGATCACCTTCGAAGTGGAGATTCTCAAAGACGACAGGACTCCGATCCAACAGGCCAGCGACAAACCCAAACAGAAGTTCGTTGGACGCTATCGATTGGGGTACTCAATCGATGCACACCATCTCGAAACTTCCACCCTGCCCAATGGGCGCAGACGTTTGAAGTTTGAGATCGCGCAGGCAATCTTCAACCTCGACGGGAAGCGGTTAGCCTCGACCGATGTCGGTCTCGATTCGGATCTGACTCCGGCACAGATGAAGACGGCAATGCAAAAGGGCATCCTTGTAAACCAGGAGATTGATGCTCCCGCCGACGGCGAGTTTCTGCGCGTCGGCATTCGCGACGCATCGAGCGGACAGGTCGGATCGCTCGAAATCGCATTGCCTAAATGATCTTCGTTTGATCTTGCCCTGGGCCTGTCGACATTCAGGCCGCCCAAGACATCAGGTTTACACCTGGAAAATGAATTCCTGGCGGTTTGTAGCTATCCAAGATCGGAAGCGCGTCGCGGAGAAGTGCTGATTGTGCGGTGCGATTTGCTCCGCGAGGCGCTTTCGATTTGGACACGAGAAGGAAGCCGCAGGTGTACTTAGCGGTCGCGGTGATCGAGGCTGGGCTTATGGATATTGAATGTTGTTTCCTGTTTTAGCAAATAGTCTTCTGGTACTTCATCATCGCTACGGGTGCTCGGAATAGTTGAGTATCTGTATAGAGTGTCTTCAATGCGAAGTTCGGGAAAGCCGGTTGGAGTGTCTTTGGAGTGTTGATGGATCAAGTGAACACACGACTGCAAACGCATGCATGGAGCAAGCCGGGAGAGCGAGTTGGCGGCAAGGGTCATGAAGAATCCAAGCCTGCAAAATAGAGTTGTGCGGCGGTGAAGCGTTCAGCGACGCGCATCGGTGCGCCACAACGGGGACAGTGCCATAGATCGCAGTCGGACGGCGACGGCAGAGGCAACGGCTCCCGGCCCTGGGCGGTGAGCAGGGTGCGCGCCAGGGGCAGCAGCTGTTTTCGAAAACGGTTCGATAGCAGACCGTAGTGGCGGATGCGCACGAAACCCCTGGGCAAGACATGCAGGAAGAAGCGTCGCAGGAACTCGATGGCGCCGAGGGGCATGACACGCTGGATTCCGCCGTGGTGATAATCGCGCCAGCGGAAGTTGACTTCTTCGCCGTCGAAGGAGACGAGGCGGTGGTTGGATATGGCCATGCGGTGGGTGTAACGGCCGAGATAAGCGAGGACTCGATCCGGACCGCCGAAGGGTGGCTTGGCATAGACGTACCAGTCCTTCTTCCCCAGCTTCGCGAGCAGCTGTTCGAACCAGGCAGGATCATGAAAATCGGTGGCGGCCCCGCGGCAATCGAGCTGGTTCTTGCGGTAGAGATGACGAAGTCCAGCGAGGAACTTGTCGCGGAAGACGTCGTGGAGTACCGCAATGGGCAGCAGGAACCGTGGGTGGTTGGTCGAAATCCATCGCTGATGATCCGGAGACAGTCCCCCGCCGGGGACCACGCAATGCACGTGATAATGGCCCAGCAGGTTCTGACTCCAGGTGTGCAGGATGGAAAGAAAACCAATCTCTGCGCCGAGCCATTTAGGATCTCGAGCGACTTCGAGCAGGGCCTGGGAACTGGCCTCGAAGAGCAAATCGAGAAACGGTCTCGGAGATGTCAGTGCCAGCGGGTTCAGTTCATGCGGCACGGTGAACACGACGTGGAAGTAGTTGGTGTTGAGTAGATCCCGCTGCTGTGCCTCGAGCCATCGCCGGCGTTCCTGCGCCTGACACTTGGGACAGCATCGTGAGCGGCACGAATTATAAGAGTGTGGTGCTTCGTACGCGCAGTTGACACACTTGTCCTTATGTCCGCCAAGAGCAGCGGTGCGGCAGCGCTCCACGGCCCGATATGCCTTCAGCTGCTGATAGCTGACGCTGAACTGTTCAAGATACTGCCTGCCCTTTGCGCGGACGATGTCGGCCACTTCGATGGCCGGCCGTGTCATCAGCGACGCGGACGATGATAAGACCGGCGGCTCTGGTCGACGTTGGAGAGCTTCAGTTCCTCGATCGGGTTAGCGACCTTCTGCAGCCGTTGCGCGGAAAGATGCAGATACCTCGCCGTTACTTCCAGATCCTCATGACCCAGCAGAAGCTGGATCGTGCGCAGATCGGTGCCGGCTTCAAGCAGATGGGTTGCCCAGCTGTGGCGAACCAAATGGGGCGCCACTGTCTTGCGGATGCCGGCTCTCCTGGCCGCTTCCGAGCAGATGCGCCACACGGTCTTGTCGGTGATCGGTTGCTCTGCGTCGCGAAGCGTTCGCGAGGGGAACAGATATGTCTCGGGCTTAAGCCACCGCCAGTAAATCCGCAGGGTCTCCAGCAACTTCGGACTCAGCGGCAAGTCGCGATCCTTGCCTCCCTTGCCGTTCACCACATGAATAACCATGCGCTGGCTGTCGATGTCGTCGATCTTCAGCCGAGCTAACTCGGATCGACGCATGCCTGTGCCGTAGAGAACCATCAGCAGAGTGCGCTCGAACAGGCTGCCGCTGGCATCGATCAGACGCGTGACTTCCTCCAGGCTCAGGATCTTGGGTAGCTTCCGGCGAACCTTGGGATAGGGCAGGAACTGACGGAACTCATGCCGATGGAGTGTGCGTATGAATAAGAACCGCAGCGCAGACACGTGGCACTCGACTGTTCCCGGGTCCAACTTCCTCACCTTGAGCAGATAACCCTGATAGGTGCGAAGGTGATCGGGGCTGAGCTTGTCCGGTGACTTGCCAAAGTGTTGTGCGAACCGCTCGACGTAACGCAGATAACGTCGCGTCGTGCTCTCGGAATAGTTGCGACGCTCGAGTTCTTCGAGCATCATTTTGCGAAGACGAGTCACAGTAGATGCCTCCTGTGACTCAACCTATCCCGGCCACAAAATTACTCGCCAGCCACTACCGCAGCGGCCGCGGCGCCTGCGGCTTCGTTCTTGTGGACAACCCGTTCCTTACCAAAAATTGTGCAACTTCCGGGTTGACG
>CAWIQS010000003.1:0-339114 GCA_963838295.1 uncultured Acidobacteriaceae bacterium
AAATCACCAAGGCCGCGCTCGTTCCCGCCGGAACCGCCGTCCCGCCGCCGTATCCCGGCGCTCCTTCCATTGGCCCGCTTCCAGCGCATTGCCGCGTCGACGGCATTATCAATCGCCGCAAGGGCGTAGACGGCGTGGAGTTCGGCATCGGGTTTGCTCTCGCACTGCCCGAAAATGCGGCTTGGAACGGTGACTTCATGATGCAGGGCGGCGGAGGCGGCAATGGCATTATCGCGTATCCCGCTGGAGCGAACTACGCAGGCGACGAGCCAGCGCTCTCCCGCGGATTCGCGGTGGCCAGCACAGATACAGGGCACAAGGCGAAAACGGGCGCCTTCGATTTCACTTTCATGCGCGACCAGCAGGCCTATCTCGATTTCGCCTTCCTCGCGAACGCTGAAGTCGCCGGAGTAGCCAAGCAGATCATCGGGCACTACTACGCAAAGCCTGCAGCGTATTCCTACTTTGTCGGCTGTTCCACGGGCGGCCGCGAAGGCATGATCCTCTCGCAGCGCTATCCCACCGTGTTCAATGGGATCGTCTCCGGTGACCCGGCCATGCGCACCGGCCTGTCTAACCTTGCCATCGCGCAATGGATCCCAGTGGCTTACAACCAAGCCGCTCCGAAAGACCCCTCCGGAAAGCCGCAGATCGACAAGTTCCTCACCGACGACGATCGAAAGCTCTTTATGGATGCGCTGATGAAACAATGTGATGCGAAAGACGGCGTAGCCGACGGCATGATCTCCGACACTCTCGGCTGCGATTTCGATCCTGCGGTTCTCGCGTGCAAGCCCGGCCAGTCCGACGCATGCATCGCTCCTGAGAAAACCGCTGCTATCAAGAAAGCCTTCGCCGGACCGAAGAATGCCTATGGCACGCAGGTCTACCCGGCATTCCTTTATGACGCGGGCATTGCTTCGAAAGGCTTCGCATCAGGTTTACTGGCCTTGGGACCGGGTGGTCTCTTCGGTCCTTACACCGCCGCAACTGAACTCGACATCGATAAAGCAGCACTGCATGCATCCGATCCGCTCGTCGAGCCCGCGTCCACCAATCTCTCCACGTTCTCACTCAGCGGCGGCAAGCTCATCTTCTTCCACGGCGACAGCGATCCCTGGTTCTCGCCGCTCGACACGCTCGGCTATTACCAATCACTTGCCGCGACCAACGGCGGAGCCGAGAAGGTTTCTGAATGGAGCCGTATGTTTCTCGTCCCCGGGATGGCCCACTGCGGCGGCGGTCCCTCGCTCGATCACTTCGACATGCTCACCGCAGTCGTCAGTTGGGTCGAGAAAGGCACTGCGCCCGACGCCGTGATCGCCACCGGTCAGGCATTCCCAGGTCGCAGCCGACCACTGTGCGCTTATCCAAAACACGCGGAGTACACCGGAACCGGCGACACCCAGGATGCCCGCAGCTTCCAGTGCCAGGACCTTGGCCCGGTAAAACGGAACGACATAGACCGTCCCCAGAACTGAAATGCGCCTGTGGTCTTCTCTGGATGCATGGAGCGTCAACTTGCTCAATCGTGCCGAATTACTCGGAAGGTCTAGGATTCAGACAGAGCGCACCATATTCTGGAGTGATTTCCAGAGACGCGACCTGCCGCCACAAGTAGTTGAGCTATTCAAGTCGATCATTATTCTTGGCAAGTGGCCGAAAAACCGGCTTTCCGGTCAAGTGATCGCTGCAAATTGACTCCTTACGATTCTCCCTTAGCGCATTATCGAGTCACTGATCGAACCCTCATAGGTCCAGAATTCTCCGGATCAGGGCGTTGATATCGACGTGGAGGCATGCTGTGACTTAGTGAGCGTAAATCCAATGATTCACGCCCGCCGTTCCACATGCGTGCCAGCGTTCACTCGGGCACTTGTCCGGAAAGGCGACTATACGGCCACGTGGTTGTTGACATCTGTCGTGGGAACAATGGGAAGCGTTATTGTGCCCTAATTGTGCTCGCGACCTCTGCCCTCCAAAGTTCTGCCCAGGCCTTTGCCTTCAGGGGTCTTGAGTTCATCCACCGAATCTCAAGGCCCTTACATGATTGGCCTCAGTGTATGCGCAGGCCGGCGTCTCAACGAAATGTCCCGCATCGACGCGATGATGCGGTCCAAGTGGATTTTAGTGAGTTGCATCGGCATTCAGACCGGGCAGGTGTTCGTTGTCTCCTTGGTCTAACGGGCCGCCGCCGTGGGGCAGGTAGATGCCGTCTTGAGCCAGCAATGCTTCGTAGACCGGGATATGCCGCCAATGACGGGCAAGGGCGAATGCACTCATGTTGGCGATCATCAAGGGCAGAACCAGGCCGTATCCACCCGTCATTTCAAAGATAATAAGGACCGAAGTCATTGGGGCACGAACGATACCGGCAAAGACAGCTCCCATTCCGACTACCGCGAATGCGCCGATAGAGTCGGCCGAGTGGTGAAAGACAATCACGTCAAGATAGCCAATCGCGCCGCCCAGCATGGCTCCCATAAAGAGCGCAGGCGCAAAGATGCCGCCCGAGCCGCCACTGGAGTAAGAACTGACAGTGGAAGCAAGTTTGAGGACACAGAAGACGGCCATGGCTGTCACCGTCATTTTGCCCGTGAGCGCCAATGTGAGGGTCTTGTATGGGTCGCCGGCAATGCCGTTGAGGTGAAAGAGCGTCAGCGCCGCAACGGCCATGCCGCCTGTAGCCGCGCCGCCGATGGCCGGATGCACCCATCGTGGTACACCAGTTAGCCGCCGGAACCAAGCACGGAGCCCCAGCAGAGAATCGGTGAAGGCGACGGAGACAATGGCAGCCAGCAGTCCCAGCAGCGCATACCAAACCAGTGAAGAGGACTTGGTTAGCGCGTAGTTGGCCTGCACGTGAAAGACGGGGTTGGAGCCCAAAATCGAGTGTTCGACGACGGCAGCAAGTGCGGCGGCGACAATGACGCCGGATAACATAGTCTGATCGAGGTCTCCAATTAGTTCCTCAAGGGTGAAGGTTACGGCGGCGATCGGTGCGTTAAAGGCGGCGGCGATGCCTGCTGCCATTCCCACGGAAGCCATGCGGCGGGAGTTGTTGGGGCCGAGACGGGCCAAGCGCGCCAACATGCTGCTGACGCCTGCGCACACTTGCACCGTTGGTCCTTCAAGACCGAGCGATGCTCCTGAGCCAATTTGGATGGCGCACAGGACAAACTTGCCGATTGTCTCTCGGATGGTGACGAGGCCGTGCCGCAAAGTGTAAGCCACTTTTACTTGGGGAATGCCACTACCTGCTGCTGCGGGGGCAAAGTAGGTAAGCCCCACGCCGGCAACCAGACCGCCGAGGGCGGGGGAAACGATTGTCCACCATATCCAACTATGCCCCGAAGCGGCGTTGGCTCGGTCAATCAAAAGGGCCTCAAGCCCCATGATGCTCAGGTGGAAGGCCACGGCGGCCAGCCCGCAGCTCCCGCCAGCCAGGATGGTAACTGCCAGCAGACGCTGGCGCTCGCTGGGCATGCGGCGCAATAGCCACGCGTAGAAACGTGTATACAGCCCTCGCAAGCCAACGAAATAGATTGTCTTCGGAGTTTCCTCGCTTGCGGGTGGCGTCACAAGACAAGTATAGAAGCAGACTTTAGGAATAGCCGGAGAGTTCAGATGAGACTGAATCGAACGGACGGGTTTATGGCTGTGCAGTAGCCGATGCAGTGAATCCGACGACGACTTACTGCTCTGACAACTTTTCGCGGATTTGGTCTGGTTGAACGCTCTTTTACTCAGGGTAGGCGTGGCGTCAAGTCTGGATCCCCATAAAAACGTCAGTTAGAAAGAAACTCCTCAGAGGTCGGCCTGCTTGAAGAGTCTTCAATACCCAGCCGAGACCCTCCATGAGTTTCTACCAGAACCTCCTGGAGAACACTCTCTATCTTGTCGACAGCATCTCTAACTGGATCCGTTACATGAGGGTTGGTAGCGAAGACGACGAATTCAATAGCTTGCAGCGAGTTCCGGATTCGATCGTTCATCCACTTGATCCTTTCGAAACGTCGCAGCATCTCAATTTTTCTTTTTCTCAATCCCAGTTGCCAGTGATAGACGAATGCGAAAGTCAACCCGGAAGCCAACGCGCTTCCGACCAGACGAAGTGGGCCGTTCCTATGCATCCAGTCGTCATAGACGAACCATTGAAGAAGGATGGCAACCAAGAAAACAAGGAATCCCGAGACGATTGAAGAAAGACAAATCGACAAGAGCGAAGGAATTTGAGATGAAAGAGGAAGGTCAGCTTTGGATTTCATCAAAGTGCGCCACACTTACACTCGGCGCTTTAAATCCAAAGCTAATCTCGAACAAAGAAACAGTCAATCGCAGCGACTGTCTTACGCTTGCTTGTACGCACGCAGTCTAGTCGCGAAGAAAAACGTTCAAGAGCGATTTGCGAACTCGAATGCGGCTGTTGTAATCGATGAAGCCGAGTTTGCGAAACCGATTCATGAATTCGTTCACGCGAGGTCTGGTACTGCCGATCATGTTTGCGAGAGCCTCCTGTGAGATCGGCGAAATCAGTGTCTCTTCTTCGCCCGGCTGGCTATACTCGGCCAGAAGCAGAAGAACTCGCGCCAGCCTCTTTTCGGCTCGGTTGAAGAGTTGGTCGACTAGATCGGCCTGAGTTCTCATGCTGCAGGCTAGAAGGAACGAAGAGAATAAGTAGGAAAACGACTGTTCTTCTTGCATGACTCGAAGAAATTCTGGCCTGGCTATTCTCAGCGCGGTGCATGCAGTTGTGGCCGTGGCTGTGGTCACACGCAATCCCGGATTGGCCTCCATCGCCTTCTCGCCGAAAAAGTCATTTGCCGAAACCAGCCGAATCGTGGCTTCCTTCCCTGAGGCAGACTCGACCGAAATCTTAACGCGGCCTTTCTGAAGAAAGAAGACGCAGTCGGCCGGATCTCCTTGAGAAAAGAATACTTGTGTCCTCTTCAATTGAATGATCTTTCGCCCCTGCCCGGCATTCACCAGAAATTCGTGAACGTCAAATTCAGACCTGCCTTCTTGCGCCATTGAAGTTGTCCAATCTAGCGAACGACTCCTACCGTGAGGCCCTGCAATCGCGCGAGTCCTACATTGCAGGGAAAGCGATCGCATTACGACCGTTCCACAGAGCGGCCGGTGCTGTCCTAAAAGGAACACTAATTGCCCAATCCCTTGATCGACAATGGTTATCGTGTCGAGACACTGTCCTGCACCAAGGGACGGTTGCAATCCGGACGTGCCGAAAGTTCATCTTTCTCTGCGGAGGAAGAAGCTTCGACCCAGCCACAGTCTTTCATGAACGTTCAATGCCTGAATAATCGCTGCCTCTGGGTGTGCGCCGGAAAGTGCGGCCGCACTGGGGAAATGCTCGTAAGAAAGGGCCAGGGCGTTGCGAAAACGATTGTGCTTAAGCGAAGGAGAAATCATTGGATCGACTTAAGAGAATTCTCGTTCCTGTTTTACTTGTTGTTGCCTTAGGCTCTGTTGCAGGTTGCAAGAAAAAAGTCATTCAGACTGCCCCAACTCCACCACCGGTGGCAGCACCTGCGCCCACTGCGCAGATCACCGCCAATCCTACCGTGGTTACAGCCGGGGGCCACGTCGTGCTGACTTGGAGTACTTCCAATGCGAGCACCGCCTCCATCGACGGGCTGGGTGATGTACCCACCTCCGGTGTAAAGACTGTAACTCCAGGTACTTCGACCAACTATCATTTGGTTGTCAAGGGGGCGGGTGGGTCGGCCGACGCATCAGTCCGCGTCACCGTGAATGCGCCGCCATCAGTTGTAGCGGCGCCTGCCAGTACCCTGAGCGCCGAAGAAGAATTCAAAGCCAACGTGCAAGATATTTTCTTCGACTACGACAAATACGATCTTCGCAGCGATGCGCAGGCCACGATCGCACACGATGCGGCGTATCTCAGCAGTCATCCAAATGTAAAGGTTCTAATCGGTGGGTATTGTGACGAACGCGGCTCCAACGACTACAACCTTGCGCTGGGCCAGAGCCGAGGTGATTCGGCCAAGAAGGCGCTGATTGTAGCGGGAGTGGATGCCAACCGCATCCGTGTAGTCAGCTATGGCAAGGAACGGCCCTTCTGTACCGAGTCAACGGAGGATTGCTGGCAGAAGAACCGACGCGCCGGCTTTGCACTGGACCGGTAAGACCGGATTGATACTCAAGGTCTACTCAGACCTACGGAACCTTTGAACCCCGTCCGTTCCGACCCAACAGAGTGTGGTGAGTCGATGCGGATGGGCCTTTGTCTAGGAGAAGGCGGCTTTCCTATGCAAATCTCACCAGCACTTTCGCGCCAATCACGCTCAAATCTCGAGCATTTCCCATGAATGAGAGAGTACCCAATCAGTTCGGTCGCTGGCTGGCATGCGGAATCTTCTTCACCGAATGTACCGGCAGCGAGGTTGCTGGACTCAACTTCAAGTCATTCGAACCCTTGATCCTTACAGAAATCGGAGAAGCTCATGCTGAGACTGGCTTTGAGTGCTGGTATCGTCGTTGGATATTTGTCGTTAACCGCGGCTTCAGCAACAGGACAGGAAGTGATTCATGCCCTCACTGGAACCGTCAGTTCAATCGATCCGGCTGCCAAAACTATCACGGTCTACACAGACAATCAGTCCAAAGGCGTTTTCAAAGATCTGACGAATCAGCAAAAGGATGTCAGATTCGATAAGAAAGTCCGTGCTGAGGCAACTTCAGCCGACGCCTTCAACAAAAAAGGAGCGTACGTTATCGTCTACTATTTTGGCGACGGCACTGTTCGGACAACTGTTGGGTTGCGGAACCTAGGAGCGGGCCCCTTCACAAGAAGTAGTGGAACAGTTGCCAAATTTGACAGCAAAGAACATTCAATCTCGATCAAGGAACAATCGGGAGTTGTTGACTCTTTCAAGGTCACTTCAGATACGGTCGCCGAAACCGATACCGGGGTCACGGAGGGTCTTAAGTACCATCCGGAAAAAGGCGATCAGGTGCAAGTGATAGCGACTGGCGCGAATGGAACTGCGATCGCCCAGTTTATCGACGCTACGTATGCCCCATAAACGGGCTGCACACTTCGGCTTTTCAACGTTGCGATTCAGGAGATCTGGAAGACGGCATTATTCCCTAAAGAATGAGTCGCTGTCCTCTCGCGGCTACAAAGCGTCCGTGACATGAAACCAGAGGCGTGGCCCTCGTCAATCGCGGTGATTTTAGCGATTTAGTTCGCGTGCTGCTGATCAATTTGGATGCTGCTGGTGCGTCCGAGCTGGCGACCCGGCTCCTGGAGATTGTGCTGGCAATCGTTCCCCGGGACCACACTGAGATCACCGTCGACCCGAAGTTGTTCGACGATTACATCGGAGGCTACGAAGCGACTTCGGTCGTGATAAAGATCTCCCGGGCAGATAATCGTTTGTTCGCACAATTTCCAGGCCAGCAGGAGATTCAGATATTTCCCGAGAACATTCGCGATTATTTCTTCAAGACTTTTGACATTCAAATCACTTTCGAGACGGATGCGGACGGCCGGGCGACAGGGCTGATCATGCATGAAGGAGGCACTGATCTGTACGCGAAAAGGATCAAATAATTTCGCATCCTAATAACTATCGAGCAGCAAGCGGCGGGACGAGTTTCTCCGAGGCCCGGGTCTCGCGTCTTGATTGGATTGTTCTATTTATGCCCGAGTTGTCGGTGTTGGGGAAGATCATACCGAAGTTTTTATGCGGTCGGGCTCATCCGAACGGATTCGCGGCGGCCGGCGCTTGACATCATCAAACTGGTCTAATAGCGTGCCGACACGGCCTGCCGATTGGGGTAATTACGCAGGCCGCGATGCGCGGACCTTCCACTTGGTCGGTCGGTGATCGCGAGCCAAGCAAGCGGCGGCAAATCTTACGGCTCAACTTGGCCCTCTAAGAGTGAACAATAGAGCACAGCTTTACTCCTGTATCGGGAGGAACATGAGGTTTGAGCCGCCTCGCTGATCCGGCTTGGAGATTGTCATGCCTGAAGTTCGTGCTTTCCCGTCCATCCCTACGAAGATCCTTCTGCCCATTGACTTCAGCACGTCATCCCATGCCGCTTTGGAAGATGGCAGCCGATCTGGCTCAGCACTTTCATGCGGAACTCCAGCTTCTCAACGTGATTCACAATGTTTCCTACCACGACTCTCCCTGACCTCACACCTGAAGCTGAATTTCTTCAAGAGGCGAGAACATTTGCAGAGGATCATCTGGCAGAGTGCCAGACAGCTCTTAAGGCAAAGGGGGTGAGGTCAACTTCCAGCATCGAAGTTGGCAATGACGTAGCGGGAAACATCATGGAAGTGGTGGGGAGGGATCATATCGACATGGTTGTCATCTCCACACACGGCATTTCCGGGTGGCGTCCGCTGGTCTTCGGTTCCATTGCAGAGAAGGTAATCAAGCTCGTAGAATGCCCGCTGTTGCTTCTTCGCTCAGTCAGCCCCGAGGCAAGTGTCAGCACTGAAAATCGTGTGCGGTCCGATATTATGGCAGCGAAAGCATAGGAGCAGCAATGCGACTGCCGACAGGCTTTACGCTTTCTCGCCAAACAACCCGGCTGCAGAGGCGGTTGACGCTTCGAGCGTGTGAGCAAAACTGACCAGCATTCTGTGAGTATGAGGGTTCATGGTGACTACAGGAGAAAACCGCCATGCCGGACCAATTTGAAAACCCAGAAGCAACGAAACTGGAAGACGAGACGGTCTCAGACGCATCAGCTGAGAAGAGACTTGAACGCGTCGCTGACAAAGCTGCCGAACAATCCACGAAAAGTGAACAGCATTACGACGGAGATCCCAGTATCTTCTCGAAATGACCTGCCCGTCGGAACATTTCTTATGATCGATGCCCTGTGCCTGCGCAGCATCCTCGGTTCCGGCGCAGGCCGGTAGTACATCTCCGCCATTCAACAGTCTCCTGAGCCTCCCCCTTGAAGCGCGTCGGCTGGCAGGAGCAAGGACGGGAGAGCGTCCATCGTGACAGCGATTGCAGAGAAGGCCGAGTCGAAGCCTGAATCAAAGGGCGACCCCAACCGAGCGTCCAAGGACGATCTCAAGACCCTCCCGATGCCGGAGTTGCAGAAGAAATTGGGCTCATCTCAGGACGGCCTGAGCCAAACCGAGGCCGAGAAACGGCTGGCACAATATGGCCCCAACGAGATTACTGAGAAAAAGACCAATCAGTTCTTGAAGTTTCTCTCTTATTTTTGGGGTCCCATTCCGTGGATGATTGAAGGCGCTGTGATCTTGTCGGCGCTGGTTCAGCATTGGCTTGATTTCTTCATCATTCTTCTTCTGCTCTGTTCCAACGCAGTTGTCGGATTCTGGGAAGAACACCAGGCCGGTAACGCCATCGCCGCTTTGAAAGCCCGCCTGGCGATCCTGGCTAAGGTCAAGCGAGACGGCAAGTGGCAGAATCCCAAAGCAAGTGAACTTGTGCCTGGAGACGTAGTCCGACTGCGTCTCGGCGACATCGTTCCTGCCGACGCGCGCCTGCTTGACGGCGATCCGATTGAAGTGGATCAATCCGCATTGACGGGCGAGTCATTGCCTGTAACTGCCAAGCCAGGTTCTGCTGTGTTCTCTGGATCGATCGTCCGGCAGGGCGAAATCGACGCCATGGTTTATGCCACTGGAACGAATACCTATTTCGGCAAGACCGCGCAGATGGTGCAAGAAGCGAATACCGTAAGCCATTTCCAAAAGGCAGTCTTGAAGATAGGAGACTACCTGATCGTGCTGGCGGTAGCGCTGGTCGTTTTGATTTTGATTGTCGCACTTTTCCGCGGCGACAAGGTTCTCACTACCCTGGAATTTTGCCTTGTGCTCTTGGTGGCCGCGATCCCGGTGGCCATGCCCACAGTACTTTCCGTGACGATGGCGGTCGGTGCGCGTCTACTGGCGAAGAAAGAAGCGATTGTTACCCGATTGTCGGTGATTGAAGAACTCGCTGGCGTGGATGTTTTGTGCTCGGACAAGACCGGTACGCTAACACAGAACAAACTGACGCTGGGCGATCCCTTCACCGTGGATGGCATTGCTCCCGACAAAGTTATTCTCTGGGCTGCACTGGCATCGCGAGCCGAAGACAAGGACACCATCGACCTTGCAGTGATCGGTGGAGTGAAGGACGACAAGGAGCTGAACAGCTTTCAGGTACTTCATTTTCAGCCCTTCGATCCTGTGCATAAACGCACAGAAGCCACTGTCAAAGGAGCGGACGGAAATCAGTTTTTTGTGTCCAAGGGAGCTCCGCAGGCCGTTTTGCAACTGGCTACCAACGCAGACGAGGTCAAGGTCGCAGTCGAGAACGCGATCAATGGATTTGCAGGACGAGGCTTCCGCTCGCTCGGCGTTGCCAGAGCCGACGAGGAAGGCCAGTGGAAGTTTGCCGGCATGCTGCCGCTGTTCGATCCGCCGCGCGAGCAGGCGAAGGCGACCATTGCGAGCGCCCGGCAGATGGGCGTGGACGTCAAGATGGTTACGGGCGATCAGATCGCCATCGCCCGGGAGACTTCAAAACAACTCGGATTGGGTACCAACATTCTGGATGCCGGCGCTCTGGGCGACACGAAGAAGCAAGAGTCAACCCAAACTGAAGAAGCCATCGAAAAGGCGGATGGATTCGCGCAGGTATTTCCCGAGCACAAGTACCACATTGTCGATATTCTTCAACGGCGCGGCCATATCGTTGGTATGACCGGCGATGGTGTCAACGACGCTCCCGCGCTCAAGAAGGCCGATTGTGGAATCGCTGTCTCCGGCGCCACGGACGCCGCACGGGCAGCCGCATCGATCGTTTTGCTTACGTCGGGTTTGTCGGTGATCATCGATGCAATTAAGGAGAGCCGCCGCATCTTCCAGCGGATGAACAGCTACGCCATTTACCGCATTGCCGAAACGCTACGTGTGCTGTTCTTCATGACGCTCGCAATTCTGGTGTTCAACTTCTATCCTCTCACCGCTGTCATGATCGTGATGCTGGCTTTACTCAACGATGGCGCTATTTTATCCATCGCCTACGACAATGTTCGTTACAAAGACAAGCCCGAAGCGTGGAACATGCGCCTAGTCCTGTCGATCTCCACAGTGCTCGGCGTCATTGGAGTAGTCTCGGCGTTCGGTCTCTTTTATCTGGGGGAGCGCGTCTTTCACATCGACCGCTTGCATATCCAGACCTTGATGTACCTGAAGCTTTCGATAGCCGGACATCTGACCATCTTCCTCACGCGCACGCGCGGTCCTTTCTGGTCCATTCGTCCCGCGCGGATTCTTTGGATAGCGGTTCTGGGTACACAGACCATTGCGACGCTGATTGCGGTCTATGGCTTGTTTATGGCACCGCTCGGCTGGAAGTGGGCAGGATTCGTTTGGGCCTACGCTCTGGTCTGGGCCCTCATCAATGACCGCGTGAAGCTGCTCGCTTACCGTATCTTCGATCCGGCCAAGCCTGCGCTGCTTTCGAAGAAGCCCGCGGACCGCACCCCAGAGATCGCAGCCCGCGCCTACGAGATTTATCAGCAGCGAGTCCATGGCGAGAGTCAGCAGGACCAGGACTGGCTTGAAGCGGAGCGCGACACACTCGGTGACCCGCCGGTCAAGAAAAAGATCGCGTAGAAGCACGTGAGACAGCGAAGGACAGAATGAAGATCGATTCGAAAAGCTATCGTGTGCCGCCAGGCAAGAAAGTCGACCTCGGCAAGTGGCCAACGATTGCCGACCCCTATTGCAAGTCAAAAGAGCAGTATAAGGAGCTTCTACAGCAGCACATGGAGAAGTTGAGCTCGCTGCAGAATCTTCACTACGCCTCCAATCGGCATGCGTTGCTCTTGATCTTCCAGGGAATGGATGGCGCAGGCAAAGATGGAGCCATTCGGCATGTCATGTCCGGTGTCAATCCGGAAGGCTGCGAAGTGTTCAGCTCAAGCAGCCGAGTGCCGAAGAGCTCGAACATGATTTTCTATGGCGCACCACATGCCGCCTTCCCGAACGCGGCCGGATCGGCATCTTCAATCGTTCCTATTACGAAGATGTGCTGGTCGTTCGCGTTCATCCGGAGCTTTTGCGCGGACAGGGATTGCCCGAAGAGTTGCGTGACAAGAAAGACATCTGGGCCCAAAGGTATGAGTCGATCCGCGATCTGGAAAGGCATCTTCATCGTAACGGAACACAGACGATCAAGATATTTCTGCACCTGTCTTACAAGGAGCAACGAAAGCGGTTCCTTGCTCACATCGATGAGCCGGACAAGAACTGGAAGTTCAGCGCCGCCGACATTCACGAGAGGAAATATTGGAAGCGCTACATGAGCGCCTACGAAGACTGCCTCCATTCGACAAGCACTCACAATGCGCCGTGGTACGTCGTCCCCTCCGACAATAAGGAGAATGCACGGCTGATCGTCTCCCAAATTGTTCTTGATGCGCTTGGGGCACTCAAAATGGCGTATCCCAAGACCACGGCGAAACGCCGCCTCGAATTGCAGGCTATTAAGAAGCAATTGAGGAAATAACGTCAGAGAGCACTCGCGGGCGCATCGGGATCAACGTCACAAACCGCCGCTGCTCTCTTACCACCGCGGAGAAGTCGAAAAGGAAAAACAATATGGCTCCCGGGACATGGTGGCCCGCTGAGCGTCTTCGATCATTGCCTGCGGAGCCGCAACTACGTAAACATCGTCACTTACGGAAAGCAGCCGCAACTGCAGTGGTTGAACATGGACGAAGCTCTGGAGCATTGTTCGCGCGGCGCATCGACCTGGAAGTTTGCCAACAATGACGAGGGCGGAGAACCGGATGTTGTTCTGGCCTCCGCCGGCGACGTGCCAACGATCGAAATCTGCGCAACATCGTGGCTTTTGCAGAAGTACGTCCCTGGCGTCAAGGTGCGGGTTGTCAATGTAGTTGACCTGATGACTCTGATGTATCCGGACAAGCATCCACATGGGATGGACGAGATGTCATTCAATGCGCTCTTCACCGAAAATGCGCCGGTAATCTTCGCCTTCCACAACAATCGGTGGCTCATTCATACGCTGGTTCATGGACGCGCCAATGAGGGCCGCTTCCATGTGCATGGCTATATCGACGAGGGAACAACCACTACCCCGTTCGACATGGTCGTGCTGAACGAGATGAGCCGATACCACCTTGCATTGGACGCGCTGAAGCACATTCCCCGGCTTCGCGTGCAGGCTGCCAGAGCAATCCAGCTATTCGGCAAGAAGCTAAACGAACATCACGACTACATTCGCGAACACCTTGAGGATATGCCAGAGATCAGGAACTGGCAGTGGACGGCGGACTTCAGCGATTCGGCCGCGCCTGCACCATTGGCCAAAGGACATCCTCAAAAGGCCATGTTCACAGACAGCTAAACCGCGAGCTGCTGAAATTGAAGCCGAGGTGGGTTATCGCCAGAAGATTATTGGCGAAGGCACTCCCCGCTTCCTGAACTCCGCGAGACAGGGAGATACATTGAATGATCCGAAAGCACCTTTCGATCGCTCAAAGATCGATGGATTCGATGCACTGGTTGAGTTAGCGCTCAATCTGCACTGGTCGTGGAATCATGCAGCGGACGAACTCTGGCAAGGGCTCGACAAAGAGCTCTGGGCCACGACGCAAAATCCCTGGGTCATTTTGAGGACGGTCTCCAAAGAGAAGGTCAAAGATGTACTGAGCCACCCGGAGTTTCGTCAGCGCCTCGATTCTTTGCTAAGCCGCAACCGGGAATCGTACAGTGCGGACGCATGGTTCCAGCACAAGCATCCTGGTCCCGGGCTGACTTCGATCGCCCACTTCAGCATGGAATTCATGTTGAGCGAAGCGCTTCCGATTTACTCAGGCGGACTGGGCAATGTGGCAGGCGACCAGTTGAAAGCGGCCAGCGACCTGGGTGTTCCGGTAGTCGGTGTCGGCTTGCTCTACGGCCAAGGATATTTCCGCCAGGACTTCGATTCGGATGGACGCCAGCAGGCACTCTATCCGGTCGACGATCCGGGTCAGTGATACACCTGCGTCCTTGCATACTGGTGCTGCCCGCCGCAATCGGGCACCTCGTCTCTTGCGCAGTGCTCTTCCTCGCATGCGCCTTCGCAACAAAGTAGTCAAAAATTCACGCTGCTCAGGTTGTGTGGGCTGACGCTTTGTCTCGCCATCGCTCTATTTGCCGCCAGCTACAAGATCGAGCAGTATCCGTTGCGTGGCCGGACCTTCCGGGTGATGGCACCGGCCCAGCTCCTGACCGAAAAAGGGGCGGCCCAGGCGTCCGAGCGGCCTGCAGACTACAGCCGCTTCCACCCCGGGGCAAAGGGCGCCCCTCCGGCATCTGTCTGCAAGCTTCGCATACGTGTACTCCTCCGCGCTGCAGGCTCGTCCGCCCGTAGTGCTGGCTCCGCCAATCCGCCGCAGCACGATTGTCCTTCCGGAACTCACCTTCTTCTCCTTCCGCCCGCCTCCTCAGCGACTCACGACCTGAAGAGAACTCTTTTGTTCAGATAAGACTGCCCCGCTCTGTCATGAGCAGCCTATTCATTCCCTCTGCTGACCCATTCGGCCAGTAAAGGAAGCGCAACGGGAACAAAGGGGCTCAGGATTCAGCCGCTGACCGTCGAAATTGCGCTCGTCTTGCGAGTGGACTCCGGCAGCAGTGACAAACCGCTTTGAATCTACAAGGAACTTTTCTGCGGAAAAACCTGTCTAAATAGCGATAGCGGTTTCGGCTGGAGTACCCAATGCGAGCTCTTGTCTGTTGCTGTTGCCTTTCCACTTTTGCCCTCGCGAGCTTTGTGCTCAGCGGTTGCGGTGGGAAGGGTGTCAATGAGGGTGGAGTCACTGCCGGCAGCGGTGGCTCAGGCGGGTCGGGTGGAACTGGTACCGGGGGAACATCGGGTGGGACCTCTGGAGGAACTTCCGGTGGCACATCTGGAGGAACTTCGGGGGGCGCCGGCTCGGGTGGGTCAGGAGGTTCCGGCGGTTCAGGCGGGTCAGGAAACTTCGTTCCAGGCCACGGCAATCACGTGCCGGACTTCGGGGGGACGGAGGCGACCAGCCTTCCAGTCAAGCCGCTGCAGGGCCTCGTGAATGGAGGTCAATCCCGCGCCATTGCCGGCGCCCGGGTATACGTGTTCCAGGCCAGCTCAAATCCCTTAAGCAACTCATCCATTTCACTCCTGACCGCCGCGGCTGGAAATCGTGATTCCGTCGGAAACTACGTCCTCACCAATGAGCAAGGCGGATTCTCGATCGCGGGTGACTATACCTGTACCGCTGGTCACCAGGTTTACGTGTACGCCAAAGGTGGGAACAGCGGTGGTGACGGCGAGAACCAAGCGATCGGTTTGATGGCCTCTCTCGGCATATGTCCTGAGTCAGGTAATTTTGATTCCGCAAGGCCGTTCATCTTTGTGAACGAAGTCACAACGGTGGCCGTTGCCTATGCGATGGCTAATCATGCGATAGATGCGACTCACATCTCCGGGCCTGACACGTCCAATGTCTCGTCACCCACTGTAGACGCCTCTGACCTCGCGAGCGTGGTGACAGGATTCTCCAACCCGACTGTGACCAGCACGGGCAAGAGGATTCCTCAAAGCAAGATTCATACCATCGCCAACATTCTTGCGGCATGTGTGAATTCTGATTCGGCAAACTCCGCTGCGTGTAGCACGCTCTTCAAACATGCGCGTCGCAACGGCGAATCCGGAGTGCTGCCTGCAGACACAGCAACGGCAGCCCTCAATGTTCTGCGGAATCCACACTCCAACATAGCGGCGCTCTTCGAGCTTCAGCCAAAAGTCTCTGCTCCGTTTTCCCCTGCGCTTGAATCTGCTCCGGAAGACTTCACGCTTTCGCTCACCCCGGATGGCGCCGCGGTTGCTTCGATCGCTGATCATCCGCAAAGTTGATGAGGGCGCGCAATGAAGATTGGATGTATGTGGCCAAGATCAGAACTTCCTGGCCGGCAAGTACGAGGTGCCATGTCGGCCCTTGCTGGAGGTCAAGCGTCCGCAGTTGATTGGCGCCGAAGGATCGCCGTCAATTGGCAGTGGGGCTCTTCAACGTGTATCCCGAAGGAACCGCGAACCACGACGCATCGGGCTCTCCGCGCACAAGCTCTGTCACCATGAGCGTCACTTTGCCGACTTGAGGATTATTGCGAACTACGCTGAGATCCATATGGAGATCGGGTGAATACCAGACCTCAGTCGACGTCAGGGCTACCCGTCGGCTGCCCTGCGTTCCCGCCATACCAGGCGATGTTTCCCGCGTTCCGATGACGGGGAGGTCATTCATGGTTTGCTTGCCAAGACTCGTACGCCCGCCTTTGTTGCCGGCTGGAAGGCCGTCGCTCGAATCGTCGACAAAGTCTACACGGTGGCGAAACGCACCCCTGGCACAAGTCAGCGTGGTTTGGGAGCAGATCGTGGTCGTGTCGGAGATCGGGTCGGTAACGGTGAAGCTACGAAGAGGAGGCTCGTCGCTGGAGTCGGCGGGGATGAACCCACGGGTTTCGCGCCGAACGCGCCCCTGCGAATCGCGCGCCACCATCGTGTAATACATTTTGGACACAGTTCCCCCGCCAACGAGGGGCTCATCCCACCGCACCACCTCCTTGGCCCGGAAAGGCGCATTGGCAATGTGAGGAATGTTGATTCCCTCGATGTGCATTTGAAGGGCCCCGACGGTGGCCGGAGCTTGGGAATGGGCTGAAACGCACGTTAGGGCGACGCAAACAGACAGTTCCGCAAGAATAGAGGCGCGCATGTTGTTCCCTCCGCTGCCCCGAAGCCGCAGGGAGCAGCTCCAACAGTTACTGCTATGACTTGGACTGGTCGCCTTCGACCGAGGTTGCGCCTGATTTTCGATTTCGATATTTTCTGTCCTGGTAGAACTTCCCGGCTACCGGGCGGCTCTAACCTGAAAGGAGGGCTCTGACGCAAATGCTGCGCTGGAGGTCTAAACACCTGACAATTGCGTGTGCGGTGTTGATCTCGGGAGGTGCCCTTCTGCCTTCACAGGCCAAGGTGGAACAGACGAACCAGGGAGCCCAGCGCTTTGTGGAATATTGCGCAGGTTGTCACGGCGCTGACGCACGAGGCGGTGACAAAGCGCCGTCGCTGATATCGCCTTCGAGAGTCGCGACTTCTGAACAGGATGTGATGCGCGTCGTCCGGGATGGAACGGCGCAGGGAATGCCGCCGTTTGCCCAGATAGGCGATGCAAATATAGCCGCCGTCGTCCACTATCTCCGCACCCTTCAGGGACAGTCAGCAGACGCCAACATCAACTCCGAACCCGCCGTTCCGGGAGACCCGAATCTCGGCCGGGAGCTGTTTTTCGGCAAAGCAAAATGCTCAACGTGCCACATGATGCAAGGACGAGGCGGATTTATGGCTGCCGGGCTCACAAGCTATGGCCGAAATCGCGTGCCTGAAAGCATCGCGCACGCTATTGCCGATCCCGATAATCCACTCGCGCGCTCGTCGCGTGTCGTCAACCTGACAACCCGGGGAGGACAGCGGATTGCAGGCGTCCTGCGCAACGAAGACGAGTTCACCGTGGACGTGCAGACAGAGGATGGCCGCTTTTACATGTTGTCGAGAAGCGATCTCTCAGAAATCCAATACACCGAGCACTCGCTCATGCCGCGCGATTATGCAACCCGGCTGACTTCAAAGGAACTCAACGACATTGTCAGCTTCCTGGTTGTGGCGGCTCGAGATGAAGGCAAAGGCACGAGGCAAGGCAATTGAACCGTACGATCTCAGACGTTTCTAAACGACGGCGGCAGGACATGTCGTGGGCAAGCGGGCTCCCACTGGTCTTCTGCCTGTTTGCGATTCTCTCGCCGGCTCATGGTCACTCACAAACGCATGGAGCGACAAAACCTTCCGGCGCACATCATTCTCCAGCCCATGAAATGGAGATGGGCGATATTCAGGTTCAGCAGCGCGATTTGCTTCAGAAGAGCGTGACTGAAAATTGGGTCTCCTACAACGGAGACTACAGCGGAAAGCGCTTCAGCCATCTTGCACAGATCACGCCGAAGAACGCGAGCCGGCTGGTGGCACAATGGGTATTCCATCCGCGCACCGTAAGCCCTCTCGAAGCGACACCGGTGGTCCTGGCCGGAGTCATGTTCGTTACGAGCGCAAACGATGCCTATGCGCTCGCAGCGCAGACGGGCAAGGTGCTGTGGCACCACGCGTATCCCATCTCGTCGGGGCTGGTTGATGACGCTGCGCAGCACCACAATCGTGGAGTGGCGATTCTGGGCACGCGCGTGTACATGGAAACAGACAATGCTCACTTGCTTTGTATCGATGCACGCTCGGGAAGTCTAATTTGGGATGTGGCCTATGCCACGGGCAACAAGAACTACGGCGGCACCAGCGCGCCGCTTGTCGTCAAAGATGAAGTACTGGTGGGTACATCCGGAGGCGACGACGGAGTTCGCGGCTTCCTCGCAGCCTTCGACGCTCAAACAGGCAAGCAGAGATGGCGATTCTGGACGATTCCCGGCCCCGGCGAGCGAGGGCACGAGAGCTGGCCTTCGGATCTTTACTTGCATGGCGGCGGCACAACGTGGATGCCCGGCACCTACGATCCAGAATCAAACACACTCTACTGGGGAACTGGCAATCCTGCTCCCGACTACGACGGTAGTGTGCGCCCTGGAGACGACCTTTACACAAGCTGCCTTCTGGCGCTCGATCCAGACACTGGCACGTTGAAATGGTATTTCCAGTTCAGTCCTCACGATCTCTACGACTACGATGCCGTGCAGACGCCAGTAATTGTTGATGCGAAATTCAAAGGTACACAGCGCAAGCTGATCGTGACGGCAAACCGCAATGGCTTCCTCTACATCCTCGATCGAACTGACGGGAAATTCCTCTTCGCAAAACAATTCGCTCTGCAGCAGAACTGGGCGAAGGGCATCGATGCCCATGGCCGACCCATCCTTGCGGGCCTCACTCCCGACGCAAACGGAGTGCGTGTCTGTCCAGCCAATGGAGGGGCGACCAACTGGTATTCCTCAAGCTACGATCCTATGACGCACAGGTTCTATTTCCGCTCGTATGAGGCATGCGCGGTCTTCCGCGCGAAGACGGCTCCGTTCGAAGAAGGCGCGACATTCTATTCCACTGGGGCCGAGATTGCGCCGGGTACCGGGCGCGGCTATATCAACGCTTTCGACCTCAGCACGCTGGACTTTGCGTGGAGGGATCCACAGATCGGATCCTATAAAGGCTGGGGCGGAGTGATGTCGACTGCCACCGGCCTGATCGCATATGGGGACGACGCGGAGAACTTTGTCGTCGCGGACGGTGGTACCGGCAAGCCTCTCTGGCACTTCAATGTCGGACAACTGATTCACGCCTCTCCGATGAGTTATGCGATCCATGAAAAGCAATACTTTGCGGTCGCCGCCGGGAGTGACGTGTTCTCGTTTGCCGTTCCCTGATGCCTCTTAACGTTGGTGCGGACTATTCCCGGCTACTGTCGAATGACATCCCGCTCGTCTATTCGGCCACCTTGAAAGAAGCGATGTCGCACCATGCTTTGCGCGAGCAGAAAGAAGCCAACCACCAAGACCAGCAGCAGCAGGAACTTGCCAATTTCTAACCAGGGTGACTTTGGTCCCGAAGGCGCCTGATGGCTTGAACTCATTGTCATATTCATCCGTGCGCGGCATTCATTCTGAGAACAACCTGGATCAGCGACGGGGCATCTTCACCCTTGCTTCGAGGCCGTACACGATTTCGCCCCATTAGAAAATGACGCGATGGCGAATCCTGCCATAGGGCGATCGTGACGCGCACCTCCTCATTTCGGTGTTCCTTCTCGCCGGTGAACGCTGACTATCGGACAAACGGCTTTCGCCACTAACTCATAGGCAAAGCTCGCGTGGAGATGACGATCCAAGCGAGATGCGGTGCGCACGCCGAGAACCATGAGGCTATTGGCTGCCCGTGTCGCCCGTTCCAGCACATCGGCGGTGGAGATACCTTTTCCGAACTGGTAGCTCGGGATACACCATTCTCGATTCGTAACCAACGGATCAGAAGCAAGCGCGTTGCAGTATTGCTCTGCGGATTTATTGTGGAGTTGTGGGCTACTTATCGTATCTTCTGGAGCAATCTGGAGAAGCTCGACTGGAACTCCCAGATCCTGACCGAGAGACAGCGCATAGGATGCGGCTGCAGCTGCCTCGAGCGAAAAGTCAGAGACGAAGAGAATGTCGTTAAACTTCAGATTGAGATCGATGCCCGCCATCACGTGTCTTCCGACAGTCAATGTCGGGCAATGAGCCGCCAAAAGTATTTTCTCCGCATTCGAACCGATTAACAAATGCTGCAGCCCCCGGAATACACCGTGTGTGCCTAATACCAATAGGTCAGCGTTGTTGTTCTCAGCAGAGCTGAGTACTGCCGTACAGGCCCCGCCAGTGCGAAGATCTATCTCCGTGCGAATACCCAGACGTCGGACACCAGACGCGAATCCCTCAAGGCGAATGAGTGCATGCTCTCTTGAGATGCTCGGTCTGCGACTAAGCAGCTCAACTTCCTCGGCTTCGGGACTAAGGTCGAACACGTGCGCGATGGTCAGAGTCGCATCATAACGATGCGCAAAGGCCACAGCATAGTCGAGAGCAAGGCGGGAACTCTCGAGAAAATCGGTTGCGAACACGATGCTCCTCATGGAGAAACTGGATTCAATTCTCTTCTCGCTTCCCAACGTTGGGCCTCCTCCGCAGCTCAATGAAGCAAATCATCTGATTTGATTTGTACGACTGAAGATTGCCGTCTTCAACTCTCGTTTACCGCGAAAGATGCGTGACTTTACTGTGGAAAGAGGCACGTTCAGCATGGCTGCGGCGTGCATGTGCGAAAACTCTTCCAAAACGCACATCTGTAGGGCACGCCGATTCACTCTGTTCATGCAATTGATCGCTGCCGAGACGATTTCTTCCCGTTCCTTGTGCTCGTAACGCTCCTCCGGGTTAAGTGATGAATCGGGAAGCTCAAGCTTATCGTGCGCTCCATCGCGAACCGGCACACAGCTTATCGGAACGAACGCTTTCCCTCGTTGATTTCGAACGAACTCGAGTGCTGCATTTCGAACGATTGCAGTCAACCAGGTTTTCATTTGCGATTCGCCACGAAACATGTACAAATTTCTAAAGGCCTTCAAGAGGGCCAGCTGTACGATGTCCTCGGCGTCTTCGTAACGATTCGTTACACGAGCGGCTGCCCGCAGAAGCTGAGGGCGATATTGTTTGACCGCCTCGACATAATCGGCGAGTTTCGATTCGTCGAGACGTGAACGGGTTTGCATCTCTGACAAAACTGCGAGACTTAGAATACGTCTCGGATCCTCCCCGTTTGGGACGATTCGTTGAGATTCGCCACAGAGTGCAACTTCATCAGTAATCTCCACGGGTGTGTCTCCCTTCATTCAACGATCGCGCCAAACTGAATATTCGCTGAATCAGACCTTCCGAATTGACTGATGGCTGCAGGCAATCATCGTAGACAGCGCGATCTATATGTACCTCGCCGAAGCGAATGATCAGAATCTTTGCCTTCGGCCAGCGACAGCGAACGAGGCGAGCCGCCTCTTCGAGTTCAAAGGAACATAGCGAGTTGTGTAGCAGGGCGATTTCAATAGTTTCTTCCTTAGATTGAAGCCACAACTCCCGGTAATCCCTCGCAACGGAGATCGCGAAATTGGGTTCATTACACAGCGCGGCGCTCGAGAGATGAGTAGCGTCTATTCGGCCAACGGAAAGCAGTTGAATCGGCCTTTTCGTAGAAACGCTCTTCAATTCAAAGGTTGAGATGTGCTCTTGCCGGGGTCGAGGTGGAACTTCGATCGGCGCGACAAGATTCAACGACGCTGTTCCATGTGGATGCATTGGTTTCTCCTTCATCGAGAGCGGACTAATATGTAAAGACGTCAATTCAGCGCGAGGGACTGCGTGCGGCACGTTGAATCGCCTTTAATCTAGGCCGGGACGTTTCGAGAAGGAGGAGATCGAAGAGGGAAAGAGAAAGGAGACCCCGAAGGAATAGGTTTGCACTCGATTGAGTGACAAAGCAATTCATACTGGCGCTTAGGAGTTTCCTCGAGGACGGCAAGAATCGCACGCCGCTCCTGTTGAAAACGCGATTGTCCTGTTACCTCGGCGGTCTTCCCAATCTGTGCCGAAGCGGGGTGTTTATCCCAGAGCTTTGCGAAAGACGTTCGCCAGGATACGTCCAAATGAAGATTTAATCTGGAGACCTTATAACCGAATCCCCATAGAGCGATGGTGAGAGCCAGCGACATGAGACCGAATGCTCAGGCTTTGGAGACCCTCATCAAACAGTGGGAGTGGGTTTTTGACGAGGGCGCAGCCTCGCCTTGTGTTTGGCCAGCCGGCTGTTCTATCGGGATTGCGTATCCGAACGGCATTCCGAGAGCCCTTCTGGCTGTAGCGAAACCCCTTGGCGTTTGACGGGATTTGCTCCGCAAAAGTTACGATGCTCTGGACTAATCGCCGGGATGCTAGGCTGTCGGCATCAGGCTCATCTTACAGAACCAGCAATACATGCGTTGAAACAATTGCAGCCGCGAAAATCTATCCAATCTGGCAGCTCTCCGAGTCGTCTTCTCTTAACTCGATTGGTGACTTCGGTTGTTCCTTCTCTTTGCTTTCTGAAAGTTTGACGCCTGCCCCTATAGGTTCAAACTCAGCGATGCGAAGAAGCAGGATTCGCTTAAGCTCAGTTCGAATCGGCTGGTCTTCCCGGCAAGGATAAATCTCCTTCAACTGCCGCAAAGTGCTGCGAAGACATTGAATAATTTCAGAAGAGTTACGGCGAGACATATGCGGCCACCAGTACCTATGACGACTCGAACCGGTTGGAGGTTCGAAGGAAATAGATAGTCAAGCAGCTTCCTCGGTCCGTGAGCAGATTCCGTAGCTGCTCCCTTTATGCAGCTAGGGTGTTGCCGACAAGCGATCCAACCGCCCAGCGTGAGAATTATTGACTTTTCCGACGATCATAATCAGTTCAGTCCCCGGTCCTGATCGAATTTCGCAACCTGGTTTTGGCCTTCCGGCGGGCTCCAGTTTCATCTTGGGGATACGAACTACGATTGCCCGGAT
Organism: uncultured Acidobacteriaceae bacterium; assembly: GCA_963838295.1. Taxonomy (GTDB): domain Bacteria; phylum Acidobacteriota; class Terriglobia; order Terriglobales; family Acidobacteriaceae; genus Telmatobacter. The sequence goes on from CAWIQS010000003.1 coordinate 23,195, forward strand.
GGACAGTTAGCGGCACCCCGGAAATAGGTTGTCGTCGTGACCCTCGAATCCAGGCACAGCAACTGGTGAAGTCCTCGAGCCACTCTTGAGGCGTTCTCGTTCCGGGATTCCTCTCGGTCGTCTTGATTGGGTTGAAACTCATTGAGAAGAGACGGATTTCACTCTGACCCATCCACCAGAACTATCCGTTCTAGTCGATTGTGGCACCTCGTGAATCACTACTTAAGCGATAGGTCGCCCGGGTATTGCTTAACTGGTTATTTCCGCATAGGCGGTTTAATCCCGGAACTCACAACCAAGCGATTCTCAGGCAGGAGCGGCGGCCGGTCCGATGCTTGGCTAGGCAGCGGTCTCGTGGCCGCATCAGCGAAACCGATGCGTTGGATCTTCAAGGCGAGATTCCCACACCTTCATTTCAGTCAAGCAGAATCCGCATCTCCGAGCGAAAGACGTGATAGTCGCTGAACACCACATCGTTCAATCGTGCAGCTTCCTGCTTCCACGATGTAGCAACATCCAACGACACCGGTAAATCAAGCTCGCCCACCGAATACGAAACGCTGCGTACAGGGCAGGTATACGTCTTGCCGCCGATCACAACCAACCCGTATTCCACCATGATGTCAGACCGCTCGATGGTCGAACCCATGATGCTTGCGACCGGGAGCTGGCTCGCTCGTACCAGAGAAGACAAATCAACTCGATCCTCAGCGGCGGGTTCGATGAGGCCCGTTCAGGGAAATCTCTCCTACCGGAGTGCACAGTGACTCGGCTGAGACCACGTCCAAGATAAAGAAACATGCACAATCCGACATCGCGACACCCTTGCTGTTACTTGATGTTTGCACCGGATTGTTTCGGCGCGGGCCTGAACTTGAGACCCACGAAGTGCTTCGGAACGCCATTTTCGGCAGGAGTCTTTTCCAGAAAAGCCTTCGCAGAAGCGTCGTGTTTCAGATAGGCACCCAGAAAGTTCCGCGTGTAGAGCGCAGTCCAGGCATAACTCGTGTTTGCGTCTTCCCGCCCATAGTCGGCCACCTGATTCTCCGCAAAGCGTTGCGCACTCTCCCTGCGTTGGAACATGGAACTGAACTCCGGGTGGGCCATGCCCAGCATATTCACGGTGAGGAGATCGCCATGTACCCAGGCGTTGAGCACGTTTGGACCAACTTTGTCCGCAGAAGGAACGTCGTCATTTTCCAGATCTTCGAGACTCACGTTTCGAGTAAAGCAAAGAAGCGGTATCGTCATTCGCTCTGGATGAACTTCCCCGGCTCTTGTCACGAGGCCGGGATAATAGCGCATGCTGCCGTCCATCTCCACCAGAGCATCGATGCGAGGGTCCCGTGCTGAGGCAAACAGGCTCGAGATCCCACCCCAGCTCCAGCTCACTACGGCGACCTGAGATAAATCGGTATCAGAAAGCGACCCTGCATAAGTGATAAGGAAAGAGATGTCGAGAGCCTGCGCATTGATCCCGCCAAGATCATCCGTCATGTCGCGCGTCGAAGCCCCCATGGACGGGCTTGCAAGGACAACGTAGCCATAACTGGCCAAATACTCGCACAAATCGGCGTTCTCCCACGAAACGGAAGAGTCGCTCGGAGCATAGATAAGAACGGGATAACGGCCGGTTGCGGGCTTCGCCTCCCGCACCGCCCAAAGCTGGGTATCAAAGGATGTCTTCAACAGCGAACGCCAACGATTCTCTCTCTCGGCTGGCGCGTTGAAATGAATCTCCGTGTCCGCTAGTTGGGCATAGTCGCCAACGGTCATCGGTCCGACGGCGCTTGGCAACGATGGATACCAGATCAGTGTCTGCAAGGGACGTGCGTTCTTGCCCAGAGAAGACTCTGACGGGCCCTTGGTTGGAGCGACAAATGTGCGTGAGGGATCATATTGATCGAAGACAATCAATCCTACCGGATACGGTCCGGGCTTTTCTCGGAATTGGAAGAGAGGCGTTTGCGAAACTGCGAATACTGAACTAGCGCTTACGGATAATGCGAGAACGGCAGTGACGATTCCGGATTTTAACTTGGCGCTTCGCCAAAACCTGATAATGGGTTCGTTCAATGAAAGAAGTTCTGAAACGCCAGGCAGCATTCCCTTATTCAATCACTAGATTCCCCGATACGCATTAACGCCTCGATTGGGTTGCGCCTGGATCGTGGGCTAACCGGAAGTTACTCCTGTGACAACATGACGAGCTAGGTGTTTATCACAGAGTAACGTCCGGTTATACAGCCGCAATTAGTCAAATTTAGATACAATGGCTCACCGAACGATCCTTTCCTTGTTTCGCATTGCGCTTGCTGCCTGTCTAATGCTGGCTCCGTGCTCGGCACAGGACCAACCTTCCGTTCAGGCCCGCAAGACCGATCCGCGCCCGGACGAGACCCCGCTCCTGCGTACAAACTCCGACCTCGTCATTGTCGATGTCGTGGTTCGCGATAAGTCAGGACATCTCGTGAAGGGTTTACCGCAAATTGGATTTTCGCATGTTCGAGGATAAGCGCGATCAGACGATCGCGAGTTTCGAAGAACATGGTGAATCGACGCCTCAGAGAAAAGACGCACTGCCCACGCTTCCCTCCACCGTGTATACCAATCTGCCGCAGTACTCAAACGCGGCGCCCTACGTGGTTTTGTTGGATGGATTGAACACGCGCAACCTCGACCTAGCCTATGCAAGGACGCAGTTGCTTAAATTCAGCAACACTTCTGAATCTGGTCACGAACCGCAAACCGGCGTGGAGACGATTCAGGGTGCCCGGATGGCACTGAACGTCTTCTACACGCGAACGCTAAAGCAGACCTGGTTTGACGAGGAAGTCATCAAACTCAAGGATAGACGAGCGCTAGCCCGTGCCCTACTTGCGAAGGAGGGGCATTGACGGATGGCTCAGCGACAACAGCCGGTCCAGGGAATAGTCGTTCCAACGATCGAGCGCCAGTAGCGCAGCGTAGATGGCGCCATAGATTAACTGAACACCAGCGGTGCTCCAGTCCTGACGCAAGGTGGTGCCGAACGTGAGGACCAGGATGAGCAGTGAGCCGGCGAGCAGAGCCACCGACGTACAGAACCCGATAAGAAGGAGAAAACCCAGAATCGCTTCTGCCCAGGGGAGAACGAGTCCGAATATGTGGACGCTCCAAGCTGGCAGCGCCGTATTTTGAAACATAGGAACCAGGGAGTTGGCAAACGCCGCGGGTCCGGCGGCTAATCGGGATGCTCCATGCATGCAAATGTCAAGACCAAGCGTTAGCCGCAACAACAGGAACGCGAGTGCAGGTCCGCGCCGGCGAAATTTCCTCGGAGCATTCGATATTCTTCTCGCAAAGGCCGTCTGTTCCACTCCTGTACGGACCCCTTCGCCTATTAGAGCCGCGGCGAGGCATAAGGTTACAGGGTGGCGCGAAGAATTGAATCGGAGGCTGGGGACGCCGTCTCGGCGTGCAAACGAATAACCGGAGGAGTTGGACCCTGAACCGGATGAAAACTGTGGCCGCAACTGTAACCATTGACGACCTAGCTGCTCCAATAGGGTACTCAAAGTCCCCTCGGACGACCATGCCATGAGCTCTCTAACAGCGATTCATATCGGAAAATACACCAAACTGGTAAGTGGCACGTGCGAATGTGTTGGGCTTTTTGCGGCGGTGACGCCTTCCGGGGGGCGCCGTTTCTGCCGGCCGTTCGGCTTCCACTGGAGATCTCAAATTGCGGAGACTGCTTTCCTTTCACCGGCTGCCACAATCCCGAGGGGCTGGAGCAAGCGGACGTGACCATAGCTAATGCCAGGTCTCCGGATCGGGACGAGGCGCAGATGATTGTCGCCATTGTGGCGGGAGATTGGGAGCTGTACCACAGCCTCATTCAGCCGTATGAACTCACCGTTTACCGCATGGCAAAGTCCTTCGTGAAAGACGAGATCGAGGCGGAGGACGTTGCGCAGGAAGCGTTTCTAAAGGCGTTTCGCAATCTGGCGAATTTTCGCGGTCAGTCGAAGTTCAGCACCTGGCTGATCAGTATCACGCTGAACGAGGCACGACGACGCCTGCGGCGGCAGAGCACGGTTCGGATGGAGTCGCTCGACGATCCCACCGAGGAGGGAGGCAGAGTCTCGCCGGCACTCCTGCGGGACTGGCAGGAGATCCCTTCCGAAGCTCTGGAACGGAAGGAAGTGAGAGCGCTCCTTCAGAGGGCGGTCGAAAAGCTTTCGCCGATTTACCGGGAGGTCGTGGTGCTGCGCGATATCGAAGAGCTCAGCGTTGAGGAGACGGCAGGTGCGTTGGCCATCAGTATCTCTTCGGTGAAGGTCCGTCTGCATCGGGCCCGTATCATGCTGCAAAAGGAGCTTGCGCCTAAACTGAAGCTGGCGATTCCGAAGAAAAGGAGGTGGCTCTCGTGGTACTAGAATGCAAACACGTCTGGGACTACATCTCCGAATTCCTGGACGACTCGCTGCCGCCGGAAACAAGAGAGTTGGCGCAGAAACACCTGGAGACCTGCGAAATCTGCTCCGCGATTCTCGACTCGACGCGTAACATTCTCATCATCACTGCGGATGATCGCGTCTTCGAACTGCCCGCCGGCTACAGCGAACGCCTGCATGCGCGGCTGGCGCGGGAGATCCTCGCCGCGAACAGCGGCCCGGAGAAGCCCATCCAGGATCAGGATTAGATTGTTCTGTGGAGATAGATGTGGAATCCCCATTCCACTGCAACAAGCAGCAGCGTCAGAACCGCCAAGCCTATTTGCCATGACTCCGAGCGTACTTGCTTGTTAGTGGCTGGCTTCATTCTCCACTGAGACTCTGGGCGCGCGCGCAGCCGGCGAACTCGCCGGACGGCAACCAGATTCACGACTGAACCCGCGATGGCAACCGTCTCCATGGGGATGCGAAGCGCGGCACTATGCAGTAAAGCGAGGAAATTCAGTCCCGTTGCTGCCGCCGCAAGCGCACTCACGCCGATCAACAGACGTAAACCACTGATGGCGAAAAATGCGGTACACGCGCTCTGCAGCAGGATAAAAAACAAACCGGTGAGGCCAACCGCGAGGTTGCGGCCCGTGCGGTTCTTCGGCTCTGCAAGGTTAGCTTCCAGCTCTGGATCGGCCATCGCGTCCTCAGTGTACCGAAACAACCGCAGAAGGAGCGAGCCATTCGAGCGCTGCGCGTGAAAGCATCTGATCACGCGAAGAAGCCCGGAGCGTCCCAGGCAGAACGCCCCGGGTGGATCAGCAGTACGTTCGAGCATGCTTGTCGAGCAAACCTATAAACGGGAAACACTGCCCCATTAACTTTTCGGCATTCATGCACGAGCCTGTAACCTTTCCTCTCTTGGCCGCTCCAATAGCTGCGCACAGAGCGGCCATTCCGTGAGCGTTGCCTTCACAGACAGCGTCTGGGGCTTTTCTGCGCGCGAATTCTCGCCCTTCCAAGGAGTAGCAAATGTTGAAAGCAATTCGTAGCCTATCGACGATCACGATTGGGATTGGATGCTTGTTCCCAGCCATGCTCGCCAGCGCGCAAACCAGAGGAACAGAAACGTTCTTTGTCATGTCGAATAATGCCGACAAAAACCAGATAACCGAATTCGTTCAGAACTCCGAGGGGACAGTGGTCGCAAAGGAGACCTTCGATACGCAAGGCAGGGGCACTGGGGGTGTGAACGATCCCCTTGAATCGCAGGGCTCGCTGACGTTGAGCGCAGACCACTCGCTCCTGTTTGCCGCGAACGCAGGAAGCGGCGATATTACTGTCTTTCAGGCTATCGGGGGACGGCTGATTTTCCTGAATAGGCAACCATCCGGTGGCAGCAATCCCGTGGCCATTGCTCAGTCGCAGAATCGCGTTTATGTCCTCAACCAGGGCGGCGCGGGCAGCGTCGTTGGCTTCCAATTGGGCTTCCGTGGGCAACTTGCGCCCATCGCTAAATCCACCGCATTTCTCTCTGCAAATGCGGTTGGCGGATCATCGATCTCGATCAGCCCCGACGGTCAGACCCTCGCCGTAGTGGAGCGTCTCACAAACAATATCGATACGTTCCACATCAATCCGAACGGTACATTAGGCCCCCTTGTTATCAATCCCAGCGCTGGGGCTGGAGCCTTCTCAGGGCGGTTCGCTCCCGATGGAAAGCTAATTGTTTCTGAGACCGGTTCTACCATCTCTGCAATCTCTTCCTACACAGTGCTTTCCGATGGAAAGCTTTCCGCTGTCACGCAGAGCTTGACGACCAACGGCGACGCCAACTGCTGGAATGCAATCACTCCGAATGGCGCTTTTGTCTACGCATCGAATGCCGGTAGCTCAAACATATCCGGATTTTCGATCGGCCAGAGCGGCGCCTTGACTGCGCTCACCTCGTCCTCTGTCGTCGCAAGCAACCCGGCACACGCCACAAACCTCGACATCACAGTCAGCGGCGATGGCAAGTTCGTCTACTCGCTCAACGCGGCGGTCGGTACCGTGGGTGTCTTTGCCATCCAGTCCAACGGAACGCTGACGGAAGTGGACGAGATTCCCGGCTTCACCGCAGCGGTGGGCTTCAACGGTATCGCTGCACTGTAATTGCAATGGGCTCAGGTCCATTGCCGGCCCACGCGGGTAATCCTTGTCGCCCGCGTGGGTAGCATCTCCTCAACGAGTCTCTCCCTTGAGATTTCAATAGCGCGCAGGTTCTGCGGTACCAATCAGCGCTCAGGAAGAAATATGTATCCAGCCTTAACAGCTTTGCTGTCTCCTACACCGTCCCTCGCGAAGGAGTATTCAATGTGGCGCGGCCCGAATCGAGCCACCGCAATCACCGCGATTTTCGTTGCATCCGCTCCATGCGGAGGCACGAGCGTCGAAAAATTACACAGGATTACGACGATGGTGCACATAGGTGCGATGAATATCTTGTCGGGAACACTCTCTCCCGTATAAGGGACACGTCATCGTCCTCTGTAACAACATCCTCGACGTTTCATGACCAAGTAATCCCGGCGCGCGGGTCTTTCCCGCATCAGTTGAATGGTTGTCGCATTGGTCACTGTAACCTTTTACCCGATCTTAACTCTAACCATTGAGATCGGATTCGCGTTCGCTCGATTTCGGTCGCGCTCGATCGATCGCGATCTAACTAACGACCCTGTGCGCTGAACTTGAGGCGCGCAGCTTAACCAATCGCGAGGGAAAAATCAGATGAATAATGTTGGTATTTTGGCGACATTGCAGGCACGTACTGGTAAGGAGGCAGATGTCGAACAATTCCTTAGTTCGGCGACTCCTCTCGTAGCAGCTGAGGTTGGTACGACGGCTTGGTTCGCATTCAAGATTGGGCCGGTAACGTTTGGCATCTTTGACACCTTCAAGGATGATGAAGGACGTAACGCACATGTAACCGGTGAGGTGGCAAAAGCTCTCTTTGCTCGTGCCGAAGAGCTATTCGTCTCTCAGCCGCAGATTCATATGGTCGACATCCTCGCGGAAAAGCTCTGAAGAGTCTAAGTCTTTGGTTAGTGTGAGGACATCACTAGGTGACAAAGGGAGATTGTGTCGTGTTTGTCATGATCACTCACGCGACGCACATCTTCGAAGATGAGGTATGCCTTTGCGGCGCGCTTCTCCCAATTTCGCCTTCATGTGGGTCCAGAGTTCAGGACAGCCGTTCTCAATCTCTGGGCCGACTCGTCCGACGAGGCGCTCATAAGTCACACCGATCTCCAGCCAGCTTCCGCCTTGATTGCTCAGGTTCAGCAGGACAGGCATGCATCGGTCGATGGCATTTGCGAAACGGGCTTCCGAAGTTCTGCCCCCATCGAACTCTTTCCATAACGTGATCAGCCAATTGGCCTCCTTTAAGGTGGCGATATCACAGATTCGCTCAACGCCGCGAAGCTCAGCAACCTTCAGGCCTTCCCAACCACGTGCGCGGAGACAACTTTATCTCCTGCATCGCATTCCGTTCGGCTTCAATCGCAGCCTTTCCTTTCTCCACTGCCGCGCTCGACACAGCGCAAAATCAGGGCAAGCCTGTCTTTGTCGATCACCGCGGCATGGTGCCTTTCCTGCCACGGGAATGTGTCCTGTCTGCGCCCAGGAAGAGAAAAGCCGCGAGGGGCTCATTCATCGCAGCCCCACAAACAGCTATTTGGACGAGAGGTGCTCCTCCGCCTCTTGCGCAGACGACCGATCGCCGTGCGAGCGGCTGATTTTCTCGAAGACGATTACGCCCTTCTTATCGAGGACGAACGTCGACGGATACGCCGTTTCATGAGGCGCGTCCCAGCGGAGCCCGTACTGATTGGTTACCGTATAGTCCGGATCCGTCACGAGAAAGACGTTCGATGGCAACTCTGCCTGCTTGGCCAGGAATTCCTTCGCGTGCTGGTCGAGATCGGCCGGAGGCCCAGGGTAGACAAGAAGGATCCTGGCGTTCTTCGCCTTGAATTCCGAGGCGTGGTCGATGAAGTCATGTACCTGTCGCACGCAATAGGGGCATTGATAACCGGGAAATCCCCTCAAGACAACGAGAACAAGGTCGTATCCCCTCTGTACCCTTGACATCCGGACGGCCCCACCTGTCGGGGTCGAAAGTGTGAAGTCAGGAGCCTTGGCGCCTACCGGGGGAGTTTCCGCGAATGCTGGCGCCCCAATAGATAAAGCGCAAATAACGGCGAAAACAAATCGCTCCGTTTTGCTGAGTTGAAGTCTGGCAAACCTGTGGACCTTGTGGGATCTGAAACATGGCATTTCCATGAAGAGATACTCCTGGTATGAGATGCACGTGTGATCCGTAGATGCAGCGAAAGGTTACAGTACTGTTCACGCTGAATTCCGCTGGAAGGTACATGGAATATTACAGCGCGGCCGTCGCTGCTCCTTCAAGCGCGCCTTGATATTGCGCCTGAGCGAACAGAATCAGGTGATGACCGGAAGCACTATCCAGGCGGAATCCGTCGGGGCGCGCGATGTGAACAGACTGTTGTGCAGCGCCCTTGATCGTCGCCACGCGCACCATCGAACGCGCTACTGAGACGTGCTGGAGAAGCCTCGCCCCGTTTTCTCCCCGCAGCGCGGTGGACGTATGCTCCAACGAGCCCAAATCCTGTAATCGCGGTTGCCAATATCAGGCCGAAACGCTCATTTAAACATTCAATTCGATCAGTGTTCTCGGCAAGCGGACGAAAAACCGGCTTCTCGTAGAGTTGACTCTTATGCAGCGCGAGGCAACCAATCCAAGTTCAAGTTGACGACTTGCCGACTATTCGCGCATGTGGATAACTGCGCAGCGAAGCGTGTTCAATGGTATTCCTGGGCCCTCCCACGCTTTTCAGGTGCCTCATTCCACGAGCAAGGCAAGCTGATCAGAGATTACGGTGAAGATCGGAAGATACGAAAGGCAGGCAACACTAGAATAGCAATGGCAGTGTGGCCCACTGCGGTCGAGGGCGTGGCATCATACCAATGCCATTCGCCTAGGGGAACCAGACTGCGTCTACGTTCTCAAAAGAGGGAACGAACCTGCGATCGAAAGAATCCGCGTATCGGACGGAAAGACGGAAATCGGAGCGAGCTTGGCTGGCGTTAAGCAAACCGGATTTCGCAACGCGGTCTGGACTGGCCTCACGCCCGACAATGATCCCTTGATCTTGAGTGATGTTGGTACAGAGGAACTCTATTCCCTGGATACAATCGTTCATTAACTGGCTACGAGATCACTCATCGCTTGCGGCCGGAATCAAAGCCGAATCTGACTCAGTGCATGCGTCCGCGTGACCAACAATCTACACCGGCTGAAATCCTACTCGAAAGCCAAAACCGTAGCGTCCGCGGCGCCTGCGGCTTCGTTCTAACCGGCTTCTCGTAGATTTGACTGCCATCCGGCGTGAGGCAGCCTAACAAAGTTCAAGTTGACGAGTAGGCGACATTTCGTACACGTGGAAAGTTCCCCACTGGAAATGGCGTTTTACCAGTACTGATATTGCAAGGAGACCCGCATCTGAGCTGAATGAGTGCTTTGGCCTGTTGGCAATAACGGAGATTTTTCACCCGCTGAGAATGATCGCCACCGGCAGTCCTGGTACTCCACAGGCATACCTTAAACGGCTCCGTAAGTAGACAGAAGCTGCTATCGCTTTGAGGTGCTGGATCGGCCGGATCGCTTAGAGATTGCGCTCTTCGGCAATCGCGGAACAGCCTGGACGCCCGCCCAAAGCGTTGCGATCGTCTGCTCAATCACGAGAGTCTGGTCAGACAATCCAGGCACAACTCCTTGGATAACAAAGAGTGTGGCGAGGCCGAAGATCGTAAACCACCAGGTGTGGGCTATCACGATGTCATCCCTGTTCGGCAATCCTTCATCCTTGGCAACATCGAAGAAGAGTTGCACGAAACGCGCGAACAAAGGCGCGCCAAGGTCGTCGATGTATTGTCCAGCGTGGACGCCGTTTCGGTTCTCGGGCCCGAAGAAGACGTTGCGGAACTGCTGTGGATGGGCAACGCAGAATTGAATCAAGCCGCGTGAAGTCGCAAAAAGGCGCTCTTTCGGTAAAAGATATTTAGCGGCAATCGCGTCGAAATTCCGAATCATCAACCCGATCGTCTCGCGGCTCAACTCGGCAAGGATGTGTGATTTGTCCGGAAAATGCTGGTAGATCACGGCGTGCGTATAACCGATCTCTTTTGCGATCTCACGAAGCGTCACGGCTTCGTAACCGCGATCGGCGAACATTTTACCGGCAGCCGCAAGGATTTCGCCCCGCAACCTCTCCTTGCGCTCGACCCGGCGACTCGGTGATGTAGATGTCATTTTGATAGCGTAGTCCATTTTGACGATTTTTGCGACCGATTGTTAATTTATAACCATTGGATAAAAACCAATGATTAATTTGCGACCGTTGGTTAGGTTGATCCTCTAATAGTCAGATCGCTCATTTGGATGGGCGGCCAAATACGCGGCAAAAGGAGAATGCGATGAAAGTTCTAGTGATTGGAGCAGCCGGCAGGATCGGAGGAGCGCTGGTAAATGAGGCGCTGGCGGCCGGCCATAAGGTGACGGCTTTCGTGCGTGGTGCCACGCCGTACAAGAAGGCGAACGTCAAAGTTGTCGCGGGCGACGTGCTGGATACGGATGCGGTCGACGTTGCGGTAGCCGGACAGGATGCGGTGATCGACGCGCTGGGCGGCAAGACGCCGTGGAAAGTGACGACGATGGAAACGAGCGCGGCACACAATATTGTGGACGCGATGCGGCGCAATGGTGTGCGGCGACTGCTGAAGATTTCAGTGGTGGGTGCGGGCGAGAGCGTCAAGAACGCCGGCTTTTTCAACGAGCACCTGCTTATGAAGACGTTTCTGCGGGGTCTGCTGGTAGACAAGGCGGGTATGGAAGCCGAGATCGAAGGCAGCAACCTTGACTGGACGCTGGTGCGGCCGCCGATGTTAACCGACGGTGAGAAGACCGGCGTTGCCAGGGTGCTGAGCACGGAGGGCCGCGAGAAGGCGCACAAGATCGGGCGGGCCGATCTGGCAGCCTTCATGGTGCAGCAACTGGAAAGCAGCCAATATGTGCGTCAGGCCGTGACGGTGACGACCACATAGCGAGGCCTCCGCGGAGATCAACCACCTCTCCCATCGAGGCGAGCCGATCGGCTGTGTAAAGGCCTGTCACGACTCATGCGACAGATAACTGTGGAAACCCACGGGACTAGCGGAGTGCTAGCTGCGCAACTCACAAGCTCTGTCGTTCGCATTGGAGCATCACTTTCGTTCTAACAAGGAGAAAACGAGCATGTATTTAGTCATGGGCATTACTGGAAAAGTCGGCGGCGCCACCGCGCGGCATCTGCTGAAGCAAGGCAAACAGGTGCGAGCACTTGTGCGCAATCGCGAGAAAGCGGCGAAGTGGGCAGACCAAGGCGTGGAACTGGTGGATGGAGACTGGAACGATGCGAGAGGCATAGCGGCAGCGCTTAAAGGTGTTGAGGGCGCGTTTGTTATGTTGCCGGCTGTATGGGCTCCCTCGCCTGATTTCAGAGAAGCAAGGGGCGTGATTGCGAACTATGTCGAGGCGCTGACCGGAGTAGTTCCACCGCGGGTGGTAGCGCTCTCGTCGATGGGCGCGAATAGAACAAGCGGGGTGGGGAATATCACGGGCTTATCACTCTTGGAGCAAGGTCTTCGCAGCCTGCCGTCTCCGGTCGCATTTGTGCGCGCTGGCGGCTTTTTCGAAAACTTTCTTTACGGATTACAGGCCGCCCAGGGCGGAACACTACCGGTCTTCTACAACCCTACAAACCGGAAATCGACAATGGTCGCGACCAACGACATCGGCGCAGAGGTGGCAACGCTTCTGACCGGGCCGGCGTGGTCAGGGCATCGCGTCATCGAGTTGGGTTCGATGGTAAGCGCGGATGAAGTGGCCGCACAGTTGGGTGAAGTCCTGACACTCGACGTAAAAGCCTTCGCGGTCCCGCGTGCTGGGTGGGCGGAAGCGTTCCAGCAGTTCGGTATCCCGAAGGGCCACACGGGACCTGCCGAGGAAATGTTTGAAAGCGTCAACGCGGGATGGATGGACCTCGGAATCACGGGTACGGAACACGTAGCGGGTACGACATCCGCACGCGATGTGTTTGCGGCTGCACAGAACGCCGTCAAGGCGTAAGTCCTGGACAAACAGCTTCAGCGCCCTGGGGGCGGGAACAGCCAGCCGTGGCCACTGCGGCTTTGTGTTCGACCGGCGGTTCCTGCCTTTGCTGCTCAGCCATGGCCGACTTATTGAAGAACGATTCAACCATTTAACCGGCAGGAGGAGGATCAATTTAAATATGAAAGTTGAACACACAATCGATAAACCCGCACGGGCAGGTCGAGCAACTCAAATAGCCGCGATGGTATTAACCAGCCTCGTAGCCGTCATCTGGGTGTACTTCGGAAGGTTATATCTCATACACGATCCCGGCGAATGGAGGATCGCCAATCAACAGCTCGGATACCCGCTCTATATCATCCCTCTGATTGGCGTGACCCACATCCTTGGGGGCGGGGGCCTTCTGATTCCCAAGGTGCCTCGATTGACTGAGTGGGTTTATGCCGGTATCGCGATCGATCTTTTACTCGCGTTCTATTCACAACTGAATCGCGGTGGCAGTGCCTGGGATAAATTCGATCCGATTCTCGTCATGGCGTTCGTCTTTGCTTCGTATGTGTTAAGACGTTGCGTGCCCGCAAGCAGGTGGTCGATATGAAGAACACGCGCGGCGGGCAGTTTTACGGCGGGCAGTTTTAATTTTTCCATGGAAGGTCTGGTAAGCTGGGGTCGCTCTTCAAACGAACTGGATTCGAGGATAGACAATGCGTATTCGTGCGCTGATTCTTGCAGTTGCGGTGATGGCAAGTGGTGGTATGCAGATGCGGGGGCAGATTAGTGGTTCCCCGCCGTCGCCGCCGGTGGGTACCAAAGAAGACCCCGCGAAAGCTGTGGATAGTTTGCTCTCCATGATGGAATTCCAGGTGGTGAGCGCGGCGAAGGCTATGCCAGCCGACAAGTACAGCTTCGCGCCGGCGCAAGGCATCTTTGCTGCGGGCCAGACGACGCAGTTCGATACTGTGCGCACCTTTGCCGCACAGGTGACGCACCTGGCGCAGGCGAACTACTTCTTTTTCGCCTGGAGCGGCATTAAGCCTGACCGCGACTTGAAGGCAATCGGCGCGATTACGACGAAGGACGAAGCGGTGGCTGCACTGGAAGCATCGTTCGTCTACGCGCACAAGGCGATTGCAACCATCACGACAGAAAATGCATTTGTCGCCGTCAAGCCGGTCGGCGGATTCAGCACGCGGGTTACGATTGCCGCTTTCGCAGCGGACCACGGCAATGATCACTATGGTCAGATGGTCGAGTACCTACGGATGAACGGCATTGTGCCGCCGGCCAGCGCAAAGTAGTAGCGGGTTAGCGAGTCAGCAAGATGCGGCCCTTATCGGGCCGCTTTCTTTGTTTTTTGGAGAAGGCCTCCAGCGAACCAAGGCGTCATGAATCACCGAGCCCTGATTGGAGAGTGCATTGGTAATGAGACGGCTTGTGTCTATCAAGGCTTTGGTTCAAGTGGCCGTAAAACCGGCTACCGGGACAACTGCATTTCATCACTCCGGAATGGGAGCTGCAGAGGACAGGTGTACGAGATGGCGACATTTTTCGTCCATGTGGAAGTCACCCACTGGAAATCAGTGAACACTAGCATGGGTTCGGGGACCTAAGTTCCAATTCAGCGGACCAAGCACGCTCCATGAGTGCATTGGCCTGATATGGAGTGACCCTGTCAACCCTGCGGAGTCGATGGGTTTGTTTTTGTTGTTGTCGCTGTTTTTGCTTCTCCCCGAGGACAGAGCGAGCAGCAGCCTGGGCAGGTTTGAGCGACGATTGATCAGTCTGATATGCGCGGGTCGGAACCGCATAATCATGATCCGTCGGGAGCTGCCTCTGACTGTTATCGCGAGTCCGGTCGAGCCTGTCGCATAGGCCAAGCGAGGATTCTCCTTCGTGCTTGCTCCGGCTGCTGCTGGCTCTGTGCTCGAGTTGGATGGCGCGTTTCATCAAGGAACTGTTTTTGTTTTTCCCTTATTTGGAAAGCTTTTGCTTTTGTTCTTGTCAGGCTGCAGTTCGCTGGCTGACGGTCGTCTCTGCTCTGGTGCCAATAGCCCAGATGAATCCCAGTAGTTCACGAGCAACTGCAGTAATGATCTTTCCCTGGGGCTTGCCGGCTGCACCCAGCTTCATATAGCGCTTGTGCAGGCGGTGTTGAGCCTTCCATGCAATCTCCTTGACCTCTTCCGAAATGCTCTCCTGCCGTCTGCGCAACCCATACCAGATACCTGGTGGACGGCGATAGCTCCATGCTGCTTCGCCAACGATTCGTCGCAAGTGTGCGTTGCCAGTCTTAGTGATGCCTCCGCGTCTGATTCGCTTGCCACTGGAGTCTTCGCTTGGCACCGCGCCGCAATACCCCATCAGCTGCCTAGCACTGCCGAAGCGGGATACTTGGCCCAGCTCGGCCGCAATGGTCACAGCTGAGATATCTGCGATACCGCGCAGCGCCTGTAGATCGTTGATGACTTGTTGTAACGCAGGCGAGGCCAGCTTCACGGCCTCCATGATGGCCTGCTCCAGACGCGCCACCCGTTCCCGCATGTGCTCGACCTCGTGTAGATAATCCTGCCGCGTGGCCTCCTGAGCGACCTGTGCGAAGAGCAGCTGCGCAACCCAGATCAGATAAGGGCGCGTCCATGATCGCACCCCGGTGGGTGGGCGCTGACCTGAGCGCAGGAGAAACTTACTCAGCCGATGCCGCGCTCGCATCTGATCCTGCTTCGCTGCTTCGCGGGCACGCACCAGATCCCGCAATGCCTCGGAGCCTTCATCTGGAACCCATACCGCCGTCAGATCTCCGGAGCGATAACAACGTGCCAGCTTCTCAGCGTCCCGCCGATCCGTCTTTACCCGATCACCTACCTTGACCGGTACCAACGTGGGCGCGACAACCTCGCACTGAATGCCCAACTCCGCCAACTGCCAGTACACGACATAGCCCGTCGGACCTGCTTCATAACAGGCTCTCACCCTCTCTGCTGGACCAAGCTTCTTGATCATCTTGCGGATCGACTCGCCGCGGTTCGGAATCGTTCCTAGACTCCGTACCTCCCCATCCGGCTCCGCCACCGCTACGGCAATCGTCTCGGCGTGGACATCCAGACCCAAAAATCGTAACTTTTCCTTCATGACCGGCTCCCTTCCGCTTGTGGCTCTGAACTGTGCGTCCTTCTGAACTCACAGCCTAACCCACGATCAGCGCATCGGTGCCGGTCACTCCATACTGACTGTTACCGCGAAATGATTCAAGGGACTTGACGTATGCAGATGTGGCAAACGCCAGGAGAAGAATGCCGAAGCTGAGCCGATCACGCGGCGATGGTGTCCATCGCTCTCATTGTCGCGGGAGCAGTCCTGCACGATCAGAGATTTGGTGCGCTTCGTGAAGCTTGCCGATCGGACGTGGCTCTTCGCGAAATCAAGCCAAACCCTTTGGCGCTGGCACTATTCTCGACCGCAGTCAGTTGCTCTTGTGCCAGAGCATAGCGCCCCAACTTTTTCGCCAGTTCCGCCTGCAAGAGCCGATCTTCCAATTCGATGCCATTAAAGTCTCGTCGCCGTGCTTCCTCATCTATTTGTATTAGCAGAGGCCGTGATTCGGCTGGGTGATCGGAGTTGAGCTTGACTCGTGCCCCTGCTAGTGCACATTGCAGACGCACATATGGGTTCTGGCTCTTCTTAGCCAGATTCTGCGCTTGTTCATATTCATGCTGTGCATCAATCTGTTTCGACTCGGTGAGCAAGGCCTTGATGAGCACGACGCCGGCTGCCAGTTCGTCATCGGACGATCCTTCCCGATGGAACTCAGGTTGGAGTTTGCGAACTCCTGCTTCAGCATCTGCGGCGTGGCCTTCCTCAATCGACACAAGGGCTAATGCAGTCTCGGTTTCCGCAACCATTTGCTTTTCTCCTGCTTGTTTTCGCAACGCCAGAGATTCTTCGTACGATTTCCGAGCAGCCGCAAGATCACCTCTATCCAGCAATACGTCACCTTCTCCATTGAGGACGTAGGCGATGGCATTCTTGTCGTCGATTTCCTTTGCCGTAGCTTTGGCCTGTGCATAAAAGACATCGGCTGTTTTCAAGTTTCCGTTTTGCCGCGACAGGTCGCCAAGATTATTCAAATTCAGGGCCACGCCCTCCTTGTCCTCGGTAGCCTGGTAGTCGGGGATCGATTCTTCCAGTAATCTCTTCGCATCAGGCAAATCCCCAAGCGAAACTCGGACGGCTGCGATGTTACTCAAAGCCGTAGCGGCTCCCGAGAGGTTTCCGACCTGGCGAAATCCCGCAAGTGCCTGCCGAGAGATTTTCTCGGCCTCTTTCAGATCGCCTCGCTGATAGTAGATCGCTGCAAGATCAGTGCGCATTAGTGATTCCCCGTTCACGTCATGGGTCTCAATGGAACTGTCGAGAGCATTCTCGCAATCGCTCAAAGCCTGCTCCAGGTTGCCGGCCGAGGGGCCTTGTTGACACAGAATTCCGAGGGTCCTTGAGACCAGAACGTGCGACCCCTGCGCACTTGCTTTCGCAATCGCACGCCTGGCAGCTTCCTGCGCGCGATTGAAGTCGGTATTGATCCAAGTTGAAGCCTCAGCTACGTCGATCCGGGCATCGTCGCGCATGGGAGGCGGAAGGTGTCGAAGCGTGGCCAGCGTTTGCAATGCGTCGGAATGCTTCAAATAATTCTGAGCAGACGCCAGAAGCAGCCCGTAGTCCAGATTGTCCGGAAAAATATGAAAGAGCGTCTGATAGGCTTCGACGGCTTTGGGGTAGTCTGCAATCGCCTTTCGGTACGTCCCTTCCACCAGAAGGCGCTGCTCTTGAGACAGATGATCCGAGAGGTCGACGGCAAGTTGCGCCTCCTTGCGGGCTTTAACTTCGTAGCCTGAATGCCACAAGGCATCCGCGAGCGCCGAATGGGACAGCGGATATTTGGGATCGGCCGCGATCGCCTCGGTGAGCAAACTTCGGGCTGAAGCCAAATCGAAAGCCCAAAGCTTTTCGCGTCCAGCGGCAAAGAGTCGGGCAGCTCTTTCGTTTGATGGCATTGCGGCCCGGATAGCGGTCGAATTCTCAGACGATATCCGATGCAAGCCAAGCTTCTGCCGCAGATCTTGTCCTGCGCGGTCAGCGAGTTGGAATAGATCATTCTCGTCACCGGAAAGTGCTTCTTCCGCGATTGTCTCGCCGGCCGCGGTGTCCTGAATGCGGAGGTCGAGACGAATTTGTCCTCCTCCTGGAAGCAGCGTGTACGATCCCAGCACCACCACATCGGCACCCGGATCAGTCCGGAGTCGCTGCAAAGTTGATGGAGCCAGCGTATCTTCATCTGCCAAGAGCAAGTCGCTTTTCGCCCGCGCTACATCTTCACCCGAAACCATTCGTACTTCGCCGTCTGCTCCAAGCTCGGTGTTGAGCATTTCAGAGAAAGCAGCCGAGAGCCACTTGTCTTCGGCACGCCCTGGCAGATTCCGAAAACCCAGCACAGCGACCGATCTCCTGATATTGACCGGCGACAGAGCACTGTGAGCCTCCGCGCTGTGGAAAGTGGGGCGCAGCAGGGAACGAAGCGAATAGAGCCCGAGGCCAACGACGACCGCGGCTGCGATGCCGGCGATCATCGGGTTGCGATTGAGACCATGCTGGGGCGCGGCTGGTATTGCGATTGAAGCGGGGCTTTTAGCCACACCTTCCGCCTGTGCGGGCATCGCAGCATGTTTGGTTACCGGCGCCACAAATTTGTAACCGCGTCTCGGAACCGTCTCAATAAACCTCGGGTTGGCGGCAGCATCGCCGAGCGCCTCACGCAGCTTACCAACAGCCACGCTCAAGGAAGCGTCGAAGTCCACAAACGTATTGCTCGGCCACAGTCGCTGGCAGATGGCATCGCGGCTGACCATCTCACCGGAGTTTTCGAGCAAAAGAGTCAATAGTTGGAACGGCTGCTCCTGCAGCTTTACGCGCACCCCTTTCCTTTGAAGCTCCCCAGTGTGGGGGTTGGCTTCAAACATACCGAAGCGATAAATCGAAGCGGCTTTTGTAATCTCGGTCATTCGGATCACTTGAACATTGTGGGAAGAAGCCCGAAAACGTATCTGGAGTTTTACCACAGATTGGCAACGGAGCGGATCGGCCCGTTTAGAGTCGACGGTAACCGCCTGATAAATAGCCATTTATCTATTTAGAAGAATTTTGGCCGCTGTTTCTTTGACTCCGAGAGATTTCTCGCGGAAGGTGTGGGTGTTCGAGAGAACAGATTCCCTGCACATCCCCGAGGTCCTCATGTCTTTGTCGACGGAAACCGGTAAAGATCAACAGCCAATTGAAAAACAATTCACCCGGCTTGGCGACGAATAGTCAACCCAATCGCGCGCAGGAGGCAAAACCATGAGCAAATTTTGCGGTACGTGCGGCTCTCCGCTGACTGACGGACAGAAGTTTTGCGGCAAATGCGGAATCGCGAACATAACGGTTCAACAAACTGCCCCACCGACGGAGCATCCCACCCCTGCCTCTGCACCGCCAGCTTACGCACCAGTTGCCTCATCTCAGCCGGTCGTCACGTCCCCTCCGGCCCCGGCTCGCTCCAACACGCTGCTCAAAGTAGGCATCGCCGCCGTCGTCATCATCTTCGTCGGCGGCATTGCCGCGCTCGGCGCGGTGTACTACGCAGTGCATCAGGTCAAAGAAAAAGTTCAGGCGGCCGTGCATCAGGCGGAGGGAGACAAATCCAATCCAACGCCAGGCGGGCTTGCCTCCATGATCCAGAAGGCGGCATCCTCGGCCGCTTCCAGTGACGATGCCAGCGGCGGTTTCAAAGGGGATCCATGCCGCTTTCTCAGCAAAGAAGACGTATCGAAGGCAGTCGGCATCGAGATCATCCGCGCACAGGCACAAGACGGTGGCTGCAGCTACATCGCCAAAGGCGACCCGGCGGACATGGTTTCAAAACATATGACCTCCATGGTCAAGAGCCAGGCAAAAAGTAATGGCTCCAATCCTACCGAAGAACAAACAAAAATGATGCAGCAGATCACGGGCGCCTTCTTCAAACAGCAGGAAGCCTCTGACAAGAGCCTGTCGAAGGAAGCGGCAACCGGTGAGGTCCTCATCCTTGCAGTCAGCTTCAGCAGCGGCAACGCCGAGCTCGAAATGAAGATGAATCGCATGGCCTTCAACCATGTAACGGGGGGCGGCGCTGACGGCAAAACTACGGATCAGAAAGCATCAGGCGATCTCGAGGGCATTGGTGATGACGCATATGAGATGGGCGGAAGCGGCCTCATTTTCCGCAAGGGTCAGACCGTTGTGCACATGATGTTCACGGAGTGCCCCTGTGATGCCAATGCGATCAAGCCGCTTGCCGCGAACATCGCCAGCCAATTGTGAGACCAAAACCGGGTCGAGAAAGGACCTTTCTCATGAGCTTCTGTCAGAACTGCGGACGCCTCCTCGTTGAAAACTCGTCTTCCTGTCCAATCTGCGCTTCAACGGCATCTAGCGCGGCGGCTGTCGCCGCTCCGGCACCGGCCGCTTCGGGACTACAGCCAAACGTCGCGGCTGCGCTTGCATATCTTGCTGGATTTATCACCGGCATCATCTTCTTGCTGATTGATCCATTCAAAACAGACCGTTTTGTTCGCTTCCATGCTTTCCAGTCCATCTTCTTCAACGTTGCCTGGATCGGTTTTTGGATTGTCTGGGCGATCGCCGGAATGATCCTGGGCGCCATCACGAAGGGGCTCTTCTTCATCGTCGAATTGCCGGTCAATTTGCTGCTGATGGTTGGCGGTTTTTGCCTCTGGGCTTTTCTCATGTACAGCGCGTACCAGGGCAAGACATTCAAGCTGCCGGTCATCGGCGCACTCGCGGCAAAGCAAGCAGGACTATGATGCGGAGCCCGCAGGCCTGTTTTCCCAGAATCAGTACGCGAAGAATGATGTTATTGGGCGTACTGATTTGTACGCTCGCTGGCGGATGCAGAAAATCTGCAGCGCCCACACCTGGCCCCAGCCCCGGCCAGCAATCAGCCGACCAGGGTTCGAAGCCTACGGTCGCCGACGAGTTGTTTGACTTCAAGCGGCATCCCCGCAAGTCAATGATCAAGCCACTCGAAGTCTCCACATTGTCGGAGACAGAGAAGAAGTACGGCCGCGCACCGCAGCTTGATCCCAGCGTCGAGTATCAGCCCGGCATCATCCTCATGACGCAAGGAGACAAAGCGATCCGCTCCGTGGGCACCGATGCAATGTCCTGGACTTTCGATGCGAACGCTCCGCACGTGAACGAATTCGAGAAGGGCAAGATCGTCTTTGCCACCGGCCGGGCGGTCGGACGAATTCTCTACATCAAGCGGGATGGCGACACCGTAAAGGTTGTCCTTGGCCCGATCCAGCTTACCGATGTCATACGCAACGGTGACTTTGGCATGAGTGAGGATATCAACCCCGGCAACGCGCTGGTGTACATCAATCCGGACCTTCCGGAACCTGGCGTCGAAAAGACCAAACCGAATATCTCCCGACTCGAACCTCCCTGGAAGGGATGGAACAAAACAGTTGTTGTGTCCTCTGTATCCGCAACAGGTAAGTGGACACCACTGAAGATGATGAAGATCAACCGGGAAGGACGAGCCACTAACTTCCGCCGCAGCGGTCGACGGTGGACAAGGACAAATTATCTGCCCGCGGAATTTTCCAGGTTAGCAGGTGGGAAAAGAAACGGAGCACCGCGGTTCGAGCACACCGCATGGGCTGGCCAAATCAGAATGCCGGGAGCACCAGGTCCTTCTATCAGTATCCCGAAGATACCGCCACTCGATGTGCCCAGGGCCATTACGGTCAATGTTGCGGATTTGACGGCGCATCCCTTTGCCACAAGTTCATCGATAGGCGTGAAGTACATCTATGACAAGAATGATCTCTATTACGAAGCCACCGGTATTCTCGAGCTGCACAATCTCCACGCTAATTTTGCTCTAGGTATTTTGAACGGCGTGCCGGCCGACTCAGGTCTGGACCTGGGTGGAGAACTAGGAGTGCATGTTCATTTGAATGCCCATACGTCGCAGAACTTCCACGTCAACTCTCAGACCAAATTGTATGTGCCGGTGGACTTCTCCATCCCATTGGGTGGCCCGATTCCCTTCGCTCTCTCGTTCGAACAGGCGGCAATCATCAACACCGGCTTTAGCGCAAAAAACTCCATCATGAACGCCGATGGCCTATACAACTTCACCGGCGGGCTGAAAGCAGGAAGATTCGGCGGGAGCTGGGGCGTCAGCGTGCCCATGAAGATTAGCTACGTAACCGACGTCGGACAATCGCTCGAGGGACTGTCGGTAGGAATCAACTCTCTTGTACTGGGATGCTCTCTGGAAGGAATCGTGGGCCTGGGGGTGGCTGGATTCACAACCGGTGTATACGTGACGCTCACCGTCAGTGCAACCGTGCTCCGAGCTCCCGATATTGCTTTGGCCTGCCGCCAAGGCACCATTGAAGCATGGCTCTATTCGGGACTGGGCTATGCCATGCCGAAATGGCTAAACGATGCAGTCAACTACGTACTCAGCTTCTTCACCGATGACCGCGTCGACCAGGTGGGCTCCCTACTGAAGGGTCCGGCAACGCGACTGTTCCATGGTGATACGAGCATCCCCAGAGGCTGTGCTTCTCCAACCAAGGGAGGAGCTTAGTCCTCTTGACTTACTGCACACAATGCGGAAGCCGACTGGAAGCCGGCGTGCAGTTCTGCACTGCCTGTGGCGCACGCGCCGAGGCCGAGGCGCAACCCGCCGCGTCGCAAGTGTCAACTGAAACAGGAGTGCCTGCCTCGCCACAACCGTCCGCAGCATCTCCCTGGCAAAGCGCGCCGGTCGTCCCGCAGCAACAGACCCCGGCGAGCACAAAGAGTGGCTGCATGCCTGCCATGCTGGTTGTGCTGGGAGTGCTCGCGCTGATAGCGGTTCTCGGCATCGGCGGGTTGGTTTATGCCGGCTACAAAGTCAAACAAAAGGCCACCGCACTCCTTCACAACGCAACACCTGATGAAGCCACTCCCGGCGCGCCGTCCGCTCCTCCCGGCGAGAGCAAACCGGGATCGCCCGCCACAAGCCCTTCAGACGATGCGGGAGGATTGCTCGACGGCCTCTCAAAAGTGCTTGGCGGCGGAGACGATGAGGGAGATCCCGTCCAGCCCGTCAACGACGCCACCCCTGTCGAACCCTGTGCGCCCGCTCCGTTTCCGCCGCAGAGCGCAGCGAAGATCCCCTTGCAGGTAGGAACAGTGGTCACTACGGCTTGGGGCCTCAAAAATGGAGATGTAGAAAACCGAATCACCATCAATTCCACCCCCCCCACTTCATTCGTTGAGGACATGGCAACGGAGGAGTACAAAGACGACAACAACCACGATTGGAAGCCCACCAACTATACAGACACTGTCTGCAACGTAGATCTTGCATCCGCAAACACCTACGTGACAGTCACGGCTTTGCATATGCCGCACTTGTTCCACGGCGTAACTCGACTCCGCCTTTCAGACAAATCCTTTCAAGAGGCAAAGAGCACTGGCCAGCTTGATCTTCGATATCTCGATGTCTTGCCGCTGCAGGAAGGCGTGAAGCCCACCTATGAGGGTGGCATTCTCTCACGGGTCGAACCGCAGGATGTTGCCTATCCCATGATCGTGAACGATCAACGCGTCACTCTCCCTGCGATTCATCTCACCGGCATCATGAAATCTGTAGGCAAAGATCCGACTCCGAAAAAGGACCGACCATTCCACAGCGAAGCGGAAGTCTATGTCATCGACGATCCGTTGAATCCTCTGGTGCTCTTGTGGAGACTGAAAGACCCGCTTTTTCATGGTGGAAAATTCAGAATCGAAGTCGTGAAACTCGAGTTCAAGGTTCCGCACCCGGTAAACCTTGTTGAGAAGCAGCTTGCCGAGCAGAAGCGCGCGATTATCTATGGCATCTACTTCGACTTCAATAAGGACACCATCAAACCCGAATCCGATCCCGTGCTGAAACAGATCGTCCAGGCATTGACGGATCACCCGGACTGGAAGCTGACAGTCAATGGCCATACCGACAACATAGGTGGAGACTCTTACAACCTGGATCTTTCCAAACGCCGCGCTGCCGCCGTTAAACAGACTCTCGTCACCCGATTTCACATCGCTCCCGATCGCCTTTCTACAAATGGCTACGGCGAATCGGGAGCCATTGATACCAATGACACGCTCGAAGGGCGCGCGCGCAATCGGCGCGTCGAACTTACCCGGGAATAGAACCACTTCCCTGCATCAAGGAGATTTAAAATGAAATCAAACTGGCTCCCGATCCTCGCGGCCGCGGCTCTCATACCGCAGATCGCAAACGCTGACGTAACTTATCAGGAAACAACCAAAATCACCGGCGGCTCCCTGAAGGGCATGCTGAAACTCGCAGGCGCATTCAGTTCGCAGGCGAGACAAGCCGAGTCAGATACGGTGACGACGGTGACGCTCCATGGCAATCGCATGGTTCGATCGAATCCGCACACCACCGAGATCATCGATCTCGACCAGCAGTCCATCACGTTCATTGATCACGACAAGCACAGCTACTCCGTGATGACTTTCCAGCAAATGAAGCAAGCTATGACAAACGCCATGGCCAAGGCTAAGGAACAAGGTGCTTCCACCAGCACCCAGCAGCCTGCATCCAGCGACGGCCAAATGAACTTCGATGCGCATGTCACTTCAAATGGGACGACCCGCACCATCGACGGTCTTCAGGCAAAGGAAGCTCTCGTCACCATCACCATGCTTGCGAATGCGAAGGCGAATGATGGCACCAATGTCAATGGAGGCATGGCGGCGACCAGCGAAATGTGGCTCGTGCCCGAAATCCCCGGCATGGATGAACTGCGTGCCTTCAACCAACGCATGATGCAAGAGCTCTCAGTCGACGCCACCGCTAACCAGATGTCTGGGTTGTTAGCTGCACAACCGGGGGGCGCGGAAGCACTGGCCGACCTCAAGAAGGAAGCTTCGAAGATGCAGGGTTTTCCGGTCCTTCAAGTCACGCGCGTTGGTATATCCGCGGACGGACAGCCTCTTGCCGCTCCTTCCGTTGCGCCTCTTCCTGCGGACCAGGGCAATGCATCTTCCGCGGGAAATGTGACTCGCGAAGTGGCTACCGATACAGGCACGCAGACTGCCAGCGGCGAAGTGGGAAAGCTCGGGACATTCGGGCGCGCACTGGGAAGCTCAGGCCTCGGCGCCTTCATGCGCCACAAGCCGCAAGCAAAAGCGCAGAGCGCGGCGGCTCCTCCCGATCCCGCCACGGCTGGAGTTTTGCTAGAAAGCCAAACCAGCATCGATCACTTCTCCACGTCCCCTGCTGATTTGAGCAGCTTCGATGTACCGGCCGGTTACAAACAGGTCACGTCACCGATGGTCAAGAAGTAGGCGCGCATCGCTTTTTTGAAGTTGTGCTGTCGTGCAGTGCACTTTCAACCTTAATTGACAAGGAGGGTTCATCTCGCCATGCGAATCCTGATTGGCGTGCTCTTGCTCTGTGCCGCTGCGCATACATTCGGCCAGAATCTGCCCATCAAAGAAGGTCTTTGGGAGAACACCGTTCTTGATGACGACGGTTCTGTCGCCATGCGATCTCTCAGCTGCATCACGCAGAAGAGCATCGCCGACATGATTGTCAAGGCCAACAATCATCCCGGCTGCACTGTCTCTGGTCAGAACGTAACCAGCCACAGCATTACTGTCGACATCTCCTGCAGTCGGCCCCGGGTTCAGACGAGCGCACACAGTTTCATGGAGCTTCTCGATTCCGAACATGGCCGCACAACGACCACCATGAGGATGACGTTCAACGGAAAATCATCGGAATCCACCACTAAATCGACCAGCCACTTCGTCAAGTCCGACTGCCGCAGTGTCAAGCCAGGCAGCCCCGAGATCACCTCTCAATAAACCTGATAGCACGCGCAAAGTGCCATCCGCAAGTTGCGTCGCACATTGCCCTCAACCTCGGCAGCAGCTTCGGCTTGCTTGCCTTGCCCATCAAGAAAGGGGGCTTTTCGCCGGCCGAAATGTAGAGCAATTGGCATTGGCTGACTGGATGAGTCAGGCCGGCAGTCTCGGTCGGCAAGCAGTAAGGAAGGTAGTAGCGCTGGAGAGGCGAAAGACCGTATTGAAAGCGAATATAGGTGAATATGCCCGTCAATATGCACGCGAAGATGAACGTTCCCAGTGTGTACACGTAGCCACGCGGCGGCCAGATAATTGACTCTCTACGTCCCCATTGTTGAACGGTCGCCATAGTCATTTCTCCTTCTTCAGACTGCGCTTGGTCAGGAGTTCTTGGGCCTGCGCGGCCTTGGTTGTCTGGACTCGGCGGTAGAGGGCGGCGAGTTGTTCTTGGGCCATCTTCTCGCCGCGCAACAGCGGGTCGAGCGCATTCATTAAGAGCATCTGGATACCTACTAACTCGGTGAAGATGTGGATCTCCATCTCGGCCCGGCTTTCGTTTACAGCGACACGCAGCAGAACATCGCGCGCCCATTCGCGCAGATTCTGGCCATTTGCCTCGGCCCTCGCCAGCAACGCCTGTTCCTCGGATCGAGTGAACCGCGTTGCAATGCTTTGAGTACGAGTTTCCGTCCTTTGATTCGCCGAAAACCTACATCCGTATCTACTGTGTTGTTTGTCATCCTTTTCTCCGTTTTCACGCAAGAAACTCCGGTTCCGGGTGGAACCGGGGAAGTGCGCATCTCATTGATTCCTCGCAGTGGTTTCGAATGGAACCGAAAGGTTCCAAACGCAACCCTTTCAGGGGTGGAGTGTCACAGTTCACCCGGTGCGAAGCACCGTCGTCGCTCCACCCCGGAATTGAATGCCCGATTACGCCTTTCACCTCGCCAGCAGATTCCACGGAAGCTGCCACGTTGACCCCTTTCCTGAGTTGTTCGAGCATCTGAATGCTCGAAGCGTCCGCACCTCCGACGACGGTTTGGAAGGAGGCAACGGTCGTGTGGATCGGCCAACCGATCTGTGCCGAAATGAGGCCGAGAAAGGTGACGCTTGCCGGAGATGATATCGGTAATTTTGTGACTCTACTTTTCATGGACGCCTCGCTTTCTGCGTTCGACCACGCACAAACAGGTCGTTGGGAAAGATTGATCTCACTCAGATCTTCTGTCCAAGACTTTTTCGGTCATCGTCCATACCTGACGGTTATCGTTAGGTCTCTGCCGGGAATTCGAAGGAATAGGGTGACAAGTTTGGACCGTTTTGGTACCAGGCCTGTTCGCGCCCAATTCTTCACCGTGAACGGAGACGGCGATCCCAAAGGCGACCCTCGTGATCGAAGCGCAATTGCTGCGGTAGACGAGCACCGATTCCAACGGTTTGAGATCTTGAATAGGCATCACTCGGACATATCCAGTACGCCGTTCCGACAACGATCTCTTTCACCCTCGAGGGACTAGATCCGAGATGCGCGACCTCTCGCCACAGTTTTGCAGCAGAGGGCGTTAACGTGCGCCCTCCCGGTTGCAACTACGGATTGCACTTCCGATGTGCAAAGTACGTCTCAATGAGGGAAAGTTTCATTGGTCATTCGGAAGGCCCGGTAGATTCAAATGCGGGGAATAGGAGCTTACGAATTTGCAGAGAAAGACTCCTCTCGCGCACCCAGTTACTCCCTTCAATTCCTGTCGGTATCCGGAAGCGTCCCCCTGATGCCTGTCGGGCATCAATCTTGCCTAAAAAGGTCTTGGACGGAAGTGGAATTTGGGCGCAATCATTGGGAAAGCGAGGTCAGCCTGTGTTAGAGAGCCGAACAAATTCCCGCCACGCGATCTGATTGATGCGGAGATTTTGCAACTCTAATTGAGGCCTGCTTAAAAGCGCTATTCAGGTTCAGCAAAGGAGCTTGTGCATGGATCGATCAGTCGAAAAGTTGCTCTATTCCAGGCGTGACACCGCCGCAGCACTCAGTCTGAGCATTCGTTCCATCGATTACCTCATCACCACTGGACGTCTTCCTGCTCGACGAGTGGGAGCCAAGATTCTTATTCCGGCTAGTGCTGTCCGGCGTTTCGCGCGGGAAGACCATCCTGATTCAGTCCGGTCCAGCAGCCCAAGCAGTTCCGTTCATGCAGGAAATGGTCAGCACTCTGCGGACGAATCGATGCGCCGCTTCCTGCCGCAAAGTGAGGGGTTCGATAGCACGCCGGCATCTGGAGCAAAAAAGCTTTATTAGCTCCCCCAGGTCAAGCTGCCGCCGGATCTAGTTTTTCGATCGCGGCTTGGTTGTGTTCCGGCGCCAGATGCGCGTACCTCGTCGTCATCGAGATTGTCTTATGGCCAGCAAGCTCTTGTACGGTTCGAAGGTTTACATCCTTCATGACCAGACGACTAATGAAAGTGTGACGCAGATCATGCCAGCGAAAGTTCTTCACGTTTGCCTGTTCGAGTGCAAGCTCAAACCATGCGCGGGGATCGTTCAAATCGCGCCCATATTTGGAGAGAAAGACACGACCACTGTGAGGCCGAATAGCATGGAGCGCTTCGAAAACGTTGAGGCAGGTCTTGTTTAGGGGAATTTCTCGATCACTTCCGTTCTTTGTTCTCTCCAATTTGATGCGTTTCCTCGACAGCGATACCTGGGACCATTCCAGACTGAACTGCTCACTTTTTCGCATGCCTGTGTTCAGTGCTACATCGAATTCCGGCATGTGCTTCGGGAATCTTTTCTTGATCACCTCGCGCAGCCTCTTTTCCTCGTCTGCCGACAGAAACCGAATGCGGGCATTATTCTCGGCTCGTTGCTCGACCAGCCTCGCAGGATTGTTCGTGACCTTACCGTCTGCCAACGCGATCTTGAACGTTTTCCCGAATACATTTTTATAACGGTTCTTGGTTGCCGGGGACCATTTGTGGGAACTGATCCAGGTATCAATGTCAGACGGCTTAATCTCGTCGGCCACCCGGTCCGCGAATGCCTCCAGGATGAACTTCATTCTTCCCTTGAAATTCCGAACATCCCTGCGGTCGTGATTGACGTACCAGTCGATCGCTTCCTGGGCAAGCACCGAGAACTTGATGCCTTTGTCCTTCATGTTTGCCGGCATCTTTACGCCGCGGAGAATGTCAGCCTTACGAATCTTGTAGAGCTTGATCGCGTCGCCGCGTCGCCCTACTTTCTCCCGATGCTCGACTCCAGCGTCTTTGAAACGGATCCACCAAATGTCGGAGCCTGGCTCCTTCTCGAAGACTCCTCGTTCCTTGCGAACCACCTTCCTGGGCATAGGGAATCTGCCTCCTGAATGCGATCCTAGCAAAGTTGGAACAAAGTGGCACCAAAGGTGGCACCAGCACCTATTCTCCGCACTTCATTGATCCCTATGTTTATCTATAACTTATTTATTTTATGGTGCCCGGAGGGGGACTTGAACCCCCACGACCGGTAAAGGTCTGCGGATTTTAAGTCCGCTGCGTCTGCCAATTTCGCCATCCGGGCTGGATGGGGTGTCTGCTTCATGGTAAATCGAAATGGGGGCATTGGGAGCGGCGGATTGGGACTTGGATTCAGACTCTTGCGCTGACGGAAATCGACCTCATGGACTAGGCCCGGACACGTTCCGTGAGGGGTTTTCGGCAGGATTGAAGTCATGCCCTTTCAAAGCGGCAAGTTTATCTGCAGACTATCCAGTTGTGCCTTGATAAGAGGCTCGGGAAATCGCGGGTTTGTGCAACTAAAAGGCCAGGTTCGGTAGCGATTGAAGAGTCCCGAAAGACAGCGCAGATCCTTTAGCTCGGTCGCGCCGCGACCATCGCTCAGGATGCAAATGTTTCGAAGAAGCCGAATAGCTATTGGGGATGGCGAAAGCGGATGTTTTCGCCTTCGAGGCGATATTCGGCGGAGCAGGTGTCGCCGCCGCAGATCATCGTCTCTTTTTCGCAAAGCTGGCGCTTGGTGATCAATCCCATGGTTCCGCAGCGAGGACAGGACATGACAGCGATGTATGGATTCTGCGCATGCCCGAGCTTGGACTGGTTTTCGAGGAGGAAAACCGTGCCGGGGTCCATTTTTTCGGGGATCCATTCTTCAAGGAATTGCAGGTCGGTATCCATGCTGCCTCCTGGAGTAAGACGTGGCAAAGCAAGTTCCGATAGTGCGGGGATGATCGTGGCCCAAAAGCAAGCTGCGAATGGTTCGACGAGAAGTGTGCAAGTTCCGGTTGCTTCGAGTGTTGATGGGCAGCAGTCTCGGCGTCAACGAGAATCGACGGAAGTTATTTGCAAGTCGGATTCCTCGGAGTGAATATTATCTGCCGCTCGACGATTTCGCGGTCGTTACGGCGTCTTTCGAGTCCGCAGTGGTGGCGTCGATTTCGCGATAGATTTCGATGTTGCGCAGAATGGCCTGTACGTATTCGCGCGTCTGCGTGAACGGAATGGACTCAACGAATTCATCGATGCCGCTGTAGGGGCCGGCTGCCTGCCAGTCTTCGACGCGGCTATCGCCGGCGTTGTAGGCGGCGAGGGCGTATTCCGGCACTCCGCCGAAATGGTCGAGCACTTGCCTGAGGTAGCGCGTGCCAAGGCGGATGTTGGTATCCGGATCAAGCAGCTGGTAGGTCTCAAAATGCGTCATGCCTTCCTGGCGCGCCAAGGATTTGCCAACCGAAGGAAGAAGCTGCATGAGACCCCAGGCATTGGCATAGGAGATGGCGGAGGGGTTGAATTCCGATTCCTGGCGAATAAGCGACGCGACGAGGTACGGATCGAGACCGTTCTTCACCGATTCGGCTTTGATGGTGGTCCAGTAAGGCTCAGGAAAAAGAATATGCCAATACGGCAACGGAATGGACTGGATGGAAGCGCTGGCAGCGCCTGGCAGAGCACGCTTGAGTGCGCGCATGGCGCGACAGGTCTCGCCATAAGATGCGTAAATCTGCGCCTCGGCGAGCGCGCTCCATGAGCCCGAATCAGGATCGGCGGCAATTTCGCGAGGGATGTAGTCGTTGAGGCCAGCGTTGGCGAGGAGTTTCGCTTTGGCCAGATGGGGGCTGTCCTCAGGGAAGCTGTCGGCGAGCGGTGGTAGATCAGCGGCCTTGATGTCATCGAGGTCGGGGGCGGAAGCGGCCTCAGTGCTGCCCAGTGAGGTGAGGCGCTGACGCGCCATCTGCGCATAGAAAAAGTGTTGATACACGCGGACAATGGTGCGATAGTTGGCAGCCGCTTTGGCCAGATCGTGATCCTGCGACTCATAGAGCCGTCCGCGCCAGTAGAGGGCCGACGCGGTTTCAGGAGTGCCGGGAAAGGCGCGTATTTGCTCGTCGAACATCTTCTCGGCGTCGGTGTAATTTGCCAGCCGGTAATTGAGCCAACCAGCGCGCCAATGAGCGGCAGAAGCATTCTTATTGGTGGGGAAGTGCAAGGCGAGATAGCCGTAGTACTCGGCCGCGTGCGGGTAGTCCTTGCGCAACAAGTACATGTTGCCGCTTGAGAAGAGCGCTTCAGCAAGCCATTGGCTTTGTGGA
Organism: uncultured Acidobacteriaceae bacterium; assembly: GCA_963838295.1. Classification (GTDB taxonomy): domain Bacteria; phylum Acidobacteriota; class Terriglobia; order Terriglobales; family Acidobacteriaceae; genus Telmatobacter. The sequence continues at coordinate 54,397 of CAWIQS010000003.1, forward strand.
TAGTCCGCTTCCATGCGCGTGACAATGCGTGTCTGCTCATCGAGATCGGTGCGGTTGCGGGCGAGTTCCATGAGCAGGTAGAGCCGGCGCGCGCCATTTTCGCCGGGTGTGTCGGCGAGAGCTTCGGCCTGCGTCTCGGTGAGGCGTTTCAATTTCAGATCGCACGCAGCAGCGGCCACCGCGAAGCCATTACGCTGCTGGATATCGAGGTTCGCCTTTTGAGCGAGGGCGCGATATTGTTCGCTCGCTTCTTCATAGTGGCCTGCCTTGTAATATGCGTCGCCGAGGCCACGGAGCTGGTCACTGGTGAGCGAATCCTCGGCGCCGAGGGAGGTTAGCTTGGCGCGCGCAATGGCTGCTTCAGTGGTGATGGGAAATGCGAGAAGAAGTCCTTTGAAGATGCTCACAGCATCCTGATTTTGATTGAGGGCCTGGGCTACCATTCCGGCGGCAAGTTGATAGCCGGCCCGACCTGCGGCAGGGTCGCTGGCTGCGGCTTCGATGACGCGCTTGGCGCCGGCGGGATCGTGGAGATCGAGGAGAACGTTGGCCTCGAGCTCAGGTACCTCGTCAACAAAGATGCTGTCGGGGTATTTCTCTTTGAATCCCTTGAGCAGGGCTTCGGCCTGGGCTTCCTGGTCGGATTCGTGATAGGCCCTGGCGGCGAGGAAGTCGGAGTAGTCGGAAAGAGCTTCGCCTGCTTTCCTTGCCTGGTGAAGATCGGCAACAGCGTCGGCATAGCGCTTATCGAGCAGGTAGGCGTGGCCCAGCGCCAGGTAGGCGGCGGCCGCGGCTTCGCCGGAATGTGAGTGGGCAAATGAGGTTACACCGGCATACGCGGCTGGCGTGCGCAAGTTGGACAGCTGCTGCGCCATCGGCCTCAGTTCAGCGGAGGCAACGAAGGCAAGTTTGATTTTGTGGGCGCGCGCCTGGCGCCTGCGACGCTCGGCCGGGCTGACATATTTTTTTCGGCCGCGCGGCGTGGTCGCCGATCGGTGGGATGAAGTTGAAGTTTTGTTTGATGAAACAGAAGATTTCCTGGCCGCCGTGGCGTGAGGGGTTGTGGGTGCAGGCTTCTTGCCGGCTGGATGCGCGGACTTCTTCGTTTTGTGCGTGGTAGCGGTCGTAGTGTCCGAAGACGCGGACGTTTGCTGGTCGTACCGTTTCCCCTTCGCCGGAGCAACTGCGAGCAAAGCGCAAAGTGCCGTGGCCACCAGCAGGGCTGGCGCGCGCATTGGAAGGGGAGAGAAAACTGGGTGCATAGTCTCACTGTAAGCCGGAATGGGCTGTGGAGAACAGCGAAGTACCCGTACCGTAACGTGCCCTTGGGAATGTGGGGAACGGCCGGGAGGGGTGTTTCAGGGGTTCCTTCCAGCGGAAATCCCATTGGCCCGGCGGTGCCGATCCTTTACACTTAGACGCAGGGAATCGGCGTGTTCTGGCCGGACCACAGAATTCCCCGCAACCAACCCCCATGGCGACCATCCAACCATTAGCAGGCGAAAACGAGCAGCATCCCGATGTGGCCCTTGTTGAAAGGGTGCGCAGCGGCGATATCTCGGCCTACGATGAGCTGGTCCGCAAGTACGAGCGCCAGCTCTTCAGGATTGCGCAGCACATTACGCAAAACCGCGAGGATGCGGAAGACGTGATGCAGGACGCGTTTTTGAAGGCGTACGAGAAGCTCGATCAATTTCAGGGGAATTCGAAATTCTACACATGGCTGGTCCGGATCGCAGTAAACGAAAGCCTGATGCGGCTGCGCAAGCGGCGTACAGGCAAGATGGTATCGATCGACGAGGATATCGACACGGACGAGGGGAGCGTTCCCCGCGACCTGGCCGACTGGGCTCCCGATCCCGAACAGAACTACACGCAGTCAGAGCTGGCCGAGATTCTTCGCAAGACCATCCAGGGCCTGCCTCCGGGATTTCGAGTGGTTTTTGTGCTTCGCGATGTGGACGGTCTTTCCACGGAGGAAACAGCGGAGTCCCTCGGGTTGAGCGTGCCTGCCGTCAAGTCGCGTCTGCTGCGCGCGCGGTTACAGTTGCGCGAACGCCTGAGCCGCTACTTCAAGCGGAAGAAGGTTCGCAAGGAAAAGGGTGTGAAAAGTGACGTGCACTGAGTTTCTGGCAATGCTCGACGACCTGATCGACGACACGGTGACAACCGAGATGCGCGCCGATCTGCAGGAACATCTGCGGGGTTGCGAACATTGCGAAGTCACGTTGAGCACCACGCGCAAGACGATCCAGATTTATCGGTCACACGAGATTTATGAAATGCCCGTCGGGCTGCGCGAGCGGTTGCACAAGGCGATCATGGAGCGGTGCAAGAAGGGCTGCTGAGGATCGAATTTCCGCGCACTCATTTCTTTCTCCTTTCGATTTCCAATTGGCAAGCGGCGTATGCTTTCTGCATGGCAGCCGCCAGACTCGCCATTCTCGCTTTCTTCGTCAGCATCACCCTGAGGGCTGAGTCTCCGTCAAGAATTGCGATCAAGGTGACAGACCCAACCGGGGCTCCGATTTCACATGCCAGGGTTCAGGCGCGTACATCGGAGTCGAGAGTCACTGCGGAAATCGAAAGCGACGCGCAAGGCGAAGCGGTTCTCGATCTCGCTCCGAGCACATCTATCATTTCGGTGCGCGCTCCGGGTTTTAAAGTTTGGCAATTCAAGATAGATGCAGTGAAAAATGTGGACCAGCCGCTTCATGCGGTCCTACAAATCGGGTCTTATTCTGGCCCAACGGTGGTCAACGCCGAGCCGGCGCTTGTAACCCAGCCCCAGCCGCCAAGCGCCGCGATGATTCCTCTGGAATCCCTTGAATCTCTGATAGCTCTGCCGACGCGCAAACTCAGGCACCTCGGTCGCGCTCACCTCATGGCCAATTAAGAACCAACTGAAGAGATCACGCAGTCAGGGGACGATTCTGCCTTGCACTGCGCGCACAGGTCGGCGTGCGGCAGGTTCGCTTCGAGTATCTGCGCCCACGGTTTTTCGCAATACACAGATCGATTGCGGCCCGAATCCTTTGCCTTATAGAGGCCGACATCGGCAACGGCCAGCATGTCGGATGCTGATCGTTCGCCGGATTCCGCAGCAGCGACGCCGATGCTTAACGAAACAGGAACGTCACCCTGGGGCGTGCGGAACGGCTCGCTGCAAATGGCGGTGCGGACGGCTTCAGCACGCTGGCACAGCTGTTCCCGGCCCAAGCCCGGAAGAGCGATGAAGAATTCCTCGCCTCCGTAGCGGCCGACGAAGTCATAGGATCGGACGCTGTGGCAGAGGCGGCGGGCAGCCTCCTTCAGCACCATGTCGCCTGCCAGGTGGCCATAGGTGTCATTCACTTGCTTGAAGTTGTCGAGATCAAGTAACAGCAGGCCGGTGCGGCCGTGGGCGCGGTGGGCGCGTTCGAGTTCGTGCTGGAAAAGATCGAGGAAAGCAGTCCGATTCCAGAGGCCGGTCAGGCCGTCGCGCATTGCCTGGGCCCGCAGTTCTTCGCGGGCATGAATGAGTTCGTTCTGCAAAGCGAGGATGCGATTCGCAACGAGAAGACGAGCGCGCAGTTCCGGTTCGCCGAAGGGCTTTCCGAGACAATCGTCGGCGCCGGACTCGAGGGCGTGGACGATGTCGAGTTCATCGGTGTGCGTGGTGACCATGAGGATGTAGTGGTAGTAGGAACGAGACCGGTCGCGAAGGCGGCGACAAAGTTCGATGCCGTCGATGCCCGGCATGGACCAATCGACGATGACGACCTCCGGCGGCTGCTCCTGTTCGAGCACGTTCCAGGCATCGATGCCGTTGTCCACGACTACGACTTCGTAACCCCAGCGCAGAATCCAGTGCTTGAGAATGAGCTGGGTGACCGTGTCGTCTTCCGCAATGAGTACGCGCGGACGGTGTCCCACGTACGACCCGGGGTCCAATGGGTGCATCAGTTCCACCTCGAACGGCCGGACCCGGGGATGGAGCCGCGAACGTCAGAACAATCTAGAATCTTCGCAAGTCTATCGCCTGGGCCGTGCAATTTGAATGACTCGATTGTGCTATCGGGAACGCTTTAGAATCAGGCGATTCCGGCGAGAAAAACGTGCGGCGGATTGGGCACGGGTGAGGCGAAACGGCACGTTTGTTCGCGTGAATGGGAGCGAAGACCGGGCTTCAATCGCGGCTCTCGGATGCAATTTGAGCAGCGCGATTCTGGTTACGAATGGTGTAATTGCGGTTCTAAAGCACAACTTCCGTTGGAAAATGGAGTCATTCTAATCGAGAGGGCCGCGCCTTATCGAGAGGGCTGCACCGGCCCGAGGTCGCAAAACATCCTGAGGTAAGGAGCCGTAGATGCAGTTTCTTCATGGACCGCTGACCGCAGTTCTGTGCCTCAGTCTTGTGTGTCCCCAGGTGGTGGTTGCGGATTTGGCGTCGGCCTCTGATAACCACGATGCCAAACGTGCCACGGCCCGTGGAACAAACGACTCGAAACAATTAGAGGGAGATGCGCGAATTTTGCATGCGTTGAACCGCCTCACCTTTGGGCCGCGGCCGGGTGACGTGGAGGCGGTGCGCGCGGAAGGGCTGGACAAGTGGTTCGACAAGCAACTGCATCCGGCCAGTATCGACGAGACAGACCTCAAGTCGCGGTTGTCGCAGTTCCCTGCCATGCAGTGGACACCGGAGGAATTGCTCTATCGCCTGCCGAGCAATGCAATTATCCGGCAGACGCTGGATGGCAAGCTGCCGGTTCCGGAACGCGGCGCGCTGCACGCGGTGTATCAGAATCAGATGTATCGCGTGAGCGAGAAGCGACAGGAAAAAGAACAGAAGAAGGCCGATGCGCCGACGATGCCGCAGGTAGCGGCGAATGCGGTCGCTCCGATGACTCCGGCGAGAAACGGGAGCAGCGACGGACCCCAAACGCAGGTGGCGGCGCAGATGCAGGCGGCTAATCCGATCCAAGGTGCGATGGATGCGAACCAGATGAACGCTGGAAAGAGTACGGCGACGACGGCTGTTGACGAAGGCGAGTTCCGCCGGATGCTGGAGTTGGAGCCGCAGCAGCGGGTTTTGCATCTGGTAGCGATGCAGCCTGAAGCGTTCGATGCGTTCTTCAGCTCACTTAAGGGCCCGCAGCGCAATGCGTTGGTGCAGGATCTGTCGCCCGACCTGAAGGAAGTGGTAGGCGATCTTGAAAATCCACAGCGACTTGTGAATGAAGAGATCATCGCGCAGCGCCTTACACGCGACATCTACTCGAATGCGCAACTCCAGGAAGTGATGACGGATTTCTGGCTGAATCACTTCAATGTGTTTCTACACAAGAATGAAGCGACACCGTACTACATGGTCAGCTTTGAGCGCGATGTGATCCGTCCGCGGGCGCTGGGCAAGTTTGAGGATCTGCTGGAAGCGACAGCGCACAGCCCGGCGATGATGATTTACCTGGACAACTCAAGCAGCATCGGCCCGGATTCAACGGCAGCGGAACGCGCGGAGCGGCGGCCGAATAACAACAAGAAAAAGCGCGAGGGTCTAAACGAGAACTACGGGCGCGAATTGATGGAATTGCATACACTGGGCGTGAACGGCGGCTACACGCAGGCAGATGTGACGCAGGCGTCGCGGATTCTGACGGGCTGGACCGTGGAGCGGCCGGAGCGCGGGGGTGGATTCCAGTTTGACTCGAACCGGCACGAGCCGGGTACGAAGATCGTGATGGGACAGAAGTTCAAGGATCACGGCGAAGAGGAAGGACGCGAACTGCTGCACATGCTCGCGACTCGGCCAGCGACGGCGCAGTTCATCTCGCGCAAACTTGCGGTGCGCTTCGTCAGCGACAATCCGCCACAGGCGCTGGTGGATCGTATGGCGAAGACATTCCTCAGCAGCAGCGGCGACATTGCGGCCGTGCTTGGCACGCTGTTTCATTCGCAGGAGTTCTGGGACACGAACGTGTACCGCGCAAAGGTCAAGACTCCGATCGAGTTTGTGGTTTCAGCAGCGCGAGCCAGCAACGCGGACATCGAGAACCTGCAACCGCTGGCCAACGCGGTACGCGAGATGGGCATGCCGCTCTATGGATGCGTGACGCCCAATGGATATAGCTGGACGGCGGATCCGTGGGTGAGCACCAACGCGCTGGTGAATCGCATGAATTTTGCGTTGTCGATGGCGGCAAACCGGTTGCCGGGAATTTCAATCGCGTGGGATCCGACAGAAAGCGCGAACAACGACACGGCGATGCTGGAGACGAATCCTTCGGCTCCGGATCCGCAGGTGGAGGAGTCGCGGTTGGAAGCGCTGCTCGTCACTGGCGGCGTAAGTGATTCAACGCGCTCAGCGGTGCTGCAGCAATTTGAGCAGCAGAAGGATCAGAATAGTTCTGCTGTTGCCGTGCCGGTTGGCGCGCCGGAACGCCGGAAGTATCGCGCACGCGCGGTCACCGAAACGGAAAAACAGGATCAGCTGCTGGCCGGGTTATTGCTCGGCTCACCGGAATTCCAGCGGCGCTGAAGGAGACGGAAGATGCAGAATCCGATCAGCAGGCGATTTTTTCTTCACCGCGGTGCGTTGGCTATTGCGGGAACGACGGCGCTCCCCAGCTTCCTCGTGCGCTCGGTGCTGGCCGAGACGACGGGCGTGCCCAATCGGCGGATGGTGGTGATCTTTCAGCGGGGCGCGGCGGATGGGCTCAACGTCGTGGTGCCCTATCGCGAGAAGAACTACTATGCGATGCGGCCGAGCATTGCAATTCCGCAAAACCAGGTAATCGATCTCGACGGATTCTTCGGGCTGCATCCTTCTCTCGTTTCATTCAAGCCGCTCTACGACGCGGGTCATTTGGCGATCGTGCATGCGGCAGGGTCGCCGGATATGTCGCGCTCGCACTTTGACGCGCAGGATTTCATGGAGTCAGGGACGCCGGGCATCAAGAGCACCGATGACGGCTGGCTGAATCGCGCTTTGCAGGCGCAGGATCAAGTACGCAAGCAACAGGAGACGGCATTTCGCGCACTGGCACTGGGGCCGGAAGTGCCGCTGACGCTGGCGGGAAAGATTCCGGCGATCGCGTTGAACAATCTGAACAACTTCTCAGTTGCAGGACGCGGACCTGCGCCTTCGCCGGCGGCCAGCGCCTTTGAAGCGATGTACGGCGAGAGCGGCGACCACATCTTCCATGCGGCCGGCGAGTCGACATTCGAGGCAGTCAAGATGCTGCGCGCGGCGAATCCCGCACAATACCAACCCGCGGCGGGCGTGGATTATCCGAACTCGGAATTTGGCAATCGGATGAAGCAGATTGCGCAATTGCTGAAATCGAACCTCGGCGTGGAAGCGGCGTTTACTGACATCGGCGGATGGGATACGCATCACAACCAGGGCAGCGTGGATGGGCAGCTTTCGGGGCGCCTGCGCGATTTCTCCGACAGCATCGCGGCTTTCTGGCGTGACATGGGAGACGATGCGGAGAGCGTGACGCTGGTGACGATGTCGGAGTTTGGGCGGACAGCGCGCGAGAACGGCACGGGCGGCACCGACCACGGGCATGCCAATGCAATGTTTGTGCTGGGTGGAAATGTGAAGGGCGGCAAGGTTTACGGGAAATGGCCGGGACTCAACAACGATCAGTTGAACGAAGGGCGCGACCTGGCACTCACTACGGATTACCGGCAGGTGCTCGGCGAGGTGGTCAGCAAGACGATTGGAGCAACAGATCTGGACCTGGTGTTCCCGGGAGCACGAGTGACTCCGAACGGTTTTCTGCGGCTGGTCTGATGACCCATCCCCCCCCAACACGGGTGGCTTTGTCCTGCCCAGAGCATTAAGGGCGTGGCGGCGCACCCCCTTTACCGGTAGCTTCTTTGAGGAAGTTTCCTCTTTTCAGTGGGTTACAGCGTTGGTGCCCGCTAAATTCTTCCTCTGAAAAGGTTTCGCTGTAGATTCCTCCAACAGAAGGGCTTAAGCCACGATTGGCCTCCCCGCAAGGGTCGATGGATAAAAAACTTAAGTAGTTGGTGAGGACCCACCGCGAACCGGTCCGCGCTTCGAAGAGGACAATCTCATTGTGCAACATTTGGGGTAAATTACCTGCAAAACTGCGGCAGTCGCAAAATCCTCTTTCTAAGAGCTTTGAAAAATTTTTGAAGAATTGCCTATTGACAGGCCCGCCGATCAGAAGCGCTCCGGTGCACCCGAGGTAGTGAGAGGGTCCATAAATACACTCGGGCCACTCGCCAATCTATTTTTGTCGAGCGATGGTAAAGACGGTATTGCCGGCTGGTATGGTGACCTGCCGAAGAGTGCCGGTTGTGTCCTCAAACCAGAGCGATGAGCTATCGCCTGCGACAACCTTTCCATAAGCGGTCGGCACACTCACTCTCATTTCCGCATGGATCGAGGTTGTGTTGTGCATCCCCACCATATATCCGATCAGGACGAGAGCTATGCCGATACTGATTCGCAGGATTCTTGCTTGCATGTCAGGTTTCCCCTTTTCGCCGAGATTCCACATGAATGACGTAGCGAAGCGAACAAACGTTCTACATCACTCCCGGTATTCGATGCCCGAGGTCCTCAAGGATCCGAGATCCGTCTGTGAATTGTGTGTGCCTCAGGGTGCCAACAAAACAGCCGGCCGACTGCGAAATCCTATGTGGATGAGGCTCCAGGCTGAAGCCTTTCAATTTCTGATCTCGATTCGCGGGGCTGAAGCCCCACGCTCCCTCCATAAGTGCCTGAAGTCGAACGCGGATTATTCGGCGCGGAGGGCGTCGGTGGGGCTTACGCTGGCTGCACGGCGCGCGGGCAGGAAGCTTGCGACCAGCGATGCCGATCCGAGAACGAGAGCGACTGTGGCGAGCGTCGGCGCATCCCACGCTGCGACGCCGAAAAGCAACTTGCCCATCGCCATCGAGGCGCCGACCGCACACGCGAGGCCTATTCCGATGCCCGCAACGGTAAGCCAACCGGCCTGGCGCATGACCATTTTGTAGACCGTGCTGCGCTGTGCACCAAGGGCCATGCGGACGCCGATCTCGCGCGTACGTTTGCTCACGGAGTACGCGATGACGCCGTAGAGTCCAACCACTCCAAGCACGAGCGCGATCACGGCAAAGCCGCCAACCAGCGACGAGGAAATGCGATGGAGGATTGCAGATTGCGAGCTGAGGATCTGATCCGTCATGGTGATCTCGTTGATCGTGCCGAGACTTGGATCCATGCTGTGCACTGTTTTGACAAGCACAGGCAGAATAGCCTTATCATCACCCGCGGTTCGCACCGCGATAGAAATGAAGCTGTCGGGGCCGTAGTACATTGCCTGGTATTCAGTTGGCCAGAGTTCATCGTCGAGACCACCTTCGCGGATGTTGCTGACGACGCCAATGATCTCGCGGAACGATTTGGGATCGAGACCGCCATTGGCGATCTTTTTTCCGATGGGGTCTTCACCAGGAAAATACTTTTGCGCGAGCACTTCGTTGATGATGATCTTCTGTGATTTTGAAGTATCGTCATCGTCCGTGAAGAACCGTCCGCGGACCAGCCGTGCCTTGAGCGTGGAGAAATAGCCGGGAGTTACGTCGCGTTCGTTCACTTCATTGTGCTCGCCATGAAACGGCTTGCCGATGATGCGGATCCAGTCGGTATCGCAGTTGCACTGGACAGGAAGATCGCTGGTGATGCCAACCGATTCGACTCCGGGAAGGGCCGAGACGCGGCGGATTACCTCGTGGAAGAGAGCAACTTTCTGCTCGGGCTTGACGTAGGCATTCTGGGGAATCGCGATTTGCAAAGTTGCCAGGTGCGAGGGGTCGAGGCCCACGTCCACGTGAAGCAGACGATAAAAGCTTTTGCCCAGCAGCCCTGCTCCGACCAGGAGTATGACGGCGATGGATAGTTCAACGACAACGAGATTCGCGCCCATGCGCTGCCAGAAGCGTCCTGCGGCGGAACGGCCCCCGTCGCCAAGCCCTTCGCGAATGTCTTGAAATGAAAGCCGCAGAATTGGCGTCAAGGACAAGAGGCTGGCGGCAAGCAGGGCGATGACACCAGCAAACAGAGCGGTATGCAGGTGGAGGCCGACGTGGGTAAGGAACGGGACGTTGTCGGCGACGGTTTTTGGGATCATGCTTTTCAAAATCGCCATCGTCCAGTTCGACACAAGGAGTCCGGCGAGGCAACCGGCAAAGGCAAGCAGAAGTCCCTCGGTGATGAATTGACGGCTCAATCGAACACCTGTGGCACCAAGGGCTCCCCGGACTGCGACCTCGCGCCGACGCGATTCTGAGCGAACGAGAAGAAGACTGGCGACATTGACCGATGCAATCAACAGCAGAAGACCCGCTGCGGCGAGCAGAGTGAGCAGAACTGCCTTGATCGGGCCGATGACGGCAACGGAAAGCGGCTGAACGAATGCTCCCTGCCCTTTATTCTCGGGAAACTGAACGGCCAATTGTGCCGCGATAGCTTTCATTTCTTCGAGGGCGGCCTGCATCGTGACGCCATCGCGCAGCCGGCCCACGCCGTAGAAGTTATGGCAGCTGCGTCGCTGCTCGCAGGGACCCTTGTCGAGCAGCGGGACGTAGAGCTCAGCGGTGGCGCGCGGAGCGAACGCAAATTCACGCGGCAGGACGCCGACAATCGTGTACGCAGAGCCATCAAGGGTCAGCGACTGACCGACCACATCGTTGCGGCTGCCATATCTTTTCTGCCAGGCGTCGTAGGTAAGCATCACGATCTTGGCGCCGCCGGGGCGATCTTCGCCGGGAAGAAAATCGCGTCCAAGCATGGGCTTGACGCCGAGAGTGCTGAAGAAGCCGTCGCTAACGCGCGCTGAGGGTACGGGCTCGGAGCCGGAGGGTGTATTGAGCAGAAAGCCCCCACCGGTATAGACGTCGAGAGAGCTGAAGGAATGATTGAGACGTTTCCAATCCTCGTAATCGGCGCGCGAAATGTCGGAGCGCTGAAACGAAGTTCCACTCTCGGCTACATCCATCAAACGATCGGGAGCAGAGTACGGCAACGGCTGGATGAGGGCGGCGTCGACGAATCCAAAGAGCGCAACGCTGACGCCCATGCCGAGGGCGAGAATGAACACGGCTGTGACTGCAAAGCCGGGATTCTGGCGAAGCTGGCGAAGGGCGAAACGAAGATCCTGCGCGACAGTCTCCCAGCGGAAGGCAACGAAGCCATGGCTTTGTTCACGCAGAAGGGTTGCATTGCCGAATTGGCGAGCGACCGCAAAGTGGGCTTGCGGCGAGGACATTCCGGAGGCGATGAAATCCTTCTCCGCTTGTTCGCGATGAAAGGCCATCTCTTCGTCCAACTCACTCCGGAAGCGGTTTCGGTGAAACAGGAGATTCATCTTCTTTGCCGCTTGCGCGATGAAGTTCACGTTGCGACCTCCGATAGAGGGTGTGTTGAAGAGCGATTGGTTTACTCAGTCCGCAAGGCTTCGGCCGGGCTCACCGATGCTGCGCGACGCGCCGGAAGGAAACTTGCAAGCAGTGCGGCGGTGGCCAGAACGGCGGCCACCCCGGCGAGAGTTGGCGCATCCCATGCGGCCACCCCGAAGAGCAGATTGCGCATCAGCAGTCCTGCGGGAATAGACACGATGAGGCCCAGGCCGACACCAACAGCAATGAGCCGCCCAGCTTCACTCAGAACCATTTGATACACAGTGCGGCGTTCGGCACCCATGGCCATGCGAACGCCGATCTCACGTGTTCGCTGGCTCACAGAGTAGGCAATGACGCCGTAGAGGCCGACGACGCCGAGCAACAGCGCCATCACGGCAAATCCGCCAACGATCCACGAAGATGAACGATGCAGATAAGTTGAGGGGGCATCATGAATCTTCTCGTCCATGGTCATCGGATCGTAAATCGCCATTCCGCTATCTACAGATCGCAATGCAGATTGGATTGCCGGCAGCATCGCTCTATCGTCCTGCGCGGTCCGCACAAGAACGACAAAGCTGCTGAATGGATTCTGGGCGAAGGGCATGTACATCGCTCCGCGCGGGGCAGCATCCAATTGACCTTCCTGGATGTCGTTGATGAGTCCGACGATCAGCATGGGAGTAGCCTTGTCACCGGTAAAAGCGATTTGCCTGCCAACCGGATTCTCACCAGGAAAATACCGTCTTGCCAAGGCCTGATTCACGATGACGGTTTTTGCTCCCGAGGCATTATCCGCATCGGAAAAGTAGCGGCCGCTGACGAGCGTGGTACGAAGAAGCGTCATGTAATCCGTGCTCACCATGCGAATGGCTACTTCGTTGTGCTCGCCGTGATAGGGACGGTCCACGATGCGGAAGTCGGTTGTCCAATCGGCGTCTTCGATGGGCAGCTTTGAGGTGATGGCGACAGATTTGACGCCGGCCAGACTTGACAGCCTGCCCAGGACTTCGCGGCCGAGCGCAGCCTGCTTGACTTCTGTCTTGTATTTCTCCGGCTGCGCGTTTACCTTCACCATGGCAATATGGTCCGGCTCAAGTCCGATATCCACATGCAGGAGGCGATAGAAGCTTTTGCCCAGCAGACCAGCGCCCGTCAGAAGCACCATCGCGGTCGCGAGTTCGATGACGACGAGCTTTGACCCGAATTGGCGCCATACAATTCCGGCCGCGCCACGGCCGCCTTCCGAAAGGCCCTCGCGAATTTCGCTGAAGCGCATGCGCAGGATCGGAGTGAGCGCAAACAGCGCCCCCGCAAGGACCGTAAGCAAAACGGCAAATGCGAGAACCCTACCGTTCAGACCGAGGTTATGCAGGAAGGGCATGGCCGCCATCATGTCCTTCGGTACGAGGGTGGCAAGCATGCGCATCGATTTCTCTGCGCAAAGGATACCCAGAACGCATCCGATGGACGCCAGCAACATGCCCTCGGTGATGAACTGGCGAACCAGCCTGCGCGGCGATGCACCCAGTGCGCCGCGAACCGCCATTTCGCGTCTGCGGCTTTCAGTGCGCACAAGCAGGAGACTCGCCACATTCACGCAGGCGATCAGGAGCAGCAGCCCCGCGCCACTCAGCACCGTAAGAAGGATCGGTCGAATATCTCCGACGATTACATCGGTCAACGGCAGCATGAAGGCCCACTGATCACGATTCGAATCGGGATACTGCCGTTCCAGGTTCTGCGCAACCTGCTTGATATCGGCAAACGCCTGAGCGAAGCTCACACCGTCTTTGAGACGGGCCACCCCAAACAGCCCATGGCAACCTCGGCAAGGGTCAGGCTTCAGAATTGCCCAGAAATCCGCGGGTTCCGCGGGCGCAAAGCTGAAATCGCGCGGCAAGACCCCGATGATGATGTACGGATCACCGTCGAGCACCACTGTCTGCCCGAGTACGTTGGGATTGCTGCCGTAGCGTTTTTGCCAGGCTCCATAGGTCAGCAGCGTCGTGCGCGGCGCGTCGGGGCGATCTTCGCCGTAATAGAAATCGCGTCCGAGGGCCGGTTTCACGCCGAGAGTGCGGAAGAAACCATCGCTCACCCGCGCGCCATCCGTCTGCCGAAGGCCGTCGGGCGTTTTCATCATGAATCCGAACGGCGCAAACACGTTCAGCGAGCTGAACACTTTGTTGTCTCGCTTCCAATCGAGGTAGTCGGGATAGGACAGATGAAAGCGCGGGCCAAGCGGAATGCTCTCGAACAGTTGTACGAGGCGCCCGGGATCCTGGTACGGCAGAGGCCGGATCAGGGCCGCATCCACAAAGGCGAAAATGGCCACGCTGGAGGCAATGCCCAGCGCGACAATCAGGATTGCCGTGACAGCAAAGCCGGGATTTTTGAGCAACTGGCGCAATGTAAATCGAAGATCCTGCGCAACTGTTTCCCAACGGAATGCGATGAAGCCGTGACTCTGCTCGCGGATTTGTGTGGTGTTGCCGAATTGAAGCGAGGCCGCCGCGTGAGCTTTTTCTGGCGATACTCCCGACGCAACCAGTTCCCTTTCCGTCTGGGCGCGGTGGAAAGCCATCTCTTCGTCGAGTTCGCTGCGGAATCGATCGCGGCGGAACAGTAGCGATAGTTTTCTCATCAATACTGAAAATGGGTTCATCTTGACCTCCTTGTTCCGCAAGCGAGTCGAGGAACGCTTCCCCGGTCCAGTTATGCAGGCTCGCTCATCACGCGGCCGATCGCTGCGATCATCTGATCGAATTGCGAGACCTCAAGTCCCAATTGCTTGCGGCCGGCAGCAGTGAGCGTATAGAAGCGTGCTCGACGGTTCGTATCGGTCATCTTCCACTCGGCCTTCACCCAGCCTTGCAGCAGGAGCCGCTGCAGGGCCGGATAGAGAGAGCCTTCTTCTACCGTCAGGACGTCGTCGGACAGTCGCTTGATGGATTGAGCGATGCCATAGCCGTGCAAAGGTGCGCGGGTGAGGGTCTTGAGAATAAGCATGTCGAGGGTGCCGGGAAGCAGGTCCGGTTTCTTCATGCGCTATATATAGGTTATCTATGGATAGGAAGTCAATGGGATAGTGATCAGTGGACAGTGAACAGTGATCGGTAGGCGAGGCAGGACAGAATTCTCGCCTGATCCCTGTTCACTGTCCCCTGTTCTTTAGTGTTTTGCGTACATCTCCATCACATCCTTGCGGAGGGCGAGCCGGCTGTCGAGGCGGGTGTAGAACATGTGGCCGCCGGGAAATTCGTGGACGGAAACACGCGTGGGATCGCCCATGACAGGCATCTGTTCAGCGGTCAGTACTGAACCCATGAAAGGGCAGGACAGGTCATTCCAGCCGTGGACAATCATGACACGCAGCTTGGGATCGGCAGCAACGGCCTCGCGCAGATCGGGCACGGAGCCTTTGCGAAGTTCCGCATCGCGATTCCACTGGCGGCCCACGTCATACGAGAGCGCGTTGTAGCGGGCATCAACCTTCCAGCCAACAGTGCGCGTGACGAAGTCAACCATGGCAGTGGTGAGCGGCGCAACGATGCTCGCAAGGAGGGGATCGTTGGCGCGCTGCTCGGGCGCAAAGGGGAAGGGATCAAACGAAGTCACGTTGGAGTCGTAGACCGAACCGAGCTTGCCTTCTTCGCGATGGACCTCGCGGAGGTAGGCGCCGGTTTCAATGCGTCCGCCAGAGAATTTGACGAACGCGGGATCGAGACCGGTAAGTTCGGTCACCTTGGAGATCATCTTCTGCGTGGCGGCTTCGTCGGAGTGGCCCTTGATCAAGGTAGTAAGGTATTCCCCCTGAGTGTAGGCGATGACATCGGCCATGGCTTCAGGCGTCAGCTTCTTCTCGCGTTCGAGATGGGCCGCGGTGATGGAGGGCAGGGTCATCATCCAGGGAAGAGGCGAAAGATCGCCGTCATTCTCGATGGTGGGGTTGAGATAGGGCGAGACGAGGACCACGCCGTTCATCGCGACGCCGAGCTGCGACTGCAGATAGTGGGTGATGCGGGGTCCGCGGAAACCGCCATAGCTTTCGCCGACCAGATATTTGCGCGAGCTGAGGCGATCGTTTTTCACCAGCCAGTCGTAGACAATGCGAGACAGATATTCGATGTCGGTCTCGGTGCTGTAGAAAAGCTTTCTGGCGTCGGCTTCCGGGACAAGCGAACGGCTGAAGCCGGTTCCAACGGGATCGATGAAGACGAGGTCGGTGAAGTCAAGCCACGTGCCGGCATTGTCGATGAGGTCGGTGGGGTCGGAAGGGCTGTCGCCTTCGTTACCGGCATTGAGATGCTTTGGCCCAATGGCGCCGAAATTCAGATAGACAGAGGCCGCGCCGGGTCCGCCGTTGAAGGCGAAGGTAACTGGGCGGTTTGCGCCTTCCACGGTGTAAGCGGTAACAACCACGTCGCCTGCGATTTTGCCGTCGCCGTCGCGAACGGGGAGTGCGCCAACGGTGACGGTGTAGTGGAGCGCCTTGCCGTCGAGCTGGATCGTTTGCTGCGCATGCGCCTCAGAGGGCAGAGGGGGCAGGGCGGATTTATCGTCGGCCGGTTTGGGAGTGGGCTTATCTTTATCGGTTGCGGCTGGTGCCTTGTCGGCCTGCGCCACAATGCGCACAGGTGCGGTTCCAAGGCACAAAAACGCGAACGCCACAAGAGCGAGGCGCCCGGGGAAGTCTTTTAAATGTGCAAAGCTCATGTCGATAAACATACATGGCCGGTCGCGGGCTCTGGCAACCCATATGTGGGATGATTTACCCTCGAACCTGCATGAAATTTCAAGCTAACTTGTTCGTTTCGACCTTTGCGATCGCATTCACGACGATTGCGGCGCTCGCCCAGGAAACTCCGAAACCAGTAGCACCGGCGCTGCCCGATGCGCCCCAGGCCACGGCAGCAGCGATGATTCGTCCCAATGGGCCGACTGTTGTTATGGACACGTCGATGGGACGGATTACGTGCCAGTTCTTTCAGAAGGAGGCGCCTAAAACGGTCGCCAACTTTATCGCGCTTGCCCAGGGCACCAAGGACTGGGTCGATCCGCAGACGCAGAAGAAAATGCACAACAAGCCGTTGTATGACGGAACGACGTTCCATCGCGTGATTCCGGAGTTCATGATCCAGGGCGGCGATCCGACAGGCACAGGCGCTGGCGATCCCGGATTCACGTTTGAAGATGAGTTCAATGCGGACTTGAATTTCGACGTACCGGGGCGGCTGGCGATGGCGAATTCCGGACCGAATACTAACGGAAGCCAGTTTTTTATCACTGAAGTGCCGACGGAGCACTTGAATCAACATCACACCATCTTCGGCCAGTGCGATGAGCCAAGCGTCAACCTAGTGAAGGTGATTGCGCGCGTCGAACGCGATCCGAACGACAAGCCCGTGACGCCGGTGGTGTTAAAGAAAGTAACGATTGTTCCGGAGGGTCAAGCGGTTCCGCCGAATCCGGCCGCCGCGGCACAGCCTCCTGCAGCACCACAGCAGTAGACCGAATCCAGACGAGTAAACACATTCCCTCGAGGGCTAAAGCTCGGCGTTTTACCAAGCGATTTCGGCACGACTAAAGTCGTGCCCTGACACAAAGACGGCGCAGTTCTTTATTTTTCGCAAGCTGAGAAGTCTTGCCCTTTCACAAACGGCTTACCGAGTTATTCCAAATTCGATCCCGATCCACAAAGGAGTATTTATGGCACAGGCACCAGGAACTTATGCAACTTTCAACACGAGCGAAGGCAAGATTGTTGTGCGGCTGTTTGAGTCGGACGCGCCGATTACGGTGAAGAACTTTATCGAGTTGGCGGAAGGTGCAAAGGAGTGGGTTCATCCCACTACGCGCGCAAAGTCCACAAGCAAGCTCTTTGATGGAACGATCTTTCATCGCGTGATTCCGGACTTCATGATCCAGGGCGGCGATCCAGCGGGGACGGGCATGGGCGGACCGGGATATCGCTTTGAAGACGAGACGCGCGGATCGAAGCACAGGTTTGACACGCCGGGCAAGCTGGCGATGGCGAATTCTGGACCGAACACCAACGGCTGCCAGTTTTTTATCACCGTTGCGCCAACAGATTGGCTCACGGGAAAACATACGATCTTCGGCGAAGTCGTTGAGGGGCAGGAGATCGCGGATAAGATTTCGAAGGTTGCGCGGGGCGGTCAGGATAAGCCCAAGACGCCGGTGGTGCTGCAGTCCGTGACGATTGAGCGGGTTGCGTAGCCAAAGTTTTCAGTTTTCAGTTGTCAGTTTTCAGTCATTAGTTTGGCCCCGCAGATCTCGAGGATCGCGGGGCCAAATTTTTCCACCTTAGCAGGGCCGATACCATCGATCGCGAGGAGTTGGCGGGGATTGGTTGGGCATGCGTAGGCTACGGCCGTGAGGGTGCGGTCGTGCATGACGCAGAATGCGGGAACGCGGAGGCGTTTGGCTTCGCTGGCGCGCCACTCTTTGAGGCGCGCTGTCAACGCCGTCGCGTCGGCCGACAAGGTTGGGGGAACGGCTTCGCCATTGGCAGAACGCGTAGCTCGCGACGACGGCCGATCTGCTTCTGAGCCTGGGCCAGTTGCGTCGCGCTTTGTTGTTTTGCGAAGACGCTTCTGACTTGACGATGCAGCAAACTCTTCGGCGATTCCATCGCTGAGGAGCAATTCAACCTGCGCGAGGGAGCGAGTGGCGAGACCGGTTTCAGTGAGGCTCACCTTACGGTAGCGTCGGACTTCGCCGTCCTTTTCGTATTCGGCGTCTTCGATGGCGATGAGGCGGGCGCGGGACATGGCGCCGAGAACGGCATCGAAATCATCGCGCGTCATGCGGCCGGAGGGATCCACGGATTTCTGCAAGGTGCCGGCTGCCTTGTACTCAACGGAGCGCAACTCATTGGTCATTGACTGAATCAGTGCGCGCTCAGCCGGGGTTGCGCGGCGGAAGAGGCGCAGGATAGCCCCGGCGGGATCGCAGATGTCGCAGACGCCGCAGGATTGCGCCGCATCTTCTTCGTCGCCGAAATGGCGGACCAGGGCGGACATGCGGCATTCGCTGGAAGTTGTGTAGCGCAGAACCTTTTCGAACTGCTCGGCACGATGCTGGGCCTGAATGGAATAGGTCTTCTTCCATCCGGACGCACCGAGAATGACGTTGCCGGTGAAGTCGACGCGCGCGCCGCCGTGGATCTCCAGTTTTTCAAGGGCCTTGTCGAATTCTTCTTCAGTGAGGGTTGAATCAGAGCGAAGTTCGTCGATGGAGCGCGCATCTTCACGAAGCAGATGGAAGATCTGGTGAAGATGATCGGTGGGCGGGTAGTCGCGATTGTGGAAGAAGTCGTGGGTGCGCTGGTCCGCATAGGAGTGCATGAGGAAGGTGCGGCTCGGCGCGCCATCGCGGCCGGCGCGACCGATTTCCTGGTAGTAGCCTTCGAGGGTGCCGGGAAGGCCGGCGTGGATGATGGTACGTATGTCGGACTTGTCGATGCCCATGCCGAATGCGATGGTCGCGACAACAACTTCCAGCTGGCCGGACTGAAAGGCGCTCTGCACGCGCTCGCGAGTTTCGCCGTCGAGGCCCGCATGATATGCGGCCGCGGGCATTAGTTGCGACAACTCTTCGGCAAGGCTTTCAGACTGCTTGCGCGACGTGGCATAAACGATGGCGGGGCGGCGATCGCGGTGAGCAAGAAGCGAGCAAATGGCTCTGACGCGTTGCGGCACAGCCAGTTCAACCACTTCGATGGCGAGGTTGTGGCGGCGGAATCCATGGATGAAGCGTGCGGGATTGACCATGCCGAGTTGCGCGGTAATGTCCGCCTGAACGGTTGGAGTGGCTGTTGCAGTGAGGGCAAGAACCGGCACGGAACTTGAACCATTGCGCAAGGCGGGCAGGTGCTGGCCGATCATGCGGTAGTCGGGACGAAAGTCATGCCCCCATTGCGAGATGCAGTGAGCCTCGTCAATGGCAATGAGCGCGGGGGGACGTTTGGCGAGCATCTCGGGAAAACCGGGAACGCGCAGTCGCTCAGGTGCGATGAAGAGAAAGTCGAGCGCGCCGGCAAGATAGTCGACGCAGGCCTGACGGGAGATGGCGCGGTCGAGGCCGGAGTGAATGCGCGCGACGCGCAGGTTGAGTGCGGCGAGCTTGGCTACCTGGTCTTCCATGAGCGCGATGAGCGGCGAGATGACGAGCGCGGTTCCGCCAAGGGCGATGGCGGGAAGCTGGTAGCACAGCGACTTCCCTGCCCCGGTGGGCATGACGAGGAGCAGGTCGCGTCCTTCGATCGCGGCGCGGCACACCGGTTCCTGGTTCGCGCGAAAGTGTGCGAATCCGAAAACGGATTGCAAAAGCCGGGCGAGATTTTCCGGATTTGAAGAAGTGGCCAAAAGCAGCGGACCTGCGCGGATTGATTCCTGCTTCAACTCTACAGAAACGCGATGGGTCGCGTCCCGATAGCGGTCACACGGTGAAGTGACAACTCTGGTACAACCGGCTGGGACACTTTACAATCACAGTCCTCAGCAGTCTCCTCGTCCCCAAGGATTTCGAAACCATGAAGAGTCCTGAAGCTGCCGCTCCCAAGGCCAGCCTGAGCGATTATCTTGCTGCCGAACGCACATTGCTTGCGTGGATTCGCACGGGGCTGGCAATGATGGGGTTCGGATTCGTGGTGGCGCGTTTTGGTTTGTTTCTGCAGGAATTGCACATTGCGCAAAATGGTGGGGCGGCGCAGCACACCGGACTATCGTTGTGGTTCGGTACAGCCCTGATTGTGGTTGGCGTCGGCGTGAATGGAATTGCGGGTTGGCGGCATCTGCGGCTTATCCGCGAGCTCGACCGTGGTGAAACGGTCCATTCGCATGCCACTGCACAGGCGGTTACAGTTGCGTTTCTTGTGGCACTGGTGGGGCTGGCGATGGCCATCTACCTGATCTCAGTGCGCGGCACGACTCAATCGGGCAGCGGAAGCAATAAGGAGGTTTCCTTTGTCGAACAACGGCATAGTTCAGATTCCCAGCAGTCACACTGTGGATGAAACCGTGGAGAAGCTCAAGGGAATCTTGACTGCGAAAGGCGTGATGATTTTCGCGGTTGTGGACCATAGCGGCGAAGCGGCGAAGGCGGGCTTGCAGATGCCGAATACGAAGCTGCTGATTTTCGGAAGTCCGAAGGCGGGTACACCGGTGATGCTGGCGGCGCCGAGTATCGCGATCGATCTGCCGCTGAAGATCCTGGTGGCGGAAGATGAAGCGGGCAAGGTTTTGGTTTCGTATAACAGCGCGCAGTATCTTGCGGAGCGGCATGGTGTGCCCACGGAGCTGATGAAGAACCTTGCGGTGATTGAAACGCTGGCGGCCGCTGCTGCGGCTTGAAAACGAGTTTTGTTATGCGATTCTTCTCGTGCATTTGAGGGTTCAACTAAAGTCGCAGATATCGATCGGCGCCGTATACGAGTCCCAGCGTCAGCAACGCGATGAAAACTTCACCGATCGCTCCGACGGCGAACGGGCGCCAGCCCTGCTTTCCGAGCTCGCCGATCTTGGTACGAAGACCCACCCCCGCAAACGTCAGTAGAAATGCCCAGCGGGAGAGATTCGCAATGCTGGTCAGTTGAGGTTTGGCAAAGAATCCTAGCGTTGCGAGGAGCGAAATCAGCAGGAAACCCAGGACGAACTTCGGAAATTTGTTCCACAGGAAGACGGCCTTGTTGCCGACCGTGTGCGCCTGTCCGCGCGAGGACCAGTAGAGGGCGTAGCCGAGAACGATGAAGCCAATCATGGCATTGCGCGTCGTCTTGGCCAAAACCGCAACCTTGCCGGCGGCGTCGGAGTAGAGAGCGCCGGCGGCGGTGGCTTCAGCCGTGTTGTCTACCGCAAGGCCGGCCCACAAGCCGTATGCCTTGTCGCTCAAGTGCAGCGAATGGCCGATCAGCGGAAATGTAAATAGCGAAATCGCGCCGAGGGCCAGTATTGCGGCAATGGCGTAGGACGCGTCTTCATCATCGGCGTCGATGGCAGGCTTGGCGGCAATGATGGCGGAGACTCCGCAAATCGAGGAGCCGACCGCGAGAAGCGAAGTGAGTTTGGGATTGAGTTTGAAGGCGCGACCCAGAATATGCATGAAAGTAAGCGAGAGGGTGATCGCGATGGCGACGAGCAAGATGGAGATGCCGCCAAGATGGAGTAGATCGCCGAGCAGGAAGCGCGAGCCAAGTAGAACGATTCCTGCTTTCAGCCAGAACTCGTACGTTGCCACCCCGGGTTCGAAGACGCGCGGAATTCCGACGGTGTTGGAGATAACCAAGCCAATCACGATTGCCCAAAGAACGTATTCGATGTTGGGGAACGTTAGGTGGTGTGACTTTGTGTAGGCGGCGATGGACTGCTCGATGAACTTACCCGCAAATCCGATAGCGGCCAATAGAAGAAGTCCAGGAATTAACGCAAGGACGCGACGACCGGGAGCAGCAGCGTCTTCGAGGTTGTGCGAACTGGCTGCGGAACTTGATGTAGCCATGTCGGTCTCCTTGAGATTCACCACTTGATTGCTGGAAGAAGATTGAAGCGAACGAGCAGGGCTAAGACCAATGCGAGAGCGACCGCATAAACATCGAGTAGAGAAGCCCTAGAGCCGGTTGTGCGATTCGACATGTGCAACGTCCCAGGAGTGTGACCTCTTGAACTGGACTTGGAGCGCCGGGCGGGAATCGAACCCGCGAATACAGGTTTTGCAGACCCGCGCGTTGGCCACTTCGCCACCGGCGCGCTTTGAAGAGTTAACGGTGATCGCTCGAAGCTGGTTGATCACCAACAAATAAAAAACCCACCACGCCATTGGGCGGGTGGGTCACTGGGTTCTTGAATCCTGAGTCGGAATCTAGCCCACAGTACACGCCCGCGCAAAGCCGGCCTGACAGCAGCACAGACAATTCGCGGAGGTGAAGGTGTGAGCCATTGAATCCTTCGTGTCGGAAGCAACTGATGAGTAGCGCCTGCCGAGTTTTTGTAGAGTACGGAAAAAACCAATGCATGTCAAGGAAAGCGCCGGAGAGTTGTCTCATTGTCGATAGATATTCTGCGAGTCAGCCTCGGTAATCTTTTCAAGGTTTGGTCACCAGCAGGCTGGATGCAACCCCGAAAAGAAGCGAGACAAAATCGCCACTTCCCCATTCCCGGGCGCACAGCTAATATTCGGGTGGAGTGAAGAACTCTCTGGAAAGAACGGTGAATCTCGTGTTGCGTCGCTTTGTTTATAGATCTTGGTTGATGGCTTCGGCGTTCGCTTTGATGTCTGCGGGAATGGTTGGCGCGCAGAAGACGGATTTCCAGAAGAGCTACAAGGGGATTCCGTTCCATGACAGCAAGTACAACGGCGGGGCACAGAAGATTCCGGGCACGGTGATGTGCGCTTACTACGATCTTGGCGGCGAGGGCGTGGCGTATCACGATGCCGACGCGAAGAATAATGGAAGTGGCGCGCTGAATCCTGCGAACGGAACTTATCTGAATGAGTTTCGAATGAACGAGGGTGTCGATACTTCGTACACGAAATTCGGCCTCGATCCGAAGATCGACGATAACCCGTACGACAAGGTGACGCCGCCAGCGGGATTACTGTACGTGGGATGGACGGAGCCGGGTGAGTGGTTCAACATCACGGTCGATGTGGCGGAGACGGGCGACTACACCGCTGATCTGCTGTACACATCCAATCGTGGCGGAACGATTTCGCTGGACGTGAACGGAGTGGCGGCGACGGGTCCGTTGACGATTGGGTCGACGTACGATGCGGCCGATCCGGTGGCGTGGCGGCAGTGGCATCACTGGAATGTCGCGAAGGACCTGGTGAAGGTTCACCTAAACAATGGCCGGAATGTGCTGACGGTGCACACTGTAGCGCAGGGGCAGATGAATTACGCGACGCTGGAGTTTAGAAAGGTTCGCAGTTCTTAGTTCGTGGTCTTGAAGCGTATTTTGGCGATGCGGAAAAGCAGGTCCTTCACTTCGCCAACCCCACGAACGATGTCTCGTTCGCGGGGCCCCAAGGCGCTCCGTTCAGGATGACACGGCGATTTTTTGGTTGCGCGATGAAATTGAGTTGGAGTCGCGTGTTTTCCCACTCATGACGCGATGAAAGCTGCGTCATGAATGGGCAGCCGGGGATCTTCTTTCCTGGTGAGTTCCACCCAGGTCTCAGAAGCGAGGCCTGGGGCACCCAAGTTGTGGATATTTGAAGCGAAAACAACTGCAGGTCCTTCGACTCCGCTGCGCTCCGCTCAGGATGACAGCGGAATGTTGTTAGTCGCCGGCTACGGTTTCGGCTACGGGGTGAGTCGAGGGAGGATTGGCTTCGATCTTCCCTTCCCTCAGAAGATCGAAACGGTCTGCGTTCATCACCTTGTTCCAGACAGCTACAAAGTCATGCACGAAGGCTTCCTTCGAGTCGCTGCTGGCGTAGACCTCGGCGATGGCGCGGAGCTGCGCGTTTGATCCGAAGACAAGATCGACAATGGTGGCGGTCCACTTGAGTTCGCCGGTGTGGCGATCGCGGCCCTCCAACACGTCCTTCTCCCTTGCTGACTTCGCCCACTTCGTGCCCATGTCGAGCAGGTTCACAAAGAAGGCGTTGGTCAGTGTCTCGGGACGCTTGGTGAAAACACCGTGCGGCGAGTGCGCGACGTTGGCCCCCAAAGCACGCATGCCACCGACAAGGACCGTCATCTCCGGCCCGGTAAGGCCGAGGAGTTGCGCTTTATCGAGCAGCAACGCTGCGGCGTGTTCTTCAGTTCCCTTGCGTGCGTAGTTGCGGAAGCCGTCAGCGATCGGCTCCAGCACCGCGAAGGAAGCCACATCCGTCTGCTGCTGTGATGCGTCGGTGCGACCGGGTTCGAACGGAACCTTGACGTTGTGGCCCGCTTTCTTGGCGGCAGATTCAACGGCTGCGCAGCCGGCGAGAACAATGAGGTCGGCGAGTGAAATTTTCTTGCCGCCTTTTTGCGATGCGTTGAAGTCTTTCTGAATGGATTCAAGCTTCGACAGCACCTTTGCCAGTTCGGCGGGCTGATTGACTACCCAGTTCTTCTGCGGCTCAAGGCGGATGCGCGCACCGTTGGCGCCGCCGCGCTTGTCGCTGCCGCGGAAGGTTGCTGCGGAAGCCCACGCGGTGGCGACAAGTTGCGAGATCGATAAGCCGGAAGCCAATACCTTGGCCTTCAGCGCTTCGATGTCCTTGTCATTGACGAGTTCGTGATCGACGGCCGGAACCGGATCCTGCCAGATCAATTCTTCCTTGGGCACGAGCGGGCCGAGGTAGCGGGAGATCGGACCCATATCGCGGTGCGTGAGCTTGAACCAGGCGCGCGCGAAGGCGTCGGCAAACTCTTCCGGGTGCTCCAGGAAACGCCGTGAAATCTTTTCGTAAGCCGGGTCAAAGCGCAGGGAGAGATCTGTAGTGAGCATCGATGGTGCGTGCTTCTTGGAGGGGTCATACGCATCGGGCACCGTGTTGGCACCGGTATCTCCCTTGGGTTTCCACTGATGCGCTCCGGCCGGGCTCTTGGTCAGTTCCCATTCGTAATCGAACAGATTTTTGAAGAAGTTGTTGCTCCACTTCGTCGGGGTTTGGCTCCAGATTACTTCAAGGCCGCTGCCGATCGCGTCGCGTCCGACGCCTGTACCAAAGCTGTTCTTCCAGCCGATTCCCATCTCCTCAAAGCTCGTGCCCTCGGGCTCCGTGCCAACGTGACTCGCGGGAGCTGCGCCATGCGTCTTGCCGAAAGTGTGGCCGCCGGCGATAAGCGCGACCGTCTCTTCGTCATTCATCGCCATGCGGGCGAAGGTCTCGCGGATATCGCGCGCCGCGGCGACTGGGTCAGGGTTGCCATTCGGACCTTCCGGATTCACGTAGATCAGGCCCATCTGCACGGCGGCCAGCGGGTTTGCGAGTTCACGATCGCCGCTGTAGCGTTGGTCGCCACCAAGCCAAGTGGTCTCAGGACCCCAGTCGGTGTCGGTCTCCGGCTCCCAGATGTCCGCGCGCCCTCCGCCGAAGCCAAAGGTCTTGAAGCCCATCGACTCGAGAGCGACGTTTCCGGCAAGGATCATCAAATCGGCCCAGGAAATTTGGCGGCCGTACTTTTGCTTGATGGGCCAGAGAAGGCGACGCGCTTTGTCGAGGTTGACGTTGTCAGGCCAGCTGTTGAGCGGCGCGAATCGCTGCGCGCCCCGGCCGGCGCCGCCGCGCCCGTCGTGGATACGATACGTGCCGGCGGAATGCCAGGCCATGCGGATGAAGAGCCCTCCGTAGTGGCCGAAGTCCGCCGGCCACCAATCCTGAGAATCGGTCATGAGGGCATGAAGGTCCTTCGTCACAGCATCGAGGTCAAGTTTCTTGAACTCCTGCGCGTAATCGAATTCCTTTTCCATCGGATTGGAGAGCGAGGAGTTCTGGTGCAGAATGCCGAGGTTCAATTGGTTGGGCCACCAGTCGCGGTTGCCTTTTGCGCCTGCCGATGTGTGCTTGATTGCGCCGTTGGAGAACGGGCACTTTGCTTCGCTAGACATGATGTCTCCTATAGGTCGTCTGCAATATTGCTGGTTAAGGAGGAGGTTCCCGGGAGAATCCCGGCAGATATACGTCGCATGCAAGGGTAAGGTATCGCCGCGGGGTTCGATATAGCAAATCAATTGTTTCTTTGATGATGATTGGTGCAGTCTATGATGGAAAATACAGTTCGTAGTTCAGAGTTCATAGTTCGGAGTTAGTTTCCGGCAGCGCGAAAAAGGAACTGTGAACCAACAACTTCGAACTCTGGACTTCGGAGACCGAATGAATCTGCAGGAATTGCGATACCTCGTTGCTATTGCGGAGCACCGGCATTTTGGGCGGGCAGCGGAGGCTTGCAACGTGAGCCAGCCGACGCTGAGCAGCCAGATCAAAAAGCTGGAAGACGAGTTGGGCGTAACGTTGCTAGAGCGGACGAACAAGCGAGTGGATATTACGCCAGTGGGGAGCCAGATTCTGGGACATGCGAAGAGAGCCCTGGCTGAGGCGGGACAGATGGAGGCGGTGGCGCGGGCAGCGCGCGATCCGCTGGTAGGGCCACTGAAGTTGGGCGTGATTCCGACAGTTGCGCCGTACCTGATGCCGCTGATTTTGAAGCCGCTGAAACAGGGGTATCCGGGACTGACGATTGAGTTGTGGGAAGACCAGACACGGGCGCTCGTAGAGGGACTGCGGAATCACAAGCTGGATGCGGCTCTGCTAGCGACCGAAACGGATGCGCCGGAGATTACGGAGATCAAGTTGTATGAGGAGCCGCTACTGGCGGCGCTGCCTCGGAATCACAGGCTGGCCGGGTCGAAACGCATAGATGAAGAGGCACTGACGGATGAGTTGCTGGTATTGGCAGAGGGGCACTGCCTTGCCAACCAGGCGCTGGCGGCGTGCGGGGCTAAGCATGGCGGACATGGATTGGGTCACGCACGAAGTGGCCTGCAGGGGTCGATGCAGGCGGCAACTCTGGAGACGCTGGTGAACCTGGTGGCGGCGGGGTATGGAGCGACGCTAATTCCGGCGCTGGCTGCGGGGTCGCTGGGGCAGAGGGGGATCGTGCTGCTGCCGCTGGCGGGAAGGTCGCGACGGACGATCCGGCTGGTAAGCCGGCCGGGGTTTCCGCGGGCACAGGCGCTCAGGGCGATCGAGAAGGTGATCCGGAAGGCAGTAAATTTTTCGGCCAGTTAACGCTGAATTCTGGTCCAATTGGGTCTGTGGAAAACTGGAGTGAAACTCATAAAAGTAGGATGATTTCCGAAAAAAGCCTAAAATAATCGGAGAAGATGGATTCGGGACCCCCTTATCCACAAAAGAACCTCTCCCCACGATTGACCCTGACTTTTAGGCTCCTTAGAGTCTGTAATCGAAGAGGGTCTTCTTTCCCTCAAGGCGTGAACCAGGCGCCGAACGACCAGCCCGACGAGCAACGATCGCTTGGCGAGATTCACTGGTCCTCCGGTACCGATTTCACGCGAAATCATTCGTATCCCGCTGATCCGGAGTGAGCATGCTGAAACTGAAAAAAATCCACATTCTCGGCTTCAAGAGCTTTTGCGACCGCACGGAATTGACCGTGCCGGGAACAGGTATCGCCGTGGTGGTGGGGCCGAACGGGTGCGGAAAGTCCAACATCCTGGACGGAGTGAGCTGGGTGCTGGGCGAGCAGAGCGCCAAGAGTCTGCGCGGCGGCAGCATGGCCGACGTGATTTTTGCCGGGACGCGCGAACGCAAGCCGCTCGGGATGGCGGAAGTGACCATCACGATGGTCGATCCGGAGGCGTACGAGGGGCCGATTCCGGTCGAGCCGGATGTGGTGGTGGAGCACGAAGGGCCGACGGACTGGGATGAAAATGAGTTGCGTCGGCAGAAGGCAGCGGAAGCGGAAGAGATCATTGCGTCCGAGCAGCCAGGGCAGGTTCTGGACGAAGATGAGACGGGGGCTGAGGGCGCGGTATCAGGCGCAAGCGACCCGAGGCGGAAGGCGGGAATCCAGGCGAGCACCGGTGGGCCGCAGCCGGTGATGCTGAAGATTCGTCGCAGGAAATTCAACCGGACTCCGCAAAAGGGCGAGGTTGTCATTACACGGCGGCTGTTCAGGACGGGCGAGAGCGAATATCTGCTGAACGGAAAGCTTTGCCGGCTCCGCGATATCCAGGACATCTTTATGGGGACGGGCCTGGGACCGGAGAGCTACGCGATTATCGGGCAGGAGCGCATCGGGCAGTTGTTGAGTTCGAAGCCGCACGACCGGCGGGCCATTATCGAAGAGGCGGCGGGGATTACGCGCTTCAAGACGAAGAAGCGGCTGGCGGAGTTGCGGCTCGAAAGTTCGAAGCAGAACCTTGCGCGCGTAGACGACATTTTTGAAGAAGTGACGCGGCAGATGAACAGCCTCAAGCGACAAGCGTCAAAGGCCGAGCGGTTTGCGCAGGTGCGCGATGAACTTCGCGGTCGGCTGCGCGTAGTGCTGGCGAGTCGGATGGCGCTGATGGATGCCGAGCAGGAGCGGCTCACACAGGAGATCGCGGCATTTGCAGAAAAGATTGCCAACGGGGCTACCGAGATTGGAACGATGGAGGCCAGCCAGCACTCGCTGACCGAGCGCGGGTATGAGCTGGATCACGAGGGACAGGAAGCGCAGAACCGTGCGAATTCGGCGGCCGTGGAACTGGAGCGGGCAGCGGCGCGGGAACGCAGCAATGCCGAGCGCGTAACGGAACTGGAAGCGCGGCTGGCAGCGGCGGCAGGCGAGTTGGAGCAGACGCGGACACAGCTGGGTGGAATTGCCGAAGAGCGCGAACAGCATCGCGCGTTTCTGGAGACAGCGGCGGGAGAAGCGCGGGCCTTCCACGAAAAAGTGGAAGAACGGCAGCATGCAGCGCGCGGCGCGGCCGATGAGGTTTTCAACGCCGAGCGGAAGCTCGAGGGAGATCGCAGGCATGCGATGCACCTGTTGACGCTGGCCGGCAACGCGCGCAATAGTACAGCACAGGCGGAAGAGAGTTTGGCGTCGCTGGAGCGCGAGGCCGAGCGGCTTAACGCGGAAATGAGCCAGGCGCGGAACGAGCAGGAGACCCTGGGTGTGCAGAGCGGGCAGGCGCGGCTCAAGTTTGAGTCGGCAGCGGAGACGCTGAAACGGCTCGAGGTTGAAATTGCAGAGTTGCGCGAGCAATTGCAGGCCCGGCGCGTGGACGAAAATGCAGCGCGCGAGCGAGGCAATCAACTACGCAGCGAACAAGCGACCGCGGTGGGACGCAAGGAATCGCTGGAGTCGCTGATTCGGGATCACAGCTATTCGACCGAGACGGTTCGACGCTTGTTGAAGCCGGGAGCGCTGCAGAACGGGTCGACACCGGTGGGCACGCTGGCGGACTTTATTGAAGTAAGCGGCGAGCACGAAGGTGTGGTCGACGAGTTTCTGCGGGAAGAGCTCAACTATGTCGTCGTGAAGAGCTGGCACGCGGCGGAAGAAGGCGTGCGCGTGCTCAAGTCCGGCGTGGATGGACGGGCTACGTTCCTGATCCATGACAGTGCGCAGGCGGGGCTGTTTCAGGAAGTAGCCGAGAGCATTTCCCGACCGGGCGTGACGCCGTTGAAAGATGCGGTGCGGGTGCTGAACGGGTTCGGGCGGTCGCTCGAAACCATCCTGCCGAAACTACGCGATGGGTACCTGGTGGAGACGGCAGAGTTGGCGCAGGCGATGGCGAATGAGCACACGCATGCGTACTTCCTGACGCCTGGGGGCGAATGCTTCCACAATGCAACCGTGACCGGTGGCAAGCCGGCGAGCGCCGGTCCGCTGGTGCTGAAGCGCGAACTGCGCGAGACGGAGATGCGGCTCGGACTGCTGGAACGGGATTTGGGCAAGGCAGAACTGGAAGCCGCGACGCTGACGCGGCAGATCGAGGAGATGTCGGCGCTGCTCGAGGCACGCAGCGAAGAACGCAGGCTGGCGGAACGTGACGCGGCAGACCAGGGCGCAGCGCTGAAGCAAATGGAAAACGAAGCGCAACGCATCGAGCGCCGTCTGCAGGAGTGGATGCTGCAAGCTGGGCGCAACAAGGAAGCGCGCGAAGCCAAGCACATTGTCATTGAGCAGAAACATGAAGAAGCCGTAAGGCTGGAAGGCGAGCACGCGACGGCCGAGGCCACGCTGGAAGAGCAACAAAACCATCTGGTAACAATGAGGCAGACGCGCGAGACGCTGCAACATGAAGCGGCGAAGTTGACGGCGGAGCTTGCTGGACTGGAAGAGCGGCGGCGCGGCGCAGAGACGGCGTTCCAGCGGATCGACCGGCTGCACAGCGATCTCGAACGGCGGGTGCTGGCGATTGAACAACAACAAGCGGCCGCTGCAGCAGAGAAGGACCAGCGCATTCGGGAGAGTGCGGAGTTGGCGCAGCGCCAGCAGGAGTTGGCCGCACTGAAAGCCGAAACGCTAGCACTGGCCGAGTCGATTGCGGCGCAGGCGCATGAGGTTCGGCAGCAACTCGCAGCGATGGAGACGGAATTGAAGACGGCTCGCGCTGCGCTGGACCAGTTGCGCGAAGATCGCAGCGGCAGGTCGAACCAGGCTGCAAAGCTGCGTTCAGACCTGGAGCATCTGGAAGCGAGCTGCCTCGCAGAAGTGAATGCCGAGGCCGCTGCATTGCGCGCCGATGCGGAGATTGTGCGCATCGCCGATGAAATGCTGGCCGTCGAAGAAGAGACCTGCCGGACGCTTCGTCAGAAGATCGAGCAGATGGGTCCGGTGAACATGATGGCGCTGGAGGAGTACAAGGAGACGGCCGAGCGGCATAGCTTCCTTGAAGCGCAGCGCACGGACCTGATGGAGTCGATCGAAAACACGCAGGCCACGATCAAGGAGATCGACCTGATTTCGCGGACGAAGTTTGACGAAGCATTTGCGCGGATCAATGAGAACTTCGGCCAGGTCTTCACGCGGCTGTTCCACGGCGGGCAGGCTTTCCTGCGGCTGACGGATGTGGAGAATCAGGCCGAGAGCGGGCTGGAGATTGTGGCATCGCCGCCGGGCAAGAAATTGCAGAACGTGCTGCTGCTTTCGGGCGGCGAGAAGGCGCTGACGGCGCTGGCGCTATTGGTGGGCATCTTCCAGTTCCAGCCAAGCCCCTTCTGCGTGCTCGACGAAGTGGATGCGGCGCTGGACGAAACGAACGTTGGCCGATTGGCCGACCTGCTGCACTCACTGAGCAAGGAGACGCAGTTCCTGCTGGTGACGCACTCGAAGCGCATGATGCACTCCGCCGACATGATTTACGGCGTGACGATGCAGGAGCCGGGCGTGTCCAAGGTCGTGAGCGTAAAGCTTGGCGGGCAGGAACAGCAGCGGGCTACGGCGTAGACGCTTCGCGGTGTTTTTTTCGAGCTTCGTTGCTTTCCCAGGTCTCAAAAGCGAGACTTGGGGCACCCGGTCTTTTCTCCGGAGGAACGTCTCCTCAAATCGCTGCAAATACCGGTACACTGTTTTGCAATCCATCCAGGAGTGGAACAGTGAGCCCAACTTCTTCCTTTGATCCGCGTGTCGATGCTTATATCGCGAAGGCGAGGCCCTTCGCGCAGCCCATTCTTCTTGAGATTCGCGAGCTTGTCCACAAGGCTTGCCCTGCTGTAGTAGAGACGATGAAATGGAGCCGGCCTTTCTTTGAATACAAGGGCGCGATTATCGGCAACATGTCCGCCTTCAACGAACACTGCAGTTGGGGATTCTGGGGTGAAGAGATCTCCGCCGTCCTGCGCGAGATGGATCTTCTGAAGCCGGGCGCGATGGGTTCGCTTGGCCGCCTTGCCAGCGTGAATGACCTTCCGCCAAAGAAGGAAATGCTCGGCGTGTTGAAGCAGGCTGTTGCCTTTATAGACAAGGGTGAGTACACCAGTCCAATTGCGGCGCGGCAGAAAGTGGTCAAAGCTCCGACTCCCGCGGCGAAACCAACGCCTGAGTTTGCGAAGGCGCTGAAAGCCAACAAGAAGGCTGCTGCTGTGTTCGCGGATTTCAGCCCGAGCTGCAAAAAGGAATACGTCGAATGGATCGCGGACGCCAAGCGGCCGGAGACGCGGGACAAGCGCATCGAAACAGCGATCGAGTGGATCAGCGAGGGCAAGCAGCGGAACTGGAAATATCAGAACTGCTGAAGAGGGCTCTCCCATAGGGGTTAAGCAGGGGCATGGAAGGGAAGGCATCCCTCAGGGGCTAAAGCCCTCTCGTATTTTGACGCGATTTACGGCACGACTAAAAGTCGTGCCCTGACACAAACCATCCCTTCGATGAGTTCTCCGCAACTCTTGAAGTCCAGTTAATACTGCCGTTTTCTGCAAATGACTCACCTTATGACTTCCCTGGCGGTGCCTTGACACGGAGATAGTTTTCATCGCGGCGATATTGGATTAGAACGCATGGCTTACGACGTGATTGTTCTTGGACTTGGCGCGATGGGGAGCGCGGCTGCGCAGCATCTGGCGGAGCGCGGCAAGCGCGTGCTCGGAATCGAGCAGTTCACTTCTCCGCACGATAAGGGATCGTCTCATGGCGGATCGCGGATGATTCGCCAGGCGTATTTTGAAAGTCCCGATTACATTCCATTGGTACTGCGCGCCTATGAGTTGTGGCGAAAACTAGAGAGAGATACAGGCCTGCGCCTGCTGCACATCACGGGCGGCATGAATATCGGCTCGGGAGACGGCGAACTGGTCAAGCGCACGATTGCGGCGTCAACGCAGCACTCGATTCCTTTCGAGGTGTTGGAAGGGCGCGCGATCACAACGCGGTTTCCGGAGGTGTTTCCGCTGGCCGGCGACGTTGCGGTGCATGAGACGAATGCAGGATACCTGTTTCCTGAGGAGTGCATTCGCGCGCAGTTGGCGCGAGCTTCACATGCGGGAGCTGAACTTAAATTTGAAGAGAGTGTTGTCGCGTGGTCGGCGGAGGCGGATCGCGTTGAAGTGCGAACCAGCAAGGGCACCTACCGCGCGGAACACCTGGTGATCACAACGGGGCCGTGGGCATCACAGGCGCTCGATGGCGTTGTTCCGCTGCGGGTGACGCGACAGGTGATGGCGTGGATCCAGCCAAAGACCGGCGTAACACCGTTTTTGCCGGATCGCTTTCCGGTGTTTCTTTTGGAAGATGCAGGCGGAGGAGCGCATGGATACGGCTTCCCTGCCATTGACGGGCCGGAGGGCGGCATGAAGGTGGCCATCCACGGCAGTGCCGACGTGTGTACGCCGGATACGGTCGACCGGGAGATTCATGAGCGGGATTTGCGAAGGATTGTAGAGCAGTTGCGAGTGCGCATACCGGCACTGGATGGAGAGGTGCTGCGGGCTCAGCCCTGCATGTACACCATGTCGCCGGATGAGCATTTTGTGATCGGGGTGCATCCGCAATTTGCGTCCTGCTCGATCGCATGCGGATTTTCAGGCCATGGATTCAAATTCGCAAATGTTGTCGGAGAGATCCTGGCGGACCTGGCAATGAGCGGATCGACGGCGCATCCGATCGGGTTGTTTTCGCCGATGCGGTTTAGCCGAGATTCTTAGGTTCGTGCTTTCCCACCCTTGCAACAAAATGCGTTGCAAGGATGGGGCACCCGGCGAAGGCGAACACAAAAAGAACAACCGCAGATGTTTCGACTGCGCTGCGCTTCGCTCAACATGACAATTCTGTAGAGTTGTTCGACATTTTCCCAGGTCTCAGACGCGACCTGGGGCACCCAGTTATGTGCTGATCGACGCTTTCAAACCCAACACCCAGATTTGAATTGGCTATTGATACGCGCCGGCTTTTTTGAAGTCGCCGCCTTTCACTATGGTGAAGGCAGCCGGATCGACGTGATGTTTGAAGGCGTCGTTGACCTGCTGCGGAGTGAGCGCGGCGACGGCGGCTTCGAGCTTCGCATCCCATTGCATGGTGCGGCTCCAGTACTCGCGGGTGATCAGGAGCGAAGCAATGGAACCTTCTTCCGAGCGCTGAACGGTTCGTTCGTCGAGCCAGGTCTTCTTGGCTTTCGCCACTTCGTCGTCGGTGAATCCGTCCTTAAGAGCGAGGGCAAGTTCTTCGTTGAAGTCGGCTTCGACCTTGGGCATGTTTTGCGGCGCGGCGATGGCGAAGCCGATGAGGCCAGCTGCATCGTCTTCGGTAGGTATCTGGAATTGAGCGCCCGCGCCATAGCTGAGGCCATCTTTGACGCGAATGCGACGGAAGATGCGCGAGTTGGGTGAGCCGCCGAAGACCATGCCGGCGATGGTGAGCGCGGGGTAGTCGGGATCAGTGTCTTTCAACTTGAGTGGCATGCCGGCCAGGAAGAGTCCGTTCTGCTTGTCCGGCGTTTCGATCTTGTGATTGACAGCCTCGATCTTGGTGTAGAGATCGGGGACGCGCTGATAGTGGCTTGCGCTCTTCCAGTCACCGAAGAGTTCGGTGACAAGCTTGCGCATCTGCTCGGGATCGAACTGGCCGCTGATGACGATCTCACCCTCGCCCGGGCCGTAGAACTGCTGGTAGAACGAACGCACATCGTCGAGCGTGACTTTCTTGTCGTCTTCAATCTCTTCGTCGAGGGTCGAGACGTAGTGGACCTGCCCGCGCTTGTACTGCTCGTTGAGATGGCGATAGAGGTCGATCTGAACGAGGTTGTTGGGTTCAGTCTTGCCGGATTCAGCACTGGCGATGCGCTGCTGGCGAATCTGCTCGAATTCGCTTTCCGGGAAAGAGGGCTCGCGGAGAAGTTCGCGCACGAGGCGAAGAGAGTCGGCGAGATTGGTATCGAGGGTGCGGATGCTGGCGCTGGCCTGATCGATGCCGCCGTTGACGCTGATCTGCGCTTTGAGCTTGTCGGTTTCATCCTGAATCTGCTGACGGTTCTTGTTTTTTGTGCCGCGCATCAAGAGCGAGCCGGCGATACCGGCCGCGGCGTTTTTGCCCTCCAGGGATTTTCCGTCGCCGAAATGGAGGTTGATGCGAGCCACAACGGTGCCGCCGCGAGTCTTCTTGGGGAACATAATGAGCTTCATGCCGTTGGGCAGCTTGGCGCGAATAACGCGGGCCTCGATGTTCTGCGGAGTGGGATCAAAGGACTCGCCCTGCGCGATGGCAGCGCCGCCCTTGTAATCCTTGAAGACATCGGCAGGATTCGGCGTGGCGGGTATTTCGGCGCGGTCGGGCGCAGTGGTAGGCAGGAATTCACCCATGGTGCGATTAGAGGATTTGAGGTAGGCCTTGGCGACACGGGTCACGTCGGCGGGCGTGACCTTTGCGACTTCGTCACGATCGAGGAACAGGATGCGCCAGTCGCCTTGCCCCACTGCGCTGCCAAGAATAATGGAGACGGTCTGCGAATTCGTGAGGGCCAACTCAATGTTTTTGAGGATGCGGCCCTTGGCCCGATCGACTTCCTCTTGCGTGGGCGGATTGGCGGCGAGGCCTTCCACAACTTTGATGAGAGCCTGTTGAGCATCGTCGATGGATTGGTCGGGCTTGAGTTGTGCAAAGGCCTCAGCGACGCCCGGATCGTGCATGCCGTCGGCGCTCATGTTGGTGGAGACTGCCTTCTTGGTATCGACGAGTTCCTTGTAGAGGCGGCCTGTTTGCGGGGCGCCGAGAATTTGCGCGGCAACCTCAAGGGCTGCTGCGTCGGGGTGAAGGCCGGCAGGGATATGGTAAACGGCGATGACCGCCTGGATGTTTCCGACGCGACGGAGAATGACGGAGCGCTCGCCCTCCTGGGTCGGCTCTGAGACGTAGGGCTGCTTGAGTTCGCGATCGGGCTTAGGGAGGGCGCCGATGGTTTCCGCAACCATGCCGAGGGCTTTGGCCGGATCGAATTGGCCGGCGATGATGAGGTCGGCATTGTCGGGCTCATAGTACTTGCGATAGAAGACGGCGAGGTTTTCGATGGGAACGCGCTCAACGTCCGTGCGATTGCCGATAACGGTTTTGCCGTAGTTGTGGAAGTTGTATGCGGAGGCAAGAACGCGCTCTTCAAGAACCTCCGTGGGGTTGTTTTCGCCGGCCTCCATTTCGTTGCGCACGACCGTCATTTCGGAATCGAGATCCTTCTTGAGCATGGTCATGCGGACCATGCGATCGGATTCAAGTCCGAGAGCCCAGCGAAGATTGTCGTCACTGGCGTTGAAGGTCTCGAAGTACATGGTCTGGTCGTAGTTGGTAGTGCCGTTGAAAAAGCCGCCGGCCTTGTCCGTAAGTTCCTTGAAAAGCTCGCGGCCGGAGGTGGACGTCTTGAAGGTCATGTGCTCGAGGAGATGGGCCATGCCGGTTTCGCCGTATCCCTCGTTGCGGGAGCCGACGCGATAGACGACGTTGACGGTGATTTTGGGCTTGGAGTCGTCGGGAAACAGCAGGACGTGGAGGCCGTTTGGGAATGTGTATTCGGTGACGCCCTCAATCGACGTGACTTTCTGAACGCCCGCCGGCAGGTTCTGTGCAAAGGATGATGCTGAAAGAATGACGACGGATACGACGAGGAGGAGGAATCTCTTCAAGCCCATGTTTTCTGCCTTTCAGTGGATTTCCGAATTATAGCGAGTGGATGCAAGCAATGAGATGTGCAGGCTTCGTGACGACCGGAATTGAGAAGGGCTGGGATCGCAGAACCGGCGCGACAGTTGAGCCAAATCCGCGTCGTTACTGGCCTTCAGATAAACACCCCCATCCATCATTGTGACCCCCGACCGGACCTGCGACAGTCTGGAGTTCGTTCTCAAAGCTCCCAATGTCCCGATGCGAAGGCACCATGTGCTTCACTATGACAACGTCCCAAGGAAAGCTCTCTGCTGTCGCCGTCAACTCAACTGATGTTGCGTAACCCAGCTCATGGAAATGTTTCGCAAACTGTTGCGAAATCGATGTTGCGGGGAAGAGATAAATCATCCCCATTCGCAGCCATGCGACTGAGAACGTCTCCGTTCTCATCTGGAAATTCCATTGCCTGTCGGTTCATATCATTCAAGACCGCACTAAACTATGCGCCGATATTACATCCGGTCGGGTGGTGACCAACTCGGACATAACCCCGCTTTAGGGTTACATTCCAGTCGATCTGGACTAACCGAAAAACAACTGCAGGTTCCTCCACTACCCCTTCACTACATTCAGGGTCCGGTCGGAATGACAGTTTTGTAGGGCTGACTCATTGATTTGGGCGGATTGCGGGCTATCCGGCAGCAACATTTTCGTCAATATATTTCGCTGGCGACTGAATTGGTCTTACTTTCAGCGTCGAATTTTCTGCAAACTTTTTGTGGAAAACTGCAAATTTTAGGGGGGGGGTGGGGGGTACCCACTTCCGCCTGTTTGATGCGCAGGGCGAACATTCTGCGGCTACGATGATTGTGCCTGAAACTCATTTAATTACCTGCAAAACTTCGCCGGGAATTCTATGTTTGGAATGTTGAGGATGGAGCGCTGGGCGGCGATGGCACACTTGACAGCCGCGGGGTGTGCAGCATTTTCAGACCAACTTTGGGTGCGGGAGTTACTGCAGCAGTGACGTGAGAGAGGTGGTGCGAGTTCCTCCGCGGCTAAAGCCGGCCCAATTTTGTTGGTTTTATGCGGGGGTTGAAACCCCCGCCTCCCTCCGGATCGAGTTTTTCCGCGGCCCGCAAAGCCCCCATTTTTATTGACCTTTTGCGGTACGCGGCCCACGAATTGGGTTCCCCGAGTCGTGCCCTTTCAAAACCCATTTACGCATTCGCAAACATGAGGACATCGCTCAAGGCTAAAGCCCGCATTTTTATTGACCTTTTGCGGCACGCGACCCACAAAGTGGGTTCCCCGAGTCGTGTCCTTTCAGATCACATTCATGCAACATTTCTCAACTGTGGGGAACGGGCAACAGGCTCGGTCGACGGAGCGGTCATGAATTCAGAAATTCAAATCGCGGCGAGCGATTTTGGTGTTGCAAAAAAATCGCCTCCAAAGGAAATCTTCGCTTTGGAGGCGCTTGCTTTGGAAT
Organism: uncultured Acidobacteriaceae bacterium; assembly: GCA_963838295.1. Classification (GTDB taxonomy): domain Bacteria; phylum Acidobacteriota; class Terriglobia; order Terriglobales; family Acidobacteriaceae; genus Telmatobacter. Next base: position 92,349 of record CAWIQS010000003.1, read on the forward strand.
ATTCAAAAAGTACACAAGATGAAGACGGGGACCAGTAGCTGGCACTGGAGGTCGGTAGTACTCAGCTACTGGCGATCCCAATAAAACGAAGCTAGCCGCGGCTTCCCCTTTCCACTGCCGCCTCGTGCCGCCCGGCTCAAAGGAGTCTTCTAACTGGCTCCCGAACCTTGGTGACAAATGAAGTTTCGCTCAACTTCGTTTGGCGCTCCGTGACGGCTGTCACACTGCATTGTGGAATTCCCCGGTGCTTAGCGGTCGCAGGTTTCCTGGGAGTAAAGGAGACGGATCAGACGCGTTTGACAAAGCGGCGCGCGCGCAAGAAAATCGGAGATTCACGACGCCGAGGCAAGAATCCTCCATGACAACACTGTTGAAGACAGATTTAGGCACGACTCCGCTCATCGGCCGGGGCAAAGTGCGCGATTTGTATGCCGTAGACGATGCATTGCTCCTGGTGGCGACGGACCGCATCTCCGCTTTCGATCATGTGCTGGGCACGGGGATTCCAGGCAAGGGCAAGATTCTTACGCAGATTTCGTTGTTCTGGTTTGACCTTGTTCGAGACATTGTTCCGAATCATCTGATTGCCACGAAAGTTGCAGATTACCCGGTGCAGTTACGCGCGTATGCTGACCAGCTCGAGGGCAGGTCAATGCTGGTGAAACGCGCGCAGATGTTTCCTGTGGAGTGTGTAGCGCGGGGATATCTTGCGGGGTCAGGGTGGAAGGAATACAAGGCGACAGGGACGGTATGCGGGATTCAACTTCCGGCTGGATTACAGGACGGATCGCGATTGCCGGAGCCGCTGTTTACTCCGTCGACGAAGAGCCAGGATGGAACACACGATGAGAACATTTCGTTCGCTCACGTTGAAAAGGAAGTTGGAGCGGACGTGGCGCATGAGCTGCGGCGACTGACGCTGGCGATTTATGAAAAGGCGGGTAGGCACGCAGAGTCGCGCGGGATGATCCTGGCAGATACGAAATTTGAATTCGGCATGACGCAGGATGGCATTGTGCTCGCGGACGAGGTGCTGACGCCGGATTCATCGCGGTTCTGGGAGGCATCGTTGTGGAAGCCGGGCGGGGCGCAGCCCAGTTTCGACAAGCAGTTTGTTCGCGATTATCTCGAAAGCATTCACTGGAACAAACAAGCTCCCGCGCCGAGTCTTCCCCAGGATGTGGTGGAGCGTACACTGCATAAATACCTTGAGGCTTTTCACCGGTTGACCGGGCGGGAACTCGAGCCACAGGCATGAACATGAACGGATTGACGCTGGTCGATTGGATCATCGTGGTGGCGTTGGCGGTAGCAGTGCTGGCAGGCATTGCGCGGGGATTCTTTCGTTCCGCATTTTCGCTGGCTGGGCTGATCGTGGGGCTGGCGCTGGCGGCATGGAACTATTGGCGGCTGGCGGCAATCCTGAAGCCACTGATTCATTCGGTCGAGGTTGCGAACGCCGTCGCTTTCATAGTGATTGCTCTGCTGGTGATGGTGGTTGCGGCGATTCTTGGATCTCTTCTGGCGAAGCTTTTTCAGAAGGTCGGTCTGGGCTGCCTGGATCGTTTAGCCGGCGCGGTCTTTGGTTTCGTGGAAGGGATCGTGTTGGTCACAATCGCCATTCTTATTACGGTCGCGTTCTTCCCGGAAACTGTATGGTTGACGGAGGCAAGGCTTCCGCGATATTTCTTCGGTGCACTCCATGTGAGCGTCCAGGTCACCCCCTCGCGACTGGGCGACCGTGTGCGCAAGGAATTGCAGACGCTGGAATCGGAATCGCAGCACTTAATCCACGAGGAAAAAAGCAAATAATTTTTCGCGGGCTGAAGCCTGCCGGTTGTGGCAATCTAGTAGAGCAAGAGGTTGACGTGAGACGAGACCTGGACAGCCTGGTAACACAGATGCATTCCACCGGTATCCGTTATGAGGATGCGGTGAAGGAGTTCAAAAGACAGTATCTGCGGGAAGTGCTGGCGGCAAACAAGGGCAACCAGTGCAAGGCTGCAGAGGAGCTGGGTATCCACCGCAACACGCTCAGCCGCACCATGGCTGAACTGGGCATTAGCCTGGCAGAGATTCGCGCAGGGCTCAAGCGTCCGCCACGCAGCGAACGTCCTATATTTGGAGCCGCACGCCAGGGCATACGCCAGGGCTAAGCCAGCTCCGCATCGGCATGCAGACAACCCAACAGAACAACGAAGCGCGGACTGCCATCGAGAGCGGGTTTGCCTGGGATGCGCAGGACGCGTACTTGTTCGATATCGACGGCATGCTTCTGCGCAGCCGCGACCGCGTACACATGGACAGCCTTCCCGCGACGGTGCGGGAGGTGTTGGGCCTCGAGGTCTCGCTCGAGGGCGTGTCGCTGGCCGGAAACACGGATACATCGATCCTGCGCGAGGCTTGCGCTCTTGCAGGCGTTCCGGCCGATGTGCTGGAGCCGCAGATGGCGGCGATTCTGAAAGGCATGTGCCAGAATGTGGCGGACCGGCGGAATGAGCTGCGGCCGATCCTGATGCCGGGCGTGGAAGAAACGCTGAAGCATCTGGCGGATCGGGGTGCAACCCTGGGCGTGGCCACGGGCAACCTCGAAATGATTGGCTGGATCAAGGTGGAACGCGCCGGACTGCGCGAATGGTTTCGATTCGGTGGATTCAGCGATCACTTCCCTGTTCGTTCAGAACTCGTCGGGCAGGCGGCGAAGAAGGCACGCGAGTTGGCGGGTGCAGAAGCCAGCGTATGTGTGGTAGGCGACACACCGCGGGACATTGAAGCAGCACATGCCAATGGGCTGCCGGTGATCGCCGTCGCGACCGGACATTTCTCCTTTGATGAGCTGCTGGAGCACCGGCCGGAAGTGTGCGCTACGACGCTGGCCGATCTGCTGGCGGCGACGCGAGGCAACGCATGAAGGCGACGCGCGCAAATCTCGCGATGGCAGCCATACTGGTGATGGCCTCCCCCGCATGGGCGCAGCAATCGCCGGCGCCAGCCCCTTCGAACGCGCCGGGAAACACCGCTCAGGCCGAACCAGCGAAAGAGAAAGCGCCCGAGAAGAAAGTTACGGGCAACGATCGCAGGCGAGCAACAAAGCTGTATCTGCAGGCCACAAAGCTCTTCGAAAAGCAGCAATATGACGAGGCGGTGCGGGACTACGAAGAAGCCGCAGAACTGGATCCGGGAAATGTGAATTATGGCGCGGCAACGGAGGTAGCGCGCAGTCACGAGGTGACCGATCTGATCCAGGCGGCGGCCAAGGCTCGCATGCGCGGCGACAAGACGGCGGAGCGGGCGGCGTTGCAGAAGGCAGAGGCACTCGATCCACACAACATTGAAGTTGCCGCACACCTGGATGAGATGGCGGACGATGTGGCGATGGCACAACCCAAGTCGTTATATGACCAGGGAGTCGACTCCCTGGCGCCCGCTCCGTCGCTGGAGCCGATGGCGGGCACCCACAGTTTCCATCTGAAGACAGATCGCCGCACGGTGATCCAGACAGTGTATCGGTCGTTTGGAATCGAAGCCTCGGTGGACCAGAGCGTAACGGGGCCGCCGGTGCGCTTCGATATGGACGATGCTACCTTCGCGCAGGCTTCGCACGCTGTGAACATGGCGACCGATTCGTTCACCGTACCGCTGGATGCGCACCGGGCTCTTGTGGCAAAGGATAGCCGCGAGAACCGGCAGCAATACATGCGCGAGGAGTTTGAGACGGTTTACCTGGGTGGGTTGGCGACCGCGGAGATGACCGAGATCGCGACCATGGCCAAAAATGTCTTTCAGCTGCAGCAGGTGGTGGTGCAGCAGGGCTCAGGAACGTTGACCGTTCGCGCGACGACGGACAGGCTGAACGCGTTCAATGCGACACTGCGCCAACTGCTGGATGGGCGAAGCCAGGTTCTGCTGAATGTGCGGCTGATCCAGCTGGCGCACAACAACCAGCGCAACACCGGGGTGCAGCCGCCGCAACAGATCACGGCATTCAATGTGTACGCGGAAGAGCAGTCGATCCTGAATCAGAACCAGGCGCTGGTGCAGCAGATTATTTCGTCGGGACTGGCGTCGCCGGGCGACACGCTGGCGATTCTGGGAATTCTACTGGCGTCGGGACAGGTGTCGAGTTCGCTGTTTCAGAACGGGATCGCACTGTTTGGCGGAGGACTCACCTTGTCGGGCGTTTCGCCGCCACCTGTGACGATCAATCTGAATGTGAATTCTTCTGAGTCCAGGGAACTGGATGACATTCAGATGCATCTGGGCGATGGAGAAGAAGGCACGGTCAAGAGCGGATCGCGTTATCCGATCGAGACTTCGCAGTTTTCAAACCTCGGCACATCGGGAATCAGCATTCCAGGTTTGACGACGGCGGGAACCTCGGGAAGCCTGAGTTCCCTGCTCTCGCAGCTCAATTCAGGGTCGCAGACGATTCCGCAGGTTGAGTACCAGGACCTGGGGCTTACTTTCAAGGCAACGCCGCGCGTGATGCGCAATGGCGAAGTGGCGCTGACGATGGATATGAAGATTACAGCACTGGGCGGTTCGTCGCTGAACGGAGTGCCAATCCTCAACAATCGCAGCTACTCCGGCGTGGTGACGCTGAAGAATGACTCGGGCGTGGTGATCGTGAGCGAGGTGGACAAGGAAGAGAGCCGCGCGCTCAGCGGGTTGCCGGGGCTGACCGAGATTCCGGGGCTGAACACGGTAACGGATACGGATGTGCAGAGGAGTTATGCCAGCTTGCTGATCATCATCACACCGCACGTGATTCGCGGCACGCAGGCACCCGGACATTCGCCGATGCTGCGGATCGAGCGAGGGCAGACGCCGTAGGAATCACCCAGGCCGCTCACACTCGTGCGCTCTCATGGCCCAGGTTCGTGGGATCCCACCCAAGCAGAGCTTGGATGGGGCACCCGGCATGAATGGGGGACCCGGAACTTGGCGCTGCTCCGCGTACTTTCAAAACACAACTACTGAGTGACGCCGTCCAGCTTGGCTTGATAGTCGATGATCTGCTTCAGCGTTTCGTAGGGAGCGTTGGCGGGAACTTCGCGACCGTTGACTACCAGCGTGGGCACCGACGAGATGTCGAGATCCTTGCTGAGCTGAATCGACGATTCAACGGCTGCTTTGGTTTCAGGCGACGCTGCGCAGGCGGACACCTTGGCTGGATCGAGTCCGGCCTTGGTGGCAGCGCTGTTTAAAGTCAGAGTCGCGCCGTCCGCTGTTGCGAGGCCGTCCTGCCCGTCGAACACCGCTGCGGCAAATTGGAAGAAGGCGGTGCTCGCGGCCTGTTTGGCAACGCAGGTCGCGTATTCGGCCGCAATCAGGGACTGCGGATGAATCGAAACCAGGGGATCATTCTGGAAGACGATACGCGCCTTGGGATAATCGGCGACGAGCTTATCGATATTGGCTTGCGCAGATTTGCAGTGGGGGCACTGGAAGTCGGCGAACTCGACGAGTTCGAGATCCTTGCTCGCCGAGCCGCGATACGGACCGTTGGCGCGTTCCTGGAGCAGGGAGCGGTTGTCGGCAAAGGGGTGTTCCCCGAACGGGACGATTTTTTCACCGACGATGATGTGCTTCTGGTCGGGCGTGGTGAAGAAAGCCAATCGAGAGGGTTGTTGCTTGCCGGTCTTGTCGCCGATGAAGATGATGACCTTGCTGACGCCCTGGATCTGCGTCTTCTGAATCGCCTGAATCTGCCACATGGAGTTGGAATCGAAGCCGAGATTGGCCTGCAGAAATGCGTTCACGACCTCCTTGGTCGGAGCGGCGGCCGTGAAGTCGGCCGGATCGGGCGGGGGAAACACCGGGGCCTTCGCGGCGGGTGCGGCCGGCGGGGCGGTTTCCTGAGCGGGTGTGGCGGGGGTCTGATCCTGCGCGACGGCGTGGTGGATGGGTGAGAAAAGCATGGCCAACGCGATTGCAGAGGCCAGTCGAGCGGAGTTACGAATCAAGCGAATTTCTCCTTCAGCGGCGGGAAGACTCCCAACCTTTAGCTTATACCTGCACTTTGACGGCAATGGGAAAGCGGCGGCCCATGCCGAAGGACTTTGACGTGACTTTGAGAACGGGCGCAGCCTGCTGGCGTTTGTATTCAGAACGCTCCACCAGGCGCACTATTTGTTGGACGAGTTCGAGAGGAAAACCATTCTTCTGCGCAATGCATTCGGGCGTCTCGTACCGCTCGACATATGCCTCGATGATCGGGTCGAGAACGTCGTAGGGCGGCAGCGAGTCTGTGTCCTTCTGGCCGGGGCGCAATTCGGCGGACGGCGCCTTCTCAAGGATCGGGAGTGGGATGACCTCGCCGTCGCGATTGAGCCAGCGACAGATTGCATAGACGCGTGTCTTGATGAGATCGCCGATCACCGCCAGCGCGCCGACCATGTCGCCGTAGAGAGTGCAGTAGCCAACAGCCATTTCGGATTTGTTGCCGGTGGTGAGCACCAGGGAGCCGAACTTGTTGGAGAGCGCCATCAGCAGGTTTCCGCGAATGCGCGCCTGCAGGTTTTCTTCGGCGAGCCCGGATTGCGTGCCTTTGAAGAGTGGCTCAAGTGCCTGCGTGTACTGGTGGAACAGGTCGCTGATCCCGATCATTTCGAAGCGAATGCCGAGGTTGGCGGCAAGCGCGCGGCTGTCGTCGATGGAGCCCTGCGAGGAGAAGGGGCTGGGCATGCCGATGCAGAGCACGTTCTCCTTGCCAAGAGCATCGGCGGCAATGGCGGCGACGAGCGCGGAGTCGATGCCTCCGCTAAGCGCGATGAGGGCTTTGCTGAAGCCGCATTTGCGCAGATAGTCGCGCGTGCCGAGAACGAGAGCGCGATAAGCGGCCTCGGTGTCGTCTTCAAATGGATCGGGGACCTGCGGCCCATCGAAGGGATCGATGACCACCAGGTCTTCTTCGAAAGATTTGGCCTGGCCAATCAGCTGGCCGTGGGCGTTAAGGGCGACGGAGGAACCATCGAAGATGAGGCTGTCGTTCCCGCCCACCTGGTTGCACATCACAACCGGGATGCGGTCGCGTTGAGCGATGGCGGCCAGCATCTCGCGGCGGACCTTGCGCTTGGAATGCCAGAAGGGCGAAGACGAGAGGTTGATGTGGATGGCTGGATTCTGCCGCATCAACTCCTCCAGCGGATCGAAGGAGTAAAGACGGCGCGGCCAGAAGTTCTTGTCGTTCCAAGCGTCTTCGCAGATGGAGATGGCCAGGCGCACGTCGTCGAGTTCAACGACCCGCTGCTGGCTCGAAGGCAGAAAGTAGCGCTGTTCGTCGAAGACGTCGTAGAAGGGCAACAGGCGCTTGTGCTGCTCGAGAAGGATCTGACCCCTATCAAGGAGAACCGCTGCGTTGACGGCGGGCTTGCCGGCGTCGGGCAGTGCCGGTAAAGCGACGCCAGCGACCAGCGCGGTGGGCAGGTCACGCGTGGCCTCAGCGAGTTCATCGACGGCCTGGCGGCAGCGGGCGAGAAAGCTCGGTTTCTCAAGGAAGTCGGCGGGGGGGTATCCGCAGATGGCCAGTTCGGAAAAGACCGCGAGTCGCGCGCCAAGGTCAGAGGCGCGACGGGTAACCGTAAGAATCTTTTCAAGATTGCCGGTGAAATCCCCGACCGTGGGGTTGATCTGGGCCAGTGCGATCTTCACATGTCCAGTTTAATGCAGAGGGACTGAAAAAGGCCCAGGTGCTATGGATCCGCGTTCTCAGGAACCGGTTCCGGAGAAGACCACGCCGATGGTGCGGACGATGATCTTGATGTCGAGCCAGAGACTCCAGTTCTCGATGTAGGTCACGTCGAGGGAGACGTAGCTGTCGAAGGAGGGGTCCTGGCGTCCCTGCACCTGCCATAGTCCCGTGATACCAGGCGTGACATCGAGGCGGCGGAGGTGGCTGAGCTTGTACTCCATGACTTCGCTGGCCAGCGGCGGACGGGGCCCGACGACACTCATATCGCCGCGGAGGACATTGATGAACTGCGGCAACTCGTCGAGGGAGTATTTGCGCAGGAGGCGGCCGAAGCGGGTGATGCGAGGGTCGTTGGAAATTTTGAACAGGACGCCGTCGCGCTCGTTCATGTGCATGAATTCGGCGCGGCGCTTATCGGCATCGCGCACCATGGTACGGAACTTGTAGCAGCGAAAAACGCGTCCTTTTTTGCCGATGCGCTCGGAGGCATAGAAGATGGATCCACGGGATTCAGATTTGATGATGATGGCGACGAGCAGCAGGAAGGGTGAAAGAACCAGAAGCAAAAGGCCGGCGAAGAGCATGTCGAGGACGCGTTTGACTACGAATCCGAGTTCAGGAACGTGGCCGCGATGCAGAGGGATGGTCGGGAACTGGCCGATGTATTCAACGGGGCTGTTCCAGGCAAGCCCCTGGTAAAGATCGGGAACGATGCGCAGATCGACGCCATGCATTCGAGATTTTTCGAGTACGTCCAGAACCACGCCGCGCTCGCTGGGAGTGGTGAAAAAAATCTCATCGACGAATTGCTTGCGTGCGTGTTGAAAGAGCGTGTCGAGGGTGCCGACGACATCCCCGCTCGAGGACATCATGTGCGAGGAAGCGCCGGGGAACTCGATAAAGCCTTTGAACGTGTAGCCGAGGTGACGAATGCTATCGAGGTGATGACGCAGGGCATGTGCTTCTGCGCCCGTTCCGACGATGAGGACGTTGCGGGTATCCTCTCCTCGTTCAAATCGGCGATACATCAGGGTCCGATAGATGAGGCGGCGAAGGCACAGGCAAACTGTGACCAGGACCAGCGTAATCAGAACGATACCCCTGGGAATATCTTCGGCGCGAACAAGATAGAGAGTTCCGGTAAGCAACAACCCGGAGGTAAAGCATACCTGCACGGTGAGGCGCTGTTCGTGCAGAAAAGAGCTGAGGCTCTTGGGCGAGTACAGGGAGAGCCGACGGCTGCTGACGACGAGGGTGACCGCAAAAGCGCAAAGCAGACCCAGCAGAATCCACATGGAGCGGCCGTTAAAGAGCGTCCCGTTGTAGAATTCACGCGCTCCAATAACAGGAGTCGTGTGACGCTCGTAGATTGTGGCAATGGTGGCGGCGATCAGCACGGTGAGGAAGTCAAGAGCGATCCAGAACTTGACTTTGCCTTGCGAGCTGCGTGAGGACTCCCGTGCGGTGTCCGTCGACCAGTCAGACGGCGCCGCAACAGAAGCTGAGACTCTTTGCCAGAAATCGGATGTTGCCATATCCGTCCGCTAACCTCAGGAGCGCACTGCTGCAGTTGGTAAGTGGAAGTGGTTTCTAGCTCGAAGGAAACGAGGGGAAGCGAAACGACTACTACTTGTTTCACGAGGGGTACAGCCGCTTGGAGCGCCCCTGCCTTTGAATGGTTGCACAACTCCCAGCAGATTACTGGTTACCTCGGTTACGAAAGTCATGCGGCTGCCGTCACGACGAGAAGTCGCTGTTTCCCTTACTTCCCCGAGCGCCGTTCCGGAGACAGTGATTGCGAAGCAACAGGATCTTTGGAGCACTCAAACCTCACATTGAGCGTACTGCTTCGGTTAGAAAATTGTGTCTTTCCCGAGTCATTCAATTGCAACTTCTGCGGGGGCAACGGGGTGACACAAAGGCAACGAGTGAGGTGCAAGACCTTTCAAATGAAGAACCGTCTTGCCAATTCCAGGGATCGACCAGCCAGTTGGGCCAACGGTTCTGCTCAAAATTGGAAGAAAATAGCTGCACCTAAATTATGAAGAACTCTCGTTATAAAGTCATCAACTCTTATGCTGAAGGTAGCACATAGTCATCGAGGGTGAGGAACTGCTGAATGTTCGGATCTGGAGAGGCAACGAAGTCGCGTAGAGGCCCGAAAAAGGCAGCGCGTCCCTCATGGAGAAAGAGCACGGAATCGGCGAGCCGCTCGGCGAATCGCATGTCGTGAGTGACGATAATGCTTGTAAATCCAAGCTGTTGCTTGAGTCTCTGGATGAGGCCACCCAGTCTGCGGGCGATGATGGGATCAACCATCGTGGTGGGCTCATCGTAAAGAACAACGTCAGGCTGGGAGGCCAGAGCGCGCGCAATGGCGACGGCACGACGGCGCCCTGTGGATAAACTGGCAGGTAACGCATCAGGTACGTCATCGGCTCCAACAAGGGTGAGAAGACGATCAACAACCTGCAGGATCTGGTCTTCTTCCTGCCCGCCGCGTTCGCGCAGGGGGAAGGCTACGTTCTCGCGGACGGTGAGTGAATCAAAGAGGGCGCCATTTTGAAACACCATGGTGACGCGTTTGCGCACTTCCTGCATTTCCTCTTCGGTATAGGCATTGATTTCCTGCCCATCGACGCGAATAGAACCGACCTGGGGTTTGAGAAAGCCCATGAGTATGCGCAGTGAGACGGACTTGCCGACGCCGCTGCGCCCCAGGATGCAGAGGGTTTCGCCGCGCTTCACGCTGAAGCTGATGTTATCGAGGATTTTGGTTTCGCCGAACCACATGGAGACGTGGCGGAAAGAGATCAGGGGCCATTCCGTGGGCTCCTCGTCGGTCGGAGCGGGCTTGTCGCCTGCGATGTCGGCCAGAACGTCCTGAGCGATTTCGGGCGTCTCGGGGACCGGCACATCCTGAGAAGGAACGCCGGTGGGTTCTGGGGTGGGGTTGGGAGTGGCCACGGAATCAGATTACTTGAAGATCCTGCCCGGCGAGCATGGCATCGGCCCGGCGAAGGTCGTGAGGAGTGTTGATATTGAGGAACCAAAGCCCCGGCGGGACGGCCAGGGGGCTGGAGACCTGGCCGGCTTGAAGCAGTAATTCAATGGGGAGAACGGTGAAGGGCCTCGAGAGCAGCTCCGCCGCAGCACGGAAGGCGTGCAGGCAGTTGCGGTCCTGCGAATCGAGGCTCAACTGGAGCGAGGGAAGCGCAGCGATGTCGATGATGACCGGAAAGGTCTGAATGAATCCGCCAACGGAGACAACGGTGACAGCGGATTCGGTGACGGTTGCGTGATGAAGAAGATAGACGATGAGGCTCGCCGGCAGTAGCGGCATATCAATGGGCATGAAAAGGGCGAGAGGGACGGAAGTATTTGCGAGAGCAGAACAAAAGCCGGCGAGGGGGCCGAGTCCCGAGCGGGTCGGATCGTCCGGCAAGCTTGGGGCAAAAGCGGACAGGTCGTTTTGGGCCCCGGCGATGCGGGGTTGGAGCCCGACGGAACGGATCAAATTACAAGCGTGTTGGACAAGGGGCACGCCGGCGAGGAGGGTCAGCGCCTTGTCTTGACCCATGCGTCTAGACTGTCCGCCGGCGAGGATGAATGCGTCGGCGGATGCAGGAGTTTCGGGCATGCTCAACGCCCCGCCTCCTCCAGAAATCGGATCAGGGAGCGGATGCCGAGCTCGAAGTTCATCAGGTTGAACTTTTCGTTCGGGGCGTGGAGGTTGTCGTCCGGAAGACCGAAGCCCATCATGACGCTCGGCAGACCGAGATGCCGGTCGAAGTCTCCAACGATGGGAATTGAGCCGCCGGAGCGGATGAAAACTGTGTCTTTGCCCCAGACTTCATGAAGCGCGTGGGTGGCGGCCTGGATGTACGGGTTGTTGACCGGGATCAGGCACGGATCGCCGGAGTGGATGAGGCGTACATCAACGTCGACGCCGGCAGGAGCGATCTTCTCAACGTAGCTCTTGTACTGGGCAAAGGCTTTTGCGGGTGTCATGCCGGGAACGAGGCGCATGGAGACTTTGGCGACGGCCTTGGCGGGGATGACGGTTTTGGCACCAGCCCCAGTGAATCCGCCGGGGATGCCGTGGACGTCGAGGGTCGGGCGCGCCCAGGTGCGTTCCAGGACGCTGTAGCCGTTTTCGCCGACGAGCTGACGCGCGCCGACTTCGGCGATTCGGTAGTGCTCTTCATCGAAGGGCAGGCTTTTCCATGCGACGAGTTCTTCGGGGCTGGGCGGAATGATGTCGTCGTAGAAGCCGGGGATAAGGATGTGGCCGTTCTCGTCTTTGAGGCGGGCAATGATTTGTGCGATGGCAGTGAATGGATTGGGAGCAGCGCCGCCATATATGCCCGAATGAAGATCGGTCTTGGCACCGCGAACTTCCAGTTCGGTGTAGATCATGCCGCGCAGACCGACGCAGAGCGTTGGCAGGCCGGGAGCGAAGAGCTCGGTGTCGGAGACGAGGGCGAAGTCGGCCTTGAGGTTGGCGGGTTTTGAGGCGACGTAGTCGGCAATTCCCTCCCCTCCCACTTCTTCTTCGCCTTCAAAGAGAACGCGGACGTTGAGGGGGAGAGATTTGTTCGAAGCGAGCAACGCTTCGAGTGCCTTGACCTGCATCCAGACCTGGCCTTTGTCGTCGACGGCGCCGCGAGCGTAGATGCTGCCATTGCGCTCGGTGGGCTCGAATGGCGGCGAGAGCCACTCGTCGATCGGGTCGGTGGGCTGGACATCGTAGTGGCCATAGATGAGAACAGTCGGTTTACTCGAAGCATGCAGCCAGTCGGCATAGACGAGCGGGTGCCCCTGCGTGTCGATGAGGCGGACGTTTTCCATGCCGATGCGCTTGAGTTCGGAGACGAGGAATTCGGCGGCGCGGCGGCAGTCGTCTTTGTGCTCGGGGAGCGTAGAGATGGATGGAATGCGCAGCAGGTCTTTCAATTCGCCCAGAAAGCGCGGGTGGTTCTCGGTTGCAAAACTTACAGCAGACGAAGACATGAATATCGCTCCTCAAACGCGGATGGCACAGTCAAAACATAAGTCGCTGCTAGTATAGGCGTTGCGATCAGTCTGGTCATACGAAGGGGTCACTCTCTTGCCGAAGAATGAAGTTGCCCGCCTGCGGCAAAGAGTGCTCGGCACCTGCGTCATGGTCACGATATTTCTTCTCGTCGGACGCTCGGCCTCCGCGCAGAGTAAGAAAGATAGTGGATATTTTGCGCGGGTGAACACATTTGGCGTTTTCGGTTCATATTCCAATGATTCGAGCCATATTCTCCTGGGCGAAGCGGAGAGCCGCAAGCTGTTCTTGCTCGGCGCGAGCTACGGCCGGCGTCTGATTCTAAATCCCACCCTGAATTTGCAGTACAACCTCGAGCTGATGCCGTTGGCGCTCGAGAGCGACCCGACCGTTCATTTCGTTCTTAACTGGGGCCAGCCAGCTCCGCCTTACCCGCCCATCAATGAAACCCTGGTTCCTTACAACGGCTGTCACACGTCATCCGGAACTGGCACAGCGACGTTCAACGGCACTCCGTACACCTACACATACTCGAATACCTGTGGACGTCAATGGACTGCCGGGGAAGCCATGTCGCCGGTGGGGCTGCAATTGAACTTCCTGCCGCGCAGCAAGACCCAGCCCTTCCTGACCGGCCACGGAGGATACATGTATTCCACGCGGGCCGTGCCAGTGATGAATGCAGGCACATTCAATTTCACTTTTGACGGCGGCATTGGCGTCGAATTCTATCGATCCAAAACCCGCTCGATCCGCGCAGAATATCGCTACCACCACTTCTCAAACAAGAACACGGCAAGCGCGAATCCGGGCGTGGATAACGGGGACTTCCAGGTCACGTATTCGTTCGGACGCTAGTATGACGTCCGTGAAACAACTGGCATAAGTCGGAAAGAGCAAAAAGCAGATCCTTCGTTCACCACCCCCGAACTGAAGAACGTTCGGGGCCCCGTTCGCTCAGGATGACAGTGCCAACTTTTGTGAACCTCGGGAAGCAAGCACCAGTCTTGGCGGGCGCTAGTAGCGCGGGACGTTTGGGTCAATTTCTGCGGACCATGCGTCAATGCCGCCGCGCAGGGACTGCACGTTTTCGAATCCCTGATTGCGGAGCCACGCGGTGACATTGAGCGAGCGCTGGCCGTGATGGCAGAAGACAGTAATGTGTTCTTCCGGATCAAGCTCCTGGTGGGCGCGGCCGGGAACGTCGCCCATGGGCATAAGGGTGCTGGGCTCGACGTGGGCAGTGGAGTGTTCCCATGGCTCGCGGACATCGATGAGGCGAGTCTTGTTTTCGCGTAGCAGCGTGGCGGTGTCGGCGGGGGAGATTTCGTATTCCAGCATGAGACTCAGTTTAGGACACCGGACGCTTCTGAGAACAACCGCAGTGTTTCGACCTCGGTTGCCACGCGACTTCTGCTCGCCATCATTCGGAACCTGATTGAATGGTTTCGGGATCGAGATCATGGCAGAGAGGGGCGGTAGTCTAGAGAGAGATGCCGCCAATTCTGAATGCGCAAACGATCACCAAACAATTTGGGGCCAAGCCTCTTTTCAAGGACATTTCGTTCACGGTAGAGGACGGGTCGCGGATTGGGCTGATTGGGCCGAACGGGGCTGGGAAATCGACGCTGCTGGCGATTCTCGCAGGGGCGGTTGAACCCGACGCGGGCGAGTTGGCCGTGCGCAAGCGGGCGCGGGCAGCATATGTTCCGCAGGATTCGCGATTTGCGGCGGGGCTGACGCTTCGGCAGGTGCTGGAGTCAGCGCTGGTCGCGGCGCACGTGAATGAGGGCGAGCGCGAGGGGCGCCTGCGGGAATTGAGCGGCCGGGCAGGATTCGAGGACCTTGCGGCGGAGGCGGCTTCGCTTTCCGGAGGATGGCGGAAACGGCTTGCAATTGTCGAAGCGCTGGTTGGACACCCCGAGGTGCTGCTGCTGGATGAGCCGACGAATCACCTTGACCTGGCGGGCATTGAGTGGCTGGAGGAGTTGCTGGCCGCGGCAAATTTTGCGGTGGTGACGGTGAGCCACGACCGCTATTTTCTTGAGGCGACGTCGAGCGAAATCATCGAGCTGAACCGGGTATACGCGGAAGGCCTGTTTCGCGTAAAGGGCAACTTCAGCCGGTTTCTCGAGGAGCGAGAAGCGTATCTGGAATCGCAGAGCAAGCAGCAGGAGAGCCTGCGCAACCGGGTACGGACGGAGATTGAGTGGCTGCGGCGCGGTCCCAAGGCGCGGACAACGAAATCGAAGGCGCGCATCGATACTGCCAACGAGATGATCGGGAAGCTGGCGGCGATGGATGCGCGGACCACGGTGAACTCCGCGGGAATCGATTTTGAGGCGACGCAGCGCAAGACAAAGCGGCTGGTGGAGTTCAACGACGTGGCTTGCGATATCGGCGATCGCAGGCTGTTCAGTGGACTCAAATTTGTTCTGACCGCCGGTTCGAAGGTAGGGCTGGTGGGGCCGAACGGGAGCGGGAAGACGACGTTTCTGCGGCTGCTGCGCGGTGAACTGGAGCCGGCGGAAGGCAGCATTCGGCGCGCCGACGCGCTGCGGCTTGTGTATTTCAGCCAGATGCGTGAACTCGACGAGAATCTGACGCTGCGAAGAGCGCTGGCGCCCGAGGGCGATGGGCTCGTGTACCAGGGGCGCGTAGTGCATGTGGCCAGCTGGGCGGCGCGGTTTCTCTTCACCGGAGAGCAGCTGAACCAGCCGGTGCGGAACTTGAGCGGCGGCGAGCGGGCGCGGGTCCTGATCGCGAAGCTGATGCTGGAGCCGGCCGATGTACTGCTGCTGGATGAGCCGACCAACGACCTCGATATCCCTACCCTGGAAATTCTTGAGGACAATTTATTGGAATTTCCGGGCGCGCTGGTACTGGTGACGCATGACCGCTATCTGCTGAATCGTGTCGCTTCGACGGTGCTGGGGCTGGACGGCAATGGGCATATCGGGCGATTTGCGGATTTTGGCCAGTGGGAAGCGTGGATGGAAGAGGACAGATCAGGGATTAGGGATCAGGGATTAGGGATTAAAGCTCCCTCTGGGACGGAAACGGAGATCCAAAAGCCCGTCAAGAAGAAGCTTTCTTATCTGGAGGCACGGGAATTTGCCACGATTGAGCGGAGGGCAGAGGAGTCGGACGTTCGCCTGGCTGCGGCCCGGATCCGGGTGGAAGACCCGGCAATTGCCTCCGACGCGGCCGCGCTGCAGGCGGCTCTGGGGGAGTTGGATCTGGCGCAGGAGGAAAACGACGTCCTCTATGCCCGCTGGGCTGAATTGACCGATAAGGCGGTCTAAACTGTATACACTCGGACACGGGCTGAAGTAATGAAAGCTGGACTTCGACGACTCATGGCGAAATATTTGCATCGAAAGACGATATGCACAACCCGGTGAAGGTATTGATTGTTGAGGACGAACCCCATGCTCTGATGGGACTCGCGGAACTGATTTCCGGCTGGGGATACCAGACGGAAACGGCGCGCGATGGCATCGAGGGCTGGGAGAAGGCGCTCGTGTGGAGTCCGGCGATTGTTGTGACGGACTTGAAGATGCCACGCATGGACGGTATCGGGCTGCTGACCAAACTCTCCGAGAGCGCTAACTCGAATATCGCCGTCGTGCTGCTGACCGCACAAGGATCAATCCAGGTTGCAGTGGACGCGATGAAACTGGGAGCTTACGACTTTTTGCAGAAGCCGGTCGATGCCACGCGGTTGCGTACGATCCTCGGGAATGCCACGCGGCAGCGCGCCACGGAGATTGAGCTCGAAGTTACGCGGAGACAGCTGCGGAATACCGGCATCCTGGGCTCGATGGTGGGCAGTTCAAAGGCGATGCGGGAGATTTTCGCGCTCATTGAACAGATTGCCCCCTCGAACGTGTCGGTGCTGATCACGGGCGAAAGTGGAACCGGCAAAGAAATGGTGGCTCGGACGCTGCACGATTTAAGTCCGCGCAAGGGGAGACCATTCCTCGCCGTGAATTGCGCGGCGATTCCCGAAACGCTGATTGAAAGCGAAATTTTCGGCCACGAGAAAGGCGCGTTTACAGGCGCGGCGGAGCGGCGAGCGGGGTGCTTTGAACTGGCAACGGGTGGCACGCTTTTGCTGGACGAGTTGGGCGATATGCCGATCGGTACGCAGGCCAAGCTGCTGCGCGTCCTGGAGGAGCGGAAACTGCGCCGTTTAGGGGGGCGCACCGAGCAGGATGTGGATGTGCGGGTGCTGGCGGCAACGAATCGCGATCCGCAGGATGCGGTGGCCGACGGACATTTGCGCGCCGATCTGTTTTACCGGTTGAATGTGTTTCACATTCACATGCCGCCGCTGCGCGAACACATCGAAGATCTGCAGGTAATGGCCGAAGCGATGGTGAACGAGATGAACCAGAAACACACGCGGCGCGTTTCAGGGCTCTCGGACCAGATTCTCGATCGGATGCTGGGGTATGATTGGCCAGGCAATGGGCGCGAACTGCGGAATACGATTGAGCGTGCAGTAATTCTGTGCCCGGACGGAGCTCCGCTGGATGTATCGCACCTTCCGCGGACATTCGGCACTCCGCAACTGCCGGTCGCAGCGCGCGTAACCGATGCCAATGTTGTGGCAATTCGCGTGGGGACGACAGTGGACGAAGCGGAGCGTATGTTGATTTTGAGAACGCTGGAGTCAACAGGGCAGAATAAGACCCGCGCTGCCGAGATTCTGGGCGTAAGCCTGAAGACGCTGCACAATAAGCTGAAGGAATACAACCACTCGCGGGAAGATCCGGCAGCATAAAGCAGCTTGCAGGAGAATTTGAGCACACTGCGGGCAATGTTCGGCGCCATCCGATTCGAGCGTCGTGGTTCGGCTTCTGCGTTTTGAAAGACATGCGACTGAAGACAAAACTCGTTCTGGCGATTACGGGGTTGGTTTTTCTGATCGCGTGCGTGCTTTCGCTGGTGTACGTGAGCCACCTGGTCGATGCGGCCGTCCAGCAGTCGGACGATTCGAATCTCATGGTGGCCGACCTGGTGCGCTCCACCTTGCAGAATACGTTGCTGGAAGAGCTGAAAGACCAGACGATCGACCCCAACGATAAGGACAAGCTGCGGTCACTGGTTCAGGAAGCGATCAAAGGCAGCGCATCCCTGAGTGCAACCCTCGACTCGACCAACATGTACTCCACGACCGAGTATGACGTGAACATCGTGGATACGAAGTCGCGCATTTTACTCAGCACGTTTCCAGACAATGATGGCAAGTTGCTTCCGTGGCGGCCTAAATACAGCGACTTACTTGCCGCCGATCCGATCACGAAAATGCGCGAGATTTATGGGCCGGCCAAGGTCTTTGACATCGTGGCGCCGTTGGATCGCAATAGTCAGCCTTTCCTGAGCGTGCACGTGGGGGTGCGGACAACGCTGCTGCAGGCGGTGTATGAGCCATCCCTGAAAGAGGCGTTTGAGCTGATGGCGTTTGCGCTGGGGACGGCGCTGGTTGTGGCGTTCTTGCTAAGCAACCTGGCTCTGCGGCCCCTGGAAGAGATCAGCATCCAGCTGGATTACTGGAATCCCCTGCCGGCGGGGATCCAGAGCGAAAAAGGCGAAGCGCCACAGCTCGACACCGCGGAAAGAGTATCAACGAAGATTGAGCAGATCGGGCAGCGCATGCGCAATGTGGAAGAGGTTTTCTCGGCATTGAAGGAGAATCTCGACCAGGTACTCGGAAATCTTCAAGACGGCATCTTGTTGTTCACGGGAGATGGGCGGGCGGTGCTTGTGTCTGAAGCAGCGCAGCGCTTCCTTCATGTGGAAAGTGACAACATCCTTGGTTTGCAGGCTCGCGAAATCTTCGACAGTTCCACGGTGCTGGGACGAACGCTTCGCGAGGCCTTCGATGCCGGAGTCACGCTGGTGCAGGAAGAAGTCCAGACAGAAACAGGACGCCGCATACAAGCGTCAGTGGATTTTATCTACGATGACCACACGCGGATGGGCCTAGGCGCATTGGTCACACTGCATGACCTTGAATCCGTGGAGCAGATCGAGTCGGAGCTGGAACTTTCGCGCCGCATGTCGGCAATCGGCAGGCTGACGGCGGGTGTGGGGCATGAAGTCAAGAATCCGATCAACGCCATCGTCGTGCATCTTGAGTTGCTGAAGAACAAGCTGAGCGGGGAGCATGCGCCGGCCACGCGACACCTGGAAGTGATCGACGCGGAGATCCACCGGTTGGATCGCGTGGTGCAGACGCTGGTGGACTTTTCGCGCCCGGTGGAATTAAAGCTGCAGGAACAGGATCTGCGCAAGGTAATCGGCGATGTGCTGGCACTGGCGGACGAAGAGCTCTCCATGCGCAATGTGAGGCTCGAGGGACGCCTTCCCGGCCATCCGCTGATGGTGAACGTGGATGCCGACCTGCTGAAGCAAGCTGCAATCAATGTCATCTTGAATGGCGGACAGGCGATGCCCAATGGAGGCGCCCTGCGCGTGACGCTGGAAGAAGACCGCAAGATGGCGGTGCTGCGGATTGCGGATGAAGGGACCGGCATTCCACCGGAGATTCGGGAAAAGATTTTCGATCTTTATTTCACAACCAAGAGCGGCGGCAGCGGCATTGGACTGGCCATGACGTACCGTATTTTGCAGTTGCACCATGGAAGCGTAGACGTACAATCTACAGTAGGCCGTGGCACGGAATTCTCACTGCGCATTCCACTCGCCGCCACGGAATGGGGACGCCGGCATCTGCAACCGGCCATTGTGGAAGAGACAAAGGGGTTGGAGACATGAAGCTGAGCGCCGGGAGCGCTGCATGGCTGTTGTTGCCGCTGCTGCTGACGGGGTGCATTCACAAAACCCAGGTCGCGCAGAACCAGCCGTTTGCGCCGCCAATCGAGGACACGCCTCCGCCCAAGCCCGAGCCCTCGCCCACCAACCTGCCACCACCGGAGGTGACGATTCCCGTGCAGCCGGAACCGCAGGTCCCTGTTCCATCGGAACCAGTGAAGAAGCCCCAGAAGCACAGAAGGCCCGCGAACACGAATCCGCAGGTAGCGTCGAACGAGGCTCCTGCTGTCCCGGTGATCGGAACCCTTTCGACCGGCGATGCGCCGAACGTGCGTCAGCAAACGGATGATTCGATCGCATCGACCGAGAAGGCCTTGAACGGCATCACCCGCAAGCTGAACGACCAGGAAACGAAGACCGTCGCCCAGATTCGCGAGTACCTGAAAGAGGCGCGCGAAGCGCTCACAGCTCGAGATGCGGGTGGCGCTCTCAACCTCGCGAACAAGGCGAAAGCTCTCCTGGACGAGTTGCACCCGTAAAAGGAACTTCCCTTCCCTTTTTCTCAATCAACACAATTTTCTAGTGTGCGATCGGGCCATCGCGGATTCGCGCTCGTACCCAGGTCCAGAATTCTTCCCATAATTCGCGGTGTCATTCTGAGCGAACGGGTCCCCAAACGTCGTTCAGTTTGGGGGTGGTGAGCGAAGAATCTGCTCTTAGAATTTGCTCATCTCTGTTAAGGATTTCAGACCCACCGCGCTATCGCTCGCCCCAGCTGAGCTTGCTACGCAGGGCGTCAAAGAAGCCGCTCTCACTGAGCCGGACCAGGTTCACCGTGTAGTCGGAGCGATGACAGCGGACTTCGTCGCCAAGGTGAAGCTCGAATCCCGTTTGCCCATCGACGGTGAGAAGGCATTGCGTGGGGACGCCTTCGACGCGAACCGTGAGTCGCGCATCGCCCCGCACCACGATGGGACGCAGCGTGAGCAGGTGAGGACAGATGGGCGTGACGACGAGTGCATCGACGTCAGGCGTAAGGATGGGGCCATTGGCGGCCAGGGTGTAGGCAGTGGAACCGGTGGGCGTGGAAACGATGACGCCATCGGCGCGGAAGCGGGCCACGCTTTTGCCATCGAGTTCCACGGCGAAGTCGCCCATGCGTGCGATATCGCCCTTGGAGACGACGACTTCATTCAGAGCTTCGAAGGACTTGACGGGCGCGCCTTCGCGAAAGACTTCGGCGTGGAGCATGATGCGCGCGTCAAGAGTGTGGCAGTCATCGCACCAGCTTTCCAGCGTGGTGTAGAGGTCGGCGAGGCGCACCTCCGTCAGGAAGCCGAGAAAGCCCAGGTTGACGCTGAGGATAGGCGTGCCGGTTGCAGCGAAGATGCGCGCCACGGAGAGCAAGGTGCCGTCGCCGCCAAGCACGATGACCAGTTGCGGCTTGTGCGCAGGCAAATCCGCACGATCGACTGCGGGAGCGGCGTCGGTATAGCTTGCGCCTTCGCAGTCAAGCAGGGGCTCATAGTCATGCTTCCGGAGCCAGCCGATCAGTTCGGGAAGCAACTGGACGAGTTCCTGCCTTCGTGGCTTGGAGACGATCGCTACGCATGTCATGCGGTCTCAGTGTAACGGATCAGTGGTGAGTGTTCAGTGAACAGTGGTCAGGTTCGTCTTTGTGTAGAGCAGGAATTCAATGTTTCCTTCGCCGCCGGTGATCGGTGACGGAATGGTTTCGATGACGCGCCAGTGGAGATCGGTGATGCAGTCGGCAACTCTTTCGACGGCACGTTTGTGAATCACGGGGTCGCGGACGATGCCGCCCTTGCCGACGTTTCCGCGGCCGGCTTCGAATTGCGGCTTGACCAGGATGACGGCTTCAGTAAGTGCGGATGCGGCGGCGAAGACCGGCGCAAGGAGAAGCGTGGCGGAGATGAACGACACGTCCATGACAAGCAGGGTGAGGGTGGGCTCACCCGGTTCGGCAAGCGCACCCGGGGCGAGGAAGCGGGCATTGGTGCGCTCGACTAGACGAACGCGCGAGTCGTTGCGAAGCTTCATGGCAATCTGGCCGAATCCCGTGTCGACGGCGGTGACGTGGGACGCGCCGCGTTGGAGAAGGCAGTCGCTAAAGCCACCGGTGGAGGCGCCAATGTCGAGGCAGGCTCGTCCGGTGACTTCGATTTTCCAGTGATCGAGCGCGGCCTCGAGTTTGAGACCGCCGCGGCTGACGTAGGGCATGTCGTCGCCGAGAAGACGGATGGTCGAGTCCGGCGCGATGGCAGTGCCAGGCTTGTCGATCTTCTGCTCGTTGACGAGAACGCGACCGGCGAGGATCAGAGCGCGAGCCCGCTCGCGGCTCGGCACAAGAGCGCGTTCAACGAGAAGAAGATCAATACGGGTTTTGCCAGGCCCGGCCAAGGCGTCGGTTTCCTCAAGGGAAGTTTATCCGCCAAGGGCTCTGCCTCAATTCGCGATGACCCGGGCAAGCTTCCCGAGTTGGCTCTCCCAGCCCATCACGGCTCGCTGTGTCCACTCGTCGCTATGCATGGGATCGAGGGTAAGGACCATCCGCACATGATCGCCTTCTCGAAAGAACTCTACTTTGTTGCCGAGGTCATATGGTTCGACGCCGGGGATGAAATCTGCCTTGTGAGTGTAGGCGATGCTCTTCCCCGGAACGATCGCGGTGTAGGTCAGCTTTGCCTCGGTTGTCAAAGGCATGCCTGCCCGTTTCATGAACTCGACCTGGGCCGGTTCGTCTGCGGTCATGGCATACCGCATCTCACCGCCGGGACGCAGATCGAGGTCGTGAACCTTTACCGAGAATCCATCCGGTCCCCACCACGACTCAATTCCTGCCTTGGTGGTCCAGAGTTCCCAGACCTCCTCGATCGACGCCACGTAGGTGCGCTCGATGACAATCTTTCGGTCGGATCGCTTATTTGCCTTTTCGGTCATGATGTCCTCGCCTCGATGATTTTCTCTTCTGTGGAGCGGTTGTTTTGGCCTCACGATTGTGCGCGAGAGCCTCGCCAAATTTGTCAAGGCGGCCTTCCCAGAGTCGCCGATACTGGCTCACCCAGGCATCGAGATCCCGGAACGGCTCGGGACACAATGAGTAAATCCGCTTCTGCCCTTCGGGTCGCACTCGGGCGAATCCGGCCTTCTGCAGAAGGCGGAGATGCCGGGATACACCGGACTGATCGATGCGAACACTCTCAACGATGCTGTTGACCGAACGTTCGCCGCCGCGGAGCAATTCGAGGATGAGAAGCCGGGTCGGATCGGCCAGTGTCTGCGGTACCGATATATGCACAATGATGTATATGTATATCAATGCATATTTTATGTCAAGCTGAATACGTGACTGACGAAAGTCGACCATGGTCGGCTTTCTCTGTGGCTAAAGACGCGTTGTCCTACTCTGCTACGGCGGATGGAGTGGTGACCGGGAGTGCAGCAAGTGAACCGAGTGCCTTTGGTTTCGGAACCCCGTGCTGATGGCAGTCCGTACAGCGAACCCAATGGATGTTATGGCCGCTTTTGGCATTCGCGAAGGTGGTATCCATTTTCTCGACGTCGATGCCGCAGTGGGACATCTGCGGATGGCAAGTCTTGCAGGAGGCCGTAGCGCTTTCATTGTGTCCCGCATGACAGGCAAGGCAGCTGATGCCCTCGTGGACACCGACAGGCGTGCGGTCGTCGCCGGAGCCGATCTGCGGACCCCAGTGATTTGTGGAAGCGATGGTGGCGGGTTCGGGCTGGCGCGGCGCATGGCACTGGTAGCAGAGGGCCTGGCGCTGGTCGGGACTCAGTTTCACGGGGCGCGGTCCGTCGGACAATTGCGGGAGAGAAAGCAGACGGATGGAGAAATGCATTTGCTCGCGTCGATCGAAGATGGCGAGCGAATCTGCCGCGGGAGAACTCGTCGCCGCGATGCGCGTCGCAGGCTTGGATTTCACGTCGCCTTCGCGGTGCATCTGGTGGCAGGCCATGCAGGGCATGGTGGGCTGGTCGGCGAAGCCGGCACGCGTAATGTGCCAGGGACCAGCGCTATTCTGCGGCTGCACCAGGTCGCGGATCGCTCCATTGAAATGCATGCCGTGGCAGCGAAGGCAATCGTCCATCAGGCGGCGTTCGGTGTTGTGGGTTGGATTGACGAAAATCTCGCTGTAGGTCGCGCTATGCGGCCCGGCATGCCACGAGGCGTATTCATGCTGATGGCATTTCTGGCAGTTCCCTGTCATGGCGAACACGTCGGCGTCGCGGAGTCGGATCGCTTCAGGCAGGTTCCCGTTGAGATGTACGCGGATATGACGCAGCTTGGTGGCAACGCTCGCTTCATGGCAATCCATACACGTTGCAGTGCGATGCGCTGAACCGTGCACGGCATTTACATACTGAGCCATTTCGTGGCAGCTTGCGCATCCCTGGCCGCGCTGCGAGGTGTAGTACCAGGAGGCGTTGTAGACGACTGCCGCGCCGAGAATGCCCAGCACTGCTGCGAAGAGGGCAAGCGTTTTGAAGAATCGCATCATGAGCGAAACGCCGTGCCTTTCCAGTTGCGAACGAGCGCGGCCGATGCGTGATAGGCGACAGCCATGATGGTAAGCACGGGATTGAATCCGCCGTTAGTGACGTGCACGCTGCCATCGATAACGAAGACGTTATCGACATCGTGAAGCTGGCAGTTGCGATTCACAACGGAACTGCGCGGGTCGTTGCCCATGCGGCAGGTACCGGCCTGGTGCTGACCGGCAGAGACACTTTCGGGATGCCACGCCATCAGTGATGTGTTGATCGCTCCAGCTTCTTTGAGCCACGCTGCGGCACGCTCCGCCTGCTTATTGCCAATCTCGAATGTGTGCGGATGCACGTTGCCTTCGAAGCGGGCAACGGGCATTCCCCATTTGTCGCGGACTGCGGGATCGATAGTGACGCGGCCGGATGCCGACGGAATCTGCTGCGTCGGCCCCATGATGACGATGGACTGCTTGTGCCAATGGCGCATGGCCTGCTTGTGTGCCGGCCCCCAGCGCGGCGTGTCGGGCGGCAGGCGATCGATCATGTGGATGGGAAGGCGAATGAATTCGTTGGCGAGCATGCCGCCGCCGCAGAGGCCGGGTGTGCCGTGGTTGTAATCCATGACGGCAATGCTGGCGCCGGGACCAACATCGTCATACGTCTCGAAATCGAAGTAGCCGATGGCGCCCGTGTAGTGATGGCCCTGCAGGTTGCGGCCTACCTGGTCATAGCGATTGCCGAGACCGTTGGAGAAGAGTCGGCTGCGGGAGTTGAGCAGCAGCCGCGCGGATTCAATCGCGGCGGATGAAATGATAACGATGTCGGAAGGTTGCTCCTGAAGACGTCCGCTCTCATCGAAGTAAGCAACGCCCGTTGCGCGCCCGCGATCGTCAGTGACGATTTCCTTCGCCATGCACTCAGTGCGAAGTTCGCAGTTGCCGGTGTTGAGGGCGACGGGGATGACAGTGTTCAGCGAGCCATTCTTGGCGTCGACTTCGCAGGCGAACCCGCAGCACCAGCGACAGCGCATACAAGGGCCGCGGCCGTTGTAAGGCACACTATTGCGCAGCATGGGCAGATGGAAGGGATGAAGGCCGAGGCGTTTGGCGGCGGGCTCGAGAATGTCGAATTCACGATTCGGCGGCAGCGGCGGCATGGGTAGATCGCGGCGGCGCGGGCCGTGGAAAGGCGTGCCGGAGTAGTCGCCGGAGACGCCGATTTCGTATTCAGCTTTTTCGTAGAACGGCTCGAGGTCGTCGTAGGTGATAGGCCAGTCTTCGAGCGAACTGCCGGCGGGAGCGCCGTAGGTGGAGCGCATCTTGAAATCCTGCGGCATGTAGCGCCAGGCTTGAGCGCCGTAGCTCAGCGTGCCGCCACCAACGCAGGCTGCGTTGTTCTGGTAAGCGCCTTCACTGGGGAGAACCGTGTGCGCGACGCCATTCTTGTCGACCCAGACGCGCGGATTGCCTTCGTCTTCTGGACCGAATGCGTTGCCAAGGAAGGTGGTGCGCTGGTTGCGGAGATCATCCTTCCGACAATCCGCAGGGGTGTACCACTTGCCGCGCTCCATCAAGACAACACTGAGACCGGCGGTGGCCAGTTCCTTGGCCACAATGCCGCCCGCCGCACCGGCGCCGATGACAACGGCGTTGACGCGCTTCACGAGCGGCCGCCTTTGCGCAAATCATATTGCGCACGGCCACGCAGCGGAGGTTCGGCAAGTCCCAGCATGCGCCAACTAACCGCATCGCGGTTGCCACCGTGGCGCGGAGAGCCGTAATAGCCTTCCATCGTGTGCTGGCGAAAGAGTTCGAAGAAGCTGTGATTCTCCTTTTCAAGCGCGAGGGCGATCTGGAGTTGTTGCGCAGCGGGGGCCTCGGCGAGAGCCAGGCCGCTGCGTTTGCGGCTGATCGCATCAGCCTGTTCGAGGCCGGCACGGTAGGCGCCTTGATGGCGACGATAGTGGCGCGCGAGTTGGCGGTCGATGTAGGTGACGACTCCAGCTTGCGAGGCGCTGGGAAAATCATCGGCGGGAATGATTTGATCGCAAAGAGCAGCGAGAATGCGTGCGTGGCTGTCGCTGAGGAAATCCCATGCGGAGCCGGCGCTCCGGTGACAGCCGATGACCGCTGCCGCGCCGCTGAGAGCGCTTGCCAAAGCAAACTGCCGCCGGGTTAAGAGACCTTTTGATGCGGGCCTGCGCATAGGCCGACCTCGACGATGAGGGTGAGCGGCGCTTAGCACTGAAAGCGCCGGCACATCACCGAATCATGGTCGGCGGTCGGCGCGACGGCGGTCTGTGTTTCGAGTCACAACCTAGACAAGGTGTTGAAAGCGCGATGTGTTGAATGCGAAAGGGCCATCCCGGAAGAGGGATGGCCCTGGAGTTGCGGCATTCTGTCGCCCTCAGGGATGGATATTCTGGCAGGCGGCCAGGGATGCGGTTGGTCCCGGTTGGTAGCAAGGCTGCCCGCCGCCGGGGATGCGGCTGGAGATGTTGCTGTTCCCCTTGGAGGTGGTTTGGGAGGAAACGCGCACATCGATGATGTTGCCCTCGATCAAGACCGTGGTATCGACGATGTCCTGGTCCGTCCGGATGATGGTGAGGAAGTTGGTATCGGGCGAAGCGACGTAGACCTTGCCAAAGAGGGAGTTTGAGGTGGAGACAACGGTACGCGGATGGCCGGTAACGGCCAGCGTCTTCTCCACGGTGTGGCTGCTGAGATTGACGACGTGGACCGTGCCATCGGCTTGATCGGCGGTATAGGCGCGACTGCCGTCGGCCAGCACGGTAACGCTGGCGGGATCTTTTCCGACTGGAATGGTAAACGTGGTTCCGAAGGTCTGGCTGTCGTTTCCGAATTCGTCAAGGCTGACGTCGATGAGGCTGATGGTGCCCCCGTCGTAGTCGGCAACGACAAGTTCCTGCGTGGTCGGAATGTACTCGGCGTAGACAGGCCCGGCGACGGAAGGCACATTTGCGCCGCTAAGGCCGGCCGCGGTCGAAAGCGGCAAAGTGGGATGGCAAGTGACGAGTTGACCGTTCTGGTTGGTGAACGGTGTGCACTGGTCGAGCGTGTTGTCCTGGCTGTTGATCACTGTGACCGTATCGCTGCCGCGATTGAGCACAAAGACACGCCGGCCATCTGCGCTGGCCACGCCATAGACCGGACATACACCAACCGGGATGCGCACCGAGACGGTGAAGCTCGCAACTTCAAGCGCGTCGGCTTCGCCATTCGTGGCGACGGAGGTAGGCGCGTTGTTGCACGTGACGTCGAAGGGCACGTTCTGGCTGATGGAATAGAGGTGCTGACCGAGCGAGCCGAGTCCCACCACTGCGACGGGGGTGGTCGCGACGGGGACCGCTAGCTTAAAGGCTTCTGCCGAGCCGTTGATGGCCAGGACATCGATGACGTTGCCATTCAAGTCGGCGTTCCAAAGACCGGCGGTGGGAGAAAACAGCCCCACGGTCTGCGCAGTCGGCGGCAACGTGGAGAAGTTGATGTTCTTTTCCTGGGGTTGGGTGCTTGATACCTGGAAATTGGTGAGGGTGTGGTCACTGTTGACCGTATACCCGTTGGCACCATTGGCATCGAGAGTGAAGGCAAAGGGATTAGGCCCGATGGGTGCCTGGGCAAGAATGCTATCGCCCGAATAATCCAGAACCGTGGCAACGCCCAGAGCGTTGGTGGCCGGGGAAGAAACAACGACCGCGTAAGAATTCGGCTGCGCCGCCGGACCGGTGGGGTTGATCGGCGTAATGACTGGCCGATAACTGTTTCCGCAACCGGCAAAGAGGGCGGCGACCGCAAGAGCGGCGACCGCCTGAACCAACCGCACATGTGCCTGGCTTAAAACGTTGGAAAAAAGACTCATTCAGTTCCCTACGAATCCTTTAAAATCTTCGACTTACTGATTACGCTGATTGTACAAATGATGTACAAAGAGCGGATTTACTGAAATACGCGGCTCCCTTGTACAGCTTTTGTACAAAGCCACAACATGCTTTCTGTCGTTACCGCGCTGCTCCTCATTTGACGTTCCAAGTTTAGCAGGGTGAACCGGGTACGCCATCAAAAGCAAAGCCGGGGATTCGCTCCCCGGCTGTTCTAACGCTTGGGTGATGCTCAGGAAATGATTTCCCGAATCTGCTCCGCCGTCAGGTACATCATTTTCAATCGCGTCCGGCTTGCCGACCTGAAGGAACTGCGGGGAGATATTATCCAGCCGGTTTGGGCAGTCGAGGAACGGCGGGAGTTGAGCCGGGCGGAGATTCTCAAGATGTGTGCGGGGAAAATAAAATGAGGGTTGGAATCGAAATGCGCCTCGGGGCTCCTATTCCCAAGAGCCCCGTCACTGTCGGGTTGGGTAAGCAGTTCGCGCAATGGTATATTACGCAGCATCTTCACAAGGGAGCATATGAAAAATCACTGCGAAGAAGGCAAGATTCTTTGTGAGCAATTCGAAGATAAATTAAAAGACTGGGGCTTCGCAGACTTGGATAAGGAAGCAGCAGAGAGAATCATCGGAAACGTCGTGAATCCAAATTTGAAGGATATTTGCAACCACGCCAAGGAAGCGCAACGTGAGTTTCTCAAAGCGAAGCAAGCCTATGTCGTACATGTTGCTGATTGTCTTGTCTGTAGCAGGAAGCTGGTGGTTCCTGCCTAACGTCATCTTGGACGCCATACACGAGGCTTAAATGCGTCACGGGGCTCCTCACCAAGAAGAAGCCCCGTCACTGCCGGGTTGGGTCGGCAGTTCGCGCAACTCGACTGGTTTGGAACTCTTCAACCGGCTCGGAAGAAGGCGGCTTTGTCTGGTCGAATCGCTCTAACATAACCGGGTTGCAAACATGTTCCCGCTCGAATGTTAATAATGCCTCTTCATAAAATGCTGTGGCAACGGTCGCGATGCAACGTGGACAGATTGAGTCTATAGTTCCATCCAGATTCGAACGATGAGCGAATTTTGGAAGCGGTGCCACGGGTTTAACTCGGCGCGATGGCGATATTTTAGACCTAAAATTTTGAAGTGCGTCTGTTCGGTACCCGACATAATTTGGGGATTCTTTCCACAGCGCAAAGACCCTCATGCTTTCCGATGTCATTTGACAAACCAACAAACACTCAAGAACTTGGACTAAACCTAACGCTTGGAAACACGCTCGGCACCCTTACACAGCTTCAGGAGTTCCTCAGGAGTCGCACGTCGCTTCTGCTCAATGCACCAGAGCCAATCCACTTCGGGTGCCCGTAGGCCACGCAGAGAACGCCCCGTCACTCGCTTTCGTACCCCACCGCTTTTGAACATCACGTTGTAATGGAGTTCCGGTAAGGTCATGCGTACACCGTGTCCAGATTATTAACCCAATCTGTTTTTGCAGAGTGAGCAACTCTGAACAGTCCGTCATCCCATCCCATGTATACAATCCTTGCATGAAAGCCGAAATTGAGATGCTGGCAGTTGAGTTGGATGGTCGTGACGGGCTGCTGGTGACGTTCTCGGACGGGACGACTGGCGGATACGTGACTGAGGAACTACTGGAGCTAAGGCCAGTTCGAGAACGAGTGAGAACGAAGAAAATTAAAGCTACCTCTAAAGTGAGCGCATTAAAAGTCTGAGAGCCACGCAGTTGAAAATTCTTGTCGTTGACGAAGAACAACTGGTAGCCGATTCTCTCGTTCAAATACTGAACTTGGTCGGGTTCAGTGCCTGTTCTCTGTATAGCGGCTCAGATGCCGTTGAACAAGCCACACAAAGGCCGTTCGACGTACTCATCAGCGAGGTTGTCTTGAAAGGTTTGTCGGGAATTGATGCGGCCATTGAAATCTGCAAACTTCTTCCGAATTGCAAGGTGCTGCTGTTCTCCGGAAACATTGGAACTTCTGACATGTTAGAGACGGCTCATGGCCTCGGACACGATTTTGAAATTTTGGCGAAACCTGTCCATCCGGATGTGATAATCGACAGACTCAACGCGATGAGCGTTGTGAATTGATGGCGCGTGAGTGACTAAGGTGTGAGTAGACTTGCCACCTTGCTCAGACCGTGTGAGAGCCCCCCAACACCCGCTATACCCGCTACCCATTTGGCGATTGTATGCACCTTCATTGCGTGAACACCCATAGTGTGAGCATCTTTCCCCCTCTCATCTGCTATTGAATTCCGTCAGAATATTCGCCTCGATTCCGCACGTCTGTGCAATTTGGCTCTAATTCGCCCCTGTTTTTCCACCGCACACATTTCAATGCAAAGTTTCAATTCCTGAGTCGGTGTTGTGAAACCTAATTCTCGGAAGACCGAGAGCGCAAACGGTTATTCCAAATGTAATCGCTCAAAGATGCCAAGGCGACAATGCCAATTTCAGATCCGAGGAGAATCCACAGCAGCATGGAACCAGCTTTCCTTTTGCTACCCTCTAGCGGTGGCGGCAAGGTGGCGGCAATCTGACGGATTGTTCTAGCCATCGCACCCCGTCATTTACATCCACTAATCCAGCAGAATCCGACCGAAGGCAGATTTCTGAACCACAGGCACCGGATGGTTCTGCATCACGTGACGCGCAAACTGAGAGGAGAACCACTCTACATTCTCAATTGGGTTCGTTATGCGCGGCGTGTGTTGCTGCATCTGTTCGCCACACAGAGAACACTTCGCTGAGACAGGAATACCGTTCTCGTCCTATCTCGTTTGCAGTTCTGGGACACGTGGCGAGTGGCGGGGCGTTCTCTGCGTGGCCTTCGGGCATCCGACGTTGAGAGACTCTACCGCACGGACCTTGGGCCTGTTCTTCTCAGACTCACGCTTCGAAGCAGCTTGTTCAGCGATTGTCTCGTATACGGCCTCTCTAAGGTTTTCGAGTGCCGGGGAAGTGCTTTTGATATACGCGCTTCGTTCAACGAGATGAAGGGTACCCAGGCTTTGCCTAACAACAGCATTTTTCGACTGACTTTATGGGCAGCACGATGAGTCTTCAGGCAAGAGCTCGAAGTTTAAGATACAGGGTCATCTGCATCGGCCAACCTTCCCTGTCGGATTCAATCCGAGCCTAATCGCAGTCGGTTCACTGGAATCGCTGCTATTGCGGTCTCTGGCATTCGCTGGGGATTTGAATCTTCGGCCAAGTTGAACAATATATCCTAAAGATGTATCTTCTAGATATGTGCGATCTCAATCCCACTTCGTATGCGATCCTGGGCGGGCTCTCTGTTCAGCCAAACCTCTCCGGGTACGACATGCGTAAGGGCATCCAGAACAGCATCGGGTATTTTTGGGGTGAGAGCTACGGCCAGATTTATCCAGCGCTCAAGCGACTGGCAAGCGAAGGACTGATCGCCCCGTCCAGTTCCTTGTCAAATGGGCGCAAGCGCCGCCAGACCTATGTAATCACCGACGCGGGACGCACGGCACTGCGCCAATGGCTGGCTTTGCCTTTTCACAACGAGCCCCCGCGCAATGAATTTCTTCTCAAACTTTTCTTCGGCCGTGAGGCAGCGCCGGGTGTGGCCGCAGCGCACGTGCGCGACCTGAACGACCGCAACCAGCGAATGCTTGACATGCTGACGAAGATTGAAACCTCCGTACCTTCGCAGCAGTCGGCCAATCCTCACTTGCCCTACTGGATGCTGACGCTGAGCCTGGGGAAGGCTCTGACCTGCGCCGCTCTCGAGTGGGGCGAGAAGGCCCTGACTGCGCTTACAGCCCAGGAGTCATCTGCCGCTGGATCGCGGCAACCGCCGGCAGCGCGTCCACAACCTCACGCAACGCGCACCGGAAAAGCAGCCATCTCTTCCCGCAAGCAAGTCCGCGGTAAACGCGGCACCACGAGGTCAGAAAGAAAAGTCCCAAAATGAATGCAATCAGTGCTCTCCGCCGCAGGCAGATTGTCGCTTGGGGAATCGTCTCAATCTTCGTTCTCGGCTTCGTCACGCCCGTGGGCGTATGGACCGGTCCAGTGCTTGGCGCCTGGCTTGCGGGGACGCAACGCGTGTGGCGTGGATTCGTGTTGATGGTGGGGTTCGCGTTATTGTTCGGCTTGCCGCACCTGGTCCATGGCCTTCTGCTCCGCAGCTCTGGTTCCGTGCCCGCGTACCTTGGCTGGACGCTGGCGGCCATGGTGCTGAGCACTCTTCCTTTTACATTTCACCGTATGGTGAGTCCACGGTTGCCGGGATGGTTTTCGACTCTTCCATTGCCCATTTTTGGCGTCCTATTCGCGACGATTGCTGGCGCATGGCTACCGGCTGGCTTTGCGACGGGCCAAGACGAAAAACTAAGCCTGCAACATGGCTCCGTGTTTGGAAGCAGAGCATCGATGTTCCTCACCTACTGGTTTGCGGCAACGCTGATGTGGGTGTGGTATCAGGAGTCTCGCGCAGCAAGAATGCGGCGGAGGGTGAGTCTCCTCGGGGCGGTATGCGTGTTGGCCGCCGGTTTCGCGGTGCTTCGAACGATAGGCAGCGTCGCGATAGATTCTACCCTGCCAGAGGCGAGTTTCGCCTGGCTCTGCTTTGCTGCAGCAATTGTATTAAGCGGCTGGGCGCTCTTCATAGCTTTGAAGGATCGAGGCTGGGAATGCAGGCCACAAACTTTGCGCATCCTGCAAAGCCCGGCTACCGGTCAGTCGTTGCGTCTTGTCCGCAAGGGATGGAGTCAGTCGCTGGTTACGTCCGCCGGTGAGCGGTTTCCGATTCGCAACGGCATCCCTGACCTGCGCCGTCCCGGCGATATGACCGGCGACAACCAAAAATACAATCACCTCTACGAGACAATCGGCGGCTTTTATGACGATATCCAACGTGTTGTGTGTGCGTGCAGTGCCATGGATGGCGACGCGTACGTGAGGAGCTACCTGAGCCCTCTGGAAGCCAAAGCGGGAGATTCGGTTCTCGAAACTTCGGTCGGCACGGGCCTCAACTTCAAATACTTGCCTGGGGGCGTATCGTTTACCGGCATCGATCTCTCGCGTGAGATGCTGGCCAAATGCATGACTAACCTGCGCCGGTGGGGACTGCAGGGCGATCTCTTTCTGGGAAATGCCGAACGCCTGCCGTTTGCTGACGAGAGTTTCGATGTGGTCTTTCACGTGGGCGGCATCAACTTTTTCAACGACCGCGCCAAAGCAATTCGCGAGATGATTCGCGTCGCTAAACCGGGCAGCAAAATTCTGATTGCCGACGAGACCGAAGAGCATGTGAAGGAAATGTATGAACGCGGACCGATCACCAGCACCTTCTTCAAGAACCGGAAAGAGCCGGTGACCGCTCCGATCGACCTGGTCCCGCCGGAGATGTTGGAGACCCATCTAGAGCTTTTGAAACCTATGGGGAAGAATAGATTTTACGCGCTCACATTCCGCAAACCTTGGGTGAGATACGAGCCGGTGAAGCCGGAGATAATGACGGTTGAGATGGTCAGCTAGTTAGACCAGCTCGCCACAGTTTTCCAAACTGTGAGAGTGTGGTGGCTAAGGGAAAGTAACCAAGCTTTCAGGCCCCTACGCTTCATTTCTCGGCTAGAATTCAACGGCTGTCTGGGAAGAGATGGGAACCCACTCCTCTTGAGAAGAAGGAATTTAGGTATTTCTTGGGCAAGCGACTCGTTAACTGGGCTAACTCGATTTCTTAGGCAAAGCCAAGGTACCCCTCACAACGCTAATCAAAGAAGAGGCAAGCGGTTCAATCATGCGTCCCAACCTTGTGGCGGAGTCAATCCCCACTCTGAACTTTTCATTACGCAACCGCAGTACCGGCCTTTCGGTTGCTCTCTGCATCTCGGATTGTGTCTGTGACGGCATGTAGAAGAGATTTCCGTTTGAACGCCCTTTTGCCATTCGTCCATGGTTATGGAAGATGCAAGGCTCCACGATACGCTGCTTCGACTCCAATGTCGTACACCCGACATTATTTAATTTGTAAGCAAATTGGACAGACTTTCTGACTGGCGTCGAATAAAGGCAGATTTTCCTTGATCAGATTGCCCATAATTAGAAGATGGAAGACGACAAGGCTATTCCGCGCATCATCGAAGCTTTGAGGATGAGAGATGGCGTGATTATCACGTTTGTGGATGGTAAGTGCGCGTTATATACGTCGGCTCTCCTGTATGCGATGTTTCCCAACGCCGACGAATTGACTCAAGGCATGAGCGACCAAGATTAAAGCCACGCAACTTCGTTCATCCGACCTGTTGTCGCACCGAATTGAATGACGCGTTTAACATCTCCCGAATGACATCAGGGATTGCCATCGGTTGCTGCGCAGTCTTCAGGCAACTGCAGCAGAAAACTGGACATCGCTTCAGAGATCACGCGGTCGATGCGGAGCCAGAATTCGGGCTTTACTTCGTTTTAAACGGGGCAACGCGGCGATTTGGTATCGTGCGCGTGCATTGCCTGTCTGAAGGCGCCCTTACCAGTGCTGAGGTCATTTGCCGACGACCTCGACGATGGCGTTGTCGGAAGCGGTCCATGCGGCCGGGCCTTCGTGTGTTAACTGATGGGTTGCGTCACTCCAATGAAGGGATGTGACGGATCCGGCGCCCTTCTCGTAGGCGTATGTGGTGCCGTCGTCTGAAAACAGGGTGAAGCTTGCGTCCGCACCCGGATAGATGCGGACCTTGGCGATGGCCTGCTTCTCGTGTGTGCTCTCGACTTCAGAACCGAGCGGAAGAATCGACCCGGCGCGAACAAAGAGCGGAATGGTGTCGATCGGCGCGGAGACAGTGATGGTCTGGCCGCCTTTCACGCGTTCATTGGTCCAGTAGTTGTACCAGTCGGCGTCAGCGGGCAGATAAACCTTGCGGCTGGTGGCGCCCTGCTCTGTCACGGGAGCCACAAGGAAGGCTGGGCCGAACATGTATTCATCGCGCAGATCGGCGACGTTCGGGTCGTTCGGAAAATCGAGCGGCAGAGCGCGCATGAAAGGAGCGCCGGTGAGCCACGTCTGGTAGCCGAGCGAGTAGATGTACGGCATCAGCTCGTAACGGAGACGGAGATACTTTTCGAGGATTGGCTCGGCCTGCTTGCCATACGACCAGACTTCGTTGGTTTTGCGGCTGCCGTGGGCACGCATGACGGGCAGGAACGTGGCGTACTGGAACCAGCGCGTGTAGAGCTCGGGATAATCATCGTAGCCGCCGACGTTGTCGCGCGCGTCGCTTGGATCGAGCAAAGGAGGATGCGCGGGATGATGCTCCGGCGGCAGATATTGCCAGCCTCCTGTGTCGTTGGACCAGTAGGTAATTCCCGAAGCTGTGAAGTCGAGGCCAGTGGGAATCTGGCGGCGGTAAGTGTCCCAGGTGGGGTAGATGTCGGACGACCAGACGATGGCGCCATTGCGCTGAACGCCGAGATACGCATCGCGGGAGAGGATGAGCACCCGCTTCTGCGGCAGGTCGCGCCGGAAGCCGTCAGAGAGCGCACCCGTGTGGAAGAGCGGGTAGACGTTGTAGAACTGTGTGCCGGGACCGACCTTGTAGTAGGAGCCATTGGGCGGCAGGTCGGGCTCGGTTTCGTCGGCCCAGAGTGAATCGAAGCCTTTGCTGATGATGTTGTCGCGGATGGTGTTCCAGTACCACTTGGCGGCGTCAGGATTGGTGGTGTCGATGTCCGATCCGGCACGATCGTATGGCAGGCCGTTGATCGGCTTGCCGTCGGCGGTGTGAATCAGCCAGCCGTTCTTTTCGAGCATTGAGTAGTAGCGGTCGTCGGGCACGAAGCGCGGCCACACACTGATCATGGTTTCGAAACCCATGTCGTGGAGCTGCTTGTTCATGGCGGCAGGGTCGGGCCAGAACTTCGGGTCCATATCCATCTGGCCCATTTTTGTGTAGTAGAACCAGTCGACAACCATCACGTCGGCGGGAAGATGACGATCGCGATAGCCTTTCGCAACCGACAGCACTTCCTCCTGGCTCGAGTAACGCTGCTTGCACTGGATATATCCGTAAGCGGCCTTGGGCAGCAAGGGTGTGGGGCCGGTGACGAGCCGGAAGCCGGCGTAGATTTCATCGGCGGTGTTGCCGGCGATCACAAAGAAGGAGACACGGTCGCCCACCTGCGAGGTCCACTTGGTCTGCTCGTTGAAGCCGGGTTCGATCGTGGTCTTCGATGGATTGTCCCAGATGAGGCCGTAGCCCTTGTTCGTGATAAGAAATGGGACGCACGTGGTGGGCGCGGCGGGTGAGAGATAGTCGTTCCAGCAGCGGACGGGATGGCCGCGATGATCGAGGAAGCCTTCGTGGTTGTCGCCAAGACCGTAATAGTGTTCGTCGTCGGGTGAAACGAAGGTGGCGCCGACGGTGAAGAACTCGGGGTCGGTGGGGCGGCGATCATTGTTGATGTCGGCGGTGCCGTCTTTGTGGTTGGGAACGGCCTGTTGCCATCCGGTCATTTCGAGAAACTTTTTGCCGCCTGGAGTGCTGAAGGTGATGTGTGCGCCGGGCGTAGATCCATTGAAGAACTTCGCGATATCGAGTTCAGTACTGAGCTTCGGATGCAAAGGCGGATGATCGCGCTCGACAGTGGCAAGGATGCGCGAGGACTGGTAGACATCGTTGAGCTCGGTCTGGCCTTGGCTCCAGCCTTCGCTACTGGGGGCGCCGACAAAGCCATAGCCGGGTTTCGCCAGGGCATTGTCGTGCTGCAGGCTGAGCGTCACGCGCACGATGTTGGGCGCGTAGGGCTCCAGGACGATGGTCTCGCCTTTGCGGTCGATTTCCATCCGGCCAGAAAGTTGGCCTTCACAGAAAGCTGAAACGAGAAGCAGTGTTGCAATCGATAGCGCCAGGCTTGAATACCTTTTCATTCGCAGCTCCCGAATTGAGACGAAGGTTTGCGGGATGAGTGTAAATGAACAGGTGCCAACACGGCCGGTATCGAGCCACTGGGGACGTGCCGCCTTATCAACTTGCGGGTCCAGCGAAAAGAATGAGATTGCCGTCGGGGTCCTTGACGACGAAGGTCTTGGCTTGCCACGGTTCGTCCCGCAAGGATTGAGCGAGAGGCACGGCCGCAGCCTGGTAGGCAAGAAAAAGCTGCTTGATCTCATCGGCGCTAGCCAGCGTGATGGAGGCACAAAGCAAGCCTTCCCGTTCGCGAATGTCTTCGGCAAAAAAAGACTCATCCATATGGCGCAGAGCAAGCCGCGCGTTGTCGCGGCTTACCTGTCCGTAAAACGGCGGATCACCATACACGAAATCAATGCTGAATCCGAGCTTGGTGGTGAAGAAGTCTGTGGCTGCTGTGACGTCGCGAACGTACAGGTGCGCGGCCACCGAGGTGAGAATCGGCTGAGTGTGTGCGTGTGCCTGGGACATAGCGGTAGAAGCTCTCCTCAGCGCCTGCCATCCCTCGAAACCCTCTTTGCGCGCAACCAGTTCCTGCGCGTCAGCCAGCCGGAAATCTGCCGTCAGAATCTCCGGATCGGAAAGCTGACGGAACCGGGGCACGTATTCCCGGATGATGGCGGCGACGGAATAATACCGCTCGCGATGCCATCGCAGATAGTGCTTGGCTTGTTTTCTGAGGTTTTCGAGATTCGACATCGGCGCAATGAATGTTCAGATTCTGTAGGTGGGCCATGCCCTTTCGCCTGCACCGATGCGCCCTACGCCGCAATCACAGATTGTCGCGCCGCGGGATTTTTGTCAACCCACACGGCGTGACCTCGAACGATACGATAAAGCGTGGCCCGGGCGAAACTGAAGTGGCAATCAAAGACGGTGTTGTTGCTGGTGTTCCCGTTCGTGGGCGCCGACGTGGTGCTGGAAACACGCTGGTGGGTGACGCAGATGCCCACGGTCGCCATCTGGACACTGTGCCTGAGCGTTCTGCTGGGCCTGGTCGCCTTCAAGGTGCGCTCGGCCACGGCAGGCGCTGCGCTGGCGGGCGCCGCGATTACGGCAAGCCTGATGTTTGGGACCGTCTCCTTCCCTTACGTGCCGTGGAGGACCGGGCTGGTACCGATGCTGGCGCTGCTGGTGATGACATCACTGGCAACGCGGGCCGGGCGCAAGCGCAAGGAAGGCCTCGGGACGGCTGAGAGCAAGCGTGGCCGGGCCGCATCACAGGTGGCAGCCAACCTCGGGATTGCTGCGATTGCTACGAACCTGCTGGTGCAGTCGTGGCTGATCGAGAATGGGTGGGTACACAGCCGGGTCGCTCCAACGATTGTGTTCGCAGTGGGTCTGGCGGCGCTTGCTGAAGCTGCAGCGGACACGGTTTCGTCGGAGCTGGGGCAGGTCCTGAGCGGGTATCCGCGAATGATTACAACCTTGCGCAAAGCGGAGCCTGGAACGGATGGAGCAATCAGCGTAGGAGGCACGACAGCCGGGATCGCGGCGGCAGGAATAGTCTCTGCTGCGGGTGCGTGGGCGACGAACGGTGGCATGCTGACGCTGGAAATAAGTTGGGCAGCAGGCGTGTTCGGATTGTTCTTCGACAGCCTGCTTGGCGCCACACTCGAGCGGCGTGGATGGCTCAACAATGATGCTGTCAATTTCTTGTCAACAGCGAGCGCGGCAGGATTTGCGCTGGGCTTCCTGGCGTTGATGCCGAATCACTGAAAGTTAGCGCCACTCCGCGTTATGAACCCATAAATGCGTATTTCTTGCCGTTAGAGCCCCACTGCAACAACACTCTGACACGAGCATCCTTGGCTGCCGATTCCGTATCGAACTGGCCGGCTTCGCGTTCATTGCCGTCAGGGAAAACGTAGAATGTCCACTTTCCATTTTCTTTTTTGACAGTAGGACCGGGTGCGGGGTGCTTGTCAGTGTTCATCGGTTGTCCTCAGGGTCAGGATTTGCCGGGGGATTGATCGATAGTAGCTGCAACTTTCGAGGAAAGAATCGTGAGAATCGTAACCTCAGACGAAAAACAAGTCACCTAGTCCAATGGTTACCCGTCCGCAGAGTTCCCCGGATGTCTTCCTGTTTCAGTCCAGTGTGTTTCTAATCCAGGTGAAGGCGCCAGAGGGTGTAACTCAGGATCTCGTGCTCAACCCGTTCGGTTTCGCCGGTGTTGCCTTCGATGGGCACGCGGGGACGCGGCGAGGTCAGGACGTCGAGGCCGTTCGCGGCACATATCTGGTGAATGCGAAAAAGATGGGCAGCGTCGCTGACGACCACGATACGTCGCAGTTGATTGGTGTGGGCGATGACCGCGAGTCGATGGACGGACTGGTCCGTACTCGTGCTTTCGGTCTCGGCAATAATGTCGGACTCGGGAACGCCGACTCCCTCGAGGTATTTTTCTCCGACCGCGCCTTCTGAGAACTGGTCGCCTCCATCGCCACCCAGCGTGATGATGAGCGGGGCGATGCCGCGACTGTAGAGAGATTCCGCGTGATCGAGGCGGGCGCGAAAGACAGGCGAGGGATGGCCATCGTATTCAGCCGCGCCGAAGACGGCGATGGCGTCGGAGCGGGCGGCCTGATCCTGCGCGGCATAGTGCTCGATCTGGACATAGACCCAGCGGCACCAGGCAAGCGTTGCCAGAACCAGGATCCCGAACAGCACAAGACTCCAGCGAAGAATCGGCCTTTTCGGTCTTGCACTGTCCGACTCTGGCTCCGGCTGTTCTTTCATCGCAGCCCTCAGCGTTGCAGCACCATCACGATTTCGTGGGTAGGAATTGCGCCTTCGCGAAGGATTTCCCAGCGTCCTTCGCCAAGCGAAAGGTCGACGATCGTGGTGGGCAGGGAGCGACTGGTGGGGCCGCCATCCACAATAAGCGGGATGCGGTCGCCAATCTGGTCGCGCACACAGGCGGCGTGGGTGCATTCTGACGCGCCCTGCAGATTCGCAGCGGTGGCTGTGATCGGCAGGCCAAAGCGCTCGACCACGGCGCGCGGGATGGCAGCGTCGGGAATGCGCAGCGCCACATTCCCTGTGTTGGCGGTGGAGCGCAGCGGCAGCTTGGTACCGGCGCGCACGATGATGGTGAGCGGTCCGGGCCAGAAGCGGTCGGCAAGCTTGTCGAGCATGGGATCGGTGTCGCGCGCAAGCTCATAGGCCTGGGCCAGAGACGCGATCAGCAGCGAGAGCGGCTTTTGCTTCTGCCGGCTCTTGATGCGGTAAATATTCTCGACGGCAAAGAGATTTACCGGATCTACGGCAAGACCGTAAAAGGTGTCGGTGGGCATGGCGACTACATCGCCTTTTCGCAGGCAGGAGACTATGTAGTCAATCCGGTCTGATTGGGGCTCATCGGGATGGACGCGCAAGATTTCCGCGGACAAGAAGGTCTACCTCGGTTCCCTCGACATCCGCAAAGCCACGTTCTCGAGCCCAACATGATGCCGCAGCGACGAACTGCACTTGTACGCAACAAAATCGTCGCCAAGGAGGCCGGGCATTTGCGGATGCCACAAAGACGGAAGCTATCACAGAGTGCGTCGGCGAGCAACCTGAACGCAGCCGTCGATTCAACAACATCCCGCAAGACGGCATAGAATCGCCTAAGCGACTGACGGTTCGCTGGGATGCCTATCCGCATTGTACAGAGTAAGCAGAACGCGCGGCTGAAGGATTTGCGACGCGCGTTGGCGAATCCGGGGCGAAGCGAGGGATTGGCCGGAATCGAAGGGCCAAACCTGCTGGGAGAAGCCCTGCGTGCGAAACTGCGGATCAGAACCGTGTTTGTCGCGCAGGACTCGGAGAGACTGCTGGATGCATTGAATTTGCCGGCGGACGTCGAGGTGCTGGCGATGCCGCGCGAACTGCTGGATTCGGCACTCGCCACGGAAACGCCTCAGCCGGTCGCCGCCCTGGTGGAGACGCCGGACTGGACCTGGGCGCATGTGCTCGGGGACCAGAGAGGATCAGCGCCGCTGATCGTGGTCTTGGCGGGCATTCAGGATCCGGGAAACCTGGGGACAATCATCCGGTCGGCGGAGGCGTTCGGGGCCGCCGGAGTGGTCTGTCTGCCGGGAACGGTGAATGCCTGGAATCCGAAGGCGGTGCGAGCTTCGGCGGGAAGTGTGTTTCGGTTGCCCGTGCTGAATGTCGGCGAGGAAGAGATGCTGGAGCAACTACGCGGCGCCGGGGTGCGCGTATTGGCCACGACCACCCAGGGGGCACAGCCGGCGAACCTGGTAAATCTTGCCGAGCCGGTCGCGCTGATGATCGGCAACGAGGGGAATGGTGTGCCGGTGGACTTGGCAGCGAAGGCGGATGGTGCCATCACGATTCCCTGCCCCGGTCCCGTGGAGAGCCTGAACGCAGCGGTGGCTGCGAGTGTGTTGCTGTATGAGGCGGCCCGGCAGCGAGCGGCACAAAACGGCGGTCCTCGGAGTCGGCGGGGAGGAACGCGATGAGTTTGTTTGATGGGGTTCCCGAGGGCGCCGAGACAACGGCCAAAGGGTCGCTACATGTAATGCCCGGTGCCCCCCTCGCGGAAAGGATGCGGCCGCGGACGCTGGAGGAGTACAGCGGCCAGGAGCATCTGCTGGGGCCGGGCAAGCCGCTCCGCGTGCAAATCGAGCGAGACGCGCATGATTCGCAAAGCCTGGGATCGATGATCTTCTG
The DNA here is from genome assembly GCA_963838295.1 of uncultured Acidobacteriaceae bacterium. GTDB lineage: Bacteria > Acidobacteriota > Terriglobia > Terriglobales > Acidobacteriaceae > Telmatobacter. Next base: position 133,922 of record CAWIQS010000003.1, read on the forward strand.
GGGCCCGCCGGGAGTGGGCAAGACAACGCTGGCGAAGATCATTGCGGAAGCAACGAAGGCCAACTTCGTCGAATTTTCAGCCGTGATGAGCGGCATCAAGGAGATCAAGCAGGTGATGGCCGCGGCGGCGCAGGCTGCGGAGATGCATTCGCGGACCATCCTGTTCGTCGATGAAATTCATCGCTTCAACAAGGCGCAGCAAGATGCGTTTTTGCCATACGTGGAGCGCGGAACGATCCGGCTGATTGGGGCCACGACAGAGAATCCATCGTTTGAAATTATTTCGGCGCTGCTGTCGCGGTGCCGCGTATACGTGCTGCAGCCGCTGAGCGAAGAACGGATTGTTTTGCTGCTGCGCAAAGCTGTCGAAGACAAAGAGCGCGGACTGGGCGCATTGGAACTGACAGCGGACGAAGACGCTCTCGCCCTGATCGCGAGCTACTCAAGCGGCGATTGTCGCAGCGCCTACAACACGCTCGAAGTGGCAGCGCAACTCGCGCTCGGTCCAAACCAGGACGGCACAAAACATATCGACAAGGCGCTGGCGACGGAAGCCGTGCAGCAGCGGGTGTTGATGTACGACAAGTCCGGCGAAGAACACTACAACCTGATCTCCGCGCTGCACAAGAGCGTGCGGAACTCCGATCCCGACGCGGCGCTGTACTGGCTGGCCCGCATGTTCGCAGCCGGTGAGGATCCGTTGTATCTCGCGCGGCGCGTGGTGCGCATGGCGGTGGAGGATATCGGACTGGCCGCGCCCGAGGCACTCAATCTCTGCCTCTCCGCGAAGGAGGCAATCGACTTTCTGGGATCGCCTGAAGGCGACCTGGCACTGGCAGAAGCTGTGGTGTATCTGTGCCTGGCGCCAAAATCGAACGCGGTGTACACAGCCTACGGCGCGGTGCAGCAGGAGATTGAGCAGACGCGGCAGGAGCCTGTGCCGCTGCATCTGCGCAACGCGCCCACGCGCCTGATGAAAGAGCTGGATTACGGCAAGGGATATCGCTACGCGCACGATGAAGAAGGCAAGGTGGCGGAGATGGATTGCCTGCCTGACTCGCTGAAGGGCCGCAGCTATTACAAGCCAACGCAGGAGGGCCGCGAGAAAGCGCTCGCACAGCGGATGGAAGAGATCCGCAAGATCCGCTCGGGCAAGCGCACTGGGTAGTCAGCGGTCCAACTGACTAAATAGAGTCGTCGCGACGGGATTTCGTCACCCGAGTTTCGTCACTTCGCCAGTCGCCACTACCTTAAAAAATACTGAACTTCCTCTAAGTCATTTGCGTTCCATCACTCATGGTGCTCTGAGGTGCGGCCGCAACTTTGGCACACCGTTTGCTGTTTATATCAACAAGTGCGATTGGTTCTGAAGAAAATCGCGCGGCAAGGTGGAGGGTCATCATGGCACACGATTGGAACGAGAACACGTACACACAGCAGTTCGACGGCAGTTTGCGGCGGGGTCCAAAGTCGCGGCCGGTAGCCGTGACGACTCATCTGCACATGATGAATCAAGGGACTGCGCGCGAAGTTCGCGTCTACGCGCAACAGGCTCCTGGAGCGCCGCAATACGTTTTAGATCCGGGAGAGAGTCTTCCCCTGCATCCGAGCCTGCGCGCACTCGGCCGTCACTACTTCACCTGGTAAGCGGGAGTGTGCCGAAGCGATCTGAATGAATGCATAAATTAGATTAGGGTTTGTTTGAAAATGCTCTGGGGTACTACTGCGCACATTGCCCACGAACATTCGGGGCACGGCCAACCAGCCGTGCCCCTTTTATATTGAGATTCCAAAAAGCTCTTCACTCGCGGTATTTCACCGAGCAGCCGTAGGCACGCGTGTACGAATTCGCGATGGGTTTGCCGGACATGGCCGAACTGAGCGCATCGCTGACGTAGTTGTCAGCGCCTTGGATGTCGCCAACGTCGGGAGTCGGACGATTGTCGATGGCTCCCGAATAAATCAGCTTGCCCTGCGGATCGATGACGTACATGTCGGGCGTGGTCTTTGCGTTGTAGAGACGCCCGACTTTGCCATCGGGATCAAGCAGCGCCGCTGTGGGCGCGGCATGCATTTTCGCCAGATAGTCATTCTCCTCGGGCGCAGTGACATATCCCTGCGCGCCGGGCGCGGAAGAGATGACCGTAAACCAGACAACTCCCTTGCCGGTCCACTCTTTCTGCAGATTCTGCATGTTGCCCGACTCGTAATGTTTGCGCGTGAAGGGGCAGCCCTGGTTGTGCCACTCGAGCACGACAAACTTGCCGTGGTACTGATCGAGCGAGTGCGACTCGCCATGCGAATCGGTCGCGGTAAAGTCAGGCGCGGGCGCGTTGACCTTGGCAGTCTGGGCCGCGATTGAAACAGGGAGAAGGCAGATGGTAAATGCAGCAGTAAACGCTGCTCGCGAGACGAGATACATTTCGCAATCCTCCTGAGGGGAATTCAGGAGAAGCCGGAGAGATCCGGCACCTCACTGCTGGTTGGACGAAGAGGAGGCGTTCTGGGATGTTGGGTGCGGGAGTTGTGCAAGGGCGTCTGTGACGATGCCGGGGGTGAGGACCTCAGGCAAAACGCGGGGTGTGACGTCTCCTGGGGCGTAGAGCGCATAGGTTGGCACGCCGCTCCGGCCCAGGGAAGTCAGCGTCTGGGTGATGGAGTCGTCGTAGCGGGTCCAATCGGCGCGCATGAGGACGACGTTGTTGTCGGCGAAGGCCTTCTGGACTTGGGGAGTGCCGAGTGCGACACGCTCGTTGACCTGGCAGCTGAGGCACCAGCTTGCGGTGAAGTCGACGAAGACGGGATGGCCCTGGGATTGATAATGTGCGACGGCATCGGCGGACCATGGTTGCCAGCCGGTCCCGGAATTTGTCGCCACCACAGGCGTATTGGCCGCGTCGAGTTTGCCCGGGGCCGTCACTGAAATCGCAATGACACCAAGCGCAATCAACGCGGCAACAACGGTTGACCAGCGTTTAGCGGGCCAGCGGCCAAGGAACCAGCCGGCGATGGCAAGCAGAAGGAAGCTCAGAAGCAGTATCGCCAGGAGAGTTGCGCCGTAGGCCTGAGCCAACACCCACGCCATCCAGATCACAGTCCCGAAGATCGGAACGGACACAGCCTGTTTCAGCACTTCCATCCACGCACCGGGTCGCGGCAGGATGCGCGTCCATGCTGGTTGCAATGTCAGCGCGACGTAAGGCGCAGCGAGGCCGAGAGCGAGCGCGGTGAATACAGCGAAGGTGACAATGGCGCTTTGCGCAAGCGCGTAGCCGAGGGCGACGCCCATGAACGGCGCGGTACACGGCGTCGCGACAATAACAGCGAGAACACCGGTGAAGAAGCTGCCGGTATAGCCCTGCTTTGCAGCTAGCGAACCGCCGGCACTTGTGAGCGTAAGCCCAATCTCAAATTGTCCGGCGAGCGACAGGCCGAGGAAGAACAGCAGCGCGGCCATCAGCGAAAGAAAGACCGGCGACTGGAATTGGAATCCCCAACCGAGGTGCGCACCAGCGGAGCGCAGACCCAGCAACAACGCGACCAGTGCCCAGAATGAAACCAGGATTCCCGCTGCATAAACGAAGCCGTGGGTGCGAAGTTTATGCCGCTCTTCGTTCCCCGATTGCACAAGCGACAAGCCCTTGATGAACAGCACCGGAAAGACGCAAGGCATCAGGTTGAGAATGAGTCCGCCGAGAAAAGCGAGGCCGGCAGCCTGCAGCAAGCCAGGGCCGGGTGTCGGCCGGGCAGAGCTTGGTGATTCGGTAGCGGGGTTAGCAGTGTTACCAGAGCTGGCGGGATTAGCGTTTCCCGATGCTTTTTCCACGGGGACGGGCTTTGGCGCCTTGGGAGGTCCCGCCTGCGCGATCAATTCGTAAGCGCGGCCGCCAGAGAGTTGGAGCAAGCCAGCGAGTTCTTTCGGGTTCGCGGCCAGGGATTCGTCTTTCTTCAAATCCAGCGTGAGGCCGGTTGCCGTAGGTGTTGCGGTCTGCGGCGCGGGGTTGGAGAGGATGTCAGGGCTTGACGGGAAGAAGCTTGCTTCGCTCTCACGGTGTCCAGTGATCACCGTCATGCGAAAACCGGCTGCTGTGGGAACGAATCCGATCTTGAGATTGGCTGGCGGCAGCGCGGGAAGTTTGTCGGCAAGGCGAGCCCAGATACTTTGATCGGGCTGAACTGTTCCGCTCCCAGCTGCGACCGGTCGCGTGATTTCGAGTTCTGTCTTCTCTGGGATGCAGCTTCCGCGGCAGACGAGCCAATCAACCTTCGCGTGAAGCACGGCAGTGCCGAGCGGATATGGACCAGTGCCGCTCCCACCTTCAGGAAGGGTAACGTTGAGCTTGAGCGGAAACACGACTTCATCTTCATAGCCGAAGTCCATCAGGGGGCCGAGGGGAAGTCGCTTGGGAATCGGATATTCGAGCGGGCCAGGAGTTACTCCCCGTAAAAGCGTCCACTTGATGTGAGGCGGCTCGCCCGCGTCCCCGGGATTCTTCCAGTACACGTGCCAGCCGGGCTCGAGCTTGAAATAGAGGCCAGCATCGTTGGCAGCGCCGGGATGAAGTTGCGCCTCCGGGCTGATGAGCTGAACATGCACATGCGGCAGATCGGCGGAACTGGTAGCCGCAAACGCGCAAGCCGCTGCTGTCAGCAGGCTTGCAAGCGCGAAGATCGAGCGGAAAAATCGCATCAGAATTAAACGAAGACCCTGCTATTGGACGCGGCTGCGGAGGAGTTTGTTACGACAATTTCCGACGGCCATAAGCAAACCATGATCTCAGCCAACCCTCTGCGCATGTTCTCGAAAAATACAGACATTTTGAACACACTTCACGCCGGCCGCTCGCGCGCGGGCGATGGCCTTGTCATTGATCACTTCTTCCTGCAGCCAGAGATACGGAACACCCAGCCGGATTACGTCTTCGACTATAGGCGGCACGTTCTCAGATGCCCGGAACACGTCAACCAGGTCGAGTCCCTTGGGGTAGTCCTTTTTCGCAGCCGCGTGAGCCGACTCGAGATCGGGGTAGCACTTGAGGCCGAGTACCGCTGTGAGCCTTGGATTGACCGGAAAGACATGATAGCCCTGCATCACGAGGTAGCGGCCGATGTTGTGGCTGGCGCGCCAGGACTTTTCACTCATGCCCACAACGGCAATGGCCTGCGCATTGTGCAACATTTCGTTAATGATGGCCGGATCGTTCATTCTTCGTTCACTCCAGGCATTGGATGACCCATCAACCCTCCTCGACTCGCCTCCACCCGCCATCAGGCAGTGGCGCCCAGCGAACGCGATTCATGTCGAGCCATTCGCCGGTGGGTTCATTCTCCCTGGGCTCCGAACCCATGCGCAGCACATTGCCGTCGGGATCCTCAACCTGAATTTCCATCGCCCACGGATAGTTCGTAGGCTCGTGGCGGATCCGGGCTCCCGCAGTGCGCAACTCCTCGACGAGAATCTCCACATCGGGTGCGCTGATCCAGACCCAGGTTCCAAAATGTCCCTGGTCTCCCTGGCATAGAAACAGGGCGCATCTGCCGCGTGAGACGGAAATAAGCTCCGAAGTCTCGAAGTCGACTTTGAATCCGAGGACGCGGGTGTAGTAGTCCTTACTGACCGCGAGGTCATTGACACGCAGAATGGGATTTACGCCGCCGAAGGCGATAGCATTCCGGGGACCGGCAACTTCAGTGGCCATATGCGACCTCCTCGAGATTGAAGATATTATGCCGGAATCTCCAGGTCGTCTTCTCCGCTGCTTGCCGTGCCGCGGCGCTTGGCAAGCAGATAGCCGCGCAGGAAGGGCTCGAGGTATCCGTCGAGCACCTTGTCCACGTCGCCGACTTCCACCTTGGTGCGATGGTCCTTGGCAATCCGATACGGCTGAAGAACGTAAGACCGAATCTGCGAACCGAAGTTGATTTCAAGCTTGGAGTCTTCGACCTTCTTGCTGACTGCGCGCTTCTTTTCGAGTTCGTATTCATACAAACGTGAGCGCAGCATCTTCATCGCCTTCTCGCGGTTCTTGTGCTGCGACCGCTCGTTCTGGCATTGCACCACGATTCCGGTGGGCAGGTGCGTCATACGCACGGCGGAGTCGGTAGTGTTCACATGCTGGCCGCCCTTGCCGCCGGAGCGATAGGTATCGATGCGCAGGTCTTCAACTTTCAGGTCGACATTGATGGTCTCGTCGATTTCAGGCGAAACATAGACCGACGCAAATGAAGTGTGACGACGCTTGGCTGAATCGAACGGCGAGATGCGCACGAGGCGATGGACACCGCTTTCGCCGGCGAGCATGCCGAAAGCGTACTCGCCCATGATGGTGAAGGTGGCGGACTTGATGCCGGCCTCTTCGCCGTCCTGGTAGTCGTTCATCTCGGTCTTGAAGCCCTGCTGCTCGGCCCAGCGCAGGTACATTCGCAACAGCATCTCAGCCCAGTCCTGGCTCTCGGTGCCGCCGGCGCCGGGATGTACGGTGATGATGGCATTGAGCGGGTCAGCCTCTCCTGAAAGCATCGTGCGGGCTTCCAGCTCTTCGGTGAAAGTAGAGAGTGCCTTGATATCGCGCTCGAGATCCGCGAGGACGTCTTCGCCTTCGCGAGCAAGTTCGAAGTAGGCATCGATATCGCCGGTACGGCGGACAAGTTCGTCATCATCGGCAATGAGTGTTTCGAGTCGCTTGCGGTCGCGCATCAAGGGCTTGCCCGCGACGGAGTTCGACCACATTGCGGGGTCGGCAAGCTTGGTTTCGATTGCGGCTAGTTCCCTGCGGAGGCGGGCAGGGTCAAAGATACTCCCGCAGGTCGCGGACTTGATCGCGCACCGGAGCGTAGGCGTATTCGAGATCGGTGATTGCCATGCTTTGCTCTTAGGACCTGACTTGTTAGCGAGTTGGCTGGTCGAGTGGCCGCGCAAACGGCGTTCGACTGCACTAAGGTGAGTATAGCGGAGTTAGCGGGGTTAGCGGCGCTGGCAGGTTGGCGGTTAGCGCGGCTCGCGCGGCGAATCAATTTGGCACGGTCGACCTGGTTCGCATCGGCGGCGTTGTGAAAGGCCACGACTTTAGTCGTGCCGATTGACGCCTCAAAATCAGTGGGCTTTAGCCCCTGCGGGAAGTCTTTCCTGTCCCCTTGATGAAACCAGCTTTCTGCGTTTAAGAACGCTCCAGCCGGCAACGCCGCTCGACAGTATGGCACACAGCCACGCGAAGACGTCGCCGTGCGTGGTATAGAAGGTGACATCATCGCGGAAGCCATATTCGGCGGGAAGGACGTCCACCTGGTGGCGCGGAATACTTTGGCGCACGCGGCCATTCGGATCGATAACGGCAGTGACCCCGTTGTTGGTAGCGCGCAGCATCCAGCGCCGGTTTTCGATCGCGCGCATACGCGCTATGTTGAGGTGCTGCCAGGGAGCGCTGGTGTCGCCGTACCATCCGTCGTCGCTGATGTTGACGAGAACTTCGGCGCCGAGCTGGGCGAAGTGGCGAACCTCGTCGGCAAAGACCGCTTCGTAGCAGATGAACACGCCGTAGCGATGGCCGTTGAGGCGGAAGGTCGTGCGCTCCGTGCCGGGAGTAAACCTCGAAACCGCGCCCGTAAGCTTGTGAGCGAAGAAAAGCAATTTCGGGAACGGAACGAACTCGCCGAACGGCACGAGATGAATCTTGTCGAAGCGGCCGATCTCCTGCCCGTCCGCAGCAAACACCATCGCTGAAACATGGTCGAGGGTGCCGTTTCCCGTTGGATCAGGGTTCGATCCGATCCCACTCACAATCAGAGGCGCCTTCTCAGATTGAACGATGGAGGCCATCGCTGTTTGAAAGCGTGGGTCGTTCTCGAAGAAGGGAGCAGGCGCTTCGGGCCAGACGATGAGATCGGGATGCGTGGCATAAGGTGGGCAGATGATTTCGCCATTGCCGGCGCCAGTTTGGGGAATTCCGGCGATGTAGGCCTTGCACTGTTCGCCGGCAAGGTGCTGGAACTGGGCGATGTGGCTGTCCCACTCCCCGGGGCCGGCCCAGTCGTTGTCGCCGCCCACATCGAGGTTGGGCTGGATGAGGACGGCGGTGGCGGACGTTGACGGCTTGGCAGGTTGAACAATGAGTCCGGTTGACGCGGTGATCAGCAAGATTGCGCCTGCTGCGCTCCAGGTCCAACTGCGATTGCTGCTTTCGGCGATGCGGCCGTGCACGATGAGCGCGTTGACAGCGACCAAGATGAAGGTGATGCCATAGACGCCGGTCCATGGAGCAAGGTAACTCACAAACGAGTTATCAACTTGCGAGTAGCCAAGTTGATCCCAGGGAACGCTAGTGATGCGAGCGGCTGCGAGATCAAGTGCGACCCAGAGAAAAGGTGCGGCAGCGAGGGCGAGACGGGTTTTCCCCGTTGCCCGACGAACCAGCATCACCCCCAGCCCGAATAATCCGAAATAGAGTCCGAGAACGAGGCTGAATCCTATGAGCAGCAGCGTGGGGGCCCCGGTAGGCATGTCGCCGTAGTGCATCATCGTGTCGCGGATCCAGTAGCAGTTCCCCATGTACCAGAGCACACCGCAGAGGTACGAAAGCAGAAAGGCGCGACGGAGCGGGCGAGGATGTTCGACCGTTGCAGGGCTGAAGATTGCCCAAAGCAAGGGCACAAGTCCGAACCACGCGAAGATGCCGCGCCAGGGCGGCATCGGACCGGCGAGTGGGAACGGCAATTCCAGCAGCGCGGCAGACAAAACCGCTGCTCCCCACAACCTCATTGAATGCCAGCGCATACAGGGTGGAGTTTAAAGCATTGGGCTTCGCGAAAGGATTGGAAGCGCGCCTTTGAATGGTTCAATACCGGGAAAGTGAGTGTGTGGCGGCATGACTGGCTGCGTTTGATCGGAGCAAAGTGGACGAGGCGGTGATTTCGGCTGGTTCTACGCGGTCAAACGGCGTAAAGCGGTTACAATCTTCCCATGGCCCTCGCCACATTTGGAATTCGGCTCCTGGAACTGATGTTTTTTGTCGGCCTGGTGGGATCAGCAATAGTGGTTCTAATCAGCTTCGTCGAAGATTTCAAGGAACTCTTTGGCGAAGAATAGAAGGGTAGCGCGCACGTCGGATTTCTATCGTATTTACAGGCATTTCCGTTTAGTTGTTGACTGCCGCATCGACCAGAACTAAACTCAGCCAAGGGCGGACGGATAGTAGCCCCTTTTTACCCTGAGCGGCAGATTCTCCTCGCCGGCGCGATAAGTAATGGCATCCACTCGAACGACCGTAGCCCCACCGTCAGACCGCGTCCGGCTTATCGTGGCATCCTCCGTGATGCTCACGTTCATCTCCTTCTGGCGGGCAGCCGCCATCGTTCTCAATGACTTAGGTTCTTCTGCGTTCTACGCCGGCGGCATCGCCGAGCAGGCCGTAGGTGCAGCCGCGCCCTGGTTCATTCTCGGCATCATGCTGTTCAGCTTCGCGGTGCGAGCCGTGTACGTGGAGAGCTGCTCCATGTTCACGCGCGGTGGCGTCTATCGCGTTGTGAAAGAGGCCCTTGGCGGCACCTTTGCCAAACTCAGCGTATCCGCCCTGATGTTCGACTACATCCTCACAGGGCCAATCTCGGGCGTGTCCGCTGGCCAATACATCACCGGCCTGATGAACGAGATGATGAACGTCGCAAACACCAGCCACTGGCTCCCGCCGGCGCTGATGGATGCGCACGGCAATCCCTTCCAGTTCGACATGAACTACACCTCCGCGGTCTTCGCGGCGGCGGTCACCATTTACTACTGGTGGCAGAACATCAAGGGTATCGAAGAGTCGAGCGACAAGGCGCTGCGGGTTATGCAGATCACCACCATCATGGTGGTCATTCTCTTTATCTGGGGCGCTTACTCCGTGATGGTGACAGGGGTGCATCTGCCTCCGCCGCCCACCCCGTCTCACCTCAAATTCAGCGCAGACGCGCTCGGGTTCCTGAAAGGTACGGGCCTGCCGATCTTCGGCTTGTTTGGAATCATCATGGCTTTCGGGCACTCCATCCTGGCCATGAGCGGTGAAGAAAGCCTCGCCCAGGTCAACCGCGAAATTGAACATCCGAAACTGAAAAACCTGAAGCGTGCGGCCATCGTCATCGCCATCTACAGCCTGATCTTCACGGGCGGCGCGACGCTCCTGGCTTCCATGCTCATCCCTGACTTTCAGCGGACGCACATCTATCAGGACAACCTGATCGCCGGTCTCGCCATGTTCATGGTCGGCCCCATGTTCTGGCGCGTGGCGTTCCGCATCTTCGTCGTGTTTGTCGGATTCCTGATTCTGTCCGGCGCAATCAACACTTCGATGATCGGATCGACCGGCGTGTTGATGCGCGTGGCCGAAGACGGCGTGCTGACGGACTGGTTCCGCAAGCCGCATCCGAAATTTGGCACCAGCCATCGCATCGTGAATCTCGTATTCGCGCTCCAGATGTTCACGATTATCGCTTCGCGCGGCAACGTCATCCTCCTTGGCGAGGCCTATGCGTTCGGCGTCATCTGGTCGTTCACCTTCAACAGCCTCGCCATGCTGGTACTGCGCAGAAAGTATCACGGTGAGCGGGGCTGGAAAGTGCCGCCGAATATCAAGATTGGAAAAACGGAAATCCCCGTCGGGCTTTTCTGCGTTTTCCTCGTCCTGCTTTCCACGGCCATTACCAATCTATTCACGAAGTCGATTGCGACAGTCAGCGGCATCATTTTTGCAGCGGCTTTCTTCATCATCTTCACCGTCTCGGAGCGTTCGAATCTCCGCAAGCATGCGCTGACGGCGCGCCAGATGAAGGACCACTTCCAACTGGAGCACCAGGACACGATCAGCCGCGAGTCGGTTGCGGTTCGTCCCGGCGGCGTCATGGTGACCATGCGTGATTCCAACAATCCTGTTGCGTTGAAATGGGTGCTGGCTCGAACCAAGACAGAAGATCGCGACGTGGTGGTCATGAGCGTGCGCATGATGGGCGCAGGCGGACCGGAGTATCTGAGCGCCGAAGACCAAAGCTTCAGCGAGCACGAGCAAATGCTGTTTACCAAGGCGGTTTCAGTGGCGGAGAGCTTTGGAAAGAAAGTATCGCTGCTGGTTGTGCCGGCGGGCGATGTATTTGCAGCGCTGGTGCAGGGCGCAAATTCGCTTGAAGTGGACTCGGTAGTGTCGGGGCAGTCGACGTCGATGACCGCGGAAGACCAGGCGTTTCACATGGGGCAGGCATGGGAAGCTCTGCCCGAACCCAAGCGCCAGTTCAATTTTTACGTTGTTGGCTCAGATGGGGAGACCAAGGTGTTCTACATCGGCCCGCATGCGCCGACCCTTGGCCCAGACGATGTCCAGCTGGTTCACCGCCTGTGGCTGAACATGCGTCGCGACCCCTCTGTGCAGGATCTGCATCACAGCGACATCATCACCTATGCGCTGACTCGATTGGCCGGCCAGTACGCACGCGAAAAAGTGGAGATACTCCGCGACCTGCGCAACTACCGTGCATCGGAGTCGCCGACTCTTCGCCTCGGCGGTCAGGACCTTACTGGGGTTGCTTCACCTTCTGCGGGTCACGATCCTGCACAGCCGGCTAACAAAGCTCCCCGCGGCGTATAGATCGGGTCATCCAGAATCTACTGCGCGCCGCTTCGCCGCATGTACCCAAACCAGAGAGTAATCGAAGATAGCTTACTTAGGGACACTGCTGAGTGTCTCAATTCAGCACATAATCGAAAACCGATACGTTACCTTGGCGCAGCAAAATCAGGCATCAAAACCCCACTCAGCACTGAGGAATCACACTTATCAATACTTCTACTCTTGCTGCAAATTGGGAATTCTCGGTAATTCGAGCTAACTCGTCTCCTCTTTCTATGGAGATCCAACCAAAGTCGTTGGATGTTACCCTTTCCCGTTTGTAAACGCTTCCCCTGTTCGGTATCGTCTGGCTTCAGTAACAGAATCCCGTAAGAAAGGGGATCCTTGCGCATTCTGGAGGCTGCGCCCGGATCGTCCAAGGAGGGTTAGTGGGAGTAGCAGAAATACTGCGGCATATCGATCACGAGATCGCTCAACTGCAACGAGCGCGGGCATTGCTGAGCAGCGGTGCGAGCACGACTTCGAAGACATCTGGAACGGGCGCTGCCAGAAAAGGCAAAAAGAGACGCCTGACGCCGGAAGGCCGTAAGCGCATCGCTGAGGCGGTGAAGCGCCGTTGGGAGAGGCAGAAAAAAGCTGCGGGCAGTAAGTAGCTCGAGCGCCGAAGGGCTGGAATCGAGTCCCAGCCCCTCGTGTTTTGCTTAATGCTTAAATCGTCTCTCCTGGCGCAATCCGAATGACTTCAATCGAGCCCTTGAGAAGAGCATCAAGTTCCTCGGGGGTTCCCGTGAGTGGCGGGAACGTTCCAAAGTGAATGGGCAGGATCGCCTTCGGCGCCAGGAATTGCGCAGCCAGCGCTGCTTCCTTTGGCCCCATGGTGTAAAAGCCGCCAATCGGCAGCATCGCAACCTCAGGATGATACAGATCCTTGATCAGTTTCATGTCGCTGAAGACGGTGGTGTCGCCGGCGTGATAGAGCACGGGGCCACCGGAAATGGCGAGCACGAAACCGGCTGCAACGCCTGCGTATTCGGTCCCATTCTTGCCCTCGACGCCGGATGAGTGCTTGGCCTCGACCATCGTGACCGCAACGTCTTCCAGTTGGACGGTTCCACCGATGTTCATCCCTGTGGTGTTCTTTGCGCCCTCTTTGCCGACATGGGCAGCCAGTTCGTAAATTGCAACGACATTGGATCCATGCTTTTTCGCTATGGGGACGGCGTCCGCGATGTGGTCGCCGTGTCCATGCGTCAGCAGGACGTATTGAATGTTTTCAGGGAGCTCAAATTTCCTGGGGTACTTGGGATTGTGCTCGATAAATGGATCGATAAGGATGTTGGTGCCCTTGGAGGTTTGAACGAGTACCGTGGCGTGTCCCAACCACGTAATCCGCGTGCCTTTCAGTGAGGTCATATTTGCTCCAGATGGGGATGATTCAGAAATAGAGCCGATGATTGGATGCGGCTCAACGCAGATGGATTGCCATTACCACCCCAGCGACGTGAACCTGTCGCCGAGGATCCCGGGTTATCGCGTAATGATGACTTCTGAAATGCTGTCTTTGGCCAGAAACTGGCGGAAGCCCGACCACGGATTGAACAGGTCCTGAATGATTCGATTCGTAAAGACGCGCTGAATCGGAAATGGCTGGGCAAGCTGCATTTCGACAGTATCGCCCTCGGTGATATGGAAGCGGCAATGGGCCGATTCTTCCGGATTCTTGCGCGTGTGAAAGAAGGCAAGGACCTGGCCGCCCGGATTCAATGAAGCGTACAAATGCCCCACCACGGCAGGGACAAAGGGCTCTGGAATGTAATCGAGAGCCGTCCACAGCAGAACAATGTCGTACATCTTTCCGCCGAAGTCGAGAGTTTGTTTCAGATAACCCTGGGTGTCGTAGATCGGCTTGTCATCTTCGTCGACGCCCTTTTTCCACGCACCCGTGCACGCTTCAGTCGCCAGATCGGTCATAAACACACTGTGTCCGAGGCTGGTGAGGTAGTTGATATTGGTAGGCGAGGTCGCGCCGGAGTCGATGATGCGAAGCCCGGGCTCCGCCTGAAGCCGTTTGCGCAGCGCCGCCCATCCTCCCGAATGGCGCGGAATGCGAGGACCGCTGGCGCCGGAGCCGGTGGACTGGGCGCCTTCCTTCTTATCGAACCAACGGCGAATCACTTTGAGATCCCCTTGTCATGGGACGGGTGCAACAAAACGGCGTCCGTTCGCATGGCGAGGCTATGCGTTCGTTGCGGAGACGGCATCGGGAGCCTTGGCCCCCTGCGTGAGATCAACTTTTCCACGGAATATCGCATTGTCTTCGACAGCGAGGCGCAGCGCGCGCACATCGCCTTCTACCACGCATCCAGAGCGCAGTTCCACGCGCCCACTGGCTACAATGTTGCCCTGCACCGCTCCCTGGATCAGGATGTCGCGCGCCGTGAGATCTGCTGCAACGTCTGCGCTGGGGCCGATGGTCAACCGGCTCTCTGTCAGCGTGACTGTCCCTTCGACACGCCCATCGATGATCAGGTCTTCCCCGCCCTTCACTTCGCCGCGGATCACGACGGACTTGCCAATCCGAGCAGAACCATTTTCGGTTGCCATGGATCAATTCCCTTCCAAAATCATTGAATTCGACCGACGCCATTTTGGCGCCGACCTGTCGGTGAAACCTTCGCAACCGGGCCATCGGGCTGGCCGGAAACTTGCCATTCAAATACCCCAGGAGGAAGCAAAAGTCCCTTATCGAACTATAGCATCGGGGTGGAACCCTTCAATTTAAGAAACTCTGGCGGCGGACCAGCGTCCAAAACTAAAGAAACACCCCACTACCGCAGAAAGGCAGGACGATACACTGGGTACAGTGCGCCTCATCGCGATGTCTATGCTGATACTTCCCCTTGCTGCTGCGGGCCAAAACGGGGTCGATCACGACAACGACGCGCTCGTACAGCGAGCTCTAGCGAATGAAGTTCGGGCCGCGAGCGACGCACAACACCCCATGCGTTACCGGCTGCACAAGACCAGTCCCCGTTTTGCTTCGACCAAAGACATCTTTGAGACCAAAGACGGAGCGGTGGCGCATCTGATCGCCGTGAATAACGCTCCCTTGAGCACGGCGGACGAACAGAAGGAACAGGCCCGACTGAACGGGCTGCTGAGCGATCCGGAGAAGCAACACCACCGCAAGCAGTCCGAAGACGCAGACACGGCGCGAGCGATGAAGGTGTTGCGAGTACTCCCAGTCGCCTTTTTGTATCGTTTCGAGGGCGCAGCCGACAGGCCGACCGGCACAGTGGAGAAATTCACCTTTACGCCAAATCCGAAGTTCAATCCGCTCGAGCTGGAGATGCAGGTGCTTACGCAGATGACGGGCGAGATTTGGATCGACGTTGAGCACGAGCGCGTGACGCGTCTCGAAGGCCACCTGCAGCAGGACGTGGATTTCGGCTGGGGAATTCTGGGGCGACTCAACAAGGGCGGATGGATTGCGATCGAGCAGGCCGACGTGGGTGAACATCAGTGGCGCATCGTGCACTTCCAGATGTCGATGAGCGGCCGCGTGGTGTTCAAGACAAGAGTCTTCGATACGACCGAAGATGAAAGCCAGTTTGCGCCGCTCCCCGTTGAACTGACCTATCAGCAGGCTATCCAGATGATGAACACCGGCTCGGGCACAGAAAAGAGCGATACCACTCAACAATAAAGCGGCCCCGACTAAAGTCGAGGCCGCGTGATTGGACTGCAATTCGCCTTACGGCTTGATCCGGATGAAGATCATGGCGAAGGTGAACAGCGTAAGCGACTCGATGAAAGCCAGTCCGAGAATCATCAGCAGCTGAATGGTTCCAGCGGCTCCTGGGTTGCGCGCCACCGATTCGACAGCAGAACCGACAGCCCTGCCCTGTCCAATACCGCAGAGCCCGGCGGCAAGGGCGATACCAATGCCGATGCCGATTGGAGCCAGATTGACGGCGGCGGAGCCTCCGTCAGCGAATGCCGGCACTGCGAAACACAGCAGCGACAGCACCATCAGAACATTTTGCAATTTACGCATGTTTCTCCAGCTTCACAAAAATTAGCCGCCAGTGGGTGGTTGAGGCTCACCGTGCTGGCCCCCTCACGCTTGCGGCCTTTCCGTTGACCCGGGACGGAAGCGTTCCCCGGCGGAAATCTTTTCACTTGTAAGTCATCCGTTTTCGGTTGTCAGTCAGCCATCGCTGAGGCGCCAGCAGACATTCTGAAAACTGATAACTGATCTCTAAAAACTGCTCATCAATGATGTTCCTTGCGCGTCGCTTCGCCCAGATAAATCATGGGCAGGTAGGTAAACACCAGCGCCTGCACCAGGGAAACCAGCACGTGCAGCGCGAGAAAAATAATGGGAATTGCAAAAGGAATCAGCGAGAAGAAGACTAGCGTAACCAGGTCACCGGCGAACATGTTGGCCCACAGACGAATGGTGAGCGACATCATGCGCGCCAGGTTCGAAATAACCTCGATCGGGAAGAGCAGCCACGCAATCCACCAAACGGGTCCGGCAAAGTGCTTGAGATATCCGAGAAGCCCCTGGTCTTTCACTCCGTAGAAGTTGTAGTAGAGGAAAACAGAAACGGCCAGGCCAAACGGCACCACAGCTGCGCTTGTGGGTGGCGGGACTCCGGGAATAAGCCCGACGAGGTTGCAGACAAGCACGAAGAGGAACAAGCAGCCCACAAATGCCTGGAATCGTTCGTATCCATGGCCGATGATCGTATGGGCCTCGCCTCCAATGAATTCATGGAGGAGTTCGGCGATGTGCTGCTGAACGGGCGGTTTTTCCACGGACAGGCTGACACGCACCCAGACAAAGAATGCAATGAGCCCCAAAACCACCAGCAATTCGAGTGCAAAAGTATTGTCGATCGGCGCGGCTGGATTTGCCGGGTGAACCCCGACCATTTGCAGCAGTGCGTCGACCGGGCCGGCAAACAATCGGTTCAACAGATTTGTAATTCCGAGTGCTTCTTCCATGAAGATGAATAACTTTCTGATTCCGGTAAAAATTCAGCGGCCAGACAGGGATCAAATATCAGCCGCGCAATAACTTGAGCGCCTCCCATGTGAGCGTGATCACAGCCAGGCTCAGGCCGCAGACAAGGGCCAAAGGCGAACCCCGGAAACATTTAAGGCTAACATAAATCACCCCTCCAAAGACGGCCAGCCGCAGCAGAATGAACGCGATCGAAAGACCGACGCCGCGCGGGGCAGTCTGATTCCTCATTCGGGAATTGATGATCCTCACCAGACGCCGCCACTCGAAGATGCTGGCCGCCGAAACAAGGGCTCCGGAAGCAAACAGCGCGCCAGTTCCCCACCCGCTCGCAACCCACAGAATCAGGGACGCCAAACCTCCCAGGATGAGCGTCTTGTAGATCGCACTCTTCAGCAACGCTTGAAGCGCCTCGTCGGAAAGATTCGCGATCGCGGGAGCCGGTTCGTTCATTTTCGCGTTCCTGTTTGGGGTCCTGAATTGTCAGAGTTCGATCCTGCTCCTCCGCCTGGCTTTGCGCCGGAGGTGACCACCATGCGGACCACGTAGACGATCCCGGAAATGCCGCCGAAGAGAATGCCGACGAGCGTGATCCACGTTTGATGGAAGAGCTTGTCGAGCCCGGCTCCCATCAGCCACCCCACGAAGGCCGACGAAGGCAGAAGCACGGAAATCTGGATCATCTTTTCCGCTTCCGCAAGCGATGCGATGCTGCTCGCAAATTTTGAGCGCTGCTGCGATTTCGGAATCGGGCGGTTGAACGGCATCCATCGTGGTTATACACGAAGGATGCCGAGGAACGCGATGATGCGAACGCTATACTGACGGTTGGACCTTAACGATTCGGTTAGAAGGAATTACCGTGTTTGATTCGGAATTTGAGCGCAATCTTTTTGAGTTGCGCAAGGCCAAACTGGTCGAGATTGAAAAGCTGGGCCAGGCCGCGTATCCCAATCAGTTCCCTGCTTCGCATACCATTCCCGAGATTCGCGCCAAGTGGGGTGAGGTGACAGCGGAAGCCCTCGAAGCTGACCGCACGACGGTGGCCATCGCCGGCCGCATCATGGCGATTCGCGTCATGGGCAAGGCGGGCTTTGCGACGCTGCAGCAGGGCGGCCAGCGGTTACAGATCTACGTGCGGCTCGATGCAGTGGGCGAGCAGGGCTGGGCACTCTACAAGCTGCTGGACCTTGGCGATCATGTTGGGGTCAGCGGCTATCTGTTCCGGACAAAGACCGGCGAGCTGAGCGTGCACGTTGAACGGTTGACGTTCCTGGCCAAAGCTATGCTGGCGCTACCGGAAAAGTTTCACGGGCTGGCCGACGTGGAATTGCGCTATCGCCAGCGCTATGTCGACCTGTTTTCCAATCTCGAAGCGCGCGAAGTGTTCGTAAAACGCGCCAAGGTGCTCCGCGCACTGCGAACGTTCTTTGACGGCCGTGGCTATCTTGAAGTCGAAACCCCGATGATGCAGACCATCGCCGGCGGCGCCAACGCTCGTCCCTTCAAAACCCATCACAACGCGCTCGATATGGATCTGTTTCTGCGCATCGCGCCGGAACTTTATTTGAAGCGGCTGGTGGTCGGCGGACTCGATCGCGTTTACGAGATCAATCGCAATTTCCGCAACGAAGGCGTGAGCACGCAGCACAATCCCGAGTTCACCATGCTCGAGTTCTACCAGGCCTACGCGAACTACCAGGACATGATGCAGCTGACGGAAGACCTGGTCGAGTTTGTGGCGCGCGAAGTAAACGGCTCGACAATAACAACCTTCAACGATGTAGAAATCGACCTCGGAAAATGGACGCGCCTGACCATGACCGAGGCGATCCGGGAATATTGGCCGGAAGAGGCAGGTGCAAAACCGGCGCAGACGTCATTTGAATCAGCGGAGGTGCTGCAGGCGCGAATCCATGCGGCGGTCACCTCTCTTGAGACTGCCCAGGGACAGGACGCACAGGAGCAAACCACTGGGCGGTCATCGGATTTGAAGACGATTCGCACAGCGATGAGTGCGATCAACTACGACGCGAAGAAGGGTGCGCCACTTGGCAAGCTGATTTACAACCTGTTCGAAGCGGTAGTCGAGCCCTTCCTGATTCAGCCAACCATCATCTACGACTACCCGACAGTAGTTTCGCCGCTCTCGAAGCAGAAGCCTGATAATCCAGAACTTGTGGAGCGCTTTGAATTCTTCGCCGGCGGATTCGAACTGGGGAATGCCTTCAGCGAGCTGAACGACCCGGTGGAGCAGCACAAGCGCTTCGAAGACCAGCTCAAAGAGCGCGATCGCGGCGACGAGGAAGCCCACCAGATGGACGAAGACTACGTGCGCGCCCTGGCCTACGGCCTGCCGCCAACAGGAGGTGAAGGCATCGGCATCGATCGCCTGACCATGCTGCTCACCGGCTCAAAGTCGATCCGCGACGTAATTCTGTTTCCGCTCATGAGGAATGCAGTGAGCAGCGAGCAGTGAACAGTGGGCAGTCTTCTACCTTTTTGACTCTTGCCTTCCATAGGAGCCAAATGGGGAATATTGAATTCATGATGATCCATGCTCCCGCTGTCCACGGCCCATGTCCACTGTCCACTGTTCACTGTCCACTGGAGTTCAATGAAGATTCTTTTTGTCGGTGACATTTTCGGCAGCGCGGGGCGCCGCATCGTGCGCGAGCACATCGGGCACGTGCGCGAAGCGCATGACGTCGAACTCACCGTCATCAATGCGGAAAATGCCGCAGGCGGTTTCGGCGTAACGCCGCAGATTGCCGAAGAGCTGTTTGACCTCGGCGCCGACGTGCTCACCACCGGCAACCACGTGTGGGACAAGCGAGAGCTTCTGGAGTATCTGAGTTCAGCGCCTGCCAATAGTCAGGATCGCGCACGGCGCGTGCTGCGGCCTGCCAACATGCAGCCGGGCCTGCCCGGATACGGCGTCTTCGAAGGTGTCACGCAGAGTGGCGTGGCCTATGCGGTCGTCGACCTGATGGGCAAGGTTTTCATGAGCGGCACCAACGACCCGTTCAACGCGGCCACCAACCTGCTCGCCGGAATCAAGGCCAAAGTTATCGTGGTCGATTTCCACGGCGAAGCTACCAGCGAAAAAGTCGCCATGGGCTGGCATCTCGACGGACGCGTCACGGCAGTCCTCGGCACGCACACGCACATCCCCACAGCCGATGAGCGCGTCCTGCCCGGCGGCACCGCCTATCAGACCGACGTGGGCATGAGCGGCCCCTATGACAGCGTAATCGGCGTTGAGAAAGAACTTGTGCTGCATCGCTTTCTTACGGGCATGCCGGGCAAATTCGAGGCCGCCAAGGGCAATCCCAAAATGTGCGCAGCGCTGATCACATGCGATGCAGCAACAGGACGCGCCTCAGCGATTCAGAGGATCATGCTTGGCGAATGACAGTGCTGACCGCTGTCTTTTCTAAAATGTCATTTCAGACTGTCATTCCGAGCGACCAACGGGAGTCGAGGAACCTGCAGTTGCTTTTTTAGCAGCCCCTTGCTGAAGAATGGGAAAGCCGGGCCAGAATCAGTATTAATTCCGGCCATCCTGCGGCACTGTCCATGTCCGCGTAACCCCGTTCTTCTCGGAAACAGCTTTTACGGCCATCATCGATGCCGGTCTGTGCGCAGCCTTGATCAGCTTTCCCTGCTGCGTGAAGGTCATTTGCCACTCCGTGGCGTGCGGACGCGCGGCGTTATCGTCAAAGCGGATCACTTCGACTCCTCGCGGTTGCATCTGGACATCCATCGCTGCGCTGAGCGCGGGGATCGGCTTGTGCAGCGCGGGGTCCGCACCCGGCGCCACGATCTCGGGCCTCGCGCCAGCCAATGCGGCATAGCAAAGAGCATTCCCAAGCCAGTCGGAGTTTGCAGTCTCGGAATCTTCGGCGCGGATGTGGTTGAAGGCCGAAATGGTCAGCGCATTGATCGGCGCGGGAGAAAACAGAGAGTATCCGCGTTTGAGGATGGGAACAACACGGACCCGGCCATTGCCATTGCGCGGAATCGATGCGGAGAATACTGAGACATCGCCGGCGCCGTTATTCCGCGTGTATTGCACAAAGAGATGATTCGGGAAAGTTGGACAGACGATCTGGCGGCTTTTCCAGTTGTCCCGCGAAAACTCGAGGCCGGCAAAGCCAGCATGCTCGGCGATGGACGACTCCGAATCCGCAAGCAGGAGCCTATCCTGCTCGGAAATTTGGTCCGCAGATCGAAAATCTACGGTGTAGAGCGGAGTTTGCCGGGTCGCAACGGTTGAGAACGGCTTGGGCGCAACGGGGTCAGGCACAACTCTTTCGTGCTTTGAGTTCGCTTGTCCCTGGCATTGCCATGGGCCGAAAGAAAGAGGTAAGCAGACAACCGCAAGCAGGACTGCTGTCAGGGTTTTGAGGGGAATGCGGAACGGCACCATGCTGTCTCAAGGGTACCATTCGGCCACTCTGGCAGAGGTAGAAACAGGAAGGGCAGCCCTTGACGGACTGCCCTTCGATTCACCAGGAGCGGATGCGAGCTATTGCTGCGGTTTATGCGTTGTTGTCGTGTGGTGAGCGGCCGCCGGCTTGTGAACCGGTGCCTTCTTCGACTGCAGAAGGCCGTCTTTGAGCACGATCTGGGCACTTGCAGCAGCAGTTGACGAGGCAGGAACCTGCGTGTAGGTGTCGTAGGTTCCGTCGAGCTCGGGACCGCCGTCCTTCAGCAGTTTCAGTTCTGAACCAACCGCCGGGATCTCCTTCTCAGGAATCGGTTCCTTCATGTTCACGATGAAGTCAGCCGTCTTGGCGTCCTTGGAGTCCTGCGTCACGGCAACCTTCACCTGGTTGGCGTTCGATTCGATCACGGTGCCCGGGACCGGCGTGTCCTTGCCCTGCAACGTGGCCCAGAGCTTGTCGGCGTCTTCCTTGCTTCCAACGGACAGCACCGTTTCCTTATCGGCCAGCGCCAGAGTGTTCCAATCAGAAGTGCTGGCAAGGAGGTCGTGAATCTGCTCTTCAGGTGTCTTGGCCGGAGCGATATTCAGCGTTCCCGGAGGGAACAGAGTGGCTGCGGCCTGGCTCTTCAGCGTGTCCAAGCCCGTCAGATCTCCGTGGTACTTCTTGAAGTAGTACTCAAGCTGCGGCTCGATCTGCCCCTTGAAATTGGCGGGGGCGAAGTTCCACGCGCGGGCAAAGAACCAGCAAGCCTGCACGTAGTCCTGTCCGGCCTTGTCTTTTGCGGCCTTGGCAGCGGCAACCAAAGTTGCATCGCCGGGAGTCGCCTTTGCCTTGGTTTCGGCGTCTCTCTGGGCCTGCGCGTCGAGAAGCTGCAATTTCACGTATGCCAGCGCAAGCTGAAGCGTATCGCCGAGGCCCGGACCCTTCTGGGTGGCGTCGGGCGGGTACAACATCAGTTCTTTTTTGTATTCTTCGACGGCACCAGCCGGATCCTTCTTCCCCATGTCGGCTGTGGCAATCGCCGAGTGGAAAAACGGAGCCGTCGCGTCGGTCTGTTTCTTGAACTCTTCCGGCGACATACCGGCAGGCGCTTTGGCGTTCAATCCCTTTTGAGCCAGTGCAACGGTGTCATCGCAAGCTTGCTGGTCGGAGGTTTTGGCGCATTGGCCCTTCTTGACATACACCGAGAAGTAGATCGCCTTCAGATTATCGGGGTCTATCTGCAGCATCCGGGTGGCGGCGCTCAGGGCATGGTCCAAATCGCCGAGCCCCTGGTAGGTGTCGATCAACGTGTCAAGCAGTGTCTTCTTGACGACGCTCTGCGGGTACTTGGTCAGGAAGTCCTCAATCGCTGCCGCCTTGGCTTTGGGATCAGACTGTGTTGTGGCCATGGAGTAGGCGTTATATTCGGCGGGATCCTTGATTTGAATTGTGCCGCCCTGTTGATCCTGCGCGCGCAGCGTGGGTGCGTAAACGAGGCTCAAGCTCGCCAGCGCCATCACAGATGCAAAGACAAACTTCTTCATTCAGTGCTCCTGGGAGATGCGGAAGTGGAATCGTTACTCAAGCACTCGCTCGCGGTTTCATCTATCCGTTTTGAAGGGTGATTCGACACAATTTGACGGATAGACATTCCCACGATGTCCAATGCGGTATTGGGAGGATTATAGAAAGCCCTGCCCATTGTGACAAGGCATCTGATTCGACAAAAACTTACGCGGCCTGAAAGGCGCCGCAGATCGGACGTTTGCGGCGGCGCAATCGGGAACCATGGCGCCAACGCAATCTCATACAAGCCATTCAATGGAAGCCGTACGGGAATCTTTCTGCCTCCCTATAGGGGAATCGATGGCCGCCCCCGCAGCACACCGCATAATCGCTTAGACACCAAATCGTGGCAAAGTGTTTCCTGAGCTTACCAGAGGATCGTTCCCGGCAAGCAAAAGAGTTACTGCAGAAGTCGAACCAGCTCGGCCTGTTCGGCGAGAAAGGCGTCATGACCGTGCGAACTGGTCATTTCGCGATACTCCGCGGGCACACCTGCCGAGCGAAGGAGATCGGCAAAGCTGCGAATGGATTCTGACGGAAACAGCCAGTCGGAACTGATCCCGATAAAGGTGAGCCTGGCGTGAATGCCGCCGAAGGCCTCCGCGGGAGACGCGTGGCCATTCAGAGGGTCCCAGGTATCCATGGTGCGCAGGATGGCGAGGTAGGCGTTGGCGTCGAATCGCCGGATAAAGCGCTCGCCCTGGTTGTCGAGGTAGCCGGCAATGTCAAAGCGCCCGCCAACCAGGCCGCCTCCCTGGTCATCGTGGCTCCACGGGTCTTCGCCATTTCGGTTGGGATTGCGGGCGAAGCGCTCATCGAACAGCTCGGCGGACTTGTAGCTGATCATTCCAATCTGCCGGGCGAGCGACAGACCAAGCACTGGCTGGCGCTGCGGCAGGTAGTAGCCGCCGTCCCAGTCCGGGTCGTTCTGGATAGCCTGACGTTGGAGATGATTCAAGGCCAATCCCATGGCAGTCAACGGCGCTACACCAATAATCGCAGCGCGTTCGACGCGGGCGGGATCATGGATCGCCCATTCCAGGGCCTGCATGCCGCCGATCGATCCGCCGAGGATCAGCCTCAGTCGATGAATCCCGAGAGAGTCGAGAAGATGGGCCTGCGCACGGACATTGTCTCGAATCGAGACAAGGGGAAAATCGGGACCATACACCAGGCCGGTTTCGGGATCGACTGATCCCGGCCCCGTAGAGCCATAGCAGGAACCAAGGATATTGATGCAGATCACGAAATCGTGTTCAAGCGACAAAACGGCGCCGGGAGCGAAGATCTCCGGCCACCAGTCGCCGACACGCGCCGAACCAGAAAGTGCATGGCAGATCAGGACCGCATTGTCGCGTGCAGCATTCAACCGGCCATAGACGGCATAGTGCAACGTGGGCTGGGCCAGCGTACGCCCGCTCTCGAGCATCAGATGCTCGTCCAGTACGAAGTCGCCCTCATACGTGGGCTCAAGAGCAGGCGACCGGGTCGATGCCGAGCCCGACCCGGTTACGGCTTCAGTCATAACCCTCATTGTGCCGCATGAACCTTGCTCGTGGCAGCATCGGAACTGGCGTGTCCGTTGGCTGTCTCGATGGCTTGGTCGATATCGGCAATGATGTCGCGAATATCCTCGATGCCGACGGAGAGACGCACCAGCTCGGGAGTCACTCCCGTTGCGGCCTGCTCTTCAACGGAAAGCTGCTGGTGGGTGGTTGAAGCTGGATGAATCACGAGCGACTTGGCATCGCCAATATTTGCCAGAAGCGAGAAGAGTTCGAGCGAGTCAATGAACTTCTTCCCGGCTTCGTATCCGCCCTTGATACCGAAGGTGATGAGCGAACTCTGGCCGGTCGGCGAGTATTTTTTCGCGCGCGCAAAATATTGACTCGACGCGAGGCCGGGATAGTTGACCCAATCCACTCCGGGATGCCGCTCGAGATGGTGTGCGACGGCGAGAGCATTCTGCGAATGGCGCTCCATGCGAAGGTGGAGCGTCTCGACGCCCTGCAGCAGCAGAAATGCGCTATGCGGCGAGAGCGCGGCGCCAGTATCGCGCAGGCCCTGGATGCGGGCTTTGAGGATGAACGCCAGCGGGCCGAATGCCTCGGTGTACGAAAGTCCGTGATAGGACGGGTCGGGATCGGTGAACTCCTTGAAGCGACCGGAAGCGGCCCAGTCGAATTTGCCGGCGTCCACAATGACGCCGCCGATGGTGGTGCCGTGACCGCCGAGAAACTTGGTTGCCGAGTTGACGACGATATCGGCTCCCCACTCGATGGGGCGGACAAGGGCCGGAGAGGCACAGGTGTTGTCGATAACCAGCGGCACGCCGTTTTCGTGGGCAATGGCGGCCAGCGTTTCGATATCGGCAATGTCGAGCTTGGGATTGCCGAGAGTCTCGGTGTAGACCGCCTTGGTCTTCGAGTTAATGGCAGCGCGCAGACCGCCAAAGTCATCAGCATCGACAAAGCGCACGTTGATACCAAGACGCGGCAGCGTGTAATGGAAGAGGTTGTAGGTACCGCCATACAGCGAAGTAGTGGACACGATCTCGTCACCGGCCGCAGCGAGAGTTGTGATGGTGAGAGTTTCAGCGGCCTGTCCCGATGCCGTCGCCAACCCTGCTGCACCGCCCTCGAGGGCCGCCACGCGCTTCTCGAAGACGTCGGTGGTCGGATTCATGATGCGCGTGTAGATATTGCCGAATTCCTTCAGCGCGAAGAGCCGTCCCGCATGATCGGCGTCCTGAAACAGGTACGACGTGGTCTGGTAGATGGGGACAGCGCGCGAGCCGGTAACGGGATCGGGCGACTGGCCGGCATGAACGGCGAGTGTGGCGAGGTGTTGCTTCTTCTCTTCAGACATCGTGATCTCCTTCAATTGCGTGTCGGGCTGATTGCGACGGGGACGGGCCCGAGAGGAAGCCACACCCAGCCGGAAAATGCAAAACCCGAATCCTGTTTGGATCCGGGCCGCCTGGTTCTTGATCGGTTGCGACTAGCGCATTCGCCTCTCAGAAGCCACACGGATCGATCCGCATGCGCAACAGATGCACATAGCCATGACCTCAATCCGGTGGTTCGCTGAGTTCAGCATTGAAGGCAGTATCGCGGAACGCATATCGCGCTGTCAAACGTGAACTTGTCAGCAGATTGTCATTCAAAAAGAATCATCGGACTCTCAATGAGCTCTATTCATCCGCCTTCCAGACGTAAGCGCCAGCCTGCGGCAATCCGATGTGCGCGAGGACGCGGAAGGCGAACTGACGCGCCATTTCAGCGGAGTCGACAGGCTTGTTGTAAAACGCGGGGATAACCGGAAAAATGACAGCTCCTGCCTCGGCAGCAAGGGTCATGTTGCGCAGGTGAATGCGATTGAAGGGCGTCTCCCGCACACACAGCAGCAGCGGACGCCGCTCCTTGAGCGTGACGTCCGCAGCGCGAGCAATAAGAGAATTGGCGAGCCCATTGGCGATCGCCGCCAGCGTGCCCATCGAGCACGGCAACACAATCATCCCGTGGCAGGGATAGCTTCCACTGGCAATCGCAGCGCCGATGTCAGAGTCAGAATGTTGCGTAATTTTGGCGGGCGCTCCACCAACAACCTTCTCGATCAGACCGGAACGACCCGAAATTCCGAGTTCCTCCGCCATCACGCGCAGCGAATTTTCCGATGCGACAAAATGAATCCGCGCCACCCGCGCATCTGCCTCAAGCGCGCGAAGCAATTCACGACATAAAACCGCGCCCGAAGCTCCGGTGATGGCAACAGTGAGATTTGCAGCTTCCACGTGCGAGTTCCCTTCTCCGGATTCAGCACCGCATTACGGCTGCGCAGAGGCTTTCTTTGAGTAGGTAGTAAGGAAAAGCTTTGTCCAGTTTTCGCCCTGCTTCATTTCAAGCAGGAACGTGAGCGTATTCGCCGACGGGCTTTCATACGTTGCCCGCAACACCGGCCCGGGGCCGGACGAGCCGCTCAGCAGCACAAGTTTGTTTCCAGCAACGTCGCCCGTGAGCTCGCTGGGATGCGTGGATGTGTCATTAAACCACCAGGCCGTGTATTTGCCGGATTGCTTGTCGAACGAAATGAAGTGACGCGTATCGGTCGGCTTGCGACCGGGCAGCGTGGTGGAGAGCATCTCGCAAAGGTATTTACCGGCGATGCCTATCTCGATACGATCCGTGGCATCGCCCACCATTGCGGGTCCGCCCTGGTTGTTGAAGTCCTGCTTGCCGCTCCAGTCGCCCTGCATGAACGAAAGCTTGTCCAGCGGATTCGGGTTCGGGGTTGCGGCCTGCTGGGCAATAGCGATTGCGCTGGTACAGGCAAAGAGCAAACAAGCGATGTGTTTCATCGACCTCTCCTGTCGAGGAGACGATAACAGAGTCTGCGCCTCCTCCGGTCGTTAGTCTGGCTCGGATAAGCCGTGGTCAGGTCCGCCTTTATCCCATTCCTGCATCAGAAGCGCGTACCCATCGGAAACTCCATGGTTCTCCAGTCGCTTCTGCTCATCGAAGGCCTGCTGATGCTCGCCTGCTTTCCATAACACGCGAAACAACATGATCGACGAAATCTCCGACTCCGGCGAAAGCTTCACCGCCACCCGGCCGTGCTCGATCGCCTCGCGATGCTTCCCTCCCCGCGACAGCACCCACGCGTAATAGCTGTGCACGATTGACGCCTCAGGGAATTCTGCGGCCAGCGCCTTCATCCACTGCTCGGCATCCTCGAGTTCCTCATCAGCCGAGTTGACGACTTCCTCGATCGTGTTCAGCACCCGCTCTGCCGCGTGATCGGGAATCTCATTCATGCCGATTGCTCTCCAAGCATCCGTTCGGCTGCCGTATCCGGTATCTGGTTCATGCCGATTCCTCCTGATGCACCCGTTCAGCCGCCGAATCTGAAATCCCATTCATGTCGATTATTCCGCGAGCCACATTTCGGCTGCTCCATGCCGATTGAAATAGCAGCGACGTTGCCAACCCAGACCGAGTGCGCCGTAGGCGCGATGTTGGTTAGCCCCGCGCTTCAGCGTGGGGTTCGCTGCTGTTCCATCGAATCAAGTCCCGTAGGGACGTCGCCATTTCCAATCACCCGAAGACGTAGCGTTCGTCATATGCGATTCCACAGCTATGCAGAATGGCGACAAATTCCTGCTCGAAATCCCGCTTGCGGTGATGCTCTTCCTGGTTTTGTATGTATCCCCTCACGATCTCAACCTGAGATGGCTAACACTGAATGCTCCATATCCTTCTTGCCAGGAAAAACCATCTCCCATCCATCGCGAAGAACTTCCCTTCAGCTTCTGAACTGCATGGTCAAGGGAGTGAGACGCCGGCAAGACAAATAACAAATGAACGTGGTTCGATGTTCCGCCTGCCGCGATCAACGAGAAGCCCTCTCCGCGGGCTATGCCGCCCATGTAGGCATACAGTTCCGCTGTGCGGTTGGCAGGAATGAGAGAACGACGATCCTTGGTGCTGAAAACACAATGAATGAAATTGTTCGCGTACGTGTGCGCCAAGATACACCGTCCCTACGGGACTCCCATTCTACAACTGGAATCAGCACCCCACGCTAAAGCGCGGGGCTAATAAACCTTGCGCCTGCGGCGCATATCCCTGGCCCAAATCTTTACTCTCCCAGCACCCGTTTGAAAATGGCGTCGACATTACCCAACTGCCGCGTGTAATCGAAGGTCTCTGCCAGCTTCTCCGTCGAGAGCAGCGCCGTGATCGCCGGCTCCTTCGCCACCTCATCTCGGAAAATCAGATCGTCTTTCCATGCACGCATGGCGTGGCCCTGCACCAGCCGATAAGCGTCTTCCCGCAGCATGCCCGCCTCGGCCAGATCGAGCAGTAACTGCCCAGAGAAGATGAGACCGCCGGTCAACTCCAGATTCTTTTTCATGCGCTCGGGATAAGCAAGCAGGCGATCGACGAGGTCTGTTGTTTTCGCGAGCAGATAATCGGCAAGAATCGTGGAGTCGGGAAAGATCACGCGTTCGACGGACGAATGGGATATGTCGCGCTCGTGCCACAGGGCAATATTCTCCAGCGCCGCCTGCGAGTTCGAACGCAGAACGCGCGCGAGGCCGCTGATCTGCTCCGACGTAATCGGATTTTTCTTGTGCGGCATCGAGGAGGAGCCCTTCTGCTTTTCGCTGAAGTACTCCTGTGCCTCGCGCACCTCGGTGCGCTGCAGGTGGCGGAGTTCGACGGCGATCTTGTCGAGCGTGCTGCCAACGATCGCCAGCGTCCCGATATACGCCGCGTGCCTGTCGCGCTGGATTACCTGCGTGGCGACGGGCGCCGGTTTCAGGCCGAGCCGCTCGCAGATGCGCTCCTCGTGCTCAGGCTTCAGGTGGCCGAAAGTGCCGACGGCCCCGGAAAGCTTGCCGACGCGCATGTCTTCCGCGGCAGCCTCGAAGCGCACAAGGTTCCGCTGCATCTCGGCGTACCAGTTCAGCAGCTTGAGCCCGAAGGTCGTAGGTTCGGCGTGGATGCCGTGAGTGCGCCCGATAGTGGGGGTGTGCTTGAACTCGACTGCGCGGCGCTTCAGAACAACCAGAAGTGCATCGATCCCTTTGTGGATCAGTTCAGACGCCTCTTTGACCTGGAGAGCTTGCGCCGTATCGACAACGTCGTTTGAAGTCAAGCCATAATGGAGCCAGCGGGATTCTTCGCCGAGACCCTGCGCCTTCAGGCTCTCAGAAACAGCAGTCGTGAAAGCAATGATGTCGTGCTTCACTTCGGCTTCGATCTCGTGAATGCGCTCCGCCGAAGCACTGGACTTTTTGGCAATTGCGTCGGCAGCGGACTGGGGAATGACACCATCCTCAGCAAGTACAGAACTGGCCGCCGACTCCACCTGCAGCCAGCAGCGGTACTTGTTGTCGTCCGTCCAGATGCGTCCCATCGCGGGGCGGGTATAACGCTTGATCAAAGGCAGCTCCTCGATTGGCTATCGCTGATGGCCGTCGCCAACTCTTGATTGTACGAGGTTAAGCAGCTCCACCTGTCTACCTGGGAATCGACTTCGAATTAGTTCTTACGCACAAAGCGGTGTCATTCTGAGCGAAAGGGGCCCCAAACGTAGTTCAGTTTGGGGGTGGTGAGCGAAGAATCTGCTTTTCGGCCGGAGTCAGCAACAATCAACGAGCCTCAAACGTCGCTATTTCACCGGAATCCCGAACCGCTTGTGCAACTCGTCATAGAGAAGGCCGCGGCCCGGTTTGTAAGGCTGAAACCATTCGCCATCGATGACAAATTGCGGAATAGCCCGCTTGCCTACATGCCGTACGACCTCGGCCG
This sequence comes from uncultured Acidobacteriaceae bacterium, assembly GCA_963838295.1. Taxonomy (GTDB): domain Bacteria; phylum Acidobacteriota; class Terriglobia; order Terriglobales; family Acidobacteriaceae; genus Telmatobacter. The sequence continues at coordinate 163,860 of CAWIQS010000003.1, forward strand.
AGGCGACCGGATCCGTATCAACATTAATCTCCGTGTACTCGATCCCGTGCGATTCGAGAAACTGCTTCGCCGCCCGGCAATCCCTGCACCAGGCGGCTGTGTAAACCTGGACCTTCATACCCATAGTTTACTGTGCCTGCTACCATTTTCGCGTGACGGCAGACGAGATCAAGAAAATGCTCAACCTCGAACCGCATCGGATCGAGGGCGGGTATTTCCGACGCACCTACACTTCAGCGGCCAGCATAGATCTTCCCCGCGGAAATCGCCCGCAAAGCACGGCGATCTATTACCTGCTGGAAGCGGGCGGCTTTTCAGAGATGCACGTCCTCGATTCGGACGAGGTGTTCCATTTCTATCTCGGCGACCCGGTGGAGATGCTGCAGCTCTACCCCGACGGGCGCTCCGCGCTTTTCACTCTTGGACCGGACTTGAAAGCGGGACAGCATGTTCAGTTGCTCGTTCCTGCAGGAGTGTGGCAGGGAACGCGTATCCTGGGCAGCGGCAAGGTGGCGCTCCTGGGATGCACCGTAGTGCCAGGTTTTGACTTCGCCGACTATCGCAACGCAAGTCACGCCGAACTTGCCGCAAAATGGCCCGAGCAGGCCGACCGAATCAGGGCGTTGACGCGGAGTTGATGCCGACTGGAACCAACCAAACTTCACCTGTCAACTCTATCCCGCCTTGTTTTCCTCGCAAACCAAACAAAACAAACGAAACAAATTTCCGCCGGATTTGCAGGTAATTATCCCTCTCCGGCGCATAATGAAGCTCAATAAGGAATGCGATCGGAAATTCCGGCAATGCGCGTCCCACGGCTTACACCGGGATGCGGTACAAACACCACCGCCCAAATTCAAAAAGTGCACGCAAGTCCTTCTGTAAGAATACTTTGCTTGCTAACTTCAATGGAAAGAGGAATTTGAGGGAGCCCTTTTCCGGAACCCTTTTGCCGAGAAGACTTTGCATTAAAAAACAAAAAAAGCATTGCGCAACCAAACGGTTGCCTATTGTCCTGCTTGCGAACCTAGCGCCGGTCCCGGAAAAAGCTGCGCAGCAACTCGCCGGACTGTTCGCCGAGCACCCCCTGCTGCACCTGCATCACGTGGTTGAGCTGCGGGTGGTTGATGACGGAGAGCACCGACCCGCAAGCGCCTGCTTTGGGATCAAGCGCAGCGTACACCAGGCGGTCGAGGCGCGCGTGAATCATGGCCCCGGCGCACATCGCGCACGGTTCCAGCGTGACGTAGAGCGTGGTGCCATTGAGCCGGTAATTGCCGAAGGTGCGGGCAGCCTGGCGCAAAGCCACGATCTCGGCGTGAGCAGTAGGGTCGCTGGTGCGGATTACGGAGTTCTGTCCGCGCGCGATTAACTCGCCTCGGCAAACGATCACGGCGCCAATGGGCACTTCGCCGGCAGCGTTGGCTTTGCGCGCTTCAGAGAGAGCTTCTCTCATGGCTTCGAGATCGGAAATCATGGCTTGAATGGTACGGCAAAATCGACTGCTTAGCCCGGAGAATTCCCTGCAATTGGTTACGAAGGCATGTATCGCATCGCGTCCGGTGCAACGACTAGCAGAGTGCTCAAAGCTGCTGTTGCGGCCGCGCCGCAGGCTGCTGCTGGGTCATGCAATGCAGCGTTCCCAACCCCCACACGAGATCGACAGCATGGATGCCGATGACTTCGCGATCCGGAAAAAGCTCCGCAAGAATCCCGAGCGCGATGCGGTCGTTAGGATCGTGAAAGGTTGGAACAAGGACAACGCCGTTGGCAATGTAGAAGTTGGCGTAGCTGGCCGGCAGTCGCTGTCTGCGAAAGACGACGGGCCGCGGAAGCGGCAATTCGACGAGGTTGAACTGTTTGCCGTTGAGCATACGGGCGGCTCTGAGACGAGCGAGATTCTCAGCCAATGGTTCGTGGTTGGCGTCTTTTGAGTTCGGCTCGACAGCGGTAACAATGGTCGAGGGCCCAACGAATCGGGAAATGTCGTCCACGTGACCATGCGTGTCGTCGCCGGCAATACCCCGCCCCAGCCAGATCACCTGCTCGATGCCAAGGTAGTCGTGGAATGCACGCTCAAGCTGTTCGCGGCTCACACCGGGATTCCGCTGCTGCACTTCGCTCAGCAGGCATTCTTCCGTCGTCAGCAGAATGCCCTGGCCGTTGGTGTCAATCGAACCGCCTTCGAGGACGAGCCTGCGCTGCTCGCCGGGCAGCTCTGCAGTTGGCTGCCACTGCGGAAGGCCGAGCAGTTCAGCCGCGCGACCGGGAACCTGGTCGTCGAGATGCCAGTCGGGATACTTGGCCCATGCGTTGAAGCGCCAGTTGGTAAGGGCTACTCGCCCTTCCGTGTTTCGGATGAATATCGGGCCCGAGTCGCGGGTCCAGACGCGATCCGTCGGCCATTGATGAAAGCTGACGTTGTCGAGATTGGCGTGCGCACGATCAAGAATGCTCTTTGCCCGGCCTTGCTCTTTCTCATCCTGCACAAGCAGATGCACGCGCTCGTGCGCCGCGAGCAGGCGGACTATCTCCGCATAAAGCCACGGGATCGCCTGAAACTTGCCGGGCCAATCCTCGGGATTATGAGGCCACGCCAGCCACGTCGCCTCGTGCGGCTCCCATTCCGCCGGCATGCGATAGCCAAGTTCGTGTGGAGTCTGGGTAGCCATTCTTACTTGCCGTCTCCACCAATGTCGGGGTCAAGAAAACGGCTCGTGATGGGCGCGTAGGCGTCGATGCGGCGGTCGCGGAGGAACGGCCAGTTGCGGCGCGTGTCTTCAAGCAGCGCCAGGTCGATCTCGCCGATGAGGATTTCCTCCTCCTCGTGCGAAGCCTTCGCAATGATGCGGCCAAAGGGGTCGGCGAGAAAACTGCCGCCCCAGAACTGCAGGCCCGGACCGCTGGCGCAATTGCCGCGGATGTCGCCGGTTTCGTGCCCCACCCGGTTCACGCCGGCAACATACACTCCGTTGGCGATGGCGTGACCGCGCTGGATGGTCTGCCAAGCGTCATACTGCGCCGCGCCGAACTCTTCTTTCTCTGCCGGGTGCCAACCGATGGCAGTCGGATAGAACAGCACTTCGGCTCCCTGCAGCGCGGTGAGGCGCGCGCCTTCGGGATACCACTGGTCCCAGCAGACAAGAGTTCCGACGCGGCCGAATGCGGTATCGACAGCCTTGAATCCGAGATCGCCGGGCGTGAAGTAGAACTTCTCGTAATAGAGCGGATCGTCGGGAATGTGCATCTTGCGATAGACGCTGATAATGCTGCCGTCCTGCCCGAGCGTGACGGCGGTGTTGTGGTAAAGACCGGGCGCGCGGCGCTCGAATAGCGAAGCGACAATCACCACCCGGTTCTCTCGTGCAACCTCGGCGAGTCTGGTCGTCGACGGGCCTGGAATCGGCTCTGCCAGATCGAACAGCTTGATGTCTTCGCGCTGGCAGAAATATTGAGCGCGAAAAAGCTCGGGCAGGCAAACGATGTTCGCCCCGCGCTTCGCCGCCTCGCGGATGTGTGCGATAGCCGACTCAAGATTTGCGTCGGGGTCGGGACCCATCCGCATCTGCACCAGCCCGACCTTGTATTTGCGAGCGTTTTCCATGGTTACGATGATCCTTTTAGAGCAATTCTCACGGAGGCCCTGCGCGGCAGAGTAATCCCCGGCTCATGGGACTGGCCTGAAAATTGTGTGAAAACTCGGGCGTTACACCAGCCGGGAGTCCATCTCCAAAAGCCTGCCGCCTGCAAGGCCTACTCTTCAAGAATAAGGACCGCGGCCGCAATGGTCGTTGTCCACAGGCCGCGCTTATCGCCAACAGCCGACTGCGTCACATTGCTGGTGCGCACGATCTTGTTGGAGATGCGGTAAATCTCTTTCTTCTCGTCCCAGCTTTTGTCCGGATCAAACTCCACGTCCAGCGTCGTGGCGAGCATTTCGGCGGCCAATTCTTCTGCATACTCGCCCGCCTGGTCTTCGGTTTCGCCGAAGCTGTGGTGTTCACTGAGGTAGCCGTAAGCGTCGCGATCAGCCGGAATAGCAACGCCAATGCTGGAAACGAGAAGGCGGTGCGGTTCGCGGGTTGAGTTCTCGGCGATCACCGCGAAAACGACCTCACCATGATCGAGGTACTTCAAGCCTTCCTTGCGGGAGATGACTCTGCAACGAGGCGGAAAAATGGAGGAGACCCGCACCAGGTTCTGCGAGGCAATGCCGGCATCCCGAAGGGCCAACTCAAACGAGGTCAAACGTTCCTTGTGTTTGCCTACGCCCTTGGTAAAAAAGATCTTCTTCGGGACCATGTTTTTTCCCAATTTCTATGTATCCTCCGTCAGAGTGCCAGTGTCTGAATTGTGCAGATGTTCCCGCCTGAGTTTATCGCAAATTGATGGGTAAGCGCAGGAAGGATTGCGATTTAATCCCTCCTGCATGCTCCGGAGGAGTTGAGCCTCGTGATTGCCTGGGCGATTGCATCCTTTTTTGCCGTTCGGGCGGAACTTTTCCCGATCGGCAGAGTTTGTACAAGAATGAGGATGACTTTGGTTCTCGGTATCACCATGCTCAGCGCGACGCTGGGCTGTGCACTGGCTGTCGCCCAGGAGTATATGGCACCAGCTGGAGCGCCCCCGGCTCGAACAGCGAATCCTAATGCAGATCCCGTGCCACTGGAATGGGTTCCCCCGGCGCTGGCCCAACTCACATCGGAAGCGGCGATGAAGTCGAGTTTCACCCTCGACCGAACCATGCTTGGTGTGGCGGCTGGGCTCTTGCCGGACTCCGATGCGCCGACGCGACAGGCAATCAACAAACTTGACGGCGTGAGTTTTCATACCCTGCGCTTCAGTGACGCCGGCATCCCCGACGAAGGTGCGGTCGAGTCGATTCGTGCTTCCTATCATCTGCGTGGCTGGAAGCACCTTGTGACCACATCGGACCACGGTGGCCCGGTGCATAACGGAAAGACCGACGTGTGGGTTGTTCTGGACGGGGCGAATGTGCGCGGGGCCGTTGTCCTTGCCGAAACACCCAGAAGCCTCACGCTGGTGACGGTAGCCGGCAACCTGAGTCCCATAGATCTGATGCACCTGCGCGGACACTTCGGCATCCCGCGACTCGATGCAGACGACTTCAGAAACGCGCCAGTGCAGTAGAAAGACAGTCGAGCAAGATCGCAAGCGACGGTTCAAAGCTGCGCTTGACTGTCAGTCCGCGTTCCTCTGAGCGTTTGGGCGCATTGCCACCTGTAATTTGCGGGTGTTAGCCTTCCTTATAGCGTATCGAGGGAAGGAACTCCACAAAGCAAATGCAAAAGACCTACAACGGGCTGGAATTGCCGAAAAACGGCCAGCCTATCGAGTACAGCCACGGCCAATATCAGGTTCCCGACAATCCCATCATTCCATTTATTGAAGGCGACGGCACCGGCCGCGACATCTGGAAAGCCTCGCAGCGCGTTTTCGACGCAGCGGTTGAAAAGGCCTATGGCGGCAAGCGCAAGATCGCGTGGTTCGAGATTTTCGCGGGCGAAAAGGCGTTCCGCCAGTTCAACACGTGGCTGCCCGACGACTCAGTCAGCGCAGCACGCGACCTGCGCGTTTCCATCAAGGGGCCGTTGACAACACCCGTAGGCGGAGGAATCCGCTCGCTGAATGTTGCGTTGCGGCAGTTGCTCGATCTCTACTCATGCGTTCGCCCTGTGAAGTACTACCAGGGCGTGCCCAGCCCGGTGAAGCATCCCGAGAAGGTCGACATCGTAATCTTCCGCGAGAACACCGAAGACGTGTACTCGGGCATCGAGTTCAAACAGGGCAGCGCGGATGTCGCGCGACTGATCGAGTTCATCAATGAAGACCTATTGAAGGGCGGGAAGAAAAAGATCCGGTCCGACTCAGGTGTCGGCATCAAGCCGATCTCGATCTTCGGAACCAAGCGGCTCGTTCGTTATGCCATTCGCCAGGCGCTCGAGACAGGTCGCAAGACCGTCACACTCGTGCACAAGGGCAATATTCAGAAGTTCACTGAGGGTGCATTCCGCGAGTGGGGATACGAGGTTGCGGTCGAGGAGTTTCGCGACCAGACGGTAACCGAGCGCGAAAGTTGGATTCTCGGCAACGTCGATGCCAACCCGAATATCACTGTGGAGGAGAATGCCGCGCTAATCGAGCCAGGCCTCGAATTCGGCAACCAGGAATTTCGCGATTCCCTCTACGCGGAAATCAAGGGCGTCCTCGATTCCATCGGGAAGACACACGGCAAAGGCGCGTGGAAGAACAAGATTCTCATCAACGACCGCATTGCCGACTCCATCTTCCAGCAGATCATCATTCGCCCATCTGACTACAGCATCCTCGCAACCACCAACCTGAATGGCGACTATATTTCAGATGCAGCCGCCGCGCAGGTCGGCGGCCTCGGTATTGCTCCGGGCGCGAACATCGGCGACGGCTATGCGGTCTTTGAAGCGACGCACGGCACCGCACCGAAGTATGCCGACAAGGACGTCATCAATCCAGGCTCGGTGATTCTCTCCGGCGTAATGATGCTCGACTTCATCGGCTGGAAAGAAGCGGCCAAGATGATCGAGAACGCGATGGAGAAGACCATCCAGCAGAAGTTCGTGACATACGACTTTGAGCGGCAGACGGCGGGCGCCACCAAGGTAGGCACCAGCGAATTTGCCACACGCATTATCAGCAATATGTAGGTGCAGTTTTAAGTTGTCAGTCGTCAGTTTTCAGCAGTCATTCGTAGGCTTCTGCGGTCAGTTTTTGAAAGGACATGACTTTAGTCGAGCCGCGGATAATCCTATGTGTCTTGAAAGGGCAGGACTTTAGTCGTGCCAAAGATACCCAATAAGGCAACGGGGCTTTAGCCCCTGACGGGCAGGACACTGTCCAAGTGGAGAAAACAAATGCGTAAAAAGGTAAGTATTGTCGGCGCCGGCAACGTGGGCGCTACGGCAGCACACTGGATTGCGGCGAAGGAACTGGCCGACGTGGTGCTGATTGATGTTGTGGAAGGCGTGCCGCAGGGCAAAGCGCTTGATCTGCTTGAGGCTATGCCGATCGAGAAACGGGATGTGCACGTCATCGGTTCGAATGACTACGCAGCAACTGCGAACTCCGACATCGTTGTGATCACAGCCGGCATTCCGCGCAAACCGGGCATGAGCCGCGACGACCTGCTGCACACAAATTTCAAGATCATGTCAGACGTGGTTGCGAAAGTGGTTGCGCAGTCGCCCGAATGCATTCTGATCATCGTCTCGAATCCCCTGGATGCCATGGCGCAGGCGGCTTTCCGGCAGGCTGGATTCAATCGCGAGCGTGTGATCGGCATGGCGGGCGTGCTCGACTCGGCCCGCTTCCGCACCTTTATCGCGGAAGAACTCAACGTCAGCGTGGAGAACGTGACGGCTTTTGTGCTCGGCGGCCACGGCGACACCATGGTCCCTCTCGCACGGTATTCGACCGTCGCCGGCATTCCGATCACGGAACTCATTGCGCCCGACCGCTTGGAGCAGCTTGTGCAGAGGACGCGTGACGGTGGCGCCGAAATCGTGAAATACCTCAAGACCGGCAGCGCCTACTATGCTCCATCAGCGGCCGCGGTCGAAATGGTGGAAGCGATCCTGAAGGACAAGAAGAAGATCCTGCCCTGTGCGGCTTACCTTCAGGGTGAATATGGAATTGACGGCTTCTACATCGGCGTTCCCTGCAAGCTGGGCGCCGCGGGGCTTGAGAAGATCATCGAAATCAAGCTCACGCCCGAAGAGGACGCTGCCCTGAAGAAGAGCGCAGCTGCCGTCAAGGAACTCTGCGCGGTGATCGGCGTTTAACCGGGTTTCCAGCCTGATTTTCGTAACACACAAAAGGCCACTCGAAAGAGTGGCCTTTTTGCGTGAGATCAACCGAAGGGTGGAGAGTCCTACCCATCCATTGTCCGATGCTCATTGCAATCGAAGGGCTCATGTTCGATATAGCGTAAGCGCCACCTTCCCTGATGTTTGCAAAAGATCAGGTAAACCAAAAGCGCATAACCCGTGCACCGGGGTCTGAATACCCGCGACCCTGTTCGCATGTACATGAGTTCGATCATTTAGGAGAGTCATGTTTCGCAAATCTGTTCTAGCCCTGTTCTGCCTCGCAACAGCCTTCGTCACTGCCCATGCGCAGAGCAACTACGCAGTTGTGCGCGGATCCGTTTTCGATCCTCAGCATCACGCGATTGCTGGAGCCCACATTCATGCGACTGAAACAAGCACGGGCGCTGCGCGCGAAGTGGTTTCGAATGCAACCGGACTTTACGAGATTGCCGGTCTCCAGCCCGGTAGCTACACGCTGACTGTCGACAGCCAGGGCTTCGCCAAGACCCAGGAGAACATTGTTCTCGAGGTCGGACAGCAGGCCACGCTTGACATCGCGTTGCGCATCAACAAGGAATCGCAAACGGTTTTGGTCAACGCTTCGGGTGAGTTGCTTAAAACGCAGGATGCCAGCGTTGGCGAAGTCGTAGATCAGCGTTCCGTCGATTCGCTCCCCCTGAATGGCCGCATGCTGATCGACCTCGTGCTCACGGTGCCCGGAGCGCACATCAGCCACGGCGCCGCAACCGGCGACATGAACCCCTTGTATTGGCGGCCCGGTCAGCGATCTGCGGTCAGCATTGGCGGCAGCCGTCCCAACGGGAATTACTTTCTGCTCGATGGCGCGACCAATACCGACCCTACCTTCAGCACGCAGAACCTGAGCGCCTCGCCCGACGCAGTGCAGGAATTCCAGGTGCAGACTGGCAGCTATTCAGCCGATATGGGCGGGGCAGGCGGCGGCCAGATCAACATCGTCACGCGCTCCGGCTCGGCGAAATTCCATGGAACGGTTTACGAATTTCTTCGCAACGGCGCCATGGATGCTCATTCGTTCAACGATATGGGCATGTCAAATTTTCTGGTGCAGAACAACTTTGGCACTTCAGTCGGCGGTCCCGTATGGCATATCGGAAAGACGTTCTTCTTCGTGAACTACGAAGGTCTCCGCAACGTCGAAACCATGGCGATGGTCGATACCGTCCCCACCGCTGCAGAGGATGCCGGCGACTTCAGCCAGAGCGGCGTCAACATCTACGATCCGACGACAACGCAGGCGAATCCGAATTTCAATCCGAGCCTTCCCGTCAGTGAATCGAACCCGCAGTTTATCCGCCAGCAGTTTGAATACAACGGCGTGTTGAACGTCATTCCGCCAAGCCGTATCGCCAATGCAGCTTCAATCATGCTGAACAAATACACGCCTCAGCCCAACACCATGGACATGGGATCGATGACGATGATGGGCCAGCCGACCGTAATCGGCGCGGGCAATGACGCGAATAACTACCTCGATCTACGCAAGCAGCGTATGAACAACGACCAGGGCACTGTCCGCATCGATCACAACTTCGGCAATGGCGATCTGGCCTACTTCCGGTACTCCGGAGGTGGCGAATTTGGATTCATGCCGGAAGGCTTGCCGGGTTTCGGCTTCTATCACGACGACCTTGCGCAGAACGGCATCCTGGCCTGGAATCACGTTTTCTCATCACAAATGGTGAATTCGGCCTCCGGTGCAATCTCACGCCTCACCATGATGCATACCACCGAGAGCGCCAACAAGAATGACATCGTCTCGGAACTGGGTCTCATAGGAACAGGATTTGGCGGGCCTGCTGCGTGGGGCGCTCCGTACTTCAACGTGCAAGGCTACTCGCCCATGGGCGACAACTACATCGCCACCCCGATGCATGCCTGGGACACAGTGGTCGAAGGTCGCGACACACTGAATTGGCAGATTGGCCGCCATAGCGCGAAATTCGGCGGCGCCTATCAGAAGTTCATCTGGCCGATGTGGGGATTCTTCCAGAACCGAGGCTACTACCAGTTCACCAACGGGTTCACCACGCAGGATTCTCTGAACGACGGCACAGGATCGGCGCTGGCAAGTTTCGAGCTTGGGATGCCGGCAGCACGACAGGGCCAAGCCGGTGTGCCACAGATGGACCTGCGGCAGTGGTATGCAGATGCTTACGCGCAGGATGCATGGCGGCTGACAACGACGACCACGCTGACCTACGGCTTGCGTTACGAATTCATGAGCCCGCTTGTCGATATTCGCTATACAAATAGCAACCTTGACCTGAGCAGCGGAACTCCCCAGGTATTTATCGGCGGGCAGAACGGATATCCGAGAGGCTTGATGTACGCGAATCACACTAATTTCGCACCGCGCCTTGGCCTGGCGCAGAATATGCCGCGCCTGGGAGTTGTTGCCCATCTCGCATATGGCATCTTCTACACACCGGTGGACATGAACACCTGGTGCAATCAGCGCCACAACGTGCCTTACGTCTTCCCTGAAACCTCGCAGAGCGATCCGTACACTCCCAGCAGTCCTGCGTTGGGTTTCAATTTCCCCGCGCAGCCCGTGCTCGGGACCACGGCGGTCAGCTTCACGGCCCTCCAACTTCACGCGCCCGCCCAATACATCCAGCAATGGAGCACTTCGCTCGAGAAGCAGGTTGGCAGCGCGACCACAATTGAACTGGGATACCTGGGAGCCGGCGGATTCCATTTGCAGCGTTCGCATCTGATCAATAATGCCCAGCCGGGTGCAGGGCTGATTCAACCGCGCCGTCCGCACCCGAAGGTCAGCTTCGTCGCCAACACCGTCTTTCCATCAAATATCACGGTCGCCAGTTCCACCTTCCCGGTGAGCACCATCAACCTGCTTGAGAACACATCGCAGAGCTGGTATGACGCGGGATATGTGAATGTGCGCCGCCGGTATGGAAACGGACTCAGCTTCCTTGCGAATTACACGTTTGCCAAGTCGCTTGAGAACGCACCGGACTTCCGTTCGCCGATGTTTGAGGCAGCCACTGCCCAGAACAACGACGACCTGAATGCGGAAAAGGGACCTGGTTGCGACGTGCGACATCGCTTCGCGCTCAGTACCGTCTACAGTTCACACGCAGTGGGTGCGAACCGCTTGATGCAGGCACTGAGCCGCGATTGGCGTGGTTCCCTGGAATACCAGGTTCAAACCGGCTTCCCCTTGACCATCTCGGTATTTGGCGATACGGCGAATGCAGGAACCGTTGTGGGTGAAAATCCCATCCGCGCAAACTCGACGGGCCAGAACATATTCGGCTCGGGAACCCGCAATTCGACAACATGGTTCAATCCGCAGGCTTTTGCCGCTCCGCCCGCCTACACCTATGGCAACGTGGGCCGCAATTCCGTCTACGGCCCTGGAATGCAAACCATGGATCTCGGCATCGTTCGCGAGTTCAGCATTGCTGAAAAGACACGCTTTGAAGCTCGCGGAGAATTCTTCAACGCCCTCAATCACACCAACCTCGGCACACCGAACCGATTCGTGAATACGTCGAACTTCGGCAGCATCACCGAGGTCTCTTCTCCTGGGCGCGAAATCCAGCTGAGCGCGCGGATCAGCTTCTAGATCGTTCGGCATCTCTCCAGGGCGAGGCCGCCAAACCTCGCCCGTTTGTTTTGGCTTGAACTCAAACTCTGATCTCCGAAATTTGCGCAGGCTATCTTTTCAGAAAGAAAACCACGACTGGCCCGATCTGGTTTGCGCACTCGTTTGGCGCAAGGTGTCCACAGCCGGAAATCACAGTCAGCTGCGATTGCGGGATGAGCCTGTGAATCGTTTTGCCTTCGCTCAGGGGCGTAATACGGTCGACCTTGCCCCACACAATCAACACGGGCATTTTGAGGGTGGGAAGCAACCTATCGGTCGTGTCGTGCCCCGTCAGCATCGCGTCCAGCGCCCGGCGGATAATCCAGGCATGTTGCTGCGAATTGCGGAGGAGATCGTCCGCGATGAATCCAGGCAGATGCGGTGGAGAAGGCATCAACAGCGCATCGAATTTGTCGAGTTCCTCGACCGAAGTGGGCGTGAAGAGCCTTGTATCCCAGTCTGGTTTTACATAAAGCCCTGCGCTGTCGAACAACACCAGGCGGCGAATCCTCTCTGGATGCTCGGCGGCAACAAGCTGCACGATCCATCCGCCCATTGACCATCCGCCGAGGTCAACCTGCTTCAAGCCGAGAGCATCGAAGAAGCCCGCAACGATCCGCGCCTCATCGCTTACGGAGTAGGAAAAATTGGCTGGCTTTTCACTTTCGCCGTATCCGGGAAGATCAGGCAGGTATACGCGATACCCTGCCCTTGCCAGCTGGGGAGCGAGCTTCTGCCAATCATCGGCGCGTCCGCCGAGACCGTGCACCAGCACGACAACTGGACCGTCTACTGGGCCGAGCGCATAGTAGTGGACGCGATAGCCATCTACCTCAGTAAAGGCACTCTTTGCGCCGAGATAGAACATTTCGGCTTGATTGAAGACTTGAAAGACGCTCAGCGGGCGAAGCCAGCACGTCACGCCGAATGACACGATCAAAGCGAGGGCAACACAGGCGATCCATTTCCATTTACCGGCTCGCTTCAAATGGGCTCCTGCGCGGCACGACTCAACGAGCGAGCCCGCTGCCACCCTGCCTCGATCACGCGCACGGTGATGGGATCGAGCGCCAGCGCGCTATGGCTATTCCACTCCGCACGTTCTACCCACCGCACGGCATCTGCGTCTGAAGCTGCCTGCAAAGCCCCTCCAACCACCCGGCAAAGGTAGTCGGCAATCACATAGTGGTAACGGACTCGCTCGCCGGGCGCCAAGCTCTCCCGCTGGACGCGATCGACAAGTTCAACTAATTCGACGGCTTCAACGACGAGGCCGGTTTCCTCCAGAACCTCGCGAGCAACGCCATCCACCAGGGACTCCCCCAGTTCCAGAATCCCGCCCGGCAGGGACCACTTCCCTTTCGAGGGTTCGTGCCCCCTTTGCACCAGCAGAACGCGCTCCCGATCCACGACGACCGCCCCGACTCCGACAATCGGAGCCTCTGGGAATTCACGCTGAACGACGTTTGCCATCATCTCTACCTCTAGCATAGACCGGGCTTCAACACTTGCGTAACCAGCCAAAGCCGTTCGGCTCAACTTCTTGCGGGCCTGCATCGATTCGGCGCGCGTATCATCAAAGCAAACAGGAGAAGTTCATGGCAGAGTTCGTACTCCGCATCGATGGAATGCATTGCGGCTCATGCGTCCGGCGCGTAACGCAAGCCTTGAATTCCGCTGGAGGCGTTGAAGTTGAGGAGGTACGCATCGGGGCAGCCAGGTTGAAGTCGCCCGATGACAAACCGCCCGTAGATGCTGCGATAGCGGCGCTCGCCAAGGCAGGTTTCAACGCACAATTGGAGCAATGAATCGCACGATGCCTTCAATCGAGACAGAGTCGCTGACACTTCCGGTCATCGGAATGACGTGTGCTTCCTGTCAGCATCATGTTGAAAGCGCTCTCAAAGAGACGGCCGGTGTAAGGTCGGCGCACGTTGACCTCATGGCCAATCGTGCCCTCGTCGAGTTTGACCCGGCTGAAGCATCGGCAGAGCGCTTGATTGAAGCGATTCGCAAGGCCGGCTACGACGCCGTGCTTCCACATCTCGGAGCAACCGCGCAGCGCAGCCCGGAGCCCTTCCACGGGAAGATCGAGACCAAGGCTGCGGCAACGCTCATTGCCGGTGCGATCGCAATGCTGGTCGCTATGCCTCTTGGCACACAAATGGGAGCATTGGACCACCTGTTGATGGGAATGATGCCTTGGCTCTACCAGGCGTCGCCGGATGTTCTGCGCTGGTCGCTGCTAGTCGTTACCGCGCTTCTGATGGCGTGGGCAGGACGCGATATCTATGTCGCGGCTGCTCGTGGCCTCGGGCACGGCAGCACCAACATGAACACGCTGGTGAGTCTCGGAACCGGCGTGGCATTCGCTTACTCGGCATACGCCACAATCTCTCCTGCACCGGATCGCCAAATCTACTACGATGCGGTTCTCCTGATTCTTGGCTTTCTGCTTCTCGGCAAGGCACTCGAAGCGCGCGCCAAACGTCGCGCGCTGGCTGCCATCAATGCTTTGAGCCATCTGCGCCCCGCGACGGCGCGCCGCATCGTGAACGGCGTCGAAACGCTTGTTCCGCTTGAAGACGTTCGCATCGGCGACAGCGTTCTCGTGCTTCCCGGTGAACGATTTCCAGTGGATGCAAAAATCATCCAGGGACGCACCAGCGTGGATGAGTCCATGCTGACCGGCGAAGCTACTCCTCTGTCGCGGGAAGTTGGAGAGCGCGTTCTGGCGGGTTCTCTCAACTACGATGGCGCGGTTGTATGCAAGGCAGAATCGCTCGGCGAAGATACAGTGCTGGCGCAGATTACACGAATGGTGGAGCAGGCGCAGTCGTCGCGAGCGCCCACGGAGCGGCTGGCAGATCGTGCCAGTGCCATCTTCGTGCCGGTGGTTCTCCTGCTGTCTGGACTCACATTTTTCCTTTGGATGGTTACAACGCATTCTGTCTCTATGGCCCTGGCCAGCACTGTTTCGGTGCTTGTGATCGCTTGCCCGTGCGCCATGGGCCTGGCGGTCCCTGCCGCGCTAACCGTCGCGGTCGGCCGCGGAGCTCAGTTCGGTGTGCTGTACAAAGGCGGAGAGGCCTTGGAGCGGCTTGCCAACCTCAACGTTGTCATTCTCGACAAAACCGGGACCCTCACTGTCGGACGGCCGGTCCTGCAGGCTGTACGCCCGGTCAAGGGATATAGCGAGGACGACCTTTTGCGCATGGCGGCTGCCGCGGAAGAACGCTCGAATCATCCCCTGGCGCATGCTGTTGTCGATTGTGCGCGAGCCCGCGCTATCAAGTGGGAGCCCGCCGAAGAAGTAGTGGTGATTCCGGGCCGCGGCGTCGCCGCACGCGTCGAGGACTACAACTGTCTTCTAGGAAACGAAGCACTATTTCAGGAATCCGCTATTCGGTTCCCCGACAGCATTCCCCCGGTGAAACCCGGCGTGACCCGCCTCTGGATCGCGCTCGATTACCAATCGATTGGCTGTTTCGATGCGAAGGACTCCCTGCGCCCCGATGCCGGCGGAGCCGTCGCCGCGTTGCAGCAGAGCGGTCTGCGCGTAATGATGCTGACTGGCGATTCCGCCGCAGCTTCCGCGCCCATCGCCAACCAGGCTGGCATTGGCGAAGTTGAAGCAGGCCTGGACCCGGCCGGCAAACTCGCGCGCATCCGCACCCTGCAGCAGGAAGGTCTGCGTGTCGCCATGGTCGGAGACGGCATCAATGATGCGGCAGCACTTGCGCAGGCCGACGCCGGCATCTCGATGGGCAGCGGCGCCGATCTCGCCCAGGAGGCAGGAGATGTTTTGCTCCTCCGTGCACAACCCTCCGCGCTGATCGCCGCGATCGATCTGGCAAAAGCGACGGTTGCCATCATGCGGCAGAATCTGATGTGGGCGGCCTGCTACAACATCCTTGGCATCCCTCTCGCCGCCGGGCTTCTGTATCCCGCTTTTCACATCCTGCTAAGCCCGTGGATCGCCGCCGCCGCAATGGCCATGAGTTCCGTGAGCGTGCTGGCGAACAGTCTGCGCCTGCGGGGATGGCATCCACATCCGCTGCCTGCCGCTAAGGCAAGTTAAACTAGCCTTAGAGTCTGACCGTGCGCATCCTCACCCGGTATATCCTCGGCGAAATCCTCTCCTACGCGCTGATCGGTTGCGCAATTTTTACCTTCATTCTGTTCATGCGTGACCTGAACCACATCCTCGAGATGGTGGTTCGCAACAGTTCCACGTTCGGAAGTGTCGCAGAAGTCTTCATATTCAACCTACCGAATACCCTCAAGGTCACCATCCCGATGGCCGTACTCGTGGGCATTCTGCTCGGGCTCAGCCGTCTGGCAGCCGACAGCGAGATCATCGCCATGCGCGCATCGGGGCTCGGCATCGGCTACTTCGTGCGTGTTGCTTCCGTGGTGGCGATCGGCGGAACCCTTCTGGGGCTGCTGAATTCGCTCTATATCGCGCCGCGCGGGAATCAGGCGATTCTCGACATGCAGCAAGAACTGGAGACGTCCCAGGCGTCGTATGAGATCCAGCCGCGCGTCTTCTACGAGGATTTCCGCAATGCCGTGCTCTACGTCCAGAACGTAAGAGGGGGAACAGGGGCCTCCAACTGGGACCAGGTCTTTATGGCTGACGTCACCGATCCCGGGAATCCGATCATCACCACCGCCAAGTCCGCAACTGTGGTGAGTGACTCTTCGCAGGAGCTGCTGATGAGGCTCCGGGATGGGGCCCGCCATGAAACGGTTTCCGGCCAACCGCAGCAGTACAACATCTCGACATTCGAGAAGACTGATTTGCCCCTGTCGCTCAGTCCGCAGAGCGAGATGCACCTGGGTCGTATGGACACCGCTATATACGCGCTACCCATGGGTACCCTGGAAGCGCGCACGCGCGGTCCAGATGGCAGAAGATTCCTACTGGAGTTGCACACACGATTTTCGTATCCAGTGGCGTGCCTCGTTCTGATGCTGGTTGGCGTTCCACTCGGGGTAATTTCGCGTCGCGGCGGAAAGAGTTCCGGCCTGGTCTTTACGGTCTTGCTGGTCTTGCTGTACTACATCCTTTCGTATACCGGCATAGCGCTCAGCCGCCAGGGAAAGCTCACGCCGTTCCTCGGCGTATGGATGGCCAACCTCCTCTTCGCGGTAGTCGGCAGTTTTCTTCTCTGGCAGATGGCAAGCGGCGGTCGTGTCCTCAGCGCTATCGCAAACCTTGTTTCGCGCACACCCAAGCCGCGGTTTGGACTCAGATCAAACGGAGCTCACCTGACGGAATTCCTCGAAAAACTTCAGCCACGTTCCGTCCGTCTTGTTTCGCGCGGTTTGTTCCCGCGGCTGCTTGACGCCTATGTCGTGCGCGAGTTTTTTGGGATGTTTGTGCTTGTGCTGGCCAGCTTCGTCATGCTGATGCTGGTCTTTACATTCTTCGAACTGATTGGTGACATCGTTCGTAATCACGTTGCACTTGCGACCGTGGGCGAATATCTCTTCAACCTGGCGCCGAGCATGATCTATACCATTACGCCGCTTGCCGTGCTGATCGCCGCGCTGGTGACATTCGGCGTTCTCAATCGCAACAGTGAAATCGTCGCCATGAAGGCGACCGGCATCAGTCTCTATCGCCTCGTTATCCCGATCATATCGATCTCCGCAGTGCTGGCCATCTGCCTGTTCCTGTTCGACGACTATTACCTGCCATCGGCAAATCGCCGCCAGGAAGCACTCCGCAGCACCATCAAGGGCCGGCCGCCACAAACGTTTTTGCACCCCGAGCAAAAGTGGATGTTCGGCCAATCCCGTCCAGGCGAGCAGGGTCACATCTTCTATTACCAATTCTTCGATCCGGACAACAACGCGTTCGCCAATCTCTCTATCTTCGAATTCAACCCATCCACGTTCGCCCTTTCCCGAAGGATTTTTGCGTCGCGAGTGGTCTGGGATGAACAGACAGAAACGTGGCGCTTTCACAATGGCTGGGTGAAAAACGTCGACGGCAACAATCGTGAGTACAGCGAATTCAGCAACACAAGTTTTGCCGAGATACACGAAGACCCCGATTACTTCAAAAAAGAGAATTGGCAGTCACAGGAGATGAACTTCGGTCAGCTCGACCATTACATTCGCGATCTTCGCCAAAGCGGGTTTGACACTATGCGACTGAGAGTAGCCCTGTGGCAAAAGCTCGCCTATCCGCTGATCGCGATAGTCATGTCGGTGCTGGCAATTCCGTTTGCTCTCTCGATGGGCCGTCGTGGTTCGCTCACGGGAATTGCCGTCGCCATTTCGGTTGCTCTCGCCTATTGGGTCGTGAACGGACTGTTTGGCGCCCTGGGAAATGTAAATTACCTGCCGGCAGCCCTGGCGGCATGGTCTCCAGACGTGCTGTTTGGCCTTACCGGCGGCTACTTGCTCCTCCGAACCCCCACTTAAATCCGGTCTTGAGGCTCACGTCCGGCCATTCGGCAGCCGCCGTCACTCCTCGTACAATAGGAACATGTTTCGAGAACTGGGCCCACTGCTCAGCTACATGCGCCGCTATCGGTGGGGATACCTCTGGGGTACGCTCGCGTGCATAGCGACAAATGTCGCCGCCGTGCAGGGGCCTCAGATTCTGAAGAAGGCTATCGACGAACTGGAGCGCGGTGTTTCGCGTGAGCGGATTGTCTTTCTTGCCGGCGTGTTCGTTGCCATCTACCTCGTCAAGGGCCTCTTTCTCTACGCACAACGCTGGATCCTGATCGGTATCTCCCGGGAGATCGAATTCGATCTGCGCAATGATCTCTTCCTCCAACTGGAACGTCAGGACGCCAATTTCTACCAGAAGTACCGTACCGGCGATGTTATGGCGCGCATGACCAACGATCTGAATGCGGTGCGCATGCTGCTCGGTCCAGCATTGATGTACAGCGCCAATACGGTTTTCTTCACAGTCGGCGCGCTCTACTTTCTGCTCCGCATCAGCCCGTGGCTTACTCTTGTGGCGTGGGCTCCCATGCCGCTTGCAAGCATCCTTGTCCAGTATTTTGGGCGCAAGATCCACGATCGCTTCGAAAAAATTCAGGAAAGCTTCTCCGAGATCTCGTCGCAGGCGCAGGAAAACTATTCAGGCGCGCGACTGGTACGCGCATTCGGCCGCGAAGAGTCGCAGATGAGCCTTTTCGAGAAACTGAACCGCCAGTACATCACGCGGGCACAGGGCCTCGTTCAGCTTATGGGAATGTTATGGCCAACATTGGAGTTCATCCTGGGGATTGCCATGATCATTACCCTCCTGGTGGGTGGACATGAGGTGATTGCACATCGCATTACGCCAGGCGAATTCGTGGCCTTCAATACTTACATGATTCTGCTTATCTGGCCGATCATTGCCGTGGGATGGGTTGTGAATCTTTTCCAGCGCGGTACTGCCTCCGTCGCACGCATTGACGAGCTGTTGCGCGCGAAGCCAGGCATTGATGACAGCGCGGCCGATCCAGCGATTCCCGCCAACGCAGTGCTGCGCGGCGATATCGAATTCCGTCATCTCAACTTCAGCTACGGTGATACGCAGATACTACGAGATCTCTCTCTGAAGATACCTGCCGGTTCGAGCCTCGCGATTGTGGGGCCAACAGGTTCGGGCAAAACCAGCCTGGTCAACCTGATTTCGCGTCTCTACGAAGCTCCCGAAGGCTCTTTACTCATCGATGGCCGTCCCGTCCGCGCGTATCCACTGGAAACACTTCGGCGCAATATGGGCATCGTGCCGCAGGAAACATTTCTTTTCAGCGAAACCATCCGAGAGAACCTGGCTTTTGGCGTTCCTTCCACTTCTACCGAAGAATTGCTCGCGGCTGCCGATGCGGCGCATATCCGACGCGAATTTGAGGAATTTCCGCAAGGATTTGAGACCATGGTCGGCGAACGAGGTATGACGCTATCGGGCGGACAGAAGCAGCGGCTTGCAATTGCCCGTGCCCTCCTCCGGCGACCCGCGATTCTCATTCTGGATGATGCGCTCGCGAGCGTCGATACCGATACCGAAGAGCGCATCCTCCGCGGTTTGCGGAATTACACAACGACCGCGACGACGATCCTGATTTCGCACCGGGTATCAACCGTTCGCAATGCCGACCAGATCGCGGTTCTTGATCACGGCAGGATTGTCGAAGTCGGCCGTCACGATGAGTTGCTCGCACTCGATGGCTACTACGCCGGCCTCTACCAGAAACAGCAGCTGGAAGAAGAGCTCACAGTCGCCGGCTGACTTATACGGTCCAGCCGGTCGCGTCTGGGACGTCGGCTTGCGGAGTCCAGGCATCACGACGCATCACATTTGCTCCGACTGCATTTGCTTGCTTATTCAGCTGGGACTGACCCGCACTTGGATCTGCCGCCACCTGCTTCCATGCGTCACGCACGTTTCGCACATTGGCGATTACCTGCTCGAATTTCTGCCTGGAGTTTCCCTGCGAGCCCTGCAGCATCAGCGCAAACATCGCGACGTAAAAGTCGGAAAGCGACTCGGCCGGCTTGCCGCCCACGTCCTTATCCAAAGTTGCCTGAAGGTGAATGACGATGTCCATCGCTCGTTTGACTGCTGCGCGACGCGCCTCGACATCCTTCCGCTCCACTGCGTCAATCGCATTGTGCATGAAGCGGACGATTCCGTCATAAAGCGCAATCGTGAGTTCTACCCCTGACGCGCCCTCAAGCGAGTGGGCCAGATACGTATCCATTCTGTTGCTCCTAGCCGTTTTGATTTGTGTTGTAGCCGGTGATGGCGCCGTACATCTCATTGACCTGTTGAATCATCTCTGGAATTGATTGCAGTATCTGGTTGGCCGTATTCAATTCCGTCGTCAAGTTTGCCTTCTGCGTCGCAATCAAGGCGTCCTGCTTTGAGACGTTGTCATTCAGAGTGGTTTCCTGGCTGCTGTCTTCGCTGAGCGCGAGGCTGATTGCGCCCCCTTCGGCACTGCTGTTTCCCAAGCCGTTCAACGTATTCGTAAAAGTCGAACCAAAACTGCCTGTGTCCTGAAACAGCGACACAACCTGGGCGAAGTTGGTGTTCAGCGCGCTGCTCAAGGTGTCAGCGTCAAGGCTGATCGTGCCATCGGCACTCGCATTCGCGGTGATGCCGAGAGAGATCAGCGAATTGATGGTGTTAGAGCCAAAGGACGAACTCACCGCCGACAGCAACCCCTCCTGCAATTGCGCCAGAACCGACGTTCCATAAAGAGGTTCAGGATTGCCCGAGGAGTCCTTGCCTTCCTGCGCGTTGATGGCTTTCATCGTGGTGTTGTAGTCCGTCACAAAGGTATTGATCGCCGTCTCAATGCTTGTCGTATCGTTGTCGATCACGACCTGCACCGTTTCAGGAGTTCCATCGGAACTCGCGGCGCCGGTCGACAGCAGCTGAAACGTCACGCCCGGAATGGCATTCGCGACAGTATTCGAAGCGCTGGTAATTCCGGAAACTCCATCCACCGTAATGGTGGCGTTCTTTCCGTCCTGAATCGTTGCCAGCCCCAAGCCCGATTTCGTATCGGCAGTCGTAGAGTCCACGAGGGTCGTGGCACTGTGCGAAGACGTTGCGGTGGTAGCGATCGTGATCTCCCCCGCCGAGCCACTGGTCTGGCTCACCAGCGAAAGCCTTTGTGTACCGTCTGCATTGGTCAACACACTCGCAGTCACTCCTACGCTTGCATTGTTAATGGCTGCGGACAAACCGGAAAGCGTGGCGGCGGTGAAACCATCGCCCACGTTCACCGTTCGCCAGCTTCCACTGGTCCCCACCTGGAACGTGATGCCGCCGGTCAACGTATCCGATGCTTTCACCGCATCCGAAGCGGCGCTGGAGGTCTGCGCGAGATTCTGAACTGAAATTGTATGTGTGCCGGCCACGGCGATCGCACTGGCCGAGGACAGAGTCAGCACGTTTGTATCAGAACTGGAGCCAGTTTTATACGCCATCGTCCCGCTGAAGTCCGTCAGGTTCTGCAAGTCAGTTGACAATGTAGCCAATTGCGTGCCGAGACTGGTGAGTGTAGTGTCCTTGCTCGTAAGTGCCGTCAACTGTGTCTTCCAGGGCGTCTCCACCGATTGCAGATTGGTCAGAATCTGGTTCACCGTGGTGGTTACATCAAATCCCTGGCCGCTCGTTGCCGAGCCAAAATTCAGTCCTACCGCTCCCATAAAGTTTCTCCAGGGTCTTCAACATCAGGTAAAGGACCACGTTGGCGAACAGAAGATTAGAAAACATAAACACGATCGGAACGCAGGCCAAAGCAAAACGGAGAAAGCCTTACTACTTGCCTTCCCCGCTCTGCTTCAATGTTCAACGTTGGCGCTCCGAGACTACTGGAGCAACTTGGTGATCAACTGCTGTGACTGGTTAGCCTGCGACAGAGCCGCGATGCCGGTCTGGCTCAGAATCTGGTACTTCGACATATCGGAAGTAGCTTGGCCGTAATCGGTCGCGGTAACGTCATTTTCGGCGGCCAGGGTGTTGGTTGATTGCATGGTCATGACATTTCCAACGGCGGTTAACGTGTTGATATTGGCGCCCAGCGTGCCGCGATCTGCTGCCACTTGCGTGATCGCAGCGTTAATCGCGGTGAGCGCTGCTTCCGCACCCGCGGAGGAAACGGATAGCGACGTGTTTTCAAGGCCCAGCGCATTTGCACTGGTTGACACCTGATCGCTGGCGGAATTGTTATAGGATTGGCTGATGTTTCCGTCCGACGTGAAGATTGCGACAGCCTTATTAGTGCCTGAGTTGGCGATATCTGTCTCGGCGGCGGATCCAGAAATCGTACCGCCAGTAATCACAATTGAATTTCCGGCAACCGTGGCACTTACGCCTGCGGTCTTCAAAGTATCTGTGTTATTAATTGCAATTGCCAGAGCAGCAATTGTCCCGGTGGCACTGTTCGCGAAAGCAGCAATAGGTGTTGCGGTCGCGCTGCCATTGGCTGTAACAGCAAATGCTCCAGCTGTACCTACGGTCAGGGTATTGTTCGCATCGCTCACGGAAAAAGAATTGGCGCTTGCCAAGCTGATCGTTTCGGTAAGAGCCGCGCTACCTGAGGTCACCTGCGCCCCGTCGTCGAGAATCAGTTGATTCCCTTGGACTGAGGCAACGGAAGATCCCAGCCCCGTGTTGATCGCGTCAGCCACGTTTTGCAAGCTGGAGGTTGCCGAACCGAGTATGGACTTTGTGTGGGTGTCGTTCGCATAGGTGCCACCCGCCGTGGTAGGTGTCGTACTGTTGTAAATGTCCACCGTTTTTCCGTTGTAGTTGACCGTCATCATATTGGTTGCAGCTGTCCCAATATCCACGGTGTTCGTGCTCGCTGTCGAACCAACGGTGTAAGAAGCGTTTTTGGAAAAGGTGCTGATGCCGTTGTATTCGGTGTTGCTGTTGATGGTGTTGACCTCAGTAAGAATCTTCTGATACTCGGAATTCGCCGCACTTGTCTGGCTCGAATTCAAGGTCCCGTTGGAAGCTTCGGTCGCCAATGTCACAGCGCGATTGAGAAGGCTGGTCACCTGCGAGAGCGCGCCATCGGCAACCTGCAGAAAGTCGACGCCCTCTGACGCGTTCTTTGCAGACTGCGACAGAGCTGTCGAAGAAGCCTGGAGACCATTGGCCAACGAGAGGCCGGCTGCATCATCTGCGCCGGAATTGATGCGCGATCCAGAAGACAACTGTTGAAGAGTTTTCGACAGAGAAGCCTGCGTATTCGCAAGATTGTTCTGTGCATAGATTGCAGAAATGTTATTCAGGACACCCAAAGCCATTGCGATTCTCCTTGTGAGCTAACTGATTCGGGTTCCCTGCTTCGGGTGTCTCTAATGCCGGGTTTCGTCCCCCGCCCAGGTCACCTTGTAGTAGAAACCACGTTGCTCACTGGCTTCATCGGCGACTCGCCTGGGGACTTTACAGGTTTTTTCAAGAGACTTAGCAATTCTCGTTCCAATCATCTTTTCGGCTCAACATGCCGAAGAAAACAAGAGAGCCGCACAAGGGACTTCCGCTCATGATCGAACTCACGCGCCTCAATGGGAATCCGATGCTGCTGAATAGCGATCTCATCAAGACTGCTGAGGCTTCTCCAGATACGATGCTCACCCTGATCAACGGCGAAAAGCTGATCGTGCGTGAGGAACTGAGCCAGGTACTCGAGAGGGTGGTCGTTTATCGCGCGGAACTGCTCGCCACCATTGCCCGCAAACTTTGGCCAGACAATGCTCTGGGCCGCATCGCCTCCCTGACGAGCGTTGACTTCGCAGCAGAGACGACGGCCAGCGCACTATTCAATGATCGGCAGCGCGAAGAAGAACGCCAATGAATTCGCAGCAGCACCGCGAAATGCCGATTCTTGTGGAGTGATCGATGGATAAGGGAAGCATTGGCGGAGTCATGCTGGCCATCTTCGGTATCGTTGTGGGCCTTTGGCTGGAGGGCGGCAAAATCAGCCAGATTCTTCAGCCCACTGCCGCCCTGATCGTCTTCGGCGGGACCATGGGAGCGGTCCTTCTCCAGTTCCCGCTGAACACGGTAGCGACCGCATTCCGCAGTTTGGGGAATGTATTTGTCACTCCACAAAGACAGAACGAAGAGCTCATGCAGCTCTTGATTTCCTTTGCGAACAAGGCTCGCCGCGAAGGCGTGGTTTCGTTGGATGCCGATCTGACGGGGATTACGGATCCATTTCTCCGCCAGTCGCTGATGCTCGCGGTCGATGGCACCGAACCAGCGGAGTTGCGCAAAATCATGCGTGTCGCACTCGATTGCGCATCTGAACGCGAAGAGCGCCTTCCCCTTGTGTTCGAGTCCGCCGGCGGCTTTTCGCCCACCATCGGCATCCTCGGTGCTGTGCTTGGCCTGATCCAAGTAATGCAACATCTCGATAACATTCAGGAAGTCGGACGCGGAATTGCTGTCGCATTCGTCGCAACGATCTACGGAGTCGGGGTCGCCAATCTTTTCTTCCTGCCCTTCGCCGGCAAGATCCGCATTCACCTGCGCGACGATCAACAGCGACGCGAAATGATGCTGGAAGGAGTTATTTCGATTCTTGAGGGAATGAATCCACGCATGCTCGCTCTCAAGCTATCTGGATTCCTCAAAGATGAAGAAGCCGAGAACAGAGAGCCGCTCACATGATTCAAAAAGTTCAACGTTCAAAAGTGAGTCATGAACGATGGCTGGTCTCATACGCAGACTTCATTACGCTGCTATTCGCTTTCTTTGTCGTTCTGTATGCCTTCTCAAAGGCAGATCAGAAGAAGCCGGCCCAGATTTCCGCTGCGATTGATTCCGCATTTCAGTCGCTTAGTATCGTCTCGGCCATGCCAGGTTCGCAGTCGAATATTGGAAAGAAGGAGTTACCCGCTTCGACTGGCACGCGTTACCCTGCCGAGCAAGCGACCTCCGCTGCGCAGGCTCAAACCGACCTTGACCATATCCGACACGATCTTGAAAGGCGGCTCTCAATACAGATCGCACAGCGAACAGTTTCCATCCGACTGGGCCGCGACGGCCTTGTCATCAGTTTGCGTGAAGCAGGTTTCTTCGACCCCGGCGCCGCAACCCCTCGGCCTGAAACCGCGTCAGCCCTTCACCAGATTGCGTATTCGCTTGCAGACTCTCATTACGATGTCCGGGTTGAGGGTCACACCGATACCACTCCGATCCACAACTCCAAGTTTGATTCAAACTGGGAGCTCTCCTCCGCACGCGCAACGCACATAGCGCGCATGCTTTTGCAAATGCGCGCTCTACCTCCTGAGCAGATCTCTGCCGCCGGGTACGCTGAATACCATCCCATCGCGACGAACGATACCGCCGATGGTCGAGCCGAAAATAGGCGTGTGGATCTCGTCGTGATGCCGCGGGTCGTCCTCGACATTTCTTCGCACGACAATTCCGAAGACAAGTCCGTTTGGCGCAAGATTGCCGATCACTGAGGGGGACCTTAGGACCTTATGAAATGCCGAGCACTTTTACGATGACTCGCTTGGGGCGCTGGCCGTCGAACTCGGCGTAGAACACACGCTGCCAGGTTCCCAGGTCAAGCCGACCGTTGGTTACAGGTAGCGTTGTCTCGTGATGCAGCAGAAGTGACTTGAGATGAGCGTCGCCGTTATCTTCTCCTGTCTGGTGGTGTTTGTAGTCTGGTCGCGCAGGCGCCAACTCTTCCAGCCACTTCCCAATGTCCTCAATCAATCCGCTTTCATGGTCATTCACATAGACAGCAGCAGTAATGTGCATGGGAGACACAAAACATAGTCCGTCCTTCACACCACTACGCTTGACGATCTCTTCCACGCGATCTGTGATATGCACCATCTCGCGCCGTTTTCTGGTTTCAAATGTCATGTATTCCGTATGGCTCTTCATTTTCAGGCTCCTGGTACAAGGGGCGCGAATCGCATGAACTGCGCACAACATTTATCCTAAAGACTGTCGTGGCAAGTATGAATTCAAACGAGGCGGAAGCTTTCTCGCAGCGCGGGCTCGATCAGCTGGCTTCCGGTTCCGCTGCCGAAGCGGTTCAGAGCTTTCGCGCGGCGATGACGGTTGATCCTAACCATGTTGAGGCTCATCACGGACTCATCAGTGCCTTGCGCGATGCAGGCCGGCTCGAACAATCGATTGGCGCTGCTCTCGCTCTGACCGCCCTGACTCCGAACGACCCGCTCGCCCACACTGCCCTGTCTATTTCGCTCCAGCAGGCAGGACACATTCCCGAGGCCGAAGCCGCCGCCGCGCGAGCCCGTATTCTGGAGTGGAAAGCGGAGCTGCGATCGTCTCCCGACAAGGACGAAAGACTTTGACGAGACTGCACTCGGCCGATCCCGCACGACGATTGCGCAGGTTGCACGATCAACTTGAGCGTGCCTACGGTCCGCAAAATTGGTGGCCGGCTGAAACGCCCATTGAAGTCATCCTTGGCGCTTACCTCACGCAGAATGCCTCCTGGAAAGCAACTTCCACGCGCTCACAGTTGCAGTTGGCAAGGATTATTGCAGAAAGACTCCCGATTGCGCGCACTGCCCACTTGCGGCCGATCTGCAGCGCAGTCCCAAGTACTACATCCGAAGTAGGCCAGGCCCAAGCCAACGCTGAAGTGACTTCAATCGCAACTAAATTTTCGCTGTAGTGAACCGCCGGACCAGAAGTCCGTCAAACCAAAGGAGAAGTCAGATTTTGCTTGCCCTGGTGTAACCTTAAGGTGATGATGGAAATCCTCCTCAATTCCGTCTGGGCACTTGTGGTGACTGCCATCATGTGCCTTTGGGTTCGGTTTGGAGAGCGCACAAATGGAGATCGGCGAACGCCATTTGTTGCGATGGCGATGCTTATCGTCATCTTGTTTCCAGTTATTTCGGTCAGCGACGACCTGTGGTCGATTCAAAACCCTGCTGAAACTGACACTTGCCAGCGTCGCGGGCTCTTAGCTTCCTGCCCTCACTGCACAGTCCATGCTTTCGCTGCTCATCCGGAGCCGGCGTTCACCGGCCTCAGAGTCGCATTCCAGCGCCTGAATGCGCCGGTTCGGCCTCCGTTGTTCGCCGTCGATACCCATATCATCGATGGCATCGAGAGCCGTCCTCCTCCAGGGGCTGCCCAGCCTCTCTAGCTTCTATTCAAAAATCAGTTGTGTAACTTCATTCAGTCGCCGTGCGATCCACGGTGAAAGAGACATGCATGAAGCAGAAAAACTCCCCATGCTTTATCCCTGTGGGCACCGTACTGCTCCTCTTCGGTGTAGTGCTGTGCCCGGCCCAGCAGAGTCTTAGCTGGGAGCAAGTCAAGTCGAGATTCGAATCCGCCAATCCCGCTCTTAAAGCCGATGCCCTGAATGTGGATGAGACCCAAGCGCAGGAAATCACGGCGTATCTCCGCCCCAATCCGCAGTTCTCAGCCGCAGCGGATGGCACTCAACTTGTGCCCCACGACGGCGTCTGGCAGCCTCTGGCGGGTACAGATTTCGTTGGTACCCTCAGCTACCTTCATGAGCGCGACCACAAGCGCGAACTTCGGCTTCAGAGCGCCAAACAGGCTACACAGATCGCCAAGTCTCAGCACGAAGACCTGATACGCACCCTCGAATTCAATCTACGCAATGCTTTCGTGAACACGCTCGAGGCCAAGGCTATGCTTGATCTCGCAAAGGCCGAACTGGAGTATTACGACCACATTATCGAGATCAGCCGCGAGAGGTTTAAGGCCGGTGACCTGGCTCGCGTCGATCTCGATCGAATCGAACTGCTCCGCTCGCAATACGAGATGGAGATTCAGACATCCATGGTCAATCTGCGAACCGCGAAGATCCAACTCCTTCAACTGCTCAACGATCGCACATCAGTCGACCAGTTCGATGTCACGGGACCATTTGATTTCGCGGATACTCTGGGTCCACTCGATGACTTTCGCAAGACGGCGCTGGATGCGCGCCCGGACCTGCAAGCTGCTCTGCAGACGATTCAGCAGTCTCAGACCAACCATAAACTGGCCGTTTCCAACGGATCAAGCGATCCGACTTTCAGCGGTTGGTACACGTATAACGCGTCGAACAACAACCCCAATGCGACTCAGACAATCGGCGCCAGCGTGGCCATTCCCCTGCGGATTTTCGATCGCAACCAGGGAGAGAAGCAGCGCACGCTGCTCGATGTCAGTCGCAGCCAGCAGGCCAGCGAGGCCGCGCGGGCGCAGGTCTTCGGCGACGTGGACTCAGCCTATGCCCAGGTAGAGAGCAATATTGCGCTGCTCAAGCCGTACAAAACGCAATACCGAGATCAGGCTACGCGGGTGCGTGACACCATAACGTATTCCTACCAGCACGGAAGCGCTTCGCTGATCGATTTTCTCAACGCTCAAAGCGACTATCGGACCGTGCAACAGGCATATCTGCAGCTCATCGGTGCATACTTGACCGCTGCCGCACAGCTCAATCTGGCTGTGGGACGCGAGGTGATTCAATGACCAGGCACGTCGTCTTGGGGCAGTCCCCAAAAGCCTCACTAACTTTCGCTGCTGGAGCTTCTGTCCTCCTTGTTCTCTTTGGTTGCCACGGCAAGGACGAAGGCAGTGGCGCTCCACCTCCGGCCCAGGTGATTCATGTAGCCGACATGAATTTGATCACCATCGACAACAAGGATGCGGCAAAGTTTCCCCTGGTGAAGGCCGATCAAGTCGAAGCTCCGTCTGAGTTGAACGCAACCGGGACCGTCTCCCCCGATATCAGCCGGGAAATTCCAGTGATCTCGCTTGCCAATGGCCGAGTGGTCGAAATCAAGGCGCGCCTTGACGACAGGGTCACAAAGGGGCAAACCCTGCTGCGGGTGCAAAGCCCGGACATCACCAACGCATTCAATCTTTACCTCAAGGCGACAAACGATGAGCAGGTCGCCAACAGGGCCTATCTCCGTGCTAAAGACCTATTCCAGCATGGCGCGATTTCACAGGCCATGGTGGAGCAGGCAGAAGGAGTTGAGAAGGATGCAGCGTCAGACAAAACGGCAGCCGAAGAACAATTGAAGACTCTTGGCGTCGACAAAGACCACCCCAGCAGTATCGTGAACGTGAATGCACCAATCTCCGGCGTCATTGTCGCGCAGAACGTGACCAACGCGGCCGCCGTTGGTGCCACACTCGCTGGGTCACCGACCGCTTTTACCATTGCGGACCTTTCCGATGTCTGGATCCTCTGCGACGTTTATGAGAACGACATTCCCAGGATCCAGGTCGGCCAGGAAGCCAGGATCAAACTGGATGCCTATCCAGATCATTCCTTGACGGGCCGCATCAGCGACATTGGCCCGGTCCTCGATCCGTCACTGCGCACCGCAAAGGTCCGCATCCAGGTTCACAATCCCGGCATCCTCAGGCTTGGCATGTTCGTCACAGCCACATTCTCAAGTATCAAGAAGTCAACGTTCGCGGTCGTTCCTGCCGACGCCGTTCTTCACCTGCATGACCGCGACTGGGTGTATGTGCCCGCCGGCAACAACCAGTTCAAGCGTGTTGAAGTTCGCGCCGGCAAAATGGTCGAAGGCAACCGACAGGAAATTCTTTCCGGCCTTCAGCCCGGCCAGCAAGTGGTCGACCACGCGCTGTTGCTTGAAACTGCGGGGAACCAATAGATGCTTCGCGCACTTGTTGATTTCGCACTGACAAACCGCTGGTTGGTTCTAGGCGGCGTTCTGGTTATGACGGCGTGGGGAGTCGTTTCGTTCCGCAATCTGCCTATCGAAGCGTATCCCGATGTGGCCAATAACTACGTCCAGATCATCACCCAGTGGCCCGGTCGCAGCGCCGAAGAAATCGAGCGGCAGGTCACGGTCCCGGTAGAGATACAGATGGCCGGGATTCCGCACCTGACTCATTTGCGCTCTACCACGCTGGCGGGGCTTTCCAGCCTGATGCTCATCTTCGATGACAACTCCACGAGCGACGTCAACCGCGAGCACGTACTCGAACGCCTCAGCCAGGTCACGCTGCCTGCGGGACTGGTGCCGCAGATGGGCACCGACTGGAGTCCTGTCGGCCAGATCTACTGGTACACGCTGGAGAGTACCAATCCCGCATACGATGTGATGGAAAAAAAGACACTCGAGGACTGGACGCTGGAAAAGTCTTTCAAGAGCGTGCAGGGTGTCGTCGACGTCTCAAGCTTCGGCGGCCCGACAAAGGAATACCAGGTCAAGCTTGATCCGGGAAAACTCGTCGCCTACGGACTCTCCATCAGCCAGGTCGAGCAGCAACTCGCCAACAACAACACCAACGGTGGCGGCAGCTTCATTGAGCAGGGCGCGCAGCAAATCAATGTGCAATCGCTCGGCCTGTTCACGACCGTGCAGGACATCGAGAACACCGTCGTCAAGACTGCGAATGGCGCGCCTGTTCGCATCAAAGACATCGCGTCCGTAATGCAGGGGCCCAAGATTCGACTCGGCCAGATCGGCCGTTCGATCCATCGTTCCGACGGCACCATTGTCGATAATCCCGACACCGTCGAAGGGATTGTGCTTCTCCAGAAAGGCGACGATTCAGATCCGGTGCTCGTCGGAATTCACGACGAGGTCGCAAAACTCAACAATGGAATCCTGCCCAAGGGCGTAAAGATCGTGCCATTCCTCGATCGCTCTGACCTGGTCAAGTTCACCGTAGAGACAGTCGAGCGCAACCTCACTGAAGGCGTCATCCTGGTCTCGATCATTCTCTTTCTTTTTCTCGGCAATGTTCGCGGCGCAATCATCGTTGCGCTCACTATTCCTTTCGCACTCTTGTTCGCCGCAATATGCCTTGACCTCAACCACATTCCCGCCAACCTGCTCTCACTGGGCGCGCTCGACTTTGGCATGGTGGTTGATGGATCGGTGGTGATGATTGAGAACATGGTGCGCCATCTCTCCCTGAAGGACAGTACACGCACACCTGTACAAAGGATCCGGGATGCCGCGCACGAAGTGCAGCGTCCGGTCTTCTTTGCCCGCGGCATCATCATTGCTTCCTATCTGCCCATCTTCACGCTCCAGGCCGTCGAGGGACGCTTGTTCAAACCGATGGCCTGGACAGTCAGCTTTGCACTGATTGGCGCGCTCATCTTTGCCATTATTGTTGCCCCGGTCATGGGCGGCATCGCCTTCCGCAAGGGGGCAAAAGAGTGGGAGAACCCCCTTATGGGTTGGCTCACTCGTCACTATCGCACCGCGGTTCGCAGCGCAATTCTCCACCGCAAGATGACATTCGGCATCTCATTCGTTCTCTTTGCAATCGCCGTCTATCTCACCTTTGGCGGGCCCATCGGTTCGGAATTTCTTCCCCACCTCGATGAAGGCTCCATCTGGGTGCGCGGAACGCTGCCTCCGAGCGAAGGCCCCACCTCCAGCATCGACTTCACGAACAAGGCGAGGCTGGTACTAGCGTCGTTTCCAGAGGTCACGCAGGTCATTAGCCAAACCGGCCGTCCTGACGACGGCACCGACACTGCCGGATTCTTCAACACCGAATATTTTGTCGATCTGAAAAGAAAGGAACAATGGCGACCGGTCTTCCACCAAAACAAGGAAGCCTTGATTGCCGCCATCGACGAGCAACTGGAAAAGTTTCCGGGAGCGATCTGGAATTATTCGCAGCCGATCTCCGACAACATGGAAGAGGCCGTCTCTGGAGTCAAGGGTGAACTGGCCGTAAAGTTATATGGCGACGATCTGCGTGCGTTGGAGCACACCGCGGAACGGATCCAATCTCAAATGTCCAAGGTAAAAGGAATTGAAGATCTTGGCATTTTTCGCATTCTTGGTCAGCCGAACCTCAACTTCACCGTTGACCGCGAAGCTGCGGCTCGATGGGGAATCAACGTGTCGGATATCCAGGATGCGATTCAGACCGCGGTTGGTTCAAACAGCTTGACCCAGGTGCAGCAAGGCGAAGCACGGTTCGATGTCACGCTTCGCTATCAGAATCAATATCGAGACACGCGCGAGGCCATCGAGAACGTGCGCCTGCTTGCGCCTTCCGGCGAACGTGTTTCTCTCGCGCAGCTGACCAAATCCTCCACCGATGATGGCGCAGAGCAGATTAACCGCGAAGGAGGTCAGCGCTATATCGCGATTAAGTACTCGGTTCGCGGCCGCGACCTGGGTTCGACCGTGGAGGAGGCCATAAGCAAGGTCGAGCATAACGTAGCTCTTCCTACCGGCTACCACCTCGAGTGGGCCGGCGAGTACGCAAGCCAGAAGCGTGCCGATAAGCGAATGGCTCTTGTCATTCCCATCACGGTTCTGGCGATATTCCTCATTCTCTATACGATGTTTCGCTCGTACAAATGGTCGGTGCTCGTCCTCGCGTCAGTCATTATGGCTTCCATCGGTGGGCCCCTGGCGCTTTTTCTTACCAACACCAATTTCTCAGTCTCTTCCGCCGTTGGGTTTCTTGCGCTGTTTGGAGTCTCGGTGGAAACAGGGGTAATCATGATCGAATTCATTAACCAGCTGCGCTCTCGAAGCAGGGCATCCGAGCCATTCAGCGAGGAGCAAGTCATCGATGCCGCCGTGGAGGGATCCGTTCAGCGCCTGCGTCCTGTCATGATGACGATGCTTGTCGCCACCCTTGGCTTGCTTCCGGCCGCCATGTCTCATGCAATCGGATCCGACTCGCAACGCCCATTTGCCATCGTGATCGTGGGTGGCCTGATTGCCAACCTGATCATCGGTGTCTTTCTGATGCCCACGATGTATGTCTGGATGGCCCGCAAGGATGACATTCTTCCCGCGGTAGATGTCGACACAGATTTCTAGACGCAGAACGGAGTAGTTCGACCGACAAGAAGGCTTCGCTCGTGAGGCTGGTGAATTGCAAACCTGCGTTCAACCCGAGTCCGAGGGGCTGTAGGTATACTTCTTCACAACCCCATCATGAAGCGCCACGTCCTCATTTTCGGTCTCGTAGGCGGCCTCCTGATCGCCGTTCTCCAGTACACCGAATACCGCTTCATCATCATTGAGCATTCGGTAGAGCTCTACGGCGCGCTCGTCGCCATCCTATTCGCAACATTCGGCATCTGGCTCGGCCTCCGCATCACCCGCAGTCGCGAAACCATCCGCGAAAAAGTCGTCGTGAAAGAAGTGTTTGTCCCAGCGGAAGCTCCCGCACCCTTTGCTCCCAACACGGACCGTCAGCACACCCTTGGCATCACGCCGCGCGAACTCGAAATCCTCAACCTGGTCGCACGCGGCTTCAGCAATCGCGAGATTGCCACTCAGCTTTTCGTTTCCGAAAACACCGTCAAGACGCACTGCGCCCGCGCATTCGACAAGCTCGGAGCCGCCCGCCGAACCCAGGCCGTCCTGCGCGGCAAAGAACTAGGCCTCCTGCCGTGACGGCCGGTGTCCCCGACGCCAGGCGTGAACCGGGAACCCTCGGGCTGGGGTGGCCGCTGGGGTGCAAACGCGTCACCAGAAAGGACGATTTCCGCTCAATGCGCTCAAAATCACCCGAAAGGATGACGACATCCGGCCCTGTTCCACGGCATGGTGACTCCATCCTCACTCGGGCCACGGGTCGCATCACCAGGAGCCTCACATGAAAAAAACTGTCCTCACGTTCGGCCTCATCTCCGGCGTCATGATCTCTGTCCTTATGGATAGCTCGCTTCTTCTCACCCACAAGATCGGCTCCGGCAGCAGCATGGTTCTCGGCTACACCATCATGGTGGCGTCGTTCCTGCTCGTCTACTTTGGCATCCGCAGCTACCGCGACAATAACCTCGCCGGCCAAATCTCCTTCGGCCGCGCCTTCGCCTGCGGCATCCTGATCACTCTCATCACCACCGTCTGCTACGTTGGGACATGGGAGATCCTTTACTTCAACTTCATGCCCCACTTTATGGACAGCTACTTCGCCGCGCAGATTCACAAGGTCCAGTCCTCCGGACTTGACCCCGCGACCACCGCCGCACGCATCGCCGTCATTCAGCACTCCCAACAGCTCTACCAGAATCCCTTCGTCAACATGGCCTACACTTTCATGGAACCGCTGCCCGTCGGCCTTATCATTACGCTCATCTCCGCTGCCATGCTCCGCCGCAAGGCCCCTGTCGAGCCCGCCGCCGCTCGCGCAGTCATGAGCACAAATTAAAAAGCCGGGACGTAAGCCTCGACCTTCCGTATTCTGAACTGTCAAACATTTCTCATAGGAGGCTGCATGACTTCAATCATTGGCTTTGGCGGTATATTTTTGCGAGCGAATGATCCAAAAGCCTTGTATCAGTGGTACGAGCGGCATCTCGGCCTGCTGAAGGCAGACGGAGCTTTTTCCTTTCCTGCCCCGACGCAACATCCTCAGGTCGTCTTCGCCCTTTTCAAACAGGACAATGACTACTTCCCTCCTGCACAGAAGGCAATGATCAATCTTCAGGTGGACGACCTGGATGGTGTACTGAACCGTTTGACCGGCGAAGGTGTCACCGTCGATCCAAAACGCGAAAGCTATGACTTCGGAAAGTTTGGCTGGATCACAGATCCGGAAGGAAACCGCGTCGAGCTTTGGCAGCCTCTCGCAACCGAGTAGATTCCGAGAAGGGCCCCAGCTCTGCCGTGTCCTTGACAGCGGCGGCCGCAGAGTTTTCGGCCTTCGTCAACAGCACCCCAAGGAGCATTCCTGGAGGAAGTAGGGATGAAAACGCACGTGATCTGATGCAGGTGAGGGTTGGATTGCGGTCAGTCGTTGCGGAGCCATACGTTCCAAAGATCCTTTGGAATGAATGGCGGGGACGACGGGGCTCGAACGGAAGTCACATAAGACAGCATCAAGTGTGGGTTGAACTGTGGGTGGAAAACGGCATACGCGTACTACCTGGCTGCAGATGCCTTACCTCGAAAACGGACATGCCACTCTTATAAACCATCTCTTCCAGCTATTCCTCCCTCTAGTCAGGGCGGGGTATCCGTAGGCACTCAGCGGGCCTCGACCGTCCGCACATCTCCTTCACCAATTCCCTTCCTCCCCCTTCTAATCACAGCCGACAGCACTCGGCCCGCTTCCTGTTGACTGATCTCCTTCACCGGCGAGTCCGGCGGTGGGAGCAACACACCAGTAGGTAGCCACAAACCGAAGGAGCACTGCTTGACTTCCATATAGGCCTTGATTCCATCCGCTGCCCGGTGTGCGGTCTCGTACAATTCTGCACCTTATGCACGATCTGGAAGCGATGCCGGAAATTGCCTAGGATCCGCTGCGGAAATCTGCATCCATGGATACCTTATATTTCACGGCTGAGCAGTGATAGCAAAGCACGCCCGGTACTCGCCCTACGCTTAAATGACAGCAATCGCGCATGGCTTAACATTCACCGTGAAGGCGTCATACGCTTCATGGTCGGATTTGCATTGCTTGAGTATTACGACGTAACTGGGGTGAGCGCCGACGGACGGCTGGAACGATCCCGCCATGATGCGATAACAGCAGATGAATGGAGGTATGTTTGCGGCTGAATGCTCGCCCGATCTCATGCAACGACTCTCCCGCCTTCCAACGCCGCCAGATCTCTGTCCGCTGCGCCGCGGAAACCTCCACACGCTTCCCTTGTGCCATAAACACCACCTCCTGTGAAACCTCTCACTCAGATGGTGTTGCATCGACCTAATGAACTCGCACGCCTTCTCGTCCAAGTGGAAAGTCCCGGACAAGCGCACCATCATCCTGAAGCCTGAAAAAGCTCAGACGAGCAATCGAAGGTGATGATCTGATTCGTTTCACTTAGCAGCTTCCATTGTGCCCAGAGAGCAGCGCGCATTGCGCGGGGTATAGTCCACTCCTCCGCCTGCAGCCTGGATCGCCCTCCGCCCCGTCACATCGATGATGCCAGAACCGGTGAGAGTATTGTTCGATTGCAGGACGAGTGAAAGAGGCCCGGTGTTGTTCTGAAACTTCACGATCATCTGCCCGTTTTCCCTCACAACTTCGTACCCTTCCGAATTGAACGACTCTCCGCATTCCAGGGTCGCGGAGTCATCGCGAAATTCAATCTTTAATCCACCCGGTACTTCGTACTTCCCGTTCAATCTCAGCCCCGGCGCGCTGTTTGCAGATTTGCTGGCTTTGCTGCCAAGGACCTGAGTCAAGATCGTGGACGTCTTAATGCTTTCACTTCCCGCTGGCAATGTTCCAACCGTGCAACGCTCCGTCCTGGGAACCGTCCGGGGCCTTTGAAACGTGGCAGAAGGTCCCCGGCTGCTGGAGGTTGTCTGTTGGTCGACGGAAAATTCCATCCCGTTCTGGTGAACCTGGTCGGCGCTGTAGTTCGCCACGTCGGCAGCATCAATCTGCCGTTGTGTCGTGGTCGTGTGCGTCTGCATCTCGTAGGTAGTGGATGCGCCGCCCCCGCCAGCAGGGACTTCGCCAGCAACGTCAATCGTTCTTCCCTGGCCGGCGAGACTTCCATCTGCCTGATAAGAAAGTTTGAGCGGTGGGGATGTGATGGGTATACTCACCGAGACCTGCATCCCTGAACGATCCACCGTATACGTACGGGGTTCCGGCATCAGCGTGCCGCAGACCACGTACACGAAATCTTGCCTGAAATTGAGCCCGAAACCGTTTGCGGAGTAAACACCCGTGAGGCGCAGGCCGGTGGGTACTTTCGGCGCAATTCCTTCCAGTGGATCACCGCCCATAAGATCCTTCAGGCCAACTTTCATGCCCTCGCCAAGGCACTCCGTCTCGCTTCGACCGGACTCGACACAATGGCGTACGGCTACGGACCCGGGATCTTTCGCGTAGTGGGCTTCGGCATCTGCAGCCTTTGCGTCATTTTGCATTTGCTGCAACGCAACGTTCTTCTCGCGATGAACAGCGATCGCGTATTGATCGTCGCTGCCTCCAATGGTGCGGGCAAACGCGTCCTGAGTGCCGGGCGTGAGAAAAGTGGTCCAGACCGGAATCCCTTCAAACCCGAATCGCGGATCGGTGCGTTTGAAGCGATATGGATTCGACGCTGGATCGAATTGTTGCCCGGGAAACTGCTTCGCCGCAGCCTGCGCCAGTTCGGACTGAACCCTGCTGTAATCGTCCAGGAACCTCTGCTCGTCAGCTGTGAGCGCGCGAGATCCGGCCAGAACGTGGATGATTTCGCTCAACTGATAGAACGCGCCGATTGCACGCGCCACGTTGTCTTGCGGTTCGCCGACAAGCATGCCCTGAACCACTCGATAGGGGTTGGGAAATTCAGCAAGATAGGCGGGATCGAATGGGGGCAGGGATTTGCACGCGCTCACGTGACTCTGGATTTCGTTGAGCGGCTTTGGAGCCTGCGTCAGAAATTTCCCACCCTGCTCGAGCCGCACGAAGCAGGTATCCTGACCCGCTTGTTTCTGACATTCGAAAACAGTGAAGCTCGTGCCGCCGCCGCAATCCCAACGCGAGTTGTTCAACGCGGCCGAAGGCCGCGCAGGTGTCGATACTGCGTCGGCCGCAGTTGCGCCCTGCACTTTGCACATCTTCGTCATCTGGTAAACGACCGCCGCGCGCGTGTTGTAGCGCTCAGAGTCGGGCTCGTGCTGGTAGAAGCAAGCTTCAAACTTGGGCCCCTTCTCGCAGCGATGAACAACGTAGACTTTGCCGTCGTTGCATAGGTAGGGAACATTGAACTGCAACCCGTCCGGCGCTTGCTGTGCATGCGCCAGGGCCCCAATGCAAAGGAAGCCAAATATCGCAACTCTCGTGAAATTCACACTATCCCCCATCCTGGGCGATATCCCAAAAATGCCAATGCTCACCGACACCGCACGTCGTCAGCTCTTCTCTTTGCGCAGAGGCGGCATAAAGCTGCCCGGCGGCCCGGTGAGCGATCCGTCATCATGAATATTGAAGACAGTTACAGGCGCGGGGCTCCCCTTGCAGGTAAGCGTCAACTGCTTGTCGCTGCTCTTGTAGGAACAGTCCTCGACATCGCCCATAAACGTGAAACTCGCTTTGCCACCGGACCTAAGTTCGAGAATCACCGCGCCATTCGCATCGGTGTACGTCCCTCTCGGACCGGAGTTGCATCCGGCAATCATAAGCACTACAAGCCCTGCCATTACGCCCATCAAGTCACCTAGACGCATCACATTTTCCTTTCTTATCTTTGACAATTTTCACGTCTTTACTGCTCCCGCCTGGCTACCATCGCTCCACCCCCGCCGAGAGTGGCGACACTCGTTTGGGCAGAAGGTGTGATCGTGATCCGTTTCAGGTTGTTTTGGTCTTGAACGAGAACGGCGAGGCTGCCGTCGGGCTGCATATCCCACCAGCCCTCGTGTGAAGTTGGAGATATTGCCGTATCTGCTTCAGCAACAGCTTTGCCGTCAACGAATATGCGCAGGGCGTCTCGTCCGGACACGCCCTGGGCCCAGACGATATGTTTGCTGTCTGCGGTGAATTCCAGCATCTTCATCCCGGAGTTGACGACGACCGGCGTGTATTTGCCGTCGATGAAGATTCCCGACGCATATTGGCCCGTGTCGCTGGGAGGCGCTGAATCCGCGGCGATATGCTGGCTGTCTGGACTGAAGACGTAGTGGAAGCGCGGCAGGCTCGGCGAGCCGAGATTGGAAGTCGTCTGCACGGCTCCGTCGATCACCAGCCGTTGTGCACCTCCCTGAAAGTACGCGCGATAGGCGTAGTGTTGCCCGTCTGGAGAGAAGCGGAGGTCAGTCCCACTCTGCACACCATCCGGCAAAGGAGTTGTCTTGCCGTCGAGGTACAACGTTGCGCGACCGCCAGTGAGTCCGCAGATTCCTCCAGCCCGGCTGCCGACCGGAGCGACGATCAATGAGCCGTGCGTATCAGTGACCGGTGGGGTTGGTTCCGGCAAACAAGCCTCCGACTCCTGATCGCCGATGATGGCGTAGGGTTTAGCGTTCGCAAACGCGGTGTAGGTCACTTTTGAGGAGTCGGATGTGAACAGGATGTGGTCGACGTTCTGGTACTCCTGCGCGCGCTTGCCGTCGACGAAGAGGTACTGGTGATTCTGGGTCGTAGAGTATCTGGCGGCATAGTGCTTGCCGTCGGAGCTGAACGTGATCTGGTTGATCTGTGCGCCGCGCAGGCGAACGATCTCGCTGCCGGCTACCTTCTTTCCATCAACCACAAGGAACTGGGTTGGACTGGGCGTGTGGATCCCCGCGTCTACCAACGCGACGGTCATGTTGCCGGCCGGAGCAACGTAGAGAGTGAGGTGATCGGCGCGCATAATTACTTTCCCGTCGAGCATGACTTCGGTGATCGGGTTCGGCCCTGAGTGTTCAATTGTCGTAAAGAGATGCCGGCTGTCGGAGCTCCACTGCGGAGCGCCTCCCAGATAGGGTGCGATCTTGCCGTCAACGACCAGGGCCCACTTATGCTCATCGGCTGGGTCCGTGACGACAACGGCATAACGATTGCCGTCAGGGCTGAATGAAACGTTCCTGATGGTGGCCTGACTCCCACTGCCTGTCAGCCCACTCGCGCTGGGCGGTGCGGCCTTGCCATCGAATAGGAAGCGCGTGAAGCTTCCACCTCTCATCTGGGACGTCGCAACATCGGTGCTGATATATACATGCTGGCTGTTCGAGGTGAAGCCGAGCTTGCAACTGGAGCCGTCGAACCTTCCTAGATGGGATTCGGAACTACGCAGGAACTCCTTACCATCGACCATGACGACCATCTCGTTGCCCAAACGGCCGCAATAGGCGTAACGTTTGCCGTCAGGACTGAAGGCGATCCCAGTTTCTACCGAAGAGTTGAAGCTCCCGCCTAGAATCTCGTCGAATTTGGGGCCGGGAACGCCGTCATAGTAGATGACAGCGCGGCTACCGCTGTTTTCATGGGTCGCCGCATGGACACCGTGCGGGCTGATAAAGAATTTGGCTCCATTGGAGAGAGGAGCTAGTACCGTTTCCTCTACCTTGGTCCCGTTGGGGGGGTGAACCGGGCCGCTCTGGTCCCGATCACCAATGGCTTGCTGGTTAATGCGGCCGGAAGACTGTTGGCCGGTTTGAGCGGGTTGTTGTCCGGGTACCGGCGCCTGCTGCTGCGGCGGCTTTTGATTGATTTGTGCAAGCGCCTGGCACGCCTTCTGAAGACCCTGCTGGCACTGCTGCTGCAGAACGTTCTGCTTCATCTTCTGCCAGACGCTCTGCGCAGGAGCGTCAACGCCGCAGATTCCAAAGATCAGGACGTAGAGGGGGAGGACCAAGGCAAAATGCAGATTCAAGCGCTTGCGAGTACACATATCCTGTCTCCTGACCGCCGGATTTTTACGGGGCGGCGAAACTTTCGAGCTGGGAGCAATAAATTGCTAATCCCGGACGTCTCGTTGTACAAAATTGGATTTGCTGCGATGGAACTTCGGCTTATCCTGTAGGTCACTGCCCCTAAATGTCCTAACGGAACTCTGAAGTTTTCTAAAGGAACATGCAGTTCATGGCGACTTTCCCTGACATGACCCGTGACGCGGCTTCCCCGACGATGCAGCGAGACGTCTGGAGGTTTGCAGACTGCGAGTTCGACGACTTGCGTTTTAAGCTCATGGTGCACGATCAGCCAGTCGAGCTGGAGCGCAAACCGCTCGAACTGCTTCGCTACCTTCTCTCACGGTCCGGCGAGGTCGTCCGGAAAGAAGAACTCCTCGAGGCCGTCTGGCCCGGTCTCACCGTTGTCGACGCATCCCTCGCCACCGCCGTCTCCAAGCTGAGGAAGGTTCTTGGAGAACAGGAAGTCATTCAAACGGTCCCGCGCGTCGGGTATCGCATATCTGTACCGGTCATCCGGGTCCCACGGCCGGAGAACTCCAGCGAACCCGACGATCAGAAACTTGACATTGCGAAACCAGCCGCGCCCCGAACTGTCGAAGGCCCGCCTTGGTATTCGGCCGAACGACGCTTGCTCTGGACAAGCGCCGCCATCGCTCTTGGGTTCGCAGTGTCGATCGGCCTGGTGGCAAGCCGCTACAGGAAACCGTTGCCCCCACAGCCGTCCAGCGTCGCGATTCTTCTCTTTCAGAACGCCTCCGGCAACCAATCGCTTGATTATTTACGCTCGGCACTTCCCGACGAAATCGCGCACTCGCTCGCATCAGCCCGTTCGCTCACCGTGCGTCCGTTGACATCGTCGGCTCGTTTCTCTGACCCCAGCGTAAACTTTCGCAACCTGGGCCGGGACCTCGATGTGGATCGCGCCATTACTGGGCATTTCCTCATCATGGGCGACCGGCTCCATATCACCATGGAAGCCGTAGATACCGATCAGGACCGTATCGTCTGGCAGGACAATTTCGATGTTGCCACTAACAATCTGCTTGCGATGCGGGAGCAGATCGCCGTGATCTCGCACGGCAAATTGGCGGACGCATTGGGAGTTCCAGGCTTCGCCACGGACACGCCGCCCAGGACGACGAACGAAGAAGCATATGAGTTGTATTTGAAAAGCAATGCTCTCAACTGGGATACCGAGACCGATAATCAAGCGATCGATCTTCTCCGGCGCGCCGTACTGCTCGATCCCAATTTCGCTCCCGCATGGGGTATGCTCGCTCTTCGGTACTACAAGGTCGCGCGATTCGGCGGGGGCGGTCCGGCAATGATGGCGCTTTCCGATGCAGCTGCCGAGAAGCAGCTTGCTCTCAATCCTGACTCTCTGGATCCCATCGCTGAGATGACAATCCACCGCACCGAGCGCGGAGATCTTGTCAAGGCACACCGAATCGCACTCGAATTGGTGCACCGCAAACCCGACGATCCGAACCTTCACCACGTCCTCAGCTACGTCCTCCGTTACGGAGGATCGCTGGATGAAGCGGGACGGGAATGCGAGATCGCTGTTTTGCTCGCCACCAAAGTAGTATGGGGATCCTGCTCAACCACCTTCATGGAACTCGGCAACTACGATCGCGCTCGATTTTTCATCCGCAAAGACCTCAGCTCCGAATGGTCAAAGGCCCACGCCATTGAAGTGCTGCTGCGACAAGGCAGAACGGCGGAGGCCCTTCGTATTCCGGCGCCCGAGATTCCACACTGGGACAGCTACAAGATGCTGCTGGCCTGTGCCCGCGGAGCACCGCCCGCCGAGATCCAGTCCCTCGCTTCTAAGGTTGAAATCGACGAGGACCCTGAAGTCAACTACCTCTTCGCCGGGCACCTTGCCTATTGTGGACAAACTAACGCGGCACTCCGAATGCTGAAAACTGCGATCGACCATCACTACTGTTCTTATCCCGCAATGGATAAAGATCCCCTCTATGATGGCCTTAGAAAAAATCCGCAGTTTCAAAAATTGCGTAACGCTGGCTTGGCATGTCACAACGATTTCACGAACGAGCTCGACGAACATTTCATGAATTTCGCCCATGTTCTCTCAAAACAGCACTTCGCCAGCTCAAAGTGATCCGCCGTGACTGATCACCATCTGAATTGGTTGCTACTGTGGCCTTATTCAGAGGTATCGATATTGTTAAGTCAACCAGTATTTACAAATCCACTACTCTCAGTCCGTCGTGTCAGCGACTTCAAACCTGCGATGCAGAATGTGTTCCGTTCGGCCCGGCTTATCGTCTACGAGCGCAAGACTGACGCGGTTTCGGTGTGACTGGGTTGGATAACTTATCTCATACGAACACGCAATCAAAATGGGAAGCGATTGGCCGGTTATGGCGATTTGTCACATACCGAAGAGCCAAGGCGGAAAAAGACTGCACCTAAGGGCAACTTTTCGTCTAAGTTTTTACTTCAGAAAGAGGCTTAATCGGATCCAGGACGCCATCTTAATCTGGAGCTTGTCCTCTCGGAGACAATGTAAATCGCCTTCCATCGTTGCTTCGAAGATGTTGACGATGCCAATTGCGAATATCAAGACGATTCCGAGTCAATGTGGAAGGTGGACGCGCCGCAGCAATGCGCGAAAACGTTCGTCGCCGCGAATCTTGTCGAGGCGCGGGTCGGCAGACAGGTCGAAAATGATGTCGCAGTGGTTGTCCAGATCGCGGTTGAACCAGCGAAATGCCTCCGTTAGATTGCCCAGGCGCACATAGCTCATCGCGAGAAAGTTCGAGTTGCATTCGTTGCTGGACCTGGGCAGAAAAAACTTTACCCGGGCTTCCTGGTAGGCTTTCCATCCACCGGCCGCAAACGCCGAGCGGAAAGAGTTGATGTCCTGAGGAGAAAGATCCGGTGGGAGGACTTTCAAATCGGCCGCGAAGGCCTCGCTGTATCGGCCCTGGACCTCGTAAATGTTCGAGTGCCAGCCTTCAACGAACCCGACCTTGTCAGGTGCGATCTCCGAAGCGCGTTTGAGGGCAACGAGAGCTTCGTCGTAGCGGCGGGAATAGTAAAGCATCGAGCCGAGAAGCCGATTGGCCCAGAACGAGAGCGGATCAAGTGCAACGGCGCGTTGCATGGCGTTTACCGCTTCTGCCGGACGGCCAACCGATGTGAGATAGACTGCGTACCAGGATTCCGCGTCGGAACTGCTTGGACTGAGCTCGATGCCCTTGCGAAGATTCTGCTCCGCGGCGTTCCAGTCGTAGAGAAAATTTGTGTCGATCGCACCCATTGCCGTGTACGCTTCGCCGCTGTAGGGTTCCAGTTCGATGGCTCGTCTGGCAGCAGCTATCGCGGCCGGCATGATTTCGGCAGCATCTTTTCCGCCAGCCACATACTGTGTCACCAGGGCTTCTGCCAATCCCGCGTTCGCAGCTCCGTAGTCGGGTTCGAGGGCAATGGCTTTACGGAAGTAAGACGCCGCCAGGTCGCCTTCACGCCGCTGGATGAAATAGAGACCACGTAAATAGGCGTCATGGGCCTCCGGATTGATGTGCCTCGCGTTAGTCATTCCCGCCCGCGCAGCGGGTGTCAGCACAGAACTGGTTTGCAGCGAAATCTCGCGTGCAACACTGTCCTGCAACGATAAAATATCGCCGAGCGGCCCTTCAAAGCTCTGTGCCCAGAGATGCTTGTCACTGCGCGTATCGATCAACTGAGCAGTGATTCGTACGCGGTCGCCCGATCGCACCACCGATCCTTCCACTATGGCATCGACATCCAGCTCTTTTGCTATCTGGGCCAGTGATTTGCGGGCACCCTTATCCTGCATCACTGAGGTCCGCGAAACCACTCGCAGACCCGGGATGTGCGCCAGCTCGGTGATCAATTCATCCGTCATCCCGTCGGCGAAGTACTCTTCGTTAGGGTTGCCGGAGAGGTTTTGCAAAGGCAGCACTGCAAGCGAGCGGATGGGCGCAGCGGGATCGTTTTTGTGAGTCCGGAATCTGAGTAGAAAAGCGAACAAAAGAAGGAAGGGTAGGATCAGTGCGAGCATCCATCCTGGACGGCGAAACCAGGTTTGCCCTGCAACTGCCACGACCGCCGGCTCTTGCCTTTCAGATGCATCCGGTTCCTCGACGTCGGGCACGGCTGTGGTCTCTCGCCCTTTACCCGTGGTTGACTCGCCCGGCATCGATGCGTCTGTCTCGCCGACCGGGGCGGAGGCCACAACCTCCACGTCCGCGATAAAGCGATACCCTCGCCGGGGCGCCGTCTGAATGTACCGCGGCGAAGCTGCTGAATCACCAAGCGCCTCCCGCAACCGGTTCACTGCGTTATTCAGGCCGTGGTCGAAGTCGCCAAACGTGTCATCCGGCCATAA
Organism: uncultured Acidobacteriaceae bacterium; assembly: GCA_963838295.1. Taxonomy (GTDB): domain Bacteria; phylum Acidobacteriota; class Terriglobia; order Terriglobales; family Acidobacteriaceae; genus Telmatobacter. Next base: position 208,546 of record CAWIQS010000003.1, read on the forward strand.
CTGGGAGCGCAGTTCCTCGCGTGTCACCAACTCGCCCCGCCGTTCCACCAGCAGCACCAGTAACCGGGCTGGTTGCACCGCAAGCCGCTCCTGATGGCCTCGACGAGTCAGGCTGCAGGTCCGCAGATCCAATTCGAACGGGCCAAATCGAACCGCTCTCGCTTGTTGTGGGGGAGGGATCACGACAAATCCTCCAGCGACGCTGATTGCCCTCTGAGCATACAGGAACATTGCCTGGCGCCACCGTCGATCCAAACACCTCATAAATAGCGACTTGGTCGTGGAGAATTTGGAGACATTATCAAGAGCCTGCCGTGATTGCATCCGCAGTGGGCTCCGCGCATGGTAATCCCCTCCACTCAGGAGATCACAGGAGACCCCATGAAAACGTGCATTCTCGGATCGTTACGCTCTGCCCTTCGCCTCACATCCTGCCTCGCAGTCTGGTTCACCGTCATGCTCCCGTTGCGTTCCCCGGCGCAAAACGTGATAACGCAATGGAACGATATTGCGATTACGCAGGCACGCGCCAGCACCGAACCGGGCGCCACCTCTGCGGGCGCGACGAGCCTTTATGTCACCTACGTCCAACTCGCAGTCTACAATTCGGTCGTCGCCATCGAAGGCCGCTTCCAGCCCTACGAGTACAGCGTTCCCGCGGCCAAAGACGCTTCGCCCGAGGCCGCTGCGGTAGAGGCCGCCTATCGCGTGCTGCTGCATTTGCTGCCCGACCGGGCAGATGCGCTTACGACGGCATACAACTTGTCGATGGCGGGGATCCCGGACGGCCCCGGCAAGACCGACGGCCAATCTGTCGGCCTGCTTTCGGCCGACGCGCTCATCTCCTTGCGTGCCGGCGATGGCCTCGGCGTTCCCTGGCCGTACACCTATCCCTCCACACCCGAGCCCGGAGTCTACATCCCGACACCCGGAGTCACATCGCTGGTGACGCCGTGGGCAGGCCAGATGAAACCATTCACTTTCGATAATCCCGCTCAGTTCTTGCCGGATGAACCGCCCCCCTCGTTGAAGAGCCGGGAATGGGCCGAAGACTACAACGAGGTGAAGTTGCTGGGGGCGGTGAACAGCACCGTTCGCACCCCGGCCCAGACCGAGATCGGGCGTTTCTGGACCGATCACACCACGGCCCAGTACGGACGCATGTTACAGTTGCTCGCCATCCAGGAGAACATGAGCCTTCTGGACAGCTCACGCTTGATGGCAATGTCCTTTACTTCGCTCGCCGACGCCTACATCGGCTGCTTTAACGCCAAGTATCACTTCAGCTTCTGGCGCCCAGTCACGGCGATTCAAAACGGCGACATCGATGGCAACGATCTCACGGTTGTTGACCCCACCTGGATTCCGCTTGGCTCCACGCCCGGACATCCCGAGTATCCCGCCGCTCATGCATGTCTCACTGGATCGCTCGCCAACACGCTGGAACGTTATTTTGGAACACCGCACGTGCACCTCACCGTCAGCAGTGCAGTCACGAACACAACCCACTACTTCCAGAACGTTCATGAACTTGAACGCGAGGTAGAAGGCGCACGCATCTACGCAGGCTTTCACTACCACCACTCCCTCATCCAGGGCTTTCTTCTGGGTCACAAGGTCTCTCGAAACGTGACCGCTAACTACTTCGCCCCGGTTAAGCACCACAAAGACGAGGACTGAGAGTCAATTGAGACCTTCTAGGTGGCAGCGTTGCCATGCGACTGGGCGTGGCAACGCTTCGTAAGAGATGGCAAATGAGCAGGGTGACGCTGATGTAATGGATCTCAAGGTTCTGTTGTCACTGCCACTAATGCTGCACTTAGGATCTTCAAATCCGCGTGTCACACGAAGCCGGTAGACAACACCAATGATGCTAGTCCTCCAAACACGCTCGGCGTCACCCGACTAACGACAGCGAGCCAAAGGTGACCTATTCCGATCAGATCTCACGTTAAGCAAGCCTCGCCGATCCTGTCGGATGAAATCCTCGAGATGTACAACGGGCCGACGCGCTATTGAGGGCAAGTGGCCGGAATACCTTCCGTAGATTTGACTCTTACCAGTGCGATTCAACCAATCCAAGTTCAAGTTGATGAGTAGGCGACGATACCCTCAGATGGATTGCCGCAGCGAAAGCGGGTCCAAAGGCATCATTAAAATTAAACGTAAGGCGGGCGTCCGCCGCGCCACCGGCTTCCTTCTGACGGCTTCTTCAAACGCGCGCCCCAATCCTCTGTTCCGCTCCACTCTGTGCACCAACGCGCGCCTCCGAGAAGCACTAGCGTCATCCACCCACAATTCATGTCCCGAAAGGTGCTTTTCTGGGAGACCGACAAAGACTGTTCTCGCAGCCAATTGGTCGCCTGAAGGACTTGTTGCTTTCTTGGCCTGTCTACTTTCGACGAGTAACTGTTTGTCGATGGGTGCATTGGCGGGCGACAATTTTCCGCGTACAGCCTGTTACAGGTAAGGTCCCGTCTGTCATTGCCCTTCGGGATGCAATACTTTGAGAAGCAGTCCTCATGAGCTGCATCCTTCCCTTTAGTCCAGCAGAAGTGAGAGTTCTCCGATAAATTGGGTTCCACAGAGCCCTTTGGAGGAGGACTTCAGATGCGGAAGAGCCGGTACACGGACGAGCAGATTGTAGGGATATTAAAGGAGTCGGAGGCGGGCCTGGAGACAGCGGAGCTGTGTCGCAAGCATGGGATCAGCGACAAGACGTTTTACCGCTGGAAGGCGAAGTACGGTGGGCTGGAAGTGAGCGAAGCGCAGCGGCTTCGTCAACTGGAAGAAGAGAACCGCAAGCTCAAGCAGCTGGTAGCCGAACAGGCTTTGGACATCGTCGGATTCAAGGCGGTGCTATCAAAAAAGTGGTAAGCCCACAGGCCAGGCGAGAAGCCGTCGCGGTATTTCGGACCGCGACGGACTGTTCGGAACGGCATGCCTGTGGGCAGCTGGAAGTGTTGCGAGCTATGTTGCGCTACCGTCGGCGGGAGACGCGCTTTGCCGAAGCCAACGGTCGTCTGCGCGTTCGCTTGCGGGACCTGGCAGAAGATCGACGCCGCTGGGGCTATCGTCGGCTACATGTTCTGTTGCAGCGGGAAGGCTGGACGGTGAACAGCAAACGGGTCTACCGGATCTACGTGGAAGAGAAGCTGATGGTGCGCAGACGCAAACGGAGACGTCGGATCTGCGCCAAGGCGCGCGTGATGTTGGCAGCGCCAGTAAGGAAGAACGAGACATGGACGATGGATTTTCTTCAGGATGCATTGGCCTCCGGCCGCAAGCTACGCACGCTGTCGATTGAAGATGCGTATACGCGGGAGATGCTGGCGATCGAAGTCGATACCTCGTTGCCGGCACTGCGCGTAGTACGAGTGTTGGACAGGCTACGGCAACATCGAGGCCTGCCAGTACGGATTGTCATTGATAACGGCACGGAGTTCACTTCGAAGGCTCTGGACCAGTGGGCATATGAGAACAAGGTCACACTGCACTTCATCACACCAGGACGGCCGATGGAGAACGGCTACATCGAAAGCTTCCATGGCAAGTTCCGCGAGGAGTGCCTCAACGAACACTGGTTCCTCACTCTGGACGATGCGCGGGAGACCATCGAAAGCTGGCGGATCGATTACAACCAGGTGCGTCCGCACAGCGCTTTGGGCTACCTGACACCTGAGGAATTTGCAACGGGCTATGCAAATGTGGAAAGCCAAAAACGCTTCCCACATTTACACAGCCCCGACGGCGGCTGCGAACTGAATTTGCAGCTAAACTCTAACCCGAGTGCTCTCACTTGCACGGACTAACCGAAGGGGGCAGCTCACTCACCCCTCCGGATGGGAACGATGGATAAATGGGATCAATCCGCAGAGGAATTGTTCGGAGTAGTTTTAGATTTGGCGCCCGAACAACGCGCCGCGTTTCTGGATCAAGCATGCGAAGGGGCACCCGAGCTCCATCAATTAGTGGAGGATCTGCTGCTCAAGAACGATCGCGCCGGCAGTTTTCTCGACGCGCCCCTACTTACGACTCAAGGTATCTCGCAACCGGCCCGAGGCTCCGCGATGAGCAGCCAGCTCCCCCGAGGGACGATCGTCAGTCACTACTCGATCGTCGCGCCTCTCGGGTCCGGAGGAATGGGTGTGATTTATAAGGCGAGGGACACGGAACTTGCCCGCCTGGTTGCATTGAAGTTCCTGCCTGACGCAATGGCGCAAGACCCGCAGGCTCTGGAACGCCTTCGCCTCGAAGCTCGCGCGGCCTCCGCTCTCAACCATCCAAATATTTGCACCATTTACGAGATCGGAAGATCAGGGGACGCCTCCTTCATCGCCATGGAGTTCATCGATGGCCTGACCCTGAAACATCGCATCTCGGGGTGTCCGCTGGAAATCGAGGTTCTGCTCCCACTGGCGATTGAGATCGCAGAGGCGCTCGACGCGGCCCACGCAAGGGGCATCATCCATCGCGACATCAAACCGGCGAATATCCTTATCACCGACCGTGGACATGCCAAGATTGTGGATTTCGGTTTAGCCAAGCTGACCAAACGCCTTTCCGCCGGCGAGATGACAGCTACTGAAACTGGAAGCGGCACTAATGACGAGACGGAACTCACTGCTCCAGGGTTCATGCTCGGCACCATCGCTTACATGTCTCCGGAGCAGGCGATGGCGAAAAATCTGGATTGCCGCACAGATCTGTTTTCTCTAGGCGCGGTGCTCTATGAAATGGCTACCGGCATGGCGCCTTTTCGCGGCGAAAGCGCCGCGAGCATCTTCGACGCAATCCTGAACCGGCAGCCGGTCCCCGCCACACGCACCAACACCCTGCTCCCGGCCAGCATCGACGGAATCATTGACAAGGCGCTCGAGAAAGACCGCGAGATGCGATATCAGCACGCATCCGATTTGCTGGCCGACCTGGAGCGCCTGCATCGGGACCCAAGCGTAACTTCAGGATTCGTTCACAAACAGCATGCCTGGCGAACGCCGCTCAAGTTTGCCTCCCTGGCGGGGATAGTACTTTTATTGATTTGCGCCGCGGCCGTATTCTTCCACGGGCGCAGACCTCGAGAAGCCGGTTCCCCAGCGGTGAATCGCCGCCGCACTATTGCGGTGTTAGGCTTCCAGAATCTTTCCGGAAAGTCTGAGCAGTCCTGGCTTTCGACGGCGCTCTCCGAGATGCTCACCACCGAATTGAGCCAGGGAGATCAATTGCGCACCATTCCGGGCGAGAGCGTAGCGGAAATGAAGCTCAGCCTTTCGCTTAAGGATGCGGACAGCTATGGCCGCGAGACGCTGAAGCGCATCCGTCAGAATCTAGGGAGTGACGACGTAGTGCTGGGCTCGTACGTTCCGCTAGGCGCTGGGGAGCTGCGGCTGGATCTGCGGCTCCAGGACGCAGCGGCTGGGGAGACGCTGATCTCCATCTCCGTGAAGGGCAAAGAATCTGAAATCGATCAGCTGGTGAGCAGAGCGGGCGCCGAACTGCGTGCGAAGCTAGATATCGGCCCCCTTTCCGACGTGCAATCTACGCTGGTGAAGGCTTCGCTGCCTTCGAATCCCGACGCTGCCCGTCTCTATGCCGAAGGCTTACAAAGTCTGCGCGTGTTCGATGCTCGCACTGCTGTCGACCTGTTACAGAAGGCGGCTGCACTTGATCCTAACCATGCCCCGACTTACTCGGCTTTGGCCGCAGCCTGGTCAACGCTGGGTTACGAGGGCCGAGCGAAAGAGCAGGCCCAGCGTGCCCTGAAGCTTTCCGGCCAAACTTCGCGGGAAGAGCGATTGCTGATTGAGGCGCGAGCCCATGAGCTATCAGCGGAAAATGCGCAAGCCATCGAGAGCTATCGCGCTCTTTGGGAATTCTTCCCCGACAACGTCGCTTACGGGTTGGCCCTCATTAGCACCCAGATCGCCGGAGGGCACGCCGTTGACGGGGAAAAGACGCTTATGCAGCTTCGCAAGTTGGCCCTGTCGGAAGCGGACGCGGCCGGTATTGATTTGGCCCAAGCCAATATCGCGGAGTCTCTGAGTGACTATCATCAGCAGCAGTCGCTCGCGGAACGAGCGGCCAATCGAGGCCGTGCGATTGGCGCGAAGCTACTGGAGGCGCAAGCCCTGCGACTGGAAGCGAATGCATGGGAGCGCATGGAACAAACACAGAAGTCGATCGAACTTTTGCAACAAGCGAGAGATGTGTTTGTTGTGGCGGGTGATCTGCGAGGTGCCGCGGTTACGTTGCTCGGCGTTGGCGACGTGCTCTTCGATAAAGGTAACTATGTGGGTGCCCGGAAGCAGTTCGACGAGGCCCTTCCGGTCTTTGAGGAGATCGGGGATGAGCGAGATATTCGCGCCACCGTCGAGCGCATAGGGAATGTCTTCTATAGTCAGGGAAATCTGCACGAGGCGGAGAAGTATTACCGGCAAGCCATGCGCTTTGATCAGCAGATCAATGATCCAGGGGGGCTGGCCAGCGATTACGGGAACCTTGCGAATGCACTTGAGGGGCTCGGTGACCTGGCGGGTGCACTTAAGATGCAGAAACAATCTCTGGCGGCGTTCAACGAGGTAGGCGATCGGCGCGGGGCCGCCGAGACGCTCAATAATCTGGGCAACGTGCAGTCTGAGATGGGTAATTTCGAAGACGCCAAGGGTTACTTCGAGAAATCTCTAGCCTTGCATCGCGAGATTAGCTACCTTGGAGGCGAACCCTATCCAATTTCCGGGCTTGGCGACGCTTTGCTGGCCCAGGGCGACCTGGCTAACGCACGCAAGAGATATGAACAAGCACTTGCGTTGTGTCGGGAAATGAAGGATGAGGACTTTTCAGCGCAGCTTGAGGTTGCGCTGGCGTCGGTTGCCCTGGCAGAGAAACGATACGCCGACGGAGTGTCGCTGGCGCGTCAGGCAACGGGAGTGTTCGAAAAATCAAACTCCAGCTCCAGCGAGGCTTGGGCTCAGGCGATGTTAGCGAGGAATTCGCTGGGTTCGGGAAATTTGGTGGAGGCGCAGCGCGCGGCGAACAAGGCCATCGCGCTTTCCAGGCAGAGCACGGTGGCGAACTCGCGCTTCGAGGCTGTGCTGGCAGACGCTCGCGTCAAGGCGAAGTCGGGAATGGGGGCTCAAGCTCGCGAGGAACTTGAATCCATGATCGCTTCCGCGCGCCGGTTTGGGTATCGCCCATTTGAATACCAGGGCCGCCTCGCGCTCGGAGAGATTGAGTTGTGGTCTGGATCCACTCTCGCGGTTGCCGGGTTGAACGCTCTCGAACGCGACGCTCGAGCCCACGGACTTCTGCTGGTAGCTAACCAGGCACATGCCTTTTCTCAGGTAAGGTAAGAGATGCCCGCTTTTGGGAACGTCCAAGTGGAAAGTCACCTCCTGGAAATCAGTAAACACTGCGGCGTCTATCGGTACTAATCCGCCGAATCACACTTCAAACAGCACTCGATGAGTACTGAGCCCTGAAGGCAACAGCCGAGCCAAAGTCGCTTGCCCGGAAAGGCGACCATCCGGCCAAGTGACGAGAAGCAGGCTTCAACTAAGCCTCCGCCGCCCTTAGCCGGGGTCTCCGAGATAGCCTGCCTTTGCTTTACGTTCTGTTGCTCGCGCAGGATGGTTACGTTGAGCGGGGGACATTTTGTTCGACAGAGTTGTGAAAGAAAGCATGGCGTTCTCCGCGCAGAGCACCAAAATCTTCCCCCCCCGAGAACACAGGGCTAGCGAGGAATACATTAGAGGGATTTTCGTCGATCCTAGACCATTGAATACTGAAGGTCCCAAAAACCAGAATCCCCGCCCTTTCGCGCAAACGGCCTGCGATAAGGACGGGGTACTTGGTCTCTTGAGCTTTACTTCTTGGGCCGCGACTCCGGCGGCACAAGACCTGCGAGGCGGTAGTACACAACGAGCTGGCCGTAGTGTTCACCGCTATGTTCGATGATGCCGTTTGCTATGTCGAGAACGCGCGATTTCTGCTGAGGAAAATAAAAAACCTCCGTCGTCAGGCCTTTTTCTCCTTTCGACTGGAGGGCGGTTGCGCCATCGGCGAAGGATTTCTTGACGAACGCAACGATGTCGGCCTTTGACTTGTATTGGTCGCGCTTCGGATCTTCTGCCGCGGGAGGTTTCAGCCCCATCACAGGATTCGTGAAGTAGTAGCATGAGCCCGCCGCGTGCAGCAACTGCTCGGCGAAACTCCGCTGCTCAGGTGTCGGCTTGAAGTCGTATTTGTCCTCGGGAAAATCTTCGGCCATCGCCGTCAGCTTGCGGCCAATCTCATTCCAGGAATCGAGCACGACTTTCAATTCCGGATCTGCAGGATTGACGGCTGCATCTTTCTTCATCGCGTCCTTGGCATGCGCGGGAAATGCGAATGCCAGCAGGACGATAGCGAGAAACAGTATTCTTTTCATTTCTTTCTCCATGATTGAGTTTCGCGAATCAAAGCTTCAACTTCTTATTTCGCCTGCGCAAGAGCATCTTTCGGAATACGCGAAGACTTTTTGAGAGGAGTGAAGGGTGGCTATTTCTTGAGGAAAAAGCCACTTGAGTGCGTGCTTTCGGTCTACACCAATTCCGAAAATGCTATAGCCCCGCAACAACTGCGGCCAACTTTCTCGAGTATCTCGTTCCAGCCCTCGAATTGACCGCTGTTCTTTGCGCTCTCCATGGATTCATTTCCAATGTGTGTGAGTTTCGTCTGGCCATTTCCGAGATTCTCAAAGAGGGTCACATCGTACGCATCCTCGATGGCCTGTTTTAATCCTAATTCCTCAGGCTCAATCTTGTTTCCCTCCGAGTCGGAAAAGTACATCAACGAAACGATCTTCTCGTACGGAACAATCTCGTGGTATTCAACCGCATTCCAGCCCTCGTACCCATCCGGCGTTCTCAGGCAGAAGAGGGATTTTCCGCCCACGCGAAAATCCATCTTGCAAATGGGCGCAGTAAATCCCTTCGGTCCCCACCACTGCATCACGTATTTCGGGTCTGTCCACGCCTTCCAAACCAATTCTCGCGGGGTTGATGACCTTGGTTGATAACGGTGCAATATCGCAATCACCTCGGTAAGTGAAAAGCTGTTGACGCGCTCTGTATAGGCGGGACTTGACGGCTGCCTCAGAGATATTTAGAGCTCGGCTAATCTCCCCAACCGACCATCCACGCATGATTTGCATCCTAATTGGCGCTCGCAAATGCGGACTGAGACGACGGAATGCCCGCAAAGTCCTGTGTTGGCGCTGATGCAGAATGCAAAGCTCTTCGGGATTCGGCGCAGAGTCTCTGACCTCGAAGGCGATCACTTCACCTCGATCATTAGGCTGGAGATCAAATAGCACTTCGGAACGAACGCGTCGTTTGCGAAGGATCATAAGAGCAGAGTTGATGGCGATCCGTGTTAGCCAAGAGTGGATTTTGGATTTACCTTCAAATGTTTTAATCGCCAGATATGCTTTGAAAAACGTCTCCTGCAGCACTTCTTCAGCATCGTGTGGATTTCTGGTTATGGAGAGAATGGTTCTATATAGGCGTCCGGAATAGATCGAATGAAGCTCTTCGAAGGCTGCGCAAGAGCCGGCCAGAGCTGCTGCTACGATATCGTCAACTGGTGCACTCACTCGCTCCACCGTCTGATCGAAAAAGGGGGCCGACAGGACAAGTGCCTCTGCGCCATCGGCCTGATTGTTCTCAATAATTTGCATCGCGACGATCCTTACAGTCACTGAATACCAGGATGTGTAGTTGGAAAGACTGCGATTGGCTGGACCTGGGCGAGCAGGTCCGTTAGATCCGATAGTTCCGACGTGTCGAGCCGCTCTACTGCCCCAATGATCCTGCTCCGAAGACCCTCATCTGCGAAAGCCTCTGCCAGCCAGTGGAATTTCTCCACTGTGCGTTCCCAGGACATTGGATTTGTAAGGCCTCCTTCGTAGCCATTCTGCTCCTTCACGAAGACACGCTGGTCCTTGGTGCGAATCGTGACCCGGGCGCTAAGCTCATGGGGATACCGAGCACTAAAACGCTCGTCAGGGCGAATTTCGACACGCATGAGTAAAGCCTGGGCATCCGGAGCCTGGATGCGCGCCTCTTCCAGTTGCGCAGGCCCGAGTTGATCGTCGAGCAGCGCGGCGGCGATGAGGTATTTCAGGTTGTAATCGCCCTGCTCTTTCACCTGTGGATGGTCTTTAGGGCCGAAGCCCCCGCCGCCTGCGAATTCGAAGGCCCCCTGGAAGACGTCGCAGCGCACATTTTCGACGTCGGCTGCTGTGAAATCATTGCGCCTCTTCAGATCCAGAACAGCCTCAAGAACGGGTTGACCATGGATTAGCGAGCAATATTTTTTCATGACAGTTTGTGTGACGACATCGAGCGAGGGATCCTCCCAATTCACCGGAATCGACTGTGCAAACATGAGTTCCAGTCCGAAAGGGCCTTCGAACAAACCTTTTGGACCTGTGAAACCTCGCTTCGCCAACGAGGCAGCATAGACGGCGCGCATCCCGGTCATTCCCGGCGAGAAGCCTTTCCACTGCGACACCGGTTCAGCATGCACACATGCGAGCGAAATGTTGTCGACGGTTGCAATCGCTATCGCATTGGCGATTTCGCCGGCGGACAGTCCGAAGAGTTTCCCTGCACCCGCGGCTGCGGAAATTGCCAGTTGGGTGGCATGATTGAAACCCTTCGCCATCACGGGGACGGCGGCTGTGAACCTGCACTGGATTTCATATGCTACGGCGAGTGCCAACATGAATTCCTCGCCTGACGCGCCTGCCTGTTCGGCTGCAGCAAGGATGGTCCCAAAGTTGTCACTTGGGTGACAAAGGCCCCCAGTCGCCATATAGCTATCTAACAAATCCACATAGCGCACCAGGCTTGAGTTAAAGAGCGCCGCTTGATCTGCTGATGTCTTGCCGCCTCCGATTAGTGTGCAGCGACCGGGAGCCCTATATTCCTCGAACTGTTCACGCAGCGCATGGAACGGCTTGCCTTGGAGCCCAGCGATCGCACAACCGAGACTGTCCAGAATGTTGCGTTTGAAGAGTTGTCGGGCATCGGATCTTAAGTGCTCCGGTCGAGCTGAATCGGCAAAGACGGCGATCTGCTCGACTGCTGAACGCACTTCTACCTCTCGCGGAGTTGGCATGAGATGCGGCATTGTTCGTTCTCCTCAATTGAAGCTGTCTGCTGGTTTGATCGATCTCAATGGTGCACGCGTCTTCATAAACCCGCGTACATGATCCGCAATGTCTTCCGCCTTTGTATCCAGCGCGAAGTGCCCCGCATCGAGTACAACGACCTTCGCATTCGGTACGTCTGCCCGATAGCGTTCGGGTTCGCCGAGATCAAACGAGAGATCATGCTTGCCCCAGATGACAAGGAGCCTTGGCTGCGTTCTCCTCATCCACGCCTGCCACGTCGTGTAGGCATCGACGTTGGTGCGGTAGTCATAGAAGAGATCGCTTTGAATCTGCGCCTGCCCCGGCGAATTCAGAAATGCATACTCATCGGTCCACAGATCCGGATCATAGAGTTCAACGTTCGGATCGTCACCGATGTGGCGTGTCTTCGTGGTAGCAAGCGACAGCAGGTTGGTACGCAGTGCCTCTTCGTGGGCAGGTCGATCTGCCCAGAATGCCCTTCGTGTCGCCCAGTTCGCGCCAAGGCCTTCTTTATGGGCAACCGCATCCTGCACGATGAGTGCCTGCAACCTCTCCGGGTGAGCCAAAGCCATGCGAAAGCCGACCGGCCCTCCGTAATCCTGCATGTAGAGCGTGTAGTGCGACAAACCGAGCGTCTGCGTGAAGCCGTTCATCAGTTGAGCGATGTGGTCGAAGGTGTAAGCGAACTGCTTTGGGTCGGGCCAATCGCTGTGTCCGAACCCCGGATAGTCCGGCGCAACCAGATGGTAGCTGTCAGCAAGCCGCGTCATCAGCGGCTGAAACATCCGGGATGACGATGGAAGACCGTGCAGCAAAAGAATGGTGGGAGCACTCTTTGGTCCCGCTTCCCTGTAGAAGATGGAGATACCTTCGACCATCGTTGTGCGATACGACACCTGCTGATCCACTGATCCCGCCTCTCTTTGTGCGTCTGAGCAAAAGGTTGTGGCGAACACAACCGCGATCGTCGCCAAGGCTTGAAAGGTGATTCTTGTCATCTATTCGCGCCTCTCTCGTGGTTCCACCGTTCACTTTTGCCTCCCCACCCCGTAGGACGGGAAGGTGAAAGTTGTCTTCCGCCGCCGTCTATTTCGGCAGTTCGCGGCCCGGCGCCCTCTTCGTGACTTCCTGGACGATCCACGCGTTGCCATCGGGATCTTGAAAGGCAACGTAGGAACTGTAGCTTTTACGCTCAGGATCAGGACCGCTAATGCGCGCCTCCGGGGAGAAGGGTGAGCCGTGGAAGACCTCGGTCGCCTCGATACCGCTGGCCACGATATCTTTGTGGGCCGCCAGGATATCTGAAACGATCAGCCCGCCACGGAACGAGCCTGGCTTGGCATCCGTAACTCCTTTGCCAAACGTGACCGAGGCCGCCGAGCCAGGTGGCGTTAGCTGAACGGCGCGAAAATCAGCGCCATTGACGATATCGTCATCGGCTCGCCATCCGAGCTTTGTGTAAAAAGTCTTGGCGCGATCCACGTCCGAGACGGGAACAATAGCGACTTCGAACTTCATATCGACTTTGATGTGAACCCCCTTTTTCCTTGTCGTTTGGTCTTACGAGTCTATGCGGCTCGTAAGTCTGCTGGGACTGCCCACACAGCGTTTTAGGGCTGTGCCTGCGAGGTCTATGCTTTGAGAAAGGACAACAGCTCGGCGTTGATCTGATCTGCGTGTGTGGTGCACAGACCGTGGGGAGCACCAGGGATCACCTTGAAGGTCGCATTCTTCACAATCTTGGAAGAGAGCTCCGCCGAGTCGGAGATCGGAACGATCTGATCCGCGTCTCCATGAATAATCAGCGTCGGGACATCAATCTTCTTTAGATCCTCCGTGAAGTCAGTCTCCGAGAAAGCCTTCACGCATTCATAAGAAGCAACGACCGAGGATTGCATTCCATGGAGCCAGAACATATCACGAACACCCTGCGAAGGCTTTGCATCAGGCTTGTTATAGCCATAAAAGGGTACGGATACGTCCTTGTAAAACTGCGAACGATCCGAGACCAGGCCGGCGCGGATCCCGTCGAATACCGACATGGGCAAGCCGCCAGGGTTCTTCTCGCTCTTCAACATGACCGGCGGAATTCCGCCTATAATCACAACTTTCTTGACGCGCCTATTACCATGACGACCGATATAGCGAGTGACTTCGCCGCCGCCCATGGAATGGCCGACCAGTGTGACATCCTTCAGGTCGAGCTTTTCCAGAAGCTCCGCAAAATCGTCTGCGAAGGTGTCGTAGTCATTGCCGGTCCACGTTTGCTCAGAACGACCGTGTCCGCGTCTGTCGTGCGCAACAACACGGTAGCCACGCAGGCCGAGAAAAAGCATTTGCGCATCCCAAGCGTCCGCGTTCAACGGCCAGCCGTGGGAAAAAGCGACCGTCGGTCCTGTGCCCCAATCTTTATAGAAAATTGAAGCGCCATCTTTCGTTGTGATCGTGTTCATGTAGGTTTCTCCTCGAACTTGCTTCTGCGGCACGGGAGCGCCTGCGGGTTTGGGTTGACCGGCAGCAGCCGGAAGGGAAAGCCCCACGACTGCTACCGTGGCGGCGCCGCCGATGAGAATCTCTCGGCGTGAGATGGGCGTTTTTGACATACTCATTTCTTGCTCCTCTTTCGAATCCGATTCCAAATGGTCGTCACATCATGGCGAGATTTGGTTTCTATACATCCCTGACCTCATTGATCTTGAGTTAGCGCGTGTCGACGATGAGTGCTCCAGCTCTGGACAGCACCGCCAATCTCAGAAACCTCCTTTACGAGCGTGTTGAGTAGCGCGCGCACATCTGTACACCGAGACAGGTGGGCACTCTGTCCCGCCCAGAGAGGAAGTAACTCGGGTCTCCCCGCCTTTTCGGCCGGAATCGATAAATGCCGCACGAGTGCTCGCTGAAGTGGATAAGGCAGGATCTCCACATCCTTTTGGTTAAGTGTGTCGAGCAGGCGGTTCTTGATGCCGCGAGCAAGTCTTCCCGTGAACCCGCGCGTCAGGGCAGTCTGAACTTGACCGCCGAGGAGCGCCTTACGATGAAGCGGATTCGCTCCCGACTCCTCGCACGCGAGAAAAGCGGTTCCCATCTGCACGCCCTCCGCTCCGAGAGCGAAGGCCGCCACAATTCCACGCGCATCGCCAATTCCGCCAGCGGCGACGACCGGTAGCTTTACGACATCGACGACCTGCGGGACGAGCGCCATTGTTCCCGTCAATGAATCTTCGGACAGTTGGAGAAAGGAGCCCCGATGCCCACCTGCCTCAAATCCTGAAGCCGCAATCACGTCTACACCCGATTGTTCCAGTGCAATCGCTTCATCCGCGGTTGTCGCCGTCCCAATCAGCGCGATTCCCTGCCGGCGAAACTCATCCAAAATGGGCTTGGAGGGGATGCCAAAAATGAAGCTAAATGCACAAACCCCTTCATCTAGTAAAACCTGTACCTGATCTTCAAAACGAATCGGATCATGCGGGAGGTAGAGTGGCATGCCTCCTCCAACACTTTCGATATGTTCTGCCAGAGGAGCCAGGCTGCGATGGAATGCCTCTTCTGTCGAGGTGAAAGCTCCTTTGTCTTCCATGGAGACCCAAAGATTCATCGCAAATGGTTTTGGTGTGAGAGCCTTGATCTCGCGAATGACTTTGCGGATCGCCTCCGGCTTGAGGCTATGAGCGCCAAACGATCCAAGTCCCCCAAAGTTCGATACGGCCGCCGTAAGCCGCTGCGACGACAAGCCTCCGAGCGCGCCTTGGATGATCGGGAATTGCAGTCCTAGACGCCTGGTCACGCGATTTTCTATCCACGCCTTCGAGCCTTCGCAATTTGCCGTCATGATTTCCTCAGATTCTCTCGGAGAGAGCGGGATCCAGGGTCCCACCCTCTCAGTCACTGACTTCGAACGTCACCTCAAGGATGACCGGCACGCCCAGAGGCAAGCTGGCCACTCCGATGACTGACCGCACCGATGCCTTGCCTTCTCCAAATACATCCCGGAGAAGCTCCGATGCCGCGTCCGCGACAATGGGCTGGTTGTAAAAGTCTCCATAAGTGGCCAGGTAGACTCCTACACGAATGACCTTACTCACACGATCCAGGGATCCAAGATGTTCCCTCGCAACCGAGAGAGCATTCAAGGTCGCTGTTCGCAGAGCATCGCAGCCAGCATCTGCATCGAGTTCCTTGCCCAGGCGCCCAATGTATTGAGGCTTCCCATTCTTAATCGGCAGCGTTCCACTGAGAAAGAGCAGGTTGCCAGACTGGACTGCCTCGACGTATGCGCCAAGCGGGTGGGGAGCACTAGGGAGCACGACTCCTAGGTCCTGCAGCCGGCGCTCCGCGCTAACCGGCTGCGAACCGCCTGGGCCTACCATTTGCCGTTGTGCGCACCGCCGTCCACGTGCAGCACCTCCCCGGTGATCTGGCGCGATTCGGTGAGAAAAACCACCGCGCTTGCGATTTCATCTGCGGTGGAGATCGTGCTCATCGGCGACAACGTCTTCAGGAAGTCCTTTGGGTTGTTCTTGTGAAGAGGCGTGTCAACGACACCCGGCGCAACCGCATTGAAGCGGATGTGTTCCTTCGAATACTCAGAAGCCAGGCTGCGTGTGATGGCCTCGAGACCGCCCTTCGTGATCATTGGCAGGGACACCGGCAAACCGCCGATGGGATTTTCAACCAGCGATGACGTGATGCCCGTAACGCTTCCACCTGACTTCTGAGCCAGCAACTGCTTGACCGCGAACTGGGTGATGAAGATATAGCCTTCGAGATTCGTCGAGACGAGAGCGCGAAAATCAGCGGCGCTGTAATCAGTGAAAGGTTTTGCCGAGAAGATGCCAGCGTTATTAACTACAGCATCAATTGCGCCAAACGTCTGAACAGCTGCGTCTACCACCTTCTGTGCCGTAGCTGCTTGGCCGATGTCTCCGTCCACCAACACAAGTTTGTCGGAAGCCTTTAGCTCAGCCGACTTTGTCGCATTGCGGGAAGTGCCCACTACGTTATAGCCACGTTCCAGGAATGCCCTGACTACTGCGGCGCCGATTCCCTGGGAGGCGCCCGTCACGATTGCCGTCTTTTGAGTGTTTGCCATGTATTGCTCCTTTTGAAATTGACACGACCGTTGCTCATTTCAATTGAAACGGAGTGGTGCCTAGATTCCGTCGTACGAGGAATACCCATACCGAACCCAGTAATCTCTTGGCTCTTCCGCGGAATAAGTGATTCGGGTTACGGCCTTTACGTTCTTCAAACCAAGTTTTACGGGCACCAGGAGCCGGAGCGGTGCTCCATGCTCCAAAGTGAGAGGCTGACCGTCGTGGTGTGTGGCAAGCATTGTCTGTGGATGGCGTGCCGTCGCCAGATCAACTGAGACGAAGTAAGGGTCGGGATTCCCTGAGTTGTCGAGGTTGACCGACGACTCCACGCGAGCCCATTTTGCCTGCGGTTTCGGAGGGTAGGCGCGAAGCAAGTCATCGAATCTCAGACCAGCCCACCACGCGATCGCGCTCCAGCCTTCGACGCAAACAAACCGGGTAATTTGCTCATGCACCGAGAGGCGGCTCATGAGCGTCCGAATATCAAGCGAGACGGTCAAACCGGAAGCGAGCCCGTCCAGAGTTAGCTTCCAGCCTGATATATAGCCAGGCTCCGGAGTGACTCCGTTGTAGTTGTTTTTGATCGGGGTAATCTGAAACTTTGTGTAGGTTGGCACCATACGATTGTGCGAGTAGAGCGCCTCCGCCACGTCATCGTCGATTCGCAACGCGTTATTCAGCAGCCACTCCTTTCCACGCGAGTTTGTTTCACTTCGCACGCCCAAACGGCTGAGTGTTTTTTGTGGCAAAAGATACCCAGCACCCGTTGCCACTGCTGCCGCGCCGATTCCAAACGCCAATACTTCGCGCCGGGTTCGATAGCGCATAATACGGGGAGCCATCTCATCCACGGGAAGCGCCTGCTCTTCAAAGAAACTTTGGTGCTTCCTCACGAGGGCAGGTTTCACGGCAATGGACGGAACCAATTCGTCAGTTCGCAGCGCAGGTTCTGCTGATGACGAGAGCGATCCATCCGGAGCATCTTCTTGTTGTTCTATCGCTTCCACACTTTCGAGCTTCTCAATCGCGATTGGAACTGAAGGATTAGCATTTTCGGAATCAGCTTCCGGCAACGCTGCCATCTCCTGTTTCGACACAGTACTCGTCGAGGGAATATCCTCCGAACCTAATGAATTCCGTTTCCTTTCATTGTTCATTTGCGGAGACCTCCGGCAGGTCTACTTTGGTTGACCAGCCTGTGATCATGCCGCGCAGCATATCCCACCCGTCCGCGAATACAAGGATCACGTGCGGCACAACAAAGAAAATGAAGAGCCACATGAGCCAGAAATGCCAAACGCGCGCCGCATCAAAGCCTCCAAAGAGCGCAGCCAGCCAATGGAGTTGCATCGGTTTATGAATCGCCCAGCCTGTTGCGACCGAAAGAAGGCCTGTGACGGGAACAGAAAGGTACGCTGCGCGTTGAAGCGGGTTGTACTTTGTATTGAAATGTGGATGAGGCCATTTGCGGCGGGTTAATTTGGCAAATGGAACGCCAAGGTAGTATCGAAACATCCTGAGCGCATCGAGTAGATCCGTCAGGCGGGGGAGCAACGAGCGCCAGCCTCCTCCCATGACCAGCCCTGCAACGTATACCGTACCGTTCAGCATAAATAAGTACGCGCACAACCAATGCAGTCGAAGTGCCGGCGCTAACATTCCCGGCCCCAGGCTCATGTGGTTATAGAGCCAGTCGGGCGGGCTGGCGTAATGGCGTTGACTTGGGATATGGACGCAGATCCAGATTCCGATATCCGCTGCCACATCGAAGTTTCCCGTAACCGGATCCGGCTTGTGTTGATAGATCGGCGAGGACCAGTAAATGGAGATGCCGCTTATGATGAGACCGAGAAGGAGTGGCACATTCAGCCAATGACTCAAGCGCACCAGAATATGGTGTCGCTTCACCACGAGCACGGCAGGCTGTACCAGCATCATCGTGCTCGCGGAGTTCGGTTCATGACTGAGTGTTGACGAAGAGTTCACTTTTCTGAAACCTCAAGTGCCCTGTCTAGTTGGACGCAGCCGCGGGAATGAACTGAAAGATCTTGTCCGTCTCAACTGTTCCGTCTGGGAGCTTCTGTGTCGTCGCGTAGACGACATCGCCGGGGTTGAAGTTAACCGTTTGAGGAGCTACCACTGTGACAGGGACATCCGGCGGTACTAAGATCGTTTGAGAACCGTCCTGGTAGTTGACCACGAGCGTGGGACCACCACTCTTCTGGACTGTTCCATTCGTCATGCGCGAGTGCGACGGGCGGGCGATTGTGCCGTTGGTCATTCTGCGGTGAGAGGTTGCCCCTGGAGGGTCAGTTAGAACGCTGCCTTCCGCAGCCCCGCGCAACTCTGCCGGAAATATGAAAATCTGCTTCGCCACTTGCTTTCCGTCCGCGCCCTCAGCCGACGCGACGCCGATATAAGGCGCACCTGCAACATGGTTCAGATCGGAGGGTATCTGTTTATAGGTGGTGAGCGGTTGCTTGACAATCACGTTAACTACGCCCGAAGTTGTCCCAACCACGAGCGTCTTACCGTCAAATGACTGAAGTTTCCCGATCACACCGTCAATCGGAGGGGCTGCTTTCGCCTGCGCCCAGACTGTTGATGGCACTACTAGCGCGGCCAGTAAAGTGACATAGGCAAGTTGCCGTAGCGGATGTCGATTCATTTCATATCTCCTTGTTGTTTCGGCAATCAAGCATCGCTTGATCCTGGCCGGTAGTTTGACGTGGTTAAGTCTCGGGTATTCTCCGCGAAATTCGTGGGTTTTTAGCGAAATCACGCGGAGGCCAAGAACGATTCGTACAGATGTATGTGGCCAGCACGAATACCGCAATCAAACCGACTCGCGAATCGAACTGGTCCCACCTAGTTCTTCAAAGGTGTGGTTGCAAGAATCTCCACTTTTTCGATATTTGGGGGAGTCGCGAACAATTCGTTGGCCCGGGCGCCCAACGCCTTCGCAATCTCGCCACTCAGGTGAGCATTCCGGCCCCCTTCATTTGCAAAAGTGTCGAAGATGCCGAACTTCCCCGGTCCAAGCTTGATCGCATACCATTTCAGGGTCCCATTTTCATTGAGCGCGAGGGGCTGAGCCGATTTCAGAAATGCTTCGGCATCGACCTCTTTGCCTGGGTGTGCTTCGAGCGTGACTAACAATCCAATTGCTTCCACTGAGTTACCCTCCTGTGTTGAGTTATTCCTGACCGATTGAGCCTGCCCCTGGACACGAGAAGCTGTTGGAACATCCTGAGCCTAACTGCCGGGTTGAATTCAAAGGCAGCTGCCAGCAAAGTGACATCGCAAGAGAAAACATGCGGTGATGGCTCGTGCCAAGCGCATTGCAGGCATTTCCACGGCACATGGAAGTGCAACGCGAATGCCAATCCTTGCGGCAGGCCATGGCAATTGAAGAAATGGCTGAGAACGTGGAACTTGTATTCGACTGCGAAGAGCAGGCCATACA
Organism: uncultured Acidobacteriaceae bacterium; assembly: GCA_963838295.1. Classification (GTDB taxonomy): domain Bacteria; phylum Acidobacteriota; class Terriglobia; order Terriglobales; family Acidobacteriaceae; genus Telmatobacter. The sequence continues at coordinate 228,284 of CAWIQS010000003.1, forward strand.
AAACGAACACCCGTAAACAGAAGCTAGGTGCCAGAAACCTGGCCAAGTGCCATGCTGCCGACATGTGCGAAGATTTTGCGGATGTTGTCCTGGGGCTTTGATAGGTACCGAGCCAAGATGTCCGTGCGGATTGCCTGACTTCGCTTCAAGGCCGACAAGAATGCAAGGTGTAATCATTTCATCGCTCTCTCAGCCAGAATCGGCACTTTCTCAATCTAGGCTCTGGCGGGCGATTTAACTATTGGCAGAAATGCCATATTTGGTACCATATGTGCCATGCGCGTTTATGTACTTGCACTCGATGGCGTCTTCGACCTGGGCTTGTCCGCCATTCTGGACGCATTCCAAACCGCTAACGAATTGATTGAGATGACTGGACTCGCTGTTCCGCAGTTCGAAGTCAAGGTCGTAGGGATGCGAAAGACGGTTCGAACCGCACACGGCCTGAAGGTCCCGATTCAGCCAGTTGGAAGACAAGCGCCTGAATGCGTTATTGTCCCGGCAATCGCATGCAAGACACCCGATACTCTGAAAGCAGGTCTAGCCAGGCCTGACGTCCGCGATGCTGCGAAGGCGTTTCGCAAGTGGGCAAACGACGGAGCAACGTTGAGCGCTGCTTGTGCTGGAACATTTGTGCTGGCTGAGTCTGGTCTGCTCAACCAGCAGCGCGCAACCACCACTTGGTGGCTGGCGCCAATGTTTCGCGAACGATATCCTCAGGTATTGCTGGACGAGTCGAACATGGTGGTCAAGTCAGGAAACGTTGTGACCGCCGGAGCTGCTCTAGGCCATATGGATCTAGCCTTATGGCTGATCCGTGGTGCCAGCCCCGAGCTCGCCTCGCTAACAGCAAGATATCTTATTGTCGATTCGAGGCCTTCTCAGACTGCTTATGCTCTGACTGATCACCTAATGCACACCGACCCGGTGGTACAGCTCTTTGAACGCTGGGCGCGTGCCAGGCTCGCACGAAAATTTTCCCTAGACAGTGCAGCGAAAGCCGTAGGCGCAAGCAAAAGGACGCTTACCCGGCGGCTACAGAGCGTCCTTGGGAAATCTCCGATGTCGTATTTCCAAAGTCTGCGCGTTGAACGCGCGGTGCATCTTCTGAAAACCAGCAAGGCAAGTGTCGAAGAGATTGCCGCAAAAGTCGGGTACATGAACGGTGGAACGTTACGACTGCTTCTGCGACGGCGGCTCAATCTCGGTGTGAAGGAGATAAGAAGAGCAGCCTGACCCGTTGCACTCATTGACCAAATCCAAGGGCTTACGCCTTGAATCACAACTCTGCGGTTGGTTTGTGGGTAGTCACTATAGGGCCATACTTCCCGTAAGCCTTTTGGAATGTATGGCGGGGACGACGGGGCTCGAACCCGCGACCTCTGCCGTGACAGGGCAGCGCTCTGACCAACTGAGCTACGTCCCCAGATTGTTTTTCAACAACTTGGTTATATGTCACATAGAATCAAGCGATTCGCAGTTTTCGCTATTTTCGCTCGCTTCTACCATTTCGCTGCTATGGACTCAATTTCGGGCTTTGGTGGACACCACGTGGACACCAAGGTGGACACCAAATCAGTCACCGCAACGACAGAATCAAGTCTATCAGATACGTTCTGTTTTTGGTGTCCATCGTCCCTCTCCTCACTGGAGTTTTCAGGATTTAAGTCTTAGCAAACCTCTGCAGTTTGCGGAGCGCTTGGGGATCCACTTAGGCCTCGAACAGTTGGCGGCCGACATCCAGTTTCGAGGTGCCAAGTCTTTTGAGGCATCGTGACGAACTGCATTGCCTAAGGTGAATGCTCCGGTGCTCTTGATCGTGGAAAGCGAAGACCCCACCGTACTCGATATGAACCGCGCAGCAATCACGCACTTTGCTTGTGGCTATACGTGAACCATGCCCGTCATGAAGACACGGAGGAGTAAGGCTCTCGCTGCCAGAAGTATGAGAAATTTAGCTATGCGAGTTGTCGCCCATCAAAGCCTTGAGCCTGTCTACTATCTCGTCAGTGACGTGCCCCCGAAAAAGTCAGCCAGGGAAAAGTGGAGTTCTCTCGTAATTGACCCGCCCCGGAAAACTGTGCCGCGCGAGATTGGAAATTTCGACCTGCGTGGTTCGGTTAGTGCCCGTTTGGCGGGCACGATTGCGGTTAATGTAACTCAAGTGATGGTCTCAAGCAAGAGCGTTGAGACCGGAGCGTAGTTCAGACCACCGCCAGCCGCCGCCGTGCGATGGCAAAGTGGTAAACGCGCAGCGTTTTCCAAGGCGGCTTTATCGCCGTCTTTTCCATCGCTGCATACCGCTGCAAATTCAGCCGGCGTGCGGTCTGCCAGTGCGGAGTGAGGTCGATGGTGGTTGTAGTCGTGCAACCAGAGAGCTAACTTGCGCCGGGCGTCGGCCAGGCTGAAGAACACTTCCACGTTCAGGCACTCGTCGCGCAATCTTCCGTTGAAGCTCTCGATGTAGCCATTCTCGACTGGCCGGCCTGGCCGGATGAAGTCCAGATGTACTTCGTTCGAGTAGGCCCAGTGATCCATGGCTTTACTCGCAAATTCAGTTCCGTTGTCAACAGTGATTGACTTCGGTGCACCGCGATCGGCGACGATCTTATCCAGTGCGGCCGCGACCTTCTCTCCACTCAGGGCTGTGTCGGCATGAAGCGTCAAGCACTCACGTGTGTACTGATCGACGACCGTCAGCACACGAATCCACCGACCGTCAGAAAGTCGCTGAGCAAGTAGGGTCGAGCATCAGCGCCGTGCGGCATCGCTGCCGTCGGGTTTCTAAGCGCTCCCGTGCTGACGATCTCCCGGATAGCACTGGCGATAGCTTTGCCGACCCCCGCGAATTGAGTCAGATCCTCTTCCCCGCGCACCATCTCATCGAGACTTTCAGGCAATTGACGGATACGTGCTGCGGCGCGTTGGTAGGCCCTGACTTTATACGGATTTTCTTTCTGGGCAGAAAGGAGCTGCGCCAGGCTTGCCAACCGATCGGCTATCTCGGCATTGCTGAGCAAGCGGGCGGAGGAGGTCGGGAAGGACTCGCCTTTCGTTATTGATCTCTGGCTCTGCGTCATCAGATACTTCCGCGTTAGCGCTCTCATCAAAGGCGGCGCTAGGTCATCGTCTCGTCCCGAACCGGATTGAACCGAATGTCACGACCCGCGCGCTCGCCATTTCCTTGATGTTGGCTAGAGCCGCCCTGTGCTCTTGTTCCGTTCTGGCCGCGCAGCAATCCGAGACGACTGTTACATCCTGATCCCTCATGTTGGCGTCATGGGCGGTGCATAGGATGCAGCTGTTGGTAGCCAGCCCGCTCACGATGAGGGAGGAAGCATTCAGGTCAGGCAGTAGAACGTCGAGCGGCGTCTGGTAGAACGCCGAATGTATCGGTTTTAGGACGCAGTAATCATCTTCGGCGGGTTGAACCTGTTCCACGAACCCACGACCGGGGCAATCGGTGTGCAGGCAGGTGGCGAGGAGTTTTGCCGCGTTCGAATGCCACTGTCCGAAATTGTCGTTAACGTAGATGATGGAGATTCCGGCCGTCCCTGCACGGCGCTTGAGTCGAACCAAGCGCGGCGCAATCCCGAGGGCGCGTCTCAACAGCAGTTCGCCATCAGGAAATTCGAAATTATTGATGACGTCGATTAGAAGGAGCGCTTGCGTCGGCTTCTGTTTGGTATGTCCCTTGTTCATGGATCGTTGAGAATATAACCCTCGTAATGAATGCAGGTTTGCTGTTCTGTTGCCGGTAGCGATCGCTGACGAAGTCAGCAAGCACGGTCATGAGGCGTACACCATTTCCAACGAATGCCGCGGTCAGATTATGTGCTATTTCTTCTTGGGGACCTTCGCACCTTTTTTTCGTGCCTCGGAGAGACCAATAGCGATGGCCTGCTTCCGGCTCTTTACTTTCTTTCCGCTGCGGCCGCTTTTCAACTTCCCCCGCTTCATCTCGTGCATCTCCGTCTTTACGTGTTTTCCAGCGGAAGAGCCGTACTTGCGGGATGATTTCTTTGAGCTTTTCTTTGCTGCCTTTTTCGTTGCCATGTATCTCTCCTTGGACTGATTTAACGACCAATCTTAAGGTTGACCGCCCCCACCGCCGGCTCCATAGATGTTGCCAGTTGTGAAGCTGGCGTCGTTTGCCGCGAGCTGTACATAGATGCTGGCGAGTTCTGCGGGCTGACCTGCACGCCGCAGGGGATAGGTCTCTCCGAAATGAATGAGGTGTTCCTGGGTGGCGCCGCCTGAGACTTGAAGCGGAGTCCAGATCGGGCCCGGAGCAACGCCGTTCACTCGAATTCCTTTGGGACCGAACTGCTTCGCCAGCGATTTTACGTAGTTCATCGTCGCCGCTTTTGTCTGCGCATAGTCGTACAGATTTCCGGCGGGGTCATAGGCTTGTTCGGACGCCGTTCCGATGATGCAGGATCCAGGTTTTAGGTGAGGTAACGCAGCCTTGATGATCCAGAATGGCGCATAGATGTTGGTCTTCATTGTTGCGTCGAAGGCCTCCGTGGTCAGCTGCAGAATGTCTTCACATTGCTGTTGGCGGCCAGCGTTGTTCACAACAATATCCAAGCCTCCCAGACCTTCTACTGCTTTCGCGACGAGTTCTTTGCAATAGCTCTCCTGACGAAGGTCGCCCGGAACAGGGATGGCTTTCCGGCCTTCTGCTTTAATGAGGTCAATCACTTCCCGCGCATCCGGCTCTTCCGTTGGGTAATAACTGATGGCGACGTCGGCGCTTTCACGGGCATAGGCGATAGCGGCAGCCCGGCCCATACCCGAATCTCCACCAGTAATGAGAGCCTTGCGCCCGCTCAGTCGTCCCGAGCCTTTATATGTGGTCTCTCCATGATCGGGACGAGGATTCATCTTGCTGGCAAGCCCTGGCAAGGTTGGGACTGTCCGGGATAAGGCGGATTAGGATATTTGCTCGTTGGATCGACGAATGGCGCCTCCTTTCCAGCCTTGGCTGTTTGGCCTGGTGCCGGGAAGAGCAGCTGTGATTGCGGCGCCGGTGACACCAGCGCCCAGCCTGGTCATGAGGCTGCGCCGGGATATTGAGCTGAAGTCAGAATTCACGTTAGTCCTCCCGTATCACTGTTAACGTGCACCAGGAGGAAGTCGTGGCATCCAGCCTGTATCTAGATTGAAGCAGCGATCTTTCCGGGCGTTGCCTTGATCCCTATCCAATACCACGCTTGAAGCAGGTTGTTGAAGTAATGTGCATCCCCATATGAAATCGTGGCCCTCGTCATCGTCGCAACGTCATGCAGTCGAAATACATCGTATTTACAAGGAGCGGACCCTGACGATCCCTGCCCGCGATTCCCGCAAGATCATTTTCGTTGCGATCGTTGCCAATCTGGCAATTGCCGGTCTCAAGTTCGTGGCCGCAATCCTGACTAAGAGTTCTGCGATGCTGGCAGAAGCAATCCATTCGACGGCGGATACCGGAAACGAGTTGCTCCTCTTGCAGGGCCTAAGGCGTAGCGCCCGTCCGGCGGATGCCCTTCATCCCTTTGGGCACGGGAAGGCACTATATTTCTATTCGCTGCTGGTGGCGGTGTACATATTTGCCTTCGGCGGGGGCCTTTCTATTTACCAGGGGATCTCGCGGCTACGACATCCTATATTGCCTGAACATGCCACTTGGAACTATCTCGTTTTACCAGGCGCTGCCGCCTTCGAGCTTTACTCCTGGCTTATTTCTTATCAGGAGCTGCGTCGCCGCAAAGATCCTGATGAGACAGTATTCGACGAGATTGTCGGAAGCAAAGATCCGACGGTCTTCACAGTGTTTCTGGAAGATTCAGCTGGACTGGTAGGAACCGTCCTCGCGTTCCTTGGAATATTTCTGACCAGATTTTTCAATAATCCGATCTTCGATCCGATTGCGTCGATCTTTATCGGAATCCTTCTCGCCCTGGTCGCATTGTTCTTGGGCCGGGAGACCGGGGCTCTCCTCGTCGGAGAGCGAACCAACCGCGCCCGCATTCGAATCATGAGACAGATCATCGTTAGCGACCCTGCGGTGGAGCGCGTTGGAAAACTTTTTACCATGCAGATGGGCCCACAGCAGGCACTCCTCAATGTCGAAATCAGATTTCAGCGCACTCTCGACATTCTTCAGGTCGAATTGGCCATTCAACGAATAAAGAAGCGTATCCGTCAGAAAGAACCTACCGTGGAGCGAATCTTTGTTGATCCCGACCCCTTTCCGGTCTGAACACTCTCAATTTGGCCAACTGAGCGGCCTTCGAGGATTTGAATTCCAGATAGCCTTGCAGTGAAGTTGTATCCACCTTTTCGAAAGGGATCAGAAATCCAAATGCTCCGCAATTCCAAACGCTAAGACGCGTGACACAACAATTTAGGCAAAGCGGGCATCACACGATCGTCAGGATCACTGAATGGAGAGGCTATGAGCGTCGAAACGATGCAAGAGTTATTGATAGATGAATTGAAGGATCTTTACTCGGCAGAGAAGCAGATCGTGCGCGCTCTTCCCAAACTTGCCAAAGCCTGCACGTCGAAAGAGCTTCAACAAGCTCTTTTGCACCATCTGGAGGAAACCAAGGGGCAGGTGGCTCGCCTGGAGCAGATCTCCCAGATCGTCGGGAAGAAACTTACCGGTAAGAGTTGCGCTGGCATGAAGGGCGTACTCGAAGAGGGTTCTGAAGTCCTCGAAGATACCGACAAAGGAGATGTTCGTGATGCGGCGCTGATATCCGCATCGCAACGGGTAGAACATTACGAGATGGCGGGATATGGCTCGGCACGAGACTTTGCCAAGCAACTGGGCCTCTCCGATGTCGCTCAGTTATTGGATGAGACGCTGACAGAGGAGAAAGCCGCCGACAAGCTGCTTAGCGGAATCGCCAAAAGTGTTAACAAAAACGCGACGAATGCCGGCTAGGATGACTTGTGTCGCAAAGACCGAGTGACGAGCTGCAAACACCATCTTCGACCTCTCGCCAATCGGTCCGCTTGTCCGATTTTCTCGAAGAGCTCGGACCGGGCCTCATCACCGGCGCTGCGGATGATGACCCCTCCGGCATCTCGACGTACTCGGTTGCGGGCGCTTCGTACGGATACGCAACTCTTTGGACGGCTCTTCTCTCCTTCCCTCTGATGGCCGCGATTCAGCTGATGTGTGCACGTCTTGGCATGGTCACGGGATGCGGGCTGGCCAGCGTCATTCGCAGCCGCTATCCCCGTTGGGTTCTGTGGTTCGCCTGCGCGCTGGTCATCGTGGCCAACATCTTCAATATAGGGGCTGATCTCGGAGGCATGGCGGATGCGATGCAGATGATAAGTGGCGTCCGTGCCTATTTCTGGACACCGTTTTTCGCTGCTCTTATCCTGGCCCTTTTACTCTGGACTTCATACCGGACCATGGCGCGCGTCTTCAAGTGGCTGACGATGGTTCTGTTCGCCTACATCGCCGCGGCATTCCTGTCTCATCCCCATTGGCGCGACGTTCTTCGAGCCACGTTCATTCCGCACATCGAGTGGAGCAAGGATTACATTTCGGTCCTGGTCGGGATCCTGGGGACCACGATCTCGCCGTACCTTTTCTTTTGGCAGGCGGCACAGGAAGTTGAGGAAGATCGTGACCACGGTAAGAATACGGTCGCTAAAAGAAAGGGTGCCACAAACAAAGAACTCCATGTCGCAAAGAAAGATGTGATCACAGGAATGTTGTTGTCCAATGTGGTGATGTACTTCCTCATTCTCACGACCGGGGCGACACTCAACGCCCATGGTCAGAAACACATCGAAACTGCAAAGCAAGCCGCTGAGGCGCTTCGACCTCTCGCCGGTCCTGGCGCCTATTGGTTATTCACGCTTGGAATCATCGGAACGGGAATGCTTGCAGTTCCGGTGCTTGCAGGATCCTGCGCGTATGCGATCGCGGAAGGCGCGAGATGGAAAGAGGCTTCCCTCAACCTCCAGCCGCGACTTGCGGCAAAATTTTACGCCGTGATAGGCGTCTCCATCCTTATCGGCCTCGGATTTGATTTCGCCGGTTTCAATGCGGTAAAGATGCTATTTTGGTCGGCCATTCTCAACGGCCTGTTGGCCCCGCCTCTTGTGATCATGGTCGTTCTTCTGACCAGCGACCGCAAAGTGATGGGCAATCGAGTCAATTCACCAAAAATGAAAGTGCTCGGCTGGGCATGCGCAGCAGTAATGAGTGCCGCTGCCGTCGCCCTCGTAGGATTCTCAAGATAAACGCTCCTACATCTGCAGGTACACTGCAAAGCCTTTCGCAGCTTCGGTGGAGACCTGATCAATTCAGCTCTTCCGATAGCGCTTCCAATCCTTTTCCAGAATCTTCGCCATTCGCACCGCCGCGTCCTCGAGCCAGCCTCGCTTTCGCTTCTTCAGGTCCTTCAAGATGTTCTTCGTACGGCTCTTCGTTCCCAGATGGACGTTGGCCGCTTCACATCCCATCGCATTTAGAAGTATTTCTTCATCGCTATGCTTCGGAAGCATTTGAATGTCTATTGGATTTGAGTCAGGAGACAGGCGCCGAATCAGCCACGACCCGTCGATCACCTGAAAAGGATCAGGCGACCGAACCGCGGAGCTGATTGCTTTCTCATAAAATGACTGGCGATGCTTGATCTCGTCATTGAGCCATGAGCAAGCGGATGGAACCATCAACTTTGCCTCTCGCGCAATATATCCACCTTGCCAGTCGCCGATCACCACAAATCGTTCTTGGCCCAGACTTCCCAACCCGGCTTGCCTCCTGACAACCTTGTATTCGATCCCCGCCTCAGGCAGTGTTTTCTCGAGAGCACGCTTTAAGTCTTTCGAGGGTGGCTGACGGAGCACCGGCAAGCGGTTTAGTTTTTCCCAGAAGTTCGAAGGCGGTTTAAAGCTGTCCACTCCGAGCTTGCCGAGCTTCTGATCCCTTTCGGCAAGAACAATGGGGGAGCCACCTTGGCGCAAAGCTTCCGTGTATCCTTCGAGGATTGCAGTGCAGCCGTCTTTCAACTTGATTGAAAGCCCTTCTGCATCGATCACGATCTTCACACTGGCCGCCAAGCGGACGAGGTCATTGGTATAGGCAAGCGGATAAGCTTCGTCGAAATCATCTACGCCCCAACACAGCCGGCCCTCGGCATCCCGCCAGGTTCCGAAACTATTTACATGCAGATCACCCACAGCAAGAACCTTCGGAGCCCCGCAGAGATCTGAGCAAACCGATGGCCACAGTTGCGCCCACCGGTAGAAGGCGCCCCGCAGGAGCCCAAAAGGGCTCTCTTTCATCTGCTCGTGCTTTGATCGAAGGTCGGACTGGAGAATCTTCGTACAGCTGCGCATCCATGCCTCATAGCTTGCAGTTGCGCGCTCTATGGTTGGTTCTTTGTCGTGGGATGAGAGTTCCTCAGTGGCGGACTTTCTATTGTTTCTTTTGGTCTTCATTGTCTACTCACTCATTCGGAATTATCACAGGCAAGAAATGAAAGAAGGTTGCTTTAAAGTGTCTGTGCTGCGAAACCAACAAGAGATCACTGGCCCTGTTCGTGGGAGAAATAGAGCCAGCTCGACAGGACATCAAGAGATCTCAAGCCCTCCAGTGGCTCCGTACACTTCTCCGGTGACGTAGCTTGACTCCTGCGAGACGAGCAGAACAAATAAAGGTGCCATTTCGACGGGATGCCCCGCGCGCTTCATCGGTGTTTGAGAGCCAAAAGTTGGAATTTTCTTTGGGAGCTGGCCTCCGCTTGGTGGGAGAGGTGTCCAGACCGGGCCGGGAGCAACACTATTAACACGGATTTCGTCTTCGGCAACCTGGCGGGCCAGGGCCCTGGTAAAGGCCAAGATGGCAGCCTTGGTTGGCGCATAATGCTTGGTTGGATCTTGCAGTTTATAAAGATTCTTTCCAAACTCATTACTCATTGCGCACCTCGGACCATTTGATGCCTTCATGGGTCGGACCGTCTAGTCCGCTCAGCCTGAACCCCTGCGCAACCTGGTTGATGGCATATGCGCTGGGTCAAAGCCAGCATAGGCAAGTGCGGGCTGCGCACATAATCTACGCGCGCACATCAGGTAAGGGATCGATTCTAGAATCTTGAAAAGGGGTCCCATCATCCCCATGCGGGTTCCACGACCTGAGCAGAGTCGACGAGCGCTCCGACTGCCACAGCGCTCGGTGGCCGAAAACTCGCGTGGATACGCCGTTCACTCACGATATATAGAGTAGAAGTAAGGCGCTCTCATTTCCCTGATCCGAGGATGTTTCTTTTTACTTTTTGGCTAATGATTTGTTCAACGATTCCTGCCCCCCTGGCAGGAACACAGAGAAAACTGTCCAACTCCGACCGGGAATGGTGCTGCTCTTCACGCGAATCGATCCATGGTGCTTCTGCACGATGTTCGTGCAGACCCACAGCCCTAGGCCCGTTCCAACGTCTTTCTTGGTTGTGAAAAACGGCTCGAAAAGCTTAGCCTTGTCAGTCAGAGGAATGCCTCGCCCAGAATCGGCGATTGTAATCCGAGCTCCAGATGGATTCTGTCCATCCAATCTATTCGCGTCGATTCGAATTCGAATTAGACCTCCGGAATCGATGGCATCGATGCTGTTGTTGAGAAGATTTGCGATAAGCTGACGGATTTCGCCCGCAACAGCATAGATCTCCGGATCGTGTCGAATCTCTGGCCGAATCTCGGTTCCCTTGTTCCGCGCCCGTCTACCAAGTACAGAGATGAGTGGGTCCAACATTTCTCCCACTCTCACCGCGCTTGGAGCAATTGTTTCGCGATAAAAACCAAGGGTCTGTTTTGTGATAAGGGATATACGGTTCAGTTCCACCTCGATTGCATTCAAGTATTCCTGCACGTCATTGGAAGCGGAGCTGCCCTTCGCGAGATAGACGAGATTTGTCACGGCTTCGAGAGGATTGTTGATCTCGTGAGCGACTGTTGCAGCCATTCGGCCAACAGAGGCGAGTCTCTCAGTCGTTCGCAAGGCTTGCTCGGTCTTCTTTTGTTGAGTAATGTCGCGCGCAATCTTCGCAGCTCCGATTACGCTGCCTGTGTCATCTTTTACGGGAGAAATGGTCAGGGATACATCGATTCGTTCTCCGCTCCTGGTCAGACGAACTGTCTCAAAGTGCTCGAGTCGTTCCCCTCGCCCAATAGTCTTGAGAATCCTCTGCTCATCGTCTTGCAGCTCTGGCGGAATGATTGTGGTAATCGGCCGTCCAATCATCTCACTTGCCGAGTAGCCAAACATCTTCTCTGCACCTGGATTCCAACTCATCACGATTCCGTTCAGGTCCTTGCCCACGATTGCATCATCCGACGATTCGACAATCGCGGCCAGGCGGCGCTGTACTTGTTCCGCCTCCTTTCGCGAAGTGATATCGATATTGATACCGGTCATCCGTGTTGGCTTACCGGAATTATTCTTGAAGACCTGCCATCTTCCCAGAATCCAGTGGATACTGCCATCGGGCCAAATTACGCGCCATTCCGCTTGCACCGGGGCGCCAGTCTGAAAGCTCAGTTCCACTTGCCTGATTGCTACAGTCCTATCTTCGGAGTGCAGCATCTGCTCCCAGGCTTCCTGAGTGCCGGCAAATTCTCCTGGCTGCAGGCCATAGATGGTCTCTAACTCTGGCGTCCATTGGTTCAAATTGGTTTGGAGATTCCATTCAAACGTGCCTATGATCCCCACTTGCTGTGCAAGACGCAGACGCTCTTCGCTCTCCCGCAGCGTTTCTGACGCAATGCGAACCTTCTCCGCCGCCTCTTTCTGTTCGTGTATATCGAGGCAGCCGCCCACGTATCCCTCAAAGGTCCCGTCGGGGGCGTAACGTGGTACGGCATGATCGAGAATCCATCGATACTGCCCGTTATGGTGGCGCATTCGATACTCCATTTCAAACGACTGGCGGGCATCGAAGCTTTCAACATAAATCTGCAGGCAACGGTCGAAGTCATCGGGATGCACGTTCTCGGCCCAGCCATTGCCCGATTCCTGTTCGAGAGTGCGTCCGACGAAGTTCAACCATCCCTTGTTAAAGTAGTAGCAAAGCTTGTCCGTGCCCGACATCCAGACCATAATGGGCGCAGCTTCGGTGATCATTCGGAAACGCTGTTCGCTCTCACGCAAGGCCTGTTCTGTGCGCTGCCTTTCCGTGATATCGAGGGTCACTGCCAGCTGCACGCAAGAGCCATCGGCAGTTTGAAGAGGAGCGGCGTGCGTTTCCATATGCCGCCGCTGACCCTTCAGTCCCACGATGTCGAATTCCGCTGACCCTCGTTCACCCCGACAGATTCTCTCGTTGAACTCCCGATACCGCTCGCGATCGTCCGGTGCAATGAGGTCGTAGACGCACTTATCAACGACTGCCTCGCTGGACTCGGCCTGCACCATGCTCAAGCCGACCGAGTTCATGTGCAGCAATGTGCCATCGGCTGCAACCAGCTTGACGCATTCCGGCGTTGTTTGAACGATGGTACGGAACCGCTTTTCGCTTTCTTCCGCCCGGGTTCGCTGCTTCTGACTCGCCTCGAAGAGGCGAGCATTGTCAATGGCAATAGCAGCTTGTTTAGCGATCCCCTCGACTAGTCGTTCTGCACGTTCCGTAAACACTCCGACCCGGGAATGACCAAAAAAGAGTCCGCCAATCACTTCACCTAAACGTGAGGTCACCGGCACGGCAAGATAGCTGCGCACCGGCAAATGCCCCCCAGGTATTCCGTGATGGGGTGAGTTCTTACCATATCGCGAGTCCTGCCGGATATCGGCGACCCGCACAGTTCCGTCGCCCCGAAACGTCGGCGCGAACACATCGGTATTCCGCGGCATCGGGAAGTTTCTAAACGCCTCTTCAGGTACGCCGGACAGTGTATAGAGGAAATACTTCTCGCCCGCTTCATCGAAGTCGTTATAGAAAAATGCCCCAAATTCGGCCTGACTCAATTCCCGGCCTGCATCCGTGACCGCTTGTACCAGCTTCTTCAAGTCGAGTTCGGCAGCCAGGGTTGCGCCCACGCGGTGGAGGATACGGAGTTCCTCTTCGCTCTCGCGCAACGCCACCAGGGCGCTCATGCGTTCCGTGATGTCCTGAATGGTGATGAGCGTTATCTGTCCGTCCTGACTACCCCGCTTCAAACGTCGAGCGTTCAACAATAAGGTTCGGCGTCCGGCAGCCAATTCCTGGTCACATTCCAGAGAGCCGAGGTAGTCATTCGACGCTGAGCTCGCATCGATCAGTGAGCGGAGTCCGGTAACATCCCATTTTCCACTTCCAAATTGATAGAAGGCAGCTCCTTGCGACTCGTCACGCGAGGTTTGGAATAGCTCGTAAAAGGCTTGATTAGCGGCTTGGATTTTGAGATCTGCGTCGACTATTACCAGGGCATCGCCGATGGTGTTGATTACCGCTTTGGTGTACTCGCGCTCCTCAATGGCCCGTTCCAGACTTTCACGAAAAGCGGTCACGTTGGTAAGTGTGAGCACGGCACCATGGATATTCTTATCCGCGCTGTGACAACCGATGCTGACAGAGAACCACGATCCCGCGCCGTCCCCGATCTCCATGCGGTGTGAGGATCCATTGGCGATGACATGTTCGCAAAGATCCGGAAGGTTCTTGACTTCGGCGAACATCCGAATCGACTGCAATTGCCTGCCACGATCGGAGCCCGTCAGGGCCAATACCTTGCCCGCCGCCGGGTTGAAACTGACGAGTGTCAAGTCGCGGTCAACGATAAGAACAGGAAGCTCGATACAGTCAATGAGCTCCATTCCAATCGAGTTGGACGCCTCATGCTCGTCTATCATTGTTTTTCAATCCCGGACCAGTGTTCGAAGAGCGTGTTACTGCTGGCTCGAAGTCATGAAGCGCGATACAACGCACCGCTTCGCTGGAGCACCGCATCGGCAACGTCCGGGACCACTTGGCGCAACGCGAACAGCAATGCCTGGGATGATGGCATCTTGAACGGTGGCGCATAGCCCTCAAGCAGCTTGTTTTCAAGAACACTCGCCTCCACGGTCCCGACCACCTCGCGAAGCGCATCGGCTACGGCGCACTCCAGCCGGACGTAATCTTCGACTGGAATTAGGTGCGAGTGATTCTCGCCGAGCCTCGGCAACATGCGAGTTTGCACCTCCCCGTCGAAGTTATCCATCAGGAAGGAACAGAAGATCGCTATCTCCTGTTCGTGAGCAAGTTGATCGAATAAATCTTCAAGAGCCATGCTGGCCGTGGCATTTCCACGTTCCCAGAGAACATTGACCATCTCACCCCACCAGCGAACTTTCGGATAACGGTTCCGTCCCCGCGCGCGCGCTACCGTTTCGCCGGCCAAGCCTAGGAATACAGGTGCATCTGGCATCTTTTCACCCATGAACCGAGGCAGGAGTTCGTCAGCGTCAACCACAGTCAACTGACCTTGCGCCTGCGCTGCCTTGATATCCACGCCTTCAGCTTCGAGACGAGGACAGAAAGCTTCCCAGTGAGCCGCTGTGGGGACGAGAATCACACCTTCCCCGTGCGCCAATGCGGCAGCGGCGAACCGACAGACGGCTCGATTGAGAAATTGCTCATCCTGGTAAAGCTGAACAATATGATCCTTGGGCCCCGCATCGTGAAGGACACGCCGCCACGGTTCGACACCATCAGTCTTATGCCCCTCGCCCCCGCAGATGTGGGGAAAGCTGATCATGGAGCTATGAGGAGGTTGCGTCGAGTCGTTCTCAAGAGACTTCATGGTCGATCCCTTCGTGCTGGTGTCTTTTTCCGCTTGCATTCAAGCCCTCCAGGTGGCCGCGAGTAACCCGTCACCCGCACGCTGCGGTATTGTTGCATACCTGGTCGCCATTTGCTCAGGCCCTCCTGACATCGGCTGAAATGGCGTTGAATTGCTAGTCCACGGTGTAGGCAGCAGCGTTGCATGTCTGAAAAGCGGCCCAAGATGTGCCAGGGCATCCCTTGCGATCCCTGCGAGAACGTAAGTTTTCGATGCTTATTCGACGCCGTCGGTTGTCTTGATTGCAATCCTAGACTTCGGCTTTCGGAGTCCAACAACTGGGAAATTGCTGAACTTATGTTTGGGATCCGACAGACTGTGTTCGTAAGAGTAGCATCGATGCTCCAGCCCTCCCAGGCATCCACGTGACTTTGTAGTAGATGATGAGTTCTTCATCGCGAGATGAGTTTCTTCGGACCCAACAGCGAGACGCTACAAAGCGCTCCATTCGACGACGGCCCCTTTCATTGTCTGTCAGTAGATCGCCTTTCACCGAAGACTTCATTCTGGAACATTCTCTCCCTGGCCTGCTTAGCGGCTCGATTCGACGTTTCAGATAATTTCTGAATGTCGAGCGAGCCGAAAGCACTTTGCGCAGGTGAAACGTAACCCAGAATTGATACTCAACTGACGATGGCGAATAGGAACTTGCATGTGGCCGCGTATCTCGAACACCGCAGGCGGTCGCTTTGTCCCGAGGATAGGGGACCGAATTCCGTGGGCTCGTTCCGATAAATCTTGCATCTCAACACTGTATGTCTTCAGGCCGAGTTGGTTATGTGACGCCGATAGAGATTTTCGATGCAAGCCCAAGGATCATAGAGGAAAATGTTGAACCCATTTCATTGCTCGCTGGTCTGTTCATCGGCATTCTATCGCTCGCTATCCTGGTGACGGGAGCACTGCTGCTTTGGATTGCCGGGCATTCTCGAAAACGCTAAATGCAAACAGAGCCACTCCGTCTCCATCACCTGAGGGCCGGGGGGCCACAACGCACTGCGAAGGCATCGGACCCTGAGCCCCTTATACCCTGGCGCGAGCGTTGGCGGGAGCCTGCTGTTCTATTGCCTTTCTCAGCGGGTGTTATTGTTTCTCCTTCTCCCGCTCGGGTTTGGGCGCGAGCTGCTGCAATATGCGTTTCCAGCCGACGCGGACGAACCACGTGTCTTCGAGGCGCGGTCCAGGAACTCACGCGACCTGATGGAACGAAAAGAGGCACCTGGCAGGCCAATTTAGGCTCATAGTGTGGGATCTGCCTCGATTAGGTGAAACGGAGCAGACAAAGGACAAGAGCGATTCTCTCGAGCAGATGGCGACAGACCTTCACCAGGTCCTCTCGGTTGCTCAGGGAAGGCCGGTGGTTCTGATAGGTCACAGCGTCGGCGGGATGACCAATCTCACCACTTTTGCAAAGCTTTACCCGGACGCCCTTGGCGCGCAGGTCAAGGGCATTGTCCAGGTCGATACAACCTACACCAATCCAGTCAAAACCACGAGCCACAGTCGATTGAACCTGGCCCTGCAAAAGCCTTTGGCTGAGGCCATTCTTCACCTGATGATTCCCTTTTCTGCTTTGGTGCGAATCGCGAATTGGATCAGCTGCCGAGAAGGGATTCTATATCTGAGGAGTGCCAGCAGCTCTTTCGCTGGAACGGAGACTCGTGGGCAACTTGACTTAGTTTCGCGGTTTCAGTTTGAGTCGTCCCCTGGTGTGGTAGCCCGGGGGACTCTAGCAATGTTCCACTGGGACGCGACGGCAGTGCTGCCCCAAATGAAGGTACTGTGCTTATCCTGGTGGGAAAGCAGGACACGACAACAGTTCCGAGTGCCAGTACAACAATGCAAAGATCGATTCGAGGTGCGCAAATGCAAGTTGTTGATCGAAGCTGCCATTACGCGCTTCTTGAGAAGAATCAGGTTGTGAATCGCGCGGTCGCGCAGTTTGCCGCAACAGTTTTGAGTTTAGATCCTCAAACAAGCAGCGTGGACTACACAGCGTCGGAATCTTGTCATAATTGGCGAAGTCATAAGAGACAAGCTATCTAGGAACTCGTTGAAATTCGCCTGATTACGGCATCTTTTCTCTCGATTTTCGTTTCTTTCCGTTCTAAATCTGTTTGAAGTGCGATTCGGGCCGGTGTTTATTGGGGTTTGCGAGCTTCAAGGAATCATCCCAGAGGCCTGCAACCGCTGCTCAGGCACACTGCTCCCTGGGCATTCCTGGTGATTGAGCGATGAGTTTGGGAAGCCGGATCAGGTTGTGTGCTGCGCAACTGAATACGAACAGCCAGTCCACTTTCTCGAGTCCGCGCAGCTTCACCTGCCGCAACGGTCCGGTCTGCTTCAGCCACCCAAAACCCTTTTCGATCAGCCAACGGCGGCTCAGACTGGTCGCATAGCCAGGCTGTCGCGTGGTTCTGCGGTCCAGGTTGCTGCTGCGGTTCTTGTCGTTCTTGGTAATGTGCGGAGTCACATTCAGCTCCCGTACGGTGCGCACGAAATCCTCACTGTCATACGCCTTGTCCGCGCCCACAGTGATGCGGCGGGCTCGGCCTTGTTGCTTCTCGGCCAGCATCAACAGCGCAGCATCGCGCTCGGCATAGCCATCAGCATGAGTCACCATCGCCGCGGCGATTAACCCGTTGCGGTTCTCTACCAGGGCGTGGCCAAGATAACTCAGCTTCGACTCCTTGCCGTAGCTCTTCTTGTACAACCGCGCATCGGGATCCGTGCTGGACTGATGCGTATCGTTGCTGCGCTTCTGTCCGCGAAAGTCCGTACCATCGTCATCGTCAGAGCCATCTTTGGAGCGAAAACTCTTCTGCGAGGCCCAGGCCTGAATCAGCGTGCCGTCCACAGTGAAGTGCTCGTCGGACATGAACTTCTTCGCCTCCTTGTTCACCTCGGCGAAAAATCGCTGGGCCACATCCGAGCTCAGCAACCGATCCCGGTTCTTGGAAAACACCGCATGGTTCCACACCGCATCGTCCATGCCCAGGCCCACGAACCAGCGGAACAGCAGGTTGTAGTCGATCTGTTCGACCAGCAATCGCTCCGAGCGAACCGAGTAGAACACCTGCAAAAGCAGCGCCCGCAGAATATACTCCGGCGCGATCGACGGCCCCAGCACCCCGTCCGTCAACTTGCGAACCGCTCCCAGCGGATGATCCCCAGGTACCCGCTGCTCCAACGAAACATAGCTGAACATCCCGTCTTGTGTACGTTCGTCTCCACGCATGTCTGTTAGACGACCTACATCTTCAACGCGACTCCGCAGGTACCTATTTCAACAAGTTCCTAGGAGCCATTCGCCGAGATACAGACTTTGGCGCAGTCCGACTTTTAGGATCACAGCAACCTTAACGATGGTTTTGGCTTCCCACTAATGCGCAAGGGAGCACTCTAGGTAACTATCGCCTCCGAGGTCAAAAATTATGACGATTTTTCGCAGCACTTTGAAATGCAATCAGACGTTTGCGGGATTGGTACTTGCAGCCATCATCCTGATGCCCTGCGTATTTTTCGGGCAAGATGCGCCAGCCAGCCAAAGCTCGACCAATCCTGATAACTCGGAAAGAAACAAGGCACACAAGACGACAGCAGATCAGCAGTCTAATTCTGCTTCTGATCGAACGATCACCAAAAACATTCGGCAGGCACTCATCGCGGACAAATCGCTATCGATGTATGGACACAACATAAAGATCATCACCCTGAATGGGTCAGTAACCTTGAAAGGTCCCGTGCATACCGAGGACGAGAAGCGGAAGATCGCCTCGAAGGCTGCAGAGGTCGTGGGTGATCCGGGCAAAGTCAGCAATGAGATCACTGTCAAAGAATAACTAACCGAGCGTTGCACTTCCAAGAGAAGAAGGAGTTTTATTATGGCAGGCAAAAACACCGCAGCATTTGGCATTTATCCGAGCAGGGCGGCCGCTGAGGCCGCGGTTGATAGATTTGCATCGGCCGGGTTTTCAAACGACGACGTCTCTGTATTGATGTCTGACACTCAAGGGTCCAAAGATTTCGCAACGGAGAAAAACACAAAAGCTCCGGAGGGCGCCGTTACCGGTGTTGGTGTAGGAGGCACCGTTGGCGGAACGCTCGGTTTGTTGGCGGGAATCGGCGCCTTGGCTATTCCCGGCGTCGGTCCACTGATCGCTGCAGGACCGATCATGGGAGCACTGGCCGGGCTAGGTATCGGGAGCGCCGTTGGCGGTCTGGCTGGAGCTCTTATCGGAATGGGCATCCCTGAATATGAAGCGAAACGATACGAGGGCCGCGTGAAGGATGGGGGCATCCTCGTCTCAATCCATTGCGAGAGCTCGGAAGAGATTTCGAAGGCGAAGGATAGTCTAAAGGCGACTGGTGCAGAAGACATTGCATCCTCCGGCGAAAAGGCCGTCAGTTCCCATGGAGTCGATGCGGAGCCGGCGAGGCGACGCTACTGAGCCGCAAAGCGGGGACGGATGGCAGACACGTTCACGACCGGCCCCGCGTTCGATTGCTCGGAATCATTATCCCTTGAGGCTACAACCAGACGACTAAATCTCGGAAGGAGTGAGGGCGATGGATACAGGACATGGGTTGATCGCATGGATCATCATCGGAGTACTTGCCGGGTGGCTAACGGGCAAACTCATGAAGGGCTCAGGTTTTGGATTTTGGATGGACATGATCGTTGGCTTGATTGGAGCGCTGGTGGGCGGCTTCATTTCAACTCGTCTTGGCGGCGGGGGAATCAATGAGCATGGCATGTTGATGAGCATCGTCATCGCTACGATCGGGGCTATCCTCCTGACCTTCTTACTCCGATTGGTGACTAGGAACCGAGGGGCGGAACTCTGAGAGACACTGGATTCTCCCACCGGCTCCACTGCCAATACGAAATCAGTGTGAACAACTTGATGTCGCGCTTCGCCGTATCGACTCAGGGAGCGTCCTATCTGGGGACAGAGCATCAGTCCGGGCGTCGTGCCCACTCCGGGTTACGATTTGATGGGACTGACTAAGGAGCAGGTGCAGGGTTTCGTGGACTTCCAGGTCACCACCATCCCGCTTGGTCGCGTCGGCACACCTGATGAAATCGCCAAGGTAGTTGTATTTCTCGCGTCTGACGACAGCAGCTTCGTCAACGGCATTGAACTTTTTGCGGACGGCGGCATGGCGCAAATCTGACAGCAAGAAAAACCACTGCGCGGTCACCTTAAACTTCCCCGGGGTTCCCCTTCCCTCTACAAATTTCCGCATCCTGACTCTTCGACCGGCATCAAATCGCCATATTCACGCAAGAAAAGAAGGCAGGCCTTTAGTGACAAACGAAGAACTCCTCGCCATCACCGCGCTCAACTCATGGAAGCTCGTGATTGGCCGCTTCGATCAGAACCTCGCGGACTCGACTGATGAGCAACTCCAGAATCAGATCGCCCCAGATAAGAATCGACTTTTCTACCTTATCGGTCACTTGACTGCCGTGCATGATCGCATGTTTCCGTTGCTCGACCTCGGCGAAAGACTGCATCCTGAGCTGGATGAGGTCTACATTACGAACCGGGACAGATTGCTTGCCGATCCGGTTTCACCTTCCGATCTTAGGAAAGCATGGGCCGAAGTCAATAGCAAGCTGACCGCTGCTTTCGAAAGATTCACGCCTAAGGACTGGCTGCAAAAGCACGCCGCTGTCTCCGACAATGATTTTGCCAAAGATCCCACGCGGAACCGTTTTGCTGTTGTGATGAGCCGCACCAACCACGCTTCGTATCACTCAGGACAGGCAGTGCTCGCAAAATAGTCCATTCGCAAATGCGCGGCGAAGGGCAGAGAGTTTTCAAGAGGATCGCTGGTGCGTCCGCCGATCAAGGAGGAGCGACCCCCGACGGGGTTCGAACCCGCGACCTCTGCCGTGACAGCGAAAAGGAAGGTCGTAACTTACAGAAAACAAGCGTCACGGATGGCTTCTTTTGGCGCTGTAAGGCACGATCGGGAACCATTATCGAACCCAAATCACCCAGCCACCGGTTGAGTGGATTCCACGACAGCGCTGAATACCGTTTGTACGCGGCTACCCGCGCTCGCGTGCGCGGTGAGATGCCAGTGTCGATGTAGCAGTCGGCTAATATCCGGATCGTCGTTCCCATTCCGCCGAGGGCGATTGGACGCAAGTATCTCCCTCACGACTGGTTTTCCACCCATTCACGCGGGACGTCACGGCGCTCGATGGTCGCCGAAATTGTAGGTGAAGCTGAGGCTCGCATAGGATGGGATTCGGACGCCAGTCACCTCCGAACGGGGAGAGGGATAGAGGGTCTCAAGCGTTTGGCCGGTGAATCCCTTCGCGACCAACAGGTTCACGCCCACATTGATTCTGCCCTCCTGAAACGGATGAGCGATTGCAGCACGGAACTCTCTCACCGTAACGCCTTTGCATTGCACACTTGGGTCAGGAGTACAACCGGCGCCCAGCGGTTTTGCTCCGATGACCTCAAATTCACCCTTTGCCTGCAATCGCATCGGCAGCCTCTGCATTATGCCGAGGACGTCAAGAATCGTTCGTGGAGCTTCCGCAGTTGGCTGTCCTGTTTCGATGTCACGGGCATCTGCCTTTGAGAACGTTACGAGCAGTGAACCCGCATCGAAGTTTTGCCGCGCGGCAGCGGTCAAAAACCGCAGGCGACCTGGTCCCTGGTCCTCCTGCAAGCCGGTGTCGGGGTCAATCTTGGCCAGCTGCGCGGAGGTTGTCACGTGTCCGAGCGTCAGCTTCAAATCTGTATGGGAGATCAGCTTGCTTGCCACAAACTGATACGAATGTGCGCGGCTTACTGGAGTCCCTCCCGTCGCTCCCGTCCCAATTCTTGGATCTTCGGTGAAAAACGATTCGCCTGCACTAACCGCAACGAGGGGCGCCCATTTCGTAGAACCTGGAAAGATGGAAACAGTCGCCTTCGGGGAGTTCACTCCAACCCACTCATGAAATGAGTTCTCAGGCTGCAGAATATCCTGATTCTTGATGTCAATTTGATCACGTCTCCAACCGGCGTAGTAGCGAAGATGATTTCCGATTGCGCCCTGAATCGCCGCATAGGGAGCAAGAGGGGAGATCGTCACATCGTTCCCAGCAACTTTGGTAAATGGTCCATAGGTCATGTCCCCGGGAGCGTAGAAATCGTAGTGATCAAGGTTATCCCTGCGAGGCGCTTCTCGCTCAAGGTCCAGTCCTGCCAAGAACGACAGGGTTCTGATGATGTCGTTCGCATAGTTGGCGCTGCCTCCAGCAACAGTGCGAAACTCACTCTGCCGGATCAGTCCCTGTCCGAAATCCGAGTAGAGCGAGAGGTTGTAGGTGCGGATGAAACCGGAGAACTGGCAATGTTCGTGCCCGTTGAGTGTCCATTCGTCGCTGAGAGCGAGCAACGCAGTGTGTGTCTGGTCTTTCTGCCGCGGATCGATCGTGTCTCCGACATTCGGATAGCCAGGGTTCGACGTGCCGATCGGGATGAGGCCGGGAACATAGGAGGCGCCATAGTACCCGATCCCCACGAGCGTGAATCGATGGGGACCAGCCTCAAAAACCCTCTCTCCATTGATCTTGTATTGCTGACGGTGCTCCAGGCGTTTCAAAAACCCGTTGCCGTACGAGCCTTCGAGAGCAAGCCACGCATCGTTGCCGCGGTTCAGGCCAGCCGCGAGATCAAAGTCGCGATAATCCCCAGAGAGGGTGAGAAAGGAAGCGATGTGTGGGCGCAGACCGTACGTTGCGGCGAGATTCAGAGCGTGATTGCCTTCCAGGACATTAAATGATCCCCCGTCGATCTGCACGTCGGCAAGAACATCAGGGATAAGAATGTTAGGGTCCGCATATCCGTTGCCATGAGCGTTCGCTGAAAGGTTATTTGGAAGCAGGAAACCGCCCACCGCGATGAATTGCGCGATTGGCTCGCCGTGGTCCGCCGCAACACCGGGCGCGAAGTATTGCGGCGCTTTAATACCGCCGGATGCGGTTTCGATGGGATATCCAGGGATCGAGACGGGCGCTCCCGGACGGCCAGGATTTGCATCGATGAGGTTCTGTTGAACAAAGACCTTTTCGGCAGGGTCTGGGGAGTAAAGATCAACCTGGTTGACATCCGAAGTGACGGTAACCAGCTCAACTGTGCTGATCCCCAGACTTACATTCAATTCGTATACTGCGTTTGCTTGACCGATCGATAACGCGGTAATAGAAGTTTGGAATCCTGGCGCCTTAACGATGAGACGATAGTCGCCGGTCGATTCAGTCGTGAGTTGAAAGAGCCCTAATGAGCTGGTAACCGCATGGGTCGACAGAGTTCGACCACCGCGGACAAGTTCGACATCCGCTCCGGCGACGGCCTTTCCTGTCGGATCTGAGACCGTACCGCGAACCTGAAAGGAGCTGGCGAAGCTCAAGAGGGGAGACAGAGCGAAACCTGCCATCAAGATGAGCGCATTTGCGTACCGACGTGCATCGACGAATCGGTGCATCTTGTCAGTGTCATTCTGATGTACGCCAACTTTACACACCCTCTTCACCTGACTCTAGAAACCTCTGACAGCGATCATCTCTTTTGGTCCGGCCAGTTTGTCATTCACCGTGCAATCTCCCCTTGAGTTATACAGGTCACGGCCTGAAGACGGTCATGGCCGCATGGTGTCCCGGGCGGTTAACGAGCATTTCGGAACGTTCCGCATGGGTCCTTGCCGGATGAATCCGCGAAACCAGCGACCGGCGAGCCGCACGAATAACCTGCTAGCGAGGAATCCATTGAGGGTGGCTTGTAAACAGCCCTCCGAGAAATCCGAGTTGGTAGACGAGAAAAGATCCGAAGCAAAGGCTGGCCATCCCCGAAACGGCCCCAAGATACTTGCCAAGTTTGGCGAAGCGATTTCCTGCGAATGCGAACGGGACAGCGATCATCGCTGTCATGCACATCATTCCAATCATGGTACCCGCGCCAAAGATGAGCAGGTAAACCGTCGCCCAGACGGGGCTGTGAATCGTGGATAGAACAAGCAGTGCAACGGCCGCGGATCCGGCAAGTCCGTGAACAAGCCCGATGACAAGGGGCCTCACGCACTGATAGACACCGAGGCGTCCAATCGAATTCTCGAGCAGATATTCCAGTTGTGACGAGCGAGCCTTAACTGGATAGGAGGCTGCGCTTTCCTTTGGTGCAGCAATTCTTGGAGTGAAACAGGCCGTGACCTTTTGCATGACGCCCGTCAGGTTGAGCACGCCGAGGAACACAAGCATGACGGCGACGCTGAATTCCATGGAAAGACCAAGTCGAGGTGGAATCTCGACTCCGAAGAGAATGATCAGCGAACCGACGATGAAGATAGTAATGGTGTGACCAAGTCCCCAGACAGAACCAATCACGGCGGCATTGCGAATGCTTCGCTGCTTGCTGACGATGGTTGAGATGGCAACCACGTGATCGGCATCGGTCGAATGCCGCATTCCTAGAATCAACCCGAGACCTGTGACGAAAAGGATCGTCCCCAGGCCATTCGTTGGGAGAAAGTGCGTACCCAGATGCACCGAAGAGAGGGATTGAAATGCAAGTGTCAGACCCAACACCGTGATAAACGAGGAAGACACAACAGGAAGCCACCGCTTTGTCAATGGGCCATCCATCTGGAGACGGGTCATAAACCGGCGCGCGTAGACCATCAACATTCCAAAGCCAATTAGAACGGAGGCCAACCCAACACTGAAGGCAATGATCAGGAAAAAGCCAAGGCCGATTCGATGCAGTGCGAATGCACTTAGCAGAACGATGAGTGCGGCCGGACAGGGGATAATTCCTCCGGTAATCCCGAGCGTGAACAACTGAGTAAGGCTCACGGACTGCGTTGGAATCATCACAACTGGAACCGGGACTACTTCGGCCGGGACGGATGCGCTGTGCTCCCACAATTTCCAGTGGGCTTGCGATGCGCCCGGCGCATGAGTGTGATCGGTGGCCGTACCGGTCAGACGCCGGAGGAGCATATAACAGCCGAGCCCTGCAATAGTGACACCCGATAGCGCACCAAGCCATGGATAGAGCTGCTCAGGAACGATATAGCGCGATGCGTACAAGGTGATCGCTCCGAGAGCGAAAACACCGGCCGTATGTGAGACAGTGACAATCAATCCAAGAAGAAAAGCATGCCGCGGTGTGCCCTTCGATCCAACAAGGTAAGCGGCGACGATCGTCTTGCCATGACCAGGCTCCAATGCGTGGAGCCCTCCCAATCCAATGGCAATCAGAGCCGCGGTGAACAGGAACCATGCGCTGAGGTCCTGTGCCTGGATCAGCTCAGTGAATCTGCTCCGTGGAGTCTTCTGAAGGTTGGCCTGGATGCGCAACTGAGACGATTTTGCTGTTGCAGGCTGCGACTTGTGAGTGAATGAAGCAACGGACCCAACCTCGGACGGCTTGGTCACTCTTACGTTCATTTTCTGTGGATTGAACAGTTGAGCCGCCAGGATCGTTTTACCAGTTGCAAGCTGCGATGCGCGTGGACGCTGCATGCTCGTCACTGCTGTAGGGAGCGGCGTCAGCGCGGCCACCAGTGACGCTTCAAGATCCTGAGGCGGGCTTCTCAGCATATCCGTGGGGTAGTTGCTCAACTCCGTGCTGCGATCCGTGGTGGGCACCGAACTTCGCACGAGCATGCCGCCGGCAGCCAGCGCTATGATCTCCTTCCAACCCGTATGACCCGGGTAGTTGTTGTCGGAGTAATGAAGGCTGACATGCTGTCGGTCCAAGCTGGACCCGGTCGACCCATATGCCGCTTCATAGACAAAGCCCATCTTCATCGTCGGCAGCCCACCCGCGCCCGCAGGAAAGATGACTCCGCTCGAGACGAGACGAAGCGGCGTGGCTTGCCCGTTCACTTCAAGAGCGAGACCACGTGCTAACTCTGCACCGCGAGCCGCGACATAGTTTGTAACCATCACCGAATTCGGATCGATCGAGGTGGCTGAAATGTTCGCTTGCAGCAGCTCCTGATAGGTTGGAATCTCTGCCAGATCGATAAAGTAGTTCACGCGAATTCGATCGTTTTCAAACGTGATCTTGGAGTAGTGGTTCACGCTGAAATTGCCCATTGGATGGGAAAAGGCTGGGCGACAGAGTCCCAACACAACGAGAAGAGCGAACCATCCACAGAACTGTCTAACGCGCGTTGGCATGCAAGTTTCCTTTGGTTTCGGAATGTGCTTCGAGCGTAGCGAGTTTTTGTTGAGCAATGTCTGCATATATCAGATGGAAATGCGGGTTGATTTGAAGGGCGGCCTCCATTTCGCCACGCGCCTGTTCCCGGTGCCCCAGACCTTCAGCGATCATTCCGGCATGGAACAGAAGTAGCGGATCTCGGGTTCCAAACTTCAAGGCTTTCTCGCTCGCGTCGGCCGCCTCATTTATCTTGCCGTTCTTGTAAAGGGCCCACGCCAATGCATCCCACGTATAAACATCGTGGCGAACCTCAAGTTCCTTCTGCGCAAGGTCGAGAGCCTCTCCGGGGTTGCGATCGTGGTCGGCATCGAAGAGCGCGAGATCGCGGTTATGCAATACCTGGTTGATGTGCCCCAACAGTCCGATGTATTTCACGAGAGCATATTGCTTCTCCGCTTCCGCCTGGTTTCCAGATTTCGCGTAAAGATCCCCAAGCTCGGCGATGAAGATCGGCATTGGCACAACGGCGATCGCTTTTTGATAGAGAACGATCGCTTCCCCATACCTGTCGTGGTTTGCCCTTAGCTTGCCCAATGCGGCGAGGGCGCGATAGTCACCGGGATGTATGCTGAGTGCCTGTCGATAGGCAGCATCTGCTTCTCCGGCGTCGCCGGCTAGCGTCTCATACTCGCCCAGTTCGTAATAGAGCCACGCTAGATTCTCGCTTTGCAGCTGGGCTTCCGCTCCCTCGGTGACTGCAGTCTTCATGAGGGAGATGGCCCCGACTGTGTCACCGCTGATGAACTTGAGGTACGAAAGCCGGCTGTCTCTGGCGTAGGCGGCACGCGGAGTGAGCGTCATGTCGCGAGGTGTCAAGCGTCCGTATGCGTTGGCTGCCTTGTCGTACTCGCCCATATCGGCATAGGCATCGCCGACGATTGCGAATGGCGAGACGTCCCCGGTCCCCAAGGAAAGAGCCTTCTGCGCATAATGCAGAGCGTCGCTGAAGCGATGTTCTCCCATGCAGACTTCCGCCATGGTTCCAAGAGCATTGTCGGCGGAGAAGTCTGCCGAAACGAGATCTAGAGACTTGTTGAGGGAGTCTTCCGCAAGTTGATAGTCACCGATATCGCCAGTCTCCCTTGCTCGCTGGAAGTAGGCTGCCCCCAATGCCGCGAATGCCTGAGAGTCTTTCGGATTCCGCGTTGCTGCGGCCTGCGCCGTTTGGATCACGTGGGTTGTACCGGTCGGTTGCGGCGTGAGGAGTGCTTCGGGAACAGAAGAGAAGTTCAGAGAACCGGTGCCTGCAATTTCGCTTGTCCACGTGGCCGGCTCGGACAATGGCACGACACCTTCACCAGGTTCAACTGCTGTCTGCGTTGTCTCGAGATGAGAGGTCTTTCGATCATCCGCGACCGGTCCAAGCCCAACGAACTTTCCTGCATCGGCCGCAAAGTCGGACACGGGATTAGTTTGAATGGAAAGCTGAAAGTACTTGTTCGCGTCCGCGTTGTGACTGAGCTTCAGCGCGACATGCCCGACGTGATCGAAGATCTGTGCACTTTGTACACCGGTCGCGATTGCTTTCTGCAGAGCGGCGTTGGCGTCTTCGTAATGGGCATTCGCATAAAGTGCCCATCCGTACGCATCCAGAGTCCATACATCCTGCCGCGACCGCATCTCCTGCTCGGCAATCTGCAGCGCTTTGGACGCGGTCGATGGGTAGGCGGCATAGAGCAGAATCAGATCGACCCTCGAAGAATCTGTGGTCGTCTCCGGCGCTGTTGCCAGCTTCTCAAAATCCGCATAGGTAGAGCGGGCCTCGTGGGTCTGTCCAACGGCCTCTTGCGCTTTCGCCAATTCAAAGAGCACATGAGGGTCGTGGTCAAGGTGCGCTGCGCTCATCCACAATTGCGCTGCATCGCTGAATTTGTGCTGATTCATGCGCATGCGAGCCATATTCTTCATGGTGTACGGATAGTGTGGAAACAACTGCTCTGCCCGTTCCAGTGATTGGGACGCCGCATCATTCTGCCCCAGGTCAATTTGAATGGACGCAATCTGGTTGGCAATCCACGCTAGTTCTTCAACCTCTTCTGGCGAAGTCTGCGAATAGGCCTGGTTCAAGAACTCTATGGCTCCGTGCGCGTCACTATATATCGTCCGCAGCCGCGCACCGACCAACAAGGCCGGAGTATTATTGGGCCGCATGTTCATCATCCATTGGGCATTTGTATCAGCTTCTGCGTAGTTGCCGAGTGCGATATCTGCGTCGGCTATATAGCCAAACGTCATCACGTCGTCGGGTGTCCGCCGGTGGAGCGCCATGGCCTGCTGCCTCGCGGCAGCAAATTCATGTCGGCTCAACTTCAACGCCACTTCAGTCTTTTGTAGCTGGAAGTCGGACCCATCAAGTTTCAGGCCTTCCGCAAGGGCGGCTTCAGCATCTTTCAAATACAGGGAGTCGGATGTTTCGCGCGCCCGGCGCAGAAACCCGATCGCGAGTTCGTTGTAGGCTTGGACTTTTTTGGGATCTGTCGCAATTTGCTTCTTAGCAGCCTCAATCCGCTGCTGGGCCGGTGACTCCTCCAAGACCGCAATCGCGCCCGAGGAACGCTCCAGACGCTCGGAAGGCTGGGACTGTCCAGGCGCGGAAAGGCAAACTGAGAAACAAAGCAGACTCGCGGCAAGAGTTTTCATAAACGACCCATTCTGTTCAGGGTTTCTGGGGATTCCCCGCGCGGAAAGACACTTCCGCGCAGGGCTCCGGTTTCTATCGAGCATGCCGAGAACCCTCACGGCCTCTCGGCTAGTCGATGTCAGTTGACAGGGCACGCCGTCGACCCACCCTGGTTTGCTGGCGCGGGATCCGAATTCTGAGCGCTTGAAGGATTCGGCTGATCTCCACAACCGGTCGCATCGCCAGGGCTGATGTGGCGGCTGTCACGTCCGCTGTATGCGTAGTGCACATACGGGAACGTTTCTTGCGGAGGAACATCTGGCGCATTCACGCCATCTCCGATTCGAATATTCGGAAAACCGGGACTGAGGATGCCGGCGCCCACAACTCGGGCAGCGATATCCACGACGTCATCTGTCAAACGACGTCCGTTGGGGAACCCGGCAGCGTCGCCGGCGATTAGTCCCAAGCGACTGCGGCTGGCAAACGGTGTCGGCGGCACGCCAGTGTTCAGTCGCAGCAAGTCGGCGATAGGGCCTGCCGGAGTGCCCGGCGGAGCAATCGGAGGCGCATACGTCACGAGCGGCAACAAATCAGTTCGCGGCGGAGTGGGGATTTTAATCCCGTAAACCGCATTGAATACCCTCGCCAGCAGCGGATCCAGATCAAACGACGCAAACTGACTGTCGTTTACGGGTTCTGACATGCTCCAGTAGTCTTTGCTGCCCGTTCCGATGATCAATTCGTTGATCAACGGATTGCCCAGCCGCTGAATCTGCGCCAAATCCCCGAAGTTTTCGGCCGGTTTGGGAGACGGACGAATCGTGATTGCCCGCCTGGAGGTTGTCGCCCATGCGCCAATTGTTCCCTTCGGATCGGTGGCCGCGTGAACGGCGCCATCGCTGGTCAGAAGCCGAATCGGGACCTCGATTACGATGGTATTCACGTTGAATCCGGCCACGGAATTTGGTGCCAAATTCAGGTAGTTGTCAGCATCCTGGGCAGCGGTGAGAACACCGCCTCCAGCGCTGGGGCGGAAGTTCAAGCTGTCGAATGCGGCACCCAGATCAATGAAGAACGGATCTGCGACTGTGCCGGCGAACACCCGGATGTCGGAGGCGCCATCGTTTCCTTGCAGTTCATAGCTGCCTTGCTCTGCAAGGGAGTCGTAGTTCGGCATGGTCCGTGGACCCACATTGCTGGGAACTGCGATCAGGGGAGCTCCGGTCGTGTTTCTTAGCGCGGTATTGCGATAGCCCTTGACCATGTTCACGGTAAAGGTCTGTTGAAGGCTGAGTCCTGCTGCGCCGGGCCCACTGAGCGACGTTATCGCTGGCGGCACGATCGGTGTTCCGGGAGGAACGGGCGCGGGGGAGTTTGCCGGCGCGCTGATTCCATTTCCCGCCCCCACGAAGCCAGTGAAGACCTTGGGAGCGCGAATTGTCGTTTGAAATCTAAATTGGAAGGTTACGTCTTCGCGGGCATCATGGTTGTTATCGATCTTGATCTGGTACACGATCGACGGATCAAATGGAAAGTAGTTCGGTCCATTGCTGGGCTGGAGGAACGGATCGACGTTCATGATGAAGGTGACGCGATCTGGGTGATCGTAGCTGACGAACGCATAAAAGTCGGTGATATCAGCTGCGTGATCCAGTGCGGTAATAGGCGCTTCGCGATGGCTCGATGCAAAGGCGCCTGGTGGACAGGCAATCAGCATGCTCAATGCGAGTGCGATTGCAGACCTCAATCTTGACATAAGGCTCTCCTGGTTAACTTCGCTGCATTGAAATCGGGTCAATCTGACCCAGAGGGAGGGAAACCGCTGAGGGACTCAGGTTCTAGCCACTCGTTTGAAAGAGGTACGCCGCAGGGCCAGACTTGGATTGCACCACGTCTCAAAAGGCGCGCGGAACTTAGGAAAAACTCAGCGTCCCAACATCCAAACTGTTCTCGAGAACGTAAAGCAATACAGGAGAACCGTGTATTGCGAGATTCAGAGCGTGATGAAGAATCACCAAAGCCGAGTCTGACTGGAATGCGCCCCGATGTCGAAGCCGGGATCTGCATAGTAAATGTGGACCTTAGTACAGAACTGATCGAGAAACTCACCGCTGCGACGAAGGCGAGCGGGCAATCCCAAACGGACTGGATTCACGACGCGATTGCTGAGGCGATTTCGAGAAGAAGTGAACGAAAGACACACTAACAGCGGTTCAATGGTCTTGTCCTATGCAAGATACATCTCTCTTCTCAAAGAGCCCAAGAGGTTCTCCACAACTCGGGGCATGCTGGGCGTTTGCAAGCCTGAAGTGGGCTAGCACCGCGGAAATCGAAAAGGGGAGAAAACTGCTCAGATTTCCCGGCTCCGACAATCCGTTGGCAACCGGGCAACGTACTTCAGCAGCCATGAAACTCTATTCAGCCATCCTCGCCACGGTTCTAAACGGCGCAATGTTCGCACAGACCGCACCACCGTCGCTCCATTGGAATTCATGGTCCAATGCAGCTTTCGCGCGCGCTCATGCCGAGCACAAATTCGTCCTGCTCGATCTCGAGGCCGTCTGGTGCCACTGGTGTCATGTGATGGACGACGTCACCTATCGCGATCCGGACGTGATTCGGTTGCTTGATCAGCGATACGTCGTGGTCAAAGTGGACCAGGATGCGCGTCCTGATATTGCCAATCGCTACCAGGACTGGGGCTGGCCTGCGACCATCGTCTTCGCCGCCGATGGTTCCGAAATCGTAAAACGGCAAGGCTATATCCCGCCACATCCGATGGCCTCGATGCTGCAGGCTATCATCGAAGATCCATCGCCCGGCCCCAGCATCGAGAAAGAGGCCGCCTTCCAGGTGGCCTCGACTTCCTTGCTCCCGGCGTCTTTATTCGCGCGTGTGCGGTCTGAATATGAGCAGCAATACGATGCAGCCCAATCGGGTTGGGGCTTCGGTCACAAATATCTTGACCGCGATTCCGTCGAATATGCGCTTCGCCTCGCCGCGTCGGGGAATCGGAACTACGCTCAACGGCTCAACGCCACCCTGCACAACGCAGGTTCTCTCATCGATCCCGTCTGGGGCGGCATGTATCAGTATTCAGTCGACGGCAAATGGTCCGAGCCTCATTTCGAGAAGTTGATTTCCGTTCAGGCTGACGCCATACGGGAATACTCCCTTGCATTCGCCGCAACCGGCAACCCGGAATACCTTCGCGTCGTGCAGGCAATTCACCGCTACGTCGCCAACTTCCTCACATCGCCGGCGACCGGGGCCTTCTATGTCTCGCAGGATGCGGACTTGCACGACGGCGAGGAAAACGAATCGTACTTCAGGCTCTCGGACGCTGCGCGCCGCTCCCGGGGCATCCCCCGCATCGACACGCATGTCTATGCGCGCGAAAATGGCTGGATGATCGCCGCGCTCTGCGACGAATACGCGGCCACGGGCGATTCAACCGCTCTGCGGCAGGCCGAACGCGCCGTCCAGTGGATCAAGCTCAATCGCAGCCTTCCTGGGGGTGGCTTTAGCCACAACCTGCACGATGCCGCCGGTCCATATCTCGGCGACACCCTGGCCATGGGAAAGGCGTTCCTTGGCCTCTACAACGTCACCGGCAATCACGGCAACCTGGACGCCGCAGCGGAGGCCGCTCGTTACATCGCCGCAAATTTTGCGCCATCATCCCCCGGCTCGGGATTTGTTACTTCGCGAACCGCCACCGACTCTGCGTACGAACGGCATCCCGACAGGGACGAGAACATCGCGCTGGTTCGCTTTTTGTCGATTCTCGCCGTGGCAACCGGCGATCCGGGCTTCCAGGCAAATACCGACGAAGCCATGCGCTATCTTGCCTCAATGCAGGTGGCGCTTAAACCTCTCTCTGCTGGAGTGCTTCTGGCAAATCAGGACGTCTCCGAAGCACCGATCCACGTTACGATTCTCGGCTCCCCCACCGATCCGAACTTCACGGCTCTGCACACCGCGGCACTTCGGTCCATCACCTCACATGAACTTATAGAGACACGCGATCCGCTCGATCAAAACACCGAACCGAGCACCATCGCCTATCCGCGCCTGACCCGCGCAGCACTTTTCCTTTGCACTGCCCGCGCCTGCTCGTCGCCAATCTTTCAACCCAATCAGGTGCGCGCTCGGATCGAACAGGCACGGTCACCACTTCCAGCGCAGTGAATAATTCCACGCCCCTCGCCAGGTGACGCCCACCTCAATAGTGTCTCCCGCTCCCCGCTGGAATTCCGTGATCGTTAGGGAGCATCCACCTATTGTCACCTGACGACATCAAGCCAAAGCACGTTCTTGTTGCAGAGTTGTGTTCTGCGAATCGGGCCAAGAAATACGCACTTGTCGCCCATGAAGTCGCGGACTCTTTCGAAGGTCGGACGCCTGGCTCCCCGACTCGATAAGTGCTGGTGCAAACTGGCAAGTAAGAAGGATACTTCTCACGAAAGCAGGCGGCTCTTCTTTAATGGTCTAAGGAACCCCCGGCCGATTTTTGTGGAAAACTCAAAAAAGCGTGTACAAGAGATTCGTTTCCGGCCGGGGCGAATTTGGATTGATCTTGCACGCACACAGCCTTCACGCGATTTCGAGCGGGGGCTGTGGATTGACGTTTACCTCCCTCCGTTCATTCGCGGTCAACTCCTGCGGCGAAGCTTCTAAGACCATGATGCTCGCATTCATGAGCGTACCTCCCGGCATTCCCTTGCGCTCATCCGGTTGACGTGGTGATTAGCGGCCATGAACGCACCGTTGATATGCCGTTCGCAATTATGGAAGTTGTGCAGGAGCAAGACCAAGCATGAAGTCAGTTCGTT
Organism: uncultured Acidobacteriaceae bacterium; assembly: GCA_963838295.1. GTDB lineage: Bacteria > Acidobacteriota > Terriglobia > Terriglobales > Acidobacteriaceae > Telmatobacter. The sequence goes on from CAWIQS010000003.1 coordinate 261,784, forward strand.
GCGATGCTCTAGTCGAATCGGCAAAGTGCTGGATTTGTTGCCCCGCGGCGTCATAGCGCGAATAGGTCTTCACTCCGACAGCGCCTACACGGACAAACTCAACGGTTTGAAGCTGGTCAGGAATACGTGCGCCAAACCAGTGGGGATCGTCGCGCTGAGCCCAGGTAACGAGTGCCAGCACCGCGCCGTTTATGTAAGCAGGTTCGCCTGCGACGCCCGGCGCGGATCGAAGCGACTGTATCGCCCTTGTGGCGCTATCGTTTCCGTAGAGTGTTGCCGTGGTGCGCGTCCGGGGATCGACATACATCGTGATCGCGCTCCAGCCGAGCGGCTGATAAGGCAGGTTCGACGGAAGCGCAGCGGCTCGATTGTTGACGATCTCTTCTCGATTGAGTTTCGCCGTTGTGATCGGTAGCGTGAAAACATAGTCATTCCCGTGCACGGGTAGGTGGCAACTCGTGCACTCACTCACGAAGCGGGCGTCTTTGCCATAGGGCTTGAGGTCCAGTCCTCGCCAGCGGCCCCAGCCCCAGCCTTCGGTGTCCTTGAACATGCGGGCGTTCTTGACCATCAGCTCGACTTGCACGAACGTGCCCGGATGAATCAATCCGTCGCCGCCATGTACTTGTTGCCAGGCGATCTTGGCCAACCGCGCTCCGTCCGGCCATGGAGAGATGTTTCCTGACCGCACCGCGTTCACGGCAACGTCATTGCCAAGGATGAATCGGAATGTATCACTGTCGCCGCGATCTGTCGTGCTGATTGGTTTCCATGTTTCGAAGGTGGCGTCAAACAGGAATCCCTTGAACTCTGGCTGTATCGCCTTCGACGTTAGGGGCGCGACGACTTCCGGAGCAAAGATCGATGCCGATTCCGTTGCCTTGGTACCGCCAGATCGGATGGCGCTGCTTGGCAGGCCTGACGCCGCTTTCCACGGTGCGAGGTACGCCTTGAGTACCGTCAATTCTTCGGGGGTGACGTTTGCCTCGGGATGCAGCTTCGTGAAGCTTGGCAGAGGCATCGCGCCGAGTTGGATCATAGTCACAGCCTCAAAGAGCGTGGCCCTCTGCGCGGCGAGCGGCTTGCCACCGAGCGTCGAGAAGTCGAGATGGTCGCGAGCCGTAAGAACGTCATGGCGCACCAGCCAATATGCCGGTACTACCTCGTCGAACCATGCGAGGCGTCGCTGGTCTGAGTGACAGCTATAGCAGTCTTTCTCCAGGATGTGCCGCACTTCGGGAGGCGCCTGCGGTTCCGCTGCAGCCGGCTTGGCCGGAATGCTGGGGCGTAGAAGTTGCATCAACCCAAAAGTGGCGATCCCGCCGGCGACCAATTTGGCTAGCTTTCTCATCGTTTTCCTTCTCCAGACCAGTGCAAACCCAGCACATCGCGTTTGTGCCGCTTGAATCTCACTCGCGGGTCCGACCGCTACCGCAGACGTAGTTCCGCAAATGTGGCCGGCGAGAAAAACCCGTGCTTTCAATGAGAAGCGTGATAGAAATGAGGACAGCTTCTCCGTATCGACCTCATTATCGATACTTCAAGGCGCCTTTCGATACTCTGAGTGACTTCGAGTCTAGAGAATACGCTCATGATCGACCTTGGGAGCTGCCATGAAGAAGGTTGCCGATGAAATTCCTGCCTACACCTACGGAACGGCTGCCGTAGACACCTCTCCGATCTCGCTTGACGAGTTGCAGGCGCTCAAAGTATCCGTTGGCTTCACTGGCGAGGACGAGCGCTTCCTGCGCATGGCCGGCGAGGTGCTCGAAGGGCAGACAAAGCAGATCGTCGCCCACTGGCGCAGTGGCATTATTGCCAGCATTCCGAACCTCGCGAGGCACTCGCGCACACCGGAGGGAGAGCCCAACCCGGAGTACCTCGCCAAAAGCAATCTCCGCTTTGAGCAATGGATTCTGGACACTTGCCTTCGTCCCTACGATCAGGACTGGTTGAACTACCAGCAGGAGATTGCGCTGCGCCACACCAGCGTCAAGAAGAACCAGGCGGACGGCGTCCAATCTACATCGTATGTTCCCTTTCGAGACGTCGTCGCGTTTACCGCAGTTCTGAACGACACCATCAAGCCTTATCTCTCCAGCAGAGGTCACAGCGATCGCGACGTGGCAGGAATGCACCTGGCCTGGACGCGATCCCTGCAGATGCAGATCGCACTGTGGACCAGACCTTATATGGATCTCGCAAAGACAAGCAACGAATGGTAACGAAAAGAGGCGATATGACCGCTGCACGGGCTGAATTGAACATCACGCCGCAAGAGTACGACCTGGTGATCATCGGCAGCGGCGAAGGATCGAAGTTTCTCGCCTGGACGCTTGCCAGGCAAGGCCAACGCGTAGCCATGGTCGAGCGAAAATGGATCGGGGGCTCTTGCCCCAACATCGCCTGTCTGCCCAGCAAGAACATCATCCACAGCGCCAAGGTCGCCTCCTACTTCGCGCGTGCTGCGGAGTTCGGCATCGAGAGCCGAGGCTATAGCATCGACATGGCCGCGGTTACGGGACGCAAACGCAAGATGGTTAAGGAGCTCGTCGATATTCACATCCGCAACTACGACAGCTCCGGCGTTGACCTCATCCTTGGCCAGGGCCACTTCATCGGCCCCCGACTACTGCAGATCGATATGCTGGACGGCAGCACGCGCCAGGTGCGCGGGAAGAAGGTTGTCATCGGCACCGGCACACGAGCGTCTGTAGACAAAATTCCAGGCCTTGCCGCAGCCAGACCACTCACACACGTCGAAGCGTTGGAACTGGACACGCTTCCCAAGCACCTGCTCATCCTCGGCGGCGGATACATCGGCCTCGAATTCGCTCAGGCAATGCGCCGGCTTGGCAGCAGAGTCTCCGTGCTCGAACGCAACGCCAACCTCCTGCATCGTGAAGATCCCGACGTAAGCGCCGGAATCGAGACGCTCTTTCATGGTGAAGGTATCGACGTCATACTCAATGCGACCGTCGAACAAGTTTCCGGCGTATCGGGCGAATCCGTAACCATCACCTACATGCAGAACGGTCAGAAGAGGACCACCGAAGGAACGCACATTCTTGTAGCCACGGGGCGCACGCCCAACACCGACGGTCTCGGGCTCGGCAATGCAGGTGTCGAACTAACCGCGAGCGGCTTCATCAAAGTGAACGAGAAGCTCGAGACCACAGCACCCGGCGTTTGGGCCAACGGCGAAGTCGCTGGGAATCCGCAGTTCACCCACATCGCGTTCGACGATTTCCGCATCCTCCGCGATAACTTCGCCGGTGGCAACCGCGTAACTACAGGCAGACAGGTTCCCTTCGCCCTGTTCACTGACCCGGAGGTTGCCCACGTCGGCCTGAGCGAAACGGAAGCCAAGAAGAACAACATCGCGTATCGGCTATTCAAAATCCCCATGGCCGCGGACCTCCGCACCCGCACGCTCTCGGAAACACGCGGGTTCATGAAAGCCCTGGTGGCCGAAGACGACAGCATTCTCGGCTTCACCGTCTTCGGGGTAGACGGTGGAGAGATCATGTCCGCCGTTCAGATCGCGATCATCGGTCGCCTGCCGTATACATCGCTGCGTGAAGCCATTCTGACGCACCCCACATTGATGGAAGGCCTCGTCGTTCTGTTCTCGTCTGCGCCGGTGTCGATCGCAGCGAACTAGCCAGCCCGCTGCAATAAATATCTCAGGCGAAAGGTTCAAATGGAAAGCGATACCTCAACCAACCGAGACCCAACGAGCCGGCGCAAATTTCTTGGCACGGCCACAGCAGTGATCACGGCCGCAGCTCTAGAGTCGGGTTCCGTTACAGCACAGGCACGCTCATCCAGAATCAAGGCGGTTGCTTTCGATGCCTTCGCAATCTTCGATTCGCGCTCCGTCTTCCATCTGGCGGAGCAGCTTCTTCCCGGGCGTGGCGTGGACCTAAGCAACGCGTGGCGCACACGGCAATTTGAGTACACTTGGCTGCGCAATTCGATGCATCAGTATGCAGATTTCTGGCACGTGACGCAGGACGCCCTGAACTACGCAGCGAAACGAATCGGGGTGCAGCTCGAGCCGACGCAGAATGAAGAACTGATGGCGGCATTCCTGGATTTGAAGCCATGGCCAGATGCTCCTGCAGTGCTCGAGTCGCTTCAGGAACAGGGCTTTCGTTTGGCGCTTCTGTCGAATATGACCTCGACGATGATGCAATCCTGCGTGAAGACTTCCGGCCTTCAGGCGGCGTTCGAATTTGAGCTCAGCACCGATCGCGTCAAGGCATTCAAACCCGATCCCGCGGCGTACCGGATGGCGCCTGAAACCTTTCGTATGGAAAAAGATCAAATTGCTTTCGTCGCGTTTGGCGGCTGGGACGCCGCAGGCGCGAAGACATTTGGTTATTCGACGTACTGGGTCAATCGCCTCGGGGCGCCGGTGGAACAACTTGGAGCGTTCGCTGATGCCACCGGTCGTGACCTATCGTCGTTACCGGCATTTCTAGACACGCTACCAAGAACCTAACGGCGAGAGATAACGTTCCGCGGCTGCTAATCCGCGCAGAAAGAACTCATATGAAGACATACGTTGTGGAAGTTGCGAACGGCCCTTTCCGCGCCGTGGAAGCAGCGACGGCAGAGCCGGGGACGGGTCAGGCGCTGGTCAGGATCTCTGCCAGCGGCGTCAATCCGCTCGACACCAAAATCCGCGCAGGGGAAGGCGGCCACGCAAAACAACCGCTGCCCGCAGTGCTCGGGCTGGACATGGCTGGGGTCGTTGTCCAAGTCGGCGATGACGTAACGACCATTCAGCCAGGAGACGAAGTCTTCGGTATGGTCGGTGGTGTAGGGGGCCTGCAGGGAACACTCGCAGAATTCATCATCGTCGATGCAGCACTGCTCGCACTCAAACCAAAGTCACTCACCTTCCGCCAGTCTGCCGCCATGCCGCTCGTCACCATCACTGCATGGGAGGGCCTGGTTGATCGGGCCAACGTACACGCCGGCCAAAACGTACTCGTACATGCCGGTGCAGGCGGAGTTGGGTACGCCGCGGCACAGATCGCTCTCGCGCGCGGCGCAAACGTGTTTACCACCGTCTCAGAGGACAAGCGATCCATCGTCGAAGCTCTCGGCGCGCTCGCGATCGATAAGAATACGCCTGTAAGCGATTACGTCAACGAACACACCGGTGGGGAAGGCTTCGACATCGTGTACGACACACTCGGCGGCGTCATCCTCGACGCCTCTTTCCTCGCCGTCAAACGTTATTCCGGACGCGTTGTCAGTTGTCTCGGCTGGGGCGCGCACACGCTTGCGCCGCTCTCCTTTCGAGCAGCCACCTACTCCGGCGTGTTCACGCTGCTGCCCCTTCTATCCGGTTCAGGTCGCGCCAATCACGGACACATTCTTGGTGAAGCAGCGAAGCTCGCAGAGAAGAAGCAACTCAAGCCGCTGCTCACAGAACAAGAATTTGGTCAGGATATCGCGGCTGCCTACGAAGCGGTGGCCAAAGGCACTCGAGGCAAGGTGGTTCTTGAACTTCGCTAGCCAGCAAGTGATTGTGTCCCCGTTGTCGCTCATGTTTCGTAACGCTCAGCGCAATTCGCCCGGACGGATGTTTGCTTAATGCGAGCCGGCCAACCCTCAGAAGGAGAACTCCATGTCTGACGTTCCGAACATTCCACTTACGTCCCATCATTATGTCGAAGCCGATGGAATCAACGTTTTCTACCGCGAGGCCGGCCCCGCAAACGCTCCCGTCGTCCTTCTGCTCCATGGCTTTCCCACATCATCCTTCCAATATCGCGAACTCATTCCGTGCCTCGCCGACCGCTATCACGTCATCGCTCCCGATCTGCCCGGCTTCGGCTTCACCTTGACTTCACTTTCATCACGGCCTTTGGCGAAGTATTCTTCACCCTTTGGCTCTGGATCAGGGGCTGGAAGGTCCAAGAGCCGGCCGTAATCTCTTGAGCCTATCGGATCACTTGCTTCTGATCGCATCAGTGCTTTAACTGGCACCGATCTCGCCATGATCCTTCACGCCAATGACATCGAAAGATCTAATCGGATGCGATCAGGTGCAGATCTATCAAAAATTGGGGAGTGGCGGGCAAGAGTGAGCCGCGATGGCTCCCTGCCAAAAGCATCTATCTTGGTTACCAAAACTCGTCGACTGACAATCAAACCACTCATTCAGCTTCAATTACGACATCGGAGTACCGCTGGGAGCGATTCGTAACAGAAAACGCCGCAAGGTCTCAGATTGGGGACTGTGCCTCGTTTGTCGCCAAGCCGGAAGGCCGGTTATCCAGGCGCGACGAGTTTACCTTGCTTGTTCTCGCCCGAAAAGATGTCCATTCCTACTTGCCATAATTCGCTCGGTTGCGATCTTGCCGGAATGCTTTCGCCTGCTAGTCTCGAATTTCGACTTGCTGCCCAGTCGCGGTTCCCAGATCGCGAAGATAATTATCAATTGTGCGAGTCTGCCCGATCACGAATCTCGACATGAATCGAAATATAGGGTTATACACTTCGCCTCGTTCCGTAATTCGCAGCATGGTGGCCCCCTCCATTGGTTCCAGCTTCAGCGTCCACGCTCCTGAATACGGGAGATTGGCAGTGATAATCCGGTTTCTTAGCAATGTCGGGGGATGTCGCTCCACCATTTCGTAGGTGATGATTTGTCCCTGTTTGTCAGTTTCACGCCATTGACGACGGCCGTCGGCTGCTTCGACGAGCTCATACTTGCTGATATTGCTCCGCCAGGTCTGAGGCCCGTCGATCAACGCGAACAAATGCTCGGGCGTAGCTCTAAGAAGCGCGGTCCGAGAAGCAGTGTGCACCTTCGGCAATAGCGCACCGACAATGACCACTATGATGATCAAAGTGAGCAGCATGCCGATTCCGATCAAAAGGATTCTCACCTGGTTCATCTCCTCGATTTTCGCCTGGTCTGCAATGCGGCATACTTCGCCAACTGCTCGATGCCCTGTAACGCTAATTCAAGCCCCGATTTGGGCATCGACGCCAGCAGCGACCTGACCAGGTCTGGATCAAGCACCGTGTTTTGCTTCTTGATTCTGTTTCCTGCCGCCGTCAGGGTCAGGCCCACCTTGCGGTCATCTCCGCGCACTGTGCTTCGTCGGATATAGCCTCTACGCACCAGCCGATCCGCTTGAATGCTCATGGCCGAGCGGCCAATCCCGAGATGCTCTGCCAGTCTCGAGAGTGTTGTCGGCTGCTGAATATCCAAATGATCAAGGATGCTCGCCTGATGTGAAGTCACAATGACTCCACTGTCATCGTCACGAACATGACGGCGGTGACATGCGATATAAATTGTGGGGTAAGCACTTAACAGCCGCCTGATCTCCGCCTCAAACATAGCAAAGAGATTGAAACATATACTTTGATTTGTCAAACATTTCGACTCGGAAGAGATTCCTAGTCTCGGCGAAAGCGGAAGTAACGACTAAGCTCTCGATGAACGGGATGTGTCTTCCACAATGTCCGCGTCGTGGGCGGTCCAGAAGGATCGGTCCTCATTGCGGGAAGTAGTCCACCTTATAATCTGAGAGGCCGATGTTCTCGCGCTCACGGTGACCAGAACTAGCCCACAGAAGCTCAGGAGTATGGGAAAAGAATGATCACACGCCGTCGTTTCGTCCAGAATGCTTCAGCAGCATCCGTAGCCGCATTCGGGTTTCGCTTCCGTACTTTGGCTGAAGCCGCAGAGCGAACTTATAGGAACCCGATCATAGGCGGAGATCACCCCGACGCCAGCCCTATCAGAGTAGGCAACAGTTTCTATCTCACACATTCCAGCTTTGACTACGCTCCCGGCCTGCTGATCTGGCATTCGTCCGACCTGGTCAACTGGCGCCCCGTTGTAGCGGCACTGCGCCGGTATTACGGAAGCGTGTGGGCTCCTTACCTATGTGAATACGATAAGCGCTTTTACATTTACTTCCCGGCCGACAATCGTCTCTTCGTTGTGCATGCCGATCATCCTGAAAGTCACTGGAGCGAACCGGTGGACCTTGGTATCAGCGCCATCGATCCAGCTCACATCGCGGAGAACGGTCGCCGCTTCCTGTACATGAATGGAGGGCAAATGGCGGAGCTGACACTCGATGGGCTTCACGTCAAGACGGCGCCGCGTCCCGCCTTTCAGCCTTGGCCCGTTCCCGCAACTACGCGCAGGGAGTGCACCTGTCTTGAGGCTCCGAAGGTGCTTGAGCACAATGGGATGTTCTACCTCACCGTCGCTGAGGGCGGAACCGGTGGACCCGGGACCAGTCACTCTGTCGTCAGTGCTCGCAGTCGGCATGCCGACGGTCCCTGGGAATTCTCGCCGTACAATCCCATCGTGCACACCCAGTCCCGAACCGATCGGTGGTTAAGTGTGGGACATGGCCGTCTTGTCGATACGCCCGACGGCAAGTGGTACATGACTGTGCACTCTTACGAGAACGGGCATCGCACGCTTGGCAGACAACTGCTTCTATTGCCGGTTGACTGGACAGGCGATGGTTGGTTTCGCATAAAGCCGGAGATCGCGGCAGACTCAGGAATCCCCATGCCTGTGGAAGGCAGTAGTCAGGAGGCATTCCTAGATCCCTCGGACCGATTCAACGCTCCGGAGTTGGGTCTGCAATGGGGCTTCTGGCATGAGTATGATCCAAATAGTTTCCAGACCGGGAACGGCCTGCTCAGGCTCTCGGCCCGGGGCAAGTCTCTTGGGGACTCATCTGTGCTGACGACTCCGGTGGGCGGCCACTCTTACACGATCGAAGCAGACGTCGAAATCGAGCCGGAGTGCGAGGCAGGGCTGCTTCTCTTCTACAATCCCGAGCATGCTGTCGGAATCACGCTCAGCCCTGCAGGGATGAAGGTCCGACTCGCCAACGGGTTCACCATCGGCGACCGCGACAAGGCCGCGACCCGGGCCACGCTGCGGATCGTGAACGACGATCAGGAAGTGGATTTTTATTTTCGGCTGCCCAACCAGCCATGGCGGCGCCGCGAGGAGTCGGCTGAAATCTCAGGCATGCACCACAATGTACTCGGAGGGTTCCTCGACGTGCGGCCCGCACTCTGCGCGTGGGGATCGGGCAGTGCGGCCTTCCGTAACTTTCAGTACTGGCCGGAAGTCAAGCTGCCCGAGGAAGCATGAAGGATTGCGGGCACCAGGAACGAAAAACAAATGTTTCCGGCCCATTTGTTCGAGCGGTTCTTCCGAGTGCCAGGCTCTTTTCGCGCAAAGGCCTGCGGCATTTCGAATCCTACCAAATTCAGCGTGCCGAGAGCCATCATTACATCCATGTCGTGTTGCGCAGCCTCTTCCAAGCGTCGGTGCTTTGCCGCGACATATAATTCGCTCAGAAGTAAAACTCTTGTGGAAATGAAAATGACCCGATCGGCTTTCATTTTTGCGTCTCTTGCATTGGCTCTTTGCGGTTTTGCCCAGGTCGCGCCGAGCCCCACCGCTCCCGTTCCCGCGCACCTTCCCGGCAACGGACTTGCCCAGCACGACTTCATGTACACCGGCGAATCGCACGACCGCCGCATCTTTATCGTGCGCCACGCTGAGATTGTGTGGACGTACGACGACCCCGCGGGGAAAGGCGAAATCAGTGACGCCGTCATGCTGTCGAACGGAAACATCCTGTTCGCGCATCAATTTGGCGTCGGCGTAATAGCCCCGGACAAGAAAATCATCTGGAACTACGACGCGCCGGCCGGCAAAGAGATTCACACCGCGGTTCCGATTGGAAACGATCACGTTCTGTTCGTCATGAACGGCGATCCCGCCGTAGCGCGCGTGGTGAACATCGTCACCGGTACCACGGAGCGGGAGATTATCCTTCCCACCAGGCATCCGTCCAGCGTGCACGGGCAGTTCCGTCACGTCCGGCTCACACCGAATGGGACCATGGTCGTTGCCAGCATGCAACTGAACAAGGTGGTAGAGTACGACTTCGACGGCAACGAGTTGTGGTCGTTCCCCGCCGTCGCGCCCTGGGGCGTCACGCCCCTCCGGAACGGCAATCTTTTGATCACCGATAGGATTGGCGTGCGCGAGGTAACCAGCCGCGGAGATGCCGTGTGGACATTTGCTCAGTCCGATGTTCCCGACTACAGGTTCTCGACGTTCCAGCAGGCCTGGCGGTTGCAGAACGGCAATACCGTCGTCAGCAATTGGGTGAACGAGTGGAACACAAAACCGGAAGAACGCACCGGCACTCTGCAGGCTCTAGAGTTGACACCATCGAAGGAAGTGGTCTGGGCGCTGGCATCCTGGACTCCACCCGCCAACCTCGGCCCGCTCACTACGCTTCAGTTTCTCGACGAACCTTCTGCCCCGGAGAACGTGCACTTCGGGCCCGTTCATTAAGGGTCGCAGGGCAGACGTTCAATGGAGGAAACTGTCTCATGAGAAACGCATTGAAGAAATCGCTGGTGCTTCTAACCGTTTCGTTTGTTGTGCCTCTTATGTCTGTTGAGGGACAAGGTGCGACGCGAGTTCAAACGGCCGCCAGCCAGAGCACCGCGCCCCCCGAATTCCCCTCGGAGGCAGAGAGACCGGTCACCATCCATGTGGATCTCACGAAGCCGGTGAGAAGCTACACCTCCATCTATAGCTGGTTCGGCTACGACGAATCAAACTACACGACGATGAAGTACGGCAAGCAACTTCTTCGGGAGCTGCACGATCTGAGTTCTGTGCCGGTGTACATCAGCGCGCATCATCTTCTGACCTCGGGCAACGGAGTGGCTGAGCTCAAGTGGAGTTGATCGAACGTATTCAGCCTGGACCCGAGCGGGAGGCCTGTGTACGACTTCACGATTACCGACGAGACGTCAAGCGTCTGCCCAAGATTACGGTTCTGGAGGCAATTGCAAGTCGTGTCATCGGCTACATTAGTTCTGCGAAGAGCTCTTCCACCTTCTTCCGCTGTAGTTGTGCATGTTTGAACTCTGGTGCCGTCCAGAGATTTCGCGCCCGCTGCCGAGCTGCTTCGTTCATGTGGATGGCAAGATAGCGAAGTGGCCCGGTCGTGCATTGGGATCTCTGTTGGCACGAACCGCATTTCTCTCGCGTTCCTATATAGCCGAACGAAGTGCGGACACGCCCGTCCGGTTGAGCGAGGCTGCAACCACGAAGAAGCGCAGAAACATTCCTCGCTCAACTTCGTAGCTACCGTGCCCGCTACCGTGGGCCAGATCCAACGCGTTAGTCTTCATTAACTTCACCTCGCCTGTCATCTGAAAGGAGGTTAGGCCCTTAATCGGCTGCGAGCTACCCTGAAAACAACAGGAATGGCCCTCCATATTTCCTCAGGTTGGGTGGCCTGCAGCCGCAAGCCGGGAATTTGCCTGGCGCCACACGTAACAGATGTATGCTGTTTTAATAGCAGCAAAGTCTCTGGCGTTCCGACTATTCCCCGGGCGGAGGATTCTATGGTCCAGACCGGACCAATTCGTATCCTGAGCGTGGAAGATCATCCGATCGTGCGCGAGGGATTGAGCGCCGTCATCGGGACACAGCTCGACATGGTCCTCGTTGCGGAGGCGGCGAACGCGACCGAGGCTATCGCGTCATTTCGGCAACATCGACCGGATATTACTCTGATGGACCTCAGGCTCCCTGGACCAGACGGTACGGACGCGCTCATCGCCATTCGGGGTGAATTTAAGAATGCACGTATCATCATGCTCACAACTTCAGACTGTGATGGAGACATACAGCGCGCTTTGCGTGCCGGCGCGTGTGCGTACATCCTGAAGAACATGCCGAAAGCGGAAATGCTGGCAGTAATTCGGTCGGTACATTCCGGCCGGCGCTTCGTGCCCCCCGATGTCGCAGCACGAATCGCCGAGCACATGGGCGAAGAAGATCTTACTGGCCGGGAACTGGACGTATTGCGACTGATCCGAGACGGTCACCGCAACAAGCAAATCGCCGACAGGCTGGCCATTGGTGAGACGACGGTCAATTTCCATATCAAGAATCTTGTGGATAAGCTCGGAGCCAGTGATCGCGGGCATGCAGTTACGATCGCTATTCGGCGCGGCTTGCTCCGGGAATGAAATTGAACCTAGAGAAAACTCCAGCCCTGCGGCAGTAGATATCATTGTGCCTCTACCGCTTGAAGAAGATTAACTTGGAACGTGATCAATTTTAAGCCTGCTACTTTGTATTCGCTACGGAATGACGCCCGACGGCGCGAAGTGCATGGGAGACCGACCTTGCAGGACAATTGTCATCTCCCTTCCTATTCCGGAATGAGGCATCTGCGCTCAAAGCCCTCGATATGCCTCATCACTTTGCTGGTCTTTTGGTTCGTGGCCACACCTGCGTTGTGGGCCGTCGACCCTTCCCGGTCTATCTCTCAATACGGACATACTTCCTGGCTCGTGAAGGACGGATATTTCTCCGGGATACCGAGAAAGATTACTCAGACCGCAGACGGCTACATCTGGCTCGGCACCACGGAAGGACTATTCCGCTTCGATGGCATCCACTTTGTGCATTGGAGTCCTCCTGTTGGCGAGGACTTACCTTCGCCACGCGTGAATTCCTTGCTGCCGACTCCCGACGGCAGTCTGTGGATTGGCACGGCGGCAGGTATCAGCCGCTGGAAGGACGGGCATCTCGCAAATATTTCGGGCGGGGGAGGAGTGGTACCCTCCATCAGCGAAGCTCATGATGGCAAGGTTTGGTTCGTTCTGGACCGGTCCAGCGGTGCTGCTACGCCGCTTTGCTTCGTAGCCGGCACGGGAATGCGTTGCTATGGCGCTAAAGACGGAGTCCCTGCAGATAATTGCACCTCCGTCGTCCAAGATACCCAGGGGGCGTTCTGGCTTGGGTGCGATAACGGATTGGCAAAATGGAATTTCAACGAACACGATCTTTTCAAACCAAGCATCGATAAGCCGACTGAGAATGGACCAACGATTAGGTCCCTGGTTAGCGTTCCCGACGGCACCCTTTGGGTCGGCATGGCGACTACGGGGCGCGGGCGCGGGCTGAGCCAGCTGGAGCAGGGCATCTGGAAGGCAGTCCATATGACCGACCTGGAGGGTAGTAACTTACAGGTGGTTAGGATGTTCAGGGACCACGAGAACGCTCTGTGGATAGCATCCTCCGACAAGGGAATCTACCGGATTGTTCAAGGAAAAGCGGATAACTTCCGCCATCTTGACGGATTGACCAGCGACGACGCTCTGGACATTTTTGAAGATCATGAGGGCAACTTGTGGACTGTGACCACGGAGGGCATAGACGAATTCAGGAGTCTGCCGGTTTCGAGCTTTTCGTCACGCGAAGGCCTGAAGAACCAGGAGGTAGATGGAATCCTCGCGGCCAGCGACGGCTCCATCTGGATCGGCGGTGAGGGCGCGATCGATATTCTCCATCACGGTCAGGTCAAATCGATCGTGAAAGCAAAGGGTTTGCCCGGCGAATTGCCAACCTCTTTTTTCCAGGATCATGCAGGCAGGATCTGGGTTGGAATCGACACCTCCCTTTATGTTTACGAGGATGGAATTTTCAAAAAAATCAGCCGGCAGAGCGGAAAACCAATGGGCATGGTCACCGCGATCGCAGAGGACATCGACCAGAATATCTGGGTCGAAACGACTGGGTCTTTGCGAGAGTTGATTCGAATCCGAGACTTCACAGAACAGGAGTCGTTTCCTGCTCCGCACACACCCCCAGCACGACGAGTAGCTGCATCTCCTCAAGGCGGAATCTGGCGTGGTCTTAGATACGGAAGTATCGAGAGGAGGTTGGGCAGCCGCATAGACACTTTCCATTTTCCGTCTGATCCGGAAACCAGGATTGAACAGATCGTAGTGAATTCAGATGGATCCGTTCTCGCGGCGTCTCCGCCAGGACTCATCGGTTTGAAAGAAGGAAAGCAGCTGATTCTCACGACACGCAATGGCTTGCCATGTGGAACGGTCTACAGTTTTGTTTCGGATACTCAGGGGAATTTGTGGCTCAGCATGCCGTGTGGAATTGTGCGAATTCCAAGCGCTGATCTGCAAAATTGGTGGAACGACACCAATGCGATAGTTCATCCGAAGCTCCTCGATGCATTGGATGGCGCTCAACCTGCGGTGGTCCCGTTTCAATCAGGGGCCGCAAGGTCCGTCGACGGTCTCTTGTGGTTTGCAGGGGGAGTCAGGTTGCAGATGATCGATCCAGATCATCTCGGAGCCAACTCAATCGTCCCTCCGGTGCACATTGAGGGAGTAGTCGCTGATCGAAAAAACTATCCACCCCTCGATGGCCTGCGTCTGCCACCGCTTATTCGAGACCTTGAGATCGACTATTCGGCACTAAGCTATGTGGTCCCGCAAAGGGTTCGCTTTCGGTACAAACTGGAAGGACACGATACTGACTGGCAGGATCCCGGAACGAGGCGCCAGGCTTTTTACAGCGATCTTGGCCCCGGCGCGTACAGGTTTCGCGTCATTGCTTGCAACAATGATGGGCTATGGAACGAAGTTGGTGCAGGTCTGGAGTTCTCCGTCAAATTTGCTTGGTACCAGAGGGCCTCGTTCCGTCTACTCTGTGCTGCGATTTCGCTTCTTATTGTTTGGATAATTTACCAGTTTCGCGTTCGGCAGATCGCAGCCGCTTTAAGCTCCCGCTTCGACGAACGGCTGGCCGAACGAACGCGCCTCGCACGGGAATTACATGATACTTTTCTGCAGACGGTACAAGGCAGCAAGATGATCGCCGATGTCGCTCTTGAGGCCGACGCCGATCAAACTCGAATGCGTCAAGCGCTGGAGAAGCTTTCGAGATGGCTGGATCAGGCCGTGAACGAAGGACGTGCCGCTCTGCACTCACTCAGGGTCACTACCACTGAGAAAAACCATCTTGCTGAAGCTCTGAGCCGAGCAACTGAAGATCATCAACTGCCCTCTTCGATGACTGTCGCGTTTTCTGTGATTGGCGATCCCAAGGATCTGCATCCAATCGTTCGAGACGAGGTTTATCGCATCGGATATGAAGCTATCCGTAATGCTGCTGCCCATTCAAGAGCGAGCCGTCTTGAGATCGACCTTCGCTATGCGAACAATCTCTCATTGCGCATAAAGGACAACGGACTGGGAATCGATCCTTCGCTCCCTGAGTTGGGACGCGAAGGACACTTCGGATTGCAAGGTATGCGTGAACGGGCCTCCCGGATCCAAGGCAAACTTACCATCGTTAGTTCCACGAATGCTGGAACTGAAGTCTCGCTCATTGTTCCCGGTACCGTCGTCTACCGCAACGAGTACCCTGCACAGCTCGAAAGATTTAAAGCGAGGATTCGTCGGCTCTTCCGGTCTTCTAGGACCGACGGCATCTGATGCCTCAACTGCGCAGATAGCGAGTTCTCCAATTGCGATTGAAAACATAATCTGCGTAGACCGAATCATGCCCGATGTGGACTACCCAAATACAAGCGCCCAACTAAAGAAATCTACTGGGAAAATCCTGCTGATACTGAGGTATTCGGGGATCGGGACTCCTTGTACCTTTGCACCTGAAACATCGCGACAGTCTCGGCATGAGTGCAGTCGCAGTCAGAAAGGAACACCTAATGCCATTTGTGAATATCAAGCTCGTGGAAGGCGTGTTTACAACGGAGCAAAAGCATGCGATGGCTGAAGCGATCACGGATGTGATGGTTCGATTTGAAGGTTCAGAAGCTTTCCGAGAGGTCGTCTGGGTCCTCATCGAGGAACTGCACAAGGACGGGTGGCACATTGGCGGACGACCATTCATGGGGCCGGCATCGCTCATGGAGACGTTGCGACAAAGCAAGGCGACCGTTGAGGCAATCAAGGACAATCCGACAACACATGAGGCGTTGGCCGAAGCGTTGCCGGTTGTACCCAGGTAATAGGCACACAGGCTGCAGTATTTGACGGTCGAATCAGCTTGCGCTGACAAATTGAGCGGTCGTTCCATCGGCTAACCAGAGGCCTAAACATGGCACAAAACTCACAGAACTGCCTCATCAAGGGAATAGAGATTCCAGGCAGCGAGCTGGCCCGGGAAATCACCGAGTTCATCCGTGACACGGAAACCGAGATCCTCTTCAACCATTCCAGCCGTGTGTATTGCTTCGGTGCGCTCGCTGGCGGTCACCGGGGGTTGAAAGTCGATCCGGAGCTACTATACACGGGCGCAATGTTTCATGACTTGGGATTAATGCCAGCGTACAGCAGCAGTTCAGAACGCTTCGAAGTTGATGGAGCCAATGCTGCGCGCGAATTCCTCCAGCGACATGGCATTGGCCCGAGCGAACTCGATGACGTGTGGATGGCTATTGCCCTGCATACAACGCCAGGTATTCCCCAGCACATGCGTTCGGTGGCCGCCCTAGTGACTGCCGGCGTCGAAATGGACGTGCTGGGCATCGGATACGACTCTTTCGAAGATTCCGAACGTGAGGCCATAGTTGAGTGTTTTCCGAGGACGGTCCGCTTCAAGAAAGATATCCTCCAGGCTTTCTACGATGGCCTTAAGCACAAGCTGTTGACAGCCTTCGGCAATGTCAAGGCTGATGTGTTCGCCGATAAGGATTCGGCGTTCCAACGAGCCAATTTCTGCTCAATCATTCGAAATTCCCAGTGGGCTGGATAGCCGACATCCCCGGAACAATTCAACAGGAGGCTCTATGAACAGTGTTGGTTCGTCACCGCTCTCACGACGTCAGTTTCTTACAGTGGCAGGTATCGGCATTGCCGCTGCCAGCTTCTCTCCCCGTTTGCTTTTCGGGCAAAGTAATGCGGCTATAGTGCCCGCCATGCTCGATGATGCGGCTAAGGCAAAGATCGACACGCAACCTATTCGCCGCGGGATCAGCGTTCTAAGTGGTTCCGGCGGAAATATTGCGGTTCTTTCAGGTAAGGACGGCAAGTTGCTAATCGATTCCGGCTTCAAGGTATCCCAACCACGTCTTGCCGAGGCACTTGCTCGCATCAGTTCTGATCCCATCACACAATTGATCAATACTCACTGGCACACCGATCACACAGATGGGAACGCCTGGGTACACGCGGCGGGAGCGCACATCACGGCGCACGAAAACACAAGAAAACATCTGGCGGCCTCGACGCGGGTTGAGGGATGGAAGTGGACGTTTCCCGCATCATCGCCATCCGCCCTTCCAGCGACCGTGTTCGTTAAGGATCACCAGATCCACCACAACGACACCGAGATTGCGTTGAGGTATTACGGTCCTGCGCACACGGATAGCGATATCTCGGTCGTGTTTCAAAATGCGGATGTGATACACGTCGGCGACACCTGGTGGAACGGCATCTATCCCTTTCTTGACTACTCCACCGGTGGCAGCATAGATGGGATGATTCGTGCCACCGAGCAGAATCTCAACTTCGTTTCAGAAAAGATGATCGTTGTTCCCGGGCACGGGCCGGTCGGTAATAAGGCTGGTCTAGCGGAATTCCATGAAATGCTGGTCTCCATACGCAGAAACGTAGCGGACCTCAAGAAGCAGGGCAAATCTGTTGAGGAAGCGGTTGCCGCCAAGCCTACGCAGGGCTACGACGCTAAGTTCGGCCAATCGCTCATCTCCCCCGCATTTTTCACCAGTATGGTCTACGTTGGCGTCTAGGGAATGGGACGAAAGGCCTTGGAATGGCTACGACAGAATCCGCAATGGCCGCACTCGCAACGAACTCTCTAACTAATCCCGATAGCACGCAAAGGAGAAATCGATGAGCACGATCACCGTTCAAGATGGCACTCAGATTTATTTCAAGGACTGGGGCAAAGGACAACCGATCGTATTCAGCCATGGTTGGCCTCTTTCCGCAGACGATTGGGACGCTCAGATGATGTTCTTTCTCAATCAGGGATACCGCGTCATAGCACATGATCGCCGTGGACATGGCAGGTCGACCCAGACTGGTGAAGGACACGATATGGACCACTACGCTGACGATCTTGCAGAATTGGCGGCACATCTTGATCTGCAGAACGCCATCCACGTGGGCCACTCAACCGGCGGGGGCGAGGTTGCACACTACCTGGGCAAGCACGGGGAAAGCCGCGTAACCAAGGCTGCACTGATCAGCGCAGTACCGCCGCTAATGGTGAAAACGGAGGCGAATCCTGGCGGCCTTCCGAAAGAGGTTTTCGACGGCTTTCAGAAGCAGCTCGCGGAGAATCGCTCACAATTCTATCGAGATGTCGCCTCAGGCCCCTTCTATGGCTTCAACCGCCCAGGAGTACAGTCGTCTGAAGCCGCGATCGCGAACTGGTGGCGTCAGAGCATGATGGGAGGAGCGAAGGCTCATTACGACGGAATTGTCGCCTTCTCGCAGACCGACTTTACCGAAGATCTCAAGAAGATCACGGTGCCAGTTCTCGTCATGCATAGTGAAGACGATCAGATCGTTCCATACGCCGACGCCGGCCCCTTATCCGCGAAGCTGCTAAGGAATGGCACACTCAAGACCTATAAAGACTTCCCTCACGGCATGCCTACGACACACGCGGAGACAATCAATGCCGACTTACTGGCCTTTCTCCAGAGGTAATGGTTCGGCTTTGGATAGGTTTGGGAGCTCTCTACAGTCTCATGATCAAGGCCGTCCAGACGTTAAGCAATCATCTCGAAAGGGTAATGTGATATGGCTACTTCGGAGAAACCGCTTCAGATCGACATTCCAGTGAAGCTAGCGGAAGTGATAAATGCGTTCAGCGTGCCTGCGTTGGCATTCGAAGGGGATTTACCAGCTTCTATTTTCCATCTTCAGCTCATCACGAACGATATTGCCGACTGGGGTGCTAAGGCCAAGGTGATCGTGGTCTTTCACACAAACGCAGGCCACGCGACGTTGAACGACACCGCATACAACAAAGATCGAAATATCGCTACAGGCAATCCGTACAGGGATCTCGTTGCAGCTCTGATCCAACGTGAGGTGCAGGTTGAGCTGTGCGGCGCAACAGCAAAACTTCACAACTGGGGAAACGCGGACGTGCTTCCAGGAATCCTGATGAACACTGACGCCATGGCGAGACTGACACAACTCGTTCAAGAGGGATTTGTGCAAATCACGGAATGAGACTCGCGAAATGCAAACGCAGCATGACGGACATAAAACCGATACCTGGCAGGCGAGTACACCGGGACAAGATTTGCGGGATCAGGTGACGCGGCTACAAGAGATCGTCTGTCAATTGCTCGTCAAGAATCAAGAGCTTCGCATCGCACTATCAAAGTCGGAGCAAGCATCTCCGTTTGAACCGCGATGAACGTACGTTGAGTCCGGGGACCGGACCCTTGCAGCATTTCGAGGCCGGGTTCAGCCGGTATCTCCAACCGAGATCGCTCCGTGCAAACGCCGTGGCTGTAAGAGTCACGTCTCGCGAGAGTCTAGGAGATCGAATATCGTTTACTAAGACGCAAACAATTTCTGCCCCTTCGGTTCGAAAAGTATGTTTTCCGAGCCGAAGATACAAGAGAACAGTGCGCTCACGAAGAACAGTTGGCTTTCCGCTTTTAGTCAGAATATTTCGTGCGTCGGCTGCGCAGGACATGCAATACCTGGCTATATGCGTCACACAGTCGGAACTAGTTCCGCAAATGTGACCGGCGAAAAAGACCTGCGCCACAAGTGGAAACCGCGAAAAGATCGGAAAGCCCTATTCCATATTGATACTCGGAGACAGATTTCGGATACTCTGAGTAATTCCCAGTAATAGAACACGCCTTGATGATCTGATGGACCGCCCGACGTTCCGATTTGCAGAAAGGAGCGATAATGAAGAAGGTTGCGGATGAGATTCCCTCGTACACCTATGGAATGTCCGTCGTTGAGACCTCTACCGTGTCGCTCGATGAGTTAAAGAGGCTAAAGATTTCGGCGGGTTTTACTGACGACGACGAACGATATCTTCGCTTGGCAGGAGATGTATTGTCTGGGCAGACTAAGCAGATCGTGGAGCACTGGCGAAGCGGCATCATCGCCGGCATTCCAAATCTTGCGCGGCATTCGCGCACGCCCGAGGGAGAGCCTAACCCAGAACATCTTGCCAAGAGCAATCTTCGTTTTGAGCAATGGATCCTAGATTCGTGTCTCCGCCCCTATGATCAGGATTGGCTGAACTATCAGCAGGAAATAGCACTAAGGCACACGAGCATCAAGAAGAATCAGGCAGACGGTGTCAGGTCAACAGCGTTTGTTCCGTTTCGAGATATCGTTGCGTTCGTTGCCGTTCTGAACGACACTATCAAACCCTATCTCGTAAGCAAGGGACATACGAATGACGAGGTGGACGCAATGCATTTGGCCTGGACGAGATCGCTACAGATGCAAATAGCCCTTTGGACCAAGACATATATGGATCTCGCGAAAACAAGCAATGAACGGTAAATAAGTGAACCTCTGCCACTGGTGCAGAGCGGGTTCAAGGGAGAAGTCATGAAGGCTTACATTGTCGAGAGCGCAGCCGGACCCTTTCGCGCAAAAGAAGCCCCTACTCCGCAGGCTGCGAACGACCAAGTGCTCGTGAGAACCTGTGCAAGCGGAGTCAACCCGCTCGACACCAAGATTCGCGCGGGAGAGGGCAGACATGCAAAGCAGCCGCTTCCTGCTGTCCTGGGGCTGGACATGGCTGGCGTCGTGGCTGCGGTGGCCGAGAGCGTAACGGCGTTTCAGCCGGGCGACGAAGTTTTCGGAATGGTGGACGGTGTCGGGGGGCTGCAGGGAACCCTGGCGGAGTTTGTCGTCGCGGACGCAGCACTTCTTGCGCGCAAACCGAAAACGTTAACCATGCGGCAGTCTGCTGCATTGCCGCTGGTCACGATTACCGCGTGGGAGGGTCTTGTTGACCACGCGGACGTGAGCGCCGGGCAGACCGTGCTGATACATGCCGGTGTGGGCGGCGTTGGATACGCCGCCGTACAGATCGCACTCGCGCATGCCGCTAAGGCTTTTGCCACCGTGTCAGACGACAAGCGATCGATCGTCGAAGCGCTCGGCGCGACCGCGATCAGCAGGTCTGCGGCGGTGAAAGCCTACGTTGATGATCACACCGGCGGCGAAGGCTTCGATATCGTTTATGACACACTGGGGGGCGCAATACTGGATGCTTCGTTCGAAGCCGCCAAACGCTACACGGGCCATGTCGTCAGTTGTCTAGGCTGGGGCTCACACTCGCTTGCGCCACTGTCTTTTCGCGCGGCCGTATACTCCGGTGTGTTCACGCTGTTGCCGCTCTTGTCGGGAATCGGACGTGCAAATCACGGACACATCCTTCAACGCGCAGCAGAGCTCGCGGAGAAGGATCAACTCAAGCCGCTGTTATCAGAGCATCAATTCGGACGAGAGGACATATCACGCGCTTACGACCTTGTCGCCAAAGGAAGCCGAGGGAGGGTCGTCATTGAGCTTTGATCGTCGCAGCTTCCTGGGATCAGCCGTTGTCGGTCTAAACATTTTTTCGTCGACAAATTCCGTTGTTCGATCTCATTCATCAAACCGACAATTCAAGGAAAGCTATGACTGACTCGCCAAACATTCCGCTGACGTTCATCCATCGCATTGAAGCTGACGGAGTCAACGTGTTCTATCGCGAAGCAGGTCCAGCAGACGCTCCCGTCATCCTCCTGCTCCACGGATTTCCCACATCATCGTTTCAATATCGGGAGCTTATTCCGCGCCTCGCCGATCGCTATCGCTTGATCGCTCCAGACCTACCAGGCTTCGGCTTTACTGAGGTTCCTGCGGAGCGCGGCTACACTTACACGTTCGATTCTCTTGCGAAAACGATCTTCGCCTTCACCGAAGCTCTCAAACTCAATCACTTCGCGTTGTACGTGTTTGACTATGGCGCGCCGACTGGTTTCCGCCTTGCGTTGATGGCTCCCGAACGTGTCACCGCTATCGTGTCTCAGAATGGTAATGCCTACGAGGAAGGCCTGGGCGACGCGTGGCAGCCGCTCCAACGCTACTGGCGTGAACCCACATTGGAGCATCGCAATGCAATCCGTGCTGGTTTGAATCTGGAAGGATTGCGTCACGAATATTCGGTCGGAATCCCAGACTCGTCTCTGATTAAACCCGAAGGCTACACACTTGACGCCGCACTGCTGGCGCGTCCCGGTAACGTCGATTTACAGCTCGATCTGTTCCTGGACTATGCCAATAACGTAAAGATGTATCCGAAGTTTCACGAGTATTTTCGAACGGCGAAGCCCCCGCTTCTCGCTATCTGGGGCAAGTTCGATCCATACTTCATACCGCCGGGAGCTGAAGCCTTCAAAAGAGACCTCCCGAACGCGGCTGTCAAACTTCTACCCACCGGTCACTTTGCACTCGAAACGCATTTGGAAGAGATTGTCGTGGAAATGCGTCAGTTTCTGAGAGAACACAATTACAACAGCGGCGTGTGATGAATCCTAGCTTAGCGTTCGCGCTTCGATCACACGGGGGCCAGTCAAAGATTGGCCGCTAATCTCCGCCAATGCGCTCATCGACGTCGATTGCTACCCGGAAGTCTTAGTGCTGTATCTGGAGCGCCCGATACGCGACCGTGCGCATTTGAGTGATCTCCGAGGGGCGCTTCTGATACAGCGACTTGAAGGAAGCCGCCCTCATGGAAGGCTATGTACTTCGAATCGGTCTGAGCGGGTACAGATGGATCAGGTACCGGGCGAGTTGGGTAGGATGTGCAGCTTTGCCGTTGCGATGGTTCAGTGAAACACCACAAGGAGGCGCCAGTCGAGGGCCGAAGGGCCAGCCGACCGAACAATCCGCGCCAGATGGGACAAGGGATCCGTATACGCTCTGAAACGCGGGCAGTGACCGAGGATTTAAATAGAGCTTCATGCTGCGTACCGGTCTGGTTGTGGCGGTGGCCGAAGCATGAGTTGCGCGGCAGAGAGCCGTTCGACGACCCGCATGGTTCCGCCGCAGACTGGACAGTTCCAGAGTGAATGAGCCTGATCCGTGGACGGTGATGCCGGCGTAGCTGTGTCTTGCTGCGATCTGCCAAGTAGTCGCAGGCACAGCGGCAACATCGTAGCGCGGTTCCGGTTGGCTAGGAATCCGAATGGCAATTCTATGATTGCTCCGCTAGTCCCAGCGTTGGCGCGAGGATTTGGAGTTGACCCAAACGATCTCAAATGGTTGATTCCTAGCTTTTTCCCTACTGTACGGCGCGGCCACATTAATTTACGGGCTGTTGTCTGATCGCTTCGGTCGCTATCCGGTTCTCAGAATTCTGCTGATCTATGCGTCAGCGACTACATTGTCCTTATCGTTTGCGATGAATGCGCATCAACTTGTTTTGCTTCGCCTCCTCTCCGGGGCTGGCACCGGCGGCATCGCGACGATTTCATTGGCGATCATTGGAGATCACTATCCATATGCTTTGCAAGGTCGCCCGATGGGCCGCATGTTCGGCGCCATAGCGGCCGGAATGGGGCTCGGATCTAGTCTTGGGCCGCTCCTTAACCCGCTGCTCGGATGGCAAAACGAGCTGAGGATTATCGCGCTCGGGTTTGGAACTGCAGCTTGTTGGGTTACCTACAAGTACCAGAAAGATGCTCATCCACAAGCTTTGCATATCCCGCTGTGGGAATATGCACAGGAATACTCCTGCGTTCTCCACACTCGGCGTGGAGGTCGTTCGCTCGCTTTTATCATCGCCAATAGCGCTTTCCATGGCGGAATTTTTGCGTGGCTGGGCGTCCTCTTGGCCAGTCGGTACCACCTCGGGGATATTGGAATTGGGCTCGTTTTAATGGGGTACGGCCTGCCGGATCTGCTCTTCGGTACAGTTATAGGATCCTGGGGCGACCGGTACGGCCGACGCTATCTGGTTCCAATTGGCTTTATTTGGGGGTCCGTCTGCGCGTTTCTTTTAGCACTCCGCTCCACGCCTTTTATCTCAGCTCTGATCATTACCGGTTTATCGATTGGGTTTAATGCCACTCATCCGCTCATGTCGAGCATCACAACATCGCTCGCTCCGAATCATAGAGGACAGACAACTGGGCTGGTGACGTTTGCCAATTTTTCTGGAATGGCAATTGGCGCTCTGGGATTTCGAGGCCTGATGATGCCGTATTTTGGCGCGGCATTGGTCTGCTTTGCGTCCGTCGAGCTCGGCCTGGGAATCCTCGCGTTCTATGCTTTTCGCTCGGAGACTCCAGCTGTCATCTAGCACACAATCTGCATTGACGCGCAGTCCTCCCGATGGACTCGTCAATCAGCGAGAGAATCAGGCTCCGAGAATTCTTGGCGGGAGCGACGGGACTCGAACCCGCGGCCTCCTGCGTGACAGGCAGGCGCTCTGACCAACTGAGCTACGTCCCCGCATAACAATTCCCTGCCGCTACTGTGCGTTCCTTTCCGAGCCCTTGGATTCCCCAAACTACCGGAGAATGCCGCCGTGACAGCACAGAGGCGGGCAGTAACCTATTGAAACTAAGCGTCACGGATGGCTTCTTTTGGCGCTCTGAGATACCCTTGGTAACCGTTATTGGACCCTTATCGGACCCCCGACCTCTGCCCTATAAACCTCTGCCCAAACAGGAATCGTCTCGACGAATGATCTGCCGGGAGCCGATGTCGACCCGGGATCATTTGTCCGAGATGCCGACTATTTGCTCGACTGAATTAAGGCACGGGCGATAAGATGCAGCACAAGGGAGACCCAGGCTGAAAGCTCCAATCAACCAGTTGAAAGGGGTCGATTCAACTGTTCTTTCAGATCATTTCCAGGACAAGTAGGTTCCAGTCCATGAATCCCTTGTGACTCAGGGCCGCCCCGCTATCGGGATGGTAGTACTCATTGAGTGAACCGTTTGCCTCAAGGTCCTTTGACAGAAGAAGTAGAGTCTTGTCAGCCAGCGCATCTGCTTCTTTCTTGTATCCATATCGCTGCAGGGCTTTCCATACGAAGTAGTTCACGATAATCCAGACTGGCCCAAGCCAGTTACTCGGGTTGGAACTGAATTCCAACGAGTACATGGTCTCGCGATCCGAAAGCGACCTCACACCCCATTGCGCGCAGAGGCGGTCGTCCGCGTGGTAGTTTGCGCGAATGAGCTTTTGTGCGTTCTGTTCAGTCGCGATGCCGCACCAGAGCGGCAGGAACCCGGTGAACATCTGGGTCCTCAACGGAAGGCACTTCCACGACATGTCCATTCCTCTCGGCACGGTTGGGATAAGCTCTGCTCGCCGGTCGACACATTGAACATCGACGGTGTAGTAGTAACTGTCCCTTGGATCCCAGCTGAACTTATTGATCCGTTGCGCCAGCTTTTGCGCATGGCTTAAGAGCCTATCGTGGTCCGCCGAGCGTCCAAGCCGCCGTGCCAGCTCCGCCGACGCTAAGAGATCCTGATAGAACAGGCAATTAAGAAGCAGATTCGCCGAGGAAAAAAATGGCCGCCCAAATGTGGTTGGGTCATTGTCGTCGCCGATTGCAACATCGTCTCCCCACACCAGCAGGCCGATCGGGGAGGAATTGTGCGCGGTCCAGGAATCGTAGAAACGCAGAATTGTATCGAAATGTGGCTCCAGCCAATGAGCATCTTCACGTTGATCGCACGCTAACAGCCCAAGCTGGCCGAACACGGGCTTGGCTTGATTCCTTGAGGTCTTGGCTCCCGGAATTTTAAACGGATCTGGATTCGTTGCGGTCATCACGATGGGGATTTGTCCGCCGGGAGAAGCATGATCGAGAAAATTCAACAGACTTCCGGAGACGTGTTCGCAGAGCTTTTGCTTGAACAGCTCATCGTGTTGCAGCGCGGCAAAGCGAAAAAGTCCCTGGCTGGTCCACAGAGTGTCCCAATCCCACAGCGAAGTTGAATAGGCTTTGCCTGGCAAGCTGGGCGCAATGCTCGGGTGCTTCAGGATTCCTTCAGGTGCTCGCAGGAGCAGCGGCGCATTCGTTGCAAAATAGCGCAATAATGAGTCCCGGCGTCGACGGCGCTCGTCGACGGAGAGGTGCGCCGCGTCCCTGGCCACCGACGCTTGCGCTTGCTGCTCCTCGCCGCGAGCAGTCAGGATGGATGCAGCACTTGAAGCGGCCAATCCAGCTAAAACATCACGTCTAGAGATATGGGGCACTCTTTTTTCTTCCTCTTGGCCTCTCAATCGGCCTAATCTGCTGCGCGTGATTGGTTGGCCTCACACCTCGACCAAAATGGTCTGATTTGCAGCTGGCTAACATTAGCCGAGTCCCTTCAAGTCGACTGATCGCCCTTTCTTCCTGCGCGACCTGACTGCGAGACTTCACTGCGGCGAAGGTCGGGCTCGATTCCGCTTCCTCCGCAAAAAGGAGGAGCGAACTTGCCAGGTGACGTGCGTGCTTCGCTGAGAGAGAGATGAGCTCATCGCTCTCCTTTTTCGGTGCGAAAACCGGCGGTTCAATGAGGATCTTGTTTGTGCGTTGATCTCTCCAAACCCGCAATTGCCTTCCGACAGATTCAATCCGCGGCGTTTCCTCGTGATGTATCCTGCCTCTTGGATAGCAAGGTGGCTTCGCCTTCTTGCAGACTTGAGCGCGCACAGGGGCACGGTTCTCTGTGAGGCCGCGGCCTCTTGTTCGTCCCAATTCTGCCGCATGCGCATTGGGGTAATACTGCAAACTTGAAATGGCAGTCAAAACTCTGGTTCTTGTCTCGCCGGACACATTGCCAGTTCCATTCACAACACGCGATACCGTCGCTGTTGAAACGGCCGCTAACTCAGCAACGTCTTTTATCGTGGTCGACATCACGCTCTGTCCAGAAAATGGGTTGGTGAGGTCCAAAGCTGTTATTGCAGAAGAAAGCATTCCCCAATCCGCGCTGCTCATTGAACCAAGGTATTGGATGGCATACCACTTGCTCTTGGAAACACGACAAAGTGGGCTCCTATAGATTTTCGCGAATTAGTCTCAGCAGGCTTTAACTGAAATACCTCGTTATCCCTTCTCCCTTTCATGTTGGGTGGACACAATTTACTCGGTACTTTCCAGTTTTATTTGCGAATCGCAATCATTGTTTTCTCGGACACACCGGAGTCGAGCCGGAAGGGCAGACGACCACTCGCATCCGATTGTCCTGGTGGCTTTGCCAATGCACCGAATGAATGCTTTTGCGGCATTTCGTGTAAGCAAAGGGGCGCACGTGGCGCCCCTTCGGTGTCTTCTGCGGCAAGGTTTCACGCGTCAAAAACTAAAGCGACCTGATATCTGCAAGATGCGCGCGCTGCCTTGTGTGTTGTTTGGCAAGATCTGTCCCACAGTTGCATCGGTGATCGTGTCGTCGGGTTGTCCTGGATTCCAATGGTTGAAGGCATTGAATGCGTCGAACCGCAGTTCCAGGCCGGCGTTTTCCACAATGGTGAAACGCTTGGAAAGCGATAGATCGGCATTGATCTGCCCGGGAGCGCGTATTGCGTTGCGCGACGAGTTGCCAAAGTAACCCCACGCCGGCTGAGTGAAGGTCTTATCGGTCGAACCTGCGACATCGTCGGAGCAGAACCATTGCTGGAGCGATTTTGGGCACTTAGGCGCGCGGGGATTGAAGTTGGCCCTCTCCGAATAGGTGTTGTTATTTCCATTGTCGGCTGCGGCGATTGTGAAGGGCAATCCTCCCTGGAAGGACGAGAGGACGCCGAGCTTCCAACCCCCGATGGCTTCATCGACCAGCTTCGAAGAGTTGCCGAGGATTGCCTTCCCTTGGCCGAAGGGCAGGGAGTATACGGCGGTGACCGCTAGGCGGTTTCCCACATCGTAGCCGCCCCGAGCATAGTCCGAGGATATGTTGTGTCCATCCTGAGGTCCGGCCCATCCTGCGTCATCTCCGGTGAGAGCGGCAACAGCGGATTTGGTGTCGAGCGCCTTGGACCACGTATAAGCCACGACCATGTCGAGATCGTGCGCCCGATGTTCGACTTTGACGTCCAGCGCGTTGTAGTTGGCAAAGTCGTCAAAAATCGCGTTGACCAGGGTTCCCATATTTTGGTAAGGCACGCGTGCAGCCGTCGGGACTGAGGGCCCCGCCGACGATCCAATGCAACCGTTGATCGCGATGCACTGCGAGGGCGCGTTGGGATTGGAACGCCCAAACAGGTTGACGCCATGGTTGGCGATGTAATCAACTTCGAGCTTGGTTGCCCAGGGCAGTTCCCGCTCGACGCCAAGATTCCATGCGAGGTAATACGGGTTTTTGAAATGGTCGTCCTGGATCACCAAGAACCCCAAATTACTCGTGGTTAATTGTCCTGTCGCGGAAGCAAGGGGCAAGTCGTTGGTGTTGCGCAAGGGAGGATAGGAGAGTCCCGCGTCCGGACCGTCGGAAAAGCCAGATACACTAGGAAATGGGTTGACGTTACCCTGATCCAGTTCGTTGTCTTCAATGGAGTCGAAGTACTTGCCAAATCCTCCGCGAAGGACCGTCTTATCGTCTCCAAAGACCCGATAGGCGAAGCCCACACGCGGTGCAAAATTATCCTTCGGAGCCGGTCCAGGGCCGCGTTCTCCACCCGGAGACGGAACATAGAGTCCCGTCGATGGGCTCAATGGATTTACGCCGCCGTAAGCTGCGGCAGTCTTTGCATTCGCGATGTATAAGGCACCGCCAGGCGCACTGAAGTCGGGCCAGATGAAGCCGTTTTGCTCCTCGAATGGAGTGGCGATGAATTCGTAACGTAAGCCGAGATTCAATGTTAGCTTGTCGTTGACCTTCCAATCGTCCTGCACGTAAGGCGCGTAAATATTGAAATGCAGATGCGATTGCACTCCCAAGTTTGCATTGGACGTAGGGCCCAGTTCGGTAATGGAGATGCCCGGGGAAGCGCCAAGCAAGGAATCGGCGAAGTTGTCGCCCGAGTACTCTCCGTTGTAGTTGATACGACCCAACGCCCCCCCCACTGTGGTGTTATAGATGTTGCGACGACCGCCGAAGCCAAAGCTGAGGGTGTGCCGCTTGATGGTCCATATGGCTGATTCGCTGTAATCCCAGCCTGAAGGAATTTCTACGGTTGTCGACCCAACGAAGGCACCGCCGCCGCCGTAGGTGAGACCATCATTTAATGTGTTGCTGTCGTACTCGATGCGCGGATATCCCTCGCCGGGCGAATGGAATGGATTGGGCCAATTGAGCGAACTCACGGTTGCCGGTGAAATGGACGCAGGCGCGCCTTGCGCCCATTTTTGCCGTGCGAAGCCCACACGGACCTGATTGGTAAAATGCGGCGAGAAAAGGTGCGTTTCGGTGAGAGTGTAGAGCCGAGCGGGCTGACTCGTAACGGTTTCGTTTAGGGAAGTGTCAGCCCCATTGACCTCGTTCTCATTGTGCCAGGCGATGTGGAAGAATATCTGGTCTTTTGAGCCGATGTTCTGGTCGATGCGATAGTTTTGCTGGTCGAAATTCAAGCTGGAGGCAGAGCTGTACACGTAGTTCGGTGTACCGCGCGCAGCGCCCGGCACGTTCGGCCCCGAAGGATAATAGAGGCCGGGCATCATAATCACTGCGCCCAGCTTTGAAATGGAACCGGATGGAATGGTGTAGCTTCCGTCCGCCGCCACGGGGAAGGGGCAACCCTTGGGGTCCCACGGGTTGAACAACGGATGGGGATCGCCGGCCTGATAGGTAAGGCCGCATTGCGTATACCCAACACCTGCGGGAGCTTGCGCCACTGTGAAATTCCCCAGGACACTAGCGTCGAACTTGCCCATCATTTCATCTGCGCTAGGAACAATAGTTGAACCGCCGCCGCCTACGTTCCTCCGGTATCCCTCGTAGTTGGCGAAGAAGAAGGTTTTGTTTTTGCCGTTGTAGAGCCAGGGAATGCGAACCGGGCCGCCAATCGAGCCCCCGAACTGATTTTGCTGCAGAAGCGCCTGGGGCTGGCCGGCCAGGGCTCCATGAGGTTGTGCGTCAACATAGTTGTTGCGCAGGAACTCGAATGCCGATCCGTGATAGTTGTTGGTACCGGATTTGCTTGTGATATTGATCTGATTCATGCTGTAGCCATACGCGGCCGAGTAGCCTTTGGTGAGCAAATCGAACTCAGCGATGTCGTCCAGGGATGGAGAGTACATTGGATCGTCGTAACCGAAATCGAGGATCGATGTGCCGTCCACCGTGTAGCCCTCAGAGGAGCCACGGGACCCGCCCAGACTGACTGAACTGATCCCGGTGCCGCTGACGCTAATGCGATAGGCGGTTTGTTCACCGCCGGGGTTGTTGACGGCCCCAGGCGCCAGAAGCATCAGATCTTGAAAGTTGCGGCCATTGAGAGGCAGTTCCTCGATTTGTTGGCTTCCAATCAACTGTCCAACAGCTGCGGAATCCGTATCCAACGCGAGAGTCTGGGTGCTGATCGTTACCGTTTCGGTTGCAGACCCAACGGTTAGGGTAGTTTCTACCCGGACGGTTTGATCGACGTTAAGAACGATGCCGGATTCCTTCTCGCTCTTGAACCCATTCGCCGCGACGTCCACTTGATAATGGCCCGGTTGCAGGACAGGGACCGTGTAGTCGCCCGCCTCGTTCGACAACACCGTTCGAAGGTCTCGCGTGTCCAGATTGGTGACTGAAATTTGAGCCGCGATTACCGCCGCGCCGCTGGGGTCTTTGATGTGTCCAACAATTGTGCCAGACGCGTTTTGGGCGATTGCTCTCCCTGAGAAGAACACCAGTACCGCGGTGCAGAGAAATGTCGAGATTTTACGTGTACTCATCAATTCGATTGCCTCCTTAAGGGTTTCGCAAACGCTTACACAAAAACTCACCTAGGGAGACGCAAAGCGGAGTTGGCTTCCGCTTTTCACACCGAAAGGCGACTCACTCATTCATTTGGGAAAGCACGAAGCTCTTTGCCAAGTTCGCATCGAACTTTATTCCTCTCCAGAAACGATGCGCATGTGACTTAAGTATCATTTTTGATTTTTTCCTAGGGGAGATTCAAGGCGCGCCGCGTTCTGACCGAGCGCTCCGGTCAAATATCTTTTGTACGAGGAGCGAAACTTAACGCTATGATGCTGTCGATGACAGTACCGAAACAATTGAGCCGGCGTCCTGTCTTGTACATGCTGCTGCTCTTCTTTTGCGTCGTCTGCTCCGGCTACGCCCAATCGACAGCAGGGACGGATCCTGGCCGGATCGCGCTGGAACGAGGAGAATATGCACTTGCTGAAGCAGCCTATCGAAACGCACTGCGCGAAAGTCCGCGATCTCCGGAATTGCTCACCGACCTCGGCATTACCCTTCAATTACAAGGACGATCGACAGATGCAATCGCCGCCTTCGAACAGGCTCTAGAGTTCAAGAGCTTGCCGCGCACCTACGCGCTTCTGGCCGAGGAAAAGTGCAAAACCCGTGACCTGGACGGCGCGCGCCCGATGGTGGCCAAGATCCTGGAAAAGGATCCTTTGGACTTGCGCAACCTTGCCCTCGTTGCACCCTGCTACCTCGAACTCAATGAACCTGTCGAAGCTGTTCAGGCCTATAGCGCCCTGCTCAACGATCCTGAATTTCCCAGCGACTTGGCCATGATTCAATTGACCAAGTCCTACTTGCTTTCCGCACAGTTTTTCTCCGGCCGGCTGGTCGCCGCCCCGGGAAACGCAATTTATATCCAGGCGCTCAAAAATGCGCGCGATCATGTCTCACCCGACGCACGCGGTGCTTTCGTAGAGGCAAAGCGAAACTCAATCTATTTCAACCCCGACGTTTCTTTTTTGGATGCCGTCCAACTTTGGCGTCAGCATCCCGACGACACAGCGTTACTCTATTTGCTCAGTGTGCTCAGCGGCGAAGCGAGTATTCGTCAGATAGAACTGTGCGAGGACAGATTCCCTGACTCTCCCTACATGCGGCAATTGAGATTCGAAATGCTAGCCGATCAGGGGCATGAAGATGAAGCGATCCAGGGATACCAACAACTGCAGCAAACCCACCCGGAGCTTCCCGAACTGCGCTACAGCCTTGGCATGCTTTATCGAAAGCAACGCATGTGGGATCAAGCCCTGGCCCAATTCCGCGAACAATTGGCGCGCGACCCGCAAGATGAACGCAGCGCGGCACGCGTGAGTGAAGCCCTGGTGGAACTCACACAATGGAGCACTCTTCGTGACTTTCTAGAATCGTGGGTCAAACAAAAGAAGCCTCCCTTGTGGGCGGTGCTGGACATGGCGGAGGCTCTGCAGAATTCAAACGATTTCTCGCGTGCGATTCAACTCCTGGCCGCTGCCGAAAAGAGCAATATGTCTAACAAATCGATCCACTACCGCTTGATGATCCTTTATAGAAAGACCGGCGACCTCGCGAAGGTCGAAGCCGAAAACAAATGGCTTCATTCCGCATCCTGGTGAGGCTACTTAGGGAACCTCTGTGCAGGGAATCGGCATTCGTCAAGGAACTGTCAGCTGATACTCCGGCACGACGGTCACACTCAGAAGTCTTGCGCGATTGTCTACAGCCTTGTCGGCAACGGAATCGTCGAGAATTACTTTGGAGCGGTCGCGCCACGGAACGATAACGATCTCCAAGGGTCCGGATTCGGCTTGTCTCCGAAACCTCTTAAGTCCGATGCACCACGGCATTCCGGTATAAAATTCGTCGGTTAACAGATGGCCGTCCGCACTGAGACGAGCGATGTCCCCCTGATATTCCACATTCAGGAAGAGATCGCTCACGCCGGCAAAGGCATCTGTGGGCAGACGAACCCGCCATCGAGGCGCCGCTTCGATCTCCTCCTCAGTAGGCGCCGTGGCTGGATCGGAGAGAGAGATTGGCATAGGCATCACAGGTTGTTTCGGAGTCCATGATGCAAGAATGGTCCGCGGTTTCCCAAAAGCGCGATAGCTCTTGAAGATGCCATCAGCCGCCTGAGTCTCGACTCGAAGACTGCTTCCTTGAGTGGACGACAACAAAGGCCAAGCTGAGAAATGGAACTCTGGTTGCTCAAGTGCGCGCAGAGTCATCGAACGGCCATCCGAATATACTTCCTGCGACGAGAGCACAAGATGGTCGCCATCTCCGAGGGATATCCGAGTCGCCGACTTCGCCTGTTCACGCGTTAGCACTACAACTTGCAACCTTTTTCCGGTGGGCAGGTTCCCCTCGAAGACAACTCGGCTTGACGGTTCGATGGCCGATACCAGTGTCTGGTTCGAGCTTTCACTCTTGATGCCACCGCTCACACGCATCGTTGTTAGAGCATCGGGCGCGAAGGAAAACTCGGGGCTGATTCCGGGTATGGCGAAGAAAACATAGAGAACAGTCCGCCCCCTTACCATGCGGCAAAAAGGCTGGGCGGTGCTGTAGCGCAGGCGTAGACCGTCCAAGTCCATGTTGACCGGCCAAACAAAATAACTATCCGCGGGCACGTCGATGGGACGGGTGGGAACAAAGATCGGACCGGAGGGCAACTGCAATCGTATTTGCACTCGTTTATGCGCAACCATATCGAGATAGCGCACGTGGTTGTCCAGGAAGAGAAACCCGCTGTCGCCGCGTGTGCGTGCCGCAATGCGCACCGTGCTCGTGTCCGAAGGGCTGGCGGGAAGGACCGTCGGAGCGTGCACCGCCATCGGCGCGAGTTCAGGACCAAAATCATTGAGGAAATAATTGAAAAGCTTCAGTGCGCCGTAGGATGGTCGTTCGCGGCCAAACTCGCCGAGCGGTGCGACGAAATCGTAGTTCTTGACCGGGAGGTCGCTTGGATAGCCCGTACTCTTCGATTCGTTAAGCGGACCTAGTTTGCTGTCGGGGTTTTCACCCCCATGGAACATGTAGTAGCCCAGCAGATTGGCGCCCGAACCGATCATTACCGGGACAATGGCCGCCGCATCGTCGGCGCTGACAACCGGACGGCGGTGATACGTGATCTGCATCCCAGATCCAACCTCTGCTGTGAGAAAAGGAGTGTGCGGGTCGGTTTGAGGTGTTTCCGAATGGCTGGCACCGATGACACCCATGTCTCCGGAGATGCGGCTATTAAAGCGGAACAGGTAGACCTCGCCAGGTGGGATCCGACCGGGTCTCGGGTCCCACGCAGCATCCGGGTAACCGCCGTAGACCGGCAAAACCTCCCCTGGAGGCCAGACGGCGTTGTTCCACCCAGTAACCGTGTAGAGAGGCACGTCCAGACCTGCGGCCTGAGCCATCCTCTTGAGTTTTAGGATGTATGCCGGTCCGCCGTTGGGTCCGTTGCCTCCGTATTCGTTTTCGATTTGCACACCGATGACCGGACCGCAGTCTTTCCAAAGCATTCCTTTTGTCTGCTTTCCGATCTGCTCATAAAAAGCATCGACGAAACCAAGGAAGCGAGGGTCGGTGGTTCGCGACGCGCTCTCTTTCACCACCCAATCAGGAAGGCCGCCATAGCGCGACTCTCCATGTACCCATGGCCCGATGCGCACGAATAGGTACATGTCGTGCTTCTGGCAAAGCTCCGCGAAATGGCGCAGATCTCGTTGCCCTGTCCAGTCGAAGACGCCCTTCACCTCCTCAATGTGATTCCAGAAGATATAGGAGGATATAATCTCCACTCCCCCCGCCTTCATTTTGAGAATCTCCTCTTCCCACTCAGCTTCGGGATATCGTGAGAAGTGAAACTCTCCCATGACCGGAAGCCATGGCTTACCGTCGAGCGTCAGATATTGGTCATTCAGTCCGATGGATCGACCGGATGGCGAGATACTGCTGCCTCCCTTGAAGTCAGAGGGTTGTGGGGTTGGCGAAGGCCGGCTCGCATCAATCTCGACGACGTTCGAGGGCTCGACCGAATCCAAAGGCGCTGGCTGCGCCGCGGTGAGCGCCGGCCAGACAAATAAACAGCCAAGCAAAACGAGATTGGAGAAACAAGCGATGAATCCTGGCATGAAATCCCACCCAGTGCGAGAGAGAACGCACCCAAAGCTAAATGCGTGCACCTGAGAAGCGCATGTGACTTAGGTAGCAGCCAAAGCGAGAATTGGCATTATTTCGAGATGCGGCTGTGTCGCGGTGCTCCGCACTGCGTGATCACTCAGCCTGGACTTGTGTTCTGAATCACAGGAAAAGGCTGCGACTCGTCCGAGTGTCCCCGTCGACCATTACCCATGCTCGGAGTACTTCGTCGCGTTGCATATCAGGCCAACGGTGCTGGCGTGCGATTGGAGGGGCGACGCAAATATGGCAGTCGGTCAGAGATGCGCCAGGCCGCGACGAAGCGCGGTAATCACCGCCTGAGTTCGATCGCTCACTTCGAGACGGGAGAGAATCTCGCCCATATGGCGCTTCACCGTACCTTCTGAGATGCCAAGTTCGGCGCCGATCTCCTTATTGGAGCGACCCTTGACTACTTGCGCCAACACCTCCCGCTCGCGAGCGGTGAGATTGGAATTGGGATTGCGCGTTTCGAGCGTCTGTGCAAGTTGCTTGGGCAAGAAGCGTCCGCCCCGGGCGACTCGCCGCACCGCATCGACCAGCGACTGATGGGCCATGCCCTTCACCACGTAGCCGAGGGCGCCTGCGGTCAACGCCTGGTGAATGTCCTCGTCACCTTCGGAGTTCGTCAGCACTACGAACCGGGCATCCGGGTAGCGCGATCGCACGGAGCGAATCACATTCAGACCGCTTTCGTCGGGCAGTCCGAGATCGATCACCATCAGGTCCGGAACATGCTTGCCATACGCGGTGATCGCCTCCGCTGCGGTGGCCGCCTCGCCCACAACGCTCATATCCGATTGTGAGCGCAGGATCGCAGAAACCCCGACCCGCATGAACGGATGATCGTCCACCACCACCACGTTGATCGTCTTTTGTTCATTCCTAGCTTTGTCCATTATTGGCATCCTTGCGACCCGCATCCGTCACGCGCACGGTCACGACGGTTCCGCTGCTCGGCCGGCTCTCAATTTCCAAACTTCCGCCCAGCCGGATCATGCGCTCTCGCATCCCCTGCAGGCCGAAGTGCCCGACCTCCGAGCCGGTTGCCAGCTCGGGCAACAGTCCCCGGCCATCATCTTTGACCAAGATGGTAACTGTCTTGCCCTCATGCTTCAACTGCACCTCGACCCGTCTCGCGTGGGCGTGAGTCAGCGCGTTGTGCAGCGCCTCGCGAGTAACCATCAACAGTTGATAGGCACAAGAGCGCGCCAGAGACGGCGGGTACCCGATGACTTCCAAGCCCACCTTTTGCGCAAATTCGCGAGAAGCATCCTCGGTTATCTTGCGTAGACCATCCACCAGATTCTCTTCCTCGGTACTGGGTTGTCTCAGATCGAGAATCGCCTGGCGCGCCTCGCGAATGGTGTTCTGGATCTGTCGGCGAGCGAGACCGGTTAACTCGTTCGCGGCCTGCTGGTCGCCTTGCAAACTATCGGACGCCTCGAGCAACACGGAAACTGTGGAGCAGCCTTGAATGACAGTGTCGTGCATCTCGCGGGCGACCCGGGTGCGTTCCTCAAGCACTGCCGCAAAGCGCTCCCGCACCCGCCGAAGGCGGAGGTAGTGGAGGAGGAGGACGATGGCGACCACCAGACCTACTACCAGAAGTACGAACCACGGCCTGACATAAAATGGCGCGAGCCTTTGCACAGCGAGCGTCAGCTCGGCGACAGGAGATTCGACTCCGGATTCGAATGCTTGGACCTCGAAGCGGTAGTGGCCTGCAGGCAGACTGGTATACACAGCTGTCCGATTGGCCCCGGCCTCCTGCCATTCGCTGTCAAAGTCATAGAGACGGTAGCGAAGCTGAATTCGCTCCTGTGGGCCGAGCAAGGCAGGCGCAAAGGTAATCTCGGTGCGCGAGGTGGATGCGCCAAGGGTGATCTCTCTAGCCACTGGAACCGCGCGTCCGTCTACCGTAATGCTCTGGACAATGATCGGGAAGGCGGGGACCGCCTTTTGCAGATCGGGTTGAATCCGAACGAGGCCTTTATTGCTGGGGTACAGCAACGCTCCGTCGGGACTGAAAGCTCCTGAAGTTTGAATGCCGTTGTAGATCTCCGCTGAATCGAGTTCCTGGGAAACGGGGTAAATCCGCGGCGAGACGCGGGAGATCCGGCCCTCGGCAAGAGCTCGCAGCTCGGTGAGAGACAAGCGCGCCACCTCACTCAGCCCGTTGACCCAGAGGCCCCCTTTTTTGTCCTCCAGGATTTGGCCCACGAAGTGCGATGGTAGCCCCTGAGCGGTAGTCACAGCCGTGACAGCGTTGCCGTTTCCACGGTAAAGACCGCGATTGGTGCCCACCCAGATGATTCCATCTTCGTCCTGGTGCAATGCCCAGATGGTCGTATCGCGCAACGAAGCGGTGAGCGGCGCCGAGACCCAGTGTCCTTCATGCAGCTTGAAGAGACCGGAGAAGCTGCCAACCCAGAGGTCTCCGTTCCGATCCTGTAGCAGAGCCATGACGCTTACATTGGTAGGAATATGAAGTATGGTGACGCGCCCATTGACGATGTGATTCAGCTCGCCGTCCGTACCCACCCACAAACTGTTGTCGCGGTCCTCCAGCATGACACGGACGAAGTCGTTCGTGAGGCCCTGGGCAGTGGTGTAGTGCACGGTCGCAGATGCACTAAGCTGAAAAACTCCCCAGCCTTCGGTGCCGACCCATAGGGAGCCGTCGGCGGCGCGCAGCAGATTGCGGATGGTGACGCCCCCCAGGCCACGTAACACTTCCTTGCGCATGACTCCATCCCGTTCACGATAGAGATTGGTCGAACAGGCCCATATTGAGCCGTCGCGGTCGACAAAGACGCTGCCGAAGTCCGCATCAGGCGAGCCGGGGAGCGGGAGCAGGCTCATCGCCGACCGACTTAACCGTTCCATGCCGATTTGACTTCCGATCCAAAGGTTCCCCTCGCGGTCTTCATAAAGGTTCAGGATGGACTTGCTGGGCGGGCCTCCGGCAAATAGCACTGGCTCGCCCCTAGATCGAATGCTGTACAAGCCATTTCCGATAGAGCCAATCCACAGTGTGCCGTCGTGCGTCTGGCGCAGGACCCTTACGGTTCGCCGAATCCGTGTGACGGGCTCAAGGCGGTCGCCCGCAACCCGGTAAAGTCCCGACACTGCTCCGACCCATATGGTGCCGTCTGTCGTTTGCAGAAGGCTCTTGATACGCTGGCTTTGCCGTCGGAAGGGAATGCTATACACTCGCGTCTTGCCGGCGAGAATGCGAACGAGCGAAGAACCTCCAACCCACATCGCTCCGTCGCGGTCCTGGGTAATGGCATGCACACTCACTTCGGGGATGAGATTAGTGTCATCGACTCGAACCAATCGCTCGCCATGCAGTTGGAAAAGTCCTTGATCGGTACCCACCCACAGGAGGCCGTTGCGGTCCTCAAAAATGGCGCGCACGACATTGTTAGAGAGCCCGTCGAGAGCTGTGAATTCGCGAAAATGATCGTCGCGGTAACGCACCAACCCTCCGCCCTCAACGCCAATCCACAGCGTCCCGTCGCGAGTCACGGTCAGGCAGAACACGCTGTCGGCACCGAGGGCCGGCGTGTTCTCGCGCCGATAATTGCGGAAGCTACTGCCATCGAAGCGAACCAGTCCATTGGTGGTGCCAATCCACAACGCGTGATCTGGCGTTTCCGCGAAGGCCTGCACCACATCGCTCGGAAGTCCATCGGCCGTCTGCCATAGTCGATGGCTGAACGCCTCTTGCGACCAACCCGCGCGGGCCAGCGTGAGCGCAAATAGAATGCATGAGACTCTCTTCCAGCCTCCGGCCCCGCTCAACATACCTCGCCTCTTCCAGTGTCTGTCTGCGACGACCCGATCTGCGAGGAGTGATACCTGGGGCACATGCGGAAACATTACCAGCAGGTGTAGCCTTCTGGCCATGACTTCTCTGAATCCCAGGCAACTGTATACCGCTCATGCCTTGGTGCTTCTTTTGGCCTCGCTGGCCCTTCCCCGGCCTTTTCTCTATGCCGATTCGCACGGCCAGATGGCAGTTGGCGGCGTTGCTCCGGAGAACCTGCAAGTCGCCTCAACGGTCAATCCGATCGGTATTGATCGCGAACCCCTACGCCTTAGTTGGGAATTGCGGTCGACAGTTCCGGGCGCGCACGACTTGATGCAAAGCAGCTACCGGATTCTGGTCGCCTCTTCGGCGGAAGAGCTTGCGATGAATCGCGGAAGCCGATGGGACTCGGGTCGAGTGCAATCCGGCCAGCGTCTCTACATCGCCTACGGTGGCCAGCCACTCTCCTCTTACCAAAGTTGCTACTGGAAAGTGCGAGTCTGGGATCAGGCGGGAAAAGTCTCCGCCTGGAGCGCTCCAGCAAAGTGGACGATGGCATTCCTGCATCCAGACGAATGGAAGGCCCGCTGGATCGCCGCCGAACCAGACGGCCCGCTTCAGCCACAGGCGCGAGAAAACCAGGGCCAATGGGCGGACTCGGCACCGCCGCTGCCCATCTTCCGCAAAGAGTTTCGGGTCACCGGCCCGGTGAAGAGCGCAATCGTTGTCGTCTCCGGTCTGGGAGAATACGAACTTCACCTGAACGGGAGCAACGTCACGGAAACCGTACTCAATCCCGGCTGGACCAACTATCGGAAGACGGCTTTGTACAACACCTTCGATGTAACGCGGCGGCTTCGACCAGGCACAAACGCCTTTGGAGTTTTGCTTGGCAACGGGATGTATAACGTTCCCGGCATTCATGGCCATTACACCAAGTTCGTCGGATCCTTTGGCCAACCAAAATTGATCCTGCAGATGCACATCGAGTACCGCGACGGCACCGAGGCACTCGTGACAAGCGACTCAAGCTGGCGGACCGCCTCGGGGCCAATCACCTTTTCGTCGATCTACGGCGGCGAAGACTTTGACGCCCGCCGAGTGCAGAACGGATGGGACCTACCGAATTTTGTCACCGACGTCGACTGGCGCCCGGCGCTCGAAGTGGCAGCGCCAGACGCAGGGCCAAACGGTCCGACCGGGTCTCCAGGGCACGAGCTGTCGGGACGTCTGATTCCTCCGATTGTCATCGCCGAGAGGCTCGCCCCGCTCCGCGTCAGTCGGCCGCGGCCGGGCCTCATCGTCTACGACATGGGCAAGAATTCCTCCGGCTGGCCCGAGATACTGGTACGCGGACGCGCCGGCGATCGCGTTCGCATGTTGCCGGGAGAACTATTGAATCCGGATGGAGTGGTTACTCAGGCCAGCGCGGGCGCCGGCCCCAACGATCCGGTGCTCTTTGACTACACTCTGGCTGGTGGAGAGGAGAGATGGCACCCGCGCTTCGCGTATTATGGCTTTCGCTATGTCCAGGTTGAGACGATCCCTGCGACAGCCGGCGGTCCCAAGCCAGAAGTGCTCTCGCTTCTGACCGACGTTGTCCACGACGATGTCGCGATCGACGGACACTTTACCAGTGGCGTGACGCTCCTCAATCAGATCCATGCCTTGATCGATCGCGCCATCCTCAGTAACCTGGCCAGCGTGATTAGCGACTGCCCCACTCGCGAGAAGCTCGGTTGGCTGGAGCAGACCTATCTAGCCGGATCTTCGATCATGGACAACTACGGCGTGCTGAAGCTCTACGAGAAAGTTGCCGACGACGTCGCGGACGCGCAGCTTGCGAACGGCTTCGTTCCCGCCATCGCCCCCGAATACGTGGCCTTTGTCGACGCGAACGGCAAAAGCACCAACTTTAGGGACTCCCCGGAGTGGGGCAGCGCCAGCATCCTCTCCGCTTGGGAGGCGTATCGATTTTACGGCGACGTAGAAATTCTGAAAGATCACTACGACTCCATGGTCCGCTATGCCTCCTATCTGCGAAGCAGGCTTCAGGACGGAATGCTCACCTACGGCCTCGGAGATTGGTACGACATCGGCCCGCGCACGCCTGGCGAGGCGCAGCTTACGGGAAAGGGGCTAACCGCGACCGCGATCTACTACCAGGACCTGCGGACGCTTGCGGCAATCGCTAGTCTGCTGGGAAACGAGGCCGATGCCACCAGCTTTGGCAAGGAAGCTGGGGATATTCGAGTGTCCTTCAATGGTCATCTGCTTCATGCTGACACGGCGACTTACGATCGCGGGAGCCAGACGGCGCAAGCCATGCCGTTGGTGCTCGGCCTCGTTCCAGAGAATCTTCGCCAAGGCGTGCTCGAGAATTTGATCAATGACATTCGTGCACATGGCGACCACGTTACTGCCGGAGACATAGGTTTCCATTACGTCGTTCGAGCCCTGACTGACAACGGACGCTCGGATGTGCTCTTCGACATGCTCTCCCGAGATGACTCGCCAAGCTATGGCTACCAGTTAGAGCGCGGCGCGACCACGCTCACCGAGGCATGGGACGCTAACCCCAGATCGTCCCAGAACCACTTCATGCTCGGTCATGCGGAGGAGTGGTTCTATCGCGGTCTAGCAGGCATCGATGTCGATCTGAGCCGCCCGGAGTCGCGCCAGATTACGATTCGTCCAGCTTTCCTCGCGAGAGTCCCGGAAGCACAGGCCGAACTACATACGATACTTGGCACCGTTAAGAGCTCATGGAGCCGCAACGGGACGAAGGTAGTTTGGCGGGTTAGGATTCCGGTGGGATCACACGCCATTGTGGTGCTTCCCCACGCAGCGGCCGAAGTCTCCATGAACGGTGAGACACGACCGCAGTCTTCGCCTGCGGGCGAAGTGCCGCTTGGATCCGGAGCTTATGAATTTCGCTTCCGCCTGCGCGATGTAAAGCGGCTGGCGGCCGCAAACCTGGTCGCCCCCGTGCACGAAAAATCGGCTTCGCGGACAAGTGAGCTTTGCCAAGTGACTCGCTACGACTCTCTTGGTGAGCACATGATCGACTCATTGGCAGTCATTAGCGAACTGAAATTCTGGCTGGGTGATGGGACATCTAACTGCGCGCTGCCGCCGCAAAGCAGCAACCTAATCAAGGGCTGGCGCTCAATTCCCTTCCCACTTGTACTTCGGCGAAAATATTTCCTCCTGCAACCGCGGGCGGAGGTCATCATGCAAAACGGAAGCGTAGTACGAGGAATTCGCAAGATGCAGTCGGATATCTGGCAGTTTCGCTGGCGGGAGAAGACAGCCGATGGAAAGAAAATCTATCGGCGCAGACAGATCGGAACGATCGATCAGATTCCAGACATTGAAACAGCGCGTAAAGTAGCAAGCCTTCTTGTGCCGGATCCAACGAGGGCAGAAGAGCCGACAACCGCCTGCTTCGCGTGGGTAATGTATGCCTTGGCGTGGAACTTGTCCTTTGTATAGACACGGCAAGTAATTTGACCGGTCCGAAGCGCGTCCACGATGCCAGGGACTCCGGTGAGAAAGTCATTCTTCTCTTTCTCTCTCTCGATGCTCGAATCGAGCTTTTGCTTGATTTGCTCCAATCCCAAAAGAAGTGCCTTCTTCGTGCGTTGTGACACCTCATCTCCCATGAGGATGCGGATCTTGTCCAACTTCTGCCACTGGCCGTCGAGGATGAGCAAGGCACCGATTTCAAAATATCCGGTGGCAATATCGAAACTCTTGGCGAGATCAGCCCAATCAGAAAGGTAGCGACGTACCTTCCAGTCCTGATCACCATTGTCGACAATGAAGAGGTCGCCACCCTGCTTCGGAGACTCTTGTACCATTTTCGCCTGTCCTTATGATCTAAATGACTGTGACGCTATAGTTTAGCGCGTTTGCCTGCCATAACGTCGAGAGGGAAACCGTGTGGGTAGTCGAATCTTTCTGCAGTAGGATCACAGATGAATTCTGGGGACGCTTGGCAATGCACGCAATCACAATAAACTCCGTCTTAGCCCGCTCGTCGGGTGATCAGAACATAGTGTCTTCGCCAGTGCGACGGCAACTTCCCGGGTGGAAGGGCGCAAAAGATGGGCCTACCCGAAGGCAGGCCCAGAGACTCACGGTTTGCTAGGCTGCTCGCTTTCGTTTGGGTGCAGGCTTGGCTTCCGGCTTGATCGCCTTTCTCGCCTTTTCCTTCGCGGCGAAGTCCCGTTTGGCCTTAAGGGCCACAGCATCGACATCGACACTATAGAGCTGAGCGGCGGCACGGAGCGTCTTGCCTCTGTCTGGCTCGGTTCTGGCGGAGAGAAGGATGACAGATTCGACAATCAGCCTTCCAATCGTACTTTCGTCGGCAGTGCGCAAAAACGCGTTCAGCAGCTTGGCGGCGGATCCGCCTTCCCCCGCCTTGATGCCTCGATTCCGAGCGACCATCTCCTGTCGCTTCTCGTCGAGCAACGAGAGCATCTGTTCGACAACGAAGAGAAGGTCGCGCTTCATCAAGCGAACAGGGACTGCGGCCACGATGGATT
Organism: uncultured Acidobacteriaceae bacterium; assembly: GCA_963838295.1. Classification (GTDB taxonomy): domain Bacteria; phylum Acidobacteriota; class Terriglobia; order Terriglobales; family Acidobacteriaceae; genus Telmatobacter. The sequence goes on from CAWIQS010000003.1 coordinate 305,070, forward strand.
GCAGGACACGGCTTGCGGTTGCGTTCGCCAATGCCTCCTCGCGGCGGCGCTTCTCCTGCTCTACTTTGAAATTCGCATCGACCTTCGGCGTTTGCCTCTTGGGATGGTGAACCACGCAGGTCGGCTCGGTGCAAACCTTCCGCAGTTCGCCCTTCTCGATGCCGTCCGACGCGATGGCCTCGGTGGTGTACTTGCACGTTTTGAACTCGGGCCATTTCGCCTTCTCCGGCGTGTCGGGCTTCTCCTCGCGAATTTCGGCGTACTTGTTGCGCGGGATGGTCTTCTCGCCTTCCGGCTGCTGCTTGTATGCCGTGCTGATCTGGACAAGTTCCGGCTTAGCGGCAACCTTGGCTTTCACGTGCGCGTCTAGTTTGGCGGCATAGCAATTCGGGTCGGTGCATTATGTGGAATCTGGGCAAATTGCAAGTCTTTCCTGCTGGCTCCTCGCCGCCGCGCAACTCGCGTGGACACTGTACCTCCAAGAGAATTGTGAACGACATTTGGGAAGAGACCCGATGCTGACCGTCGTGCAGTGCCACTCTTGAGGAGAACTGTACTGCTAATGGAGTCTTGCAATAAAGGCACGCATCTCGCGAAGCACGTCCGCTTCGTTCGACAGAAACACATAGTGATTTGCATCTGGCAGCGTAATGACATGCGCGCTAAGCACGCCCTCTTCCACCGACTTCTCCTGCCTCTGAGTTAAGGCTTCTAATGCGGTGGAATAAGCTTTGGCTGCGGTTTGCACCGATGGGTCTGAATTCTTATCGACCCAGATTCCTTGGCTATGTGGGTTTGCGAAGATGACAAGCGCAGATACCGGAATAGCAGTATATTTCTTCTCGCCCGTCATAAGCGGCATGAACAGGGCGCCGCCGGGAAGATTACGTTGTTTTCCCACCCCTCCGTCAGGAGTGGTTTCCCTCTGCGCACGAAGTTCTGCTTCGGGGAAGAGGAATCCGTTCACGCGCTCATAGTATTTCTGCAAGGAGCTGAAACTGGCCAAATCAGTTTCACTAGGTGGCGGAGGTTGAGGTCCCTGAAGTTTCTGGATTTCCATAATGCTCGCCCCCTTGCCGTTGTCAAAAGCATAAGAATAGGCGGCATCCAAGTAGACCAGGCCCGCCACCCGATTCGGATGGCCATTTGCAACTGAACTCAACTCCACCCCAGCGATCGAGTGTCCCGCGAGGATAGGTCTCTTCAGATTGAGCGCGTCAATCACCGCCACTACGTCATCGCCGAGGCGATCTGCCGGATGATCTGTAGCTGAATAACCGGAAGCGCCGAATCCGCGCCGGGTAATCCCGTAGACATGGTAGTAGGCCGTGAGCTTCGGTGCGAAATCGTCAAAAACGTGAGCCGTATTGCCGCCCCCGGCCAGTAGTACGATCGGCCTGCCAGAACCGCCCCAATCGAGTACTTCTAACCGAACGTCTTTGTCTACGGTTACAAACCGCGTAGTGTGGGGTGATGGGTCTTTCCAGACGGCTGAACCTTGCGAATGTAGAGGAAGTGCGAGGAAAGCGAGCAACAAAGAACCAGCCAGACGACTGCACTGAGACATATCGAGGTCCACTCCTTCATCCACTGTCTACGTGGTACCTGTTGCCAATGTTCCCTCTTTAATCGCACAACTACATATCTGGCCGTATTGCCTACCGGGACGTTGCCGTCTGCCTGAGAGATGTAATCTGCACTAGATCAGCGCCAATCTGTCGGGGAGTTGGCCCCGCCGGAGTCGGCACATCCACCAACTTCGACAAGAGGTTTTCATAAGCAGTGAGACCATCTTCGACCGCGGCTTGCTCCGCTTCGCCCAGAGGAATCTCCTGAAGCAGTCGCAGCAGATGCGTCTTGCCCTCCAACAGCAGGGCCGCCGTGGACTCCTTCGGCATATAGAAATCGCACTTGGCGCAGGCCATACGATGCTGACACTGCTCGAAGAAGTCGTAGGTGCAATAGCCGTGGCCGAGGTCATAGAACTTCCACGGTTCTGTTGCAGCGCGACCGCTTCGCACCGTGTCCTGATCGACCAGAACTTCGATAGCACGAAGGTTGCGGGCGAAGTAGCCAGCATCTGCATAGGACTTGGCAATCTTCAACGGCGTGATCTTCGCGTAGTGTTGAGTGGCAGTTGGAGTCGAGTGCCCCAGCCACTCCTGCAGCTCAAAGAGCGTCATCGGTTCCCGTGCGTTGTAGAGCTGTGAAGCGATAGTGGACCTGGCGCGGTGGCTGGTGATGTTGCCGCGCACATCGGCAAGTGGGACACCGGCTTTTCTGCAGAGAGCCGGAATCAACGTCTTGTTGAGATAGTTTATTCCGACCCTGGTGAGGCGAATGAGAAAGAGAAAATCGACCAGTTCGCCAGTCTTGGGGTCGGGGAGTTTTGCACCTTGTGGACGAACCTTTTCCCACGCGGCGATGGCCTCTCCGACGATCCGATCTACAGGCTTGGTAAAGGCGGTGGATGTCTTGTTGACCGGAACGTCAAGTAGACAAACGGCGTCGGCTGCCAGAGTATCGCCTGTGCCTGGAACGGTGACATCATCCCTCTGCCAACGAATGCAGCCAACACGCAGACGAACGATCTCGTTACGGCGAAGGCCAGCAAACAGCCAGGTGACGACAAGTGCTCTGGTCATCTCAATCGGATAGGCGGTTGATGGAAACGGGACACGGTGGAGATCGCCCTTTTTCGGCAGATCATCGACGGTCAGGTTAAGGCCTGCCCACATGAGCTTGGCCCACACGTCATCAGCGATGGCGCGCGGGTTCGGGCCAATCAGCGCAAGCAGGCTCTTGGGTGTGACCATGCTCCGCATCGGATCGAATCGTCGCGGGATCAACTCCCACTCCTGCAGATCGCGAAAGAAAACCCGCAAGATGGAAATGCGGCCGGCGCGCGTGTTGGGCGCGAGGATCTGGCCGCGGCTCTTCACATGAACCGGGTCGATGCTGCACCAATCGCCTCCATGCCACTGACAAACGATAGAGACGGCTTCCGCAGCGAGGCCCCTGGTCCAATCCGCGGGCGAAGTGATCTCTGGATGTACCTTGCCGAGCCATCTGCCGACGTTGAGGAGGAAATAATAGCTCTTGTTCCTGTTTTTAAGCGAGTACGTGGCTCGGTCGTACCAGAGGCGGCTGAGCCGACACCACTGGGTGGGTACACCGATGGTGAGCGCAGGCGACAGCTTTTTATCCTGCACCGGACGCTTGATCTCCATCGCTTCGGGGACAGTGCCCATGCTGGCCAAAACGCGGGAGAGCGCAACCACGCAGTAGCTTCCGGTACGCGGCGGTCGGCGTGCGATCACCTCCTTGAGGTCCTCAATCTTTAGCTGATCGAGGTGTGGAGAGCGTTTATACAGCAGCCCCTCGAAAATGGTGCGCAGGACGAGGGTCAGTGTACCTGTTCTCAAATAGCCCCACTCTCGCAGCAAACTCTGCACGCGGTCTCCAACGACCTTCATGTACTCGCGGCCGAAGACCTTGCGGGCCAAGACCACATAAACAATGTGATCTTTACTGAGTCGGTGGAGGTCTGAGAATCCGCAGAGCAAATAGGCGACGGCAATGACGTGCTGGTACTCCACCTTCTTCTGTCGCTCAATAGTCTCGATCCACTCATCTGTCGTCCACCCCCAAAAAGACCGCTTGCGTTCCGCCATCTCGCGAAGAAAGTAAAGCAGCACATACTTGCGGAAGAGCGTTCTGATACCCGTGTAGTCAAGCGCATCGTTCAGAGGCTTCACCAGCCGATCAAGCGTCTCTCCGAAGTCCATCGTTCGACCGTCGCGATAAAAGCGATAGGCCTCGGAATAGCGCGTCAGCATGTCTTCTTCGATCGGAGTGAGCGCACTGGAGCGGTCATAACGATCCAAATCGATCGGCCAGACCCAAGGCCCGTCATCGGCCTTCTTCGGTTCCTGCTTCTCCGGACCCCACTGCGCGCGCGCTGCGCGCTGAAAGAGCTGGGCACGCTTCTCGGCCGGCAACCTCTCTAGCCATGGGCCGATGTTGTTCGGCCAGGGCTTGCCGTTCTTCCTGGCTCCTCGCTTCCGCTTCATGTTCATACGTTCATCTCCGTGAGCATCTGTATGCGACGCGCGTGGATCTGGGCCATACTCGCTGCGAGCTTCGCGGACAGGTCCCGGCCGCTGAGGTGGATATAGAGCAATGTGGTCTGAATGCTGCGATGGCCGGCGAAGGCAGCAATCTCGTGGATGTCCCAACCTGCGCGTGCGAGGTCGGTCAGACAGAGGTGTCGCAATGTATGCGTGCTGAACCGCTCGACATGCGCGCGTCGCGCGATCTCCTGGACCACCTTCGACCAATTCCAGATGGAGATCGGCTGGGTGTAGTTGCGACGCGATTCTGAAAGGAAGAGGGGGCCGCGCCTCTGACCCAATGTGCGTCGATGCAGGAGATAGTGGTGGAGCAGTTCACTGCTGGAGGCCGAATATGGAACCACTCGTTCACGGCGCCCCTTGGTGGTCTCCGCGCGAATCCTGAGTGTACGCCGCGAAGGATCGATGTCATCGCTGCAGAGACTGCACAGTTCCTCACGCCGCAACCCTGCATCATAGGCGAACGCCAGCATGACGCGGTTGCGGATCGGCTCATTACGGGCCGAGGCAAGAACCGCGTGCCAGTCGTCCTCGTTCGGAATCCACGGCAGCTTGTGATGCCGGGCAATCAGCGGCCTCCCGGTGTGACTATGCGCTGCCGGGTTGTTGGTGCGCACTCCTTCTTCCATCAGATATGCATGGAACAATCGAATGACCGTCAATAGCTGTTGCATCGTGGCGTTCGAAAGGCGGGAGCCATCCACCTGCAAACTCGCCAGGTAGAGTCCAACCTCGGCACGTGTGACCGATAAACAAAAGAAATGGCGTTGTGTCAGGAATCGGAAGTAACGCTCCAGGCCGCGTGAATAGGCGTCGAGCGTGTTATATGCGAGGCCGCGGTGGGACTGGAGAGTGATCCAGGCGCGGGCATGTGGGTCGGCCGCAGCCAACGGGCAACGATCCCAACGAATAGGGTGAACCACAAAATCACAAGGCAAATGAACCTCCGAGCGGAGGTTCCAGAAGAACAGATGGCCGGATAACTGCGCCTCCAATGCCTCGGCGTCGGTGAGGTTGACGATGCGGACTGGAACGGTTGGGGCTTCCGCCATCTGCGCGGCACGATAGCGTCTGGCTCCGGCGACAATCTCAAAGCTCTGATCGGTGAGAGGCCGCACAAGCAAGGGAGAGAGAACGCCCTGGCTGCGGATGCTTTCGGCCTTTTGTTCCGTTGATCATTTTGTGGCCGAGGCTCTCGGCAGGCACGTGGCGGCAGGCGGCAAGCGTTCCAGAGGGTACATAACGTGGTGCCCAGCCCGAACCCTGCGTCTTATATCCATCCGTCAGCAGCGCTAGGGAAGCTCTGCGTAGGTCGCAGAATTCATAAGCGCCAACGCTTTTCGATGAAATCTGGCGAGCTTAAAAGGTTGAAGAGAGCCAAAGGGTGCGGATGCAAGAGGTACCATTCTGCAGTCGCCACGCTTTCGCGTTTACGGAGCCCAGTGAAAATATTTTTCTTTCCAATAGATCGTCTAGTGGTGTATTGTCGACTCCAATAGACGTTCTATGGGGGAGCCGTGGTTAGGTCGAAAAAGGAGCAAGAGCTGCTGCTCGGCACGCTGGACATGCTCATTCTGCAAACTCTGGTGGTGGGAGCGGCTCACGGGCACACGATCGCGCATGTCATCGAACATCGATCGGATGACGTATTGCAGATCGAGCAGGGGTCGCTTTATCCGGCGCTCCATCGCCTGGAGGACAGGGAATGGGTCTCCTCGTATTGGGGAGTAAGCGAGAACAATCGGAAGGCTCGCTTTTACCGGCTCACCGCAGCCGGGCGTAGACAGCTTACGAAAGAGGCCAACCGCTGGCAGGCCATGGTGGAAGCAATTGGACGCGTGATGGAAAACGTCACCCGGACCGCTGAGCAGGGATGAGGAAGTACCGATGAGCTTGCGCCGCTTCCTACACCGCCGCCACTGGGACGAGGAACGCGTGCGCGAAGTTGAGGCACATCTGGCGGAAGAGATCGACGACAACAGAGCGCGTGGCATGACACCGCATGAGGCCCGGCGGCGAGCATACATCAAATTCGGCAATCCGACGGTAATTCGCGAGGAGATTTGGCAGATGAACAGCTTTGTTCTGATTGAGAATCTGGGCCGGGACCTTCGTTATGCCATGCGGCAACTGCTCCGCAGTCCCGGCTTTGCCGTCATCGCAATTCTCACCCTTGCGTTGGGGATCGGAGTCAACACAGCAATCTTCAGCATTACCAACGGCCTCTTCTTCAGTTCTCTGCATATCCGAGACGAAGGTAGAGTAGCCGAAATCGGATTCGAGCAGAAGGGCAATTCCTGGCAACCGAGCCTGTCGATGCCGGAATATCGAGAACTGCGGGATGGAAGTTCGAAAGTCTTTCCCGAACTCATTGGAGAACGCGTTAGTTTAGATGGCCTGAGCGCGCAGGGGAGCAAGCCGGACCGGATACTTAGCAGTTACGTGACGGGCAACTACTTTGAGACGCTGGGCGTTGAGCCTCTTCTGGGACGGCTCTTTGGTCCTTCAGAAGGTGTTACCCCTGGCTCCGATCCGGTGTTGGTGTTGAGCTATCAGTACTGGAAGCAGCATTTCTCTGGCGATCCGAATATCGTCGGACGGCAAGTTACAGTGAACAGCCACCCGGTCACGATCATCGGTGTCGCGCCCCGCAACTATCGCGGACTCGTGACCGCGCCACAGGTGCAGGTCTATCTGCCGATGGCGATGATTGTGCCCCTCGAAAATGAACTGCTTGCCGTGCTCAACAAAGAAGACAACCGCAACATGCATCTCTATGGCCGGCTGCAGCCTGGGGTCTCGCGGCGGCAGGCGGATGCGTCGCTTGCCATCGTCGCGCGTCGGCTGGCCGCGGAGCACCCCGACAGCGAAAAGGACGCGGCGCTACGAACATTCCCTCTCTATGCGGGAAGACTGGGCGACCTGGATTCCCAGAGCATCGATATGGCGTCCACCTTTTCCCTCGGGCTTGCCGGTCTGGTTCTGCTGCTGGCCTGCGTGAATGTCGCCAACCTCCTGCTGGTGCGCGCGAGCGTGCGCGAACGCGAGATGGTGATTCGTTCTGCGCTGGGCGCACAACGTTCTCGACTGATTCGCCAGATGATGACGGAAAGCATTGTGCTGGCGATGCTGGGTGGCATAGCCGGCATTGGTCTCGGCGCATGGGGTAGCTCGATGCTGAGTTCGATAAACCTGAACACGGACCTTCCAGTGCATTTCGATTTCGGTTTCGACTCGCACGTCCTCGTCTTCTCGGTGGGGATTGCCCTGCTGGCCGGCTCCGTGGTCGGTATCGTTCCGGCAATTCGTCTGTCGCGCGCCAACCTGAATCTGATTCTCCGGGAAGGCGGGCGTGGCGTGGCGGGAGACCGGAGCAGATTACGCGATGTGCTTGTCACCTTGCAGGTGGGAAGCGCGCTGATGTTATTGATCATCGCAGCGCTCTTTACGCGTAGCCTGGCCGAGTGCACACACGCGAACCTGGGTTTCAATGCTGCGAATGTGCTTCTGCTCACCATGGACCCCAGCGAGATTGGTTATAAGGATGCACAGACTCGCGACTTCTATCGAGAACTTCTTGAGCATATCCGCGCTCTTCCGGGCGTTGACTCAGCGACGATAGCCGGCTCAACCCCGATGGGCTTGATCGGCAATGGCTTCGATACGGTCAGCATCAGCAGCTATCAGCCTCCGGCTGGGCAGGCCGCACCCAGTCTGAGCTACAACGTAATCGGCCTGGATTATTTCCGTACCTTGCAGATTCCTCTGGTCGAGGGTCGTGTCTTCACGGATGCGGACAAGGAGAGCAGCCCACACGTTGGCATCATCAGCGAAGCCATGGCTAGAAAATATTGGCCGAATCAGGACCCGATCGGGAAACAATTCTCAATGAGCAGCGACCCGACGCATCCGATGCAGGTGATCGGTGTGGCGCGCGATGTTCGTTATCAGGGATTTTCCGGACCCATCGATCCCTATTTCTATGTGCCTTTTCCGCAGCACTACGTTGGCTATTCTTTGAACACACTCGAAATACGTACCAAAGGAGATCCGGCCGGTTTCATCTCTGAAGTCGAAGGGTCCATCCACGCCATGGCGCCGGCGCTGCCCGTCTTTGAGGTAAAGACTCTGCATGAGGCTCTCTATTCTCCGAACGGGCTGCTTGTCTTCCAGGTAGCCGCTGGCCTCGCTGGGATCATGGGAACATTGGGGCTTGTGCTCGCCATCGTCGGCGTTTACGGTGTCCTTTCGTATGTCGTTAGCAGGAGAACTGCCGAGATCGGTATCCGGATGGCGCTGGGAGCCCGGCGCGGGGACATTCTGAGGATCGTTTACAGGCAGGGTCTCTGGATCGTCGGGATTGGCCTGGTGCTTGGCCTAGCGGGAGCCTTCGCCACGGCTCATCTTCTGGGCAGCATGATCGTAGTCAGCGCAACCGACCCAGCGACGTATTTGAGTGTCTCCGCCCTCCTCGCAGCGATCGCGATGCTGGCCTGCTACATTCCGGCGCGTCGCGCCATGCACATCGAGCCGATGAAGGCGTTGCGAACGGAGTAAAGGCGCCCTCCTTCTGAGAAAGATTTCTGGCGCTCCTCCAGGCGAGGAATGAGCACAGACTGCCCTTCATCGTCCCAATTTGTTGGTCCTCAACTTCTGCCTGGCCGCAATCCGACGCACAATCTATGTTGGCCGGGGCCAACCAGGCGCATGATTATTTCCCATCGGATATTTCCGAATGGAGGAATATCATGCTCGAACACTATTACGTCAAACCTTCAACCATCGACCGAATCCGTGACAGTTGGCTTGGCTCTCAAATTGAGAACTATGTGGGATGGATGGAAGCGAATGGCTATTCTTCTCGCACCGTTTTTCGCCGGTTGCCACGGCTCTTCTGCTTTGCTGAGTTTGCGCAGAAGAGGGACTGCACAGATGTTGCATCTACCTTTGCTCTCGTCGAGGAATTTGTATCCGAATGGTTGGTTCAGCACGGAGCGGAAGCAAAGACATCGGCCTCGCTGCGCAAGCATGCAATTGATATAGGGAATGCCACACGTCAGATGCTGAGGTTGGCCAGTGGTGATCCGGTAAGGCATAATCGTCACCGCCGCCCATTTCCACTTGAATCAGAGGTTCCTGGGTTCCAGGAGTATTTGCGCAGTGAATGCGGACTGATGGAGAGCACGATTCAGGGGTACCGTCATCATCTGCACGAATTTGGACAGTACCTCCGAAAAGCCGGCATCACTTCGTTCGGCGCCCTGTCGCCTGCGCTTCTAGCATCTTTCATCGTCGAATCTGCGCCGGGAATGGCTCCCTGCACGCGCCGCGATCTCTGTTGCCATCTGAAAGTGCTGCTGAGGTTCTGCCATCGCGAAGGAATCACCGACCGGGATCTCCGCGGTGCGGTCGGTATGCCACAGGTATACCGTCTGGCCGATGTTCCCCGGTCAATCACGTGGGACGAGGTCCGTCGCACTTTGGAAGCGGTGGACCGAAGGACAATCCGAGGTCGGCGAGACTATGCCATCTTGCTCTTTCTTGTGACCTATGGGCTGCGAGCCCACGAGGTGGCCAAACTCACGCTGGAAGATATCGACTGGAAACGCGAGCGGTTCCAGGTACCGGAACGCAAGGCTGGCCATGCGACTGCATATCCGCTCGCCGGAGTTGTGGCAGAGGCCCTGATCGGCTATCTCAAACGAGGTAGACCTGAGACTGAGGATCGCCATCTCTTCTTCCGTGTCGTGGCTCCACGCTCCCCAATCACTCCCGCCACAGTGTCATCAAGTGTGGCGTTCTATCTCCAGAGGGCTGGAATCCAAGTGCGCAAAGGTGGATCGCACACGCTCCGGCATACCTGCGTACAACGCCTGATCGACGCTGAATTCCCGCTGAAGACTATCGGCGATTATGTGGGGCATCGCTCGCCGGAGTCCACCCGAATCTACACGAAAGTCGCTATCGAGGCACTGCGCGAGGTTGCCATGGGCGAAGGGGAGGCTCTATGAACACTCCCTATTTCCGGAGCTTCCTGGGACCGTTTCTTCATCAGTTCGTGCAATACAAGCGCGCGCTGAACCGCAAGTACTTTAACGATGCGCAGACGTTGCGCTTGTTCGACCGGTATCTCCACAGCGGCAACATCGCTGACTGGCACGCAGTCGATAGCGCTGTGATCGATGATTTCCTCAAGTCCCGCCCTGAAGTTGGGCCAAAGAGATACAACCTTATTCTGCACGCGCTGCGCCGATTCTTTGCTTTTGCGATTATGCAGCAGTGGACGGAGCGAAATCCCGTGACCGCTAGTCCGCGCCGCATTACGGGCAGCCGAATTCCTTACTTGTTCGATCTCGAGACTGCAAAACGCCTGCTGACAGTGGCTCGAAATCTCCCGGAAAGATCCCGAGCGCCGTATCGCGGCCTGGTGTACGAAACGGTGTTTGCTCTGCTTTACGGGCTGCGAGTAGGCGAAGTATCACGACTGAAGGTGGGCGATGCCGATCTCACCCGCAATCTGCTGTTCATCCGGGAGACGAAGTTCGCCAAAAGCCGAATCGTGCCGATGGGACCTCAACTGGCGCAGCGGCTCAAGCACTACGTGGAGCAACGGTACGGAGGCACCGCCACTGCCGAACTGCCCATGTTCACCTTCAACTCTAAGCGGGGCAGCATCGATAAAGGGACGATCAGCATGACTTTTCATGCCCTCCTGCCCAAACTGGCTCTGCATATTCCGCCGGGAGTGTCACCGCCGCGGCTCCACGATCTGCGCCACTCATTTGCTGTCGCTACGCTGCGACGCTGGTACCAGGAAGGCATCGACCCCAACTGCCGGTTGATGCATCTCGCCACGTTCCTTGGCCACGTCGACCCCACTTCTACTTCTGTATATCTGACAATCACCGAGGATCTCCTAAACCTGGCTGCTCAGCGATTCCAGACGCTCGCCCCGAAAGGAGGTACACGATGACCGGTGTGGGGCAAGTGCTATTCGCATTTTTCGAAGACCATCTGAAGGCTCAGAAGGGCCTACGGCCCGGCTCGGTTCGAAGTTATCGGGACACAATGAAGCTATTCCTTGCCTATGTCGCCTCCAGTTGCCGGCGTCCGATCACGCGATTACAGCTGGCTGATCTGTCGGCACAGCGGGTGCGTGACTTCCTCAACACAATGGAGGTCACGCGCGGAAATCGTGTGAGCACACGCAATCAGCGGCTTGCCGCCTTGCATACCTTCTACCGCTTCCTCGCCCTCCGACAGCCAGAAATGCTGGCTGAAGCTCAACAAGTGGAGGCGACTCCCGTCAAACGGACTGCGCCGCCTCAAACACTATACCTGGAACACGACGAAATCGAGACCCTCTTCCGGACCTTGCCGCGCGATGGAATCCTCGCACTGCGTGACAGGGCTCTCTTCATGGTGCTCTATAACACCGGAGCGCGAGCGCAGGAAGTGGCCGACTTGAGAGTCGAAGATGTTGATCTCAACGGGCCGCTGCGTGTGCGTCTTCATGGAAAAGGCGATAAGTGGCGAAGTTGTCCGCTCTGGCCTGAAACTGCTGAACTGTTGAAGAAGTTGACAGCCGACGTACGCGGCAACCAGACCGTCCCGTTGTTCATGTCTCGTCAGCGAGAGCCTCTTACGCGGTTCGGCATTTACAAGATCGTCAAGCGGCACACTTCCGCCTTGTCTCCCACTACACCAGATAAAAGGCGCCGCAGCGTCTCTCCGCATGTTTTCCGCCACTCAACGGCGGTGGGCCTTCTGGAACAAGGAGTAGATGTCAATGTCATCAGAGCCTGGCTGGGACATGTCAGCTTGGAAACCACCAACCGTTATGTCGAAATCACCTTGAGGACGAAGCAGGCTGCTGTGGAGGCTTGTCTCCCTCCAACCGGAGCTTCGGAATCATCCCACCCAACGCGAGGATGGCGCGACGATCAGGAACTCCTGAAATGGCTTGGCTCGCTCTAATCGTTATGTGCCTCTCACAGTGAGGAGCTGCCTGACTTCTTGCGGCTCCTCATCCCCTCGGCCACAAAATGATCAACGGAACAAAAGGCCGATTTTGTGTCCGGGCACAAAATTGGCCAATTCTTTGAGGGCGGAATCCTCGAAAATTCGGCGGGGGTTGGTGGCGGACTCGGTGAGGACGGCTAGAGGAAGGTTGCGGTATTCACTCGCGGTGTTCGTATTCATGGATTGCTCTCCTTTGAGCGGTTGAGCGTGCGGGGAGTTGAGCGGACGGCGCGGGGCCGTCCGCATCTTCAAAAGTCGCGGTTAGCTGGCCGGTGCGAGTTCTGGCTCCGGTTCTTCGGATATCTCTGTTGCGCGGGTCTCGATTGCGGCGAGAATGAGGGCGGAAGTCTTCTGGATCACTTCCAAGCTCTCTGTGAGCAGGGCCGCATTGCCGTGGTACAGGTGGATGTAATCCGCCGATGCCCTGCCGGTCTGAAGGCCGATGGTCTTTCCGACAACAAAGGCGACGGCCTCGGCCTCGGTCTCGCGTACCGTCTTGGTGGTTGCGGTGCGGCGTTCGGCCTTGTGCAACATCTCGTGCGCTAGTTCATGCACAAGGGTTGAGAACTCCTCGGCGGAAGACTGGCCCGGCAGCAAAGCGATCTTGCCTCCGTAGCTCATGCCAAGGGCAGGGGCGATGCTCTCTTTGAACTCCAGCGCGATGCCCTGAGCGATTACAAAATCCACAAGGCGGTCGCGATACTCTCCGGCGCTGCCGGAGACGCGCTCGGAGAATTCCGGAAGCTCCTTGCCTTCGGTCTGGCTTCTTTCTTATCTCGTGATTTGCGGCCGAGATTCTACGCGCCGATGGAACGCGTGATGCACCCACGGCACCCAGCAATAGCAACCAAGGAAAATGGCTGTTATGGCGATTTACAGTATCCGGAGAGAGACCGAAGGATTCGTTACCTCGTTTCGCGTTTGCGATACACGAGGTGTGAGCGTTGGATCATGCGATCAGTTCCTGACTGAACTCAGCCAGCGCGATTGTTCCGCCTACACGCAGCGGGCCTATGCGATGGGCCTTGCACATTTCTTCAACTGGCTGCACCACGCCGGCGGAGACCCTGACCATGTACCTCGTCAGATTGTCGGCAACTACATTGCCGAGTTCGCACGCGGCAGCAAGCAGGGCGCCATAACTTCGGGTCGCCTACAGAAGGCACGACAGCCGCGGACTATCAACCACCGTATCAGCGTCCTCTCGTCCTATTTTGATTACTGCATCCGCTGCGACACCGAAGATGGCCACGGCCCGTGGAACGGCCGCGTCAACCCTGCATCCGGGAACCCACTTGCTGACGTGCCCCGTCATGGCATGATGGGACGCGATTTGCCGCAGCATAGACCACACCGTGATGGATTTCGGCGACGTGTGCCGCGCGCTGTTCCCCGACGCCTTGATCCGTCGGAGATTCAGAAGCTAATCGACACGGCATCGTCCTTGCGCGACAAGGCGATCCTGACGCTGCTCAGTCGTGCCGGTCAGCGCATCGGTGACTGGAGCACACTCGCCGGTCGACATGGCGTTCTAGGCATGACGCTGAATGACGTCGACCGCAAGCGGCGCACGGTCACAGTGCGCTTGAAGGGCGCGCGCGATGAACATCGCGTGCCGGTCACCGATGATTTCTGGCCGCTGCTGGACAAGTATCTGAGCATGGAACGCCGCGCTTCCGAAGAGGTAAACGCTCTCTGGATTGCAGCGCGAAAGGGACATGGCAAGCCTCTCTGCTATGCAACCTTCGAGTCTTCGCTGCGCTACATCGCTCGTAAGGCGGGTGTGACCGTTCATCCACATCTTTTCCGTCACACCTTGGCTCAGGGAGTCCTCGACACAACCGGGAACATCAAGGTTGCGCAAGAGATCCTCGGACATGCTCACCTCAGCACGACCGCTGATCTGTATATGCGCGTCGATCAACATGCGATGGTCAGCGCCCTGGCTGCTGTGAAGACGGGCGCCGAGCGAAGTGCAGCGCAACGAACCTGGCCCTCCCAGAAAGCGGCACAGTACGCGTTTGATTATGACGACCAGACCATCGCGGAACTCGAACGTACGATCGAACAAGCCACCGGACTCAAGTCTGCAGAGGGAGAGTCCTGATGAGAGTCAGGCCATGTGCGGCCCATTCAGGTCGCACAAGTCACGGGGACTTGTGCGGTGTTTTCAGCAACTGTGCGGTTGATGTATTCCGCTGCACGCTGGGCATGAGCGGCAGCCGTGAAGACGGCGCGGTTGTCCTGGGCGAGGACGTTCAACCAGGTCGCGATATAGGATGCATGATCCTCCCGAGGTTCCAGAGAGAGCTCGAGGTCCGCACACAGGAACGCCGCTCCAAGCTCAGCAACCAGTTCCTCGATCGCATAGCATTCGCTGCCGAAACGATGCCCACCGAAGTCACGATTGAGCCTGCTTGTGCTCCCAGTCCAGTGCGTGCATTCGTGAGCAAGGGTCGCATAGTAGCTATCCGCATTCTGGAAGCTGACGAACGGCGGCATCTGGATTGTGTCGTTAGTGACGCTATAGAACGCGCGATTTCCGCCCTGGCCGATGACTGCACCAAGAGCTGCGAAGAACCTCTCAGCACGTTCGATGCGAACAACCGGATCAAGCTGCGGGGCTGCTTTCGCATAATAGACCGCCGGCAACCCATCGATCTGCTCGACGTTGAATACGGTGTAACCCTTGAGAAACGGGATCTCGCGCTCGGTCTCATCGCCGGTCTTGTCATCGGTCTCCTTGCGAGTAATCGAGTCAGCATAGACGACCAGCGAGCCCTTCTCCCCTTTGCGGATGTGTCCGTCAAGCTCGGTGGCCTGCTTAAACGTCATCCAGATGGGAGCCGCGAAGTTCTGCGCCATTGCGCTGGCCCACAGAGACAGCACATTGATGCCGCTGTAAGGCTTCCCGTTGTGGCGGAGAGGCCGCGTGATTCGCCCAGCTGCGTGTTCGTCGTTCCAGGGCTTGACCCACGGTCTCACGCCGCGCTCGAGATGACTCACGATCTCATTCGTGATTCGAGTGTAGATGTCCTGCTTTTCGACTCTCTGCATACCCTTTTCTCCTTTACGAGCGGGAGAACAACCTCATCCCCTCGTAGCGGAGAGCTGTTCAGCAGAGGCGGACCGAGCCGTCACAGGGCAGCCGCTCGTTGGCTGGCGTGAGCTTCACCCTTGACGGCGGAAGGGACGCCTCTGCTAGGGGTTTTCGCGGAGGGGATGAGGTTAAAACGCGAGGAGGAAAAGGAGATGAGAGAGAAGGATGAACATCTTTGAAGAAGCGATGAAGTTGCGCAACGAGCGCTACAACCGTGACAAGTTGCTGTCGATTACCAGTGACTTGATCACTCGATTCCGCCTGCCGTGCACTCAGGAGAAAAACAGGATGCGAGTCGCATGCAGGCATTTGGCCGATGCTCTCGATCGCTTGAGCGGATCAACCCTGCAGCAACGCTGGAACCAGTTCGAGAAGCAGATTTGGCCCAAGTGGGCCGCCGGTATTGGCCGACCATCTGAGCTCTGGACCTGGGGCGCTCGGGTCCTGATACCAACACGCATGGTCATTCCATCGATTGAGTGGCTGCATGATGTACGCGTCAACCAGTGGATTGTGCGCTTGCCGGAAGAGCATCCCCTCGTACAGCAGCATCGCTTACTCCTGGGAGCTATCGCGGGTATTACCTGGACGGGAGCTCGGAACCGTCATGAAGCCGTCTGTAACGGTCTTCGCATTCTTCTTGTGCGTGGTTACGACAGTCTGCGTCAGATTCAGGAAGAGGACATGAAGGTGCTGCATCTTCGATGGTCGAAGGGCACCGACGCGCTGGACGCAGTGCTCTGCTCACTCGGGATATTTTCGCGGACACCTAAGCGAGGCTCCGCGCGCTACAGCCGCCGTCGGCGGTTGACCGCTTCTGAGCTAGTGGAGATCTCAGGCGTTCCGCCTCGCTTCCGCCAGGTCATGATTCTCTATCTGGAGACCTATGAAGCTCGGGTCAGCGATGCGTACAAAACTCTTCGGCATAAATCGATTGCAATCGCTCATTTTTGGCGCTTCATGCAGGAGAAGCATCCCAGCGTAAAACATTGCTCAGCTGTCCTGCCACGTCATGTGCGCGACTATATTCCCTACGCTGTTGCTCGAGCTCGCGCCGTCCAGCGTAGACCTGACACCGGAGAAGAAGCACATCCAACTGCATATAGCTGGCTGGTGGAACTGCGCACCTTCTTTTCCGACATTTGCGCCTGGGCAACCGAGCCTGACTCCCCATTCGCGCCTTTTGCTCCACGCACCATTCCTGTCAATCGGCACACACTTCTTGGCCATGGCTTCGAAAAGGCGCGTGCGCGAACGCGCGCCCGCATCACCGCCACCATCCTCGAACTTGAGCGCGAGATGCCGAAAATTCGCGCCTTTGCTCTCCAGCGTTGGAAGACGGCCTTGGCTGCACCGAAGATCAGCACTTCACGCGGCTACCCCTGGTCCGATGAGGTCGATACCTTCTGGGATTGGGCGCTGCTCGAACTGCTTGTCCAGAGCGGCTTGCGTATCGAAGAGGCCAGCGAGTTGACTACCCTCGACATTCTCAGGCGTTCGCTCGCCGATGGACGCATCTATTACCTACTGCACATCAAGCCCTCGAAGTTTGATCGCGCTCGCGTCATTCCCATCGGCGACAGCCTCGGCCGCGTTCTGGCCGAGATCATCCGTTATGTGAAGCGCTTTTATAACAGTGACTCCGTGCCGAGATGTGACCACTGGGACCTGCTGGAAAAACGCCCTCGCCCGCCGGCGCCCTACCTTCTTCAGGGGATCCGCCATCCCAGCACTGCTGGCATTCAGACTATTCGCAGTCGTATTCGTGAACTCTCCATCCATGCCGAAGCCAAGCGCTCCGACGGCTCCCCTCTCGTGTTGCTGCCGCACGACTGCCGACGAGTGTTTGCCTCCGAACATCTGAACAACAATACTCCCGTGCATATCATCCAGGCATTGCTCGGCCATGCCTCCCCGGATACGGTGATGATCTACGCTAAACTCTATCCCTCCCGGCTCGTCGAAGAGTACCGGAAGACGGTCCGCAGCCTGTACAACACGCACTACGGTGAAGACGGTCTAAAAAACCCGACCGCGGAGGAGTGGGCTGCTTTTGCTGCGAGTTGCAACTTGCGTGACATGGGAACGCATCTTTGTGCCCTGCCCACAGGCGAGCATTGTCCCAGAGGCTTGATCTGCCTTGGATGCACCCATGCACAGCCTAAGAAGAGCGCCGTCCCGATCTTCAGACGGATGCTCGCCAGTCACCAACGCAGCCTAAACGCAGCACGTGAGCATAACGAACCGGCCGGCCAGATCGCCTCGCGAGAACTGGAGGTTGTCAGGATAAAGGGAGCACTGCACAGGGCTGAGGAATTGAGTGATGATGTGGCTGCGGCTATCGAAGGAGTTCTCTGAAGTCGCTCTGCCGGAACTAATCGGTGAGTGCCTCGGCGATGATGCGCCAGTCGGGATGAATTATCCGGACCGGCGAACGCGACCATCCAACGGACAAAGAGTGGGATGTCCAGAATTGAAATTGGTACACGCTTCACTATTCTCATTAGAATCGGAGCAGTGAGGAGGTCCGCACTTGAACCGGGCACTTGCGTGGATGTGGAAATTTGGCGCGGATGTGCGCTTCAGCATGAGGCAGTTTCAGCGCGCTCCGGGTTACGCGGTATTCACAGTCCTGGTGCTAGCGCTGGGAATCGGGACTGTAACTGCGATGTTCACCATCAGCTATGGGGTTCTGCTTAAGCCTCTCCCTTTTCGCGCCGATCGGCAGTTGTTTGAAGCCGTCGAACGGGACACCAAGGGACAGGAAGATTTCGGCGCGTCGTACGCCGAGATCACGCAGTGGCAACAAGCGACGAAGGACTCAGCTGATGTGGGATTTGCATGGGGCGGTGTGAACATCCTCGATGCTCCAACTGGAGCGGAACTGGTTTCGGAGGTCGCGTCCAGTCCGAATCTGTTTTCGATCTTGGGCGTACAGCCGATGTTGGGGCGCGGTTTCTCACCAAGCGAACAGGTTTCCGATCATCCGGACGTTGTGGTGCTGAGCTACACGACCTGGCAGCGGAGCTTCGGGGGCGAACGCAACGTCCTCGGGAAGACGGTGCACATTGGCGGGGTGCAGCACACAATCATCGGCGTTATGCCGAAGGGGTTCGAGTATCCGGTGTATGACGACCGTGCGGAGGTCTGGGTCCCGTTGGAGCGGAGCACGTTGACGCCGGCCGAAAACGATCCGTATGGACCGCCCTTTACGCCACTGGTGCGTTTGCATGCGCGTGTTAGGGCGGAGACAGTGGAGGCCGCGATTGCCAATGTGCATGCGCAGTTTTCTAAGCGAGGTGAGCAGAGAGAGATTCATCTGGTGCGACTTCGCGATCTGCTGGTGCGGGACGTGCAACCGGCGCTTTTTGCGTTGGAGATCGCGGTAGGCATGGTGTGGCTGATCGCGTGCAGTAACGTGGCGGGACTGCTGCTGGCGCGTGTAGCGGCACGGCGGACCGAGATTGCGGTGCGGTCAGCATTGGGCGCGGGAAGGCGGCGGATCGTGTCCCAGTTCCTGACGGAGAGTCTTCTGTTGAGTACTGCCGGAGCCGCGGGAGGACTGGGACTGGCGATGCTGATGCTGCGTGCGTTCAGACACATGCTGGGAAACATGCTGCCACTCGCGCACAACATTGAGATCAATTGGGCAGTGTGGCTGTGTCTTGTAGCGCTAACGCTTGTGACGGCGTTGGCATTCGGCACAGTTCCTGCTCTGCTGGCCGCGTGGACAGGGACGGAGGCAGGTCTGCGAAGCAGCGGCCGAAGGCATGCGGGCGATCACGGGCAGAACCGCATGCGCAATGCGCTGCTGGTGGGCGAGGTAGCGTTGTCCATCGCGCTGCTTGTGGCTGCTGGACTGATGATGCGCACGATATATGCGCTGCGACACGTTCCGCTGGGTTTTCGGACAGATCACCTTCTGCTGACGAGCCTGACGCCGCCAAGCGATCTCTACAAAAATCAAAATGTGGGGGTAACCACCTGGCAACCGTTGCTGGATGCTGTGCAGCGTGCTCCGGGGGTGAAAGGAGCGGCGCTCTCTTCGGTCATGCCACTCAAGCATCTCCTCGAGTGGATGACGATCGTGTACAAGACGGACTGGACGGAGGACAACGTGGATGCGGTGGTGCGCGCGGCTTCTCCCGGTCTGATGGAGGTGCTGGGTGTACGCATGCACAGCGGACGCTTCTTCAATGAAGGGGATACGGCTACAAGCCTGCCTGTAACCGTGGTGAATCGCGTTTTTGTAGATCGATACCTGGGCGGCGGGGACGCGCTCGGGAAGCAGATTCGATTCGGACGGACTCCGACGACTGCGACGATTGTGGGAGTGATAGATGATATCCGCCAGGATGCGGTGTCGGCGCCGAGCAAGCCCGAGTTCTACGTTTGTATCCCGCAGGTTGCAGTGGACAATCCGCTGTATCGTGCGCTTCTGAATAGGTACATGGAACTGGCAGTGCGGACCGAGGTGCGTCCGGACTCCATGATTGCCGAGTTACGGCGTAAGATCGCAGAGACAAATCCTCATCTGGCCATCGGTGATTTCAGCACGATGGAAACGGCGGTGGAGGATTCGATCGGCGCACAGAAACTGGCGGCCGGGGTCATTGGAGTGTTTGGCGGGCTGGCGTTGCTGATTACAGTTGTGGGTCTTTATGGGTTGTTAAGCTACCTGGTGGAGCAAAGGAAACAGGAGATCGGGATCCGCATGGCGCTTGGAGCGGATCGCGCCGCGGTTGTAGGGATGGTGATGCGGCAGACACTGGTCCTGATGGCTGCGGGAGTGACTATCGGTTTGGGGCTCGCGCTGTGGAGCAGCCGGTTGCTGCATGGTTTTTTGTACGGGGTGAGTGCGTCGGACCCGTGGACAGTGTGCCTTGCACCGCTAGGGCTCGTCGTGTCCGGCCTTATTGCCGCGCTAGTTCCGGCGCGGCGAGCCGCGAGCGTGAATCCGGTGGACGCGCTTCGGGCCGACTGAGAACGCCCTCCCGACCTGGCTGAAGTTGGGACTTCATGATCACCGGAGGCTCCGACAAGTTGCCGATGTCGGCACAACTCTGGAACGGTGCCAGCACATCGCTATTGCCAGCAACTGTTGCAGAGGGCAGCTTAATTGCGCGATCATATGGCTGGTTGCTATTGCTGGGTGCCGTGGGTGCATCGCGCGTTCCATCGGCGCGTAGAATCTCGGCCGCAAATCACGAGATAATACATCGAAGACATACGCGGCACGGAAACCAACCAAAACGGCTTGGTTCTGAGTGCGGATGTCCTTCTCAGCTTCCTCGTCATTCTTCCGGCGTACTCCAATAACGGGGGCCAGAATGCGGATGCCGTGCTCACCCTTCTTGACCTTGCGGCCAAGCTGGTTCCACGCATACAGGCCAGCAACGCGGGTTGCGTCCGGCTTCTGCCGTGCAATCTCCAGAATGTTGCCAAAGCTGTAGTTGTGAAACCTGCCCATTGCGGTGAGGTAGGCGGTGAGAGGTTCGGAGTGTCCTTGCTCCAACTGCTCGATGAGGGCCTGCACGTTGGCCGCGATTACTTCTTTCGCGGTCTGCTTCTGTTGCTTGTTGTTGTTCTGGGTGAACGGGGTGACGACTGCGCTGGTGGCTGTAGCGTTCATGGGTGCTTCCTCCTTGGGCTGTTGCCCTTGCCGTTGCCTTTGAATTGGCAGCGGCATGTGACATACATGCCGAACGCCACCTGGCGAAGGCGGGGGGTAGCAACTGCAAGGGGAGGGGGATCTCCCACCCTTGAAACGAAGCGCAGCGAGAGTGGAAAGGGCGTAGCGAAGCGGAGGGCTGCACAAGCGCAGCGCGGAAGCCTGGTGAGAGTACCGGGACATGCTTTACGTTTTAGACCGGGGACATGGTTTACAAGCCCCTTGCGGTGAGAGTGGCTCTGATTGCGGGTTTTCGGCGGGCTTTGCCGGTCTTCTGATACATGATAGTCGTCGCCGTAGCCGTGGTAATGTGGGAATCCCCGCAGGGATTTCCAAGGGGTGTGGGAAGGGTGGAAAGCCGGCTTTATGGCTTTCCATGCTTTCCATACCCCGGCATTTCCATGGCTTGTTTTTTCCGCGTTCGCGTTTCAACTTTCGAGCGGGTGGACTTTAGGCCACGCGTCCGGATCTTCTACACGGCCTAAATTCGAGGGAATTCGGTAGTACCACCAATCGCGCCCCGGGATGTAGTTATGTTTTGCTGCGACATCTTCACCCCAAATGCATGAACTGGTAGGAAGCGTCGCGTTCAAGAAGCCATCATCCAGCGCGGGAAGAGAAGAAGCCACCATCCTCCGCTCGGTATCTTCTGCGAGCGGTAATAGCTCATCGATGATCCTGCGGCCGTCCATGTCATTCAGATACTCGTCGAATAATCCTGTGAACCCTCCGACAACATCACCTACGGTCCGTTGCCAGTCATGCATGAGGTATTCCAGGCCGCCATCGCACACGCGCTTGGAAAAGCCGTGCAGCGTGCAATATTCCCGTATTGCTGGCGAAGGGTCGTTCATCTGAAGGCTCATGAATCGTAATTATAGGATGGCAGCGCCTCTCAATTGCACCTCTAAGCCTGACGCCAGAGTTTACGCTCGAAGCGCTGGGCGGAACCTCATCTCGGAGCTATTGAACTCACCCAATTCGGTATTACAGAAGAAGACGCGATGCACGTCCTCATCCATCTGTTCCAGCCCGATTTCTTCGTTGCGGAAAACCTCGCTGACGAAAACACGGCCCTTGTGCCAGCTAATGTCCCCGCTGTTGTTCACTCGCCGCGTCTGGAATGATCGGGGATATTGAAAGCTCGCTATCCTGCTGGGAAGGAGCCGAGTGCTGGGAACGTAGATGCTCCCTGGCGTTTCGTTGGCCAACGCTTCGTGCGGACGTTCATGGTTGAACACTAAGCGGAAACGATCAAACTTCTTCTGTTGCGCGGTCACGGTGCGAGCTGGCGGCTTCGCGGTATCCTCTTTAAGCGTGCGATGCATCCGTTCGTGCCTTCCGTTTTGCTGAGGTCGGCCTGGCTGGATGCGCTCGTGAACGATGCCGAGCTTCATCCATCCGAGCGATAACTTCGAGAGGCCCAACAGGCCGACGCCCGCGAATGGCGCTCCGTTGTCAGTGCGGATACGTTCTGGCACGCCGAACTCCCGCATCGCAGCATCGCAAACGGCGCTTACCTGGGCCAGGTCCATGCGTGCGACCGCCTGACATCGGAGTAGAAACCGGCTGTGTGCATCTGTGATCGTGAACGGATCGCATCGATATCCGTCGCCCGTCAGGAAGTACCCTTTGAAATCCATGCACCAAAGCTGGTTGGGTGCGGTCACCATCGAGAACGGTTGCGAGCTGGGCGTTGCGCGCCTCTTCTTCCTCTTCGGGTTGGTGAGCCCGGCCCTGCTGAGGATCTGACCCACCGTACTTGCCGCCGGCCAGCTCTCGTTCGGGTTCATGCGCTCCAGTCGCGCCTTGAGCTTCCTCGCTCCCCATGAAGGGAATCGCTTCCGTAGCGCGAGGATCTCGTTCTCGATCTCAGCCGACGTTGCGTATGGGGCACTGTGCGGCGTGCGCGTCAGATCGAGCAGGCCCTCAGGCCCCACTTCGTCGTAACGCTTGATCCACTTGTAAGCAGTTGGACGTGAAATGCCATACTCGTGGCAAAGATCGGTCACGGACATCTCTTCCTTCTGATAGCTCGATAAAAACTGCAGGCGTTGGTCCACGGTTCGAGTCTCTTTCCAAGGCATAAACGCATCTTCGTGCGTCAAGCCAAAACTGGGAAAGCCAACTGTTCTCCGCCATGGTGTAAACCATGTCTCCGGTCTGTTTTGTAAAGCATCTCCCCGGTATGCTCAGGAGCTCCGCCCCTCGCGCCCGCAAGGGGTGTCCCCAGTGAGCGTACTGGGCACTTTGTTTACGAAATAGACCGGGGACATGGTTTACATCTTGTCGGCGATCGGACGGCTCTCCCAGCTTCGGCTCGGCGCATGAAGATGCGTTTATGCCGTGGAAAGAGATTCGAACCGTGGATCAACGCCTGCAGTTTCTATCGAGCTATCAGAAGGAAGAGATGTCTGTCACCGACTTGTGCCATGAGTACGGCGTTTCGCGTCCGACCGGCTACAAGTGGATCAGGCGCTATGAAGAAGTTGGTCCGGAAGGCCTGCTGGACCTGGCGACCACGCCGCAGAGCTGCCCTCACGCAACATCGGCCGAGATTGAGAACGAAGTGCTCGCGCTGAGGAAGCGATTTCCCTCCTGGGGAGCAAGGAAGCTCAAGGCGCGCCTGGAGCGCATGAACCCGAACGTGGCCTGGCCCGCGGCCAGCACCGTGGGTCAGATCCTCAGCAGGGCCGGACTCACCAACCCCAAGCGGAAGAAGCGGCGAACGACCCCAAGCTCGCAACCATTCTCCATGGTCACCGCGCCGAATCAGCTTTGGTGCATGGACTTCAGCGCGCCATGTTGGCGAGGAGGATGAGATGAGTAATTGATCGAGTCTTTTCGCCTGCTGGCTCTTGACCGGCCGCTGTGATGCGGTCCGACTCAGGAAGGAGTCTGAGTCGAAGGGGTCCGTCCAAGCGAATCGTGTTCCGACGATGCGTGGAAAAGCTGACGGACTGAACTGTACCGGGCATCGCCATTATCGGTGTGCCGGGCTACCACACATCTTATGGTGAGACAACGAAGCATATGTTAGAAGCCTCTGTCTTGAATAGCTCAATGCTCCCGTAGTAGGTGAGATGGGACCGGGAGTCATGCGATCTGAGTTGGTGCGGCTTGAAGTTCTTCACTGACGAGTCTGAATAACGGACTCAGCGATGATGATCTCCTCACAGATTATCGCTCCGAATCGCCAGGGGTAAAGTATGCCACCTACGAGATGAAGGTTGAGAACTGGAACATGGGAACCCTGATTGACCGCCCGGCAACGGAGCCGGGCTAGCCACGGAGACAGGAGATGGTTAATCGAGGGGGCGGAGCCTGCGTAGTAGTCCCGAACACGGGAAAGCCGTGTACATGGCGAAGGCAGGCAAGGAACCGACAGAGTTGCGAAGACGGAGGAATCATCCATGGACTTGGGTGATCAGGCTGATGAAGCTTGGCTCCTCAGCGTGCAACGCAAGCTCTATCAATGGAGCAGGACACATCCTGAAGACAGCTACCGTGACTTGTGGAACTGGATCACAGACATCCGCAACTTGCGGTGCGCCTGGCAGAAAATCGCTCTGAACAAAGGGCGGCGTACTGCCGGGGTCGACGGGATGACAGTAGCGGGAATCAAAGTGGCGATGGGTATGGAGTTGTTCCTTGAACAACTCCACGGTGACCTGAAGAGTGGCCGGTACAAGCCGAGCCCCTCACGACGGAAGCTGATCCCCAAGCCGCGTCAGCCGGGGAAGTTCCGACCCCTCGGTATCCCGACCGTGCGTGACCGCGTGGTTCAGTGTGCGGTCAAGAGTATCCTGGAGCCGATCTTCGAGGCTGGCTTCTGGCATGTGTCGTACGGGTTTCGACCCGGACGAGGCTGCCACGGCGCCTTGGAGCATATCCGTATGAGCATGCGTCCGCGAGCGAAGGCAGAAGATGGCCGACGTCAGCGGACACCCTACCAATGGGTCATCGAGGGGGATATCAAGGGCTGTTTCGATAACATCGATCACCACCAACTGATGGAGCGGGTTCGCGCCCGTGTCGCAGATGGCAAGGTGACGAGGTTGATCGCGCAGTTCCTGAAAGCCGGCGTCTTGTCAGATGGCTTCCTGCTACCGACAGATAAAGGCACTCCTCAAGGTGGCGTGATCTCTCCGCTGCTCGCTAACATCGCCCTCGGCATCATCGAGGAACGATATGAGCGGTGGACACACCATCGTCGCAAGATCCAGGCTCGCCGCAAAAGTGATGCTACGACGGCGGCGTTGTGGGCGCGCATGACTGACCGTAAAGCTGGGCGGGCAGTGTTCTTCCCGATTCGATATGCAGATGACTTCGTGGTTCTCGTATCCGGTACTCGCGAACAAGCCGAACAGGAAAAGGTGGAGCTTGCGCGCTACCTACGGGAGTCGATGAAGTTGGAGCTATCAATCGAGAAGACACGAGTCTCCGATCTGACTGAGGGGTTCCAGTTCCTCAGCCAACGGGTGCGCTACAAGTGGCATCCGTGCTTCGGCTATATGCCGAGGATCGAGATACCAACTAGCAAACGGGCGGATCTTCGGCACACGGTGAAGCAGATGACCAAGGGCGCCAACACGCTCTGGTCACTGTCTGAGCTTCTCCAGAGACTCAATCCTGTTCTGCGGGGATGGGGAAACTACTATCGCTTCTGCACCGGCGCAAGCCGTCAGTTTGCAGCACTCGACTTCTATGTCGGGGACTGCATCTGGCGTTGGCTGATGAAGAAGCATAAGAAACTCCATCGCAAGAGGACACGGCTAATGCGACTGCCGAGTCTTCTTCGTCCTACTCGCAAGCTATGGCGCGAAGGCGATATCGAGCAGTTCCTTCTCTCTATGCTTCGCGTGGAACGCTTCCGCAGAGGTTGGATGCGCACTCCTGCATACATCAGTGTTCCCGGAGAGCCGGATGCATAACGAAAGGTGCACGTCCGGTTCGGAGGGCGGGCATCAGAACCCGACGGCAGCGATGCCGCACGGCGCTGATGCTCGACCCTACAGGGATACTTCGCTACGGGCGATGGCTCTCGGTGCGATCCGTTCACGATCACCGACGCTCACAGTCGTTATCTGATCCGCTGTCAGATCGTCTCCCGAATGGACTTGAGTCAAGTTAGAGCCGTCTGCGAAGCGGCGATGCGGGAGTATGGAATGCCTTCCAGAATTAGGACAGATAATGGCGCGCCATTCGCAGGGACGGGCCTACTCGGCCTGTCGAAGCTCTCGCTCGGATGGATGAAGATGGGAATCATCCACGAGCGCATTCAACCTGGGCGTCCTCAGCAGAACGGTCGTCACGAACGAATGCATCGAACCCTCAAAGAAGAAACAACTCGGCCGGCGACTCTGACATTGCGACTCCAGCAGAAGAAGTTCGACCGGTTTAGACAAGTCTTCAATTACGAGCGCCCTCACGAGGGATTAGGCAATGCAACTCCAGGCAGCATTTATCAGTCGAGTTCGATGACGCTTCCGCGCAATCTAATTGAGTACGTCTATCCGAAGGGATTTGAACTCCGGAGAGTCAACAACAGCGGCGACATCAGCTGGCATAAAGGCAGGGTGTTCATTAGCGAGGTCTTTCGATTTGAAATTCTCGGCTTCGAGCAGGTCGACGAAGACTTCTACAAGGTCTATTTTCGAGATGTTGAGATTGGCGAGTTTGACGCGGATACGCTTCGCTTCCGCCCGGTTCAGTTCAGGCGATGATGTTCGAAGTCAATTTCCGACAAAGCCGCTTTTACGGCCAGGTGAAACGAACACTTTCGGGAAAATCCACGGAGAGCCTTAACCGGCATTTCGAATAGTGCACAAGTAGTCGGGAAGAGGCCACGATGAACATACTGTTATGGGTCCTGCAAGTCCTCGCCGCGCTCCTGTACGGATCGTCGGGCGTCATGAAGGTCTTCATGTTCGACAAGGTAAGCAAGGACGTCCCGTCCTTTGGCGCCTTGCCGCGGAAAGCCTGGATGACCCTTGGCATCCTAGGAACTCGTTGAAATTCGCCTGATTACGGCATCTTTTCTCTCGATTTTCGTTTCTTTCCGTTCTAAATCTGTTTGAAGTGCGATTCGGGCCGGTGTTTATTGGGGTTTGCGAGCTTCAAGGAATCATCCCAGAGGCCTGCAACCGCTGCTCAGGCACACTGCTCCCTGGGCATTCCTGGTGATTGAGCGATGAGTTTGGGAAGCCGGATCAGGTTGTGTGCTGCGCAACTGAATACGAACAGCCAGTCCACTTTCTCGAGTCCGCGCAGCTTCACCTGCCGCAACGGTCCGGTCTGCTTCAGCCACCCAAAACCCTTTTCGATCAGCCAACGGCGGCTCAGACTGGTCGCATAGCCAGGCTGTCGCGTGGTTCTGCGGTCCAGGTTGCTGCTGCGGTTCTTGTCGTTCTTGGTAATGTGCGGAGTCACATTCAGCTCCCGTACGGTGCGCACGAAATCCTCACTGTCATACGCCTTGTCCGCGCCCACAGTGATGCGGCGGGCTCGGCCTTGTTGCTTCTCGGCCAGCATCAACAGCGCAGCATCGCGCTCGGCATAGCCATCAGCATGAGTCACCATCGCCGCGGCGATTAACCCGTTGCGGTTCTCTACCAGGGCGTGGCCAAGATAACTCAGCTTCGACTCCTTGCCGTAGCTCTTCTTGTACAACCGCGCATCGGGATCCGTGCTGGACTGATGCGTATCGTTGCTGCGCTTCTGTCCGCGAAAGTCCGTACCATCGTCATCGTCAGAGCCATCTTTGGAGCGAAAACTCTTCTGCGAGGCCCAGGCCTGAATCAGCGTGCCGTCCACAGTGAAGTGCTCGTCGGACATGAACTTCTTCGCCTCCTTGTTCACCTCGGCGAAAAATCGCTGGGCCACATCCGAGCTCAGCAACCGATCCCGGTTCTTGGAAAACACCGCATGGTTCCACACCGCATCGTCCATGCCCAGGCCCACGAACCAGCGGAACAGCAGGTTGTAGTCGATCTGTTCGACCAGCAATCGCTCCGAGCGAACCGAGTAGAACACCTGCAAAAGCAGCGCCCGCAGAATATACTCCGGCGCGATCGACGGCCGACCCGAAGCTGCATACAGCGCATCGAACTCCGCGCTCAGCGACCCCAGCACCCCGTCCGTCAACTTGCGAACCGCTCGCAGCGGATGATCCCCAGGTACCCGCTGCTCCAACGAAACATAGCTGAACATCCCGTCTTGTGTACGTTCGTCTCCACGCATGTCTGTTAGACGACCTACATCTTCAACGCGACTCCGCAGGTACCTATTTCAACAAGTTCCTAGAGCTCGTGTGCACGGTCGGGCTCATCATCCCCGACGTGTTCCATTGGCAGCCGCCGCTGACGATCCTGGCTGCCACGGTCCTGGCGGTGGAGAGCGTCGTGTTCGTCGGGGTACACGTCAAGTACCGCGAGGTCGCGCCCATGATCTTGAGCGCCGTGCTGGGCCTCCTTATGGTGTTCATCGCGTATGGAAGGATGGTTCTGCAGCCGATCTTCTGACCGGCAGGCCGTCTCACAAAGGATAGGTTTCGGGACAAACTGCGAAGTCACTTTTACGTCCAGGTGGACTGGATTTGTAAACCTCGTTTTCATTGCAACCGGAATGGCGCGTGTCATTATGAATGGGGGACGACGCCCATGTTGCGAACTACCTTGGCATGCACAATAGGCCTTTTCGCGATCTGCACCGCAGACGCGCAGCCCAATCAGGGAGTCTCCGGCGATCTGAAGAACTTTGTTACGCAGTTTGTAGCGGCGACGAACGCCGGGGACAAGGTGCAGCAGCGGTTATTGCTGTACCCGAAATCACTTGCATGCATAACCCCCGGGAACAAGGGCTACTACGACGCAATGGCGAGTCATAGAGGTGAGCCGATTCCGCCGAATTACAAGTTCTCGGTGCTGCCGGTGAATCAAGGCAATATGAAGGCGCTCAAGAGCATGGGCCAGCGCTGGACGGTGGAGCCCTCGCAGGAACTGCACATCGATTATCAGGAGGGCGACGATTTAGGAGGTTACGTCGTCTACCTGATCCACGAGAACGGGCGCTGGTTTTACGATTATCCGTGCGCGACGGATGCCGCAATCAAAGAGTATCGCGACAATGCAGCCGCGAATGAAGCATCGCTCGCGCACTATGAAGCGGTTGCATCAGCGATCAAGGAACCGCTGCGGTCGGAACTCCTGGGCTTGCTTCGAGCGCGTAAAACCGCCGTCGCGATCGACCGTTACCATGAAGCGACCGGGCAAGACTACAAGACTTCGATGTACGTGCTGAACGCGCTGAAAAAAGAGGCGCATTAGGACGCACACTACGCGACTTTTACTATCGTCGCGCTCGGCAAGCCTTAGGGAACCTCTGCCCAAGCGCCGATCTTGATGGACCGCGATGCTGGCTGGGGTTAAATTGCCATAGCCAATTCAGACAACTTCCAGTCCCTGAATCGCACAGTCTTTCGAACCCTCTCTGACTTTTGTGCCGTTAGTCATTTTGTGGCGGAGGAGTTTAAGTTTCGAAGGGCACATAACCTGTGATAGCCGAGACTTGATGTCTATACCCTTCTGCGAGAGCCCGTCGAGGTTGTCAGACGCCACTAAACCTCAATTTCCTGGTTTGCCCGTTTACCATGGGTTGTGCCGGATTCGGTCCCGAGAAGTCTCAGCGAGGCTCTGAGCATACGTTACGAATTTAGCGGTTTCGTGCAGCAGGCTTGTCTGAGCGGGCTGACGAATCTTGTCGCCAAAGCGTACACCTATGCGTTCTGTCCATGCCTTCCGAATTAGCTCACGCCATCCGGAATCGAGGGATTGCTCGGCCCATTTCACGCCAGAAAGCTTCGATTGCACAGTGCCGGTTTCATAGGTGTAAAGCATCCGGCAACAAGTGAGCACAGCGAATGACTGACCGAATCGCGTGTTGAACCATCCGAGCGGCCGATCGATCTCAGAAACAAAACGGCTCTTGAGCTCTTGAATCGCTGCGACGGCCTCGGAGCGCAAGGCTCCAGTTGGTACCGGGTGCAGGAGAGTTTTCGGATCAGGCCCGATGATGGTGATCCCCCGCTCGCGAAGAATCCACCGAACGTGCCATCGATTGTCGTGAATCGAACGCTCCAACGATGTGTTTCCGTTGTCTACGAACCATAACGGCTCTACTCCAACCCGATCAGTCCGATTTAACAAATCCGTACTAATATAGGACCCCTCCAGATGCCCGGCTGGATAGCATCCGAGAGCATGGATGTCGACATGTGTTGTTTGTAATGATCGTACTTCAGCATCGCTTAACTCCGCGTTGGTGAGGATCAGGAAATCGACATCACTGTCGAGATCAAAGTCTCCCGTTGCGAGCGAGCCGACAAGATAGGCGCCGAGAAAGTTACTTCCCAAGGCATTCTGAACGCCGCCGACGAATCGTTGCAAGACTGAAGTCAGCTCAGGGTAAACCTCGTTGTGCATGCTCTTCATCCCCAAGGATACCCAAACCTATTCCTTCCAACGAAGGGCTTCGACGGTCGAAACCGTGGTTTCCCTGTCGCTGAAGGCACAAAAAGCGTGAAGGCAACCGGGTCATCTGATCGGGCTGACGTTGCTATTTCGCGGGTGAAGCTTTAGGTTGCATCGTGCCATGCATGTCCGGATGCGGCCCTTGCAAGTATTGATCGAGTTTTTTCTTCTGTTCATCGCTCAGGATTTCACGCATTTTGCTGTCGGCGTTCATCCTAAGAGGCCTGACCTTATCCAACAACTGATCGCGCGAAATGGTTTTGTCCTGCATGACTTTTTGCGTGGCTTCGCGCAGTTCCTGAAGAATGGTTTTGACTTTGGGTTGTTGATCGTCGGTGAGATCAAGTTTTTCGGTTAACACTTTCAACTGGTTTCCGATATCCGGCAAATCGCTGGCCAGAACGGCGCCCTCGAGAGGTCGACCGGGTTCAGTGGCGGTTTGTTGCGACAGCATGACCGGCGCGAAGATCAACATACTACCGATTGCAAGGGAATAAATGCGATTCATGTTTTCTCTCCTTTTTTGCTTGTGTTCACGAGAGCAACCGTACTAACAATATGCACTGTAGCAACGCACCGCGTTCGAGTCGATAGCCGTTCGCGAAAATGGCTGAGTTGTTGAACAAAAGGTGGTCGATGTCCAATATTGAGCGCTCTCCGTTACCCATAGGGCTTACCGAGCCGATGAGAAATGACAAACAACGACGCAAGCCTGACAAGCGCATCCGGCGTACCCGCAGCCAGCTGAGTAATGCGCTGGTCGCGGTGATGCTGGAGAAGTCGATCGATGAAATCACGGTGCAGGAAGTTCTGGACCGCGCGACAGTCGGCCGGTCCACTTTCTATCTTCATTTTCGCGGCAAGGACGACCTATTTCTCTGCGTGCTAGAGGACGGCCTGGAAATGTGGAGCACTGCTCTCCTCAAGAAGCGGGAGAAATCCGACCGCATCGCACCCGTGGCAGAATTTTTTATGCATGTCGGTGGTGCGAAGAAGCTCTATCGCGCTCTGGTCGACTCCGGACGTATCCACACGTATTTCGACCTTGCCCAGGGCTACTTCGCTCGCGGGATCGCTCGACATCTTAAGGAGATGGGCCTGAAGGATCTGGTTGGAAGCGAACTGGACGCTCGCTCGCATGCGCTCGCCGGAAACCTGCTGTCACTTCTGAAATGGTGGCTCGATTGCGGCGCGAGGAAATCACCAAAGGCAATGGATGCAATGTTCCACCGGATGGCGTGGTTCGGACTGCAATCCAAATCCAAATTACCTTAGACAATCCGGGTGGGCGGCAATAGGTTTCTGCAAACTGGTTGTCGGACAAGTCGAGAGGAATTCAATCTGTCCGTCAGCGGGTGCAGACTATTTCATATAAGTCCGGTTAGCCGGATCGTGGACCTTCATCGGAGATTTCCGGCTGAGCGACCGAAGTAAGCTAGCTCAAGTCGGTTGAGCTTAGTTGGCGTGAACGCGATTGTCGACAGTAATCTCGTCGAGCTTCCAGTTTTCGAGTGGCCGAGAATACAGCCGGAATGTTACCTGGTGACCAACGGGATGGGTGTATGATCGGTGCCGTATTTGAACCAAGAAGGAGATTCCCGCTGACGTGACCTCAACGCTTTTCCCGGACACCGAATGACGACATCAAATGAAAATCACGTTGTTGCCGACCATGCTCGCGGCGGCTTTTCTCGTGTTTCTTACCTCGCTCTCATCCATGGCCCAGGCACCCGTCGAGTGGCAAGACAATCTAGCCGATCATCTTAGCGGAACCTGGAAGGTAGAAGGACAGATAGTTGGTCGCGAGGCACATCACGAAATCGACGCCGAGTGGGTGCTGAATCGCCAGTTTCTTCGCATCCACGAAAAAACGGCCGCAACCGCGCCCGCCTCCGAGAAGCGCTACGAAGCGATCTGGTTTCTCGGCTACGACACTCTCAGCGAGCGCTATGTTCTCCACCTTCTCGACATCTTCGGCGGACGCTTCTCGGAGACACTAGGCTACGGCGTGCGCAACGGCAACGAGATTCGTTTCGTCTTCGAGTATCCCGACGGGCCTTTCCACACCACCTTTCGCTGGTCTCCGGAAGCCACAGCTTGGCAGTGGCTCCTCGAGCAGAAAGCCAAAGATGGAAAGTGGACTACATTTGCCGATCTCAAACTCATGCCAGCGACGAAGTGATAATCGGACCGCGGACATTCCTGCTTACTCCTGTTTGTGAGTGAATAAAAGCTGTGCAGAGCAAGCGACGCTCATAAAACCACAAACCAGCTTTCGTCTGAGGCGGGTTACCTCCGGTTTGCCGTCATCCGGGAATTGGCGCTGAGCGACACTCTTACATTGTGAGGTGCTAACGTGCGGGTGGCGGCGATATAGGCGCCGACCAGTGGGCGTCTCGGAATCTCCAGTGACCGTCTCGATACTCAGCCAGCCCAGTAAAGTATCCGGTTTCCTCGATACGATGCCCAGCCTTGTCAACCAGGATCTCGCGCCACGACGCTGCGACGACCGCGAGTTCAGCAGTGAGAGGATCAACGCGCAAATCGTCGCCCCATGTCAATTCGATATGGTTGATGGTCCGCGCAAAACTCTGAGTGCCCTCCTTTGCTGCGGCAGCGTTCGGGAACGCTAGCTGTCCGTTAACGGCCATGAAGAACCCTGGGCCGTTGTCGAAGAACTCGAGCCACGCCAGGGGACCCTCTTGAGTGACATCATGGGCCACCGTACGCATGAATGTGCGCGCGCTCTCGCCAATAGCAGCTGCGCGAGCAGGGGGAAGCGATTGTGACTCGGCTGATCCTGCGGCGCGAGCGGAACAACCAGCAAAAGCGAAAGCCGCGAGGAGAGCAGTACTCAGCCAGCTCAATACAGTGAGAGTTTGCACAAAGCGGCCAGCTTTCCCGATCGCTTGATGAGAACTACAGGAGCGAACAGAACGAGGATTCTTATCCAAGAGTCCCACAGAAAGCATGCGACACCTCCTAACTTCAGTGCATCCCTGCGGCGCAGAGCAATTCGCAGTCGTGCCGTCCGTTGCGGATTGTCTCGACTTGACGCTGCATAGGTTAGTACTATACTTCCTCGCGAGGAATAACATGGCAAACCGCTTTGGTCCAGACATCCTAATTCAAGCCCCAGATCCTAAGGAAGCCGCCCTTTTTTATGTCAACCATCTCGGATTCGAAATTTCCGACAACAACCCGAAGATGATCGGCCTCCATGGCAAGCACATCAACTTGTTCATCGAGCCTGGCCCGTCCTTGGGGCCCGTCTTGGAAGTGAAGGTCGACAACGTTGCCGACGCGAAGCAGCGACTAGTAGAGGAGGGCTGTGAAGTTGTCAAGGACGAGCCGGATTTTCCTCGCTGCTATGTCAAAGATCCATTTGGCATGATCTATAACCTCACAAACTAGGAACGGTGCGTGCTGCGCGATAGCGCTGCTGTAGACGCCATGACTCGCATTGTCTGAACTCGCGGATTTTGTCTAAATCAAATTCTGCAATCAACATCTCTTCCTGCTCGCCGGCAACCGCAACGAGTGGACTTTGATCCTTGCCATCCCGCCAAGCTACACAGCTGTAAGCTCG
>CAWIQS010000004.1:0-329430 GCA_963838295.1 uncultured Acidobacteriaceae bacterium
ACTGTTTTCAGAAGAGCTTCGTGCGGGTTTCAGATCACTGCGGTCACACCCGGCAAAGTCGGCAGCATGAGTCGCGATCAGATGTTCTTAAAAGCGTTAGCGAGGAGATACGTTACATGAGCGCGATAACTTCCACACCGATAGACGCAGAGGCGAAAACCGCACCTGCGCCGGTAGGCTCTATCTTTCCTGGACCTCAGCGGCGGCCGCATATTGTCCGCAAACCCTGATGGCTCCGATTTGAAGACCATCATCAACGAAGGCCGGAAGTTGCCCGATGGCCTGGCGCTCGATGTCACTGCTGGGTACATCTACTGGACCAATATGGGTGATCCCATGAGCAATGATGGCTCGATCATGCGGTCGGATCTCAATGGCAAGAACATGATCACCATCGTTCCACCCGGCGGCACGTTCACGCCGAAGCAGCTCCAGCTGGAGAAGAGGAGCGGCAAGCTTTACTGGTCGGACCGGGAAGGCATGCGAGTGATGCGGGCAAACCTGGACGGGTCGGAAATGGAAACTCTCGTGGATACGAGCCTGGGCGATTCGCGGCCGGGATCAGATCCGAGGAAATGGTGCGTCGGCATTGCGGTGGACACAGACGGCGGCAAGTTCTATTGGACGCAGAAGGGTAGTCACGACGTGGGTTTGGGTCGAATTTGTCGGGCCAACATCCAGGTTCCGCATGGTCAGTCGGCCGAGAACCGCAGGGACATTGAGATTCTTTATGACAATCTTCCGGAACCGATCGATCTGGATCTCGATCCGGTGAACCGGACGCTGTATTGGACCGATCGCGGGGACCCGCCGCGCGGCAACACGGTGAGCCGTGCGCCCATGGACTGGGAGGCCGAAAATGCCAAGGAGCCTGAGATCCTTTTCACCCATTTGATGGAAGCCATCGGCCTGGCTTTGGATCTGAAGGGCGCCCGAATGTTCATTACCGACTTGGGCGGCTCGGTCTACAGCGCCAATCTCGATGGGTCGAACCGGAAGACGTTGCTGTCTGCGGAAGGAAACCTCACCGGCATTGCATACGCGGAGGTGCCGTCCGGATATTGACCAACGCCGCCGGATCAATACGGCGATATTAGCACCCTTCCAGATCGGAAGCTCTTTACACAAAAACCGAAAAGGAGCCATCCACATGTTTGATATGAGTAATCTCACTCGGCTCAAGAAGCTCGATGAGAATGCACCTGACACAATGAAAGCCTTCTGGGCTTTCAATGAAGAGACGTTCAAAGCCGGTGCCATCGATGTCCTGCACAAGCAGTTGATGGCGGTGGCGGTCGCGCTGACAACGCAGTGTCCTTACTGTATTGAGTTGCATATGAAAGCGGCGCGTAAGGCCGGAGCAAATGACACGATGCTGACGGAAGCAGCCATAGTCTCCGCGGTAATGCGGGCGAACGCGACTGTCACCCACGCGACGCACCTGTTCAAAGAATGAGGAGAGCAATTTTCGGCGGCTTGGTCTACAGCGCCAATCTCGATGGGCAGTCTGGCCGCTTCCTCGCGGATTGAATGCTGTGAAGTGCAACTCGAAATGAGGGAGAAAGGATAGGCGATGAGCGCACCTTCGCGCAAACAGGTTTTGATTCTCGGTGGTGGGTTCGGGGGACTCTACGCTGCGCTCGGGCTGGAAAGAACGCTCGCCCATAAACACGACGTGCAGGTGACCCTCGTAAATCGGGAGAACTTCTCCCTCTTCACCCCGATGCTGCATGAGGTCGCGGCTGGCGATCTCGACATGACACACATTGTCAACCCGCTTCGGAAGCTGCTGAGCAACGGTCAGTTTTTTCATGGGGATGTCGAGCACATTGACCTCATCTCGAAAACCGTGACCGTCGTCCACGGTGCGAAGCGCCATGGTCACGAACTTAAATACGACTATCTCATCCTCGCTTTGGGATCGATGACGAATTTCTTCGGCCTGCCCGAGCTTGAGCACAAGGCCATGACAATGAAATCGCTGAGCGATGCAATTCATTTGAGAGATCAACTCATCGATCTTTTGGAGGAGGCCGATTTTGAGTGTGCGGCCGGCTCTCGGCCCAATTTATTGACGATCGTTGTTGCGGGCGGCGGGTTTGCAGGTGCGGAGACCGTGGCTGCGGTTAACGATTTCTTGCGCGAATCGCTCCGCTTTTACCCACACCTTGAAGAGGACATGATTCGGGTGCTTCTGGTTCATTCCGGCGATGTAATCCTGCCGGAGCTAGGCCCAAAACTGGGCGCATACGCTCAAAAGAAACTGGCGGAACGAAAAGTCGAGATTAGAGTTGGCACAAGAGTGGTCCGTGTATTCGAGGATGCTGTCGAACTGAGCGACGGGTCTCGTATTCCGGCGAATACCGTGATTTGGACCGCCGGAACCTCCCCGAATCCTCTGATTGCCACGTTGCCATGCAAATTGGACCGCGGCCGCATTGTGACGGACGACTACCTAGAAGTGCTGGGTTGGCCGGGCGTATGGGCGCTGGGGGACTGCGCTTGCATTGCGGATCGAAGGACCGGACAGCCGTACCCGCCGACGGCTCAGCACGCGCTGCGAGAGGGTAAAACTGTAGCCAAGAACGTGACTGCGGCCCTTTGTGGCGGCTCGAAGCGGCCGTTCTCATTTTCCACCCTGGGTTTGCTCGCATCCATCGGCCGGAGGACGGGCGTAGCGAACATTCTTGGGATTAACTTCTCTGGCTTCTTTGCGTGGTTTCTGTGGCGCACGATTTATCTGAGCAAGTTGCCTCGTTTGGAGAAAAAGGTCCGTGTGGCCCTGGATTGGACGTTTGATCTGCTCTTCAGCAAGGATCTCGTCCAAATCCATGACCTCCGCGCTCCAACTGTATCCCGCGTCGAGGAAGAGACAGACACTGTTGTCATGGCGTCAGACGAAGGCCGAAAAGAGGTTCATTGCGGACCTGCAGGAGCAATTTGAATGATCCGCCGCCGGAATCGAAAGAGCCGAGTCAGGCAACGTATTTAGTTTGGACAGAATCCGCGTTCGAAGCGCGGCAACATTGAAACTGCAATCACGCTTGCGTAACTCAGAAGGCCCGCAAGCTCCATTCAAAAGGAGATGAAGATGGACGACAACACCCTAGTCAACTCAAGCTTTTCAGCCATTGTGAATGCACCCATCGAGAAGATCGATATCGCCCGGGGGATTTCGAAACGTGGAGGTACATCGCGCCAATTCAGAAAGGGGTATGGGGGAGAAAGACGTTTGAATACGGCACGTGGGGAGGCGAACTTCGCTCCGAATTCACTCCGCTGCCGGGTGAGACTGTAGCTCAGGAGAACTGGTGCTCGAGCGGCTTCGCCGATACAGACCTTGATCTGCTGCTTAAGAGACACGGCGTACAGAAACTGATCGTCATCGGCCTCATAGCGCACACCTGCGTGGAAGCAACTGTCCGATACGCCGCTGAACTTGGTTATGAGATCACAGTGATAAAAGACGCACGGCAGACTATTCAGATGGAATGATGCATGCCGCTTTGGAAATCAATTTACCGGATTATGCGAACGCGATTGTGACCACAAGCGAGATCCTCCAGTCGATCTCTTTGGTGGCGGGGCAGTCGGGCAAAGAGCTGCGGCAATAAACGACTCGGCGGGACCGACATCGCTCCCGGCAGTACTTCGAGACTCTCGAACTACGTGGGTTCCTGGAGGAATTATGAGCACCGCAACAACCCCTGTCTCCGTCCGGCGCGAACCGGAACTGCTTGGGCAAACCGTCGTAGTCATCGGCGGTAGCGCCGGCATAGGGCTCGAAACGGCCCGACGAGCACGCGCTGAGGGGGCCAGGCTGATTCTCACCGGCCGGAATTCCGAGCGCCTTCAACTCGCCGCCCGCGAGTTCGAAGCGCAGAGCATAGCGGCCTTCGATGCCGATGACCCTGCTCAACTCGAGCGATTCTTCGGCGACCTCCCGGACGCGATCGACCACGTGATGGTGACAGCTGGCCGGCCGCACTACGGACGCCTCCTTGACATGGACTTCGAACAGGCACGCCGCGCCCTCGACACGCATCTCTTGCTGATGCTCCAGGTCGCTCGCAACGCCACCTCCAAGGTAAGACCGGGAGGCGCGCTGCTGTTTATGGGAGGCACGGGCGGCCGCCGTCCCCGCATTGGATTGGGGGTCGTGTCGACGGTCACCGCTGCGCTTCCCGCCCTCACCGCCAGCCTCGCGCTCGAAGTCGCGCCCGTCCGAGTCAACCTGATCGCGGCGGGCTTCGTCGACACACCATTGTCAGCATCGCTCCTTGGCGATGAACTCGACAACCGCCGGAATCAGCTTCGCGCCACGCTTCCCATCGGGCGCGTCGTCACACCGGCCGATGTCGCCGCGCTCGCCGTACACATCATGACTAATACAGCCCTTACCGGCGGGACCTACGACATCGACGGCGGGCAACAACTGGTCGCCGGTTAGCTGAAGGGGGTTGCATGATCGTGACTGGCGACGTTTCGACTGGCGAGAACTGCATCCGTACGCTGGCCAAAGTTGGCAAGGATCTTTTCCAATGGAGGTGCTTCGTGTCGCAGCATTTTGATGCCGGTCATGAAACGCCTTTCGGTATCCCCATGGCGTCTCCCGCGGCCGCCGAGAACCACGCGATGAAATGGCGAACGATTCTGAGACTGCGTTCGGCCGCCCTATTTCAACAACGTGAGGAGCAGATCTTTCTTCTCCTGTCCTTGTTGATAGGAGCACTGACCGGGCTCGTCGTTGTCGGCTTTATCGTGGTGACAGAGCGGTTGGCGATGCGCCTCTATCCGGTGGGCAGCGCCGCGTGGAGACGCGTACTTATACCCGTCGCAGGATCGCTGGCCATGGGCTTCCTGCTCTACCGCTATTTTCCTAGCGCCAGGGGCAGCGGTGTACCCCAGACGAAGGCCGCCCTTTTCGCACGCGATGGATTCATATCGCTACGGACCATCCTAGGCAAATTCTTCTGCACAGCTACGACTCTGGCGAGCGGGATTCCACTCGGCCGCGAAGGGCCATCCGTTCAGGTAGGTGCTGGCATCGGCTCCGTTCTCGGTCGCTGGCTCGGATTGCGCCCGGAAAAGGTCAAGGCTCTGATTCCTGTGGGAGCCGCCGCCGCGATTGCCGCGGCCTTCAATACTCCAATGGCGGCTGTGTTGTTCTCCCTCGAAGAGGTAGTAGGCGATATGAACGCGCCGATTCTAGGTTCGGTCGTGCTTGCTTCTGCTACCTCGTGGGCGGTCTTGCGCATTTTGCTTGGCGATAACCCTCTGTTTCAGGTACCGCAATACGAATTGGTCCATCCGCTCGAACTCGCCATCTACGCCCTGTTGGGCATCGCTGGTGGGTTCCTGTCCGTAGCCTTTACGCGACTCCTGCTCGAGATGCGCAAGTTCTTTCTGAAACTACCGAAGGGTACGCAGTGGTGGCACCCCATGGTGGGAGGCGTGACGGTTGGCCTGATGGGATTGTTTGTGCCTCAGGTGTTGGGCGTCGGGTATGTCTATGTCGGTAGTGCCCTTCACGGCACCATGGCGCTCAAGTTGATGCTGCTGCTTGTCGTGCTCAAGCTGCTTGGAGTCACCACCAGTTATGCCTGTGGAAATGCAGGAGGAATCTTTGGCCCCGCCCTATTTCTCGGCGCAATGCTGGGAGGGGCCATCGGGACGGTGGCTCATAATTTGTTGCCTGTATACACCGCCACTCCCGGCGCTTACGCGCTGGTCGGCATGGGTGCGCTCTTTGCGGGTATCGTGAGAGCCCCTATGACGTCAGTGCTCATGATCTTTGAAATGACGCGGGATTACGCTGTCATCGTGCCGCTGATGACAGCGAATTTGACGAGTTTCTTCATCTCGTCCCAGTTTCAGAAGCAGCCCATTTACGATGCTTTGGCCGATCAGGATGGAATTCATTTGCCCCACCATCACACTCAAGACGAATTCAGCCAACGCACAGTCGCTCAGGTCATGCGGAACTCTCCGCAAACACTCTCCGGTGAGATGTCCGTTGAAGATGCAGTCAAACAGACTCGCTCCGATCATTTCCGCATCTGGCCGGTGACTGACAAGGGATCCTTTCTAGGAATCCTGAACAGAGAGGACATGGAGTGTGCCTTAGTAGATGGTAGAAAAGAGCAGCCACTGACAAGCCTTGTGGATACCGTTCATATACCGCACGCCCACAAGGATCAGCCCTTGTATCTGGCGCTCGAACACATGAGCATGTACCGTCTCGATGTCTTGCCGGTCGTTCACCGGGCGGATCTTCGCAAGTTGGAAGGCGTCGTAACCCTGTCGGACGTACTGGATGCGTATGGCATCGAGAGCGTCGGCGCGAAGTAGTGCAAGGTTTCAGTCGGCTCTTCAAGTTGTTTGGTCCCTATATCGGTTCCGATCTGATCGGTCTTACCGATATCACGATCCTGCTTTAGCAGATAAAGCGCGACGGCTGGAGGAACCGCATCTTCATCAGAATTGTGATCGTCGTGCGAAGGATATATCCAATCTCTTTCATCTGTCTTCAATGAAAGGAGCCCCATGCCAAACGCGAAAAATGCTTTCCCATCGCCAACCAAGAGGACCTCAGCGGAAGAGTACGACATTGTGATCATCGGCAGCGGCTCAGGAGGAAAGTTGATTGCCTGGACGTTCGCCTCGAAGGGACAGCGTGTCGCAATGATCGAACGGAAATACATAGGCGGATCGTGCCCGAATATTGCGTGCCTCCCGAGCAAGAACATCATTCACACCGCCCAGGTTGCATCCTACGTGCGCAGGAGCGAAGAGTTTGGGATTGCCGGGGGCAGTTTCAAGCTCGACATGTCTGCTGTCCGCGAACGCAAACGCAAGATGGTATCGAGCCTCATAGATACCCATCTGGCCGCGTACAAAGATAGCGGGGCGGAACTCATCATGGGTTCCGGCCGCTTCATCGGACCAA
Source organism: uncultured Acidobacteriaceae bacterium (assembly GCA_963838295.1). Taxonomy (GTDB): domain Bacteria; phylum Acidobacteriota; class Terriglobia; order Terriglobales; family Acidobacteriaceae; genus Telmatobacter. The sequence continues at coordinate 6,950 of CAWIQS010000004.1, forward strand.
GAACCGTGGAGGTGACGCTAAACGATGGAACCACGCGCCAACTCCGGGGCACAAACGTAGTTATCGATACAGGCACCCACGCCGCTATCGATTCAATACCAGGGCTCACCGAAGCGCGACCCCTCACACATATCGAAGCGCTCGAACTCGATGAGGTTCCCGAGCATCTAGTTGTGATTGGCGGTGGCTATGTAGGAGTCGAGCTAGCCCAAACGATACGCCGATTTGGAAGCAAAGTATCGATAATTGATCGGAATGGCAGGTTGCTCCATCTGGAGGACGACGATATCACCGAAGCTATCGGTGGTCTCTTCCAGGATGAGGGAATCGAACTGATCCTGAATGCGCGGATCAAAAGGGTATCTGGACGGTCCGGTCAATGGGTGAAAGTTATCGCCGAGCAAAACGGAGTTGAGAATACCATAGAGGGCACACACATATTGGTTGCAACGGGTCGCATCCCAAACACGAAAGATCTGGGACTCGAAGTAGCAGGCGTTCAAGTCACCGATCGCGGCTACGTGAGGGTGAACGAGCGCCTAGAAACCACTGCACCAGGTATCTGGGCTGTCGGTGAAGTGGCCGGAAGCCCCCAGTTCACTCACATCAGTGAAGACGATTTCCATGTCTTCCATGACAACGTCACTGGCGGCAATCATGTCACCACCGGAAGGTTGGTTCCATTCTGCGTGTTCACCGACCCGGAGTTCGCTCGAGTCGGGCTCAGCGAGAGGGAGGCTAGGACCAAAGGCATTCCGTACCGACTATTCAAGGTTCCGATGGCAACAGTGCTCCGTGCGCGCTCGCTCGTTGAGACGCGCGGATTCATGAAGGCCCTTGTTGCGACAGATAGTGATCGGATCATTGGCTTCATGAACTTCGGTGTTGGGGCAGGCGAGGTCATGTCGGCGGTTCAGATCGCGATGATGGGAGAACTACCTTACATAGCGCTAAGGGATGCGATTCTGGCCCACCCGACGCTTGTCGAAGGGCTTCACATGCTATTCGCGTCGGTCCCCCCCGTACCGAGTGAGTCGATAGCGGAGGAAATGGCAGTTGTATGAACTGCCGTCGGACACTTTGGGGCCTCCTCATGAAGACTGTTCCGGTCAAATTCTTAGCGCGCTCGCTGAACATTCCCGATTTTGCAGACCCTGCCGGCCCTGGAGGAACGATGGAGGCTCAAGGCGAGCTTAGGGTCAAGATGCGTCAAGAACTCAATTTTCGGGTTTCGCGGAGTCAAGGTTTCGGCGAATTCGAGAACTTAACTGATTCACCTGCTTGCAAAAAAGATCTTTCCACATGACTACTGCGACAGTCATTGGCTCGGGACCTAATGGCCTCTCCGCTGCTATTGTTCTCGCCGCCGCAGGTATCGATGTAAAGGTCTTGGAGCTGAACGGCCGCATCGGCGGAGCATGCTCGACAGCCGAGACTACGCTGCCTGGATTTCGTCAAGACTTGGGATCATCCGCCTATCCGATGGGATTTGCGAGTCCTTTCTTTCGGTCGTTGCCTGTCTCGATCCCTTGGATAATCCCTCCTGCTCAATGCGCACATCCTCTTGACGATGGAACAGCCGTGCTGCTCGAACACTCGATTGAGGAAACCGTTGCAACGCTCGATTCATGCGACCGTCGGGCATACCATTCTCTGCTAAAACCTCTGACCGGACAATTCGATCAGCTGGTTGAAGAAGTTCTGAGTCCGATGTTGCATTTTCCCCGGCATCCGCTACTCCTTGCCCGCTTCGGGCCTCTGGCACTGCTCTCCGGAGTGCGTCTTGCGAAGTCCTTCTTCCGCGGTCAGCGAGCCCGGGCATTCTTTGCAAGCATGACCACTCACTCGATCCTCCCGCTAGAACAACCAACATCGGCCGCGGTCGCTCTTGTCCTTATGGCTGCCGGGCACGCGCGTGGATGGCCTATTCTACGGGGAGGAGCCCAAACCCTGTCTGACATCCTCGCTTGCCATCTCCAAAGTCTAGGTGGCGATATCGAAACAGAACATGAAGTCACTAGCCTTCCAGAGACTGACCTAGTACTTGCGGACCTAACTCCGCGCCAACTGGTTCGGATTGCTGGCTCTAGTCTTCCGGCGAGATTCCAGAAGCGACTGGAGCGATTTAAATATGGCGCCGGCGCTTTCAAGATCGACTACGCTCTCAACGCTCCCATTCCTTGGAGAGCCCGAGAATGTTCACGGGCCGCAACCGTTCACCTTGGAGGAACCTTCGAAGAGATAGTTGCCTCCGAACGCACATTCTCGTCTGATATGCCATTTGTTCTTTTGGGTCAGCCTTCGCTTTTTGATTCCAGCAGGGCTCCTAACGGTCGTCACACTGCTTGGGCATATTGTCATGTACCAAACGGGAGCACAAAAGATGTCACGAATTTGATCGAACGACAAATCACCCGATTTGCTCCAGAATTTCGAGACTGCATTCTGTCGAAATCTGTCTCATCACCCGCAAGCCTCGAACGATGGAATCCAAACCTGGTGGGCGGTGATATTTTAGGTGGTGCGATGAATGTTGGCCAGCTGCTTTTTAGGCCAACTGCATTGCTGCACAGAACTCCCAAACGTGGTCTCTATCTTTGCGGAGCATCGACGCCACCAGGCGGTGGCGTCCACGGAATGTGTGGATATCACGCTGCCCGTACAGCTCTCAGAGATCTTCGGCATCTCTAGGATCAATGAAACCACATCCTTACTGTGACGGTTGAAATGGAACCGGATGACGGCGAATACTGGCGGGAGCGACGGACTCGAACCCGCGGCCTCCTGCGTGACATGTAGGCGTCAGCCCTGGTTCATAATGCATGCGCAAGTTTTCCCACCACTGCGGTGCTACGATTCGCATATGCGGTTTATTCAGGATGACAAGCTGCCCACAGATGTGGTCCGAAAGGAATACTCGGAATCGCGGCACGCTCTCTGTTGCCTGAACTGCGGGTTTGAATCTGAATTCGCACCCCATCTGCCGGACTCCATTGGCAAACCGCTGTATGTTCTGATGGTGCACAATTGCCCCAGCACAGAAGCTGTAGATTGATGTCTCGGCGTCCGATCGAACAGGACGTGAGTACGCTGTTCTCCAGCCGGGCTCTCCCCGTCCAGCTCTGTTTTGGATTCATCACTCTTCGATCCATGATGTTGGTCGGATGGCAACGCGGAAACCATTTCGGGCGCGGTGATTGCCCCGTCCGAGCTTAGAGGCCGAGGTCAGGAAAATAGAGGCAGCGGCAGCCGAGGGCGCAGGTGCAGTGTTCGTAAGGGAGCTCGGGGAGTTTGCTGAGAGCGTAGCGCTTTTCGTCGAGTGCCTCGCAGGCATCGCAGCTTCCGGAGTGACAGCAGGCGATGCGCGCGGTTTTGACGCCCAACGGCTTCCACTGTTCCAGCTCTCTTTGGTGACTGGCGTAGAAGCCCATCATGCGCATCACCGTGGCCGTGTCCATTTCTCCTAGCCCCATGAATCCCGGCATGCATTTCTCGTCGGCCGATTGGCCCAGCAGTTGCCAGACGGCGTAGTTCAGGTGGAGGCCCTCCCATTCGTCGGGGCTGAGTCCCCTCAGGATCTTGGGACGCAAAGTGAACATCGCAGCCACCTCGCGAGTTCGCTCTTCGAGCGTACGGAGCTGGGACGGAATGGTCATCGCTTCCTGTGCGGGATGTACGGACGGTTCAAATCTCTGGTTGCGCCAGGCGTCGGCAATCTGGATAGCGGTCTTGAATTGCCGATTGCGCAAAGCAGCGATCAACTCGTCGGTCGCGGTTTCGAGTGCCTGAGCCTGGCAATCGAGCCACGACTGGACGGCCTGCCTCGCTTCGGGGGAGCAGCGCACGACCTGATGTTCGGCGGCGAAACTGCGCATCCCTTCCGGATCGGCTTCGATGAGGCGCTGGGCCTGCTCAGCCTTTCGGCCGCTGACCTTCAGGCCGCGGGCGGCCAGAAGCTTCTTGAGATCCGCTCCTGTGTGGCAGGACTCGATAGTCTCGGCGAGCGATGCAGGTTCGAGTAGATGGAGTTGAAGCAGAGCTTCGACGACATGGCGCGGATGAGTCCCGAACATCGGCTCCCAGTACTCGGGAACCCCAGTCCTGGCGTCGCGCAGGGAGAGAAACCGCTGAAGCACGGCTAAATAAGTCGGGCGACTGGACCAATCGGCTGGAATCGCCGTGGTCCTGGGTAACAAAGGCGGCGGAGAAGACTCCCGTTTTCGTCCTAGCCATCGGCTCAACCATTCCATTTAGATCGCCCCTACGCAAATGAAGACACCTGATCCGGTTCGACTCGACTAGGCTCGACGGTGTCAGTTATCGACTTCTCTTCTCATTCTCGCGCTCATCCCTGGCCGCGAGATGACCGCAGTAGGAGGCGCGGTTGCTCGATGAATTCTCGCGCCCATTCAACCACTGAACGAATTCGCCATAGCGGATGGTCACAGGCTTCGCGGGCACATTGTTGGCCAAGAGGCCTTTCAATATCTCTGCGATGAATTCGTTTTCGTGCTCGAACTTGCTGCCGGCGTCCTCGGGGCGGTACTGGTCAAAATCTTCCTGCGTTTCATAGGTGGGCAGGCCCATGGTAGTAATGTTGTACCCCATTTTCTTGGCATGCCGGAACTGCTCTGTAAATTTAGCGGTTTGCCTTTGCGCTTTCGCTCTGCCCCGTTCGTCGAGCATGGCTTTCTCCTCTCGGCTTAAGTATCCACCCGCTCTTCGAAGTATTTCCTGACAACAGGTTTACATATGTAAAGGCTGCATTCCTAAGTGGATACAGTCTCGATTTTTCCCTTGACAGGGATTTGCGCTGCGGAATCAGTGGAGATCCAACCTGATTATCAAATCTGCCGAAAGTATATTTGACGGACAACGGCGGTTTTCTGTCCACCGTGAGTATTAGCACTTAAGGAGGTACCTTACTATGGCCGTTTTCAAGGCACATTATTCGTTCTCCTGCTCCGGGTGCAAGATGCCGAACAATCAGTGGATGGACGTTGAGCCAGCACACGAGGCCGAGGCACTGGCCAGCGCGCACACTCTTATCCGTTGTTACGACTGCGAGGCGGCGCTCGAAGCCCGGCAAAGGCTGACGACCACCATGAAGCGCATTGGCTGAATTGAGCTCTTTACTTGTTCCATCACCCGCGGGGAGACCCTTTCTCCCCGCACCCATTCTCCCCAACTTCCCCCGGTGCAGGTTGCGGCCGGCGGCCTCGCAGGTTAGGGTCGCGTTTGGGTTGGAGCGCGCGCGGCGGCGGAGGCCGTAAGCCGCCGCAGGTTTTCGTGAGTTCCGAGGTATCGCCAGTAGCCGAGCGACTCGAGGAGAAGGCGGCGTGCGAGAAACTGCACGTTCGCCACGTCGTAGACCGAGAGGACGCGGAGATTGCTCTTGTCCCCGCTCGAGTGGGCGGCAATTGAACTGCGCAGGAAACTTGAGTAGGCGATGGCGTCGCTCACGTGCATCTGCCCGTCGCGGACGACGTTCTTGATCGCCCAGCGGGCGAGCTGGGTGATCTCCGGCGCGCGTTTGATCTCGATCCGCGTCCGCGGTCCGCGAAGGTTCCAGTAGATCGGCTCAGAGAGATCGACGCCGGCCTCCACCAGCCGGGTCTCTAACTCGCTGCGAACGTCGGGATTCCAGGCGCCGTTGATGCGGCTGGGATTCTGGCTGCTGGCGCGGATGGTGAGGCCCAACTCCTCGATCGCGGCGTTGGCCGAGACAATGGCCGTGGCCATGCGGATGTGATCCTCGGGAAAGACCGACTTCGGAATATTCAGGCTGTGCATCGGGTCGAGTTCAATCGTCGGCACGGACAGGATCTCCATGCTGACTTCGAGCCGAGCGAGGGCATAGAGGAAGCGGAGCCGGCGAGAGACCTTGGCGGCGATCAAACAGGCCAGCGGAAGATTGGGACTGGAATGGAACGTGGGCCGTTCGCTTGCCGCACCATCCGCGGTGTCGCGCGCGTCGCCCTCGACCGGCGAGACGACTTGCGGACCGCCCGAGAGCATGCGAAAGAAACTCGATCCCTCAAGGAGATTGCGGGCGCTCATGATAGTGTCCAGAGCCCGCTGTGCTGCCGTCTGATTTCGTGCCGAGAGGATGACTTCCTTGAAGGGATAGAGCCGATCCCCCACGTACTCGCCGCCCTGAGGAAACTCCGACCTCTGCTCCACAAAATCCACAGTCCAGCCCTGCGCCCGGTAGAGCGGCGCCGGGTAGCGATGCCAGTCCGAGGTGTGGAGGCCGGTGTGGAATGGACGCACTTTGGTCACAGATTGAACTCCGGGTAGAGCGAGCCACCCGAAATATTCTGCCGTTTGTATCCGTCCATCGTCAGTTTCTTGTCAGCCAGGGTGTACTTCAAGGCAATCTCTTGCCTGTGCCCCTCCTCGACGGTTCCATCGACATGATGGAGGAAAAACCGGTCCTCGAGATTCGAGGCTTTGCGCACGTGCATCATGGGCCGCTCTGTATTCGGGGCGTAGTAGATGACATATGCGATTGTTTCTCCTTCGAGGTCTGCTTTGCCGGAATTCGGCTGCTTGATTTTCTCCGGGATGGGACGCTTCAGCATACGCAGCAAACTGTCCCGGATGTTCTCGTACGAGTCGGTCGAGGAGTCCTTGGCAAAACGGCTCGCGAAAGCGGGGCTGTAAGACAAAAGCTCGTCGTGGGTGATCCCGTGCCAAATGGGAAGAATGAGCTTGGTTCCGTGCTTTTCAAGTGCAAATAGACCGTTGAATTCATGGTCGGTCCACTTTTTCCCGGCGAGAAAAGCCTTCGAGAAGACAACAATTCCGTAGCGGCAGTTGGCCAGCCCGTGGTCGATCTTTTTTCTGAGATCGTCGCCCCACTCGAGCACGATGCGGTCGTACCAGACGCTAATTCCAGCGGCCTGTAGAGAGTCGACGAGCGGCTCGACATAGGCCTTATCTTCGGAGGCATGGGAGATGAAGACATCCCATTCGGGTGCATTCTCCGCAGCAGGCAGCGTAAAGGCTTTGGGCCCTGGCTTGTGAGCGACAACGGGAGAAGTCACTGGCTTGGGGCTAGTTTGTGCCGGCTGTCTCACCGGAATCCTCAGGTTGGCCACAACATCCACACGGGACTCGATTGCGCGTTTGCGTTGCGCCACCGCCTGACGCAAGCCGCTCTCCAGTTCCTGATTCTCATAGGCATTCTTCTCCCGCAGGTGGGTGAGGGCCCAATTGATCTGCGCGACCTCGCGGTCGATATGGGCCTGGACGTCGTACTGGCTGTCGATCACCACAACCCGCAGAAGTACCTCATTGTCCACGACCTCCCCCTCCGCAATCCGCGAGTTGTAGGCGGAGGGAGCGATGTTGAAGACGCCAGGATCGCCATCGAATGGGATGTGCACCGTCAACTCTGTGACCTCTTCCATGACCGGGCCGGAGCCGAAGAAAATGCGATTGGGCATGCGGCTCACGTCGAAGCGCGTCTTGCCTTCGACGCAGTACATTTCGTCCATTTTCAAAATGGGAACGCGGAGCATGTACTCGGACTTGAGACGGCCAATCAACTCTTCATTGAGCGCCTGATCCTCGGGCAGACGAAGGTAGGCCTCCTTGAGACGCTGCTTTTGCGACTCGATCACGTTGATGACGTCGTACTTGGAGAACAGTACCTTAGGAGCCACGGCACATCCTCGCCTTGTAAGTCGGGATACTTTAAGTATAGGTGTTCTGGTTGTAATGCTGCTTGCGTTACACCAAGCCCTTGCTGATTTAGACTCGATATGGAAATCGAACAGATGATGTTTGGCACAGGCGACAAAGCGGATTTCGAGCGGATGCTCAACGCCATGCTCTTGCGCGCAAAGACAGAGACATCGCGCATTTCTGCCCAGGTCGAAGCCGAGGCTGCCAGCCATGGGTCGGTGCTTTCGTCAGGCACGCCCATCAGGATGGAGCAGCGACTCACGCCCATTCACGAAAATACGCTCGCCAATGCAATGCGCCTGATCGTGCAATTTTCTGAGAACACGAAGATTCCGATTGCTGAACTCAGCAAACTTGCCAGGCCGCGGCTTTGTGCGTTCACGGCCGAGATTACAGAGCGAATGGCGAACGCGGCAAACCGGATCAACCTCGGGCAGATGTCCTTGCAGGCGCGCAAACGATTCGATCAACGCGTGGACGATGCGCTCAAAGATGTTGGGATCGGTTTTATCGGGGGCACGGCTATCGTGGCGGAGACTACAAAAAACCAGAGCAAAGCATTGCAGCTTCTCAAGGTACTCTATGACGCAACACGCTCGAAAACGGAACCCGTATTCATCGAGGAGCTGACAACCGGTTTGTCCGAAGAGGAGGCCAAGGCGGCTTGGCGTTACCTCAAAGACAACGGACTGATCGACACCTTCAGTATTCCCTACACCGCCCGCATCAACGGCGCAGGCGTCGATGCCATCGAGGCCGCGCAACGCCTGCCCGACCTGCCCAGCGCGGATTTCCCCTCGGTAACCTACAACATCGTTTACAACGCGATGCACGTGGGGACGATCGAGAATTCACCCGTCCAGCAAGGCGGGGTACAATCCACGCAACAGCAAACGGTTACCTATAACGGCATCCAGATCTCTGATCTCAGCCGCTTCGTGAACGAGCTCGCCTCTCATCTAGAAGAATTGCCCATTGACCCGGCGCAGAAGCGAAAAGCCGATGCGCAGCTTGCCACACTCAAGGCCCAGCTCTCCGACGAACCCGATCCGGTGATTGTCAGACAAGCCGGACGCACGTTGCGGAACATTCTCGAAGGAGCGATCGGAAGCCTTCTCGCCACCGCTGCGCAGCCGACTGTCTGGGGCTGGATTGACGAAGCCTTGCGGCGACTTTTCGCATGATGTCCTGCCTTCGCGATCGAGACTTTGTTGGAACACAGTGTCCCCACCCGCCCCGGTGCAGGTCGCTTAGCGCTCACCGGCCAAGCTTCCCCTTTTCTGACTCGATTCTTTCTTCGAGTTCCTGATTTGTGCGACGGATGTCGCGGATCTTATCGAGCTTTTCCTCGATCCAGCCACGCACGCGCTCGGCGAACTCCGAACTGCGGGCGCTCGACTCCATCTCCTCGCATCGTTCGACTTGTTCTTCCAGAGATGCAATCACCGACTCGTTCTTGCGATGCAGTTCGAGCCACCGCTCGACATGGTCTTCCATCCGCTCTCGCCATTCCTGGTGTCGGCTGCTGGCCGTCTGGGAGGCGAGATTCCAGGCTTCGTCGAGATTCTCGCGGATATGAGCGTACTGGTCCCGGTCGAGCGGGTGCTGCTTCATCTCCTGGTTGGCGCGCTTGATCCGCTCCTTGGCGGCGCGGGGATCGCTGTGCGCTAGGTTCAGGCATTCTCCGGCAACTCCCCGCATATGGTCGAAGTGCAGCTCGCACAACCATGCTCGGCGATTGCGGATTTCGTCTTTGGCCTCGCGCCACTTCTTCCAAAGAAAATCACGGTCTTCCTTGGTCAGTCTCCCATCGTTGCCACCGATCGACTCAAAGAACTCGGTGGTCCCGGTGAAGCCGCTCCAACCGTCTTTCAGTCTTTCGTTGACCAGTTGCAGGCGTCGTTCGGCCTCCTGCAAATCCGCGACGTGGTTCGCGCCCTTGGCCCAGAAATAGGCTTCGCGGATATCGGACTCGATCACCGACCGCTTCACGCGGGAATTGCTGATGCGCGCTTCGCGAGCCCGGTCCGATTCCTGTCTCACCTCGTTGCAGAGGGCCTGGAATTCGGCCCAGAGCCTTTCTCGCTCTCCAGCGAAGATCGCACGAGCGGATTTGAAGAGTTCGCTGACCGCCATGGCATGGGCGAAGAATTCCGCATACCTTCGCTCGTACGTTCCCTTGTGGCCACTGCGCAGGGATTCGATCTCCGATTCCAGTCGGTCTACTTGCCTGCGAGATTCCTCGGCACGTGCTGGGTCCATCGTTCAAATGCCTGCGATGGAATTATTGTGGAAACGGACATCTTTCGAAGTCAAGTTGGGCAATGCTCCCGCAGAAGATCAGGATCATTACCATCGAGCCACCACGACGGCGTCCAGCATCATCTGTCCCTGGATTAAGACCGCTTCCATTGTGACCTCCAACGTGATGGACTTTTCCGTGCGGTAGTCATCACGTTATTCGGAAAGAATCAACCCGAGCACTCTCAGTGCCTCCATCAAGTCCGGATCGTCTTCAGCGACTTTCCGTGAGTTTGGCTGACGTATAGGGAAACGTTCTGACATGGTCCAGTCTTCGAAGATTGCCCAGTTCTCAATCGAGTGGCCGTAGCGGGAGTGGTAGAAGACTCCCGCGTAATTATCTTAAGAAACTCAAGAGACGGTTTCGAAATCGCGATCTATGGGTCGTTGACTACTATGGCCGATTAGGAAGGAACGTCCGCGACTCCGGTGAACAGCTTCATGGATTGCTTCATGACTTAATACAGGTACTGTCAGGCCAGGGCATTCCTCCTTCTGACCTGAAATCGTGGCGCTCTATCTACCGATCTGCCGATTGCCAGCTTCGCGAGGTACATGAGTTCTCGGACGCAGGCATTGATTGGTTTGTACACCGGCTTCGACTGTAAAGTCTCGAATACAGAGATGAGACGCAGCGCGAGATGCCGCTCAGACCTTCCGTCTCAGCGAAAGCTGTTCCTTGATGCCCCGTGGTAGGGTTGTCTTTCAGGTGGGCTGACCGGCGTCGCTCTTTGGCTCTGCTGCGACCGCTGGACTCTGGGTTGGTGTGTCTCGAGGAAACATCCTCTGGAAGATGCTTTCACAGAAAAAACCATTCTCAAACGCAAGCAGGAGTGACGCCGGGTCTCCCGGCCGCTGTTTGACGATGGCGTAGACCGCAAAGAAAACGAACGGAGAGACGCAGAGTGCGGAGAGGAAACTGCCCGATGAAAGAACATCCTTGAACTCTTTGAAGGCGTCCACCTTCCCCGGATTGCGCGACAGGCGTCGGTAGAGGCAACCAAAGAGGATGCCTAGGAGCATGACCACTGCGGTCAGCGCCACCATTCCCAACGCGAAAGCCTTCTCTCCATTAAAGGCTAGGTCGGCCGGGCTCGCCTGGTAAAAAGTAAGGTAGGAGATTGCAAACAACACAACGACACCGAGGATGCCTACGACGGTCCGTCTCATCGTTCCTTCCTTTCTGCACGGATCAGCCAGATCAAGGACCCAGCTACCAGAATGAATGCACCCAAAGCGATGGGCCCAGCAAGACCGGTCCGGTTGGGATCACTTTGGACCACGATATTGGACCGGACTTGCGCGACTCTTTCCGGAAACTGAATCGAATGGACGTATCCCAAGCTTCCGTTGACAACGGTATAGTCCGCCCTGTCCATGGCTGACGGATCTAATTTGAGGACCTGTTCCATGACCTGAAGAGCACGCAAGAGCAGAGGTCTAGAAAACCTGCCCGTTTGAATCCGCAGTGGAGAGTTCTTTGCTCCCGGCATAAAGTCACGCGCGCGGCCATACTGCGCTTGGTAGTCCTGATCGAATGTCTGGTCAATGAATTCGAGCAGCAGCGTCGTGAAGTTAGCCCCTAACAGGTTATTCTCGAGAACCACACTTGCTGCAAATGTGTCCGCGCGCTCTTCTCGATCATTGTAGTTTCCATCGAAATGCAGCGGCGCATCATGAGCCAATATCCAGTCGCGGTCGTGAACCGCATGCCCAACCTCGTGTCCGATCACCCAGATCAACAGATTCTGCTTGAGAAGTCGCCTCAAGACATCGAGGTTGCCCAACATGTTGACCCTAAGCCTTTGATCAGCTTCGAGAACTGCGATCACCACCGATTGATTGGTTTCAATTTTGTCGATCTGGGAGAAGGCGTTGGCAATCGAATCGGAATCGCAGAAGATTGCATCCTCGAAGCCAACGTACGAGCACTGGGGAACGTCGTGGGCTGTCGGCGAATCGCCTCGCGCATGCTTGACGAAGTACACATTGAGATATCCCGGCTTAGGAGACTGGTTGACGGCAACATGCCCGTGAAAGCGAGTATCCTTGGCAAATGATTCTGCAACATATTGCACGTAATCCAGGAACGAGGTAGTACGTTCCAAGCCACCGATCCCCTGTCGCACCTCGCTGGCAATGGCCTGACGTAACTGTCCGTAGGTGAAGCCGCCTCCGTAGTAGAAGGATTTTTGAGGGACGGAGAAAAGTGTGTTCTGAAGTGTGGCTGGCAGATCCAGGGCGCCCCTTTCCTGGAAATCCTCGATCTGTTGGCGAATTCTGGCTTCGTGAAGATCAATCTCTTGCTGGCGAAATAACCTCGGCATCACCGCCAGTAGGATGGCGAGTGCAACGAGAATCGAGGCAAGGATCGTCCGCACGGGAATGCTCCATCGTGTTTAGATTCGCTGGGGTGTTGCGCTCTCTCCAGATTGCAGACCTTTCCATAGATTTTCAAGTGGTTCATTGCAAAAAGCGCGAACTCTCGGGAAATCCTTCAAAGGCGGCCATGGCCTTGCGCGCGGCCGAGTTCCGTGGGGATGGGCCACCGGCATGGTTCTGCCTTTCACACCGACGCAGGATCGCGGCGCAACTGTCCACGCGGCACGAATGATGCAGTGGCGAGTGACCAGCTAACCGTCAACGAGGAAAGCTCGCGCAGCTCCCATGATCTCCGGCGCCACGGTCTCCAATTCGTTTTCTCTCATCAGGCGAAGTGGGACGCGGTCACCGAGTTCAGGGTTCAGGCCGGTCAGCCAGGATTGGATCACAGAGGGATCCTCTCTTTCGGCGAGCATTCGGACCAACTGGAAGGCAAACCTCAGACGTTGCTCGGCATCGCCGTAAAGCTCGCTTCCGTTCATCCACCGATCGACTGCACGCACGTCCCGTACACCGCCCACGTAGGCGGTGAGTTTTCGGCCGATGAGGCCGACGAGCTGCTTGACGATCTCCGGGATGGGGAGGCGGAGCGCTTCACGATGCGCTGCGAGATCGGGGCGGGATGCGGGGACGGTCGCCATTGGAGGCTCCTGCAAATCCTAAGTATAGAGCCATTTAACACATAAAACTCACTTAAATTACACATAAATACCAACTATTTTCTAATTTCCGGATTTGGAAAGCAGTACAGCAGGAAACTTTTCCTTTACATCTGATTTCCTCTCTGAGAAAATCAGTCTATGCAAGCCGCCGCCACAGCGACCGAAGCCTCCGTCGTCCAAGCGCTCAAGGACCAGGTTCCCTTCGTGCAGCTGCCGGGAATACAGGTCTCCGATGTGGTTGACAGCCGCCCGTTCGACATCCGCTTTGACCTTGAATCCGGAACGAACAAAGTTCGAGTCTACGCCGAGATCAAGCAGTCAATCAGTCCCCGGCAACTGGAAAACATCGCCCCTTGGATCGCACGTCTCAAGGCAATTGAAAAAGATGCCGCTTTTGCAATCGTGTCTCCTGCACTTTCCCAGCAAGCGCAGGCCTTCTGCATTGAAGCAGGTATTGATTTCCTTGACCTCGCCGGCAACATCTCCATCAATGTTCCTGGCAAATTCGTCCTGCAGCGGACTGGTCAGCGAAGTAAGAGCGTCGTTGAATCGATAGAAGGCCCTCGCGAGGTCAATGTCTTCTCAGGACGCTTTTCGCGCGTCGTCCGAGTACTCCTCCAAAATCCTCGCAGCTGGACCTTGAGCGAGATTGCCCAAGAACTCGATAGGGAGTCCCGCGATAATTCAGTTCTTGACGGGGTCGGTGAGGATGGAGTTTCAATCCGCAGTTTCGTTGTCAGTCTCGGCACCATCTCGAAGGCTCTCCGCACGCTCGAAGACCAGCTTTGGATCCGTCGGCGCGGAACATCGGCGCTGGTTCCTGAGCCCAAACGCCTTCTGCTCGCTTGGGCCGCGAAGTACCGGGAACGCTATCGCTCGCGCTTGCGGAACAGCGTCACCTATCCCAATCCCTTCGGGCAGGATCTGACCGCGCTCAGCAATGCTCTCGAATCTCTTAAGATCCCCAAGTTTGCCTTCACTGGCCCCGCGGCAGCGAACGTTCGCGCGCCCTTCATCGATCTCGACACGATCGACGTATATCTGTCTTCGCCTAACCAGGCTGAAAAGCTCCAGAATTTTGCGAATCGCAAGGCAGATGGTCCGCCGCTCCGATTCCTGGAACCATACGATCTCGGCGTATTCATGTATGGCAAACGCTGCGATCAGATTCCGACAGTCTCCGAAGTGCAGGCTTACCTGGACCTGATTGCGCGCGGGGGGCGCGATCAAAAGCAGGCGGACTACCTGTTCGAAAAGGCGATTGAGCCAATGTGGAAGGCGGCATGATTCCCGAACCGCAGAAAACGTACCTCCTGGAACTGCTCGCAGCGCTGGGACCCGCCGCGGGCGACTTCGTCCTGGTGGGCGGTCAGGCGCTGAAGTTTGTTCTTGCCGAGGCCAGAGCAACGAGGGATTTCGACTTTCTTCTCGATGCGATTTCTCTTCGCGAGAAGCCGGCAAATATCGCCGAAAAGCTGGGGGCCCTGGGATACACAGTCGTGCCCGAATCGCGTAATTTCCAGTTCCAGAAACCGATCCCGCGCACGAACGAAGTCATGCGCGTCGAATTCATGGCGCCGCGCGAACTTAAGCGTGTCAACGACTTCAGAGTCGACATCGAAAACGGCTTGCACGCTCGGGAATGTCTAGGTGGCACCATCGCACTCAATGAATCGGATATCCATGAGATACAGGGTGTGCTGCCCGGTGGGACACCGGCGCGCGCCAGCCTTCGTGTTACGCGGCCTCACGCACTTGTGTTGCTCAAACTGCTCGCCCTCGATGACCGATACAAGAATTTGCGCGGACCAGAACACGCAGAACACGATCGCAACGAAGCCAGAGTTCACGCCTCGGACATCATCGCAATCCTGAATGCAGCCCTAGATATCGCCGCGTTTCGAGAAGCGTTCTACAGTCAATTCGCGAGTGATCCGATGCTCGGTACACAGGTTACGGATCAAATCCGCTCGTACTTCCGCGAGGACACAAGCCCAGGCATGCTCCTCTATGAGGAATCGCTGCGTTCCGGTGCTCTGGTTTATCGCGAAACCAGAGCGCAGTTGGCGGCCGAGTTGCGCCGCGCATTCACGATGGTGACAGATATTCTGCCGTCCGAAGCTTTTACTGCACTGCGCTCCGCCCTAGACGATGTCTGCAATCTCGATCAGCGTCGAGGGCTCGCCGAGGACTTTCTCCGCGCCTTGGAGAATGCCGGAGTCAATTTCAGCTCCGAACAGGCGATTCAGTCCCTTCCCGGAGAGGTCTTCGGCGGAGCATATGCTAGAGGTCAGGTATTCCAGACGAGCGCGCATCAGGAATTCCAGAAGCTCAGAGAAGGCGAGAAAGCGCTTCTGAAGAGCTACTGGAAGCTGCGATCTGCCGTACTGCTCGCCGATCAAGAATTCATATCGCGGTTTGGAAGGATCATGAAATAGGCCCCAACTATGCGCGCAGATGACCTTCAACAAAACGTCACCGTCTATGGTTCGCTATTTCCGGAACCCGTTCAGGTCATCGTTGCCATTCCCCTCGGCAACTCCGTAAAACTGGTCGGCAAAGGTCTCCGTTCCAATCGGGTCTATGAGCCAATCCTGAGCCCAGAGCAGATCGATCAGTTGCAAGCCTCACCGGCCCAAGAGCCCTTCGACGGCGATGCAGCCAAGTTTCGTCTTGGCGTTGAGGCCATGCGTCTGGGCTTGGCGTATGAATACGATCCCTATTTCGCCCTCTCAATCGCCCGTGTCGATCCTCTGCCTCACCAGTTGGAGGCAGTCTACGACTACTTCATCAAGCTGCCCCGCATCCGCTTCCTGCTCGCCGACGACCCTGGCGCCGGCAAGACGATCATGGCAGGACTCCTCATCAAGGAATTGAAGATTCGCGGACTCGTAAAGCGCACGCTGATCGTGACGCCCGCGAACCTCTCCTTTCAGTGGCAACGAGAACTTAAAGACAAGTTTCGCGAGAGCTTCGAGGTAGTCCGGAGCGATGTGCTTCGGGCCAACTACGGCATGAATCCCTGGCAGGAAAAGAACCAGGTCATCACATCCGTGTCGTGGGTATCGCGGATAGAAGATGCAAAGGAATCGTTGCTGCGCAGTCACTGGGACCTCATTATCGTGGACGAAGCCCACAAAATGAGCGCGTATAGCGCAGACAAGAAGACCCTCGCCTACCAGCTCGGCGAATCGCTGTCGCAGATGACGGATCATTTCCTGCTCATGACAGCAACTCCGCACAAGGGCGATCCGGAGAACTTCTGCCTTTTCCTGTCACTCCTTGATAAGGACGTCTACGGGAACGTGAAAAGCCTCGAAAAGGCAATGGAAGAGCACGAGGCGCCGTTTTATCTTCGCCGCCTCAAGGAAGCGTTGGTTACTTTTCCCGATCCCGACACCGGGCTAGTGAAGGCGCTCTTTACTGAACGCAAGGTCCGGACCACTCCATTTCAGATCAGTGATAGGGAACTCGACCTCTACGACCAGCTCACTCAATACGTTGAGGACCAGTCAATTAAAGCCGCCCGAGAGGATTCGGCGCGAGCACGGGCCGTCGGATTCACAATGGCGATGCTCCAGCGCCGCTTTGCGTCCAGCATCTATGCCGTGCGCAGAACACTGGAACGCATGAAGGAGAAGCGCGAAAAGATTCTCGAGGATCCGGCTAAATTCCGGCAGGAACAGATCAATCGTCGTCTTCCAGAAGATTTCGATGACTTGCCTGACGAAGAACAACAAGAGATCCTGGGCGAACTCGAATCGACCGTTGTTTCTTACGATCCCAACGATCTGCGCACTGAGATTACAGAACTCGACAAGCTGATTCGTGAAGCCAAGGTTTTGGAACGTGCGGAAGCCGAGGTGAAGATCAGGCGACTAAAAACGCTTCTCGTTGATGAGGGAATTTTCTCGGATCAGTCGATGAAGCTTCTGATATTCACCGAGCATAAGGACACGCTGGATTTTCTCGTCGGCGACGGTCGCGATGGCCGGCCACTTGGCAAGCTCCGCGAATGGGGCTTATCGGTCACGCAAATTCATGGCGGGATGAAGATCGGTGACCGTGACACACCCGGCACTCGCATCTACGCCGAGCGCGAGTTCCGTGAATCCTGTCAGGTACTGGTCGCAACGGAAGCCGCCGGCGAAGGTATCAACCTTCAGTTTTGCTGGTTGATGATCAACTATGACATCCCGTGGAACCCCATTCGCCTGGAACAGCGCATGGGACGAATTCACCGCTATGGCCAGGAAAAAGACTGCCTCATCTTCAACTTCGTCACCACTAACACCCGAGAAGGCCGAGTCCTAGGAAAGCTCTTCGAACGCATTGAGGAAATCGAGAAAGCTCTCGACCCCAAGCGCACGGGAAAGGTCTTCAATGTTCTTGGAGAGGTGTTTCCAGGCAATCAACTGGAAAAGATGCTGCGCGATATGTACGCGCGCAATCAGATGACGGAGGACCTGATCAAGCAGCGCATCATCGAGCAGGTGGACGTTGATCACTTCCAGAGCATCACCAATTCGACGCTCGAAGGACTTGCCAAACGCGAACTCAACCTTTCCGCTATCGTCGGCAAGTCAGCCGAGGCCCGCGAGCGCCGCCTGGTTCCTGAGGTGATTGAAGGCTTCTTCCTTGAAGCTGCCCCAATCACGGGCCTTGCAGTTAACGAGCAAGGAAAAGGGCAACATACCTACAGCACGCCGCGCGTGCCGCGCCATCTGTGGCCGATTGGCGAGCAGCTTGAGCCACGATTCGGGAGACTCGGCCGCGAATACAAGCAATTTGTTTTTGACAAAGAGGTCCTTAAGCGCACGCCCACAGCCGAGTGGGTCACACCAGGGCATCCACTCTTTGAAACCGTGCGCGAGAGCCTGACGGAGTCGGTGCGTAGCGAGCTTGAGAAAGGCGCCGTCTTTTTTGATGTACATCGCAGCGCGCCTGCCCGGCTAAGCGTCTACTCCGCGGCCATTCGCGACGGTCTGGGCAATGTTCTTCATCGACGGCTCTTCATTGTTCAGGAAGAGTTTGACGGCACTCTGTCTCTCCGTCAGCCGACACTGTTCCTCGATCTGGTCCCAGCGCCTGTTGATACTGCCGTTCCGGACTCGCCTGGTAAGGACCGCAATGCCATCGAGCACTTCCTGGTCGAGCAGGCACTTGTCCCGTTCCTGACCGAAGTTGCCGCCGGTCGCGAAAAGGAGACCGAGACAGTCAAGAAGCACCTCGACCTGAGCTTGAATGAGCTAATCCACCGGCAAAGCCTGAAATTCGCCGAGTTGTATGGGGCGCAGCAAAAGGGTGACACGAGTCCTTTGATGGCCGCCAACCTGAAACAGGCTGAAGACCGGCTCGATGAACTGAATGGACGTCTTGAAAACCGTCATCGTGATCTGGAAAAGGAGCGCAACTGCACCATCGGCGACATCCAGCGCCACGCCGTCGCCTGGGTTCTGCCTCATCCTGAGCGGAGCGCACCGGGCGTTGCTGCCATGGTTCGTGACGAGGAGATTGAGTGCAAAGCTGTCGAAGCGGTCATCGCCTATGAGCGCTCGCAGGGTCGCGATGTGGAGAGTGTCGAAAAGGACAATCGTGGTTTTGACTTGATCTCGCGCCGTCCACATTCCGAGGATCCGAAGACAGCGATCGAGGTTCGATTCATCGAAGTCAAGGGCCGGTCGATCGTCGGCGACGTGGCACTCACAAGTAACGAGTTCAGGACTGCCCAACGGTTGAAGAACGATTATTGGCTCTACGTCGTTTTCAACTGCGGCACTAAACCCGAAATCAAGATCGTTCGCAATCCAGCGCAGATGGACTGGCTTCCGATTGTGAAGATTGAACACTACCTGGTCAAGCCGCAGGCCATTCTGGATGTGGCCGAGGACTCGGGGACGATAGAGAACAAATGACCCAGAAGTACCCGAAGCGCCTCATCGAAGTCGATTTGCCTATCAAGCGCATCTCTGCCCATGCCCGGCGCGAGAAGTCTATCCGGCACGGCCATATCTCTACTCTCCATATATGGTGGGCGCGCCGGCCTCTGGCCGCTTGCCGGGCGGTTATCTGCGCTTCTCTGTGGCCGGACCCGGCCGACCCGCTCTGCCCGCAAGATTTCCGAGATAAGGCGTCGAAAATTGTCTCCGACTTTGCCAGTGCCGCATCATCGAGCAAGGAAGTGGGCGGAAGTTGCGACCCGGAGACCTGGATCAAATGGCAGGCGCTGGTAAAGACCGGAGGCCTCGACAGCCGGAACGAGGCGCATTGGAACATCCTGCGCTTTGCCCTGCTCGACTTCATCGCGGACTTTGCCAACTGGGACAACTCCACGGTGAAGGAGTATCTCGACGCCAGCCGCGAGCTTACCCAGGCAGCCCACGAGGCCCTGGGCGGGGAAGCTGGAACCCGGCCCCTGGTTGTGGACCCTTTCGCCGGCGGTGGCTCCATTCCGCTGGAGGCTCTGCGCGTGGGTGCGGATTCATTTGCCAGCGACCTCAATCCTGTTGCCGTACTGCTCAACAAGGTTCTTCTTGAATATATTCCCAGGTACGGCCAGCGCCTCGCTGGCGAAGTCAGAAAATGGGGAACTTGGATACAGCAGGAAGCTGAAAAGGAACTAGCCTCGTTTTATCCACCCCGGTGGATGGTTCCAAATGAATTGCGAAAGAGGCCGCTACTTCTAATCGACGCCAAGCCTAGTGGTCTTGCTTACACCACGGTCACAGACGCACAGGAACACATTGATAAAAACGGGGGACAGTTTACACATTGTGTCCCGATTACAACCGGTCAGGCACACGGTCCGTTGGCAATGAATGCCATGTTCGCAGGCGCAATCCGGCCGAAGAAGGATACAGATCAGCAGCTTAAGGAACTTGGCGCGGAGCCCCTTAACCTCATTGAGGAAACTCCAATCGCCTATCTGTGGGCTCGGACTATTCAGTGCGAAGGACCTGGATGTGGAGTTGACGTTCCGCTGATCCGCACACTATTGCTCGCCAAGAGGCCCGTTGGCTCAGTTGCGTTGCTTCTCGACCCAGTCGCAAGCGCAAAACGAATTGATTTTAGGGTCGGCATCAAGAGACGGGAGGGTTGGGTTGACCAAGCTAATCCTTTAGTCAAGATCGGAGCGCCTAAGCTCGATGGGACGGTCAAGCGCGGCTCCGTGACCTGTCCGTGTTGTGGCTACACAACACCGGTCGCACGTGTGCGGGAGCAACTCAAACAGCGCCGCGGGGGAACCAACGATGCGCGCCTTCTCTGTGTTGTGACAACTAGAGCCGATGTACAGTCACGTTCGTACCGGTTGCCTGCATACGACGATCTAAATGCTGTCAGACGGGCAACTTCAAAACTCGAAGAAAACACAAAAGCGCACATCGGGCAGTTGACCTTGGTGCCTACCGAGAAAATCTGCCTGAACGAAATTCGAAGGATCAGCCTCCCGCTTTACGGAATGGAAACTTGGGGGGACGCGTTCACCTTTCGCCAAAGCCTCATTCTCAGTACTGTTGCAGGATTGGTCAGCGAATTGAGTGGCAGATCGACGCTGAAGGACACTGACATCCCCCCGATTGTCGTAGGAACACTCCTTGCTCTTGCTGCTGACAGGCTAGCCGATTCGTTGTCATCTTCGGTGACGTGGACACCCGGTGGTGAATTCCAGGGGCATACATTTGCCAGACAAGCACTTGCATTCGTTTCGGACTTTGCCGAAGTTAACCCGTGGTGTGACTCTTCAGGGAATTGGATGGGGGCCGTGGAGTGGGTTAGCAAAGTGTGTTCGTCAACAGGAAACCTCCAGTCGACAGGCCAAGTTGAGCGCACTTCAGCGACCAATCATGCCCTTCCTAGCGATTCCGCAGATGCATTTGTAACCGATCCTCCGTACTACGATGCAGTTCCATATGCACATCTTTCAGACTATTTTTACGTGTGGTTGAGACGAAGTATAGGTCGGCATTACCCGGAGCTCTTTACTGACCCTCAAGTCTCAAAGGGGCAGGAGATTGTAGTAGACCGTCCTCACGAGCTGAGCAATTCTACACATGACATCGAATTTTACGAACGTGAGCTCAGGAATGCATTTGTGGAAGGTTGCAGGGTTGTTCGTCCTCGCGGAATTGCCACGATTGTGTTTGCGAGCAAGACCACGGCAAGCTGGGAAGCAATGTTGAAGGCCGTTACAGATGCTGGTTGGATAATTACTGGCTCCTGGCCCATAGATACCGAACGCGAAGCTCGCATCGCCGCCCAAGGCCAGGCAAGACTGGCATCCTCTGTTCACTTGGTTTGCCGACCACGTAAGGGTGGCGAAGGAGAAAACGAAGGGGACATAGTTGGTGATTGGCGCGAAGTATTGCTGGAATTGCCGCGCCGCATCCATGAATGGATGCCACGCCTCGCGAGTGAAGGTGTTGTTGGCGCCGACGCCATCTTCGCTTGTCTTGGCCCGGCTCTGGAAATTTTCTCTCGATATTCCCACGTAGAGAAAGCCAGCGGCGAACCGGTTGCCCTGAAGGAATATCTGGAACACGTCTGGGCAGCCGTGGCTAAGGAAGCGTTGGCCCAAGTCTTCAAAGGCGCCGACGCAACTGGCTTCGAGCCTGACGCGCGGTTGACAGCTATGTGGCTATGGACCCTGAACGCGCCAACTGCGAACGGCACAGCAGAAGACGCCGAAGTAGAAGACGCCAACGAAGAAGAAGAACAGGCGAAGAAACCGAAGCTGGCTGGTTTCAAGCTGGAGTATGACGCTGCGCGGAAGATTGCGCAGGGGCTCGGCGCGGTGCTAGATAACCTGACCCATTTGGTCGAAGTAAAGGGCGACGAGGCGCGCCTGTTACCTGTCGCAGAGCGAACGCGCCATCTGTTCGGTAAGGAGCAGGAAGAGGCGGCACGGCCGGTTCGGAAGAGAGCCTCGGCACAATTGAACATGTTTGCGGAGCTGACCGAAGCCGAAGATGCTGAAACGGCATGGCAGGAAAAGACCGTAACACGCATGGGCGAGACCACACTTGACCGCGTCCACCAGGCGATGATCTTGTTCGCAGCCGGACGCGGCGAGGCGCTGAAGCGCTTCATCGTGGATGACGGCGTGGGCCGAGACAGCAAGTTCTGGCGACTGGCGCAGGCTCTCTCGGCGCTCTACCCAACGGGTACGGACGAACGGCGCTGGGTAGAAGGTCTGATGGCGCGCAAGAAGCAGTTTGGATTCTAATGTTTTCGAATACCCGCAAGGAGTAAACAGGGATGGCGCTCAAGCCTTGGTACAAAGTTGTGACACCGAGGGAGGATCTACGCGATGGCAAGCCCCTCGATGCCAGCGAGTTTGCCGTTCATCTGGACCAGGTCCGCGACGGGCGCGCGCCCGCGGTCTATCAGAAGCCGGAACGATTCTTTGAACGGACGTACCTGACCAAAGGACTGACCGGCGTTGCCGCGGAGGTGCTCCGACGGTTAAGCGGTGAGAGAACCGAGACGTCGGCTGTCTTCAACTTGACTACCCAGTTCGGCGGGGGCAAGACCCACTCGTTGACGCTGCTCTACCACCTGGCCAGCAACGGACCAAAAGCCAAGGAGTGGCAGGGCGTGGCCCGTCTTTTGCAGGCCGCTGGCCTGAATACGGTGCCCAAAGCGGATGTTGCCGTCTTTGTAGGAACGGAGTTCGATCCAATTGCCGGCCGCGGTGGTGTCGACGGGACACCTGTACGCAAGACGCCATGGGGAGAGATTGCGTTCCAGCTTGGCGGCGAGAGTGCTCTGAAGATCCTGGCGGAGCATGAGCGTCAGGGCGTGGCCCCTGGGGGCGACGTGATTCGCGCCTTCATGCCGAAGGACCGGCCAGTCCTGATTCTGATGGACGAGCTGATGAACTTTGTGAGCCGCAGCCGGAAGAGCGGCATGGCTGGGCAGCTCTACTCCTTTCTGCACAATTTGAGCGAAGAGGCGCGCGGACGCGACAACATGGTGTTGGCCGTCTCGATTCCCGCGTCGGAACTGGAGATGAGCGCCGACGATCAGTCGGATTACGAACGCTTCAAGAAGCTGCTCGACCGAGTGGGTAAAGCCGTCATCATGTCGGCGGAATCGGAGACCTCTGAGATTATTCGCCGGCGGCTCTTTGAGTGGGAAGAGAACGCCGTGACCAGCGACGGGCGCGTTCTGCTTAACCGCGACGCGCTGACTACCTGCAACGAGTTCGGCGACTGGGTGAAGGATCATCGCCAGCAGGTCTCGGAACAATTTCCTTTCGATGCGGCGCGTGAGGCATTTGCTACGGCCTTTCCTTTTCACCCCTCGGTATTCTCCGTCTTCGAGCGCAAATGGCAGGCGTTGCCACGGTTCCAGCAGACGCGCGGGGTCCTCCGGCTATTGGCGCTATGGGTCTCGCGGGCTTACCAGGAAGGATATAAAGGCGATCATCGCGATCCTCTGATCGGGTTGGGCACGGCGCCGCTAGACGACCCGCAGTTTCGCGCGGCCATGTTTGAGCAGCTTGGCGAGCACCGGCTGGAGGCCGCAGTCACGACCGACATCTGCGGCAAGAACGACTCACATGCGGCCCGGTTGGACAACGAGGCGATTGAGGCAATCAAGAAAGCCCGACTGCATCGCAAGGTGGCGACAACAATCTTTTTCGAATCAAACGGCGGCATGTCGCGAGCTGAAGCCTCCACTCCGGAGATTCGCCTGGCAGTAGCCGACCCGGGCCTCGACATCGGCCACGTGGAAACTGTGCTCGACGATCTGACCGAATCCTGCTATTACCTGACGGTTGAGCGCAACCGCTACCACTTCAGTTTCAAGGAGAATCTGAACAAGCGGTATGCAGACCGCCGGGCGAACATCAAAGATGGCATGATCGGCGAGCGCGTCAGAACAGAGATCGAGAACGTTTTCCCTTCGAATGGCGGTATCAGTCCGGTTTTCTTTCCAGAGAATAGCGGCAAGGTCCCTGACAAGCCGGTGCTGACTTTTGTTGTTTTGGCTCCCGAGCAGAGCGCGGAAGACGAGAAGCGAACAAGGACCTTTATCGAGACCGCGATCCGAGATCACGGCACGACCGGAAGAACTTACAAAAGCGGACTCATTTTTGCGGTGTGCGGTTCGCCAGGTCCGTTATTTGAAGACGCACGGCGCTTGCTTGCCTGGCAGGAGATTGAGCAGGAACTGCCCACGATCAGCGTGGACGATTCTCAGCTCAATCAGCTCTCGAGCAATATTAAGAAGGCGAAGCTCGACCTTAAGGAGTCCGTCTGGCGCAATTACAACACCATTGCGCTGCTCGGAAAGGACAACGCGGTCCGCTTCATTGATCTCGGCAAGCCTCACTCCAGCGCCGCTGCGTCCATCATCCAGTTCATCCTTAACGAGCTCATGAATGTGGATGAGGTACAAAAGGGGATCACGCCGAATCTGCTGGTGCGCAATTGGCCGCCGGCACTTCCCGAGTGGAACACCCGGGCCGTGCGGGATGCCTTCTATGCCTCACCTCTGTTCCCGCGTCTGCTTGATCCCGAGGCCATTCGGGAAACAATTGCGCGGGGCGTTTCCAACGGTCAGATTGCGTACGTCGGCAAGGCCGCAAGTGGCAAGTACCTGCCGTTCAATTTCGAGCGCACGATCACGGCCTTTGACGTCGAAATCTCCGAAGAGATGTACATCGTCACCAAGGAAACAGCCGAGACATATCGGCAGCAAATCGCGAAGCCCGAACGTCCTGCCGAAACCGAGCCGCTTCTTCCGGGTATCGATGGCATTGGCGCGCCCGGACCACAGCCGACTCCTGTGAAGACGCAGGGACCGCTGGGTCCGAAGAGCGGCCCGAGCGCAACCCAACTCCCGCTGGAGCTTAGCTGGTCAGGAGAGGTTCCATCTCAAAAGTGGATGAATTTCTACACGAAGTTTCTGACCAAGCTCGGAGTCGGGAATGACCTCAGCCTAAAAGTCAATGTGAAATGCACGCCACAGGGTGGGCTGTCGCCTCAGAAAGTCGAAGAGATCAAGAACTCCCTCCGCGAACTGGGCCTGGACGACACTCTCAACGGTCTGTAGCCATCTGGCTTTAGCCACCTATATATAACCCGCCCCAATCGGCCGTGCACTTGCCTTGAGCCGGCGACGGGAATGCGGTTATATTGTTCTCAACCTGTTCGACCGGCCAAACGAGGATTGCGATGCGCTTTTCCCCCAAACGCACCCAATCCGTTGCCGTCTTCATCACGTGTGCGGTCGCGATCATACTGCTCTTTGTATTTATCAGTTACCGCATTCGGCGGCGGGTTGCCCCAGACAGCGCCGACGCTCTTCTGCGTCGTGCCGACGAGTTGGCATGGAACGACAAGTGGTTTGCTGCTGCCCCACTGTACCGACAAGCTGAAATCAAATTCGCGGCCGGCGGCAACAGAGCCAAAGCGCTGTATGCGCAGGTAAGCCAAATCCCAGCCCGTGCCGAATCCGTCAGTCTGGCGAGTACGATTTTCGCCCTGACCCAGGATCTCAACAGACCGGAAGCGGCTGATCCTGAGACGCGACTTCGGATTCTCAAAGTCCGGGGAATAATTGAGAACAACTATGACGCCGGCATGGCTCGACGGACGTGGCAGGATGTAGCTGATCTGGCGACGCGCCGGGGCCATCTGCTTCTTGCCTCGCGCGCCTTGGGGGAACAAGGAATCGCAGCGTACCTGGCGGGCGATACAACAACGGCCAAACGTAACGTTCTCGCCGCCTGGGGAGTCTCCAGAGTCTTCCGCGACATCCCCGCCCATGTGCGGTATGCAAGCCTTTATGGCGCCGGTCTCGTTGAAATGCATCGCTACGATGAAGCGCTCATTGCGCTCAACGAGGCGATCAACAT
Organism: uncultured Acidobacteriaceae bacterium; assembly: GCA_963838295.1. Lineage (GTDB taxonomy): Bacteria > Acidobacteriota > Terriglobia > Terriglobales > Acidobacteriaceae > Telmatobacter. The sequence goes on from CAWIQS010000004.1 coordinate 32,852, forward strand.
AGCGAAGTCCCACCCCGCGGTGGCATACCCCGCTGTTGCGGTTTCGTCCAAAATAGATGCTCTTCGCGGCCTCCGCCGCTATCAGGATGCACTCAATCTTGCCAATCAGGCGCTCGCGGAGATCCCGAGCCCTACGCTCAAGGGGCGCTACTACCAAATCCTTACGTCAAGAGCCAGTGTCTACGAGGATGTTGGTCAGTGGAACGATGCGATCGGGGACTTCAACCAGGCTCTTGCCTACGCAACGCAGCTCGGTTACTGGCGCGGCGTAACTCAGGTCGGAGGCGAACTCGCCGAAGCATACGAACATCAGCATGAGCTGAAGAAGGCTCTCTCCACAGTTGATGAGGCGATCGCGGCCAATAAGCGCATTCCCGACGAACTGTATTTCGTCCCGCGCGATCTGGCGATCAAGGCTCGCATCCTTGGAGAGCTTGGGCAGTCCGATCGGGCCGATGCGCTCTACCGAGAGAGCGCGACCATCATCGATTCGCTCCTCGAAAACGTTCCCACTCCGAATGTAGAGCGATTGCTTCTGACAGAAATGGGCGAAGTTTACGCCGGGTACTTTGTCTCGATGTGCAGTCGGCACAAGTACGATGCAGCCCTTGGGGTTCTCGAAGAGGCCCGCGGACGCGTCGAGGCGCAGGCGCTCGAACACCACGAATATTCCCAGGCGCGCCCGCCGACGCCTGCCGAGAGACATCTGACTGACCTGAACATTGCGCTGCTCAACACGAGCGATCAGCGGCAGCGCCATGAACTGGCGGACCAGATCTACCGCGCCGAACTGATGCTCGACCAGCATTCGCTCGCATCAGATGCAATTGAGCATCCCGTCACATTACGACAACTCCAGTCCCAACTAGGCGACGATGAGCTCCTCGTCGAATACGTGCTTGCTGCCCCGCACTCCTATGCGCTCGCGGTGACGCGCACTACTGCGCGGACCTACGAGCTCGCGAGCAGGGAGGCGATCGAGACCGATGCCAATGCGTTTCGAGCCGGTGTTCGACAGCGGCGGGTGAATTCCGCCCTGGGCGATTCGTTATTTCAGGAACTCCTTAGGCCAATGGCAGAGCTTCAGAATCATTCAACTCTGATCCTGGTTCCCGACGGAGATTTGCATCTCCTGCCCTTTGGAGCGATCCCTGACAATGGCGCCCCTCTGGTGGAGACCCGCATAATCGCGACCTGCCCCTCAGCCACGGTGTTCTCAATCCTGCGAAGCAAGCAGGAGAAAGAAAGTGACCCACCGCTTCCGTATGTCGGCGTGGCAGCCTGGGTCAAGGAAACGGGATTCGAAGGCCCGTTCCTCCGCGTCTTTTCCGGTCCTACTGAAGCAAGCCTGCAGCCACTTCCCGAAAGCAGGAATGAGGTTGAAACCATTGCCGCAGATCTGCCCAAACCCAGCACGGTTCTCCTTGGAGCGGACGCAACCGAGACTCGCTTCAAGCAGCTTCCACTGGCGCAATACAACGTCATGCACCTTGCCCTGCATGGCTACGTGGACACCGAGTACCCAGATCGATCTGCGCTCATCTTCGCACCTGAAAAGAAAGGGCCCGACGACGGAATGTTGCAGGTTCGCGAGATAGAGAAACTTCCTCTGAATGCCCGGCTGGTTACACTCTCTGCGTGCGACACCGGCGTCGGACCTGTCGGCGAGGACGGCGTCGACAACATAGTGAACGCATTCATTGAAGCCGGCGCCGAGACCGTTGTTTCCACATTATGGGAACTCGAGGATCACTCCGCTGAGCACCTCATGGCCGCGTTCTATGCGCGCCTCGGCAAGGGCGAAGCGAAGGGCGAGGCCCTACGCGATGCCCAGCGTCAACTGATCAAAGAAGGACTCCAACCTTACTATTGGGCCAGTTTCCAACTGGTCGGCGACCCAAACGGCACGATCTGACCATCGAGAGGATATCGCATGGCACTGACGCGATCGGAACGGGAACAATTACTTCAGCGCATCGACGACTCAATACAGGAGAAGTTCTATGATCCGTACTTCAACGGCAAGAACTGGAAGGAGATCGTCGCGCAACACCGGCAACAGATCATCAATTCGGATTCGGATTCGGCATTCGAGGCTGCAGTGGCCGATATGCTCGATGAACTTGGATCGAGCGCGCTTGGCATACTCGGCCCGCATACTGCGGTTACTTCACGCAGCAGCATCAACGCCAGCTTCCGCGCCGTGTATACCGACACCGATGGCCTGCGTTGGGCATTTCAGGACGTTTTGCCCGGAGGAGTTGCCGATCGTGCCGGCATCAGACCAGCAGACCTTCTGATCGCCATCGGAACCCGCGAGGTGGAACCACCCGCTTCGCCAGCGTTTGAGATGGGCCACAGTACGGAGATCGTGATTTCGCGCGCCGGCGACAAACGTTCTCTCCGTGTCGATCTAGCTACACAGAAACCAAAGTACAGATCGAACCCCTACTCGGAACCGAAGAGCGTGGCGGCCTCGCTCGTCGACAAGTCCACCGCCAATCTGAAGGTCAGCCTGTTTCCGGGATATATAGGAATCGACTTTGCGAACGAAGTCTCCGCAGCATTCGAACGGACCCTGAACGGGGCGAACCGTCTGCTCATTGACCTCCGCGGGAATCCCGGAGGCGGAATCGGTGGGCTCCGCATCATGAGCTATCTGACACCTGGTAAGACACCCATCGGCTTCAGCCTTGATCGCCCAATGGCCGAGCGTGGCTATGACAGAGACAAATTGCCGCGCTTCGGTCATATTCCCCGGTTCAAATTCGCGCTTCTGCCGCTCGCCTTGAAATTCGCCGGGAAGAGATCGATCGCGCTACAAACCGAGGGCCTTGGCAACCGCAACTTTCACGGCCGGATTGTGATCCTGGTGAACGAGCATTCCACTGGGGCGGCGGAAATGCTGGCGCAATTCGCCCAGGAGAACAGGTTGGCAACCATCATAGGGTCCAAGACCGCTGGCCGGCTGGTGTCGCGTTCCGGCATCAAGATCGGCAGCGGATACACCCTCGTGCTTCCTGTGGCCGCGTACATGAGCTGGAACGGCGCCCGCATCGAAGGCAAAGGAATCACTCCCGACGTGCCGGTGGACTGGTCCTACGAGGCCGCGCTTGATAGCCGTGATTTTCAGTATGAAAAAGCACTGGCAACGCTCAATGCGGCATAGTGGACCAACAATTATAGGCGGCAAGAGATTCCATGAGAATCGGAGATGGAGACTCCCAGAGATGCGATTCAGCAGACGCAAAACTTCCCTTGCCGAGGACCGCATTGAGTCGTGGATTACACAGCGGCATCAGCGGCGAGTGCTCGCCGGCGAAACAACACCGACTGGACCTTGCCCAGATGAGGACTTCCTGCAGCATCTTGCCCGCAGGGCCAAGAGTATTGCCCTATCTGATCCGCGAATCGATCATGCGGCAAACTGTCCCAGATGTATGAGTCGGCTTCTTGAGCTACGAAAGGTGCACTGACGTCGAGAGGCGATGGCAGTGGACATTTGCGTGAAATCCCTGACCATGCTCTGATCCTCTGAGCGAGGAGATGCATGTCTCGCAAGCTGATTGCGGCCACTGAACTGGCTGAATTCGTCTATTGCGCCAAGGCCTGGGAGCTGAAGTACATCCGTGGCGCTGAGCCGTCGAGCGAGGCGCAGCAGTTGCAGGTCGAAGGAAATGCCTGGCACGTGGCCCAAGGCCGACAACTCGCCCGGAGCGATGGTTATCGATGGGCCGCTCTCGCTGCCCTCGCGCTTGCCGTAATTTTGATCGTCTTCGGCTGGCTGGGATGGGCCCGATGAATCTTCAGGTGATGGCCGTAACTCTGATCGTTCTTGCGCTGGTCCTGTATCTCGTCGCAGCCCGGTCGAGGAAGAAGAGCGGGCTTCCCGCCGGCGAGCTGTTCTATCAGGACCTTCCGGGTCAGCCCTTCCAAGGAAAGCCGCTCCGCTCAGCCGCGCTTGGCATTTCCGGAAAGCCTGACTGTCTGATACGAACCGCAGACGGTACCGTACCTGTGGAACTGAAGAAGTCGAGTAAGCCACCAGCCCGCGGCGAGGTGTATCCGAATCACATGATCCAGGCCCTAGCGTATTGCGCTCTCGTCGAGGACCAAATGAAGGTACGCGTGCCATATGCGCTGGTCATTTATGCAGGACAGCAAGTGCGCAGAGTCGAGTTCACCGACGTACGGCGCCATTGGCTTCTCGATACGATTCGCAAGGTTGAGCTTGCTCGTGAGCTAATGGCGGCCAATCGAAATCACGACCATCGTGGGCGGTGCGCAGGTTGCGGTGTTCGAGCCCAGTGCGATCAGGCGCTCCTTTGAGAGCTTCTTGTGTCCTCGATGTATTCCCCGCGCTCAAATGCTTCAGCCTCCCGTTTGCTCTCGCGAGTGCGCAGCAGCTCGGCGTGCTTAGGCGCAAACACGTATTCCTCCAGAAAGCGAATTCTTGATGGAGATGATCGGCGCGTGATCAGAAGATTGCGATGCTCCTTGCAGAATTTCTGAAGCGCGTCGAATTCGATCAGATAACTGACCGTCCCGGTCTTCGATTCATGGCGTGACGCCTTGAGCAGGCCCTGCTCGACCCAGTTGCTAGCCTTGCCGTATTTCACGCGAAGATGCGCACACACTTGGCGCAGACTCAACGCGTCTCTGCTGAGTTTCGTGTGTTCCTGACGATACAAAAGGTTGTAGAGGCTCTTCGCCTCGTATCCGAATCGCGTGGCCGCGGCCTGAACCCCGTGGTCGGAAATGTAATCGATTATGGCGTCGCAAGTGCGAGGATCGAAACTATGCCTCGATGCGGAACCGGGCCGCTGGATGCCGTGCCTGGTCATGAATAGCCAGCACGCGTCCTTGTTTTTCCCCGTTAGGGACGCCAGCTCTTCGCAAATTGCAGCCGGATGTCTGTTTTGTTTCACGATCTCAAGCGCTTCCGGCGGCCATCGCCGCCAGGACCGGCGCTTGGGGACCGGGTCATTAAGGGAAGTAGGCATACCACACCTCTGTCTCCATATACACAAAGTTGGGCAAAAATGAAGAGAGGGATAGAACTTTTTCTCATACTTTCTTGTTTAACCATCGTGCAGGCAGGGAATGCTGCAATTGGAGAGCGATGTGGAAAACTGGCTCTCTATTTATATAAGGCATTTTGTTGACGCCTTTGGTTCACATTGGACGCAGTTTTTTACAATCATTCTTGATTTTCGGGCGCAAGATTCAAGCCGGCGATTGCAAGCGGTGCCGTTACGCATTCGCGTTTGCCACACGCCTTCGAATGTGGCCCCTTAGAATCCAGAAGTTAGATTTCATCGCGCGTGCCCATCCGCAGACGCCGGACTTCGATCATGCCCGCTGCCGCCAAGGGCCCTGCCTGATCTTCCAGGCATCCAATCGCCAAGCACTTTCAATGGCTTCAATCGCACTCGCTTGAGCCCTCAATCCCGTGCATGAGACAGAGCGCCCGTGTGCCTTTCGCAATACGCGAGATCACGTTAGAATCGACGCATCAGCATTGCGGCGTAAGCCACAACATCTCGTCGCGCTAGGTGTTTCTAACCAGTGATATAGTGCTATGGATTCGCAGCCTCCCCTCCCCGGCGGCGATTACTGGTATCTGGGCTCGTCTGATCCAGCGATCGACCAGCTTTTTCGGCGCGCGTGCGCACTTGCGTGGCCATACGCCCTCTATTGCGCAACACGCTATCAGCGTGATCCGCATCTTGCCTACGAATTCATGGACGAAGCCGTCGAGAATGCCGAGCGCTATTACGAACGGTTTAACGGACGACGGAACGCGGTTCAGCTTTCTTTCCGCATCATCAGCGTGATTAAGCGGCTCTCGAAGCAACGGGCTAAGGGAATCAAGGAAATCGCGTCGGGGACACTTTCCGAGCTCGATAAGCTCGTCCAACGCCATGCAACCAGGCCTGACGTTGAACAGGATGCATATGTCCGTCGGCTGCTTGACCAGATGACCGACCGAACACGGAAGATAGCTTATTGGCGGCTTGCAGGGCACAGCTGGCGACAGATCGCTGAGGAACTTGGCGAACCCCGCATCACGCTGTGGCGAGCTACCAACCAGGAAATCCGTGGACTTCTCCATCTGGCGTCTGATACCTATACTTCGGACGAAAGAGGCGAAAGCGATTAGAGGGCATACCAATCCCGAGCAGTGGTTTCTCGATCAACTGCGCGCTTACACGCTCAGGCAGCCGCGGGGTGCAAGAACCCCCAATTGCCCGGACGATTCCTTTCTCCGAGCGTATGCGGCGAAGCCCACCTCCTTTCCGCTGTCGGATCCACGCATCATGCACGTTACGTCCTGCGACCATTGTTTGCCTGGCCTGCTTGAAATGCGCTCGGCTGGCACGGCCTCTCATTCTTCTCGTGTGCGCGTGGCAGCGATTGCAACCCTGTGCGCCGCTTGCCTCGTTGCCGGATTCTTCGGAGCGACATACTGGAACCGCCTACACACAGTTGCGAACGAAAATCGATCTGCAAAGCAACAACTGCCGGTCGCGATCGTCGACCGAACCCTGGACCTCACCGACTATGGAACTCTTCGTGGCGCCGGCGAGCAGCCATCGCACCCTCCGCTCAACTTGCCTGCCGCCCTGTTGCACGTGAATCTGATCCTCCCGCGCTTCAGTGAATCGGGAGCATACACGATCATGGTGGCCAGCGACCGAAACGGCAAGGGCCGCTTGGCCTGCACCACCGGCATCGCAGCTACGACCGGCAACCAGACAAAGTTGGCCGTCACTCTGGACCTCCGCGGCGCCAAGCCCGGAGATTACCTCCTTCTGACAGAACTCAGCGGGCAAGACGATTTCTACTCCTATCCGCTACGTATCCAGTAATCCTTGCCGCTCACACCATATCCCACAGGCAGACTAAGACGTCTGCCCGGCGCGTATACTGCGGCGTCGATTTCACGCGAACACCTCACGCGTCCGCCCGGCCATTGTGGATGGGCGTGGCCCGATCAAAGCTGTCGACTAGACCAGACCAGTATTCGAGACGCCGCTGGCAGCGCGAGCAGATCGCCAGATGTCTCGCCCGCTCGGTAAGGAAGAGCTTTCGGACATCAAATGCAAACGCGCGGATCTCCTCTTCCGTGTAACAGGCAAAATCCTTTTCCTGAAACGGCGGCCGAGCCGTCGTTGGAGCCAGAAGTTGCGCCTTCCGCTTTGCGACCATATCGTCGAATTGGATTTGACGGGCCGGTGCCTTCAACCAGGGAGTGTCGTCCTGGGCCCAGAGATCTTCGAGCAGGGCGCTCGCATTCAGGGCCAAGTAACGGATCGCGTCCTCTCTTCCCTGAAAGGACCTCGTCCGGTCCACCAGCGCCGCGCGCGCGATATTGGCAAGGCCAAGAATCTCTTCATCGGCAAACGTGCTGACCAGCTCGCGAAAGTTTCTGACTTCTTCGCGGGCAACCTCCGCAAATTCGGAATTCCGGTCTGCGATCTTTGCCACTTCAGAGGTCAGAGCCGGCAGTTCGATCTTCGTTCCCGGGGCCGTCTCCCATGCAGGATGGTTCGCGGTGAACATTCCGGGGTCGAACACATCGAGCAGGGACTCCTTGCGGTCGTCGGGACCACGAAAGCGGTTCAGCAGATCCAGGAACCAGCTCAACTGAGACGCATTGAATTCCCGGGCCGCTGATCGGACGGTATCCTCCCGATAGGCGTCGAAGCTCTCCATCAGTGAGCCCGGCAATTGGAATTGATTCAACTCTTTGGTCATTTGGTCGATGTCCGTGGTTGGGCTGTGCATCCCTTTCTCTCCTTGTTCGCGGTCTGTTTTCCCACGAAACCCAACCTCTGTCAAATGGACCGTGGAGCGACTGTGCCCTCCTCCCGGAAGTCTTTCAGAATGCGCCGCTTGCCGTGAAATTCAACTAGGCAGTCCCCTTGCGTCCCTTCCTTCGGAGACACATCCCAGCACAGGGCTTCCAGGCTGTACCTCCCTTGCCGGATACGCACCCACCGATTCTTTGTGCTCGCGACTTCTACCGCTCGCAGCAGGAACACAGGCGCAGGATTTCCTTCGCCAAAGGGCTCAAGCAGGGAAAGCTGTTCGTAGAATCGCTTTCCAGCCGTCGCCAGAACCAGTTCCGCGTCCTCGTGGATCTCGGGGCTCTTCAATTTCAGTGTGGCAACGAGGGCTGCGAATTCCCTCGCGAAAGTTTCGACATGAGCGATCGGCATCGTCAACCCGACAGCTTGAGCGTGTCCGCCGAACCGGGTGAACAGTCCCCGGAACTGTCCGAGACCTTCCATCAGGTCGAAGCCGGCGACGCTCCGGCCAGATCCGACCGCCAGGCCCGGTGTCGGCGAGGGTGCCAGCACGATGCTGGGCACTGAAAACCTCTCGACACATTTGGCGGCAATGAGGCCGGCAATGCCCTTCGGGCATGACTCCCGGAACATGACCAGGCCTGCCGGGACAGGTTTGGATAGTTCTACGCACAGCTCTTCGAACTGCACGGCCACCAGTTGCCGGCGTTGCAGATTCAGCTGATTGAGCAATTCGACGCTTCTTTGAGCAGCCTCCTCGTTCCGGGCAGCTTCGAAGACAGCGAGCGCCAGTGCCGGATGGTCGATACGCCCGGCAGCGTTGATTCGTGGCGCAACGCCAAACGCCAGGTCGTTTGAATCGGGCCGCGACAGATCGGCGCAGGAAACCCGGAGCAGCTCCCGCACTCCGCAATGCTCGGCGCGGGCCAGTTCGCCCATCCCCAACCTCGTCAAGGTCCGTGTCCCGTTGAGAAGCGGGACACAATCGGCAATCGATGCGATGGCGGCGTATTGGCTCACCGCAGACAGGAGGCGCTCCAGGCGCTTCTCGTTCCACCTGGCGTGGCGCGCCAATGCCCACGCGAATAGGGCTGCGAGGCCGGCTCCGCAATACTCCGAGGACCACACGGACAATGTGTTGGCCTGGTCCTGAACACGATGATGGTCAATGACCAGAACATCGATTCCCAACCGTTGCGCTAGCAGAACTTCCTTTTGAGCATTGATTCCGTTGTCCACCGTGATCAGAAGGTCGGTTCCACCCTGGGAGAACTTATGGACGGCTTGCGAACTGAGCCCGTACCCTTCGTCCCTGTGGGGAAGGTGGGCTAGTGGCTGAGCGCCCAGACTGGAGAGAACACTGCGCAAGATGTACGTGCCGAGCACACCGTCGCAATCGTAGTCACCATGGATGGTAATCCTCTGTTTCTCGCGAACGGCGACGAGCACGCGATCAACAGCCTGCGCCATGCCCGGGATCGAGTGCGGATCCGGAAGATTGCTCCAGGAGGGAGCTTGAATGAACGAATCGACATCCTCAATTCCGCGCGAGATGAGGACGTCGAGCAACGGCTGGCACAGGAACATACCGCCTCCTCGTAGCCCTCCAGCGGGCAGAAGTTAAGTTGTCGATTTCAGAATGGGCCCTTAGGCAACTCGCAGGTGATCCCCGCGGTAGACCTCGGCGCCCGGAACGGCGACCTGGTTCTGAACCGCCTGCTTGATTGCCTCGTTGAACGGCGTCGCATCCTGAATCGAAGCGACAAGGGGGCGCTTCAGTTCATCCGGCACGCACTCGATCAGCTTTTCCCATAGCGACCCTTCAATACGCGCTGAGACGTTCCTGTAGTGCATAGGCACCTGCGTCTCGTCGGTGAAACGGACAGAATCCTGGCTGTTCTTCTGAATCCGCAAGGTGAATTCTCGGCCTTCGATTTTTCTGCGATCGCGGCTTTTGAGGTAGTAAATGACCATGTACTTGGTCTGCGTCGCCTTGCGCTCGCTGCTGCGCGCGCGCTCCTGCAACCGGTTCGCCTCGCTACGGCAGTACTGGACTCGCGCTTCCATCATGCGAAGGAAACGCCCGATCCGGTCCGCCTTCTCTCCATGAGCCTCACAGAACTGCTGAAAACGATCCACCAGTTCAGGCGAGGCCTCACCGCGATTCTCGATCTCTTCTTCGATTTCATCGAGCAGAGCATCGAGTTCGCGATCGATTTCGAACAAGGAATACTCCTGCGCTAGCGATGCCATGATAACCTCCTCTATTTTTTGAAATTGAATGCAGCGTAGAGAGCTCACACTTGCGTGGAGCCCTTCTCGCAGTTGCACCACCAGTGCACGGCCTGAATATTGTCGGGGTGATCGTCCCGCATAGGCCGCCCATGCCGCGGTGACTGATGTGGTCGGGAACGACGTCGCTGTAAGTCGGTGAACTTCTCCTTGCAAGTACCGCAGATGCCGTTCTAAGCCGCAATCCTGCGGTTCAGCAGCTTCCGCATCTCCCCGTTTGGAGCGTCGATGCGCTAGACACCAATCAGGCGTTGACGCCTTTCCTTTGGGATTGCCTCCCCGCCACAGCAGGAGAAGGAGCGACGGATCAGACAGAGTTGACTGCGACGGAGTCTCACGGAATCCTCTTGATTAGCCAAAAGGCCACCTGTTGGATTGGGGTTGGAAACAGGGTGCTGGCAAACGGAATGTTGCATTTAGGGGACTAGCGATCTTTTTGGGGCTGATGGGCGGAGCAGCGTCGAGTCAAGAGTGGCCTTCCTACCGCCTCCTCTGAGCGATCCGCCTCTTTTAGGCACACTTTCTGCGCACCGGGCGACGCACGTCCTTCGGAAACTCCCAAGGAGGCGGTGTAGGCTGATGCCGGATCAGTAGCCCTAGGAACGCAGGGGCTTACCTCTGAGCGTGTGCTCGTGATATGACTACCGACGTTCACCCGGAACTTATCAACAGCCGCTTCGCGTATGTCTCTGTCTCTCGCGGTTCGCATGATGCACAAATCTTCACAAATGATCCGGCGACGCTTGCCGAAAATCTTAGCCGGGATGTATCCAAGGCATCTGCTATTGACTTCGGCATGAAGCCGGTTCTTTTGACAGGCACGAGTGCTCAACCGTTAACCATTTCGGACAAAACACCCGCGTTTGGCCTCAGTTTGGCTCGCTGACATGAACAACACCGGAGTTTAGGGGGTGGACAATGATGCACTACTGCTATTGACTGAAGAGGGGGAATGTGACCTCGCGCGATGGGAGGACTTCCATCGCGCGGAGGTCTTGTTCAAGCTTTGTTGTGATGGTACGTCGTACATCCGCGCTTGGAAACGGCGATCTGCGGACTGGAGGATATTCGTCATAGGTGAAGCCTTGGAGTAGACGACCGGCACGCTTTTTTTGAACACCTCCCCATTGTTTGAAAAAAAATGGTACTCCCGCAGAGCGACACTGCGCCAAGAGGCTCAGTACCCATTCCGAGCGAATCGGTCGTGAACCATGACCACTCTCGCCGCCGACAATCACCCAATGGATCCCGTCGAGATTGATTTCGCCTAGATCTTCAAGTAGAGGTTCGACAGAAAGGAAGCGGACTTCCGCCGGAATGGCTCTCAATTCGTCAATTCTCGGAACTCCATAGCGTTTGTCTTCGACGCTGACGCCCCACCAGATGTGCGGTTGATGTGCGGCCCATGAGAGTTGAGCGGATAGGAGACTACGAAGCCGGGATGCCCTTTTCGTCAAAACTTGATAGGTATGCCAACCCACCGTGGACATGACAAGGGAAACCGCGTCAATGTACACATCAGGCACCGATTGATGGAACAGGTCACTCATAGAGTTCACGAAGATGGTCTTCGGAGCGTTCCAGCGCGCAGGATCGAGTAGTTTCTCCGGTACTAGACGCGGATCGAAGCCCTGTTCGTAGGGATGCCCAGCGACTCCCCGGAAACGTTCAGCAAATGTTTCCGCGTAGCAATGGGCACAACCTGGGCTTATCTTAGTGCAGCCCCTGACGGGATTCCAGGTCGCCTCGGTCCATTCGATGGAAGATTTTTCCGACATGTCAGTCTCAATGAACCCGGCATCGCGTCAATGCACTCGGTCTAATAAAATTATTGCATTTTTTTAGAGCAGATTCTACTCTTAACGCAATGGGAAAGCCCAAGCACCGGGTAGGCGACAAGATTCGGGTCAAAATGAACTCGGAGATCTGCCCTGGAATGCGCGGGATCGTTGCAGAGGTAAACGTCGATCGGTTGGTTATCAAAGGGGTTTCAGACGATAAGTTGTTCAGCGTGGCGAGTGCTGAAATCACAAACTTTAGCTTGGCAGCCAGAAAAGCGTGGGAGAAAATGCCGGAACGGCAAGTCGGCAGACCGAAAGGTAGCACTGTTTGCGATCGTATCTCAGTAACGATTCGGGTCGACCGCGATTTATGGGGGATCTTCCGGGTCGCTGAAGCGGAAGGCATAGTCAAGGATCGAACACTCACTATCAATAATTGGCTGCGAGATGGTTTGCGGCACCTCAACAATCGGAAACGTGCCTCATGACAAAACCAGTAACTCCGGATCAGCGCGAGCAGATCCTTGCCTTGCTGAAAAGCGGCTCTGAGCGCACCGTTATTGCGAGTTCCGTAGGCGTTACTGCCGGGCAGGTTTCCGCAGTTGCCGCACACAGGAGCATGGGCACCTACGCGGATAGCGCGCCGCGGGCAAGGATCGCGGCAGAGAAGGCCTTTCAACCCAAAGGAAACTTACTTCAAATCAGGAGGCCAGCAGCAACTCCGGCCGTCGAAACTCGACCCAATGGAAGCATCCTAATCGGAACTGATATTGAAAATGGAGCCCCTGCTTACTGGAATCCGGACTCACGGGCAGAAGGGTCTGCTAACCCTCACGTTCTCATACTTGGCGAAAGCGGTTTCGGGAAAACATATACTACGTCCTGTCTATTGGCCGAGCTGGTTGAGTCCAATATTCCCTCAGTCGTCTTTGACTACGGACAGGGATTCTCACCGGCGACCTCACCGCCTGCCTTTCGAAAGTATGCAAAGCCAGTCGATTTTGAGTTGAGCCGAGATGGTATCGCTATTAATCCCTTGGAACTTTTTCCCGTCGACCTCCACGGCCCAGCGACAGTAGCCCAGCGGATCGCGGACACATTTGCGCGCGTTTATCCTCGAATTGGCGTGCAGCAACACTCCATCATTCGGCAAGCGGTCATAGATGTTTTGTCCGATGCCGGTATCAAACCGCATGACCGAGCGACCTGGCATTTGAGGGCTCCACATTTTCGAAACATCGAACGAAAACTGGCGGATTACGGAAATGAGGTTGGGTCCCCCAACCGTCGCATCGCTCTTGCTGCCGCTTCCCATATTTCCACACTGTTTGTATTCGATACATTTCGTTCGACGGGTCGCAAGTTGAGTTGGAGCGACTTAGTTGGAAGTGATCAAGCACACACATGGATTCTGCAGCTTGGAGGATTAGAATCATCCGTCGAGCGTACGGTCACCGAATTCTTGTTGTGGAACTTGATGCGATTTGTAGAGGTACAAGGTCCAGGACCATTACGCTGTTTTATCGTGTTAGATGAAGCTCACAAGATGTCTTTCGCGGCCGATTCTCCGGTGGAGAAATTGTTGAGGGAAGGTCGCAAATTTGGCCTCGGACTGATTCTGGCTTCACAGCAGCCTGAAGATTTCAGCGCCGTCGCTTTTGCCAATACTGCAACGAAGATTGTGTTTCAGGTCGCTGATGAACGGGGAACGGTATCTCGCCGACTTGCAAAGAAAGCGAAGAATCGAGACGTAGGCTCGTTATCCGCAGATGTGATCACCAGCTTGCCGAGAGGGTCAGCATATGTGGTTACCGAAAACCGCGGAAAGGTGGTAAGAATCTCGAGTTTTGAGGACCGAATCCCGAATTGGGATCGTGTTTCAAATGATTTGAAAAGCTAGTCGTCTGTGTAAGTCGTATCCACGCCTTGGAGGATGCATGAGTTGGAAAGATGTTAAAGACCAGTTTACGATCCACGATATCGGCGCCCCGTTGCTTGCCAATCTAGCCAAGGGAATTTACAGTCCCGAAGCTGTTCTTCGAGAGTATGTACAGAACGCCGCTGATGCCTACGTTGACCTTGAAGAGCTACGAAAGAAGAAGCTGCCAGCGACGGAAAAACAAATAGACATCTATTTGCAGGACAATAATACCCTTGCGATCCAGGACAGCGGCGTGGGCATGGGGTTGAATGAGATAAAACATTACAAGCGAATCGCACTGTCATCTAAGCTCGGAAGAGACCGGGCTGGATTCCGCGGCATTGGAATATGGGCCGGATTCTCGGCCTGCGATGAACTTCAGGTTGAGACAAGCAAACACGGCGATCCTCATAAATACCGCATGACTCTTAAGTTTTCGGAGATGCGCAAGCTCGTCGAGCAAAACATCGATGTCAAAGAATTGCTTGAGGGTCGATACATGATCGAGGAGGATAGCGCCTCCGCCGATGACCACTATACCCAGGTTCGCCTCATCAATCTTCATAACGAATTTGTGGACCTGCTCGCTCCCGAGGAGCTACAGCGAATAGTAAGTCAGATTCTGCCTTGCCGTATCGATCCAAAGTTCAAGTATGCGACTACGATTAACGAACAGCTTCGAGCGCTCGACGGCTTCCAGGAATTCATCATCAACGTGATGGATGTCGAGGTTACTAAGCGCTTTCCAGCGCTTGTTATGGAGCCTGTAATCAAGACCCTCTCTCTGAGTGACGAGGAGTATGCGTTTGTCTGGTATTGTACCAGCCAAACGGTTCGCAGTTTCAAAGCGACAGAGCCAAGCAACTTCAGACTTCGCGTTCGCAACATCGGAGTAGGTGGCCCCGGAATCTATTCTCAGGAGGATGGTTCGCAATGGGGTGCGCGAAATAAGATCAATTCGCCGGAATTGCTGGACTGGTATGTTGGCGAGATCCATATCTTGAAATCTGACGTGAAGCCGAATACACCTCGCAGCGAATTGGAGTTGGATGCTGAATCGCGGCGAGCGATCGATCTGATCCGCGCATTCTACGATGAAAGGGTTATCTACCGACGCGCAAATTCGGACGTGAACAGTCACGTGTCGTCGGTGACAGAAGCAGCCAAGGCAATCGAGGCGGGCAAAGCATACGATGCGGAAAAAGCCGTCCCGTTGCTGAAACAAATGCAAAAGTTCGAATCTCTGTCAAAGCCTAAAAAGACCGCACTAGCCGGAATCGAGGGAGAAAAACGGAAGATCCTCAAGCAGCGCGAGGCAAAGGACGCCGAAATAGCGAAACACCGTCGCGACATCATCAATCACCTCGAACAGGTCGTTGGAACTTCCAAAGCAAAAAGCGGTCGTAAGCTATCTACAAAATCGGCAAAGGCCTCTGCGAATGGAAATGGTGAGGGAACGCCAGCCAGAGCGGTCAATCAGGAAGCGATACCTATGGCGGACTACGAACAGTTGCTCAGCGACATCCTCCTTACCATCGAAAGGGAGCTTGAAGACCAGGATGAGGTCTCCGCAAAGTTGAGTGAAGCCGTCGAGGAGATATTCAAGCGTCACGGATTACTGGTAGTGGCCTAATGCCGAGTATCTGGAAGGCATACTTGCTGGAATGTAGCGGCACCCACTATCGACAGGACTGACAATGCCTGAAAATCCGTTTCCGGACAGTATCGAGAAGCAAGCTCTTCGCCGAAGAGACGCGGTCTTCTTGGAAGAATTTCGCTCTCAGACTCTCGGCAGGGGCCTGCGTTACTGCGGGCTCACAAGTGCAGAGTTCAAAGATATCCAAGCGTGGCGTTCCAATCTATCCTCCGTGCATACCGTAGAGATAGACAAGACCATACTCAATGATATGGATATCAATTGGCGGAGACTGAAGCTCGGAATCCCGCTTCAGATCATCTCAGCTGATGTGCTCGACTATTTAGGTCTTTCCACGACCCCATGTTTTGATCTATATAACCTTGATTTTTACGGAGGCTTTACGAACCCTAAGCGGGATGGCACCTCCCGCTGTAGAGAGGCTATTCGGAGCCTCGCCTCAAGACACCGGGAGCAGAAATGCTCTTTCGCAATCATCGCCACCTTTAATGTTAGGGATCGAGGCGTAGAGCAATATGATGCTTTTCTCAACGAAGTTCAATCAGCACTGGAAGGATTCCGCAATGTCGAAACGAATTTGAAAGACCATGCCAAATCGCATGCAATAAAGATCAAATTGTCCTACATGTATTCTTGCTGGCACGCAGGTGTGGCAAATGATTTTCAAGTCGGATTCGAAGACCCCTTTATCTACAACAGTGGATCAACAACATTGGTTCATTTCTATGCCACATTCAATTACAGGTCGACTGCGTTGCCGACCCCACACGCCGATAAGGACGCACTGATCACGATTGCAAATAGGCCACTGAGAAGAATGGACGGCCGTATCTCTCGCGTGGAAGTCAAGCCAGCGCTGATTTCCCGTCCGTGATCTGACATCGTGTGGCGTTAACGATTCAGTATGCCGGCGCAGGTGCGCAGCAAGGCTCTGCCTCTTGCCTTATGACGGCCGGCCATCCCTCTGCCTGTGTTAGGTCAACCGTTTCAGCAGGCGATCCACAAGTTCGCGAGCCGCTTTCTGGTCGGGTGAACATTCGTAGATCAAGCCGAATAGCGACTCGTAGATTGCCTTCTCGCGAGTGACCTTTCGCTTCAGCATTGCAGCTTGCGCCTTGCGGGAAAATATCTTTTCTGCACGCTGCTTGACACGCTTGGTCTTGTGGACAAGGGATTTAGCCTGAGTAGCATCCTTGATACGGGTCTCGCAGATCTTCTGCAAAGCCTCAATGCCTCGCTGAACATCATTTTGGAGGATGAGCATCTTCTCCGAAGAGACGGCGCCCTGCTTCATAACTGCAAGCATCTCATTGACGGTGTCTTTTTGACGGTCAAATTCGCGAATCGCATTCCGTTGGATCGAGCTGGCACGGCATTGGCGGCTCAGGTCATTCGCAGTGGGAGCCAGTTGATTGAGCAGATCTTTAAAGTGAACGCTTTGCTCGAAATGGTCTCGCCTACCATTCGGGAGAATTCGCTCATCGATGATGTGTATCTCGCCCACTGCCCAACCATTGAAACGCGGCTCTTGAAAGAGTTCATCAAGCAAATCGTTTTCTCCGACTTGAATATTTCCGCATCTCACACGCAAGCCGCCTATCGCCGCTTCGGATGAAATCGCACCGCTGTATCCGTGATGGAACACCCATCCGACGGCAGAGAGCTGCCCATTGGTACTGGACAATTCGATCGGCACGAGCTCAGTAAAGGCGTCTAATACGCCCTTGCGCACCACGAAGGTGTCTCGATGAGGCCTGTATATTGGAGAGGCCGCATCGTTGACAAAGATCCCCACGTTGCCGAGGGAGACGTGATTGGCGAGATGTCCTTCGATCTGCCGACGGAATTTGAACTCTGGAGAAAATGGGACTGGAGCAACCTCACTTAGATAGCGGCTTACGACGGCAGCACTCATGAGCAGATCCGACCCGTGCCTTACCAGACCCACTAGTTCCACTTCGAAGAAGCGACCCGGGAGCGTCGTATCGACACCTTTCCGTACCCTGACAATCTGCGAGATCAGCTCTCCGAGTTGATCTGAAAACTGGGAATCCCGCAAGACCGCTTTCAACTTACGGCAATCCCATCGAAGTTCGCTTACCTCTCGCTCGCCGTCTGCACGCGAGCGAAATATCAGCTCCTGGCAATACCCAAGGCCGGCCAGACGCCCCACCCCACGAAACCCGCGGGCTTTCATCCCTCGCTTCCTGCTTGCACCCAACGCGACGAGGCGTTTTACGAAGTCAAGATGACGTAATCCCATTCCGTTATCCCGAATCCTGATGCGCCGTTCCTGAGCATCGATAGTGATGTCGATCCTACCCTCAGCAGAGTTTGCAAGAAGACCAATTGCAACCGCTTCCTCAATGGAATCCGCCGCGTTCTGGATGTACTCGCGATAGATAGATAAGGGATTGATATACATCGAGCTGCTCAAAAGCTCCAGCACGTCCTTACCCAAAACCGGGCTTTCACTGATGGCCTTCCAATCGCTCTTGACGGAGGCGAGAATTGGTAGCGGATTGCTCATACTGTAACCTCGTGGTACTTGGTTCGTACCTGTCGAACAGGAAAGACAGTGTTGTCATCGAGTCCCGCGTCCTCAACCTTCTCGTCCTCCGGGACAACGGGCACATTCATTGTCGCCGTACGCCGCATCTTCCAGATGAGCGCCTCATCCACTTTGGACAGAGGGACGTAAAATGGCAAGATGGCCCTGATCGCGGAGTCCGATGTGTGCGCAGGGAGCTTTCTGATATCGCGGGGATCGCATGAAGAGAGCAATCGTCTTAGGTCAGACTGTTGCTTGGCATCCAGTTTCTTAAATGCTCCCCGATAGTCCGCTAGCTCACCTGCGCCATTCCCGTTCTCATACCATTCGCGGTTGAAGATGAAGTGATGAGGCCGGAGCAGAAGTTCCTCGAACTGCTCCACGGTGCTGCCAAAAGCACGGCGAAAGAAGTCCGGAGCGCCACTCACTACCCCATGCGTCGCCTGAAGTATCAACTGCATCGATCGGAGCTCATACCTGCTCCACTTTTCTCCAACGTAAGATCGATTATCCAGATTCGTCGGCTGGTATCGCATCGGGAAGGACCATATGCGAATGCCTAGTTTTTCGTTCAGGAGTACGTTAATCTCCATTCGCTCATACAAGTCGGCTGGATCGTCATGAAAGTTGTAGAGCATATAATTCGAGAGCTCTACCAGACCATACTGATGCGCGATTTTTATCGCGGTTTCGTACGGCTTCCTGAGCCCCAGATGATCAAACGCAATGCGAAGAGGTTTGATCGCGATGGTAGCCAATTCGCGAAGATACATCGGGTCTTTGCAGAGAATTCTCGCGTCAACGCCCTGGTTGAAATCCACTCTGCGTTGTACCGGAATGCGTCCGCGTTTTAGCATCGCTCCGGGCGTGAAGCCAAGATCGCGAATCTCGGCAATGATCTCTCGAAAGCGGTCTGATGCGACCACATTGTTATCCATGAGAATGAGATCTTTCTTTTCGCCGTAAAAATCTCGGATGCGAGTGACCACCGAAGTCAGAGGCTGCATGTCGCGTTGAGCGCCTTCGAGCTTCGGCACCCCGCAAAAGTGGCATTTCCGGATGCAGCCTCGGGAGGCGTAAACAAAGTAGGCGTCACGAACAGGATATTTGTAGTCGATCTGCTCCAAGATGCTGTAGTCAGGTGTTAGATCTTCAATCGGCGCGCCGTCGCGATCGTCGGCGTAAAGTTCCTCGGAAAAATCATCAAGCTGAAGCGCGATGGCAGGCGGCTCACCAAGTAAGCCTTTGATGAAACGAATCCCGCGCCAGTCTTCATTCTGGGTAAACTTTTCGTGCATCAGCGACGCCGCAATTCCGCCGACAAAGATCTTATCGGTCTGGCCATTCGCAGCGATCTTGGCAAACTCTATGGCCTCGGAAATCTTCTGGTACTCAAAGGAAAAAAGAGTCGTGATGTAGATCCGGTCCCATGCCTGGCTGAGAACAGAACGGTCCTCGCCCTTGATAAAGCGAACGTGATCCCCTTTGCCATGGGGCCCATGATATTGCGCCAATTTCATTAGGCCGAGGGGAGGGTATTTGTTCTTATACCCGGGTTCAATCAGCAGAATATTGCGGTTTGCCATCTAGCTCGTCTTCTCTCTCGCTGTTGAAACTGGTGGGCTTACAGGGCGGTCTGTGTGCCAGTCATCGCAAAGATCTGACGCAACGGGGAAAAGATCGGCGAATTGCAGTTAATCTGGAAATATACCTTCCGGCCAATCACCTGTCTTCTCAGGACTCCTGCGTTCACTAGCGATTGCAATTCACGTTGCAGACTTGATGGCGGTTTTCCAAGTTCTTCAGCCAACTCAGACAAATACCATTGCCTGTCCACACACTCGAGCATAGATTTGAGTACAACTAGGCGGGTTGCCGGAAAAAGTGCCTTCATGCACCTTAGTGGGACCATGTGCGAATTGTCTACGCAGAATGCGTAAAAGGCAAGCGTAACGCATTGAACACTATTGACTTGTTGGTGACATCTCACGGTCCACACGAGCTTGTTCTCAGCGGTGCTTTTCACCTCAACGACGAACGGCACGTCTCGTTTTCCCTTGCGGACCACGAACATGAATCCGGAACGCGATAAAGATTGTCCGTATGGAGAACGTCGCCCGCTCTCACGATCAACCGCAGATTGCCGAGCCATGAAGCGATCGCCGAGAACTCGTGCTCGGCACTCAGTCCTTTGTGCGCTCGGCGCAGGCGATCGACAAACGCTGCCGGATCGGTATTGTCCACATCATCATCCGCCACGCTGTAAAAGTCGCGCATCACCGAGCACACGTATCGAGTTGGATCTTTCAGTATCATTTGAGTCTGCAGGAAACTCTTTTATGGCGCCGGCCGGTGTATGACTCACCGATATAACCAAAATGCCGTCTAGACGTTGATAGGGTCTTCAAGCGACGAACGCCCCAGTCACCCCGCCTCCCACCAGGAGGTTCTCGGGCCGGCTTAATCTTGATAGTACCGGATGTGATTTCGCACCAACTAATTCACACCGTTTTATATCCAAGCCCCGCGCACGGCCTCTACGAGTTTCCTGATCGCGGCCGACGCAGATGCATGTGCTGGACCCGCAGCGGATGGTCTGGCAATCCTAAGCCGTGAAATGCGGCACATGTGTGGCACACGTGGCCGCTGCTTAGGATTGGTTTTATCGGTGGATAACGGGACGGGAGACTGACTCAGGGTTCAGCACGTGCTTTTTTCCTGGAACCCGCAGGCCGGCCGAGTGGTGCTCCTGATCCCGCGACTTGGCGGCTTGTAATCCCAATATCATGCCCCCTCCATCGACACAACTTGCCCAAACGGCGCGCTCCTTGCCTCAGTAGATGCCCAAATCACCGGATACGCCGGTACGTCATTCGGGAAAGTGCCACACAGGTCAGTGAGGAACACCAGCGTCTGCGGCACGATTCCTTGATCGGCCAGCCAGTCGAAGCACGGCTGAAAATCCGTTCCGCCGCCGCCGACTGCTGTCAGTGAGATTGACTCTCCCGCCTGAAATGTCTCCACCTTCTGGACCGCCGCGTCGAAGTAGAGGACGTGGACGAGGCGCGCCCGTTGTTCCGCCAAGATCGATCGAATCTCCGCTTCGAAAAGGCCAAGTTGCCGGGCGCTGACAGAACCTGAGCAATCGACCGCGATAGCAATTTCCCCCACCCCTTCCGATGTGATTCCCGGCAGATACAGCCCCGCCCACACATGGCGCCGATTGGGCCGCATCCAGCTGTAGTCGGCCGGGATCGTCTCGGACCATGCCCGACGAAGGAGTTCGCGCCAGTCCACCCTGGCGGCCTGAGCCGATTCAAGAGTGCGGATGGCACCGACAGGCATCTTGCCGGCCAACTTCGCCACGCTTTCCGCCTGCTCGACGGCGATCTGCCATTCCCTGGCCTGCTCGCCCAAAGTCTTGCCTCCTCCGTCTTCTGGCTCCGGTGCATCGAGCACCTGTCCTACGCCTCCAGGAGTAGACGGCGCGGTCGGATCGCCTTCCGCATCGGCGTCATCGGAGTTCTGAGCTTTCTCGTCGGGTGGCGCGACGCCCGCTGGTTCATTCTGACTCTGGGGAGTCCCGTTCGTGGGATCCTGATTCTCCTCTTCCTCGATCAGGTTATAGATGCGCTCCGCGCTCATGCCGGAAAAGCGCCGGTCGAGGAGAACGTCCTTGGGCAGCACAAGCCCAGCATCGATCAGCATGGGATTGATCGCATAGTCGCAGGCCATATTCCATCGCGCCTGGTTCCGGTCGCCCCGGCGAGTATGGTGCTGAAGCGCAGGATGCATCACTTCATGTGCCAGTACGCCGGCCAGTTCCGCAGCATTGAGCGACTCGACAAACTCCGGGTTATAGAAGAGTGAAACGCCATCGGTGGCCATAGTCGCGACCGAACTCGAAGGGCTGGACCCCAGCCGAAATAACAGCGCGCCGAAAAAGGGATGATCAAGTAGAAGCGCGGTCCGCGACCTCTGAATGCGGACCCCGCTTGCGAGTTGCTGGTTCATAGCGCGGGAGCCTCCATGTAGGCAGCCATGTGGGCGAAGATGTTGTCCGCGCTAATAGTCATGGAAGAATCACTCCCTGAATCCTGCTCACGCTCGCGCAGTACGGCGTCCATTTCAGTTAAGATTTGTGCGGCATCGTTCGCGGTCGCCGCGCGCAGGATCTCGTTTTTCTTGAGATCGTGGGCGGTGAAGCCACATAGCCGATTCTTGATCTCCTGGGCGAAGCGGTTGAGTTCCTCATCCTGATTCACGTTGAGACGTGGAAGCAGATCCACCAACTGACCAATGTTCGTCACCAGGGACGCGTGGAAGCGCGACTCAGGTTCGTTAAGCCGCTCGACCATGTGCGCAACGACGCCCTTCAACCGGTCCCAGAGATCCTCGGTCCCGCGTTGGAGAGACTGCCGCACGTTCTCATCGATCTCCCGCGCAACCCGTGCCTGTTCTTCTTCCGAGAGCGTCACACGGAAGTCGTTGCCGCTCGGGATAGGAAGGACTTCGAGTTTGACCCCAAACTTGTTCCGCAGCTTGTCCGTCGATGGATAATCATCTTCCCGGAACAGCCCGTTCAGTTCCGGACGAACCTGCTCAATGTAGCTCGGATAGACAGCAAGGAACTCCTCAACTTCCTGCGCAAAGGCCTGCTCGAACTCCCTCATTTTCGTTGTCAGTTCAAAGTAAAAATGCGCCGGCAGCAGGCGATAGCCCTCATCGGACCACGGCAGACTGATCTTGTAGAAGTACTGCCGGATCTGCCCGGAGAGCGACCGGAGCGCTTCAAGCTTCTCCGCCTCGCGCAGCAATTGCTTGTTGTAGCGGCCGGCGCCTTCATGGGCTCCGTGCTGCTGGGCCACTTCATGGCTGACTCTGCGGTCGTGTTTCACCGCGGTCCAGATGCTGATGTGGACCGCGGCCAGCATGGCGCGTTCGGTAATCATTGCAAGACCTCCGCATGATCTACGCCGAAACGAATAAACTCCGGCGTGTGGGTAATGGCTCGATCGCGCGAAGCGGCGTCACGCATGGCAAGCACGCGCATTTCCGTGGGCATCCGATCGAGATAGCGGATCCCTTTAGGGATCGAATGGTCGGTCAGTGCCCGGCCAAGAGCAGTTGCGATCGCGATCCGGGCCGAAGGTTCGTCAGGTAGCGGTGCGCTATCCGGATTGAGGAGAATTTCGTCGATGGACGGCAGTTCCCGAAACAGGCGTAGGAAGGCCACCAATTCGGTTGTTGCCGCCTGGCCGATCGTTCCTTCGAGCAGATGTGCTTCGATTTCCGTGGTACCGGCCACGAATCCGCTCTGCCTGCGTCGCGCAATGCCGCTCAGAACGTTCGAAGCTATCTCCCAGGTGCGGGGCGTCGCCCATGCATTTAAGTCGGATTTTGGATCGGCATCATGGAGGAGCGCAGGCTTGAAGCGCAGAAAGGCGATGATCTCAGGACGAATCCTAGCCTTCACTGCCCACTTGCACCAATCCATGAAATCGGGTTCAAGGTCAAGATGGACGAAGCGATTGCGCAGTGGCCTCGGCATCGAGAAGTGAACACCTCTCTCCGAGGCCGGGTTGCCGGCTGCGATCACCTCCCACCCGTCAGGAAGCCGATACTCACCTAGTTTCCGATCGAGCACCAGTTGATAGCAGCCTGCCTGAGTCATCTGCGGCGCTGAAGTCAGTTCGTCCAGGAACAGAATGCCCTCTCCATCAAGAGGGAGGAACTTTGGTGGCACCCATTCCGCCCGGTCCGCGGTAATGCGCGGGAGGCCGCGCAAGTCGACAGGATCGAGCTGCACCGCACGGATATCTAGGAACTCGCATTTCCGGTCTGCGGCGACCTGGGCAACAATCTGTGACTTGCCGACGCCGCATGCGCCCCAGATGTGCACCGGCACACGTTCACTGATCAGCGCATGAAGCGCCTCATAGAGTTCAGAAGGTTTCATGAAATTGGGATCCTTTCGAACAAAAACCAGGGTGAGGTGAAGTGGGTCTACTTAATTCCGCAGCCGAGCACCGTGCCCCTCAACAGCAACACGAACAGGAGCGGGCTGGCTCGCGTGAAGGCTACCCTCAGGCGATGTCGCCTGGGTGGGGTCGGGAAGTTTCAACTGGAAACGCGCGCAGGACTGATTCGCCGTCGAGATCTCAGCTCCCGAGCACATTCCAGAACACTGGCCGACTGCGCGGTACTGATCCGCATCGATGAGACTTCTCGAGAAGTTAGCTTAGACTGGCCACATGCTCATCACAGCGGAAATACCCTCTGAGTGGGGCGAGCTTGAAGACCTTGTTGTCGCCATCCTGAACGAGGCCGGTCTGGTGGCCAAACGGAATGAGAGCATCAGCTTACCCCGAGGCACCGTAGCTATTGACGTGCTGGCCGAGGAAACACATGACGGCATAGTGCACCGTATTGTCTGCGAATGCAAAAACTGGAAAACGAACGTTCCCCAGGGGGTGGTTCACGCCTTCAGGACCGTGATTCAGGAGTGCGGCGCCCATCGAGGCTACATTATCTCCAGGGTTGGATTCCAAACTGGTGCGCACGAGGCAGCTGAATCAACGAATATTCAGTTGGTGACCTTCCAAGAATTTCAGGCAATCTATTTCGACAAGTGGTACGAGAGCCGGCTGTGGGCAATAGAGCGAAATATCAAAGGATTCCACGGCTACTACGAAATGGTGTTTGGAAAACCTGGATATTCACGCCTCGAAAGCGATGACGAACGCACTGCCTACGACGCCGTATGGAATAGATACCGTTTCGCCGGAGTCCTGCTCACCGTATATAGCCCCTTTCAACTAATGTTGGGCAGAAGACCCGATGTTCCTGAGCTACCCCTCGACCAGTCCCGTACTGCCGAGTTGGAAGGGGAAGGGGTCGTATTTCCGGATGACATCAAAACCGTTGCGGCGTATCGGGAATTCTTTGGTCTTTTGGAGGGTTACGCTGTCGCAGGTTTGCGGGACCTGCGGTCGGTAAATCCATTAACGCGCAGCGAGCCGGACGATCAAACTCTGCATCACGAGTAGTCGCTTCAACCCGCAGGCTAAGCCAATTTTGCGTCCAACTTCCGAAGCCCACAATGTCACCTGTCGTCACAATCATCCAGAACGGTTTGGCGGCAAAGCACGGATAGGTAACGGTAGACGGGTTATCGCTAGCAACTGGTATCCCACCGCGGGAGATCCGCGGCCCATCGAGCATCCCAAAACTCCACTAACACGGCACACGGATTACTCCCAAGACTGCAAAGCTGATTAGAATCTGATGCGTGATTGATGTAAGCGAACTGACGGAAGCGCAGAAGGCCACCGAAGGCTTCAAAGGCACGTATGCCGGGATGATGAACCTCTACAACCAACCCGGCTTCATCGCGGCTTTATGTGCTCATGAAGCCGCCCACCTCATCTTCTACGAACGGATGGGCAGAATCTCATTTGAGATAGTCCGACCGAAGATTCATCACAATGATGCGATGAACAGATTTGAGGGCTATATGGCTGCAGTCAAGCCCCAACTTCCCGATTGTGAACCTGCCAAGTGGCGAGAGTGGGTCACGGCGAAAGCACTTGGCTGCGTTGCCGGGGGAGTCGTAGGGCGTCGCCTGTTCCCACATGCGGATGGTGGAGATGTGGAAGACAAGCGGCTGTTCATTCAGGAGTGTGCCGATTTGGTGAGGCACTTTGGAGGCATTTCCATAAACGCGGGAGAGGTCTGGGCGTGGGCTCAGGCGGAGGTTTCCCAACAACTGGACGCAGACCCCAAGCTTATGGAGTTGATTCAGAAACGGGCGGAGAAAATTAAGGCGCTGTTCGGTTTCGCTTAGTGCTTTATACGACAGGATCAAATCGGTTCAACCAATCCCGGCTCATTATTCCGCACGTTGCCGACTGCGCTGCTCACCTTCCACGCCTTCATTTCACCCGCGGGGTACGGCTTGAGCAAATCGATCGGAAGATGCGACGGATCGCCCGGTTCTAGCCATCGCTGGTAGTCCTTCGGAGGCAGGATTACCGGCATCCGATCATGGATAGGTTCCGTTAGTTCATTTGGATCGGTGGTCAGTATCGTGTACGTCATCAACGCTTGACTGCTCGCCTTGTCTTTCCATGTTTCCCATAATCCCGCGAATGCGAACAAGGAACCATCGTTTAAAGCTATCGCATACGGCTGTTTCGTCTTTGCGTCGATCTTGGCCCATTCATAAAACCATTCCGCGGGGACGAGGCACCGCCGGCGTTTCATCGCTTCGCGGAATGCTGGGCTGGTGGTAACCGTTTCCGACTTCGCATTGATCGTGGAGAAGCCAATCTTTGAATCCTTCGCCCAGTACGGGACAAGGCCCCAGCGCATTATTGTGAGTTCGCGTTGGCCGTCGCGGTCGAGCCGAACTATCGGCTGAAAGTCTGTTGGGGCGACGTTGTACGAAGGTGCCAAATACGTCTCATCGAAGACGTTCGTATTGTGGGTTTGCATCCATTCTGCGATCCGCTGTTTGTCCGCCCGTCTGCCGTATCGCCCACACATGGCGAGAGATTATCACCCTGGCGTGCCTGCATGTGCCGCGACCGCTGCGTCTCTTTTCGTCGGCAAAGGCTTCCCGCGCTGCGCTCGGCTCTGAGATGTCAATGAATCTCGTTCACGCGCTCCGGCACCCTTCGAAATACTTTGTTGAATATCTCGTGGGCGACCTCCACCGATTCATCGATCGCTTGTCTCGTTGGCACAACCCGCACGTTGACCTGTCGCTCACGTGCCAGCCTGATGCCGGCGATGAGGCATGCTCCGAGATAAATCATCCCCCGATTGATTCGAGGCAGATGCGCATCGGGGTCGAACATCAGGCAGCCCCCATTCGCCTTTGGCGGACAACGAGCTGATCGACCCGACCGAGGAACACTTCGGATGGCAGGTAGCGCCGCTCTTCGCCGCACAACGCGCACACAACGGCAATCGATTGAAACGGGAATTCCGACACGCCGGTCGGGACATTGCGGCGGCATCTTTTGCAGGCGACGACAAAAGTCTTGCGTGCTGACGGTCCGAGGAACATGGGCAAATGATAGGCGAATATACGGCGAAAGTCCATCGGGGCTTCGAACTGAACCTGCGAAATCCGCGAGTCCACCTAAAAGGGGTCACTCTAGCGTTCTCCCACGTAAGCGGAAGAAGATAAGACGCTTAGGCGAAGTCGCCTGCCTCCGCTCAGAACGTGACACCTGGGATTTCGTTCGCCGAGCATCGCCGGCAAACAGAAGCCAGTTCACAGATGGGTCTCGATGAGGAGCAACTCCAATGTAAGCAGGCTCAGATTACTGATTCCGAAGCCTACGTAATTCGATTAGCTCCCGTGTACATTCGGCACACTTTATGACGTGAAGATATTTGGGATCCGAGAGGTCAAGCTTTTCAGGGGAGCAGACCCATTTCTCCAGAGTCGAATGGTCGAAACAGCCATTTCGCTCAGGATTCGGATATCTCTCGAGAACATGCTCCTGAAGCTTTTCAAAAAGCAACGTGTCATCCTCATCGTCCTGAAAAAATAATCGGTACTTGTCCACTGATTCCTCCTCGGCCGCTGAAGTACCTGTGCGGGAGTTTACTGCGGAGTACCGAGGATTCCCAACTTCCGCGGTCAGTGTCCGCTGGAACCGCAGTTCGGTTACATTGACAGAGTCACGGTTTGAGGTTCCTGCCTGTTATGGCTCCTCTGATTTGCCTCATCGCAGCATTCATTTGCTTCCGAATTCTCGGTATCTTCTGGCCCTACTTCGCCGACTGGCATCTGGCACTCCGCGCCGCCCTCGGCGCCATGTTTCTTCTGACCGCCTCTGCACACTGGGGAAAAGGAAGGGCCGATCTGATTCGCATGGTTCCGGAGGCGATGGGACGCGCCGCCTTCTGGGTATCTCTCACGGGCTTCGCCGAAATCGCGATCGCAGCCGGGCTGCAGATCCCCAATCTTGCACCGTGGACTGCAGCGGCGGCTGTTGTGATGCTCTGCTGTCTGTTCCCGGCCAATTTGAAAGCGGCTCGAGAACATCTCACCATTATGCGGAGGCCAGTTCTGCCAGTGATTCCCCGCCTGACCCTGCAAATCGTCTTCATTGCTTCGCTCGTTGCTGCTGTCTGGCCAAAATGACGCCGGCCGTTCATGCCGCTTCGTCAGTCTCTTCGTCTTCGCTTTCAGCGTAGGACTCGCGCAGGATTTCATCGTCCTCATCCAGATCAGATTGCTCCATCGGCCCTTCGGCCGACGCTTTCGCGGTTACGGGTGACGCGACGGACGTCGCAGTATCTGTTGGGAGATCGAACAAGCTCGCAGCTTTTGGAGATTCGGATTTGACTGGAGCCGGGATCTCCGGCGCCGGCTTGAGAGAAGGCGAGTCGGCCTGATCTTTTCGGGACACCTGATTTCCTGATTTCTTGCGAACCTCGGCCCGCGCTGCTTTGGAGGCCGCATCCATCTCCGACTTCGCTCTTTCGAGCGTGTTCTTCAGTTCGAGATGGCTGGAAACGAAATTGACGAGCGTCTGGGAAAGCTCTCTGTCGAGATCGTCCACGGTGCCGGTGACGCTCACTGGCGTTGTCAGAGCGTCGTTTTCACCATCGGTGACCTTCTTGGGAATGACGTTGACGCGGAATTGGTCCTCTTCGACATGGGTCACGGTGAACAGGACTGCGCGGTGCCGCAGGAGCGGCGCAAGTTCTTTGAACATGAGAATGAGTCCTTCCGAGTAAGGTTGGGGTTTAGTCCTGAGTGTTTGAGATCCTTATTTTTTATGCCCTTGGAAAGAGTTCAGCGGGGATAATGGCACCAGTCGAGCAGCGCGTGTTGGCGTGCTCAGCTATGGAATTCTTGACTTAAGATCGTGTACTCGATCCCGGCAGAATGCCAATCGTGCACATCTCTTCGATCACTGATTGGCTCATCTGACCGTTTCCGAAAAATGGCAGGAGCAGGAATGGATATGTACGCTTTGCATCTCGTGCGATCCTCACGCCAATCGAAGTCCACTCGGCACCGAGGAATCTTTCATATTCGCGAGCCTTTACTTTGCCGTCGCCGTAGCAAATGACCATTCGAGGACGGCTGTCGTTCAGTAACTGCAAAAGCCTTCCCCGCCGTCTCGCAAGGCCTTGATGAAACTCGCTGTCCAGTTCGTTGAAAGCTTCCATCCAAGCATTATTTGCAGTGCTGTTTGATGGAATCGGCGACAGTTCGGTCAGGAATGTTGCTCCGTCGCTGCGGCCTAAGGAGCACCGGATATATTCGTTAGCGAGGCTAACATCTCTCCAGTTATCCTTACCTTCGTAGGCGCGCATGATCTTCGCGATCCATTGCCAAACGGGAGTCGAAGGCGGTCTGGTATCGAAGTTGATTGGCGTTCCGTTTTCGCGCAGCCTTTTGTGGTGTGCATCGCGCAGGTCCATAATTGCGTCGAACGTGCCGCGAGCTTTGAGATTTTCTAAAGCGTCAACCGAATCTGCGTCTCCCAGTCCCTCTTCGATGCCGATGAACCACACGGACTCTCTGGGGTTCCCATAACCAAGAAAACCCACAATCTTTTCGACGTCTTTCATTGACAGTTCAAAGCGAATCTCGGTCAAAGCGGTCCTTTGAAAACAGATGAGGATTACTACCAAGAATAGCAATTTCGCAAATCAGCAACCTGTCGCTCGGCAGTCGGGTTAGCGGGTTAGCCGCGATGCTTAACTTTCTTCTGATGCCTCCGAAGTATCCTCGTCCAGAGGTCAGGGTCTACAGGCAGTGTAGCCATCTGCCCTGTTCCGGCGTTAAAGAATCCGCCGTGGTGGCAGATCCTGCGGTATCGGAACAGCCTCGCTAGCATAGCAAGGGCACTCGCCGCGAGAGTTTGATTGATGAACGGCTCTTGCCGTTCGAGTGCTTCGACTGCGGAACAACTGGGCACGGGGTCTTCGCCGGCAGCCGCATCGACAATCTCTGGATAGAGCTCGCTCACGGTCCGCAGCCGTTCCGACTTTCGGCGGTTTCTCCCGTTGAGCGGCTGGCCCAACACATATTGCCCACTCGATGCGTTGTTGCCAAGATCGAGCCAGTACGCGACGTTGCACGATCTCTTGACCAGGCTTTGCTCGATGACACCCCGAGCCGCGCGCGTGTCCACGCACCCGATCAGGAAATCCGGATTCCGGTCGCCGTTCGATTGCAGCGTCGTCTCATCGAAGCACATGGGCTGAGCATTCCAGTTGGTGCCCCAGAAGAGATTGATGCGGTTAATCAGGACTATCGCCTTGTTCTGCCCTACGTCCGACCACGAAAATGGCTGCCGAACGCAGTTTGTCTCCGAAACCATGTCGCCATCGATAAGTGTGACCTCCAGGCCATGGGGATGGCCCCAGACCCGCATCGCTTGATGGAGGTACGGTAGACCCATCACGATGGCGCTCCCGCTGCCTCCGGCCCCCACCACGAGTACCCGAACTGGACGTCTGCCGAGGACGTCGCCGGGGAGAACATGTTCGATGCGCACTGATCGTCACCTCCCCTGGACAAACTGCGCGAGTGTCTGCGGCAAGCGAATCAGCGTATCGGTCGGAAACGGCCGCCGCGTGCTTTCGAGACTGCTCCAGAGAGCATCGTGGCCCCCCTCGTGGCGCGTGAGTCTGCCAACATTGGCGTGCGTAAACGCGCTCTCGTAAAATCCCCGCTCCCAGGCTTCAATCGTTGCCACAGAAGCACTGTCCGGACTGCGCATGGATCCCAGGCACACACGGCCATCGTCCGAGAGATTCCAGAACGGAGCCACCGCAAGGGTCGTTTGAGAAATCGGCCGCTTGTTTTCACAGAGAGCCCGAATCTGCAGCTCCCCGTGCGTCACTCTCCATATCAGTGGCGGCTGCGGAAACACCTTCCCATTGAGTTGCTGAGCTTTGCCCTCCGCGTTCTCGAAAAACATTCGACGCAAGCGCCGCGGCGTCCACCAAACAATCATGCGGTCCGTTTTGGAAAGAACATTTTCAGCAAGCACCTCGGCCGTCACACCGCCCGACAGCGATTCGGCAAGATCTTCGATGAACGCCGTCGCTAATGGCTGTGCCGGCCCTAGTACAGGAGGGCCCTGTTTCTGTGCCGTCACCGTATGCTAGGTGATGAAGCTCCGCCTGTTCTCGCGGTAGATGAGCAACGCGTCACGCAGTTCGAAGCGATGCATCTCCCCGATTGAAATCTCGACCCTCATTACTGGCCTCCCAACTCTGAATCTCCTCAATGAGTTCGCAGAGCTCCTGATTGACGTGCACGAATCGCTCAACGCCGCGCATTGCCGCGAAGCACTGGTCCGGATCGTTGGGGGAGAACACGACATAGAAGGCTGGTTCTGACGAGCCTTCCAGCATGTGCTGGCTCTCTTCATCGAAACAGGCCGCGATCGCGTCATGCTCTTCGAAGGCAATCAAGAGCGCGGGCAGCGGCGGTCCATCGTAGTACCCGTCGAAGTCCACCCCCTGCAGTGATCTCGCCCTAACTCGCGAAAGCTTCGCAATCGCCTCGATGTGTCGAATCCAGCTCTGAAACGGACCGCTGCGGTGACGGGACAGGAGCCGCCGATAGTCAAGACGCCAGTGCGCTGATTCATTCTTGAGGCTCCTGCGGATGCACTCGGGCAGAGCCTTCTCAACATCAGGAAATTCATACTGGTCCCGATTGGCAGGATCGTCCGCCTCAGCATACTCGATCAGGTTCTCTTGATAGGCTTGTGCATCGCTGTGGTCGTAGATCCGCATGACGCGATAAAGCGCGCGAATGAGCGTCCAGTAGGAGGCCGCGCCGAGGCCCTCGGCCTCTGATTCAAGACCCCGCAAGGCCGGTCCGATCTTCAGATAGCCACACCCGCTGCACTGAATGGTTATCGCCAGCTGTCCTGTGCTCAGACCCGTGTTGTCCGCGCCGACAACGTCTGCGACTTCCAGGTGGTATTCGACATTGCGTTCGAGCAGTTCAAGGGTCTTTCCGCCGATCCGATTCACGATCGAGCGTCGGGCAAAGTCCAGCGGGTTCTCATCGCATTCGATCCACAGCTTCGGGCTGCCCATCCCCATGCGCACAAGTGTTGCGCACAACTCGAAAAGCATTTCGCCGTTGACTTCGTGGCTGTAGGTGACTGGCTGCCCGCCAAGGCACGGCAGCGTCTGGGCAAAGGCCGGGGCAAGTGTTTCTACTGGAGCGGCGGCAGGACTTCGGTGGGCGCTGGCAGCGCCGGCGCGTCGTTCGCGTGATAGCGGACTAGCGCGCTGGTCAGCGCGTCGGCAAGTTCGAGGGATTCTTTGCATCGGAGATGCCTCACCAGAAGCGCGTTCTGACGATTTGGAGGAGCCGCTGCCCTGGCCTTGAGGGCAGCGATCAGTTCCTCGGGGTTCTTGCGCCCGCTGTGCACAGCTACCCTTTCGACCCGATGGCACGGTTGAACGTGTAGCGAAGGGCTCCGCCCGTATCTTCTGGTCCGGAGAGCGTCGCGGTCGCAACTTCAGGCCATGTTGGCGTCAGCAACTCCCGTACCTGCTCGACGGAAAGACTGGGAGCGGGGTCGGGGATGCGAGTCCCGTTGTAGAAGAATTCACGCTGCAGAACTTCAACTTTGAGACCACTCATGAATGGCTTCTCCTTGATTATCAGGATTGGGTAGGATACAAGCTTCGAAGATCAAATCTGATTTAATAGACACGAACCACTGAATCCGAAAGGAACACGATGGGACTGAATGAAATAGTTGCGGCTCTCGACGACGAGATCAGCCGCCTGCAACAGGCGCGACGCCTACTGGCAGGAACAAATGGCAATGTGACTCAAGCGGCAACTTCATTCGCATTCGGTGCAAACCAGGGTAAGACGCGCAAGCCCCGCAAAGTCAGTGCCGAGGGTAGAGCGCGTATGGCGGCCGCTCAGAAGAAGCGCTGGGCCGCACAAAAGAAGGCGGCGAAGAAAGAGGCGGCGAGCTAGCCCGAAGCCTTGAGTAATTGCGGCGGGACGACGACAACGATGACGACATGCTTCACCTGTAATCAGGAACAGCCACTCGTTCCGCCGCAGTTCTCGCACATATAACAGCTTCCGTTTGGGGTCATCAGAGCGCCGCAGGAACGGCAGACCGGTCCGTCGCCAGCCTGAAATGCTTGTGACGAAATCGGCACAACCTTGCCTGGCTCATCTGCAACTCTGCCGTGATTTCCGGATGCGGAAAACAGAGCGAGTTGAGTTCCAGAGAGAAAGCGGAGTTCCAGCCAGCGGAAAAGGTAATCCATGATTGACTTCGCATAGCCGAGATCCGGGTTCCCCGTCCAGCCCGATGGCTCAAAACGGGTGTGCGATAGCTTGTCGCAGAGTACCCGCAATGGGACTCCGTGTTGGAGGCTGACGGACACCACCGTCCCGAAGCACTCCATCAAGCCGGCAATCGTTGAACCCTCCTTCGCCATCCGAATGAAGATTTCGCCCGGTTGTCGGTTGGGGTAAAGCCCGACCGTTAGGTAGCCTTCGTGTCCTCCGACGGCGAAATGATGCGTGATCGCCGGACGCTCGTCGGGAAGGCGGTGCCGGCGGGCCGCCGGCGGGCCCGGGAGAGCGGTTGATATGGAGTCCGGGCCATCGCCCGAGGGATTCAGATCGTCGCTACCTGGCGCATTCACATGTTCGCTATCGCCGCTCGACTGTTGGACACTTGCGCTTGGACCATTCATCTCTGGCCTCCCTTCTGAACACGGCGAGGAAGCGGGGCTCTTGCTCCCGACAACCATTGCATTGGGTTGTAACCGCAGTTCCGAATCCAGTCAAACGAAACCGGAAAACCACAAGTCGGTGCCTAAAAGAGAAGACCCTGCACCGGCTCAACGGTCCTTCTGCTACCTTCTGGTACCTGTGGCGCGGGAGAGTCATCCAGGTCCTTCTGGCGTGGTCGATGTTTCCCCTCGAGACGTTCGAGTAAGGCCAATTCGCCCGCCCGCTCTTCTTCCGCGAGACGTAATTTATATTGCGCAAGATAGTTCCGGTTGCGGAGTTCTCGCTGAATCTCTTTCTCCACATCAGAAAATGTGTATTGCGGATCGCCGTAGCATGGGAATCGCAACGCGTGCTCCAGAAACCTCGCCTGAGCGGCAAGACTTGAAAACCACTCCTCGTAGAATTGATCGCGGTTGTAATGGGCAATGTGCCCGAAGCACATAGAGAGGCGGTTGTAGAGGGCCTTCGTGAAGAGCGCCGCCTGCCACTCCGATTCGATAAAGCGAAACAAAGCATTTCCGAACTCCGCCTTGTCTGCGGCCGTTGAGAACTTTGTGGGGGTGAAGTCTGATGGAAGGAATGGTCCCTTGGGCATGGTGACCTCCGCGCAAAAAGAAAAGGGCCAGCCGCAGCCGACCCTCTTCCTTGTCTGATTGATACCGTAACGGCCTCCGCCGGAACGCTCTCCCATTCGATACTCCATCACCCGCACGCGCAGACGACCAGTGTTTCCATGGGAGATTGATGCTCTGGCACCATCATGCTGCCGCTTCGCCCATCTCTCTGAGCTTGCGGTACACAGTGGTCTTGCCGATCCCCAGCAATCGGGCCGCTTCCAGCGGCCTGTGATTCGACCTCTCGTAAGCCGCCGCGATGATCGCTCGCTCCACCTCAGCCATCGTCGGAAAGGCTCCTGCTTCTGAAATCTCGCCGAGCAGGATAGGAACTCTCTCTTCTGCGCCTGGCTGTTGCAGACGTTCCGTCGCTGCGGAAATCAGGCTGTAGGCCTGTTCCAGCTTCCGGAGGCATTGCGGGTCCTGCCGGATCACGATCTTCTCCACTACGCGTTCGACAATCTTCACGATCGGCTCCGGCAGAGCCGTTCCACAGCGTCGGCAGCTGGCTCGATCCCTCCATTGGACCAATTCGCATTGCAGACAACGAATCTTCACGCGTTCATCGCACATAATCTTCACCTCAGAGTTGTAGATGAGTTCGCTCAGCCGAAGAGACTGAGCTGGATCGGTCCATCTGTTTCTGTCGTGCTGGGCCACGGAGGAGCGTCCTTCCGCTTCTTTGCCGGCGCTGAATGGACCAGGTGGATGCCGGTCTCGATATCAGAGCCCAATCCGATTGGAGAGAGAGGATCATTACTCTCGGACCCCTCGATCGCTGGAACCTCTGGCCCCATCTGTTTCGTACGTTCGCGATCAAGTTGACGCCAGATCTGATCCGCAGAATCCCCGACGCCCGCCTTCTCGACCAGTTCCCGCGCCATCGCGCTCATCAGGTCCTCATCGGCATCGAGTGATTGCAGGCCCTCGCCAGAGAACTTGCCTTCCATCATCAGCGCCACGAGCATCTTCTTGCCCATCAGCCGGAGGCAAATCTCCTGCATGGTCCCCTTGTAGGTGAGGAATTTCACACGCACAGGATGCCTCTGTCCGATGCGCCACGACCGCCGGCTGGCCTGCCGCAGCGTGTGCAGCGAGTAGCCCGTCTGATAGAAGTAGAGCGTTGGAAACGCCAGGAGATCGAGACCCGTTTCGACGAGTTTCGGATGACAGACCACGACCTCGACGCCGGATTCGAGCTGCTTGTCGTACCACTCCTCCCGCTTCTGCGTGGGAACCGAGGAGCGCAAAACTGCAACTCGCAGCCCCGCCGCCGACAACACCTGTTCGAGCCGCGCGTTGACGTCCTTTTCGCCCGTGTAGGTCGCATACACCTGGCAGCGCCTGCCCTGCCGCAGTTCTGCCTGAATGTCCTCGATGAGGGTGGTCTCTTTGGAATAAATCGCGTCCCGCGCCAGTTCGCGCGGTCGTGCAACGAGGAACTTGTAGTACTCCTTCGTAGATGGGTCGAGAGCGCGTGCCCAGATTTCCTCGAATCCGTAGGGGTGGTCGGGATAGAGCAGGAGCGCGTTTAGAAGCACGCTCATGAGGCTCTTGTTGCCGCGATGTTCCGCCATGGCATCGCGGAGGGCCTTTTCGAGTTCCTCGTAGGCTTCCGCAAGCCCTTCGCCCATGTCGCACGAGAGCACGCTTTCGGTGTATGGTGGCAGATTGTCTGCGATATCCTCAAGCGCCAGAAACGCGGTCGTGGACATGAGGAATTTGCCGAAAAGAAGCGGAGACGCTCCGGGCTTTTTGATCACCTGGACGGTCTTCTTCGAGGCGCGCGAGCAGGCATTGTCTTCTTCCCGTATCTTCTCGATCGTTTCAAGAACTCCGTATTGCTGCTGGAAGTGCCGTCGTCCTTCCCCGCCATAACCAAAGCCATCCGCCGCGATGATTTGCGGCTCCATGCGGTAGAAGATGTTGAAGAGGTCGTCAGCGTAGCCACCCATCAGTGTTCCCGTGAGGGCCACCAGCCGGCGGCCGGCGCGCGCCAGCACGCCCAACGCGTTACCTTGTGCGGTGTCGCCGGCCAACTGGTGCAATTCATCGGCGATCGCTAGGTCAAACCAGCCCTTCATGTAACGGCCCAGATACTCAACAGGCGCCATCCTCTGGATTTTTGACCGGTCCCCCTGCCACAAAGGAGAAAATTGCTCCGTTCCGCCTTGCGCGCGATTAACCTGTTCGCTGATCTTCAGCTGATCAAAGTCGAGCCGCGTGAACCGTCCCCCTTCTGGATTCTCGATGGAAAGTCCTGTATCCGGGTTGATCACGCCGCCGAGTTCCGGCCCGCACTTTGCCGTCAGGTACGCGTGGCGCCAGAAATACGAGAGCTTCCCTTTGTCTTTCGGAATGATGAACACCGAGCAGTGCGGGCAGCCGCGCGTCCAGCCTTTCCGACCCAGCTTCCGCAACTCAGCCAAGGAGAGCTGCGTACCTTCGTAGACCACCCGGCCCTTGCGCAGACGAACCTCGCACACTCCGTGCGGCTGCTTCGGATCGCCGCCATTGCGCATATCCTCTACCAGGAACGTCCGTGCAAACGGGATGGTTTTGATCGCTTCCCGTGCCCATTTTTTCGCGATGTGCGAAGGACACATCACCAAGATCGTTTTCGCGTTGAGGACATGCGCCAGGCCCAACGCCATATACGTTTTGCCCGCTCCGCATTCGGCAACGATGCGAGCAGCGCGCGCTTTTCGCAGATGCTTCGCGAGTCCGCCAATGGCGATGGCCTGAGCCGGTAGCGGCTTTCTCAATAGGGTCGAAAGCTCGGCCGGTATCTCATCAGCCGTGCTCTGCAGGGGCGGGTACATGGCGAGAATCCGCTCACCGAGCTCGCCCGCGTTAGCTCTGAGATATCCGTAGATGTCTGTCGGCTCCATTGCGAGCCTCCTCTGTCGCGTGGAATGGTGCGGCTTGTCGAGCGGATCGTTCTAAGGAGCATTGAAAGGCGAACGCCCGCTAATTCCTCAACGAAATTGAGAACGGAAGGTCCGAAAGAAAGAGTTCGTTACTCCATTCAAGGAATGACCCGGTTTGCGGTTTGGCGACTCATCATCGTTCCAGAAGTAACCGGATCGACATGCGCGTTTTCCAGTATCTATCGAGGAATGCTGTTCGAAACTGATTTACAGGAAGCGACTTATTTAGCCATCTGTGCGGATCTTCCGCCAGCCATAGCACATCGAGGAAAGATAACGACCTTGCGCCAACGTCCTGAATGGAGAGATCATTTTACGTTGTTTTGGAGAATCCATGACGGACTTTGCACTCTACATCGATGACAGCGGTCATCCAGACAATCAGCCAAACGTTGTCACGGCTGGATTCGTTGCTTCGGAAGATCAATGGAGTCAATTTGAAGCCGAGTGGACCAATGCACTCCTTCGATTCGGGATTGTTGGCGCTTTCCATATGACAGAATTTATGCACGAAAAACGCACAGCTCTCAAGCGGGATTGGATCCTCGGGTCTCTCTGCCGAATCATCGATAAACACCTGGGTGGTCGGTTCATTCATGCCGTCGATATGGATGCATACAAGAGAATCAACGATGAGTGGACGCTTGAGGAATCCGTTGGAGCACCAATTGCACTTGCTGCGAGGAGCCTAACTACTGAGATCAATGAGTGGCGACGGATTCATATGCTGCCGGGAGACAACTTCAGGATATTCATCGAGCAGGGATCAAAACACTACGGCGATATTGAGCAAGTCTTCAAGAGAGACAGACAACCTTCGCCGGTTCGCGTAGCCAAGTCGAACCCGCGGTGTCAACCCGCAGATATGCTTGGTTGGGAAGGTTTTCGATACTTGAGGACCGGAATCACCAGCAAGAACATGAAAAGACTGCTTCCGAAGAATGTTGACAATTTTGGCGGAATTTTTTTGGCGAAGGACTTGATCGAACTTTGTAAGCAGACAGCGGTTCCCATACGAGCAGATTTCAAATCCATCGATTCCATTTCATTCCACTCAGAAAAGAAGAGGAAGCGCCAAAGGACTGTCTTTTGAATACTAGCTACAACGCGTTGGGGCCCGAAAAGTCGCCATTGCGACTGGGATATCGCGCCTTCCGCTCCGCTGAGAGCTCCCGTCGCAAACGGAGTTTCCCAGGATTTTTCGAGATTTGGATGCGACGATCCGGCCTTTCGGGTTAGTGTTATGGCGGCTTTTTCCAATTTGCCTTACATAACCATATGCTCAATTTGAGCGCCAAGCGTGTGCTCGGAATGAAAGGAGAATTGAACTTATGTATTACGGAATTCACATCGTACCCACCCGCTCAGAGGACGGGCCGCGCTTCATGCTGTCTGCGGCCCTGCAAGGACTGGGCGATCCAGTGCTTAGAACCCCATTGGAAACATGGGATAATTTGGCCGCGGCTCTTGGCTCCGTAGGCACTGACGCGGAGCTTATCGATGAAGCGCGGAAAAAAGTTCTTGAAAAAGGGGAAGCCTCCAGCATTCCGAATATGTTTCTAACCGATGAACATTTAGGGAGGTTGGGATTTAAGCGCGAGTAGATCAGTGGCGCTTCGCGGCTAGAAGGTCTCAGCCTTCCGGATTACTCCCGCTAAGTCTTAGTGCAAGTCGGCTTGTGGCGAGGAATGGTCGGCAGCGAGAGGCGTGGTCTATCGATACTTTGTACGATTGACAGACATTTATCTCCGCTGTTGCGTAGCCTTCCCCGGCCCGAACCGCCGGAACAATCAGGGATGGGTTGGCTTTGAAGGTGGAGGCTGAACGTTGTACCTGGCGATCAATGTCCGACGAAGGTTTTCTTTGTATATCTCGAAATCACGACGCATCTGCACCAATCTCGCATCGAGGTGGAAGCGGGTTTTGTAGTCCTCGAAGAATGTCCGCTCCATCACGAAGCAGGTCAAAAGACGGCTGAAAAGCTCCAAGGCGAACAGGCGCCGATCAGGAGCACCGCTGTAGTTCACAACAATGTGCCGATGGCCATCACGATCTTCGATTGCCATGCGATTGGCAAATGACTGCATAGTGGGATGCGAACCGGCTTCAGAGAGCTGGCCATACTTCTCGTGCAGTTCTGCAAGACCAGAAAATAGACCGGTGCGCTTACCGTCTTCGAATGCTTTCTTGAATGCCTTCTTTCCTGCTG
Source organism: uncultured Acidobacteriaceae bacterium (assembly GCA_963838295.1). Classification (GTDB taxonomy): domain Bacteria; phylum Acidobacteriota; class Terriglobia; order Terriglobales; family Acidobacteriaceae; genus Telmatobacter. The sequence goes on from CAWIQS010000004.1 coordinate 72,399, forward strand.
GTTCATCCTTCTTCATCCAAACCGATTGGTTAGCTGGATCGCGCAGCATGTGATGAGCATGCGCCACAGTCTCAACCGCATCACGCAAGATCGAGCGCGCTTCTGGCATACAGTTCGAGAATGCCAACTCCATGCTGATGCGCATCTTCGCATGCGCGTTCATATAGAGAACTACCGGGAACATACGATCCGCGTCGATGGCCACCTCAAGATCGCCTATCTCGCCACGCCAAATCTCGTCGAGTCGGCAAAAGAACTCCCAAAGCTCCGGGAACCCTTGAATGCTGGAAAACAGATTGTTTCGCTTGATCGCATAGAAAACGCGGTAATCGTCCTTGATGTTGTCGCGTTCGAACTGGACGAGCAGATCGGAGTCTTCAGGCTCTTGAGCCATCAATTCACCTTCTGCGACAATCCTATCCCTCTGGCGCAAGCGATCATTGGGATCAATCCTGTAGAGTCGGCATTGCGACTGTAATTTTGTGCCATACCGACGGCGTGGTGGGTTCCGCGCAGGCTCCCAGAGCCCACGGCGTTTGCCGGTATCCTACCCACCGTTTTTTGAGCTGTTCAGTTCACAAAAAGCGAGGCTGGACCATCCGCCCGCGTAATCTGAGGGATGAAAGGGAAACTATGCTGGATCACATCTTCCTGACAGTGACTGACATCGAACGCTCGATGAACTTCTACAAAAAAGCGCTCGCACCGCTCGGCGTTGACCAGCATTTTGATTACGACGGGAAGAATGGTCCGCCCGGCCATCCTGACCTGAAAGGGTTTGGTAGAAATGGGCGCCTGTATTTGTGGCTACGTGAAGGTGTGGCCGATGGCATGCCGTGCATGTCGGCCTCGTAGCGAACAGCCGGAAGCAAGTTGAAGCCGCCCACGCCGCCGCAATCGCGGCTGGAGCTACCGATAATGGCGCGCCAGGTTTCCGGCTGTACTATGATCCCCGCTACTATGCGGCCAACGTATTTGATCCAGATGGCTACAGCATCGAGTTCGTCTACAAAAGTTGGCAGCACTCATAGAAAACACGAACCGCTGTTAGAGCTTGCTGTTTGGCCTGGCTGCCCTCAAGACTACCGGCGCTCCTAATTTTGGCCATGGTGTGTGCCGATCCGCTTGGGATAGCCATCGGTTGACGCCATTTATCACGCCGCCTTTTCCATCGTCTCCGCTGCAGGCCGGAGGATCTCTGGAAGCACTCGGCCGGGCCATAGAATAGGGCCATTTGTCTCCGGGAACAGAAGACCCCTTTTGGCAACTCCCTTTCCCGTCCACTCCACCAATTCTTCATTGGTAGCTGAGATTGCGGCTGCCGAGCACCCGATGCTGTCCACCGGCGTGATCCGCCCGTTCTCCTTCAGCATTCGGAACATGGCACTTGCCCAATCCGGAAGCCCCGGCAAACCAAAGCGATGCACGAGCGCCGACCACACCTCGTTCGGCTCCGGCCGCAGAACATAGGTCCGCGACAGCGACTTCAAACCGCGCAGTTCCTCGGAAAGCGCGATCATGTGCCGCACCCCTTGTTTTCTGCCTGGAATGCTGATGCTACCGCGACAACACATCGCCCCCTCCCCCAGGGTGAGCTCCTGCGTTTCACCATTCGGAAACGTCAGCCGAAAACGTGCCTGCTCATACACCGCGGCCGTGATCGCCCCGACATCCGAGTCGTTCCCGAAGACGCTGAGCAGGTGGCCGTCTTCGTCTTCGCCGATGTAATGGCTCACGCGCACTTTGATCCGCGATGCGATCTTCTCCGTATAGCGTTCGTATTCAAGCAGCCCCATCCTCAGATGTGCATTCTCCATCGCCGTCTCCTTCCGCCGGAGCTTTTTCGGTCAGCTTCATTACCTTGCCGGTGACATAAAGCAAGTGGAGTTCGTTCGACCATTTCTCGCGACGCCGGACGATCTTGGTATCCCCCTCCTCTTCGTGGAACTCTGTGACGTGCTTGACCGAACGCCAACGTGCGATGTGCCTGTCATCGCCCACTCCGAACACGCCATTCAACAACCCCGCTGTGCAGAGCAGGCCGACGTGGCCGCCATGGAGTGGAGTAATTGGACGGCCTATGGCGTTCTCCTCTCTTGGGAGAAGAACCTGTGCCGCTTGTTGCCACGCCCCTGAACTCGGCAAGAGATCTTCGACAATGTCGTAAGGCAGTCCGCGATAGGTCAAGGTCGCTTCTTCGCCGGAGCGAGGCACAAGGAAGGGTTCGACGATTTCTGCTGCGAGTTCAGGCAGTCTCGCATATTCTTCGTGAGCGGCAAGCGCCCGCGTCCGTCGTAAGCTCTCTTCGTGGGCTGCGCCCCTGACATTTCGTCGTACACCGAGTACAACGATCTGCCGGAACCGAACGGATTCAGGGTCTGCCATCCTAAAGGCGCTGATTCGAGCGAAATTCGCGCTCAGAACGCCGGCGCAGTCGCCGAGCTGCTCGAAAGGGATGACGAACACCAGGATCCCTCGCTGAACCAGCCAGTGATGGGTGTGTTCGAGAAACAGCCGCTCCATGCGCCGGTTTCCGGTTAGATTGATCTCGGAATCATAAGGTGGATTCAGATAGAGCAAGGAAAAGCTCTCGACCTTCGCATGTGCATCGAACGTGTTGCCCTGGACCATCCGAACGCCGGACTTTGCGGCCTCTTCCGCACGTCCGGTATCCAATTCCACCCCAAATCGAACTGCGGGCGCCTCGGCGGTGATCAGATTAAGTGCCGTACCTTTCCCCGCGCAGGGATCGATTACGGAACACGGACCGGAAAAGCTGAGCAGGGATCTGATTATGCGAGAGTCTGCCTCCGACAATGGAAAATAACCCATCTTGAGACGGGCTGCATTCCTGGCCATGATGCCTCCTTGTCACCCTTCCCTGAAGCCTAGAAGGCCTGCATCACCTAAGTCCTCTCGTCAGGTTCCGTGTCTTCATTCGCGTCCTTCAGAAACTGGACCCGTGGTGGAAGCCCCTTCTCTGCGCGCTCAGCTTCCTGCTTTCGTACCTCAAGGTAGGCATCCTCTGGATCGCGCAACTTCCGCTCCTCATTTATCCGCTGCCGTTCAAAGAGCCATTCCTCGGTGAGTTCGACATCGTTCATGAATGAGACGATGTCCTGGCTCGCACCGGCGCGAACACACTGGATCAAGGATTGGTAATGGACCAGGGGCTCGTGTTCAACGCCAAAGCGATTACAAGTCTCGTCCAGCAGGTCAACAAGCTTCTGGGAATAGACATTGATCAGATAAAGGCACTCGTAGACGGGAAACCGCAGAGGCGGAGTGCCTTCGCCGGCGTGAGCCATGGCGATGTGCCAGAGGCGTTCGCGTTCATCCGATTCCGAGTGATCGCGGAAAAGCTCTAAGAAGAAGGGATTAGTTTCACAGCCGCTCGCGCGGGCATGTCTAAAGAAAGCCATATCGTCTCCTTTCGTGAGAACGAAGTGTGTGTGGTCAGGGATACGTTAGTGTTCAAGCACCGGCGGGTCCCGAGATCAGCAAGCTGTTCAGAGTGGTGAACACGAATAAACTTGCTCCCAGAAGTTGCTCAGTTTGACCTCGCAAAAGCCTGCGGCCAGGAGGGGCGCGCTCTACGCGCCGACCGCCCTCACCAGCGAGAGCCGGGTCGGGCGACAGCTTTGAGCCGGCGGGTCGGGGTTGCCGTTGAGGACTACTTCAAGCCGCATTACCTTGCTACTGCCGCACAGGCTGCACACGTGAGGGCGCGAGTTCGAGACCGTCAGGCAGGCGCGACAGTAGACCGCGTGTTTCAGGGGAATACAGCAAATGCTCTGCTCAGCGGGAAGTTCGAACAATTTCGCCATCGGAAGTTCCTGCCTCCTTTTTCACGGCTGCGGTTCTTGAAAGTCGGCCGCCACTTTGGAAAGCGCGTTCCGCTTCCGTCAGACGACGAATCCTGAAGCGATCGACGCCGGCAGCCTCGATGATCAGTTCTTTGTGCCCCTCACAGAAGACTTCGGTGTCGATCAACCACGCCGCCGGACGGCGGCACATTGAGCACTCCATGGCTCTCATTTGGTTGACCTCAAAAAAATAGAGGGACGCGACTGCTCGCATCCCCCCTGCCTTGGAAATTTGAGTTTCCCACCTATGCGGCCGGCATCCGCGATTGCGCCTCATTCATTTCAGAGACAAGTTTGGTCAAAATGCCGAAGTTTGGAATCTGATTTAGCGATCGGATTCCCAGGCGTTCTAGAATCCCGTAGAACTCGGTCTCTGCGATTTCGGACGCCACTCGGCGCACCTGCCCCATTCCCCGGACGCCACTTTCCATCCACTTCAGCACTTCCTGTTGGAGGTGCTGATTGGGGATATCGCGCGCCGAGCGAACCTTCGCCACCGATCCCAGGATGTTGCCGTAAAGGAGATGACCCAGATCCCTGCGGCACTCCTCGATCTTGCTGGTGACGCTTGCATCGAGTGGTCCCTTCTGCACAGGAGAGGTTCCGTTGCTGGTAGTGCTCGTCTTCGCTGCGACGTCACCTCCGCTCCGGCGTTCATTTTCGGGAAGCGCCCACGCGGGTAGTTTCGGAATCTGCCGTGGGTGCTTGTATTCGTCCAAATCCACCCACATCTCGGCGAAGTTATAGAAGTACCGGCCAAGACCAAAATTCGAGCATGCACGTTTGAATGCTTGCGCCTCCGCGCTCGTCAGGGCGTTTGGATCCTCGGCCCATTCTTCGCCGCAGCCGCTATGGGTGCCCACACCGGGAATCGAGACGACGCAGGTCACGAGGACCTTGCCCGTCTGAATAGGTTTATCGTTCTTCAGTCTCGTAATCGGAGCGAGGGTTTGAACCGTGTACTCTCTTGTCCACCCGCTTGCGGTGAAGACCAGGTTGAGCCGATCCGTGTAGGCCCGCGGATCAGCATAGGGGGTGACACGGCCCTTACGTCCGTCTTTTGATGTGGCTGCGACGAGCCACTTCACGTCTTTGGGGGCAAAGGGCTCCTCCAGACGCACAAGGGCCTCAGCAGCTGTCTGCGTTTGTTCCATGATTGACCTTCCTGTGATTGTGAGTTTGAGTGCTATGGGGGACGCATTCGTAACTGACTCAACCACCATGGAGGCTGTTCCTGGCAGAGAGTTGCATGGAGCAAATGCAATGCGGGCACAGCCAATGCACATTTAGTTGTTGCCCGTCATTTGACGGCAGTTCTCGGTGCCTGCCAGCGCCGAGCTGGTAACGAGATATCAGTCAGGCCGTCCTGTGTAGTGCTCGACATGATGCACTTCGGAATGATCTTCGAGCGATTCCAAATGCGTAGTGACCTCCGCAGGTACTTCCAAATCAACCGTGAGTCGCTCTTCGAGCGTTGTCGCCCGCCGATGCGCTTCGCCGACTTCCATGGTGTGAGGAAACAACAAGTGAACCTCGATGATCTGCCGATAGCCTGTGGTGCGGAAGCGCACCCCGTGGTACTGCATCTCCAGTTCTTCGCACAGGACATCGAGCCGACTGCGAATCTGGTGGCCGATCTTGGGATCGGAGTAATCGAGCAATCCCTTCGTCGAGTGCCACATCAACCGGCCGCCTGACCACAGGATGTTTGCCGCGACAGCGTAGGCGACCAGCGGATCGAACGGCTTCCATCCCGTGATCATGACTAGCGCCAAGCCCGCAACGACGCCAAAACTGGTCCAACTGTCGGTCAGGACATGCTTACCGTCGGCCTCAAGAATCAACGAGTGATTCCGCCTTCCCAACCCCAACAAGTACCATCCCAGGAAGGCGTTCATTACGCCAGCAGCCAAGACCAGGATCACACCATTGCCCAAGTGATCAAAGGCCAGACCGTGCCTCCACTTTTGAGTTGTCGTAAAGATGATGCTTCCGGCGGCAAGTACGATCATTGCGCCCTCAAAACCGGCAGAGAAGAAGGTGATCCGCTCGTATCCATAGTGGAATTGCGGAACCGCCGGTCGCATGCTCAACCATAGGCTGAACACGGCAAACGCTACAGCAACTACATGCACGACCGATTCGGCTGCATCGGAAAAAATGGCCGAAGAGCCCGTAACCAAGTACGCGGTCACTTTGCCGACGAGCATGAGCAAGCCAATGATCAAAGACAGCCACATCGCGAAGCGAGCATCGCGATTCTGCTGTTCGGTTTTTCCCAATGACGATGACTTCATTGAAGTCGCCCTGAGCATGAGAATGGGCACGCTGATGCTGTGCCGCACTTTACTGGCGGTGTTGCCAAGGAACATATCCGCGAGAAAACGATGGCCATGAGTACTCATCGCGACCAGGTCGCAATGTTTTTGCAGCACCCATTTGATGATCTCCTTATCCGGTTCGCCGTACGCCAACTCGGACTCAGCAGGAATGCCTAAAGCTTGAAACTCCAGGCGAACTTTTTCCAAATAGTTAGTGTCTTCGGTGATTTCTGGACTGACTGCATCGGGACCATAGGTTCTGGCGGCCCATCCATCAGCTACATGGAGGAGCACGATGCGACTGTGTGCGAGTTTTGCGAGCTGCTTTGCGTGCTCGATGATCGCTCGGTCCGTAGGCGTTCCATCCAATGTCAGCAGAATCGTGTCGTACATCGTTGTTCCGTTTCTGGCGGTCTTTGTTGCATATCGTCATCCGCCGGTGACAACATGCCAAGCCGACTGCAGCGAATCAGGTAGGCCGTAAATGTCCATCGCGGTGATCAGGATAGCACTGCCCCAACCTGCGATCAGCAGGAACCAGCCGAGCTTCCAGATACCCATGCGACGGCGCGAGCTTGTGAAATGCAGCAGAGGAAACATGGCAAAGGGGAGCTGCAGCGCGAGCACCACTTGACTGAGGGTGAGCAGATCGGTCACGCTGCTCTCTCCTCGGAGCCCAATGATCAGAACGGCAGGCAGGATCGCCAGCGTGCGAGTGATAAGCCGCCGCACCCACGGTTTGATTCGCCAATGCATGAAGCCTTCCATTACCACTTGCCCGGCGAGCGTCCCCGTGATGGTGCTGCTCTGGCCACTCGCGAGCAGGGCCACGGCAAACAGCGCACTCGCGACGAATGTTCCTAGAAGTGGCGCGAGGGTTAGATAGGCAACCCGTATCCAATCACTGTCGGGGCTGAAATGAACCACCAGCCCGCCTGACGTAGTCACGCTCTGTTTCCCGAAGAAGACCGTGGCTGCGAGCACTAGAATCGCCGCGTTCACGAAGAAGGCGACGGTCAGAGCTACAACTGAATCGATGGTGTTAAAGCGGAGCGCGCTTCGGACGGATGGCTCGTCCTTCTGCAATTTGCGACTCTGCACGAGTGCCGAATGCAGGTACAGATTGTGGGGCATCACGGTTGCGCCGATAATGCCGATGGCTAGGTATAGGATCCCGATCTGATGCAGATGCGGCGAAATCAGCGCTCGCCCCATTTCCACAAAACTGGGCTGTGTCTGGGGCAGAACGAAAATTTCGATGTAGTAGCAGACGCTGATCGTCGCCACCAGCAGCAACACAATGGCCTCGATGGTACGCATGCCAAACCGCTGCAAGCCCAGGAGCAGCAGCACGTCGAGGCCCGTTATGATGACCGCCCACAGCAGAGGAATATGAAACAGGAGGTTGAGGGCTACGGCACTCCCGAGCACCTCCGCAAGGTCGCAGGCGCCGATGGCGACTTCGCTCATCAACCAGTTGGGCCAGCGCGTCCACTTGGGATACCAGTCGCGGCAGCATTGAGCGAGGTCCTTCCCCGTAACTACACCGAGCCGGGCGGAGATCACCTGCATGAAGATCGCCATGAGGCTGGCGAGTCCGACCACCCACAGGAGCCCGTACTTAAATTGCGCGCCACCTTGCAGGTCAGTTCCCCAGTTGCCGGGATCCATGTAACCGACACTGACCAAAATCGCGGGACCGACGAAGGCGCGCCACTGTTTCCAGAAGCCCGCAAGATGATGTGGAACCGAGATAGAACCGTGCACGTTCTCCAGCGAAACGTGGCTCTCCGATGGCGATTGGGAAGATTCGGTTTGAACGGTGCTGTTCGCGTCCCTATCGATTCGGTTCATCGGTGCTCTTTCCGAAGCCAACTCTGCGGTCCTATTCATCCCCGCTTAGGAGACGCAATTGTCAAAACTCGATCTTTCCCTGAAACGCGATCATGCGCGGGGAGCTGTCGCCCCCCAGTCCCACGCCCAACAGCCCCGTGGGAGGCGAGATCGTGCTCTCAAGCGTCCCGAATCTCGCCGGAACCGATACACCCGGTACACCGGCTTCGACTTCGCTCGGCAAAGCGAAGTTGGGATGATTGAACGCGTTGAACATTTGGGCGTCGAAGCGGAACGTGATTCCTTCTTTGATTGGGAAGGTTTTGGTGATGTAGATGTCGGAGTTTAAGTAATGAGGGCCGCGGACGGAGTTACGTCCAGCGTTGCCAAATTGGCAGGTAGCCGGTGAATCGCCTCCCGCGCATGTTCCTGTTGTGGGATCGACCACCGAGACGAACGCGTCCGGGTTGAGCCACTGCTTGGTGCCGGCCACCGTGACGCCAGCGACAGAACTCTTCCGATACACGGGCACGCCTGGAATTCGATTCGCATAAGCCGGCGCGTTGAATTGAACGGTGCTGGCCCCATTCGCCTGAAATACGCCGTTGCCATTGGCGATGTAAGGCTGGCTCAGCACGCTGAAGGGCAAACCGGAGTGAAGGATGGCGGTCTCCGAGATCGACCATCCTTCAAACATTTGACGCAGGAACGGATGGCTGGAGTGAAACGGGACCTGGTACACACCATACGCGGAGACGTTATGGCGAACGTCGTAGTCGCAACTGGCATATTGCCGGCTAAGCTCTCCAGGCAAGGGCGACATCAGCCCCTGCGTGGAGAAGGCCAGCAAGCCGCCGTTCGATACCTCGTCGAGGCAATGACTGAACGTGTAGTTGGCGCGCAGCATCAGTCCCCGCCACTGCTGGTTGTAGGCGGTCTGAAGACCGGCATAACTGCTGTTGGCATCGGTGCGAAACTCATTGACGTTCCCAAAGCGCTGATCGAGCGGCCTCTGGTAAGGGAACGGCGCGAAACATCCATCGCACACCGTCTGATAGCCATTGAGCTGCACCTGGTAAGGCTCGTGGAGCCCGCGTGTACCCACAAAATCAATCCGGAGGCTCCCACTCGAACCGATCTGTTGCTCAACGCCTAAGTTGTATTGGTAGTAGTACGGTGTCTTGAGGGTTCCGCTCGGGAAAGTGTTCAGGCTGACTGCTAACGGACAGGTCGGCGCCCCGGGCTGAATTCCTGTGCAAGGAGGGCCGTCGGCACGAAAGATCGTCTGGAACGAATGGTTCGCATTCACCGCGGCATCGACCGCGCTTCCAGCAACACCGGGAGCGATACCGATGCCGCCGACCTGGCCACCAATGCCGCCAACGAACGTCGGGTCGTTGGGCGCGTTCATCGCGGCAAGATCGGCGATTTGCATGGGAATAATGTCGTTGAAGACACCAAATCCACTATGAACCACTACTCGCGGAGTCAACTGATAAGCAAACGAAACTCGCGGTTGGTAGACGAACAGCGGCGTGGCGGGAAACAGGTTGTGGAGGTTTCCCAATACAACCTGGTTCAGCGGTTCATCAGTGTCATGTGAGGCCTCGAGGAAGGAACCGGCCGTGCGCGCGAAAAGATTCTTTCCACTGGTGACGTTGGTGTTCCAGGTTACGCGCATGCCGTACGTAATCGTGGCCCGCGTGACAGGTTTATAGGTGTCCATCACGTAGTATTCGAGATTGCCCGACGAAACCCTCTCCTTCAGTGAGACCGGAAAGCTCTGGCTGGGCGTGTATGCGGCGCCATAGGTGAACTGTGCAAGGTCGTTGAAGGTCACCGTGGGCACCGTTCCCTCGCCGAGGTCATAGTTGCTTACGTCCAGACGCCGCGTGTTGATGCCAAACTTCCAGGTGTGCTTCCCGTGGGTCCACGTCAGGTTGTCATTGATCTGCCATTGGGTGACCTTGCGGCCCTGGGGGTAGGTATTGTCATTGCCGCCGATCGACGTGAATGGAACGCTGTCGCTGCTTGATGCCAGCACAATGGGGAACGTTTTAAGAACCTGAGAGTAGTTGTTCGGCTCGAAGATGCTGGAGTACCAACTCGCGCCAGGATTGAACTGATTTACCAGGGTCGAACTGAATACATGGGTATACCCCACGACGAGAGTGCGCTGCGGCTGAGGCGAATACGAGTTGAAAATAGGATTGACGGGATCGGTGTACGCTGCCTGAAGCCCCGTGTCCTGCTGGAACCGATACCAGATGCTGTTGTCGGCGTTGATCGTGTGATCGATTTTCACCACGATCAGGTTTTCGCTGTCGCTGTTGTTCGTCGAGGCTTGGCGCTGGCTGGCGCAACCATCGCCATTTGTTCCAAGCGGGCATCCGACAATTGGAACCGGGGAGCCGCCCGATGCGGGCACTAGGGAGAACATATTCCGGTAGAAAGGGATCTCCGCAGGCTGAGCCGGATAAACGGCGCCCGTGACCGGGTCTGTGCCCCCCGTCGCTAGTGCGCCCAATACATATTGCTGGTAAGCCGGCGTTGGCAGGGTGATCTGGGATACGAGGGGAAGAGCGATACGAATGCCCTCGTAGTGCCCGAAGAAGAACAGTCTGTCCCTCCGAATAGGTCCGCCAACGCTCACACCAAATTCGTTCACGGTAGAACGGGGCTTCTTCGCACTGCTGTCGGCCGTATCGTTGGAGTGTAGAAAGTAGTTCTCCGCGTTGAAAAGCGAACCATTCCATGTTTCATAGGCATCGCCGTGAAATGAGTTGGTGCCCGATTTCGTGAAGTAATTCACCTGCGCGACGGCGTAGCGCCCTTGATCGACCGAGAATGAGTTGGTATTGACCGTCGCTTCTTCGACGGCATCGAGACCGATGACGAGATTCGTGGAGAGACCGATGTTCAGACCTAGCCAGGGATCGTTCGTATCATAGCCATCGAGGATGTAGCCATTCGATGTGGCAGGCAGCCCGTTGAACTCCACGTTGCCATACCCGCCCGGCGCCTTGGCATCGTTCGATGAGCCTGCCGTGTTCATTAACGCTCCCTGAGCGAATTGTGCAATATACGTGAGGTCCTGCCCGGGGTTCGGCAGTTTCTCGATCGCCTTCGCCTCCAGCGTCGTCGAGGTATTCGGATTTTCCAGGCTCAGCAGGCCGTTCTGAGTTGTTACCTCGACCGTTTGGGAAGCGGCTGCGGGCGACAGAGTGAAGTTCACGGCAATAGTCTGACCCACGGCGACGGACTCAGGTTTCGACTCTGCCGCCCCAAAGCCTTCGGCCTCCACGGAAATCCGATATGTGCCCGGATTCATCTGCGCGAAGAGGAAGCGCCCTTCGGCGTTGCTCCGTGCATTTCGTGTTGCTCCCGTGCTTACGTCCGTAGCTTTCACAGTGGCATTGGGAACCACGGCCCCTGTCGCATCGCTGATAGTTCCGGTGAGCGCGCTGCTGGTCCCACTTTGCGCTCGTAAACTGTTCATATTAACTAGAGTTAACACCAGAAAAAATGCCAGGGACATCACGGTTCGAATTCGCATTGACGATGACCCTCCTGGGATAGAGAACGACTCCCTTGTAAGCGCGCGGGACGCGGCCACCGCACAAAGGGAACCGCAAAAGAATTTCCAGGCTACGCAATATTTAGGCGTGCCTAAAGTATTAGGTTCGCCTAAAATAGCCCAAGTGTCAAATCGTTGGGGAGAATACCGGCCATGTCGCCGAACCGTCAGGGTAACGTCAATACGGAATCAGTGGACAACTACTTGAAGGCCATCCTCGCACTCGGCGGACCTGACGAGCGGCGTGTATCGAGTACCTCCCTGGCGGATCGTTTGGGTGTTGCACCAGCCTCGGTCACCAATATGCTGCAAAAGCTGGCGGCAGCTTCAGTGCCGCTTGTGGAGTACGAGAGACATCGCGGAGTTCTCCTCTCGGCGGCAGGCAAACGGCGGGCTCTTGAGGTGCTGCGTCATCATCGCCTCCTCGAAACCTTTCTCTTCGAAGTGCTGGACTACCCCATCGAAGAGGTTCACGAGGAAGCTGAGCGCCTTGAACATTTCATTTCGGAGCGGTTCGAGGAGCGCATCGCTGCAAAGCTGGGCCACCCGAAGTTCGACCCGCATGGGCATTACATTCCTTCGATGGACGGAAAAATGCCGAAGCAGGCTTCTAGGTCATTAGCGGATCTTGAGGACGACGAGAGATTCGTCGTGGACAGTGTTGCGGATTGGGACCCGACCTTATTAAGGCGACTAAAGGCTGACGGGATCACTCCGGGGGCTCATCTGCAGCTCATCCGTCGGTCGCATGACGAATTTGTATTGCGCAAGGCCAAAGCATCGAAAGCCCTGCACGTTTCTCGCGAGCTCGCAGGGGCAGTCCGAATCCGTTCGGCGCATTAACGGAGCCGTTCTGTCCGAACTCATTCCCAGGGGTTGATTACAGAAACACCCGTATCCTGAAAGTGATCGACGTTCCGCGTGGCCACGGCAAAGCCATGCGCCATGGCGATGGCTGCGATGTATGCGTCGGGCGCAGGCGTCTTCCTGCCTATCTTTTCTGTGCGGGTAAGGATCTGAGCCAAGTGTTCCGCTGCTCCGACGTCGAACGCCAGGGTCCGGTCCTTGAATAGATGAAGCGCCTGCTCAACTCTGGCAGCAAGATCCTTCTTACGCTTACCCTCTGGCATTCGCATTACGCCGAAACGGAGCTCGGCGTAGCTGATGGTGCTTAAGTGGAGAGTCTCGGCGGCCTGCCTGTCCAGCCAGTCGATGACCTTGGGAAAGGGCTTGGATCTGAGAGGCTCGGAGAGGACATTGGTGTCGAGCAGGATCATTCGAAATCCGCTCCCCGGATTTCACTCCGGTCGCGGGGAATTTCCAGGTCATCCATGCCTCCGACCTCCTGCCCGATGCGGAAGAGTTCGGTTCCGATCTTCAGGCGTTTTGGAGGCCGGACGGCCTCTTCGAGGATGGAGCGCACCTCGGCCTCGGTCGAACGCCCATGCTCTGCGGCGCGGTGGCGCAGCGCGCGGTGGGTCTCATCGGGGAGATTTCGTACGGTTAGAATGGGCACGCTGCATTCACCTCCAGACAAAGTGTAGTCAATGACTGCATATTTGTCAATATGCAGTCATTCAGAATGGAACGTCCTGATCCGTTATACCGAGATCGCCGTATTCTTCGGCCTCATGCTTTGCCGCCTGGTTACGCGAAGCCTGCCGGTTGTCCCCGTCGCGCTTGCCGTTTCCATCGCTGCTCGAAAGAAGGCTGATGTCGCCTACCACGATTTCCGTCCGGTAGACTTTCTTCCCTGTCTCCTTATCGTCCCAGGACCGCGTTCTGATCTTGCCCTCGACGTACAGCTTCGAGCCCTTCTTTACGTAATCGCGAATGATCTCCGCGCCGCGAGCGTATGCGACCAGATTGTGCCACTCCGTCTGTTCCTGCGCCTCGCCCTGTTTGTCTTTGTACCGCTCAGTCGTCGCAAGGCTGAAATTGGCGACCAATGCACCGCCGTTTGTAGACCTGATTTCGGGGTCTTTCCCCACGTTCCCCAACAGGATTGTCTTGTTCACTGATTTGCCCATAGCACTGTTCTCCTTTTCTCACGCCTTCGTCGTTCCAGCGTGACTCCTCGAAACCGTTACCCGAAGACATGCGTGATCGCCTTCTCGCGTTCCTCAGGCACATAACCGTTCTCCGTGTATCGAAAGCACTGACCGTCCGCACTCAGATTGAGATATCGTCGCGTGTCGATGTGCTTGTAGAGGTAGAGCTCTCCCGCTCTGCCCATGAACATGAACCTCTCGCAGAGAATCAGTCCCAACATCTGTTCGAGCGGAACCCACTCCGTGCTCACGGCTGTCGCTCTGTCCCTGCGTCTGCCAGCTTCGGAACTTCTTCGAACATTTCCCCGAGCAAGAACATCGTGCATCCGGTGAGACACATGACGGTCTCGTAGTCGAAGAGACCGAAATTGAATCCCGATCTGCGCGTCAGCGATTCAACGACGACCGCGGCATGCAGAACAATTACAAAGGACGCTGCCCAGAGCGCATGACGAACCACGCGATGTGCCGCGATCTTCTCGCCATGCTTGCGGATTTCGAGCAGAACGTACATCCCGAAATACGCGCAGATGACGTACCACTCCTGCGCGAATATAACGACTAGCTCCTTCACCGAAAAGTGCATGTCCTCCCCTTCCTCTGCGCCGCATCACAGCCCGCAGTCTCAGAAGTGTGCTCATGTTTCAAAGGAATATCCCAGCGCCCGAAGCCTCACGGATCAGCGCTACGGCACCGAATAGGGCTGGACCGATGGCCACGGCGTTGATCCAATTAATGTGCTTCAGCTTCCGTTCGAGGGTCGGCTGGTCTTCATCGCGACCGATCTCCAGCTCGATCTTCAGCCGGACCACGAGAAGAGTTGCCACGATTATTGCCGCGACTGCTACCGGAGGGTTCGCCTCATTGTGAGAGGCCACTCCGAGCGTAAATAGGGCGAGACCGAAGCAGCGAAGGCGCTCGAAGATCCGCGGGTGACGCCAGTCGATCATGCGGGCACCTCGACCAAGTTCTGCGACGGCGCAGCTTCCAACAAGTGCGAATGCCGGCAGCCGCAACAACAGACCGCCTCCGTCGCCTTGAGCGTCGCATCCGTCCACCGAGATTCCGGTGGCCCCGGTTCGCCGCTCCGAGTGAGGAAATGAGGCATTGCGCCGCCGCGAAAGGCCGCGTCCTTGCCCCAAAGTTCCGTTTCAAGAAAGCCGTTCCGGCCCAGAAATAGGACGCTGCTCCGCAGGTCCGCCCGTCTGCCATCCTGGCGTTCGAGCCAATGCCTTGTGATCAAGAGATCGTAGGTGTTCTCAAAACGGAAAATCTCGACGCGCACGAATTCGTCGCCAACGACCACGGCGTGCATGCCGTTCGGGAGAAAGTTCTGCACCCGTTGCAGCCAGGGCAACGGTTTGCCCTGAGCGTCGACGAAACCAACGTAGTGGCCAAGAAGTTCGACGGCGCCCCCCGATTCTTCGCCGCGCAGCTTCCATGCTTTCGCCTGCTGCTGGTACACGACGTCAAGTTGCGGCCGGCAACGGATTCCTGTTTTACGAATCTGCTCAAGGGTCGCCGCCGGCAGCGCTAGTCCACGCCGCGTGATCGTGGTCAATCGACTCTCTTTCACGGGTTCCTCCCTTTTCAGCGATAGGTCTGTTTCCGGACGGGCTGACCTAGAGCCTCCCGGATCATTTCGCGCGTGCATCCGGCCCAGCACTTGTAGTAGCGGGGATCGGCCGACGAAATTGCGAGGTTGTCCTGAGAGCGGTCGCGCCCCTGCTGGGCGCAGGATGGACACTGCGTCCAATAGTTGCCGCTTCGTTTGAAGCGGACCTTCACATGCTGGAGAATTTGAAATCCTGGCCGATGATCGTCGGGCGGCGCCGGTTCAATCGCCGGTCTGCCGCAAATTGATTCCGGAATCGACAGTCCCTTTGTGAACGTTTCGAGTTCCACGGCGGTGAGCCGCTTTACCGATCGCAGGTAACTGAGCTGGTCGGCGAGGGTGCTCGGTGCATCCTCGAACCAATAGCGGTGCATGTTGGCGCGGTGGATGCCAAGAGGACCCCTGATGGCGTTGCCGAATTCTGCGGCACCGATCTCATCCTGGCGTGGGAAGATCTCGATTCCGTCGACTTGCCTGAACGTACCCTTGATAGGGACATCCAGTCGGAGCGCGAGACTATATATATAGATGCGGCAGAGTCGCGCCGGCAACGGCCGTTCGCACAGGATCCAAAGGTGCGCTCCGCGGCGGGACATCTCGACGATGGCGTGAACTCCATCCTGTTCGAGTTCCCACTTCAACGTCCGGAGATCGCGGTAGGCCCCTTCGTAGTCCGCGTCGATCGCAACCCACTTGGAACACTGCGTCTCGGGATTGATGGCATAGAGGCCGATGGTCGCCTCTCCTGCCAGATGCTTTTGGATCACCAGCGGGTCAAGAGCCAGCCGTTCTTTGGTCTGGCGATTGCGGGCCTGATAGAAGTAGTACTTGCCCGAGTGTTCATCCGGCCGATCCGTTTGCCGCGTATAGGCACGCCGGTTCACGAACCATGCCATGTATTCGGCCGCCTGCCCGACCGAAGCGGGCAAGATCTCCGGCTTCGGCCGCGGTGGCTGCCATGCTGAGGCTTGTACGTGAGCCATGGCTCGTGCTCCCTTCCTTCCAAGCTGTGTTGTTGTACCCCGGTTCCAAAACTCGGTCAAATGAACCGGAAGTCGCTGATCCTCCTAGCACGGGACCGCGGCCATCAACCGGGCGCCGCGGTCGGTATAGTTGGGCCGACCGGAATGGTTTCTCCGCCGGCGGTGCTGGCGATGGAACCTCTTCCGGTTGCCGTCGATCAGGTCCAGCAGGTGATACACCCGGAGCGCAAACTGGAAGTCGTTGCCATTGAGCGTGTCCTCCTTCACGTCAAATCGAATCCAGAAGAAAGCCTGCAACGGTTCGGCAAAAAGGTAGATTCCCCCGGTGTTCGGCTGTCCCGGAACGCTCTGGAGGATCAGAAACCCGTCCTCTTCCTCGACGAGCCGTTCTGCTCGGGCTTCCCCTACGGCCAGGAACGCGCGCAAAACGTCCCAGCGGTTCGATCCGGCCGCAAGGCCGAGATCGGTGACGGACATGACGTAGTCCACATGCAAGTTGCCCAGCAACTCGCGCTTCGAATACCGGCGCTGACGATGGGACATGGCGATTCCTCCTCCTTTGGGTTGTTCACCGAAAACGAAAGCTCCGGCCGGATGGCAGGGGCGCGTGCGTACTTGGGTTGCGATGGCTCGATCAGACTTGCTCCGGTACTTCCTCGGGAATTTCGGGGTCGCAGATCGAAACTGCGGCGCCAATGCGCACGAGATCGTTCACGGTGTAGCGCCACATGTTCCAGAGCGTCAGCGCCAACGGCGCAGTCAGGATCAGAATCAACGGTGACACATCGCGTTGCGATACCCAATGGATCATCCGGGTGCAAACAACAACGTTCAGTATGGTGAGCAAAATGCTCGTTGCAAAGCGCCAGAGTGCGCGACGATAAACGTGGGCTGTAGACATGGAAGTCTCCTTTCTGACAATGGATTGGTGGAAGTGAATTGCTTCTGGAATGGAATTGCTTGCGGGATTGAAATGGGGGAACTAGCTACAAGCCTAGCCACCGCTCAAGAATGGCGATAGCCAACTGGCGATCCAGAACCGAATGAATTCCCGAACCGCCGCACATGCGGTACTGGAGGTACGTCGTGCACTTCTGATGAGCGGCATGCTTCTCCGCTGCGTCTGATGGTCGCAACAAGCCGAGTCCGATCACCAGCTCTCGAAGAGTGGGGCAGTCTGGATACAGGAGAAACCTCACTGGATATAAAGCTTCCGCAGCAGCCGGGTCGCCGCACACGCTCGTGACAACTCCCGAGCGGAATGGGCCCAGCCCAGCAACGAACTGTATGTTGTCGTGCGAACTAGCTGGGAACTTCCCGAACTGGCGCAACGTAATGAGCGGATGAAGGAGCGCACAGCCCCATGCCCAGGCACAGCCTATTGGGTAGTTCAATTCTTCCCCTTCTGTTCGTAGCTTCCCTTTTTGCCCAACATTCAACCGCGTCGGCGTCCGCTACGCCCTACGTCACAAGATTCGTAAGCGTCGACAAGAATGTTCGGCTGGAGGTCTTGGATTGGGGGGGTACTGGCAGGCCAATAGTCCTTCTGGCAGGAGGCGGGAATACGGCTCACGTATTTGACGATTTTGCGCCGAAGTTGCAGGCATTGACACATGATCACGTCTACGCGATCACGCGACGCGGCTTCGGCGCCTCCGGGTACGAGGCTATAAGCGATCCAGCAAACCGTCTGGGCGAGGACGTACTTGCCGTCATTGAATCGCTCAAACTAAGAAGGCCCATACTGGTGGGCCACTCCATTGCCGGGGCCGAGATCAGCTGGGTTGCCAACAACCAGCCGGACCGTATTGCAGGCGCGATCTATCTTGAAGCCGGATACTCATACGCCTTCGACGACGGCCAGGGAGCAAGTGTGATGGACATGATGGCTCTTCATGCACCTCAGCCACAGCCACCCGGTCCAAAGGATCTGGCCTCTTTCGGCGCGCTGAAGAAGTACTATGAGCGCGTAAATGGCTTTCGAACTCCGGAAGCAGAGTTGCGCCAAGAATATCAATCGGGTCCAGGTGGAGCAGTCGGAAAACAACACAACGTTCCCGGCGGCGCCATGTTGATGACACTTCTGAAGCATCCAGACGCGTACAGCGGTGTCCCCGTTCCTTCGCTTTTCATCTTCGCGAACCCGCATAGCCTAGGCGCTTGGGTTGACAACAGTGCAGACTCGGCTGTTCGCACAGCAGCCAACGCATATTCCACCGCATTGTCAGCGCTCACTCAGAAGCAAGAGATTGCTGTGAAAAGCGGGCTTCCGACTGCGCGGGTGATCACGATTCCGCACGCCAATCACTATGTTTTTCTGTCGAATCAAAGCGAAGTCTTGACGGCAATGCGCACTTTCATTTCCACGCTGCACTAGAACAAGCCGCTCTCACTTGCCGGAAGATTCCGAATAACGCAGGAACAGCCCGAGCATTTTGACCACATATTCGGAGCTTGTCTCTCTCTCCACTTAAAGAGCCGTGTTTTGGGGGATAGTCAGAAATATCTCCTTGCCGATCAGCAGCTTCGCGCGCTCTCAAGTAGTGGAGGGGAAGACAACCGGAAGACTCGAAAGGTCAAGAGGAATGCCTTGGAAATGGGTTGGCAAAACCGCGCACTTTCGACGACATTAGCGTGCAAACAGCGTTCGACACAGAAACTCAAATGCTCGCTGGCTCCTGCCAGTTCAGAACTGACAAACGCTTCGAGACCGCGCGCATTTTGGAGTTGATTGAGTGAGATTATTAGGCTCGAAGTTCCCTTGCGCCTGGGGCGAGCATCCGCATAAGCGCCGGCATGGTTGCTCTTGTCAGCTCAAACTTGCGCGTCGTGTAGAGCCGCACAGCGAGCGGATTGAGCCGGAAGGAGTGTGACGGCGCCAGCGCTACGGGGAAATCCTGCCGATCGAACTCCGCCTTCAATTGATAGAGTAGGTCAACCGACGAGGTGAGATAGAGGATCATCTGAACCTGGCGCTCGCTGGCTATGGCCGAAACGAGGTCGCGATATCGGTCCGAAGACTTCAGCGAGCGTTCGTACTCAATTGCAATTCTGTACGACTTCGCTTCCCATTCCACATCCGCAATCGCGTCGTAGTCCTTCGCCAAGGGCACGTCAATCGACTGGTTAATCGACCGAATTTCAAGATCGCTGGACCACTCCCTGAGTACACCAGCCCTGCGAATCGCACCGCGCACCTCTGCCAATTCCAGGTAATGCTGCATCTGATTCGGGTTCGCAAGCGTCCTTGATTCCGACGTGAGGCTGACCAAACCTTCGCCGCAGGCCTCCAGGCACGCGAGTCCTGCACGTGTGATTGTGTATACGGGCCCCGGATAGGGGAGCAAAGGCGGCAGCTTTTCTGCGACGCCGGCCTGCGTAAGGCGAGCAATTCTCCAGTTGAAGGATCGGCGCGAAGTCTCCATGCCTCTCGCTTGC
This sequence comes from uncultured Acidobacteriaceae bacterium, assembly GCA_963838295.1. Classification (GTDB taxonomy): domain Bacteria; phylum Acidobacteriota; class Terriglobia; order Terriglobales; family Acidobacteriaceae; genus Telmatobacter. The sequence continues at coordinate 92,083 of CAWIQS010000004.1, forward strand.
ACGTGTTCCCAGAGCTGGTGATGAGAAATGAACGTGGCGTTCCTGATTGCCAGCATCAATGGAAGATCCCGCTCGCGGTTGTAGTGGATATACGGAGACCGTGCATGCAATGTCGGGCTTATTTCCGCTGAATACCGTTCCATGTGACCTCCCACATCCCCATCTCCGTCCTTAATTCAGAACCCGGGACGGCGAGCAGCAACGTCTCTTGAAAACCGCGCAGCGCGCTCGCGGCGACCACGATCACGCCCTCGTCACGCCACCGGCCGTCGAAATCAATGCGGCCGATGACTGTGCTTCGTGTGCAAAGAAGCAGACGATCGACCCGGATAGCGGGGCCGGAGCGTCTCCCGAGCAGGAGCCGATTCCACTCCCCGCGCCGCTCAAGCCCCGGACTTTGATAGCAGCCATCCTCAAAAGTGCCCGCTCCGGTTGTCTCGGTATGCGATGCAAGATTGATTCTCACCACGCCCGAGACGTGCCAAAGCCGCCGTTCGCGGCAGCCGCACCGAAACCCAGTGGTGTTGAATGCCGCGGCATGGACCGAGAAACGCAGAGGGTCGGCCAAATGATTGCCGGGCCGCAACCACCAAAGAGAACCGAAACTGAGGCAACGAATTAGCAACCAGCTGTCTCCGTCAGACCGTTTGGGTCTTGCCTTTCCGTTGGCCTTCGAGGTTGTCATGTGCCCGGCTGAGCCGTTCCCGCAGGTTCGAAATCTGGTTGTCCTTGGCCTGAAGCTGCGCCGTTTTTCGTTGCAGTTTGGTCTCGAACCCGGCAAGCTGCGACCTGAGAGTTTCGACTTCAGCGGGATCAGACTCGGGATCTTGGGCACCATCCGGAACTGTGGGCGCCGCAATCGACGGCGATTTGGCCGTCCCTCCCCGGTCTTCTCTCGCCTGGTTGAAGTCCAGTTCGGGTTGGCGGGGGTCGGCTGACAGTCCTGCGATCTGGTCGGCAAGGCGTTGCCTTTCGCTATCGAGTTTGTTGTAGCGGTCGACGAGCGAATTGTATTTGCCGATCACTTCAAGACCCTTCGCGCGCGAACCGATGTACGCATTGAACAATTGCGCCACCACATCCGCCGAGATTGTGAGCCTCCGTTCCCTCTCTCGCAGCAGCCATCCATTTCCGGCCAGGGAGACTCCGAGGCCCATCCCGAGCACGATCAGGCCCCAGAAATACATTTGGCGAAGGGTGTTTCCAAAGACATCCTGCCGCCTATCCTCGACCAAGTCGCCGTAATTCCGGTTGCGCGGATTGATCCCATTCAGCGTCGTCTCGATCATTCCTTTCGGCTGTTCCGCGCGCTTCCCATGCGCCATCGGGTCGTAGGAACTGCGATCAGGCGCAGAATGATCTGTCTCTAACGCGGCTGCTGTGCCGACCGAGAGCAGCACAAAGAGAATCGCAAGTGTCCAATGCTTCATTTCTTCCGCCTCCTCTGTCTCTTCTCTTCAAGCTCCGGTGTCGGAAAACTGAGATTCAGACCGTGGGATTCCGACGCCAGAGTTTCGAGTTTGGGGTAGACGTTCATGGGCACGCGCGGCAGCCATTGGCTGCATGCCTTCTTGATGTGGAGGTGCTTGTGGACCGTGCCGAGGATGGGGTCGGTCACCAGCATCTCCATTTGCCCGACTGGCATCTTCTTGATGTGCTCGTCCTGAGCGAGCGTATCTTTGATTTCGGTCTGACTTCCTTCCGTTCCTTCCTCGAACTCCGTATTGAACACGCCCCTCTTCTCGACCCGCATACTGCGCCGCATCTGCCGCACCCGTGCGCTCGCATTCAGGAAGTATTTGGCAGTCTCCTCATCCTTGGTGCGTAGCATGAAAGTAGTATTGGGCGCACTGGACACGTCGTTCCGGAATCCTCGGCCGACCTGAAGCAGCTGCGGTGCGCTCTGGAGCGCAAACAGGAAAGCCACGTTTGCGCCTCGGGCCGTCTGGAGGATGTGCGCAAAATTCTCATAGGCAAAGGGCGAGAATTCGTCCATGATGACGCTGACAAACGGTTGGTGTTCGCCCTCCTCGGCTCGCGAATAGCGCCTGCCAATCATCAGCTGCAGGTTCTGAAGAAGCATACGGCCAAGCGCGGTGACCGCCCGCTCGTTGACATTCACATTCAGGCTCATGAAAAGGATGAGCCCCTTGTCGATCACGTCGTCGAGCGAAAGCAACTCGTCGTAGGGACCTGTGATCATGGCCATGTCGTCGCCCATGAACGTCATCATCTCGTTGATCAGCCCCTGGATCTTCGAGACGCGCTCCTTGTCCTCGAACGATTCGAGCAGATTGCGGACGCTCATGGTGAGGGTCAACCTCTGCTGCGGAGAGATCGAGGAGCCGCTGCTTACGCGGTCGAGCGCCACTTTCATCTGCTTTTTGAGGAGTGCCTGATCGTAAGCGCAGACCAGCACATCGTGAAAGTTGAACCGCTTTCCCGAATAGTGGAGGACACGTGCGATGTTTTCGAGGTACACGCGCTGATGGCCTTCAAAGAAGTCCTTTTCCATGTTGAAGGACTCGAAGACGAATGCAACGTGCTCCTCGGCATTGCCCTGCGGCGCCCAGAAGGGGTTGTAGCGTGCGGAGATTTCCGGCCGCATAGGGTCGATTATCCGCAGGTCCTGCATCCGCCCCGCGGCCTCGATCGACGGCAACAGTTCTGTCAGAAGCTTCTTGTCGCCCTTGCCGTCGACGAAGATGATAGGCGCTCCGCGGGCGATGTCCTGCTCGGTCACGGTTTCGAGAAGATTGGTCTTTCCCGCTCCCGTCATGCCAAAAGCATTCGACTGCATGGTCCGTGTCTTGTCGGACCAGTAGAATGGCTCGCCGAAAATGTCATAACCGAGCAGCACGGAGGACTGTTTCCTCGCTTCCGAAAGGTATCGCTCCTCCTGTCGCCGGGTCACATGCGGGATCGGGCGTGGCCATGCGTTTTCCATTTTCGCGATCCGTGTTGCCCTGTACCGTAGGACCTCCCACAGGAACACAGCCGCCAGGAGCGGATAGATCGTCATCTCGATGAGCTGGCCTGGGCGAATATGCAGCCTGTCGTAGGCAACGAAATAGAGAACGCCGAACACGCCCAGGATCAACACCCAGGCGAGAAGAAGCGCGTCCTGTGCATCGGTGTGCCGGCGATAGCGGATCTCCTGTTGCACAATGAACCTCCCCTACAATCCGCGAATGTGAAAGCTGAATAAGATCATGGAGGCGCCGGCCAGCACCAGCAGCACGAGACCAACCAGCAGCAAGGTGTGGAGATTGCGCTTTCCGACCGCGTTACGCTGTTCGACAGGGTTCAGAAACGGCCGCCGTAGCGTCTCGACGAAGCTCTCATCGCCGGACCGTTTGTATGCAACAAGGAGGCGCGCACGCGCTTCCCCAGGGCTGATGAATTCGAGTTCCGCCATCAGAGCACCGCCATCGCCTTGATAGAGTGATCGCCATCGACGAAGACAAACTCATAGACTCCGGGCTTCTGCATATCCTCCGGCTGGATTTCGACCACTCCTTCGGCCGATGCTCCCGGAGAAATATCCTTCTGGGGAATATCCGTGCGCCGCACCATGACCTGGGCAGTCTGATTGGACTGGAACTGGGAAACCGCCTTGTCGCTAATCTGCTCGTCCTTCATCGAGGGCAACAGATCCGCGCTTTGTTGCGGCGCGATCTCGAAGACGGTGGGCGAGAGAACGCGATATGGCAGCGCGCTGTTGTTGGTCACCGCGAAGTGAACGTAGAGCCCATCGCCGTCTCGCACGACGTCTTTGATACACACGTTGACGTGGTCCTTTTGAGGGCGTACGCCGCGCGGCACGATGGGAGTGACATGAAGCAAGGCTGAACCAATCGCCGACTCGGTGATTTGGCCGATCTTTTCGGCGGTCGAGTCCGCCGCCGCCGCAGTGCCACTCGCGTGAGGAACCGGCGAGGTGGTTTCGTCGAGGACGAAGGTCATCTGCTTCACGTCTCCCGGCGCTTCCAACTCGTAGGTCGAAAACTGGTGTTCTGTCCAGACCATTAGGTCCGTCGATTGTCCGCTCTGAAGGGGTTTGATGAAGACGTCGTTTCCATGCCACTCGATCTGCATCGTCTGGCTGCCTGCCGCGACGCGCGTGATCTTCTCGGGCAAAGCGATGATGCTGATGTGATCGAGCGCGGTGTGGATTTGGGTGACGCGGTCGGAGTAAACCGTCTGATGCACGATGTTCTGAGCGCCGGCCAGGACTCCACCAGATAGGAGGAATGGAACTACAGTTTTACCCAGGAACATGCGCTTGTCTCCTTGCTTCTCCCGGAAGGAGAGGACGCCGTGTGGCATCCCCTTCAACCAGGTGGTTTTCTCACAGCCAAACGGAGTGAGTTTCAATGGCCGGCCCCATTGCCGGGCATCGGTTAACGAACTTCCTGACCCGCATTTCAAGATCAAGCAGTTCGCGTTTCGAGTAGCGTCGTCTTCCGCACACCTTCCATTGGAAGAACCACTGCTGTGGCGTGCGCTCGATACGAACAGAGACCTGTACCGCTCCATCCGTCTTGCGCCAGTTCAAGAACCGCATGCTGTTCTCCCTCTCTTCCGGAAGCAACAGCAGGCGAACGTCTGGCCCCGGAGGAGACAAACCGCTCGCTTGCCGCTCCGCCGGGTGGCTGGTTTCAAATTGTTTGCGAACAGGCCACCTAACAGCCTGTCGCGCCCTCAGCGATCCCTTACGATCTGCTTCGTCACGCTGTCCATACGCAGCAGGAATTCCTTCCTGTCTCCGCGGACCGAATAGAGACAATCGCTCTCGACGACGACTCGCACTCTCTGGACGGGGCATTGAACCTGAGTCCGAATGCCTCCCGTGCGTGCAGCAATCGAGTTGATCACCTCCTGTGGAAAGGCGTGAAACAAAATCGATCCCATGCCTTTCCCTCGCGAGACGACGGTATGGAGCGCCTGGCACCAGCCCACCCGGTCTTCCTGCTTGCCGTCACCCCAACTGCGGATGATCGACTGCAGGGAGGCCGCCTGATCGCGGGCCTGCTCCTGAGCGCGGCGATAGCGAGCCTTCGCTTTCGCGAACGCTCTCTGCTCAGCGGAGATTCGCTGCCTCTCGCCTGATCGCCTGGCTTCCGCCACGCGTTCAGCCGACTGCTCATGTGCCTTTTGCTCCAGTGAAAGTTTGGCCTGAATCATCCCGTGTCCAGCTGCGTACACGGAATTGATCAGACGGGATTCTGCGAACATCGGACCCGTTACCGCGTTGCCCGTGATCAATCCGCGGAACTGCTCGATCGGGAAGGGCTTCTCCACCAGTTCCTCGATATGTTTTCGAAGAATGTTGTAGAGTCTTCCGATTCGATCCGTGGGTAGAACATTGAGCGACAGCGGCAATTCTTGGTCGTTGATCGCCTTGGCTTCTTTCAGGGCAAGCCAGGGCGCCGGAAAAACCTGCTGACGAATCGCCTGCAGCTTCTTCCGGTCTGCGTTCGTGTTGTGTTTGAGCGAGTCGATTTCCAGTTGCAGCTCCGCGACCAGTTCATAGAGCAGATCATCACGGCCGCTGGCGACGCAGGAACTCATCAGGTCGGTAATTGCTCCGATCTGATTCCCGCGCGACTTGAGGGCCACAAACTCGAGCGAGAACCACGGAGACTTGGCTCGTCCAGCCTTGGTCTTCGTGACCTCATGTTCGTGTTCCATGCGGAACCTGCTGTCCACGAAGCGTGGAAACCGGTCCTCGTCGATGACGCACACCCAGTCGAAGTCGTAATCTCCGCCGTTACGCTTGGCGGTCTCCGAATGAAGTGTGTAGGTTCCCTCCAGCGTCAGCTGATCTGCTACAACCTGGTCCGCAATTTCCGCGTCCAGCCCAAATTGCGCCATCAGCTGAACCATCAACTGCTCACCTTGCAAGTGTTCGAGCGGAAGCAGGTCTTCTTTCATGCGTACCGGATAGCGCACGCACAGACCGCGCTTCGCTGGAAGAGTGGTAATGGCAGCCGAGAGGGGCATCCAGTCGGCTCCGCACAGGACCTTGCCACCCTGAAGCACCAGAAAGCCGTCGTCCGCCAGCGCAAAGGCGGGCAGTTCGACGCCTCCTCCGGTCATCAGCTTGTAGGCCCAGTGCGCCATCAGTTTGCTGAGTTGGGTGTGGATATAGGGATGACGGGTTATTTCGCCCGAGCCGTCCGCCAGCAAGGCCGCCTCGACAACGCGTTGGAATTCTTCCCCTTCCGCCTCGTTGTCCTGGCGAACCTCGTGGCCGATCAACTCCACCACCTTGCGGTGATTGCCCTCTCTCCACGCAGCCTTGAGTGTTTCGATTGCTTCCACGGCCTGGGGAACGATTTCGGTTTCAATCGACTCCGCCGGCGCGTGCTGGAGTACCGTGTAGCTCGACTCGAACTGGAGGGGACGCGAGACTTCCCGAATCCCGAGAACAATCGAGCTCCTGTGAATGCGTGAACCAAGGCCGATCATGCTGGCCACGGCATTCGGCATTTTGATGCTCGGCTTGATCGAGCTGTCGGGGACGATGATGTCGACGTTGAGCGCGTCGGCAACCTCGTCCGTCATCACTTTGAAACTCCCTTTTGCCTGGGTCTCCGCGAATGCGAGGCGGAACTGGTAGAAGTGGTCCGCGGGAAGCGCGAGCTTCTCAAAGAGGCTCTTCCGGATCCATCCCCGGCAATCGTTCGTCCCAAGTTCCAAATCCTTGACCACCATCACTGTGGATTCAGCCTCCGCGTGCACGACTTTGCAGTCGGACACGAGAATGCCGAAATACGTGATGGCCGCCTCGGGCCATTGCTGGAACCGTTTGGCAATCAGGGGTTCATGTTGGGCATCGCAGTAGTAGTACTTGCCATTTTTGGCCGAACCGGAGGCTCCGACAATCCTGTACGCAATCCCGTCGTGCGAGATGGCAGTCATCCGATCTGCTACCCGCGCCTCTTCTACATCGTCCAGAGGCTCGGTGGGAACGCTGACCAGCGCCACGTGGATGTTCGGGTACATTGCGCCGAGAAGCGTGCGATCGAGCCAGCACTCCTGACCTGTGCCGGGGATCCTTTCCTCGATGCGTCCGTTGGTGTCGATATCCAGCATCACAATTCGATTTCCATAGACACTTTGCATGAGAGTTCTCCTTGTGTTTTGGGCACAGGAAGAATCCATGCCAACCCGCTTGATGCCGGCTGACCTGGTTCTTTCCCGACCGATGTTGAAGGGGAACTAACCAGGCTCGAATGCCGGGTCAGCGGTACGAATCCCTGCGAGTAAGCCCGCAAGGTGGCTCAGAGAACCGAATCGGAAAGCTTTGCTTTATCGATCGGTTTTTCTGAATTCGTCCGCTCGGAATTCTCAAGTCCGTGCGGAAACCGGCTCTTTCTTAATCTCTACGGTCCCTTCCTTCACAATGGCGCGGGACCGCCACACTTCGACGCGATAGTATGGAACGTCGCGTTTCAGCGATTCGACCATCGCGCCGCCTTCGTTGGAAAATTGCTCCTTGAGAACGACCGGTTGCCCGTCATTCTCGCTGCCTGCGCCCAGGAAATATAGAACCAGGGAACCGCCCCGGTCCTTTTCCGCTTCCGCGCCTCTGCGTCGCCGCTTCCTCTCTTCGCTCGGCGCGGCCATACCAGGCATGGGCATGACGCGCGCTGTTTCCGTGCTCATGGTTGATTGCTCCCTTCCGCTGGACTGGGCCCATTTCCTGACAATGGGCCGCCAGCCAGCACCGCATCCCGCTTTTCACCCTCGATCTGCTTTGACCAATAATCCCCGACAAGCAACCCGCTGGGATTTTCTGCCGAGCGGTCCACATTGACCAGCCGAATGTGGAATTCCTCCACAAGCTGGTCAATCGACTCCTTGTTGCTGTTGAGGGTTCGAACTGTGCGCACGCCAAAGGCCGTGTACACCTGCGGCTCGACCTTGTCCTGCTCGATATGGTTCAGTTTGAAGGTGGAGCTCGCCTGCTCCTGTTCCAGCTTGCCGACCGTGTCGTTCTTCTCCATATCGGCGAGAGCCGTCCGGCGAAGATTGACCGTCATGTGATTGATCGCGTCCGCCCAGTTTTGCGAGAGGGTGTGCGAATCGTAGTTCAGATACCGGGCGAGAAAACTTGTGATGAACGCAGCTTTCTCGTATTCGTTCGGCGCGGCTCCTGCTGGTTTGGCCGCAAGCATCGCAGGCAGCAAGTGTGATTTCGCATTTTGGTAGGGCGAAATTACAGCCGCCTGTCCATCGCTTCCGATCCGGATTACCGTCGGCGGCTCCAATCGGACCAATAGAAAACCTGCGACAGCAAACAGAGCGACTAGACCCATAATGCCTGCGAGAACGATACTGCGGTTGGAATATGCCCTGAGCGCACCATCCATCTCGTAGAACCTCGGTGTCTCGTTCTTCAGTTTCGTCTTGGTCATGCTTATGCACTCCTTCGCTACGCGAATCGCGTCATATTCGGGTCGTCGGGCGTATTGGGCGGCGGCATGCTTCCGCTGCCCCCCTGGCTGACGCTCATTGCCCCATAGGCGCCTCCCGTCGAGAACGTCGAGTGCATACCCCCGCCCATCAATCCCATCCCTCCTCCGACCAGGCCGCCGGCAACAGCGCCTGCCGGCCCGGCCGCGGCACCCAGTTCCGCGCCCCTGGTCGCGCCTTGCGTGATTCTCGAAACGGCAAGCGAGAGCCCCGCGCCAACAGCTGAGAACTGGCCTCGAAGGATGAAGGCTGCAACCATCGGGATCAGCAGGATACAGATGGCGTACATGATGCTAATCAAGCCGATCGTCTCGATGCCGCCATCGAGGGAACCCGTCGCACCCAGCGTCGGCCCGAGACCGAAGCTGCCTAGATCGCCGTTCAAGATCGCGTTGACGTCGTTTGCATGGATGGCGGTAATGAGACAGCCAAACACCGCGTAGATGATCGACCAGGCGTTCCATATCCCGAGGTTCAGCGCGTAGTACTTGGTCAGAGAATTGATCAGCGAACTAGGAGCCAGCGCAATGACGAATGGTCCCATTGCAAACAGGCATGTTCCCCAGAAGGTATAGATCAGGGCAAAGATCTGAACCGCAATCGGATAGATGATGTAGGCAAGAGCGATCTCGACCAAGGTGATTAGTGCAGACGGCGTCCACGGGATCGCCGCGAAAATGCTCTGGTACCCGTGCAACTTAAAGAGATTGTCGAGTTGTGCCAACCAATCCTTTGCTAAATCCACTCTCCCGTAGCTGCTGTCGATCGCACTGGCAAGCTGGTTGAAGCCGCTGTACGCGTCCGAGAAGAATGCCGTCCAGTTCCCAATCAGAAACGCCGCGATCGCATATTTCAACAGGGACCCGGTTAGAGACCGAAGATCGCCTCCTCTTGAATATGCTTCATAAATTCCGAGAACGAGGCAGATCGTCATCAGTACATAGGAAACGCCCTGCACGGTGGAAAGAAGGCTGCCGCTGATGCCGCTGACAGCGGAGGTGAGCATGGTCTGAAACTCGAAGATCCCGGTCGGCATAGAAGACCCCTTCATCGGTGAGGAGCCAGAATTTGCAACATCCTCTGGTTCATGTTCTGCATCTGTGCGGTCGAATCTTTAAGCGCACCGCTGTGGTCTGAAATGCCGGCGCTGTTCAGGCGCAGCAATTCCGCCATCCCCATCTGGGTGTAGGCGTTTGCCTGCACAACCCAGGCGCTTGCCTCCGCGTCGAGCATCGGCGCAGTTCCTGGCGCGGACGCGGCAATTTGTTGATTCAGCTTCTGCGCCACTTCCATTTCCCGCGCCGCGAAAGCATCGAGTTGGATCGCCTTCTTGATCGCGTCCTGCGCCTGAGCGTCCCCCATATCGATCTGGTAAGCGACGTTCTGCGGAACGGCGGTCTGCGCAGGCAGCGGCGAAAAGACGTTCTGGTAGGCATTCCCGATGGTCCCAATGTCATTGGGGTTAGCAGAGAGCATTTGCCGTTCCAGTTGCTGTGGGTATGGAAGCTGGGCGCTCGCTATATTCAGCGACGCGAGCTGACGGAAATTGAGGAAAGAGCTCGAAAACCCTGTCGCCATCTGCCGAGCGCTGTCGATGGCCGAAATCGGATATAGAACCTGCCGCTGGAACTGCTGCTCCTGTTGTTCAACCTGGTTGATGAGTCGCAGGGGCGATGCCACAGCGCTATTCAAAGTGCTGTTGATCTCCTTGAGCCCAGTCAGAATTGCGGCGAGGTCGATGCCGAACTGCGAGTGAGCAGGCTGGACAGCAACCGTCGAAAGAATCGCGATCCCTGCCGCCACAAACGCAATCCTCAGGGCTAGCAAATTATGTAGAAAGCGTCTCACTGACCACCTCCAAGACGGTTCAGTAGTTGCTGGTTCAGGTTCTGCATGTTGGTCGTCGACTGCTTCAGCACTGCGTTTCGATGTGCAATCTCGATTGCCGCTTCCCGTAATTGGTACGCAAGCAATTTATGCTGCATTGCGATGCTGGCAAGCTCCGCAGTTCGGGCCTCGGCCGCGACCATGTCTGCTGTTCCGGGGGCCGTTGATTGAGCCTGGTCCTCGATCTTTTGGGCCGTCTGGAGCATCGTTTGTGTAGCCTGATCTGCTGCCATCGACTGCTCCGTCGCATCCTTCGCGGTCGCATCTTCGATATCCATCATCTGGAGATTCAATTGCGGCGCTGCTCCCATCGCGGGCTGGGTCCCGTATTCACTCGTGTAATTCCGGCTGAAGCTCTCGATCTGGCCGGTCTGTGCACTGAGGAACTCCGATTCAAGGCTCCGTGACGCTGGCAGTACGGCGCTGTTTACACGAAGCGCAAAAACATTGTTCATCCATCCGCGGTAACTGGCTTTGATGGTGGCGATGTAATTCTGCGATTCCTCGATCAAGGCAACTGGCCAGAGGACCTGCTGCTCGCTCTGGAGGATCTCGGTCCGGATACGATTGATGTCGGTGAGTGCTCCTCCGATCGGCCCGGTAATCGTGCCGAGAATCGCCGAGAAAATCCCCCCGAACTGTGCATGAGCCACGCTTGGAGCGGCAAGGCAAAGCAATAAGACCAAGCTGCACGTGAAGGCGATGCGGTCGGATCGTGGTGTCTGCCTCATACCAATTCCTCCTCGGCAACCTCACTCGCCACCTCGACCGGCGGTACGACAATCGTTGTCGCGGCCAGAGTTGACACCGCTCCGGCCATACCCTGGCGGCTTACCTCGCCCGAACGTTCCTCGGGCAACTCCGCCAATTCGGACAGCCCGTTCGGGAACCGTCTTGCAAGCTCTCCGAAGCTTTCCAACAAGCTCAATCTCGCGATGCGTAGCATGCCACCACTGCCGGTACCAACGCTCCCGCGGGTAGGTTGTCAGCAGCCAATACTCAAGCGGTGTAGGAACGATATAGAGGCTGTGCGTGGTCTCGGCCTTCTCCCCAATAACGATCAGGAATTCGCTCTTCTTACCCTTCTCGGTCATGCCGAGGCCCTTCACCCGATTGAGGGTGGTTTCATTCAGGTGGACAAAATGCCGAAGCACGTCGAAGTTGCCCTTTTGCCGGCCGATCATCTTGATGGCGGTGGTGGCGAGAATCGCCCCACCGAACTCGTTGGGTTTATCGGGTGTCCCAGTGAAGTCCTCGATGGCCTGGGAGATGCCCCACACGCAGGCGTTGCGCTTTCTCGCGGTCCTGAACAACTGCACGACCACTGGCGCCAGGCTCGGAGACTGGAGCAGCGCCCAGCATTCGTCGAGCACAGTAATGCAACGCTTGTTCGTCTTGCCCTGAGCCCGCTTAGTGGTCGTATAGGCGATCAGGAGGCTCATCGCGACTTCGAGTTTCGGATCGTCTTTGAGCTGCTCCACGTTGAAGTAGAGCCACGGCGTCGACATATCGATTGTTGTTGGCGCATCAAACAGACGCGCATACATTCCGTTGTTCACCCAGGCCCGCAACTTTGCTGCGGCGATGCGCGCCATCTCGTTCACGTGGGGGTTCTTGTCTTCGTCGTAGTAATTCTGCAGCTCGTCGTAGAGGTCGCTGTAGAGCGGGATCGGGTTCTCCATCCGCATTTGAGCCCTCGCGTAGGTCTTGCGAATGGCGTTCATGATCAGGTTGTCGAGCAGGTCGGTATCACCTTCTCCGCTGTCCCCGATCATGAATCGAGTGAGGTTTTTCAGGAACGAAAGGTGGTCGTTCGAGGGTTCTCCTTGCCCCGGTTCGAGATCAAAAGGATTGATCGTATGGCGACTATCGAGCGACATGGTGATCATCTCGCCGCCCATGAAAGTCACCGGATGGTAGTAGCTGTCGCCCCGCTCGATGATCGACACCTGCACATCCTGTCGGGCACAGGTGAGTAGCATCTTGCCGACGAGCACGCTCTTCCCGGTTCCCGATGTCGCTGCGATGATCGCATTGGCGTTTTCAAGAACCGGATCGAAGGGCGAGAACGGCAACAACTGCCGATAGGGCGTCTCGAACAGCATCAGCGGCGAGCGGGCCGTTCCCGACCAGGGCAACTCCAATGGGAGCAGGTCGGCGCCGTGAGGCGTAAGCAGATCGAGATCTCGCCGGTCGTCTTCCGCCATACCCGGCAATGTCTCGAGGAAAATGCGCCGGACAGCGAGCGATTCCGAAAGCCCGCGCGCGCCATTCATGTGCGCCACAATATGCAGCACCTGTTGGCGCCTGTTCGCAAGCTCCCTCTCTGCTTTCTCGTACTGATCGGCCGACCAGGCCGGAGCGGACGTGCGGATCCCAATGACCATGCTGACCCTCGCAGTCTTAACCGAGTTTGCGATCAGCTCCTGCTGGATCTGGATCAGCTCATGCGAGGCCACTTGGGCGGTGACGTCAACGCGAAGGTTTCCCTTCGAATCCTTCTGTGCCGCCTGCATCTTGCGCAGCTTCTTTTTGTACTTTTCGAGCACCACTCTCTGGTCGGGGATAGAAACATGCGTCGAGATCACTACCGGAAACCCGATCGTCATCAACTGGCGCAGGATGCCCGGATATGTCCCGTCCGGAGGAGCATTCAAACTGATGAAGCTCCAAAGCAGCCCGTCGATGTTGAGGTAGCTCTCAGTCTGGCCCAGAATGCTGGCCGTCGTGGCCCGCTCGCGCGGAGAGATGTAGCGAGTCTCCGCCGCATGTGCTTTGAGCGGTCTCCGGTCGGGGTCCATCGGGCGCATCGCTCGCTTGACCTCGAGAAAGAGATCGACTTCCGTCATCCGTTCCGGCCTCAGGCCGCCGGCTTTCATCGCGGACTCGATGCCGGCGATGAGCGACTCGAACTCGGCAAGCGTATCCTCGTGTTCTTTCCTTGATTTCTCGATTGATTTGTTGATGGATAAGGTGAATCCTCCATGCGCCAGCCTACGGTCTTCCTTGCTCATGGGCGCTCCGCCCGCGAGCAGTGCGCGTTTGTGTTTGGCTGGGTCCCAGATCAGGTAGACCGCCGCGATTCGCGTCAAATACGCGCCCTCCCGTTCTTTCTCCGTCCAGATGGCCATCCTCTGCTCATCGAGCGCCTGAACCTCCGCATTTTCGCAGCGCATCTCCTGCTGGTATTGATCGAGCAGTCCGTTGAGGCTCTCGACGACTTCGTAGCGGAACTGCAGTCGCATGCTTTGTTCAGGCATGGCCCTCAACAACGATTCGAGAACGCTCTTGGATTCGTTTCGCTCCTCGTCATCGCCGAAATAGGTCATGGATCCGGCCACACCGAAGCCGGCGACGTAACAGCCATCGGTGCGGACCATTACGTTGTTGAGGAAGTCCCGAATCTTCAGCAGTTCGCAAACCGCTGGATCCTCAAGCGAGCGTTCATACTGCGCTGTTGTCCTGGGCATCAGTTGATCTCCGTTTCGTTGGAATCGATGAGGAAATCCCGCGTCAGTTTCCGATCTCGGGCACACCCGCAATAGCTTCGAGGCAGCCCGTAATACGTCACCAGGTCGAGCAAATAGCCACGCGGCTTGCCGTACTTGAACACCACCAAACCCGGCACGCCCAGGACCAGCACCATCAACATCAGGAACCAGTTCATGGGCAAAAAGAACATGTAGCGATTCGGAAAGAGAAACTGCCCCACCAGCATGGCGATGGCGCACGCCATCGCGAGAAACAACATGTCTTCGAGCTCAAGGCCCAACAGAGTGACCTTGGCGTGTAGGTTGCGCGACACCGGGCTCATGCGTAATGCCATCTACGCCACCCCCGCCGTTCCGGCTGTAATGAAGTGCTCCATCAGGCGCATCAGACCGGACACACAGAGACATGCCCCGCCGGCAACGAAGTGACGGATCCAGTCGTCGCCGATGTAAAGCCGCTCGAAGAATCCACCCAGACCCAGGACGGCGCGCGCAATCTCGATCCCTCCATAGACCGGAAGAATCACATTTCCTACCCAATTGGCCAAGCAGAGGATCGCCGCTCCATACTGCGTCGTACCCGATCCCTGACTCGCGAAAACCTCCGCGAGACGCAACAAACCGGAAACTGATAGAGCGCTCATGGTTCCGGCAATGTAGGGTTCGATGTGATAGCCGCGCGCGTATTTGAAAATACCGAGCGCAAGGATAAGCACGGCCAGAATCGGCATCACGGCATTTCCAACCCAGTTGGTCAGCCCAAGCAATCCGCCATCGAAAGAACCACTGTTCACGCCTCACCTCGATTTCCGGCCGCGGTTGCCGCGCGGATGACCTTGACCGAGACACAACGCACGATCACGTCTGCCAACCTGCCGCTCCACTTCCAAAGACGCCGTGCAGCCTTGACCACCACAAAGACCTCCGCAATCAGGCAAAGCGCCGCAATGGCAATCGCAAAGAGGAGCCTGGCAATTTCGAATTGAAGGACGGCAGAGAATACGAGAACGAGCAGCAGCCCTTCGACGACAAACAGCACGGATTGCAGCAGCAGACGCAGATTCATTGCAGAAACTCCTCGTTCGTGCATAGCCCCAGGCAGAAGTTGGGGAACGTCGGATAGGCAAAATGCCACGCAGGAAGTTCGATCCTTTCGGCAGTCCACTCGAATCGGTCGCTCGTTACGCCGGATCCTATTCCAATTGCTGGCAGCGAAAACCGGAACCCACAGGAGTAACCGAGATAGGCTCCCAGGCAGAGCAGGATCGCGCCGCAGAGTTCGAGAACATGCCTCCTCACAGGTTCACCCCCGCAAAATGTGTGACGAGCGCCCAGATTCCGCTCACGCTGAGGAATGCGAGGCCGCTCGCCGCGAGGCCGCCCCATGGCCGATGACGTACGTGATTCAAAATCGCTGCGGAGAGTGCGAGGCCGCCGACAATCGGGCTGATCCGGTTAGCGGCGTAACCGAACATGCTCATCAGCATGTCCGTCACGCCGTAAGCGTCTCCGCTCTGCATCCAACTACCGGTCGCCAGGTTGTAAAAGCCTTGGACGCCAAGAAGAAACAGGGCCGCGATAATTGACGCCAGAGGGCTAGAGCCCTGGCTCAGATCGAGAACGGCTTTGAATACCAACGAGGCAGCAACGACCGGAACGACGTGCCCAATCAGAAAATCGCTGACGAAGTCGTTCGTAACCCGCTCGATCCCAGCGGTGTATTGCGCTCCGCTCGCTCCGGCAATAACAAGCTGTTGCGCTCCCGGCACCGACTCGTTGACCAGCCAGCGGCTCACTCCCGGAAGGCTCAGGAGAAAGCAGCCCCAGAACAGCCACTTCAAAAAGCCACCACTGGCCTCAAAGTTCATCCCCCCTTCCGAGCGCAGCCTCATGCCCGCCATCACAAACGCGCCCAGCGACGCCGGGATGGCGAGATCCATGAGGAGGCCGAGAATGGCTCTGAAGACCAGTGGTGTCTGCATGACTGTCTACCCGATCGCCTGACCTTGCGCGATGAAGTACTCGATGAGACGCAGGATGCCGGATACACAGATCAGACCGGCGGCTGTCATGGCTGACGGGAGCCAGCTGCGCCCGCTGCGCCATTGCAGGATGGTTGCGACTACGGCGACACCGGCTCCTACGGGGCAAATCACGTTGCACAGCCAGTTGACCGCATTCAGAAATGCGCCTTCGGGCTGGGACGCGGTCTGACCCTGGACAGCCTGACCGGTCGCCGGTTGCGTGCCGAGGTTTTGAGCCACGCTGGCGCAGGGCGCCAGAACGGCTGCTCCGATACAGGAAGCGAGCAGGAACGCCTGCACGTGCTTTTGCCAGGCGCGCACTGTCCGCATGAACGACTTGACCATGGACTTGCCTCCTTGACGGGAAACCGTCGAGCAACAAAGTCACACAGCTCGCAATTTCGGGCAAGCGAGATCAAACGTCCTGATCACTGGTTGTCTGGTTTTTTGAGTTCGGACGAGCGTATGCGGCGGGGCCGTTCGAGCGGCCTGGGCGGAATTACTGTTTTCTTCCTTAAATAGACAGGTTGTGAATCGAAGCACTGCCGCCTGCGCCCGGCTCAGTTTTTGTAACAAAAGTCAGGTACGCACTTTTACTCTTTTCCTGTTTCGTGCGGATCGGCCCAGGATAGAGTTTCGCTTGCTGGAACACGCATTCGATGAACCCTTAGCCTCACAAGCATTGCGAGCCAGCTTGTGATTGCGAAATCCTCGTGACGTCGCTTCGGAGCAGCTTCGCTCCGCCCTGATTCGTACCCAGGTCGGTAAGGGTCCTGCGATCCGCTAAGAAATCTCAGCCGATGACTTCAGGCAAAGGCACCCATTGAGGTTGGGCTACGTGGTCATGTCAGGGATAGTACTCATGAACGCCCGTGGCAACGCCGATTCGCCGGAACCGATAGCTCTCGAGGTTCCAGTCGCCATGCCGACGTCGCAGGACTGATCGAGCGCCACACTGTCTGGATCGCCTCCTTCGACCCCGGTTTACCCAAGGAAATCGACGATTCGTTTCCCGCGAACCTACCTTCAGACTTACACTACCCACGTCAGCTTCATGCACAAAATCGCGTAAATCGATCTTTAAGCAAACTGCCCGCGGTAGATTCCTTACTATTTTCGACGGCAAGTTGCTCCTTAAGGAAATCGGTCGTTCGAGGGCTCCACGTGCGAATTTGTCAGCTTGAGATAAAGAACTTCCGAGGAATCGAAGCAGGAAGAGTGGTGTTCCCCGACCACTCCGTTCTTTTCGGTCCGAACAACGTTGGCAAGTCCACAATTATTGAAGCACTCGCGCTCCTTTTCGAGAGGGAAAGACTAACCCGTCAGATCAGCGATTGGGATTTTCTAGGTGGGTCGCCTAAGCCCGATTCTCGGTTTTACATTATCGGCACAATAACCGACTTTGCACTGTCGCCACACGACGAGCCTGAGGATTTCCCCAAGTGGTTCCTCGGCGATGCGGCGCGTCCTGTTTGGTGGCAGTCCCAGGCCCAGAGTTTATCTTTCGACGTCGATCGTCCGACGGGGGCAATGCTCGCATGTCAAATTGCTCTCTGCGTTCGATATGTAGAGGAGTATTGCGAATTCGAGCCTGTTCGATATTTCTACCACGGCCATTGCGATCCTTTTACGGATAGCATCACCAAATTACCCTCGGCGCTCCTTCAAGAACTTGGATTGTTTCTCCTGCCTAGCAACCGTCAGTGGGATAAGCTCTTGAGCTTCGGCTCATCTAGCTTTCTTAAGGTGCTCAAGAGTGCGGGCGCGATTCCGGGCACAGCAGTGGAAACTCTTAAGAGCGAGCTGCGTTCCGCCACAACAAAAATCGAGGATGCAACCGCCCTCCAGCCCTTATTGGAAAGGGCGGAGGAAGAACTCAGGGGATTCCTGATGCTGGAAAACGAGGGCCGGTTGGTCTACCGGCCCACTTCGCTCGATACGAACGCTGTTCTACAGAGCCTCGTTCCGCACATTCTGGGATCTGATGGCGCCCTATTGCCCTTTGCGCGACACGGTGCAGGAATGGTCTCGCTCCAGGCTTTCCTTGTCGTCCTTGCGTTCGCTGAACACCGGAAGGCCGAGGGCAAGAACTTTATCTTCGCGGCCGAGGAGCCTGAACTGCACCTCCATCCGGCACTTCATCGCCGTCTTGCAAACAGAATACGCAGTCTGAGTACACAATCAATCGTCACGACACATTCCCCGCTCGTCGCGGCAAGCTATCAAGCGGCGAGCTCCTTGTTTGTCCGAAAACTGGCAGGAGCCTTGAACGTTGTGCCTGTTAGAGACTCCGCGGCGGCGGAGCCCCGTCGAAACAGCGTTCGAAATCTATACCGAAGGTTTCGGGAGCCGTTCTATGAGGCACTGATGGGAGCCGTCGTCCTGGTGCCGGAAGGCCAATCCGATTTTGAATGGATTCGCCTGTGGCAACGAGTCGCGGAGGCATCCGACGAGGTAGCGAGCAAATGCTGCCTCACGCCGATCACGATCGTTCCCACTTCAGATGGCGCGGTGGTCGACACGGTCGCGGAGCTAGGACGATTTCGCGGGGACATGATTGCCTTGATCGATGGCGACGACGAGGGCAATAAGTACCTCGCATCGCTTGAGCAGGCGGCCAGCCGCCCGGCAAGGGTTGTCCAATATGGGCGCGACGCCGCCATTGAATGTCTCAGTGCATGGATATTGGAACCGGCCGTTACCGCCCCTGGCCCAGTTCTCTCGGGTCTCCTATCGCAGCAAAGAGGCCTAAAGTCTCTGCAAAATGCATTGATCTCGAGAAAGGACGACCGCCAACTCCGAGAGGACTTGTGTTGGGAAGCGCTGGATACGTCTGCTTGCGCCCTTCGTGCTGGAGCTTTTCTCGAAGACGTATCCCTCATCGCCGCTGGATTATCGCCCAAAATTCCCCATTGGGAGAGCAAGACACGCCCCAGCGGCATGCTTTTGCATAGGGCAACCTATGTCGCGAGAGCTTAGCCGTGCCTAAACCCATTTACATAACTGGCGCGGCTGGCACAGGGAAGACGACTAAGCTGCTAGAAAGGACGGCCTCGTATGCAAAGGAGCTGATAACAGCTCCCCATCACCAGCTATTGGCAATGGCCTACATGCACGGCGCGCGTAGGCGACTCGAGTCCAGCCTCGAAGACGACGGAGAGTGCAAAAAGATTCCGCGAACGGTATCTACCATCGACAGCTTCGCTTTGAGTCTGCTGAATCGATGGCGAACAGGTCTCGGAATAACTCTGCCGGTGTGCGCCGCGCCAGCGCACTGTATGGAGCGTTTTGAAAGACATAACCGACTATATCTTCCGTTTGCTGAGATTACCGCCTTCGCAGCCAATCTTCTTGTAATTCCGAGCGTCGCCCGAATCGTTGCTGCTAGCTATCCTCTTGTAGCGATAGATGAATTCCAGGACTGCACCGGACCAAAACTCGACTTTGTCCGTGCCTTCGCTGGTGTGTCGCAGCTGATCCTCGCAGCAGATGCTTTCCAACTCTTGGACGGCAACGTTGCCGGATGTCCTGCCGTTGAATGGGTAGAGGGCTTAGGCAACGAGGGCCTCCGCGAATTTCATCGGCTCACGGAGCCACACAGGTTCGTGAACCAAGACATATTCCTGGCCGCTCGCTCGCTACGCGAACGAGCGAGACAAACAAACCGCACAGTCCCTCTACACATTTGCCCAATCCGCCCAGCTGCTTGGCACATCATGGAACGATTGCGGCTCGGCTGGTACGGCCCCCGCTGGACTGGCACAACCGCACTCATCGTAACGGGCGGAGGACAAATTGTTGACAAGTTTCTGCAATCCTTAGGCGAGCATACGAGCAAGCAACGCTGCACCCCGATATATTGGAATCGGCAAGCTAAGTCGGACGTTGAACTGAACACACTTTATAAACTGCTCGGCGTTACAAGCAGCCACCTCGATGAATCGGATTGGATGCACACCGCCCAACTCACCGGCTCGCACGTTGCCGAGGTCGTAGACAGGGCGCTTCGATTCGCACGCTTGCGGGGACTACATAGAATACCGAAACACCTGGTCACCTATCTGGCCGAACAGGTGGTTCACACCTCACGAGCACACGGCAAGAAATCTTCCCGCTATGTAATCACTACCATTCATGGCGCGAAAAACTGTGAATTTGATAATGTCATTGTCGTATGGACATACCAAGTTCCGCCCGAGGTCGAAGTGCAACGACGGTGGCTGTACAACGCGATCACGCGCGCCAAGACGAACTGCATTGTCGTCGACACTCGAAGCAAAGCCATTGTGACGAAAGACGAAATAGTCATGCTACTGGGCGACCCTACGCCCATATTCCCAAGAAAGCCCAAGACCATCAAAGTGCCAAAGGGAGCAAAGACGAGAGCTGCGGGATCCGCCAAGAAATGAAGGAGTCGCGCTGGAATATTCTATAGAGCCTCGTCCCTGTTGAGTTCTAGCCCGGACCTGGGGCGGGACGGAGAATAAAGACCTCATAACACCTTTTTCCATTCGCCCAACTGATAGGTAACGGAAAACGTTAGGTCCCTATCGGGACTGCCCCAACGCAACGATAGTGGATTGCCCCAGGAGTTTTTGGGGCAGTTTCGATAGGGTCGTTTGAAGTAAGTCGGTGGCGGGACGGGCGCGGTGATCCACCTATGGGATTTCAATCGGCAGGAGGATGCCTCTGATGGTTGTTGACTTGACGCGGTAAACGAATCGGGGTGCTCGGAGGGCGATTTCGGGGCAGGCGAGGCTGAAGCGGTAATTGCAAATGCGCCTTGCGTGGTTCGTGGCTGCAGCCAGTGCACACTCCGGCATAGCGTGCGCGAACACGACAGCGTTGAGGTTGGGGGCTGTGAGTCTGTCATGAACTGTCAACGCTGCACCTCCTTGGCTGGGACGGGGTCAGGCTCGGCTGGAAGTAAAGTTGAGCGCAGGTGAGCCGTTCGACGACGAACATGATGCCGGAGCATGCTGGACAGCGCAGGCCAGGCGGATCGGGCGGATCGATGCGGGGCGTCGTGCCGAGCAGAGCGCGGCAACGTTGGAGCGCAGGACCTCGCCTGCGGTTGGCGAAGAGTCCGAAGTGACGGATGCGAACCAGGCCGCCGGGCAGGACATGAAGCAGGAAGCGGCGCAGGAACTCGTGAGCGGAAACGGTCATGACCTTCTTCTTGCAGCCGTGAGCATAGTCTCGCCAGCGGAAGGAGACGCGATTGTTTTCGAAGGCAACGAGCCGATGGTTGGAAATGGCGACGCGATGGGTGTAGCGGGCCAAGTAGTTGAGAACATGCTCGGCACCGCCGAAGGGTGGCTTGGCGTAGACCACCCAGTCCTTCAGGCTGAGTTGCCAGAGTAAGTGGCTGAATGCGCCAGGTGCGGCAAGTTGTTCGACTGAGCCATGGAACTGCAGTCTGTTCTGGTGAAACAGTTCACGTAGCTGCTCGCAGAACTTGCCGCGGAAGACTTCGCTGAGCGCTCTGACAGGCAGAAAGAAGCGTGGCGAGGAATCGATCCACCTGGAACCGTCGAGAGCCAGGCCGCCGGCGGGAACGATGTAGTGGATATGGGGATGATGCTCGAGGTTCTGCCCCCACGTATGGAGCACGCCGAGGAATCCGATGTCGGCTCCCAGGTGCCTGGGATCGCGAGCCAGCGCGAGCATCGCGGCAGCGCTGGTGCGATAGAGAAGATCGTAAAGCAGCTGCTTGTTCTGCAGGACAAGAGCGGAAAGCTCATGCGGCAGCGTGAAGACGACGTGGAAGTATGAAACGGGCAACAGTTCAGCCGAGCGCGCGGCAAGCCACTTGGCACGCGCGTTCCCCTGGCACTTGGGGCAGTGCCGGTTGCGGCATGAGTTGAACGAGATGGCCTGTTGTCCGCAGCGGACGCACTGATCGCGGTGACCGCCCAGTGCCGCGGTGCGGCAGCGGACGATGGCATCGAGTACCTTGCGATGCGGCCACGCAAGATGCGACTGCTGCTGTTGCCAGAAACTGTTGCCCGTTCTACGGACGATGTCGGCCACCTCGAGGGTGGGCCGGTTCATCGCTTCATCCGTCTCCTGGAGCGTTTTATCTCATCGGGACGTGACACTTCGATCGCTTCAAGCGGACTGGGAATCGCCTGCAGGTGGCGTCGTGACAAGTGCAGATAGACGGTCGAATGTTCGAGCTTGGAGTGTCCGAGAAGCACCTGGATGGTGCGCAGATCGGCGCCTGCTTCGAGCATGTGCGTGGCGAAACTATGCCTGAGCGTGTGGGGAGATACGTGCTTCTTGATACCGGCTTGCCTGGCTGCATGGTCCACAGCGTCCCAGACGATCTTCTCCGTGATGGGTACATCTGCCCGCCAGTTGTTCACCATGCCTGGGAACAGATAGGTCTTGGGCTTCATCCAGCGCCAGTACTCTCGCAGAGTATCCAGAAGCTTAGCGGTCAACAGAACATCGCGATCGCGGCTGCCCTTGCCTTGATGGACATGAATGACCATGCGTTCACTGTCGATGTCGGTGACCTTCAGGTGACACAACTCGGCTCTTCGCAGCCCGGTTGCGTACAGCGTCATCAGCATCGCGCGATGCATCAGGTTCCGAGCCGATTCGATCAGCCGAGCCACCTCTTCTGGACTGAGTACGGTCGGCAGCTTCCTGGGACGCTTGGGAAAAGGAATCTCATCGAGCAGGTAGGGGCGCCGAAGGGTCTTGACGAAGAGAAATCGCAGAGCAGCGCATCGGCTCTGGATAGTGCCAGCCGATAACTTCCGATCTCGAAACAGATGCACCTGGTACTCGCGAATATGGCTGGGACCAAGGCGCTCCGGCGAGCGGTGGAAGTACTTCGAAAAATCCTCCACCGCATGGATGTAGCAACGGACGGTGCTTGGGGAGTAGTTGCGACGCTGGAGTTCATCCAGCATCAACTGCCGAAGATGGGTCACGGTAACCTCCTGTGACCCACACCCTATACCGGCAAGAAGACTACTCGGAGGCCTACGCCGCAGCGCCCGTCGCGCCAGCGACTTAGTTCAAACGCCGATTGCGACGCCGATCTCCGGCCTAGGCACTGCCGTTCAGATTCCAGTCGAAATGCCGACATCTCGGGACTGATACGGTGTTGAGGAGCGTGCATTGGAGATAATGCGCTCAGTGACGCCACGGAGGCTCTGCATCGCGTAGACAGTTGTCTCACGTTTGTTTAGAGAGTGTCATTTGTTCTCCATCTGCGCGTTCATCACGCTCTTCCGGTTCAGGTTTGACGAATACAAAGCGGTGTCGATTCTCACAGTACGTTGCGTGTTCGATCAAGGTCGCTACTAATGTGCCGGAAGGGGCAGTGAACCCAACACCCTCACGAGCAGAAAGTATCCGGCTACCGTTAACACCCCCGCGATGATACCCAGTGCGGTACAAATGTAAGCAATCACCTTCTGCCAAGTGCCCATTGCTTGTTTTCTGAGCAGCGAATACGACAAGGCTGTAGCCATGCCTGGAAGCTTCAAATAGTTGTGAAGCAAGCAAAAGAAAAAAGATGAAGCAAACATGTAACACCCAACTAGAATTCGCTGCCGCAACCCAGCATCGAGTGTCAGCGGATGTTGAGATGTGAGCAGAGCTGTGCTACCTACAGTGATGATTAATGAAAGCGTGCCGCCATTCACCAATAACAATCTGTCGAAGAATGCGGTTGTGGCTTTATGCGTTTCAAGAATCAGCATGTCTAAACGTTGTTCGCTGAAGCCCTCAGGTGCCGGCATGCGGTGCCTCCTGCTTGGTGACTTGAAGCCACGATACCACCGTCCATCCTGTGCCGGTCTTCACTGTGCTGACTAGCTCCGGTCCGGTTCTTCGGTGTCCATGTGTCGGGTGCCTCAGATCTCGCTTCCGAGGCTTGGGATAGCCCAGAAACTAAACATGTGAAATATTGATCCTTAAAAACGCCCCAGGCGACCGGAGGGCCGCTCGGTTTACGCAAATCCCCAATGCGCTCGCCTACGGCGGAGACAAGACCAAAGCCATCGCAGTTCCGGTGCCTGCATCCTCGGGCTATCCGCTTCCAAACTTCCAACGTCGCAATGAACACCGCAGACGACCGATCCAATTCAAAAGCGGGGTGTTCATCCTGCTTTCCCCGAGCTGTACGCAGGCAACGTGGTCAGGCGTCCGTCCTCGACTGGGCCACCCACAGTGAAGTGGTAGAAGCTCTGCCAATCGCGAGATGAGATACCGAACACCTCGTGAACCGGATCATCGAAGTAGCAGCCGATCCCGGTCGAACGAATGCCCGCCTCTTCTGCCTCGAGGTACAGCACCTGACCTACGAAGCCCGCCTCCCAGAAGAGATTTCGGTAGAAGCCGGCGCCATAGACAACCAGACTGTCCATGTACTCGGCAATCATCCCAAGGCTGAAAGCCCCATCCCCCGCGATGTGTTGCCCGCAGGAGACGGTTGCGGCTAAAGTACGGCAGTCCCCCTCTTTCAGTAGGTATAGCGGAAGGCCATGCGGACACGCCGGAGGCCGAAGCCACAGGAACTCAGGCCGCATCGCCTTCCGAAGTGTCTCAACCTTTTCCGGATCGCGAGCGAGCACGTAGAGGCCGGCAGGTATATCGTTCACTCGGTGCACGAAGAGGCCTAGGTGGATGCGCGGGCACCAGGATAGAGCGTCCCACGGAATTGATCGGCCGTCTCGGGTGGGTACAAGTCGAGCCATCATGCGGAAGAAGGTCGCCGCAGGGATCGCTGTTGCCTCGTCCATGCTTACCGCGCTCCTGCGTCCCAGGATAACTTTTTCCGCAGTGAAGGCACCGGACCGAACTGGCGTCCCGAAGAGTTCTTCCTCCGAAGGGAATCTGGAGAACCCTTCGTCCGCCGCAATCCTCACCTTCGTAGTGGCGGCAGCTACTTGCTCGATCACTGGCCAATCGACGCCGTGCTCGGGACTCAGCACGTTCGCTATGCCGTACCACTGAGAATTGGCCACTTGGGTTACCAGCTCTTTGGACAGGCAGACTCTCTGGTAGCTGGCCCATTTCTCCCTGACCACAAGCGCCACGAGTTCGGGATGCTCCCGCTCCGCGGCAGCGTAGTCGGCTTCGCGGTCGAGTCCGAGAAGTTGAGCAACGGCGGCACTACCCACGCGGTCGAGGAGGTGGATTTTCCACCCGAGGGCAGCCGCCGCGAATCGCATCGTTCCCAGCGCATGGCCGACGTCGTGTTGGCAGTACCGGAACGCACGCTCACCATACTTCCAGGCCTCCCGCCAAAAAATGGACGATAGCCCCACGAGGAATGAGCCCTCCGGAAACTCTGCCGCCAAGGCCGCCCAGATCAAGGGATCCAAGTCCGCTCGAAGCTCGAGACCGTGCTCCTTCGACGCGTAGTGGTATACACCAGGACGGTTGTGGATAGTGTCCAAAGACGGCAAGAGCACGTATCCCTCCGTCGGGTGGAGGTTCCCGCTCGACGGATTGGCGCGCAGTGGCCATCTAGCTCCCTCGAACTGTTTCCAGGCCGTGAGCGAGAGTGCGTATCGCAAGAAGAGTGATATGGAGTCCACCGAAAGCGGAGCCGGCACCACGTTGTCCGCGACATAGAGCTGCCAGAACGGAAGTGCCCGCGCTTCCTCGGGGAGAGGAAGACGAACTAGTGGCGCTCCGTCGTAACGGCGGAACGGATCTGGCTGTTTAGCCCAATCCAGGTATCCAAGCGAGGCCGCATAACGGTGGTAGTGGTGCTTCGTTCTCTCATGGTAAGCGACCACGACTTGCTCGGCAGGAAATTCGAGGTCGTCGGTATCCGTCTTCTGTGTAACATCAGGAGAAGTATTTGCTTCCATGACCATCGTTGCCTTCCGTCACGTGTGGGTACATGCCTCGTACAGATGAAGGTCGATACGGAACGCCGGGGAGCTCGTGGCGGATATCTAACGGACGCTTTGGGAGTGCAACCCTGCGATTCAATCCGCCCTCGAGAGGGCTCTCTCAGTACTTGCAGGACAGATTGCAGCGTAACAAAAAACGGCGAACCCTTGCGGACTTCAGGGGAGTAATCCAGCTGTGGGCGCAAATCATTAGGTTTCCGCTCACGTCCCAGAGCATGCGAAAACCCTTTAAGAAGGGTCGCTCATTCGGGCAAATTGCAGTAGGGTTTTCCGCTCACTCCGCAGCCTCGTCTCGTGAAGCCCGCTCACCGTTTCAGTCTTTCGTGTTGCTCCTCCGTCAGACTCACGAAGACCCCAAGCACAGGCGCCTTGTCCCTGCCATCTCAATAATCTTTAATCCTACTTGAGGAAGTTAAAGTGCAGGCATTCGGCAGGACGTCTTCAGGTCGGCTTCTAGGACATGGCACAGCTGGCCGTGGTGGCTTCGACGCAACTCGGATATATACGGTTACCGAGGAGTGTAATAGGATTGTCGGGGCAACGCACTATAGAGGTCACGCGCCGAATGTTTGTTCAGTCCTGGGCAGTTGGAGCAACAACTGCCACTGATCTGCCGATGGCAGCGGGCGATATATCCGGGCACCTGCTAGCCGACTGGATTCCATCGTTTCCTTTGGCTCTGAGTTCATCGTTTGTCGGCTGGCCAAGCTTTCTTGTCGAAACAGTGAACCTCCAAGCCCAACAATTCCTCACTCTAGCGTCCGTAGCGAGGACAAGCGAACGTCAGTGGAAGGGCGTTCTATCCTGGATGCTTGGAGTGGCCGGTGCCCGGCACGTTCTCGCATCTGAAGGTTACCGTTGGATAGCACCGATGAGTGCTTTCTACCCGAACAATACCCAACAGGTCGCAATTCAGGCAAATTTCCCCTTTCCTACGAGTAGCATAAGCGTATCGCGAAATCCAAGCAGTGCAAGCCTCCTTCGTCCCGATTACTTGGCACTGCGTCCTATTACGGAGGGTCAAGTCGCTAGTGGATATGAGTGGGCGGTCGCGGAGGCAAAAGGAACCGCGTCGGCGCTAACAAACATGCGTACCGCTCCGCAGGCATGGTCGAATCAGGTGCGAAATGCGGTTGTTACGGTGGATGGTGTTGCCATAACAATTCCGCGGAACCTTGTCATATGTACCCGGGTCAACCCGAACGCGGCACGTCCCAAAACTCGACGGCTCCAGCTTCGGGCGTGGAACAGAAAGGATGGTAAGGCGGAGAACCTTTCAAGTGCAGCCGCCGCAGACGTGGCTGCTGCCCATCTCTTTGGCCTGTTCAGGGGGCTCCACCTCCCGAAAGCCGCCGTTGCCGTGGCCCTCTCTGTAGAGCTTCGAGCAAGGTTGAGAGCTAAAAAGACTATTACTGTGGAATCAAAGGAGGTGAGGCGAAGTTTCGAAATCGCCCAGGAAGAACTTAACCGACGCACTAGGACTTCGCCTTCAGGAGCAGGGACAGCAGAGGATACCTGGCTGGACTTGACCACCCCGTTGGGTGAGATTGACATCGCACTGGCTGCACCGCTGCTCGATTTCGCTCGCGAATTGAGCGATGCGCAAACAGACGACGAGGCTGTTGCAGCACTTCGGAAGGCTGACTCATCATTGAACGGTTGGGAGGTGAGTAGGAGATCGGCTATGGAATCAACTGACTTTGCAGTCCTGAACACCGGCATTGCCGTCAGCTCTCACACGCGACAGATCTAAGCACGCGTTTCACTCCCGCAGACATCTGGATGATTTTCTATAACAAACCTTCGTTGTCTGCCGAGATGTCCGCCTGAGAGTCTCATGCTGAAGAACACTTGGTACTGCGATTAATTCTGGCACTCACCCGACCAACTTAAAGGTGGACGCTGACTTGGCAAATACTGCATCGAATTTGGCAAAATCTGACCATCTTCTGCTTCTAGCACAAGGAATCGCAGAGCAGACGTCGGGCTTCTTTGATAAGAAGGGTCCGGGTGTCGGTGACCATGCAACGGGAGCATTTGTGCGCTCACTTCGCCAATTGGCCAAGGAAGTGTTTGGGGCAGACTACAGCGAGAAGGTTGTATGTAAAGGGGCCGGGTTCAGATTTGATTTCTTTTTTCCGGATGAAGGGACCGCAGTAGAATTCGCCTTTGGGCTCCACAATCCGAACTCTGAATTTGAGCGCGACATATTGAAATGCGTTCTTGCGATAGAGGACGGGTGTGCGGTAAGGAAACTCATCTTGGTCGGCAAGCCCGGAGCGATTGTGCGACTCGGCGCGCCAGCGCCGAAGGCAATTGTGGCTCTCGTCGGGAAGCGGTTTGACCTGGCCGTTGAGGTCTTAGAATTGCGAATTTAAGTAAAGACAAGCCGAACTTATTCGGGTCGCTCGGGGGTCGAGTCTTACTCTTGTGCCGCGCTCTGAGAGCCGCGCGGCAAGATTCCGTACAAAAGCCAGGTACTCACTTTTGCTTCTTTCCCTAAACCTCTCTGCCAGCCGTTGGGAGATTCCACATGGAGCCGAGAATATTCTGTGACAAAAGACTGGTACGCGTTTTTACTTCATTTACAAGAGCAACCCAATTTGTTCCTCTCGCAATGGAATGCTGAGGAGGCTGGAAGCGGAGTCTTGGTACAAAAGCCTGGTTCGCAGTTTTTCTTCTTTTTCAAATCCCTCATCATGACTTGCCAGCAGCCCCACCCAGCGGGATGTTGTGACAAAAGCCTAGTTCGCAGCTTTACTTCTTTTTCAATCGTGTCCCACTGCGCTCTGCCAGATCACCGTCTTATGCTCCTATGCGGAGCAGCACCACGAAAACAGCGCCCCTAATCTCTGAGGCGCACCGGCCCTAGGTTTCTTCCACTCTTTCACTGGTGCTGAGCGTTCGCAGATTGGGTGAGGTCGCTCGGCTCGTGCGGGACTTCAATCGTCTTCTTTGAGTCCGGAATGTTCGCTCCCGCGGACTTCTCAAATACGACGTAGATCTCCGTGCCGGCAGAAACACTGACAACGATGTGCTCCAGCGTCAGCATCTTCATAATCTGTTCGTCCCCGGCATTCCCGATATTGTTGGCGACCTGCATCCTCATCAGGTCGTCTTCGCTGAAACCGCTGTTCGCACTCGGCGCTCCCACGATCATCGCGGCCGTCTCGCCGATCCCTGACAGGGAACGAACCAGCATGCTCTTGCCTCTTTGCCTTCCGGTCACCTTGCCTTTGATGGCCTGGAGGTTCATGTCGGCGGCGACAGCGTCGATAGGGACGGTCGATCCATCCGGGTATTCGAGCGACGAGAAGGCGATATTCACCAGACCCGACGGATCAGCCTGCGCAATCTTCCCCACGGCGCGAGTTCCGGCGGGAATGATGACTTGTCCGTCACGCTCGTAGTTGTACTCGATCACGGCGACTACAGGGGCGTGCACTGCTGTAGTAGCCATTGATTCGATCCGCGCCGCCACGTGATAGCCAGGGGCAAGACCGAGATTATCGACTGCCGGCGTAGCATTGGTGCTTGCGGAGTGGATAGCGGACTGCTCGTGTGCCGTAAACACGAGAGAAGGTGTACTCAGAGCATCCTCCGCCTTCTTGGCCGCTTGTTGATTCTGGGAATTCTCACCTCCGAACGGCGGAGGCGTCCATTTGCCCTGCGCGTTCGGAGCAGTGTCTGGCTCCTCAAATTTCCCGACCTCGCCGAGACTTCCAGGAGTGCGAGATGACTTTGCTGCCAACTTTCCCTGGGATAGGGTCTGCGCAATTTGCGGCGATTTCGTCCGCTCGATGTCGGCTGCCTCCACAGAGCCAGCCTCCGGCGCGCCATTCGGAGTGGGCTTGACCTTGTCGTTCGGAACAAGATCTCCACCAGAAGTGATTGCTTGTGTTTGGCCGAGATTTGGCTTGCTGGACTCTGCGAGCGGCTTCTTCCCGACCGTACCCTTGGTCGAAAGGAACACAACCATCCCGATCCCAAGCACAACGATCGCCCCAACGACAATCAGCATCAGCGCCAGGTTTCCGCTGCTTGAGCCACGCCTCTTTCCAAGAACAAACGGCCGCCTGGATACTGATCCCAATGAGGCTTCCTTCTCCTCGGCAGGATTTCCCGCGGCTTCCATCTTCTCGATCGTTTCACTCTTCCAAGCAGTCTCTGTGTGACCCATGATCCACCTCGTCTCGTTAAATGCTGACTCTGTTCTCACTGCCCCGGAGCGACGAACGGCAACTGCATCACGAGCGGATGATCCACTGCACTTGCCGTGGTCAGATCGAGGACCAGACGGTCCGCACTCTGCTTAAAGCCTGGCCGCGAAAACTCGACAGCGCCATCCGCCCGTTCACCGGGAGCGAGACGGCGAGCGGTCAACCGATAGTCGGAAATGGGCACCTCATCCGCCAAAATCTGTTCCTTCTTCTTTTTCTTTTTGCCTGCGTCGAGATTGGGACTTTTTAGTTCGATCTGCGGCGGCAGGACTTCGATCCAGCCATCGGATGTGTTCACCACCGAATAAGCCACCAACATCCGCTGCCCTTGTTCTCGAACTTCGCCGAGGGCGCCAAGAATCGGCTTTCCGGGCGATGGTCGGTTCTGATCTTTCGTGTCCTTGCTCGGGCCTGTCACCCAGTTCGGCCTTGCAAGATCCGCCTGCTGTTTCAGGGCCTCATCGATGGCCGACGGCTTCGCCGCAGGATCCGGAGCGGCTGCGGTGTTCCCGCCAATTTCGTCTGTCGAGCCGATCAGAAAACTCTGCCTTGGCTTGTAATTCACGACGAAATCAACTGGAACATTGCCGCCGGCGTCTTCCGACAACAGCCGCATGCTGATCTCCTCGCCAGATCGAAGAGCGATAACCAGATTGCTTGTGGCAGTGTCATTGGTGGTCGGTTTGATAAAGACCAGTCGCGGTTCATCGGCTGAGTGTTCGACCTTGAATAGGGAGGGCGCTCCCACCGCGACTGAAGAGACCGCTTCGGGCAGACGGATCGTGGTGGTAAAGAGTGGGCGCAGGTGTATGTCGGTCACCGTGCTCCCCGAAATCGGCAGTTCGATAACGGCCGGTGCGACTTGCTGCACTGCGGCGCTGACTGGTGTCGGTTGCTGCGCTGACGCAAGACCTGCCGCCGCTGCAAACACAATGGTGGGCAAGATAATGAATCGACTGGAATGCATGTCAGTGTTCTCCTGCCGGCGCAGAAATCCTCCGGCTAGTGCGATTGAGAAGATCGCGGCGGTATCGGTTCCGAACTGATTCAACGTACGCCACGACATCGGGATTGCTGTACGAAAGACCTCGTTGAAGAATGTGCCGGGGGCCGCAGTAGTACGCCGCCACGGCAAGCCGCATATCGCCATGAAACTCGCTCAATAAATCCGCGAGATACCGAATCCCTCCGCTGAGGTTTTCCGAAACGGCATATCGGTTGCGGACCCCGTACATTTCCGCCGTGTCCGGCATGAGTTGCATGAGACCCTCGGCATCCACCCTGGACTGTGCAAGAGGGTTCCAATCGGATTCCTGTGCGATGATGGCGTGAACAAGCGGACGGGGCACGCCATAATGATCCGCATAGGCATCCGCGTAATAGGTGGTCTTCCGATCTTGTGCCCGCGCCGCTGCAAACAATCCCGGCAAAAGTCCGAAGGTCACAAGCATCCGGCAAAGAGAGGATATTCTCATTCGCTCATCTCGCTTCCCGCAAGAGCCAGACTGCTTTGGCCCGAATTATCTAGCGTGATCTGTTCAGCATGTTTCGCCGCCATGCGGACAATTGATTCAAATGCTTCCTTCATCAGCAGGCGCTTTCGGTCGCCTTCCGTTTTGGCAATCAGCGGTAGCATGATGTCTTTGTGTTGGGGCAACACCTGGTCAATTCCCAACAACTCCATGGCCATCGCGACATCGTTCATCTCCGAGATCGACGGCGGTTTCTCAAGTGTGTAGGCGCGAAGACTTTTCGCTAATCCGGCAATGAACCGATGAGTTGCTGTGCCTGCCTGGGGCGTGCGTTTTGCCACAATGGCCGCTTCCCGTTCAGCGCTGGGATGTTCGACTACCAGATAGAAGCTTCGCCGGCGAAGGGGATCGCCGAGTCTGCGTTCTTGATTCGAGGTGAGGAAGACATAAGGAATGGAAGTGGCCCGGACGGTACCCATTCTTGGAATCGACAGAGACCACACAGAGAGCAGTTCGAGCAACATCGCCTCGAAGGCGTAATCGACTTTGTCGATTTCGTCGATGAGAAGGACGCAACGCTCTTCCTGTTCGATCGCTTCGAGCAGAGGACCGGCCATGAAGTACGAGCGGCTGGTGATTTCGCGCTTGATTTGCGCCCAGTCCGGGGTTTGCCCACTCTTGCTCATCAGGAGAACGTAGAGTTCCTGCAGGCTTCCGTCGTACTGCCCGATGGCCTTCTCTTCGTTGATCCCCTGATAGCACTGCAGGCGTAACAACGGCACTTCATAGGCGCGTGCAACCGCCTGCGCCAGTTCCGTTTTACCGGCACCGGCGGGGCCTTCCAGCAGGACAGGGCGATGGATCCTGCCCGCCAGGAAGACGGCAGTCGCGGTCTTGATGTCGGTGAAGTAGCCTACGCTTTCGAGCGTGGCGAGCGTTTCCGATGGTGATGCATACATCCGCTCCGTCCTCCCGAACGTCTCTGACGTGGGGAGAGCGTAGGACGCATCCGCATTTCGGTCAAACTGGCATCAGTTTCCCGAAACAAGGTCAATGCTCGGGGTAGACTTGGTGGTCCGGTCCCATCCACCCTTTTTCAGTCCACCGAAAGGGATAGTTGCTGCTGTACGTGTCCTCCGTTCCAGCTGGACGGTTTCCGAGCTTAACGACGCTTCTTATTCGCGCTTGGTAATAGAGTGTGTAGACCTCCACTCCATTCGCCTTTTGCATTTCGCCGTTGGTCTTTGTAAGGCTAAGAAGATCTTGATAGTGCGGTGATCGATTAATGTTCTTCCATACGACGATGGCATCTTGTTCGGTTGGTGGAGAGGGCGTGTGCTTGCAGGCGGTTAACTGCCACGCACTCACGCCGAAAGCCACGAGGAGGAAATACTGCGGAATGAGTCTCTTCATTGGGGAGGAAGTCCTTTGCGAGATTTCATTCTTTCGAGAATTGGCTTCATCTGCTCGAGCGTGCTTTCGACAGCATCCCGTGCTTCGGTCATCCCCCGTTCCGGTCCGTAACGGACGACCAGATGCACGATCAAAGCACGCGCCAAGGCAAGATCAGTCAATAAAGGTATGAACGGTTCAGGGCAATTGTTTTCAAGTTCCTGCACAAACGCGAGGATGCGCTCCGTGTATTCATCGCTGCGCGACTTGCCCAGCTCGGTGATCTTCTCGGATTCCATGTCGAATTTGTCATTCATCACCATGGCCCCGCAACGAATTGGCTGATCTTTTTGTACCACCGTTCTCCGGGGAGGGAATTGTGGAACATCGGCAACTTTCTCCAACACCCTACTTTTCGACAGCGCGAGAATCAGGAATTTCCGATCTAGACCCTCAAATAGCCGACGAAAACGAAGATCAGATTCCGCGGCAGCCCCAGGCTAAACCACATGTCTGGCTGTGGCGCACGAAGTCCTGCCGCTGCTTTAGCTTGGGTATCTCTGGTCATCTCCTGACACTGCTTCGGAGGTGGACCTCTTCCGTCTCCAGCGGGGGAGAAGCTTGCTAGTGCCGAAAACGAGTCTTGTCCCGCAAGCGCGTTGAATACGACGCCATTATCCCGAAGGACACATCAAGCCTGCCGCACGTTTCCGTGCAAATTCGGGTAGATGAGGCGCTCAATCCAAAATTCGGATGTTAGCTGCCGATTTGACCGAGAAGGAAAACGGGGAGATGATGCCAGCGCTCGGGCAAGGGTAAGACAGAGCGCAGACTTCGGCACACGAGGGGCAAATGGGATATCCGACTACATCATTGGATTTTGAGCAGCAGCAAGTCTCAATGAGGACGCCTCAACCAGAGAAACCGAAATTCAGCGGCTTTGAAGAGTTGCTCTACCTGCGCGAGGCCGCTTCACTGTTGGGAATGCACTGGAAAACGCTGGAGATAATGGCACGAGGTCGAAAAATCCCGGCTCTGAAGGTTGGGAAACGGTGGCGATTTCGCGCAAGCGCGCTGAATCTTTGGCTGGAGCATGGAATAAACTCAAATGCAACCAACCACGCTGCTCTGACTGGACAGGAGTAATTTCCTTGAAGTTCAGACGGCAACGATTTCAGCGAGGCACCCTGCGCAAGGTCGCGCGGGCTAACAAACAATGGTCCTGGGAGTACCGTTACCAGGACCCCACAACTGGCAAACGAAAATCCATGTTCATCAGCACAGAAAAGTTTCCCACGCAGGTGGCAGTCGAGCGTCATCTGGAAGCTCTTGTGCTCAAACTCAATTCCGATAACCCTGCTTTAGCCATTTTGGAGCCGACCTTCGACGCGGTTCTTGATCGGTTCATCGAAGACGAACGTCTGCTCGAGATCAAGCAGCTTCGCCCCGGTGACCGGAGCTCTGCCGAAGGAGACCTGAGCTACGCGACGGCAACGTCGTACCTCAGCGTCATCAAACAGGTTCGGCTTAAGTGGGGAAGCGCACGCCTCACCCGCATTAAGCCGGTCCAGGTCCAGGAATGGTTGAAGAAGATGGATGCCGCGCCCAAGACCAAAGGCCACGTCAAGGCTCTCATGCACCGGTTGTATGAGAAAGCCATGCTGTGGGAGCTGGTCGATTGGCAGCGGAATCCCATGCAACTGGTCGAAATCAAAGGCATCAGCAAACGCCGCAAGAAACCGATCGTCCTCACGGTTGAGCAGTACTGCCAGGTCCTCGCACTGATTCCACAGCCCTATCGCACGATGGCTGTGGTTGCGCAGTGCACCGGTCTCCGGGCCGAAGAGGTGCTGGCGCTTGAGTGGGAGGACATCGATTTCGAAAGTCTGCATATGCGGGTCGTCCGCGCGGTCGTTCATGGCCGCGTAAAGTGGGTCAAGACGGAGTACTCGGAAGACGAGTTGCCTCTTGATCCCGATTTCGCGGCGATTCTTCTGGTTTGGAAGCGCCAATGCGAAGAAGAGGTCCGGAAGGCCCTGGCCGAGGGAAAAACCCCATTTGTGGGGTTGGACCTGGTCTTTCCGAGCCCCGTCACAGGGCGCCACTATCACACTGCCCC
Organism: uncultured Acidobacteriaceae bacterium; assembly: GCA_963838295.1. GTDB lineage: Bacteria > Acidobacteriota > Terriglobia > Terriglobales > Acidobacteriaceae > Telmatobacter. The sequence goes on from CAWIQS010000004.1 coordinate 127,059, forward strand.
GATTCAGCAGGACTATCTCCGTCCGGCGGGATGGTGTCTGGTGGAGTGCCCGAAGTGCGGAGCCGGCGTCGGCGATTGGTGCGTGGACGGAAGTCCGACACCGAATGGCAGGCGCCTTCCGGTCCACGAAGAACGCCGGGAAGCAGCCGGGAAGTACGACGGATTGGGGTGGCACACCTTCCGCCACACCTATCGTTCCTGGCTGGACGACACCGGCGCCCCGATCGGGGTGCAGCAGAAGCTGATGCGGCACGCACAGATCTCGACCACGATGAATGTGTACGGAAACGCCTTGATGACGGCCAAGCGTGAGGCCAACAGCAAGGTGGTCAGGATGGCACTGAGGAGCGCATAGCGATGAAGGGAACCCTGCAGCAAAAACCCCAGAGACCCCATAGCGTTTGGACAGGCGCTGTTATATGGGGTTATCTGGGGTTGGCCTTGCGGCTAAATGGTTGCGGGGGCTGGATTTGAACCAGCGACCTTTGGGTTATGAGCCCAACGAGCTACCGGGCTGCTCCACCCCGCATCCTTAGTCTAACAACGCCCAACGGGTGGGTCAAATACCAACGTCCCTGTCTCGCGACCCGGCGCGATTTCATCGGGTACACTTCTGGCAGCCTGAGATACATCGCAAAGATGTGGCGCTGGATTTAGCGTTTCCGGTCGTAAACCCCTTATCGATCAGCAACGCCCAACAGATCTGTCGGCAAAAGCCACGCAACCGTGCTGAAGGAGCCTTACCCGATGTCCCACCTCTACGTTGCAGTGCTGGCTGTCATCGTGGCTGTTCTCTTGACCGTCGCAATTTATCGGACCACGCGCGTAAAAACCAAGGCCGACTATCTTGTTGCCGGTCGCTCCCTGCCAGCCTTCGTTCTCGTTCTTACCCTGCTCACGTCGTGGATTGGCGCCGGTTCGCTGTTTGCGGGCGCGGAGAACGCCTATCGCAACGGGTTTGCCGCTCTGTGGCTGCCCGCGGGTGGTTGGGTTGGACTTCTCCTCATCTATTTCATTGCCCCGCGTGCCCGCAAGTTTGCCCAGTTCACGCTGCCGGACTTGCTCGAAGCCCGCTACAACCAGACTGCCCGCGTGCTCGGCACCATCGCCATTCTCTTTGCCTATGTCGGAATCACAAGTTATCAGTTCAAGGGAGGCGGCAACGTCCTTCATCTCATCTTTCCCGAACAGGTGACGCCTGAACTCGGAACTTACATCATTGCAGTCTTCGTCATTGTCACCACAGCGCTCGCCGGCATGTCATCGGTGGCCTATATGGATGTCGCCATCGGCTCGCTCGTGACCGTCATCTGCATCATTGCCACCCCAATGCTTTTCCTGAAGGCGGGCGGATGGAACGGCCTGCACGCCGTTCTGCCCATCACACATTTCGAGGTGCTCGGCAATCTCACCTTTATGAGAGCAATGGAATTCATGGTTCCAACCATGTTGCTTATGCTTGGCAACCAGGTGATGTACCAGAAGTTCTTCTCTGCAAAAACCGAAAAGGACGCACGCATATCCGTGGTTGGCTGGATTCTCGGGACCATTCTCCTCGAGACGCTGATCGTGTCGATCGCTGTAATCGGATCTGCGCTCTATCCAACAGGCGAGGTGGCCCGCCAGCCATACGAAATCATCCCCTACACAGCCCGCAACGGCCTTCCCGCACTGATGGGCGCGCTGCTGCTGGGCGCCGTCTTCGCAAAGGTCATCTCCACGGCATCGAACTATCTCTTCTCTCCAGCCACAAATCTCATCAATGACGTTTTCGTTCGCTATATTGCTCCGGACGCGTCGAATAAGCGGGTGATGATTGCCTCGCGGCTTGCAGTGGTTCTGCTGGGCATTTGGGCGCTCTTTCAGGCCATCTACGCCCCCAGCATTCTCGCGAAGATGCTCTGGGCTTACACCATCTACTCTGCCGCGCTCACTCCGGTGGTGCTTGCGGCGTTCTATTCCAAGCGCGTAACCGCCTGGGGTGCGGTCGCTGCCATCGCCGGCGGCACTGTCGTCACCCTGGCGTGGGATGTTCCGGGAGTGAAGGCCGTCTTTCCGCCCATCATCGCGGACCGGGACGCCATTTTCCCGGCGCTCATTGTTGCGGTCGCAGCGCTGATTGTTGTAAGCCTCTTCACTCCGGCGCCGGAACCCTCCCAACTGGCGCAATTTGCGGATGGCAACTCCTGAGCCGGTGTGTCCTTTCAGAGGCGTCAACGCGGTCTTTCAGTGGCACAACTGCCCCACAGCGATGTGACGAGTTCGCCAGCCGGCTTACCACCGACCCCTATTACCCGGACTCTTTGGGCAAATTCGCTGGAATCATCGGGTTAGAGACAGGGGGTGGCGCTAAATTCCTATGAGGGTTGGGAATAGCTGTAGATTCCTCTGCCGATTGGACTTAGCCAGTTATCAGTTGCCAGTTGACAGTGAACGAAACTGTGCTCATTCGGAAAAGACGCCAGGGGCATCGATCTGAGTTCAATTATGCGCTGAGAGGTGATAATTACCTGCAAAACTGGGAAAGTTTTCTACGAGTGGAATGAGGGGCTTAGCGGGAATCTTGTCGGAGACGGGGTTGACAACGCAATTCTCTGCGGGCAGTAAGACTGACCGATCTCGCGGGACTGGGCGTGGATGTGATCGGACCATGAGCCAGGAGCTGCGTAAGTTGATGCAATGTCCTAGACTGTTGATTGGACAGACTGATGCATACGCGCCCCTGCTGGGTCGAAATCTCTACCCGCTCCCTCGAAGACAATTTTCGTTTTCTTTCAGCCCTCGCGGGCCCGCAGGTCGAGCTCCTGGCCATCGTCAAGGCCGATGCCTATGGCCACGCGCTCAAGATCTGTGCCCCTGCCGCCGTGCGCGCCGGTGCACGCTGGCTTGGCGTTACCAGCATTGAAGAAGGCGTCGAAGCGCGACGTTGCTGCCCTGAAGCGCGCATCCTCGTGATCGGCAGTGTCTTTCCGGGGCAAGGGCGCGACGTTGTCCGCCACAAACTCACTCCGGTCGTCTGGGACACGTGGCAAATCGATGAACTCGAAGCCGCCGCGCGTGCCGCAGATATTCGCTCCATCTCCGTCCACCTCGAGATCGACAGTGGTATGAGCCGCCAGGGGGCCGATCCCGGATCCCTCGCTCCTCTCCTCGAACGCTTCCAGCATTCCCGCCTTCGTCTCGAAGGAGTAATGACCCATCTCTTTGCCGCCGACGAGGCCGACGCGAGAACCACTGACGATCAACTGGAGTGCATGGATTCCGCCCTTAGCCAGATCAAGTCTGCAGGCATCAACGCGGGCGTGCTCAACATCGGCAATTCCGCCGCGCTGCTCGCCGGGCAGTCCGACAGGCTATCCGCCCTCGCCGATCGCCATGGAATGAAAACCCTGATCCGCCCCGGCATTTCGCTCTACGGGCTGATCCCGGAGTATGATCCTGATTTCTCTGCAGCCGAGCCGATCTCCCTTGGCCGGGCGCGACGCGATCTACATCCCGTGCTCAGCTGGAAAACCCGGGTCGTCAGCGTGCGATCCGTCGCTACGGGTGCGGCCGTCGGCTACAACGGCACGTTTGTCGCCACGGAGCCGATGCGGCTCGCACTCATTGCGACGGGGTATGCAGACGGCCTCGATCGCAAGTTGGGAAACCGTTTCAGTCTTCTTGTCCGCGGTCAGCGCGCGCCGCTCGTCGGACGCATCAGCATGGATCAATCCGTCATCGACGTTACCGACATTCCCGGCGTCGCGACAGGCGATGAAGTCGTGCTGATCGGCCAGCAGGGCGCTGACACCATCTCCGCCTTCGATCATGCGAAAGCCGCCGGCACCATTCCGTGGGAGATCTTCACCCGCATCGCGGCACGCGTGGATCGCCTTCCCGTTTAATCAAGTTGATTTAGCAGGGAGCGCCCGTTGGACCAATCGACGCTGCAGCTGCTACAGGCTCGCTGATCTCAAGCCCCGCCGCCCCGCCAACGCAGGCGATCATCGCCTCAGTGCCCATCGCCGAGTTCAGCAGCATGTGATAGAGCCCGCGCGAGCACCATTCCTGCTGATAGAACTTGCGAATCACGGCGGCGCGCCGCTTGTCGTAAGCTGCCAGCGCCTGTTCCGCGTGCTGGGCCTGCTTGGGAAATGCCTGCGTGAACCAGTCGCGCTTCGCTTTCAACGTGGCGTACACAAAAATATGGAAGCATCCTGGCTGGCAAGCGAGCGCACATGCCGCACCCCGTCCCACCAGGACGCAGTTGCCTTCCTTGGCCGCGTTCAGGATTTCTTCGCGAATCAGCGTCAGCATGCGCTCGGAGTCGAAGACGTGCTCGTCGGAGAGGCCGGTCATCTGGTAGGCCGTGTCATGCCAGAACACCTTGCCGTAGCGGTAATACCAGGGATCGAGTCGATCGTCGAACTTTGCCGCCAGCTCCGGCGAAACGCCGGCGCGCTTTCCGGCAGCGCTCACCAGTTCCGAATCCAGCAACCGCCATCCCAATCGGTCTGCAAGGTCGTGGGCAAACTCCCCGCCCCGCGACCCGTATTCTCGCTCTACCGTGATTACCTTGATCGGCGAATGCATCATCCGCAATTCCCCCGCCATTGGAGCATACAACGGAACCGCATTTACCCCGCAAGCGTGTAGACACAGAGAAAACGTCTTCGGTTGCTTCGAATGGACAACACCTTGACTATCTACAATCGATGTTGTAGATAATCTAGGTATGGGTAAACCAAGCGATCTCGTCCAGGGCACCCTCGATCTTCTGATCCTGAAAACCCTTCTCCCAGAGCAGATGCACGGCTGGGCTATCGCCAAGCGGATTCAACAACTTTCAGGCGAAGTGCTCCAGGTCCAACAGGGCTCACTCTATCCCGCGCTGCACCGGCTCGAACAGCAGGGTTGGATCAAGGCAAAGTGGGCCGAAAGCGAGACTGGTCGCCAGGCAAAGTTTTATTCGCTCACAACCGCCGGGCGCGCCCAGCTCGAAAAGGAAACTGCTAACTGGAACCGGCTTTCTGCCGCTATCAACCTGGTTGTAAGCGAGGCCTGATCGGCCCACTTTCCTCTCCCCAAGGAAGGAATCCATGCGCTGGTTTGAACAACTTCGAATGCGGGTCCTGATGCTCTTCAGCCGCGACCGCGCCGCCACACACTTGAATGATGAGCTGTCCTTTCACCTCGATCGGCAAATCGCTGAAAACATCACCGCCGGCATGACGCCGGACGAAGCACGCTATTCCGCCCTTCGCATTTTCGGCAATCCTGCGTTGCTGCGCGAACACGCCCGCGCTTCCTGGAGTTGGAACGGACTCGAATCGCTCCTTCGCGATCTCCGCTTTGCGTTTCGCGCCTTGGTCCGCACTCCCAGCTTCACCGCAATTGCGATTGTCGTCATGGCTCTCGGCATCGGCGCGAACGTTGCGCTGTTCACGGTCGTACGCAACGTAATCCTCAAACCGCTGCCATTCAAAGATCCTGATCGTCTCCTCATGTTGTATGAAGACAGTGTTCACAATCCCGGCCAGCCGGATTACAACGTGGTCGCAGGTGGAATCTACCAGGAATGGAAAAAACAGAACCACACATTCAGCGATCTCGCACTCGTCGGAAACACGCGCGTGGGCCTGTCCGGCACGAGCGGTCAGCTCCCCGAGAAGCTTAACGGTGCGCAGTTTTCCTGGGATCTTCTGCCGACTCTCGGCGTTCAGCCCGCGCTGGGCCGCAACTTCGTCGAGGCGGAAGACAGCCCCTCGGCCAATGGCACAGTTCTGCTGAGTTGGGGTTTATGGAAGCGGCGCTTCGGTGGGAATCCTGCCATCTTGAACCAGTCCATCTTTATAGATGCCGCGCCATACACCGTCATCGGCGTGATGCCCGCCTGGTTCGATTTCCCGCGGCCTGGAACCCAGCTGTGGTTGCCCATCTCTCACGAGAGAGAAGTGAAAACAATGACCACTCTCAGCAACCACACGTTCGAGGTTGTCGGTCGCCTAAAGCCCGGGGTTTCAGAAGCGCAGGCCGAGGCCGATCTGAGTCTGATCTCGCTGCATCTCCACAATGCAAATCTCAACGATCCTTTCGTGTTCAAGGCAGCCAACAGCCGTCCACTCCTCGAGCATATGGTGGGTCCCATCAAGCCGGCGCTGCTGGTTTTGCTTGCCGCTACTACATGTGTCCTTCTGATCGCCTGTCTTAACGTTGCCAATCTTCTGGTGGCGCGCGCGGCTGCGCGACGCAAGGATCTCGCGATTCGAACTGCACTTGGCGGCGGCCAGCTTCGCCTCACCCGCGAACGCCTGATGGAAAGCCTGCTGCTCTCATCCTTCGGCGGCGCGTTCGGCATCCTCCTCGCCTACGCTGCACTGCAATGGCTTGTGCAGACGCGGCACGATATGAGTCGAGTCGAAAGCATTCACTTCGACGGTGTAGTTGCCGCATTTACGGCTGGGATCATCATTCTGTGCGCCTTGTTCTCAGGATTGATCTCCGCAATCAGCGCCCGGGACAAAACGATCCTCAGCACGCTTCACGAGTCCTCGCGCTCTCTCAGCGGGGGGCGGGCAAAGACAAGCTGGCGCCGTGTTTTACTTTGCCTGCAGGTCGGACTCACTGTCGTGTTGTTAACCGCCGCCGGTCTCTTGCTCAAGAGCTATGAACGTCTTCGCTCCACCGACATGGGCTGCACCACCCAGAATGTGCTCACCCTGCGCACTGGCCTTCCGGATGCACGCTACACAACCCCAGCCCAGCGCGCCAACTTCTTCGATGTGTTTCTTCAGCGAATTCGCAACGTTCCCGGAGTTACCGCAGCGGGAATCGTCGAATGCGTGCCGGGTCAGGGCTATTGGGGAGACACCAGCTTCACAATTGTCGAGCATCCGTCGCGTCCGCAGGGCGCAGGAATCTTCGCACTCAATCGAACGGCCGATTCCCGTTATTTTGAGGCGATGGGGATTCCAATCCTGCGCGGACGCACCTTCAATCCTTCGCTTCGACTCAAGCTGGCCAACGAAATCATCGTCGATCAAACCTTCGTCAACAAGTTCATGCCAGGGGAAGAACCCATCGGCAAGCACATTCACACTAATGACAAGGACTTTGTGATCGTCGGCGTGGTCGGCGCCACGCGGTTCCAAATCGGCGAGGATCCCAAGCCGATTAAATACTTTTCGCTCGCGTCAGGAGAGGCTCCCGTCGTCACGATCGTAGTCCGCTCGAACCAGGACGTCGCGCAATTCGCACTTCCGGTGCAGCGCATTGTCTCCGACATGGATCGCGACCTGGCTGTCTCCGACATTCTCACCATGGAACAGTTGCTGGGCAAATCGACACTCGACTCCAGCTTCAGCGCGATTCTGCTCTCCGCTTTGGCGGTTCTCTCGCTCATCCTCGCCGCAGTGGGTCTCTTCGGCGTTCTCTCCTACATCGTTGCGCAACGCACCAGCGAGATCGGAATCCGCATCGCACTGGGCGCGCAGCGAGAACAGGTATTGCGGTTGATGCTTATCGATGGAATGTGGCCCGCAATCATCGGCCTGGCTCTCGGCCTCGTTGCTGCCGCCGGAGCGAGCCGCCTGCTTCGCACAATGCTCTATCAGACTCGACCTCTCGATCCCAGCGTGTTCGCAGAAGTCGCAGGAACACTTCTCCTGGTCGGCATAGTCGCGTGCCTCGTCCCCGCCTGGCGCGCCTCGCGCCTCAACCCCATCCAGGCCCTGAGAACCGAGTAATTACGGAGATCCCCCATGCGTTTGATCGCACGAATCCATATGGCTTTCCTGTCATTATTCCGGCGCGGTCATGCGTCGGCGCATCTCGACAGCGAGCTTCGCTATCATCTGGAACGCCAGATCGCCGAAAACATCGCCAATGGCATGCCGCCAAACGAAGCCCGCCATTCCGCTTTTCGAACATTTGGCAATCCGGCCCTCCTCCGCGATCAGGCGCGGGCCACGTGGAATGGAGCACTGGTTGAGTCGGTCTTGCGCGATGCGCGCCTCGGGGCTCGCACGCTCATGCGCACTCCCGGCTTCACCATGATCGCAATCTTCGTAATGGCGCTCGGAATTGGCGCGAACGTTGCTCTGTTCACAGTCGTCCGCAGCGTCCTCCTGAAACCCCTCGCATTCAAAGACTCTGGCCAGTTGGTCACTCTGTATGAAGCCGACTCTCATCGCAAGGGTGCACACAAAAATCTTCCCGTGGACGCGGGTAGTTTCGCCGTATGGCAGTCGGCGACACGCAACATCGCGGATATGACCATGGTGTCGCCGTGGATGGACTACAACATTTCCGCCGAAGGTGGAAAGCTGCCGGAGAAGGCGAGGGCAGCGTGGTGCTCGTGGAATTTCTTCTCCGTACTGGGCGTATCACCTGCGCTTGGCCGCACCTTTACACCACAGGACGACAGCCCTGACGCAGAGGCAACCGCAATTCTGTCCAATGCTCTCTGGATGCGTCGCTACAATGGCGACCCGTCCATTATCGGCAAATCCATCTGGCTCGACGCCAAGCCATACACGGTGATTGGTGTGCTGCCTCAATCGTTCGTCTTCTCCAGTTCATTTGGTGGCAGTACGCTCCAAGTGTGGACCCCGGTACGCCACGAAGCACCGCCCTGGTTGCTCACGACTTTCGAAGACCATGAATTCCTCGTGATCGCGCGCTTGCTCCACAACACCACGCTCGCTGCGCTTCTGCAACAGCTTGACGCGTTGCAAAAACAGATCAAAATCACCCAGGCCAAGCCTGCGCTTCACGATGGCGCTACGGGCCACAGCATGCTCGATGATGCTGTAGAGTCCTACAAGACGCCCCTCTACGCGCTACTCGCAGCCACCGCGTGTGTTCTCCTCATTGCATGCATGAATGTCGCCGGCCTCCTCGTAGCTCGTTCGGCAGCGCGACGAAAGGAACTCGCTATTCGTTCGGCTCTCGGCGGCGGCAAATTCCGTCTAATGGTCGGACGACTGCTCGAAAGCCTGATGCTTTCCGCAGCCGGCGGCGTAGCTGGAATACTGCTGGCATGGAGCGCGTTGCAATGGTTGGTTCATGCGCGCGCCGACATGAACCGCATTGAGGCAATCCACTTTGATGGAACAGTCGCCGCATTCACAATGGCGATCATCACGTTTTCCGCTATCTTCTCGGGAGTCGTTGCCGCCATGAATACCGGCGACAAGAACATCCTGACGCCGTTGCAGGAATCATCGCGCACACACAGCGCGGGCCTTGCGCGAATCGGAGCACGCAGGATCCTTCTTACTCTCCAGGTCGGCCTTACCGTCGTCCTCCTCATCGGTTCGAGCCTGCTCCTGAAGAGTTATCAGAAGCTTCGCTCCAGCGATCTCGGCGTGCCGGTCGACAACGTGCTCACCGTGCAATTGAGTCTTCCCACTATCCGCTACAGGGAACCGATACAGCAAGTTGCATTTTTTGAGCAACTCATTGCACGCATACGCGCGACACCCGGCGTGCAGGCGGCGGGTATCGTAAGCACCGCTCCGGGCGAAGGATTTAATGGAGACCAGTTGATGATCGTCGCAGAGCATCGACCTCTGCCTGCAAACGAGATACCTGACATTCAGGTGCGCGGCGCCGATCCCGGTTACTTCGCAGCCATTCAGTTGCCGCTGCTGCGTGGCCGCATCTTCACCGCCGATGAACGTCTTGAACGTGCGAACGTTGTCCTGCTCAATCAAACCGCCGCACGCACTCTCTTCGCGAATGAAGATCCGATCGGTAAACATCTGAAGAGCCAAAACGGAGAAACCTCCTACGAGATCGTCGGCGTAGTCGGCGACACTCGCTGGGACGTTTCTCTTCCCCCCGCCGCAACCCTCTACTGGCCGATCTACGGCAACAGTTACAGCTTTGGCACCATCGTCGTTCGTTCTACGAATCACGTTGAAGGGTTGGCTCTCCCGATCCAGAAAGTTGTCGCTCAACTCGATTCTGACTTGCCGGTTTCCGACGTCATGACCCTGCGCCAGGCCATCGGCAAATCCATCGTGGATTCGCAGTTTGACTCGCTCCTCGTCCTTGCTTTTGCAGTAATCGCCCTCGTACTGGCAGCAGCCGGCCTTTATGGAGTCCTGTCGTACCTGGTCACGCAGCGCACATCTGAACTCGGCATCCGCATCGCATTAGGCGCGAGGCGCAATCAGTTGCTGAGTGCGGTTCTGTTCGATGGTTTGCGGTCGGCACTCATGGGTCTTTTCATCGGGCTCGGTGGAAGCGCATTTGCCGCGCGCCTCATCAAATCTATGCTGTATGAAACCGAACCGCTCGATCCCGCCGTGTTCGCTGCCGTTGCCGCAACACTTCTCCTTGTCGCCGCAATTGCGTGTCTGGTTCCGGCCTGGCGCGCCTCTCGCCTCGACCCGATGCAGGCCCTGAGAACAGAATAGGCGCGGAGTTTTCGGCTCCGCGCCCTCTGTCTCACTTTCCAGTGTTCACTATCCGCTCGCTTATTGCGTTACCGGCGGTGCGGGAGGCGCCTTCGGTGCTTTCAGGTGCGGCCCGCTTCCCGAAGATGGCCCTGCAACCGTTGGCGGCGGAGGCGGCTCCTCGTCACCCCGCTTGATGTGGATGTCGCCATTGTCCGCGGTCAACGTCACCTTCGGTCCACCGGCGCCGATCTTGCCGCTCACCGATTTGCTTTCATCTCCGTTTATGGTCAGCGGAAAATCGGAAACAATGTCGCCGTTCCGTGTGTTCCCCGTTACCTGGGCCGCCGCATTCGGCGGAAGCGTGATCTCGACATCGCCCTTCAGATTTCTCGCCTCGACTCCGTAGTTACCCGCAGTCTCCACGGCGATCCGCCCGTCGCGATCTTCGACATAGCTGTCGCCATATACCTGGCTCAGATCCACATCTTTGGAGTGGGTTTTAACCCGCACCTGGCCCTTTGCCTGTGTCACCCGCAGATTGTCGGGATTCAGAGTCAGATCGCCTGGCAGCGCTGCCACATCCATGTCGGTCACCGACGTATGCACGTGAATCGCTCCATTCACATTCTCCATGTGCACATCGCCGAAGAGCTCGCCGTTGATGGTGACTTTGCCCGTGATCTCTGAAAGGGTCAGGTCATTGCAGTTCCCCTCAGCGGTAATGTCGCCGTTGACCTGGTGAGCTGAGAAGTCGCCCTTGTCGGTTGAGAAGTGCACTTCCACCGACCCCTTGATCACGCTGAGGTGGATGTCTCCGTGATTCGAATTGATGTTCAAGCCGCTCTCGAGGTTCGCTGCCGTCACATCGCCGTGACCTGAGTGCACGGTCACGTGCGCGCTCTTCGGCACCACCACCGTCAGGTTAAGCCGGCCGTTGCTATTGCTGTCCGACTTCACCAACACTGCGCTCCCGCTTACGGTTACGTGCGCCTGTTCCGCGTCGAAGATTTTTTTCGCCTCGTCATCCGAGCCGGCAAATGCCACCTCGTGCGCCTGCACTTCGATGTTGGGCGAGTCGCCCGCCGTTACGCTTACATCGCCGCGCGGGTTCTCGATCTGTACTGCGGCGCTCGACGGAATCGGCACGTTCTGCACCTGCTGATCCAGATCGTGCTCCGGCAGGCCGAACATGTTGAAGAAATTGTCATCGTGGTCGCCCCAGTCCCCTCTCCACGGACCCCATATTCCACGGGAAGTGCCTGAAGCGAAAAACCCAATGACAGCAAGCAGAATCAGGACGCCAACGAATCCGGTCCCGCGCCGCACTGGCGCTTCGCGTCGTAAATCCAGCGCCCACTCGGCCAGCATCGCCAGTCCGGCGGCGATAAGCAGCAGAGGCCACCATTTGCCGTACCAGGTCCAGAAATTAGCCAAAGCAATATGTCCGGAGTAAATCAACAGCCACACAATGCCAATCGCAACCAGGATCAATGGTCCGACAACAGAAGGAACTCGCGGCCCATACGCATGCTGATACTTCGCTTTGTACGCGTACTGCTGGGCTTTCCACGCATCGCGCTGGGCGCGCCACGCAGCCCTTTGCTGTTCGCGGTACACCCGCCATTGCGTACGCGGATCGTAACCGCCGGGTGGCATGTTCGGAGGTGCGCTGCTCATGACTGCCCTCCCTCAGAACCCTTGCCGTAGTCTTGCGTCGCAGGAACAATCGCTGTGCCGGGCTGCGGTTGCGCAGCGCCCGCGGCCGCCGGGGCCGCAGCCGCGCCATACGGATACGGAGAGCCCGGATACGGTGTCTCATCTCCAGCAGCGGCCAGCGCTGCGCGCTCGGCCAGCTTCAATATCCCGATCAGAATCAGCAGCAGCGGAACGAACAAACTCCAGAAATCGAGAAGCCCCGCCTCGTGCATCAGCAGAATTGTGCCTAGAAGCAGCAGAACTGCCGGTCCTCTTAATCGGCGAATCAAGATGTAGCGGTTCATTGCGGACCTCCCTTCGTATCTTCAAAGCGACGGACAATCAGCCACACACCGAGGGCGATAAAGACCAGCGGCCATAGATATTTCAGGATGTGCTCGGCCAGAAAGCCCATCTGATTCAGCAGCAGCAGCAACCCAAATCCGATCAGGATCAGGGCTCCAATCGGTTCCTTGCGCCGCCAGAACACGGGAGGCACTGGGGGCACCGGAGGTATGGCTGGATCCACAAACCCAGCAGCCGCAGGAGGTGTATACGGTGCCTGGTACTGCGTGTACGGAACCTGCTGATAGCCGCTCGGGCTGCCCGGATTAGGCGCCGCGGGTCCAGTTCCAGCGCCCGGCCCCGGCGGAACAGCACTGTACGGCATGCCCGGCCGATGCTGCGGTCCACCGAGGTTCAGCCAGTTGCCGACTTCGTTCAGACCCAGCGGGTCCGGCAGCGGCTGTCCATCGCGAATCGCCTTCGCCGTATGGAACGCTTCGAACGACTGATAGAGAACCCACGCCGGAATGAACAGGCCAAACAATCCGTAATGCGTCGTGATGCTGATAATCACGACGAAAATCACTACGTGAATCAGCCCCTTGAAGTACTGCCCGTTGTACATCGCGCCTACGCCGGGAATAACCCCCAGCACAGCCGCAACCGACGGATTCGGTCCGCCCACGGTCGGCGCAGTAAAGGGTTGTTGCACGTTCTGCCAGGCAACGTAGCAAGGCTCGCAAAGAATCTGTCCATTCCCCGCATTGCGAACACAGGCCGCGCAGAGTGCCTTGCCGCAGTTCTGGCAATAGGCCGTCGCACTAACACCGCTGTGATTTACGCAGTCCATACTGTGCTCCCTTCCCGTATTGCCATTTCGAACTCGGGTTCTCCGGCAACAGATTCAAGTTGCTGGAGGGTAGAGCCGCCAGAATGCGCGGGCCCGGACGCCAGGCGACAGGTCTGAATCGCCTGGGTGGGGGACTGTTCGTGAAGGTCAACGGAAGTTTCTAAATAATCAGGATCCCTCAAAGAGGGTGCCCCGGATTGCTGCGGAGGATCGACGCGGGATCCGCCGTCTTTCCGGTTAGGGTTTTGTTTTGACTCCCCCGGCTGCACCGGCTGAGTCTGCTGTTGTTGCTGCGTTTCGGTTCTGCGCCGGATCTCTTGCATCCGCGACTGAACCTCGTACACCAGTCGCAGATGGTCGTAGTACCGGATAATCGGGGTCGAGGCCATCGTCAGCCTGCGTTCCATGAACGAACGAACCGCCGTCGGACGCAGATTCGAAAGCCGAAGGTCTGCAAGTTTTACGCCCGTCATGTTCAAAGTAAGCGCAATCGAGAAAAACGCCATCGCTGCCGTCATCAGCAGCCGGGGCTCAGCAAAGCGGCGTATCCGCCCCATCATTCCCGGACGCTGCCAGGCCGGAATCGCCATCGGGACCACGTTGTCTGCGGTCGCCAGCTTGTACTCCGAGGTATGTCCCGGCCCGGTCTGCGCCAGGATCTTATCCAGCAGACCCTCCGGGACCTCTGGTTCCGGGCTTAGAAACTCCAGCCACTCGCGCCCGCGCCGGGCTTCCTCAAAAAGAGCGGTGCATGACGGGCAGACAGCCATATGGGAGGAGAAGGTCGCCTCATCCTCAGGCCGCAATAACCCGTCCAGTGCGTCGGCCAGGAGTGTTTCCCAAAGCCCGCAAGCTGGAGAGTTCGGAATGTTTCCGCGGTCTGCCATCACATCACCTCCCGCTTGTTACGTTCAAGAAGGCGTGCAAGTTCCGCGCGACCTCTGCTGATGCGGGATTTAACCGTCCCTTCCGGTATGCCCAGAACCTGGGCGATCTCTTTGTAATCCATATCCTGTAAGTCCCTTAATATGACTGCTTCGCGCAGTTCTACCGATACCTTGGCCAGCGCGCCCTGCACCATCTTGGCCAGTTCCTTCTGAGCCGCCTTTTCATGCGGTGAAGGTCCGCTTGCGGTAAGCCTGTCAATCGGCCGCAGTTCGTCTGTTTCATCCCATCCCGCATCGAGCGAATCCGTGGCCCGCTGGTTTCTTGTACGACGGAAATTGTCCACCAGCAGGTTACGGGTCATGGTGGTGATCCAAACCTGCAAGCTGCCCCGGGCCGTATCAAAACTGGCTAAATTGGAATAAATCTTGAGGAAGACGTCCTGCGTAAGATCTTCTGCGTCAGCGGAATTATTCGTAAAACGATAGCAGAGCCCGTAGACACGGCGATGGTGGGTACGAACCAGTTCGGCCCATGCTCCAGAATCTCCGTCCATGCAACGGCGGACGACTTCAGACCAGTCGATCTCCAGCGGTCCGCTCGTCAGGCGAGTGTCCGGCGTCATGGGTTTGGCTTCCTGACCGTGGCCCTGAACCGGCTTCCGCGGCGCCTGGTCCAACTTGCGCCGGATGGGCACCTTCGGTGCCACCAGTCCTGCCACGCTCCAGCTTAATGTACCCGCACAAGCCATGGAGGCCTATACGCATGATTTTGTTGAACAGTTCCCACTTCTGGCTACGGCTGTCTCTCTCACCCTTCCCCCGTACAATTTCTCACTAGATAAACCGATACTCCAGCGGTTTTTGATTCTTCACCACTTCCAGCGCCGTTCACGCAGACCCAACGAGTCACGCTGATCGACTAGGGAGAGAGCATCTCAGCAATCTGCCGCCAACCGCCATGAGCGACCGGGGGCGTGATCGCATCAATTGATCCCAGAACAAGATCAAAACGGACATGAAAAGATCGAAACAGTGCGATCTTGGCTTACCTCTGGGTGAAGAATTGCCCAATTTGTGTCGATTTAGATGGCATTGCTTTAGAATCTTCAGAACATTCCCTCTGGAGGGGAAGGTTTGCCCATCTGTCGATGATGTTGCCGAGTTTTATCTATAAGATTGCTGAACACCCCGTTGGGAAGATCGTCCTTTACGTTATCGTCTTCGCAGCGGTTTTTGCCTTCATCGTGATGTACCTTGTGCATCTTGAAGGCGGGTCTCTCTAGCGGGCTCAACCCCCGTCGTGAGCCGAAGGAAGGCGGGCGAATCCGATGGGCCGCGGCATTTCGGCCAATGTACAAGATAATCGAGCTCACTTGCCGATCTTCCAAGTGAGTTTGTACATATCAAAACGCATCTCGTCCGTTCCCGGGACCCGGTGAAGTGAGACCTCACGCCAGCAGTTCTCCGCCGGCGCCGCCGTGTCGTTGCTGTCGTCGCGCTTGCATAAGCCCATTCCGGCTTCAGGGCTGATGAAAGTCAGCACCCGCCAGCTCGAAGCGTCCTTCGATACCTCCACCAGCACATAGTCCACCGAAGTGAACGAACTATCCAGATCGCGCAACCCCATGAAGTAGGCCTTGTTGTCCCGGATCGCCAAAAGGTAGCGGAGCTTGATATCCCAGATCGGCGTACCTCCTCCGCCAGCGGGAAAAGCAGTATTCAAAGACTTCGGCATGGCCGCCACGATCGCGCACCAGTCTTCGCTCGTGCGTTTTGATGCCTGCTTGCAGATAGGGTTCGGCAGTTGGCAGCAAAGCGGCGAAACCGGCAGGCTGATCCCGAGTTGCTTTGCTGTCTCATCCTGAATCGCTTTCGCGCTCTCAATCGGAATGGGACGCGCTCCAGGCTTCATCGGCGCAGGATCGGGAATGGCGACACCGGCCGCGACAAATGCCTTCGCCAGATCCTGCTTCTCCTTCAAATCGAATTGATCGTTCGCCGCCAGCGCCTGCAACGGATACAGAAATCGCGGGTCTTCAAATCGCGTGAGAAACAGATCCTGGTAGGCATGTGGGCTGGCTCCATTCTCCAGCAGCAGTTTCACTGCCTTTGCATTGCCGGCCCGCATTGCCGCAATCAGCAGCCCCTCCTGCTTGTAGTAATCGTTCGGCACCGTCAGGTTAGGATCGAGCCCCGCCTTCAACGCCGAATCAAGCCAACCGAGCGCGTCTGGTGCATTGGCCGCGCTATGAAAGAACTCCTGCGCAACCGTTGACTTGCCGTCCGCCGACTTCTGTCTCAGTCCCTGCTCAATTTCCGCCGGTCTCACGCCGGCTGCCGTGGCGTCTTTCAGGAACCGCACGTCGGCAGAACTAAGCGCCGCTGCAATGTTCGGAATCGTCATGCGAAGCTGATTGATGGATCTCTGGAAGTCACCTGCACCCGGCGCGGAAGGCGAGCCTGCCGCAGGTTCCTCCTCGGGCTCAGGCAGGACAACCGGCGCTCTGCCCCGCGACCCGCCTGCAGCTAGCAACGGCGCCTTGCCGTTGCGGACAAAAACGAAATCGCCGCCGTTATGGGTCGAGTTGGGAATCACCGCATACTCCGGCGTCTGCGCTGAATTGCCTACCACGGAATCCTTGATGCTGGCATAGAACAGACTGCTCGCCGTGAACATCGAGTTCGCATTCTCGGCCAATGCGCGGAGCAGCACGCCTGCAAACACCGAGTGCCCGTCGACCCCGGCGTCAGATACCGCCTCTTCACCGCCGCTGGCCATCAGGTTGCGCGACTTCCGCCCGAGCATCCGGGCGATTACAGCAGGGGTTCCTGCTTCGGTCACCGACCCCGCACCGCGCGTATTCGCCAGGTCTCCCGAATAGCAACTATCCGAAATCACCAGCACATGACGTGCCGGCGTGTCGCTTACGTCGTTCATCAATTCGTCTGAAATGATGCGGTTTGGGCTAAGCATGGAGTTGGCATCGAACGGCATCCAGTAAGCGCGCTTCGTCTTTGGATCGAGATAGCCGTGCCCGGCGAAGTAGATCACCAGGTTGTCTTCGAGCTGGAGGGTGCCCTCGTATTTCGCCAATGCGTCCAGGATGTTGAAGCGACTGGCGTCCGCATTCAGCAGATACTGCACCTTGAATCCATAGCTCTGTTCCAGCACCTTGCCCACGGCCTGCGCATCGTTGACTGCCGTCTTCAACTGGGGCAGCGGCGCGTGGTAGTCGTTGATACCGATAACGAGAGCATAGAAACTGCCAATTCCCCCGTTGGCTGCCGGAAGGGGCGGCACAGGCTCAAGACCGCGCTGAGGCTGCGCATGTATAAAAGGCGCGACCATCAAGGGCGAGACAAACAGCAGTGCGATGCAGAGCGCCCTGTTGCGTGCACGCAAACGGACGGGATGATGCGAAGCTTTCATCGAAATCAACTCGCGCTCTTGCCGGGGAAGCAGGAAGAAGGCCAGTGTAGCGCGCCCGAGATTCTGCGAGCGAGTTTTTTGATGCCGGAACCTACCCACCTGTTTTGATCCCGCAGGCGCTCCTGGTTGGCGGGAACAGTGCTCAGGCACACTTTCTCTGGCCCACTCTCTTGTAATCTGATTCAAACCCACTGCCATTCGGCACGGGAACAAGAGGTCAGGTTTGCCGTCAGGGAAATTCGCTCTCACCTATACAGTCAAAAATGAGGCAAGGCTCCTGCCGTCAGCGATTGAATATCATCTCGCTGCCGGATGTTCCCGTATCTATCTCTTTTGGGACGGCACCACCGACAATTCCGCCGAACTCGTCCAAAAATATCCGCAGGTGATTGCGCGCAAATCCTATCGGCCTGACGAACTCCAAAACCCGCCGACCTGGCTCTCCCAAATACTGCCCGCATGGGAGCCCGATTTCGACGTTAGGAAAATCGCAAACACGGTCTGCGCAGCGCGCGATGCCGCAAAGGACGGGATCGAATGGCTTGTCGGCATCGATGCCGATGAGTTGATCCTGATGTCGCGCGATGAGCAGGCGCTCGAGAATCACATTCCGCGATATCTAGAAAGGATTCCTGACGATATCGACCAGCTGCAGCTGCCCAATCTCGAGTCCGTTCCCACCGCGGCGGAAACAGACAATCCGTTCACCGATTGCGTTTATTTCCTTAACCGATTCCCAGCCACCGAGGCAGTCTGGCGCTATTCGCGTGCGGCGCTGGCTCGCATCACACCGTCTTCTGAAGCGCGGGTCACGCGGTTCCCGAAGCTCATTGCCTGGTACGACTGGCTGTTCTATGAACTGCGCTTCACCGGTGCGCTCCACCGGATGATGCGCGAACCCGGCACACAGCGCAGAATTCCGGGCACTTATTTTCTCGGTTACAGCAGCTACAAATCCTTCATACGCACAGACCGTGTCGCGGACTTCCGGTTCGCCACACATGGCTGGAAGCCTTTTACGCGGCCGCCCCGCAACCTCCGGATCGGAAACATTCTGCACTTTGACATGCTCGATGCAGACTACTTTGCACTGAAATTCAGACAACGCCCCGCACCGCGCGACATCTTCTATCTGCGATACATGCTGGGGCTCGTTGCACGCGACCACAGCCCCGCGGAGATCAGGGAGTTCTTCGAAACCTATATCGCCATCCGCGACCCCAAGCGCATCGAGTTTCTCAAGAAAAAGGGTATCCTCCTGGAGATTCGATCCGCGTCGAATCTCCTGAGGAAGCTGCTGAAAACGCCCTCTCCGGTCGAGGCCTGACTTCCATGTCACGCGACTCGCTCAGTATCGGTCGCCGAACTCCGGCTCGACCGGGTTCTCGAATAGCGATGCGTCGCGCGTCACGATCGTCAATCCCGACGGCGTAACGAAGTAGCGTCGCTTGTCTTCGACTGGGTCGTAGCCGATCACTGTTCCCTCCGGAATGTGGACGTCGCGATCGATGATGGCGCGGCGGATCCTGCAGTGACGGCCGATCTGCACGTGCGAAAAGATGATGCTCGAGTCGACCTCGGAATACGAGTTGACGCGGACATCCTGCGACAGCACTGAATTCGAAACCGAAGCTCCGGAGATGATGACGCCGGCCGTGATGACCGAGTTCATCGCCATGCCGGTGCGACCGGGCTCCCCAAACACAAATTTCGCCGGCGGATATTGCCGCACACGGGTGCGCATCGGCCAGTTCTTGTCATACAGATTGAAGACAGGCGAAACCGAACACAGGTCCATGTTGGCTTCGTAGTAGGAGTCCAGGGTGCCTACGTCGCGCCAGTAAAGCGCCGTCTGCTTGTTTTCATCCACGAAGCTGTAGGCCATCATTTTCTTCTTGCCCAGCATGTCGGGAAGGATATTGTGGCCGAAGTCGTGCTTCGAGTTGGGATCTTCAGCGTCGGCGATGAGGGCCTTGAGCAGAACCTCGGTATTGAAGATGTAAATGCCCATCGAGGCTTCAACCTTGTCAGGATTGAAGGGCGACCGGAAGGTAGTGGACGCGGGCTTTTCCTGAAACCCCTGCAACTCCCCATTCCTGCCGACATCGACCACGCCAAAGCGCGATACCTCGTCGGGCGCGATCGGCAACGTGGCCAGGGTCACGTCGGCATGTGTCTCCCGGTGATACTCCAGCATGCGGCTGTAATCCATCTTGTAGATGTGGTCGCCGCTGAGGATGATCATGTGCTTGGGCTGTTCGCTGCCGATGGAGTAGATGTTTTGATACACCGCATCGGCTGTGCCCATATACCAGTTGGTGCCCGTGCGCTGCATAGGCGGTAGCAGCTCAAAGAACTCCCCGAGTTCCTGCGCCACAATGCCGGTCCAGCCTTCGCGGATGTGCCGATTGAGCGACAGCGCCTTGTACTGGGTGAGGATAAAGACCCGGCGCAATCCGGAGTTGATGCAGTTGGAGAGCGTGATATCGATGATGCGGTAGTGTCCCCCGAAGGGCACGGCTGGTTTGGCGCGGTCGCGGGTAAGCGGAAAGAGCCGTTCGCCGGCGCCGCCTGCAAGCAAAACACCTAATGTGTCTTTCATGTCCGTATGAGCCTGCCTTGTCGCGTTGTCTTTCCGGAGAATTTCTCAGCGCGAACCAAAGTGCCGTTATCCGGTACGGCATATTTCAGGGAAGAACTTCTTCTGTTCGCCTCTGAACGGCGAAGAATACCACACGGAGATAACACGTGCAGCCTGTCCGCGTTACGGCAGATGTGCGGGGCCCAATTTCTTATGAAGACAGGCCGACACGGAGAGTACTTTTCTGAGCTTTCTGCGTTGAACCTACCGGTCAGTCCGGGCCTTACCTGCGCTTCGTCTTGAACCGGTACTGCACGCCGACAGAAATCGCGAAGTTCACGTCGTTCTGGGTGTACTTTGTGCCGTAATTGATGGCGTATCGAGTAATCACCGCATCGGGTGTGATGCGAAATACCCACTGCGCCGAGCGGTTCAGGTCGATATGCCCGCCAACAATTGCGCCCAGCGCAAGCTGATTGGGATAGAAATCCACGGCGGAAGGGGGCAGACCGCGCAGGTCCTTCTCAAACTCGCCGTAGGCACCGCCAACCATGGCGTGCGCAATCAGTGCGCCATGCTTGTTGTGCGGCCCCAGCCACTCCGGGCCGCCTACGAACAGGTATTGCGCGACAAACGGTCCTTCAATCAACTGCGTCGACACGTTGCCGCCGGTTCCAGCGCCGCTCGTACCCAGATATCCCCGGCCGCTTCCTTCGATGGCCCAATGCCTGCTGAACCAATAGGAACCCGACAGATCCAGTCCGCCAAGGTTTGATCCCTGCAGCAGGGTCGGGCCGGCCTTCATGTGGTCGTACGCCAATCCCACGGACAAATCGTACCTGTTGTCATACTTCACATTGGCCAGCGGATCGATAGCAATGTACGTGCCGTTGCCGGTCGGCTGCTGACTCGTCTGCACAGACGGTTGCACCTGGCAGAACGCACACGGAATCGAAGCTGACAGTCCGAGCACAAGGACTGCCGAAAACAATGAAAACCTTACTGGAAGACGCATCAACACAAAGCTTACAGGACCATACCTTGGAGGGACAATGATCGGAACTGAGGGTTAGACGCAAGCCGGCCCACCGCGGCGAGCAGGCTATCGTGTGTTTGCCTCATGGCTCGCAGGTTTCGGTCCACCGGGCGTAGACCAGGTAGCGCATCGTCTTCAAGATTTCCAGGGCTGACTCCATTCCCGAACCGGAAGCACCCGGCTGCAGCGGTGGTGCTGCATGCAGACGCCAATCCAGCGGAATACGGCTGAAGATCATCCCGGCCCGCGGCAGATGATAGGCGCTGGAGATCACTTCCGCTGAATGCCACCCGTGCGCCTGCATGATCCGCGTCGAATAGCAGGCGTTCTGGATTGTGTCCGTGGCCTTGCTCTCCACAAAGATAGCCGAAGGTGGAATCCCCTGTGCGGCCGCAGCGCTGGCCATCACGTCCGCCTCGACATATTGATTGCGCTCCGAGCCTCCCGTAAACAGAAGTCGCGGAGCGACGCCACGCTCGTACTCCCGCACAGCTTCGGAGACGCGCGCCAGTTCTTTCGGGGTCGGGTTGCCGTCCTCGTCGGCCGGAGATCCGAGCACCACGATCACGTCGAAGTGGTCGCGGCTTGTATTCGCGGTGGGCGCAAGCCGCTGAGCGATCACAGCCCATCCCACGAGAAAGACTCCTGCCAGAACCCCGGCCAGCAAGGCACGTACACCCCACCGCTTTTTCCCCAGCCTGATCGGCTTGTAGCGATGGAGAGGTTTGCGGGCGGAGGTACGCCGGTGCGCTTGGCGAGATGAGGATGCAATGGCCAAATTGGGCTCCCATCCTCCACTCTACGAGCGAATGACGGGTGGCAGCAGCACGAAGGTATTTACTGAATTGGCGCTCTGGAGCCTCAGCCCAACTCTGCCGGATGATCCCAGGAGGACAAAACCATCTCGCTCAAGGGTTTTCGGCTACGGGGTGACTGCTCCTGGGCCTGGTAGGGCTCCTCGAGCGAAGACAAATCGCCGTGGTAGCCTATCGCCATCACCGAGCCAATCGCGTAAGCCTCAGGAATATCAAAGGCTTCGCGGGCTTTTGCTTGATCAAATCCTGCCATTTGATGGGTGGCAATTCCCATCGCGGCTGCCTGCAGCGTCATGAAGCCATTCGCGGCGCCAAGGTCGTGAAGGACGTAATTGTTCGGGGAGTCGTTGTGGCCGAACCGAGTTTTGGCGACACCCAGAATCAGTACCGCCGCAGTCCCCGCCCAGCCTTGGTTGAACGGCACGAGCGTATCGAATATCTTCTTGTATGTCTCAGAGTTACGGTGACCCACGAAGAACCGCCAGGGCTGCTCGTTATAGGACGACGGCGCCCAGCGGGCTGCCTCAAAAATGGTCTTCAGATCGGCCGGACTAACATCCCGATCGGCGAAAGCACGGGGACTCCAGCGCTCCAGAATGACGGGCAGCACCCCCTCTGTCGAAGGCTGCGCGTATTTCATCTTATTGATTTCAATGGCAGTAAGAGACATTGTTCGTCGCTCCAGTGAACCTATGTATTCGATGGGATGCGCATGCGCAACGAAGCGTGCGTATGCAGTTCCGAACCGGCCCGATCTGACGGAGGTTTCAAATGTCCCATGCCCCTGTCCCGTGCATTTCGCATGGCACCGAACTGTGAGACAGCATGCGGTCGCCGTCACATGGCATTCATAGACTTCTGGAATACTATTTTCTAGCTTAACTTCCCAGATTCCCGAAAAGGCTCTCAGCTTTTCAGGACGAATACCGCCAATCTTGCGCGGATTAGGGAAGAAATGCGGTCAGGCCTCACACACGCCGACGCACGTCAGGCGGGTCTCGATCGCGGCTTCACAACTTGATGGAGGAAATATGACCAGTTTCAATTTGCGGGGAGGCTTCGCGTGGTTTGCGGCTCTTCTCATTCTGCTTACATCTGTGTCTGCGGCACGAGCCCAGTCGGCCGTCGACGGCGCTGTCGGCGGTAACGTTCTCGACAGCACCGGCGCCGTTGTTCCTAACGCTTCAGTTACGGTGCGCAATCTTGGCACCAATGCCCAACAGCAAGCGGTCACGGACGATTCCGGCTACTTTCGCGTAATTCACCTGCAGCCAGGCATCTATGAACTCAAAATCGAAGCTTCGGGATTCGACACCTACGACGCGAAGAGCCTCACGATTCAGGTCGGATCGCTGACGAACGTCGAAGCGCGCCTCAGGGTCGGCAGTTCTGCCCAGACTGTTGAGGTAACCGGCGATGCGCCGCTCATCAATACCACAACGCCCGATTTTGCCGGCGTGGTGGATCAGATCTCGCTGCATAATCTGCCCGAAAACAACTACCGCTGGTCAGCCTTTGCGCTGCTCACTCCAGGCGTGGTGAATGACAGCAACGGCTATGGCCTGCTGAGCTTCCGCGGCCAAAGCACATTGCTCAACAACGTCACGATCGACGGTACAGACGACAACCAGGCGTACTTCTCTGAAGAGCGCGGTCGCACCCGCGCCGGCTACTCGACGATCAAAGCCGCGGTACAGGAGTTCCAGGTAAACACCTCGAACTACTCGGTGGAATACGGCCGGTCCGCGGGCGGCATCGTGAACTCCGTGACCAAAAGCGGATCGAACGCGCTGCATGGCGAAGGTTATTACTACGATCGCGACAGTGCGTGGGCAGCACAGAACACGTATGTCACGCACCCGATTCAGGTCTCGACGAATCCAATCACCTACTCCGTTGTTCCCTTCAAGCCCACCGATCTGCGGCGTCAATACGGATTCGGCGTCGGCGGTCCAATCCTCCGCGACAAGATATTCTTCTTCCTCGCGGCCGACCGCTTCTACCACGACTTTCCGGCGGCCGCCACCATCACGGGCACCGCTGCCAATGCAAATTTCTACAACATCACTGGCAGCTACGCCCAGTCGCAGATTGCACAGATCGTCAAGAACACCGGGCTCACCACCGCAGCCGCCACAACTGTCTATGACAACGGCATCACTGGCCTGACAACGATGCTCGGCACTGTTCCGCGCATCGGCAAACAGGTTATCTATTTTCCCAAGATCGACTGGCAGATTAGCCCGCGCAATCACGCATCAGTCGAAGCTAACCAGATGCGCTGGTCCTCTCCGGCCGGCATTCAGACTGCTCCGGCGGTCGCCTACGGCATGTCCAGTTTCGGCAGCGACTACGTGCGCGACAACTGGATCGTCGGCAAACTCGACACCCTCATCACCAACCACTGGAGCAACGAAGCCCGCTTCATGTATGGACGCGACTTCGAGTTCGAGTTCAATCAGGCGCCCACTTCTTATGAGCAGTCCAACCTGATCAAAACCCCCAGCGGCTACCTCAACCCATTGGGTTTGCCGCCTAACGTCTTCCTGAGCGGCTTCTTCCAGTTCGGCACTCCGCAGTTCCTCAATCGCGCCAAGCTGCCCGACGAGCGCCGCTGGCAGTTGTCCGACACTGTGATCTGGGTCCATGGCAACCACACCATCAAACTCGGCGAGGATTACATCCGCACCGACGATGCGATCTCCAACCTCTACAACCAGTACGGCGGATTCAGCTATACCGGCAACACCCCGCTGGGCAATTACATCTCCGATCTTTACTTGTCGCAGAACCCGATTGCCGGCAAGACCGCCGAAAACTACACTTCCTACAATCAGGGCGTCGGCGCGGCAGGCCTCGAGTTCACTACCGGTGATTACGCTGTCTTTGCGCAGGACGAGTGGAAGGTGAACCCACGCCTCAGCCTGACCTTGGGCCTTCGCTGGGAATTTGAGAAGTACCCCGACCAGCAACTGCCCAACTCCCTGGTTCCGCAGACCTCATCCCTCCATGACAACAAGGACAACTTTGGCCCCCGCGTCGGATTCGCTTACGACGTTTACGGAGGCGGAAGAACGATCCTTCGCGGCGGCTACGGCATGTTCTTCGCCCGCGCCATCAACTCCACGCTCTACCAGGCACTGATTGGCACCGGTGTTACAGCTGGCCAGGTCAACCCTACTCTCAACCCCGGCACTTCCTGCGCTCCGCAGTTCCCGCAGATCGTTCCGTCCGGTTCCTACGCAAGCTGCCTCCAGGGCTCCAGCGGCAACGCTACGTCCTATTACATCGATCCGAACTTCAAGGTTCCTGAGATTCACCAGGCCGACCTTTCGCTCGAACAGCAAATCAGCAAGAACGACGTGCTGAGCGTCTCGTGGCTCGGATCGTGGGGCCGCCGCCTCCCCGACTTCGTCGATACCAACCTGCCCGAGCCCACGCCTGTAACCTTCAACGTTACTGGCGCCGGACCGCTCGCCGTGGGAAGTACCGTCACCGCCAACGCATATTTCTACGCTGCAAACCCCAATCACCGTCCGAATCCCAACTTCAGTTCCATCACCGATATCTTCAGCGGAGTCACCTCGAACTACCAGGCGCTGGTCGGGCAGTTCAAGCACCAGATGTCGAACCACGTTTCCTTCGGTTCCAACTTCACCTGGTCGCACGCACTCGACTTCGGTGAAAACAACACCACCGGCGCATCGGCAACGGCGCTGCTTGACCCGCACAACATCGGGCTCGAATATGGCAACTCCAACCAGAACGTGCCCTATCGTTTGCTTGTCTACACCGTTGCGGATTCTCCGTGGCATGTTCAGGGACCGCTTGGCTACCTGGTAAACAACTTTGAGCTTGCCCCAACTTTCCAGACGCAGAGTGGCTTGCCCTACTCGGTAGGCATCAGCGGATCATCGGCGAAGCTCTATCCCACCGGATCGACAACGCAGCAGTCGATCATCAACACCAGCTCATTCAACGGAACAGGCGGAACTAACCGCATTCCAGGCCTCGACCGCAACGACTATCAGTATCCGAAGACGTGGGGAGTTGATCTCCGCGCTTCAAAGAAGGTTATCGTCCGCGAGCACTATGGCCTGGAGTTCCTGGCTGAGGCCTTCAACCTCACCAACCACCAGAACGTGACCGGTGTTGGCGCGACCGCCTACTCGATCTCTGAGAACACCACCACCCACACCAACAACCTGGTGCAATACACGGCAACGCCGTTCGGAGCCGTCACCAGCACCGACAACAGCAACTTCGCCTACAA
The DNA here is from genome assembly GCA_963838295.1 of uncultured Acidobacteriaceae bacterium. Classification (GTDB taxonomy): domain Bacteria; phylum Acidobacteriota; class Terriglobia; order Terriglobales; family Acidobacteriaceae; genus Telmatobacter. The sequence continues at coordinate 153,299 of CAWIQS010000004.1, forward strand.
CGTGCGCCAGTTGCAGATGGCCCTGCGGCTCACTTTCTAGTGCAGTAGGCCTAAAAACAAAAGCCGCGACGCTCAAGGGCGTCGCGGTTTCATTTTGCGCTCATTTTTCTTTGAAAATCGCCTAGCAAGAGAAATCCATGCGATCAGCGAAGCCAGCTTTTCATCCTGCGTCCAGGGAGGGCCGAGTCCGATCCCGAGGTCAGCCAGCCTGCGCTTGATCTCTTCCGGTTGGAGATCAAGTTCGTCAGCGGACAGGCCCATCAATTCGCTCTCTTTCGCGGTGAATGTATCGATTCCACAGCGCTTGGATGCGTGAAGCAGAACGTTTCGAAAGAGTACCCCATCCGCTGTGTGAATCAGTGCATGCGACTCCACAATCTGCGCAAGACTCGGGAGCGATCTGCCGGAGGCAAGCAACAAACCACAGTATTTGAGCTCGTACCCCTCGGTTCGCAGCCTCTTTTGGACGGTTCGGATGGCGTTATAAGCAAGACCCCGCGCCTCTGCCTGTATGCGCGAAATTACACCGCGCGCCTCGGACCTCGGCACCTTCTCCGCCGTGTGATACGGCTGGCGAAACTCATGCGTAAAGGTCTTGACGAGGTGAGGCCGCTGTCGCAAGAGAACGATGGGAGAGCCATCTTCAAGCGCGATCGCGACCAGTGAAGTCCAGCCAGAGTGGGCGCGAAAACCAAGGGCGGCCTGATTCATAAAAACTCCCGCCTGAAGAATTCAAAGCCGACAACACGATCTACGGATAGATCCGATGCAGCGTCCGGGCAAACGGAATGGTCTCTCGCACATGATCCAGCGCACACACCCAGGCCACCACGCGCTCGATGCCCATGCCGAAACCTGCGTGCGGCACCGATCCGTACCGCCGCAGATCGAGATACCACTGGAATGCTTCGAGCGGGAGCTGGTGATGCTCGATGCGGCTCTTGAGCAGTTCGTAGCTCGACACGCGCTGCGATCCGCCGATCACCTCGCCATAACCCTCGGGCGCCAGCACATCCACGCACAGGGCGAAGTTCGCGTCCTTCGGGTCGGGCTCCATGTAGAACGCCTTCACCGCAGCCGGATATCGATGCACCATTACTGGGCGATCAAACTGCGAACTCAGCCATGTCTCGTCCGGTGAGCCAAAGTCATTGCCGTATTCAAATGGTTGCTCCAGCAACCCCTTGGCATGCGCCTCGTTCAGCATCTTCGCCGCCTCGTCGTAACGCAAACGCGGAAAGGGCGGGAGGATATTTTTAAGCTTCTCCGGATCGCGCCCGATCACTTGCAGTTCGGGCGCGCGGTTCTTCACCACACTCTGCACGATATGCGAGAGGAAATTCTCCGCCAGTTCCATCAGCCCGTCGAGATCGCAGTACGCCACCTCCGGCTCCACCATCCAGAACTCGGTAAGATGCCGCCGCGTCTTCGACTTCTCTGCCCGGAACGTCGGACCGAAGCTGTATACCTTGCCCAGTGCCAGTGCCGTCGACTCGATATAAAGCTGTCCTGACTGGGTCAAGTACGCCGGGTCGCCAAAGTAGTCCACCGGAAACAGCGTCGAAGTCCCTTCGCAAGCCGCCGGCGTCAGAATCGGCGGATCGGTACGGATAAAACCGTTGCTGTCAAAATATTCAGCAGCCGCCCGCATGATCTCCGCGCGAATGCGCAGAATCGCCGCCTGCCGCGGCGACCGTACCCACAGATGCCGATGCTCCATCAGGAAATCGACGCCGTGCTCTTTCAGCGTGATCGGGTACGGATCTGACTCCGGCACCCGCTGGATCACCTGGATATCCTCGACATCCAGCTCGAATCCACCCGGTGCGCGCTTGTCCGCCCGCACCTTGCCGGTCACAATCACCGATGACTCCTGCGTAAGCCCCTTAAGCGCTTCAAAGACCTCAGGCCGCACGCTCTTCACGTGTGCTACGCCCTGCACCGTGCCCGTTCCGTCACGAAAAATAGGGAACAGCAGCTTGCCGGATTCCCTCGAGTTGTAAAGCCATCCCTTGATCTGGACAGACTGGCCTTCATACTTGCCCAGCGTCGCAATGGTGGCAATGGGCGCAGCAGGCATGGCGGTTTCAGTGGTAACGGCGGGAACGGTTTCTTCAGGCATGGTATTGAGCTCTCTTATCAGCGAATCCCCATCCCTGTCGTGTAATTTGCGACAAGGGCTGTAGGTATCACCGGACCTTCTAGAATAGCGCGCGGTATCCCCGCCGGGAGTGACCGCCGTGACATTGCTCGCTGCATCCCGCCCCCGTGGTTTATCGTCCATAACGTATGGCTACCAATCCCAAGCCTCAGCCAGCCGCTATTAACCAGCCCCATCCCACGCCAGAGGCCGAAGAAGTATTTCGCCGCTGGATCCGCTTCCTCGACGAGGAGTTCTATCGGCACCGGTCTCCTGAGCGCCGCGCTGAGATCGTGCGCGACCAGCTCTACCAGCTCTACCTGGGACGTCCCCATGGCGGTAAACCCAACGTCACACTCTCCAGCGAATTACCCGGCAACGTCCTCGGTATGTCGCTCGACCCCGAAAACGTCACCCTCGAGGCCGAGTACTTCGGCGGCATCGATGAGGCAGAGTTCGCGATCCGCAAGCCCCTTCTTTGGTTCTGGAAGATGTTTGACCGCTCCCCTATCGGACTGAATCTTTGGCTTGGCATGCGCTTTCGCTGCATGCTGGGGCGTCACATCTTTGACCACATGGGATCCGGCGTGAAGATTCACAATGGCGTCGACCTTACCTACGGCTACAAACTTTCCGTTGGCGACGGCGCAGTCATCCACCAGGGCGTGTTGCTCCACGACCGCGGCGGCATCACCATCGGCAAAAATGTAATCATCGGCTCATTCGCCCGCATCTTCTCGCACAGCTATGGCAACGAAGGCACCGACGACGTCAGGCTCCAGCCCACCACTATCGGCGACGGCGCGCGCATCGGCAGCCACGAAATCATCATGGGTGGGACCAATGCCCGTGCAGGTGAAGTCATAGGCCACTATCCCGCCTACAAGGTCTAAACAGGCTGATGCGAAAGCCCGGTTTTGAAGGGCACTGCTTACGACTCGATGAAAACCAAAACCGCGCGGTCTTGCCTCCGCGTGCGACTCAACGCCTGCGGAAAGAATTCGTCGAAGTCATGGTTTGTGTCAGGGCACGACTTCAGTCGTGCCGACATGATGAACAAGATAAGCATGGGCTTTAGCCCCTGCGCGATCATCGCGAATCAAAACTCGCGATGAAACGACGGCACAGTGCACCGTGCTAACCTGAGCTTTTCCAAATCCAGGGAGCGTCTGGTGCAGTCTGCCGAATTCACGATCGATGTGTTCAAGTTTGTTCTGCTCATCTTTTCTCTTAGCGTGCATGAGTGTGCCCACGCCTGGGTGGCTTCGCGACTGGGCGACCAGACCGCGCGCATGCAGGGCCGGGTTACCCTCAATCCCATCTACCACATCGATCCATTGGGCACTCTCATCATGCCTGCCATCATCATCTTCGGCCCGCTCATCGGCTTCACGTTGTTCAGCGGAATTCTGATTGGCTGGGCGAAACCGACCCCGGTCATCAGCCGCAACTTCGCCAAAATCCGCCGCGACGAGAATCTGGTGACCCTTGCCGGACCCGCCTCCAACCTTGTGCTTGCCGTGCTAGCCACCCTGATTCTCCTGGTCGTCATCCACGCTGCGCCGGGAGGCCGCGAGATCGTCAACTTCACCCTCCACGGCGCGCTTCTCCCTGAGGCCTCGCCTTCGATACAGGCAATCGTTCTGCTCGGCATCGCTGCGGTCGAAATCAACCTGGCGCTCCTGTTCTTCAACCTCCTGCCCATTCCGCCGCTCGACGGCAGCCAGCTGCTGCGCAACGTACTCCCGTACAACGCCGTGCAGACCTACGACCGCATTCCCTTCTGGGTAAGCTGGATTCTGATGATCCTTGTAGGGGGCTACATCATGCGCCTGCTCCTTGCCCCGGCTTTCGCAGTGGTCCTCTTCGTCCTCAGTCGCGGATAAGCGCGGCGCATCCTGCGCATCTGTAGCCGCTACAATAAACCCAGCCTCACGTTGGCCTTTTTGATCAACTTGGGCGACTAATCCCGGCCTCACTCCGGAATCGAAAACAGAATGTCTGAAACCGCAACTCCATCCTCTCGCCCGCGCGTTTTAAGCGGCATGCGCCCCACGGGTAAAATCCATCTGGGCAACTACATGGGCGCCCTCGCCAACTGGGTCAAGCTGCAGGACAGTGGCCAGTACGACTGCTACTTCTTCATCGCCGACTGGCACGCCCTCACCACCGACTACGCCGACACCGCCAATTTTTTGAGTAACACGCGCGAAGTGATCCTCGACTACCTTGCCGCGGGGCTCGATCCAGCACGGTCAGTGCTCTTCGTCCAGAGCCATGTACCGGTGCATGCCGAGTTGTATCTGCTGTTGGGCATGATCACCTCGATCGGATGGCTCGAGCGCGTGCCCAGCTACAAGGAGCAGCAGGAGAATCTCGTCGGCAAGGACCTCAGCACCTATGGCTTCCTCGGCTATCCGCTTCTGCAGGCCGCGGACATCCTCATGTACCAGCCGAAGTATGTGCCCGTGGGCCAGGACCAGGTCGCACACGTGGAACTCACGCGCGAAGTCGCCCGTCGCTTCAATAACCTCTACAAGCTCGGCGGCCGCGAAGTCCTCCCCGAGCCCGATGCTCTGCTCACTCCCTCGCCCAAGCTCCCCGGCACGGACGGCCGCAAGATGTCCAAGAGCTACGGCAACACGATCATGCTTAGCGACCCCGAGCCGGAAGTCCGCCAGAAGCTGAAGACCATGGTCACCGACCCCGCCCGCATCCGACGCAAGGATCCCGGCGACCCCGACAAGTGCCCTGTCGGCGACCTCCACAAAGTTTTCTCTACGCCGGAAACACTGGCCAAGGTGTATGAAGGCTGCCGATCCGCCGGAATCGGATGCATCGAGTGCAAGGGCTGGGCAGCCGACGCTCTCGTCCAGATCCTCAATCCCATCCGGGAGCGCCGTGCACGCTTCACCCCGGACGAGGTTGAGGATATCCTCAAAGATGGCTCCGATCGCGCACGCACCCGCGCCGAGCAAACCATGGTCGAAGTCCGCGCCGCGATGCAACTGACGTCGGGCGCAAAGTAAGCAAACGAAACAGACTCCCCCCGAAGTCGAGATTTATTTTGAGCAAAGGCGAGAAACTTCCGGAGATCGATCCAACCATCGATCCAGCTAAGAAGGTCCCAATCAAGGAGCCTGCGCCCGGTCCCGATCCCGTCGAGGATCCCGATCCCGCGCATCGTGGCCCCATCAACGACCCGGTTCCGGAACCAGAGCCCGAACCAGATGCGCCTGACCCCTTACCCGAAGCGCCACATGGTGATCCGCCGTCGAAGGAGCCCGACATTCACGCCGCTCCACCGCTGGTGCTCACCTCCAAGCCTGTCCCCGAAGACAAGCCTGCCAAGGCCGCTCCCGCAAAAACGAAAAAGCCGGAAGAAGCGCAGGATCAATCGCCCTTCTCCGTCACCGTGGGCCAGGTCTACGATGGCCCGCTGGACCTGCTGCTCGATCTCATTCGCAAGCAGGACATCGATATCTATGACATTCCGATCGCCAAGATCACGGCGCAGTTCCTCGCCTATGTCGACAAGCTGAAGGCGACTGATATGGACGTGGCAGGTGACTTCATCTACACCGCTTCGCTACTCATCCACATCAAGAGCAAGATGCTGCTGCCTCGCTCGCCCGCTGGCCCAGACGATGCGGCCGACGACCCGCGCCGCGAGCTGGTTGAGCGTCTCCTCGAGCACGAGCGCTTCAAAAACGCCGCCCAGATGCTGCAGCAGAAACAGATGCTCGAAGCCGCCACCTGGACCAACCCCGGCGTCCGCGAATTCAAAGAAGACGCAGCGGCAGAGCCCGAAATCGCCGCCGACACCGTCGACCTGGTGCGCATCTTTCGCGACATCCTCGAGCGCGCGCGCAAACGCCCCACCTTCAACGTGCAGGACGACTCCATCACTGTCGGCCAGATGATCCAGTTCCTCACCCGCCGCTTGGCGATGGAAGATCGCCCGCTGGCCCTGCGCAAGTTACTCAGCCACAGCAAGTCACAGCGCGCTCTCGTCGCCATGTTCCTCGCGCTCCTCGAACTCGTCCGTCTTCAGGCGATTCTGCTCCGGCAAGACAAGGCTTTCTCTGAAATCTTCATCAAAAAGAGCACTGGCTTCGACAACGTCGTCAACGAAGGCCTCGCCACCACCGACGAATGGCGATAGCCGCAGAAATCTTTGACGGGTTATAGGCAGTAAGATTTTGTCCACCTTAAGCCGACCGATGGCACCTTTTTGATATGCTACCGATCGGTTGCATTACCAATGACGCTAATTCTGGCGCAACTCTTTGGTTGCCTATTTGTTAAGCGGCTCAGCCATGAATTCCGGCATTGCGGGTGCATCCGAGTGTCGGCCCCTCCAATGGTGAGAAAACAGTGCAAAACAGTCGGAAATCCCGGCTCAAATCCCGAAATTACAAATATCGTTTAAACCAATGATGACAATGAATTTAACATCCAATCCGCGCATCCATTGCTGAGACGTTTGCACTGCCCTTCTCCCCTATCCCGTGTAAAATCAAGAGTGCGGTACCTGATTGAAGGCGCCGCGCATCAAACAACTGTTGCACGTATTCAGTTGTTGGGGTTTTATGCAATCCTGCTTTGATTATCCCTTCTGCAGCGATCTCAGATCGTTCCATCCCCATTTCAATCAAGAATTCCCAGCCGATTCCGCATCAGCTCTCCCCGCGCTTGTCCGGAAATCGCTTGTCGCAGCCGGAGAGATCTGATGGCGGCAACCACGGCCACTGCTTTATCCAACACATCGCTACTCGACCGCAAGCTCAAGAGTTCGCCAAGCAAATCAGGCATACTAGCGTTCCTTGCCGCGCTCTCCGCCGGAGTGGTCTACATCGTCTTTCATGTAGCCCATGATCTCGATGCTGCGTCTATCACCAGCTACGCTCCCTACGGCTTGCTCGCCCTGGCGTTGTTGATCGCTCTCGGCTTCGAATTCGTCAACGGCTTTCACGACACCGCCAATGCCGTCGCCACAGTTATCTACACCCATTCGCTTGAGCCGAATATCGCCGTCGTGTGGTCGGGCATATGCAACCTCGCCGGTGTCCTTTTATCATCGGGCACCGTCGCATTCGCCGTCATCACCCTTCTACCTGTCGAATTGATCCTCCAGGTCAGCTCCGGCGCAGGCTTCGCCATGGTCTTCGCGCTGCTCATCGCTGCGATTCTCTGGAACCTCGGTACCTGGTGGCTCGGCCTTCCCGCCTCAAGCTCGCACACCATGGTCGGCTCTATCATCGGCGTCGGCATCGCCAACCAGTTGATGCACCTGCACAGCGGAACTTCGGGCGTCGATTGGGAACAGGCCATGAAGGTGCTGAAAGCCCTTCTGATCTCGCCCCTCATTGGATTTGCGTTCGCCGGCATGCTGATCCTGATCGCCAAGCAGGTCGCAAAATTCCCTGAACTCTACGAAGCGCCCAAAGACAATACGCCACCGCCATTGCCCATTCGCGCACTCATGGTGCTCACCTGCACGGGCGTCAGCTTCTTCCACGGATCGAACGACGGGCAAAAGGGCATGGGTCTCATCATGCTGATCCTCATCGGGACGGTTCCAACGGCCTATGCGCTGAACCACGCTGTAAGTCCCGAGCAGGTGCAGGACTTTATCGTCGCCTCAGAGCAGGCTGGCCGTATCCTCGATCGGCACGTTGATCCCCGCGGCGTCCTCGGCGCAGACGCTCGTGCCACCGTCACCGACTACATCAGAACCAAGCAGATGCAGCCCGACACCATCCTCGCATTGCGCGAATTGGTTGAAGATACAGACCACGAAGTCGCACTCTATAAGGAATTCAAGGCTGTGCCGCCAAATGAACAGGCCAATGTTCGCAACGACATGTACGTAGCCAGCGAAGCGCTGCGGCTGATGGACAAGTCCAACGCCGGGTTCACCGCCGATGAGAAAGCCGCTCTGAAGAACTACAAGTCCAAGGTCGACAATGCCACCAAGTTCATTCCCTCATGGGTCAAAGTTGCGGTGGCTCTCGCGCTCGGCTTGGGCACCATGGTTGGTTGGAAGCGAGTCGTCGTTACGGTGGGCGAACGCATCGGCAAGGATCACCTTACCTATGCACAAGGCGCAAGCGCCGGCCTGGTCGCCATGGGAACCATCTTTGCTGCCGACAAATTTGGCCTACCCGTGAGCACCACGCATATTCTCAGTTCCGGCGTGGCCGGCACTATGGCCGCAAATGGCAATGGTCTCCGCTTCAAAACCATTCGCAACATCGCCGCAGGATGGGTCTTCACATTGCCTGCAGCGGCCCTTCTCTCGGGCTCACTCTACTGGCTCTTCCGGCATCTTTCTTAACTGCAATAAGGTCTTCTGATCATGGTTGCGCTCCGGCGCAGCCGTTTTCGTTTTCCTTGCCCATCCGTCCGTTCCCGTTTGCAAATTTACCTCCGCTTCATCTGGCATTCATCTGTCTCCTATATCCCTGACCCTACCCGAATTCCATTTCCCCAAACCGTAGCCGGACCGAACCTAACTCAACCTGGAGACCCATCATGTCTGATTTGGCGACAGCTATATCCCGACCACCAGCCGCAAGCCTGCTTGAAAAGAAGATGAAGAAATCCCATGCCATGATCAGCGGAGGTGTGGTTCTGGCTGCGATGGTCATCGGGATCGGTTACATTGTGGTGCATGTCTCTCAAGACTTCAGTGGCGTCACGCTGGGCAGCTACTGGCCCTACGCGCTGCTGACCATTGCTTTGCTCATCGCTCTCGGCTTTGAATTCGTCAATGGCTTCCACGACACCGCCAACGCTGTCGCTACCGTCATCTACACTCACTCGCTGGAGCCTAATTTCGCCGTTGTTTGGTCGGGTTTGTGGAATCTCCTCGGCGTCCTCCAATCGAGCGGCGCGGTAGCCTTCACCGTCATCACTTTGCTTCCGGTCGAACTCATCCTTCAGGTCAGCTCCGGCGCCGGTTACTCCATGGTCTTTGCACTGCTCATCGCCGCCATTCTGTGGAATCTGGGCACGTGGTGGTTTGGCCTTCCCGCCTCCAGTTCGCACACCATGGTGGGGTCCATCATCGGCGTGGGCATCGCCAATCAGCTGATGAGCGTACACAACGGCACATCCGGCGTCGACTGGGAACAGGTCACCAAGGTCTTCAAGGTCCTTCTCATCTCCCCGATCGTGGGATTTGGTGCCGCTGCTATCCTCTTCCTACTTTCGAAGGCGCTCATCAAGTACCCTGCCCTCTACGAAGCCCCCAAGGGCGCAACGCCTCCGCCGTGGCCCATCCGAGCTCTCCTCATCCTCACCTGCACCGGCGTCAGCTTTTCGCACGGCTCCAATGATGGACAAAAGGGCATGGGCCTCATCATGCTCATCCTCATTGGCACCGTCCCCACAGCCTATGCGCTCAACCATGCCGTAACCGGGAAGGACGTCCAGGCCTTCATTTCCGCTTCGGATCAGGCTGGCCACGTCCTTGACCAGCATGTAGACAAAACCGGAATTCTTGGTGCGGATGCCCGCGTCGCGGTTACCAACTACATCGCCACCAAGCAGCTCCAGCCCGACACCATCCTCGCCCTGCGCGAATTGGTTGAAGACCTCAACCACGAAGTGGCTCTCTACAAGGAATTCAAAGCCGTTCCCGCAAACCAGCAGGCCAACGTTCGCAACGACATGTATGTCGCCAGCGAAGCCATCCGCCTCATGCAGAAAAGCCACAATCCCGCCTTCACTCCCGCAGAGACCGCCATCCTTACCAAGTACAAGAGCACAATCGACAAATCTACCAAGTTCATCCCCACCTGGGTAAAAGTGGCGGTCGCTCTCGCTCTTGGCATGGGCACCATGATCGGGTGGAAGCGTATCGTTGTCACCGTGGGCGAGAAAATCGGCAAGGAGCACCTCACCTACGCGCAGGGTGCATGTGCCGAACTCGTCGCGATGGCAACCATCTCACTCGCCGACAACTTCGGACTTCCCGTCAGTACCACGCATGTGCTCAGTTCTGGTGTAGCCGGCACCATGGCCGCCAACAAGAGCGGTCTGCAAATGTCCACCATCCGCAACATCGCAGCTGCCTGGGTCTTCACGCTCCCCGTGGCCGCGTTGCTTTCGGGAACCCTGTTCTGGCTTTTCCGCCGTGTCGGATAGGAACCACCCCTTACAGCGGCCTTCAATTCGTTCCTGAACACGGGGCATCCGGATCATCGGGTGCCCTCTCTCTTTCAGCAATGCGCAGAAGCTGACGTCTGGGTACGCATCGACCCGCCCCGTCCGGTACCATACAGAAGGTACTGATTGCTGCATGAGCCTGAAATCCAAGCTGGAAGCTGTTATTTACGCCTCGGAAGAGCCGGTCACCCTGACCCAGCTCGCCACCCTCTTTGGTGCTGAAGCCCTTGAATGGAAAGCAGCACAGGATGCTGCCGCCCATAAAGCTGCCGCCGAGTCCGCTGCCGATCCTTCGCAATCCGCAATCGATCAGGGATTGGAATATCTCGACCTGCGTACCGAAGACGGCCGAAAGCTCGGTGAGCCGGAATCGCCGGCGAATCCGGTTGAGTCTGGTTCCGATCCAGTGTCAGCAGACAGCGAATCGGCCCCTGATGCCAGTGAGCCGGAAATCGCAGGGCCAACATCACCCGATGGTCCCACCCTCGACCCTGAAGCCGAATCCAAACGTGCTGCTCGCCAGCGCGATCGCGAAATCAAGGCCGTCCTTCGCCAGCTCATCGACGAACTCATCGTTTTCTATGCTTCAGACGACCGAGGCGTCGAAATCCGCGAAATTGCTGGCGGTTATCGCATGGCTACCAAGCCAGAGTGTCACGACGCGGTCCGCATGTTCATCAAGAGCCTCAAGCCCGCCCTCAAGCTCTCGCTGCCCGCCCTCGAAACACTTGCCGTCATCGCCTACAAGCAGCCGGTCACCGCACCCGAGGTGAACGAGATTCGTGGTGTCGACTCATCCGGCGTATTTGGTTCACTGCTGGCGCGCAAGCTCATCACCACCGCAGGCCGCAAGCAGGTCATCGGGCGTCCCATCCTTTACAAGACCACGAAAGAATTCCTCATGCGCTTCGGCCTCAAGGACGTTGCCGAATTGCCCTCAATGGATGAATTCGAGAAAATGGCCAGCGAACTCGAGGAAGTCGAACCGGTCGCAGTCGACGAGGGCGACGCTGCAACCGCTGAGTATGATGCCGAAGGCAGTGTCGGACCCGCACTGGATGAGAGCGCACCCGAAGATCCGGAGTCCCCGCGGACGGGTCTTGGTCCGTGGGGTGATGAGCCGGATAACGATTCGCCAGTGATCGCCGAGAACCGCAACGAGACTAAGGCAACGGCGAGCGAAACCAACGAGAAAACGGAATCGGCGGGATAGCCGGCCTTTCTCCGAACAAGCCCGAGCCTGCCGAGCCGTGACCCAAAACGCAGCAGGCAGAACCGAGAATTCCCCATGAGCGACGAAGTGCGTCCCGACGCCACCCCGTCTGAACCTGAAAATCCTGAAACGGATGCTGCTGCAGCCGAAGAAGCTCTCGCAGCCTCGGCTGCCGACACCGAACAGCAGGCCGCCGACGACGAGCCCGCGTTGATCGCCGACGAAGTAGCCGATACTGCCGAAGAGGACGAAATCGAGGAGCCTGAGGACGCAGAGTCCGGCCCAGCGCCGAAGCTGGAACGCCTGCAGAAGATCCTCGCCCAGGCCGGGGTCGCCAGTCGCCGCCACGCCGAAAATCTGATCACCGAGGGCCGCGTGCAGGTGAACGGCAAAGTCATTACCGAACTTGGCACCAAGGCCGATGCTGCGCGCGACCATATCCGCGTCGACGGCAAGCTGCTGCAGGGCTCCGAGCGCCTTCGCTACTTCATGCTCAACAAGCCCAAGGGCTTTGTCACCACGGTCAGCGATCCTGAGAAACGGCCGACCGTGATGGAGTTCTTCACTAAATTGCGCGAGCGGCTCTATCCCGTTGGACGACTCGACTATTTGAGCGAAGGCCTGCTGGTGGTCACGAATGACGGAGACCTGGCAAACAAACTTACGCGCGCCGCGGCAGGCGTGGAAAAGACTTACCTCGTCAAAGTGAGCGGCGAACCGAGCGAGGATGCCCTCGATCGACTGCGTTCGGGCATTGGAATCGAGCGCGGAAAGCCAGGCTCCGGACGGGTTCAAACTGCGCCGGCGCAGGTTCGGAAGGTCCGCCAGGGCGACAATCCCTGGTACGAAGTCGTCATCATCGAGGGTCGCAACCGCGAGTTGCGCAAGATGTTCGAAGAGATCGGGCATCATGTCGAGAAAATTCGCCGCGTGGGCTATGGCCCGCTCGTGCTGGATATTGAACCGGGCAAAATGCGTGAACTGGAACCCGAAGAACTTGAAGACCTGCGCAAGGCGGCTGACGGCAAGCTGCGCAAGCCGAAACTGAGAGATATCCGCCGACGCAAAGCGATGGACGCGCAGTTGCCCACGCTTCGACCAGGGCCGGGCCGCCCTCCCGCTGCCGGCATCTGCCGGGCGTCCGGCATTCTCACCGCGCCGGGAATTTCCGCCGAAGAAGCAGTTTGGAACTGATCGGCCTTCCCACCCCGAACGCCCGCAAGGCGAAGGCTTTCGTCCCAGGCCGGAACGCGCAGGTGCCGGTCCAGTCCGGCTCGGCTCACCGCGACCTGGCCCACAGAGATCCGGGCCACCACGTAGCGGCTCGCCACGTTCTGGGCCGCCACAATTTGGTGCCGGCCGCCCATCGTGGAAGCCCGAGGGGAGGAAGGACGATCGCACTGCTCGTCCATCGGCTCGGTTTGGAGAGCGCCCACCGCGATTCGAGCAGCGTCCGGCGCAGTTTGGATCCGCGCCCCCGCGCCAAGATCGGCCGGCTGGTGGATTTGCGGGGAGTCGCCGTCCAGATGGCGCTCGCCCCTTCGAGAAGAAACCGTGGAAGAAGCCCGGTTCCGATCGTCCCAATCGTCCAGACCGTCCAGCCTTCAAACCCCACGCCGGCCCGCGTCGCGATGCTGTCCCTGATCGTGAAGAAGTCAAGGCTCCCAGACCCTCGAGGCTGCAGATTGAAGCAGTCGAGCCCGAACGCGAATCTCCGACTCGCCCCACTTCTAGTCGCCCCCCAACCGGTCGCCCCGCAGAGGGCCGGCCGCCGTTTCGTAGTGCTGGCTCTGACAGGCCAACTGCTGGTCGCACGGGACAAAGCCGTCCCGGCCAGTTCCGGCCGCGAACGGACCGGCCAGGCTCAGATCGTCCACGGCCTGATCGAGCCGGACCAAGGCTGGAACGGCAGAGACCGGACCGGCCAAGACCAGATCGGCCAACGTCAGACCGCCCTCGTTTTGATCGCCCCTCCTTCGACCGCCCCAGCGGTGCACGGCCAACTGGCGGTCCCGGCCGCACCGGCGCTCGAGAATTCAGCGCAGGACGGCCTCCACGCGCCGAGGGCGCCCGCTCGCGTCCCTTCACCACCAGCACCGGCAAACCACGCGCCGGCGGCGCCAGACCATCCAACAAGCGCTCACCCGCGGCAGGGAAACCGGCGTGGAAACCCAAGCCCGGTGGAACAGGCAGGACCTCTTCCGGAAGCGGCGGCCGCTCCAAGCCAGCATTTGGCTCGAAGCCCGGTGGTTCCTCGAGAGCTGGTTCTGGCTACAAGGGCAAATCTGGTGGAGCCAGGAAACCAGGCGGACCGCGACTCGGCGGCAAACGCCCGGGTGGGAAGCCTGGCGGCAAGAAGCGAGGCTAGGACTTAATACGCAACCATTGAGTTGCATATCTGGACGCATTGACCTATTATGCAACCTTGAGGTTGCTTATGGAGTCCAACAAAATCGAAAAGCGCATCGAACTCAAGGCCCACGTTTCGCGGGTTTGGCGCGCTCTCACTGACTACCGCGAGTTTGGCCAATGGTTCAAGGTCAAGCTCGACAACCCCTTCGTCCCCGGCCAGGTCTCCCGCGGCCACATCACCTACCCCGGCTACGAACACGTCACCTGGGAAGCCCGCATCGAAACCATGGAACACGAGCGCCTTTTCTCGTTCTACTGGCCCCACGTCCGATCCTTCGAAAAGACCGACAAACCCGGCGACTACTCCAACGCTCCCCATACCCTTGTCGAATTCCGCCTGGAACCGATTCCGGGAGGTACACTGCTCCTACTCACCGAGTCCGGCTTCGACGGCATTCCCGCCGACTGGCGCCACGAAGCATTCCGCAGGAACGACGGTGGCTGGACCGAACAAATGAAGAATATCGAGAGCCATGTCACACAAAATCCGTAAGCGCATTACCGCCAAACCGAAGGCCCGGGCACGCGTATTTGCCGCGCTCGGCGACAAGACCCGCCTGGCGCTCGTCGCCCGGCTCTGCTCAGGCGAGCCCTGCTCCATCTCGCAGCTTGCTGACGACTCGAGGCTCACTCGCCAGGCCATCACCAAGCACCTCGGCGTTCTCGAGCGCGCCGGCATTGTCCGCAGCTCCCATGCCGGCCGCGAGCGCCTCTTCGCGTTTGATCCCGAGCCCCTCGACGGACTTCAGGCCTACCTGGCCTCTGTCTCCAAGCAATGGGACCAGACGCTGGCACGCCTCAAGTCGCATGTAGAGAAGTGAGTCCGGCCAAGGCAGAGATGGCGTGATCGCGTGAAAAAGATTCGCATCAACGTCAAGTATCGCGATGCCTGGGAAGCCTATGACCGCAGATGGGCACTGGCGTGGGCGGGAACGGTGATCTTTGCGCTGTCTCTCATGATTACCGTCGCCGGGCCACCAGGTGAGACCAACCCTCTTCCCTTGATTGGCGCTGTCCTACTGTTTTTTGTGCTCTATCTCCGCTTCATGCTGTGGCGATGCCCACGCTGCGGACATCTCTTCTCCATCCCGGGCTTGCGTAGTCTTGCCCGGGGAAGCGAGTGCCAAAGCTGTCATCTTCTCCGGTCAAAAGTCTGAATTCCATCGCAGTGGCCTGCGAAACAAATTCGAAGGCTCGCGCATCTGATAACTATGACCATTGAAAAAGCGACATTTGGAGCGGGTTGTTTCTGGGGCGTCGAAGCTGCGTTCGCCGCCATCCCCGGCGTCACCGCGACCGCCGTTGGCTATGAGGGCGGCCAGCTCGACAAGCCCTCCTACCGTGACGTCTGCACTGACCAAACCGGCCATGCCGAAGTGGTAGAGCTCGACTTTGATCCAGAAAAGGTCAGCTTCGAGCAGTTGCTCGACGCCTTCTTTGAACTCCACGACCCGACCACGCTGAACCGCCAGGGACCCGACTGGGGCACGCAGTATCGCTCCGCCATCTTCTTCCATTCGCCTGAGCAGGAAGCGCAGGCCAAGGTGAAAATCGAACAGCTTACCGCCTCCGGCCAATTCGCGCCCAAGCGCATCGTCACCAAGGTCGAGCCCGCGCAAACCTTCTGGCGCGCCGAAGAATACCACCAGAAATATCTGGAAAAGCGCGGCCAGGCCAGCTGCCACATCTAACAGTGAGTTTTCAGTCATCAGTTTTCAGTTCTCCCACCGACTAGGCTTGGGCGGAAGCCCGGTTTGAACTGAAAACTGATAACTGATAACTTTTAACCTACTCCTTCCCCTGGCCCAGTCGCCACGCCTTGATGTACTTCCAGTGGATATAGACCGAGTGGTTGATGTGCAGAATCAATCCCTCGCGCCCATCCAAAAATCCCAGCCGGAAAAAGTAGTTATAAACAAACGTCGCCGTCGGATTCAGCACCACATTCCACCCAAACGCGGCCACTGACCGGCTGATCCTTTCCGCGCTGATGCAGCAGTTGCGCAATCTCCGAGCTGTAGCGATTCATATGCTCGAGATAGATGCCCATCGTTGGGTAGGCGTAGTGCAGCATGTCGCCGCGCAGCTTACCCCGCGGCCCCGCGAATTGCGGAGTGGAGTGCGGCCCGACTCCCTCGCTCAATCGGGCAGAGCCGCGCTTGAACAGCCGCAGTTTGTGGTCGGGATAGAATCCGCCATGCCGAATCCATTTGCCGAAATACAGATTCAGGCGCTTGATCCAATAGGCATCGAACTTCGGTTCACCCGCCAGCAGATCGCGTATCTCCGTCTGCAACTCCGGCGTCAGCACCTCATCTGCATCCAGCAGCAATATCCAATCGCAGGTGCAGAGATCCAGAGCTACATTCTTTTGCTCACCATGCCCGCCAAAGGCGTGATAGCTGGTCTTCGCCTCAAACGACTGCGCAATCTCAATCGTCCTGTCGCGCGATCCCGAGTCCACCACGATGATTTCATCGGCCCACTTAACGCTCTCCAGCGTGCGCGGCAGATTGACCTCTTCATTCATGGCGATCATTGCGACGGAGAGGGTCTTGCGCTGAGCCGGCATCACCCCGAAGGATAAATCAGCGCTCCGCGCTTTCTCGTCTTGAGCCGCCAGCAACTGCGAACTAGAACCGGATCGTCACGCCCTGCTCGCACATGTCGGTCAGCACCGAAAGCAGATTGGTAATTCCCAGCAGCTGCCGGATCCGCGGACCGAGGTTCACCAGCACGAGGCAGCTCCCACCCGATTTGGCAGAAGCATAGAGCCGCACAATCGTGCCCAGCCCCATGCTGTCCATCTGTTGCAGATCGGTCAGGTCCAGCACGATGCGCTTGGTGTCCGGAATCAGGGCCTTTACCCGGCTGGCAAGCACATCGCACACACCCATCACCAGCTTGCCGTGACACTTCACAGTGGCTACTTCGCCAACGCGTTCAACCTCGAGGGTCAACAAAGAGACTGCAGCAGCTTCGGGCATAGGCTTTCCTTCAAGGATGATCTGGGAAGCGGGGAACTTAGAATGGCTGGATTCTCTCACAACCTCGAATCGACGCGAAACCGAAAAGCGCGCGCCTTATCCCGTGATAGCTGATTTCGAGTTGTTAACTGCCCTTCAGCGGCTTCCAGCAGGCGTTCGAAGCGGCAGCGGAAACGCGGGATCCACCCGAATCGGACGAATGGAATGGCCCGACGGGCACGTCAGCTCGTCCCATAGCCACCGTGCAGCCTCGGCTTCTCCCGCCGGCGAGTCGCTCTCGAGCCTTGCAAACAGGGGAACGCGGTCCGGACACGTCCGCTCGACGCATTGCAGCCAGTGCAGCAGGACAGTCTGTCCATTGATCGGCGAATGCATGACTTTGTGGCGGGTATCGAAACCGCGGCAGGCGCGAAACATCGAGTAGTTGCCGATGTGCTTGCAGTTAAGGCAAACCGTTGCAATCGAACGGACATCGATCTTGCGCGCATCCGGATGCCCGAACGGAGAGCCAATCCGATCATTCGGCAGTAAGATCGGTTGTCCGCACCACGTGCAGTAGAAACAGCAATGAGGGACGGAACAGATGGGAGTTGCAGCAGTGCGATCCGCTTGAGCAGGCTTGATTGCATCTGATTCCTTCTCAACCGTCTTTCCACCCACCAGGAGTGATGGGCTTCGCATTACCAGGACATATCCGCTTTGATCACTCAGCAATTTCATCGCATTCACCTATCGCTGACGGGTTTCCTGGATGCTTGTCGGGGGAGAAATCTCAAGCACCGTGTAAATGAAATACGTGAATTTAAAGCAGTTGGGAATTCCACCAATGAGCAATTACGATCAAATTACGGAAGAGAGTTACTATCTGCAATAATTCGCCACTAACATATGTTACTTTTCAATCATAAGTAATATATTACTCCGCCTTAAACTGATTACTGAATATACGATTCTGAAGTTACTCTCGTTTGGCCATGCTCAGAGAATCGCCTGGTCTGGAAACGAGCCTCAAGCGGGCGAAGGCGATAACGCTGGAGTGCCGATATTCGCTGCAAACTCAGGCGCCTCCGCTGCACGGCTCAGTGTAAGAACGGTGATATCGTCTTCCTGGCCGAAATCGCGCGCCATCTGCGCAATCGCATCGGCGGTCCCAGTAGCGATGGTAGCCGTGCGTTGGAACCCGAAAAGCTCTCCCGACTTGCCGCGCGCCTCTACAACTCCATCCGTCAGCAAAGTAAGCTGCTCGTTCGCCCCCAGCGTGAATGTCGATTCCGCGTAGGTTGTCTTCGCTTCCAATCCCAGCGGCAAGCCATTCTGCAATGGCAATTCGCGGCCATTGATATACGGGGCCAGGTGTCCCGCGTTCGCTGCCGTGAGCTTGCCGTCGTGATCGACCCGAACCACCAGGCATGTCGTAAATCCACCGGCACTGCGGTTGAGCATGCGGTAGTTCATGGCTGTCAAAATCTCGCCCGGGCTCTGCGTGTAGTGAGCAAGGGTGCGTACGGTACCCACCAGCAGCGAAACCGTCATGGCCGCCGGCATGCCTTTGCCGCTCACATCGCCAATCACAATCAGAGCTCCGCCTTCACCCGCAGTGAGTATCTGAAAGAAGTCGCCGCCCACCTCGCGCGCCGGCTTGTATGCGCTCGTAAGGTTGAATCCAGGAATGGACGGCAGCGTCTCCGGCACCAGCACTTGCTGCACTTCGCGCGCATTTTGGAACTCGCGCTCCATTGCCGTCTGGCGGTGGCGATAATCCACCGCATAGCGCAGCACCGCGTACACAATTGCCAGGAAGAGCGCCGTTCGCAATGCGGTTTGCACGCCCAGGACAGTTCCGAAAATCGTCAGATGCAACCCGTTGATCCGCGCAGCCAATGTCCAGTGAGTAAATCTGAGGCCCTGTTGCGAGGTATTCGAAACGGCATACACCAGGTCATTGGCGAGGGCGATGCTCGCGACCAGCCATCGAGCCGAGTCCAGTCGTCGCCTGCGCATCACGGCGTAGACAACGAGAACGATCGGAATTGCCTCTCCGGGAAGGATGAAAAAGGTCAGCACTGCATCTGTGATTTGGAATGTGGACTTTGCCAGCATTCCGTACAAGAACCCAAGCGCCCCGTCTACCGTTCCCGCGATCAGCGACGCAATGGCAACAATCTTGATGGCTCGCATCATTCGCGGAGCATCTTCGAGCTGCAGCAAATAAATCAGAACGTACCATTGCGATACTTCGCGGATCTGGATCGCAGCCTGGACAAAAAATGTGATCCAGATTGCCGAATACTGCAGCCGCATGCCGTTCAGCATCAACTCCAGCGGCGGCATGAACGTGTAAACCATCATCCAGAAGAGCAGTCGCTGCTGCCGGTCGCGCATCCACGCCAGCAAACTCAAAATACAAACCAGGGCATATAGCCCCGTAAGAGCAAAGCGAAACTGCTGGCTTTGCAGCCATTTGTAATCCAGCGAATCCTTGATCGCGGCGATAGCCTCGGGACTGCCAAGAATCGGCACTCCTTCAAATCCGCCCGCCGTGCCGTCATCGTTTGAAGCAAAGGGTATCTTCAGCACCCTTACAGCAAGCACACCGCTGCGCACTGGGCCCAGGCCGTAGGTTTGCGCAGGTATGGCATTCAAAAAATCCGGATGTGGCGGAAATGAACCGAGCTGGCCGACAAGCTGCCCATTCCAGTAAAGCTGATAGATGTCGTCAATTGCTGGAATCAGCAGAGCAACATCCTGCTTAGCTCCTGGTGCCGTCGTTAAGTCAATGCGGCGCCGGTACCAGCCGGGCCCGTCGTAGTTCGGATGCGACTGGTTGCCCCAGGGCGCGTCGGCAGTGAGTTGCTCCCATCCATCGTGGCCCGTGGCGTCGTCCATCTCCGGCGAGGCCCAACCCAGATTGTCGCCTGCGTGAAACTGCCATGCGCCATCCAAGGGCACCGCACCTTTGCCGAGCGCTTCAATCCTCAAGGGAGCCGACGGCGCAGCGGTCGGCGTACCCGACTCCGCCATTGCCCTTGTTGTCGCGCCTTCTATCAGCCAAAGTGTTGTCAGAATGCAGATTGCGATGCGGATCAGGCAGGGAACCAGGCTGCCGGCACCCGACCGCGCGGGCAGCAATGCTTTGGGTTGCATGGCAACGAGCATATCCCGCGGAAACGAGATTGGGCAGCAAAAAGTGCGCCATGCATTTGACTTGCGGTACCGATCGATCAACCGGCCAGTCGGCATGTCTATGCGAAATGGATTGGCCGCCGAGTGGGGAAGTCGGCGGCCGGTCTTGAGAAGGGAAGCGTTTTAGTGGGCTACGACGATCGTGCGGATCTGGAAATTTCCGACGTTGACCAACACATAGTTGCCGTCAACCAACCGCCACTCATATCCGCGAGGCGGCGCGTTCAGATGATACTGGCGATAGTCGACGCGTTCGCCGCGATCCCAGTCTTCGTGCTTGATCGAAGCGCCTTTCTTCCATTCCTTGTGCTGCACATAATGATGGTTGTCTTTGTCGTTGTCGTGGTGGTCCTGCGCATAAGCTGACCCGCCAAGAAGGCTTGCCGACAACAGGGTGAGCGCCAAAGCGTTGCAGAATCTATTCATTTTAGGTTTCCTCTTGACTATTTGATTCCCAGTCAACAAACCACGTTGTTCCGTTATCTCGAGAAAACTGCGTTAAGGTTCGAAGGTTATGCTGATGAAGGAGATCGGGGTCGGACCCAATGAAAGTGCTCATTTTTGGTGCAACCGGAATGGTGGGTCGCGGCGTCCTCCTCGCGTGTCTGCGCGAACCCGATGTCGAATTGGTCGTCACCCTTGGCCGCACTGCCACCGGACTCCGCGATCCGAAGCTGCAGGAAATCATCCATCGCGATCTGCTCCAATACGACGGCATGGAAGAGACCCTGATCGGCTTCGACGCCTGCTTCTTCTGTCTCGGCATCGCATCTTCCGGAATGAAAGAGGCCGACTATGAGCGCATCACCTACGGCTACACCATGGCCGCTGCCGAAGTGCTCGCCCACCTCAACCCCGGTATGACCTTCATCTTCATTTCCGGATCCGGCACCGACAGCTCGGAGAAAGGTCGGATGATGTGGGCTCGCGTCAAAGGCCGCACTGAAAACGCTCTGCTCAAACTGCCGCTGCAGGCTTACATGTTCCGACCCGGCTTCATCGAACCGATGGATGGCATCCAGTCGAAAACGCCGATGTACCGGCGGTTCTATGCGATCCTCGGCCCGCTCTTCCCACTTCTCCGCAAAGCGTTCCCTAACCAAGTCCTATCCACCCGCCAGATCGGTCGTGCCATGCTCAACATCGCGCGCCGCGGATACCCCAGGCACATCCTCGAGGCCCGCGACATCCGCGCGGCCGCAGGCCCGCAGCCCTGATTTCCCGAACACGAAAATCATGAGCGGGCCTGCGCCTCGTGAAGGCCTCTCAACGAGCAGCCAGGGTCACGAAATCGGGCGCGGGGCAGGCCTTCGTCTCCATATTGTGCAAGTGGCGAGGCGGTATCGTTTCACTGAAGAGGTTATTTCCGGGAACGTGAAACTCAGTCAGGTCCAGGTGGCCTCCGCAGTTGTGGAAGATCAACCGTGCTTGCGAATCTGTTGCTTTTTGTTCCTCGGGGTGCACGGTGAAGACTTGCATATCTCCGGTTTCCACATTGCGAATCGACATCATGAATTTGTTCGAGACCAGGTTTAGTTCATACGTGCCGGCAGCGATGTTTCGCCCGTCCGCAGTGAACGCAAACGGAACGCTGAAAACTACTCCCGGGCCATTCTGCGCGTGCAGTTGGGCTGCGAACGTGCCACCCGCGATCAGGACCGCAACCAACGAACCGACGATGATCGAGCTCATGCGCTTCATAACTTCCCTCCTTGATGCTTGGTGTTGACGCTTCGTGCGATCGACTCACTTCGATCTCGGCCGCTACGGTGGTCACGCTTACTTCCACTTCTCGATTCCAGCATCGGTAGGGAACGCATGCGATAAAGATTGGATAAGCCGCGATAAAGATTAGCTAAGCAAAGTAAAGATTTGTAAATGGCGCTTCCGCAATTCACGAATGGTCTAGCATCGAGTGGAAGGCGGATGCTCGGAGCGAATGGATCGCGTTCTCATCGTCGACGATGACGTTCAGTTATGTGGGCTGCTCACTGAACGCCTGGAATCTGAAGGATTCACAATCGAAGTAGCCAATGATGGGATTCGCGGCCTGGAACGCGCCCTTTCACTGGAACATGCTCTCGTTGTGCTCGATCTCATGTTGCCCGGCCTGACAGGCCTCGATGTCTTGCGTCAACTGCGTGCCAAGTCTCCGGTGCCGGTGCTGATCCTCACTGCGCGTGGCGAAGATATCGACAGGATTCTTGGCCTGGAGATTGGCGCCGATGACTACGTGCCAAAACCATTTAACCCGCGCGAACTGATTGCTCGAATTCGCGCCATCTTGCGCCGAACCTCCATCCCCGCAAACCCCACAAACTCGCTGGTAGTTGGTGATCTCCGCCTCGATCCGCGAGCGCGAGAGGTGTGGCTGAAAGATGTGGCTCTCAATCTGACCAGCGTGGAATTCACGCTCCTCGAAACTTTTCTGCGCGACGCTGGAAAAGTCCTGAGTCGCGAGCAACTCACCGAAGCGGTGCTCGGCCGAAAACTCGGACCCTTCGATCGCGTCATTGACGTGCATGTAAGCAACATCCGCAAGAAGCTGGGAACATCCGAACAAGGTCCAAGAATCAAAGCCGTTCGAGGCAACGGCTATCTCTTCGTTGCGCGATCTGAGGCGAAATGAAACTGACATTGCGCAGCCTCTTTCTCAAAATTTTCCTGTGGTTCTGGGCGACCGTCATTCTCACAGGCATCTCCCTCGTGCTTACCTTCATTCTCGAACCGCACGGCGTGCCTGCCCAGTGGCATTCGACGCTGGCGGAAACAGCTCGCTACTCGGGAACGATTGCGGTTGAGACCCTTGAAAGGGAGGGCATACTCGGAGCGTCGTCCTACCTTGATCGACTTGTTCACGACACCGCTCTGAAGGCGTGTCTCTTCGATATCTCGGGAAGGGTCATCGCCGGTGATGGATGCGAAACATTTCAGCAGATGGCGACACGCGTGACGGGTCTGAATACATCCGAATTCGGCATGGTATTCGGAATAGCGCGCGTAGCGTTGATTCTGAATGGTAATAGCGGCCGCAAATACATCTTTGCAACCGAACTCCCCGCCGGTCCGCGCGCCGCGGCAGGCTTCAACCGAAAAACATTCTTCATGCAGTGGGGAGTCGCGTTTCTTGTTTCAGGATTTGTCTGCTACCTGCTCACGAGATATATCACTGCACCTATTCTCCGCTTGCGCGCCGCATCGCAACGGCTGGCATCTGGCGATTTGAGCACCCGTGCAAGTTCCAATATCGCCTCCCGGCAAGATGAAATTGGAGATCTGTTGCGCGACTTCGATGCCATGGCCTCTCGCATTGAAGCTCTTGTATCGGGACAACGTCAGCTTATCTCCGATGTCTCGCACGAACTACGGTCGCCCTTGGCCCGGCTGAATGTCGCCCTCGATCTCGGTCGCGAGCGAAAAGGCAACGACGCGGCCTTCGATCAGATGGAGCAGGACCTCGCTCTCCTCAACGAAATGATCGGGCGCCTCCTGACAATTGCAAAACTAGATGTGTCCGCCAAACAAGTACCGATGGTCCAGCTCGACCTCACGGAACTCGTATCCCAGATCGTTCGCGATGCCAACTTCGAAGCGCGCGTGCTTGATCGCGGCGTCCAGTTGACTGCGGAGGAACCGTACCTCGTTCGAGGGAACGCGGAACTACTGCACGGAGCGATCGAGAATGTGGTCCGAAACGCAATTCATTACACCGATCCCGGAACCTCGGTCGAAGTGTCGATGGAATTTGTGCGTCAGGCCAAAAAGTCGCTCGTGCGGATTGCCATTCGTGATCACGGCCCCGGCGTTTTTCAATCCGAACTCGTCAATATCTTTCGGCCCTTCTACCGGGTGGCGGATGCCCGCGACCGGCAATCGGGCGGCACCGGTCTTGGCCTCGCCATCGCTGACCGTGTAATTCGAACCCACGGCGGAACCATCAGCGCCCAGAACGCCAGGCCTCCCGGCCTGCTGGTTGAAATCCTTCTGCCGGAGGGTGAATCCGATTTGCCATAGGACGCGGAATCGCGCCATTTTCCATCGCGACAGTCAATCTTGAAGAAATCCACGCGCTGGATGTAAGGTTCCCGTAGGTAATGTCCCGGCCAGCAGCAAGTGGGTACTTCCGGATTCACCCATCACTCGCGACGTAACCGGATCGAATCAAATTGAGGTTCTTAAACAAAGCAGTATGGGATAAAACCCATCTAGAAAAGGCCATCGACGGCCCCACCACTGGCCGTGATAAAGTGAGATTCCCCGCAAGTTTAAGTTATGGCAGCAGGCATCCATTTGTCGGGAAACGACGAGACCATCGATCTGCAGCAGCAGGTAGCACGCCTGCAGGCGCTGCTCGAGGCCTCGCGCCAGGTTCACTCCACCATCCGCGAAGAAGCCGTCCTCGGCGCCGTTCTACGTATCGTCGTTCGCGAACTCGAAATGGCGGGCGCGGCTTTCCCGGGCACCAACCTCAGTTACGGCGAATTGCCCGATTTCGCGCCAGATGAGGCACACGCTCTCCCCATCTATCTGCTGCAGGATCGCGAAGGCAAGCGCATGGCCGAGTTGGTCGTCGCGCCGCCCGACGGCCGCGAGTTGACGATCTACGAAGCCGACTTTATTGAGGGCCTGGTTCTGCAGGCCGCCGTCGCCCTTGAAAACGCCCGCAACCACGAGCGCAATCTGCAGTGGGCCCGCGTGCAGCAGGACCTCGACGCCGCCCGCAATATCCAGCGCTCGCTTCTGCCGCAGGAACTGCCCGACATTGCCGGCTACTCGATGGCGTTCCGGTCGGTCACCTGTTATGAGGTTGGCGGCGACTACCTCGATCTGGTTGAGCAACCCGACGGAAGCCTACTGATCGTGGTCGCGGACGTTGCCGGCAAAGGCCTGGCCTCCGCCATGATGTCCACCAGCTTCCGCGCCGCATTCCGCGCCATGGCCATCACCGGGCCGCCCCTCGACGAACTGGCCACGCGCATGAATGAACACCATTGGCGCGAAGGCGAAGAGGCCCGTCGGCGCTATGTGACCGCCATCTTCCTGCGCCTCCACCCCGCGCTGGGCAAGATCGAAGTGGTCAACGCCGGCCATAACCCTGGCTTTCTGGTTTCGTCCGACGGCCCCGCTCGGCAGTTCGAGGCCGCCGGCACGCCACTTGGCCTGTTACCCGGCATGCGCTACTCCAGCGAGGAAGCCGTGTTTACACCGGGGACGAGGCTGCTGTTCTATACCGACGGTCTCACGGAGGTATTCCGGGGCGACGAAGAGTTTGGCCCGGAAAGACTTATGGACGAATTTTCCAAGTGCCCCGGCGAACGCGCCGATGTTATCCTCGATTCACTGTGGGCAACAATTGATGACTTTGCCGACGGCGGCCCGCAAAGTGACGACATGACCGCATTGGCGTTGTGCCGGTGCGCTGAGGGTACGGAGATACCAGCATGAGCAAGCTCAAGTCCACAAGCGTGGAGGTGCGGCTGCCTTCGCAGCTTGGCTACGAGAAAGTGGCTATGAGCACCGCGGCCGCTGTGGCCAAGCTGATGGGTTTTCGCGAAGATCGCGTTGAAGATTTGAAGACGGCCGTCGCTGAGGCCTGCATCAACGCTATTGAGCATGGCAATAAAATGAACGACGACCTTTCCGTTGGCGTAGTCCTTTCAGCGGGAATTAACGCACTTGAAGTAAAAGTGATTGATGATGGCAAGGGCTTGAAAACCGTCCCGGCAAAGCCCGACATCGATAAGAAGATTCACGGTGAGGAAGATCCCCGCGGCATGGGTATGTTCTTAATCCAGGCGCTGGTTGACGAGGCCGAATGGGTCAAGGGCTCTAACGGCAAAAGCAGTTACGTCAGGCTGGTCATTCGTCTGGATGCAGTGGCGGACTAACAGAGAACTTACGGAGATTCGAGATCGTGCAGAGTGAAACCAAAGCGCGCGTTGACCAGTTGACTTCCCCCGCAGGACATAACGTCACAGCCCTCCGTTTCGAGGGCGACATTGCCAGCACGTCCAAAGATGCGGTGCTTGGCAGCTACCAGTCGCTGTCCAAGGAGACTGCCAAGCTCGTGCTGCTCGACTTCACCAAGGTCGACTACATCAACTCCAGCGGCATCGCGCTCGTCATCCAGATGCTGATCGAGGCGGCAAACTCCGGCCAGAAGGTCTATGCCTTCGGCCTCTCGCCCCACTTCACGAAGGTCTTCACTATGGTGGGCATCACCAAGTACGCCGGCCTCTTCCCCTCCCAGGCCGATGCTCTCGCGGCGCTGTAACGCCAGCGCCGCTCCTCCCCAACCACACTTTGACTGTCATCCGCGGTGCTGCCGCATGGAGGGCCGGAGGCAAACGACGACAATGCGTTTTCGCGCATTGTCGCGGGGCTTGGCTACGTGGTGTTGCAACCGGAGTATCGAGGATCGACGGGCTATAGCGCGGATTTTCTCGCTGCGATCTACCAGCGCTTTGGCGATCGCGCCTATGAAGATGTGGACAGTGCGCCGGATTATGCAATCGAACAAGGGTGAGCAGACCCGAATCGGCAGGCGATTTTTGGATGGAGCGCAGGCGGGTTCATGACATCGTGGACCGTTACGCAGACACATCGCCACGGATTGGGGTCCATTCCCCTGGACAAGCGATATTTCTCAGGTGGACTAGGACGCGTGGACCGATGAGGATCCGTCGGCCCCAGCAAATTTTCGGCGGTGTACTTTGCGAACAAGGTGACCACGCCGCTGCTGATTCCGCATGGCGAGGCGGACCAGCAGGAGCCGACATTCCAGGGGACAGAGTATTTCCAACTGCTGGCGGCGCGTGGCAAGACGGTCCGGATGGTGACGTATCCGGGGTCGCCGCATTTTCCTGTGATTTGGGAGCAGCGTTTGAACGTAATGCAGGAACTTACGGACTGGCTGGCCAAGTACAACAAGTAGGTTTCCTGAAGAGATAATTCCCTGGGCTTCTTGCTTTCGTGATTGTCGAGGGCTGCGTATTCCTGGGCGGTTTGTGCGGAATGTGAGGACCTATCAGGCGCTCCGCATTAATAATTGACGGATTAGAGCGTTGGGATGGGAACCGCGGCGTCGAGAATTTCGTCATACTTCCTGTCTCTCTTCCCGGAGGTTTCTCGAATGCAGAACTTTTTGTACGACTTGCGCTATGCCATTCGGCAGTTGCGCAACACGCCGGGGATGGCGTTGCTGGCGATCTTGACCCTGGCGCTGGGTGTAGGCGCGAACACGGCCATCTTTACGGTGATTGACAGTGTTCTGCTGCGGCCGTTGCCGTATGTCCATTCTGATCGGCTGGTGTTTATTGGGCCGGGCGGCGACAAGCCGAGTTTCGGGTCGACGTCGTGGCTCAACTACAAGGATGTGCACGATCAGTCGAAGCTGCTGGAAGACTCCGTTGGCTATGCGGAAGACGTGAGCGTGGTGGAGACGCGAGACGCCTCGGCCAGCGTAGTGGCGCCGCGGGCAACGCCTAATCTGTTTGCCATGCTGGGGCAGCGGCCACTGCTCGGGCGAACATTCACCGATGCCGAGGGGCGAACCGACGGGCCTTCGGTGGTGATGCTGTCAGAAGGACTGTGGCGAGAAGCGTTCCACGCCGACCCGAATATTGTGGGCCACGTCGTGAAAGTGGGTGGAAAGACGACGACGGTGGTGGGGGTGATGCCCTCGACATTCAGCTTCCCTGAGAGCATGGGTGCCGATCTGAAGAAAGGCATTTGGCTGCCGATCCAGCCCACGCAGGAGATGCTTACGCAGCGGGGCTATCACTTCTTCAACATCGCCGGCGTGATGCGGCCGGGCGTGACAGTGGCGCAGCTTCAACAGGAAGTGAGTGCGATCGCCGCGCGGATTCCGCATGAGCACAACGATACCCCGATTACATTTCGTGTGGATCCTTACCAGGAGGTACTGACAGGGCCGGTGCGCCCGGTACTGTTTGCACTCCTGGGAGCGCTCGGGTTGGTGCTGCTTATCGCGTGCGCGAATGTCTCGAATCTGCTGATTGCGCGGGCGCTGGGGCGGCAGCAGGAGTTTGCGGTACGCGCAGCGCTGGGTGCCGGCAAGACGCGGCTGGTCGTCCAGATGCTGTCCGAAGGGCTGTTGCTGAGCCTGCTGGGATGCGGAGTGGGAGTCGCGTTGGCCGAGATCGCGATGGTCGGAATTCGCAAGCTTCCGGATGGTACCATCCCGCGCGGCGATTCAATTGCGATTCATTGGACGGTACTGCTGGTGCTGGCGGGGATTGCGGTGCTGACGACAGTGCTGTCATCGCTGCTACCGGCGTTGCTGGTGGCTCGGGCGAATCCGCAGAGCGCGTTGCAGGCGGCTTCGAGGGGAGTCGGATCGAAGTCCGTTGGGGGAAAGCTTGCTGGATGGCTGGTCGCAGGTGAGGTGGCGTTATCGACGCTGCTACTGGTGGGGACAGGGCTGTTGTTCCGTACGCTGTGGAACCTGGAGCAGTCGCGGCTGGGGTTTGAGACGGCGCACGTCACCACGTTTTCGGCGATGCCTGCGGACGCAGCGGGATTCTCGGGAATGTCGGTATCTGCTGATACGCAGAGCGCTCCGGCTTCGGTGGCAATCACGATATATGAGCCAGTACTGGAGAGGATCAGGCAGGCACCGGGCGTAGGAAGCGCGGCGCTGGTTACGACGCCGCCGTTGTCGGGGATGGATCTGCACTCGAGCTTCGATATAGTCGGGCAGGCTAAGGATCCCTCGAATAAGCCGGGGGCGCGGGTGACCGCCGTGAGCGCAGACTATGCGCGCACAATGGGTACGCCAATTGTGCGAGGAAGAATGATCGAGGATGGAGACGGGCTGGCGAGTCCGTTTGTGGCGGTGGTGAATGAGGCGGTGGTGAAGAAGTATTTTGCCGACAAGGATCCGCTGGGCAAGCAGATCAACCTGGGCGGCAAGGACACGGGGATGATAAAGCCGTACACGATTGTAGGCGTGATGGCGAACCAGGTGGACTCAAGTGTCGGTGGAGATGTGCAACCGCTGGTCCTGCTGTCGCAGCAGCAGATTCCGACGACATCGCTGTTTTACCAGGCACTGTTGAAGACAGTCGTGAATTTTGTGGTGAAGACGCGCGGGGATATTCCGGTAGCTCAGGAGATGCGATCGGTGTTCCACCAGCTTGCGCCGGGTTTTGCACTGGACAATTTCCAGACGATGCAGGAAGCGGTGGACAAGAACACGTTCAGCCAGAGGCTGGGCCTCTATCTGGTGGGGTCGTTTGCAGGGCTGGCGATTGCGATGGTGATCGCGGGATTGTACGGCGTGCTGTCGCAACTGGTGAGCTACCGGCGCCGCGAGATCGGTGTGCGCATGGCGCTGGGAGCGACACGGGGCAGCGTGGCGAAGTTGGTGCTGCGGCAAGGGTCAATATTGATTGGGTCCGGACTCGTGGTGGGACTCGTGCTCGCCGTCGCGACGGGAAGGTTGATCAAGGGGTTCCTGTATGAAGTGAAGCCCCTGGATGCGAGCACGTATGTCGGGGTGGCGGTTGCGCTGACGGCGATCGGGCTGGTGGCCGCGCTGATTCCGGCGCGCAGAGCCGCATCGATCCAGCCGATGCAGGCACTGCGGGACGAATAGAAGCAGTCAACAGTGGACAATGAACAGTGTTCAGTGGACAGTGCTCGGGACATTGCTACGGCGCGGTGCAGGTGAAGCTGGCTGCATCGTTGGCATCACCTGAGCCGGAATATTTGGGAACCTTGGGGTAAGCGCATAGCGGGCGGGTCATCACGGCTTTGGCCGCGCCTTTCTCGTCGACTCCATATTTGGTTGCGGTGATGTTCTCGTCGGGCGCGCCTTTTTCTACCCAATTAACGAGCGAGTCAAAGAGTCCGTACTTCGAGCCTTTGGCGGTTTCGAGGCCGAATTGTCCGAAGGCGCTGGGGCCGGGTCCGCCGGCGCAGTGCTCAACACCCGGCGCCATGTAAAGGCGAACGAAGGAGTCGGCCTTCTCCGCACCCATCTTCTGCTGAACACTCTTGTAGTAGTCGATGGTGTTCCACGGGGAGATGGCCTGGTCGTTCCACCCGTGATAGAGGATGAGTTTGCCGCCGTGCGACGCGAACCGGGCGAGGTCGGCATCGGTGGCATCGAGGTTGGGTGCACCCTTTTCGCGTGACTCGCGCAGTGATGTCTCGATGTCTGCGGTTGCGGCGCTCCACCTCGGATCACTGGTGATCACGTAGCGAAAATAGTTCTCGATATAGCGGAAGGCAGAAGCGCCGGTTGGATCCTGCCCGATGACCCACTCGCCCCATCCGTTTTCGTCGCCCGGAGTGAAGCCGGGGAACACGAGGTTGCCTTGCGAGTCTTTTGGGCCGGTGTAGATCGACTCAAGACTTTCGACCTGCGGCGGGGTGAGGCAATCGAGTTGATCGTCGCCCTTGCACAACAACACCTTTGGATCAAAGTGGCATTTGGAGGGGTCGTTGATGATTCCGTCCTTCACTCCGTCGAGTGCGTCGCAGGCGTCGAGCGCGGCCTTCTGGATTGCCGGGAGCTTGAAGTCGGAAAAGTACGCGTGTGGATTGAGTTGCCTGGCTTGCGTCGCAATCACGCCAGATGCCATCATGGTGGACCATGCGTTGGCGGGTGCCCCGGCAAGAATGCCGTCGTAGTCATCGGGAAAGCGCTGTGCTTCCATCAGGGCTTCGCGTCCGCCGTCGGAACAGGAATCAAAATAGGCTTTCTGGTCATGCTTGCCGTAGAAAGCGGCGATGATGTCGGCGGAGCGTTGGCGGGTAAGGTGGACGGCGCGCCATCCGAAGTCCTTCACTTTTTCGGGATGACCGTACGCCCAGCTTGCATCGGTAGCCTCGGCCTGGTGTCCGGCGTCGGATCCGGCGGCCGCAAAGCCGCGCTTCACGTATGCAGCGATTTGATGGTAGCCGATAGTGCCTGCGAATCCACCGTTACCGACTCCAAGGAATTTGCCGTTCCAGTTCTGCTCGGGAAGCCAAAGCTCGAAGCGAATTGTCGAGTCGCTGGAGGGTTGCAGGATGCCGGCCACGCGGCAGATCGCGGGAAGCCCGTTGATGGGCGGGTTGCCGGGAATGCGGACTGAACCGGAAATGACCGACTCGGCCAGCGTAATGGTGGTGTTCTCAAGATGAAGGTTTTTGAGAGAGCCGCAATCGGCGGCGAACAGGAGCGTGGCCGGAGAGGCTGAGGAGAAAAGCAGGATGCAGAAGATCCGTCGAGTGTGCTTCACAGAGGCCCTCCCTTGAAAGGCGTCGATTACGCTGGGGCAATTTATATCAGAGCGCCTGCTCATGCACTCGACCTTCTGGCACGGGCAGAGATGTGTCGTGGCGCGAATGGGTAGGTCCGGAGCTCTGAGAGACAGTGTAAGATGTGGGTCGAAAATGAAGCCATTTATTCTTTCGAAGTTCGTGCTGAGGTGGGCGATTGCATGCCTGCTGTGTTTTGGGGTCGTTTCAATGTCCGCGGGATTCGCCGCAGCGCAGGAGACACCGGCTCCGCCCGCTGAAGCGCATCCGGGATTATCGCCGGAGAAGATCAGCGTGCTGGCGCATCGGGTGATGGAAGATGGGGTAAAGGCGAATGCGCTGGGCGGGGACGACCTGAAGCCGTGGCACATGAAATTGGATTTCAAGATGATTCCACTGGACGCGAAAAAGCCAGAGAGCGGAACCATGGAAGAGTGGCACCTGGGCTCGAGCCAATGGGCGCGTAACTTCAAGAGTTCGGAACACCGGTTGACGGGCAGTGAGTGGAGCATTGCGGAGACGGAGCAGTATCTGAGCAAGCCGAGCAAGGTGGGATTCGATCATCGATTGCTCGTGACGCGGGTCGCGCGGCCGGTGATCGATCCGCTCTACCAGACCGCCAACATCAAGCCCGAATACGAGATGGACTTGAAGCGTGTGACCACCGCCGGAGTGAAGCTGAACTGCGTCTCCGTGGCCGGTCCACGGCGCTACGCGGATCCAGCGAATCCGGACTGGCAGTTCCCTACGATGTGTTTCGACAGCGACTATCACTTGCGGCTTACTGCGGTATCGGACACAACAGTGCAGTTTGAGGACCTGCAACCATTCGATGGGCGCACGGTTGCGCGGGATGTGAAAGTGGTCTCCAACGGCGTACTAATTGCGGAGATGAAGGTGAGGCTGCTGGAAACGTTGAGCGGGGCAAGTTCTGACCTGGTGAAGCCCTCGAAGGATGCGATTCCCGAGCCGTACAATATCGAGCCGGGACATCCGAAGCCGGTGTCGATGTACGAGGTGGGGGCATCGGTTCCTATACAGCCGAATGGGTTTCCGTTTCGCGGCAGCTTCCCGATTCCGATCGTTATTCACAAGGATGGGACGGTGAAGGCGCGGACTGAAGATGCGTCGACCTGGAATCAGGATCTGAAGGATGCGCTGGTGCGGGCGATCGACAAGTGGAAATATAAACCGTACGTGGTGAACGGACAGCCGGTCGAGGTTGCATGGACGGTGGTCTACATCATCGATGGCAAACCATTTGTACCTTCGTATAAACGGACGGAGCCGCAGGTGGCACCCGCGCAGCAGGACAGTCCACCGGGTTCGAGCCCGACCGCGGCGCGCAGACGGTACGGGCACTAGGGCATGTAGTCGTTCAGCAGCAAAACTCGTTCGATGGGCGGCGGGACGCGGTAGACTTTGCGCAATGGTCCCTGCAAGGTTTCCTGGAATTGCCTTTCTGCGAGTAGTTGCCGTCGCCGCGTTGTGCGTGACATGGTGGGCATCGGATGGGCAACAACAGGGCGGTGTGAATCCATCCCACAGCTTCGCGCCGGGCGACTGCGGTCCTGCTGATCCCTCATATATTCGCACCGCAAACGAGACGGGCGGTGTTCCGCTATTTCTGCAGCGCAATGAAGCGAGCAAGGCGATGCAGGTTGTGCGAGAGTCCACGCGCGGGAATGTGTCGATGGTGTTGTGGGCCTCAGCCAGGCTCGACGGCGGGATGCAGAAGTTCGATATTCCCGTGGACTCTGTGACGGAACGGATCACATTTACCTTCTCAGTGGATACGAAAAGCAGCAGGCTTGTGCTGGTCGGCCCGAATGGACAGGCGGTTGGTGATGGTTCCGTCCGCACCGAGGACACAGAGTTGAACTGCGGACGCCTGATTACGGTAGAAAAACCGCAAGCGGGAAACTGGCGGGCGGAAGTGAGCGGGAGCGGCACATTCTGGCTACAGGCTCAGGCGCAAAGCGACATCTACTTCATCAGCACGGATTTTGTGAAGTTGGGTGGCAGGCCGGGCCACGAGGGACTATTCAAGATTCAAGGGCAGCCGTTAGTGGGCGAGCCCGCAACCTTGCAGACGTCGTTGTCGGCTGCGGATGCGGAGACAACCGAGTTCTCGGCGGTGAGCGAACGCGGAGAACTCTTGCAGAAGCTACGCATGAAAGCGTCGAATGCGGATCGGGAGTTTCTGGAGTTTACCGGCGATGTTGTTCTGCCCACTGTGCCGTTTCGTATCTCGGTGAGCGGGCGGGATGCGAAGGGGATGCGATACCAGAGATTCGAGGGACGGCTGTTCCACGCAGAGAGTGTGGAGGTGACGCCTAAGCTGAATTTTGATGAGCTTGCTCCGGGTGCGACACGTGAGGCGGTTTTCGATATCAGGAACCTGGGGCCTGCGCGGAGTTTCAAGGTCACGGTCACAGACGCGCGTCGATTCGTAACCGAGGTCGAGCCGCAGGAACTTGCGATCGGGGCGCACCAGAAGGTTGCACTCAAGGTGACGCTGACAGTGCCATCCGGGATTGCGAAGGTCGGAGAAGATGACCTGGTCGTGCTGGTATCGAGCACTTCGGGACCAGCTGCGACGAACGCGGCAGTAGTTCGCTTAATGGTGACCGACAAGACGCAAGGTCAGCCGCCGCACTGATTGCGATCGGGAGACGAACGAGTCAATCTTTCAGTAGCTACTTTTTCTTGATCAGCTTGCCGATGCTTTCGGGTGGGCCGTTCAGGTTTCCATCGCTGTCGAGGGTGAGTTCCATGGTCTGCGGACCACAGGTGAGCGTGACTTTGCTGCCGCTTTCGCTGTAGGTGCAATCAGTGCCAACGGGGCCGGAAGAGAAGGTTGCTTTCCCGCCCGACTGGAAAGCGATCGAGATGGGGAAGGATTCGTATGTATTCCCTTTTACCTTGCTACCACACGCGGTAAGAGTGAGGCAGAGCAGCCCGATGGCCACTCCCGCAAACAGGCTTTTGGTTTTCATTCAGCCTCCGGGGAAATCAGACGATTCGAATGGTGGGGAGATAGTGCAAGCACTTTACAGATCGAACGAGTGACTTGCAAGAGGGTTATTGAGGATCGATGGGCGGGAATGACCGGCGTGGATGACCGAGTCTTCTGCCAATTCTATGAGCAGGCCGGCGCTGGACGTATGCTTGAGTGTGTAGCCAATCCCACAATCCTCAAGAGGGAAGGTGCATCATGCAGACACCCGTTCTGAAGCCGTCCGCCGCGCGTAACGAAACATTTGCAGGCGTAACTTACCACATCGAGGGGGACCTGGTTCCGGTATTGCGCCTTGAATTGAAAGTTGTCCCGGTCTATTTCGAGCACTACATCCTTCTCTGGAAGGACTTGAACGTGCAGATCGGTGTGCGACCGATGGCGGGCGGAATGAAACGAATTCTTGCCGGCATGCCTTTCTTTCTGACGGAGGTCCGAGGGCCTGGCCAGATCAGCTTCAGCCGCGACGGGGCGGGACAGATTTTTGGAATTCATCTGGGTGCAGGCGAACGAATCGACATGCGGGAACACCAGTTTCTGGCAGCCACCGGAAACGTCGAATACGGATTCATGCGCATGAAAGGCGTATCGAATATGTTGCTCGGCGGCACCGGCTTTTTTGTCGATCACTTTACCGCGCAACACGGGGACGGGATCGTCTGGGTGCATGGATACGGCAACGTGTTCGAGGTAACGCTCGCACCAGGGGAGCAAATTGACGTGGAGCCGGGCGGCTGGATCTACAAAGACCCATCGGTATCGATGGAGACGCAATTCCAGAAGTTTTCGACAGGACTGTTTGCCAGTGCGGCCAGCTTTGTCTGGAATCGCTTCACCGGCCCGGGCCGCGTGGGAATCCAATCGATGTATGTTCACATGCCGACGGCGGAGTAGTTCTGCAGCCAAAACGTCGACTGCAAGCGGGCGTCAACGCCTTTCCGCGAAAGTTCAGGGGCACCTCGCGGAGGATGGAAAAATCCAATGGACGGCAGGGAGACGCTATGACTTTCCCTCGTCGGCTGAAGGGCCGTAGATCGCGGGAACGGTTTGGCCAGTGAGCCGCAGGTAAACCGTCAACTGGCCGCGATGGTGGGCCATGTGGTTCAGCACGCCCTCGCGGATGCCTTCATAGCGCGTTTGTTCCATCATCAGTTTGCCTGCGGAGAGCATGCGCCACTTGGTGTTCAACAATCGGTCGTCGGTGGTCTTCTGAAGGATTTCCTTCCCCTTCTGAAGGCTCGCTTCGAATTGCTGAAGCAATTCCTGTCGAGTCTTCCAAGGTTGGGGCGCGAACTTCGGGCCTCCCGGTGGGTTGATGTCGACCTCATCCATGTTCACTACCATTTCGATCCATCCGGGAGTGGTGGCGACGATGGTTGCGAGCCGGCCGAGCGGCATGGATCTTTCGTGGGGCTTCCAGTCGTTCTTTCCTTCCGGAACGTGCTCGAGGGCTTTGCGACTTCCGATGGCTTCGTGATCAAGCTCCGTAAGCAGGAGTTCGGTGATTTTCATGGCATTTACCTCAATCTCGAGTTTGGATGCGAGAGCCGGGAATGGAGGATTGTCGGAGTGATTTGAGACGTGAAGTGCACAGGCTTGAAAATTCGGTCGGGCTATCCTTAACTACAGATTCCATCCGTGTCAGATTTCGCACAAAGCGTGAAGCAGCAGGTCGACATCGTCAAGGTGATCGAGGGGTATCTCCGCCTGCGCAACGCAGGTGCGCAGAGGTTCAAGGGGCTATGCCCTTTTCACAAGGAGAAGACGCCATCTTTCAATGTTAACGGCGGGTCTCAGCAGTTTTTTTATTGCTTTGGCTGCCAGGCGACAGGTGACGTATTCACATTCGTCGGCAAGATCGAAAACGTCAGTTTCCCTGAAGCCGTGCGGATCGTGGCGCAGAAGAATGGGATTCCACTGCCGAAGAGGGAGTTCTCTTCGCCCGAAGAAGCTGCGGAAGCTCGGCTACGCGGCAAACTGCTGGATCTGCACGAGACGGCCACGGGTTGGTTCGAAGAGCAACTGCGTGGGCCGGAGGGGACCCTGGCGCGCGAGTACCTGGCCGGGCGAGGAATGACGCCGGAGGGAATCAAGCTTTTCAGGATCGGTTATGCGCCAGACAGCTTTGGCGCGTTGCGCGACCGGCTGGGCGGGATGGCGGACGAAGTGACGCTGCGGGCGTCGGGGCTGTTCAGTTCAAAGGAACAGGGCGACGGGACAGAAGGCCGTATTTACGACCGTTTTCGGAAGCGTGTGACGTTCCCCATCTGCAATGAGAGCGGGCGCGTTATTGCGTTTACCGCGCGGACGCTGGAAACGGGTGACAAGGCGGGCGCGAAGTACGTGAATTCGCCGGAAACGCCGCTTTATATCAAAGGGCAGGTGCTGTTTAACCTCGATAAAGCGAAGAGCGCCATCCGGCAGGCGGGATATGCGCTGCTGGTTGAGGGGCAAATGGACTGTATTTCGCTCTTTTTGCGCGGAATTCAGCACGTAATTGCGACCAGCGGAACGGCTTTTACCGAGCAGCAGGTGGCGATTCTGAAGCGGCATACGCAGAATGTGGTGGTGAATTTCGATCCTGACGCGGCCGGGGCCAATGCGGCGGAGAAGTCAATTGCCTTGCTGACCGAAGAAGGCTTCAATCTGAAGCTGGTGACGTTGGACGGAGGCCTCGATCCCGACCGGTTTATCCGTGAGCGAGGGGTTGAGGCATACACGCAGGCAGTGATGGGGGCGCGGCGCCAGTCGGACTACCTCATCGAACGGGCGCGGCAGATGTTTCCGGGTGGGGCGGCGGACCAGAAGCTTAAGGCAATGAATTACTTGCTCCCGCACATCCGGCGAATTCCCCAGAAATTGGTGCGGGATCAGTTTGCGATGGATGCGGCGCAGAAACTGGGAATTGATTCGGCGGTGCTGCGGGAGGAGTTGCGGCAGGCGGCACTTCGGCGCCGGGACCACATCGAGGTGCGGGCCACGGCCTTGAGCGAGGTGGAGCGGGTGCTGCTGCGGGCGCTGTCCATCACCGACCCCGAGCACGAGGAAGCGCGTCGGACTGCCGCGGAAGCTGTGATCCGGCAAACTCATTGGTTTGAGGGGCTTGGCGTGTTCGATGCGCTGCGGGCGCTGGCCGAGCGGGGGGTCCGCGACCCGATGGATGTCGTCGAGAATCCTGCACAGAAGGCGTTGCTGGCTGAGGCGTTGCTAGCTGAGAATGAGTCTCCGTCGGCCGACACGGTCATTGGGGCAATCGTAAGCTTGCAGCAGAGGAAGATAGAGGCGGAATTGCGGAATTTGCGAGCGCAGATACAGGAAGCAGAGCGGCGGGGTGACTTTGCGGAACTGGCTGTGTTGACACAGAGGAAACTGGAACTCGATCGGGCACTGAGGCAGCTTCGTGGCTAGGGTGCGGGCTAATACTTTCCGCAAAGCCCTGATTTCTTTGAGTCACTTTAGAGGCGAAACACGTCTAAATTTGTAGGGAACGGCAGGGCAGGCTTGGTGTTTGCCCGGTCCTGAGCTTCGGCAGGCAGGGACTTGGCGGTTACCTGCGGCGAACTCGGGTTGAGATTTCGTCGTTTAACGGCGGAATCAACTGTGTTAATCTGTTGATCTCTGTGAGGATGCGCGCCACCCTTGCCCCACATATGAGCTTCGGCTCGCGGGCGACCAGGCGAAACCTGAAGCGCGAACATCCTGCTCCGAGCGACTATTTCAGGCCGCTTTTTTTCAAGCGGGGGACGGGAGTTCGTGTCCGCGAACGCGCAGGTTTGGTCATCCAAGTCCTGTTGCACGCGAACGAGCTCCGCACTGGCGCGCGACCCGGTGCTAAAACTTGATCGCGCTGGAGAGTAGGAATCGTTTTGGCCATCAACGACAAATTTGAAGACGACATCACTAACCTGATCGACACCGGCAAGGAAAAGGGCTACCTGACCTACGGCGACGTCAATGACATGTTGCCGGAGGACATCAGCACTTCTCCCGATGACATCGACGATCTGATGACGACGATCGGCAGCCAGGGCATCGATCTGCTGGACGCGCCGAAGTTCGGCGCGGAGAAGGATTTTGAGCTCGAAGAGGGCGAAGACGTCGAGCTTGATCTCACACCGGGAACCCTCGAGAAAACGAATGACCCCGTCCGCATGTATCTGCGCGAGATGGGCACAGTTCCACTGCTTACGCGTGAAGGCGAAGTGGAAATTGCCAAGCGCATTGAGCGCGGACAGATGCGCGTGCTGAAGGCGATTTCGCGTTCGCCCATTGTGATTCGCGAGATTGTGGCGCTGGGTGAAGACCTGAAGCGCGGCGTGCGCAATGTGAAAGAGGTCGTGGTCTTCGACGAAGAAGAACTGACCGAAGACGTTGTGCAGGCGCGGGTACGTTCGACGGTTACACGCATCGACGCGCTGGTGAAGCACCAGAAGAAGATCGCCGGCTTTGAAGAGAAGCAGGCAGCGGCGAACAGCAAGACCAGCCAGAAGGAATTACGCAAGCTGCGGTGGCTGATCGCACGCGAGAAGGTACTTGTATCGCGGATTGTGCGCGAGCTGAAGTACACGGGCCTGGAGCGCAAGCGGCTGCTCGACAAGGTAAACAAGACTGTCGACACCATGCGCACGCTGGAACGGCAGATTCGTTCGCTGGATCAGAAGTACGAAGCGAGCAAGAGCGATGAGCTGAAGAAGGAGTATCGGCGCCAGCAGAAGAACTGCAAAGTCGACCTCGAAAAGATTGAGGGCGACGCGGGTGTTTCGATTGTCGAACTGAAGCGCACGCAGCGCGAGATGATTCAGGGCGACATGGACGCCGAGCAGGCGAAGCGGGAGCTGATTGAGGCGAACCTTCGTCTCGTCGTTTCGATTGCGAAGAAATACACGAACCGCGGACTGCAGTTCCTCGACCTGATTCAGGAAGGCAACATCGGCCTGATGAAGGCGGTGGATAAGTTCGAGTATCGTCGCGGATATAAGTTCTCGACGTATGCGACATGGTGGATTCGCCAGGCGATTACGCGCGCCATTGCGGACCAGGCGAGGACGATCCGTATTCCTGTGCACATGATCGAGACGATCAACAAGTTGATTCGTACGTCTCGTCAACTCGTGCAGGAGTTGGGCCGTGAGCCGTCGAGCGAAGAGATCGCGCGGCGCATGGATATTCCTGTGGCCAAGGTTCGCAAGGTGTTGAAGATCGCGCAGGAGCCCATTTCGCTGGAGACGCCGATTGGTGAAGAGGAAGATTCGCACCTTGGCGATTTCATCGAGGACCGGCAGGCCGTTTCACCGAGCGAGGCTGTGATCAGCGTGAACCTGAAGGAATACACGTCTCAGGTTCTGCGCACGTTGACGCCACGCGAGGAGCGAGTGATCAAGATGCGCTTTGGACTGGAAGACGGTTCGGAGCACACGCTGGAAGAAGTGGGACAGAGCTTCCAGGTCACGCGCGAGCGCATCCGGCAGATCGAAGCGAAGGCGCTGCGCAAGCTGCGTCATCCGTCACGGTCGCGCAAGCTGAAGGCGTTTGTGGACGGCGTGAAAGAGATGTAACCAGCTGCGGTGGGCCAACTGCGCCTTTCGCGCCATGGCGTCCGCATACTTGCAAATGGAACGGGAGAACGAATGTGCAGGGGCCGCAACCGAAAGGTTGCGGCTTTTGTTTTTGTTCAAGAGAATCCGAGCTGAGTCCCGCGACTGAGGCTAAAATCCGTAGTTCTTTTTGCGCAGCGCGTTCTTGTAGGCGTCACGGGCCTGCTTTGCCGTCGATTCTGCGTCGTGAAGTTTGAAGCCCGCGTCATCCCATAGTTCCATCTGGACCATGGAGTGATCGTCTGTGGCGAGCGATTCTTCGGCGCGGATCGCATTGACCCAACGATCCACGGCCTCCCGATACTTCCTGAGAAGTTGATCGAAGTCTGGAGTTTCCATGGTTGGAACCTAGACTCGAAGCGTTTTCGAGTCAATGGGAGGCGGCATGATTTAACCAGAGATTCACGGGTGTTCACAGAAGGCTTGTCGGAGGGTGAAGTGGGGGCCGTTTCCCATTGGGCCCCGATACGCTTGCCAAAGGCGGGACTAGCCTGCTAAAACGTTTTGGTAGAATCTGGAGTCCAAAAAAATGAGTACAATTTCACGCCGTCAATTTGGCAAGAGTGCCGCGGCAGCGGCTGCCGCGGTTTATACCGGTGTTTCGTTGCCGGAGTTTGCGTTTGGTGAACCGCATCCGATGCGGCTTGAATATCCCCAGGGTTTTTTGTGGGGATGCGCGACTGCGGCATATCAGATTGAAGGCGGCGCGCAGGATGACGGCCGTGGGCCATCGCTTTGGGACGTATTTTCGCATACGCCGGGCAAGACGAATCGCGGCGAAACCGGCGATGTGGCGGACGATTCGTACCACCTTTACAAGCAGGACGTGCAGTTGCTGAAGAACCTGGGCGTGAGCGTCTATCGGATGTCGATGTCGTGGTCGCGGGTGTTTCCGACGGGTAAGGGCGAAGTGAATCAGAAGGGGCTGGACTACTACAGCCGCGTAGTGGATGAGCTGCTTGCCAACAACATCACGCCATACATCACGATGTTTCACTGGGACACGCCGGCGGGGCTGCAGGGCGGATGGCAATCACGCGACACGTCGAAGGCATTTGCGGATTATTGCGCGTACGTGACGAAGCACCTGGGCGACAAGGTGAAGCATTGGATGACAACCAATGAGTTCATCTGCTTCACGGATCTTGGCTACAAGATTGGTCAGTTTGCGCCGGGTCTGAAATTGCCGGCGGGCCCGGTAAATCAGATCCGCCATCATGCCATCCTGGCGCATGGGCTGGGAGTTCAAGCGATTCGCGCGAATACGCCGAGCGGGACGCAGGTGGGACTCGCGGAGAATGCGGTGGTGGTGGCGCCGGTAATGGAAACGGCCGAGCACATTGAGGCTGCGCAGAAGGCAACGCGCGACACCAATGCGCCGTTCCTCACGACGTTGCTGGACGGCAAATATCCGGAGAGCTACCTCGCGCGTGAGGGAGCGAATGCGCCGAAGGTTGAAGAAGGCGACATGAAAGCCATCGGCAGCGCGCTGGATTTCCTGGGTGTGAATATCTATGTGCCGCTGTATGCGCGCGCGGATGGATCGGCGCAGGGATACGCAATGGAGCCGATGCCATCGTCGTATCCGCACATGTTCTCTCCGTGGATCAACCTTGGCCCGGAGTGCATCTACTGGGGCGTACGCAATGTGTGCGACATCTGGAAGGAGAAAGTGCCGGCGATATACATCACTGAAAACGGTACGTCGTCAGATGATGTGCTGACGGCGGAAGGGCACGTCGAGGACGTCGATCGCGTGATGTATCTGCGCAATCACCTGACGCAGCTGCATCGCGCGGTGAAGGAGGATTACCCCGTGAAGGGCTATTTCCTTTGGAGCCTTCTGGACAACTTCGAGTGGGCCGATGGGTATTCAAAGCGGTTCGGCATTCATTATGTGGACTTCAAGACTTTGAAGCGGACGCCGAAGCTGAGCGCTGAGTGGTACAAGCAGACCATTGCAAACAACAGAGTGGAGTAGGTTTGGAGAATGTTGAACGAGAGACCCGTGGCCCCAGGGCTGCGGTTTTCTTTTGTTGTGGGATGGAGTGAGAGACTCGGCCTCGGTTTCAGCGGGGTATACTGCGAGAAATTCTGGAGGAGATTCCCCGTGAGCCGCTCTTTGATTCGCGTTTTAGTGTTGATTGCTGTGGTCGCTTCGATGTCCTGGGTTGGTGAGGGCCAGACGGCTGCGAAGGCGCCGACGATCGACCAGTCGCTGGAGATGTACAGCGTGAATTCGCCGAAGATTTCTCCGGATGGAAAACGTGTTGTCTATGAGCAGACGCGGACGAATTGGGATGCGAACGCATTTGAGACGGATCTTTGGATCGCGGAT
This sequence comes from uncultured Acidobacteriaceae bacterium, assembly GCA_963838295.1. Classification (GTDB taxonomy): domain Bacteria; phylum Acidobacteriota; class Terriglobia; order Terriglobales; family Acidobacteriaceae; genus Telmatobacter. The sequence continues at coordinate 195,631 of CAWIQS010000004.1, forward strand.
GTGGACAACCGTGAACGCCATCCGCTGACGACAACCGGGCACTCGTGCAATCCGGCAGAGTGGTCGCCGGACGGGAAGTGGATTGCATTCGTTTCGGATCGGCCCGGAGCGCTGCCGAAGTCGCCCGAAGGAAAGAGACAGCTTTGGATCATGCCGGCGGACGGCGGCGAAGCGCAGCAATTAACGAAGATGGAGCAGGGCGTTGGAGGGTTCGATTGGGCTCCGGATTCGCAGCGGATTGCCTTTTCGGCCGAGGCGTCTGAACCGAAAGCGATGAAGGATCGCAAGGACACGTTTGGTGATTATCACGTGATTCACGCGGATTACGAGATGACCCACCTGTGGCTTGTGGATCTGCCGAAGACGGACTCGGCCGGACGAGTGAGCCCGGTCGGCGAACCGAAGCCGCTGACCAAAGAAGATTCATTCAGCGTGGAGGAGTTTTCGTTTTCGCCAGACGGGATGAGGATTGCATTTAGCGCGGCCAGGGATCCGGATCTGATTTCGGCGTTCTCGAAGGACATTTACGTGGTGACGGTAGCGGACGGCGCGGTGAAGAAGATCGTGGATACGCTGGGGCCGGATTCCGATCCGCAATGGTCGCCCGATGGGAAGCAGATCGCATATACGACTTCGAATGGCGAGAAGTATTTCTTCTATACGAACCAGAAGATTGCAGTGGTCGATGCGGATGGCGGAACGCCGCGTGTGGTGAGCGATGCATTCGATGAGGATCCGGATTTGCTGAGGTGGGCGCCAGAGGGGATCTATTTCTCAGGTCTGCAGAAGATGAGCTCGTCGCTATACCTGCTCGATCCCGCAAGCAAGAGCATCAAGAAGATGGCGATGCCGGGCAGCGAGTTTGCAACAGGATTCACATTCTCAAGGGACTTCAAGGAGATTGCATATCGCGACGCGGGCGCGAACCGATATGGCGAGATCTTCGCTACCGCTCCGACTGCAGGAACGCCGATAAAGATTACGCATGCCGGCGAGCAAGAGGCGGGATTCACGGTTGCGAAGCGCGAAGTGGTGCGGTGGAAATCAGGCGACGGGACTGAGATTGAAGGCGTGCTATACAAGCCTGCGGACTTTTCGCCTGCAAAGAAATATCCGTTGCTCGTGGTGATTCATGGCGGCCCGACAGGGATCGATATGCCGGTGATTAATCCCGATCGCTATTACCCGGTTGAGCGGTTTGTGGCGAAGGGCGCGCTGGTGCTGCGGCCGAACTATCGCGGATCGGCGGGGTATGGCGCGAAGTTTCGCGCTCTGAATGTGCGGAACCTCGGCGTGGGCGATTATGCGGACGTGATTGCGGGTGTGGACTACTTGATCGCACAGGGATATGTGGACAAGGACCGCGTGGGATCGATGGGGTGGAGCGAGGGTGGATACATTTCGGCGTTCATCACCACGTCGAGCGACCGGTTCAAGGCGGTCAGCGTGGGCGCGGGGATTTCAGACTGGATGACGTATTACGTGAACACCGACATCACGCCTTTCACGGTGCAATATCTGCGCGCGATGCCGTGGGATGATCCGGAGATATACAAGGTGACGTCGCCGATCAGCTACATCGCGAAGGCCAAGACGCCGACGCTGATTCAGCAGGGGAGCGCGGACAAGCGCGTGCCGGTTCCCGACAGCTTTGAGCTGCGGCAGGCTCTGGAGGATCATGGGGTTCCGGTGAAGATGGTGTTGTATGACGGCTTTGGCCATCCGATCAACAAGCCGAAGCAGCAGCGTGCGGTGATGGAAGAAAACGAGAACTGGTTCGCGCACTATATCTGGGGCGATCCGCTGGCACCGGCGCTGACGCCGCGGCCGAGCGAGAAGAAAGATGACAAGGACACAACACAATCGAAGTAGGCGAGCGTGATGGCGCGACACCCGAAGCTTCCAAACCATATTCGCGAGGCACTTGGTTCGATTGATCCGAGCGATGGTGGGTCTCTGAAGTATTTTCCCTGCCAGGTAGTTCTCAAGGATGGCGCTGTTCTCGACAATGTCTATATTGAACCCGAAGACAATTACATTCGGTGGTGGGGAGTTTGGCCCGAGACAGATCCAGGCAAGCGCTGGGTCTGGATTGATGATGTCAAGTTCGTCAAAGAGAGTCCAAACCGATTGCCTGTGCGATTTGCTAATGAACTCTATCGAAACGGCGAGTCGGGCATGGGTTACACGATCTTCACGGTGATCTTTTCAGATGGATCGAGACAGGTTTTTGGAACTGGCGATGCAGTTGACTTCATCGAGTACCCGCCGGGTAAGACTCAAGCCGATGTGATCGCTGTGCTTCCGCATGAGGGTCGAGCTGATCCACAACTGAAAAGTGCTCCAGATTATCTCTGGTGCCTCTACTCGGAATAGCGGTGATCAATGTTTCGAAGCGGCTTCGAGTTGCGACCATTCGTCGGGGCCGATCTGGAGCGAGGCTGCGGCGATGTTCTCTTCGAGATGCTTGACCTGCGATGTGCCGGGAATCGGAATCATGACCGGCGAGCGATGCAGAAGCCACGCGATGGAGACCTGAGCGGGCGAGGCGTTGTGGCGCTTTGCGAGTTCCGCCAGGAACTGCGCGAAGGGTTGATCGGGCTTGAGGAGCTTGCCGGCGGCGATCGGATACCAAGGCAGGAAGGCGACGCCGTGCTGTTCGCACCAGGCGAGGGTCTGCTCGTGGCGGCGGTCAGCGAGGGAGTAGCGATTTTGCACGCTGACGATGGGAACGATCTGCTGCGCCTGCTCGATCTCCGCGGGACTGACTTCGCTGAGGCCGATGTGACTGATTTTTCCCTGCTCCTGCATCTGCTTGAGGGCACCCAAACTTTCCTCGAGCGGCGTACGGGGGTCGATGCGGTGGAGTTGATAGAGTTCGATGCGCTCGAGTTTGAGGCGGCGCAGGCTCATCTCTATACACTGAATCAAGTAGCCGGCGCGGCCGACGTATTCGGTCTTTGCGGGCCCCTGGCGCGTGATGCCGCCCTTGGTGGCGATGACCAGCCCAGACGGATAAGGGTGCAGGGCTTCGCAGATGAGGTGCTCGGCGATTTCGGGGCCGTAGGCGTCGGCGGTGTCGATAAGGGTAACGCCGAGATCAACGGCACGGCGGAGAACACGGCGAGCTTCATTGGGGTCATTCGGCTCTCCCCAGGCACCGTCACCGACAAGGCGCATCGTTCCGTAACCCAGGCGGTTCACCGGCAGGTCGCCCGCAATGTAGAAGGTGCCGCTCGCTGAGGCGTTGGCAGTCGTCATGATGCTTATGATGCCGGAAGCAGCTGACAGTGGACAGTGAGCAGTGAACAGTGGACAGGGAATAATGGCATCGCAGTCTGCTATCGGGTGACGGAGGGGAACTCCGGGGGTGCTGGGTGCGTATGCTTTAATGCAAGGAACGCTTGGAGATGCGGCCATGACGACCACCCCTTATATCAATGCGCAGGCAGTGTTTTACCAGCAATACGAGCACGTTCGGCGCGACGAGGTTGTGGGTATTCTGCTGGCGCTGTTTCTGGGCGGCTTTGGCATCCACCATTTCTATTTGAGGCGGACGGGGTTGGGCATTTTGTATGCCTGCTTCTGCTGGACGCCGTTTCCGTGGGTGATGGGGTTTATTGAGTGCTTCTTCATGCCGGGGCGGGTGCGGGAGTTCAACGCGATCCAGGCGGCGGGAATTGCGGCTGCATTGGGGATTTCGATGCCGGGTTACGGCCAGCCCGTGAATGTGACGGTGAATGTGCCGCCTGCTACCGAGAGTGCCTATGCGGGAACGCCGGCTCCTCCGCCCTACACGCCCGTGAAAGCTGTTGCGCAGGCGGGGACACTGGTGGCGTGCCCGAAATGTCAGAAGACGAATCCGGTTGGAGCCAAGTTTTGCTCGGGGTGTGGCGGCGCGCTTTGATCGTGAATTCAAAACTGCTGCCTTGAGGGGAAATCGTTTCATGTTCCCCGGAGCGCCCCTTCTGTTTGAAGCGTAAAGTTCAAAGATCAGAAGGGGAAATATGCCACCGAGCTCAACCTATCGCGCATTGATGTTGACCAAAAAGGGTGGGCCCGAGGTCCTTCAGATCGTCGAACTTCCGCTAGAAAGTCCCGGTGCCGGACAACTTCGCATACGGGTGAAAGCGGTAGGAGTAGGCGCCACCGATCTGATCATGTTGGGCGGCAGGTATCCCTTTGCGCCGAAGATTCCGTTTATTCCTGGCTACGAGACAGTCGGAGAGGTTGACGCTATCGGCCCCGGCGTGACCGGTTTCAAGCTCGGGCAGCGAGTGGCGGCACTGACGGTTTACGGAGGCTTTGGCGAGTATCTAATTCGCGAGGCCGAGCACTTCCTGCCTGTTCCGAGTGCCTTATCTGATAGCGATGCTGCCGCCGTGATTCTCAACTATGTGACAGCGTGGCAAATGATTCATCGAATCGCAAAAGTGCGGAGCGGCCAAACCGCGCTAGTTACCGGAGCAGCCGGGGGAGTAGGCACCGCGGCACTTCAACTGCTGAGAATTGCGGGGGTGAAGACGTATGGTGCCGCATCCGAGAGTAAGCACGATCTTGTGCGCTCGCTTGGCGCAACGCCAATCGACTACCGGAGAGGGCGATTAGACACTCTGACGCGCAAATTTGAGTCCGAGGGAGTGGACTACGTCTTCGATGCTGTGGGAGGCGCCAATATCGGCCAATGTATTGGTGCGCTGCGCCGGGGTGGCATGGTGATTGGGTTTGGATTTATGGGCGCACCTGGCATTGTTTCCAAGATCGCAATGTTCGCGAACCTCTTCATCGGCGCGCGACTTCGTGGCAGGCGAGGCGCTTTTTACGGAATCAGCGCCATGTACAAGAAAGATCCCAAGCCATTATGGGACGACCTGCCAAAGATATTCTCTCTACTGGCAGACAAAAAGATCGACCCGCTCATCAAGCATAGCTTCGCACTTCTCGATGGTCGAAAAGCGATCGAGCTTCTGGCGGGAGGTTCGGTTGAGGGCAAGATCGTCCTGATCGCCTGATCAAATTACATATTGGCGTGGCCGGAGCGCATAGACTCGTTGAACTGCGGCTTGGTGAAGTTGAGGGCCGCGTCGCGGGCGGCTTCGTACTCGGCTGCGCGCGCCATCAGTTGCGGCGTGGCGGCTGCGTACTCGCCATCCAAGGTCATCAGGCCTTCGCCGGCTTCGTGGCCAGCCATGCGCAAGAGATCTTGCTCTGTGGTGTTCAGGTATTGGCCATCGCGCGGGTCAGAGATCCACACAGGCTTGCCATTCCCCAGAACGCCGGAGAGCCAGTAGACCTTGCTGAGCAGATAGCGGAGCCGTTCCGTGTCGTCCGTCTCGGTGAAGAGGAATTTCTTTTGCCAGCGGCTGTAGAAGCGCGTGGTGACCGGTACGGGCTGGCGATTGCCTGACTTGAGGAATTCAAGCTGGCCGAAGTCGACGGTCTTGCGAATCGCGTTGTAGACGAAGGTTTCCGCGTAGGGCTGCTCCATGGCGGGAACGATTTCAGCGAAAGTCACGGTTACGGAGGCAGCGACCTTAGCATGCAGGTTGTGCGTGCCGCCATCGGCCAGGGAGATTTCGCCGTGAACGATATAGGTGTCGGATCCTGAAGTGGAGCGGTGGAATGGCCACTGGAATTTGCCAAAGGCGAGCGGCAGTCCGCCGAGAGTGACGTAGCAATCCGGGCGCGGGTTGCGCAGACGTTTTGCTTCGGCGGCGAGATGAGCCGCCATCTCTGGCAGCAGGTTCGGCTTGTCGAAGTCGAAGGCCTCGGTAAGTTCCAGTTGCAGGCGGCGATCTTCGAGGCCGGGGAGGCCAAGCTTGAAGATCTGGGTGGGCTGGCCATTGAGGTCGACGGCCTCGGAGGTGGAAACGAGGTTGAGGCCGGCCTTTGCGGCGGCCGATTCAATGGCGGAAACGAGATTGGCTTTCGATGTCATGAATGGGACCTGCAGTGGAATCGTTGCATATCCAGTTTAGTGCATCAGAACCGCGAATTTAGTGATTCCCGAGATGTAACCGGAGGCCATGCCGCCACGCAAAGAAGATGTGCATCGTAAAAGATGTGAGGAGCTGACTGCATGGCAAACAATACGGTTTTGATTGTGGGTGCGGGGCCGACCGGCATGACGGCTGCGATCGAATTGAAGCGCATGGGAATGGATGTGCGCATTATCGACAAGTCCGACCATCTGGCACAGTATTCGCAAGCACTGGTGGTGCAGGCTCGTACGCTGGAACAGTTTCAAAGATATGGGCTTGCGGATGAGGCTATTGCGCATGGACGCAGGCTGCGCGAGGCGAAGTTCTACAGCGAAGGCAAGCTGATTGTTGATTTCAAGCTGGATCATTTTGAGAGCCCGTATCCATTTGCGCTGTTCATTCCGCAGTCGGAGACTGAGGCGCTGCTGAACGGCCATATGGAGTCGCTGGGGATCAAGACGGAACGCAATGTTGAGTTAACTTCGCTCACCCAGCAGCCCGAACTGCGGGCGACCCTGCGGCACGCGGACGGCCGGATTGAAGAGGTTTCGCCGCGTTGGCTAATCGGCTGCGATGGCGCGCACAGCGTGGTTCGCGAGAAAACGGGGACGACGTTTGAAGGGGCGAGAGTGGGGATTTCATTCTTCCTCGCGGATGCGGAGATTACGGGGCCGGATTTGCCGCAGGATGAACTGTCGCTGCATGTGAGCCATGGGAATGTGGTGTTTATGGCGCGCCTGACCGACAGGATCGTTCGCTTGATTGTGGCGCTGCATGAACAGTCGAAGATTGACAGCGATCGAGAATTGACTGTTCAGGATTTGCAGGCGATGGTCGATCGCGTCGGGGTGCGCATCCAGATTCGTTCCGCGGATTGGATGACGCCGTTTCACGTTACGGACCGGCAGGCTAAGCATTACAGGATCGGCAATGTGTTTCTGGCGGGCGACGCTTCGCATGTCCATTCGCCGGTTGGCGGCCAGGGTATGAACACGGGAATCCAGGATGTCGCGAACCTGGCGTGGAAGCTTGCCGCGGTGGCGCGCGGGGCTCACGATTCGTTGTTGGACAGCTATGAAGAAGAACGAGGTGAGGTGGGGAGAGCACTGCTGCGATTTACGGAGCGGGGTCTGAAGCTTGCGACAATTTCGAATCCGATTATCGAGAAACTTCGAGATACCTTTGCGCCCATCGTCGTGCTGCTGCCACCGGTGCAAAGAGGTGCGGTGGGATTTGTGTCGGAGACTGCGATCGAGTATCGCTCGTCTTCGATTGTGGCGGATTACGGAGGGGATGGACACATGCGCGCCGGAGATCGCCTGCCGGACCTGCCGTTGCAGAATCGCACCGTGCGATCGAGTCTATTGCAGGATTGGACTGTGCCGAATCATCGAGTCTTTGGGCTGAATCTTGACAAGGACGACATCGAAACCATGAAGCACGACCTGCGCGATGCCGAGGTCGTGGCGCTGGCCACATCCGATTTTTACGATGAGGGAAGGCGGCTGCTCGGCGATGATGGAAAGATCTTTGTCCTGCGTCCGGATGGCTACGTTGGGTTCCGTTCGCGGATGGGGTTTCAGGCGGAACTGATGAACTATGCGCGCGTGAATGCGTTCGCCTGATCGGACCATCCCCGAACGGTCAAGCATATGCGACATTTACAATGAATGCTGTGCAGGCAGACGCTTCGAATCCAATTATTCTTGCCGAAAATCTGAGCAAGGTTTACGCCGCGGGCCGGATCATGGTGGCGGCTGTGCGGGCCGTTTCTTTTGAAGTGAAACGCGGCGAATTTGTGGCGATTGTGGGGCCCTCGGGATCGGGGAAATCGACGCTCTTTTACCTTCTAGGCGGCCTTACCAGAGCAAGCGAGGGCAAGGTTGTAATCGATGGAGTGGACTTCGCAAGCCTGAGCGACGGGGAACGGACGCGGCTGCGCAAGAACAGGATCGGCTTTGTCTTCCAGAAATTCAACCTGTTGCCGACGCTTTCAGCAATGGGCAACATCGAGATTGCGTACACTGTCAGCGGCCGCAAGGAACCGATGGATCGTAAGTACCTGGAACATTTGAGCGATCTGTTGTCGATTCGAGGACGCCTGGAGCACCGGCCGTCAGAATTGAGCGGCGGTGAGCAGCAGCGGGTCGCGATAGCACGGGCGCTGATTACCAGGCCATCGATTGTGCTGGCCGACGAACCGACGGGCAACCTGGACACGAAGAACTCCGATGCTGTGCTGAAGATGCTGGTGCGGTCGAATCAGGAACTGGGCCAGACGACACTGATGATTACGCACAATCCCGAGGCGGCGGCGATTGCCGGACGCATTCTGCACATGCGGGATGGGGAGATAATCAAGGTGGAGAGAGGGTTGGGCGCCGAGGGAGGCGTTGCCTGAGAGGTCCGCGGGGTCCGGGCGAAGCAGTTTCAGCGGTTTGACCCGTTTTGAGCCGCCCGGTATACTCAACTTTGCAGTAAGCGGGAGTAGCTCAGTGGTAGAGCATCGCCTTGCCAAGGCGAGGGTCGCGAGTTCAAATCTCGTCTCCCGCTCCAAATCGCCCTCCGGCGCCAGCCGGGTTGGCTACGGCGATATGGAGCGATGAATCAAGACAGCCCTGCCAAAGGCGCGGTACCCAAGTGGTAAGGGAGAGGTCTGCAAAACCTTTATGCGCCGGTTCGATCCCGGCCCGCGCCTCCAATTTCTTCTTATAGTTAGCTGGTCCAGTCTTTGATCGCTGCTCATCTAAAGAGCTCCTGATAAGTGTGCAAAGCTCCTTGCGGCTTTTTCGGCAGTTCCTTTGCATTCTGCGCGGCTCATGCGGCACTGGATTCCGGGCACAGATCTACTCATCAAACCCAAAGGCACGCATGGCAGGAGTCATGCAAGAGCGGCCCCTTCCCTCATCAGAATTCTGATTCTTGAAGTATCCGTGTGTCTCCTCACATCTGCGAATATATCTTTAAGAAAATCGATTTTTCTATTGCTCTTTCTGTTTTGAGCAACTAGATTTATTTGGGCCGGGAAGCAGCCTTCGCCGAGGGCAGTTCCACATCGTCCTCGAAAGCTCTGCTCCTTCCGTCCGGGAGTCGTGCAGGTGGGCTCTTCGCATCGATTGTTCGCCGATCTTGCCGGCCGGAAGGCGGGGACTCGCCGAGCCAGCTCGAGCGTCTCCGTCGATCCGATTCCGGGGAATGCAATTCCTCTGCAGCTAGTCCAGAGCGGCTCCTGCGGAGGCCGGGAACTGATTGGTGCGGCAGGGCTCCTCGTGACTTGTTGTCACCTGCGGGGGCCTGCTCGCGGAGTTTGGTTCTTGCTTCTCTCTCAATCGCCATGTATTGCCGCGAGCATAAAACCCAAGGAATGGATCGCATGAAAAATCAAAAGTCCGCAGTTGCCGTGTCCGCCCGCAAAGCTTCATCTCCCTATAAAGAGGCCAAGCTTCCCTCTGCCAGGCGCGTGAAAGATCTGCTTTCGCGGATGACGCTGGAAGAAAAGGCCGCACAAATGATGTGCGTATGGCAATCGAAGGCCGAGACGATGTTGGATGCGGAAGGGAACTTCGATTTCCAGAAGGCGAAGAGGTCGTTTGGCAATGGCCGGGGACTGGGACAAGTGGGCCGGCCGAGCGATGCCGGCGGCGGCAAAGATGCTCGCAGCATGGCTGTGCTGACCAATGCCATCCAGAAATTCTTCCTCGAGAACAGCCGTCTCGGAATTCCGGTGATGTTTCACGAGGAGTGCCTCCACGGGCACGCTGCGCCGGGCGGAACAAGTTTTCCGCAGCCTATTGCATTGGGAGCGACATTCAACCCAGGGCTTGTGGAGTCGCTGTTTACGATGACGGCTCTCGAAGCGCGTCTCCGCGGCGCGCACCACGCACTCACACCGGTGGTCGATGTTGCCCGCGAGCCTCGGTGGGGGCGTGTCGAGGAGACTTACGGAGAGGACCCTTACCTCGTTTCGCGTTTGGGAATCGCGGCCGTGCGCGGCTTCCAGGGAGACAAGAACTTCCGGGACAAGCAGCATGTGCTGGCCACGCTCAAGCACTTTGTAGGACACGGTCAGCCGGAGTCGGGAATGAACTGCGCTCCCTCCAATGTATCGTTGCGCGTTCTGCAGGAGACCTTTCTTTACACCTTCAAGGAAGCTCTGCGCGAAGCGGGAGCTGTGACGCTGATGGCGTCGTACAACGAGATCGATGGCGTTCCATCGCACGCCAACAAATGGCTCTTGCAAGACCTGCTGCGCAAGCAGTGGGGCTTCAAGGGCTTTGTGGTGTCGGACTATTACGCCATCTGGGAACTGGGCTACCGTCCGGATACGCACGGTCACAACGTCGCCAAGGACAAGAAGGAATCGTGCGCACTTGCGGTCGAAGCGGGCGTCAATATCGAGTTGCCCGATCCAGACTGTTACCTGCACCTGGCGGAGTTGGTCAAGAAAGGCGTGTTGAAGGAATCGCAGCTCGATGATCTGGTTGCGCCAATGCTTTTCTGGAAGTTCGAGATGGGATTGTTCGACGATCCTTATGTCGATCCTGAAGTGGCGGACCGTGTGGTGGGATGCGATGAGCATCGTGCCCTGGCGCTGACCGCAGCGCATGAAGCGATCACTCTACTCAAAAACGACAATGGTTTGGCGCCTCTTGATCTGAACAAGATCAAGACCATCGCGGTGATCGGACCCAATGCGGATCGCGCCCTGCTCGGCGGATACAGCGGTGTGCCGAAGCATAATGTCACGGTGCTGGACGGCATCAAGGCCAAGGCCGGCAAGAAGGTGAAGGTCCTCTACAGTGAGGGATGCAAGATCACCATCGGCGGATCGTGGAACCAGGATGCTGTCGTGCCAAGCGATCCCGAAGAGGACCGCAAGGCGATTGCAGAAGCCGTACGCGTGGCGCGCAAGGCCGATGTCATTGTGCTGGCGATCGGCGGAAACGAGCAGACATCGCGCGAGGCATGGGGACTCAATCACATGGGCGATCGCACCAGCCTGGACCTGATCGGACGCCAGGAGGAACTGGTAAAGGCGATGCTCGCGCTGGGCAAGCCGGTCATCGTGTTCCTGTTTAACGGCAGACCGCTCTCCATCAACTACGTCGCAGAGAACGTCCCAGTGATTTACGAGTGCTGGTATCTCGGCCAGGAGACTGGACATGCGATTGCCGACGTACTGTTCGGCGATTACAACCCTGGCGGCAAGCTGCCGATCTCGGTGCCTCGCTCGGTTGGCCATCTGCCGGTGTTTTACAACTACAAGCCGTCGGCACGGCGCGGATATCTCTTCGACGATGTGTCGCCGCTGTATGGGTTCGGGTATGGGTTGAGTTATACGACCTTCAAGCTCGCGAGTCCAAGGCTCACCAAGAAGAAGATCCGTACGGATGGATCGACACAGGTTTCAGTGGATGTCACGAACACGGGAAAGCGTGCTGGAGCGGAAGTGGTGCAACTCTATATCCGCGATCTGGTGAGTTCGGTGACGCGGCCGGTTAAGGAACTTAAAGGCTTCCGCAAGGTTTGGCTCGAGCCCGGCGAGACCACCACCGTCAAGCTCGACATCACGCCGGCCCTGCTTTCCTTCTTCGACGTGAACATGAAGTATGTTGTGGAACCTGGAGATTTCGAAATCATGGTAGGCAATTCTTCACGCGATGCCGACCTGCAGAAATTGACGTTACAAGTGGTGCGGTAGTCCGGCCCGGAACGCCGGCGAAAGACGAGGCATTGATGATCGAGAAACTTTCCTTTGGTGAGAAGTTCGGTTACAGCCTGGGAGATCTTGCAGCAAACTTCGTCTTTCAGGCCTTGCTTGCCCTTCAATTGGATTTCTACACGCACACCTTCGGACTGACCGCCGCGCAGGCCGGAACGATGACTCTCGTGATCGGGCTTGGTGTTGCGTTTCTCAACCCGATCATGGGTGTGATTGCCGATCGTACCAGCAGCAAGTGGGGCAAGTTCCGGCCATGGCTGCTGTGGACGGCCGTACCCTTCGGCGTCATCTGCGTGTTGACCTTTACCACCCCGAACATCAGTCCAGGGGCTAAGGTCATTTACGCGTGGACCACGTACATCCTGCTGCGTGTCATCTACACCGTGAACAACGTGCCGTATGCGTCGCTCAACGCCGTCATGACATCCGATCCCGACGAGCGCAACAGCATCTCGACGTACCGGCAGATCGCGGCCAACTCCGCGGGCTTTATCATTGCGAGCCTCGCCATCCCCATGGTTCGGTTCTTCGGCCACGGCAACGACGCGCTCGGCTATCAGCTCACCATGGGCCTGCTGTCGGTGCTGAGCATCATCTTCTTCATCGTCGCCTTCTTCGCAACAAAGGAACGCATCCAGCCGAATCCGCAACAGAAGTCCTCGCTCAGCCAGGATCTCTCCGACCTGTTCAGCAACGGCCCGTGGATTGTGCTTTTCCTGGCGACGCTCTTTTATTTTGCCGCCATTGTCGTGCGCGGGAATGTCATGCTGCCCTACTTCCGATTCGTGGCCGGCAACGTCGATCTCTTTTCGTGGTTCAATGGCTTTGGCTTGGCTTCACTGCTTGTTGGCGTCGCCCTCTCCACCGCAGTTACCAAACGCCTGGGCAAGCGGTTTCTGTTTATCGCCAGCATGACGCTGGCCGGCCTTTTTAGCGCGGTGTTGTTGATCATCCCGCCGACGGCAACAGTCACGATCATTGCGATCGAGGTGCTGCGGCAGCTCTCGTTCGGGCTGTCGGGTCCGCTGATCTGGTCGATGATGGGTGATGTGGCAGACTACGGAGAATGGAAAACCGGACGCCGGGCCAGCGGGACGGTTACATCCGCAGTCGTTTTCGCGCTGTGGGCGGGTCTGGCGCTGGGCGGGGCCATTGCGGGCTGGCTGCTCTCGGCGTACGGATTCGTATCCAAAGCGGATGTGCAAACGGCGCATGCGCAGTCGGGGATTCTTCTAACCGCGAGCGTCTACGCGGGTTTGGCGTTCTTTGCCGCTGCCGTCAGCATGTTCTTCTACCCTATTAGCCGCGAAAAGAACCAGAAGATCGCCAATGAGCTATCCGAACGGCGCAAGGCGTTCGCTCCACACGCGGTCTCGTAGTTTAGCCATCGATCCGGCCAAAGTCCGGGAAAGGAAGAATCATGTCAACGAGAGCGCGGACAAAGGCTGGACTGGTTGCGTTAGCGGCAGTCATCGGTACTCTTGCGGTGGCGACAGCACAGGAGCCCACTTCGCTGAAAGGCGCCTACAAGAACGCCTTTGTAGTGGGCGCAGCCATTAACGCGGCGCAGGTTACCGGCAAGGACAGCCGCGGAGACGCGATCATCGAAGCGCAATTCAACTCCATCTCTCCGGAAAACGCGCTCAAGTGGGAGAACGTACATCCTGCCCCAGAGACTTACACATTCGATGTTCCCGACCAGTACGTAGCTTATGGAGAGAAGCACCATATGTTCATCGTGGGCCACTGCCTGGTCTGGCACAGCCAGGTTCCGGCATGGGTCTTCCGCGATGACAAGGGAAACTTCGTCGACCGCGAAACCCTGCTTAAGCGGATGCATGACCACATTCAAACGGTCGTTGGCCGCTACAAGGGCCGCATTCAAAGCTGGGACGTTGTCAACGAAGCGCTGAACGAGGATGGGACTCTGCGCCAGTCTCCCTGGCTGAAGATCATCGGCGAAGACTATATTGCGAAAGCCTTTCAGTATGCGCACGAAGCCGATCCGCAGGCGCAGCTTACCTACAACGACTACTCGCTCGAAAATGAGGCTAAGCGCAAGGGCGCACTCGCACTCATTACGAAGCTGAAGGCTGAAGGAATCCCGGTCACGTCCGTGGGTCTGCAAGGGCACCTCGGTTTGCAAGGACCTCCGGTTGAGACCGAGGATGCTACGATCTCAGACTTTGCGAAGCTTGGAGTCAAAGTGGCGATCTCGGAACTGGATATCGACGTGCTACCCCCGGCGACAAGACAGCAGACCGCCGACGTCTCGCTGAAGGTTGCACAGGACCCGAAACTCAACCCGTACGCGAACGGATTGCCGCAATCCGTGCAGCAGGAACTCGCAAAGCGCTACGCTGATTTATTCGGCGTCTTTTTCAAGCACCGCGACGTTGTCATCAGGGTCACACTATGGGGTGTAACGGACGCAGATTCATGGCGGAATGACTGGCCGGTGCGGGGACGCACCAGCTATCCGCTGCTCTTCGATCGCAGCGGTCAGCCAAAGACTGCGTTTCAGGCAGTCATTCGAGTGGCAGCGAATACCGGAACAAAATAGTTGGACCCGGGCCTTCGTGTCTGCATAGTTGGATCACTTTCAGTCTCACCACGCGCGAACTCGCGGCTAGCTACGAAAAGCTTGAAAGGCCATGAAGCGGTCCCCTGGAATGAGGTTCTTAGACTTTACCTTGTTGTAGCCGGCCTGGCGCAACTGATCGACGAGTTCGTCTTCGGCCGGTAGCCGCCCGGCGCCCTTGGTGGCCGCGCCCCACAGGTTCAGCGCCTCCACACCAAGGCTGCCTCCCTGGCAACACGTCGTCAAAAGCAGAAATCCGCCGGGCCTGAGAAAGCTTCCGATGCGTTCAAACAACGCGACGCGTTCTTCGACCGGGAAGTAGTAAATGTTGTTGTAAAGCGTCGCGATGTCGAAGAGTTCTCCAAGTGCTTTTGCGCGGAAGTCGCCATCCTCCACCTTGACTCGGCTGTCCAGATTCCAGCTGCGGAGATTCATCCGCGCCATTTCAGCCACGGCTGGCTGAAGCTCTACCCCAATGGCGGTCAGCGAAGAATTCTTGCCGGCCGCGTATCGCAGATAAACGCCGGAGCCGCAACCGATTTCGAGTAGACGCAGCGCGCCGTGCTCTGGGATAGTTCGTTGAATGATATCGGCTTGAAAAGCCTCAAGCACTCGAGAGGAGCGGGCAATCAATTCGCCATCCTGATCGGCAAGGCTAAAGAGATCGCCGTTGCGGAGCCTGGGCAGCGTTCCTAAGATTAGCTTGTGGTGAAGGCCCGCAACCTCCTCCACCATGGCCAGCGCAGGGTCGTTCTGCGGACGGGCAAGCGTTTTGGCCAAGCCGCGTAACGCGTAGCCACTCGACTCCAGGCTCAGGAGCTGCAGACGGACCCCCATTTGCAGCCATGCCTCAAGCGCCTCCCTGCCTTGGCCGACGGCACCGCAGAAATCGGCGAGCGACTCAAAAGTTACAGGCCCGGTCGCAAACCGGCTCAGCAGCCCGGCCTCTCCAGCGGCGGCAAGATACGTGAGCTTGTAGAACGACTTGAGCTCGGCGCCTACGCCCATCAGAGCGGTAAGCCGGCCATCGCGCAACAGACGGAAGAACGGTTTAAAGGACATTTGTTTCTATTATGATTCAACTTCACTTCGGTATTTCTTGATCAATTAGGTGTTGTGAGCTGTAGAAATGCGGGAAGAACGACGTCAAAGCATAAGAACCACAGGATGACGCGGTAGTGCATACTGATGTCACCTGATATTGAGAGGATTGGGTTAATGCGAAATGTGATTCTCGCTTTCCTGCTTGGCATAATACTGATTCCCTTTGCCGGCTTCCTGTATCTTCATTTCGGTCATCTGCCGGTCGCAGTGGCTGACCCGCCGTTTCCATTCGAGAAGCAGATCGTTCGTGTTCCGCTGCAATCGCGCATCAACAAGGAGATGCCCGGAAACACGCCAATTGAAGTGAGCGAGGCAAACCTCGTGGCGGGCGCGAAGATCTACCGGGAACAATGCTCCTTCTGTCATGGCCTGATGGGACAGCCGTCAACGATTGCTCCGCACATGTATCCTTCAACGCCGCAACTCTGGTCGTCGCATCGCAACGGAGTTGTTGGCGTGAGCGATGATCCTCCAGGGGAGACGTACTGGAAGGTTGCCAACGGTATCCGCCTGACGGGGATGCCCGCATTTAGCAAATCCCTCAGCGAGACCGAGATGTGGCAAGTGAGCCTGCTGCTGGCAAATGCGGACAAGCCGTTGCCAGATGCGGCAAAGAGCCTGGTGACGCAGCCGCTTAATTTGGGTCAACTGCCTGGAACGGCATCCCAATCCCATTAAATCTGGTTTGTCGCTTGCGACGTGCTCCTCACCGGGCCCAGGAGGCTGGCCGCAAAAGAATGCGGATGCGCTCATGGCTCGGCAGTCGACCGCACGTTCTTCGTTTCAGTGAATTATCTTTGGGACGCGAGCGTTTGTAGAGACCGGCACCGTGTGTCAATCAGAGAAAGGCTTGAGCGCCGATGAATCAAGCCAGGGGGAATTGCGTATGAGGGCCTTATTTTCGATTGCAGTCTCAGCCGTCCTGCTATTCGGCGGGATGGCAGGTCAGTTGTTGAAGGCGGAGGACGCGGCTCAGAACCTGCGCGCTCCGGCAACCCCCTTGATTGTTCACGACCCATATTTCAGCATCTGGTCGATGGGCGACCGGCTCACCGATAGTTCCACTCGACACTGGACGGGCGCGCGGCAATCCCTGAATGGACTGGTCAGAGTTGACGCGAAAACCTATCGATACCTGGGCGATGCGGACGGGGATATTCCGGCGCTAACAGAAACGCATCGCGAAATCACGCCGACGCGGACGATGGTCACCCTGGAGTCGCCCGAGATCGAACTGAAGTTGACGTTTCTCACTCCGGCGTTTCCCGATGACCTTGCAGTGATGGCGCGGCCAGTAACGTATCTTACCTGGGATGTGAAGTCGCGCGATGGCGCGACACACAATGTCGCGCTTTATTTCGACGCGGACGGCAACCTGGCTGTCAATCACGCGGATGAGACGGTGACGTGGTCGCGCGCCGACATCCAGGGACTGCATCTGCTGCGGGTAGGCAGTTCAAAGCAGCCGATGCTTGAGGATTGGGGCGACAACGTTCGCATCAACTGGGGCTATTTTTACCTGGGGATTCCCGGCGCGGAGGAGGCGCAATGCGCCGCCGGAAACGAGATCTATCGAGACGATTTTGCCAAGACCGGGAAGATTCCCGCGGAAGATGATCTCGATCAGCCGAGAATGCCGCAGAGTCGCTATCCTTCTCCTCCGGCGTTGAACGTCGTGCTGCCACTCGGCGCGGTGGGAGCAACCACAGTGACGCGTCACATCCTCGTGGGTTATGACGATATCTATTCGGTGGAGTACATGCGGCAGAGGCTTCTGCCCTATTGGCGCAAGGAGTTCTCGAGTTTCAGCGCGCTGATGGAGGGAGCCGAGCGCGATTACGCTCCCATGCAGCACCGCGCCGAGCAATATGATGCGGATTTGACGCGGGATCTGCTGCGGGCCGGCGGCCCGGAGTATGCGGCGATTGCCACGCTCGCTTTTCGGCAGGCAATCGGGGCGCACAAGCTTGTCGAGGACGACGGCGGCGTTGCTTTCTTCATGCCCAAGGAGAATTTCAGCAACGGCTCGATCTCCACTGTCGACGTTCTATATCCATCGGCGCCCATGTTTTTGCTTTTGAACCCCAAGCTTGTCGAGGCTCAGCTTGAGCCGGTAGTGCGCTACGCGGAGAGCAGTCATTGGAAATTTCCATTCGCACCGCACGACCTGGGAGTCTATCCGCTGGCAAACGGACAGCTCTATGGCGGGGGCGAAGTCAGCGAAGAGGATCAGATGCCCGTGGAGGAATCGGGCAACATGATTCTGATGTTTGCCGCGCTGGCGCATGCAGAAGGCAATGTAGAGTACGCAAAGCGCCATTGGCCTGTACTGACGAAGTGGGCGGAGTTTCTGCTGGAGAAGGGATTCGATCCGGAAAACCAATTGTGTACGGATGACTTTGCCGGGCATCTGGCGCACAACACCAATCTCTCGATCAAGGCGATTGAGGCACTGGCCGCTTACGCGCAGTTGGCTGACAAACTGGGGGATCACTCGGCGGCTGCGAAGTACGGCGGTGCGGCAAAAACCATGGCTGCCAATTGGGTGAAGATGGCCGCGGACGGCGATCATTACCGGCTCGCGTTCGATAAGCCGGGCACCTGGAGCCAGAAATACAACCTCGTGTGGGATAGCATCCTTGGGCTTCACATGTTTCCCCAGGAAGTAGCGGCAAAGGAAGTGGCGTTTTATGAGGCACACCTGAACACTTACGGGCTGCCACTGGACAATCGCGCAAAGTACACGAAGCTCGATTGGACGGTCTGGTCGGCGACGCTGGCCACGAACCCCGAGGATTTTCGAGCTATCGTTGCGCCGATCGCGGCGTTTCTCGCTAAGACTCCGGACAGGGTGCCAATGACGGACTGGTATGACACGGTGACGGCGAAGCACGTTGGCTTCCAGGCGCGCTCCGTTGTCGGGGGCGTGTATGTCAAGATGCTGGCCGACTCCGAGTTATGGATCAAGTGGGCCAGCCGTGCAAGTAAAGGCTCGCACTCAGGGGATTGACCAGGCCTCTTGAATTCGAACCAACGGGCTATTCCATGATCGACGGCTCGTACGGATGCAGATCGGGCATCCTCTTCAGGAAACTTCAGCATCAAAAGGTGAGCCTAGAAGGAGAAACGATGCAGAACCTGAAATGGATATTGATCGCTGTTGGAGTACTTATGCTGGGTAGCGCGGCGGTATCGCTTGCCCCCGATATTCGTCGCTACGCCAGAATGCGGGCGATGTAGGCCGACAAATTCCCACGTCAGCCAGGCCGCGAAGATCAAATAGAGCGCAAAAGTTATCCCATTTCCTTGTTTGAAGGAACAAACTCCCGACTCCGGGTCAATGCCGGAGTTCGCCCTCCCTTGCATCTCAGTATTCGACAATGTCCGGAGCGATCCGCCCACTTGCTCTTCGTGCCGCTGGCATGGCAGAGTTGATGTTTCGTGTTCGCATTAAGGCGGTAGGCAGCTGTCCTCCTTGGCGAGCGCAAAAATCATGCGCATCAGGGAGCGTTCATGTCCGTCAGTTCCGCTGAACACGTA
Source organism: uncultured Acidobacteriaceae bacterium (assembly GCA_963838295.1). Lineage (GTDB taxonomy): Bacteria > Acidobacteriota > Terriglobia > Terriglobales > Acidobacteriaceae > Telmatobacter. The sequence continues at coordinate 214,559 of CAWIQS010000004.1, forward strand.
CCGGCAGAGCCCGTTCAGCCTCGACTGATTCCTCACGGGGTGCTGATCCCCTTTGCGCTGGTAACGGCGCTTTTTTTTCTGTGGGGAGTTCCCAACAATCTGAATGACGTACTGATCCGCCAGTTCATGAAGTCATTTGCCTTGTCCCGTTTCCAGGCCGGACTGGTTCAGTCAGCTTTCTACATGGGCTACTTCCTTTTGGCGACTCCGGCGGCCCTGCTGATGCGCCGATTCGGGTACAAATCGGGATTTGTCACGGGGCTGCTGCTTTTCGGCGCGGGAGCCTTTCTATTCTGGCCTGCGGCTATCATCGGGCGCTATCCATATTTCCTCGCAGCGTTGTTTGTCATTGCCAGTGGGCTTGCTTTTCTCGAGACCGCGTCGAATCCATTCGTCGCACAGATCGGCGATCCTCAATCCGCCGCGCGGCGTCTCAACTTCGCCCAGGCGTTCAATCCACTCGGCTCGATCACCGGCGCACTGATGGGCACCGTGTTTATCTTCTCTGGAATCGAGCTCAGCGGTTCACAAGTGGCCGCCATGCAGGCCTCGAATACCTACACGGCCTATCTGCGTGCCGAGACTATGCGCGTTGTTGCGCCCTACATGGTGCTGGGAGCCGTCACCATTATCTGGGCGGTACTGATCGCGCTCACGCGTTTTCCTGTTGTGGCCGGTGAACACCAGGCTGAAGGAGAAAGCCACGGAAGATTCCGGGACCTTCTCGGCTATCCCACATTTCTCTTTGCCATCTTCGCTCAATTCATGTACGTGGGCGCGCAGGTCGGCACGTGGAGTTACTTTATCCAGTATGTTCAGGACTCGACTCATCAGCACGAGAAAATCGCCGGCTACCTGCTCACCGGAACACTGGCCGCATTCGGCGTTGGTCGCTTCGGCTCGTCGGCGATTATGCGCTATGTGCGCCCCTATCGCCTGATGGCTCTCTACAGCGTGATCAATATCGTTCTTGTTGGGGTCGGTATTCTTTTCCCTGGATGGGTTGGCTTGTGGGCCATTTTCTTTACCAGTTTGTTCATGTCGGTGATGTTTCCCACCATCTTCGCCCTTGGTATCGAAGGCCTCGGCAAGAACACCAAGATTGGCGGTTCCCTCATTGTCATGTCCATTGTGGGCGGGGCCGTTCTAACACCGCTGATGGGATGGATCTCGCAAACGACGCATCGCATCTCGCTGGCTTACACGGTACCGCTCATCAGCTATGTCGTCATCGCCATCTATTCACTGATGTGGCGCCGGATGCAGGCCGCTGAGACAGAAACCCAACCTTGAGTTGGTTGGGAGCGTTAGAGCGAGACCTTTCTTGAGTCGAATCCGCACGATTCACACTTGCCCGTTTCCGCGATGACACACAAGGTGATTCAATCAATGCCGCCGCACGCGCTATCTGGTTGACCTATCAGTGTGATAGCATGGCCGCTAAGTTTCCCGTCCCTGGTCAAAACCATCATATTCAAAATATCAGGCAGGAGGTCCACAGCCTTGGCTCTCACTATCTCTGGTCTCTCAAAGACTTATTCCAACGGTGTGAAAGCGCTCCAGAACGTTTCCCTGACCATCGGAAACAACATGTTCGGCCTGCTCGGTCCAAACGGCGCTGGAAAAAGCACGCTGATGCGCACCGTAGCTACTCTGCAAACGCCCGATGCCGGCACGGTGAGCCTCGACGGACTGGACGTGCTCTCAAACAAGACGGAGGTTCGCAAGATTCTGGGTTATCTGCCCCAGGAATTTGGCGTGTACCCGAAGGTTTCAGCCATCGATATGCTGCATCATCTTGCCGTGATGAAGGGCATCACGAACAAAAAGGAGCGCAATGAGATTGTCGATGCGCTTCTGAATCAGACGAATCTCTGGGATGTTCGCAAGAAATCGCTCGGCACTTACTCCGGTGGTATGAAGCAGCGCTTTGGAATCGCACAGGCCCTGCTCGGCAAGCCTAAATTGATCATTGTCGACGAGCCGACGGCGGGCCTCGATCCAGCTGAGCGCAACCGGTTTCTGAATTTGCTCAGCTCCATCGGCCGCGAAGTCATCGTGATTCTGTCCACCCACATCGTCGACGACGTCCGCGAACTTTGTCCGCGCATGGCCATCATTGCGAACGGAAAGGTTCTGCTTGAGGGCTCCCCAACGGAGTCGCTCGGCGCTTTGCGTGGAAAGATCTGGTCGAAGGTTGTCGCCAGCGACGATGAGTTGAAGGCGCTCGAAGCCAGCCTGCAGGTAATCTCCACGCACTTGATCGCGGGGCAGCACGAGGTTCGCGTCTTTTCCGATGCCGATCCCGGAGACGGATTCAAGCCCTCCGAGTCAGAATTGGAAGACGTCTACTTCCTCAGTCTTTCCCGTCACGCGAAGAACTAGAGCCCGGAGAGCGCCATGAGATTGTTTCTGGAATTCTTCAACTTTGAGCTGAAGTTTCGTTTCAAGACCGTTTCGACCTATGTCTACTTTGGCATCTGGTTCGCCTTCAGTTTTCTCTGCATCGCCTCTGAGAACTTTGGGCCCATCGCTGCTGGCAACGGCAAAGTGCTGCTCAACGGGCCGTACGCGAACATCTACAACGATGTGTTTGCCTCGTTCTTCGGTTTGATCATCATTGGCGCGATCTTCGGCACGTCCATTCTGCGTGACTTTCAGCGCGATACGACGCAGATTCTGTTTACAAAGCCGATCACCAAGTTTGCCTACCTTGGCGGGCGATGGGCTGGGTCTTTCCTTGCAACTGCATTCGCATTTTCCGGCCTGATTTTCGGCGAGTTGCTGGGGACGTTGGCGCCATGGGCCGACCACACCCGCATTGCGCCCACACACATCTGGTGGTATCTGCAACCTTTTCTTTTCATCGTCATGGTGCAGGTTTTCTTTATCGGGTCACTGTTCTTCATGGTGGCGGCGCTCACCCGGCGCATCTTCATCGTCTACGTGCAGGGCGCTGGTTTCCTGATCTTGTACCTGATCGGTCTGGGTGCATTCTCGGCAACTCGCAGCACGGCACTCTTCTGGCCCGGCGTCTTCGACCCGGTCGGCGTCATTCTGAATGATTCGATCACGCGTTACTGGACGGTGGTGGACAAGAATACGCTTCTGTATTCGTGGTCGCTTCACTCTGCCGGAGGCGTTTTCTTTTACAACCGGATTCTCTGGATAGGCATTGGTTTTCTCACCCTCGGGCTTCTGTGGAAGTTCTTCCCCATGTCCCTCGAGGCGCTCACGGCCCGCACCAGCAGCAAGCGCGCCCGGATTGCGCTCGAGCAGGACGAAGAGTTGCTGCCCGTGCGCAGCCGAGCCGTTGCAAGAATTCCACTTGTGCAGCAGTTCTTCGGCATCGGCACCTCTTTGGCACAATACTTTTCCCTTACACGCATGCGGGTGCGCAATATCGTTCGCGATGTTCCCTTCTGGGTTCTTCTCGTCCTGATGGCCGGGGTGGCCCTGAACAATGGGCACTACGCGGGGCGTGTCGAAGGCGTGAATGTCTGGCCCGTCACTTACCTGATGCTTCAGTCAGTCGAGGGCGGGGCAATCATCTTCCTCTACATCGTCTCCACGTTCTACGCGGCCGAACTCATCTGGCGTGAGCGTGACACCCGCTTCGAGGGCATCCACGACGCGCTGCCCATGAAGGAATCGACAGACTGGCTCTCAAAGTTGACAGCGCTCTGCGTGGTGGAACTCGCACTACTTACGATCGCGGGGCTCTGCGGAATTATCATGCAGACCGTCGCCGGCTACTACCATTACGAGTTGCTGCAGTACGCCAAAGAACTCTACATCGTCACTTTCCCGCAGGTTCTCATCTTTGCTCTCCTGGCCATGTTTGTGCAAACCATCGTGTCCAACAAGTTCATCGGCCACGGTATTGTGATTGCTGTCTTCCTCCTGCAGGCAATACTTTTCAACTTCGGTTGGGAGAACACGCTCTATCTTTTCGGAGCCACTCCGCCGTACACATATTCCGACATGAACGGCTACGGACACTTCGTTCAGCCATTGCTATGGTCGATCATCTACTGGCTATCGATCGCGGCATTCTTCGGTGTCCTCTCCATCGGATTGGCGCGTCGGGGCGCGGAAGACTCGCTGCGTGCGCGACTGCACCTGCTGCGCCAGAATGCACTTGGAATTACCCCTGCAGCCGCTGTGTTTCTAGCAATGGCGGTGGGCAGCGGGTGGTGGTTCTACTACAACACCCATGTGTTGAATGAATACCTGACCAACAAGGACAGGCGCGATATCCAGGCAGACTACGAAAAGAACTTCAAGAAATACGAGCATCTGCCGCAGCCCAAGATTATTTCTGTCGATGCTCAGATCGACATCTTTCCTGAGCGCCGTTCCTTCAGCGGAACCGGCCACTTTGTGTTGCAAAACAAGACGCCGCAGCCTATCGCGCAGATCCATCTTACGGATGCGCAGCAATCGATCACCAACGTTGCCTTCGATCGGCCGTTTCATATCGCCTCAGCCAACGCGCGAAATCTCTACGTCATCTACGCGCTCGACAAACCACTTGCGCCGGGCGAAACGATGAACATGACGTTCAGCGTGGGCAAGGAAAGCCGCGGCTTCATGGATGGCCACGAGCGGGCCGAACTTGCCTATAACGGAACATTTTTTGACTCGGGATATTTCCCGAGCATCGGCTACAGCGCAGATAACGAACTGAGCGATCCGCGACGTCGTCGCGAAGAACATCTCGGTGCGCAGGAGGTGCTGCCCAATCGCGGAGATCCAGTCGGCAGCGTCACCAACCTGTTTACGCCGCAATCTGACTGGGTTCATTACCGCACCACCGTCAGCACCTCGGCTGATCAGATCGCCATTTCGCCGGGCTACCTGACAAAGGACTGGATCACCAATGGACGCCACTACTTTACATACGACATGGGCGACGTTCAGACTCTCGACTTCTTTTCCTTTATTTCGGGTAAGTACGAAGTCACTCGCGACAGCTTTCAGGGCGCGAACGGCCCCATTGCCATCGATGTCTATCATCTTCCTTCGCACACATTTGACGTGCAGGACATGATTGATGCGTCAAAAACGGGACTCGCGTTCTACGAAAAGGCCTTCAGCCCGTTCCAGTTCAAGCAATATCGCATCCTCGAATTTCCGCGCTACCGCGGTTTCGCCCAGTCGTTCCCCAATACCGTTCCTTTCTCCGAGGGGATCGGGTTTATCGAGCGGATGGAGAAGCCCACTGACATCGACTTCACCTACTTTGTTACTGCTCACGAACTTGGACACCAGTGGTGGGCGCATCAGTTGATCGGCGGACGCGTTGCGGGATCAAACATGATGTCCGAAACGCTGGCGGAATATTCCGCGCTGATGACGATGCGGCATCGTTACGGCGATGACCACATGCACAAGTTCCTCAAGTATGAATTGGATCGGTATCTGCGCGGTCGCGGCGGCGAAGTTCGCCGCGAAGAGGCGCTCGCCCAGGTTCAGCAAGAAGCGTATGTCTGGTACCAGAAGGGCGGCCAGATCATGTACGCGCTGTCGGACTATATCGGAGAAGACAAGGTAAACCTGGCTCTTCACAACTTTCTGATGCAGTACCGCTACGCCAACGCCGACACCAACCAGTCAGGCGCTTATCCCGACACGCGCGAACTGGTTGCGGCTCTGCGCGACCAAACTCCCGCCAACCTCCAGTACTTTATCGACGACTCGTTCGAGAATATCGTGCTCTATAACAATCGGGTGGAGTCAGCGACTGTAACACAGACACCGGACCATAAATACAAGGTCACGCTGGTTGTAGAGGCACACAAGATCAAGTCCGACGGCAGCGGAAATGAAACGCCAATGAAGATGAATGATCTTGTCGATATTGGCGTTTTTACCGGGCCGCGCGACAATGAGAAGCCGCTCTACCTGCAGAAGCAGTGGGTGCACGATGGCAAGCAGACGGTTGAAATTATCGTGGACAAGATGCCCGATCGCGCGGGAATCGACCCCTTGAACAAGCTGATCGATCGCGATGCGGACGATAACGAGACGGACGTCACCAAGCAATAGAGTTCAGCAAAGAATGCGATCCATGCTTCGCCCTATGAAGCCTCGATCCTTGTGCGTCTCCGACCCATAGAATGTGAGCGGGAGCCGATGAGGGCAATTCATGGCAAGCGGCATCTTTGTGGGACTGTCAACAATCGACCTTGTCTACACGGTCGACGAGTTCCCGGCTGCAAACGCAAAAACGGTTGCGCGCAGTCAGGCCGTTCTCGCCGGCGGACCCGCGACCAATGCGGCCATCACCTTCTGCCATCTTGGCGGAGATGCAACGCTGGTCTCTCCAACTGGCCAGCATGCCCTTGCCGCGCTCCTGAAGGATGAACTTCAGCGCTACCGTGTCGAGCATATCGATCTCGCTCCGGGATCGGACGAGCCGCCGGCAGTTTCGTCCATCTGGGTGAATGGGCGAGGCGAGCGCAGCGTCGTCTCAGTGAATACGACTCTAATCGAAATCCCGACTCCGCAGGTGGATCAATCGAAGCTGGAGAAAGCTCGCATTCTGATGGTTGACGGGCATTCCATGAGTGCCTGCCTGGCATGGGCTGAGGCGGCACGGCCTCACGGTGTTCCCGTCGTATTCGATGGAGGCAGCTGGAAGCCCGGAACGAATGAGCTACTGCGGAGCATCGATACCGCAATCTGCTCTGCCGATTTTCGACCGCCTGGCTGTAGTGATGAAGCTTCCACCATCGAATACCTGCAGTCGGCGGGGGTTCAACACATCGCAATTACCCACGGGGCCAATCCGATTCGAATCGTGGCGGGTTCGTACACCGGCATGGTCGCGGTTCCGCACGTCGAGGCTGTGGATACGACCGGCGCCGGCGATATTTTTCATGGCGCATTCTGCTACTTCGCCTCAATCGGATGGCAATTCGCGGACGCGCTCAATGAAGCTTCGAAGGTCGCGGCAGAGTCTTGCCGATTCCATGGAACTCGGGAATGGATGCGAGCCAGACTTACATCGCAAAAGTGAGCGACCAGCCTTGCGGGCGAAAGAGAGAAGGACCGGAGCCATTCAGCTCCGGCCCCTTGCGGCAAAGATGCGCAGCCTAGGGTGTCTTTAGCTGGTAGAAGGACGAAGATGGTGCGTTTGTGGAATTCACCACCTGGCCGACACCGTTGACCCAGTAGTTATCCTTGGGGCCGGTCCACACCATGCGATTTTCGCCGGTCAAGGGATCGGTCGTCGGAGTGAGGCCGACGAGGGCATTCGTGAATCCTTCCACCTGGTTGGCCTGGGACGCCTGGTGACGTTCAAATGCATTGACCTGGTTCTGCATTGCGTGCATTTGCGCCTCGAATTGCTGGATTTGTGCGTTGATCGCATCCCGCCGGCGTTGCTGCCTCGCTTGCTGGTACTGCATCCCCTGGGCATCCATATTCTGCTGGTAGGCCAGCCACTGTGGATTTATCTGCATTGACTGCACGCAGTGGAGGGCAATGCTTCGCGCCTTTTCGATCTGGTCGGGCGGAGCGATCAGGCTAACCATGGTCGGCACCTGCCAGATTTGGCCTGTGTTTATGGTCCTGGTAAAGGCCAGAGCCACGCGCGGACCCTGGTCGGTCTGACAAAGCCATTCAACCTGTCCCGCCGTGGACTGCCCCTGCATCGATCCGACCGGAAGGTAGTCCGGCATCGAGAAATCGACATTCGACGGATTCTGCTGAGGGTTTTTGCAGATCCTTGCAAAGCGCGATTCCGAGTATCGCACGGCATATTCCGGACCTGTCCGATACCGCTCAACAACCATTTGTGCCTGTGCGCCAAGGTCGTAGATTTCGCCTTCGCGATAATGATAAGTGCTGGGAACCGTATAGCTGGGAACAGAAACATCGCCCAGGCGAAGGTCAATCTTGCCGTCGGGGGACTTCAGGGCGACCATCACGCGCTGGTCTGAGAATCCCATCCGGAAGAGTCCTCCCTGAACGGTCCATCCCTGTGGAACTGAGAGTGCAAAAGCGTGCTCAAAAGGATCCTCGAACCGGGTCCAGGAGCCGCTTGTGTTGCTCGAGGTCTGGTTGGCACGTCCAATATACGTTCGGGCGGAGTCTAGTCCCGAAGCCGGCTGGCGGCAAGCCAGAAACGAAAGGCAAACCATAAGGGTTAAAAACGACATCCACTTCTGCGACGACAAGTAACTCGATTTCATGATCATCCTCCGAACCGGGAAGTTCGCTTTCAAAAGTGGCCTCAATTCCTGAAGCCCTCGCAGGCCTGAATGCTGCCCGCCAACCGATATCTGAAGGCCCATCCAACTTGCTCGCAGAGGGCGGCTTAGCCGATGAGACCCTGTGCTATACTCCCGGCATTCCATCACTGGTTTTTGAGCCGCCCTCTGTTCTGCCGGCCTGATATGTGTATGAAAGCGCCGTGCCGGTTTAAATGTCCTAAAAGAAGGCTTAATTAGGTCTAAATCCGAGCGGATGGTCATGAGCCGACCTGAAAACACTCAATGGGTCTTCGGATCGTTCAGGCTTGATGCCTCGCAACTTCTTCTTTTTCGGGATGGTGATTTGGTCCCGCTTTCGAAGAAGGCCGCGGAGATTCTTCTTGCGCTGGTGGAGCAACACGGGCAACTTGTTGAAAAAGAAGAACTGATGAAACGGGTCTGGCCCGATTCCTTTGTGGAAGAGTCCAACCTCGCGGTTCATATCTCGCAACTTCGCAAAACCATCAACGACCAGGACAACCTGCACCGCATCGAGACGATCCCGCGACGGGGATATCGGTTTGTTGGGGTTGTCACGCTGGAAACTCGCGCTCGTTCCAATCCGACCGCGTACGAAATGGAGCGGGTCGAAGAGATTTCGCCTTCATCCGTCCAAGTTGCCGACGGGTCCATTCCTGTTCCAGTGGAGATTCAAGTCCAAAGCAGGAAGTGGAACGGAAGGAACTTGGCCCTGATCTCAGTTGGGATCGTGGTGGCGGCTGCGGTGATCGCGGTTGTCGGTCACTCGGTCCTGAATCGAACTCCCCGCCCTCAAACCACTAGTGCTCCGTCGGATACTCTCGCAGTGAAGGACAGTGTAGTTCTGGCGGAAATTGCCAACAATACCGGCGATCCGGTCTTCGACAGTACGCTGCGCCAGGCTCTGGAAGTTGAGCTGGAGCAGTCGCCGTATCTCCTGCTTATCCCCGAGCAGCGCATCCAGAACGCACTGCGGATGATGGGTAAGCCTGCCAATGCTCCACTCACCGGCGACCTTATCAGCGAAGTCTGCCAGCGCACCGGCGGCGAAGCGGCGGTGAACGGGTGGATCGCGAAACTCGGCAATCAGTATGTGCTCGGGTTGCGTGCCGTAAATTGCCGGACCGGCGATCACCTTTCGGACCTTGAAATCACGGCGACTGCCAAAGAGCAGGTGCTGAAAGCACTGGGGGACATCAGCGGACGGCTGCGCACGAAACTTGGGGAATCTCTTGGTACGGTCCAGAAATTCAATACGCCCATCGAAGAAGCCACCACCCCCTCGCTTGAGGCGCTCCAGGCGTACAGCAACGGTCGGGCCGCGATGGTGCAGAAGGGCGAGTCTGCATCCTGCGTACCGTTCTTCCAGCGCGCTATTCGCCTGGACCCAGAGTTTGCGGTGGCTTACGCGGCTTTGGGCAACGCGTATTCCAATCTTGGAGAAAGTGGCCTGGCTGCCACCAATATCCGCAAGGCCTACGAATTGCGCGAACATGTGAGCGAACATGAGCGGCTCTACATTGAGTCGCATTACTACCAGTTTGTGACTGGCGACTTGGCCAAGGCGAGCCAGACTTATGAAGTCTGGGCGGCCACTTATCCCAATGATGAAGCTCCGCGCACCAACCTGGCGGTCATATACAGCGATCTGGGCAAGCTGGAGCAGAGCGAGCAGCAGGCGAAAGAGGCGGTGCGCATCGCTCCCGACGAGGGGCAATCCTACGCGAATCTCGTGGACGCGTACATTTGTCTGAACCGGCTGGACAAGGCAAGCGCGACTGCGAATGAGGCGATCGCGCGCAACCTCGATACGCCAACGCTTCGCCTCTACATGTACGACCTTGCGGATCTCAAGCACGATACCGGCAGCATGCGAAAGCTGCTTGATTGGGCTTCAGGCGAGCCTGGCATCGAAGACACCTTCCTGAGCAACGAGGGCGACGAAGTCGCGCGCGCAGGGCATCTTGCCCAGGCTCGCGGTTTCAATGAGCGGGCAACCGATGCGGCGCGCCGGGCAGACGAGAAGGAAACCGCCGCCGGCTACCAGGTTGATGGTGCACAGCGGGAGGCGTTCTTCGGAAACGCGGCCGCAGCAATCAAGCTTGCGGATTCAGCGCTCGCGCTGGCCGGCGATCGCGACACCCGCTATGGTGCAGCCGTTGCTTTCGCTCTCTCCGGTGAGATAAGCCGCGCGCGTTCTATCGCCGAACACCTTGATCGGGAGTTCCCTGACGACACAATCGTGCAGGAGATCTACCTGCCGACGATCCGGGGCGCAATCGCCATTGCGCAGAAAGACCCTTCTGTGGCGATCAAGTCGCTTGAAACGACGAGCCCCTATGATCTTGGCCTTGCGGGAGGTCTGCTTCCCGTTTATGTGCGTGGTCTCGCCTATTTGGCGCAACACGACGGCGGCCATGCGATCGCCGAATTTCAGAAGGTGTTGGATCATCCCGGTGTTGTGCACAACGCTTCCTTCGAATCTCTGACTGATCTTGAGCTTGGGCGCGCGTGGCTACTGCAAGGGAACCGCGAAAGGGCCAAAGACGCATACGACCGGTTTCTCACCGCCTGGAAAAATGCAGACCCTGACATTCCTGTGCTGAACCAGGCACGCTCAGAGTATGCGAGCCAATTTACGCAACATCCTTGATCGGCGCGTGCATCGCAATCCATCATCCCGCCGACCGTCGTGGTAAGCTGCACCTCAAGTCATTGCGATGAGCGCCGCGCTTGAATTTCGAGATGTTTCTGTATCGATTGCGACAGGACGACTGCTGCTGGAGGACGTGTCTCTCGCGCTCGCGGAAGGCACCGTGACTGCAATCCTGGGACGCAGCGGCTCGGGAAAGACCACTCTTCTGCGCACTGCAAATCGCATGATTGAGCCGACCGGCGGCGAGGTCCTGGTCGCGGGGGCCAAGATCCAAGAGCTGGCGCCTGTGGATCTGCGCAGAAAGATGGGCTATGTGATCCAGGAGACCGGCTTGTTTCCGCATTTCAATGTGGAGCGCAACGTCGGCATCGTTCTTGAAGCTGAAGGGCAACCGCGCCAGCAGCGAATCGATCGCAGCACCGAGCTGCTGCAACTGGTCGGCCTCGATGCTGCTTCGTTTGCGCATCGATATCCCCATCAGCTTTCCGGCGGGCAGCGGCAGCGTGTCGGCCTGGCGCGTGCGCTCGCTGCGCGGCCGCAGATCCTCCTGATGGACGAGCCCTTTGGCGCGCTCGATCCGCTGACGAGGGCGGAGATGCAGGACATGCTTCGCGATCTTCTCAAAAGGCTGCGCACCACCGTGCTGCTGGTAACGCACGACCTGGATGAAGCGCTCTATCTCGCTGATCGCATCGTGCTGCTTGGCGAAGGCAGGGTTATCGCGAATCTTGCTCGCGACGAATTCCTTCGATCGCAAATGCCGGAGATCGTCGCCTATGCCTCGGCATTCCGCCGCGGTCAAGCCGTGGCGATTGCAACGGATGGGACCAGATGAACTCATTTATTTCGCAATACGGCGGCGAAATCGCAACGCTTACGCTCGAGCATCTTTGGCTCGCCGGTGCGGCGATGCTATTTGCGACCCTTATCGCAGTACCCGCAGGCATCTGGCTCACACGTTCGCCACGCTGGGCCAAGCCCGTGATCGGTGTGGCCAATGTGCTGCAGACCATTCCATCTCTGGCCATGTTTGGGTTTCTGCTGCCACTGCCGTGGCTCGGCGAGCGCGCTGCGCGCATTGCCATTGTTGCGCTGATTGCTTACGCGCTTCTTCCAATTCTGCGCAACACCTATGCCGGGATTCGCGGCATCGATCCGACGCTCAATGAAGTTGCTCGAGCGATCGGCTTGACGGATGCGCAACGCCTGTTCAAGATCGAGCTTCCGCTGGCGGCCTCGATTATCCTCGCGGGTCTTCGCACAGCGACAGTGACCTGCATCGGTATCGCAACCATCGCAGCCGCGGTTGGTGCCGGCGGGCTGGGCGAACTGATCTTTCGCGGCGTCGCTTCCATCGATAATCGGCTGGTCCTGGCTGGGGCTATCCCGGCAGCGCTGCTTGCGCTTGGGGCGGATGCAGCGTTGGGCTTGCTGGAACGCCGGTTTAAAATCCCCAACGCTGAAGGTTCCGGCCGATGAGGCGATTCGCTCGCGTTGCCTCGATCCTTTTGCTCTGCCTTTCTTTGGTCAGTTGCTCACCACCGCGCGCTAATCACCCCGTCATCGGTGCGAAGAACTTTACCGAACAGGTCATCCTCGGCGAGCTTCTTGCGCAAGAGATCGAAGCCCAATCCGGCCTCAAGGTCGAGCGGCGGTTCTATCTTGCCGGCAGCTATATATGCAACCAGGCGCTCGTAGCCGGCCGCATTGATGCCTACGTGGAATACACCGGCACGGCGCTTACTGCAATTCTCAAGCAGCCGGTCGATCGGGATCCCCAGACCGTTCTTGCCACCGTGCGGAGGCTCTATGCGTCACGCTACGGCGTCACCGTTGCCGATCCGCTCGGATTCGAAAACACCTTCGCCATGGTGATTCGCGGCGGCGACGCGCGACGACTGCAATTGACGGCGCTGAGCCAGGCCGCGCCGTACGCGGCGCAGTGGCGGCTTGGCGTGGGATACGAATTCGAGCAGCGCCCCGACGGGCTGCCCGGACTCAGCTCGGCATACAATCTGCATTTTGCGGGCCCTCCGCGCACTATGGATCTCGGTCTGCTTTATCGGGCGCTCGGTGCGCACCAGGTCGACATGATTGCAGCAAACTCGACTGATGGGCCTATCCGGGCGATGGGCCTCGTAGCTCTGCGGGACGATCGCCATTATTTCCCGCCCTACCAGGCTGTACCTCTTGTTCGAGATGACGCTCTTCGGCGCTGGCCGCAGATCGCGGCAGCGCTCCACGCGCTGGCCGGAAGGATTTCCGCGGACGACATGCGGGCGATGAACGAAGCGGTCGACGGTCACCATCGTGATCCCGCCGAAGTGGTTCACGAGTTTCGTATAAAACAAAATCTATGACAGCTGGAAAATGTCGGATCGGTTCCTCGCGAAGCATGAATTATTGTCGGACTTAGCGATTATGTCGGTTTCCATGTTGATGCAAAAACACGACGACGGCAGCTGCCGACGCTGCGGCTGCGATACCGATAATCACGAAGATATTCATTCACGTTCTCCAATCGAAAAACCGGTCACAACAGAGGTTACGCTCTTTTCCGGCAAAGCGTTCCCAATCTAAAAACGAAACTACTTAACCTTCTAGGTTTTTCGTAAAAGGCTTTCGTGGTGACCGTATCTGCGAGGACGCTTGAGTGGGGAGTTTTGGCCAAGAATGAGTTGTGGCCGCGAACGGACTGGCATATTCTCTCTGCAAGGCATTCTCCTTGCCTGTTTTTCTTTGACGCAGAGGTCCACTGACGTGAATAACTCCACAGATCGCCCGGAATGCTGGCCAGCTCTCCCGCTCGAATCCTGGCGAGACACGTATGCCACGCTGCATATGTGGACGCAGATCGTCGGTAAGATCCGTTTGCGGCTAACACCACTCGTCAATCACTGGTGGAACGTGCCCTTGTATGTGACGGCGCGCGGCCTGACCACCTCTTGCATTCCGTATGGAGAGAGAGCATTCGAACTTCGATTCGACTTCATTCACCACCAGCTTGTTCTTGAAACCAGCGACGCTATCGTCAAGACGCTCCCACTCGAGCCGCGCAGCGTGGCGGATTTCTACAAGGAATGTTTTGAGATGCTTCGATCCGCCGGCATCGACGTAAAAATCTGGCCGCTGCCGGTCGAGATTCCTGATCCAGTCCGATTCGATCAGGATCGGCAACATAACTCCTATGATCCCGACGCGGTAGTAAAGTTCTGGCGCATCCTCCTCTCCGCCCATGAGGTCTTCGAGCAATTCAGATCGCGATTCATCGGGAAGAGCAGCCCCGTTCATTTCTTCTGGGGCAGTTTCGATCTTGCGGTCACGCGATTCTCGGGCCGCAAAGCGCCGCCTCGCGACGGGGCAGACGCCATCACGCGCGAAGCGTATTCCCACGAGGTAAGTAGCGTTGGCTTCTGGCCGGGAGCCGGTTTTGCAGGACCGGCGTTTTACTCGTACATGGCTCCGTCGCCAGCGGGATTCCGCGAAGCGCGAGTATCGCCCGCCAATGCGCGATATGACAACGGCCTCGGCGAATTTGTCGTGATGTATGACGATATTCGCGCCGCTTCATCTCCCACGTCAGCCCTGCTGGCCTTCTGCCAAAGCACCTATGAAGCAGGAGCGACGGCGGCGAAGTGGGACCGCGAAGGCCTCGAACGGGACATCCACGTCTGACGCAAGAGCGAGACCTATCGAGGCGTGGAACCGGCGAGGTTATAGCCCTCCACGTGCACACTTGGTCTCTCCCCGCGCGTATCGGCATCTTCAAGCGAAATAGAAATAGTCTGCTTCTCGCCCGGCATGAGCGCGATGTAGTTGTCACTGTAGAGCGCAGGCACAATCAGATCGTCGCTCTTGCTGCGTCTCGCCTTCACGCGCACCATCAATGCGGGCGTCTTCGAAAGATTGTGCAACTCAACTGAGATCTTCCATTGCTTTCCCTCGCGCGTGATGCGTGTTTTTGCGTTCACCCTGGCGGCGGCCAACTCGCGAATTCCCTGGTAGTCGCCCTCCGCAAGTCCATGGAGATAGAAATTCGAGGAGAGAATTTCTGTGCCGCGCGTCGCCGACAGGCGGATGAAATGTGTCCGCGCCAGTCCGGCGGGGAACTGGAGTTGTAGAGGAGACACCGTACTGTCCTCGTGGCTGTCGACTGCCGCGCTCTTTTCCCATTTCACCGTCCCGTCGATGTCGATTACCTGTGCATGGGCTGTTAGGCCAGTCTGTTCGCCGGCGTTGTAGTTCACTATTTCTACTGCGTCGGTTGCCGCATTCCACTGGATGTGCAGAGGCTCCGCGCCTTTTTTTGCCCCATAGTATCCGGCATCGGTATCGAAGAAGTAGTCGTATGTCTGCCACAGCAGTGAGGGCCAGGCCGGGTGGCTCATCCAGATCAGCAATCCCAGTCGGTTCTTGCTTTGTCCTTCGAACATTCCGCGATACGCGTCGTAATCCACAAACTGCGCGAAGCTCACCCAACCGGCAACATCGGATGCACCGCCGTACTGCTTCTCAACCGCCGTGGTGAAGGGATTGTGCTCGTGATAGTCGTGGAGCGGCCATTGATATCCCTGCGGCCACATCGCCGATTCCGGCATCGTCCGGCGTAGATCATCCATCTCCACAACGTTGGGTGCGCCCATTTCGCTGTGTAGCTTTGTCGGGGCATGTTCAAAGTAGTAGCGAAGCGGTTCGACGCGATAGGGGCCATGGCCGCTGACCGGCCCGTCAGCCGAACTCGAAATGTAATGCGATCCCGGCTCGAGCTTTGCCACCAGTTCGCGGAGTCCATCGTCGATGGGCTGCGGCGGCAATCCTTCGTTGCGCCCACAGAAGATTCCCAGCGAGGCGTGATTGCGAATGCGCAACAGGTAGTCTTTCGCATTTGCAAGGAAGAAGTTGTCATCATCCGGGTCGGGACCGTCCCAGGGATTGGCAAGCCAGAAATCCTGCCACACCACTACGCCGTAGCGATCGGCCGCGTCGTAGAACGCCTCATCGCCGGTCTGACCGACCCAGTTGCGGATCATGTTGAAGTGCTCGTCGCGGTGATAGCGCAGGGCCGCATCGTATTCACGCGAGCGATAGCGCAGCATCGATTCCGGAAATCCCCAGTTACCGCCGCGCGCGATCAAGCGTCGGCCGTTGATCCAGATCTTCAGCACTCCGCCATCTTCTGAATACGTGAATTGGCGCACCCCAACGTTGAATGAAGTCTGGTCTGATACCGCGCCATCGACAACAAAGCTGTATGAGACCGGATAGAGGTTGGGCTCTCCATAACCGACCGGCCACCATAGTTTTGGATTCACGAGGTGGAGCGCGGCTTGTGTTGCCGGCGAGAACTCAACTGCTTTTGTCGACGAAGCATCGATAGTTACCGGCATCTCGACGTTCACACTTCCGAAGTGGGCCCGCAGTGTCCCAGTCACAGGCTTGGCGTCGAGATTCCGGAGCGTGGCCCCGATCGTCACGTCAGCATGTGTGATATCCGGCAGCGACAGAGACGTTGTCACGAGCGGGCCTTCGATCTTCACCGGACCGCTAGTCGTGATCGATACATTGTTCCAGATGCCGGTGTCACGTCCGCGAATCGTCGAGATCCAGTCCCACCCTGCCGAAGCGTGGTACGTGGGATTGTCGCGACCCAGTGCGCCGCCATTCACTGTGGGTGCGGCTTTGTCTTTCGTGCTGCCGGGATTCGCAACGCGAATAATGCGCACCGCCAGCGCATTCACCCCGCCGTGATGAATAATGGCGGATACGTCAAATCTTCCACGCGTGAATCCGCCGTCGATTCGCCCGACGCGATGGCCGTTCAGGAAGATCTCAGCCTTCCAGTTAACGCCGTCGAAGTTAAGCCATGTGTGTTCGCCCTGACGTTGCTCGGCAGGCGTATTGAATTCGTTTCGATACCAGAAGTCCGCACAGAAAAACGAGTCGGAGATAGCGTATTGGTTGTCGCCGAAGTCGGGGTTGGGAATCGCATCGTCATTGAGATAACTGGTCAGCACAGTTCCCGGAACTGTCGCGATCATCCAATCCTTGTCGACAAAGCCCGGCATCGCGAGCTTGTCACCCTCGGTTGGCACAAGAGATGCACGCTGCACGCGCCAATTGCCGCCCGCAAGAGGCGAGGAACCCTTTTCGTCCACCAGTGCAGGCTGCTGTGGCCGTGCCACGAATCCGCCGCGCCCATAGACCTCGAACTCGCTCAGTATGTAGCGATCGCCCGGTTTGTCCGGCTTGGTCATCATCAGCCGCACATAGCGGCCGCGCACCGGCTGCGCCAGATGGATGTCATCGTTTGCGCTGCCGGAGGACGGGATCGCCTGCAGCGTCTTCCAGGTGCTCGCGTCATCCGATACCTGGATTTCGCTTTCCGCTGCGCGTGCAACCCAACTGAGCGCGATACGATCGAAGGTGCAGATGGCGCCCAGATCAACGTAGACCCACTCTTCGCCGCTGCCAGCGCTCATCCACGCACTCGAGAAGAGATCGGGACCCGCCACGCGAACTGACTGTCCCTTATCGAACAGGGCAAGTTCCGCTACTCCCCACGTGTGTAGATTAGGTGCTGAAAGCCTTACGCGATAAGAACGAAATCTGGCAGGCGCTGCGAAGGGTATCGACTGGGAGAAGCTCGGCCCCGCAGCGCGCATGTCGGGCCACTGCGAGCCCGAAGCGTGGCCCACTTCTTTCCAATTCCCCCCATCATCAGAACCCAGAATCGTATATGTCCATGCGCCTGTTAATGGTTTACCGTAAACCTTGCGCAAGTAGAGGTCGATCCGGTCGATCTCTGGGACTTCACTTCCGCCCTTCATGTCGAACTGAACCCACGGCGAATTGCCCGATATATCGATAGAAGACGTGACATTGCCATCCAGGAAGACTTCTCGTTGAGTCTTCGGCAAGACCGCTGCATCGCTGGTTGAGGTTTCGATCCACTGAGGCATCATCGCCTCCTTGATGCCGTCGGTGATCAGTTGCGCCGTCAGGTTATAGTCATACGCACTTGACTGATAGGCAGGGCGATGAAGCGCGAGGTTGCGATAGCTATGCGCATCCGCCACAAGTGTGGGCCCGGCGTACTCCTTCGGGTCGCCAGGGTATACACCAATGCCGCGCGTATAGTTTTGGGCGTGTCCTGTAAGAGCGGCGAAAGCGAAGAGGAGGGCGAGGCGTTTCATCATTTGCTCCATTGACGCGATCGACACAATCGCTCACGTGCCTCGGCGTCGGCGCAGCAGGCTTTGTAATCAGCTGGACGAGCAAGTGTAAACGGCCGGCATCATCGTCGCAAGGAGGAGAGTCGTTAAGGTAATGCACCGCAGTATCCATTTAGCACAGCAAAAGAAAAGCGGCGCCGACATTAAAGATCGGCGCCGCTGCTTACTATCCGCAATCAGTTGCTTTGCGGTGTCTTTTCGGCTGGTGCATCGCCGGCTTTTTCGGCTCCCGTGCTGCCGGTTTTGCCAGAACCCGAGCCTGAGCCTTTCCCGGACCCTTTCTTCGAGCCGCCTTTCTTGCTCGATCCACCACCTGACCCACCTGAAGTGTCACCTCCAGCTGCGGGAGCGGCTTTGTCCGTCGATGACGCATCCAGCGGCACTACACTGATGCGCATTGAAGCATACGTAATTCCCGGCATGGCATTCTGCGCGCGCGTTGCCAGAGGTAAATTCGGATCTGCATCCTTGCGAACGAGGTAGCCTTGTACAAGATCGAGGTCGGGCAGCGACTTTGCAAGTTCGTCGGTATGCTTCTGCGGAACCATCAAATAGTCACCCGAAAGCAAACCGATATAGTGGTCTTCACGATCCGGATCGCCATGCGCTTGTTGTGTAGCGACTGCGGTTGTCAGATTTCCGGCCATCACAAAGCGGGTGCGATCCTCCCAGTAGCTCATCACCTGGGTAAATGCGTTCAATGCAGGAACGCTGATCGCAGGCAGCGTCACGAGCGGCGCCGCAATCTTTGTTCCCGCAATGATGACGTTCAGCGCTTTCACGAAGATCGATGTTCCCGGCGCCCTTGAAACGTTCACCGCCATTTTGCCGGTTCCTTGCGTAAGCAAAATCTTACTGGTGCCCTGCGTGGCTTGGGGTGTTTTGAAACCGAGCTGCTCCAGCGAAATTTTTCCCGCTTTATCCGGCTCAACCGATGCGATCGCGGTCCACGCCAGGGGAGCAATGATGTTCCGGTAGGCGTGAATCTGCGTCGTATCGACCCGAAGCTGCGAGGCTTTCAGATTGGTCTCGCTTGTACCTGGATGGAACTGCGAGAGTGCAATGCTGATGGCCACATCGCCATCGTGGTCCAGCAGTTCGTCTTTGCCGATATCGGTTGCATAGCGCAGCTTCTTCTCGTCGCTCTTGTAGTGCAGATATTGCGTCTCTACACCCGGGTCTGGAAGTTGATCTTTCGGGCCGCGTGTGGCCGATTTCTGCCCATAGTTCCGGCTCATCGGATTCACAGAGTCGAAGAATCCATTCCAGAAGTCATACGAATCGTGCGGAGCATCTTCAGCGGAACTGCTCTGCTGTGCAGTTTCCTGCGCAGCGGAAATACCGGGCAAGAGTGCGGCCATAAAGCCGATTGCTGAAGCGTCTCCTAGAAAACGGCGGCGAGAAACGGACATGGTCTTTCTCCTTGCAGCTGCAATTGCGTGGACGAATCAATCGGGCGACATTCTCCCGATCACTGGGCCGGTTTTACATCAGTTTGCGGAACGCTGTGGAGTGTTGTCACAGTGATGCCCCAATCGGTCGGCACTGGCTCGGATAATCCGCGAGTCGAACTGCTCGCGTTGCTTAACAGCCGCTGCAAAGGAGTGTCGGCGCCGCGTCCCCCGCGTGTGGCGACTCCCTCAAATGTCAACGATGACGGATCGGGCAGCGGCTGCGCTGTACTCAGCATGATCAACGTATCCACTCCGTATGGAGGCCCGACCTTCAAAGTCAGCGAATGCGGCAGTACAAATCTGCGGTCGCTGGTTCCAGCCTTGGGGAACTGATTCTCGGCGAAATTGATGGGATAGAGTAGAGTGCCCTGGCCGTTGCAACTGATGTCGAGAACGTACACCCAACGTGGATCGACGACACGATCCTCCGACTGTAAAAGCATCTGAAGCTTGTCGCCCGGATGTGCGGCTTGCTCCTGCGAGAGGGTACCGCCATCGGGAGCATGCACCAGAGCGAGCTTATAGAAGCCCTCTGCAGACTCGCCATTCGCGCTGTCCTGCAGTGTGAGCCAGCCGTGGACCTTGCCCAGACGCTGCGCGTAGTCATTCAGTTTTCTAGTCAGTACATCGGGTTGCGATGAGTCTCCCAGTGCCGTCCAATCGGTTCGAACCGGGTAAGGAGAATCCTTGGAGCAGCCCGGGCTATGATCCCTGATCGCACTTGTCAGTCGTGGTCCGGCCGCAAACTCGCTTTTGTGGAACCATGCGTACGCGGGGCCATTGTCGGTAAGGATCCCGGTCAAGAGATAGTTGGCGCCGGCGAAATCCTTCGCAGCTTGCACGGCGCTTTGCGTGTCGTGGAGCGAGAGCTTATCCGCTACTTCCTGCGGCACCGGCAGATTCACCCATACGCGCGCATCTGCACTCAGATGTTGCTTCAATGCGTCGGCTGTTAGCTTCGGCCCAAGATTTACTGGCGGAGGCGCAGTTGTATTCAGGTTCCTTGCTCCCTGCGCTGATGATTTTGCATCGCCGGCGGACTTCGCTTGTTGCAGCGTCCAGTTCGTTCCGTCCCAACTGAGAAGATGCGTCCAGTTCTCTTCCGCCGGGTCGGCGACCGAGACCACTCCTGCCGCCTTTACCTGCGCAGTGGCCGCAGAAATGTCAGCCTGCGAAAGGTTCGAGGGCCAAAGCCAGAAGAGAAGCGGATCCGACTGCGGCGGCACCAGCTTGCTGAGCGCGAAAATCTCGCCCGGTAAAACCTTGGCGCCCGCCGGGCTCACCACCTGTGCGGTTGAGCGCGCGATTCCCTGCAAGTCAGTTACACGCAGATTCACCGGCGCTTTGCTGCCCTCACTCGCCGACGTGAATTCGCTCCCCGGTCCGACGCCTGAAACGCGCCCAATGTCGAGCCACACGGCGCCGTCATCATCCGTTTTGATCGCGGCGGTCAATACCTTGTTGCTGCTCGCGGACTTTCCTCCAAATAGAGGCTCCTGGCGGCGCTGCGCATTCGCATCCATGTCCGGTTCTTCGTCGGAGACTCCGCTCCCTTCGAGAACCGCCTTCACCCTCTGATACACGATCGACGCCGGCGCATTTGCAGGCAGAACCTGCAGCGATTCAATCAAAGCTGTTGTGAATGCGCCGTGCGGTTCCTGTACCGTGTCCGGCGGAGGCGACTCCTTTGCAGTCTGATCCTGTTGCGCAGCGGAAAACACCAGCGCGGGATTGTCCGTGCGTTCCGTCGGTGGCGTCCGTTCCTTGCCATCGGAGCCATTTTCCGGAGCCTCGTTGATATCGCGGGGATCATAGGCAAGGGTTCGCTCTCTGTACTTCGGACCGATGCCGCGCGATGCACCACCGCTGTGGCAACTGTCAAAGATGACGGTGAGATGAACGCCCTTGTCCAACGCGGCATTAAAAATGCGCGTCAATTCCCGATCGCGCACATCGAAGCCGCCTTTGTAAGCGTCGGAAGGAACCAGCGTGCTGTCGGCATGCACCAGCTTGCCGTCTGCGTAGACTTGCATTTTGGTTCCCTTGCTGTTGATGCGCAGCGAACCGTGGCTGGCGTCGTAAAACACCACCGTATCTCCGCGTTGCGGCAAGTCGACAAGATACTTCTGCATCGCCGCGAGAATGCCATCGCGCGTCGTTTGTTCGGCCGGCAAAATCGCCACGCCTGGCCGCGGCTGGGGCGGCACGGGATTGGTGAGCAGAGCGACGTTGGCTGCTGGAAAACCGAACTTCGGGCTGGTCAGAAGATCGGCCATCGCCTGCGCATCGTTGACCGAGCCTTCCAGGTTTTCAAATGACCCCAGCTCGCATCGCCCGTATATGCAACCTGCCGGATGCGCGGCGGTGGTGCCCGGCGGCTGATAGGTGTTGATGCCGATCAGCAACGCTCGACGCGTCTGCGCACTAACCTGGGAAGCGGAAAGGGCGAGGCAAAACAGCAACGGGGAAGCGAAACGCCGCATGGAGACTCCGGGGAGATTGCAGACAGCGTACTGCCTTCGTAGGTCAAAGGCAATAGGTATGCAACTTTCGCGGAGTCGCACCACTTGCCGTTCGAGACCAGAAATTTATTGCATCGCGCGCTATTTCGAACATCGCGCGTGAAGCCTCAGTCGACCTTCTGGCTGTGACCATCACAATCAGGAAGTCGGCCTTTTCACCATGCCTACATCAACCCAGACGGAGCGCGGGTCGGTAGGGATTACAGTGGCGAGAGAGAAATTCCCGCAACGATCCGATCACGCGAACTCAAGGAACCAGAATCCACTATTGGAATCCCTGACAGCGTGCAGACAGCGCTCGAGCCCAATGATCCCGAGGATCAGCGCGGGGGGTGACAATTGGTCGCCCCCCCCCCGCTTTTTGCGGTGTGCTGGGCATCGGTGCGGACCTAATTCGTCCCGTGCTTTCCCGATTCCCAAAGTGGACGGGTACTGACGGCAGTGTCTACGAGGGCCTCCATGTAGGCCTTGATCTTTCCAGCGGACATGTCGTCGTTGGGAATGGGATACGAGAGGCGGAGCGCGTTTCCATTGATGGAGAAGAACATGGGACCGATATCAGTGTTCTTCTTCAGAATGCTCGCGAGGGCACTGGCGGGGGCGCCTGCGGACATTTGCGACGGCTCCAGCGTCATCCAGATGAACTTGCCGTTGGGAGACAGGCTGATGATGATGTTGCTCTTCCACTGTCCCTGCTGACCGCACGCGACGGTGTAATAGGTCTGTCCATTATTGGTGACGGTGTTCTTTCCATAGCTCGTCAGCGTATCGCCAAGCTGCTGGATGCTGAAGCCGCCTTGTTGTGCATTTGCCGGTGAAGTGGCGGAAGCCAGGACCAGAGATCCAGATATTGCCACGAGTGAAAGCAAGCTGCGCCTGCGCGAGGGAAGAACTGCTGTTGCGGTAACCTGCTCCGCGTTGCCGTGAAATCCGAACATGAGATCCTCCTGGGATGCCATTTCGAGATCTCAGGGCAGTTTCCTCAGGATCGTTCTCGTAGCGGTTCGCGCCCGATTTCGTCCCCATGTATCCGCCTCGCCTGACCTCGTGGAAACATGGAAACGCCGAGGCAGCGTAAATGTCCTAAATCAACTCTTAATTAGCTCTAAAACCTCCGCGACAGACCCCTTGCGTCCTTGCGCGGTATTTTCCGGAAGCACCGCAACGTTGCGGTGCGCACGTACTCGCGCGATGCCATCGCGTCGCCACTGGCACGTCACCTCCGTTGTTCTCTTTGGTTCTGAGCGGCTACCGCCCCTGTGAATCTGGGAATCTGGCAAAGTCTCGGCTGAGGGGTGATTGGCTACGCTCAAGCACGCAGCCGGAGGCCGGAGAAAGCCCAATGCCCAAATTTGAGAGATTGTAAGACTATGGTGCCGAAGAAGGGACTCGAACCCCCACACCCTTGCGAGTACGTGGACCTGAACCACGCGCGTCTGCCAATTCCGCCACTTCGGCACGAGACACAAATCCAGCGTTGTTCGCCGGATCGGCAGCATCTTTGAGTCTCGCAAAACCAGCTTGTCGTGTCAAATCTCGCGCGGCTTTCTGCCCCGCAAGTTACTTCTTCTTCAGGGCTTCCAACTCATCGAGAGTGCGCGGCCAGTCCGAGCCCAGTAGTCGTGAAAGGCTGCGGTCCGCCAGGACTTTCCCCCCGGTCTGGCATTTCGCGCAGTAGTTGGTCTCGTTATCTGCATAGCGAATCCGCTGCACCTTCTCCCCGCATCGTGGACAAGGCAGATTGAACCGGCCATGCACAGCCATCTCGGGCCGGAAAGCCGTTACTTTCTCGGGGAATGCCTTCATTGCCTCTGCGCCGAGCCGGTCCATCCACAGCCGCATTGTGTCCCGAGTCGCTGCAAACAGCCGCTCCCATTCCTCCGGCTTCAGCTTGTGGGTCAGCGTTACTGGCGAGAACTGCGCGGCATGCAGAATCTCGTCGGAATACGCATTGCCCACGCCACTGATCAGACGCGGATCGGTGAGCGCGCGCTTGAGGGTGCGATTCTCCGCGGTCAATGCTGCGCGAAATCCGTCCAGATCCGTTTCGAAAACCTCGACGCCGCCGGGATCCATTGCCCGCAGTGCTTCTTCGCCGCGGACCACGTAGAGCGATGCCCGCCGTTTTGAACCGGCCTCGGTCAATACAAGCGATCCATTCCGGAAATCAAATGCTGCGAGAGCATTTCTACCGGCCAGCTTTGCCTGCGGCGACTTCCAGTGGAGCCGTCCTGCGATCATCAGGTGCAGCACCAGCCACAGCTCTTGATCGACGCCAATCGCGATTCTTTTCCCGATGCGACGGAGCCCCCGAACCGTATGCCCTTCAACTGCGCTTAATGGCGGGTCAACCGAGCGGAGCAGGAACACCGATCCCACGCGGACGCGTTCCAGCGTTTGCCCCATGACCCGCGCTTCGAGCGCCGTGATGTAAGCAGAGATATCGGGCAGCTCCGGCATGAGTACAAGATTGCGGGGAGGCGCTGGGTTCACGCAAGAGCGTCATCTTGTATATTTGTTCCACGTTCTCTCCCCTGGCGTGACCCTCACAACTTAAGGACCAATCGCATGAAGCGTCTCCTGCCCTGTCTTCTTGCTGTGTTCATCACATTCAGCGCCGGCTTGTTCGGTGAGAGCCCGCCAACAGGAACGGCGACGTCTCGCCTCCCCATTCCTGCGACACCCGGCAAAGTTTTCGATCTCGCCTGGGTGAGCAAGATTTTCCGCGTCAGCGACCCGCAGATTGCGCCGGACGGCAAATCGCTGGCAGCCGTCGTCGCGCACCCCGATTACGACGAGGACATCTACGCCTCGGACCTGGTGCTGGTCGAGATTGCGACTGGAAAGACGCGCTTCCTTACCCACGATCGCAAGCATGTTTCGTTTCCGCGATGGTCGCCCTCGGGAGACCGGATCGCTTTTCTGGTGGAGGACGCCGACAAGCACAACCAGATTTTTGTACTCGAGATGTCCGGTGGTGAATCGCAGCAGCTGACGAAGAGCGCAACGTCAATTCAGCAGTTCGCGTGGAAGCCAGACGGCTCGGCCATTGCGTTTGCGGCCACCGATGCTCCTCCCAAGAAGACCGGTGCTGACAAATTCGATGATGCCTTTGATGTGGGTGACGGCAGCTTCCTCGACAAGGACCATGCGCTTCCCACGCATTTGTGGCTGATTCCGGCGAACGGCGGCGAAGCCAAGCGCCTGACCTCCGGCGCGTGGAGTCTGCCGGTTGCGTTTCCTCCCGGACCTCCGGCTTCGCCCATTGCATTCACGCCCGACGGCAGCAAGCTTGTGTATGTGCGTCTTGAAAACACCTACCCCGGCGATCGCCGCTATTCGTCGCCGCAGGTGCTCGATTTGGCCACCGGCAAATCTGAGGCGATTACGACTCACGCGATGTACTCGACGCAGCCGTTGCCTTCGCCCGACGGATCGCACATTGCCTATGTCTATCCGCGCGACGGCCTCGACCGCAATTACCAGGACATCTTTGTGGTCGATGGGCTCAAGGGAGACGGCGACAACATTACCCGCGGGATTGACCGAAATTTTTTCCGAGCACTCTGGATGCCCGACGGCGAAGCCATCTTGACTGGCGCCAATGACGGCGCCACCGCGAGCATGTGGATCCAGCCGCTTGCGGGAAAGGCGACGAAGATCGATCTCGGCAATGTCACGCCGAACACCGGCTTCTGGCTCGACGCGACGGTTGGCGCCCAGGGCCAGATCGCGTTTGTGGGAAGCGAACCGCATCATCCCTCCGAAATCTACATTCTGGATAGCCCGCAAGCGAAGCCGCGCCGGCTTACAACTTTTCACGCAGCCTTCGACTCGCTCAACCTGGGCAAGAGCGAAGTGGTCACCTGGCAAAGCCCCGACAAGGCGCCGAAGAACTGGACCGAGAATGGAATCCTGACCTATCCGCCCGATTACGCGCCCGGCAAAAAGCTGCCCCTGGTGCTCTATATCCACGGCGGACCGACGTCGTGCTCGAAGGACACCTTCTCGCTCTTTGCGCAAATCATTGCCGCGCAGGGCTGGCTGGTCTTCGAGCCGAATTACCGCGGAAGCGATAACTTCGGCAACGATTTTGGACGTGCCATCCTGGATGACTCAGGCGATGGTCCGGGCCGCGATGTCTTCGCCGGCATCGACATGCTCAAGAAGCGCGGCGTCGTCGACGAGTCGAACATCGCTGTCACCGGCTGGAGCTACGGCGGCTACATGACGAGCTGGCTTATCGGGCACGCGCAGTTCTGGAAGGCGGCCATTGCCGGCGCACCGGTTACGAATCTGCTTGATCAGTACAATCTTTCTGATTCCAACGTTGCGCGGGCGACGGCCATTGGCGGCTCGCCTTACACCGGCGACTGGATGAAGCATTTCGTCGAGCAGTCGCCCATAACCTATTACGACAAGATGACCACGCCGACGATGGTGCTGCAGGATGTAGGCGACTATCGCGTGACTATCACGCAGGGATACGAGCTATATCACGCGCTCAAGGATCGCGGCGTCAAGACGTGGTTCTATGCCTACCCGATTGGCGGCCACAGCCCTAACGACCCTGTCCGCATGCGCGATGTCTACCGCAGGTGGATTGAGTGGCTTGATCAGTATCTGCCACACGCGTGAGGAGCAAGCTTCACCAACAACGGCACGAACGAGGATGCCCCATCCAAGCTCCGCTTGGGTGGGAAAGCACGATCTGACCAGCAGCTATTTTCATTCTTTCCAGGGTGTCGCAAAGTGACAATTACGACTGCGGTTGTCTTTCGCGAACACGCGATTGCCGATCAGCCGATGATCGTGTTATCGATCAGCCGCGTGCTTCCTACCCACGCCGCAACCGCGAACAGCGTCCCCCGTGCGGCGGTGAGAACGGGCCATAGCGTCTCCCAGTCCACCAACTCCACGTAGTCCACGCGCACACCGGGCTCTTCTGCAAACACGTCGCGTGCTGCATCGATCAAGGATGCGCCCGAACGCTCGCCATCGGCGACGAGCGCTTCAACGCGACGAATTGCGCGGTTCAGAACCAGCGCCTGCTGCCGCTCTTCCGGACTCAAGTATGCGTTGCGTGAGCTGAGCGCCAGCCCGTCGGCTTCGCGCACAATTGGGCAAACCACGATTGTGGTGCCGAGTCGTAGATCGGTGACCATTCGACGCAGCACCGCTACCTGCGCCGCGTCCTTCTGTCCGAAGAAAGCGAGATCGGCCTCGGCGGCAATCATCAGTTTCGCAACCACAGTTGCAACGCCGCGAAAATGTCCAGGCCGGGACTGGCCGTCGAGGCGTTCACTGAGGCCCTCGACCTCGACAAACGAGGATGCACCAGCGGGGTATATTTCTTCGACAGAGGGAGCGAAGATTACGGATGCGCCTTCGCCTTCGGCCAGCGCGCAGTCAGCCTTGAAGGTTCGTGGATAGCGGGCGTAGTCCTCGTTGGGACCAAATTGTGTGGGATTTACAAAGATGGATACGGCCACGCGCCCGGGCCGCGCCTCTGCCGCCGCACGAATCAGCGATGCGTGTCCCGCATGCAGTGCACCCATGGTCGGCACCAGCGCGATTCCTTCGCCGCTCGTGCCGCATCGCTGCGCGCGGCTCCACGCGCGCAACTCTTTCACTGTCGTGAGAATCTGCATCAGGCTTTGCGCAGTTGCTGTACCGGCCCCGTCTCGACGTGCTCAGCGGCAATTTCTCTCCGTACCGCCGAAGATAGATGATAGCTCTCTTCGTCGGAGGGAAAAGCGCGATGTTCCACGTCTTCGCGATAGTGTTCGATGGCCGCGCGGAACAGCCCCGCAGCATCCGCGTAGCGGCGTGCGAACTTGGCCTTCGGAGCGAAACTCAGGTTCACCATGTCGTGGAAGACGAGGATCTGGCCGTCGCAATCCGGCCCGGCGCCGATGCCGATGGTCGGAATCGTAAGTTCCGCCGTGACCTCTGTAGCCACCTCGCGCGGAATTCCTTCAAGCACGACCAGCCCTGCGCCCGCTTCTTCGAGGGCTTTCGCATCGGCTTTGATCTGCTGAGCCGCGTCGGTTGTTTTAGCCTGCACGCGATAGCCGCCCATGCGATGCACGCTCTGCGGTGTCAGTCCAAGATGACCCACTACCGGGATTTCAGCATCCGTAAGTGCCGCGACCAGCGCCACGCGTGGTCCCTCGATCTTCACGGCTTCGGCGCCGGCCTCTTTGATGAAACGCACTGCATTGGCTACGCCCTCGGCCACCGTGCCGTGATAGCTGCCGAAAGGCATATCGGCCACCACCAGCGCGCGCCGGACTGCACGCCGCACCGCGCGGGTGTGGTGCAGCATCTCGTCAACGGTGACTGCGAGGGTGTTATCGTGGCCCATTACCACCATGGCCAGCGAGTCGCCTACGAGGATCAGATCAATGCCGGCTTCGTCCACCAGGCGCGAAGTCGCGTAGTCATAGGCCGTAAGCGCGGAGATGGGTTTGCCCTGGCGTTTCATCTCGGCCAGTGCCGGAATTGTAACTTTTGTGATGGAAGAGTCGAGCGGCGAAGAATTCGCGCTGCCGGGGAAGTTGGTGAGGCTCATGATGTCTCCAGTGCCGCTCCGAGTACCCAGGATGCGGCCCGAACAGATTCAGTATACGCCGGTCCGTCACAGATCGCTTGCCGTTCGCCTGCTCCGCGCCGCACACTAGGGGCAGCGATGCTTTCTCCTTTAGCTGCGAGTGTTTACGGAGCCCTCGGTCTCGCTGGTGCAACCGGATTGGGCATCGGTGGCTTTGCATATGCTTCGCTCTGGCCCACTTCGCAGATCTTCGGCCGCACACTCATCGCCCCGCGGAGTCCCGGCCAACTCGCCCTAACCTTCGACGACGGCCCCAACCCTGCGTGGACGCCGCGGCTGCTCGACATTCTCGCCGAGCACAACGTGCGCGCGACCTTCTTCATGGTCGGCAAATTCGCCAAGGCCGAGCCGGAACTCGCACGCCGCGTCGCCGATGCCGGACATTTGATCGGCAACCACACCTGGAGCCATCCCGATCTTTCGCGCACGCGGGAGGCCAACGTTCTCGACGAACTCACCCGCACCAACGATCTGCTCGCGAAGATCACGAGCAAACCGATTCGCTACTTCCGCCCGCCGTTCGGAGCGCGGCGGCCCTATGTTCTGAAACTTGCTCGCCAACTCGGACTGATCCCTGTTACGTGGAATGCAATGACGAAGGATTGGAAGGAACCTTCCGCCGACAAGATCGCGCAAAACCTGATCGGGAAAATCGACAGCAATCAACGCCGCGGTTACGCCAGCAACATCGTTCTCCACGACGGCAGCCATCGCGGCCTCGGGGCCGATCGCGGCCCGTCGATCACCGCAGCCGCTCATCTTCTCGACCGCTACGCCGGCTCACAGAAATTCGTCACGCTCGATGCGTGGCAATAATCTTCTTGCGATCTCGAAAACCCTTTAGGCACGCGACAATGTCTACGCAACCCGTCGCGTCACGCCTGCAATCTGCATGATCAACGCAGCCGCAATGCAGATCGCGACCGTGATCATCCACGGCTGTTTCTGTTTCTCCAGCATCTGAAACGCAATCGAATGCGCCGCAACCAGCGCGAACACCGCATAGTTCCATCGCTGCAATTGCTTCCACTTCCTGGCTCCAAATCTCTTCAGCGACAGGTCATTCGAAGTCGCGAACAGCGCTGCGAGCAGAAGCACTCCAAGAGCCCCGGTGTAATTTGCCAGCCCGAAAAGATCGTGCCGCATGCCATGATGGTGTTCGGCCGGCCCATAGACGTAATAAAGCCAGGGCCGTCCGCGCAGATGAACAAACTGCCCCACCCCCGCGTGCACCACGCCGAGAATCCCGGCCCAGATTCCCAGGTCTCGGCGCAGATCACTCGAGACCGGGTTCGGATTTCTCCGCAACAGGTTCCACGGGCCCACCAGCAGCGTCGCCGCCAGCAGTGCCAGCGCCGGATACGCCGTTGCAAAGCTGGCGCGGCTGATCGCATCCGGATAAGGGCGAGTGG
Source organism: uncultured Acidobacteriaceae bacterium (assembly GCA_963838295.1). Taxonomy (GTDB): domain Bacteria; phylum Acidobacteriota; class Terriglobia; order Terriglobales; family Acidobacteriaceae; genus Telmatobacter. The sequence continues at coordinate 244,688 of CAWIQS010000004.1, forward strand.
AGTAGAGTGCTGCCACTGACGCAAGGGAAAAAGCCAGCAGGGGAAGGTGGTGCCGCAGCATCCGCGACGAAAAACGACTTCGCTTGTGCGGAAGCAGGTTGACCTTTTGCATCAACAGCGAAGCTCCAAGTCAGGATGCGCGGAACGCTTCTTTCGCCGCTTCAATTGTGGCGTGCACTTCTGCGTCACCATGCGACGCGCCCAGGAATGCAGCTTCAAACTGAGATGGTGGCAGCCACACGCCGCGGTCCAGCATCGCGCGATGAAAACGTCCGAACTCCGCAGTGTCGGACTCCGCAGCATCATCGTAGTTTGTGACAGGATCTTCGTTGAAGAACCACGTCCACATTGCGCCCACCCGATTCGTCGTGAGCGCTACGCCGGCTTTTTCAGCTTCGGCTGCAACCCCCTCTGCGACGGCCTTTGCCGTTTTCTCGATGTGCGAATACACCTCGGTCGCATGCTCCTGCAAATACCCAACCGTCGCAATCCCCGAAGCCATGGCCAACGGATTCCCGCTCAGCGTTCCGGCCTGATAAACCGGTCCCAGTGGCGCCAGCATATCCATATATTTCCGCTTGCCGCCGAAGACGCCAACCGGCAACCCGCCGCCCACAATCTTGCCCAGCGTGACGAGGTCCGGATCGAGCGAATACAGTTCGCAGGCGCCGCCCAGCGCCACGCGGAATCCGGTCATCACTTCGTCGACGATCAGAAGCGCGCCTTCACGCCTCGTCAGTTCGCGCAACGCATGCAGATAGCCAGGGGCGGGCGGAATGCACCCCGCGTTGCCCACCACAGGCTCCAGGATGACCGCCGCGATTTTATCGGGGTGTGCATCGAAGGCGGACTCTACCGCGGCCACATCGTTGTAAGGCAGCGCATGCGTCAAAGCCGCGATTTCCTCCGGCACACCTGCCGACCCAGGAATCCCGAACGTCGCTACGCCCGATCCCGCCTTCACCAGCAATCCATCGGCATGACCGTGGTAGCAGCCTTCAAATTTGATAATGATCTTGCGCCCTGTCGCCGCGCGCGCCAGCCGGATGGCCGACATCGTCGCCTCGGTGCCCGAGCTTACAAAGCGCATCTTCTCGATGGCCGGGTAGCAGGCAACGATGCGCTCAGCCAGGTCCGCCTCGCTCGCCGTCGACGCACCAAAGCTCGCCGAATTGCGAGCAGCGCGCTCAATTGCCTCAACGACTGGCGGAAACGCGTGGCCCAGGATCATCGGCCCCCATGAGCCGACGTAATCGATGTAGCGGTTGCCGTCCGCATCCACCACAAACGCGCCCTCGGCCCTCTCCACAAACGGCGGAGCTCCGCCCACCGCGCGAAATGCCCGAACCGGCGAATTGACGCCGCCGGGAAAGAAGCGCTCTGCGCGCTGTTGCAATGCGTGGGAACGCGCATGTACGAATGGGGCAGCCTTGGGGCTCATCGTGGCTCCAGTATAGAAGTCGCTACCCGTTCCGGAGTGAAGCGGGTCGCCTCACAATCCGTTTCTCCACATTTTGAACAGCAAATCGATTTCGCTGTTCACAGACCTGGTGCGCCCAGCCTGCTAGAATCGACCTTTCCGGTCCGCAGCGCCCGCTTCATAATCTGACCGCAGAGGCCGCAGAGTGCCCGAAGAAACCAAACCCAAGTCCATCACCTACGCCGACGCTGGGGTTGACATCTCCCGCGGCGACCGCGCCAAGGACCGCATCAAGTACCTTGCGCAGAAGACCTTTAACCGCAATGTCTTAGGCGGAATCGGCGGCTTCGGCGCCCTTTTTCGGCTCGACCTCCAGCGCTTCAAGACCCCCATTCTGGTTAGTTCGGCGGACGGCGTGGGAACCAAACTCAAGATCGCATTCGAGATGGGCCTGCACTCGAGCGTCGGCGGCGACCTGGTAAACCACTGCGTCAACGACATTGCCGTGCAGGGCGCCACGCCGCTGTTTTTCCTCGACTACTTCGCCAGCGGTAAGCTTGACCCCGAGGTCACGGAGACCGTCGTCTCCGGCCTGGCCGAAGCCTGCAAAGCCAACGGATGCGTGCTCATTGGTGGCGAAACCGCGCAGATGCCCGGTTTCTATGCGGAGGGCGAATACGATCTGGCCGGCTTCATTGTCGGCGCCGTCGATCGCGACAAACTGGTGACAGGCGACGAGATCAAGGCAGGCGATGTCCTTGTTGGATTCCCTTCGACCGGCCTGCACACCAACGGCTACTCCCTGGCCCGCAAGCTGATGTTCGACGTGGCCAAATACAAACCCAGTCAGTATGTCACCGCCATCAAAGAGAAGGCTGGCGCGGCGCTGATGAAGACGCACCGCAGCTATCTGCACGTGATCCAGAAGCTCGTCGCCGCGGGAATGACCGCGGGCATGGCGCACATCACCGGTGGCGGCATTACCGAGAATCTGCCGCGCATTCTGCCCAAGGGCCTCGCAGCGCAGGTTGAACTAGGCTCCTGGCCCGTGCTGCCCATCTTTGACCACCTCCGTGATCTCGGCCAGGTGTCGCAGGACGAGATGATGCGCACATTCAACATGGGCATCGGACTGATTGCGGTAGTTCCCGCGGCCAAGTTCACGCGTGCCAAGACGCTCCTCGACCGCGCCGAAGAGAAGTTCTACGTTGTCGGCCGCATTATCAAAGGCGACCACCAAGTCCACTACACTTGATTTGTCCTCGGAAGAAGAATCTCTTTCGACGTGGTAGCCAAGAGTCTTTCAGTTCCGAACACTGGCACAAAGCCCTGTCATTCCGACCGAGCGGAGCGAGTGGAGGAACCTGCAGTTGTTTCTAGACGGATGCCGGATCAGCGCGCCCCGTAGCGCCGCCAGATGAACCCAATGCAACCCTCAACATCCAATCCGCGAGATGAAGGCGCGCAACGCGCGCGTCCGCCCCTCCGGCTCGGAGTTCTCCTTTCCGGGCGCGGCTCCAACTTCCTCGCTATCGCCGAATCTATTCGAAGTGGAAGGCTCCAAGGGGTTGAAATCGCGGTAGTGATCTCCAACGTCGCCGACGCCCCCGGCATCGCCGTCGCCCGCGACCTAAACCTTCCCACCGCCATCTTCGTCTCCAAAGGTCGTCCTCGCGCCGACCACGATGCCGACCTTATCGCATCCCTGCGCGAACACCACGTCGACCTCGTCTGCCTCGCCGGTTACATGCGCCTGCTTTCACCCGGCTTTATCGCCGCATTCCCCAACCGCATCCTCAACATTCATCCCTCCCTGCTGCCGGCATTCCCGGGACTAGATGCCCAGCAGCAGGCCTTCGATTACGGCGTGAAGGTTGCGGGCTGCACTGTCCACTTCGTCGACGAACACCTCGACCACGGCGCGATCGTCCTGCAGCGCGCCATCCCGGTCTTAGATGGGGACGATGCCCACTCCCTGGCCGACCGCATCCTCGCGGATGAGCACATCGCCTACACCGAGGCAATCGCCCGAGTCGCGAGCGGCGAATACGAGATTCAAGGCCGCCGCTATCTGAAGCGCAGAGACTAACGGAGAGCCCCAAGGCCCGCCCGGGCTTTCGCACATCAAGATGTGCAGGTTCCTCCCAGCCGTACCACGCCACTTGGAACTACCCCTGACGCTGTCATACCCCGGCACTTTCATGCTGAGCGCAGCGAAGCATCCGCGGTTGCCTTTCAAGAAATGCCAATCTCGTGAGGGACGGAGACACATTGTGCTCGGACGGTTTTGTGTCAGGGCACGACTTTAGTCGTGCCGCAAAGCCGGAAACATGTTCGGACTTTAGCCGCTGCGCATTGTAACTTTCCATTGGCGGTTATCCGCCCCGAACTCGACTAAGCCATGGCACTTCTCTACTTCGGATGTGGTAATCTTCTGATTCAAAATGGCCAATGCAACAACCGAGCGGCTGGATGAGCTACGACGGCTCTTGGGCTCGCCCACTGCGCCGAAGGTTATCACGCAAGGAGTGTTCGAAGATGACCCTGAACACTTGGAGAGACTCGCGCATCTGCGGCCTTCTGAACAGGCTAACCAGGAAGACCTTTGCGACTACATGGAAGACCTGCAATACGGAACTGACATTCAGCCCGCTCTCTTTCTTTATTTGCTTCCCTTCTGCCTGGAGAGATGGGATCAGCACATTCGAATCCAAAATTTCGAATGGCCAGGATTTAGGGAACAGTTCTACACGGTACTTGGGAAAACCAACGTCCTTTCGGAATGCCTCTCTACTGATGAGCGCGCCACGATTTTCGAGTTTATGCGCGAATCGATTCTCGACGAGATCGACGCCCAGGATCGCTTGCATTTCCGGGGATCCCGCGCTCAGCCATATCGTTGGATTAGCGCTTTAACTACGCATGGGGTAATTGCTCCGGATGTTCAGCGCATTTGGAATGACTGGTGGACAATCGATACTCAGGGGAAAGCAATCGCAGCAGTGCAATATATCTCCTGCCTGATGTACGCGAAGGACGCGAACCCGGTCTTTGCTCCTTATTCGCGCGACAAGGGCGGCGGTCCGCCTTGTCTGTGGGATTTTGACGGGCATTTATTTGAGTCTCGCTGGCAGGAGCCAAACATCGAGTTCCTCAAGAATCGGCTGGGGGCAGCAAACAACGTCATTGACGTGCTAACTAAAGCAGTCGATCGCCTGAATGCGCACAGCGAATGTCCCATCGCTGAAAAAGTACTGAGCGACGTTCCTCAATGTGTGGAACGGCTTGCCGAAAGATGTCAGGCTCTCCCGGAGATTCTTGCCACTGTTGCTCAGTTGGGCACTTATTTGTGGCCAGATTAGAAACTTATGTGTCTTCCTGGAGGTTGGCAAAATTTGAAAATCTCTCCCCGCTGCCACCCCAAACTACACTCCACCACTACGGCGCGGCGTGAATCGTCGTATTAAACAGATACGGATCCTGATACTCCGTCATCTCCCCCGCCTTCTTGCCCGGCACCGGCTGCAACCGCGCCGACAGCGGCTTGTTCCATTTGCTTGCGAGTGACGCAACATCCGCGAACATGCGTTCCATCTGCTCCGTGCTGACATCGCCCGGTAGTGGAATCGTATCGAGTCCAGTCCCGCACACCGCAGAATACGCCAGCAGTGAATCCACGTTGAACGTACCCTCGGCCCACCGCTGCGCCATCACCTTGTCTTCCATTATCGGCACCATGAGCCCGGAGTAGCCAATCTGCTTTACAGGCACAGCCTTCACCGCAGCCGTAATGATGCGTGCCGCGGTAAGCGTGCCGCTAGAACCAAACTTCGCGCCAGTGAAATCTTCGATAGCGGTCGCAATCGACACATCGCCCAGCGGAGCCGGCGTGGGATCAACCCCCGCGAATCCCCATCCGGTTTCAGCTGCGACCTTGTTGCCTATTGCCTCCGCTACCTTTGCATGTTTGGTGAGCGCTGCGGTCAAGTCTGTTGTTGCGGCTGCAGCGTTTCCCTTGTCGTGCGTGAACACTTCGGCCACCACCCCCGCGCCTTCGAACCCGATGGAGAATTGGCCGCCAGGGCCGTCGTGATATGAGCCGGGATAGAAGGGCCCCAGCGGCTTCAGCATCGCGGTTGCCGTGAAGTTGAACGTCCCCTGCGCATGCGGGCTGTGCTCGGCGACATACTTCACCAGCTCCGCTGTTTCGTGAATCGTCTTCCAGTGGATACCCGAGTCGTCGGCGATGATGGTGCTGGCTTCGATGTTGGGAAGCGTAGAGAGGGCGCGTTCGAGCACGCGCATCGGCAGCGTGTCATCCCCGTCGTGCATCATGGCCGGCCCTACATTGGGAATGAAATTCTCTTTCGCCGACAACTGGTCGAAGCGACCAAGAAACGCAACGGCATCGTCTTCCGATAGCCCGGCCACCAGTTCGCAGACAGGCTGCGTCGTGATGCGAATCGATTCCACCTCGTATCCCACGCTCTTAAATGCTGCCTGCGTCTTCCGCAAGACACTTAGGGTTTCCGTAATCTGCTGTTCCCACTTGTTCCGGTCCAGGCGCACAAATGCGGTAATGGCCCGAACTTTGGGATTGCGTGAAGCGTCAGCCGAAATGCCGGTCTGCGCAAGCAACTGAAACGGCAAAAACATGACGCCGAGGAGCAGGAAACGCTTCACCTATGACCCCCTCAATGGACGAGTAAGAAGACAAATGTAGCATTCGCCACTGCGAACCGTCGCATGCGGCTTCATATCAGTCTGGACTGATCAAGTGAGACAGGTAGTAAATTCACTACCTGCAGATAAAGAGGGAACTGGAAATGGATCGAAGGTTGAAGCATCGCAATTTACCCAGGCTTACCGGGAGATCGTGGCGGAGCTGTCGGGATCTCGCGGCAGCTTCTGTACCAGCGCCAAGATGTTCATGGCTGGACGTTGTTGGGCAATTTCGAACATATTCGCACATAGATAATTTTGTTAACCGCTTTCGATTGTTATTGAAATCATTGGCCTGAGACGTGCATTTATGCATTTAAATGAAGAGGTCCTCCTTTACGGTTGATCTGCGTCTATGCCACCCCTATTCGAGCTGAATGATGTTTACCCGGGCCCGGTTCAGAATCCGTAACTCAATCAGGGCGTTCGCCAACACGCCTGGAATTTTGCTTGCCCTTCTGACGACGATTGCGATCGGGGTGGGGAGCAATGCTTCTGTCGGCGGTTTTATTGAAGGGCTGGCTCATCCCAGGTATCCAGTCGAATCATCCAATCAAATCGTTTCCATATTTGCGCACGACCGGATGTCCGATGCAGGACCGCTTTCGGAGAGTGAGTATCAAGAGATTCGCAGCCGCATCGCAGCATTTTCCTGGGTTGACGCGGTCCGCATCGCACCGCGCGAGGTCGCGATCAATGGCGAAACCGAAACCATCACAGTTGGCAGCGTTATGCCTGACGTGGCACAAGCGTTGGACCTGAAATTCAAAGGCGCCGGCGTTGTTCTGAGTGACCATCTCTATGAAAGAGAATTTGGCGAGGGCAACCGCGCGGTTGCGGGTCACGTTAGTATCAACAATGAAGATCTTGAGATAACCGGTGTCGCGCCGAAAGCACTGGAAGGTCTCTACGGCGACCGCCCGATTGATCTATGGGTACCGTTTGAAAACGGCGCTCGGCAGGACGAAGAGTCTAACCGCCGCGATCTATGGGTTCTGGCGAGTCTTCGTCCTGGCGTTTCAGCCTACGCTGCGCAACACGAAATTAGCGCGACATTGAAAGAATCGGACGATGTGGAGGTCATTCCTTATAGCGGCATCGCCCCGACGACCGCCAGAGGCTTGGCATCGATTATCACGCTACTGAAGTTCATCGCTGGCGCAGTATTCCTGATCTCGTGTATCAATGTCGTCTCGCTGTTGCTTGGAAGAGCATTCGAGCGCACGAGTGAGACCTCGCTGCGTGTCGCACTCGGAGCAACACGAAAGGCATTGAGCGGCGAGTTGTTCGCTGACAGCGTCGTTATTGCTTTTGCAGGCGGAATTCTCGGTCTCCTCATGGCGTTTGGGGCGAAACGGGCTATTCCAAGTCTTCTGTTTCAAGAGGATGCGCAGCGCCTCACTTTCGTTCCCCCGGTGGCTTTCCTCATCACGTCTAGCGTCGTTTGCGTCAGCATTATCGTGCTTGCTGGAATGATGCCGATCTTTGCAACGGTAACGGATCGCCCATGGATGGTTCTTCAGCGGGAACAAGGCTTTTCCTCGACAAAAATCGTGAGGCTGAGAGCAGCCCTGGTCGTTCTGCAGATTGCACTCTGCTGTGCGCTGGTTATCTTTGCAACTCTCCTCTTGGAGGGTTTTCACAATGCGCTCAAAACCGGAATCGGACAGAAGCTCGGAAATCCAATTCTTGTTACTGTTCAGGCACTCCCTCCCCCTCTCGGTGTCCCTGCTGACTACTTCAAGGCTGTTGAGAAGAGCGCGAAGTCTGTCCCCGATGTTGTGCCGGTTACGTGGACAACTCAACCGCCCGGAAGCCGACCCATCTGGCAGTCCTTCCGGATTCAGGCGGCCTCACTACCTCTGCACGAGGTTGTTCTGGATGTCTCCGAATTCACCCGGGACGAACGGGACCAGCCCGAGCTGCAGCGAACTGCGGGACGGCTATTCGCCGAGCGGGATCTGTCCTGCAGATCTGCTGTTGTCGATGGTGAAGCGGCGGAGGCCCTGTCAGGTCCCGCGACGGTCGGCGAGAGGATCTTCGATCCCACTGGATCACCGGTCGCGATCATCGGTGTGGCGCACAAAACGTCTGCGGATATTCCGAGTCGCCGTCCGACGATTTACTTCGATCCGCTGGGCCCATATCAGCATGCTTCGTTGAAGGGCGCTCGGTTCCGGGCTCCCGCTGCACTGTCATCGGCCGACGTTCAATTGAACGTCAACTTCGTTTCGAGTGGGTATATGCAAGCACTTGGCTTGCCGTTAATTGCAGGCCATTGGTTCTCAGATCCTGCGCGGTTTGCCGATCCATGCCGGCGTGTAGGAGTGATCAACCAGAAAGCCGCGGATCTTTTTTTCGGCGGCAAACCGCTCGGCGCTCTCATCATTGACCCAACCGGGAGCCAAACCGAAATCATCGGGGTCGTTCGGTCTCAGGACCTGGGGGTTTTCCAGCAGTATCCGGAACCAACGGTTTTCATTCCTGACTGGCAGGAAACCCCGCTTCGCATGACAGTCATTCTGAGAGCCCCCAAGGCAGATGATCGAAAGTTGGCCGAACTGAGGAGCAAAATCGAGTCGGTACCTGGACGTGACGCGGCAGCGCCAGATATCGAAACTCTCGACACGCAGTTGTCGCGGTCGGCATTAGCACCGTTGCGCATTGCAACGTTGATCTCCCTGGCATCAGCGCTCGCTGCATTGATGGTCGGTTTGATTGGGGTTTTCAGCATCCAGAGCGACGTCCATCGCGAGCGTCGCAAGATTCTGGCCCTGCACCTTGCATTTGGCGCTCAAGGGTGGCGCATCTTATTGAAGAGTCTTGTTGAGTCAGGGCGGCTTGTCTTCGCGGGCTGTGCAGCGGGCGCTCTGTTGTCCATGGCGCTCCAGAGATTGTTGCTCAGTGGAACGGGCCTCATCGGTCAGCCACCATTCCGAGCCTGGCTGCTCGCTCTGCTTTTGCCCGCCGTTGCCGTCCTGATTTCCGGCACTGTTGCCGCGCTGCGCTCGTTGAGCGTGCACCCGATGGCGATCATGCGCGACCGATAATCCGGAAATCGAATTTCAAACGGGCCCCCTCTTCATTGCGTTCCATTTTCCGGACGCCTACCAAGACAGACTCCCAGATCCCAATTGAAACAACCACCAGCTTCCATCTTGACAATCTAGAGGAAGGGCGTATGCTGTTGATCTAGATTATCTAGAGGAGTGACGCGTGGCAGGCAAAGCAGAGACGGATAACACGGGGGACCAGAGCGAACTGGTACAGGGAACGCTGGAGATGCTGATCCTGAAAACGCTGGCGCTCGAGCCTATGCACGGATATGGCGTGGTGCTGCGGATTGAGCAGATCAGCGGTGGAGTGTTCCGAGTGAATGCGGGGTCGCTGCTGCCTGCGCTGAGCAGGATGGAGCGAGCGGGGCATGTGAAGTCAGAGTGGCGGGCCACGGAGAACAATCGGAGGGCAAAGTACTACCTGCTGACGGCGAAAGGGCGTAAGGCGCTGGCGGCCGAGAAGGAACAGTGGGGGCGTCAGGCGGCGGCGATTGCGCGAATTATGGAGGCGTGATGCGGGCCAAAATTGAGGGTTCGTGCTTCCCCACCCTTGCGAGAAAAAGTTCGCAAAGATAAGGGACCGCTGGTTCGTACCGTGCAAGACGAAAAGCAGAAGCGGATCCTCCACGATGCCCCGCGAGAGGTTCGCGCGACGGGGTCCTAAGTATGCGTCGGTCAGGATGACACGGTGATTATGGTGATTCCGCATTCCCACACATGGCGCACACGAAGGATGGGGAGGCGGCGCATTCGGGGAGGTTCGCGATGGGATGGATGAACAGCATTGGGATGGGCCTCAGGTCGCTGTTAGCGAAGCGGCGGGTTGAGAAGGAACTCGACGAAGAGTTGGCGGGGTTTCTCGAGGCGGCTACGGCGGACAAGCAGAGCGCGGGAATGACTGTGGAGCAGGCGCGGCGCGCTGCAATGGCCGAGATGGGCAGTCGCAACGCAGTGAAGCACCAGGTATGGTCGTCGCGGTGGGAGTCGGGCGTTGAAGGGCTGCTGCAGGACGTGCGCATCGGCATTCGCGCGCTGGCGAAAAGCCCGGGATTCACGGCGGTGGCGCTGCTGTCATTGACGCTGGGAATCGGCGCGAACACGGCGATCTTCACTTTGCTGAATGCGATTCTGCTGCGGCCGCTACCGGTGCCGCATCCGGAGCAACTGTATCTCTTCGGCAAGGGCGAGTGGGTAGGCAGCCAGGACGGCATGCCTAACAAAAGTTGGCAGCTTTTCTCGGATCCACTGTACAAGGAATTTGCCGCGCAAACGCAGTCGTTCGCGGGCGTCGCGGCGCAGAGCAGCATCCAGATGGGGAGTCACATCTCCCTGGGCGGCGGTGCTACGGAGCATGTACGGATCGACCTGGTTTCGGGAAGCTACTTCAATGTTCTCCAGGTTCCGCCGGCATTAGGGCGCGTGATCGCAGAGAGCGACGACCGCGCGGCGGGCGCGAGCCCGGTGGCCGTCGCGAGCTATGGATGGTTCCAGCGGCACTACCAGGGAAATCCTTCGGCGATCGGGCAGGCAGTGCACATCCAGGGACGCGACTACACGATCATCGGCGTTGCGCAGGCGGGTTTCAGAGGGATTGCACCGGCCGAGCCAACCGATTTGTGGATTCCGCTGTCGATGGAGAAAGAGATTTCGCCGGGGTGGAACGGATTGGCGGATCATGATTTCCAGTCGCTGTACCTTTTCGGTCGGGTGAAGCCAGGCGTGCCGCTGGCGCAGGCGAGCGCGGCAACCAATGTGCTCTTTCGCCAGATTGTTCGCTCGGAATACCTGGGCGGGAATGCATCACCGCGCGATCTCGAAAAGCTCGCGAAGGCGCGTATAGACCTGACCGCGGCAGCTGGCGGATTGCCGGGACTGAAGCTGCGCTACTCTGTTCCGCTCGAGATCCTGATGGGCATCGTGGCTATGGTTCTACTGATTGCGTGCGCAAACATCGCAAACATGCTGCTGGCGCGCGGTGTCGCACGTGGGCGCGAGCTGGCGGTGCGGCAAGCGCTTGGCGCAACGCGATTGCGGATCATGATCCAGCTTCTGACCGAGAGCTTCTTGTTGGCGATAACAGGCGCAGGCCTTGGGGTTTTGCTGGCGTGGCGAGGATTGCAATTGCTGCTGGCGCTGGGATCGCAGGGGCCGGAGCCGATGCCGCTGGACCTGACTCCGGATGTTCGCGTTCTGGGATTCACACTACTGGTGACAGCGCTGACCGCAGTCTTGTTTGGCGTGGCGCCTGCGTTGCGGGCAGCACGGCTGGAGCTGACTCCGGCGCTACGCGATGGGCGCGGCGCTTCATCAGCCTCGGCCCGCGGTGCATTGTCGCGATCGCTGATTGTGGGGCAGGTGGCGCTGTCCATTTTGCTGCTGGCAGCGGCGGGGCTGTTTCTGCACAGTTTGCGAAACCTTACGCAGCAGGACTTGGGATTCGATACGCAGAACGTGATGGTGTTTTCGCTGGATGAATATGCGGCGAACCTTCCACTCGACGCGCGCCTGACCCAACTGCAGCAGCAGATTGAGCAGAAGGTGCAGGCGCTGCCCGGCGTGCAGTCGGCGAGCTTTTCCATGTTCACGTTCAACCAGGGAGAGTGGTCAGAGAGCATGTTGGCGCAGGGCGTCACTCCGAACACCTTGAACAGCAGAGACGTGCTCTACAACGTGATTGGAAACGAATTTCTGCAGACCCTTGGAATCCCGATGGTGGCGGGGCGGAACTTTACCGCGCAAGACAGTGCGACGAGTCCGCACGTCGCCATCGTGAACGAGACGCTGGCACGAACATTCTTCCCGAACGAGTCGGCGATTGGGCACCGGTTCTGCCTGTGCGATCCAAATCCCGCGCATGCGCAGAAGCACGACTTTGACGTGGAGATTGTGGGAGTGGTGCGCGATGCGAAGTACGTGGGCATGGGTGAGAGCAAGCACATGGCGGCGTATTTCCCGTATGCGCAGCGGATTCAGTATTTCAGCAACTTCTCGGTGAAGTCGGATGGCCCGATAGGTGCGCTAGATCCGGCGGTGCGGCGGGCCGTCGCGGAGGTGAGCCCTGAGATCGCGGTCGCGCAGGTGGAACCGCTCGAGGACGAGGTGCAGGGGTCGATCGCCACAGATCGCCTGATCAGTTGGCTGTCGGCGTTTTTTGCGGGGTTGGCGGTGTTCCTGGCGGGAATGGGAACGTACGGACTCATTTCATATTCGGTTGCGCAGCGGACAAACGAGATCGGGATTCGCGTGGCGCTGGGAGCCCAGTCACGGGTGCTGTTGTGGATGGTGATGCGCGAGTCACTGGTGCTGCTGGCAGCTGGTCTGTTGATCGGCGTTCCGCTGGCTATAGGTGTGGCTCATGAACTGACGAGCGTGTTGAAGTCGCAACTCTACCAGGTGAGCGCAATGGATCCGATTGCGTTCGTGTCGGCGGGTGTAGTGGTGAGCGCGATGACCTTACTGGCGGGATGGATTCCGGCGCGGCGGGCGGCGCGCGTGGATCCGTTGACTGCTCTGCGGTGTGAGTGATGCGGAATTGGGTTAGCGAAGTCGGCCCTATGAGTTAGCGGCGCAATTTGGGTTTGGCGGGCGGGATGTAGTGGAATCGGACGAGATAGATGTTGTTGCCACTGCCGTGTTTGGCGACTTTGAGCAGGTCGAGGACGCCAAGGAAGCCCGAGGCGCGGGCCAGTTCTGGTGTGATCTCGGGGAAGCCGATGGGCTCGATTGAATCCACTTCGATTTGGCCTTCATCCATGGCGTAGCGTCCGCCGACTTTGACGCGCGGGTTTTTCCAGATTCGGACGCTGCAGGTGATGTTGCCGCGGCGAACGCCTTCTCGGAGGCGCTTGGTGAACATCATGGGAAGAGTTTAGCGATCTTGCGCGGTCAATGCCGATTTCAGAGGTGCGAACTGGGAATGCCAATCTGCCCAACCGCAGACCCGCGCCTGGTAGCAGGCGATCGCTTCAGTCGGATTTGCGAAGAGCAATCATGCGTCTCACAAGGTGCGACCGGAGCCCACGCTTCGCGAGCAAGCTGCATCGAATGTATGGGTTCAGGGAGTCAAACAGGTTGACATATAGCACCAATAGGCGTTTAGACGGAATCTGGATTATCGATGCGGCCGGAGACACGGTTTTGGCAAACGCCCGGATGGGGGAGATTCTGAAGACCTCTCCTTCGGACATGATCGGCCAGTCTTCGTTTTCGTACATATTTCCGGAAGACGAGCCGGCAGCGCGAAGGCTCTTCGAGGCGAAAAGCGAGGGCGATTCGAAGCCATTTCATTTTCGGTTGCGCCGCAAGGACGGGTCAGAGATCTGGGTGGATGTGCAGGGAACGCCAATGCGGAATACGTCGGGTGAATTCAATGGCATCGTGGGCACCTTCACCGTTGCCCATGAACAGGTGGCTTGAGATCACGAATATTCGAAAACAACCGTGGAATACGTAGCCAAAAAAATCGCGCGAGATCTGATCTTTCATGAAAACTTTCGATTGGCGAGAAGCCTTGAAACCGTCAGAGTCGATGCTCTGTGGGGTACCATTAAGTCTGCAGGGAGTTTGGAATGCAACAGTTATCGCGTCTGCCCGGTTGGCCGCCTCAGGGAGGCGCAGGGCCATTTGATACTCGCAAGGCCGCCTTCGCTAGTTCCCCGGAATTGGTCACCTTACGGAGAGTCGACAGGATTGTGGGCGTTCGCGTCGACATGACTTGCATGTTCGGCAAGGACGTGGTGACCTTCCGATTCCACGCGGCAAACAGGGGAATGGCTGAGAGTATTGCCGATGTTCTCGGGCGCAGCACGGGTCAAAGTCTGCGGGACCTGGGCATGCTCTATATTCCCGACAGCGAGGAATAGCGACTGGCGTCTCCATATCTAACAGAAATTGTCGCTGCATGATGTTGCGCCTACAAGCTGTAGGCGCGTCTGCTATCGCTCATGCCGAAGGCACTACTTCCTGTCGAGCGAATTGAATCGAGTAAATCGCTGTATTTTTTGTGCAAACGCTTTCTTTTTTGCGGCTTTGGAAGATAACTTGTCGTCTAATTGAACAAGATGAGTACCGTTTCGGCCATACGATCGCTGTTTGTCGCAGGAGCTGCCTCCGCAGCCGATGAGCTGGTGCGACAGGAGAATCTTGCTGTATCTGAAGGACTTAAGCGGCAAGATGTTGGACTGCTAGATCAGCTGATTGTGCGCTATCAGCACCGGCTGCTGCGGTATCTGCTGTTTTTGACCGGGAACCGCGAGATGGCTGAAGACATGTTCCAAGAGGTCTGGATGCGGGTGCTGACCCGGGGCGGGCAGTTCAACGGAAAGGCCCGGTTTGAGACCTGGCTCTTCACGATCGCGCGCAACCTGGTGATCGACCAGCGGCGGAAGCGGACGATGAGCAGCCTGGACGAGATATTTGAGGCCGGTGGGGACGACGACAAGCCGATGACCTTTGAGGTTGCCGATCACGAGCCGGGACCCTTTGACCGCATGTCGAACGTGGAAGACAGGCAACAAGTTGCGATCGCGCTGCTGCAACTGGATACGCTATATCGCGAGGTGCTGGTACTGCGATTCCACGAAGATCTCTCGCTGGAAGAGATTGCGAAGGTGACGCGGGCTCCGCTGTCGACGGTGAAGTCGCGGCTCTATCGGGGGATGGCATCCATCAAGCCACATCTGGAACGCGCGCAGGCGCATCACCGGGAGGCCGTGTGACCGCACGAGTGCCGTCCATCAGAGCGGTCAGGGGGCCATCGACGCGTGGCGAACTGGCGGAGGCTATGGCGGGATTTGGTGCGGAACGCGAGCGGGCTACGGCAGACCGGACGCGGCGCGTGGTGGTGGCTTCAGCGGGAGTAATGCAGGAACAGCGTGCGGGCCGGAAGCGGGTTCGTGCCATGGCGCTGGCGGCGACGCTGGTGGTGTTCTTCGTGGTGGGCCCACCAGTATGGTGGGTGGCGGAGACGCTGATCGAAGAAGAGCACCTGACAAGCCTGGTGAGCGAACTGGCGGTATGGGGCTTCTTCTCTGTGACTGCGCTGCTGGGTTCGGCATTGCTGGCGGGGTGGTTGCGGCGCAGGTCGTAGGGCTCTCAATTCAGCCGTCGCCAATGTTTTCGTGCCCGAACATAAGTCAAATCTTGACCAAGTTATTCGCGGGGCAAAGCCCCACATTCCCTCCAAGAGAATCTAGCCGATCGGCAGCTAGTTTCCGCCCTGTGCCGGATCTCAGGCCCCTGAAGATGACATTTTCGTAATGGGCTGCTACGAGGAACTTTCACTGGCAGTGTGCATTTCCTCTATACTCAGTCGCAACTTCACTGCGATTGTGCTCGTCCATTGAATAGCATTCGGCATCGCCAGATTGCTGCCCGGTCCCTCGAGGCGAGGGTAAAACTCTTATGCGTGAACCTGAACTGATCAACCCAAACGAAGAGACGCGGCTGGTGCCGTTGTGGTCGATTGCGATCGCGGCGGTGGTGTTTGTATTGGTGGAGTACTACTTCTGGCTGGTGTTCCCGCAGACGCAGCATCATGTTCCGCCGCTGGGACTGCGGATCTACATGAACCTCTCGTGGGGGCTGCTGGCGTCGCTCTATTTCCTGATGGTGGGATACGTGAGCAAGGATGCGCCGCGGCGGGCGATGAGCGCGCGGTTCTGGATGCTGATCTGCTTTGTCATGCCGGGCGGGATTGGGGCGGTGCTCTACTTCCTGCTGCGCGCGCCGCTGGTTTCGAAATGCCCGGCGTGCGGAACGCATGTGCAGGGGGATTTTCACTTCTGTCCGCAGTGCAATTATCAACTGACGGCCAGCTGCGGAAACTGCTTCAGAACGGTGCGGGGGACGGATCAGTATTGCACGCGCTGCGGGCATGAACTGGAGACCGACCAGATGCCTGCGCGGCTGAGGCTGCAGGGAGTGGGGAGCAGAGATTGAGGGACTAGGGACTAGGGACTAGAGATTAGATAACCAGAGCAGAAGCATGTCCTTACCGCTTTCAGAATTAATTTGAATTCGATTGAACTGACAAGTTTGCTTTACCGCAGGTTTAGTTTCACGCCGGCTGCAACTTCTAAAAAAGACAGGATGAGCAGGAGCGCTACAGGAGCGGAGCCATTTGCAGTCGGGGATTTCTGCGACTGCGAGCATCGCGAGGGTGACCGGCGGTGGATTGGTGCCGTCGGGGGGTAAACTGAAGCTCGAGCCGCCGGGGCACGATTGCACAACCTCCATGACGATTTCTGCTCTGATTATCGATGACGAACAACTGGCTCGCGACGAGCTGGCGTACCTGCTTGAAGCGGCCAAGGATGTCGATGTGGTTGCACAGGGAGCGAACGGCATCGAAGCCGTGGAACTGATCGAAGAGCATCATCCGGACCTGGTGTTCCTCGATGTGCAGATGCCGGGGCTGGATGGGTTCGCTGTGATTCAGCGGGTGATGGATCGGCATCGCAAACAGAAGGACAACGACGGCTGGCCTTTGCCGCAGTTTGTGTTTGCGACGGCGTACGACCAGTACGCGGTGCGCGCGTTTGATGTGAACGCGGTCGATTATTTGTTGAAGCCTTTCGATCGGGTGCGCGTGGATAAGGCATTGGAGAGGGTGCGCGCACGCATGACAAATGGTGCGGCGGTGGGGAATGGCGGAGGAGAGTCGCCCATTGAATCGCAACTGGACGCGCTGCTGAGTCTGTTGAAGAGTCCGCAAGGCGGCGCGCGCGGGACACAGCGAGCGAAGCTGATTGTGCAGGCGGGAAGCAGGCTGCTGCTGGTGGACCAGGCGGAGATTTGCTTTGCCGAGATTGAAGAAGGCGTGATCCGCGTAGTGACGCAACAGTTTGAAGGACAGTCGAAGTGCCGGACGATTGAGGAACTGCTGGATCAGCTGGATGCGGCGATATTCTGGCGGGCGCATCGCAGCTTCGTGGTGAACATCAATCAGATTCGCGAAGTGGTGCCGTGGTTCAAGTCGACATACCAGCTGCGAATGAACGACAAGAAGCAGACAGAGATTCCGGTAAGCCGGGCGCAGACGAAGCGGCTGCGGGAGTTGTTTAATCTGTAACGCTGGTGCCGCGGTTTGGCAGTGCGATTCCGATCGAGAAGTTTCCAACTACAAAAGCAGATCCTTCGCGCCGCTTGCCCCACAGACTATGGTCTGCGGGGCCCAGGCGTGCGGCGCTCAGGATGACAGCAGTATTGCCGGGAAGAAACCGACTGGATCAGTCGTAGCGTTCGAAGATGACTTGTTTGCGGTGCCAGCCGTAGAAGGCTAGTTTTTCGCGGACGCCGGCGACCATGTTGTTGAGGCCGCAGATGTAGGCGTAGATGTCGAATTTGAGTTCGGAGGGAAGCACGGAAGGGTCGGGCGCTGGCAAGGGAAGCGTGATGCCGAGGCGTGCGGCCCGTTCTTCGACGATGCGGGCCACGTGGTCTTGCACATAACCGCGAAGGCCCTTCCAAGTGTCATCGGCGCGGCTGAGCGTGGGCAGGTAGTGGAAGTTGGGTTTGCGCTCAGCGAGGGCTTCGAATTCTTCGCGGTAGTAGAGTTCGCTTTCGTGGCGAGTGCCGTAGACCATCCAGATTTCTTTGCCTTCGCTGCGATCGATGCCGGTGTCGGGACCGGTTTCAGGAAAGAGCCACTGCGCGAATCCGCGCATGGGAGCAATGCCGGTACCGGTGGAGATGAAGATGGAGTCGGTTACGGGCTGCTTCAAAACGAAGTGGCCGTGAGGCCCGTGAACCTGGATGGTGCCGCCGGGAGGCAGTTCGGTGAGATCGGCGAGGTGGTTGGAAAAGAATCCCTGGGGCACGCGGTTGACGCAAAGCTCGAAGTGGTTGGCGTTGGCTGCGGAGGCAATCGAGTATGCGCGGGTCTGCTGCTTGCCGTTGGGATCGGCGGCGACGGCGGAGATGAATTGGCCGGAGACAAAGGGAAAAGACTCGAGATCGTCGAGAACGAAATCGAAGTGGTAGCACTGGGCCGATTCAGAGATTAGCGTCTTGCTTGCCAGACGTGCCGTTTGCGTTTCACGCGCCAAGGTAGATTCTCACTTGCAATTGGAAATGAGCCATAAAGAGAGCCAAATGCAGTATATCGCCCTGAGTGCGCCGGGGCTGCTGCGGGCTCTTAGCGCGCTGATACGAAAGTTTGCGGGATGAAAATTACTGCCGGGCGGCGTCTGCGATTTACGCAAGGGCGTGCCAGCAGAGTTGGATGCCCATGACGAACAGCCAGAGGGAGAGCGCGAGGCGCATGGTGCGGACAGGAATGCGGGAGGCGAGGCCGGTGCCGACGAGCGCGCCGAGGATGCCGCCGGCGACGAGGTTAATGAGGAGCACGGAGTTGAGGCCGGAACTGCTGAGGTGAAGCGTTCCGCCGACAAGCGAAAGACATAGTCCAAAGGCCAGATCGGTGCCGACAATACGGCGCGCATCGAGAGGCGTCAGACCGAGCAGGGCGAGGGTGCCGAGGGCGCCAGCGCCCGACGAGGAGAAGCCCACTTCAGCGCCAATGGGGAGCATGACAAGGGCAAGCCAGCGGGGAGAATTGGATCGCTTTGCCGGCTCGGCGGCTGGACGAAAGTGGCGGAAGATGTGCCAGGCGGAGGAGACTGCGATCATGATGCCAAGCGCGAGAAAGAGCCAAAGATTGTTGGCTGCGTTATGGGCGACGCGCTGAAAGAGGAGCGAGCCGAGCGCGACGCCGGGGATTCCGGTGGCAAGGATGATGGCGAGGGTGCGCCACTCGACCTGGCGGCGCCAGATTTGCACTGGAACGACGACGAGTTTGACCGCGGCTGAGTATGCAAGGGCCGTGCCGACGGCTTCCGCTACCGGCACGTGGAGAAACAGGATGAGCAATGGCGCGATGAGCGTACCGGCGCCGACGCCGGTGATGGCGATGAGCGTGGCGATTGCAAATCCTAAAAGCAGTTCCATGACGATCTCCCGAGATCAGCGAATCTGGATCAGTGCGACTGCAAGTGGATGCCGCACTCGAGCTTGCGGCCAGACCAGCGGCCCGAGCGTGGGTCGTTTTTATCGAAGGGCAGGCTGGTGCAGGGAGCGCAACCGATGGAGGTGTAGCCCTGTTCGTAAAGAGGGAGCAACGGAATGGAGTGCTGCTCGGTGTATTGCCAGACATCGCGCGTAGTCCATTCGGCGAGGGGGCTCAACTTGGCGAGAATCTTGCCGGTGGGCAGGGTAAAAAACTCGTGTGGCTGAAGGTTGGCGCGCGATTTGGACTGCTGGCGGCGCAGACCCGTGACCCAGGTAGTGTACGAGCCGAGAGCGCGAAACAGAGGTTCGACTTTGCGCAGGCCGCAGCAGCGGTCGGGCGCGGTTTGATTGAGGATTCCGAATTGTGATTCCTGTTCGGCGACGGATTGCTCTGCCTCAACATTGATGAGGTTCAGGTTCCACTCGGTGGCCATGCGATCGCGGTATGCCAGGGTTTCAGGGAAGTGGTAGCCGGTTTCGAGGAAGATGACGGGAATTCGTGGTTGAAGCTGGAGCACCATGTGGAGAACGGCGACGTCTTCGGCCTGGAAGCTTGAGGTGATGCAGGCGCGTTGCGCGTGCTGAAGGTGCTCGCGGAGGAAGCCGGAGGCGGTGAGGGCGAGCGTGTCAGATGCCGAGGCCGTTGTCATTGTCGTCTTCTCCTGTCGGGATTGCGGCGAGGCGCCGGATTTCGGTCAGTGTTTCCTGGATGGATTCGGAGTCGCCGGCAACGGGCCTGGCAATTGTGCTGTCGGCACGCGTGAAGGTGATGGGCACCGGCAGATCGGATTCGAAGATGACGAAGGCGCCGAGCCGGGCGTAGGTACGAAGCTGCGGTGATGCCGGAACACGAGTGCGGAGCACGATGGCTCCATCAGCAAGAAGGGAATTCTCGATTCGGGCGGCGAGATCTGCGCGATTGCCGACATTAAGCAATCCCGCAGTTGCATGTTGTCCAATTGTCTCGGATGCGTCGTCGATGACCCGGATCATACCGGCGCCGGCGGTGGTGTTGTCTGCAGGATCGATGAGGATGAGGCTACCGGTGGCGCGGCTGTCACGGTAGAGGTCGGCGAGAACGGGCCGACTGGTTTCGATGATGACGCGGCCGATGTCGTTGAGCGCGAGTTGCGCGGCGGAGTTCTCTGCCAGGTGCTCGACGTCGATGCGGGAGCGGAGTTCGGTAACGGTGGCGCGAACGGTCTGGCTGGTGTGCTTGAGCAGGTAGCTGGCGCCGGGGCGGAGTGGTTTCGCGTGCATCCAGACGACCGTGGCTTCAATGCGACTGGTTTTGCGTGGCGGCGTAGCAACGGAGGCGATCATGTCGCCACGGCTGAGGTCGATCTCGTCTTCGAGGGTGAGGATGATCGACTGAGGAGCGCGGGCCTGGGCGAGTTCGCCATCAAAAGTGGAGATAGTGCGAACGCGAGTGCGGCGACCACTGGGGAGCGCTTGAACTTCATCGCCGGGATGGATGGCGCCAGCGGTGATCTGGCCGGCGAAGCCGCGGAAGTCCTGGTGGGGGCGGACGACGCGCTGGATAGGCAACCGGAAGGTTGCCTGTGTGCTTTCGATGGCGACGGGCAAGGTTTCCAGCAGTTCCAGAATGCTGGGACCGGTGTAGAACGGCATCCGGGCGCTGCGATGCACGACGTTATCACCGTCGAGGGCGCTGACAGGAACCGGGATGAGCTGCGGGATATCGAGCTGGCGGGCGAGGCCCTGCAGGCTGGCGCTGTGGCGATGGAAGACTTCCTCGGAGAAATCCACTAGGTCCATCTTGTTGATGGCGGCGATAACGATGGGGATGCCGAGCAAGCCGGCGATGCAGGCGTGGCGGCGGGTCTGGGCGAGGATGCCTTTGCGGGCATCGACGAGGACGATGGCGACGTCGGCGGTCGAGGCTCCGGTGGCCATGTTGCGCGTGTACTGCTCGTGGCCGGGGGTGTCGGCGATGATGAATTTGCGCTTTGGCGTTGAGAAGTAGCGGTAGGCGACGTCGATGGTGATTCCCTGCTCGCGTTCGGCGCGAAGGCCGTCAGTGAGCTGGGCGAAGTCGATGGCAGCGTTGCGAGTGACAGAGCGGATGTGGTCGTCGTAAACGTTGTGCGAGTCGTAGAGAAGGCGACCGATGAGGGTGGATTTGCCGTCGTCGACACTACCGGCGGTGGAGAAGCGGAGGAGATCCTTCGCAAGCTCGGCTTCGAGGCGCTGTTCGATGGGCAATTCGACAGCTGTGCTGGGAGTGGGATCGACTGTTTCGAGAACGTTTTGTTCAACTGCAGCCATCAGAAGTAGCCCTCGCGCTTTTTCAGTTCCATGGAGCCATCCTGATCGTGGTCGATGATGCGGTTGGCGCGCTCGGAATTACGGACAGCCATAAGTTCCTCGATGATCTTGGGAACCGTATCGGCTTCGGAGCGGATGGCGCCAGTGCAGGGACTGCAGCCCAGGGAACGCAGGCGGCAGGTGACCCACTGCTCTTCTCCGGGAAGGCCCTGGATGAAGGGCTGTTCGAGAGGAATGAGCGAATCGGCGCGGACCAGCATTTTTCGCGGCTTGGCGAAGTAGAGCGGGACGATGGGAATTTTTTCGAGATGGATGTAGTGCCAGATGTCTAACTCGGTCCAGTTAGAGAGCGGGAAGACGCGGATGCTTTCGCCGGGACCGATGCGGCCGTTGAAGAGCGACCATAGCTCGGGGCGCTGGTTCTTGGGGTCCCACTGGCCGGCAGCGTCGCGGAAGGAGAAGATGCGCTCCTTGGCGCGTGATTTTTCCTCGTCGCGACGCGCGCCACCGAAGGCTGCGTCGAAGCCATGAGCCCGGAGGCCGTCGAGCAGGGCCTGGGTCTTGAGCAATCCGCAGCAACGCTGGGTGCCGAGCTTGATGGGGTTGGCGCCGTCGGCGAGAGCTTCTTCGTTGCGCCAGACGATGAGCTTGAGGCCAAGTTCGGCTGTGTAGCGGTCGCGGAATTCGAGCATCTCGCGGAACTTGTAGCCGGTGTCGACGTGGAGGAGCGGGAACGGGATGGGCGCAGGGTAGAAGGCCTTCTGCGCAAGGCGGAGCATGACGGAGGAGTCTTTGCCGATGGAGTAGAGCATCACGGGGTTCTGAAACTCGGAGGCGACCTCGCGGAAGATGTGGATGCTCTCGGCCTCGAGCAGCTGGATGTGACTCAGGCGGTCGACGCGGTTGTGCTCGTCGGCGAGTCTCGGGACCGGATTGGAATTAACCAGATTTGATTTCTCTGGGATTGCGGTCGCTGTCATGCGTTTCCTTTGTTGTTTTAGGGGCAATAAAAACCCGCGGCTGCAGAGGGGCTGCGGCGCGGGGTATGGGGAATTCCGGTGAGTCTAGTGGTGGCTTATCCCATAGTCCGGCGCGGCGCACAACAACATGCGCAACAAGCGACCGGCATGGAACAGAGACTCATTGGGTCTACTATACGGGCGTCTTGGGAGCAGGTCAAACCAGATGGGCAGCTTCCTACGAACGTGTGAGTCATTTCTGCGCCGATTGACGCTTACTTTAGTAGAATCAAACCCCTCCCCAACTGAGGTCGACATGCTCGATATCAAGACTTCGAAGTCCTTTGAAATCATGCGCGGCGCCGTAGCTCTTTTTGCCTTCGCTGCCGCGCTTTTGCCTGTGGCCTCCCGCGCACAGACTACCTATCACGATCCGAAAGGCCGCTTTGATCTGCAGGTTCCCGCCGGATGGAGCGCGGCGCCCGACAGCGGAGCCGATCAGATTATCGTCCGCCATGGAGCTGCACAGGCCATCGTCGCAGTGATTCAGCAGAACAAATCAAATCCCATGACTGCCAAGGAGTTTGTCGGTACGACGGTCATGGAGTTCAAGCAGCAATGCCCCACCACCCAAGAACGACAAAGCGGCGCAGTTACTCTGGCCGGCGCGCAGGGCATCTATACGATCGTCACGTGCAGCGACCCAAAATCGCCGGCGGTTGCCGAGGCCTCGGCGGTGCTCACACCGAACTACTACATGGTTGGGTTCACCATGATCTCGCCGCTCAGCCAGTATTACGCGAATCTGCCGGTGCTTGACGGAATCCGCAACAGCCTTCACGTAACTGGAAATGACGGCGTCCCAAAACCATCGATGGATGCAGACCCGTTGGGGGTGACGGAAGCGAAGAGGGCCTGTGCAGTTGGAGCGTTCACACAAGAAGAATGCGCGAGACAGATCGGCATTCAATACAGCAAGCAAACAGCAGGTGAAGACGCAGCTGCAGCCACAAACGGGAACATCTATCGCGATCCAGGCGGGAGATTTTCGTTCTCCATGCCTGAGGGCTGGACCGCGACCTCGGAGGGCGCAAACGGAATCAACGGCGTACAGCTTCGGTCGGGTTCCAACTGGATCAATGTTGTTCCCGTCGATCCGGCACCGAGCGCCAGTGAAGTTGTGCTCCGCTACGAGAGGAACATGGCAGCGCAATCGAATAGCGATCGCAAACCGCCGTTTGGAGCGATCGGGCTTTTGCAACTATTCGGCCATGGCGTCGAACTCACCTATGACAATTTCAGCGCGAACGGTGCGGACGGCACTGCGAGAGACAGCTACGTTGGCGGGGTCGGCGAAGTCTCGGGTACGGGACAGAGTCACCTGCTGCTGGTTGCGTCGATTGACGGGCAGCAGAAAGCTGACGGCGGAAAGGCCTTCCTTACTGTGGGCCAGAGCATTCAATTCGGGGCGCATTAATCCGCTTCGGCGCCCAATCATCGAGTGGAGCGTCCCCACAGTGCAAGCGCGGTTATCGACTCTGGCCTAATGCGGGTTCTGCTGTCGTTCTTGAAGCTTCCGGTGTCAGCAGCACTGCCATGCGTTTCTCGCTGGAATCAGGGTGAAACTTCGCGGCTGCTTTCGCGACAGATCCCTGATGTCGCGATGCTGCCTCGGGGAGCGCATAGGTCAGAGCCATGGCGGCCCAGTTTGTGCCTGCGGCAGAAATCCATTGATCATGACCGTGGGGGAAGCCCGCATCGAACCAGGGTTGGAACCCGAGAGCGCGGGTCTGCACATACCAGGAACCGTCTTCCTGTTGGTTGGTCAACAGCCATTTGACGCCACGCTGATAGGCGGAAGTCGACGCCGAAACACCGGCGAGATGAAGCGCCACAAGACTCTTGCCGGTGGCATAGGCGGTGCTCTGCATCGTGGGCAGATCGGACCATCCACCATCGGGGTGTTGCGCAGCGAGCAGCTCCTTCACGGCCTGTTGGGTTGCTGCTCTGTTTGTTCCCGCCCATGCAAGGCCGGCAACGCGCCAGCTGCGATCTTCGTTGTTGTACGAGCGCGCGTTTGCAATCCAGTTTGCGGCGAGACGAATCGACTTGCGGTATTCATCTGCGTTCGCCTTGGGCGCGTAGAGCTGCACGGCGCGCATGGCACGTGCCGTCTGACCGATGTAGTCGAGACAAATGGGCGGGCGGGCATCGGCATGCTGCGCAGGCCACTCACCATTGGCATGCTGGCGCTGCAGGATGTAGAGAGAGGCCGTGTCGGTATTGATATCGGGCTTGTAGCCTTCGGCAGCGAGTCCCATCAACTGATAGGCGAGGATACCTTCGCTGAAGGTGTCCTCTGTGGGTACGATGAAGCCCTGGTGCATACGATCACGGATCTTGGCCAGCACCTCCCCATTGGCCTGAACCTGCGCGGCGTCGGTTTTTTCGTCGATCTGAAACCCGTGCTTGCGAGAGAGCGCCATGGTCATCGCGGTGAGGCTGTTGTCGTGGCAGGAGACGCAGCCTGAGTTGGTGATGAAGTTGACATCGGCGCGCTGGAGGTGAGGAATGGTGTCCTGTACGGCGCGCTGGATGGAGTTGTCGCGCCTCATGTTGAGTGAAACCGGAGTGAGTTGGCTGGGTTTCGCGCCGGCTTTCATGAGCAACTTGACGACCGGGGTGTCTCCGTTGTGCCGGGCAATATCAAGCGGAGTCAGGCCTTCATCGCCGGTTTTTGAATGCTTGTCGATGGCGTTCACGTCGGCGCCGCGATCGATGAGGAGTTGCACAACGTCGACAGGGAGAGTGTCGGCTATGGCAGCGTACATCAGGGGTGTTCTGCCGAGCGGGTCGTAGCCGTTGGCGTCCGCTCCATGATCGAGCATAGTGCGGACATCACGCAGATCGGCAAGAACGACGGTGTCATCGAGCGCGGCCGTAAGGACGTTCTTATCCGTGATCTGCTGAAGAAGGCGATCAAGACAGGTGGAGCAATGAGCAGTGATGGCCATGGTGAGGCCTGTTTCGCCGGCCATTTTGGCGTCGGCTCCGTGGTCAAGGAGCATCGCTACGACCAGGGGATCGCCGGAGGTCAGGCCTTCGATCAGCGGGGAAGATTCATTCTCGGGCCGATAATTGGGATTGGTCTTAGCGCCGTGATCGAGGAGAAGCTTCACGACAGGTGCGCCACCTGGTCGCCGCGCGGCAATCATCAACGGCGTGCGCATGTCGTCCGACCTGGCATTCACATCGGCACCGTGATCGATCAGCAAGCGAGTTTTCTCAAGGTTGGTGGCCGCCCACATCAAGGCGGTCGCGTTGGCGTCGTTGTGCTTGTTGGGGTCGGCGCCCATCTTCAGCAAGCGCGTTAAAGTGGGAACGCTGGTGTAGAGCACGGCGTACATGAAAGGCGTGGAGCCTTCGGGTCCACGGGCGTTGAGCAGTGCCGGGTTGGCTGTGGCGGCTTTGAGGAAAGAGGGAAGGTCTGCAGCGCGGAGGGAATCGACCATGGCGATTGCCTTGAGATCGAAGGGCGGCAGGTCGGCTTCGTTGGCAAGTTCGTCCGGCCATTCGGCCCCCTGATCAATCCAGGCTTTGACGGTGGCAATCTGTTCGGGACGGAGCGCGCCGGTGGGAGGCATCTGGGCGCCATACTCTCCGATCAATCGGTAGTAGACGAAGCTGTTGGCGCTGCTGCCTGGAACGACGCGGCGAGAGAAGGACTTCATCACGGAGCTGCGTCGATCGAGCCGCATGCCGGCACGCTGCTTGGCCGGGCCGTGGCAATCGCCGCATTGCTCGCGGAAGATGGGCAAAACGTCGCGGCCGAAGTCGACCTTGGCAGCAGTTGAAGTCTGAGCTGACGAAATGCCTGTGACGATGGCTAAGCAGAGAGAAAGTACTGCAAGTCTTGAACGTGCCAAGAAGACCTCCACTTGAATCGGTTGCCCGGTTTTCCCAGGAACCTCACCTAGAAAGTGATCTGAAAGAGCTGCGCGTTTCCCGAAATCTGGAGGAAGAACAATCTGAGGATCTAGCCCGTTTGCGCGGGAACGGAGGGGGCCGGAGAGGCGGCGCAGACGTTCTAAGTCACGTCGAATGCTAACTGCGCATACGTTGAAAGTAAAGGAGATTCTCGACGAAAGTCAGCTTATGCGCACGAGGCCCGCTGTAAGAACAAGAGCATCGACCGTCGGGTTTAGTTTCCGGATGGATTCTCGATGTGATCGACGACGAAGACCGTGACAGGAGCTTTGGTGGAGACGAGTTTGAGGCCGAGTTGCTCCTGAATCGCCGTGTAGAGGCCGGGTGGTGCATTGGAATCACCGCCGGTGCATCGTCGGGAGTCCACTTCAGGACGAAGTCGTACCTGTCGTTCAGACCGGTTTGATCCACGACCGGTTTGTCCAGGAATGCGTCCTGCATGCCGTCGGCAAAGTCTGACATGGATGAATTGCGAACAGTCAGGACGATCTGACTCGTGTAGGCGAAGCCAGTGCTGTCGCCTGGTCTTCGATCCGTCCTGGTAAGTTTTGGTCCGTCTTTCGCGAGGACGATCGCGTATACCGGCAGTTCCCTGGTGTTGTGATGAAACGCGAGTTTGAAACGAGTGGCCAGCAACTTCTGATACATGAGGCGGGATTGCTATTGATTGGGATGCCCCTCGACATTGGGAACTCCGTCGACTTCGAAACGCGATGTCGAAAGCCACGCAGGACCATCTACGATCTGCCGGGTATGAAGACCATAGGAGTAACAGAGGAGATTGATCACCGTGACGTTGGAAGCGATCCTGTGACGGCCGCGCGTAGTGAAGAAAGTGCCGTGCGGGGTCTGCGCGTCGCTGGGTTTGATGGTAGCGACTTCAAAGGCCGGGTCCGCGTCGGCGGGCATCGGCGGTAGAGTGACAGACGCAGACTTGGCAGAATCGGTTGCGGACTGCGCCGCGCAGGGGCGATGCGCAATAAGAAGTGCGGCCAGCAAGATCAAAACACAGAGTTGAATGAGTGGAGTGTGGGCTTTACACAAATTGCGAACCCCAAAATAAGGCACGGCTCGGCGAAGCCTCGTGCTTCCTTCGATGTTTTTCACCGCGACCATGAAGGAAGAAATTCAGCAGATCTTGTCGGCGGCTGCGGCGAGGTCGAAGTCCTTTTGCGTAATGCCGCCTGCGTCGTGGGTGACCAGGGCCAGGCGCACCTTGTTGTAGCGGATATCGATGTCGGGGTGATGACCAGCGTTCTCGGCAACATCACCGACCTTGTTGACGAAGGCGAGAGAGGCGCGGAAGTCCTTAAAGAGGAAGGTGCGCACGAGCTCGCCGGATTCGATCTGCCAATCAGGAACGGCGACGAGGCGGGACTTGATTTCGGAGTCGGATAGAGACGGCATGGAGTCCTCCGTTGGGGGAATCGGTCCCGGTGCGCAGGCATCCGGACCCAAGCACTCACTATAAGTTGGGATGCCAGAGCGCAGGTGAAATTTGTGGATCAGTTATGGTAACTAATCCTTTAGTTGTCACGTCTAATTGTTGTAAGTCGAATCAACGTCACAACCTGTTTGAATGGAATCAATGAGTTAAGGATGCCACCGAAGAAATCAAACACGTTGACCGAAGCCGAACTGAGGCTGATGAAAATCCTTTGGCGGCGCGGCGAGTCGGCGGTAAACGACCTTGTTGCGGCGATGCCCGAGGCCGAACCGCTGGCGTACAACTCGGTGCTGACGACGATCCGCATCCTGGAGCAGAAGGGTTATGTGGAGCACCGGCAGGAGGGGCGCGCGTTTGTCTACTCGGCCGTTGTGCTGGAGCACGAAGCGAGTCGTAGCGAAGTGAAGCACGTGCTGAGCCGTTTTTTTGGCAACTCGCGGGAGCAGTTGCTGTTAGCACTGTTGGGCGATGGCGAGATTTCGCGGGAAGAGTTGGAACGGTTGAAGACGGCAATTCGAAACGCAACACCCGATGAGGTCAACGAAGTCTAGATGATGCACCTGGCGACATTGATCGGCGATCTTGAGACGACGGTTCCCGCGTTGTGGCCGTGGCTTGCTTCGGCATGCGAACCGGCTGCGACAACTCTGGCGACTTCGATCTGGCAGGGAGCAGTCATTGTTTGCGGGCTCGAAATCGCATTGAGGCTGATGCCGCGGATTTCTGCCGCACATCGCTTTGCGGTTTGGGCTGCTGGATTCCTGGTCGCTATCGGACTGCCATGGTTGCCACTGCTGCATTTCGGTGCGAGCCGAGCAGAATCCGGCGGCGCGGGAATGGCGGGGAGTGCTGCTGCTCCGCTGCTGCAACTGGATGTGCGATGGGTGTTGGCGATTGCGGCACTTTGGGCTGGCGCTTCGACGGTGCGGGCGGCCAATCTTGCGCTCCATTCGTTTCGGCTGCGGCGGTTGTGGAAGGCCGCGCGGCCTGTCCAGGTGACTGCGGCTCTGGTTGACGCGCTGAAAGATGTGCGCGGCGGACGAGTGGAGATTTGCACGACACAGTCGCTCGACCGGCCGAGCGTGATCGGGTTCCTGGCACCGCGGATTCTAATTCCCGCGTGGCTGATGGCCCGCTTGACGCAAGGTGAACTGGAGCAAATTGTCTTGCACGAAGCGGAGCACCTGCGCCGGCGCGATGACTGGACGAACCTTGCGCAGAAACTGGCTCTGATGGTGTTTCCGCTGAATCCCGCACTCGTGTGGATGGAACATCGGCTATGCCGCGAACGAGAGATGGCCTGCGACGAAGGTGTAGTGCGCATTACAAACGCGCCGCGAGCGTATGCAGCGTGCCTGGCAAGCCTTGCGGAGCGCGGACTGGAGCGTCGTCAGGCTGAGGCGTTGTCGCTTGGTGCATGGCAGAGGCGGCCGGAACTGGTTCATCGGGTGCATGGGATTCTCCGGCGGAAGCGCAGGCTGAGCAAAGGTGCGGCGGTCGCGCTGCTGGGCACGGTGGGCTGCGCGTTGATAGCGGGAGCGGTGGACATGGCCCGGTGTCCGCAACTGGTGGCGTTTGTGCCAATGCAGAACAGTGTGGCCATGACAGCGGAAAGACAGCGCGAAATGGCCGCGATGTTGGCCCGCGAGAGTGCCGACGCGAAGACTACCTTGCCGCAGGGATTCCGCGCCGAACCGGCCAGGGCAGTGATGCCTGACGTGAACGGCGCGAACCTGGTAAAGACCGCGAGACATAATGCGCGGAAGAACTCCGCAGCGGGAAACATCCACGCAGCGGTGAGTGAGTCGCAGATCGCGAAGGCCGATGCGGCGGGCGATCGCGTCAACCCGGGTCCGGAGCAGCAATGGATGGTGCTGGCGGCGTGGGAGGAAGTGCGGACTGTAAGCCACACCTCGTCGGACACGACGAGCGATTATGAGCCGAACGCGGTTGCGGAAGATGGTGCTGCACAGGCACCGCAGGAAAACAATGTGACGATGGGACAGGGCACGACAGCGGCACAGGCGGCAAGCAAAACGCCGCAACCGAATCAGACGAGCAGCCAGTACACGGTGACGCGGCTGATTCTGAGAGTGGTGCCTGCGAATTCAAATTCAACTCAGTCGCCCTCGGTAGTGCGCGGTGGCTGGTTCGTGATTCAACTGTAAGTTCAACTTCAAACATTAAGGTGAGGGAGAAATATGTCGGTAACAACTAATTCATTAGTGGCAAAAGCAAGAAAGTTTGGAGCCCCGGCTGGAGCAGCTGCGGCTGTGCTGCTTGGCTTTTCGTTGCTGATTGGCCATTGTGTCGCACACGCGGCGAGCGATGGCGCGGCTTTCAACGGGGGCGCCGCCATGGATGACAGCAGCGTGTCGTCGCTCGTGGCCCTGGATAACGCCGTGGAAGCAGTGGCGGCGCGGGTAACGCCGGCGGTTGTGAATGTGTCGGTCACAGCGCGCGTTTCTGCGCAGGATGCAGAGGGCGATGATGACGGGCAGGATTCGGGCCACGGCCAGATTCCGCAGGGTGCGATACCGCCGGAGTTCCGCAAGTTCTTTCAATTTGGGGGAGGCGGGCAGGCGCAGCCGCAGATTGAGCACGGAATCGGCAGCGGCATCATTATTTCGCCGGACGGCTACATCGTGACCAACCAACATGTGGTGGACGGAGCGACGCAGGTCCGCGTGACGTTGAATGATCGGCGCGTGTTCAATGCGAAGGTAGTGGGCGTGGACAAACTGAATGACCTCGCTGTGATCAAGATCAATGCGAACAATCTGACGACGGTTGCATGGGGAGACTCGACCAAACTGCGCCCGGGGCAATCGGTGCTTGCGTTCGGCAGCCCGTTTGGCTACTTCCAGTTCTCGGTTACACGCGGCATTGTGAGCGCGCTCGATCGCCCGAATCCCTACTCGAACGATGCGCGGAAGCCGGGCGATTTTATTCAGACAGATGCGGCAATCA
Organism: uncultured Acidobacteriaceae bacterium; assembly: GCA_963838295.1. Lineage (GTDB taxonomy): Bacteria > Acidobacteriota > Terriglobia > Terriglobales > Acidobacteriaceae > Telmatobacter. The sequence continues at coordinate 275,546 of CAWIQS010000004.1, forward strand.
ATCCGGGCAACTCCGGCGGACCGCTGGTGGACGCGCATGGGGAACTCGTCGGTATCAACACATTCATCATCACGAATAACGGATCGTTTGCGGGAGCAGGATTTGCGATTCCATCGCAGATCGTGCGGGCATCGGCAGAGTCGATCATCAAGGACGGAACGGTTCATCACGGGTATCTCGGCATCAGCATGAACGATGTGACGCCGGACAACTCGAACTTCTTCAACCTGCCGGACGCGACGGGCGCGATCGTAAGCCAGGTGTCGCCTGACTCGCCTGCAAGCCGCGCTGGATTGAAGAGCGGCGACGTGCTGCGCGAATTGAACGGTAGCAAGATCAGGAATAGCAGCCAGCTGCAGGTTGTGGTGAGCCAGACTGCGCCGGGAACCGATATCAAACTGGGAGTTCTGCGCGATGGAAAGCCGGAGACGCTGACGTTGAAGGTTGGCGAGTACAAGGGCGAGAAACAGGTTGCGGAGAACGAAGGTGGCGGATCGCAACAGCGCGGCAAGCTTGGGCTGGGATTAGGCGATCTGACACCGGACATGCGCCAGCAGATGAATATTCCGACACAGGTAAAGGGCGCGGCGGTTCAGAGTGTTCGGCCTGCGAGCCCCGCGGAAGATGCTGGCCTGCAGCCCGGAGACGTGATCCAGGAAGTGAATCGCAAGCCGGTTCAGAATTCGCAGGAGTTTGCAGATGACGTGCATGCTGCTCCGGCGGGCAAGGATATTTTGTTGCTGGTGTGGTCGCACGGCGGCGCGAGCTATCGTGTGGTGCACGCCGCGCAGGGCGAACAGAACGGCGATTAATCAACGTGTTGCAAGCAAGACTGGCGGCCGCCGCATCTCCTCGAAGTGCGGCGGCCCTTTTTGCTTCAGGATGATCTGCGGTGGCCTCTCGAAATGGTGATTAGCAACGAAACAAAAATGGAGGCGCGGTATGCGGCTGATGGCCTCAGGCTCCGTGTTTCAGAATCGCTGCCGGGATATGTGATAAAGAGAGCACCTTGTGAACGCCATCGAGCTTGATGGCTTCCTTTGGCATGCCGAAGACGACGGAACTGGCCTCATCCTGCGCAATGTTGAAAGAACCAGCGTGTTTCATCTCAAGCATGCCGCGTGCGCCGTCATCGCCCATGCCGGTAAGGATGACGCCGACTGCATTGGGACCGGCATAGCGCGCCGCAGAGCGAAACAGCACATCGACGGATGGGCGATGGCGACACACGAGCGGACCATCCTTGATCTCGACAAAATAGCGCGCGCCGCTACGCCGGAGCAGCAGGTGATGATTGCCGGGAGCGATCAGTGCGCGGCCACGTAGCACGGTGTCATTGGTTTCTGCCTCCTTGACGGTGATGGCGCAGAGAGTATCAAGGCGGTTGGCGAATGCGTGCGTGAATAGTTCAGGCATGTGCTGCACGATCACAATGCCCGGGGCATCTGGTGGGAGCGTTTCAAGGAGCGACTTTAAAGCTTCTGTGCCTCCTGTAGAGGCGCCCACGACAATCACCTTCTCAGTGGTTTCGGCCATGGCGTGCGTTGCCTGCGGGAGGATGACGTCGGCGGTGAGCTTGGGCTCCACGGTGTGCTCGATGTGCGGTTGGGCGAGACGCGCGTGCGCAGCGGCTTTGACGACGTCGCAGATGGCGGTGCGGGAGTCTTCGAGGTATTGCCGGGTCCCGAGGCGCGGCTTTGTGATGATGTCGACGGCGCCGTAGTCGAGCGCGCGCAACGTGCTTTGCGCACCCTGATCGGCGAGGCTTGAGCAAATGACGACGGGGACCGGATGCTGCGTCATGATGGTCTTGAGAAAAGTGAGGCCATCCATCCGGGGCATCTCAATGTCGAGGGTGATGACATCGGGGATTTCTTCTGCGATGCGTTCGGCAGCGACGAAGGGATCGGAGGCCGTGCCCATGACTTCGATTTCGGGGTCGGCGGCCAACAGGTTGCTGAGTGCCTGTCGCACAACGGCTGAATCATCCACGATCAGTACCCGAATCTTTCCGGCTTTCATCACTTCCCTCGCGCTTTCTACGTCCGCGCCAAAGTGTGCGGATCCATTCGGGCTAGCTGACGCAACAGGACCTCTCCGGTGGCGGTGTTGAATTCGATGAAGATACCGCGGCTTCCCCCCAGGCGTGATGCGAGTATCGTGAATCCCTCGTCTCCGAGAACGCGCAGGGCGGTCTCCGCATTCATCGCTCCCACGGTTGGAGTCTTGCGCGATGAGGCCAGCACGTCGGCGCCGCCGAAAAGCTTGACTTCCACCTCTTCACGCCGGGCGCCAAGAGCATCGAACTCATGCGCTATTTCGCGGATCACGTAATCCACGTAGCGCCGGGGAGCGGCGGGAGGCGAGCGCAGCAGAGACCTTGATGAGTGGGTTGGAAGCATGGGGTGGCACAGGGCCGAGGCGTTGAGGCGTGGCACACGAAAGGTAATGCCAACGCAGGAACCCAGCACCGTTTTCAGAACGGAGGGACCGGAGATGAGTCGCAGCTCTCCGGGCTGAAGATAGAACTCGGGCAGGTCAATTCCTGTTGTGGGCATGGGCTTTCCGGTACAGTGCTGGAGCCACCGGAACGACGGGCAAATCCATGTCGTGCAGTGTCTCGGAGTGGCCTACGAACAGGTAGCCCGAGGGTGTGAGATTGTGCACCAGTTTACGCAGGATGCTCTCTTGCGTGGCTCGATCGAAGTAGATGAGAACGTTGCGGCAGAAGATGGCGTCGACTTTTTCGGCAAGTCCGTAGTCGGTGTCCATGAAGTTGAGGCGGCGGAACTCGACAAGACTGCGCAGCTCGGGCACCACGCGAACACGATTTGAATCTCGACCGCGCATGAGGTACTTACGTTTCAGCGCGGGCGGGACGGGCGCGATGCATTCCGATGAATAGACGCCGAGACTCGCCTTTTCGAGCACGGCCGTGGAGATGTCGGTGGCGAAGATGCGAAAGCAGAATCCCGGATGGGCCTGGGCATATTCGCTGAGCACCATGGCCAGGGTGTAGGGCTCCTCGCCGCTGGAGCAGCCGGCACTCCATGCCGAGAAAGGACGGCCGCACACAGCCGATTCTGGCAGCATTCTCTGTGTCAGGAAATCGAAGTGAGCCGATTCGCGAAAGAAGTCGGTCTTATTGGTGGTGATGACGTTGATGAGGAAAACGAGTTCCTCTCGCATTCCCCGGCCTCCGAAGACGAACGTGCAATAACTGGCGTAAGTGGCCATGTTCAGGGCCCGCAAGCGCCGCTTGAGGCGGACCTCGACCATGGTTTTCTTTTCCGGACTCAGGCAGATGCCGGTCTCGGCGTAGATGAGCTCGCGCAGCCTCGCAAAATCGCGGGTGGAAAGCCCTTCTTCGTGGACGGCATCAGCCTGGGACACCGTTTTGTCGCTCACGCAGCAACCGCTTCGGGCGACGGCTTTTCCTGACTATGAAACGATGCCAGCTCACCGGCCGAGAATACGCGATCGATATCCAGGATCATGATGAAGTTGTTTTCGCGCTTGCCCATGCCCTTGATGAAGTCAACGCGAATCTGCGTGCCGATCCGGGGAGCGGGCTGAATCTGGTCGGGCTCAAGATCGATGACTTCCTCGACGGAATCGGCAAGCGCGCCAATGACGGTCGGCTCATCGTCGAGCATCACTTCAACGACGACAATGCAGGTATTGCGCGTGCTGGTGGTCTTTGTCATCTCAAAACACAACCTGAGATCGACGACCGGGACTACGCTGCCGCGCAGGTTGATGACGCCCGCCATGAACTCCGGCGTGCGTGGGATTTGCGTAATGGCGGTCAGATCCAGAACCTCTCTCACCTTGGCCACATCGGTGGCGAAGATCTCGTTGCCAAGCTTGAAGGTCAGGTACTGGCGCGTTTCCGTGATTTCGTTCACGCTCATGGATGCTTTTCCTTTCTCGTGTGCCGTGTGAAGTCCGGGGCGACGCGTGAACCACCGCGCCGCCCCGCGCCTTCAGTACCGTTCAAACTCACCATCAAGATCGTCCTGCCGGTCTTTCATGCGCAGCGACACACCTTGTTTGGAAACTGACGCAGGCCCATGTCCATGCAATTTTGGATTCGGCTGCGCAACCGCGGGACGCGGCCGGGCAGTCTTCGTCCCAGGCCTGTGAGTTGAGGCTTCGCCTTCATCACCGGTGCGGAAGAAGGAGAGCGCGCCGACCAGCTGTTCTGACTGCCCGGTCAGTTCCTCGGTCGTAGAAGCCATCTCTTCGGCTGCCGAGGCGTTCTGCTGGATCACCTGCTCCAGTTGCTGAAGCGCCTTGTTAATCTGTTCGGCGCCCGTGTCTTGCTCCTTGCTGGCGGCTGATATCTCCTGCACCAGTTCAGCGGTGCGCTGAATATCGGGAACGAGTTTTTCGAGCATCTCTCCCGACTTTTCGCTGACACGCAGCGTGGTGGTGGAAAGCTGGTTGATTTCTCCCGCAGCTTTCTGGCTGCGCTCAGCCAGCTTGCGCACCTCGGCGGCCACCACGGCAAATCCCTTGCCGTGCTCACCGGCGCGTGCCGCTTCGATGGCCGCGTTGAGCGCAAGCAGGTTGGTCTGACGGGCGATCTCTTCGATGATGGATATCTTGTTGGCGATCTCCTTCATCGCTGCCACAGCTTCGAGTACGCTCTTGCCGCTCTCCTGTGCATCCTTGGCGCTCTTGTTGGCAATCTTGTCGGTCTGCTGCGCATTGTCAGCGTTTTGCTTGATGTTGGAAACCATTTCTTCCATCGAAGAAGAGGCTTCTTCGGCGGCAGCTGCCTGGGAGCTTGCACCCTTGGATACCTGCACGGATGCGGTCGAAATGGATTGGCTGGCAGCGGCGACTTCGCCCGCGATAGAGCGGATGTCGGAGACGGTGCGCGTCAGTCCACCGACCATGGCGACGAGCGCCAGCATCAGCTTGTCCTCGGCGCAACGCTCTTTCAGCGTGATGGTCAGGTTGCCGCCGGCGATCAGTTCGGCCGCCCTGGTGATCTCGTTCATCGCACCGATCAGCTTATTGAGATTATTCTTGATCGTGTTGAAGTCGCCCTTGTACTCGTCGGAAATCTCGGGAGGGATGTCGCCCTTCGCGATCAGGTCGACGTAACGGGCCGAAACATTCAACGGCCCGATTACCGCATCAAGCAGCGAGTTGACGCCACGAACGATGTCGGCATACGCGCCTTGTACCGTATCGGGATTGGCGCGCTGGGAGAGTTGTCCATCTCTCGCGGCGTCGGTTAGGTGCGCCAGCATCTTCTCCAGCGTCTGCAGAACTTCCGCCACCTTGTTGACAGCGACCTTCATCTTTTCGTGGTCGCCCTTGTAGGTCTGGGCGATCAGCTCATCGATCTTACCCTCTGAAATCTGCCCCAGGATGCGGTTACCTTCGCCGATCGGCAGCAGGATGGCGTCCAGCATTTCATTGACGCCACGCACGATGCCTGCGTAGGATCCGGCAAACTGCTCAGGCTTTCCGCGTTCGCCGAGTTGGCCTTCATGGGACGCGGTCGTGAGGCGGCCCATCTCTTTCTGCAGGCTCTGCAAGACGTTGGCGACGTTGTTGACAGCGACCTTCATCTTTTCGTGGTCGCCCTTGTAGGTCTGGGCGATCAGTTCGTCGATCTTGCCTTCGGAGATCTGCGCCAGAATGCGGTTGCCTTCGCCGATCGGCAGCAGGATGGCGTCCAGCATTTCATTCACACCCTGGATCAGTTCGCGGTCCGGGCCATTGAACAGGGTGGCGCGCCCTCTCTCGGTCAGGCGTCCCTCCTTGGAGGCATCCGCCAGGCGCATGATCTCGTTCAGCAGGGTATCGCGGTCGTGCTGCGGTGCAACGTGTTTGCCGTTCTTCCCGTGACCGTCATCTGCGCTGTGCGGTTTGCGGGTTTCGCTTACCAATGTCGTTGACATCTCTTTCATTCCCTTCTCTCTGCACTCAGATCCGTCAATGCGATCGGCGATCAGTGCAGCATTTTTTCGTTTCCGTTCGTTGAGATTGCGCGCCGGCCACAAATCATCGCGATCTGCGGCTGCTATCCAGCAAGACCTTCTCCGGCAAAGGCGGGTGTCCGCGTGGCCGGATGGCATGGATGCACTCGAGGACAAGGCGGTGAGGATCGAGGATGAGCGCCACGGTTCCGTTGCCCAGGATGGTTGCACCTGAAACTGTCTGCACGTGGCGATAGATGCGGCCCAGCGATTTGATCATGGTCTGGCAGTTCCCAAGTACGCGATCGAAGACCAGCCCATAGCATCCATCTTCTGTCTCGACCAGCATCACCTGTTCGAAAGCTGGCAGTGGCGCAGAAACGTTGAAGTGCTCGCGCAAACGGATGTAGGGGACAACCTCGCCGCGCACGTTGATCAGGCTCTGGCCGTGGGCGCTGTCAATCTGCTGGCGCGACATCTCGATGCATTCCAGCGTCGTCGCAAGCGGCAGCACAAAGTACGCATCGCCAACGCTGACCAGCAATCCGTCAATGATGGCCAGCGTGAGCGGCAGCTTCAGCGTTACGGTGGTTCCCATGCCGGCATGACTGGCTACATCGATGCTTCCCCTCAGCTTGTCGATATTGCGGCGCACGACGTCCATGCCGACGCCGCGACCGGAGACATCGGTAACCTGTTTTGAAGTCGAAAAACCGGGCTGGAAGATCAACGCGTTCAGTTCGGACTCGCTCAACTGGGTATCTGGAGCAACTAACCCACGTTCGACTGCACGCGCACGGACCGCCTCGACATCGATCCCGCGGCCATCGTCGGAGACGCTGATAAGCACGCGGGCACCGGAGTAGCGCGCGGCGAGATGAATGGTGCCCCGTGCGGGCTTGCCCCGGGCAATGCGATCCTCCGGCAAGCCGATGCCATGATCCATGCTGTTACGGATGAGGTGCATAAGCGGGTCGCTGAGCTGATCGATGACGCTCTTGTCCAGCTCTGTATCCGCTCCCTCGATGGTGAGTTCTACATTTTTGCCCAGATCGCGCGCGAGGTCGTGCACCAGGCGGCGAAACTTTTCGAAAGTGCCGCGTATCGGCATCATGCGCACGTTCATCGAGGTTTCGCGCAAGGCCGATGCCAGGCGATCGACTTCCTCGGCGACTGCGGTCACCTCGGGATCGTCTCGCCGCGCGGCAAGTTCGCCGAGGCGAGCCTGCACGGTGACAAGTTCGCCGACCAGATTCACAAACTGATCGAGCTTTGCCGCGGCGACGCGAATGCTGCTGGCGGAGTCGGACGCGTCGTAGTGACGCCGCCCCCCGCACTCATCGCGCTTCTCCTGAAGGGCACGCGCGGTCAGATCCGATTCGACTGCGAGGGTGTTCTCGTGAGGTTCGATCGACAGTTCACAACAGTCCTCGACGAATATGAAGACGTCGCGGATTGCTTCGATGTCGGACGGCGAACGCAGAATGCAGTCCCATGTGATGTAACAGCGCTCGGGATCTAGCTCGGGAAGAGGAGGAAGAGACGCGATGCTGCATGTCGATTCGAAATCTCCCATCTCTGCCAGCTCACGCACCAATTGCAGTGGATCGCTGCCGCGGCGCATCAGCTGGGGACCGGGAGCGAAATGGATACTCCAGGCATGCGTTTCAGGACAGACCGTCGGCTGGCCACGCTCTGCATGCGACGGCGCGGAGGTCTCTACGCGCGGCTCGCACGGCGTGGCGGTCATGCTGTGCAGGCGTTCAAGCAAGCGCTCGCGACCTGGAAGGTCGTCCTCCTGAGAATCTTCGAGGAGAGCCCGGATGTGATCGAGGGCCGCCAGGGTCAGATCGACGAGATCGGCCGTCACGGCTAGTCGGCCACTGCGAACTTCATCAAACGCATTTTCAAGATTGTGGGTGAAGTCGGCGAGCGAGTCGAAACCGAACATGGCCCCCGAACCCTTGATCGTATGCAGCGAACGAAAGGCGCGCCCCACAAGCTCCATGTCATCGCGGCCCTCGTTCAACAAAAGCAGAGTAGCCTCAAGATCGAGCAGAATCTCGCGCGCCTCTTCGCGGAAGGCCTGGCGGAATTGATCAGTCCCGGCTGGTGCGGACACTCGCTGCCTCCTTTTCCGGTCCGACCGCTCCGACCGCCAGGGAGGTCATCAACGGCAAGATCCCTGTCTTGAAAAGCGATTGTTCGACAGCTTCGCTCACAGGGCCTTCAAGGACAAGGTCAGAGCCAGCCGACTTTGCATGAGAGACCGCACCCCAAAGCAGCTGCACGATCGTCACATCGATGGCAGAAGCGCCGGCAATATCGATACAGACTCGCGACGAGGTTGCGATGGCATCCATCAGCGCACACTTCAACTCCGCGGCCTGTGCGATGTCGAGCGCGTGCGTAAGCCTGATGTAGCGAATGCCTTCACGCGTGTCGACGTCGACGGCCATGTTGCCTCTCGATTCCGGAGTCCTTGTCACCCAGGCCTGCACGTTTGCACGGCTGCGCTGGGAGACAATTCGCCGTATGAGTCATCCATCGGCTTCAACACGCAAAGAATGAGCCATCCGCTGCGCATGTTTGATTGGGATTTCTTAAGGTTGTAATGCCGCGGGACCCGGGAATTCAGCGGACAGAATTGGGAATCCTTCTTGAATATTTGAAATGTAATAATCGATACGCGAAGCGGGTGCGCATTCACAGGATGTTCGTATCGCAGATCCGTGTCTCGCCCTCTCGCTGCGTGTCAGTTAGCGAACCAGCTTGTGGACAACTGCCAGAAGCTGCTCACCGTTGAAGGGCTTTACGATCCAGCCGGTGGCCCCGGCCTTGCGACCGGCATCTTTCTTTTCCGGCTGCGATTCTGTGGTCAGCATGAGAATCGGCGTAAACGCGTATCCCTGGAGCGCACGCACTGCTGCAATCATCTGGATGCCGTCAAGGTTTGGCATGTTGAGGTCGGTGATGATCATGTCGAACTTTGACTGACCCACCTTAGCGAGTGCATCGCGCCCATCGCAGGCCTCGCCCACTTCGTAGCCATTCTTGCGCAAGGTGAATGACACCATTTGACGAACGCTTGCAGAATCATCGACACTCAGAATTCTCTTCATCAAAGAAGCCCTCCTTAACCGCGCCGCCGAAGTCGATTACCGCACTCAGAACAATTCGACCTCATTAGGTGTTGTAGCCGCTCCCTCCAGCGGCATTGCCTCGCCAAAGAGGGCCGCGCGCAAGATCCGCCGCTCCAACTCGCTCGTGTACCTGGCGGTGCAATCAGCTTCGATCTGTCTGCAGTCGCTTTCGTTCAAATTCGCCGCAGAGAACGATGTGAGTTCGCCTGCCTGTGCGATCTCGCTGCGCGCCTCCGACAGGATGGCGACCGACTGCATGAGCCGTTCTGCCACGCGGGCGAGCATTGTAATTTCGCTATGGAGGGCGGCCACGGCGGCCGCAATCTTTTCGCCGTTGGAATTGGCAGTCGCGGCGGCGTGGCTGAGTGCCTGAAGGCCTGCCTGACTCTGCTTTCGTGCGTTACCAAGATCTTCCATGCTGGCGCGGGTTCTGGTCCGATGCGCTTCTTCGGCACGCGCTGAAGAGGTGAGCATGGCATTTAGCGTGTCGCCTGAGCGATCGGTGAGAGCCGACCAGCCTGTCGAGATGCGGCCGATATTCCGCGTAATTTCGAGAACCGCCGTAGCCTGGGATCCCAGGTGTCGCGCCTCAATCATGGAGTTGAAGTTCAAGAGCCGCATGCGGTCGCGGGTGAATCTCGAGCGTTCGAGATGCGTCTTTGTAATCCGCATCAAGTCCCCAAGACCCGCGAGGCAGGCCTCGATCTCCGCATCGTCGGCTTCGCACTCGCGCTCAAGGTGTTCGATGTGAGCGAGTTGCGAAGACAGGCCGCGCTCCTGCGCCAGAATCCGTGCGCCGATGGCCACAACCTCGGACGAACCGACGTGCAGGATATTTTCGAGGCATCGATTGATCTTGAAGATCCAGCCTTCCGTGCTGGCGCGGACGCTTTCGATCTGCAGCGCCTGGACCTTGAGAATTAAGGAACTCCGCGCATCAAGGGCGCTGACTTGCCTGTCGCTGTCCGAGATTTCGCCGGATACGCGGATGAGCGTGTCCCGCACGTGCTCGGTCTGCTGGCGGGTTGCATCTTGCAGTTGTATGGCCTCCACCACTCTGGAGATGTCCGCCGCGATGACGGCCACGCACTCCTGAAAATCGGCGGGGATGTGCGCGAGTTGCGCCAACGCGGACTGCATCGCGGCAATCGCTCGGCTCATCTCCGACTCGATTTTGCTGAAGTGCTCGCGTGTTCTCTGAAGGGAGAGATCGAATCTGTGCCGGCGATTGATGAGGCTTGCGCGTCGCTGGGCGGCCTCGCTCCTCACCTCCTCGGCACCGGAAGAGCCCGTTTCTGAGAATTCGTCAAGTTCCCGCGCCATGTATCCGAAGCAACGCCCGTCCATTCCGAGGCGGCCAACTTCGATGCTGGCGAGAACTCCCAATGCCTTTCCCTCGCGCGCAATCGAGCGCTGTTCTGCGGTAAGCCTAAGCAGGTTCTCGATCATGCCGGCTTCACCTGTGAACACGGTGCCGATCGCGGCGATCGACTCGACCCTCCTGGCGATGAAACGGCGCGCTGCAGCGTCGAGCATGCGTGCCATTGGAACGATCGATTGCACCCAATCTTCCTGCACACAGTCAACGACGGCGGACGTGAGATTAAGAATGCTCTCAACCTCCGCTGCCAGCTCTTCGAACTGCGTAGCTACGGTCCGGATGTCCTCTCCGGTCGACCCGAGGCATGATTCCAGCAATTCGCCGGCCCGCTTGATCGCGGAGCGTGCGCTGAGCATGCTTGGATGGCCGTAATCGTAACTTGCACATTGCTTCACTAGGCGCAACTTTGTCGGGAGCCGTTCCTCTATCCAAAGAAACACTTGCTGACGCGGACAGACACTTCTCCAACGCGGACTCTCCGCGTCTCTCTTTGCTTATCGTCGCGTCAGTGCGGACCGTTAGTTGGCGAAGGACAACCGGCAGAAGAATGAAGCGCATCGCCCTGTGGCTGAAGGCAATAGCAGCAGGCAGCGGGTGGCGCGCGCCCCGGCCGCCGCAGCCACGATTGAATATCGTTATTCCACGGTGACGGATTTGGCGAGGTTGCGGGGCTGGTCTACGTCGCAGCCGCGGCGGACGGCGATGTAGTAGGCGAGCAATTGCAGAGGGACGATCTCGATCAGCGGCGAAAGCAGTTCAAAGGCCGGTGGGATGAGGATGACGTGCTCAACAAGGCCGGCGAGAGTCGTGTCGCCCTCGGTGGCGATGGCGATGACGCGGCCGGAGCGGGCGGTGACTTCCTGAATGTTAGAGAGGGTTTTTTCGTAGCGGAGCTTGGACGCGGGATCAGCTTCGTCGCGGGTTGCGAGAACGACGACCGGAAGAGTCTCATCGATGAGGGCGTTGGGGCCGTGCTTCATTTCGCCGGCAGGGTAGCCCTCGGCGTGGATGTAGGAGATTTCCTTGAGCTTGAGCGCTCCTTCGAGGGCAATGGGGAAATGGATGCCGCGCCCGAGGTACAGGAAGTCGCGTGCATTCGAGAAGCTGGCGGCAAGCTGCTCGCATTGCACGGAGCTGGACTTGAGGACTTCTTCAATCTTGGCCGGAATGCGGCTGAGCTCTTCGATGAGCTGAATCGAGCGTTCCTTGTTGAGCCGACCGCGAAGTTGCCCCAGCTTGAGCGCAAGCAGGAACAGCGCGGTGAGTTGCGCGGTGAATGCCTTGGTGGAGGCAACGCCGATTTCAGGGCCGGCGTGGGTATAGATAGCGCCGTGGGCTTCGCGCGCGACCATAGCTCCGACGACGTTGCAGATGGCGACCGTTTTCGAACCCAGGCTAATCATTTCGCGCTGGGCGGCCAGCGTATCGGCAGTTTCGCCGGATTGGGTGATGAGAAGGCCGAGGGCATTGCGGTCTGGGATGGGATTGCGATAGCGATATTCGCTGGCGTAGTCAACGTCAACCGGCAAGCGCGCAAGGCGCTCGATCATGTACTTGCCGGCTAGCGCAGAATGCCAGCTGGTGCCGCATGCGGCGATGTTGATGCTGGAGGCGCCGGCCAGCTCGTCGTCGTCAATGTCCATTTCGCCAAGGAAGATGCTGCCGGAGTCTAAAGAGACGCGGCCGAGGGTAGTATCGCGAATGGCGCGGGGCTGCTCCCAGATTTCCTTGAGCATGAAGTGCTTGTAGCCGCCCTTTTCCGCCTGGATGGGATCCCATTGGATGCGCTGAAGTTCGCGCTCGATCGGCTTGCCGTTGAAGTCGGTGAGCTTCACGCCGTCGAGGGTGAGAATCGCCATGTCGCCGTCGGCGAGGAAGTAGATATTGCGGGTGTGATGGAGGATGCCTGGAACGTCAGAGGCGATAAAGTATTCGCCTTCGCCTACGCCGATGACGACAGGGGGGCCCGAGCGCGCGGCGATGATCTTGTCGGGCTCGGCTGAGGAGAGGATGCCGAGAGCGAAGGCCCCGGTGAGACGCTTGACGGCGCGGCGGACAGCATCTTCGAGCAGAAGAGGGGTGCCAGCGGCGGCAGCGTCGTTCTGGATCTGCTCGATGAGGTGCGCGATGATTTCGGTATCGGTTTCGGTGACGAACTTGTGGCCCTGCGCAGTGAGTTCGCGCTTGAGGTCGAGGTAGTTCTCGACAATACCGTTGTGAACGACGACGATGCGGCCGGAGCAGTCGCGGTGGGGATGGGCGTTCTCTTCGGTGGGGCGGCCGTGGGTGGCCCAGCGGGTGTGGCCTATGCCGAAGGTGCCATCGAGCGGGTGTTCACGCAGGACTTCCTCGAGATTGCCGAGTTTGCCGGGAGCGCGGCAGACTTCGAGCAGGGCGGTGTTGGGGCTGCCAACCGCAATGCCGGCTGAGTCGTAGCCGCGATATTCGAGGCGGCGCAGGCCCTCAATGATGACGGGGACAACTTTCTTATGGCCGACGTAACCGACGATTCCGCACATGATTGGATTCTATGCGAGGTCGCTCGACAGGCGTCATAACACTTTCGATGAATGACCGTGTACGGCGATAAGGTCCACGGACACGATTTATTCCTCTATGCGGTATGTGAACTCTTCGATGACGGGGTTGGTGAGGACCTCGCGGGCGATGCGCTCGACCTGGGTGCGCGCAGCCTGCGGATCGAGGCCATCTGCAAGAGATAATGCGAAGTACTTGCCTTGGCGGACGGCGGAAACCTCGTTGAATCCGATCTTACGCAAAGCATTGTGGATGGTTTGGCCCTGCGGATCGAGGACCGATGTCTTTAACGTGACGTAGACATGCGCCTTCATTATCCGTGATTATATAAGGGTTAACTGATGGTGTCGGGTACCCGTTAAATCTGTGCATCCAGCCCGCGTCCTATAGGCAAGCAGGCAGTACCTTTATCAGGGCTTCATTCAGGACGCCCGACCATTCCCCCAACGACTGAAGGAGAAGGTAGAACGATGGTTAATTATCTTGAGTTGCCGATCGGCGACCGTGCGCCCGAGGTGTTTCGGGCGGTAATCGAGATTCCCAAGGACGGGACGAACAAGTTTGAATATGACAAGGAGCTGCACGTCTTCAAGCTGGACCGGAACCTGCACTCGCCGGTGCACTATCCGGGAGACTACGGGTTTATTCCGTCGACCCTGAGCGACGACGGCGATCCGCTGGACGTTCTGGTGCTGGTGCCAGGACCAAGCTTCCCCGGATGCGTGCAGGAGGTTCGGCCGATTGGCCTGTTGGAGATGATGGACCAGGGTGTGCTGGACGAGAAGGTGCTGGCGGTGGGCAAGAACAATCCGCGTTACACGAATGTGTGGAACTACACGGATATCTACCCCCACATGCTGAAGGAGATCACGCACTTCTTCTCCATATATAAGGACCTGGAAGGCAAGCGAGTTGAGATCAAGGGATGGCACGATGCAGCGTACGCCCGCGACCGCGTGATTCGGGCAGCGAAATTCTTTGTCGATGAGAAGGCGGCAAAGCCTGTCGCCGTGAAGCAAAAGGTGGCGAAATAGACTGCGGGGTTGGCAAGCTGAAGATTGCAGGCCGTGCGATCGATCGCGCGGCCTTTGCTTTTCTTGGCTAGTCAGTGGCCGAAGCGGCAGCCAGTCGGCGACGTGCAAAACGCGCTGCAGTGAGCCAGTAGAGGACGGGGCCAAGCAAACCGATTGCGACCGAAAAAACAAGCGCAGACACTGTATTGTGAGCCAATGAAATTTCTTCTCCGCGGGATGCATAGAGAGCGTAACCGATCAGCACCGCAGGACCGATCCCCAGCGAACAGGCAAAGGCGAGATTGCCGGCTTTGAAGGGCCGGGTGAGATTGGGCTCGCGAATACGGAGCACGACCAGCGCGACAAACTCCAGCAGCAGGCTTGAGCCGTAGAGAATGAGATCGATGGAGATGAGTCGCTCGAATTTCAGGTTGAGCGCGAGCGCCCATCCAAGTCCACAGAGCAGCACGCTGACCCAGGGAACATTGCGGCTGTTGCGGCGAGCGACAAAACGCGGAAGCATGCCATCCTCGGCCATGGCCATGGGCAAGCGCGTGTAGCTCATCATCAGCGCGTTGAACATGCCGATACCGCAGAGCGCTCCTCCGGCCACAACGCCAGTGGCAAGAAGCGGACCACCGATCGCTTTCGCCGCAGTCATCCAATCGCCCGTTGAAAAGCTGTCGACAGACAGGCCGGCGAGCGCCATGGCCAAAAGCGGCAGAATATAGGTGACAGCCGCAAGCATGGCGGCTGCAATCATGGCTCGCGGATAATTTCGCTGCGGATTCTCCACTTCCTGGGCGACAGTGGAGGCGTTGTCCCACCCCATGTAATTCCACATCGCCACCAGTACAGCGGTCGAGAGCGCTGCGTCAGAGCTGGTATTGGACCAGTGGATCGCGGGATGGAGCGTGAATCCGCGCCAAGCACCGAGCACCATGAAGACCACGAACGGCGCCAGCAAAAGGGCAAACAGCCCGACAGACCCTTCGCCGACCGCAGGCGCGCCGCGCATGTTCCAGGAGCAGCAGAAGACGACGACGGCCAGCGACCAGGCATATCCATGCCAGCCGGAGGTCAGACCCGGGCTGAATTTGCCGAGATAGAGAACGAAGATGGCCGGGTAAATCGCCATGTCGAAAACGCTGGCCGAGAGCGAGAGCCACCCCTCCTGGTAGCCCCAGAACGGACCAAGGGCGCGACGCACCCAGACGTAGAAGCCGCCCTCCGCGGGAATAGCACTGGCCAATTCGCCGATCATCAGCGCCGTGGGCAGCGACCACAGAATCGGCAGGACAAGAAGAATGATAATGGCGCGCGCAAATCCGGCTCCGCCGAGAATGTCCTCAATGCCGTATGGGCCGCCTGACACCATGAAATACGTGGCGGCGACGAGCGGCAGCAATCGCATCTTGCGCCGTGCGGATTTGAGTGCCGGGGGCATTGATGTGAATGTAACAAAAAGTGAGGGTCAGTTGAGTGGTCGCCACAAAAAGAAACCCCCGCAGGCGTTTGATGCTGTGCGTTCTTACAAAAGCCTTAGACGGTTCTTAGCCGCCTTTTAGGCCTTTCGGCCTATCTTCGAATGATGATGAATGGAGGTAGCCTGATGACGAGCGATCCGATTGTGCTCTCAGCAGTCGTTGGCGCAAGCCTTTCGCTTTTTGTGGCAGCACTCTTCAACCTTGCTCGCGAGGCACATCGGCGTATGTCCGCAGATCATCGATCCAGTAAAAAATGAGATTTTGGGAATGGCAGAAAAAACGAAAAATGGCGGATCTGGGAGTCGGGACCTTTCGCTTCGTCCGCCCTTTCTGTTTCGCGATTTCGCTGGAGGATCGGGTGGACGGCCCGGTGGGGTCAGCTAGAAGTGGTCCGCAAAAGTGATCGAGACCCTATAGCTCCATGAGGCCGTCCGCCATGGGCGGCGGGCGGCGAAGCCGAACGCTAATGGATAACCAATAGTGCCGCGAGATCGGGACGGGCGAAGGGTGCGGAGGCAATATTCAGACAAATGCAGGCCTCACAAAACTCTCGGTGACTCCGAATTCCGCTATAATCCGGAATGAGCACGGAGAGATGGCCGAGTGGCTGAAGGCGGCGGTTTGCTAAACCGTTATACGGTCAAAAGCTGTATCGGGGGTTCGAATCCCCCTCTCTCCGCCACCTTACAAAGTAACTTCCTCTCGTCTCAATCAAATACCACAAATTAAATAACTTAACGAAGGATTTGCGACGTGCGCTGTGTGCGTCCTGTGCGGCTAGATTCGCCCTGTACACATGATTCAACTTACAAAATCGACAACACCTTACAAAGGGTATCGTCATCCCAACTAATCTCGCTTTTCGATCCCCCGCGACTCTAAATTGGCACATTCGTTGAGGGTATGGCACGGGTAGAACACTTCTTCGGTGGGTGCTTTAAAGAACTTTTCACCCAGTTTGTGCTTCAAAATCTCCGAGTCCTCTCAAGGAGGGAATCTTGCGGGCGCCATCAAGCTCAAACTTCTTGGTGGCGATCAAAGGGCTAATCCGAGTTACCTGCTCTCTGTCCTCAACAAGGTGTAGCGCCATCCCGTGAGCTGAGAAAGATTGAGCAACAAGGAAGACGTCGGTTATCTTGTCAGCCCACCCAGACTTGCCGAAGGAATGCAGGCAACGCATTGGGTAGATTTGCTCATCAAGGCTTGCCCCACGCATTTTGGGTTGGTACTTACTTGCCATGAAACGTATTCGCCCTGATTGCACTCCCAACTATCGTTGAGTTGCGCCGGCGCTTACAGATCTGAGATTACCTGCGCTCCTCGCAGCTTGTACTGCACGCGCCTGCTTCTTGACTGCTTCCTTCGTCGGAGATCATGAGGTTTTGTGTCTGTGCGCATCCGTTTGTGGCATAATTTGCAGGCTCACTTCTCGACGGCTCCAGATGCCCCCAGCTGAGTTGGTAAGAGAAAGTGAGGCCCAATCGGCGCATCTCTTCCCCACCTAAGAGGTCCAATGAGCAACATTAACGGCAAGGTCTACGCGATGAATGCCATCACTCCCATGAAGCCATGGAAGACCTGGGTTCTCCGCTGTTTTTTCTTCTTGCTCGGGCATATTAAGCCTTTGCAGAAAGACCTGATCGACCTATCCTTTATCGAATTCGCGCGGTGGGTGGTTTTGCCGCGTAAAGGATTCCCCTTCCTGGGCAGCAGCCAAGTGAAGGAAGACCTCAAATACGACTACCTTCTGTTCTTCAGCAACTTCAATGGCACATGGAACCAATATATCGATGCCTTCTCCGCGGTCCTGAGCAAAGGCTTGAATCTTGTCTGGCGCTGGAGCGAAAAGTTTCCTGGCGCGGTTCCCGTGACCACCTTCAAGGAGTACATCGCCCGGGTTCAGTTTGATACCGACTACTACTACACCGCGTATCCCCATGCCACGGCGAACGACGTCAAGTCAGCGCACATCGTGCAGTCCTCGCTGGATCAACTCGGGCTCCTTGCCGACCATTGCAACCCGCAGCAGTTTGCCGATGCCTATCTACGCTTCGTGCTGCAAGTGCAGTCCCACCTCGGCGAAACAGGCGAAGCTCCAATCGCCGGATAGGAAGACATCCGTGCCCAACAAAAGCGGCAGCGTCTATGGACTTACGATCCTATCGCCCATCATTGAGGATGCGAAGGCGATACCCTCCCACGATCTGCAAATCCGTGACTACCTAGCCAAACTGTCTACCCGGGAAGAGAGCCCCTTCGCGCAAGCTCCCGGCACACATCTTGCCCGACTGGTCGTGATGGACGATGTAATCTACGTCGGCATGCCGGCTTGTGAAGAGCACCTCCAATCGAAGTACCTTGTCTTTGAGTCGAACTGCGACGGCGACCTTGACGGCTATCTCCGCGGCCTCGTCGACACCATACCGGATCATCTCGATGCAATCTTTAAACACTGTGTCGGGTACCCAGGAGCAGCCAACCGGCAGGCCTTCATCGACTATATGAAGGCATGCCAACTCGATACCACGTTCTACTTCGCCGCAGTCAATGACAAGTCAGTCTCCGAGACGCTGCGGGCGCTGCATACTCAGAGCGCTGTAGCCGACTTCATCGCAACGCACCAGGGCGCCGATGCCGCCACACTGCAACGAGAATTCATTCAGTTCCTGGCTCTTCTCAAATCGCAGCCTCTTCCCCGTCCGGGTGCTATGGGTCCTCATCGCGATATCAAGACTGGCGGTCGAAATGAGTAAGCTCAATGAGACCGATATTCAGGGCTTTGTCCTGCGAGGCTACAACTTGCCAGTCGCCCGCTATTTTTTACTTCACTTTGAAGACGCGAAGCGGGCACGCAGCCTAATCGCTCGCCTGCTCAGCCATGTCACTACTGGCCAGCGATGGGACGGGGTAAAGCCCCAGAGCACGGTGAACATCGCATTTACTCACCGGGGCCTGGTGCATCTGGAATTGCCGGATGCTACGCTTCTGAGTTTTCCCGTTGAGTTTCAGCAGGGCATGAAGCATCGCGCCGAAATCCTCGGAGACTCGCGAGTAAATTCACCCGACCGTTGGGACGGGGTCTGGCGCGAGGATCGCGTTCACGCCTGGCTCGGTATCAACGGCCTCACGCCGGAGGCCCTGAACACCCGCTCCTCGGCTATCATTACCGCGATCGAGGAGACAGGCGGAGTTTCCGTGCTCGGCTCTCAGGAAGCCGCTGCGGAGGTCATCAACGGCAAACCGACTACCAAAGAACATTTCGGCTATACAGACGGCTTCGGTAATCCCGACTACCTCGGTGTCGAACGCAGTTCCCAGCCGGGACAGGGCAAGCTTTTGCCCGACGGAAGCTGGGCGCCGCTGGCAACCGGAGAACTCCTGCTGGGCTATGCGGACGAGGCGGGCGAATTGCCTGTGGCCCCTGTGCCGCACCTTCTCGCCAGCAATGGCACCTTCATGGTCTATCGCAAGTTGCACCAAAATCTGGGGACGTTTCGCGACTTTCTCGAGCAACAGGCCAGAGTCTATGGAGGCGGCAAAGAACAACTCGCCGCCAAATTCGTCGGCCG
Organism: uncultured Acidobacteriaceae bacterium; assembly: GCA_963838295.1. GTDB lineage: Bacteria > Acidobacteriota > Terriglobia > Terriglobales > Acidobacteriaceae > Telmatobacter. Next base: position 294,616 of record CAWIQS010000004.1, read on the forward strand.
CTGGCGAGACGGAACACCGATCGAACTTTCCCCCAACATTCCCGATCCCACTATTACCCAGGATCCCAACCGCAGCACCAACTTCACCTTCGGCGCAGATGCCGGGGGCACGCGGTGCCCAATGGGAGCGCATATCCGTCGCGTTCATCCGCGCGACGCCTTCGGCTTCAATGGCCGGCTCATCAACCGTCGCCGGATCACCCGCCGAGGTCTACCGTACGGACGCTTCGCGCCCGAGGGCACACCCGTTTCAGACACAGAGGAGCGAGGCGTTATCTTCATGGCGTTGAATGCGAGCCTCTCGCGCCAGTTTGAATTCGTGCAGCAGCAATGGATTCAATACGGCAACGACGCCCGCCTCGGTAATGACAAAGATCTCTTGCTAGGCAATCATGGAGGTCGCGGCAGGTTTGTCGTGCAAGGCGATGCGGACCCTAGGAATCCACCGTTCATCTGCAGCAATCTGCCGGACTTTGTAGAGCTACGTGGCGGGGATTATTTCTTCCTGCCGAGTATCACTGCCTTGGGAATGATCGCAATGGGCCTCGTCGACCCACGTTAGATTCCATGCAAAGGCCGGAGTGGGTTCAGGATTTTCATGCTCTCGCCCGAGCAGATCAGAACGATCCGAACTCGACGCGCCTGCATTAGGCCGCATCTTTTTGTCTTGAACGAGGCCATCAGCTCAAGACTACATACGTCATATGCTGCAGATCGAATTACGCAAAGCATTTTGGAAGGTGACAACGCGGCGAACATTCCGATCTTGACGGGCTTTTGTTTCTGCGGCACAGTCCTAATCTGTACTGCTCGCTCGAGGGGGAAAGGGCGGAAGCCATTCGAATATCCCTTCTACCTTATCGAAGGGATACGGCACGCGGTTCAGAACAACCTCCACCAACGTGGTGGTGAAGGGATGAAACAGCCTCGCGTTCTCGTCCTTCAGCGCACCTGTGATGTCGATTGTGACAGGATCGCTATCGGCGCGCATCTCCATTTTCACATCGTCGCTGCCATATCCCTGGTACGCGACCACTTCGGTGCCCGTTGACGCCTGGAAGCGGATCTGCATCGGCCTTGGCGCCGTTGTGATTCCCTTCGGGAGTTGCACATGCAAGCAACGGTAGCTGGGTCCGCTCCATAGGTATGCACATCCACAGAGATCTCTTCGGCCCTTTGCCACGTCTGGCCATCCGGACCCAGCTCAAAGACCTCGATCATATAGTCCGTCACGGGGTCCCCATGTGCGTCGCGTGCATGCACCACAAACTGCTGCCATCCATCGAGATTGCTTGTCTCCCAGAACGTGAATAAATGCCCCTTGCTCTCCAACATTTTCACGCGAGCCGGTGTGCTCCAGGTCTGGGCTTCGTTCAGCCAGATGTCGTATTGGTCAAGGTTCCCGATATCCAGAAACTTGGCGATCCGGTCCACCATACCGGGGTCGGGATCCGAAACCAGCGAGCCATGGTCCCGCTTGTCCACGGCAAGGATGGGGACATTGAGCCGCAAATCGTTTGCCCATTCGCTAATCGTCACTCTTTCTCTCGCAAGCCCCTGTGCGTCGGTCGGCGTCCGCGTCAGGTCGAGCGTGATCTTGCGCGTATTCAGACCGCATCCCGACCATCGCACCGTGCCGTCCGTGCCCGGATCGTTCGCGACACTGGCAATCCCTGCATACGGGGAGTTGCCAATGAATATTGCGGCATAAGGCGTATCCGGCCCGGTGCCGAAATATGGCACTGGTCCCAGCAGGTCCGCGTGTGCGAGTTCCCACGCGAATCTGCTGCCGAGTTCCAGCCCGTCCAGCACCAAGTCCCCGGCATTCAGAAAATCCGGTCCTGGCGTCTTGCTGCCTTTCACCAGCGCTCCCAGCCATGTCCGGCCTTTGTGCGCCTGCGGTGATCCCCATGTGGCTGGAGCCAGACCGATCAGATGTTTTAAGCGCTTCAGCCGCTGATTCTGCGCCGGAGCAATCTTCTGGTGTGCAAGCCATGCCCGCATCACCAACATGCCCGTCGAGTGCACGATGGCATCGAACTCCTCCGAGCTGTTCAGATTCGTGAGGCTGATCGCCCGCTGCAATCCCTCGGCGATGTCTTCGATGGTGATCTCGTTATTGAGGGAAACGTAATTCCCCACATTCAGCAGCTCGACATTGATGTTGTGATCGACCAGCGCCCAGTAAAGATTCGCGAAGTCCAAGCCGGTAGCTGAATAACCATGAATCAAAAGAAGTGGCCGTGGCATAGCTAGCTCCTCGACAAGTCAATGCAAGGTCCGCGGTGGAAAGGCCTCCTGACCAGCCTCGATTCCACAAGGCAGGGTCAATGTGAAGTCAGGCAATCGTAAACACAATCCAACGGCACAAGTGCGAACGATATTGGAGGCATCCAAGTGCCCAGACTCTACTTATAGAGCTTCGCCTTTGCGATGGAGAGACGGTCCATCGCGGCGAGGCGTTTGGCGGAGTAGTCGAAGAGGGCCTTGGTCTCAGGCGTGTTGACTTTGCGGCTTTCCCTGGTAATGTCCTTTGCCGCTTCAAGACTATCGATCCACTCGCGTAGACTCTTGCTGCTGTCGGCGGTGCCAATGTTCTTAATGGTCGGCGGCTTGGAAGGGTCGACCCACAGTAGCTGCTGCCATTCGTCTTTCTGAATGTTGACCCACGAGATGTATCCGCCAGGAAGGATCTGGCGTGGGCCTTTGATCGCTCCGGTGAAACTGTAGCGCGTGCCGGGAGTGACGATCGGGTCGTAAAAGTGCGGGGTAATGAAGTCCGAGACAGCGATGCCGTTGATGGTATACGCATACTTGTTGTCTTCGCAAGGATCGCAGGCTTCTACAAGGTAGCCATACTGGCCTGTCCCGTCCTTGATTTCTCCCCCGACGATCTCGATGGCGACCGAGGATTGCATGCGATTGCCGTACGGGTCAACGAGCATTTCGAGTATCTCGTGGCTGGCATCAATCGTCCAGGTCGTATCGGCCTTCGAGGCAATGACCTTGGAATAAGGCTGCTTGTGCTTGTCAGCGTGAAAGCCGCCTTCACCGGGCGGAAGGGTCTTGACAAGCTGAACGGGCCAGATACCGGCGGGGATTTTCTTGGGGCTAGGAAGGTACATGACAGTCGCCGAGATCGGCCAGAACTGCGCCAGATCGCGGTTAACCTGGATGTTGAGAGCGAGGGCGGCGGAGTGGACCAGGTCCACATCGATCGTTCCAGTCATATCGACTAGGCCAACTTGAATGACGGACATCAGCGTCTCCTTAACATTGGGCTGCGCGTTGTGAAAGACCGGTTAGGGAAGAGAGACGGCGAGCGGTACCCGGCGCGCGGGGTACCTTCCGTGTCCTTGCGATCTCTTCGACGTTCTTTTCGTCAGTTTGCTGAATGGACAAGTTTCTCGTAGTTATCAGCTGATCGTGACATCGCAATCTCCAGTTAGATCGAGTGATCATTGCCCCGCTCCTTTGTTTGAGGGTGGAAGCGTGATGATTGGTGCCCGCTAATAGAGCGAAGGTCTTGCCGAACCACCGAGAAGCGAAGAATTCACATTGAAGATATTATGGTTTCCTTCGCTTCCTCCCCATGCAAACAGCAGCGAGACCATTGGAAATCCGCCAGCCCGCAACGTCAGCCCTGCGGCGAAGCTGTGTTTCAGGTGATTGAATCCGATTTCGCTGCGAGCGGCCCCGACCTTTCCCTGGTCAGCCATAAACGCAAGTCCCAGGGGACCCCAAATTGAATGTTCGAAGCTGCCGCGCAGAAGCAGAATGTTCGGAGCGCGAAAGCGATAGTCCTGATAACTCGGCAGTGCCGATGCGCCATTGACATCCGATCCACCGAGCGTGGGCTGAAAATAGAACGGAACGGTATTTGCGGATGATGCAAGGGACTCAGAAAGCAGCAGTCGTACACCGATTGAGCCGTTCAGGTTGCGCGAATAGGAGACAGACGGGCACCGCTCGTCGAGCCTGGCACATTCATCCGGACCGCGGTCGTCGCTACTGACCGTCGCTGATTGCGTGTGTCCATATAGAGAAAAGGTATGATTCAGATCGGCCGTCCACCGCAAGAATGAGTGGTGAGAGTCCGAAGAAGCCGCGTACTGCTGAAAGCTTCCGAGATAGTCGAGCTGCATGCGATCTCCGAGGTTTGGCTTGAGTCGCACGCCTTCTCCAAACTGCACCATCGCGGGCTGTGACGATAGACCCGGTGCAGTCGCGTCGTTATAGAGAGTTTCAATCGACGGTGCGGACTGACTGTGATTGCCGCGCAAACTCACGAAACGGCCATTCATTTCTCCAAGCAGGGAAAGGTTAAGTCCGCGGATGGCGACCCAGTCATAAAGAGGCTTGATTGCGCTCGCGCCAATAATCGTCTGCGACAAACCGAAGACAGATTGCCCCGCGAGTGTGGAGTTGTTTCCCAATCCGAAATAGAACAGCTCGTTCAGTGAAATTGTCTGAGCATACAGATTCAGCACGGTGTACGGGTGCACGAAGTTTGGTGCCCGCGTGCTTGACTTGGATTCGATTGCGGCCGTTCCCGGAGCGACAGGTTGCAATACCTTGATCGACTGTGGCGGAGTGTGAATCATCTTCATATAGCCGCCGGCACGGTAAGAGCCGTTAAACGAGCCCACGGCATCCAGGTCCCATGTCATTCTCCATGTTTTTGTGTTTTTTCCGGCGACAAATGCCGCCCCCAGTCCGAAACCATTCTGTGGTGGCATGCTCCCGGCCGTAATGTGCAATGGATGATCGGTAAACAACTCGATCGCGCATCCTGGGACCGCTTTGACTCCGCTGATTTTGCAGGCCTCTGCCAAGCGTTGGTCTTCGCCCCTGAAGTCCGCATGTAAGGCACTTTCCTGAGCGATCGCCCGCACAGAAACCAGGCAAAGCGCTACCACAATACTCCATCGCATGTGAGTCCTCACAGACTACTTGTTCCGGCGAGCCTTGCTCTTGCTTGGCGCGCCTTTGGCATTGACCGTTGATGTGGACTTGTCGTCAGCTGCTGCCGCAAGCCGAAGTCCCCTAAGCGGTCTCGGCGCCGGCTTCGCCCTCTGCTTCGCTGCGTCTTGGTGCGCACGATGAATTGCCTTCGTCACCTGACAGATGTATCGGGCAGCCTCACCTTCGGTCTTGATAGCGTTGATATAGATCTCGGTGTGGTAGCGGTGAGGAAGTCGCTTTTCTGCTATATGCATGTGTTCCACTTGCGTCAGGAGCAGAGATGATACTCGACGATTTGGATTCATCGAAGATTTTGGCGGCCGGGGAACGTGAATCATTGCCATCGGTCTGTCTCCTTCGTCCTTTTACACATCGAAATCCGGACAATCTGTTCGCATAGCCGGAAGTGAAAGTAGATTCCGATTTGGATCGACAGTCTGCTTATTTGGTTCAATGAATACGTCTGCGCTCTTCTCACGCGGTGAGCGCGGATCGTAGTCTCCCAGGAAGAATTTCGTCACTGTGCCTGGTATCGAAGCGTGATCGAACGTACGATCGACGATCGTGGCCTTCGGAATCCATGGCGAAACAAGAATTGCGGGCACACGCACGCCGAGCCGATCAAACTTGAACTCCATTCCTGTCCCCGTGTCGTTCACTGTAGCCGTGAACTGATCTTGAGTGCACGCCGGTGGCACGACATGGTCGTAGATCCCGCCGTGCTCGTCATAAACAATAAGCAGCGCGGTGCTGGCCCACAGAGCGGGGTTCCGCTTAATCGCCATATACACTTGGGCAATGAACATTTCCCCAGCCTGAACGTTGTGATCTGGATGCTGATCGCTCGCGATCTCTTCCCCGCTGTCCGAGTCATGATCGCTGTAGTTGGGCTCAACAAAACAGTAGTCGGGCAGCTGTCCATTTTTGCAATCACTCAAAAACTGTTCGAATGTACCGAACAACTCAGGCTGGTTCTGCAGCAGGTTCACGATCTCCATGGTCGAGCTGGCCACATCGTAGTAGTAAAGCTTCGATGTGTGCTTGGGAGAAGCATTTATGAGTCGGCTGTAGATGCTCTTGAATGGCTCATTGATATACACCAGGTTCATGTCGACTCGCCCAAACGAAGTGCCGTAGTGGGCGAACGCGCGGTTACAGATGGTTGGTCCGGGAATCGAAGCGAACCAGCGATTGAAGAGCGCGAATTCCGTCGCGAGAGTCGTCAAAACCGGCAGATTCTCTCTCGTGAAGTAGTACATGATTTTCTGCGAATGCTGTACGTCTTCCTGCTGGTTAAAGTAGCTCTTCACGAATCCTTGCATGTTCGCCGTGCGATTTGGGCTTGTATCCCCGCCGAATATCTGCAAATCGACGGCAGGAAAATGGTGGTCAGGATCTGGATCGAGCTGCCCCTGAAACTCCGCAAGAGGCTGCGGCTTTATCATCGTTCCAGTCGTGTCAGGATTGCCGGTAGCATTGTTAATTCCGTCAATGCGCGGATCATCGGCAGATAGCGAGCCGAGCATGTGGTCGAACGAGCGGTTCTCCATCATCAGAACAACAATGTGTTGCAGGCCGCTAAGTCCTGGTATTGCTGCATCCGCCATACTTCGCTCCATTCCCAGGGCATTTGGTGACAATTCAATTCAAAGAAGCATCTTTCGCAACTCTATAGTGATGCCGCCCTCAACTCCGTTTCTTAACGAGAGGTGTATTTGTTGTTTACCGCAGTTTCCGCTGAGATCTCAGTTTTTGCGGTCCGAGCTCGGTTGCTGATCGGAAGTCTTTTCCTTCTCAGTAAGTTTGTCGAGTGTTGACTGCATCTGCTGCACCCAACCAGCCGTCTCTCGTTCAAGGGCTTTCTCCGCCTGGTCAACCAACAGATCGATATTCTTGCCGCGGGTTTTTTCCCAGGAGGTCAACCCCTTCCACCATGATTGGATGTTGCGCAGATTCGTGAGGGTGACGTTGTACTGGACCAGGGAATTCTCGACCTGGTCAATCTCCAGCTTGTTGGTAAATGCAGCGGCCAGCGCCGTTGTGAGAGCGACCCACACTTCAAGCCTGATCGCAGCCAGAAAGGTGCCCAAACCCCCAACGATCAGGATCCACAGCTGCAGTCGTTTCAACTGACGGTACAAGGCGGCGGTCTTGGTGACGAAATAGGCGATCTGATCTTCGATCCTGTCGCGCAGGTAGGCTTCTGGCGTGAGAATTTTAAGGCGCGCAGGGTCCACCCTGTTTCGATGCGGAAGGCTGCTTCTATTTACTTCACTTTGCGCGAGGCTGGTAGTGATGTCTTTGATGTTTCCTGCTAATTGCAATGGAGCCGAAATTTGAAGGCACTGTTCGTCGCTGTAAATCCCGGTTCGGGTTCGGTAGCGATAAATCTGGCTCTTTATCGACTCCGCCGCGGCGCGAAGCAAGAGCCATTTGTTTCCTTCGCGAAATCGTGCATTGAAGGCCCCCAGCATTGAAATCAGAATCGGAATCGCAATCATTAGGATATGTAATATGTCATGCACTTCCAGATTCGGTAACCACGGCAAGCTAACCTTGATCGGCAGCCCACTACCTGAAATGGCGATAGCCATCAACGTGGCTATCACCGTTAATGTCAGGATGGAAAACTGCGTAGCGCGGAACAATGCCTCCTTTTCAACGGCAGCAATATCCAAGTCGTCGAATCGTCCCCATGCGTCCGGAAGGATGTCTCCAAGTTGCTGAATCGGGCCGAAAAGTATTCGCTTTATGTCGTCGGTATTACCGCCGAGCGCAATCGGGAAGACGGTGGCAGTATCCAGAATCTCGAGAAGATCCGGATCCGCAATCGGTGACGCCTGGGTTCCTGCAGCCGTCGGTGCCATTGCCGTGAGAATCTTGTCTCCAAGCCCCCCGGCGCCCTGCACGATAAGCAGGGGCCATCCCCGCCTCGCGCAACGAAGTACGGTCACCATGTCCGTCTCGCTTCCGCCGATCAGCAGTGCCGCAACGGGCTTCAATCCGTCTTCTTTCTTTGCGAGTTCGACTGTCAGAAGAAAACTCGATTTAGGGATGTCTTCCCATTCATGAGGCAGACGCAGGAGTACGGAATGATTTGAGTCGGGGGCGCTTTCGTTCGGTGAGAGAATGCCCAGGAGGAGGGGAGATTGGTCCAGTTGCTTCGCCGCCTGCCCTATCAGGCCGGCCATTCCATCAGCCCTTCCGTTATCGATCACGAGCGCATTTGCAAAAAGCGCAACCGGCGCCACAGCACGTTCGAATATCGATCGGACTTGAGCACCAAGAGCCTGATCGACCGCGCCAAATAGCAGAAGAATCACGTCTGCCTGAAGGTTGACCTTGGCTGCTGCAGTCTCGAAACTGTCGCTTGCCGGAATTTCAATGATGGGCGTGTCATTCATAAGGCCTCAAGGATGTGCGAAAGGTTAGCACGAAGTCACAGGAACCCGGAAGGCGATTGTCGGAATTCTGGATAAGTTAGACGAAAACGGAAGCTGGACCAAGGTTCTGCGGAATCCCCCTTGAGACGACGGCGAGACGCATCGAGTGCTGGACGAGCATCGATTTGTCGTTCCTTGCTTGATCTAGCTAAAAGGTCGACACATCCTCTATCAGAGGAATACCCCTCTTTTTCGCGTACTGCCCGAATTCCTCCGTTAGATCTCCTGCTCCGCGTGCTTTTCCCTCCCAGATACGCACAGCGGAAACAGGGCATTTAAGGTCAATACCGAGAGCTATCGCCTTCTCAATGATCGTGTGGTTCGTCTTGACATAAGCCCCGCCCCCGAGTTCGAGGACGATCAAGTCACCCTGAGCGTCAACTTCCTCGACTGCCTTGTCGTAGAGAGGGCCCCAGTTGCCAGGCCGGTCAATTACAGAAGTCGATCGAAACTTTGCTCGGCTGAAAGGCAATACGATTTTGCGCCGAAGGCCCAAGCGGCCAGCTTCTTCAAGCGCAAGAAGGTCCGCGCCACAGGCGGCTGAACTCACCAGGGCAATCGAACCCTTCGAGATCAACATGGCATGAAGGCGCTGGCGCACACGTTCAATGTTCTCCGGCTCCGGGGAAAATCGGGTCTGCTTTGCGCCAATGGCATCAACGCGTCTTCCGGCCAATGCGATGATCATTCCATCTGAACCCTCGAACCCTAAGTCTCGCATGGGGGAGTGTCACCCCGCGAGACCCATAATCCCGATGTTCAGACTGCGCGCTCCAATTATTAGCCGATTAAAGCGCCCTCCACTTCTACTTCATCGCATTCATGCTCGGCTGAACCCACGAAACAACAAAGTCGGCAATTTCTGGAAATTGTGCGACGATCAGACCGAGAGCCGGAACTCCCACAAAGCTCGCAATCCGGAACCAGAAGGCTGAACCGAGTGTGCCTGGAACGGTATTGGTGATGTGGCTTAGAGTACTGTCGCGGTCAAGACCCGCATACACGACTGCTACCGCGATTCCTATGACCAGCAGAAGCATCAACAGCGACAAAGCGAGCAACGGGCGTGGTGTGTATGGATAAAAGGCCAAAGCCAAGGCAATCGCAACGAAAACACCAGCCATTGAAAGCACCATGGTGCGCATCCGCGCGAGCATGTTTTGTAGATAGCCAACATAAATGAGGCAGACAAACTCTTCACCAAGTTTCACTGCAGGAATTTCGCTTAGCGGCAGGTGCTCTTTCTGCTTGTCGTCGTAATTGGTTTCTGCAAGGTCCAGCGATTCCCGCTCGGCGAACCACACCGGAACCAGAAGGTCATCGATGATCAGTTCAACGCAATGACAAAAAACTCTCCTTATGCTGTGCGCGCCGTGGTCGTTGAATATCGCCAGGTCTGCCCCTTCGGATCTGGAGTCGATAAAGCTAACTCCATTCGCAACGGTCCCGCGTATGAATCGCCGAAGTTCGGTCTTACCAAAGTCGCGGTTGTCGAAGGCGTCGAGCTCGTTACGAAGGTGGACCAAAGATTCTATCTGGTGGGAAAAGATTGAGTACCGCGCGCGAGATGACGTTCCGCTCATTGACCAAAGGGAATGCATTGAGAGCCCCTGAAGCGCAGCAAATGTTCGTCGAAGCGGAAGGCGGTTCAAGGCAAGCAGCAGGCGCTTCAGAGCAAACCATGTGAGCATGAGCTGACAGCAATCAATGATCAGAAGGTAGCAGCCGATGCCAAGCGTCCCGTGCAGTATCCAGTTGAACGACTTGTCTTCCAGGCTGTGAAGAATTGAATCGAAGCCCTGGGACCAGGGCCGCTGCAGGATGCATGCCTGAGAGGCCACAAGGAGCAAGGGAATCACATAGAACCACTCATTTTGATTGCGACAGCTTGGGATTGGCATCGCCGACGTTTCGATGCCCTTGGCCATTTCACTACTTACGCGAGAAAGCCCTTTCGGTATCCTGGACTTGCGCGGAAGAATGGGCCGCCCTGGGCCCAGGAGTGCCAGCCCTGATAGGGACTGCCAGAACCACCAATAGAAACCGGCCAAGATCAACAGGAGCGAAACAACAGGCGAAATACCGCTGGTTATATGGACCGAGCGATACGCAATGAGGACTCCGTTGGGATCGGTAAATTCGAAGATCAAGAGTGCCGCTGCTGCAACAACCACAATGAACGCCAATGCAACTCCGGACCAGAAGACGAGTCGCCAGCCCTTCTTCTGGATACCCGTGGCAGTGTTTCTCCTCATTCTTGCGCGCCAGAATCCCAAATCCACGACAAAGGCTCCGCATCCCGCCACCGCGAACGCACCTGAGACACACACCCATGCCTGATCGATACCACCAAGCCAGTGAAAGAGCCTGGCGGAAGCAATGAATAACAGGAGGAGCAAAGAACAAACAGTTCCCCAACCAAGAGCCATCAAAATTAACTGGCGGTTACTTGATGACGGCGTGAACTGAACGAACAACCCAAAATTCTGACGCTTCCAGCCAGAGCGGCTCGCGAGAAAGTGGACGCTGAATGCAAGCATTCCCAGGAAGCAGGTGAACTTCCATGAGCTTGACAGTGTAAAGACACCCGGCATGTTGCGGGCATTGATGCCGCTTGCCCCGGATGGCGTTTTCATTTGTGCGAGATTCAGTGCCTGCGAATGCAGCTCTATATAGGGAGTATCTAAAACAGCAAGCGGCCAGTACCCTTCCCTTCCAATCACCGATAACCATGTCGATGGCGCACATGGATCTGATTTCTATTCCAGAATGGTTGCGCATAGTCGGGAATGTCCTCCTTAGTGCTATCGATGCAATGTGGGCTGTTTTTGCTTGAATCGGTAATTAGAATGTCACCGCAAGCGGATTTGCCTGAGCGATTGTCTGTGGTGAGAAAGCGAGCAGCAAGATAGACGCCCTCCATGATGTCACTTCCAAAGACGCGGTGGGCGTGCTGAGGTAAACTCGCATTCTGTTGCGTCCAGTCTTGACCTCGCGGCAACAGTGGAAACGTCGTCAGCGCGACGACTCCACGAAACTCGGTGGAGTCAATCTCCCGCGCAAATAGCATGTCTGAACCCAAAATAACAATGAACGCTTCCGGATTGGCGCGATGAAGGAATCGAGTCAGGAAGAGGTAGTCCAGCGAATTCGTGCTGCGCAGGATCACAAATCGTATCGCATGGGATCTGAGTGAGTTGACGATGCCATAGAGTTGGGCCTCCTGCGTCAGCGCCATACCTTGCCCGCTGAAAGGCTCAATTGAATCGCTCTCGCGCTGTATGTCCGGCTCGTATTGAGGTTGGAGAACCGTATGTGGAGCTTTCGACGTATCGGTAGCCGAACCCTCGGAGAAAATTGATTGCTCCTCGTATGCGGATCGTATCGCCGAAATATCTCGCGGATAATAGAGATGCACTGGCCGATCAGTTTGTTCCAATGGCGGCTCACACCCGGTTCCCCCAAGGGATGGCGACGCGTCCGGCGTGCTCTGCGGTTTCGCATCGGGCAGTCCACCGTAGGCTGTTTCATCTTCTGAAATGATCGCCACTTCTGAAAGCGAATGGCCACGATCGTGCAGAAAGCGATAGAAGCGGTTGATCTGGATAGCGTCATTTTCGACGAAATCCGCAGTACGGGTCGGCAGCATGTCTGGCGAATCCAACTCTCGGTTGAGCCATTTCCAAGGGCCGCATCCGCGAATCCTACCTGAATACAAAAGCGTACTCGTGAAAGGCCGGTTGTACTTTTTGACATCGGCTAGCGCACGGACGATAGAAGGCATCGATCCTGAAAATGTAGGCCCAAGGATGCGCAGTACTTTATCGGCTCTGTCTCGACGCGAGTACTTCTCGATCCAGGAAAGAGCGTTCAACCATTGAGTCTGATTAAGTCCGGCAGTTGGAGTTTCCGCTACAACAAACGCGAAGATGCCGCCCTCGTATGGTGCGTTTTGTTCATCTTCGTCCACGATGCGTCCTGCTTCGTCGACATGCGCGGTGTTCATGTTTTTGCGAAAGAGGATCAATCCTGGGCAACGTTCACGTAAGGCGGATGTTCGTTCATCGGAGCTTCCGTGAGTTGCACCCTGATCTTCGGAAGCTCGCTTCTTCCAAGGGAGCCAAGACGAGTCATAGGTAAACTTCTCGTCTTGAAGCGCCTGCTGTAGCGCCTCCAACGTACGATCGAATTGCAGGCTCAGGTGCGTGTGAACAGGATCGGGCACCGTAACAACAAGGAACGTGATCCCGCCCGGAATTGCGTGCGGTTCAAGCGAAGTCTTCTGTGGACCGCGGTAAAGATACCGTTCCACTAAGCCATTGATCTTGTTTGCGCTGTTCGAATCGTTCTTGGCAGATGACTCGTCAAACACATCGCAACTTGCCTGGTCGGGAGAGCTTTCTTGCACGGAAGAGATTTTCGCTTCACTACGCCCGGGCGACGAGCTTCGCTCAGGACTAATCGCTAGCCGCATTCCGGTGAGGACGATCGCGATAATTACCATTGCGCCCCCTCGACCGTTCATTGGAAGCCTCCCGTACAAGTAAAGGTGCGACCAACCGACAGTCCGTTTCATAAAAAAGAAACAGAATGCCCCGCAGACTCAAAGTTGTCTTTCGTATCTACCGAGATGGGCAACGTTCAACGCGGAATTTGGCCTGGACATCCTGGTGTTGTTCCTACGACTCCCGCGGCCACGGTAGGCTCTTTGACACCTCCGTCAACGATTCGTCAAAAAGCAAGAAATATCTAGGCCGACTTCACCAAAGCGACCAAATGGGCTTTGGCTCGAGGCGATCAGTCGAGCGAAGCAATCGCGGATTATCTATTTCGGCCAGATCGCTTGTTCGCGGCCTGCTTGCCCTTGACCACCCGGCTAACCCTCTTGATCAGCTTGCTCGACGTCCTGGAAGGCGAATTCGAGACCGACTTTGTGCCAGTCAGCAGAGGGATCAATTTGCTCGCCATCGGGGATCCGAACTCGGTGGTTGCGTCCCACCCTGGTCCCGCTTCGAATGCGCCGTTATTACCGGCTTAGATGTCATTGAAGGCGACTCTCGCCTTGGCAGCATACATTGCAGGCTGAAGCCACCTGGGCTCCTAGCTGTTGATTGGCCGCTACCAGCCCCGCCCACAGTGAAGCCGCTGCGCGGGTGCGGCCAATCACGGACTGGCCCCTCGAAATTTGACACTTCGAGCCAGAGTACTCTTAAAGATGAATAGAAGGTCTGGCCTCCACAAGGTGGAGAAATCCGAGGGATGTGATTCCTGAGGGTTGAGGTTGATCTCTCAGCCTATTGCTGGTAAAACAATGCCGACGTTACACCCGAATTCTCATATTGAAGAAACAGCCGAGCTTGAAAAGTTTGAAACCGAATTCGCGCTCAATCAACGCCACACGAAAATAACGCTTTTTGCAGTCGGACGCGCAACAGGTTTATTTATTGCGAAGAGAATGCGGGGCACGATAAACTGCCAGCCTCGTAGGCAATTTGTTCGCTCTTCAATTCCACTGGAGGTGACCATTCATGAGCAAGAGAATTATTTTGTGTGCTGATGGCACCTGGAATACACCGCACGGACCCTCTGAATTACCCCAAGATACAAACGTTCGGAAGCTCTATCTGCTCGCGGCTGACAATCCTTCTCAGTTGAAATACTACGACAGCGGCGTAGGGACAGATGGCACTCCCTTTGAACACTTCTTTGGCGGCACGATGGGAGACGGCCTCTTTGAAAAGATTCAAGACGGCTACGCTTTTCTTTCTTATGTTTGGGATCCTGGTGACGATATCTTCCTCTTCGGGTTTAGCCGGGGCGCATACACAGCACGCAGTCTTGCCGGCATGATTGCTTTCTTTGGGGTTCCGAACAAGAATCTCGACAATCAAACCGTTCGCGAGATTTTTTGCGCGTACCGTCTCGCGGACCACGCGCAACGTCTAGCCGCCAAGGCGGATTTGACAGCGGAATACGCTCTAAGCGACGTTCGCGTTCGAATGGTCGGCGTGTGGGACACTGTGGGCGCGCTCGGCATACCGGGTCACCTCTTTGGTATCTTTGATCAGGCAAAGTACGGCTTTCTTGATACGGCCTTGAATCCCTGCATCCAAAACGCTTACCACGCGGTTGCGATTGACGAACGCCGGGCCTCCTTCTTGCCTACCCTGTGGACCAACCCTGATGGCACTCCCCGGGCCAACGACGCACAACTCCAACAGGTGTGGTTTCCAGGCGTGCATTGCGATGTCGGTGGCAGTTACACCGAAAACCAGCTTTCCAACATTACACTCAGATGGATGGTTGACAATGCGAAGGCCTGCGGACTGGTGTTTGACGAAGTGGCCCTCGACGCCTGTTTGAGTCCAAAACCCTTCGATCCCATCGGCCCGGCTCACGACGAGTGGAAGCTGATTCCATGGGGACTGCCGGAACATCGCACGGTGCCAGCCAATGCGGTCATGTCGAACACTGTCAAGCTCCGCTTCGCAGGGATGCCCGAGTACCGCCCAGCCAATCTCACAGGGCAATCTGCGGATAGTTACCAACATTTCAACGTAATTCCAGAAAGTGAACTTTGAAGGATCTTTAGGAGATTCCGAAGAAGACGGATTTGGCAGATCTTCCCGATGCCTGCCAAACTTTTATGATCTCGTAAACGATCGTCGTCCCGTAAGTCACGGCAAGCCAGACCAAGACTGCCTCGATTGGTAGTCCTGCCCATGCACCTATCGAGATACCCATCATTTCCTCCTGCTGGTATCCCCACCACTGATAGGGCACGGCCAACGTCGCCTCCCAGAACAAACTGATAAGCAGAATCATGAATATCGTCAAACTAAACGCGCGCCAGTTGATGAATCGCCGTGCTACGGGGAAGAGGGTCGCTGATGGAACCATGCCACCGAGGACAAGAACAATAAAGTAACCCGGGAATCCTTGTGGAAAGGGAGAATGCAGTTTCTTATACAAGGTCGCAATCGCGATCAAGGCTAGACCGACGATCAAAGAGGCGGGGTGAAACTTGAGAAGCCTGTCGATTTCAATCGGTGGATCGCTATGAACGGACAAATTGTACTCCGCGAGCCAGTATTCACCGAGCCAGACATAGATGAGAAGAACGGCTAGAAATCCAGTGAGATAGAAGGTATATTCCTCCAACGGCACACCACCGCCTACGGCTGGCGCACTGATCCCTACCGTTGCGCCGGCATTCTTGAATTCGAAGAAGCAATGAGCGAAGAAGAAATCGAGGCCAAAGCCGATCGGCACCAGAATCCAGATTGTCCGCCAGAATGCGCGTTTCGGAATCCGGACCCGTTCACTTGGAAGAAACCAACCTCCGATAACCAGAATCGGCATGATGAACAACAGTAAGCTCCAGCTATAGCCGAATGGCGTTGGATTTGAACTATGAATAAGCACGGTCGCCGGATCGCGCACGGTGTGCAAGGTAATGCCAACTGGAAGGGCAACAATTGCAAGCATGGCTGCAACTATCCACGCACTCGCTTTCGGATTCGGAGAGTCGTCACGCATTGCTTGGTGCCTTCCGACAGATTCTCACCACGATTCGATAATTCAGGCTGCGAATTGCTCCGGCTGCGCAGATATGAACCGAAGTGTTCGCTACTCCGCCACCTACACCAGAAACACCTGTGTAAAAACGACACTAGGGAACTATGCGGACTGGGTAGATCCATCGTCGGACTCGAATAGATCCGCCTCCGCCTCGCGCCGACGGAGCAATCCAGCAACCACTGCGCCGCCTGCGCGGTCCCACAGATCGAATTGAGCTGCGGCACTCGTAAAGTCTCCGGTATTTAATTCACGAAGCATCGTAGAATTCCTAAATGCCCCGGCCCCGAGGTTGAAGACGAAATCGACTAGCGCATCGAATTCCTCCTGGGTGAGTTGGACCGCCACGACGTTATTCACGCAGGCGGCCGCGCTCTTGACATCCAGTGCAAGCAAGGCTTGCGCCTGGGCACTGGTGATCGTCATTCCCGGCTTAACGTCGGATCCGGTGTGACCATAACCAATCGTCCACACACCAACTTGATCCTGATAAGCATTGAGACTACAACCCTCAAATTGTTCGGTTAAAGCCAGACCCTGCGTGCTGTACGTCAGGTTGTTGACGCTCATAAACTCCATTCCTCCGCGCCATCCTGTTTACTGCAATTGGACGAGATGTTAGCACAACGCGAATTGGTAACTCGAGGCGGTCATCGTCCGCAGCCCTACGATGCCAAGAGAGCTGCAAAGAATGGATTTAACATTCTGTTGGTTGGGTCCGCGGCCCGGACCGCGACGGAAAACTGGGTCCAGTGTTGCCCATAAGCCGCCTGGACTTGCGCCTGGGTCACAAATGGGCTCTGATTCAGCAATGGAATTCCGTTCCGCTCAGATGCGAAATCGTTGAATTTTCGCAGGAACGCCTGCCAGGCTGAGACATCGGTAGGCGCGTGAATCGGATCGATCGAGAAAATCTCATGGTCCTGTGTATACGATAAGACCCCACTCGCGTCTCGACGAATGTGATAAGCGCCCAGTGGCATATTGCATCGGAAACCCGTGTCTTTGAAGTACTGATCGCTGAAGTCGAGGTAAGAAAGCAAGGTAGTTAGCCATTGCGAACGTGGAAAGGCCCAGAATGTGAAGGCGTATCTGGCGCTTACCGGCGTGTTGTGATAATCGATTGTCTTGTCGGGAGCGAGCAACGTGATTCCACCGGCGAGATGGAGATCTGCATATAGCAACTTGGCGGCATCAAAATCTCCCCGTTGAGCCGCATCGCGCAAACGAGGATCAACAATGAACCGATCAATCAGTTGGCCAACATGGGCGGCTTCATAGTTCCAGAGCGAACGACGGGCGGCGGCCAAAAGCGATGAGAGAATTCCGGGCTCGGCAACACGATGGCGCTGTTGGAAGATCGCGGTTCTGCCCACCGTCCAGCAAATGAGGCCTTCAGAAGTGTCGAGAAGATTGTCCACCTCAGTTTGGGTGAGTTCGTCGACCGGACGCGGCAAATACGTGAAATGAAGCGTCTCGATAGGCTTTATTCGCAATGTGACCTCGTAGACAATTCCACACAGGCCGTAGCTCGACCGCATTATCCGCAGCAAATCAGGATTATCTGCAACGGAAGCCTCGGCAATGTCGCCGCCAGGAGTTACCCACTTCATCTGGGTAACATAAGAACTGACCTGGCCGAATTCAACTCCATCGAGTGCGTCTTTGCTGTGGCAACAGGCCGCGGAGCCAAGCGTCATGTTGCCGATCTCGATGTTGAGCATCATCTGCAGGTTTTGCGCGCGAAGAGCTTTTGATGCATCGATGATCTGCATTCCGGCCTGTGCCGTAAAAGTCAAATTGGTGCTGTCAATCGCAACAACCTGAGCCATTTTTGACAAGCACACAATAGTGCCATCGGACGACGCGCATGGAGTTAGAGAGTGATAGTTCCCCATGGCGCGAACCGGGCTTGGAAATGTCGCGCTGTCGCGCAGAATTAACTGAATCTCCTCTACCGTCTCTGGGTAAATGAGTTGTTGGGGAGTAGCAGTAATGCTACCGTCGTAGTTGACGACATGGTTGGCCATTAGCGACCTCCTCTCGGCGTCTAGACCGAAACTTTGCCTTCGGTTCCGAGCCACCAAGGTTAAGCCGCTAGTGAGCGGACTGCAAGTCAAAATCACAGAACCAGTTTGGTGGCCGACCATCCGCAGGAGAGTATATGAAGCGACTTCGCATTCCTGGAGTTGTCGACATTATTTCGTCCGACGATGCGTCAGAGATCGAAGCGTTTGCGCAGGACCTGAATCTCGATCGCGCATATGCTGATCATTCCATCCTGACAAATGGCAAGATTCTTCAGCGCGTGCAGAGCATTCTTCAGATTGGCGGAAAGCCCTTTCCAACCGCTTCATCACGATGCGCAGCAGGACGCGCCGCGGCTCAGGATGCGCTTTGGAAGCGCCTCGGTTCGCTTGCTGCGGACTATGCCGGGGGACCAAATGAACTCGAAGACGTTGCCGCATTTGTGCGCGGATATGGACCTTGCAATAGGTGCGGCCCTCTCGTCCAGCAGGTTGTCGGCCAGCTGTTCTCGCCAACATTTAAAGCGACAACTGAAACCTGGAATGCGGCATTAGTGTTGGATCAGGCGGCACGCACCTTGAATCTGCCACTGCTTGCCTGGTGGAAAATCACCGGGAGAATTGATCAAGCAAAGAAACTCCTGTCAGACATGGTCGCTGGAGATCTAGCCGCAGTGCACGCCATCGGCGTCGCAGTTCACAATCTCGTGAACGGCGTCAATCTGATGAGGGAGCTCTATAACGACTCTTCCAACCGCGCGTCACTCTCGCCTGCAATGGCTGGCAGACGGTGCCTTTTCGCTCCTCCCAGCGTACTCCGACAGCCCACGAATTCGGAAAATTCCGCCAGCGGTGAACTGGAGACTGGAACGCTGGTGATTCTCAACCTTCAATCTGCAAATACGAAGACGGCGAATGCGGATTTAGTATTCCTGCGAAACACCTGGAGTCAATGTCCGGCGGAACAATGGGTTCCAGCATTACTCCAGGGCATCTGGCGACGCGCGTGTAGTCATCAATTGCCAAATCAATCCAGTGCCACGCGATGATAATGCGGTCTTAAGAACTCCTGCACTCCTTGTAGTACCGGCTGCGGCTCCTTCCTGAAGACTTGAGTACTCTCGGCCCTAAAGGAAAAAACCCTTGACAATGTTGGTCGACCTTGACAGATTCCTTAAATGCCGTGTCAAAGTGATCCGGGCAGCCCAGTTCTCCCCTCGAAGTTGAGCGTGCGGGCTTAAAACTTTTCAGTCGCCGGGGTCGAAAGCATGTGCCGGAAAACAGATTCGTAAGGGTCCGGAGAATCGTTTGCTGTGTCGAATTGACGCGCAGATCTTCTCCAGCTATTTACGGTCCGGTTGTCAATTCACTTTCCACACTTTGCGATTGCTCTGCGAATTGCACTTGGCGAAACCTCTGTAGCTCTCCTGTTGCCGAAGCATGACATGCAGTGATGGATCTCGATCACATCGGAGGAGACAGGATGTTTCGAAGCTTTGCATCAGTCATGCTGATGACGGTGTCCTTGCTCGTGGTACGGCCCATCCCAGCCTTTGGCCAGAACAATTCTCGGACGGCGTCAAATCAACAGGAAGAAGCCAAAGCTCTACAAGCCTGTGCCCGTGCGGTAACTGACCAAGCCGGGCTATTGAAGATTCCGAAGACCCGCGACCTCCGATTTCAGGGGAAGGTATCCGAAGCCACGGCGCTCTGCCGCGGAGGGGAGCAAGCTCTGCAGTTTCAACGGACACCCTGGGTTGATTGGAGCAGTTATTGGGGAACGGGCGACATGTCTTCCCTGCCGACCGGCTTTGTCTCCTCAAAGCTTCCAGCTCAACGCGGCGTTGCCGGAGCACTTTTGGATCTTGAACTCCAGCGGGTGGAGCTAATCAAGTTCAATCTTTTCGATAATTCGGGAACTTATTCTGAATTCGTGAAAAGCCGTAATGGGGTGAACGGGCCCGCATTGAAGGTATGGCCGGAGATGAGGCTACCATCCACCAACACTTCATACAGCAACGTTGGTGGCAACGGACCCCAGGTTTGCAGGGGAGAGCTGATTCGCTGGCGTACCGTCACTGGAATCTGTAATGACGTATTGAATCCCGCGATGGGCTCGTCTGGCATGTTATTCGCGCGGAACGTAGAACTCGACACATCCTTTCCAGACCTTGGATTGAACGAACTAACGCGCAACCGGCATGGAAACCGCCTCTCACTGCTTGAGCCCGATCCCCAAGTCATCAGCCGCCGCCTTTTCACGCGAGTCCAATCTGACCCTGCTCGGTGCCAGGAAGGTTACGGCCTTCCGGGTGATTCAAAAGATGCGAATTGCGACTACAAGAAAGCTCCTTTTTTCAATGTGCTCGCGGCATATTGGATCCAATTCATGACCCATGATTGGTTCTCGCACCTCGAAGAAGGACACAATCAAACGCAATACATGAAGGTGGGCTGCGAGACAAAACTGGTGGATAACGTCGAGCAGCCACTCACTCCCGAAGACATCGAGAAATTAGGATGCCGCCCCGATGACATGATCGACCAGGGGTATGTCGCCCAGGACACGACGCCTGAAACGTTTACGTTTGGCGGAAAGAGCTATCTGGTTCGTGCACCAAAGACCATGCGCAATACCAACACGGCGTGGTGGGACGCATCCCAGATCTATGGATTTGACGATACGTCGCGACAGCGCGTGAAGCGCGACCCTGCAGATGCCGCAAAGCTGCTGCTGGTCCCGATGCCAAGCCAAACCGGCCCCGGTTACCTGCCGGTATTCTCTCCAAATGATCCCATCAATCCGGAATGGGCTGGACAGGAGACTGCAGCGTTTCCGGACAATTGGACGGTCGGCCTCAGTTTCCTGCACAACCTGTTTGCCCGCGAGCACAATTCGTTTGTGGCTGAATTTCGACGCATCGCGGTACAGAAGCCAGGCGCGGATTGCGGTCTCCGCGATCCGGACCGCCCAAAGCAAGTTGTGCGTTATCGCGATGTCACTCCGAACCAACTGTTCGAGATCGCCCGTCTTGTTGTTGCTGCCGAGATCGCCAAGATTCACACGACCGAATGGACACCGCAATTGCTTTATAACGATCCCCTCTACATTGGGATGAACGGCAACTGGAACGGACTGCTTGGCGCGAATGGCGGATTGTTGTCGAGGGCCCTGAACGATGTGGTGGTCACGAATTTTGGCAAGTCTAAAGATCCCGCGAAAGCCACCGAGTGGTACTCAGTATTTGCATCGGGACCTGGAATTTTTGGCCTTGGCAGTAAGGTCCGAGGCTACGATATTACCAATCCAAAATATACCAACGGCGGCGTAAATCACTTCGGATCGCCATTCAACTTTCCTGAAGAGTTTGTTTCGGTGTATCGCCTGCACCCGCTTGTTCCCGATCTGCTGGAGTATCGTGACCTCACGTCCGATCCAAACAAGATCGTCAAGCGCGTTTCAGTGGTCGAAACCTTTCAGGGCAAAGCAACCGATTTTACTCATACAATGGGTCTTGCCAACTGGGGATTGACGTTGGGTCGGCAGAGGCTGGGCTTACTAACTCTTCATAACTCACCACTTTTTTTGCAAAACCTGAAATTGGGTAGACTCGACAGC
This sequence comes from uncultured Acidobacteriaceae bacterium, assembly GCA_963838295.1. GTDB lineage: Bacteria > Acidobacteriota > Terriglobia > Terriglobales > Acidobacteriaceae > Telmatobacter. The sequence goes on from CAWIQS010000004.1 coordinate 316,248, forward strand.
AAGACGCAGCAGGTCGATGTCGTTGCGCTCGACATCATTCGAGACCGGGAGCATGGAGTACCACGTTTCAACGAATTCCGTCGCCAGTATGGATTGCGCCAGCTAACCAGCTTCGATGACTTCATGGATCCTGGTGTGGCGCCGGGGTCGGCGGACCAGTTGGAGCAGCAAGACGCGGTGCGGACACTTCGTGAAGTCTATGGCCAGCATGTTTGCGATGCTTCGAAAATCATCACCGATGCCCAAGTAAATCCAGATGGATCGCCGATCAACGATTGCCTGGGTCATCCAAACGGAACCATGGTCGACAACGTCGAGGATGTAGACACTGCCGTAGGCTATCTCGCGGAATACAGGCGCCCGCACGGATTTGCTATATCAGAGACTCAATTCGTTGTTTTTATCCTCAACGCTTCGCGCCGGCTCTTCAGCGACCGCTTCTTTACATCCGGCTTTCGACCTGAGTTCTACACAGCGCTCGGCGTCGAATGGGTCAACAACAACGGTCCAGGCGCTGCGCAGATGGAAAAGGGGACGCCGAATGGGCATGTGCAGCCCATCTCTCCAATGAAGCGCATCTTGATGCGCAATATCCCCGAGCTAACCCCTGAGTTGGAGAACGTGGTCAACGCGTTCGATCCTTGGGCGCGCGACCGCGGACAGTACTACAGCCTCGAATGGAAACCGCGGCCCGGAGCCGAATCTGACGATTCATTCGCAAAACAATAAAGCGCGGCCTAAAGTGACGGATTCATGGGCGATTGTTCTCAACTCCGCACAGTTTAAGCTGGATCCTTTGCTTGACCAATTGATCAAGCGGGTTAACTTGCATGACCGAGCCCTACACTCCACGAGGGCTGACGATCTTCCGTTCCTATACTGGCGTATCCGACGAGGCACAGCCAGAGGATAAGTCCAAATGTATATTTGAATTGCGACGAAGCACCGGAGTACACTCAAGTTCTCCGTTCTTCCTGATGATGAGTTTTTGGGGTGGATAATTTTCTTCTCTGATGACCGGCGCAGGCACTTCGGGAGGTCCGCTCTGCGTTCCATTTTCATCAACTATCGGCGAAACGATTCGGAGGGCGAGGCAGGTCGCCTGTTCGACGACTTGGTGTCACAATTCAGCGACAATTCGGTATTTATGGATGTTGCGGCTATCGAGCCGGGACGTGACTTCAGGAAGGCGATCGACCAAAGCGTTGCTAACTGCAATGTTCTTCTCGCGATCATTGGGTTGGAGTGGCTGGAAGTGAAGGATGCCGCTGGTGGGCGCCGTCTGGACGACCCGAACGACTTTGTCCGGATTGAGTTGGCTTCGGCACTCAGACGCGACATACCGGTGATTCCCGTGCTGGTTCGGGGAGCGAAGATGCCGCAGGTTGAACAGCTGCCCGATGATTTGAAAGAGCTCGCATATAGGAATGCGGTCGAATTGACTCATCCGCGGTGGAAGTCGGATGTACAGGTGTTAATTCGGGCCCTGCGTCCATTTATGGACGAGCCTCGCCTGAATGGCACGCTAGATGACAAAGAGCCGGAGACGCGCAGGGAAGAACCGACAGTAGCACAGCCTTCAGAGCACGGGAGTAATCGTGCCGCAGTCACCACGACGATTGACACCCAAACGATGGAGCGCATAAGCCAGGAACTGGCGACATACATTGGGCCAATTGCGGAGGTTGTTGTAAGGCGCGCAGCTAGACGGTGCTCTTCGACAAAAGACCTTTGTGATACGGTCGCGCACGAGATCGAATTCGAGTCAGACCGGGTAAAGTTTTTGAGATCGTGTAAGTAAGACCTCTCTTATTCCTCCGCAAACATCTTGAGAGCCTTGGCCAGGCTGACCTGCATTCGGTTGAAGGAAGCTGCTACCGTTGCGATCTCGTCTTTTCCTTCGATCTTGACAGGGGGCACATCTTTCTCCCCGCGGCTGATGCGATCGGCGGTTTCGGAGACGGTCCGAAGGGGCCGAATCACAAACCAGTAAACCCCTGCATCCAGCGCCAGAAGGGCCACAAGCATGGTCAACGCCAGGAAGAAAAGCAGCCGCTGATAGGCGCGGCCGGCATTTGCCAGCGGGACCGACAGCGGAACCGAGACGATTTGCGCTCCGACAACTGCGTCTTCCTTCCACCCAAATCCGTTGGCTGAACCATAAGCCGCAATCATCGCCTTGGGTGCCGCCGCGGATGTGCTGTGGCACTCCAGGCACTCCTTTGTCGTCTTGATTGGATTGGCAAGGTAGAGCGCCGGACCCATCGGAGTATTTCTCTGGCCAGACTTTTCATGTTCATCGCGATGGTCGCGCAGCCAGTCAATGATGTCGACCTCCCAGCCCGTGGCGCGATCTTCGGGATTGGTCGGATTCAAAGCAGCTTCCTTATAGGCGTAGTCGGGGTAGTCCTTGCGTAGTTTGGCGAACGTCGTCGACGCGCCGTAGAAAGGGACGGTCTCAGGAAGGAAACGGACGCGATGCCGGGGATTCTCCTGCAGCAATGGCGAGATTTCGATAGCGGTGTAATCGCGCACCGCCCGTGCGCTAGCCATCATCAGCCGCTCCTGATCGAGCACTTCATCCCGCGCATTACCGATGAGATAGGAGTGGGCGAGCTGCGAGATCAGAAATCCCCCAGTTCCAAACACCACAAGAAAAATCAGATTGAACTTGGCCAGAAGTTTCATGCATGCCTCTTGAATTCATATTCCGACGGGTTTAGGGAAGATGCGCGTTGCGCACAGTTATAGCACCCGGAAAGCAGAATGAGACAGCACATTGCTGAGCGCCATTCTGAATTCATTTTTCCTGAGAATGAATTGGCAGTTTGGATGCTATGATGCCGCCAGCGAAATCAATCTCGGGTGTGAAGATATGTGCGCTACTCCAGTACTATCAGCGGACCGCTGCTTGCAGGTAGTCATCGACTCAACTCCGCATCCAGATCGCTTCCAGAAGACCGACGACCCAACACTGAAGAGGCTCTTCGATCTCGGCGTAGTCGACGCGTTGAGTTCGGCGTTCTTCATTCAAAACGTAAAGAGGGCAATAGCACCGTGGTTGATTGAGGATGCTAGCATTCAAAGCTCGCGCAGCAATACCGTTCAGCAAGCGGCAGATTCCATTCAGACCGGCGCACTAATGATTGATACCGATGCAGAATAAAGTCGCCATCGCCGTACTGCTTCTCTCCCTTTCTTCCTTAGCGATGGGACAGAGTGACTTCACGCTGACCGGCATCGTGCCCGAAGCGGGCCAGAAGACTGCACTGGATGTGAACTATACAGGTGCATTCCCCAACGATCCTTCTGCTTACATGAGCAAAGATGCATGGCGTGTCTGGGTAAAAAGATCGATCGATGCGGAGCCCCACGAATTGGAAGTAATCTCCGTAGAAAAGATCGTGAGTACCAGATTCAGGATTAACAAACTTCGCCTGAAGCTGTCAGGTAATCTTCCGACGGGCAATGACGTGGTCACTTCTGCCTGGCACGCGTTATTCAACCCCTCCAGAGCATCAGGACTTGAAGGATTGGCTTTTGATTCGGTTGTCAACGCTGTCCTCACGACCCCGGCGCGCCAAACATCGACTGCTGCGAAGTCGAGTTGCAATAACACGCCGCCGGCGCCGACGCCATATTTCTGTGCGCCGGCTGCTGGCGCACCTGCAGACGTGAGCATGAGCGGAAGCTTCCTAGCCGGAGGCGGTACGAAGCCCATCTACTCATTCGAACTAAAAGGGGGGCTCTATAAAAAAGGTGAAGTGCAGGGCTTGCTTGGCTTTCATCCTGGCGTGACGGGCACAGTTGAGATCAATCAAGATGTCCAGCCGCCAAACAACCGGACAACCTTTGATCCGGATTCGATCACAGCGGCACTCGCGTTTCAACGCCTCAAGGCCTTCAGAAAGCCCAAGCACGGTCTCTATGGTCTGCAGTTCGATGAGGCGCTGCCAAGCGGAGAGTTCAACCGGACTGATCCATCAAGCAATATCATCGTCCGTTCCAGCATGTTGCTTGGCTTCAGCTCAATCTCTTCTCCCAAACACCCCTCTCTCTATGGAACCATTTATCCGGTTTTAGCCCTGGAGGTCGGGAAGAATCTGAACAAGCCAAGCATGATTGCGATGACAGCTGTTGACCTGAGGAACTTCAACGACATCTTCAGAGGTGTTATCGGTTCCGACGCCGTGTTGGCAGTGGCTTCGGCAGACAGATCCGCGGATGTCTTTTCGATAAGTGGCACCTACAGATTGCGCCTGCCCGCGTTTGATGAGCCGTTTGTTGAAACACGTCACCAGGTCACGACGGTGTCGCTCACCACCAAGGCCCGCAACTGGGTTCAAGCGAATGTGAACTACGCCCCGTGGAAATTCAAGTATTTGTCTCTCAACGCTAAGTACGAATATGGTGACTTGCCGCCACTGTTTACCTTAGTTAACCACCAATTCACCATTGGCTTCACATTGCAGGCCGTCCAAAGCGGTAAGCCAGGCCTGGTTTCGGCAGCACAGTGAAAGTCAATTTTGGTCGTGGGTGGAGAAAAGAACATCGGGCCCGATGCTTCCGGGCCCGCTTCACCTTCCGTATCAATCCCTGCGATAGCTAATAAAGAGCGCTCGAGTCACCGAACCTCGAGCGATTCCAAACAAGGTTGTCCAACACCGATGCGAGAATAGGCGCAATTCCCTCATTCAATAACATGGATGTGCACCATGTGTGAAGCTTGCCGACCTCCCTGTAGGCGACATTCGGAAAGCGGCACTCTCAACGACTCGGACAGGTTTTCCGGTAGGGGTTGGTTCCAAAGTATGTATTCCATTCCTTTGGGGTGAGATCGCGATTCGCGATTCGACATGCGCGACTGACCCAATCCCGGAAGTCCACATCCCATAAAACGATGGAATCATCTTCGCTGACAGAAGCCAAGGTCGCTTTTCCCGGCTCAAAAGCGATTGAGTGGACCTCCTTTGGTAAGGTGCCAAGAACTCCGATCAATTCGTGAGTCTCTACATCCCAGAGACGAATATCACCATCCGCACTGCCTGAAACCAGAACCTTGCCGTCGGGCCTGAAAGCAACGCTTGATACAGACTGAGTATCTCCGTAGAGCACTGGGGGAATTGGTCGCGAATCTTTGACATCCCAGAGTGTGACCGAATTGCCACGCGTACTCGTTGCCAGCATTGTGCCTTTGGAGTTGAAGCTGACACCCGCGGGCATTAGCTCCGGATCGTCACGCTGACGCGGAGTTCCCACTGTTTTGAAGATGCGGTCATATTGGCCATTCTTCCAGATCGAGACCTCAAGATCGTTTCCCGCCGAAGCCAGCAAACTTCCATCCGGACTGAAGGCAAGGGCCCAAATGCGGTCCTTCTGCAAGGTGACGGGCGGCCCGATTTGCTTGCGTGTGGCGAGATCCCAGAAGATCAGTTCCGCGTCTCCCCCAGCAACGACGGTCTTGCCATCGGGGCTGCAGGCCAGACTCCAGACGAATAATGGCGTTGCTTTTACTGGCGGCCCTAAAGCAGTGTGGGTGGACACATCCCAGAAAATGACCGTCCCATCCATGCTTCCAGAAATCAGGATTTTCCCGTCGGGTGCAAAAGCCAGGCTGCTGACCTGGTGTTCGTGACCTTCGAGCGGCTCTCCGTTCTGCTGACCGCTGGAGACATCCCACAGAACAACATCACCGAAGTCGCCGCCGGACGCGAGCAAACGACCGTCGGGACTGAATGCAACGTTCGATGAACCGCTTCCGACTGCCTTGATGAGATGTCCTAATGGCGGATCTTCATTCACGTCGAGGAGGATGACCCGTTCCTTGTCGAGAGCGAGCGATCTCAGATTACTCTCAGGGCCCTCGAAGATGGAGGAGACGGATGCGCCAAAATCCTTGATCAAGGTTGCTGACGGTTTCATGTGTTCGAGGTCCCACCGGATGATGGTTCCGTCCAGACTTCCCGAGAACAGACTCTCCCCGTCGCGCGCAAAGAGCAGACTGGACACGGCTTGAGAATGACCGGCTAGCGTGCCTACGGATCTGCGCGTGGCAACATCCCAAAGAATAATCGTGTTGTCCTCAGCCCCCGTGGCCACAGTGCTTCCATCAGGACTGAATGCGATTGAAGAGATGTTCTTGCCGTGCCCGGTGAGAGCTTTCGTGATCGCGCGGTGCTTCCGGAGGTCGTAGAGAACGAGATCACCATATTGTGCGACCGCAAGAAGAGAATCGTCGGGGCTGAAGGCGAAGTTGGCGCCTGGGATCGGATCTGTTACTAACCGATGGGTGGCGAGATTCCACAAGAACACAACGGACGGGTGGCCGCCATAAGCATCGGTGCTTGCGGCGAGCAGATTTCCTTTGGATGAGAACCCGACGTGAACAAACAGTTCCTTCGCACGGAGTGGCTCGCCTGCAGGTTGGAGAGTCCTTGTGTCCCAGAGCACGATGGTTTCTTTGGAGGAAGAGGCGAATTGAGAGCCATCTGGACTGAATGCTACGCCGACAAGACCCTTTGGGGATGGAATAGGCTGACCTATAGGCTGATGGGTGGCGGCATTCCACAACACAATATGATTGTCCCAGCCAGCGGAGAGCACGGATCGACCATCCGGACTGAAGACTGCTTTTGTCACGGCGTCCGTATGTCCCCATAGAAATGCTTCGGCCTGTGGTGCGCGCTGAATCGCGGCAAGCAAGGCCCGCCTGGATTCGACTGTATCCGCAATGCGGCCGGATTCGATGCTTAGGAGCATGGCTAGCGACCGGTCATCCGTATGCGACATCGCCTCTGAAGCCAGCGCTCGCGATGCGGCGATTTTCTGCCGGTCGTGCGCCATCTTCATCCCGATTCCCGCGGTAATTCCGAGGACGGCTATGAAGAGAGCCACGGCCCATGCAATGCGTTCCGTCCGTCGATGGGCCCGGATATCTTCCCCGTCAAGATCATCCTTCTGTCTCCCCATCAAAGGAGCGGCAACGTCCAGGAGCGCGTCACGGTAGACAGGATCCGAACTGCCATACCGGTTTGCGGCCTTTGCCTCGCGGAAATCGGCATACAAAGGTTCCGAAGAATATGCACCTTTGAGAATCGATGGGATCGCATTTGTTTTATTCCAGTCGAAGTCTCCGTCGTGACCGTCCCATAAGATCACCCCGTCAGTCAGACAAATGACCAACTTGTCCGCGGTGCGGTTCTGCAACCACCAGCCGACCTCTTTCTGCACCCAACTTGACTTTGCGGATACAGGAGAAGCCAGAAGCAGAAAATATTCAGTCTGGGCCAGCGCCTGCTCGATCGTTGGCCAGAGCGCCGGATTTGCAGAGAGGCTGGTCTTATCCAGAAAGACTAGCATTGATCGAAGCCGGTACCAGGGCTTGGCGATTCGACTCAGCGATTGCTGAAGCGACGCTGCTAATCGCGCATCGGATTCGTGACTGTATGACACAAAGGCGCGGTATCTGAAGTCGGTCAACGTGGCCTCCCGCTATGCCATTGCCTCGAGATTCACAGCTGCTGGAAACAGCTCATCATTTCGTCGGTCCAAACTTACAGGCACGACACCACAAATTAATGGATTCGATCTAAGATAACAGCGCTTCCCATTCGCAAGCATCCGAATTGGAACTCTCATTTTTCTTCTCGCGGGCCCTTCGTTCCAGTTGCACTGTGCTAGCGTATCCGTGACGGCAGATGATCTGCGTCCGGAGCCCTGCATTGTCCTCAGTCACGTTGTCTGCTGCAGACCAGCCACTTTACGACATCGTGAAGGGACCGGCATTAGAGACGATCGGGGACGTGATCGCGCGCATGCACGCGATTGACGGACTACTCGCCGTAAATGATGGACTTAAATGGTTCAATCGGCTCTATCTCACGGTGACCGAGCAAGTCGATCTCAACCCGCCCGGTGGATCGTGGAAGAGCCCGATCTGGCTGGCTCGCCTGGATGTCATCTTCGCCGGCCTCTACTTCAGCGCTGTTGCAGATTTCCTTGGAGGAGCCGCTGTGCCTTCAGCTTGGAGCGCACTATTTGAGGCACGTTATCGCGAAGGTGTTGATCGCATCCAATTCGCACTGGCGGGGATGAATGCACATATCAACCGCGACCTTGCGCTTGCCTTGTTGGCCACCGACGCCGCATTGAGCTTGGTTCCTGCGGCGGATAGTCCAGAATTCGCCGACTACCAGTCGGTCAATGTGCTGCTCAACTCCGTCATGCCTTCCGCGCTGAATATGCTTGCCGCAGATACGCTGGGAGTTCTTGCGCAGGATACAGGTAAGCTCGGCCGCCTCCTCGCTTTTTGGGATATTTGCAGCGCCCGCAATCTCGCCTGGGACTTTGCCGACCACTTGCGTGGCCTTGCCGGACCGGCGCGAGCCGTTGCCCTCAACACCCAGGATGCACTGACAGGTACCCTTGGCCGTTCTATCCTATGCGCCGCATAATCATCCGAAATCTTTGACGGCGGTGCCGCGGCACTTGGACCAATCAGTTACCTCCGACTGTCCTGGCATGACTTTTGAAAAATATTGAAACGACGAGGACGAGGAGTTACACAATAGCTTGCGTGGACCCACCGATCCACTCCTTGCAAGGATTTCCCGCCTATTGAGGGACGACTTCATGACGAGAGTGCTCAAGGTAGTGTTGCTCATCTTCTGGGGGCTCAGCATGTGGGCTGGCGTCAACCTGATCGGTTTCGGACTGTTCTCACCTGCATTGCTCCTAACCCACCCCGATCTCGGTCTGTGGCTATGGACCGAGCAGATGCTGGCCGCTTCGGGCGGGTGGAAGCGCGATGTTGCGGCGGGTGCTGCGTGCGTATTGTTGTGCATCGTCCTTCGCCAAGTGTTGCGCAAGCTGCGTCAGGCGGAGAGCGATGCCCTGGCGCAAAAGATCCTGCACGATGTGCACGACGGCAAACCGCCATCGAAACCCTACTTCCTGTATCTGCGAGCATTTGAAACGACGAAGCGTCTGAAAGCCCCGCTGTTTTTACTTGATTTGTCCACAATGGGACTGAGCCGCTTGTGGACAGGTGAGTTGGAAAGCTTTATCAGCGCCGCGCTGCGAAGGAAGGGGCCTCTGATTGCGCTCGGGCATCCTGGCGAGAACGTTGGTGCGGGACGGGTGATCACTTCCGACGAAGCTTGGATGGACGACATTGCGAAACTCGCCGCGAGCGCGACCGGAATTCTTCTGATCCCTTCACACCGGCCGGGAACGGTATGGGAGATCGAGCATTTGCGGCAGACAGGTCTGTTAAGCCGAACGATTTTCGTGATGCCGCCAGAATCGCGGCGCTTCAACTGGAGGTCGCATTGGTCGCAGGCGCGTCGGGCCACGGGAGCGCTGGGTGCGGTTCTGCCGGAATACGAAGAGTTGGGGATGGTATTCACGTTGAGTCCGACCGATGCGATTCGCGGTGTGGAACCATTCTCGTTGACCATCATGTGGTCCCTGCGGAAGTCGATATGGAAGTTGTTGTGGCAGCGCGAAGTGCTGACGAACGTCGACGCGGCCATTCGAAAGGCACGGCGCAGTTCGAGAAGATGGCGCCTGCTTGGGCGGATGAACCTGTTGGTCAGATCCGGAGCAACGGTGTTCTTCCTTTTGGTTATCCTATTGGGAGGGACATCGAGACCGCCCGAACAAAAGAAAATGCCTTGGGACGAGTTTTGGCGGGAGTTTTCAAACGCAACGGAAATTCAGGAGCGCGAAGAATCGATTGCCGGCTATTTTCGCGACTCTCCACAGTATCTGGAAGCGGCAAAAGCGCTGCCCGCCGAGCAGCACGTTGCGCTTCGCGCAGAAATGATGCATGCAGGATTTCGCCGGCTGGATGACGGACAGCTTCGCAAGGCCTATCTCGCGTTCAGCCAATTGCTGGAACGGTCGGATGTCGAGACATGCAGTGCGGCCGCGATCGGCGAACTGCCCGCCGAGAAGATGCAGCTGGCGCTGTTGAAGGTAGATCCAGACAGGGTCACAGACTGGCTCGATATGAATCGCGAAGCGACCATTGCGGAGCTCCAGAATAACGCTATTCCGGCGGTCTCCTATTCCGCGATGGTGGAGGCCAAACAAAAGTTTGAGGGATCGCTGCAATCGAACGAATTGGATCGATATCACGCTTTGTCTCCGCGTGGAGCGAAAAAGTCTGCTGTCGATCAGTGCTGGCTGGCGAGGAAGTCCTATGGGGCAGTTGCCCGGTTGCCGGAGCCGGAAAGCTTGGCTTGGGCACGCCTGCTGGAACTCCGGGGAGAACGCCCGGTCGTGCATCAGCTGGTCACGAATCCACTCGAAAAACTGAAATCGCTTTCGGCATTTCAGCAGCGCGCACACGGAATGACGGAGGAACAGGCGACGGATCTGTTTGGCGATCTGGTCGAAAAAGGAATTCCGCGCCTGGACGACTCGACCCTGCTGCTCCGGCTGACGGCAATGGGAGAATTGCTTTCGAAGGTCGATGCTTCCGTGTGCGACTCGGTCGCACAGGGAAGAACATCTGCCGAGCAGTTTGAGAAAGCTCTGAGCGAGATCAGCGAAGTAGGGCAAGCAGGATTTCTCGACTCGCAATACCGGGCTGCGTTGGCAGAACTGCAACAGACTAAGCCGATTCTGCTCTCGAGTGAAGACTTGAAAACTACAGAGCTTCGCGTGGAGACGTTGCTTGACGGACAGGACCAGGATGGCGCGCAAAGCGGTCGATCGCAAGGCGGAAAGAAGTGTCAGCTTGCCAAGAGGGCGTATAGCGCACTCTCTAATCTTGAAGAGCCGTACAACCGTATGTGGGCGAGGTACCTGGTTCAACAGTAAGGAAGACAGCGGATAACGCAGAGTGGGCCTGACGCGCGAGAGAAAATACTTGCCTGTTGTCTTTGACCTTGATGGTGCCTGTGCAATCGACTTCAGATCTGCTAAGGAGCCGGTTGCTGGGTCAGCCCATACACGTCGACGCCTCCGTTATAGTTGGGGACGTAGATTTGGCCCCCATCCACAATGGGCGGGTTGAATTTGTTGAAAAGAAATTGAATATTCCATTGCTGTGAGTCCCACAGGACGGGGATGGTCTTGCTGCCGTCGGGATTGGCGACCCAGTTGTCAGGGTCGTAGACCAGCAGGCGGCCGCTTGTGACGGTGGTATTAGCGTCGCCATAGGGGACGGTGCAGACGAGCAGCGCGGTGCCGGGTGTGGATCCGTTGCTGGACATGGAGCAGAAACCGCCAGGCATTCCGCCCGGAGCATTTGTAATATTCGGCGATGCAAATTCGTTGCCCTGGGCAAGATAGGTAAGCACGCCTGAGGGAGCCACGGACCAGGCATGGAGCTGGCTGTTCTCGCCCCAGGCGAAGAGGATCTGGCCGCGCGTAGGGCTCATGTACTGGACCGGAGTCATATGCATGTGGCGTGTTTTGCCCCAGGGAAAGAAGTTCAGAGTGGTGGGATCCTGGGGACAGCCGTCGACGGGGCCGGGGTCTTCGGTGAGCCAGACGGGGGGAGTGGCGAGTTTGGCGCAGTTGGTTTTTGCGTTGGCGAAATCGGCGGGCATGGTGTTGCCAAGACCCGCGATTTTGGTGACGTAGGCGATGCCGTCTTTGCCGCTGACGATGTAGAAGCCTAAGCTCTCGAGGAGCGCCCCTTGCGCGGAGCCAAGGTCTTCATCCCACCACGCCCCGGGCGTGGCGACACGGGGAAAGAAGAGACGGACGGCTTTGCCGTGGGCGTTCTTCGTCTTCACAACGCGCGCTTGTTTCATAGAGGGGTTCATGGCGGCGTTGACGGGGCGGACGGCTTCAGACGGCGCGCTGATGCCCGCAGGTTTGGTGGCCGCCGGTGAGGTCGGGCCGGGATAACCTCCGGGCGAGCGTGCTGTATCGCTGTAAGGTGTGAACCAGCTGACGATTTTGAGAGAAGCGGGCGTCCCGCCGGAGGGTGGCGTGTACTGGATTTTGAGGATCGATTCGGCGAAGTCGTTAACGCCGTCGAAGGAACCGTTGCCGGTGACTGCGTAGAGATAGCCCTGCGAATCGGCGGCGAGACCCTGGCCGCCCATCCAGATGCCGCCGCCGAATCCCTGCGTGGTGGGCAGCGCCGCGGTGACCTGGTTGGTCGCAACGTCATAGGCGAGGACCCAGCCCGCGGCGCCGGTGCCGAGTTCCTGGATGGTCCCGGAAGCGAAGAAGATGGTCTTGCGGCCGTTGATGTTAGTCATGGCCAGCGAGCTGCGCTGCTTGCGCATGAAGGCCGACCAGGTTTGCGAGCCGTTGGAGCCATCGATGAGTACGGGGGCGAAGGCCTGGGTTCCATCCTTTACGTTGAGGACGCACATATAGTGCTTGCCGTTTTGCGGCGTGCCGTCGGACGAGATCCAGGCGACGAGATAGACGAGGGAAGTGTCAGGGTCGACGACGCCGGTGGAGAGGATGCCCCACTTGTCGTTGATCTGGTAGCAGTCGATGGTTTGATTGGGCCCGGGGCACATGGCACCGGGGCCATTGGGGCCGAGCGAGTCGCTGCCGGTAATGGGCATGCCGAGTGCGGCGGTTTGCCACAGCGCGGCTCCGGTTGTGGCATCAACGCCGCGGACGATGTTAGCCATCGAGGGAAGGATCATGACGTTATGCTTGGTGCCGTCGGCCAGAATGACGCCCGGCAGGATGAGCGGCTGGGATTCGATGCCGCGCGCGTCGCCGAAGACGGGTATGGTGGTGAAGCGAGTGATGCCTTTGGCTTTGACGTTGGCTTGGGTGAGGAGGGTTTCCTGCTGGTTCCATCCGGAGCGGTGGTTATCCCATGCGCGGGTGAGGAGCGGCGCCATAGTGGACTGTGGGAACGCGGATGCGGCGAAAGCGAGAAGGGAGAGCAGAGCTATGTGGGTCTTCATGGATCCTCCCGTGGGGTTGTGGATGATCCGGTGTGGCGGATTCTTCTTTGCTGGGTTTGGAACGGAACCTGGGGAGTAAAGATATTTCACGGTAACACGGGGCGGTTCGCAATTCCCGAGAGTCGAGGTGATCTATATGAGACGATGCGGCGCGCCAGCGTCTCTCGAGAACCCGATCCATCGTCTGATTGCCCCCATTCGACACCCCAGCCGTCTGGATCCGTCAGCTTCTGGAGAACGTTGTCAGCGAAATCGCGTCATCCAATCGGAGCGTGATGTAGCGCGGG
>CAWIQS010000005.1:0-448296 GCA_963838295.1 uncultured Acidobacteriaceae bacterium
AGTGTTCAAAGTAAGAAGAGTGTCTTTAGGAGTTGTAACTTGAACGCGCGTGAGCGCGGTTGAGTTACTCTCAAGGCGAATAACTGGGAATAACAAGCAGACAGGACCGAAGTGATTCGGCTCCCTGCGCTGGAGTTAATTCTATGGTCAAGCTACTAAGGGCGCACGGTGGATGCCTTGGCAGAGACAGGCGAAGAAGGACGTGGCAAGCTGCGATAAGCTTCGGTAAGCCGCACACAGGCGTTATAACCGGAGATTTCCGAATGGGGAAACCCTCCCGAGCAAACCTCGGGAACTACCCACTGAATACATAGGTGGGATAGAGCGAACTCAGGGAAGTGAACCATCTCAGTACCTGAAGGAAAAGAAAGAAACCTCGATTCCGATAGTAGTGGCGAGCGAACTCGGAATAGCCCAAACCCGTAGCATTTCGGTGTTTCGGGGGTTGTAGGGTCCGCAACAGTAGAGTTACCAATCTGACAATTAGTCGAATCCTCTGGAAAGTGGATCCATAGAGCGTGACAGGCGCGTAGACGAAAATTGTTCAGACTCGAAGCGGATACCTGAGTAAGGCGGGGCACGTGAAACCCTGCTTGAATCCACGGGGACCATCCCGTAAGGCTAAATACTAGTCTCTGACCGATAGTGAACCAGTACCGTGAGGGAAAGGCGAAAAGAACCCCGTCGAGGGGAGTGCAAAGTACCTGAAACCGTGTGCCTACAAGCAGTGGGAGGACTATGCCCGCAAGGGAATGTCTGACCGCGTGCCTATTGCATAATGAGCCGGCTAGTTATTCTTGTCAGCAAGGTTAAGCGTAAGCGAGCCGAAGCGAAAGCGAGTCTGAACAGGGCGTTCAGTTGGCAGGAATAGACGCGAAGCGGGATGATCTACCCATGGCCAGGTTGAAGGTGGGGTAACACCCACTGGAGGACCGAACCGGTGTTTGTTGAAAAAAGCTCGGATGAGCTGTGGGTAGGGGTGAAAGGCTAATCAAATTCCGTGATAGCTCGTTCTCTCCGAAATAGCTTTAGGGCTAGCCTCGGACGAATTGCACTGGTGGTAGAGAGATGGATGGACTAGGGGGCTTTCCGGCTTACTGAATCCAACCAAACTGCGAATGCCAGTGACAACATATCCGGGAGTCAGACGGTGGGGGCTAAGCCTCATCGTCGAGAGGGAAACAGCCCAGACCGCCTGCTAAGGTCCCCAAGTTACAGTTAAGTGGGAAAGGAAGTCGGAACGCTCAGACAGCCAGGAGGTTGGCTTAGAAGCAGCCATCCTTTAAAGAAAGCGTAATAGCTCACTGGTCAAGCGGTCCGGTGCCGACAATACAACGGGGCTAAAACTGTACACCGAAGCAGCGGATGCACACCTTTTAGGTGTGCGTGGTAGGAGAGCATTCTCAACAGCGGCGAAGCCAGACTGAAAAGACTGGTGGAGCGTTGCGAAGAGACCCTGCCGGCATAAGTAGCGATAACGGAGGTGAGAACCCTCCGCGCCGAAAGTCTAAGGTTTCCTGAGGAAGGTTAATCCGCTCAGGGTTAGGCGGTCCCTAAGGTGAGGCCGAAAGGCGTAGCTGATGGACTGACGGTTAATATTCCGTCCCTCCCAATGTTCGTTATCACGATGGGGTGACGCAGAAGGATAAGAATGCCGCACTATGGCTATTGCGGTTGCTGCACATAAGCTGGATCCGATAGGCAAATCCGTTGGGTCATTAACAGTGAAGTGCAACACAGTCCCGTATGGGGCTTACGATTCTGATTCCACGCTGCCGAGAAAAACCTCTAAGGAGAACAAAGGGAACCGTACCCCAAACCGACACAGGTAGACGAGGAGAATATCCAAAGGCGCTCGAGTGAAAGCTCGTTAAGGAACTCGGCAAATTGGCTCCGTAACTTCGGGAGAAGGAGCGCCCACGCAAGTGGGCCGCAGTGAAGCGCGTACGGCGACTGTTTAACAAAAACACAGGTCTCTGCTAAGTCGAAAACGACGTATAGGGGCTGACGCCTGCCCGGTGCCGGAAGGTTAAAAGGAGAGGTTAGCGCAAGCGAAGCTTTGAATTGAAGCCCCGGTGAACGGCGGCCGTAACTATAACGGTCCTAAGGTAGCGAAATTCCTTGTCGGGTAAGTTCCGACCTGCACGAATGGCGTAACGATCGTACGACTGTCTTAACGAGTTGCTCGGCGAACTTGTAGTACCGGTGAAGATGCCGGTTACCCGCAGCTAGACGGAAAGACCCCGTGCACCTTTACTACACCTTAACTATGAGTTATGGTTCTTGCTGCGCAGGATAGGTGGGAGGCTTTGAGACCAGGTTCTCGGACTTGGTGGAGCCAATGGTGAGATACCACCCTGCGAGTGCTGTGATTCTAACCTCCTCCCGTGATCCGGGAGAGGGACATAGTTAGGCGGGTAGTTTGACTGGGGCGGTCGCCTCCTAAATTGTAACGGAGGCGCGCGAAGCTACTCTCAGACTGTTTGGAAATCAGTCGTCGAGTGTAAAGGCATAAGAGTGGTTAACTGTGAGACCTACAAGTCGAGCAGGTGCGAAAGCAGGCCTTAGTGATCCGGTGGTTCTGTATGGAAGGGCCATCGCTCAACGGATAAAAGGTACGCCGGGGATAACAGGCTGATCATTGCCAAGAGTTCATATCGACGCAATGGTTTGGCACCTCGATGTCGGCTCATCGCATCCTGGAGCTGTAGAAGGTTCCAAGGGTTAGGCTGTTCGCCTATTAAAGCGGTACGTGAGCTGGGTTCAGAACGTCGCGAGACAGTTCGGTCCCTATCTGCTGTGGGCGTAGGAGATTTGAGGAGGGCTGTCCTTAGTACGAGAGGACCGGGATGGACGAACCTCTTGTGTTCCAGTTGTCCTGCCAAGGGCACGGCTGGGTAGCGAAGTTCGGTTGTGATAACCGCTGAATGCATATAAGCGGGAAGCACGCTCCAAGATGAGATCTCCCTGAAGGGCCCAGAAAGACCATCTGGTTGATAGGCTGGAGGTAGAAGCGCAGTAATGCGTGTAGCTTACCAGTACTAATCGCCCGTTCGGCTTGTCCATAGAATTAACTCCGCGCAGTATGTTATTCGCGGACGTTCTTCTTGCAAGCCTTGTACAAACCAATCAATTTCGTGTCAATCAGATAAACTCTGAGCAAATTTTTGTGGCGCCAGATTGCAGTCCGCGTTCCTACGCAGCCTCCGGGAGAAACCATCCGGAACACACGTAGACGCCGCGGCAGGCTGCGGGCAAACCAACCCGCCAAGCGCCATACCAGCATCAAAGGCGAGCTAGAGACCCTTCGCGCGGAGCGCTCAGGGACTCGGCTCAGGACTTGAACGCCCTGAAAACGCCTCGTTTTGCCGGTGACCATACTGCGAGGGATCACCCGTTCCCATCCCGAACACGGAAGTTAAGCCTCGCTGGGCCGATGGTACTGCACGGGCGACTGTGTGGGAGATTAGGTGATCGCCGGCAATAAATTCAAAAGAAAAAGCCATGCCTCCGGGCATGGCTTTTTTGCGTTGGAGCCATTTAACCCGCGGTAGTCGAGAGCGGGATCGAACCACTTTATTGCCAGCCACCTCGACTACTGGCGTGAAATCCCTTTTCCGTCATACACAATTTTTCCGCCCACCATGGTCAGCAACGATTCCGTCTTAGGTAGATCCGAAGCATCGACCGTGAAAATATCCTGCGAAAGAACAGCCAGGTCAGCGAGTTTTCCTGGTTCCAGGCTGCCTTTGTCTTTTTCGGCAAACTCGGAATATGCCGAAGTCAGGGTGTAGGCGATCACTGCCTGTTCCCGCGTTATGGCTTCGGAGGGCCGGTTTGGGTCGAGAGTGGCAAACATGATGTTCAGATACGGGTTCGTCGGTCCGTCGGAACCGAATGCGACGGGAATGCCCGCGGCCAGCAAGGAGCGCAATGGCTGGACTTTCAAGTTTTCAAAAATGCTGTGCAGAGCGGGATTCAGATTCTCGACGGTCAGATGCGATGGATTCTGAACTACCACGATTTCCAGCTCTTTCACCCGCGGAACTAAATCCGGTGTCAGTCCGTCGCCGTGCTCGAACCGGAGTCGCCGTTTAGCCCAAACCTGCTTTCCACCCGCGGATTGCATCGCATCCACCATCGCCGCCGCAGGCAGATACGACGAAACGTGAACCATCAGTTGGTCCTGGTCCTGCAAAGTCTCACGCAACATGCCGGCGAGTTGAGCTTTTGGAAACGTCAACTGCTCGTGCAGAACGAAGTCGCCCACCGTGGCAGGATCGTCGCGGGATGCGAAGGTTCCTTCGACCGGAGTTCCATCGAGCATCCACTTGGTACCACTCACGGTGATGAGAGGATTCGAACTGCGCGGCGCCGGCCTGCCCTCATCAATATCCCGGCCGGCAGGAGTCGTCCCCGGCATCCTCATCACGCGTACCCGAATGGGAGATGGCAGTTTTTCGAGGAGAGCGAGACAGCGCTCGGGAGGCATGTCATTCGACATGTCCTGAATGGTGGTGATGCCCCACTTGACGGCCTCGGAGAAGGTGTTGCGCAACTCGGAAAGAGCGTCCGCTTCACTGGTCTCGTTTGCAAACGTTCGCTCCACGTTGAACACGGCATATTCCCGAATAACACCGGTGAGCCTTCCGTCGGATGACCTTTCGAATCGCCCACCCAACGGGTCCGGCTGATCTTCTCGAATCCCAGCCTTCGCCAGCGCTGCACTGTTCATGATCCATGCGTGATTCGTAAAGGTCTGCAAAATTACTGGATTGTCGGGAGCCAGCAGGTCGAGGGCCTTTCGATCAACCGCGAGATCGCGGAAGATCTTCCAGGCTATCGTGCCATTGATGAATGTTCCTTTCGGTGCCTTCAGAACCGCGGAGGTGATCGCAGCCTTCATTTCGGGCCACGCCGGATCAGGGCTCGCAAGATCCAGGTCAACGTGATTGGCAGGAGCGATTCCGAGGTGGTTGTGTGCGTCGTTGATTCCTGGAATTACGGTGCGGCCGCCGAGGTCGATGAGTTTGGTGTTTGGCCCGGCAAGAGCCTTGATTTTCGCGGAGTCTCCGGTCGCAGCGATTCGTTCCCCACGGATCGCGAGCGCCTGCACATACGGCTGCTTAGCATCACTGGTAAAGATCTTTCCGTTGAGCAGAACCAGATCTGGGGCAGTCTGCCGGGATTTCGCTGGTGTGATAGTTAGTGCCAGGAAAAAGACTGCAGTGCAGAATTTGATTGGTCCGTACATGATATTTGCCTCGCTCTCGTCCAAATGGAGTTGTCAGGGCCACGGTGCGCCGGGACACTGTGAGTCGCAGGAAGGGCAGCCAGGTTCGAGTATCCAGCATTTTCGGGCAGATGTCGCATAGCCTCCAGGCAAGAGTACAAAAAGCCAAAGCGAACGGCGATTTCTCGGAAGTCAGATTTCTCGAACTAGGCCGCTACCAGACGAACGGGACCAGGCGATATTTCACCTTGGTGCGATATTCCGCATAGCCCGGCAAGTCCTTTGCCAGCAGTTTCTCCTCGTCGAGAATTCGCCAGGCCAATGCGGGCGCAAACAGAAGGATCGCAAAAAGTCCCCACCACGAGCCGAGCGCAAGCGGGATACCCAGCATAAAGACGAGGCCGCCAACATACATGGGGTGGCGCACGAGCGCGTAGGGTCCAGTCGATATGACTTTCTGCCCTGCCTCGACCTCAACGGTCTGGGCGGTAAAAGTGTTTTCTTTAAATACAAAAAAGATGATCAGCAAGCCGAGCAGGACAATCGCATCTCCAACAAAGACGACGGGTGACGGCATCGCAGACCATGCGAAGCGATGATCGAGCGCGGATACAATGATCGCCGCACAGAACGCGAGGTTTACGAGAAGCCGTATGACTTTCTGGTTTTGCTCTTTCTCGCTTGTCTTTACCCGCCTGGCGAGGAGATGCGAATCGTATTTTGCGAGATAGAGGAAGATCGCGGATATCGAGATCATGAAGACAGCGAGGAATGTCCAGGCCTGCCAGTATTGGAACGTCCACGCTGAAAGGAATATCAACGCCGAAATGGCAACGAAGATATAGAGGAGTCCACCCACCGCCTTGATGAATAAACTATTCATGCCCACGCCCACGCTTAGGTCGATGGTACAGCGCGCGAGATCAGATGATGGCCAATATCAATCTCCAGGAGACATGCATTCGGCGCGGTTTCTTGTCGCTGGAACTCTAGTTCTCGCGCATCATCGTGATGACATCTACGCGGGAGGCTCTCCGCGCGGGGATGAGCGATGCCGCTACTCCCGCCACCACCACGACAGCAACCGCGCCTGCGATCGATACGGCGTCCACAGCTGAAACACCGAAGAGCAGCGACTTCAGCCAGCGTCCCAGGGCGATCCCGAGCACGGTTCCAATGCCAACGCCAATCAGGGTCAGGCGCAGACCGTCAGTCAGCACCAGCATAAAGATGCGCTCGATGCTGCAGCCTAGCGCCATCCGAATCGCCATTTCTCCCGACCGCTGCACTGTCGCATAGGCCATCACACCGTAGACGCCGAGTGCTGCGATGAGCAACGCGATTCCCGCGAAGACGACCAGCAGCAGGGTGCGGAAGCGAGGTTGAGAGAAGTTCTGATCAACATTTTCTTCCATGGTCCGGATGCGCACGACGGGCTGATTGGGATTGATCTTGTGCACCGTCTCGCGTAGCTCTGGGATGACGGAGCGCGGATCAACCTCGGTGCGCACCACAAAGGACATGTTGCGGACGGGCAAAACCTCGTTTGCCTGGCGAAAGGGTACGTACATCTCCGTCGGCATATCCGAGACGAGCGATTGTTTGACGTTGCCGACGACGCCCACCACCATCATCCAGGGCACATCGTCTTCGGGGGTGGCGCCGAGTTGCAGTTTTTTGCCCAGGGGCGACTCGTTTCCAAAATACGCATGCGCCATTGCCTGGTTGATCACCACCACGGCAGGCATTTTTTCCCGGTCTGAATCTTCAATCCAACGGCCTGAGAGCAGCGGAATCCGCAGCACCTGGAAATACTCCGCGCTCACGGTGCGGTAATTCGTCATGATGTATTCCGAAGCGTTGCGCGGAGGGCGGCCCTGAATGTTGAAGTGGATCACCGAGCCTTGTCCGCTCACAGGCAGGAATGACGATGCCGCGGCCATGCGTACGCCAGGGAGCGTGTGCAACTGGCGCAGGGTGTTCTCATAGAAATCCATGTTGCGGTGAGCATCGGCCGGGGCTGACCCGGCAGGAGGCACGGGCAAGTCGGCGACAAGGATGTGATCGGCAGAGAAGCCCATGTTCACTTCTGAAAGCCGACCGAGACTGCGAACAAACAGCCCCGCACCCATCAACAGAAGAAGGGCCAGGGAAATCTCCGCCACCACCAGCGTGTTGCGCAGGGCCTTCGCCTGGTGGCTTACTGCGCCGCGTTCAGACTCATTGAGAATCGAGCGCAGATCGGTCAGGCGCACGTTACCTGCCGGTGCGACGCCGAAGAACACCCCCGCACAAATCGACAAGACCGCCGTGAACATGAGGACGTGCAGGTCGATGTGAACCTCTGTGCCTGGAGGCAAAGACCCACTGGCAACGTGCAGCAGGGACGGCATCAGTGCGTAGGCCAGGGCGACTCCTGCGGCGGCGCCCATCAGCGAGAGCAGCAGGCCTTCGATAACCAGCTGTTTAATGATTTGCAGGTCCGAGGCTCCCAGCGAAATGCGAATCGAGATCTCGCGCCGTCGCGCAGTTGCCCGGGTCAGCATGAGGTTGGCGATGTTTCCGCAGGCAATCAACAAGACGAAAATCACCGCGCCAAGCAGCGTTATAAGCGCTGGCCGTGACTGGCTTACGAGCTGATCGTGCATGGGGTTGACGACCGCATCGAGTGCAATGTTGTCAGCGGAATACTTTTCGTAGAGCCGCTTGGCGATGGTGGTCATTTCGGCGCGTGCCTGGTTCAGCGAGACGCCGGGTTTCAACCGCGCGATGGGGAAGATGCCAGGGTGCCAGGAGCGGTCATCCGGCAGCTTGTTGGCCCACGGACCCATTGCGATTACGATGTCGGGTGATTGCTGCAGCAGTTCGTAGCCTTTGGGGAGTATGCCGATCACGGTGTAGCTCTGGTTATCGAGAGTGATGGCGTGCCCGATCACTTCCGGCGAGCCGGCATACTTGCGCTGCCACAGGCCGTACCCGAGCAGCACTACGGCGGGTGAGGCCGGCTGGTCATCGGCAGCTACGAGAGAACGGCCGGCGATCACGTTTACGCCGAGCAGATGCAGCAGGTTTCCGCTGATCATTTGGCTGGGGATTTGTTCCGGATCGCCGTTGCCCGTAAGCGCAGAAGTGAAAACACGCGAGGCGCCGAATTCCTCAAAGGAAGTGCTCTGCGTCTGCCAGTCCTTATAGTTTTTCCACGAGACAGAAAGTATGGGGAACTGGGTAGCCCGTTCTGAAAGCATGACGAGGCGATTGGAATCGGGAAAGGGAAGCGGGCGCAGAAGCACGCTGTAAAACACGCTGAAGATCGCCGTGTTGCATCCGATGCCGAGCGCAAGTGTCCCGACCGCGACCACCGTGAATACCATGCTCTTGCGCAACTGGCGCAGGGAATACTGCAGGTCTCTTACCAGGCTCAAGGCCACCTCGCGATTGTGTGAGTCAGGGGGGCAAGGCCCGGCTTGGGCAGACCTTGCTGGGAGAAGTTTCTCACATAGAAGCAGCGGACCGTCCCTGTCTGGGACAGATTGGTCCGTTTGAGGGACGAGAGTTGCTCGCCGTGACTGAGTCTGAAATGCTCGACAGGAATGCAGAAAGGCAGAGAAGCAGATTCTTCGCTCACCACCCCCGAACCTACCCCAAAGAGCTAAGTCGCTCTTTGGGGCCCCTGGTACGTTCGGGGCCCCGTTCACTCAGAATGACAGCGGCAATTTGCGGTCCCCGAGAACTGGGTTCGGGGGCCTCGTTCGCTCAGAATGACCGCGCGATTTCACGAAGAAATTCAGACTCGGGATAACTACAGGTTAGCGCCTCGATTGCCCGAAATCAGCCTCAAGATCCAGGTGAGAATCACGGCTCCGATCACGGCGATCACGATGCTGATGATCAGGCCGTGCTGACCGACTCCTCCGAATCCGAGGTGGCTCGACAGAAAGCCGCCGATGAGGGCGCCCACCAAGCCCACGATCATGTCCATGAAGAAGCCGAAGCCCGACCCCTTCATTAACTTTCCAGTCAGCCAGCCGGCAATCACGCCGATGATGATCCACGCAATCCATCCATGACCCATTGAATTCTCCTCCTTCGTATCGGTGAAATTTGAAGCCAGTAGAAAACGTAAACCCATCTATTGGGCGATGAACCTGTGAGCCCAGTCGCAGGCTGGAAGCATACATCTCGTGACCCCCCATGTACTAGAGCTGTTTTGAAATACGCACAGATTGGCCCTGCGGCTTCGGAATGCTCTCCTTGACAGACTAGGAGAGCTGTCGTAGGCTTTCTCCTAGACGCTCAAGGAGAGACACGGTTGGCTGACAAACAACAAGACAAACAGATGGAGCTGCTGCAGGGGACGCTGGACCTGCTCATTCTGAAGGCCGTATCGCTTGGGCCGCTGCATGGCTATGGCGTGCTGCTGCGCATCCAGCAGATTTCAGGCGAGGAGTTGGTCATTCAGCAGGGCTCACTGTACCCGGCGCTTTACCGGCTTGAGCACCAAGGCGTGATTGCCAGCGACTGGGGAGAAAGCGAGAACAACCGCCGCGCCAAGTACTACAAGCTCACCGCCGCCGGCCGGCGACGTCTTGAAGCGGAGACCGACAAGTGGAATCGGATGGCCGGCGTTATTGCCGGAATTCTTCGTACGACTCCTGAGAATGTGTGAAAAGACCAGGGACCAGGGACTAGGAACTAAGGGACCAGACGCGATGAGATTAGATCAACCTATTTTCGGCCTCTTTGCCCAGATGCGCTCGTGGCTTCGAGCCATGTGGCGGCGCAACCGGCTTGAATCCGACATGGAAGCCGAGCTTCAGCTTCATCTCCACCAGCTTACTGACGACTTGATTCGGGCTGGGCATTCGCCGAAGGAGGCTATGCGACGGGCACGTATCGCGCTCGGTCCCGCTCTCGTGCATAAAGAAGGCATGCGAGCCTCGTTGGGACTGCGATGGTTCGACGAACTCTGCGCCGACATCCGTTACGGCATTCGCATCCTGGCGAAGAGTCCCGTGTTCACCCTGATTGCAGCATCATCTCTCGCGCTGGCGATAGGCGCCAACACAACCATTTTCGCGATTGGCAAGCAAATGCTGTATGACCGGCTCAGCGTTCCTCATCCAGAGCAGCTGCGTATGCTGCGCTGGAATGGGGATGGGCATGAAGCTGTGCAGGGCATGTGGGGAGATTTCGATTCTACGCCAGACTCGGGTACCACGAGTTCGGTCTTTTCGTACCCGATCTACGAGCAACTGCGCGATCACAACCAAAAACTCCAGGATCTGATCGCATTCAAAGAAGACGGAATGAATGCGACGATCAACGGCAACGCCCAACGTGTAAACGCGGACCTGGTGTCGGGGAATTTCTTCGCCGCGCTCGGAGTGCGTCCGCAACTGGGTCGTCTCCTGCAGCCATCGGATGATGCCATTTCTGGATCGGGGCCAGTCGCCGTGATCAGCGACAGCTTGTGGCAGAAGCAGTTCGGCCGGTCGCCGTCAGTTCTCGGACAGACCGTATCCCTGAATCAGGCGGTCCTCACGATTGTCGGCGTCAGTCCGCGCGGCTTTACCGGCGCTAAAAATGTACAGGCGTCTCCCGATCTGTTTGTGCCCATCGGCATGCAGCCCGTTGTCGATCCCAAGGGAAAGACCTCGCTGCTGACGGACCCAACGCTGTGGTGGGTCAATATCGTTGCCCGCACCAAACCTGGAGTCAAGGACAGCGAGGCAGAAGCCGCGTTCAATGTGCAGTTGCAGGCTGCGGTCCGCGCCACGACGCCACTGAAGGCAGGAGAGACAATTCCGCGCCTCGTACTCGTCGATGGCAGCCGTGGTTTGCATTTTGCAGATCGCATATTCAGGAAGCCGCTCTTTGTCTTGTCTGGTTTTACGGCATTTGTCGTACTGCTTGCGTGCGCCAACATCGCCAACCTGCTGCTTGCGCGAGGAGCGCAGCGTCAGCGTGAAATGAGCGTCCGGCTCGCCATGGGCGCGGGCCGCGCGCGCATCCTGCGGCAGTTGCTCACCGAGAGTCTGATGCTGGCAGCCCTTGGAGGTGCAGGCGGTTTGCTGTTTGGATACATTGGCCGCAGCACTCTGCCCTTGCTGATGACCAATGCATGGGAGCGGAGTGATGCGGGATCCTTCAGTCCGCCTTTCGATTGGGGCGTATTTGCGTTCACGGTCGTTGTCACACTCCTGACCGGAATCATTTTTGGATTGGTACCCGCGTGGCTGGCGGCCCGTTCTGAAGTCGGCAGCAGCCTCAAGGAGACGGCGCAAAGTACGTCACGGCGCCGGAAAGGGCTTACCGGAAAGTCCATTGTGGCTTTTCAGATTGCCCTTTCCACGATGCTCGTGGTGGGCGCCGGCCTGTTCCTGCGGACGCTCTTGAAGCTGAACGCAGTGGATGTGGGATTCGATGCAGATCACCTGGTGCTCTTTGAAATCAGCCCACCCGCGCGCCGCTACCCCGGCCCCAAAGATGTGCGTTTACATCAGCAACTGGAAGAACGTTTCGCCGCACTTCCAGGCGTAGAGCACATTGCTCCCGGATCGCTCGCCTACATCTCCGAGAGCATGGGCAACACGGACTTCGTTCCCGAAGGAGAGCCATTCGACAAGAGAAAGAAACAGGCTGAAGACGAAAACAGTGTGGGCATTGACTTCTTTCCGACACTTGGAATTCCGATCCTGGCGGGGCGCGGTTTTGGACCGCAGGATACTTCCACTTCGCCGAAGGTGGGGATTATCAACCAGTCTCTCGCTCGCAAGAGATTTCCCAATGCCAATCCAGTTGGCAAGCGGTTCAAGGCAGATAGCGACACCTCTGAGTGGATACAGATCGTCGGCATCTGCCCCGACACTCGATACTCCGATTTGCGCAGTGATCCTCCAGCGCAGTTCTTCCTTCCTTACGTTCAGCAGCCTGAAGTGGGAACGCTGGTCTACCAGGTACGGACAAACGTGCAGCCGTCCGCGCTCCTCCCGGCGTTACGCGGCGTCGTTCAATCTGTTGACCGCGACCTGCCCATCATCGACTTTCGCACGCAGCGGGAACAGATCAACGCCACGATGCAGATGGAGCGCGCCTTTGCCGCATTGACCGCGGGCTTTGGCGTGCTGGCGCTGGCGCTGGCTTGCGTTGGGATTTACGGCATCATGGCGTATTCGGTTGCGCAGCGCACCAACGAGATCGGTATTCGCCTGGCGCTTGGCGCGCAGCCCGGACAGGTGCGCAGCATGATCTTGCGCGAGAGCACGTGGCTCACCGGCGTCGGGATTGCTCTAGGGCTTGCGGCGGCGCTGGGGTTGACGCGATTGGTGAAGTCGATGCTTTATGGCGTCACGCCGAACGATCCGGTCGCGCTGATGGGCGGTATGGCTTTGCTGATTGGGGTTGCGCTTGCCGCGACGTGGATCCCGGCGCGGCGTGCTGCGGGGGTTCAGCCGATGGATGCGCTGCGGCACGAATAAAGCGGGGACAGGGACTCGGGAAAGAGTGCTCGCAGGGAGATATGCAGAATTACCATTGTCCCCACTGGGGTGCAGGGCGGACGGAAACTTCCGGTAGCTTATACGCCGACGGGCAACAGGGGCAGGCCGCGCTGTTCTTTGGCTTCTACGATGACGGCGTCAAGGTGCGCGAGGACTTCAGGAACTGAAACGGTGTACATCTCGCGGCCCGCGTCGTAGCCTTCTTCAATCAACTGCTTGAGGTGGCGGCCGGCAACCTGAACGGCGAGCTGGTCGGTGATGACTTTCCCGGAGCGCTTTTTCTGTTCGAGCCACGCGGTGCAGGGCAGGGCGATCCACATGGGTCGGCCATTTACGTCAAATCGCACATCGACGGCATCGGCGTGGCGGGTGGCGATGGCCACAATGTTGGCCTTCCACGAGCAGTGCAGGTCTTCGCCGCTCCAGCGGTCGGTCACATGGAAGTCTTCGTACATATTCCTAGCCTATCGCCCCTGCTCCAGCAGGGCAAGCGCAGGGATCAGGTTTGGTGGCGCTGGGCCTTGCGCGCTGATAAACTAACAGGGTTGCAGTGGCTGTGCCCCCACCTGTACGGACCCGCCTGCAAGTTGATCGAAGCGAAGGACAAAACACCCCGTGGATACACAGACTCGTCACGCCCTGAAGGGCGACAAATTTGCCCAGGCCACCAAGACCAGCGTTACGTGGCTTAGCGGCCACCGCACCAATGTTGTGCGCTGGGTCGTTTCAGCTGCAGTGGTTCTTGTTTTGGGCATCGGATTAATCATTTTCTGGAATGTGCAGGAATCGTCAGCCGAAACGGCTCTCGGCACCGCCCTGGATGCCTATGCGGCTCCCCTCGCGCTGCCAGGCGCGCCCGCACAGAATGGCGAGTACGCAACGGCTGCCGATCGCTCAAAGGCTGCGAATCAGCAATTCAAAGCGGTTGCCGACAAGTATGGCTGGCTGCCGGAAGGCGGCAAGGCGCAGTACTTTACGGGCGTGACCGATCAGGAACTGGGTCAAACGGCTGCGGCCGAAGCCGAGCTGAAAAAGGTGGCGGGTTCGTGGAATCGCAACCTTGCGAACCTTGCTAAAGTCGCCCTGGCGTCGATCTATCATCAGTCGGGAAGCGATCAGCAGGCCATTGATCTCTATAACGAGATCATTGCCAAGCCTTCGGATACGGTCACCGCAGGGACGGCGCAGCTTGACCTGGCCGACCTGTATGCCGCGACCGGTAAACAGGCCCAGGCGCGTGCCTTGTGGGCTAAGCTGAAGGATTCGGACAAGGATGGCGCTGCCGGTTCGATCGCCGCGCAGAAGCTTTCCGGCAACCAGTAGGTTTCGCCGCGAATGATGGCCAGGCGGAAGTCCCAGAGAACTCAACAGCTGAGCATTTTGGGCACCGTCTGCGTCTGGTGGTTGTATGAGCGCCAGCCAGACTCTAGTTCCCGCTTGGATGGAGATCGTCGAGAGCCCCGTGCATGACGAAGCCCGCGCCCAGGAAGAAGCACTCGAGGCGCTGGTGGATCAGTATGCCACCACGCTCTACCGCGTAGCCTTTTCCGTTCTGCGCAATCAATCGGACGCGGAAGACGCAGTGCAGGAAGCTTTTCTGCGCGTGCTGCGACACCGCGAGACACTTGGCGAGATTCGCGACCACCGCGTGTGGCTGATTCGCATCGTGTGGAATATTGTTCTCGACCGCAAACGACGGGCAAAGACACGCCCTGAAACCGACGACATTACCGAGGTCGCACGTGTACTGCCCGCCAACGGGCTTACCGCTGAGCAACGCGCTGCCGCCGCGCAACATCATGCCCACGTTCTGGCATGCGTTGAGAAGCTGCCCGCAAGGGAACGCGAGGTGATGATGCTCTCAGCTTTTGAGGAACTCTCGAGCGTTGAGATCGCCACGGTTCTCGATGTTACGGAGTCGAGTGTGCGGTCCCGGTTGTTTCGCGCGCGTAACCTGCTGGCGGAGTTGCTCAGTCATCCCAGGAGTATCCGATGAGTCTTTCGACGCACAATGATTTCGATCGCAATGCAGGAGTAGTCGACGCGGAACGGTCGCTTCATCTGATCGCGTCGCTTCCAGCCCCGGTTGGCATTGAGGATCGCGTGAAGTCTGGCCTGCGCGGCACTCCGATTCAAACAGGCGTGATAGGGTGGCCGCTCTCGCCGAACAGGGCGGGATGGGCCCAGGTTTCGTATCTGCGCGCGGCTGCTGCCGCTGCGATTGTTCTCATGGTTGCAGGTGGTGGCTGGGGAGTCTACGCGCATTTCGGGCAGGCGCCTTCGCCCGCTGCCGATGTTGTGCCGCAGCGCATTGACGGCGGCGGTTTCTCTTCGGCGGAAGCACGGAGAGCTCCGAAGACAGTGGAAGGGCCAACGATTGTGGTTCCGAAGACGGTGAAGCAGGAAACGGGTGCAGGCAGTGTTTCCGCGGAGCAGCGCGCGCACGGCGCCAGCCGGCAGAAAAAGCTGAACAGAGCATCGATTCCTGCTGCAGCGGCACCGGCAGTTCGTTAAGACGGACGTCGCGGGTTTATTCGTCTCTCATCGCCGCGCGGACCAGCATGCCGATCACGGCCAGCACGACGGCGCCCCAAAAGGCCGGAACCCATCCATACACAATGAAGCCGGGGACGATCTTTGCCGCCAGCAGGATCATCCCTGCGTTGACGAACAGCAGGAAGAGCCCGAGGGAGAGAATGGCAAAGGGGAAGGTGATCAGCTTGATCATGAATCCCAGGGTTGCATTGAGGACGCCGATCACGAGTGCGGCAATGACGGCTGACCGCAGGTCATTCACATAAAAACCGGGAACGAGATTGGCCACCACCATCAGTGCAATGGCGCTCAGTATCCAGTGAATCAATGCTCGAAACATGGGGCGTTCTTCTCCAGGGGTGCATTGCTTAATTGCACGAAAAAAAATCCTTGCCGTGTTGGTATGCAATCATAGCGCGACCACAGGGCGATCACTCGTAATATGTGCGACGATTCTAGTAATGCATTCCTGCGTGGTTACTCTCTCTCAATTTCGCATCTCAAATTCAGCGCCGATGGTCAATATCCTTCATGCACCTTCGTAATCATTCATTCTGGATTGGCTGCACGCTTCTCTCGGTTTCGTGTATGGCTGCCGGTGGCCAACAGGCGGTCCAGGCCTCCCTGCCGGCCATCCGGGAACTGATGCAGCAGGTGCAGGAACACCAGAAGCAGCTCGACAAGATCCGCGAAAACTATACGTACACGTCGTACCAGGTTGTGCAGGACATCGATGCGAACCAGCAGGTGAAGAAGACGGAGTCGTCGGAGTACAACGACTTCTTCGTCAACGGCCACGTGATTGAACGCAAGGTCAAGTCGAACGATAAGCCCCTGAATGAGCACGATCAGCAGAAGGAGACAGAGCACGTTACCAAGCTGGTGGAGAAAGCGGAGAAGACGCCGCGGGATCAGCCGCTGGAAGGGCCGACGATCAGCGTCAGCCGCCTGCTCGACATCATGGATTTGCGCAATGAGCGACGCGAACTCTATCGCGGCGATCCAACAATTGTGTTCGACTTCGTTGGCCGCAAGGATGCGAAGACGCACGGGATAGCAGAAGACGCTTCAAAGAAACTGGAAGGAACGATCTGGATCGACGAAGCGGATCGCCAGGTTGCGCATATCGAAGTGCGGTTCAACGACAACTTCCGCATGATCGGTGGAATCCTTGCGACGGTACAGAAGGGCTCGAGTTTTCGCTTTGACCAGGCAAAGGTAAACGGAGAGATCTGGCTGCCGACGGGCGCCGAGGGAACGGTGCAGGCGCGGTTGCTGCTGTTCAAGAACCTGCGGCAGCACTTTCGGGAGCGCGACTACGACTACCAGCGCTTCAAAGTCGAGACGCAGGTGCGCAAGGATGCGAAGGTCGCTCCAGACAAAAGGCCCTGAGTCATTGCTGTAGGCTGTTGGCATGTTCGTGCGCAAGTTATCGATTCAGCGAGTAGACGCGGGCGGGGTGCGGCACGCGTGCCCGCTGCACTGGATCGACAACTTTGCAATGCGGAACTTCACCAACGATGCGGTTTTCGATGACACCCTGCCGTCCAGAGATGGGCTGCTGGAAGCCGGGCATCGGGTGCCGGTTGATCGTCTGCGAACGGCGATGGAGGACTGGTTCCGGCGCAAGGGCTACATCAAAGCGGGCGAGCAAGTGGAGATCACGGAGTTGACCGGGGAGTGAGACTGAATCTCTGCCTCTGCCTTATGGGCTGCTCCTCCAAATGAGGCCGAACCGCCCCCAGGGACGTTCGACGTCAAGCCCCGTACTCCATCAAATCTACCCAAGCTCTTCAAAACAAACGCCAAAAATTTCTTGCAAAATTGCAGGTTAATTCGGCGATAAGCCTAAGCTGAATCCATGTAGCAAACCTCATTGCCGTTTTATTCGCTCTTTTCAACCGCCGCAAAATCGCAACACCCAAGGCCGCAACGCGCGGCCTTTTCTTTTTTAGAGGAGAAACCGATGCATTTGAGTCCCAGAGGCCTGAGCCTGCTGAAAAAATCAGAAGGGTTCCGCGACCGCGTCTACGCCGATGTCGCCGGATTCCCCACCATCGGCTTCGGCCACCGGCTGAGCGCCGACGAAGCATATCCAATCGGCATCAGTCTGTTACAGGGCGAAGCCCTCCTCAGCCAGGATCTTGCCATCGCCGAAGCAGCTGTCGACCGTCTCGTCAAAGTCACGGTGACCCAGGGCCAATTCGATGCCCTTGTCGACTTCGTCTTCAACCTTGGCGCAGGCCGGCTCGCCTCCTCAACGCTGCTGAGATACCTCAACACAGGAAAATCCGACGCCGCTGCCTGGGAACTGCTTGCCTGGGATCATGCCGGTTCACGCGAAATCGCCAGCCTCAAAGCTCGCCGAGAAGCCGAGTTCCAGCTCTGGAATCCGCATTCCGCCGCCGCCTGACCTCAACTTGACTCGTAAGTTATTTTCTGAGAAGACTCTATGGGTAAGTCGAATCAGGTCAGTATTTTGCAGATCCAGCTTGTCGTAACCTGATGAAAGAGAGGACTTTCTGCCTAGAGTATGGGGGGGAGGGGGTCAATACGGGGCGAAAGTTACTTTCCATGGATGAGTTTGCCGTGATAATCTTTGCGACCTCGGGGGATTTCCGCGCATTCCCGGAGGGTAGTCCTGGCGTGGCTGACATCCGCAATGGAGTGGTCAAGTACTGGCAAAAAGATGATCGTGCATCAGGAAATTTTGAACCCCTAACTGCGCTGATTAAACGGCTTACCGGGCGTACCATAAAGTGGGCCGATTTTGTAGTATTTTTTGCCTGCATCTCAAAGATTTTATTGGAGGTTATCGGCTCTCGGGCTGGTAAAATCAGAGGATGCTTATTCGACCAAAAGCAACCAACATGAACCCCCAAAAGCCGCTGCCGTTCTGGCTGCTTGTGGGGATTTCCTGCTTGGCAGTGGCCGGGTTATTGGGAACCATTTCCACCCGGACAGTGCAGGCGGATGCTCGGCTGCAAGGGCCAATAGCAACAACTCCGCCGGTGGTCGCGAGTGCGACTCCGGTGACGAGCGCAGCAGTGCAACCAACGCCCACGAAGCACGGCAAGACCTTTCGCGGCATCGCGTCCTGGTATGGATCGGTGTTTAACGGGCGAAAGACGGCGAGCGGCGAAACCTACAACATGTACGACATGACGGCGTGCCATCCGACGCTGCCATTCGGAAGCCTCGTGCGGGTTGTGAACCTGCGGAACAGGAAGTCGGTGGTGGTGCGGATCACCGATCGCGGCGACCTGGGAAGCAACAACGGGCGGATCATCGATCTGTCGTTTGCTGCGGCCGAAAAACTGCAGATGACGCAGGCGGGGCTGGCGCGGGTTTCAGTCGAGGTGCTGTCGCCGGGACATCCGGGCGCTTAGTTTCGATTTCAAGCACGAACGAAGAGGGCCGACCCGCCAAGGTCGGCCCTCGGTGTTTGCGGGGGTGCGCTTTCCCGGCAGATTCGCGGGGTTAAATGTGGCTCTTGAGGTTTACGGAAGAGTAAATTGACGATTAGCCCACATCTATGTAAGTCCAAGTCAAGAGAAAAGCACAGAATTCCTGGGCGCGCACCTCTATGTAAGTCCAAGTCAAGAGAAAAGCACAGAATTCCTGGGCGCGCACCGGAGGGCGCGCAATTGGTCTGATCAGGATCCACCGTTACGCAACAGAGCCTCTCGGCCGATGATTCCTGCATCAAGCAGAACCACACATCCATTTGCTGTCTAAGACCCCGAAGAGTCCGCACAGAAGATTGAGTTTGTGTTCTCTGCCAGCCCCGAAACAATTCAACGGGAGCCTCCGGAGCTTTCACTCCATCGCCCAGTGGGCAACTTGCGGGGCCTGGCAGTCTGCGCATCGGAATAATCCTGGTGTTTTTCATTCATGGGCAAGTTTTTAGGCTGCCACCGTGCCTCCGAATTCCTCGGCAGGCACGAAGTCCTGTTTTCTGCGTTCGACTGCAACCATCCAGGCCACCATCTTCCTGGCTACGGCCAGCGTGGCGCGGTTGCGATTGCCTCTCTGCTTTTCCTTTTCGTAGATCAAGGCCAGTTCATGGCTGTATCGCGGTGCCAGCTTCGCCGCTTCCACCAGCACCTGCTGGATATGCTTGTTGCGCTGCTTGGAAATCGGCGTGCGCACGACCTTGTCAGCTGAACGCTTCTCGGCTCCGCACAGTCCGCAATAGCTGATGGCCTGTTTGATCGATCGGAAGCGCACCACATCCCCGATCTCCAGAACCCAGGTCAGCGCCGTGATCGGACCCACTCCGGGAACGGTTCTCAACCGCTTCAGCCGCTCGGCCAGCAACGGGTCGCGCTCGAGAGAACTCACCAGTGCATAGTCCAGCTTCTGTGATCGATTGATCGTCTCCCGGCTCAGCTTCAGCAGCGGCCTGACACAGTCGATCTCTTCGTTGCCCGACATCAGCTCGGTGAAGTAGCCCACCTTGTGCAATCGCTGCTTGTTGTAGCTCACGCCGGTCTCCATCAGCAAACCCGAGATCCGGTTCTTCATCTGAACCATCTGCTTCACCAGCAGTCCGCGGTAGCGCAGAGTTCGCCGCCGGTCGCGGATCTCGGTTGATGTCATGTAGCACTCCGGAAGAAAATCGCAACGAAGACAGTCGGCGATCTTGCTGGCATCGATCTTGTCGTTCTTCCGCTTGGCTGCGGCGATTGCTCGCAGCATCAGCGGGTGCGCCACCTTCACTTTTTCAGCATGAGGAAGAAGGTGATCGTAGATCCATCCGGTGAAGATCGTCGCTTCCATGGCCATCATCCGGGGTTGGGGAAGGGTTTTGATCCAGGCATCAAGTTCACGCCGCGTCGATCCGATCTTGCCTTCACTGTGGATCTTGCCGGCCGCGTCCTTCACGCAATAGCTGATCGTTTTCTTGTGAACATCAAGTCCGATGTAATACATATGTCTCTGAGGAGCCTCCGTGGGTAGTTCTCTGAATCAGCACGCAGCTGAGTTCAGCCTTTGTAACACCCTCGTGCTCCTCCTCGACTTAGCATTCAAACAATACGTCCAGATCGCTCCTCTTCGAGCCTTATAGATCGCGGCTGCGTTCAGTGACAGGAATTGCGAGCCATGATCAAATCTATGTAGATTCCGAACGTCAGATTTGTGTGATTTGTTCCTGGTGTCACGCCCTATGCGCGTAGCTCTGATCACGACTTTTGCCGCCACCCGTAAAGAACCGTTGGTGGAGATGATGAACCGGGTTCACCAGGGATTTCTGGATGCGGGGCTGGGCGAGCCCGCAATCCGGTTCAGTCTGGGTGATGGTCTTCTGGGTGGCGTTTCTGCGGTTGATCGGGTGCTCAAGCGCCATCCAGAACTGGAAAGATTCCTGACACAAATAGAACCGCAGCTTGCCGCCCTCATTGGTGCACGACGGATAACAAACCAGCCAGACACCGCTAGAGAGCTTGAGCCGGTGCCCTACTCCACGCTCCAAGCCATTGCCGCCGGAGTTCCTCGCTCCTACCCGTTCGGCAATGCCTCTTTTCATTTTCATGCGCCGGAATTTGGTGAACTTGTTCCGACACTCACCTCACCGCCTGGACTACGCACAGGCGTGTCGCTCATTGATAGGTGGTGGGTCAATGGGCGCAATCGTTCTCTCTCTGCGTGTACGGTGATTGAGGCGGAACTCGGAGACCGAAAGCTGCCGATGCCGGCTAAAGCGGTGGCAACGGTGATGGCGGCTTGCGGCAAAGCCCGAAAGACTGTGCAGGCCCCGCTCGCGGAAAATCCGTTGCCCGGGCCGGTTCCGGCTGTTCGATTGTCCACCGGCGTGGCGATCGCGAGTTCCAACCCCGAAGCTGCCGTCGCTGCGCATCAAATCGCCAAGAGCTATCGCGAGCGCATCGCCGAAATTGTGCTGCAGGCGCGATTGCCCCACGATCTGCCGGGGCAAGCAGAGATTCCTCACGAGCTGCAATCGGTTACCAATGCCGGGCCGAAGAAACCCCAACTGGACCGCGTTTTTAAACCCATGGGCTATAGCTGCCGCGGAGGTTCGGGAAGCTTCACTTTGCAGCGCCGTACGGTTGCGAATTTCACGGTCGAGCTCTACGTGGATGTTGGCACCTGGAGTCACAGAATGCTGGCCATCTACAAGGTTTGGGGAATGGGCTGGAAGGCGACCGTCTCCATTCCGCCAACAGCGAGAGCTGTTGCACAGGCGCAGTATCCAATTGGCGATGCCGAGAATTGGCGGAAGATCGTGGAAAACCTCGGCGCCCTCGTGACTGAGCTGGACCGCACTCTGGTGAGTGAGATTGAAGCTGCGGTCGGCGCCTCCCCGGACTGGTACAAGCCCGAAAGCTGATCGAAAGCACGAGCCGATTGCCAGGCGTCAAAACGTCAAAGGGAAGAGTGGGCCAGAATCCGATCGAGCTTCGGTCCCGGTGTTGTGATTAATGGAGTCACACCCAGGAAGGAGCCAACGACTTTCTGAATAAGCACTAGATCGCCGAGTTCTTTCGCCCTTCAGCGAGACCACAGAAAACCGCCGGATGCACCGTTCGAGCCAGCAAAGTTTCCGATAATTTCGCCTTTGGGATTCATGGCCGATACGAACGTGTCCTCTGCGCCCGGAACATCTATGGTCGTAAACGCTCCATCCACTTCGCGTACGAATCCGTGAGAGTGTCCGTCGATGTCGTAGAAACTCCCTGCTACCCGGCCTCTTGCATCGATCCCGACAATCGAGGTGCTCCGAGCGGATGGGACATCTATGGTCGTAATGTAGCCATCAGGATCTCGCACGAATCCGTGGACGGAGGTCGAGTCATCCCAGTAACCCGCAATTTGCCCTCTCGCATTGATCGCCGTAGGGTACGTACTCGTCGCATTGAGAACGGTGAATGACTTTATCCTCCCATCTGGCTTTCTCAGGAAGCCGGTACTGTTGAAAGAGTGGTCAGGAGTGTAAGCCCCAATGCATACACCTTCATCATTGATAGCAGTGATGAAAGTCCCGGGGTATGCACCCTGTCCGACCAGATCGACTACTGTGATCGTCCCATCCGGCGCTCGAAGGAAGCTCTCGTCGAACAAAAGGGTAACCGCGTAAAAGCCAACTATCACTCCTCGATCATTGATGCCTGTAATGTTTACATCTGGATCATCGGGAGCTGATAACGGACTTGGATCAAATGCAGTTATCGTGCCCTTGCGTGATCGCACGAAACCTTGTTGTGGAAGGCTCGGAGAATTGAGGTCCTCGTTCCCGGCAATCACCCCTGATGAATTCACGACAGTTGGCACAGGGAAGAGCGCATTCGGGTCATCGAAGGTTGAGATCTTACCATCCTGCGCTCGGATAAAGACCCGATACTCATAGGTCTGATTGTCTTGGTAACTGCCGACAATTTCACCCGATGGCGAGATCGCAACGGGCATGATGTTCGTTCCGTTGGGAACCTCTAACATGGTGGGCTTCTGAGCGTAGAGCGTTGCTGTAACAAACGCGAGTGATCCAAGGAAAATTGCGTTTCTCATGACATTGTCCTTTTTGTTGTTTGGGTCGATGAGGCTAAATTCGATGAAAGCAGAACGGGGGTAGCGTTAAACCACCTAGTGGTCAAAACTTCCTGGAGAAGCGTTATAGCGCCGAGTTTGCGTTAGAGAACCGAAGGTTTAGCTGGAGCCTCCTTCACGGGTCAGTAATCAGCATCGTAGCGCAATTTCGTTGGAGGGTGTCGGAGGTTTTACGATCGACCGGCGAAAAGTATGCCCGTGCGCACCGTGCCTGACGCCCAATGATGCGAGCAAAAGACCATTGCTCAGGTATGCACGGGCCAGGCTTTCGTTGCCCCGGTTGGTGAATAACCCCCTGCCCGGAAATAACCATTTGAGCGACATCTGCGCATGCTGTTATCTAACCGCCGATTCGTCAGCAACAAATCAGCCAAGTCCGCATTCAGCGGGCTTGGCTGTTTTGAGGAGGGATCGAACTCTACTGGCCGGTGTCGGGGAGTTTGTAGGGTTTGGAGAGCCACTGGCGAGCTTCGTTCACTGCGCCCTGAGTGTTGTCGTTGGTCTGGACGGCGAGGCGGTATTCATTGACGGCGCGATCGCGCTGGCCGGTGATGTCGAAGATTTTACCGAGAGCGATGTGGGCCCAGACCTCCGTCCAGCGAGGCTCGCCGTCGCCTCGGAGGGCGTCGCGGTAGGAATTGACCGCAGCCTGGAAGTTGCGCTGGGTGAAGAGCACTTCGCCGATGCGATAGCTGGCCAGGGAGCTTTGGGGATTAGCCTGAAGGGCTTTCTGATATTCGGCAAGTGCGCCGACGAGATCGTTTTGCGCGACCAGTTGCTGGCCTTTGAGGATGGAGATGCGGACCTGGAGGTCGGGCGAGGATTTGAGTACCCAGTCTCCTGGATCGACAACGATGTGGCGAGGGCGGCCGAAGGTGTCGACAACGTATTGAGAGTCAGTGCCAACGACGTCAACCTTCTGGTCCACCGTCTTGCCATCGGTATCGACGCGCAGGTCGACGGGCATGCGGAAGAGGTCGAGGTCCTGATTGATTTGGCCTATGGTGCGAAATCCCTTGTTATTGCCGAGGCGGTAGACGGCGTATTTGTTGGTGAAGGTGGGCGCGCCGGTTCCGTCGATCCACTGCGAGAAGAAAGGCAGGAGCTGCTCCTGGCTCTGTGCTTCGGCTACTTTCTCAAGGTCTGTAGCGCGAATGGGCTTGTCGGTGTACTCGCTGAGGGTGCCTTTCAGGGTTGCGAGGAAGGCCTTGTCGCCGATCTCTCCGCGCAGCATGTGAAAGATCATGGCTCCCTTTTCGAGGGTCATGGATTGGAATTCCGGAGAGAAGGGATTGAGGCGCGCGGAACTCGACAAGGGAATGGTGTCATAGGCGAGCGCCCCGGCGGAGACGTCTTCAAGCGCGGTCTTGAGTGCGCTTTTGCCGTTTTCGTCTTCAACATACATCAGCTCGCCATAGCGCGACATGCCATTGGTGATCCACGCGTCGCTGAGGGTGCGGGGGCTGACTTCGGAGCCCCACCACTGGTGGGCGATGGTGTTGGCGAGAAGGCGGATGCCGGATTTGTCGCCGACACGGGAGCCCATGATGGCGGCCAGTTCAGGCGCCCAGACGGCAGGAAGGGTGTCGTCGGGGAGTTCAACAACATTGAGATGGGAAGTCTCCAGTTCGCCAAATCTGTCGGTGAAGAAATCGAACTCGCGGGTAGCGGTCTGCGCCAGCTGGTTTCCGGAGGCCTGGTGGGCGACGGTGAGGTACACCTTGACGTTGCCCGAGCCGACGGAAAGGGGGCCGACGAATCTGCCGGCGATGACGGTGCCGGGGAAGCCGGGCTTAGTCCAATTGAAATCGAACTGGTCTCCGGGCTTTCCGTCTGCGAGGGTGACGGAATGGGGGGAGCCCTGAGCGCCGCTGGAAAAGACTTTCATCCCCTGCGGGACGCGGAAGTGGACCTCCGCAGTGAAGCGGTCAGTCATGTATCCGGTCGAGGGAAACCAGCGCGCGGGATAAAGGAGGTAGGTGATGGGCTCCTGGATGGCCGCCAGCTTCAGACCTTCGATGGGGCCATCTTCGCTGCCGGTGATGGTGCCGTCGTATTCAAACTTCCAATGAGCGGGTTGGCTGGCGACGAACGCAGTCGCCGGTGTGACGCGGATGGTTCCGTCGGCCGAGCGCTCGCCAGTAAGGACCTTGCCGGAATCGTCGGTGATCTTGTTGATCTTCAGCGCGGGATGAAAACCGAAGCTGACCATCTCGGAGTTTTCAGGTGCGGTGAAAGTGACGGTTGCTTTGGCAGCGAGATGGTGCGTGGCTGGGTCGATCTCGGCGTCGATGACGTAGCCTGTGATGTCGAGCAAGGGGCGTTCGGGCCGTTGAGCGGCGAGGGGGCGGGTGGTAAAGAAGCCGACGCCAAGAATCAGGAGCGCCGCCAAAGGCCCAAATCCGCCAAGCGCCAACGACCTGCGGACAAACGATTTCAGATTCAGCATTTTCAATGTTAGACGCATGTTCTTCCTAATCGCGATGAAGCTTTGTATTGTCATTTCCGCGGGCCGCACCCTCAGGATTGTACGGATTCTGAAACGGTCAGGGCACTACCGATCTGCCTGATTGTGATGCCTGCGACACGACTTATGGCGGTTTCGACCTCGTCCCCCAACCCGGAGTCCCCGGGGGTGAGAAGGCCTCGAAAACGGGCCAGCTCCTTCATCATGGACTGGCGAAGTGGTCCGTCGGGTAGCAGAGGCTCAATCTGGCGGACGATATTGGCAGCGGTGAAGTCGGCTTGGATGAGTTCAGGAACGACCATTTTGCCGGCAATAAGGTTGGCCATCGCGACATACGGGACTTTGACGACGCGGCGCGCGATCTCATAGGTTAGCGGCGAAACCCGGTAGACGACGACAAAAGGGTTCCCGATGAGCGCAGCCTCGACGGTGGCGGTGCCGCTGGCAACGACGGAAGCGCGGGAATGCATCAGGGCTGCGCGCGCGTCGTCGACGAGCTGGACGGGGAGTCCCTCACCGTGATGCTTGACCAGGCCAGCGAGCATCTTGCGCTGGGACTGATTGAGGGTCGGTGCCAGGGGGATGATGAATTCGAATTCCTTGCGCGGGCTGGTGGCGCGCGGTCCGCGGAGGGTGAGGGTGCGCGCTGCGGAGAGCATCTGGGGCAGGTTGTCGCCGATCTCCTTGGCGCGGCTGCCGGGCAAAAGTGCAATCCAGGAGCGCGAGGCGTTGAGACCGCTTTCACGGGCAAAGCGTTCGCGGGTGACGGCGGGTAAAGGCAGGTCGGCGAGCGGGTGGCCGACGAATTCGGCGGAGACGCCGTGTTCGCGATAGAAGGCCTGCTCGAAGGGAAAGATTACGAGCATTTTGTCGACGAACTTCTGCACAAGCTTGATACGTTTCTTTTTCCATGCCCAGATTTGGGGACTGACGAAAAAAATGACGGGAACGCCCAGGCGACGGAACTCCTGTGCGAGCTTGAAGTGGATGTCGGGGAAGTCGATGAGGATGGCGATGACAGGAGGGCGGGTGCGGATCGCGCGCTTGAGTTTCTGGTATTCGCGATAGATGCGCGGCAGGTGCTGGATGACTTCGGTGATGCCCATGACCGCCATAT
Source organism: uncultured Acidobacteriaceae bacterium (assembly GCA_963838295.1). GTDB lineage: Bacteria > Acidobacteriota > Terriglobia > Terriglobales > Acidobacteriaceae > Telmatobacter. The sequence goes on from CAWIQS010000005.1 coordinate 26,418, forward strand.
CTTCAGAGCGAACGATCTGGCGAAGTCCAGCCTTGACCATGCGCTGCCCACCCATTCCGACGAAGCTGGCCCGACGGCCCTCCACGGCGAGCTGACTGCGCAGTTCTTCGACCAGCATGGCTCCGTAGAGCTCGCCGCTGGCTTCCCCGGCGGAGATGAAGATGGTGGGATCGGACATACGTGCGCCTCGTCCCTCGCTGGAACCATGATAAAGGGTTGGGGATGCAGAGATTTGCAGGTTTCGCGAAAGTGCGCGGGATGGGGATCGAGAAATACCGGCGAAGAATGTACGGATTTCGAGCTAGAGCCGCACGGAATTTGGCTAAATATTTGTTGGTCCGGGATGCGGATTGTCCTACATTGATTCCGTGAGGTGGATGATGGGAATTGTTCAATGCTCCTCTCGGTGGCATGCGGCAGGGTGGTTGTTTGCGCTGGTTGCGATTTTTCCTGTGGCGGCACTGAGTCAGACACCTGCTCCGGCTCCCCAGGCTGTTCCCCAACCCCCGGTTCTTCAGAATCGGCTCCCAGCGGGGGACTTGGCGTTTCTGGGCGGGTACGCGGGACGCACCACCAAAGAACTGATGAAGGACAAGCAGTTTCGCGCGTTGAAGAAGGCGATGATTCCGCGGACGGAGTACCACTACGGACGCGACATGCCATTGATGGACGCTATGGAAGATGTGCTGGATGGATCGCCGCTGCCGGTGAACGTGCGCGACGGACGGTACGTGACGGTCATGGGGATGCAGGGGCAGTACCTGCGCGGTCGCGGATTTCTGTGGTTCGATCTGCAGGAGGGAACTGCACTGGGCGCATTTTATTTCACGCCCACGAACGGCGAACCAACGCCGACGCTCACGGTATTCTCGCGGCAAATGAAGCAGAGTTCGCTGGCTCTTAGCGAGCTGCCGCGTGCGTTTGCCGATGATCTGAGCCAGTGGATGGCCGTGGCACGGATTCCGTCGATTTCGCCGCGTTATTTCATTCCCGATAACGGGAAGAAGTATGTGCTCGAACATGACGAGGATTATTGCTGGCATGCTGCGGGCACTCCGCCGCCGCCCGAGGGCGATTGCATGCAGGCGAACCTGGACGCGGCCAACGCAGACATGGATGCCGCGTACTTCATGAAAGAAACGCATAACGCGGCAAATGCAACCGCATGGATGCTCGATCCGGAACAGACGGCGTGGCTGGCGACGCGCGCGAGCACATGCGTTGGCCCGAATGCGCTGGGCTGCCGGGTGCTCATGACACGGGAGAGGATACGCGTGATCATGGGGCCGGGAGCGCCGAGGCCGCGGCCATTACAGGCGAGCCGGTAACCGCCGGGGATTACGCGAGGGACGTGGCTTGTTCCGGAATGACTGCCGGAGAACTCTCTTTGAGACGAAGAATCAGGCCCTGCATCTCCATGTAGTTCGTTCCCTCCTGGATCTGGCTGCCGCTTACGGTCAAGAAAGACGAGCCATCGAGGGACTCCTTCTTCATAGTGGGTGCGAATCCGAGGTGCTCACCGAGATGGGTCATGGTTGCAGTCCATGTGACCGCGACTCTGTCACCTTCCGCAACAATTTCCCGCACCGTAATCCGAAGGTCGGGAAAGGCCCCAAGGAATATGCGGTGTACGCTTTTGAAGCTCTCGGGTCCGACCAGCACAGAGCTCGAGTCCGGGAATCCGTAGGCTTTGCCTCCCGGAGCAAACATCTCATCGATGGCTTCTTCGCTTTGCTGGTTCCACACTTCCTCAAACCAGCGCCGGACCAATTTCTTGTTCTCTTCAGACATGCAGACCTCCTTATGAGACCGGCTGTAAGGCGCTAAGCATAGCAATCGGCGAGGGCGCAAACAAGGGAAATCCCGGAGGGGCAATTTGATTGATGAAGTTTCGGCCGAAGCAGTGTGCTGGCCGCTCACTGAAGGTTTTGTGCGGGAGGATGACCAGTAGCCGCTGGCGCCAGTTGCGGCTCCGGAGTGGGGGCGTCCGGCGCGGCGTCAATCGACTTACGATCGAGTTCGGCGGTTCCTATGCGACCGCCGTTCTGGTCTTCCACAACGATTCGAATGGTTCGGGTTCTCTTGGGATAGGGGACGACGACCGGAAAATGACTGACCACTGCTGGGAGCCTGGCAAGATCCTGCGTAGTGGTCGTGAGTGTGGTGCGCACGATGCGCGAAGCGAGAATGGAGCGGCCGTTATTGAGACTGGCAGCGGCCACGGTCAGAGGTACGCTGTCCTTACCGTTTTCGGTGGGCAGGAAATCGAGATTTCTTGAATGCAGAACGACGGTGAACTCGGCGGTTCTAGCGTCTGGATGCCGTATAACGTTGGTCAGGTTAACCTCCAAGGCGTCGAATGGAATCGCAGCCTGGATGGCGTCGGCGAGCTTGATCATCTGTTGTTGCTGGACGTTGATGATGGCTTTCTCGTCGGGCGCATAGTAGCCAGCTTTGGTGATGACGCGCAGTGAGGAGTCGCGCAGCGCAACGCGAACGCGGCGAAATTTACCATTGGGGTCTACGTTTTCCGGTTGATAGGTGAGGGTGTAGTAGTTAGCGCCGAGCTGAGCCGAGCGCTGGATCTCGGCATCCACGTCGTTTCGGTTGTAAAAGAGCTTGCCACCGGTTTCGTTCGAGAAGAGGCCGAAACTGATGTCTCCGCTGAATGGATCGTTGTCGCCGATCACCATCTGTGCTTCCATTGCGCTCAAAGGAAAGCCCGCCTGCATCATGGGAGAGCGCTGAGTCACCGGTAGACCGGGATAAATGACAAACAGGCTGATGCGCGCGTCAACCAGGAGGTTCGTCGTGAGGTGAGTGTACTCTCGCACCTCCTCGGCGGCCTTGGGAGAGAACGCGGTGGTATCAAGTTCCAGGCTGGGGCCTCCATGGCCGACCCAGATGATGTTTTTGCGGCCGGGAATGCCCTTGTTCTGCAGCGCAATCTGCTGGAGCGCATCGATCGATTGCGAGAATCGCTCCCAGAAGAAAGCGCCATTCATGTGCTTGTAGGGAAGAGCCGGAGGAAGGTGATCGAGCGCGTAGAGCAGACTGGCGCGGCTGCGCGTGTAGCCCTGGAGCATGTCGAGCGATTCATTTCCCACCACGAGCATCTCGGCGGGCGAAGTCAGTTGCTGCGGTTGCGCAAGAAGGAATTTGCGCATCGAGTAGCGAATGTAGGCGAAATCTTCGAATGGCGAATTCAGCAGGTCGAGAACGAGGATGGTGACGGGAGCCTTGCCATCCGGATTTTCGTCGGAGGATTTTCGGTTGATGATATGAACGTCGGGCTGCTCAAAGGAGAAGATGCGCTGCGGCTTCTTGTCTTCGGTAATGGTGAAGTCATCTTTAGTGAGGCCAGTGACTACGGGGTGACCCTTCTTGTCGAGCACCGTGACATCAAGGAAGACCAGCGAAGAGGTTACGCGGAGAGTGGGTGCTGGAACGGATTGTTGCGGGTTGGATTGCGGCTGGCTGTTCTGCGCGACAGTCAGAGAGCAAGGAACGAGAATCAGCAGAGTGGAAAGCGAGAGCACTGCGCGCCGGTGGCTCATATAAGCCCCCTTTACCATGCTAGACGGCGGTTTGAGGTTCCAGGTTTGGTAGAGAAGCGAAAACCTTTGCTGAGAGAGATTTGGAGTGATAGACTCGGCGAGCCTGCATGGGATGGCAAGATGATTCCCCTTTGAATGACTTCCCTTGAGCAAGGCTAAAAATCGGAGGTCGATGATGGAGAACGGACAGCAGGCGGGAGCACCACTCAATCCAGGCATTGTTTTTGACATGGTGCAGGCGGTTCAGAAGACGGCAGCATTAAAAGCTGCCATTGATCTGGACATTTTCAGGGCAGTCGGGCAGGGGCCGGGCGACGTCGCATCGATCGCGCGTCATGCGAAGGCGTCGGAGCGCGGCATTCGCATTCTGTGCGATTTTCTGGTGATCAACGGAGTGCTGGCGAAGGAAGGAAACTGCTACAAGCACACACCGAACAGTGCTGCATTTCTCGATCCCGCATCGCCAGCCTGCATGGCTTCCGTGGCGCACTTTATGAGCCGGCCGGAACTGATTTCTGGACTTACGGGCCTAGCAGACGTGGTGCGCGCCGGGCGAACGCACCTTCCGGGCGAGGGCAGTGTGGAACCTGAAAATCCTCTGTGGGTGGAGTTTGCGGAGAACATGGCGCCCATGATGGGTCCGATGGCGGGGCCGCTGGGCGCGGTGGTTCTGGAAGGGCACGAGGGGCCGATGCACGTGCTGGATATTGCGGCTGGGCACGGACTTTTCGGGATTGAAATCGCGAAGCAGAACAAGCAGGCGCTGGTGACGGGGTTGGACTGGGCTCCGGTTCTGCGGGTAGCGTTGCGAAATGCGGAAAAGGCTGGCGTGCAGGATCGCTACAACATGCTGCCGGGAAGCGCGTTCGATGTGGAGTTTGGCGGTCCGTACGATGCGGTGCTGCTGACGAACTTTCTGCATCACTTCGACAAGGCAACGTGCGTGGGTCTGTTGAAGAAAGTGCATTCTTCGCTAAAGCCGGGCGGCAAGGCAGCGACGCTTGAGTTTGTGCCGAACGAGGATCGGGTATCACCACCGATGCCCGCCGGATTTGCGATGACGATGCTGACCACCACGGCGTCGGGCGATGCTTATCCATTCAGCGAACTTCATTCGATGTATGAGGAAGCGGGATTCAAGGGGACGAAGGCGCACCCGATTCCGATGAGCCCGCACACAATTGTGATGGGAAATGCTTAGAAACCCAGCGTTCAGAAGAACATCCCTCAGGGGCTAAAGCCCCATTGATTCCTGGGCCTTTTACGGCACGACTGAAGTCGTGCCCTTTCAAAGCTGAACTGTTGCCCTTGATCGTCGATGCGAAAAAATGCGCAACTTTTTGGTTGCGCATTTTGTTTTCAGGCGTAGAGGTGCGTGACGAGATCGCGGACGATGGGGTAGCACTCGCACGCGGCATCTTCCAACCCTTTGCGGTCGACGACTTGAATACGTCCGCGGCTGTACTTAATCAGGCCGCTGCGTTGCAGCGTTCCCGCGGCGAGGGTGACGCTGGTACGGCGAGCGCCCAGCATTTCCGCGAGAAACTCCTGAGTTAACTCAAAGTGATCTGACTCAAGGCGGTCGCGGACCATCAGCAACCAGCGGGCGAGGCGTTCTTCGATCTCATGAAGGCCATGGCAGGCTGCAAGTTGGCTGAGAATGAAGCCCTGGCTCTGCACGCACTCCAGAATGCGTTGAGAAAGCTGCGAATTCGCAAGGAAGAGATGCTGCAAATCTGCGAAAGGCATGCGCAAAGCGGTCCCTTCACTTTGGATGAAGGCCGTGGTCGGTGCGGAGGCGGGTCCCAGCATATTGATCGCTTCAACGAGTCCTTCACGGCCGATCACGCCGACTTCGGCTCCAATGCCGTCGGACATGAAGGTGACGACGGAAGCAATGCCGGAGGTCATGAAGTGCGCAAACGGGGGAATCTGGCCCGGTTTGGTGAGCACTGTTCCGACGGGCAAGTCGACTGGTTGCAGACGAGTGAGCAGAGACGATTGCAGCTCAGACGGAAGGGCATCGATGATCAGATTGGATACTTTGGCGGCCATTGGCGGCAATCCTTTGCGACAGTCGCAAGGGATTTCGCACAGTTGGCGAGAAGAGTTGCGCTCAAAAAAGACGAGTTCTATCGCTTACTGGGCACGACTATATGCTCTTTAGCCGACAGAAGAATGTTCACTACCGCACATAATCGCAAAATTATGAATTTAGCCGGCCTTGGCGCTGAGAGGAATGGAGATACGGAATGCGGTGCCGTTGCGGGAGGGGCGTGTAGTGGTACGGCTGCGGATGCGGCCGTGATGCTTTTCAACGATGGATTTGGAGATGGAGAGGCCAAGGCCCGTACCGCGCTCCTTTTTGGTGGTGAAGAAGGGGTCGAAGATCCTGGACAGGATGGGAGCGGGGATGCCGGGTCCGTTGTCGGCAACGGTGACATGCGCTTCGTCGGCGGCGCGCCGGACGCTGACTGCGAGAATGCCATTTTCAGGCAGGGCGTCGATGGCGTTGGAGATGAGATTGGAGAGCACCTGGAGCATATCGCCGGCGTGGACTTCAGCGGAGACATTCGTGGTAAGGCGCTTGCGCAGATCGATGTGCTTGGCGGAGATTTTTCGTTGATGCACCCGCAAAGCCGCTTCGGCGAGAGTGGCGATGGCGATTGACTCCCGAGTATCAGGCGACCGATAGAAGCTGAGTGTCTGTCGGGAAAGCTTCGTAAGGGTGCCGAGCTGCTCCTCGAGCATGGCGCTGAACATGCGCACCTTGGACGAGTTATCTGCTTCCTGCTGAATGAGATAGTTGAGATTATGGACGGCTTCGAGGGGGCCGTTGATCTCGTGCATGATGGTTGCTGCAAACTGGCCCGCGACGACAAGTTCCTGATGCCGGCGAAGTACCTCCTGTACGTCCTGCTTTAGGTTGGTGCTTTCATCATTGACTGGCCGGTTCATGGATCACTCCTCCGTTGAATGCTGGGGAGGATGCCATTCTTGGGCATCACTACTCGGGAGGAAGCGCCCCCGCAGGCCAGTTTCTGTGCTTCGGCATGGGAGGTTCTACCTCGAGCAGAGCCCGCTATGTCCGGTATTAGACATAGATGCAGGCATATCGGGAAAAGGTGGCTCTACAGAATTTTGCCGGAGGTATCTTTTTTTGGATGCTACTCAGGTTACGGGCGGCGGGTGCGGGCCGCTGCGGCGAGTTCTTTTAGCAGCGGGTAAGTCTGGTTCCAGTCGATGCAGGCGTCGGTGATGCTCTGGCCGTAGACGAGAGACTGACCGGGGATGAGCTTTTGCGCGCCGGCGACGAGGTTGCTCTCGATCATGACGCCGATGATGTTGCGATTTCCGGCAGCGACCTGGGCACACACGTCGTGGCAGACGATGGGCTGGCGCAAGTGATCCTTATTACTGTTGGCGTGGCTGCAATCGATCATGATGCGAGGCGCGGTCCCCGCTTTCTCCATTTGGACAGCAGTATCGGCAACGCATGCGGCTGTGTAATTGACCATTTTGCGGCCGCCGCGAAGGATGATGTGGGTTTCGCGATTGCCGGTGGTGACGAAGATGGCCGATTGGCCGTACTTGGTGTGACCAAGGAAGGTGTGGGAGTTTGCAGCGGAGAGGATGGCGTCGATGGCGACCTGGATGTCGCCGGAGGTAGCGTTCTTGAATCCGACCGGGCAGGAGACGCCGGAGACGAGCTGGCGGTGGACCTGACTCTCGGTTGTGCGTGCGCCGATGGCTCCCCAACTGACGAGGCCGGCAATGTATTGCGGCGAGATCATGTCGAGAAATTCAGTGCCGGAGGGGACGCCCATCTCGGCAAGATCGAGCAGCAAATGGCGCGAGAGGCGGAGGCCGTCGTTGATCTTGTAGGAGCCGTCGAGATGGGGATCGTTGATGAGGCCCTTCCAGCCGACGGTGGTGCGGGGCTTCTCAAAGTAGACGCGCATGACGATCTGGAGGTCGGCGGAGAATTCGGCGATGGCGGATTTGAGAAGGGCGGCGTATTCGACAGCGGCTTTTGTGTCGTGGATGGAGCAGGGGCCGACGAGCACGAGCAGGCGCGGATCGCGATGTGCGAGGATGCGGGAGATGTCGAGGCGCGCGTTGAAGATGGTGGCGATGGCATCCTCGCTCATGGGGCGTTCCTCTTCGAGGAAAACCGGGGGAAGGACAACCTTGGTCCACTGGATGCGAACGTCTTCAATGCCTTGATTCATATTGTTTGATCTAGAAGTTGCCGGTTTGCTCGCTGAGGAAAATCAGACAGCAATTCGGAAAGGATCTTTGAATCAGATTATCAGGATTAAGGTTTGTGATCTCCCAGTTGCACTGTGCGCGGGTTGGATCTCTGCCACTATTGCTCCTGAATCAGTCTCCGATGCGTGACGCCTGGATTGAGCCCGCACGGATGGCGGAAGAACAACTGCAGATTCCTCCACTCCCTGCTCCTTCGGCTTCGCTCAGGGTTCGGTCGGTCGGAATGACAGGGCAATTGGCTATCGGCGGGATTTACGTTTGGCGTCGGCGCGAGGCCAGTACTGGAACTCGTCAGAGTAGAGTTCGCCATTGAGGTCTGCGACGCGCTGCGTGAGGCGAGTCTGCGCGTCGGCGATGGCCTGGTTGTAGATGGCGGGCCCAACCTCTTCGAGGAAGAAATTGAGCAGGAGGCCTGCCGGCATGTCGCCGATAGGCTCGAGGTTCTCTTCGAAGTAGCGCTGCATGGATGCGATGGCGTCGGTGCGTTGTTGCTTTGTAAGTTCGAGGGTGACCATCGGGCCTGCTCCTCCCAAACGATCCATGGTAAGCGATTGAACCGCTGGGGCCTGAGGATAGGAAGTCGAATGCCCATGTATTCAATGCACCTTTTCATTTGCGAACTCCCGTCTTAGTGTTAGAGCGAAGCGCGGGACGGACAAAGACGCTGTACTCGGAGAAACTCATGGGCTCTGAAAATTTGGTGGCGGTTGGTCGGAATTTATCTTTACGGCTTGGCATCGCATTATTTGTATTGATTGCAGGACTGAACCAGGTCGCCTTTGCACAGACGAGCCCGGCGGCGCCTGCCCAGCTACCGGGATCGAGTGACCCAACCCTTTCGCATCGGCCTCCGCCCAAGCCGAAGAGCCAGCTGATTCCCGAGGGAAAGATCAAGCTGGATGTGATGGTCGGTGACAGTGTGGGAAAAGCTGTGGCCGGACTGCAGCCCTGGGATTTCAAGATTCTCGATAATGGTCAGCCTCGCAAGGTGATGTCGTTTCGTGCCTTCAACGATGCGGCAGTGAAACCGGACCCGCCGGTTGAGGTGATCCTCTTGCTGGATACGCTGAACCTGCCTTTTCAGCAGGTGGCCTTTGTGCGAGGAGAGGTCGAAGAGTTTCTTCGCCAGAACGGGGGAAAGTTGCAACAGCCGCTGACGTTGGTCCTGCTGACCGATGCCGGCATCCGGTTTCAGCCTCGGCCATCAACGGACGGGAATGCGATTGCGAGTGTGGTGGATGGAATCAAAGGAAGCGTAAGCATGATCAATCCGGCGATGGGTGGAGGAGGCTACGTAGAGCGCTTTCAACGTTCCGAGCGGGCGATGGACAATATCGCACAAAATGAAGCGAGGAAGCCAGGAAGAAAGCTGCTGATATGGGTGGGCCCCGGCTGGCCGTTGCTAAGCCGACCCGCAGATGGCTACTCCGACAAGGATCAGAAGCGAAATTTTGACGGCATCGTCGAGCTATCGACAGCTCTGCGACAAGCACGCATTACGGTCTATAGCGTTGCGCCTAGTTCGGCAGCGAACCCGAACGCGCTTCTCTATAAAAACTTCTTAAAAGGTGTGAGGACCTACAAGGATGCGGATTTCGGGAACATGGCTCTCGCCGTCCTGGTGACGCAAACGGGCGGGAAGATCCTGGGGCCGGATAACCATCTCGCGGAGCAGATCGATCGCTGCATTGCGGACGCGAATGATTTTTACCGGATCTCATTTGATCCGCCGGCAACAGAGCACGCGGATGAGTATCACGACCTGAAGGTAGTGGTGGACAAGCCGGATGTGATGGTGCGCACCAACAGCGGGTACTACAACCAACCAGCGGGGAAGTAAGGTAAAGTTACTTGCAAATATTCCTGAAACTGGAAAGTGAACCGGGCCAATGAGCAAGTTGATTTGGATGTGTCTTCTTTCGCTCCTTACTGCTTCCACTCTCATGCGCGCACAACAGAACGGCACGCCCGAGAATACGGCCTCGTCACCGGTGGCCGCACCCGCACAACAACGGCCGATCTTTCTGGATGTTCTTGTGACGGACAGCATGGGGAAGTTAGTCCCCGACCTGGAGCCCTTTGATTTTTCTGTTTTAGACGAGAATCAACCGCGCAAGGTTCTCGGATTTCGGCGCACGGACGGGATCGTTGGATCGAAGATGGATCCGCCTGTCGAAGTGATCATCGTGCTCGACGCCGTGAACCTGCCCTACCAGGCGGCCACGAGGCTTCGACTGGAGATAGATAAATTTCTGAATGAGAACGGAGGTCATCTGACGCAGCCGGTTTCGCTCTACATCTTTGCGAGCGAAGGATTGCGTGTGCAGCCCGCTCCCTCGAAGGATGGAAACGCGCTGGCAGCGATGCTGGATGCGTCGACCGGAACAGTGAGGGCCAGAGATTTGTCTGGTGGTGTTTACTCGCTACAGGAGCAGTTTCAGTCGTCGTACAAGACGATCGACGGGATCGCCGAGAACCTTTCGCACAAGCCCGGAAGGAAGGTTGTGATCTGGCTGGGACCGGGCTGGCCGCTGCTTACAGAGCGCTTCTTCATCCAGACTGATGTCTCGCGCGAAACGTATTTCCGTCAGATTGCGGCACTCCAAAACAAACTGCGCGAAGCGCGCATCACGCTTTATAGCCTGTTTGCGATTTCAGGGATTACGAACACTTTGTACCAGAACTATCTGAAACCGGTGCGTGAAGTGCGCAAGATGGAAATCGGCGACATGGCGTTGCAGGTCCTGGCGCTCCACTCGGGAGGACGCGTGCTGGATCCCAGCAATGACGTAAAGGCGCAGATTGATTCCTGCGTCGCGGAAATCGGCGAGTATTACACGATCGCCTTGATGCCATCACCCGCTGCGAAAGCGGATGAGTACCACGACCTGAAGGTGGTGGTGAACAAACCGGGACTCACGGTTCGAACGAATACCGGATACTACAACGAGCCGACGGCGCGCTGAAACGGACCCATTGGAGCACGGTCTAGCGGTGGAGTGCACGTTTCTTGCGCAGGAGCCAGACTCCAACAGAAAGCGTGAGCCATACGAGTGTGGCAAGGATGAAGGTCTGAGCCAGGCCGGTGCGGGGCAGCCAGATCCAAACGACTAACGCGAACCCGGCAAGGCCGATGCAGCCCATTACCGTGCCGAGTGCGTCGATGGCCGCGACGATTCGTCCGCGATTGGTACCGTTGAAGCCGGCGCGGGCTTTGTGCTGTTCTTCGTGAGCTTCCACAAGACTTGCGCTGGCTGGGAAGATAGCGGGGAAGGCAAGGAAGAAGCCCCCGATCACAGGACCGAATCGCTGTGCAATCAAGCCTGCGATTACGCAAACAACTCCACCGAAAGCGAAGCGGATGATCCATTCGTGGAGTTTGATGCCTTTGATGGCGGAGAGCCTTGCCTGCACGATCATGGTGGTTATCTCACCACGAGCCAGAATGCGAATGAAGCCGCAAACCACACCGGCATGAGAGCGATGGTTGCCGCAAGAGCGCGCGGCTTGAGGCGAATCAGCATGCAACTTACGCATGCGGCATAAAGCAGAAACGCCATCGCGCCGAAGATCATGGAGCGCGCCTCGACAGCTGCGTAGGCTTTGCCGTGTCCTGCGATCGTGATGCCGATCGTGGCGAGCGCGATCGAAGGAGCTGCGCCGAAGAGACCGGCAAAACTCTTGGGGCGAAACATTTCAGCCAGTACAGCGAAGAAGCTGACGATTGCGCCGCCGATCAGGAAGCGGGCAAGGTTCTCTCCGATATCAACGTGCATGGAGGCTCACCCTCATGCCGCTCGTTGCGCTTTCTGGATGATGCGCATGGCGGCATCGACTTTTTTGCAGCCAAGGAGGGTGTATCTCTTGCCTTCAAGGCGGTGGTAGTTGACGAAGAACTCTTCCAGTTCGCGGAGGAATTTTTTGGGCAGGTCATCCAGCTTTTTCAGGTAGGCGTATTCATGATTCATCTCGGCGACGGCGAGAAGGCGATCGTTGCGAATCTTCTTTTTTCCGTCGGTCTGCTCGCCCTCGATGATGCCGATGAGGCGTGCGCGGACGGCGATGCCGGGGAAGGCCGGTTCATCCATAAGGAGTAGAACGTCGATGGGGTCGCCGTCAGGGGCGAGGGTTCTGGGCAGGAATCCGAAGTCGTAAGGGAAACTCATGCCGGCGGGAAGAACCTTTTTGACGGTGAAAATGTTCTGTTCGACATCGTAGGCAAACTTGTTGCGACTGCCTTTGGGGGTTTCGATGATGACCTGGATAATTCCGTCACTTTTGTCCACCGGTTTGAGGCGGACGGGGTTTGCCATACTTTTGGCCGCCTTTTTTGTCATTGCACGCTCCGCGCTTTTTATTGGAGACCGTCTTCCTGCAGGCTGAGAGAGCTACGGGATTGATTCGGTTGCCCTAAACGCTCGATCCGTGACCGGCGCGAAGTTCGGCGCTCAGCGGCACCTTGACAGTGTTGCTGTGCGATTTCTACAATTAAGAAGGACAATCCTACCCATTTGAAGCTCTAAGCATCTCATTATGGGAGGATTAGCCGGTGCCGACCGGTGGCAATCCAGTGAGGTAGCTGATCCGATGCCTGAGACGCGCGTGAGTCCGCGGGAGCGGCTGGTTCTTACGGCGATTATCGAGCTCTATATCGCTACCGGGGAACCTGTAGCCTCGCAGACGGTTGCGGATCACTTCGCGCACAAGGAAGGTCTGAGCTCGGCGACGATCCGGAACGTAATGGTATCGCTAAGTGAAGCGGGACTGCTGGAGCAGCCGCATACCTCGGCCGGCCGCGTGCCCACGGCGGCGGCGTTTCGCTACTACGTGGAGCAGATTACGAGGCCAGATGCACCGATGGGGCGGATCGGCCTGGGCGGAGCCGCATTTGCAACGCTGCCGCAGGCTGCGGCGCCGCTGAGCGAGGAACGCCGAGGACAGATTGAGGAAAGCTTCTCGGGCGTCACCAGTTCGAACGAATACCTGGAGCGCACTTCGCATGTGCTGGCGCTGATTTCAAGCGGGCTGGGAGTGGCCCTGGCCAGCGCGACGGTGGACCAGGTGCTCGAGCATATTCATTTTTCGCGGCTGTCGATCGGGCGGGTACTGGCTGTCGTGGTGACGCGGGCCGGCGCGGTGCTGGACCGGGTTTTGGTTCTTGACCGGGAGATGACGCATCTGGAACTGGAGACGGCAGCGCGGTATCTGAACGAGACATTTCATGGATGGCCGATCGAGCGCATCCGCACCGAAGTGACGCGACGGATGGATGAGGAACGCGCGGCTTACAACCAGTTGCTGACGTCGGTGGAGGAGCTCTGCCGCAAGGGCGCACTGGAGGTGGGCGATGCGGCATCCGTGCTCTTCGTGGAGGGGATGGCGAATCTGATTGCGGTTGAGGTAGACCGGGAGCGGCTGAAACAAATGCTTTTGGCGCTGGAGGCCAAGCAGCGACTGGTGGATTTGCTGACGGCTTATGTGAGTGGCAGCCAGCAGGAAGTACGCGTGGTGGTGGGACTGGATGAGGCTTCCCCGGCGATGCAGGACCTGGTGCTGATCGGGTCGCCTGCGCGGCTGGGAGGCACCAGCCTGGGAACGGTGGCAGTAATTGCGCCGACCCGCATCCAATACCAGGAGATGATCCAGGCGGTGCGCTATGTAGCGAGGCTCTCGGAGCGCATCCTGGAGATTCCGACCCAGTAGAGTGCCCGAAAACGAGAGGGATTGGTGCGGATGCGAGTCCGCAAGCAATGGGATTTTGCGCCGCGAGGGGCCGCAGCAATCAGGCGGCACTTGCCGAGGAATTTATCATTGACTAAGAAGAGAAATATTTGGGGAATTCGTAGAGATATGCCAAAGAAGGAAGCAGATTTGACTGCACTGGAAAACGAGGAGACAGCCGGCGCGGAGAACAGGTCGGCGGAGACAGCCGAGACACCTGGGGCCGAGGCTCAGGGCGAAGAAACCACGGTTAACCGAGCGGAGTTAGAGCAATTCAAGGCCGAGTACGACCAGCTCAAGAAGGAGCGCGATGCGCTGCTTGAACGGCTGGCACGACTGCAGGCGGAGTTTGAGAATGCGCGCAAGCGGGCCGAGAAAGAGAAGGCGGACTTCAAAGACTTCGCTGTCGGCTCCGTTGTGGAGCAGTTTTTGCCGGTGCTGGACAACTTCGAACTGGCGCTGAAGTCGACCGGTTCGCTGGAGCAGCTGCGCGCGGGCGTGGAACTGATCGTGAAGCAGATGGAGGAGATCCTGCGTGGATTGCAAGTGCAGCCGGTGGCGACGGTGGGCGAGGAATTCGATCCGCGTCATCACGAGGCGATGGGGTCCGTAGAGCGCGAGGATATGCCGGATCAACATGTGGCGGAGGAAGTTCGCCGCGGGTACCGGTTGCGCGAGAAGCTGTTGCGGCCGGCACTGGTGCGGGTGGTTTCCAATCCAAAACAGACGAGCGAGTAAAGGCAAGTGGCGCTCAGGATGCGGGCGTTTCCGGGGTAAGTGGGCCGGAGCGGCGAACATATGACGCGCGGGATGAATCCCGCGCATAAATCGAGAGAGGGTTGTACAGGGTTTGAATACGAGAGTGGCTAAAGCAGACTATTACGAGGTGCTGGGAGTTTCTCGAGAAGCCAGCGACCAGGAATTGAAAAGCGCGTATCGCAGGCTTGCGCTCAAGTACCATCCGGACCGCAACCCCGGGAATCATGCGGCGGAGGAGAAATTCAAAGAGGCGAGCGAAGCCTACCAGGTGCTCTGCGACGCGGACAAACGCGCGGCCTACGATCGTTACGGTCATGCGGGCGTTAGTGGCGGAGGGCCGGGCGGTTTCGGCGGGTTCTCGGGTTCGGTAGACCTGGGGGATATCTTCGGGGATCTGTTCGGCGAGATGTTCAACATGAATGCCGGACAGCAGCGGAGTGCGCGGCAGATGCGCGGCGACGATTTGCGCTTTGACCTCGCGATTGAATTTGAAGAAGCGATTTTCGGAACCGAGAAAGAAATCAAGATTCGCCGGCTCGAGGCTTGCGAGACCTGCAAGGGGACAGGGAGTGCGTCGGGACGCGGGCCGTCGGTGTGTCCGCAATGCCATGGGCGCGGACAGATTCGCTATCAGCAAGGTTTTTTCTCGGTTGCGCGGACGTGCAATTCGTGCTCGGGACGCGGATCGATCATCGGCGATCCGTGCCTGACTTGTCGTGGGGAGACGCGATTAACAAAGGAGATCAAGCTCACCGTAAAAGTGCCGCCAGGTGTTGAAGAGGGAACGCGGATTCGGTATACGGGTGAAGGCGATATGGGCCGCGGTGGCGCGCAGAGCGGCGATCTGTACGTTGTGCTTGCGATTCGCAGGCATGACTTTTTCGAACGCGAAGGGCAGAATCTGCATTGCGTGATTCCCATCAGCTTTCCGCAGGCTGCTCTGGGAGCGGATATCGAGATTCCGGGTGTCGATGGGCCGGTGATGCTGAAGATCCCAGAGGGCACGCAAAGCGGAAAGGAACTGCGCATTCGTGCCAAGGGTGTGCCGTATCTCAACGAAAAGGGACGGGGGGACCTGATCGTGAAGGTTGTGGTGCAGATTCCGAAGAAGCTGAGTCGCGCGCAGCGCGATCTGATTACGGAACTGGGGAGCTCGATGTCGGTGGAGAACAAGCCCACGTCGCCGGGATTGCTGGACAAGATGAAGGATCTCTTCACCTAGAGCGATTCGTTCCTCAGGGGCTAAAGCCCCTGATTTTATTGGCCCTTTGCGGCACGACTGAAGTCGTGCCCTTTCAAAGCCGATTTGCATTCTTTCGAATCCCGTCGTGCCCTTTCAAGGCCGATCTGGGTGACAGATTCCTGGTGATGGCGGGTCGCAGTGGTCCGTGAGCCAAGTGCCGGTGGCGTTTCCCTTGTGCACGAGGCGAGAAATCAGGTTGCCAGGAGTACGATCGCGGCGACAGCTACGCCCATCACAAGACTTGCACCGTCGGTGAGAGCAAACGCGACTGGATCTTCGTCGAGCTCTCCGCGGGAGGCCAGCAGCCACACCCTGCATAACCAGAGAACCATAAAGGGAACTATCAGCCACAGGCGCTGCGGATGGTGATAGAGAGTCGTCACGTCCTGGCTGCTGATGTAGTTGGCAAAAACGACAACGGCCGCAAACGCGCTGGCAGTTCCAAAGGCGCGGATTTGCTCGATATCGCTCATGAGATAGCCACGGCCATTTTTGAGTTGCATGCCCCTCATACGCAGATTCTCCAACTCCGCGAAGCGCTTGACGATGGCAAGGGACAGGAACAGGAAGATAGCGAAGCCGGCGAGCCAGTGAGAGATGGGCGTATTGGCCGCGGCGCCGCCAGCGAGCAAGCGCAAGGTGTAGAGGCCGGAAAGAACGACCACATCTAGGAGAGCGATTCTTTTCAGATAGAAGGAATAGGAAAGCGTCGAACCAACATAGACGAGCAGCCAGAATGAAAACGCAGCGGGAAGGAATTGAGCTGCAGCGAAGCCTGCGGCAAGCAGGCCAACGATGGCAATAAGACCTGTGAAAGGCGCAAGATCGCCCGAGGCGAAGGGGCGCAGACGCTTCTTGGGACTGCGGCGGTCAGCTTCAATGTCGAGAAGGTCATTGACGAGATAAGTGCCCGATGCGGCGGTGCAGAAGCAGAAGAAGGCCAGCAGGGATGAGGCCAATAGTCGAATCGAGTGGTTATGGGCGAGGAGCGGCGGCAGCAGGACGAGAAGGTTCTTTGCCCACTGATGAGGGCGGAGGGCCTTGATGAGGGACTTGAACGGCCGGCTGCCTTCCTCAAAGGTGCGCGAGGGGACGATGCCTTGCGCGCGCAATTTCGCGCGCAATCTTCGACTCGGATTCGCGACCATGGATTCCGCGGCGCCTGCCATCACTGGAAGGTCGGGGGTGTCGTTCCCGATGTAAGCGAAGTCGATTCCGCCCAGGTGCTGGCGGAGGCTGTCGAGTTTCTTTTTGCCGGTCAAGTTGTGAGTGCCGTCGCTGGCCAGAACTTCGTGGAAGAAGCCGAGATGATCGGCAACGCGGTGCGCCAGTTGGGTGTCGGCGCCGGTGGCGAGATAGATTTCGCGGCCCCTTGCCTTCTCGTGCTGAAGAAACTGAATCAGTTTTCGGTTGTAGGGGAGATGCGCCACGTCGAGGGCGACATTTTCGGTAACGAATGCTTTGAAGGGCGCCTTGCCGCGAAGGACCATGCCGGGCAGGCGCAAGAGAAGCAAAGGATGAGTGCGGGCCAGAACGAGCAGGGAGTCGATCAGGGTGTCTGATTTGACCAAAGTCCCATCCAGATCGACGCAGAGGGGCGTGAGCTCTGCCGTTTCGGGTTCTGTCTGAGACTGGATTTGGGACAACCGTAACCTCGCGCGCGAAAGCGGAAAAGCCGGGCAATCGCGATCTCGATGAAAACACCTTGCCTGGATGGTGCGACAAATTTGGATGATCGAAGAAGGCGTCCGGACGGCTCAAGTATACAACCGCAACGAAGTAAACAGAATCAACGAAGGATGGATGCTCCATACATGGAAGCATCAGCCAAAATCTCAAACCTGCGTCATTGCCGTGTTTTGCATCGATGACTTGGGTTCGCTCAACAATCGCGTAATGCGGTTGGGACGATATAATCGCGCAAATGCCGCTCAATCCAAACCAGTTCATCGATCACTACGAAATCATCTCGCTGATTGGGGCGGGAGGCATGGGTGAGGTGTATCGTGCCCGGGACACGCGGCTGAATCGCGATGTCGCTATCAAGGTCTTGCCGGGGCTTTCGACGACCGAAGGTGACAGGCTGCGCCGCTTCGAGCAGGAGGCGCGTGCGGCAGCCGCGCTGAATCATCCAAATATCCTGGCTGTATATCAGATGGGAGTGCACCAGGGAGCGCCGTACCTGGTTTCGGAACTCCTGGAGGGCGAAACGCTTCGTGACCGGTTGAAGCGCGGCGCGCTGCCGATCCGGAAGGTTGTCGACTACGGTGTACAGATTGCGAAGGGACTGGCGGCGGCCCATGAAAAGGGCATCGTTCATCGCGATCTAAAGCCGGAAAATCTGTTTCTGACGAACGATGGCCATGCCAAGATTCTGGATTTCGGACTCGCGCGATTAATGCAAGTGAACGAATCGATTCCGGCGCAGTCTTCGCACGAAGTGCAGACCATAGCCGGCATGTTGATGGGATCGATGGGCTACATGTCTCCGGAGCAGGTACGCGGACAGGCGGCAGATCACCGATCGGACATCTTTACGTTCAGCGCTGTGTTGTACGAGATGCTGACCGGTCGGCGGGCGTTCCAGAAAGCGACGTCGATCGATGCGATGAGTGCGATTCTGAACGAGGAGCCAACGCCCCTCACGCAAGTGCTGCCCAATGCGCCTCCGGGACTTGAGAGAGTCGTGCAGCGTGGTCTTGAAAAGAATCCCGAGCAGCGCTTTCAGTCGGCATCGGATCTGGGCTTTGCGCTCGAGGCGGCAGCCGGTCCGTTGCAATCGGTTTACACCTCGAACTACAGGATCGACGACAAACGGCCGGCATGGTCGCGCAAGTTCCTTTTGGTTATTGCCGGCGCTATCGCCGTGGTTCTTGTAGCGGTCGCATATTCGTGGCTTCGGCCCGAGCCGGCTCCGCAGGTCGCCAAATACGTTCAGCTGACCCACGACGGAATGCAGAAGTCGCTGATCGGGTCAGACGGATCAAGGCTGTTTCTGACTGTGGTTGATTCCGGCGCGGAGGATACGGCGGCTGTTCCGGTGACGGGTGGGGAGCCAATGCGCATCACATTGCCAGGCCCAGGCATGTTTCCCGTGGATCTGTCGCCGGACGGCTCTTCTTTCTTGCTCGTGGACGGGACGGGATATCCTGCGACCGGTCCGCTGTGGAGCTTGCCGGTTCTGGGAGACTCACCAAGACGGATGGGAGAAGCCGCGGGGCATACCGCAGCCTGGTCGACAGATGGAAAACAACTTGCAATCGGGAAGGGCACCGATGTTTTTCTGGCCAAGGGCGATGGAACGGACGTTCGCAAGCTTGCAACGATGAAGAACCTTGTGTCCGGAATCGCACTCTCACCGGATAACTCGCGCGTTCAGATCGAGACGGAAGAAATTTCGCAGAGCGGAACAAGTGTTGTGGTTGGGGAGCGCACCATTTGGCAGGCCTCGGTCAACGGATCGAGTCCAACTCCGCTGATTCCGGAATGGCAAGGCACAACAAACGAATGCTGTGGCAAGTGGACGGCGGATGGAAAGTATTTCGTCTTTCAGTCGGGCGGGCAGATATGGGCACTTCCGGGGGAGAAGCGCTTTCTGCAAAGAACGAAGCCCATTCAGTTGACTTCGAGTCCGATGCAATTGCAGTCGCCGCTGCCGAGCAAGGATGGGAAGAAGCTGTTTGTGGTGGGAATGACGTTTCGGGGCGAGTTGACGGCGATTGATGTGAAGACAGGCAAGCCCTCGTTCTATCTCGGCGGAATTTCGGCCGATTGGGTTGACGCAAGCCGCGATGGGAAACAGGTTGTCTATGTTTCGTACCCGCAGGGTGATCTGTGGAAGAGCAATGGGGACGGTTCGAATCGCGTACAGCTGACGTTTGCTCCGATCAAGCCAGTACTGCCGCGATGGTCGCCGGACAGCCAGACGATTCTCTTCTTCGAGTTTCCAAACGGACCGAACAAACCAGGCAAGATGTATGAGGTTCCGGCTTCGGGAGGCACTCCTCACGAGCTGATTCCGGATGACAAGCTGAACGAGCAGGACGCGACGTGGTCGGCGGATGGCAAGCAGATCGCGTTTGCCGGGGATGCGAACGATGCGATCGCGCGGAACAGCAGCCCCGCGATCAAGATCCTGGATGTACAGACGGGAAAGGTTTCGCCGCTCGATGGTTCGCAGGGATTGTTTTCACCGCGATGGTCTCCGGATGGACGCTACCTCGCTGCCATGACGAGCGATTCGAGCAAGCTGATGCTGTTTGATTTCGACACCCGGCATTGGAAGCAGATCGGCAGCGGAACGCTGAGCTGGTTGAATTGGTCGCCCGACGGGAAGTTTATTTACCTGAAAGATCTCGCGGGCAAGGGTTCAGTCGAACGGTTTCATGTGCCGGATGGAAAAGGCGATCGGATTGTGGACTTGAAAGATTTCGTGCTGACGGGGCTGGGCGGGGGCGCAGTCTCTGTAGCGCCCGACGGTTCGCCGTTGTTGTTGCGTGATCGAGGGACGCAGGACGTTTACGCGCTGGACTGGATTGAGCCGTAGTCCTTGGCGCCTTCTATTGTGTCCGTGGTTTTTTCGCTGCCCAATCAGCGAGCGAGATGCGACAGGAATTGAATGCAATCTCGATGACGCCGGTATTCTTGATGTCGAATACGACCCGCGAGGGGATCTGAAATGTTTCGACTTTCAGGTAATCGATGCGAAAAATCGCTTCGGCCGGAGGAGCCGTGGATGGTTGACTGATCTGGGAAGTGATAGCGGATACAAGAAGTCCGTCGGGCGTCGAGGCGTAGGTCGGCGTAGCCAGAACTTTCATGCTCGGGTTGACGACGCGGACTTCAGTAAGCAGCATGTTTTTGTCGAAATCTTCATCGAAACTCGAACCGTCTGACGTGCCGCTTAGGTGAACGCCATCTCCGGCGCTGGTGACGGTGACGGTTGAGTCGGGAATTGGCACCATGCTGCCGTTCATATAGACATTCCAAGTCTGGAAAAATCCAGCGACTGACGTTTTCAATCCATCCTGAATTTGTTTGATCGCGGCTGCCTTGCCCTGGGGCGCATCGCTTTCGCTGGTCCAGCCAAGCGATCCGTTGCCTCTGAGTTCATCATCGACCGAGAGATGGACAGTCTGGAGAAACTTCAAGGCTGGATTGTCGTCTGGAATATCGACTCCGCTGAGGCGTGTCAGCATCGACTTCCAATCGATCGCGGCGTCACAGTGAAAAGACTTGAGGCCTGTCGTCGTGGGGGTGTAATAGAGCGCGTGGGCGGCGGTGAGGCGTGCGTGCGGATCTTTGTCCTGAGCCAGCAGAGGTATGCAGGCCAGACAAAGAATGGCTATGAGCAGCAGGCCGGAGATCTTGCGGGGCATGGAGGCACTATACAGTGCCTTGTGAGGAAGTCAGGAAAAGAATTTGAGGGAAATGGTGGAGCTGAGCGGGATCGAACCGCTGGCCTCCTCGTTGCGAACGAGGCGCTCTCCCAGCTGAGCTACAGCCCCACGACTTATTTAGTTTACCAGCGAGTGGGGATTCGCGAAAGGCGGGCGCTCCGCGCCTTAACCCTTTGGATTGGATTCGAGGCGAGCGAGGGCATGCCGGGCCAGACTAGTAGTAATAGCGGGTCTTGAGCGCCCAGGGGGATTTGGAGTATCGGCGATGGAGCAGCTCGAAGGCGGCTTTGCTGACCTGCGTGTACTCGGAAGTTCCGGGATTGCCTTCGGGGTTGTAGCTCTGGCACGCATAGTGGCCTGCGCGCACGGTCAGGGACAGGGCCTCAGGAACAAGTGGGTCATCGGGGTGCGCGACAGCGTAATCGACTACGCGTTGGCCAATGACAGAAACGGAGTCAGGCATCTGCTGGAGACGTTGATAATCCGATCTTCCAACGAATTCATCAGGGGGTGGGATGAAGGGAGGGGTTTCGGCTTCCTGCGACGGTTTTGCTAATGGGTCTTGTCTGCTGGTCCACGGTTTGCACCACCAGTTGTTGCGGAACTGATCAAGGTAGTTATAGCTGGCGACGCGTGGAACGCCTGACTCGAGATAGGGACGGACGCCAGGATTCTGCAGGATGGCAAGGTCAGCAGGGAAACTGGCGCTGGAGCCGGCGGTTTCGCGAAGGGCTCTGGGGAGAAGCGGTGAGAGTTTGGCCGTGCTCTGAGGGTCGTCGAAAAGGACGGCGCGTGTCCAAGCAACGATTGCGATGTTCTGGCGCAGATCCGGCGACACGCTTGGTGAGTTAGCCGCTTCGATGAGAAGCTTCATCGGAAGGTGCTGGTTGAGTACTGTAGCGGCATCATCGTCGAATTCGAACAGCTGTTTCCCTCCGTGGCAGTTGGCTTCGTCGCTGGCGGATTTCGCTTCGCATTGGCTTCGCAGATCGTCGGCGCCATCCGAAGCGGTCTCGAGAGTGGTGCGAGGCGCGTAGAGAAGGAATTCCTCGAAATTGCGTGAGACGGCCATACGCTCATGGAGCAGCGCATTGAGGTTTGAGCTGGGCTTCTGCTTGCGCATCGCCGGGAGGGCGGCATCAAGTAACGTGCGCGCCTCATCGGTGCGATGCACGCTGATAAGGAGCCGAATGCGGTGGAAGAAGACGGTATCGTAAGCCGGCGTTCCGGCTATGATCTTCGATGCGTCATCGAGCAAGTCGGGTACGAAGGAGTCATCGGGACCGGCCTTGGCCATTGCCATCGCGAGCCACGGTAGCGCGCTGGTTCTCTGCCATGCGCCAAACGCGGTCGCGGCAGTACCAGCGCCACGCCATCCTTCGATCCATGAAAGAAGAGGAGCAGGGTTGTTGATGTCCAGATGCTTCGAGAGAGTCCAGCTGAGGTCGCGCATGTCCTGCGTGAAATTCGGATCAGGTGCAGGCCCGGCGAGTGCGGTGCAGATTTCCGCTACACGCTTTTCGGGCTCGGTGCGGATGCGGATGAAGTTGAGCTCGTCCTGAATGATGGTGCGCGAAGGTTTGGGGTTGGGCTGTTTGAGAAGCGACTCCAGCATTTGCTGCGCGCGCTGCATCGTGCCGTTGTCGTAGCTGGCGAGGTCGCCACTGTAGGGATCGGTAGCCTTGCCCATTGCGAAGGCTTTACGCACGGTGGCACGGGCTGCGAGGTACGGTCCCCACGCGCTCCACGGGGAGTTGCTGTCGGCGGCGATGGCGGCGAATTGGCGGGCGGCTTCGTCGAACTGCTTTGCATAGAAGGTCGCGGAGGCGATCTGATAGGCGCGATCGGCTTTGAAGAGGGCGGGGCTGTTGGCTGACGCAGGCGTGGGCATGACAGCGATCTTGCTGCCACAATTGGCAAAGACAGCATCCTGGCCGTGAATCCAGTCGATGACGGACGGACTTTTTTTGCCCCAGGTGTCGGCTCGATTCGCAAGTGTGAGCGTTGCATTCGTGAATGCGGGATCGGGGCAGTTCAGATATCCCTCATCGAGGGAGATGGTGCCGTCATAGTTGGTGGGGAAGACAGGCTTCTGTTCTCCGGGCGTGCCCTCGGGGATAAATTTCGCGCGCGCCCTTAGCCATCTGCCAAAGGGCTGGTTATTTTCCTGAGCTTGTTTTTCGGCTTCTTGCGCAGCGGCTATCTGTTCCGGCGTGAAATTCCGATAGTCCGCGACGGGCTGGGGCTGGTTGATGGGCGGCGCGTAAGCATCGCGTTCGGCATCGGAGAGCTTGCCGCCATTCAGATAGCGATAGGCGATGGCGTATTCATTCGAGTCAAAGCCGGATTCCAGGATGCCGAGCTGGCCTTTGGCGAATGCTGCGTGATCGTCTGGCGTGTTGGTACTCACAAAGACGTCGTCTTGAAAATCGGGCCCACAGGCTTCGACGTTGCCAACTGGCGATAACAGGACAACAGCTACAAGTGCCGCAATGGCGAGAAGGCGCGTTCTCATGGGAGTCTCCGAGCAAGATCGGCGGGCGGGTCGTCGCGCCAGCCATGATCGGGGAAGACGTAGATGCGTTTGCCGGCGAGGTTCGACGGCCAGGGCTCATCGGTAGAAACGCCGGCGGAGGTGCGACAGAGCGGTTCGCGAATCTGGAAGTCGTCGACGTTCGGTGGCGCACGGCGGTGATCGTGCTCCATGCGAAACATCATGGGGACTGCTTCGTCTACGGGAAGGTCGCGGATCCATGCGTCCCAACTGCACCAGGAGGCGAGGGCAGTGATGGAAAGGGGAAGATTCGCGGACATCTGACGGCGGAGGGCAACGAGCAGATCGCGGTAGAAGGGGCGTTGCGAACGTGTGGCATCGAAGTCGATTTGCAGGGCGGCGATGCCGGGCTCGCGCACGGTGGCAAGGATCGATTGAATGGCATCGTTGCGGTTTTCATCATTGAGGATTGCCGTTGCTGGCGCTTCGATGCGGACCACGGCGATGCGCGTCGCCGAAGCCGGAAAGACGAGGGCATTGCGACGAGGTTGCGCATGCACCGTGAGCCCGATAGTCAGAGTCTGGTCGAGATAGGCGATGGCGTAGCGACGCGTATCGATGGTGCGAAGATCTTCGCGGCGTTCCCAGGCCCAGAGGGTGACACGCGGTAATGCGGTGAGCCGGCCCTGCGGATGCGGAAGCGCGTCGGAGTGAATGGTGAGCAGGAGCAGGAGCGCGATGAACGCGCAGGAGACGCCATTCCAGAGCTTGGCGGGAGAGTGCATGGTGGTTGATGTCCACAATGCACCAGGACGGAGGGGAAAGCAAGGCCGAGGCACCGGCCAAAAGAGCAACTACAGGTTCCTTCGCTTCGCTCCGGTCGGAATGACAATGTTGTGCCCGGATCGAAACATAAAGGCCGGGAGCGATGCTCCCGGCCTTAGCCAGTCTCTGGAAACCAGTACCACCTAGACCCCAGAGCTGGAAGCACCTGCGGTGCGGCCAACTGCGCCTGCTGCGCCGACAACACCGTGTTGTTGTACTAACCGTAATTACAGCTGGTTCATGTTGGCGAGGAACTCGGCGTTGTTGCGCACCTTTTCGAGACGGCTGATTAGCAACTCCATAGCTTCGACAGGTGACAACGGGTTGAGAACCTTGCGCAGGATCCAGATGCGCGCCAAATCCTCCTTGGGAATGAGCAGCTCTTCCTTACGCGTGCCGGAACGCTGGATGTCGATGGCCGGGAATACGCGTTTGTCGACGAGCTTGCGGTCAAGAATGATTTCCATATTGCCGGTGCCCTTGAACTCTTCGAAGATGACTTCGTCCATGCGGGAACCGGTGTCGACAAGGGCGGTGGCGATGATGGTGAGCGAGCCGCCTTCTTCAATGTTGCGGGCTGCGCCAAAGAATCGCTTGGGGCGCTGAAGGGCATTGGAGTCGACGCCGCCGGAGAGCACCTTGCCCGATGGAGGAACAATGGTGTTGTAGGCGCGGGCGAGACGCGTAATCGAGTCGAGCAGGATCACGACGTCACGCTTGTGCTCGACGAGGCGCTTGGCCTTCTCGATGACCATTTCGGCAACCTGTACGTGGCGGGCTGCCGGCTCGTCGAATGTCGAACTGATGACTTCACCCTTTACCGAGCGCTGCATGTCTGTGACTTCTTCCGGGCGCTCGTCGATCAGAAGGACAATCAGTACGACTTCAGGCTGATTGGCGGTGATGGAGTTTGCGAGCGATTGCAACAGCATCGTCTTGCCGGTACGCGGCGGAGCGACAATGAGACCGCGCTGGCCTTTGCCAACAGGGGTAAGCAAGTCCATGACACGGCCACTCACGGCTTCGCGGGTGGTCTCGAGCTTGATGCGCTCCTGCGGATAGAGCGGCGTGAGGTTGTCGAAGAGAATCTTGTTGCGGGTCTCTTCAGGCGACTCGAAGTTGATGGCCTCGATCTTGACCAGCGCAAAGTATTTCTCGCCTTCGTGGGGCGGGCGCACGTTGCCGCTGATGGAGTCGCCGGTCTTGAGATCGAACTTGCGGATCTGCGAAGGCGAGACATAGATGTCGTCAGGGCCGGGCAGATAGTTGTAGTCGGGAGAGCGAAGGAAGCCGTAGCCGTCGGGCAGAATCTCAAGCACACCTTCGGCAAAGATGTGGCCCTCTTTTTCGCTCTGGGCCTGAAGGATCTTGAAGATCAGGTCCTGCTTGCGGAGGCCGCTGGCGCCCGGGATTTCCAGGGTGCGCGCAATGCGGCTAAGTTCAGTGATGTTTTTTTCTTTGAGTTCGGCGATCGTCATGTTCACCTGCGGAAGGGTAAGTGGGAAACCCGAGAGGGGGAGTGCTCCAGGAGCAAAAGGCGGGGTTTAAGAGTTGCGGTCAATGTGCAGACTGCGTCAAAGCAAGAAACCTAGTTAAGAAGGGGCTCTAACACAGGATGGAAGGCGGCCGATCACGCACGAGCGAAAAGGCCGCCCAGAAATGTTTGCTTAACTCATTCAATCATACAGGAACTGCTGTTACGCGGCGCGCCGCGTTTCGATAGGCCGAGCCTTCGGAGCATAGACCTGCGACGGGGTACCGGGGTTGGTGGAGTGGAAGCGGACGAGAACTTCGTTGGTGGTGTCCTGCAACCGGGTATTCGGCTTGTGCAGCTTCCGCGTAGCCTTGCTCGCCAGCTGGCAGAGCTGGTAGCGATTGGTGATGTGAGAAAGTGCACCAAAAACCAAATCAGAACGCATAAAGTGAATCTCCTTCAAGACCTGTCCGCTGGTACTACCTGGCACCGGCGATACAGTTATTGGCTAGATATAAGGTCGAGTTGCTCCCCAAACAGCCTGTTCTCCCCTTTAGACGCACGAAGTGGGCATCGAGTTCAAAAACTTTTTGCCACAAAGCAGTGTTCGGTGGGAACAGGCAGCTTGCCCTGTAACGGAATAGAAGTGACTGCTGCAGCGAGTTTTGCGCCAGGCAATTTCAGCCCCTGGAACCCCAAAACACACCCTGCCACCTGTGGATGAATCTGGGCCCTGAGTTGGAGGCGGAAAAAGCGGAAAAACGCGCGATCGCGCTTTGCAATCGTCCCCTATGGATGGCACTCATGAATGTACAACGGAGCCGATTTTGGGTCAACAGGTTTTTTGTGGATTTACCTCGTGAAAGTGAAGCCGTTTTTTTGAGTCGATCTATAACTTAACTCATGTATATTCTGATGTTTATATAATTCATCAATCCTGCTCCGCGCGCGGGATGCGATTCAAGCGACCTTCTCTCAAATAAACGAACCATTGGAGTTACTCGCGCTACGTGACGTACATCACTCATGTGCTGTGGATATGGCCTTAAGCCCAGTAACTGCGGTCCAGAGTGCGGTACTGGATCGCCTCAGCAAGATGGGAAACGGCAAGCCGTTCGGCGCCTTCGAGATCGGCGATGGTGCGTGCCACTTTAAGGATACGGTCGTGAGCGCGGGCCGTGAGGCCCTGCTGTTGCATGGCGCGTTCAAGCAGGCGTTCGGCATCGGGGCCAAGTTCGCAGTGCACTCGAATCTGGCGTGTAGACATTTGGGCGTTGGAGAAGATCTTTTCGCCGGAAATCTTGAACCTGGCTCGCTGGCGGTCGCGAGCAGCCATCACGCGGGCGCGAATCTCGGCGGAACCTTCGGCGGCGGCCCCTCCGCGCAGCTCCTTATATTGGACGGCCGGAACTTCGATATGAATATCGATGCGGTCGAGGAGCGGCCCGGAGATTTTGGCGACGTACCGCTGGATCATGGGTGGGGTGCAGAGGCATTCCCGCGACTTGTCGTTGAAATATCCACAGGGGCAGGGATTCATGGCGGCGGCCAGCATGAAGCGCGCGGGGAAGGTGAGAGACATGGAAGCGCGTGCGATGGTCACGGTGTGGTCTTCAAGCGGCTGGCGCATGACTTCGAGTACGTTGCGGGGAAACTCGGGCAGCTCGTCGAGGAAGAGCAGGCCATTGTGAGCAAGGGAGACTTCGCCGGGACGCGGAATGATTCCACCCCCGATGAGTCCGGCATCGGAGATGGTGTGATGGGGCGAACGGAAGGGGCGCTGCGTGACGAGCCCGGCGGCAGCGTCGAGGACTCCGGCGACTGAGTGGATCTTGGTGGTCTCGAGGGCTTCTTCAAAGGAAAGCGGCGCAAGAATCGAAGGCAGGCGTTTGGCGAGCATCGTCTTACCGGAGCCCGGAGGGCCGATCATGAGGATGTTGTGGCTGCCGGCGGCAGCGACTTCGAGAGCACGCTTGGCGGTCTGCTGGCCGCGAACATCCTTGAAGTCGACGGAGAAGTGCTGCAGTTCGCCGAGCAGTTCTTCTGTCTTTACCCTGAAAGGTTCGCGCTGGACCTGGCCGACGATGGTGGAGTTGAGCAGATCGATGACATCGAGAAGTGACGCGACGGGATAGACATTGACGCCTTCGACGACGGCGGCTTCCGCAGCGTTGGCGGCGGGGAGGATGAGATTGGGAATCTTTTTCTCGCGGGCGAGGATGGCGACAGGCAACATGCCCGGAATGGGGCGAACGCTTCCGTCGAGCCCCAGCTCGCCGACCATCAGAAACTGATCGACGTTATCGATGCGCAGGGCGCCGTAGGCTCCGAGGATTCCGAGGGCGATGGGCAGGTCGAAACCCGAACCTTCTTTTTTGAGGTCGGCAGGAGCGAGGTTGATGGTGATCTGCGTGGGCGGTATGGAGTAGCCGGAATTTTTGATCGCCGCACGCACACGATCGCGGCTCTCGCGAACCGCCGCATCGGGCAGGCCGACGGTGTGGAGTATGTCTTTTTCCGTGACTACGCCGCTGTAATCAACTTCTACGTCAATTAAGTTAGCGTCGATTCCATATACGGCTGCACTCAGAGCTTTAAAGAGCATGGCAGTAATTTCGGCTGGAGTGTACCAGACGATAGTGATCAGCGGTCAGTGATCGGTGAACAGTAGTTACAACGATTTGTACACGGATGCATCTCTGAAGATGGACTGGCATCGAGATGCCTTTGGAATCTTCAACATGATCGAGCGAGGACAGCGTTTAGAGTTTCGCTGATTAGGGCTGCTGTTCACTGCATGCAGCTGACTGTCCTACAATCTTCTGCGTGACGACGAGTCTTTTCGATCTTTACAAACTTGGCGTTGGACCTTCGAGTTCGCACACGATGGGTCCAATGCGCGCAGCGTGCCGCTTTGTCCGAGAACTGGAACGTAAGGGCGAATTGGGACGTGTGAACCGTGTCGAGGCGAGACTCTACGGTTCGCTTGCGTTGACCGGCAAGGGGCACGGTACGGATCGCGCCGTGCTGCTGGGTTTGTCGGGGAACGAACCGGCGACGATTGATCCTGGAGTGATTGAGGCCACGGTCGCGGAGATTCGCGCGAGCAGGAAACTTAAGCTTGCGGGAAAGCGCGCCATCGGGTTTGATGAGGAGGGCGATCTGCGGTTCGAGCGCGAGACGATGTTTCCGCCGGGGGCGCGCACCCAGCATCCGAACGGGCTGCGGCTTACGGCTTACGACGATTCGGGAGCATCGATCGCGGAGCGCACATATTTTTCCATCGGCGGCGGATTCATCGTGGAGGATGGCGCTGAGGCAGTTGGAGCGGACGAGAAAGAAGTGCGTCTTCCGTATCCCTTTCGCAGCGCGGCGGAACTGCTGGAGAGAGCGCTTGCGAACGGGCTATCCATTGACCAGGTGATGATGGCGAACGAGTGCGCTCGCATACGCGTCCATGATCCAAGTGCGAGTGATGAAGCTCTGGCAGCGCAAGTACGCAACGGGATCGATGCAATCTGGGAAACCATGAAGGGTTGCATCGAACGCGGGATTGCGACGGAAGGAATTTTGCCGGGAGGATTGAATGTGCGGCGCAGAGCGCACCGGCTGGCGGAGCGGCTGACGGATAAGGAAGCGACAGGACAGCCGAGCGACCCGCTGGCGCCATTGGATTGGGTGACGGTATACGCGATGGCTGTGAATGAGGAGAATGCGGCTGGCGGGCGCGTGGTGACGGCGCCGACCAACGGAGCAGCGGGTGTGGTGCCGGCGGTGGCGCGGTATTATGAGCGCTTTGTACCAGGCGCGGACCGCGAAGGGATGATTCGCTTCTTTCTGACTTCGGCGGCGATCGGAATACTTTACAAGGAGAATGCTTCGATCAGTGGAGCGGAAGTTGGATGCCAGGGCGAAGTGGGCGTTGCGTGTTCAATGGCGGCCGGTGGGCTGATTGCGGCCATGAGCGGCACCAATGGGCAAGTAGAGCATGCGGCGGAGATCGCGATGGAACATAACCTGGGCATGACCTGCGATCCGATTGGCGGTCTGGTGCAGATTCCGTGTATCGAGCGGAATGCCATGGGCGCGGTGAAGGCGGTGCATGCGTCGCGGATTGCGCAGAGCGACTCAGAAGAGCACAAGGTCTCGCTCGACCAGGTAATCAAGACGATGTATCAGACGGGACTCGATATGCAATCGCGCTACAAGGAGACGAGCCTAGCTGGGCTTGCGCTCAATGTGATCGAGTGTTGAGACTCAGGCCGTCGTTTTTCTTGAAGAACTGCGTGGTCGTCTAGTATCGATCACAATGGAGCCATTCAACGAACCCGTCGGACAATCGGAGACAGCGGCGCAGAGCTTTGCCGCGCCCTGCGGCGAGCCTGCTGCACCGACGGCGACCCCGATTGCCCCGGCGTGGCACACGGTCTTGCTGATTCTGGGGATACTCGCTGTCTCGATCTCTGGTGCATACAGGCATCCCGGGGGACGTGGTGTGGGGGACGTCAATCGCCTCCGCACCTATGCCGTTACCGCGGCGCTTGAAGTTGTGCTGATCGGATGGGTGGCCTTTGGGGTGCGGCTCAGAGGGGTCAGGCTTAGATCGCTTTTCGGGAAGGTATCCAACCGCTTCCGTTCGATTGCCATCGATGCCGGCATCGCGATCCTGTTCTGGATCGGGTCGCTGATGGCATTGTCGACGCTTGCGCTGATGTGGATCAGCATCGAGGCAGCCATCACACACAAACCAATTCCAATCGAAATGGGGCAACGCGGAAAGACCTCCGCGCCGCGATTGCCGGAGGACGAGGCAGCGCGCGCAGTGGTGCAACTGGCGCCGAGCAACGGCAAGGAGAGGGTGAGCTGGCTGTTGCTGTGTGTCCTGGTGGGTATTGCGGAAGAGCTTGTGTTTCGCGGGTATTTACAACAGCAGTTCACTTCATGGACTCGCGGCGCTGCAGTCGGTGGCGTGGTGTTCTCGGCGCTGATGTTTGGTGCCGCACACGGGTATGAAGGAGCGCGAGCTATGTTTCTTCTGACGGTGTTCGGTGCGCTTTTCAGTCTGCTCGCGCTGTTCAGAAGAAACCTGCGCGCAGGAATTTTTGCGCACAGCTGGCACGATGCACTTGCAGGATTAGTGGTGGGGTTTCTTCACGCGCGTCATTTTTTGTGATCGGGCACGAAGAGAGGCGGTCGCTCTCCGAAAAAATTGTTGCCACTTTTTCCACCTCATTGTCGTTTTTTTCTTGACACTTACGACGCATGAATCTATACATTCCTCAACTGCAACAAATGTTGCAGAACTCGATGCAAACCATCGAAAAGGGAGAATAGGCAAATGGCAACTAAGAAAGCAGCCAAGAAGGCACCCGCAAAGAAGGCCGCGAAGAAGACCGCGAAAAAGAAGTAAGCGGGACTCCAACCAAAAAGGCAACACCTCGGGGGACGCAACGGCGTCCCCCGAAGTGTTTGTGCGCATAAGCGGAAAGGTGCATGAATACAGGCGATGACGCGACGTCGATGGATTGCGGAAAAATGGGATGAGGCTACGGCGACGCTGGAAGGAGCGCAAGCCGAGCACATGGTGCGCGTGCTGCGAGCTCAGCCGGGAGGGGAAGCCGACGTGGTCGCCGGAGGCCGCGTGTTCCATTCGGTGGTCGCTTCGGTCACGGACGGAGGACAGGGTGGAGCGGCGGAGGTGAGGTTCAATCTGGTCGCCGAGGTCGAGTCTGAGCCCGCAATGCCCGTTACGCTGGTAATGTCCATTTTCAAGTTCGACCACATGGAGTGGGCGATCGAAAAGGCGACAGAATTGGGAGTCGCGGCGGTCGCACCGGTGATCGCGCGACGCACTGAAACGCACCTCGCACTGGCTGCGATGAAGCGCGTGGAGCGATGGAGGCGCATCGCGCATGAGGCTGCGCAGCAGTCGCGGCGGTCGGATGTGCCGGTGATTCATGATCCAACAAAACTATCGGATCGCGTGAAGACGGTGTCCTACATGAAGCGCATTGTGCTGGCGGAGCAGGAGCGCTCGACAACTCTGCGCGGTGCTCTCGCTGAGGCCATTGCAGCGGCCGGAACGGAGATGCCCGACCTGGAACTCGCCATTGGGCCTGAGGGCGGATGGGCGCCCGAGGAAGAGGCGCTGTTCGATGCCAACGGATGGCAGGCTGTATCGCTGGGGCCGCGGATACTACGCGCGGAGACGGCGGCCATCGCGGCGCTGGCTGTAGTGGGTTCGATGTTGGAGTAGGGAGCTCTCCAGGGTTCGTGCTTTCCCACCCATGACTCTCGTCATGGATGGGGCACCCGTGGGTTGTGGCTTCGATGCCGGAGTCGATGCATTCAGCGGAGGCGCTCTTCAAAATTAAAAGCAGATCCTTCGCTCCGCTTACCCCGCGGACGAAGATGTCCGCAGGGCCCCAAGCTGCTCCCGCTCAGGATGACACGGTAGTTTGAATTCATCATTTAGCGTGAAGCTTTAGAGCGAGACGCCGCGCTTCCATGGGATGAAATCGTTCTGGCCGAACTCTTCGGCCTTGGTGTGGCGATTGCCGCTGGCTACATCAATGCACAAATCGAGAAGCTGATCGGCGCATTGGGGAATGGTCGTCTCGCCGGTTACGATGCCGCCTGCGTCGAAGTCGATGATGTCACCCATGCGGCCTGCGAGCTGAGAGTTGGTGGATATCTTGAGAACGGGGGCAACAGGGTTGCCAGTGGGCGTGCCGAGTCCAGTAGTGAAGAGGACGAGATTTGCACCGGCTCCGGCTTGAGCGGTTACACACTCGACGTCGTTGCCGGGCGTGCACAGCAAGGTGAGGCCGGGCGTGGTGGCGTACTGCGGGAAGTCGAGCACATCGCGCACGGGAGCGACTCCACCCTTGCGAGCGGCGCCGGCGGATTTGATGGCATCGGTGATGAGGCCGTCTTCAATGTTGCCGGGCGACGGGTTCATCTCGAAGCCAGAGTGCACAGCCTTGGCGCGCGTGGAGTAGGCCTGCATGAGATCAAAGAAGCGCTGGGCGATCTCATCGGTGGCGCAGCGGTTGATGAGTTCCTGCTCGACGCCGTGAAGCTCAGGAAATTCGCTGAGGATCGATTTGCCGCCGAGTTCGCCGAGCATATCGGAGATATAGCCGAGGGTGGGATTGGCGGAGATGCCGCTGAAGCCGTCGGAGCCGCCGCACTTGAGTCCGATGTTGAGCGCGGAGAGCGGCGCGGGCGCACGGGTGGCGCGATTGGCTTCGATGAGGCCGGCGAACGTCTGTTCGAGAGCGCCGGTCATGAGAACGGTTTCGCGGCCAGAACGTTGCTGATCGAAGAAGAGCACGGGCTTGGTGAGTCCGGGGTCGCGGGCGCGCAGTTCGTCCGTCAGCATGCTTGATTGCGCGTTCTGGCAGCCAAGGCTGAGCACGGTGGCCCCTGCGACGTTGGGATGGTGGATGTAACCGGCAAGCAAGCCACAGAGTGCCTGCGCGTCCTGGCGCGTGCCTCCGCAGCCGCCTTGATGCGTGAGGAAGCGAATGCCGTCGACGTTGGGGAAGATGCGGTCGGCTGGCGATGACGACTCATGGGCGATGCCATTGCCATTCGTTGCCTGGTTCGAGACCAACTGGCGCACGAGGGGGCGATAACTGTTATGCGAGCCGCCGTAGCCGAGTTCTTCTTCGAGAGCTTCGCGCATGCGATCGACGTTGCGGTTTTCGCAGAAGACGAGCGGGAGGACAAGCCAGTAGTTGCGTGTACCCACCTGGCCGTCGGCGCGGTGGTAGCCCATGAAGGTGCGGCCGGCCCAGGAGGAGGCATCGGGTAGTGCGAACGAAACGGGATGGCGCTCCGCGGTGTATCCGCCAGTGCGGTGGCGTACATTGCGCGTAGAGACGAGACCACCGCGTGCAATGGGCTGTGTCGCTTCACCCACAACCATGCCGTACATGATGACGAGGTCGCCCGGCTTCATGTCGATGAGCGTGAGTTTGTGCTTGGGGGGAATGTTTTCGGTGACGGGACAGGAAGCGGAGCCGAAGGAGACTGTGGTTCCGGCCGCAAGTGGAACCAGGGCGACAAGGACGTTATCGCGAGGATCGATTTGAAGAACGGTATCGGGCATGAGGACGGTTCCTTGATGGGGGTTGCAGACAATCTATCTTTGCCAAGGATAGCGCTTAGGGACCGGTCGATGGATGCTGCTCGGCTATCATCAAGGGTTCGCAGGAAATGCGGCGAGAGGATTTGGGAATGAAGGCGATTGTTCTGGAGGGGCCGGGACGTGCGGTGGTAAGAGAGGTCGATGAGCCACAGGCCAGGCAAGACGAGGTTCTGCTTCAGGTGCGGAGGATTGGATTGTGCGGAAGCGATTTGAATTCCTATCGAGGCAAGAATCCCCTGGTGAGCTATCCGCGCATTCCTGGGCATGAGATCGCGGCGACCGTGGTGGATCCGGGTTCACACAAGGAGTGGGCTGCCGGCACACAAGTGACCTTGTCGCCTTATGCGGCTTGCGGACGGTGCGCGGCCTGCGAACGAGGGCGACCAAACGCCTGCCGCGACAACCAGACGCTGGGTGTGCAATGCGATGGCGCGTTGACAGAGCGGATTGCGGTACGGGTGTCGAAGCTCCATCGAGCGAATCTCTCGCTCAAGGAGCTGTGCCTGGTTGAGCCACTCACGGTTGGATTTCATGCAGTGGGGCGCGGGCGCGTGACGGCGGAAGACACAGTGGCCGTGTTTGGTTGCGGCGGCGTGGGATTGGGCGTAGTGGCCGGAGCGGCGTATCGAGGCGCGCGGGTGATCGGCGTCGATCTGGATGACGCGAAGCTGGAGACAGCGCGGAAAGCAGGCGCGACGGATGCTATCAATTCGAAGACAGCTGATGTGCACGCGCGCTTGATGGAGTTAACGAACGGGCGAGGTCCGGATGTGGTGATTGAGGCGATCGGAACACCAGCGACGTATCGAGCGGCGGTGGAAGAGGTGGCCTATGCTGGGCGGGTGGTGTACATCGGGTGGGCGAAGGAGGAGGTTGCCTACGAGACTCGGTCCTTCGTGCACAAGGAACTCGACATTCTCGGTTCGCGCAATGCCATGCCGGAAGATTTTCGCGCGGTGATCGGGATGCTCGAGGCAAAGCGCTTTCCCGTCGATGCGGCTGTAACGCACATGGTGGCGCTCGAAGAGACTCCCAAGGTGCTCGAAGAGTGGAGCCGTGAGCCGGCGCGCTTTACCAAGATCATGGTTGAGGTCAGCTAGTGTAGTGCTCCAGAGGCTAGTGGCATGAATCGGGAAGTGTAGAAAGCAGATTCTTCGCTCACCATCCCAAAACCTACCCCAAAGAGCTAAGTTGCTCTTTAAGGCCCCTGGTACGTTCGGGGCCCCTTTCACTCAGAATGACACCGCTAGTCTTTGTTGCGAATTAGACAAGGGAGGGCGCCATCGCGTCGACTTACAGTTTTGCGAAGTGGAGCAGCAGGCCTGCGAGCGCGCCGCCGGTGAGCGGTCCAAGAACCGGGATGGCTGCATAACTCCAGTTAGAACCACCCTTGCCGGGAATGGGCAGGAAGGCATGCGCCAGGCGCGGCCCGAGGTCGCGAGCGGGATTGATGGCATAGCCGGTGGTTCCGCCCAGAGATAGACCGATGCCCCACACGAGGCTGCCCACGAGCCACTGTCCCATTCCGGCAGCGGGCCCATTGTCTGAGACGCCATGGGAGAAGATCGCTCCGGCGACGATAACGAGCACCATGGTGCCGATGACTTCGCCGACGAAGTTGGAGATGGGATGGCGAACTGCGCCGTTGGTGCAGAAGACGCCGAGCTTGGCTGCGGGGTCGGGCGTGATCGACCAGTGTGCTGCGTAGTGCAAAGCCATGAGGGCCGCGCCGCAGATGGCTCCCAGCATCTGTGCGGACCAGAGCAGGAACAACTGCGAGTAGATGCCGCTCGAGATAGCGCCGGCGAGCGTAATGGCGGGATTGAGATTGGCTCCCGGGCTGCCGAAGGCCTGAGCCACCAACACTCCGCAAAGAACGGCGAGGGCCCAGCCAGTGGTGACGACCATCCAGCCTGCGTCTGCTGCGTAGGACTTGCGCAGGGTGACGCCGGCGTTGACGCCGTTGCCGAGGAGGATCAGAACAAGGGTACCCATGAATTCGCCGAACCAGACCGAGTGCATAATGCCTTTCTTGAGAGAGCGGAATGAGTTTCGCAGATGAGATGAGAAACGGGCAAGATGGATGACAGGGAATCAGAACCAGGTCTTCTGTTTCCAGGCAACATAGGCGGGGCCGAATTCCTTTTCAAGGACCTGGGCTTCTTTCCGACTGCGCAGGATTTGCATGGGGATGAGGATGACGAAGATGAGCAGGAGCCATGGTTTGTTGGCCCAGATGATGATGCCTGCGATGAAGAGGGCACCAAATACGTAGATCGGGTTTCGTATGCGGGAGTAAAGTCCCGTGGTTACGAGGGTGGAGGCTTTTGCCTGCACACTGAAGGCGCTGCCGAGCTGAAGGCGGGCGATGATGAGGAGCAAAAGGGCGGGGGCTGCGATGGACAAACCAATGATGTGGGTGGATGTCCATGGCATGCGGGAGGCCTGGAAGACGAACAGCACCGCAAAGACGAGAATGATGGCGAGAGTGATGAGGTTCAGTTTCACGTGCGTCCTCTGCTTTCAGGCGGATTTGCGAATGACAGCATTGTGCACTGCGCGGGCTGAAGAAGCCAAGGGGACGCTGGTTCCCGGACTGGGTAGAATCGTGGCTATGCCAGTGACTTCGATTCGAGCTGCGCGGCAAGGCGATGAAGTCGAACTCGCGGAGTTGCGTGCCCTGTTGTGGCCCGACGAAACCGTTGAACAACACGGTCGCGAAGTCCAGAAACTGATGCGGAGTGGAATGAGTGGAACATTGCCCGCGGTCGTCCTGGTCGCGATCGCCGCGAGTGAAGGGCTGGCGGGTTTCCTCGAAGTTGGTTTGCGCTCGCATGCAGACGGATGCGATGTTGAGCAACCGGTCGGCTATGTCGAAGGGTGGTTTGTGCGCGAGGAGTTCCGCGGCCGGGGCATTGGAAAACAGCTGATGAAAGCCGCGGAAGACTGGTCGCGGGCGCGCGGCTGCCGGGAGATCGCGTCAGATGCACTGGTGGACAACTTGGAGTCGCGAGATGCCCATAGCGCGCTCGGTTTTGAAGTTGTCGACCTTTGCGTGCATTTTCGCAAAGGGTTGTAGAGGCGCCGGAAAGTTTTCCCGAGAGCGTCCCTCAGGGGCTAAAGCCCTCCCTCATTTGGAGAATCTTCGGCACGACTAAAGTCGTGCCCTGACGCCCCCCCATCCCTTTGACGAATTTTTCGCTTTCTGTAGATCTAGACATCCGATCGAAGTTTTCTCACCGTTGCCTAGGCGCGGCAGGGGCCACCTACTTTGCGTTGGGAATCTCATGTGCGCGCGCCGGCCAGTTTGTCAGCAGATCAGTAACCACAGCGTGGCCCACGGTGTAGGCGGCTTCGAGGGACGGCAGGTAGGCGCTATAGGTTCCGATGCGCTGATGCGCCAGGCTCTCGGCTGCGGTCATGCCGTGCGGCTGCTGGTCGTAGTTGCTCACGGTGCGCAGAACGAGGATGCGCTGCCAGTCGACGCGGCCTGCCTGTGCGAGGTACTTAAGGGACTGGAGAGTGCCGGTGTCTTCCATCGCGGTTGTTGCGAACTGACCTTTGCCGCCGGTGAAGTAGCTGACCCACTGGTTCGCCCAGGCATCGGAGAGTTTGCCGTGCCAGTAGGTGGAGGAGGAGATTTCGTCGCCGAGGGTGACGAAGGGCGGCCGTTGGGCGGTGGGGCCGTCGAAGTGGCTGCGGATTTCCTGGAGAGCAGCGGAATCGGCTAGCGGTACCGAGCGGGTGAGGTTGTAGGCCCACTGGGTGAGGTCGGTGTTGAGTTGATAGACCTGGCCATCGAGCGCTGCGGCGGGAGGCTCGAACGGGCGCGTCTTGCGGAGAGGCACGTAGCCCGTTGTCCATTCCGGCGGCATTTCGCGCGGATCGATTTCGTAGCCGAGGTCGCCATCGACTACCCAGCGCGCCCATGCGGCTGAGCCGAGCGAGACGCGATCGGGATTGCCACCGGCAATGCCCGCGATCAGCCAGTAGGCGTGGGAGAAGTCGAAACGGGGATCGAGGCCGAGGGCCATGACGGTGGCTGCGGCGTGCGCAGTGCCCTGGCCGGTGAGGATGGCCATCTCGCCGCTGGAGTTCATGCGGGCGGCGTGGTAGCCGGCGGGGAGCGAATAGACCCGATCGAGGTGATCGCGCTCGACCCAAGACTGAAGTTCGCCGGGCTGATCACCTGTGTCCTGGCCGATCTCAAACATGGCGACCACAACGACCTTGACCTGGATGGGGCGCGGTTTGGCAGCGGCGCTGGAGACGGTGGCCGCGATAAGAGCCAGCAGGCCGGCAAGACATCGTATGCGGAGGATCATTGAATGCGATGGTAACGAAAGGCGGTGGACAGTGAACAGTGGACGGTGAACAGTAATCGCGAATAGTGGGGCTCGCGGGTTATACCATGTTCGATGAGTCCGATTCGATAGTGAAGCATGAATTCAAGGGAGGTCGTCGCAATGAGAATGGCGGTCGGCATGTGCGCGTTGATTGGAATGGTTGCGGGGAGCGGAGCAGGGGCCTTTGCGCAGCAGCCGGCGCATCACTGGGCGATTGTGGTGCACGGGGGCGCGGGAGTCATTGAGAAGTCGGCACTGGGGCCTGAGGGCGACAAGGCTTATCGCGAAGGTCTGGACCGCGCGATCCATGCCGGTGCCGCTGTGTTAGATAAGGGTGGATCGGCGCTGGATGCAGTGGAAGCTACGCTTCACGTCTTCGAGGAGGATCCCCATTTTAATGCGGGCAAGGGCGCGGTCTTCACGCGTGAAGGAAAAAACGAGATGGACGCCTCCATCATGGAGGGAGCGACACTGAGGGCCGGCGCCGTTGCCGGAGTGCAGCGCGTGCATAGCCCCATCAGTGCCGCGCGTGCGGTGATGGAGAAGTCGCCGCACGTGATGATTGCCGGACGCGGAGCCGATGAGTTTGCGGCCAGCGTGGGGCTGAAGATGGAGGAGCCGAGTTACTTCTTTACCGAGAGCCGCTGGCAGGGGTTGGTGAAGCAGCTCAAGAAGCAGGGGCTGCCCATTCCGCCGCGCCCTGCAGGGGTTCCGGCGGAAGGAGAGCAGATTCCGGTCGCAGTGCTTGACGAGTCGGAAGGCTCTGGCGTTCATGGCACCACCGGCGTGGTCGTGCTCGACAGGAATGGAAATATCGCAGCAGGCACATCGACGGGCGGAATGCAGGGCAAGATGCCGGGACGCATTGGCGACTCGCCGATTATCGGCGCGGGCACATACGCGTCGAACCAGTCGTGCGCAGTGTCGGGAACAGGCACGGGAGAATACTTCATCCGGCTCGGTGTCGCGCGCGAGATCTGCAACCTCGTCTACTTCCGGCACATCAAGCTGCAGGATGCTGTCGATGAGGTGATTCATAAGGAACTCGAGGCGCTGCACGGCGACGGTGGGGTGATCGCGATAACGCCAGATGGACAACTGGCGTGGAGCTTCAATACACCGGGGATGTTTCGCGCGAAGCTGGTGGAAGGCGGCCAGGTACAGATGGGAATTTATCGCGACGAGCCTTGATGGGCGGCGATATACTCTCCGCGCGCTGACTCAACGCAGGAGACGACGTGAATTTGAAGCCTCTCAGTGTTTCGGCGGTGCTCGACAAGCTGGAGGCGTCTTATGGTGATCTTGAGCCGTGCTGGCCAGTTGATCCCTACGAGTTTCTGATCTGGTGGCACTGCGGTTATCCAGCGAGCGACACGACTTGCGCAAAAGGATGGACCGCACTCAACAAGGAAATTGGGATTGAGCCCTCCCGGATTTTGAAGGCGACGCAGGCGAAGTTGACGCACGCACTAAAGGCCGGCGGCATGGTGCCGGAAGTGAGGGCGATGCGGCTGCAGCAGATCGCCGAGCGCATACAGAATGAATTTGGCGGGGATCTCCGCAATGCGCTCGTGGGCCGGGTCGAAGATGTTCGAAAAAGGCTCAAGAAGTTCCCGAACATCGCGGACCCGGGTGCGGATCGGATTTTGCTATTCGGCAAGATTGCGCCGGTTGCGGCGGTGCCCTCGAATTGTCCGCATGTGCTGGTTCGCATTCAGCACG
Organism: uncultured Acidobacteriaceae bacterium; assembly: GCA_963838295.1. Taxonomy (GTDB): domain Bacteria; phylum Acidobacteriota; class Terriglobia; order Terriglobales; family Acidobacteriaceae; genus Telmatobacter. The sequence goes on from CAWIQS010000005.1 coordinate 66,385, forward strand.
GGCTGGAGCGGGAGAGCTACTCGGTCACATACCGTGAGGCGAAGGCGCTGATCGAAGCTGAGATTCCGGAGCAGTTTCACCCGAGGCAGCGTGCCTACCTGCTGTTGAAGGAACATGGCCAGACGCTTTGCAAGCGCAGCAAGCCGAAATGCAAGGAATGTCCGGTCAGGATGCATTGCGCTTATTTTGCCGGCAAGAACCGGGGACGAAGCCGGCCGCAATAAAGAGAACTCCGGTTTCCGAATCGCCGATGGATCGAGATTTCAACTACACTCTCCGCATGACGTTGAAATTCACCACCTCGTACATTGAAGATGCGCTGGCGGTCTTCAGGCAGTACAAGCTGCTTGGAGAGCGGGCCATGGCGCAGGTTTCGGATGCGCACCTGTTTGCATCGCTCGATGAGGAGTCGAATTCGATTGCAATCATCGTGAAGCACATCACGGGCAATATGCGCTCGCGCTGGACGAATTTCCTGACCGCGGACGGGGAAAAGCCCGATCGCAATCGGGACAGCGAATTTGTCGATCCTCCGGCCACGCGCGAAGCCCTCATGCGCGAATGGGAAGATGGCTGGGCGCGGGTATTCGAGGCGATCGAGCCGCTGACCGATGCGGACATGGGACGTGTTGTCACGATTCGCGGCGAGGCTCATTCGGTGATGCAGGCGATCAACCGGCAGCTGGCGCATTATCCGCAGCACGTGGGTCAGATTGTTCTTCTGGCAAAACACTATGCAGGCGACAAATGGCAGACTCTCAGCGTAGCGCGCAACAGGTCGGCGGAGTTCAATCGCAAGGTGGCGATAGGAGAGGCGAGCCAGCGGTAAGCCCGACCGCGGAAAGCACGAAGGCCATCCGCAATGGATGGCCTTCGTTGGTTCTGAAGCGTTCTCGCCTTTACTGCACAGCTGCTCCGTTGCGGGCCTCGGCCTTCTGAGCGAGGACCTTGTGAGCGGTGTCTTCGAGTGCCTGTGCTTCGGGCAGGAAGGTGAGCGCTTTTTGAATCTGTGGGTCCCAGTCAGCCCTGACGCGCAGACCCTGGAGCTGACCGAACTGACTGGTGATGATGTTTTCCTTAATGTTGATTTTCAGCCAATCCATGTTGTCGTTGATATCTTTTTCAGACCACTGGATGTCCTGGCTGGTGAGGAACTGTTTGAACTCGGTCAGGATGGCGTCGTCAACCTGGAAATTCTTGTCGACGGTGCGATTGGCGAGGTAGTGCGCTGCGAAATGGAAGAAGGCACTCCTCCCATAGATTCCGAGTACATCCTGGAAGTTGTTGCTCTTGGGGCTGTCGATCTTTTCGTCGGGCGTGATGCCGCCGCCGCCATAGACCGTCCGTCCCGAATCGGTGAACTTGACTTCACGATTGCTTGCGCCCGGAGCGGTGGCCCCGGCGTGGTTGTAGTAGTAGTCGTAGAGCGAAACGCCTGTGTAGTTGCGCTGAATGAGGCGGCCCGACGGCGTGTAGTAGTGGTAGGTGGTCAATGCCAGACCGGTATTCTCGCTCAGGTTGTAGACCGTCTGCACGAGGCCCTTGCCGAAGGTGGTTTCGCCTACGATGAGGGCGCGGTCGTGATCCTGCAGCGCACCAGAGACGATCTCGGCCGCCGAAGCTGTATTTCGATTTACGAGCACCACGATGGGGAAGGTCTTTCCATCGTTGCCGTGGGTGGCGGTGTAGTTCTGGTCAGGATAAGCGCGGCCGCGTTGAGACACGATGTTCTGCCCCTTGGCGAGAAGGTGATCGCATACCTCGACTGCCTGGCTCAGCAGGCCGCCGGGATTGCCGCGGAGATCGAATACGAGGCCCTTCAGGTTCGGGAAACCGTCGATTGCGTCATCAACTTCCTGGGCTGTCGTTTCCTGGAACTGAGTAAGGTGGATGTAGCCGATGCCCGAACGGATCTCGTATTTGAGGTCGACAGAGGGGTGCGGAATCTCATCACGAACGAGGTCAAAAGTGAGAGGCTTTGACTGGCCTTCGCGAACCACGGAAACCTGGACGTGGGTGCCTTTGGGGCCTTTCAGGTTTTTAGCCACGACATCGGACGTCATACCGTCAGTAGATTTGCCGTCGATGGCGGAGATAATGTCGCCAGGACGCAGGCCGGCGCGGAAGGAAGGCGTTCCTTCGTACGGAGTGATCACGTAGACCTTGTTGTTCTGCTGCTGGATGACCATGCCGACGCCGTAGTAGTGGCCCCGCTGGTCTTCGCGCATCTTGGCATAGGACTTGGGATCGTAGAAATTGGAGTGTGGATCGAGGACGCGCAACATGCCGGGGATGGCGCCGTCGTAGATGGCGGAGTCGGCCTTGTCGCCCTGGATGGGCTCAGCGTAGTTCTGCTCGACGATGGCGTAGACGTCAGTGAACGACTTCAGACTGTCGCGAATCTGGCTCTCGTCCTGCGAGGACTGGGCTCCCACCCTGCGCTGCAAAAAGGTACCGGCAACGGCGCACACGGCGAAAAAGACGATAAGGCTGAAAATTGCCCTGCGGGCAGGGGGAGTCATAGGCGGAAGGAACCTCCGGAGTGCAACTACACCAGGCGCCTGAAAGAGAGCTCGCAGGCCGAACCTGGGCTAAAGTATAGCACTGGGTTATTTGACGAAGTCCTGGCGGCTTCGGGTAGCCCGTTACCCTCGTGAGGAGACTGCGGAGACCGCTTTTGAATCGAAGTTAGCCCCGATTCGCCCTCGGGAATCCGCTCATCTCGCGCCGCTTTTGCTGCCCAGCCATTTACAATGACGTCTATGCCTATGGTGGGAGCACCGACCTCCAGAAGCGTGCCAACTTATGAATTTGAGAATTCTTTGTATTCCCGGAGCGGTTTCGCTCTCCGCACTCCTGCTTAGCGGCTATGCATTGGCGCAAGCCCGACCATCGAATCCCGAGAGCCCCTATGGCGGCACGACGGTCGAGGAAATCATTGCCCGTGTCGATGACCAGATCATTACCAAGTCTGACTACGACCGTTCGCAAGCAGAGCGGGACCAGGAGATGCGCCAAAAGGGCGCCTCCATGCAGGAAATCTCCGACTCCCACAGGGAATTGCTGCGCGACCTGATCGATCAGCAATTGTGGCTGGCCAAGGGCAAGGAACTCGGCATTACGGGTGAGACCGAATTGGTCAATCGGCTCAATGAGATCCGCAAGCAATATAACCTGGCAACGATGGAGGAGCTTGAGAAGGCGGCGAAGGAGCAAGGAGTATCGTTTGAGGACTTCAAGGCCAATATCCGCAACCAGATCGTCACCCAGGAAGTAATGCGCGACCAGGTGGGACGCAAGATTGCGCCGACACCGGGCGAGGTTCAACGGTATTTTGAGGCACACAAACAGGAATATGCGCAGCCCGAGAGCGTAAAGCTGGGCGAGATTCTGGTTTCGACCGGGACGCCGCCGGACGATGAGAAGAAGCTTGCAGACGCCAAGGCGAAGGCTGACGACATTGAAGCCCGCCTGCACGCAGGCGGTGATTTCAGCCAATTGGCGCGCAGCTTCAGCGACGGCACCACCGCGGCTGAGGGTGGCGATTTGGGCCAATGGAAGAAGGGACAGCTGGATCCCATATTCGAACAGAAGACTTTTGCCCTTAAGACAGGGGATGTGACAGACCCGATTCGTACCAAACAGGGTTTTGTGATCCTGAAGGTCATCCAGCATGTTCCGGGGGGCGTTCCGGAACTGAAGGACGTTCAAAACGACGTTGAGCAGAACTATTTCGAGGCCAAAGCCGGCCCTGCGATGCGTGAGTACCTTGGGCAACTGCGTGATGAGGCTGCAATTTACATCAAGCCCGGCTATGAGGACAGCGCTGCGACGGTGGCCGAGAAGCATCCGAGCATCACTTTCAGCGCCTACACGCCGCCTTCGACCAAGAAGAAGCGGAAGGTAGAGCGGACCCGGTTCCGCGAGACTACGCACGGCTTCCGGCAGAAGTCGTCGTCTGCAGCGGCGACAACGGACCAGGCGACCACAACTGCTCCGGCGAAGACCGAGAAGGCGAGTGCGAAGAAGGGGACCGAGCAGGCTTCGATGAAGCCCGGCAAGAAGGAAAAGATTCGCTTCGGCAAGGCTCCGCAGGAAACCCTGCCGAAGGCTCCCTCAAGCCAGACAGAAGACGCAGGCGGGGGCGAACAGGTCGCCACGAACGCGGGTGCCGAGCCGGACAACCCGCTTGAGAGTAATCCGAAGCCCGAGAAGAAGTCGCGGTTCAGCGACCGGGCGCGCCTGCCGAAGCAGCCTAAGCCGAAAGGGCCGCGATTAGATCCACAGGCTCCCGCAGCAGCGGATGCTGCTGAAGTGGCAGATCGCGAGGCACAATCCGGTCCTCTGGGACTGGGAGGGAACCAGACTCCGAGCAAGAAGAAAAAGAAGAACACCACAACCGGCGACAAAACGCGTCTGAGCGACAAGAAGAAGACTTCAGACAGCACGGATGACACCGGCGACAAACAGCTAGGGAACGCTCCGCAGCAACCCGTGCAGCAGCAGGCTCCGAATGGAACCACTCCGGCGCCGCCGCAATCGGGCGTACCCACAGTCCCACCGCAGTAGATCGCGATAATTCCATAAGCTGGCGGGCCTGAGATCCTTGATCTCGGGCCCGTTTGATTTTTGACTGGGGCAATGCGACGAGCGGTTTGATGGATCGGACTATTTATGCGGGCCGACCCTTTTCGAATATGTGTGAGACCTTGGTCAAACGATAACCATTGTTTTCATAGAAGCGGTGTGCATCGAGTCGTGTACTGCGTGAGGTTACACGGACGAACGCAACGCCAGTTGTCCAACACCACGCTTCTGCGCGTTCACAGAGTTTGAGCCCGACCTTCTGATTGCGAAATCCTTCCTTTACCACCAGTCCGCCAATGAGTGCGTAGGGTGCCGATTGCAGCCGGTGCTGAATTGATATTTCAATCCAGCCGATTACCTGGTTGGCAAGTTCGGCGACGAAAGCGGCCTGGCTTTCCGCGTGTCTCGCGAGCGACTCAATCCAGCCTGCGACATCTTCGAAGGGACGCTCATAGCCGAGCTGCTGGATGAGGGCGCAAACCTCCCTCGCGTCGCGCAGTTCGATGGGGCGGATCGCAAGACCGGCGGATTGTTCTGCGAAAGGGCCGTTCACGCTCTTCATATTCTCATGGAGAGGCTGGCGTTTTGGAAGCGCTCCGCCGGTTGCTGTATGCTTGCCCGCAGCATGAAGGAAATCTATATTGCCGATCTGGCGGGGTTCGAAGAGAGCAGGAACTTCGACGCCTTTTTTCTGGTGCTGCACAAGCAGCAACGAACCACGAAGACGAACAAGCCTTATTTGAATTTGATCCTGGGTGACAAGACGGGGCAGGTTGAGGGTCGCGTGTGGGATCCTGGCGACTCACGGATAGCGAAGGAATTCGAGCGGGGAGATTTCGTCAAAATCCGCGGTTCTGTTTCGCGCTTCGACGATCGACTGCAGATGAAGGTTGAGCATCTGCGTAAGGCCGTCGCCGGCGAAGTCGAAAAGAACGACATGCTGCCATGTACCACCTGCGACGTGGATGAGCTATGGCACAAGCTGCTGGGATTTGTGGAGAGCTTTACCGATCCCCATCTGAAGTTGCTGCTGAATACACTATTGGCTGACTCGGGACTTGCACAGGCGTATCGCGAAGCGCCCGCTGCGAAGCAGCTTCATCATGCGTGGCTCGGTGGCTTGCTCGAGCATGTTGTGAGCCTGCTGACGCTGGCCGATCGCGTGGCGCCACATTATCCCATCCTGGATCGAGATTTGCTGCTCACTGGCGTTGTGCTGCACGATATTGGCAAGGTGCGTGAACTGGCGTGGGACATCGGATTCGAATACACGGTGGAAGGCACTTTGCTTGGCCACATTGAGATGGGCCTTGAACTGGTCGCGAAGACGATTGACGGTCTTCCGGATTTTCCGCCAAGGTTGAGAACGCTGGTGCTGCACCTGATTCTTTCGCATCACGGCAAACTCGAGTTTGGATCGCCGAAGCTGCCGATGATTCCCGAGGCGCTGGTGTTGAACTTTGTCGACGATCTTGACGCGAAGATGCAGGCTGTCGCGAGCGAGTTTGAAAAGTCCGCGCGGGAAGGCAAGGGCGCCGACGAACTCACGGGCCGGATCTGGGCGCTGGATCAGCGGCAGATGCTGAACACCCGCGAGTGGCTGAAAGGCGACGCCAGGCCTGAACCGGGAAAGCTATTTTAGAAACCAGTTCCACTGTTCCTCGGTGAGCGGAACTACCGAGAGTCTGCCGATCTTGACGAGCAGGGAATCGGCAAAGACAGGGTCGGCTTTGATCTGGTCCAGTGTCTTGGGATGCTTGAGGCGATTGCCGGCTTTAACGCGTACGACCGGCACCTTGGGATCCTTGGCGTCAACGCTCACAACCGTTCCGGTTCCAACGGCAGTGCGTTCGTCGCCGGTGTGATAGAAGATCCACTTTGTTCCGGGCTTCATCTCGCGGAGATTCTTCACAGCGGTTGGATTGGTTACGCCATCCCAGTTGGTTTCCTTGTCGCGCAGGAAGTCGTCGAAGGAGTAGACGCCGGGCTCCGTTTTGAAAAGGAAGTAGGCCATGCGCTTCATCGTAAGCGAGAGAGTGGGGATGTGGGAATGGTGAACCGCATGCAGATTTGTCGTGCTAGCCTTTCCCAATGACGCACCGTACTCCGGAATCGCTGCTCGAGCAGGGACGCAAGGCAAAGAGCGAGCGTCGGCCTGAAGACGCGAGGAGCGCTTTCCAGGAGGCCCTGACGGAATGCCACGGTAACGAAGAGGGGCCGCTGGTTGCGCCACTCTACGAAGAATTGGCGTATGTCGAGCGAAACCTGCGCGATCTCGAGTCTGCGGAACGGCACTATCGCAAGGCCAGCGATCTCTATCGGAGACTCGACAATCTTCTCAAGACAGCCCACACGATGCGCCACGCGGCGGATATCCTGCGGGAGCAAAACAAGTGGGACGAGTCTGCGCTCTTGTATGCCGAGACACTGGAGATCTATCGCAACCACCAAGAAACACCACCTCTTGATCTTGCCAATGCGATCCGCGGCTTCGCGTTGCTGAAAGAAGACCAGGAAGACCCCGAGCAAGCCGTTCGTTTATGGCAGGAAGCCGGGAAACTCTATGAGATGACCGGTATTGAAGCGGGCGTGGCTGAGAGCCGAAGACGGATTGGTTTGCTGACCGGAGAATAACCCGAGGCGCAGGTCGCTCGCTGGGGATTGCTGCGGGAAAGAACCGCAGCGCTTCCATTACAATCAAAAGAACATGATCCGCTTTTCAACAGCAGGGGAGTCCCACGGCGAGGCTCTGATTGCGCTCGTCTCCGGGCTGCCTGCGGGTTTGCCGGTCGATCTCGAATTCATCAATCGCGAGCTTTGGCGCCGGCAGCAGGGGTACGGCCGCGGCGGGCGCATGAAAATCGAGACGGACAAGGCGCATATCCTCTCCGGCGTACGTCACGGGAAGACGATTGGCTCGCCGATCGCAATCGAGATCGTGAACCGCGACTGGAAGAACTGGGAAGAAAAGCTGCCGGTGGAGACAGGGGACCCGGCAAAGCACCAGCCGGTGGCCTCGCCTCGGCCGGGCCACGCGGACCTTGCCGGCGCCCTGAAGTACGATTTTCCGGACGCGCGTTACGTGCTGGAGAGGGCGTCGGCGCGGGAGTCCGCCGCTCGCGTTGCCGGGGGAGCGTTTGCCAAGCTGCTGCTGCGGTACCTGGGAATTGAAGTCGGCAGCCACGTGATTCGGGTGGGGCGTGTGGAACTGGAGCGAACGGCTACCTGGGAAGAAATTGCAGCCGTCGCGGAACGCCCGGAAATCGTGTTGAACTGCGTCGACGAGGCGACCGAGGCGCGGATGAAGGAAGAGGTCGAACACGCATCCCGTACTGGCGACACGGTGGGCGGTGTATTTGAAGTGGTGGTGCATGGCGCGCCGACCGGACTAGGCACATACGCCAACTGGGATGAGAGGCTTGATGGTCTGCTGGCTTGGTCGGTGATGAGCCTGCAGGCAGTGAAGGCCGTTGAGATCGGACGCGGAGTGACGGCGGCGGAGTCTTTCGGGTCGGCGGTACATGACGCGATTCACTACGCGCAGGAAGAAACCGGCAAACCGACGCGCTTTACGCGAGAGCGAAACAATGCCGGCGGGGTGGAAGGCGGTGTTTCAAACGGCGAGGATATCGTGGTGCGTGGATATCTGAAACCGATTTCGACATTGCGGCGTCCGCTTGAATCGGTGCGCTTTGACACGCGCGAAGCGACGAGCGCAAGTTACGAGCGCAGCGACATTTGCGTAGTGCCGGCGGCGGGCGTGGCCGCGGAGGCGATGGTGGCACTGACCGTTGCAGGATTGGCGCAGCAGAAGTTTGGCGGCGACTCGGCCGGCGAGATGAAACGAAATTTTGCGGGTTACATCGAACAGATACGGAGCTATTAGCAGCAGAGATGATCTTGAAGATTGTGAAATACCCGGAGCCGGTGCTCTCTCAGCCCGGCGAACCGGTTACCGAATTCGATGCCGAGCTGAAAAAACTGGTCGTTGACATGTTCGAGACCATGTATGCCTCGCAGGGCATTGGTCTGGCGGCTCCGCAGGTTGCCGTGGCCAAACGCGTAACGGTGGTCGACTTGAGCCAGGGCAAGGACCCGGCGCAGAAGCTGGTACTGGTCAATCCCGAGGTCACCTTCCGCGAAGGAAAGCAGTATGAGGAGGAAGGCTGCTTGAGTTTTCCCGAGATTCGCGAGAAGGTGCAGCGCGCCGCAAAGGTGCGCATCCGTGCCCAGGATCTGAAGGGCAAATGGTTTGAGATGGACGGAGAGGAACTGCTGTCCCGCGCGTTTCAGCACGAGATCGATCATCTCGACGGGATGCTGTTCATCTTTCGCATGAGCTCGCTGAAGCGGGATCTTGTGCTGCGCAAGATTCGCAAAATGCAGCGCGAAGGCACATGGTAAGACCGTGAGGCTGGTCTTCTGCGGAACCCCGCGCTTTGCTGTGCCAACGTTGCAGGCGTTGATTGCAGCGGGACACGAGATTCCCCTGGTGGTTTCGCAGCCGGATCGCCCGGTTGGGCGTTCGCAGGCCTTGACCGCGCCACCCGTGAAGGAAACGGCGATGGCCGCGGGTCTCGAAGTTACGCAGCCTGAAAAAATTAAGAAAAATGCGGAGTTTCGGACGCGGCTTGAGGCTACTGCGCCGGATGCGATTGTCGTAGTGGCATACGGGCGCATAATTCCGCCGTGGATGCTGACGTTGCCGCGGTTGGGCTGCATCAATTTGCACGCTTCCTTGTTGCCGAAGTATCGCGGAGCTGCGCCGATCCAGTGGGCTGTCGCGATGGGCGAGAGCGTCACGGGCAACACGACCATGCTGCTCGAAGAGGGGCTGGACACGGGACCGATTCTGTTGCAGCAGGAGATCGAGATCAAGCCCGAGCAGACAGCGGCCGATCTGTTTGATGTGCTGGCGAAGAACGGCGCGCAACTTGTGGTCGAGACGCTGGCCGGACTTGAGGATGGCACGATTGTGCCGAAGCAGCAGGACCAGGCGCGGGCAACGCTTGCGCCGATTCTCGATCGGAAAGATGGCCTCATGGATTTTGCGGGCCGCACGGCAACAGAGATATGGAATCGATGGCGCGGTTTTCAACCGTGGCCGGGCGCATACACCTTTTTTCAAGGCAAGAAGCTAATTGCGCATAGGGTAAAGGTTTTGGCTCCTACAATCGATGTGCCTGTAGAATTCGCGCCTGGAAAGGTCTTCGCGGATAACCAGCGCATGCTCGTGGTGTGCGCGAACCGTACGTGGCTCGAACTCGTCGAAGTGCAGCTCGAAGGCAAGAAGCGCATCTCGGCAGCGGACTTCCTGCATGGTCATTTGCACAGCACGGGCATACGACTGGGCTGATTATGGCGCAAATCTCTCCAGCACGGAATGCTGCTTTCTCTATTCTGAAAGCCATCGAGCGAGGAAAAGGCCATTCGGATGACTTGCTGCGCGGTAAGAATGTCTCAGCGCTTTCCGAGGCTGATCGTCACTTAGCCACCGCTCTCGTACTAGGCGTTTTGCGCTGGCAGATCGATCTCGATCACCGCATCCGGATTTTCCTTAAGCATCCAAATGCCAAGGTTGACATTGAAGTTCTGATTGCATTGCGGCTCGGCGCATTTCAGTTGCTGCATATGAACCGGATTCCGGTGCATGCGGCGATTGACGAAAGCGTGGAACTGGCGAAGCGGGCAGGACACCATTTTGCGTCGGGCATGGTGAATGCGGTGCTTCGCAAAGTTGCAGCATCACGTCCGCAACAAGAGGCTGAAGACTGGCGCCGCGGATTTCCCGATTGGATGGTTGCGCGCTGGAGGGCGACCTACGGTGAGGACGCAGCCGTTGCGATCTGTCGTCATGGGCAAAGTGAACCGAAGCTTACGGTGCGCGTAGACGGGCCGGCAACACGGGAAGAGCTCGCATCGGCGGGAATTGAGTTGGAGCCGGGGCAAACCCTCACGAACGCATTTTCTGTGGCTTCAGGAAATATCACCGCGAGCGCAGCATTTCGCGAAGGCCGCGTCCGGCCTCAGGATGAGGGCTCGCAACTGGTAGCGGAACTTGTGCCGCGCGGCGAAACGATCCTCGATTGCTGCGCTGCTCCTGGTGGAAAGACGTTGATTCTCGCGGAGCGGAATCCGGGTGCGCGCATTGTGGCCTGCGAATCGAGTCCGCAGCGATTGGCGCGACTGCAGGAACGGCTGGAGGTCTTGGGGGACCAGGTCGAATGCCGTCTTGCCGATGTGGCCGCGCTTGAGGAACAGGCAAAGTACGACGCCGTGTTGGCCGACGTGCCTTGCAGCGGCACGGGCACCCTGGGCCGCAATCCGGAGATCCGCCACCGGCTGGCGCTCGAAGAGCTTGCCCGCCAGGCATTACGCCAGCGCGCGATTCTTCGCACTGCTTTGCGCGCCGCCAGACCGGGCGGATTTGTGATTTATTCCACCTGTTCTCTCGAGCCGGAGGAGAACGAGGAGGTTGTCGCGGCAGTGCTCGCGGAAGACTCAAATGTGCGACTCGTTTCGCTTCGAGCGCGGATTGAGCAGTTGGCCGACGAGGGAGTGCTTTCTGCATCGGGGGCGGAGAATCTGCTCAATGGGATCACGCCGGACGGCAATCTGCGGCTTCTGCCGGGGATGTTTGAAAGCGATGGATTCTTCGTGGCGATGATTGAGAAGATTGTGTGAAGCGGCTATCCCGCACCTTCTATTCTTCTGGCGAAAGCCTTAGTGTCTCGTAGTCTCGACCAAGCAGCGCGCAGAGCGCTTCGATCACCAATTCATGATCCTGTCGCATCGGCAGGCCTGAAACCGTCACGCTGCCCACAATGCCTGCGCCCGTCACGCTGAGCGGAAATGAGCCTCCGTGGGTCGCATAATCGGCGAGCGGAAGGCCCTGATTTTCATAAATCGTCTGGCCTTTTTGTTTCTCGCGCAAACCGACAGCGTAGGAACTGCGATGGAAGCGAGTGACGACGTTACTCTTGCGGCGCACCCACTCGACATTGTCCGGAGTCGTGTCTTCCATGGCAGCGTAGAAAAGCGGCTGTCCGAATCGGCGAATGTCGATCACGACCGCCAGGTTGCGCTCGGCAGCCATTGCACGCAATTTCGATCCAAGCGTCCACGCCATCTCGGCATCGAGTCGCGGCAAGGCAAGTTCCGCTTCCTGCAGTGCGATCCGTTCCAGATCTTCGCTCAATCCCATCGGTCAGATCCTTTCGCTTTGTCATCATAATGCGAGCAGCTTAACTTTCGGCGGCCTCTCCAACGGGATCTCTTTGGGGGACAATGCCGAGGCGCTCGTAGATCGGGCGCATATCCTTGCGAATCGCCTTCAGACGGGCCGTGAACCAGAGAGATCCGAGGATGCAGGCGACTCCGCTCAAGATAACCGTGCGTGGTGCGCCAATGGAGTGGGCCAGGGCACCGGCAAGCAGGCTGCCGAACGGGGCCATGCCGACGAACGCCATAGTGTAGTAGCTCATCACGCGCCCGCGCATCTTTTCGTCAACGAGCGTCTGGATGATCGTGTTGCTTCCGGTCAAACCTTGCATCATACCGAAACCGGCGACGAGCATCATCAGCATCGAGAGCCATAAGAAATGGGAGAGGCTGAAGCAGATCAGGCCGACGCCGAAGACAGCGGCGGCGATCGGAATCATTTTGGTGAGCCCTCGTACCGAGCGCCGCATAACCATCGACAGTGCGGAAACGAGCGAGCCGACGCCGACGGCCCCCATCAGAAAGCCCAGCGTATGTGGGCCGCCCTGCAGAACCTGCGCAGCGAAGACGGGCATCAGGACCATGAAGGGCCAGCCCATCAGGCTCAGCAATGCAAACAGCAGCAGAATGGTGCGAATCGGCGCGAATCCGGCGACGTACGCCCAGCCTTCTTTCAGTTGAACAATCATGGACGTTGTTGCGCGCTGCGCCTGGTCAGGGGTAATGCGCATCACCAGCAGAGAAATGATGACAGCGATGTAGCTGATGCCATCGACGAGAAAACACCAACCTTCATTGGTGGCTGCAATCAGCAATCCGGCCAGCGAGGGACCGATGAGCCTCGCCGTATTCACCATGGAGGAGTTAATGGCAATGGCGTTGGAGAGATCGGAGCGATCCTCGACCATCTTGACCATGAACGACTGGCGGCCCGGCATGTCGAAAGCGTTGATGACGCCCTGCATAGCGCTAAGCGCGAGGACTTCGCCAATGGTGATGCGGTGCGAGAGCGTGAGCCACGCCAGAGCGAGCGATTGCACCATGGCCAGCGTCTGCGTCCACACCAGCACTTTGCGACGGTCGACGCGATCGACGATGACTCCAGCAAAGGGAGCGAGCAGAAATGTCGGTATCTGACCGGCGAAGCCGACGGTGCCCAGGAGCAGCGCAGACTTCGTTAGCCGGTAAACAAGCCATGACGTTGCTATGCGCGTCATCCAGGTGCCGATGAGGGAGATGCTCTGGCCGCCGAAGAAGAGTTGGAAGTTGCGATGACGCAGAGCCCGCCAAGCATGCGAATAATCGCGAGAGCTGGGCGCAGCTGTCGGCTCCTCATTGAGGTTGCGCGGATCCTGGGTCATGCGTCTTTGTTTTAGATGTTTTTTCGTTAGTGACGACCCGGACTATTTCGCCGCGGTGAGTTTAATGATCGTTGTTTGGTCGACACGTGCGCCCGCGATGGGCTGCTGGGCGATTATGACCCCGGGAGGAATCGGAGGCTTGGGCTGCTCGGTTCCGGTGCCTACGGAGGGAATTGGCACATCGGCGTAGGTTGGAGTGTCCACCTTCAGGCCAATCTTGTTCAGCATTGCCTGCGCTGCGGTTACCGGAACCCCTGCGAGGTCGGGCATGACGTATCCATCGGGCGAGGCATTGTCGGGCGCCGCCACAAGGATGTTGATGCTCGGCTGCGCGATGCCCTGGGAGTGAGCGGGTGGATCCTGAGCGAGCACCGTGCCGTCTTGCGCGCTGGCCCAGGGAATCTTTGCGTTTACGCCAACTTCAAGTCCGGCGCGCCGGAGTCGCAATGCGGCCACGCGGGCATCGGTACCGACCGTATCAGGAACGTCCACCTTTTGCGGACCAAGGCTCTCGGCAATGCGCACATGCCACTCGCGACGGACTACAGAGCCCGGCGACGGCGATTGCGTGAGAATATGTCCCGCTGCAACGTCTGACGAGTAGTAACGGTTGTCGACATCGAGGTTCAGGCCCATTCCCGCTGCCTGGCTGCGTGCCTCTGCAACGGTCATGCCTTTCAGTTCGGGAATCTTGACTTCAGCGCCATGAATCGCAAAGTGCATGGTTGTGATTGCCGATAGAAGTGCAACGGCAACCAGCAGCATCACGACAGAAGCCATGCGGAAAAATCGGATGATCATGCTCTTGCTCATGGCTCCGGTTCTCCGTCGGGATAGACGATCTGGTAATCGATAGTCGCAGCCTTTTCGAGCATCTTCGATACGGAGCAGTACTTGTTTTTGGAGAGCGAGACTGCGTCTTCGACCGCTTTGCGGCTGAGCTTTCCGCGAACTGCATAGGTGAGGCTGATGTGCGTAAAGACTCGCGGAGGAGCAGGTGCCTGCGTCGCGCTTGCGGTTACACGGAGCCCGGAGACGGATTGGCGTTTCTTTTGGAGGATGCTGACGACATCGACTGAGGTGCATGCGCACAGCGCCATCAAAACGGCTTCCATTGGGCTCGGTCCGTGCTTGTGGGCAGAATCCGCATCGACGGTGATGGTATTGCCGTTTTCAGCGATGCCCTCAAAAACCTCGCCGTGTTTCCACTCGCTGTGAGCGATCAAGAACCCAGCCCTCCCTGACCATTAACTCCATTATCGGGCATTGGCGCAAGGCATGAACACAAACACCGGGACCGGTGCGAAGGGACTAACGAAAGGCAATCTGAGCGAACCGTGTGATCAGAAGATATGCCGCCAGCACCAGGAACGCGAAGCCGGTACACAGGCTGTCCGCCAGTGCGGGATTGATGCGGCCGGCTCTGGTTTGCTTGCGAAGGATTTGCAAAAAAGTGAAAGCAAATGCGGCCGGAATCCAGACAAGAAACGGTAGGTCGAATCCCCGATGAGGATGATCCGTGGGAACGGGTCTGAACCACAACCTCCGGATCATGAATGCTTCAGCCAGAAACATGCATAACAGCGAAGCAGTGAAAAGCGTGGTCGACAGGCCGAGTATCGACTTGTTTCTGGCAGGGACAAGACCGGGCATTCCCCATCCTCCAGTGATGCCTGTTTAGACGGCAAAGACGGTGGCCGGGTTTCGCCTGTAGCTGGCTCGAATGAATTCAGCGAGTGTTATCTGTCACGGGTTCCGGGTGAATTGTGACACGGTGCACTTCGGGACAGTCGAGCTTGAATCGATCCTCGAGGGACGTGATCAATTCATGTACCCGATTCATGGACAAATCGTCGGGAAGCGTGCAATGGCAGGACAGCGTGATGTGTTCGCCCATACGCCCGATCATGATCTGGTGCACATCGACAATCTCCGCATAATGGCTCGCGGCATCCCGAAGCGCTTTTTCGATCCTGCGGTCCTTTTCGATCAACTCCTGCGGCTGTTCGATGGTGGCAGGCTCGCTCTCAATGTGCGTGAGGATGGAATCAACCTCCGGAGTTTCCCGCTTGATCTCCGCTTCAAGGCTGCTCACAAAGCTGTGTGCCTCGAGCAGCTTCATCTTTTCATCGAGCTCCACATGCAGCTCAACGTGCAGCTTGCCGTGAAGGGATTGGACGCTGAGATCGTGCACGGCTACGTTGTTCCTGGCCGCCACAGCTCGCACGCGATCGAAGATGCTCTCAGCCCTCGCCTGCCTCGGAACTGTGTGTATCACGACGTCGGCGGTAGGAAGAGCTCGATGCACGGCATCCGTGGCCGCCCGCACCAATTCGCCAGTGTGCTCAAAAGTGTAGCTGCGCGGCAGGGCGAGCGTGAGGTCGGCAAAGTAGTTAGGTCCGGCGCGCCGAACCCGCGCCTGTTCCACTGCGAGCACCCCGGGCACACGCTCGGCTTCGAGAATCACACGGAGTCGCGTCTCCGCCGGGATCTGATCCATCAGCACGCCGACGGCTTCAGTGGTGAGTTGGGAGGTGACGCGAATAATCATCAGCGAGACAAAGATGGCGGCAACCGGGTCGGCGAAGCGCAACCAGCCGACATGGAATGCCACTCCCACCCAGGTCGCGAGCAAGCCGGCGAGCACTGCGAGCGACGCCCAGATGTCCGATGCGAAGTGAAATGCGTCCGTGGCAAGCGCCGGCGACCCGGTTTGCTCGGCGACACGGCGCAACTCCCGCGATCGCCAATAATCAACACCAATCGAGGTGAGCAGTACCAGCACGGGCCACAGGGAATAACGGAGTTCGAAGGTGTTGTGAAGAATTCGTTGAATCGCCGCCCAGATGATCCATGCGCAGGAAATGGCCATGAGGCCGGCTTCGAAGAAGGCCGAGAGATTCTCGACTTTTCCATGGCCGTAGGTATGATCTTCGTCGGCGGGCTTGTCAGAGACGCGCACCGAGAATAACGTAATCCCGGCTCCGACGAGATCGAGTCCCGAGTGGGCTGCATCGGACAAAACGCCCAAGGAGCCCGAGATGAGTCCTGCTGCAAGCTTCAGCGCAGTCATGCATGTAGCGGCCAGCATCGACTTCCGCGCGACGTGCCGCTTCAAAGCCGAGCTTTCCATCGGGCTGATCGCGGCGGAACTGTCGGCGGCGGAAGTCATTGCGACTCCTAGAGTACAGTCGGGCGCACCGCCGTGTACAACCCGGCGATTCCGAAGGTGTAGGGCTTCCACTCGCAACTTGAATACCCGGAGCCACGCATCATGGCGAGCATTTCAGGGGGCTGCGGGAACGCACCGACCGAGGCAGGCAAATAACTGTACGGACCGTCGTTGCCGCAGATCATGCGTCCGATTGCCGGTAAAGCGCGGCGAAAGTAGAGGGCGTAGATTTTCCCGATAAGACCGCCGGGCTCGCTGAATTCGAGGATGCCAAGCTGGCCTCCGGGCTTCAGTACCCGGTGAAATTCGCGCAGGCCGGCCTCATAGTTGGCGAGATTGCGGAAACCAAACGACGTGACCACCAGGTCGAGCGACTCCGAACGGACCGGCAAATGGAGCGCATCGGCTTCAAGAGCGACTGCTCTGGGCCGGTTCGACCGGGACCGGTCGAATTTCTGTGCGCCGCGGAGCAACATGCCGTGCGCAAAGTCGGCGGCGAGAATCGGACGGGCCTCAGGGGTGCGGTGCTTCAAGAGTGCCATGGTCAGATCCCCGGTGCCGCAGCAGATATCCAGCACCGCAGCATTCGGATCGGCCAGCACACCACGGAATCTTGACGCCGTGCGAGACCACCAGAGCCGATCGACATTTGCCGAGAGAACATGATTGAGAAGGTCGTATCGGGGAGCGATAGCGTTGAACATCTGCTGCACGGCTTCGGCCGCATGGGCTTCGTTCTCGGCCCCCATCGGCTTGGCGCCCGTAACGGTCATTGCGCGCGCGGCCCCCTGGCCTGCGAAAGCATATAACCGACTGCGGCCTGCAGTTCCGAGGTCTCCAGGTCTTCAATCACACCGGCGTCGCCGATTCCGATGGGAAGAATGAATCGACGGATGCCACCGATGTTCTTCTTGTCGGAGCCCGTTGCCGCAATTAATTTTGCAGGACGAAGTTTAAGCGTCGGCAAAGGTCCGTAGAGGTGAATGATGCTCTCAAGGCGCGCGGCCTGTGCGCCGGTGATGCTCTTGCGCCGATGCGCAACGTAGAGTGCCGCAATCATTCCCCAGCCCACAGCTTCGCCATGCAGCAACACCTTGTAGCGTGTTGCCTGTTCAATGGCGTGGCCGACCGTGTGGCCGAGATTCAGGATCATGCGCAAGCCGTTTTCGCGCTCATCGCGATTTACGACCGATGCCTTCATGCGAATCGAAGCGGCGATTACCTTTTCAAGAGCCTTGGGATCCCGGCCGAGAACTGCGTCGGCGTGTTCTTCCATGAAGCGCAAAAGGACGCGATCGCGAATAATGCCCACCTTGATGCTTTCCATGAGGCCGGCACGCAGTTCGCGATCAGGCAGCGTACCGAGCACGTCAATGTCGGCAAAAACTGCGAGTGGATGATGAAAGCTGCCCACAAGGTTCTTGCCTTCTGGAAGGTTGACTCCTGTCTTTCCCCCCACGGACGAGTCGACCTGGGCGAGAAAAGTCGTCGGCACTTGGACATAGCGGATTCCCCGCAGAAAAATCGCAGCTAGAAATCCGCCGACATCGCCAACGATTCCGCCGCCAAAGGCAATCAACATGGAACCCCGGTCGCCGCCGGCACTGACCATCTGGCGCAGCAGCTGGTCAACGCTCTTCATCGTCTTGTGCTTTTCGCCGGCGGTCAAGAATAGCGTGACGGGAGGCTCGGCGAACGACTTGAGAAAAGCATTGCCCCACAGCGCCCAGATCTCCGGGGAGGTGAGCACGAAGACACGGCGCGGCAGTTTTCCCGCTACGCGTTGAATGCGCGGAGCGAGCGAGGCGATGAGTCCGCTGCCCGTTATTACGTCGTATTTTGCTGAAGGAGTATCGACTCGTATGGTTTGCACGCTGCATCCATCCTAACGGAATCAAGCGCATGTGGTTTGCGCTGTGCGCTGAATGATAGCCTCGAAAATGATGGTTCCTGTGTCTTCGGTGGACTACCTGGTGATGGGAGCGGGCGTAGCAGGATTGCGCGCCGCTATTGAGTTGGCCGATCACGGCGAAGTGCTGGTAATCACGAAAGAATCACTGGGGGAATCGAATACCCACTACGCGCAGGGCGGCATCGCTGTCGCCGCACAAGAGGATCAGGCGGACGTCAAGCTTCATTTTGAAGACACGGTTTCCGCCGGTGATGGTCTCGTATTCGAGCCTGCAGCTCGAGTGCTTGTAAGCGAAGGGCCAAAGCGCGTTGCTGAACTGATTGAGTGGGGAACTCGTTTTGACAGCGAAGCCGGCAGATTGCTGCGAACGCGCGAAGGGGCGCACTCCCGGCCGCGCATACTCCACGCGAACGGCGATGCGACTGGCGCTGAGATCAGCCGGTCGCTGGTGGCGTATGCCCATGCGCACCCACGCATCCAGTTTGCGGAGTGGACGATGGTCACGAAGCTGCTGGTGGAAGATCGTCGCGTGATTGGCGCTGAACTGGCTACGGCGAAGATTGGGAGCGGTGAGAGCCACGTTCGGAGGCGGATCAGTGCCCGCTCGGTCTTGATTGCATCGGGTGGCGCAGGGCAAGTGTATAGCGATACTACGAATCCTGAAGTTGCTACGGGAGACGGGCTGGCGCTGGCTCTCGAAGCCGGCGCGCAGCTTGCAGACATGGAGTTTTATCAATTCCATCCGACGGCATTTTCGCTGGCGGGAGCGCCGCGCTTTCTGCTGTCGGAGGCGCTTCGCGGAGAAGGTGCAGCCCTGCGCAACGATCGTGGCGAGCGCTTCATGGAGCGATATCACCCGCTGCTCGAGCTGGCTCCGCGCGACGTGGTTGCGCGCGCGATTACACGCGAAGGGCTGGGCGAAGCAGGAGAAGCGCGCGTGGTGCACCTTGATATGCGCCATGTGAAGGGCGTCGATCTGCAGCAGAGATTTCCGGGGATCAGCCGCTTCCTGGCGCAGTATTCGCTTGAGCTATCACGGGACCTCATTCCGGTTCGTCCGGCTGCGCATTACCTGATGGGCGGCATTCGCACGGACTTGATGGGGCGGACGAATGTCCGGGGACTGTATGCGGCGGGTGAGGTGGCTTGTACCGGGGTGCATGGAGCTAACCGGCTGGCTTCCAATTCGCTGTTGGAGGGGCTGGTATTCGGCGCGCGGGCTGCGGAGGCGATGATTGGAGATTCGCTTCCGCTGGTGCCGGTCGATGGTCCTGCTCCCGACACTTTGACGCTGGACAAAGGAGATGAAGCTCTGGTTGCGGTTTGTGTTCGTGAATTGGGACGCGCGATGTGGGCTGACGGCGGACTGCTGCGTTCCGCTTCGGGATTGGAGAGCGGGCTCCGCGCGCTGGCCAAGTCTGAAGCAGACATCGCGTATTTCGAGCAGCTGGGGAAGAGCAGCCGCCGGCCTTTCGAAGCGCAGTCGCTGGCCTGCGTGGCGAGGGCCATCTTGTGTTCTGCACTGGCGCGGGAGGAGAGCCGGGGAGCGCATTTTCGCAGTGATTTTTCACACCGCGATGATGAGCGCTTTCAGAAACACTCGATTTACACGGCGGACGGAACCGTCACCTTTGAATCCTGGTGAGGGCAGATCAGGGCGACGGAGGTTTCGCGGTTGTGGATGGAGCGGGGCCCGCGAACCAGGAGACGATGGCACAAATTGCCAGAATCGCGCCCATGATGGCGAGCGAGATCGTGATGGGAACTTCGAGCCAGTGCGATGCCAGCATTTTGAAAGCAACAAACGCCAGCATTGCGCCAAGGCCGTAGTGGAGGTAGCGCAGGCGATCGAGCAGAGCGGCCAGCGCGAAGTAAAGAGAGCGCAGGCCGAGAATTGCCGCGATGTTCGAGGTGTAGACGACGAACGGGTCGCGCGAGACGGCCAGCACGGCGGGAATCGAATCCACGGCAAACAGTAGATCTGTGACTTCGACCGCGAGGATTACAGGAAGCAGCGAACCCTTCGCAGGCTGCAGTTTGCGAATCCACTCTGGAATGGCCGCGTGGGCGGACCCTCCGCGCACGAGGCGCAACGCGGCGTAGAGCAAAAACAAACCAAAGACCCAGGTGATCCATTCGAAGCGCTGGATCAGTGTGACTCCTGCGGCAATGAACAGGGCACGCAGAACGATTGCTCCCGCGACTCCCCAGAGCAAAGCGGTGTGCTGCCGCTTTTCGCTGATGCGGAATCCCCGGAAGAGGACCAGGAAGACGAAGAGATTGTCTACGCTGAGTGACGTCTCGATCGCATAGCCGGCAACGAATTCGAGCGCTTTGTGATGACTTTGCCCGACGGCGATCCAGATGGCAAAGACGATCGCCGCAGCGACCAGCACCGCCGTCCAGATCCAGGCGGTCGCCTGGGTGCGGGGCTCTTCTTTCCGGTGTGCCGGCAAGAAGGCGTCTACGAGCAGCAGCACGAGGACTGCGCCGTGAAAACCAAGCCACCATCCCCAGGACGCGCCGGCGATCATTATGTGAATGCTACAGGATCAGTCGTCAGTGGTCAGGAAACAGTGAACAGGAAACAGTGAACAGTGGTCAGTGAACAGGGTGATTCAAAGCTCCGCGCCCTGGCGCGCTTTTTCGAGCCAACCGCGGGTGGCCCATCCTTCGAATTACCTTCAGCTTTGGGTGCCCCATCCTTGCGTAGCAAGGGTGGGAAAGCACGAACCTCCGCCTCCTCAGCTGCCAGCGTAGGGATATCCGAGAAAAGCCACTGCTGTCCCAATGCCCGTGTGATCCTAACCAACCGCAAACTGCGATGGCTCCTGTCAACCCCATCCGAGTCAAAAATTCCGCTAACCCCCTCATTGCATTCGCCAAAAAACTCCCCGCCTTTTTGCAGGTAATTTCCAGCGTTTGGCGCACAATGAACTTGAATCGAGAATTTTTCGGAAGCGCCTGAGTCTATCGCGTCAGTCATTTCTGGACTAACCGCTTGGGTATCAGACCTAAGTCCAATGCAAAGAGGAATCTACAGCTAAGTTAAATCGGTGGAAGAATTTACCGGCACCCTCTGTCTCTAACCCGATGAAAAAAGGATATTTACCCAAAGAGACGGGATAATAGGGGTGGGCTCGAAAAACCTGCAAGAGTCGCGGGCTTTGTGATCCGAAACATCTGCAGGTTCGTGCTTTCCCACTCTTGCTGCACAAGGGTGGGGCACCTGATGTTGAAGGTGATTCGAAGGGTGGATCACCCGGCGGGTCACTCTCAAACGGAAGAAGCAGATCCTTCACTTCGCTTACCCCACGAACGCTGGCGTTCGTGGGACCCCAGGACGCTACGTTCAGGATGACACTGCATTGGAGATGAAACTGCAGTTTCGGATGACGGATGGAGATTGTTGTTTTCACCCACCGCGTCAAAAGCAACTGCAGGTTCCTCTACTCCCGTCGCTGCGCTCTGGGTCGGTCGGAATGACGGGCTTGTTTGTTCGCGAAGGGTCGGCTGCGCCGCCGCATCGTGTGTTTACCGCTGGTTGATCAGGCGGATGGTTTCCATGAAGACGTCGCCGTCGATGGTCAGGCTGTGGGGGCTTACCTTGTCCATCGTGTCCTGAACGGTATGGTGGTAGCTGTTGTTGGGGCCGTAGTCGAGGTCGATCACGTCGATGGACGGCACGCTGCGTTCGACAAATGGCAGGTGATCGTCGTCCACGGCTTCTTCTTTCTGGAAGAAGTAGCGCTCATCGCCAAATTTCTTCGCTGCCTGGCGGACTAGATCGACGAGCCAACCGGTCGAGCGTGTTTCCCGCTGAATGTCCAGATCCTTGTCGCCGATCATATCGGCCAGCATGAAGGCCTTGATGCGGCGCGCGGTTCCGTCACTGCTCCATTTGGCTGCCAGATGCCGGCTGCCATAGGTCGAGTCGGATGCGGACCAGTGTTCGATAGCCTCTTCGCCGTCGAAGAAGACCAGCCATACAGAATAGCCCTCTAGTTTTTTGCCGCGCAGTTCGTCGGCGATTGCCATCAGCAGGCCGGACGTTGCCGCTCCGTCGTTGGCGCCGACAAAGTTGATGTTGCGCAGCGGATAGTTGGTCTCGTAATGGGAGCCGAGAACGATCACTCCATCTTTCTTGCCGGGGAAACGCACAATGAAGTTGTGCATGAGGACCGGGCCGATGGGCGTGTTGGCGGTGAAAGTGTCGTCTTCAAGCTGATCGTGCTGGAAATGATCCTTGAGGAACTGCTCCGCCTTTACGTGCCCGGGACCGGTGGGCCAGCGCGGACCGATCGCGGCGAAGGCACGCGCATATTCGTAGGCTTTGTTGCCGTTGAAGTGCTGCTCGGCTGGGAGAACGAGAGGGATGAAGAGGAGAGAGATGACTGTAATCAATTGCAGGAGTCGTGGTTTCCCACGGCTCAAAAGCGAGACATGGGGCACCCCCCAGTGATGCTGAAAGACGAAAGCAGATCCTTCGCTCCGCTTACCCCACTGCGTGGGGCCCCAAGCTGCTCCGCTCAGGATGACACGGGCGTGTGCTCTCCAGAGCGACGAGAGAGTCATGCCGCGACCTCTTTGGCCTTCCTGCGCGAGGGGTGAACCCACCAGGCTACTGCGATTCCGATCAGGTAGAGCGCAAGCATGGGAACTGCGTAAAGGCACATCGTCCACGGATCGGGGCTGGGACAGATCACGGCGGCCACCAGGAAAACGGCGAGGATTGCGTACCGGATGTTCTTCCATAGGAACCTCGGGCTGACAATGCCGAACATCGCGAGGAAGAAAATGAGGATGGGCAGTTCAAAGCTGATGCCGAGTCCGAGGATGATGGACAGAAAGAAGCTGCTGTAATCCTCGATGGTGATCATGGGGGTGAAATTGTGGCCCATCTTCACCACCAGGATTTCCATGGCGCCGGGAAGCACCCAGTAGTAGCCAAAGGCTGCTCCGGCTAGAAAAAGGCCAACGGTAGCGGCCATGAAGGGAATGGCGAAGCGCCTCTCCTTCTGGTAAAGACCGGGAGCGATGAAGAGCCACACCTGATAAAGGACAAAGGGTGAGGCGACGATAGCTCCGCCGAGGAAGGCAACCTGCAGGTCCAGGTTGAGGGCGTCCATGGGATGGGTGAAGACCAGTGATTTGTTGATATGGGTCAACGGAGCCTGGATGAAGTTCACCAGGCGATCATGGAAGATCCAGCACACAATAAATCCGGCAGCAATGTAGATGGCGGAGTGCACGATGCGCTTGCGCAGTTCGTCCAGATGCTCCATCAGGCTCATGCCCGGGAGATCGGCTCGCTCTGACACCGCTGCTCGCGCTTTGCCGATGGCTTCAGTGGCATCAACCATGCTGGTTCAGTGCCTCCGCAGGGTCGGCCGATTGGCTGGTGGTGGCTCCGGAATCAGTGATATCTGTATCCGGCTGAGGTGCCGTCGATGGAGTGGACTCCGCCGGTATCTCCGAAGATGGCTCTGCAACGCGCCCCGGACGCGCGGCGGCGACTGTCTCGCCTATGGAAGGCGGCATGATGCGTGGAACGGATGCCTCGCTTGCGTTTGCGTCCGTGGTATCCGGTGGGTAGGGTTCGGATTCAGTAACCACTGGCGGGGGCGGCAACTCGAGTGTCTTTGCCGGTGGATCGGCCGAAACCGATGCCTGTTCCGTTGCTGCGAGAGCGGCCAGGGAGCGTTGACGTTCCTCTTCCTTCTTGCGGCGGTCGGCATCTTCGGCGTTGCGCAACTCCTCTTCCATCTGGAACTTGAAGTCATTGGAGGCTTTGCGGAATTCGTACATGAGCTTGCCGATCTGTCGCCCGATCTGGGGCAGGCGTCTCGGTCCAAACACTACGAGCGCCATCACCATGAGGATGAGAGAGTCCACCATCGACATGGTTCCCAGCAGGATTGGAGGATGTGCGCTCATGAAGGCTAATGATAACTGTATGTGCACGGTACTCACAATCATCGCGATCCCTGGTCTCATCCCACTTACGTGCCATGGCTTCGCGCGGATGCGCGGGCTTTGATAAAATTGATGTGATGGAAGCGCCTAGCGCGGGCTGAATCGTTGAGTCCGACCCAAAGCGGGCGCATCCATTGAGTAGTAGTGCTGCAACAACCCCGCGGGTGGGTCGCTGCTGAACTGGTCTGGAAGATTTCGCCGGGCTGCTTCGCAGAGAAAGAGCATCCGCTGCAGCAGATTATTTGCTTTCAACATCCCCGTTCGCTGGTTCATTTTGAGCCGGGCGGACTGAAGGCGGACAAAGGTGAATCTGATTATTGACGAACAAACGGCGGTCTCGCCGGAGACCGGTGATTCCTGCAGCCTGGAAAACTACCTGGCGCTTCCCGACCACAGCATGGATGAGCGGATCGCGAAAGTTCGCGAACGGCTTGGTGCGACAACCATTCTGCTAGGTCACCACTACCAGCGCGACGAGGTGATTCGCTTCGCCGACTTCACGGGAGACAGCTACAAGCTCTCGAAGATTGCGGCCGAAACCGATGCCAGAAACATCGTGTTTTGCGGCGTGCACTTTATGGCGGAAAGCGCCGACGTGCTCGGCCGTGACGACCAGAACGTGATTTTGCCCGACTTGAATGCCGGTTGCTCGATGGCGGATATGGCTGAGATATCGCAGGTTGAGGCGTGCTGGGAAGTGCTCACGCACCTTCATCTTTCGCATGAGATTGTGCCCATCACCTACATGAATTCGACAGCTGCCATCAAGGCGTTTTGCGGCGAGCGCGGTGGGCTGGTGTGTACTTCTTCCAATTGCCGGGCTGCGTTTGAGTGGGCTTTTGCGCGCGGCAAGAGGATCCTGTTTCTGCCCGATCAGCACCTGGGCCGCAATACCGGCTTTGCGATGGGGATACCGCTGGAACAGATGGCGGTATGGGATCCGTGGGGGCTGCAGGGCGGGCAGTCGGCGTCGTCGCTAGCCGACAGCCGCATTCTGCTGTGGAAGGGGCACTGTTCGGTCCATCAGCGCTTTCTGCCGAGCCATGTGGACGAGATTCGCGCCAAGCATCCGGGGATCCAGGTCATCGTGCATCCGGAGTGCCGCTGGGACGTTTGCCAGAAGGCGGATGCGCTGGGATCGACGGAGCGGCTGATCAAGATTGTCGAGGACGCGCCCACGGGCACGACCTTCGCGGTTGGAACCGAGATACACCTGGTGAATCGGCTTGCACGTCGATTTGCCGCGGAGGGCAAGCGCATTCTGAGTCTCGACGATCATGGCTGCCTGTGCACGACGATGTATCGCATCAGTCCACAGCATTTGGCGTGGGCGCTGGAAAACCTGGTCGAGGGCCGGGTTGTGAATCGCATCAAGGTGCGACCCGGTGTGAAGCGGTGGGCGCGCGTCGCGCTGGATCGCATGCTTGAGATCGGCTGAGCTCAGTCGTTCTCGAGCGGTTCGGTGAACTTCAATTCGTTGCCGAATTCGTCGCGCACTCTGAAGTCGCGATTGCCCCATGGCTTTCGCTCAATTTCCTGGGTGATAGTAGCACCTGCGGCTTGCAGTTCGGCAAAGAGCTGATCGAGATCCCGGGTGAAAATATGGAGACCGACCGCGGAGGAATTTCTCGCTTGATTGGCGAACAAGTGAATTGCCAGGCCATCGCGCTCCACGATGGCATATTCGTTTTCGGGTAATCGCGTGACAACCGCGAATCCAAGTTTCTTTTCGAAGTAGGCAACGGCATTGTCAAGATTTGTTGAAGGCAGTTCCGGTGCAAGGCGAGTGAGTTTGGCCATGATGCATTCTCCGTCGGACGGCAGCATTACCAGGGAGATCAGGGTAGCAGGCACAAAAGCTAGTCACCGATTTTTTGGTGACAGAAGATGCGACGAAAGTGACTGCTCCGGTTACCGAAGATGCTGGTTTAGCGAGTGCATCCGTCGTATCCTTAACTCAGGGAGCTTTATTGAAGACATTTACTATTGACGAAGCCCAATCGTTGTTGCCGCTGCTGGAGTCGTTGTTGAAACGCGCCATCGAGGGCAAGCTTGCCGCGCAGGAGATTGAGGCGCAGATCGCCGAGTTGGGCCGGCGGATTTACCTGGCCGGGGGCATGCGCGTGAATGTGGCGGAGGTAGGACGCCAGCGCACCGAGATGGAAGCTCACCTGCAGAGAGTACGCGAGAGCATTGCCGAGATCGATTCAATCGGCGTGCAGGTGAAGGACGTCGAAACGGGATTGCTTGATTTTCCCTGCCGTATCGATGACGAGGTGGTTCTACTGTGCTGGCGCATGGGTGAGACTGCAATCGAGCACTGGCATACGATCGAGGACGGCTTCAAGGGCCGCAAGCCGGTGGATGACCGGTTCCGTCGCCGGTCGAATTCGAGCAATAATCGTCCCAACTGACTCGCGCCTTTCCGACGCTGTAAACTGGCGGCCTCCATGTATATTTCCGAGCAAGAGGTTCGCGCGGTTCTCACCTATGAAGCCCTGATCCCTGCGATCCGCGAAGCGCTGATCGACTACGCTGCAGGCCGCGTAAATCAGCCGCCGCGCATGATTCTTCGTGCTGGAAATGCGGAAGACTATCGCAATGGCTGGTTTGGTGTCATGCCCGTAGTTGCGGGTGACGTGATGGGCGTGAAGACCGTTACGTTTTATGCGGGAAACGATGAGTTGGGCCTTCACACGCACATGGCGATCGTCGAACTGATGCGACGTGAGACCGGGGAGCCGCTGGCGCTCATGGATGGCCGCCTGATTACCGAGATGCGAACGGCGGCGGTGTCTGCCGCAGCGTATGCAGGCATTGCCCCACTGCATTTTGAGTCCGCTCCGACGAGCTTTGGCATTATCGGATCGGGCGTGCAGGCCCGGGCGCATATTGCTGCGCTCAGGCATGTGTGGCCGGAGATGCGGGAGATCCGCATCGCAAGCCGGAACGCATCGAATGCGACTCGTCTCGCCGGAGAGGTGGGTGCTCGCGCGGTTGCCGCGGAGGAAGCTGCTGCCTGCGACGTGGTGCTTACGGCTACAACTTCACACGTCCCTGTATTGCAGGGAAGGTGGCTCAAGCCGAATGCGCTCGTTCTCGCGGTTGGCGCAAGTGGCGCGAGTGTACGCGAACTTGATGATGAGGCCATGCTTTCCAGCTACATCGTTGCGGAAGGCAGATCATGCGTTGAGCGGGAATCCGGCGATTTGATTCTTTCGGGCGCGAAGGTCCAGGCTGAAATCGGACAGGTACTTTCTGATCCATCCGCGGCGAATATTCCCCGCGGTCAGCGTATTGTCTTCAAGTCGGTTGGTATGGCGGTCGAAGATGTCACGGCCGCACGGCTTGTGTGGCGTGCGCTCCAGTCGCATGGAATCGATTAAGCTCGATAAACTGCTTGAGCGAATCATCCTTTTTGCTCGTCTTTTGTGCGGGATGGGAAAATAGGATGTCCCTGCCCGCAATCGCCGCGGGACAGATATGCCGTGAAACGTTACTCTGAGAGCGTTCCGAATATGTTTCTCTGGAAACGAAGGATCGTGCAGTCCACGAGTCATCATCGAATGCTGACAAAGACGGGTATACCATCATGGAAAAGCTGTTGAGCGGTACAGGAAACCCTGGCTTAAAAAAAGGAGCGGCCATGAGGTCTCGTTTTTGGGCTTGCCTGGCGGTGGCGACGTTTTGCCTGACAGGCTGCAAGGGTTTTTTTGATGCGTTGCCAAGTACAGGCGGCGGCGGTGGGACAGGGACGACAACTCTCAGCAGCGGCGATATCTATGTTCTGAATGTCGCGACGAGCCAGATGGTCGGTCTCTACGTGAATGCCGGCACGCTGACGGCTCTTCCTGGAAGCCCGTACACGCTTTCTGCTGCTCCAATCGCCATCACGGTTGCGCCGAATAATGCCTTTCTGTACGTGAGCACCCTGGGCGGCATCTTCGTGTATAACGTCAACACTTCGACGGGACAATTGACGGTTGGAAATTCAGGCCAGCCGATCTCGAACGATCCCGCAACGAGCATGCAGGTGGATTCCACCAACACGTGGCTCGTGGAGGGCGTATCCGGGGCTTCGAACTTGTTTGCGATTCATGTGAATGCATCCACGGGGCTCCTGGCTTCGAACACTGAACAAACCGTAGTGCTTCCGTCGACGACTCTCGAGCAGGTTGCAGTATCGCCGGATGACACTTTCGTTCTGGCTGCGATGGGTTCCGGCGGCACGGCCACGATTCCATTCAATGCGAACAATGCCGACCCTTTCGGCACGGTGGGAACCATCACCGTCAAGAACGCGAACGGCGCCGCGCTTTCCGTTGCCTTCGATCCAATTCCTACCGGCTCGACGGCTCCTCGTCTCTTCTATATTGGCGAAACAGTTGCCACCTCCGGGACGAACACTGGTGGTTTGCGAGCTTTCAACTTCAGTACGGTGAAGGAAATCTCCGGCTCGCCATTTGCGATTGGCGGGCTGGCCCCTGTTTCCATCCTGCCATTTTCCACCGGTGATTACGTGTATGTGGTCAGCAAGCAGACCAGCAGCGGCTCGACCGGCGTCATCGCGGGCTTTTCAATCACTACCGCAAACAGTGCTTACACTCTCACCGCGTTAGGAAGTTCGTTTGCCACCGGTACCAATCCCCAGACGATGGTCGAAGACAACACACATGCGTTTGTTTTCGCCGCAGACTTCGGTGGCAGTCCCGACTTGATCGGCTATACGCTCGACACCACCACGGCAGGCAATCTTGACCCGGTGATCTCCAACGCGACGGGAACAGACCCTGCGGAGGCCGGTGCGGTTGCTGCCCTTCATTGATGGTCGCCTGTCGCATGGACCTGCATTGCTGGTATCCTCAGATAGATACTCCTGCTGTGTTCATCCGATTGCCAAATCCCACAGTCTCATCTGTCTATCGCGCGGTAAGAGGAATTTCTGGTCTGCTCGTGTGTGTTTTTCTTTTCCTCACCGCGGGATGCAACCGGTTACGTCACCAAGGGCATGAAACCGTCTACGTCTCTGCCAGACAGATGTACCTTAAGGACCGCATCGCCGCCGTATCCAACCACGTCGGCGAGGTTGCCAATGGGCAGCAGTTGGAAGTTCTGGAACATGGTCGCCGGTTTCTCCGCGTAAAGACCGAGAAAAACGAAATCGGCTGGATTGAAGAACGCGCTGTGATCGATTCCAAGACCTTCGACGCGTTTGCGCATCTTGGAACAGAACACAAGCAAGACCCGGTTGTCGCGACGGGCACGCTGCGGGATGATATTTATCTGCACATCAGTCCCGGCCGCAATACCGACCATTTCTATCTACTTCCCGAGAATGACAAAGTGCAATTGCTGGTGCGCGCTTCGGTGCCGAAAGCGGTACCCGGTGTACCGGTCGAGCCGCCAAAGCGTCCCGTGCACGCACCAGCGAACGCTGCCAAGTCCGCCTCACCATCTCCGCAAGGATCCGGAGCAAAAGCCGGATCGTCGGCGCCGGCGAACGCGCCCCTTGCGAATCATGTCGAGAAGGCGGATGAGCCTGAAGTCCCCATGGAAGACTGGTGGCTGATTCGCGACAACCAGGGACGCACTGGCTGGCTGCTTTCGGGCCGTGTGGATGTCGATGTGCCCGACGAGGTCGGTCAATATGCTGAGGGCCAGCGCATAGTGGGTGCCTACATCCTTACCCACGTCAACGACTCCGAAGCAGACGTTCCTAATCACCAGGTTCCGGAATATGTGACTGCGCTGAGTCCACCGAAATCAGGCTTACCCTTCGATTTCGACCAGATTCGCGTGTTCACGTGGAGCGTGAAGCACCATCGATACGAGACGGCATTCCGGGTTCGCCCGATCCAGGGATTTCTGCCGGTGAAGGTTTGGACTCAACCGGGACAGAATGGCACCGATCCCGTGTTCAGCTTTCGAATTTCGGGCTCCCCGGACGTCTCCATCGATCCAGACACCGGGATCACCAAGCCGCTAAACCCGCGGACCATCACCTACGTGATGCGCGATAACATGATGCGCCGCATCGGCCCCGACATGGCTGCTATTCCTACATCGCATGTGCCTGGAGAAAAATCGAAGTCGGGTACCGCGGGGAAGAAGAAGCACCGGTAGTCCGGTGCTGCGTTCTGGCCAAGACCACACCCCGAGCCATTGTGGATGCGGGCGGAACGGCCTCAAGGGTCGAGATAAACGCCAAACAACGCGGTCTTGACGCGGTCCCGGCCACCAAGGGGAGCTTGTGCACCCGCCCCTGCAGAAAGCAACTTGACAGAGGCCGACGCTGTCATACGAAGGTGATTAGCCTCCAGTTCCCACCGGGAGCCGTGTGGTCCAGGTTCCAGCATTGATCGCGGAATTTTCATGGCAGGTTCCCCGACTCCCGTTGGTCGCTCGGAATGACAGTAATGTGCGGGAGATCCTGGGTCAATGTGGCAACCTAGAAAGTGGAGGTTGTGCTTACTATGCCGGTTGAAACTGTCGCTGCGGCTCTTGTCACCAACGATGTTCATTCCTGGGACGCAGGCGGGGCGTCGTCCCCCGAAGCACTTGCTGCCTGGGTGGGGGCGCGGCTGGCTGCGCATGAGGCGGCTCTCGCGGCACTGCTGGCGGTTGAGGGACCGCGGAATGTTGAAAACACTCTGCGGCTCTACGATGCGGCGATCGAGCACCTGGCACTGGCCGGCGCGCAGGCGGGAGTTTTGAATTCTGTCGCGGCCGATAAGGCAGTACGCGACCAGGCACAGATGGAAGCGCAGCGCGTGGCGATGACGGGAAGTGCGCTGAGCTTGAATCGCGGCGTTTACGATGCGCTGGCGGCCATGGACCTGACTGGCGCGAGCGCGGCTACGCGGCATTATGTGGAGCGGACCTTGTTAGGTTATCGACTGGCCGGCGTGGACAAGGATAAGGAGACACGCGATCGCCTGCAGGCGCTGCATGAGAAGGCGACGCGGCACTCGCTCGACTTCAGCCGCAATATTCAAGAGGGCGGGAAGACGATTCTGGCAACGCAGGCGGAACTGGATGGGCTGCCGCCGGATTACATCGGGCGGCATCAGCCAGATGCGGGCGGGCAGATCACGCTGACGACGGATCAGCCGGACATGCAGCCGGTGATGAGCTTTGCGTCGAATGCCGGATTGCGGGAGCGGATGTTTGTGGCGTACAACACGCGCGCGTATCCGGCGAACAAGCAGATCTTGCTGGACCTGCTGGCGACGCGGCAGGAGATTGCTTCCGTGCTTGGGTTTGGGAGCTGGGCGGACCTGGCGACTGCCGATCAGATGATGGGCTCGGCGGCGAACGTGCGAACGTTTCTGACGAAGCTGGAGGAAGCGAGCCGGGAGGGTGCGGTTCGCGAGCATGAGCAGGTGATGGCGTTTGTGCAGACCAGGCAGCCGGAGTTGAAGGCGATCGACATTGCGAGCCGCGGGTACTGGTACGAGCAGTACAGGCGGTCGGCGTTCGATTTCGATTCGCAGTCGGTGCGACCGTATTTCCCGTACGAGAAGGTCGAGGCGGGCGTACTGGAGACGGCGGCGAAATTGTTCAAGATTGAGTTTCGCAAGTCGACGGGAACGGCGTGGGATCCGGCCGTGAGTGTCTTCGATGTGTTTGAAGAGGGTATCCAGGTTGGGCGGTTTTATCTCGATATGCATCCGCGCGAGGGGAAGGACAAGTGGTTTTCCGCGGCGCCGATCGTGGCTGGTGTTCGCGGGCGCTATATGCCGGAGGCGGCGCTGATCTGCAATTTTCCGGGAGGTACGCCCGATGACCCGGGACTTCTGCAATACAGCGATGTGGTGACATTCTTCCACGAATTTGGGCATTTGATGCACGCGATTCTGGGAGGACAGACGGAGTGGGCCGGGGTTTCAGGTTTTGCGACGGAGGGAGACTTTATCGAAGTTCCTTCGCAGATGCTGGAAGAATTCTTTCGCGATGAAAAGCTGCTGCAGAATTTTGCAAAACACTACGAGACCGGCGAGGTGCTTCCCGCGGAGATCATTCGCAAGATGAAAACGGCGGGCGCGTTTGGCCGGGCTGACTGGGTGCGAACGCAGCTTTACTACACGACGCTGTCGCTCGATCTGCACGATCAGGATCCGGCGAAGATTGATTTCGACGAGATTACGAAGCGGCTGTACACGTCGCTGGTTCCGTGGACGTGGCTTGAGGGTAACCGGATGTATGCGAGCTTCGGCCACCTGACCGGCTACTCGTCGAACTATTACACGTATGCGTTCGACAAGGTGATTGCGCTGGATTTCTTTGCACAGTTCGATACGGAGGATCCGCTGGGCTGCGATGCGGGAGCACGGTATCGCAAGCTGGTGCTGGAGCAGGGCGGGTCGAAGCCGGGGCGTGCGATGGTGCGGGATTTTCTGGGGCGCGATGAGGAGTTTGCGGCGTTTTCGAATTGGCTGAATGAAGAATTTCAAGAAGCAGGGACGAGGGATTAGGGAATAAAAAGCGGGAGTTCGGCGGCGATGAGCGGATATCACATTGCGCAGGTGAATATCGGGCGGATTTTGGAAGAGCTTGATCATCCGGTGATGGCCGGGTTTGTAAACCGGCTGGACGAGATCAATGCGCTGGCGGATCGGAGCCCGGGGTTTGTGTGGCGGCTGATCGTGAACGAGGGGAACGCCACGTATCTGCGCCCGTTTGACGATAGCCGGATGCTGATGAACATGTCGGTACGGGAGACGGTGGAGCAGCTGCGCCATTTCGTCTACAAGACGGTGCACATCGAGTTGCTGCGCGAGCGGCATGCGTGGTTTGAAAAGCTTGCCGGCGTTTATACGGCGCTCTGGTGGGTGCCAGTGGGCCACATCCCAGGTGTAGATGAAGCCAGCCAGCGCCTGGCTTATCTCGAGGCGCATGGACCATCGGAGTTCGCCTCCACGCTTCAGGCGGTTATTCCGCCCAGCGATGATTTTCAGCGGGCGATTGACTGGACGGCGTTCCGGCAGTGTGCAGCACAGTAGACGACAGCGATACGAGGTTGCGCCCTTCCGAGCGCAATATATCTTACCAAAGCGTTTGATTTTGATTACTGCCGGGCTTCTCAATGTGAGACTCGAGCATCTAACCCACCATGCCGAAAGAAGGCTGAACGGTAAGGCCCCGTCGGTGTCTATCTAGCAAAGCATCGGATGTCGACGCTGGGATATCGCGTAACGTGACGGCGCACGATCAATACAGCTTTCGAAAAGCTCCCACAATCGAGAGACCCGAGAGGTTTTTAGAGGAGTACTTACTGTGACTGCATCAGATTTTCGTCGTATCGCCCTCAGTCTGGATGGGGCCGAGGAAGGCTCGCACATGGGGGCGGCGGATTTTCGCGTCGGCGGGAGGATCTTTGCAACCCTGGCATCGGAGAGGCAAGGGTTCGGCAATCTGATGTTGAACCCCGACCAGCAGGCGGCCTTTATGGCCGACCAGCCCGACGTTTTTCTCCCCGTTGCCGGCACGTGGGGGCGCAATGGAGCGACCCATCTGCGTCTTGCCATGGCGAGCGAGGAGATTCTGAGGGGTGCGTTGCGCTGCGCCTGGAATCTGCGTATAGAAAAAAATCACAATGCGCGCCTGGGTGCGCTGAATGCTGCCAGAAGGCGCAGTGCCGCGAGCACCAAAACGCCGGAGATCATCCTTCTGGATAAGCGGAGGAAAGCCGAGATGCGCGCACGGCTTACGACTCCGGAGATGCTGGAGAGTGTGAAGAGGCGTTACGGCCTGAACGACTGAAGCGTCGCTGAACCCGCCCATGGCGCGCTCACCGTTTCGCCTGTGTTCCTCAATGCCGCTCAGCCTGCTGTCTGCCCCTTTCTTCCCCCCGCAATTTATATCCCTCTTCAATTCTGCCTGGCACGAGCGCATGATCGGCTTGCGCGCCTGCCCCTTCGCGATTGAGAATGGCGAGCGAGACTCCTTCCTTTTTGCCAGGGCAATCGAAGCAGGTTGACGCAGTCGAAAGGTCTTTGTCATGACACTCAGCGTGCGTTGTGCGTTTCTCGTGGTGATGCTTGTTTCTCTTGTCGCGCCAGCTGCGCCGCAAGCGGATCGAAAGACCGCGCCGGGCGCCGGGCCGGGTGCGTTGCCGCAGCTTACGTTTCTGGCCCACCGTCTTGGGACCGATCACGCGGAAGGCGTGACTACGCTGGACATGAATGGCGATGGTTATCTGGATATTCTGAGCGGCGCGTACTGGTACGAGAATCCCGGCCCCAGTGGCGGCGAGTGGAAGCGGCATCAATATCGCGAGGCAGGCACGCTGGGTGAGTTTGTTGCCGATTGCGGCGAGTGGACGATTGATGTGAATCACGATGGCGCACCCGATGTGGTGACGGCGGGCTGGCAGACCAACGGGATCTGGTGGTACGAGAATCCGAAGCAGCCCGGCGTGATGTGGAAGAAGCACTTCATCACAAACAGCTATGACACCGAAGGCGGCGTGATGGCGGATGTGAATGGCGATGGCGTGGCGGACCTGGTGTTTGCGCATTACAACCACTCGGGAATTATCTGGATAGATTTTGCGGGTCCCGAGCCGAAGGTGCATACGGCAGGCGGTCCCGAGCAGGATGGACACGGGGTGGGTGTGGCCGACATCGACGGCGATGGGTTGGCCGATATTCTTACGCCGAATGGCTGGCTGAAACAAGTCGATGCCAGCAAGAACGACTGGGAGTGGCATCCTGACTGGCAGATGGGAGATGCGGGCTTTCCGATCATCGGCTATGACGTGAACAACGACGGCAAGATGGACGTAATCTACGGTCAGGGGCACAGCTATGGACTCTATTGGCTTGAACAGATCGGCGACGGGGACAACCGTCATTGGGTGCGCCGTGCGATCGACGAGTCTTTCTCGCAGGTGCACGCGCTGAAACTGGTGGATATCGACGGCGATGGCGAGCCAGAGTTGCTGGCTGGCAAGCGCTATCGCGGACACAATGGGAGCGATCCCGGGTCGTACGATCCGCTGGTTATTTACTACTACAAGATTGACCGGAAGATGGGGGCATTCAACCGCTATCCGATCAGCGTGAATGGCACGGCAGGCGCGGGCACGCAGTTTGTGACCGAGGATATGGATAAGGATGGCGACATCGATATCGTGGTGGCCGGCAAGACCGGGGTGCACTTTCTCGAAAATCTGAAAATCGATAAAGTCCCGAAGGCGCAGCGTGAGAAGGAACTCCTGCTGGATACCAACTGGCCGTTCCCGGACGAGGGTCCTCAGGTGAAGCAGGAGGATCAGCCGAAGCCTCCCGGCGTTAAATGACAGATATTAAGCATTTTACCGAGCTGGTGGCTGCGGATCGCACTGGGCTGGTGCAAAAGGCAGGATGCTTGGGCCGGGCAAAGCTGAATTTTAGAGGGGATTTCCACAGATAAATGAGTGCGGGAAATAATTTTGCCCGGTGAGGGCAACGTTTCTGGCCTTGGCGCATCTGACTTAGTAATTAGCAGAGGCTTCCCCGAATTTGGCCCTTCCAAGAAAGGTAACTACTCCTTTTGAGGGTCTGAAATTAGACCCCTTCTCACGACCCCTTCAGGACCTCCCTCCATACAAAATGCCTCTCGAGCGGGCTCACCGGAAGGTGGGCCCATCTGCTCTCTGGCTCTTTTTCAGAGCGATTGCCCTCCCGCTACAATCGATCGTGTGAAGCGGCCCTCGCCTTCCCTAAGCGTAAAACCCGAACCAAACCTGCGGTCTATCAATGACCTGTTCCAAAAGGCGGGCCTCGTGCGCAATCGACGCAAGTCTCCGCCGGGGGTGACGACTCGCATGCGTGCGCAGCGCCAGGATGCCGTGACGACGCAGGAGCTGGCCCTCGCTGCTCCGGTTCCCACGGTTTTGCGAAACGGCGTGAATCTGCTGCAAGTTCCCGGGTGGCGCGATCGGAAATCGGTGAGCAAGTGGCTATGGCATGGATTCAGCACGCGGCGGGGCGGCACGAGCCGGGCCTATTGTGGCGAGGGTGCTCCAGGGGAATTGAATTTAGGATTTACAGAGACGGATGACCGCAAAGCCGTCGCGCAGAATCGCCGGTTGCTGGCGGAAGCCGTTGCGGGCGACGCCGGTACTCCGGTTGTCGCGCTGCGGCAGTTTCACTCAAACCTGGTGATTTCGGTGAGCGCTGCGGACGCCGATCGCGAGAGGCCACGGAAAGCCGATGGAGCAATCACCGCCGAGCCGGGATTCTTGATCGCGATTCAGACTGCGGACTGCATTCCGGTTTTGGTGGCGGACAAACGGCGACGCGTGGTGGGAGCCTTTCATGCCGGCTGGCGAGGAACGGTGAAGCGCATTGTGGAGCTTGGAGTGGGACGCATGCAGCTCGAGTTCGGTTCCAACCCGGAGGACTTGATTGCTGCGATCGGACCGGGAATGCGGCAGTGCTGCTATGCGGTCGGCGAGGAAGTTGTTTCTGAATTTGAATCGCAATTCCGCTACGGGCAGGAGCTGTTTCGCGAGGTTTACGATTCCGATCCGGTGCGGAAGAAATATCCGATGCTGTTTCTCACGCAGCGGGCACCGGGGCATTCGCCGATCGGGCCGGCGGTGCATCTGGATCTGATTGAGGCAAATCGGAGGCAACTGATGGATGCGGGAGTGAAGGCTTCGGCAATCAGCGTGACTGGCGGATGCACGGGCTGCCACACAGATCTGTTCTTCTCGCATCGCGCCTCGCGGGGGCATGCCGGGCGGATGATGAGCGTGATTGGCATTCGCGGCGCTAGAATTTGAGGCACTGATGTGACCCCAAAAACGATGACCGCGAGTTTGAAGATTTTTAGTCTTTGTCTTGTCATTCCAATGCTTCTTGCAGCGGGCGGAAAACCGAAGCAGGCTGCGCCGACTGGACCTGTGGTACACATCGCAAGCGGTGTGCTGCATGGAACTCAGCGCGGAAGTATCGCTGTTTTCGAAGGTGTGCCGTTCGCGGCGCCGCCTGTTGGTCCTCTGCGCTGGCGTGAACCGCAAGCCGTCTCTCCGTGGCCGGGAGTTCGAGATGCGATCGCGCCGTCGCATCCTTGCATGCAGAACGTCGCAGGCACCGATAGCTTCCTTGCGCCGCTCGCGGCAACTTACGGCACCTCGTTTACTCGACAGACACTTGACCCATCCGAGGATTGTCTCTATCTGAACATTTGGACACCGAGGTTGCAGCCGGACGCGCACCTTCCTGTCATGGTCTGGCTGCACGGTGGAAGCAACAGAGTGGGCAGCGGGACTGAGTCAGGTTATGACGGCAGCATACTCGCGTCGCATGGCGTCATCGTGGTGACGATCAACTATCGCCTCGGAGTGATCGGATTTTTCGCTCACCCCGAGTTGACCGCCGAGTCTCCCCATCACAGTTCTGGCAACTACGGGCTACTGGATCAGATTGCTGCGCTGAAGTGGGTACAGCAGAATATTGCCGCGTTTGGCGGCGACGGCAGGAACGTGACGCTTTTTGGCGAGTCCGCAGGATCGATAGACGCGACGACGCTGATGACGTCTCCGCTGACGCAAAGCCTGTTCCGCAGGGTCATCGCGGAGAGCGGGACAGCCTTCGGGCTGGGGCGTGAGCGCACCGTCGCGGAGATGCAGCCTCTGGGGCTGGCCGTCGGTAAGGAAGCGCTGGGGGGCAAGACCGGATCGCAATTGTCGGCGCTGCGAAGTCTTCCCGCGTCGCAGGTCGCCGACATCGAAAACCGGCTGATCGCATCGCAGTTCAAGGGATACGACCCCAACGCGTCGATTGTCGATGGATGGGTACTTTTCGAGTCACCGGCAAAGGCATTCGCAACGGGGAAAATCCAAATGGTCGAGTTGCTCGCAGGAGTGAATGCACGCGAGTTCTCGGCGTTTCGCGTGGACGCTGCGGATGCCGCCAGAAATTCAGGGGTCGCAAGCCCCAAGCCACGCTTCAGCGAACAGTTGAAACAATTCGCGGAAATTGCTCGCCCTCTTTACGGAAGCTGGACTGACATGGCGGTGGCCACTTATACAGGGCGAATCATCGTTCATGGAAACCCGGCAGTTGACCAGGCGAGCAATGACATCCTGGGCGCCTGTCCTGTGGGAGCGGAGGCTGCGCTCACCACAAGCGCAGGAAGGCACGTTTACATTTATCGCTTCGATCGCTCGGTGCCGGGTAAAGGAGAGTCGGAGCTCGGCGCTTTTCACTCGCTCGAACTTCCTTACGTGTTCGGGACGTTTCAAGCTCGCGCATTCAATTGGCTTCCGTTCAGCGCGACGGACCAGAGGCTCTCACAAATCATGCAAAGCTACTGGACAAACTTCGCGAAAAACGGGGATCCGAACGGGCCGGATCTCGCGCACTGGGAGCCTTGGAACACGAGCAATGAGCCCTTCCTTATTTTCAGCCACAGTGGAGATGCTGTTTCCGCGCGGAGTTTTTCGCCAGTCTATTGCCATCTGTCGCCAGATCGTCTGAAAAAGCAACTCGCCGATTATTGATGGAGGTGGTCAGCGGCCTGAAGGCTGCTGCTCACTCCGTGAACGTAGAAAAGCTGCGGCCTGATGGGTCGCAGCTTTTGGTTGAAGCACTAAATCGCGAAGGGACTCGCGGTGTTGATGATTTGTCTGTTACGCATTGCCCGGGGAGGGGATGGCGCGCATCAGAATCGAAGACAATCGTGCCTGGACTACGAGGAAGCGTGGGCGGCTTCGCCGGGATTGACGAGGTCACGCAATTCCTTTGAAGGCTTGAAGTAGGGCACGCGCTTGGCGGGGACTTCTACGCGCTCTCCTGTCTTGGGGTTGCGGCCAATGCGGGGATTGCGCTGGCGAATGCGGAAGGAACCAAATCCGCGGATTTCGATCTTGTCACCGCTCTGCAGTGCAGAGATCACCGAATCAAAAACCGTTTCCACGATGACTTCGCCATCGCGGCGCGTGAGATCGCCCAAGCGGGTGACCTTTTCCACCAGATCTGCCTTCGTCATGTCCTCTGGCCTCCGTACCACAGGATAAACGCATTCGGCACATGGGGTTAAGAAAAAACCGATTCTTCTGTGGAATAGACCTTTCCCAAGTACGGAACCGGGGTCGTGAGTAGACGTTTCCCGCTGGAGAGGTCCCAGCAGCGGACCGGAGGCGTTATCATGTCCTGAGTCTTCCCCTGCTGTCGAGTCATCCACAAGGGAAGGAGCTGAAAGCTCGTGGGATTTCCTAAGTACAGCGTTGTCATTCCGGCATACAACGAGAGCGCCCGAATTCCGGCGACGCTTGAGTCCGTTGTGGCCGCAATCCGCGCGAACGGATGGGACGCGGAAGTGATTGTGGTGAATGACGGCTCCACTGATTCGACTGCCCGGCTGGTGCGGGATTTTGCCGTGAGCGCTCCGGAGGTTCGCCTGCTGGAAAACCCCGGAAATCGCGGCAAAGGCTACAGCGTGCGGGCCGGAGTTCTGAACGCGCAGGGCGAAATCATCATGTTTACCGATGCCGATCTTTCGGCGCCGATGGATGAGGCTGGCCGACTGTTCAAGGCTATCGCCAATGGCGCCGATATTGCCATTGGATCGCGCTGGCTGGAGAGCGGACGGCAGACCCATCGCCAGCCCCTTTACAGACAGATTTTCGGGCGCTGTTTTAATGCCGTCTGCCGCATGGTGATGCAGTTGCCGTTTGCCGATACTCAATGCGGATTCAAGGCATTTACGCGATCGGCAGCGCAGACGGTTTTCCAGTTGCAGACCATTGAGCGGTGGGGATTTGACCCTGAAATTTTGTTTATCGCCATCAAACGGGGATTCCGTGTGGTCGAGGTGCCGGTGAGCTGGGCACATGACGAAAGAAGCCGGATGAGCTATTTGCGGGACGGTCTGCAGATGCTGAAGGAACTGGCGATCGTGCGGTGGAACGCGCTCACGGGGCGGTACAACAAGCAGACACAGGCAATTCTTCGGACCGGGGAAACGCGGTAACGAAGCGCTGCCCCCGTTCGACGCCCCGCGTCCCTCCACGGTCCCCAAAGGCGAGGGACCGGGGGCACCCGTTAAAGTTTGGTAGGTTGTACTGGAACCTGCATGAGGTCCAATCTGCCCTATGGTTTGCCGATCCGCAAAGCACTCGTTCCGGCACCTCGCGTTTCTCCTTTCCCTTGCGCTGTTCGTTCTGATCGCGTATCCGGTTCGAGCGCAGACCTTCGATGCCACCCACCTTCGCGAACCAGCGAGTCTGGCGGTGAAGTGGCTGGTACAGGCGGGTGATGATCCGGCCTACGCGTCTCCGGACTTCGACGATTCCCACTGGACGTTGTTTGATCCATCCGGCTCAATCGCATCTTTGCTTCCGCATCATCCGGAGGTTGTCTGGTATCGGCTCCATGTCAAAGTCGACCCGACACAGACCGGTCTCGCCCTCAGCGAGATGAAGCTTTCGCGTGCGTTTGAGATTTACGTCAACGGGGAGCGGCTGATGGCGTCGGGACAAGTGGTGCCCTTTGTGCCGTACACCTCCGACGCAAGAGTCCTGGCACGCATCCCCGATCGCGCGCTGGCGTCGGG
Source organism: uncultured Acidobacteriaceae bacterium (assembly GCA_963838295.1). Classification (GTDB taxonomy): domain Bacteria; phylum Acidobacteriota; class Terriglobia; order Terriglobales; family Acidobacteriaceae; genus Telmatobacter. The sequence continues at coordinate 107,162 of CAWIQS010000005.1, forward strand.
GACTATCGTGATTGCGCTTCGCGTCCACATCTCGGCACTCGAATGGAATGTGGGTCAGGACCCGGGTTTGTACTCCGACAATCTCACTCTTGGGGAAGAGAAGACCCTTCATCGTTTCAACTGGCTATCGATCATCGGTGAGAACGCCTCCGGCTGGATCAGCGATGGTCTCGGAGTCTGCCTTGGCCTGGTTGCGCTGGTGCTTTTCGCCGCGCAACGGCGGCAGACCGAGTATCTCTGGATCTTTGCTGTTGGAGTGATGGGACTGGTTCTCATTCCGACCTTGGTGATCAGCCAACTCCATAACATTCCGATCGGATGGATGCTGTTCTCGGAGTCAATTCGTCTCGTGTCGCCCTACATCTGGGCGTCGCTCTACTTTTCCTTTGTTCACTTGCGGATGGGCTGGCGGTGGCGGGCTTCACTAATCGTGATCGGTTTTCTCTATTTCATCGGTGGACTGCATGGCTGGTTCATCGACTTGCCATTGCCGCTTCAGATGGTCACCAATCTTCCCTTCGTCATCTTTCTATCCGTCGTCATCCCCATCGTGCTTGTGGTGCATTGGCGCCGGGGAAATCGGGAGGCGGGCATCCTGCTCATCCCCGTGATCCTTTTCAGCCTGTATATCTATGTGCTGGTCGCGATGCAGATGCTGTTTCAGTTTCCGGCATGGAGGCAGTTTTCACTTCGTGGCTTGAATCTGATTAACAATTACCCGGTCGGCCCATTCTCCGTATCCTTGAACAGCGTGTCGGGAATCTTGTCAGTCGTCTCGCTGGCGATCATTATGCTGCAACGGTCGAGTACCATGAGCAGGCGGCAGGCGCAGCTCGAGGGTGAACTGGCCGCGGCACAGGAAGTGCAGCGAATTCTGGTTCCCGAGCAGACGGGTGATGTTCTCGGATTCGCGATTGAATCTGTGTACGAACCGGCACAGCAGGTGGGCGGGGATTTCTTCCAGATCCTGCCCATCGGAGGGGGCGGCGTCCTGATCGTTGTTGGAGACGTCGCGGGCAAGGGGTTGCCAGCTGCGATGCTGGTTTCGGTCTTGGTGGGCGCGGTTCGCGCTGCGGCCGAATATACGAATGGCCCCGCAGAGATTCTCGCTAATCTGAACGAGCGTCTGGTTGGCCGGTCAGGCGGGGGATTCTCGACTGCGCTGGCAGCTTTAATCGCTGCCGATGGACGCGTGACGATTGCAAACGCGGGCCATCTTTCGCCGTATCTCGACGGGAGAGAAGTGGAACTTCCCGGCGCGTTGCCTCTGGGGGTTGCGAGTGCCGCGCGATACGAGACGACCGAATTTCATCTCGCCTCCGGAAGCCGTCTTACGTTTTACTCCGATGGGGTGGTCGAGGCGCAGCGGCCGAATGGAGAACTTTTCGGATTTGAGCGGGCGGAGGAGGTTTCTGTGAAGCCGGCGGCGGAAATTGTGGAGACGGTGAAGCGGTTCGGGCAAGAGGACGACATCACGGTCGTCACCGTCACCAGAACCGCTGCAGTTGCCACCGCTGCATAGGCTTACGATTTACGCAGACCGTTCGCGATTCTTCTTCTCCTCCTCGGAGAACTCTTCTCTACTGACGTCGCCAGACAGGTCACGCGCCGGTTCCTTCCTCCCGAGAACCTGGCCGTCGGGAATGACGCGCACGGTTTGCACGCGCAATACGCCAAGTAACTGCACGTCACGGGGTAAGTTGGTACGGTCATCTTCATGTAGGTCATCACCGGCACTCGGGCCGGCATACGATTCGTCTTCAACCGCATATTCGTAGGTCGCGGCGTTTTCGCCGAAGTCGGCGTTGTGTTCGGCGAGAATGGTTTGCGCCTCAGCTGTGCGGTCATCGGACTGGACAGTTACGACAGCGGCATCTTTACCGCGCCCGAAGCGATGCGCGAAGTAGCGGGCCCGGTCATCGGGAATATTCATGGCTGTGAAGGAGTCCTGCAGATCGGAGCTATCGTCGTAGGTCTCGTCGAACAGCTCGGCGGCCTCTGGGGAGATTTCGCGATTGGCAATATCGCCCGACGCGCGATCTTCTTTAGGCGCATCGGCTTCATTGCCACTGAACCATGCCTTGATCTTGTCCCAGGTCGAGGGCTCTTTCTCCTCGATTTCGTGAACGGTGGTGTTGCCGAAGGTCGAGGACTCTCCGGTGTATGAGCCGTGGTGCGCAATGCCGAGGTGGGCGGATGAGAAGCCCGCCTTCTGCAGTGCGTCAACCGCCTTGCGGGCGTCACTGCTGTGTTCAAAATAGGCTGCGAGGGTGCTGGTAGAAAATTCTGTCTGAGCCATAAATACCTCCAGGGGTTGGCGTGCAAGGACTTACAAAGACGAGACTGCGCAGCACAAGTGCGGGGTCCGACTGCTCACAAAAACTCGTGGCTTGCCTCTTGCTGAAGACTTAGGATGCAGGGTTCGATTTCCGCGTAATCAAAGGTGTGGAAAATTCATCAGGCAGTTGCGGTGGTCGCGATGGACTGCAGGCTGCGGGCTTCGATTTCGAATTCGCGGATTTTATATTTCTGGATTTTGCCGGAGAGCGTGGCGGGGAATTCATCGACGAAGCGCACGTGCTCGGGAATCTTGTAATACGCGATCTGCGCTTTGCACCATTCGCGGATTTCGGTTTCGGTGGCTTCCATTCCAGGGCGGAGACGGATCCATGCCACTACGATTTCGCCGAGACGTTCGTTGGGGATGCCGACTACCTGCACTTCGCCGACCTTGGGGTGCGTGTAGAGGAATTCTTCGACTTCACGTGGATAGATGTTCTCGCCGCCGCGGATGATGACGTCGCGTGAGCGCCCAGTAATGTGCAGGCATCCGTCTTCGCGCATGACGCCGAGGTCGCCGGTGTGCAGCCAGCCGTCGGGCTTTACCACGTCCGCTGTGCCTACCGGATCGCCATCGTACCCTTTCATCACCGCATAGCCGCGCACGCAGATTTCGCCTTGGATGCCGATGGGCTGGCGGGCGGCGTCGGTAGTGGAGATTACCTGTATTTCAGTTTGCGGCATTGCGCGACCTACGGTGTTGACGCGGATTTCGAGGGAGTCGCCGGCATCGCTCATGGTGACGACCGGCGAGGTTTCGGTCTGGCCGTAGGCGATGACGAGTTCGCCGATATGCATTTCGTTAAGCACGCGCTTCATGAGTTCGACGGGGCAGGGCGCGCCGCTCATCATGCCGGTTCGCAGGCTGGCGAAGTCGAAGGTGGAGAACTCGGGCAGTCCGAATTCGGCGACATACATTGCCGGTACGCCGTAGACCGAGGTCGCCCGCTCATCGTGAACTGCCTGCAAGGTGGCGCGTGGGTCGAAGGTCCAGTTGGGCAGGATGAGAGCTGCGCCGGAGTTCAGGGCGCTCATGGTGCCGATGACGCAGCCGTAGCAGTGGAACAGCGGCACGGGGACGACGATCAGGTCCTGCTCCGTGTAGTGAAATCCCTGGGCGAGAAACTGGCCGTTGTTGACCACGTTGTGATGGGTGAGCATTACGCCCTTGGGCAGGCCGGTGGTTCCGCTGGTGTACTGGATATTGGCGATATCGTTGACGGAGACGTGATCGGGTAACTGTCCGTCGGACTCGAGGAGCGCGGGCCACAATGGGGAGTCGAAGTAGATGATGTGTTCAAGGTCCAGCTTCAGACCATGGCGGGCGCGGTTGAGAATCTCTTCGTAGTCGGCACGCTTGTCCTTATGCCAGAGAAACAGCGCTTTCATGCGGGAGCGGGTTAGCGTGTATTGCAGCTCATGAGAGCGATAGGCTGGGTTGACATTGACCAGGGCGGCGCCTGCCCGCGCACAGCCCATGTGCAGCATGACCCACTCGATGCAGTTGCTGGACCAGAGGCCGACGCGGTCGCCGCGGCGGATACCGAGCGACCAGAGGCCGCGCGCCACGCGATCGGCGGCATCGCTCAATTCGGTCCAGGTCATGCGCGCGGATTGATGGAGCGACGCGACGGAGAGGCGATCGGGAAAACGGCTTGCGGTGCGGTCAAGAAGTGCGCCAATGGTGAGGTCGAGAAGGGGACGGTCAGGGCCGCGGGTGTAACTCAAGGTGGTCTGGTCTTCGTCGACGGACATGGGGCTCACAGTTCCAAAGGGGAAGTGTAATCTCTCGCGGATGGCCGAAATGTGATCTAAAACACCAATAGCAGAGGAATCACGCACAAGTCCGTTTTGCGATTGAAGGTTTCCACAGGGGCTAAAGCCCAGATTCATTTTGCGACGTTTGCGGCACGACTGAAGTCGTGCCCTGACACAAGACAGGCGATCGGTCGCTTTTTCAGCAAGCTGTAGAACCGTGCCATTTCAAAAACGCCGACTTAATCAGAGGCTCCCTAGTTGCCGGTTTCGGTTCAGAGGCTGCAGGACTTCTCCTAAGCTTGCGGTATTTCCCACTTACCGGATTGAGCTGACTGGAAGATGGCTTCGATTATGGACATGTTGGCGATGGCTCCTTCTAATGGGATGGGCACTTCGCCGCCTTCGAGCACGGCGCGGGAGAAGGCATCGCCCTGCATGGTGTATTGGTCAGCGATGGGGAATTCCTCGACCTTGATGCCGCTGCCGAAGAGCTCTCCGGTCTCGTCGATGAGGATGCGCGTTGGGCGGTCCTTGGGCGCGTTGAAGGGGATTTCGATTTCGATGCGGCCTGTTGTGCCGAAGAATTGAACTTTCTGATAGGGCACGAGCTGGGTGCTGCAGGTGAAGACGGCCTGGCCGCTTTCGAAGTCGAGCATGGCGGAGGTGAGGCGGTCGATTTTCATCGCGGGATCGCGTTCGATGAGGCCGATGACGCGTTTGGGTTCGGCACCGAACCCGTAGCGAGCAGCCTGGATACAGTAGCAGCCGATATCGAGGAGGGCTCCGCCGCCGGATTCGATGTGATTGCGGATATTGGAGGGGTCGTTGTTGAAGTAGCTGAAGAATCCAGCTACAGACCGCAACTGGCCGATGCGGCCGGAGCGGAGCAGTTCGCCCACGCGCAGCCATTGCGTGTAGCTGCGGATCATGAAGGCTTCGCCGATCTTGACGCCGGTGCGTTCACGGACGGCGAGGAGGGTTTTGGCTTCGGCGACGGTGAGGCTGATCGGCTTTTCGCAGAGAACGTGCTTGCCGGCTTCGGCGGCCCTGATGGTCCAGGGCACATGCATCTGGTTGGGCAAGGGATTGTAGATGGCGTCGATTTCGGGGTCGGCGAGCAACTCTTCATAGGACCCGTATGCTCTGGGAATACCCAGCGCAGAGGCGGCTTTCTGGGCGCGGACGAGGTCGCGGGAGGCGATGGCATCGACGCTGGTGTAACGGCCAAGCTGCATGGCCGGCAGAACTTTTTTGATTCCGATGTTTGCAGTGCTCAGGACACCCCAGCGAAGCTTCTTTTGCATGGAGAAATGATAATCGTGGCGGCGGAGGGAGTAGGTGGCGGGTACCGGGACTTGTATGGTGGGCGCTGCAGGATTCGAACCTGCGACTTCCACCGTGTGAAGGTGGCACTCTACCGCTGAGTTAAGCGCCCGGGCTGGAGGGTGTCCGGGGGGGCGGCGCAAGGCGCGCCAGAGGGGCTCCCTGTAAGGTAGAGTATCACCAGCGATACTTCACGGCCAACCTGGGTTCGGAACGAACTAGGGCAGTCGGGATTCGCTCCAAGTCACTGATGCGCTGGCGAGTACGCTCAATCCGAGAGGTTCTGAAGTCCGCTCCCGGGGACGAGTCGCCGGCTTCCCCCATCCCCTATGGCGCAGCCTTGGGCAGGCCCAGCTTCGAGTTTGCGGCGGCCAATGGGATGGCTTTGGGGACTGGTTTCCTGGCTGCTATGTCGCGTCAGTCGGACGAGGATGAGGCGGCCGCGGCGGCTGGTGCCGGTTCGGGATATCGGGGCCAGCAGGGAGGGCGGCAGGGCGGACAGCCTGTCAGGGGTCGAAAACCGTTAAACAATGCAAAATCAGAGCCGGAAACTGACGAATTCGCGCAACCTTCCGATGCGGACGGGGTTCCTGAAGATATGGCAACCCTGGTACTGGACAATCCGGCACTGGGACGGGGCTCGGCGCTGAATCCGCCCGAACCGCAACGGCCCGTCAATTACGCGCAGGACGAGTCCAGCGACGCGGCCGTGATGCTGCGGGTGGCGGCAGGCGACGAGGCAGGTTTCAACTACCTGGTGGGCAAGTATCACCGGGCGATGAACAATTTTCTCTTTCGCATGGTGCACAACCAGGCGGTTGCCGAAGAATTAGCGCAGGAAGTATTTCTGCGGGTGTATCGTTCGCGGGAAAGCTACAGGGCCGAGGCGAAGTTCACGACGTGGCTTTATCGGATTGCGACGAATCTTGCGGTAAACCACGCGCGCGACACGAAGCATGAACGCTCTGCGCAGACGATTTACCTGGACGCGCCGGATGAAGAGTCAGGAACTACGCCAGATGTGGCAGATGACACTCCTTCGGTGGAGCAGGGCATGTTGCGCGATGAGCGCATGGCGGCAATTCGGGCGCATGTGATGGCTTTGCCGGAACGCCAGCGGATGGCAGTGTTGATGCACAAGTACCAGGGAATGGATTATCGGCAGATCGGCGATGTATTGAAACTGAGCGAGTCGGCGACCAAGTCGCTGCTTTTCAGGGCGTACCAGACACTGCGGGACAAGCTAAAGGATTTTGTATAGGGATTGAAAGCCGGGAGAACCGGCGGAGAAGTGGGGTGGTAGCAATGGAAACCATGAAGAAATGCACCGCGATGGAAGAGAAGCTGGCAGAGATGCTGCTCGATCCGGAAGCGGCGCCTGCCAAGGTGAAGACTCATGTTGCGGAGTGTGAAAGCTGCCGTAAGGAGCTGGATGATCTGCGCGCGACCATGGCGGCGATGGATGCATGGACAGTGCCTGAACCCAGCCCCTACTTCATGACGCGGCTGGGTGCACGGATGCGCGAGGAGCGAGAAGCTCCGCGGCAGTCATGGTTGCAGCGCATCCGCGCCCGCTTTGCCTATGGTCCGCAGATGCATGCTCGTCCGCTGGCAGCGATGGCGTTGACGGTGATGCTGCTGATTGGCGGCGGTACCTACCTGGGAATCACGAACGTGGAGCAGCCTCAGCCCCAGCAGGGTCCTGAAGCTGCGGTGGTACACGATCTGCAGACGCTGGATAGTAATGCGCAGGTGTTGGATCAGCTGGAAACACTCTCCGATAGCGGAAACAACGGAGATCCGCAGCAGCAATAAGTTGAAAACGGGCATGCAGTCCGATTAGGAACGGTGGGGCCAAGGGTATGAATGGGGCACGAAGCCAAAGCGTTGCAAGCCAGGCGCGCCGGACGGTTCTGACCGCCGTTGCGATAGCAGCCCTTTGCCTGCCCCCTGTTAGTTTGTTGGCGATGCGCCAGAACACGACGCGGCCGGTCGCTCATCCTTCAGCGCCGCGACCGCAAAGCCGGCCACAATACGCGCGTCCACAATCTCCACGCCAGCCCAATCGGGGGCGGGCCGTACCCCAGAACCAGAATCGGACACCGCAACCGTATCAGCCCTATCGCGCCCCGGGCGGGGCGGGGGCGCAACGTCCGATACAGAGCCCGTATGCACCACAGTCGGGAGTTCGCAATGTCTATCCAGGCACAGCTCAGCAGCTTTATGCGCCGCCGGGGCATCTTGGCGCGTGGCTGAACACGCATCGTAATGTCCCGGTTCCGCAACAGCAGCAGATGCTTCGCAACGACCCGAGTTTTCGCCGGCTACCGCAGGGCGAACAACAGCGGGTGATGAACCAGTTGAACCGGGTGAACCAGTTGCCCGATGCCCAGCGCGAACGGAGACTGGCGCGGGCGGAGAACCTGGAGCGGCTCTCCCCGGAAGACCGTGCGCGCGTGGCGCAGTCGGCACGCCAGTGGACGGCAATGCCAGCGGATCGGCAGACGATGATGCGCAATGCGTTTCGCGACCTGAGGGCCGTTCCTCCGGATCAGCGATCGATCGTGCTGAGCTCCAGCCGGTACCAGAGCCAGTTCAGCCCACAGGAGCGCGGAATTCTGTCGGATATGCTGCGGGTCGAACCGTACGCGCCGCCGCAATAAGGATCACTGTGGAATGGTGCTATTCCCGTCGAGCGGTCGTCTCGGCGGGATTTGTTTTTTTGGGGCGCTGGCCTTCACTGAAACGGGGGAAGCTTGAAAAGCAGATTCTTCGCTTACCACCCCCAAACTGAACAGCGTTTGGGACCTCATGCGCTCAGAATGACACTTCTGTGACTGTGGCAGTTTCAGACAGTGGAACATTGTTGGGGTACGGTTGCGCTGTCTGAGGATCTCAATAACGGGGACAGCCAAGAAGCAGATTCTTCGCTTACCACCCCCGAACCTACCCCGGAGAGCTAACGCACTGCGGGGCCCCTGGTACGTTCGGGGTCCTGTTCGCTCAGAATGACACCTCTCCAAAAACCCCCAAAAATTTCAGGCTAGGGACTCTAGTGGGCGTCGCGATTGCGCTGTTTCACTTTTACGGCTGGGGATCCGGCATACACGCACCACGGCTCCAGGTCGCGGGTTGCCACGGAGGCTAGTCCGAGCACTGCGCCTTCGCCGATGTTGACTCCGGGAGTGACACAGGCCCGCGCACAGACCCACGCGTAAGCGCCGACTTCCATTTTGTAGGCGAGAAGCGGAAAGGCTGGATCGTCAAAGTCGTGGGTGGCGCCGCAGAGGTAGGAGTTCTGCGAAAGGATCGCGTGCGAGCCGAGGCGGACCGGTGCGGGGTTGTAGATTTCAGCACCATCGCCCGCAGTGACTTGATCGGCGCAGATGAGATTCCATGGCGCCCATACGCGCGAGCTGGAATAGAAGTGACAATGCGGACCCATCTTTGCGCCGAAGAGGCGCAGCAGCATCGATCGCCATGCGTGAAAGGGGCGAGGCGAGAGGCGATAGAAGATTGCCCAGCAGATGTTCCAGGTGAAACGCGCGATGCGATGGCGCAGCGGGAACGCGGGGCGAAGATAGGGATCCTTCGCCGTTTCGGCGGGGATATTTTCTGCTGCGTTGTAGTGAACCTGCCTGGGCATCTCCTCCGAGTTTACGGCATTTCAGGAAGCAGATAGAGAGTCCTAAAACGGGATGTCTATGCGATGCGTGACTTCAACGGGCGCCTTGAGGCGGATGTCGCGCGAAGATGCACCGACTTCCACCTCGAACGTGCCCGGTTCAAGCACCCACTGCTTTGTTGCGGGGCTCCAGTATTCGAACGCCGATGCGCCCAGCGGAAGCGTTACGGTCTTTGTTTCACCCGGCTGCAACTCGACACGCTGAAAATCCTTTAACTCATGAACGGGCCGATCTATCTTGGCGTGGCCATCGTGCACATAAAGCTCGACAACCTCGGCTCCGGCGCGCAAGCCTGTGTTCCGGATGTTCACTTGCACCAGGGGGTTTGCGAGGCGCTTGGTCCCATTTATCACCGTCATCTCGCCGACTTTCAAATCGCTGTATTCGAAGGTTGTGTAGCTGAGGCCGAAGCCGAAGGGGAATTGCGGCTCTACGTTTTTGGTGTCGTAGTAGCGATAGCCGACGTAGATGCCTTCGGTGTATTCGGTGTGGAGGTTCTGGCCGGGGTAGGTTTTTGCTGCCGGGGAGTCCTCAAATTTCTTCGGGAGCGAGACGGGCAGCTTGCCGGAGGGGTTGGCATCGCCGAAGAGGACGGACGCGAGAGCGTTGCCGGCTTCCTCTCCGCCGTACCACATATCAAGCAGCGCGGGCGTCGAGTCGATCCACTTCGTCATGGTTACCGGGTTGCCGGTGTTGAGAACGACGATTGTATGCGGATTCGCTTTTTCTACAGCCTGGATTAATTCATCCTGTCCAGCGGGCAGATCCATGGTCTTCACGTCGAAGCTTTCGGACTCGAGTTTGTTGTAGCGGCCAACGACTACAACAGCAACGTCGGCCTTCGCTGCAGCATCTGTCGCCGCTTTCAGGTCATTCGCACGCGCTTCGCCGGTGTCGTGCGCTGGATCCTCGCCCGCCATGCCTGCGCCAAGCGCGGAGGTCACCTGGACTCCCGCACCCGCGCGCTTCTGGATGCCCTGGAGCGGTGAAACTGAGTACTTGGGCCGCACCAGCGAACTGCCTCCGCCGCCTGTGCGGGCCACCAGCGCGTTGGGTCCGATGACTGCGATCGAATGAATCTTTGAGGCGTCGAGCGGCAACAAATTGCCTTGATTCTTCAGGAGCACAATGCCTTCCGTCTCACCGTCGCGCGCCATCTTCTGCTGCGCGGGCGTATCCACTTCGCCGCCTGGCGTGTGCGGGTGGTCCACGATCCCGCTCAGCACGATCACGCGCAGAATGCGGCTAACGTTGTCGTCGATCGTCGCCTCGCTGATTTTGCCGGCTTTCACTTCGGCCAGCACCTTGTCGGTTGTCAGCCAACCACCGCTGCTGCCCTGCTCCTGGGCCTGCGGGCGCGCCAGAAACGCTTTCATCGGCGGTCCGCCGGGCATCTCCAGGTCCATGCCGGCATTCACAGTCGGCGCAGTCGAGTAGGTGCTGCCCCAGTCCGATACCACAAAGCCCTTGAAGCCGAACTCCTTCTTCAGAATGTCGGTCAGCAAATAGTCGCTTTCGGCGCAATGCGTGCCGTTGACCTTGTTGTAGCAGGACATCACGGCCCAGGCGCCGCCCTGCTGTACTGCGGCTTTGAACGCGGTCAGATAGATTTCGTGCAGCGTACGCTCGTCGATTTTCGCGTCGACGCGGTGCCGCTCGAACTCCTCGTTGTTTGCGGCGAAATGCTTCACCGAAGGGATAACGCCTTCGCCCTGCACACCGTGAACGTAAGCGACGGCCAGCTGTCCAGCCAGGTACGGATCCTCGCCGTAGCCCTCGAAGTTGCGACCCCACAATGGAACGCGATTAATATTGACGGTCGGTCCGAGGATCATGTCGCGGCCCAGCGCCTTGACCTCCTGCCCAATGGCCTGGCCTTCGCGCTGCACCAGCGCGGTGTCCCATGTGGCTGCCATCGCAATGCCCGAAGGGAATGCCGTCGTTTCGACCTTCACCGGATTTGCTGTCGAATTAGTGATGGCAGAGCTGCCCGCCCACGAGCGCACGCCCATCGGTCCGTCGGCCATCTTGATCGCAGGAATGCCGAGTCGCTCAATCGGCGCCGACTCCATCCAGCCGGATCCGGAAAGCATCGTCGCCTTCTCTTCGAGCGTCATTCGCTTGAGCAGATCGGCAACGCGCTGGTCGACGGGAAGAGAAGTGTTTTTGTAAGGCGGCGCGGACTGCGAAGCGGGGGCAGTCTGTGCATGCGTGGCTGCAAGGAACAGAAGCGACGAGAAGACTAATGCGAGACAAGAACGCGAAGTGCGCCAATACATCTGAAACTCCAGAGCGGTTGATCTTCCGCCATCGAATCGCAGCCATCCTAGCGGATGACGGTCCACCGCAACAACTTAAACACGCTCTGAATTCACCTTTATGCACTTCGATTAGATTCGAAGCCCACGAGAAGAACGCACATGCTTTCTGACATTCAGCGGAGAATCGAGCCCTGCCGCAGTGCCGGAAAACTCTTTGACAGTGCTTTTCTGTCGGCGTTACGATGCCCTCTACCCCGGGGGCCCGTACCGAAAGACCTGGAGGTCTGAATGGAACCCACAACGACATCCCCTGTCTTCGAACAATCGAAGTTCGACGCCTTCATGGGGAAGGCAGTCATGGATATGGGCGCTGCGATGCACGCAGCGCTGGTGGTCATCGGCGACAAGCTGGGACTGTATAAAGCGATGGCAGGCGCGGGGCCGCTGACCCCGGCCGAATTGGCCGCGAAAACCAAAACAACCGAGCGTTATGTTCGCGAATGGCTCAATGCCAACGCCGCCAGCGGGTACGTTACCTATGACGCGGCTTCGAAGAAATTCGAACTGCCGCCGGAACAGGCACTTGCCCTCACCACGGTCGACCTGCCGGGCGCGTTCCATATCATTTCCTCTTGTTTCAAAGACGAGCCGAAGATCACCCAGGCATTTCGCACCGGCGACGGCGTTGGCTGGCACGAGCACGACGCCAATCTTTTCTTCGGCACCGAGCGGTTTTTCCGCCCTAACTACGAGCAGAATCTTTTAAGCGCCTGGATTCCGGCGCTCGAAGGAATCGGTGACAAGCTGGCCAAAGGCGCCGCGGTGGCCGACGTCGGCTGCGGACACGGCGCTTCGACGTTGCTGATGGCCAAAGCCTTTCCAAAGTCGCGCTTTAGCGGATTCGATTATCACAGTGGTTCCATCGAATACGCGCGGCACGTCGCCGGTCGTGACGGCCTCCTGGAGCAGATCAGCTTCGAAGTGGCGAGTTCCAAAAGCTATCCCGTAAATGGCGGTTACGATCTCGTAACGTTTTTCGACTGCCTGCATGACATGGGTGATCCGACCGGAGCGGCGGAGCACGTACTTTCCTCATTGAAGCCAGACGGAACCTGGATGATCGTAGAACCGTTTGCGAACGACAATCCCGAGCAGAATCACAACCCGATTGGCCGGATCTATTATTCCGCATCCACCATGATCTGCACGCCCGCATCGCTTGCGCAGGAGGTTGGCGCAGCCCTTGGGGCGCAGGCAGGCGAGGAGCGCATTCGTGACGTGGTCAAAGCAGCTGGATTTACTCGCTTCCGCAGGGCAGCGCAGACGCCGTTCAACCTGGTGTTCGAAGCGCGGGCTTGAGATTCCGATCCGCATTCGAAGAGTGCTAGTGCGGGGTTCCAGAAGTTATTGGCATGAGTCTCGGAGTGCAAAGAAGCAGATTCTTCGTTCACCACCCCCGAACTCTGCCCCAAAGAACAAAGATCGCTCTTTGGGGACCCCGAATGACGTTCGGGGCCGCGTTCGCTCAGAATGACACCACGAAATTTCATCGTGAACTTAGGTGATCCCGAGCGGCGAGCCGGTTTTTTCAGGTTCGTCCTCGGGTGCGAATAACAGCGAGCCTGATCCGAGCGCGATCAGCAGCAGACCCAGCCAGGCGCGAGCTTGAATTCCGGGTCGCAGAAATGAGAGGGCGACCAGATTGGCCGCCAGCGGCGCGATGAGGAAACGCGTGGTCATCCGCACCGCCGACACGCGTCGCATGAGCCAGAAAAGCAGAGCGAGGGAGAGCAGATCTGGAATTGCCCAGACATCGATGTGCGCCGCGCGCCAAGCGCGGCGTTGGATCGATAGGCCGGCGATGGCGAGCAGGATTGCGGCGGATCCTGTGGCAATCGCGGCAAAAGCTGGCAGGGATAGAGCCGGTTGGCTTTTTGCAATCTTTACCGCTGTGCAGTTGGCGGAGGCGACAGAGCTTACCGCAGCAATCAAGCTGCAGAATGCGACGGCCGTCGCCAGAGTCTGAGGCAGTTCCACGGGGAAGATGAGCAGGGTTCCTGCTACGGCTATCAATGCGGCGATAAGACCGCCGCGCTGCGGAGACTGCGATGCAGAACCGAGATAAGGCTCGAGTGCAACTGCAAAGACCGGCACGAGGGAGAAGAGGTCGACGCGGGTGGAATCGTCGACATGCCCTTTGGCCAACTCGACTACGAGGGCCGGAAAGGCGAGAAGACCGGCGCCAACGACCACGATTTCAAGGAGCGTTCGACCGCGCGGCCAATTTGCTTTTCGGATAAGGGCTGTTGCTGCGGCGAGGATGGCGAAGAGGGCCAGGACACATGCCTGATCCAACAAGAGCGGGGAATTGGTTTGCGATGCCGTTGCAGGCAGGAGATCGGAACGGAGAGATGCGGCGGCCCAGAGGAGACACAGCAGCAGCAGAGCGCCGGTTGGCACCGCATTGATTCCCGGTGAGCGCACTTAGTGTCCTCTCCATCGATCTGAACACAGCGCTGCGAGAGAACGCCATCGGGGCGCGGAAAGCGGCCCTAAGTTACAATGGGGATTGGGCCAAGGCCGAATTTTTCAGGTAAAGCAAGGAGTTTCAAGTTTATGGCGATTCCCGCCACCCAAATGCGTCCGGGCATGATCATCAAACACAACGACATTCTCCACCTCGTGTTCAAGGTGGAGCATCGCACCCCGGGCAACCTGCGCGCTTTTATCCAGGCAAAACTTCGCAATCTCAAGTCCGGCGCCATGTTCGAGCACCGGTTTCGTTCCGGCGACGCCATTGAAAAGGTCGTGGTGGACGAGATTTCGATGGAGTTTCTCTACGCTGATGGCGATGACTACTACTTCATGAATCCGGTGGACTACGAACAGACGGTGCTGAAGGGTTCGACGCTTGGTGATGCGGTGGAATATCTTACGCCGAACTTGCAGATCAAGGTCAGCTACCACGATGGGCAGGCGGTCGGTATCGAACTGCCGTCGTTCGTAGAACTCACGGTAGTGGAAACCGAACCGGGGTTGAAGTCGGCGACGGCGTCTTCGGTGACCAAGCCGGCGAAAACGGAAACTGGTCTTGTTGTGCAGGTGCCGCCTTTTATCAATGAAGGCGAGAAGATTCGCGTGGATACGAGCGAAGGCGCTTACATGAGCCGGGCCTAAACAGGGATGTTTTGCAACAAAGCCATCGCTTTCGGGCGATGGCTTTTGTTTTGGGCTGCATCTCGTGAGGAGGCCGAGTTATTTTGCGGCCGCGCGTGATGCTGCGGAGGCACGCTCAAGCAAAGCAAGAGACTGGGTTCGATTCGGAGCGCGGAGCAGAGCCTGTCTGAGGGCGTCCTCGGCTTCGTGTGGATGATTTTGCTTGAGCAGGAGCTCCGCAAGAAGCTCATAGGACGGCTTGATAGGAAACGGAGGGCCGAAGGCGTAGGGAAGATTGCTTTCCGCTTCTGCCGCTTTCCGAGCCATGGTAATAGCCTCATCCATCTTGCCCTCACCCGCGAGCAGGAGCGCCTGCACCTGTTGCCGTTCGACGTTTGGTACTTGCCGGTCCGGGTCGTCGGGGGCCGATCCAGCCTGGTTAAATGTCTCCGGCAGACTAGGCAAAACGCTGTCCATGCTGGAGAGGTCCTGCCGGGCTTTGACCACATCCCCGGTTTCAGCAGCTGCTAAAGCGCGTTCATAGGACTCGCTAAATTGAGCCATTGGGGCATCACCGACATCGACGGACCACTGAGCGAAGTCGCCGTTCCATTGACCGGTATCGGCAAGGAATCGGCTCTGCATCGCAATGTAGGAGAGCAAGCTTGAGCCATCGGGATCGGCGACACCGCGCGCACGGGCGGCCATTCCGGCTTCAGATGCCTCGGCCCGGCAAGCAGCGACGATTTCCTTCGCCTTGTCGAGGCGGCCGGTCTCGAGATAGCCGTATTCGAGCCAGTAGTTGTAGTGGCCGCAGTGGCTTGACGTTTTCCCATTGAAGGCGCGTTGCTGGTTGACAACGCGGGTGGCAGCTTCGTTTGCTTCCACGACGTCGTTCCACATTCCAAGCGCCAGAAAAATGTGGGAGGTCATGTGCTGGGCGTGAGAAGCATTGGGTGCGATCTGGGAATAGGCGCGAGCTGCAGGAAGAGCGAGCGGCGCGTGAATTGGGTCGTCGCAGGAGTGGATGAGGTAGTGAGCGACACCGGGGTGCTGTGGATATTTGTAAAACAGAGGAATCAGAATCCCCGCGGCCTGCATGTAGACGCGCTCGTTGCGGACACCCTCCTGGCTGCCGAGGAGTGCCAACGCATAGAAGGCCGCCGCGTCGACATCCTGGGGATACTTCTCATGCAGCTTCGCCATGGAATCGGCATAGCGCTGATCTCGATCCTTCTTGGCACCCTCTCCATAAAGGACGTCGAGGGTCAGGAGGTAGTCCTTCTCGCGCTGGGTGGACGCTTTGGCGAGTCTTGCCTCGGAGGCAGGGCCAAGCTTCTCGAGCACAACGAGTGCAGCAGCACGATCTTGCTGGTTCCACACAGGGTGGTTGAAGGTCATCGCTTCGCCCCAGTACGCCATGGCGAAGTTCGGATCGAGGGCTTCGGCTTTGCGAAAATCCGCGGCGGCAGTCGGATATTCAAAACTGTGCATTAGGGCGAGCCCATGCAGGAAGGGCTGCTGGGCAGCCGGTGAGCCTGAGTTTGCGAAGGCCACTTGGCCCACATCGGACTGCGCAACTGATTCCATGGAGAGAATGAAGGCGAAAACGGACGCTAGTCCGATGATCCTGACAGCTTTCTTCATCTGATCTTTCTGAGACATTCTGGGAGATTTTGGAGCAGGGCCCGTCGAGCCCAGCCATCGTAGGGAGAGACGATGGGCACCGTCAAGAACTGTCTTTGCAGGGCGATTGGTCTTGAAACAGGAAGAAAAAGAGGTGCGGGAAGAAGGAACGTGGAGGCACCACTTGTGAGGACCTGTATGTCAGAGTCCCGCAAGAGCGCAGGTTTGCCACTGCGCTATGCGGACTCGGCAATGCTCCTGGCAGAGGATACATTGCCATATATATCGAGAACTTACCCAGGGGCCGATCAGCTGCGGCGTGTGCTCATCCACCCGAGAAGACTGCCGGTGAGAACGCCTACGGCGAATACGACCGCAACGGCTTGTAAAGGCTTCTGCTTGACCGTGTGCCTTGCATCGTAGATCGCATCTTCGGCAGCACTGCGCCCTTGTTTCAGTGCTTTGACGGCAGTTTGAACGCCCTCTTCCACTGCTTCGGTGACGACCGATTTGAGGCGAGAAACTTCGCGAAGAATATCGTCCACGTTAGGTTGCTTATCCAATATGCCGGATGTCATAAGAATTCGTCCTCTTTTAATTGAGATAGACCGCGATCCGTTCTCTGGCGCGGCGAATACAGCTTACCTTGTTGTGATGTGCCCGGGTCATTCGCTGTTGCACCGATAAATGGAGATTTGAGAATCCAGGGCGCAACGTCCATTTGAGTGCGCGGCACCTTCGAAGAAATTTATGCAAAGAAAATTTACTTGCGCGCTCACCCATTCGTTATGTTACAGTCTGTAACACTATGGCGAGTAACACTCACGACCCAGCGGAACTCGGGGAACTGGAACGGGCAATTCTTTCGATTGTGTGGCGGCTTGGCTCGGTAACGGCCGAGCAGGCGCGCGAGGAACTGGATCGCACGTTAAAAGACTCAACGGTGCGGACGGTGCTGCGGCGGCTGGAGGAAAAGGGCTACCTGGCGCACTCTCTCGATGACCGTACCTTTATCTATCGGCCGGCTCAATCGCGGCAAAAGGTGGCCGGGCGAGCCGTGAAGCGCATCGTGGACTGGTTCTGCGAAGGATCGGTGGAGGCGCTGCTGGTGGGTATGGTGGATTCGCAGGTGCTGGATCGTGCCGAATTGCAACGGCTGGCGACGCGGATTGCCGAAGCACAAAAACAGGCAGGAAAGTCGATTGCCGCGGATGAGAACAAACGGGAGGCGAAGCGATGAACTCCTCACTTCTGGTGGAAGCTGCCATTCGTTCGGTATTTCTTGCTCTGGCTGTTTGGATGGGGCTTGGAGTTTTGAAGGTGCGCAATGTGCTGGCGCAGAAGGCCGCGTGGGGCCTGGTGCTAGCGGGGGCATTGGCGATGCCGCTGGTGCTGCCGATGGCGTCGCATTGGAGCGTGTTGCCAGCTAACGTGCGGGTTGTGCTTCCGGCAGATCCGGAGACGCTTCTTGAGGAATTGCAGGCCAGGATTCAAGCCAAGACTCCGCCCGAGCAGAAGCCAGCGGCTCAGCCAGCCGGGCCGAGCGAAGGTGCACTTATGGTCGAGGAGCAGCCGGGTCCGTCGGTCAATGGAGCGTCGGGAAACATTGATGCCGCAACGCCAAAACCGGAATCCTCTGATGCGGATCGTGTCGAGTATGTGCAGCCTCAGCTTGTGGCGGAGAGCGAATCTGCCGCGCCCCGCGCAGTGGTGCAGCCGCGCGCGACATACTCTCTTTCGAAGATCGTTCTTCTGCTTTATGTTGGCGTCGCGGGTATCTTTCTCATTCGTCTTGCCTGCGGATTGATTGCTGCGCTTCGATTATGGCGCAGAGCGAAGCCGATCTCCGGCACGTTGCTGACGGCTTCACATGCGCCTGTCGACCTGCGTTGCAGCACCGAGGTTTTGTCCCCGGTGACGATTGGCTCGGCAATCGTGCTGCCGGTGGATTATGCCACCTGGGATAGTGAGAAGCTGCGCGTGGTGCTGGCACATGAGCGTTCACACATCCGGCAGAAGGATTTTTATCTGCAGCTTCTGGCGGGAGTCTACGCCGCGGTGGTGTGGTTCAGCCCGCTGGGTTGGTGGCTCAAACACAAACTTTCTGATCTGGCTGAGGCGATCAGCGACCGGGCGGGGCTGGAAGAAGCCGCCGATCGTGCATCGTACGCACAGATTCTGCTTGAATTCGCGGCCGCACCGCGCCCAACCCTGATAGGAGTCGCCATGGCCCGCAGTGGATCTCTCTCGCGCCGCATCGAGCGGCTGTTGAATGAAGTATCTTTCCGCCAGGCGTTTGCGGGATCGAGTCGCGCGTTGGCAGCGGTGCTGGTGGTGCCGGTGGTGCTGTTCGCCGCTACGGCACTGGTACGTGTTCAGGCCGCTGGACAACAGGCACCGCCAGAGCCACCTGCTCCTGCTGTGGCGCCACAAGCCGGAGTGCCTGCTCCTCCCGCTCCTGCGGCGGCTGTTGCACCTGCAGCCCCGGCGAGCGGCGTATCGCAACCCACACAGATCACCGGTGAGGTTGCGCCGGCTGTTCCTCAAGATCCAGCCGTACCATCCGCCCCGGCAGAAGCGCCCGCACCGGCTGCTGCGCCTCAAGCCGCGCCAGGCCTGACGCCGCCGGCTCCGGCTGTGGCTCCGCGCGCAACGGTTGATGGGCCGGCCGTTTTGACGATCGCGCCGCCTCAGCCGGCCGCGAAGGCGATGACGCTGATTGCGCCGAAGGCACCTCACGCGCCGGGAGCCGCCGTGTTGTTGGTCAATCCGCCGAACGCTGCCCGCGTGAAGTTGATGATCCAGGAACGCGCCACTCTTGCCAACAGGGAACTGATCCTCGCTTCTCCGGGAGCACCGAGATTGGCGATCCTTGCGGCAACGAAGGCTTACGGTGTTGGCCGCGGATATGGGGTGGGGCAAAGCACAACGGAGAGCGGAACCTCGAACTATAGCGAGAACGGCAAACATTCGGGGTACCACTATTCGTATTCGTCGAATGGGGAATCGTACGCAGTGATCCACGGCGATTCGGAGCACATGACATTTTCGGGCAACTGGATCGAGGGCCGACGCGAAGAGATCGACAAGGCGCGGAAGCAGGCGCATGGCGATTTCCTCTGGTTCGCACGGGACGGCAAATCCTATTTCGTGGACGATCCATCAACCCTGGCTCAGATCGAGGCGATGTACAAGCCGATGGAGGAACTGGGCAAGCAGCAGGAGGAACTCGGCAGACAGCAGGAAGCTCTAGGCAAACAGCAGGAGGCGCTGGGCGAGCAGCAGGAGAAGGCCAGTGTGCCGACGCCCGACATGAGCAAGGAGATTGCGGAGATTGACGAGGCGATGGCCAAGCTGAAAGCGAACCAGGGTAAGGCGATGAATGAGGAGCAGTTCGCGGAGTTGCAGTCGAAGCTGGGCGATCTGCAGGGCAAGCTCGGGGAAATCCAGGGAAAGATTGGATCAAAGCAGGGCGAGTTTGGCGAACAAATGGGCAAGCTGGGCTCGATGCAGGGCGAATTGGGAGCGAAGCAAGGACGACTCGGAGCGGAGCAGGGACGGATAGGTCAAGAGGCAGACCGAAAGGTCAGGTCGATCATCGACGAGAGCATGAAGAACGGGAAGGCGCGCCCGGTCCAATAGCGAAAATCTGTTGGGCGCGATTGGCAATCAAGAGATAGAATCCCGCCCATCATGATCAACGGCGTTCATCTTCTTCTTTACAGTCGCGATCCGGAAGCGGATCGCGCTTTTTTTCGTGACGTGCTCGACTTCCAGTCGGTCGATGCCGGCGGAGGGTGGCTGATCTTTGCGCTGCCGCCGGCAGAACTCGCGACTCATCCCGGCGACGGCAAGTTTGTGGAGGGGCATGCCGATCACAAACTCTCGGGCGGCGTGGTTTACCTGATGTGCAATGACCTGCGCGCGACGATGGAAAGCCTGCAGAAGAAGGGCGCGGAAACCACGGAGATTGTGGAGGCCCGGTGGGGCATCACCACAACGATTCGGCTGCCGGGCGGCGGAGGACTGGGTCTCTACGAGCCGAGGCATCCTACAGCATTGAGTCTGCGTGGAACGTAATTTTCTCAGAACACAATATCGTCACAGCAAGGTGCGCGTGTAACCTGATGGGGCAATCAGGAGGTATATCTAATGTCCCTTTCGCCACGTCTCGAGGTTGCGTCGAGCAGTTTTAAATTGAACGCGAGTTTTCTGAAGCAATCCCTGGATGGGTTGAGCCTTGAGGATTGGTGTCAGCGCCCTAACGATCACACCAACAACCTGTGCTGGCTTGTGGGCCACCTCGTGTGGTCGCGCACCATGGTTCTGTCGCGGCTGGGACAGAAATGGACGCTGCCGTGGATACCCATGTATGCGCGCGGGACGAAGTGTGACGATTCGCCGGAAGCGCCGTCGGCGGAGGTGCTGATGGACGCGTGGAATGAAACATGCGGAAGGCTCGATGCTGCGTTGGACGGGGCTTCAGAAGAATTGCTCGATACTCCGGCGCCGAAGCCGGGACCGCCGAGCGCGGACGGAAAGTTGAGCGGGACGGTCAACTTTATGGCGCTGCACGAAACCTATCATGTGGGGCAGGTGGCTTACGTACGGTCATTTCTGGGGCATGCAGGCGTGATGGGATGAGGGGTGGCTCAGATTGTTGCAGTTGTGGCTTGGAAGCTCCGGGGCTGAAGCCCCAGTTCACCGATGGCGAAGGATTTTCATGGGCCTGAAGGTCCATGCTCCCACCCACTAAAAAGACATCCGCAGATTCGACTGCGGTCGCTCTACGACTTTCGCTCGGCATGACACGTTTCTGAAGTTGACAAAATGCAATGCAAGGCTGCGCTTTGTCATTGCAGTTGGACGAGCTTTGTCTCGAACAAGGCTTCGATGGTCATCAGGGCGTCGAGGACTGCACTAGAGACCGGGGCATCGACCTGCACGACTGCGAGAGCCTTCACTGGCTTGGCACCGCTGCGTTCGCGGCCGAGGGCGAAGTTGGCGATGTTGACGCCCTGCTCGCCGAGAATTGTTCCAATCTTGCCGATCACGCCTGGGACGTCGAGGTTGCGGCAGACGAGAAGATTGCCTTCGAGCGGCGCTTCGATGTCGATGCCGTCGAACTCGAGCAGGCGCGGCTGTTCGCCGTGAATTACGGTTGCAGTTGCGTGGCTGCGACCGGCGTTCGTGTGCAGCCCGATGGTGAGCAGCGTAGCCGCACCGCCGCGATGGCTCTCTTCTTTCTCTTCGTGAATGCGGATTCCGCGTTCCTGGGCGACGGCAGCGGCATTGATGCGGTTCACATTTTCGGAGCCCTGCAGAAGACCTTCAATCGCAGCGTTGCGGACCAGGTCGGTTTTGGCGTCAGCAAGGGCGCCGCCGTAGGTGAGATCAATGGCTTCAATGCCGCCTTTGCCGGCCTGCGCGAGGAACGATCCGAGACGGCCGGCAAGGTCGATGTAAGGCGCGAGCTGAACGTACTCTTCGTGACTGAGTGAGGGCAGATTAACGGCGTTTTGCACGACGCCGAGCTTGAGATACTCGCGCACCTGCATGGCGATCTGGATACCGACTGCTTCCTGCGCTTCGGCGGTTGATCCGGCGATGTGCGGGGTGAGGATTACGTTGTCGAACTCAGCGTAGGGCGAGTCTCTGGGGGGCTCGACGGTAAAGACGTCAAGCGCTGCGCCGGCGACGTGGCCGGATTTGAGCGAGGCGACAAGCGCGGTTTCGTCGACCAACTCGCCGCGCGCGCAGTTGATGATGCGGACGCCCTTCTTCATCAGGGCTAGGGATTTCGCGTTGATGACCCGGGCGGTCTGGGGGGTGAGGCCGACATGGAGCGTGATGTAGTCGGAGCCGGCGATGACTTCGTCGAGAGCAACGAGGCGGATGCCGTTTTCGCGTGCGATAGCGACGGAAACAAAGGGATCGCTGCCGATGATTTCGAGACCGAATCCGCGGGCGCGGCGCGCAACTTCAAGTCCGACGCGACCGAGGCCCATGATGCCCAGAACCTTGCCGCGGAGTTCAGCGCCCTGCAGGCTTTTCTTTTCCCACTTGCCGGCGTGCATGGTAGTGTTGGCGGCGGGGAGCTTGCGGGCGAGCGCGAGCATGAGGCCGATGGTGAGCTCGGCGACGGCGACGGCGTTGGCTCCAGGAGTGTTCATGACGACCACACCGCGACGCGTCGCTGCTTCGGCGTCAATGTTGTCCACGCCTACGCCGGCGCGACCAATGACACGGAGTTTTGGCGCATGCTCCATCAGGGCGTCGTCGACCTGAACGGCGCTGCGGACGACGAGGGCATCGGCGTCGGTGAGGGCGGCGGGCAAGCCGTCGGGGAGTTGGTCGTGTGCGAGGACTTCCCAACCGGGTTCAGCCGCGAATACGGCGAGGGTTGCGGGGGATACTTTTTCCGCGAGAACGATCTTCATCTTGTCTCCCTTGGCCGCCGAGGCGGACCCGGTTTCAAATTCCTCGAAGCGGATGTTGCGCTTTTCGCAGAGCAGGTCGAACATGCGGATTACGGCGGCGTGGGGCTTGCCCTCGCCGCGTTCGTACTTGGTGATGGAGTTTGGATGCACGCCGAGCAGTTCGGCCATCTGGTAGGAGTAGAGGTCAAGCTGCTTGCGCGCGACGAGAAGTTTTTCGGCGAATGAGAGTTCGGGCATGTCAGCTCCTGCGGAGCAGTGAACAGTGTTCAGTGCACAGTGGACAGAAAGATCTGTTGATATGACTCGAGGTCACCACACCGTTTGTGCTGTTCACTATCCACTGATCACTTGCTCCGCGTAGATCTTCTGCGCCGCGGCCACAGCCTGACCGTATTCAACTTTGAGTCCCAGCGTGTCTTTCGCGATGTGCTCCATGGCGCCGAGGAAGGCTACGGTGTCGAGGTAGTCGAAGAAGCCGAGGTGCGCGACGCGGAAGATCTTGCCTTGCATCTCGCCCTGGCCGTTGGCGGTGACTAGCGCGAACTTCGTCTTGAGAGCCTTGACCACTGCGCCAGAGTCCATGCCCTCTGGAACTGCTACGGCGGTCGCGGCTGCGGCGGGGGCTGTCGGCGCGAAGAGCGTGAAGCCAAGAGCGACCAATCCAGCGCGCGTTGCGGCGGCGTTGACCTGCGCGTTGTCGATGAGCGCGATGCGGCCCTTTTCGAGATCGCCAAAGGCCTGGCCGGCGATGTAATCGAGTGCGGCGCCAAGGCCCGCGACGAGTGCGACGGCCGGCGTGTAGGCGCTTTCGCCCTTCACGGCGTTCTTGCGTTCTTTGCGAAGATCGAAATAGTAGCGCGGGTTTTTGGACTTCTCCATTGCCGCCCAGGCTTTTTCGCTGACACTCAGGTAGGCGAGGCCTGGGGGAATCATGACGGCTTTCTGCGAGCCGCCGATGAGGATGTCGATGCCCCAGCCGTCTACGTCGAAGTGGGTGGTGCCGAGGCCGGTGATGCCGTCTACGACGAATATTGCTTCGGGTGCGACCTCGTGGATCAGCTTTGAAATCGCTTCGATGTCGTGGCGGACGGCAGTGGAGGTTTCTGTGGCCTGAATGTATACAGCGCGGTGCTCGGGCTTGAGGGCGGCGCGGATGTCGGCGAGGTTGAAGGTTTGACCGTAGGGTGCGGTAGCAACGTCAGGCTCGCACCCAAAGGCTTTGGCCAGGCCGGTCCACCGTTCGCCGAATTTGCCGGCGGTGAGGACCAGGACGCGGTCGCCGGGCGATGTGAGGTTAGAGACAGAGGCTTCCATGGCACCGGTGCCGGAGCTGGAGAGCAGCAGGACGTCGTTCTTGGTGCCCACAAAGACTTTGAGCTGGGCCAGCACCTTCTGGAAGAGGGCGCGGAATTCGGGAGTGCGGTGGTGCATGTCGGCGGCGGCCATGGCAAACTGGGCGGCGGGCAGGAGCGGGGTTGGGCCTGGGGTATACAGACGAGTCTTATGAATCATGGACTTAGCCTCCGGATTAGTTGTGAAGGGTCGAAAATACAGGCTGTGATTTTGATAGTCTTCGAAATCACAGAATACACATATTTGTGATTTATGTGAAATTCGTTATGTGCAAAACAGGGATACCTATTTCCGCAATGAAGATCAAATCGTGGAAACAATGCGAAGGAACAAAAAGCAGGCGCTCATGTCGGACATCCCTCTGAGCTATTGTCAGCGTGCCTCCGGGAACTTTGAGGTCCGAGATTTCCCCGATGATCGCGGAATTTTATGCGCAGATTCCTGGTTCACCAGCCCCGAACTGAAAAACACTTTTGACTCGTTCTCTTAGGATGACAGCGCTCTGTGCCGGTGCTTTACTGCCCACGTAGCCGAGCGCTCACGCATTGGGGGAATGCGTTCCGCTAGAATCGATATTTCGGGAAGGAAGTCATGATCGATCCAGGCGCACTTGCAGCAGTGATCACCAAGCAAACCGTTGTTGCCATGAAGGAGCGCGACGCCGAGCGCACCGGCACTCTGCGGCTTATCAAAGCGGCGCTGATGAACAAGGCGCTCGAGAAAAATGCCGTGCTCACGCCCGCCGATGAGCAGCAGACGCTGACCATGATGATCAAGCAGCGTCGCGACTCCATCGAGCAGTTCACGAAGGGGAACCGTCCGGAACTGGCGGCCAAGGAAGCCGCCGAGATCGTGGTGATCGAGGAGTTTCTGCCCAAGGCTCTCGACGAGGGGGGCCTACGCGCGATGGTGGCAGAGGTCGTGGCGGAACACGCGAACGCCACGGGCCGTCCGGCGACGCCCAAGGACATGGGCCCTGTGATCAAGGCCGTCCAGGCAAGGTTGCAGCAAGCGGGCGTACGAGCCGAGGGCCGCATTGTGAGTGAGATGGTGAAGCAGGGGCTAGCCGGTTAGCAGGCAGTCGGTTGCCTATTGCACGCGGAAGTCGGCGAGCTTGAACTTCTCCGGGGTTTCAAGCAGGCTCGACGATCTTCGGCCGAAACACTAGCCACACTAGAAGTCCGAACGGGAAAAACCCGATCACCATCAACGTGACCAGCCATGGCGACTTGCCGCGGCGTATGGCGTCTTTCGCGCACATGCGAACCGTGGCGATCAACGCCGCGACGATGCAAAGGATCAGCACGACATCAAGAATGCTCGAGACGCCATTTGCACTCATGCTGACCTCCTGCGAGTGAGGTTACAGGCAACCGATCTGTGCGTAAAGACTACTTGCGCGATTGATGTCGGGATCAAGTTGCATGCGCGAACTGGCGATGTTCATATCTCGTCGGGACCCTGGTCACCAGTGAGCCTGCGCGGGTGCTTTTCGTGCAGTTCGTGGTGTAGTTCATCCACTTTAGCCCTGGCCTTTTCGAGGGCGCGTTTTCCCGCGGGAGTGATTCGATAGAGCCTTCGCCGGCGGCCTTGCACGCGATCAAATGCGGACCGGAGAAGGCCGGCTCGCTCCAAGCCGTGCAGAAGCGGATAAAGCGTACCCGGGCCGATGCGGTAGCCATGATGCTCCAGTTCCTTCATCATAGCGAGACCGAAGATGGGCTCGTGCACCGCATGCAGGAGTACATGGATGCGGATCAACCCGTCGAAGAGTTCACGTTTTTGATCGGCCACGTGAACAATATACCTCTGCGCCTTTGCCACGGTCTTGACTATTATCGAAACTCGATATAACTTCGGCAGCAGATGGCTTCCTCAACTCGAATTCTTCCACAACTTATTGAAAGAGCGCTGAAGAAATCCGATCGAGTCCGGTGGATGGCAGTGGTGCTTTTGCTGGCCGGACTGTGCGGATCAAAGCTTTGGGCACAGGGGCCACCGTTCCAGGTGGACGATCCGGTGCCCGTGGATTTCAAGCACTACGAGTTTTATATCTTTGGATCGACTGACGGGACGCCGGCGGAGACGGATTACAGCGGTCCGGCGTTCGAATTCAATTGGGGTGCGGTGCCCCGCGTGCAGTTGCACGCAATTCTGCCCTGGGGCGGGATCAACCCCGCGAATAAAGCCGTCTACTATCCAGCCGGAACAGGGCCCAGCGCGCATGGGCTGACGGATATGGAACTCGGCGTGAAACTGGCAATCATCAAGGAGACGAAGACGATTCCGCAGATCGGCACATTCACGATGTTTGAAATGCCGACGGGCAACTCCGATAAAGGGTTGGGCGTGGGCAAGGTGTGGTACCGATTGCCACTATGGCTGCAGAAGAACGAGGGCAAATGGTTATTTGACGGGGGCGCGGGCGAGACAGTGGTGCCGCAGACGGGATATCACGATTTCCCCTACGGCGGGTTTCTGTTGAAGCGCGAGATGAACAAGAAGGTGGAACTGGCGGCTGAGGTGTTTTCGCACGGCGGTGAGGGAGTTGCTACGCCGCAGACGCAGTCTTCGACGATGCTTGACGCCGGTGGTTACTGGCACCTGAAAGGCGAGGAGACCATGCAATTTCTCTTCGCTTATGGCCACTCCATTGCGGGTCAAACGGAGAACTACGCCTATCTCGGCCTCTACTGGACGTGGGGCAAAGACGATAAGAAGCCAGACGACAAGGGCAAGGACGCCGATGAGAAGAAGACATCCTTTTTGAAGAACGCGATGTTCTCGGGGCATTCACTGAAGAACGGATTCTGATTCGGCGTTAGGGGTTGATTTGCCTCGACGAAGGGAGCAGGCGCCATGGAGATGACGACACGCGGGCTCTGGACGATGGTGCATGGCATGGGGTTTGGCGCGCTCTATCTGCTTGCGTGTTCGTTTGCAATTGTCGAGTTGTACCGGCGCTACAAGCCGCGGTCGTTGCAGCCAATCTCTGATGAGGATGAGAAGTTTCTTGGCGTGTGGCTGGTAGTGATGGCAGCGGTTGCGTGGATTACTGTAGTGACGGGCGCGTACGTGATCTATCCGTGGTATCGTGCAGTGCCTCCTGCGGGTGCGGCGTTGAGTGGATTTCCGCAAGCGCTGTTGAAGGCGAATCCCGACACGATTGGCTGGCATGCGATCGGCATGGAGTGGAAAGAGCACATCGCCTGGTTTGCACCCATTTCGATGACGATGGCCGCGGCGGTTTTTCTGCATTATCGAAGATGTCTCACCAATCATCCGCAGCTCCGTGCGGCAGTGCTCGTTTTTGTCATTGTGTCGTTCGCGAGCGTGGGGATTGCGGGATTCTTTGGCGCGGAATTGAATAAGCATGCACCCGTTGAGGGTGGAGGGACGATCAAGCTGATGCGCGGAGGGCAATGATGGTGGGCGGCGATCAGGTGGGCGGCGTCTCTGCGAGGATGATGCCGAATGGGCCCGGTGCAGCGGCAGTGCTTGCGGCCTCGATTGGTTGCTTTGCGATGGGAGCCGTTTCTGTCGTTGCGGATAAATTGCCGGCACTTGCGCGGATGCTGAACGTCTACAGGCCGACCGGGCCGCTGTCGGGCGTTTCAACGGCATCGATCGTTGTGTGGCTCGCATCGTGGGCGATCCTGCACTACTACTGGAAACGCCGCAACGTAGATCTTGGGCTCACGAACCGGATTGCGTTTCTTCTTCTGGCATGCGGCGTGCTGCTGACGCTTCCGCCGGTCGGGGATTTGCTTTAGAAAGAAGATGCCGGAACCCTCGCCATTGTTGCGGCTTGGGTTCCGGCGATTTAGCGGATACGTGTTTCCGTTCAGTCCAGATCGTCGACGTAGTGGCCCACGAGGACGGTGTTGCCATTCACCGGATTCTTGAGCAACAGGCCGACTACGCGTACGTTGGTTGCCGCAGAAACATCGGACAGTTGCGAAAGCCCATCGCGGAACTCGCAATTGCCTGCGATGTAAACAGTAACGGTTTGCGGAACCAGCAGGCCGGCGAATCCATTGACCTGCATCTGGAACGAGTCGGTGCCGGGATTCACGCTACCGGGTACGACGGTTCCATTGAAGCCCCAGTGACGAAGGACAACGCGTTTCACCGTGACTGCGCCGGGATTGGCGGCGCCGGTGGCGGGCCCGCCTACGGCGATGTGCTGTCCGGGAAGCAGGCCGCTCTGGTTGAAGAGGAATTGGGCGAGGGGGCCGTGCATCCAGTAGATCGAGTACTTCTCCGTTCCGTTGAGATCAATGGTTGCAAGCTGTCCGAGCGTGAGGCCCGTGGTTGTAGGCAGCAGGCCGCGTACGTAAAGGTCGAAGCTCGAGGCGGGTCCAGATGACGGATTGACGTAGGTGACCTGGCCGCTGGCGTAGAAGCCATTCTGAGAGAGGATGGCTATTTCATCGGCATCGATGGTTGCGTCAGCGCGATCGAGGAAGCCCGAGACTTGCACGATGCTGCTCGAACTGAGATCGCTGAAGGTGTCGCCTCCGTCCCATTCCGTCTGGCCCGTTACGTTGACCGTGAACTGGCGACCATGCGGACCCTGGATGGTGATGGTCTGCTTGCCTGCGTCGGTGTTGACGACGGCTGCGTCAAATTCGTCGATGTATGCGCCTTTGTCGTTGTTGTTGACGCCATTGACGGTGAAGGTGGGATTCACATCGCCCGTGATCTGGCCGCCGCTGACGCCGATGGACTTGCGCAGATTGAAGTCCATGTGAAGGCCAACCGGTGCCCCGGCCTGGGTCACGACCATCGGATTTGAAAGGGTGTAGGTGACGGTGGGATTGGTGATGTTCGCCATCATGGACTGGATGGTTGGCTCAGTAGTGCTGGTGTCGAGGTAGCCGATGGTGCCGTTACTCAGGGTGATGGCAACGGAAGAGTAAGTGCCCACCGGAACATCATTCATGTCGATCAGCGTTTGCAGGCCGTTGAAGCGTGCGAAGTCAACCGCGGGCGAGCCACTAGTCAGCTGCACCTTATTGCCGTCTGCGTCTGTTGCAGTGATGCTGACCTGTACGTTGAAGGAGATGACGCTGGCCATCGGGGCATCGGTGCCGACGACAAAGGAGGAGCCGGTAACAGCCTGCGAGTTGTTGTTGGGGGTCGAGGTATAGCTGCTGCCGCAGCCTGCTGCCAGAAGAGTGGCAGCGGTCAATGCAACAAGAGACGGAAGGACGCGCCTTCCCGACTTTGAAATAAGCATTCCAGATTCACCGCGCTTTCTGCGAATGCCCGTGGCCTCACGGAGCCTTTCGCGGGTTGGAGCACAGCGTTAGTCGAAGAGTAGGTTGTTGGCTGTGTCCCTGGAATGGGGAACACTACCCATCGGAAGGAAGTTGCGAAATTCTTAAGCTATTTTTAAGGTGCAAACCATGCGTAACTAAAGTGGATCGAGAGAGATTATCCTTATGGTGGATTTCTTGAACGCGAGACTCAACCTGCGCCGAGATTATCCGTCTACCAATGTCCGACGCTGTTCAAGGAAGCGACGCACAGACGGATCTCGCTCCAGACCGATGGCAATCGAATACGCCCGGCACGATTCCTCCCGGGCGTTGGTGCGTGCAAGCAGATCGGCACGCGCGGCCCAGTAAGGTTGATACTCGACGAGACGTGGGTCGTGAGCGACGCGATCCAATTCTTCAAGTGCGCGCTGGGGGCCGTAGAGTTCCGCGATGGCGAGAGAACGATTGACGGCAGCGACAGGAGATCCGCTGATCGCGAGTAATGCATCATAGAGCTCGACAATCGCCGCCCAATCGGAGCGGCCTGCGAGTGCGCGGGCAGCGTGGGCTGACTGAATGGCCGCTTCAAGTTGATAACGGCCGACGACATTCATTGTGCCGGCGCGGTGAAGAAGCGCTTCAGCTTCGGCGATCATTTGCGCATTCCAGAGTGCCGTGTCCTGCCGCGCGAGGGGGACGTAGTCGCCGTCGGGATTTCGTCGCGCTCCACGTCGCGCTTCGGCATGCAGCATGAGCGCCAGAAGGCCAAGTCCCTCCGCTTCGTCCGGCAGCAATGCGACGATGACGCGGCCGAGATAGATCGCTTCTTCGGCTAGATCGCGTCGTGCAACGTCGGTGCCGGCGGCATCGATCCAGCCCTCAGTAAATGCCGCGTAAATGGCATCGAGCACGGTGTCGAGGCGCATCGAAAGTTCGCTGCGCTCCGGTATTTCGAGTGGGATTCCGGCGTGGCGAATCTTATTCTTGGCGCGAACCAGGCGCTGGCTCATGGTTGCAGGCGAGACAAGAAACGCGGAGGCGATGCGTTCTGCGTCGAGTCCGAGAATCGCTTGAAGCATTAACGGAGCGCGTATTGCGCGATCGATTGCGGGGTGCGCGCAGGCAAACATCAGACCGAGACGGCGATCGGGGATATCGGCGGAGTCGACGGCGGCTTCAATCAGCTCGGCGGTATCTTCGATGTCGTCGGATGCCACTTCGCGATGCACAGATCGATTGGAGTCGAGGAATTTGCGGCGCGCGACGGTCATGAGCCATGCTTCAGGGTTTTGCGGGCAGCCGGTGCGGGGCCAATTGGCCAGAGCCGCCGCGAATGCCTCGGAGAGCGCATCTTCGGCAGCGGTCAAATCGCGCGTGCGCGCGGCGAGGAAGGCGACGAGTTTGCCATAACTGCGGCGCGCAACCTGCTCAGCCAGGTCCCGAGGTTGCACGCCGTCTCCGCATCCGCTCATGATCTACATCGACCAGATGGGACGCACTTCAATGACGCCGTGCTGCGAACCGGGGCAACGGGCAGCCCACGAAAGGGCGGCATCGAGGTCGGGCGCGTCGATGAGGAAGTAACCGCCGAGCTGTTCTTTCGAGTCGGCGTAGGGTCCGTCGAGCACCTGCGTTTTGCCCTCAACGCTGCGTACGGTTGTTGCAGTGGCAATCGGCTGGAGCCGGTTAGACCCCACGTAAGCGCCTGCCTGCTTGAGCGCCTCAGTGTAGGCCATGTACGCGGCCATGCCCTGTTGCTGCTGTTCCTTGGTCATCCGTTGAAAACCGGCTTCTTCGGCGTAGAGAGTTAACAAGTACTGCATGGGAAATTCCTCCGTTGTGATTTTACGGCGGTGATTGAGAGCGCCGTCACCACGATGACGCGCGACGAATCGCGATTTCGACACGGAGCTCCGAAAAAGAGCCGAAATTTCTACTGGTGATGGACAAATGCTGAAAGCTAACGTGCGACCAACATTCCCTGCAGTCTCATTGAAAAGAGGGTTGTCACAGTCCCCCCGGAGATGTAAGTATTGCTTAAAGAAAATTCCTCGACTGGTTGCCTGCCGGTCAAAGTTTTTGAGTTTCGGAAATGTTTGAGCGGGCCCCAAGAAAGATAGCAAGCCCAATCATGCAATCCAGCTTCAACTCTGAAGCTTTAACCGGAGAAGCTATTTCGCTGCGCACGTTCTGTTGTCGCGGCGGAAGGCGGATGCAGATTAAAGAGGTTGTTGAGTAGTACTCTCAGGCGCTGCGCGTCTTTGGCTCGAAACAGCCCATTCCAAAAAGGTGCAAGTCCCGGCCACTCCTTGTCTACGAGGAGGTGAGGGGAGTTATGCACGAAATTCAGTCTGGATTCTCGTTACCTTGTTGAGGTGAACTCGCCACGAATGATCTTGTCGGACCGGACTGCCTCCGGTTCCATTGATGCGCGCCAGAAAGACTGCGTCGTCTGAAAAGCATTCTTCCGGGTTGATTCAAGCATGGGAGCGAGGATCGATCTCAAGATCGTATGACGTCTCGCAGGTACCGAGCGAGGTACCCGCAAAACACAACAGTTGTTGAGCGTAAGCTCGACCGAACAATTTGTCTCATATCTCAAGGAATCAATCGACGTGATGAAAAGACTCGCTCTCTTCTTCTTTGTACTCGCCTCTTCAGTGCCCGCGCTGGCCGGCGTAATCGTCTACAGCCCCGGAAACAACGCTACCGTCAGCTCGCCATTCAATCTCTCGGCCTGGTCCAATTGGTGCGGGTCGCAGAGCGTTGTGACGACGGGCTACTCACTCGATAGCAGCACCAGCACAACAACGTTCAAAAGCCAAACGATAAACACATCGGTCTCAACATCGGCAGGCGGTCATACCGTGCACGTGAAGGCATGGGGAAATGCTGGAGGTGTGTGTGTCACCGATGTGGCAGTCAATGTGAGTACTTCATCGAATGTCCCGACGGGTTCCAGCAGCGTCAGCGCTCTTCAGGCGCTGAGCAGTTGGACGGCGGTGCACGATGGTGGAACACCAGGGACGTCGAGCGGGTGGATGAGCATTGTCAGCTCTCCCTCAATGAGCGGTGCCGCGCGACAATTGGCTACGAGCTACACAGACTACGGTGGCGAGCGCTATAGCGTGTCCTTTGGCGACGACGAGTCGGCGCAGAACCTCCAGTTGGATATGTGGGTATATCTCCAAAATCCCTCAACCGGCGTACAGATTCTGGAAATGGATCTGAACCAGGTTTTATCCAACGGGCAGACGATCCTCTACGGATTCCAATGTAATGGCTGGTCAAGCACGTGGGATTTCTCGACCAATCGGGGATCAGCATCGAGTCCGAGTCCGCATTGGGTATCGACATCTTCCTACTGCAACCCGCATAGCTGGGGAACGAACCAGTGGCATCACGTCCAGATCCTCTATTCAAGGAATGATTCCGGCTGGGTCACATACAAGTCGGTGACGCTTGACGGAAAAGTATTCAACGTCGGGGTCACTGCGTACAGCGCGTACGCGCTTGGATGGGGTCCCTCCCTGGTGGCGAATGTGCAGGTGGACGGATCGAGCAGCGGAAGCGGCGGGTCACACGTTTTTGTGGATAACATGACTGTGGATCGATGGTGAGAAAGGACTCGAAGCTCTCCAATAGACGAAGAGGTCCGTCGTCAATTGAAGAGGCTTTGCGTTTCTCGCTGTAAAGGCTACCGGCCTGGCCGTGCTAGTACATCCGCAAGTCGCCGGCCGGAACCGGGGCGAACTTGAGCAGACCGAGTTCGCCTGCAAGACGTTCGAGCTTGGCGCGCGTTGCCGCAGTGGGGGGAACGAGCGGCAGGCGGACCGTGTCCGATGCACGTCCCATTAAATTCAGGATGGTCTTTACCGGTCCAGGATTAGACTCCCAGAAATTTGCCTCGAAGAGTCGTCCGTAGCGGCGTTCGAGTTCGCGGGCCTCGGCCCATTCATCGTGGAGTGCGGCGCCGACCATGCGCGCCATTTCCCCGGGAATCTCGTTGGAGGCTACGCTGATAAGGCCTTGTGCGCCGATACCGATGGCGGCCAGGGCGAGATTGTCGTCGCCCGAGAAGACCTTGAAGTTCATCGGAAGGGAGTGAACCAGCTCGGTGATCTGCGGCAGTTTGCCGCTGGCTTCCTTGATGGCCTCGATGTTGGAGGCGGCTTCAGCCAGGCGCACGACGGTTTCGGGATCGAGATTGACGCCAGTGCGGCCGGGGACGTTGTAGAGGCATACGGGAATGGGATCCAACAATTTAGCCAGGGCCAGAAAGTGCTGGAACTGACCTTCCTGTGTGGGCTTGTTGTAATAAGGATTTGCAGAGAGGACGACGTCAACACCGGGAACCTGGCGCAGCATGGCGGCCTGACGCAGCAGGGTGCGGGTGGAATTGTGGGTGCAGCCCGCCCATACAGGCACGCGCCCAGCTGCCGCGTCGATCACGATGCGAACGGCACGCAACCATTCAGCTTCATCCAGGGTTGCGGCTTCGCCGGTTGAGCCGCAGGCCACGATGAAGTCAATTCCCGCGTCAATCTGCCAGTTCACCAGCGACCAGAGCGCCGTCTCGTCGATCGAACCGTCCGCCTTGAAAGGCGTGACAATTGCCGTACCACAACCCGTAGTTTCCATCACTGAGAAGTGTATATCGGGCGGAGGCGCAGAAGGGTGTGATGAAAAACAGGGATCAGGAGAGAGGACCAGGGGTTAGGACTGGCGATTAGGGGCGCGATTATCTGTATTCGGACTCCAAGATCGACATCAGGCAGAGATTGCACCAGCTGTCTTCGCGCCGAGCGGCTTCGCGCATGAGACCTTCGTACTGGAATCCAAGACTCTCGTAAAGGTGGCGTGCGCGGGAATTGTCTTCGTAGACGTCGAGAAAGAGACGATGTGCACCCAGTTCGCGAAAGGCGATGCGCATCAGTTCCTTGAGCATAAGGCGGCCAAGTCCACGCTCCGGTATGGCAACCACGATGCGCTTGAGTTCGATGGCGCGGGAATTTTCGTGGATGCCGCGCAGGATGGCATAGGCCTGCACCTCGTTCCATTCCGTTTCGCTGACGAAGTAGCGGGCATCGCCGCCTGCGAGGGTGGCGCGATGACGGTCTTTGCTCCATTGACCTACAAATTCGCGTGCCACGGGTGTGCGTTCGAGGGCAAGAATGGCGGGGATATCGTCCAGGGTGGCGAGGCGGAGACGCATGGTGGATCAGTCCATTGTAGTGATGAGGAGCGGAACTTCAGGGTCCCCGTGTCGCCTCCTGGTTAGGAGTCAGGGTGTGCCTGGGCACGGGTTGCCGCTAGAGTCCGTTCGGCTACGGGTGGTTTCCACGGGGCGACACGTGACGAAAGGCACGTATCTGCTAGTACCTAGTAGTTCCATCGGGGGTAAGAACCCATATACCATGACCGTTACAGGACCGGAATCCAGCCTGCGGCGTTCACCGGGAAAATCCGGGACATTAGTGTCGCACTGAGCTGAATTCAAAGGATCTTGATCTGCGAGGGCTGAAAGCGATTCGCAGGCAGTTGTCACCTCTCTTCCCGGATCCGTTCGCAATGCCGATTGTTTCGATGGGTTTTCATGCCCATTTTGGACGCGTGCGGCGTTGCATCATGTCGACTCCAGGGCTGCAGCCGGATCGTAATAGCACCGGTATTGGCCATCGACATTGAACGATAAAGAGGATCGAGGATCATGAGCGCCAGAGCGGAGATGTCGACCAACGCGCAGAGCCCACAAGCCGAACAGAGCACCTCAAAGGGCATGCTTGTCGCCCTGATCGGCCCAAACGACGCGCATCGGAAAATTGTTGCGCGTGCTCTTGCATCGTCCCAGGGACGCAAGGTCCACGAGTTCATTGACTACCCGGGCAATTTGAACGACCTGCCCAGTATGGTCCAGCAGGGTTTTGACTTCGTGCTGGTCGACGTAGACACCGACGAAAGCTACGCGTTGCAGATCATCGAGAAGCTGGCCGAGATCGGGCAACCGGTCATGGCATATTCAGCGCGGACCGACCAGGAATTACTGATGAGCTGTATGCGGGCCGGCGCACGGGATTTTCTTCCGCTGCCGACCGAGAATGCGCCTCCGCAAGAAAGCCGTCCAGAAGAGAATCGTCCAGAACAGAGCCGTCCTGCGCCGCCAGCCGCTGTGCCCGCGTCCAAACCGGCTGTCGCCACCACTCCTCCTGTCGCTGCACGGCCTGTCGAGCCGAGGCCGGCGCCGCTTCCACCGGTTCCCGCCGCACGTTCTAACTTGAAGCCAATCGTGCCGCAAAACAGGCTCGATCCGGGCGCCGAGACGTGGTTTGAGCGAGCCCAGGAAGAGCAAAAGCCTCCTGCGATCGCCCACAAAGATCCCGTCATAGCGCAGGTAATCGAAGAGATCACAATAGGATCCCGCTCGGAGGGCTTACGGCCGGAGACGGCTGTTGACGAACACGCTCCCTCAGAATTTGCCGCATGGGATGCTGCTAATCTGCGACCGGCACCGCCGGTACCGACGCCCATCAAGCGCGCGGAACCTCGTCCTCGCCCGGCCCTTGTTCCAGAGCGCCGAAAAACTGAAGCTCAGCCTCGCACGGTATCAAGCCTGGATGCAACCCCGGCGCCTGCGATCGAGCGGCCGCCAGTTGCGGTAGAACTCTTCCGCTCTTCCCAGGTTCATACAGAGCCTGAACCCGATGAAGCGGCAGAGAAACAGGGCGCGAAGTGGATCAAGTGGATCTTGATCGCTGCAGGTCCGATGGTGATTGCGCTCGTGCTGCTGGTCGTATTTACGCGACCCTCGGCTTCGAAAGCGGTGGCAACGCCCGTCAAGGAGGCGACGCCGGCTCCGGCTCCGGAAATCAACCAAGCAAACCTTATTGTGAATCAGCCGGTGAAAACTTCCGCCAAGCCGATTGCCGGAACGCCGGTCGTGAAACCGACCGACACTCCAGCGGACGCAACCGGTTCAACTGCATCTGCACCAGTTTCACCGGATGCGATGGCACAGCAACTTGTGGCGCCGACACGGATCGCGGGCTCGATCAAGAAGACAGCCGCGGCTGACGAGCCACTGGCTGCTCCCGCACCAGTGTCGATGGACGATAACAGCGAGGTTCCGGGTTCAGTGTTTGGGAGCGCAAACAAGGCGAAGGTGACAGCGCACGTGGTGGCGATTTCCGCGGGTGTTGCCGATGGGATGATTCTGCGCAAAACGGCGCCGGTGTATCCCAAGTTCGCGCAGGAAGCACATATCACGGGCACGGTGACGTTAAAGGCGACCATCACCAAGCAGGGTACGATCGAGGGAGTGCAGGTCCTGAGCGGTCCCAAGATCCTGGCGCCTGCGGCGGTTGAAGCGGTGAAGACCTGGAAGTACAAGCCTTACATGCTCGACAACCAGCCAGTGTCCGTGGAGACGGACATCAAGATCGTGTTCGGCTCGAGCAAGTAAGTTTCAGTTCTGCAAATGAACTGAGTTCTCTGATGAGCGCTCGAGACCTTTCCGAGCGCGATTTCCGACGCGCCTGCTATTACAGCTGATCGAAGATTTCGCGGAACTCCCAGACTCCCGATTTGTTGCAAAGCCATTCGGCGGCGCGAACGGCGCCGATGGCGAAGCCGCGGCGGGAGTGGGCGTCGTGACGCAGTTCGATGATGTCGTGTTCGCTTTTTGCGGTCACGATGTGTTCGCCATTGGCATCGCCGACGCGACGTGACTCGATGGGCACGTCGATGCCGGGGTGCTGGGACTGGATGATTTGCTTGAGGGTGATGGCAGTACCGGAGGGCGCGTCAAGCTTCGAGGTATGGTGCGTCTCGCAGATGGCGAATTTGTAGCCTTCGATGCGGGCGAGTTCGGCGGTGAGGCGGAAAAGCTTCTGCACGCCGATGGAGAAATTGGTTCCATAAAGCAAGCCGCCACCGCGCCGTTCGGCGATGGCCTTCAGTTCAGGCAAGTGCGGGTACCAGCCGGTGGTGCCTACGACGATGCGGCAACCGAGCGCAAGAACGGCGCGGATGTTTTCGACGGCTGCCTCGGGTGTGGTGAAGTCGATGACGACATCGACACCCGCAAGGCTGGGCGCGGTGAGAGCTGAGGCGTGCTGATTTTCGTAGATGTCGAGGGCGCGTACGCCGTGGCCGCGCTCACGCGCGACTTCTGCGACGAGAGAGCCGGTTTTCCCTTTGCCTAGAACCAAGACGAGCATTGCCGCTCCGTTGAAGTGAATTCGACTTCCAGCTTACAGCGTAGGAATGGGCGTGCATCGGATGGCGCGTACTTCTTCACAGTTTCACGGTTTCACAGGCCGGGGGGAGGGGGTAGCAGGGCAGAGACTAAAAGCACGCCGGCAGTGAAAGGACGGCGAAGCTGAAATGCCTGGAGTGTTCATGGATAGGTTCAGCTTAGCAAAATGCGGAAAATAACCTGCAAAACCTGGCTGTTTTTTTGGCGTTTGGATTGAGGCAGTTAGCGGAGAACTCTGACGTAGAGACTTGACGGCATAGGAACCTCGTTTGGCTGAATGACCGGATTGCGTTCCCAAGTCTCAGGGCAAGACCTGGGCACCCAAGATCTGTCGGTACTGATCAGTACTTCTGATACACAAGCAGATCTTTTTGGGCCGATTTTTCCGGCGCCCAGGATTCCTCGTAAAGAGTCTTGCCGTCGTCACTAACCCTCCACGTGGTGCGTCGAATGACTCTGCCTGCACAGGTGTCTTCGGTCTGGAGTTGGCGTGGGTCGAGCATCTTTACGGAGCGTGAGAATCCGAAGGGCTGGTTGGCGCCGAGAATGGGCGTCGGAGGCTCGTCGAGGCGGGAGTCGGAGAATTGACCCCAGTCCTGAGACTCGATATGAAAAGCGTTGTAGTTGAGGATGAGCACCACGGTTTTCGAGCGGGAGTCGAAGGGGTGGGTCGCTTTCCAACGGCCAGAGAAGCCGCTCGTATCTGAATCGCGGGCGTAGACGAGCTGCTTATCTTTCGTGGAGCCGCCGATCTGAATCAACTTGAAGATGGCGGTGAGAGTTTTTCCATCGGCTGAGAGTTCCCAGCGTGTGTTGGTTGAGTCGGGACCGTTGGTCTTTTCTTTCAAAACGATTGTCTTCGGACCGGTCTGGGTGCAGGAGATGGAGCTACCGGTGCCGGCGGCGGTGGGGTATGGGTTACCGTCACAGCGAAACGAGTAATCGATGGCTCCATCGTCGAAGTGGTACATGCCTTCTGGAGAGACGGCGACGGTGAAGGTGGGCGCGGCGAAGTGGCTTTTGGACTCGTCGAGGGTCCACTGGCCGTCCCAGGGGGATGGAGTGAGGTGGCACCCTGCGAGGACAGCGACGCAAAGCAGGAGCGGGAGCGCGGATTTGTCTTTCACTTTCAGATTCCAGACTCACGATGCGAGGGGTTTTGAATGGATGTGAGTCTACGGTTTGTATCGGTGGGGTTGCAACGGGAATTCAACTGAGGATCAAGTCCTCAAACAAGAGCACAAAAAAGCAAAAGCGGATTCTTCGCTCACCACCCCTAAACTGAAGTGCGTTTGGGGCCCTGTTCGCTCAGAATGACACCGTGTTATTAAATGGTGGAGTCGGTCAGAATGACACTGCCTTATTGAATGGTGGAGCGAAGATCGGAAGGGCTGAGAAGCAAAAGCAGATTCTTCGTTCACCACCCCCAAACTGAAGTGCGTTTGGGGCCCCGTTCGCTCAGAATGACACCGGCGGGGGTGAGTGGAATATCGCTTCAGGAGACTAAGAAGTGAGAGCGGCTTTGCGGGATTCTACGTCGAAGATGGTGGGGTCTGGCTCTTTGAAGAAGGCGGCGTGGAGAGAGCGGACTGCTTCGTCGGCGTCGTCTTCTTCGATCATGAAGCTCATATTGATTTCGCTCGCACCCTGGGAGATCATGCGCACGTTGACGTGCTTGATGGCGCTGAATACCTGAGCTGCCATGCCGCTTTGTCCACGGATGTCTTCGCCGACCATGCAGACGAGTGCCTTCTTACCTTCGTACTTCACATCGGCGAGCTGACTGAGATCGGCGGCGATGAGGGGCAGCTTGTCGTTGGAGTCGACGGTGAGGGAGACGGAAACTTCGCTGGTGGAGACCATGTCGACGGGGCACTGGTGCTTGTCGAAGATGTCGAAGATGGCCTTGAGATAACCGTGTGTCATAAGCATGCGGCTGGCGACGACGTCGATAATGGATAGCTTCTTTTTGACGGCGATGGATTTGAAGGGGCTGCTGCAGTGGGGCGCGATGGAGATGATGCGCGTGCCCTCGTTCGCGGGGTTCTTGCTGTTGAGCACCAGCACGGGGATGTTCTTGCGGACAGCGGGCAGAATCGTGGCCGGGTGCAGCACCTTGGCGCCAAAGTAGGCGAGCTCGGCAGCTTCTTCAAAGCTGATGACCTTGACACGCAACGCATCGGGGCAGACGCGGGGATCGCTGGTCATGATGCCGTCGACGTCGGTCCAGATTTCAATGGCGCCCGCGGCAAGAGCTCCGCCGAGCAGAGCAGCTGTGAAATCGGAGCCGCCGCGGCCGAGCGTGGTGGTGATGCCTTCCTCGTTGGAGGCGATGAAGCCGCCCATGACCGGAACCTTGCCCTGGTCGAGTAACGGGCGCAGATGTTCGGTGGCGCGTTTGTCGATGAGGACATCGAGCGGTGCGGCTTTCCCGAATTGCGAGTCAGTGACGATGACTTCGCGCGCATCAACGTGGGCAGCGGAGATGCCGCGCTCGATAAAGGCGGCTGCGATGATGCGGCTGGAGAGACGTTCGCCGTAACTGACGACAAGGTCGGAGATGCGCGGCGTGAGTTCGAGGATGGCGGCGAGACCGCGCAGGATTTCATCAAGCGAGTCGAATTTTTGCTCGATGAGGTTGCAAAGGGCGGAGGCGTCGGCTGGGGTCTTGATGAGGGCGCAGGCCGTGTCGCGATGGCGGGCGCGCAGGCGGGAACTGATGGCAAGGGCGCCGGTGCGGTCGCCTTTGGCAGCTGCAGAGGCGGCGCGCAGAAGCTGGTCAGTGACCTTGGCCATGGCGCTGACGACGACGACGGTCTGCTTGCCGGCGGCTACGCGGCCGGCGACGATGGAGGCGGTGCGGTTGATGGCGGTTGGGTCTTCTACCGAGGTGCCGCCGAATTTCATCACGACCAGGCTCATGCGTTCTTTGTTTCGACCTCAGGGGCTAAAGCCCCATCTATTTTCTTGCAATTCGGCACGCGACCCATAGGGTACCCCGAGTCGTGCCCTGACACAAGCAGCGCTTCGCTTCTAAGCGCGGGTGGCGGTTTCGGCCACGGGTTCCAATTTGCCGAGGCTAACGAGCAGTTCTGCGTTGAGGATGGCGGCGCCGGCGGCTCCGCGAATGGTGTTGTGCGAAAGCACGGTGAACTTCCAGTCAAGCAGGGAGCAGGGACGCAGACGGCCGACGGTGACAGCCATGCCGCGTCCGCGATTGCGATCGAGGCGGGGCTGCGGGCGGTCGGGTTGCGGAGCAAATTCGATCGGCTGCTCAGGAGCCATGGGAAGATGCTGCAGCTTGAGCGGTTGGAATTCAGACCAGGCGGCGAGGATGTCTTCGTGGGTTGCGGGACGGCCGATTTTGTTTCCCAGCTTGATGGAGACGCTCTCAGTGTGTCCATCTTCCACGGCTACGCGGTTGCAGTGTGCGCTGATTTTTGCAGCGAGTGGAGTGACGTGGTTGCCGTCGAGATGGCCGAGCAGCTTGAGTGTCTCGGCTTCCATCTTTTCTTCTTCGCTGCCGATGTAGGGGATGACGTTGCCGAGGATGTCCATTGAAGGAACACCGGGATAGCCGGCACCCGACACGGCCTGCATCGTTGTGACGAAAATCTGTTCGATGCCGAAGCGCTCTTCGAGGGGCTTGAGGGCCAGGACGAGGCCGATGGTGGAGCAGTTGGGATTGGTGACCATGTAGCCGCCGGATTCGCGGCGCGAGGGCTGCTCCTCGATCAGGTGGAGGTGGTCGGCGTTGATTTCAGGAATGACGAGGGGGACATTGGGCGCCATGCGATAGGCGCTGGAGTTTGAGACCACCGCACAGCCAGCGTTGGCGAATTTCGGCTCCATTTCGCGGGCAATGGCGGCATCGAGGGCAGCGAAGATGATCTTCGGCGCGCCTTCGGGTTCGGCGGGCGAAACGGTCATGCGGGCGATGCGGTCGGGAAGCGGGGTGTCGAGGCGCCACTTTGCAGCTTCGCCATAGACCTTGCCGCTGGAACGGTCGCTGGCGGCGAGCCATGTGATCTCAAACCACGGGTGGTCTTCGAGCAGTTGAATGAAGCGCTGGCCGACCATTCCGGTCGCGCCCAGGATGCCAATTGGATATTTGTTTTGCATGACTGGTGAACATTTCAGTGTACCTGACTAAAGAAGAGGGAACAGGGATTAGGACTAGGGACTACTAGGGACTAGGGACTATTAGGGAATAGGGAATAGGGAAATCGAGCACCGCACTGCGATGCGGGGTCGAACTTCTTTGGCTTTGCAGTTGGCGCGTTCAATTACTCCTTCAAAACCAATTACATGTACCTCGCGCCAAGCCTCCCAACGCGTCGCTGTTGGATTTTCGGGGGCTGGCGATCTCCTGCATCGTGGGCGCCGAGGCGTGCGCGCTGGCGATCTTCGGGCCGATCTATCTGCCGATTCGAAAGCGGGCTGCTGAATTTACGTAAGTGGATGCGGCTTCAATCGTCTGCGAGAATCTACGCAGGCTGCGGAGCGGCTGCTTCGGAAGGAAAATGTCAGTGCCGCGCGGGATGTGTATGATAGACGACACAGCAGGCCACTGGTCATTTGTCAC
The DNA here is from genome assembly GCA_963838295.1 of uncultured Acidobacteriaceae bacterium. Taxonomy (GTDB): domain Bacteria; phylum Acidobacteriota; class Terriglobia; order Terriglobales; family Acidobacteriaceae; genus Telmatobacter. The sequence goes on from CAWIQS010000005.1 coordinate 149,208, forward strand.
CTGCCCAGGGTGTACCGGGTTTCGGATCGGTCCGGAATTCGGCGCTTGATGTTTCTCTATCAAGCACACACCTGGAAAGGCAGGGTTTTACGAGAGTCCACCTGGTCAATCCCAGCGATAATTCCTTTGGCACGGCTGTCATCACTCCCCGATGGCTGTTTGTGCTCGCAGCGGCAACACCGGCTTCGGCCGGGACGCCCATCCTTGTAGATGAATCGATCGAACAGATTGTGCCGGAAAGCATCGAAGCCGGGGATATTGTCGGCATCAGCGTGCACACCGGCAACGCCTTGCGGGGGTACCAGGTTGGCCGCATAGCGCGCGCGCGGGGCGCTTGGGTTGTGTATGGCGGCATCCACGCGACACTATTTCCTGAGGAAGCGCTGGAGCGCGGCGAAGCGCACGCAGTGGTGAAGGGCGATGGCGACATCGCCTGGGGTAAGGCTGTGGCAGGCTGCGTTGCCGGCAATCCCGAAAAGGTCTATGAAGGCGGCCGGATTGAAGGCACGGAGTTTCTTGCGGCGCGATGGGATCTGATGCGTCCCGAAAAATATATGTGGGCGTCAGTGCAGACGATTCGCGGATGCCCGAAGCATTGCTCATTCTGCAGCGTCTGGCGCACGGACGGACAGAAGCCACGGCAGCGGTCGTTTCAAAAAGTGATCGACGAGATCGTGAGTCTGCGGAGACTTGGATTCCGGTTCATTGCGCTGGCCGATGACAACTTCTATCCCGTGACGCTGACGGATCTGCGCCTGGCACGCGAGCAGAAGAACTTTGCCAAGGTGGAAGAGCTGACCGGGATTCGCAATGAACGATTCCAACTGATGGCAGAGCTGGCAAAGCTGCCGAAGGACATGGTGTTCTTTACGCAGATCACGATGGAAGCGGGCGAAGACGGCGACTATCTGGATGCGATGCGGAAAGCGAATATCAAGGGCGCGCTGGTTGGAGTGGAAGCGGTGACGCCGGAGGGCCTCAAGGCTGTTTTCAAGGATTGGAATTATTCCGGAGAGGCGCTGGCAAAGCAGTTGCAGACGTTCAAGAAGCATGGCGTCCATGTGCTTGGCTCGTTCATCTTTGGATTGCCGACTGACAAACCGGCGACCTTTGACGCAACGGTCGAGATGGCGCTGAAAGCAGGCGTGACGTTTGCGCAATTCGTGATGATGACGCCCTTTCCTGGCACGGTGGATTTTGGCCGCTGGGAAAAGGAACAATCCACGCATCCCACGCTGGTGGGCGATGTACCCCTCACTCGTTATTGGTTGATCCCCACCGAGGTTCGTCCTAAGATGTTCACGCCACATCCTTCGATGAGTTCGGATGAGATTCGCGAACGTACACAGCGGGTTTGGGACAGGTTCTACAACTGGAGCGCCATCTGGCAGCGGTCGGCATGCACGCCCAATCTGCGGGCGAGGATTGCTTTCATCTTCCTTTCGAAGCTTTATCGGCAGATGTATGCGGGCACGGGAATTTCGACAGACAGCGCGCGCCGCAAGAAATCGAAAAACTGGGCGCGATGGACGGCGAGGCAGTGCAAGAAGCTGTTCGAAGCCAAGCCGATGCCGGAGCTGAAATCGCCGGCGTGGCAGATTGCTGGGGCTGGCGCAGTTTCTCTCGCGGCGATTGATTTTCCGCGTGTGAGTAACCCATTCGTTGTGTTGCCCGAAGAATAGTTGCCGCAACTGATGGCGACGTCAGACGATTTGTGCGGCATCGATGGGCAGAAAGAGCGCAAATACCGTGCCCGAGCCGGACGGTGACTGACGCGAACGTACGGTGAGATGGCCGCGATGCCTGTCAACAATTCCGCGGCTGATCCACAGCCCGATGCCGTTTCCCTTGTTCTCCTTGGTGGTGAAGAAGGGCACAAAGATCCTGGACAGCGTGTATGGAGACATGCCGTGGCCGGTATCGGCAACGGTGAGGACAACTCCTTTACGTCCTGACCTCCAGTCGCATCCATTCCGAGTTCGGATTAGGAGGCGACCACCTTTCAGACTCATGGCGTCGATGGAGTTGCCGATCAGGTTGCTGAGAACCTGTAGCATTTCGCCCTCGAAGCAGGTGACCGATTGAGTGGCGCGGTCAAGACGTTCGACCTTCACCCGGGCATTCATCAAGCGTCCCTGGTAGAGCGGAACAGTAGCATCAATCAGTTCGGTTGCAGTGACCTGGCGGGGGTTGGTGGACTGGCGGTGAAAGCGCAAAGTCTGATTGGCGATGGCGGAAACGCGGCGAAGCTCGATCTCGGCGCTGGCCAGATGGCTTCTGACCTCTGGATCCAGTGCAGCCTGTTGGGCGAGGTAAATGAGATTGGTAACCGCTGCCAGAGGGTTATTGATTTCGTGGGCGATGGAACTGGCGAGTCGACCGACGGCGTTGAGCTTTTCTGATTGAAGCAGGAGCTGTTCTGCACGCCTGTTTTCGGTTACGTCGATGCCGAGCACGATGACGCCGGTAATGTTGCCGTCGGCATTACGCCGAGGCTGATAGACGAAATCCAGATAGCGCAATTCGAGGTCCTGCGATTTTCTGTTCAGCAATTGAATCGGCATATCGTGGCCGACGAATGGCTCGCCGGTCTGATACACGCGATCGAGGAGTTCTACGAACCCCTGTTCCTCTGCTTCCGGAACCGCCTCTTTGACGGTTTTGCCTAGCGCATCGCGATGGCCGATGAGTTCGCGGTAGTGGGGATTCACCAATTCGTACCGGTGGTCGGGTCCGCCGAGGGCGGCGAAAAACGCCGGAGCCTGTTGGAAGAGCTCCGCAAGGCGCTGCGTTTCGAGTTCCAATTGACGCTTGGCGACTACGCTCTCGGTGGTTTCAGTGCAGACAACCAGCGTGGCTCTGATGTTTCCTGACGAGTCGCGCACCGGGCTATATCCATACGTCCAGTAAACGTCCTCGAGCTTCCCATGACGATTGATGGGCACGAGCTGATTCTCATGCCAACTGGCCTCACCGCGCGTCATGACGGCGTCGATCTGGGGGCCAATGACTTGCCAGATTTCCTGCCAGCATTCCCGGCCGGGCTGGCCGAGCGCGCGAGGGTGTTTGTCTTCGCGGATACTGGGTCGATAGGCGTCGTTGTAAAACTGGACGAGGTCGTCGCCCCACCACAGAAACATGGGATGACGCGATGCCAGCATGGTGTTCACGACAGTGAGCAAAGTTTCGGGCCAGGATTCGATGGACCCGACAGACGTGGTTTCCCAGGGGAAGGCCCGCGTTAAATTGGCCATCTCCCCGGATCCAAAGATTTCTCTTAAGCCGCTGTTTTCATCAGACTTAGGAGACACATTCTGATTTGATGCCGTACGTTGCACCATCACTGAACCTGAGTACTGCTGTTCGAAGGAGTTTACTTTATTCTGCGCATCGCATCCAACCCGCGATCGCTGCACCCTGTCAGCTCCTCTGATCTCAGCCAGGCCGCTTGGGGTTGGCGGCAATATCGCCGACGACCGTGGTCCATTCGCGGACATACCAGCGTTTGACGATGCCGCTGGTGACATAGGGATCGGCCTTGGCGAATTGCTCGGCGACTGCGGGCGAGTCTCCCTTGAAGACGAGAACGGCGCCATCGATGGGATTAGCCAGCGCACCGCCGAGGACGAGTTCGCCGCGCTCAACCGCCTCCCAGCCCATCTTCAGGTGAACGTTGCGAAACTCTGCGCGGCGGGTGATGTAGTCATCGGCTACTTCGTAGAAGAGCAGGTAGTGCATGGGAGGGTTGTTTCCTTTCTTCAAGACCAGACGCGGATCTTCAGAGAATCTGCCGGAGAACGATGGACACCGTACGCGTCATCGTGCCGCGGCGTACGGTGAGGCGAAGGACGGTTCCGACGGGCCGGGTGAAGGCAGTCTGCATTGAATCGTCGGTTGGCGGCTGGCCGTCGATCTGTGTGATGACATCGTCTTCTTTCAAACCGGCTTTTGCGCCGGGTCCACGGGGAATCACGGTCTTGATCTTCAAACTGTCACTATTGTTGTCGAGCATGAGGCCGGCGCGATTGAACACATCGGGTTTGCCATAGTTCGCATTCTTCTCGAGGTACATTTTGCCATGGGGGCCGTCGAAGACGATCGTGAACTGGCGCAGGATATGCAATCCAATGTTGCCGGCGACCGTTGCAGAGGACTCCGCGCCCTGGGTGTCAGTGGAGAGAACGGTGATGGGCCGGACAACTTCGTACTTGCCCAGCAGCAGTGTGTCTGCGCGTGTGAAGTATCCCCGGTCGGGCCCGCCCCAGCCTTCGCCGGCATATCCTCGGATTTTCGCTCTGTAGTGTTCGATAAGGTTGTGCTTCTTAACAAGAGGCGCATAGAGGGACAGGGAGTACATGTCCCCGGTGTCTAATCCGAACAAGCCGTCGATGCCGTCCACCGTGGCCTCAACGAGCAGACCGCCGTCTTGTGAGTGGATTGGAACCGTGGCGCCGTTACCGGTATAAGCAAATCCCTCCTTGGAATAGAAGGTGATTTCCTCCTTCTCGAAGTCAACGCGGATGGGCAGATTCTGAAGCAGAAGATCACCGACGAAAATTCCATCTTGATCCTGCGCAATGGGAGTATCAACTACAGCGAACAACTGATCGGACATGGTGAGGCCGCCAATGTTGATTGTCGCTACCTTTACCACTTTTGCGGGGACGTTTCCGCCGCCTGCATTGATGGTGGCAGATCCTTCGAGCTTGAGACCGAGGCGTTTGGCCAGGCTGGCGGTCATCAGGTTGCCGGAGCCGGTATCGAAGACCGCATCGAAGGGTCCCTGGCCGTTGATGGTGGCTTTGAGCTCAACGCCGTTTTTAGCGGATACGGTCACGGCACGCGCAGCGGCAGCGCTGGTGGTCGGGTTGGCCGAATTCGGAGCGGGAGCGGATTGCGCCATCAGGGAAAACGGGAGGAGCGTCATCGTTACGAATGCAGCGCCCGCCACCAGAAGTCTGAGAGAACTTGTGTTCAAAAAACGCCTCTGATGCAATCCTAAAAGACTCAGCGAGGTTTGTGCGGGAGCTCGAGATTGTTGCGGATCAGGTAAGCAATTGCTGCGAGGGCTCTTCGCCTCTAGACTGATAACCAGTGAATCCGCATACAGTACCACCCTCTGACATTGAAGTTCCCATGCGTGCACTGCTTGCCGGTGCGCGCCGTAAACAACCCGCGCTGGTCGAAGTTGCGCGCAAACTCGTGCAGGTTGAGTCGCCGTCGGATGTGAAGGCGGCTGTGGATGCGTGTGTGGCCATTGCAGCCGAAGCTGGTCGCGGACTAGACGGACGCATCAAGCTGCACCGGCAGCGCAACTACGGCGATGTGCTGGAAATGCGGTTCGGCCCGCGCAAGGGCGATGGGAAAACGCCAATCATGCTGCTGGGACATCTCGACACGGTCTGGCCGCTCGGCACATTGCGCACCATGCCGTGCCGAGTAGCCGACGGGCGTTTGTGGGGGCCGGGCACGCTGGACATGAAGGTTGGCGTGGCCATGGCCCTGACCTCGATTGAGATTCTGACCGAGGCCGCGCTGCTCGATCGCGAGGTCATTCTGCTGTTGAACAGCGAGGAGGAGATTGGAAGCCCGGTGTCGCGGCCGATCACGGAGAAGATTGCAAGCGATTGCGGCTCGGTGTTTGTCCTGGAGCCGGCCCAGGGACTGGCTTACAAGACGGCGCGCAAAGGAACGGGGAATTGGCGCATCGATATTCGCGGAGTGGCCGCGCATGCCGGTGTTGATTTTGAAAAGGGCGCGAGCGCGCTGCGGGAGTTATCGCGCGTGATCGATGTCGCGAGCGGATGGACGGAGTTGAAGCGCGGCCTGACGGTGAGCGTGGGCGTTGCAGGCGGGGGCAGCAAGACCAACGTGATTCCGGCGGAAGCCTTTGCCGAGGTGGACGTGCGGATCGCGAAGATTTCCGACGGGCTGCGGATCGAGCGCAGGTTTCGGTCGCTCAAAGCAAAAGATAAGCGCTGTGAAGTTACCGTCACAGGAGGAATCAACCGGCCTCCGATGGAGCGCACGCGGGGCACGGCGAGGCTCTTCGCGCAGGCTCGCGCGCTGGCAGGTGAACTTGGGTTTGTTCTGGAGGAAGCATCGACAGGCGGCGCATCGGACGGCAATTTTACTTCTGCCCTGGGCATTGCGACGCTCGACGGGATGGGAGCTGTTGGCGAAGGTGCGCACGCTAGCCATGAGTCCGTTGTGGTGGAACACCTGGCACCGCGGACTGCGCTGCTGGCGGGGATGATGGCGCAATCTGGTTGAGTTCTTATGCGGCGGTGCAGCGGGAGCATCCTTTTTAAGGAAGTGAAAAAGCCAAAAGCGGATTCTTCGCTCACCACCCCCAAACCGAAGTACGTTTGGGGCCCCGTTCACTCAGAATGACGCTGGCTCATTGGTTGAGTGGAATGCAATTGGGAAGACGCTAAAGAGCAAAAAGCGGATTCTTCGGTCACCACCCCCAAACTGAAATACGTTTGGGGCCCCGTTCACTCAGAATGACACCGGCTCATTAACCTAGCGAGGTAGCTAAGTGAATGACAGCGGCAGTTGTGGGAAGAATTTCAGACTCGGGAGACCGGGGCGCATTACCATGGCATCGGAAGCGGAGGTTTATTTTCATGCGTCGTATATTTTCCTGGATTATGATCGGCGTCGTATTGAGCGGGACCGGCATTGCCGCAGCACAGGCTCAGGCCGCGCAGGCTCAGGCCGCGCAGGCTCCGCAACAATCGCCCGCGGGTGTTGAGGCCGTCATGGCTTATGCAGGTACATGGAAAGTGCATGGCGAGCATTTTGCGACCGCGTATAGCCAGGTCGGCAAAGAGGACAAGACGCTGCGCAACGACTGCTGGAAGAGTGGCGCGTACGTGGCGTGCAACCAGTATGTCGACGGCGATTCGAAGGTTTTGCTGATCTTCACGTACAGCGACAAAGACAAGATGTATACGACGTACCAAATTCCGCAGAGTGGGGAAGCCGCGGGTTCCGGACGGCTCCAGATCCAGGGAAACATTTGGACGTTTCCCTGGCAGGTGACGCAGGGAGAGACCACGATGTATTTCCACGTGGTGAACGTGTTCACGGGAACCGATCGCATCGATTACGCGCAGGAGTTTTCACCGGACAACGTTCACTGGACGGCAATGGCCAAGGGATTCGAGACGCGGGTTTCGAACTAGGGCTGCTTGCATTGCATAAATTCTCACTTGCCAAACAGAGAACTTCCCTCGGGGGCTAAAGCCCTCCGTTTTATCGGCTGTTGCGGCACGACTAAAGTCGTGCCCTTTCAAACAACGAGTTTTTCCGCAGCCTGTAGAGTCGTGCCCTTTCACAACCTCTTGGATCAGCGGTTCTAGCCTGATAACGATGGGTTCAGCGGACCGGGTGGACGGCGTAGTTCTGGACGAAGAAATACGCGGCGGTCATGAAGCCGATGGCGGCCACCGTTCTGCGCATGATGGCCTGGTTGATCAAGCGGCTATAGTGCGCGCCGATGTAGCCGCCCAGCGCCGCCAGGAACGCCATCTCCAGGCAGAAGCTCCAGTGGACGCGGCCCGCAATGATGAACGAAACGGCGGGGATACCGATGGATACGGCAGCCGTGAGCACCTTCAGCGCATTCATCTCGTGGATATCGTGGACGCCACAGATGCCAAAGAGAGCCATCACCAGGAAGCCGCCACCGGCTCCGAAGTAGCCGACGTACACGCTGACGATGACCATCCCCACGATGAGCAACTTGTTGTGGCGCGCGCCGCCGGAGCGAGTTTTGAGCCAGCGTCCCAGAGGAAAGCTCAGCACAAACATGGTGGCCGCGAATAGAAGGAGCCACGGCAGCAGTTGGCGGAACATTAGGTTTCCGGTCCGCAACAACAGGAAGCCGCCTAACCATCCGCCAATGCCGGATGAGATTCCGAGGGGAAGCAGCTCCCAGCCGTATTCGCGCAGTTCTTTGCGGAAGGCGATGAGTCCGGTCAACTGGCCGGGCCACAAGGCAACCGTATTTGTGGCCTGCACCGTGATTGCGCCGATGCCGACCACGGCCGCGCCATCAAACAAAGCAGGAAGGGAAAGGAACGATCCTCCGCCGGCAATGGAATTGAGAACGCCCGCCAGGAACGAAGCGGCAGGCAGCCAGGAAAGATGAAGAAGCTGTAGAAAAAGTTCGACCATGAGTCACTGTAGCGAGTGGGGCATAAAGCCCCCATAAGATTTCAGGATTCCAGGCCGCCGGAGGGGGTGTGGAGCGCCTGTTACACTCCCGATGAGAACAAATCGGAGCCCTCTTTCGCAATGAAACAATTCATTTTCGGTCTTTTTGTGGCGGCAGCGACTGTTGCTTCTTTTGCACAAACACCTGCCAAACCTGCCGCGCCCAGCGCTGCCGCCAGGCCGGCGACATCGGCTAGCGGCCTTAAATTGCCCCCGGGGGTGCCGCCGGCGCGAGGGATCGTGAAGACGGCCTTCAGTCTCCGATACCAGGACATCAGGATCGGCAAGGGTGGTGAAGCTGAGCCCAACAAGATCTACAAGGTGCATTACACGGGATGGCTGGCGGCGGATGGGCACAAATTCGACTCGTCGTACGATCACAAGACGCCGGTGATGGGCAAGGACGGCAAGCCAGAGATGGACTCCGATGGCAAGCCCAAGATGAATGACGGGGAGCCCATCAGCTTTCCCCAGGGCTTTGGACGTGTGATCCCCGGCTTCGACCAGGGGTTCACGGGCATGAAGATCGGAGGGAAGCGCCGGTTGTTCATCCCGTGGCAGCTTGCGTATGGCGCGCACGGCCGCCCGGGACCCAATGCGGCGAACCCCGGCATTCCGCCCAAGGCGGACTTGATTTTTGATATCGAGCTGGTGGACGTCAGCGAGATGCCGGCGCCGCAGGCTCGGCCGGGAATGATGAATGGCCCGAATGGTCAGCCGATGCGGATGATGCCGCATCCGCCCGCGCCGGGGGCTCCCGGAACGCCGGCGACACCACCGCCATCGACAACTGCGCCGAGCACTCCACCAACGGCACCGCCCACGACAACTCCGCCGCCGGCTAGCACCACAACAACTCCGTCTCCGGCGGACAAACCGCAATCGAATTGAATCAGGCGGCGTTGCGGGGGTGACAAGACAGGTCCGGGCTCAGTCGAGCTTGGGGTGTTGCTTGTTGAAGCTCGTCGCCTGCTGATATGCGTGCGCGAAGGCCGCGAGTTTGGCGTCCTCGTACAGCCCCGCGAGAAATGTGACGGAAACCGGTGTCCCGGGGCCGCCGATGTCGTCGTTATCGCCGTCATCGGTTTTTGGCGGCCTGGGCGCGTCCTCGCCGCGCAGGCCATTGGGCACGATCAGGGCCGGATGGCCGGTGAGATTCGTAGCCAGCAACTGCTGACCGCCGGAAGAACCGACGATGATGTCGACTTTGTCGAAGAGGGCAGAGACTTGTTGAACGGCGAGCGTGCGCGCGCGATTCGCCTGGATATATTCAACGGCTGGATAAAAGCGTGCGGTGCGGAATTCATTGGGCCAATCGTCCGGGCCTTGCTCAGTAAGCAGACGATCACGGCCGCTGCGAGTGAGATCGTCGAACGCGGCGGCGGCCTCGGCACCGAGAAGACCAACCATTGCACCAAACGGCAATTTGGGAAGTTCAACCGGGATGAGTTTGATGCCCATGCTGCGAAGCTTTTCGAGCGTAGCGAGATCGTAGCGGTGGTCGTAATCGCGGCGGGCTCGGGCAGCTGTGCGCGCGGATTCACTCTTCTCGCGGGCCTTTTTTTCGTCGGCGGTCTCGCTGGCCGGTGGAGGGGGAAGCTTGAACGGCGATGGCTCATCGAAGTCGTTCTTCAAGTAGCCGATGCGCAGAGCGCGCACGTCAAGGTCGGGGTCCCAGCGAAACGAAGCAGGATGAACCGATGTGTCCTGCCCGTCGGGGCCGTGGATGATGTTCAGAACAAGTGCGCAGTCTTCGGCCGATCGCGAGATGGGGCCGAGCTTGTCCATCGTCCAACTCAGCGCCATGGCACCGGTGCGTGGCACGAAGCCGAAGCTGGGACGCAGGCCTGTGGCTCCGCAGCGTGTCGACGGGGAACTGATGGAACCCAGCGTCTCCGAGCCGATGGCGAAGGCCACGCATCCGGCGGCGACGGCGCTGGCAGAGCCAGCTGACGAGCCGCTCGAGCCTTGCGCAGGGTTCCACGGATTGCGGGTGCGGCCGCCGAACCACTTGTCGCCCATGGCGAGCGCGCCCAACGTGAACTTGGCTACGAGGACGGCACCGGCTTCGTCGAGACGCTTGACGACGGTCGCGTCTTCTTCGAAGGATTGATGCTCGAATCCGCCTGCACCCCACGTGGTTGGATAACCCTTCACGGCGAGCAGATCTTTTGCGCCCCAGGGAATTCCGTGAAGCGGGCCGCGATGGTTGCCGGCGGAGATTTCAGCGTCGGCCTGCTTCGCTTTGGCCAGTGCGCGCTCTTCGGTAAGCGAGATGACGAAATGAAGTTTGGAGTCGTAGCGCTTGAGGCGTGCGAGATACATCTGGGTGAGCGCGAGCGACGTAATTTTGCGCGCATGGAGCAGGCTGGCGAGTTCGCTCACGGTGGCGAAGGCGAGGTCCTCGATGTTCGAGGGCGCTGTGACATTCGGATCGGGTTTCCATCCGGTGACGCCGGGCTTTGCAGGCGCAACGTGGAGAGGGTTGCCTGCCGCCGCAAACGGATGAAAGACGAAAGCAGGCGCGAGGGAGTTGGGCAGATTCAACTTGCGAATGGCCTTGAACGAGCCGTTCTGATCGACGAGGCCGTTGATCATCATCTTCTTCTGCTCGTCGGTAAAGGGACCGATGCCGGCCATGATTGCGGCCTGGTCGATCATTTCCGGCGTGATCTTCGGGGGCTTTGACTGATCTGTATCCGGCGACTCCTGCGCCTGAGAGGCTAGCATGTAGAGAACTCCGGGAAAGAGGGCGGAAGTAATGCCGGCGCGGCTGCAGGCTGCGAGAAAACCTCGGCGATCGAGCGACATTGAATTGTCCTTTTGAGAGCGGGGATGGTGCTTCGCCAACTATAACTGAGCGAGTAAGGTCACTCTCGAAATTGCTGGAACTCGTCTTCACAAATATCTGCAGGGCGTTGGTTGCCCCCCCTCTTTTTAGTCCATTTTCGGCACGACTCAAGTCGTGCCCTGACACAAGGCAAACGCGGCTCTGTTCGGTACTTCAAAGGTCATGCGGATACAGAGCATATCTATGAACACAATCGAGCTAAGTAGTAAGCCGGTCGGGAGAGATAGCAGCGAGAGGCCATTGTTTGAGGTTGAGGTCTGTTCCCGTTATCAGCTCGATCTGAAGTTCGGTTTTGCCTGGCTCCAGGGTGTACACGCGGCTGGTGAAGCATTCGCGGCCTACGATGAAGGTCTCGATTACCGATGCGTCCATGAAGAAGCGAAGCGCGTCGTCGGGCTTGAGTTGTGGAGGGAGCGCAAACTTTACGCTGCCGCAGGTGACAAGATGCGCGGACGTATCGACCAGCAGTTCCCAAACCACGCTACCCCGCGTGAGGAGGCGAAGCGCGATCTTCGGCTTCGCATCCCCGAGCGGGATTAGCAATTCTCTGCGCAGCGAAGTGAGCGATTGCTTGAGGGGAGAGCCGGAGTGCAATGTTAATGACTCTTCTGCGCCTCGCAGTGTTTCGACTTCGGCGGCGGGGTTCATCTCGAGTTCGCCGTCTTTATTTATTGTGAGCACACGTGGAAGTCCGATGGCGCCGGACCATCCGGCTGCCGCGAATTGAGCTTCGGGACGCGTTTCGCGAAGCCACCCCCATAGGATGCGGCGGCCGTCGGGAGCGAGGAAACTCTTCGGAGCGTAGAAGGCGGACCCTTGGTCGAGCACGCCGGTGCGCATGGGCAAGTAGCGGTGGCGGAGCATGTCGTATTCACCGGTGGTCCAGAAGACCTGATTTTCGGTGGAGTAGAGCAGGCAGTGGCGGCCATTTACGGAAAAGAAGTCAGGGCACTCCCACATCTCGCCGCTGTCGCAGGGATTGACGGCGACTTTGCCATTTGCCTTGCCCTGGGCCAGCTTGTGCATGTATTCCCAATGGCGCAGATCGTGGGAGCGATAGAGCAGGACGCAGCCACCAATGCCACGTTCGCCTGAACCGATGCCCAGATACCAGTCATTGCCTTCCTGCCACGGACAGGGATCGCGGAAGCCGGTGACGTAGATTCCCTGCGGCGGGGTTGCAATGATCGGCGTCTCAAGTTTTTTCCAGTGGAGAAGCTGGTCATCTTCTGCAGTGGCGAGCATCTGTGTCTCACGCAGCTTGTCATTGCCATCGTGAATCGTGGTCTCTGATGGCGGCGCATTCTGCACGCCGGTATAGATGAACGTTGGCTTGCCGTCGAAGACTATAGCCGATCCGCTGAAGCAACCTTCGCTGTCGGGGCCGCCTGGGGTGGGTGCAAGCGCGATGGGCTGATGATGCCAGTGCACCATGTCAGGGCTGATGGCGTGGCCCCAGTGCATGTCGCCCCAGACGGCTGCATGCGGATTGAGCTGATAGAAGAGGTGGTATTGTCCCTTCCACCAGATGGGGCCGTTGGGGTCGTTCATCCAGTTGTGTGGAGGGAGCAGATGATATTCAGGCCGGAGAGGATCGTGCGCGATGTCTGCAGCCGGAACTGAGAACGCCGCGCATCGCCGGCGAGCCAGCAGAAGACCGCCTGCAGTTCCCAAACCAAGCGACTTCAAAAAGCGACGGCGATGCTGCTTCATCCGGCAGAGTCTCCCCTGCAACTATAACGCTGCGCATGGTGGCGAAAGTTTCCCGACCGTAGCGCAACAGTTCCGCCGATGAGGTGTTTCAACCGGAGAAGCACTTCACCGTCGTGTCGGGTGCTGATTTGTATTTGAGGGTCCACTATGCGTAAAGCAATTGCACTTGCTCTGCTGACACTTCCTCTTGCACTGGCCGGCTGTGCCGAGCACGAGAGGGCATACTACTCAGCGCCGTACGCTCCCACGTATGAACGATCTGGAGAGCGAGGGCTTCACGATGGATTTGAAGCAGGCCGGCATGACATGTCGAAAGGCTTGAGGCCCGATGCAGATCGGCACGGCGACTTTCGCAATCCACCTGTACCGAGAGGCGCGGTGGATGAATACCGTCACGGCTTTCAGGAGGGGTACGAACGAGCATTTCGCGGCGATGGTTACCGGTAGACATTGACCGCGCGGGCGGCGAGCCTGCTGAGCCAGGGCTCGCCGTGATTTATTTTGTCGTCAGCTTCAACGTGTAGGCGTATTTGCATTGCCCTCCTGACGGGATTGTGACTTCGAGCGCGTCTGAATTCTGATTGAAGTTGACCTTCTCGGATGAGCCGAGCAGTTCAACGTTGCCGATGGCTATAGCACGGCCCTCATGCGCAGTGCCGAGCGCGTGGATGGTTGCTCTTCCGTCAGCGGGACAGGCCATTCCGATGACGTAGACGGTGTTGCCTTTTGTTGTGAAGCGGAAATCGGCGGGCGTGTAGGGCTTCACATCGGTATCGTGGAAGGCGCCGCCTATTACCTGGGTTGGACCTTCACCGAAGGTCTTCCACGGGGTAGTGGCGTAGATAGCTTCGCCATTGACCTTCAGCCAGGCGCCCATCTCGAGCAGCGTGGTGCGGACTTGATCGGGGACGGTGCCGTCGGAGCGCGGGCCGAAGTTGAGCAGCAGGTTGCCGTTCTTACTGACGATATCGACGAGCTGGTGCACGAGGAATTCCGGCGACTTGAAGGTGTCGTGCTCGACGTATCCCCACGAACCGTTGCTGATGGATGTGTCAGTCTGCCAGTGATCGGCGATGATGTGATCCTGCTGGCCGCGTTCGAAGTCGCGCGTGCCGGACTTCCAGTTGAGCGAATAATCCTTGAAGTCGACGGTACCGGTGTAACCGTGAGCGGCAGCGAAGTTGTAGTAGAAGGCTGTGAATTCGGTGACGGCGTGGCGGAAATTGGGCTGCCCGATCCACCAGTCGAAGTAGACGATTTCCGGCTTGTACTTCTCTACGAGTTCGGTGTCGCGGGCTAGCCAGTCACGCGTCCAGGCATCGCTGACCCAGGTCCAATCATCATCGAGGCCGTGAGCGTCGCCGGGTGCATTGAACCACTGGTGAGCCGGGCCGTAGAGGGAAGCGTACTTCGGATCGTTGACGTCGGAGCGGGTTGTGCGGCCGAAGGAGTAGAAGAAGTTGTGCTCGGCGCGGTGGGAGCTGAGCCCGAAGTGCAGACCCTCGGCGCGTACAGCGGCGGCAAGCTCGGCGAGCGTGTCGCGCTTTGGCCCCATTTTTACGACGGTCCAATCGGAGAGGTGCGAGTCGTACATCGAGAAGCCGTCGTGATGTTCGGCGACGGGAACGACATACTGCGCACCGGAAGCTTTGAAGAGCTGCGCCCATTCAGTGGCGTTGAAATGCTCGGCGCGAAACTGTGGGATCAGATCTTTGTAACCCTTCGAATCATCGCCGTTCGCGAAGTGCTCTTTGAAATTCTTGTAGGCGCCGTTTTTCTCGTCGTACATGTTGCGGGGATACCACTCATTCTCGGCCGCCGGAACGGAGTAGACGCCCCAGTGGATGAAGATGCCGAATTTCGCGTCCTTGTACCACTGCGGCTGCTGATACTTGATGAGCGTGGCCCAATCGGGACGATAGGGACCGTCGTGCGCCTGGCGGTCGGCTTCGGCCAGAAGGCGATTGCGTTCCGCGTCGTACTTGCTGACCGACTGCTGCCATTCGCGGTCGATCTGCTCGGCGGACTTCACGTCCTGTGTGGGCGCGAGAGGATCGGAAGCTGGCGAGGGCGCTTGAGCAAAGAGAAGTGGGAAGGCAACGGAAAGAACTGCAGGCAGAAGAAGATCGCGGATTTTCATACGCGGGAATCGTAATTGATTGGGAAGGGGTCTGCAAACGCTTTCATTCGGACTTGAAAGTTCCTGCTGAAATTAATTCTTGACATATTCCCATATCGGCATATATTGGTATTCATCATGGCTCGAGCGGCAACAACCTCGGATGCGTTCAATGCGGTAGCAGAGCCGCGGCGGCGGGAGATTCTGTTGCTGCTGGCTGATCGCGAGCACTCGGTGAACGAGATTGTGGCCATGCTTAGTGTCGACCAGCCTTCGATATCGAAGCACCTGCGCGTGCTGCGGGACGTTGGGCTGGTGAGGATGCGGTGCAACGGACGGCAGAAGTTGTACAAGACGAATGCGGAAGGCATTCGGCCGCTGCACGAATGGGCGTCGGAGTTTGAACGCTACTGGAGCCACCAGTTGAATCGTGTGAAGGAGCGGGCCGAGAAGCTTGCAGCCGCCCGCAGAGTTACCGAAACAGGCAACACCCCAGATACAAAGGAGGATCAATGATCGTAAATGCAACGACAGCTATTGAGGATCTGACACTGCTCGTGGAGCAGGAGATTCATGTGCACGCATCGCTGGAGGACACGTTCGCGGCGCTGCTGGAACAACTGGGTCATGGGAACGAGGTCGGCGATGGCCGCGCGATGCCGATGGTGCTGGAGGCATGGCCGGGAGGGCGCTGGTATCGCGATCTCGGAGCCGATAACGGGCACTTCTGGGCGCATGTGCAGGCCATCAAGCGGCCCACGCTGCTCGAATTCTGCGGACCCCTGATGATGTCGCATCCAGTGGCGAACAACGTGCAGTATCGGCTGAGCGAAGAGCCGGGTGGGACGCTGATCAAGTTCCGTCACTCAGGTTTAGGACTGGTTCAGGAAGATCACCGCAAAGGCTTGGTCGGTGGCTGGAGCTATATCCACGGCAAAGTTCGCGAGCGTGCGGAAGGTTCGCTCACGAAGTAACGCTGCACTATCAGGCAGCCAGGGCAAACAAATTTCCCCCAGGACACAAGGAGGTTTCCATGTCGATTACACAAGCAGTTGTTGCCGATACCGTTGCGCGCGCGTTTCTCGAGGAGTTCGAGACGCAAGCGCCGATCACCCGCCGGTTTCTTGAGCGGCTTCCGGAAGACAAGCTCACCTGGAAGCCGCACGAAAAATCGATGACGGCGGGCCAACTGGCATTCCACATCGCGTCTACGCCTGGCGGTGTCGTCCGCTTTGTGCAAACCAGCCCGGCCCAGGCACCGGACTTTGCGGCGTTCCCTCAGCCAGCGAGCGGCGGCGAAATTCTGCAGAAGTTCGACGAGAGTGTTGCTACCGTTCGCGAGATTCTCCCAACGATCGACGATGCAGCGATGAACGAAACATGGAGGCTGATGGCGGGCGGGAAGGAAGTGCTTGCGCAACCGCGTTGGCAGTTCCTGCGCGACGTGATGTTCAGCCACGTTTATCAGCATCGTGGGCAATTCAGCGTGTATCTGCGCATCCTGAATGTTCCGGTGCCCGCGAGCTGGGGACCGAGTGCGGACGAGCCACCGCTGTTCATGCAGAGGGGCTGATCCGGATCGGCGAGGAGGAGTTATGTGCCCGTTCTGTCTTGCCACCGCTGCTGTGGTGGCAGCGAGCGCCTCCGGAACCGGCGGCGTTGCGGCACTCTTCACCGGCAAGCTGTTGCGGAGAGTGAGCCGAAAAACTTTCACGAAAGCTACCGACACGAAGGAGGTTCAACATGGCCACGATGACAACGGCCCCGAAGCTGTCGAAAGCGGTATCGCACAGCGAGTGGATTGAAGCACGCAGGGAGTTTCTTGCGAAAGAAAAGGAGTTCACGCGTCTGCGCGATGAACTCAGCCGGCAGCGCCGCGAATTGCCGTGGGAGAAGATCGAGAAGGATTACGTTTTTGAAGGACCCCGCGGCAGCGAGTCGCTGGCCGATTTATTTGACGGACGGAGCCAGCTGATTATCTATCACTTCATGCTTGGTCCGGGATGGGCGGCTGGATGTCCGAGCTGCTCTTACCTCTCTGATCATTTCGATGGAATGACGAATCACCTTGCGCATCGCGATGTAACGCTAGCAGTGGTTTCGCGTGCTCCGTATGCGGAGATCGATGCATTCAAAAAGCGCATGGGGTGGAAATTCCACTGGGCATCGGCATTCGGTTCGGACTTCAATTTCGACTATCACGTCTCGGCTACGCCGGCGGAGAAGGGAACTGGGATGGTCGACTACAACTACACGGTCATGGAGTTTCCGAGCGACGAACGGCCGGGAGCGAGCGTGTTCGTCAAAGATGCGGACGGCCAGATTTACCACACGTACTCAACCTACGCGCGTGGGCTCGACATCCTGGTTGGGACTTATAACTTTCTCGACCTTGTGCCAAAGGGCCGGGATGAGGATGGGCTGGCTTTCTCGATGGCATGGGTTCGTCATCACGACAAATATGAGGGAAGTTATTTTGTCGATCCCACGGCCGGATATGAGCAACCGCCGTTGGCGAAACAGGGCTCGTGCTGCGGCGGAGAGCACCACGGGTAACTTGTTCGTTCGCACTAACGGGCAGCTAAATGTCACGAGAGTAAAGCGGGGCCGTGGATGATGCTTGTCCACGGCCCCGTTGTTGCTTCGGTTGCTACCTTCCGGCGTCGCTAACCAGTTTTTGAGCACGGGCCAATGCATCGGAGCGTTTCTGTGTCTCGGCCTTCATGTCAGTTGTGCCTGGCTCTTGCCGCGGTGGATGCTGAGCGAACTGATCCAGGCGTTTTTGCCCTTCGGCGACCACAGTATTGACGGCGGCTAGCGCTTTCGGCATTACTTCGTGGAAATGCGCGATCTCCTTCTGCGCGAGTTCGGGGTGATAGCCGATGCGGTCTCCTGTCTGCATTGCATCGATCAGGATGTCAGGTGGAGCGGCCACGGGTGGTGTCATGTTGAGCGAGTTGTAGGTTTCACGCAAGCGCGCCATCGCACCGTTGAACCCGTCGAGTTCATTGCGGCGGGCGGTGAGTCCGGCAGCGCGACGGACTTCAATCATGACTTTCGATGACGTGCTCAGACGTTCAACCGGAATGATGGTTGTGAGCGTGTTTCCTTCAAAGCTCCAGCCGCCTTTGCCGGTGGGGCCAGATTGCTTCACGGCTACCCCATTGACCGTGACGGATGCCGGTGGCCAGTCCGCAGGCAGTTTCACTGTGTAGCCGCGGTCATTCAGCATACCGGGGAAACTGCCTTCGACAGGGCCAATCTCAACGCGCAGCGTGTCGCCGGTTTGCGAAGCCTTGATGGGCGTGCGCGTGAAGGCGCCGTGCTGATACTGCTCGGCCACACCGTTATCTTCGTAAAGCGTGTAGCTCGAGTTGGCTCCGGGCGCGAGCGGCCACACGTTGACGATAAGCGGATCGACGGGCTTTTCACCGGTGTAGCTCATCTGGGGCTGCATGGGAACAATGGAACCAGACTTGAGGTACACGGGAGTCTGCTCGATTGAGAAGCTGCGATCCACGGATGTTGGTCCGCTGAAATGCTTGCCCGTTGGCCATTCGATCCATTCGCCCTTGGGGAGCCAGACCATTTCAGTTGCCAGACCTGAGGTTTTGTCGCCAGCGGTTACGACGGGTGAAACGAGCATCTCGTCGCCGAAGAGATACTCATTCTTGTTGTCGTAGGCTTCGTTGGCTTCAGGCCAGTCGTAGTAAAGCGGCCGCAGAAAGGCAATGCCGGTATCGTAGGTATGCCGCGCCTCAGTGTAGATGTACGGCTGCAACGCATAGCGCAACTGAAAGGTTGCACGAAGAATGGACGAATATGGCTCAGGATAGGCCCAAATGCGCCGCTCCGATTCCGGATTCTTGGTGGTGTGCGTGCGCAGGATCGGGCTGAACGCGCCAAACTCGACCCAGCGGGTGAACAACTCCGGCTCGACAGCGCCAGGCATATGGCCGCCAATGTCGTGGCTCCAGTAGGCGTAGCCTACGTTGGCTGCGGTCGCGGTAAACCACGGCTGGAAGGCCAGCGAATCCCAGACAGAGACGGTGTCACCTGAAAATCCGATCTGATAGCGATGGTTGCCAAGGCCTCCCCAGCGATGGAAGAGAATGGGACGCTTGCCTTCGCGCTCCTGATCGGTAAAGTGCACGTAGTTGATCCACCAGGTTGGCGTTACGCCGGCCATCTTTGTGTTCTGTTCCTGCTGCCAGTCGAGCCACCAGAAGTCGATGCCCTGTTTCTCGAGAGGATGAAGGACGAGATTGAAGTAGTTTTCGGCGAATTTCTTGCTGGTGATGTCGTAGGGCACGTACTGCTTTGTCGCGGGATCGATGCCCATGGCTTTGGCCATCGCCGGGTAGCTGCTTTCCCACGGCTGAATGCCGGAGGCGGGATGAAGATTCAGGCTGGTCTTCAGGTGATTCGCATGAAGCCGGTCCAGAAACAATTCGGGATAGGGAAAGAGCACGTCATTCCAGGTGTAGCCGCTCCAACCGAGAGAATGATTGGATTGATCCATGCCATTCTTGACCCCTTCTCCCATGGCCTGGAGTTGCTCTTTGCTCTTGTGCCAACCCATGTCGATGACGAAGACGTCGAGGGGCGTGGAATTCTCATGGAAGTCACGGATGATTTCCTCGATCTCCTGATCGCTGTAGTCCCAGTAGCGCGACCACCATGTGCCGAAGGCGAAGCGGGGCGGCAACGGGATGCGACCGGCGACGCGGACGTAGTCGCTGAGGGCCTTGCGGTAGTCGTGGCCATAACCGAAGAAGTACAAGTCCTGTCGCTCGCCGGCGGGGCGTTCGATTACCCACGGCCAGGGGCTCTTCTCGCCTTCTTTGAAGCTGAAGTTTGCGGAATCGAAGAGCGGCCGTGTTGAGTCGTCTACAAGCGCCCAGCCGGAGCGCGAGACGAGGCCCTGCTCGATGGGTTCGCGCGTTTTGGAGCCAAGAGCACCGTCGAGCGTTCGCGTGGTGCCTTGCAGATTTTCAGGGTCGGCTTCGCCGGGGTGCCAAGTCACCAGCTTTCCTTCGACGGTGAGTTCGATGGAAAGATTCTCGGGGGTGAACCGGCCGCTCTGACCGGCCGATCCATCGTATTTGAGCGTAAGAGCGGCCGTCTTGATGGTCAGCTTGTGATCCGCCTCATCCTTTGAGAATTTGGGGACGGGCAGACGTCGGTTGATGAAGACGAAGGAGGCGTGATCTTCAAACTTGCCGTCCGCGGCCCACTCCATGCGGATCAGTTCTGGGGTGAGAACGGTGAAACGAGCATTGCCGAGGATGACGATGGCCCGGGGATCGGCAACCGGATCATCGGCGGTCTCCCGTGGCATGTGCTGTACGGCTGCTGGCGCTGCGGTTTGTACGAGCGGTTGTTCCTGCGCGTGCGACAGCGCTTGCAACGGAGGCGATTGCGCTGATATTCCGATGGTGGAACTGACGATGAGCCCGATTGCGGCGAAGTGAAGCAAAAAAGAAGTACGCACGGATTTCTCCTCTGTTTTTAGTCCATGGGAAGGCTACCACCGGGGGCCGGAAAGCGGGATACGATGCAAGCGCCCTGAGATCCGAGGGGACGGTTGGAACATGCGCGCGACGATCTGTGGTATTGAGGTTTTTGAGTGACGTGCAGCAATCGTTGATCTACGATCTCAAAATGCGGATCCTGACGGGCCGTCAAAAGGAAACCGAATGCATGCCATCCTCAAAGACGTGCGCATTGCGCTTCGGCAGTTGCGCAAGTCACCGGGCTTTTCGCTAACAGTTGTCCTGACGCTGGCGTTGGGCATCGGCGCCACCACGGCCGTGTTTTCGCTCGTAGAAGGCATTCTGCTCCGGCCCTTTTCGTTTCCGGATCCAGAAAAACTGGTGATTCTCGGCGATCACATCGGGAATGGTGTGAACACCCCGGTAACGGCACGCGAGATCAACACGTATTCGAAATCTGCAAGTGCATTTTCCTCGATGGGAGGATGTGCACTGAGCACCTATGAGTTGTCGGGTGGTCAATTTCCTGAAGAGATTTCCGGCGCAAGGATGAGTGCCAGTACGTTCGCCACGCTTGGTGTTCAACCGCAGCTCGGTCGCGTGTTTAGTCAACAGGAGGACGAAGGGCATCAGCCGGTCGCGATCATCAGCGATGCGCTGTGGCGAAACCGCTATCACCGGGATCCGCGGGTGATGGGCACCGCGATTGAGCTCGATCGCAAGGCGTACTCGATCATTGGCGTGATGCCGCGAAGCTTTGAATTTCCTCTCGATGCCGGCCGCCTGAACGAGCCGCAGCTATGGGTGCCGCTGAGCCTGACGCCAGAAGAGCTTTCAGACCAGTCGGCGGGATTGTTTGGATATCACATCGTGGCGCGTCTCAAAGACGGCGTGACCTTCGGGGCCGCGGCACAGGATGCGGATCGCGTAGCTCACGAAATCATGCGCAACTTTCCGGCGACGATGACGCAGATCCGTATTCGCGGAGATGTTGCTCCGCTGCATGATTACGTGGTCGGCGCGACGAAGCCGATTCTTCGCGCGTTGTTCGTCGCGGTGACTATTGTGTTGCTCATTGCATGCGTGAATGTGGCGGTGCTGCTGCTGGTGCGCGCCATACGCCGTCGTCGCGAATCGGCGGTGCGGTTGGCGCTGGGTGCCCGGGCGTCCACCATCATTCGCGAATCGATGGTCGAGGGTCTGGTGCTGAGCACTGTTGGGGCAGTCCTGGGCTTTGCGCTGGCGGCGATTGCAGTCCGCACTTCGCTTGGTTTTTTACCGGATTCGATTGCGGGCATTGAATCCCTTTCCATTGATGGCGGTGTCGCGTTGTTCGCGCTCGCTCTTGCGGTCGTGAGCGGGGTTGTTTCAAGCATGGCGCCGGCATTCGCGGGGGTGAACGCGAACATTACCGACACATTGAAGGATGGCGTGCGGGCCGGTTCGGACGGCAGGACGCATGCGTGGCTCCGCTCCAGCCTGATCGCGGCCGAGATTGCGATTGCACTGATTTTGCTTACAACATGCGGTGCTTTCCTGCGCAGCTATCAGAAGATGCTTGCTGTCGATCCGGGCTTCAGGGCCGATCGCGTCCTGGTGGCCGGGTTTCAACTGCCCCTTGACGAATACAGAACCTACCTGGCTGCCGATAATTTCAACCGCGAGGTTGTCGGGCGGTTGTCGACCAAGCCGGGAATTGTCGACGTTGGCATCAGCAATCTTGTTCCAGGTTCGAACTCATTCGGGCGAGCGGCGTACACCATCGAAGGCCAGCCAACCGAGGGATGGAAGCTGCAGTTCGCAACTTTTGGTTCAGTGTATGGTGGCTACTTTAAATCATTGGGGATAGGGGTGCTTGAGGGTCGACCATTCAACGATGGCGATCGCGCCGGCGCGCCTCTGGTGGCCATCGTAGACCGTTCCATGGCTGATCACTACTGGCCGGGCCAGAGTCCAATTGGAAAACGATTGCACGTCGGCAATCCCAAGAAGGGACTGCCATGGGCCACCATCGTGGGCGTTGTGGCCAATACCAAGATGGGTTCGCCGGATACTCCCGATGAGGATCAATGGTACGTGCCGATGGAGCAGCCGGCGATTCTCTATGGTGCAGATCCATCGACCGATCTCGTGAATCCGGCCGGCGGGTTTATCACGGTGCGCTCCGCGCTGCCTGCGGACCAGATTATCCAGACCGTGCGCGATACGGTTGCAGGCATCGATCCTCTGCTTCCATTGCAACAGGTACAGTCAATGTCAGCAGTGCTCGAGAATGCGGAAGCGCCGCGCCGCTTCAACACGGACCTGATCACGGTGTTCGCTCTCGGGGCTCTCGTGCTTGCGATTACCGGTATCTACGCCGTGGTCGCGTTTTCGATCTCAATTCGCGCGCAGGAGATCGCAATTCGCATGGCATTAGGAGCGCAGCGCGGCAATATTGCACGGCTGGTTCTGCTCTCCGGGACAAAGCTTGCGCTGATCGGATGTGGCCTCGGCCTGCTCGGGTCTTTCGCCGTTTCGCACATCGTAAGCGCGTTCCTCTTCAACGTCAGTGCTACAGACCCGCTGATTTATATCGGAAGCGTCCTCGTAATGATAGCTGTGGCGTTGCTCGCTTCCACGTTGCCGGCCGTTCGAGCCGCTTCAGCTGATCCGGTGGATGCATTGCGTGCGGTGTAGTGGATTGCACTAGGGTCTTGGGAAGTCGAATTGAAATGCAACGCTGCGATCGGACTCGCGCATAACGGCGCGTCGACGGCCGGCGAGCAATTCGGCTGCGCCCACGGTTCCCATCAAGCGATTCGTCTCGCGGTCGACGACCAGCAGACTCATCAGTCCCGTAGTAGCCATCTCTTCCGCGACGGCCCGACAGGTCTCATCAGAGAAGACATAGGATTCCGGGAGGTGATCCGGTCTACCTACTTTGATTTCTTCGCCTGGCGGAAGTTCAGACATTACTTCGCCGACGATAAGTAGTTCCAGAGGATCGACGCCGTATTCGCGTGACAGATGATATCCGCGACGTCCGAGCTTTTCTGTGAGGATGGAACGGGGCATGATGAGCGAAGTCACCAGGTACGATGCGGTGCAGGCAAGCACCAGTGGCAGGACCGCTGGCAGGGCATGGGTGAGTTCCAGCGAGAAGAGCACCGCTGTGAGTGGAACGCCGAGAGCACCGGAAAGCATCGCTCCCATCCCCATCAACGCCCACAGTGCCTGGGTCTGCGCGGGAAGGTGAGCGAGATGCGCGGCGGATTCGCCAATCGCAGCGCCAATCATCAACAAGGGAGCAAGCACACCACCCGAAGTTCCAGAACTGAGTGAGAAGGCCCACATCAGCGACTTGGCGATCACCAATCCAAGCAGCAACGCAACGGGTGCGTTGCCGCGCAGTAGCTCGGCGATGTTGTCGTAGCCTACGCCCAGACCGCGGGGAAAGAAGTATCCACCGATGCCAATGCCGATGCCGCCGATAGCCGGCCACCACATCCAGTGAATGTGCACGCGTCCACAGAAGTGCTCGAAGGCATCTTCGAGGCCATACATCAAACGGGACAGGCCTGCGGCAGCAAACCCGACCAGGATTCCGAGTGGAACAGCGATCAGAAGCGATTGTTCGAGGCGAATGTTAGTTGGCAGATCGACCGGAAACAGCGGACCGGCGCCGAGCCACCAGATGCGTAATGCTCCTGCCGTGACGCTTGCTACGGCAACGGGGACAAGCGAACGCGGCCGCCACTCGAAGAGGAGCAATTCCACAGCGATCAGGATGGCGGCTATGGGCGTGGCGAATGTTGCCGACATGCCCGCAGCCGCTCCGGCGACCAGCAGCGTTGTGCGTTCAGCGTCGGAGAGGTGCAACCACTGCGCCACCAGGGATCCGAAGGCTCCGCCAGTCATGATGATTGGTCCCTCGGCTCCGAATGGGCCGCCGGAACCGATGGCAATTGCCGCGGAGATGGGTTTGAGCACAGCGACGCGAGGCTCGACACGCGCGCCGCGCAGGAGGATGGCTTCGATGGCTTCGGGAATTCCGTGCCCACGAATTTTGTCAGTGCCGTAGCGGGCCATCAAGCCTACGAGAATGCCTCCAATGACTGGAATGAACAGCACTGTCGCGTGTGGTTGGGTAGACCCTGCGGGACCGACCATGGCGATGCTCAGGCGATGATAGAAGAAGATGTTGGTTGCCAGGGAGATGGCACGCAGCAACAGGACGGCAAGTGCAGCGCCGCCGGCGCCGATGACCACCGCGACGGCCGACATAAACCAAGTACGCCGATCGACGGTGAAGTCGCGAAGGGACGAGGGCCTGGATCTCACAGGACCTCCTGGATAGCGGAGGCGCGCGAATGAAGTTGCACGCGGCGCAGGGCTCGCACCAGCGTTGGAGCCATTTCGTTCAACTCGCGTGCGTGATCGCCCGAGAGCTTGTGAAGGACCTGCCGGCCTTTGCGTGTCAAACGGAGGATGGCGCGGCGCTTGTCGTTCTTATCGATGGTTCTTTCGATAAGGTCTTCGCGTTCGGAGCGATCGACCAGCTCAACGGTGCTGTTGTGCTTGAGACCGAGGCGGCTCGCGGCGTAGGCGATGGTGACGGGTGTGCCATCGGCGGCGCCGGCAACCTGGAGCAGAAGTTGATGCTGCTGAGGCTGCAGGCCAGCGGCAATCGATGCGTTTTCGCTGAACTGAAGGAATTTTCGGAGTTCGAATCGAAATTCCGCCAGCGTGGCGAGCAAATGATCCGAATGATTGATATCGGGTTTCATGTAGATATATCGTATCACGATATATATGATGCATGGAATGGCGACAGCGATTCAGCCCGATCGCCCCGGTAGACTAGTCTTGATTTATTAATGAGTTAAGGAGTGCTCAATGGATCTGGGAGCGGGGAAGTGGGTGAGGTTTGCATGGCTTCTTGTTGCAATTGCCGGCATTGGGTTGACCTCGGCGGCGCAGGATTCGAGCGGAGACATTCGTCCTGCTCCCTACCAAGTGACGTGGCAGGACTTGGAATTCGGTGTCATCCTGCACTTCTCCACCAACACGTTTCTTGATCGCGAATGGGGTGACGGCACGGCGAGTCCGTCAGTTTTCAATCCGACTCAGTTTGATCCTGATCAATGGATGAAAGCGATCCGCGATTCAGGTGCGAAGTATGTGGTGCTGGTTGCCAAGCATCATGATGGCTTTTGCCTCTGGCCCACCGAACAAACGAATTACAGCGTGAAGAGCAGCCCATGGAAAAACGGTAAGGGAGACGTGGTTGGCGATGTGGCGCGCGCGGCGCGGAAATACGGACTCAAATTCGGAGTCTACTTATCGCCCTGGGATCGGCACGAACCGCGCTACAAGGACTCGGCGGAGTACGACAAGTATTACAACGCGGAGTTGGAAGAGCTGGCGCAAAACTACGGTGATCTAGTTGAGTTCTGGCTCGATGGAGCGGGCAGCGCAGGACATGCCTACGATTTCAAGAAGATCATTGAGACGCTCAGGACCTATCAGCCCGATACGGTTGTCTTCGCGGACACGGGGTTGTTTGAATACGGAGACGCGCGCTGGGTGGGGAACGAGGCCGGTGTTGTGAACTATGAGAACTGGAACGTCATTGATCGACACGGATACCGCCGGTGGCGTCCCGTAGAGGCCGACACGCCACTGCGCAACCTGCATTGGTTTTGGCACCCCAAAGACGAAGCTTCATTGAAGAGTCTCGACTCCCTGCTTGATACGTACGACAAAACGGTGGGGCGAGGCGCACAGATGATGCTGGGTGTTGCGCCGGATAATCGCGGGCTTTTGCCGGACTCAGACGTGAAACGGCTGGAGGAGCTTGGTGCGGCGCTGCGCAAGCGAACCGAAAACAATCTTGCGCTTCGGCCACATCGAGCGGGTGGTTTTGAAGCTGCGCTTGACGGAAATCCCGATACGTTCTGGTCTTCGCCGACTGGGTCACATAGCGCCGTGGAAGAGATTGATTTTGATCGGCCGGTCACCTTCGATCATGCGCTTACGATGGAGTGGCTGAACGATGGACAGCACATCCAAAAATATGCAATTGAAGTCTGGAGCGAGCAGGACAAAGCGTGGAAGCGAGTCGCGGAGGGTCAGGCGGTCGGGCACGAGAAGATTGACGAGTTCCCGCGGGTGACGGCGCAGCGCGTTCGCCTGAATATCCTTTCGAGCACATCAGAGGCGCAGATCCGGGAGTTTCAGCTTTACGATTGGGGCGGTTTCGAACACCAATAGTCAATTGTCCCAGAGATCATTGGCATAGCCGCAAAGAGCAACCGCAGATCCTTCGACTCAGTTTGGCCGAAAGAACCGGCCAAACTACGCGCAGGATGACAGATTCTGATGCGATTTTAAAGACTCAGAATGATACTGCCAACTTTTGTTGCGAAGGATACTAGACGGCCATGATTTTGACGCCGGCGGCGGCGAATGCGCGCGTGGCCTCTTCCGAAATGCCATTGTCGGTAATCAGCAGATCGATGTCATTCACGGGGCAAATGACCGCGGGACTTACGCGGCCCACTTTGCTGGAATCGGCCACTATGACAATCTGGCGTGCCTGACGGGCCATCGCGCGAAACACCGCAGCTTCGTCGGGCTGAATGAGTGTGGCGCCGTGTTCGGCATCGACGCCCGTCGCGCTGAGGAAGAGACGATCCATCACTACGACTGCGAGGGCCTCGATGGCGGCGGGTCCAACCAGCGAAAACGCGCCTGCCCAGCGCAAATTGCCCCCGGTGAGCATGGTCTGCAGGCGGGCGGTCGAGCTGAGCTCCATTCCGATGTTTACGGCATTCGTAACAATCTGAATATTCTTCCGGTGCAGAAGCTGGCGAGCAACCAGTGTGGTCGTAGTACCTGCCGCGAAGCCGATGGTTTCGTTCTCCTGGATGAGGGCCGCGGCGGCGCGGGCTATGCGCTGCTTCTCCGCCGCGAAGCGGTCTTCGCGAATCTGGAACGAGGCATCAAAGCGGAATGGCTCGTAGACGGCGTTACCGCTTCCAGCCAGCATGGCGCCGCCATGGGTGCGCGTTACCAGGCCATGGTTTTCCAATCGAACTAGGTCGCGGCGGATGCTTGCCGGCGAGGTTCCGAGCGTCGACGTGAGTTCGTCGACAGAGGCTTTGCCCTGGTTAAGCAGCAGCCGCAAAATCTCTTTGGCGCGTTTATCGGTCTTGGATGACATAGCGGTGTGCTGCGCCGAGATCGAGCCTCGGATCGAAACCTGCGCTATTGTAAGCGGGCGCCCTGCTTGGCTTCCACAGCAATCGCATCGAGAGCCGACTTGAAGGCGCGCACATCGTGCTCGAGCACACGAAAGCTCTTGTGGCTGTTGAGTAGCGCCCCGAACTCCGCGCCTCCGTCGGAGGGTTTTGCTTCCACGTCTTTACTGAGCGACGTGTGAACCTCGCGAACGCCGGTCATCAGAGCGACGGTGCGGACGTTTGAAGCGCGAATGCCACCCCCGGCCATGATCCCGATGCGATCGCCGGCCTTTTTTTGCAGTTGTGCGATTCTTGCAGCGCCCCGCATGGCATCGGGTTTGCCGCCGGATGTGAGGATACGGTCGGCGCCGCATGCGATCACGTCTTCCAAAGCACGATCCATGTCCCTGGCGAGATCGAACGCCCGATGAAAGGTGACCTGAAGCGGCCGGGCCACTTCAATCAGGTTGCGCATGCGTGCAACGTCAACCGTACCGGCCTCGGTGAGTATGCCGAGTACGACGCCGTCGACCTTGTGCGCTTTTGCCTCAAGAATGTCCTTGTGCATGACATCGAATTCCGGATCGGAATACACGAAGTCGCCGCCGCGCGGGCGGATGATCACGAAGACATCGATCTTGACTGCTGCGCGCACCGCGCTGATGAGGCCGGTGCTCGGCGTAATACCGCCTTCGCTAAGGGCGCTGCAAAGTTCAATGCGCTTTGCGCCACCCCTGGCTGCCGCGATCGCCGATTCAACCGAATCGACACAGATTTCCAGGTTCATGACTAGTGTGCCTATTTTCCCACGTCAGCAGTTCTATTGAAAACAGGTTAAAGCGTTTGAATTCGATGAACGGCCCAATGATTTACACCGACTGCCGCGGAATGTGCGCGGCAGCCAGCTGGCTAGAAGGAGTACTTGAGCGAGAACTGCAGATGACGCTCAACGGAACGGACACCCTGAAAAGACACGTTTCCGAAGTTTGAATCTGTAATTCCCGTGTCCGGATTGCCGTAGCTCACCATGTTGAAGGCGTTGAAAGCGTCAAACCGGAATCCGACTGTCTGCTCGTGGAAGGTGTGGAAGTCCTTGAACATCGAAAGATCCACGTTGTGATAACCGGGACCCCGGATAGCACCGTTGCTCTCCGTGCCAAACGTATTGGAAGCCGGAACACCGAAGGCGCATGTGCCGTTGTCGACACCAGCGGTGGTGCACGGTATCGCAGAAGCATCTGTGCCAAACCAGTTTTCGTTGGTGCGACCGAAAACCTTGAGCTTGCGGTACTGGTTCACGCGCGAGGCGCCGTAGCTGCTGGAGTTGTTGCCGGGCCCGGTGATGGTCTCAGGGAATCCGGAGTAGGCGACGATACCGGTAGAGATCTTCCAACCGCCAATTGCTTCGTCCACCAAGGTGTTGGCGCTGGAGAGGATCTCCTTGCCGCGACCTATAGGCAGAGCATACACGGCTGTGGCGGAGGCGTCGTGCCGTATGTCGTAGCCGGCCGGACCGTAGTCGGCGCCGCTGTTGTAGTAGTTCTGGAATGCCCCGCTGAAGCCGTTGACATTGAGGCCGTAGTTTCCGAGGCTGTTTGTCAGCGCCTGGCCGTAGGCATAGTTGGCTGTGAATTCGAGGCCGTGGTTGAGGTGCTCGCGAAATACGACCTGCATCGCGTTGTACTTCATGAAGGCGCGTGACTCCGTGATGAGAAGGCCGCCGCTTCCGCCGACACCAAGCTGAGGATCGATTCCATTTACGCCGAGGTATGGGTTGTTATAGAACGGGGCGGACGTCTGATCGTTGTTGACTTTCCACTGGTTGACGTTCCCGTAATCTTCAATGTGGTCGCCCTTTTCTCCGATGTAACCAACTTGCAGCGTGGCGGAGTGGGTCAACGCATATTCGAGAGTCAGATTCCACTCCTGCACATAAGCCGGCTGGATATTCTGCGGATAGACGGTGTAGCCGTTGTTGGAAGCGCTGTATTGGATTGAAGTGTCGGGGTTGGTAAAGCCCTGCTCGGCGGTGTTAGGCGTGGGTACCGATGTGGTGGTTGGAGCGCTCACTGAGAAGCCGGCTGCCTGCAGGAAGGGCGTAATGGCGGTCAGGCGCTGATTGAACGAGTTGCCTTCGTAGAAGCTGGTGGCTCCGTACCCACCTCGAATCACAATGCGATCATTCAGCTGATCGGCAAAGCCGATGTGTGGCATGAGCTGGCGGTAATTCGGCTGGTAGCAGGCCAGGTTGCTACAAAGTCCCGACCCAGGGGGCGCACCTACGGGAAGATGACCGGCATAGAGGATCTGACCGGTCGTCAGGTTCACGTTTCCGGTTCTATCCTGTTCTTCGACCCATGGTTCGTCGAATTCGTATCGAAGGCCGAAGATCAGCGTGAGATTAGGGCGCACTTTAAAGTTGTCCTGCGCAAAGCCCGCGGTGCGCCACTGGCGCTGTCCGACGTTGACGCTTCCGAGAGTAACGCCACCCGACGATACACGGTCCAGCACAAAGTCCGCGCCACCGTATCCGCCGGATCCGTTGCCATTTGACGTGAAGGCACCGCTGTAGTTGAGTGAGCCGAGATAGCCGTCGTTGTTGCCGGTGGGATAGTTGTTCTGGTAACGGCGAGCTTCGATGCCCAGACTGATGTAGTGCAAACCGTGCTGCCAGGTCAGGTTGTCGATGTAGCTGTAGGTGTTGTCGATAACGCCGCCGTTGTAAGCCGACGTACCGACACTGCTGATGCCGCCGCCGATTCCCTGATTCGTAAAGCCGTTGTACTTCTGGTTGGGGAACGTGATGCCGACCTTGGAATTGCCTGAAGTGCCGAAGGCGCCAGTGGGGTCTTGCGGGAAACCCTGGTTCCAGATTGTCCGGGTGAAACCGACGCGTGCGGAATTAACCAGCGATGGCGAAAAGGTGTGTACCCAGTTGGCGCCCACGATCCAGGTGGGATAGAGATTGATCCCCGGGAAGCTGATCGCCAGCACGGGAGTAGATCCGTCATAGGCGTGAGAAACGGAATAAAATCCCGTAATTTTGTCTGATGCGCGCGGATCGTATTCAATTTTGGCGTCGCCCTGGTCGTTGGCCTTGTAACTGCGCGACGGCGCGAGGTAGTTGTTCTGCACGATTCCGTCGGTCGGCGTTGCATTGGGCAGCGGGTAGTACTTCGTGTTCGCAAAGAGGTACTTCGCGACGGGATTCACAATCGGAACACCCTGATTGTTTGCGTAGGGTGCGAAGTTATTCAGCGGATCATAGAGCTGAATCGGGTTGGCACCGGCGAGCAGAACCGAAAAGTCGCCATTGCGCATGGCCTGGGTCATTACGCTGGCTTGGCCCGTGCCGCCACGATGCCAGCGTGATCCCAGATAGTCGCCGAAGAAGAACAGCTTGTTGTGGAGAATCGGACCGCCGATTGTGCCCCCGAACTGCGCGAAGGAAAAGGGATTGATGGGCGTGACCGGCGTTGATTGGCCGTTTCCGTAGGAGTTCGCGTCGAATCGGTAATCCTGGGCATAGCCGTAGGCCGAGCCATGGAAATTGTTAGTCCCGCTTTTCAGAACGCTTACCACGCCACCACCATTCACGTTGCCGTAGTCGGTGGATGCGTTAGCGGTAATAACCTGAACCTCCTGCAATGCTTCGGGGGCAGGGCTGTAGGAGATCAGGTTGTTATAGGTTTCGTTCATGTCGATGCCTTCGAGCGTGTAGTTGTTGGCTTGCGCTCGATTGCCATTCATGTTGGGCGTGTCGGTGTAGTAGGTGCTGCGCTCGAAACTGGTAGGGCCGTTGACTCCAGCGGTGTCGACGGAGCCGGGCACATACAGAGTGAGCGCCGAAAAATCGAGCCCGTTCAAGGGGAGATTGCCGATTGTATTCGCGGTGAAAGTGGTGTCGACGCTGAGGCTTTCAGTTTGAAGGATGGGAGCGGCGGCAGAGACGTTGACCGAAGTGTTCGCACTTCCCACCTGCAACTTGATGTTGAAGTTTGCCGTTTGCCGTACCTCAAGAGAGAACTCAGGAACGGTGGCCGTACCGAATCCACTGGCCTGCACGCTCACGGTATAGCGGCCGATGGGTAGAAACTCGATGCGGTATTGCCCGGCCGCATTCGCTGTGGTGGAGTTGTCAATCCCGGTTGCAAGCGCATGAGCGGTTACATGCGCTCCAGGAACTACGGCTCCGCTGGGGTCGGTGACCTCGCCTGTAATGGAGCCGGTTACCTCTTGGGCGACGGCCGCCGGCAAAAACGCGAGCAGCGCGAGCGCAGATCCGAGAACGATCCGAAACAGACTTTTTCTCATTGAGACCTCACATGAAGGTTGGTGCAAATGTTGAGGGCTTACGCCTCTATTGATCATTTCGAGCCGGGAACTAACCGGACGCCGCCGATGACCGCGCCGATGGCGTGCGATGAGTTGGCCTGCTTTGCGAACGGCCGTATCAGATTTCTCAGCCGTGGAGCAAATTTACATCTAAATGATCATATTGTCCATAAATTTGATCAGTACGAGCATTTTGTGGAGATAAATTGACAATCTGCGTGCTATATTGGGCGGCATCTTCGCAAGTCCTGGAAGGAAACCAATCCCATGAAAATGACTTC
This sequence comes from uncultured Acidobacteriaceae bacterium, assembly GCA_963838295.1. GTDB lineage: Bacteria > Acidobacteriota > Terriglobia > Terriglobales > Acidobacteriaceae > Telmatobacter. The sequence continues at coordinate 181,451 of CAWIQS010000005.1, forward strand.
TTCCCCCAAGTTTGGCAGGCTCGTGACCGCTGCGGCGCTTGTTTCTGCATTTGCGGTGTTGGCGTCGGCGCAGGTTGTAACGGTGCCGACAACGCCGCAGATTGGATCATCCAACCCCATCACCGCCGCACCACTGGTGCCGCGCCCCGCAACCACGCCGTGCGTTGTTCCGCTCTTTCAGAACCTCGCCTTCGCCGATTTCACCCCGAAGACCTTCAGCTACGCACCGCCGGCGGCCTGTCCTGGACCGTGGGCGAAAGTTGTGTTTACAGCAGACTTCACTGTGACCGCCGGGCGGCAATTCGACCGCACCGCAGCCTTCTACCTCGGAAAGGCAAGCATCTTTTATGGCACCACCGCCGAACCGCGTAGTTCGCTGAGTCCTTCGTGGCACGTGGAGCACGATGTGACCGATCTGACTGCGCTGTTTGAATCGGCACAGACGGGCGAGGCCAACATTGGCAACTTCGTCGGCGTCTCTGGCGGGGTTACCTACAACGGAATCATCTACGCCAACGCGGCGCTGGAGTTCTACCCGGTTTCATGGAGAGATCCGGCGCCCGTTACAGCGGATGTGGTTGTGCCGGTAAATGGCGGTGGAGGCGATGCAGGAACACTGAACACCACGACCGACACGATCAGCCAGGCACTCAATTTACCGACGAATGTGGAGCGCGTTTATCTCGACGTGATTGCGCAGAGCCAAAGCAACGATGAGTTCTGGTACTTCTGCGTGCCCAACGATCAGACCTCAAACCTGGAGAGCTGCGGCAACACAGCGTTTCGCGAGACCGAGATCTGGATCGACGACAAACCGGCGGGCATTGCGCCGGTGTATCCATGGATCTATACAGGCGGAATCGATCCCTACCTGTGGGAACCGATCCCGGGCGTGCAGACACTCGACTTCAAGCCATACCGCGTCGACCTGACGCCATTCGCTGGAGTTCTTTCGGATGGCAACGCGCACACCGTCGCCGTGAGCGTGTACAACGCCGACAGCTACTTTCTTGCGACTGCGAACCTTCTCGTTTTTGAGGATCACGGAGCAAAAACGGTCACGGGTGGGCTTCTGACGAACACACTGACAGAACCGAATCCGGTGGTCCAGGAAAACGTCGTCGCCGGTTCCGGGCCAACCTACACCGGTTCAGTCACGGTTGGATCGAATCGGAGCTTCACCATCAGTGGATACGTGAATACGTCGCATGGCCGGGTGGAAACGACTGTCGACCAGACGGTGGACTTCCTGAGCAAGCAGGAGTTCGATGTCAATGCGAATACCGATGTTCAGAATGCGCAGCAGACGTCGTCACTTGATTCGCACGTTACGACCCAGGGCGGTTTACATGCCGGCACGGTAGAGAGACATTTCTCGTACCCACTCACCATCGACTATGCGTTCATTGTGAATGCCGACGGCAGCTTCAGCCAGACCACGACGGTCGATCAGCAGGACCTGCTTGACGTGAAGGACAACCCAAAGGGAGCCAAAGCGGCGATCAGCGAACTGAGCAACCACGTGAATGCGACCGATACGCTCAAGTGGAATACAAGCGGCAACCTTATCGGGCCGACGGGAGCGCGCACCACGCAGACGTACCGACTGCATGAACCGTCGCGCGGTTGCTACGATCGCACCATCACGGCGGAAAACCAGAAGCTGGTTTCGGTAAGCGATGGTCCAGGCTGCAGCAACAACAACTGAGCACGGGCCAAAGAACAAGAGGCGAATTCCCGGTCGGGAGTTCGCCTTTTTGTCCATTGGAGTATTGGGCAGATCTTAGCGCGGTTGCAATTGCGGCTGATCCGGCTCGTTCTTCTGAGTGATGTGAACGGAGTGATCGAGAGTGAATGTCAGAAGGCTCTCGGCAGGCAGCACAATTTGCTTATTACCGGTGAAAGCGGTTCCAGCGGTGCCTGCGCCTCCTCCTGCGAGAGCACCGATGGCAGCACCCTTGCCGCCGCCCGCGATTCCACCAATCAGCGCTCCCACGCCCGCGCCTCCGCCAATGAACCCTGCGGTACGCTTGCCTTTGCCCTGCTCAGCACGAGAAATAGAGCTTGTAGCGACCGGATAGCTGCCCCACTTGGTATGGACCCGTTCCAGCTTGATCGATAGCAACGCTCCGCCCTTGAAGCGTCCAAGCGGCTTGGCGTCGACTACCGTTCCCTCCGCCCGAGCGCCCCTGGGGATCACGACGTCGCCGTCTTTCCTCACATCGTCGGCAACGCTGGCGCTGAAGGAGTCGCCTGGCTGTGAAATCTTCGAGCCCAAATCGGTGTCAAGCCGAACGCGAATGGCGGTGCCGCTCGGAAGGGTGATGACGGCGGGTGGCGGGGGCGGCGCCGGTGCGGCTGCCTGCTGGCCTGTGGTGGCTCCCGGTTGGGCGGTCGCATCCGGTTGCATCGACGAGGGCTCGCCCGACGCCGGTTGTGCGGCGGCTGGCTGCGAAGCTGAGCTTGCCTGATTGGACGGCGGCGTGGTGCTGGACTTGCATCCGGCGAAGGACAGAGTGATTCCAAGGGTGGCTGATGCGCAGAGAACAAAAGTCGGACGGATGTTCATGGAGCAGACTCCTTTTCCTTAGGGATTCTCGGAACAGAGGAACCGGCAACGGGAAGCTTCAGGATTCCGCGGGAACGATGATACCGCCCCGCGGGAATCCATGAGAATTGCAGCAGAAGATGAGGGCGTTTAGATGTCGAGGTTCTTGACGTCGAGCGCGTTGTCCTCAATAAACTTGCGGCGCGACTCAACGTCTTCGCCCATGAGCGTGGTGAAGATCCTCTCTGTTTCGGCGATATCTTCGAGTTTGACTTGCAGCAAGGTTCGCCGTTCGGGATCCATCGTGGTCTCCCAAAGCTGGGGCGCAGTCATTTCGCCCAGTCCTTTGTAGCGCTGCACGTCGTATTCCTTCTTGCCCTGTTCAACGATGTAGGTAAACAGCTCGCGAGCAGTTGCCTTCTCGACGGGATCGTGCGGGACGCGCGATGCACGCCGCGCCGCTTTCGCCTCTGCCTTTACCTTAGCCGGCGTCTGGCCTTCTTCGAATTCGGTGCCTTCGAGCTCTTCGCCCGCAGGCTCCGCCGTAGCCTTAACAGCGTATTCGATCAGGAAGGGCGGTTCGAGATACTGGCTGATCTGCGAATACTTTGACATCATCTGGCGAAACTCGGGACTTGAAGCCAGCGTCCAGTCGACGCAGCGCGAGGCACCCTGGGAGTCGGTATAGCAAACCGACCAGGTATGGTGCTCATCATCTTCCACAGGCTTGCTGATCTTGATTCCCAAATCACCAGAGACTTCGACGAGACGGTCGTGTAGTTGCGCGAGCTTCGCGGGAACTTCGTTTCCATTTTTTGAGGTGAAGTCGGCGCGGTGGGTAAGCTCCGCGCGCGCGATCAATTCCGTGAGCTTTTCGTTGCGAATACGCTTGTCCACTTTTTCAACAAAGCCAAGGTACTCGTTGAGGTAGCCCATGAAACGCGTAAGTTCGGGGCCGTCAATGTGGCTGGCGTTTTCGCCATGCCGCACGATCATACCTTCTGAAGCGCGCTTGATGGCTACACGATTGAGTTCGCGCTCGTCCTTGACGTATTGTTCCGACCGGCCCTTCTTGATCTTGAACAACGGGGGCTGCGCGATGTAGATGTTTCCGCGCTTGATCAGATCCGTCATGTGGCGGAAGAAGAAAGTGAGCAGCAGGGTGCGGATGTGCGATCCGTCGACATCAGCGTCGGTCATCAGGATGATCTTGCCGTAGCGTATCTTCGTTGGGTCGAAGTCGTCCTTGCCGATGCCGCAGCCGAGTGCCGTGATCATGGCGCGGATTTCCTCGTGCCCCAGCATCTTGTCGTAGCGGGCCTTCTCCACATTGAGGATTTTGCCCTTCAGGGGAAGAATTGCCTGGAAGCGGCGATCGCGTCCCTGCTTGGCGGTGCCGCCTGCGCTCTCACCCTCGACGAGATAGAGTTCGCAGCGATCAGGATTGCGTTCGGAGCAGTCCGCCAGCTTGCCCGGCAGGCCACCACCATCCAGTGCACCCTTGCGCCGCGTGAGGTCGCGTGCTTTGCGGGCTGCCTCACGCGCCCGCGCCGCTTCAATGGCCTTGTTGATGATCTTGCGGGCGATGGGCGGATTCTGCTCGAGGAACATGCCCAGGCGTTCATTGACGAATGCCTGTACAGTGCCAGCGATATCGGAGTTGAGTTTGCCCTTGGTCTGCCCTTCAAATTGCGGCTGAGACAGTTTCACGCTCACGACCGCTACGAGGCCTTCGCGAACGTCGTCGCCGCTCAGGTTTTCCTTTACATCCTTGAATAATCCGAGCTGCTGCCCGATGGCGTTGATGGTCCGCGTAAGCGCCGTACGGAATCCCGAGAGATGCGTGCCGCCGTCCACCGTGTTGATGTTGTTCGCGAAGCTGAAGACGGATTCGGAATAGCCGTCGTTGTATTGCACCGCGATTTCGATTTCGACGTTATCGCGCTGTGCTTCCATCACGATCGGCTTCTCATGCAGAACGGACTTGCCGCGATTGAGGTGCTTTACGAACTCCGCGATGCCGCCGGCGTAGCGAAACTCAGTGCGGCGGGCTTCGCCGGTCTTGGGATCGGACGTGCGCTCGTCGGTCAGCGTGATTTCGAGCCCTTTGTTGAGGAAGGCGAGCTCGCGGAGGCGCTGAGCCAGCGTGTCGTAGTTGTATTCCGTAGCGGTGAAGATGGATTTATCGGGGAGGAAGTGAACCTTGGTGCCGCGCCGCTTCGATGTGCCCGCCATGCGCAAATCACTGGTAGCGGCGCCGCAGCTGAAATCCATCTCCCAGGTGTGGTCATCGCGCCAGATTTCGACATTCAACTCCTGGCTGAGAGCATTAACGCAGCTCACACCGACGCCGTGGAGTCCACCGGACACCTTGTAGTTGGAGGAATCGAACTTTCCTCCCGCGTTGAGCTTGGTGAGCACAACTTGCACGGCGGGCATCTGCTCACCGTTAGCCAGCGTCATCATATCGACGGGAATGCCTCTGCCATCGTCGACGACTGTGATCGAGTTGTCGACGTGGATGGTGACGTCGATTTTTTTTGCATAACCCGCGAGGGCTTCATCGACGGAATTGTCTACTACTTCGTAAACAAGATGGTGCAGGCCCATCTCACCGGTCGAGCCAATGTACATGGCAGGACGGAGCCGTACGTGCTCCATACCCTCCAGGACGGTGATGTCTTCGCCGGTGTATTTGCCATTCAGATCGCGAGGGTCAGTTGCCATAATTTTCCATTCGCAGAATTTTCGCCTTCGGCGCCTCGGTTCGGGCCGGCCAGGCGGAAGCCCGGGTCAACAATTTTGGGGATTAACCGCTTGAAACACGAGGGCTTTGTGAGAACTCTGCCTGTATGAATTTTACCATGCCGAACCGTGCAAATTGTCGATCGCGGAGGCCCGTTACGAGTGCGCAGGAGGAGTAACCAAATTGAGTACTTCGGGGTAGATTACCGAAGAATAGTGTTACTTTTGTCACTTACTAGGACGATACTTTCGATGTAGTTGAAAAAGCTGGACTTAGTGTGGCATTTCTACTACCATAAAAGTGTTAGTAATCCAACATTTTGTTTTGATCTTTTCGTGAGGGGTAACCAACTATGAAACTCGCTTTCCGCGTTTTTGTCCTTTCCGTAGTCGTCGCCGGTGCCGCAGCCGCCTCAGTTTCCTCGAGCCCGAAACACATGCTTTCGAGTCACCAGTCGGCGACCGCCGGACTCCCGGTTCCGACCTGCGGCCCAGGCATGGGTTGCACCAACACAACCAAGTAGTCGCACGCCGCATTAGCACCAAAGTGCTACACGGCGAGTGCAAGTTTTCATTTGAATCCAAGGGCCGCAAAGACTATTCTGAGAGAACCCTCAGAATGGAAAGGCCTTCGTATGCCTTTGGATTTTTGGATGTCGGCGATGAGCGTCGCGGAATTCGCGCTCTGGGCCACCCTCGGCTTCCTGTTTTGGAAGAAGGGTCTGCAGAAGCGCTTCCCGGCATTAAACATATATCTAGCTCTTCGCGTTGGCTCGATGCCGATTCTTCTAGGACTGCTTTATGTTCAGGCGCAGCCGTGGGGACATCAGTACTTCCCATTTTACTTTTACCCTTATTGGGCGGTCTTCATCGCGAGCGCGATCTCGCTCTTCTTCGTCACACTGGAGATTTTCCGTTCAGTGCTGTCCGCCTTTTCCGGGTTGATGCGGCTGGGCACGGTCGTGTTTCGGTGGGTGGCCCTGGTTTCGGCTGTAGCAAGCCTCGGATCGATCTCCTACACACATCCAAACATCTCGCTCATTCCTGATTTCGCCCTTGCTCTGATGCGATCGGTGAGTATTCTCGAACTTTGCCTGCTGGCGTTTCTCTGTCTGTGCATTAACGCGTTGCAACTCTCCTTCAAGGATCTCGCCATCGGGTTCGGTCTTGGTTTTGGGATGATGTCGGCCAACGATCTGATCTACGCTGCCTTGAGTCCGGGCAACTCTTCACTGAACGCTCCCCTGCAGTTTGCCTACGAAGGCGTGATTCTGATCGTCGTAGGAATGTGGGTAGCCTACTGTGCCGTGCCGGAGCGGGTGCGCAAGCCGCTGGTTATGCCCGCGAACTCGACAATTTATCGTTGGAATGAAATTGCCGCGGCCCTGGGACATGGAACGCATGTTGCTGTGCAGCAGCCAGCGAACGGCTTCTTCCTCACGGATGTGGAACGCGTGGTAGAGAAAGTCTTGACGCGTAACCTGCAAGGCAACGAATCGAAATCGTAACTGGCTGGAATTCGAAGAATGGAAAGGGCCGAACCTTTTGAGTTCGGCCCTTTTCATTTTGCCAAATTCTCACGTCGAATAGTTGCATCCAAGGCAAAAACAAGCCAACGCTATAATTGATTTGTTCGCATGGAACAGATTCCCCGCCACCAATGCCTGATCTATGAAGGTCCCCCCTCACGACATCTTGTCGCGCTGGCCGCGGTCATTCGGCAAAGATTGTATGAGAACTATCGTTGTCTTTACCTCGACAGCCACCCCATGGTTGCTGGAATGCGATCGTACCTGGCCGCTGCGGGAGTCGACGTCGCCGAGGAATCATTGAAAGGCCGTCTCGTACTCTCATCGGATCGGGATCACCTGATCAATGGCTGCCAATTCGACCTGGAGCGGATGATGCAGAGCTTGCAGGATGCTCTGAAACAGGCACTCGACGATGGCCTTCAAGGGTTGTGGGCGACGGGCGACATGACTTGGGAATTCGGTCCCGACAAAGACTTTTCAAAGCTTCTGGAATACGAGTGGCGGCTGGAGGAGTTCTTCCGTGAACATCCGCAGATGGGGGGACTCTGCCAGTACCACATCGAGACCATGCCACGAAAGTTCTTGCGGCACGGCGTGGTCTCTCATCCCTCGATCTTCATCAATCAGACCTTGTCGATGATCAATCCTATTTATCGCTATTCGGGTTCGTTTGAGCGCACACAAACCGAGGCGCCGGAACTGGATTCATTTATCAATCGAATCCTGGAGCCGCAAGGACTGGCTTAACGCGGTCCTCGGCGAGTCTTTTGGGGTAGAAATACGAAGGCCACGGCTAACCGTGGCCTTGAATGTTGAGGTTGTCGCCGTTCTTATTCGGCTGCGACCGGCTCGACGGATGCATAGCGTCCGCGATTGCCGTGATCGGTGAACTTCACGCGGCCAGTGACCTTGGCAAAGAGTGTGTCATCTGAGCCGATGCCGACGTTGGTGCCGGGCTTGATCTTGGTGCCGCGCTGACGCATGATGATCGATCCGCCGGTAACGAGCTGGCCGCCAAAGGCTTTCACGCCCAGCCGCTGTGCATTGGAATCGCGTCCGTTTGTGGAGCTGCCTCCACCCTTTTTGTGTGCCATTGCCTTGTTCCCCTTCTAGATCTTTTTGTCCGCTTACTTCTCAGCGGTGTAGGTAACGCCGTCGGCCTCAATCGCCTTGATGCGCACCTCGGTAAAGTTCTGCCGGTGACCCTGCATTTTCTTGTACTGCTTCTTCCGCTTCAAGTGGAAGACGAGAATCTTGTCGCCGCGGCCCTGACCGACAACTTCGGCCGTCACCTTGGCGGCAGACGGCCTGGTCAGGCTGCCTGCTTCGCCGCTGAGGGCGAGAACGTCACTGAACTCAAGCGTATGGCCGTCAGAAGCGACGGACTCGATCTTGACTACGTCGCCTGGCGCGACCCGATATTGCTTGCCACCGGTACGAATGACCGCAAACATAAACCCTCCAGAGCCTGATCGCGCCGCAGCGGATCTGCTCCTAGAAATCAAAAGAATTCGGGCGGAAAACTTCCAGGTCCGCGGTACGCTCGAGCGCCGAAAAACTCGTGGGCGAGCGGTTGGCTCCGCGGCGACAGGCAGGAATCGCCAAACTAGAGTAGTTTACCGGGTTTGCGGGTCGGGGTCAATGCGAACGTCGAAGATCACTGCGATTGGCGCTAATCGCAGCCTGGTTGAAAACCGCCGCCCCCCGGTCTCATTTGTAGCTAGAACCAACGGCAGTCCTGAGATCGCGCCTCGCCGGCTATACCGCTGCATACCAGTGATTTGAAGGCCAAGTGTGTCTGGCGGAGGATCGAACCTCCATTGCGCAGCTCTATTCTTTGATCAAAGCCCACCGCATCGGTTTTGCGGGAGTGCTTGTCCCCCCAATCTCAATCGGTCCGCCAGGCTGGTTTTGGATGGGAAGCCGCTTTCCGTTCGCCAGGATATGCGAGAACTTGCCAGTTGATTCTTTCGGAATTGTTATGCGAACGGTCCATTTTCCGTCCCGTGCAGGAGCGTACCACCCTTCATATCCCTGTCTGGATTTCACCACGCCTACGAGAGGTGAATCGAACCGATAGGAATCCAACGGCAACGCCAAATTCAACTTCAGCCCTTCCGGGGTAAATTCCAGCCCCAAAAGCTTGCTGGCCGAATAAAGGAAGCACGCGTGCGCGTGGAGATTGAGGACCGGAAAATCGGTGCCGTGAAAGTACGGCTCGTTGGCGGCGCCGCCGGGTCGCTTGTTCAACGGAGAGTTATAGGAGTCATTTCCGCTCCATACGCCGTACCAGATATCCGGATACGCATCGGCATGCGCGGCAAGCGAGTTTCTTTTCCACTCCTCCCAGGCCATCGCCGGATCAACGCCCATGAGCGCCCAGACAAGGGTCTGATTGAGGGATGGCCAGATGGCTCCCAATTCCAAGGTGCCGACATTCGATCCGCCTTTGTCGCGCATATCTGGTCCATCGCTCATCTGGGCCGCTCCCAGGGGGCCCTGCCGCAAGAGGTCATTCATGGTTTGCGCGAGCTCGCGGCTCTGGTTATCTGTAGTTGCGCCTGCCAGCATGGCCCATGGTTGCGGCTCGATCCACAACGTCGATTCTCCGAGCCAGCCAAGCGTGGGTCCGAGCCATGCACGCCTGAACCACCTGCCGTTCCATTGCGCGCGGGTTGCTTCACGCTGTTTGTCCGCGCTGGCTCGAAGCTCTTTCGCCAGAGTTGCATTACCACCGATGAAGTCGAGCATGCGAGCGTACTCCTCAAACACCCAGGCAGCCATGGCGGAGTTCAAGACGCTTTCGCTGGTCTCGATGCATTCCTTGAACGCCCTCTCCGCCCATGTATAGATGAGACCGTCGTTCCAGTCGTCCACCTTCATGCGCATAATGCCATGCTGTCCGACTCCGACTTCATTGACCTGGTGGCGATAGCATCGTTCGAGCAGCTTGCTTACGGTCTCAGTGCGGTCCGCAGTTGCCGACAAACGCGCAGGGATTTTCTCTTGCAGGAAATCGACGTCGCGCGTCGCCAGCACGTACTCGCTGACGGTCCACAGCAACCACAGTGGAAGATCGCTGGCATTATCGGAGGCCATGGGCGCAACGACGCCGTGTCCGACGATTCCGTAGGGAAGGGAACCGTCGTCACGCACTTCCTTGAGGGTGTAGCGCATGACGCTGCGCACAATTTCAGGATCGCTGAAGAGGAAAGGAAGACTATGCTGCAGCGGATCGCGCGGAGCGCCCTGGAAACCCATGGTGTATTGATAGAAGCCGTTCTGATTCAGAATGTGCTCGCCGAAGAAGTCGTCGAAGGTCTGGCTGCTGCGCAGGTAGTAATGATTCCAGGTTGACTCGCGCTTCACCCAGGGTTCGGCTGGGACATCGAAGCGCATGCCTTTCTGCTTCCATGTCTGGCTTGATTCCGACAGAGCGGAACTCCCAGCTTTCTCGTACTTTTTGATGAGGGCATCGAGCGTGAAACCTGTTGGGAGATAGCCGTACAGGAATCGAATGGTGCGACTCTGTTGCGGAGCGAGGTGCAGTGTGCGCTCAAGCAGAAGGCCCGTATGTTTTGCACCTGGGTCAAGCTTTCCATCGAGGGGCGGCCTTAAGCCGCTGGGATTTGCCGGACCGCCTGCGCCGAAGAATGCAGCGGCGTCGGAACTGAATCCGCTCACCGGGCCATCGAGCGAAACGAGAAATGTCTGAGGCAGATCGAGGCTTTCGAAGTCAGTACCGGGCCTGAGGTCTGCGACTGGCGCGGTAAATCCGCTGGGGTTGGCGCGCAAACTCGCCTTCGCACGCTCCCATGCAGTTTCTTCCTGAGGCGATCGACCGTCGAAATGCTTTGATTCGAGCAAGCCCTTGCTTCCTTCGACCTGCACGACGCGATGGCTGAATCGTCTGCCAAGATCGCGGCGGAGCTTAGTCTGGTTGCCGATGCCGGTCATCGACTCAATGGCTGCACGAAATGAGAACTGGTACGGCTGGCATCCCCAATACTCCAACCAGCGCACGGAAATGGTGGCGTCGGTGTGATTGGTGAGCGTTGCCTGCGAGAGCAGCACAGGATCATCGCCGAAAGGTGCAGAGATGATCTGGTCGATGGAGTATTTTCTGCCCCGCACTTTTTTGCGGTAATAACCCACGCCGAAGATCCGCTCAAACCCGGCATTGCTCCCATCGTAATAGGTGGTCAGCGTTTCTTCGCCGTCTGTGAGATAGCCCAGGCCACCAGCGAATTGGTGTGTCTCAGGATCAACGTCGTTCAGGAATTTCGGGCAGCCCTCATCCTGGCGAACGCGCACATGGCCGTAGTTTGACGCAAGCGCAGTGATCCGATCGTTGCCGACCTGGTGGACATGTTCGGTCGGAGTCAGGACTCCGGGTTGAACCTGGGTAACGGCCCGTGGGTCTGTGGTTTGATTGCAGGTGTATTGGAAGGCGGGCAGTCCGAATTCATCCTCGATCCACGCGCCAAAGTTGCTTGATCCGTATGCATTCTCATGCGCGCTTCCGGCGTGCCAGAACGCTGTACTCTGGAGTTTGCTGGTGAGTGCAACTCCCAGAGATCCTCGCAAGAACTCCCTGCGTGTTGCTTCCATGTATCACCCTCTCGACGCAGACATATTGGCCGACACGCGATTGTAGACGGCGCCAGCCATAGTCCGCGAACGGGGAGGTTCGCAGTTCAATTTCGGGAGCGGTTTCTAGTACGATCGTTGCGCAGCGTGCCCCTTGAAACGGAAATTTCCGGCCTTCACGCGGCGCTGAAACGGATCGCCGTCAGACTCGGAGGGCAGCGGAGCGGGGACATCGAGAAAGGAGTAACCTCCTGCCGGCTCGGCTGTTTCGAGCGCGCTGGTTAATTCTTCGTGTGCAACCTGCCGGGTTTCGATGGTTGCGTGCGAAGGGGTCTCTTGAGTTGCGTGTTCCATCGTGGCAAAGATCGGCTGCATCGCGCTGACGAGATTCTCAACCAGCTTCTTGCGGGCACTCAAACGTTCGAAGGTCTGGGAAATCTGCGTCAAATCTTCAATGGCCTTTTCGTAGGCTTTGCGATAGGGATCGGATGTCATACTCTCGTTCACTCCACGCGAAGTGTAGCATCGGAAATCTTGCAAAAATCAAAGGTCCAATTGCCAGTCCCACCCAAAAGTAATGTGTGATGACTTGTTGCGGTACAAAAGGCAGGCGGGCTCGTTCTCAGGCTGGCGGCACGACGTAAAAGAGGATGGCAAAGTAATGCGCGACGCTTCCGGCCAGCACGAACAAATGCCACGCGGCGTGGAAGCATCGGATACGATCCAGCGCGAAGAAGACAATTCCGAAGGTGTAAGCGAGACCACCTGCGCCGAGCCATGCCAGGCCCTGCGGGCTTATGGCGTGCAATAGCGGGCGAGCCGCGAAGACCACAACCCATCCCTGAAACAGGTAGACAGCGGCGGAAGCTACCGCAAAGCGTCCGACGGCGAAGCTTTTGAAGATGATGCCTGCGATCGCGAGTGCCCAGACTATGCCAAACAAAGTCCATCCGACCGGTCCACGAAGCGAAACCAAAGTGAAGGGTGTGTAGGTTCCGGCAATGAGCAGATAGATGGCTCCGTGATCGAGCACATGAAATACATGACGCGCGCGCGTTCGCACCAGTGAGTGATAGAGCGTGGAGCATAGGTAGACGAGGACCAGCGTGCCTGCAAAGATTGAGGAGCTGACCACAACCCAGGCCGAGCCGCGCGTGCTGGCCACGATCAGGTAAGCCGCTCCCGCAATCGAAAGCACCGCGCCGACGCCATGCGTAATCGCGTTGGCCAGGATGTCTCCGAGGCGGAAGTGAGTTTGCACAGATCGATGATAGTCGTGGATCGGAGTGTGGTATGTGATGGCATTGCATCCATGAGGCGAAGTTTCTAGCGGGTGTTTCGTCTCCACGGCTATACTCGTTCAAATCCATCTGTTTTCCGGGAGAGTGAGAATGCACCCGGTTACATCTCTTCGATATCTGGAATTCAAGTCTGCGAATTTGTTTGCTGTCTGCGCTTTTTCTATGGCGGCCCTCGGAGCCCTTCACTCTGAATCCAGAAGCCCAACGGCGCAAGCTCCAGCAGTTCCGACTAATCCAACTATCCCGAATACGTTGCCTGGCCCGATGTGGTGGCACCTTGTTCCGGCAAACATCCAGGATAGCCGTACTCACACGGGGAGTATGTTCTCTACAAAAAACGCGCTTGACCTGATGCTTCCAGAGAGTTGGAAAGTCGTGGGACAAGTGGAATGGCCGACGCCAAAGGGAAGCCCTTCTCTGAAATTTGACGTCGATTCGCCCGATGGTCTGGTCAGTCTCAGTTACTTGGGGCGGGACTCATGGAGTTGGAGCGACGATGCAAACACGCGTGCGACCCTGCAGGCAAGAGGGGACAAAGTCGAGCCTTTGCCACAAACCCAGGCGGCAGATTATCTGCGGACCGTGCTTTTGCCTAAGCTCCGGCCGAGCGCCCAGGTGATAGCGATCGAACCGTTACCCAAAATCACTGACAACCTTACCCAGCAATTGCAAGGTACGAACACCGCCGCACAGACCAACGCGGAACAAACTCATACGGCTATTCCAAAAAGTACCGGCGACGCTGCGCGAGCGCACATTACCTATGAGCAAAATGGAGTGCCAGTAGAGGAATGGGTCAACATTGCTGTTGAGCATCTGCAGCAGCACGCAGACAACACGCCACCAAGGCAACCGGACGAAACGTTCCAGCTCTACGTTGCTCCCAGCGGTCCCATGATCGACACATTATCGATTGTCGAATGCGACATTTTTCGCGCTCCGCAGGGCAAACTTGAACAATACAGCCCGATCTTAGCCACAGTTCTTGCAACCTTGCATCAGGACTCGCTTTGGACCAGCATGGTTTCAGACGAGTATTGGCAAGGCAAGTTCAATGACCAGATCATCTACTTTACCGGCAGCTATTTTGGAGGAAGCGAGTTTGTCTTTCACGCGGCTGATGGAGAGGAATACGTGGAGTCCAGTTTCATGTACGCCTGGACAAACGACAAGGGGAATGAACTCGTAGTAACCGATACTGCGAATTTCAACCCAAATGGAAAAGTGGGGACAACAAGCTGGAAACAACTCAAGCCTGTCAATGCCCAGTGAGCTTTAGAAGACGCTGAGAATCGAGTTCAGGGCTAAACAGATTTGGTTGCCGGCGCGGTGGTCCGAGCAATGATTTTCCAGTCAATCGAGCGGGTGCCCTCTGCGTCCGTGAAGCGAAGATTCTCAATCGCCAATTCGCCTTCGATCATGTTGACGGTAACGGTGTGACCGTCGAGGGTAATGGTCCCGAATCCGGATGCGGTGGAGAAGAAGCTGACGAACGGATGCACCTTTAATTTCGGTCCAAAATGCAAGGTCTTATCGACGGCGGAATAGCGGAAGCCGGAAAGGGCGCCTACGAGGGCAAAGCTCGACATAGCGCGCGCATACCAGTTGCCGCACTCGTATTCGTTCCACGGATTGCGCGTTCGCCCGTCATAACGGCTGCGCAAGGCCTTTACGATGCTGAGGCCTTCCTCTGCGAATCCTTCGTGGATCAGGTGCGATGCGACCTGGTATTCAATCCCTGTCCATACTTCATCGGAGTAGACGAAGGGGAGCGTGGGCTTATTGCCTCGCGGCCAACTGCATAAAAGCAGGCCAGGCTCGTGGCCCATCGCATAGCCGGGGCGTTGCGCGTTTGCGTGCTGGCTCAGGTCGGTCTTGAAGTTGTTGTGGAAGATGGCCTGCAGGGTCGAGCGGACATTCTTTTCGGCGAGCGGGATCTCGATGCCGTAAAGGCTCGCCATCCAGATTCCGATGACTCCATCGGATAAGCACCCTGAGCCATATTGATACTTCGGCCCTTCGCGCTTTAGCAGTTGCTGCATCTCACTGCTCTTCTCATCTACGTGCGCGATGGACTGCGCGAACGTCTGATCGTGAAGATCCTGAAACTCAACCTTCTGCTGGAAGTAGTCGCCATTGAAGAGCGTGTCGTCCATGAACTTCGCAGAGCGCTGTGCGAGGTCCGCATAGAGCGCTGCGTCCGCGGATTCGCTGACGGCAGTCGCCATCAGCGCCATCGCGGAAAGGGCTCCGAGATAGATGCTGGTGCACATGCCATCGGGACCCCAGAACTCAATGTCGTAGGTGTTGTGGTGGGGTTCGAAGAGTGCACCGCGATGGTCGGGGTCCCACGTGGCAATACAGTAGTCAATGCTGCGCTTGGCCAAGGGGTACACGCGCTTCAGCCATGTCGCGTCGCCGGAGATCTGCCAGTCGCGAAAAACTTTCATGATGCCGCCGAACTGGCCATCGGCGGCTGCGGGGCCAGTGTGATCGACGGGTCCATCGGGAATCGCACCACGGAAATTTACATGCCCGCGATCATCCATGGAGCGCACAAGTTCGAGATCGCGCAAAGTACGTTCGAGCTGAGGAAAGAGATGGGGGAGCGCCTGCGCGTAGTTCCACACATGCGTGCACGATCCGTGGCAGCAGCCAGCATCGGGAAAGCAACCTTCCCATCCCCACACACCGCCGTTTGCCTCGCGCAGAATGGTCGGCGCTTTGAGGATCGCGAGGTTGGCAGAGACAGCGTCGAGCACATAGGCCGGAAACGTTGAACCGAAAATGGCGTTCTTGAACTGGATGGTTCTGGTGCGGAGTGTTGCGTAGTTCTGCTCTACATAGGCAGCCACCTCGCGGGCGTCTTTCCACTGCGTGGAGTAATACGGATGCCACGGTGGCGGAGCATCTGCCGGTACTGTCCGGCAGCCTGCGGCGCCCTCAATCACGGCTGCATTCTGGGCAGCGGCGATTCCGCCCTCGCGCAGATAGCAGTTGGGGAAGTGCCAGGTGATCAGGATCGGGTAGGTATGCGAGTCACCCGGCGCGAGACGTCCATCGAGCAGGATGGAAGCACCGTTGCGACCTGCGCTATCGACGGTATTGGATCCATCGTTCGTGGTGAAGGCGCCGGTAGAAACTTCGCGCCATAACGCGGAAAGGGAGTCGAACTCCCACCCGGGGCTGCGCAGCCACATCGCTTTGACCCGGGGTTTGGCTCCGATAGCCGTCAGCGTGGCACTGCCGTAAGCCTCGGCGTTGGGCGCCTCGCGATTGAAGAGAAAGGCACCCTTGCCGGAGATTGCTGCGTTGGCGCTTGCAGCCTGATCTGGACGGCAGCCGGGCGCGAGGTGCGAAAGATGGTAAGAAAACTCGTAGTCGACCGGGTGCGAGGAGGTGTTATGCAAGGTGTATTCAAGAATTGCGCAAGGAATGCCCGAGTTCTTGTCATCGAGCGGGATGAATGGATTCCATGCAACCAGCGATACATCGAGCGGAATAGAGGAGTCGGCAAAGCGAATTTCGGCGAAAGGGAATTCTCCACGGAAATTGCATTTTTCGAAGCGCGGAAACCCTTCGGACCCTCCGCGGCGCAAACCTTGTCCTTGCAATCCCTGGTCGAAGATCTTGAATGGGGGAAACGGGCCTTCCACCAGTTTGGTGACAGGTGGCGCTCCTTTGATAGACAAGACGGCAAATCCTGCTTCAGGTGAGTTGGAGGTAAAGCCCGCGGGAAGAGCCGTCGTCTCGGGACGCGTGCGGATGGAAAAGTCCTGCAATCCGCCTGATCCATTGATGCAGATGCAGCCCGCGCCCAGGCCCCCGATGGGCATGGCGACTTGGGTAGCGCGATCTCCGCTGAAAGTTCGCTGCGAGCCGGGCTGGAAAAGCTCTGCCGTAGAAAACGGGACCGATTCGCGATCAGAATCTCCGATGGCAGGGGCTGCGTTTGCCGGTGAAGCCGCATCGCAGGTAGTAGCAGGTACCGCGGCAGCCAGGGCCGCAGTGGAACCCGCAACGAGGAATTCGCGGCGAGTTGGCTTTTTTGCGGACATAAAGCTTTGGCACTAAAGCTGTTGAAAGGGTAACACCGGCCGGGGCAAAGCCGTCCGCTTCACAACATTTCTGAGACAATTCGTAGCCCTATTTGCGCTAGAATCGAGGGCTAACGCGGATCCCGGATCGCAATGACTGTGAAGATAGCACGTGGTTCGCGCGAGCTGCACGGAGTAGCGACCCCGAAGGAACCGGAGATGGCTCATCCCTCCTGGAAATGCCAAGACACTCCCTCCCGAGTGCGGCTCCGGTCGTTTCACGCCGTGCGTGAGGCTTCCGGTTGGACGGGGAGCGCGCATTCCGGTCTGCGGAGAAGACAACGCTCGACAAAGCTGCTGGTTTTTGCAGCCGAGCTAGCGGCGGTCATGGCAACAGTGGTCTTGCCATCCTATGCCGCCGAGAAGGTGACGGTGAGCGAGCTTGAGCAAATTATTGCTCAGCACGTAGCCCAACCCCACGAACCGGAAAAGAAGCGTAATCCTGCTGCCCCCGACGAGATTCCGGATCTTCTCAACAAGGACTTGCTGCAGCAACTTGATCAGGACGACGAGTTGCTTCCACGGTTAGCCGGCGTTGAGCTGACCGAACGGCTGAGCACCCTCAAGATGTATCAACTTGTTGGGAAATACAACCTCGGCGTACACATGCAGCAGGCTTTGGAGCAACTGGCTGACCGCGCTGCGCTCAAGAATCTGCCCAAAAGCGACCTGCTGAACCGGCCATCTCCTGATGCGGAGGCGCAGAAGACGATGCTGAAGAAGTCGCGCGCCTACGTGCTTGGGGAACTGTCGCACCTGCCGAACTTCGTGGCGAACCAGACAACAACGCGCTTTGATAATTCCCCCGTGATGCTGAAGTACTTTCAGGCCACGACGGACGAGGCCGGCTTTCATCGCGTGGGAATGGTGCAGCGACGTATCTCATTTGAAGATGGAAAAGAAGTGACGGACGGCGCGCGCACACCCGGAGCAAATAGCAAGGACACCGGCCTGGAGAGCCGCGGTGAATTCGGAGCCGAAGCGGCAGTGGTCTTGATGGATCTGGAGCGGGGAACCGTGGTGTTCGATCATTGGGAGCAGTCGATGGCGGGCCCGGCGGCGGTCTATCGCTATTCAGTTCCGCGGGAATCCTCGCACTATGAAGTCGCTGACAGGTGCCAGGATCACGTCTCGTTCAAGGACACCCCCGGGTACCACGGGGAAATCGCTCTGGATCCAAAGGGGGGAGCGATTTTACGCATGACTCTCGAAGCGGAGTCGAGGCCCAATGATCCGAT
Source organism: uncultured Acidobacteriaceae bacterium (assembly GCA_963838295.1). Classification (GTDB taxonomy): domain Bacteria; phylum Acidobacteriota; class Terriglobia; order Terriglobales; family Acidobacteriaceae; genus Telmatobacter. The sequence continues at coordinate 199,502 of CAWIQS010000005.1, forward strand.
ATCGCATGTAGCGAGTGTCGTTGAATACGGGCCGGTTGTTCTGGGGAATCGACGGTCGATCTGTCCCTTGCGAAGTTTGACGTTCATGTTTGAAGAAGCGAACAGTTGTTCCCACGGAAACCACAAATTGCAGAAGCCGGTCGCGATGATCAACCAGACGATCTTTTCCAACTACCATCGCTTTGGTTCGAGCGCGACCATGATTTTTGACGAGGCGCAGAACGGCCGGGCCACACCGGGAGTAACGCCGGGAAAGGCCGCACGCAGCGCAGACAAAGCGACGCAGGCTGGTCCGGCGCCAGGCGGCCAGAATCGGCGGCCGGACTAGAACATATATCGGACGACGGCTTAAGAAGGTGCTAGTCTTGCCGTGCGCTGGAGGTCATCGTATGAAGCTCTTCCACTTGGGAATGGCAACATTGGCAGCTGCATTTGCAGTGTCTTCGATGGGGCAGAGCAGCGATGCGGCAACTGACACGTCTCAATCCACACTCAAGGTGAACAGCCGAGCGGTGCTGGTGGACGTGGTTGTGACCGACAGCAAAGGCAACCCGGTCAAGGGGCTCAAGCAGGAAGATTTCAGGGTGCTGGAACAAGACAAGCGGCAGAGCATCGGCTATTTTGAAGAGCACAGCACTGACTTGCTGGCGAGGCGAAGCGAAAACAGGGCTTTCCCGCAGATGCCGCCCAATGTGTTTACCAATTTCTCTCCACTGCCAACGCCCCCGGTGGTAAATGTTCTGCTGCTCGACGCGCTCAATACGCCGATGGACGACCAGATGTATTTGAAGAAAGCGGCGCAGCGTTACCTCAAGACTCTGAAGCCGGGAACGCGCCTTGCGATCTTCACGATGTCGATGAGGCTGAGTTTTATCCAGGGTTTCTCCGACGACCCGGCCGTGCTCGCCAAAGCAATGGGCTACCGAAAGAACGACAAGTCAGAACCTGCCGTTCTGCTGCAGTCGCAGGGGGAATCCGATGCACAGAATACCGTGGTCGAAATGATGGTTGCGATGGAACAGGCGGGTGCGGGTGCGATTGCATTCACGGTGCCTCCTCAGACCATCGAGGCGTTTCAACAGTTCATGCAGGAGACGCGGTATGCGCAGGACAGCGACCGCGAATATCGAACGCTGCAGAATCTGAATCAGCTTGCGGCATTTCTCGGATCGTTTCCCGGCCGCAAGAATGTGATCTGGATGTCGGGAGCGTTCCCGTTGGAACTGTTCGGGCAGACCTCGATGCGTTTTGATGATTCCATCGATAAGACCGTCAATCTGCTTTCGGCGGCACGGGTGGCCATTTATCCAGTCGATGTGCGGGGCACGACTGTTCCAGTCTTCTACACCGCGGAAAACAAGCTCGATCCGACAATTACTACTGCTTCGCAACTTTTGGGGCCCCCGCCCGGCGTGACGGCGGATGCCCCCAATGCTCCGAATGCCGTGCAGGCTGGTGTGGGGCAGGGCGGTTTTTCGGGTGGCCTGCAAAACGAGAGCGAGGCAAAGAACTCGAGCGACAACACGATGGATATGCTGGCCAGCATGACCGGTGGCAAGGCGTTCTATAACCAGAATGATCTGTCTGGGATCATCGAAAAAGTCTCGGATCACAGTTCGGACTTCTATACGCTTTCGTATTCTCCAACCGATTCAAATATGGATGGCGCCTTCAGAAAGATCGAAGTGAAGATTGGTGATGGAGAACATTACACGCTGTCGTATCGCCGTGGTTACTATGCCCGCGATGAGGATTTGCCGGGAGCCGCGCAGACTAGGCAGGAGCAAGCAGCGCAGCAAGCTTCGCAAAGCCCCACGAAGATCGATCCGCTCGAGCCTTTCATGGTCTTTGGAATGCCGCAATCTGAACAGATTATCTACAAAACATTGATTCATCAGGTGGCTCAGAAGGCCGATGAAAAGCCATCGGTGAGCGGCCCCACGGATCGCTATTCCGTCGATTTCGCGCTCGATTTGAGTGATTTGAACCTGAAACTGGATCCTGATGGGTCTCATAAGGGCAGGTTGAACCTGTCGATGATTCTGTATAACAAATACGGACAGGTCGCGAGCCGGGAAGACCACCTGGTCGATCTCAGTATTAAGCCCAACGTATATGCAATCTTCCAGAAGACAGGGGTTCAGATGCACAGCGAGATTTCTGTCCCCAAGGGGCAATTCTGGCTGCGTACAGGGGTTTATGACGAGCGGTCGCGCAAGGTGGGAACGATGGAGGTTCCGCTGAGTTCGGTCAAGGAGAGCATCGCCAGTAAATAGCTGTTTCGCGATGAGCGACCTTTGTGGTCGGGCGGGTTTGGCGCGCCGGATTCTCAGTTGGTATACTACCCAAGTCGTTGCAGCGCACTGTTCGTGGAGCCGCCCATCCTTCTCCGGCATAGCCGGATTCCGCGCAGGAAATGCAACTGAAAGTCTGCACTGAGGCCAGGTAGCTCAGTGGTAGAGCGCGGCCCTGAAAAGGCCGGCGTCGGCGGTTCAATCCCGTCCCTGGCCACCATTAAAATCAATCATTTAGATGATCTTTCGAGAACTCCTTCCACCCTGACTCACCCTCGGTTTCGAAGGACATATCCGAAATGGCCCCGAAAAACGCCTTTGCGGGGTTCAGCCGATCCACCCCTACATGAGAATCGGGTGTAGCAAGCGGAAATTTGGTAACGTGGCACGTTTAGGGTATGAGTGAGTTGAGTACCGGGAAGTGCACCTCGCTGCTCTCCGACTATTGACCGATGTCGCAAATACACAGAAGAAGTGAAAAGCGAGACTATCATCTCGGCAACCACAAAACACTCGAACTTAAGATAGGTCTGCTATTCTCGGGTCGAATGTAAGCAATCACAATGGCCAACGTTCGCACCGAAAGGTGACATCCCTGCCCGAGTACCTCGAATTGATTGAAGAAGCACAGGCTCGTGCAACCCAGTCAATTTGGTATCGAGGTTGTGGATCTGCCACATTTAACCTATTGCCCTTCCTATATCGGCACAAGAAACTCCAGACACCCGAGGAACTGTCAGACCTTGAGCAACGCCTTATGACGCGGTTCCGTCAACGGAGTATTCCGTACATAACTAGAACATTGTCCGACGATTGGGACATGCTCTCGCGCATGGCTCCATCCTCACCGCCCCAAAAGCGGACATATCACTTGCTATAAACACCGGACATATTATGTGCTAACGACAGTGGCCATTCCGGAAATTACTCTTTCGATAACAATTCACTCGCTTGTTGCTCAAGTAGTAATTTCCGGAATGGCGGTTACTGGACCGCGACAGTGCAGCGCGGGCTAGAATTGAGTCCATGAGAGCGTGGGCGAAGCGTGTATGTGTATCGCTGCTCGTGCTCGTCATACTTCCCTCCTCCTTGCAGCCTATTCGCACGCGGCAATACAAAGTGGTGGCTATCGTCCGGCAGAGTCTCTAAGCTGGACCCATAAGACCGCAAGATGGAACAAGTGGGGTGAACGAAGACTGCCGAGGGCAACGCCAACATGCAAAATGTAGAAGACATCAAAGCAGCAGTCTTAATCATTTATTTTGGAGCTCTGCCGAACTATTTCGATATTTGGCGCCACACTGCTCAGCTAAATAATCGGATACATTTTCATGTCTTCGGAGATTCTGTTCGAACTTCACAGGACAAAAATATCTCATACCATGCACTTAGCATCGATGAGTTCAATAGCCTGACGCTGATGAAAACTGAACATCTAGAGCTTAGGTCAGGGTACAAGGTATGCGACTTCAGGCCACTCATAGCAGAGCTATTTCCTGAGCTTATCTCAAATTATCAGTACTGGGGCTTTGGGGATTTTGATGTTTTGTGCGGAGATATTCTTTCCGTTGTCGGGGATAGCTTCGGTAAGTTTGATTACGTTTCGACGGGCTGGGAGGGAGAGAGTGGCCCATTGGCATTTCTCCTGAACTCGGAAAAAGTAAACACGTTGTGGCGGTCAATCTCGGGCATTCATTCAAAGCTCAACGAAACAGAATATATAGGCATAGATGAGCATGAGATTCTTGATGCTCTCAAACAAAAATGCAGTTGTGACATTGTTTTTCGCGAGTGCCTGTACGATCTTCCCGCTCAGTGGCACCAAGGCAAGTTACATTCCTTGCGCCAGGGAACGGAGTATGCCTTATATCATTTCGGGGGCGCCGGTTTGCGAAAGTCCAAATCGAGAATAGTCAAAAAGGCTCCAAAGCTCATTGAACATATCCGGCGCGGAGGGGCTATTCGCATCAGTGGAAGAAACAACCTGGTCCGCAGCGGCTTGATCAGCATGATTGTGTCTAGCTGGACTACCATTTTTGTCCGGTGTCTCTGTATGTTCCTGGTTTGTGGCCTAAACCGGAAATAACCCCCGTTTTGGCGTTTCGGGGTCACTGACGGTTAGACGGTTACTCAGGCACAACCCGTCGCCTGTTGGCAGAGTGGGGGCTATGTGGTGCTACGATTCGAAAGAATCGATGTCGAAAAGGAGATTTCCATTGAAGCCTGTATTTGGGCACAGCCTTATAATTTGGACTCTCTTCTTCGTCATCTGCATGAGTTTGGGCTACCCAACGCTGAATCGTTACGACCCCAGGGCGGTTCCGGGCCTTTCTGATTCCAACGGTTATTACGCTTTGGTAACCGATGGGAGCGATGCCGGCGAAGAGTCGCACCGGATTCTTGTCCCGTACCTGGCCAAGCCAATCTATCGTTTGGTCGATCATCGTCTGCACACTTGGAATCCAATCTCATTCTCAGTATTAGCTGTCAATTCTTTCTTTTCAGCAACCACGGCATTCCTATTGGTTGTCGTCGGGCGTCGCATTGTCAGAAACGATGCCGTGGCGTTGATTGGCGCGTTCGTATACCTGACGGACTTCGCTGTCTCGAACCTGAATCTTTCAGGCTATGTAGACTCTTCGGTGAATTGTCTGCTCATGGCGATCGTGTGGTCTTTGCTACCGCTTCGGGGATTGGTGGGGGCGTTGGCCAAAGAGACATTTGTTCCCCTGGCGGTCGTCCTTGCGTTCGGATGGTGGCTCACTGCCTCTCGACGAGGTGCGCTCCGGCTCTCGCAACTGGCATGGATCGGAGCAATGGCGATAGTTGGGTTCGGGACACTGAGTCTGCTGATGGCTCACTCCTCGCCGCCGTCCTCGCCGTTGAGCTTTGCTGCGTCGCGGTGGGCCGGGTCAGGATCGGGTTATCTCTACCTTTCGGGTCTGTACAGATGTCTAATGGCCCGGGAATTCCTCTTCACCTTCGCATGGCTGGTACCGTTGGGGCTATGGCGGATCAGCCGCTTGCCAAGTACATGGGTCATAGGATCGACGTGTGCGGCGCTGGCTGCCCTTGCGATGGGAGCCTACGATGATGCGATGGGCAACGCGGCCAGAGCGGTCTTCAGTGCGGTTGGTCCATTCCTGAGTCTATCGGTCTCGCTCCTGCTTGTAGAGACTGGCGCCCGCTCGACGTTAAGTAGTGAGCTGGAACGATGAGCACGGACTCTGCGCAGACTGAAAAACGTGGAATAGCCGAATCGAATTGACGGGCCTGCTCCGGCTGTTGCGTTGGTAGTCTTAGGATGCGCCTGTCGGCACTTACGCTTTCGAAGAAAATGTGTCACCCTTGATGAAATGGGTCAATTGCGCGCTCTCGTGACTGGATCCTGCGGCCTGATCGGGTCGGAGGTCTGCCTGTGTTTTAGCGAGGCTGGATACGCGGTGATCGGTATTGACAACAATCAACGCGCGGTTTTCTTAGGACCGGCCGGCGGAAGTTCTGGGATGCTTCAGCGATTACGCCATAACATCCCAGCATACGAGCATCACAGTATCGATATTCGAGACAGGGAATCAATTCTGCGACTTTTTGAGGATACGAGGCCGGCGGTGATCATCCATACCGCAGCCCAGCTGTCGCACGATCGCGCCGCTCAGATCCCCTTCGATGATTTTGATACGAATGCGGTTGGCACACTTAACTTACTCGAAGCCGCTCGTCGCTGGACGCGCGAGTCCCCTTTCATTCACATGTCCTCGAACAAGGTCTACGGCGATAAACCAAACACACTAGCTCTCGTCGAGAGAGAAATGCGGTGGGAGTACGCAGGACCGGAATACCGTCAGGGCATTCCGGAGAGTTTATCTATCGATCAGTCACTGCACTCACTTTTTGGCGCATCTAAAGTGGCTGCCGACGTCATGGTGCAGGAGTATGGTGCTACTTCGGAATGCCCACATGCTGCTTGCGCGGAGGGTGCCTTACCGGTCCTAATCACTCTGGCGTTGAACTGCATGGATTCCTTAGCTATCTGATTCGCTGCAACCTGAGCAAAACGGAATACAAGGTATTTGGATACAAGGGAAGCAAGTTCGCGACAATATCCATGCTGAAGATGTCGTCAGGTTTATGTTGGCATTTGCGCAGAAACCGCGTTGTGGCGAGGTTTACAACCTTGGTGGCGGATTTGAGAATTCGTGCTCGATTCTCGAAGCATTTGCTCTCACTGCAGAGTGTTCCGGAAGCGAGCAGGTGTGGAGCTACGTCGAGGGCAATCGCATCGGAGGTCACGTCTGTTATTACAGTGATTTATCCAAGGCGAAGACTCACTATCCGAACTGGAGTGTAACCAAAAGCCTGAGAGACATCGTGGCAGAGCAGGTATGCTCTTGGCGCTCACGCCTTCAGGGTATTAACCTGAATTGATGATCGTAGACCGCATTTTCCAATGAGCATCCGTACATACATCAAGAAGACCTACGAGAACAATCCCAACCTTCCTTTCCGCAAGGTCGCGCGCGCCATCTACTGGCGCCTATACGCGAGCCCGCGAGGGCTTTACCGCAATTTCAAGCCCGTGAGTTCGACAAAGCCGCTAAAGTGTAACCCTGCGTCCAGAACTGAACTGCACACGTTGACCTGCCACGATCATGTTTTTCTGTACATCACGGCAATCAAGTCTCTATTGCGTTTTGTATCAGACCTCGCTGTGGTGGTTCATGACGACGGTTCTCTCACGACGAAAGACATCGAAACGATCGAACATCATATCGTTGGGATCAAGGTGATTCAACGCAATGAGGCCGATAGGATTGTTGGAAAGCTGCTTGCTCCCTACCCCAAGACGGCAAGTTACCGATCCAAAGTCATCAACTCATTGGAACTGACTGACCACGGGCTTTTAGCAGGTCGGGATAAAGCGATCATTACCAACTCCGATACGCTTTTTTTGCGGCGCCCAGACGAAATCATCAAATGGATTAACGCAGACGATAGCCGCGTTCTGTGTGTGTATGAAAAACAGCCGGTGCAGCAAGCCGAATTTCTCACTAGGATGCGATCCTCTTTCCCACCACACCTGACCTTGGCCCTGGTTTGCTTGTATAAGCCAGTTGTCGAGCTTGCCGCTATGGAAGAGCTGATAAGCCAGGTAGAGCCAACAGATTCACCATGGTTCATCGGGCAGAATCTGTTGCCGGTCCTCATCGGCAGAAAAATGAGAGAAGATGAAATCAAATTTCTGGATTCGCAGCTGTACCAAGCGTCAGGAGAATTTGGGCAAGGCGCAGCGTTCAGGCACTATTGGATGTCGATTGCGAATCTTAGACTGCAGTATTCCGCTGATGCTGCCAAAGTGATCGCGGAGTTGAAGTCGGATAACGACTGGACAACATCTGCCGAGCACCGTTGAGTCTTTCGATTGGAGCGAACCTGATACTCAATGCCGACGAGCCCTCTCAAAGGGTATCGGCGTTGAGACAATAGGATTTGGGCTTGCAAAGGTAACATGACCGCATATGACAAACAGACTGACGCCCAGGCGTCGCATAGCCGATGGCCGCAACACGGACTCCCTCGTTTCGATTATCATTCCCTTCCTCAATGCAGAACGCTTCTTGAGCGAGTCCATCGCCAGCCTTTTTTGTCAGACTTACGAAAACTGGGAATTGATACTCGTCAACGATGGATCGACGGATCGCAGCGCGACCATCGCCGATCTATACGCCCAGGAACGTCCATCTCAAGTGCGTTGCGTTCAACATCCAGGGCTGAGCACCTTGGCATCAGCATCTCTCGCGACCTCAGAATCTCAAACGTAAGAGGAGCCTATCTAGCATTTCTGGATAGTGATGACGTCTGGTTGCCGACTAAACTGGAACGGCAGGTTGCCTGGCTGATTTCGGAGCCTGAGGCCGCAATGATCTGCGGTTCTTCCGTGATATGGCATAACTGGACCCTAAGATCCAAAGATCTCTTCAAAGATCAATTTGAAACTGTTGTTTCAAGCAAAGACGAATATGAGGTCATTGATCTTGCAATGCTATCTATTCTCGAACCAGCACCCGTGTCTGGTTGTATCTTGGTGAGGCGAGAAGCAGCCGAAGCGGTCGGCAATTGTGAAGACGCTTTTGACGGCATGTTCGAAGATCGAGCATTCTATTTCAAATTGGGACTGCGATCAAAGGTTATAGCCTCTAATGAGTGCTGGTATAAGTACAGGCAGCATCCGGATTCGATTTGCGCGGTCGCTGATCGAACGGGAACGCATTCGATCGCCAAGCTGAGATTCTTCGAATGGGCCTTGAAACACCTTGCATCTTCGAAGATTCAGCGTCCAGATCTTTATGAGGCCGTAACGCGGGAGATTTCGGCTTCGCTTCCTCTGAGAGGCCTTCCGGCGATGCTTGAAACGGTCGTCATGCGAATGAAGCGTTTGAAGCAACTAACCGCGTCCTGCGTTCGCGAAGCGGTGAGTGGGCTCCCGGCTTTGCGGAGCGCATGGCAACTCGCTCAAACGATACGCGCCGCATGTCTCGCAAGCACACCGCGAGCACACTCTGGGAGAAAGGAAGATTCCGGTCGAACGAACCCATGCTGTGATCTGGAAGGCATTCGGTATCGTCGCGAGGCAGAGATGCTCGAGAACGTCCGAGGGACCAACCGATTTGGTTGCGTGTTGGAAATTGGATGCGCTGACGCACTATTTACGGCTATCCTTGCGGACCGATGCAATTCGCTCTTTGTAACTGATTCATCTGAACAAACAACGGCGCGGTGTCGTAACAGCCGTCGGTGGGAACAGCGTGTCTCTTTCAAGGAGATGCACTTACTGAACGAATCTTTACCCAACGTCTTTGACCTTATTGTTGTCATCCACTTTTCGGAGCAGATCAAGAAACCCCTCTCGCTCAGAATGGCTCGTCAGAAGATTGTTAGCGGACTGCGACTCGGCGGTTATCTTCTGATCAGTTCCCGTATGTATGACGACGAGTTTGGGCAAGGAATCGTTGGATTCATTTCGACACATCCCCAGTTGACTGTAGTTGACGTGGCGATACATCCATTGCCTCGAAGCATTTCGCGTGACATCCTCCTCCGAAAGGACAAATGAACGCGGACTCCAATTCGTTATCCGTGCCGCCGAGTGACAGCGTACCAAGACTCTCGGTAATCGTGACGTCATGTAATCGCCTGCAGATAATTGCGCGGATGATGGCTTCGATTTCTGCGCAGGACCTGCCCGTGGATCAGTACGAGGTGATCCTGGCGCTTGCAAGTACTGACGACGACCGGGCAGAGTATCTCCGAAGCTTGCGGCCCGCATCATTGCTTCGCATTGTAGAACAGTCGGACCGGACGCTCGCCGTCGCACTGAATGAATGTGTTGCGATAGCTCGAGGAAGTACTCTGCTTTTCACGGATGACGAACTTGTTCTTGATCGAGGCAACTTCGGTGCTCATCTGGAAGCGCATAACCGAGAAGACTCACCGGTTGTTTATGGACCAACTTTGGTTTCGGTGGAAGGTGATGAAACTCTGGCCGCACAATTGGCTCGCGAGATGTTTGCCGAAGAGAACAAGGATTTGAACATAGCGAACACACCGTCGTGCGATGGCAGGATTGGAACCAACTTTTCAATCCAGCGTGCGACGGTGCTGGCGTGTGGTGGATTCGACGAGGACCTATCGTGGCGTTGCCGCGACGAATTTGTTCAACGTCTCGCAAAGACGGGAAATCCATTTTTCTATGAGCCCACAGCAATCGGCGAGTTTAAATGCGACAAGACTGCCGAACAGTTGACCGATGAAGCCCTGGCGAAAGGAAAGGAGGAGATTCCTTTCCTTCGAAAGCATCCAGAACTGAGACCGTACTCAGCTCTCTCTGAATCTGCAGAGGCTCCGGCATTGAAGCGTCTCGTACGTAAGGCTGCAACTTGGTTTCCGGGCCTCCCCGATATTCTTCTATGGTCAGCCTTTGCTTGCGCGGATCGTCTTCGCTTCGTGCCCTTGATGAGACGGTCGGGACTGCGTCTGCTTCGAGCGCGGGTTGCCCTCAGCTTTCTGCGCGGTGCCGCGGAGGTTGCAGGTTGGGACAACATAGATGGCGATTTTGGCAGGCGATTGCCGGTGCTTATGTATCACCACGTCGGGCCGCCTCAGCCCGATTCTGAACCAGCATTGCTCGTTTCAGATGCGCGTTTTGAGGCACATATGCGTTTCCTGGCGCGGCGTGGATACACTGGAATTCGGGCTTCAGATTGGTTGGCCTGGTTGCGGTATGCCAAGCCCCTACCCAAGAAATCCGTTTTGGTGACCTTTGACGACGCGATCGCGGATTTGTGTGACCACGCATTTCCAGTGTTGGAACGCTACGGCATCAATGCCGTGGTTTTCGTTCCGACGAACTGCGTCGGCAAGGGCAACCTCTGGAATTATCCCCTGGGCTACAGGTGGCGCCCGTGCATGACGGCCGAGCAAATTCGATACTGGTCAATGAGGGAGGTCGACTTCGGGGCGCACAGCCGAAACCACCCGGATCTCACGACACTGGGCGAGACCGAACTGCAGGACGAGATAGCCGGAAGCCGTGCAGATTTGGAAAAAATCATCGGCACCGCAGTCATCTCCTTTGCATATCCCTACGGCCCGTACAACACCGCCGCTGCCGAGTGCGTCCACCAAAATTTCGAGTTGGGGTTCACGACCGACGAGGGCTTGAATACACTGCGGACAGATCGCAGTCTCCTGCGCAGAGTTGCAGTGTTCGACTGGGACACAATTTTTGAACTAGAATTAATTCTCCGATTGGGGTGGAATCCCATTGGAAAGCTTCGGTCACGCGTCCGATTACGATCGCGGCTATCGAGAGTATTGCAGCGGATGAGGTCCCTTTACTGCTAATGCCAATGGCAATTCTGCATCTGATAAGCTCCGCTCAACTCGAGGAAACTGGACCCGCACGAGTGGTAGCTGCACTTGCCGGCGGACTTGATCGCAAGAAGTATGACGTTCACGCATGGTTTCTTGGGCCGCCCGGTCCGCTTGTCGAATATCTTAAATGTGCCGGCGCTATCGCGCGCTCAATAAACTGGACGCCGGGCCTCCGGGATCCCTTGGGCGCCTTACGTTTCTGGCGCTCCCTTCGCAAGTATGACTTCGCAATTGTGCAACATCACTTTGCGGGGCGAGCAGTCCGTCAGATTATTCGTGCGTCTTCCGGCGCTCACCTAATTGTCCATCTGCATGCCCGAATTTCGGAGACCGACTCCGCGAGCAGCATTCCAGTTGCTGTATCAGGAGCGGACTTGGTGGTCGCCGTCTCGAACGCAGTTGCTCGTCAGGTTCAAAATCAAAAACCGATTGTCGTATATTCGGGGGTGGCGTCGCGCAAAGACTTTTGTTCAAGGAACGTGATTCGAAGATCCGAAATTGTAGTGGGCGCCGCAGGTCGCCTCGTTGATATCAAGGGCCTTTCCGATCTGGTCCGCGCCATCGCAGTGTTGTCCTCAGAATTTCCTGATCTTCGGCTTGAAATCGCAGGAGACGGTCCCGAACTTAATAATCTGCAAGAAGAAGCAAGACGCTTAAGTTTGTTGGGGCGCGTTCGCTTTCTAGGTTGGCAGGAGGATATTCGATCTATTTATCGAAATTGGGATATCTTTGCAATGCCTTCGCTGACTGAGGGTTTTCCTATGGCGGCTCTGGAAGCAATGGGAGAGGGGCTACCGATTGTTGCTACAAACGTCGGCGGCTTGCCGGAGCTGATTGAAGACGGCATAACGGGCCTGCTTGTTCCACCTTCGAATGCCGAAGAACTGGCCCAAGCCCTCAGAAATCTCATTCTCGACTCGAAACGCAGACAGGAGATGGGGGCTGCTGGCTGGCGTCGCGCTTGCGAGCATTTTTCAATTGAACGCATGGTTGCGCAGACAGCTGCTATCTATGACTCCCTCCTCGCATCGCGAACGTGAGTGCTTTCGATAGCTTTATGCACCCCAGCCTTCGAGATTCGTCTTAATGGCGCCGCGGTCATCGGTGGTGAATTAGAGTGTTGACTGCTGCCTTCAAGTCCAAGTACACGAACGCCCGCAATCGCGACTTCAAACTCTGATTCCAAATGATGAAGCGCAAGGTCGTGTGGGAACCGGTGCTCCATCTCATCTTATAGCGTTCCTCTCCCCGCAGAAAGTCGTATTCTCGATAGCCATGCAGGAATCCGTAATCCAGAACTGCTGGAACTAGCATCGTTCCAGGAGACAAGGCAGAGTAAGCGCGATCGTATGCCTTTGAAAAATCCCAAAGAGCCTTGCCGCAACGAAAGCCCAGTTGAAAGGCGATCGTGCGGTCGCCCGATTCCATAAGGGCTGCGTAGATCCATCCACGAGGACCAAGAGCTTCAAACAATGACTGAAATACTTGAGGATCGCGTGCAAACAACGGGGGTGCCGGCTCGCCTTGTAACCGCTTCTGGCTTTCAAGCGCAATGAGCTTCATTAGCAGCCTGGGCTCATCCTGAGGATGTTCGATGATTCGAATGCGCAGTCCTTCCGAGCTCATCCGGTCCAATCGGTGCTGCTGATTACGGAGCGTGCGACGCGCGGACTTAGAGAGTTTTCCCACAATACCGAACGCGTCAGAGTCTATCGGCAGATATGGACAGCGTGCTTCCGTCAAGGTGCGATGCACCATATTTGTTGAGGAAAGCGCTTCTTTGATAACTGGGATGGTATTCCCAAAATTGCGCAGACTTCTCAAGTCGACAATGTCCCAGTCATCCTGAGTTTGTTCAAGGTGCTTGATAATCGCGTGAATTTGACCCGGTGAGTTATCCCCCAACAACAAATCGTTGTAATCCGCTGGGCTCTCGACGAACTCCAATTTGCGTACGGTGAGACCAAATCTTGATACCGTCCTGCAAATCAGGGGAGAGATAGCAGCCACCCCATCCCCCATTTTGAGAACCAGAACATTCGGTCGTCGCTTTCGTTTTGTGTCCAAGTCGGTGGCACGCTGATTCCATGCACGAAACCAATCGAAGGTCGTGAAGACGTTTGGAGCTTCAGCAGCTTGCGAAAGAGTGTTCCATTTCTCCTCCAGCTTGCACAGTTCCTCACCAGTCGTGACTGGCTCGACGACATAGCGCTTTGGTTCAATCGACGAAGTCCCCGATAGCGTTAGAAATTCGCCGCTCGAGTTGCTGGGTACCCCTGAACGAATAGACACACCGTGATCGTACATCAGCCAATTAAAATAGGCATCGGCGGCGATCGGCAGTGTTGATCGTCGATTCGAGTATCAACGGACCTCCAACCATGAGCCAGATCGGCTTTGTAATCATCACTCACACCGCGCCCGACCAGATTATTCGGCTCATACGGGCGCTGAATCTGGTGTATTCCAACCCGCCGATCGTCCTTCATCACGATTTCGATCAATGCGCGATCGACATTCCGTGGCCTGCCAATGTTCAGGTCGTGCGCCCTCACATTCCAACTCAGTGGTGCGGATACTCGGTGGTACGTGCCACTTTGGCGGGCATCGCGTTGTTGTACTCAAATTCAGAAAAGCCGGATTGGTTCGCGTTACTATCCGGAGCATGCTACCCCACGAAGCGCGGCTCGGATGTAATCTGCGATTTGCAAAACGGAGGGTGCGATGCCTACATCGATCATCAGCAGATCAACCCTTCGCACCTTGAAAACGAGTATCAGTGCGAGTGTTTCCGTCGCTACTATAGCTGGCGATTTGGCGTGCCAATTCTTGATCGTCGCATGACCCCCCCGTTCCTCGCGAAATACACTTCGCCTTATTCGAGGAATGATGGTCGGTGCTACGCAGGTTCAGAGTGGTTCACTGCCAACCGAAGAGTGGCCGAGTATCTTCTAGGCTCGGAGGCAAGGTACTCATGGCTGGCAAGGCACTTGAGGAATCGCCATTGTCCAGATGAAACGTATTTTCAAACTGTCCTTTGTAATGCATCCAACCTTCGGCTTTCGAAAAACAATTATCGATTCATTGATTGGTCTTCGCAGACTTCTCATCCAAAGGAACTTGGATTGGAGGACTTGCCATCTATCCTGAGATCTTCAGCGCACTTCGCTCGCAAGTTCCCGCACGATAGTCCTGTCCTCACACAGTTGGATGATTTTCTAGGCATTAGGCTTTGACAGATTGTGAAGCCGTTTGCCGATTTTGAAGAGGCTTTCTGCGGAGAGATTGACCATTGAAAAGAGCCGGGCGGCTGCCTTCAGTCTTTCGCCTTTCCCTTAGGCTTTATAGCCTCGAACTGCCAGTCCGTTCGCAAGTAGATATTTCCATTGTAATCGGTCGGAAGCCCCCCTCCCACGCTGCTATCCAAGTTCGCCTGGAGAATCATTTCCCGAATGCAAAAGTCAGTGAACGGGTCGCCTAGCCAGAATGAGAACAGATAGCGGTCGGGGCGAAAATTACCCGCAGGGATACCGACTTCAAAGCGGCCTGCACTTGCCGACTCCGGCGGGGGAGAAATGGGATCCGCGCTATTATTGGTACCGAAGATCGGGGTACCAAGTGAGTTGTACATGACAAATCCAAATTTCGGGGGTGTCAAAGGAAATGGAGATTCAAACTCGATCGAGATCAAAATCGTTTGGCCCTTCACAACTACCGCAGCTTTGGTGATTGTTGGTCGTGTGGGATCAGCCGGCTCGACGTAGGTGTTTGCCAGAATTCCACCGATATATTCGGCAATGACATCGGCAGGATTGGAGTCCGCGATGATCCTTCCTTCGGAGAACGCTATTGCCCGTTTGCATAGCCTTTGGATCGATGACATGGAGTGGCTGACATAAAGAATGGTTCGACCCGTTGTGGCAACATCCCTCATCTTCCCGAGACATTTTTCCTGAAACCGATAGTCTCCAACCGCCAGCACCTCATCCACGAGCAGGACTTCGGTCTCAAGGTGTGCGGCAACTGCGAACGCGAGCCGCAGATACATCCCACTTGAAAAGTGCTTCACGGGTGTATCGATAAACTGCGCCACCTCGGCGAAGGCCACTATCTCATCGAAACGCTGTGCAATCTGCGCGCGTTTCATTCCCAGAATTGAGCCATTCAGAAATATGTTTTCTCTTCCCGTAAGCTCAGGATGGAATCCCGTTCCCACCTCGAGCAGCGATCCTAAACGACCGTAAATTTCGGCACGGCCTGTTGTCGGCTCTGTGATTCGCGCCAGGATTTTTAGAAGGGTACTCTTTCCAGCTCCATTTCGTCCTATTACTCCCACAATATCGCCGCGCTTAATTTCGAATGACACGTCTTTCAACGCCCAGATTGTGCTATCCGTGTCATCTCCTGGATCTTTTCCTCGTCCGACGAGCGAACGAACTGCACGAAAGGGTGCGGACACTGCATTTGCAATGGAGTCCCGAAGAGATTTATACGTGTACAGCCCGCCGCCCTCTTCTAGGGCGCCAATGTGGTACCGCTTGCCCAGGTCTCGTACGCGGATTGCAATCTCACTCATGCCTCAATGCGCTCCGATGTGCTGACGACGACGACGAATCCGCGCGTCAAGTTACACCACATCTGCGAAGGTCCTTTCCATTCGCCGAAAGTAGAACGCTCCGCCGATCAGAATCAACGTAGCGGCGAAGGATGAAGCGGCGATCATGGGGCCAGGTGCAGTATCAGTTCCGATAAGGGCCCAGCGAAAGCCCTCGACTACGCCCGCCATCGGGTTAAGTCCGTATATGAGTCGCCAATGTCCGTTAAGCATGCTGGACGGATATGCGATTGGCGTCGCGAACATCCAGAATTGAGTCAGAAAGGGAATGGTATATCGCACATCTCGGTATTCCACGTTAAGTGCGGAAAGCCACAGACCGACACCGAGAGCCGTTACGAATGCGAGCAGGAAAAAGAGTGGAAGATAAACACACCGCGGGGGTGGTACATGGTGATAGTAGGCCATCATGCCAGCCAGCAGCACAAAGGAGATCGCGAAATCTACGGCGCCCGACAACACTGCCGAAAGCGGTATCGTCAGGCGCGGGAAGTAGACCTTGGAAATTAAGTTTGAGCTTGTAACCAGGCTGTTCGAGGCTTGAGACAGTCCGTTGGCAAAAAAAGTCCACGGCACCAACCCAGCCAGGCAGAAGAGCGGGTAGGGAATACGGTCTGAGGGAACCTTAGCCAGTCTTCCGAAGAATAAGCTGAAGATCAGCATGGTAAAGAGCGGCTGGATGATGGCCCAGGCGGCACCTAGCGCCGTCTGCTTGTACCGGACCTTAACTTCGCGCCACGTAAGAAAGTAGAGCAGTTCTCTATATTCCCAAAGTTCGCCAAGCTTCAATGCAACCCAGCCACGAGAAGGCTCGATTACCGTAACTAGCATAGAACCCAAAGCCGCGCCGGCGAACGACGAAGATCGGGGGTCGAGCTCTGTTCCTTTAGAAGCCATGCCAATGGCGTTATGCTATCAGGTCACTGCGAAGCGTTCAGCACTGAGAAGACGCAGCGATATTCGCATTTGGATGGAGCGCTCGAAAGCATTTGACCGGAGACACCCATCCCGCAACGTCCAGGTTCCAATCTTCAAGTGCTGTGAAAGGTTCGCTTTTCCAAACGCAAAACCTCAATAAGCTCCTCAAGGTGCTCGATTGGATCCTCAGGGCAGCCTAAGTGAAAGTGGTTGCGCGCAGCCGTCAACTCGGCAACGAAGGTTCCGACTTCGGGTTCTCTATTCTCTTTAATCCTTATTGAGGATTCGCTTGCTGTAAGTGCGCAGATCCGATCTGCGAGATCGACCAATCTCACTCCCTTCCCACTTCCGATATTGACTGGACTGTCCCGGCGGGGGCAGCTCGCTGCGCGGATCAAGATATCTATCAAGTCTCCAATCCAAAGGAAATCAAGAATCTTCTCTGCTCCAAATACCGTCAAATCCTCGCCCTTCATAGCCTGCGTTACAAAAAGAGGGATAACGCGATCACAATCACGAGGGCCGTAGATATTCGATAAGCGAAAAATAATAACGTCCATCGCGTCGCAGCAAAATAGTTTGCAGTAAAACTCGCCTGCAGCTTTGCTCACACCATAAGCGTTTTTTGGATGAAGAGGGGCAGTCTCCTGGACGGGAATCGAGGTTGCATCACCGTAAACCTCGCGTGACGAAGTAAAGATCACGCGCTTTACGCCATTCACCGCAGCTGCCCTCAAAACTTCGTGCGTGCCAATGACATTTGTTTGAAAGACTCCGTCGGGATCTTGTGTGCCATCTAGTACGCGGGATTTTGCCGCAAGATGGAAGACAACGTCGACCTTAGTCATGGCTCGTTCCAGCGACGCTCGATCGCGGATGTCACCATGAACCATTCGGATTTTACGTTCACTCTGTGACAGATTCTCTGTTCGCCCCCGCGAGAGGTCGTCAAATACGACTACCTCCCCAATCCTCTCGAGCACTAGGCGATCAACTAAATGGCTGCCAATGAAGCCAGCCCCACCCGTAACCATCAGTCTCATCTTTGCTGGACGACCCTCGATCAGTTCCTACTGAAGATTATAGGTTTGCAGAAAGAAGTTCGATTGCATGTTTCTTTTCTTCCGAATTGCCGGTTGATGGTTTGACCTCGCGACTGCGGCCTGACGCTCGTCTCAGGTCTCGTTTGCTATCCGTTTGGGAGGTACAATTAGCATGGGCGTCAAGTGAGGCTTGTTTTTGTGGAATGGACGTCGACACAATCACGGGTTAGCGGCAACCGTTAGGATTTTTAGTTGATGCTTCCAGGTCTCGGCTGCGAATTCGGTCGCGAGTAACGAACCTCAGGCTGGAGTTCCTGCGACGGAATCAACTATGACCAAACAAGTCTTGCATATTCTGGGAACCGCACAGCTGGAAGGGAGTGGAATTGCCCGAATTGTCGGTGCGCTTGCCGCCGGGCTCGATCCTCTCAAGTATCAAGTACATGCGTGGTTCCTCGGAGCGGATGGTCCGCTTGTTGACGAACTGCAGGCGGCTGGCGCCGTCGCGCGCTGGATCAAATGGGGGCGTGGAGTCCGAGAGCCCATTGGCGCGTACCGTTTTTGGCGAAATCTTCTTAACCACGATTTTGCGATCGTACATCAACACTATGGGGCGCGCTCCATTCGTCAATTAGTTCGCGCCAGTTCCGATGCTCGTATTGTGGTACATCTCCACGGACGAATTACTGATCCAATAGTTGATCTCCGTGTCCCCGTTTCTGTGCGAGGTGCAGATGCTGTGATAGCGGTAGCGCGTTCCGTTGCTCTTCAAGTCCCTTTTTCGAGCCCTGAAGTCGTTTATTCAGGTATCGTACCTGCTAGGGAGTTCCATCAAGAGAACCGAGTACCCGCAAATACAGTTGTTATTGGAGCGGCGTGTCGTTTGGTACCGCTGAAGGGACTTACCACGTTAATACGCGCGATTGCATCACTGCGCTTAGAATATCCGAAACTTCGTCTCGAAATTGCGGGATCCGGGCCTCAGCGCGAAGAACTGGAAAGAGAGGTACACGAGCTAGGCCTAGACAGTCAGATTAGCTTCTTGGGTTGGAAGCAAGACCCCAGACATTTGTTTCGGGAGTGGGACATTTTCGCGATGCCTTCGCTTGATGAGGGCCTACCCATTGCAACTCTCGAGGCCATGGCAGAAGGCCTTCCGGTTGTCGCCACAACGGTAGGTGGTTTGCCTGAACTCGTCGAAGATGGTCACTCCGGCCTGCTAGTCCCCCCCTCTGACACAGAAGCGTTTTCCAAAGCTTTGCGTCGTCTTATCTCGGATCCCAAATTGCGCCAGTCGATGGGAAGTGCAGGTCGAAACCGAGTAATTAAGAAATTCTCCGTTCGAAGCATGGTCGCGAAGATCGAGTCGATTTATGATTCTCTGACCCCGGTCTGTGGCGTATGGGAGAAGAAGTGATGACGCAGGCTATTTTTCGCACTCTTGATTTGAGTTTGGGTGTTAGAGGTGTTTACAAGCTGGCGGAGCGATACCTCCGAGGCGGGCGATGGAGCCAACCGTTCAAGCCGGTAAAGATCCGGATGACGGATCCAGGCAGTCGTTGGGATAATTGGTTCAGGTCGAGGAGGGCGCAATTCAGGCGCTTCTGGACGAAGTAGTCCGGTCGACGGTGGAAGAGACGCGGAACGCGTTGCTGGACGCAGAAGCGCATGCTTGCGAGGCGCGGAGGTAGTCAGCGCGAATATCCCCAACGCGACACGGACGAATCTCCACCCGTGATTCCCACCCGTGATTGGCCCGTCTTACGCGTATTTCCACGTATTTCGGCGTACCTCAGCGTCGTGTAAGTAGTTGCGAGTACAGGTTATTTACGCCCTGAAAAGGCCGGCGTCGGCGGTTCAATCCCGTCCCTGGCCACCATTCCAAATCAAACGTTTAGATGCTTTGCGAGAGTTTCTTCTGCCCGCCGCCCATCCGCATGGACTCGGATCAACCCGACCTTGTGTAAACTCTAGCCGGTCGACAGGCTCAGGCGTTTCAACTTGTCGTGGCCTGAGCCGATGAGGGATATGAAGGTAGTCCATGGCGGTCGCAATTGAAAGCGTCCACAAGTCCGGAGACACAGGATCAGAGTCGGGACGTCGACTATGCTCGGTTGTTCGCCAGGCAATCCTGGACCGGCGCGGCCGCGTTCACGCCTACGAATTGCGTTTCCGCGGAGACCGGGTCCTTGACGGGGCTGATGCAAACAATGATCTGCTCGAGGTCATAGCGAACTTTGGCCTGGAAAAGTCCAGCGAACTGAAGAAGTTGACGGGCAAGTTAACAGGATTTGTGCGCTGCTCGATGGAGTTGCTGAGTGAGCGGCTGGCACAAGTCCTGCCTGCTTCGCTCACAATTCTGGAAATAGTTCCGAGCCAGGAAGTTTCGCCCGAACTGGTTGACTCATGCCGGGAAATGAAGGCGCTTGGCTTCCGGTTTGCTTTGGGTGAGTTCAGCATTAAGGCTCAAACCAGAGCGCTTGTGAAATTGGCGGACTACGTCAAGGTGGATTTTGCTCGAACCCCGCCTGAGGCACGGCTGGAGTTGTTGAACGCATTGCGCGATAAGGGAATCACGATTGTTGCGAAAGGCATCAATAGCCAGCTGGATTACAGGAAGGCTCGGGAAGAGGGGTTCACGCTGTTTCAGGGACTTTACTTCTGCGAACCCGTGGAGGTCAGAAACCGCCGGCCGCCCGTAAACCAGATGTTGCGGCTCAATATTTTGAAGTCCCTGCGACAGAATCCCATGGACATGCACAAGGTGAGTCAACTGGTGATGCGCGACGGCCCCATCACTTATCAGCTACTACGGTTGGTAAACTCGCCGCTTTGGGGAATGCACCAGAAGGTGGAGTCGATCGAGATGGCGCTGGTCGTGGTGGGCGAGAATGCGTTTCGCCGCATTGCCACGCTTGCCATTACCGCCGAGTTCAACGGTGATCAACCGGCGGAACTCCTGTGCATGGCTATATTGCGCGGACGCATCTGCGAGGTGATGGCATCGAAACGCGGCCTTGATCCGTTTGGGCAATATCTGCTGGGACTTCTCAGCCTGTTGCCTGCAATGCAGGGCCAATCGATGAGCGAGGTAATTCGGACGCTGCCGCTCGACGATGAGATCCTCGAAGCGCTGATGGGTAAGACGAATTCTGAGCGCGTGGTGCTGGGCTGGTTGGAAAACTGTGAGCGAGGCGACTGGGCAGCATGCGATGCCGCAGCCTTGGTCAGCGGACTGGACCAGCGGGAGTTGGCAAAGGTCTACATTGATGCGGTGGACTGGACCGAGACCGCGCTTCATTCAGGTGTCTGATTGGACGGCAGTGCTCAGTCGCTACAACTGAGTTGCCACTGGCCAGCTTTTCCAGATGTCGGCGCAATAATCCCGGATTGAGCGGTCCGAGGAAAACTTGCCAATCCTTGCCACATTCAGAATCGACATGCGCGTCCACCGCTCCTGGTTCTGATACGCCAGACTCACGGCGTCCTGACAGTCGACGTAAGGCTGGTAGTCGGCGAGAAGCATGTATTCGTCTCTTGTCAGCAATGAGTTAACCAAGGGTTCGAACAGCGTTCTGTCGCCGTGAGAGAATTCGCCGCTCATCAAGGAATCGAGGACTTCGCGCAGACACGGGTTCGACTCATAGACCGAGCGTGGATTGTAGCCCACCCGCCATTTGTTTTCGACTTCTGAAGCAGTAAGACCGAATAGGAAGAAGTTCTCCGCGCCCACCTCTTCCCGGATCTCGATATTCGCGCCATCCAGTGTGCCGATGGTGATCGCACCGTTCATGGCGAATTTCATGTTGCCGGTTCCTGACGCTTCCTTTCCGGCCAGAGAGATCTGTTCGGAGAGATCGGCTGCCGGATACACTCTCTGGCCCAGCTTCACACTGAAATCGGGAAGAAAGACAACCTTCAGACGTCCCCGCACGATAGGGTCCGAATTGATCGCTTCTCCGACGCAGTGAATCAGTTTGATAATCAGCTTGGCGACGTGATATCCGGGGGCCGCTTTGCCACCGAAGATGAACGTCCGAGGTTGAAGTTCCGCATTCGGATCGCGCTGAATACGTTTCAGCAAGGTGAGAATATGGAGCACCTGCAGGTGCTGACGCTTGTACTCGTGGAGCCTCTTGACGAGAACATCGAAGATCGAGTCGGGATCGGTCACGATCCCCAGCCTGTCGTGAATGTATGCCGCAAGCTGCGCTTTGTTGTTGCGCTTGATGTCTCTCCACTCGTGGCAAAACTCCGCATCCTCAACAATAGGTTCCACCCGGCGCAACTTCTCAATGTCGCGGATCCAGGCCGCGCCAATACGTGCTGTCAGCAGCTCCGCCAGGCGGGGATTGCTGAGCACCATCCAGCGGCGGGGCGTGACACCATTGGTTTTGTTGGAGAACTTCTCAGGAGTCAGCACATAGAAATCGTGCAGCACACTGCTCTTCAGCAGTTCAGTATGAAGCGCCGCCACACCATTGATTGCGTGGCTTCCAAGTGAGGCCAGGTGCGCCATGCGTACGGCCTTCTCACCGTTTTCTCCGTTTTCATTGATCAGGGACAGCCGTTGCACACGCCCCTCATCGCCCGGAAATTTCTGGCGCACATTGTCCAGATGCCGAGCATTAATCTCCTCGACGATTTCCAGGTGACGAGGCAGCAGCGAGCTGAACAAACTGCGGGACCACTGCTCCAGTGCCTCAGGCAAGAGCGTGTGGTTTGTATAGGACAATGCATTCTGTGTGACATGCCACGCCGTATCCCAGTCCATGGAGTGTTCGTCTACCAGCAGCCGCATCAACTCTGCGACGGCAATCGCGGGGTGCGTGTCGTTCATTTGAATGGCGAAATTGCGATGGAGCGCTGTCAAAGGCCTGTTTTGGACCATCTGAATACCCAGAATGTGCTGCAGGCTGCACGAAACGAAGAAGAATTGCTGCGCCAGGCGCAATTCCTTGCCCTGCACGCCTTCGTCATTCGGATAAAGGATCTTGGAAATATTTTCCGACGACACCTTATCTGCTACTGCGCCCTCGAAATCGCCGTGATTGAATGTCCCGAAGTCGAAGCTTTCCACGGCTTGCGCGGCCCACAACCGCATGGTGTTCACCGTGTTCGTTCGATAGCCGAGGATGGGCGTATCGTGTGGAACCCCACGCACTACTTTTTTGGGAATCCACTTGACCCGTGACCTCCCCTCGGCATCGGTGTAAATCTCTGTACGACCGCCGATCTTCACTTCGAATCCATCCTCCGGACGTTCCAGAGCCCAGGGATTTCCAAGGCGCAACCACTTGTCGGTCGACTCGATCTGCCAACCGTCCCGAATCTGCTGATCGAAGATGCCGTACTCATAACGGATCCCATAGCCAATCGCAGGAATTTCCAATGTGGCCAGAGAATCCATGAAACAGGCAGCAAGCCGGCCCAGCCCTCCATTGCCAAGACCCGGTTCCTCTTCCTGTTCGATCAGAACATTCAGATCGATGCCAAGTTGCCGCATCGCCTGTTCAGTTTCGTCGTAGATGCCAAGATTGATCAGGTTATTCGCCAAGTGTGGTCCGGTGAGAAACTCAGCAGACAAATAACAGACCACGCGCACGTCCTGAGTTTGGTAGTTTCTGATTGTCGCTAACCACCGTTCGAGGATTCGGTCGCGCACGGTGTGGGCGAGCGCCATGTAGAGATCGTTTACAGTCGCCCGCTCAAGTGATCTGCCCTGGACAAAGAACAGGTTGTTAAGAAACGACTGGGCCAACGCCTCGGCATCAAGCGCCGTTCGCTGGCCCTTTTGCGACCCTAGTCGCGATAGTGAAGCAGCATCCGTTTCTGACATCATTGCTCGCTCCCCGTCGCACGCGCGAGGTTGATTCCGTCTCACAATGATCTCGCGCTGGACAACGCACGGTAAGGTACAACTGTCTATTCAGAGACACGAAAAGCAAGCGAATGCCCATTCTGGAATCCCGACTCCCATTCTGGTTCCCGCTTTGGACCGCATCAATTTCCATGACGATTCGCGCCTGAGAATCTCAGGTCAAGCCTGAGCGGAGCGCTTGCCTTGGAAGCGAAGGTCGGGGCTGAAAATCCTCCATCCGGACCATGCGGCCGCCCCTGTTCTTTCGATCAAAAAGTTGAAAGATCTGCGCAGGAATCCAGGAAATGGCGGGGAACATTGCTAGACTGGGGCGAAGACGCCGACTCAATCGGATTCCCCGCGCAGCCGAACGATGAGATTGGGCGCGTCTTTGCTCGCTTCTGGCTTAGCAACATGCAATTCATCTTCAAGTCGACCGAGTGTTGGGCATTCTTCGGTTTTTTGGAGATGAACAGCATCGTTGGTAATGGCTTTGTGCGATCTGACGATTACCGTGGCCACGCCCGGAAGAGACACCTTCAACGAGGGAAGACCGTGAAATATTTTGTCGCATTGGCGGCTGCAGGCTTGGTGATTGCGGCCGGTTGCTTTGGTGAGGATGTGGACACACAGGTCTTGCAGTCGCTGCATTGGCGGTTGATTGGCTCGTTTCGCGGCGGCCGTGTGAGCGCAGTCGCGGGGGTGCCAGGCGATCCAAACGTCTACTACTTCGGTACACCTGGTGGCGGGATCTGGAAATCGACCGACGCCGGCCGAGTTTGGGAGCCCATCTTCGACAAGGAGCGGGTCGCCTCCATCGGTGCGCTTGCCGTTGCGCCCTCGGATTCCAGAATCATCTACGCGGGAACGGGAGAGCAGACGCCGGGGAAGGGTGTCTACAAATCAAATGACGAGGGCAAGAGGTGGGCGCCCGCCGGCCTTGAGGATACGCGATTCATCCAGGCAGTCATCGTCGATCCGCGCAACCCCGACATTCTGATTGCCGGCGCCAATTCGCTGGGCGTGTACGTGTTTGCGCATCCTTATCCGAAAAATGATCTTTCGGTTCCGAGGGGAGTCTTCAAATCCACCGATGGTGGCAAAACCTGGAAGCAGACATTGAACAGGGATGACTCTGCCGGGGTGTTCGATATGGAGGTGGACCCAGACGACCCGCATGTCGTCTACGCTGTAATGTTCATTCCTGCCCCTGAGCCGAAGGCCGATGAGAAGAAGAGCGACACCGCCGCGAAGGAAAAACCGCCAGAAGACTCTTCAGTCATTTACAAATCCACCGATGAAGGCACGACATGGACTCCGCTGGTTTCAAAGGGCCTGCCTGAAACAGGCCGCGGACGACTCGGGATTGCGGTCGCTCCGCACACGGGCGGCAAGAGGATCTATGCCGTGATGGATCAGGGCTTCTACCGTTCCGACGATGAAGGCGCGACGTGGAATAAGTCCACGCAGGATCCGCGGATTGAGGGCAACGCGTATTTCAGCCGGATATTCGTTGATCCAAAGAGCCCGGACATTCTTTACATGGCGCAGACTTCTCTCTACCGATCGACAGACGGGGGACACACGTTTGAGGCGTTCGTAGGTGCGCCATCGGGCGATGACTTTCACGTGCTTTGGATCGATCCCACGAATCCAAGTCGGATGCTGTTGGGCGTGGACCAGGGAGCGATCCTGAGTGTGGATGCGGGGAAGACATGGAGCACCTGGTATAACCAGCCGACTGGCCAGTACTACCACATCAGCACCGACAATCAATTCCCCTATCGTACTTATGCGGCTCAGCAGGACAGCGGCACGCAGTCCGTGCCGAGCCGCAGTGACAACGGCGAAATTACGGAGCACGACGACACGTCGGTAGGTGGATTCGAGTACTGCAATATTGCGCCGGACCCGTTGCATCCGAACCTGATTTACTCGGGCGGCTGGTTCGGTTCGGTTGTCCGTTACGACAGCAGGACCGGCCAGATTGCAACGGTATTCGAAAGAGGCACCAAGTATCGTGCGGGTCAGATGCCGCCACTGCTTTTCTCTCCGCACGATCCGCATGTGCTTTATTCAGGAACGCAATATGTGATGAAGACGATGGACGAGGGCAAGACGTGGGAAGAGATCAGCCCGGACCTGACGGAGTGGAAAAAGCAGGATGAAAAGAAGCCGACGCCGGAGTCTTTACGGCCGCCAGCGATCGAGGCCATGGCGATTTCGCCGCATGACCCTGGAGTCATCTGGGTGTCAACCACCAATCGACTTGTGCAACTAACGCGCGACGGGGGCGCGCGTTGGGCAAAAGTGACACCGCCCGGGGTCGAAACTCCGTCGGAAATCCTTTATGCCGAGCCATCGCATTTTGACTCTGCCGAGGCGTTTTTGACAGTTGGTACAAGCCGTCAGGCCGTGCCTGCGCAAATTCTTCGCACGCGAGACTATGGTGCGACATGGCAGTCGATCGTGAATGGCCTGCCACCTAACGAAAGCGTTCTCGTGGTGCGTGAGGATACAGTTCGCAAGGGGCTGCTGTATGCGGGAACCGCATCGACTGTTTATGTCTCCCTGGACGACGGCGACCATTGGCATCCGCTGACACTCAACCTGCCCGCTGCCTCGGTTACGGACATCGATGTGCACGGGGATGATCTCGCGATTTCAACATACGGGCGCGGACTCTGGATTCTCGACGACATCGCGCCGATCCGCGATCTGACGGCGGAAATGCTTGCCGCTCCTGTGAGCCTCTTGCCACCCGTGACTGCGATGAGAGTTCGCTGGGACAACTGGGAAGATACACCGCTCTCGATTGAAACGCCGAGCGCGAAGAATCCCGCAGATGGCGTTTTGATTGACTACTACCTGAGGGCGGCGCATTCGGGTGACACGGAAATTACCATTCGCGATACCGACGGCAAAGTGGTGCGCACATTTACGGGGAACATGAGCGAGCCCAAGCTGCCGCCGGCGAATGTACCCGAATATTGGTTTGAAAAAACGGATTCAGTCGATGGCTCCGCAGGTCTGCATCGCTTTGTATGGAACTTGCGCTATGACTCCCCGAGGGCACTCCCGGCGTCGTATTACGGGCCCATCCTGCAGTACACCGAGTACACGCTGGCCGATCATGCCATTCCGCATGAAACACCAAGACAGCAACCGGAGGGCCCATTGGTCGCTCCGGGCAACTACACTGTCGAACTCACTGTCGACGGAAAAACCTATCGTCAACCGCTCACGGTGAAACTTGACCCCCGCGTTCCGGCGTCACAGGAGGATCTCGAGGCTCAATTGGCGCAGGCGCGTCGGATCGTCAGCGGAATGAATGTTTCTGATACCGAGTTCAAGAACCTCGAAGCTTTGACCAAGGCGCTTGACGAGCGCAAGATGAAAGAGAAGGTTGAGACGGCCGATCTGGACAAGCAGATCAAGGCAGTTTCCGAGGGGACGCATGAGTTACCGGGGCTGGGTCCGGTGAATCGCGATCTCGGCCGCCTGTTGTTCGGCATTGAGTCGGCAGATCAGCGGCCATCCGCACCGCAAATGCAGGCGATCGAAGAGCAATGCAGTGCGCTCACCAAAGCGTTGGCACTTTGGAAAGCTCTGAACGACGGTCTTGCGAAAGCGAATCCCCTGAATTTGCCGGTGTATACGGAGGCGCCGTCTCATGGTTGCGCCCTATAGGACAATTCGGCATCAATCCGCACTTTTGCACAGGGTTTTGGGCATCTCAACAGGGGACGCGTACCTTTGGCTGTAACCCGAACGCGCTCAATGCCAAAACGGCTGTAGAAAACCGATAAAGCGCCCTGGGGGGTGAGGAGTAAAATAAGAATATTATGTATGCCACCGCAAATCCCGACCTTGTGAATGAGCTTCGATACGCCCTTGACGTAATGGAAGAGTACTCGCATCTCGGCCTGGACAACGAAGCAGCCAGCAAACTCCGCGGAATCCTCGTTCGTCGCATCAACGAGGCCGAAGCCGCAGTCTCTTGCCGCCCGGCTGCGCCCGTTCGCTTTCCCATCGAAGAGAAGGTCACCGCCTAAGAGCGAGTCGACGAAGTCCGCAATGGACGTGGCAGGAAATCCTCGTCTGACCAGTGGCCGTCGAATGCGAACAGAGGGTTAGGAAACCTACGAAGAGTGTGGTGCTCCATTTCGGGGTGCGTCTACTCGTGTTTCGCCTGATCGCTGGTAGACTGCCTACAATCCTGCGAGGGAGTGGTCATGCTCCTGCGGCACAGCATTGACGCAGTCACCTATGTCTTCGATAGCCTGAAGGACCTTCTTGCGAAGGCTTCACCGGCGCGGTCGGGAGACGAACTCGCCGGCATCGCAGCGCGGAGTGCGGTGGAACGAGTGGCCGCGCAGATGACACTTGCCGATCAGCCGCTCGCTGCCTTTCTCGAAGAGCCGGTCATCCCTTATGAGATCGACGAGGTCACGCGTCTGATCTTTGACACGCATGATGCTTCGGCCTTTGCCGCCGTCTCGAGCCTGACAGTGGGTGATTTTCGCAACGTCCTGCTTTCTGAAGAGGCCGACGGAAATTTTCTGAGTTCTCTCAGCGCGGGACTGATGCCCGAGATGGCAGCGGCGGTCAGCAAATTGATGCGGGTGCAGGATCTTATCGCAGTTGCGCGCAAGATCAGTGTGGTTACGCGGTTTCGCACGACGGTTGGATTGCCGGGCCGCCTCTCGACGCGTCTCCAGCCTAACCACCCCACGGATGATCCTTTGGGAATTGCCGCTGCGATCGTCGACGGTCTGCTGCTCGGGGCGGGGGATGCAGTAATCGGGATCAACCCGGCGGCCGACAATGTTGTCAGCACCGTAAAGCTCCTCCACCTGGTTGATTCGATCCGTCAACGCTACGCGATTCCAACGCAGAGCTGTGTGCTGGCGCACATCACCACACAGCTTGCGGCATTGGAACAAGGCGCTCCCATCGATCTTGTCTTCCAGTCCATTGCCGGTACGGAGCGCGCGAACACTTCATTCGGGATTAACCTCGCACTTCTCGCTGAAGCGAAACAGGCCGCGATGGAACTCGGTCGCGGCACGGTTGGTCAAAATGTGACGTATTTCGAAACCGGCCAGGGAAGCGCGCTGTCTTCAAATGCGCATCACGGCTTGGATCAGCAAACCTGCGAGGCGCGCGCGTATGCGGTTGCCCGCCACTTCGATCCGATGCTCGTGAACACGGTGGTTGGCTTCATTGGCCCCGAGTATCTTTACGACGGCAAGCAGATATTGCGTGCGGGTCTCGAAGATCACTTCTGCGGCAAACTGCTCGGGCTACCGATGGGCTGCGATGTCTGCTACACCAACCACGCCGAGGCTGACCAGGACGATATGGATTCGCTGCTGACTTTGCTCGGCGCGGCAGGAGTCAACTACATCATGGGGGTTCCGGGCGCCGACGACATCATGCTGCAGTATCAGAGC
Source organism: uncultured Acidobacteriaceae bacterium (assembly GCA_963838295.1). Classification (GTDB taxonomy): domain Bacteria; phylum Acidobacteriota; class Terriglobia; order Terriglobales; family Acidobacteriaceae; genus Telmatobacter. The sequence goes on from CAWIQS010000005.1 coordinate 228,622, forward strand.
ACCTCATTTCACGATGCGCTTTACCTGCGCTCCACGCTCGGACTTCGTCCGTCGCCGGAGTTTGAGGCGTGGCTTGCTGGCGATTTGGCCAATCAGCTTTCTGAGCCGCTGCAAGCGCAATTGCTTGCAGGAAAATGAGGCACGCCATGTCGCCCATCATTCGCACTTCTCGCTCGAATTTGCGCGACCTCACTGCTGCTCGCGTCTCCCTGCCCATGACCGGTAACAGCGTCGCAACGGAGGAGGTGCTGAGCTTCCAACTTGCGCACGCAAAGGCACGAGATGCTGTTCACGCCCGGCTTCACCTTCCTTCGTTTGAGCGACGGATCATGTCGGAACTGCCGATATTGGCGGAAGGCTCCATTCCTGTTCTTCAATTAAGGAGCAACGCGCCTGATCGTGCTGCGTACCTTCGCCAGCCGAATCTTGGTCGCACGCTGGACCCCGAGTCCGTCGCACTGCTTCATCCTGCAGCCTGCGACCTGGCAATCATCGTGGCAGACGGCTTGTCTGCACTGGCCATCGAGCGCAATGCGATTCCAGTGCTTGCGCACTTGCTTCCGCAACTTCTGGGCGGCGGCTGGATCCTGGGTCCATTGACTCTCGTAGAGCAGGGGAGAGTAGCGATCGGCGATGCCATTGGTTCTCGACTCGGAGCGCGGTGTAGCCTGATCCTAATCGGGGAGCGGCCTGGACTCTCTTCGCCCGACAGCATGGGCGCTTATCTCACCTGGTCTCCACATACGGGCCGTACGGACGCCGACCGCAATTGTCTGTCGAATATTCGCAGCGGTGGTCTATCGCCGGTGCAGGCCGCCAAGTCGAGTGATTCGTTATCTTGAGATTGCGCGCGCAATGCAACGAACTGGCGTTTTGCTCAAGGAAGGCTCGGCACAGCTTGAACTCAATTCGCGTATGGATGATGGGCCTGGATATTAGTCAGCCCGATACGCATCGATCCCGACAAAAAAGCGCGGCGAGTAGAACCGAAACTCTGCGGATCGCTGGGTCGAATGGATCATTCGTCATCGCCGATCGGCATACCCGGAGGAGCCTCGATGGGCTTCTCTGGGACAAACTTGTTGGGGTCATGTGTGAATCGCTCGAGGCGATCGATTAGCGCTGCGCGGTGAATAGCCTCGGCAGTATCCTGCGGCATCGGAGTCGAAGTCCACTGCTTCTGCACGTCGTGAATGTGATAGAGAGCGATGGCGCGTGCCTGGCTCGAAGCAGCAGGATTTACCGCGAGCCCCAGCATGGCTTCGACGGCACGAAATTCGACAGCGCGCTCCACTTCGGATGACATGCTATGTCCGGCTTCGGGGCGTTCAGCAACGGTGGATGAGACTGCCTCAAGAACGCTGCGGAGTGACGGAGACGCAGGAACTCGCATGTGGTACTCGATCAGGCGGCTTGCCCGCGCAGGATCGAGAAGCACTCCAAGGGTCAGATCGGCCGCAGATTCGGCGGCGGCAATGGGATCGAAGGTGAGCCCGGTATGCGACGGGAAGGACTCCTGTGTGCGCGGATAGCCGGGAGGGACGGGTGGCAAAATCTTGAGGATGGATTCCGGCAGCGTCAGTGTCTCCGGCTTCAGCGTCTTCAGGACTTCGTCAAGCGCCTTGCGCTGTTGCACCGGATCAAAGATCGAAGGATCGGACAGACCGTCACCGCGCAGGTTGTAGCGATAGTCAAGTCCGCCAATCTCCTTGATCGCTGCCTCGGTTTGATAGCGGTGAAACAGATACAGCGGGACGAGTGTCTTTTCCAACTCGGCCATGGGCGTGCCCGGCTTGATGGCATTCTCACCAAAGTTCTTGAGTGCCGCTGCTCGAACGGACAGGACGCGCTCAAGTTCCGCGGCAGGGTCGGCGCCGTTGTCCCACAGGTGGGCGTGCGGATGCGCAGAGCCGAACGGACGCGCATCTTCGTCTGTGATGAAGACCTGTCCTGCATGGTCGGCATCAGTGAGAATCTTGTTGAGCGCGGTCTGCTGCTCGTCCGCAGTCAAGTGCGGAGAGAATTCGCGGTAGCCATAGTTGATGGACACCTTGTCCCAATCGCCGATACCGGTGGCGTAGGCATGAGAAACGTCGACATGGCCATTGCTGTCGAGCGTCATATACGGATGCGGATAGTCCATCACGCTGTCGGGCTGCGAAACCATTGAGGCGGCGAAGTTGTGCGCAAGACCGAGCGTGTGCCCCGTTTCGTGCGCCGACAGCTGCCGGATACGCGCGAGCACCATCTGCAGCATCGGATTGGCGGCCGGGTCGGCGGTGTCCTTAGATGAACCGTAGGGCGACAGGAGTGCCTCGGCGATCATGTAGTCCTGACGAGCGCGCAGCGAACCCAGGGTGACGTTGCCCTTGATGATCTCTCCGGTGCGCGGATCCACGACTGCCGCGCCATAACTCCACCCGCGGGTATAACGATGAACCCATTGGATGATGTTGTAGCGCACGTCCATCGGGTCGGCGTCCTCGGGAAGAAGATCGACGCGAAATGTTCCCTTCGCCCATCCGGCTGCCTGAAAGGCCTGATCCCACCAGCGCGCGCCTTCGAGCAACGCTGTGCGCACCGGTTCAGGCGCGCCGCGATCCACGTAATACTGTATCGGCGTAACGGCCTTGCAATCCGTGGTGCAATTCGGGTCCTGCTTGATCAGCCGATGATGGATGATGAAAAGCTGATCGAGCGGATCGCCAAGTGGAGCGGTGTAGTCGCGATAGCCGCTCGGAAAATAGCCGGCGCGGGGATTGAAGCGGCGCGGCACGAATCCCGGCGGAGGAAGCTCGATGAACGAGGTTCGCTCCCGAACCGTCATGGCGTGCGGGTCCGGTGTGACGTTGCGGACATACTCGCCCTTGGGTGGCGCGTCCGTGGTGAATGTGAGCTCGGCTTCAATCTCAGTGTTCTTCGGAAAAGCTTTTGTGTCATCGAGAGCGATGGCGGATCGCGTGGCATCGACGCGGTACGCACCCTGCTTCAAATTCATCAGCCTGTCGGCAACTCCGTGTCCGTCGTGCAGAAAGAAGTCCGTTCCATCAACGAGGACGCGCCCATCTGGCGACTCGGCGGCGACTGTGAATCCCCACAGCACTGACTGGGCGAATGACTGCTTCACAGCAAGTTGTTCAGCGAGGTCGCTGCTCGACGCGCGGAAGGCCAGGTTGGGTTGAACGAGCAAGACCTTGGGTCCGCTGCGTTCAAAATAGACGAGGCGTCCCTCCGAGGTCTGTCCGCGATCGAGGCCGAGATCATTTGATCCGGTTCCGAATGGCAGGGACGTCACATAGAGAATGTCGGGAGATTTCCCGTCGGGGCCGAGATGCTGGATCTCAAAATAGAGCTTGCCGGTCCTGGCATCCCAATCAAGCGGGATCAGTCCGTCGGAGCGCTTCATGCCGGCGGTTTTTTCCTGAACGGTAGGTGGAGCAGCTGGTTCCGCGGCGGGGGTTGCGAGCTTGGCGCCTTGCGCAGAAGCGAGAACTGGAAAAATGAGCAGGGCAAGAATGGGAAGCTTGGCCATGTTTCCTTCTATCACGGCTGGGCGCGATGCAGAGAGATTTCAACTCTGGAGATGAGAAACGATCGGCCGAGTGAATTCAGAAACGAGTGCAGATTTTGTCAGACGACAAGTATGGCTTAGAGCATGTCCTCGATTTTCACAGGGTCCATATCCGCGTAATCCTGGTTTTCGCCGCCCATACCCCAGCAGAACTTGTATGCCTGGGTGCCTGCACCGGCGTGAATGGACCACCCTGGGGAGACCACAACCTCGCGATCAGATATGACGATGTGGCGCGTCTCCTCTGGCGGCCCCATGAAATGAAAGACGCGCGCCGTCTCTGCCACGTCGAAGTAGCAGTAGACTTCAGAGCGACGCATATGCCTGTGAGCCGGCATCGTGTTCCAGGTGCTTCCCTCATGCAGATGGGTCACACCCATCACGAGCTGGCAGCTCTTCGCGCCCCCAGCGTGGATGTACTTGTAGATCGTGCGGCGATTGCTTTGGGTTGCGCTGCCTATTTCTGTGGGCTGAGCATCTTCTTTCTTGATGACCGTCACCGGGTAGACCGTGTGTGCTGGGTAGCTGAGGATGTAGAAAACAGCTGGCGCCTGCTTCGACTTCGATTCGAAGCGAATCTCGGGATTGCCGCGCCCGATGTAGATCACGTCGAGGTTGTTGAGCGGGTAGGTCGATTCGCCGACATGAACCAATCCCTCGCCACCGATGTTGAGCGCTCCGAGTTCGCGGCGCTCGGTGAAGAATTTTGCACGCAGCTCAGGAGTGGCGTGCAGGGATATCGGTCCATCCGTAGGGACCGCAAAGCCCACGACCGTCCGATCGAGATCCACGTAGGTCAAGTGAATCTCTCCGGGGCGCGAATGACCGTCGATGAGAAAAGAGTCTCGAAGCTCGCAAGTCGTCATGCGCGGAAAACGGACGGGGTCCGCAAGCAAAAGTGTCTTCATGGAATTGCACTCCATAGGAATAGTTTAGGCTTCGTTCCGGCAGGTGGGATGCTATCGCTCTCAGAGCAAACAATGCAAAGGCTCCACAGGAAGGGGCTAGGAGGCTTCGAGCGCATTCAAACGGAGCGGAGCGTGAAGACGGTGATTTCGGGGCGGCAATTGAAGCGAAAGGGAGCTCCCACGCTGCCGATGCCACGGTTCACGTAGAGTTGCGTTGTTCCCAAGTGGAACAGTCCCTGAACGTATTTGCGTCCGCCGGGCGGAAGCCACAAAGGGCCGATGACGGGCAACTGTATCTGGCCGCCATGGGGTGTGGCCGCTCAGAACCAGGGAGACTGCCTGACCTGCCGGATGCATGCGCAATTGATCGACGTAGTCCGGCGCATGGCACATCAGGATCACAGGTTCATTGGCCTGGTTTCGGATGCGGGCCGGGATCGCCAAGTCGGCGTCCGGCTGCCCTTCGCAGGGATCGTCGAGCCCCGAAAGCCAGATCCTGCTTGCCCCGCGCTCAATGGGCACATACGCGTTACGAAGCACGGTCATGCCGTGATACTTGAGAGCTTCGCCGACGTGTTCTTCGCCGGCAAAGATGTCATGATTGCCAAAAACGGCATACCGTTGCTTGCACTGGGGACTGCTGAGCAGCTTGCTGCATTGCCAGACCGCGTCGACCGTGAGTTTTTGCGGCAAGACCTGGGCGCTGACGTAGTCGCCCGTAAGCAAGACCATGTCAGGCTTAGCCTGATTAATGGCATCAATAGCTTCCCGCAATAGAAACGGCTCTGTGAACTCATCCAGGTGGATGTCGCTGAGTTGCGCAATGGTCAGGCCATCAAATTCGGCCGAGAGCCCGCGGAGCCCGATGTCCTTTTTGACGACCTCGAGCCAATGTCGCTCGAACTCGCCCGCATAGAGTGCCAGGCCGCCTGCACTGCAAAGCGCTCCTCTGAGAAACGACCGCCTCGAAACAACCTGCTGATTCAAGTCAGCCACGGATGAAGCCATGTAGGTTTAACCGACCTTATGTATTTTTGGAGTGACTCCAGGAGAAGCGGGACTCGGTCTTTGCCGATTAGCTTCGCGGAAGTACGATCACAATTCTGTTGGATGCAGAATTTGAAAGGAAGTGTGCGTCGGGCAGCCAGCCAGCCGTACACCCTTCGTGGGATTCTAAAATCTGCGTGGAGACGCGTCACTGCGAGGACATTGCTGGAAGAATGGGTGTGCGAATCGCGTATGACCCCTTACACTGGAGTGCAACCATGCGTTTGTCACCCGTAAAGCTGTACGATTTAGCCTCCGCCGCGCTGACTGCAATCGTTTTGTTGTCTCATTCTGGCGCTCTTTCGGCTGCCGCGCCTGAAGCTGGCGCGGCGGCAGCACCCGTTCCCGGAGCGAGTGCAGCGGACAGCCGCGCATCCCGTGCTTACCAGGCTGCGGTTCGTGAAGGGCCACTCGCGGTTCAAGCCTTTCTGGCGGATTTTCCCAAAGGCGCGGATCTGCATTTTCATTTGGGAGCCGGCGTGTATGCGGAGACGATTATTCGCGTTGCCGCAGAAGACAAGGTGTGTATTGATCCAGCGAAAGCGGAGTTCGCACGCAACCAACAGGGCAAGACCTTAAAGGAACCGTGCGCGCCGCCGCTGGTGCCCGCGAGTGAATTGAATGGAAGCAGCCTGACGCCGACGCAACAGGATCTCTATGACCGTGTTGTCGACGCTTTCTCAATGCGGAATTTTGTGCCGACGCCGGGGTACAGCGGGCACGACCAGTTCTTCTCCACCTTCGATCGTTTTGGCGGGTTGGACAAAAGCCACACGGGCCAGTGGATCGATGAGATCACCCGGCGAGCGGACGCTGAAAACAATCAGTACCTTGAGTTGATGGAATCTCCGACATTTGGACATGCGGCGCGGATTGCGCACGAGATGGGATTCAATCCGGATTTTGCCCGGATGCGACAGGCACTGCTCGACCACGGTCTGCGCGACGAGATTGCCACAGATCGCGCAGAGATAAAAGCAGCAATTGATTCGCGCAATCAAATCCAGCACTGTGGAACACCTCAGGCTGTGAGTGCTTGCAGAGTCCAGGTACGATTCATCTACCAGGTGCTGCGCGCTTTCTCTCGTGAGCAGGTATTCGCGCAGACGCTGCTCGGGTTTGAAACGGTAGAGCAGGCGATTGAGCAGGGATCGGATGACTGGGTCGGCATCAATTTTGTGCAGCCGGAAGATTGCATGGTGGCGATGCGCGACTACACGCTACACATGAAGATGGTGGAGTATCTGCACAGTCTCTATCCCAAGGTACATATCACGCTGCACGCGGGAGAACTGGCTCCGGGGATGGTGCCGCCGGAGGGCATGAAGTTTCATATACGCCAGGCTGTCGAGATCGGGCACGCAGAGCGTATCGGGCACGGCGTTGACGCGCTGTATGAGGATGATGCCGAGGGATTGTTGAAGGAGATGGCCAGAAAACATGTGATGGTGGAGATCAACCTCAGCTCGAATGAGGGCATTCTCGGCATCACGGGCAATAGGCATCCGTTTCAGTACTATCGGGCGGCGCATGTGCCGGTGGCCTTTTCGACGGATGACCAGGGTGTAAGCCGCATCGATCTTACGCATGAGTATGTGCGGGCCGCGAATGACTATCACCTGAGCTACGAGGACCTGAAGCAGCTTGCACGGACAGGAATGGAGCACAACTTCCTGGCAGGCGCGAGCCTCTGGGCAGAGCCGGATAGTTTTGGTGCGCCCGTTGCCGCGTGCCGGGGACAGATTCTCGGCGGTCCGAAACCTTCGGCGGCGTGCAAGAGTTTTCTCGATGCCAATGAAAAGGCCGCAGCACAGTGGGAACTGGAGCGGCGTTTCCGCGAGTTCGAAGCGAAGTTCCGGTAGAATTCCGTGCCGCGCCCTCACACCCGCTAATCTGTATCTGGAGTTCTCAATCGATGCCTCCCATTGCTTATCTTGAATGCTCGCGCTGCCATGCGCACACGTCGGCAGCAACGCCGCAAACCGTCTGCCCGCAATGCGCTACCCAGCCGGCCGGATCGCTGTTTGTCCGCTACGACTTCGCTCATCTGAAAGGGAAGGCAGCAAACGATGTGATTGCGAAGGATGCGGCAGGTCCATGGACTGGCATGTGGCGCTATCGCTCGGTGCTTCCCGACGCTACGCCGGTCACGCTGGGCGAGGGTTGGACACCGATGCTGAAGAGCAAGCGGCACCAGGGCGGGTATTTGAAGGAAGAGGGCGCCAATCCAACGGGAACATTCAAGGCGCGCGGACTGGCCATGGCGGTGACGATGGCGAAGCACTACGGGCTGCGCAAACTCGCAGTACCTTCGGCGGGAAACGCTGCGGGAGCGCTGGCGGCCTATGCGGCAGCGGCGGGGATCGAGGCGCATATCTTCATGCCGCTCGATGTGCCGTTCGCCAACTACGTTGAGGCGATTGCCTATGGCGCGCATGTGGAACTGGTGAATGGCTTGATCTCTGACTGCGCTCGCATGGTGCAGGAGCGGAAGGAGCAGGAGGGATGGTTCGATATCTCGACCCTGAAGGAGCCTTTTCGCGTCGAGGGCAAGAAGACGATGGGATACGAGCTGGTGGAGCAACTGGGCTGGGAGTATCCCGACGCGGTCTTTTATCCGACGGGCGGCGGTGTTGGACTGATCGGGATGTGGAAGGCGTTCGAAGAGATGGAAGAACTCGGATGGGTTCGCAAGGGCAAGCGGCCGAAGATGATTGCTGTGCAGTCATCGGGCTGCGCACCGGTCGTGCGTGCTTATGACGAAGGCGCGCAGACAAGCGTGATGTGGAAGGACGCGGCCACGTTCGCGTCGGGGCTGCGCGTTCCAAAGCCGTACGGCGATGCGATCATTCTCGATATTGTGCGAGCTTCAGAAGGACTGGCGATGGCGGTGAGCGATGAGGAGATTCTTGCGTCGATTCTCGACTGGGCGCGGAACGAAGGCATCTTCCTTTCGCCTGAGGGGGCCAGTGTGACGGCCGCATACGACAAGCTGCTCGCCAACGGATATCTGAAGCCGAGCGATCGCGTGGTGCTGTTCAATACAGGCGCAGGGCTCAAGTACACCGACGTGACGGCAGAAGCGATGAAGCTGAAGCGTCCGGCGGCTCAATAGATTGCGATGACAACTTCGACGAAAACGCGCGCGCACAGCACTGACCGGATCGCACAAGCTTTCGCTGCGATGGGCGCTTTGCTTCTGGTTGCCGGCATCGCGCTTTCGCTGGCGCACTTTCTCGCCGCGGGTGAGACGATTCGCTGGATCGGCGTCGCGTGCTTCACGGTCTTTGCGATGCGCAAGCCGTCGCTGATGACGTGGACCTTTCTCGCAATGGTTGCGGGAGTCGAACTCGGTCTCGACGCTCCGCATGTGGCGGCGCAGGCACGATTGCCGGGCGATCTGTTTCTGCGCCTCGTGAGGATGATCGTGGCGCCGCTGTTGTTTGCCACGATCACAACGGGCATTGCAGGCCACAACGAACTGCGCTCGGTAGGGCGCGTTGCCATCAAGGCGTTGATACTCTTTGAAGTCGTCACGACGCTTGGCCTGGTTATCGGTGTCGTTGCCATGAATCTTTCGGGCGCGGGCTGGGGCGTTGTGATTCCTGCCGAGTTGGGAGGGACAGCTCCAGCGGCACAGGCTCCGCAAACTTGGCAGCAGATTGTGCTGAACCTGTTTCCGGACAACATTGCGCAGGCTGTGGCGCAGAACCAGATTCTTCAAGTCGCGATCTTTTCCATTCTCTTTGGCGCGGCGCTGGCGATGATATCGGAAGAGAAGCGCGCACCGCTCGTGAGAGTGCTGCAATCGCTGGCCGATGTGATGTTTCAGTTGACGCGTTTCATCATGTACCTCGCGCCATTGGCTGCTGGCGCGGCAATTGCGTATACCGTAGGCAACACCGGACTGGGAACGCTGCTGCCGCTTGCGAAATTGGTTGGAACGTATTACATCGCGCTGGCGGCGTTTGTTCTGCTGGTGATGGTTCCTGTTCTCATGATGTTTCGAGTTCCGTTGCGAGGCTTTCTCAATGCAGTTGGAGAACCTGCGGCGATTGGTTTTGCGACAACGACTTCGGAGGCTGCACTTCCATTGGCGATGGAGCGTATGGAGGAGTTCGGGGTTCCGCGGTGGATTGTTTCGTTTGTCATTCCCACCGGCTACAGCTTCAACATGACCGGCGGCAGTGTTTATCTTTCGATGGCGGCGGTCTTCGTGGCGCAGGCTGCGGGCATTCATCTCACGTTTGGGCGCGAACTTGCAGTGGTTCTTGTGCTGATGGCAGCGAGCAAGGGAATCGCGGGGGTGCCCAGGGCGTCGCTGGTGGTTCTGCTGGCCACGGCGAGCGCGGTCCACTTGCCGACCGCGCCGATTCTCCTGATCCTCGGCGTCGATACGCTGATGGACATGGGCCGCACGATGATGAACGTCGTTGGAAACTGCATGGCGGCTGCGGTTATCGGCAGGACGGAAGGCGCGCGCTCTCCATCCTGAGTGAGCGAGTGCGCTGCCGGCCGGGCGTGAAAGATCGCCACGTAAATCATGCCCAGAATCATGCCGAGAAACAAAGCGTTGAAGTAAGTAATCAGACGGCGCATGGATCCTCCCTTGCCGGGGAATGTCGAATCGAGAGTGAATGCGCCACCGACGGCGCGCTCACGACAGAATCAGAACTTCGTTATCGCGTTGCTTCGCGCCGACGGTGCTCATCCCAGATCATCCGGCCAATTTCCCAAACGAGTTGGATCACCACGATGGCGCAGACTACGCTCAGGCCAAGGTGAACGCTGTTGTTGATCACGCCGAGATTATGGCCGTATTGCGTCGCCTGATCGGCGGAGGGATTCTTGAGCAAAACGTAAACGTGGTTGCTCAGCGAAAGCACCAGGGCGATCGGAATCACACCGAGAATCTTGAAGACGATGTGCCGTATAAGTGCTGGTTGATGCCAGTGACCGCGCGCGAGGTCGAAGGTCTTCCAGGCCAGTTGCAACGCATTCAGTCCGATGATCAACCAGTAGAACATCCACCAGACCGGTGCAAGCTCGTAAGGTGCTACGCGAAGAATGACCGCACCTGGTCCCATCAGTAGAACGGGATGGGCCGGAATGAGAAGCAGCCATGCCAGCAGCAGAAATCCGATGACAACTTCTGCGACAGCCTGCGTGAACGAACGGCTCTTGCAGCCCGGTGCGACACTCTTCTCGAGCGGCGGCAGGGAGGCGGGGTTCCAGTTGTCGGTGAAATTTGCGAAAGGAGCAAACTTATCCGGGTAACGGGCTGCAAAGAATTCGAATGCCACGAAGACAAACGTTACCCACGCTGCGACGTTGATCAGAACAGCAGGCATGCGCACGAGCGACCCGGCGATGTCACTGTGTCCCGGCGACAATAAGGGCAGCACCACGCAGATGACAACGGCGTAGACGACCAGGGTCCACATCTCCACGATGCGCAGCACATAGAGATACAGCGGAAACAGAGCCGGGCCGATGAGGTATTGCTGCGGCTGATAGCGCGAAGCGACCATCACGGGCGAGCCCATCTTGCGGAGCAGGTCTTCCATTTCACCCTGGGTGAGTGGACGGTTGAGCTCTGACTCTTTGTCTTCGATCTGCGACTCCATGTTGGCGCGCAGTTCGGCGATGATGTCGTCTTGCCGGCGTGCAGGCAAGTACTTTTTCACGGCTTGGAGATAACGGTCGAGAAGTTCCATGGCGATTTCCTTACTTGCTGCTCGGGGATTCCGGATGTTCAAAGATGTGGTTGATGGATGCGTTGATGGCTTGCCATTCCTCCAGCAATTGGGCGAGGATCTGTTCGCCTTCGGGCGAGAGGTGGTAGAAGCGCTTGTTGCGTTTTTCTTCTTCGCGCCACTGGCTTACGAGCAGGCCCTGCGTTTCAAGTCGGCGAAGGAGCGGATACAACGTGCTTTCGTCGATTTCCAGCCCTCGCTCGGCAAGGTCTTTGCGGAGCGTGTAGCCGTAATGCTCCTGGCGAAGCTGGGCCAGAACGGCGAGCGTAAGGCTGCCGCGACGAAGCTCGAGTCGGAGACTTTCGAAGAGATTTTCAGCTACGGTCATTGCTGTGCCTCGTACACTGTACTTCACATACTGTATGACAACTAGTGTATGACGTCAAGTATATTTTTTTGCACAGGCTAACCGGGCTAGAATCTTCGGCATGGATAACGAGCGTATCCGCGCGATCTGCATGGCGCTCCCGCACGTGGCGGAAACGATGAACTGGGGACACCATCTGGTCTATTGGGCGGGGGATCGAGATAGTGGCGGCAAGATGTTTGCCATGACCGATCTCGATGGAACAGGCACCGGCGTGCTGTGGTTTCACTGTGGTGCGGAACGGTTCCACGAACTGTTGGAAAACGAAGGCATTATTGCCTCGCCTTACTTGGCGAAGGCGTACTGGGTAACGCTGGAGCGATGGGATGTGCTGCGGACGCGGGAGATCGAAGAGGAGCTGCGGAGGGCACATGCGCTGATTTTTGAAAAACTGCCAAAGCGGGTGAAAGCGTTGCTGGCGCTGCCGGAAAAGGAGCGGAAAAAGATTATCAGCGATCGCAAGAAAGGGCTAAAGGCTGCCGTAAAAAGAGGGTAAGAGCGCTGGTTAAGGTATTGCTTTCCCACGTGGCAAAAGCGAGGCATGGGCACCCAGGGTTCGTGCTTTCCCCCTCATGACGTCATGAGGGGGTACCCACGTCGGGTGGAACTGGAGGCCGTCAATGAACGTATGGTTTGGTGATCGAGTTTGAGGTAATGTCATGGCGAAATTCCTTTTGTTCTGCATTCTTCTGGTTTTGTGCTGGCCGCTGGCCTTGCTGGCAGTGATTGCGTATCCGTTTGTGTGGCTGCTGCTGCTTCCGTTCCGGATTGTCGGGATTGCTGTAGGCGGCGTGCTGGAACTTGTGAGCGCAATTATCTTTCTACCGGTACGGATGGTGCGGGCGATTTGAAGTTGGGTTGTGCTCCGCGTCGGTTATGGTCAGCAATGTCGCTTATGGTCAGCAATGTCGCTCCACTTCGGAGCCGTGAGCCGACGTGCGGATTCTCGCTATAAAATCATATTTTAAAACGAGTTACAGATGCCAGGCACCGGCACAGAGGCTTGCCATTTGCAGGGCGGCGGATCGGGCTGCATTATCTTCGCAACTTCTCAGCACTGATCGGTTTCGACGGGAGAGACCTCGGTAACGGGAGGCTCTATCTCCTGAATGCCCTGATGGTGCGTCCAAACCTGGATTGGGCAAGGTCGATCAGCTCTCTTAAATCTCTTCCGACGAAGCACAAATCCGAAGGAGGCCATTATGTGGAGTAAACGGATGCGATGGGTCGTGTTGTGTACAGCACTGGCAGCTGCCAGTGGCATCACGGCGCAGGCGCAGACTGACGTGGCGCTGAGTCTTTATGGGGCTTTTCACGGAACGACCAACGGCAATGGAACGATTCAGAGTCCCGCAAACTCGGCGGGTGGCATGATTGAACTCAGGCACATCTCAAATCCGCTGGTGGGGTGGGAGGCGACGTACTCCTACAACCGGGACAATCAGGTGTATTCAGCGAGTGTCACACCCGAAGTTTGTCCTGTGGGTACGCAGCCATGTGGCCCCACACCGGCGGCGGTATCCGCGAACGCACATGAGATCAGCGGAGACTGGATCGCCTCGGTTCATATCGCGAACCTGAGGCCGTTTGCGCTGGCCGGAGTTGGATTGTTGTTCAATCAGCCGACGAGCGGACAGGTCAGCACAACCAGCGCGACCAAGCCGGTCTTTCAGTATGGCGCGGGGCTCGATTGGGGCGTATTTCCGCACATCGGATTGCGGTTTCAATATCGCGGGAATCTCTACAAGTCGCCGGATCTGACGCGGCTTTATACCTCTACGAATGCATTTACCCATACGTCGGAGCCGATGATCGGGGCGTATCTGCGGTTCTAGGTGCGTCCCGGCACGGAGGGCAGGAGCTGCGTTCGTTCTGACCCCGTCCTAACAAGTAGGATGGGGCACTCGCATTCCGGGCGGGGGTTTATTCGTGGGCGCCGTGTTTTTTGAGGATGCCGACGGCGGTGTCTTCGCTGAGTTGAAGAGCATAGGTGAGCGGCCGATTCAGCTTTTGATCCTTGGCATTGACGTCGGCGCCTTTGTCGACAAGCAGTCCTACTTCGCTTTGGAAGCCGAGATGGATGGCGCAGTCGAGGATGGTGTTGCCGTAAGCGTCGGGGATGTTGGGATTGGCGCCGTGATCGAGGAGGAATTTTACGTCGTCCTTTTGATCGCGCATGACGGCCCAGAAGAGCGGTGTGGCGCCGCTGGTGGCACGGGCGTTGACGTCGGCTCCGTGAGCGACGAGAAGCTGTACCAACTTGTTGTGGTTTGCGGCAAACTCTGCGAGGTCGAGCGGGGTATACCCGTCTTTCAAATCATTCGCGGTCACTCCCTGGGTATTGAGCGCATGGGTCGTGTTTGACGCCTGAGAGTGGAGGAGGATCACGGGGTCTTGATGGTTGCTGCTGGAGAACTCCTTGCCCAGATCGTCGGGGATGAAAGGCGCGTAATTGTTCTTCGCGTTGACGTCGGCGCCGGCATCGATGAGCACTTGGGCGACCGCGATCTGGCCATGTAGCGCGGCCTGATGCAGGGGAGTATCTCCGTTTTTATCCTTGTCGTTGACAAGTTTGGGATCGGAGGCGAGGAACTCCTTGACCTTTTTGACGTCGCCTTTGCGGGCCGCGTCGTGGATGGGGCCGCAGAAAGCGGGAGTGGCGACAGCAACGGTTCCGAGTGTCACTACGACGGCGCACGCGAGGCGCGCAGAAAAAGAAGTGCGGAAACTGACTAGGGTTTTCATTTGCTTGATTCTCTCCGAACGGAATGAAAGGCAGGCTTCGACCTGCTTATGGACCTTTCGCGACTTTTGCACGGCTGGGTACATTTCTTGAGACGGAAAGGAACGGGCCGAAGTCGCACGCAATCTACAGCAGGCGCATAAATCATTCTCGCGGAAGACTGGTCAGGTGGTTGATCGAGCAGTAACGTCCGGGTAGGCGGTGATCCTCCAGCATCGCCAATGTGCGTGTTAGAGTTCCTCCTATGTCATTAATGCGACCGCGTAAGCTGCTCCGAAAAATCCTCTGGAGTATCTGTCGGGCGTGGTTGATCTGCGGTCTTGGAGCACTTGCAGTAGGGTGTGGATTCGCAATTTATAGATCAGTGTGGCTGTATAGAAGCGTTCCGGCCGAGGGAGTTGTCACCAGCACTTCGGAAGTTGCAAACGAACGGGATCACGCTGTGAACTACGCCCCCACTTTCAGATTCAAGGCAGAAAATGGACGAGCCTACAGCGTGACCTCAGATGTAGCGTCAAATCCTCCCAGCTTCTCGGCCGGGCAAGAAGTGTCAGTCCGATACATCGGAAGTAATCCAATGTCTGCGGAGATCGACTCCTTCTGGCAGCTCTGGTTGGTCGCGGCGGTTTGTAGCGGGCTTGGAATATTCTTCGCCGGAGCCGGTTACCTAATGTTTCGATACGAACGACGCTCGTCCATTCGGGCTTCACAAACCACCTGACACACTCGTTGGCTGGTTCGGAGCGGATGGTGGACGATCCGGACATAACCCCTTTTGGCACTACCTTCCGGTCCTGCGGTCCACCATTCAGATTCATTGTTAACCGATTTCCATCTGCAGCGTTGTTTAGGTAGGAGGAAAATATGCTGCGAAGTCTGCTGTCTCTAAGTCTATTATTTGCGTTGTTGAGTCCTGCGGCTCTGGCCGCGGACGTTACAGGGCGATGGGACGTCAGAATTTCCACGTCTGAGGGAGAGACGATCCACGGTTTTGCTGCATTCACTCAGAACGGCGACAACGTGACCGGCTGGTTGGGACCGAGCGAGAGCCAAGCGATTGCCATCACTCTTACACTAAGCGGAAAACAAACTTACGATCTGGACCCATCCTGAACCAGGGCGAAATGTCGCATTCGCGCGATGTGACCTGACTGTAGATGGCGACAAGATGAGCGGCACAATCGACACCGACAAAGGCAGAATTGAATTCACTAGAACTTCGCGCAAACCTCAGAACTGATCGCCTAAACCAGATCGCAATTCCAAAAATATGCATCTCGGCGATAGCACCCGTAAGACCCTGCTATTGGTGTGTCGTGGCAATCGGGAACTAACCCTCTTCTGGATAGGTCCTAGTTGGTCTTGCCTGTCGCGGCTGGAACAGGGATAGCGCTCACGGGAATTTCCAGAGTTCCAGCCTTGCCGGAGTCAAAGTCGTAGACAGCGGTTACGAGGTGGACATTCATATTCGAGGGAAAGTCAATCTCCAGGTGAGCCGGAATACCTTTGTCCTGGACTGTGCTGTATTGGTCCGGCGCTATTTCGAGATTCTCTGAATCGCCCTCCCAATTGAGGGCATTACCATCGCGATCATAGGCCTTCAGGCCGACAAGGATTTTGCCTCTTCGGCCGCCCTGCGGATCGGACTGCGATAGAACGTCCTCGGCACGAAGAATCAAATCAACATCGAAACGCGTGAGTGGCGCATTCAGTTTTTCATTTTGACCGGCGCGTTTTGCATCGGGTGCGGGCTGGGTCGCGGCAGGTGTGACGCGCACTCCGTAGAGAATCCCGGAAGCACTCGGCATTCCGAATTGCAGGAGCGGCACGAGAGGGTCCGCGCCGGATTTGTTCTCAGAAACCGGGGTGTCCTCGGCGTTGTAGCCGTGCCGGTAGGCTAGCTTGTTCTTTCCCTTCGCGAGCTTGACCTCGATTTGACGGTAGCTTCCGTCCATCTTCCCGGTGGGCGAATATCCCAGCGTGTAATAGTTGGCGCCGTCGTTGACCGCGTGGCGCATCGCGGCATTGAGATCGTTGGTGTTGAAATACGCTTTGCCGCCTGTAGAGGTGGCGAGTTGCTCCATCGCGTTTATGGTGTTGGCGCGCTCCGTTGCACCCGCGTTGTAAGGAGACATAGTCGAGTCAGACTGGCTTCCCACGTGTCCCTGTGCTCCATTCAGACCAGGACCTGCAGCCTCGGCTTCTCCGACGTGCTCCGTCATCATTCCTTCCGCATCGATGGGATACACCGCAATCCTGGAAATGGTGAACAGATCGGCTGTTGTTCTGACCTTGTCGAGATATCCGGGAACGGCAGCATTCTGTTTCATCGTCTGTCGCTGTTCGGTACTGGGAAAGATGATCACCGGAAATGAGCTCGCGAACCATATGAGATTCTTGCGGCCGGGAACGCCCGCGAGATAGTGCCCAAGATAGTTGAGAGCTTCGAAGGTCATGGAGGCCCGCGCGCCATAGTCAAAGGCGCGAGAATCGGCCTGCGCCTGTTGGATCGCCGCGATGGCGAACGGAGAAGCCTGCATCACCTGTAACTGCGCGACGGTGGAAGCGTCGTCGGCTTCATCGCTGCGGCTGCGGGAGGCGTGACTCTTTTCCACTTTCAGGCCATTCTGTTTGTCGTTAAGCGCCGCAATCAATACCGATGTGTCCGCCGTGAATCCCTGCACAAAGCGCAGCTTGGAACCAAGCATGAAGATTGCTACCCGCGTCCCTGGCTGCATGTGGGTAAGGAAGTCAAGCACCTCTCGATGGACATATGCCTGCTGCTGCGGTTCAGTGTTCAACGTATCGAGCAGCAGGACATTGACAGCATCGCTCTCCGGTGCCGGGGGAACGTTCGTATGCATGCCTGCAGGCATGGGTGGCATTGTAGGAGTCGCGGCGGATATTGGAGTGTTGGTCGAGCGTTCCTCGAAAAAGTCGATGTTCTGAGGCTTGCCGTCTTCCGTCAGCGTAAAGTCCTGCTTGCCCAGCCCCATGGCCGGCTCGCCGTTGTTCTTTGTTACCACTACATCAACCACTACTTCTCGTGTCGTCGTTCTGAGGATAGGAGCCGAGGCAGGAGCGGCATCCTGCTTTGACACCGTTGGTAGGTCAGGCTGCGGTGTGGGAATTGAAGGAGGAGGCGCGGGTTCCGCGGGCATCGGCGGCACCGTGCTTGTAGCGGATTCGGTTTTCTCTGGTGAGGATTCAGGCTGGGCTGGCTGGGGCTCGTTGGAAGGAGCAGGAGCATTCGCGATTTCGCTGCTGCCAGGGCTTGCCTGCTTGTCAGCTTCGCTCTCGGGTAACACGCGCATATCAGCGCGAAACATGTGATATTGCTCGAACGCGACTTCGTTGAGCAAAGTTTTCAGAGGGCGCATCGCAAATTCCAACGGCCGTGGATATCGGCCTTGTGAAAACTGGACCTCTTGCGCGACCGACATCGACAGACTTCGTAGGGGACAGATGTAGTTTTTGCCACCGATTTCCACCGAGCCGTACTCGACAACGAGAGCTGCTCGCGTGATGGGATCGGAGGCGGTAAGGTTCGCTTCAACGCTGAGGCGAACAATGGTTCCGTCCTGAGGGTTTATCGTGATTTCCCCGTGATAACCGGAAAGCTGATGGAAGGGAGCCATTGTGTCCAATGCCATCTCACTCGTCGGTGTGCAGCAATAATCTACCTCGTAGTGAGATTTTTCCTTGGGAACCTCATAACTGAAAACCGCTACAGTCCCATTCGATCCACTCTGCCAGTGGCTCCACGCCAGCTTGCTTCGTGCAGCATCAACCAGAACGGTTCCGAGAATAGGACCAAACACACCCCTGGTATTCAGGCCGGGTTGCATCGCCACTGTCTTCTTTGCTGGCCCCGCATCGACTGTCTCCTGGCCATTGCGATAAAGCACGGTCTCGCTGGAGGCCCGGACAAAATGCAGAGGTTGGTAGGGAACGCTGTCAGTGGATTTTTGCACGAGCGGCGTATCTTCGAAATACTTCGTTTGCCGGGTGGCGAAGAAGTTGGGTAACTGGGGAATGGCCCGCGTCACATAGCCGATGGCAAGACTCATGATTCTGCGTTGCTCGGCAAAATCGGGTGCCGGCGTCGCAGGAGTTTCAGATGCGGGAGGGTCAAGGAATGCGGATTCGTCGGCCAGGATCAGCAGGTTCTGATAAGCCTTTTGGCCTGGCAAAGCAGCCTTCAATTGCGATATTTTTTCCGCACTCAGCCGTTCGGTCAGCTCCAGATCGGATATTTGCTGCGCGACCTCGGCGTCCGGCTTTCCGCGGGCGGTGGTCAGGACCTGCTCCAACTGGGCAACCGTAATGCGCTTCGAAGCCAACGCAGGGAGCGTCATTCCTGCCACGAGTATCAGGACCGCCAATCTGCGCATGGCAAAGCCTCCGTGGACAGTTAATACTGCGTGGCTACGATTGCGCAAAGGAGAAGGTGATTATGATGAGGAGACACTCATGGTCATCGGATCGAGGTTCAGTAAGTGGATCGGACGGGCGCCGAGCGGAAACCGACGCATTCGATTGGCAGCCGCTGCTGACGATCTTGGAGGTTACGCACATTCTATGAAACGCTTCCTTCAAGTTGTCAGCCTTGGACTGTTTGTGACCTGCTTTGGCGCGGTCGTGGCTCAGGCCGGGCAGAATTCTTTCGTCTCGATCAACAATGTCATTTGGCCGGAACTGGGGCACAACGAGAACGACTCCATGCCAATTGGAAATGGCGATTTGGCAGCCAATGTTTGGACCGAGCAGAATGGCGACCTCGTCATGCTCGTTGCTAAAGCGGATAGTTGGACGGAACTGGGCAAACTGGTGAAGCTCGGCCGAGTGCGAGTGCAACTGACGCCGAATCCATTTGTGGGTGAGGCTCGCTTCAGCCAGACCCTTCGCCTGGAAGACGGTAGCATTGAAATCAAGAGCGGCGCGAATACCATGCTGGTATGGATTGATGCAAATCGTCCGGTGATCCATGTCGAGGCGAAATTGGAACACTCCGCGACAATGCAAGCAAGGCTGGAATTGTGGCGAACCAAAACTCATCCTTATGACGAGTCGTCGCCAGACAAAGGCGGCATGTTTGAAGTAGGCAACCAGGCGATTCCGCTCAATTTTGAGGCAGACACCGTTCTTCCCGCCGGTGCGAACCAAGTTACCTGGTACCACTTCAACCGGTCGAGTATCTACCCGATTGTTTTGGAGCAGGAGCATCTGTCGTCGGCCTTGAAAAAGTATCCTGACCCGCTGTTGCACCGTTGCTTCGGGGCGGTGCTGACCGGGCCGGGATTGGTCAGCGGAGACGATCGTACTTTGAAATCGGCAGCGCCGGGACAGAGTTTACGCCTTGATTTAGCCGCGCTCACCGAAACGGGTCTGGCTTCGCCGGCGGCTTGGAAGTCCGACATCGATTCGTTGGTTCAGAACGTAGACGCTGTTCCGCCTGGTACAGCCTGGGCAGCGCATCAGCAATGGTGGCGGGAATTCTGGAACCGGAGTTGGATTCACGTCTCTGGAACAGAGGAAGCAGCAAAGGTTTCGCAAGGTTTCATCATGCAACGCTACATGATGGCCGCTTCTTCGCGCGGGGCGTTCCCGACGAAATTCAACGGTGGTCTCTTTACCGTTGGGCACGACATGGCCGCAAGCGAAGAATCGAACCCCAAAGATCACGACCCGGATTTCCGCGCATGGGGAAACTCTTATTGGAACCAGAACAATCGGCTGCTTTACTGGCCGCTCGTGGCGACGGGCGATTTCGATTTGCTCAAACCATGGTTCGGCATGTACATCAACGGATTGCCGCTCGCAAGAGACCGCACCCTGGCTTACTTTCATCATGCAGGCGCGGCATTCGTGGAGACGGGCTATTTCTGGGGCCTGCCGAACCTCAACGATTTTGGATGGAACAACCCGACCACTGAGGTGAGTAGCGAATGGATGCGGTATCACATCCAGGGCACGCTGGAAATCATCTCGCAGATGCTGGACGAATACGACGTCACGCAAGATGCGGATTTTGCGCGCACGGATATTGTCCCCTTTGCCGACGCCATCGTGACGTACTACGACCTGCACTGGCCGCGCGGCGAGGATGGAAGAATCAAGATCACGCCTTCGCAGTCGTTGGAAACCTATCAAAAGACCGCGGTGAACCCAACGCCCGATATTGCCGGACTTAAATCTGTGCTGCCGCGGCTTCTGGAACTTCCTGCCGAATGGACTTCGCCTGAGCAACGAAGTGCGTGGAAGAAAGTACTTGCCGACCTGCCAGCCATTCCGATTGGCAAGACCGTAGATGGAAAGCTTCCGCCGTTCGCCGAGGGCGATCCCAAAGGTATCTCTACTATTCTTCCGGCTCAAAGCTATGGCAAGACGAGCAATGAGGAAAATCCCGAACTCTACGTAATCTTTCCATATCGTATTTATGGCCTGGGCAAACCAGATCTAAGCCTGGCTCGAAATACGTTTGCCGCTCGGCTCTTTCCGTCAGACGTCTGCTGGGGACAAGATGGCCCGGAATCCGCCGTGTTGGGATTGACTGCGATGGCGAAAAAAGCAGCCATCGATGAATTTACAGACTATGGCGATCAACGTTTTTCCTGGTTCTGGAAAGCGGGTCATGATTGGATTCCCGATCTCGACAACGGCGGCGCAGGGATGATGACGTTGGAACTGATGCTGATGCAGAATGACGGCAAGCGCATCCAACTTCTGCCCGCGTGGCCCAACGATTGGACCGCGGACTTCAAACTTCATGCCCCTTATCAAACCACTGTAGAAGGGCACGTGGAGAACGGCAAAATCACGGATCTCAAAGTGAAGCCACAATCCAGAGCCAAAGACGTGGTTATCGTGTCTCAAAGGTAGCAGTAGTGGCCCTGTCAACGAATCGATGAGTCTCCCCCGTGCAATCCAATTGCACCACGCACTTTGAAAATCGAATGAGTGAGAAGTCACGGCTACTGGGAGGGCCCGAGGGGACTTTCGTCTCGCATGGCAACGCAGGTGTCGCTCAACTGGTTATTTCCTGCGGTCAGTTGCCTTTCGGTACGAATTCTGGAGGGGCGGAAGCAACTTGGTTTGGCCAGGCCGCCTATCTGAGACGCAGCAATGCAGGTCGTGGTAGCGACTTGTTATAGCCACTGTTCGGATGCGGGTGGATGGAAGACGATTTGTTGGCCGCCTCGACAGAAAATCAAGTGATGGGCTAACTTGGCCTTATGGCTGGTGTGTCGTTGGTATTGGATGGGAAGGTTGCACTGATTACCGGCGGGTCGCGCGGTATTGGCGCGGAGACGGTGCGGCTGTTCGCGGCTGCCGGAGCACGCGTGGTGTTCAGCTACCGCCAGGCGAAGGAACGGGCCCTGACGCTGATGGACGAGTGCGGAGGGCCGGTGCGGTGCGTTGCGATTGAGCAGGACCTGCGATCGCCGTCGGATGGACGCGCGCTGGTTGGGGCGGCCGTGAAGGCCTTTGGGCGGCTGGACGCTCTGGTGGTGAATCACGGCGTGTGGCCGGCTAAGGATGCGCCGATTGAGGCGATGACCGAGGAGCAATGGCGGAACACGATGGCCGTGAACCTGGACTCGGTGTTCGGTCTGGTGCAATCGGCGGTGACGCAGATGCAGTTGCAGGGGCCTCCAGCAACGGGAGATGACGGGACGAAGGGGCATATCGTGCTGATCAGTTCGACGGCGGGGCAGCGGGGCGAGGCCTTGCACGCGGACTATGCCGTGACGAAAGGCGCGCTGATCAGTCTGACAAAGAGCCTCTCGACTGAACTGGCGCCGCGGGGAATCATGGTGAACTGCGTGGCTCCGGGGTGGGTGGCAACGGACATGTCGGCTGGAACGCTGGGCGATCCGACGATGGGCGCGCGGATCCGGGCGGGGATTCCCGTGGGGCGAGTGGCCACCACGACGGAGATTGCCGGGCCGGTTCTCTTCTTGTGCACGCCGCTGGCGGGATTTATCTCCGGCGAGGTGGTGAATGTGAATGGGGGAGCGGTGCTTGTGGGGTGAGACAGTGGGCAGTGGACAGTGAAACAGTGAAACACAGTGAATCAGTGAAACAGTGAGTTGGGACTAGCGTTAGAAAAGGCGCGGAGGACGAATGGGGAAGGGATTGGCGGTGGGGCTGGCTTTGGGGTTGCTGGCGATGCCGCCTGGGGTGCGGGCGCAGGCGGATGATGCCGGGGCGAAAGCTCCGTCGCAGGCGATGGATGAAACCGGCGAGAAAAATGCGGCGAAGGCGCGCGCGGCTCTGGACGCGATGGTGAAGGCCCTGGGCGGCGATGCGTGGCTGAACCTGAAAGACGTCGAGCGCGAGGGGCATATCGCGGCGTTCTTTCACGGCACTCCCGATGTGGGTACGACGCTGTTCTGGGAATTTCACATGTGGCCCGATCATGATCGGATGGAATATACGAAGCATCGCGACGTGGTGCAGTTTTACGAAGGGCGCAAGGGGACCGAAGTGACCTACCGTGGCGCGAAGCCTTTGCCGCAGGAGCAGGTTGACGATTTTCTGCGGAGGCGCGACCACTCGATCGAGATGGCGATGAAGGTGTGGCTGAAGGACCCGAAGACGATCCTGGTGTATGAAGGGCAGCGCATGGCGGAGCGGCATATGGCCGACCAGGTGACGATGATCTCGGCCGAGAATGAGGCGATCACGATCCAGATGGACGTGCAGACGCACCTGCCGCTCTCGCGGAGTTTTCAGTGGCGCGACCCGGTCTACAAGGACAAGAACACTGATGTGGAAGAATACGCGGACTACCACGATGTGGGCGGGTTTCCGACCGCGTATTCGATTACGCGCGTGCACAACGATGAGACCGTGCGCCAGTTGTATATCGATAAGGTGCACTACAACGAGGATCTGCCGGCGGAGTTCTGGGATATTAATGCGGTGGCGCGGAAGATCAAGAAGTGACCTAAACGAAAGGCACCGTGGAGAAATTCGAAATCCGCGATGCCCGAATTTACTTAGCCAATGAGACGGCAGTTCCAAGCCAACACCGATCGATCCGGAAGTACTACCGGATCTGAATTACTGAGAGCTGCCCGTAAGCTGCACTGACTTCGCCACCATTCGTTATGCAGCCAAGTGACACTTGTGCCGGTGTGCTATTGGGGTAGTAAATTCCATTGGTAGAAAGACTCACGATCTGCCCCCCTGGAGGCACAGTCGCATAGGAATACCATGGCGCCGCGCAATAGACCTGAACAGTGCTGGCAGAATCATTCTCGAGCGAGACTTGACCGATGACGAGGTAACCGCCGAGCCCAGGAAGACTGACGGTCACGAGTGGGTTAAAGGCGGCGTCGGTAACTACAGTATTGGTGACTTGTTGGGCGTAGGTCGAGAACAGCACCCCACCCGCTGCCCCTTGCGGTCCCGTCTGCCCAGCCGGGCCTTGTGGCCCCGAATTGCCCATCAATCCTTGAGGACCTGGGTCGCCGAGAGGTCCTTGCGGTCCAATCGGACCGGCTGGTCCGGTTGCACCTGCAGCCGCCATCAGGCTCCAGCTTGGATTTTTGTCGGGCGTGGGGCCGGTCGGATTGGGGCCGTTGGGGACGACTGCAACATAAGAAGAGCCGTTGTAGGTGACGACGTTGTTGACGGCGTAGGTCGCGTAGGGGTCAAAGGCGTTCAGGAAGCTGAAGCCGACGCCGTTTGAGCCTGCCGGTCCAGGTGCACCGGGGGCACCGGTGATGCCGCGTGGGCCTTGAGGGCCAGTGGCTCCGATCGGGCCTGCTGCTCCTTGAGCACCGGTCGGTCCGGCTGGGCCGGCGGGACCCTGGGGACCAATTGCGCCATAGGTCATGTTGAAATCGACGCTGTTGCCGGAACTGTTGGTTACGGTGAGATCGAACGTGCCCGGAGCGAGACCTGCCGGAAGCGCGGCGACGATTTGCGTGTTGCTGAATGAGGTGAGGGTCAGCGCTGAGCCGTCGAAAAGCACGGTCGGCTTGGTTTTTGCCGGTTCAAAGTTGGACCCCGTGAGGGTGATCACGTTGGTGAGGTAGTTGATGGTTCCGCTCTGAACTGCCGGAACGCTCGAAGCTGCAACGGCGAGCAGAGGTGCGGACAAGAGAAGTGCTACGACGATAAACCTGCGCATGTAGGGCCTCCTGGGGCGTGGCAGACGCGGCCTGGCGGAAAGCGTCTCCCGATGTTGATTCGCACGATGCCGGGCAGTGTGGTGGAAACGCGAAGCGATGGCAAGGATGGGAGTCGATTGATTTGGTAAATTTTCTGGCCCTTGCAAATTAACGGGTTGCGGTGAACTCATCAACGCCCGTGCTATTTTCTTCACCTTCTTTACCTCGCGCTGTCCAAGCCTGAATTCAAAGGATGGTGCGGAGTATGCGGGGGGCACGCCAAATTGGGAAGTATCGGCACGTAAGTTACGGGGCGAATCGAGGCCAGGGCTCGCGTGACGACCCGGACAACTAAGCGCATGCATGTCGTTGCTGTACCGGAGGCTTCGCTATAATCCTCAGGGAGCGCGGAGCGGGTGTTGGCGCGCTTCGTGGAGCCAGAGAATGACGTTCGACATCCAGGAGATCCTGGAGTTTCTACCGCACCGCTACCCCTTTTTGCTGATCGACAGGATCACGGAGTTCGAGCCGACCAAGCGCCTGGTGGCGATCAAGAATGTGACCATTAACGAGCCATTTTTCCAGGGGCATTTTCCGGGATATCCCATCATGCCGGGCGTGCTGGTGGTGGAGGCGATGGCGCAAGCGGGCGGCATCATCATGCTGCACGAGATTGAAGATCGCTCGACGAAGCTGGTGGTGTTTACGGGAATCGAGCGGGCGAAGTTTCGGCGACCCGTAACTCCGGGCGACCAGTTGCGGATCGAAGTGGACGTGCTGTCGTTCAGGACGCGAGCGGGGAAGATTCATGGCCGCGCAACGGTGGATGGCAAGCTGGCCTGCGAGGCGACGCTGACGTGCGCGGTGGTGACGCGGGAGCGCGAGCGGAAGGCTCACGGCGACAGCCCAAGCGAGGCGGCGGCGCCGGCGGCGGAGTGAGCATCCATCCCAGTGCGGTGGTGGCTGAAGGAGCGGTTGTTCCCGACTCCTGCGAGGTGGGGCCGTTCTCGACGATCGGGCCGGATGTGGTGCTGGGCGAAGATTGCCGGCTGATTTCGCACGTAGTGCTGGATGGGCGGACGCACATCGGCGCGCGGAATGTATTTCATCCATTCTGCGCGGTGGGCGTGTCGCCGCAGGATTTGAAGTACGGTGGGGAGGCGACGCAAACCGAGATCGGCGATGAGAATACGATTCGCGAGAGCGTGACGATCAGCCGTGGGACCGCCAAGGGCGGTGGCATTACGCGGGTGGGTTCGAAAAACCTGCTGATGACGGCGGTGCACATCGGGCACGACTGCATCGTGGGGAACGGATGCATTCTGGCCAATGCGGCGACGCTGGCAGGGCATGTGATCATCGAGGATTTCGCGACCGTGGGCGCCTTCAGCCCGGTGCACCAGTTCTGCACGGTGGGGAAGTATGCGTTTATCGGTGGGGGAACCATCGTGACGCAGGACGTGCTGCCGTTCTCGAAGACTTCGGCGCGGCGGGAGAACAAGGCGTTCGGCGTGAACAGCATTGGGCTGGAGCGGCGGGGATTCAGCGCGGAGCGGATCAGGGCGCTGCAGAAGGCCTTCCGGCTGCTGTTAGTGTCGAAGCTCAACACGACGCAGGCACTCGAGAAGATTCGGAAGCTGGAGGGCGAGGATGTGGCGCTGCTGGTGCGGTTTATTGAGAGCAGCGAACGCGGGGTTATTAAGTAGGGTAAGGATGGAGAGAGGCAAGCCTATGGAACGAAAAGAAGCGGTGCGTCTCGTGAGCCGCGCCTTATCTATCATCTATTTGGTTTTCGCGCTTTACGAGACAACTTACCTTCCTGAGCGCTTGTTTTCTTATCTTCATTACACAAATGAATGGCGGTCGGCTGGCGCGCCAGCTCCGGCCATGTATCTTCCCACGCTCTATCGGATCACAGTTGGATTTTTGCTCGTACGCATTGTGATTTATCTGGCTCTTGCCATCGTTTTCTGGAACTGCGCACCATCGATCGAACGCACCCTCCTCCCTGAGCGTGAGTCGTGAAGCTTGGCTTGATTGCGGGGAACGGGCGGTTTCCGTTTTTGCTGCTGGATGCGGCGCGGGCGCAAGGGTTCAGCGTTACGGTGGCGGCGATTCGCGAGGAGACGGACCCAGAGATCAATCATCGCGCGGCGGCGGACGAAAAGATCACGGTGCACTGGCTTTCGCTGGGAGAACTGTCGCGGCTGATCGAGGTGTTTCACAAAGAAGATGTAAAGGCAGCGGTCATGGCGGGACAGGTGAAGCACAAACAGATATTCAGTAGTATCAGGCCGGACTGGCGGCTGGCGAAGCTGCTCTTGAATCTGCGCACGCGGAATACCGATATGCTGCTGGGGGCGGTCGCGAAAGTCCTCGCGGATGAGGGCATCGAGCTGATGAGTTCGACGCAGTTTCTGGAGCCGCTGCTGGCCGAGGAGGGTTCGCTGACCGAGGCTGTAGGTGGGCGCGGGCCGACTGAAGACGAGCGAAAGAATATCGAGTACGGGCTGGGCGTGGCGCGGTCGCTGGCGGGGTTCGACATCGGGCAAACCGTAGTGGTGGCGGCGCAGGCGTGCGTCGCGGTTGAGGCCATGGAGGGTACGGACGCGACGATTGAGCGGGCTGGGGCGTTGATGCGAACGCTTGAGGAAGAAGATGACTCGCCTGCCTCGACTCTTCACCCCAGCGACAAGGACCAGTCGCCGGGGACCCCGACTCTCGAACGAAAGCTGACTGTCGTGAAGGTCGCGAAGCCGAACCAGGATATGCGGTTTGATGTGCCGGTGATTGGAATGAAGACGATCGAAGCCATGGTGCAGGCGCGGGCGAGCTGTTTGTCGGTGGAAGCGGGCCGGACGCTCCTTTTCGATCGCGAGGCGTTGCTGAAACGCGCTGCGGAGGCGGGGATTGCAGTCATCGCGGTGCCGCGATGACATTGAACAGTGGTCAGTGAACAGTGGACAGTGGCAACGATCGCGGTTCCGAGGTCACGGATTTGCGGACAATGGCGTGACAATCGGGATGGGGCTCTGGAACTATACTGGCGGGGTGCGCGGCGTCCCCTTGCTGCTGCGCCGCGTCTTATAAGAATGCCGGAGTGCGAGAACCGGATTCTGAGGTTTAATCCCCGATTGATGAACAGGAGGTTACAGATGAAGAAGACGATTCTCATTGGTTTTGCCGCGGCGATTGCGCTGTCGGTTTGTCTGGTGACGGCACGGGCGGCGGATGATGCCCAGACGATGCCCTCTGTCGGGCAGATAGCGCCCACGTTTACCCTTCCGTCGCAGGATGGAAACCAGATTGCGCTGGACAGCTTTCGCGGCAAGTGGGTGGTGCTGTACTTCTACCCGAAGGACATGACGCAGGGCTGCACAATCGAGGCACACAACTTCCAGCGCGATCAGGCGAAGTACGACGCGGTGAATGCTGCCATTGTTGGTGTGAGCGTGGATACTCCTGACAGCCACAAGCAGTTCTGCACCAAGGAAGGGCTGACGTTCAAGCTGCTGGCTGACCCCGAGCACAAGGTGGTGGACCAGTACGGCTCGCTGGGGCACTTCGGCAATATGACGATCGCGATGCGGAATACGTTCCTTATCGATCCGAAGGGAAAAATCGTGAAGGTGTGGACCAAGGTCAATCCGCAGGTTCACTCGGAAGAGGTGCTGGCGGCGATTGCAGAGGCACAGAAGGGATAAAGACAGCTTTTAGCTCCTAGCTTCTAGCCCCTAACTTTCCCACGCTTGCTTCGCAAAGATGGGGCACCCGAATTCATACGTACGGGTAAGCTCCGGCTCAAGACCTGAACGAAAGAGTTCACATGAACGAAGTGGCACAGCAATTTCGCGCGGGACTGGATGAGGTGCATCGGGCGCTGATTATGGTGCCGGAGACGCTGGCGGATGTGCCGTGGCGGGAAGGCGGGTGGACCCGGAAACAGATCGTGGGCCACCTGCTGGATTCCGCGACGAACAACCGGCAACGGTTAGTGCGGGCAACGAGCGAAGGTTTCTTCAATGGGCGGAATTATGAGCAGGATGCCTGGGTAGCTGCGCATGGATATACCGATCAGACCTGGGAAACGCTGCTTGGCTGGTGGGAGGCGGAACACGAGATCCTGATGGCCGTTGTGGATCGGATTCCGGAGTCAAGGTTTGAAGCGCTTTGCGTGATGGATGCGGATGCGCCGGTGACGCTGCGGTTCCTGATCGAGGATTATGTGACGCATCAACGGTGGCATTTGAAGCAGATGCTGGCGACGAGTTCCTAGCTTTCCCACCCTTGCTTTGCAAAGAAGGGGCACCCCCCCGCGATTCTTGCTTTCCCAGGTGCCCAAAGGCGAGGCACCTGGGGCACCCATCTTCTTTGGCTCAGCAGGAAATCCACCGAACGCCGTCCAAAATCTGCATCGAGGTATGGACGCAAAAAAGCCCGGCGGGAAGCCGGGCATTTTTGCTTGCCTTTTGAAGATTGCGATTGCCAGCTTACTTCTTTTTCTTGGCAGTCTTCTTGGTTGCCTTCTTGACTGTCTTCTTCGCCGCCTTCTTGGCAGGAGCTTTCTTCTTTGCTGCCTTCTTGGCGGGCGCCTTTTTTGCTGCTTTCTTAACGGCCAACTTCTTACCTCGTTTTGTGATTTTGCCGGCGCGCTTTGGAGCCGCGGATTTCTTCGCGACTTTTCCGCCCTTCGCGCCCGCGGTTTTCCTGGCGGACTTCTTTGCGGCCTTTTTCGCCGGAGCTTTTTTGGCGGCTTTCTTCGCTGCCTTCTTGGCTGCTTTCCTAGCCGGGGCCTTTTTGGCCGGGGCAGCAGCTTTTTTGGCCGGAGCTTTTTTGGCGGCCTTCTTCGGGGCCGGTGTCGGAACAGGTATCGCTTCCACGATGATTATGCCCTCTTCGACACCTTCGTCATCGTCGGAGGAGGTAAGCACGGTTGAGGTTTCCACCTCGTCGTCCTCTTCCATCTCATCGTGATCGGCGCTCATCTCTGCCGGTTCCAAGTTTGGATTGCCGTCATTCATTGCGTACATCTTGATCACATCGTCCATCCGATTGCCTCCAGCGGATTGCCGCTGCCCATGTGGGTTTTCGCATCTCTGCGTTGCGGATAAATCATCTCCGCATGCGGAGTCATTCTAACAACAACCCCGAAAGAAAAGCTATCAAAAGAGGTGAAGAGAAATGCGCATGGAATTACTTTTGCGCCGCCGCTGAGGATTTTGTGCGCGACGGATGCTTCGTGGAACCCGCGCTGTGCGCGCGTTTCGACGATGTGGTCTTGCCGGTGTGAGTTGTGTGGCTGTTACGAGTGGACGACGTTTTTGCGTGAGAGGCGTGCGCGCCGGAGGGAGTCTCGCCGGCCGGGGAACTGGCGCTGGCGATCTCGTGCGCGCTGCCGGTCTTGCCTTTTCCGTGACGACTATGGCTGATACTGGCTCGGGCAAGGGTAGGTTCGGCGACGTGGAGACGGTGGCCTGCCTCGATCTTGATGCTGGAGGAAGGAAGCTTGTTCCAGCGACGGAGCTGGGTAAGGGAGACGCCGAATCGGTCAGCGACGGAGACCAGGGTATCGCCGCGGCGGGTGGTGTAGTAGACGGTGTGCGCTGAAGGCGCTGCGGACGGGGCGACGGGCACCACGAGGGACTCGACGCCGTCGAGTTTGGCGCCCTCGCCGAGCTGGTTGACGGCAGCAATCTCGCTGGAGGACACACGGTAGGTGTGGGCAATGGAGGCGAGTGTGTCGTCGGGTGTGACCTTGTGATAGCGCCAGGAGTTGCGCTTGCTTTCGGGGATGGAGGCGATCTTCTCCTGGAAAAGAGCGGCTGTGCCGGCAGGTAGATGCAGGTCAAATGTAGTGTCGGGGGGAGTGACGAGGCGCAGCAGGCTGGGATTGAGGGCGATGAGTTCGTCGACGGGTGCGCCAACAATGTCGGACACCAGACGGAGATCGGCGGAGTAGTTGATGGTGACCGTGTCGGTGAGGACCGGGGGGTCGAGCGTGATGTCGTCAAACCCGTACTGCGTGGGGTGGTTGGCGATGATGATGGCGGCGAGGATTTCGGGAACGTAGTTCTTGGTTTCGGCGGGGAGATTATTGCGCTTGTAGAGTTCCCAGAAGTCGGCATAGCCTGTTTTCTGGACCGCGTGCTGAATATTGCCGGTTCCCCAGTCGTAACCAGCCATGGAGAGATACCAGTCGCCGAGCTCGGAGTAGATGTATTTCATGTACCGAGCATAGGCGCGGGTAGATTTCTCCGGATCGAAGCGCTCGTCGACGTAATTGTTGCGGGTGAGGCCATAGTTGCCGCGAGGCATGAACTGCCACATGCCGCCGGCGCGGGAGCGGGCATTGACGGCGCGGGGTTGGAAGCCGGATTCGGCGACGGCGAGATAGATGAGATCCTGCGGAACGCCCTCTTCGCTCATGACGCGTTGGATCATCGTCCGATAGCGGCCGGCGCGTTGGAAGGAGTGCAACAGCGTGTTGTGGCCCTTGGTGGTGTTGGCGAAGAAGTTGATGTAGGAGGCGACGTAGTCGTTGACGACGAGTGGGAGATCGGACTTGGTGGTGGCCAGGTCGGCATTGGCCTTGGCCACGATGTTGGGATCCACAACAAAGGTGACGTCGCTTGCAGCCTCGGCGGGAGTGTCTTCGGTCTTGGGAGTAAAGCCATTGCCTTGCTTGAGCGCTTCCATTTCGAGGCCGTTAATCTGGTCGACGATGTGGTCGAATTCATCCTGCAGCGCCGGGGTCGATTTAATGTCGATGCCGCTAGTGAGCATCAGGTCGACAGCATTATCGAAGTTGGAACGGGCTTCAGGAAGGTTGCCGCGCTTGTAGGCGGCGTCGCCGAGAGAGTAGGCCTTCTCGACCTGTTCGATGAGCGCTTGCACGCTCTGCTGTGACGGGGTGGGTTGTTGTGGCGGCACAGGAGCCGAAGCCTGTTGGGGCGCGGGAGCGGAGCTGGCGGGAGCGAGCGCAAGGGCCACTGGAGTG
Source organism: uncultured Acidobacteriaceae bacterium (assembly GCA_963838295.1). Lineage (GTDB taxonomy): Bacteria > Acidobacteriota > Terriglobia > Terriglobales > Acidobacteriaceae > Telmatobacter. Next base: position 260,135 of record CAWIQS010000005.1, read on the forward strand.
GCAGACACCACGGGTCTTGAGGGATCGCATCCCGACAACGACACGGCCAGCGTGCAGGCCAGCGCGGCGCAACCCAGGATACTCAGGCGATTCAAAATCATGCGCAACAGTTGATGCTGTAACAACACTACCCCAGAGGCGCGGAAGGCACTATGCCGATGATAAGCTATGACCTAGAGATATCGCTGACTTTCGTAATACTTCTGCAGTGATTCGTTACTCCCGATGGACGTAAAATTCCTCCGCAATTTCGCAATTATTGCCCATATCGACCATGGGAAGTCGACGCTGAGCGACCGTCTGCTTGAATTGACGGGCTCGGTGACTGGTCGTGAGATGCAGGCGCAGATTCTTGACGCGATGGACTTGGAGCGCGAGCGCGGCATCACGATCAAGGCACACGCGGTGCGGATGATGTACAAGGCGCGCGATGGGCAGACTTACCAGCTCAACCTGATTGATACACCCGGGCACGTGGACTTCAGCTACGAGGTTTCGCGATCGCTGGCTTCGTGCGAGGGTGCACTGCTGGTGGTGGATGCGACCCAGGGCGTCGAAGCGCAGACGCTGGCGAATGCGTACCTTGCCATCAATCACGGGCTGGACATTATTCCGGTGATCAACAAGATCGATTTGCCGTCTGCGGATATTGTGCGCACGCAGGAAGCGATCGAGATGGCGGTGGGGCTGGACGCCACAGATGCGATTCCGGTAAGCGCGAAGACTGGGCAGGGCGTCGATGAAGTGTTGGAGGCGATTGTGCACCGGCTGCCTCCGCCGACAGGCGATCCGGATGCACCGCTGCAGGCGCTGATTTTTGATTCGTGGTTCGACGCATATCGCGGCGTGATTGTGCTGGTGCGCGTGATGCAGGGAACGATGCGCAAGGGGCAGCGGATCCGGCTGATGTCGAACGGGAAATCGTTTGAGGTTGAGTCGATGGGCGTGCTGATGCCGAAGCCGGTGGAGATCGCGCAGCTCTCGGCGGGCGAGGTGGGATTCTTCGCAGCGACCATCAAGACGGTGAGCGACACGCGCATTGGGGATACGGTTACGGAAGAAGAGCGGCCCGCGGTGGGTCAGTTGCCGGGATTCGAAGACATTAAGCCGATGGTCTTTGCGGGACTCTACACTGTGGACTCGCACGAGCACACGCTGCTGAGGGATGCTCTTGAGAAATTGCGGCTGAATGATTCTTCGTTTTTCTTCGAGCCGGAGAGTTCGGCGGCGCTGGGGTTTGGTTTTCGCTGCGGGTTCCTGGGGCTGCTGCACATGGAGATCATCCAGGAGCGGCTGGAACGTGAATACGAGCTTGACCTGATTACGACGGCGCCGGGCGTGCGTTATCACATTACGTTGACGGACGGGTCGGTGCTTGAAGTGGACAATCCTTCGCGCTGGCCGGAGCCGACCAATATCGACACTATCCGCGAGCCGGTGATCACCGCGAAGATTCTGACCAACGAAGAGTATGTCGGCGGGATTTTCAAGCTGGTGGAGGAGAAGCGCGGCAAGCAGCTGAATTTCGAGTATGTGACGCCGACGCGGGTGCTGCTGACGTATGAATTGCCGTTGAACGAGATTGTGCTGGATTTCTACGACCGGCTGAAGTCGATTTCGCGCGGGTATGCTTCGCTGGACTATTCGCTGGCAGGCGAGTGGGAATCGCCGATGGTGAAGCTGGATATCCTGGTTTCCGGCGAGCCGGTGGATGCGCTGTCGATCATCGTGCACCGGGATTTCGCCTACGAGAGGGGCAAGGCGCTGGTATCGAAGATGCGGGAGCTGATTCCGCGGCAGCAGTTCGAGGTGGCGATCCAGGCGGCAATTGGCGCCAAAGTGGTGGCGCGAGAAACGGTGAGCCCGCTCAGAAAGAACGTCCTCGCCAAGTGCTACGGGGGCGATATCTCTCGAAAACGCAAGCTTTTGGAGAAGCAGAAGGAAGGCAAAAAGCGGATGAAACGGATCGGGAAAGTCGACATTCCGCAGGAGGCTTTTCTGGCGGTGCTGCGGGTGGGGGAAGACCAGCAGAAGTAACTCACTGATGGTGACTTGACTCACATCGCAGTCATCAACCATTCATGCGGAATTGTGGAAAGCTTTGTGCAAGCGGAGGCGGTATCTAAAAGACACGTTTAGTGTGGGCCGGGCGAGAGTAGTCCGTGCTTGTGATAGATAAATAAGGGACTTCCTAGGTTTACCAGAGCGTGCAAATCTTGGCAAGTGGGAAAAAGCGGCATTGTTTATAGAATGATCGGCACGAAATCCACATTTTTTTCCACAGGCGGGTCTGGTGGATCTCACGAATACAGGGCTCGCTGAAAATCTACGCAGATTCAGATCGAATTGGATGAAAAAGGCCCCGAATCTCGGGGCCTTTTGATGTTGACTGCACCATCCACCTTGAACACTATCGGCGCCAGCTATTGAGGAGGCGTGGATCTTGGAGTTGCCGGCCTGGGAGCCGACGGAAGCGAAGGCGCGCCCGTAGCAGACGCCGGTGGAGCGGCAACGCCTGATTTCACGTTATAGGCGTCGATGATCTGCTTCGTAATATTGGTGGAATCGGCGGCATAGAGGACGGGGCTTTGCTGCTGCGAAAAGTCCAAAACCAGCGTGAAGCCCTGTTTCTTGACGTAATCGTTCAGCACGTCGTAGACCTTTGACGCGAGAGAGCTGTAGAGTTCCTGCATCTCGTTCTGCATGTCGTTCTGGTCGTCTTCGGCACTGCGCTGAAGCTGCTTTTTCTTGTCGTCGATGGCCTTGGCACGCGCCGCGCGCTCTTCTTCGCTGAGCTTGTCGCCCTGCGCCTGGAGCTGCTTGGTAAGCGTGTCGATTTCATCGTTCAGAGACTTGAGTTCCGCCTGCTTGGGCTGGTACTTCTTCTGCAAGTCGGCAAAGCTACGCTGGCCCTCGTTGGTTTGTGCGACGGCGACCTGGAACGCGATAACTGCGATCTTGGCCGGGCCGGCGGGAGCAGCAGTAGCAGGAGTGGCCGTGATGCCCGTAGCGGGGGCGGACGGCGTTTGGGCGGTGGCGCTGAGGGCAAGGCCTGAGGCCAGCATGAGAACTAATGCAACAGAGTGCTTCATTCGGCTTGAAAACTCCTTAGGAATTCCTGGGGCTCTCCGCGCATTCGAATTTTAAAGGCGAACCGATGCCCTCGCTGCGCGCACCCTCTGAGAACCTCGCGACAAATCTTCTCGAAGGACTTCCATTAGACGTTTGGAAGGACGAGAAAAGAAGCGGACGGAAACATCAGCAGGAACTAGAAGGATTATAGGGGTGCGGGGGAGGGGGGTCAAACGGCGGAGGACAGGTGAGTGGGGACTAAGGACGTAGGGAGCAGGAACGTTGGAGCCTGCCCTAACGACAAGAAGGCCTCGCGCTTTTGGCGAGGCCTTCGGTTGAAAGGGTTGATTGCTGGCTAGTGGGCGACGGGCGCCTTGGGAACTGCGCTCTTGGCGGGAGCGGATGCGGGGGCTGCTGTGCGCTCGGGCGCCGGGATGCCTGACTTGACGTTGTAGGCTTCGACGACTGCCTTGCTGATGTCAACCGCGGGATTGGCGTAGATGACTACGGGGAGCTGCTGATTGCCGCCGTCGAGTACGATGCTGTATCCGTGCTCCTTGGCATAGGCATCCAGACTCTCGGCGAACTTGCCGGCCACGGCAGCGAAGGTCTGTTGCATGTCTTGCTGATAGTCGGTCTGGGCATCTTCGCCGGAGCGCTTCATTTCCTTCTGCTTGTCGTCGAGCAGCTTGGCCTTGCTGGCTCGGTCGGCGTCTGTCATGGTTGCGGATTGCGCCTGAAGTTCCTTTTGCAGCGAAGCGATCTGATCGTTAAGGGTTTTGAGTTCCTGCCGCTTGGGATCATATTTCTTTTGCAGATCGGCAAAGCGACGTTGGAAATCGTTGGTTTGTGCGACGGCTTCCTGGAAACCGATGACGGCGATTTTGGCCGGTCCGGCGGGCGTGGTGGGTACAGCGGCTGCTGCGGCGGCGGGCGGCTGTGCGGCTGCATTCATGGCGAGGCAAGAAGCCAGCGCGGCTATTGTAATAACAGTGCATTTCATGTGGTTCGATTACTCCTTGAAATCCCTGGAAGGCAGCCCTGCTGCCAGTCCGGCGCATTGGCGAGCCTGTGCCTCCTGAGCAACCTTCATTCGTCTTTTTTCGTTGGGAGCTCCGCGACAGTTGAGGCAGAGGCAAAAAGACGCGGACGGAGACGTCAGCAGGAACTAGCAAGGATTATATGAGTGGCGGGGGAGGGGGTCAAACCGGGAAGCAGGGAACAAGGCAGCGATAGAAGCGGGAAGGCCGCTCTTCAGAGCGGCCTTCCTTCCGGTTGATGGCGGGCGGAAGCTAGAACGTTGTGGAAACGCTCAAGCGGAAGGTCTTGCGGGGTTCGCGGAAGAGATTCTGTGCGCCGTAACCCTGGATGGTCTGCTGATAGGTGTAGTCGCCCGCGCCACCCGGCGGGAACAGATCGCGGGTGATGAGTTCGGCTGTGCAACTCTGCACCTTGGCGCCGAGGGCCACGTCGTTGCAATAAGGGCGCTCGTAGAGGCGAAGCGGGTTGTAGGCGTAGTAGAGGCGGAACGGCGCGTTGATGACGGGCATCATGATGGAGAATTCGCCGCCGAGCGACATGCGTGGAACAACGTTGGTGCCAAGCACGGGCCGGATATCGCGCTGGAATCCAACCTGCGACCCGGGGATGCCCCCCTGGCAGGAACCGTTGTTGTAGACGGGGCAGCCATAGAGCGGAGCCGTAAGGGAAGCGAAGCCTTCGGGGCTCTGCTTGAGCTGACCGCGGTTGGTCACGACGTCCATGCCGAAATCGTCGAAGAAGGAGAACATCGCCGAACCGATGATGGGAATGCGGTATTCGAGATTGCTGGTGAAGTTGGTGTCGCCTCCGATCGAGACGATGCCGTATACCGGAATTGGAACCGCGATGCACTGGTTCAGCTGCGGATTGTTGGGATCGCGCGGAACGCAGGAGCCGTCGGGATTGGTGAGCTGCACTGTCTGGCGCGTGGGCACATATCCGTAGGGCGTAGCGCTACGCACGTCGAAGCCGCGCAATTCGGCGTCGCCGCCGGCATAGAAGCGGTTATTCGGAGGCGCAACGTCGCCGCCAAATCCCTGGATATAACCGAGCTGCGTCTTGAAGGCGAGAACGTTGTGTCCATTGGGATTGAGAGAGAGATAGCGGATGGAGCGGTAGGTCTTGAAGGCCACGAGCGGCGAGAAGTAGCGCACGTTGCCCCAGATGCCGGCTGCCTGCAGCGCCGCGGTGAATTCTTTTCCCGTGCGAGGCCGCACCGGATTGTTGACGGTGTTGTAGCTGTAGGTAAACGATGCCTGGCTGGTAACAATTCCAGCCAGCGCGTTCGAGCCTTGAATGCCGGAACGGAAGCTGATGGTCTGGAAGTACGTTTGCGACGCCGTGCTGAATGCGGTGATGTTGGCGCGGGAGAGCGAGTAGGTGAAGCCTACGCGCTGGAAGGCATGGCGGCGCAGCGGGTAGTTCAGCGAGAAGTTCAAGCCGGTGGCAGCCTGGTTGTAGTTCTGCGTGAGCGACTGCTGCGCAGAGGTCAGGTTCAGGGCCGCTCCGCTGGTGGTCTGGTAGGTCTTGGCCGCATTGAAGTCTGACTTGTTGTTGTAGATCTGGAAGCCCACATTGAGTGGCTTGTTGCGCACATAGGGCTGCGAGAAGCCGAAGAGGAACTGACGGCTCACGTTACCGATGTTGCCCTGCACGCTGAGGGTTTCACCCAAACCGAGGAAGTTGTTGGTCTGGTAGTTAACTCCGAGGAAGGCGCCCGAAAGTCCGCTGACACCGCCGTTGAGGCCGATCGAGTTCTTGCCCTTCTCCTTGACCTTCAGGAGGAGGTCGACAGTGCCAGCTTCGGCATTCTGGTGTGCCTCAGAATCCTGATCGACTTTGAGGGGATCGAAGTATTCGAGCTGGTTGAGGCGCAGCAGGCTGTACTCCCATAGCTGGGAGTTGTACACCTGGCCCTCGTCGAGCAGCAACTCGCGGCGGATGACCCGATCGCGCGTAATGGTATTGCCCTGGAACTCGATGCGGGAAACATAGAATTGCTTGCCTTCATCGATATCCATCTGAAACGAGACGGTGTGTTTCTGGTCGTCGAAGGTCTGCTTTGGGATGGCGCCAAAGTTGATGTATCCGAGCTGGCCGTAGGCCTTCTTCAGATTTTCGAGTCCCTTGCCGATGAGGGTGGCGTTGAACCAGTCGCCATCTTTCAGCGCAAAGGTGGAACGCAGGGCCTTGGTATTGGTGATGTGGACGTTGCCTGTAAAGGTGATCGTCCCGAGGCGGTAACGGGCTCCTTCTTCAATGGGCATCAGGATATCGATGCGCTTGCCCCGGTTCGGCCGGAAGGTGAACCAGTTCAGTCCGCCTTCGTCGCGGATCTGGGTGCGGGGCGTCTCGACGGCTGCATTGGCATAGCCCTTGTCGCGATAAGCAAACCGGACGCGCTCGGTGTCTTCGTCGAGCTTGGAGGCGTCGAAGGTGCGGGCAAAGAGATCTTCAAAGATGATCGAATAGGGAATGCCGACGGGTTTCAGGTTCTTCATCGAGCGGCGCAACTGGAGGCTGCCGATGTGCTGATTTCCGGTGAACTTGATCTGGCCAACCTTGACGGTTGGGCCTTCCTTGATGCTGAAGTTGATCTGCACCGAAGCCGGAGGAATGGTCTTTACATCCGTCTTGACGCTTGCGAACTGGTGACCGTGCTCGGCAAGGAGTTCCTTGAGAATCGTCTCCGCGCGCTTAATCTTGGTCGGATCGTACTGGCCCTCGACGGAAAGGCCGACCTTTTCTTTCTTGAATCGGTCAAGGATGTCGGAGGTAGAGACGGAACTGTTGCCTTTGTAGTTGATCTCGCGGATGGTGGGGCGTTCCGTGACGAAGACGTCAAGAACGATGCCCTTTTGCGTTTCTTCGCGCTCGATCCTGAGGTTTTCGAAGTAGCCGGTATTCCAGAGGGAGTTGAAGTCGCGTTCGATAGAGACCGGATCATAGACATCGCCGGAATGAGTGAACATGCGGGCGAGGATGGTCTCCTTGGGGATACGGCGGTTGCCGATGACCCGGATGGATTCGATGGTCTGCGAGGTCTGGGCGAAAATGGCGCCGGCTGAGAAGGCGAGAAACAGCACCAGGAACAGCCGGGAAAGCATAAAAGGGATCCGCAAATTGCGGTCGATAACGTCGTGCTTGATCTTCACCGGGCTGGAATCCTGCGGCGAGCACAAGTACTGGTGCGGTCCAAGGTAAGGCTTCACGGGAAGAATATGCACACCCTCACTGCTTAAGTTCTGTTACAGCCTTTAGGAAAGATTGATTTTACCATCTCGAAGACGCTGTCTTCTGACCGCAACCGCCTCATCGAAAACGCCGATGAGGCGCCCGGCTCGGAAACCGAAACCTTCCCCAATTCACCTGCCGCGCCTACGAGTACTTCGGGGACAAAATAACTGTCCACGAGCGCCCCGCCATTCGCGTCATTTGGGACACCGGGCATTTTGCGACGCAGATGACGACGAGGAGATGCGGAGGAAACAGCTTTTCGTTCCGCCAACCCAACTCATCGCCAATAGCTTGCTCATTCAGGTCCTAGATCAGTTTACCGGACCGAAATGGGCTCGATAGCCCCTCGAAAACGTCCCGTGGAGGAACAGCTATCCACGAGAGACTCTTGCATGACTGAATATTGGCGAATGCACGATCTTTAGACGCACGCGCGTTCAACATGACATCCTCAAAGCTGCAGGAATTCGCTGGCACCGACGAGGATATGTCTGTGTAGATCGCGGGCTGAGGAGAAAATGGCGGAAACTACCGAGACGATTTATGAATTTTCAGCCGAAACACTGGAGGGACGCCCAGCGAGCCTGGTGGAGTTCAAGGGCAAGGTGCTGCTGATCGTGAATACGGCAAGCCAGTGCGGATTCACCCCCCAGTATGCAGGCCTGGAGACGCTTTATCGGACATATAAGGAGCGCGGGCTGGAGGTGCTGGGGTTTCCATGCAACCAGTTTGGAACGCAGGAGCCCGGAACAGCTGCCGAAATAGGCGCCTTTTGCGAGCGGAACTATGGAGTCAGCTTTCCCATGTTTGCAAAGATTGTTGTGAACGGCGATGAGGCGCACCCGCTTTACCGGTTTTTGAAAAAGCAGAAGCCGGGATTGCTGGGGCCGCTGGGCGGCGGGGCCATCAAGTGGAACTTCACGAAATTCCTTGTCGACCGGAACGGACAGGTGGCGGCGCGGTTCGCCTCAACCACCAAGCCGGAAAGCATGGCGAAGGACATTGAGAAGTTGCTCGGCAGCAAATAGCAGGAGCGGGGAATAAGCGATGCGCAAGAACCTTCCGATGATTCTGATTCGGGTGATCGTGGGAGTGGTGTTTCTCACCGAGGGGATTTTGAAGTTTGTATACCCGGGGGAACTGGGTACGGGACGATTTGCGCACATCGGACTGCCGTTCCCCCATGTTCTAGCGCCGTTTGTGGGTGCGGTGGAGATTGCGGCGGGCGGAGCGCTGATTCTGGGCTTCTATGCGGGGGACGCGGCGCTATTGCTGCTGGTGGTGATTCTGACGGCAATCGTTACGACGAAGGTGCCGATTCTTCTGGGGCATCCGCTGGGGCGGTTTGCGCCGACGAGGCTGGAGCACTATGGGGTGCTGAGTTTCATCCACGAGGCGCGGACCGATCTGGCGATGCTGTTCGGGCTGGTGGCGATCCTGCTGGACAGTGGAGTGAAGGTCAGCTTGAGGGGAAAGTAGCGCGGAGTCACGGCGAAAAGACAACTGCAGGTTCCTCCACTCGCTGCGCTCGGTCGGAATGACAACTCTTGTTGAATTGGTTTAGCCGTCGAAGCGGTATGCGCTGATTTGCGCGCCCATGGGTTCGCCGGTGAATATCTGCTTGCCGGCCGCCTCGCCACCTGCACCAGCCGCGACCATGAGCGGAATCAGGTGCTCTTCGCGCGGATGAGCGTAAGCCGCAAATGGAGCAGTGCGCCAGTTGGCAAGAAGAGCGTCGCGTTCAGGCACGGGCGATTCGACGGCGGCGGTAAGCCAGGTATCGAATGCACGGGCGCGCTCCGGCGTCTCCGGGCGAAGGTAGCCACGGAGATTGTGGAAGCTCATGCCGCTGCCGATGATGAGCACGCCTTCATCGCGCAGGGGAGCGAGGGCGCGGCCGGCGGCAAGGTGCAATGCGGGATCGAGCGACTCATTCATCGACAAGGCGACAACGGGAATTTCTGCCTGGGGAAATGCCACCTTGAGCGGAACGAAGACGCCATGATCGTAACCGCGGTTGAAACTGGCTGCGGCCGGGAGACCGGATTTGCGCAGGAGTCCGATGACCTTCTCGGCGAGTGCTGGATTGCCCGGCGCTGGCCAGGTGAGCTGGTAGGTGTGGGCGGGGAAGCCGGAGTAATCGAAGATCAATTCAGGCTTGGCGGCGGCGCCGGCGGTGAAGGCTGGCTCCTCCCAGTGACCGCTGATGACCAGCAGGGCCGTCGGCTTTTCTGGAAGGGCACCGGCCACAGACTCGAGGAAGCGCTGGGTGGAGTGCCAAGTGTCGGCCGGTCCCCATGTCCAGTCAATGAAGAAGCAGGGACCTCCGCCGTGGGGAAGGAAAATGGCGGGTTGACGATTGGAGTTGCTGGGCATGGCCTGGTCTCCTGGCGCTCCCGGTCAGACTGTTGATCGGGATTATCTGTTCAAACAAGCATTCGATGCGCCATGCGGGACTTGGGATTCAGGCAGCAACCGCCTACTCGATGGGCGGCGCCATTGCATAGACATAGACGATCATGGCAACTCCGATGAAGAGCGGAATCAGACCGCAGAGGTATACGGGACCTGGCCCACCAGCGTGAATGGGACCGACGCCAATGGAGCCTCCGCCGCCGAGAAGCGCACGGAGGAAGATCATGAGGCCGATGCCGACGGCGACGTTGATGACGCCCCCAATCTTCAGGCCTTCCCGAGCTTTGATTCGCTTGATGCGCTCCTGCTCGCGCAGTAACTCGATCGCTGTAGTGCCTCCGCTCCCTGGGGCTTCTGCGACGCGCCGAAAAGTTTCGGCTTTGTAGAAAGCTTCCCGCTCCTTGCGGCGACTTTCAATCCAGGTGGTGATAGGCAAAAAAATGCCGAAGAGCGAGATGGCGCCGACGGCAAGGAAGAACCACATACCGTTCGCCATGACGACGTCTTCGGAATTGAAGAGTAACTGGAGCAATAGATGTGTCATACAATCCTCCTGCTTGCTCGGGGCTGTTTTGATCCCATGCGTACAGTGGGACAGGGAAGCGGCCGGGGCGGTTGCATTTTGTTTGAGAGGCGGCAGAATCTGCTCGAACAAAATGCAACCGGATGCGGCTGCGACTTGTCCCACATGAAGGAGCGTGGCGGATTTGCGTACGACTGCCATAGACGCGGACAATGCCCGGACTGCAGATGCGTTGCGTGGCGCTGACGCCGATCTGGGCGATGTGGAGCGTGTGCTTGCGGGAGATGTGAATGCGTTTGAAGGGATCGTGCGGCGCTGGCAGGGGCCACTCGTGAATATGGCATGGCGTTACTGCCGCGATCGCGGGCGCGCCGAAGAGATGGCGCAGGAAGCCTTGGTGCGGGCTTGGCGGGGTCTGGAGCGGTGGCGGCGCGAAGGAGCCTTTTCCACGTGGATGTTCGCGCTGGCGGCGAATGTGTTCCGCTCGGAGTTGAAGCGATTTCCCACGGTGGATATCTCAATGGAAGATGCACCGGAACCGTCGCGGGCAGCCGCGCAGGAAAGCGATTTGGCGACACGTCAAAGCTCCGATTTGGTCAGGCGTGCAGTGCTGGCGCTGCCGGTGCGCTATCGCGAACCAGTGATCCTGTTTTATTTTCACGAGATGGATGTGAGCGCGGCGGCGCGCACCCTGGGCATGCCGGAGGGAACCGTAAAGGCGCGGTTGTCAAGGGCGAGGGCGTTGTTGAAGCGACGGTTTCCGCATCTCGAGGATGAGCAAGCGGCAATGGGCCTGGCTGAGAAGGAGGCGTGACGATGGAGCCGGCAAAGCGAGAGAATCTTGATCGGATCATGGCGGCGGAAGAGGAGCTGGCGCCATCGTCGGGGTTTGTTTCCGCAGTGATGGAGCGGGTGCGGGAAGAAGCCGCGGCACCGAAGCCGATTCCGTTTCCATGGATGCGGGTGGTGCCGGCGATGATCCTTGTTGCGGCGGGATTGGTGTGGTGCGCGGTGCAGTTGGTGTGGATGGGAATGGCAGAGGCGAAGACCCCGGTTCGGGTGACGCTGCATTCCTCTGCCTTGATGACGCCGCAGATTCAGAGCGCGGCATGGATCGCGGCGGCTCTCGGGGTGTCGTTGCTCTCCTGGCTATTGTCGCGGCGCATGGCCGGACGCAGTGAACTGGTGTAGAGGCCCCTCGTCTCGGCTACTCAATGGCAAAGACGGCATAGACGGTGGCTTCCCGGCTTACCTGGTGGGGTTCGATGGACAAGGGCGGGGCGGGCGCGGCGAGTCTCTGTTCTGCTTGCGCGAACATCATCGGGCGCGGCACCGGTGAAGCGATCTGGTTGCTTACATAAATCAGCGAGCCAAGACGAACGCCCATGCCCTTGGCCAGCACCTCTGCATTTGCTTTCGCGCGTGAGGCGGCGTGGTCGAGGGTCTCTGCTTCCAAAGCCTTTTCGTCCTTCACAGTCCAATCGATCTGGCCGCTGTTGGTGGCGCCGGCAGTCACGGCGATGTCGAGAATCTCGGCGGCGCGCTCCGGCGGTACTTTGACGGTCCACTGCTGGTGGAGAACGAATCTGTGCTGCTTGTTGCTCCAGTCGCGATCGAGATATTGCGACTCGCTGCGGATCGAGGTCTCCGGAATTCCCGCCTGTTTGACGGCGGCGATGATGGCGTTTGATGCGCGCGCTCCATCGGCATAGGCCGCCTTGGCGTCTTCAGGCGGTGTGTCGAAACCAATGTGCAGGATGGCCAGATCTGGTTCGACGGAAACCGTTTCGGTAGCGGTGACGCTGAGCGTGCGATTGCTGGAATCAACTTTCATCTGCGGCTGCGTGGTTTGTTGGGCTGCGGCAAAGTTTGGGGCAAATAGAACCGCAGAAGCGAGCATGATCAGGCGATATTTCATGATGAGATCCTCGTGTTAGCGAATGACAGGCCTTTGAAGACATCCCTCAGGGGCTAAAGCCCTCTCGTCTTTTGGCGCGATTACGGCACGACTAAAGTCGCGCACTGACACAAACCGCCCCTTCGACGAGCATTTCCAACCTGTGTAGAGCGCCTGTCGACATTACCTCTGAGACGGCATGCGGCCTACTTTGTAGGTTCCCCGAGTCGTGCCCCGACACAGAGAGTTCAAATCCACTCTGTTTTAAAGAACGAGCTCGCATTAGCTTCTTGCGTGTTTTTCGCCGAAGGCGCGGAGTTTGGCGAGGGTGGCGGCGGCCTGGCCGGAGTCGATGGCTTCGGCGCCGAGGGCTACCCCCTCCTTTAAATCGGCGGCGAGGTCTGCGGCTACGAGTGTCGCGGCGGCGTTGAGCAAGACGATATCGCGCCGGGCGCCCTTGATGCCGGTGAGTACGTCGTAGAGCAGGGCCTTGTTGGTTGCGATGTCGCCGCCGGTGAAATCGGCGAGGGTTGCGCGGGGCAGGCCGGCCATCTCGGGAGTCATGCGGGCGGCTTTGATGGACGGCTCCTTGCCGGGTTCCGTCTCTTCAATGCGCGCAACCACCGACTCACCCGTCGTAGTGAGTTCGTCGATGCCGTCGGAGCCGTGGACGACGAAGGCGCGCCTGGAGCCGAGAGCCTGAAGGGCGCGGCCGACGAGAAGAACGCGGCTGGGTGCGAGCACGCCGACAACCTGGATGCGGGCGTGCGCAGGATTGGTGAGAGGGCCGCAGAGGTTGAGGATGGTGCGGAAGCCGAGGGCCCGGCGCAAGGGGCCAAGCGTCTTCATCGCGGGATGATAGAGCGGCGCGTAGAGGAAGACGAAGCCGGTTTCGCGCAGGCATTCGACGGCGAGTTTCGGCGTGAGGTCGATGGGAACGCCGAGGGCTTCGAGGACGTCGGCCGCTCCGCAAAGGGAAGTGACGGCGCGATTGCCGTGCTTGGCGACTTTGGCTCCGGCAGCGGCGGCGACGAGGGCGGCGCCGCAGGAGATGTTGAAGGTGAGCGGACCACCGCCACCAGTGCCGACGCAGTCGACGAGCTCGGCGCGCTCTTCGTCGGTGAGCGGGACGGGAACAGACTGCTCGCGCATGACGTCGACGAAGCCGGCGAGTTCGGGGGCCTGCTCGCCGCGCGTGGCGAGGACGGTGAGCAGGGCGGCGGTTTCGACCTCGGGTGCCTGGCCGGAGAGGATCTGGCGGAGCACGTCGCGGGCTTGCTCACGCGTGAGTTGTGCGCCGTCTTCGGCGAGAGGCCTGAGAAGGGTCTTCAGCGAATCCATATCTCTCATTATGGCAATTGCACCAGGAACGCGCTCTTCGAACGGGGAACACCGCCCATGTCGACGGCCGTTTGCGACGCTATCGTGCAGCAAGATAGTATTTGGGTACCGCGGGAACGATCGCGCTGACCGGCTTTAGTTGCTTCAAACCGATTCCCGAACATATCAGCGGACGTTGCGGTTCCTACCGACATGAAAATTCACGAGTATCAGGCAAAAGAAATCCTGGCAAAGTATGGCGTTGCCGTGCCCAAGGGCGAAATGGCGAATACGCCGGAAGAAGCGGCCGCAGTGGCGCGCAGACTATTTGCCGAGGGCGCCAATGGCGTGGTGGTGAAGGCACAGATTCACGCAGGCGGCCGCGGCAAGGGCGGCGGCGTGAAGGTGGCGCGGAATCGCGACGAGGCCGAGACGCATGTGAAGAACATTCTCGGCATGCAGCTCGTTACGCATCAGACCGGTCCGCCGGGCAGAAGGTGCAGAGGCTGCTGATCGAAGAGACGGCGGCTATCGATCGCGAGCTGTATCTCGGCATCGTGCTTGATCGCGCGACGGGCAAGCTGGTGTTTATGGCTTCGCAGGCGGGCGGCATGGAGATTGAGGAAGTCGCCGCAAAGACGCCGGAGGCCATCTTCAAAGAGGCCATCGACCCGGCGGTGGGATTCGGTGCATGGCAGGCGCGCAAGCTGGCGTTTGCGCTGGGTCTGAAGCCGACGCAGATCAATGCGGCCGTCGCATTTTTTCAGAGCCTGTACAAAGCGGTTCTGGATACAGATGCGTCGCTGGTGGAGATCAATCCATTCATCACGACGAAAGATGACAAGCTGTTTGCGCTGGACGCGAAGATTACCTTCGACGACAATGCGCTCTTTCGCCACGCGGACATCAAGGCACTGCGCGATACAGCCGAAGAAGATCCGCTGGAAGTTGAAGCGAGCAAGTACGCGCTGAACTACATCAAACTCGACGGCACGATCGCCTGCATGGTGAACGGCGCCGGCCTGGCGATGGCCACGATGGACATCATTCAGTATGCCGGCGGGAGTCCTGCAAACTTTCTCGACGTGGGCGGAGGGGCGACGCAGGAGCAGATCGAGCATGCCTTCGAAATTCTGCTTTCGGACGCGAACGTGAAGGCGATCTTCATCAACATATTTGGTGGCATTCTGCGCGTCGATCGGCTGGCGACAGGAGTTGTGGCTGCGGCAAAGAAGCTGAACGTTAAGGTGCCGATTGTGTTGCGGCTTGAGGGAACGAACGTGGAAGAGGGCCGCAAGATTCTTGCCGAGTCGGGCTTGAATTTTCAGGTAGGCGCAACGATGAAGGAGGCCGCGGAGCTTGTGGTGGCTGCGGCGAAGGGCGGTAAGTGCCACTGTCACCTTAACCCTGAATGTCTGTTTTAGTCGATAACGATACGCGGCTCATCGTGCAGGGAATTACTGGAAAAGAGGGCACGTTTCATGCGCTCGGATGCGCGGAGTATGGCACAAAGGTTGTGGGTGGCGTGACTCCGGGCAAGGGCGGAACCAAGCACGAAGGCTGGCCGGTGTTCAACACGGTGGCCGATGCGGTGAAAGAGACGGGCGCGAATGCGACGATGATTTTTGTGCCGCCGCCGTTTGCAGCCGATGCGATTCTCGAGGCCGAGGACGCGGGCATTCCGCTGATCGTGTGCATCACCGAGGGCATCCCCACACTCGACATGGTGAAGGTGTGGGCCAAGCTAAAGACGTCAAAGTCGCGGCTGATCGGGCCGAATTGCCCGGGCGTAATTTCGCCGGGCAAAGCGAAGATCGGCATCATGCCGGGACGGATTCACAAGGAAGGCAATGTTGGCATCGTGTCGCGCTCGGGCACGCTGACGTATGAGGCCGTGCATCAACTCACACAGCGCGGAATCGGGCAGTCAACGGCGATTGGGATTGGCGGCGATCCGATTATCGGAACAACGCATATCGATGCGATGCGGCTGCTGAATGAAGATCCCGATACCGAAGCGATCATCATGATCGGCGAGATCGGCGGCGCCAATGAAGAGGCGGCGGCGGAGTATGTAAAGCAGCACGTGAAGAAGCCAGTCGTCGGATTCATCGCCGGGCAGACTGCGCCGCCCGGACGCCGCATGGGGCATGCGGGCGCCATCATTTCAGGCGGACAGGGCACGGCCGCCGACAAGATGAAGGCGATGACCGCGGCGGGGATTCATGTAGTGGTTTCGCCAGCCGAGATTGGCGCTACGCTGGCTAAGGTGATTGGAAAGGCCTAGCTCTCAGCTTTCAGCCGTCAGCCAAAATGATGAAAGCCCACCGTGATGGTGGGCTTTCATTTTGGTAACGGCACCTTTAACCTATTTGTTTCTACGGTACAGAGTCCAGAACTTCGACCTCGCTACAAACTGGTAGTTCTCCGAAAGATACGAACGGTAGTAGTTCTGAAGGGAAAAATCGCTCGCTCGATGCGTACTTTCGTTGTCGGGCAACATCATTAGGTCGGCATCACCGAATACCTGTTTCTCGCTCGGCATGTGTCTCTCTGTTATTGAGTTGCCCATAAAAAGATAGGAGCTGCCCCCGTCTGCCGGTTGGCGGCGGAGCAGATAAGAAAATGGATTGTGAAATCCAAGCGCGAGAATTGTTTCCTGTTGCTTGGAATCCCTCGTCAACTCAGCCAGACCATCGTTCACGCAGTCCACATAGTAGGCGCCATCGCCGTCGCCCATCTTTGTGGTGCCTTTATAGAACGAAGTGGAGTCATAGAATCTCATGTTCTCCATCCCGGCCGCTGCGATCCTGGCACCCTGAGCTTTCATTTCTCCTGATCGGTAGGGCAGCAGATTAATCGCGCTGACTAAGTCCGGAGTGACAGTGGCAGCAATGCCTCCGAGGGAGGCAGCAATCAGGGCCAGCGTCACAATCTTGTTTCTGTTCGACTGCAATAGATGAATCGCGGAGAGTCTTTCCAGCAATACGATGATCCACAGGGAAGCGAGTTGGCAGCTATTCTCGAGCGAATTTGTCTGCAGGAAGAGAGGTCCGGAGGCGAGCACGACCAGTCCGAGAAGAACCAGATTCACGTTTTGCCGACGCCAGCGTTGCTCCGGTGCGATCAGCACGACTAATGCGATGGTCATCGCAACAACCATCCACACAATACCCGATTGTGCGCAGGTAGCGATTCCCTTGATCGTCCCTGCCGGAGTGAATGACGATCCACGTGCCCGGATGATGAAGGCCATGTCAGAGACGAACGCCGTCATCGAAAACCGGGGATAAACAAGGAACGCAAGAAACGTACCGGCAGCGCCTGTGACAAAGCCCCAGATTCGGATGAGTCCAACGCGTGCAAGCGGCACGGTGATGAGCAACATCAGCCCGCCTACACCAAAGAAGTTCAGCTTGAGAAATATGAGCAGAACGATCGCTACTCCGCTCGACACGCCGCCCCAGAACCGGTTCTTTTCTACTGAAAACGCGCACTCCACGAGAATGAGGCCCAGCAGCGCGTATCCCTGGCGGTTGTAGATCATGGCGCAGCTGAGGAACCGTGGATCGAACCCAAGCGGAGTAGGCGAGGCAGCGCAGAGAACCAGCCACGCGGTGATCAGCAAACTGAAAAGAGCAGGCAGTCGCCGCCGGGAAAGAAGCCATCCCCAGAGCCCGATGGCAAACCCGAATGCCGCGATGCCAATCGCGATTCCCTGTGCGCTACCCTTGGCCAGCAGCATTCCGCCCGCCACAATCCAGAACTCGAGCGGGCCAAGCGGACTGAAGAAATCCCGATGCGGCACCTGGCCGTTCAGAACGCGCCAGCCGTCATCCAGCAGCATTAGAGCATCGTTGTGGAAGACATTGATGGGTCCCAGAGACAGCGTGGCAATGACAGCCAGGTAGAGTACAAGAGCACAAAGAACCGCCAGCGTAATCCAGCGGGATCTTCGCGCGTCGATTCGCAGCCAGCCGACCTCACGATCGAAGAAGGTATTGCTGGATTCCAGATCAGAGGCTTTTCCCTGTTCGGTGTTCATCGGCTGCGCGATCTTCTCCAGTCCGCATTGCAATTCGGTGCCGGATCAGTCCTGTCGGTCTCGAACTTTTGGATCAGTCCTACCATACCCGGCACGGTTTCGCGCTGACCATCTTGTCGCCTGGTTTGCAGCTGAAGGTTTTCGCGAATTCGGGCAGGTCCTGCAGGATGGTGTTGGTTCGATACTCGTCCGGTGCGTGAGGATTAGCCTGGGCCTGACTGCGAAGCTGCTCGGGACGCGTGTCAGTGCACCATTGCTGCGCGTAAGCGATCCAGAAGCGCTGTTCAGGGGTGTAGCCGTCGGTCTTGGCTGCCATGTCAAGGTGCTCGGCCTGCGCCTTGTCCTGCCAGGCTACCCATGCAAGCCAAAGGCCGCCGAGGTCGGCGAGATTTTCGCCGAGGGTGAGCTGGCCGTTGAGGTGGACGCCGGGAACTGCCTCGATGGCGTCATACTGATCGACCATGCACTGTGCCTTCTGCGTAAACTTGGTTTCGTCGTCCTTGGTCCACCAGTCTTTGAGGTTGCCTTCCTTGTCGTACTGACGGCCTTCGTCGTCAAAGCCGTGGGTTAGCTCGTGGCCGATGGTGGAGCCCATGTCGCCATAATTCGCGGCGTCGTCTTCCTTGTCGCTGAAGAACGGAGGCTGGAAATAGCCGGCGGGGAAGTTGACGTTATTTTCCTGTGAGCTGTAGTAGGCATTGACCGTGGGCGGTGACATGTACCACTCGCCCTTGTCTACGGGCTTTCCGATCTTGGCCAGGTCACGCTTTTGGTTGAACTCGTGCACGCGCTCCTGATTGCCCAGCGGATCGCCGCGGGTGATATTCAAGGTGGAATAGTCGCGCCACTTGTCGGGATATCCGATCTTGTTCATGACGGTCTTGAGCTTTTCCTTCGCCTGGATCTTGGTGGCGGGGCTCATCCAGTCGAGCGAATCAATGTCCTTAGCCATGGCTTGTTCGATGGCCAGGGTCATTTCAAGAGCGTGCTGCTTTGCTTCCGGCGGGAAATATTTGGCGACATAGACCTGACCGAGTGCTTCGCCCATCTCGCGATCGACGCGGCTGGTACACCTCTTCCAGCGTTCCTGCTGTTTTTCGGCGCCGTTGAGAGTGTGCGCGTAGAAGTTCCAGTTTTCGGTTTCGAAGGCCTCTGGCATGCTGGTGCCAGCGTAGGCGTGGAGCAGGTGCCAGCGCAGGTAAGTGCGGATCTGGTCGAGGGGTGTGTCGGCCAGGATCGCATTGAATGCGGCAAAGAACTTCGGCTCCATGTCATTGGCTTTGCCGACAGCGGGAGCGTGAGCCGCCTGAACGTAATCATTGAGATTGAAATGCGTGAGCATCCTCGACATCGCGGCAACGTCAGTGGGGTGGTTCAGGTTTTGCGGATCGCGACTCTCTGTGATGGTGAGCGATGACTTGGCAAGTCGGGTTTCGATGGCCATCACGGCGTCGGCATCCTTTGAGGCCTGCGCGTCGGGCTCACCTGCGAGCACAAACATTCTGCGGACATGATCGACGTACTGTTTGCGCTGCTCGATCGATTTGGGATCGGTGCGGAAGTAGTAGTCACGCTCCGGCAGGCCGAGTCCGCCGGCACCGTAGAAGGAGATGACTTGGCTGGAGTTGGTGAAGTCCTGGTTGGAGCCCATGCCAAAGAATGCATTGACGCCGATGTTGTGCAGGTGGCCCAACAGGGCTGGTAATTCAGCCGATGACTTGAGTGCGGCAATGCGATCCAACTCCGGTTGCAGAGGGGCAATGCCCGCCTTGTTGACTGCGGCCGTATCCATGCAGCTTGCGTATTCGTCGCCGATCTTCTGCTCGTTGGGAGTGCGGTTGGAATCGGGTTTGGAGGCATCCTCGAGAATCTGCCGGAGGTGCAGGCGGTTCAATTCGTAGAGCTCGGTGAAACGACCGTAGGAAATCTGGTCGGGTGGCAGGGGATTGCGCTTGAACCAGCCATTGCAACTGTAACGATAGAAGTTTTCGCATGGGTCAACGGACTTGTCGACCAGACCTGCGTCAAAGACGCGCAATTCGCGCGCGGTATTTTCGCTGGGCGGAGCGTTCTGGCTGAATGCGGGCGTAGCCGCGAGGATGGCGATCAGGGCAAGGCCGGAGGGAGGGAGAACGGCGAAGCGAGACATGGCGAAACTGTAGCAGATTTGGGGACGGGTCGGTCGTGATGTGACCGGTACAATAGTGGATGGGTTAAAGCCGATTTTGAGGAGCTATCGCGTGGCGCAGCGTACTTTCAGCATCATCAAACCAGACGCAGTGAGCAAGGGCTATGCGGGGGCCATCCTGGCCGAGATTGAGAAGGCTGGATTCAAGCTTGTGTCGATCCGCAAGCAGACGATTTCGAAGGACCAGGCAAAGGGTTTTTATTACGTGCATGCGGCACGTCCCTTCTTCAATGACCTGTGCGCCTTCATGTCGTCGGGCCCAATTTTTCTGATGGTCCTGGAGAAGGAAAACGCGATCGCCGATCTGCGCAAGCTGATGGGCGCGACCAATCCGGCGAATGCGGAAGAGGGAACCATCCGCAAGAAGTTTGCGGGGTCGATCCAGGAGAATGCGATTCACGGATCGGATGCGGAAGAGACAGCGTCGTGCGAGATCGGATATTGGTTCGCGGGGTATGAACTGATCTAAAGATTGCGAACTGAAACCGGACAGGCTGTGAAGTCCAAGGACCTTGAGCCGGAGCCGGTTCATAAATGAGGGCAAGTTGAGACACATCCTGGTCGTGCCCTCGGTTTTGATCCTTGTTTCCTTTGCTGTTGTGCGGGCGCTCGGTCAAGACGCGGATCCACAACCGGACGAACTGTTGGCCAGAGCGCGTGCGAGCTTTGCGACCTTCAATGCGGCGTTGCCAAGTATTGATTGCGATGAGTCCATCCGTTCTTTTGAGGATCATGACGGCAAAACCCTGAATGAGCAAACAGCAACATCGCTGATCCGCGTGCGGCGACAGGAAGGGAATGTTAAGGAACCATTCAGGGAAGAGCGAGAGTTTCAGTCCGTGAACGGCAAGACCCATCCTGCAGGGACGAAGCTCAAGAATCCATTTTCTCTGCTGGTCAACGGGGCCTTCGGAGAAGACTTTCGCTCGCTGCTTTCCGAGGATGCTTTTTCGTGCAACCGTTACGAGGTCCTGAATTACAGGGGCGGCATTGCGCTCAAGGTGTCATTCGGCGAGAGTGCGTTGAAAACTGACGCGTGCGCCAAGTTACCGTCACCGGGTGTGGCGACCTTTTGGTTGGATCGCGGGACGGGGCAACTCGTGCGAGCCGAATTTTATTATCCAAAGGATGGCCTGCGAAGATTCAAGGGCTTCAGCATCAATACCGATTTCGGAGTAACGCCCTTCGGAGGGAAGTCCTACGTGATTCCGACCAAAGTATTCGCAAGGTTGGGTGAGGCGTCGGGGGATGACCTGTTGGTTTATATCGCCGAATACAGCAATTGCCACAAGTTCGAGGCGACTATGCGAATTCTTCCAGAAATGGAGACGCCACGTTGAGTGATCCCGGCGTCCCGATGAAGCTTGCTGACGGTTTGAATCTGGAATCACACTCTCAGTCGCCGAACAGGTTTTCGATCTTGCGCTTCAATTCGTCAACTTCCCGGCGGAGTTCGTCGACGGTTGATTCCAGTCGAGCGATGCGGTCGTCCTGCGCTGGTGTGGCAGCGCTCAGATTCAGAACCTGTGTTGTGTTCGCCGGCATCTGGATTGATTCAATCGAACCCGATAGAAGATGCGCGTAGCGCGCTTCCTTGGTCCCTGGCTGGCGCGGTAGCACCGCAACAAGGGATGGCTCTCGCTCCATCAGCTTTTGCAGGCCTGCGCTTACATCGCTGAGTTCGGCGAATTCGTGAAGCCGTTCGGTGCGGCCGCGTAATTCGCCTGGCGTCTGCGGACCACGCAACAGCAAAACGCACATCAGGGCGGTTTCAGCGCGGCTGAAGTTGAAGGCCTCGCCCAGCCAGTGTTCGTACTTGGTCACGCGGCCGTCGGCGGAGCGGGCGCGGCCTGCGAGTCCCTTGTTTTCGAGGCCATGCAGAGCCTGGCGCGCGTCATCCTCGTCGATAGCCATTACCGGCTCGCGGTTCGAACGCTGGTTGCAGGCATTGATCAGCGCGTTCAGGGTAAGGGGGTAGTACTCCGGCGTCGTGACTTCTTTTTCCACGAGCGCTCCCAGGACGCGGGCTTCGGCTGCAGTGAGCTTGATGGGCTGATCAGGAGGCATCGGTCTATCACCACCATGCGCGAGGCTGCCGGGTTTCGTCAATTCTTGCGCTTCAAGGTGCGGGTTGCAGTGGCTTGCCGAATCCCGATCGGCGTGAATTCGGGAGTGCATCTCCCGTTGAATCCGCGGAGGTGTCCCTTTCGACCGTGACCGCGTTGGTTCACCTATAGAACGGGGCAACGCCAAGGTCTTCGATGGCACCTAAACTAAACGTTATTCCCAGGGTTACGTCACTCTGAGACACCTTCCCCTGTTTCGGAGGTCTTGTTTGCGGCGATCAGCAGGTCCGCTCGTTTATGTGTTTGCAATTGCATCGCTGTGCACCCTTCAGGCTCACGCTCAAAACTCCGCCGAACTTCCCGATGCACCCAGTCCGATTGCCGTTAGCAAGACTGCGCAACCGTACCTTCCCACCTATGATCCGCCAACGGACTCTGAGACCGATTTGGCGGCAAGCATCAAGTCGCGCATTGAGAAGGGCGACTTTGCATTGACCCCTGAGGGAACAAACGAAACGGCCGCATATCAGCCTGCTGATCCCGGTTTCACGCAGGGCGCACACATCGACCTGACGCCGATGTTTCGCAGCGTGAACCGGCCCGGTGATTCCAGAGTAGAGCAAGCCGGCGTAGGCGAGACTACGGAGCACTATCACTGGAAGGGACTTCTCTGGGAGTCATTCGCGTTCTTTGGAGTGGAGAATTTGCAGCGGCTCGTCGCCGATCCCTACTTCAGGCATCTGACGGCAGACAGTCCTTTCTGGCATAACTACATTGCTTAGTTGAAACAGTGGGACTGGCGCCGTTGGAACGATGGAGACGACCTTTTGGTGGCATATATTGCCCACCCGATGCAGGGTTCAGTTACGGAGTTTATCGAGATTCAGAACGATCCACGCGGCCGCGCGCTGCGGATCGGCGACGGCAAGCCTTATTGGAAAAGCCAGTTTCACGCGTTCCTCTGGGCTACGGCTTACAGTTTCGATCAAAAGCTGGGGCCGCTGGGCGAGGCGGCGCTGGGTAGTGAAGGAGGATACACCTACGTGATTAACTGCCCGGCACCGTGTACGGGCTATCGGCCAGGAATCGACAAGGTCACCAACAACACTGGAGATGTGAAATTTGTTACGACACCCGTGGTAGGTTCTCTGTGGACGATGATGGAAGATGGCATCGATCGTGTCATCAGTGACCGGTTGCAGGACCGGTACGGAAACCGGGTCTTCGTTAAGATTGTCCGCGGATCGCTGAATCCCTGCCGCACAATGGCCAACTTGCTTCGCTGGCGATTGCCGTGGTATCGGGATTACCTGTATGAGCAAGGCGCAGGCAAACTCACGCCAGATCCGCATTGGTTGCCGGGTGACGACACGGTGATCCTAAGTGCGCCTCGATTTGAATTATTCCCTCACTACAACGCCATTTCGCTGCCTGTGAACAAGCCGGGCTGCCCGCATTGCCGGGTGACGACTTCGGGATTCGGGGTGGGATTCTCGACGCGCCTGGCAACCTATGCCGATCTCGATTCCGACGTGGATTACCAGCCCAGTGCGAGCCCACTGCCCTCAGACCGTGCGGGCGGCAACCTCATGATTGTGACCGTCGGCCTTCGCTCCGGATATACGAACTCGCATTTCTCGATCAAGGGTTCACTGCGGCCCGGCATTTTGAGTTACGGACAGGCTTATCAATCGAGCCCCTCAGCGACGAATCCCACACCCACGATCGGGCGGATTACGCACTTCGCGACATCGCTGGCACTCACGGGCGATTACTTTATCGATCGTCATTTTGCGCTGCGTGCTTCGTCGGAAATATCGCGGTGCGCTACCGTGAACCCTACCTGCAGGCATCGAGCGCGATTCCGGGCACCTATCCTCATCTCAACTGGCTTTCAAGGGCAACATTTCTCACCAACGAAAACTGGGCGTACCAGACAGGCGTCGTTCTACGCTTCTAGTTGACCGCCGCAATCGGTTCATGACGATTGCGGGTGAGAAGGAAGTAGACGACCGGGGTTACCACCAGGCTCAGCACCATGGAGATCACGAGGCCGCCGATGACGGCGATGGCGAGTGGCTGCAGCATTTGCGAACCCGCGCCGAGCGCGAAGGCCAGGGGCAACATACCGCACACGGCTGCGATAGCAGTCATCACGATGGGTCGAAGCCGTCGCTGGGCGGCGTGCATCATCGCTTCGGCGGCGGAGACGCCTTCCGCGCGAAACTTCTCGTCGGCATCGAGCAGCAGGATTCCGTTTTTGGCGACGATGCCGATCACCATGATCAATCCCATGAACGACGCTACATTGAACGTAGTACGAGTGATGAGCAGGGCAAGGATGACGCCGGAGATCGACAGCACCGATGACGTGAGAATGGCGATCGGTGCGGGGAAGTTGCGGAACTCCGCGAGCAGGACGCCGAAGACCAGCGCCAGCGCCAGCAGGAGAACCTTCAGCAGATCATGGAATGATTTCTGTTGTTCCTCGTAGGTGCCGCCGTAGGTGACGCGTACGGAGGGCGGCAAATGCAGCCCTTGAACGGTCTGCTGCACTTTGGCCATCGCAGTGCCGAGGTCAGAGCCTTCGAGGCGTCCTGTGACGATAACCATCCTTTGCAGGTTCTCCCGGTGAATCTCGTTTTGCGGCGGCAATTGCTGGATGGTTGCGAGGGAACCGAGCGTGGCCGTGTGTCCTGAAGCGCTGTTGAAGACGGTGTTTTCAATAGCATCGAGAGATTTGCGGTGGTCGTCACCCATGCGAATTCGGACGGTGTACGGCCTTCCGTTGGCGATCAGCGGATCAGTGGTTGGCAGTCCATCGAGAATGGACGTTGCGTCTTCGGCGACTTCGGTTGGTGTAAAGCCGAGACGCGCCGCGACGGTGGGGTCAACCTGGAAGTTGGTCGCGGGGCCGCTGATAGTGTTCTCAATGCCGTTCTCTACGTCCACAACGCCTTCGATTTTGCCGATGGCGTCGCCGACTCTAGGCCCCAGTTGCGTCAACATGGCCTCGTCATCGGAGAAGATTTTGATCTGGATCGGCTCTGGCGCGTTGGAGAGGTCACCTATGTTGTCCTGCAGCACCTGAATGAATTCGATGTCGAGTTCTGGCTCGGTGGATTTGATTTGCTGGCGCACGTCCTCCATTATGTCGTCGATTTTTCGGCTGCGTTTTGATTTGAGCTTAACGGTGAAGTCGCCGGTGTTAGCTTCCGTAACGGCGGCAAATCCCATCTGAAGACCCGTTCGACGCGACGTATTTTCCGTCTCAGGCTCGGAGCGAAGGATACGTTCGACATGTTGAAGAACGCGGTTGGTCTCCGTGAGCGAACTGCCTGCGGGCATGATGTAGTCGAGTACGAATCCGCCTTCGTCCATTTCGGGAAGCAGCTCAGTGCCGAGTTTCTTGTAGCCGAAATAGGTAGCGATTACCAGCAAGAGGCATGCAGCGCCGAGCCATAACGGCTTGGCGAGCGCCCAGTCGAGCACACGATGATGTGTCTTCAGGACACGGCCCATCCAGCGGCCGGTGCTGTGTTCTTTATGTTCCCCTGCATCGCTGCTGCGATCACGCAGGAGTGCGAGGCTGAGCCCCGGCGTCCATGTCAAGGCAAGCATCAGCGATGTCAGCAGCGATGCGGCCATGGTGATGGCTAGCGCGCGAAAGAAGCTTCCCGTCACACCGGTGACGGAGACGAGCGGGAGAAACACGACGACAGGCGTGATGGTGGAACCGATCAGCGGCACCGTGATTTCGCTGAGCGCCTTGCGTACGGCGCTGGCGCGGGGCTCGCCATTGTCGCGATGCATCACGATGTTCTCGACGACGACGATAGCGTCATCGATCACGAGGCCGATGGCGGCAGCGAGTCCGCCCAAGGTCATCAGGTTGAAGCTCTGTCCGATCGCCCAGAGGACAAGGATGGTGACCGCGACCGTGACCGGGATAACGAGGCCGGCGATGAGCGACGAGGTCCAGTCGCGCAGGAAGAGGAAGAGAATGATGCAGGCGAGGACGAGACCGATGAAGATCGCGTCGCGCACGCTGGAGATGCTGTCGCGGACGAGTTGGGACTGGTCGTAGAAGGGCTCGAGCTTTGCGCCTTGCGGCAGCTTCTGTCGCAACTGGGCGATCTCGGCATCCACTGCGTCAGCGACTGCGACCGTGTTCGATGAGGGCTGACGCGCGATATTGAGCAGGACGGCGTTTTTGCCATTGGCCGTCACCGTTGTGTAGACAGGAAGCGTCGAGGGCTCGACCGTCGCCACATCAGCAACGCGCACGGGAGCGCCGGCGGCTGTCGTCTTCACGACGAGTTGGCGCAGTCCCTCGGCGTCGTGCACCTGCGCGCCCACGAGCCCAAGTATGAGTTGATGATTGGCTTCGTAGAGTCCGGGCGAGTCGACGATATTGGAGGCCTGAATGGCGTTGACGAGATCAGTGAGGGTGATGCCGTTGGCTGCAAGCAGAGCGAGATCGGGCTTCACACCAAACTCCGGCACCTGGCCACCCTGCACGGTGACGGTGCTGACGCCGAGTACGCGATTGAGTGGCGGCTTCAGGTCGTAGGTGGCCAGTTCCCAAAGCTGGGTTTGGGGCAGCGTGTCGGATGCGAGGCTATAGCCGAGAATCGGAAAAGTGGCGAAGGTAAGGCGATTGGTGGTGAAGCGCGCGGTGGAGGGCAAGGTCTGTTGGATTTTGCCGAGAGCCGCGTACGTGAGCTGGAGCGCCTGGTACATATCTGTGTTCCAGTCGAAGAAGAGGCTCACTTCTGCCGAGCCGCGGCTGGTGGTGGAGCGCACGGTGACGAGTCCGGGGACGGAGTTGACAGCATCCTCAACCGGTCGCGTGATAGTCACTTCCATCTGTTCGACCGGCATGACGCCGTTGTCGATGCCAATCACGACGCGTGGAAAATTCGTATCGGGAAAGACGGAGATGGGCACCTGCAAAGCAGCGTAGATGCCGGCGATGGTCAGTACGGCGGCGAAGAAAAAGATCGGCCGCGTGAAATGAGACAGCCAGAACGATTCTTCCTTCGAAGGGGGAGTCTGGGTGGCGATCGACATCAGTCCTTGTCGCCTCCATTGCCGGCTGCAGGCTTGGCGTCGTCATCGTCGGCGGGTCCCACCTTCACCTTGGCGCCTTCGTCGAGTCCGTAGGAGCCATTGGTGATCACCATGTCGCTTGTCGTCAACCCCTTGGTGACTTGAACGTCGTCACCATCCTGGATGCCGAGTTCGACAGCCTTCTTGTGTGCGGCACCATCTGTGCCGATGACCATCACGGACTTCGATCCATCCTGCGCGGTGAGAATGGACGAGACAGGGACCTTCAGCGCCTGTTCGACAGTCTTGCCGGTGATCGAGACCTTGACCGGCGTGCCAACTTTGAGCACACCCTTTTTGTTGTCGACCTTGAGCCAGATTTCGAGCGTAGTGCTTCCGGGGTCGAGAGCGGGACTGATCAGTGTGACCTTAGCATCGACCGGATCTTTGACACCGGGAACGATGAGGGATGCTTCATCGCCGATCTTCATCTGCTGCGCCAGGCTCTGCGCTATATGAGCCTTGGCCAGCAGGGCCGAGGTTTCCATTACAGTGATCAGCGGAGCGCCGGCAGCCGGCGTCTCACCGGCATAGAGTGGCCGGTCAGTCACGATGCCGTCGATGGGACTGCGAATCTCGGAGTAGCCAACCTGCGCAGCCGCTCCCTTGTATTTGCCTTCAGCAGACGTAAGTTGCCCCTGCGCAGACTTGAGTGCTGCCTCGTGGCTGACGTTCTTCATGGAATCAAGATGCTTGGCGGCTGCGTCGTAGGCGGCTTGCGCCTGCACCAGTGCGGCCTGCGCGGTATCAAGATCGCGACCGGGAATTGCACCTTCAGCGAAGAGTTGTTTGCGGCTGTTGACGATACTGGTATTGAGGTCGAGGTTTGCCTTTGCCTGCGCGTAATCCAACTCAGCCTTCTGCGCATCTTCGGGGACCTGCGCCCTGGTTGCTGTGGCATAGGCGGCTTGCGCGGCTTCATAGGAGCCCTTGTTGTCCTGTGCGGCGGCTGCGAGATCGGCATTTTCAAGCACTGCCAGCAACTCGCCTTCCTTGACCCGCGCACCACGCTGGACGTAGAACTTTTTGACTGGCGCGGCGATCCTGGGCACGATGGCGGCCTGCGCCAGGGGCGCAAGAATGGCGTCGGCCGTGATGTGGTCGGAGATCGATCCCTGTTCGGGATGCTCGGCCTGCACGGTGATTTCCGGCGCGGGTGGTTCTTCTTTTTTGCAGCCCACAGCCAGAAGAATCGGGACCAGAACAGCGACGGAAAGCGTGCGCATGCACCGCGCAACACACTTGCTGTTTCGTGTCCGGGCTTCGTCAGTGATTTGAATCGCTTCGTTCATGGGTTCAGGTTTCCGGTCAAAGTTTGCAGGGATGCTAGCGCCGCTTCGTAACGGACACGTCCGTCTTCGCGCGCGTTCTGCGCCGTGATGAAAGCCGCTTGCGCATCGACAACTTCGAGCACTGTGGCCTCGCCGCCGGTGTAACGCAACTTGGTAAGGCGCAGGCTTTCGCCGGCAGTCGAGACGCTCAAATCGAGCGAAGCGAGCTGATCGCGGGCGGCCTGGGCTTCGGCATAAGTTTCATCGAGTTGAGCGATAAGGCGGCGCTGCGTCGCGGTCAGAGCCACTTTGGCGGCGTCGCGCTTGATCTCGCTCTGCTTCACCTTATGCTCCGTGGCGAGCCAGTCCCACACCGGAATATCGAGCGTGATCGAAGCCGAATAGCCCAGATTATTTACTTTGTCCGGGCCTCGCACAGCAAACTGCGGCGCGTCGATGCCGTATGTGTAGTTGAGGCCGAGGCCGGGCAGATATGCGGCGCGTGCTGACAGTACATCGGCGTTGCTCACTTGCACAGTGGCCAGTGCGCTCTTGAGTTCGGCATTGTTTTTGGCAGCGAGCTGGTCGACATCCGCACGGGACGCCAGCGGCGCCGGAGTGTCGGGCACGTTGATTGAGTAAGGGGTTCGGGGATCAGGGAAGAGCAGCACGGCGAGTTCAAGGCGCGCTTTTTCGGCATTGATTTTCGCGTCGGAGAGATCGCGGTCGCGTTGCTGTTGCTGGAGCTGCGCCTTCACGCTGTCGGCATGCGCGGCTTCGCGGACCTGTTCGCGTTCGCTCGTGAGTTTCGTAAAGTCGGCCGCTTCGGTCGCGGCTTGTTGCGCAATCACGAGCTTCTGGTTGGCGGCGGCGAGACCGTAATAGAGTCCCGTGACGGTGGAGACGAGTCCCCGGCGCGCGATCTCCAACTCAGCCGAAGCAACCGCGGCGGCGGCATCGGCACGGCGCAGGCTCGAGATCTGTGCCAGTCCGATATCTTCGTTGACGACGCCCTGACTGGCATACTCGCGGACCGCGTTGTTGGCGATGAAGATTGGCGAAGGCTGCGCGCTGACACCCTGGCCCGCCTGGTTGGTGAGACCGTTGGGCTGCGTATAGAGAGCCTGATTGTGATATGTGACGCTGGGTAGCAATCCGGCACGGGCAATGCCGCGGTCTAGCCCGGCCACCTTGCTATCAGCCAGCGCCGTGGCATAGGTCGGCTCGCTGGATTGCGCGCGCTTCAAGGCCTCTTCCAGCGTGATCAGGATCGGCTGTGTGGCCGAAGCGGAACTTGGTCGCGCGGCCTGCACCGTGGTTTGCGCCGATGTTGCGACGGTCGAGAGAGCGAATGCGGCGAGAAGAGTGGCGCCCATAACGCGAGAAAGCACAGCGCCTTTCCGGCCGGGATAATGATGGAGACCAATCTGCACAGGAAGACAGGATAACGGCATAACCTTAATTTCACCTTAGCCCTGGATGAAACCGATGCATTTGTTGACGGCTGTGTCGCCTTGCGCGCTTAAGATGTTTCTGCATGGAAACCACGAATGTTGCAGGGGCTGAAGTCTCTCGGATTGGTCTGGGAACCTGGGCCATCGGCGGTTCAGAGTGGGGTGTGGTGGCCGAAGATGCGGCGATTGCGACCTGTCTGAGCGCTGTTGAACGCGGCGTTAACCTCATCGACACGGCGCCGATCTACGGTCGCGGCCGCGCTGAGGAGATCGTGTGCAAGGTCATGCGCGCGCATGGCCGTCGCGATGCGTTCTTTATCGCCACGAAGGCGGGACTCGAATGGAACGAGCGCGGCGTGTTTGCGAACTCCACTTCGGCGCGACTGCGGCGAGAGATAGAGGATAGCCTGCGCCGGCTTGGCACAGACTACATCGACCTCTATCAGATTCACTGGCCCGACACGCTTGTTCCTGTGGCCGAAGTCGCCGGCACTCTCGCAGGCTTCCAACGAGAAGGCAAGGTGCGGGCACTCGGCGTCAGCAACTTCAACGCGGCGCAGATGGAGGAATTTCGCAGGGTTGTTCCGCTGGCCTCTGACCAGCCGCCATACAACATCTTCGAGCGCGACATCGACAGCGAAACCCTGCCGTGGTGTGCGGCGAACGGTGTGGGAGTGCTCACCTACAGTTCACTGTGCCGCAGCATGCTAGGCGGGCGCGTGCATCGCGGCATGCAGTTCGAGCCAGGCGACATTCGTGCTGTCGATCCCAAGTTCCAGGAGCCGAGGTTCGGTCAATATATGACCGCAGTCGAGCGGCTGACGATGCTGGCGCGGGAGCGCTTCGGCAAATCGGTGGTGCAGCTGGCGGTGCGGTGGGTTCTCGACCGGCCCGGCATCTCCGTGGCGCTGTGGGGGGCCAAGCGGCCCGATCAACTCGACGCGGTTGCGGGCGTAATGGGCTGGAAGCTGGACACTAATACCATGGCGGAGATCGATCGCATCGTGGCCGAAGCTGTTACAGATCCGGTCGGGCCGGAATATCTGACGCCGCAGGTCCGCAAAATTTGAGCAAGGCGGTAGAGAGCCGGGAAGGAAGAATTCCGCAGACACCACCCCGGCCAGTTCTGCGATACTAAATCGTTATGCCAATCGATGACCTGCAGCAGGCTGCACAGAAAATTGCCGGATTTCTTTCTTCCCTTAACAAGCTTGGCGGAATGCGATTGAAATATCGTATTACCGCGGGAGACGGCGCGCGCGATCCGCAAGGGTTGGAGGCGCGGCAGATTTACGTGGAGCTGGGCGGGCCCGATGTTCCCTTGGTGACCCAGCACAATGGCGAGCTGTTGCGGGCCCTTGAGACAATTGCCGCGCAGATGCTTCGCCTTGACCAGCGTGAGAACGACCTGGTCAGTTTCGACGCCGCCAATTTCAAGGCGCTGCGCGCGCAGGAACTGCGCATGTCAGCTGAAGTGGCTGCGGAAAAGGTGCGCAAGTCGGGAGTGCCGTATGCATTTCCGCCGCAGAACAGCCGCGAGCGCCGTTTGTTGCACATGGCATTTCGCGATCTGCCCGGCGTGGAGACGGCAAGCTCCGGCGAGGGGCAAGACCGCTTCCTGGTTGTGTATCCCGAAGGCAAGACGAATCTGCCGGTGACGCCGCCCATGAAGCCGCGTGGATTTGGCCCTGATCGGGGATCAGGACGCGATCGAGGAGCAGGACGCGAGCGGGGATATGGACGCGATCGGCGCTGACGGTCCGCGACAACGTTGGTTGGCCGTTCTACAGATCGCACCGCGGATGTGCCAGAATACCGAACAATGAAGACTGTAATTTCTCTGCTGATGGCCTTTGGGGCGCTCGTGTGTCCCGCGCAAAAGCGGCTGGTCCTCGTCGACCAGGACGGCTCCGGACCGGGCGGATCGAACCAGATGGCGATGCTGGCGCTGCTGCAGGCGCCACAGGTCGAAGTCCTCGGCATCACCATGGTCACGGGGAATGCCTGGCGCGATGAAGAGACGCTGCACACGCTGCGCATGCTCGAGTTGACCGGCCACAGCAATATTCCGTTGGCGAAGGGAGCAGTGTTTCCGCTTGTGCGCACAGAACGCGACACGCAGCTTTCGTCGGCGCTCGACGGCAAAGTTACCTGGCTTGGTGCATGGGGACAGGGGCCGACGACGCTGGTCGAAGGCAAAGAAGGCGTTACTCCATTCACGCCCGGCAAACTCGACACGCATGGGCCTTATGCGATTCCGCCACTGCCCGAGGGCACGCCCGCGCTCAAGCCGATCGATGAAGATGCGGTACATTTCCTCATTCGCCAGGTGCGCGCGCATCCGCACCAGGTAACGATTTATGCTGCCGGTCCGCTGACGAACATCGCGCTGGCCATTTCGATTGATCCTGAATTCGCGGAACTGACGCAGGGCATCGTGATGATGGGCGGCAGCCTGAATCCGCAGACCGATGATCCGGAGTTTGCGACGAGTCCGCGGCACGAGTTTAATTTCTGGTTCGATCCTGAAGCGACGCACATCGTGCTGCGAGCCGCGTGGCCGCGCATCGACGTGACGACGGTGGACGTCTCAATCAAGGCGCCGTTCACGCAAAAGATGCTTGACGAGATTTCCAAATCGCAGTCGCCCACGGCGAAGTACATCGCGGCATGGAGCCAGAATCGCTACTATCTGTGGGATGAACTGGCTGCCTGCGTATGGCTCGATCCGACCATCATTACAAGAGAGAAGATTGAGTACATGGACATCGACCTGAGCCATGGACCGAGCTACGGCGATACGCTCACATGGACCGAGAAACTTAAACCACAAACGGGCGTGCGGCTGGTTCATGCGCAATTGGATCTCGACCTGCAGCGGTTCCAGAAGATGTTTGTCGACCTGATGTCGCGATAAGCGAAAAGAGCCACAAACCTATTAAATGCAAGGGTCCTTCGGTACTCTTGCGGATTTGTGCGTGCCCCCATCTAATGGAATAAAGCCCTCTGGATTCTCTGTGGTTCTTGCCTGATTGCCTTGTGTTGCTACCCGAATTATTGGAGAGACTACAGTTATGTATTCTTCTGACCTTATGCTGCGCCGTGGGCGCATACCCGTTCTTGCATTGGCGATGAGCCTTGCGTTTGCAGGATGTGAATCGAAGATGGACAAGGCAATCGACCAGGCGAAAAAGCAGGCTGCCACCACTGGTCAGCCGCAGCAGGTTGTGTCGGTCGACAAGTCCGGCACCACAACCACCACCGTCGTGCAGCCACCTGCAAAAGGCCAGACGACTGAAGCGATGACGACTTCGACCGCGCCTGCGCCTGCTGGAGCGCCCGCGCCATCGCCGCAGGATCCGAAGGTTTATCCGGTTGGCGGGGATCCGAATCAGAGTCAAGCCGACACAGGCAGCGGTGCTTCGCCGGATGGAGGCAAGACTTCACCCGCAGGGCCTCCAGCGACCGTGAAGGTGACGATCCAGGCCGGCACAAGTTTGGCGATCCGCGTTGATCAGCGGATCAGCGTGAAGACCAACCACGCCGGTGACACGTTCACTGGAGAAATCGTGGAGCCCATTGTCGATCCGAACGGGAAGGCGGTTGTCCCCAAGGGAACGCACGTGGGCGGCGTGATTGATGCGGCACACAAGCGCGGCCATTTCAAAGGCGCATCGGTGCTGGAACTTCACCTGACCTCGATGACCCTGGATGGAACGCAGTACCACCTGCGGACTGCCGATTTGATGGAACACAAGAAGGGCAAGGGCAAGCGCTCCGCAGCCATGATCGGCGGCGGCGCAGGCCTGGGCATGCTGATCGGCGGGGTCGCTTCCGGTGGCACGGGCTTACTGATTGGCGGACTTGCGGGCGGCGGAGCTGGTGCGGCGGGTGCCGGCCTCACGGGCAACCGCGACCTTGATATCCCCGCTGAAACCGTGGTCCATTTCAAACTGGCGCAGGACCTCGTGGTGCAGGGCGAGTAGGTGCGGTTTCTCAGAATTCTCTTGCCAGCCCCGCGACTGTGCGGGAAGAATGCGGCAGAGGCAACCATGACTGGCAATTCCATTCTCGGTGGGAGCAAACTGGTCGCATTTGCTCCCACGACTGATCCTGAAAAAGCTCGCGCATTCTACGAAGGCGTGCTTGGACTGCGCCTTGTGGCTGATGAGAAGCCGTTTGCGCTGGTCTTCGATGCGAACAGAACGATGCTGCGTGTCACGACGGTCCCGGAACTGAAGCCCGATACGTTTACGGTGCTTGGGTGGGATGTTGCCGATATTGAAGGGACAGTCGACCGCCTCACGAGCGCTGGCATTGTGTTCAATCGGTACAAGGGAGTGAACGACGGCGATTCTCGCGGCATCTGGAACTCGCCGAGCGGCGCTCGGGTCGCGTGGTTCACGGACCCAGATGGGAATGTGCTGAGCGTGACAGAGTTTCGGAAGTAGACCGCGACGTCAACTCAGCGAAGTTACTGATGCGGAACTGATCGCCTCTCGGGCGGCGC
Source organism: uncultured Acidobacteriaceae bacterium (assembly GCA_963838295.1). GTDB lineage: Bacteria > Acidobacteriota > Terriglobia > Terriglobales > Acidobacteriaceae > Telmatobacter. The sequence goes on from CAWIQS010000005.1 coordinate 294,286, forward strand.
AGCGACAAGCAACTGCAGGTTTCTCCACTTCGGTCGCCGCGGCGACCTACGGTCGAAATGACAGCTTCGTTGGAATAGGAATTTTCGCGCCGCACCCAAAAAGGCCGCGCCAAGCGCGGCCTTCGTAATCCCTAATCCCTGTTCCTTAATCCCTGCTTTTACCCGTTCAACTGCTCCTGCAGCTTGTTCAGCGTGCGATGCAGGTCCTTGTCGGTGCGGCGCAGTTCATCGATCTTGCCGATGGAGTGCATCACCGTGGTGTGGTGCTTGTTGCCGAACTGGCGGCCGATTTCCGGCAGGCTGGCTTCGGTCATCTGCTTGGCGAGATACATGGCGATCTGGCGCGGCACAACGACGTTGCGGGAATTGTTCTTCTGCTTCAGGTCGCTCACCTTCATGCCGAACTGCTCGGCGACGGCGCGCTGGATCGACTCGATCGTAATCTTGCGCACCTGCATGTCAATGAACTGCTTGAGGCATTGCTGCGTGGTTGCCAGCGTGATCTCGGTGCGGTTCAGATTGCACCATGCGACCAGCCGGGTCATCGCACCCTCGAGTTCGCGCACGTTGGTGCGGACGTTCGAAGCGATGAAACAGCGCCACATCTGTCGGCAGCTGTACTTGCTCGTTCTCCGCCTTCTTCTGCAGGATCGCGACTTTCGTTTCGAGATCGGGCGGCTGAATGTCGGCGATCAAACCCCACTCAAAGCGCGAGCGGAGCCGATCTTCAATTTCGGCCAGTTCCTTAGGGGGACGGTCCGAAGCGATCACAATCTGCTTCATGCTCTCGTGCAGAGCATTGAATGTATGGAAGAACTCTTCCTGCGTCCGCTCTTTCTGCGCGATGAACTGGATGTCGTCGATAAGGAGTACGTCGACGGTGCGGAAGCGATCGCGGAAGCTGGTCATGCGATCGTTGCGCAGCGAGGTAATCATCTCATTCGTAAACTTTTCTGCGGAAACGTAGCAGATGCTGGCCGAGGGCTGGCGCCTTTTTACTTCGTGGCCGATGGCGTGCATCAGGTGCGTCTTGCCCATACCCACGCCGCCATATAGAAAGAGCGGATTGTAGGCGCGCGAGGGACGCTCTGCAACTGCCAATGAAGCCGCGCGGGCAAACTGGTTGCCATTGCCGATGACGAAAGCGTCGAAGGTGTAGCGAGGATTGAGTTGTGCCGCCGTGGACCAATCGAAGCGCGTCTGCTCCGGAGTGCGCGACGTGGGCGCGGTTGGTGCATGCGCCGGCAACGGTCCGAAGCCGCCATCCCTGCGCTGCGGTGGCATCGACGGATCCTCCTCCGTGGTCACGAATTCCACGTCATCGAATTCCAGCGACTGCAGGTCGATGGCTTCCTGAATCAGGTCGCCATATTTGTCACCGATGTGCTGAAACTCTTTGGACGGAACGCGGACGTAGAGTATGCGGCCACTGGCGTGGCTGAAGCGGGTGGGTTTCAGCCATGTCTCAAACGACTGGCGGATAACCTTTTTTTCCAGGGCCGCGAGAATCTGCAGCCAGGGATTAAGAGCCGAAGCCGGCGAAATTGCGAATGCCATCGAGCGAGTCCTTGCCGGCGCCACCTGTCTACTGCCGTGTGATTTTCAACCGCGCGGTTGAGACAATGGCTCACGCAGTGAGTGAGACAATTCTCACCCACATTCGCGTATTGAGAACATGCCTGGTGGCCGTTGGTCTGCCTCGGAATAACACTGCGAGGCACGGGTTGAAATTCACTCCGTGGGACGCTCGGAAACTTTCTTGAACGGTCCCGATGGTAGCACATTTGGGGTGTGTTGCAATGCCTCTTTCACATAACTTTCGGGAACAATGCGGAGGTTGCACCACACACGGTGAAAGAGATCACACGCAATCAAAATTCTCGCGCTTCGATCGCAAAATTCTACTCAGTTATTTTCTTTCATCGAGCTCTGTCGGGTTTGGATGCGTGACGCGCGCGTCGCGTTTCCGGCGATTCGCATCGGCAAGCTTGGTCGGAGTCCTTTCGTATCGACATCCTCGCGACGTCTCCGGCCCGGACCCCTGGTAACCAGCGTAGAGGCGTCCCGCTGGCTTCCGAGGCCAACCTTCGATATACTTAATACTTGCCGTTCAGGCTCAGATTTCAGACAGGAAACAGGAGCGCATTTTTATGCCAAAGCGCACATTTCAACCCAACCGGCGTCACCGCTCGAAGACGCACGGCTTTCGCTCACGTATGAAGACCAAGTCGGGAGCAGCCGTGCTGAGCCGTCGTCGCGCCGCAGGCCGCAAGCGCGTCTCAGTCAGTGCTGGTTTTCGCGACTAAAGTGGTTCTCCAGTTGATGTAAAGCGAAGCGATGCGGCCGAGTGGTTTTTCCTCAAAGAAAAGCCACCATTTACGAACCAGAGACGCCAAATAGTAATTGAAGAACCGCTCTAAGTTCTTCCCGCCGTATTGTTTCGGCCGGAGCAGGTTCCAGAGCCTACCGTCCTCTGGCCCAATTCCTTCCAGATTTGCGATGAGTATCTCCACCCAGCCTGAGCAGCATTCTGTTGCGTCGGCAGTGCGCGTCACGGCTGCGGCGCTCGAGGTCCGTGAGTCGCTGGCGGGGTCGCGTCTGCGCAAGCACGCGGACTATCAGCGAGTTTACGCCGAAGGCCGCAAGCATCGTTCCGGCTCGATGAGCTGGTTCCTGGCGCCGCAAACCGAGGCGTCGGCTGCGCGCGTCGGACTCACCGTTGGCAAGGTTCTCGGCAAGGCTCACGAACGCAATCGCATCAAGCGGCGCCTGCGCGATGTGCTTCGGCGCCATGTTGGCCAGCTTCCGGGTGGCTGCGACATGATCCTTCATCCGCACCGGACCGTGCTGACACTCGAATTCACGAAACTTGAAGCGGAGATTGTGCGTATTCTCCAGCAGGCAAATGCCGAACAGGCCCGCGCAAACCCGACCCACTCTTCGCGTCCCGGCAAGGCAGAGCCCGCTCGATGACGCGCGTCCTTCTCGCCATGCTTGCGTTTTACCGTCGCTGGGTTTCCCCGGCGCTACACTCCCTCGGCTCCGGCGGGGGATGCCGTTTTGTGCCCACCTGCTCGGAATACGCATCCATCGCAATCGCAACGCATGGTCCTGTCCGCGGCACAGGGCTTGCGATCTGGCGGCTTCTGCGCTGCCATCCTTTCAGCCGCGGCGGCTTGGATTCAGTGCCGCCCATCAGACACGCAACGCATCTGCCGCACGAACCATTACCATAGAAGGAGCGGCTCCCGTTCGGTGTGCCACTCCTTGGAGACAGGAAGTTACCTTTGCCAGAAATTCGTAATCCAAACCTCGAGTCGCAGGGTTCCGGCGGCAGCGGCCCCGGCGGCGGCGATTTTCGCAGCCTGATCCTCTTTACATTTCTGGCCCTCGCGGCCTTGATGGTCTATCAGTATTTCCAGAAGCCGGCGGCGAATGCTCCAGCCAGCCCGACGCAGCAGGTTCAACAACAGGCAGCGCAGCGGCCAGAGTCCGCGGCGGCTCAAGGTACTGGAAATTCTGGAAGCGCCCGCCCGACCAGCGTCGTCGGCCCTGTCGCAACCGTTGGCGCTACGGCCGAGACCTCGACAACCCTCGAGAACGAAAAGTTCCGGATTACCTTCAGCAACAAAGGCGCGCAAGTCGAGCATTGGATCCTCAAAGGCTTTGTAGACTCCAGCGGGAAGCCGCTCGACATGGTGCAGCAGGAGGCAGCGAGCCGCTTCGGTCTACCGCTCTCGCTCTTTACCTATGACAATAGTCTGACAAAACAGCTCAACTCAGCCCTCTACCAACCGTCCGCGACGGGCCAGCTTCTGGCGCCAAACTCAGTCACCTTTCACTACGCTGCGGGCGGTCTCGATGTGGTCAAGACTTTCAGCTTCGATACAAGCTACGTTGTGAGTGTTCACGTCGACGTGAAGCAAAATGGCGTTCCCGTGCGCGCGCTTGTGGCGTGGCCAGCCGGACTTGGCGATATGGAAGAGTTCCTCGCTGCCGGCGGCAAGCGCACCACGTTCCTCGTGCCCACGCAGTCGCAACTAGCCTGGTCGATCGACGGCAAGCAGGACACCATGGCCGCCAAGAAGGTCAGCGGTGAGGCCACCCTCGATCAGCCCTTCGAATACGCTGGCGTCATGGATCTCTACTTTGCCGCCGCGTTTCTGCCGGATGCACCATCGCGCGCGACCGAGGTCACGCTCCACCATACTCTCGATCTGCCCAGCGATTTGAGCGACCCCAACAGCGCGAAGAAGCCCGCGGATGTCATCGGACTTGCCATAGGCGACCAAAGCGGCGATACACAATTGCGTGTTTATGCCGGCCCGAAAGAGACCAGCATCCTCAACTCCATCCACGCCATCGGCGCGGACGGCAAGCCCACCGGAGAGGCGCTCTCATCCCTGATCCAGTACGGCTGGTGGGGCATCATCGCCAAGCCGCTGTATCTAGCATTGCGCGCTCTGCACAACATGATGGGAGCCGCACCGAACAACTGGGGCTGGGCGATCATCATCGTCACCGTCATCTTCAACCTAGTGCTGCTGCCCACGCGCATCTGGACGATGAAGTCATCCCTGAAGATGATGCGCATCCAGCCGCGGCTCGACGGGATCAAGAAAAAGTACGCCAACCTGAAGATCAACGATCCGAAACGCGCCGACATGCAGGCCGAGCAGATGGCGATCATGAAGGAAGAAGGCGTGAATATGTACGGCGGCTGCCTTCCGATGCTGCTGCAGATGCCGCTCTTCTTCGCTTACTATCGCGTGCTTTTGAATGCCGTCGAGTTGCGGCAGGCGCACTGGTTCTGGCTAACCGATCTCTCCATGCCCGACCCGCTGCATTTGTTGCCGATTCTCATCATCGGCACCATGTTCCTGGTGCAGTTCATCACGCCTTCGCCCGGCATGGACCCGGCGCAGCGCCGCATGATGGCGATTATGATGCCCGCGATCATGGGATTCACCCTGTGGCACTTCGCTTCGGGACTGGCGCTCTACTGGATCACCGGAAACATCATCAACCTGATCATGCAGGTGGCGATCAACAACTCCGGTATCGGCAAGGAAATGCACGAGATCGCCGCCCGCCGCGCCGCAAAGAAACTCGGCAACAAGGGTGGCAACGTGAGCCCCAAGGTAATCCAGGGCCGTCGCTGATATCTGGCGGAGGTATGGGTTGAGTCAGTCGTGGATGAGGCGACGCTTCATTGACACAAGGCCGGGGAGGGTTCAGGGCTTGGGAGTGGAAGGGCCTTCAACGATCGTTTCAATGCCTTGCCGAACTCAAGGCCTTGCACCGACTTTTTGAGTGCTCCTTCGATCTCAATTGCCTGTTCCGGGGCAAGCAGAGTTTGCAGGATCGTGCGTTCGCCGCTTTTCAGTTGGTCAGCCCTTTCAACGTAATGAATGCGCATCAGCACGCCAATGCCAGCAACGTATCGCACGTCGAAGTTACTGATTGGACAGGCAACGATGACCCCTTTGGGAACGTCTTGCACGTTGGTCGATGACATGGGATTGACCTCTCATCGATGAATGTACCTTTGCCGTTGTTTTATGGGGATTACACCTAAGAAGCAGAGGGATGGTTCGTTGGTAGCGGGCGACTCACCTCAAATGAGGGACACTGGGGTCACTTGAACCCGTGGCGGACTGGGCCGCTGCTCTCAATCCAAGGCCGCTCTCAGCGCGCCATCAATCTCCGGCAACGCGAATTGAAATCCTGCTGCCTGCAATCTGACCGGATACGCTCGGGCACTCGCCAGCAGCGCCTCGTCGGCCATCTGTCCGAACATCATGCGCGCCGCGAACGCGGGCACGGCCAGGAACGCTGGTCTGTGCAGTTGTCGTCCTAGAACCCGCGTAAATTCAGCATTGGTTACCGGATTCGGTGCCGTAACATTCAGCGGGCCTGAAAGATCCGCGCGTTCCACTGCAAACAGAATTGCCGCCACCACATCTCGCAGGCTTACCCAGCTCATCCATTGCCGTCCGCTGCCGAGACGCGCGCCCAATCCGAGGCGAAACGGAGGCAGCATCTTCTGCAGCGCGCCCTGCCCAGGCCCCAGCACGACGCCAAACCGGAGATGCACGACCCGGATTCCAGCCTCAATCGCGGGGGCTGCCGCCGCTTCCCATTGTTGGCAGAGATCGGCAAGAAAGCCTTTTCCCGGCGCTGACGCCTCATCGACCACCTCATCGCCGCGGTCGCCATAGATGCCGATCGCCGAAGCCACGACAAAAACCTTCGGCGGCCGCGAAAGCTCCGCCAGCAGTCTTGCCAGCCGGAGCGTTGAGTCGACCCGGCTGACGGCCATTTCGCGGCGATAGGCTGAGGTCCATCGATGCGCTGCAACGCTTGCCCCGGACAGGTGAATCGCTGCCGCAGCACCATCCAGGGCAGCGGTATTTTCAACAGGAGGGTCGGCGCCAGGATTCCATTGGAGTTGTCCTTCGGCGGTCGGCACCCGTCTTAGTAATTGAAGGGTCGAAATGCCTTTCTCGGTCAGCGCGAGATTGAGAGCCGCGCCAAGCATTCCCGAAGCGCCGCTCAGAATGAATCCGCCGGAACCGATTGTGGCATCCATATTTACAGGATCGGCGTTCCTCTTATGTAGGAGGAACTTCGACGTTTGCCCAGACTACACGAGTTTGGTAGCATGGGAATAGGTTTTGATTGGGGCAAAACGCGCCCGTGCATTCCCTGGAGGGCTGATGACTGATGCAGTGGCTCGCAACGAAGAAACGCAGAAGTCGCAAGTGGACACTGAAACGACGGAGAAGTTCATTGCCGAGAAACATATCGGCGAGCGGATCAAGCGTTTGCGGCTGAAGAAGTCGATGGGCCTGGTGGAGCTGGGTAAGCACACGGGTTTGTCCGCGAGCTTTCTGTCGCAACTCGAAACTGGCCGCGTGGTTCCGACCCTTCGCAACCTCGCCCGTATCGCGATGGTCTTCTCAAAAGATCTCTCGTACTTTTTTGAGGCCGAACCGCAGTCTATGTTTCGCATCCATCGCCGCAAGGAACGTGTGCGCCTGCCGCAGACCGGCGTCGAAGAGCCAACGTATTTCTTTGAAAGCCTCGGCTACATGGTGCCCGATCGGCACATGGATCCCTACTTTGCCGAATTCATACCGCTGGAGCGCACGAGAGAGCCCCGCGCGCATATGCATCCGGGCTACGAATTCCTCTACATTCTCGACGGCGAACTTGAACTGCACCACGGCGAGCATCACTGCACGCTTGGGCCGGGCGACGCGGTGTATTTCGACTCGAGCACGCCTCACTCCTATGTCTGCGCGGGCAAAAAGCCGGCCGACGCTCTGATCGTGACGATGCACCAGCCACCGGCCTCTCAGCCGGTGACCCTGTTGCGGTCTGGAAGCGGGGCAACACTCGTGCAACGTGCAGTTGCGGGCCGCGGCGTCCTCGGCGTGCGCGAGCCAGCGGGAAGCTAAGACTCGCCGCGAGAGCGGCTTGTCTCAACGGTGACACTTCGCAACTCCCCCCGCACCGTTCGCAACTCCCCCCGCACAGTTACTGCTGAGGTTTCGCTTGCGGGTTCGCAGGCGGCGGATTGGCCGGCGTGCCAGCGGCCGGCTTCGCAGTATTCGTAGTTGAGGGCTTTGCCACCGGGCGCTTCTTTTTTGCGGGCGCGGGCGCCGCGGGACACTTGGGCGCTGGCGGTGGCGTTGCTGCGGCCTTCAGCGAAGCAGCCTGTGTCTGCACCGTGGTCCGCAGATCCACGATCTGCTTCTCCTGCACCGTCGCGGTTTGGACCAGCTGGTTTCCTAGCTTGACGCGAGCCTTCTCCAGGTCCGCCATGGTCGCCTGCAACGCTCCCACCTGGTCTCCCGGCGCTGAAACGCGGGCTGCTTCGACGATGTGTACCAGCACATCGTAGAGTGCATCCACGTTGCGCGAAACCGGAAGCACCTTGCTCAGGCTCCCAGGCGCGGTATCGGCGTCCTTCAACAAGGAAGGAAGCGTTCCCTGCAAGTCCCGCTGGATTGCGTCGACATTGGTTCCCGCTTCGTCGCGCACCGTTCCACGCTTCCACTTATCCAACTTCAAGCCACCGACGGTTTGCTGCACTTCGTCCAGAGAGCGTTGCAGGATGTCAGACGGCGCAGAAGGCGTAAACGCAGTGGTTGCGACGGCGGTTCTTGGTGCAGCCGGGGCGGCGGCCACGGGCGCGGTGTTTGCCCCATTTGCGCCTGAGGCGGGTGGGGCGGCTACGGGCGCTGTCTGGGCCACTGCGGAGGCGACAAGCAGAAAAAATGCGCTCGTAATCAAATCTGCGTTGGAAAATCTCATCGGGATTTGCCTTCCTGACAAGCTGCGGGCATGCGCGGCTTATGAGAATGTTCGACTTAGTGCTGCGGCTCAATCTGCCGCAAGCGAGGCCCGTCCAACCAGTATCAACAATTCGTCGCTCTTTGAACAAGTTGATGGGGTGCATGCGGCGCCCGGTGGTTAAATCGTATGTTGTTCCAAGGCAACGGCTCTATCCCCGAGGCCATCTACAAGCGGGTGTATCTGCAACGTAGAACAAACCTGGGATTAGCTATTCGATGCCGGCAATGTGCCGCAGTGTTGGCTTTCGCCTTCTCGATCCTTGCCGCCGCCGCGCCGATCGCGGTGCGACATCCCGAGGGGACATTGCATGGATTTCTGGCCCTGACCACGGAACAGGGCCAGGTCCTCGCGGACGGCGATCTCATCGAAATCGTGCGCGGCGATCGCGTAACCACTCATCTGACCTTTCACTTCAAAGACGGATCGCTTGACGAGGAAACCGCGGTCTACACCCAGCGCGGTGTCTTCCGGCTCATCTCGGATCACCATATTCAAAGAGGGCCCTACTTTCCGCATCCGCTCGACATGACAATCGACGTCGCCAAGGGCGTCGTGGTGACGCGCTTGCCCGGAAAAGACGGCAAAGACGAAGTCGCGACCGACCGCGTCAAGATGCCGACAGACCTCTACAACGGCCTGGTCACCCCGGTGATCAAAAACGTATCTCCCGATGCCGGCGAAACCAAGGTTTCGATGATTGTCGCCGCGCCTAAGCCACGTATCGTGACTCTCGACATCATGCCGCAAGCGCCCGAAACGTTCTACCTCGCCGGTTTTCCCCACAAGTCTTCGGTCTACGAAATCAAGATCGAACTGGGCGGAATCGCCGGTGTGATTGCGCCGGTTATCGGCAAGCAGCCGCCCAATATCTTCATGAGCCTTGAAAGTGGGCAGTTGCCAGCATTTTTGCGCGAGACAGGCCCTTTGTTCGAAGGCGGCGCTATTCTCACGATTTCCCTGATTGGACCTACCTGGGCTGCAACAGCTTCTCGCGACCAATCTGTGCGTTGATCCGAACTACGATGATTCGGGAGTCGTTGCAAAGTAGGCCGCGACCTCCTGCCAGTTGTTCAGGCGAACGAGCCCCGTCGCGGTCAGGTTATGCGGCGCTGTGTACAGTAGCCCTTGCCCCTCAAACCGCTGGAGATTCTTCGGCAGGTCGTCTACCAGGTAATCGGCGCGCAAAATTCTCTTGTCGCCGCAGAAGACATAATGCGTTGGCGGAATAAAAGGGAAGTGCCGCTGAAGCCAGCGATACTTCGGCCCCAGGGAGTTGGGCACGGCCATTGCCTGGGTGGCAATAAAAATCTCGAAGCGTGACGAAAGCTGCTTCAGAACCTCCTGCGAGTCGGGCATCAGCCGCAGATCCTCGAAGAAGTCCTCTGCATCAAGAAACGCGCGCAACTCCTTCTGGCGATCCTGCGGTGTAATCTCCCACAGTCCCTTGCCTGCCAGGTCGTCGACCGTGACATCTTCTTCGAAGGCCTGGTTGTAGCGGCGCAAGTGCTCGGCCAGCGTATCGGCCATCACCTCGTCCATGTCCACGCACACGCGTTTCAACTTCCGCTCTCCGGTTTTTGCGATCTGGATTCGATTGCCCCGCCAAGGCGATCCGAAGCCCTGCGATGGATTGTCCGAAGCCCTGGTGAAACTCTACGCCCCGGCCTGTCGCGGTTTGCGGATCGCATGCCCTGTGTCGGCAACAGCAGGATCCGGTTGGGGAGTTTTGGGCGCGGGCGCCATGGCTGAATCCCAATAGAGCAGCCGCCCGCAACTGTCGCAGGTCAGTAGCTCCCCCTCGCGTAGCTGGTTCCACATTTGCGGGCGCACGCCCATGCGGCAACCGATGCACTGCTGGTTATCGACGCGCGCGATGCCGGTGCCGCGGCTTGCGGCAATCCGGTCGAAGCGGGAGAGCAACTCCGGCGCAATCTCTTTGCGCAGCGCTTCGCGCTCGGCGCCAAGCGTGGTCTGCTGCTGAGTCAATTCGCGCTGACTGGTCGCCACGCGCTCCTTCGTCTTGTCTAGTGCCCCAGCCAGTTCTTCTACCTGGGCTCGCGCTGTCGCGAGCGTCGTTTCCTGCGCCTCGGTGCGCTCGAGGCTGGCGAATTCCTCAGTTTCGAGCCGATCGATTTCGGCTTCGGCAAACCGCACCTCATGCTCGATGGCCTCGGCTTGTGCGGGCGTGGTCACGCTATCCTGCTGCGCCTTGTAGCGCGCCGCCTTCTGCCGGTGGCCCGTAATATCGCGCTCCAGCCTGGTGCGCAGCGAATCCTCACGGTTCAGCGCATCGGCTGCGGCCGCTGTCTTTGCCTGCATGGCGGCCAGGGCGGACTCGGCCTGGTGAATTTCGGCGGGCAATGCCTTGGCCAATTGAACCAGTCGGCTTCGCTCCAGTTCCACGGTTTGCAGCTTCACCAGGTTCTCAATATTCGTGTCCATCGTTGCCAAGAAGTTTAGTTCATCGCACGTCTAATCAGAAAATGGGTGCGAATGCCGACCGGCAGGCATCCAACACCTAAGATGGAGCTTGCTCAGAACAGGATCCTACGTGGACGCCTGCCCCGCTGGCCATTTTGGACGGGCGGCGGCATTCTTGCGGTCTTGATCGCCATCGGCATCTTTATCGACATTGCGGCACATCGCGCCGAGCCATTTGTGCGCCAGCAGGTCGTTCAGGCTCTTTCTGACCGTTTTCATGCCCGCGTTGAACTGGACAGCTTTCATCTTTCGCTCGGCAACACGCTGCGCGGCGAGTGGGGAGTTTGGGGCGAGGGCAAGGGTCTTCGCATCTGGCCCCCCGCCGACGTTGAGGGCGTTCATGTTCCGGAGCCCAACCCACCGCTTCAGCCTCTGATCCAGCTCGCCGAGTTCCACTTTCATGCGCCGCTGCATTATCAGTCCGGCCAGCCGGTTCACATTACGCGGATCTACCTCAAGGGTCTCGATATCCGGTTTCCTCCACGCTCGCATATGCAGAGAGCATCGGAGCCTGAAAGCGAAAAGCGGCCTCCATCGAATTCGATGAATGTCAGCGTTGTGGTCGATGCCGTGGATTGTACCGACGCGCGCTTTTCCCTCGAGACGGACAAACCGAATAAGCTGCCGATGGAATTCGTGATTCATCAATTCCGGCTCAAAGGAGTGCGCTCCGGCGCTCCCATGGCCTTCGACGCGCAGCTTGATAACCCCAAGCCGCCTGGAGCAATCCATACCACCGGCAGCTTTGGACCCTGGATCGTCGAGGACCCTGGAAGCAGCGCCATCCACGGCGGTTACACATTCAACCATGCAGATCTTTCGGTATTCACCGGCATTGCCGGCCTGCTCAACTCCACCGGCCGTTACCAGGGGACGCTGCGGGATCTCATTGTCGATGGCCAGACGGATACTCCCGACTTCCAACTGACTCATACCGGGCACACCATGCCGCTCACGACCACGTTTCACGCGCGCGTTGATGGAACGAATGGCGATACCTGGCTTGAACCCGTGGATGCAACTCTGGCGGGATCGCACTTTACCGCAAGCGGGCAGATCGTGCGCGCGCTGAAAACCGGCGACGACGGCCGGATGCACAGCATTGGCCACGATATCGCACTCGATGTGAATGTGGATCGCGCAAGGATAGAGGACTTTCTGCGTCTCTCCACCGACTCGCCTACACCAACCCTCGACGGCGGGATCAAGGTCAAGGCGCATCTCCACATTCCGCCTGGCAAAGAGCCTGTCGGCCAACGCATCGCGCTGAAGGGGCATTTTGAATTGGACGATGCAGAGTTTACCAGCCTGCCGGTGCAGAAGCGCATCCGCGAATTGAGTTTGCGCGGGCAGGGAAAACTGAATGAGTTGAAGTCTGCTGAAGAGGACAAGGTCAAGTCGCACGTGGAGGGAGAATTCACCCTCGATGCCGGTGTGCTGACGCTCCCTTCGATCATGTATACGGTACCCGGGGCCGACATTCACATGCATGGCACCTATCACACCAAGGGCGGCATACTCGATTTCACCGGCACGGCCAAGATGGAGGCGACGGTCTCGCAGATGGTTGGGGGCTGGAAAGGATTCCTGCTGAAGCCCGCCGATCGATTCTTCAAAAAGAATGGGTCGGGAGCCGAGATCCCCATCTACGTGGCTGGCACCAGTGAGAAGCCGCAGTTCGGCTACGATTCAGGTCACTCCGGCGGCACCCATCCCCAGCGCCCCGGCACGCAGCAACCCGATCTTGCGCCGCGCTGAGCGGACATGCCCAAAGGTGTCATCGGGCGTTTCTTGCGTGTCTGTATAATTCTCCGCAGATTTCACTTATCAGCGTTGCGGAGGCTCCAATGGAAGTGGTCAGTCTGATCCTGCTCGCCGTTCTTGCGATCATCGTTCTTTCGTTCATTCTGGGCAGCTTCTTCACCGTCAGTACCGCTGAAGTGGCTGTGCTTACACGCTTTGGAAAATTCCTCCGTGTCGCTGAAGCCGGCCTCAACTGGAAAGCGCCCTATCTCGACACCGTCGCCGGTGTCGTAAGTCTCCGCGTCAACCAGATCACGCTGACCATGGAAACCAAAACGAAGGATAACGTCTTCGTCACGATTCCCATTTCCGTGCAGAATCGTGTACGTCCGGAGCGTGTCTACGATGCGTTCTACAAGCTCTCTGATCCCGTTGCTCAGATCAAGTCTTATGTCGAACAGGTCATTCTCGGGCACGTTCCAGGCATGACGCTGGATGAAGTATTTGCGTCGCAATCCAGCATCGCCGCAGCCGTGAAGCAGGAACTCGATGCCGATATGGCTGCTTTCGGATACGAAATCGTCAACGTGCTGGTCACCGACATCATTCCCGATGCAAAGGTCAAGTCGGCCATGAACGACATCAATGCTGCCCAGCGTGAGCAAGTTGCCGCGACCGCACGCGGCGAGGCTGACAAGATTCTCGTCGTAAAAAAGGCCGAGGCAGAGGCCGAGAGCAAAGCGCTGCAAGGGCAGGGAATTGCCAATCAGCGCAAGGCTATCGTTGAAGGTTTGCAGAATTCTATCGAGCAGTTCCAGAAGGCCGTCGAAGGGGCAACACCAAAGGATGTGATGCAGCTCGTGCTGGTCACCCAGTATTTCGACACGCTGAAATCAATCGGCGAGAACGATAAGACCAATACGCTTTTTCTCGCTCACTCGCCGTCAGCTGTAAAAGAAGTCTCCGACCAGATCCTCGAGTCAATGCTGATCGCGCAGAACTCAACCGTCACGACACGGTGACGGCAGCTGGGAGTCATCTCAATCTTCGCGGCGCGTCTTCCGATTTCTCGATCCGCACGGTTGGTAACCTTATAGCGTGAGCAGAAAAGGCCTTAGTCCGACACGTCTTGAGGCGATCTCTGACGGCGTCATCGCGGTCATCATCACCATCATGGTCCTGGAACTGAAGGTGCCAGGGCCGGATGGTATTGCTGGTCTGCGTGCGGTGCTGCCCACCATCTTTCTCTATCTGCTCACCTTTGTGCAGATCGGGATTTACTGGGTAAATCATCACTACCTGGTCGATGAGGTGGAAACAGTCACCCACGGTATCTTGTGGGCCAACCTGATGTTTCTCTTCTGCCTCTCGCTCTTTCCGTTCGCCACAGACTGGATCGGCGTCAAGGGATTGTCCTCGTTCACCACCGCGCTCTATGCTGCGGTCAGCATTTTCCCCGGGCTGGGATATATGGCGTTGTGGGATCGGATACGAGCGCAGAGTGGGACGCCAGCACACGCGAGTTGGGGCAAACAGATCGCATCCGTTTCACTCTATCTCGCAGCGATTCCCGTGGCCTGGTACCGGCCTGCTGCCTCCCTCACGCTGATTGGAATCGTCGCCGTCCTCTGGCTCCTGCCGCCAAAGACAGAGGTCCGCGTGAAGTGAGTTAGTGCGAGCGGCGATGAGTTCCACAATCACGGCAGAATCGTTGGAGTTGGGCGATGAGCGTATCGAACCAAAAACATCCCATGTACTTGACCCTCAGCGCGGTGGACGTGGCTGATGACGAACGTCTTCGAACTGTATTGGCAGGGATTGCGGGTGAACGGTTCGTCGTAAGCATCAGCGTGGAACCCGAGAAGGCCTACCGTCTTTCGGGAAATAGCGTTTCATATCTTGAATCGATCTGTGATCTCCTACGCGACGAATACCAATGTGCGATCAACGTTAGCCCCATCAAGGTTGTCTTGCTTGAAACAATCCGCAAACAGGCCGAAGCTGAGGGAAAATACATCCGCCAGACCGGCGGTTCGGGCAATTACGGGCATTGCAAGCTCCGCATCGAGCCAAACGAGCCGGGAAAAGGCTACGAATTCATCAACGACATCAAGGGCGACGTGGTGCCGAATGAGTTCATCAAGTCGATCGACCAAGGAGTTCAGGGCGCGTTGGAACTGGGCGTCCTTGCAGGTTTCCCGATCGTGGACGTGAAGGTAATACTGTACGACGGCAGCTATCACGAAGCCGACTCGAATGAAATGGCGTTTAGATTTGCAGGTTCGATCGCGTTCAAAGAAGCTGCACGCAGGACCCATCCAGTGCTGCTGGAGCCGGTGATGACGGTTGAAATTGAAGTGCCGGAAGAACTGGGTGCAGCAATTCTTCATGAGGTCCATGGACACCGCGGACGCATCGAGCGACAACGAGTCGTAGACGGTTTCAGTGAGATTGAGGCCACTGTGCCGCTATCGGAACTCCTGGGCTTGGCTCCTACGAGTCTTGCTCAATTCCCCATGGAGTTCGCGGGTTACGAGCCGGTGTCGGATCACGGACCTGCTACCGGTAACGGCATTGGTGTGACCGCGAACAGACCAAACTCCCCAAAACCTAACAGACGATCCGACGCGGCGCCAATTGAGCATGAAGATGATTGATGCAGTTCCTTCGACGAATCTCCAGCCCGACCGGATCCAAATCTTCTCGCATACCAATAGCCCCCTCTGTGATACTTTGGCGTGTTCACACCGTTGCCGGCATTACGAGCAACGGAAGCACAACGAGGACCTGCAATGCACTGGATCAAATCTGTAGTAGCCGCTGTCGCAACCTGCGCTCTTGGTGTATCCATCGGAGCGCCAGCACCCACTGCAGCAGCACAATCACAATCTCCGTCTGCGCAAGATCAGCCCACCGGCCCCGAGTGGTGGCGGCACGCGGTCATCTACGAAATCTACCCGCGCAGCTTTCAGGACTCCGACGGCGACGGCGTGGGCGACATCAAGGGCATCACGACGCGCCTCGACTACCTGCATGACCTCGGCATCGACGCCATCTGGATCACGCCCATGTATCCCTCGCCTGGCATCGACTACGGCTATGACATCGCCGATTACACCGCCATCGATCCGCTCTACGGCAGCATGGCCGATTTCGACAACCTTGTCGCTGAAGCAAAGAAGCGCGACATCCGCGTGATCATGGACTACGTGATCAACCACACGTCCGACCAGCACAAATGGTTTCTCGAGTCCCGTTCTTCGCGCGACAATCCCAAACGCGACTGGTACATCTGGCGCGATGGCAAAGGCGAGACAGCGACGGATAAAGGCGAGCCTCCGAACAACTGGCAGTCGTGGTTTGGCCACTCGGCGTGGCAATGGGATGAGAAGACGCGCCAGTACTACTACCACTATTTCTATGTGCAGCAGCCCGATCTCAACTGGCACAATCCCGAAGTCCACAAGGCCATGGATGGCGTGCTCGATTTCTGGATGAAGCGCGGCGTTGCAGGCTTCCGCATCGATGCAGTCTCGCGCCTCTACGAAGATCCCAACCTGCACGACGATCCCTATCTGCCCGGTCACAATGCCTATGGCGATCGCAACATCCAGCACAAATACACCGATGATCTGCCCCAGGTTCACGACGTCCTCAAAGAAGTCCGCAGTGTCGTCGACAAATATCCCGGCGACCCGGTGCTCGTGACCGAGGCCGACGAGCCCAACGTCGAGGCCCTCGCCAAGATGTATGGCAACGGCGACGAAGTGCAGTTGCCCATGGACTTCCAGATCGCCGACGTCAACAAGCTTTCCGCGCCGCGCTTCCGCGAACTCTTCAACGAAATTGAAAACAACTCGGCGCACGGCCAGCCGGAATACTTCTTCTCCAATCACGATCAGCCACGCCAGTGGGACCGCTACGGCGACGGCGTGCACAACGATCAGATCGCCAAGCTGATGGCCGTGCTTGAACTCACCACGCGCGGCACGCCGCAGATGTACTACGGCGAAGAACTGGGCATGCGCACCACCGATCCGGCGCGTGTTGAAGATGTCCACGACCCCATCGGCAAACTCGGCTGGCCGAAAGAAAAGGGCCGCGACGGCGAGCGGACGCCCATGCAGTGGAGTGCCTCACTCCAGGCCGGATTTACTGCGGCCACCAAGCCGTGGCTGCCCATCCCACCAACCTCGGCCAATTACAACGTAGAAGCCGAAAGCAAGGATCCAGACTCAATCCTGAACACGTACAAGCGCCTGCTGGTTCTTCGCAAGACAGAACCGGCTCTGCGCGACGGATTCCAAATCAGCATCGGCGACGATCCCGACGTGTTCGCCTACCTGCGCAAGACCGACACTGAAGCCGTCATTGTGATGCTGAACATGAGCGCGAAGCAAAAGACGTTCGCATTTAACCCCGGCGACATTGGAATCACGGGTTCCGGGAAACTCACATCCCTCTACAGTTCCACACTGGTGGGGGACACGCTTGCGCCTTCAAATGTAGTCCTGACGCCCTACGCCGCACTCGTCGTAAAGATGCAATAGGTTCCACCTCTAGAGTGCATGGTGCAACCGAACAGCCTGGACGACGCGATGAATCGCAAAGGAGACAAATGCAGGTGCCTCCAGATCCATGTTGTGGCCGGATGGAACGATCATCTGTGTGCTATTGCTCGATAGTCTGATGAGTCTGGCCTGCCCGTCCTTCCGCTCCTGCTCCATCTGTGCGGCCGGGACATCGAGGTCGTCCTTGTATCCACCGTCGGCGCGCGTAAGCACGACTAACGGGATGGCGCCAAGAGCGCCGTCGCGAGGCTTGGCCAGCCACTGCGCGAAGTATACTTCAGACCATTCGCGCTGGCTGTTTTCGGCGTCCTCGATGGCTGGGAGCGCCTGCGCCCAGAGTTGCAGCTTCTGCTCGGCCGGCGGCAGGCTCTTGTACATCGGATCAAGCTTGGCTTGTGGGGGAGGATCCCCGGCAGGCGGACTGAATTTGTCTGTGGCAGTCATCTCCTCGTGTGGCTGTGGAATCTCGCGGCCCTGAGCATTTTCACCCAGGCGGATTGTTTGCCTGCCGCCTACGCCGACTCTCATTCCTTCGTGTGCGGAGTCGACCAGCACCAGCCCCGCTGAATCCTGCGGATATGCGCTCGCGAAGTTAACCATCACGGGTCCGCCATAAGAGTGACCAACCAGCACGAACGGACCCTTCTCTCCCAGCTTCTGCAGCGCGTCATTCAATTCAAGATTCAACTGGGCAAATGTCCGAGGCTTCGGCCCCGGATCGCTCCACGCGTATCCTGCGCGATCGTATGTGCAAACGCGGGTAAAACGGGAGACCAGGTTTTGAACCAGCGTCCAGTCGAACGAGAAGTCTCCAAGCCCGTTTTCAACGATGACGACCGGAGCGCCTTTGCCGGAACAATGCACGTGGAGTTGGTGGCCTCCCAGATCGACGAGCTTTCCGGGGGGCGCCGGAGCTGTCTTTTCAGCAATGGCAAGAGCGGGAAAGATGCTCATCAACAGGGCGACGATGATACGTGTGCAAATTACGGGGCGATGCAATGTTGTATACCTCCCAACTGTGTTGCCAAGGCTACCTCGTCTCGTGCCGGGCAGTTCGTCAATGTCACGAAATGCGTGCTTCAGTGATGAAAAGACGGGGAGTAAAGTCGGGTGCCCCATCCGGCATCTTCGAAATCCGCCTCACGTCTTCGCGAAAGATGAGGTAATATTTGGCCGATGGTGGTGCGCTCTACATGCGTTTCACGGATCGCGACTTTCCTTAGTTCATTCGCGATTGGATTCTCGCTGCTGTTTTCATTTGCTAGCCATGCGCATTCGCAGAATCAGCATCAGCCCTCTTTTGAAGTCGCGTCCATAAGGCCAGTGCCGAGCGGAGAGTCTGGCGGTGAGGGCGGTTCACGTTCGCAGATTGAAACCGCTTCCGACGGCCTCACCATGCGCAATATCGACCTGAATGAAATGATCGAGTGGGCCTACAACCTGCAGCATTATCAACTCGCAGGTCAGAGCATGCTGGAGGGCCAGCGCTTCGATGTCCGTGCTAAAGCGGGCGATCGCGTAACCGATGCCACGCTTAGGCTGATGCTTCAGTGTCTCCTCGCTACACGATTCAAGCTTCAACTTCACCGGGCGCAGAAGAAAACTTCGGTCTATGAACTGGTGGTCGCGAAGGGCGGTCCAAAACTTCCCACAGACAAGTCCGCCACCCTTCCGCCTGCTTACCCGAAAGAATCATTACCGCGCGTTGTTGACGGTGGCTTCGTGTTCCGAAACGTGTCTCTTCCCGAGTTTGCCCAGCAGCTGACGGAACTTCGTGGGATCGAATTCCCCGTGATCGATCGCACCGGGATTCCGGGAGTCTACGACATCACATTGAAGGGAGCGGCAAGCGCGCTCCTCGACCCCGGTGGCCCGTCGCTTCTCACGCTTATCCAGGAGCAGCTTGGGCTGAAACTTGTGTCGGCGAGAGATCCCATTGAAGTGGTGATCGTTGTCCGCGCTGAAGAGCCTTCTGCCAACTAAGCATCCTCGCCCTGTCCCACTTTGAACTCCCCGAAACCCGCCGATTATGTTAGTTTTGCCCTGTTCACACCGTTGCCAATTCAGGAGCATCGGAATCGGGTTTGGTCTACGTACGCCTTGAGTCGCATGACCTTCCGAGGGACAAGGAGAACGCAATGTATTGGACTGGAAAAGTCTTCAGGAAAGTCTTAACCGCAACGACCGCAGCATTCGTATTGACCATCTGCATTGGCAACGCGGTGGCCCAATCTCCAGAACCCAGCGCATCCAATGAGAAAAACTGGTGGCGCAACGCGGTGTTCTACGAGATCTACCCCCGCAGCTTTGCTGACTCGAATAACGACGGCATTGGCGACCTGCGCGGCATCACGGCGCACCTCGACTATCTGAAAGAGCTCGGCGTCGACGCCATCTGGCTCACGCCCTGCTATCCCTCGCCGCAGGTTGACTTCGGCTACGACATCTCCGACTACGAAGCCATCGATCCCAAGTACGGCACCATGGCGGACTTTGACCACCTCATTGCAGAGGCCAACAAGCGCCACATCCGCGTGCTGATGGACATGGTGATGAACCACAGCTCTGACAAGCACAAGTGGTTCCTGCAGTCGCGCGCGTCCAAGGATAATCCTTATCGCGACTGGTACATGTGGCACGACGGCAAAGGCCAGACGGCAACCGACAAGGGGCAGGTTCCGAACAACTGGCAATCCGACTTCGGGCACTCCGCATGGGAGTGGGATGAGAAAACCCGCCAGTACTACTACCACAAGTTCTATATCCAGCAACCCGATCTCAACTGGAACAATCCCAAGGTTCACCAGGCCTTCAAGGACATACTCGCCTTCTGGCTCAAGAAGGGTGTGGCCGGTTTTCGCTTCGACGCCATTACGACTCTCTTTGAAGATCCCAGCATGACCGACGAAGACCTTGAACTCGACAAGGATGGCAAGAGCTTCGTGAATAACTACGGCGACGTAGCGCTGAAGGACACGCGCACAAACAATCTCCCCGGCGTTCATCCCGTGATGGCCGAAATGCGGCAGGAAGCTGACAAGTTCTCGACAGACAAATTCCCCGGCACCCGCGTTTTTATCGGGGAGACTTATCTGCCCAACGTCGCCGAACTGCTCAAGCAATACGGAACCTTCGAGCATCCTGAGTTCCAGTTGCCCATGGATACGCAGCTCGGCTTCATCAATAAGCTCGATGTCGTCACTTTCCGCGCGAGACTTGAGGATGCGGAAGATGACTTAGGCAACAACGTTCCGCTCATCATCTTTGACAATCACGACAATCCGCGCCTCGATGCCCGCTATGGCGACGGCGTGCATGATACGGACGTCGAGCGCGTCATCTCCACCATCTTGTTTGCCAACCGCGGTGCCTCTCTCTTCTACTACGGCGACGAAATCGGGATGAAAACCACGCCTCCCACGCACAAAGAGGACGTGAAAGATCCCGTTGGCCTCACCGGCTGGCCCAAAGAAAAGGGACGTGACGGAGAGCGCACTCCCATGCAGTGGATGCCCGGTCCAAACGCCGGATTCGACGGCCCCAAGGCCACACCCTGGCTGCCGGTCCCGCCCACTGCCGCCACGGTCAATGTCCAGACGGAAAAGGGCGACCCTGCTTCGCTCCTCACGTGGTACGAAACGCTCATACGGCTGAAGAAAACCAGTCCAGCGTTTTCCGAGGGCTCCGACACGATGCTCGACACCGAAAATACCAAGGTGCTGAGCTGGAAGCGCGAAGCCGCCGGGGCTCCCCCGGTCGTGATCGCGCTCAACTTTACGGCCGATCCGCAGACCGTCAACCTCGTCGGACCCGGACTGCCGGATGGCGCTCTTAACACGCTTCTCAAGACCCCGGGAGGCCCCAGCACCACTTCGCTCAAAGCCATCCAACTCGGTCCTTATGGCGTCTATATCGGCCAGCTCCAGTTCATGATCAGCCACTAACGTGGTCTGAGCCCAGATCTGACGCAAACTCAATCGGCGGCTCCTGCGAAGCCGCCGATTTCGAGTTTCCAATCCTCAAACCATCACTCGCTGGAGTAATATGCTTGAGCGTCCCCAAGGGGACGTGGGCGTTCCATGGCCCATCCTCTTCAGGAACTCGATGCCGATGCCCGAATCTACCCTCGACCGAGCCGCAATCTTCCAGGCCGCTCTCGCCGAACACATCCAGATTATCCAGGCCCTCAAAGATCAGCAGCGCGTCCTCGATCAGATCGCCTCCGAAATGGTCCTAGCCATTCGCATGGGAGGCAAAATTCTCTGGTGCGGCAACGGCGGCAGCGCGGCAGACGCGCAGCATCTCAACGGCCAGCTTGTCGTCCGTTTCCGGCTGGATCGCCCCGGCATCCCGTCTATCGCCCTATCCACCGACACCTCCATCCTTACCGCCGCCAGCAACAACTACGGCTACGAGCACATCTTCCAACGCCAGGTTGAGACGCTCGCCCGCAAAGGCGACGTTGTGGTTGCCATCTCCACCTCAGGCAATAGTCGCAATGTGTTCCTTGCCCTTGAAGCTGCCCGCAAAGTCGGCGCTGTCACTGTGGCGTTCACGGGGGCAGGCGGCGGCAAAATTGCCACGGCGGCTGATTTTCTATTTGAAGTTCCGTCGAATGACACACCCCGCATCCAGGAGGCGCACATCCTCGCTGGGCACGTCTTATGCGAAATTCTTGAGAAGGAAATTTCTTCCGTGCCGGGAACAGCAACACAGAATGGTGCGGGAGTCAGAAGTCCTCTGCCGACTCGTCCCCAGGAGTCTTGATTTCGGAACTCGGAATCTTGTCTTCCGCTTCCCTAAGCTGGGAGAGTGCTTTGCGGTAGAACCACGCCGCCGCCAAGCCTCCAAGGACCGCCGACGCAGCGGCGACAGCTCCAACCTTCAACCACCCGGGTGGGACCGCGTCGCTACCCTTCGGTTGCGGTTCGGGGCTCAATGGTACAGAAACCGAAGATTTTAAATCACTTGCCATGCTCTAGCCTGTCTCCCGACCCAACCACGCCCGCCTTAGATGCTCTCTCGCTCGGAAAAGTCTCATATCCCGCATCGCGGGAAAATTTCAAATTTTGTATTTGCTTCGAAGTGAATCTATAGTATCGTGTAGATATTCCAGTGATGGAGAGCGGTCTTCGTGATCGCACCAAAGCTGGAAGTAGTTTGCGTCACTGGCCTCCCGGCACGAACAGCTAACCGTTCGTGCCGTCTTTTTTTGTCCTGAACTCACCCTTTATCTTACTGCGGTTTTCTCTTCGGCTTCGAAGCACTTGTCTGCGGCACTGGATTCTGTTTTGTCTGATCGCCAGTCTAAAATGGTCAGCAGAGAGAGTACCGCCTTAATGATCCTCGCCAATCGCCGTTTCTTTTTGGGCTTCGCCGTCTTCGCCATCACCGCCGTCAGCTACGCGCAGTGGTCCAACCCTGCCGAAGATGTACCGGCTTACCACCCGTCGGCGCCGCTCAAAGTCGCCGCGCTTCCTCCGATGCTGTCTGGAGCAAAACTCACCGGCGAAAGTTTCCGCTATCCCTGGCAGGTTCACGTGTATCAGCAGGCGGCGAAGATCGGTAATCTGCTCTACCAGCTTCCCTGCAACTGTCGCTGCGACCGCGCCCTGGGTCACACCAGCTTGCGCAGTTGCTACGAGGGCTATCACGGAACGGAGTGCTCCACGTGTGCGCAGGAGGCCTTCTACGCCTATGCCATGACCAAGGCGGGCAAGACGCCCGGCGAAATCCGCGCCGGCATCGCCAAGCACGCCTACGAGCAGATCGATCTCGAAAAGCAATAACCGCCTGAGCGCCTTGAGAATTGGACTGCTATCGGCGCGGGATGTCCACGAGCACCACATCCGAGCTTTGCTGCGCGCGTTCCAGCACAACTTCATGGCCATCCGGGGAGATGTCGAAGTCCTGAATGTCGAAATCAGCAGGGACTTTTGTCAGTTGGCTCTCGGCGCCCGTATCCAGATCGATATACCAGAGATTCTTGTGCTCAATCTCTCCGCGCAGAACAACCAGTGCATGTCCACCAGGTAAAAAGGCCAGGTGTCGAGCTCCGCGCGTCAGCGTGATTGCAGGTATAGGATGCGCCATATCATCTGCCGTTACTGCTTTCACAGAAAACGTAGTGCCAATGTCGGGGCCTGAGTAAACAAGGAGATGGCCATCGGGAGTCCACGCTGGATCGAGCGAGAATTCATGGACAAAGGGGATGGGCGCGCCGCCGTTAATCGGAATGCGAAACAGATGCGGCATGCCCGACTCGATGACGGCCGAGATGATCGATTGTCCGTCGGGCGCCCAGGCGGGATCGCCCTGCAGGCTGAGTGAATTAGAGATCACTCGCGCGTCGGTGCCGTCGGCCTGGATCATGTATAGAACTGTCTGATTTTGGTTTTTAGCGGTGAACGCAAAATAGCGTCCATCGGGAGAGATAGTCGGGCCGCCCACTACTCGCGCTGCCTGGCCGCTCCACAGTTCCGTGCTGGCCCCGCCCTTCAGCTTCCAGATACTTTCGCCTGAACCAGTCGCGGACACGTATAGAAGGTAGTCGCTGCCCAGACGCGGCGTAAAACTCGCGCCGGTCGTGAGGGGAACTGGCGTGGCCGCGGCCGTTTGTGTATGCGGATCGGCGATGTGCAGGCGCCATAGAGTTCTTTTGGGATGATCGACCGTCGCCACAAGCCTGCGACCGTCTGCGCTGGCAGCAAGCGATGTGAATCGATCAAGGCTCGGGCCCAGGCGGTGTGGAATACGACGTTCCACGTCAACGCTGTAGAGCCACGGGCCAGACCCATCCCCGTCTGTAGCGAGATACATCAACGTTCGCCGATTTAACAGGACGGGGTAGAAAACACGTGTATTTTGACTTGTAATCCGTTCGGGATTTCCGCCGCGCGCAGGAATGCGCCAGATATCCAGTTTGTCCGGCAACGAGCCCTGGACGAAGTAGATGAATTTCGCATCGGAAGACCACAAAGGGAAATGCGCGTGAAGCCCCGGCGGTGCAGTAAAGATCGGACGCTCTTCCGGCTTGGGGCTCCCGTCCGAAATGAAGAGCGGGTCTCCCGGGCCGGGCGTATGGTAAGCGAGCCGGGAACCGTCGGGAGACCAATCGAATTCGGCAGCGTCGTCAAGATACGGTCTTGGTTCTCCGCCCAAAGTCGGCACCGCCCAAACGCTGATGCGGCTACCGTGCGAAGCATCCTGCCTGCGGATCCAGTAGGTAACCAAAGATCCGTCTGGAGAAAACCCCAGCGTGCGAAGAGATGGATTGGTAAGTTCAGGCGCATTGCCTTGAGTCAGATTATGGAATTGACCTGAACCAACCTGGGTGACCCAGACATCCATTCTTCCGTCCCGGTCGGACAGGAACGCAATGAAATGCCCGTCGCGCGAGACCGCCGCAGCCTGTTCGGCACCACCGAAATCCGTGACAACTTGAAACTCGGCGTTCTCGATAGGGTTGCGCCACAAGTACTCGGTCCTCACAAGCCAGAACCACGCCCCAATTGCCAACACCAGGACAGCGGCTAGTGGCAGCAGTATGCGCGTCCATCTTGCTTTCGGAGCAGCGGTCACTGGCACTTCCACAGATCCGGACGCCGCTGCATCTTCCTCTGTTTCTCGAAGATTGCGGGTCCGCGCCCATGCGTCCAGCTCCGGCCGCAAGGCATAAACAGACCCACGCTTCTCATGCAGATGCCGGTGGACCGGCATCCCCTCACGCTTCTCCCAGCGCTGCACTGTCGTCACGTCGCGATTCAGGTAAGCCGCAATTTCCTTCCAGGAATCCAGCCGCTCTTCGCTGGGCTTTTCGGCTTGCTGCACCTCAAAGGACGGTTCATTCATTGCGCTCTCCAGAGCTGATCGAGGTTTATCCGGAAGCGAAGTGACCCGATTGTACCCCGGTCAACAGGCACGGCAAAAGACCGCATTTGACGGCAAGTCGCTATTCCGCGTGATGCCGTTTGACCTGCTCGCAGCAATAGCCGACCGTGGACCTGCACTTCAAGCGCGATTCTCGCCGAATGCAACGCGGGCGATAACCCTTAGCCGCAAGACTCCGCTACAGGCCGGATCGCGGCATTCGGCGATCAGAACCGCGACTCTCAAATCCCCGGAGGTTCTTATGAATGTCAGAAAGTCGATTTCGGCAGTACGCGTGTTGCCTCTCGTCGCGTTGGTATTCGCGACCGTTGCTTTGGCACAGGGTAACTCGCCAGTGCACTTCAACGGCTCGATCCACGACTACACATCCTCAAGCGTCGCCAGCGGTCCCTGGGAACTGCATGGTGCCTGGGTTCTTGACGTCCTCCCGGCAATCGACAAGGCCGACATTTCACTCGACATGACGATGTCCAACTTCGGGACTCCCCCCAATCCAGCCGCCCCCGGCCAGACCCCGCATGTGCATCACGTCGTCCTGAAGGGTGCAACGGTTCAGTGGAACATGGATGGTTGCCCGGCCTATCCGGCCCCAACAAACAACAACTTTGGCTTCCAGTTCACTGGCCAGGTCAATCTGCTCACGGGCAATGGACAGCCGGCGCCCTTCGATCCCGCTCCGCCGCAATCGATGCTGACGGTCTGCGTCACGGGGGTCACTGGAGAAGCTGGAGCGGTTACTTTCTCGAATATCACTCTGGTGTTCGGAGCTCCCGCGAGCAAGCACTTCGGCGTCGGTACGGTCATCCACGGAGTCGTGACCAATCCTCAGCCCCTGGCCGCGGGGTGGTGGCGAGATCGGCGATGACGCGCCGCGGGATGCCTTGGTGATTCGCTGATCGGCTGGTACCGTGCCCGACCTGGTGCCAGCCAGTCCTACCGAAGACGCGGCTTTTATGCAATCTGCCAGTCTTCGGGAGAAACCGTAACCGTCGCGCATCCAAAGGAGTAATTCCACCACGCGTGATTGGTATTTGCGGTTGCGAAGAAACCCTCAAGATTCAGCTTTCGCACCGCTTCACGAACCGATGACCGTCGGCCATAGAAGAGCGTGAAAAAGCTGTCCCAATCTACTGTGAACAGGAACGAATCATCAGGCGCGAGGAGCGTCCCGCAAGTGGGGAACGGTATGGAACCGTCGCTGAGTCCGGCAATGGAGAGTCGCACGACCGGATCGGAATGCGGGAACTCGGGAACGAAGACGAGTTCTTCCATGCCGGCGAGTGCAAAGATCTGAAGGAAGCATGACCATAGCAGCGGTTCAAACCGTCCTTCTGCCGGCATCCAGATTGGCTTGTTCTCAAGGAAAGTCCGCAGCCTTTCGCACCCGGCGGGATCGGCCATGTAATCGGAAAGCGACCCGATGGAGGTCAGCAGCGCCTGGTTCATGTGCGCACACGAGTTCAGCTCTACATGCGCCTCTGCCTCAGACCATGCGCACCGCGCTCCCAGCGCGGCGATCTGTGCATCCTCGGGATAGCGCCGCGTCGCGCTCCACGCCAGCGACTGCGGTACACGAACGAACGGATGCAGAATGACAAAGGCCGATTCAAATCGACCACCATAGGCTTCCAAGAGCGGCATTTCGTGTCGGGGATAGACGAACTTTTCAGGCTGCACGAGCCAGAAATAGCAGCAACTGAGGTGCGCCTTCAGTGAGGCAGAACACAGTCGTCGACGGGTCGAAGCTTCCCCCTGCACTGGGCTGAAGGATTTATGCCGCTCTCCTGTCAGCTCAGCGGTTAATCCCGATCCAATAGGGCATGATGACCGCTCCAAATCCCGCAGCCATCGCGGCCACCTTCGGCCCGGGCTCGCCATAAATCACAAAACCATCGACGGAACACGTCGCTGCGAGTTTTGGCACCCACTGTTGCACGGCGGCTCCCATGAAATGGGCCTCAATCGCCGCTGTATCTTCGTAGGTCTCCAGAAGTGTGAACCGCTTGCCATCGCTATGGGCAAACCACTCGTAGCCGAGCGTGCCGGGCTCTGCGTTCGTGACCTCGGTCATTGCCTTGGCAATGCTGTTGAAGGCTTCAATCTGTCCCTCGTTGATCGTCAGATTCACTGTAAGGCGTACCACTTGCTTGACCACTGAAGCCTCTCTTTCAGCCCTGTTGGGAAGCATATCCTGCCAACCCTCTATCCCGGCTTCCGCTTCTTGCCCAAGGGATCGAACGCGCGTCAGAGTTCTTCAGTTTCCCTGATCCGGATCACAAGACAACCTAGAGTTCGATCCCCAGCAAGAAGCAACTGGTAAGGTGTTCCGGCCGCAATGTGAAGCACATCTCCCGCGCGCAGTTGCTTCTTTGAGCCGTTGATGATCGTCGCGGTGATGACGGGCCCAGCACTGGCGTTGCTGATCTCTTCGGTTTTGAAACCAAAGACTACCGTTGCCTGCCCTTCCAATACAAAGATGAGCTGAGCAAACCTCTCGCAGGTTTCAACGGTTCCACTACGAAGTCGCACCGAAAGCATCGTACTGTGCCCCGGAAAGGCCTTGAGTTCCTCGCTCGCGGTCCCTTCTCCGAACCTCGCCAGCTTCCGCAGGTAGGCGATGCGTTCCAGGAGTACGGGCCCGGACCAGTGAGCGCAGGACGGGGAACTGTCTTGGGCAACGGACGTGACGCGTTCGGCTCTCCTGCTCTCACCGGAGAGCAGCTTGGCAAGCATCTCGGACTGCTGCAGTCTGTCCATTTTGTGCCTCCCGTCTCGAATGCATGCGCGCGGCGGTCATCGCTTATCGCATCGTAAATACTTTCTCAAGAAACCTGTTGCGTTCGGAATATCACGTGCTGTTCACGATTCTCTCTCCTTATCGTCCTCATTTCGAAGGGTTTTTCGAGCGAATTAGACATAAACTACACCCCTTCAGTTGTTGGAGCTGTGACATTCACCCCATCTGGCCTAGAATGGAGATAGCAGCACGAGCCAGTTGTTCCGGCTCGCACCTTGCGAAGTGGTCGGCTCATCTAAAAAGCAAGCCGATCAATTCTCGGTGGTTGTCCGGGGGTCTGCGAACAGCAGAGGTTTGTTGTTTGCATATTGAGCATGGGGGCGTCACGGTTTCGACGGGATCGATTGCGGCATGGGAGGCATGTCGGGGTGTGGGCACCCGTAATCGCCTGCAAAAACAAAGTTGCCAACGATAACCTGGCACTTGCTGCTTAATTAATTAAGCAGCCGTCTCTCGCAGCTTCGCCTATGGGCAGCGAATCAGACGTCATTCAGTAGGCTGGTGACTGCTTCTCGGTCCGTGTTGCAGCCATAAGATCATCGGACTAGCTTCAGGCGCATCTTGTCCGTTCTGAGCGTCTGAGGCGAAAACATGCGGAACTGGACTGAACATGGATCTTCCCGGCTGACAGCGATTTCGGACGCGGGTTCGACTCCCGCCGCCTCCACCAAACTCGTCAATTCTTTTGAGGATTTTGGTGATCAATCTCGGTTTTCTTTGGAAGCCTGAGATGTTGCATTTCGAAATATCAGGGCTTCGGGAGAGGCTTAACGGACCCTCCGACCTTGATCGAAGGCGAACTGGTGCCTGCCGAGATATAGGGCACTCCATCTGCCATCACACTGTCTGGAAACGCCCATCCGGTCGCGAGCACGCCCGCTCCGCTCACTTGCCCCACCCGTGCGAATCCACCCGCCTCCACAGGCGCCTTGATGTGACCGCTGAGCAGCGAGTCGATTACCAGTTGCCCCACCGATCCGCCTTCAAGGTTAAGTAAATCCGGCACTGAGGAACTCGATCCTTGCAATTCAAATCCGTTGAACTCCAAGTTGCTGATCTTTGAGCCGTTTTCGAGAATCACCGCGGCGACGTTAAAATCTCCAGTTCGCAGAACGGTGCAATTCTTGAATACCAGACTCGAGCCGGTGAAGTCGATCGTGCCATTGTACGGAGCGGGTCGCAAAAAACCGCATGTATGGTTTGGTTGAGAGCCCCAATTCACGCCGGACGGCAGCGGAGTAAAGGTGACGTTTGAAACCAGGATCGAACCGAAGTTCTCTGAAATTCCAAACACATCAGGGGTTGTCAGGCTGGAGTCTGAAACCGTCAGTGAGGCGACCGAGTTCGGTTCACTGCCATACATGAAACCGATCATGAACGCACCTTCCCAGAAGGTGCCGCTGCAATTGGTCACGCTCACTGAGTCAATCTTGAATCCGACAGGTCCGCCGTTCGACGTGTAAAGTCGCATGAGCGACCAGCTATTGAATGTGCAGCCACTCACAGCAACTCTCGAAATATTGCCCGTGAAGCCCTCCGGGCAATTCAGCGCAATCGAGTCATCGCCGGTGGCGAATTTGCAGTTTGAAATGACGATGTCGTTGGCCGGTCCGTCGAAATGCAGTCCATCCGTGTTCTCGCCTGAACTCCGCATCACGCAACCGGTCACCGTGACGTTTCCCACATTTGAAAGTCGCATATGGTAGGCGGGTGTATTGATGACAACGACATTTTCAATCGTTATATTGTCCAAGTTCATCAGATTGATGCCGCAGAACAAGGAGCTATCATTTCCGCGCGGTTTCCCGCTCGTCGAATTACCATTCAGGCCGTTTCCTTGATTGCCATTCAACGTGAAATTGCTAAGGGAAACATTCGCGCCGCGCAGAGGAACAGGGGGTCCGGGATCAAAAGGAATGGCAGCATTCGCAGCCCCGTTGTGGATCCCGTCATTGTTGGTGCCGGCCTTCACGAAGAAACCCGTCCCACAACCCAGGCCGGCGATGCTCCAATTTCCTCCAGCGGGAAGAAAGAGTCCCGAAATCAATGCACTGCCATCGATGATGAGTGTTATTGGATTGCTCGCCGAAGCACCCGCCATTGCTGCGTTGATACGGGGCCCATCGTCGGTGGCTGCGCCGCCACTGTGCTTGTTTCGCCCGTTTCTAAGGTCACAGTCCATTGCGCACCCTATCTCGGATGCGCGGATATACTTCATTCCCGCAACAGGCTCAGGAGCTGCTGCCGGTCCCAGGCAAGGTATTTCGATTTCATAGTCCGAACAGCCGACAAGGGGGCTGCCAATCGCCGAACCGGCCATGATCAGCCCGGCTTTGATCGCGAAAGATCGTCTGTCCATCGAAGATACCCTCGCGCTGCAGTCCTGGAGCATGCCCTCGTAATCTGCTGAATCCAGGCAAATCCCAGCGACTTGAGGCGGCGATTGGTGACCAGCCAAAATCCATAAAGGATTCTTCGCTGGTCTGAAATCAGCATTTTTTGTGTATTTCGGCTGAGGATCAATATATAGCATTTTCCGCGAACTTCGTCTTCGGGTTTTGGATTCTCATCCCCAATTCACCTTGACGAAGATCAGCAAAAGACGTGCGATCGCTGAATCGCGATCCCCGCAAGAGAGGACAGGCCGTCCAGCAGCAGGAGCGCCAAAAAAACTTGGAGAGAGTGACCGTTCCCGTTCATTCCTCTCGCAAGGTGACTACTTGAATGTAAGTACTTGAAAGCCGGACTGAAAGGTTTCCGGCGGCTGGGAAAGCATGAATCACGCATCTGACCGTCGTCAAGGATATCGGTACAGGTTGGTGCTTCTCAAGGCCTGCTCTCCCACCCTCGCCGTTCTATTATCGGATCATGAGCAATGCAAAGAGAAAGATTCTGGTAACTGGCTCATCCGGTCTTATCGGCTCCGAAGTCTGCCTTTATTTTGCCGCCGAGAGTTGGGAGATTCATGGAGTCGATAACAATCAGCGTGCAGTCTTCTTTGGCCCCAAGGGCGACAACCGTTGGAACCAGCATCGCCTCGAGCGGACCATCCAAGGGTTCGTTCACCACGAACTCGATATCCGCGACCGCCAGGGGGTGCTCGATCTTTTGAAGCAACTCAAGCCGGACGCCATCGTGCATACAGCCGCTCAACCGAGCCACGATCTTGCCGCATCGATGCCCTTCGACGATTTCGATACCAACGCTGTCGGCACTCTCAACCTGCTCGAAGCCGTGCGCCAGCACGCGCCGGAGGCGCCTTTCGCATCGATGTCGACCAACAAGGTCTACGGCGACGCTCCCAACGAACTGCCGCTCAAAGAACTTGAGACGCGCTGGGAATACTCCGAAGAGACATATTGGAACGGTATTCCCGAGACATTCCGCATCGACCAGTCGAAGCACTCTATTTTTGGTGCATCAAAAGTTGCGTCTGATGTCATGGTCCAGGAGTACGGGCGGTACTTCGACATGCCTACCTGCGCGCTTCGCGGCGGCTGCCTTACCGGGCCGAGCCATTCAGGCGTCGAACTGCACGGATTTCTAAGTTACCTTATTAAGTGCAACGTTACCGGAACGAAGTACAATGTCTACGGTTACAAGGGCAAGCAGGTTCGCGATAACATCCATTCCCTCGATGTAGCCCGCTTTATCGCTGCATTTATCGCTAATCCTCGGCCCGGCGAAGTGTATAACATCGGCGGCGGACGGGAGAACAGCTGCTCCATTCTTGAAGCCTTTGCGAAGATAGAGGCTATCTCCGGCAAGCCGATGGTCTACGAATATGTAGATAAGAACCGCTCCGGCGACCACATTTGCTATATCAGCGACCTGCGCAAGATGAAAAAGCACTATCCGAGCTGGCGTATTACGAAATCGCTTGACGACATCTTCCAGGAGATTCATGGGTCGTGGTCTCTGCGAGCGGAGGCGAAGGCATAGAGCGGTCGAGTTGTTTCCCACCCATTCCCACGATCTTGGAAATAGATAAAGCCGATTTCCACATTCCCACCGTCCCGATGACTACGCGAGACAACATCGCCTAAACCAACTCGCTATGGATAAGCATTCTAAGGGCAGTTTCAAGCTTTCGTAACTACATCTGCACTTCTTGCTCCATTGCCCTACCTCAACGAGTAATGAATCTTGCCACCTCCCGGGAACTGCCTTCGTTTAAAAAGGGCTCTTGTCTCCAAGAAGGTTGCGCAAGCTCTTCTAACACTCGCGCCACCGTATCACCTGATGTGTTTGGTGAGAGCGTTAGCCCCCGTTTCAATCGAAGGATCTCTGTTGCGGTGTCCGAATCCTCCGGACCGATGAAAAGGACCGGCGCCGCAGTTTGCAATGCCCCATAAAGCTTGCTCGGCACAATGACGCCTTCCCAGCCGGATTTCATACTTATCAGATGAACAGTAGCCGCCCAAAGAAGGTCCGCCGTGAAATCATCGGACAGATAATCAAGCACTCGAATGTTAGGGAAATCTTTTGTCATGACTTCCAAATCTCTCCGATTTTCGCCGCGAATAACAAAGGCAAAAATCCAGTCGTCACGCCTGCCCTCGTAAAACCACCGCGCCGCATCTGCAAATTCCTGGAATAAATGCCCCTGCCCAAGATTCCCGGAATAAAGAGCAATTTTCCGTCCCTGCCATCCAAACTGTCTCAGGACAACGTTCTCTTCAGGAGATATGCGACGAATGGGGCGGGTATCCCAAGGAGGAACCACCACGCTAGAATCGGCTAACTTGTCCCATCCCCTGTAGGTTTGAAGTCGTTGCAGTTGGCGCGGACCCAACGCGATAACTCCGTTCATCGCGCCTAAGCCCAAGTCATTTAGCCATCGCAAACATATCCACAATGGATTGCGTTGTGAGATCATGCCCGCTGCCACCAACGCCTCGGGGTAAAGGTCCATGGTCCACCAGTAATATCGTCGCTGCCGCCCTGTAAAGATTCTGGCCAAACGGGCGGCAAAGGGCAGGAATGGCGGATCGGTCAACAAGACGCACCTATCCCAGGATGTAGCCGGTAAAATGAATGCAACTTTGAACCAAAACCCTATCCAACCGGCCAAGCGCCCAGGCCCAATTTCAGTAAGCCATCGAATCTTGACATGGTCTGAATGCTTCGGCAGGGGAACTTCCGATTTCACATAGCGGCTGGTTGAAGCAATAACCGTAACAGTATGGCCTTGCCGAGACAGATCAAGGGAAACGTCCAAAAGCATCCGTCCGGTAGGAACTGAACCACCGCCAAAATATCGGTTCACTAGAAGAAAATGCACGGTGAAGTCCGTACGTCAATTGGTTTCAAAATCGGGTAAACGAGTGAACACGCGGCTGTCGGTTCTTGGGTGCCTCTATGTAGCATGAGAATTCCATTATAGAGCGCTCCCGCCTCGTCGAGAATTGTTGAATTAGGTCTCTGATTTGTCCTCTCTGATTTCCAAGACCCAAGACAAGCCGACACTCGCTTCGGTGCGCAGTTGGTGTGCCCCCGCGCAACTCGCTGATAACGATTTGGCTTAATATCGCCAGTTTTGTACTCCTCTGGCATCTTGGCTAATTGGAGTCGAAACTCGCTGTGCGTTGAGCACCCGCTCTAGCTGCTATCAGCGACCCGGTGCGTTTATCTCGCACATACGCGATTCAACAAACCTTCACTGGGCAGGATTCGCTGAAATCTGTCTCCTGAAGAGCGCGGCACGCCGATAACGCAAAATCAAATTCTTGACGAGAGCCAACCTCCAACGAATCATCTGCGCAACCGATGCGTGCTTCCCCGGAGAACTGTTCCTGTCGTGTCGCCGGTAACACATCAACGGTTCGTCAATATATCCGTTTTTGCTGACGAGCTGGTTCAATATGCCGATCCACATGTCATGCATCGGTATATCAGCCGGGAATGGCAGACAATACTCCAGGATTGATCGACGAAAGGCCATTGAACATCCCAAATAGCTATTGCGTGCAATATTGTGCAGTGCTCCTGGATGAAACCTGCCCGACTTGAATCGTGTCGTTGCAACAACCTCGCCCTTAGCATCGATGATTGCGCAATCGCTCAGCACCAAGGACAAATCGGCATGTGTCTGAAACATGCGCTTGACCTTTTCTACCTTATCTCCGCGCCAAACATCATCCTGATCGGTCAAAAAAATGATTTCACCTTCAGCCTCTTTCAATGCGCGTTCGAAGGTCTGGAGCACTCCGCAGTTGCGATCCTGTCTGATGATGCGAATGTGCTTATCGCGAAATTCTTCAACTGAGCGCACAGTGCCATCGGTGGAAGCATCGTCGACGATTACAACCTCATCGTCGTTTTCCAACTGGCGGAGAATGGATTGAAGCTGCTCATGAATGAACCGCTCGCCATTGTACGTGGCCATGCAAACCGAGATCTTCATTCCGACCAGTCTCCCACGTAATCGTCGACAGGGTTCTGGCTCATCCCTGGTCCTGTTCAAGAGAGCGCGTAGGATACGTCGTAATTCTAGCAATCATCGCAAGGGTCAACAAGGCCACGTCTGGACGAGACTCATGAGCCGGCTGAAAAGGTGGAGCAATCGACAAAATCTACTGCTCCAATGCTCCAATAAGTGCGACGTCATGGCAGAATCTCCGAAGGTTTCTTCGAGCCAGTGACAGCGGAACAAATTATTCGCTGCTCAACTTCTTCTCTCCATTCGCGAATCCGTCTTGCCTTGGATTGAAATAACCGCCTCTTGAACATTTCCCAAGTCAGTCTGCGGAATGCGATATCGTCTCCCCTTCTATGCTGCCGCCAGATTCGACCGAGTAGACGGGCTGAAAGTACAAAACCTTTTCCGCTGCGATCGTACAGATCGCAAAATGCACACTCTGCCTGCAAAATGTTGCGGAACCGATCCGGACTGAGGTTTCGTCGATCGAGCAATGATAGATTGTGCTCCACTTGAATGTTCCCGGCGACATAGATTCTTCTTCCCTGCAGATGTAGCTTTCGAAAAATGCACGTGTCGACATAATCCAACCAAAAGTAAGGATCGTATCCGCCAATTGTCTTTAACGCGCTGACCCGGAAAAGCGATGCGGAGTTCAATCCGCGTATCTCCTGTTCGGATATACCTGTAAATGTTCCGGACACGTGGTGTTCGCCGAAGAACCTGACGACAACGGGAGACAGTGGCCTATCTGCATCTGCTAAGTAAGGAACGATTGCCGCGACTCGATCATTAGATTCGACAATTCTTATACGCTCCCGCATCTGCAAGAGGAAGTTCACAGGCAACGTCGTATCCTGGTCAAGAGTAAGAATCCAGGTAGTTCTCTCGCCTTCGGCAATCGCCAGCGCGCGATTGTATGCGGCTGCAAGGCCAGCATTTCGCTGCGCTGCTTCGTACCGAACGCCGACTGGCAAAGTGCCAGGGTTACAAGCATTCGGGGAATTGTCATAGAGAAGCACACGAATCTCCGTCTCTCGCGGGATGACTGATCGTGCTGCCATAAGTGTCTTGAATGCGGGCGACTCGCTGAGGCGCATCTTATAAAGGACAATTACGGCGAGGACATCGAATGCGTTGCCGCCGGCCACTTGAGCGTCGCTCTCAGGCACTCGCAGCCTCACTAGAGTTGGGCAAAAACGGATCAGAGCTGAAGTGGACTCGTGACTGGGCTGCCCTCAGGCAAAGGAGGACGTAAACGAAGTAGAAGTAGCGGGGTTGAATAACCAGCGAAACTGACATTATGATGCTGCCGATCATTGCTAAGTAGACGACATCAGAGCGAATTGAAAAAGCGTGCTTCTTAATCAAAGCCAAGACAACGATTGCGCTGGCTAAGTTATTGAAGAGCAGTATGTAGGAATTGGCAAGATCTGAGAAATTGCTCAGAGCTGTCCAGGTAGCCGGATTGATTAGCATTCCAAAGAAATTCTCTGCTACCTTTGGAATCACAGCAACACCGAAAAGAAAGTGAATTTCGAGGGAATCGAGCAAAGCAATCAGACCTCCTGAGCTAGCCTCTTCAAATCGCGCAGACAAATTCTCCGCTAACGAAAGCGGCAGCATGATACTCAGAAGAATAACTAGTAACACCAAAGTCAAGGCGCGCTTGCGACGCCAAGGGTTCAATCTCGTTTGTACGACCAGGAATGTTGCCATTACGACCAAAACTTCAAACCTGTTCAAAAGAGCAAGCACAAGCGCAAGTAAAAGGAGAATGCGTCTGCCATTACGAAACGCAAACAAGAAAAGTGAAATCGCTAGCAAATCAATCATTTCCTTATTGACGGAAAGCAGGCTGATTGTTGTGGTTGGATTTAGTAACAAAAAACCGACAAAGATTTTGGTCGAGAAAGAAAAACTCCTCTCAAGCAGGGCAATCGATGCGAAGAAAGCTACGTAGTTGGCGACGACAATGATGAAAGTACTTTTGAGCACGAGAGCAATCAGGACCGGCATCCATAACGTGTTGGGAAAAGAAGAGAGTCTAGCGATGACCAAAGGGTCTTGACGGTGTTCTCTAATCGAATCTGCGAAGGCGAGGTAAGTCACGGAGTCCGCTGCTATGTGCTGATCCGAACGCTCGTCCATCGAGGGGCCAACCCATTGATAAAAAATGAAAACAGAAAGTGAGATATACCAGACCATAATTCCCGCAAAAAGCCACGATCTTATCGGAACCGGCTTTATTGCAATGTTCAGGAAGTTGGTCATTGCGGATACCTACGTGTTTGAATTGGCCGTGGAACGAATCGGATTTTGAAATGCACGAGCTGCATTTGGTTTGTTTGTCAATGAGGGCGGATCATCTGTATGCGCCACAGCGGGTAGCTGAGGATTAATCGTATCAAACGACCGGTACGGAGTTGAAGCTGGGATGCTGCCCACCATGTTCGTGCTGCGATACGAGGCATCGCTACTACAGGCAGCACGTAGACCCAATATCGCCAGTTTCGGCTATGTAGTCCTTTGAGTAATCTGGTGAAATCTTCGTCTTCCAATGTCCCCGCTTTTGAATACCGGATCTGAATAATGGTTGTCGGGAACCAATCCCGAAGACTAATGTTAACCAGGATTCTTTTGATCTCCTCGCTTTCAGGGATTGCTTTCGTCATCACGCGATCCAAATTATCACTGAAAACACGGCAGATTCCATATCCGCCGGAGTTGCCCACGCGGGCCTGCAGAACTTTATCCCACACAATAAGACTCTCGCCACCGCTGGCGAGAACCGGAAGGCACCACCCGAGTTGAACCAGGTTAGTACCGATGAAACTTTCAAGGTCACTTCCTTGCAGCCCCATAAATGTTGCCTTGTTAATAATGATCGCGCTGATGAATGTAAACATCGGGCCAACAATTCGAACGAAGGACGGTCCATTTGGGACTCGTTGGGCAAACCGACCAAGTCGATCCCTTTCCCGTCCGCTTGGGTGGTCGCCTCGAAAAGGAAAGGGACATAAGTAAACGAGCGCGTAGTCCGAGTTCTGGAGCAGAGCGGTGATCTTGCTAAGACTCCCTGGAGCGATGATATCGTCGTCGCCGACGAGCCAAACATACTTACCTGCGGCTTCTTTGAAACACTGAAGAAAATTGGCATCTGAGCCAATGTTCGTTTCATTTCGGATATAACGGCAGGATAGCCCTTTCGCGCGAAAGGAATTGATGAGGTCCGGGGTATTATCGGGAGACGCATTATCAGAGATCAGTAATTCCACGCGTGGTTCTCGCGCTAACTGCGGCGCCAAAGCCGTGAGGAGTTGCGCTAGATATTCGCTCCGGTTGTAAGTCGGGATTGCGATGGTGAGGAGTGGCCTCTCAGGCGGCATGCCAGATCCTCCGATACTTTCGGAAGATATACGTGGCCATGGGCAATCCCATGAGCAGGCTGATAATCATCGTCCCAGTCACCACACCCATTGCTCCGTAACTCTTTCCCAGAAAATAAGTGGATGCACCTGTAAGGACCGCTCCCAGAACAGAAGGAAGCAGGAGTTTCTCTTGTTTGTGTGCTCTCAGGTAAGTAGCCTCTGAGAAGATGACGACACTGATCAAGGAGTTTATTAGGAGCATTCCGAGGGAGAGCGGATCAAGGATACGGTGAGCAAGTGGGATGCGAGTCCAGTTCAAATATATTGCGGCAAACCATACGATGACAGCTCCCGCAGCGCAGACTGCCAGAGACTGCTTAACTGACTGGAAGAAGAGCCTGTCAAGGTGTTCGTATTCTCTTCGTGCAATCATCGCCCCGAACGGAGCAGCCTTCGTATTGACCCAAGAAACTGCGACCGAAATAAGAGCATTCGCAAGACTCAGCGACATCCCCATTTGACCCGCCGTCACCGCACCGTGATATGCGAAGAGAACCGGATTGTAGAGTTGGAAGATAAAGTACCCACAAAGCCAACTGACCGCGATGCGCCACTGAAAAGTCCACACTTCTTTCATCCAATGGATCCGGTTTGTGCCTGGATCACGGCGCAGAAGTGGCAGCAAGAGCTTTCGCCGACGAAAAAGCCAGATGAATGCGACGCCGGCATTCCCGGAGATAACCATTGCCGGAGCAAACAAACCATGGTGCATAACGAGGGCCGCCCATGCGAGGCTGCTTCCCGTTACAGCCTGGGCCAATCGGACTCGCGCAACGTTGGGCACAAATCCGCAACCTTCCATAAAAGAGAGGAAAGGGTCCAGTTGAAACGTCAGCGTCGCAGCCAGCGCAGCGGTATACCACGGAATGCGCCAGAGCACATGGTCGCCTGAATGCTCGTGAGCGGAAAAGAAGTAGGAACCCGCGGTCAGAAGAAACACAGCTAATAAGACTGCCGCGCTTGAATACCAGCGGACTGTTTTTTGGAGCACTGAGGCAAGTCGATCGTGAGCCACGGAATCGCCCGAAATCACATCAGCGGAAGAGATCGCCAGATGCGCCCGTTCGTGGCTTGCCATTTGAAGAATCACGAACGAAAAGCCAAGCTCGAAGACGATTTGGAGTGCGATCAGGCTTCCAAATGTGTAGTAGTAGCCTTGTTCCGAAGGCGAGAGGAACCTGGCAATGAGAGCGACTGTCACGAGCCCCGCCACGCTTGCCCAACCCCTGGCAAGAACGGTGAAGCCTATCGCCCTGTCGATTCCGAGCCCTGTGCGCAGATGCTTCCGGGTGATTGCACGTTGTCTCGCGAGCCAGGCGAAAGGACCTGCAGTCTCAGAAATCTCGGACATTAAGGATGCCTTACCATTGGCGAGCTGAAATTGCCTTCAAAAACCCAGGCTACGTATGTTGATTATAGTCGTTGCGGCGAATCCACGTTGCCGTCCAAGCTCTCTTCTTAACGCCTCCCGATTCCATTGAACTCGCGCCAAACGCAATAGAACTTACTTTATCTTCCTTGCCAGGAAGCGTCCGTTGACTCCGTTTACCCATCCATGTTCAACGATATCTTCGGCGTCATCGACGAGTTCCAGCCCCGCAATGGATTGGATGAGACTGCGAATACTAGTCCTGTCAAACCTGTTCAAATGTTCGTGGATGATGATCGGTGCGTCTATGATTCTTTGGGAGAAATCCTCACGCATCGATTGAGTCAACTCGAGAGGGACCTCGATGTAGATCAGCCCCCCGGGTGCCAGAAGTCGCATCGCTTCAGCCACCATCGCCCTTGGATTTCCGACGTGCTCGAGGACGTGCATACAAGTCAGAAAAGAATATGTTTCGCGTTTGGGCTCCGCGATCTTTTTCACTTTGCAGGCATCAACTGAAGAATGGAGTGGCGCTTCCGATACGTCGTAGATATCGATCCTTTCAAACTGCCCGTATGCGAAAGAAGGGGTAAACCGGCCGTCGCTTCCTCCGTAGTCGACCATCGCTCCACCTGAAAAATGGCTAGCATTCTTGCTCAAGAATTTGTCGACGGCGGTGTTTCTATTGTTGATTTCAATCGGATCGTCTCCCACATTTTTCGCTATTCGCGCGTAATCCGGCTCAACAGAGATGCGATCCTGATTGTATGTCTCAGAACGATAGTCGCGATAGAGACCAAGTAAGTCATCAAAGGAATACTCGTGGCTTGGAGTAATGGCGTGACACGATTCGCAGGCCTGCATCTGAGTCCTGAACTGTGCCGCCTGTCTAAACTGCGGAGGGAACAGGATCCGTTTGGCTTTTCGCAAAGCGCGAACGGGTAGGGAGTCGGAGATCGTCGGGTCTATCTTGATCGAGTGCGCTCTGGAATACAGCTGGAAACTGTCCTTTTTTGTATCGACGCGCAGAAGAAAAAAGTTGGCGTACCGTCCAATTGGCACCACGCTCGTATTGCTGCTTCCGCAGACCCGACATGTCATCTAGAATCCCCTGTTTTGATTTGCTATTTTTTTGTTCTCCTGTCGAACAAGGCTCTTATCCGGGGAGTCGTTCATATTCAGCGATTTGGTCCCGGGTCTCCATCGGCATGTTTCCACCATCGTGCCAGGCGCGATACCAGGAAACCGTCCACTCCAGCGCCAACTCAATTTTCAACCTCGGCCGCCATCCTAGTTGCGCGCACGCCTTGCTCGAGTCGAGCCTGAGGTAGTGAGCCTCATGCGCCCCGGGATCGGCGTCGCGCTTCCACGAGGCTCCGTCCCCCCACAAGTCTGCAAGATGGGTCGCGACTCGTTCCACAGGCCAGGCATCCTCGACCACTGGTCCAAAGTTGAAAGAAGAAGCAAATTGTGTCTGCTCTGCAAGCAACTCCTCTGCCAGCTTGATGTAGCCATGGAGTGGCTCCAGCACGTGCTGCCACGGACGAATCGACGTTGGTCGCCGGATAAGAACTTGCTGTCCGGTCCGGAATCCACGGATGAGATCAGGTATGAGCCGATCCTCCGACCAGTCACCCCCACCAATCACATTTCCCGCGCGTGCGGTTGCGATTCCAACCCAACGCTCGCTCTTGCGATCCACAGGGAAAAAACTGTTCCGGTATGCCGCGCTCACGATTTCAGCGCAGGCCTTGCTTGAAGAGTAGGGATCATATCCTCCGAGCGGATCGATCTCGCGGTAAGGCCAGATCCACTCGCGGTTCTCGTAGCACTTATCCGTGGTGACGCAAACAACGCTACGCACGCTGGCCGTCTCCCGCACAGCTTCCAACACATGCGCTGTACCCATAACATTCGTGGCGTAGGTTCCCAGGGGGTCTGCGTATGACTGTCTCACCAGTGGTTGCGCCGCAAGATGAAACACAACTTCCGGCTGAAACTCGGCCATTGCTCGCTTCAGCTTCTCAAAATCCCGCACATCGCCGCGAACATCATCCAGCACGCTTCCCACCGATGCCGCGGTAAATAGATTAGGCTCGCTCGCCGGATCAAGCGCGTAACCTCGAATGGTCGCTCCCTGGCCGGAAAGCAAAAGAGCAAGCCACCCTCCCTTGAAGCCCGTATGGCCGGTCAGGAAAACGCGTCGTCGGCTCCACGGATTTACCACGTCT
Organism: uncultured Acidobacteriaceae bacterium; assembly: GCA_963838295.1. GTDB lineage: Bacteria > Acidobacteriota > Terriglobia > Terriglobales > Acidobacteriaceae > Telmatobacter. Next base: position 335,584 of record CAWIQS010000005.1, read on the forward strand.
TCCAAGGAGCCCTCCCGCTGACCCACAGGTCTTCGAGTCGCTGCTTATCCCGCATGGTGTCCATCGGCTGCCAGAACCCGTGATGAAAGTATGCCTCCACCTCGCGTTTTGACGTCAGGCTCTGCATCGGCTGTTGTTCAAACATCCATCCTTCATCTTTAACCTCGCCGATCACGGACGGAGAAAGGACAAAGAAACCACCGTTTATCCAACCGCCTTCACCCGGGGGCTTTTCCTGGAACTCGCGAACGTGAGATCCGTCGATATCGAGGCCGCCAAATCGCGCGGGAGGCTGCACGGCAGTCAACGTAACAGCTTTCCCATGTCTGCCGTGAAAAGCGATGGTTGCAGCAATATCCACGTCGCCTACACCATCGCCGTATGTCATGCAGAAAGCGTCTTCGCCTTCCAGGTAAGATGCCACCCTTTTCAGGCGTCCGCCGGTGCCAGCATTATCGCCAGTGTCTACAAGCGTCACATGCCAGGGTTCTGCAACGCTCTGATGAACCTCCATGCGGTTCTCGCGCATATCAAAGGTCACGTCGGACATGTGGAGGAAGTAGTTAGCGAAGTATTCCTTGATCAGATACCCTTTGTATCCGCAGCAGATGACAAAGTCGTTGATCCCATAGTGCGAATAGATCTTCAAAATATGCCAGAGAACCGGGCGGCCGCCGATTTCGACCATCGGTTTGGGGCGCAATCCCGTTTCTTCACTCAGGCGTGTTCCCAGTCCGCCTGCAAGAATGACCGCCTTCATTTTTTGCCTCTTGAGATGTGGAGCACATGCCCGGTCCGGCGACCAGATTCCGGCTTGTTACCTGGGGCATTGTCCCGATGTCATTAGGGATACGGTACACTATGCCGGCTCCCGCCAATTGTGTATCCTTGAGCCTGCGGACCCATGAGCGACAAAGCGACCCACCTTCGGCAGCAAATTCTAGACCTTTGCGCTCAATACTTTGCCGAGACTTCCTCTCAGGCAGAATTCAAGCCCGGCGAATCGGCGGTCCCGGTATCCGGCAAGGTCATTGATGGCTCTGACGTTAGCTCGGTGGTCGACTCCGCTTTGGATGCGTGGTTCACGACCGGTCGTTTTGCGGAAGATTTTGAGCGAAAACTGGCCCGCTTTGTAGGCGTGCGGAGCGCTTCCCTTGTAAACTCAGGTTCTTCTGCCAATCTCGTAGCCATCAGTGCGCTGACTTCACCCAAACTTGGAGACCGCAGGCTGAAACCCGGGGACGAGGTGATCACGGTCGCGGCAGGATTTCCTACGACCGTCAATCCAATCATTCAAAACCGCCTGGTGCCGGTCTTCGTCGATGTCTCGCTGCCCACCTACGAGATCGATGTCACGCAGCTTGAGGCTGCCCGCAGCGAAAAGACCAGGGCCGTCATCATCGCCCATACATTGGGGAATGTCTTCGATCTAGATGCAGTCATGGCCTTCGTCCGCAAATACAATCTGTGGCTGGTTGAGGACTGCTGCGATGCGTTGGGATCCACCTGGAAGGGGCGTCATGTGGGCTCCTTCGGCGACATCGCGACGTGTAGTTTCTATCCAGCCCACCACATCACCATGGGTGAGGGAGGGGCAGTACTCACCGACAAGCCCAATCTGCAGGTTCTCATTGACTCGTTCCGCGACTGGGGACGCGACTGCTGGTGCGACCCGGGCAAAGACAATACCTGCGGCAAGCGGTTCGACTGGCAACTGGGCACACTCCCCTGCGGATACGATCACAAATACACGTATTCCCACATCGGCTATAACTTGAAAGCGACGGACATGCAGGCCGCTCTGGGAGCCTCCCAGATTGGAAAGCTGCCACATTTTATTCAACGCCGCAAAGAGAATTTCTCGTACCTGCGTTCTTTGTTGAAGCCCCTGGAGCACATCTTGCTCCTGCCTGAGGCGACCCCGGGTTCCGATCCCTCGTGGTTCGGTTTTCCTATCGGAATCCGCAAAGATGCCCCTTTCAAGCGGGAGGATCTCACGCGCGCGCTTGAGGCACAGAAGATCGGAACGCGACTGCTGTTTGGCGGGAATCTCCTAAGGCAACCCGCCTATGAAGGTTGCGAGTATAGAGTTGTTGGGAATCTGCCCAACTCCGATTTCGTAATGAACAACGTGTTCTGGATCGGCGTCTACCCGGGCCTTACAAGGAACATGCTGGACTTCGTGGCAGAGACCATGGTGAATTTCGCAGCGAAATCCAATCCAATGCAGGTCCTTTCATAAGTATTTCCGAGACTAGCTCCGATGAAGCTTTCTGACTACATATTTGGCCGGTTGCGTGAGTGGGGCGCCCGCCACGTTTTTCTCGTAACCGGCGGCGGCGCCATGCATTTGAACGACTCAATCGGCACCAGCGGCTTGAGCTACATCTGCACTCATCATGAACAAGCAGCGGCGATGGCCGCCGAAGGCTATGCGCGCATTACCAGAAGCCCCGGGGTTTTGAACGTCACGACCGGTCCCGGAGGAATCAATGCCTTGAATGGCGTCTTTGGGGCATGGACCGATTCCATACCGATGTTGATTCTCTCAGGGCAGGTTAAGAGAGAGACCTGCATGGCGACCTATGGTCTCACCGATCTCCGTCAGCTTGGAGATCAGGAGGTCGAAATTGTTCGCATGGTACGCGGGATCACAAAGTATGCCGTCTTCGTGGATGATCCGGAATCGATCGCTTATCACTTGGAGCGCGCCTGGTACCTTGCACAAAACGGGCGTCCGGGGCCTTGTTGGCTCGACATTCCCGTGGATGTGCAATCCGCCCAGATTGATCCCGCCAGCCTGCGGCATTTCGACCCTTCTGAAGATGCTCCGATATTCGACCCGGCCGTAGTAACGGATCAGGTGGCGGATGTTCTTTCTCGAATCGGCAACGCTAAGAGCCCTGTCATCATGGCTGGCAGCGGAGTGCGAGTGGGTGGTGCACTTCCGGAATTCGAACAGGTCATTCGCGCCCTCCGTATTCCGGTCGTAACTGCATGGACACACGATCTACTGGCTACCGATGATGAACTCTTCTGCGGACGCCCGGGCACAATCGGCGAACGAGCAGGGAACTTCACCGTTCAGAACTCGGATGTACTTCTCGTGCTTGGCTCGCGATTGAATATCCGCCAGATCAGTTACAACTGGGATTCTTTCGCACGCTTCGCAACTGAGATTCAAGTCGATGTGGACCAGGCGGAATTGCGAAAGCCGCTGCATAAGCCCGACATTCCCATTCACTGCGATGTAAAGTTGTTTCTCGCTGAAATGGCGCGACAGCTTGGAGCGATGCAGCCCTCCAATCCAAGACACGAAGCATGGCTTCAACGTGCGCGTCAGTGGAAAACGAAATATCCCGTCGTTCAGTCAGCCCAGAGAGTTCCCGGGCCTCCATTGAACCCCTACGATTTCATCGACAGGCTTTTTGAATTGCTTGGGCCGGAGGATGCAGTCGTATGCGGCAACGCGACGGCATGTATTGTCCCGTATCAGGCCGCCAGGCTGAAGAAAGGGCAGAGACTGATATCAAATTCGGGCTCAGCTTCGATGGGGTACGATCTCCCCGCTGCTATCGGTGTAGCCCTCGCCAAGAACGGTCGCACGATCTGTCTCGCAGGAGATGGATCTCTGCAGATGAATGTCCAGGAACTCCAGACGCTGGTAGGCTATCAACTTCCGGTGAAGCTGTTCGTCTTGAATAACAACGGCTATCTCTCAATACGGCAGACGCAGACGGGATTCTTTCAGGGCCGTAAGATCGGCGAGAGTTCGGAAAGTGGTGTGACTTTTCCAAACATGAAGCGTGTCGCCGAAGCTTACGGGATTCCCGCATTCTCGATCGAAAAAATCGATGATCTTGAAATACTGAGGCAGGAACTCGATAAACCCGGTCCGGCGTTATTCGATGTCTCCCTTGACCCCTCGCAGGGATTTGAGCCTCGACTTCGCTCGCGAATCCTGCCTGATGGAAAGATCCTTACTCCGAATCTGGAAGACATGTTCCCATTTCTGGATCCTGAGGAACTGGCGTCCAATATGCTCGTCGAGGAAAAAGGGTGAGCAGCCGGTTGCCTCAGTGGATTCTCTTTGACCTTGATGGGACGCTTTTGGACTCACTCCCGGGCATCGAGTCTTCGGTGCGCGCTGCATTCACGGCTTGTGGTATGCCGCAGTTGCATACCAACCTTCGCAAGATGATTGGTCCGCCTATCCGCGCCATTCTGCGCCAGGCTGGCGAGATACAGGATGAGAAGAGTCTCGATTGTCTTGAACGGGAATTTCGTGCTGATTATGACACGCAGGGTTGGCGCAAAACCGTCTGCTTCCCCAATGTCGGTCCCGTCCTGCGGCTCATGCGACAACATGGGTTTCAGCTTGTGGCGATATCCAACAAACCCAGGCATATTTCACTTAGGACTCTGGAGCACGAACGCATCCTTGAACTCTTCGCGAAAATCGTCACGCGCGACTCCCGGTCGCCGGCTTATTCGGGTAAAGAAGAGATGATTCGCGCCATCCAGGCGGAACGGCACATCTCCCCGACGAATTGCCTCATGGTTGGAGATACAATCGAAGATGCCAAAGCCGCTGAGTCTGCTGGGATTCGGTTCGCCTTTATGAGCCATGGCTACGGGACTGTTGATGAAACACCGTCAATTCCCATCGAATGGAAACTTGATAGTTTGTCCGAATTCTTAGCGCTGTTGGAGATTAGCAAATGATTGACAGAGACATTTTCGAAGATCTTTTCGTGCTCGAGATGGCTAATAATCATCTCGGCAGTCTGGAACGAGGTCTGAAAATCGTTGCGGAGTTTGCGCAGGTCGTCCGATTTAACAATGTCAGGGCGACAATCAAACTGCAATTTCGCGATGTCGATAGCTTTATCCACAAAGAGTTCACGGAGAGAACGGACCTCAGATATATCAAGAAGACGCTTGATACCAGGCTCACCGATGAAGGCTATGCAACTTTGGTCAAGGCCATTCGCAAGGCCGGGTTTATTGCTACGGCGACTCCCTTCGACGAAAGATCAGTAGATCTCTGTTCAAACCTGGGTATCCCGATCATCAAGATTGCAAGTTCAGATTTGAATGACTGGGTTCTCATCGAGAAAATCGCGAAGACGAAGAAGCCTTGCATCGTTTCAACAGGGGGATCATCTCTCAAGGACCTCGACGACATCGTTACATTTTTTGAGAATCGGAACATCCCACTCGGAATCAATCATTGCGTCTCGATCTATCCCTCGGAAGATTCGGAATTGGAATTGAACCAGATCGAGTTTCTCCGTGCTCGGTTTCCACACAATACCATTGGCTTCTCGACCCACGAATACAACGACTGGTCGAGCTCGATGCTGATCGCGTATGCGAAAGGTGCCCGCATGTTCGAGCGCCACATCGACATCGAATCGGACGGTGTGAAAGTGTCCCCGTATTGCACTCTTCCTCACCAGGCGGACGCATGGTTCAAGGCCTTCCATAAGGCGAAGGAAATGTGCGGTGCCCCAGGCACGCAAAAACGGAATCCTCCCAAGAAGGAAATTGAATACCTGGATGCCCTCGTGCGCGGCGTCTACGCAAAGGGCAACCTTCCCGAAGGATATTGTCTGACCGACGACGATGTTTATCTCGCGATCCCGCTCCAGAAAGGCCAACTTTCTTGCCGCGAGTTGATGCGGGGGGAAATGTTGCTGAGGCCAGTGAAGAAAGATGCGCCGATTACAATCGACGATATCGAGAGCCCGTATTCACAAATTCCATCACTTCGTCAGACGATTTACCGGCGCGGTCTGGACGTCGGCAAATAAGAGTGACCGCACGAACTGCGAGGCCAACCGCGCCCGGTAAGCGCTCCTTATGAACAGGCTTGCTGCAGACCTCGATCTGATTGCTGACGGGAGCGATGTTCTGTGGAACGAAATGCGCGGCCAGCGCCTCTTTCTTACCGGGGGCACTGGCTTTTTCGGTTGCTGGCTGGTGGAGAGTTTCTGCCACATGAACCGTCTCCTGGACTTGGATGCCAGGGTGACGATTCTCACGCGCAACCCCGGAGCATTCTCCCAGAAATGCCCGCATCTCGTATCCGACCCCGCCGTCGATCTGCTCAGCGGCGATGTGCGGAACTTCAAGTTTCCCGACGGCGAATTTCGCTTTGTCATCCATGCGGCGACTGAAACGAACGCAAGGCAGGCTGAGAACGCTCCTCTCGAAATGCTCTCAACCATCATTGCTGGAACGGAACGGGTTCTTCAGTTTGCGTTGGCGCACGGAGCCCGGAAGTTTCTGTTAACGAGTTCCGGCGCTGTCTATGGCAAGCAACCACCCGAACTGACGCACGTGCCGGAGACCTTCGCCGGTGCGCCGAATCCGCTGGATCCGGCAAACGTGTATGCAGAAGGAAAGCGCGCAGCGGAGTTGTTGTGCGCTCTCTATCAAAGGAATAGCGAACTCGAATGCAAAATCGCGCGTTGTTGGGCCTTTTGTGGTCCGCACCTTCCGCTCGATGAACACTTCGCAATTGGTAACTTCATCGGAGACGTTCTTGCTGCACGCCCCATTCAGATTAATGGCGACGGAACACCCCGAAGATCCTATCTGTATGCAGCCGATCTGGCAGTCTGGTTGTGGACGATGCTGTTTCGTGCCCCGAGTCTGACCCCTTTCAACGTCGGCTCCGCGCATGATGTCAGTATTTTGGAATTGGCTAAAACAGTGGTAGCAACTCTCAATCCAAAAGCAGAAATTCGAGTTGCAAAGACGCCCGTCCCTGGCGTCGGTCCGGCTCGATATGTGCCTTGTGTCGACCGCGCCAGCGAAGTCCTTGGACTTAAGGAGACGATCGGGTTGGAAGAATCAATTCGGCGAACTGCTGCCTGGTTCCGCCAGTAACGGCGGCATCGAACATCCTTCAAATCTTGGACGCATTGTCGAAAGATGTTTTTCTTCTTAGCCTGAGTACGTCCTGAAGATGGCGGAATTTTGATGCCACTTCGGAATCGCGAATAAGGTGCTTGTAGGACGCTTGTACCAAAGCCAGAAGAACTCCGAAGAAGAGTCCCACCGCAGTAGCGCCAATGACAATAAGAGCACGCTTGGGGAACGAACGTCTGTCGGGTGGAATTGCGGCGTCAACAACTTGAACGACCGCGCCCTGTTTGGCTTCATCCAGTTTGGCGAGTTCAAACTGCCGCGCAAGAATTTCGAAGATCGTTTCGTTGTATTTCACGTCGCGCAATTTGCGCATGTATTCGAGGCCAGCCGTTGGCACCTGTCCCTTAGGCACCATGAGACCCGCGTCAATGTTAGCGGACCCGCCTAACTTATCTAACTGGGTTTGCATGCCTTCCAACTCATGCTGAGCCTGCACCAATTCTGAATTCTCGGCCGTTGCGTACGTACGCAAGGACTGGATCTGAACCTCCTTCGCCGCAATCTGTGCGCGAAGCTGCGCCGCCGATTCAATGAGCGCGCGTGCTTGACTATCCAGTTGAATCAGTCCGGTTTTTTGCTCTGTTTCCTTCAGTGCCTCCTCGGCATCGGCCAGTTTGTCTTTTGCTTGTTCGAGTTGTTGCTCAAAGAAGAGACGGCGCTGCGATGCCTCGGTAATGGCGATATGCTCAGAAAGTTTTCGATACTGATCGATGTAACCATTTGCAAGTTCAGCGGCGCGGTTAGGGTCGCGATCCTCGATCGAAATATGAATGAGGTTGTCTTTGCCGGTGCCGTCTATCGTCGTGTGCCCCTCAAGGTCTTTGCGGGCGTCGGAGGGGTATTTGTCATGATATTCCTGCATCAGGCCAAACTGCTTCACCATGGCATCTTCGACTGTCCGGCTCTTCAGCATGCCAACGTACATGTCATTGGGATTCTTCAAGCTCAGAGAACCGCCGGCCAGGGCGGCAATGCCGCTCATGCTTCCGAGTTGCGAAGAGAGTGCACTGGCGCTCAGCGATGAGTTTTGTTGCGGCGGAAGGAGCACGACTGAAGCCGTATATCGTTTCGGCAGCACAAGGGAGACGATGATCGCCAGGACAGCGAAGATTGCCGTGACTCGGAAGACGGTGCGTTTGCGCTCGGCAAGTATGATGATGATATCGAGAAGAGATAGTTCATCGGCGGCCCTTCCGGCGCCTGGAGACAGGGGAACAGAATCGGTACCTTCACCAGGTTCGTGAATCGAGACATCTGTGGACATATAATTCCTGCCGAATCTCCGGTTCCCGCTATATTTCTGTCCCTATTCTACAGGTCGTGTGAGGAATGAGCCTTTCGTGGGACACTGTTACCGAACCAGCTCGACAAACTGCTTGTGAGGCCCAGGATTGCGAGTAGATCGTGTTTGCCGGTTGCAGTACGATGCCCACTTGCTGATTTGCATGATTATCTTCGCCTTGGCTCTGATCGGGGCGGACCATGCATGCGCTGCCGGTCTACAGGCACCCGCAAGTAGCGCAGCAGCACCAGCTCGATCTAATCGAAACAGCGCTCCTGCACTGGCCTGCGTGCCCGAAGATAGGGCTTCTCCGTTCGTTCCCGTCGATAGCTGGGTTTATCCGGCAATGCTGCGGTTGTATTCCCTCGGTTTCCTCGATCACGTCTTTCTGGATATGCGTCCCTGGACCCGCGCCAGTATCGGACACATGATCGAGAACGTAAATGATCACCTTGACGCTCAGAGTTCAGATCATTCGGATGCCGCTTCTGATGAGGCCTCGAAAATCTTCGATTCGCTGGTCGATGAAATTCACTATGATGTTCGGCGGAATTGCATCCTGGATGACGGTCGCATTCGCCTTGCATCCGCATACTCCGTCGTGCGTGCGATCAGTGGCACGCCTCTGAGCGACAGTTACCACCTGGGTTCGACGATCATCAACGACTACGGTCGTCCTTTAGAGAACGGATTCAATAACTACTCCGGCATGAGCGGCTCTGCCTCCCTGGGGTGGTTCCAGCTTTATGTGCGTGGCGAATTCCAGGGCGCTCCGTCGGCAGCCGGGTATTCCGTCGCGCTGTCAGAGGAGCTCTCAAATATCGATCAAATCGCCTTCATTAATCCCACGACCGGCCAACCGTACTACCAGGCGACCATTCCCCTTGGACCGATTGCCTCGTCTGCCAGGGTACGGTTGCTTGAAGCATATGTCTCCGCGAACATTAAGAACCACGTTGTCTCGTTTGGTAAACAGGACGAATGGCTCTCGCCCGCCCAGGGTGGCGCAATGGCGTATTCAAACAATGCGGACAACATTTACGCGTTCCACATCAACCGCGTCGAACCTCTTCGCGTTCCCGGCCTCTCCAGGATAACCGGGCCATTTCGCTACGAATTTCTGGTTGGATCCCTGCAAGGGCACACGGAAATCACCCCGACTGCGACCTTGTGGGTAAGTCCTGGCGCACCGTGGGCGCATGTCGAGAAGCTCAGCTTTCGTCCTACCTCGAATCTCGAACTCGGCTTTGAGCGGACAGTCATCTGGGGCGGCAAAGGTCACGAGCCCATTACGCTGCACACCTTCTTGCGAAGCTTTTTCAGCACTTCGGCGCCCACTCCTGCAGTCAAAAATAGCCCGGCGGATCCCGGTGCCCGTTTCGGCGCGTTTGACTTCACTTACCGCCTCCCATTTCTTCGCAAGTGGATGACCCTTTACTCCGACGCCGAAGTACATGACGATGTTTCGCCTGTTGACGCGCCCCGGCGCGCCGCCATTCGCCCTGGTTTGTACGTGTCTCACCTGCCCGGCATCCCGAAGCTGGACATGCGCGCTGAGGTTGCTTCCACAGATCCCTCTATCAGCAATAGTCAGGGCGGGAAGTTCATGTACTTTGAAGGAATTCAAAGGCAGGGCTATACCAACAAGGGCGCAATCTTCGGCGATTGGATCGGTCGCGAAGCAAAGGGTGGACAGGGTTGGGTCACATACCATCTCAGCGGCAATGAGTGGGTGCAGGTCGGATTGAGGAATCAGAAGGCGGCAAAAGACTTCATCCCCGGTGGCACGACTCTCAATGATTTCAATGTTCAGGTAGTCAAGCGATTCGGTAAGGATCTCGAGCTAAATGGCCAGTTCCTCTTTGAACATTGGAAAGCGCCGATTTATATCAACGGTCAGCAGACCGTCACTGCTACCACTCTTCAGCTCACGTGGTTCCCGAAATATCAGATCCGTTTTTAGATTTGACCGCGACCAGCATAAAACGCGATCAGCTCAGCCACGCGCAAGATTGAAACATCGACGTCGCCTGCAGACACGGCGACACGTCGATCATATTCGTGGCTTTTCGCTTGGCTTTTTAGAGAATTATCTGGGCGCGCAACTCGCGAAATTAATCTCCGCTGGCAAGGGATTCATCGCTGGCCATGGCGACACCCGTTGCGGAGGATGCCACAGCATTGAGCCTGGGCCGTCTATTTTGTAGCTCAATCGGATCGACTTCAAGCAACTGGCACATCACCGTGGAATCCCACCGGCGCAGAACTGTGTTCGCAATCATTTTAAGGTCCGACACAAAGGTGGACTTAGCGGTGTACAACCTGTCCAACTGAAGCTTGGCAGGGAGAATAATCGAGTGATAGTAGTCATCGACATCTCGGTGGGGCAAGCGCGCCAGGATCTGTTCTTCCCGCGCGAAGGCAATTGTGGCCGCGCCGGTGATGCCCGGCCGACACCGAAGTTCGCCAAGTTGGTGCTCTGGGAGCTTTGGACGGGGCCCGACCAGGCTCATATCCCCAATTAACACATTCAAGACCTGCGGCAACTCGTCGAGCTTCCAACGGCGAAGAAAGGGGCCGACAGGCGTGAATCGCTGATTACCCGCTGTCGTGACCTTGTGTCGGACGCCGTTTTCAGTATGCTCCATCGTACGGAATTTCAGAATCGTGAAACACTTGCGCCGAAGTCCCGTACGCGTCTGCAGGAACAGAACCGGGCCCTTGGATGTCAGGCGGACTGCAAGGCCCACGATCAGAAGAACTGGAACCAGTAGGGGAAATGCCAATACGACACACACGATGTCGAAGAGGCGTTTCAAACCGGACTGAGACCAGGAACTTACACGTTCCTCAACCAAGCACAACGAGCGACCTGCAGCGGGAGATCTTCCGGGAGCGAGAGGCTTCTGGAGCGCTTGTGCGCCCTGCTGGAAATCCAGCATTTGGAAGCTTTCTGAGGTTGGAATTTCCGAACCGGTCGAGGAGATCACTACATTGGAACTCAATTAATCCTCCACAGGCTGCGAGCGACCTAACCAATGCGAATGACACGCCAACTTGCTGGCTATGTCACAAAATGAAGTTGTAGCTCTGTCGTCCCGACATCAGGCCCGAAAAGAGGAGATCAAGACCTTGAGAGTTTCGAGCGGCCGAGCTAACACAGCTTTCAGACGGTAGCCAGCAACTTCAGAAAAGCTTGCTGAGTGATGCTTAGCAGAAGGATAACATTGGTGCCCATGAGATACGTTACCAGTTTGCGAATAAAAGTCCCTTGGTAACAAAATTGCTGATAACCATCACATTCCAAACACCGAATCTCGATTCGTTAGGTATTTACTCCGAAAGAACTTTCACGCCCGCTCCGTCCGATCCGCAGGGTCTAAGAAGGGTCTCAAAAACAGCCATCCTCACAAGACGGTCCGGATGGCGTCGGGGGTTGCCTAAGCCCGCCTTTCCTTGGACGACACTGTCCGACCGAAAGGTAGCCGATGGGTACGCAACGATCGAAAGCCACCAGTACCAGATATTGGTAGTGACCCCGAATGCCAACAAAAATGCGTGTTCGAAGGACTTTTTCGGGCCTCTTCGCGAATGGCCAAAGGAGTTCCCAATAGGCTTCCTCCGGAGGGGTTAAGTGGCTGAACCCCATGCTAGACTCTTGACTATGGTGGCCTCACATCTAAGTGGAAGGAGTGTCCGGGATTACCGCGCCAGAACTACCTCCGACCGGCCCTCAATAGATTTCAAAATGGCCAGGTTCATGGTCGTTTTTACACTGTTTTGTTCGATCCCCGTCGGGCTGACCTCACAACAGCCTTCGCAGGGAGGTTACCCAGATAGTTCGCAATACCAGATTCCTGACCTGCAGAGCCCAAACGGGGCCGACTGCTCCGATCCATTCCAGGCAAGTTCGTCCGCTTGCTCTCTTCTGGGATATGGCACGACTTCAGGCCAAATCCCAGGCCAACTTCCAGGCCAGCTTCCCCAGTCACGATTTCCTCAGTCGGACAGGATGGGCACTCAGCCCGCGAGACCCGGTGGAAACTACTCCGATACGGAACAGCTGAACCGCTTCCCATCTCAAAACGATCTAGCTCGGCAACGCCGTATGCAGCCGGAACCGCTGACCGAGTTTCAGAAGTTCATTGCCTCGACCACCGGCCAGGTTCTTCCCATCTACGGTACCGATCAGTTTCGTGGAGTTCCCTCAACCTTCGCTCCAGTTGATCTGGCCCCGGTACCTCCCGATTTCGTGATCGGCCCGGGGGACGAGCTTCGCGTCCGGATATGGGGGCAGTTGAGCTTTCAGGCAAATGTTCGTGTGGATCGCTCAGGCGATATTTACCTGCCGCAGGTGGGCACCGTCCACGTCGCTTCTGTTCCCTTTTCTGACCTTGACGGGCACTTGCGAACGGCCATAAGTCGGGTATTTCACAACTTCGACCTCACGGTGGATCTCGGCCAAATCCGCTCCATTCAGATATATCTGGCTGGCGAAGCGCGGTCTCCCGGCGTGTATACCGTCAGCTCCCTGAGCACCCTTGTCGATGCGCTTTTCGTCGCTGGAGGGCCGAATCTGCAGGGCTCAATCCGCAATATCGAGCTTCGCCGTGGTAGCGAGACCGTTGCCCATTTTGATCTTTACGATCTGCTCGTCCGAGGATCAAAAGCGAAAGACGCGAAACTCTTGTCTGGCGACGTCATTTTCATTCCGCCAGTTGGTCCCCAGGTTGCCCTCACAGGCAGCGTAAAGAGTCCCGCCATTTACGAACTGCTGCCCGGCGAGACACTTGGAGCGGCTGTTTCCGACGCGGGAGGTGTTTCGGCCCTGGCTTCTGCCGCTCGCATTTCCATCGAACGCATCGAGGATCGCAGCGATCGGCATGCGATGGAGGTTGCCTATGACAAAAGTGGCCTCACTACGCCCCTGGTAGATGGCGACATTATTCGCGTGTTCTCGATCGTGCCGCGGTACACAACCACCGTCGTGCTGCGGGGTAACCTCGCGAATCCCGGACGCTTTGCCTGGCACCCGGGGATGCGTCTTAGCGACCTGATACCGGATAAAAACTCTCTCATCACGCGGGACTATTGGTGGAAACGAACCCAACTGGGTTTACCCGCTCCGGAGTATGAGCCAATTCCGGGATTTCAGAACCTGCGACAGCCTACGAATGGCAACGGATTCACGCTCAGGCGCTCCAGGGATGACCAATCCAACTCCCAAGACTCTATGCAAGATGCAAACCAGGGTTCAGCACAAGACGCAAACCAGGGTCTTCAGCAGGACTCGACACAGGGTTCATCCCAGGATCAACAGAACTCGCAGCAGTCTCAAAACCACAATCTGACTGCACAGCAACGAACGGGAAGTTCTTCTTTGGGAGCGCAGCAAAACGCCATGGCGCCCGAAGGACCCCGTCCAGCCCAGCGAACAACCGTTCGGCTTCTCGCTCCCGATATTGATTGGGATTACGCGACTGTGGAACGAATCGACCCGGACACGCTGAAAACCACGCTCATTCCTTTCGATCTCGGCAAACTTGTCCTGCAACACGACGCGTCGCAGGATCTGGAACTGAAGAGTGGTGACATTGTTTCGATCTTTTCCGAGGCGGACATTCATGTACCGCTCGAGGAACAAACAAAGCTCGTCACGCTGGATGGCGAGTTTGTGCACTCCGGAATCTATAGCGTCAAGCGGGGGGAAACCCTCAAGCAACTCGTCGAGCGAGCCGGAGGAATTACCTCGAAAGCGTATCTGTACGGGTCGGAATTCACACGAGAGTCAGTTCGTGTCGTTCAACAAGCTCGCATGGATGAATACGTGCAAACTCTCTCGATGCGTATTCAGAGATCGAATCTTGCGCTGGCCGCCTCAGCTACCTCTACGCCCCAGGATCTCGCAAGCGGTGCCGCCGCCCAGGGCAGCGAACGGGATCTCCTCACTGCATTGCGCCAGATTCGCGCCTCCGGGCGGATTGTCTTGAACCTCAAGCCCGATAGCAGCGGCACCGGTAACCTTCCTGAGATCACGCTCGAGAACGGTGACCGGTTTGTAATCCCGGCCGCTCCCGCGGTTATCAACGTGATAGGCGCCGTATACAACCAGAATTCCTTTCTCTACGTAGCGGGCCGCCGCACAAGTGCATACCTGATGCAGGCGGGGGGACCAAACAGGGACTCGGACCGAAGTCATGAGTTCATAATTCGGGCGAACGGCGATGTCATCGGCCGTGATGCTGTGAAGTCCGTATGGGGCAACGAATTCGGAAACTTGCGTCTCAACCCCGGCGATACGATCGTCGTCCCGGAGAAGACATTCAGGCCGTCAGCGCTCCGCGGTCTACTCGACTGGACGCAGGTCTTCTCGCAATTGGCGATCGGTGTCGCTGTGATCAACGCAATTCAATAGGATTGCGTCAGAGGTCTCGCAAGGAAGGTGCGGTCGGCAACAATGCCTTGACGTTTTTTGCCGCCTAGTCCCTTGGCGTGCCCAGCGGGTGCGCAATATCGAATGTCGAGAATTGACGGTTCTGTCCGGTGATCTCGGAGCGCAGTTCCAGCCAAAGCTCATTCGGAATCTTGAGGTAGACCTCAACCACCGCGGGATCAAACTGCGTACCGGAGCACCGGATAATCTCTTCGCGTGCGGCATCAAAGGTACGCGCCACGCGATAAGGCCGGTCGCTGGTGATGGCGTCGAGCGTGTCTGCCACTGCAAATATGCGCGCACCGACCGGAATAGCCCCACCCTTCAGCGCGCTCGGGTAGCCGGTTCCATCGTAGTGTTCCTGGTGCGTGAAGACGATCTCCGCGGCCTCGGCAAGAAAAGGAATCTTGCGTAGCATCTGGTAGCCGCGCGCGCAATGTTCGCGCATGACGTCCTGCTCTTCCGGGCTGAGTTTGCCAGGCTTGCGCAAAATCTCGTCGGGAATCGCCATCTTGCCGATGTCGTGCAGAAAGGCGCCGCGCGCAATCACTTTGATCTCGGCCGGCGTAATGCCCATCGCCCGCGCCAGCGCGATTGTGTAAGCCGTAACGCGCTTGGAGTGGCCCTCCGTCTCGGAATCCTTCAGGTCAAGCGCATCGCCCAGTGCCTCGAGCGTCACATCGTACGAGTGCTCAAGGTCTTCCATCGCCTGGCGCAGCATCTCGGTTCGCGCCCTTACCACTTGCTCCAGATTCTGCTGGTAGGTGCGGCTTTCCTGCAAAGCCTGGCGGTGTTCAAGCGCTCGCTGCACCGTGGCCACCAAGTGTTCGCGCTCGAAAGGTTTGAGAAGGTAGTCGTACGCGCCGCGACGCATTGAATCGATCGCCACACTGATATCGTGAATGGCCGTAACCATGATGACCGGCAGATTGGGATTCTGCGCATGAATGCGCTCAAGAAGGGCGAGCCCGTTGCCTTCCTGCATCACGATATCGGTCAGGATCAGCTCAAAACCGTCCTGATCAATTGCTTCCAGGGCTTCCTGTCCGCCCGATGCCACCGTGACGTCGTATCCCTGACGCTCAAGGGTAGCTGAAATCATTGAACGAACGTGGGCTTCGTCATCCACCACAAGGATGCGCGCCGCCTTGCGCGCCTTGATGGTCGAGCGGGTGTCCGCACTCGCCACAAGCCACGCTGTCGAGGACGCGTCCTGCCCTTGCAGGTTCGACGTCACCCCCGCTTCCTTACCGGTTTCCCGCCAGTGTTCAGTCCATCTGCGGCGGGGCAATCCTCTTAACTTGGGTACTAGCATTTCAAATGGGGAAAGCGCTCTCTTTCTTAGAGAGATAAATCGTCGCCATAACGCATGATAATTAGGAGGTCTCCGAAGAATTCACGGCGGAAACTTCCCACGGAGGGACTAGGATCGAACTCTCCCACAATCAATTCAGTACAACTACTGATAAAACTCTGAGAACGTAACAAAAACTTACGCTCGCCCGGGAAGTGGCGCAAGCCCTTCTTGGCAAAGTACCAAAGTACTAAAGTGTTATAGATCCTTACAAGTCTGTCCGCTACCGTACACAAACTAAAGCCGCCTGCCCCAGGCTCGTCCCCTCGGGTCTATTTTTGCTGCTCCTGACGCGCCCGTCGGGCCACCGCCCAGCCCTCCTTGGTCACCTGGCGGGATCGCCCCACCGCTAACGCTCCAGAAGGCACGTTATGCGTGATGCATGAACCAGCGCCGATATACGCTCCATCTCCGATCTCGATTGGCGCCACCAGCGTCGAATCGCTGCCGACAAACGAGCCCTGGCCGATGCGCGTGACGTGCTTATGTACCCCGTCGTAGTTGCAGGTTATGACGCCTGCTCCAATGTTTGTGCCCGCACCCACCTCGGCATCGCCAAGATAAGTTAGGTGATTGGCCTTGGCACCCTTGCCAAGCTTTGCTTTTTTCGTCTCGACAAAGTTGCCAACATGAGCGTCCTGTCCGATTTCGCTCCCCGGCCGCAGGTGGGCGAACGGGCCAATCCGTGCTCCGTCGGCCACTCTGCTCTCCCCCAGAACACATCCCTGCCGAACCAGAACGTCATTGCCCAATGTGCAGTTCTCAATCACGGAATAGGAACGAATCCGGCAATCCGTACCAATGCGCGTCGCGCCCAGCAGTTGCACAAACGGTTCGATGATCGTATCCGCATCGACCAGCACTTCGGCATCGATCACGCACGTCTCCGGTCGAAAGATGGTGACCCCGGAAGCCATCAGGCGATTGGCTGTTGCGGCACGCATGCGTGCGTCGAGCGCGACGAGTTCAGCAATCGTATTGGCTCCCAGAACCTCCGCCGCATCGCCAGCTTTCAGTGCCGAGACCTTCTCGCCTGCCGCGTGCAGCAGCACAGCCATGTCTGTGAGGTAAAACTCGCCATGACTATTGTTGTTGGTGAGTTTGTCGAGATACTTGAGAAGCGGCCCGACCTTGAACGCATAGATGCCGGAGTTGATTTCGCCGATCGACTGCTGCTCCGCTTTCAGCGCCTTCTGTTCCACGATCGCGTCCACTTCCGAACGATCCAGCGAGCGACGGATAATCCGGCCATAGCCGGTGGGATCCTCCGGCACCGCAGTCAGAATCGTCATTGCCGCGCCTTCCGCCAGGTGAAGCGTCATCAGGTGTTGCAGCGTATCCGCCTGGATCAGAGGCACGTCGCCCGACAGAACCAGGATGTGTTCGTACCCTTCGATCGCCTCCCGCGCGCACTGAACGGCGTGTCCTGTTCCCCGCTGCTCCTTCTGCTCAATGAATCGCACATCGGTTGAGGCCATCGCTTCACGCACACGCGCCGCGTCGTGGCCGACGATGGTATAGATGTCCTGGTTTTCAGCCAGGCGACCGGCTGTTGTAATCACATGACTCAGCAGCGGCTTGCCGCCCACCTCGTGAAGCACCTTCGGACGACGCGATTTCAGCCGCGTGCCCTTACCGGCGGCCATGATTACGACCGCCAGCTTCGGTGTTGACCGTTTTGACTTGCCCTCTTCCTGGCTCACTCTTGTCCTTCCGCCCCGCCGCCCTTGCTCCCTGGCGCGCCGGGAATCGTGATGTCAATCTTGTGTACCGGACCCATCTTCAGTTCATCCAGTCCCGGCTTGATCTCCGGTTCGTTTCCCACCACCAGCACCGCGTACTTGTCGGGATGAATATACTTCTTCGCTGCCGCATTCAAATCAGCGACCGTCACTTTTTCCAACGCTGACTTGTACGTTTCAAGATAGTCCGGCGGATATCCATAAAACTCAAGACGCACCCGCTCCGCCAGCACCTTGTCCTTGGTGTCATAGCGGAACAGGAACGAATTCAGAATATTGTCCTTGGCGCGCTTCAACTCCTCCTCGGTGAACGGCTGCGTGGTTAACCCGTCCAGCACCTTGTAGGTTTGCTGAATTGCCTCAACCGTTGTTGCACTCTGCGTCAGGACCACCGCCTGGAACGTAGCTGGATGATCCCATCCGAACGCCAGCCCTCCTCCAACTTCGTACGCAAGACCAAGCTCCGTGCGCACTTTCTGGAACAGCCTGCTCGCAAATCCACCCGCGAACACATCGTTCATCATCGCGATGCTCGGTACAGCGGGATCATGCCGGTCGATTCCCAGCCCAACGATCTCCACATTGGATTGATTCACATCTTCTTTATCGATGAAATAGACCCCTGGAGTCGGTCCTTGAAATACTTCGTGCCGCGCCGGGTTGGGCCGCGACTGCGGCAGGTTCTCGAACGTGGCTCGCAGCCTGGCTTCCATCGCGGTTGAGTCAAAGTCACCGCTTATGCTGATGATCAGTTTTCCGCCGATCGAGTGGTCGTGCCATGCTTGCAGATCAGCCAGCGAAACTTTTCCGATGTTCGACAATTCCGGTTGCCGCGCGTAAGGGCTGTCAGATCCATACACCAGCCTGGCGGCTTCTCGCCCGGCAATCTGCCCTTCGTCATCGTTGCGCCTGACGATTCCTGTCGCTTCCTGCTGCTGTGCCAGTTGGAGCTTTTGTTCGTCGAACTTCGGATGGAACAACAGGTCCATCGCAAGGTCATAAACCTGGTTGGTATCTGCCTTCAGCGAATCCCAGGAGACCGCGGTTGAGTCCTCAGTTCCGCCGGTTTCAATGTGCGCGGCCTTCGACTCCAGCAAATCATCCATCGCGTCGCCGCTCATCTTCTCTGTGCCGCTCGTCCGCCACGTCTGCCCATAGAGATCGATCAGCCCGCACTTCGCAGGATCCTCGTCGCGCGAACCGCCGGGGATCAGCACCGAACCCGAGACAAACGGCAGTTCATGATCCTCCTGCAGGAAGAGAACGATTCCGTTCTTCAACTCGATCCGCTTCGGCTGCTGCGGTTTGAAGGCATGCAGCGGAGGAACGGGAATCTTTTCCCAGGGCTTGCTCTGCTGCGCAGGAGCAAGCGCCGGAATGAGCGGCAACAGAACCGCCCCACAAAGGACTGCAATTCTCCCAAACGGCGTCAGACGTTTCGCAAGCGCCTCGAAAAGCCTGAAGGCTCTGCCCCCGGATGGACGTTCCTCAGAGCAGCGCGAGCCCAACTGTCCACTGTCCACTGTCCACTGTTCACTGTTGTTCTTCACCGCGCGCCTCCGTCGTTCTTCGCCGGCGCTGCCGGAGCCTGCGTCTCGATCTCGGCCGAGGTCCGGTTTGAGGCGACAAACACCTCGTTCGCAACGCGCCTTATATCCGCCTTCGTAACCTTGTCCACGCGATCGAGCTGTCGGAAAAGTTCACGCCAGTCACCATAACGCGTCTGGGCTTCCGCCAGCGCATTTGCGAGTCCCTGGTTATCGGCAAGTCCGCGCAGCAAATCGGCACGCGTCCGTGTTTTGTACATGGCAAGTTCGGCGTCGCTTACATCGGCCGTTTTCAGCTTTTCAATTTCCTTGTGAATCGCCGTCGCCATCTCCGCGTCGGAGTGCCCCGGCAGTGGTACCGCGCCAAATACGAAGAGGCTCGGATACTTATCGCCCGGATACGGGCTTTCACCTTCTGCAACCGCGGCAATCTGCTGATCGCGCACAAGGCTCCGATAGAGCCGCGACACACGGCCGTTCGACAAGATATCGCTGATCGCGTCATAGACCGCATCATCCGGGCTGCGATAGCTCGGCCGGTGATAGGCCTCGAGATAGATGGGCTGGCTGGGGTCCTTGATGGTCAAGGACTTCTCGGCAAACTGCTTTGGCTCGACCGTCGTCATATCCAGCGGCTTCGGTCCGCTGGGAACTCTGCTGAAATATTTCTCCAGGATCGGCATCGCCTCGGCGGCCTTCACATCACCCACAACGGCGATCACGATGTTCGATCCCACGTAGTACTTCTTGTGGAACGCCATCGCCTCGGTCGCCGTAATCTGGCTCACCTCGCTCGGCCAGCCGATGTTGCTCCGCCCGTAGTTGTGCGCGACATATGCGGTCGCGGCCAGCTGTTCGGTTAAC
This sequence comes from uncultured Acidobacteriaceae bacterium, assembly GCA_963838295.1. GTDB lineage: Bacteria > Acidobacteriota > Terriglobia > Terriglobales > Acidobacteriaceae > Telmatobacter. The sequence continues at coordinate 355,745 of CAWIQS010000005.1, forward strand.
CGGCCCTGTGGGTTAGAGTCGACGCTCATCCGCCGCTCCTCCAGCACCACCGAGCGTTCCTTGTAGAACTCGCGCGGAACCGTGTCCGACAGCCGGCTGCTCTCCAGCCACGCCCAAAGCTCGAAGCGGTTCTCCGGCATCGACCAGAAGAACATCGTGTCGTCCAACCCCGTTTCGGCATTCAGACCATGCGCGCCGTTGCGCTCGGCCACATCGGTGAACTGGTTCGGAACGACATACTTCTCCGCTGCTGCCTGCGCCTTGGTGAACGCCGCTTGCAGCTCCTTCAGTTTTTCGGGATTGCTTCCGTTTGGATTGCGTTTTTCCGCCTCGATCGCGTCGTCTGCAGCTTCCACGTTCGCCAGGGCGACCTTTTCGGCTGCATAGTCCGTGGTCCCGATCTGGCTTGTTCCTTTGAACGCCAGGTGCTCGAACATGTGCGCCAGTCCGCTCTCGCCGGTGGGATCATTGACATCGCCCGCGTCTACAAACGTGGTGTAACTGAAGACCGGCGCTTCCGGCCTCTCACAGATCAAAATCGTGAGTCCATTGGGCAGCACTTTCGTTGTGATCCGCTGCTCAAAACTTTTCAGATCCTGCGCCTTACTGGCCAGGCCTCCTGAAAACAAGGCCGCAAAGACGGCTGCTAACGCGAGCCGTCCTGGCAAGTTCCTTGACATCGTTGCTCCTCCGGGCGGGGCGTAAGCGGGCTGGCCCCTGCTTCCAAGCTAGTTTGTGTGATTGGACGCGTCAAACCGCGATTCGGGTGAACCGCCGCCCGCGGGCTGCGTATCATCTCTCAACGGATGAGGTCTGCTTATGCGTCGGTGGCTGTTTCGTCTCATTTCTGCGGTCTTGATTATCTTTGTCGTTGCCTGTGCCGGAATCTGGTTGATTGAGTTCTATCCCCGCCATGGATCGCACCCTGCGCTCCAGCTTGCCAAAGGCACTCTGGCCATCGAGCACGCCAGGATCTACATCTCGCCCACCGATCCGCCCATCGATGACGGCACCATTCTGATTCGAGATGGCCTCATCGCGGCAGTCGGCACCCAGGTCGCCGTCCCCGCCGACGCCACGATCGTTCCCTGCGACCACTGCGTGGTAACTGCCGGCTTCTGGAACACTCACGTTCACTTCACCGAGCCCAAGTGGTCGATGGCGCAATGGAAATCTTCGGCCACGCTCAATCCCCAGCTCGCCGACATGTTTCTCAGCCGCGGTTTCACCACCGTCATCGACCTCGGTTCCAATCCCGCCGACACCTTCTCCATTCGCCGCCGCATCGAGAAAGGCGAGCTGACCGGTCCCTACATCTACACCGCTGGAACGGCACTTTATCCGCCCCAGGGCGTGCCCTACTACGTGCGCGACACGGCTCCCAGGTGGATGGTTGCCATGATGCCGCAGCCCGACACACCGCAGGACGCAACGCGCATCGTGCGCCGCAACCTCGCTTCGGGCGCCGACGTTACCAAGCTCTTCACCGGTTCATGGGTGGCGCACGGGCATGTGTTGCCGATGCCAGTAGACATCGCCCGGGCCGCAGTCACCGAGAGCCACCTGAACGGCAAGCTGGTCTTCGCCCACCCTTCCAACCTCGCCGGTGTCAAGGTCGCCATCAACAGCGGTGTTGACGTGCTGGCCCACGCCGCCGACGACACGCGTGGTGTGGATGCAAAACTGCTGGGTACGGCCATCGGCAGAAATATGGCCATGATTCCCACGCTCAAGATGTTCACCACCACCGTTACTACCGATCCGCATTACATGGACCCCATCTGCGCCGAAGTTGAGCAGTTTCACCAGCTCGGCGGAACCCTGCTCTTCGGAACCGACGTCGGCTACATGACCGACTACACCACCGAAGGAGAATTCGTGGAACTCGGCAAGAGCGGCCTCGACTGGAAGACCGTGCTGGCGATGCTGACCAGGAATCCGGCTGCGCGCATGGGCGTCTCCGACAGCAAAGGGACGGTAACCCGTGGCAAGCTAGCCGATCTCACCATCCTCGAGGCCGACCCCGCCAATGACTTGACAAATTTCTCCCGCGTCCACGCCGTAGTGCGTTCCGGAAGGGTCGTCTGGCATCGTTGAGCGAAGCTACTCTTCCTGTAGTTCACACAACAAAAGTCGGCGGTGTCATACAAAGGTCGGCGGTGTCATTCTGAACGAACGGGGCCCCGAACGTTTCAGGGGCCCCGAAGAGCTTTGCTCTTTGGGGCAGGTTCGGGGGTGGTGAGCGAAGAATCTGCTTCTCCTTCAATCCGTTCGCACAATGAGAGACATGGCCGTTGCGCCATCCCCGCCCCGCGCCATGCCCTATACTTGGTAGTGCGTGTTTAAATGGCTTCCGGCCTGCCGGGAGTCTTGTTTTTATGAGGGTTTTGTCTTGAGCAAGAACCAGAAATCCGTCGCTGCCAACAGGCCCCGCATCCGCTCCACCACCGTCATCTGCGTGCGGCGCAACGGAGTGGTGGTGATGGCCGCCGACGGTCAGGTCACGATGGCCGACCACGTTCTCAAGCACTCGGCCAAGAAAATCCGCCGCCTCTACCAGGAAAAGATTCTCGCCGGTTTCGCTGGATCCACCGCCGACGCCTTCAACCTGTTCACACGCTTTGAAACCAAGCTGGAGCAGTACGCGGGCAACATCAATCGCGCCGCCGTCGAGCTTGCCAAGGACTGGCGCACCGACAAGATGCTGCGCAATCTTGAGGCTCTGCTGGTCGTCGCCGACAAGGGTCAGACGTTCCTGATCTCCGGCTCCGGCGACGTGATCGATCCCGACGAGCCCATCGCCGCCATCGGTTCCGGCGGAAGCTACGCCACCGCGGCCGCACGCGCGCTGATGGAGAACACCGAACTCGACGCCCACGAGATCGCCGCCAAGGCCATGAAGATTGCCTCCGACATCTGCATCTACACCAACGACAGAATCACCTTCGAGGAATTGAAGTCATAGTCAATCATTGATAACAGTTCCGATACCGCGATCTTTGAAAGGGCACGGCTTTAGCCGTGCCGCAGAAGGGGCAAAACAGGTTGGGGCTTTAGCCCCTGATGTTTTTAGAGCGCGCCAATCAAGATTGTCTCCGTCCCGGGACCAGGAGTATTGAATTAGAAAAATGGCCATTTACCTTCCCGCATCCGCCGAAGAACAAGACCTCTCGCTCGACGAGCTGACTCCGCGCGAAATCGTCGCCGAGCTCGATAAGCACGTCGTCGGTCAACGCCCCGCCAAGCGCGCCGTGGCCATCGCGCTGCGCAACCGCCAGCGCCGCCAGAAGCTTCCCCCTGACATCGCCGACGACATCATGCCCAAGAACATCATCATGATCGGGCCCACCGGCGTCGGTAAAACTGAAATCGCGCGCCGTCTCGCCAAGCTCACCAACTCGCCCTTCCTCAAAGTGGAAGCCTCGAAGTTTACCGAGGTCGGCTACGTCGGCCGCGACGTCGAATCCATGATTCGTGACCTGGTCGAAATCGCTATCGACATGGTGCGCGAAGAGCGCCTCGAAGAAGTGGAAGACAAAGCCGAGATGAACGCCGAAGAGCGCCTTCTCGACATCCTCCTGCCTCCGCCTCCAGCCGCAGCGCCTGCACAGGAAGGCCAGCTCACGCTCCCCGGTTCCGACGGCTACCAGCGCTCTCGCGAAAAACTCCGCCAGCAATTCCGCGAAGGCAAGCTCGACGACCGCACCGTGGAACTCGACGTCCGCGAGCGCAATTCGCCGCAGTTCGGCATCATCTCCAACCAGAACCTTGAAGACATGGAGATGAACCTTAAGGACATGCTGCCCAACATCTTTGGTGGCGGCTCAAAGAAGCGCAAAATGAAAGTCGCCGACGCTTTCGACTACCTCGTGCAGGAAGAAGAAGGCCGCCTCATCGACATGGACCAGGTCAATCGCGTGGCTGTCGAGCGCGTTGAATCCAGCGGCATCGTCTTTCTCGACGAGATCGACAAGATCGCCGGGCGCGAAGGCGGCCATGGCCCCGACGTCTCCCGCGAAGGCGTCCAGCGCGACATTCTCCCCATCGTTGAGGGCACCACGGTGAACACCCGCTACGGCATGGTGCGCACCGATCATATCCTGTTCATCGCCGCCGGAGCCTTCCACGTCTCCAAGCCCAGCGACCTCATTCCTGAACTCCAGGGCCGCTTCCCCATTCGCGTCGAGCTCAAGTCGCTCACCGCCGAAGATTTTCTCCGCATTCTCACCGAGCCGAAGTCGTCACTTACCAAGCAGTACTCTGCTCTGCTTGAGACGGAAGGCGTTCGCCTCGAGTTCGATCCCGAAGCCCTGCGCGAGATGGCCGAGTTCGCATTCAAGGTCAACGAGCAGACTGAGAACATCGGCGCACGCCGCCTGCACACCATCATGGAGCGCGTGCTCGAAGACGTGAGCTTCCTCGCCCCCGATGTAGCGCGAAATTCCGGCTCTCCCGAACAGGCCGCAGCGCTCACCAAGGATGGAGCCAACGAAGCGATCGGTCCTCTTCCGTACAACGAGCGCATGACCGCCTCCGGACCGGAAAAGGTCTTCACCATCACACCAGAATATGTGCGCCAGATGGTTGCCGCGGTCGTCAAAGACAACGACCTCAGCCGCTACATCCTCTAGGGCTGCTGTAAGAATTCACATCGGAAACGAAACGAGGGTGCCCCATCCAGGCTCCGCTTGGGTGGGAAAGCACAGCCCTGCCAGGGATGAAGCCAACGAAGCCTTAAGGCTCTCGGAATGATTCTGTCAAATCTCAGGCAGGAAACGTTGGGCGGTGGCTCTTACTCGACAACGCTCAGCGAGAGCATGAGTTCAAATGTGAATTTCGTTCCCGCGCGAAGAGTGCCCTTCGGATTGAAAGTGATGGGCGACGTGGTCACCCGGTAGGATCTGCCATGCACGAACACGGAGTTCAATTCCATCTCTGTGCCATTTTGCGAGTTTCTGCTCACCAATCCGGCGCCGGTTGCTCCTGCCGGTATCACGATCAATCCATCCACCCTCACCGGCTCACTGAACGTAACCGTAAAGCCTCCGCTGTTCTCAGCAGTTTTTGCGCTGACAACCTGATCCAGCTTCACGGTCAACGGAGTTGTTACGGGAACCGTTACCTTGCTATCCCTGCTGTGCCCTCCGTCGGTGAATAAGGGCGCTGATTTTGCCGTCACATTCAAAAATGTGCAGCCCATCAGGAGTATTGCAAGGGGCCACGTCCGCAAAGTTCTCATGTCGGTCTACCTCGGCTCGACAACGAGCGTCAAAACCAGCATTGCTTGAAGGTCAATGGAGCTGCTGTAAACCCATGGAATCATCCTTCTAAATCCGATTGCAATGTAACTTTCGTCTGTGCTACCTTCCCCTCGTACCTCGGCAGTCCGCGCTACGTTGGCCCACCTGCGGGCTCTACCTGCACTCTCCCGCTTCTGAGGGAATGTGGATGGAGGCGTATCAGAGCACCTGGGAAGGGTGTGCCTGCGCTTTGCATTCGCGTCACCCTCCCCTCGACTCCACGCATCCCAACGCATGAGGAGAGACGCATGAGCGAACCTGCGCAGCACCACGCTATCAACTACATCGAATTCACCACCACCGACATCGCTGGCACCAAGGCGTTCTACGAGAGAGCCTTCAGCTGGAATTTCCAGGACTACGGCCCGGACTACATCGCCTTCGACAAGGACCACGCCGGCATCGACGGCGGATTCCGCAAAGGCGACCCGGGGTCCCCAGGGACAGGTCCGCAAACTCCCAGCGACACCGCCCCACTCATCGTCCTCTACTCCCAGGACCTCAAGGCAACGCAGGACGCGATCATCGCCGCCGGCGGCTCCATCGTCGTCCCTACCTTCGATTTCCCTGGAGGCAAGCGCTTCCACTTCTCCGACGGCCAAGGCAACGTGCTAGCCGTCTGGTCCGAATAGCCACCGCCAACAAACAAATGCCCCGGCGGCTGAGAAGCCCCGGGGCATTTTCTGATCACTGTCCACTGTCCACTGATCACTGTCCACTGTCCACTGATCACTGTCCACTGTCCACTGTCCACTGATCACTGTCCACTGTCCACTGTCCACTGATCACTGATCACTGATCACTGATCACTGTCCACTGTCCACTGTCCACTGATCACTGTCCACTGTTCACTGTCCACTGATCACTGTCCACTGTCCACTGTCCACTGTTCCTAATTCATCTCCGGCGCCGGCAGCGCCTTCCGCTTCCTCAATTCCTCACGCACCAGCGACAGTCCCAGAATGCACCGTTCGAATCCGTCGGACAGCCGCGCAAACAGTGGCGCCTCCTTCTCATACTCGAACATGTTGAACTGGCTCACGATGAAGTAGCTCTCCTTGCCTGCGTGAATCAATTCCGACAGGCTAGGATGCGGCACGCGCCGCCGCGTGCCCGGAACATTGGCCTCCGGGTACATCCCGCCGACAAACAGTGCGTAATCGCCGATGTACTTGCGCATGGCGCGCTCCGCATCAAACGACGTCGCGGTGCCATTCACCGGATCGGCCGCCAGGATCATCGACTCCAGTTCCTCAATCGGATGCCCCTCGGCATCGCGCACCTGGTAGAGTCTGTCGGTTTCTGAGAATTCGCAGAGCAGGTGCGCTACGTATCCAGTCACGTCGGGATCATGCAATCCCAACTTGCCTTCGTAGCTGTTGCGAACAACCTGCTGAAAGAATGGCTCAAGTGGATGTCCCTGGCTTTGCATACAAACCTCCCATAAGGCGCTCGCGCGCAATCGGCACTGCCTATTGTGCAATGGCCGGTCGCGGTTAACGTGCAGCCGGGAAAACCAGCCACCACCGATTTACATAGTGTTGACACAAAGATTAGCTGAAATGTTGCTACGACTAAAGGTGGAGACGCAAGTTAGTTGGCAGAGTGGAATGTCAATTGCAACGGGGTGTGACATAGATCGTTGTCCCCAGGGACATTGTGCATGTCCCTGGGGCACGAACCACCAGACCACTTTAGGACTGCTCTTTCTAGGAATATGGCTAATGTACTGGTGCCGGTGGATTTATCGTTCGCCACAAGTCCCTGCGGGCAATGGCGAGACCAAGAATGCAATGCTCAAATGAATTCGAAAGTTGCCCGTACAACGCAGCTTCTTTTTCATACTCAAACACGTTGAACTGGCTGACGATGTAATAGCTCTCTTTGCCCACGCGAATCAGTTCGGCCAAAGTCGGCTTCTGCGAACTGCTGCTCGGGTCAGACTCGATTGCCTCGGGACACATCCCGGCAATGAAAAGCGTGTAGTCGCCGATATACTTCCTGATCGAACGCTCAGCGATGAACGATCGCGCCGTGCCATGGATCGGGTCGGAGGCCCGCACCATCTCTTCAAGCTTCTCGATCGGCCGCCCCTTCGAATCGCGCAAGCGCAAGAGATTGTCAGCCTCGGTGAATTCGCACAGCATGCGCGAAACGTAGCTGGTGATCTCAGGACTCAGCCCAAGCCGGCCTTCATAACTATTCCGAACTGCCTGGTGGAAGAACGGTTCGAGAGGGTGAGTTTGAACCTGCATACGGATCCCCATGGTGCGCGATGCTGGGAAACGATACGGTCCGAATGCAACGTGCGCAGTCCGGAACGACCCCCCGGCCACCGCTGGATTTTTCTTGCTTGAAAAGAACTTTAGCGGAATTGTAGCACTGCAGATGTGAGGTAAATCACTTCACCGGCTGCGAACAATCCATTGGTAACCAGCCATAGAACTTCTTGTGTAAAACGGGCGTTGAAGGTCAGGGCTCAAGGCACCCTAAGGGTCGCGAGCCGTCGGATATCAATCGCGATATCACCTGTGTCATCGGAAACAAAGCGCGCCTTGAAAGGGCATGACTTGTGTCATGCCGTAAACACTGCAACATTAACGTGGGCTTTAGCCCGTGAATGATGTTCCGTCAAACATTAACTGACGCAGCATCGCTCTCCGCCACCGGCAGCGTAACGCGAAACTCGGTGCGGCCGCATTTCGACTCGACTTCAACCGTCCCGTCGTTATGCCTTACCAGGCGGCGGACAATATCGAGCCCAAGACCCGTCCCCTGTCCCACTGGCTTGGTCGTAAAAAACGGATCGAAAACTCGCGCCAGATCTTGCGCCGGAATCCCCGGCCCATCATCGATAATGCTGACGATGACGCGTTGAGCTTTGCGGTTCGCATGCACAAAGACGCGGCCTCCGTCGCTTACTGCATCCAATGCGTTGTCAATCAGGTTTCCCCAAATCTGGTTCAGCTCAGCAGCAAAGCCGAGCACCGGCGGCAGGTCAGCTTCGAGTTCGACTGCCACCTCAACCGATTTCTCGCGCGCCTTCGACTGCAGCACTGCCACCGTGTTGCTCAGGCTCGGCCCCAGATCTACATGCTGGGCCACCATCGCCTGGTCCATGTTGGTGAATCCCTTGATCGCCATCACCAGCCCGGAAATGCGCATCGCGGCGCCCTGAATTCCTGAAGCCAGCCTTCGCGCGGCGCAACCGGCGGCAGCCCATCGCAGAACCGCATTCAACGCGGATCCCGACACTACGGCTGCGAGTTGCTCGAGTGCATCGAAGGTCACTTCCGTGTCGGCAAGCATCGCGGCATTCGCCGCGTCCAGCTTGTAGCGGCCAAGCCAATCGGCAATCGCCTCTTCGCGATCCGACTGCTCCACACATGTCCGCGGCGTTTGCATGTGTGTGTCCATGCACGATGCGAGAATCGCATCGACGGCAGCCAGCTGGGCATCGCTCAACTTCGCAGCGCAAAGCGCCCGCGTTGCCGTCTCGCTGTCTTCCAGCCGATCTTCAAGCAATGCTGCACTGCGTTCAATCGCCGATGCAGGATTATTCAGTTCGTGCGCGAGGCCCGCCGAAAGCTTTCCCAGCGAGATCATCTTCTCGTTAAGCAGATCGCTGGAGGTAAACAGCCGCGCGCGATCAAGCATGGTCCGCACCAGGATCGATGTAATTTCAAAGCATTCGTGCGTCAATGCGCGAAGATGCTCCCGGCCGAGAGCCAGAATCTCAGTGGCCTCCTGCGCAATTGCATCTCCCGGCGGGTTCACCATCCGCGAGTAAGGCAGCACCCCGGACACATCGCCTGCCCGCCATTCAATGATCTTCTGCATGCCCGAGCCCCGGTCGGCCGACAACGAGACATGCCCCGACAGCACCACGTAGAGTCCCTCGACCTGCATGCCCTTATGCGACAGCACTTCGCCGGCCCTGAGGGAGCGAAGAAACCCGTGCGCCGCCAGCCACGCCAGCTCTTCGCGGGGCGCGGTTCCCAGCGTCTTGTGCTCTGCCAATCGATCAGTCAGATCGCGTGCGGTCATGCGCGTGCTGTCCCTCTGTCCGGCTCCCGATTATTCCTCACCAAGGTACCAGAAACAACGGGAAGCAGCCGGAGCAGGTTGAGGCGATATGGCTGGATGCCCCAGAGCATGCCGGGTGCCCCAGGTCTGGATTTTCAGACCTGGGAAAGCAACCAGGTAACGTGTCATATTCCAACAAGAAAGGCAGCCCGAAGGCTGCCCTCTTTATCACTATCTCAATTTGGCTTATACCGCAGCCGGCGCCCTCGACTCCAGCTCTGCCAACCGCTTCGCGAGCAGCTTCTCCAGGTTTACCAGCGCAGCCGAGAACCCATCGATGCCTTCCTTCAGCTTGTCCGTCGCCATACGATCTTCCGCATGCATCTTCTTGAACGCAGCCTTATCGACGACGATCCTCTCAATCTGCATCGACTTGGCGGCTGCAGGATCAAGCTTCCTCGGCAGATCGCCCTCGGTCTTCTCCAACTCCGCCAGCAGTTGCGGCGAAATGGTCAGCAGGTCGCATCCGGCCAGTTCCTTGATCTCGCCGATGTTGCGGAAGCTCGCGCCCATCACCTGCGTCTTGTAGCCGAATTTCTTGTAGTAGTCATAAATCTTCGTGACCGACTGCACGCCCGGATCATCGGCGCCCTGGTAATCCTTGCCGGTGTCCTTCTTGTACCAGTCCAGAATGCGGCCCACAAACGGCGACACCAGCGTCACGCCCGCTTCGGCAGCAGCCACAGCCTGGTGAATGCCGAACAGCAGTGTCAGGTTGCAATGGATGCCTTCCTTTTCCAACACCTGCGCCGCCTGAATGCCTTCCCACGTCGACGCGATCTTGATCAGCACATGATCTCGGCCGATCTTCGCCTTGTCGTACTGCGCGATAATGCTGCGCGCCTGCGCAATTGTGGCTTCGGTGTCATAAGAGAGGCGAGCATCGACCTCCGTCGAGACACGGCCCGGCACAATCGCCAGAATTTTCTTTCCGAACGCGATGGCCAGCCCCTGGAATGCCAGGTTGGCAACATCCTTATCGCTCGCGCTGTCGCCGAGCTCTTTCTTCGCGTCCATGATGACGCTATCAACGATCGGCTGATACTGCGGCATTTGCGCAGCGGTGGTAATCAGCGAAGGGTTCGTAGTGGCATCGGTGGGACGAAACTTCTCCATCGCTTCGATATCGCCGGTGTCAGCAACAACGGTGGTGTACTTGCGCAGTTGTTCAAGCAGATTCTGTGGCATTTTTCCTCCTGGGGAAGGGGCCCCCAGCGCATTCGTGCGCCCGGCTCCAGTGTACCGCTCTTTAGGATGCTGATGCAGCCTCCCAAGTTTCGTCCCGAAAAAGCCTAATACATTCTGTGCAACTCCTTGATGAATCGAGAACCTTTGCAGCCGTTTTTTGCGAATTTCACGTGAACAGGTGGGTAAGATGGCTGCCAATGGCATTTCTCAACGACCTTGATGCGTTTGCCTGGGCCGCGACGATTGTGGCGCTTGTTGTTTGCGGCGTTCTAACATTCGCCAACATCCAAGACTGGCGGGATCACCAGAAGATCGAGATCGATGACGACCGATTAGTATTCATCATCTTCCTCGGAGCGGCATTCATCGTCGGCGCTTTCAGTTCCTATTCACCGAACGCAAATGCCCCCCGCAAAACGGTCGAAGGAGTAGCCCGCCTTGTCGCCGAGGTGAAAGGCAAAACTTACCACAAGTTCATCTGTGCCACCAGCTGCCAATGGACGGATGGTTATGCACTGGATCTCCGCAGGGATGCCTCAGACTTTGTCCACATTGGATCGAGCTACGTCTTCACCTACTTAGAGAAACCCGTGGGGGGTGCCTTCTCCGGAGTCTCACTCCGGGTGATCGCAATATCCGAGCCTGATTCCGGTCGAGTGCTCTACGCTCTCGATCTGACCAATCATCCTTATCGAATCGCCCTCTATCTTATAGACACCGCACTGCTGGTCGTCGCCGCCCTTTTTGGCGGGCTCCTCAATCGCAGTCAACATCACGGACATTTAGCAGAGAGCACGTCGGATGATGAAGGAGAAGAGAAGCCAGGAGGAGCAGGACCGATTTCACTCGGACTCGAATCGAGGGACGAGAGTTAGGTCCTTGCGCCTCAAATCTTGGACAAACCACCGCGAGAAATTCGTGGAAACTCGCGCCGGGGGCGCAATGGTCGTTAGCCCCGTGCTTCAGCATGGGGATAACAGCGATTAAATCGAATCGAGTCCTGTAGGGACGATGCCCGGTTGGATTTCAAGGGCGAGTGCCCTGTCTAGTCTTTCGTCTCACGCTGCCGCAAAGGTGTTGGTCAAAACCCCCAGCCCATCAATTGCCACGTCCACGCGATCCCCATCCTTCAGCGGCCCCACCCCCGCCGGCGTTCCCGTCAGCAGCAAATCTCCCGGCTCAAGCGTGATCGCCGCCGTGATATACGCCAGCAACTCCGGAATCGAAAAGATGAAATCCAGTGTCGATCCACGCTGTTTCAACTCGCCGTTCACACGCGTCTCCACCGTGAGACCTTTTTCCAGATCCACCTCGCTCGACACCACCGGCCCCACCGCGCAGAACGTGTCAAACCCCTTGGCGCGCGTCCACTGCCCATCTTTTTTCTGCAAGTCCCGAGCCGTCACGTCATTGGCAATGGTGTATCCGCGCACATAGCTCCGCCAATCCGCATCGGCCTGCAACTTGCTCGCCCGTTTGCCGATCACCAGCGCCAGCTCGCCTTCAAAATCCACGCGCTCCGCTTGTGGCGGCATCAGCACAATGCCCTTGTGTGCCAGCAACGAAGAGGGCGGCTTGAAAAACAGCAGTGGCTCCGTCGGCACTTCGTTCCCCAATTCCTTGGCGTGGTCGCGATAGTTGCGCCCCACGCAGACAATCTTCGACGGCGTCACTGGCGGCAGCAGATCAGCATCGTTCAGAGATATCGGTTCGAAGTCGAATCCCGCCGGATCGGTCACCAGTTCCTTCGCCGCGAGTGCCCGCGCATGCGCCAGGTGAAACGCCAGGTCCTCCTCCGGCGCCGGCGCCAGATCCACGATCCACGCCTCGCCCCGGCGCTCCTCCGCCGCCCCGTACATGATCTGATTCTCAAATCGAAAACGGCAATACTTCATCCTGTCTCCTTGCGCACTATTTCTGCGGCACCGTCTCCCGTGCCTCAACTGAACGTGTGCTTTCGTGGCCGTTCTTGTCCACCGCGCTCACTACATAACGATATGTGTGCCCCGCCTGAACATCTGCGTCATGAAACGCCGGAGCAATCGCCGGAGTGGCCGGAGAAATGCGCTGCCACTCCCCATCGCCCTCGCGGCGGTAAACAACATAGCCGGCCAGCTGCGGATCGAGCTCAGCCTGCCAGCTCAAATCGATCGCCGGTGCTCCGCCGTTTTCTCCCGCAGTTGCCACTGCCGCCAATCCCGTGGGCACTTCCGGTGGGAACACATCCTTGGCTTCAATCTCGATTGGCGCAGAAATCTCTCCCGCCAGCTCCAGGGTCTTGCCCTCAACATCCACGCGGCTCACGCGCTGCGCCCGATATTCGTAGGTCTCCCCCATACGAATCGTCGTGTCCATCGCCCGGCCCTGTGCCGCGCCTTCTTCCACCAGCAGCGTCGCGTTGATCGCCTCGGGCGCCGGCGCCAGGGCATCATGTTGCGTTTTGGTCGCTGGGGGAGTCAGCAATTTCCGCTGCAGCCTTACCGCCGCCGTCTCACCATCCGCGGTCCAGCTCAGCACCAGGCCCTGCTTGTGCATCTCCGCCTTCAATCCTTCAACGGGATGCGGAGCCTCCCCGGCCAGCACCGTCGCCGCATTCGACAAACCCGCCGACCGGCCTCTTTTGTTCCGCAACTCCACAAAATAACCGACCGGCCGCGCCGCACCGTCCGTGAGCGATCCCGGCAGTGCATCCGTAAAGCTCCCCGGCTTGCCCGCGGCGACCCTCAAGTCCGTCCCCACACGGTTGCATACTCCGCTTCCTTCACGCCTGCAGATACGCACCACCGCGTCGGCTTTCAAAGCAGTCTTGTCCGTATTGCGCTTCGGCATCGTCCACGTCAGGGCAACATGGTCGCCTGTGCGTATCGCAGACAGGTCTTCGATGGGAGCCGCCAGGTTGAGCGATGGAGGCTGCGGCGTGCCCGGCGTTCCACACCCCGAAAGCAATGCGCACAACAGAACCGCCAACCCAGCCCAGCCCTTGCCTTCAAACGAATTCATCGCTCCCAGTCTAATGGAGCAAGCCCGCAGCACCGAACTCGCGCTTCGACACGGCGCTGTGTGCTTCCGTCAATTCAGCTGGAACATCCGGCGCGTCTTGTGCTGCCGGCCGCGAAAGACTTATTTCCTTATCTGCTTGCTGGGCATTCGATGGATCAAGCGATTCGCGACCGTATGTAAAATACCTTTTCAGGCTCAAGGCTGGCAGTTCGACGAAGCGTAGACTCAACATTCCCAAAGCAATCGTCAGTGCCAGCGCCAGCGTCAAGGTCAATATGAAAGCACCTGGCTCTGCGATGTACCTTTCAAGCATCGGTCTTAGCGAGTTGAGAAACCATGCGTGATACGTGAAATGAAAGGTGTACAGCGCGTAACTCATCTGTCCCAGCCAGCACACCCATCGAACACTCAAGAACCGCGCGAAAGCACTGCCCTCTTCCAATGCCGCTACGATAACTGCAAGCACGATGAAATTACCGAACGAACAATCGAGTACGAGGCGATAGTAGTTATCGGGATAATCCGGGTGATTGATAAACGTGAGTAGCCACAATATGGATCCAATAATGGCCACGTATTTAGCCAGGTATTGATAGCGCTTGTAGATTTCGTGATCCGCGACCAGGGCAAGCGCAACTCCAAAGAGAATTGCGTCGACACGGGTGGGCGTGGCATAGTAGCCCCTCGTTGGAGAGATATGAATCCAGGGCGCAATCAGTCGAATCATCCAGCACAGTGCACAGATCGATAAGGTGACCTTAAGCAGCGTTTTGCGGTCCTTCGCAAACCAGACGACAAGTGGCCAGGTGAGATAAAACTGCTCCTCCAGAGCCATAGACCAGAGATGGATGACTTGGTTATTGGGTGGATAAGCCGTGTGAGAATATCCGGGCATGAAGTTCTGGATGTAAATCAAATGTGCCCAGTACCTGTAATCGAGATGGATTCCGTGCGCGAGATCCACGCCTGCAACCACAAGGATGGTGATGTAGTACACGGGAAGAACGCGCAATGCTCTGCGCGCATAGAAGACTTTGAAGAATCCCTTGCGATCGCGTGACCGGAACAGGATCCCGCCAATCAGATAGCCAGACAACACAAAGAACGCTGGCAGAGCTAACCACGCAAGGTGTCCGACGTAGTAAACGCCGTTAACCCACGTGTTCGCCCGGTGTACGAAGATCAGTTCCGTCAGATAATGAGCAACGAAGATCGCTAGAAAACCATAGCCGCGGATTCCGGCCAGTGCGAGGATATGTTCCGGTTTTTCACCCATTTTCCTCGCGGGCGCGTTTGAAATATCCAAGGAGAGCCTTCGGGAAATTGCAAGATGCAAACAGGATTGATCGCAAAGACTGCGACACTCCAGAAAAACAGAATTGTTGAAAAGAAGAAAGATGGGCCTTGAACGTGACATCAAGCCAAGGTAATTAGTTTGAGATTACTGAGGTTGCAGATGGCCGCGAAACAAAGGAGTTATATCCGTATCAAAGTCATCTTCAGGCGTAGCTATTGGGCCCAGTCAAGAATTTGCCATCCGGCCACGCGTATCCCGCAACATCGCATTCGGCAGTGTCAGCGGCCTGCCTCACCGGTGCTGCGCCTTGAATCGTCGCGCCTTCATCCGATTCCCGCAGATCTTCATATCGCACCATCGCCGCGTATGGTTCTTGCTCGTATCGAGAAAAAGCCATCGGCACTCGTCGTTCCCGCACTCGCGCAACAAATGCATCTGATCCGATGTGATGAACTGCGCAACGCTCAGCGAAAGCAACCAAAACGGTATTGCCAGGGTAGGGGACTGCGGCAGTTTCCACTTGAGCTTCGATCCCTCCCAGTGCAATTGCTGTTGTCTGCTTGCTTCGTTGAAGCAAGCCTCCAGCTGTCGGAGAGGGGAGGGCGATGGATTCTTTCCCTCCACGGCTGCATACAGAACGTCCGCAGCAGCTTCCCGCAATGCGCGCACCGCCGCCACAATTTTCTCTGCTTTGTTCTCCGGCGCGCCGCGCAACAGACGCCGCGCGTCGCCCGGGCCGATCATCTCCAATTGCACAAGGAAGCGAATGACGTCTGCATAATTGTTGATAAGTTCTTCCGACCCCTTGTCCCGAAAACGCCAATCAAGTGTGTTGACGAGATCGAGAGCAGGATGGCCGCCAATCAGCTCGAAGCCCTTCATTCCCGATCGAGTCCCATTCGGTGCGATTTCCACTGCTAACCCCTAAAGCAATCTTGACAGGTTACCAGGGCAATGTAAAGATGGTAACCACCTATGGCGGATTCAGTGGTTATCAGATCGGTCGGCAATTTCGAAAGCGAAGAAGAACGGAGGTCCTACCGGATTCGCCTGTTCCTCTCCTTCTTCGCCATCTACATCCTCTGGGGCACCACGTTCCTCGCCATCCGCATCGCCGTCGAAGAACTACCCCCGCTCTTCGCCGCCGGAGTCCGCTTCTTCACCGCCGGCGTTCTGCTTTACGCCTTCATGCGCGCCAAAGGCGAAGCTGCCCCCACCGCAAAACAGTGGAGAAGCCTCACCATCATGGCGCTCCTCATGTTCGTTGCGGAATACGGCCCGCTCTTCTGGGCTGAGAAGTACGTACCCTCCGGCGTCGTCTCCGTCCTGGCCGCAACGCTGCCGATTCTCACCCTGATTCTCGAGATGCTCATTCTCCGCCAGCAACGCATGCGCCCCATGCTGGCCATCGCCACCGTCCTCGGCTTTGTCGGTGTTGCGGTTCTCCTCGTCCCTGGCGGCAAGCAGCATCTTGCCATCGTCCCCTGTCTCGCGATCCTTGCGGGTGCCACAACCTGGTCTCTGGGCTCCGTGCTCACGCGTTCCATGAACCTGCCCAAATCGCGCCCCATCACCGCCGGCGCAGCCATGATGCTCGGCGGCGCCATGCTGCTCGCACTTTCCGCCGGCTTCGGCGAAATGCACCCGTTCCCGCACATCTCTCTGCGCGCCGTTGGAGCCCTGCTCTACCTCATCGTCTTCGGATCGCTGCTCGCTTTCACGGCCTTCGTCTGGCTGCTCGCCCACATGCCTGCGACGCGCGTGTCCAGTCACGCCTATGTGAACCCGATCGTCGCTGTGGCTCTCGGCTATTTCATGGCGGGCGAAGTAATCACCGGCCGCATCCTAATTGGGACAGCCCTGGTCCTCATCAGCGTCTTCCTGATCCTGCGCCGCGACTAATCACAAATCTGGGTGCCCCACTTCTCGAATGCGCTCCAAGTTCAATAATATGAATGCCCCCAAGAACGCGCTCAGATTTTTGTGCTAATTCTGAGCTATGCCGTCAGCGGCAATTTTGGTCACTGCGAAGTAATCGTCGGGTCGCCGAGCACACGGGCACAATGCCGGGTGCCCCAGGTCTCGCTTTGAGACCTGGGAAGGAAGTTCGAGCCACAACTAACCCATCATTCCACCCGCAGCGCCATCATCGGTTCCACGCGCGATGCCCGCATTGCCGGCAGCCACACCGCCGCCAGAGCCACGGCCGCCAACACCATCGGCACCGCTATGAATGCCGTCGGGTCCCACGTCTTCACGCCGAACAGGAAGCTTGCAATCAGCCGCGTCAGTCCGAACGAAGCACCGATACCCAACACCATCCCAATCAGCGTCAGCCTCATGCCGTCCCACACCACCAGCCTTCGAATCGTCGCCCGGTCCGCGCCCAGCGCCATGCGTATTCCGATCTCCTGTGTTCGTTGCTGCACGGAATACGCGATCAATCCATAGATCCCGATGGCCGCCAGCACCAGCGCAATCGCTCCGAAAATCGACAAAAGCATCATGTTGAAGGTCTGCCGTGATGTCGTCCTCGACACAATCTCCTCCATGGAGCGGATGTGCGCCACTGGAAAGCCTCCGCTTGCCTGCCGCAACTGCTCGGCGATCGCCGCGCTCAGTTGCTTCGGGTCTCCATGCGTGCGAACTGCCCAACGGAGCGGAACAATCTTCGCATTCAGCGCCGTCATCGCATCCAGAACCTGCGAGTCCGGCACGATCATCAGCGGGGGCGTGTCCTGGTCCAGGCCGCCATCATGCGTGTTCCCCACCACGCCGACAATCTGCCGCGCCGGCTCTTCAAACGGAGGCCCCATCCCTTTGGCGATCAGAATCTGCTGCCCGATCGGATTCTCTTTCGGGAAATACTGCTTCTCGAACGCCTCATTGATGATCACCACGCTCGGCGAAGAACCCGTGTCAGCATCTGTGAACTCGCGGCCGCGCAGCACCGGAATCCGAAATACTTTGTAGAAATCCGGCGAAGCCTGCATCCATCCAGCGCCCTGTTGTCCCTTCGAAGGATCGACAGGGCGTCCCGCAATTGCGAACGGCAATCCAAACTGCCCATCCACCGGCAGGCAGCAAGTGAATGCCGAGCTCTCCACTCCCGGAATGGCATCCAGCCGCTGACGACCCTCGCGCGAAAGCTGCGCAATGGCCGCGGTCTTGCTGAACCGGTCGCCATTCATCGACATCTCCATGGTCAACACGTTGTGCGGGTCAAATCCGGCATTCACCGCGCGCAACGCGACAAAGGTGCGAATCAGCAACGCCGCCCCCACCAGCAGCACCAGCGCCAGCGCAACTTCCGTAATCACCAGCAAAGAGCGCGTCTTCCCCTGGCGGAAACCCGTGCCCGCCCGGTTGCTGCTCTCCTTCAACGTCGAATTCAAATCCGTACGCGACACACTGAACGCCGGGAAAAGCCCGAACAGGATTCCCGTCGCGCAGGCTATCGCGAGCGTGAATCCAAGCACCCGCCAGTCCACAGCCACGGCCGCGCCGTCCTCGCCAATGCGCGGCAGTCCCGCCGGACTGATCGCGAGCAGCCACCGTACTCCGAGGAATCCCAGCGCGAGCCCCAGAGCCCCGCCCAGCAAGGCCAGCAGAACGCTCTCCGTCAGCAGTTGCCGGATCACCCGCGCCCTGCTTGCACCCATTGCCGCGCGAATTGCAAATTCGCGTTTGCGTCCCGTCGCCCGCACCAGCAGCAGGTTGGCTACGTTGGCGCAGGCAATCAGCAGCACCAGGCACACCGCCCCCAGCAGAATCAGCAGCGAAGTCCGTGCATCCCGCACGATCGAATCGCGCAGCGGTTGAACCGCAAATCCTCCTTTCGGATCCGCCGTTGGAAACTGGCGCCGGATGTCGGCATACGCCAGCTTCATCTGCGCGTTGGCCTGCGCCACGGTCACGCCGGGTTTCAGCATCGCGGCTCCCAGAAAGAAATGTCCCTGGTTCGTGCTGTTCGGCTCAAACTGGAACGGAACCCAGATGTCTGCCTCTGGATCCGACGCGAAATCCCGCCCCAGCACGCCGATAATCGTGTAAGGCTCACCTCCAAGCGAAAGCGCCCGCCCAACGACCTTCGGATCTCCACCAAACCTTCGCTGCCACAAGCCGTAGCTCAACACCACCACGTGCCCGCCGTTCGGCGAGTCCTCCTGTTGCGTGAAAGTGCGCCCCAGCATCACCGGCGCGCCGAACACGCGGAAGTAGCCCTCCGTTACGTGAATGCCATGGATCAGCTCCGGCCGGTCTCCCGTGATGTTGAACCCCGGTCCCGCAAAATCATAGGCCGCCACGTCTTTGAAAATCGAAGTCTGGCGCTGCCACTCCTGGAACTTCGGAATCGACGCGCCCGGGCCGCTCCCCTGTGGGGACGTCAGCAGGATCTGCATCATCCGATCCGCATCCGGATATCCAAGCGGCTTCAGCAGCACCGCATTCACGACCGTGAAGATCGCAGTATTCGCCCCGATCCCCAGCGCCAGCGCGGATATGGCGGCGATTGTGAATCCCGGACTCTTGATGAACAGGTGCAGTGCATGTTTGACGTCATTCCAGAGGTCGCTCATATAGACAGCTCCGTTTCGTGATTGCCAGAGATCGATTTACCGGGGGAAAATGCGGACACATTCTAGACGTGCAACTATACCCTTGGTTAACCGCAAATCCGCTGATTTGTGACGGATGTGCGCTCCCATGCCGTATCCTTGCCTACGATATTGCAGCACAACCAGAGTAGGTATATCCCGGAGCCACGGTGCCGAAGTCGACGCGACCCCAAGGAGCGGCGACCTTGAATCAAACCGGATAGGATACAGTAACTCTGGTTTTGCTCTGAAAGGATCCTGCGTCTGTGCTGATCTTTGCCGCAATCCTGGCCATCTTTGTCTATGGAATGATCGCCGCCATGCTCGGCACCATTCTGCCCGAGCTCTCTGAGCGCTTTCACCTCACGCCCACGCAAAATGGCACCATCGCCTTCGTACAGGCGCTCGGTCTCATCATCGCCTCGCTTGGTGTTGGCCCGCTGCTCGATACCCAGGGCGACAAGGTCGGACTCATTCTCGGCCTCGCCTGCATTGCCGTCGCTCTTTTCCTTCTGCCCCGTTCAACTGGATTCCGCCCGATCCTGCTGCTGATGTTCCTCCTCGGCATGGGCGGCGGCATCGTCGTCACCGGCGCCAATTCCCTCGCCAACAGCGTCAGCGGCGAACACAGCGCCATCGCCCTCAACCTCGTCAATCTCTTCTTCGGACTCGGCGGACTAACCACTCCCTTCATTGCCGCCAATGTTTTCAAAAAGAACTGGGTGCGTCTCTGCTACACCGTCGCCTCGCTCACCGTCGCCGCGCTCATCGTGCAGGCGTTCTCGAAAATGCCGGCCCCCAGCGGCAACGCCCAGTTCCTTCTCGCCGACGTGGGCCCAATCCTCGGACGCCCGCTGCTCTTCATGCTCGGCCTTTTCCTCTTCCTCTACATCACCTGCGAAGTCGGCGTCTGGAACTGGCTCCCGCGTCATCTCATCGCCCAGGGTATTCCAGAGTCGCGCG
The DNA here is from genome assembly GCA_963838295.1 of uncultured Acidobacteriaceae bacterium. Classification (GTDB taxonomy): domain Bacteria; phylum Acidobacteriota; class Terriglobia; order Terriglobales; family Acidobacteriaceae; genus Telmatobacter. The sequence goes on from CAWIQS010000005.1 coordinate 376,177, forward strand.
CACTCAATATCCTTTCGCTGGGATTCGCGCTCGGCCTGCTCATCGGCCGTGTCGGCGTCTCGCCGATCCTGGCTCACGTGTCCCCAATCAACGTCACATTGGGCGCATCCATCGCCATGGCCATCACGACGTTTCTGATGCTGCAAACCAACAAGCCAGGTCCGGCCTTTGCCCTCGTATTCATCGCCGGCCTGTCGATGGCCCCCGTCTTTCCTACCACGCTCGCCATTACTGGCGCAGCCTTTCCGCGCATGACCGGCACCGCACTCGGCTTCGTCATCACCTGCGGATGGGTCGGCCTCGCCGTTAGCTCCTGGATCATTGGCGCCATCGCCGGCGGCGACCCGAAGCGGCTCAAAAAAGCGTTGCTCCTCTTTCCAGCCTCCGCCGTTCTCATGGTCGTGTTGAACCTCGCAATCCGGTCGTCCATGCGGTAAGGATTCATGAGACAACGAACAAGGGTGCCCCATCCATGACGCATGATCGCGGCATGGGTGGGAAAGCACGAACTCCGATTTCCGAAAAACGGTTCTACCCATGTTGGCAACGACAGAAATACAATAGGCACATTCATGACAGCCAGCACTTTTCCTGATTCCGTCGCATCGTCGTCCGATCGCACACGCCAGCGCTACAACCTTTTCCTGCTTCTCGTAGCGGGCCTCGGCGGCCTGCTCTACGGTATCGACGTGGGCATCATCGGCGGCGCGTTGCCGTACCTCGAAGCCACCTCCAAGCTCGATCCATCGCAACTCTCCATCATCGTGGCGGCAGTCCTGCTCGGCAGCGTCTTCTCCACCCTCTTTGCCGGCATGCTCGCCGACTGGATGGGCCGCAAGCCGCTCATGATCCTCAGCGGCGCCGCCTTCATCGTCAGCATCCCCGTCATCGCCCTCTCGCAGGGATACGCGCCGCTCTTCTTCGGCCGGCTCCTCCAGGGCATGAGCGGCGGACTCATCGGTATCGTCGTCCCGCTCTACCTCGCCGAGTGCCTTTCCGCGTCGACACGCGGTAAAGGAACCGGCGTCTTCCAGTGGCTGCTGACCTTCGGCATCGTCGCTGCCGCGCTCATCGGTATCTACTTCAGCTATCGCGTCGATGCCGTGGCGCGTCTTGGCGACCCGAGCGCGCTCTTCACGTTCAAAGATCATGCCTGGCGCAGCATCTTCTGGGTATCGCTGCCACCGGGCGCGCTCTTCGTCATTGGCGCCTTCATGGTGACCGAATCGCCCCGCTGGCTCTATCTTCGCAACCCCGAAAAAGCCCGCGCCGCGCTCCTCCGCTCCCGCTCTCCCGAACAGGCAACCATTGAGTTGCACGAGATGGAGACCGCTTCAAAGCCTGCAATTGCCACCGGCCAGAAGGTCAGTGATTCGCTTCTGCGTCGCAAATACATCATTCCCTTCCTGCTCGCCTGCGTCATCCTCGCCTGCAACACCGCCACCGGCATCAATTCGGTCATCGGATTCAACACCAACATCCTTCTCCAGAGCGGGCTGTCCGACCTCCAGGCGCATTGGGGATACGTCCTCTTCACGGCCTTCAATTTCTGCTTCACGGCCATCGGCATGATGCTCGTCGACCGCAAAGGCCGCAAGTTCCTCTTTGTTCTCGGCACCAGCGGCATCATCCTGTCCATGGTCACCGTCGGAACCTTGTTCAAGCGCACCGAACGCCAGACTGTCGATTGCCGCGGCCAGATCCAATCGCTCATCACTCCGGACCAGCAACTGACATTCCAGTTCAACCAGGCCGAGGCCCAACGCCTGCTCGCAGCCAGCGGCGCCACCAGTGACGACATTCAATCCAGCCGAGCATCCTTCGCCATCATCTTTTCTTATGGCGACTTTACCGGCACCACAAGCTATGTCCGTTCCGACGATCCCGCGACCCCGCCGCTCAAAATCACGCGCGACGCCGCGGTCCCTGCCAACAAGGTACAGGCCCTCTTCAGCAATCCTTTTGGCGACTATGAAGCGGCGAAATCGGCGCCCCTCAAAATCGACAAGGCAATTCTTGGCCCCGTCCCCAGCGAGAATCACGGGTGGCTCGTCGCCATCTTCATCTACCTCTTCGTCGCCTTTTACGCCACCGGCCCCGGAGTCTGTGTCTGGCTGGCTCTCTCTGAACTCATGCCCACCCGCATTCGCTCCAACGGCATGAGCATTGCGCTGGTCATCAACCAACTCGTCGCCGCGACATTGCAGGCCATCTTCCTGCCCTTCGTCAGCAAGCACAACTACTCCTCGATGTTCTACTTGTTCGCCGGATTTACGGTCATCTACTTCCTCACCGCCGCATTCCTGCTCCCCGAAACAAAAGGGAAAACGCTCGAAGAGATCGAGGCCTTCTTCGATAAAGGCGCCGCGCACTAGGCCGTTCTGTGCTTGCCGTTTTTGGGCGGAAATCGACGACTCAGTATCTACAAGGAGACCGATTGGATACAGAGCAAGCTCAAACTGGCAAACGCAGTCCATGGAGACCTTACACTTTGATTGTCCTGGTCGAGGTGGCTCTCATCGTCTTACTGAGGGAACTACATCTGCCCTGGGGAGTCATCAATGTATTCATCGTTCTCGCCTTGATAGCCGCTTTCTTTGGCAAGCAACTCACCGGCCCTACTGAGTACATTCAAATTTCTTCTCCTCCGTTCGAACAACGGATCCAAAATCGGTATCGCTCCGAATCCAGCCAACTATCGAATTTGGGATTCAGTCCCTTGTTCTTTTATGGCGAGGCCTTCCCGCTGTCTCGCCTGCTTTTGATTTATCCAGCTTTTCTCTTTTTGATCATGTGGCTGAACCGCGAGGTCGCAACCATACAGAACGGATCGAAACTGTTGTTTGGTTTTCCTGTATTCAATTCGAGTAGTAGATCCACGTATGCCCCCCAAACCAACTCGGAGTAAAGTTTCACACTCTCTTCCAGGACGGCACCATCCTCCTGACCAAGAGCTTCGCCGGCAAGTCAAAGTATGGACCGACAGTTGTTCTCCATAAAGTTGCGAACGGCAGCATAGGCAACACATGGGCCGAACACCAGAAGCAGATTCAGGCACTGGAAGCCGCTGGCAAGCGCGTCGACTCCGCCATTAGTTTCGAAGCCTTCGCCAGAATCTCGAATGAGGCCTAGGTAGACCCGACCCATCAGCCGAGTCCCTATCGGCGAACAGGAACAGAATCGGAATAAATCAGCAGCCCTCCGAATTCAATTATGGGAAACTCGAAGAACAACTAATCGGAGCTCCAATGGATCAGGAACTGACCTTTCGCATCATCCTTGAGAAGCCGCCCGCCGGCGTCGACTTCGCCTTGCAGAAAGGGAAGGGCAACAACTACGAAACCATCCAGAAGCAGCGATCCGGCGCCCGCGACCTGCACTTCGAGTTCACCGCCCGAGCTGTACCCGGCGCCAGGAATGCGGAGCCGAATCTGCTCGGCCCTTTCGTACAGGGCCATTCGGGCGCACGATTTGTCTACCTCGATATCGGCACTGCCGCGGGTCAAATCGACTCAAGCTGGAGTAGACGTCTCAAGATTCCGCTCACGGGCATCACGGCCGAGATACTCAATCGAGTAGCGAAAGACCCCAATTTGATTTTGGAAACCCATGTTCCCGGCACCGGCAAAGACGGCGGTCCGAACTGCGCCACTGTAAAACCCTTCGCTGGCTGGAAATTAATCCAGTCCTCGCGCGACTGAGAGAGTCTGCGAAGGCACCCTTTTTCGACAGCCACAAGGAACGGCTGTCATGTTGAGCGAAGCGCAGCGGAGTCGAAACATCTGCGGTTGTTCTTACCGATTTGCACGCTCGAAACACGATCCGGAAACACGATTCCTTGGTCCCTGGTTTCGGTCTTACGCCTCGATCACGGCCTTCGAAAGGTTCCGCGGCCGATCGACATCGACACCACGCTCCAGTGCCATCGCATAGCTGAAAAGCTGCAGCGGAATCACTTCCGGAATCGGCAGAAGGTGCTCGCTCCCCGGCTCAACAAACACGCAATCCGTAGCCAGCGATGCCACGTCGCGATCGCCGGTGTTCGCAATCGCAATCACTCGCGCCCCTTGCTTCTTCATGTCTTCGAGCAGTTGCAGCGTCTTTTCGTAACGCAGCACGGAGTCGTCAACATCGCGATCCACCGTAGCCAACGCCACCAGCGGCACGTGTTCGCCCACCAGCGCATTCGGTCCATGTTTCAACTCGCCTGTGGGATAGCCCTCGGCCTGCACGTACGAAGATTCCTTCATCTTCAATGCGCCTTCACGCGCAATCGCATAGTGCACGCCGCGCCCCAGGTAGAGGAAGCTTCCGGCATCGTTGTACTTGGCCGCCAGCGCAGTCATCCGCTCGCGCCAGCCCTCGAGCTGCCGCTCGATCACGCCGGGCAAAGCGCAAAGCTCCGCAATCCGCGCCTTCAACTGTGCGCCGTCAAACGTGCCGAGTCGACTGCCCTCAAACAGCGCCAGTAGATACAGCGCCGTCAGCTGGCAGGTAAAGCTCTTCGTCGCCGGAATCGCCAACTCCTTGCCCGCACCCAGCTGCATCGCCGCTCCAGCCTCGCGCAGCATCGTGCTACCCACCACGTTGGCGATGGCCAGCGTCTGCTGCCCGCCCTCTTTGGCGAACCGTAGTGCTGCAAGGGTGTCTGAAGTTTCGCCCGACTGCGAGATCACCAGCACCGAAGGTCGGCGCGGATTCACCGCCGGCCTGCAGCTGTACTCGCTCGAATACTCAACGTCCACCGCCAGCCCGCAAAGGTCCTCGAAGATGATCTCCGCCGCCAGCCCTGCGTGACGGCTCGACCCGCTCGCGGCAATCAGCACTTCGCCCCGCGCATTGAGCCAGCCCTCATAGGGGGCAAATGCTTCAGCCTTTAGAGCTTCTCCATCCAGATACAAATCGAGCGTCCGCCGGATGGCAGCAGGCTGTTCAAAAATCTCGCGAAGCATGGCATGAGGGAATTCGTTCACGACGTTAGGACCTTTCCAGAAAGGCGCAAATCGCGCAACAGTTTATGGCTTGATTCTAAGCCTTTCAATTGCCATTCAATTGAACAGGCCCTAGTATCCTGTCCCGGAAGTTCACAACAAAAGTTGGCGGTGTCATTCTGAGTGAACGGGGCCTCAAACGTACTTCAGTGGGGTCCCCAAAGAGCGATGTTGGCTCTTTGGGGCAGAGTTTGGGGTGGTGAGCGAAGAATCTGCTTCTTGGCAATTCCAGATTTGTATGAACAACTTCGGAGACGATACACCAGCTCAGAGCTTGCGAAGGCGCGCGCAGGCTTCATCGAGATCCGCATCCTTTTTGGCGAAGCAGAAGCGCAGCAGATCCTCGCCTCGTCCCGGCCGGAAGAACGCCGATCCCGCCACGGAAGCAACGCCGGTTTTCGCCAGCAGATGCCGGGCTTTCAGCGCCGATGTTTCCCCTGGCAACGGGCTGGCCTTCGCCAGCACGTAATAGGCGCCCGCCGGCACGCTCGGCTCCATACCCGCATCGCGCAGCGCCGCCACGATCCGTTCCCGCTTCGACTGATGATCTGCCGCGAGCTGCGTGTAGAACGCCGGCGGCAATTGCTCCAACCCCGCCGCCGCACCATGCTGCAGTGCCGAAGGAGCACAGACGTACGTCAGGTCGTGAAAGTAGCCCATCGCGCCCATCCATTTCGCGTCGGCCGTCACATAACCCAGCCGCCAGCCGGTAACGCTGAATGTCTTGCTGAACCCCGACATCACGATGGTACGTTCGCGCATACCATCGAGCGTCGCGAGACAGATATGCTTTGTGCCGTCGTAGACGAAGTACTCATAGATCTCATCGGTGAAGACAAACAGGTCGTGCTCGCGCGCCGCTTCCGCAACTGCTTCCATTTCCGTGCGTGAAAACACCTTGCCGCTGGGGTTCGCCGGCGTATTCACGATGATCGCGCGTGTGCGCTCGGTGATCGCCGCTCGCAGCGCATCCGTATCTAGCACCCAGTCCGGCTCCGCCAGCGGAACCAGAACCGGCTTAACGCGCAACGACTTCAGCGTCGTCACGTGATAGCCGTAGAACGGCTCAAAGACCAGCACCTCGTCCCCCGGATTCAAGAGAGCCATGGCCGCCGCATGCAGCCCTGCCGTGGCTCCGCTCGCCACCATCACTTCGGTTTCAGGATCATAAGTCAGCCCGTATTCGCGCTGCTGCTTGTCCGCAATCGCCTTGCGCAACCGGGCAATTCCATCCTGCCGCGTGTAAATATTGTGGCCGCCCACGATCGCAGCAATCGCAGCGGTCTCCACCGGCATGGGGACCGGCGTATCGCAAATGCCCTGGGCCAGGTTGATGCCGCCAATGCGTTCGCACTCCACGCTCATGGCGCGGATCTCCGATTGCATGGCTCCGGGGGCAAGCTCGCTTAGCGCGAGACGGGAAGCGGTATGAGGATGAGGTGCAAGGGTTTTGCTCACAGGGAAGGGGCTCCGACCTCTCGTGTCATTTTACAAGTCGAGTGCCGTTCCGCACACCAGCCGTATCGCTTGCGGGATAGAATCGTCCTTTCAGGCGAGGCCGCGTGCACGAACTCTCCATCGTTTCCAGCATCGTCGATTCCGTAACGCAAACGCTCGAAGCGTATCCCGGCGCGCGTGTCAAAGAGGTGCGTTTACGCATCGGCGCGCTCGCCTCTGTGGTCGAAGACTCGCTCCAGTTCTGCTACGGCATCGCCACCGAAGGCACCGCGCTGGAGGGTTCCAAGCTGGTAGTGAAGATCCTGCCCGTAACGATGCATTGCGACTCCTGCGCTTCAGACGTCGAGATTGCAAGCCTGCAGAGCTTTCGCTGCCCGCGCTGCGATCAGCCCGTCTCGGATCTCCGCCAGGGCAGGGAACTCGAAATTGAATCCATCGAGATAGATGAAGTTGAGGAAAAGGTATGACCACCCGGATTGTTGAGTTGCGGCAGGGAATTCTGAAAAAGAACGATGAATTGGCGCGAGGCCTGCGCGGCCGCTTTAAGTCCGCGGATGTACTGGTGCTAAACCTGGTCTCCAGTCCCGGCACCGGCAAGACAGCCTTCCTTGAACGTACCCTGCGCGAACTGCGTGCCGGAGGTGCGAGGGCCGCCGCGCTGGTAGGCGATCTCGAAACTGACAACGATGCCCGCCGTCTCGCCGCCAGCGGAGCACCTGTCCGCCAGATCAACACCCATGGCATCTGCCATCTCGAAGCCGAGATGATCGGCAAGCATCTCGAAGGTTGGGAACTCGGTGACCTCGACTACCTGTTCATCGAAAACGTCGGCAACCTTGTATGTCCTTCGAGCTACGACCTCGGCGAGAAGATCCGCGTAGCCCTGCTCAGCGTGACCGAGGGTGAAGACAAGCCGCTCAAATATCCCACACTCTTCAACTCCGCCGATGCCGCGATCATCACCAAGATCGATATTGCCGAGCCTTGCGGATTCGACCGCGAGACGGCCCTCAGGAACATCAATGAGATCCGTCCGGGCATCCGCATCTTTGAAACCTCCGCGAAAACCGGTGCCGGCATGTCCGATTGGCTCGCCTATCTTGCCGACGAGAGAACCCGCCAGTCCTGATTCGCCCGAAATCGCATTCTTTTTCTTTAAAGAACTCCGCCCAGGTCAAACTGGATGTGGCAGAATGGCTGCTGCCCGAAGTGACCCCGTATCTTCGTATCTTCCTCTCCGGTCATCTTTCTGCATCTTCAATGATTCCACTGAGGAGACTGACAACCATGAAAGGCTTTGCTACTCTCTGCAGCGCAACCGTCATCGCATTGTCGCTGGCGGCGTGCAATCAAACTCCACCCCCAGCCCCCGACACGCACGACGCCGACGTTAAAGCGATCACCGATACCGAAGTACAAGCGAACCAGGCCTGGGCTTCGAAGGATCCCGACAAGGTCATGGCCTTCTACGCAGACGACGCCATTCTGATGACACCCGGCGCGGAAATGGTTCGCGGCAAGGATGCGCTGCGCGACGGCATGAAACAGATGCTTAGCGATCCCGCACTCTCGCTCACCTTCCAGTCCTCCAAAGTGGACGTGGCCAAGTCCGGTGATCTCGCCTACTCCGCAGGGACATACAAATTAACGGTGACCGATCCGTCGACCCATAAGCCGATCAACGACCACGGCAACTATGTAACCACATTCCGCAAACAAGCCGATGGCTCATGGAAAGCAGTTGCCGACATCGCGTCGTCGGCTGTTCCACCCATGCCTCCTCCAAAGAAGAAGTAGACAACATTTCGACACGATGCGCGGCGGCGTTAAACCGCCGCACATTGGCGTTACAACGGCATCTTCACACCCTTTACAAGAGGATCCATGAAGAAGGCGACTGACAGAACCACCAGGAAGGCCAAATCTACAGCCGACGATGTTGACGCGTATCTCGCCAAGGTGCCCGAACCGGCCCGCACGACCCTCAGCAAGCTCCGGGTCACCATTGGCTCCGTCGTTCCGTCCGAGGCCACAGAGCAACTTAGTTACGGAATGCCCGCGTTCCACTACCAGGGCGCGCTGGTCGCCTACGCCGCTTTCAAGAACCACTGCAGTTTCTTTCCTATGCAAGCTTCATTGACGGACGAAATGCAGGAAGAACTGAAGAGCTATCGAACCTCAAAGGGGACCTTGCAATTCCCTTTGGACAAACCTCTTCCGGCCACTCTCGTGAGGAAGATGGTAAAGAGGCGCATCGCCGAAAATGAGCGTAAGATTGCCAATCGCGGGGAAAAGTGATCTAAATCACTTTTGGACGCATGCCCGCCCCGGTATAAGAGGTTCACTATGTGTCTCGCTATTCCCGGAAGAGTCGAACAAATCACTGAGGGCGACGTCAGGATGGGCCGCGTGAACTTCGGCGGCGTCGTCAAGAACGTCTGCCTCGATTACGTTCCCGAAGTCGTCGTTGGCGACTACACCATTGTGCATGTTGGCTTTGCGCTCTCAAGGATCGATGAAAAAACCGCCCTGGAAACCCTCGACCTTTTCGAGAAAATGGGCGCTCTTGAAGAGGAACTGGCCGGCGAGGAAGAAATCTTCGCCCGCGCCGCCAGTGTGCGACCTTCGCCCTGCCCGGATGGGAGCTGCGATCCGTCCGCCGACGACATTCGCTCGGTCGACGAGGCTGGGAGACCTGTATCCAAATGAAGTACCTCACTGAGTTCCGCAACGGCGAAGTCGCCCAGCGTATGGCCCGCGAAATCCACCAGGTCACCACCCGTCCGTGGAGGATCATGGAAGTCTGCGGCGGCCAGACCCACTCCATCATTCGCAACGGCATCGACCAGATGTTGCCCGCCGGAATCGAGATGATCCACGGCCCGGGCTGTCCTGTCTGCGTCACGCCGCTGCAACTCATTGACAAGGCCCTCGCCATCGCTGCCCAACCGGGCGTCATCTTCTGCTCCTTTGGCGACATGCTGCGCGTGCCCGGCACCGAACGCGATCTCTTCCAGGTGAAGGGAAGCGGCGGCGATGTTCGCATCGTCTATTCGCCACTTGATGCGGTCGAGCTGGCTGTCAAGAATCCCGACAAGCAGGTTGTCTTCTTCGGCGTGGGTTTTGAGACTACCGCTCCGGCCAACGCCATGAGCGTGCATCTGGCCAAGCGGCGCGGGCTGAAGAACTTTTCCGTCCTTGTCTCGCATGTGCTTGTTCCGCCCGCGATCGAGGCGCTGATGAATTCGCCGGGGAACAAGGTACAGGCCTTTCTCGCGGCCGGACATGTTTGCAGCGTGATGGGGTTCTGGGAATATCCGCCGCTCGTCGAGAAATACAAAATTCCAATCGTCGTCACCGGATTTGAGCCGCTCGATCTGCTCGATGGCATTCGCCGCGCAGTGATCCAGCTTGAAAAGGGCGAGTGCCGCGTCGAGAATGCCTACGAGCGCATCGTCACGTACAAAGGGAACTTGCCGGCCCAGAAGCTGTTGGCCGAAGTTTTTGAAGTCACCGACCGGGCCTGGCGGGGTATCGGAGTAATTCCGAAGAGCGGATGGCGGCTCAGTGAGCCTTACCGCGAGTTCGACGCCGAAGAGCGTTTCCACATCACGGGCATCCATACCGAAGAGTCGCCGCTATGCATGTCGGGCGACGTTCTGCGCGGAGCCATCAAGCCGGCCGAGTGCCCGGCGTTCGGCAAGGAGTGCACGCCGCGTCATCCGCTCGGCGCCACCATGGTTTCGAGCGAAGGAGCATGCGCGGCCTACTACAACTACGGGCGCTTCCTTTCAGCTGATGACCTGGCGCACGCCGGCGCCGCACTGACCGGAGCCATGAATGGCTGAGGGTTCGAGCACGCCAGATTTCTCGAACTGGACTTGTCCGCTGCCTCTCGCCGATTACCCCACTATCGTGATGGGCCACGGTGGCGGCGGCAAGCTGGGCAACGAACTGGTCGAGCATCTCTTTCTGCCGGCCTTTCGCAATCCGGCGCTCGAGAGTCTGGGCGATGCCGCGGTCTTCGAACTCAACTCAGGCCGCCTCGCCATGAGCACGGATTCCTTTGTGGTGCAGCCGCTGTTCTTTCCGGGTGGCTCGATCGGCGCGCTTGCGATAAATGGAACCGTCAACGATCTCGCCGTCTCGGGAGCCGATCCCAAGTTTCTGAGCGCGAGCTTCATCCTCGAAGAAGGTTTCCCGCTGGCGCAGCTTGCTGCGATTGTCCGCGCCATGTCGGATGCGGCGACTACCGCCGGCGTGCGCATAGTTACGGGCGACACCAAGGTGGTGGAGCGCGGCCACGGCGACGGGTGCTACATCAATACCGCGGGCGTTGGAGTGCTGCGGCCAGGCGTGAACGTCGGTCCGCATCGCGCGCAGGCGGGCGACGCAATTCTGGTTTCCGGCACCATCGGCGATCACGGCATGGCGATCATGAGCGTACGCGAGGGCCTCGAATTTGAAAGCCAGATCCGCTCGGACTGCGCGGCGCTCAACGGCTTGATTGCCGATGTGCTCGACGCCGTTGGAACGGGAGTGCACGCAATGCGCGATCCCACGCGCGGCGGTCTGGCATCGACGCTCAACGAGATCGCAGGCGCTTCCAAGGTCGGCATGGAGATCGACGAAGCCCAGCTACCCGTCCGCCTTGAAGTGCAGTCGGCGTGCGAACTGCTGGGGCTCGATCCGGTGTACGTAGCCAACGAGGGCAAGGCGGTTTTCTTTGTAGCGGCAGAGTCAGCCGATCAGGCGCTGGCCACGCTGCGCGCGCATCCCCTCGGAGTCGACGCTGCACGCATCGGCCATGTGACCGCGCAGCATCCGGGAATGATCGTGGCGCGCACGGGCATGGGCGCCAATCGCGTGATCGCGCCGCAGATCGGCGAGCAGCTGCCGCGCATCTGCTGAGGCTTCGATTCGACGCACCTGGGTTCACCTCAACACGATGTCAATACCCGCCCCTCCCAAAATCCCTGCCATGTCCCTCATTCCCTTCGAGATAATTTTTCTCCGAACCTTGCAGGTTATTTCTCCGAATTCTCTACACTTGTCTCTGTAGACAAAAAAGGCAAGAAGATGGCGGTGGCCGTCGAGCAATCACTGGGACGCCCGTTTTTTCGGAGGGCATGCCGCAAATCTGGTATGAACCTGCCCCAGGAACGGTGCAAACCCCCGAAATCCATCGCCAAGTCTATATTTTTGAATACTTTGAGTCTTAATCTATTTGCTTTCAATTATTTACGACAGACTTTCCATGGTAAGTAATCTGAAATGAATAGCTTGACTAAAAAACGTTAAAAAAGGGAGACGCCCTTGTGATGAGATCCACTCGCCGATCTCAGGCGCGATCATGCGATTGGCGGTTTCAGCTTTGCAGCCCTCTTGAGTGCAGACCGCTCTTGGACTGACTGAAGTCATGCCCTGAAGCGCAATTGGAGTAACGTCAGGTAGCTCCGGTCTTGTTTGGCCTAACCGGAAGTGATCCCGATTCTTGGGCTACTTCCAAGTAGGTGGTGATTCCACTTGGAACCCACTTGACACTCGAGGTCTGAATGCAGAAAGCTACATAGGGTTCGAGGAAACACCGATGAATGCAACTGTGCTCTACAGAACTGCTGGCACCTTGCTCGTTGTGGCAGCCGCAGGGAACGCATACGGCATCGTGAGATTCTGGCAGGCTGGCGGAGCACTGAACTCGATACCTCTCCCAGAGGATCACCGTGTCTCATACGGCCCAGTGGTTCTCGAACTCGGAGTCTTCTGTTCTTTGTGTATTGTGTTCGCGGCGTATCTTGCTTGGCATTTGGGTACGCTGGCAAGAACAACTCCTGAAGCCATTGGTGCTCTGGGATGGGCTCTTTTCGCGTATCAACTCCTCGGTGTCTACGTGAGTTTCAGCGAACTTTCTGGTCTTGTACGGATTCTTTCGGTTGCCCTTGCAATCTGCACTGGCTGGGCATCCTGGCTGACACGAGGTCCGCGCTCAACGTCGCCAATCACCAAATGAACGAGTGGTGAGCTATCGGGACGTGCCCCAAAACGGGATCACTTCCGGATTGGCGTGACACGTCCAGAACACCAAAGGGCCGTGAGGAGAAGACGAGAGTTAACTGTTATCCGCGCAGAGTGTGGGGTTTCTGCGCTCATTCACGCAAGTACTGGTTCGACTACCTTTCGCTTTGCCGGCAGAAGCGCCAACAGGACTCCGCCAATCACGAGTGCGACGATTACATCCGCAAAATTCCTGTGGACGCCGTGCGTCCAGGCTTCGGCGGTTTGAATAGTCATCACTGCACCATGGGAGATGTTCCACCAGGCTGCCAGAGCAATCATCGAGCGATGCTCAGATGGTCTTTTTGCGGCCAGGAGTAGAAAGACCCCGACCGGAATAAAGAAGCTCAGAAACATCGGCTCGGTCGCGTTCTTCTGCACCAAAAGCCAGCTGGAATGTTGCAGGTCCATATATAGCGGATAAATGATCGCGAGATTCAAAAGCCCCACGATCACTAGAACGATCCGTGTTATGCGTTCTCTTTTCACATTGGACCTCGTGTCAGCGAATTTTGTTGCGAGCGCAGCAGCAGCTTTGAAGAGGCTTCACAAACTAGCACATGCGCAAGCAAAAAACAAAATCTGCGTCACGCTGCTGATCCATCGCGTGGAGGCGCTGCCGTGAACAGGCGCTGCAGTTTCCCGGCGGAAAAAGCGCGGACCGGTGTTGTTACGCCCGATTCGATGTTGCCGGACTGCCCGACCTGGATGTGCATTGGCCGCACGATTCGGGATGATAACCTCTTCGGTTAATCGCCGAATGGGCAGGAAGCGAAGGGAACGCCTACTGTTGCGGGGTTGATGGAGTAGGCAGGTCCTGCCGGGGCGCGTCGCGCTGGACGAGCATGATCTGTTTGATACGGTTCCGGTCGATGTGCTGGAGATTGCCGCCGACGCGAACCTCCACGTCCATGCCGGAGACGGAGACAAGGTCGCCGTTGAGCATGCTGCCATCGCGCAGTTCAATCGAATCGAAGGAAACGGTGCCGAGTTGATAGCTGATGCTGCCACCGGAAACGTCGTCGCGCCCGATTTCAAGCGGGAACTCTCCGGCTCTGAATCCCTCTTTGCTGAAGGCGAGAATGTGCTTGCCGGCCCCGACCGTGATGAGACGCGGCGTGACGCCCGCTTCCGTGCCATCCACCTTGAGCAATGCACCCTGTGGCGTGGAATTTACCGTGAGAGAAACGGTTTTGGCTGCGTCGGCTTTCTCGTTGATTGAAACGGAGACGGGCTGACCGGAGGCCATGACTGTGGTCTGAAAGCGGACAGTCTCACCGGGGCCTACATTGCTCAGCGAGATGGCATCTTCGCCGACGCGGACCTTGGCCTTGTCGAAGAGATAGACCGAGAATCGTGCCGACGGAATGACGCGGGCGGAAAGATTCTCAGCAGTCGTCTCCATCACATATCCGTGGAGGCTGCCCATGCCGGGAAGGGTTTTGAACTTGCCAAAGGTGAAGCGAACCACGGGCGTGCCGGTCGTGGGCCAGTCGATGACAGCGAGCGGAGCATCTTTGGCGAGTGCTGGAATCGCACAGAGCAGAAGCGCAAGGGTGCAAAAGAGTCGGTGCCACTTATTCATTCCGGGAATCATGACGGCCATGATAGCGCAAATGACGATTCCTCATGGAATCCACGCGTGAGCAGAAACGGAAATGAATGAAGCGCTCAGCGTCGCCGCAATATCGTAGCTGCGAGAGGAATCCGGCGGAATCGCAAGCCGCCCGACATCCCCGATTATCCGCAAGAAAAATTGCTCCACTATTGCACCTGTTTTGTGACAAAATCGATTGTCTATGGGCCTCCGCCTTCCCCGCGAGCTTCTCGACGAACTGCGCACCTACCTGCAGCATTTCGATGAGACCGGTCATCTTGGTGAGACCGAGACCGTTGCAGAGATCAAGAACCGCCTGCGCAGTCGCATCGCCGATGTTGAGGCTGAACTCAGAATCAGGGGAGACGGCAACGGTTCTCCGACTCCGCAGCGCCCCAATTGAAAGACCATAGATACAACGCACCTGGATCGAAACGTTCAGATCTATAGAAGTCCAGAAGGGGATGGCGCAGAGCGTGTCTCGCACCGCGCCAGCTCTCCGACTCATGCGCGGGCGTTTGGGGAGTCGGGATCAGATGAGCTTTTCGAAGGATCGCTGGATACGCTCGGGGATGGCGGCGGTGGCGTCGTTGAGGTCGTAGCCGATCTCGAGTACCGCAGCGGGCGGAGTGGCGAGCGACTTGAGAGCTTCGACGGTGGCGGCCCAATCGACGGTGCCGTCGCCCGGCCACAGGTGCTCGTCTTTGAGGCCGTGGTTGTCGTGCACATGCAGTTCGGCGATGCGTGTGCCGAGGGTGCCGATGGCTTCTGCGATTCCGGGAGCGATATGCGCGTGGCCGAGGTCAAGGCAGACGCCGATCTTATCGAGGTGCGCCATTTCAAGAATGGTGACGAGATGTTCGGGTGTAGTGGCGTCGCTGGTGAGGTTTTCCACGAGCACGTTGACGCCGAGAGGGCGTGCAAAGGCGCCGAGATGTTCAAGAGCAGTGGTGGCGTATTCCATGGTGCGCGGCGACCACGCTTCGTATTTTTCGCCGAGATGCATGACGAGCTTTTTGAAGGGAATGTGTTCGGCGGCTTCGAGAGCGCGCTTGATCTCATCCATCGCGTCAATCCGGCGGGATTTCTCAGGGTGCACGACATTGACAGCGGGAGAACCGGCGCGGCCCATCTCGCGGTCAGGGAAGAGCGGGGCGTGCATGGAATACGGTTCGAGCGGATTGGAGGCGAACCAGGCGGCGAGTTCCATGACGTGTTCGCGGCTGGTGTAGTCAAAATGTTGCCTGGCGGCAAAGAGCTCAACGCCCAGGGCGCCGGAGCGCGCAGCCATTTCAAGTAGGCCGGGGTGCAGCCGTTGTTTCAAAAAGATATGTGTAGAAAGAATTGGCAGCATGCTTTGACGGCCCCCGCGCCGGTAAGTGGGCCCGGCGTTGCCTCCTATTGTCTCATTCCCTAAACAACTTACCGGAAAAGGGCTGAGAGTGGCGAGCCGGCGCATACGGAAAATCCCGATGACCATGGCCACGCGTCTGGGGGTTGGGAGCACTGGACACCCGGGGAGATTTTGCCTATGCTACCCACACTGATATCCCCCGGGCCCCTGCCAAAAAGAGCCTCAGTTGCGAAGCTCCGTCGCGTGTTGCGCGCCAGAGAGCAGCGTAGAAAAAACCTGAGTTTCCCGGGCAGCAAGGGCGATGTGCGATGGTTGCGGAGACTGTGCATGGCGATTAGCTTCCCCAGTTCCGAGAGGATGGGCCGGCTACCGTGGTACCTGCGTTTCTCGCTGGGCTGCCTGATGGCAGGCGGTGCGATCGAGTTGACGTCGAGCATTGCGCCGCTTCGCTCCTTTCCTCTGCTGCTCGCGTTTCCAACGGTGATTCTGGCGGCGTGGTTTCTGGGTATGTGGGGCGCTGCCGGGTGTGCGCTGATGGATGTGGCGCTGGTGGATGCGTTTCTGACGCGTTCGCAACTTCGATTCTCCACCGGAAATGTCTCGCAGGAATTACGCATGGGCATGTTTCTGGTGGTGACGCTGCTGCTTGGCTTTTCGGTACGGAGACTAGCACAGCAGAAAGCCGCGCTGACAAGCCAGGAACTGAAGCGGCAACTGGAACTGGCCGAATCGGAACGGCGGCTGGCAGACGAGCGCGCACGCGCAGGCGAAGAATTGCGTTACCGCGACAACGTGCTGCAGCTTGCCCTGAGGGCTAGCGGAATGGGCCTGTGGGTGTGGGACCTTGAGAAGGAAGTTGTCCATCGCTCCGACGAGGTCTACCGCATGGTGGGCTGCGAGCCCGGCGCGTTCGGCCCGGAGCCTGAGGCGTGGCTGCGGTTTGTGGTTCCGGAGGACGTTCCCAGCCTGGATGAGGCGTTCGCAAAGGTGCGGGCCGAAGGCGCCGACTACCACATGCAGTACCGCGTTCGCTGGGCAGATGGTTCGCTGCATTGGCTGGAATCGGAAGGAAAGTGCGAGATGGATGCGCAGCGTAAAGTGACGCGCATCTTTGGCGTGATGGCGGATATTACGCGTCGTAAGCAGGCGGATGAAGCGCTGCTGCGCGCGGAGAAGCTTGCGGTGGCGGGACGGTTGGCGGCCTCGGTGGCGCATGAGATCAACAATCCGATGGAAGCAGTGGCGAACATGCTTTATCTGATTTCGACGACGGACTCGCTTGAGGATGCGCGTCTGCAGGCGAATGGCGCGCTCGATGAACTAATGCGCATTGCGCTGGTGGCGCAATCGACGCTGAAGTTTCATCGCGAGATCGGGACGCCAAGGGACACCCTGCTGAGCGAGGTGATGGAGTCGGTGCTGGCGATGTTCCGTGGCAAGCTGCAGGCGATGGAGATCGAGGTCGACACCAGGGTGGAAGGGGAACGCCCGATCAACTGCATGCTGAGTGAGACGCAGCAGATTTTTGCGAACCTGATTGCCAACGCGATTGAAGCGATGGATCAAAACGGGCGGCTTGTAACGCGCATCTGTCCTTCGCGCGACTGGCGCGATCGGACCACCCAAGGCATGCGCGTTACCCTCTGCGACACAGGCGCGGGAATCGACCGGGTCACCGCGGGCCGCATGTTTGAACCCTTTTTCACGACGAAGACTGAGACTGGAACGGGATTGGGATTGTGGGTGGTAGCGCAGTTGCTCGAGCGGCACAAGGGCAACGTGCGCGTTCGGAGTTCGCAGCGGATCGGGGCCAGCGGTACGGCGTTTTCGGTATTCCTGCCGTTTGGCGAAAGGGTAAAAGACCAGCCATCGAGCGACGACGGAGCGGGCGCCGCAACGGGAGTGCCGGTCGAAGAAGGTTCGGAAACCTGCGCGCCGGGACCGTTTCTAACTCACCAATACACGTGAGGGGCATGTCGGAACTCAGACACGCCCAAAAGCAGATTCTTCGCTCACCACCCCCAAACTGGAAAACGTTTGGCTCCCCGTTCTCTCAGAATGACACCGCATTAATTTTCAGAATGACACCGCACTAAGGAAGTGTGCCGTAACAGTGCGTGCCACTTCCTAACAGAATTACCGACAGCGAGACTAGTAGCCTGCCGCTTTGCCGTAGTGGCTGCGGTGGTCCTGGCCGCCGGTGAGTTCGCCAGTTTTGGGATCGACGGCAATGCACTCTCCGTTCGACCAGTGTCGATCTCCTATGGCCAGCGTATAGCCCATTGCCTTCAGCTTTGCCTGAACATCGAGGTTGAATCCCGGCTCAAGATAGAGTTTGTCGGGCAGATCCTGATGATGAAAGCGCGGAGCGTCCACGGCTTCCTGAATGTTGAGGCCGCCTTCAGCAGCGGATAGAAAAACATTCCCGACGGTGGTGATGATGCGCGCTCCGCCGGGCGATCCGAGCACGTAGCGGAGCTTGCCGTCTTCGAGCACGATGGTCGGCGTCATGGAACTGAGCGGGCGTTTGCCAGGTGCAATGGCATTTGCGGGGCCCTGGATGAGCCCGAACATGTTGGGTACGCCCATCTTTGAGGCGAAGTCATCCATCTCGTCGTTGAGCAGGAAGCCAAGAGATTTAGAAGTTACGTGTGAGCCGAAGCTGTTGTTCAACGTGGTCGTGACCGAGACCGCATTTCCCTCTGCGTCTACGACGGAGTAGTGCGTCGTGTCGGGCGATTCGCGACGTGTGCCGGCTGTGGCGGGCGCGGAAGGCAGAAATCCATCGGGACGCACGAGGCCGCCGCTGGGGCTGGCTTTGTCGGGCAGGATGCTCTTGTGCCAGGCTGCGGCATACCTCTTCGCGATCAGTTCGTCGACGGGAATATGGTTGTAGTCGGGATCGCCGAGGTAGTCGGAGCGATCCATGTAGGCGCGTCGATAAGCTTCGGTGGCATAGTGGATCCAGTCCGCAGAGCGATCGCCGAAGCTGGTTAGGTCGTAGCCCTCAAGGATGTTGAGCGCGCTCACGAGGACGACACCGCCGGAGGAGGGAGGCGGTGCGCTGACGATGGTGTAGTTGTGAAATGTGCCGATGATGGGCTTGCGCTCGACAACGTCGTATTGCGCGAGGTCGTCGAGTGTGATGAGCGCTCCGCCCTTTTTGAGATCGTCGATGAGCTCATGCGCCATCTTGCCGTGATAGAAATCGTCAGGATCGGCGGCAATCCGCTCAAGCGTGCGGGCCAACTCGGGCTGCTGAAAGGTTTCGCCGGCGCGGTAATAGGTGCCACCCCGCTGAAATAGAGCGCGCGACTCGGGGAAGAGCGCCAGGTCGTGGTCGGTCAGTTCGTGTGCTTCCTCGGGAGTGAGCGCGAAGCCGTCGCGCGCCAGATCGATCGCCGGAGCCATGACGCGCTTGAGGCCGAGCTTTCCGTACTTCTTTTCCGAGTACACCAGTCCGGCGACTGAACCAGGAGTTGCGATGGAGCGGTAGCCGAGGACGCTGTCGTTCGGAATGATATTGCCGCGGGCGTCCTGATACATCGCTTCCGTTGCGGCCATCGGGGCTTTTTCGCGGAAGTCGATGAAGGTGGCTTTGCCGTCGTGGGTGCGCAGCAGCAGGAAGCCTCCTCCGCCGAGATTCCCGGCGATGGGATGCACGACTGCGAGCGCAAAGCCGGTGGCCACGGCAGCATCGACGGCATTGCCTCCCTGCTGCATGATCTGCACTCCTGCGTCAGAGGCGAGGTGATGCACACTCACCACCATGCCGTGTCGCGCACGAACCGGTTGCTCGCCTCGATAAGTGAGCAAGTTGCTCGTACCCTCTTGCGCGGCAGAGATGGCGGGGAGCGCCAGGGTGGAAGACAACAATGCGACCAGGATGACGGGAGCGGGGAAGCGATACAGGGATGGCATGGCTTTGGACAGGATAACGCGCGTCAATGTGCTGGCCATAGTGAATCCCACTCATGCCCAACACTACCCCCACGGACGAAGACCTGCCGCTGGGGACCCCCTGGGAGAAGCGCATGAATGGGGCACCCGGTGAGGGAGTATCGTTGACCGGTGTGCTACTCCATGAATCCCACTCATGCGTAAAAGAGGCTCATGCATGAGGCATCCAGATTGTGATCGGGCGGCCCAGCGGGATTCAGCGGTGAAAGGATGCAGGCCGTGCTGACCGGACTGTTGATTCTCTTGGCTGTTGGATTTTTCTCGTGATGTATTGGAACATCAGCGCACGCTCTATCAAGCCTGCGGCAGAGGCTCAGAACTGGAGCGGCAGGCTTGCCCGAATGCCAATCTGGCTAGGGTACATCCTGTTGATGATCATCTGGATTTATCCCTTTGGAATTGTTGTGATACGACGGACTGCGGTTTCGTTGCGATCTGCGTACTGGGGCTGATGGTGTCCATCTGGTCTCGGATGGCGCTAGGCAGCGAGTGGAGCAGAGATGTGGAATTGAAGCAGGGGCCCAAATTGGTGGAACGAGGGCCGTATGCGCTCGTGCGGCACCCAATCTACACCGGCCATCTGCTGATGGGGCTGGGGACAGCCGTTGGCTCTGGCTTGCTGGTTGCGTTCGCGGGGCTGGCGCTGTTTCTGGTTGGCTTCTGGATCAAGCTAAGGCAAGAAGAGAGGCTTCTGGTGAGGAGCTTTCCTGTGGAATACCCTGCCTACCGTGCTCGCGTTCGGGCGATGGTCCCGTATGTGTTGTGATGCGATTTCGCGAAGCCCAAAAGAGATGGGGCAGCCGCTTTATGCGTCTGCCCCATGATCGTCTGGTTGAATCGCGCCGTTTACAGGTGTTCGGCGATCTTACGGATTGCGTCGTCTTGCTTCACCGGTACCAGGGCCTTGGAAGGAACCCCGCCCGTCACATTGCGGCGCGGCAGGAGTCCGAGTTCCATCAGAACGGCGAGACTGACCTCGTCACGGGAACTCATGGCGCGGTACTCCGGATGCTGATATCTCTCCCAGTTTTCGGAGAGGTTTGCGGCGATTGTTTCTTGTGTTGAGTCAGAGCTGACAATCACCACCATGTTGAGGAGAGAGAGTTCGCGGTCGGTCAAGCGCACCGCCGGGATTCCCTTCTTGAGATCGTGCGTGAACTCGGGCATCTGTTTTTCGAACTGCGCCTTGATGTCCATCCAGCGCGCCAATCCAAGCCATGTCGGCGGATCGACGGGCGTGGGGATGATGAGCCTGTGCAGTTGTCCGACAAGGTAAGGAATGCCGGAGGTCAGGTTATAGATGTCGTCAATCTGCTTGTCAGAAAGCGCAATGCGGAAGACGTCGCTGAACCACGCTTTAAGATGATCGGGCGTGAAGCGGCGGACTGAAGCAACGCCCTGGAAGTTGCGTTCAGACGGCTGCAGCAATCCCCAGCGCAGCAGGTCAGCGCCGCCGGTGAGCAGGGGCAGGCCGTCATCCTGCGCGATGAACTGCATGACATCGCTCGGAGAAACATAGGTTGGCTCGGCGGTAGCGGGGTAGCCGGTGAGCGTGCGAATGCCGCACTTGGCATGCGTCATCGGGTTCTGATCGCGCGGCTCGATCCAATGCGAGACGGCGAGCAGCGCACGAATGGTACGCGCATCCTTGCGCACCACATCGGCGGTCTCGATGCGCCGCGTGAACTGGTCCACCTGCTCCCACGGGAAGAACGAAATGAATCCGTTACGGTTTGGGTTGAGTGTCTCAGCAGGGAGCTCGACGGATTCCTCGTTTGCCCCGGCTTCCATGAAGTCGGAATTCAAAACCGGCGCATCTACCTGGGTGTCGTGAATGAATGTAACCGGAGCCGTCTCAGCAACCGGAGCGACTTCGACATCCGGAGCAGGCTCCGGAACGGCGGCGGACTCCAGGGGAGCAGGTGCCGCGGGCGCTTCGGGCGCAGGAGCCAGCGCGACAGGCTCTTGTTCAACTACGGGCTGCTTGATCGCGCGATTGCCATTGGAATGAGAACCGTTGATCGCGGCAAGAACCTCAAGAGCGGACTTGCGCTTTGCATTCTTTTCAGGCGCCGAACCTTCGTGCCACCAATCGATCTCCAACTGGCGGACAAAGTCATCGAGTCGTGGGAAGCCACTCTTGAGCTTGTGGAGTTCGATCTCGTTTGTGTCGTCCTCGAGGCTGCAGGCCCATGCGAGCCAGCTTTCGGCAGCCGGGCCCGGCAGCTCAGGCGGCGTGGGCTGCTCTGAGGTCTCCATGAGCTCGGCGACAGCCTTGTCGCGCAGTGCGAGGCGCTCAAGGCGCGTGCGCTCGCGGCGGTGCGTGATGGTGCCTGCGGCCAGCACCTGGGCAAGATCAAGATAGCGACGTCTCTTGGCGGCGACATCATCAAGCCGCCTGACCAGCGCGCTCAATTCGCTCTTGCTCGTCCAGCTCGCTCCACCATCTTCGGAGAGGATCGCGTCACGCAGGTTCTGGCATGCATCGAGCAGCTTGCCCACTTCCGCAAGCACTTCGGCCCGATTAAAGCTCTGACCTGCTTCGGCTAAATCAATTTTTTCGTGGCAGGATTTCGCCTGCTCTGAAAGGCTGCGCAGCGTCTCGGCAACTACGCTGGGCCCTACTTTCGTGTCTTGAGAAGCGTTCACGGCTTGGCTCCATCTCACTGAAGGAAAGGATTCTGCGGCTTCCGAACATCGTATCGTGATTTGGGTACCAGAATTGGGCCTCGACGAGACTTTGGTAACACCTATGTCACATTACTTTGGGTGCGCAGGCGGGGAAGTTTCTCGCTGTCTGGCGCGGGTTTTGCTTGAATGTCCTGACGAGCAATGGCGGTCTCGATCACACTCGATTCTGGATGCCGCCCTCCACCTGCAATATGGCAGCATGGTTCAGATCCTCATCGACCGGGGTGCCGACGTGAATGCTGTGGACCAGAGCATCCACCGTCCCCTGACATATGCGTTGCAGATGGACGACCAGAAGTGGGTCAATCTGGTCAAAAAGCGCGGAGCGCACGAGTAAACTGCGCGACCCCGCCTCGCTGCCTGATAATTGCCTGCGGAGGAAAGTCGCGTGCGCGTATTCCATTCTGGTGTGGTCAGGTCGTTCTTGATTTCTTGTGCGCTGTTTGTTTTTGCAGGCGCGACGTCGTTGTACTCGCAGAGCGCGCTTCCGCCCGCACCTCACGACAAGCAGGTGCACGTTAAACACGTGCTCGTGATCGGACAGACCAAGGGCTTCGAACACGACTCCGTCACTGCGGCCATGGTTGCCGTCTACAACATGGGCCAGCAGAGCGGGCTGTGGGACGCAACCCTGCGCACCGACACCGAGTTGCTGACGAAGAAGGACCTGGGCAGGAACGCGAAGAACCTGGGTTATTTCGACCTGATCGTCTTTGCCAGCACCACCGGCGAACTGGACATGGACGCCGATCAGAAACGCGACATGATTGCGTTTGTCCATGATGACGGCAAGGGATTTGTCGGCATCCACGCAGCGCTCGATACAAACTACAACTGGCCGGAATACGGCGAAATGATTGGCGGCTGGTTTGATCAGCATCCATGGATGACGTTCACCGCGCCCATCATCAACGAGGCGCCGGATTTTCCTGCGGTGCGCCACTTTCCCAGGGAGTTTGTGAAGTTCGACGAGATTTATCAGCCGAAGGCGTGGTCGCGCGACAAGGTGAATGTGCTGCTGAGCCTCGACGCTTCGCGGCTCGACTACCGCAACAATCCGCGCGTGCATCGCACAGATCATGATTTTGCGGTGGCGTGGAGCAAGATGTACGGCAAAGGCCGCGTCTTCTATTCAACACTGGGACACACCGAAGAAGCGTGGCAGGATCCGGACATTCGGACAATGTATTTTGAGGCGATCAAGTGGGCGCTGGGCATGACCGAGGGCAGCACAGAGTCCCATCCGAAACCTGCGGCGAGTGCGACTCCCTAATGATTGGCAATCAGCATCATTGGGTCGGGCGTGACGCGGCAAACGCTGTCCGCGCCGATGCGCCAAACTCTGCCATCATCGTAGGAAACTTGAACCAATTCGATGGAATTCACCGCCGTGAATCCCGGGATGTAGAGATCGCTGGAGACGCCGTTCTTTTGTCTCGTCGCAAAGGTAATTGACATGGTCTTTGTTGCATCACCGTCTGCAGTCGCACGGTTGTCGGTCTGCACCATGTGGTTTTTGGCGGTAAGGCCATAGACCTTTACGGTCGCCGCAACGATCGGGGCGGAATGTGTATCGTTCAACGTGAGAAATATCCGTTGACCGAGGGGCTGAGGGTTTTGCCCCTCCTGCCCCTGGCGAACCCGGATGGTGTGATCCCACACGCCTTGGCTCGCGACCATGCCGATCGGGCAACCGTTGACCACCGGCTGGGCTCGAAGCACGAAAGCCTGGCTTTCGGGTTTGGCACCATTTTGAGCGGCTAACGGGATGGAACTGAGGAGCAGAACAAAAGCAGTGGCAGCTATTTTCACGGCAGACTCCCCGGGCACTGGAACCCATGTACACCAACAAAATACCCCCGGGCGGTGCGGACACGCAATCATGATCATCGGAGCGGCCTCGCCGCGAACCAAGGTCCGCCCGGTGGCTGTGTTACCGTTTGAATACGGCGTCCCTGAGCTGGTGAAACGGCAGGAATTCGGGGGCAGCTTTACAGGCCCTGGAGAATGTTGAAGCAGCCGGAATCTACATCACCCAGCATGACCCCTAACCCAGCGCCGATCCCCGAAAACTTGATCCGTCCTACGCCGGACCCGAATGCCCTGCAGCCGGCAGCGGAATTTGATACCCAGCAGCGCATTCCTCACTGGCTGGTGCGCACGGAGCTCTATCTGCGCGTACTGCTGAGGATGTACATCGGATTGGCCGTCTGCTATGCTCCGTGGTCGCAACTTTTCTGGGATCAGAATCCGATCTTTGTGCAGTTTCCCACGCTGTCGATTTACGCTGCGAACGGTGGGGTCCGTGGCTTGATTTCAGGATTGGGATTGCTGAATATCTGGATCGCTGTGCAGGACGCCATCCGGCATCGAAATGAGTAAGGCATGAGCGCGGAAGAGAACAAGCAGGCGGCAGAAGACACTCCGAAGACAACGGCCAATACAGACACTGCGGCCGAACCCAGCAAGATATCCGCCATCGACGAGACAGCCGTGTCCGCGGACGATATGGAAGGGCATGAAGGTCCGCCGCCGCTTGGCTCGGCTCCCCTGGCCTACGAAAATTCTGCCTTTCTGAATGGCCCGGACGGACGCCTGATGCGGATTGTGGCCGAGTACATGGAGCCGCTGGCGCGGTTCCGTCACGAGCGCATCCAGGACACCGTGGTCTTCTTTGGTTCTGCGCGTTTTCGCGGACGGGAAGAGGCCGATCATGCGCTGGAACTCCTTGACAACACTGGTTCGCGCAATCCGGCTCCCAGCGAAGAACAGCCGGCCAGCGTGCCCGACATCGCCGCCGGTAAAGCCACGGATCTTCAGCGGAAGCGCGCCGTGGCCGCCGTGGCCATGGCGCGCTACTACGAAGACGCGCGCCGGCTGGCGCAGATGCTCACGCGTTGGGCGGCGAAGATTCCGTCGCGGCGGAGTCGCTTCGTCGTCACGTCCGGCGGTGGTCCCGGCATCATGGAAGCAGCCAATCGCGGCGCTTATGAAGCTGGCGGCAAGACTATCGGCATGAATATCCGGCTGCCGTTTGAGCAATCGCCGAATCCCTACATCACACCCGCGCTCAACTTCGAGTTCCACTACTTTTTCATGCGTAAGCTGTGGTTTGCATACTTGGCCAAGGCGCTGGTTGTGTTTCCCGGAGGATTTGGCACGCTCGACGAGATGTTCGAGATTCTTACGCTGGCGCAGACCCAGAAGCTGGCCAAGAAGATCACAGTCGTCGTCTATGGATCGGATTACTGGAAGAAGGTCTTCAACCTCGATACGCTTGCCGATACGGGCGCCATCTCGCCGAAGGATCTCGATCTCTTCAAATACGCAGACACTCCAGAGGAAGCCTTCGAGTTACTGCGCGACGGATTGACCGAAAACTATCTCATCCCCGAAGCCAAAGCCGCCGCTCAGGCGCCCCAGGAATTGATGCATGGGTCGACTTTCGAGGATTTTATGGGTCCCGAACTTGCCAAAACCAATAAATGACGGGAATGTTAATCTGCAACCAACTGGTTGCTTATCATTTGTTTAGGGTGGAATTCTGCCTCTGTTACTGCGATGGTACGGTGCACTAATTGAAGTGCAATTGTTCTCTCCTTAACCTCCCATTGACAGCGAAAAAACGATACTTAGGCGTAAGAATCCAGCGCACCATCGCGAATGAGGAGGAGAAATGGCCACATCGACCGTTTCGTACCTGTGGCGCGACCAGGATGCACCGAAGGGGTTCCGCACAGGCGTTTCGCTGCACAGCCACACCAACCAGTCGAGAGAGACGCTGGATTTCCTGGCAAACCTGGGCAGCAGGTATGCTGCGATCCGACCTCTGCTTGCTCGCCTCGAGAGCCGGGCTGAAGCGATGCATGGCGTCCGGATAAATTACGCGGCAAGCTACTGGACTCCGCCGATGACGCCGAAGCTCGCATTCGATCTCGAGAGCGGACAGATTGAGAAGCTCGAGCTGCACTCCATGGTTTCGATTACCGACCATGACACGATCGCGGCTCCCATGCTTCTGCGCACCATTCCCAGTGCCCGCCGCATTCCGGTTTCGGTGGAGTGGAGCGTGCCCTACGGCGGCGTACAGGACTTCCATCTTGGCGTGCACAATCTGCCATCAGGCCGCGCGAAAGAATGGATGCGTACGATGGCGGACTACACAGCAAGCCCGCAAGAGGAGAAGCTCAAAGATATCCTGACTGCCCTGAATGATGAGCCGGACGTACTGCTCGTCTTCAACCATCCTCTCTGGGATCTCTTCCTGGTCGGCGAAGGGAAGCACAGTTTCCTGGTGAATGAATTTCTGCAGAAATATGGCGGTCTGATGCACGCCCTCGAACTGAATGGGTTGCGCAACTGGGAAGAGAATCGAGCGACGCGCCGGCTCGCGCAACAATGGAACATGCTGCTGATCAGCGGCGGCGACCGACACGGCGTGGAAGCCAACGCCAACATCAATCTGACAAACGCGGCGAGCTTTACTGAGTTCGTGCACGAGATTCGCCGTCAACGTGTGAGCAACGTGCTGTTCATGCCGCAATATGCGCAACCTTGGAAGCATCGCCTGCTGCAGTCCACACTCGACGCGATCCGCGACTATCCTGATTTTCCGCAGGGTTCGCGCACCTGGGATGAACGCGCCTATCATCCCGATGCGCATGGTGTGGTTCGTCCTCTCAGCGAAATCTGGCCGAATGGGCGCATGCCGTTTTCCATCCACTGGGTCATCAAGGCCGTCCAGATGCTGGGCAAGGGGCCTGTATCCGGAGGTCTCCGCATTGCGTGGAACGACGAAGGACAACGGCGCCTTGCCCTGGGCGAGCAGGAGGGCTGAATCTCAGCTTCAAGCCAGCATCCATGATCGCTCAGTCTCCACGCGTTGCTTATTTTCCCGACTCGTTCCACGAGATCAACGGTGTAGCCCACACCAGCCGCCACTTTGAAGCCTTCGCCCGTCGTCATGACTTGCCCTTTCTTTGCGTGCGCGCAGGGAATCGCAGGCAGGCATTGGTAGAAGAGGGCAATCTCTGGTCGCTGGAGCTGCCGCGCGGTTCTCTCTCGATCCCGCTCGAAAAGGATTTGAGCTTCGACCCGGCCTATCTGCGCCATCTGCCTGCAATCGAGGACGTTCTCGATCGCTTCAGGCCCGACATTATCCACATTACCGGTCCCAGCGAAATAGGCTTTCTCGGCGTTGCGATCGCGCGCCATTACAACTTGCCATTGGCGGCAAGCTGGCATACCAACGTGCATGAATATGCAGCGCGGCGGTCCGATCCGTTCCTGCGGCTGCTGCCTCGGCCGCATTCTCAAGCTGCGGGCCAGACCATCGAAGACCTCGCGCTTGCCGTTGCCACCAGCTTTTATGCGAATGCCCATGTACTCTTCGCGCCAAATCCTGGACTATGCCGGATCCTCGAGCGCGCGACGGAGCGGCCGTGCCACCTGATGCCGCGCGGCGTCGATTCCGCTCTGTTTCATCCCGAGAAGCGGAGCCGCCGCATTGAAGATCGAGAAATCGTGCTGGGCTTTGTGGGACGGCTCTCGGTAGAGAAGAACGTGGCGCTTCTGGCAGAGGTGCAGCACGAGCTTGAACAGAGGGGACTTCATGCATTCCGTTTTCTCATTGTTGGACACGGTGCCCAGGAATCGTGGCTGCGCGAGCATCTGCCGCGCGCTGAGTTTACCGGAGTACTCAGGGGCGAAGCACTGGCATCGGCCTATGCCAATATGGATCTCTTCGTGTTTCCATCGCACACCGACACTTTCGGTAACGTGGTGCTTGAAGCGCTATCGAGCGGAGTTCCAGCAGTTGTCACGCCGGATGGAGGCCCGTGCACGATCGTGCGCGACGGACTGACCGGTCGGATCGTGCCGGATGGGAAGTTTGCGAGCGCCATTGCAGAAATTCTGAAGGATCCGACTTTGCACTCGAAGATGCGGCGGGACGCACGTGGGTACGCGTTAACGGCGAGTTGGGATTCGGTGTTTGACGGGGTGTATGCAGGGTACGAATCTATTTGCGTTGGCTCTCAAATTTCCTGAGTCAGCCAGAAGACACTATTCCTGCCTGCCCGTACCTCTGCTGCTCGATTTGGAAAGCCCAAGGCTTGTCAGTCTTCCGCCGTCTCCAAACAAGTGAGCGTTCAGTGCGCTGTCCGCGGGAATCCCGGGGAATTTGTTGGTGATTGCATCCACCACCAATTGCGCTTGCTCCCGGCTGAGACGGGGAAGTACCGGCGTGAACCTCCAGCCGTGGCGCACATAAAGGCCGGAGATGCCGCCGTCTCCACCGCCGTCATAAAAGCCGATTGAGGAGATATCCGCGATTGCAACGCTGACGGATGTGGAGAAGAGCTGTCCGAGACTTCCTTCGGCCATCACCCCTTCGAGTGTTACGCGGAGTTTGGTTTTGCCTCCCTGGATCCAATTTGCGAAGGCAGCGAAAATCGTGAATCCCGCTGCGGAGCCCGAAATGATGCGAAGCCAAAGATTGCCGGTGCGCCAGAAAAACGCCCACATAACGATGATCGTGATCGCAGGAATGACGACGGTCTCAAGGAGAGCACCCTCGCGTGTAACGGTGAACTCCAGTGCATCCGGGAACTCTGTAGTCATCAGCTCGACGTTGCCAAGAAGATTCATCGATCGTCCCTCTCGGAGCCTATGCGTTCATCAGAGCACCACTCTGCAAATCCAGCGTGAATGGCGTTTCTTTGTCAGTGATCAGGTTCCAGCCCAGGCCGCGCAGCAGGCCGCCATCAATGCCTGTGATCATCACACCTTCATCGGAAAGCTTCGTTGACTCCCATGCCTGGCCAGCCGCGCCCCACGCCAGGATGCTGCGATGTCCCACGAAAAGCAGCAGGCCCTGATCCGCAGCCGGCTGCACCGCGAGCACGGGACGATAGCGCAGCATGGTGAAGTGATCCGGCGCTGCTGTATCGATGATGTAGGCGTATCCGCCAGCGACGGCGCACATCTCAAGCGGGTTCGGTACAGACCATACACCGGTGGGAACGACGGGATCGCGAAATCCAAGAGCGCAGGTTGCGAGAAACGACGACGTCGTGCTGGGCTCATCGGTCCGCACCAGCACCTCGAGAGCGCCGCGCTCCACTTCTTCAACGTCCCGGGGATAGACGAAGTGTCGCGCGGGCAGAATCGCAGGGCGCGCGGAAAGGATCTCGGCTTTCCACGTACGGGGGAAAGTGAAGTCAAGAATTGGAGCGCTCATTCCGCCGGTGTAATACCAACGAACGCGTCGAGGCGTTCCCGCACGCTGGGGATGCCAAGGTTCAGCTCCACTCCCTGCTCGATGAGTGGAATCAGCTTTTCGAATTCAGGTCCGGAGTGTGTACCGGTCAACGCGATGCGGATGGGATGAAAGAGTTCATCTCCCTCGACACCGGTTGCCTCCTTGATCTGGTTCATCCATCCGGAAAAATCCGAGGCCGAAATCGGGCCGGCGTGAGCGCGGGCGTGGTTCGCGAGTTCGTTGAGCACGGTCTGCGCCGAACCGGCTGCAAGGGCTGCCGCATTCTCCTGGTCAGCGCGCGCAAGGTTGGGGTCCATGTGGAAGATGAAAGCCGCCTTCGCCGGGATGTCATCAAGGTGACTGACCGATGGAACAAACAAGCCGATTACGTGGAAGAACCACACCAGCACGGCGTCGTTGGCTTCTTCCTTCTCGGGCAGCAGCCCGCCGAAGTAGTCCCAGCAGAGGGACGCGAGGCGTCCTGGCGGCGCCTGTTTCATGTAGTGCCGGTTCATCGAGTTTAGCTTTTCAAAGTCGAAGATGGCGGGGCTGGCAGTCACGCGCTCAAGAGAGAAAGCCTGCACGAGCTGCGCCGCAGTGAAGATCTCGGACTTGCCGTCTTCCGCTCCCCAGCCGAGCAGCGACAAATAGTTGACCATTGCTTCCGGCAGGTACCCCATCTCGCGAAAGGCCGACATCGATGTGGCCCCGTGGCGTTTGGAAAGCCGCTCACGATCAGGCCCGAGGATGGTGGAAAGATGCGCAAACTGGGGTACCTTCCAGCCGAATGCTTCGTAAATCGCAACTTGCTTTGGGGTGTTGGAGATGTGATCGTCGCCGCGAATCACGTGGGTGATGCCCATCAGCGCGTCGTCGACCGATACCACGTAGTTGTAGACGGGCACTCCGGGGCTCGCTCCCGCCGTTCCGCCTTTGGCCGAACGCACCAGGATTGGATCGCTGATCGTGTCTGAGGCAAATTCGAGGTCGCCGCGCACGATGTCGTGGAACTTGATGGGGTGGTCGGGAATCTTGAGGCGCACCGCATAGGTCTTGCCACGCAGCAAGTTCTCTTTGATCTCGGTCTTGGAGAGCTTGCGGCATTTTCCGCTATAGATTTGTGGACGGTGTTCGTCAATCGCGCGGCGCCGCTCTTCGTCCAGTTCCTCGGGTGTGCAGAAGCAGCGATACGCCTTGTTCTCGGCCAATAACTGTGCTGTGTTCGAGGAATAGAGATCGGTTCGTTTCGATTGACGATAAGGGCCGAACTCGCCTGTCTCGCCGGGATCGTTTTCGTTTGGGCCTTCGTCCCACGTAAGGCCGAGCCATACGAGGTCCTCGATCAGCTTTTTTTCGTAGGCAGATTTCGAGCGCTCGAGGTCGGTGTCCTCGATGCGCAGGACAAACTTCCCCCCCATCCGCCTGGCGAAGAGCCAGTTGAAGAGGGCGGTCCGCGCATTTCCAACGTGCAGAAGGCCCGTTGGGGATGGCGCAAAGCGTACGCGTATGGTTCCGCTCTCCATATCACTCTCGATCATAATCTGCTATCTCAAAGAAGGTTAGTGATTAAGAAGACTCGTGCCGCTACGGATATCCCTCAGGAAAAATGTTGCCAGCCGCCGGGAAGCAGCGGGCTGCGACGGCCAGATTTGTCGACAAGGACGACTTCAGGTTGTCTGGCACGTCTTTTTGCGATGGTTCCAATTTGCGTGATGGGCACGCCGGCGATGCGGCGGGGGAGCTCTATATTGGGCCGTGCCGTGAACAGTAGTTCGTAGTCCTCTCCGCCGTGCAATGCCTGTTCAAGCGTCGCGCCGGGATGAAGGGGCAATGCTGCGGCATCGATCACCGCCGAGACGCTGGACTCCGCGCAAAGATGATCGAGGTCCGTCGAGAGGCCATCGCTGAGGTCGATTGCCGCGGTCGCGGCGTTGTGGCGACGCAGCCACAGGCCCTGCGCAATCCGCGGATGCGGCCACAGGTGCGGTGCTAGTGGATTGTCCGCTTTCAGGTCATGCATTTTCACGCGCGAAATCGGCGCTCTACGGCTGCCCAGCAAAGCGAGCCCTGCGGCCGATCCGCCAAGCGATCCGGTGATATACAGGAGATCGCCGGGCCGCGCCCCAGAGCGCAGCAAGGCTTTCTCCTGTGGCACAGCACCTAGAAGCACGACGTCGGCCAGGGCTACCGGCGATTCGGCCATGTCGCCTCCGGCCAGGGGAGTTTGCCAGGTGTCGGCGAGGGCCAGAAAGCCGGCCAGAAAGCGGTCTGCCCATGAGGAGCCGCGGCCGCGCGCCACGGTCAATGCGCGGGGTAAACCCATGGAAAGAAAGGCAGCTACAGGCCTCGCGCCCATGGCGGCGATATCGCTGAGTCCGCGGGCCAGGGTACGATGCCCCACCGCCTCGGGGGGGTGCCAATCCATACGAAAATGGCGCCTCGCAATGGATAAATCGGTGGTTACGGCCAGTTCTTCGCCCGGTTTTAGCCGCAGAAGCGCACAATCGTCGCCGATTCCGAGTCGCAACCCCTTGTATCCTGAGCGTTTTGCTTGCCGGCGGATCCGCTCCAGCAGCGCCAACTCGCCGTGCAGGTCTTTCCCGATCAACTCGCTTCGTGTGCTGCGCATCTTATTGAGAATAGGGCAAGCCGCAGAAGATTGCCGATTAGAGCATTACGTATGGCCAGTCTCACGTGGGACCTAAATCGAATTTGGAGCGGGATTTCCGCGTCAAATTCTTGACCCTGCGCCGTGAGCGCTGCTAGCCTGTACAGACGTTCAACCATAGGCGCTTCTTATAGAGCGCGCTGAGATAGGGCGGGGCTCCCCCCAGCACCTGCATTCGTGGTGAATTACTGGC
Organism: uncultured Acidobacteriaceae bacterium; assembly: GCA_963838295.1. Taxonomy (GTDB): domain Bacteria; phylum Acidobacteriota; class Terriglobia; order Terriglobales; family Acidobacteriaceae; genus Telmatobacter. The sequence goes on from CAWIQS010000005.1 coordinate 408,404, forward strand.
TACGCGGCAAGTAGCACTTGCAAATTTGTTGATGTGAAAGCAGGACCATGCTGCGAAAACGCTATTACATACTTTTTGTTGCCAGAGATGAAGATGGCAGGGTAAGGAAGATTCCGCTTCCCCTGCGCTATGTGTACGGATTTGTTGCCGCAGCACTGGTGGGAGCTTTCACCATTGTTGGACTGGCTGGCTCATATACGCGCATGCTGCTCAAGACAGAGCGCTTCAACCAGGTCAGGCAAGACAATCAGAATTTGCGCAAGGACTACAAGCAGCTTGCCCAGGTTGCGCATGATCGCGATGTGCAGGTGGCCTCTCTCGGCGCGCTGGCCAGCGAAGTGACTGCTCTCTATGGCCTGCGCCAGCACAAAGTAATTCCCGCAAAAGCTTCGGCCGCTACGGCTGCCGCTGCTCCCACGCCTCCGACGCTGGCAGTAAAAGACGACCTCAGCGCTCAGGATGTGAAGATGACCTTCGAGCAGTTTTATGCACTGCGCGACCAGGCCATGTCGGGCCAGGTAACGCGTGCACTTGAAGGCGGTCTTGCTCCCGGCTTTACAGGCGACTGGACGCAGTTTGCCGCGGCACCTTCCATCTGGCCCGTCGAAGGGCGAATTGGATCGAGCTTCGGCCAGCGTGAAGATCCCATCAATGGCGAAGGGGCGTTCCATCCTGGGCTCGATATTGAAGCGCCTTATGGAACGCCGGTGCGCGCCGCCGGCGATGGCGACGTCCTGAGTCAGAATATGGGCGCCGGATATGGCCGTCAGGTGGTTCTCGATCACGGCCACGATCTCATCACACTCTACGGGCATCTCTCGGCTGTTTCGGTTGTGCCGGGCCAGCATGTGATGCGCGGGCAAGTCATCGGATACGTGGGCCAAACAGGCCGCGCCACCGGACCGCACCTGCATTATGAAGTGCGCATCCACAAGGTTCCCGTCAATCCGCACAAGTATCTGCGGAACACCTACGAGCAAGCCCTCGCCAGCGATACCTTAACGCGCATCGCAAGCAAATAATATTTTCAACTTCAATCACGCGAGCGGCTCCCCTTGCGGAGCCGTTTTCGTTTTTTGGGACGAGGCTCGGCCGCAGTTCGAGGCAGAGCGGATTCTTGTGAGGTCTCAGTTTTTCTTGCTTCCGGATTTGCAGTAGTCCGCCCCAAGTTCCTCTCGGAAATAAGGGATCCTGCTTATCTGTCTCCCTCGCTAGCGAAAATGTCTTATGAAGGAAAAGAAGTAAGGTGCGAGGCTTCCGCCGAAGCGAGGATTGATCTCCAGCAGAAACGGCTGCCCATTCGCCACTTTGTAATTCACGCAGCAAATTCCCTCGAATTGGATCGCCAACAATATCCGTGCGAACAAATTCAGATAAGGGCAGCGATGAACGACTCGGAGACGCTCTGCGCTTTGTCCTTTGATGGGGGTGTCGTTGGCAAATTCATACTTGATGTTCAGAGCCTTGACGATTCTCCCATCGACAAACAGGATGTGCGTGGCGAACTCGGAAGATCCCGATACGAGTTCCTGGCAGAAGTAATTGGGATCCGTGATCCGATCGAGTTGCGCTCCTTCATCTTCGCAGTTACGGATGATGTAACAGTCCTTCCCCCACGATCCGACACGCCTTTTGAGGATGTATGGGGGAGTTAGCGCCACTCCCTGAACCATTTTCGGAATGTATCGGCCGAATCCGAGTTTGATGAGCGCCTGGTTAAACTCAAACTTATCGTCGCAAAGACGCACGGATTCCTCAGACGGCAGTGGAAGTGCACTCTTCTGCACCGGGGACCGCCGACGAGCCTCTCGCAGCGCGGTTAGTCCGAGGGGAACCACAATGTCATACTGGCGGAAGCTCTCTTCGGTTATTGATCCAAAGTTAACCTGATGGGGCGAGTACCGGAATCCGCGCTTAATCTCGTCTGTCCACTCAGGCATTCCGGAACACAAAATCTTCTTTGTAAACCCTGCAGAGAGCGACTCCCAGAGCTTCTCAGATTTCAAATAGAAGTGATTCCTACGAGTGGCAAACTTCGTGCGCAGGGTGGCCATGGTTAGGCGATGCGAGCCCAAGACAGCCACACGATGCAGCGGCACGCGACTTACACTCCTTGAGAAATGCTGGCACCATAGCACACGGGATTGGCACAATAAATACGACTTTTGTTCGCGGCAGTCGACAGAGCCGGGACAGAACGCTTACGAGCGATTGTGGCAACTGGGAAGTTTCATGGAGCGAAAAAGCAGCTAACTGCAGATCCTCCCCTTCGCGTCAGGATGACGGCTTATAGTGGGCTGAGTTGTGACTCGAATCGGGATTCAGAATGTGTGACATTTCTCCCCTATGTAGAATCTTCGCTCGCCGGACGTAGTATGGTTACCTGTTGGATTTTTAACGTTGATTTCCGGGAGTTGAACTGTGCCGTTTCGTTCTCGTTTGTTATTTGCCTTGCTTCTTTTCTTGCTGCCCACTTTCGTATTCGCACAAGATCGCAGCGCTGAAGTCAAAACTGCTTTTGCCCGCGCGCAACATCTGCGTCATGGCATCAATGCATCGGAGTGGTTCGCGCAGTCGCCGGGAGATTACTCGTCCGCACGTACCAATAGATATACCGATGACGCGGACATAGCGCTCATGTCGCAACTCGGGTTTGACAATGTGAGGCTCAGCATCGATGCGGCGCCGCTTTCACGAGCGCTTTTTGGCCGTGATAACACGGGCTTCCTGGGCCGTCTCGATCATTCCGTTGACCAGATGCTCGCGAAAGGCATGGCCGTACAGATCGACATCCATCCCGAAAGCGATTACAAAAAGAGCGTGAGCAGCACGAGCGACGGCGTCGATCGCTTTGCGATGCTGTGGCGCAAACTGGCCGCGCATTATGCCGAACGCAATCCCGACCTCATCTTTTACGAGATCATGAATGAGCCGGAGGACCGCGATCCGTATCACTGGGCGGGCGTGCAGGCACGCGCTGCAGAGGAGATTCGGGATGCTGCGCCAAAGAACACCATCATCGCTACCGGGCCGAATTACTCGTCGATCGCGGACCTGTTGACGCAGCATCCTCTTCCCGACGGCAACGTGATTTACAACTTCCACTTTTATGAGCCGCACGAGTTCACCCACCAGGGCGCGGGCTGGGGTGGCACGTGGTGGATCTACACGCACGATATTCCCTATCCGGCGACCGAAGACAGCATGCAGAAATCTCTTGCCGAGGTTCCGGAGGCGGCGAATCGGTACGCACTTGAGCACTACTGGCTCGACCACTGGGATGCGCATCGCATTCGCCTGCACATAGACGCGGCGGCTGCGTGGGGAAAGGAGTATCAAGTTCCGCTGATCTGCAATGAATTTGGCGCGTACCGCGAGCATACCGATCCCGCTTCACGCATGAACTGGATTCGCGATGTGCGTACGGCACTTGAAGCGGACGGCATTGGCTGGACGATGTGGGATTATCGCGGCGGTTTCGGCGTGGTGTGGAAGCAGGAAGGCCAGCCGGCAAAGGTGGATCCTGCCGTGGTGGAAGCGCTGGGACTGAAGAGGTAGCGGAGTCAGCAGAGCGAGCGGAGTTAGTGCGCTATCGCGCGTTAGCGAGTTAGTTGAGCGAGGGATCTTCCACTCCGCGAAAAGCAGTTCCTCGGCACTCAATAGGAAAGAGGATGCATGATGGCAAAGTCGGATCGGGATCTGCAGATTGTGACGGTGTTCGAAAGCGATGATCTGGTTGCGTTCGAACTGGCCAAAGCAACGCTTGACGAAGCGGGCGTTGAGTATTTCGTGAAAGAAGATCCGCCCGCGGGATTTGGATTCAGCCCCCTTCTGCACCCGATCCGCAGGATCCTGATGTCTGCGAGTCGGCAGGAAGAGGCGCGCGAACTGATCGCAGGCTTACAGCAGGAAGCAGAATCGAGCGAGGATGGAGAAGGACGGCAAGACGGCGCAGCAATGACTGATTGATTTTCGAACTCATCCGGTGACAAAGTGCGTTAATTCCGGAATGCCCGTGGATTGCCTGAACTCGTGTAAACTTCGAAAACGTTCCGCCTTCTTCCTGATTATCCCCTGCATCGCGAGGTTCGCTGTATGGAAAGTCCCCGCTTCCCTCCGAACCGGTTTGCCCATGCTAAGCTGCTCACGCTGGCTTTGATGGCCACCCTGTTTCCCGTTGCAAGGGTCGCCGAAGCGATGCAGGCGCATGCGCCTCGCGATACGGCACCCGCGGCTGACGCTGCCAATTCGCAGCTTTCGCCGGAGGAACAGGCTCGCCTCGCTCAACTGCAGGCAGACCTTAAGTCTGCAATCGCGGCGCGCGATGCACGAGCCGTGGCAAAGACGCAGAACCAGATGGGCGAGTTGTGGCTCGGCGCCGGCAATGCGCAGAATGCGCTGGCAGCGTACAACCGCGCTGCTGCCGCAGCCAACCTGGTAAAGGACGCGGAGCAAGGTGTGGCGGCGCTGAACGGGCTAGGCAACGTGGCCATTAAGAGCGGTCAGGCTCAGGAAGCAATGCAGGCGTTTCAACAAGCGCTCGCGATTGCCTCGATGCAAGGGATAACGGGAGGCAAGGCAGACGCGCTGAATGGGCTTGCCATTCTCAGCGCGAGCCAGCGTCAGGCAGGGAGTGCTCTCGATTACGCGAACCAGGCTCTGGCGATTCGGCGGGAGATGGGCGACCACGCGGGAGAAGCCGCTATCCTTGCGGAGATTGCAACCGGCTATAACGTTGCGGGAGACAAAACCACCGCGCTCAAATATGCGCAACAGGCGCACGATGCTTTTCAGGCGGCGGGTGATCGAAAGGGCGAGGCCAATGCGCTGCTCGGAATCGGCGACATCTACGCCAGCCTCAGAGACAAAAGGACATTGGATTATTACGCACAGGGGCTGGCGATTGCCCGCCAGTCGAACTCTCCGCGCGTTCTGGCGACGGCGCTGAACAAGGTCGGGCTCGGTGACTATGCGCTCGGAGAGAACCAGAAAGCGATCCAGAACTACCACGAAGCGTTACCCATCTTTCAACGTCTGAACATGACGGATGCGACCGGGTTGGTGCTGAGCAATACAGGGCTGGCCTGGTCAAGCCTTGGAGAGAAGCAGAAGGCGCTCGACTATTTAAATCGTGCGCTACCCATCTTGCGGGCGGCCGGCGACCGCGGTGGCGAAGCCCTGGTACTGAACAATCTGGGAGCGATCTACCATGGCCTGGGCAGCATCCAGAAGGCGCTGGACTACTACAACCAGGCGCTGCCGGTGCTCGACGCAGTGCAGGACCGCGTCACGGAGGTCATGACGCTCAACAACATGGGCGCTGCATACCTGCAACTCGGCGACAAAGAGAAGGCAGTCCAAGTTCTGAACCAGGCGATCGCAACCCAGACGGGATCGGCCAATCGGCGTGGTGAAGGCATTGCCCGCGCGATTCTTGGCGTGGCGTATCACAAGATGGGCGATGACCAGAAGGCCCTGGAGTCCATCAACAAAAGCGTCGAGATCCTGCGCCAGGTAACCGACCGCCAAAACGAGGCGAATGCTCACATCGCGCTCGCCAGGGTTTACTTCGACAAGGGAGACAACGCCTCCGCTCTGGCAAACCTCAACCAGGCATTGCCCCTCGCCGAGGCCGTCAACGATCCGCTGATCCTGGCCCCGGTGTTCTACGGCTTGATGCGCGTGCACAAAGATCAGCCCGCCCTGGCTATCTTCTATGGCAAGCAGTCGGTGAATCTGCTGCAACAGGTTCGCAGTAATATGCAAGGCCTCGACAAGGCACTGCAATCGACATTTGTCGCGTCGAAGGCGGACTTCTATCACGGTCTGGCCGATCTGCTTATTGCGCAGGGCCGTCTGCCGGAAGCGCAACAAGTTCTCGATCTGCTGAAGCAGCAGGAGTACTCAGAGTATGTGCGCGGCGCGGCAACGGATGCGCTCAGCCCGCTGACGCTAACAGCAGCAGAACAGAAGGCGGAGCAGGATTACGAGAAGTCGACTGGACAGCTTGTGTCAGCAGGTGAGCAGTGGGCGGAACTCAAGAGCATCAGCGCGCGCACGCCGGAACAGGAGAAGCAATTCCGGCAACTCTCCGATCAACTCAACGCCGCGAACAAGGCTTTGGACGACTACTATGCCCGGCTTTATGTGCTGTTTGGCAAAGACAACGCGGCGAACAAGCAAGTGGCGGACGTGAAAGGGAACGTAAGCGCTCTTGAAGAGCAAATCGCGGAGTCCCCTCACACGGTTGCGCTCTACACCATGGTGACGAGCGATCACTACAGGGTGATTTTGATTACTTCGGCGGCAACGGTGGCGCGGGAGTTTGCGATTGTCGATACGGAGTTGAATAAAAAAGTCGCAGACCTTGAACAGGCATTGCGCGACCCGAAACGCGATCCGAAGCCGCAGGCGCAGGCCTTGTATACAGTCCTGGTCGGTCCCGTGCAGGCAGAACTGGAACAGGCGAAAGCGGAGACGCTGGTCTGGTCGCTCGATGGCGTATTGCGCTATGTGCCGATGGCCGCGCTTTACGACGGGAAGCAGTACATGGTGGAGAAGTACAACACCGTGACGATTACGCCAGCCAGCATCGCCATGCTGGAGGACAAGCCGGATGTGGCTAAGCTCAGCGTGGCGGCGATGGGCATCGGCCGCAAGTACGAGGACGGATTGCCCGCCCTTCCGTCGGTTGCGAGCGAACTTCGCGATGTGGTGAGAGATGCTGCTGTGCAAGGATCAAACGGCGCGCTGCCGGGAACGATTCTGCTGGATGGTCAGTTTACTGAGAAAGCGATGGAGGACCAGCTGAGCGCGAAGCACGGCGTGGTGCACATCGCAAGCCACTTTGTGTTCAAGCCGGGAGACGACAGCCAGAGTTATCTGCTGCTGGCGGGCAAAGACGAGGGCGGCGCGGGATTTCATTTGACCGTAGCGGACTTCCGCGACAACAGGAATTTGTCGCTGCGGCATACGGACCTGCTAACTCTGTCAGCCTGCGAGACGGGAATGACGGGCAACTCGAGCAACGGTCGCGAGGTGGATGGGCTGGGCACGACCGCGCAATTAAAAGGCGCGAAAGCGGTGATCTCGTCGCTGTGGTCGGTCAACGATAACAGCACCGGCGAACTGATGGGCGACTTCTACAAGCGCTGGATTGCTGGTGCAGGCAAAGTGACCAAAGCGCAAGCGCTTCGAGAGGCGCAGCTTGATTTGCTGCTTGGCAAGGCGAACGCAAAAACAGGCGGAAGCGCACGGGGACTGGCTGCGGAGGGAGACGTTTCGGCTTCCCCACTTGGGTATGCGCATCCCTACTACTGGGCGCCGTTCGTCTTGATGGGAAACTGGCGATGAAATCGAGCCGGTGATCGAACTCCAACCACGAAAAACTATTCTTCTCGGTGACAAACCGCGAATCCAGCGGTCTATCTGAGCAACGTCATTCGATCGATGCGGCTGGAATTTGGCTGCGCGGAAGGAACGTATGACATTGCCAGACTCAGTGGGCAAACGCGAGCGCGCGTCCAATTTATTTTTGATGACCGTCGAAGAACAGCACCTCTGGTCCGGGCTTTATGAAAGCGTGCGCGACCGCTTCTTTCCGCCGAAACTTCCTCCGCTGGAACTGACATCAACGCCGGTTCCTGTAACGGACCGGATGGCGTCGAACACCAATCCTTGGGCCGTCGGAACGGCAACGCTGGTGAACGGCGGCATCCTGGCGCTCCTGCTCCTCATGGGCGTGAAAGCGGTTGTGCACAGCGGCCCCGCTCTCAAGCCGAATTCCACCTTTCACATTGACAACTTTCCGTTGTTCGCGCCGTCGAGTGCTTCGTCCGATGGCGGACGGGGCGGAGGATCGAACGATCCGATTGATCCGAACAAGGGCAGATTGCCGAAGATCGATTTGAATGCGATTGAGAAGGTGCAGGTGCCGCTGCTCGATCATCCCAAGCTGGCGCTCGACAACAGCATCGCCGTTCCGCCCGATGTAAAACTTCCCGACAATCCGACGATGCCCTTGATCGGTGTGCACGACTCGAGCAATGTTACGGTTGTCTCCGGCGGCCCTGGCAGCCACGGCGGTATCGGCTTTGGGCCCGGCGGTGATTATGGCCCGGGAAGCGGGAATAGCTGGGGGCCGGATTCGGGAAACGGCATCTACACGCCCGGAGTGGGAGGCGTTACGCAGCCGATTCCGATCTCCACGCCTGAAGCGGAATTCTCAGACGAGGCACGGCGCCAGAAATATGAAGGGGTGTGCGTGATCTCGGTGATTATCGACGCGCAGGGAAATCCGCAGAGCCCGCGCGTGGCGCGACGCCTTGGCATGGGGCTCGATGAGAAGGCGCTGCAGGCGGTGATGAAGTATCGCTTCAAACCAGCGCGCAAAGACGGGAAGCCAGTGGCGGTGCGTATTTCGGTGATGGTGAACTTCAGGCTATTTTGATACGTGATCGTGGCGGATTTCTTCAGACATCGCCGATGAAGATGTTGCGATCCCGAAAAGCTGCGCCTGCGCGAATCCTCCGCGAAGATTGACGACATCCTCGAAACCGTAGCCCTTGAGGGCGCATGCCGCAAGGTAGCCGCGCTGGCCCTTCTGGCAGAAAACGAGAATCCTTCGATCGCGAGGCAGTTCGTCGAGGCGGTCGCGAAGTTCATCGAGAGGGATAGTCACGGCGTTCTGCAACGTGCCTAGCCTGGTGATTTCACACCTGTCACGAACGTCGAGAACGAATTCGCCATTGGGTTTCCACTCTTCGGGAGTAACGCTGTCGATGTCGCCGCGAACAATGTGATCGCCCACAAATCCCGCAACGTTTACCGGATCATTGGCGGAGCCGAAGGGAGGGGCATACGCCAGGTCGAGACTCTCGAGATCGAAGACCGTCATCCTGCCGGTGATTGCCGTGGAAAGCACATCGATGCGCTTATCGATTCCATCTTCACCGATGATTTGCGCTCCCAGCAGGCGGCCTGTGCCTTCCTCAGCAATGATCTTGAGCACGATCGGTTTCGAGTTCGGATAGTAGCCGGCGTGGCTGTTGTCGCGCGTCACGCTGGTAAAGAAACTGAGCCCCGAATGGGCGGCCTGTGTGCTGGTCAGACCCGTTGTGGCTGCTGTCATATGCAGGATGCGCACGATCGAAGTGCCCATGGCGCCGGGATACCTGAAATATCCGCCCACGGCGTTCGCGCCCGCGATGCGGCCCTGGCGGTTGGCAGGCCCGGCCAGCGGAATACGCGTGCGCGTGCCGGTCAATGCGTGCGTTGTCTCCGCTGCATCTCCGACAGCGTAGATGTCGGGATCGGATGATTCCATGTGCGGGTTGGTTTTGACGCCGCCGGTGATTCCGATGTCGATGCCCGCATCTTTTGCCAGTCCGATCTCGGCTCTGACTCCAACACTGAGAAGAATCAACTCGGCGGAAACGAACCCACCATCGGCCAGCTCGACGCCCTGCGCAGTGAGGCTCTTTGCCTCTGCCGCGGTTTTCAAGTCGAGGCCCCGCCCGCGAATCTGATTTTGCAGATAAGTCGCCATATCATCGTCGAGCAAGGGAAGAATGTGCGGAAATTTCTCGATGACCGTGACATTGATGCCGCGGCGATGAAAGGCTTCCGCCATCTCGAGGCCGATGAATCCGCCGCCTATGACGGCTGCCGATTTCGGACGCTGGATTTCGAGGAATTGAACGATGCGGTCCATGTCCGGCACATCGCGCAACGTGAAGACATTGGGGAGATCGGCGCCGGGGAGCGGCGGGATGATGGGGCGGGCGCCCTGGCTGAGGATGAGCTTGTCGTAGGCCACGTCCTGTTCAGCGCCGTCAGGCATTTTGACGTGAATGGTTTTTGCCACTCGGTTGATGGAGAGGACCTCATGGTTGACGTGCGCATGCACGCGCGAACGGGACCACATCTTCTCCGGTGTCATGATGAGCAGCTTGTCACGATCCACAATTTCGCCACCGATGAAGTAGGGCAGTCCGCAGTTGGCGAAAGAGATGTACGGGCCCCGTTCGAAGATATGAATCTCGGCCGCTTCGTCTACCCGGCGCGCCCTCGCGGCGGCCGACGCACCGCCGGCAACTCCGCCGACGATGATGATCTTTCTAGAAGTCTTCATGGTCTTTCACTGGTATGGCAGGATTCGAGACACGGAGACTGAGAGCGGTTCCATGGCATTTTTGCGAGCAGGATTGCCATTCCGCAGGTGCCGGTGATGCCAGCGAAGAGCAGTCCGCAGCCGAGCAAGAGCGGCACGACGGCGAACCAGCGACTGATCAGCAGGGCGAGGACAGAGCCGACGGCAGACAGCGTCCCGACGACGATCTGGACCTGACGCATCAGGGGCAGTACATTGCTTTTTCCGCGATTTACGGAAAGCCCGGCGTCGATCCACGCCTGGGTACCACCTTCCACGAGAACGCCGTCGTAGCAGCCGCAGCGCTCGAATCGCTCAATGGCCTTCTGGGCCCGGGAGCCTGCCTGGCAAAGGACGTACACGGGCTGGCCAGGTTCGTGTTGCTGCAAATAGGCTTTGATGTCCAGGTCATCGAGCGGGATCAGTCTTGCGCCGGGGACATGAGCGTTGATAAATTCCGGCGGTGTGCGAACATCGAGTAGTTCGAGGGTCTTACCGGAGGACCGGAGGCGGCAAAGCTCCGCCGGGGCAATCGATCTGGTTGAAATCTGATTCATATTCGTATATGATCATATCACCATAGAGGAATATGTCAACTGCGAAGAAAAACCGGGAACTGACGGAAGTTGAACTGGATCGCGTGGCGCAGCAATTTCGCGTGCTGGGCGAACCCATGCGCCTGAGGATCCTGCAGCTGATTTGCAGGAAGCCGCTGACCGTGGGTGAGATCGTGACGGCCACAGGCGCCACCCAGTCGAACATTTCGAAACACTTGGCGTTGCTGGCGTCGACCGGGACTATCACACGACAGAAAGATGCCCAGTTCGTTTATTACCGATTGAGCGATCCTTTGACGATGAAGCTTTGCGAACTGGTGCACAGCCAGCTGTTCGAGTGAGGTTAGGCTGCGCTCCATGAAAGATTGCGACATGCCCCCGTGCAAATTGGTCGCTGATGTTCCCGTGCGGGCGGCTAGGTACAATCGAATCGAAAGAAAAGGGCGCTCTCGACACATCGTGAGGGGCAAAAATGGGAAAGCTCGCGGAGCTCGCAGCCCAACTCGCAATGGCGCACCTGCGGGAATGTCTATGGGATTTTCGCTATGAGGTGCGACTGCTGATCCGAAGGCCTTCTTTCACCTTCGTTGCGGTGGTGTCGATGAGCCTGGCTATCTGTGCCGGCTCTGCTTTCTTCAGCGAATTGAATGGGACCATCTTGCGCGATGTGCCTGGCGTGTCGAAGGCCGATGAATTGGTCACTCTTCAACAGCCCATCTCCTATCCCGCGTACACGCGCTTCCGCGACCATAGCGATTTGTTTTCTTCGACATCGGCTTACGTCGCTCCGGTGCCGTTCGGCGTCAACTTCAATGGACATACTGAACGAATCTGGGGCCACATTGCCACGCCTTCTTATTTCTCGACGCTCGGAGTAACAGCGGAGTTCGGACGCCTTCTGGATGCGCGCGATGAAGTTGCGCGGGAAGCCCCGCCGATCATCGTTAGCGACCGATTTTGGAAAAACAATCTTGGCTCCGATCCGGAGGTTATCGGCAAGGCAATCCACATCAACGGAAAACTCTGCATGATCGTGGGCGTAACGCCAAAGGGATTTCAGGGCGCTTCGCCGATGATGTTCGTTGCCGACTTGTGGCTGCCGGTTTCCGCGGGCGTGGCAGTAGCTCCGGAATTGGCGGACGATGCACTGGAACGCCCGCAACTGGCGATGTTTCAATTCATCGGCAGGCGGAGGCAGGGCGCGACAGCTGCGCAGATCGAGACCGCATTAGATACGATGCAGCGGCAGATGCTTCGTGATAGCGGTCATCCGGCAACGGAAAACGGACACATCCTGTGGGTTGCTTCCGGCGGCAAGTTGATTCCACTGCGCGAACGAGACCGGCAGCTGTTTGCTTTTCTACCAATGGTGGTGATTACGCTCCTTCTGCTGATCGCCTGTTCGAATGTTGTGAACATGCTGCTCGCGCGCGCTTTGGATAGACGCCGCGAAGTTGCCGTGCAGCTGGCAATAGGTGCAACCCGCGCTCGGCTTATGCGCCAGCTGGTAATGGAGAGTCTGCTGATCGCCTCCGGCGCCGGAGCGCTAGGATTTGCGCTCACATGTTGGCTGATGCATCTGCTTTCGCGGTTGCGGCTTCCGCATGCCATGCCGGTTCGTTTCAACGTGGAAGTGGATTGGCGCGTGCTCGTTTTCACAATAGGGCTAACTGCGCTGACCGGACTTGCGATCGGCATGCTGCCCGCAATGCAGGCGACTCGTGCGGAACTGGTGCCCGCATTGAAAGAGGGTGGCAACCTCCAGATGCGAAGGCGCCGGGCTTTTAGTGCCCGAAACCTGCTGGTCGTTTTCCAGATGGCAGGATCGCTCACCTTGCTGTTGGTGACCGGTTACATCGTATTCGGAATGGAACGCACGATGCTGGGCGCAGTCGGATTCGATCCCAGGAACATTCGGCTCATTTCAGTTGACCCCATTCGCGATGGGTACAGCGTTTCACAGGCGAAAGAGTTTTATCCGAAGCTTCTGGACCATGTGAAGAGCTTGCCCGGAATTGTTTCTGCGACCTGGACAGAGGCGATCCCGATGCAGCCCAGCGGGAGGATTACTTTCACCACGGATTCGAATGGTTCTCGGCGGGTTGATCAAGCAACAAAGTACATTGTCGGATACGACTATTTTCAGACCATGGGAATCCGCATCATTCGTGGGCGCGATTTCGCGAAGGATGATGAGAAGCGGCATGCGCGCTCCATTGTGGTGAGTCAGGCCCTTGCGCACGCCATATGGAAGAACGATGATCCTCTCGGACGCAGGCTTTCTCTCGCCAGCAGCAATGCGGTCGCGTTCGGGTTGATGGGCGGGTCGGCCTTTGACTATCGCACGGCATCGCAAGACGAGTCTTACGAGGTCGTCGGCGTCGCGACCGACGTACTGGAGACTCCCGTCGAGCAACCGGGACCCGCAGTCTATCTGCCTATGACGGAGGAAGACTACGCCAGACCAACGTTTCAGGGCATCACCCTGGCAAGCCGCACCACTCCGGGTCTCGATGCGGTCTCCATCATTCGCGATCAAATCGCGGCAATCGATCCAAAGCTGACAACCTTCAACGTAAGGACAATGCCGGATTGGATTGAGCAACTGATGTTTATTGTGAAGATCGGATTATGGAGCTACGGGCTCATGGGAGCCTTCGGGTTGGTGCTGGCCAGCGTGGGACTGGCAGGCGTAACGGCTTACTCTGTTTCAAGCCGAACCCACGAGATCGGCATCCGGCTCGCATTAGGAGCGCGCTCGAAAGATATCTTGCGGATGATCATGGCTGAAGGCGTGACGCTGATTGTCGTGGGATCGTGCATCGGCATTACGCTGGCAGTACTGGCAATGCATGTAATGGCGGCAAGCATGGACCCCGTGGCACAAAGCATTCAGCATAGCCGCTCGGACCTGCGAATCGCCGTAGGTGCCTTGGGCGTTCTTATGGCGGTGGGATTATCGGCATGCTATCTCCCAGCCCGGCGATCCGCGCGGGTTGACCCCGTCGTCGCGCTGCGCCAGGAATAATTCAGCGAGAAACCGTTCTTCCGGCTGCGGGTGCTTCGTTCAGGATGATACGGGGTGAATGTTTTTGCTTTTCCACCCTTGAATCGCAGGGCTGATTCAAGGATGGGCACCAGCATCGTGGAGCTTGATGCAGTCTATTTGCCTGTGTAGGTGACGTGCCAGATGGATCTTGAGCCGTCGTCGGAGATGAAGAGAGAGCCGTCGTGGGATTCGGCAACGCCTACGGGGCGTCCCCAGACAGAGCCGTCGCCGATGGTGAAGCCGGTGAGAAAGTCCTCGTACTCGCCGGTGGCGTGACCGTTCTTCATGGGCAGGCGAATCACTTCGTAGCCGGAGCGCTGGGCGCGGTTCCACGAGCCGTGTTCGCAGGCGAAGCCATCGCCCTGATACTCCGAGGGAAAGGCGCCGCCTTTGCTCCCGTTCGGGCCCTCGTAGAACATCATCTCGAGTGAGGCGAAGTGCGGGTTGACGATAATGTCGGGGGTGATGACCTTCGACTCCAGCTCAGGGTGCTTGCCGACGTGGCGCGGGTCCTGGTGCCCGCCCATGTACCACCACGGCCAGCCGTAGAAGCCACCCTCCTGCACATGCGTCACGTAGTCGGGGACGAGGTTGTTGCCGAGGCCGTCGCGCTCGTTGGTGGAGCACCAGAGTTCGCCGGTGATGGGATTGATGGCCTCGCCCACGCAATTGCGGATGCCCCAAGCGTAAATCTTCTGGAACTTGCCATCGGGCGTGAACTGAAGAACGTCGGCGCGGTGGTACTCCTCAGGATGCGTGTCGCTGTCGTCGACATTGGAGTGCGATCCGACAGAGGCGAAGAGTTTGCTGCCATCCTTGGAAAAGACCAGGTCGCGGGTCCAGTGACCGCCGCCGCGCAGTCGTCCGCCGCCGGGCAGGTCAGCAAGATCTTCGGCAGCGCCGCGAGCTTTCAAATCGCCATTCTCGTATGAGAAACGGACGATGCCATCGGTATCGCCGACGTAGACATACTTGGGATTCGGCCCCAGGGGATAGAAGGCGATGCCGAATGGCTGGTGCAGGCCTTCGGCAAACACGGATGTCTGCTGGGGCTTGCCGTCGGCTGTAACGCCGCGAAAGACCCGGATTTTTCCGGATTCACTTTCAGCGAGAAAGAGATCGCCGTTGGGGGCGACACGGAGCAGACGGGGATTGTCGAGACCGGTGGCATAGAGTTCGACTTTGAACCCTTTGGGGGCGATGGGCCATGCATTTGGGGGGCGGGGGACCATGCTGGCGCCGTTGTCGACAGACTGGTCGGGAGCCGGCGCAGGCAGATCGGCGACGGTGACATGGCGGCGGATGCCGGGAGACTCGTGTGCTGCGTCGGTAAACGCCTCTTGACCGGTCAGCACTGGTCCTGATTGCTCCGGAGACGGAGAGGACTTTTTGGCAGCGACTGCAATTACGGCAATTATGGAGAACAGACAGAAAACCACGCACATCAGAGCTTGGGTTCTGAGAAAGCGAATCATGAGACCTCTCGGGGGTTAAGTGCAGGACCTAGCTTATGCCTACTGAACAAGATGCGGGAAGGGGGCAGCGGGAGTCCAGAAAAAATGCGCGGAGACGGAAAAAGCCGCCGGCTCGGTTTCCACCCCCAACCCAGGAAGAGGGAACGCGTATACCGGCGGCCTGAGGGAACACCGCATTACAAATGCACGACGCATTCCGGAGAATCACGTCCCTTACTTCGATGCGGGTTTCGAGAGAGGGGTTGCCGGACCAGTAAAAGAATTCTCGCCATTCGTAATTTGGCTCAAAAAAGAGGGTGAAAGGCTAGCGTTGGCAATGACCCGATTGCGTTTCTGGGTCACTTGAGTGGTTTTCAACAGCTCGCGAAGAGCGTTGTTGGCGGGATCGTTGGAAAGCTGGGTGGTGACGTCGCGCGCCAGAGTGACGATAGTGGCAAGGGCAGCTGCCTGGCTGACGGCCTTGTCCTCGTCGGGAGCGATCTCTTCGACGCGAAGACGCACCGAGCTTGCCAGCGGAAGGCCCGGTGTGAGGCTGGCGATGATGGTTGAGTCATCCTGAAGAGGCAGGGAGAGGCCGAACACCTTGATGGCCCCGCTTTCAGAGAAAGGAAGGCCGATCTGGCCAACACCCCAGGCGATGGCCAGCAGGGGAACGTCGCGAAAATGATGCTGCAGCAGCGTCGATCCGGCAAAGGGAAGAGCCGCGGTGCGATGTCGATCGATGATGGAGTGAATTTTCTCGGTGGTGGGGAAGTTTGAGGCGGCAATCATGTCGTATCCCACCTGGACGACGCGGACTGTCCGGCCCTCGGACGGAATGTTGTAAATGGTATGGCCCGCGTAGAGTTCGCGGCTGGAGGCGTGCTCATCGAGCCAGGTGTTGAGGCGCTTTCCGGTGAGCTTTCCGGTCAGAACCATGGAGTAGGCGACGGGGCCATTGGGGCCATTGGGGTCCGGCATGCGATGCAGCGCAACGGCGGCGGAGTCGAGGTCCTTTTCCCAGTCAATTCCCGTGGCATCGACGAATTCCTGGTATTCAGGGACACGCTGCGGCGGCTTCAGGTCCTTGCGCATAAAAACGCGGACCGGCCTGAAATCGAAATAAAGGATGCCGTCGCATTCGGGAAGCAGGCGGGCCGCCTCGGGTGGCGCCTTGGAACGAAGGAAAACCGCGATCGCCAGCAGCAACAAGATTCCGGCAACGACCCACAGCGTTCTTCGCGTGCGCTTGTGCATGAAATAAGGAAGCCGACTTCCGGCTCCCTTTACAGGATATCGGACCCGGCTGCGCAGCGTGGGAGTCGCCGGCGCACTGGCCGGTTATGGCACGAGCGCAAAGGTATACATCTTGCCGGAACTGGCGATGTTGTTCCCCGAGACCGCGTCGGAGGGGGGCAGGAATCCGAATTCGCCCTTGCCGACTTCCTCGCCGAGGATGATCTGGTAGACGCGGGGCGCGATCTTCTTCGGCGTGTAGTCGACGGAATCACGAATGGCGCCACCAGATTCATGCACCACGCCGCCAGTGCTGGCGCGGAATTGCCGGCTGTCGGCGTTTACGTGAAGGCGCAGAAGCTGGTATTCGCCCGGCGAGCGGCCTTCCGGAACGTAAAAAATGAACGACGCCGGCATTTTGAGGATCGTGCGGCTGCGATTGCCGCCGATCAGGGCGTTCATATCTTCCTTGACCACGCCGACGCTGGCGTAGTGCTTGAGCGCACCGCTGGTTTTGAAGTTGACGACTTCGGCAGGAACTTCCTGCCAGGTATTGGCCGTCGCGTCGAGGTAATACACGCCGACGCTGTCGACGCCCGCTGGGAGTGCGCCCATCACGGGAGCGGTGGGCGTGGCGCTACCGGCCATCGGAGCTCCGCCAAGGGTTACGCCAGAGGGGTTGTTTGCGGCGGGAACTGCGGCTGTGCCTGCGGAGGAGGCGCCAGCGGTGGCGCCTGAGGCCTTCACCACGACAGAGGCGATGACCTTGTCGCTGGCGCCCGCTTTTTTGAGCGCGATCAATCCGTTCGCGGAGGTGTCATAGGTGCCGGGGGACGAGTTGATGGTGGTGACGATCAGATCCTCGGAAAGGCCGGCTTTCACCAGCTTGATGACGGATTGGTTGTCGAGCGCCTGCTGCGCGAAGAGGACAGGGCAGAAGAGTAGGAGCACAAGGGTTAAAATTCCATTCCGCATAAAAGGACACCTCGCCGCGAGACCACGCGCATCAATCTGTGGGGACTATCGAATGATCCCGCGGAGGGGCGTCTGCAAGCAAGGGGATTCATGCGCCTAACATGACTAGCGGTGTTTGGAGAGAAAACAGCGGCGCAGCCGAGGCTGCGCCGTGTCCGGGCTTTCCAATCGGAGATGCTATTGTCCGGGCGCCTGGCCGAGTTCGGCATTCAGGCTGACATTGCCGCCGGTTACGTTCAAGGTCTTTGTCCAGTAGATGAAGCCTTTTTTCTTTATTACGATCTGGTGGGAACCGGGCGCGACGGTAACGCTCGACGGCGTGTTGCCGACGAATCCGCCATCCACTTCGATATCGGCACCGGCAGGAGTAGATGCGATGGCGAGTGTCGCCTGGACCGCGACCACAGGCGCTGAAGACGCACCCGCCACAACCGGCGGCGCGGATCCAAAGTGAGCCATGTCCAGATGCATATCGCCATCAGCGAAAGCTGTAATTTCCGTTCCCTGGGGTATGGTGATGTCCTTGCCATGGATAAAGAGAAATAGCGGAGCGGCTGGAAAGAAGACTATGGAAGTAGCGACGATGGCGCCGGTCATGGCACCCACGTGACCGCCACCCTTAGTTTCTTTCACGGCGCGGAGGGCCACCTTCTCGTTATCGCTCAAGCGTGCATAGGTGATTGCGATATTCAGCTTGCCTGCGCGGCCCATGCTCTTTTTATGTTCTGCCTCGGTCACGTTCGCGATCGCTGAGGCGCCTTTGGGCAGCACAACGACGTCATCGACCTTCACGTCTTCCATCACTTCGAAAGGAATTTCCTGGCCGACCTTCGCTTCGGCCGAAGTAATTGATTGGCTCAGGCGAAGCTTGACCGGCGTGCCATCGAGAAGTGTATGCGGCGGAGGCGGACCGGAGGGTGCAGCCTGGGCAGCAGGAGTGGTGTTGGCGGGCACGGCAGCCTGAGGCTGTTGCGCCACAACAAGAGAACATGACAAGGCAAGCGCAATTACAAAAGGACTCTTTTGCATGAAATACTCCACAATATTCGGAACGATCAAGAATTTGTTTTTGAAAGCTGAACAATGATGAAACGCCACGAGCGGCTAATTCAAGAGGAATCATCTTGAGATCGATCACCTGTGATTCGCATCACGAAGTGAGCGAGATCACATGCCAGCTCTCTCTTTTCGGAGACAACACCCGCTCGCGTCTACCAAAAACCTTGACAGCTTCCAACGTTTCGGTAATGCTGAACTCCCAATTCTTTTCCCTATCTCTTCAATTCACTCGAGCGGATTTCCGCTTTCATTCAGGCTTCATTTAGTCAATTTCTTGTTCGCAGAAATCGATCTCGCTACGGATTTCCATCCCGTCGCGTTACATTCCTGTGAATCGCGTTTGGGGGCTGAGTATGTTGATTCGTCTTTCCCTGGAACCTGCTGTTCGCATTTCGCGCTCAATTCTGCTGGTTCTCCTGGCCACAGTGGTTGCTGGCGCAACCGTTCCCAGCGCTTCGGCACAGAGTGTGTGGGATCAACTCAAAGCGCAGGCCAAAAAAGCCAAGCAGGGCGCCACTCCCGCGGCGCAGCCCGCAGCGGCAGGACAGCCGGCAAAGCCAGGGCAGCCCGCGACAAAGCCGGGGAATGCTGCGGCGGGCACGGCTGCGGGAGATTCCGGGCCGTTCACAGCGCCGCCGGGCACAGTTGTTACTCCGCTGGTGATTGGGCCGTCGTCCATTCCGATGAGCAGCGTGTCGGTGAGTCCGATGGGCGTGCATGCATCGGTAACGACGCAGAGCGGGAGCCGGTCGGTGGTGCTGCTGGATGGCGTTCCGGGGCCCAAGCTCGACAAGATGCTGGTGGGCGGAGGGCAGGGTGGCGCCATCTACTCACCAGACGGAAACCACTCGGCATACTGCGCCGCGATTGGCCAACAGTGGGTGGTGTTTGAAGATGGCCAACAGCAGTCGGCCGGCCCGGCGACAGCAACCGGTGTTACCGGGAGTGGGCAATGCCAACTTGCGTTTTCGGCGAACAGCAAGCATCTGTACTACAGCTCGATTCAAGACCTGGGCTTGTCAGCTTCGCCCGCCCGTTTTGTCTGGGATGGCAAGCCGGGACCGTGGGGTTATCCAGGGAACGGCTTCAGCTACGTGGTGTTCTCGCCCGATGGGGATCATGCGGCGTATCCGTTCACCCCGCCGAATTCGACGACGATGCAGCAGTTTGTGGTGGACACGCAGGTGGCGCCGTACAAGTCGGACACAATCAAGTTTGGCGGTCAGGGTATTCACATCTACTCGACGATTCGGCAGACGTCCGCGGGGCCGAGACCGGTGCAGACGGTGACGGGCCTGATCGACGGCAAAGCGGTGGTGAAGGCTGACGATGTGCGGTGGTTTGTTCCGCAGGTGGGCACGATAGCAGTGGCGGTTTTGACTAAGAATGGATCGCCTGCGTTTTCAGAGGCGCTCATGGTGAACGGGCAGCTGGTGGCGGCAAGCCAGACCCAGCCAGGCGGACGGTACGGCAACGTGGTGTTCTCTCCGGACGGCAAACACTATGCGGCGATAGCTACTGGGGGCAGCGGAGCGTGGGTGTTTGCCGATGGCAAAAAGCAGCAGGTTTACCAGAGCATCGGCCTTAGCGGAACGGGATCGGTGGGGTATACGGCGGACTCGTCGGCGCTCGAATACCTGGCGGGGAATTCCGGTTCCGTATGGGATGTAAGGAACGGCGAAGAGTCCGACGCGCTGATGATGTCGCAGGCGCCGCTGTTCGCACCCAAAGGCGGTCACTCGCTGGTGCTTTCCTATCGAGAAGTCCTGCTGGACGGCAAACCGCTGCCGCTGGGCGACCTGACGAAGTCCACTACGAGCGCTGCAAGTTTCAGCCCGGACGGGCAACATGTTGCGTTCGTGGTGCAGAACGCACAGGGCCGAACGCTTTACCGGGATGGCGTGGCGCAGTCGGCGTATGGCCTGGCCAATGTTGGTGGGCTGGCGAAAGACGGCACGCGCTCTTACGTTTGGAGCCCGGACAGCCAACATATTGGGTATATGTGCCGGCCAAACAATCCCGCGGCGGGCAACGATGTGTACGCGTGCGTGGATGGCAAGGCAGTCCGTCTGGGGGCTGGGTACGGCAATCTCGCTTTCTCTGCGGACAGCAGTCACGTGTTTTGGGGCAAGGTTATAGGGCAGGGCGTATTTCGGGTGTTTGTGGACGGCAAGCCAGTGTATGAGGGCAAGACTCCGGAAACGGGCGGTATGCTGTATGGCACCTGGGAGCCGCAGCCGGATGGCTCGCTGCGGTTCTTTTCAGAAGACGCGACGAACCTTTTCCGCGTTTCGGTGATGCCGTCGTCTTCGACCAGCCTGGCGACGGCATTCGGGAACTAGGCATCGAGTGCGACGCAGGCACCGAGACGATGTTTGGCGGAAATTAGGCTGGCAGAAGCGTACTGCATGCCAGGCGGAGTCCAGAATTCGAGCCTGCGCATCCCGCGCGCGGACGAACCGGGAAATGCGGCTTTTTCCACGAAGATCCGCGGTTTGCTCCGGTGTTTCCTGTGTGCTAACCTTACTAACTGTGCCGTGTTCTGCGCGGAGCGGGAGTGTGTCCGCGGATTACCGGTGTTCCCGGCAAAGTTTTTGGGTGGTCGGGCTGGCGTAGCTCAGCTGGTAGAGCATCTGATTTGTAATCAGAGGGTCGGGGGTTCAAATCCCTTCGCCAGCTCCACTTAAAGAAGAAGCGGGAAAACGGACGGCAGCAAGTTTCATGAGTCGGCGAAAGAGATTTATTTGCCGGTTCAGTCCTCTGCGGCGATCCCACTGAGGTGCATGCTCCGACAGGCCGGAGGCTCTCCGGTAACGTCGGTATGCGCGGAAGCGGGTGGAACGGCAGTTGAATTGAATGCGGGGTCCACAAAAACAGGTCTATCGTTTTTGGGGCGTTTGGGCACAGGTGGCCGAGCGGTTAATGGCAGCAGACTGTAAATCTGCCACTCATTCGAGTTACGGAGGTTCGAATCCTCCCCTGTGCACCATAAAAGCAGTTGTCAGTGGACAGTTTTCAGTTATTAGACGCTGCTGTTGACTGTGAACTGGCATTGAGGAATGACAATGGCCGGCAGCCCGTTGGAGAAGAAGTATTGGGTGGCGCTGGTTTTGTACGCGGCTTTGGCAGTGCTGAGTTGGTTTACCCTTGATGGAAAGATTCCAGTCGGGGGAAGGTTGGTGGAACTGAGGCTGGTTCCACTTGTCATCATCGGTGGGCTTGTGTTGCGCACCGTAGTGGCGATGAAGGCGGAGAAGATCCGCCGCGAAGGGGATAAAAGCTCTTAGTTTTCAGTTTGGGGGCCGGGTGGCTTCTATCGACAAGAAACTGAGAGCTGACAGCTAAAGGCTGAAAGCGGCGGTTTGAGGGCTGATGTAGCTCAGTTGGTAGAGCACTCCCTTGGTAAGGGAGAGGTCACCAGTTCAATCCTGGTCATCAGCTCCAGAAAATGCAGTGAACAGTGGTCAGTGAACAGTGGTCAGTCGGCACCGTTGCGGGGATATTAATAATGTGGCTTCGAGTCGCGAGAACACACCGATCACTGAAAACTGACCACTGATAACTGTTTTTCGCGGGAGTAACTCAGTGGTAGAGTCACAGCCTTCCAAGCTGTTGGTCGCGGGTTCGAGTCCCGTCTCCCGCTCCAGTTAAGGAACAGAGGCAGAAGCAAGAAATGTTTGAACAGGCAGCAATTTCGGTTCAGGACGAGAAGACGTACGCAGCGCTTCATACGGAGATTGACGCAGCGTTCAAGGCGAGCGACGTGGAGGTCTTTCTGAATCGCGTGATTCGCCAAAAGTTGCGCATTCGCGATTTTGAAAGTGTTCTCAATCGCGGATTGCTGGGCAAGGAAGCGATCGCGCTGTACAAAGCCCTGCCGGTTTCCGACCAGGGTTTGACCCGCGAGCGTTATCTGCGGCTGGTTGAACAGGTACCAGCAGATTTGCGGCAAAGGTATTTGAAGGCGTACGCGTACTACTGAGTAAAAGCAGTGGATAGCTGACAGTGAACAGTGGACAGTCTGAAGCTTATCGGGTGAATCGATGATGTTGGCTCAGGCAAGGAAACACTGAACACTGAACACTGACAACTTTTTTAGGGCTGGAGCCGGAACGCCCGGCGCCCTTTTGGCAACGGCATAGCAGCTGCGAGGGGAAGAGAAAAATGGCGAAGGAAAAATTTGATCGTTCGAAGCCGCATGTGAACGTGGGAACGATTGGTCACATCGATCACGGCAAGACGACGTTGACGGCGGCGATCACGAAGGTATTGCAGAAGCACAACCCGAAGAACACGTTCCGTTCGTTTGACTCGATCGACAACGCGCCTGAAGAGCGGGAGCGCGGCATCACGATCGCGACGGCGCACGTGGAGTACGAGACGTCGAACCGGCACTATGCGCACGTGGACTGCCCCGGTCACGCCGACTACATCAAGAACATGATTACCGGCGCGGCGCAGATGGACGGCGCGATTCTGGTAGTCGCAGCGACCGACGGTCCGATGCCGCAGACCAAGGAGCACGTTCTGCTGGCCCGCCAGGTAGGCGTTCCCTGCATCGTGGTGTTCCTGAACAAGTGCGATGCGGTTGAAGACGAAGAACTGACGGACCTGGTCGAGATGGAAGTTCGCGAGCTGTTGTCGAAGTACCAGTTCCCGGGCGACGACGTTCCGGTGATCCGTGGATCTGCTCTCGGCGCACTGAACGGCGAAGCCAAGTGGGAAGCGAAGATCGACGAGCTGATGGAGGCGGTCGACAAGTACGTTCCGCAGCCGGAGCGCGCGGTCGAGTCTGCCGTTCCTGATGCCGATCGAAGACATCTTCTCGATCTCGGGACGCGGCACGGTCGTGACCGGAAGAATTGAACGCGGCAAGGTGAAGGTCGGCGAGGATGTCGAGATTGTCGGCTTCCGCGAGACCCGCAAGTCGGTTTGCACGGGCGTGGAAATGTTCAAGAAGCAGCTGGACGAAGGCCTGGCGGGCGATAACGCCGGCATCCTTCTGCGCGGCATTCCCAAGGAAGACGTCGAGCGTGGCATGGTGTTGGCCAAGCCGGGATCGATCACGCCTCACACCAAGTTCAAGGGCACCGTTTACGTATTGAGCAAGGAAGAAGGCGGCCGTCATACGCCGTTCTTCAAGGGCTACAGGCCGCAGTTCTACTTCCGGACCACGGACGTGACGGGAGTGGCGGAATTGCCTGAGGGCACGGAGATGGTGATGCCCGGCGACAACGTGGAGCTGACGATCGAACTGATTACGCCGGTAGCCATGGAAAAGGGATTGCGTTTTGCCATCCGCGAAGGCGGACGCACAGTAGGCGCGGGCGCGATTTCGGAAATCATTAAGTAGCGAGAAGCAAGTGTGCAGTGGACAGTGAACAGTGGACAGTGAAGGCTGCCGGGTTCAACCGAAACAGATGGCAGGCGAAAGAAAACTGATCACTGTTCACTGACCACTGATCACTGGGTTAAGAAATCTGATCACTGTTCACTGAACACTGATCACTGGAGTTCAAAAATGCGGGAAATTGTGACATTGCAGTGCACTGAGTGCAAGGAGCGGAACTACTCGACGACGAAGAACAAGAAGACGACCACGGGCCGTCTCGAGTTCAAGAAGTTCTGTAACCGCTGCCGCAAGCACCAGCCGCACAAGGAAACGAAGTAAGAAGACAGTGATCAGTTGTCAGTGATCAGTGGTCAGTTAGATTTTGCTCAAGAAGAGTCAATGGACTTGGACTAAGCACTCAGAAAACTGATCACTGTTCACTAAACACTGTGCACTGCTTTTTAGGGGCGTAAGCTCAACGGCTAAACTGTCGGTCTCCAAAACCGAACTTGGGGGTTCGAATCCCTCCGCCCCTGCCAGATTGGAAGACAAGGAAACAGAGATCAGGGAACAGCGATCAGGAAAAGCGGGAAGCCGCCAAATCAGTACGAAATATGATCACTGTTCACTGACCACTCATCTCTGAGAAGGATTGGAAGTATGGCAACAGAATCAGCAATCAAGAAGGGCGACGACCATTCCGCCAAACGGCAGGAGCCGAACGCACTGTCCAACTTCTCGGGCGGCGCGATGAGCACATGGAGTAACTTCACCGGCTTCCTGAGCGATGTCCGCGCGGAGATGAAGAAGGTGGTCACGCCAACACGGAAAGAAGTTCAGGCCACCACTTCCGTGGTTATCGTCACCGTGTTCATCTTTGGGTTTTTCTTCTGGGTGACGGACAGTATTTTCAGCAGGGCCCTTCAGGCGATCTTACATAAGCTGGGCGCGAACTAAGACGTGCAGCATCGAATCGAGACAGGAATGGCAGAAGAACAAGAATTGGCCCCAGAGCAGCCGCCGGTGCCTGAACGCAACCCACTTTTCAAGTGGTACATCCTTCACGCCTATTCGGGATTTGAGCGCAAAGTGCGCGAGTCGATCGAGAGCCGCGTGCAGGCCTTCGGATTGCGCGACAAGGTGGGGCGCGTCATGATTCCCACTGAGCCAGTGACCGAGATCATCAACGGCAAAAAACGCACGGTTGAGCGCGTATTTCTGCCCGGATATGTACTGGTCGAGATGGATCTCGACAACAACCTATGGCACGTGTTGAAAGATACGCCCAAGGTGACGGGCTTTTTGGGCACCGGCGACAAGCCTGTGGCGCTCTCTGAGGAAGAAGTGAGTTCCATCCTCTTCCGCTCTGAGACGGCTAAAGAAAAGCCGCGGATGAAGATCAAGTTTGAGAAGAACGAGCAGGTCCGTATCACCGACGGACCCTTTGCCAACTTCAACGGCATGGTGGACGAGATCAACGAAGATCGCGAAACGATGAAGGTCATGGTGACCATCTTCGGGCGCTCGACACCGGTTGAGCTGGAGTTCAGCAAAGTCGAAAAGATTGAATAACAGCCTTTAGCTCCTAGCCTCTAGCTTCTAGCTGGCGATTCTTCTAGCGAACGTCAGTTAGAGGCGAAGCGATTGGCTGCGATTTCAAAATCAATTGAAGTACAGATAGCTAGCAGCTGGCGGCTAGAAGCCAGGAGCTAGTTCCGAAGGAACTGATTTTATGGCACCTCCCAAAAAAGTAAGCGCAATGGTCAAGCTGCAGATCGAAGCCGCCAAGGCCACGCCTGCACCTCCCGTCGGTCCCGCATTGGGCCAGGCCCAGGTCAACATCATGGAGTTCTGCAAGCAATTCAACGCGCGCACGCAGAACAAGGAGATGGCCGGACTGATTATTCCGGTTGTCATCACGGTTTACGCCGATCGTAGTTTCACCTTCGTTACCAAGACGCCGCCCGCGGCTGTCCTGTTGAAGAAGGCGGCGGGTCTCGCCAAGGGCTCGGGCACACCCAACAAGGAAAAGGTGGGCAAGGTGACCGAGAAACAGGTGCGCGAGATCGCCACACAAAAGATGCCCGACTTGAATGCCGCTTCGATCGATGCGGCCGTCAAGAGCATCAAGGGCACCGCCCGCTCCATGGGCATTGAAGTCGTAGGGTAAGTCCGGACTGGCTTACTGCGGCAGGACCCGAGATGGTGTGTCGTAGCCGGTATGTTCCAAAGTCGCCGTTTCCGGTTGGTGACGTCGACATGAAATCGTGGCTTTGGCAGACATCATCTCTGGTTTTGCTAATGCCGCAAATGAAATGCCCTCCCCGCGTGGAGGGCATTTCTGCGTGCGAATACAGTCAACTGACCACTAACCAAGAAGACGCCGGCGATAACAGGTCCATTGATCCGAAACGCCGTAAACGCAAGGCCATTGAATGTGGTCGCAGGCGTTTCACGCAGTGGCTGGATTCAGCGGAGCGAGCCCTGATCGCGTGAGTGTGAGCACTGTGATGTCATCGTCCTGGCCGAAGGCTACTGCTTCTTCGGTAGCCTGCAACGCGGTTGGGTAGGTGCCGAAAAGAATATTCAGGCGTTCGAAGCCGTACAACTCGCCGGTCGCATTACGCGCTTCCAGCAGCCCATCAGTGTATAGGGCAAAATGATCGCCTTCACGAAGCCGAAGAGTAGTCTCTTCGTAGCCGGCATCCGGAGTAAGTCCCAATGGCAGAGCCCCCGGGAGTTCGATCTCACGTTGATTCAGGAAGGGCGCAGGATGCCCGGCTGTAGCCAGGATGCAACCGCCATCTGGATCGAGACGCAAGGCGATGCACGTGGCAAAGCCACCTTGCATGCGGCCATAGAGCCGGCGATTGAGTGCAGCCAGAATTTCGCTGGGGCTGCTCGAAGTTTCGGCCGCCATGCGGATCGCGCCCACCAGAAGCGAAACGGTCATGGCAGCCTTGAGGCCCTTGCCGCTGACGTCGCCCAGAACAATCAGGGTTGAGGATCCAGCAAGTGAAATGATCTGGAAGAAATCTCCGCCAACCTCGGCTGCCGGCTTGTAAGCACTCGTAAGAGTGAAGCCAGCGATGTCGGGCAGAGTTTCAGGAACCAGGATCTGCTGCAGCTCGCGGGCGCTTTTGAATTCCTGCTCGAGAGTGGATTGGCGAAGGCTGGCCTCGCGCGAGTAGCGATACACGCCATAAACGATGGCCACCAATAAAAGCACGCGCATCAAGTTCTGAGGCGTGATGTTGTTTCCGAGGACGTTGAAGAGAGGCGCATCGATTTTGTCGGCAAGCTTCCAATGCGTGAAGCGAGATCCCTGCTGAACACCGATGCGGACCACGGAGAACATTCCAGCGAGAGAGGCGAAAATGGCGACCAGCCATCGCGGCGCATCGAGGCGTTGACGTAGCCCAAACGCGACCAGAACCAACGGGAACGGCTCGATGATGGTGGTCACGGCCGTTAGAATCGCGTCCGCCAACTGCGCCATCTGCACGTATTCGGGGGAAGTGATAGGTACCAGCAAGCCATCAAGGGATCCCCCGATAACAGCGACGATGGCAAGAATCCGCGTGGCACGAGCAATGCGTGGATTTTGATCGAGCTTGAGAATGTAAAGCAGAACATACCAGAGACCCACATCCTGAAGAATGAAGATTGGCTGGAACCAGCCGAGAGCAAAATCGTTGGGGAAGGGAATCCGCAGGCTCAGCAGAAAGATTCCAGCTACCAAGGAAAAGCAGTAGACGGCCATCGACAGCAGCAAACGCTGCGACCGGTCGCGTAACCAAAAAAGCAGGCTGAGCACCATAACAAGCGCGTAGAGAGATGTGAGCGCAAAGACAAACTGTTCGCTGCGCATCCATGTGTAATCCAGCTCGGCCTTGCGGGCCCCGATCGCTGCAGGACTGCCGATGACCGGCGGGAAATAGAACCCCCCAAGCTGGTCAGAGTCGAATGAGTTGAGGGGCGCCTTCCAGACGCGGAAGGCAAGAACGCCGTCTCTGATTGGACCAAGGCCAAGAGTTTGTGCGGGAGGACGGTAGTAGTGGACGGGACCCGGCGGCAGCTTGCCGAAGCCACCGATGAGCTTGCCATTCCAATAGACTTCGTAAGCGTCGTCAACTCGCTGGATCAGCATGGCCATGTCTGGCGAGTCCCCAGCGGCGGGTTGCACATGAACGTGGCGGCGGTACCAGGCATATCCAACGTATGCCGGGTGGGTCTGCGCACCCCAGGTCTTATTTGTAGTCAGCCTCTCCCATCCGTTGTGTCCCTCGGCGTCGTCGAGGATCGGCGACCCGTATGAGAGATCGTCGCCGAGATGGAACTGCCATGCGCCGTCTACCGGAGCGAGGCCCTTGCCAAGGTTTTCAAGCGCCAGCACGTCGGTGCCTGGGCCGCTTGCCGACGAAGTAGCCTTCGGGACCTGTGCAGGAGCCTGGTTGGATGCGCCTGCGACAGCACAGAGGAGCACCATGAAACAGAGTGCCGCTCGACAAAAACGCTTAGACATGGCTCAGCATACCGCGAGAATTTCGTTTTTGACGAGCCATTCCGACGCTGCCGCAATCAGTCTGTCACGAGGCAATGTAATGGACGTTGGTTTGCGAACGGCCTGGGAGTCAGGCAACGCCCAAACGCAGAACTGCCCTCCCCGCGGGGAGGGCAGTTCTGCGTCTGCAATGACTTCGGAGCGTTCGGAGTTCTGCTCCGGAACTCTTACTTCGGCGGAGTAGGGGTGAAGATCTCGCGCCGGGCTGGTTCGGGTTTCGGTTTGGGTTTCGGCGCCTTCTTGGCTTCTTTTCTACCTTTGTCTTTGCTTCCCATGACAAAAGCATGACACAAACTTCTGCCAGGGGAAAGAGCAAATCGCTGAACTGTGCCGCTGCTGTGCACGGGCATTCAGGTAGTAAAGGGGAACCTGCCGCAACAGTTCAGCCAGGGTTTAAGTCCGTCTCAGACTCATCAACCCTCGCCGAGGATCGACGTTTCTGCTCGCTGCAAGGGGAGAAATCTTCAGGCAGTTGGGTATTTCTGGCAAAAAACCATATAGAGTACGGCGGGATCTTGGCTAAGGACTAATGGGGAGTGGGGCAAACGGGATATATTGGTTCACAACCGAAAGACAAATGGAATTGCGCTGAAAACTACTTCCCTTGAGTGCGCTCGATTGATGTGTCAACCCCAAAGAATGCGAGCAAGGCTGGCGATGCCGAAATTCATCCTGGTGCTCTTTATCGGAATATTCTCAGCGACCGCGGCCTTTGCCGCGACTGCGGACTCTAGTTATCATCGCCCGGTGTCCGTCGAAGTTCTTTCTTCTGTGGACGTCCAGTCATCTCATCAAGGTTCACGTGTCTACGTGAAGCTCACAACGCCATGGGTCGGACTCGGCTGCTACTTTTTTGATGGCGAAGTCCTTCAAGGAAGAGTTGAGTTGGCAACCCGTCGCGGCAAAGGCCAAAAAGAATCCCAACTCGCCATCTCCTTTCCAAATATGCGGTGCTTGGGGAGCAAATCCACTTTGACTTTGGTGCTGGCCGCCGTCGAATGGGACGCCGGTTTGAACAAGGGTTCGGATTCGCAGTTCCCGAGCTTGGTGCAGATGAGTAATCCAGGGGCTGGCTCGAACGGTCTTGGCGTGGAAGGGATGGAGATGATGGCGATCCGTCAACAGGCCAGGAACAAGATTCCGCTTAAGGCCGGCGACGTGGTGGGCATCGAGGATCTGACCCTGCAAATTGGCAAAGGCCCCGAGCGGAGTTCGCTGCTGACGTCGACAAAGCGGGATGTGCATCTGGAGAAGGAGGCCCTTCTCCTGTTGATCCCGGAAAGCATTGCCTTCCCCAAAGGACGCGAGGCAGACGGAGTGCCGATGCCGGATAGGCCCTCGGTATCCGGTTCGCCCGACGCACTCCCTCCAGGGGACGCCACCATTTCGATGAAAGCGCTTCCCCTGCCTGCACCGGTGGAGTTCCAGCCATGCGAGCCGCCGGCCTGCGCCCTGGATTTGCCATCGAGCGATCACGACACGCGCGGAACCTCGTCGAAATCCATCGGAATCCGCGAACTGGGATACGCGCCGCGTCCGGAGCAGGAATTAGGGGAGCTGAATGACGATGAGGTGCTGGGATGGCTGGGTCCGAAGCAGCTTCTTATTGCTTTCAATCCACACGGGATGATCGATCGCGCGGGGCAGACGTCAACGGGCATGGCGTTACGAAAAATTCACGCCGTTGTGGTCGAACCCGCGACGAGGAAGGTTATTAGCAGCGCCGACTGGTTCCTCCCCGACACAGGCGAGTTTCTGTGGCAACTTGCGGGCGGCCGCGTGCTGGTCCATGTTGGCAACGAACTCCGCGTTTACGGCGAGGGGATGCAGATCGAGCGGCAGATTTCGCTGGACGGCCCGCTGAAGTTTGTGCGGCTCTCACCGAATGGGGAACTGATGGCGGTCGCGATTGCGCGGGAAACGCACACCCCGGAACAGCATGCTGAGCTGCGCGAAATCCTTAACGCCGAGCCGCCCGAGAATGTGGAGATTAGTGTGCTCGACAAGGATTTCAAATCGGTAACGCAGGCCACAACATCTTCGAAGATCATCCCTCCGGTTCTCCTGAACGAAGGGCAGGTGCAATTGCTGAGCATGTCAAACAAGCAGTACATGCTGAGGCTGGCGCGGTGGAACGGCGAGGCGACAACGGTGGCGCGATTCCCTTCGGCGTGCATCCCTGACATCTCGAGCTTTGCGCCGGATTTTCTTCTGGTAGCTACATGTGAGCTAAGCACCGGGGCGCACGAGTACCGGGTCCTGCGATCGAACGGCAAGGTGGTTCTGCGTGGGCGGCCGGATCCCCAGATGGCGGGTCAGTCGGCGCAGGGCAATGGACGCACCTTCGCAGTCAAGAGTCTGCACGCCACTCAGTCGATGCTGCATGGCGCTCACTTTCAAGGATCTGATCTCGACTACGAGGAAGTGCGTGTCTTTCAATCCAACGATGGACGTCGCCTAACCTCTGTGCGGCTGGAAGGTCCGCCGCCGAGCCACGGGGGTTACGCACTGTCCCCGGACGGTACGCAGCTTGCAGTGATCGCGGATGCGAAGGTGAATCTGTTTGTTGTTCCGGCGCAGTGAAATCGCATCGTGCTCAGAAGAACGGCAGTGGCAACGTGAACTGGGTGGCGGCATAACACTGTATCCGACACCCAATTCACAATAGATTCGCCCGTCTATTTCTTTTGCTCCGTCACAGCCGCCCGAGCCAGGTGATCGTGGTTCAAAATTGCGTTGAAGACCAGCGCGTAGTCTCCGATGGTTTCGCCGCGATAGATGGGGTTGTTGCCGAAGAGCAGCACGCTGCCCTGGCCGAGATGTGCGTTGACCACCACGGCATGCTCGGCGATGGAGCCGCCCTTGTCGAGCAGGCCGTCGAGCAACAGGTCCTTGTTGCCGGAGAAGCGCAGGATGACTTCAGGCCGCATCGCCTCAGGGATTACGGAGAAGTTGTTGCGGGTCTGTTCTTCATTCAGCTTCTTTGCCTGCCAGGCTTCCACCTTTTCGAGTGGCTCCGCGTCCACGGCTTTGCGGCCTAGGGCTTCGTCGTTCTCTTCAAGGCTGCCGCGACCGGTCGGCCTTTCCGCATAGGGATCCATCAACATGCGCCCCCCAGCGCGACCCAGGGTGTTGCTGATGTTGAAGGACATGCCGTTGGCGCTGATGACGGGCAGATTGGCACCATAGCCCGCGGCCACCGGATTGTCCTTGGCCACAAAGACGGTGTTGAGAACAGAGCCGACGATGCGCGCATCGCCATGGGGCACGACGCTGACGCCCGGCGCGAGACCGGTGTCGATTGCGAACTGCGCAGTGTCTTCGCAGGTGATAAGCAGGCCGCCCTGTTCGACGAATTTCCTCAGGTGCTCAAGGCCGTCGTAGCCAAGGCCAGGACGGATGTCGTCGGTGGAGTCGATGCGACCGAGGTTCGGCGTGATGTCCGACTTCTTCCACGGCATCGCGTTGTTCCACATCGGCAGGCCGTTGATGATGTCGAGCGAGGACGAGCGGCCCACCGGGGCGAAGATGATGACGTCGTACTTCGAGCGCAGATCATCCTGCTTGGCGACGGCTTGCGTGCTCATGTAATCGAAGGGAATGCCGGCGGTGTCGAAGGCGTAGCGCCACCAGCCTTCGGTCTGCGTGGCAAGCCAGGTGTGCATGAAGGCGATGCGGGGGGCTGCAACGTCGTGCACGGCGACCGAGGGCGCAGCGCTGAGTTTTGAACCGTCGAGCGCAAGATCGTGGAGTGCTGCAGCGACCTTGTCGTCGGCGCCGTTGATGAGGAGCGAGCCCGTCGCGTAGTGCTTGCCGTCGGCATCGAAAGGCTTTTCGGCGGCCTGGATCTTCGCGTCCTTGAGCTTGTAGACGAGGGAAAGCAGCGAAATCTGGCTCGTATTGTTGACGGCGATGATGGAGCCCGCGCCATCGATCTTGCCGGCCAGTGCGGCTGGATCGTCGACAGGTTTCATCGAGGCTTTGAGGATTGCCGGATCGGAGATACGAACGGCCTTCACGTTGAAGAGGTGCGTAAACGACCAGCCAGTATCGTCGTAGGGATGCTTCTGCGGATCATCGGGCGCCCAGAACTGCCGGTCGAGCAGGGCATCCGCGATGCGCGAGTACGGCTGATCCATGCGGACGACGATGCTGCCGGCGGGGAAGCTCTGCGGTTTGGGTTTGTCGGCGCGCTTCTCTCCCGCGACGTCTGCAGTGACCGCGTCGGAGAGTTGCTGGATCTCGACGTGCTGGCGCTTGAGAACCTTCAACAACTCGACTTCGCGATTAGTCGCGGCGGCATCGGGAGCGATCACATAAGCTGCAGGGCCTTCGAGAGTGGGCTTCTGAATCGAGCGTTTGCTCTTTGTGTAGTAATTCTCGAGGAAGTGATGCCCGTGCTGTGCGAAGTATGAAATCGTCGAGAGCAGCGCACTCTGCTCGTAGTTGTTGTTGTCGCGCTGCGACCAGGTCACGATGGGCAGCGGTGGATTCTGGCGGTACCAGGTGCGTGAGTATTCTTCGGGCGTGAGGATGCGCTTTTCCGTGTCGGCGCCACCGTTGCCAAAGGTCTCGTAGAGACGGCTGATACCGTTGTGCATCGCGGCCAGGAACATCAGATAGCCGGGGCTCCATGTATCGAAATCGCCGTGGGTGAACACGCCGGGCATGCCGAAGCTTTGCATCTGGGCGACGTTGTTCCAGCCGAGTTCGGCCCATTCGTCCCCAAGCAGCGGATCGACCCAGGCGTTGTAGGGGCCGTCGCCAACCGTGTTGTCGTAGAGGAAGGGAACGGATTCGTGCAGATCATGCAGAACCTGCGCGTGCCAGTCGAGATAAGTGTCGAGCACGTTGCGCGTCAGGTCGAGCGTCATGCCCATGGCGTCGCGGTTGTTGTCGTGGGCGACATAGTGGCCCCAGTAGACGAGGTGCGGCCACTGCTCGTTGGGATGGGCCTTGTGCCAGCGATAGATGTCGACCATGCGATCGCGGCCATCCACCTCAACGACGGGCGTGATGAGCACGATCATGTGCGAGCGGATGTACTTGATATACGGCGAATCATCGACGGCGAGGCGATAGGCCAGTTCCATCAGTGCCGTGGGCGCGCCGGTTTCGACTGAGTGGATGGTGCCGGTGATGTAGTAGACCGGGTAGGACTGGTCAATGAGCGTGCGGGCTTTGGCGTCGTCGAAGTTGATGGTGCGCGGATCGCCGAGTTGGGCGAGACGCTGCTTGTTGGCGTCGGCGTTCTTCAGCAGGTCAGCATCGGCGATGGCGACGGCGATCATCTCGCGGCCTTCCTCGGTGTGACCGATGGTGACAGCCTTCACGCGCGGACTGGCGGCAGCGAGCAGGCGGAAGTATTTGTAGACGTCTTCCGCGTAAGGCAGCATGTCGGGCGCGCCGGAGACATCGCCGAGTGTCTTGGCGGGCGTGGGCACGGTCTTCGAAGCAGGCAGGTAGTCCACCAGCGGCGACAGGAACGACGGGTCGGTCGTGTACTTGTGGATGTGGTCGGTGTATTCCTGATCGACGGCTTGCTGCGGGTCACGGGCAAAGTTGGTGTTGAGGGACTGCGGGTGGAGTGAAGCAGCTGCTGTAAAAATCCAAAAAGCAGAAAAAACCAAGGCCAACCGGAGTTGTTTCATATACCTCTTCTCGCAAAGGGTTCTTCCGCACGCAGCGGGGGGCGGGATTGAAATCGCCTCATTTCGTGCGTGGCAGAGGTACGGCAGTGAGAATCGGCGGGCTCGTGGGGAAACGGAAGATCGAAGAGCCCGTGAGTGCATTGCCGGATGCAAGAAACTATACGGTATCGGGTTCGATTTCAGAAATGGATGCCAATCAACTGCTCAACTGGAACTTCGTTCCAGTGGTGTGAACGTGAACGTGAATGCTTTTTGATGTGCGGGGAATCTGGCAAACTGGAGGCCGCTCGCGGCGAGCAAGAGGCATCCCACCTATGCGATTTCTAGAATCGCAAAAGGAGTACAGGTCATGACTGATTATCGTGTTAATCCGGGTGAGGTCGAGGAAGATCAGCTCACCGCCGCAATCGAAAAGACCACATCCCGCATTCCTTCCAGCGCGTATCTTGTGCTTGCCCTTGGAGCCATGGCCGTTTCCGCCGGTCTACAGGCTTGGAACAAGAAGCATGAGTCGATATTTGTCGGGCAATGGGCCGCGCCGTTTCTTCTGCTCGGGATCTATAACAAGCTGGTGAAGCAGCATGGCTCAGACGGCCGGGCACGGGGAAGAGACGCGGGCTATATTGGCGACGGGGAAAGCAGCTATCGCTCACGTGAGAGTACGTACAGCCCAAGTGCAGGAATCTAAGCGGCAGAGTCGTCACGCAACACAAAAAAACAGGCAGGTGATTTCAAGATCACCTGCCTGCTGTTTTTAGCAAGAACTACGTGGATCGATTACTCGCGAGCCGTGGCTGCTCCAGTTACAAGCACCTTCTGGGGTGAAGCGACTTTTGCGGACGGGACCTTGAGATCGACCTTCAGAGATTCGACCTCGGGCTTGCCGTTCGACGGCGCAGTAAAGTTGAGCTCGTACTGGTTATTCAGGCGACGTCGCAAGTCCTGCAGGAACGGCTGCAGTGAAACGGGATTGCCGACACCTTCCCAATAGCTGTTTCCGCCGGTAGCCTGTGTAACCGTCAGCAGCAGGTTCTGTCCGGCATTGGTCTGATACCAGGTGTTGTTGGCGCGGCCCATGTCTTTCCAGTAGATCGAGTACACAACGAGGCCGGCTTTTACGGAATCATTGACCGCGGTGGCAACATACGGATCTTCTGGGTCGTATTGACGATCGTAGTTGTCCACGCCATCGGTGACCATCAGGACTTCGCGGCGGGCAGTGCGATCGTGCGAAGGCCAGCTCTTTGCCAGGTCAGACAGGCAAAAGTAGGGGCTGGCGTTGGAACCCGGGAAGCCGGCGCTGAGATGCAGTCCCTTCAGGACGTCGGCAGCGTTGGAGGAGAGTTGGCTGGCGAACGATGCCCGTCCATTTTCCATGTAGGCGATCGCCATCCTGGTATTGGGCGGCATTTCCTTCACAAACGTTTCAATGTCGTTGAATTCGGATCCGAGGCTGCTGCGCGAGCCACTATCGAGCAAGAGCACGAGCTCGACGGGGCTGTCAGCGTTCGCGAGGGGTGAGAAATTCGTGACTGTGGAGTCTTTGCCGTTGACCTTGAGCTTCAGACTCTGCGCGGGAACCTGGCTGACAGTGCCGTTCTTCGCGGACGGCAGAATGGTAACAACGGCACGGCCTTGTCCCATTTGGTCGCTTTTCTGCGCAAAGGCCGGAGCAATCGCGAAAATCGCGGTCGCAGTCAGCGCAATGGATAATCCTATTTTTTTCATATTGTTATTCCTCAATGAAGCACCCGCTCAATTGACCCTGGCTGGAGTGCTAATCTCTTCTTCTCTTTCCCTTATTTAGATGCGGTGTGGGGGAATTTGTTGCGGTCATGAGGCTAAGGCGCTTAAGGCGGCGAACTTACAAGAGGCGACGGTCGGCTGCTAGTTGCATTTTGGGTGCCATTTCGCTATTATTCAAAGATGTGTTCAGGGAAATCCCTGGACTGTCAATAGCACCACGGCATTTGGACCTGTTCGAGGGCGTAAGCGCCGAAGGTTTCAGGCGCAGAGCCTCCAGGTTCCCCGAAAAAGGGGCTGGCAACTGCGGTGGGAGACGAGGAACTGATGGCTATATCCAGCAAGAATATTGCGAAGGCGCGTGCGGCTGTAACCAAGCCCGCGTATCCGCTGACCGAAGCGGTTACCCTGCTCAAGGAAGTGAAGTACGCCAAGTTCGACGAGACCGTCGACCTGACCATGCGTCTGGGTGTCGACACCCGACATGCCGACCAGATGGTGCGCGGGACCGTAGTTCTGCCGCACGGACTGGGAAAGACCAAGACCGTTGCCGTGATTGCTTCCGGCGACCGCCAGAACGAAGCACGGGAAGCCGGCGCTGATTTCGTGGGCGGCGAAGAGATGGTCGAGAAGATTCAGAAAGAGAATTGGACCGCATTCGACGCGCTGATCGCCACGCCCGACATGATGAAGGTGGTTGGCCGCCTCGGCAAGGTGCTCGGACCGAAGGGTCTGATGCCGAACCCGAAGACGGGAACGGTCACCCAGGATGTGGCTGCTGCGGTGAAAGAGATCAAGGCCGGTAAGGTGGAATTTCGCGCCGACAAGACCAGCTTGGTGCACGTGCCGGTGGGCAAGCTGAGCTTCGCGCCTGAAAAGCTGGTGGAGAACGCGACCACAGTGATTACGTCGATCGTCCGTGCCAAGCCTTCGGCGGCCAAGGGTAAATACATCAAGAGCGTGACGCTGAGCTCGACGATGGGCCCCGGCGTTCCGCTGGATTCAGCCGTTGCGGACGCGGCAGGCAAGCACTAAAGAGCCAGTGGGGTGAACAGTGGTCAGTGAACAGTGACCGCAGTTTCAGCTTCAGTCCAAATGTGGCGGGTTTTGAGAGTGATTTGAAGACGGAACGTTGATCGAGGGCAGGTTTTTGAGACTGTTCACTGATCACTGTTCACTGTCTGAGCGGAGCGAAGACATGGCAATTTCGAAGGCGAAGAAGACGGAGAAGGTCCAACAGCTAGCCAAGGAGCTGGCGACCTCGACCACCGCAATTATCGGCACGTTCAGCAAGCTGACCGTTGCCAAGGACTATGAACTGCGCAAGGTCATCCGTGAAGCGGGTGGCAAGTATCGCGTGGTGAAGAACAAGCTCGCTGCAGTTTCAAGCGAGGGTACCTCGATCGGTCCCGCGCTGAAGGGCTTGAAAGGCGTGAACTCGGTTGCGTTCACTTCGGGCGACCCGGTTGCGCTGGCCAAGGTCTTTGCAAAGTGGGCGGGCGAGAATGCGGAGTTCCAGTTCAAGCTGGGCATTGTCGACGGCAAGCTGCTGAATGTGCAAGAGGTCAAGGCGCTGGCGACACTGCCGGGCAAGGAAGAGCTCTTTTCGAAGCTCCTCTACCTCATCAATGCACCAGCGCAGCGCCTGGTAACGGTATTGAACGCGACGGGACGCGACCTGGCAGTTGTGATCAACCAGGGCGTGGAGAAAGAGAAGTTCGCAGGCGCCGCATAGTGGGCGCCAGTTCTCAGTCGTCAGTTCTCAATTTCTGAAGACTGAACCCTGAAAACTGACAACTGTTTTTAGGATTTTGGTATTAGGCAGGCGGGAAGTGCGCGGGTCTGGCGCATCGGAAACTTCCACTGCGAGGGGCGTGATCCTGGATAGGGATCTCGTCTGGATCGGGAAATTCAACAAACGATTTTGAATGGAGAACAAAAATGGCGGATCTCGCACAGTTGGAAGAACAGATTGTTGGCCTGAGCCTGCTTGAGGCAGCGTCTCTGGTGAAGAAGCTTGAAGAGCGCCTTGGCGTTTCGGCAGCAGCGGCAGCCCCGGTTGCAGTTGCCGGCGGCGGCGGTGCGGCAGCAGCTCCGGCAGCTGAGGAGAAGACCGAATTCCAGGTCATTCTCAAGGATGCCGGCGCGAACAAGATCAACACCATTAAGGCTGTCCGCGAAGTTACTTCGCTCGGCCTGAAGGAAGCCAAGGACCTGGTCGATGGCGCCCCCAAGGCGTTGAAGGAAAGCGCGACCAAGGACGAGGCTGAAGCGATCAAGAAGAAGTTCGAAGGCGTCGCAACCGTCGAAATCAAGTAGTTTGGTACGCGACTTGCAAGAAGAGCCGGGACGCGCTACGATAAACGTTGCGCGTCTTTTCGGCCCATGCTTGGATTTCCGCGGTTTGGGCGAAAACCACTACAGCGCGTCTTAATCAAGAGTCAAAGGGCACAAATGTTTCGCACCAGCGGCTGGGCCAAGCAGCCATGGGGCAAACATCAACGCGAAGTTAAGTGCTCTCGTGTCATCGGGATAGGCGGGTTTCCCGGGGACGGATGTCGATTGGCAGGCGGCGGCGGCAGAAGCGAGCTTTGGGATCGGCGATAGCGGTGCAGCAAAAATCGGATGGGAGCACAGGCAGTAAGCCGCGCTCGTGAGGAATTGCGTCCTCGCGGGCATTTGTGTCTCTATCAAGGCAGATTAGGCTTTAGGGCGAAATCTACCATGCATTTGCAGGCATTCCGGGCCGATCTTCCGGCAGGGCCTGCTACCGATTGTGCGCAGTCTAGCGCAATACCCTGAAGTGAGACAACGCCTGTGGCGCGATTTTCTTGAGCGCCGCAATCAAGTAAATACGCTTGGCGCGGAGATTCCGGAAGCTCGGCTGAAGTGTGGCTGAACGTTTCGGACGGGATTGGCAACTTGCGGGAAGCCAGTCTGGACTATCGGATTTTCTACGTAAACTGCTGGCGCCTCGAGACTCGGGTGCCGGCCCGGCGCGAACCTGGATGGCGGGATTTGCGCTGGTGTGACGAGCCTCAGGAGTGATGCATGCCTAACGAGAAGCGCGCGATTCGCAGCCGGCTCGATTTTTCCAAGATTCCTACCGCAACCCAGATTCCTAACCTGATCGAAGTGCAGCGCCGCTCCTACGAGCGTTTTCTGCAGATGGACAAGCTGCCAAACGAGCGCGATGACTCGGGCCTGCAGTCGGTGTTTGTTTCTGTTTTCCCCATCACCGATTTTCGCGGCATCTCGCAGCTTGATTTCGTTGACTACTCCATCGGCAACTGGGAGTGCAAGTGCGGCCACCTCAAGGGACTTCACCACCTGCGTACCGCCTGCACGCATTGCGGCGCGATGGTGATCACCGATCCGTTTCTTCCGGGCGATGTGCTCTGCCATAAATGCGGAACGTACAACAAGAACGTTCCTGACTTCTGCAACAAGTGCGGCGACCCTGTCGGCCTGCAGCTGAAGTATGACCAGCAGGAATGCGAAGAGCGCGGCATGACATTCTCTGCTCCGCTGAAGGTGACGGTCCGCCTCACAATCTATGACAAGGATGCGGAGACCGGCAACAAGACCATTCGCGACATCAAGGAGCAGGAAGTCTTTTTCGGCGACATTCCGTTGATGACGCCGAACGGCACGTTCATCGTGAACGGCACGGAACGCGTGATTGTTTCGCAGCTGCATCGTTCGCCAGGCGTCTTCTTTGAGACCGCGAACAACCGCACTTACTTCCTGGGCAAGATCATTCCCTATCGCGGATCGTGGGTGGAATTTGAGTACGACCAGAAGAACACGCTCTACGTCCGCATCGACCGCAAGCGCAAGTTCCTGGGCACGATCTTCCTGCGCGCGCTTGGCCTGCGCTCGGATGAGGAAATTCTCAAGACCTTCTACACCATCGACCGCTTCCACGTCGCCGATGGCAAGGTGTATTGGGCAGTTGCCGCAGACAAGGTGTCGACGCACCTGCTGGGAGCGAAGCCCGCGCACGCCGTCCTGCACAAGGGCGAAGAGATTGCGCACTCCGGCCGCAAGATTACGGCAAGCACGCTGAAGGCGATTCGCGCAGCGAACATCGACAAGATCGAGATTGAATCCGCCGAACTTG
>CAWIQS010000006.1:0-336458 GCA_963838295.1 uncultured Acidobacteriaceae bacterium
GCTCCCCCGCCGATAAGTGCCGGCGGCTCGCCCAAATCTCATTCAATGCTAATGGGTTTCGAGGACAAAGGTTGAACATGCTAAGTAGCTACGCTACCTATGACGATCGTAAGAATTTGCGGCCAGGAAAAGAAGGCTCGTATCGAATTTCCTGCACCCGCCGTTTAACCGGCTGAAGCAGGATTTGCATGGACACCTATCCGATCGCCGAAGCGACTCCGCCATCGCGGAAGGAATAAGTGTGCCATGTGTTCTCTTTTAGAAAGGAGGTGATCCAGCCGCAGGTTCTCCTACGGCTACCTTGTTACGACTTCACCCCAATCATGAATTACACCTTGGGCGGCTGCCTCCTTGCGGTTGGCTCACCGACTTCTAGTGCAACCCACTTTCGTGATGTGACGGGCGGTGTGTACAAGGCCCGGGAACGTATTCACCGCGGCGTTCTGATCCGCGATTACTAGCGATTCCAGCTTCATGGAGTCGAGTTGCAGACTCCAATCCGAACTGAGGCCGGCTTTTTCCGATTAGCTCCCCCTCACGGGTTTGCGACGGTTTGTACCGGCCATTGTAGCACGTGTGTAGCCCTGGACATAAAGGCCATGAGGACTTGACGTCATCCCCACCTTCCTCCCCGTTATCCGAGGCGGTTTCGTCAGAGTGCTCAACTAAATGGTAGCAACTGAAGATAAGGGTTGCGCTCGTTGCGGGACTTAACCCAACATCTCACGACACGAGCTGACGACAGCCATGCAGCACCTATATTACGGTCCCTTGCGGGAAAGGAATGTTTCCACTCCGGTCCATAACATTTCGAGCCCAGGTAAGGTTCTTCGCGTTGCGTCGAATTAAACCACATGCTCCACCGCTTGTGCGGGCCCCCGTCAATTCCTTTGAGTTTCAGCCTTGCGACCGTACTCCCCAGGCGGACTGCTTAACGCGTTAGCTACGGCACGGCGGGATTGGGTACCCGTCACACCAAGCAGTCATCGTTTAGGGCTAGGACTACCAGGGTATCTAATCCTGTTTGCTCCCCTAGCTTTCGTGCATCAGCGTCAGTTATGGTCCAGTGAGCCGCTTTCGCCACAGGTGTTCCTCCTGATATCTACGCATTTCACCGCTACACCAGGAATTCCACTCACCTCTCCCATACTCAAGCCCGGCAGTTTCTCATGCAGTCTATGAGTTGAGCCCATAGATTTCACATAAGACTTACCAAACCGCCTACGCACCCTTTACGCCCAATAATTCCGAACAACGCTCGCCCCCCTCGTATTACCGCGGCTGCTGGCACGAAGTTAGCCGGGGCTTCTTCTTCCGGTACCGTCATTATCGTCCCGATCGAAAGGAGTTTACGTCCCGAAGGACTTCATCCTCCACGCGGCGTTGCTGCGTCAGGGTTTCCCCCATTGCGCAAAATTCCCCACTGCTGCCTCCCGTAGGAGTCTGGACCGTGTTTCAGTTCCAGTGTGTCCGTGCGCCCTCTCAGGCCGGATACCGATCACTGTCTTGGTGGGCCATTACCCCGCCAACTAACTAATCGGCCGCGACCCCCTCCTGAAGCGAATTGCTCCTTTGACCCGTAGGTATTATGCGGTATTAGCTAAGGTTTCCCTCAGTTATCCCCCACTCCAGGGTAGGTTAGTCACGTGTTACTCACCCGTGCGCCACTTTACTCAGGTATTGCTACCCTTTCTCGTTCGACTTGCATGTGTTAGGCACGCCGCCAGCGTTGATTCTGAGCCAGGATCAAACTCTCGTTTGAAACCTAGTTGTCTAACTACCCGACGGAGGTCGGAATAGTTTCGACTCGTCTGCGCATCACTGCGCGGACGTGTTACTTACCTTGTGAGAAGATCAAGCCAAACCTGATCGTTTCTCACGACTGGCACGTTCAACCTTATTGTCAAAGATCCTTGAGAGCGGTCCGCCTGAGCGGTGCCCCTTTTGGATCGAGGCCCGGACTGTTACGCCAGGGTTGTCCTCGAACTTATTGCGCCATGCCAGAATCTCGCCTCTTAGCGGTCACCGGCATTTTTGCGCGAACCTTCTAAACCTATCGAAGTTCCGATGTCGTGTCAAGCTACGATTCTGTGGGAATCAAGCTTGCAACTCTCTCATCTTCGGCAGGCAGTTTTACCTGCCTATTCGATCGACATAGCGGCGAGGTTAGTCGTCCGCAGAAGGTCGCACTGCGCAAAATATCAAAGAGCGACCGGCATCAATATGCCTAGCGCCACAAAGGCGCACGAAAGGGCTTTCCTCTCGGGTCATGCAATGGGTTTGTTCTCTGCGGGATTCCCTACAGGGGCTGGATGAGCTCTAAGCTTCCTATCCGCCCTACGAACCGGCTTCCCACTTCCCCACTCGGGGCAGGCCCTAAGGCCACCGGGAGGCTCCACTGCTACATCTGCAACTTTTCAAGAGTAGCACAGGCCACTCTTCAATGCAAATCGCGAATCGCCTTATTCTTAGCACCCATTCGCAACTTCCTGAGAATAACAACCAGCCTCCCAATGCGCAACCCGCTTCCGCTGTGGAAAGAAGACGGATTCTGTGGGAAACGCCGTGCAGGCGCGCCAGATCAGGGGCAATCCTCTTACGGTCTCGAAGAAATAATGCCCAGATCCGTCGGCCCACTCACAAATGCGGGTGCCCCATCCTAAACCGCGCTCTTGCGGCTTAGGGTGGGAAGCCTAGTACTCAGGGCCGCGAAATAACCCCCAGATCCGTGAGCCCATTCACGAAAAATTGCATGGCCAGCGCCACCAGCAGCAACCCCATGATCCTGACCAGGATGCGGATGCCCGTCTCGCCCAGCACTGCCCTCACCCGGCCCGCCCCTGCCAGCACTAAATAGCTGACAAGGCAAGTGATAGCAATCGACCCCAGAACTGCTCCCATCTCCCAGCGAAACATGCTCGGGGCCTGCCCCACCAGCACCATCACCGATGAAATCGCCCCCGGCCCTGCCAGCATGGGGATTCCCAGCGGCACAATGCCCGCATCTTCCTTCGCCGCACCCTCTTCCGTGTCTCCGTGCGCTTCCTGGGTCGGCGATCGCTTGGCCTCGAGCATGTCCAACCCAATCAGCAACAGAATCAACCCGCCCGCTATCTCGAATGCAGGCAGCGTAATCCCGAACATCCTGAAGATCAGCTGCCCCGCCAGCGCAAAACTCGTCAGCACAATGAAGCAGGTGAGCGCAGCCTTCCGCGCCATCCGTTTGCGACGCGCCGGATCGACGCTCTGCGTGATCGCGAGAAACGAAGGAATCGCCGCGAACGGGTCAACCAGGAAGAAAATGGAGCTGAGCGCCAGCACCGAAAAACGCACCAGGGGCGCTGTGCGGATCTCGTTCAACGCGGCCGTGGCAGGGTTCGTCCAATCGAGCATGAGCTTTTGATTCCCCACCCCTCAGGGTTGATTCGCGGCTGATTCGCCGAACTTGCTATAGGACATGAAAGCTCTTGATGCGCCGGTGACCATGCGCATCCTCCACCGGGACATTCCCCTCGCGCATCACCAGGCGCGTATGGCATCCGGCCTCGCGAGCGGGATCGAGTTCCCTCACCACATCGGAAAAAAACATGATTTCACGTGGTTCGCATCCCATCGCCGAGGCGATCGATTCATAACTCAGCTTTGCTGTCTTCGGCCCTGTGCGCGTGTCAAAATAGCCTGAAATCAGCGGTGTCAAATCGCCGAAACTCGAATGCCGAAACATCAGAAGCTGCGCCGCAACCGAACCCGAAGAATAAATCGCGACGTGAGCGGCAGACGACCAGCGTTCCAGCGCCAGC
Organism: uncultured Acidobacteriaceae bacterium; assembly: GCA_963838295.1. Lineage (GTDB taxonomy): Bacteria > Acidobacteriota > Terriglobia > Terriglobales > Acidobacteriaceae > Telmatobacter. Next base: position 3,801 of record CAWIQS010000006.1, read on the forward strand.
GGCACATCTTCAAACAGCGTTCCCTTCAATTCTTCCGTTTCAAATGCGCGCTGCCAGATGCGCCCCTGCAGGCTTTTCAACGCCGTCGATTTGCGGTCGCGATCCATCAGCCAGTTCAAGTAGGGAATCGCGTCGTCCCAGTATTCCGGCGTCACAAACCTCGGAGCAGTCGGATCAGTTTCAGCACCATTTTCATCGGCCAGCATCACGAGATCGGCAGCAACGCCGGGGTCGCTGCAGTGCAACTGGAGAAACCTCTCAAAATGCGCGCGTGCGTAAGGAAACATCTGATCGTAGATCAGCGAAATGGGCGCGACGGTTCCTTCGACATCCAGCAGAAACAACTTTGGCGCTCCCAAGGTCTGCTCCGCGCTGTGAGGATGTTTCTTCGGCGACTTGCCCTTGTTCATAGGTGAACGCCAGTTATGGCGTGCGGCCCAAAATACGCCGGACCAAAACATACCGGCTGGTAGCCCTGGTCCACGCCGGAGCCGGTGTAGTGTGGAGTCCACCCTGCAGTGTCCTGAAACCAGCGAATAGCGCGGATCCGGCGATCTTCACACAGCGTGAACCAGTGCGTGGTGCCGCGCGGCACACGCAGCATATCGCCGGGACCGACCTCGACAGAGGCAACCCGCCCCGCAATGTTCAGGAAAAAGATGCCGCGGCCGGCAAGAATGAAGCGCACTTCGTCTTCGTCGTGGGTGTGTTCCTTGTCGAACTTTGCCAACATGACATCGAGATTCGGCGTGGCAGCATTCACATCGATGACATCGGCAGTCACATACCCACCCCGCCGCTTCATCTCTTCGATTTCGCCGGAGTAGGCGTCCAGAACATCCTCGGCGGAAGCATCCGCGCCCACCCGGTCCAGGTTCCATCGTTCGTAATCGATACCCAGTGCGGCGAGTTCCGTGCGAATCGCCGGCTCACTGTCAACCTTCTGATCCTCTTTGGGGAAACGAAGAACTGCCATGACATCCCTCCGAACGCGCGTGTTGGAGTTCGCACTACTGATGGGTGCCCCATCCATTTCGCAGTGTCATCGCGAAATGGGTGGGAAAGGACCAACTCGGTGTCTCGCGAACGTTTCGTTCAATGTCCAAACAGCCGCCGTCCCTCCACCTCGAAGAGGAATTCGAGAGTCTCCAGGTGACGGCGTGCTTCAGCCACCGATTCACCCCAAGTATAAAGCCCATGCCGGCTCAGCAAAACCCCATGCGCATCGGGATGATCGCGAAGTGCTTCGCTGAAGTCATCAGACAGTGATGCGTATTCCTGAGTGTTTTCGATAATCGGCACGCGCTCAACGTGGTCATGCGTTGAAACGCCAGAAAGACCCTTCAAAAGCTCGTAGCCCTGCAGAGGAACGTGTCCGATGAACAGGAATCTTCCCGACAGCAGCGTGTTCCAAACCGTGTGTACATGCAGAATCGCCCGCGCATGTGCCCGCTCCCGATAAATCACCGTGTGCAGGCTCGTCTCAGCCGAGGGCCCGCCTCGTCCACCCAGCAGGCTGCCGTTCATATCGATCTCGAGCAAATCCTGCGGCACGAGCTTTCCTTTATCCAGACCCGTTGGCGTAATCGAGATCCGGCTTCCCCAGCGCACGCTGAAATTCCCACTCGTCGCCGGCACCCATCCCCGCGCATAGCAGGCACGCGCCGTGGCGCAAAGCTCCTCGATCTCCTGACCCTCGGATTGGGTTCCCTCGACCATCGGTGAAAGCAGTGTAGCAATCCGTCCGCAACAGGGGCGAATTGCTTGGGATAGGAGATAAGGGCCAGCGAAAATGCCCCCTTTTTGATCGACTTTGAGCTTTCCTTGTGTGCGGTATCAAACAGATCGGATTTCTCGGGGCAAAGAGCGTAGCATGTTCTTCTCACTCCCGGATTCACGCCGTGCAAGGTCGAAGGTCACAGGTTGGGTCAGCGAGGGTCAGGAATGCATGCCCCAAACGGTTACTCACCTGGAATCCAGAATTGCGGCGCGATTTGGAGTTCTTCCGAACTTCTTTCGACTCACCACGGACGATCCGAAGATTACTGAGAATCTGTGGGGATTCGCTGAGTTCGCGTACCTGGACAACCCGCTGCCTTCTCTCCTGAAGGAGCGGTTGTTCGTTTATCTTTCCCTCTTCTGCAGTGTCCGTTACTGTATCGCTCGACATCTCGGATTCCTCATGGGGTTGGGTCGTCCGGCAGGCGACTCACAGTGCCTGCCCCAATCGCTGGATGAAGTGTTGCCGCTGCTTCGACGTGACCTTCCTTTCGATTCTGACCTGGATCGGCAGCTTGCTTTGTGCGAAGGACTGGGCCTGGTGACTTTGCCCCTCGAGCCGGACAGCGCACAGGAAAGGGCAATCTTTGCTTGCGCCGCACATGTATTCCTGAAAACTTCAGATGCGCCGAGAGCCCTCAGTGCCCTCAAATGTGTCTTTGATGGCAAGACGCTGGAGTACACCAAGCTTCTGCTTGCGTTTATTCGTACAGCCCACTACTGGACCGAGATACATCCCGAATTGGTTTTGGAAGACGACATCAAGCAACTCCTGGCTAACCATGAAGCCCTCGCTGCGTGTGTCCTTGCAGGCCCGGCCGAATTGCCGGGAAGCAACCTTCCACGTGCCGTCTCAGAAGAACTGATCTCCTTGCGCGATTTGAACCAGCGACATCAGAGGCTCGACCAGGACTATGAATTGCTTGGCACCGAACATCAGAGGACAGAGGATCGCCTGTTTGAAAAAGAACAGATGCTGGAAGACAGTGCCAAGCGTCTTGGCGAACTCGCAGCGATTGTCGAATCCTCCGACGATGTGATTGTGAGCAAGGATCTGGACGGCATCATTCGAAGCTGGAATGCGTCAGCCACTCGTCTTTTCGGTTATTCCGCGGACGAGATGATCGGAGAGTCGATTCTGAAGCTTATTCCGGAGGATCTTCACTCCGATGAAGAGATTATCTTGGGAAATATCCGCGCCGGACGCCGCGTCGAGCATTTTGAGACCGTGCGTCGCACCAAGAGCGGTCAATTGCTCGATGTTTCCCTCACCGTTTCCCCGATAAAAGACAAGCACGGCCGGGTGATCGGCGCGTCCAAAATTCTGCGCGATGTCTCGTCGCGCAAGCGGCTTGAACAAGCCCTGCTGCAGGCAGAAAAGATTGCGGCAACCGGCCGCATGGCGGCGACGATCGCCCATGAAATCAACAACCCGCTCGAAGCCGTGATGAACTTGATGTACCTTCTTCGTCCGATGATTGTCGATCCGGCAGGTATCAATTACTTTCAGTCGGTCGAGACGGAACTCGGGCGTGTCTCGCATATCGCCAAGCAGACACTTGGTTACTACCACGAACACGCAGCGGCAACCAGTGCCTCAATTGGAGATATCGTCCTCCATGCAATCACCATCTATGAGCCTCGCTGTACGGCTAGTGGAATTCAGATTAAGAAAGTGGTTAATTCATCGCGGAGAATCCTGATGCGTCGCGGGGAAATGATGCAGGTGGTCTCAAACCTGATGATGAACTCGATTTACGCTATGCAGTCGGGTGGCATCTTGTCCATCTCCGTGGAAGACGCAGCAGGCTCCCCGGATGGCATCGTCTTGACCATTCAGGACAACGGTGTTGGAATCGCGCAGGCTGATCTGCCAAGGGTCTTTGATGCCTTCTTCACAACTCGCAGCACCGTGGGCACAGGAATCGGCTTGTTCGTGGCGAAGCAGTTCATTGAAGGCCACGGCGGCCAGATCGGGATTGAAAGCAGGCAGAACAGTGAAGACCACGGCACAACCGTTCGAGTCTTTTTGCCCTTCTCCACAGCGTATGATCCCTCCGGCAATGGTGCGGCCGCCAAAGATCTGAATGGGCAACGAAATGCCGAAGATTGTCCGGCTTCTGTCTGAAACATTCCTGGCTACTGCGGCCCTCTGCACCGTAAACTTTCTTCTCACCGTGCGATCTCTGGCCGCTCGCCTCAGTTTTACAATCGTTCTTTGCTCACCGACTCTCAACGCGAACGCATCAACGTGGTGCTGGTGTCGCCGCGAAATCCGCTGAACATCGGGGCGGTCGCGCGTGCCATGGCTAACTTCGGATTGATGCAAATGAGCGTCGTCGCCCCCTATGAACCCCATTGGCGTGAGGCTCGCTCAGCCGTGGGTGCGCCGGAGTTGCTCAAGAACGCACAGGAAACAGCGTCCCTGGCCGACGCCATTCGCGATTGTTCCCTCGTCCTTGGAACCGGCACTCTGACCCATCGCAAAGCGGAACAGCCCGTAGTGCCCCTCGATAAACTCGCTCCGTTGGTGACAGAATCCTTGGGTCGGGGCGAACGCATCGCGCTCATCTTCGGGCCGGAGAAACACGGTCTGAGGCGCGAAGATCTCTCCTGGTGCCACCATCTCGTAGAGATTCCGACAGACCCGCGCCAGCCTTCCATGAACCTGGGACAGGCCGCCGCAGTGTGCTTTTACGAACTTGCAACGCGTGTATTGTCTTTTGCTGATAGCCCGGACGCTGCCCCGCAAATTCCGCTCGGCGGACGCGGCCTGGAACCGCCCAAGAATGCCGAAGGCCCCGCACCCAACTCGGGCAACTTGGATGCCCTTGCCGATCTGATGGAAGAGGTCATGGTCGCCGCAAACTACTCGCCGAAGACGATGCAGGAGGCCAATCGCCATGACCTCCGGCTCATGTTGAGGCGGCTGCATTTCAATACAGCCGACAGCCGCAGGGCGCTGGGCCTGTTCCGCCGTATTCTGCGGAGTCTCAATCGCATCCACCAACCGTAACGTTACATTGTGGTTGCCGGATGACGAGCAAACGCGGGCATCGATTCTCTTTCGGATCAAAATCTTGGTAGATTGGGCATGACGAAAGGTTGCCGCATGCGTACGTTCATCGACGCTCTTCGCGAAGTCTGGGTTCGATTCGAGCAAACAAATCTTCCCAGGGCAACATGTGGAATCGGCGTTCTGTCGGCGATCTGCGTGATGGCTCCCTGCCAGGCTCCAACCGTGGACCAGAACCCGTCAGCACCTTCATCGCCCGCTCAAGCAACGCCGGCATTTGAACAAGCAGCAAACCCTTCCGCTCCAGCAACAAAAAATGATACTCACACCCTTCCCGCAAAGAACGCTGTCCTGAGCCAGGGCGCCTTTACTGTCCAAACCGTCGGCGGCGAGATCAAGGAAGACCAGTTAAAGCAGTTGCTGGCTGGCAAAACCCTCTACCTCCGTGGCGGCTACCAGGACAACAATCTGGGGTTTGACGAGGGCGGCCGACTGCAGGGACATTCGCCGAAAGGCTCCTTCACGCTAAGCCAGATCCAAATCAACAAGGTAAAGCTGTCGAAACGCAAAATTGAGCTTGAGGGAGACCGATACGCGCTCCACTTCCTCGGCGCTGCCCCCTACGAGGATCCAACGACGGCGACAGACAGGGTAAAGATCAACCCGAAAAAGAAATCCGTGCGCATCTCCTTCGACCGCCAGGAGGTCGAAAAGCCAAAGAAGAAAGACAAGAGCGAAGGCAAGAAACAAAAGCATCACGCAAAGCCTCAGGATGCACAAAAGGACAGCGATATCGCCAGCGAGCACTCGCCGACCGCGACTCCTGTCGCCGATTCAGCGAGTCCATCCGCGTCCAGCGATCCTGCATCCTACAAGAAAGGTGCACTGGCAGCGTCGCAGGCCCAGGCTTCAAAACTGCTGCTGAGCGCGTTGGACGCCGTCTTTTCAATCGGAATCGATGAACGCATGATCGCGGCCATGCCGGAGTTTTGGAAAAGCTACTATCAGGCCGCTGCGGAAAAAACCGATTACAAGCCAACGGATCCCGGTGTGCTTCACCAGAGTGCAGTCGACCAGAAAGCCAGGTTGATTTCGGCGCTCGATCCACCGTCGAACGAATTCGCGCAGGCCAACGGCGTTGCGGGAATTGCCCTGTACCACACAGTCATCGGCAGCGATGGCAAAGTTGAGGAGGTCGTCGCAGGTCGCCCCATCGGCTTCGGCCTGGACGAAAGCGCCGAACAAACCATTCGCAAGGCGACCTTCCAACCGGCGACGAAAGATGGCAAGCCCGTTCCCGTGGCACTGGATGTTGTTGTATCGTTCCGAATCTATTCGAAACGAACATCGCAGCCAGCCGCACCCGGCGCCGGCCAGATGCCCAATGCACCCGCATTGCCCGGACCCTACACGGTGGGGTCTGCGGCTGTGCAGACCTCGAGCCCAACTCCGTAGTCGATGCGATGGAGTTCCGAGGTGCTCTGCTTTACCGGGTCGCTCGCCTTCAGAAACACGCTCCCGACGCAATCCCTTTACCCATCGTTATTCCTCCAGCTGAATGATCTGCTCCAGCTTCGGCTTGTGCTTGGCCTGACGGCCGGTTCGGGGCGTATCCTCAACAATGCGCGCAGGCTTTGGCTGGCCCACGCGCTCGCGGGCATTTGCCTTTACGGCCTTGGTGGCCGAAAATTTCCCTGGCTTGCGTTTAGTCATTGCAAGGTCGAGTATGGAATAGTTCGGGCCCGAGTGGAAGTGCCTGGAATATTTATCTGCGAGGCTCTGTCGGAAGACGGTTTATCCGACGAGTTCTTTCGCTGAAGTGGAGAAGCGCGGAAAATGGAAGAGCGGGAATTTTTCATAGAGACGACTGAGATACGAACGCATAATCTGACATGTCCCAAGTGCGGACAACCCGGCGAGTACAAGGTGACCTGGGTGGTGCGGCGGAAACGGCCCCAGCTTCCCCGACACGCCGATGAGCGCGATCGAGCCCGGTTCGCCAAGGCGCAGTCCTACATGGTGCGACGCGACGATAAGCTGAGCTGCATGAATGTCCGCTGCCGCAAGCCCTTTGAGATTACAGGGCTGCAATCGCTGGCGTTCCTGAACGATTAGTCGATATCATGAAACGTTCCCCGCGCCCGCCTGTGGCGCTTTCCCGGCGGCATGTGATTGAATCGAAACAATGAGCGGCGCAGGCCCGGAGGCCGAAGTGAGCCGCGAGGAGACAGAGTCCGATGGCCAATTCCCTTCTTCCCCCTGAAGAGCGCAATCTTACCCCTGACCAGGTGGAGGCGCTCGACAAACGTCGCGAGTGGGGCCATACGCTGCTCGTGATTGCCTGCCAGTTCGCCGTGATTGCGACGGTATTGCTGCTCTGGGTCGGTCAGGACCTCACCTATTCGCCGGGATGGGTGCATCCCATGGCCTACTACTTCGTTATCGCGATCACCCTCGTCGCCGTGCTCGGCCTTACGGGCCTGATTTTGAGGTCTGGAACGCCTCGAATCGACTGAATCTGCACTGAACCAGCGTCTCGTCGTCAAACGAGCCGGCCTTTGTGCCGGCTCTCGTTCTTGTCGCGGCTGCATACCTTGTGAAAACGGTATAGCCTGAGGATGGACATGGTATCCGCTTCCCCAATCGCACCATTCCCGACGGCCACCCGGCGGCTCATCGACAGCCATGGCCGCGTGATCCACGATCTGCGTGTCTCCATCACGGACCGGTGCAACTACAAATGCGTCTATTGCAGAACGGGTGAATTAGGAGCCCAGTATCCCGAACTTGGGATCGCAGAGTATCTGCGCCTGATCAAGCTCTTTGTCAACCTCGGTATCGAAAAGGTGCGCATCACCGGGGGAGAGCCGCTCTTGCGCCGTGGGCTGATCGAACTGATCGAAGAACTCGCCAAGCTGCGCACTCTGGCGGGAGAACCGTTGGACCTGGCTCTGACCACCAATGGCCATCTTCTCGACGACCTGGCGGCTCCCTTGAAAGCTGCAGGATTGAATCGCATCACCGTGAGCATGGATGCTGTCGATGCGCCGACCTTCGAACGCATCACGCGCGTTCCCGGCAGCTTCAAGCATGTTCTGGCTGGTATTCGCTCCGCGCGCGCCGCGGGACTGGCGCCTGTCAAAATCAACTGCGTCCTGCTGCGCGGATTCAACGACGACCAGATCGAGGGATTCGCCCGCTTCGCTCGCGAAGAAGATGTAGTGGTGCGCTTTATCGAGTTCATGCCGCTGGAGGAAGGCCGCCTGTGGACGCCCCAGATTGTCGTTCCTCTGGCCGAGATCGTCGCCCGCATCGGCCGCGAAATGCCCCTGGTACCGATGCCGCCGCGCGAACCCAGTGAGACCGCCCGTCGCTATACCTTTCCAGACGGCGTCGGCGAAATCGGGATCATCGCTCCGGTCAGCCAGGCATTCTGTGGCGCGTGCAGCCGCGTGCGTCTCACGTCCGACGGAAAGATCCGGACCTGCCTTTTCTCGCAGGTGGAACACGATCTCTATGGAAGGATGCGCGCAGGCGAAGACGAAAATGCGCTGTCTGACTATATAGTGCGGACAATCTACGGTAAGGAGGCGCGCCACCATATTGGCGAGCCGGAATTTCTGAAACCATCGCGTTCCATGGTCCACATCGGCGGCTGAAATCCAGCCACTTCCATCACAGGTAACTTTAGTACATACCACCATGGACTAAAGAAACCGTTCCTGCGCGTTTTAAACATGCACGTGTGACAGAATTCACATCAGATGAGATCGCTTCCCTTTTTTGCGCCACGATGAATGAACTGACCGAAAATCGAATTCCCCTTGATGACCTGATGGTCTTCCACCAACTGGCGCGCTCGCTCAATTCGAGCCTCGATCTGGATACGATTCTGCGCACGATCCTCGACCAGATGGAGCGCATCATCACGGCAGACATGTGGACGCTGTTGATGCTGGACGAACAGCGCAACGAGCTGTATTACGCCATCGCTTCGGGAAGTGCTGAGGGAGCCCTGCGCGATCTGCGCGTGAAGACGGATGAGGGCGTGGCGGGCTGGGTCCTTCAGCACGGAGAAACACTCATTGTTCCGGAATCAGAAAATGATGATCCGCGCCTGCAGCAAACGCTCGCCGCAGACAGGCACCGCGTGCGTTCTGTGATCGCCATGCCGTTGCGCGGCCGCAAAGGGGTTCACGGCGTGATTGAGATTCTCAATCCGCGCTCCAGCCAGATGAGCGATTACACCATCGCCTTCCTCCACATCCTCTGCGATCACGCCGCCATCGCAATTGAAAATGCGCGCGACGTGTCGCGCATTCAGCAGCTCACCATCACCGACGATGCAACCGGACTCTACAACGTGCGGCACCTTTACAAAATGCTGGAGCATGAACTGGACCGCGCGCGCCGCCTGCGCCATCCCGTGAGTCTGGCATTCATTGATCTCGACCGCTTCAAGATGGTGAACGACATTCATGGTCACCTCATCGGAAGCGAACTCCTGTCTCGCGTGGGAAGCCGATTGAAGCAGCTCAGTCGCGAGAAGGACAGCTGCTTCCGCTATGGCGGTGACGAGTTCGTCATCCTGATGCCGGAGACCTCCGCATCCGAAGCGCTCGCTTTGGCAACGAACGTTCACACGGAATTGATCAACACGAGCTTCCACATGAGCAATGGTTTGGATCTCTCTGCCAGCGCCAGCGTTGGCCTCGCCACCTGCCCGCCAGAGAATCTAGCCGTCCATGCAATCATCGGCGCAGCCGACGCGCGCATGTACGAAGTCAAAAGCAACGGTCGCGGGAAAGTAAGAGGCGCGTAAGCGGGAACCTACCAGCGCTGTCATCCTGAGCGAACGGGGCCCCAAACGCAGTTCAGTTTGGGGGTGGTGTGCGAAGGATCTGCTTTTGCCCTCTCACGCCAAGTTGAAACTTCCCCATCATTGAAAGTGTCATCCTGAGCAAAAGGGGCCCCAAACGCAGTTCGTTTTGGGGGTGGTGAGCGAAGGATCTGCTTTTGTTTTTTGCTCTACCCGATGCGGCTCCTCGCACTCATCCTGATCATCTATCGTGCTGTTTTTCCGCCAGCCTCTCCAGCTGTTTACGCCAGTCCAGCGACTCCACAAACGGTCGCGACTCCCGCCAGTTGGGTTCCACAATCACGCGCAGTTCGAGATAGACACGTGTACCCAGCAGCGATTCAATCTGCTTGCGAGCGCCTGTCCCAATCTCTTTCAGCTTCGATCCGCCTTTGCCAATGAGAATCGCCTTCTGGCCATCACGCTCGCAGTAGATTGCCGCCGCAATACGCGTGAGCGGCAATCTGGCCGGCGGCTGGCCTTTCTTGCGCGGAGGTGCGGGCGGCTCGGCTTCCTCAAACTGCTCGATGACCACTGCCGCCGCATAGGGCACCTCTTCGCCTGTATCCACAAGGATGCGCTCGCGAATCAGTTCCGCCACCATGAAGCGCATGGGCTGATCGGTGTACTGGTCCTTCGGGTAATAGCGCTCACCCGCCGGTAGCGCATCGACAATTTTCCTGACGAGAAGATCGAGTCCATCCTTTTTGCGCGCGCTGACGGGAATCACCTCGGCGAATTTGTATTGCTTCGTCAGCGTCTCGATCAGCGGCAGCAGCACGTCCTTCGCGACAAGATCGATCTTGGTGAGGACGAGAAAAACCGGGCAATCCAGCCCGCGAATCAGTGAGAACAGAAACTCGTCTTCGCTTGCCCAGTTTGGTTTGCCGTGTTGATGCGCTTCGGCTGGTTCGCCCGCTGCTTCCAGTTGCACGCGCCGGCTGGCATCCATCAGCATCAGAACCACATCCCGCGTCTCCAGTGCTTCATGAACTTCTTGAAGCATTCTGCGGTCAAGATGAGACGAGGGCTTGTGAACACCCGGCGTATCCACAAACACAATCTGCGCCGCGGGATGAACTTTCTTGCGCGCAGCTACCTCCAGCACGCCAATGATGCGGTTGCGCGTGGTCTGCGGTTTGGCCGTGACAATGGCAATCTTTTCGCCCGTAAGGGCGTTCATCAGCGTGCTTTTGCCGGCATTGGGCCGGCCGAGTATGGCAACAAATCCCGACTTCAAATCGAATCACTCCTGATCGAGTGTACGGCATCGACTCTTGGGAATTCATGCCTCTGGACAACTCCAAACGCCAATGAAACCGCCGGAAGGCGGCATCCCGGTTCCCTAGTCCCTAGTCCTAGTCCCTGGTCCCTGGCTTTAAGTCAGCGCCGTGGCTTCTTCTCTCGCGGGCGGAAAAATCCGCAGCCGGTCAACGCGGCGATCGGTAGACGAGACGACCTGGATGCGCAGCCCGCTGTTTTCCAGCAGCACAACCTCTCCCGGCAGCGGAATGCGCCCTTCCACCTCGCTCACCAATCCGCCAAGGGTAGTGGCTTCGTACTTTTCGCCGACCTCGACATCGTCGCCGAACAGATGCTGCAGTTCATCGACCGGAAAATCGCCGGGGACAACCCAAACGCCGCCCGGCTCGCGCTGCGGATCGCTTGTGTGGGCATCTTTCTCGTGCTCGTCCCGAATGTCACCGACGATCTCTTCAAGAAGGTCCTCGATGGTCACGAGGCCGGAGACGCCCCCGTACTCATCGATGACGATACGCATGTGCTGCTTTTCGCGCTGCATTTCGCGCAGAAGCTCGTAGCCACGTTTCGTTTCCGGCACAAAAACCGCTGGATGCTGGATGCTGGCAACGGTTCTGGTCCGCGCTTCTTCGTCGGCAATCTGCAGCAGATCGTGCGCGAATGCGATTCCGGAGATCGAGTCGAGCGTGCGTTCATAGACGGGCACGCGCGAAAAATTGTGCTCCTTCAGCATTTCGAGAAAGCGTTCGAGTGTAATTGATTGCTGAACGGCAAAGACCTGCGGGCGCGGCGTCATCACTTCGCGCACCAGCTTGTCTCCGAACTCAACAGCGGAACGCACGAGTTCGCGATCGCTCTCTTCGAGAATTCCCTCTTCCTCACCAGCCTCGAGCAACGACTCAACGTCGGGCGCGGGTTCATCTTCCTTGGCAACGGGCTTTTCTGCGAGCGAAGCGAGAGAGAAGAAGAAGCGGATGATTGCCGTAATGGGCGTCATGAGCCACAGCAGCAGACGAATGGGCCACACCAGCCGCGCCGCCCAGCGGCCCTTCGTTTGTGTGAACAGCAGTGAAGGCAGAAGCTGGTTGCAGAATACGACGGCCAGCAAGACCACCAGCACCGCCTGCGCGATCTCAGGGTAGGTCGGCCGTGCGACGTGCGGGGCGCGATCGAAAAGCACCGCTCCAATGGCCAGTGCAAAGACAGCAAGTGTAAGTTGCTGCAGCACGGTGGCGCACAGCGCAGCATGTTCGCGCGTAAGACCGATCAGCGGCTCGACCTTTTCTTCCCACTCGTCGAGATTGTCCTGCACCTCGCGGGGCAGAATCTTGCCGAACTCCGAGTACACGCGGCTGATGTAGGCCGCGAAGGTGTCGACCAGCGCCGCAATCACCAGGAGTATGACGGTGATCCAACTCATCAGCGCGGTCCTTTCGCTGGTCCAGAATGCGCGCCCACGTTCGCCCGCTCAATCAGCCCATGAGGAAGACGAAGCCTGGCGCGAAGTTTCTGTTCCCGCCGCGCCATCTGGCCTGCGTCAATTTCGTGGTCGTATCCGGCCAGATGAAGCAACCCATGAAGCATCAACACCTTGATTTCCATCGCCAGGGAATGACCGCGATCTTCCGCCTGCCGCCGCGCAATAGGAACGCTGATAGCCAGATCGCCGGCGATATTCAGAGGGCCCGGCGCCGCTGCCGGAAACGAAAGCACATCCGTAGCCTTGTTCTTCCCTCGGAATTTCCGATTCAGTCGCTTGACCGCCGCATCCGTGGTTAGCAGCACCGAAACGTGCCCACGCAACTTCACCGCTGCCTGGGCCTCACGCAGAAAACGCGCAAGCGTCTGCCGCGACGGAATGCGCTGCCTGCGGAGGCCGGCCGATTGGCTGGTGTCTCCTAACCTCTTCAGCAGCTTTGCCTGCGGGGAAAGGTCGGTGTCCAGATCTGGGTCGAGAAGGATCATCGTGCGCGGGGCCGCCATATGCAGCGGCCCCGTGTCCCTACTATTTTACGCGAATGCAACTTTTCCCTTCTGTGCGCTGGTCCTTTTTAAGATCGAAGAATGGATCAAACCCCCATCAACCCCGCGACATACGTGTAGTCAACCTTAGCCGCCTCGAGCCCCGTTTTCCCATGGAATGGCGGATCGTGATCCACGATGAAATACTCCGTTCCCGCCTTTCGCGCCGCCTCATAGGCGGCTTTCAAGGGAGCCACGCCCGTTCCGAGGTCAACAATACGTCCTCCCGCCTCTGGTCCCAGTTCATTGATGGGCGGGGTCACCGTGCTGAAGTCCTTGAAGTGCACTAGCCGCACCCGGTCGGCATTCGCTGCAATCAGCGCCGCCGGATCGGCTCCCCCGGCTGCCATCCAACCTGCGTCAACCTCCAGTTTCACCAGCGCGGGGTCAGTCTCCTTCAGCAGAATCTCGTATCCTGTTTTCCCATCCTGCAACTTGCGAAACTCCACATTGTGGTTGTGGTACGCGAATTCCAGGCCGCGCTTCTTCGCACTGTCACCGATTTCGTTTGCCTTGGCTGCCATCCATTTGAAGTCATCCGCCGTCAGGTGATTCATCCGCTGCATGACTGCGCCCACATCAACACTCATCTGATTGCTATCTTTGGGCCGCTCGGCCGGCAGCACGGAACTCACCGCGTATTTCACACCAAGTGCGGCCGCATCGTCGAGCACCTTCTCCATCGGCATAAACCCGAATCCGAAGTGTCCGGAAGGGCATCCGAGGCCGGCGTCACCAACCATTTTCTTGAATTCCCTTACGTCTATCCCCATCACGAACGCTTCGACATAGCCGTACCCGATGGACGCCAGCGTCGAGAGCGTACCGGTTGGATCTCTCTTGAATTCCGCGGCGACCATGTACATCTGCACGCCCGGTTTCGACTTGGCATCCGCGCCGAAGAGTCGAGTCACCCCAGTCATCTGTGCACCGGCATAAACAGCGGCAGAACGAGAGAGAAATGTGCGACGCGAAAACGAAGATTTCATTTTGTATCCTTTGTGCCGCGAGTATACAAGACGAAAAAGAGCGGCGACAGATACAAGCTGTCGCCGCCCTTCACTGATTCACTCATTCACTTTTTCACTGCGCTATTGCGGCTTCGCCGGATGCGCTGCCTGTTGCGGCTCCTGCTGCTCGCCCTGTCGCTGGACCGCTTCGCTCAGGTTCAACGGCAGTTCCTGCTGCTGCGGCTTGGTCGCCTCATAGGCGCGCACGATACGCTGCACCAGCGCATGCCGCACCACGTCCCCATCTGCGAAGTGGCAGAACGAAATACCTTCAACCCCATCGAGAATGTTGATCGCGTCCAGCAAGCCCGATTTGCGCGGGTTGGGCAAGTCGATCTGCGTGATATCGCCTGTAATGACTGCCTTGGAGTTGTTGCCCATGCGCGTCAGGAACATCTTCATCTGCTCGATGGTCGTGTTCTGCGCCTCGTCCATGATGATGAACGCGTCGTTGAGCGTGCGGCCGCGCATGAAGGCCAGCGGCGCAACCTCAATGACATTCTTCTCGAGCATCTTGTCGACCTTCTCCGGATCGAGCAGGTCGTAGAGCGCGTCATACAGCGGGCGAAGATAGGGATCCACCTTCTCTTGCAGAGTGCCCGGAAGAAAGCCAAGCCGCTCACCCGCCTCAACAGCAGGACGCACCAGCACAATCCTGCTCACCTTCTTGGCATTCATCGCCGCAACGGCCATCGCCACAGCCAGGTAAGTTTTGCCTGTACCTGCAGGGCCAACGCCGAACACCATGTCGTTCTGCTCGATAGCCTCAATGTATTTGCGCTGATTGAGCGAGCGTGGCTGCACAGTGCGCTTTACGCCCGCAGACCGCTGCTTGCCTGAATCCGCAAGCGAACGCAGCGTCGTCGCCGGATCGGCCACGACCAGGCGCAGCATTCCATTCAATTCCCCATTGTGAGGGTTAATGCCCTGGCGCCGCAGAGCCTCAAAGTCCTGAAATATTCGCTGGACTCTGCCGACCGCTTCGTCTGGCCCTTCCACGTGCACGGCGTCCGATCGCAGGTCGATCCTGACACCTAGTGAATCCTCCATCAGTCTGAGGTTTTCATCGCGGGTCCCGAAAAGGGGCTCAAGATTTGGCGTGATCTCCAGAGCAGCGTTCAGATGGCCTCCCATGGCCCTGCCTCAAGGGCAGAATTTGGCTGTTGATTTGATGATTGCACCGATGTAATGGATGGGGTTGCAACGTGATTATTTGCGAGTTGCAGAGTGAAGCGCACCGGGCCGTGGCCGTTGTGAAAGATTTCCGTATTGGCGCAGGCAACCAAGTGGCGGTGTATGGGGTGAGAGTAGCGCCGGTGGCAAATTCCGTCAATCCCACCACCCATGAATATTGAACCAATTAGTCACCATCTGGATACCAGTCTCGGAACTGCCTGGCTCGGCTGCCGCGCGGCTATGATTTCAGGCCACTTCGATGCCTGAGAAACCGGCAGGTGTCATCCTGAGAGAAAGGAGTTCCAAACGTACCAGGGGCCCTAAAGAGCGATCCGCTCTTTGGGGTAGGTTGGGGGTGGTGAGTGAAGAATCTGCTTTTGCTTTTCGTTCATCCCGCCGCGAGTGAAGAATCTCCTTCTCCGCTTACCGAGAATGCAGCCGCCCTACGGCTTGATCGAAGCCGCATCCACCCGATGCGGCTGCCACGCCGGGCCGCCTTCCTCCCATTGGTCATCGGTCAGTTGTTCCACCTCGCTGCCGTCCTTGCGCATCACAAAAATCTCCCCGTAAGGCTGTGGCGCGCCAACCAATAGAACCTCATCTTTGAATCCCATCCGCGAACTTGTGAACAACAGCCATTCTCCATCAGGAGACCAGGCCAGGTGCGCCTCGTTGCCTTTCGTGTGCGTCAGCTGCGTCATCCCCGTCCCATCGGGATGAACAGTGAACACCTGAAAATCACTGCCGGTTCGGCGAATGAAAGCGATCAAATCCCCGCGTGGAGACCACACCGGAAAATTGTCCCACTCGTTTGTCAGCACTTTGACTGAATGGTCTTCCAGATTCATGATGCGCAAGCCCTGTTCCGTCGGGCCGAGCGTGCGATACACAATGTGCTTTCCATCCGGCCCGAATGAAGCAAACGCATTATTGTTCGTGCCCGACGTAACGATCTGAAAGCCCGTTCCATCTGCATTCACAATGCCGACCTGCGCGCCTCCGTTTACCGCATCGATCGGTTTCTTCCCGCCCGCCTCAAAATCGAGAAACGCCGTGAAGTTCCCGACACCGACAACGATCTGCTTTCCATCAGGCGACCAGCTCGGAGCAAGAATCAGGTCCTTCTGCTCCAGGATCGCGCGCGCCGGTTTGCCCTCATCCACGATCAGGAGGCTCACCCCTCCCCCGCCGGGATTCATTTTGGTGACGGCCAGGTGCTCTCCCGTTGGGTCGTAGGCAGGCAGCCACGCAGTAGCGTAGAGATCGAATTTTGGATTCTTGCTGAATTGCTTCACCGGCTCCGTGGGGCGCTTGTACACGAAGCGACTGAACACAACCTGCGCTCCATCCGGCGACCACGACGGACTCCGCACATCGTCACCGGCAGGCCCCGGCTTGCCGTTTCCATAAAAGACGCCGGATGCTGTCTTGTCATAGCGCAGGTAAGCAACCTCACCCGAGGAGAAAACTGTAGGAAGCAATTTGACCCCGGGTCCTGCGGGTACAGGCGTCGCGTTTCCGCTGGCAATATCGATCTTCATCAGCTTGTCATCGCCATTGGTCCCGCCGAAGCGAAAATCCCAGGTCTCCTGCGCCAGCATGCAATATGCAACTACGCTCTTGCTGTCCGGTGTCCATTTCGGACTGCCGCAAAAATCGCCATGCTGCGAAATCCGCTTCAGTCCCGAACCATCCGGACGAATCAGATAAATGTCCACCAGGTGCAATCGCTCCCAACGGCCTTTCGCATCCGGCAAACCGCTCTCGCGATCAGAGGAGAACGCAATCCATTGACCGTCCGGTGACCAGGAGGGCCGGAAGTCCCCGCCATTCCCAGTAGTCAATGCCCTGGCCTGATGCGTCGCGACATCAAGCACCCACAGGTTAGCTCTTCCACCGCCTCGCGTCGAGACAAACACAAGCTGTTGGCCATCGGGCGAGAATGCCGCCTGGTCGTCGTAGGCCGGATCGTCTGTCAGCCGTTCGATTCCCGTGCCGTCAGGATGAATGCGATAGAGATCCGCCGATCCAGCGCGCTCTGAAGTAAATGCGATCCAGTCGCCCTTGGGCGACCACGAAGGGTTGTAGTCCAGCGGCCCCGACTGCGCGAGCGAGCGCTCGCCCGTGCCATCCGCATTTGCAACAAAGAGATTCGCCTGCGTCGGACCGAGCCGGCTGAAAAGGACGCGATCGGCACCCTGGCAGCAAACCGCCCCGGAAGCGACCACGACGGCACAAAGGAACCATGCACGGAGACAAGACATCTTTCACTCCGAAGACTGGATTTTGGGTCAGGAGAAGTTGCCTGCGAGCATACCATCGCCAAGCATCCCCCGGCGATCAGAACTCGACCCGCAGCGTGTTTCTCACTAGTCGCGGGATTGGAGACGCGCGCCGAATCGTCGCAGGCGGAGGAAGCAGCAGCCTTCAGGCTGCTGAAATCATCTGCACGGAGAAGTGTCATCCTGAGCCCCGCACGCCTGGGGCCCCGCGGACACCGTCCGTGGGGTAAGCGGGGCGAAGGATCCGCTTTCGCTCGTGTGTCAAGGCACGAATCACGACTGCCTAACATTGACCCATCCCCCGTTTTCCCGTAGACTAGGTAATTGCGAGGGATGCGGTCTGTCTGCATTCTGTCCCGCACCAATCTCCCTGACAAATCAGGGCTTTAGACCAAGGAAGCATAATGGCAAACCATGTATCGTCGCTGAAGCGCGCCCGCCAGACCGAAACCCGCACCGCGGTGAACCGCAACAACCGCACCCGCGTGCGCTCCAGCCTCCGCGCCCTGCGCGAAGCCATCGCCAAGGGCGACGTCAAGGCTGCCCAGGCCCAGTTCCGCGAGACCGTTTCCGCCCTCGACAAGAGCGTCCAGAAGGGTGTTCTTCACTCGAACACCGTCTCCCGCTACAAGAGCCGCCTGAACGCACGGTTGAAGGCTCTTGCGACGGCAAAAGCATAGATTTTATGGGGTGGCCGCGATCCGGAATCCCCAGCGACAGGTCTTCGTTGCCGGGGTGGGGAAAGGCCATATGAGCAGGTGCGGCCGGGAGCAATCCCGGCCGTTCCTTTTCTACTGCTTTACTTAAGGCACTGGGTCCTTCGTACCCATCGGCACACCCGGCCGGCACGATGCGACCCTGCGGAGGCCCATCCATCCACCTCGCGCGATTCCGTACTTCCGCACCGCTTCCACCGCATATCTCGAACACGTTGGGCTATAACGGCAGCGAATGAAGCGCCCTGTCACAGGATGGATCAGCCGGTGATATCCATCCACGGACAGGGCGAACAGGCGCACGCTGACCTGCTTCTGAGGCGAACGCATCGCATCCGCCCCGAATAGCACGGCGACAATCAGAATCGCCGCCAGCCACGGTCCCGGCCTTAAGAGCCAATGCCGCAATGAGGGCATCTCACGCTGGCCTCGAGCCGCTTGTTTCCGCAATTCGGGCACGGCACCAGGTTTCCTTGCGGCCTTGAGAAGAGATAAATGATCAGGCCGATGAAATTCAGAAAAAAGACAAGCGCCATCCAGAGAATCGCACTGTCCATGCCGCGCGCTTTCGCGTCTCTCGCCACCCAGACCAGCAAGGCGATACTAAGCGCAAAAAACAAAATAGGAACGAAGATGAATGTGCTGCAGCAACCGGCGCAAGCCGCACCACCTGCCGCGTTTCCAGCAGCATTGTTCTGTGCGAAACAAGCAGCTGGGATGGATAGAGCAAGGATCGAAAACAGTCTGAGAGACTGATTCCCCATTCGCATAGCTAACCGTCTTTCTGGTGTTGTCTGGTTTGGCAAACAATGCTAGGGAATCCGATTAGCTAAGTCAATAAGATCCTGCTACATCCGCTCGAAAATTCCCGCCGCCCCTTGCCCTCCGCCCACGCACATCGTCACCATCCCGTAGCGCGCCTTCCGGCGTTTCATCTCGCTCAGAAGTGTCGCCGTCAGCTTGGCTCCGGTGCATCCCAGCGGATGCCCCAGCGCAATCGCCCCGCCGTTCACGTTCACCTTCGCCGGATCAAAGCCCAGTTCGCGCATCACCGCCAGGGCCTGGGCAGCAAAAGCCTCGTTGAACTCGATCAGCTCGATATCCTCGAGTTTTAGCCCGGCCTTCTTCAGCGCCTTCGGAACGGCATATAACGGGCCCATCCCCATCTCTTCCGGCAGGCACCCCGCAACCGCGTAGGCCACGAGCCGCCCCAGTGGCTGGATTCCCAGTTCTCGCGCGCGCGCCGCGTCCATCAAAATCGTTGCGGCCGCTCCATCGGATGTTTGCGAAGAATTGCCGGCGGTCACAGAACCCTTCGCATGAAAAGCCGGCTTCAGCGCCGCAAGAGCCTCGGCAGTCGTATCGGCGCGAGGCCCCTCATCCGCCGAGAAAACCGACTCCGACGTTGTCGGCTTTCCTGCCTTGGCTGTCGGCGTCGCCATCGTCACCTTCACCGGAACAAGCTCCTCGTCAAACCGTCCGGCAGCCTGCGCAGCCACTGCTTTCTGGTGACTCGCAAGCGAAAACGCGTCCGCATCCTCGCGCGAAATGTTGTAGTGCTTCGCCACTCTCTCAGCGGTCAGCCCCATCGTCAACAGCGCAGCGGGATAATTCTCCGACAGCCAGGGATTGGGCCGCGGCTTGATGCCGCCCATCGGCAGCATGCTCATCGTCTCCGCCCCGCCTGCAATCACCACCCGCTGTACCCCGCCGCCAATCCGCATGTCAGCCTGTGCGATCGCCTCCAGCCCCGAAGCGCAAAGCCGGTTCACCGTCATGCCGGGCACATCCACCGGAAGCTGCGCACGCAGCGCGACCATCCGCGCTATGTTCCATCCCGACTCGCCCTCCGGCTGCGCGCAGCCCAGAATTACGTCTTCGACTTCGGCCTTATCCAGTGCAGGGATCCGCTCCAAAGCATTCGTCAACGCAGCCGCTGCAAGATCGTCGGGACGCGTGGTGGATAAGGCGCCCTTCGGCGCGCGGCCTACAGGAGTGCGTACAGAGCTTACGAGTACAGCTTCGGGCATTGGATGCTCCAGGAAAACGCGGATCAGTTCGTAAGGTCCGCTGGCTCATTGTTAGACCGCAAGGCTTGCAGGGGTCAAATCGCCTGCAATTAATCTGATGTATCCACTACCGTCCACGCACTATGCGTATAGAAGCGATACACCGTCTTCTGATTCAGCACAACATCCTCAAGCGCGTCGTGATCGAGCGGTGGAGGGTGGTGCTCCATCCCAGCCTGCGCCTCGCGAACCTGCCGTGGCGAAGCAGGATCAATCCCCCAGTCGAATCCCAGCTCTCCAGAGGAACCGTGCCGCTGCAATCGTTCGAGTTCCGGAACCGATGCCAGCATCATTGGTTTGTTCGAAGCATGCGCAAAAAATACCAGCAGCTCCACATTGCCATGCGTCGAGCAAAGCACTGCCCAGTCCGACGATCCGGGACGTTCAAGACTTGCGTTAATTACGTTCTCCGGTCGATGCGCCTGAAACGTCTGCGGAATCATGCATCCGCGCTTGTCGAGAGCATCCGCAATTGCATCGGGCAGATCAGGAAAGGAGCTCGCCGGCAGCCGGCGGATCAGGTACGACATCATGCGGCCATCGACGTTCGTCTTTCCAGACTCGTTGAATTTGTCCGAACGTTCCGGCTGGCTGGGAGATGGTTCCTGGGCGAGCGCGCCTGCATGTGCGAGCGCCAACGTTGCCGCCGAAACCAGGATGAGTGCTGCGAATTTCATTTCAATTGCGCAGTGGCTTGCCGGTCTTCAGTGTATACGCCACGCGCTCCTGCGTCTTGCGCTCGCCACACAGCGAGAGAAACGCCTCGCGCTCCAGATCGAGCAGGTACTGCTCGCCAACCAGCGAACCGGCCGTGACCTTTCCGCCGCACAGGATGTACGCCACCCACCGCGCCACCTTCATGTCATGTTCTGAAGCAAACCCCGCTTCCCCCATCAAAAAGACGCCCGTGTTCAGCACAGCAAGCGAAGCCGTACCCGGCGCTGGAATCACGCGCGGCTGCGGAGCCACATAGCCTGCCTCGGCCAGCGCAATCGCCTGCGCCTTGGCATCAAGTAGCAGCCGTTCCCGGTTCAGCGTAATTCCATCACTCGGCAGCAGCAGGCCCAGCGCGCGCGCTTCCGCCGCAGATGTCGCCACCTTCGCCATCGCAATCGTCTCCAGCGTCCGTTTCAATGCCGCATTCATCTCCGCAGATTGCGCAAATCGCGAAGGCGGGTCCTTGGGATCAGGCGGCGCCAGCGCGACCGCCGCGTCCACGGCGCGCAGCAACATCTCCTTGGTGCCGCCCCCGCCGGGAATCAACCCAATCCCCGTTTCCACCAGCCCGATGTAAGTTTCCGCATGTGCCTGCCGGCGCGCCGCGTGCAGAGAAATCTCCGCACCGCCACCCAGCGTCAAATTAAACGGCGCGACAACGACGGGCCGCGGACAGAACTTGATCGACATCGACATCTGCTGAAACGCGCGAATGGCTCCTTCGACTTCCTCCCAGTCTCCCTCCTGCGCACCCAGCAGCAGTTGCATCAGGTTCGCGCCCACGCTGAACCGGTCGCGATCGCCGCTGATCACAAAGCCGCGAAAGTTCTTCACCGCCTCCGACGTCGGATTCAGTACCGACGAAATCATCGCCACCACATCGCCGCCAATCGCATTCTTCAGCGAGTGCAACTCGATGCAGCCAATGCTATCGCCGATATCCACCAGTGAGGCCCCGGCATTGCTCCGAATCACCCCATGATTCCGCCGATAATCTACGACCCGCGCATGTCCCGGCTGCTGGGCGATCGGCTCCCAAGCACCTGTGATGGGGTTGTAACACTGCGGTCCGTCCGGCGAATACCACGAAACCGGCGCAGATTCGGGCGCAGACTCCAGCAGCCCTTGCACAGCCTTGCTTACCGGAATCCCCATCGCCTTCATGCGGCTCACCGATTCCCGCACCCCCGCCGCATCCCAAAGCTCTAACGGACCCAGTTCCCAATTGAACCCCGCCCGCATGGCTTGATCTATGGATGGCGCATCGTTCGCCGCTTCCCCAATCCGATCCGCGGCAAAGTTCCACAGCGACGAAAGAAATGGCCATAGAAACGCCGCCGCCTTGTCCTTCTTCGGATCGTTGGCGAGCAGCAGTTTGATCCGTTCCTGCACAGTGGCTGCGTTCTTCGCCATCTCCAGCGAAGACAGTGCGGGCTTGGCAGACGGCCGGTACTCGAATGTCGCCAGATCGAGCACCATGCGTTCGTCTTTTCCATCGGCACCGCGCGTCTTCTTGTAGAAGCCCTGCTTCGACTTGTCGCCAAGCCAGCCGCGCTTCACAATCTCCTGAAGCTTCTCCCCGAACCCGCCCGGCGTCACCCCCTGCGGAAAATTCGACGCGACGTGCGCCAGGATGTCGATCCCCACCATATCGGCCAGGCGAAATGTTCCCGTCCGCGGAAACCCGAGAGCCGGCCCTGTCA
Organism: uncultured Acidobacteriaceae bacterium; assembly: GCA_963838295.1. Lineage (GTDB taxonomy): Bacteria > Acidobacteriota > Terriglobia > Terriglobales > Acidobacteriaceae > Telmatobacter. The sequence continues at coordinate 26,409 of CAWIQS010000006.1, forward strand.
ACGCGTCTACTTCCTCGATGCTCAGCCCCTGCTCCAGCATCAGCGTCGACGCAAGAAACATCACAAAGACACCGATGCGGTTGCCGATAAAGTTCGGCGTGTCGTTCGCAAACACCACCTGCTTGCCCAGCACGCGATCCCCAAACGTCGCGAATGCGCCCACCAGCGCAGCGTCGCTCTCCGCCGTCGGAATAATCTCCAGCAGTTGCATATACCGCGGCGGGTTGAAGAAGTGCGTGCCGAAGAACCGGTCCCTGTGCGACTTCAGTCCGGCGGCGATCTTCGCAATCGGCAGGCCGGATGTATTGGTACTCAACACCGCCTGCGGCGCCAGGTGCGGTGCAACGCGATCCAGCAGCGAGCGCTTGATCTCAAGATTCTCAGCGACCGCCTCAATGACCCAGTCGCATTGCTTCAGCTTCGCCAAGTCATCGTCAAAGTTCCCCGGAGTGATCATCGAAGCCAGTGACGTCTCGAAAAACGCCGCAGGCTTGGCCTTTGCCAGCGCAGCCAGCGCCGATTCCGCCAAACGATTGCGCGAGCCCTCTCCGGCCGGAACCATATCCAGCAGCAATGAAGGAATGCCCGCATTGGCGAGGTGCGCAGCGATGCGCGAGCCCATGGTCCCGGCTCCCAGCACCGCCGCTCGGCGCACCAGCAGCGGTTGAGCAGCAAAGCGATAAATGGGCGTGGTTGCCGGTGCGATCGAACTCATGCTGCCCTCTCCCCGCGCACGCGCAACGTGATGCAGCGCATACGCCTTGATCGTTCCCGAGCATACGGCGGCCGCCTCGCCGGGTCAAGGCAAGGGCAGGACTGACGAATGACGCGGACACAACCATTCAGTTGGCAGGCTGACGCCAAATAGCGCCGAATAAACTGCCAGATAACGACAACCTCGTCTGTTGCTGCATTTTCCGATATCCAGCAAAACGCCGCGAGGTTTTCCCTTGTGTCTCTGTTTGTTCGGCAAACGATATTCAGCAATGAAATCGCGCCCGACTGTTTACCACTGGGCAATTTCCGGATTGGCCAAAATTCGCCCAAATCAATGAGTCAGCCATACAAAACTCTCATTCCGACCGGACCCTGACCCTGGGCGAAGCCGAAGGGGAAAGGGGCAGTGGAGGAACCTGCAGTTGTTCTTCGGTTGGTCCAGATCGGAGATACGTCCGAGTGGCCCACGACTCGCCCAATCAACGACTCCTCCACTCCAAGACTGTCATTCTGACCGGACCCTGACCCTGAGCGAAGCCGAACGGGAAGGGGCAGTGGAGGAACCTGCAGTTGTTTTTCGTTTGGACCACATCGGAGATAGTCGAGTAGGGCTATGGCGCTAAGCGGGCTTCGCATGATGCCGCCGTTTCCATAACCCCCTCTAAAATTCCGTACGGCGGGTTTTCCCCAGTACGGCTTCAAGGCTGACATTTCAGATGATGCCTTCCTGTCTGCTGATTTGCTTAAGCCTGCTCCCGGCGTGCGCAACGCAACAGACAGTTTGCTTCCATCCTTCGTACCGTCCAAGACTGGGACCCGTGATCCCGTACTGTGCCGGGCAGGTTTTCTCTTCCGATACCGTCACTAGGGCCTCACGGCCTTACCCCAGAGGTCCTCGCTCCGGTCGGGGTTATATTGTCCCCGTCCATCGACACTTATTGACCTCATCCGACCCACTCGCGTGCACTCTCCGATTTCCCGGCATTCGCTGGTTATACGGAGAGCCGTTGCTGTGCGGGAGCGCCTAGGCTGCCCACGAGTGGTTCCGAGCTTTCACTGCTAATCCTTGTCAGCATGCAGTCCTCTATGACCACGGAGAACTCGCCGGTTGCTTATACCCAGATTCCTTCACCGGCGACACAGCCTTCATCTTCGGAAGACAGATTCGGCGTTCTCAACTATCCACTACAGTCCGCTACGAGTGGGTGGACTTTTCGCGGCTAACGGTTCGCTCCTTTCGCTACAGCCTGCTGACTTGCTAGCCCCCCTGACGGACCCGACGATGCTTGCGCTTTGCCGGCTGAGGCGTTTACTCCGGAGCATCGGCAAGAGAGATCACTCTCTCTGCCGTCCGGTATGACTACAGTAGCAACTGGGCAAGTTCTACTGGCAGGTTCTTCCACCTGCTGGATTAGCAGCTAGCTTCGCTGCACCTTCCGAGTGGCCCACCACACTCCCAGAGCCTTGTCCGACACTTTTGGCCGCTTCAATTTACGCAAAGATGCAGTAAAGTTGTGATGACTTGGAAAACGAAGCACAAATAGCAAATTCTGACAGCCGTCCCCTCTCGCTTCGGTGGATTCTGCTCATCGCGGCTCTCGGCGGACTGGCGATCTGCGTTTGGTGGTCGCATGGAGTAAGTGTGCGCACCTGCAACTTGGTGTGGATGGGAAGCATGACGTATTGCTTCTGCTCATGGTTTGGAAAGCGATCAACCCTTCGAGTGGGAGCCTCGGCATCACGAATCTGGGCTGTCATGCTTTCTCTTTGTCTGGGCATCATGGTAACGAGCTTCTTCTGGAACCTAATCTTCCTCGGCGGCAAGTGAGAATCCCCACCTCAACTAGTTCTGCCCGGATAACCGTCAACTCGGTAGTGACTCCTTGATCAACAGCTCAACTTCCTTCTTTTCTCCAGCCCTTCCGCGCACAAAATAAATCGCAAACTTTGCAGATAATGAAGCCTCAAAATTGCACACTTGAAGTGTAGGCATCGAGAGGCGGCTTAACCCGAATCTCGATGCCATTGTCACTTCTGAAAGGAACCACCCGTGTCCGATGCCGCCGCACTCACTCAATCCCAGCACGCAATCGTCCCACCTCATCATCGTTAGCGGAATCGCAGCCGCCGGTTTCTCCTGCCCCGATCTCTCCCGCCATAACCCGCTGCGTAGAGGCCTACATCCGCGCCTACAAAACTGAGCGAGCCTCCCGCCACCCTTAGCTGTATCTCGCGTATAGCGATCGTCGAAACTTCAACTTCTTATTTCGCCAACGCTAGCCCCTCAACAACTACGGCAACTTTCTCGAGTATCTGATTCCAGCCCTCGAGTTGACCGCTATTTTTCGCGCTCTCCATGGGTTCATTTCCAATGTGGGTGAGTTTCGTCTGGCCGTTTCCGAGATCCTCAAAGAGGGTCACATCGTACGCACCCTCTATGGCCTCATCTTCTATTCCTAATTGCTCAGGCTCAATCTTGTTTCCCTCCGAGTCGGAGAAGTACATCAACGAAACGATCTTCTCGTACGGAACAATCTCGTGGTACTCAACCGCATTCCAGCCCTCGTACCCATCCGGCGTTCTCATGCAGAAGAGGGATTTTCCGCCCACGCGAAAATCCATCTTGCAAACGGGCGCAGTAAAACCCTTCGGCCCCCACCACTGCACCACATATTTCGGGTCTGTCCACGCCTTCCAAACCAATTCGCGTGGGGCATCAAAAACTCGTGTTACAACCATCCGCTCAATCTCGTTAACCGCGTTTTTTGTCATCTCTGACCTCCGCCTTTTTCATTTGATTCACAACGACTTCCAGTTTGTCGAAGCTCTCTTCCCAGAAACGGCGATAAGAAACCGCCCAGTCGCTGACTGTCTTTATCGCCTCTGGCCTGAGCGTGCACACACTCTCTCGTCCACGCTTTGTCTTGATCACAATCCGCGCCCGCACCAGGTAGGCAATATGTTTTGAAATCATCTGCTGCGAGAGTGCAAACGGTTCCGTCAATCCATGCACAGAGGCAGGCCCATGCGAGAGCCGTTCGATCATCGCCCTGCGGGTGGGATCAGACAAAGCCGTAAATGTTGTACCCAACCTATCCACAACCATATGGTAGTGGATTTTCTATCGGTGTCAAGTAGGAATTTTCGCGATCCCTGATTGCTGCTACCTGATCTCTTCGGGGGTTCTTCCGTAGCGTCCACAATTCGGCCGAATCTTTTCATATGAGGCGCTACTTCTGATCCGCACCACTCTGGTTGCGTTTTTCCGGATTCCGGGAGAATTACCGTCTACCCGGAAATCAATCACTGATCGATCGACTCCCGCCGTCAAGTGCTGCGCCGACGGCTTGAGGGATTGCCGAAGAGACGCCTGACCGCTGTCAAGTACGCCGGCGCAGCCCCGCGCCCCAACCTGCACATTTCAAACGCAAAAATCTTGGCCAAGTTTTGCAGGTAATTATCTTCGTTTAAGGCACAATCATATGGAGCGCAGAATGTTTGCCCGCGGATTAATCAGGCGGAAGTGGAGTACCCCCCACCCCCCCCTCGAAATTTGCAGTTTTCCACAAAACATTTGCAGGAAATTCCACTCCGCAAGTACGACCAATTCAGTCGGCGTGAAACTGTCGCGACGAAAATAAACCGCTCTAGTGGGTACTCGCCGCCATCCATTCATCACGTTTGAGCCGATACAGCACGTGCCGCTGTAGCGGATGGCCCGTCGGAATAGACGGATGATCAAAGTCTTCCCGAGGGTCATGCGTCATCCCAAGTTTCTCCATCACGCGGATTGATCGCAGATTCGCCGGAACTGTAAATGAAACCAGTTCGAGCAGCCTTTGAACGTCAAATCCGTGACGAACAAGCGCGCGAGCGCCCTCGGTTGCCAGTCCCTTGCCCCAATATCTCCGCGACAACCGCCAGCCGATCTCCACGCATGGCGTGAACGCTGCTTCAAAACGCGGAATCACCAGCCCGACGTATCCGATGAACTCCTTTGACTCGCGCAGTTCCGCGGCCCAGGGCCCAAACCCATGCTCCGCGAGATGCGCCTCGGCGCGATCAACCAGCGCATCGCTCTCCTCCCGCGAAAGCAATGCCGGAAAATGCTCCATCACCTCGGGATCGCAATTCATCCGCGCGAACGGTTCACGATCGCTCTCACGCCATTTCCGCAGAATCAGCCGCGCGGTCCCGATCTTCGGAGCGCCGTCCGTCATTTCGTCAGCAACTTGAACGCATGCATCCAGTCGTTGCGGATGAAGCCGGGAAGGCACCAGAGCATGCAAAGCGGCTCAATCGCCCGCGCCGCCTCGGCCGCACCCATATCCGCCGTCTCCCAGCCGAATTGCTCGTTAATCGCTGCCACTTGCTTCTTGGCGCCCTCGTCGTTACCGCAGATGAACATGGTCGGCTTGCCGCCCGCAAAATCAGGATTGATCATGCACGGAGCACCCACCGAGTTGTAGGCCTTCACAAAACGCGCATCGGCAAACTGGTTCTGCAGCGTCTCCATTAATGACAGGTTGATATCGGTAAAGAAGCGCAGCACGCCCTTCTCCGGCGGAGCATCCGCAATCGGGTTGCAGGCGTCGATCACTGTCTTCCCCGCCAGGTTCTTCACGCCGGCCAGCGTCAGCGCTTCGGCAGCCGCCTTGCCCTTCACCGCCAGCACCACCAGCTCGCCGAACGCGGCCGCCTCGGCGAACGTTCCGGTCAAGCCACCGTTGGATTGCGCCCCCCAGTCCGCCAGCTTGGCAGGGCTCCGGGTACCCACCTTCACTGCGTGGCCATGCTTCAGGAACCCTCCGGCCAGTGTCTTCGCAACGTCGCCCGATCCAAGCACACCCACCTTCATCGCACTCCTCCGATGTTCGCGAGTTTAGATGCCGCGGATGAACGGATCAAGAACGCGACCAGGAACACGACCGCTCAGTACCTTCGGACTGCGACCATCTCTCTCCCTGTGGTACGAAGAAGTCAACTCTGCGGTATGCTCGAATCGGGATCGCTCTCGGTCCCCCCCGCGATGAACTTTCTTACCAGAAACGCTTGGGAAACGGCAGCCGGTGCAACCCTGATCGCCGGCCTGGCCATCGGCGCAGTCTTCTATCTGCGGCGCAAACGGCCGACAGAAGAGGAGTTGGAGCGGGCGCGCCGCAAAATGTTGGCTCTTACCGGCCGGGTAATTGATGGCATGTTGCTGGACGTGCGCGAGATAACCCTCGAAGACGGCCGCGCGCTCACCATGCTCGAGTACAACTACCGCAGCGCCGGCGTCGACTACGAGTGCTCGCAGGACATCACCACCCTGCTCGATGTGGTCGATCCCGGGGAGATGCGCGCCGGCTTCCCCTGCTCCGTTCGCTACCAGACCGGCAACCCCCAGAACAGCATCGTGATTTCAGAATCATGGTCAGGGCTGCGATCGAGCCTTCCCGTGTATCCGTCAAAGCGCAAGGATCTGGGAGAGTTGCATCCCGATCGGGGCTAGCAGACCTGCGCGGGACCACGCGCAACCGTTGGCGCCCCATACCCGACCCCGTTTACACTTTGACTATGCATGTCCATGCCGCGCCTGCGTCCGCCGGTGCATCCAGGACACAATCCGTTTTGCGCTTCTCGCTCGTCGCCACGCTGGCGTACGTGGTCGTCACCTTTGTCGCCGGACTGCGCGCCCACTCTCTTGCCCTGCTCTCGGAATCGGGCCACAACGTCTCCGATTTCCTGGCGCTCCTGCTCAGTTTTGTTGCAGTCTATTTTCAGACCCGCCCGGCCACCCACTCCAAGACCTTCGGCTACCAGCGCGCCGGCGTACTGGCCGCCTTCATCAATGCCGCCACGCTCATCGTCATCTCCGTCTGGATCGCCATTGAAGCCATCCACCGCCTCAGCGCTCCAGTCGCCGTCCAACCGAAATTGATGATGGTTGTGGCCGCCGCCGGCGTGGTCATGAATGGCGTAATCGCCGCGCTTCTCTGGGGAGTGGCCCGCGACGTCAACATGCGCAGTGCCTTCATCCACATGGCCGGCGACACCCTTTCGACAGCCGCGGTCATCGCCGGAGGCGCCGGCATCCTGCTCACCGGGCGCAACTGGATCGATCCGGTGCTGTCGCTCGTGATCGCAGCCCTGATCCTGTGGACCAGCTACGACATCGTGCGCGAAACCCTCAACATCCTTCTCGAGGGCACGCCGCGCGGCATTACGCTCAGCGAAATCCGCGGCGGCATGGAAGACGTCGACGGCGTTCGCAACGTGCACGACCTGCACGTCTGGAGTCTCGGCTCCAACAGCCACGCGCTCGCCTGCCATGTCTGCATTGCCGATATTCCCCCATCCGAGAGCGCCTGCATCCTGGTCAAGCTCAACCACGTTTTGCGCGATCACTTCTCCATTCAGCACTCTACAATTCAGTTTGAACACGAAGGATGCGAGGAACTCCACGGCTGCGTCGTTCCCATTGAAGAGATGTCCAGCCCCGCCGCTCACAGCCATCACGGCCACGCACACTAGTTCAAGTCATTCGGAGGTCCCTGCCTTGACCCGACGTCGAGTTGCCTTTGTTGCCCTGTGCTTTGCGCTCCTCTTCTCAACAGACAAGGCTTTGCCCCTCGCGCCCGCCGCTCTGGCCGCATCACCTCTCCAAGCCACCCCGCCCGCAGCCGCTCAGCTCGACGCCCTATCCGGCGAATACACCAACCCCAGCGACCCCGATACTCCCATCAGTTTCTACGTCCAGGACGGCAAGCTCATCGTTGAATCCGAGCGCCAGGTACCAACAACGCTGACTCAGAATTCGTCAACGGAATTCGCAATTCCCCAGACAAGGATGACGCTCAAGTTCACGCTCGATGCCGCCGGACACGGCGTGACGGTAGTCCCGTCCAATGATTCCGAGGCCGTTTTCAAGCGCACCGGTGATGCAGTCCACCACGTCTTCCACGATTATCAGCGCACCGAATCCATGATCCCCATGCGCGACGGCGTCAAGCTCCATGTCGTCATCCTCAAACCCGCCGACATCGCCACGCCGCTCCCATTTCTTGTCCAGCGCACTCCCTATGGCTGCGATGAGACCAGCCGCGCATCCTTCTCCGGCGGCCGTCCCGAACTGGCGCGCGAAGGATACATCTACGTCTGCGGCGACATTCGCGGCCGCTTCAAAAGCGAAGGCCAGTTCGTGATGAGCCGCCCCGAAGTCAACCATGGCGATCCTAAAGCCGTAGACGAAAGCACCGATACCTACGACACCGTCGACTGGCTCCTCAAAAACGTCTCCGGCAACAACGGCCGCGCCGGTTTCGTAGGCACCAGCTACCCCGGATTCCTTGCGATGGAAGCCGGCATTGATCCACATCCGGCCGTCAAAGCCATCTCCCCGCAGGCGCCCATGATCGACGTCTGGATGGGCGACGACTTCTTCCACAACGGCGCCTTCCGCCAGAGTTACGGCTACGACTACGTCTACGGCATGGAGTCCAACAAAGAGAACGCCGACGTCAGCTACGGCAAGGACAAGGACGGAAAGCCCGTCGATGGATTCGACTACTTTCTCGAGCGCGGTTCGTTTGCCGAAGACGTCAAGAAATCCGGCGTCAAAGAGCCCTTCCCGACCTGGAAGCTCTTCCTCGACCATCCCAGCTACGACACGGTCTGGTCATCGCGCGGCGTCGAGAATCACCTCGACAAAGTCTCCGTTCCAACCCTGAGTGTCGGCGGCTACTACGACCAGGAAGACATGTGGGGTCCCCAGGAGGAGTACGCGAAGCTCGAGCCTCATGACAGCAATCGTGAAAACTTCCTCGTGCTCGGCCCTTGGCGCCACGGTTACTGGTCCTCCTCGTCGCGTCATCTCGGCAACGTGAATTATGGAGAGCCCATCGGCAAGGAATTCCGGGCGCAGATTGAGGCGAAGTTCTTCGGCCACTACTTAAAGGACGCACCGGGATTCAATCTCGAAGACACCGCCAGCTTCCAGACCGGCTCGAATACCTGGAAGTACTACTCGCACTTCCCACCGAAGGAAGCTCAGCCCACCAGCCTGCACCTTGTCGGCAACGGGCAGCTTAGTTGGAGCGACGCCAAAGAACCCGCCAAAAGCGCGTATGTCAGCAATCCGGCAAACCCCGTACCCTACCGTCACCGCCCCATCCAGGTCACCTACAGTCAGGGCTCGCAGTGGGGTACCTGGCTTACCGAAGACCAGCGCTTCGTCACTGATCGCAAGGACTTGGCCGTCTGGAGACTCCCCGTGCTCGAGAAGGACCTGGTCGTCACCGGTGAGGTGCTCGCCGACATCTTTGCTTCGACCACCGGAACCGATAACGACATGGTCGTCAAGCTCATTGACCAGTACCCCGACGACGATCCCGATCCGAAGATGCGCGGCTACCAGCTGATGACCAACGAGGAGATCTTCCGCGGCCGCTATCTCGATAACTTCGATAAGCCGACCCCGATGCGCTCCGGCTCAATCCACGAATACCGCTATAGCCTGCACGACGTAGACCACGTCTTCAAGGCCGGCCACACCGTGATTGTCGAAGTCCAGAGCACCTGGTTTCCGCTCTACGATCGCAACCCGCAAACCTTTGTGCCCAACATCATGACCGCCAGGCCGGAGGACTACAAGTCCGCAACCATTACCATTTACTCCGACCCGGATCACGACTCAAGTCTGCAGATGCCCCTGATGAACGCCTGCGACCATATTTCCTGCTTCTGAAGATAGCTGGCCGATGCTTTGCATTGTAAAGTATACTGCGACAGTTATCTGCGAAGGACGCACATCAGGGGTTCGAGATGACGATATTCGACCTGCTCTTGATTTTTCTGGTGCTCGCATCGGTTGCGGGAATTGTGACTGCCCTGGTGGCCCTGCTCTTCCGTCACCGAACCTTGGCCGCTCGATCCCTCCTTGCGATCGCTGTCGCATGGGCTATCTACCTGGGAGTCGGAACTGCCATCGCTGTTATGACACCCCAGCACATCGTGTCGATCGGGGAAGACCGCTGCTTCGACGAACTGTGCTTTGCGGTGATGGGCTATAACCGGACTCCTTCAACGAATCCGGGCAAATCGTTCTACATCGTAGATGTGCGCATCTCAAGCCGCTCCCGCGGCCGGGCTCAACGGGAGATTGGCCGCACGGGCGTGCTCATCGATCGAGCCGGCCGGGTATATGAGGCGTCCATGCAGGGCATGCACAATCTCACCCTCGCAAATGGCACCCCTTATCCTGGCCTTGACGCCGAAGTCTTGCCCGGCCAGAAGCTGGAGACAAAGCTTGTTTTCGAATTACCCGAAGATGTCAACTATCCGGGTTTTGCGCTGGGCAGCGACCTGGCCATCAATCCGGCACGGATCGTGATTGGAGACGAAGACCATTTTCTGCATTGGCCGACCGTGGTGCCGCTCTACTGAATCCGCCGGGCCGCGGCCGGAAGCAACGAATCCCAAAGGTAACTCGACGCATCCAAAAATCGAGCTACAATCAATAGAGAGCTATGGTTCTCCACCAGCCCATCCCGGCCCTCCTCTAGCGGCGCCCGCCGCCTACACTGTTCTGCGCCCATTTCTGAATTGATTCTCAAACAGATAGCCAGCAGCAGTCGTGCCGACTTCGGCGCAACATGGAGACTCGGAATGCTAGATCGCTTGGAACAAATGGAGCAACGCTTCAACGACCTGCAGTCGCAGTTCTCGCTGCCCGAAGTGTTGAACGACCACGAAAAATATCAGAAAACCGCCAAGGCCCTGCGCGAGATCGAAGAGCCGGTTGAGAAATATCGTGAGCTAAAGCAGGTGCAGCAAGGTCTGGCCGAAGCCCGCGCCATGCTCGCCGAGACCGATCCCGACCTGCGCGCCATGGCCGAGGAGGAGATCGCCGCGCTTGAGCCCCGCGCCGCAGCCATCGAAGAAGAAATCAAGATCCTTCTGATTCCCAAAGACCCACTCGACGAGAAGAACGTCATCCTCGAAATCCGCGCCGGCACGGGCGGCGACGAAGCCTCGCTCTTCGCTGCGGAGGTCTTCCGCATGTACACCCGCTTCGCCGAGCAGCATCGCTGGAAGGTCGAAGTCATGTCTCTCTCCGAGTCCGGAGTCGGCGGATACAAGGAAGTCATCGCCATCATCGAAGGCAAGCGCGTCTACTCGCAGATGAAGTGGGAGAGCGGCGTGCATCGCGTGCAGCGCGTTCCCGCGACCGAGACGCAAGGCCGCGTCCACACCTCCGCAATCACCGTCGCTGTCCTGCCGGAAGCCGAAGACGTCGACATCAAGATCGAAGCCAAGGACATTCGCATCGATACCTTCTGCTCCTCCGGTCCCGGCGGCCAGTCGGTCAACACGACTTACTCTGCCGTCCGCATCACCCACATCCCCACCAACACGGTGGTCAGTTGCCAGGACGAGAAATCACAGATCAAGAATCGCGAAAAAGGCATGCGCGTTCTTCGTTCTCGCCTCTACGAGATGGAGATGGAAAAGCAGAATGCCGAGCTTGCCGCAGCCCGCAAATCGCAGGTCGGCTCCGGCGACCGAAGCGAGAAGATTCGCACCTACAACTTCCCTCAGAACCGCCTCACCGACCACCGCATCGGCCTCACACTGCACCAGCTCGACCTCATCATGGAAGGCCGCCTCCAGCCCATCGTCGATGCGCTCGTCGCGCACTACCAGGCCGAGCAACTCAAAGCCGACAACGACCAGGCTGCCTGATGACCCTGCGCGACTTTCTCGAGTACGGCGAGTCGCAGCTCAGCGCCAGCCCGCATCCTGATCGTGCAAAGCGCGATGCCGAGACATTGCTACTACACCTCATCGGCAAAAACAAAGCCTGGCTGATGGCCCATGCCGGCGATGACTTTGCCGGATGCTCCGCCATTCGCTACGCGAGCCTGCTCGAACGTCGCGTGAAGGGCGAGCCCATCCAATACATCACGGGCGAGGTCGAGTTCTACCGAATGCCCTTTCGCGTCACGCCGGATGTTCTGATTCCCCGCCCCGAAACCGAACACCTGGTCGAGAAAGCGGTCCAGTTGATCCCAACACTCGATCGCAAGCCAACCAAGTTCTTGTCGATTCGCAAGGTCCGCCCCGCGTTTCGCGACGGGGAAAGGATAACCAGAGAGGGGGATCCTTATCAGCTTGGCTGGCCGCCGCGCATCCTCGACGTGGGCACCGGCTCTGGATGCATTGCCGTCAGCATCGCCCACGATTGGGGTGAAGCCGAAATCACCGCGATCGACGCGTCGGCATCCGCACTCGAAGTCGCACGCCTGAACGCCGAAAGACTCGGATTCGCCGATTGCGTCCGCTTTCTACAAGGCGACCTCCTCTCGCCCGTCGCCGGCGAGCAATTCGACCTCATCGTCTCCAATCCTCCCTACGTCCCCTCCACCGATCGCGATTCCCTCGCCGTCGAAGTCCGCGATCACGAACCAGCCCTCGCCCTCTTCGCCAGCGATGACGGCCTCGAAGTCTACCGTCGCCTCATCCCGCAAGCCTTCGCCGCTCTCGCCCCCGGCGGCTTCATCGCACTCGAAATCGGCTACGGCCAGCAGCCAGCCGTTCACGCTCTCCTCGCCGACGCCGGTTTCACCAACATTGAATTCACACCTGACCTACAGGGCATCCCACGCGTCGCTGCTGCTCAACGTCCGTAATCCTCACCCGAATTCATCGATCGACTCAACACGTCAATTTCGCCCCCCATTGGCTCTTGAAAAATCGATTCACCGCACGCCTGATTTACACTCGTCTCCGGAAAGGATTCCCTTCATGCCCTCATCCAAAGGCTATGCTGCCTTCGATTCCAAGTCGCCGCTTGCTCCCCATACATTCAATCGCCGCGAGCCCGGCCCCTCTGAAATTGCCATTGAAATCCTCTATTGCGGCGTCTGCCATTCTGACTTGCACATGACGCGCAACGAATGGGGCAACGCGATCTATCCCATGGTCCCCGGCCACGAGATCGTCGGCCGCGTTGTTGCGGCAGAAAACTCGTCCAAGAAGTTTAAGGTCGGAGATCTCGCCGCCGTCGGTGTCATCGTCGACTCCTGCCGCCACTGCGAACCCTGCAACCGGGGCGAAGAACATTTCTGCATCGAGGGTTCCACGCTTACCTACGCTGCCAAGGACCGCGTTGACGGTTCCATCACCATGGGTGGATATTCCAGCAACCACATCGTCGACGAACGCTTCGCCCACACGGTCCCCGCCAACCTCGATCCCGCAGCCGTCGCTCCGCTGCTCTGCGCCGGCATCACCACCTATTCGCCCCTGCGCCACTGGAACATCGGCCCCGGCAAAAAAGTCGGCATTGTCGGACTCGGCGGCCTCGGCCACATGGGCCTCAAGTTCGCACATTCCTTCGGCGCCCACACCGTGCAGATCACCACCTCGCTCAAGAAAAAAGACGACGCTATCAAGCTCGGCGCCGACGAGGTCGTCCTCTCCACCGACGCAGCCGAAATGAAAAAACACGCCGGCACCTTCGACTTCATCCTTGACACCGCTTCGGCTCCTCACTCGCTCGATCCCTACCTTTCGCTGCTCAAGCAGGACGGCACCATTACCCTCGTAGGCCTGCCCGAAAAACCTCCCTCGATCAATATGTTTGCGCTCATCACCAAGCGCGCCTCCATCGCCGGATCCATGATTGGCGGCATGCCCGAAACGCAGGAAATGCTCGATTACTGCGGCCGTAACGGCATCGTCTCCGAAATCGAAGTCATCCCCATTCAGAAAATCAACGAAGCATACGAGCGCATGCTGAAACAGGATGTGAAATACCGTTTCGTAATCGACATGAGTTCGCTCAAGTAACTCACTTACCCTTCGAACAGGCCCGAGACCGAAACTGACCTTGGAGAAAATCGCATGATTACAGCGACGAAGACAAAAGCCATTCTGACCGACACACATTTCCTGATACCGGTTGTCGTCTTCTGCTTTGGTCTCGCGCTCCTCATCGTGCTGCATTGAACCGGAGATCTTTGTCATTGGCGGAATTGCAATGCAGATCGTGAAAATCGAATCGAAGGGAAGAGCCCAGCAAGCATGAGCGAAACGGCCCGCACCAATCCGGTCCCTGCCATCAAGTCTGTTCACGGCATCGGCGTCGTCTGCGGACTGGCAGCCGGTGTGTGGCTTGGCGCGGCCGAGGCGCCTACCAAGCTCGTCAACTCCGGCCTCTCTCCCTACGCCATCTCGCTCTGCATGGTGGCAGGCGTCTTCACCGCCCGCTGGACCTTCCCGACATTGCTCAAAGGGACGCGGCAGGTCTTCGCCGATCTCGCCCAGAACAAGCACCTGATTCCCATCGCCATCCTCGCCGGCATGCTCTGGGCAGTCGCCAATACCCTAACCGTCTTTGCCATTCGCGACGTCGGCCTGGCCATCGCCTTTCCACTTTGGAATACCAACTCCCTCGTCGGCATCCTCTGGGGCCGGCTCCTTTTCGGCGAGTTGAAGGGTGCCAGCCGCATTAACATCGCCAAGGTCGTTCTCGGAGCGCTCGCCATTGTTGCCGCAGCGGTCATGCTCGGCTTTAGCACCATTCACACAAGCGGCGCGCACAACCGCGCGGTTGGCGGCGTCCTTGCTGCCATTGGTGCCAGCCTTCTCTGGGGAACCATGTATATCCCGTATCGCAAGGCTTACATCAGCGGGATGAATCCGCTCTCATTCGTCACTGTGTTCACCATCGGCGAGTTGGGAACCATGATCACGCTCGTCCTCGCACTCGACGGAGGAACCAAGGCCGCGGTCTTTCACTCCGGCGAGACTCGCCACCTGCTCTTCTGGCTTTTCCTTGGCGGATTCGTGTGGGTCGTCGGCGATCTCTTTCAACAATTCGCCACCAAGTATCTCGGCATCGGCCGCGGCATTCCACTCTCCAACACCAACCAGATGTGGGGCCTCGCGTGGGGCGCGCTCGTCTTCGGCGAACTGGCGCATGCCGACGCCGCCCATCGCCTCCTCGTTCTTATCGGCTCCCTCGTCATGATCTGCGGAGCCCTCGCCGTCACCACCGCCGTCGCCACGGAAAAAGAGCGCGGATCCATGCGCGAGGCCCTCGTCCGCGAGTGCGCCCGCTACGACCTCGACTATGACCGCGTCATGAAGTGCTATGCAGGCGAAGGGCCTGCGACAACCATCGAGGGCCGCTCCTGGTGGGATTATGCAATTCTCTCCGCTGCTGTCGTCGTATTCGTCTGGCTCGGAATGAACGCGCGCGTGCCTGAACTTGCCATGAACTTCGTCTGGGTTGGCGTGCTTGTGGCAATCCTGGCGGTCTCCGCTGTCGGATGTTCGTGGGTGTTATGGAAGACGACCCGCTTCTCCTGATCTCTTTCGAAATCTTGCTGGGTTTTCGGCTGTCAGCCTTCGCTTTGACCTCGCGCGGGCTTTTACTGATGGCTGAAGCTGATAGCTGACGGCTGTCCTCAAAAGTTCCGGTGATCCAGCTCCGTTTAGTTCCGCGCCTTTACAATCAAATGAATGGCAGAGCCGGCTCAAGTTGACCTGGTAGGCGTGGGTCTCAACGCGATTGACACACTCATTTCTCTCGCGCGTTTTCCTTCCCGCGGTTCCAAGACCGAATACACCAGCGCCAGCATCCTGCCCGGCGGCCAAGCCGCCACCACCGTCATCGCCTGCCAGACCTGGGGCCTCACCACACGATACGTCGGCAAGCTCGGTGACGACCACGGATCCAGTCTCCACCGCAAGGAGTTCGCGCGCGCCGGAGTGGACGCGCGCCTGATCACCGTGGCCAATGCCGCCAGTCCCCAGTCGCTTATCCTCGTCGATGACGGAGGGGAACGCACTGTCCTCTGCCGTCGCGATGAGCGCCTGCTGCTGCAACCCTCCGACCTTGATCGCTCCTGGATCGTGAATGCGCGCGCGCTGCTCGTCGACGGGTTCGAAACCGCCGCCGCAACCCAGGCCGCATCCTGGGCTCGCGCTGCCGGCGTTCCGGTCATCGCCGATCTCGATGAAACCTATCCCGGCGTTGAAGACCTCATCTCGAACGTCGATCACCTCGTCGTCAGCCGTGATTTTCCAAGCCGTCTCACCGGCGAACGCAATCTCGAGCAGGCTCTCCGAACCGCCATGAAGCGCTTCGGCTGCGTCATTACCGCCGCAACCCTCGGCGCCGACGGCGTCATTGCATGGGATGGCCGCGATTTCCATACCTGTGCCGCTTATCGCGTGCCTGTCGTCGACACAACCGGCGCCGGCGATGTCTTTCACGCCGGCTTTATCTACGGCCTCCTGCAGGATTGGCCGCTCGACCGTCAACTCGATTTTGCCTGTGCCGCCGCTGCGTTGAACTGCACCTGCTCCGGTGCAAGAGGCGGAATCGGCAACGTTGAGGCCATCGAAAAGCTCATGGCAACCACGCCTCGCTATGACGTCGCGCCCGCGGCGGACTGATCCGCGTTAAGCAACTTGTTATTGCTCCATCGGTGCAGATCGCGTTAACATCAGGCCTCTATTCCCTGGTTGTCTCACCTCAGAAGATCACGTCTGGCAATTTCTTGGCCTGCCATTCTTCTCCCCGGGAGGAAACATGAACTCGTTTCCATCGCGCATTTACCGGCTTTCCGTTGTCTTCGCCATCTCCATCGCGGCGCTTACGCCTCTGCGCGCACCAGCCCAGGCCGCCCCGCAGGACATCCCCATCGGTGTCACTTACATCTGCAACGGCGAACACATCTACATCGAAAACTGCAATATTCGCGACACCTCGGACACCAGCAACTGTATGGTTGCGCATCCCGATCACCTCACGCCCACCGGCATCAACTCCTACACCTATGTCTCGCGCGGCGCGCTCAAAAACCTCCTGCCTACCTGCCAGCAGCCCTCTGCCAAACAAGTCGCAGCAGCCAAGGCATTCCAGCAAAAGCAACAGGACCTCTACAACGCCAACGTCCAGAAGGCCGAACAGCAGATGAAAGCGCCACCGCCGCAGGCGTACCAGCCCGGCAGCGCAGCCCAGATCGCTCCGCCGAAAAACGCTGAGGAGCGTGCCCTCCGCCGCTGCGTCAGCTCTGGCCGCCTGCCCGCAAGCTGCACCGGCAACAGTCTGCTCGGCGCGTTCTCGAAGATGGTCACATCGACTCTCGGCTCGCTCGGGGCCGCAGCACCGGCAAACGCAGCCCCTGTTGCTGGACCCGTCATGGCCGGGGTCTTTCAGGGCGCGGGAAGCTGGCGGCTCGACTTTATCGATGGCGGCGTCCTGGTGAATTGCGCTTCCCTCTCGCCCAATCAGGAAGCCTACAGCCTCAAATTTGAAGGCAATCGAACCACCCTCATCATTAACACCAGGCCAAGGCCTCTGGACCTCACCTTCCATCCCGACGGCACCATTACAGGTCCCGGACCCGTAATCATCCAGGGAGTTGTCGCCGGTGGATACACTCCCGGCACTTCAACACCCGGACACACCGAAAGCCAAAGTTACAACACCACCGAGCGCATGAATTCAAACATGATTCCGGGAGGAGCGGCGAATGCTAACGCCACCTATGCTGGCGGCGGCACATACGACGTAACGACCACGCACACCTCCAGCACTTACGTGCCCGGTCAGTCCACGCCCGGCACAACTTCGTTCGTGCCTCGGACCGCAACTTGCCCCGCGCTCAACCTCTCATCGAAAGGCGCTAGTACCGGCATCCAGACCATGCAGACCGACCTGCTGAAAACCATGTTCGGTGGCGACAAAGGGCCCCCAACGCCGCCTGGTATTCGCATGCACGGCATCTTCGCCGCATCCACCGGTTTCAGCGTCGAATTCTTCCCCGAGTCCGTCATTCTCGGTTGCGGCCCCGACTCTGCCCGCGCCTATCCCTACACCGTCATCGCAACCGCAAACGGCGCGCAGATCAAGATCGACGCGCCTGATCATCCACTGATGCTCGCAGTCAAATCCGATGGATCACTCTCTCCAACAACCACAGGCCCATACCAGGTCCACGGCCGCATCGTGACTGGCCAGGACGACAACGACAACTTCACCTTCGCTCCCATGGAACAGACCTGCAATCTCGCGGCCCTCACCGCCAGCTCGTCGATTCCGATGAGCGGCGGCACAGCCGCGACGACAAATACATCTGCGACGGCTCCAGCCAACGGCGCTCCCAACAACAACGGCGGCACTCTGTCGACTCCGCAAGCGACTCTCGGCAATGCCACCCTGGCCGTCGCCTCGGGATTCCCCGCCACTCCAGGGCAGCCCAACCCGCTGGCCAACCATCCTTACGTCCTGCTGCGCGCCAGCATCAACGACACGATCGCAAAATCCGGCGTCAACATCCCGGCCGGAACAACTCCCTTCAAATTCCTCGGCCTTGCCTGCGGCAATCGAACGCCGGACTGCCAGACGATTATGAACGCGATCAAGGCCGGCGCAGTCTCGTCCGTCCGAGCAGACGTCAACGGTCGCGGCACGTTCCCCGGAGTCCCGCCCGGAACCTATTACCTGATGATCTCCACCCGCCTGAACAACCAGACCCTCCTGTGGCTCCAGGCCGTGCAGGTCAACGCAGGCTCGAACTCCATCACCCTCGACGCCCGCAACGCCACTGCGATGAATTGAGCTAGTGGCGCGAAGTTCAAGATGGAAGCTGGCGGTGTCATTCTGAGCGAACGGCGCTCTAAACGTATTTCAGTTCGGGGGTGGAGAGCGAAGAATCTGCTTTTTGCACTTCCAGATTTATGCCAATAACTTCACACCCCGGGCTCGCATCCGCGCCCTGTAGAAGCAATACGCAACCAGGTTGCTCACCACCAGCGTGCACCCAATCTTCGCGGCATAGGCCATCGGATTTACGACATCCACAAATGGATACACGGAGATGAGCAGGCTGAAGATCGTTGATCCCAGCCCAACCATCGACGTCCACTTCAGCCACGCTGGAAGCTGTTTGCGCAACCCCACCGCCCCCACCAGCGGAATCGCGAACATCGCAACATACGCGATCTCGTAGTGCGTAAGACTCGCGTTCGACAGCACCTGGAATGCCTCCTGTGCATGAACCCCCACGTTGGCCATTACGACCAACACGAAGATCAACACCGAGGTACAGAGAATCGAATTCGCCGGCGTCTTCCACCGCGGGTGGAGCTTCGTGAACCATGCCGGAATCAGTTCGTCCCAGCCCACCGCGAGCGGCAGCCGGCTCACCCCGGTCATCAGAAGACTCACCGCGCCCAAGAGCCGAATCTCCACCAGAAGAATCGCCGTTGTCGCCAGCAGATTGCCAATCCCAGCATTCCCTAACGCCATTCGAAACGTCTGCGGAATCGGAGCAATAAAGTTGATTTCGCCACGTGGCACGAACGCCACAACCGAACCCGTGCCTAGGATGAACATCGCACAGATAATCGGTGAAGCAAACCACACCGATTGCGTAATCGTTCGTTCCGGAGCCTTGCTCTCTCCCGCCAGGATCGCGATATATTCAAGCCCGCAAAGCGCCCCAAACAGCATCTGCCCGAACAACGCAAGCGTCCGCAGGTCATGCGGAGGGATCTCCAGCGCCAGCGGCGTCCAGTTGAGAGGATTGTGTCGGAGCATTGCCCAGGGACCGAGACAGATCAGCGCGGCAAACGCGATCATCATCGCGATACCGCCCGCATTGTGAATCCACTTGCCGATCTCCAGCCCGCGCAACTCGGCCAGCGTCAGCATCACCACAACCGCCCCCACGATGATCAGTGCCGCCAGGCGATTTTCGGGCAGCCATGCGGCTTTCGGCCCGATCAGGTACGCCATCTCCGTCGGAATCTGATAGAGAATCGCCGCCGTCACAGCGATCCCGTAGAACCAGATATTCCACGCCGTCAGAAACCCACCCAGGTTTCCAAAAGCCCGGTGCGCCCACACGTAAAGGCCACCCTCAAGCGGCATCGCACGATTCAGCCCGATCACCGAAGCGGCCATGGGCAGATAAAACAGCCCCATCGCCCCAATCCACATCAGCGTCTCGGCCTTCCCCAGTCCCGCCGCCACGCCCACCCAGCCGGCGCCCACCACGCACAGCACCTGCGAGATGACCAGGTCCCGCAAGCTCAACTGCCGTCGAAGATCATGCTCTGCTGTGGAAGAGGCTCGAGCCATCGTTCCAAGATATTCGCACGCCGGCCACCGGCCCCTCCGGAATTCCTTCCTTCGCAATTGTCAAAATCAACGCGCGCCGCTTAGTATTCTTTGCTGTAATCGTTTCCACTGGAGATCAGCCCATGCGCTTTTCTGTTCTTCCGCTTGCTGCAATCGCTCTTGCCGCCTTCACCATCGTTTCTCCAACATCAGCCAAAGCTCAAGTGGCACAAACGCCCCCCATGGGCTGGAACAGCTGGAACTACTTCGCCGAAAAAGTCACCGACAAAGACATTCGCGACTCCGCCGACCAGATCGTCTCCAGCGGGATGAAGGATGCCGGCTATATCTACGTCAACATCGATGACACGTGGGAGGCCGAGCGCGACGCGAGCGGCGTGCTCCATACCAACTCCAAATTCCCTGACATGAAAGCTCTCGCCGATTATGTCCACTCCAAGGGGCTCAAGCTCGGCATCTACTCAGGGCCAGGGCCGAAGACTTGCGCGGGATACGCTGGCTCGCTGGGCCACGAAGAGCAGGATGCGAAGATGTATGCCGACTGGGGCATCGACTACCTCAAGTACGATCTTTGCAGCTTCATTCCTGCCGTCATGGAGAAACAGGCGCCCAACGACAAGGCCGCGCAGATGCGCCTCATGGTTGCCGCTTACGACAAGATGGGCAAAGCTCTCAAGGCCACTGGCCGCCCTATCGTCTATTCCTTATGCCAGTATGGGTGGGACAACGTGTGGGAGTGGGCGCCCGGCCTCGGCGGCAATCTCTGGCGCACTACAGGCGATATCCAGCCGCGGTGGCAAAGCATCTACGACCTTATGACTGAACAGGCAGGCCTCGCCTCCTATGCCGGTCCCGGCCACTGGAACGATCCCGATATGCTCGAAGTCGGCAACGGCAAGTTAACACTCGCTGAAAATCGCACCCACTTTTCCATGTGGGCTATGCTCGCCGCGCCGCTTCTAGCCGGCAACGACCTTCCCCACATGAAGCCCGAGATTCACGCCATCCTCACGAATCGCGACGTCATCGCCATCGATCAGGATCCCCTCGGCCACCAAGCCCGGCACATCTACAGCAAAGGTGAAGTTGAAGTCTGGGCCCGCGATCTCCAAGGCGGCGCCAAGGCCATCGCCATCGTCAACGCCGGCAGCGACGTCTACTCTACCCACCCGTTCCACCTGAATCTCGAACAACTCGGCCTGCACGGTTCACAGCACGCGAAAGATTTGTGGACCGGCAAGGAGATGGAGCTGACCAACAACATGCCCATCGAACTCCCCAGCCACGACATCCTGCTGTTGCGAATTGTGAATTCAAAATAGGCAAGTGTTCAGGTATGTGATCAGTCGTAAATCTTGCTGCCCCAAGGTCTCGATTCTGAGTACCTGGATTTTCGTCAAGCCGCAAGAACTTTGGTTTCCCATCCACGACGCAGTTTCATCGCGGCATGGATGGGAAACCACAAATCTCAGCGTTTTCTGAATGCGTCTTCACACCGCTCGCGCCAGGCACACAGCAAACCACCCGCGCTCGTCCATCCACGTAGCCTCGTGTGCAAACCCCGCCTTCGCCACCAGCGCCTCGGCATCGCCCGGCAGATACTTATAGCTGTTCTCGGTGTGGATGCTCTCGCCCGCCGCAAACTCCACGCGCAGATCGATTGCCGGGAGCCAGACCGTCTGCTTCGTCTCGCTCACCAGGTGCATCTCCATCCGCGACTTCTCCCCATTCCAAATTGCGCGATGCGCGAAATTCTCCAGATGAAAATCCGCATCCAGCTCGCGGTTCAGCCGAACGAGCACATTGCGATTGAACGCCGCCGTCACTCCAGCCGCGTCATCATATGCCGCTTCCAGCACAACCTCATCTTTTACGAGGTCCACTCCCAACAGCAGGCAATCGCCCGGATCGAGCGCCGCCCTAACGCGCTCGAGCAACAGCAGGGATTCGCCCGGCTCGAAGTTGCCGATGCTCGAACCAATATAGAGCACCAACCGGCGTTCGGTGGGTAGCGTCGTGTCCAATTCCAGATTGTGCGTGTAATCCTCGACCCGCGGACACACCAGCACACCGGGAATCTCTTCCTCAATGCGCATCTGCGCCTCGATCAGCGCGCTTGCCGAAACATCCACCGGCTCGTAGAAAACCGTGTCCTGCCGTTCAACCGCGGCGCTCAACAGCAGCCGTGTCTTCTCAGCGGAACCTGCTCCCAGTTCCACCAGGCGCAACGCATTCTGTCCAGCGGCCCGGGTGACGATCTCTGAAGCTCGCGCTTCCAGAATCGCCCGCTCGGTGCGCGTCACATAGTACTCGGGAATACGCGTGATCTCTTCAAAAAGCCGCGATCCGGCGGAATCGTAAAACAGCCAGGAAGGCAACCATTTTGGATTGGACAACAACCCCTCGTACACGGAAGAGGCGATCTTGTCTGAAATGTGAAAACTTGCTGGGGAAACCGGGGTCGTAGTCATGCCGTTACTAGGATGCTCCTCCACCTATCGGAGTTACTTGTCTGCCAATCGGATTCCGGAAAATTGCCAGCGCGTTTCCGGTTGAAAAAAATTGCGATAGCTCGAGCGAATATGCGCTTTCGGCGTCGCACACGACCCACCACGCAGCACCATCTGCCCGCTCATGAATTTCCCGTTATATTCACCCAGCGAACCCGCCAGAGGCTCGAATCCCGGATAACCGAGATATGCGCTCGCCGTCCATTCCCAGCAATCGCCCCACATCTGCCTGAGAGCCGCGCCCGCATCCGCAGCCGGCGCAGGTCTGAGCACTCCAGTATCCAGCAGGTTTCCGTCCACCGTTTGCTGTTCGGCCGCAACTTCCCATTCCGTTTCAGTAGGCAGGCGCTTGCCGGCCCACCGGGCATACGCATCGGCTTCGAAGTAGCTCACATGACTAACCGGCGCAGCTTCAGCATCTTCCAACAGGACCTCGCCGCGCAGAGTAAACAGCTTCCAGCTCTCGTCATCCTGGTTCCAGTAGAGCGGCGCGCGCCAGCCATTCTGCTCGATTGCATCCCATCCCGCTGAAAGCCACAATTCTGGCTCCCGATAACCGCCGTCAGCAATAAACTCAGCGAACTCGCGGTTGGTCACCAGGCGGTCGCCAAGCGCAAAAGACTCCAGAAACGCACGATGCCGCGGCAACTCGTTGTCATAGCAAAATCCGTTTCCAGAAAACCCGGCATCGACCAATCCACCCGCAAACTCCACGAATCTCGGCGGATCCCTATGCTCTGGGTGCCCCAGGTCTCGCGTTTGAGACCTGGGACGCCATGCATCCTTACCACCCGGCTCCCCGGATTCCCTCCGGTAAGCCGGTCGCAGAGGATTGGTGTAAAACGCATGCAGAATATCCGTGAGCAGCAACTCCTGGTGCTGTTCTTCGTGGTTCGCTCCAAGCTCGATCCGCTTCAGCACTTCTGCTTCTGGACCCAACTCAAGCAGCTTCTCGATACCCTCGTCCACGTGGCTCCGATAGCCGAGCACCTCATCCAGGCCGGGCCTCGAAAACGAAGAACGCAGCCGTTTCTCCGGAAACTGGGCAAAACTACGGTAATAGCTGTTGAACAGCCAGGGAAAATCTTCATTAAACAGCTTGTAGCCGGGCAGAAACTCTCTGAGAATGAAGGACTCAAAGAACCACGCCGTATGCGCAATATGCCACTTCGCAGGAGACGCCTCGGCGCACGACTGCACCATCATGTCCTCAGGTGTCAGAGGTTTACACAGTGCAAGTGTGCGTTGTCGAACAGTGCGAAAGCGTTCAGCTACTTCCAGTTGCAGTTGCGGGGAAACCGTCGTGCTCATCCTCGACAATCCTCTCTTTCCACTGTGTCTTGACGCGAAGCCCACCGTTCCGGCTCATGCCCCTCTTAGTCCGCCTTGCACCGGGGCAACAAACAAGCTTGACGGCGCTGTACAAAAGAGTGCTCTAATCTGAGGAGACGATGATGAAGGTTTGTCGCCTCGATTCCTTCGTGAGGAGGAAATATGCGCAGGTTCGATAAACGCCCGCTGCCGGCCTTGTGGCTGATGGCAGTCATTGTGTGCCCTTCCGGTCTCGTTTTTGCTCAGTCTTCACCGGTCCCTGCTCCCGATCCAACGCAAACGCCCGTTGCGACCGATTCCATTCCAAAACCCGCTGCAACGACCTCAACTACTCTTCCCAAGACTCCACCGTCTTTCGAGCAAGTGGGCGACGCGCTCATGGCTCACCAACGTTATCAGGCCGCCATTGAGGCCTACAAGAAAGCACCGACCAACGATCCGATTGTGTGGAACAAGCTGGGCATCGCCTACCAGTTGATGTTCAATCTCACCGACGCGATGCACTGTTACAAGACTTCTTACAAACTCAACCCCAAAAACTCAACCGTCCTTAACAATCTCGGTACGGTCTACGATGCCTTGAAGGAATATAACAACGCCGAAAAAATGTATCGCAAGGCACTCAAAATCGATCCGAAATCGGCCCTGATTCTCAAGAATCTCGGCACCAACTTGCTCGCCCAGCATAGATTCGCCAAAGGCTGGGCTGAGTACCAGGCCGCGCTCAAAGTCGACCCGCAGATCTTTGAAGACAATTCCCGGCCGCGCATTGAAAATCCGGCATCGATCTCCGACCGCGGCGCCATGAATTTCTACCTGGCCAAGGGATGCGTCCGCGCTGGCATGCCTCTGCGTGCGATTGAATACCTGCGCATGGCCCTCAACGAGGGCTATACCAGTCCCAAAAAGATCATTGCCGACAACGAGTTCGCCATCCTGCACGGCCTGCCCGAATTCGAAGAACTTATGAATTCGCAAACCCAGAAACGGCAATAATCGCGCCCTCCCAGCAGCCGTCCCGCGACAAAACCTTAGCCCACTTGCGCGCTCTGCCCGTCTATCCTCATAGGTACGGGAGATTTATGAAAGCCTGTCGCATTTCTTTGCCGCTTCTCCTTCTGCTCGGCGCTCTCAGCCTCGGCGCCGTCGCCCAGGATCCAAACCCGAATCAAGATCCAAGCCAGTCGACACCCCAGCGCGGTCAGCGTGGGGGACGCGGCGGCTTCGGCGGCATGATGGGCCGGGGTGTCATGGGGACAGTCACCGAAATCGCCTCTGATCACTTCACCATCAAGACCGATACTGGCGAAGTCTACACCGTCCACTACAGCGTCAACACCCGCATCATGAAAGGCGGAGGAGGACAGCGCCGCGGCCAGGCTAGCGACAACGAGCCTCCCGCCAACCCGCCGATACCCATCAAGGCCAGCGAAATCAAAGTCGGCGATGCCATCGGCGCCTCCGGCGAAATCGATGCCAACGCCAAATCCGTCGGCGCCGTCGTCATCTTCCAGATCGACCCCGAACGCGCCAAACAGATGCGCGAGATACAAGCCAACTACGGCAAGACCTGGGTCATGGGCCGCGTAACCGCCATCAACGACGTGAAGGTCACCTTGCAAGGCGGTCCCGATAACGCCACCCACACCTTCGTCGCGGATGAAAACACCACCTTCCGCAAACGCCGCGATCCCGTCACCCTCGCCGACATCCAGGTAGGTGACACGATCCGCGCCGAAGGCTCCATCAAGAACGGCGCTTTCCTCGCCACATCCGTGGCAGTAATGGGCCCGCCTCCACAGCGAACCGAAGGCGCTGCGCCCGCTCCACAATAGCTCTCAGGCGACGGCCCTGATTCCTCGAACTCCACCAGTCTGGGTGCCCCATCCTAAACGCGTAGTTTGCGTTTAGGGTGGGAAACCGCGAACCTCGGCACCCCTGGGGACAACTTCGATGTTCTCCGACTCATCCTCGTGTCAGCCCCCTTCATCCATCTCCTGAGCCCCTCATCCGAATCCCCGCGTAATTGCAAAACACCCTCGGCTATCTTCCTCTTCAGAGCAGAAGACCGCTCCGGAAAGGACAGCCCCCGATGGCTCCAACCGACTCACTCGTCCGCGTTGACCAGGTCACGCGCAAATTCCCCCTCGACCACAGCGCCGTCACCGCCCTCGACAACGTCAGTCTCCAGATAGACGCCGGCGAATTCCTGGCCATCTCCGGCCCCAGCGGCAGCGGCAAATCCACCCTGCTGAACCTCATCGGCTGCATCGACAAGCCCACCAGCGGCCGCATCCTCATCGCCGGCACCGACACCTCTCGCCTTACCCCCTCGCAAACCTCGACCCTGCGCCGCGAAAAAATCGGCTTCGTCTTTCAAACCTTCAATCTGATCCCCGTCTTTACGGCCGCCGAAAACGTCGAGTACCCTCTGCTCGTCCAGGGCTTCAGTTCCAACGAGCGTCGCAAACGCGTCGCCGAAGCACTCGAAAGCGTCGGCCTCTCCTCTCGTGCCAACCATCGTCCCGACCTACTCTCTGGCGGAGAACGTCAGCGCGTAGCCGTCGCCCGCGCCATCGTGCACCGTCCCTCGCTCGTTCTGGCTGACGAACCCACCGCCAACCTCGATACACGCAACGCGACCCAACTCATCGACCTGATGCGCGACCTCAACCGCACCCTCGGCCTCACGTTCATCTTCTCCACACACGACCAGCGCCTGCTCGAACACACCCCGCGCATCGTTCGCCTCACCGATGGCCGCATCAACAACGATTCACCTTCTGAAGGAGCCCCCCATGAGCAAGTTCTTACTGCTTGCGTTTCGTAATGTCTTCCGCAACCGCCGCAGGACGCTGATGACCCTGCTGATGGTGGGTGGCGGCGTAGCGGGCCTGCTCCTCGCCGGTGGATACTTCGCCTTCATGACTCGCGGACTTCGCGAAGACACCATCCGCGCCGGCCTCGGTCATCTGCAGATCTTCACCACCGACCACTTCAAGCGCGACGAAGTCAAAGTCCTCGACACCGGAATTCAAAACTGGCGCCAGGTAGCTGAAACCGTCAGTTCCGCTCCGCACGTACGCGGCGTAGCTCCCCGCATCGAGTTCTATGGAATGGTCTCCAACGGAATCAAAGCCGTCGGGTTCATGGGCAGCGCCGTCGATCCAGATGCGGAAAGCAGTCTCGGCTTTTCAAGTCAGGTCACGGGCGCAGGCCGCAATCTCTCCGCGAAATCCAGCGGTGACGTCGAGGCGCTGATCGGATCCGGACTTGCCAAGTCCATGAACGCAAAAGTTGGCGACGGCCTCACCCTGCTCGCCATGACCTCCGACGGAGCCCTTAACGGCGTCGACGTGCAAATCGTCGGTATCGTCAAAACCGGCATCGCCGAAATGGACGCTCGCTATCTGCGCATCACTCTGCCCGCGGCCCAGCGCCTGCTGCAAAGCGATCGCGTCACCAACCTGGTCGTCGGCCTCGACGCTACCGAAAACACAGACGTGGTCTATACGGAACTCGCCCCACATCTCCACGGTCTGCACCAGGAAATGACATTGAAAAAGTGGATCGACCTCGCCACCTATTACAACCAGGTCCACACCATGTTCAACGGGATCTTCCTTTTCATGGGCCTCATCGTCTTCCTCATGGTGCTCATGGCCAGCATCAACACGCTCCTCATGGCCATGCTCGAACGCATCCGCGAAATCGGTACCATGCTTGCGATGGGTACGCCGCGCAGCTGGATCGTAGCCCTCTTCATGCTCGAAGCAACGCTACTCGGTATCCTTGGCGCCGCCATCGGCGTCGTCGGTGGCAATCTCCTCGGCTCGCTCCTCAATGCTGCGGGCCTGCACATGCCGCCACCCCCCGGATACACCGTCAACATTCCCTTCCGTGTCCTACACGTGCCCGCGCTCATGATCGGCTCCTCCATCATGGTCGTCATCTCGCTCGCGCTTGCATCCATCCTGCCCGCGATCCGCGCATCGCGCCTGCAAATTGCCGAGGCCCTCGCCCATGTCTAAACATTCGGCTTTACGAATCAATTCGATCTCAGTTCCGGATTTAACCACACGGTATTTCGCCGAAGGCACGAAGTGTCGGGGCATGAAGCATCAGGGCATGGATTATCAGAGCACCAAGCGTGAGGGCACGAAGTGTCAGGGCACGACTCGGGGAACTCACGAAGTGGGTCGCATGCCGAAAGAAAACCAAAAAGACTCTGGGGCTTTAGCCCCTGCCGACATTTTTCGCCCTTCGCGTTTCACAGTCCGAAACATTAATTGGTCACTTCGTGCTCTCCTGCTCGCTATCACCATTGCCTTCCTGATCGCCTGGGCTGCAATTGGACACGCTGCAACGCCCGACGCCGAAGCCCTGCTCAAGCGCTCCGACACATACCGCAACGGCTGGCCCGCCTACGTCCTCCGCGTCAAGATCACCAACTTCGAGTCCGGCAAGTCCGACGAAGAGTCGCTCTACGAAGTCTCGCAAAAAGGTACTGACAAGACCTACGTCGAATTCATGAGTCCCCGCGACAAGGGCCGTCACCTGCTCATGCTCGGCGACGACATGTGGATCTACCTTCCCGATACTAGCCGTCCCGTGCGCATCACGCCTCTCGAACGCCTCTCCGGCGACGCCTCAAACGGCGACGTCGCCCGCACCAACTACGCCGTCGACTACTCTCCTGCTTACGTTCGCGACGAAAAGGTCGGCAGCGAAAACTGCTACGTTCTCAACCTCGCCGCCAAACGTAAAGGCGCAACCTACCAGCGCATTCTTTACTGGATCCGCGTTGAAGATGCACGCCCCGTGCGCGCAGAGTTTTACCTGACGTCCGGCAAGCACATCAAATCCGCCACCTTCGATCAGTACGCAAACTCCGACGGCAAAATGCTGCTCAAGAAGCTCACCCTCTACGACGAAATCCGCCACAACTCGCACAGTGTCCTCGAGTATTCCGGCGCTGTCCAACGCAACCTTCCCGACAAGCTCTTCTACCAGGGCCGCTCCGACAGGTTCTGATCCACCGCATCACAGACACACTGAGATGTATGCGGCATCATCCACTGAAACCCGTTCGAAAGGAGAATAAGGTGATCAGAAACATCCGCAAATCCGCTTGGTTCGCAATATTTCCGGTCCTTTGCTGTTCGCTGTTTATCTTGGCGAGCCAACACTCGTCTGCACAAACGTCGAAGACCGGCAAGCTGACCATCAAGATCACTAGCATTCGGAACGCCGAGGGCAACATCCGCGTCGCTCTCCGAAGCGACGAAAACACCATTGTCGCTTCCAAAATCGTCGAGATTGATCCGAAAACCCTTACAGCCGAAGCCGTATTCGACAACCTGGCAGAAGGCACCTACGGCGTGGCGGTCATTCACGACGAGAACAAGAACGAGAAGCTGGATTTCAACGACTCGGGTGTGCCGACCGAGGGTTATGGACATTCGAACAATCCCGAAAGACGCCCCGGCCCTCCCAGCTTCGACGAAACCAAATTCGCCTTCGCCGCGCCTGGCTCGAACCTCGAGATTGCGCTCATCTACTGGTAGAGATTCCAAGGCCGCAAATCATGAATACACGATTGCTCACCGCGACTCTCTTTCTGGCAACGGCGTGGTCCTGTGCATCCGCGCAGGATCCGCCGGCCACTGAAGAAAGCTCCATCAACACGCGCTACTCCCTGGCCGTAATCGACGATGCCACCTTCTACAGTGGTCTCCCCCAGGACGCTCCGCAGATCCTCAACCAGGTCCTCGTCGAACCCACTTTCGACCTCCGCTATCAGAGCCGCCTCACCTTCTCCACCAGTCTCATCGGTCTCTCTACGACCTTCTCCGACACCGCCTCTACCCTTCGCGTGAAGGAAACCTACATCGGCGTCTCCGCAGGCGACTTCGATTTCACTGCGGGCCGCAAGATGGTCCGCTGGGGCACCGGATACGCCTTCACCGCCGCCGGCGTCCTCGATCCCCCGCGCGATCCCACCAACCCCACCGACCGTCTCAATGTGAACCAGGGTCGCGACATGATCAAGGCGGATTACGTTCACGGCCCGCACGCACTCACGCTCGCCTGGTCAACCGCGGCGCTCGCGCCCGCCAACTCCACACTGCGCGACACCACCGCGTTCCGGTATAACGTTCTGGTGCGCGGATTCGACACTTCCCTCATCGCCGGCAATGATCGCGGCGGAGACTCCTTTGGAGCGCTCACCTTCACCCGCGTCCTCGGACAGGCGTGGGAAGTCCACGGCGAAGCCGTATGGCGCGAGCAGGCCGCAGTCCTCATCGGCGCCAAATGCACACTACAATCCGGCGTCACTTTCATCGGCGAGTTCTACACTCCGCCCAACACGTCATACTTCCGCGACATGTCCCTGTCGCCGCTCGCCGGGCGCCAGCACTACGCCTTCTTCAACGTTGGAAAGACTCGCCTGCGCCAGTTACCTGGCTGGAAAGAGTGGGACGTCTCCGGTTCTGTCGTCACGAATCTTGACGATCGCAGCTTCATCGGCATCGTCGACGTGAGCCGCTGGTTCGGTAATCATTTCTCTTCCTACGTGCACCTGGAAGTCCCCACAGGCAGCAAGACCTCCGACTTCGGCTCAACGCCATACAGCACCGCTACCTCCGCCGGGGTGCGCTTCCACCTGTGAGCCCTTTCCGCAATGCGTCAGTCGATGCCTCCGTCGACAAGGCGGTCAAGACTCTTCGTCCCTTCAAGTCCTTCTTCCGAGAACTTTGGCTAGTTCTCGCCATAGCGCTTGTCGTTACGCTGCTGATCCTCGTCATCGAGCACGTTCGACTCCACCACATTGGCGCCAGTCTCCTCTCAGCCTTTCTTTATGCCATACTCATTGGCTTCCCTACCGCGCTCTCCCTCAACTGGATCGGGTTTCGTTATTCCAAGCGCTTTCCCCGATTTATCTTTGTCATTTACTCTGGCGTGCTTTCCGCTACCGCTACGGGCGGTTGCTTTGCTGGCGCGTTTCTCCTTCAGCTTGCCGGCATCAACCCTGCACTTTACTTTTGGACCGAAATCCAGTATTCGTTGCCCACTTGTCTCGTCATCACGTTTATCGTCGGCCTCAGCATTACCTCGTATGAAACCCTGCGCCACCGCCTGCAGGACGCAACGCTCGAACTGCGCACCCGCCAGGTCGAGCAGGAACGCGCCAACAAGCTGCTTGTCGAAGCCCGCCTCTCCTCGCTCGAATCCCGCATCCATCCGCATTTCCTGTTCAACACGCTCAACTCCATCGCGTCTCTCATTCCCAGCGATCCCCAACGCGCCGAAGACACCGTCGGCAAACTCGCATCGCTGCTCCGCTTTTCCATCAGCGCGAATCAATCCGGTCTCGTCCCGCTCGCACAGGAACTGAAAATTGTGCGCGATTACCTCGAAATTGAAGCCACGCGCTTCGGCCAGCGCCTGCACTATGAAATCGCCGTTCCCGATGCGTTCGGGCAAATCAAGGTGCCGCCCCTCGCCTTGCAGACGCTGGTCGAAAATAGCGTGAAGCATGTCGTCGCCCAGCGCAACCAGCCCGCTTTCATCGCGATTAACGGCACGCAGAACGACGGGCAGCTTCTCCTCACCGTCTGCGACGACGGCCCAGGATTCTCGCTTGCCAACATCGCACCCGATCATGGCCTTGGCAATCT
Source organism: uncultured Acidobacteriaceae bacterium (assembly GCA_963838295.1). Lineage (GTDB taxonomy): Bacteria > Acidobacteriota > Terriglobia > Terriglobales > Acidobacteriaceae > Telmatobacter. The sequence goes on from CAWIQS010000006.1 coordinate 57,794, forward strand.
CGTCGGCCGCCTCGAGCTGCTGTTCGGCGACGCTGCGCAACTCAACGTGAAACGAGTCGAGGACAAAACTGTCGTCTCCATCGCTCTGCCTGCCGGAGAAATGCAATGACGGCGGAAACGGCTTCGCTTCGTGCCTACCTCGTCGATGACGAATTGCTCGCCATCGAACGATTGCAGCGCATGCTCGCCGCATTCTCCGAGATCGAGATCGCCGGCACAGCAACCGACCCTGCTGCCGCGGTGACGGCGCTCAACGATTCGACCACGCAACCAATCGATGTGCTCTTCCTCGACATCCAGATGCCGGGTCTCAACGGATTCGAACTGCTCTCCCACCTGAACGCTCAGCCCTTCGTCATCTTTACAACGGCCTTCGACCAGCATGCGCTGCGCGCCTTCGAAACCAACGCCATCGACTACCTGCTCAAACCCGTCGAACCCGACCACCTTGAACGCGCGCTTCACAAACTCGGCCGCCTGCGCCCTATCGTCAAGTCCGACTGGCAGCAGAATCCCGCGCTACCGCAGCTTCTACAGGAACTGACTGCATCCCTTCGCGAAGGCCACGCCACCTATCCAAATCGCATCGCATCCCGCGTTGGCGAACGCATCTCTTTTCTTCCGCTTGACGACGTTACGCATTTCATCGCCCAGGACAAGCTCACCTTTGCCGTAGTTGGCGGCCGCCGCCACTGTATCGACCAGACCATCGCCGACCTCGAGCGACGTCTCGATCCCGCAAAATTCCTCCGCATCCACCGTTCCGCGTTAGTCAATGTGGACTGGATTCACGAGGTCAATTCCTGGTTCGCCGGCAAAGTCGTCCTCACGCTCAAAGACGCGCAGCATACCCAGCTCACCGTAGCCCGCGACCGCGTCCGCACCCTAAAGGACCGTCTCGGAATCTAGTGTCCTGACTCTGAACTTCTTTCAGTTATGAGCAGGGTCATTCTGAGCGAACGGGGGACCGAACGTCTTTCGGGATCCCCAAAAAGCGACGGGGACCGTCTGGGTAGCTCTTTGGGGCAGAGTTCGGGGGTGGTGAGCGAAGAATCTGCTTTCTTGGGCATCGTGCAAACGACTGACGTCACGATGTCCTGGGGTTGCAAACTCGCTGTCATTCTGAGCGAACGGGGCCCCGAACGTACTAGGGGCCCCAAAGAGCGATCGAGCTCTTTGGGGTAGGTTCGGGGGTGGTGAGCGAAGAATCTGCTTAATCGTTCAAAAAACGGAAACCCATGCGACACGCCCGCCCCTCATTCACCGTGAAGCGTTTCCAGGGGATCCGCAAACGCCGCGCGCCGCGCAGGAATGAGTGTGGCAACGGAACCGGCGCACGCGAGCACAAGGCTTGCCGCGATGATTGCCAGCGAATTCGCGCTGACAGATCCATAGAGAAAATGACCGGCCGTGCGCACTGCTAGAAACGACAGAATTGTGCCCGGCAGTATGCCGGCGATCAAAATGCGCGCCGTCTGCCCGATGATGAGCATCTGAATATGGCGGCGAGTAGCCCCGAGGGCAAGGCGTATCCCGAACTCGGTCTTACGGCGCGCGGCGCGGGATGACATCACGCCGAAGAAGCCGATCGCGACAAGCAGAAGCGTGAGGCTCGCATAAATTCCCGCAAGCCGCGCTAGCAGCTTTTCCGTGCCGAGATTTCCATTCAGTTCTGTGGCGAAGGGAACGATTTCCTCAATGGGCAAAGTTGGATCGACTTCGTGAAGCGCGAGTCGAACGCGCTCGGATAACTGCGCAGGATTGCCAACAGCCCGAACGCGAATGGAGTGGATGGGCGCGGGATTCTGGTCATTGCTCATATAGACGATCGGCGGAGCGTCCTCCTGCGGACCGTTCACGCGCGCATCGGCGACTTCGCCTACGATCAGGAATTTGTGGTCATTGGGAGCGGGCTCATACCCAACCCACTGGCCAATCGGGTCGGCATCTCCAAAAAGCTGGCGCGCATACGAGCGGCTGATGATGGCGACGAGCTGCGTCTTTTGAGTGTCCGCAGAAGAGAAATCACGTCCGCGCAAGAGCGGTGTGCCGATGGTGGCAAAAAAGCCAGGACCAACATGATCTTCTTGTCCATGCACCTGCCCGTTGGTCAGGTCGCTGCGGCCGTGAACGTAGAGAGCAGTGTTCCAGATCCCTTGAATACTGCCGCGCATTTCAACTGCCGCACTGCGAACTCCGGGAAGACCCTGAAGACGTTCCTGCATCTGGCGGAAAAGACCAGGAAGACTGTCGCGGTGATTGACGTACCGATACTGCTCCATGTCAACGTGAACGGAAAGGACGTGCTCGCGATCCATCCCGACATCGACTGTCTCCCAATGCACCAGCGTGGCGGCGAAACAGGCAGACATGGAAGAGAGCAAAAGCGAGAGGCTGACCTGCGTGGCCAGCAGCAAATTCGACCTCCATCGCTGAGGGGCGGTCTGCGACACTCCGGAGACTTTCGCGCGCGTGCCTGCCGCCTGCGCAACACTGCTCCGCATGAAGATGACCGCTGGCAGAATACTGAAGCACAGAAGCGAAAACAGCATGAGCCCAACGCCTACGCACGCGATCGGAAGATTGGGATGCAGGTCGATCGTGAGCGGCCAGCCGCGACTTGAAGCCCAGCGAACGAGAATGCCGCTGGAGAATCGCCCCACAAGAAAAGCGAGTACAGAGCCGGCAATGACAAGCAGGGCGTCCTCAAGAACGACTTGGCGAAGAAGCCGGCCGCGACTGGCCCCGAGTGCCATGCGCACGCCGAGTTCGTGGGCGCGTGCATTCAGCCGAGCCAGTTGAAGATTAGCGAGGTTCAAGCATCCGACAAGGAAGATGGAAGCCGAGAGTGCCATGAGCAATACGAGAGGGGCCGAGAACAACTGGCGAATGCCACCGCGACCATGATTGGCGGGAACGAGTTCAGTACTGGACTGCAGGAGCGCTTTTTTGACAGCGGAATCGGCAGTGGCTTCCGTCATCAGGATCCGGTCCTGCCGGAAGGCCTGGTCCCACCGGGCGACAACCGCGGCGCGCCGGTTCGGGGGTATGCGCGCGGTAAGGGTCAGCCAGAAGATCGTGGGCTGGTTATACCAGGGCTTACCGAGCGTCACGTCGTGCCCGGGCCCCAGCGAGTCAAATCCGGTGTCGAATCCGCCGGTGCTTTGAAGAGCAAGAGGGAGCCAGATGTCAGAAGCGTAGCCGGTGTAGAGGCCGAGAAACCGCCTGTGTGCTACCCCGACCACCACGAATGAACGGCCGTTGAGACGCATGTGCTGGCCGACCGCCTGCTGCGCGGAACCGAATGTATCGCGCGCAAAGTCGTAGCGAAGAACGGCGGGCCACTCACCCTGCGCCTGACCGGCATCGGACTGGACGAACAGGCGACCGGCTGCCGGAGTAACGCCAAGCACGTTGAAATAGTTGTCGGAGACGAGTTCGCAGGATGGCTTCGTCATCACGCGATTAGGAAGCTCAAGATCAGCATTTCCAGATGTGGCGCTCGCAAGCAGCGGAACGTCGGGAGTGGATGCGCGAAGCCGCTGGTAAGCGGGATAGGAGACCATCCAATCCTGATCGAAAGGTGTGGGTGCGGCGTGGACTCCTACGAGTTCCTCCGGATGAGCGACAGGTAGGTCCGCCAGGATCACGCTATACAGGAGCTGGAAAACGCCGAGGTTGGCGCCGATGCCCAAGGCCAGCGTGAGCAGAGCGGTCAACGTGAATGCGGGAGCGCGGCGAAGCTGACGAAGTGCATGGCGGGTATCGTGAAGCAGGTTCTCCAGCCACAGCCATCCCCAGCGATCCCGCGTGGCGTCCTCGATCAGTGGCAAGTTGCCGAGCTCACGCAGAGCAGCGGCGCGGGCCTGTGCCGGCTCTTCTCCGCGAGCAACGCGCTCCGCGATCGCCATCTTCAGATGCGACTCAAGCTCCTCGGAGAGACTTTCCTTGGCCCGGTCCCACCTCCAGGGCATCACAGTTGCACCCCGGTCTCCATGACGGCGCCGATTGCCCGAACGAACTGGAGCCATCGCTGGTGGTCAGCCGTGAGCTGCTTCTTTCCGAGAGCGGTGAGTTTGTGGTATTTTGCCCGCTGCTTGCTTTCGGTCAGCTTCCACTCGGACTTCACCCACTTCTGCCGTTCGAGACGATGCAGTGCGGGGTACAAAGAACCGGTCTCCACGGTGAGCACTTCGCCTGACCGGTTGCGGATCACTTGTGCGATAGCGTAACCGTGCATGGGCTCGTGCTGCAGTGCCTGCAGGACCAGCATGTCCAGCGTTCCCTGCAACAGCTCGATACGATTCTGGTATTTCGCAGTCTGGCTCATCCGGATGTAGACATCCTACTGCCAGGGATGGAGACTGTCTACTCGCAGATGCCCGTGACCTACCCGGAACGGAATTGCTAACCGCCCATGAACATTCCGCCATTCACATCCAGCACGTGGCCCGTAATATATGCAGCCGCATCCGACGCCAGAAACACCACCGGCTGTGCGATCTCCAGATCCGTCCCTGCCCGCCCCAGCGGAATCTGCTCGATCATCTTCTCGCGCAGTTTCTCCCCCAGCACCGTCGTCATCGGCGTTTCGATATACCCCGGCGCAACCGCATTCACCGTGATCCCGCGCGACGCGACCTCCCGCGCCAGCGATCGCGTAAACCCGATCAGCCCAGCCTTCGACGCTGCATAGTTCACCTGGCCCTCTTGTCCGGTCCGGCCCACCACGCTCGTGATGTTGATGATCCTGCCCCAGCGGTTCTTCATCATCTGCCGCAGCAGCGCCTGCGTCAGTAAGAACGCGCCCGTCAAATTCGTGCTCAATACGTCATCCCAGTCCGCGCGCTTCATGCGCATCATCAGGTCGTCGCGCGTAATCCCCGCGTTGTTTACCAGGATCTCCACCTTGCCGAATCGATCGACAACGGCCTTCGCGCCATTCTTGATCGACTCTTCGCTGGCCACGTCGAGTGCAAATGCAGCGGCCTGTCCACCCCCCGCCGCAATCTCCGCCGCCACCTCGGCCAGCTTCGCCTCGTTGCGCGCCGCCAGCGCCACTGTGGCCCCCGCCTTCGCCAACTCCAGCGCACACGCTCGGCCAATCCCCTGCGACGCCCCGGTCACCAGCGCAACTCTTCCCGTCAAATCCGCCATGATCTTTCCACCTTCGACGACGACTTAACCTCAATTCCGCCGCTCATTTCCAAGGCCAATTATAGGCAAACTCCCCAATGACGCAGTTTTACAACTGGTCCATGCCCATCATGTTTTCAGGTTGCAATTATCCGGGATCTGTTCGGGTCACTCGCGATATGTGGTAACCCAAGGCTCAGCCGGTCGGCATGGCCTGCACCGGAATGCGTTCCCGCCGACGCGCCGGCTCAGCCAACTCCGCCGGCCACACGTATACCGCAAACCGACGCGAATAGTGCAGCACCGGCTCATGATCCGTGACCTGAATGCCGAGGGCAGCCGGAAGATCGTTCCGCTCGATTTCAGCCTCGGCATCTTCCAGCGGTGAAGCAACCGCGTGGATATTCGCCCGCACTGCTAGCCCCACATGATTCCGCGTAAACAGGCAGTAGCGCTCCGTGAAGAAATATTCGAGCGATCCACTGCGAATCTCTGCCAGCCTCCGCGTCGGACCCAACCCCCGATAGCGCGCGTTGAAAATCACCGGGGTAGCGACAAATCGTCTGCGGCTGTAAAACGAAAATTCGCGTTCAGTCCGCTGGTTCAGCCGCATCTCGGCCCAGTTGCAGGGCTGGCGGAAAATCAGCCGCACCGCCGCCGAAGCCAGCAGGCTGCCGATATCCACTGAGAGGTTGTAGATGCCCGGTGTATTGGTGTGCTGGTCGTGAACGTAGGTGCGAAAGTGCACTTCAGGAAAGCTCTGGGTTCCAGGAACGGACGGCACTCCGCGGAAGTTGAAGCGATCCATCCAAAGCGGCACAATGCCGATCCACGCCGAGCCCTGAAACGTATCCGGCTGCAGTCCCTCAGGCAAAAACGGCGAAACCGTCGCTGCGGGCACACGCCAATGCGCAAAAAGAAGATCGTTCCAACGCTGAGACAGCATCCAGCGTCCGGTTGGCAATGGCCGGGGCCTTTGCGATGTCCGCAATTTGAACTCCCGCATTCTGCCGTGCGCTCCCGCTCTTTAGCTTTGACGATCTTATCGTTCCAAGGGATTCACAGCCCGGCCTTACCTGATGCCGTATTCTGGTCGCGAGCCCTCGTCCATGTCCAGTCAATCTTTGTCCAGTGAATCTTACTCGCCCGCAGGCGCACATAACCAGACTGATGTCTACGCAGTTCACGGTGCCGATCCCGAGGTCCTGGCTTACGCTATGGCCAAGTATTCGCGTTCCTCGCTCTCCATGCGCGAATCCCTCACCGAGATCAGCGCCCAGCGCGCCGAGCAATTCCTCAACACATTTTATTTCCAATACGGCCACCGCTCCATCGCCGACCTGGCCCATATCGCCTTCGCCGTCGAGCGCCTGAGCCTGCTGGCCGCCATCGTGCTGGTCGACGAACAGAGATGGGACGGCCAGGAACGCTCCACCCGCTATCAGAACTTCCAGAAATCCGGGTGGTACTTTCCCAACTTCGCCTCCGATACCGGATCCGCCAAACTCTACGCGGACACCGTCGAGAATCTCTTCGCCACCTACCAGCGCACCACCGCTGCCGTCCACGAAGCCCTGCGCCAACGCGTCAAGTGCCCCGAGGCGATGAAGCCCGAGGCCTACGACCGCACCCTCAAGGCCCGTGCCTTCGACGTCGCCCGCTACCTGCTGCCCCTCGCCACCAACACCTCGCTCGGCCAGATCGTCAACGCACGCACGCTCGAAACCCAGGTCTCCCGGCTGCTCTCGCATCCCCTCGCCGAAGTGCGCGACCTCGGTGCAAAACTCCGCGAAGCCGCCACCGGCCCCGCCTGGAACGTCAACGCTCGCGCCGCTGACGCTTTCCTCACAAAGCTCACCGACCCTGAAGCCGCCGCCGAAGCCGCCGGCCTCCTCACCCGCGAAGTCCGCACCGCCCCCACGCTCGTCAAATACGCCGAACCAAATCAGTACCTCATCCAAACGCGCGTGGAACTCGAAAAAGCGTCGGCAGAAATCCTACAGGGAACCTCGCCCGCGCCATCCCCCGTCGTCGACCTCGTCGAGCGCTCGGAATCCCTCGAAGTCGAACTCGCCGCCACCCTGATCTATTGGGCAAGCCATCATCCTTACCGTCAGGTACGCGACATAATCGCAGCGCTTCCCGCCTCGCGTGTATCGGAAATCATCGAACTCGGCCTGCGCCACCGCGGCAAACACGACGAAGCCCTCCGCGTCTTCCACGCCGGTGCCGCCCTCCGCTTCGACATCCTCATGGACATCGGCGGCTTCCGCGACATGCACCGCCACCGCCGCGTCACTCAGATCCAGCAGGGATTCACCGCCATGCACGGCTACGAAACGCCCCACTCCGGTGACGCCGCCGGACTCGAAGAAGCCGGCGTCCTCGCGGACTATCAGTCCGCCATCGAATCCGCCCACGCCGCCAGTGCTAAAATCGCCACCGGCTCAGCACCCGAAGCCGCAGCGTCAGCCCTCTACCTGCTTCCGCTCGCCACGCGCGTCCGCTGCCTCTTCAAAATGGACTTTGCCGAAGCTCAATACATCAGCGAACTCCGCTCCGCCCCCGCCGGCCACTTCAGCTATCGCCGCGTCGCCTGGGAAATGTATTTAGCCCTCGAGCGCCAGCACCCCTCGCTCGCCAAATACATCCGTGCAACCGACTTCACTCAGCCGATCGACCTCCTCCAGCGTTAGCGCAACTGACACAAATGTCCTTAGTTCCTCAAGGCACGGCCTCGATCAAGGGTTCAGATTCTCCGACTTTTTTGCGTACCTTGACTTTGTATCCAGCCGACTGCAACAACCGACAGCACCGGTCGGTGCTCATTGCGCCATCGACGAAGTGAGGCTCCACGATCAGTCGAGCGTTCATGCCCATTAGAAAACTTGCCGATGCGCCGAGCACTTCAACTTCGCCTCCTTCGATATCCATCTTTACGAAATCGGCGTGATCCAGCTCACGCGCTGCAAAAAAGTCCTGCAGCACAATGCTTGGGACCACGCGCTCAATCCCGCGGTTCCCGCCGGTGATGCTTACGGCGCTCGAGCCCATCGCTCCTTCATTCGAAAAAAGCAATCCGTCATTATTCGACCAGACCGCCTGATGAATCAAAGAGATATTCTTTAACCCCAGTACCCGTGCAGCCATTTCGATGTTGATCTGAGCACATTCGTAATTTGTCTCGTCGGCTTCAAAGGCATACACGCGACCGCGGGCTCCTACCAACTGCGCAAAGATAATTGACGTAACGGCAGAATAGGCTCCGATATCCAGCACAATGTCGCCTTCTTGTAACGCCGCAAAATCGAGATATTCAGCTGTCGTGCCATACGGCTCCGTGTGCGATGGAAAAAGAAACGGAATATCTCCGAATCCCCTAAGCCTGTGATAGCGTGGCCCACTCATATCCACGATAGTCATGCCATTCAAATGAAGCGGAATCACAGAATTAACGAAATAGTCGAAGTTATCAATCATGTGGATCAGGTATATGTCGTGCGAATTCCCGATGCGGAGGACGGTGTCATTGCGCCTGAGATCGAAGAACAGGTCATGTTGAATGAGTTCCAGGCCCTTCTGGGCCGCTTGCTTTTTCAGTTGGCGCATCCGTCGGATCTTTTGAATTGGCCCTGGAACAAGCGGGCGCAGGCGTTTCACAAGTGGCCGTAGTGCCTTGGGCAACATACGAGAATCTTAGTTCATTTGTGATTGCCTAAATTGCAAAAGCATCCGAGGTTCGGTCCGTTTCGAATCGCGGACAAGCAGGAAGTTGCTCGCGTAAACATCCACAATCTATGGTGTCGGCGTCTTCACTCCCAGCTGCTTTGAAAGAAAACGAACCGTCGCCTCATCCGCATGCAACCAGTTGCTCCATCGCAGAAAGCCATGAATTTCATTGGGAATCACGAGTTCCTCGAACGGCGTTTTCTGCTGCTGCAGACGATGCGCCAGTTCTACGGTCTGGTCGAACAGCACATTCCGGTCGTCGTCCCCTTGAATCAGCAAAACCGGCGACTTCCACTTCGCGATATCCGCATCCGGCGAAGCGGCAAACGCCGTTGCAATCGCCTCCTTCCACGAAGCATCCGTCTCGTACCACTGTCCTGGAATATCGCCCCCCTTGCTCATCTCCGGCACCCAATTGGCGATGCCGTGAAAATCCACGCCAGCCTTGAACACGTCGGAATTGCGAGCCAGCGCCAGTCCCGTCAAATATCCGCCATACGATCCGCCCCAGATGCCGATCCGGTTCGCGTCGACGCCCTCCACCTTCTGGAGATAGCGCGCCCCGGCCAGCACGTCCTGATACTCCGCCGCTCCCGCTGGCCCCGCGTGCGCAGGATGCTGGAACGCTCTGCCGTATCCGATGCCCAGACGATAATTCAGCGAGAGCACGGTGAAGCCGTGCGACGCAAGGTATTCATTCACCGCGTAGCCATTGCTGTAGTAGTCCATGTAATGCCAGCCCAGCAGCATCTGGCGCGGTGGTCCGCCATGCACAAAGATCACGCCCGGCTGCCGCCCACTCGCACCCGTTTCGCGAAACAGCTGGCCCTGAATCGTGAGCCCATCCGGCGACTTGAAGCTGACCAGCTTTGGTACGACAAGCGCAGCGGCCGGATAATCCTTCGTACCACCCGTATCGAGCGCATGACCCTCTCCCGCTTGCGCCAGCACAGCAACCGACGCCGGCCGACGTGCATCCGCCGTGATGTAAGCGACCTTTCCATCCACGAGCGCAACCGGCGCCCACTCCATACTCTCTCCGCTGGTCAACGTCTCCGGGGCTCTTCCGTCCGCTCTCACGCGAAAAATATGCCGTCGATCGTCATCCCCGGCGGCGCCTCCCGCGTTCGCGCTGTAGGTGAGTGCAGAGCGGTCGGGACTCATCGCCACGTTCTCCACCATGAAGTGACCAGGCGTCAGCAGCTTCGCATCGCCACCCTTTACGTCAACTGCGTAAAGATGCGGCCAGTTATCCATCTCCGCCAGAAACACCAGCTTGTCATCCGCCATCCAGAACAGCGGCTCATCTTCGCCCACATCCGGCAGTGAACCAGCGAGATTGTCCGGCGAACTCCACACCTGGCGCCCCTCACCCGTCGCGACATCGGCTGTCCAAAAAGCGAACGGGTGCGGTACCTGCACAAGAAAGTTTTCCGGCGCGTCTCCGCGACTCGGCTGTCGCAGAAACGCAATCGAACGGCCGTCAGGCGACCAGACCGGCTGTTTATCGAAATTAGTCGATGGAGCCAGGTACACCAGCGGCTGTGCAGGCGACGTATAGACGCCGATCAAGCTGTGATCGTCCCTGCCTGACACAAATGCGAGCCGTGTTCCATCCTTTGACCAGACCGGCGCTCCATCCTTTCCGCGATCGAAGAAAAGCCGCTTCCCCTCCGCTGCCTTCCCCTTTTCTCGCGCCAGCGGCACACTCCAGATTTGTCCATCCTTCACATACGCCAGTTGTCCCGTTGAGGAAAGAGCGGGGCTGTCGCCCTCCGCGATTTGCACCGGCGCGCTCTCAGAGCCGTCCGTCGCAATCGACCAGATCGTGATTTTGGGCTCTGTCGGATCACCCGCCGGATCAGGAGCAAGGTTCCCAGCAGCGGGCCAGTTCTCGTCGTGATCTCCGCCGCGCACGTAAATCAGTCGCGCCCCATCGGCTGAAAAGACGAGTTGCGTCAGTTCCTGCCCATCGTCCTTTGTGTAGTGCGTGAGCTGGCGCGGCGCGCTATCCGTCGCAAGAGCGAACCAGATGTTGCGCACACCGCGCACGTTTTCAACCCAGGCAATCCGGTCTCCTTTTTCTGAAGCAGCAAGCCCGCTCACAAAGGAGTAGCCGAGCACCTGCTCCATGCTCGGTGCCGGCGCAGCAAATGCCGGTTGACAGCAAGCGTCACATGCGACCATCGCGGCGAGAATGGCACACTGAAACGCAAAGCAACGGGAAAGTGGAAGGCATCTCATACCAGTACCTATAGCAGAGTTCCACGCAACCCTGAACGCGATCCTCGGATGTCGTCATCTGTCCAACATGCGTTTCCAATGCGTCTCGGCGATCGTGGACTTAGCGGTACTGGCTGCCCAATCAAGGAAGCGAAGCGCGTTTAAGGGGAGTAACCGAGAAACCGAGTGTAAAAGAAGCTCGATAAGTGCTTTGGCCTGGATGTGTCAAGCGAGCGGCGGCCGCAGTTTGTCACTGCTGGTTTTTTGAGCGCGGCCGGCAGTTGTTACTCGATCTGCCACCATGAAAAAGCGACGCTTGCCTTGCGCCGCCGCTGCTCATCGCGTCTATCCCCTCATCGCCATGATGCTTTTCTTCTCTCGCGGGAAGTGAGTCTCAGAGCCCGGTCATCTTCAGCGCGGCCTCTGGAAGGCGGTCGCCCTCGAGCTTAAGCATGGACGACGCGTCATCGATCTGCTTGAGATCGGCCTCGGTCAGTTCAACATTCACCGCTCCAAGGTTTTCTTCAAGGCGATGCAGCTTGGTCGTTCCGGGAATCGGCACGATAGACGGCTTCTGCGCCAGCAGCCACGCGAGTGCCACTTGGGCGGGCGTCGCTTTCTTGCGTTCGGCAACGGCCTTAACCAACTCAACGAGGGACATGTTGGCCTTACGCGCCTCGGGCAAGAAGCGCGGCACCACGTTGCGGAAATCCGTGGCATCGAACTTGGTGTTCTCGTCGATCTTGCCAGTAAGAAATCCGGCGCCCAGAGGGCTGAATGGCACAAAGCCAATCCCGAGTTCTTCGAGCGCGGGCAGCAACTCAGCCTCGGGCCCGCGGTAGAACAGCGAGTATTCGCTTTGCACGGCAGTGACCGGCTGCACGGCGTGCGCGCGGCAGATGGTCCCGACCGCGGCTTCTGACATGCCGAAGTGCTTCACCTTGCCCTCGGCAATCAAATCCTTGACGGCGCCGGCCACGTCTTCGATGGGCACGTTCGGATCGACGCGGTGCTGATAGAACAGATCGATGGCCTCACTCCGCAAGCGTTTCAGCGCTGCGTTGGCCACTGCTTTCACATGCTCCGGTCGGCTGTTCGTGCCGCCCGTGCGCTTTCCGGTTTCAAGATCGATGTCGAAGCCAAACTTGGTAGCAATCGTAACTTTGTCACGGATCGGTTCCAGAGCCTCGCCCACCAGTTCTTCGTTTGCGAAAATCCCGTAGGCTTCAGCCGTGTCGAAGTGCATTACGCCAAGATCGTGAGCGGCTCGAATCAACTTGATCATCTCGCCCTTGTCGGCTGCCGGCCCGTACGCAGAACTCATGCCCATGCAGCCGAGGCCGATCGCCGAGACCTCCAAGTCCTGTCCGAGAGTGCGCTTTTGCATTGCTTCTCCTTGGTGTAATGTCTACTGAACGCGCCGAGCTCCAGCCCGTTTCACCTCTCGCGAGGTTCGTGCTAATTCTTGTTGCTATTCATTTTGACCGGCCTCAGCAAGTGCGAGAAGGTGAGCTGAGCCAGCTTCCATTTACCGTCGTCCTTGATATAAACCTCGGTCACCATAAAAGGATTGGTCACTTCATGTCCACCCACTGCCGCCAGCAAATCGATGTCCTCCAGCAGGATGGCTGTGCTGCCAAAGATGCGAGCGTCCGCTGCATAAACCGTCGCCTTTTTGTACCAGATGCCGCCGCTCTTGATGGTGGCCAGTTCCTGAGTTTTGCCCCAGGTTCCACCCATGTGAGTGAACATGGCTTTGTCATGGAAGAGTGTGTCCAGAGAATCGACCTTCTTGTCCGCCATCCAATCCCACTTCGTGTTTGAGAGGTTGATCACTTCCTGTTGCTCGGGCGTAGGACTTGCGGCAGCCTTAATGGTTTCCGTTGGGGGCGTTGGCGACTGCTGCGCGCAGCACGCTGGCGCAACCAGTGTTGATAGAAACAGACCTAACATCAGAGTTTTCATGGCTCTCCTCGATTTGGGTGCTCTAATCCGCTTATCCCAACTTAGCGCCGATCCACAAAGCCCGCTCTGCCGGATACGCCAAACTGGCTTCCAATCACGCCAATCGGTTTGGCGCGATTCGCCTGCATTCTGGCGCGTTCTGCGTGGCAAAGGAATTAGAAGTCGGATACGCTCTTAGCTGGAGAACTCTGCCATGATCAAGCGCTTTCGGGTTCCAGGCCGTCTGGCACTCAAGTTGAAAGAGCACGGCGTTCCGGTTGCATCCGTGCTGCGCAAGGCCGGCCTCCCTCGCGACTTATTCGAGCAGCCGCGCGTGCACGTCTCTACAGAAGAGCTCTTCGCGCTGTGGCACGCGATCGAAGTGGTCAGTTCCGATCCGCTGATCGGCGTCAAGTTGGGCATTGAAACGAAGACGGAGCGCTTTCACCCCATGGCGATTGCGGCGCTCTCGACGCAGAACCTTGTAACGGCCACCGAGCATCTGGCCCGGTACAAAAAGCTGACCGCGCCGGAAGAGATTCTGAACAAGATCACCAAGGACGAATTCAGCGTCGCATTCCGCTGGCTCCTGGCGGTCGATGCCGAGCCGCGGGTTCTCACCGACTACTGCTTTTCGTGGATGATCTCTCTCGCTCGGCACGGAAGCGGAACCCAGCTAATTCCCCTGCGAGTGCAGTATGTGCAGCAACCGTCGAATCCGCGCTTGCTTGAGCGCAGCTTCGGTTGCAAGGTCGTGGGCGGCGCCTCGCGCAACGCCATCTTCTTCCGCGCCTCTGATGCCACCGCTCCTTTCGTGACTCGGAACGCAGAACTGCTTGAATTACTCGCGCCACAGTTCGAACAGCAGCTGCGCCAATACAAGGAAGAGGACAGCTTCGTCGAACTGGTACGACGCGCCATTCAGGACCGGCTAACTGGACACCGCCCCTCCATGGATGCCATCTCCGAAGCGCTTCATATGAGCTCTCGTACCCTGCAACGGCGTTTGCAGGAGTCCGGTTCCAGCTTTCAACGAGTTCTGGATGAAGCTCGACACCAGATGGCGCGGTACTACCTCTCCAATTCCGTCCTGGAGTTGAATGAAGCCGCCTATCTGCTTGGATTTGAGGATCCCAATTCGTTCGGTCGTGCCTTCCGCGTCTGGGAAGGCGTGCCGCCGAGCGATTGGCGCGCAACGCACCGCAGCTCAGCTGCAAACTGAAGCAACTAGCTCGGCTGAAACATCCGTTGCCTGTGTTCAACGAGCGGTTTATCGCCAAGGCACTCACCAACGCCGATTACTCCCCGAAAGTCGGCCAGTATTGAGCGATTCCGGCGGTTCTTGGATCAATAAATGACTTCAGACCGACACGCTTTGAATCGTTCTGGATTCCCGAAAAAAACGTCAGAAAAGAAACCGCCGACCGACATCTAAATTTGCCGTCAAGCCTCTTAGCCTGTCATCCACATCCAACCCACTCAAAACAAACGGCAAAAATTTCTCGAAACTTTGCAGGTTATTTCGCCGATTCGCCTAGGCTGTATCTATGCGGCAGACCTCAATCCAATTCGCCCCTTTCAATTCGGCCTGTCTAATGTGTGAAGGTGCGAGACAGGCTGTGAAACCGTGAAACTGCGAGACAGGCCCACGGGATTTGGTGCCGATAGCCCCGTAAGTCCTTTGCCGGGAGTAATCTGTAGCGAAGTCCAATCATAGTAATATTTTGGCGCTATACCCCCGCTGTAAACCACTGAAAGAAGATAATTTACGCAAAGAGACCGGGTAATAGGGGTACCGGGTCCGCGTGACGGAGCTCACCAGCCTGGGACTGGTCGCGCTTCAGCTGATCCGCCTGCCAGACCTCATCCACCCTGAACCTTGGTCGCGCGATCATGCGCAAACGTCACCGTCCACTTCTTGCCGTCAGCGTCGTAGGTGACAGTGCGGTTTCCCTCGGTCTTAGGATCGTCTGTCTGGACCTTCTGCCCCAGGGAGAGCCGCGTCTGCAACTCATTCATGCCCGGCTTCACCTGGTGCGCATCAACCGCAGTCCACACATCCTTGGGCCAGTTCGCATAAATCGAGTGTGGATCGTCATAGAAATAGAGCAGGTCACTGAAATACTGCTCCTCGCTCCCATCGGTCGCGCCTACGGGCGTCGCATATTCCTGCGTGTCATTGGGCAGCGTAAACACGTAGAGTGCCTGCTTGCTCCCGTGGCTGATGCCGTCGTCAACGTCCGCCGGAACCGATGCCTTGATGGCCTTCTTGATATCGAGCTTTTCAAGCGGTGGAATCACCCCGGCCCGCTTCTTGAAGTCGACCTTCCCCGCGGCATACGGGAAGTACGGCATAGTGAAGCCGTTCTTCATCCATATGCTCTTGCCTTCTTCATCCTTGAGATCGTCGAAGTGAGTCGGAAACTCCATCCGAACCACGGCCACATCGTCCGCGGACAGCTTCTGTTCCTGGCCCTGCTTCACCACGCCAGGATTCTGGCGCTTTTTCCAGACCGAGAACATGTAGATGCTGGCGATCACCAGCGTGATTGCGGTCGGAATCAACACGATTTTCCAGGGCTTCACGCTTCTCATCCTCCTCTTGTTGAGCCCAAATTCAATCAGCGGCGGGCGTCTGCAGACTGGCCGTTCCCGGCTTTGGCCGCAATGCCTCGGCGCTCAGCTCATCGGCGCGCCGCAAGCGAGGAAAGAAGACAGCCCAACTGCTGGCAACTGCCAGTGATGCCAGTCCGCCGAAGATGGTGGCCCGCACCGCGCCCCACCATTGAGCAGTCAACCCGCTTTCAAACTCGCCCAGTTCGTTGGATGCACCAATGAAGAGCGAGTTGACCGCGCTCACGCGTCCGCGCATTTCCGGCGGCGTTGCCAGTTGCAGCAGCGACCCGCGAATGATCACGCTGATCATGTCCGCGGCGCCGCTTATGGCCAATGCCGCAAGCGAGAGCCAAAGGCTTCTCGACATGCCGAAAATCACGGTTGCCACCCCAAAGATCCCAACGCAGACAAACATCCGCGCTCCGGCCTTCCGGCTGATGGGAAACCGCGCTATCACCAGCGACATGGTCAGTGCTCCGATTGCCGGCGCCGCCCGCAACGCGCCCAGCCCGCGCGGTCCCGTGTGCAGCACGTCGCTGGCAAAGATCGGCATCAGTGCCACCGCACCGCCCAGCAGCACGACAAACAGATCCAGCGACATCGACCCCAGCAGCAGCGGCGAAGTGCGCACATACTGGAAACCGGCGAAGATCACCTTCAGCGACGCGGCGCGATGCTCCATGCGTCCCGGCCGCGTGTGCAGGCTCAAGATCAGCACCAGGAACCACACCAGCGTGGCCAATGTGAAGATGTAAACGATTCCGGCGCCCTCAAGGCCCATAGCTCGCAGAACCAAAGCTAGCGGCAGCGTAAACAGCAGTCCTCCCAAAGCCGGTCCGGTGACATTGGCGAGCTGAAAGATGGCCCCGCCCCACGTCACCGCATTCACAAAGTGCTTTTCCGGAACCAGGTGCGGCAGCAGCGCCGAACTAGCGGGCGCTGAAAACGCACGTCCCGTTCCGATGAGAAACAGCACCGCATAGATGTAAAACACCCTCTGCGTGCCGCCAACTGCCAGCGAAAGCAGCGCTATCGTGCAGAACACTTGCAGCGAATAGCAGCACAGGATCACATGCCGCCGGTCGAACCGGTCGGCCACGTGTCCTGCCGGCAGCAGAAACAGCAGCCCCGGCAGAAACAGCGCCAGTCCGGTATATCCAAGGTCAAGAGCACGATGCGTAATGGAATAAACCTGCCACGCCACCGCAACGGCCTGCGCCTCGGCACCGAGAATGACCGCGACGCGCGCCATTTGATATCGCCGAAAATCGCGAGAGGCAAATGCCTCCATCCCTCGTCGTGGAGGCCTGGTGGAAGGGGAATCCATCTCCTGCCTAGGTTAACCGCTCGGCGTGACCCCGCGAAACAGAAGTGATTCGAAGCGGATTGCCGCTTGCGCCGCAAGAGGTTTCGGAGCGCAGTGCCTGTATTCTGATCCTTGCAATCGCCAACCCAGACAGACCAGCATCCCGAGCCCGGCAACAAGGCCGCTGCTGCCGTCGCTTTGTGTGGTGTCTGCGCATTTCTCGAGCTCTACTGCACGCAGCCGCTTCTGCCCCTTCTGGCTCACGTTTTTCACGCCTCCAAGACCGGTGTCAGCATGACGGTCTCGGCCGCGACGCTGGGTGTGGCCATATCAGCTCCCATCTTCGGCGCCATTACCGAACGGCTGGCGCGCAAGCGAGTCATCGTCGTGTCGCTCCTCGGTGTCTCCATTCCCACTCTCCTGGCGGCGACCTCAACGACCCTTGCGCAATTGATCTTCTGGCGCTTCCTGCAGGGAATTATGGTGCCCGGCATCATTGCCGTTGTGGTGACATACATAGGCGAGGAATGGCCGCCCGAACGCGTGGCCCTCATCATGAGCTTCTACGTCAGCGGAACAGCGCTGGGCGGATTCATGGGCCGCATTTCAGCCGGCATCCTAGCCGACTATTACAGCTGGCGCGTCAGTTTTGTTGCACTCGGGGCAGCCTCGCTCGTTGGGGCCGCCGCCGTAGCAGTGTGGCTGCCGCACGGTCACCGCCGCGCCCCGGCTCTGCCCAGGTCCGATCCCCTTCCGGCCTTCCCGTATCAAGTGCAGGAAATGTTCCGGAACCGGAGACTCGTAGCAACCTTTGCCGTTGGGTTCAACGTGCTGTTCTCGCTTGTTGGCGTATTCACGTGGATCACCTTCTACCTGAGCGCCGCGCCGTTTCTCCTCTCGATCACCGCCCTCAGTTCGCTCTTCTTTGTGTATCTGATCGGACTCATTGTGACCCCGGCGGCAGGGTATCTGATCACGCGCGTTGGCCTGCGTGCTGGCATTGGCGGTGCCATGTCCTGCTCGATCGCCGGCGTGCTGCTTACGCTTACGCACTCGCTCCCGATGGTCATCGTCGGACTCGCCATGCTTTCGAGCGGTGTCTTTGTCGCACAGACTGCCTCGCAAAGCCATCTCCGCGTTGCCGCCCCGCCTGGTGCCCGGGTCACCGCTGCCGGAATCTATATCACCTGCTACTACCTCGGCGGCACCGCAGCCGGAGTCGTTCCGGGAGCCTTCTGGGCCTTCGGCAAATGGCCCGCCTGCGTCGCGTTCATCGTTCTCATGCAGATCATTGCGCTGTCGATCGCGCTGGTCGGCTGGCGCACGCCGATCATCAAACAAACCGCTTAGCCAGCGCCAGGAACCCGCCAAAATGCCGCATTGTGCGGCATTCGCTACAATCCATGAACCCAGGTGGCGAGGATGCACATCTATATTTGAGTGACGAACCGGCGAAACGTGACGCCGCGGGATCGCCGCTGAAGTCCTTTGTTCCCCGCAACTAGAAATCGCATCATACCGCGCCAGGAGAAAGTTTTTGCCCGAGTTGCAAACAGAGCCGGCTGCGCCCGCAGGATCATCAGGGTCGAAAACCATGGCGAACCCAGACGCCGCCGCGATGGCGCAATGGAAACCCCGTGTCAATCCATGGCTCATCGCGGCTACAGTCGCACTCGCAGCTTTCATGGAAGTGCTCGACACCTCCATTGCCAACGTCGCGCTGCCCCACATCGCCGGCAGCCTGGGCGCCAGTACGGATCAGAGCACCTGGGTTCTGACCAGCTATCTCGTGTCGAACGCCATCGTACTGCCCCTTGGAGGCTGGGCGTCGAGCCTGATGGGCCGCCGCAACTTCTTCGTCTTCTGCATCACCGTCTTCACGATCGCGAGTTTCCTCTGCGGCGCTGCGCCATCGCTTCCCATGCTGCTGGTCTTCCGCGTCATCCAGGGTGCCGGTGGCGGCGGTATGCAGCCAATGGCGCAGGCCATCATGGCCGACTCGTTTGAGCCACACAAGCGCGGCCAAGCCTTTGCACTCTATGGGCTCGTCGCTGTGCTGGCGCCATCCATTGGTCCAACCCTCGGTGGTTGGATCACCGATAACTACACTTGGCGCTGGATCTTCTTCATCAATATTCCGGTTGGCATTCTCGCCTTCATCCTAGTCACACGCCTTGTTGAAGATCCGCCATGGATTAAGGCCGATCCATCCAAGTTGAAAAACATGGACTACATGGGCCTCGCATTCCTCACCATTGCCATGGGCGGCATGCAGATCATGCTCGACAAGGGCGAAGAGAATGACTGGTTCGCATCGGGCTTTATCCGGTTCTTTGCGGTGCTCTTTGTCGGCGGCATCATCGGGCTCGTGGTGTGGGAGTGGCGACAAAAGAATCCGCTCATCAATCTGAAGCTCTTTCGCTTCAAGAATTTCGCGATATGTTGCTTCCTGATGATGCTCGTCGGCGGTGTGCTCAACGCAAACACCGTATTGCAGCCGCAGTTCATGCAGCAGTTGCTGGGCTACAACGCCACCACGGCTGGTCTTGCGTTGACGGCAGGAGGAATCGCCCTCGTCATCGTTATGCCCATGGCGGGTTTTGCCACCGGCAAAATCTCCGCGCGCACACTGGCGGTGGCCGGATTCATCATGTTTATCGTCACATTCCGCTACGCAGCCAATGTCACCAACCTCCAGATGAGCTTTTCGCAGGCGTCCTGGCTGCGTGTCGTTCAGATGCTGCCTTTGCCCTTCTGCTTCATTTCGATCACCAACGCAGCGTACGTGGGAATGCCGAAGGAGGAGAGCAACCAGGTTGCAGGCCTCATCAACTTCGTGCGGAACCTTGGCGGCAGCATCATGATCGCGCTCACCAATGCTCAGGTCACTTCGCGTTCGCTGTGGCATCAGCAACATCTTCAACAGGCCATGCAGTCCGGCTCCGACGCGTTCGAACAACACCGGCAAGCCCTCACCGGCTTTCTCGGCGGAACCTTTGGCGGGCAAAACAGCGGCGGCTTGGCACTGGCGTCCATTTACAACCAGCTTAATCAGCAGGCACAGATGCAGGGTTACCAGGACGTCTACATGGAACTCTCCTGGCTGTCGTTCTTCCTGGTCTTCATGGCATTCATGCTCAACGCCAATCGCCCCGGTCAGGGCCCCGGCGCTTCGGCAATGCACTAAGACCGGCTTCTCCCGTGCAGCTTTCTTCGCGCAGCTTCGAATCAAATTAGAATGCAGGGAATGTCCGCGCCGCTCCTCGCCCGATTCATGGTCACCGCCGTAGCCGCCGGACAGGGTATAACACCACTCTTTATTGACTTAAACAATACTCATGCAACCAATCCGTTGTGGACAGGTCATGCACGCTTTCACGTCGTTCAGCAGACCTTTGGGCTTAGTGTTTTCGCTGCCATCGAGGTTGTCTTGCTCTGGTGGATCGAGCCCGGATCACCATTCCTCTTCCATCTTGCCACTCTGCTGACGTCCGTTCCGATCGCCACGTTTGTGATTGCGACACTCGCGCGAAAGCTGTATCGGGGCACTTTGCACGACCCCAACGGAATCCGTCCTGTTGGCATCCGCCTTGGCAATACTGTCCACCAGATCGACGTCAACATCGTGCTGGTGCTCGTCGGCGGATTGGTGCTCATCTTTTCGGTGCTGATTTTCTGAAGCTGAAAACGAGGTAAACAGATGGCTGACTTGAACATTAACGCGAACCGCACCGCACTCCTGAGCATGGACCTGCAAACTGCGATTGCATCGATCTACACCAAAGACGATTCGGAATTTCTTCCCAGGGTTGCGACAGTACTCAATGCAGCGCGGAAGAATAACCTCCGGGTGATGCACGTCCAGGTAGGCTTTCGCACCGGCTTTCCCGAAGTCGACCCGCGAAACCAGCTCTTTGGGGCCATCAAGAACTCGCCTCAGTGGCAGCAGATCTTCCAGGGATCTGCAGGCGCAATTCATGCTGACGTTGCGCCACAAGGCGACGAAATCGTCATCACCAAGCATCGTGTCAGCGCCTTTGCCGGCACAGATCTGGACATGATTCTGCGGGCAAACGAAATCGATACCCTCATCCTGCTTGGAATCGCAACCAGTGGAGTCGTGCTATCGACTCTACTGCACGCGAGCGATGCCGATTATAGGCTTGTCGTTGTGAAAGATTGCTGCACCGATCGGGATTCGGAGGTGCATGCATGTCTGACCGAAAAGTTGTTTCCTCAGCGAGCCACGGTCCTCAACACAAATCAATTTCTGGAGTCTCTTCAATCGATTTGAGTCAGGATTGGCAGATGCGCGCGGTGCTTCTCACTCGCTTCATGCCCAAAATCGAAAACGCCAGAGACCTTGCGGCCTCTGGCGCTTTCCGGATGATCTTTAGCTCTATGGATCAGTGCATCGTCTCGTTCTGCCTGTCGATGAGGTTGCAGGTCGCCCCGCTTCCTCGATCTTCCCGCTCCGCCCGGGTTGCGTCTCCAGGTTGCCCCTTCCCCGCTCCCTTTCTGCTGAGCCGGCGTCCGAATCCTCGGGTTGCCCCTCGGTTTCGAGCCTTCGGCTGTGCCGGCGATGGTTCGCTCGAGTTGCCCCGAGCGAGCATGCCTTTGGCGTTGCCGGTTTCAGCGAGTTTCCCGAGTTGCCCCGGTGCTCCCGCCTTCTCCTGCCGCGCCTGCGATGAAGGACTCGGGTCGCCCCTTGTCCTGCATCTCCGGCTTTACCGGCGATCGGTCATCGAGTTGCCCCGATGCTCGCATCATTCGGCGGTGCCGACTTACCGGTCCTCAGGTTGCCCCAAGTTCCAGCCCTTCGGTATCGCCGACGATTCGTTGTCCGAGTCGCCCCGAACGTCGAATCCTCCGGCACCGATTGATGGATATCCGAGTTACCCCGGATCACGCACCACCCGGTTCGCCTTGGTTGAATCTCCAGGTTGCCCCGGACATTTTCCCCTCGGCTACGACGATTGACCAATTTCCAGGTTGCCCTAAATCTTGGGTCTCTCATCGTGCGCCGATTCCCCGCGATTCGAGTTGCCCCGAATCTTGGTTCCTCGGCTGACCCGTATCTGCTTCCTCGGGTTGCCCCGTTTCGGCATCTACGGCTGAGTCGATGATGTCTCCCTGGCTGAATCGAACTTTGCATCTTCGGCTTGCGCCGCGGATGAATCTTCGTGTCCATTCAGGTCACGACAAACTTGGTATGGCTTCCTGCGCTTTGTTAATCTCGATCCGTCGATTCACTATCGGCAAGCCGACCATGAATTCCCCTACCGAAACCCTTACTTACGCTCTCTACCACGCCGATGTTGCCGTTCCAACCAGCTACAGAGTCACCAGCTAGTTAGAGACATTAGGCCCACCTAACCTGTGGATGCAAGTGCAAAACCCTAGTGTTTTCTGTGGATATCACCATTCATGGTGCATTCATATTCGAATTCTGCATTGCCGTAACTTATTTCTGATCTCAACTGCGAATCGCACTCGATAAGTCAGTCGAATCCACACAAAAATAAGTGCGAATTAGTTCTATCTCGACGTCTTGTTCCCACTTACCCGATCTGAATTGCACCAATAAGTGGGCCTCGGTGCAGATCGAAGGCGTTGCCGTGGTTCGCAAACTCGTTTCCTGGACTGCCCCACGTCCTGTACAACATGTGAATCGGTCCTTCCTGCCGTTCCACTATCGTCGCCTGCCTATTTTGAGGACGAAATTGCATGCAGAGAACTCGACGTCTGCCGCCAACCTGGCTCATGGGCTTGACCAACGCACCCTTTGGCCTCACAGGCGGATTCTGTGCCGTCATCATTCCCCAGCTACTTGCCGCGCACGGAATTCCCGCCGGCCACATCGCCGCCATCACAGCCGCCATTCTCTCTCCCGGCTTCTGGATCTTTGCCATCTCGCCCATGCTGGATGCGTGGCTCAGCCGTCGCACCTACGCGCTCATCTTCGGATCGCTCACTGCAGTTGCTGTGGCCCTAACCGTTGTCAACGCGAGCCGCCCCGGCCTGGTCGAAGCCATCATGCTTCCCGGCTTTGCCGCAGCCATGCTCTATCAGGGCGCCGTAGGTGGATGGACAGGCAGCCTGATCGACAAGCGGGAAGACAGCAGCCTCGGAATCTGGTTTTCCATCTCAAACCTCGGCGCAGGCGGGGTCATGATGGTGCTCGCCGGCCAACTAATCAGCCGCCTCACCTCCACTGAAGCCGGAGTTCTGATGGGAACGACGATACTCCTTCCCATGCTTCTCTTTGTGGCGATTCCTTCGCCGCCCGCTGAGCGCCGTCCCGCCCGTGAGAGTTTTGGCCGATTCAATCGCGAACTCTTCTCGCTCCTGAAACAGCGTCATGTTGTAATGGCCCTGGCCCTCTTCCTTTTGCCTGCTGCGTCATTTGCGCTCACCAACGTGCTCGGCGGCGCGGGCTCCGATTTTGCCGCAAGCGAGCGCACCGTGAGCCTGTTCGCCGGTGTGGGATCAAGCGCCGCGGGAATCGCCGGCAGTTTCTTGCTCTTCCCGCTCGCACGCAAATTTCCCCTCCGGCCGGTTTATCTCGCCATCGGCGTCGTCGGTGCCATCTTCACTCTCAGCCTGCTAGCGCTCCCACGGCAACCTTGGACCTTCGCTGTTGCCATCACAGGCGAGAATCTATTTCAGGCAGTCTCCTTTGCCACCGCGAATGCGATCGCCTTCGACGTCATCGGTCCCGACAATCCCTTTGCTGCGACTCTGTTTACGGTGCTGCTTGCCGCCACAAACCTGCCAATAACCTACATGCAATTTCTGGATGGCCGCGGCTACGATTGGCACGGACTCACAGGCGCCTTTCTGGTTGACGCCGCCGTCAGCATCGCAGCGTGCGCCCTTCTCGGCTGGATGCTTACACGCTGGCGCGTCACCTCCGAGGCGATCGTGCAGGACCTCGCTCCCGTCCCTGAAAACGCCGATTGAGCGTTCACATATCGCCGTCTCTTGACTCGCTCGATTTGCATTCCACTCGTCCACAGTGTTTCAATCGTATGTATTGAAACAGGGGTGCTCCACGACGTGGGGCTGAGAAGATACCCTCGAACCCGATCCGGATAATGCCGGCGTGGGAAGCTTTCGAAGCCAGTTTAGCCAACTTCCTCGAATCCCAGCGCAGACGCTCTTGTTTCATGAAAGTGGGAACAAGATATGCGTGCGTTTCCGTCTCCTCCACATTCACTCGAGCAGCGCCATCCGCGCCAACTCCCCTTCATGCGCGTCCGCCTCCGAGATGCGTTCCTGGGAGTCTTGCTGTTCAGCCTTGCGGCCGTCGGCACTATTAGTTCGGCACAGAGCGCGCCATCCGCCCCTTCGACACCTCCGGCAGCGCAGAAGCAGGCCGCGGACGCGTCTCAGCAGAAACCGGGCCGTGTCACAACCACGGTCGTCGTACACGGCGAAGTCAAGGACGACTACCTCTCCGACGCTGGAACCGTCGGCAGTCTGGACAACACGTCGATCCGCGAGACTCCCCTCTCCGTAACCGCAGTCACCAACGCCGTGATGAGTGACCAGGTTTCGCGTGTACTCTCAGATGTCGTCAAGAATGACGCTTCAGTTGGCGAGGATTACGCGCCCGTGGGCTATTACGGCGACTTCGAAATCCGCGGCTTCCCCATCGATCTGGCGACAGGCATGCAGATCAACGGCATGACCATTGCCGGCGAGCAGGATGTTCCCCTCGAAAACAAGCAGCGTGTCGAAATTGTGAAAGGCATTGCCGGACTTGAAAGCGGCGTAGCCTCCGCCGGCGGCGTTATCGATTACGTGACGAAGGAGCCCTATGCGGGCGAACACACCACGCTTGATCTCGCGACCGACCACCGCGGCAGTTCCTACGGCGATGTGCAGTTCACGATCCCGAGTCTGCATGGCCGATCGGGCTTGCTGGTCACCGCTGCCGGTGAAGACATCCACACCTATGTTGAAGGCGCAAATGGATGGCGCGGCATGGGCGCCGCCAATGGCAAATGGCAGATCGGCGCAGACACGCAACTCACCACCGACTTCGAATATCAGCACAAAGTTGAGCGCTCTGAGGCTGGATATCAGCTGCTAGGCGGAACAACGGTACCGGCTCCCGTTTATCCCTCGGTCATGCTCGGCTTCCAGCCGTGGTCGAAGCCCAACACATTCGACACATTCAACGCTGGATCGCACCTTGAGCGCCGCTTAGGCAAGAACTGGAGCATGCGCTTCGGAGGCTCTTACAGCCACTCCCTCATCGATGACAACGTCGTCTGGCCATACGGCCCGGCGCTCGATGCGAACGGCAATTCCCTCTGCCCGGACTCACCCTACT
This sequence comes from uncultured Acidobacteriaceae bacterium, assembly GCA_963838295.1. Lineage (GTDB taxonomy): Bacteria > Acidobacteriota > Terriglobia > Terriglobales > Acidobacteriaceae > Telmatobacter. The sequence continues at coordinate 83,089 of CAWIQS010000006.1, forward strand.
ACTTCTTCTGCCCCGACGGCAGCTACGAAGTCTACGACTACCGTAGCCCCGGAGAATTACGGATCGATGCGGTGGGCGAGGCATTGGTGCTGGGTCACTTCACGACGGGCAAGATCAGTCACGACGTAGTCGGCGGAGGCTCACTCTTCCACCGCTCGGTTGATCTGTCGCCAACCATCGTCTATACGCCACTCGGCGTCGAGAATGTCTATCAGCCGAATATCCCGTATGCGCCCGAAAGCCCATACCAGCAAGCCGGTCCCGCTACTCTCGCCGACTTCAATCACCAGGCCTCCGGCATCGTGCAGGAGCGCGCGCACTTTCCTGGTCATGTCGTGCTTCAGGCAGGCGGGCGCTTTGCCCAGGTCACCGACTTCAACTACTCCGCGGCCCGTTCTCTCTGGCTGCCGCAGTATGGAGCGACGTACTCGCCCGTGCGCGATCTCATGCTCTACAGCAACTACGGTTCGCTGCTGTCGCTCGGTCCCCAGGCTCCCTGGTGGGTCGACAATGCCAACCTGTTTCTCACTCCCTTTATGACACGCCAGTCTGAAATTGGCGCGAAGTACGAACGGACGATTCTGCTCGCCGTCGACTTCTTCCGTATGCGACAGCCTTTTTTCTATCCGAAGGTCATCGCAGGGCCCGACGCATTCTGTTCCACCGGCAATCCCGGGGATCTATGCTTCGAGTCCGAGGGACACGAAACGCACGATGGCGTTGAATTGAACGCGCAGGGCAAAGCCGCAACCTGGATGCAACTGAGCGCATCCGCGACAGCCATGCACGCCGTCGCAAACAACACCGGCACACCTGCGTTCGACAATAAGCAGGTAATCAACGTGCCTCGTTTTCACACCGCCGTGTTTGCCAACATCCTGTTGCCGCATGCGCGCGGGTTCCGCGTGATGCCGGGCTGGAGCTACACCAGCCGCAAGCAGGCAACGCGCGACGATACCGTGAGCGTTGGCGGATATGACCTCTTCAACCTCGGCGCTCGTTACAGCCCCCAGGGTGAAAATGGCCGGCTGACACTCCACATGTATGCAGACAACATTCTCAACAAGCGGTATTGGAAAGACACGGGAGCCAGCTACGGCGATACCTTCATTCACCAGGGTGCTCCCACCACGGTACGGCTCTCTGCACACTACAATTTCTAGCGAACTTGTCACGGGCAAAGGACAGCATTGAACGAAACAGCAAAAACGCACGGACTGGATGGCACGCTCGTCGACCCCGACTGGCCGCCGCTGAACCTGGACGAAGCGCGCGCTCTCCTGAAAGCCTTCCCGGACGCCGGTGAACCGATCGAGATCATATCAGCCAGCCCGCGTCCGTTTTCAGCCGCAAGCGTTATCAGAACCAGCCGCGCAAACATCTTCGTCAAGCGCCATGCTCGCGCTGTCCGCGATGCCGAAGGCTTGATGGAAGAACATCGATTTATGGGGCACCTGCGTGCGAATCGGATCGAAGTTCCGCGCATTTTCGCGGACGTCTCCGGCCATACCGCAATCGAAACAGGTGAATCGACCTACGAAGTCCACGGAATCCCCGCTGGAGTCGATTCGTACGAAGACGCCATCTCGTGGACACCACTTCGCTCGATTGAACACGCTCACTCCGCTGGAGAGATGCTGGCACGACTTCACCGTGCTGCTGAAAGCTTCTCTGCTCCAGCGCGAAAACCGCGTCCGCTTGTCGCCAGCTTCACAATCTTCGCCTCGCAGAACGCCAGGGAAGGCTTGGAGCACTATCTCCCTGCCCATCCCGTGCTTGAACACGACGCGCATACGCTCGAAGACTGCGCCATAGCCCTCGACCTTCTCGCTCCCTTTCACAGCGAGTTGAAGCCGCTACTGCCGGCGCTCGATCCGCTGTGGACACACAACGATTTCCATGCCTCCAACCTCTTCTGGAGCGACCGAAGCCAGCATGCGCACGCCACATCCGTGATCGACTTCGGATTGGCGGACCGCACCAACGCCGTTTACGACATCGCCCAGGCAATCGAGCGCAACATCGTCGAGTGGCTCCTGCTGACGCAGGATCGCAGTGGTGGCGGCGACGTTCCAGTCCACCTGGATCACCTATGGGCAATCCTCAGCGGCTACGAGCAGATACGCCCGCTCAGCCGCCCAGAGGCAATCGCATTGGCCCCAATGCTCGCCCTCGGCCACGCGGAGTTCGCGCTAACCGAGGCCGACTACTTTCTCGGCGTCTTGCAATCGCCCGAAAAAACTCGTGTCGCTACCCGCGATTACCTCGTTGGTCACGCACAATGGTTCCGAGGCCCTGGGTTGTTGAAGATCATCGAGCCATTGCGCAAATGGGCTGAAACGCGCCAGACCAAGGCGGTGCGCATATGATCCTTTCCGCCATCGCTCATTACCTGGTTGCCAACTGGGTCGAACTCGCGGGCTTTGTGACGACGGCAGTCGGAATCTGGCTCACCACCAAACGCCTGCTCATTTGCTGGCCGGTCGTTCTCGCCGCTGACATCTTCTACTACATCGTTTTCAGACACGCTCGCCTGTATTCCGACGCCATGCTTCAGGTATTCTTCGTCGCCTTCACGCTCTACGGCTGGTGGCACTGGTGGCGCGGCGTCCGCAACGACGGTGAGGTACGCGTAGTTCCCCTCGCGCTCAGCAGCCTCCTGCTCGCAGTGCTGGCGGGCGTCGCGGGGACCTATGTGCTGGGCGAAATTGCGAAGCAACTCCACGCAGCCCTGCCCTACTTGGACGCAGCTCTCGCAAGCTTCAGCCTCGTCGGCAGCTGGTGGCAGGCGCGCAAACATATCGCCAACTGGTGGCTCTGGATCGTAGTCGACCTCGTCTATATCGGCGAATATATCTACAAGGACCTGTGGCTTACCGCTGTCCTCTCTGCAGGGCTCGTCGGGCTGGCCATTCTCGGGCTGCGCGACTGGCAACGCGCCGCGCGAGCCACTCAAACCGCGGCTTGCACCACGTTGAGCAGCGGCTCTCCCGCCATATAGCGGCGCAGTTCATCGGCCGCCACCTGGAGCGCGCGCCGCGCAAACTCCGGGCTCGATCCGCCCACATGCGGCGTGATCAACAGGTTCGGACACTTCCACAACGGATGACCGACCGGCAGCGGTTCTGGATCTGTCACATCCAGCGCTGCGCGAATCCGCCCGCTTTTGAGTGCCTCCACCAACGCATCGGTATTTACGATCGGCCCGCGCGCCGCATTCACCAGCAGCGTTCCCTGCTGCATCAGTGAAAACTGCTTCGCATCCATCAGCCATCGCGTCTCCGGCGACGAAGGCAGAATCAGCACGACAACCTGGGCCCTGGGCAGCAAAGCATCCAACTCTCCGATTGCATGCACTTTCGGAGTTTCCCGTGCCGTTCGCGCCACCCGAATCAGGTCCACGCGAAACGGTTCAAGCATGCGCTCGATCTCCTTGCCGATTGAGCCGTAACCAACCAGCAGCACCGTCTTTCCAGTCAGCTCCTCCAGCATCACGGGAGGATAGAGCGGCCGCGCGTCGCCCGAGATGCCCACGTATTCCGCGCTCGCCTCAGACCGCCGCTTCCAGTCACCCGACTTCTGAATTTCCAGAAACAGCGGAAAGTGCTTTAGCATCGCGAGAATTGCAGACAGCGTCCATTCGGCCGTAGAGATATTGTGAGCTCCACGCGCATTACAGATGGTCACATGCGGCCCCATCGCCGCGGGAATCCATTCCGTTCCGGCCATCAGCGAAAGAACCAGCTTCACCCCGTAAGTGGGGAACGATCTTCAGGTTCCTGGTCGGATAAGGATCCGGCAGCCACACGTCTATCTCGACATCATGGTCAAGGTCGCGCGGTAGCCGAATCAGTTCGATTCCTTGCGGAAAATCGGACAGCCACTCGGCGGCAAGATTTGCAGAATATCCAACTCGAAGCATAGTCGATTGATAATAAGTATAAATTCGCCACGCCTCATCTCGTTATATTCCGCTTTCTCGAGTGCAGCTTCGTGCCATTGCACGCATCCATACTCGATGCGGCATGCTATCACTGAGGAGTCGCGATTCTCACGGTATGCGCGTAGATAAATCCAAATCGTGGTCCCAGCAGCAGCTCGCCGTTAAATTGGGCGTCGATGGATTTGCTGCGCAGGGCCTGTTGAACTGGGAGCGCAGGCGCCTTCTGATCCACGCCGCAAGAACCGCTCTCGCCGCTGCTCTCTGCTGGTGGATCGCGCTGCGATTTGGCCTCCAGGACGGTTACTGGGGAGCCATCAGCGCCATCATCGTGTTGCAGTCAAACTTCGGCGCTACCATCACTGCATCGCGCGACCGCATCCTGGGAACGATTATCGGCGCCGCCTTCGGCTTTGGGTTCTCGCTCTTCGGGGTGCTGCCGTGGAACTTTATCTTTGCCGTTTTGTCTGCCGTCATCCTCTGCGGACTGCTTGGCCTTCGCAACAGTTCGCGCCTCGCCGGCGTCACCATTTGCATCGTGATGCTCGTGCAAAGAACCGGCTCCCACTGGTTGCTTGCCCTTCACCGCGTCGGCGAAGTCTTTCTCGGAATCGTCGTAGCTATCGCTGTCTCGACCCTGGTTTTTCCAGATCGTGCTCGGCTGCGTTTGCGCGACGGGCTCGCGCAGGAATTCCTGGTGCTCAACGCATTCTTCGAGGGCATCCTGCATGGCTTCCGCGGACATCCGGCTGAGAACCTGGCTCAACTGCGCGAGGATGCGCTAACCCTTCTCCGCAGTAATAATGCGCTGCTTGAAGCGTCGCGCAATGAACCCTCCGGCGGTCCCGGATGGCGCGAAGGCCTGGGAATGCTCGCGCAGTTCGGCCGCACCATCTTCGACGCTCTTGTAGCTTTGGAACTCGCCGTGCGTGAAAGCCAGCAAGACAACTACGCGGTGCAGTTGGAGCCCGAGTTGGGCCACCTCGCCGCCGACATTCAATCAGGATTCCAGTACCTGGCAAAGTGCATTCATGGCTGGCGCTTCCACATTCCGCCTCCCGATATCAATCTCGAAGATGACATCGCACAGCTCGAGGACCGCATGGAGAAAGTGCGCCACACCGGACACAATTTCTCCCAGGCTGAGATTCTGCGCGCCTACGCGGTCCAGCTTCACCTGAAGCAGATTGCGCGCCTGCTGCGCTCTTCCCGCGTCGAAACCGGCCGCGCCATCGGCGAAGCGCAGCTCATCGAAAGCTAGCCGAGAAACTTGCGCAAAGCTTCCCCGCAGTCCTCGATTTCTTTGATCGTGATCGCATAGCCGAAGCGAAGATGCCCTTCGCCCTGCGCGCCGAATACTGACCCCGGAATGGTTGCGATGTGCGCCTTGTCCAGAAGAATTTGAGCAGCCGTTCGGCTGTTCTTGTGAATCTTCTCGACATTTGGGAACGCATAAAACGCCCCGGCGGGCGGATCGCATTTCAATCCGACTTCATTCAGGACGCCGACCAGGAGGTCCCGCCGCTTCCTGTACTCTTCACGATGCACGGCAATCTCAACCTCAGTCGTTTTCAAGGCATGGATCATGGCCTGCTGGACAAATGTGGTGACACCGTTCGTCGAGTACAGAACAATCTTCTTGAGCGCCGTCATGAAAGGTTCCTTGGCCACGGCATATCCCGCGCGCCAACCCGTCATTGCATACGTCTTTGAGAACGTGAAGCATGTGATGGTGCGCTCCGCCATCCCCGGCAGGGATGCGATCGAAACATGCTCGCCGTCGTATACCAAGTCCTCGTATGCCTCGTCGGCGATCACGATCAGGTCGCGCTCACGGGCAAACGACGCCACTTCCTCCGCTTCAGCCCGTGTGAACACCAACCCGCTCGGATTTTGCGGCGTGTTGTAGTAGATCGCGCGTGTTTTGGGCGTTGAAAATTGTTCCAGTGTCTTGCGAATCCCATTGCGCCGCGCCGTAGTTGTTGGCACCGACAGAGGACGCGCCTGCGCACCTGTCACGAGATCGGCAATCGGCGTCCAGTAAGGCGAAAAGACAAGCGCATCATCACCCGGATCAAGCACGCTCTGAAAGGCCCCGTACAAAGCCTGCGAGCCACCAACCGTCGCAATTACCTCATCGGTCGTCGCATTCATTCTGTTTTTCGCAGCAAGCTTCTCCACCAGCGCCTTGCGCAGCGGCAACACGCCTGACGACGGCGCATAATGCGTATAGTTCTCAACCAACGCCTTCACAGCCGCATACTTGATGGCTTCCGGCGTTTCGAAATAAGGCTCGCCGCCATGCAGCGCGTGGACCTGAAGGCCCTCTGCCCGCATTTCCATCACCTTGTTACGGATCTGCACGATATCGGAGAATCCAACCTCGTCCAGGCGCTTGGCCAGGCGAATCCCACTCGGTTTCGTCATGGTCTATGCTCTTCCTTTCGTGCTCTTCTCTTAGCGATGCTTCCAGAATATCTGATGCGCTGCGGCATCAAGCAGAATATGAGATCCCGCGATGCACTATCGAAAGTCAAACTGCAAGCAGGTTAGTGTAAACCGCCATTCCCACCACGCTGTCCACACCCATCGCGCCCAGATCGCCCACTTCCTGCTGGCTTCGGATGCCACCCGCCACGATGAGTTGCCGCGCGGTCAGTCTACGCAGACGCGCTGCGGTATCAATGGGGAAGCCCTGCATCAGTCCCTCGCCGTCCACGTGCGTATACAAATATGCAGCCACATACTTGTCAAGCTGCGGAATCGCCTCGTCCGGAGTCAGCGCTACCTGCGCCTTCCAGCCCTTCACCGCAATGCGTCCATTCTTGGTGTCGATTCCCGCAACCACCCGCTCCGCTCCCAGAGCGGCAGCAAGCGCCGAAGCAATATCAGCATTCACTCTTCCGTCTTCCGAAAACAACGCCGAGCCGATAATGACCCGTTGCGCACCCGCGTTAATCACCTCGCTGGCCCTTTCCGTCGAACGAATCCCTCCGCCCACCTGGCAAGGAAGCCGCCGCGCAATCTGCGCAACCAGTGCGGAGTTATCCCCCTGTCGCATCGCCGCGTCCAGGTCGATCAGCTGCACCAGCGGAAAACGAGAGAACTTCTCAATCCAATACTCGAAATCATCAAACGAAAGCCGCAGCTTCTCGCCCTGCACCAGCTGCACAATTCGGCCGCCCATCAAGTCAATCGAAGGAATCAGCATGGCAGCCTCACCGAAATACCTGCAGCAACCAGTTCCTCCTTCAGCGACCGCGCACTCGACACGCCAAAATGAAAAATGCTAGCCGCAAGCGCCGCGTCCGCCTTCCCCCTGCCGAACACATCCGCAAAGTGGGCCACCGTCCCGGCTCCCCCCGAAGCGATCACCGGAATGTTCACTGATTCGCTCACCGCCGCTGTGAGTTCGCAATCAAATCCCGCCCGCGTCCCATCCGCGTCCATTGACGTAAGCAGAATCTCTCCGGCTCCGCGCGCCTCAGCCTCAAGCGCCCACTCCACTACACGTCTTCCCGCCAGCTTGCGTCCGCCCTGCACAAACACCTGCGCATCGCGCACCGGGTCGTCGGCATCCAGATCGCGCCGTGCATCGATTGCCACCACTACCGCCTGCGCTCCAAAGCTGCGCCCAATCGCGCTGATCAGCGTGGGATCGGCAAGCGCAGCAGAGTTCACGCTGATCTTGTCCGCCCCGGACTCGAACACCTGCTCCGCCTCCTCCGCGCTGCGAATACCGCCTCCCACCGTAAACGGAACAAAGAGTTCCCGCGCCGTTCGCCTCACCGTCTCCAGCAACGTCTGACGTCCCTCATGCGTCGCTGTAATATCGAGCAGCACAATTTCATCCGCGCCTTCTCGCGCGTGCCTCGCCGCCAGCGCCGCCGGATCACCGGCATCCACGATGTCTACAAACTGCACGCCCTTCACCACGCGCCCTGCGTGGACATCCAGACACGCGATGATCCGCTTGGTCAGCATTTCGACCCCAGAAAATTGCGCAAGATTTTCAACCCAGTCTCCCCTGATTTCTCCGGATGGAATTGAACCCCCATCACGTTGCCGTTCTCCACCGCGGCTGCGAATGGCTCAATGTAATGTGCCTCGGCAGCGGTCTCATTCGTCACTGGGGCCTTATAGGAGTGAGTAAAGTAAACGAATTCGCCCGCACCAACCCCTGCAAGAAGGTGCGAGCCGGACTTTGTCTCCAGCGAATTCCAACCCACATGTGGAACCTTTTGGTTGCATTCTGGAAATCGCGTGCAAGATTCCTTGAAATGTCCGAGCCCCCTCTGGCTCGCGGCTTCGCTCGATCCCGCATAAAGCCACTGCATTCCCACGCAAATCCCCAGAAACGGTACACCCCGCGCAATCGCGGCGCGAATCGCCCCCGTCATCCCGGTCGAATCCAGCCGCTCCGTCGCCGCGAAGTGCCCCACCCCCGGCAACACAATCCGCTCCGCTCGCTCAATCGCCAACAAATCCGAATCCGTCACCGCCACGTCCGCATCCAGATGCCGCAGTGCCTTCAGCACCGACGTCAGGTTCCCGGCCTTGTAGTCGATAACCGTGACACGCATCAGAGCAGCCCCTTCGTACTCGGCAGCATCTCGCCCAGTTGCTTATCGCGCGAACATGCAACCCGCAGGGCCCGCGCAAACGCCTTGAAGATCGCCTCGATCTTGTGATGATTCGATCGCCCGTACATCGTCTTTACATGCACATTGGCCCGCGCGCCGCGCGCAAACCCTTCGAAGAAATCCGCCACAAGTTCCGTCTGTAGATCGCCGACCAGCCGCGTCCTCACCTTTGCATCAACTGCATACGCCGCCCGCCCGCTTAAATCCACCGCGGCAATCGCCAGCGTCTCGTCCATCGGCATGATGAAATAGCCAGCGCGCAGAATCCCACGCTTGTCACCCAGCGCGCGATCGAATGCCTCGCCTAGCGCAATCCCGACGTCCTCAACAGTGTGGTGCTGATCAACATCCAGGTCGCCCTTGCACGTAAGTTCCAGATCAAATACCCCGTGCCGCGTGAACAGCTCAAGCATGTGATCAAAAAACCGGATGCCGGTCGAAATCTTATACTGGCCCTTTCCTTCAATTGTGAGATCGATAGCGATGCGCGTCTCATTCGTATCGCGCACAACGACACCCCTGCGAACTGCATTCACAGTCGGTTTTTTCCGCAATGTAGCTGCCATCATCGTCCATCCTTACTACCGCGCAGTGTCTCCAGCGTCCTGTTCAATACACCCACAGCCTCCCGCATTTGCTCGCGCGTGCCAATCGTGATGCGAACACAGCCGTCACATCCCGGATCATTTGAACGGTCTCGCACCAGCACTCCACCTGCCGACATCAGCCGCACAAACTCTGCATGCTTTGCGCCGATTTCTACCAGGATAAAATTCGCGTGACTTGGCCACCGGCGCACGCCGGCCGCGTCCAGTGCGGTTGCGAACTCCGTCCGCGCCGCAACCACTTCCGCGACATACCAGTCCAGATAATTTACATCTTCCAGTGCGGGGAGCAAACAAGCCAGGGCCAGCGAATTCACGCTGTATGGCGAAAGCACGCGCCGCATCCACTGCATCAGTTCCACCGGCCCCGCCAGAACTCCGAGCCGCAACCCCGCCAGCCCATACGCCTTGGAAAATGTTCGCGCCACCACCACGTTCGGCATAGTGCCGATGAGATCGAGAACGGTCTCGCCGTAGAAGTGAAAATACGCTTCGTCCACAAGCACCACCGCCTGCGGAGCACGCTGCGCAATTTCAATAATTTGCTCTCGTGTCGCAATCGACCCCGAAGGGCTATTGGGGTTAGCGATCGCTATGATCTTCGTCCGCAGTGAGATCGCATTCAAGAGCCGCTCAAATGGAAACTGCAAATCAGCGGCCGCCTGCACCGTCACCGCCCGCGCATCCGTAGCCGAAGCGTAGACCTCGTACATCGTGTACGTCGGAACAGGCAACAGCAACTCGTCGCCCGCCTCAAGAAATGTCTCGAAGAGAACGTGAATCGCCTCATCTACCCCGTTCGTCAAGACGACCTGCTCCGGCGCGACACCCAGATGATGCGCTACGATGCGTTCCACCGGAGCCCGTTCTGGGTAGCGAGTAAGATCGCCAGCCGAAATGCGCCCAAGAACCTCGCGCACTCGAGGCGAGCACGCTACCGTGTTCTCGTTGAAGTCGAGCCGCATCGCATCGCGATTCCCCAGCGGCGGATGATACTCCTTCATCGCTTGAACCCGCGCGCGCGGACTCGGGTGAACAACCGCAGGTGATTTAGGCACGAGCCCTCCCTCCACGGACTCCGACCAGCCCTCGTTTCGTTGAAGCTTTGCGCAACCGTATGCCTATCGCTGCAGCGTGTGCCGTCAATCCTTCCGCCTCCGCCAGTAAAGCCGCATCGGGTGCCAGCGTGCGAATTCCCTTCGCCGCATACTCCTGCACGGTCACGAGTTTCACAAAATCATTCACGCTGAGTCCGCCGCGCACGCGTGCCATCCCACCCGTTGGTAGCGTGTGGTTTGGCCCAGAGATGTAATCTCCCATAGGCTGCGCCGACCAGCCGCCCACAAACACCGACCCCGCATTCGACACCCACTCCAGATCCGAGGTTGCATCCACTGTCAAATGTTCCGGAGCAAGACGATTCGTGATCGCACGCGCCTCTTCTATATCGCTCGCAATAATTGCCACGCCGTTGCGCTTGAGCGACTCACGTGCAACCAAATTGTTGCGGCTTTGAAGTCGTGCCTCTTCAATCACCAATTTTGCAAGGTCAGCACGCGTCGTCACAAGAATCGCGACCGCCGCCGGATCATGCTCCGCCTGCGCTACAAGATCCGCGGCAATTTCTGCAGCATCCCCGCTTTCGCTGGTCACTACAATCTCCGTCGGGCCCGCCAGCATATCGATCGCGCAATCAAACGCCACAAGCCGTTTCGCCGCTGTCACATACAAATTGCCCGGCCCGACAACCTTGTCGACCCGCGCAATCGTCTCTGTCCCGTAAGCGAGCGCCGCAACCGCGTGCGCCCCACCAGCGCGATAGAACTCGCTGATGCCAAGCAGATGCGCCACCGCCAGCGTCTCCGGCGCAGGTTTCGGGGAAACAGCCACTACCCGGCCTACTCCCGCCACTTGCGCTGGAATTGCCGTCATCAGCAGCGTCGAAGGCAGCGGATGCCGCCCGCTGGGCACATAGCAACCCACCGAATCAAGCGGCCGCACAAGCTGACCCACGGTAAGCCCCGCTATCGAAGAACGACTCCACGATTTGGGCAACTGCTGTTTCGCAAATGCACGAATCTGCCGAGCCGCAGTTTTCAGCGCCTCGCGCAGAGCAGGGTCAATCGACTCCCACGCCTGCGACATCTCCTGGTGCGAGATCCTCAATCGCGCTGCATCCCCGAGACCGTCAAATTCCGTGGCATAGCGAAGCACCGCGCGATCGCCGCCGCGCCGGACACGCGCAACAATGCGCTTCACCACCGGCAGCACCGAATCCAGGGCCGCACCACCCCGCCTTTCCAGCGCGGCCAGAACTGTGGCTGCTTCGCGTGCTCCTCGCCCTCGCGTTCGAATCACCCTCATTGCTCGTCCTGTCTCTTGCTACAACACAACTTTGTTCAGCGGATACTCAACAATCCCAGTGGCGCGTGCCGCCTTCAGCTTCGGAATCACGTCTCGCGCTACACGTTCTTCCACGATCGTATTCACCGCCACCCACTCCGAATTGCTCAACTGCGAGATCGTGGGCGAATTGAGCGCAGGCAACACTGCCAACACCGCATCGAGATCAGCGCGCTGCACATTCAGCATCAGTCCCACCTGCGACTGCGCATCGATCGCTCCCCGCAGCATAACCGCGAGCTGATCGATCTTCTCGCGCTTCCAGTCATCTGCCAACGCATTCCTTCCGGCGATCAGGTGCGTCTCGCTCTCCATCACGGTGTCAATAATCTTCAGGTGATTGGCCTTCAGCGAGCTGCCTGTCTCTGTCACTTCCACAATCGCATCAGCAAGCGTGGGCGGCTTCACTTCGGTCGCGCCCCAGCTGAATTCCACCTTCACATTGACGCCCTTATCCGAGAAATACTTCTTTGTAACCTCAACCAGTTCCGTCGCAATGATCTTCCCTTCAAGATCCTCGGCTCGTTGATAACCGCTCGCCTCCGGAACCGCAAGCACCCACCGCACCTTTCGCCGGCTCTGCTTCGCATATGTCAGCGTGGTCACGCTCGTAACATCCAACCCGCTTTCTACCACCCAATCAATGCCGGTCAGGCCCGCGTCGAGCACGCCGTGCTCAACATACCGCGCCATCTCCTGGGCGCGAATCAACATGCATTCAATCTCAGCATCATCAATCGACGGAAAGTACGATCGCCCGTCAGCGTAGATATTCCATCCTGCGCGTTTGAAAAGTGCGATGGTCGAATCCTGGAGGCTGCCCTTGGGCAGTCCGAGTCGGAGTTTGTTAGCCACGAGCCACCTCCACCGCATTTGAAAACGCAAGTGGCTTTGTAAAGCAACTTACGGTGCCTTCGTGGCAAACCAGTCCGTCGCCCTCTACCACCACGCGTAGCAGGAGCGCATCGTTGTCGCAGTCGGTCGCCGCGGAAACAATGCGCAGCCGATTGCCGCTGGTTTCACCCTTCATCCACAACTTCTGTCGCGAGCGGCTCCAGAAGGTAACAAATCCCGTCTCAAGCGTCCTGGCGTAGCTTTCCGGATTAAGAAAGCCCAGCATCAGCACCTCGCCGGTATGCGCATCTTGCACGATGCCGGCCACGAGGCCGTCCATCTTTTCGAAATCAACTGTCGGTTGTGTGCTCATCGTCTTTCCTGGTCTGCTTTGGATTCTGCTGCAAAATCAAAAAGCCCACCGGCTCTTGTGCCGGCGGGCTTTGGGTTCTTCGATCTCTCTGGCCGTCTAGTTCAGGCCATGGCAGTCCGCCGGCATGGATGTCCCATGATGGTGGTGATGACCGTGATGGCGGCTGCTCTGCATCTGTTTAAAAGCTAAGGCAAACATCACTCTGTGTCAACCTCAGGCGCTTCGAATCAGAGGGTTTCGCCGCCAGTTTACCCGCTTTTCGCGCTGGAAACGGCTTCCGATTCTGCCTGCTGTCCCGGGTCGCGCAACAGATCAATCAGCTTTTGATACAGACGATTGCGCACCTCAAATCGCTCCGATGCGCGCGTCACGTAGCGAACCAGAACTTCGATGCCCGAGGCCGAGGGGCGAAGGTTCTCCACGGCAGTTGCGCTGAAGTGGCTCAGGCTGCTGCTATGCGAACCGCGCTTCCATTCCTGTTCAGCGAGATCGGCGTTCTTCTCCGTTTCCGCCACCACGACCTTCTGAATACGATCGAGCAATTCGTGAACATTGCCTGACGCGGGAAGGCTAAGGGTGATCTCGTCCCACATCCATTGCCCGCTGGTCGAGAAGTTGAAGTACTTACCGCGAATGGCAAACCCATTCATGAAGGTAATTCTCCTCCCCGTCGGCAAACCCCTGTCCGCAAGCGTGCCGGTCTCCAGCAGTGTCGTAGTGAACAACCGCACCTCGGTCACTTCACCACCCACGCCATCGATCTCTACCCAATCTCCAACGTGTATGCCGTTTTTGCCGATGAGAACGAACCAGCCAAGGAAAGCGATGATGAAATCCTGCAGCGCAATGGTGAGAGCCGCCGTGGCCAGACCGAGAATTGTCGGCGTTTCGCGCGGTGTACCAAAAATCACCAGCAGGATAATGACGACTCCGATGACCTGGATAGAGAGTTCAAGAATGCTGCGCAGCGTTTGCGATCGCCGGCGATCCAGTGCAGGTCTGTCCATCAGTCGGCGAACCACCGCGTCGCAAATGACCATGCAGATACCGATGAACGCAATCAGTGCCAGCGACTGCAGAATCAGGTGAAGAACAATGCGATGCTGCAACAACACTTGCGTACCCCACTTGCTGTACACCGTCGCAAGCTGCTGCTCCGTCTGAATGCGATCGTCCAGGATGCTAAGAATCTGCCGTTGTGCGGACCTGTCTTTGAGCCCTTCGAGCTTCTCATCAAGATCGTCTGTGTGGACCGCGACCGCATTGGCCTTCGCCTCAAGTGCATTGTGCTGAGCGGTCAGGTTTGTAATATCGGCGCGCGTCTGGTTCAGCGCCTGTTGCAACAGACCGTAGCGGCTCCGCTGCATGAACCATCCCCCAATGCGCCCCGCCATGGTTCCGTAGCGGCGCTCGGAGATGACTGCAACTTGGCCGCCTCCATGCACCTGCTTGTCATAATCCCGCATCGTGGCTTCGTGCGCATTCAACTCCGCCTGTATCTGCGAAGTCTGGTCTCCGGATGCCCGATCCAGATCCTGTTGCGCGTCAGCGAGTTCATCCGTGTCCAACCCGAGCTGCGCCTTCGACACTGCCAGGTCGCCCTCGTCATACTCGGCTGGCTTGCCGTTCTTGGGCGGAGGCAATTTCAATTGCTCGGTGATCGTTTGAACGTCATCCTTGTCCTGCGCGATGAGTTGTTGCAATTGCGATACCCTCTTCGAAAGCACCAGGGCATCGCCGGTCAGAATCAGGTGTTGTGAATCAAGCGTGGCCTGGCGCAGTGCCGATGCGAACGCCTGGTCGACTTCGTGGTCTGCAAGCCTCTCGGCGTCCTGCGCATACTCCTTTTCCTCAGCGGTCATGGCAAGCGGGGCCAGGGCCTGCGCGGTCTGCCACGGATTCACATCCACAATCGTCTTCTTCCCGCCAATCGCGCGGTCGGGATTGTTCTTTGGATTCAGGAACGAGAGATTCCCCATCGCATCGCGCGTGGTCCACGTAAACACAAGACACACCGTCAGCAGTGCGAGGAGAACGAGAAGTATGACGAGCCGGGTGCTGCCAAGTACGCGACTGCGCAGCTTTTGTCCGGCGGTAAAAGCAATGGGGGGGATTGCCATAACACTATTTTTGCAGGAAACCGGCCCCCAGTCTCCATCTTTTCGCCATGTTTCTAACTGAACGTATACGCGCCAATGACCTGAGGAAGAGAATAGGTGCGTGAGGATGCAACCTTTCTTCGGAATCCTGGCGGCTGCGCTAATCTGCGCTATCTCATCGGGCTATGCGGGTTTCACCCTTCAGTCAGCACACGCCCAGGCCGGCTTTCAGAATCCGCCCGCGCCGGAAGTGCGCGTCGACATCAATGCGGCCAGCCTCGACCAACTCCTCAAGGTTCCGGGCATGACGCGCACCTGGGCAGCACGCATCATTCGTTACCGTCCCTACCGCGCCAAAAGCGATCTCGTCGATCGAGGCGTTGTCACCAGCCAGGTGTACGACCGTATCAAGGACTACATCATCGCACACCGCGGCAAGCCGTAACGATGCTGTTAGATCGCAGCTTCCTCCGCTGCCTCATGATCGTCGCCGCGCCGTAACAGCCGGCTCAGCAACACGTACAGCACCGGAATGAACACCAGGTTCAGCACGGTTGAGAACAGCATGCCGCCCACAATCGTTGTGCCTACTGAGCGTCTTCCCAGCGCACCCGCGCCAGTTGCAAATACAAGCGGCAGCACGCCCAGGATGAACGCGAATGAAGTCATCAGAATCGGCCGAAGTCGCAACTCCGCCGCCTCGATTGCCGCATCTGCAATCGAACGCCCTTTGCGCCGCAATTGCTCGGCAAACTCCACGATAAGAATCGAGTTCTTGGCCGACAGGCCAATCAGCATTACCAGGCCGATCTGGCAGTAGACATCGTTCGACATGCCGCGCAGTGCTACCAGTCCCAGAGCGCCAAGCACCGCCATCGGCACCGCCAGCAAAATAATGAAGGGCAGCGCAAAGCTCTCGTACTGTGCCGAAAGTGTGAGATACACGACCAGAAGGCCGAGGCCGAAGATCAGCAACGCGCGTCCGCTCGATTCAATTTCATCCAGCGTCAGACCCGTCCACTCATAACGCATTCCCGGCATCATGTTCTGCTTTGCCAGATCCTCCATGCCCGTGATGCCCTGGCCCGAACTGTATCCTGGCGCCGGCGATCCATCGATCTCGACCGCTCGAAACAGGTCGTAGTGCGTGATTACCGGTGGCCCCGAACTCTCAGATATAGTCGCCAGGTTATCCAGAGGAATCATCTGGCCCGAATCCGAGCGGACGTAATAATCATGCAGGTCTTTCGCTGTCATGCGATAAGCCTGGTCGGCCTGCACGTAAACGCGGTAGGTGCGGTTATTGAAGTCGAAGTCGTTCACATACTGCGAACCCATGAACACACCGAGCGCAGTAGTGATTTGCGAAAGCGAAACATTCATCGCTTTCGCTTTGTCGCGATCAATCGTGACGAGCACCTGAGGATCGTTTGCTGAAAATGTTGTGATCAACCCGGTCACGTCTTTGCGTGCGCGCCCGGCCCCGACAATCTGGTGTGCCACGCGGTCAAGATCGGAGATAGTGTTCACGCCCGTATCCTGCAGCATGAACTGGAAGCCTCCATAACTGCCAACGCCCTGCACCGCCGGTGGCTGGATCACCGCGACAAGACCACCGTCCGGCTGAAACAGAAACCCTCCGAGTTTTGGAGCAAGGTCGGCAACAATATCCGCCGCGGTATGACCTTTCCCCCTGCGATCCCTTGCAGGTTTCGTGCTGATAAACATTAATCCCGCATTTGAAGCGTTCCCCGTAAAGCTGAAACCCATGATTGAAAAAGCGCCGGTAATGTCTTTGTTCGAATAGATAACCGCCTGCGCTCGGTCCGCGAGGGCCGTCGTATAAGCGAGGGAAGAGCCCGGCGGCGCCTGCACGATTCCAATCAGGTACCCCTGATCTTCCTGCGGAATGAAGCCCGTGGGCACGGTCTTGTAGATCCATGCGGTCGCCCCGAGTCCGACAAAGAAGGCCACCAGCAAAACGAACCGAAGCTGCAACGCCACGTGAATAACTTTGGCGTACGTCTTACCCAGCCAGGTCACCAGTCCATCTGCGCCGTGGACGAAACCCGCAAACGCCCGCGAAAGCGGCTTGATGTGCAGAAAGTCGAGTTGCTGCGGCCGCGCCTCTTCGCCGCGCAGGAACATCGCCGAAAGTGCCGGCGAAAGCGTCAGCGCATTGAACGCCGAAATCGCAATCGAAAAGGCGATGGTCAGCGAAAATTGCCGGTACAGAATTCCCGTGGTCCCCGGGAAGAACGAGACCGGCACAAACACCGCAATCAGAACGAGCGATGTTGCAATCACAGCGCTCGTCACCTCGCTCATGGCCCGCGAAGCTGCCTCGTGCGGGTTCGAATGCTCCATCGCGATGTGTCGCTGCACGTTCTCGATCACCACGATCGCGTCGTCCACCACCAGGCCCGTCGCCAGCGTAATTCCGAACAGCGTCAGCGAGTTGATTGAGAAGTTGAAGATGCGTATGAACGCAAAGGTCCCAATCAGCGAAACCGGAATCGTTACCGCCGGAATGATCGTCGCTCGCCAATCCAGCAGGAACAGGAAGATCACGAGAATCACGATCCCGATGGCTTCGCCAAGAGTTACAAGCACTTCGCGGATCGAGTCACCCACAACCGTCGTCGAATCGAATGCGACGGCATACTGAAGTCCCGGAGGAAAGCTCTTCGAGAGCTCCTGCAAAGCTGCCTTTGCCTTGGTGTCTACATCGAGCGCATTCGCGTTGGAGAGTTGAATCACGCCCACGCCCTGCGCGGAATGGCCGTTATATTCGAGCGACGAACTGTAGTCCTCCGCACCAATCTCTGCGTGTCCCACATTCTTCAGCAGGATCAGGCCGTTTGCATTGCTCTTAAGAATGATGTTGTCGAACTGCTCTGGGCTCGAAAGCCGCCCCACTACGCGCACCGGGATCTCATAGGCCTGGTGTTCGTTGGCTGGCGGCTGTCCCAACTGGCCGGCCGGAATCTCTACATTCTGCTCCAGGAGCGCGTTGACTACGTCGGCTGCCGTAAGGCTATTCACCGAAAGCTTCAGCGGATCGAGCCACACGCGCATGGCGTACTTGCGCTCGCCAAAGATGTTCACGTCACCTACGCCGGGCACGCGCTTCAGCGCGTCCTTCACGTAGACGTCGAGGTAATTCGAAATGAATTCGTGCGAATATCGGCCGTCGAGCGTAAAGAAACCCGCGCCGAACACAAAATTGGTATTCGCCTTGGTGATGGAGATTCCGGTTGCATTCACCGCGGCAGGCAACCGTCCCGTCACGCTGGCCACGCGGTTTTGCACGTCTACCGCCGCGATATCCAGGCTGTAGCCGGTTTGAAACGTCGCGGTGATCTGGCTCGTCCCGCTATTGGTGCTGGAGGAGCGGATGTAGCGCATGCCCTCCACACCGTTGATCGCCTCTTCGAGCGGAATCGAGACAGCCTTTTCCACCGTATCGGCATTGGCGCCCACATAGTTGCAAGTCACGTTCACCTGCGGCGGAGACAACGTGGGATACATCGCAACCGGAAGGCTGGGGATGCAAACCGCTCCCGCCAGAATAATCAGCAGCGCGCAAACCGTTGCAAACACCGGTCGATGAATAAAGAAATCAACAAACAAGATGAGCCCTCTTTCGTTGTGTTCCGGCCTGCGCCATCAGGCGCATCGCTTGCAGGCAGCGGCCATGCTCAGCCGGGAATCGGGGATACCGGCATTCCGTTCACGAGGAACTGCGTGCTCGACACCACCACCTGGTCTCCCGCATTCAATCCAGAGGTGACTGAGTAGGAGTTGCCAACGGTGTCTCCAAGCGTGACGGGCGTCTCCGTCGCGATGTATTGCCCATTCGGCTGCTTCCGCGCGACGTAAATGAACGGCTGCCCGGCTTGCCGCGTCACTGCCAGCACTGGCACCACCACCATCGGCTTGGTGCTCCAGATTACGCGCGCCTTGATCAACTGCGCGTTGCGCATGATGTCCGGCGTTGGGTGCACCGGCGCCTTCGCCAGAATGCCCTGCAGATTCGGATCAACCTGCGGCGACAGGAAATCGATCTTTGACTTCTCCAGCAGTTTCCCGCTCGTATCGTACAGCTCCACGTCGAGGCCCATGCGTGCCTGGCTCGACCGCTCCGTCGGAATATAGATGTAGGCCTCGAGATCCCCTGTCTGGTCCACCGTCGTCAGAAGAGCCGTCGGCGACTGCAGCGGAGAAACATAGTCGCCCAGGTGTACCGGGATATCTCCAACCACTCCATCAAACGGCGCGCGCACCGAATAATACCCAAGCTGCGTTTCCTGCATGTCGCGCGTTCCCCGGGCGGCTTCGTAGTCGGCCTTGGCGTTGTCGTACGCTTGCTGTGCCTGGTCCAGCGCGTCCTTGCTCGTCACGCCGGCATCGAACAGCTTCTTCTGACGGCCGAGTTCGATCGAATCATAGTCGTACAGAGCTTTCTTCTGCCGCTCCGTTGCGCCCTGCGAGGCCACCGTGGCCTGCTGCTGCCGCGGATCGATCTCCATCAGTGCCTGGCCGGCCTTCACCCGCTCGCCGCTATGGACCAGGATTTTGGTTAGAAGTCCGCTCACCTGCGGCAGAATAGTCGCCGACCGCCGCGACTTGATCGTCGCCATGTACTCGTTGCTCTGGGCCACCGGTTGTAACTGTACTGCCACCGTCTTCACCGGCATTGCCTGCATCCCCGCCGCCTGGGGAGCTTTCTGCGGAGCCTGTTGGCATCCGGTTACAGCCAGACTGAACAGCAACATGCTGCTTGTACAAAAAATGCGTTTCAAAATAGAGACCCCTTGCTTAGCTCCATGCCTCTTCCCGGCCGATGGAGAACGAAATGCAGCATTTATGGTACAACCCGCCAGTCGGTGCGCTCTGTGATGCAGCGCAGAAACCATGCCCTCCGGCAAACGAGAAGTAGTTGGCTGTGACTAGCATGCGAGATGCATCAGCAAAGCCGATTGTCGCAAAATATTGCCGGCGGCACATGCGCCTTGTTGCCACCCGGTCGCCTGTGATGTTGGGCGCTCTCTCCCTGCCAGGCAATCGGGCCAAAGCGAGCGTGCGGAAGCCAACCCATGAACCGTATTGAACCCAATTCAATTCTGTCCGGTGCCCGCGCATCCGCAGACTCGGCTCCGCTCAGCCCCGAGGGCTACGCGCAGAACTCCTGCTTTAAATGCAGGTAAGGGGCCATTGCGCGTCCACAAAAGCCCTGCCATCTGGAGATCGTCTACGAGGTGGAAATGGTTTACATCGGTTCCGGATCTATCGGTTCGATTGAATCGGCCGACTCCAGGGCTTTGAGAACTGATAACTGACCCCTGACAGCTGAAGGCTCTTCACAACTGAAGGCTCTTCTTTGACATGGATTCAACAGGTTGGTACCCTTCTTAAGGGCGCATCCCGGCCGATCTGACCGTCCATCTGCCCTTTCCAATAGCGTCCCCGTCGTCTAGCCCGGCCTAGGACACCGCCCTTTCACGGCGATAACACGGGTTCAAATCCCGTCGGGGACGCCAAATGAACTAACAGCTTATAGCAGGAAGCAGCTCTTGACTTGATGGTCGGGAGCATTGGTGCGGCAATCAGCTCACTTTTGATCACTTCAACCGATGATTCGCAGGATTTGCTCGGGCGGAAATGAACAGCGCTGGCAGTTCTGAGCAGACAGGAATTTCTCGGGAGCGGCTACTTATTCGAATTACGCCGCTTCGCCATGGTCATCATTCTCAGGGGAATTGTTGTTTTGTTTTGGTCGCGAGAGAATTTCACCTGGCTCCGTCGGCAATCCCCAGCCGTCGCGCAAGACGAGTGATGGATTACTGTCTCTGGAGGATGCACCACGCGATATGCAAATAACCCTGGATGTAGATCTATTTAGAACCATATTCCGACCTCAATACTTGGATGCCCGCCGCCATCGCACAGTTGGATTTGGCAGCCAGATTCAATTTCTGCTTGCAGTGGACAGTAGCCCGAAGGGTCGGATCGAAGGCAACCTTCCTGTTGAGAAGAGCAATTTCCATCCCTTCACCCAGCACACAATTGATTAACCTTCCCAGCCCTTCCGCTGACACTCCCGAAACATAACTCACGATAGAATGATGTGTTTGCCATGCGCCAAAAACCCTCCAAAGGGCGGTGCGCGGCTTTCCGGAACAGGAGAATCAAAGGCGGATGAACGAGAAGCGTTGGGTGTTGTTGATTGCAAGCGAGGTCGGCCAGACCGAATCCGTCTCCGACCGAGCCATGGAACGCCTCGTCGAAGCCATCGGTGCGGAAGGCTATACCGTCACGCGCACCACCTCGCCCGAAGATGGCCTCTCACTCGTCACCTCCGATCCCAGCTACTCCGCCGTCCTGCTCGATTGGGACCTCGAAGGCGAATCGCAGTTTGAAGAACGCGCCGCGCTCGACATCATTCGCGGTGTACGCCACCGCAACAAAAAAGTCCCCATCTTCCTCATCGCCGATCGCACCCTGGTCTCCGAACTTCCCCTCGAAGTCATCAAGCAGGTTCACGAGTACATCCACCTCTTCGGCGACACCCCGGCCTTTATTTCGTCCCGCCTCGATACCGCCATCGAGCGCTACCACGATCAACTGCTGCCGCCCTACTTTCGCGAACTGCTGCGCTATAACGACCAGTCCGCCTATTCCTGGGACGCGCCCGGCCACATGGGAGGCGTCGCCTTCCTCAAGCACCCGGTCGGCCAGGAATTCCATCGATTCTTCGGCGAAAATCTCCTCCGCTCCGACCTTGGCATCTCGTCCGCCCCACTCGGCTCCTGGCTCGACCACATCGGCCCTCCCGGCGAGTCCGAACGCAATGCCGCACGCATCTTCGGCGCCGACTGGACGTTTTACGTGCTCGGCGGCTCCAGCACCTCCAACCAGATCGTCGGCCACGGTGTCATTGCGCAGGATGACATCGTGCTCGCCGACGCCAACTGCCACAAATCCATCTGCCACTCGCTTACCGTTACCGGTGCGCGCCCCGTCTACTTCAAACCCACGCGCAACGGCTTCGGCATGATCGGTCTTGTTCCGCTCAAACGCTTCTCTCCGAGTTCAGTTCAGGAACTCATCGCGCGGTGCCCGTTCACCGCCGGTGCCCGCTCGCCCAAGCCAACCTACGCCGTGGTCACCAATTCGACCTACGACGGCCTCTGCTACAACGTCGACCGGGTCGTCGAACAACTCGCTGGCTCCATCCCCCGCGTCCACTTCGATGAAGCGTGGTATGCCTACGCAAAGTTCCACCCCCTCTACCGCGAACGTTTTGCAATGGGCGTGCCCGACGACATGAAAGACCGCCCCGCCATCTTCTCCGTGCAATCCACGCACAAAATGCTGGCCGCCTTTTCCATGGGCTCCATGATCCACGTCAAGCTCTCTGACCGCGCCCCGCTTGACTTCGATCAGTTCAACGAAGCCTTCATGATGCATGGCACCACCTCGCCCTTCTACCCGCTCATTGCCTCCCTCGACGTTGCCGCAGCCATGATGGACGATCCCGCCGGCCCCACGCTGATGGACGAGACCCTCGTTGACGCCATCAGCTTCCGCCAGGCTATGAGTTCCATTGCCCATCGCCTGCGCGTCGCTTCCGAAAACGGCGAAGCCTGGTTTTTCGGCATCTACCAGCCCGAGCGTGTCATCGATCCGGCAACCGGAGAAAGCATCCTCTTTGAAGACGCCGAAGACGAGCTTCTGACCACCGAACCCAGATGCTGGACGCTGAAGCGTGGCGACGACTGGCATGGTTATCAGGATGAAGACTCACCTGACGACTACTGCATGCTCGACCCAACCAAGGTCACCATCCTGACACCCGGCGTCAACGCCCAGGGAGTCATGTCGCAATGGGGAATTCCCGCAGCCATCCTCACTGAGTTCCTCGACTCGCGCCGTGTCGAGATCGCGCGCACTGGCGACTACACCGTTCTCGTGCTCTTCTCCGTCGGAACGTCCAAGGGCAAATGGGGCAGCCTGCTTGAAAATCTCTTCGAGTTCAAGCGCCTCTATGATTCAGACGCGTCGCTTGAAGAAGCGCTCCCCGAGCTCGTCCAGCGCTTCCCACACCGCTATCGCCATGTTTCGCTCCGGGAACTCTCTGACGAGATGCACGCGGCCATGATCGAACTCGATCTCCCCGGCCTCGTCAACGCCGCCTGCGACGAGGACTTCGATCCGATCCTCACGCCTGCGCAGACCTACCAGAAGCTCGTTCGCCGCGAAACCGAGAGCATTCGCTTCAAAGAGATGGCCGGCCGAATCGCCGCTTTCATGCTGGTTCCCTACCCCCCGGGAATCCCCATGTCGATGCCCGGCGAGCGCCTGGGTTCGGCCGAATCACCCGTTATTAAGCTCATCCTCGCCATGGAGCAGTTTGGCAAGCGCTTCCCCGGTTTCGAGCGCGAAGTCCACGGTATCGAAGTCGATGGAGATGGAAACTACTGGATGCGCGCAGTCATCGAAGAACGCTAGACCAAACGCAGTTAAGCCGAAATTCGATTCCGTTAATCTGCCTATTCTCTGCGCTGTCATTTTGAACGAACAGGGCCCCGAACGTACCAGGGGCCGCAAAGAGCGATCAGCTCTTTGCGGTAGATTCGGGGGTGGTGAGCGAAGAATCTGCTTTCGAAACTCCTAACCTCAGGGACAACACGTTAGACCTTCCTCAGACCCTTCATTCGGCCCTTGACCCAGCTCGTTTCCGGTCCGTCCGACAGCGAATACCCTTCCATCCGCATCACCTTTTCCGCGACGGCAAGGCTGATGAACTGGTTCAACGAAACGCCCTCCCGTTTCGCCAGATGGTCTATTTGGCGACGCATGGTTGGCGTCATTCGAAGCGGAAAGCTGTTGGGTCCCTTTTTCTGAGTCGTCATGGTTTCCGAAGCCCCCACTGCGCTCTGAAGTGGACCTGCCTGGCAGGGCTTCAATCGTCGCATTCGTGTCTATGGTGATTCCAAACGGCCAAACGTTTCAGAATGTAGCAGATTTTTTTCAATCGCGCACTGGGGCACTGAAGTGCGCGCAAACTTCGCCCCACGATCGACTTCCCGCCACTCCGTCTGCCCTTGCCTAAGTCCACTTTCAGTAGCAAGATAATCCTGCGCCCCCTATCCCCGAAGCGCAGTGCACAGGAGGTCCTGTGGCAGGCACCACCCAATCGACTCCGCCCATCACGGAGATCGATGTTCTGTGGATCACAGCAGGGCTCGGATGCGATGGCGATACGATCGCCATGACCGCAGCCACCCAGCCGAGTATCGAAGACATCGTCCTCGGCGGCATGCCCTGGATTCCCAAGGTCAATTTCCATAACCCTTTTCTGTCAATAGAGAATGGCGACGAATTTTTGGCGCGCTTCCACCTCGCGGCAGAGGGCGGCGTCGATCCCTTCATCCTCGTTATCGAGGGATCCATCCCTGACGAAACCAACAAGAAGGAGGGCTACTGGGCTTCGCTTGGAACCAATCCAGCGACCGGGCAACCCATCACCACCTGCGAGTGGATCGATCGCCTGGCTCCGCGCGCCTGGGCAGTAATCGCAGTCGGAACCTGTGCCACATATGGCGGCATCCACGCCATGGAAGGCAATCCCACCGGTTGCATGGGGCTGCCCGACTATCTCGGATGGCAATGGCAATCCCAGGCGAAGATTCCTATTGTTTGCGTGCCCGGCTGCCCCATTCAGCCCGACAACTTCATGGAAACCCTGCTCTACCTTCTCTACATGGCCGCCGGACGCGCTCCCATGATTCCGCTCGATGAGGCACTGCGCCCAACCTGGCTCTTCGGAAGCACGGTTCACGAGGGCTGCGACCGCGGCGGATACTACGAACAGGCTCAGTTCGCCGAGGAATACGGCTCCCCGCTCTGCATCGTAAAACTTGGCTGCTGGGGACCGGTCGTCCAATGCAACGTGGGCAAGCGCGGATGGATGGGCGGAATCGGCGGCTGTCCCAACGTAGGCGGCATCTGCATTGGCTGTACGATGCCCGGGTTTCCCGATAAATTCATGCCGTTCATGAATCAGCCTCCGGGGTCGCTGCTCTCATCGTCCGCCGTTCAAACCTATGGCCGCGCCATCCATGCGCTGCGCAAGTTCACCCAGGCATCTCTCAACAAAGTACCCGCCTGGCGGCGCCCGCAAACTGCTCCCGCTGACACGGATATACATCCAAGCTAAGAGCTCGAACTGCACGGCTTCTGGAGAATGAGTGGGACTGCTCGCCCAAACCGAATGGAATGATCGCCCCCCCGGACGCGAACCAGAGTGGGAAAACCTCCCGTCCCTGCCGGACTTGGGCGAGGCAGAGGCCCTGCTCCTCGAGTTGGCAAGTGTATTTGCCGCGCCCAAGAGTTCTTCTTCCGCCTCCTCCCCATCTGAAGACGGGGCTTCGAATCTAGAAGCAAAGTATCGCGCCCTTCTTGAGCAGATTCCCGCCGTTGTCTTCATGGCGTATCTCGATCGCGGAGTCAGCGAGGCCTATGTCAGCCCCGAGATTGAGGCGTCCCTCGGGTACTCGCGCGAAGAGTGGCTCGAAGATCCGGTCCGCTGGTACGACCGTATTCATCCCGACGACAAACAACGCTGGAGCATTGAAGCAGCCGGTATGTTCCTTTCCGGCAAGCCGCTCCGCTCCTCCTATCGCGTCATGGCCCGCGACGGCAGCGTCGTCTGGTTCCGCTGCGACGCGCGCATGGTGCGCCGCCCCGATGGCTCGCCCTGGTTCATCCATGGGGTGGCATTCGATATCTCTGACCTCAAGGACACCGAACGCGCCCTCCAACAGGAACGCAACGTGGTCTCGGCGATTCTCGACACGGTTGGCGCGCTGGTCACAGTTCTCAATTCCGAGGGGTGCATCGTACGATTCAATCGCGCCTGCGAACTCACGACCGGATATGCCCTCGAAGAAGTGCGCGGCAAACCCATCTGGGGCTTTTTCCTTCAGGCAGAGGAAATTGATCGCGCGCGCTCCATCCTTTCGCAGCTAAGCGCCGATCTGCTCCCCCAGGATTTCCAAAGCCACTGGGTCACGCGGCATAACGAGCACCGCCTGATCGCCTGGTCCTGCTCCATGCTCCCGGCCAGCGACGGTACGCCCGCCTACTTCATTGCAACCGGCATCGACATCACCGAGCGCGAGCAGTTGGAGAGGGCTCTGCTCGACATCAGCGCTCGTGAGCAGCGCCGCATCGGCCAGGATCTGCACGACGGCCTCGGACAGCACCTTACCGGCATTGCGTTCATGGCCAAGGTGCACGAAGCCAAGTTGGCCGAAAAGCAATTGCCCGACGCAGCCGATGCCGCAAAGATCGTGAAACTTGTAAATGAAGCCATCCACAAAACGCGTGTGTTGGCGCGGGGCCTGTTGCCGGTTGTAGTCTCGGACTCTCAGGGCCTCATGTCCGCCCTCCAGGTCTGGGCCGGTGAGGTCGAGGACCTCTTTGGCATCTCCTGCCGCTTCCAGTGCGAAACGGCCGTACTCATCCACGACGACACCATGGCGACGCATCTCTACCACATTGCACAGGAAGCGGTGAACAATGCCATTAAACATGGTCACGCGCAGGACATACTTATCCGCTTGTCGGCAGAAGATGGATGGGGCACACTGCAGATCAGAGACAGCGGCACTGGCATTCAGGAAGACCGGTCCTCGAATCACGGAATGGGACTGCATATTATGAGCTATCGTGCGGGAATGATCGGTGGAAGATTGGAAGTCCGTCAGAATCCGCCGCGCGGAACGTGCGTCACCTGCACATTCCGCCTCGCCTCCAGCCGCTCAAAGGGAAATCCCGATGACAACCAACACGACTCTTGAAAGACCGCTGCAAGCCGGCAAAAAAACCGTTCTGGTGGTCGATGACCATCCCCTGATGCGTCAGGGGCTTGCTCTCCTGATCAATCAACAACAGGACATGCAGGTGTGCGGCGAAGCTGAGGAAGCGCAGGCCGCCATGCAGGCAATCGCGCACTTGCGACCCGACATCATGATCCTCGACATCTCGCTCAGCGGTCCCGACGGTATTGAACTGCTCAAGAACATCCGCGCCACCGATCCCGACCTTCCCGTTCTGGTCCTGTCGATGCACGACGAAGCCATCTATGCCGAACGCGCTCTCCGCGCCCGCGCCAACGGCTACATCATGAAGCAGGAAGCCACCGAGAAAGTGCTTGTTGCCGTGCGCCGAATTCTAAGCGGTGAAGTGTATCTGAGCGAACGCATGTCCAACAAAATGCTGCAACAGTACATCGGCGGCTCGCCCAATATGATCCAATCCCGCATCGCCTCGCTCTCCGATCGCGAACTCGAAGTCTTTCGCAGGATAGGGGAAGGCCGCGCCACCCGCGAGATCGCCGAAGAACTTCACCTTAGTGTGAAAACCGTTGAAACCTACCAGGCACACATCAAGGACAAACTTGCCCTACGCAGCGGCCGTGAACTGATTCAGCACGCGATCCAGTGGAAGATCAACGAAAAAACTGCATAGCGTTTTCCGAAGAATCATTCGCCTCTTGCTTTCGGATTCTCGCTCGATCAAAGTCGGGGATTTCCCTATCCCTTCCCGCGTAAAAGTATGAAGGGAGAATAAGGTCCATCCCGCTTGCCACTTATGCGCGGACTCTGTTTCGATAGCGCGCATTGAGTATTGGGCTTTCCCGCTGCCGTCTAGACATAACCCGGCGCTTGACTCAAGGAACTCAATATAGCTGTCAAGGCATTTCGAAAAACCGGAGCAGCATTCAACAGGATCGATGAGGTCGGCTCCCAACTGAAAAATCGTAGCGGTGAAATCGTGGCGCTCCTTTTTCGGTCGCCGCGAGTCAAACTGCGGGTTGCTTCTCTGTTTGTTCATATCCGAACGTGAGAGTTGCATTGTTGGCTCGCCCCACAATTCGTCGCGTGGAATCGAACCAGCAACACCGGTCAGCATCCGAAAAGGAGATCCCAGATCATGACTGCACAATCTGTTCCCTATGGTCGAGTAACTCAGAAGAAACCCGCTGTGGCAGAGCTTCACATTTTATGGATTACAGCCGGTCTGGGTTGCGATGGCGATTCTGTCTCCATCACCGCGGCCACGCAGCCGAGCATTGAAGATGTCCTGCTCGGTGCAATTCCCGGCCTCCCCAAGGTTCACCTGCATAATCCTGTCCTCGCCTACGAAAACGGCGATGACTTCATGAAGTTCTGGTACGAAGCGGAGGCGGGCCGGCTCGATCCGTTTGTGCTTGTTGTCGAGGGATCCATCCCCAACGAAAAAATCAAGAAGGAAGGCTACTGGGCAGGTCTGGGAACCGATCCCCATACCGGCCAACCCATCACCACCTGCGAGTGGATTGACCGCCTTACTCCCAAGGCTCTCGCCGTCATCGCCTGCGGAACCTGCGCCACCTACGGCGGCATTCACGCGATGGAAGGCAATCCAACTGGCTGCATGGGCCTTGCGGATTACCTCGGCTGGGGTTGGAAATCCAAAGCCGGACTCCCGATCGTCAACGTTCCCGGGTGTCCCGTGCAGCCCGATAACTTCATGGAGACTGTGCTCTACCTTCTGTACCAGGTCGCCGGTCTCGCCCCCATGATTCCTCTTGACGCACAGTTGCGACCCACATGGCTCTTTGGCAACACGGTTCATGACGGCTGCGACCGCGCAGGCTACTACGAGCAAGGCGATTTCGCGACTGCTTACGGATCGCCCAAGTGCATCGTCAAACTTGGCTGCTGGGGTCCGGTTGTGAATTGCAACGTTCCCAAGCGCGGCTGGATGGCCGGTATCGGCGGATGCCCGAACGTCGGCGGCATCTGTATCGGCTGTACCATGCCCGGATTCCCCGACAAGTTCATGCCGTTCATGGATGAGCCGCCGGGCGCGAAGGTTTCCAGCGCCGCAATTGGTGCCTATGGCAAGGCGATGCGGACGTTGCGCAGCTTTACCAATGACACAGTCAATAAGGAACCCAAGTGGCGGCATCCACGTGCCGAACTTACCACCGGATACCGGTCCAATAACTACTAACCGAACAAAGAAGGAGAGACGACGATGGGGACGATTACAGCTACTCGTTCGGAGCAAGAGGCCGGCAAGAGCCAGTTAGTAGAGATGAATTGGGATCCGATTACCCGGATCGTTGGCAGCCTCGGCATCTTCACCAAAATCGACTTTGGTAAGCGGAAGGTCGCGGAGTGTCATAGTACCTCCTCGATTTTCCGCGGATACAGCATCTTCATGAAGGGCAAAGATCCGCGCGACGCCCACTTCATCACCAGCCGCATCTGCGGTATCTGCGGCGACAACCACGCCACCTGCGCTACCTACGCGCAGAACATGGCCTTCGGCGTGCGTCCTCCGGCCATGGCCGAGTGGATCGTCAACCTCGGTGAAGCCGCCGAATACATGTTCGACCACAACATCTTCCAGGACAACCTGGTCGGCGTCGACTTCTGCGAAAAAATGGTCAAGGAAACCAACCCCGGCGTCTGGGAGAAGGCCGAAAAAACCGCCTCTCCGCACGCCGAACTCCACGGCTTTAAGACCATCGGCGACATTATGAAGGCGCTCAATCCCTTCACCGGCTCCTTCTACATCGAAGCCCTGCAGGTCAGCCGCATGACTCGCGAGATGTTTTGCCTGATGGAAGGTCGCCACGTCCATCCCTCCACCCTCTATCCCGGCGGCGTCGGCACCGTACCTACGATCCAGCTCTTCACCGACTACATTGTCCGCCTCATGAAATACGTGGAGTTCATGAAGAAGGTCGTGCCTCTGCACGACGATCTCTTCAACTTCATTTACGAAGCCATGCCCGGTTACGAAGAAGTCGGCCGCCGCCGCATCTTGCTCGGCTGCTGGGGATCGTTCAATAACCCCGACGTCTGCGACTACACCTACAAAAACATGGATGAGTGGGGCAAGGCCATGTACGTCACGCCGGGCGTCGTTGTCGACGGCCAGCTGGTAACCAACAACCTGGTCGACATCAACCTCAACATCCGCATCCTGCTCGGCAGTTCCTACTACGACGACTGGCAGAACTCCCAGACCTTCGTCCAGAAGGATCCCCTCGGCAACCCCGTCGACCAGCGCCATCCCTGGAATCAAAGCACCTTCCCCAAGCCCCAGAAGCGCGACTTCAAAGACAAGTACACCTGGGTCATGTCTCCACGCTGGTACGACAAGCGCACGGGCGACTACCTCGCCCTCGATACCGGCGGCGGTCCCATCGCGCGTTTCTGGGCCACGGCCCTAGCCGGTATCGTCGACATCGGCTACATCAAGGCCACCGGCCACAGCGTCAAGATTTACCTACCCAAAACCACTTCGCTTCCTGAAACCGAATTCGAGTGGCACATCCCCAAGTGGAGCAATGCCATCGAACGCGACCGCGCACGCACATACTTCCAGGCATATGCCGCGGCGGCAGCCCTCTACTTCGCCGAGCAGGCGCTGGCAGAGTTGCACGCCGGCCGCACCCGCACATGGAACGATTTCAAAGTCCCCGAAGAAGCTATCGGCTGCGGATTCCACGAAGCTGTGCGCGGCGTTCTGTCACACCACGTCGTTATCAAGGGACACAAGATCGCCAACTATCACCCCTATCCACCGACGCCCTGGAATGCCAATCCACGCGATATGTACGGCACTCCCGGACCGTACGAGGATGCGGTGCAGAACACGCCGATCTTCGAAGAAAATGGGCCTGACAAATTCAAGGGAATCGATATCATGCGCGCGGTCCGCAGCTTCGATCCCTGCCTTCCCTGCGGCGTGCATATGTACCTTGGGAACGGAAAAGTGCTGGAAACGCATCACTCGCCGATGTTTGGCGTTCATTCCGGCGTGCTTCCATAGAGGTCCTTGGTGCGATAGAACTTTGAGGTATGAGCCGGGCGCTGTCAAAGGCTTGACGCCGATGAAGTCCCGGCTCATACTCTCTGCGTCTGACAGCGGTTCTGCTTCCCCATCGTTCCAACCGCTGCTTTTGAATGGCTTTCCCCTTAGCAAAGCCATTCGCACTGTGCCGCCATGGCACGCAGACTGTTGAACCGCTCGTAAAGGAGGCGTGTGGCTACCGGCAGCGAATTCCAGGAACAGGTTCGACAACTCGGAAAGCTCATCACGCAATTCGACCAGATGCCGGAGGGGCCGCCGAAAGCAGCATGCAAAGAACTCGTGCAGCTTCTCATGGACGTGCACGGCGCAGGCCTCGACAGAATCATGGAGATCGTCTTCGAAAGCAACGGCCCAGGCCCAGCGATCGTCGACGAACTCGGCCGCGATACCGTCACCAGCAGCCTGCTTCTGCTCTATTCCCTGCATCCACAGGATCTCGAGACACGCGTGCTGCAGGCCATCGACCGCATGCGCTCCCGCTTGCGCAAGCTTTCCTGCAGCGTCGATCTCGCAGGGATCGTCGAAGGCGCCGTACAAGTACGCGTCGCCGCAGCGGGTCATAGTTGCGGATCCTCTTCCAAGGACATCCGCGCCATCGTAGAAGAGGGAGTCTTCGAACTAGCGCCCGACGTTGCATCGCTCGAGATTCTCGGGCTTGAAGAACCTTCCAATTCAGGCTTCGTCGCGCTCGAAAGCCTCATCGGTCACGGCCTGGTTGCCTCAGCTCACAAGGCACATGCCCTGCCTACGGAGGGTGCCGATTGAGTATGTTCTTGATCCTCCGAAAAGGAGCCTGCCATGCCTGAAGAGTCCTCTCTTGGCTACGAGCAGGCATTCGGCGTCCTGCGCCGCTTCACCCGTTCGCGCAGTTCCACATCGCGCGCAGTCGAGCACTGCGAGCTCTGCAGCGCTGGCCTTCATCACGATCATCCTCACCTCGTAGAACTTGCCACGCGCCAGATTCTCTGCTCCTGCGACGCCTGCGCCCTCCTCTTCGATGGCATGGAGAAGTCGCGCTACAAGCGTGTATCGCGCGATTCACGGTACCTGGCTAACTTCGAAATGTCCGACGGCCAATGGGAAAGCCTGATGATTCCCATCAACATGGCCTTCCTCTTCCGCTCCAGTATCGAGAACAGGATCGTCGCGCTCTATCCCAGCCCCGCTGGCGCCGTTGAATCCCTGCTACCCCTCGATGCCTGGTCTGAAATCGCCGAAAACAATCCTGTACTCCATGATCTGAAGCCCGACATTGAGGCCCTGCTCGTGAATCGTGTCGGCCACGCCCATGGCACGCGCGAAGCCGAGTACTACATCGCCCCCATCGACGAATGCTACAAGCTTGTCGGACTCATTCGCGCCAACTGGAAAGGCCTCTCCGGCGGCGCAGAAGTCTGGACAGAGGTCGGCCGATTCTTCCAACAGTTGCGGTCCAAATCCGAAGTTGTCCGCGGAGGCGTGAATGCCTGACCTCAGCTTCCTGATCGACTCCGCGAGCGTTGTTCCCTTCGCCGCAGTGCCCATGTTGGCATTCCAGCTCAAGATCAAAAACCGTGTACCCGACGAGGCCATCCACACCGTCGCCCTGCGCTGCCAGATCCAGATTGAGGTCACACGCCGCCGTTACACTCCTCGAGAGCAGGAGCAGATGCTCGACCTCTTCGGCCAACCCGACCGCTGGGGCCAGACCCTGCGCAGCCTCCTCTGGACCCACGTCAATCACGTCGTTCCCACCTTCGCCGGAAGCGAAACTGTTGTCGACTTGCAAGTCCCCTGCAGCTTCGATTTCAACGTCGCCGCAACCAAGTATTTCGCCGGCCTCTCCGATGGCGATATTCCGCTTCTGTTCCTCTTCAGCGGAACCGTCTTCTACGCGCCGCCGGATAGCCCCCTGCAAGTCGCACCCATCTCATGGGAGCAGGAAGCCCGCTTCAAGCTGCCCGTAAAAATCTGGCGCGAAATGATGGACTCCTATTATCCCAACAGCGTGTGGATCAACATGCACAAGGATGTCTTTGAACGCCTCTATCGCTACAAGATGCGTAACGGCCTTCTCAACTGGGAACAGGCGCTTGAGCGTGCCCTTGCCCGCGCCGAAGAAGAAGTTGAGGTAAATTCGTGAACCTGGATCGCGTCGAAAAGATCGCAGAAGCCGTTCTCTACGAGGGATACATGCTCTATCCCTACCGGCCATCCTCGGTCAAAAACCAGCAGCGCTGGAACTTCGGCGTCCTCTACCCTCCCTCCTGGTGCGACACCCAATTCAGCTCCGACCGCTCCAGCATGCAGACCGAATGCCTGCTGAAAACAGATTCATCCACACGCCTCACCGTCAAGGTCCGCTTCCTCCACATCGTGCAGCGTTCCATCGCAAAGCTCACCACGTCATCGGCAACACCAGGTGAATCAGACCTTGAACTCGTCGATCGTCTCGAACTAACCGGACGCGTCTATCAGCCCTGGCAGGAAGCCGTTGAGCGCGAACTCTCCTACGAAGGCCTCGACCCCGCCGATTTCTGCACTATGGAGCCACTGTTGTTCTCCTTCCCCGCCGGAAGAGAAGTCGAGTATCCCCGCGATGAGCAGGGGAAAGCCGCCGGCGCAATCATCCGCGAATGGAAAGCTCTCAATGGATCGGTCGAGATTCGATCGCTCAACTGTCACGACGAGGTCGTGCGCGTAACGGTGCAGGTCGATAACCTCACTGAAAGAGACTCGACCATTGCATTCAGCTCCGCCACCCGCGAAGACACGCTCCTCCATTCACTGGTTTCCGCCCACACCATCCTTGGTACCGAGAATGGAGAGTTCCTTTCCCTGCTCGAACCTCCTGCAGGCTTTGAAGATTCCGTCGCCCAGTGCCACAACCTCGGCACATGGCCGGTCCTTGCAACGGACACCGCCGACGCAATGCTCTCGTCGCCCATCATCCTTTACGACCATCCGCAGATCGCTCCCGAGAGCGCCGGCAATCTCTTCGACTCCACCGAGATCGACGAAATTCTTTCCCTCCGCATTCTCACCCTCACCGAAGACGAAAAGCGCGAGATGCGCCAATCCGACGACCGCACCCGCGGCATTCTCGAGCGCACCGAAAACATGCCCGAAGAACAATTCATGAAACTGCACGGCATCCTGCGCGGCCTCAAACCGTGGAAGGGGGATATCCAGTGAACGAATGGGAATGGAATCTCCTCGAAGATAAAACGGCCACCGTGAGCCATGTCGAAATCGGCGGCATTCCGGTCAACGTCGGTGATCGCGTGCGTCTGCGCCCCAAGGAAGGCGGCGACATTCTCGACATCGCCCTCCGCGACCAGATCGCGATCATCGAAAGCATCGAAGAAGACTATGAAGGCGCGCAGCACATCTGCGTCGTCATCGAAGACGATCCTGGCCGCGATCTTGGCATGATGCGTCAGCCCGGCCATCGCTTCTTCTTCACGCCCGCCGAAATCGAGCCGCTCCCGCAAGACCCACAGGCACCCGCAGACGCACCTTCCAAAGCCGTCAAACCCACAATCCTCGTCGCCGGCATCGGCAACATCTTTCTCGGTGACGACGCATTCGGCGTAGAAGTCGTCCGTCGCCTCGCAGCGCGTAATCTGCCCGTGGAAGCACGCGTCGTCGACTTCGGCATTCGCGGCCTCGACCTCGCCTATGCCCTGCAGGATGGATACGAAACCACCATCCTCATCGACGCATTCCCGCACGGGCAAACACCCGGCACCGTCTCCATCGTCGAGCCCGACACAAAAGAAATCAACGCCTCACCGGACGCCCTGGTTGAAGCGCACAGCATGCACCCCCTGGCCGTGCTCCGCATGGCCGCTGCGATGAACGGCTCTCTCAAGCGAGTGCTGCTCGTGGGTTGCGAGCCCGCATCGCTCGGCGGCGACGAAGGCTACATGGGTCTCAGTGAACCGGTTGAAGCTGCAGTCGAAGAAGCAGTCAACGCAACAGAAGCATTGGTCAGGCGCCTTCTCGCGGGAGAAGCCGCTTAAGAAAAATCAAGGCGGAAAAGGAGAGATGAAATGGCACTCGATCTGATGGAATCAACCGCGAACGGAAACGCAAGCGACAGAGACACCCTCTACCTGATGGGTGGCGTCGCGCTCATGGTCTTTGGGGCGGGTTTGGTCCTCTCCAACCCCACCATCCGTCGCTACATGTCGCAGTTCGGCGTGGGTAATCTCGCCCAGACAGTCATTCCCGACGTGGAGCGCTACTTTAAACTACGCGGCATGTAAAAATCGTCGACCACACCCGGCGCTCAACGTGTCCCCTCACGATCCGGGCGGCGCAGTCTTGATCGGATACATGGAAACTGCCAAAGCCAGTTTTTTGCATTTCGTTGTCGACGCAAGGGCCAGCCGGTTCACCGTGCAGGCCTTTGCCACCGGTATCCTGTCCGCAATGGGCCACAACCCACGCATCGGCATTCGCAGTTTCTCTGGCGAAGCCGACTTCAGCGCGGAGGCAGCCAAGGCCGGCGCCTTTCGGCTCACCATGAAATCCAACTCCCTCGGTGTCCTCGATGACATCAGCGACAAGGACCGCCGCGAAATCGAAAAGATGATGAACGAGCAAGTCCTTGAGTCATCGAAATACCCCGACATCCTCTACGAGGCTCCAACCGTCACCATCGCCCGGATTGACGGCTCACTCTACTCCGCCACCCTCGCCGGCGCCTTGAGCTTTCATGGCGTCACACGCAACCAGCCCATCACCGCGCGAATCGCGGTGTTCGACGAGATGATCCGTGCATCCGGCGAATTCTCGCTCAATCAATCCGACTACGGCATCAAGCCGATCTCCGTCGCCGGCGGCGCTCTCAAGGTCAAGGACGAACTGAAATTCTCCTTCGAAATGGTCGCGCGCAAACAGGATTGAGCAGAAGAGCAGCTCCTGCTGCCCGTCGTACGAAATTGCATCCGGCAGCCTTCGTGCCATGGAAATCACGTTCGCGTCAAAATGTCAGACTTGGTTTTTCAGCGGGCAAAAGCTGTGGAGATAACGGGGACGGACAGTTTCGATTCGAAACTTGCCACAGGTTGCGGCATGTAACTTGGTACCACAACCTGTGGACCTCGCTGGGTTTTTCGATTTGAAGAAACGTTGCGAACAACAAGACTCGAAACTACGTGATGTTGCTGCTAAGTACGTTCGCGATATCGGAGAACGCGTTGTTGAGGCCGGTTGCGAGGAACTGCATTCCTGCGATTGCGCCGAATGCGATCAGCGCTACAACCAGCGCATATTCAACCAGGTCCTGGCCTTCTTCTTTTTCAACCAGGCGACGAAGATGGAGATACAGCTTTGCAGCAGTGTAAGAACCCATTTTTTCCTCCAGAGGGAAGTGCAATTTCAGTATGTATAGCACTTTGTATGTATCCCTCGAGTCGGAAGTTCAAAGAGCACTAATGACCCAAGTACCGTGAAGCCTCGCCCCAGAAATGGCGCACTGCGTTTGACGACCGAATTCCACGATCGATGGACACGAATGAGAAGCCAAGGGGGTCGAAGCGACTGCAGCGAGCTTCTAACTTATTGGAAAACTGGGAATCCTTTACAGGATATGGGCCGAGGATCTACCGGGAGAATTAACGAAAGTCTCGAAGACAGTATTCTCCTGCGGAACATTTGCCTCTTCGCTCAAAAATGTAGCGCTACGAAGCCTGCTCGAATGGTTCCGAGCCCGGTTCCGACATGGGGAGGCCCTTCAAGAACTGTGCAAGTTTGGTCAGATCGATCCGCGCACCGCGAGCTTCCGTGGAATGCGGTTCCTCTTCAGCCGGCTGAAGGAAAGTGAAACCCACCCCGTCCGCGCCGGTGCGAACAACGGTGGAATAGACCGTCAGCGTCTGTCCCTGTGCGCCATCGTCTGTCCGCTCCAGCGTTACCGGAAACCCAGTGCCGTGTATCCACCGCTCTTCCGTCACCATGTAGAACCCCGCGATGCTGATGTCGCCAATCCTATATATCTTTGAAGAACGAACAAGCCCAAGATATGCCACCACCGGCGGCATGCCGTGCCGATTTGCAACACGCTGATCGGGAACAATCCAACGCATCAAACGCTTCATCAGGGGATCTTTGGCGCGGGGAGCTGTCATGTTCTTCTCCAACGGGGTAGTAGAGGAGTGAATGACCTTGATCTCAGCCAGGTGCGGAGTCTCTTGAGACGCTTCGGTTCCGTCCTTGGATAGCACGTCCATAGTCGCAGATTCCTTTCGAGCACACCAGTACCAATTGGGGTCCGGTCACAGACCACTTCAACCTAGCACCCGGATGAAAAGGACTCCTATCCCCAATAAGTTGAATTGCCCAGGTGGGAAAGGAACCGCTCGATTGATTACCAAGGTTGTATTCAATGTCGAAGACGGCGAAAGGAAACGGCACCGCCCGATCAAAGGAATCGTGCAAGAGAGAATTTGTCCGTTGCCTGCGAAGGCTGGATGTCGTGACTCAGCGGATTAAGGTCCTCTGGCATCACAAACTGGGCCGCAACACCATCCGATCCTCGGCGAACGATCTTTGAAAGGACCGTGATGCACTGCTTCCGCTCACCCTTGGCACAAGGCTTCTGCAAGGTCATCTGGATCATCGTCTCCGGCATCCAGCGATCATCGGTCAGCAGGTAAAACCCGGTCATGCTGATGTCCGCGACCTCATGCGGCGTCGGCGCTCCGCCGGTGTAATAGTGCGCCACCATCCCCGGCACATACCGTCGGTAAGCGCGTCGACGATCACCGGCAACGGGAGGGACAGGATTGAGCCACCGCTTGAAGCGCATCCCCAGACTCGGCGGTGCGGTTTTGGATTTTCCATTCGCCTCGGCGCGTGCATTCGAAGGCTTCGGTTGAGCTTTGGGAGCTGTACCGTTGGCTGGCACGATAGCCTTGGACTCAACCTTCACCTGTTTTGGAACGGCTGCTACGCCTTCTGTCGAAACACCTGCTCGCGCCGCAGGAGATTCGGGCTGCAGAGTCTGCACCTTATCTGGAACGGCGCCAGACGTCGTCGCTGCCGGCCTTTCAGGCACCTTGGCTGGAACCTGGGAGTCCCCTGACTTGGCGACCGGCGTTGGATTCTCCCTGGCGCCCGTCACCTTCAGGTTCGAGGATTCCTTCCCGGTTGCAGGCGCGGCGGGACGAGTTTGACCCGATGATTGAACCGCGCCGATGGGGCTGACGGCAGTGGGCATGCTGACTCGCCACATTCCAAGAGTGCCAGCCGTAAACGTTGTCCCCTGGTGTGTCTGGGGAACGGCCGTCTTTGTCGGAACAGGAGGCTGCACTGGCGTCGTGTTCTTCGGCGCACTGGTGGCACTCTCCTGCGATTTCCCTGGCGGGATAGCCGGCTTCGACGGAACAACAGCAGTGTTTGAAGCGGCTTTTCCTGGCTCCGCTGCCGGTTTTGCTTGCACATCGTTCGAAGCCTTCGAGTCAGCCTCAGCTTGGCTCTTATCCGGGGAAGAATCGCTCGGCGTAGATGGAATCGGCGTCGTGCTTCCCGGCCTCGGATTTCTAGGCATCCAGGCCGAAGACAACGACGGCGCATCCACCCAGTTCGAAAAAAGGTCCTCAACGCCTCCATGCTGCCCGGTGATGACGAGCCGATTTCCGTTCTCCTCGATATCTGCTTCAGGGATTGACGTGGCCAGCTTGTCTCCTGCAATAGCATCCTCTGCTTCGCAAGAAATCTGCTCCGTGGAATTGGAGTCTGCCGAACTGGAATCTGTGGCTTGGATCGGTTTCTCTGCCGTTTCCTCGGAAAGGCCGGCAGTTTCGGAAACGAGCCGCGTCAATTCATGGTCCCCTGTCGGATGCGCCGCGGATACTGCGTCAGCCTCAACTCCGACCGCCTCAGTTCGGCTCGAAACACTGATTCTGTCTTCCGGTTCAATCTCCCTTACAGCCTGCTTGGCAGCGGATTGATTCGCAAGTGGATCAATCGCAACCGCGGAGGTGCTCGCTGGCGCGGTGGCTGAAACGGCACTTTCGGACAGTCTCGCCACAACCGGCGAAAATGGCTCGGTCAATAAAGCGCTGACCGCGGGCCTGGGTTCTCTTCCATTCTTGTCGAAAATCCCATTCAGTTTTCCGGCGGTGGACCGCGAATTTGCGACCACTGGCTCGAGATCGAATGTATCTACGGCAGCAATTTCGCGTTCAATCTCCTCTGCCACGCCGATGATCAGCCGATCGCCTCGTTCGGTTTTTGTGGATTCCAACGTCCGGCGCGCCAGAATCAGTGCACTCGCAACCTCACGCCGGTACGGCGGGAACTCTCCCCCAGGGACAATCTCCACCAAGTCGACCACCCGCTGATTCCGATCGAGGTAGAGCAGATCGAACGGAAAAAGCCGCGGCACTGCCGGAATTGCGGAGAGAGGACAAATCCAGAGCCCCGATTCCGTGTCTAATCCGAGCCCGCTCACGAGCACTTTCAGAATCTTCAGCGGCTCATTCACACCATCGGCAGAGGTCACCTTCGAGCTGAGGAAAACTCCTCGCGCGAGGTTGTAAACGCAAAAGACTCTTGAATCCATAGGTCCACTGTCTGCGGGAAGACGGGTGCGCTTGCTTGCCGACGTTCGCTCTGATTTCGCTTTCGGCTCCGTAATCGGAAACCAATCGTAGCAAAGGATTTTCTCAATTTGTAAGGCGAAATTCAACCAGAACCGGCGTAAAATCCCGCACGGCGAACATCGGTTGAAGAGGCTCCCGGAACCGTAAATTGATCTAAATTATTGATTATACAACAGATATATGCAGGATAAAGAACCCTGAGGCGGACAGGTCTCTTTAAAAGACGGGGGATTTCTCGCGATTTGAACCGGAAAACCTGATTGGGAAGGGTGGAAGTCAGCCCGACGCGTCTGGGGTCGCGCCTGGCTGGCCTCGCGGGGGAAACTGGACTGGAACTCAGGCGAAGTCGGTTAGAGAACAGTCAGGCGGGTCACTACGGTGCAATAGGGCAGATGCGTCGTCCTTTTGACATGCTTGTCGCCATTAGCCTGATCCTGCAATCCGAGTTCGGGCTTGAGGACTTCCATGAGCTTCTCCACGCGGTTCTTCTGCGCACAAAGCTGCTCGAAGGCTCCCAGAATCTTGCGCAGCTCG
The DNA here is from genome assembly GCA_963838295.1 of uncultured Acidobacteriaceae bacterium. Classification (GTDB taxonomy): domain Bacteria; phylum Acidobacteriota; class Terriglobia; order Terriglobales; family Acidobacteriaceae; genus Telmatobacter. Next base: position 123,059 of record CAWIQS010000006.1, read on the forward strand.
GATGAAGCCTCATCGTAAGCAAACCGGTAAACGTCTTTATGAACGTTCTCTCTCATAGAAGTTCTCCACGATTGAGAGTCTAGCCACTTATCCCGATTGAGGCATCGCACGATCGTTGTAACAAAAGTACAACTTCCATCGTGTACTTATGCCCCGGTGGGCCATCACGCGTGATTCAAGTCACAGATAAATGAGCGATATAACTCCCGACGCAGCGCAGCCGTGCGCGTCTTATCGGACTCGAACGATCATCCTGAGTTACCTGCTGACAGAAGCTCAGTGCGCCACCTTTCCTTCCCGAATATGGCGCCAGCACTCCGCCACGCGAAACCCATCTGAACCGTCAATGGGGAGCATGTTAGCCAGTACGCAGCAGACATTGGCCAGGCTGAAGAGCGGGAACCATGGCTCCATGCCGACAAGAAGCAAATTCACAAACGGGCCGGCCAGCGCGATCAGCAGATTCTGATGAACCGTTCCCTTCTCGCGTACAGTGAAAAAGCCTTTGTTCCACTGGATCCCAACACGTTTCACGCGCACGCCCACTGCTGCAGCAGCCGCAAGATGCCCGCATTCGTGCAGGATCATCGCAATTATTCCCAGCCCAAACCCTACCAGGACAGGTTCAAAAAGACGGATCCAGTTGATGTGCATCCGGCCACACCCCCATCGCAAAGCTACACCCAATCTCCACTATGGGGGGCTTGCACGCGTACGACATTGCAGAAACAAAAGGTGCAATTACTGAATGGGGAATATCTCGGTGCGGGGTTCCAAAACTGAATTGCGTCTCAATTGAATTCAGAAAAGCCCCGGCAGAGGGCGGCTGCCGGGGCTCGTATATCTGCAACACCATATTGCTGCTATAGCTTCTATCTACTTTTTCCACCCATTATGTGGAATCTGCTAATAGGTCCATGCGCTTAAGAGTTTGTGGTCGAGTGTTTCTTCGGATTGACTTCGATCTCGTTGACCACTTGCTGCACGTTCGGCACCTTCTTGGCGAGATCCTCGGCTTCCTTCTTCTGTTTGGCCGTCTTGACCGATCCCTTCAGCACGAGCGTGCCATTCTTTGCAGAACCACTGATGCTCTGATCATTCAGGCTGGCGTGGCCCTTGATCATCGCCTTGAAGTTGTCTTCGATGGCGCTGTCGAGATTCGAAGCCACTGAACCCGCCTCGCTGGCACCCGGAGGCCGGACGCCGATCTCATCGGCAACTGTGTAATCGGGCGCCGCCTGTTTCGCGACATTTTCAGCCTGGCTCTTCAGATCCTGGGAATCCACATCGCCCTTCAGCGTCATGACGCCCTTGTCGCGGTCCTGCGAAACGCTGACGGCACTGAGATTGCTATTTTTGAGTGAGTCGGTGACCGCTGACTTCTCGTCAGGGTGGGATGGCTTGTTACAGCCTGCAACAACCATAACTCCTGCCAGAACGGCCGTGGAGCTAAGCAGGAATGTGTGACGGGACCCTCTAAGTTTCATATATTCCTCTCCTGGTTCAACGTTTAACGCATATCTCTTACAGCTTCTTGAGATGTGACGCGTGCTACGGCGGTTGTCCCCTTTCCCCTCTAGATTCGTCGTCTGGTTCAAGCAGGTCGCACGCCCTCAAGCACTTGCGGATGTAACTCGTCCTCGCACTCCCTCCAGATCACCTTCGCGTTCGGCTTGAGCTTGTCCGTTCTACCCCGATTTTCAGGTCTGCCGAAAACCCTTGAACCTCCTTCAACGAATATGCCTTTCCGGGCCCTCACGGGTGACTGTCATCACAGTCCGGATTCGGTGCCTGAGAGCAACATATTCCGGGCTTTGGAAGATGTCTTTCGACGCCCGAAGTTGAAGAAGGCCTTGATATTATTAGGTAAAGCGACCGGGAGACGAAACATTGTGAGCTGGCGAGAGGAATACCGGGCCAAGTGCATGAGCGCCGCGCAGGCACTGAAGTCTGTGCGGTCGGGAGATCGTGTCTGGATTCAACCGAGCTGCGGCACTCCGAAACCACTTATCGACGCGCTCGTCGCGCGTGCCTCCGAGGTCATGGATGTGGAACTCGTCCATATGAAAACCCTCGGCGACGCCGAATACACAAAACCTGAATACGAAGGCCACTTCCGCCACCGCGGTCTGTTTCTCGGTGAAAACGTACGCGAGGCCGTCGTAGCGGGCCGTGCCGATTACACGCCGATCTTCCTAAGCGAGATCGAATCTCTCTTCGAAACAGGATCTCTCCCGCTCGATGTCGTACTGATGCAGGTGACGCCGCCCGATGCTCACGGATTTGTAAGTCTCAGCACCACGGTCGACTGCACCATGACTGCGGCTCGCTGTGCAAAGACCGTTATCGCAGAAGTGAATGATCGCGCGCCGCGCACCCATGGCGACACCTCTATCCATGTGAGCCAGATCTCGGCATTTGTCGAGACTTCGCGACCGCTGCTTGAGTTGCACTCTGAACCTTTCACGGAGATGCATGGGCTTGTTGCCCGCAACGTCGCATCTCTGATTCCCGATGGCGCGACGCTGCAAACCGGCATCGGCGCCATCTCCGAAGCCGTGCTCAGCTGTCTCGGCGACAAGCACGATCTTGGCATTCACACTGAAATGGTTCCCGACGGCGTAGTGGACCTGATGGAAGCGGGCGTGATCAACGGATCGCGCAAATCGTTGCATCGCGGCAAGGCCGTCGCAGCATTTGTGCTCGGCACACAGAAGCTCTTCGATTACATCCACGAGAATCCGAGCTTCGAGTTCCGCTCGATCTCCTACACCAACGATCCATTTGTGGTCGCGCAGAATGATCGCATGGTCGCCATCAATTCCGCGCTGCAGGTGGATCTGACGGGGCAGGTTTGCGCCGATTCACTGGGCACGAAACCCTACAGCGGGTGCGGCGGCCAAATGGATTTCATTCGCGGCGCAGCCCGCTCCCGGGGAGGCGTTCCCATCATCGCGCTTCCCGCAACCGCCTGCCGTGGCGCTGTGTCTCGCATCGTGCCGGTTCTGGAGCCCGGAGCAGGCGTGGTGACGTCACGCGCAGACGTGCACTTCATCGTAACCGAACATGGAATTGCCTACCTGCACGGAAAGACCCTGCGGGAACGCGCAGAAGCGCTGATCGGCATCGCAGATCCGCGTTTTCAGCAGGAGCTTCAGGACTTCGCGTTACGCGCGCACTACCTGGAGCCCAAGAAGGCCGCGTATGTGTGAGCCAGCCGTCACGTGTGAGCCTGCCTGCACTTGTAAGGCAGCTATCACTTGTGAAGCACTCGTTACCTGTGAGGAAGCCGTTACTTGTGGGGCAGTCATCACTTGTGAGTCAGCTATCACTTGTGAAGCAGTCGTTACCTGTGAGGAAGCCGTTACTTGTGGGGCAGTCATCACTTGTGAGTCAGCCCCTCGCGTTTCCGATCCGCGAGGGATGAAACGCGCCGTAGGCGCACAGTTCGTTAGCCCCGCGCTTCAGCGTGGGGAAATCGGATTACCAGAAGAGCGCGAGTCCCGTAGGGACGGTGCCTTCTCACTCATTAGGAGCAAATTATGACCTTCCCAGAAGCAAACAACCGAGATCGAGGTCTCCTGCGCGTCGACGTGAACGAGTGCAAGGGATGCGGATTGTGTATCGAGGCATGTCCCCCCAAGGCAATTCATCTCAGCGACGACCTGAATCACTACGGCTACCGCACTGCGACCCCGAATGGCACTGGATGTACGGGTTGCGGAATCTGTTTCTTTGCCTGCCCCGAGCCCGGCGCAATCACGGTTCTGCGTCAGCGCCGCCGCACCGCAATCGAGCTTGAGGAGGTCCTGGCATGCGCAAGCAACTGATGAAGGGGAATGAAGCGATTGTGAAGAGCGCAATTCTTGCCGGATGCCGCGCCTTTTATGGATATCCGATCACGCCGGCAAGCGAGATCACCGAAGCCGCGGCGCTCTACATGCCGCGCGCTGGCGGCGTCTTCCTGCAGGCCGAGAGCGAAGTGGCCGCCATCAACATGCTCTATGGCGCATCGTCAGCCGGTATTCGCTGCATGACGGCCTCGAGTGGCCCCGGCATCAGCCTGATGCAGGAAGGCATCAGCTACATGGCGGGCGCCGAGCTTCCCTGCGTAATCGCCGACATCACGCGCGGCGGACCCGGCCTCGGCAATATCGCATCGGAACAGAGCGATTATCACCAGGTGGTGAAAGGCGGAGGCAACGGCAACTACCGCACCATCGTGCTCGCGCCTCACTCCGTACAAGAGATGGCCGGCCTGACCACTCTCGCCTTTGAACTCGCCGATAGATATCGCAATCCCGTGGTGATTCTTGCCGACGGCTTCGTGGGCCAGATGATGGAGCCCGTCGAATTCGAGGAAAAGGCTATTCTGCCGCAGCTGCCGGAGTGGGCTGTTGCCGGAACCGCTGAAACGCGGCCCAACATGATTACCTCGCTGCATATGGGCATAGACGACCTCGAGGCGCACCTAAACGCGCTCGAGGCCAAGTACCGCCATGCAGAGCAGCGCGAAACGCGGGCGGAACACTGGTACACGGAAGATGCCGAGATCGTTCTCGTCGGCTACGGCATTGTCGGGCGCATTCTCAAAGCCGTGACGGCGGAAGCTCGCGCCATGGGAATCAAAGTTGGCCTGTTGCGGCCGATCACCCTGTATCCCTTCCCCGCCGGCGATCTTCAGCGCCTCGCCACCTGTGCCCATTCGTTTGTCGTAGTCGAGTTGAGCAATGGCCAGCTGATCGAAGATGTTCGCCTGGCTCTGAATGGCAAGCGACCCGTCGCGTTTCTCAATCGCATGGGCGGCAACGTGCCTTCACTCGAAGAAGTCCTGAAGTTTGTTTTGGCTGTCTCAAAGAAGGAGCAGATGGCCCATGTTTAGTCCCGTCGAATCGGATTACGAAGTTGTTCAGTCGAAGGCAAACGTCTTCTATGAAACCTATGAGCGCAAAGAAGAGCTGCAGCACCAGACGCACTATTGTCCGGGCTGCGGACACGGTATCGCCCACAAGATGCTGGCCCGCGCAATCGACGAACTGGGTATCCAGAATCGGACAATTTTGATCAGTCCCGTCGGCTGCTCCGTTTTCGCTTATCACTATTTCGACGTGGGCAATATCCAGGCAGCGCATGGCCGCGCGCCGGCAGTTGCGACGGCAGCTAAGCGAAGCCATCCGCACAGCATCGTCATCAGCTACCAGGGCGACGGCGATCTGTCCGCGATCGGCGCAGCAGAGATTCTGCATGCCGCCAATCGTGGCGAAAACATCACCGTAATCTTCGTCAACAACGCTATTTACAGCATGACGGGCGGCCAGGCTGCGCCAACGACGTTGCTCGGTCAGAAGAGCACAACGACCCCGCTCGGCCGCAGCGCCGCCAACGAAGGCTATCCGCTCCGCATGAGCGAATTGCTCGCCACGCTCGACGCTCCTGTCTATATCGAGCGCGTTGGCCTTGGCGACAACAAGCAGATTGCGCAAGCTGCACGCGCCATTAAGAAGGCTGTCGACAACCAGGTGCAGAGGCTCGGTTTTTCGCTGATAGAGGTCCTCGCGCCTTGTCCGACGATCTGGAAGATGTCGCCGGTCGACGCACAACACTGGGTCCGCGACGTAATGGAGAAGACCTATCCGCTCGGCGTGGTCTGCGACCGCACGAAGGAACGGCAGCCACGCGCAATTGCAGATCCGGGACCCGGACTCAATGAGATTCCAGCTCTGCTGGGAATCGTGCATGATGACCGGGCTGACGTTTCGTCGGCATGTCGCCAAATCGATGATCTCAATTTGCACGTGCGCGTCGCGGGCTTTGGAGGGCAAGGCGTGTTGCTGCTCGGCGAAGTCCTGGCCGAGGCAGGCCTTGATGCCGGGCTGGAAGTCTCGTGGCTGCCATCCTATGGTCCGGAGATGCGCTCGGGAACATCGAATTGCCATGTACGCGTCTCGAAGCACCCAATCGATTCCCCACTCGTGACGATACCCAACTTCCTGGTTGCGATGAACGAGCCGTCGCTGCGCAAGTTTGACCTGAGCGTGAAACCCGGAGGCTGGGTCATCTACAACGGCGACGTTTTTCCGGCGGACTGCGAGCGGGACGACGTGAACGTTCTGGCGTTCAACTTTACGCGCGCCGCCGATGAACTGGGCGATGCACGCGCCGCCAATATGGTGATGCTGGGAGCACTGCTGGAGATCGCGGGTGGGCTTCCGCAGCCGAGTATCGATGCTGCTCTGCGCCGCTTAGTCAAGGCAGAACGGTGGTATCACCTGGATCAGCTTGCCCTGGCGCGAGGGCGTGAGCTTTACCGGGAATCGCGCAACAAAGAGGTTGCACAATGAAAGGCACCGCCGATCCGAATCTGATCGTGTTTTTCAATGGCAAGTACATGCCGCTGCGCGATGCGCAGGTCAATATCCTCACGCACGCTCTGCACTACGGCACCGGCGTTTTTGAAGGCGTCCGCGCGCACTGGGTTCCCACCGAGGACGAGCTGTTCATCCTGCGCGCCCCCGAACACTACGAGCGCTGGAAGAAGAACTGCGGCATCCTGCGCATTCACGTTCCTGCCACCGTGCCCGAACTTTGTGCCATCACCGTGGAGTTGATGCGTCGCAACGCGTTCCGCACGAACGTCTACGTCCGGCCATTGGCCTACAAGTCAGCCGAACGCATCGGCGTCAGCACCGACGACCAGGATGCGTTCGCCATCGTGGCCCTTCCGTTCGGCGAATATTTGCACAGTGACAAAGGGCTGCACGCAGGCGTAAGCTCCTGGCGTCGGATCGAGGACAATGCGATCCCGGCTCGCGCCAAAATCTGCGGCGCCTATGTGAACAGCGCACTTGCCAGCGACGACGCACGGCAGGCAGGCTTCGACGAAGCTATCTTCCTCAATGAAAATGGACACGTTGCGGAAGGCGCCACCTGCAACATCTTCATGGTGCGCGACGGCAAGCTCATCACGCCCTCTGTAACTGAAAACGCCCTGGAAGGCATCACGCGCCATTGCATCATGGACCTTGCCGTTCGTGAAATGGGGCTGCGCGTCATTGAAAGGCCGATCGACCGCAGCGAACTCTATGTATGTGACGAGCTCTTCTTTACCGGCACGGCCGTCGGCGTCGCACCCATCGTGCGCGTTGATCATCGCCCGGTGAAAAACGGAACCATCGGAGCGGTTACGCAAAAAATACAAAAGCTGTATTTCGACGCGACCCGCGGACACCTGCAGGCTTACTGGAACTGGCTTACCCCGGTTTACCAATCACGGATGAAGCACGAGCAGGAATTAGTCTCCACGGTCGAATCCATGTAGACCTTTTTGCGCCAAAGATAGGAAATTGCCCGAACCCACGAAAAGAGTTTGCATTTGCATTGATGGACTTAGCCTGTCTCCGAGGGTAGACGTGTTTCAGATCGCATCTACACACCATTTTCACCTTCAGAATCAGCCTCAAGTTGCCGATATAGCTTACATAAATTGCTTTCTATGGTCCGACCTATGCGCTTGTCTATCGTTCTCCTTTCGCTCTTTCTCGCTCCGCTGATGATGGCGGAGACCCCGCTCGGAACCAACAACGAACTCGAGGGTGGCCTGATGATGGTCAGACACCCATTCCCGGCGGAAACCGCCAGGCCGCGAATCGATAGGCTGACGTGGAGTTTTCTAGCAGCTGACGGGGGAGCGCGGGCGCTCGATGCCTGGTCGACGCGCCGGATGCTCAAAAACAATTGCAGTTCCGGGGTTCAGATAGCCGGGACCTTGACTTGCAACTATGAGCAGAATCTTCCGCAATTCATCGCAAATAGCACAGCCGGCATGTATGCCTACGACGGAGCGGTGTGGCTATCGGAATTCGCGGCGACCCGTTTTCTGGTGCGGCATCATCATCATCGCCTGGCGCGATTCGTTCCATTGATTGACTTCCTTTCGACGACATCATTTGCGGTAAACAATCTGACGTTGTCGATCGGCGGGGATGGCGCGGTAGCTGCCGCGGCATCCAACTCAAAGCCCAAGAAAAATCGCTAAACCGACGCCGATCATCTTCCGCTCTTCGCCGCGAAAAGTCGCGCCATCCGCGCCGTGGATAGGAATGTTGCTCAAGAACTAAATTCCGCATCGGCAGTCATTCGACCGCATTGGCGGTTTTGTGTCAGAGCACGACTTTAGTCGTGCCGCAAAGCCCGCAAAAATCTCCGGGCTTTAGCCCCTGAGGGATGTGGTTTCCGATTGGGGGGTGATACCCCCGCTTCAAATCCCTCTAGCGTTTGCCATCCTGACGCGCAGCGGAAGGATCCGCGGTTGTCTTTCGTTGCTTCCCCCGGTAATTCACCAACAATCTCAAGACCGCTTGTCATCCCGACCGAAGCGGAGGGATCTGCAGTTGCCTCTCGTTACTTCCGCATCGGCGGTTCTACAACTGAATTCGGTGGCAGCATTGTCACGAGCGACACACGACTTGTTCAGGAGGAGACTGAATTTGTACCCGCCAGTGTATTTGTCTCGACGCCATGGGCGATCTCTGCCAACCTGCGGTAAGAATCCAGCCGAGCCTCATGGTCCCACGTGTCGGTCACCGCAATAACTTCATCGGCGTCGGTTTCAGCAACGAGCTTTTCGAGGCCGGCCTTCACGGTTTCATTCGAGCCAACAATCGCTGCGCCAAGCCTGCTTTCGACGGCCGCTTTCTCGAGAGCGTTCCACGGATGATCGATCGCATCCAAGGAGTCGAACGGCGGCAGAAGTTCGACAGGCTGATTGCGAATGAGCCGCAGGAAACGCTGCTGCGACGTGGTAAAGAGCCGTCTAGCTTCGGCATCTGAATCCGCTGCGATGACTTGAACCCCGATCATGAGCCATGGCTGCTGCAATGTCCCGCTGGGCCTGAAGAGGCTGCGGTAAAGATGCGATGCGTGCAACAGCATATCGGGAGCAAAGTGTGCGGCAAAGGCAAACGGAAGCCCCAGCGATGCGGCAAGACGCGCACTGAAGTCGCTCGAGCCGAGCAGCGTGACGGGTACCCGGCTCCCCTGTCCGGGAATCGCCTTGACGGCCTGGCCCGACACACCGGGGCCGAGATAGGTACGCAACTCCGCAAGCAATTCAGGAAAGTCATCGCCGGATTGCCCCAGGTCGCGACGTAGCGCACGCATCGTGTGGAAGTCCCCTCCGGGCGCACGTCCCAAACCCAGATCGATGCGGCCTGGATAGAGTGCTTCAAGCGTTCCGAACTGCTCGGCGACCACCAATGGTGCGTGATTGGGCAGCATGATCCCGCCGCTCCCGACGCGCAAGGTGTTGGTGGCAGCCGCCACATGGCCGATAAGCACTGCGGTTGCAGAGCATGCGAGCCCTTCGATGGAGTGGTGCTCTGCCAGCCAGAAACGGCGGTAACCCCACTGCTCCACATGCTGCGCAAGGTCCACGGACCGGGCAATTGCAGCCCCAGCGGGCTCTCCGGGATGCATCGCTACGAGATCAAGTACTGAAAGCGGCAAACTCATCAACCATTTAGATGAAACAGAGGCCTCGGCGATTCATCACGTCGTATGCCTCGGCCGGAGGCATCCGCAGACGTCTGCCGCAGAAGCCAGTCCCAAAGCCCGAATTCGATCGTGGCTGAATTTGAGTCAAATTTAGAGCAATCACCGCTAACATTAAGAAATGTAAAGCGGAGCAGGAAACCCTTTCGGTGTGCGAGACTTAGGAGCCGTAGGGGTGTGTCGCGGTGTCAGTCGCAGTCGAAATGAAACAGATAGATAGCGCGGAGAAGCAGAGGCAACTCTCGTTGTTGCTGGTCGACGACGATGTTGAGTTGTGCGGCATGATGCGGGAGTTCTTTACCCAGGAAGGCCATCATCTGGACTGCGCCTACAACGGCCGCGAAGGCCTGACGGCCGCGCTAAACGGCGCGTACGACCTTGTGATTCTGGATGTAATGCTGCCGGTGGTGGACGGATTTGAGCTCCTGCAGCGCCTGCGGCGGCGCAAAGACCTGCCTGTGATCATGCTGACAGCGCGCGTGCAGCAGCAGGACCGGATTCGCGGCCTCGACTCCGGCGCCGACGACTATCTGCCCAAGCCATTCGACCCGGATGAGCTGCTGGCGCGAGTGCGCGCTGTGCTGCGGCGGTCCGAATCCCTGACGCGCGCAGAAGCCGAAGACCTGGTGATCGGCAACATTCGCGTAAATCCGACGACACGCGAGGCGTGGCTCGATGATGTGCTGTTGGATCTGACCGCGATGGAGTTTGACCTGCTGGAGATGCTGATGCGCGCGGCAGGACGCGTAGTTTCGCGGGACGAAATAACGGCGGCGCTCTTCGAGCGAGAAGCAACGCCATATGACCGCTTTCTCGATGTGCACATCAGCCATCTGCGCAAGAAGCTTGAGGGTGGTCGCAGCCTGATCAGAACGGTACGTGGAGTGGGATATGTCTTCACCGGCGCAGCCTAGAGTCCTGCTGAGGCAGTCGCTTTACATCTGGGTACTCCTGGCGATGGTGGGAATCCTGTCGCTTTCATACGTCGCATTCCGCGCGATCTCACAGCAGATGCAGACACAGAAGATCGATCCGGTTTATGACCGCTTCGACGAAATGCAACTGGAAAGCGCGCGCAACATTCTGCAGAGCAGCGGCGAGCCGGCGCTGAAAAACTATCTCGACAGTCTGAATCGAATCTTCGACGGGCCGCACTATCTGCTGGATGCCCATGGCAGAGATATGGTCTCCGGCACAGATCGGTCGGCGATGCTGCCTCGCCCGCCGGCAGTGAAATCGCGCATCAGCGGTCCTCACGAACACTGGGAAATCACGCACCGCTCGCAGGATGGGAAGTTCTGGTTTGCTGCCGAAGGGCAGAGACGTCCGCCGCGCATCTGGTCGTTTCTGCCCTACTACTTTCTTGTGATCGGCGCGACCGGAATCCTCTGCTGGATTGCAGCCGCTGGCGTGATTTCTCCGATTCGGAAGGTCGCCACAAGCATTGCATTGTTCGGGCAGGGCAACCTGGGCGTGCGCGTGGAGACGGACCGCGACGACGAGATCGGGCAGCTGGGGCGCTCGTTCAACGAAATGGCCGAGCGGCTTGAGAGGCTGATCGTGAGCGAGCGCCGCCTGTTGAGCGATATTTCGCATGAGCTGCGATCGCCGCTGGCACGCCTTAAATTTGCGATGAAACTGGCGCGCACCAGTTCAGATTCCACGGCGGCCCTGGAACGGATCGAGCGCGACGTGGACCGGATCGCATCCCTCGTTGCGGACATCGTGGAGATCAACATTGTCGAGGATGATCCGGCCTCCCAGGACACGCGCGAAATCTGCGTGCGCGACATTATTGAAGAGGTGGTGCGGGACTGCGGCGTGGAGGCGGAGATTCGCGGCAGCCACATCGAGGTGCGCGGCAATGTATGCGGTCAGGTCCACGGCAATCCTGAACTGCTGCGCCGCGCCGTGGAGAACGTGTTGCGCAACGGGATCCGGTACTCGCCGGAAAAATCGCCGATCGAACTCAATCTCAGCGAGAATGCCGACGAGGCCATCATTGCCATTCGCGATTATGGCCCGGGAGTTCCCAATGAAGCCCTCGCGCGGATTTTCGATCCCTTCTTTCGCGTGGAAGAAGCGCGCAACGCAAATGGCGGCGGATCAGGGCTGGGGCTTTCCATCGCGAAACGCGCGGTGCATGTGCATCGTGGATCGATCGTGGCAGAAAACGCAACCCCCGGGTTGCGCGTCACAATCACGATCCCGCTCACGCGCGTGAAAGCCATAAAGACGGCATAAGGAATCTACTTCGAGTGCGCTTCAGCAGCGGGAATTTTGTTCACTCAACTTCCTCGCTTGGAGATTTTCTACAAGAGCAAGGGTATGTCCTGTTTTCAGCAATTTACGCTGCGAGTATAGCCGCGCATGCGATCAGCAACGGCGCGGAAATGCGGTGCTCCAGATCCTCTTAACGTTTCTTAAGCTTAAAAAGCTTGCAAGTGGTGTTCACTGTCGACAGTGCCTCACTTCATCCTCAAATTCATCGAGGCATCAGAGGAGAACATCATGAAGCGTTTGTTTGGATACGCACTTATGGTTGCACTCACAGTTGCCCCGGCGTTCGCCGCCAAGAATTCACAATCGTTGAATTTCGCGTCGCCAGTGAAGGTGGGCACCACCGAACTTCCCGCGGGAGACTACAAGGTCACCTGGAACGGCACGGGAGACAGCGTTCAAGTCACAATCGCGGAAAACGGCAAGACGCTGACGATCCCTGCAAAGCTGGTGGCCGAGAAGCATTCGCACAAGGGATACATTGTCAGCCGCGAGGGCGGATCCGACCAGTTGCAAACGATCCAGTTCAGCGAAGTAAGCCTGCAGCTTGAAGGCGCGGCTGCTTCAGGCCGGTAACAGCGGCCAACCGAGGTCAGAACCAAGCCTGACACTTCGTTCTAGTTTTGTTCATTCACTAACGTGACTGAACTCTCCATTCCCCTTCCGGTTCGTCCGGAAGGGGAAATCTTTTTGAATCAGCGGCTTTCCCTTTAACTCGGCTACGGGACGATCCTGCCGTATGGGCCTCGCCGGTTTGGCCTGAGAGACGCTTCGAGGTATACTGGAAATTCGGCAAGCTGAAGGGTGAGTGTGTCTTCATTCGCCCCTTCGCCCGTCTCAGAGCTGACGTACCAGATCAGGACGGATGAGAGCTGTTCCAAGGCGGTTTGCGGAGCAGTTCGGGCTGGCGCGGAAACTCTGACAAGTCTGGAGCAAATTGAGATGGCACAGGTATGTGATATTTGCGGCAAAGGGCCGCAGTTCGGCAACAATATTTCCCACGCGCACAACGTGACAAAGCGGCGCTGGAACGTGAACCTGCAGGCAGTGAAAGCGCTCGTCAACGGCAATCCAAAGCGCATTCGCGTGTGCACCAGCTGCATCAAGACCGGCAAAATCGCCAAGGCCTAAAGCAGCACCGATTGTCCGGCGATCTGCGCCGGCAGAATTCATTCAGCCCTTCGTGGCTCGACAACCCCGTCCTTACCGGCGGGGTTTTGTTGTGCCCGAAAACCGTCGCTACGGCGCGGCTGTTTTGGCGCCAGGCGCCGATTTTGTCAGCGGATTCTCCCAGGGAAAGGCTGCGGCATCAAGCCCCTGCGGCGACCAGCGGTCGACGACGGCCTTGGCCAACTTGCCTAGAGTCTGCTCGGCTTCGTTGTCGCCGGTCCAGCGCTGGTCAGCGTTCTGCCAGGTAAAGGCGGCGATCACCACCGGGCCGGACTTTGTGGAGATGATGGCGACATCATTGCGCACCTGGTTGAGAGCGCCGGTCTTGTTGCCGATGGCGGAGCCGGCTTCGCTCGTGTCGAGCGTTTCGAGATAGCGCGGCAGGCTGTCACGATCCTGCTGGCCGCGCAGCATGCCGAGGATAGCGCCGCAGATTCTTCCGTCGGCGGCAAGCGGGGCAGAATCATCAAGCGCGAGATGGCAGGTGACGATGCGCTCCATGATCGAGGCCATTTCACGTGCCGTGGTTTTGCCGAGGCCGAACTTCGGTTGATCAGGCGGCATGGGCTCGGTAGCGGGTACGTAGACCTTTTTGTAAAGCACGGTCTGGTGAAGTCCGGCCGCGCGCAGTGTTTCATTGATATGCGGAAGGCCGAGGCGGTCGATGGCCACGTTGGTCGCGGTATTGTCGCTAAGCACCACCATCAGCGTCAGGACGTCGCCGAGAGTGAGTGCGAGGGGCGGAGTGAGTTCGCCGAGCACGCCGGAGCCTTCGACCTGGTTGGGCTTGGTGAGGGTGATGCGTTCGTCGAGAGTGGCGTGTCCGGCGCGGATCTGCTCGGCAGCGTCGAGCAGGATCCCCATCTTGATGACGGAGGCGGTCTGCACGGCCTCGTCGGGGAGCAGCGATGCGGTCTGCCCGGTTCGCAGATTGTGCGCGTAAAGCGCGACCTGACCGTGATGAGCGCCAGCAATCGCTTTGATCTGCGCGTCGAGCTGGGAATCTTGCTGGGCGGCGACAGGAAAGACAGAGAAGACTCCAAAAATCCACCCAGCGACGGCAACGTTGCGCCCAGAATATTTCATGCGGTTCAGGGTAACGCATCCAGTCGCCTGAATGTGGACGCCCTGTCCCAGCGGAGCAAAGGTCGAAACCTTGAGCCCATGAGAATCCACGAACCCACCACGGTGTCATCCTGAGCAAGGGTGGGAAACCAGAACCCACCTCCGGTGTCATCCTGAGCCCCGCAACCTTGGGGCCGGAGCAAGGGTGGGAAACCAGAACTTACCCCGGTGTCATCCTGAGCGCCGCGGCTTGGGGCCCCATGAAGTGGGGTTAGCGGCGCGAAGGATCTGCTTTTGCTTTTGTCCTGCGTCAGCGCACCACTTTAGGCAAAGCAAAGAAGAGGAGGGTTCAGCCCCGGACAAGAGCGCCCGCAAGCCCGACGCAGCCAAGTACACTGAACACTCCGCCCATGCCTCCGGTCATTGAAGTCTCGAAAGTACGCAAGGCCTACGGCAAAACCGTGGCCGTCGCGGAGGCTTCGTTCGAAGTCTTCGAAGGCGAGATCTTTGGACTGATCGGGCCGAACGGAGCTGGCAAGACCACCACGATGGAGTGCGTCGAGGGAATTCGCAAGCCCGACTCCGGCACCATCGCCGTGCTCGGGCTTGATCCGTATAGCCAGGAGCACCAGCTGCAGGAGCGCATCGGAGTTCAGCTCCAGCAGGCGCAGTTGCAGAAGCGCATCAAGGTCTGGGAGGCAGTCGATCTCTGGGCATCGCTCTATGGAAAGCGATCCATCGACGGAACGCGGCTGCTGGAGCAGCTCGGACTTGCTGAGAAGCGAAGCGCATGGTTCATGAATCTCTCCGGCGGCCAGAAACAGAGACTCTTTATCGCACTGGCGCTGATCAACGATCCTGAAGTCGTGTTTCTCGACGAGCTGACAACCGGGCTCGATCCACAGGCGCGCCACGCAATCTGGGACATGGTGCGCGGCATCCGCGAGCGGGGCAAGACCGTATTTTTGACAACCCATTTGATGGAAGAAGCCGAGCGGTTGTGCGACCGCGTAGCCATCATGGAGCACGGGCGGATCATCGACATCGACACGCCGGAAAGCCTTGTTCGCCGTCATTGCCCTGAGCGCACCGTCATTCTCGACGCGGACGACCCGGCCGCCGGTGACCACTTTCAAGCGATTTCAGAAGTGGAGTCGGTGACCCGCGACGGCAAGCGATTCACGATTCGCGGCCGTGGCGACGACCTGGTCACGAAGGTGATTCACTGCCTGTCGGAGAATCAAATCCGTGTAACGGATTTCCGCACCATACTCCCCAACCTTGAGGACGTCTTTCTCAAGCTGACCGGCCGCTCGATTCGCGAATAGGAACGACGATGATGCTGCGTGGACTCTGGAAACTGACGTGGATCGAGATCAAAGTGTTCATGCGCGAACCGCTGGGCGCATTCGGGACCATCGGAATCCCAGTGTTGATTTTCATTGTGCTGGGGCGCGTGGCAAACCTCAGGTTCGGTGGAATCCAGTCCGCTGCCAACGGACTTCCGCGAGGCGATGTCCCGGTGCTCGTGGCGCTCCTGATCGCAATCAGCGCGGTGCTTTCACTGGTCACCATCATCTCCATCTACCGCGAGGGCGGAATTCTCAAACGGCTGCGCGCCACGCCCCTGAGGCCCCAGACGATTCTGAGCGCGCACGTGATCGTGAAGCTGCTCTTGACCGCGACCACGCTGGCGCTGATGTTTCTGGCGGGGCAGCGCTACTTTCCGCCGGGAGCCCGTGTTCCGTGGTTCTCGTTTACGATCGCACTGCTGATCAGCACGTGGAGCATTCTGTCGATCGGCTTTGTCATTGCCAGCATTGTCCCGACGGCCCGCTTCGCGCAGCCGATCGGCGCCGTCATTCTCTACCCGATGCTCGCCCTTTCCGGCCTGTTTGTGCGCGTTGACTATCTGCCGCCGGTGTTGCGCGCGGTGGCGCACGTGCTGCCATTGACCTACGCCGTGAGCCTGCTTGAGGGGATCTGGAATGGAGATGGGTGGATTGCGCACATGGGTGATGTAGCGGCGCTGACAGCGCTGTTTCTCATCTTCACGGCCATCTCAGCGAAGATTTTTCGCTGGGAGTGACCCCCGAACACATCGCCCATCATTCATTGAACGGAGCTTTGCAACAAGGGAACGCCTATTCAGCTTGCTGAAAAACTAGACGAACCCACTGTTTTGTAACAGGGCACGGCTTTAGCCGGGCCGGCCGCAGATTTCTCAAGATACGAGAGGGGCTTTACAGGCTGCGGAAAAACTCAACCGAAGAGGTTTTGTAACAAGGGCACGGCTTTAGCCGGGCCGGCCGCAGATTTCTCAAGATACGAGAGGGGCTTTACAGGCTGCGGAAAAACTCAACCGAAGAGGTTTTGTAACAAGGGCACGGCTTTAGCCGGGCCGATAAAGTCCACAGAATGAGTCGGGCTTCAGCCCCTGCCAGGCAATCTCATGTGAGTTCGCTCTTCGATCGGACTTTTTCCGCAGCCTGTTCAGCCCCGGAGGGATGCCATCATTCCTGATCGCCCTCATGGCTGAACGTCAACGACGCCGAGTTGATACAGTACCGCAGGCCAGTGGGGCGCGGCCCGTCCGGGAAGACGTGGCCAAGATGCCCTCCGCATTTGGCGCAGGTGACTTCGACGCGCCGCATGCCAAGGGTATTGTCCTCGTGCTCATTGACGGCCTTGGAGTCGGCCGGAATAACGAAGCTGGGCCAGCCGCAGCCGGAATCAAATTTCGCGCCGGAGAGAAAGAGAAGCTCACCGCAGCCCGCGCAATGGTAATTGCCGGTCTCGTGATTCGCCGTGAGAGCACCGGTGAAGGGACGCTCGGTGCCTTTTTCGCGCAGCACATGATACTGCTCCGGCGTGAGTTTTTCGCGCCACTCCGCATCGGAAATGTTGACTTTCGCGGGCGTGCCGGACTCTTTGGGTGTGGTGCTCATGGAAACCTCCAATGGGAGTTTATTGGATGCTTTTGCGCCCCGCCTCGATGCGTCAGTCGATCTCCGCAATTAGCTCAATCTCAACGAGCGCATCCTTAGGCAGCCGCGCCGCCTCGATGGTGGTGCGAGCGGGAGCGACGACGCCTTGCGGTGCAAGGTACTCGGCGTATACCGCGTTCATGGCGGCGAAGTCGTTCATGTCTTTGAGGTAGACGTTGGCCTTGACGACGCGGTCGAGGGTGGTGCCTGCAGCTTCGAGCACAGCTTTCAGGTTCTCGAGAGTGCGCCGCGTCTGATCGGCGATTCCCCCGGAGATGAGCTGCTGAGTTGAAGGATCAAGAGCGGCCTGTCCGGCAGTAAAGACGAGGTTGCCGCAGCGAATGCCCTGCGAGTAAGGTCCGACCGCCTTGGGCGCCGACGAGGTAGAGACTACGGTTTTGCTCATGGACCAATTTTAAGGGGCGGAATTGCCTGCGGTCTCGCGGAATGAACAGGGCGAGACCGGCAAGCGGCAAATCCCGTAGAAGTCAGCGCCAGGTTGCGAGCAGGCCGCCGACGACAAACAGGCCGAGCAGCCAGTAGCCGCCATTGATGGCGAAAAGCTTGAAAGGCCGTCTCTCGTAGATACCCTGGGGCAGATTCGGTGCGGCGATGAAGCCTATCCACGCCAGGACGCCCAGCACGCAGCCGTTGGCAAAGCCCGTTGCGTTGGCCCAGACAATGATATGCGCGAGGATGAACGACAACACGAGGTCGCCGATGAAAGAAGTGACCATGCCCAGGATCAGGCCACTCTGCTTGCTTTCGCCTTTCTTGATGCCGAGAAGTTCCATCCAGGGCTTGGCAAAAACAACGGGCGAATACCAAATTGCTCCCAGAACCCACAGGATGACCGCGGAAACCAGGACCGCAAGGTAGTTCAAAGTTTGAAGGTGGATCATCAAAATCCTTCCGCAGGCGCAATGCGCCTGAGTTCACAGCACAATCAGTTGAGTTTTGATTGCGGATAAGACTCTGGCCCCGAAGGAAACGGGTGTCAAGGAGAAAACCGGTGCAGGAACGCGGATAGCTACGCGGCGACAGTGGCGGTCGGCCTCAGCCATGTGTCCTCACGCCGGTCTTCAGCATGGCGATTGCCTTGGAGATGCGAGCCTGGCGCGTCTCTTCCTTCTTCGCTTCCATGATCCAGCGGCAATACTCTTTGCGGTGCGTGAAGCTCAATTTCTCAAAAGCCTGAAGCACGCCTTCTTTCTTCATCAACTTCGCAAACTCAGGCGACACCTCTACGGTTCGCTCGGACTCGTCGCGTTGGATCACGACGTCCACGTTAGCGCCAGGCTGCTTTCCGATTTGCTCCAGGATGCCCTTCACTACTGGCAGCATGTGCAGAGAAGGTCCGTACTTCACAAGGGCACCCACATAGGGCACGCCATCGAACGTCGCTAGCACGCGGATCTGGCCACGCGTGCCGAATTCTTCCTGCGTATCGAAGGGGAAGTAGACAAATCCATGACCGTGATCTGTCGGTTCGATCTTCGCTTTGAATTTGTATTCCTTCATGCGGCCGACCTCGCGCCCTCCGGGAATGTGCAATCAATTTGGCACACGCGCGGCGAAATTCGCAACATGAATTGAAACGAGATTTGACGGAAAAATACGCATCCCATCCAGCCGGTAACGACGTGGATGGGATGCAGGATGTTCGCGAATCTTTGCGACCCGTTAGACCAGCTTTGCGTCCAAGGTCACCTCGGTGTTGTTGGCGAAGAGTTTCGAGATCGGGCAGCCGGCCTTCGCATCGGCGGCGGCCTTGTCGAAGGCCTCCTTCGACGCACCGGGAACGCTGGCGGTCGTCGTCAGCGCGATCTTGGTCACAGCGAATCCGCCATCAACCTTGGCCAGAGTTACTGCCGCGTTCGTCTCGATCTTGGTGGGGGTCAGGCCGGCGCCGCCGAGCTGCGCGCCAAGAGCCATCGAGAAGCAGCTCGCGTGCGCCGCTGCGATCAGCTCTTCCGGGGTGGTACCGCTGGCAGCGCCCTCAAATCGTGTTGCAAACGAATAGTTTGCGTCCTTCAGTACGCCGGTTGATGTGGAAATCGTGCCCTTGCCTTCCTTCAGTGAACCTGTCCAAACCGCACTCGCTTTGCTAGCCATAGATATTCTCCTTTGGGGATTCTGAATGGATTGATCTCTGTTCTGGGGGTGCGCCGCCTCAAGAAATGCCTCGACGGCGTTACGGATTTGATTCTTCGGGCGCTCACTGCATTGCAACGTGAGCCAAGCCCACTTCTCTATGCTAATCTCTCACCCATGCTCCCCAACAGACCGCGCGTATTTGATGGCGAAATTGTGTCCGATTTTTCACAAAGTGGTGCGATTTGCGCCACCGGCTTCGAGACAATCGAGGAGGCTCCCGTCGACCACCATTGCCAGATCTGCCCCACCTGCTCCCATCGCCTCACAGGCCACAAATGCAAGCTGGTATGCACCCATTGCGGCTACTACCTCAGCTGCGCAGACTACTACTGATTCACAAAGTCCCAGTAGCCCTCACCAGAGCAACGTCCTTCCGGGCCCCCACCAACGCGGCTGTGATTCCCCCCAAGGCAGTGTCACAACCCCCAACGGGGTGTCATTCTGAGCGAACGGGGCCCCAGACGCTCTTCCGTCTGGGGGCGGTGAGCGAAGAATCTGCTTTTGTTTCTTCACCCATCCCCCCATCAAATCAGTGCCCTTCCAAGCCCCCACCAGCGCGGCTGTGACTTCCCCCCAAGGCAGTGTCACAACCCCCAACGGGGTGTCATTCTGAGCGAACGGGGCCCCAGACGCTCTTCCGTCTGGGGGTGGTGAGCGAAGAATCTGCTTTTGTTTCTTCACCCATCCCTAATTATCAGTGCCCTTCCAAGTCCGCACGAAAGCTTTACTCGCCACCAAAACTGGCCCCGGTTTGACTCGATTCTGAACCCCGGATATATTTACGACATGAAGTTTGTTTTCACCCCTGCCGTGTGCGTCGCGTGTTGTTGCACGCTCGACCGGCCGTGTGGGTGATTCAGGCTTAGTTCTTCAGCATTCGCCTCACACAGCCGCAATCAGCCACTTCCGCTGATGCGGCTTTTGTCTTTCTGGGAACAAATTGCGCGTTTTGCGCCAGGGCTCGATGAATTCTGCTCCTCTCAATTCGCGACTCCACGCCACCGCCTCCCGGCGGATTGGCTGTTGTTGTAGCCGCTAACACTTTCCCTTCCCACAATTCATCCGCGAATCTCAGCTTCAGGCTGACGAGCGCAATCTTTCCCCGGCCTTCACGAAATAAAGGCCAATATCCATCGCAATTCTTTAGGAGATCCCGTGACACTGGCATCCCGCTTCTCACGCATTCTTTCCATCGCACTTTTCGCATCAGCCCTGGCCGCGCAGGCACAGGTAGTCGGCGGCACCATCGGCGGCGTTGTTCACGACTCAACCGGTGCATCCGTTTCCGAAGCCACCGTCACCGTCCGCCAGGCAGAAACCGGCGCTACCCGCACCCTGACCACTGACTCCGAAGGCCGCTTCTTCGCGCCATCCGTCCCCGTGGGCGCCTACACTGTCGCCGTACAACACGAAGGGTTCGCACCGCAAAAGCAGACAGGCATCTCGCTCGCGATTGGACAAAGTCTTCAACTCAACTTTGTTCTCGGCGTTGCCACCGTCGAGCAAGCTGTTGAAGTCGACGCTTCCGATCAAGGTGTGAACACCACGACGCAGCAGACCGCCGGCCTCGTCGATGAGCGTCAGGTGAAAGAGCTTCCCTTGAACGGCCGCAGCTACGACGAATTGCTCACGCTCAACCCTGCCAGCGTGAACTACACCAACCAGCGGTCGGGCGGCACAGGTACTTCGAATTCGTCAGTCGGCAACATGTTCGCGGTGAGCGGGCGCCGCCCGCAGGACAATCTGTTTCTCTTGAACGGCATTGAATACACCGGCTCCTCGCTCATCAACGTAACGCCCGGTGGAACCAGCGGCCAGCTGCTCGGCGTCGATGCCGTGCGCGAATTCAACGTAGCGACGGACACCTATGGCGCTACCTACGGCAAACGCGACGGCGCACAAGTCAGCATCGTCACCACTTCGGGCACCAATAAACTACACGGCACAGCATTTGAATTCATTCGCAACAGCGCACTCGATGCACGCAACTACTTCGATCAGGGCGCAATTCCCGAGTTTCAGCGCAACCAGTTCGGCGCCTCGCTCGGCGGCCCCGTTCGTGCCAACAAGCTCTTCCTCTTCGCCAACAACGAAGGTTTCCGCCAGAACTGGGGCCTGAGCGCCGTCACGCTCGTGCCCGACAACCAGGCCCGCCTGGGCTATCTGCCGGACTCTTCGGGACAAGAGCAATATGTCGGCGTCAATCCTGCCGTCGCGCCTCTGCTCGCGTTGTGGCCCGTGCAGAACGGTCCGGAACTGGGCAGCGGCATCGGAGAAGCCTTCAGTCATCCTCCGCAACACATCCGCGAGGATTTCGGCACCACGCGCTTTGACGACAACCTCGGCGGCAAAGACCTGCTCTTCGCCGTCTACACCGTCGACGACAGTACCGCGAACACACCATCGCAAAATCCGCTGAGCCTGATTGATGAGAGTCTGCGCGAGCAGGTGCTGAGCGTGCAGGAACAGCATGTGTTTTCGCCCGCCCTGCTGAACACCGCGCGCTTCGGCTATTCGCGCGCAAGCTATTTCTTCACCGGCTACAGTCCCGTTTCCATTCCCGGATGGGTTGCCGGCCAGCCCATCGGCGCGATTGTCATCAGCGGCAGCACCGCCTCCAACGGCGCATCCGCCATCACGCAGGCCGGCCTCAACGTTGGCAGCAACAATGCGGCCACGCGCAATCTCTTCACCTGGGACGATCATGTTTACTGGTCGCACGGCCGTCATCAGGTCGAAGTCGGCTTGTGGTTGCAGCGCATTCAATCGAACGACTTGCTGGCGCAGGATCAATACGGCCAGGCCTCATTCAGCACCCTGCAATCGTTCCTGCAGGGCACGGTGAAGACCTTCACCGCGGTTCCATCCCCAACCGAACTCGGCTGGCGTTCGCTCGAAGGCGCAGCCTTTGCAGAAGACACCATCAAGCTCACGCCGCGTCTCGAACTGCGCGCTGGTTTCCGTTCTGAATCCACCAACGGATGGAACGAGGCGCAAGGCCGTGCTGCGAACTACGCGATTGCCGCTGGCGTTCTGCAGACGCAGCCCGTGGTCGGTGGCTCTGCACTCAGCAAGAACCGCGCCGTCTTCCTGCCCGAGCCGCGCGTCGGCTTTGCGTGGGATGTGTGGGGCAACGGAAAGACCGCCGTTCGCGGCGGATTCGGTCTCTATCACGGACTGCTCGACACCCTCGACTATCGCCTCGACCAGACTGCACCGTTCAATACCGCCGAGTCCATCTCCAACATCGCGGTTTCAAATCTGCAAATCACGCCGGGCACAACCCCGCCGGCGGGAAGCAAGGTTTCGCCGAGCAACGTGCAGCCCGACATCAACACGCCCGCGGTGCTGAACTGGAGCCTCCGCATCGAGCAGCAGATTGCTCCGCGCACCTCGCTGACAGTGGGTTATATAGGCTCGCACAGCTATCACCAGATTCTTTCCGAAGACATGAACGAACCAGTGCCAACTTATCTCGCAGACGGATCGCCCTTCTATCCAGCGGGCGCGAAGAACGCGAATCCCAATCTCGCCAACTCCACGTCGTGGGTCTCGCAAGGTGTCGGCGCGTATCACTCGCTGGTCGTCGATGTGCGGCGGTCGTTTGCGAGCGGCTTCCAATTCCGCGGCAATTACACCTACGCCAAGAACCTCGACGACGGATCGGCATGGAACACCAGCGTCAGCGGCAACACGCCAGCATTCGTTGAATTCCCGCTCAACCCCAAGCTCGACTGGGGCCCTGCCGCAACCGACGTGCGCCATCTGGCCTCACTCAACGGCAGCTATGAGTTGCCCTTCGGCCCGCATCGTCGCTTTCTCAGCCACGCATCCAGGCCCGTGAATTTCGTCGCGAGCGGCTGGACGGCGAGCGCCATTTTGGCCGTGCAAACGGGCTTCCCCTTCTCGCCGCAACTCGGCTACAACCCCACCGGCAACGGCGACACCCGCAATCCCGTGCGCCCCAACTGGAATCCGAACTTTAGCGGCACCCTCTATCCGCGCACGCCCCAGCAATACTTCAACGCCGCGGCATTCCTGCAACCTGCCACAGGAACCTATGGCAACGTCTCACGCGACGCGCTGACCGGTCCCGGCCTCTCTGAACTGGACTTCTCCGCCACGCGCAACGCGCATCTCACCGAGCGTCTCGGCCTGCAGTTCCGCGCTGAGTTCTTCAACATCTTGAATCACACCAATCTGCAAACGCCGAACGAAGTGGTGTACACCTCGGCCACCTCCGGAGTGTCGCCAACGGCAGGCCTCGTCTCATCCACATCAACCACATCGCGCCAGATTCAATTCGGCGCCAAGCTGCAGTTCTGATCTATCGCAGAATCTGCAGGCTCAGAAAAAAACCAGCGATGCCCCCGCATCGCTGGTTCTGTGCACTGCTCACTGTCCACTGTTCACTAGTCTTTGCTCTTCTCGCTTGCCTTCCGCGCCACCTCAAACTCGTCGCCGGATTGCCATTCGACGGGGTGGCTCTGTTCGCTCGCAAGCCAGCCCAGCACAAATCCAAACCGCGCGAACTTCGCGTTACCGCGAAAATCCCAGTCGGCATGATACTCATCGGACGGCTGATGATAGTGATGCTCTTCGAAGTCCGCGAACTGCGTACGGCCCCACGCTTCGTCGTGCCCTTCGAACAGCACACCCTCATCCACAGAGAAGGCAGGAATGCCGGCCCGCGCCAGCGAAAAGTGATCGGACCGATAGTAGTGGCCTGCTGAAGGATCGGGATCCGGCAACAATTCGATGTTGAAGTCCTTCGCAACGGCCTTGATCGTAGGCCAGAAGTCGATGCGCTCCGCTCCGCCAAGATCACCCGAAAGCGGAACGCCAATGGGAAGCAGCATGTCGTAGTTCAGATCGAGCGAAATGTCCCGCGCCGGCACCGGCGGATGCTCTCCGAGATATTGCGAA
This sequence comes from uncultured Acidobacteriaceae bacterium, assembly GCA_963838295.1. Taxonomy (GTDB): domain Bacteria; phylum Acidobacteriota; class Terriglobia; order Terriglobales; family Acidobacteriaceae; genus Telmatobacter. The sequence goes on from CAWIQS010000006.1 coordinate 147,193, forward strand.
CCGAGCAGCCCCTGCTCTTCCGCAGTGACAGCAGAGAAGTACATCGCGTGCGGCGGCCGCTGCGACGATTGCGCGAAGGCTCGTGCCATTTCGATTAGAATGCCGCAACCCGTGCCGTTATCCGCGGCGCCGTTGTAGATGCCATCGCCTTTCGCATCGGGATCGATGCCGAGGTGATCGTAGTGCGCGGTATAGAGCACGGCGTTCCTTTGATCGGCTGATGCGCCCGCAACACGACCAACGACATTCGTCGAATCGTATTTGCGCACGCGGCTTTCAATATGAGCCTTGAGATGAACGTTAAGTTCCTGCGCGTGGAATCCGCGCTGGCCCGCCCGCTCGATTCCCTTGTCGAGATCGCCAAGTCCGGCAAGATTAAAGAGATGCTGCGCGACATCGTGCTGGATCCACGCGGCGGCGCGAAGCGTGTCGGTCGGTTCACCGGCGAGGTAGCTTTTTTCGACGGCTTGGGAATTCTGCACGACGGACCAGCCGTAACTCGCCAGATCCGTCCGGTGAATGATGAGCACGCCAAGTGCGCCACGGCGTGCGGCTTCTTCGTACTTGTACGTCCACCGGCCGTAGTAGGTGAGGGCTTTCCCCTTGAAGAACTTTTCGTCGTTGGAGGGCGGTTCGTTCACGATCACCAGCACGATCTTGCCCTTCACATCCACACCGGTATAGTCGTCCCAGTTGTCCTCCGGTGCGTGAATGCCGTATCCCACAAACACGATCGGCGCGTCGAAGTCGGCGGTGGGCTGCCCGGTCTCGTCTTTGGAGACAATCTGCGAGCCGTAAGCGAGTGCAACCGGCTGGCCGCTCGCTGGAACGAAGGCGAACTTCGTTTTGTCTTCAACCGTGTGCACCGCGATAAGTGGCACTTTCTGAAAGTAGCTGGGCTTTCCACCTATGGGGTCGCCGGCGGGTTCGAGCCCGTTGACAGCGAATTGGGTGGCGATATATTCCGCCGCAAGTTCAGCGCCGCGCGTACCGGGCCCGCGACCCTCCAGCAGATCAAGAGACAAGAACCGCACGTGCGCCCGAATCTTTTCGGGATCGATGGAGGCAGCTGCCGCGCGTGCTGCTACGGGCAATCCCGAGATTTCCGGAAGTGCGTTATCCTTCGATGTTTGAGCAAGAAGCGGACCAAGACAGAGAATTAGAGCGGACACTGTGGCGCAAGAGTGCTTGAAATACATCAGGTCTCCATAAACGGTCACTACATGGCCGTTTGAGTTCTCAGGAACCCTACAATTCTATCGCTCGAAGCTCCGGAGTTCGCCTTCGCCGCGATCGCACAACGTCGTCTACGGCGCTTGGAATGAACCGCTCTTGATATCACGATGATCGCTGCTGAATTGAATTCGTGGAGCACAGCTGTACCTTGCCGAGCACTTTCCTCGCCAGCCCGGTGAGCGCCATTTCTGCAGCCTGGCCGAGCGAAACCCATCGACGTTCGCCCCCGTCCGAGTTCAGTCGAGCGACGCCCTCTTCGCGAAATTCGCAAACACGTACAACATAGTTCACCTGCATGATCGCGTGGCGCACCGTAAGCCTCAGGTCGTTTTCAATCGGAGAGTCATCGGGAAGCGAAGGCAGTTCCCACATGTCCGGCATCACGGTGTTGCTCGCGGCACGCTGTTCGAGCAGAACTTCCGGCCCTGTCGCGCCGTCACGCACTACCAGGGCGTATGCAATTTCGCGGTTCGTCATGGGCGCGCGTTTCGGCGTCTTGTGTTCGCCAAGCGTCCGGCACTCCGTTTTCCACGGACAGACCAGGCATTGCGGATTGCGTGGCGTGCAAGCAGTCGCGCCAAGTTCCATGATGGCCTGGTTGAAGTCGCCCGCCCGGCGCGGATCGACAAGTGCTGCCGCGAATTCCTCCACTTTGCGGCGAACAGCGGCTTCTCCAACCGCATCGTGCGATTCCCATCCGCGGATGCGGCTCAGCACGCGTTCGACGTTGCCATCGACCACGGCAATGGGCTCGCCGTGCGCGATGCTGGCAATGGCAGCCGCGGTGTAAGAGCCAATGCCGGACAGCTTGCGGAGTTCCGCAGGGTCTGTCGGCATCTTTCCCGCCTGCTCAGCAACAATGGTTTTCGCAGCCTTGTGCAGCATGCGTGCGCGACGGTAGTAGCCGAGTCCGCTCCAAAGCGCAAGCACGTCCTGTTCCTCAGCCTTGGCCAGTGCCTCCACTGTGGGGAACCGCTCGAGAAAGCTTTTCCACCGCTCGATGACCACGGCAACCCGCGTCTGCTGCAGCATGATTTCCGAAACCCAGATGGCGTAGGAGTCCTTCGTGTGACGCCACGGCAGGTCCCGCTTGTTGCGGTCATACCAATCCAGAAGTTCGCATCGCATGCGGGCAATAATCTCCGAGCTGGGGAGCCGGGCCATGCGGCAAGATTACGGCATTCGCGATCTTTTGCACTGGCCAGTGTGCTCTTTTGCCACACCGCAATGCCATTAATTCTTGTGATAACCTCGCAAAGAGAGGCTCTGCTCATGTCTACCAATACCGCACCGGGCACCCGGATCTACATGGATGCCAACGCCACCACTCCCCTGCTACCGGAGGTGGTTGACGCGATGCGTCCCTATTGGATTGAGCAATTTGGCAACGCGTCGTCGATCCATCTCGATGGCCAACAGGCACGTACAGCGATTGACCGGGCGCGCGAGACGATGGCGGAGTTTTTCAACTGCCATGATGCCGAAGTCGTCTTCAACTCAGGCGGGACGGAAGGCGACAACACTGCCCTGTTCGGCCTGCTTCATCCCGGCGACCATCTGATCACGACGTCGATCGAGCACTCCGCTGTCATCCAGGCCGCGAACAAATTAGCCAATTTTGGCGTGCAGACGACATTTGTCGCCCCACAGCCCAGCGGATTGATCGATCCGCACGATATTTTGCGTGCGATTCGGCCGGAAACGCGCCTGATCAGCGTGATGCTGGCCAATAACGAGACGGGCGTGCTCCAGCCGGTCGCGGAAATCGGTAAAATCGCGGCGGACACCGGCGTTTTCTTCCACATCGATGCCGTGCAGGGAGCCGGAAAGGTCAAGTTTGATGTGCGCCAGTTTGGCTGCCATCTGCTTTCGATCAGCGGCCACAAAGTTCACGGACCTAAGGGCGTAGGCGCAATGTTTGTGCGTCGCGGCACGCCGGTGGAATCGCTGATCGTCGGCGGAAGCCATGAGCGCCGTCGCCGTGCGGGGACGGAAAACGTAGCAGGCATCGTTGGTCTGGCCAAGGCCGTGGAACTGGCCATGCACAGCCTCGAAGACGGCACCATGACCAGGCTCGCAACTCTGCGCGACAAGCTCGAAGCCGGAGTTCTGGCGTTGCCAGGAACAGGCCTGAACGGGGCCATGCCCGACGGAAAGCCGGCTCCTCGCGCAGCCAACACAACAAATATCTGGTTCGACAATCTCGAAGGCGAAGCGCTGGTGATCGCGCTCGATCTCAAAGGCATCGCGGTTTCAGGCGGATCGGCGTGCCACTCTGGCGCAACGGAGCCGAGCCATGTGCTGATGGCCATGGGCCTCGACAAAGCCCGCGCCCGCGCCAGCCTTCGCTTCAGCCTGCTCAAAACAGTCACCGAGCCCCAGATTGATCGCGTGCTCCAGATTGTTCCGGAAGCAGTGCAGCAATTGCGGACTCTGTCCCCTGTCGCCGCCGGAACGCTGGCGTAGAATCCCAATTCCGTCACATAGTTCCTTCTCATATCAGACGATGTCATTCTGAGTGAACGGGGCCCCAAACGCAGTTCAGTTTGGGGTGGTGAGCGAAGAATCTGCTTTTCGGCGCCTTCGCGCTCCTAATTCCGTCATATAGTTCCTTCTCATATCAGACGATGTCATTCTGAGTGAACGGGGCCCCAAACGCAGTTCAGTTTGGGGGTGGTGAGCGAAGAATCTGCTTTTCGGCGCCTTCGCGCTGCTAAAGGACTCACCCACGGGCGAATCCACCACATTCCCGCCAAGCGCGCGGCAGAAACCAATGCGAATGTGTCGATTACACCCAACTTGCCCCAGGACCGAAGAAGGAACCCAAATTGCTACAACCTATCCCATAGAGAAGTTGGAATTGCGCTTGATCGAGTCCTAGATAAAGGAGCGAAATCCATGGCTCACGCTTATACATTACAGTTCACACATCGACTAAACGATGACGGCACAATCGATTCCATCTGTCGCGATTGCTTCACAACCGTTGCGACGGCAAAATCAGGACCCGCTCTGGAGGACGGGGAGCACAGACACCGTTGCGATGCTTATCTTCTCGAACGGTATAAAAAGATCCACGGAACATTGAAAATTTTGCACGCTGGCTCATCGTCGACATAACCAGAAGGGCAACGGACGCCGGCCGCCGGCTCGGGCCTCATCGCGGACAATCAATAAGTCCTTTCCTGAGCACACTTTGCGGTTAACATCAATCCCTACAGTACTTGCGCGCACGACCCGCTCTAACCGCTTGAACCGAGGAACCAACACGCGGGGTGAGCATGTGCGGCCCATCGGCCGCACATGCTCCAAGCTCCTGAATTCAGGATCGAGAGCTCCAGCGGATTCAGCATGGCAAATGCAATTGATGCGAAAATAGAGTTGCACGCGATCCCCATGCCAGAGCCAAACACCATTGCCGTTGCCATGTCCGGAGGAGTCGACTCTTCGACGGTGGCAGCGATCCTCGCTCGTCTCGATGAGGGCACCAAGGTTGTCGGCCTCACGCTGCAGCTTTGGGATCAGACCCGTCTCGCCGGCAAGCACGGCATCCCGGATGCGCCCAAGGCGGGCCGCTGCTGCTCGCTCGACGATGTGTACGATGCGCGCCGTGTCGCCGAGCACCTCGGCATTCCCTACTACGTGGTCAATCAGGAAGAGCGCTTCGAGCAGGATGTGGTGCGGCCGTTTGTCTCGGAGTATCTCGCGGGCCGGACGCCGATTCCCTGCTCCCTCTGCAACAACCATCTGAAGTTTGACCAGTTGCTCAAGACTGCGCGCTCCATAGGCGCCGGCTCCATCGCTACCGGCCACTACGCAGTCAACGAATATGACCCTGCGCGCAAGCGCTGGATCCTCAAGCGCCCTGCCGATCTTGCCAAGGATCAAACCTACTTTCTCTTCGGCCTGACGCAGGCCCAGCTGGCGCACACGCTGTTTCCGCTCGGGCGCCTGACCAAGCCCGAAGTGCGCGAGGTCGCGCGGCAGAAGGGGCTGGCGCTGGCTGAGAAGCCAGACTCGCAGGAGATCTGCTTCATTCCCGGCGGGTCGTATCAGAATTTCCTCGCAGCATATCTCGAAGAGCAGGGCGAGCCGATGCCGGACACGGCCGGCGAGTTGGTCGCCTCATCCGGCGAGGTGCTGGGTCACCACGACGGCATTTCGAATTTCACCGTCGGCCAGCGCAAGGGACTGAAGGTGTCGTCACCTTCGCCGCTCTATGTCTTGAACATCGATCCAGCGAGTCATCGCGTGACGGTCGGCGCGGACGAGGAACTAGCTACGCATAGGCTGCGTGCGAATCGACTGAACTGGATCAGCATTCCCGACCTCACGGAACCGATGCGCGTGAAGGTGAAGATCCGCCATCGGCATGAGCCGGCCTGGGCCACACTGGAGCCAGTAGTCGGAGCAGGCGCAAACTCCGACGCGGCCTGCGCCGAAGTGCTCGCAACCTTTGACGAGCCGCAGCGCGCAGTCACCCCAGGCCAGTCCGCCGTCTTTTATGACAGCGACGAAGTTGTTGGCGGCGGTTGGATCTTCTAGATCCGTCACGGAAATTCGCTTGGACACTTTCAGTCGAGATGCTTGCGCATAAAAAGCGTCGCCTGCGGATTGTCGTTGTATCGCTCGCATCGCGTATACCCCCGCCGTTCATACAGCGCGATCGCCGTCTTGAGATCGTCGTACGTGTCGAGATAGATCCATTTGATATGCCTGCTGCGAGCGAACTCTTCCATCGCATCAAGCAGCATGTCCGCGATACGATTTCCGCGCGCGGCAGGCCGGATATAAAGCCGTTTGCATTCCGCGGCGTGCGAAATTGAATCAAGTTTGCGCAGCACGACGCACCCCACTAATTCGTCTCCAAGAAATGCCAGCCACATTCCGGAGTCAGCCGCCTTCAGCATCTTTTCGATGCTCGCGGGTGTGTCTCGCTGGACCACGTGCACCGCTTCGTAATACTCGTGCAGAATGCCGAGAGCTTCGTCACTCGAAGCGCGAACGCGCTCGATCCTAACCTGCGGCTTCGGCGGCGCGGCGAGGATGGAGCGGACACGCACGAGCGACGCGGCTATGGATTGCCGATCGGCCTCCGTCAAGTGCGCGAGCATCTCTTCAATCTGCGCGGTGGACTGACGATCGAGTTGCGCAACGGCCTTCGTGCCTGTCGCGGTAAGCGTGAGAAGTCTTTCGCGCCCGTCCGCAGCGGAGCTTGACTGGCGCACCAGCTTTCTCCTGGTGAGCGCTGACAAAAGGCGGCTGATGTAGCCCGCATCCAACTCGAGAATCTGGCACAAGTCCGACGCTGTTATCCGGGAACTCGCCCCGATCTCGTAAAGAATGCGCGCTTCGGTAAGCGCAAAATCCCCGTCAAGATGACGCCGCCGCAAAAGACCCAGTTTCGCAGTATAGAAGCGGTTGAACTGCCGCACCGCCGAAACCTGCGCAGCGAGTTGAGGCTCGTGGCTGGCGCCAATCGGCATGAAATAAGGCTACTCAATTTAGTTGCTTTTGGCAACTATCGGCGTCATAAATTGCTGCGGATATGGCGGGCGGCGCCGCGCGATATACTGGCCCGGCATTCTTTTCGGAGATAAATCCGCATGCAAGAGAAAACGTTTGCCCACCTCGTCGCGACCCTCGCCATCTCCGCTTCAGCCCTTGTTGCTTCCGGTCAGAACGCTCCAGCGGCCCTGACGCTACATCCAGATCAGCCAGTCTCCACCGTCAGCCCCACGCTCTATGGGCTCATGACCGAAGAGATCAACTACTCCTATGACGGCGGCTTGTACGCGGAGATGGTGCGCAACCGCACCTTTCGCGGCGACTGGAGCGGCATTCTCTACTGGTATCTCGTCGAGGATGGAAACGCGCGCGCGAACATGAGTCACGACGCAGCCACTGGCCCAAGCACTGCCCTCCCCGACAGCCTCAAGATTGAAATCGAGCAAGCCGACGCGCACAACCAGGCCGGCGCGCTGAATGTGGGCTGGTGGGGCATGGCCCTCCACCACAACACGGAATACAAAGGCTCGTTCTACGCGAAGGCAGACAGCGCAAACATGGGCCCCATCAGCGTGAGCCTGGTCAACGACGACACCGGCAAAGCGGTTGCTTCTGCAACAGTCAACGGAGTTGGCACGGACTGGAAACAGTTCACCTTCACGCTGAAGACCGGCGCGATGGAGCCCTCGTCGACCAATCACCTCGTAATCACCGCCAGCCACGCGGGCACACTCTGGCTCCAACTCGTCTCGCTCTTCCCGCCCACCTATCACAATCGCGCCAACGGCAACCGCGTCGACTTGATGGATAAGTTGGCAGCGATGCATCCCGCGTTTCTGCGCCTGCCCGGCGGCAACTACCTCGAAGGCGACCACATCAAGGAACGCTTCGAGTGGAAGAAGACAATCGGTCCGCTCGTCGACCGGCCAACGCATCGCAGTCCGTGGAATTATCAATCCAGCGACGGAATGGGCCTGCTCGAGTTTCTGGAATGGTGCGAGGACCTGCACATGCAGCCAGTGCTGGCAGTGTATGCGGGCTACTCATTGGCGCAGGAGCACGTGAATCCCGGCGCCGATCTCGAGCCCTACGTGCAGGACGGCTTGGATGAGCTCGAATACGTGTCAGGCGGAGCGGATACGAAGTGGGGCGCCGAGCGTGTGAAAGACGGCCATCCGTCTCCCTTCAAACTCACCTACGTCGAAATCGGCAACGAAGACTGGTTCGACCGTTCAAACAGCTACGATGCGCGCTACACCCAGTTCTACAAGGCCATCAAGGCGAAGTATCCCGATCTGCAGTTGATCGCAACCGCGCCCGTGAAAACCGTAAAGCCCGACGTGGTCGACGAACACTACTACGTGCGCGCCACGCAAAACTTCCACGACGCCCACCACTACGACACCCCCGACAACAGCTCGCCTTCAACCAATCATTGGGACTCGGGCCACTTTGACAAAGCCGACCGCAACGGCCCGAAGATCTTTGTAGGCGAATGGGCCACGCGCGAAGGCGCGCCGACGCCGAACATGGGCGCCGCGCTCGGCGATGCCGCATGGATGACAGGTCTGGAGCGCAACAGCGACCTGGTCGTGATGTCCTCGTATGCTCCGCTCCTGGTGCGTGTGGATCCCGGCGGCATGCAGTGGGAGACAGACCTGATCGGCTACAACGCCATGAAGAGCTACGGCTCGCCCGCTTATTACGCGCAGGTGATGTTTGCATCGTATCTAGGCGACCACACGATTGCCTCGAAGCTTGAGAACGGCGGAGCAAAGTTCTTCTACTCATCCACGATCAACACAGCGAAGAAGCAGCTTTATCTGAAGCTGGTAAACGCATCGTCGGATCCACAGCCATTGCAGATCATGATGCCCGGAGCGCAACCGAAAGCAATGGCGAAGCTGGTGCGGCTGAGCGCACCCGACACGCAGACGACCAACAGCATCGACGATCCCAACCGCCTCGTGCCTGTCGAGTCGCCACTCCACGATGTCAGCAGCAAATTCTCAGTCACGCTGCCGCCATACTCGATCCAGGTATTGCAGATCGATTTGCAATAACGGCAACGCGATTAAGGAAACATGCACGGACTTGTTGGCGTCGTTCAAAACACGATCCGCGCCGTCACTTCCAGGCTGCGCGGTCCTGCGCCTTCGGCGGTTTGCAGCGCGGTAATCGAACCAAAGCCTGAGGAATCCACCTGCATATTCGGCGGCTCGTAGTTGCGATGGTTCAAAATGTTCGCAGCTTCGACGCTCAGTTCGAGCCTCGACTTTTCGCGCAGTGCCACGCTTTTCAGCAGAGACAGCGAAAAGTTGGTTGTGCCGGGGCCGACCACACCTCCCACTGGAGCATTGCCGAACCGCCCGATTCCCGCGCCATCAGGATTCTGCAAATTGAGATAAGGGAACGCTGCCGGATTCAGCCACTGCGTTGTCGTGCGCTTAGGTGCGTAGAGCGAAACGCCCGTGAGCTGGTCGGGCCGCGCTTGTCCAACGGTGGTGAGAATATTCGTATTCGCAGGATCGACCGATTGTTGGTAGGGCGTGAGAAATGGTCCGGACTGCAGCACCGCGACGCCGGCTAACTTCCAGCCGCCGACAATGGCGTTGGCCGCTCCGCCGGTGAGCCACCGCTCACCGCTTCCAAAGGGTAGATCGTAGAGCCACGTTGCAAGAAAGCGATGTTCACGATCATAGATCACGTTGCCGTAGTCGAGCCCGGGATGAAACCGCGTCGTAAGATAAGTGCCGCCCGCCACCGCAAATGCATTCGGAGTCGCACCGCCCGCGTCGGAGAGATCGCGCGTCCACGTATAGCTCGCATCAAACGTGATGCCCTTTCCGCTGTGCCGCGAAACCTCCACAGTGCCGCTGTTATAGTTGCTCTCCGCGAGATTGGTAACGCTCTGGATGATGCTCCAGTCGGGATACGGAAGATTCGTGGAGGCGACGGCGTATCCCGCCGTATTGGGTTGCACCTGGTTCAGATCCACCATCGCTTCGAGGTTCGAGCCATGGCTGCCGCTGTACGAAAGCCGCATGCCGATGCTGCGCGTCAGATCCTGCTCCAACGTCAGGTTCCATTGCTGCACCGTTGGATCCTTGTAGTGGATCGGAAACGCGTAGTAGAAGCCCGCGGTGCCCGTGGAACTGGCTACAGCTGAATCAAACGGATCTTGAAAATTGAGGATCGGTGTCACACCATCCGCCTGGAAATCCTGGTTGTACGTTCCCACGTAGCTTGACGACACGGCCCAGCCTGACACCAGGGAAAAACCGAGCGGCGACTCGATGAAGCGGCCCCAGCCGCCGCGCAGCACGGTCGAATCTTTGCCATAAGGCCGCCATGCAAATCCGATGCGCGGTCCCAGGTCGGTGTGATCGGCGTAGCGCAGTGTCGATGGAATCCCCGCCTGCGACGCGGTCAGGATCGGTGTGGGCGCAATCGCCGCTTCCAGGTCCTGCGATGCATTGGCCAGCGCCGACGCATTTGAAACCACAACAGCACCGTTGACTTGCGTTGTGCCATCGGTTCCAGCGCCGGTCCAGTCAGGCATGAATGCCGCGGTGTTCGCGTGCGTTTCGCGCAGCGGCGGATGCAGTTCGTAGCGCAAGCCAAGATTCAGAGTCAGGTTCGGCGTCACGTGCCAATCATCCTGCCCGTAGAACGAGTACGAATATCCCAGCCCATCCATCGTGTCGTTGTTCGTCGTGCTCACTTCGGTGTAGTCGGGATATCCGAGCAGAAACGCGGTGTAGGGATCGCCAATGGCTGTGCCAACATTCGAAGATCCGTCGAATACATACCAGCCGGAACGGTAGTTGCCGAAGACGTTGTCATCGTGATCGGCCAGCCGCTTGAAGTCGGCGCCGAATTTGAATGTATGTTTGCCTTTGGTCCACGTCAGGTTGTCGAGTGCCTGGATGATCTGTCCGCGCTGGACCCCCGGATTGCCTGCGCCCGTCGACATGAATCCGTTGATCAGCACTTGCGGCGCTTCGGACCATTGCGTATCCGGTTGCGGAATAGCGGTGATGCCCGTCTGCGTCAGCAGAGCGGTCGTCGAGTAGGACTGCGTTTCCGACGTGTGTTGCTCGTTGAATCCGGCGCGGAATTCATTCAGGAGCGTCGGCGTAAACACATAGTTGTGCGCAAACGTCAGGCCTTCGTCGATCTCCGGTGTGTTGTACCCGCCCTGCAGCGGGCTGCCGGCCTCGGCGCAATAGGTAAACGTGCAAAGCGCCGACGGCGCCGTAATCACTTGCCGGTTCTTGTACGAGAAGCGCGCAAACATCGACTGCTTGTCTGAAACATTCTTGTCTAGCCGCACGTCGCCCTGGTTCGAAGAGATAGGCGAAGGAAAATTGATCTGGTAGTTGTTGGCATACGTGCCCGTCGGTCCGTAGTTAGGCATCGGCATAAGCGTGGCCAGCAAGTTCGCCGAGATCGGGTTCACCGGCACATTCGCAGGATCAATCGGCGTGACGCCGTCGGGCTGATAGACCGCGCTGATTCCCTGTCCGGCCAGATAGTCGGTGAGGTTTCCGTTGCGCATATCGGCGGAGGGAACGCTCAGCAGGATCGGGGTCTCGCGCGGCAGCCGCAGTCCTTCATAGCTGATGAAGAAGAATCCCGGCTTCTCTTTTGAGAAGAGTGGTGCGATGTGCAATGGTCCGCCCAGCGTTCCGCCAAAGTCGTTCATGATGATCTTTGGCTTCGCCAGGGCGAAGGGGTTATTCGAATTGAAGACGGTGTTCTCGTGATTCTCGAAGACTCCGCCGTGATAGTGCAGGGTTCCTGCCTTCGACACGGTTGTGATATCGGCAACGCCGGAGAACTCCGCATTGTTGTTTGACTCGCTCACGCGAATCTCTTCAATTGAATTAAACGACGGAAACATCTCGTTGACCGGCCCCGAATACTCTACGCCGACAGAAGAAATCCCATCGACAGTCACGCTGAGCAAGGCGGCCGTGGTGCCCAGCACCGCTAGGTTTCCCGTATCGTCAGTCTGCACGCCGGCCTCTGTCGTAAGCGTCGAGATGGGGCTTGTCGAGCCTGTCGACCGCGAGTAGATGGCGACCGGTAGATTCACAAGTTCATCGCCAATCTTGGTTTCGGCCAGGTTTGACACATCGGTCGTAATCACCGGCACGGCCGATTTGTCATCGATTACCACGGTCTGCACGTCTCCGCTCACCCGCATCGTTGCGTCAGCGCGTCGTGTCTCGCGGGCCGTTAGCGAGATCGAAGACATTGTCTGCGACTGAAACCCCTGCGCCTTGATGCTGACAGAATAGACACCAACGTCGATGTTCCGGAACGCGTAGTTGCCGTCCGCGTCGGTCACTTCGGTTCTCACAGCGGCCGTGCCAACATTCGTCAGCGTCACCTGGGCGCCCTGAAGCGCCGCGCCGCTCGAGTCATGAACCGTTCCCAGGACCGAGCCAAAGGTGGATTGGGCGATTACCGTCACCGAAACCAGCGCAACTAAACAAAGGATCAGGAGAATTCGCAAAGCAGCGGCGCGCCACGCGGACGCGGAGGAAACTCTGGCCATCAAAATTCCTTTCGACACATATCCCGCAGGCGTTTTGTGCTCTCTCGCTGTCGGGGATTTCCTACTTAAATGTAAAGCTTGCGCACCGGCACAGACCTGGTTTTTTCAGAAAATCTGTATCGCTCACGCACCCGCGCCGTCGGTCTGATACCCGACCATCTCGGCCGCGTCCTTTCGAACTCACTTCGCCTTGATTCCCTCGCTCAGATGGAGCACCGCGCCATGCTCGTGCAGCTCTTCCTGCAGCGCCGGAATGGATACATCCTGCACCGCGGAATTCGCGCGCACGGCAAGCGCAGCAGCCACGCCCGCCGCCTGCCCGATAATCATGTACTGCGGCTCCATTCGCACCGACGAGTAGGCTGCGTGCGACGCCGAAAGGCACACCGGCACCAGCAGATTCTGCACCTCCCCACGCTTTGGCGTAATGCTTCGGTACGCAATCTCATACGGCTGAACCGGCACTTCGACATTGCCCTCATTGAGCACCGACCCGTCCGCCATCGCCACCCGTTGAATGTTATGTGAGTCGCTGTTGTACGATCCCATGCCAATCGAGTCGCTCTTCGTCCGCTCCGTCTGCAGGTCCGATTGCCGCATTACGTATGCACCCACCATCCGCCGCCCTTCGCGAATGTAGAGTTGCCTCGGCCAGTGATCCGTATCGGCAAACTCATCTCGCGGCAGGCCCCACTCGTTCAACTCCGCCCGCAGCGTCTCCGGCACGCTCGCGTCATGCGAGAGGAAGTACATCAGCGACTCCGTGTACCGCAGATGTTCGCGCCAGATCGCCGCCTTCTCCGCGTAACTCGCCTCTGGATACCTCCAGCTATGCCCGATGTAGTCCGTCGAGATCGGCCCGTTGTTATTGAAGTCCGCCTTGCGATTCGGAATCAGAACCGGATTAAAGAGATCGTGCACCCGCGGCGCCCGCCCCACGTGTTGCGCAAATTCACCAATGTACCGCTCCAGCAGCGCGAACCGCGCGCGATCGTATCCGTCTGGCTTCGGGAAAGGCAACCGGTTGGTTGCATCATTCGCCAGAATCAGGCGGAAATTGTAAGCCTGCACCTTCTTGTCACCGGAGCCGGCCATCGCCAGCGGCACTGCATCCACCTCCGGCAACAAATGATGCTGCTCATCATACGGCGACATCGCCCAGCCAAACTGATGCCCCGGCGTATGTTCGCGGACGCCCGCCAGGTCCTCGCCGTACTCCGCCCTGCTCTCGCGCCCCCACGTGTAACTCACATGCGACTGCGCCATCACATCGCCTTCATAGCTGCAATCGGCAAAAACCGCGCCGCGCCAGCGCGTCCCGTCCTCCGTAGCCAGAGAAACAATGCGTCCACTCTCCCATCTCCACGCCGTTCTTCTCGCGCAGCCGTTCGTGGAACCGGACCTCAACGCCAGCCTCCTTCAACATCGCGACGAAGATCGCCTCGTCCACGTGCGGCTCCGACAGCCAGTTCTCCGCGCGTTCAAGATCGTGCACGCCGTAATGCGCAGCCGCCTTCATGTAGAACTCCCGCGCATAGCCGCCGATGATCCCAAAATAACCAAGGTCCGTAGCCGACAAGCCTCCCGTCACCATCCCGCCCGGGTGCGCTCCCGGCTCCAGCAGCACCACGTGCAATCCCTCGCGCGCCGCCGAATACGCCGTCATCACCCCGGAGGCCGTCCCGCCATACACAATCAAATCCGCTCGAAACAGGTCAGCCTGCTTCCCCGGCTCCGCAGCCTGCGCAATAACGCCGCCCATGACCAGGAAAAGAAATATCCAGACAAAACGCCGGCCCAGTTTCATCGCTCCAGTCTCGCTTCCACATCTCTCGTAGCGCAAATTCACCCACTCCGTCCTTTTTCGTCAAGCCCTCCCGCCGAAGATTCTTGCTAACTACCTCATTCCAAGGCGCAAAAACTTCCCCGCGATTTGCAGGTAATTATCCCCTCCCGGCGCACAATGAAATCGTGATTGAAACCTCTGGCTCCGCGAACGTGCGCCTCGCGTACGCTAACTTCGCCAGCACCGCCATCGCGCCGCTAAGTCATATCCGCACAATTCTTTACCGCCAACCTCAATCTACTCAAACCTTTACCGCACCCCCTGATCTGTAATCCACCTGATTACAGCCATTTACTAAAAAAACGCAAAAAAGGGATCCAGGAGTTTCGTAAATGCTCAACCTATGCCGGCACATTCTCATCAACGGACAAAGGTGCAAAGCCGCCGCACTGCGCGGACAGGCCTTCTGCTACTACCACGTCACCGCCCGCCGCTATACCAGCATCTCCACCACCTCGGCCGATCCACTCCTGCTTCCCTCCACCGAAGATGCCGCCGGAGTGCTGCTCGCCCTCAACCAGGTCCTTCGCGGGCTCGCCTCCCGCCGCATCGATCACCGCCAGGCGCGCGCCTTCTTCCAGGGACTCCAGATCGCGGCGCGTCTCGCCCGCAAATCTGACGATAAGCCCGGCGAAACCGTCCGCGAAACCTGCGAAGATGCCGACGGCCAAACGCTCGCCCCTGAGAAGTCATCCTGCGAACCGCCCGCCGACTGCGTCAACTGTCGTCGCCGCAACTTCTGCGAAAACTTCCCACTCTACAAACGCAAAGTAGAAAAACTTGAGGAGCGCCTCGAATCCGAACGCGAAGCCAACGAACCAGAACTCGAAGACAAAGAGGCTTGAATGTCTCGCGTTTGACTTGTCCGCCGGGAAGGAATACACATAGGCAATTCCTCGCGGAGAACTCATGTCCAGGTTCCTCTTCACCATGCTGCCGGCGAACGACCTCGGTCTGCCCACGCGCCTCGTGCCCATTGCGCGCGAACTGGCCGACCGCGGCCATCATGTTGCCGTCTTCAATCCCGCACCCGCACCGGCAGCGCTTATTGCCGATGCGGGTCTCGCGAATTTGCCAATGCCCGCCCGTGCCATCCCGGATCCGCCCTTTGACCTTGGCAAAGCAAGCCAAGCCTGGGACGTCGAAGAAATGTACGCGTCGCTCTTCTCTGACGAAGAATTCGTCCGAGCCAATACGGCCCTGCACATCGACCTCATCCGCGACTTCAAACCCGATGTAGTGGTCGATTCCTTCGGCGTCTTCGCATGCCTCGCGGCACGCGTCTGCGGTGTCTCGCTCGTCACCGTCAATCAGGGCAACTTCCATCCAGCCAGCGACGGCTTCCTCTTCTGGAAAGGCGAACGGCCGTCCAACCTACCCACCGCCGCACCGTACTTCAACAGAGTCGCCGCGGAATATGGGATTGGCCCTTTCGCTCGCAGCGTGGATTTACTCGCAGGCGATCTCTCGCTCATTGTCGGCACGCCGGAAACCGATCCCGTTTCGGCCGCAGCGGGCGTCACGCATATTGGCCCTATCCTGTGGCAACGCGGCGACGCGGAATTGCCAGCGTCGATCGCTGCGCTGAATTCGACCAAAGCCGTCGTCTGGGTTTACTCGGGCAATCCGCGCTACGCACCCGTGCCCACCGCAATCGACTCCATCGTGGTCATTCGCGCCGCCATCGCTGCTCTTGCCGACGCGCCCGTCGATGTCGTACTCACTACTGGCTACCAGGAGATTCCCGCGGAGATCGGTGCTCTACCGGCAAACTTTCACCACGCCGCGTACGTTCCTGGCCCCGCCATGGCAGAGCGCAGCCAGTTGATGGTGCATCACGGTGGACATAGCTCGGTAATGCAGTCCTTGGCTGCCGGCACGCCCGCTGTCATCATTCCTACGATCACCGAGCGGGAAAGCAATGCGCGCCGAATGGTTGCTCTCGGCGCCGGCGAAGTCGTTATGCCGATCGATGGACCAGACGGGGAAAAGCAAATCGACGTCGTCGACTTCACCAGCAAAATCCATCGCGTGCTCAGCCAGCCGAGCTATCGCGACAGCGCCCGCCGCGTAGCCCGCAACCTGCGCTCGTATGGCGGAGCCCGGCTGGCCGCTGACCAGATTGAGAAGATGGTGAGATGAATTAGGCTGTCGCACCAAAGTGAGAAATCCCAGGTTCGGCTTCAGAACCTGGGATCATGTCGACCTCTTCAGTTTCCCTGCGGCGCCGCCGTTGCTCCATGCGAATTCCCGTGCGGCCCACCATGCATCTGCGCTTCCATTTCATCCAGCTTCTTCTTCTGATCGTCGGTCAGAATCTCACGCAGCGCCTTGTCGGCTTTCATGAATACAGGCACCATGCCTTCATGCCGTTGATCGGCAGTCAGGCTCTGATCGTCCTCAAGCTTCTGCGACCCGTCATGCATCTCCTGCAGGATCGGTCTGACTTTGTCCTGCTGATCGGTCGTAAGGGCAAGCTTTTCGCTCAGCACCTTCAAATGTTGTTCAACGGGCGCAACAGCCACAGCGTGAGCATCTGGAGTTGTAGTTTGTTGTGCCACCGCGCCCAATGCGAACACCAGCACGGTCGCCACTGCAAGCAAGCGAAGTCGATTCATAGTCACTCTCCTTTTTCATCGGCAAACTTTTCCGTCGGCGAACCGCGCGATTCAGCCTATGATTCGCACTGTAGCTGGGAAATACGCCCGCGTCGAGAGGCGCAGGCGTGTTGTTGAACAATGAGGCCGTCGATGTCCAAGAACGTGCGCACAAAAGTCGCCGCGCTGCCTGCGCGATTCGCAAAGCCGATGCCGCCGGACAGCCCGCTCTCCGCCGTCGAGTCCCTCTCGATGCGGACTGCGGATGCCCGCGTCCGCCGCACGCGCTTACAACTGGGCACCGCGCTCCTCAACCTCATCATCGAGAAGCCCATCAACGACGTCACCGTACAGGACATTCTCGACCGGTCTGGCGTCGGCCGCTCCACCTTCTACCTCCACTACCGCGACAAAGACGACCTGCTCGTCAGCCAGTTGGAGACGTTCCTTGAAACCATGAGCAACTCGCTCAGTGATCGCAAGGACAAATCGCACCGCGTGATGCCTGTCGCCGAACTCTTTGCGCACATCGGGAACCAGAACAAGCTCTACCGCGTGCTCTCTGACTCCGGCCACCTCAAGGACTTCTTCGAGCTGGCCGAGGGCTACTTCGCCCGCGGCATCGAGCGCCGCCTCACTGAATCCGGCAGGCTCACGAAGGTCCCGCAACGCGAACTGGCCGCGCGCGCATCGGCATTGTCCGGCAGCCTGCTGTCGCTCCTTCGCTGGTGGCTCGATCGCGGCGAAAAAGAATCGTCCCAGGAAATGGACCAGATGTTCCACCGCATGGTCTGGACCGGCCTGCAGTAAGGTCCAGCCGTCCACCGTCCACCGTCCACCATTCACTGTCCACCGTCCACCGTCCACCGTCCACTGTTCACCGTCCACTGTTCACTGTCCACTGTCCACTGTTCACCGCTCCACCGTCCACTGTCCACTGTTCACTGTTCACTGTTCACTGTTCACCGTCCACCGTCCACCGTCCACTGTTCACTGTCCACTGTCCACTGTTCACTGTTCACTCTCCACTGTTCACTGTCCACTGTTACTGTCCACTGTCCACTGTCCACTGTCCACTGTCCACTGTCCACTGTTACTGTCCACTGTCTACTGTTACTGTCCACCAAAGGCGCGCTATACTCGCCGCATGCGAGGCAGAGGTGGCTGTCTTTCAAGTCTGGGCGGTTGTCTGACCAAGGTCGTTCTGATCTTGATCGCCGCGGTCGCATTCATGTGGGTCGTAATCGTCGCGCTGAACCCGTGGGCGCTGCACATCGGCGGTCGCTCCACGCCGCTGCTCTACTGGCACGGAACAGGCACTTTGCAATCGAAGGATGGGAAGACCTATCCGCTGTATGTGTCGTGGTTTCCGGGAAAACCTGGGCGACACGGCGGCGGACGTCGCGAGGGAAAGATCTGGAGCGCGGACCTCAAGGGAACCGGCTGGCTGTGTCTCGCGCCGGGGTCGATAGAGCGGATGGACGTGAGCGGCACCATGTATGGCGGCTACCTTACCAGCGACCAGAGCCTTTTCGACTTTCGCTTTCTGGAGTGGCAAAAGCCGTTCCAGATCAACTACCACAATCGCGGATTCTTCGACGTGGCCGGAACCTGGCACGGCCCACAACTGGTGCTGGATCGCCCGAACGAGCAAGGCATCAAGCTGAACACCGGGCCGTTTATCGACAATGCAACAGTGACGCTGCACTGGACGAGTTACGACGAGTTTGAAACCGCTTGCCGGAGCAAAGAAAGCGCAGCACAATGAAGTTACTCGAAAAAACGAGACAGGGTTCCCAAACCCGACACAAAAGATGCACCCTTTGGAGGTCCCATGCGAAAGAACAATGTAGTGATCATCGCTCTAACGTTTCTGGTCCCGGTTGCGATACCGGGCACCCCCTGTCAGGCACAAGCGCCGGCGGAGAAGGCTGCTTATCCGGCCATGGCTCCGGTCGATGCGTATTTGATGCCCGACGCGAATGCAGAAATTGCGCTGGCCCGCACCGGTGCGCCACCCTCCATTTCCGATGCAGCCGAAGTGATGGTGCTGGGACGGACGGGATTCACCACCGCCGCAAAAGGCACCAATGGTTTTCTCTGTATCGTGGAACGCGGATGGGGTGCGACCACCGATGCTCCGGAGTTCTGGAATCCTAAAATTCGCTCGCCCATCTGCTTCAATCCGGCCGCCGCGAGGTCGTTTGCGCCGATTTTTCTGATGAAGACCAGGCTGGTGCTGGCAGGAAAATCAAAGGCAGAGATTCTCGCAGCAACCTCGGCTGCGCTGGACAGCAAGGAACTGCCGCCGCTGGAGCCGGGATCGATGTGCTACATGATGTCGAAGGAACAGTACCTGAACGACGGCGGCGTGCACTGGCATCCGCACCTGATGTTTTTTGTTTCAGGCGATGCGGAAAAAAGCTGGGGCGCCGATGGGGACGGTTCCCCGATCATCGCAGCGAATGACCCTGAAGAGCGGGTCACGATTATGATGGTCCCGGTTTGGAAGTGGTCGGATGGATCGCCGGGGCCGGAGTTGGGGCACTGATGGGATTCGATCCAACCAGAATCACGCCGGCTGGTTAGTGCGGATAGAATACTGCGCATGCCGTCTCGCAGGTTTGTGCTTCTCGTCTTAGCGTGTGTCGCACTCGTGCCACTTCGCTGCGCAGAGGCGCAGAGTCCTGCGCTGCATAAGGTGAACCGAATCCATGTCGCCGAGATGGGCTCAGGGGCGGAATCGCAGCGATTTCATGGCCTTCTCGAGGATGAACTGCAGCGCGTCGGATTCGCAGTCGCCGACGCAGGCGGCGATGCCGATGCGGTGCTCTCGGGCGAGTTCTCGGTCGAAGTCCTCGGCGACCGATCCTTCGCACGCGTCACAGTCCTGCTGAAGTCCAATGACGGCAAGCGGACACTCTGGTCAGGAGATTTCATCTCGCAGCACAAGGGCGAGGGTCATGAAGATGTGGTCAAGACCCTCGCGCAAACCTGCCGCCGAACGCTTGCGCAAAGAGTGGCAAAAGGGCTGAAGGAATTCAGCCTGTGAAGCCCAGCTCTCACGTTGCAAGGGGATGAACTTGTTGCCAGAGACTGGCAACGTGCCGCGATCGTCCCTCAGCCTTTGGTTAGATAGTTATGGATCTCGAAGAAGGTGACCTTGGGCGGTTGGGTTACGCCCACCTGTGCGGTAATTGGTCCAATCTTCTCCCCGGCAAATTTCTCGAATTTCTCCTTGCTCTCCCACACGTCGACCACGCGGATACCGGCATCGGTCTTCGATACCCAGTGAAAGAGAGCGCCAGATGCACCGGGACCTCCGGGATGAAATCCCATCTTCTGGATCACCTGGTCGTATTGCGCAAGGGTGGTTCCGGAAAAATCCTGCTGTACGCCAATTGCCACGTTCATACCTCCTCTGTGGACTGATCCAACAAAGTACACCAGCGCGGCTTCAACTGGGAACAATTTACCGAACTGCCTCTGCGGATTGCGCTTCTTTCGGAAATTCCGCGATGGTGTCATCCTGAGAAGGGCGGCTTTGGGGCCCCGCAGGCGACGCAGTCGACTGTGGGGTAGGCGAGCGAAGGATCTGCTTCTTGACCGGGCCACCTGCTGCCCGGCGATTGGGATATGGATCTTCAAATGAGAGTAACGTGATCGTCTTTATACCTTTGAGATTGGTACCGACTAATTCACACGCATTTCTGGGAACATGGGGCATGCAATCGCTGTATACGCTCTACATGCTCGTGGACAAGTACGCCACGGAGATCGAGAAGCTGAACCTCGACGGCGACCAGCTTGAAGAGTACAGCACCGTTCTGCTGCACCTGCAGAACCAGGTGGAAACCGGCGAGCCAAGCCACAAGATCGTGAACCACTGCCTCGCCTACCTCGAAAAGTTTTCGGCTCCCATGGCGAAGATCGCTTAAGACTCATCCAGCGAAGAGTGGCCTTTCCGGTCCCGATGAAACGGGCTGGGGTGGGTTTTCGCAGGACTTTGAAGATGACTGGGCACCCAACGATTCAGGAATTTAGTTGTTTCTCACCTCGCCAGGTGTGGAGGAGGCCAGCAACTGAAATCGCTTTCCCCCACGAGGACTCGGTATTCATTTTGACTTCAAGAAACGATTGTGGCGGACGTAGGTCCTCTTGGATTAGATGAGAGATTTGTGCAATCCCCACTGGTGAAAGATAGGGATTGAGATCGGAAAGTTCGATAGCAAACACCTCTTTAGAATCGCCAACGTAGTTAGAAAATTCCTCAAACGTACAACCAGACGTTTCACCAAAGCGTTGCCATATCTCTGAAGGTGAACCTGGAGTGATCTCTGAAAGCGTCACTTCCCCAAATAAGGATCCTACCGGTTGGGTACCATAAACAACCGCTTGCCGTCCTTTCCACTTTTGAGAAAATTTCTTCCTGATCTCCACCTTCTTTGTTCCAGAAAATACGAGATCAGCGTAGCCGGGGTGCATACTTAGCAGGATTTTGTCTGAGAACGCATAGCCTCCAGTAGAGAATCGCTTGAGTAAATGTATTTTCTCTAATGCTCTCTCCCACACCGTTGATATTGGTGCGGAGCAATAGAATTCGCTCTCGCCATTACGATATTGCCGAGAAGCCTTCTTCGTCGTATTGAACCCAAACGAACTAAAGAATCCTTCCTTATTCAGCCAGAGGCTCTCTGGAAGCGTGAAATGGATGTCCTTAACATTCTTTTGATGACGTGCGTGAAATGCCATCTGGGTGAAGATCATTTGTCCTAGATTGGCATCGCGAAATTCTTCGTAGATTCGAACATGACAAAACTTTGCATGTTCGCCCAGCTTTAGAACTGCAGAAGCAACCGGTATTTCATTTTCGTAAGCTAGATATGCAACTCTCTCCGAAGTCTTGAGGCCAGGAATAACCTTATCGGAAAACCACTTGTCAATTCCTGGATACATTCCCTCGTTTTCGAGGATCATTCCTCGGAATAACTTAAGTTCGTCGCTTTGCTTTCTTGCAGCGCTAACCCCTAGCTTCACAAGCTTGAATCTCGGAGAGTCGGGGAAAAGGCGTGCGGTTAAATCAGAGATTTGTCGTTTCGATTTCGCCATTTTCGACTCCTTCTTTCATTTCTTCCACAGAACCGTCGCTGTTTCTCTTAATATGTTTGGGCCATTTTCTAAATCGGGTCGAAAGATTGAGATCTTGGCTTCCGTATCCCTCCGCTTCTTTCCTCATCTCGTCAGGATTCAATTCCGGTGCATCCTCAGACATCCGATAGAAGATGAGGATCGCCATCTTTTCCCCATCTGCGAGGCTGACCCCAACTTGATGTCCGCGTACTTCAAAAATTAGTGGAGTACCTTGAGCTAAATCTTCGCGATAGAGGCCGAAATAGGGATGTACAAATCCTGCATAATGAATCCGCATTTCACCCATGGTTTCGTCGCTTGCTCTGCAATAAATCGCAATTCCTTTGGGGACATGGAGCTTTTCTTTGGATCTCAGAATGTAAAAGATGTCTTGTCTGACCAAAAGGCGATTGTGTTCGTCCGAAACTTCGATATCCCAGAAATCAATTGGATTCGGTTTTTCATTCTCTTCGTCATAACTCCAAAGAGGGATGAAACTTCCAGGGAGATTGGCCTCTTTCGAGCGAAACGCCACACCTTTGCATGTCGTCCCGGTGAGGTCTCCAACTTTAGCCTCAGCTAGACTCACTGTAAGGCTACCGTCTTCATGTTTGGGGTCACGAAAGATTGTGTGAAAAAGTTCCTTTGCGCGGATTTCTACATCCTCCGGACGACCATAAAAGAATCTGAGTTGAGAAAGCGACTTGCCCACCTTAACTTTCACGTTGAAGGTGATTGGAGTGATCTCCAAGAACATATCGCCCGAACCGTTCTTCAGACCTTCAGGATCGAAGCATTCGTACGTGTTCATACCGTCCACAATCAATCTGGCAAGAACATCTACTCGGCCGACTGAACTCTTAGCTGTTGCCTGTCCGTAGATCACGCCCTCATTGCGCATTGCTGCTTCCAGTCGCTCGTTGCACCTGAAGACGTACGTCTTTTTCCGTTCAAGTTCGTAAATTCCGTCCGTTGGGCTATCGAGCTTTATTGCCAGCCTTTTTTTCTTGATGAACCAGCTATAGGATCTCCTCGACGGTTTAACAGAACCCCCAAGCATTTCGTATGCTTCGTCGGCCAAAGTAAGGTCCATTGACGAATGCCCGACCTCAGGTTTTGGGCCGGCATAGGTTATGAACCCGTCATCTAGAAGTTGTTTCATCTGTCGGCTGTTCAAAACACCAGGAACCCATTCGTCCCACGGAAATCGCATTCGAACGCCTTCCATATCAATCAAGGTCGGATCTTTATCTCTATCAATGATCAAGGTGGTTCGCTTTAACCACAAGTGCTGTTCTTTGCACAATTTGTGAGTCGAATCGAGGTATTTCCACAATTGTGATCTTGTTTCCCACCCCACTTCAAGGCCGACTGAGCAATTGTAGCTAAAAGCGAATAAAAGGCGAATATATATTTTAGGTGAATATCTCTACTCAGCCCACGAGCATTCCTTTCGCCAGCATCTGCTTGATGCCGCGGATGGCTTGTCTGGTGCGTTCTTCGTTTTCTATGAGGCTGAAGCGAACGTGGCCGTCGCCGTAGTCGCCGAAGCCTATTCCTGGGCTTACGGCTACTTTAGCTTCTGTCAGCATTAGCTTGCTGAACTCCAAAGAGCCAAGGGCCGAGTAGGCTTCGGGGATTTTGGCCCAGACGAACATCGTTGCTTTCGGAGATGGGACGGCCCATCCGGCGCGGTTGAGGCCTTCGATTAAAACGTCGCGGCGGCGGCGGTAGTTTTCGCGGATCTCGGTGACGCAGTCTTGCGGGCCTTCCAATGCAAGAATGCTGGCGACTTGAATCGGCGTGAAGGTGCCGTAGTCGAAATAGCTTTTCAATCTGGCGAGTGCGTTGACGAGGACGGGGTTGCCGACCATGAATCCTACGCGCCAGCCGGGCATGTTGTAGCTCTTCGACAAAGTAAAGAACTCTACGGCTACATCTTTGGCGCCGGGGACCTGGAGGACGGAGGGCGGCTTGTATCCGTCGAAGCCGAGGTCGGCGTAGGCGAGGTCGTGGATGAGATGGAATCCATACTCGCGGGCGAGGGCGACGAGGCGGGCGAGGAAGGGAAGGTCGACGCACTGCGTGGTGGGGTTCGACGGGAAGTTGACGATCAGCGCCTTGGGGCGCGGGGTCATGCGGGGGATGATGGATTCGAGTTCGGCTAGAAACTGGTCGCAGTCGTGGACGGGGACGCTGACCACGTGGGCTCCGGCGATGACGGGGCCGTAGATGTGGATGGGGTAGCTGGGATTGGGGACGAGCACGGTGTCGCGCGAGTCGAGAATCGCCAGGCACAGGTGGGCAATGCCTTCTTTCGATCCGATGGTGACGATGGCTTCGCTGGCGGGGTCGAGATCGACGTCGTAGCGCGACTTGTACCAGTTGCAGATGGCCTTGCGGAGGCGCGGGATTCCCTTGGAGACGGAGTAGCGATGGGTGACGGGCTTTTGCGCGGCCTCGATCATCTTGTCGACGATGTGTTTGGGCGTGGCTCCGTCGGGGTTGCCCATGCCGAAGTCGATGATGTCTTCGCCGCGGCGGCGGGCGTTGACCTTCAACTCGCCGGTGATGTTGAAGACGTAGGGCGGGAGGCGCTGAATGCGGGAGAACTCTTCCATGGCTTCCTCAAGTATGACAGTGGACAGTGAACAGTGGACAGGCGCGCCAGAAGCCGGGGACCTGAAATGGAACTGCTTGTCTGGATTGGGATGAGGTGGGGCGGAGTCTAGGCGGCCGGAGCCGCCGCAGCACGGGCCAATGTCGCGAAGAGGTTCGCAATGGTGGCGGGATGGTGGGGGTGCTGCATGGAGAAATTATAGAACAGGACTGAGGGGGACTAGGGACCGATCCTGAGTCTCAGCGTTGAGGGCGCGAGGGCATCAGCGGTGACGACGGTATTCGTGCTTTCCCAGGTCCGAAAACACGGACCTGGGGCACCCAGGGTTCTTCACGACCATTGACGACGGTTCACTGATTCACTGGTTCACTGACCACTGTTCACTGTGCACTATTCACCGTCCACTATTCACTGTTCACTGACTTTGAGTACTACGCGGAATCTAGCTTTGCCGGAGATCATCCTCGCGTAGGCTTCTTCGGCCTTTTCGAGTGGGTAGACCTCGTTCATGGATTTTACGCCGGTGAGGGCGCTGAATTTGAGGGTGTCTTCGGAGTCCATTCCGGTGCCGGATGGCCAGCCGGCGACGGTGCGACGGCCGAGGAGCAGCGGGAAGGGACTCACGGTGAGAGGGCCGTCTTCAGGCGCGCCGACCACGATGAACTTGCCGGCGGGGGCAAGGCCATCGATCACCCACTCGAGGGCCTTGGCGCTGGTGATGGTGGAGAGGATGATGTTGGCGCCACCGATTTTCTGCAACTCTTTGGCCGGGTCCTGCGTGGTGGTGTCGATGTAAATGTGCGCGCCGAGTTGCTGGGCGAGGGCAGCCTTGTCTTCTCCGCGGGCGACGGCCACGGTGCGATAGCCGGCCTTGGCGGCGTACTGGATGGCGAGGTGGCCGAGGCCGCCGATGCCGACGATGGCAACGGTGTCGCCGGCGCGAGCCCCGGAGTTGCGCAGGGCGTTGAAGGTAGTGATGCCGGCGCAGAGCAGCGGGGCGGCGTCTGTGGGGTTGAGTTCGTCAGGCATGAACGCAAGAGCGTTGGCGGGAGCGATGACGTAGTCGGCATAGCCACCGTCGTAGTTAATGCCGCTGATGAGCTGGTTTTCGCAGAGGATGAAGTCGCCGCGGCGACAGGGCGGGCAGTAGTTGCAGTGGCCACCGTGCCAGCCCAGGCCGACGCGCTGACCGGGCTTGAAGAGAGGGACGTCAGGGCCGACGGCGTCGACGACACCGGCGACCTCGTGGCCGGGGGCGCGCGGGAATTGAAGGCCGGGCCAGTGACCTTCCTTGGTGAGCGAGTCAGAGTGGCAGACGCCGCAGGCCTGGACGCGAATGCGAACGTGGCCTGGGCCGGGATCGGGAAATTCTTTTTCGACGAGTTGGAACGCACCGCCGGGGGCGGCGACCTGCATGGAACGGCCTTTTACTGGTGGCATGAGACAGTTTTCTCCTGCGCCTTGGATGGGGCGGCGATGGGGAAGATGCAAAAAACTGGTTAAAGCTGGCCGAGTGCGCGGGACGGAATTTGGTGAGAACTCTTGCGCCATTGAGCTTGCTCCAATAGTCTTCTCGAACAGTGCCTCATTCCCATTCTTCAAAAAGGACTTGTTCCGCAATGAGAGAAAATTTGCGATCCGCCGTGCGGCGTAGCTTCGCTTTTGGATTTCTGACGTTGGGCCTGTTGTACGCGCTGCCGGTGTTACAGGCACAAACAGGCAATGCTGCTCATCAGCAGGTGCAGAAGCTGGTGGAAGCAAACAGCGCGAACTGGAAACAGGTCTCGAAGCAGATCTGGGACTATGCGGAGCTCGGTTATCACGAGAACAAGAGCTCGGCGCTGCTGCAGGCGCAGTTGAAAGCTGCGGGATTTGCGGTCGAGAGCGGCGTGGCGGACGAGCCGACGGCTTTTATCGCGAGCTATGGCGAGGGCAAGCCGGTGATCGCGATTCTTGGCGAGTTCGATGCGCTGCCGGGGTTGTCGCAACAGGCCGTACCGGAGCGAGCGCCCGTGACAGCGGGCGGGGCGGGGCATGGATGCGGACACAATCTGCTGGGGTCCGGCGCGGCGCTGGCGGCGGTTTCAGTAAAGCAGTACATGGAGGCGAACCACATAAAAGGCACGCTGCGCTACTACGGAACGCCTGCGGAGGAAGGCGGATCAGGCAAGGTGTACATGGTGCGCGCCGGGGTGTTCAAGGATGCAGACGTGGTGCTGCACTGGCATCCGGGCGACCGGAATGCCGTAATCGATGGCGGGGCGCTGGCGGTGACTTCGGCGAAGTTCACTTTCCACGGAATCGCTGCGCATGCGGCCATGTCGCCGGATCACGGCCGGTCGGCGCTGGACGCGGTGATGCTGATGGGGAACGGGATTGAATTCATGCGCGAGCATGTGCCAAGCAATACTCGCATGCACTACATCATTTCGAAGGGTGGAGCTGCGCCGAATATTGTTCCTGACCTGGCGCAGATGGATCTGATGGCGCGCAGCCCGTCGAATACGACGCTGCAGGAGATCTGGGAGCGCATTCTCAATGTCGCGAAAGGCGCGGCGCTCATGACGGGAACGACGCTTGAAGTCACAGACATCGGAAGTGACGCGGACATTATCGGAAACGATGCCCTTGCGCAGGAGGCACAGAAGAATCTGGAGGAAGTGGGCGGCTACACGATGACCGAGGATGAACAGAAATTTGCGCATGATCTGCAGAAGACCTTCGGCCTCGACACGCTGCCGAGCCTGGATCTGACGAAGGTGGTTGAACCGTTCCATAAGCCTGACCCGAACGCCCCCTCTGCGTCGACGGATGTGGGGGATGTGACCTGGGTGGTGCCGACGATCGGATTTACAACGGCAACGTTTGTGCCTGGAGCGTTCGCACATAGCTGGCAGGCGGCGGCGACGGCTGGAATGAGCATCGGGCAGGATGGGATGGTGGTGGCGTCGAAGGCGCTGGCCGATACGGCTGTGGATTTGCTTACGAAGCCGGAGTTGATCGCTGCGGCCAAGGCGGATTTCGCCAAGGAACTTGCGGGGAAGACGTATCGTTCGGCTATCCCGGAGGGACAGAAACCGCTGATCGATTACCGGGGAAAGTAGGCAACAGCAATTCCGCAATTTCTGCGAGGGAAGGTTGTTGCTGTTTTGCTGGACAGAGGTCGGACTGTTTGCTGGGTTATAGACGCGCAATACGAAGACAGTGGCATTTTCCCAAAAGGTGTCACCCCCGGTTGCAACTGGGGGTCGAAGGCCTTACGATGAAGGCATCCGAACCAAAAAGCAGTCGCCAGGTTGCTGGACTGGTATTTTAATGACCTATGGCTGACGCAGACGCCACGCGAGCAGCATCGACCAGTCGCCGGCAGGGTCCGTTCGCAGTCGGCGAACTCGTTTCAGGCAACTACCAGATCCTCGGTCACGTAGGCAAGGGCGGTATGGGGGTCGTGTACCGGGCCCGTGACCTTAAGCTGGAACGCTCTGTAGCGCTCAAATTCCTTCCCGACGAAGTTGCTGCCAGCGAGAAAGATAAACAGCGATTTGTTAAGGAAGCCCGGCTCGCCGCGGCCCTCGACCATCCCAACATCGGTGCAATTTATGGGATCGAATCCACGGACGACGGCCGGACATTCATCGTAATGGCCTTTTATGACGGCCAGTCACTCGCGAAGCGAATCCATCTGGGCGGCCCGATGAAACTGCCCGAAATTATGGATACCGCGAAGCAGATGGCGCGAGGGCTGGCGGAAGCCCATTCGCACAGCATTATTCATCGCGATATCAAGCCATCTAACGTGATGTGTACCAGCGCCGGACTGGTAAAAATCGTGGACTTCGGCCTGGCGCATGTAACCGAGCAGACCGCCACACTTACGCACGGCGCCGCCGGGACCGTTGGGTATATGGCTCCCGAACAGTCACTCGACCGAAGAAGCGATGAGCGAGCTGATATTTGGGCAATGGGCGTAGTACTGGCAGAGATGCTGACGGGACGCAACCCGTTCCAGCGTGACAGCGTTTCCGCCACCGTCCTGGCGGTGCTAAACGAGCCACCAGCCTCGCTGGGAGACACGCCGCTCGAATTACAGCGCATCGTGTATCGCGCCCTGTCAAAAGACCCTTTGAAGCGATACCAAAGCTGTTCGGAGCTATTGAAGGACCTGGAAAAAGTCGAAGCGGTGCTTGATGACACGAACGAACCAAGTGAGATGCGCTCTTCGAAATCCGCGAAGGCGCCTGCAGACCTTCGACGGTCAAGGGAGGAAGCTTCCAGGTCAGCCCTGAATCTGCGGTTGCCCGGCTCACACCGACGCACTTGGATTGCGGTTGCCGCCGTAGCCGTGCTGTTGATTGCCGCCGTAGCAGTTGTATGGCTCGGCGCCGGCCGAGGATTGTTGCAACATCGAGCAGGCAACGAGCAAAATGCATCGGCGAACATTCCGAGCCCAGCAGTCCTCGCGTTGCTTCCTTTCACGCCGGTCGGGGAAGACTCGCATCTGAGCGCACTCGGCCAGGGACTGGTGGAGAGCGTTGGGTCGAAGCTGACCGGTCTGGCAGAAAACCGCTCCTTTGAAGTACTACCCGCACGCAATCTGCGTGAGAAAAGTGTGACAACGCTGGCTGAAGCGCGCCGCCAGTTCGGCGCAAATCTAGGGCTTGCGGTGAGCCTCGAGCGGACCGGAGATCTGGTGAAGGTTACGTATACGCTGCAGAATGCCCAAGAAGGCATAACTGTGGGGGGTAATTCGATTACAGTCCCCGCTGCGGATGTGTTCGCCGTAGAAGACAATGTCGTGGAGGGTACTGTCAGCGCGCTACACCTGAAGCTTCGGCCAGAGGAGCAAACAACACTTAAGCTTCACGGAACTGCCTCGCCTGAAGCTTACAACTACTACATACAGGCACGCGGATACCTGGTGGACTACACCAAGACAGGAAATCTCGACAATGCCATTGTGATGAGCCGGGAAGCCTTGAAGGTTGATCCCAACTTCGGGGCCGCCAAGGCAAGTTTAGGTGAATCGTACTGGCGCAAATACGCGCTGACAAAAGACCAGCATTTGACCGAACAAGCCAAAAGCGAGTGCGATTCCGCTATTAAGCTGGGCAATGCGGGAGCCGCAGGCCACCTTTGCCTGGGGTTGGTGTACGGCGGAACGGGACGTTATGGCGAAAGCGCGTCAGAATATCGAATTGCCGCAGAACTGGAACCGAGCAATGAAAGCGCTGCGATCGGACTGGCAACAATGCTGGAGCGCCAGGGCAAGGTCGATGAAGCGGAGGCTGCATATCAGCGAGTGATCGATGTGCATCCGCAGAGCTACTTCGCGCACAACGCGATGGGAGGGTTCTACTACCGTCGAAGCGAGTATGAGAAAGCTATTCGGATGTTTCAGAAGGTCACCGAACTAGCCCCGGAAAACTATGCCGGTTATGTGAACCTGGGCGGAACCTATAACGATTTGGGGCGTTTTCTAGAAGCTCTTGAACCGCTGAAGAAGTCGATCGCCCTGGGCCCCAGCTATGCCGGCTATACAGACTTGGGTACGAGTTATCTAGGGCTACACAAGCTGACTGAGGCGGCAGAAGCCTATAAACAGGCAGTCAAACTTGATCCCAAACAATATGTTACCTGGGGAAACCTGGCGTCGGCCCAGGAGTATTCCGGCGCTAGACAGCAGGCGTTGGCTTCCTACGGTAAGGCAATAGAGCTGGCCAGTCAGGAACTGAAAGTCAATCCGCACGATGTCGACGTACTGAGCGATCTGGCAGTCTATTATGCCGGTATCCGTAACAAGGAGCAGGCGGAGAAGTATCTGGGACAGGCCCTCCAGTTCGGCCATAGCGAAAAAGAGTTGCTGGCTACCGCGGCGCAAGTTTACAACGATCTCGGCGAGACTGGTCTAGCCCTGGAATGGATGAGCAAGGCAATCGATGCCGGCTATTCCGCAAGAAAGTTTCAGGACCTGGTCGCATTCCAGAACCTGGTGGATAATCCGCGATACCAGGAAATCGTTGGCAAGGCGCAGCATCCCCAGTAGCACCGCCTTTATCAAGGCGTCCTTTTCAT
Source organism: uncultured Acidobacteriaceae bacterium (assembly GCA_963838295.1). Classification (GTDB taxonomy): domain Bacteria; phylum Acidobacteriota; class Terriglobia; order Terriglobales; family Acidobacteriaceae; genus Telmatobacter. The sequence goes on from CAWIQS010000006.1 coordinate 177,768, forward strand.
GGTAGTCTTAGCCGCCAAATAACTGCGCTTCCGTCACGGTTTCAGCCTGTGCTGCTGCGCCATGGTGACGAAGGCCGAAAGGGAGATCAATGAGCGACAAAAAGAACGTATGCAGCAGTGGATGGAATGGGGTCCATGGCAGCACCGTCACGTTGGAGAACCACAACGGTAATCCTGTTACGGTCAATGATTGTGGTGATCCCAAATGTACATTTGCTTTCTCGAGCCCGGCTCCAGGCTTTCCGGTCCCGGGAAAAGTAGGTAGCAACCCGGGTACCGTTCAGGCCACGTTGCAAAACCTTCCCGGAACTTATTGTTACTGCACTGTCGGTTGTCCGAATAGCCCGAAACAAGATACCAATCCGAAGACAGTGATCATTTCCTAAGGAACATACCGCCGGCATGGGTGATTACTCCCGAGAATCGCAGAGCCACGCAGCAGTTCAAAGCAGATGGGCAGCAGTCGAGCACGACGGCGGTTGGCCAGGAAGCCGAAGTTGCGGATGCGAACAAAACCACGTGGAAGTACATGCAGCAGGAAGCGTCGCAGGAACTCACCTGCCGGCAGGCTCATCAGCTTCTTCTTGTTGCCGTGAGCGGAGTCGCGCCAACGGAAGTAGACGTTGTCATCGTTCAGTGCAACGAGTCTGTGGTTGGAGATCGCGACGCGATGCGTGTAGGCGCCGAGGTAGCGCAGAACGCGCTCCGGACCTCCGAAGGGGCGCTTGGCGTAGACGACCCAGTCATGGCGGAACAGAGTTCGCAGCCATGCTGCGAAGCGGCGCTGATCAGCCAGATGTAAGAGGCTGTGGTGGAATCTGAGTGATCCGTCGTTGAACGCAGTCTTCAGTCCGGCAACGAACTTGCCGCGGAAGACTCGACTGAGCACCTTGATGGGCAGAAAGAACCGTTGGGAAGAGCTGATCCAGTGATCATGATCGGGAGCGAGCCCTCCAGCGGGCAGCACACAATGCACATGCGGATGAAACAGCAACCGTTGATCCCATGTGTGCAGCACGCTAAAGAACCCGATCTCCGCTCCGAGATGCCGAGGATCTGCAGCCACTTCGAGCAACGTCTGAGCACTTGCACGAAACAGGAGGTTGAAGATGACCTTCTTGTTCTGCAATGCAACAGGAGCCAGTTCACGCGGCACTGTGAACACGGCATGCACGTAGCGCGTCGGCAGCAGCTCCCCTTCCCGCGCCTCAAGCCAGCGCAGGCGCGCGTTGCCCTGGCACTTCGGGCAGTGCCGGTTCCCACACGAGTTATAGGAGGCCGCTACGTGACCGCAGTCTGAGCAGCGATCGCGATGACCGCCGAGCGCAGCTGTACGACATCGCACGATGGCATCGAGTACCTTGCGATGCTGCCAGTTGATCCACCCTCGGCTCTGTTGCTCGAACGACTCTCTGCGACTGCGGATGATGTCGGCCACCTCAAGAGGTGGTCGACTCATGATCGCTTGGTTCGTTCTCCCGGTCCGCTGAGGGTAAGCGCATCCAGAGGACTGACCGTCGCGCTGAGGTGCTTGCTGGACAGATGAAGATAGATCGTGGTCTCTTCGAGATCACGATGGCCGAGCAGGATCTGAATCGTGCGCAGATCCGCGCCGGCTTCCAATAAGTGTGTCGCAAAACAATGTCGGAGCAGATGGGGATAGATGCGCTTCCGATCAAGACCGGCACGTTCTGCGGCGTTCTGACATGCTGTCCAGAAGACCTTGGTAGTCACAGGGCGACTGGATGTGTGCCAGGCGTTTCCAGGAAACAGCCACTCGGTGCGGCTGCGGCGAAGTCCTCGCCAGTAGTCGCGCAATGCTTCCAGCAGCTTGGGGCTCAGCATCACGTCGCGATCCCGGTTGCCCTTGCCTCCATGGATGTGAACCACCATCCGACGGCTATCAATATCTTCGACCTTCAGATGCGCTGCTTCGGTGCGGCGCGCACCAGTGGCATAGAGTGTCATCAACATCGCGCGATGAAAGCGGCTGTCTGCCGCATCGATGAGGCGGGTTACTTCTTCAGGACTGAGGATCTGAGGCAGGTGAACGACCTTCCTCGGATACGGTGTCTCCGCAATGCTCCAGCTCTTCTTCAGCACCCGGATGTAGAAGAAGCGCAGCGAAGCCAGTCTCAGAATCACAGTGTTCGGGCTGAACTTCAGCTTGCTAAAAAGCATCGCCTGATACTTGCGGATATGCTCCGGGCCAAGATGTTCAGGGCTGCGATGGAAGTACCGGCTGAAGTGTTCGACTCCGTGCACATACGAGCGGATCGTGGTCTCGGCGAAGTTGCGACGCTGCAACTCCTCAATCATGAGCTGACGTAAATGGGTCACAGGGGACCTCCTTCCCTGTGACCAAAGCTAGTCGTCAGCTCATCCAGGCCGGTTCAAGAATACGCGTAAGCGTCCGCCGCCTTGGCGGCTTCGTTCAAGTCGACTTATCGGAAGAGACCGCTGCCGTCTCCGTTGCGGGCGAGTTGTGCCAATCCGGAATGTATGGTCCGCCGCCGTTTTGCAAGCGAATAGTGAGGATGCCAGAATTGGTCTGCGCGAATGTATTCGGCCTTTATTGGAGTAGCGAGCTCCTGGCCTGAATGGGATGCGCTGCGCCCTCGCCCTTTTTAGTAACGCTGCCTTTGAAGGCATTTTCCGGATACAGGTTCACGAGAGCGCCGGGATCGACCGTTGTGCCATCTCATGTTTTCGCCAGCAAACCTGGCAGGAATCTCCAAATTCAGATCAGTCGTCGTCGTTGGACTGCAGATGTGGGAATCGCGTCAGCGATTTCCAAGCCTGGCGCTTTTTGCCAGGCGTCATGTGCAGGCCATCAGGCTGCGATCACTTGTGGTACTGACGGCGGGCGATAAGCTTCTCCTTTGAGCGAGCACCGCCCAGGCCATGCGCGCCATCTTGTTAGCCAGTGCCACGGTCGCCACTTGCTTGCGCTTGCGGGATGTGAGATTGACCAGCCACGTACTCAGTCCGGAAGATTGCTTTGTTTTCTGCAGCAGTACGGTGTGTGCCCCTTGCACGAACAGTTTCCGCAGGTATTTGTTTCCTCGTCTGCTGGTACCGGTCAGCTTTTGCTTGCCACCGGTGGAGTGCTCGCCGGGCACCACTCCCAACCAGGCAGAGAATCCGCGGCCCTTCTTGAAGGCCGCACCGTTGCCAATGGCTGCCACCGTGGCAGTTGCTGTGATCGGTCCGATTCCGGGGATCGCGACCAGGCGTTTGCACTGTTCAAGTTCGCCGCAGATGCGCGCGATCAGCTTGTCGGTTTCCTCGATCTGCCCGTGCAGGTACTGCATCTCCATCCGCAGTTGGGTCAGAAGTATGCGCAATGCGCCGGACAGCTTGTTGTCCGGGTCCTCCAGTATGCCGGGGAGAGACTCCTCAATATGATTACGTCCCTTGCGGATGGTGATGCCGCGCTCCAGCAGCATCCCGCGCATCTGGTTGATCACCGCAGTGCGGCGCACAACCCACCGCTCGCGCACCCGGTGCAGCGACTGCAGATCGAGCTGGTCGTCGGTCTTGATCGGCACAAAGCGCATCGTCGGGCGGGTTACTGCTTCTGAACACGCTTCAGCATCGATGTAGTCGTTCTTGTTCGTCTTCACATACGGCTTCACATACTGCGCCGGCATCAGGCGCACATCATGGCCTTGTTCCCGAAGAGCACGGCCGAGAAAATGGGATCCTCCGCAGGCCTCCATGCCAATCAGGCACTGAGGAAGGTTCGCGGTAAAGCGCAGCAACTGAGTTCGTGAACCTTTCTTGCGAACCACGATCTGACCACGCGCGTTGACGGCTACAAAGTGAAACACTGTCTTCCCCAAATCAATACCGATCGTCCGAATCTCCATGGAACACCTCCTATGCTTACCTCTACACCCGCGAGGGCTTTAGGCGGCGGACCATGCCAGTAGCTACTTCACTTTGAAACTCCCAAGGGAAACCGCGGTCCTGAATGCGGCGTCGCGTCACTCAATACCAAGGAAATCAGACGGGATCGCGCTTTCGCACCGTTGATCGGCAAGGATAGGACGCCAGTCTTCTTTGGTCTTTTGAAAACGACTACTCCAGCTGCCAAACTACTCTAGAGGCTTCCTTGGGCTTGCGCCAGGATCTCAGCTGATTTGGCGGAGGCGGACTCGTAGTATTTGACGAAACGCTGTGGCTCGGCGGCCTGATAAGGCGCAAGGTTGTGTGCCCAGCGAAAACCGACGGGCTGATAGAGCAACTCGGCTTTCACTATGAATGGGCCTGAGGTGGCTCCCGCGGGTATTTCGTATCGGGTGGTGGCGCTTCCGCCGATGAAGGATGGGTCTGATGCTGCTTCCCCGCGGACCGCAACATCGGGTGCTGCGGATTTCTTGTCGAATCCGGCAGGGAGGACGCGGTTGTCTTTGAGGTAGTGCGTGGCAGTGAGCAGCGCCGTGGTTACGTGGTCCTGCGCGTCACCGAGAATGGGCTCGAATATCTGGACCTGATCGGGCGAGGTGATGGTGGCGTAATGAGGCGAGAAGCGGGCGGGGTCCGCGTCATTGAGATTGCCGGCGATGGAGCCATCCGCGTTCAGATGACCTGATTCGAAGACAACGTGGCCGGAGCCATCGCTCACGGTGACGTGCAGCCACGCGCGACGCGATGGGTACGCGGTGGGGAGTTTGTGACCGGTCAAGTTCTGGATGGTAACGGCAAAAGAGAGATGCCCCTTTGTAACGGCTAGTGCGCTGAGGGAGAGATGCGCGGCCTGGGACTTGAGGTAGGCACGGGTTTCCGTCGAGGCTGCGGTGAGTTCAGCGGGAGACGCGCTCACGTCGAGTTCGTCGTGATGCGCGACGAGCAGATCCTGCATGAAGAAGTTGGCGCCGGGGAATGAGTGACGGCGGAGGCCCTCGCGGGGCTGGCTGCCAAGGGTTGCGTCAGGCGCAGGACCAGCGATGGCGGGCATGTGGCAGGACTGGCAGGTTTGCTTATCGTGGTAGTCGCTGTGCAGCCACTCAAGGTAAGGCATTTGCTCGGGGAGGCGTCCAACGGTCTTTCCTGATGTGTCGAGCGTGGGCGTGTAGAGGGTATGGCAGGACCCGCAGAGGGCAGCCTGGCCGAGATGATCGGACTGGGTGACCGTGAGGCCGGAGGCGAGATTGTGGATGGAGACGGAGCGAGCCTCTGCCGCGTAAGGTCCATAGAGCGGACGCGGATGCTGGGTGATGGGGGCAGTGGAAAGGTTGCCGTTGTAGGAGTCCGCGGTGCCCAATCCTGCCGGCTCGGCTTGATGACACACGGCGCACGCGACACCATCGGCGGCCGAAGTGTCAGTTTCATGCGTTGCGTCGAGAGGCAAGCGGGAGAAGACAGCGGTGTCGTGGCCGGCAGCTTTGTCAATGAAATGCTGCAGGGGCATGTGGCACGTGGCGCATTCGTTCTCAATGGCCGATGCCGCGGATGCGTGGTCCATTGCCTCGCGCCGCACGCTGGCCTGCCAATACGGGTCGCGCGCGGAGTTGGCCATGATGCTCGCGCGCCACGGTGAGCCGATCGAAACGTCCTGGCCCTTGGCGGTCTTGAGATTGTTGTGGCAACCGAAGCAATGGTTGGAAATCGGAAAGGGCGGCTGCTGCGCGCGGAGGGTGAGGGGTGGTGCGGTCACGACGGAAGTCCATACGACCATGGAGAGCACCGCACGTATCGAAGCGCGAACCGGCATTCCGTTTCTCCCAGGGATCGCTATATCCCTGGCATAGAGCATATAGAACGTGAGCAGCGGCGACGGAAGAGAGTTTTCACTCCGCGAGGAACGAACGTGGCCGGTCGGGCGGGAAGGCGCACGATCGCAGGACTCTATACTTGAAGATGAGATGAGTACGTTTCTACCTGTAGATGAACAGATGGATCTGCTGCAGAAGGGTGCGGCGGAGATTATTCGCGTTTCGGATTTGCGCGAGCGCCTGGAAGAGAGCCGCAAGACCGGCAAGCCGCTGCGCGTAAAAGCCGGCTTCGACCCGACCGCGCCAGATCTGCACCTGGGACACACGGTGCTGATGCGCAAGCTGCGGCATTTTCAGCAGCTCGGGCATACGGTGATCTTTCTGGTCGGCGATTTCACTTCTCTGATCGGCGATCCGACGGGACGCAACGTCACACGCAAGCCTCTCACGCGCGAACAGATTGATGCTAATGCCGAGACTTACAAGCAGCAGGTTTTCAAGATTCTCGACGAGAAGGTGACGGAGGTCCGGTACAACTCGGAGTGGCTCGGCAAGCTCGGCTACGAGGGCACGATCCGTCTCGCGTCTCATTTCACCGTTTCGCAGATGCTGGAGCGCGATGAGTTTCACAAGCGCTTTCAGGCCGAGCAGCCGATCAGCCTCCACGAGCTCCTTTATCCCCTCATGCAGGCCTATGACTCCGTGGCTCTCGAGTGCGACGCCGAGCTTGGCGGCACCGACCAGCGCTTCAACCTCGGCGCGGGCCGTGAACTGCAGCGCCAATACGGGCAGAGGCCGCAGATCGTGCTGATGACGCCGATTCTCGAGGGACTGGATGGCGTGCAGAAGATGTCGAAATCACTGAACAATGCGATCGGCATCAACGAGGCGCCAGCCGAAATGTACGGCAAGCTGATGTCGATTTCAGACGAGCTGATGTGGAAGTATTTTCTTCTCTTGACCGATCTTCGCGGTTCGCAGGTTGAGGCATTCAAGGAAGATGTCTCCGCGGGACGCGCGCATCCGATGGCGATGAAGAAGCACCTTGCCCAGATGATTACCGCCGACTTCCACGGAGCAGCAGCCGCTTTAGAAGCTGAAAGAAACTGGGCGCTCATGTTTCAGCAGAAAGAGACGGCCGAGGATCTAGAAGAAGTGCATATCTCCTATGCCGACCTGGTAAGCCCGTCGTGCCCTGAGGGAGAGCTGCAGATTCGCGTTTCGAAGCTGGTGCTGCAGTTGGGACTCGCGGCCAGCGGAGCCGAGGCGAGCCGCAAGCTTGCGGAGAAGGCCGTCAAGATCGATGGCGAGGTCGTGACGAATTCCGCATTTCCGCTGGATATGCTCCCGGCGCGGCTTGTGGTGCGATTGGGAAAGCGCGCGAAGGCGGCGGTGATCGGCGGGTTTGGCGAGGGCGTTTAGTGAGGCGGTCGTCCCGGTTGGCAGAATCTGGATTCCAGTCTTCGCCGTGATTGTTGCCATCCGGGGTTAGAGCGCCAACCGCGTCAGAAACGGGTTCCCGCTGAGCCGAAACGGTAAGTCTCGCCAAAGGATACGCCGCGCGGATCCAGAGTGTGGTTCTGGTTGGTGATGCTGCTGTGAAAACTCGGGATGGCTTCGTAGGTATAGTCCACGCGCGTCCACCAGTGTCCGGCCGTATGGTATTCCGCGCCGCCTCCGACAGACCAGGTGCCGTATGTGGAATGAAGGTGACCTGAACCGTTGCCGGGTTGCGACAGGCTTGCGAAGCCAACTTCGCCTTTAAAAATAGGCTGAAACCTGCCCCAGTAACCCATCGTGCACATCGCGCCGCCCTCACCGACGAAGAGCTTGTACTTCGAAGCCAGCTGGTTTCCGCCGATGATCATGGAGTGGCCTTCCACATTGGTGCCGAGGCAATGCCAGAACCTTGAGGTGGCCCATACGGATGGCCCCCACCTGTTGATGTCTCCAGTTCCCCAATCGCCCGAGAAATAGTCCATTCCTCCGCCGACGCTCCAGTTGACGGGAAACTTTCTGCCTGCAGTTGCCTGAGGTTCAACCTGAGCAAGGCTCGGAATCGAAACGAGCAGGATGGCCGCAGCCACCACCAGCTTTATACCCATACTCGACCTCCTGATTCAACGCCGGTCCTGACCAGAACCGACCTGAGTTGATTGACGAATAGAACCGGTGGCCGGGAAGGCGATCATCCAGTAATTCATCGATATTTATAATTCTATGTCGTGATTTACAGGCAGCGGGGTTTGCGAGGTGATTTCACGTCGCAAGCCGATACGTAAGAGAAGCGCACAGGAATCTTCTGCAAGATCAGAAACGGAATAGATACGAGAACTTCACGAAGATCTGTTTGCCGTCGTTGAGGTAGTTGTTGGCGCGGGGCGGGACAGGATTGTCCGGGTCGCAGGCGCCGCTCAGCCCGCGGTTGCAGAGCGAGCGATCCAGATTCTGCAGGTTGTTGTTATAGCCGATGTAGAGCACGGTGCCGGGATGCGGAAGCCAGGTGAAGAGTGCCTGGGTGCCGATCTGTTTCCTGCGCTGCAGCGATGTCTCCGCGGGGTTTGCCAGGGTTGAGTCGTATTCAGCGATGACGCGCGCGGAGATGGATCGTGTGAACTGGTAGTTGATCTTGGTGCGGAAGACCTGGCTTTCGTAGACAAATGCTCCGTCGGCGACAGCGTGATCGCGGTCAAGCAGATAGGTGTTGTCGGTAGTCAGCTGCCTGAGAGGCTGCAGCGTAAAGACCGTTTCGACCAGTTCTTCATTGAGCAGCGAGGGGACGCCCCCTGCCACAGGGTTGTAGTTCACATTGCCTGAGCGCAGCGCGACGAGGTTGAAGTTCAGCTGCGAGTATGGGGCGCCTCGCAATTGGATCCCCCCGAAATTCTCAGTGAAGTTCACATTGTGGGTGAGGGGGTAGCCGTTTTGTGGGCCGAGGGTGTCGGAGTTTTCTCCCATCTGTGGCGCGATGATGATCTTCCGCGGAAGCAGCACGTACGGCGAAAACGTGGAGTAGTGATAGAGCCGGTTTCCCTGATGATCCCAGCCCAGAATCTGGGCACCAGCGAGGACGAAGCTCTGGATTACTTTGCTCTTGGGAAACCACTGGTAGCTTGCGCTGGACTGATCGTTATAGAGGTCGGTGGTGGGAATGAAGCCAAGCTGCGTCTGAAATCCGGTGCTGAAGTCCTTGAAGACGCTGTCGAGATTGAAGGCGTGCCCGGCGCGCTGGACTTCGAGATAACTGGCGGGACCGGCGGAGTAGGTTGGTGCGGTTCCGGGGTTGTTCGGACTCATGGTGGAGGATTCGACCATCTGGCCGATCGCGGTCCAGCTCTTGTTGATGTGCGCGGTGAAGTCGAGGCCGCCGATGCGACTCCACCCCCCTCCGAATTCCTGGTCGGTATAGATAAGGCCGAGGCTGGAGCTTCTTCCCAGGTCCTCTGAGACGCGCCCGACGGCGACCTTGGCACGCTGGTGATAGAGCGGGTCGCCCGGAGCATAGATCTCGCCGGGTTCACGATCGTCGATGGCGAAAAAGCCGAGATTGGTTCCGCCGATTTTTCCTGTCAGCCGAATGCCATATTCCGGATGAACGATGTTGCGGGTGTAAACGAGCAGGATTGGCGTGCTGAAGTAGTTTGCATTCTCTAGAAAGAAGGGACGGAGTTCGGGAAAGTAGACGGGGTAGCGCTGGTTGACGGTGAACTGGGGCTGATCGGACTCGACGTCGCTGAAATCGGGGTTGATGGTCCCGTCGAGAATAATGCTGTCTTTAAGGATGAGTTTGGCTTCGCCGCCGGCTGTGCCTTCAAGGCCTCGGGAACTGAAGTAAGGGTTGAGCGGATCGAGATTGATCAGTTCGCGCTCATTCTGGGCGAGCACATAGGGATTGATCTGCAGGTCGTGGGAGCCGGTCACGCCTTCGATGTCGTGCATGGTGGCTTCCTGGGTGAGCACACCGGAGATGCTGGTGGAGACGCGCGGCCAGAAGTCAGTTTCGCTGTTGCGGGGAAGGTCGCGCATGAAGACGACACCCCAGTCGGAGGCGGCGTTGCGGAAACGGATGCTGCGAAACGGAATGGCAATCATGGCCATCCAGCCCGTTGCGGTAATGCGCGCTTCGGAGTCCCAGACCTGGTCGTAGCTGTAGTCGGGGTCGTTGGAGTAATCCGCGCTGGGATTGTCAGTCCACGCGGCATCGGCCTGCACGCCAATGGGGTTGACGCTGAACAGCACTCCCTTGCGGCGGTCCTCGAAGGGGTCGAGGAGGACAGATACGTTGTCATCTCCAGAAATGTCTTCGCGGCGGGCGAGGTGACTGCGAATCAGGCCCGGATGGTCGTCGTGGCAGATGAATACGAAATAGAGTGTGGAGCGGGTATGGGCAATCCAGACATCGGTCTGCTGGGTCGCGGATTCACCATCGTTGGGTGTGTTCTGGACGAAGCCGGTTACCTTGGCCAGTTTGTCTTTGATTGCAGAATCGGGCTCCATGCCTTGAAAGTCAGAGAGCCGCAACGGCTCAGTAAGGAGCGGAACCTTGAACTCGGAGGGTGGCGCGGCCTTTGGAATCTGCGGCGAGACCGCAGTCGGCTTGCTGTTTTGCGCAAGAGAGTGCTGCCCGCAGAAGAGGGGTACGCACAGAAGTAATCCAAGAAAGACTGCCCTGGAGCCACTGGGGTACCGGTCCTGCCTCGTTACGTTCAGAGGAATTCCGTACCTGAATTGCTCTTTGGTAAGGATCATGCGAGAGTCCGGGATGATGTTTGCCACGCGCAAGCAAGGATGTCACACGTAAGTTGTAGTGGTCTGTGCGCCCTTGCATAGATCTTTCGCGAGACCGGAAACGTTGCGCTGAAGTGCTGCTTTTCCAACAACGATGACAGCAATCCAAAAGATCGGGAATGGAACTAACGTGCAATTGTGACAGTTAAACTCATGCGTATTATATATTTATTCGATCCACCCACATCGCGTGTGCGCTTCGAGTTATGGGGAACCATCTTTGGCATGATTAGTCGGCCAGTGGGTTAACTCGGGATGCGAATGCAGTGAAGAATCATGCGGGACAAACATTGAACCGGCATCGGGATCAATTTCACCTGTGACGCCAACGGGTGCGATTGCTGATTACGGTGGTGCAGGCGGCAGGTGACGATTTGCTCGGTTTTTCCTCTGCCGAATTGGGGTCAAGTCATTGAAAACAAGTTCACGAGCGATACAATTCGAGCACGCCAGCATCTCAGAACGGCAATCCTCAATGTGTGATATGCCTACTTTAGAGAACCGAAATTTCCTCGAGCAGGCAACGGTGGGGATTGTTCATACCACGCCTGAAGGCCACATTCTCCGATGTAATGCGGAGTTTGCGGAGATCATCGGCTATCCGCGTGAAGAAGTCCGCGGGCTGATGCTCCAGGAAATTACGCCGGATGAGGATGGGGCCCAGTGCCTCGCATCGTTTCAGAAGCTGTGGACCGGCGCCAGCGACGCGTTGAGCCTGGAAATTCGGTTGATCCGCAAAGACGGAAGCCTCACGCTGGCAAAGCTGACAGTATCACTTTTACGAGATCGGGAGGGCTGGCCGTCCCATCTGCTGGCGCATGTTGAAGACATTCATGAGCGCTTGAAGCCGGATGCGGGACAGACAGCAATTGCCGAGTCGGCAGCCTCCGCCAAGGAAGACCGTTATCGAACCACCTTCGAGACCAGCCCCGACGGAGTGCTGATCGCGCGCGCGGAAGACGGCAAAATCGTCGAAGTGAACCCGGCGTTCCTTGAGACTCTGCAATTCTCCCGCGACGAGGCGATCGGCCATACCTCCACGGAACTGGATATCTGGGCGGACGAGAGCGATACGTTGCGGGTGGCGGAAGCGTTATACGAACAGGGAGCCTGCCGCGATCTGGAAGTTCGGCTCCGGCGGAAGAATGGCGAGGTCTTCTGGGGACAGCTTTCGGCTACCTACGCGGAGTTTGACGGAGAGTCATGCGTGATCTCGTACATTCGCGACGTCTCGGCGGCCAAGGCAGACGAGGAGAAGATCCGCAGCCTCGCTTTTTATGACACGCTCACAGGATTGCCGAATCGCCGGCTGCTGTGGGAGCGGCTGCGCCAGGCCCTGATTTCAAGCATCCGCAGCGGCAGCAAGCATGCGCTGCTGTTTGTTGACCTGGATGGATTCAAATCGCTGAACGACACGCTCGGTCATCACATCGGGGATCTGCTGCTGCAGGAGACGGCTCGACGCATCGCAGGCTGCGTGCGCGAGGTAGACACTGTCGCGAGGCTCGGCGGCGACGAGTTTGTCATCATTCTCGAAGACCTGAGCCAGATAGCAGAGATTGCGGCGGCGCAGGCACGCACCGTCGGCGGAAAGATTCTGGGCGCGATCGACCAGCCATTCCTGTTGGAAGGGCGCGAGTGCCACACCACGTCGAGCATGGGAATTACGGTATTCGGCAACCAGAGCGAGAGCACCAACGAGGTGCTGCAGCAGGCTGATATCGCGATGTACCAGGCAAAGGCTGCGGGACGGAACGCGATGTTCTTTTTTGCGCCGGCCCTGCAGGCCTCGGTAAATGCGCGCGTGGCGCTGGAGAGGGATCTGCGCGCGGCAATCCGCGACAACCAATTTTCGCTCTTCTATCAGCCGCAACTGGATCGCGGGATGATGACGGGCGCGGAAGCCCTGATCCGCTGGAAGCATCCGACGCGCGGTTTGGTGGCTCCGCAAGATTTTGTCCCCCTGGCGGAAGAGACGGGCCTGATTTTTCCCCTGGGAAACTGGGTTCTTGAAACCGCATGCCTGCAAATTGCGGCATGGGCGGCCCGCAAAGAGGGTGCGCATCTTTCGATCGCGGTGAATGTGAGTTCGCGCGAGTTCCGGCAGCCGAAGTTTGTGGATCATGTGCTGGCCGCGCTGGAGCGGACGGGCGCCAACCCCAACAACCTGAAGATCGAGCTGAGCGAGAGCATGTTTGGCGAGAACGTTGAAGACGTGATCACCCGGATGAACAAGCTCAAATCGCACGGGGTGCGATTCTCACTGGAGGACTTCGGGACCGGCTATTCGTCGATGACCTACCTGAAGCGCCTTCCGCTGGACCAGATCAAGATTGATCGCACGTTTGTGAGCGAGATCCTGAAAGATCCAATCAGCGGCGCGGTGGCGCAGGCCATTATTTCGTTTGGCAAGGCGATGGGCCTTTCGGTGATTGCCGAAGGCGTAGAAACCGAGGAGCAGAGGGCGTTTCTGGCAAAACTCGGGTGTCACTCGTTCCAGGGATACCTTTTCAGCCATCCGTTGCCGCTCGGCGAGTTCTTCGAAGACTAACCACTACAGGCGGCGACGGCATCTGCCTCCGACTCGTAGACGCCGAAGAGCGTGAGAATGCCGACCATCTTGAGGGTTTTGGCAACGAATGGCGATGGGTTCACGAGTTTGACCGTGCCACCGACCTTATTTATCTGGCGTAGCGCATTCACGAGGGAACCGATGCCGGACGAATCGATGTAGGGCAGCGCTTCAAGGTCGATGACGAGAAAGATGTGTCCGCCGGCAATTGTTTGCTGAAAGGCCTTTTCAAACTGGTTAACGGCCTCACCGCTAGTCAGCTTGCCCTTCAATTTCAAGATACAGACAGCACCGGATTCTTTGATATCGAGATCCACGACACCCTGATTCCAAGCGAGATTTCGCTTTACATGGAGAGTTGATACTTGCTAATCTCCAAGCCTCAACTACCAGAGAATTAATGCCCTCTCCCCCATTGTCAAGCTAACTTTTTAACGAACGTTCTGGGAACGGATGATTTCACCGGTTAACGAGGCCGCTCTCGAAGTCGGCGCGATGCTTCTCTCCACGCCCGACACGACTGCCCGCGCATCGATCATCGCTTCGGCCGTCGTGACGCAAATGCCGAACTGCGCCTGCGCGGTACACCGGTTTATTCACGAGGATGTTGAGAACGCCTGGACGGTAATCGGTCTCGCTGGAGATATCTCGCCGTCATCCGAGATGGCCGGATCGGGAAACCGGCTGATGGCTCCCTTGGTTCTGGAGACGCCGGAACTCCTGATCTACACTTCCGCCGATATTCTGCGTGAGGACTACGCGCATCTGGGCATCGCGCGCTCGGTGTCGTCGATCGCATACGTTCCGCTGATCCTGGGTGAGGATCTTGTGGGAGCCGTGGAGATTCTTTTCTTCTCCGGAACGCCAAAGCTGCCGGATTTCGAGGCGATTGCGCCGATTATTCAACTCGCACCAGAAGCCATTCTGGCGGCGGAGAGCGCCGAAAGCCAGCGTCAGGACCTGCTCGACTCGGTGCACCGGATGTCGCAGCTCTACGACCTGGAAAAATCGCTCAATGCAACGCTCGAGATGGATGCGGTCACGGCGCTGATTCCAGTGAAAGCAGCGGCAATGTTGCCGTGCCAGGCCATTCATCTGTGGATGTTCGATGGAGAGATTCTGCGGCTGATTTCGACACACGGGACAGACCAGACCGTTGAAGTCGGAATGACACAATCGCCAGGCGAAGGCTACGTGGCGGATATGGCCGAAGAAGGCGAAGCGCTGTTGATTGCCGATGCGGACGACGAACGCCTGGCGGCGCGTAACGCCAAGCTGGCTCCGGAGCCGGATGCCGTGCCGGTCACGAATGCGCTCGTTGTCCCCTTGCTGCAGGACGAAGCGGAAATTGGCGTACTTGAAGCCATCAACAAGGAAGATGGCGTCTTCGACGACGACGACCAGTTCCTGATGATGTCGATGGCGGAGACGATCGCCAGCGCGCTGAAGAACGCGAGCCTGCTGCTGGCGGAGCGGAAGCTGGAGATCCTGAAGGCGCTGGTGCATGTAAGCGGCGAGATCACGTCGACATTGCGCCTCGACCGGCTGCTGGGAATTATTGTCAACAGCCCGCAAAACGTCCTGCCCTACGAGCGCTGCGCCGTTGCACTCGATCAACGGGGAAAGCTTCAGTTGAAGGCCGTCTCGGGCATGGCTGCTTTGCCGCTTGGCGACCTTACGGTGGAGCGGCTGAATCAATTGATGCGCTGGCTCTCGTCGCAGAACGAAACCCTCCACCTGCGCCAGAAGGATAAGGAAGGCGAAAAGCAGACCGATATTCCCGCCCCGGTCGCAGAGTATTTTGCCGCGACAGGTTTCCGCGGACTCTATGCGATTCCGCTTGCCGACGATCAGGGGCGACTGGGTGTGCTGACCTATGAGAGCAGCGACGCCGATTTTCTTGATGTGCCGCACATTGAAATGATCAAGATTCTCGCGAGCCAGGCTACGGTTGCAATCCGCAATGCGATGCTCTATCGCGATGTGCCCCTGATCAGCTTGATTGAGCCTCTGATGAAGAAGAAACAGGCGCTGCTGAGCAATCGGCGGACGCGCTGGATGACGTTCGGCATCTTGTTTGAATGCGCACTGATTCTGTCTTTCTTCCCGCTTCCGATGCGCGTTGCTGGAGACGCAGTGGTAGCTCCACAGCACCTGGCGACTATTGCTGCGCCAGTAGAAGGCAACGTCACGTCGGTTTACGCACACGAAGGGCAGCGCGTGGCACGGGGCTACGTGCTGGGTGAGATGAACGACTGGCAGTGGCGCGCCGATCTTGCATCGACAGAGGCCAAGTACCAGCAGGCGATGCTGGCGATGCAGAACGATCTCTCGCACGGTGCGGCACAGTCCGGCGCCGACCGCGAACAGGCGGAGTTTTTGCATGCGGAGATGGAACGCGCTCGCACAAGAGTCGATGATGCAAAATTGCGTTCGCCGATTGACGGGATCGTGGTGACGTCGGATCTGCAAAACGTGGCAGGCAAACACCTGCTTGCTGGAACCGCATTCGCGCAGGTCCTCGATCTCTCCACTGCAGTCGTGCAGATTTCAATCCCGGAACGGGATTGGGTGTTAATGAGTGCAGGAGAGCATGTCTCCATCAAGCTCGACAGTTACCCTCAACGGATTTGGCACGGAACTGTATCTGTGGTGAGTCCGGAGGCAAAGGCGGGGGATGGCGACCGCACTTTTACAGTTGAAGTCCCGCTCGCGAATGCAGATGCAAGCCTGCGTGCGGGAATGACCGGCTGGGCGAAGGTTTCCCTGGGCTGGAAACCTGTCGGTTATGTACTGCTTCGGCGTCCGGCACTGTGGATCTGGCAAACACTTTGGAACTGGATCGGGTGGTGATGGCATGACAACTTCTTTTCGCTGCCTGAATCGCCGGTATTGCGCAGTTACGATCGCGCTTTTCGCGGTGGTATTGTTGTGCGCGGGTTGCGATTCTCATCCCGCCGCCCTCGATGCAAGCGCGGCGCCGGCGCCGACAGCCGCGGCTCCTAAAACAGCACCTGAGCCGGCGACAGCACCTGCCGGAGAGGCGGCCGATCCAAAATTGTTCACCACGACCGGCCCGCTGGTGGCGGAACAGCAGGCCGACATTGCAGCAGAGCGAAACGGCCGCGTGGTGAGCATCAACGTGCGCATTGGCGACCACGTGAAGAAGGAGCAGCTACTGGCGCAGCTTGATGATCGGGCGCTCAAGTCTGCCTGCGAATCGCAGAAGGCGCGTGTGGCTTCAGCCCAGGCTCAGCTTCGCGAGTGGCAATCGGAACAATTGACCGCCGAGGCTGACCTGCGCCGCGCCGACGCCATGCGCGACGCAAAGATCATCAGCGAAGAGAACTGGGAGCACGCGAAGTACCGGGTAGATGAAACCATTTCGGAAGTCACCCGATTTCGCGAGGAAGCTACAGCATCTGAAGCGGATCTGAATGCCGCGAATGTGCAGTTGGAGCAGTCGCGCATCGTGGCGCCATTTGCTGGAGTGGTGGGCCGAAGCACAGTGCGTCCCGCGCAGGAGGTGAAGCCGGGCGACGTGCTCTTCTGGATCACCGCCGAAGCGCCATTGCAGGTGCTGTTCACCGTACCCGAAACCTCAATGGGGGCGTTCACAACCGGTAAGCCGCTGGAATTTGCAACCGCTGACCTTCCAGGGTTTCACCAGGAGGGACGCATCGTCCGGGTCAGTCCGGTGGTGGACCCCGCAAGCGGCAGTATCCAGGTGGTTGGCGCGGTGATTCATCCCTCGCGGCTGCTCAAGCCCGGAATGACCATGCAGGTGCGGCTGGCGCCATGAATCTAATCGAAGCCCTCGACGCGGCACTTCCCGAGATGCCGAAGGAACGACTGTCGCGCAGCCGCCCGCCGCAACTCGATCCGACTTTGATCACGCACGAAACCGTATTCGATGGCGAACCGACCATCGGAGTTCTACAACGGGGAAAGAACAATTACTACCGCTTTAGCCCGTCTCAGTGGGAACTCGCGCGGTTATTCGATGGCCAGAGGTCATACGAAGAGGTTGCAGAGATTCATTCGAGCCAGACCGGGGTCGCCACTGCGGTTGAAGACATCCGGCAGTTCGCAGAACATTTGGATTCTGCCGGCCTCAACTACGAGACGCACCAGGAAAAGAACCTGGCCATGCGCGATAAACTCCTGGCCCAGCGCGGCAGGCGAACAAAAGCAAAGATCAACATCGCGCATATCAGCTTTTCTGCGTGGGACCCGGATCGCTATTTTGACTGGCTTGATGGCGTGGCAGGCAACTTCATTTACAGCCGCTGGTGCGTGTTGACCGCCTTGCTTCTTTTTGCATTTGAATCAGCTGTTGTGATCAACAATTGGCATTCCTTCGTGGCGGACACGACGTTGTTCTTCAATTTCGCGCAGAAGGACTTTATCGAATTTGGGCGGTTCTGGATTTTGATTCTGATCGTAGGGTTCCTGCACGAAACTGCCCATGGACTCACCTGCAAGCACTATGGTGGGCAAGTCCACAGCATGGGTCTGATGTTTCTGTACCTCGTGCCCTGCTTCTTTGTGGATGTGACCGAAACATGGATCTCTGCGACGAAGGTGCAGCGGCTGGCAACGATTATTGCCGGTATCTGGATTGAGCTGGTGCTCTGTGCGATTGCGATGATGATCTGGCTGCAGGTTCCCGCGGGGGGATCGTTCCACAGTGTAATGTATGAATTCATTTTGCTGACGGGATTCGCGTCGGTGGTGATTAATCTCAACCCGCTGATCAAATTGGACGGCTACTATGTGTTGACCGAGATCATCGAGATTCCCGATCTGAAAGAACGATCGACAGAGTTCCTGTCGAACTGGGTGCAGGCCAAAGTGCTGAGGCTGCCGGTCGAGGTGCCGGTCGTGCCGCGCCGCCGGGTCGCCCTTTTCACGATTTACTGCATCGCATCCGGAATTTACAGCTATGTTCTTCTTTTCGTTGTTGTGCGGTTCTCGTACAGGCTCGGATCGCGATGGTTCGCGGAATGGGCCATTCTTCCGGCACTCGCCCTTGCCTTTGTGTTGTACCGCTCCCGTCTGCGATCGCTGCGTCGTGTGATTACGGAAAGCTGGGAAAAGAACATCAAATCGAAATTCCGGTGGCGTCCTGTCTATGCTATGGCGGCGCTGGGGTTGATTGCCCTGCTGTTTGTGCCGCTATGGCGCGATCGGGAAGACGCGTTCTTCGTCATTGAACCTTTGCAATCGCACACAATCTGTGCTGCGGTTCCGGGGCGGGTCGACGCGGTTCTTGTGCGAGAGGGCCAGAAGGTTCGCGCCGGAGAAGCCCTGATTCACATGACAAGCTATGCAGCGGCGGCAATGACCTCGGCCGCGCTTGCAGAAACCGGGGGCGCTCGATACAAGACATTCGATTCGCAAATTAAGGGGCAAAGCATTGGAACCGCAGCTGCTGACCAGGCGGTTGCCCGGCGCATGACTGGTCTTGCCAACGAAGCTCAGTCGTCGCTTGAACTCACTTCCCCCGCGGATGGAATGGTCGTGAGTGAGAATCCCGCATTGCTTCTGGATCAGAACGTTGGATACGGACAACCGCTGATTCGAATCGCGGATGAAGCAAGAACGGTTCGCGTGTTCGTTCCTGCTTCCGAACTCAATCGGATATCTCCGAATTCGGAGATATCGCTTGCACTACCCGGTCAGTTTTCTTTGCTTCGTTTGAAGCTACCAGAACCGGCTGGAGAGCCGAGTCCGCTCCCAGCCGGCCTGGTTGCAACTGAGAAATACCAAGGCATTAAGCTTCCCGCCTTCTATATGTCGCTGATTCCATTGCCAACGACGGGAAGGAATCCCATGTACGGTCTCTCGGGGAGGGCCATGATCTTTGGAGTTCGTCGCAGTCTGGCAGGACGCATCGCAACCGTGCTCGCGAACCTGGCGAAAGCTCACGTCTGGTGATAAGCAAAGACGGCGATCGAGTAGGGGTCGATCGCCGTCTTTGCTTCCAGGGGAGTGACTGCTTTGACAGTCTTGCAATACCGCTGTTCCGGATGGTTGCAGACGTTTCCGCCTTGTCCCTGATACGAGAGAGAGGCTGAATCTTGCCGGCAGTTATACGATCTTGGCTGCGCTAATGCGGGCGGTCTGGCGAGCCGTGAGACGGGTCGTTGTCTGGCGGGCCGTCTGGCGGGCTGCGGTTACGAGCTTCGCTGCGGCTACGGGTCCGCTGGTCGACTTCATGGTCGGCTTCTTTGCCGGTGTGCTGCTGATCAGGGATTTCTTTGTGATTGCCATTGTCGTCTCTCCAGGATTTGAAATTGAACTTCTTTACGCCAAACTATATTGCAAGCCGTATGCCAAATCGACATCCAAGGGTAAATATACTTGCAAGTCTTTTTAGGTGTTTAGTTTGAAGGAATAACGAAAAATATGGACCGCGGCGAGAAACCGCGGTTTCGAGGTTAATAATTAAACTTTCACCGGTGAATTTTTAACCCTGCGCCACAATCAGAGGGAGTACTTGCGGCAAAGGTACTTCATCTTCTGGATATCAACATTGAGCAAACGGGCTGCGGCAGTCTTGCTGCCCTGCCCTCGACGAAGTGCCGTCGTAAGCAGCGCCACCTCAAGCTGGCGAACCTGGCTTTCGAAGTCTGTGCCACCGTCAGGAAGCAGAATCGCTTCACTGGCAGTCACGCTTTTCTCAACCATGCGCGCAGGCAGGTCGGCCGGACCGATCTCTTCATGGCGGGTGGTAATAATCAGTCTCTGGATCAGGTTTTCCAGCTCACGGACGTTTCCGGGCCAGTTGTGTTCTTCGAGAGCGGCGATGGCGTCGGCACTAATCTGCTTCAAAGGAATTCCGTTGGCGGTGCAGTGAGCCTGGAGGAAATAATCGCACAACAAGGGAATGTCGCCGATGCGTTCGCGGAGCGGCGGAAGCTGGATGGGAATGACGTGGATCCGATAGTAGAGATCTTCGCGGAATCTGCCGGTGCGGGCCATTTCTTCGAGAGGCTCATTGGTGGCGCAGATCAGGCGAAAATCGATTTTGCGGAAGGTGCGGCCGCCGAGGCGCTGGACCTGATGATCTTCAAGAACGCGGAGCAGCTTGGTCTGGAGCGGCAGGGTGAGGGTAGCGATCTCATCGAGGAAGAGCGTGCCGCCGTCGGCCATTTCGATATGGCCGGGACGCGTTTCGGTAGCGCCAGTAAACGCTCCGCGCTCGCTGCCGAAAAGTTCTGATTCAATCAGGTTTTCGGGAAGCGCGGCACAGTTCAGCTTGATGAAGGGTTTGTTGGCGCGACGACTGAGGGCTACGATCGCGCGCGCGGCCAGTTCCTTGCCGGTCCCGCTTTCACCGCGAATCAGGACGTTGATGTTGCTTGCAGCGATCTGTTGAATAGCATCATAGACGAGCCGCATCGGCTCGCTGGAGCCGATGAAGTCCTGAAAGCTGCTGGCCTCGAGGACCTGTTGCCGCGAACGCTCCCGCTCAGCGTCCTCCACGCGCCGCCGCAGGGAGTCGAGCATCACCATGCGCAGTTCAGGAACGTCAACGGGATTGCGGAAATGGGCGTCCGCGCCCGCACTCAGCGCTTCCTTCTCGACGGACCGGGCCCGCGCACGACTGACCGAGATCAGGGTGAATTCAGGGTTCAGGCGGCGGAGTTCAGTCAGTACGGGAAGGCCGCCGTAGGGGTCCTCGCCCTGGGTATCGATATCGAGTACCACTGCGGAAACCTGTTTCTCCCGAGTCCAGCGCGACAGATCTTCATATCCGTCACGGACCACGACCTGGACCCATGGCAGAAGCTCCGTGCGAAGGATTTCAACGAACTCTTCGTCGAGCGTGACAATGCAGGCGGTGGGAAGGCGTGGACCCGCGGATGACTGAGGAGTGCTGGACACATCCTGCGCCTGGGCCATATAGCATTCTATATACGAACTTTGGCCACGTCCTCAACCCTTTTCACACGTGAATCTCCTGAAATAGTGGTAAAGTGAGGCATTCCGCGATCGAGTAGGTGTGCACCAAGGTGTCTCAAGGCAGCACGCAAGTGTACTGTTACCAGTTACCGGCGTGCCAGACGCAAAACGACAATCCTGTTTTCAATTCATTCCTAAGAATGAGACATATACTTTATGTCTTGGGGAAACGCGATGGAGCCACTGCTGAACCTGCAGGAATTCATGAAGACCGACCCTTCCGCGGGGCCGACACATAAGCCAGTAACCATACCAGAGGTTGGCCTTCGCCAGGCTGTTCTGGAAGATCTAGCGCTCAAGCATCTTTATCTTGCCGGGCCATTCTCTGTTCTGGAGATGGCGAAGCTGATGCGCATAAGCTTCGAGGTTGCAAGCGAACTGCTGAAGAGGCTGCGCGCGGAGCAACTGTGCCAGGTTACCGGCTTGAGCGGTCAGATTCCCAATCTTGCGATCACCTCGCAGGGCAGAACGCGCGCGCAAGAGTTGTTGATGCAGAGTCAGTACGCGGGACCGGCGCCGGTTCCGCTCTCGAGCTATGTGGCCCAGGTAAAGCTTCAGAGCGTGTCACACGCGGATATTCACCCGGCCGAGGTGCATCGGGCGTTTTCGAGCATGGTGCTCGACGACCGAATTCTGTGGCAGCTTGGAACAGCGCTGAATTCCGGTGCGGCCGTCTTTCTTTACGGTCCTTCCGGCGTTGGCAAAACGACGATTGCCGAGTTGCTGTCAAAAGTGCTCTCGGAAGATGCCGTTTGGCTTCCGTACGCGATTGAAATCGACGGACAGCTGATCACCGTGTACGATCCGACGCTGCACACACGGCTGCCGCACATGGAACCGCCGAACCATGATGAACGATGGGTGCTGTGCCAGCGCCCCTCTGTGATGGTTGGCGGCGAATTGACGATCGAGATGCTCGATCTGCAGTTCAATCCGGCGAGCAAGTTCTACACGGGGCCTGTACAGATGAAGGCCAACAACGGCGTGCTGATTATCGATGATTTCGGCCGTCAGAGAGTGCGGCCCGATGAACTGCTGAACCGGTGGGTGGTTCCTCTGGATCGAAAGATCGATTTCCTCACGCTGGCAGGCGGCCGGAAGATCGAAATGCCGTTTGAGATGCTGGTGGTGTTCGCTTCGAACCTCGATCCGGCACAGCTACTGGACGCGGCATTCCTGCGCAGAATTCAGAGCAAAATTCATATTGGCGAAGTGAGCGACGAGGAGTTCTGCGAGATTTTTCGCAGAGTCGCGATAGACCGCAAGATTGATTGCGATGATACGGTGGCACACACGCTCATCGACTTTGTGCACGGCACTTTGAAGCAGGAACTGCGTTCGTGCTATCCACGCGACATCATCAACCAGATTTGCTGGGCTGCCAAGTATGAGGGCAAAGATCCGCAGATCAATCACCGAACGGTGATGCGGGCAATCGAGTCCTACTTCCTTACAAAGGACTAGTGGACTTCTCCAATCGGGCTTGGCCATCGAGGCAAAGTCTGCGGCTCATTGCGCGGCTGCCGGCGAGGTGCCGTTTGCTTTCAATTCTTTTTGCCAGATTCCAATGATCGACTTTCCAAGCACATTGAACAGGCATGGATCGAGAACCCGCGAGACGGGGATCACGTACGTATCCCAAATGTGAAGTTGTGCTTTGGTCGGCATGGACTGCCGCAGCAAAAGCATGTTGGCCGCAGAGAGGATCATACCCGCGCTATCGATGTATTTGATTCGCTCAAATTTCAGGCTTGCGGGCGACGCTGCGCGCAGCATCGCGCGATTGTAACGCCGGTAGTGGCCGATGGCAGCATCGAACGGGGAAAAGAGGCGCTGGTGCGCGGGAGATAGCACAACAAGGTGGCCGCCTGGTTGAAGGTGTGATGCCGCCTGCCGCAGCTCCTCGTGATCGTTTTCGATGTGCTCCAGTACATCGATGTAAATAATGGTATCGAATTGCTGGTCGCCGAGCGATGTCAGAGTTCCGCAGACGGTTTCATACGCGCGATACGATTCTGTTTCCGCCAGGTT
The DNA here is from genome assembly GCA_963838295.1 of uncultured Acidobacteriaceae bacterium. Taxonomy (GTDB): domain Bacteria; phylum Acidobacteriota; class Terriglobia; order Terriglobales; family Acidobacteriaceae; genus Telmatobacter. The sequence goes on from CAWIQS010000006.1 coordinate 200,850, forward strand.
AGCGATCAATTGGCCGATGAGCGCACTGTCAGGTTCCAGGCAAACCCAGCGTCCGCGCACTCCGGTGTCAAGAAGGCGCGTGTTGGATCCAAGGCCCGCGCCCACCTCAAGAACGTCGCCCTTGAGAAATGGCTTTATCTGCCGGGACCAGTAATTCTTCCAGTTCCTTACGGCCGCGAACAAGTCGAGCTCAGAACCGACATACTTAAATTCACTCATGCGGATATATCACGACTAACTCTTCGACAAACGGTGAGTAATCCCGGACAGGAACAAATCCCAGGTTTGCCCGGTTCGAAAGGACAAAAAATGTAAAGCTCGTCGCAATCGTGATCAACTGGATCGCAATGATAGCCAGAGTACCCGATGCATAAGTCGCCCATCCAGGGATGGCCAGATTCGTAAACAATCGTGTTATGACAACGAGAACAATCCCAAAGCCGGCAAGGAGAGTGCCGAATAAGGAAGCAATCAGAAGGCGCACTCCCACAATGTCTCCGAACACCGAGATTGCGCTGAGACCGTGCGATACCAAGGCGACAAAATTCATCCTTGACGTTCCGGCGATCCGCGTGCCCCTCGGAATCGGGATCATCGTAAAGGCAAGTTTGCTTCTGAATACGGCGGCCGCATAATGATTCCACAGTTCGTTCATCACGGCGAACGTGTTCAGGTACGGCGAGGGCAGAATACTAAAGTTCCCAACGCGTACATTCACGCCAGTCAGGCACCGATGGACAAACTTATAGAGTTGATAAAATGCTCGAAACTGGAAGGATTCCGAACGCCTGCTACGTTCCGCGAAAATTGCCTTTTCGCCATGCGCTTCGGAGTAGGCGCAAAGCAGTTGTGCCACGCCTTCCGCAGTATCCTCTCCATCCGAGTCCATCACGATCACCGCGTCGCAGCTCTCGGTTTGCTGGGTGTGCACCAGTCCAATGGCGATTGCCCTCTGGTGGCCTAGATTGCGACGGAGTCGCAGACTCCGCACAGACCGCACTGCAGAGAAGCTGCCCTGGAAGTCGCTGCGATCACACTTTTGGGACGAAGCGTCATCGACCAAGAGTATGTCGATGATGCAGGCATCAGGCGAGACGGCTTTGTCGATCTGCCGAATCAGCTCCGCTGCAGAGGCCCAATCGTCCCGAAGGGGCATGATCACCTTGAGGCGCAACGGTGAATGTTCGGTCATTGCATACGTTCCACCCAGGTTGAAAAATGCGTTGAATTAGCAAAGCACAGACCGGCGAAGTCCTGGACACATCGATTCATTTTCTCTTGTACAGCCAGAACCAATCGGACTCCGCTGCGAGTTGGTATCGTTGTTGCAACGCCGGAACATATATCTTATAAAACCCGTCAATGTAATAGGAGGCCTGCGCAGGGCGCTTGGGCAGCATGACGACGGTCGCGTCCCCAAAGTAAGCGTCGAAGGACGGTCCAAACTTTTCGCTGAATGTGTAGTTCCAGGAGGTAGAGGCTACGCCCCCGCGCGGTGGCGGCCAGCCCAACGCATATGGAAAAGGGTTCTGCATATCCATGGTCAATACTCTATCGGCGGGATTGCAGGTTTTTCGTAGCAACGCGGTTCCGTCGTTCACATAGGTCGTGTAGAGGCTGCCATCGGAAACGATTGATGGTTTTACGTGACGCTGGTCGCAAAGGATCAGGGCAGAAAGACGAGGCTCGTTGAAGCGCACAGAACATGAGCCAAACGCCGAGGGATCGCTCTTTCGCGCTGCACCAGCGGCGAGGCCTTCAGCATCTGAACAGAACTGAGGCAGAAAGAGGAGGCCACAGAGAAGCAATACCGATATGTAATAAGGCAGCTTAGGATCAGGCTTAGTTGCTCGCGCGTCCGTTCCGGAAAAAGCCAGCCGGTTCCCGACTAGGAGAGCAAAGACGGGCATAAGTGGCATTGCATACCCTTGTTGATTGGTCTGCATAATTGCTGCATCCGCAAAGAATAAAAGAATAGCCAGAGCCGGAAGATGCAGATTTCCGAGCCACTCCCGTCGATTTGATCTTAGAAATGATGCCGCTACGGCAAGCGAAAGCGCACCGAGCAATGGCGTCAGTGTTCCCGTGAGTCCCCAGAACGAGATGCTGGGCGAAAAGCTCTGAGAACGCGCGCCTGCGGCCATGCGAAGCGCATAAATCATCGCTCCCAACCCAAAGCGAAGATACGCAATTCCCGCAAAGCTGATTACCGCGAAGCCTGCGAACATTGCAAGTATCCTGCGCAAACCGAAGCGCAAAAACATAAACGAGGCAACGATCAGTCCCGCAGCCACCAGAAAGTAACTGACCTTCAGGAAGAGCGCGAGTCCGGCCGCGGCGCCCGTCGAGATACCGCCGATCCAAACTTCCCGGTTGCTGTCTTCCATTTCCAGCGGTTGAAAACACTCCAGAATCACGATCACAAGAAGAGCATAGCCAAGCCGGTTATAGCCCATCGCGTGCGAAGACATTAACGGCGCGAACCCCAGAGGGTAGGGAGCACAGATCAAAAGAGCCGCATAGAAAGCCAGAATGGCCCGGGGCAAAGGAGCCATCCTGTGACGTCCAATGAAATAGACCCACAACCCGACTATAAGTGCGGCGATCGCATTGCCATATCCAAGACCATTCGCGGATTGGTGGCCCAGCTTCAGACCTAACGCCGCGACCAGGAACGAAACCGGCCCCCATGGGCTCCAGAAATCCAGGTGTGGCACTTGACCGAACAAAGCATGCCAGCCGTTTTCCAGTTCCAAGAAGTCATCATGACCGAAAATCAGTGTCGGCACAGCCCCGATGTAGACGGTAATTCCACATACTGCGGCCAGGGAGATGAAGAAGAATAATCTAACTCTCGAATCATGCTTGCCAATGTTGCTCCACATGGATAGGAAGCGACCAAACAGGTTTTCAATCAAGGCCAAGCCACGCCTCCAGGTTCTTGTGATGCGCCGCAAATGATGTTTTTGAATCGCCTGACGACGGGAAATTCATCGCTGCGGCCAGTGCAGATGTTTCGCTGCAAATGCTGCAAGGTTGGAATTGGGGTATCTCAAAGTTTTAAGGTGGACGCGGTAGAAGTCAAAAGCTGCAACCAATGGGTTAAGTGGCGAATGCGGTGCCAGTTGAGCTATGGGATCAATGATGAAGATTCGCCGAGCAGCGGGCCAATGAAGATCTCACTGACGCGTGAAAAGTATAGCACGGTGCAGATGAACAACCGTCACGCACAACGATGTGGTAGCCAAGAGACTTCGATCAAACTGCGCAGCAAGAAGGGCGTCCATATTAGCGAACGCGCTGGTGTGCAAGGCGCTCGACCGCTGCGCGTTTTTCGTCATCCGTCGAAACATTCTTCACGGCAATCTCCAGTTCGCGCAGCTTTGCGCCGACAAGGAATCGATACCAGAATCCCTGTAGCACGTGGTAGACGAGCCCTCGTCGGCCGTCGAGAAACCCAAGCTGAAAAATGTATCTGTACAAGAAGAAGAGGAACGCTGAGATTTCAAAAGGGAGCCGATTGTAGACCGACTCTTTCAAAAGTCTTTTGAGCTTTGCTTGCCTGGCGGTCGATTCGGCGGTGAGAGCCAGTTGCGGCTCGAACAAGTGAAGCCGCTGATTGAGGACATCCAGCGCTTCCCTGCTTGCGTATCCATTGTGCTTGGCAGTGAAGAAGGTAAGGTCGTAGAGGTTGTGATCTGCAAATCCACCTTGAAACGTAACCGTACGGCCATCGGTGAGGTACATGTGCTCGTCCATCCAGCGATCTTCAATGTGCGCCTTGCCGCGACGCCAGATGCGCAAAAGAGTGAGAGGATAGCGGCCGCCCCAGCGGATGAACTTACCCTGAAAGATCGTCTTGCGATTTAGATTGATCCCGGTCACATCCGCGGGCATCGAGGGAAGTTTTAGCATGATCTCTTCGGCAAGGTCGGACTCGACAATCTCGTCCGCGTCGAGGCGCATCACCCAATCGGCCGTGATTGGCGCATTTTCAAGAGCCCACTCGAACTGTCGCGCATAATTCTGGAAGGCATGCTGGAGCACCTGTGCGCCGCCGGCTTTGGCGAGGCTCACGGTATCGTCGGTGGAGAATGAGTCGATGACGAATATCTCCCGCGCGAAGTTGCGGACGTGATGGAGAGCGCGCGGGAGATGCACTGACTCGTTGAACGCGAGGATGACGACCGCGATACTCGGCTTCTCATGCATGCGAGAAACTCCGGCGGATTCCGTTCACGATGCAGGAGCGTGCGGGAAATGTAGTGCAGTCCGATCTTGTCATTCGTGATCCGAAGCCGAAGATGAACGCGGCGGCTCGCTGTTGAACCCGATAGCGCTCGCAAAATCGCGGGCCGTCACTTCTATATCAAAATACTTCAGAAAGCCGGAGCGGGCATTGCTCGCCATCTTTGCACGGTCCGCGGCGGCGAGCGCGACAAAACGGCGGATGAGATTGCGAGTTCCGTCGAGCGAATCCGGCTCAACAAACCCGCATCCCGACGTTTCGACCTCTCGCCAGATATTGACCTTGTTGCTAACCAGCACCGGAGTTGCGCAGGCCATTGCTTCGGCAACGACGAAACCGAAATTCTCCTGATGCGAGGGCAGGATCAGGGCGTCTGCGCTGCGAAATGCGCCCCACTTCACGTCGCCCCTGAGCATACCCGGCCAATGAACGCGCGCTGCGATGCCGAGGCGCTGCGCAAGCGACTGCAACTCTGGTACCCAACCGACCTGGTCCGGTCCAGCGATCATTAGGTCGAGGCTTGACGGCAATTCCGGGGCCAGTTCTGCGAAGGCCTGAAGCAGCAGATCGCAGCCTTTCTTGGGGTGGATCCGGCTGAGAAAAAGAAGAACGTTACGATCGTGCAAATCGGCGAATGCCGATCCGAATGCCCTCTTCTGCCGGTCAGGATCTCCTACGGGGTCCGCAGTACCAAAGAGCACGACACGTTCCTTGTAGGCGTGTCCTGTAAAGACCCCTTGTGCACGCACGCGCTCCTCTTCGCATGTGAAAAGAACCGATCGCGCATCGCGAAGCACGCGCCCTTCGGCGAGCGTCCAGAACACCTGCTTGGCTAGATGCTTCAGTGGATACTTCTCCCGAAACCATGGATCCATCATTCCGTGCGCGAAAATGTAATACGGTGTATCGCCTTTTCGCAATCCCCGCCAGGAACCGAAAGAAGAATAGTTCCACAGGCCGTGCAGGACCACAGCATCAAAGCGTCGCGCGTTTTGTTCAAGCCATGGCGCGAGTTGCGGATTGTAGCGGTAGGGCCTGGTGCCGTGTCCAAGGCCGGCGATCGGAAATGGAAATTTGCGCCCCGCGACCTCGGCTTCGTCTTCGAGCGTGACCACAGCCACTTGATGCCCATCCCGAATCAACACCTCCGAGATGCGCAAGAGGGCTTCGATGGGGCCGCCCGACTCCTGATCGGAACCGGCTATCACATGCAGAAGTTTCATCCGCTATCGCCCGGCACAATAGAACAACGATTGGACTGCTTCAGCAAGTCTCACTGCGAGCCTTTCATCGCTCAGATAACAACCTTTCATACACTGCATAAGTTTGCTGCGAGCACTTATCCCATGAGAACTGCCTGGCTCGATCTTTCCCTTTTTGGATAAGTAGTTGCCTGCCGTCAGGCGAGTTTGCAATCTTCACCATGGCCTCGGCAATTGACGAAGGATCCGACGCATCAAAATAGCTCGCTGCATCTCCGGCCACTTCAGGCAGAGAACTCGAGTTACCGCATAGAACCGGACAGCTGCATTCCATCGCTTCAAGGAGGGGGATGCCGAAGCCCTCATAAAGCGAGGGATACACCAACGCCAGAGCCGACGCATAGTAGCGCGAGAGCAAGTCATCATCCCCGTCGATGATTTCGAATCTATCCAAAGGAAGGTCCAGATCATGAAGACGCTGGAGTTCGCGATCCGTAAAGCCATCGCCGCCAAAACAGATTATTCTATGCGACTTATACAGGTTCGATTGACGAAAAGCATCCATAAGTCCAGTAAAGTTCTTGTATCCCCAACGGCTTCCAACGTAGAGAAAAAAGGGGTCTTCGATCGAAAGAGGCGGATTGGCCGACGGGATAATCGACGATCCATGAGGGATGACGCTCACCTTGGCGGCATCAACCTCGTAGAGCCTGATCAGATCGGCCCGCGTGTTCTGCGAGACGCAAATGAGATGATCTGCGCGTTCAAATGCGCGCTTCCGTGCGGGGAAAATGCCCGACGGCCTCGATGGCGGATCTGGAAACTGCTCCGCTACCATGTCATGTACGGTTATGACCGACTTAGTTGCCGAGGTTACGGTCTTGGTAGGAGAGTAGTAGGTCTCGTGAACGATATCCGGACGATACCAGCGCGAGCTTGCCTTGGAATATATTGAGCCCACGCCCATACAAAGACCGCTTGCTCGCGTAAATGTGCCGGAGAAGTAGGTTCCCACGACCGGGAGGACGTTTCGCTTCTCCCGAAGAAGTTTAGAACGATAGAGAGGTGCCAGAATTCGTACATCCGTATCTGGGAATTGACGCATTCTCGATGCGATCTCGACAAAGTATCTTGTGATGCCCCCGTACTTCTGCGCAGCAAAGATCTGGTAGTCATAGCAGATGCGCATCGACCCTGTATGCCTTTCGATGACCTATCGTGGTGTGTTTTCGATTGAATTCAACTCGTCATTTTCTGCAAATCGTCCGGGATCAGGCTTGGACGACGAAACACGCTATTCAAAATTCGAGCCAACCGAGGCCGTGTGGCGAGTCCGAAGAGGAAGCGGCTATGCGGCTTCGAGGAGAAGAGGTGATACGAATTGGATGACAACAAGTGTCTTTGAAAACGAGTGGCGACGCGTTGAAGCGCCTCTTTTGTATAGAAAGAGATATGCTGTCCGCTGCTGGGCATGAAGTACCACCACTCGTTAAGTCTTGGCGTCGGTGTTGGAACGACGGCGGTGGAAACGAAGACATTATCCGATAGCTCCATCAGCCGCGAAATATCGGAAGTTGGATCAGAAAAATGTTCGAGCACTTCAAAGGCCGTCAGAAAATCGAACTTCTCTCCAACCGGCGCATCGAAGCCTCGCGCGTAGTCATTAGTCGCATAAAGATCGGACCAGAAGAAATTGAAGCCTCGATCTCTCATCATCCGGACAAATATGCCGTGGCCCGCTCCAAAGTCAACGGCTTGGTGGACATTGGGAAATAGCAGATTGAGGACGGCCGACACCACCTGGCAGTTCGTAAGGTTGCGAGCCATAATTCCAACATCCTGCCCGGCAATCGCCGAGGAATATGCCTCTTTAAGCCAATATGGCTCTTCGGTCTGCAGGAACCCGCAGCCGTCACAACGAAAATATCTGACCTTATGCTGCTTGAGCACAACCGCTTCATCAAAGAGTCTTGACACCGCACCGCAGATTTTGCAGATGGGCAGACTTGAAGACTGGGTATCGATTGAGTTCATCGCGAACTTTGATTTCATTTGGATGCGGGCATGAGCAGGGACCCAAGCTTATTGCGCAACCGCAGCATGAGTCCGGGCGTGTGGAAGCGATTCTGAAAGCGCTCCGCGTAATCTGGCCAATCCATCATCGCGGGCGGATGAGCGATTGGGAAGCTGAGGGTTCCCGCCGGAATCTTGAATCCCCCATCAGCCTTCTTCGTATGCGTGGCGTCCTGATCAAAACCGATGTTCTGGATGAGATTACGGCTGGGAACGATGTTGAGCCAATTTCGCATCCATGAGGTGTACACGAGGTTATAGCTCCATGCGTTAGGCCCGGTTCCACTATGCATGCTGTCAAAGATGTTCGTCCAACTTTCCAGGGGTTTGCGTCTTCTCCACATGAACCTGAGAAGTCCGTCCTCTTTGACCTTCGGCCAACTGGTCAGATTCTCATCGTATTTTTGCCAGGTTCGCCGCCAGGTGGCCCAGCCCCAGATCAAGACGAGTTTGGTGTAGTAGTAACTGTAGGGAAAAGGAAAGGAACGTTGCATGGGGTTAAATCCGGAGATCATGCCGACCTGTCCGCAGTCACGATAGCGCTCGAGCAATTGGGAACAATAGGGAAAGAAGCTTGGATCGGGCAGGCAGTCGTCTTCGAGTATGATTGCCTCCTCCACAAGGGAAAACACCCAGTCCAGGCCTGACTTTACGCGGCGACGGCATCCGAGATTCTCTGAGGCGAAATTAGTCTCGACTGTGCAGGGCCAATCCACGTTCGAAACAATCTTTAGAACCTCTTCGCAACGCTGCTGCTCTCCTTGCCGATCCGCACGCGGCGCATCTGCGATGATGAGGAGCCGGGTTGGACGTGCTGCAGCGACTGCTGCAAAAACGCGCCTGGTGGCAGCGGGGCGGTTGAAAACGATCAATGCAACGGGAGTACTCAATTGATTCATTCTGGGAGTGTCAGATTGATGCGCGGAAACTGGATCCAAGATGGAGCCGGTGGTCATCAGAAGCCTTTCGTTTCACTTGAGGTTGCACGGCTAAGAACGGATTCGAACCTTGTGCGAACTCGGCGAAGCAGGCTTGGGGAAGTAAAACGTTGATGAAAGCTTTCGGCGTAATCCGGCCAATCGGTCATGGCCGGGGGGTGCGTGATAGGGAAGTTCAAGTTCTGTGCTTGAATCATTAGCCCCGGATCCGCACTCTTGGTATGCGTCGCGTGTTTGTCGAAACCGATGTTCTGGATTAGATTTCGGCGGGGAACGACGTTCAGCAGATTTTGTGTCCACAAAGAATATACCAGTTGATAATCCCAGGTGTCTGGGCCCACGCCCGCGTGAAGTCTATCGAAAATCCCAGACCACAGCTTGTAAGATTTTGGTTCTCTCCACATCTGCGCGAGCAACTTGCCCTGCTTTATGGCCGGCCATGCTGTCAGGGATGCATCGTATTTGCGCCAGGTTCGCCGCCACGTGGCCCAGCCCCAAATGTGAACCATCCTGGTGAAGTAGTAACTATAAGGAAACGGGAAAGATTGCTGCATCGGATTAAACCCGCCGATGATGCCAATTTGTTCGCAGTCACGGTAGCGCTCGAGCAACTCCGCGCAATAGGGGAAGAAAGTTGGATCGGGCAGACAATCGTCTTCAAGGATAATCGCTTCCTCGGCAAGCGAAAAAACCCAGTCGAGCCCTGAAATAACGCGCCTGCGGCATCCAAGATTCTCCTCTGAGAAATTCGTCTCAACCTTGCAAGGCCAATCGACAGCCGAAACAATCTTCCTGACCTCATCGCAGAGCTGGCGTTCACCTTGCCGGTCGGCACGCGGGCCGTCTGCGACAACGAGAAGGCGCACAGGACGCGTCGCTGCTATCGCCGCAAAAACAAGCCTGGTGGGCCCCGGACGGTTGAACACCATCAGTGCAACAGGGGTGTTCAGCTGATTCATTCTGTTGTGCCTTTGAATTGCATGTTCCGACCGCTCAAGTTGGTGTGGTGCACCTCAGGGTTTAAGAGGTGCCACGACGATTTGGAATGCAAATGCCTCGCACGCGAGGGTCGAGTGTTGCTCGCCGATCTAGCTTTCTACCTTTTCAATTGCGTTCCGCGGAGATCGCAGATGTTCGTGCAAATCGTCCCTACCAGACGTGGCGGGCGGAGCAAGGCGGTGGCCAAGTCGGATGAATGGCTTCTCAATCAGGTAATAGCTGCAAGTCGCGAAGAGCAAAAGGGCTGCGAGATTCCAGGGCCAAACTTGAAGGTAGTGAAGAGGGTAAGGCGCAAATGGGAAATACTCTGCCCTCAAGAAAAACAACTGCTGCCATAGATAGAGGCTGTAAGACATTTTCCCCAGCGTCGCAAACAGTTTTGTCTCTAGAAGCCGGCCAAGCCAATTCTCGGGATGCAGCACCGTGCTGACTACTGTCAACGGAAAGCAAAAACAGCAGATCTGGGATACGAAGTAGCCCTTGAGGAAAATGTTCGAGGCCAGGAGCATGAAGACAGTGAGAAGAATCACCAGTCCTCGAGATGTGAAATGAGTTAGCATTTTTCGCGCCCAAGGCAGCGTCAGCAGAACTGCAAGAAATGCGGGCACGAGCAAGGATTGGACGACCATATCAGTGCGCCAACCCATTTCAGGCGTCTGGAGGGCTACCACGCGGTGGACAATGGGAGGCCAGATGAGTGACAAAGCCGTTACAAACATCAGAACAGGAACTAATCGGCGTCTCGTGATAGCCATCAGCAATGGGAGGAACAGGTAAAAGTGCTCCTCGACGGCCAACGACCAGAAGTGAGAAGCATATCGGTCGCCGGCGAGCCTCCCGCCGCCGGTTGTGGCGTACAGATTGCGATATGAGAAGAGTGCGCTAACCCATCCCCACCAACTAAAGTGAAGCATGCCGATAGCAGCGAGGACGGCCAGAACCAGAAGATATACGATTCCCGCAGGTTGAATGCGACAAATGCGTCTAAGATAAAAGCCCCCCAGCGAAATTCGACCATTGGCTCTTTGCTCCTCAAGAAGCCGAGAGCAGATAAGGATTCCGCTGATCGCAAAAAAAAGCGATACGCCCTCCTGGCCGAAATCCTGAAGCCCTTGCAGGGGCCGGATTTGAGTCTGGGAGGTGTGATACCAGATGACACCGGCAACAGCAATTGTTCGCCAACCATCCAGGGTTCTGATGTGCCCGGACCCAAGAGCAGGCTTCGTTTTCTCCCGAAAAGCTGGCATCGTCTCGATTCGATGAGTGTGCAAGTCTGCTTTCATCAGAAGACATGTATAAGTCGCGTCGTCATTCTTCATGTGCCCTGAGGAGAGACACAGGCAGAAGCCAAAAATGAAGGAGCGCTCGAGTCTTCATCCAGAAGATATGGCGAGTGCGCTTGGAAAGTCCGTCTGCAAAATACGACGCCAGGCTCTGCGCGACCAAGGTTGCCATCGCTGAGCCGATTCCGCCCCAGCGAGGTATCCAAAGCAGGTTCAAGATGACATTGACAACCGCCCCAATTGCAGTCCTGCTCAGTGTGCTGGAAGTGATCCTTTCGTGGACATATTGCTGGCTGCCAACGCATCCTACGGACACGAATATGCCGGTCCAGATGTGCACGGAGAGAATACTCGCTGCGGAGGTATACTGCGAGCCATAGAGCAAGCGAATCATGGTTGGACCCAGGATCAGGGTTCCGATTGTAACCACAACGCTGACCAGGATCATAGTCTCGTAGAAGGTTTGCAGCCGGGCATAATAGCGCTGAGGGTTGACGTCTCGTGTCTTCAATATGCGCGGCATCACGCTTGTCGTGACAATTACAGGGATCGCGTACCAGATCTCGGAAAAACGAATGGCAGCTGAATAGTTTCCTACGACCGACATCGAGCTGAGTCTTCCCAGGAGAACCTGATCGGTCCGCATGTAGACCATGGACATGACGCTGGACAGGAGGAGGGGCCAGCCTTCAGCCATAAATCCCTTGGCCTGCGTCAGGCTCCAATTCCATCGTGGAAAGATTCTCCTGTAGCGGAAGTAAGTGATCACCAGTCCGAATTCAGCGACCAGGACTTCGAGAGCGGCGATCCATGCAAATGTGAGCAGGCTGGCGTGCATGAAGACGGCGACCAACCTGGCGAGACTGCCCGCAACAAAGGCTCCTGTCCGCGGCACCACGGTATGGCGAGAGCGGGTGTGCGCCTGGAAGAAGAAGTCGATTACATCAAGAGCCTGCGAGATGGAAGCGGTGGATAGCAGGGCAACGATGATGATCAGCACACGGTTGTGCGGATCGAGGATTCGAGCAGCAACGATTGCTCCGACGGTGGTTACAACGCTGGCCAGCGCCTTCAGCACGAATGCAGTGCCCAGGATGCGCGGCTCCCCGGCTGAATCAAGCGCTACGTCGCGCACGACAAGTGAGTCGATCCCAAGATTCGAAATGATATTGAAGAGGCCGAAAATCGCGAGCCCATAGTTAAGAAGGCCGAACTGATTAGGACCAAGGTATCTCGCCACCAGGGTTCCGATGAGAACAGCACCGAACATGCGCACGATACGGTCGCTGCCAAGCCAGCCGATGTTGCTGAGTGACTCGAGTATGCCTTTTCTCTCGCGCACCTTATTAAAGAGCTTCATGGCAGGGGCCGAGACGACACGAGTTGCAGCATTCAGTGGCATAGTTCCGATTCTTATCGCGACCGCGCTGGTGCGATTGGATTGTTGCCCTGTTCAAAGGTTCGTCTTACATTGACGGCGCCCATGCGTCTCCATGGACCGTGCACGATCGACACTTTTTTTCTCATCACATCGGCCACAAACACGATCATGAATCCCATGATGATGCGCCGGTTGGCCGCGAAGGGAGAGAAGAAGATGTCCCACCAAATGGAAATCAGAAGCCACATGATATAGGGGGCGAGCGGTGGCCTGAGAATTGCAACTCTCATCATCCCCTTTAGAAAGAACCAGGCCATGTACAGCCAGAAGATCAGCCCGGCAATTCCGGCCCAGATCCATGCGTTGATGATCGCGGAATGCGCGGGGATCAGAGGATTACCCTCTTCAGACAAGATGTCGCCGCCTACCTGCTCCTGCTGTACACCAGATTCCACGAGGGCGTCGTACAACATTTCGTAATACTTTGGATCTTTCGCCCACGAGCCATGTCCAATGATCGGGCTGTCGAGAGCGGCCCTCAACCCGATCGCGAATTCCGGACGTCCTCCCAGCAAGAGATTCTTTGCCTGGGACTGCGCTTCGTTCTTGGCCTGTGACTCCTCGTCGAGATAACCAGCTCGTGTAACAAAGTTAACCAGGGCGCCGGCAGTTTCACCCGCGGCCAGGGCGAAGATGGCGAGAACCACCAAGCGCGCCACATCGGTCCGGGGAAGAATTTGTATTCCCCCGAGCCTTTCGGGAACGATGGGGTAGACAAGGACAAGCGAAACGAGAATATCGAGCACCGGCGATCGGTAATTCAAAAAAAGATTGACAATGCAGATCCCAACCACAAGGAGACTTGAGACAACGTACCTTCGGCGGCCATAAAAATAGGACGCTACCAGCATGACCAACATGATTGTTCCGAAGGCATATCCGAACTTCCATGGATAATCCTCAACCGCCGGCGACGGCTGCAGCTTGACGACTGCGAGCGAGCCCACCGTCAGCCCGACTATAAAGAGAGCCTTTCGCTTCTCGTTGCCGCTGACAAGTATCGACATGCCAAGCGTATTGATGGCGAAGAAGATGATCAGGGCGCTGCCGCGCATCCGGTCGGAAATATCGGTGTGGTTGTATACATCGGAGACGATGAGGCCCAGCAGCCAGAGTCCCATCAATGAATAGAGGATTTTAAGCTCGGGCCGTAATACCCTCCTTCCCCTGAGAATCAGGAAGATAGGAAAGAGGATCATCAATATAATCTCAGCGAGGTAAAGTTCTCCCACAAGGTGGACCGAGAATTCGGTCGTACATCCGAGAACGAATGCGATGACGTCGGCGCCTTTGGTGACGTAGACCTGACCCTTCGTCTTCGTTTCGCCGAATCTCGTTGCAACTGACATCTTCGCGTTGATCCCTCAGTGGCGATTTGCTAAGCGTGCGCGCATTGCGAGCAAATATCGATGAGTTGACGAACCGAGTTCGGCCAATTCAAGCGACTCTGGTATTCCTGAAAAGACCGAAGAGCAAGGGCCTCATATTCCGACGGAGCTTGCAGCAACCTCTGGATCTCGCGCGCAAACTCGGCGGCTGAACTCCCCGGCGAGAAACACATGCCGTTGACTCCGTTCCGGACATAGTCGGGAACACCGCCTGTTGCATACGCAAGCGAGGGCAGCCCAAACGAACTCGCCTCGCAGAAGACGATTCCCGCCGCTTCCGCAGTTGTAGGCAGGATGAGGAAATCTGCGCCGCGATAAAGCTCGATGAGCTGTCTCTCTCCCGACTCCGTGTTCTTGTTGAGAAATCCAACCACATCCACAAATGGCGGTATCATGTCATCCGGCTGCGAACCAACCACACGGAGCCGAGTTTGAATTCCCGCATCGTTCAAAAGCCTGGCCGCCTCCACCGCGATTGCGCCGCCCTTTCGCTCCCAGTTCACGCCGACAAACAACAGCTCGCACCGGTTTTTACGAGTTGATCTCTTTTCGGCAACGGACCGGGCAACGTCTGCGGCCGTGTGACGCGCGGGCAAGCTGGAGCCGAAGGGCAGTACTCTCAACTTGCGGGCATCGGTCAGGCGGGCTGCTCCGTCCCGAGCCCAGGTCGAGCCGAAGACCGCGACAGTGCAATTGCGCAGAGCTGTTTCTTCCTGCCATTTTCCGCGCGCGACGGCAGCGGCAGTCATATTGGCAAACGCTTTGCCATAATAATCAACCATGGCGTGAAACACAGCGTCGGTCCAGGTGACGATCGGCTTGCCGCATTGCAGTAGGGTCACTGGAATCGTGCTCGTGGAAAATACAACGTCAATAGAGCGCTGCCTGACGAATCGCTCAATTTGTCGCGCATAGTCGCGGAGGACGAGAGGAAAGTGATCGAGCGTTACGGATTGGTTTCGTGCCTTCGAGAGCAGTTTGACGGGTGCCAGCGCAAACTTGGCCTTCGTACTCAGCGGACTCATGACCTCCACATCAGCGTTTTGCGCTCGCATCTGCGTAAGCATGTGGAAAGGCGTGCCCGACCATGTCGTTACATCGTGAGCATCCTGAATGGAAACGAAACCTATTCGCAACGATCAAACTCCGTCGAGCCTGCTGACTTATTCACGGCGCAACAGCCGGATTGAGCCGTTCGTTGTTTGACTTCAGAGTCAATACGAGCACGATCACTGAATCCAAAGAACACAAGAAGCATTTCAGGACGCAGGCGCTACTCCGGATTGCGTTCTCCGTAATACTCGTAGTATTTCCGCCCGTAATAATCCGAATATTCCGGAGCCGTAAAGTCGACGGCGTTCACGGCAACACCAAGCAGATGCGTGCCCGAGCGTTCCAAAAGATCAATACACCGGCGCACCACCTGCTTTTGTGCGGCGTTGTAACGAATAATGAGAATGGCCGCATCGGCGAGGCGCCCAAGTACGGAAGCATCTGTCACCGCAAGAACCGGAGGCGTATCGAGAAACACAAAATCGTACTCTGCGCGCGCTCGTATAAGCAGGTCTTCCATCTGCTTCGAACTCAGCAATTCCGAAGGCAGCGGCGGAACAGGACCGGAGGTGAGAACGTGCACGTTGGGCAGATCGGGCCACGCTACCACCGCCTCGTCCAGGGTGGACTTGCCTGAGAGCACCGAGGAAAGACCCAGTCCCTTTCCCATCCTGAAGCGGAGGTGAAGGGCAGGCCTGCGCAAATCCGCATCGATCAGCAGCACCTTCGAACCGTTCAGCCCAAAGGTGATCGCCGTCAACCCAGCAACGGAACTCTTTCCTTCCGCAGGCCTTGTGCTTGCAACCATGATGACTTTGGGGGGAGCGCCGGGGCTCGACAGCAGGATCGAGGTCCGCATTCCTCTGAGCGCCTCAGCCACCTTCGACCACGACGAAGTGCCCGGGGTGACAGCATGCTCTTTGAATTTGGCGGGAAGCAGATTCTCGGCATCAACTTGAGGAATGGCGGCAAGCAATGGAAGCTGCAAAGCCTGCTCGATTTCACTCATGGTCTTGAGGTTGGTGTCCATCGCCTCCAGCAGGAGCGCAATCAATACTCCGATTACGAAACCGAGCGCCATGCCGACGCCAGTATTGAATCGATGGCGCGGTCGGCTCGGCACCACAGGGACATCCGCACTGTCGATTGTGTGGATGGCGGTGGAGTGCAGTCCCGACATGAGAGCGGCTTCCTGCAGCCGCTCCTGGAGCCCGTCGTAGAGAAGGCGATTGGTCTCATAATCGCGGCGAGCAAGTTCATATTCCATGGCCTTCTGGCCAAGGCCGTAAGCCTCCTGCTCCTGCTTGTTCAGAGCAGCCTGAAGTTTCGACTCATTGCTTGTCGCTGCCTCAACTTCTTTTTGGGCCCGGGCAACCTGCGCTTTCTCTTCATTGTCCAGCTCACGTTGCAGCTGATCGATCTCCACTTTCAGGGTTTTCACCTTGGGATACGATGAACCATACGTTTGCGCCAAAGAAGTGTAATCGGAATTCAGTTGCGCAAGCCTTTGCCTTCCAGCCATCAGCATCGGGTCGGTACTGCCGATCGCAGCGTCGAGTACCGCGGGCGAAGAACTCCGAACTTGCTGTAGGTTGGACTCCTTCAACAGCCGATCCACCTGAGCATCCGCGTATTTCTTGTTCATCTCTTCAAGACTTGCGGAGACGACGCTATTTGACTGGTTAATGCCATAGACACCGATTTCTTTCTGCAGATCGAGGATGTGTGCCTGGCTTTTTTCCAGATTTGCCTTGAACACGTTCAGCTTATCGTTAAGGAAGCTTGAGACTTTTTCTGTCGCCGAGTAGTTCTCCTGGAAAGAATGTTCAATGTAACTCTCGATCAATGTATTGGCGATTAGAGATGCTAAAACGGGGTTGCGGTTTGTGGCATAGATCTGAACAATGTCAGTATGTCCGAGACGCGCAATTTTGAGTGATGCTCCAAAATTCGCGAGCAGTAGTTCGCGGACATTCGGCTTGGATATATCCCACGGCTGCCCGTTGACCAAATGCATGAAGTCCGGATTGTCATACAAACGGAGTTCCTTGATTGTCTCCATGGCCAGGTTCCGGCTGCGCAGGATTTCCATCTCGGTATCAAGTTTTCCACTCACATCTTCTCCGCCTCCGAGGCCCTGCATCGATTCGAGACGGAATTGGGTAGAGATATCCTCCGCATCCACCTCGATGTTGGCCTGCGCGGTGAAGAGCCTTTGCGAATAGTGGTTGACCAGAGTTCCTCCCAGGAATCCCAGGAGAACTGAAACGACCACAATCCAGCTTCGCTTTTTGAGGAAATGAATGATGCGCCTGAACGGATCTTCATCGTGGAAGCCGCCGGCAGGTGCCCCACCAATCGCCGAAACCTCTGCGATGGTAATGGGCGGATCGGGTTTATTTTCTCGTATTACCAAATCGATGTCCTTGAGACTGCTTTGAGTTTAAGTGTGCTGCCCGAGCCTGCAAAGCATCGGATTCGCATCTTTCAAAAAACCTGACTTTGCCGCCGGCGCCGGCACGTGCCACGCAGAGAAACGCGGTATCACCGAGAATTGGCGGTACGCGAATGATAGGAATACAAAAGCGTGTTTGCCCACTGTTTTGGAGAAAACTGCAGGGACAGCAGGTAACTCGCCCTCGACATTCGATCGAGCTCGGTATCCGTCATTGCGCTCACGCGGGACATCAGGCTGGCGAGTCCAGCCACATCCTTGTTGTTGAAGATGAAGCCATTGTATCCGGGCTGCACCAGGTGCGTAACCGCGCCAACATTTTCCGAAGCCAGAATCAATCTGCCTGCGGCGGCAGCCTCGTGCACGACCAATGCCCAGGGCTCGAAACGACTGGGCAGAATAAGGCATCCGGCGGAGCCGAGCACCTCCGGCATTTTATCCGGCTGCACAAAACCGTCCACGCGAATGCCTTCTTCGTTTTCGAGACACGATCGCAATGGCCCGGAGCCGCAGCATATCAGCGGCCAGGGATTCGCTTCGCGCCGGCGATAGATGCGATACGCTTCAACAAGTTTGTCGACGCTCTTCGCTTCGACCATTCTCCCGATAAATACAAAGCGCCGTGGAACGGACTGCTTTTGCGCGAGGCGCGCATTGTGAACGGCTTCAAATGCTGGATGATCGCAAGTAAACGATCCGCGGAGAATGGCGTTCTGCGAAAAGCCGAGCCTTCGCGCGAATGCCGCCTGCCTCTCGCCCGGAAGCCAAACCATGTCGGTAATCGGCTTTACATAGAACCGCGAAACCACAGTACCCAGTCGCTGTTTCAAGCTGCCTCGCCAGGGATTATCCATCACCATCACGCGCCAGGACCGATTCGCAAATTGGCGCGCGACGCGACGATACGCCGGCACATGCCACGATGGCACAACCATAATGTCGGGTGCAAATTCTCGCAGCTTTGCGTCGAGCTGATCAAGGTCTCGCTGCGATCGCCAGGCTAGCCTGTTTGGAATCCATGTGAATTGTTCTTCATCGTAGGGAGCCTGCTTGTCAGGCAACTCGTGGGAAACGAACAGCTCGACCCCATCGCGGGCAGACAGTTCTTTGAGGCAAGCATTCATGTACCCGGAAAGGCCGGTCCACAGGTAGGCGATCCTCATACCGCGCTCTTTTTGGCCCCCGTTTGGACGCGCGAGCCCAGGCTCTTTAGAACTCCTTCGGCCCGGTAGAAGAAGCGTAACAACTCGTCGGTCGCTTTCCATTCGTGTCCACGCAATTGGCGAAAGATTCTCCGACAATCGCGTTCATATTGCTCGTTCATTCTGCCGGAACCGGAGATGGAGGCTTCGTGAATGCGAAAGCCCGCCAGGTCCGCGGGGATATATCCGATAGTTGCGCCAAGGTCGGCGATTTGAACGAACAGTTCCCCATCCCAGCAGGTGCGATTTTCGAGGTTGAATCCTGGCGAGCGGCGATAAACCTCGGCTCGAAAAAACGTGGCTTGCTGCAACCACTGGGTTCCGCCATAGAAGAAACGCCGCACGGAGAAGTCGCGGGCTACGAAGTGCCTGGTCTTTTGTCCACGACCGTCAATCTTGTACCCGTTGCCCATCGCCATATCGCAGTCGGGATGCGCCTTGAAGAAATCCGCGACATGTTCGAGCGAGCCGGGAAAGAGCACATCATCCGCATTGAGAAATCCGAATACTTCGCCCGTGGCGCAGGCAAAGCCCTTGTTCAGTCCGTCGGCGGCGCCGCGATCGGGCTCGAAGATTGTGTGAGCTATCCGGCTTCCATAGCTCTCGATCATTGCCCTGCTGCCATCGGTCGAGCCTGGGTCCACGACGATGTATTCCAGATCGGGATATCCCTGCGATAACACCGAGTCGATGGCCTCTTTGAGATAGGCTCGCTGGTTGAACGACAGGGTGACGATACTGATCTTCAAGCGACTCCGTGCATGCGCAGGTTTGGCGGAGAGGTCCTCAGGAAATGGGTTCATTACCCGGAGATCCGGCGCGTTAAGGGTGATAGAGGTAAAGAAGCGATGGAGAAACGCTGAGGGCAAATGCGAGGGCGCCCTTCAAGACTTCCTTCATCGGGCTTGGAGAGACGTAGATGATGTCATCCTCGTGCATGATCGGATCTGCGACCCGCGAGGTCAACACCTTCTTCACGTCAATCTGCTCCACGACCTTGGTGCCGTCGGGTTGGGCGCGCACCAGAAACGTCCTGTTCTGCGCGGAGTTTGGAGCAACTCCGCCGGCAAGTGCCATCAATGCCGAAAGAGTCACGTGCGGAGAACCGCACAAGGAATAGGCCCCGGCCCTGACAACGTTGCCTCCGACATACGCAATGCCGCAGGCCCGTACCAGCACTCGATCACCGGCAGAAACGGGACGATCGAAGTTGTCGGTGTTGTGCATGGTCGGATCCCAGGACAGAAACTCCGGTTTGCCTGGGTCGTGCTGGTGCGTGACTTCGATGATGCGGCCTGTATTTGAAGTCAACCCTCCCGCTGTTGCCAGTAGATCGGAGAGCTGGTGCTTACCCAGCGGCGGATAGATTCCCGGGTTGCGCACTTCGCCAAGGATCGTAATTCCGGTGCTGGAAGAATCAACCGTGACGGTCACTTCCGGATCGAGCATCAGATTGCGGTCTTTGAGTTCCCGTGCCAGCAACTGCGCGGCCGAAGCACTGTTGAGCCCTTCGATGTGAAGCTGCCCGAGAATGGGATAGGGAATATCCCCACTCTCAGAAACGCGGGTGATGAGGGAAAAGTCCGGTGCGTCAAAGACATTGATGTGTACGATTTCGCCCACCGTGATCGGACCGTCGGAGAGGCCACCAATGGATGCGGAAGCCCCTCCCGCAGAAGAGGCGCCACCCCCGGAGGCGGGACGAGGTTCCTGTGCGGAAAGAACGACCGACGCAAACACGAGGAAGCAAGCGATAACCAGTATGCGTTTGTTAAAAGCCATTGTCCTTCTTGTGGTCACGAGACCAATGTTAGACTGACGCGTCATCTGATGGATTGAGAGCATGCCGGTTCTTGAGTCGGCCGGCACACTCGATATCTTGCTCCAGTATCAGCCGCAACACAATCAAATGCACTGGAGGTACGGCCAGCCGGTAAGTCCACGCGGATGTTAGCGCGCATCTTCAGCCTGAACAGTTTCAGGCTAGCATAGCCATGGGGTGTTGGGCTCGCCGGCAACAACCGGCCGAAAAGCCAGGATCTCCAGGTTTGGCACTGCGATCCGCGACCGCGCTGACTGCATTCTTCATTGGACAACAAGTTCAAGTTGAGATTGCGCAGATGCGAAGGTTCGCCGAATTCCTTCTTCGAGGCTGACCTTTGCTTTCCATCCGAGCTCATGGATTCGGCTGACATCCAGAAGTTTTTGCGGAGTGCCATCCTGTCGTGAGGTGTCGAACACGAGTTCGCAGTCGAAGCCCAGCACATGCGCCACAAGCTCCGCTAACTCGCGGATGGTGAGATCCTGGCCGGTTCCGATGTTGATCAACGGCGCCTCGTTTTGCGTCAAGAGAGATTCGTACGTGCTCTGAGGTAAGTTCAGGAGGTGCACGCAGGCCTCTGCAAGATCGTCGCTGTAGAGAAATTCTCGCCGTGGTCGACCAGTGCCCCATACCGCCAGCTTCTTTTCACCGCTGCGCTTTGCCTCAAAGACTTTGCGAATCAAGGCAGGCAATACGTGGGATCCGTTCGGATCGAAGTTATCGCCCGGCCCATACAAGTTGGTCGGCATAGCGGCAAGGTATTGTGTACCGAATTGCCGGTTATAGGACCAGCACATCTCGATGCCTGCAATCTTGGCAAGCGCGTAAGCGCGATTGGTGGGCTCAAGCGGACCCGTAAGCAGGTATTCCTCTTTGATCGGCTGGGGAGCGAGCTTTGGATAGATGCAGCTTGAACCGAGAAACAAAAGCTGCCGCACGCCGCTACGATAACTCGCATCGATAACGCTTGTTTGTATCTCTAGATTCTCGCGGATGAAATCTGCAGGATAGGTGTCA
This sequence comes from uncultured Acidobacteriaceae bacterium, assembly GCA_963838295.1. Taxonomy (GTDB): domain Bacteria; phylum Acidobacteriota; class Terriglobia; order Terriglobales; family Acidobacteriaceae; genus Telmatobacter. The sequence goes on from CAWIQS010000006.1 coordinate 221,972, forward strand.
TTAGCAAGAATCCCGCCCACCTTCGCCGCGGCGAGAAAGACATACTCCGGTTTTTCCTTGTGGAAGAATTCTAGAACCGCAGAGCGCTCGGTCAAATCAAGTTCAGCGTGCGTGCGAACAACGAGGTTCGTAAACCCCTGCCGCTGTAACTCGCGGCAGATTGCCGAGCCAACGAGTCCGCGATGTCCCGCAACGAAAATCCTGCCATTCTTCTGCATGATCGCGGATCTCTGCCTTTAATTCTCGTGAAAATTGAATACGGAGTAGCCGTGCTTCCGGACAAGTGCATCCTTCTCCGCGATCTTCAGGTCTTCTTCCACCATCTCTTTGACGAGTTCAGGAAACGAGACTTTCGGCTCCCATCCTAATTCGCGGCGTGCCTTGCTCGCATCGCCCAACAATGTCTCAACTTCAGTCGGACGATAATAGCGCGGGTCGACGGCAACGACCACGTTTCCTTGTTTGTCGACGCCCTTCTCTTCCGCTCCGGAGCCTTCCCATGCGAAGTCCATGCCCAGATAATTCGCCGCAAGGTCAACAAACTCGCGCACACTGTGCTGCTCGCCCGTCGCAATCACGTAATCCCTGGCCTCCTGCTGCTGCAACATGCGCCACTGCATTTCAACGTAGTCGCGCGCGTGTCCCCAATCGCGCAGGGCATCGAGATTGCCCAGATAGAGGCTATCCTGCAGCCCGGCCTTGATCCTCGCCAGTCCGCGCGTGATCTTGCGCGTAACAAAGGTTTCGCCGCGCGTGGGCGACTCGTGATTGAACAATATTCCGTTACACGCGTACATTCCGTACGCCTCCCTGTAGTTCACGGTAATCCAATAGGCATAGAGCTTCGCGACAGCATATGGGGACCGCGGATAGAAGGGTGTCGTCTCAGTCTGCGGAGTCTCCTGGACCAGCCCGTACATCTCTGACGTCGAGGCCTGGTAGAACCGCGTGATCTTCTCGAGGCCCGCAATTCTGATCGCCTCAAGCAGGCGCAGCGTGCCGAGCGCGTCGGAGTTTGCCGTATACTCGGGCTCTTCAAACGAAACCTTTACGTGGCTTTGCGCGCCAAGATTGTAGATTTCATCTGGTTTTACTTTTTGGACGATCTGGATCAGGCTGCTCGAATCGGTAAGATCGCCATAATGGAGCAAAAAATGGCGGCCCTGCATGTGCGGATCTTCGTAGATATGGTCGATACGGGTGGTGTTAAACGAAGAGGCACGGCGCTTGATTCCATGCACCTCGTAACCCTTCGACAGCAAAAGCTGCGCCAGGTACGCGCCGTCCTGCCCGGTGACACCCGTAATCAGCGCTCTCTTCACAATCGTGCTTTCCGGCCGGTGACGGCCCGCTGGACCCATCGTACAGGGCTCGGTGTGGAGTGTTGTGGAGCTATTGTCGTTGAGATGATTAGGCAGCAGCCTCAATACATGCTCTGAAGTATTCCAGACTCAACTTCAATCCGGCTTCCAGGTCGATTTTTGGCTCCCAATTCAGAAGACGCCGAGCCTTGCTGATGTCCGGCTGGCGCTGCGAAGGATCATCTTGAGGGAGAGGCCGGAATACGATCCGGCTCGTTGATCCTGTCACACGCAATACAGCCTTCGCACATTCCAGGATCGTCCATTCGATCGGGTTGCCTATATTGACTGGCGTATGCTCGTCGCTGCTTGCAAGCCCGAGAATGCCATCGATCTCATCCGAGACATAACAGAAGCTACGCGTCTGACTCCCATCACCGTAGATGGTTAGGTCATCGCCCCGCAGCGCCTGTGTGAGGAAGTTTGAAATCACGCGGCCATCGTTCATATGTAACCGCGGGCCATAAGTATTGAATATCCGAACCAGCCGCGTATCAACCTTTTGGTAGCGGTGATACGCCATGACAAGAGCTTCTGAGAATCGCTTGGCCTCGTCGTAAACCGAGCGCGGTCCAATCGGATTCACATGGCCCCAGTACTCCTCGGTCTGCGGATGCTGTTCCGGATCTCCGTAGCATTCCGATGTTGAGGCGTGCAAAAACTTCGCGTCATACTTCTTTGCGATTTCCAGCAGGTTCCGGGTTCCCGTGGAGCCGACAGTGAGGGTTTCGATTCCCAGCCGCATGTAGTCCTCGGGACTGGCGGGGGAAGCGAAGCTAAAAACGTAATCGACGGGCTTCGGATCAAAGGAATTGCAGATGTCCTGCTCGCAAAAACTGAATCGCCGCTCAGTTCTTAAATGCTTGAGGTTCTCGAGCGAGCCGGTGCAGAGATTGTCGACGCCCAACACATCATGCCCTTGCGCAAGCAAGGCATCTGTCAGGTGTGATCCAAGGAAACCTGCAGCCCCGGCGATCATCACGCGCATGTTTTGGACATCCTTAATTTTGACCGTTCTTTCAATCAGGCTATCGCAATTGAGTCCGCTTGAGAATACCCCGAGAGCAAATTGGATCGGTGCACATGAATTTTGATGCGCGCGAGGGGCTCAAGGCGGTATCCCAAAAACGAGTTCTAGGCCTTCGCGCGGCTCTCTCTTCGACGAGGAAGGAAGAAGGCGGCCACAGGATCCATCGGCTGAGCAAGGCCCGGCCGTCCCACGCTTAGATAGGTGAAGCCTGCTTTCGTCATCCTCGCCGGGTCGTAGAGATTCCTGCCATCGATCACAATCGGATAACGGAGGGTATAGTGCAGCTTGGCCAGGTCGAGTTCGGCAAATTCTTGCCAATCGTTCAGAATCAGAAGCGCGTCCGCATCCTGTGCTGCCACGTAAGGGTCGTCAACGTAGCGCATGTTCCGACCCTCGGGAATGATCTCCTTTGACCGCTCAGCCGCTGCCGGATCATGGGCAGCAATCAGGCAACCTTCGCTCAGAAGTCTCTTCACGATATCGAGCGCCGGCGATTCACGCACATCATCGGTTCCCCCTTTAAACGCCAACCCAAGGACGCCGATTTTCTTCCCACGAAATGTCCAGAGCGCTGAGCGGATCTTTTGGAAAAAGCGCAGCTTCTGTTCCTCGTTGATCTTTTCCACTTCGTGCAAAAGCGCGAAATCGACACCCACTTGCTCTGCCACATGGCGGAATGCGGCGACATCCTTCGGGAAGCACGATCCGCCGTAGCCGACGCCTGCGCGCAGAAATTTCGGACCGATGCGCGTGTCCATACCGATGCCGCGCGCCACCTCTTCGATGTCAGCTCCCGCCGCCTCGCAAACATTGGCAACGGCGTTGATGAAAGAAATCTTGGTCGCGAGCAACGCGTTGGAGGCGTGCTTGATGATCTCGGCAGCCTTGGTGGAGGTATGCAGGATCGGCGGGGGATCGGCAGGCGTGCGCGGCCCTGGAACGCAACCCGGCGTGTTGTAGTATTCGCCGCTCGTCAGCGGGAGATAGATCATCTTCAGCAAATCGGCGCCGATTTCGGTCGCCGCGCCAATCACAATGCGATCCGCATGCAGAAAATCAACGACGGCCGTGCCTTCGCGCAGAAACTCAGGATTCGAGGTGACATCGAACAGATCCTTTGGCACCCCGTTGCGCTCGATAACGCGCCGTATCCACTCGTTGGTGTAAACCGGAACCGTGCTCTTCTCTACGATCACTTTGTAGGATTCGATGGAGCGCGCAATTTCGCTTGCTACGGCATCCACAAAGGAGAGATCGGCGCTGCCGGTCTCGCTCTGCGGGGTGCCCACCGCGATAAAGATGGCCTGTGCTGACTGAGTCGCAGAGCGCAGGTCTGAGGTAAACTCCAGCGACCGGCCGCGGTGGCGTGCGAGAAGCTCGGGCAGGTGCTCTTCATGAATCGGAATTCCACCCTCTTGCAAACTGCGCACCCTGGACTCATCGTTGTCGACGCAGACCACCTGGTGTCCGATTTCCGCAAAGCAAGTCGAAGCAACCAGGCCCACGTAGCCTGAGCCCACTACGGCAATCCTTACCGGTTCGAGTTTCGGGTTTATCACTTCAATCCACCCCTCTTGGCATGTCAAGGAACCTCACCGGCAGCCGTTACTCCGTTTGCGTCAACGCTTGTTCGCTCTCATCGCTCACCGGAAGCTGATCTCGGTAACGCCATAGAAGCGGAACCAGCTGCGGTGCTGAAAAGTACCGCGGAACGTACCGCCGGGGTGATGACATACACCGGAATAACCAGCCGAGATAAAGCCGGTCAGCCCATTCCGGAATACGCACCTGGTCGCCACTCAGAAATGCGATCGCTGCCCCGATGCAGTGAATCGCCGGAAGATAATCGAGGTTTCGCTTCAGGTAAAGCCCGAGCCGCTCTTGCGTACCGCCGCCCACCGTGATTACCACGTGTTTTGGCCGTAAAGCCTGCAGCCTTTCAATGAGTTCCTTGTCCTCTACTTTACTGCCGTACATAGGCGCCTGGTATACACACTTTGGTGGTACTTCGATCCCTTCCAACCTGAGCCAGTCCAGGTTCCTCTCCGAGCTGGCGCTTCCCGCCATTACCCAGAAAGTGTTTCCGGGCGCTCGCACGTCGTCCTCTTGCAGCAACCCTTTCAAATATTTAAGTCCTGACAGCCGCGAGATCGAGTCACCCTGGAGGAAATTCCAGACCAGTACCATGAATGCCGAATCGGCGATTGCCACGTCCGCGTTCGTCAGCGCCTCGCGATAATCGTCATTCCATGCGACATCTTTCAGAGCCGGGGCAGCGGGCACCACCAGCAGCCCGCCGTGCTCCACACGCCGGATCGCGCCCTGCACATCGCCAACGTAAAAATTCACTCCCAGGATCTGACGTTCATTCAGCTTTTCGCTCATATTGAATCTCTCCGGTGAGGTATTGCCGGTTGATTGGAGCGCCCGCTCAAAACGTGCTCAGGCATGAGCAACGGTGAGAATCTCTTTCTGGATCCATTCGTAGGTTTTTGCGAGGCCGTCTTTGAGACGGATAGAAGGTTCCCAACCCAGGCACTCGAGAATCCTGGTGTTGTCGCTGTTGCGCCCGTTCACGCCCTTTGGCGCGTCGAGCTTGTAGCGGCGCTCGAGCTTCACGCCTGCGATTTCTTCAACGATGTCCACAAGCTGATTGATCGTTACGAGTTCGTTCGATCCGAGGTTGAGCGGCTCATGGATCTCGCTTTCGGTGATCGCCTTCGTGCCTTTCGTGCAGTCGTCGATGTACATGAAGCTGCGTGTCTGGTTGCCGTCGCCCCAAATTTCAATCTCGTGTTTGCCCGATAGTTTTGCTTCGAGCACCTTCCGGCAGATTGCAGCCGGAGCCTTCTCGCGTCCGCCGGTCCAGGTGCCATGCGGCCCGTAGACGTTGTGATATCGCGCAACCCTGCACTGCATTCCGAAGTCTTCCTCAAAGTGGCGGCACATCCGTTCGCTGAAGAGCTTTTCCCATCCGTATCCATCTTCGGGAAGGGCGGGATACGCGTCAGACTCCTTCAAGGGAATAACGCGCGGGTCCTTTTGCTTTTCGGCGTTGTACACACAGGCCGACGAAGAATAAAAGAAGCGCTCGACGCCGCAATCGCGCGCGGCCACCAGCATGTGCGTATTGGTCAGCACGCTAAGCATGCAAAGCGCCTTATTGTTCTCGATGAATCCCATTCCACCCATGTCGGCAGCAAGCTGGAAGATGACCTCCGCTCCCTTGGCCGCCTGGTAGCAACTGTCCATGCCTTTCAGATCCGCAACGAGGTTTTCGACGTCCGCGGTGGACTGGTACCACTCTTCCATTGGCTTAATATCGACGGCGCGAATGACATTGACCCCGTTGGCAAGGAGGCTCCGAACAAGATGACCTCCTATGAACCCTCCACCGCCGCAAACGACTGCAGCCTTACCTTTGAGATCCATCAGCCTTTGTGACTCCTTTGGTCTTTTTCGAACTGCAAACACACAAGCGCAATCATGCGAGGCAAAACTCTGAATACGTCTCGAACAAGGAATTCAGATTTTCGGCATCGCCGAGAAACACGCGGCGCAGCGGGCCACGGCTCAGAACGATTGCTATGAGCGTGAGAACCAGCGTCTTGGCATTGGAGCAGCGCAGCTCGCCGCGCTGGATCCACGGCTCAAGATATCGGGCAACCACCTCGACGAGTTCGCCCAGGTGCCTGCGCAAAAGCGGATCGAGATCGTCGCTCAGTTCCAGGGCGCTGTATTGCAACAGGCGCAGCAACTGCTGCTGCTGCTGCAGAGTTGTGGCAATCAACTCAAACGTGCACGCAAGCGCGGTGCGCCCGTTCTGCGCTTCAGCCAGTCGCGTCAGCAATTCGCCACGCAGTTGAACTCGTTGCAACTCTGCTCCGAGGACCGCGACGTAAAGATCGCGCTTGCGGGGATAATGCCGGTAAATGGTTACCTCATTTACTTCCGCGGCCGAAGCAATTTCGCGTGTGCTCACTCCGTTGTAGCCGAATTGGGCAAACAGCGACGCAGCTGTGGTCAGAATGCGCTCTTCTGTGCTGCCTCTTGGAGAGCCTGATGGTCCAGTCATAGGTTCCTTTGCCGCCTGTCTTAAGCTGAAAGGTGTCAAAACTGATTGCTTTTTTCTTGATCGACGGGGGTCACCGAGCGAAATACTTGACATGATTTCCGTTTCCACTAAAGCAAAGAAACCACACGGGATTAAAGGTGCTACACGTCGGGGGTTCGGAGGCAGATTCGAACGCCCACCGCTCTGCCGCCGCGGCCGGCGAAGCTTTCTCGAGGATTCTGCTCTACGCCAACTCTTCGGGCGCGTTCACGCAGTTCCAGCCTGGGAAAGACCACAAGGATCAACAAGCGCTTATTGGTTCCGACAGATGCGAAGGCTCTTTGCTCTCCGAGTTCCCGCGACTACGATCCCTGCACGCAAAAACGATGGCCTATCTCAAGCAGGCAGCTCGTGCCCAGGTTCTCGCCAGTCAAAGGTTCCACATCTTCTTCGTCCAGTTCGACAGCCACGCTCTGCATGATCTGTTCGAGCGTCAACACGACTCTGAATCCGCTCTTCTTTCGCACCACGACGCCTTCCATACCGGCGAAGGCACCGGAGCGGATTCGCGCCAACTGCCCGACACGCAGCAGCGGATGCGGTTCAATCCGATGCTCGCGAAGGCCGGTCCGCAAAGCCTCGATCGCACCATCAGGAAGTGGCGCAGGCTCGCCCCCGGTGCCCCCAACAACCGCCAGGGCTCCGGGAACACTCAAGACACTGACACGCTGTGCGCGCTGAATGCGCACAAAGATATAGCCGGGGAACAGTGGCAGGTCCAGCGTCACCCGCGACCCGTCACGCCATTTTCGGTCTGCTTTGTAGAGCGGTAGGTAATGCTCAATTTCGCGCTGGCTTAAATGCTGCGCAATGCGCTTTTCGTGGCGGCAGGTCGTATATAGAGCGAACCATCTCGAGTTGGTTACCTCCGCGCCAACCTCGGCTTCGTGAGCTACGACTTGAACGTCTTCGATAACGCGTCTTTGCAAGGCTTCGCCATCCTCACTTGGCGTGAAGGTATTCCACAAGGCAAACAGAAATTTGTTCAAAGCAGCAATTTGGAGAAGTTGGTAGGGACAGATGAAAGCAAGTGCTTCCATCCACTTGGGCTGTGCACGGGCACCAACATGATTGCCAGTCCCCTCAATATATCAGCAAATTCACGAATATCGAGTTAAAAACAGCCCGCACGAAAGTCGGTGTGCCAATCTGTAAAACGCTCCGGTGCAAGCACCTGCAAACATTTCAAACATAGACAACCTTTTGCACCTAAGCTGCACCAAACTGCAATCGTTCAATCTGATTGTGACGTCAAAGCGATAAGGAAGCCATTGTGAGGGCGTTACTTTCGATTCCAAATGTGCATGCCGTTGGCACTTTGGTTAGCTTCTTTTTTGTATGAATTTATATGGTTGCATTTATTTCTTGGTTAATAGCCTGCTTGAACCGGCGTACGACTCATTCCAGGCTGTGATTCCCTGGTCCAAACGTGACCAAATTCTCATATACGGATTGATTTCCTATGATGTGCATACCTAAGTCCTTTCTCAACCGGCCTTTTCTTCTCCTCCTCGTCTCGATTTGTACCAGCAGTGTGTTGGCACAGTCTCCTGGATCGTCCAGTCTCGTGTCCGATGTCGACAAGGGCGGCGGGGTCACGGCGAGTCCCGCCAGTCCGGAGGCGCCCGGTTTCGACAAGTCATTTCGAGACTGGCCGTGGGGCCCAGCTTTTCGCCTCTTGGCATTGGGGTCGATCTGACCACCAACCTCAACCGGCATCTCAATCTGCGCGCTTCGGGTAGCTTCTTTGACCAGCCTATTCACTTCACGACGAACGGGTTTCATGCGGATGCCGAAGTCAAGCTGGCCTCGACACGCGCTTCGCTCGATATTTACCCCTTCCATTCTGGATTCCGCATCAGCACGGGGTTGATGGTCTATAACCAGAACCGCATCACGGCGACCGAGTCGATCGCGGGCGGCTCAAGCTTCACGCTGAACGGCGATACTTTCTACTCCGACAACGCCAACGCCACGACTGGCGCGGTCCCGATTAACGGCTCCGCGCTGCTGAATCTGCATACGACGCGCCCCGCCTTCACCATCACCGGCGGTTGGGGCAACCCCCTGGCGCGGAACGGCCACTGGTCATTCCCGGTTTGAGGCGGGCATCGCTCTCGCGGGCGCTCCCGCAGTTAACGTCAAGCTGGCCGGATGGGCCTGTCTGGATCAGGCTGAGACCCAGTGCGCCAACATCTCAAATCTCAACAACCCGATCGCCGTCCAGTTGCAGAACGACCTGCAGGCCGAGATCGGCAAATGGACGCAGGACCTCAAAGCACTGAAAACCTTTCCGATCGTCAAGGGCGGCGTGACCTATAGCTTCAGCCTGCGTCGCCGCTAGGGAGCAGGCACTGGTGGGGGATCGCGGCGTGTGAAGACGTACTCATCGCGCGTGCGGAATTCCTGGCCAGCCTCGCGCGTCTCCTTGCGGAAGATGTAGAGGTTGCGGCCGATGGTCAGCGTGATGCGCACCTCAACCGGCTTGTCATTCTCCTGCCCTGTGCCCGTCATCGTCAGAATGCCCAGACCTTTTGAGAGCAAATCCTGATAGCCGCTGACACGGTAAATATCCGACGAGTGATCCCGATCAGAAGTCACCGTGTATGTGTTTGCCTGCGCGTCCAGCGTAACGGTCGACCGCTCCACTACTGTCTTGGTTGGCCCGTCGTCATAGATGTACGTCAAGTGAAGGGGGCCGCGCGGCGAAGTCTGAATCTCCAGCCAGGTTGGCAGCCGCACCATTTTGTCTGACTGATAATCACGATACTCAAGCACGCCGGTCCACGACCCGACAAACAACCGGTGCAGCAGCATGAGTTGTTGCTGAGACTGCTGAGGCTGCTGGGCGCAGGCAATCGTGGAGACCAGCAAAAAAAGGGACACGCCCGTCGAAGCAAATCCGCGCATCAAAGACCTCGCATCATGATTTGACTGCCGTAGATCGGTACCCCAACGTTGCATGCCTAGAACTCAGCCGAGCAGTTCGGCAACGATATTGGGCGCGGCCTGGAGCGCGGCATCGATTTGCGACTGATCTTTGCCGCCGGCTTCGGCGATATCGGGTCTGCCACCGCCCGAACCGCCAACGAACTTCGCCACCGCTCCAACCAGTTTTCCAGCCTGGATGCGCTTGGTCAGCCCCGGCGTGACGCCCGCGATGATAGCGACCTTTCCCTCGGGCTGAGCCGAAGCCAGAACGACTACGCCTTCGCCGAGTTTCTGCCTGAGGTTGTCGACCAGCGTGCGCAGTTGTCCGCGCTCAAGCGCGTCGGCGCGGTGCGTCAGCACCTTGATGCCCTTCACTTCTACTGCGTGCTGAACGGCATCATCAAGACCACCGGCCGCCGACTTCATGCGTGCCTCTTCGAGTTCGCGGCGCAGACGCTTCAGCTCATCTTCCTGCGAGGCGAATTTGGCGCGGAGTCCTTCGGTCAGATTCTCGACGGACGGGACATACTGGCCCGCCAACTTGGCTACTTCAAAGTCGCGGCGGAAGGTATCGAGCGAACCAAGACCGCTGATTGCCTCGACGCGGCGAACGCCCGAAGATACGGCGCTTTCACCGGTCAGCTTGAGGAGTCCGATTTCGCCGGTGGCTGAGGTATGTGTTCCGCCGCAGAGTTCGGTTGAAAAGCCGTCAGACAACTTCACCACGCGGACCTTATCGCCGTACTTCTCACCGAAGAGCGCCATGGCGTGGTACTCGTTGACGGCAACCTCGATGGGCACGTCGACAAGGGTTTCGACCTTTGCATTGGCGAGAACTTCGCGGTTGACGATGTCTTCGACTTCCTGCAGTTCTTCGTCGGCCACCTGGGCGAAGTGGGAGAAGTCGAAGCGAAGGCGATCAGGATGAACCGCGGAGCCGGCCTGCTTGACATGGGTGCCGAGGACCTGGCGCAGGGCGGCATGGAGCAGGTGCGTGCCGGTGTGATTGCGCTTGATGTTGTCGCGGCGTCCGCCATCGACAACGGTGTTGACGTGATCGCCGACCGCGATGTCCTGCTTGAGGATGGCCTTGTGCGCGCGCACACCCTGCACGGGGAGAACGCAGCCTGTGATCTCTGCGATCGTGGTGTTGCCGTCGGTTGAGGCGAACCAGCCAGTGTCGCCAACCTGGCCGCCGGAGTCGCCGTAGAAGCTTGTGTGATCGAGCACGACTTCGACCTGATCCCCGGCTTTGGCCGAAGGAACACCCGCACCGTCCTTCACGATCGCCAGCACTTCAGCGTCATTGGCGTTGAGCTGCTTGTAGCCAAGGAAGTCTGTCTTGGCGAGATCGCGGAAGACAGGGCTGGCAGACTTCTGGCTGCCGCCTTTCCAGCTGGCGCGGGCGCGGGATTGCTCTTCGGCGCGGGCATGCTCGAAGCCTTCGTGGTCGAACGCGACGCCGGCATCGCGTGCGGCATCGACCATGAAGTCGAGGGGAAGGCCGAAGGTCTCGTAGAGATGAAAGGCCTTTTCGCCGGTAAAGTTTCCTTTGAGTTCTTCGTCGAGGCGCGTAAGGCCGATCTTCAGCACGCGATCGAATTGCTTCTCTTCGGCTTCGACTACTCTCGCAACTCTTGAAGCAGAGTCGATCAACTCGGGATAGGCGCCGTGCATCAGGTCGCGGACTGCGAAGACCATCTGGCCGAGGAACGGCTTCTCCATCCCAAGCAATCGTCCATGACGGATAGCACGGCGCATGATCTTGCGCAGCACGTAGCCGCGGCCTTCGTTCGAAGGCAACACGCCGTCGTTGATGAGGAACGTAGTTGCTCGCGAGTGGTCGGCGATAATGCGAAGTGAGGCTTTCTTTAAATCTGAAAGGCCTTCGACCATCATCCAAGAGTCGTCACCCTCCCGAATCAAGTCCCATGCTTCATCGACAAGGGGTCGAAACAAATCCGTTTCGAAGTTGGAGACTACGCCTTGAAGCACGGCGGCTACACGTTCCAGGCCCATGCCGGTGTCGATGGAGGGCTTGGGCAGCGGCCTGAGTGTGTACTCTGGAACTCCTCCAGAACCTGGAATCGTGGACCGGTCGAACTGCATGAAGACGAGGTTCCAGATTTCGACATAGCGGGCTTCGTCTTTCCCGAAAGGCAGATCGACGCCGGGAGTTTCGGCTGCTTCCAGCCCCATGTCGTAGAAGATCTCCGAACACGGGCCGCAGGGGCCGGTTTCGCCCATCTGCCAGAAATTATCCTTGAGCCCGTACTGGAAGATGCGTTCCTTGGGGACGCCCGTCTCCATCCAGAATTTTTCGGCTTCATCGTCGCGCGGAACTCCGTCTGCTCCCTCAAAAATCGTCACGTAGAGGCGATCCCTGGGGATGCCCATCCACTCCTCGCTCGTGACCAGTTCCCAGGCGAAGGCAATGGCGTCGCGCTTGAAGTAGTCGCCGAAACTGAAGTTGCCCAGCATCTCAAAGAAGGTATGGTGGCGGCGCGTGAACCCGACATTCTCAAGATCGTTATGCTTGCCGCCGGCGCGAACGCACTTTTGTGACGTTGTGGCCCGGCTGTACTCACGTTTTTCAGCACCAAGGAAAACATCCTTGAACTGGTTCATGCCAGCGTTTGTGAACAGCAGCGTGGGATCATTGGCAGGCACCAGCGACGAAGAGTGCACACGGCGGTGCCCCTTGGTCTCAAAGAAGCGCAGAAACAGCTCGCGAATTTCGTTTCCCGTGCGGAATTGCATGACTCTTTTAGTGTAACCACCTGCGGTGGGGCCATCCCCCGCTTCGCGGGACTAAGACTGGATCAGGGAGAATCGCGGAAGCGATTTCCGCATCCTAAGATGAGATGTTCCAATGGAGGTTTTCGTGGACAAGCTTGCGATTCTGGCGCTGTTGACTGCCCGGCCCGGCAAAGAGAAGGAAGTGGAAGAGTTTCTGAAGTCGGCGCAGCCCCTGGCAGCACGCGAGCCGGCCACTACGACCTGGTACGCGCTGAAACTGGATGATGGCAAGTTCGCTATCTTCGACACGTTCAAGGATGAGGCCGGCCGCACTGCACACCTCACGGGCGACATTGCTAAGACACTGTTTGCCAAGGCCGAAGAGCTGTTTTCGACTCCGCCGCTGGTGGAAAAGGTTGAGATTCTGGCTTCGAAAGCTCCGGGCGCATAGTTTCCACAGGCTGCGGCCAGATAGTCCTAAGCGACGTCCAACAAAGTATGCGTATGAAGCGGGGCCGGATGCTTCGGCACACTTTGTTGAAGGCGGCCCTTGCTGCAGTGCTTTCGTCTGCTTTGCTGGCGGCAGCGCAGCCGGGTCATAATCTCACCATCGTGGCGACGCGCGTGTTGAAGGTCGGCGGCGGAGAGGTCACGGTCGATTTCGCCGCCGGTCCGATGGACCTCTCGCAGGATACCGTGATGGCGCACGTGCAGGCCGCGGTCTCCGCCATCGTTGCCTACTACGGGCGCTTCCCTGTTGCTCGCGCGCGCGTTCTCATTGTGCCGGTCGCGGATCGTGAGGGCATCGTGCAGGGCACCACCTGGGGCGATATGGCGGGATGGCCGGGAATGACGCGCTTCCGCATCGGGCAGCACGCAACGGCGGATGATCTCAAAGACGACTGGATGATGACGCATGAGCTCGATCACATGGCGTTCCCTTCCCTGCCCGACGATCAGCATTGGATGGAAGAGGGCCTCGCTACCTATGTTGAGCCGATCGCGCGCGTGGAATCCGGCGAATTGAAGCCCGAGCAAATATGGCATGACATGGTGCGCGACATGCACAAGGGCGAACCTGCTGAGGGCGACCAGGGGTTGGATCACACACACTCGTGGGGACGAACGTACTGGGGCGGGGCAATGTTCTGCCTGGTTGCGGATGTCGAAATCCGGCGGCAGACGGGCAACAAAAAAGGCCTGCAGGACGCGCTGCGGGCCATCTTGGCGCAGGGCGGGACCATCGATCATGAGTGGCCGCTGGACAAGGCGCTGGCGATTGGTGACAAGGCCACGGGAACGCACGTGCTCACCGAGCAGTATGCGAAATGGAAGGATGCGCCGGTGACGGTGGATCTGGAAAAGCTGTGGGCCGATCTCGGGATTCGATGGAACGGCGGTGCGGTTGAGTTTGTCGACGATGCGCCGCTGGCGAAGGTACGCGTGGCGATTGCGCGGCCTTCGCCGCAGGCATTGCGGGCCGAACAAATCAAAAGTCAAGCCCCTCTGAATTCAAATCATCCGTAGGTCTTTGATTCCACATCGCAAATAGTTGGGCCGCTTTTGCATATGATTTCCGCTCGAAGGCGCACAATCATAGGCAATAGGGAAAAACTCGCGATGCGCACCGCTGCCTCTCACCAATCCGCCTGCTATCGAGTCATTCCATACGGTAAGACTCCAGACATCTACCCCCCACCCCCCCTCCCAAATTTGTGGTTTTCCACAAATAGTTTGCAGGTTTTTGGACCCAGCGCCCCCGACAGATTTGGTCCGGATTGATTTTCCGGTGAGCGAGGCCACCAGGGCTCAACCGCGGCCGCTTGGAACCGTGAACTAAACTGATCGCAACCGTGAAGCCCAAGCCGCACCTCAACGAGTCCGGCCTCTATGACTATGCCCTCAGGGCCCTCGGCCGGCACATGCGCACCGAGGCCGAACTGCATCGCCTCATGCGCATGCGTGTCGAGCCCGGCGAGCGCGGCGAAGTCATCATCGTCGCGACCATCACGCGCCTCCGGGGAAACGGCTACCTCGACGACGCCGCCTACGCCGAAACCTACGCCCGCATTCGCCAGCAGAACGACAAGCTGGGCCAGCGTCGCGTCCGCCAGTCGCTCACACAGAAGGGCGTGTCCCCACAGATCATCACTGCAGCCGTAGAATCCCGCTACGATGGTATCGACGAAGAAACCCTCGCCCGCCAGCACCTCGAACGCAAGCGCATTCGCAAACCCGCGAATGAAAAGGACACAGCGCGCGTGATGCGCCGCCTCGTCGCCGCAGGCTTCTCCACCGGCGTGATCTACAAAATCCTCCGCCAGTGGGATATCCCCGACGAAGCGCTCTCCGCCCTCGACAATCTCGAAGAATCACCCAGCGAATAAGACCGTGATCAAGCTAATTGATCACGGTCCAGTCCACTGTCCACTGTCCACTGTCCCCTGTTCACTGTCCACTGTTCACTGTCCACTGTCCACTGTTCACTGTTTCGTCCATTGGTCAACCCAGTCGTTGACGGTTTTGTACCAGAGCTGGGAGTTCTGCGGCTTGAGGATCCAGTGGCCTTCGTCTGGGAAGTAGAGCATCTTGCTGGGGACGTGGAGGAGTTGCAGCGTATCGAAGAGCTGGTAGCCCTCGCTGACGTCGAGGCGGTAATCGAGCTGCGAGTGGACGACGAGCGTGGGGGTGTGGAAGTTCTTGGCGGAGAGGGACGGCGACCATTTGCGGAAAGGATTCTGGCTGTCGGGTTTGCCGTAGTAGTCCCAGGGATTGCCTTTGAACTCCCACTGGTTGAACCAGTCTTCTTCGGTGGAGCCAAAGGCGGATTCGGCATCGAACATGCCGTCGTGAGAGACGATGCATTTGAAGCGATTGGTGTGGCCGAGAACCCAGTTGGCCATGTAGCCGCCGTAGCTCGCGCCGAGAGCGCACTCGCGCGTCTTGTCGATGAAGGGATAGTGCTGCTCGGCGTAGGTCAGTCCGATCATAAGGTCGGTAAAGGGCTTGCCGCCCCAGTCGCCGTTGACCCGATCGACGAAGGCCTGCCCATATCCCGTTGACCCGCCGGGATTGATCATCACGACGACGTAGCCATTGGCGGCGAAGAGTTCGGCGTTCCAGCGGTAGGACCAGGAGTCGCCCCATGCGCCTTGCGGGCCGCCGTGGATGAGGAATTTGACGGGGTATTTTTTGGCGGGGTCGAAGGCGGGAGGCTTGATGAGGAAGCCTTGGACTTTGGTGCCATCGGCGGCGGGGAACCAGAAGGATTCGAGCTGGGCGAGATCGAGTTGGGCGAGGAGAGCGTCGTTGACATGAGTGATTTGCGATTCGCTGACAATCTGAGGAACCGCAAGACCTACGTCCTCTAAACGAACTGTGAAGTGCATGCGACCGATCTTCGTTGAGTCTATTGCCACAACTTCTCCGGGTGAACGGACCGTCATCCGAGTCGCGATCAACGATTTGCCGTCCAGTGTTGGATGCAAGTCTGTGTATTCACCTAGATCATTGCGGCCCAAGCTCTTTGACTCTGCCGGGTCTACTGCCTCGTTGCGCGCGAGTTCGACCAGAA
This sequence comes from uncultured Acidobacteriaceae bacterium, assembly GCA_963838295.1. Classification (GTDB taxonomy): domain Bacteria; phylum Acidobacteriota; class Terriglobia; order Terriglobales; family Acidobacteriaceae; genus Telmatobacter. The sequence goes on from CAWIQS010000006.1 coordinate 237,721, forward strand.
ATCGCGACGGCATGGGACCACCGACAAGGTCGAAGGCGAACACAGCTTCTTCGCCCCTGTCAGCAGAAGTGAAATAAATCAGGCTCGGTTGTGAAGTCGCCCACGCGAACTCATCCACCCAGTTGTCAAATTTTGGGAGCAGATCTTTGGTCGTCTTTGTGACGCGGTCGTAGAGCATCAGGCGAAACTTGTCGCTTTCATAGCCGGGGCGGAGTTGGCTGCGAAATGCCAAATATTTTCCATCGGGCGAATAGGCGGGGTTGAAGTCGCCGCCTTTCGATGTGCTGATTCTCACCGGCTTCGCTGATGGGTTGGTGAGGTCGAGGGTGAAGATGTCGGAGTTGGTGCTGACGGCTTCGTCGGGGACGTCCTTCCAGGTGATGGCCAGTTCCTTCGAGTCGGGCGAGAAGGCGCAGCCACATCCGCAGCGGGTCGGTCGGATAGTCGGTGGGAACGTCGTGCGGATCTGTTGGGCACGAGGTCGCGCACGGCGCCGCTGGCCACGTCGATGAGGAACAGGTGCGTGCGCTTGTCGCCGGTGAAGTGGTTCCAGTGGCGATACATCAGATGGGTGAAGATCTGGGCTTTGACTTTGCTGTCGGCTTTTGCCTTATCACGGTCGGCGTTGCAGGTGTCACCGGTCTTTGCGTCGGAGGCGGTGATCGGAGGGCAGTCGGGATAAACGTCAGCCGTGAAGACAATGGATTTGGCGTCGGGTGACCACTTCGCGTTGTCGGCTCGATGGAGCCATGGGTGAGCTGAAGAGGACGTCGATTGGTCCGGCCGGATCGCATTGCTGGTTGCGCCTGTGACGGATTCGAAGTGGGCGAGCCATATCTGCTGCAGCCTTCGCGGCTGCTCGGTGAAGAGAATGCGCTTGCCGTCCGGGGAGAACTCGATGCCGTCATCGCCGGGCCTGGGCCGACCGAAAGCTGGAAGGGGATCGCCGCCGCGATTGGTTGCAGCCAGAGCTCCGGTGTTTTGGTGTTCGTAGCGAGGTCGACGGTGGTGACGGAATAGGCGAGCCATTTGCCGTCGGGCGAGACGGCGGTTGAGCCGAGACGCTTCATGTGCATCATGTCTTCGAAGGTTATGGGCCTTTTTGCGGGTTGGGCAGTAGCGAGGGTGGCGGCGAATAGGAGGGCGAGCGGGAGATGTCTACGCATGTCTTTTCTCGATTTGAGGGTGCAATCCCAGGTCTCAAACGCGAGACCTTGGGCACCCGAGTTTGTGGGTTTTCCGCGAAGGAGAAGTTTACAACTCGGAGGCAACTTCAGCTTTCAGCGATCAGTTCTGATCACTGACCACTGTTCACTGTTCCCAGCTTTTATGCGGCTTGCAGTTCGAGGAGGATGCCGGCGCCTCTGGGTTCGAAATTGAGCGCGGAGGCTTTGCCGTTGTTTTCACGGAGGATGCTTGCGCACATGCTGAGGCCGAGGCTGGTGGATTCGTCGCCGGCGGGCTCAGGGATGAAGGGATCGAAAGCTCGGGCGGGCACGGGGAATTTTGAGCCGGAGTGTGCGACGAGAATATTCACCTGGTTCTTCTCGGCGACGGCTTCGAGACGAACGGTTTTCTCGTTGGAGGTATCGAGTTTTTCGACTGCATCCATAGCGAATTGGAGGCAATAGAGGACGGCCTGGCGGACCTGTTGTGCGTTGCCGAGCACGCGGGGCAGGGCCGGCGCAATGTGAACGCGGAAGTCGATGGAACGCTGGACGAATTCGGAGCGATGGAGTTGCTCGAGGTCGGTGAGGAGCTCGGTCACGGAGATGGCGGCGATCTGATCTCCCTGGGGCCTCGACATCCGGGCGAGGCTTTCAAGGGTGAGCCGCATGTGGCGCGCCTCGTTGAGGATGGCTTCGATGGCCTTGTGGGCCTGGGAACTGAGTTCCTCCGTTTCATCGAGCAGCGAGGCATAGCCAAGGATTACGGTGAGCGGGTTGTTGAGCTGCCGGGTCACGTTTCCGGCGAGCTGGCCAAGGCCTACGAACTTTTCCGCTTCGACGAGCTTCTCGAGCATCATGGTCTGGCCGCGGATTGACTGGAGCCGGGAGGCGAGGACCTCAAGCGGCAACAAATCTACGGCCGTGATGGGCTCGGCTGCGTTGTCGACGCCGGTAAGAAAGAGGGCGCCCTCGGTGGAGGTGCGACCGCGCAGGGGGATGGCCTGCACGGTGGTGAGCTTGAGACGGCTGAGGTCGTCGCCGGGTACCAGGAACGGGTTGAGGTCGAGGCTGAAGGCGAGGCTGTGTTCGACGGCAGCTGGGCTGGTACCGGGGTCAAGGAATCCAGCCACGGGGATGCGGGCGACCAGCGACTCGAGGCCGTTGACGGTGGCATCGTCGAATCCAGCGGCGCCGGCGAGGCGGTAGCGGCCCGAACCCTGCAGGAGGATGAGCGCTGTCTGTTTGAATCGGCTATTGGAGACGATGGACTGGCAAATGGAAGTAGCCTGGCGGTCGAAGTCGTCGACACGCCGGCGAGCAAGGTTAAGCCGGGTGTAAGCCTCCAGCTCTTCGCGGGCGTGGCGTTCGCGGAGATGGCCGGCCTGGTTGGCGGCAAGCTGGTCTTCGAGGGCAAGAAGGATCATGCCGATGGCGGCGACGACCTTGGACAGCGCCAAGGCGCGGATGGTCCAGATGTCGGGCGCGCCATGATGGAGCAGGGGAAAAGTCTCTTCAATGTTCAGCGACCACGCGAAGAAGCCGAGACTGGCAAGGATAGTTCCCAGCGAGAAGCGGCGGAACACATAGAACACCAGCAGGGCAGTGACAAGGTGGAAGGCGCACTCTACGAAGAAGAGCGGCGAATCGCCACCGACACGGACGCAGATCCAGAGTCCGGCGGCTCCCAGGATGATGCAAAGGGCGAGGGGGATGGCCCGGGGCATGCCGCGGTGCGAAATGGCCCAGGCGCACCCGGCGAAGAGAGAAAGTCCGCCTAAAGCAGGAAAGATGAGGAATGGCCATCCGGCCGGCGTCTTGCCCAGGTACACGCCATAGATAAGGAAAGCATAAGCGATAAGGGGAATGACGAAGGGAACGGCATAGAGGATGCGGACGCGGCCGATGCGAAATCCCAGGGGAGACATCGAGGCCAGAAAGAGCGCCGAACTGACGAGCATGGACGACATGCCGATGGAGGCGATCCACGGATGTGCGAGGCTATCGTAGTAGTTCCCCCAGCCGAGGTTGTAGAACTGCAACATCCGGATGCAGGCGAAGAAGAAGCCCAGGAACCAGAGGAGAGTGCGGGTATCGCGGAAGCGCAGGTAGAGCTGAAGAAAGGCCGGCAGCAGGAGTACCGTGAGAATAAGCGCGGGAAGATGATAGCTGTCCGGCATGGAATTGCGAGTGTCTCCATCAACGACTGCGTAGCGAAAGAGCAGCGTCAATCAACAGGACGCGGCGCCAGTATCAAATATTCCCCGGGCGCTCTGCTCGCTGTCGTTAATGAGTGAGCTTAAACCATTGATGCCGCGAGGTAAATGGCGAGTTGAGGAGGATGGACAAGTAAGCACCCTCCTGCGAAACATATTGGTTTTCGGTGGCGCTGCGCTTCGACAGCTTTGCCAAGCGAGGATTTTGGCGCCACCCGGGCCGGAAGTATATACGTCTAATGTGGTAGCGGAGCGGATGCGCGTGTTGGCGCCGGAAGTCTGAGAGTCGGCCGGGAGCCGGCGATGCGAACGCAGAGGAGAAGTGCAACAGTGAGAAATCGATGGTGGTTGACGCTGGCGGCTCTGGCGATATTGGGGTTGACGGCGAGCGCGCAGAAAGACAGTTTTACGCCGATGCCGCTGGATTCGGGGTTTGGAAGGCTGGATCTTACTGATCCGGCGACCCCACCTGACGAGATCATCAAGAAGTTTGCGGCCAAGGAGAGCGAGTTTCAGGAGGCGCTGAACCACTATACCTATCGCCGGGAGGCCCGGGTGCAAACCGTGGACGACGACACCAACAAGGTCGACGGCGAGTGGTACCAGGTGGATGACGTGACATTTGACCCGACGGGACGCCGCATGGAAAAGACGGTGTTTGCCCCGGAGAGTTCCCTGCAGCGGATCCTGATGACGCCTTCGGATTTGCAGGATATTCAGAAAGGCTATCCATTTGTGCTCACGACGGAGGCAATTACCCAGTACAACGTGAAATACGTGGGAAGCCAGCAGGTCGATGAGGTGAAGTGCTACGCCTTTGATGTGGGGCCCAAGCAAATCGAGAAGAACAAGCGGTATTTCCTGGGCCGCATCTGGGTGGACGCAACCGACCTTCAGATCGTAGTTACGAACGGCCGAATGGTTCCGGATGACACTCGCAAGGGAAGAGAGGATCTTCATCCGCCCTTCATGACGTGGCGGGCGCAGATCGATGGCCACTTCTGGTTCCCGGTGTACACGAAAGGCGAAGGCACATTGCACTTTTCCGGCGGGAGCGGCTACATGTCAGAGGATGTGCACATCCGTGACACGATCAAGTACGCCGACTACAAGCGGTTTGGCTCGACAATCAAGCTGATCTACGACGGGCAGGACATAACGCAGAACGGACAGCAGCAGGGACAACCGGCACAGCAGACGCCGCCGAAGCAACAGACGAAGCCGCAGCAGTAGTGAACAGTGGTCAGTGAACAGTTGGACGCTCACTTGAAAATGCTGCTTAGTTCCCCACGTTAGAAGCGCAGGGAGAGGCAGCTCAGGCCGCCGTCCATCTTTTGAAACTCGGACATATTAAGAACCAGGGGGCTAAAGCCGCGCGCGATCAGTCCACCGTGGAGCTGCGGAAAGCCTTCGGCGATCAGGACGCGCTGGTTCACGCGCACGCAGTTGGCGGCGTAGCTCTCCGCGGCACTGACGCGAAGCAGGCTGAAGCGGGCGAACCCGGAATTGAACTGGGGATTGTCGGCCATCTCCTCCATGACAACGAGAGTGTTGTCGCCGATGTAACTGATGCCGCTTTTCAGATGAAGGATGGTAGTCATGGAGCGGATGTCGATGGTGGACGCCGTGTAGCCGATCGCGTTCAGGTGCGCGGTGAGTTGGCGAGCACCTTCTTCGTTAGTGCGGTGCGAAATGCCGATGAAGACGTGGTCTTCCGCTTCGCAGATGTCGCCGCCATCGACTGTGCCTGGGGACTCAATCAGAAATGTGCGCGCGTAGAAGCGCTCGACGATGGGTTGGATAGCCGCGACTTCCCCCTCGCGGCTTGATGCTCCGGGTCGGGTAAAAATAGCAGCATGCGGAGTGAGAATGGCTGCATCTTCCACGAAAGTGGAGTCGGGGTGGCGAAGATCGGCATCGAGAACGGTGAGTTCAAGGCCGCATTCGCGCAGCGCATCGCAATAACGCGCGTGCTGGTGCAGGACTTCGTCGAGGTGGGGAACGCCGAGATCGACGGTGGTCAGACCGTCGGCGAAATTGCTGCCGGGGATGCGAACGATGGCGCGAGTGAACAAGCGCAAGCTCCGATGGAATGATTTGGTAGGCCGGGTGCTTCAGTATATCGACACGACCGCGCAGCAATCTTCGCGTTGATCTCTCTTGAAAAACAGCTCAATAGAACAGGTATTTGCGCCAGCGGTCGTCGCCACGGCCTAACATGCGCATGATCTGGCGGCTGGTGTGGAGCGAAAAAGGACGGGGCTCGCGGAGCAGGATCATGTCATCAATCTCAACGAGCATGCGATTGCCTTTCCGGCGATTGCAGGCATGGCAGCAGGCAACCAGGTTTTCCCAGGTGGAGTTGCCGCCGCGCGAACGGGGAATGACGTGATCGAGGGTGAGTTCGCCGGAGGGCAGCACAACGCCGCAGTACTGACACTGGTTGCGATCCCGCAGCAGGATGTTTTTGCGCGAGAGGGCGCGCGTCTGGTGAGGAATGCGGCGATACTCAAGCAGGCGGATAACGGACGGCATGGCAATGAGGCTGCGCTGCGCGTGCAGGGTCAGGCCGTGCTCTTCTTCAGTGCGTGCGATCCCCTTGAGCACCAGCACGAGGGCGCGGCGCGCGCCGCAGATATTGATGGGCTCGTACGACGCATTGAGCACGAGCACCGGCATCTGCAGGATGTGGTTGGAGTGCACGGCAGCATGCGTGCCTGACTCAGCGGCATAAGCGGCGGCGCGGGCGGCGGATTTCTGCTTGCGTGCATGAATCATGGCTTTTCCCAGCGACATCCTATTCCCCTCGTGAAAAAGGTTGATGAGTGGATGATGATGACGAATGCAGGCCTGCGTACTGTGAATCACCGGCAGTTGGAACGCCGGGTTGGGCGTGGCTCAAATCGAATGGAACGCCCTGGTTGTTACGGATGCGGCGGGCACGGGCGAGCGTGGCCACGTAGACGGCAGCGGCGCCTGCCCTCATGAGAGATTGCGCGGCGGCGCGTGCAGTGGCGCCGGTCGTGAGGATGTCATCCACGAGCAGGATGTTCCTGCCCTGCACCGCCGATGGATCGGAAACCTTGAATGCACCGCGAACGTTCTGGCGGCGCTGGCGAGGCGTGAGGCCAGCCTGGCTCTCGGTGGAGCGCAGGCGCATGAGCGTAGTTGAAGCGAGCGTCAGATGCCAGCCAGGATGCGACACATGGAGCGCGTCGATGGCGGATTTGGCGAGAGCACGGGCCTGGTTGAAACCGCGCTCCTTGTGCTTCGTGCGATGGAGTGGCACGGGAACGACAAGCATGTCAGTGGGCGCATCCGGGGCGAGCTGAACGATGGCGGCGGCGAGCATCGATCCGAGCCGGCGGGCCGCAGGATGGATGCGGTCGTACTTCAAAGCATGGATTGCTGCGCGCATCCGGCCGTCATAGGTGCCGAAAGAAACTGCACGTGCAAACGACGGCGGTGCCAGGCGGCAGGCGCGGCAGAGTTGCGAAGAAACGATGCCTTCAAAGGCGGGCTGGTCAAGGTTGTCCCCGCATCGCCGGCACACAGGGCCGTCATGGACAGAAATTTCTGTCCAGCAAGCATCACAAATTGGGGCGGAAGAGAGTTGCGGCAGCGGGGAGCCGCAGAGAGCACAGGGGGCAGGAAGGAGGGTGGAACCGATTGCGTCCAGAGGACTTCGAAGAACGCGCGCAACGGCGCGCCAACGGGATGTCTCCGAAAGTGGACCGTCGATCGTCAGTGAACCGTAGTTCCTGCGGAAGACGCACCTCACTGGGGCCGGCGCGGAATATCAAGAAGAACCGCTGCGGCGGCGCTACCTATATCTATAGCGATTGTCCGGATGTTTAGCAAGCCGAGTGCCAGATTTGACACCGCCGCTGTTTGCGTTTTCACACGGTTTTATTGGGAGTCGATGACGGTGCAAGGGCTGCTTGGATAACGAGATGAATGGGTGTGCCCTATTGGGTTCAGGCGGCGAATTTTTGAGGTTCGCCGCCTGACGTTTTTTGAGCTGCACACTTGCCAGCTGAAAGATCTTGCTCGGCTATTCACGCTCGCGAACACTTTCACGGTCGCGGTTGTCGTCGATATCGCTGTCGCGTTCGACGGGGCGATTGGTGGCGTCATGAATGGCGTCGCGGACATTGCCCACGGCCTTCTCCGCCTTGCCCTTTACTTGCTGGGCTGCGCCATCCACCTGGGTCTTGGTATCACCGGTCCACTCGCCTACCTGGCGCTTGGCGCGGCCTGCTGCGTCATCGATGGTGCCTTTAATTTTGTCGTTATTCATGTATCCACCTCCGTGGGGTCACGTGCTTTGGGTTGCAAAAAGCGCGCACATGAGTGCGCGCTTTTTGACTTCTTGAAAGGCGTGGAGCGCCGGTTGCGCTAGAGTGCGGCTCTTCGTCCAGAGATCAGCTGAATCACCAGAACGACGAGAGCAAGCACGAGCAGAATATGAATGAATCCACCCAACGTGTAGCTGCTAACGATACCGAGCAGCCACAAGACAAGGAGGACCACGAAAATTGTCCAGAGCATAACTAACCTCCCGAAACGCGGCGTATCTCTACAACAGAGACTTTGACGCAGCCCTCAACGGCGCAGGTTGTTTGTGATGTGCAGATTCACGCGGAAAGATCGGGTGCAACTGTGCGAAGGCTATTAGCATCGGCAGGTTGAAGCTGGCGGTTCCGCGAATCCTGCGCTGCCACAGTACAGCGCCACGCTCGGCAAACGCATCACAGGATGGAGTCGCGTGAAACCGAATGCGATTTTGCGCGAATTGACTATCGATAATTGCGCGGGCCCCCGGAGTCAGAACCGCCAGGGGAACCGATGCGCGGAACAACTTAAAGAAAGAGGAGAGACTATGCTGCTGATCATCCTTCTGATCGTCCTGATATTTGGATTTGGTTATGGTGGGTACCGCGCTGGACCCGGCTTGGGATATTACGGCGGAGGCGGTCTCAGTCTCATTCTGACGATCGTGCTGATTCTGCTGTTGCTGAAGGTCATCTAACGTCAGCGGGGAAACCGGCGCCGAGGCTGATTGACAGCCTCGGTGCGCCTTCCATCCCATTCGATTGGCATACCCTTGATGCGGTACACTTCAACCGTCAAGGGGGTCGTGGCTTTTGCGGATTCGCGGTCTGGTTTGTTGTGCGCTAGTTGCCCTGATTGCGAACGCCAAGGCGAGTTCCCAGCCACCCTCGAGTCCCCCTCAACAGGCACAGAAACCTGGAATGAGCAGCGGCATTGCGTCGGGTGTGCAGTCGACCCCGCAGTATGACGCTGAGAAGCGGCCGATCACTGCTGGGGGATTCGTCGATCAGGGTACGGTTGTCTTCGAAGATGACACGAAGGCCGCGGGCCTGTCCGGCTGGGTCCACAAGATGGGCGTGCCACACAAGCAGTTCATCGTTGAAACCAACGGCTCCGGCGTCTGCCTCATCGACTACAACAACGATGGATGGCTCGACATCTACCTCGTGAATGGCTCGACCTTCGACGCCTTGGATGGAAAGGAGCCGACGCCGCATGCCGCTCTTTTCCGCAACAATCACGACGGGACATTCACCGACGTTTCGAAAGAAGCCGGCGTTCAAAACGACCGGTGGGGCTATGGCTGCTCGGTTGCAGACTATGACAACGACGGCTGGCCTGATTTATATGTCGGCAACTATGGAGAGAATCGGCTTTACCACAATAATCATGACGGCACCTTTACCGATAAAGCGAAAGAAGCGGGAGTAGCGCTGGGCAACTGGTCGCCGGGTTCAACGTGGGGCGACTTTGACGGTGACGGCAAACTCGATCTCTACGTTACAGGCTACGTGCACTTCGACCGCAATAACCTGCCAATCGCGGGGACCAAGGCAGTGAATTATGCGTCGTGCCTGTATCGCGGCGTAAGCGTGAACTGTGGTCCGCGCGGCTTGCCGGGAGAGCCGGATCACCTGTTCCACAACGATGGAAACGGGAAGTTCACCGATGTGACCGTGAAGGCCGGCGTTGAAGACAAGGATAAATATTACGGATTCGCCTCTATCTTCGTGGACATCAATAATGACGGCAAGCCCGACCTGGTGGTGGGGAATGATTCAGAGCCGAATTTTCTCTACATCAATAAAGGCGATGGAACGTTCGACGATCAGAGCTATGTGTCGGGTTTTGCGCTCAACAAGGATGGGCGCGAGATTGCCTCGATGGGCATTGCCGCAGGCGACTACGAGAATAGCGGGCTGATCGATTTTTTTGTGACGGACTTCGGCGACGATTACAAGGTGCTGTACCACAACGACGGCGATGCAAGCTTTACGGATGTAAGCTACAAGGCCGGTGTGGCGCAGACGACGATACCGTTTGTGGGCTGGGGCGACGGGTTTCTCGACTTTGACAACGACGGGTGGCTCGACCTGTTTGAAGTAAACGGGCACGTTTATCCCGAAGTGGACGAGCACGACTGGGGGACAACGTTCGCGGAACGGCCGCTGCTGTTTCACAATGTTCCGGACGGAACGGGCAAGGCGCGAAAGTTTGAATACGTGCCGCCGGTCAAAGGCTCGGGACTGGCGGTAGTGGTGCCGGGGCGCGGGGCGGCCTTTGGCGACCTGTTCAACAATGGCAAAATCGACGTGGTCATCAACCCGGTAGATGGGCCGCCGGTGCTGTTGAAGAATGTAAATCCCGATCATCATCATTGGGTGGAGATGGGTTTGGTAGGCGGTCCAAAGAGCCCGCGCGACGCGACCTGCGCGACGGTGTATCTGCAAGCGAATGGCATGCGGATGCGACAGGATGTACTGTCCAGTGGAAGCTATATTTCCGCGAATGACCGGCGGCTGCACTTCGGGCTGGGCGATGCGACCGATGCGGGTACGGCAGAGATTCACTGGCCTTCGGGCGCGAAAGAGACGGTGAAGATTCCGGCAGCCGATCGGATCTACACCATCGAAGAGGGCAAAGGGATCACGGGCGCGCTGTGCGGCGGCAAGTCATGCGCTGATCCGAAGTCGGCAGATCGGCCTGTAACCAGTGCCACTGAGAAGAAGTAGCGATATGCAGGACATTCGCCGCGCTGTCGCATGGGCTGCATTTGCATTGATCCTGTTTGCGGCCCGCGGCGCCGGATGGTCGCAGCAGGCTGCGCCGAAACAAAAGCCTCAAGCTTCGGACACACAGCAACAGAGCGGCATGGGGGGCATCTCGTCGGCGGGCAGTTTTGCGCCAGTGTATGACGCGGAGAAGAGGCCGATTACAGCGGGCGGTTTCGTCGCGAGCGGGACCGTGGTGTTCGAAGATGCGACGAAAGCTGCGGGGCTGAGCGGCTGGCAGCACGTGATGGGCACGAAGACAAAGAAGTACATCCTCGAGACGGATGGATCGGGCGTCGGACTGATTGACTACGACAACGATGGCTGGCTCGACATCTACCTGGTCAACGGATCGACCTACGATGCGCTTACCGGAAAGCGAACGCCGCCGCATGCCGCGCTGTTTCACAACAACCACGACGGAACATTTACTGATGTGGCGAAGAAGGCTGGAGTGACGAATGATCGCTGGGGATTCGGCGTGGCGATCGCAGACTATGACAACGACGGCTGGCCGGATATCTTCGTCTGTAACTTCGGGAAGAACCGGCTGTACCACAACAATCACGACGGAACATTTACTGATGTGGCGGAAAAGGCGGGCGTAACGCTCAGCAACTGGTCAGACGGCGCGACATGGGGCGACTACGACGGCGATGGGCGGCTGGACCTGTTTGTAACTGGATACGTGCACTACGATCTGAATCATCAGCCCGATCCGGCCAACGGCGATGTGCCTTTCGGCGACTGCCAGTTGCATGGATTTCCCGTGATGTGCGGACCGCGTGGTCTGCCAGGAGAGCCCGATCACCTCTTTCACAACAATGGCGATGGAACATTTACGGATATGAGCGTGAAGGCAGGTGTGTCTGACCCCGGGCACTACTACGGGTTCACAGCAATTTTTGTGGATGTGAATAACGACAGCAAACCCGACCTGCTGGTGGCCAACGATTCGAATCCTAATTATCTCTACCTCAACAAGGGAGACGGGACGTTTGAAGATCGCAGTTATGTTTCGGGATTCGCTCTCAACAACGATGGTCGCGAGATTGCTTCGATGGGGCTGGCCGTCGGCGATTACATGAACAATGGGCTCGTGGATCTGCTGGTGACGGATTTTTCAGATGATTACAAGACGCTTTACCACAACGATGGCGATGCGAGCTTTACCGAGGTGGGCAGCGAAGCGGGCATCGCGCAGATTCCGGTGCCGTTTGTGGGATGGGGCGACGGGTTCCTCGATTTCGACAACGATGGCTGGAAAGACATCATGATGATCAACGGCCACGTGTATCCGCAGGTGAATGAGCACGACTGGGGAACGACGTTTGCCGAACGGGCGCTGCTGTTCCGCAATTTACACAATGGAAAATTTGAATATGTGCCAGCGGTGAAGGGGTCGGGGCTGGCCACGCTGACCTCAGGACGTGGGGCTGCTTTTGGCGACCTGTTCAATAACGGAAAGATCGATGTGGTAATCAATCCGATCGAGGGGCCGCCGGTGCTCTTGAAGAATGTGAATCCGGACCATCGTCACTGGGTGGAACTGAAGCTGGTTGGTGGCGCAAAGAGTCCGCGGGATGCTGTGGGCGCGACGGTCTATTTGGATGCAAATGGCATTCGCCAGCGCGAGGATGTGATGAGCGGGGGAAGCTACATTTCGTCGAACGACCAGCGGCCGCACTTCGGGATTGGCGATGCGACCGATGCGGGCACGGCGGAGATTCATTGGCCGTCGGGTGTGGTCCAAAAGGTGAAGCTGCCGGGAATGGATCGGATTTTCATGATCACCGAAGGAAAAGGAATTACGGGGGTGCTGTGCGCGAAGCAGCCGTGTTTGACGAAGGCACTGCGCAAGGTAGGAAATCAGAAACCCTAGGTGGCCTTTTTTCGGCGCTGGTTGAAGTTTGTGCTTTCCCAGCCTTGCCGTGATGAAGCTGCGTCATGGTTGGGGCACCCGCAAGCTATGGGCGACTGAAACGAACAGCAGGTCCTTCGACTCACTGCGCCGCGTTCGCTGAGGCTGACAAGCCCTTGGGGGAATATTCAGAAAAGCCGGACCAGCGCCGGCATCGCCGGGTGGATTCTGCTGCCTTCTGGATATGAATCCACCCGGCATGCGCGTCCGGTTTACGTCGCCGGAGATTCCGCGCTAAAACACTCCTGCCAGGAAGGTTTCGGCATGATGTTCGGGCATGTGTTTGACGCCACTCTCAGCAAGCACCGCTGGAGACAACGTGAAGACTGGGCAATGGGAGTGGGCAAGGACTTTATAAACGACACCGTGACGGGTAATCGCGGCGAAGGCAGAGGCACCGTGTGCGCCAAGGACGATGAGGTCGGCCTGCTGGGCGCGGCTCTGGTAGAGCAGTTCTTCAGTCGGGTCTCCGGGAACGACGATGGTCTGGACGGAGATCTGATCGCGTAATTCGCCGGGAATGAGGCAGAGGAGGTCGGTCTCGATCTCTTCGATGGTGCGGCCGGCAAGCACTTCGGCACGATCCTGGGGGCGAATGACGTGCTGAAGGACCAGGCGCGCGTTGTGCTGAAGGGCGAGTTCGGCGGCGAAGGTCGCCACGACGTAGCTGCTCTCGATGAGGCTGACCGCCGAGAGAATGGTGCGGGTGGCGAAGTTGCGGTAGGCGCCGTCGACCACTTCAGGGCCGACGATGAAGACCGGGACGTTCGCGGTGCGTAGTACGGCCTCGGCGACGGATCCGACAAGAATCTTGCCGATCGGGCCGGGCGAGTGGGTACCCATGACAATGCGGTCGATGTGTCGCTCGCGAAGGTATCCGAGAATCTGATCGGCCGCGAGACCGGGGCGCACTACCACTTCGCAGTGGACGCCGGCCCGGCGAGCGCGCTGGGCAAGGGGCTCGAGCTGCTGGATTTCAGAGCGGGCCGCGGCAGCATAGTCATAGTAGCGGATACCCGAGGTTTCGGAGGCGGCCACGACCAGCGTGTCGTAAGCGTGAAACACCACCAGATCGGCGGCGAATTCCAAGGCTTGCGCAAGGGCAAAGTTGAAAGCGCGCTCGTTGGCTGGGACCTCAGAAGTAAAGAGGATGGTAGAGGGCCTGCTCCAACCCGGCTTGATGGCCATGGGGAACCTCCTTCGAGTGCTTAAAGATATTAGGCTGCTTTCAAAGTGCGATCAGTGCTATGGCCCACACGGTTAAGTGATTTAACTCACCAGCAAAATCGCTAGCTGTTCGGCTACGTTTTCCTGATCCTCAACCCAACAAGACGAGCAAACAGCGCGGGAGGATCACCTTGTTGACTTGGATTCTGTACCTATCCCGGAAATTTATCAAGATACGAAAGGGCTCGGGAGGGCGAAATTGTTGATTATTTGGTGATCTGAATCACTGAACGCTGCATGCCGGCGGTGCTCTTCTGTAGAGGAAACGAAGCGTTTGCTGCACCGAGGAGGTCAGAGGTCGTATGCAACAACAACCAATGCATCACATACCGGCGCGTGGCGGGTTGAATTACGATGAAGCGCCCTTCCTGGCGATCTGGGAGGTCACGCAGTCCTGTGATTTGGCATGTAAACATTGCCGGGCGGCGGCGCAACCGATTGCGCATCCCGACCAACTGAGCACAGCCGAGGGTAAGGCGCTCATCGATCAAATTGCGGAGATGCACATTCCGATTTTTGTCTTCACGGGCGGCGATCCGCTCAAGAGACCCGACGTCTTTGAACTCATTCGGTATTCAGCGGAGAAGGGTGTGAAGGTAGCCGTGACGCCAAGCGCCACTCCGCTGCTGACGCGGGATGCGATCTTCAAGATGAAGGAAGCGGGCGTGGTCCGGCTGGGAATATCACTGGACGGCTCGTCTCCGGAGATTCATGACGCGTTTCGCGGTTTGCCCGGAGCCTGGGCGCGGACGATCAAGGCCGTCGAATGGGCGGGAGAGGCAGGGCTGCCGATCCAGGTGCATACGACCATCAGCCGGCACAATGCCCACGATCTCGACAACCTGTGTGCGCTGTTCGAGAAGCTCAACATTGTGATGTGGAATGTATTCTTCCTGGTTCCGGTGGGACGGGGGCAGCTGGGCGACTTGCTGAGCGGCGAAGAATTTGAGGATGTCTTTGGAAAGATCTACGAGCTCTCGAACCGGGTAAGTTTCCAGATCAAGACGACAGAGGCGATGCACTACCGCCGCTACCTGCTGCAACACAACCTGCAGGAGCGGAAGATGGGGCATGGGGCCGGACACCCGGCAGGGATAGCTCGTGAATATGAACCCGGCGCACCTGAGGCTGATGCAAAGACGCGTACATCGAACTGGATGACGCGGCGCGTGAACGATGGCAAAGGTTTCCTGTTCGTGTCGCACGTGGGGAACGTGTATCCGAGCGGATTTTTGCCGATTCATGCGGGAAATATTCGCGAGAGACCACTGGCCGATATCTACCAGAATGCCCCGATCTTCAAGGCACTGCGCGACACCAAGCAGCTTGAGGGCAAGTGCGGAGCCTGCGAGTACAAGGAGATTTGCGGCGGGTCGCGAGCAAGGGCCTATGCGGTAACGGGCGATCCCCTGGCGCAGGAACCGTGCTGCATTTATCTGCCGAAGGGCTGGGTTCCGACGGATACGCCGACGAAGTGCCAGCCGGAGTTTGTTGGACCGCTGGTGACGTTATAGATATCTAGAAATCCTGGGGGGTGCGGTGGTCAGGCCGGGGCGATGAGTCTCGGCCTGATCTTTTTAGTGCGTGTCAGCGGCGGTGTCGATCTTGCCTTTGAAGCGGCTGTAGACAAAGACGACGTAGGCAACGGCCAGGGTCATGCCAAAGGACCACCAGACTAGGCCCACCGCGAGCGTGTGAGGGCCGGAAATAGCCCGTGCAAGGGTGATATCGCGATCGGCACCGGTAGATGCGGGAAGCAGCGTGGGATAGAGGCCCCAGCATGCTCCGGCCAGCATGAAGAACAAATAGAGAGCCGAAGAGAGGAAAGCCTTCACCGGCTGCTGGTTGCGATTGAAAAACCAGATGCCTGCCAGGGACGCCAAAACTCCGACGGGAACGATGAAGGTGATTGGGTAGTGGTGATAGTTGTCGAGGCTGGCGTGCCGCACGGCAATGGTGGCGACTAAGCTGACGATGGTGAGCAGGATAAGGATCAGCAGGAGCGGATTGATCACGCGGCAGGCGCGTTGTGCGAGGTCGCCAGAGACTTTAATGGTGATCCAAAGAGCGCCATGAAGGGTGAGGGCGACGAGAGCGACGAGGCCACCGATAACGGTGTACCAGTCGAGGATGCCGGGATGCGGGCCGGGTTGCCAGTTGGTCCAAAGGGGTAGAAAGAAGTAGCCATCGGCCTGAAGCGGGACGCCGCGCAGAACGTTGGCGAGGGCTGCTCCATAGAAGATGGCGAGCAAGGCGCTGGAGATGCCGAAGACGCCATCGAGGAGCGCTATCCATACGCCAATGTCTACGTGGTTGCGCAGTTCGATGCTGATGCCGCGCAGGACTAGAAGCCAGAGCACGATCATGAGGGGCAGGTAGAAGCCGGAAAATGCCGAAGCATAGAGAAGAGGAAAAGCGAAGTAAAGCGTTCCGCCGCCGGCGAGGAGCCAGACTTCATTGCCATCCCAGACAGGGCCGATGGAGCGGAGCGCGGTTTCGCGTTGTGCTTCGTCGCGCGGAAGAAAAAGGTGCAGTACGCCGACGCCGAGATCGAAGCCGTCGAGGACGACATACCCGACGATCATTACGGCAACCAGCCAGAACCAGATGAAACCCATCATGTGAAAACCTCAGGGCCTAAAGCCCGATCCGTTTTAAATCCCTGTGCGGCACGACTGAGTCGCGCCCTGACACTTCTTGCTTCACTCAAGGACTCGTGCTCTTAATTCGCGAAGCATGCCCTTGCCTTGACGATGAAAACTTCTAGTCAGCTGCAGCGACGGCGGTCGGCGGCTTCGTTTGCGGTGTGGGGCCAAGGCTGATTTCGCGGTAGACGAGAACGGTGAACAGCAGGCCGAGCAAGGAGTAAAGGCCCATAAACCCGATGAGCGTAAAAAGTCCGTTGCCGGCGGAAACGGTGTTGGAGTATCCCTCGCTGGTGCGCATGAGGCCGTAGATGAGCCAGGGTTGGCGGCCGATCTCGGCTGTCATCCATCCGGCAGTGTTGGCAACGTAGGGCAGAGGGAAGCTGATGAGCAGCAGCCAGAGGATCCAGCGCGCGGTGTAGAGTTTTTTGCGCCAGAGCAGAAACGCAGCTGCAATCATGAGCAGGACGAAGTAGGTTCCAAGGCCAGCCATGATGTGGTAGGCGTAGAAGAGCAGAGGCAGGGCCGAGGGCCATTGATCGTGCGGAATGCGATCGAGGCCGGTGACTTCAGCCTTGGTGGTGCCGTAAATCAGAAAGCTGAGCACGTTGTTGACGACCAGCGGATTGTCGATCAGGCCTGTTTCTTCGTTGGGCTGGCCCATGAGGACGATGCCTGCGCCGGTCTCGGTGTGAAAGAGGCCTTCCATGGCGGCGATGGCGGCGGGTTGATGACGCGCCACGTATTTTCCGTGTAGATCGCCGGTGGGAAAGATGATGAGGATGGTCGAGATCACGCCGGAGATGACACCGACGCGCGTAAAGATGCGGCCGTAATTTGCATGCTTTCCATCGAGCAGATAGAAGGCACCCACGGCGGCCATGACAAACGATGCGGTGACGACTGCACCGGTCATGTTGTGCATGTACTGGAGCAGGCCCCACGGATTGAGAAGCAATTGCCAGAAGCTGACGACTTCATACTGTCCATTGGGCAGGTGGTTATATGCCACAGGATGCTGCATCCACGCGTCCGTAACGATGATGAAGAAGCCAGATATCCACGATCCTACGAAAACCATCACGGCTGAAAACCAGTGCATCACTTTTGAAATCCGTTTCTCACCATAGAGGAAGAGTCCGAGGAAGGCCGACTCAAGGAAGAAACTGAAGACGCCCTCCATCGCGAGCGGTTGGCCGATGACTCCCCCGGATAGGCGCGAGAAGCGAGCCCAGTTGGTGCCGAACTCGAACTCCATCGGGATGCCCGTGACCACCCCGAAGACGAAGTTGATGGCGAAGATACGTGCCCAGAAGCGGGAGGCTTTGTCCCACTCTTCGCTCCCGGTGCGCAGTGCAATCGTCTTGAGAACGACAATCAGCAGGCCCAGGCCCATCGTGAGTTGGGGGAAAAGGTAATGGAATGTGATGGTAAAGGCAAAATGCAGCCTGTGGATCAACTCGGCGGTCATGAAAGACTCCTGGTTACGGGCGAAAAAAGCGGACCTGAGGCGCAGCTTGGGCGCTGCTGTCGAATGAGGAGTTTCAACGACTTCAATTATCGGGGTTCAGTGACTACCAAGAAGTGATTTAAGTCACAACAGGATCGGAATTGGAGGTTGATTCTGGTGTCAGGCGCACTGACCCGAAATTTCGCGGGATGGGTCGCCCTGATGGCCGGTGTGGTATCAAGGGACTGAGGACAAGGATGCGGGTAGCAATCATCGGAGGCGGGATCGCGGGGCTGGCAGCCGCCTATGAGTTGGAGAAGGCGCGCGGAGCGGGCGCTGAGGTTGAGTACACGCTCTTTGAGGCCCGGGAGCGGCTCGGTGGGGCGCTCGCATCGGAGACCGTAAATGGGGTTGTGCTGGAGCGGGGACCTGATTCGTTTCTCAGCGAGAAGGCGGCGGGCGCTGAGCTTTGCCGCGAACTGGGCCTCGCCGATCAACTGACGCCTTCGAACGACGCAAATCGCAAGACTTACATCGTGGTCAAGAACCGGCTGGTTTCGTTGCCGGACGGGCTCATGTTTTTGATTCCGACAAAGCTGGTGCCCACAGCGCTGTCGGGACTGTTCAGCCCGGCGACGAAGATTCGGATGGCGCTCGAACTGCTGCACCCGCCACGTCCGAGCGAACAGGACGAGTCAGTGGCCTCGCTGGTGAAGAGGCATTTTGGCCAGGAGGCCGTCGACAGACTGGCCGATCCGCTGTTGTCGGGAATTTATGGCGGCGACGCGACGCAGCTGAGTGCGCGAACGGTGCTGCCCAAGCTGGTCGAGATGGAAACGGAGTACGGATCGCTGACGCGCGGAATGCTGGCTGCACACAAGCAGATGCGGGCGAGGATGGCGGCGCGGAATACGAACGCGAATGGCACCGCGCCGGGGCAGGCCGGCGAAAAGCGGGCAATGCCGCGATCGATCTTTACGACGTTGAAGGGCGGGTTGCAACAGCTGGTCGATGCGCTTGAAGCAACGCTCAATCCAAAGTGGGTGCGGAAATCGACGGCTGTGACTGCGCTGGAGCGAGTTGGAAGCGGCTGGCGCGTTCGATTGGCCGGCGAAGAAGCGCTCTATGATGCAGTGATCGTGGCATCGCCGGCATGGGCCGCGGGTGGCCTGCTGGCAGCCACTGATGCCGCGCTGGGCGATGAGTTGAGCGCAATTCCCTACTCTTCTTCGATTACCGTGAACCTGGTTTTCGACGAGGCGCAGCTGGGACGGTTGCCGGATGGATTCGGATTTCTGGTGCCGGCAGTGGAGGGGCGCGCGATGTTGGCGTGCACCTTTGTGCACCGGAAGTTTGTGGGTCGGACGCCCACCGGAAAAGCAGTGCTGCGGGCATTCCTGGGCGGCGCGAAGGATGAATCGCTGCTGGACCAGAGTGACGAGGTGCTGGTGGCAACGGTCCGCCGCGAGCTGAGCGAGATTCTAGGCGCTCGCGTGGTCGGTCCGCATATTCCGGCGGAAGCGACGCAGGTTTCGCGTTGGCGGCGAGCCATGGCGCAGTACTCGGTCGGACACCAGGAACGGATGAAGCGGATCAAGGAAATGGTGGCCGCTCTGCCGGGCCTGCGTCTGGCCGGGAATGCGTATGACGGAATCGGAATTCCAGATTGCATTCGGACGGGACGGCAGGCAGCGAAGGATATCCTGACTAGCCTGCAAGTCGGCGAGTCGGCGCGATAGAGTTCCGGATCGAGATATGCAACTTAAAGGTTGCTCTCCCCAAGTGCAAGTACAGATCCCCCTTCGGACCCTGCTCCTGATGACAGGGCTCATGAGAATCGGCGCTTTCCCACCCATGACGCGATAAGACTGCACACTGGAGCGGTGCGCAGAATCGTGCTGATTGACACCAGATTGAAAAGCATGTCCTTCGACTCCCGTTGGTCGCTCCGGACGGTGATTGAGATGGCTGTGATTTAAGGTTTGCGCGAGTGGTTCAGTTGAAGCGGCTGTAAGTCATCCTGCGGGGGCTCACGAACAGCTTTGCGGTGATCACGCCGAAGAGGAATCCGCCGATGTGGGCGAGGTACGCGACTCCTCCTGTGCGGACGTCGACGACTGTTCCGACGTTGAGAATCTGCATGAGAAACCAGAATCCGATCAGGAGGACGGCGGGTATCAATGTAATGCGGAAGAAGATTACGAAGAAGATAAAGGTCTTGATGCGATCGCGAGGAAAGGTGATGAGGAACGCTCCCATGACTGCGGCGATGGCTCCACTGGCGCCGAGGCAGGGAATGTAGGAGTAGGGATCGCCGAGAATCTGAGCGGACATGGCGACGACTCCGCCAGCGAGATAAAAGAAGAGAAAGCGCACGGAGCCCATCGCATCTTCCATCGCTCGGCCAAAGGCCCATAGATAAAGCATGTTGCCGATGATGTGCATCCAGCCGCCGTGCATGAACATGGAAGTGACAAGGGTGATGAGACGCTCGCCTTGAATTATTTCAATAGGGATCACCGACCATGCGCTCACAAAGCGGTTTCCGTATGTGAGTTCTCGAAAGAAGACGAGGGCGTTGACGGCAATGATGAGAAGCGTAACGGGGGGGATGCGGCCCGGCGGACGCGAGGCGTCGCCCAGCGGAATGAAGCCTCCCACTACATTCCGCCTTTACCCAACAGGATGCCGATACCGTAGGTGACGGCGCCTTCGACTGCGCCGACCACGGTCATCTCGAGGCCGGAGGACCACCAGGAGCGAATGGTGATGAGGCTCTTGGCAGCGCCGACGGCGAAGTGCGCAATGAGGGAGATGATGGCAGCGGCAATGACGGCCGGAACTCCGCTCATGAAGAAGAATGGAATGATGGGGATCATGGCGCCGACGGCAGTAGAGAGCGCGCCGGAGGTGGCGGAGACCATCGGGTTCGATAACGCCTCTTCCGAAGTGCCGAGGCGCTCGCTGGCCAACGCGCGAAGCATCTGTTCCGGATCGCTGGCGATGTGGTTGACCATGTGATCGGCGTCGGCTTCGGGCAGCCCTTTGACCTGGTAGTAAAGCGAGAGAAGTTCGCGCGCTTCGGGGCCGTTCATCTGGATGGCTTCGCGCTCGCGGGCGATTTCAGCGTGGTAGATTTCGCGTTCGCTCTTGGCGGCAAGGTAAGCGCCGGAGCCCATCGAGAGCGCCGAAGCGATCATGCCCGACAGACCGGCGAGCAGAACATATTTGCTGTCGCCGGCGGTAGCGCCGGAGACGCCGGAAACGATGCCGAAGATGGCCCCGAGGCCGTCGTTGACACCGTAAATGGCGTCGCCGATCCAGGCTCCGGGCTGTTTGCGGCCCTCAGCCCGCTTGGCCAGGAGTTCATCGAGGACGGCCTTGGGGTCGACCCTGGGTGCGCCGGCGGGGGCCTGGTAGTGTCCGCGGAGAAGCGAGCCAAGTTCACGGTGATGATCCTTTTCGTCTTCGATGACGTGATCGAGGATGGCGATAGAGCCTTCGTCGCCTAGGTCTTTCAACTGCTTGCCGTAGTTGGCGATGTGGCGGCTTTCTTCGATTTCGAGGCGACGCAGAGCCATGCGAACGCCACCCGCGCGATTGGCGAGGGAGTTTGCTTCTCCGCCGGGATTGCCGTTGTAGACCGGTTCAGTACCACCAAGTTCAACGATGCGGCCATGCCAGAGAGCAGCGTGCTCCCACTCAGCTCCAGCCAGGTGGCGCAGGACCTGGGCGCGGACCGGATCGCTGTCACGATCGGCCAGCGTCTTATAGGTGTAGTAGCCCTCCATCTCCGCCTGCCAGTTAGCTTCGAGAGCGGACAGAACTTTTTTTAACTTGGCGCTGCTGAGAGTGGTGGTAGCCACGGTAGGTCTCCTTGGTTCTCTTGAGGATACGGCATTCCCAGCAGAAATCGCAGTGACCGGTCCGCGGAAAAGCGGGGAACCTGACAGCGTGCAAATGAGGAATCAGGGTTTGGGAAAGATTTTTCGGCAGTTGAGCGCGTCACTTCCCCAAGCCGGGGTTTTCCGTATAGTGTTGTGTGCAGCAATTTGGCCGGAAATTCGGCGGCACAGTGCAATCCCAGCGCAAAACAAGCTGGTCTAAATGAGAGCGCGACGAACGTGAGAGCGCTTGAATGTGCCCTAACCGGGCGGAATTCTTGAGCAAGCAGGGGAGCAAACCAACTATGGCGACACGATCTACGCCGGCGTCGGCTGCAACTACGCCGAACTATACCGGACCATTCATTACGGTGGCCGTGCTGTTCTTCATTTTCGGATTCATCACCAACTTGAATATGGCTCTTGTGCCACATCTGAAGTCGATTTTCGACTTGCCTTATGCATGGGCCATGTTGGCGGAGTCGGCCTTCTTTCTCGCCTACTTTGTCTTCTCGTCGCCGACTTCGAAGTTGATTGAGACGATCGGATACAAGCGGACGATGGTCGTTTCGCTGTTCATCCAAGTGGTGGGATGCCTGCTGTTTATTCCAGCCGCCCGAATGGTCAGTTTTCCGCTATTTTTGACAGCCGTATTCATCGTAGGCGCGGGCGTGACTGCGCTGCAGACTGCTGCCAATCCTTACGTAGCCATTCTGGGGCCGGAGCATAGCGCGCCGGTGCGATTGACCCTGGCGCAGGCATTGAATTCTGTCGGCGGCACAATTGCGCCGCTGGTTGCCGGAGCGTACATCTTGACGGATCCGGCGAGCACTGCGACCAAGGCTGCTGTAGCCAATACGGTGCGCGTTCCGTACATCCTGATCGCCGCCGGATTGCTGATTCTGGGCGTGGCCGTTGCATTCATGCGTCTCCCGCATATTTCGCAGACGCAGGAATTCCGGCCGGCGAAGGAAGGCGATCCGATTCTGGGGCGCAGCATCTGGGGATACCGTCACACCGTGCTGGGCGCAGTAGGGATTTTCCTGTATGTGGGCGTAGAGGTGGGGCTGGCCTCGATCGCGGTGAACTACTTCAAGACGCAGGGCGTCGACAGCGCCAAGACGGCGTCGTTCCTGGTCTCGCTCTATTGGGGCGGCGCGCTCGTGGGCCGCTTGCTCGGGTCGTGGGTACTCACCAAGATCAAGTCGGGACGGCTGCTGGGCGGTTTCGGATTCGCTGCCGCCCTTTTCGTGGTGATCTCCATGGTCACAACCGGACAGGTGGCAATCTGGTCGATCGTGATTTGCGGTTTCTTCAATTCGATCATGTTCCCGAATATCTTTGCGCTGGGCATCAAGGGCCTTGGTCCGATGACGAGCAAGGGCTCGGGACTGATCATGACAGCGGTTGTGGGCGGCGCGATTGTGCCACTTGCATTGGGCGCAGCAGCTGACAAGTTCGGCATCCAGCATGCGTTCGTGATTCCGCTGATTTGCTATCTCTTCATTGCCTACTACGGGCTGTGGGGATCCAAGCCTACGCGGACAGTGACAGCGTAGGCGGGTTGGGGCAGTAAACCTGAAGGCCTTCCGGTTGCCCGGAGGGCCTTCGCATCTCTGGTGAATGCGAAGACCGCGCACACGCTTCGCAATGCCGAGTTCTTCGCAAGGGCGCTGTGCAACAAAACCGCGTCAGTACGTTCGCACAGAAGAGAACCAGCTTTTCGCCGTCCCTCTCAAAGTCCTGACTAACCTCTGACTTATCAGCACATTGCCAGGTTAAGAATCCTCAAAGTCGATTCTCGTTGACATATATCGCAGATTGCGATAATGTTATTGCAATTTGCGATTGGCTTGTAAGTGATCCTGAATGCCGAATCGCGGACGGATCGATGAAACTCGGCGAGAAAATCAGATATTTGCGCGAGGTAGAGGGCAGCCTCAGGGGCATGAACCGCGCGATGAGCCAGCAGGAACTGACGCGGGCGATCACAGCGGAGACGGGCTCGAAGATGAGCCAGAGTTATCTCTCGCAGATCGAGAGCGGGGCGCGGCCGCACCTTACGAACACGACGCGGCAGATCCTGGCGAAGTTCTTCAAGGTGCATCCGGGATACCTGGTGGACGATCCGGAGGGCTATCACCCGGAGTTGTTAAGCGAAGTACGCGGCCTGGAAGACAAGCTCGATATGTGGCTGGTGTCGGGGGCGGAGCGGTTTCGGCGTGATCCGGAACTGAAGAGCGCGCTGCTGACGTTGGCGCAACATGAAAAGTCGCGGGAATGTCTGCTGCTGCTGGAATCGATTCTGGAGACACCGGGGCTGATGCCGCGGTTGATGGAAGTGCTGAGAAAACCGGGATCAGGAAGTAACAAGAACGGTAGAGCGGGGACTAAGGGCCGTAGGGACTAGGGACATAGGGACTGAGGCATTTGGGGGCACGGAGATGAACTGGGAGACGTTTTATCTGGTTTGTTTTTTGGCGGGGCTGATGTTGAGCTTCATTTCGCTTCTTGGCGGGATGGGGCATTTTGGCGGACATGTACACGCGCCGCACCTGCATCTTCCGCACGCGGGGCATGTGGGACATATGCCTCATGGCGGACTGGCTCATCCAGCTAGTGCGACCGGCGCAGGATCAGCGGGGCGCGGCGTCGGGCCGGAGGTTCCGTGGTGGAATGCATTCTCCATCATGATCTTTCTGTGCTGGTTTGGCGCGGCGGGATTCCTGCTGACGAAGTATGGAAGCTTTGTGGCAGGCGTGGTGGTGGTGCTTGCGGCGATATGCGGCATTGCGGGCGGAGCGATCATCTTCATTTTTCTGACCAGGGTGCTGATGCCTCACGATCGCGAACTTACCGCGGATGAGACGGATGTTGTGGGCGTGGTGGGGCGTGTGTCGTCGCCGATTCGTGCCGGCGGAACGGGCGCGATTGTCTACCAGCAAATGGGCGCAACGCGGTCTGCGATTGCGCGTGCTGAAGACGACGAGGCGCTAGGGAAAGATGAGGAAGTATTCGTGATCCGCTACGAAAAAGGGGTCGCGTACGTGAAGCGGTGGGAAGACCTGGAAGCCAGTGGTCAGTTATCGAACAGTGGTCAGAAGCAGACTACTAGCCGCTAGCTTCGAGCTGAAGCAAAAACTGCAACTTGAAGTGCCCGGCCGAAGGACCGGGATCGCAATGACGAACTCAACCGTGCTGATTGCGGATATGGGCATCCTGGTGGGGATCTTTCTGCTGGGATTGCTGGCTAAGTTGTTTCCGAGAAAGACAGGGAACATCCATTCCAACGAACACAGATCGTTCGTCGGGGACCCTGGAAGGGATCAGAGATCAGAGATCAGGGATCGGGCTGACTCGCACTGATCGCTCTTCAATGAAAGCTGTGAACTGTTCACTGTGAACCGAGTACAACCATCAACAATTCAACCCCTGTTGAAAGGACAGGGATCGAATGAAACCAGAACTTGTTCTGATTGTCGGACTGGGAGTATTGGCGCTCATTTTCATCATGGGCATATTGGCCAGGATGTATCGCAAGGCGGGGCCGAACGAGGCTCTGATTGTGTACGGATTTCGTGGGCCTCGTGTGATCAAGGGACATGGCACGGTGATCTTCCCCATGGTGGAGAACTGCCGCGAACTGAGCCTGGAGCTGATGAGCTTCGATGTGGCTCCGCAGCAGGATCTCTACACCAAGCAGGGTGTGGCCGTGACGGTGGAAGCCGTAGCGCAAATCAAGGTGCGCAGCGACCAGGCATCGATTCTGACCGCCGCCGAGCAGTTTTTGACGAAGACTCCACCACAGCGCGAGGGCTTGATCCGCCTGGTGATGGAAGGGCATCTGCGCGGCATCATCGGGCAGTTGACGGTGGAGCAGATTGTGAAGGAGCCCGAGATGGTGGGCGAGCGCATGCGTGCAACGTGCGCCGAAGACATGAGCAAGATGGGGCTCGAAGTGATTTCGTTCACGATCAAGGAAGTACGCGACAAGAACGAGTACATCTCGAACATGGGCAAACCAGACGTGGCGCGCATCAAGCGTGACGCGGAGATGGCGACGGCCGATGCGGAGAGAGATACGGCGATCAAGCGGGCCACGGCTCTGCGGGAGTCCGCAGTGGCCAAGGCGCAAGCCGACCAGGAGCGCGTGATTGCAGAGACAGCTTCGGCGACGCGTCAGGCAGAGGCGCAACGCGACCTTGAAATCAAGAAGGCCGAGTATGCCGAGCAAAGCCGCAGGCAACAGGCCACGGCAGACAAGGCGTACGAACTGCAAACCAACATCATGCTGCAGCAGGTGACGGCTGAGCAGGTGAAGGTGCAACAGGTCGAAAAAGAAGGCCAGATCAAGGTGCAGGAAGCCGAGATCGCGCGTCACGAGAAGGAGTTGATTGCGACGGTGCTGAAGGGCGCCGAGATTGAGCGTCAGCGGATTGAGAACCTGGCTTCCGCTGAGAAGTCTCGCTTGACCACCGAGGCAGAAGGCCGCGCGGCTGCGATTCGTTCGCAGGGCGAGGCGGAAGCCAGCATCATCTTCCAGAAGGGCGAAGCGGAGGCCAAGGCGATGAACGTGAAGGCCGAAGCCTACCAGCAGTGGAACCAGGCCGCGGTGGTCGACAAGTTGCTGACCAACATGGCCGATGTTGTCCGTGCCATGGCGGAGCCGCTGAGCAAGGTGGACCACATCACGATTGTGTCCACGGGCAACGAGGATGCTGCCGGTGCGCACAAGATTACCGGCGACATGACGCGGATCGCTGCGCAAGTGCCGGCATTGTTTGAGGCGCTTAGCGGCATGGACATCAAGCAATTGATGGCCAATGTGCAGGCGATCAAGCCGGCGAAGGATAAGCCGGCGAACGGCGATGCGGCGAAGCAGTAAGGCGATGGTTGGACTTCGTTCAACAGGTGCGTGGCGAGAGATCAAGTTCTCTTGCCACGCGAAGCGCAGAGGAGGATGAGGAAGTCATGATTTGCAATATTCGTATGGCAGTGATTTTAGGCGCAGTGGTCGTTGCCACATCGGCATTCTCGTTTGCGCAGAGTGCAACGCCGACGGAGCAGGCGGGCGCAGTGGCACAAGCAGGACAGGCTTCGCCGGCTGGTGTTCCTGTGGATCAGCAGCCCACGAAGGAGCAGTTGGCAAAACTGTTTGACGTGATGCGGATTCGGGAGCAGATGCAGTCGATGCGACAGATTGTACCGGGAATGGTTGCGCAGCAGATTCAGGCCGCAATGAAGCAGACGGAAGCGTCTCTGCCGGCAGGGACGAAGCTGACCCAGGAACAGCGCGAAGGCATGCAAAAGGTGATGAGCAAATACGTGGGAAAGGCCATGGATCTCTATCCAACCGACGAGATGCTCGCGGACATGACCACGATTTATCAGCAGCATCTCAGCAAGGACGACGTAGATGGGCTGATCACGTTTTATAGTTCGTCGGCCGGACAGCATCTGCTGGATGCGCAGCCTGTGATTGCCAAAGAATACATGCCAATGGTGATGGGCAAGGTCACAGAGCGGAGTCAGGCAATGACGAAGGAAATGATGAAAGAGATGGCGGAGATTGTGCCGGCTGCAAAGCCTGCTACAGCAAATCCGGCTCCAAAGACGGGAACAACGAAGGGACCGGCACAGTAGGAATCTGAGCGAATACAAAGGGATTCGAGGATTGCAATTCGGAAAAGAGGAGGAGGGATTGTATGTCGTTACTGGATAGAGTAAGCACGCTGTTGAGGGCGAATCTGAATGACCTGGTGGAGAAGGCCGAGGATCCGGAGCGGATGTTGAAGCAGGTTGTTCTCGACATGGAGAATCAGCTTATGCAGGTTAAGACACAGGTTGCAATTGCGATTGCAGATCAGCATTTGCTCGAGAAGAAGAAGGCGGAGCACGAACTGCAGGCTGGAGAGTGGAGGCGCAAGGCGGAGCTTGCGGTACAGAAGGGCCAGGACGATTTGGCTCGGGCTGCGCTGGAACGTGCGTTGAGCCAGGACCAGCTTGCAATCGGATTCACGACGCAGGCTGAAGACCAGAAACACGAGGCGGATAATCTTCGGCAAGCGCTGCACAAGCTGGAGCAGAAGCTGACGGAGACGCGTGCACATTGCGAGATGCTGATCGCCGAACATCGCAGGGCGAAGGTCGTGGGCCGTGCGGCGAAAGCTCAGCATGTTGTGGGCAACGATCAGGAAAACACGATTGGCCGCATGAAGAGCAAGGTGCACATCACTGCGGCGGAAAATGCGGCAGCCACCGAAGTTTTGAATCCGGTGTCGCTTGAAGACAAGTTCAGAACCCTGGAGAGCGAGGACCAGGTGGAACTGATGCTGAAGGAGTTGAAGAGCAAGGTCGCGGCCAACGGCTAGCGGCAGGCCGTGACTTCTCTCTTCTTTTGAATGGAGAACTCCAAACGACTGGCGACCGATCGCAATTGAGCTTATTGCGATGGCCGCCAGCGCAGAATTGGCTTACGCGCTGCAGTAACTTCGTCGAGCCGCGAGACGCGCGTGGAGTGCGGCGCCGTCTTGACCAGATCCGGGGACTCTTCGACTTCCTGCGCGATGGAGCGCATTGCCTGGATAAACAGATCGAGTTCCTCTAGTGATTCGCTCTCCGTCGGCTCAATCATCAGCGCGCCATGCACAATCAGCGGGAAGCTGACCGTATACGGATGGAAACCGTAATCGATCAGGCGCTTCGCGATGTCGCCGGTTTTCACTCCCTTGGCCGCCTGCTTCTTGTCGCTGAAGACGACCTCATGCATCGACGGCGTTTTGTATGGCAATTCGTAAAGGTCTTCGAGATTCTTGCGGATGTAGTTCGCGTTGAGCACCGCATCTTCGGTCGTCTGCCTTAGCCCATCCGGTCCATTGGCGAGAATGTAAGCTAGCGCGCGGATGAACATGCCGGTGTTGCCGTAGAAGGCGCGGACGCGGCCTACTGACTGCGGACGGTTGAACTCCCAGTGCAGTTTGCCGTTCTCGTCTTTAGCAAGAACCGGCGTCGGCAGGAACGGCTCAAGAAACTTCTTGCACGCCACCGGGCCTGAGCCCGGGCCCCCGCCGCCGTGCGGAGTCGAAAACGTTTTGTGCAGGTTCAGGTGCATCACGTCGACGCCGAAGTCGCCCGGCCGCACCTTGCCCACCAGCGCATTCATGTTGGCGCCATCCATATAAAGCAGCGCGCCCTTGGCGTGGAGAATATCCGCGATCTTGTGAATCTCGTTTTCGAATACACCGAGCGTTGATGGATTGGTAAGCATCAGCGCGGCGGTGTCTTCGTCGACCTGGCGCGTGAGAGCTTCAAGGTCGATGCCGCCCTCGGCATTCGACTTGAGATTCTCGACCTGGTAGCCGCAGATAGCCGCGGTGGCGGGATTTGTACCGTGCGCCGAATCGGGAATGATGATCTTGCGGCGCGCGTTGCCCTTCGACTCGTGCCATGCGCGGACCAGCAGGATTCCGGTGAACTCGCCATGCGCGCCCGCTGCGGGCTGCAGCGTGATCGTGTCCATGCCGGTGATTTCGATGAGACAGCGCTGCAGCAGATCGATGATTTCGAGCACGCCCTGCGCAAGCGACTCGGGCCGGTATGGATGCGCTTCGGCCAGACCCTCGATGCGGGAGACGAATTCGTTGACGCGCGGGTTGTACTTCATCGTGCACGAGCCCAGCGGATACATGCCGAGGTCAATGGCGTAGTTCCAGGTGGAAAGGCGCGTGAAGTGGCGGATGATCTCGATCTCGCTCAGCTCCGGCAGCAGACCCGGCGTCTTGCGGTGTGCGTTGCCGAGAAGCGCCGCAGCGTCAACTTCGGGCACATCAAGCGGCGGTAGCTTGTAAGCCTTCTTACCCGGCGATGACTTCTCGAAGACGAGACCTTCGTTTTGCGTCTGGTGGGGACGGACCTTGCCGATGCTGCGATTAACCTGCGTTTCAATCGTCGCCATTTTTCACCCTTCAAAATTGCATTCTCTTACCGAATTCCAAGGCGGACTGAGCTCTTAGCAGGACACGCCTTCAAACTACTGAAACCCGGATCCCAATCGTGCTTTGTAACAAGGGCACGGCTTTAGCCGGGCCGCAAACGCTCGTTAAAATGTCCTGGGGCTTTAGCCCCTGCTGATCTTCGCTTCCGTTTTCCTCTTCGAAAGGTACCTGAAACAAAATGGAAACTCATCCGCCGAAGCTACGATTCCTGCTTTCACCGGATTTTGCGCGATATATTCGCTGTGCCTTTCAAAACTCTCGCGATTCATTACCTGCTCTTCGGTGAATCCCCTCTGCCATACGTCGCCCCTGTATCCGGTTTCGTGTGACAACCGGTGCGAGAATCTTCCTTTGATCAACTGCATTGCTTTCTCGATGGTCATTTCGTCATGAACGGTCAAAAGCAGATGCAAATGGTCCGGCATAATCACAAAATCGTGCAGCTCGAATCTGCGTTCGGCGACAAGCGAACGCAGCACTTCGATCAGCAACTCTGCGTTCCGGTCCGATTGCAGAAGGCGTCGACTCATGTCGGTTCCCGTCGTCGCAAGAAACGTTCGAGAGGGATTGAGGATGTCGGCTGCTGAAGCATTTCTGCCTGGATGCGCCATGGCAGGGGCTAAAGCCCCGTTTTCCTTTCACCGCTGTACGGCCCTTGTTACAAAGCTTCGAACTTTCAGGACTTCGGCCCCTCAGACTCGATGGGACTTCCGCCCGTAGCGCCTGTCTTTCCAATGCCACTCCAACAGGTTGAAGACTGGATTACATAAAAGTGTGAGAACGGTAACACGCACCGCGAGCGCGACATGAACATGTGAGTAGCTTACGTAAAATGCATCCCAAGCAATGAGGAATAACGCGAATCGCAGCAGCCCAGGAAGTAGGATGAATCGAGCTTTCCCGCGGCTGAGAGTTTCGACCCATTCCCGGCGTTTCTTCTCAAAATCCTCCAGTTTCCGATCTCGATCTTCCGGCAGCATCAAATCGAACTCGCCATCCATCACTGCACCTCGCCTCTACGCCTCCACCGGTGCGGCGGCCAACACTCTTGCCGCGTGATCGATCGTTTCCCGCGCTACTACTTCCGTCGCGCACCATAACGTCGCGTTCTTCAACTCGGGATACCAGCGGCTCAGATCGATTCCACCAACAATCTTGTCGTCCAGCAGCCGCTGGCTCCATTGCGCCGGCGATTCCTGGGTCTGCAACACAAATTCGTGAAAGCGCGGCGCGCCTTTAAACAGCAGCCTCGCGCCTGGTTGCGCGCTTAGTGTCTTCGCGGCGTAGTCTGCCTTGGCGAGATTGTGCTCGGCCAGTTCGCGAATGCCTTCTTTGCCATAGACCGTCAGAAAGATCGTCGCCATCAGCGCAACCAGCGCCTGATTTGTACAAATGTTCGAGGTGGCCTTCTCCCGCCTGATGTGCTGCTCGCGCGTTGAAAGTGTCAGCACGAATCCTCGGTTTCCGTTACCGTCGACGGTCTGTCCTGCAAGGCGACCGGGCATCTGGCGCAGGTACTGCTCTTTCGCCGCGATGACACCGCAGAACGGGCCGCCATAACTCAGCGCGACGCCGAACGACTGCGCCTCCATGCTGACGATGTCGGCTTCCACCGGCGGACGGACAACGCCAAGCGAAACCGCCTCGGCGATCGAAACGATCAACAGCGCGCCTTTTTTGTGCGCGATCTCGGCGATCGCCGGAATGTCTTCAATAACGCCAAAGAAGTTTGGGCTCTGCACCAGGACGGCTGCGGTCTCTTCGGTCACTGCGGCGGCGAGCGCATCGAGATCCAGACGGCCTGTCTCCGGGACGTACCGGATTTCCGTTGTAGGCAGGTCGCGGAATTGCAGGTAGGTGTGCAGAACTTCGCGATACTCCGGATGCACCGTCGAAGCGACTACGGCCTTGTGGCGACCAGTGACGCGCATCGCCATCAGGACTGCTTCCGCCGCGCCGGTAGACCCGTCGTACATGCTGGCGTTGGCCACGTCCATGCCGGTCAACTCGGCAATCATGGTCTGGAATTCGAAGATCGCCTGCAGCGTTCCCTGCGTGATCTCCGGCTGATAGGGCGTGTAGCTCGTCAGGAATTCGCCGCGCTGCACCAGCGCATCGATGATTACCGGGCGATAGTGACGATAGCAGCCCGCGCCCAGAAAGCTCGCGTAATCCGTGGCATTTTTCTGCGCGGCAGCCTTGAAGTAATCGATGATTTCGCTCTCGGCCTGCTGGCGCGGGACGTCGAGGTCGCGCGTGAGCCGGTATTCGGCCGGAATGATAGCGAAGAGATCGTCGATCGCCTTGGCGCCGATCGCCTTGAGCATCTGCTCCCGCTCGGCGGGAGATTTCGGTAGGTAGCGCATGGACGGTCCCTCCGGGACCAGTGGTCAAAACTCAGTTATCAGTTTTCAGTTGTCAGTTGCCCTAGTGCTTCAATCACCCGGCTATCGTGTCTCAATAGCGAAACTCCGTCGTCAGGGCCAATGCGTTTTCTCGGTTCGGACCTCACTGAAAACTGAGAACTGACGACTGAGAACTTATGCTAGGTCCCCGTCTCTTCCGAAACAAACTTCTCATACGACGCAGCGTCGAGAAGCTTTTCGTATTCCGACGGATCAGACAGTTCTATCTTGATGATCCAGGTTTCGTGCGGGGCTTCGTTGATCTTGTCGGGGCTGGTCTTCAGTTCCTCGTTCACCGCGGTCACTGTTCCGCTTACGGGCGAATACAGATCGCTGACCGCCTTCACGCTCTCGACCGATCCGAACGACGCGTTTGCCGTAATGGAATCGCCCACCTTCGGCACATCCACGTAGACGATGTCGCCCAGGGAGTTCTGGGCGTAGTCGGTAATGCCGACAGTCCCGATTTTGCCGTCGAGCGAAATCCACTCATGCTCGCGGGTATAGCGATAATTCGCCGGATAAGCCATAGAAGAACATGCTCCTTTCGGAATGCAAATGAAGCTACAGTGTACGACCTTGGAACGGCACGCGGGGACTGAGGAAAAGCGGGGATTGGCGCGATCAAAAACCACCCTTCAGCCACATTGGGACTACTTCGCGGGCCCGAATCCCGGATAGGGTTCGAGCGGAACAACGGCCGCCACCTCGAGCATCCCCGCTTTGAAGATGGGCAGGCTGCCGAGGGCTTCGCGCACCTCGGCTTCGCTGGCCGCCTCCCAGAGGATGGTCGCGCCCGGCACATCGCCCCTTCGCCAAACCTGGCGCAGGATTCCCGCAGCGTACAGTTCTTTTACGCGCTGGCCCTCCCTGGCATTGAGTTCCGGCGTAAACGCCTCCGGTGGAAATGCATCGGTTCGGCGTCGTGAAAGCGTCAGAAACTGCATATTGAAATTGTACGAAATGTGGCAAGCCCGCTCAGGCCGGGTGCCCATCCATTCTGCTGCTTCTGCCGAATGGGTGGGAAACCGCAACGCTCAATCAACCACGAGTCTTCAACTGGATCTTCAAGCCGCAGTGGCTTCGGGATCGGCTGTCAGCCGGCGGAAGTCCACCAGCATCTTCGCACGCCAGATCACGATCATGCCGAAAGCGAGGATAAAGAAGATACCGGCAGTCTGCGGTGCGGTCAGGATCTCGTCGAAATAACCGCGCGCGAACAGGCGGATGGCCGCCAGCACCAGGATGACGGCAAGAAAGGCGCTGGATCGCCGCATCATCACTGCCTCTCCCTCACGTTCGAGCCGAGTGGTCAGCAGCAGGGGCCACGCAAGAGCAACCGCGCCAATGAGAAATGCGATGCCCGCCCATGTCCACGGCACCCGAAACACAGGATCCACAAACATCGAGAATCCGGTAGCCATCCCCAGGGGCGGAATGATGATCTTCTTCAGCGAGACCGGGCTGCGCGTTTCCCGCAGCCTCCAGATAATGACGGCGACAGCCCCCGCGCCGGCAGCAAGAAACGAGCCGGCAGCTTTGCCAAAGACAGAAGACAAGAGGGGAAGAGCCACCATCATTCCATTTTATGGGATTCTGGGGTTCCGCGCGACGAGGGCCTCAGTCAGTTCAATCGCTGTCTGGCTTGATCCTATTTCATGAAAAACTCGCCGTGTCCGCCGTCAGCCCATGGGTCGTAGTGCTCTGCGAACTGCGCGCGCTCCTGCACCGAGGGGTGGCTGTACGACCAGAACTCGACAAATGCATTCGGGTTGGGATCGTCGAGCCAGGCCTCGCCGAGGTGGTTGAACGACGACACTGCCGTTTTCTGCGGGTCGGGCACCAGGCCATGAATCGCCTCCTGCCCGTAGATATCGGACTCATGCTCGAAGTGTCGGCTCACCGCGTTGCCCACCGGCGTCGTCACGAACGCGGCAATTGAAAATGCCAGGAACAGCGTCAGAAATCCCGCCCGGCTTGCGACCGGACCGATCTTCCATCGGTCTCCGAAGCGGCGCACCATGCTCTCCGCCAGGTGCGCGCAGGCCCAGAAAACGAAAAACAATCCCACCACCAATCCCGCCAGCATCTTGGGAATGTGGTTGAGCACGTAATGCCCGCTCTCATGTCCGAAGATGAACATGATCTCGTCGTCCGGCATCCGGTCGGTGGTCGTATCCCACATCACAAAGCGCTTGCTCGAACCGATGCCGGTCACATAGGCGTTGATGCCGTTGGTCTTCTCGCTGGCCTTCATCAGGAACATGCGGTCGGGCGCGATCGCGGTTCCGGTGCGCGTCACGACCTGTTCGAGTTCGCCGACCAGGGCCACATGCGTTCGTTCGAGCGGTTCGAATTTATTGAAGAGCGGGTCGAGCGCCATCGGCGCCAGAAACACGGCGACCACAATCAGGGGTATCGAAATCATCCACAACCAAAGCCAGTAGCGACGCGGCGAAACGCGCACAATCCAGTTAAAGAAGAGCGCCAGTGGCACCCCGATCAGCAATGAGACACCGAACTCTTTCCCCTGGTCGCCCACCCATCCCGACCAGCTTTGCACGCTGATTCTGTAGTGCAGGCTGGCCGCGTGTCCCATGGCGTCCAGCGGCAGATTGGCCAATGAGAGAATCGCCAGCAGTATCGCGAAGAACAATATCCCTTGCAGCCAACGCCTCCGTGTCGTTTCCCATGCAAATGCGTCTAACCGTGCAGCCGCACCGGAAGCCAGAAGACCTCCAAGCACAATCAGGCCCCAGAGCGACCCGGCAATATCCAGCGATACGCGGATCTTGTTGAGCGCAATGGCCTGGGCAAGTTTGTCCGGCGGCAGGGAGAAGGCCTGCTCAGAATGAGGCCGACCGTGACTCGCCGTAGGTTCAGCTTGTTTCTGCGCAGCACTATCCGTCTGAGCCGCGAGAGTAACGGAACAGACCAGAAGCAGAATGGCTACGGTACCTGCGAGCCCGAGGCGCCGGACAATTGCCATCAGATTTCCCTTCACAGACGCACGAGTTTGAGACAATCAAGTTTACCGATGTTTTCAACTGAAGAAGTACAAACTCTCCCACCCATTGTCTCCCAAAAGAGACACCAGGGTTCTCGCCGAAACGGCTTGCGCTGCGCGGCCGCTCTTGTCGCGGCCAGCTGCATGGCAGCATCCGCTCAGAACCCGTCCATGCGCCTTCATGCCGCCGCCAAGGGAGCCGCCGCAGGCTCCTCCGTCTTGCTCGACACCATGACCGCGGAGTTGCAACGCGCGTTCACTTCGCTGGGCAAGCCCGTGCCGAACCAGAAAGACGCCGACAAGCTGTTGCCGCCTTACTTCCTCAGTTACTCGGTTGCTGACGCGACGTCCGTCACCGTTCGCGCGCAATACGGAGCCCTGGCCGACAGCTCCAGCAACCATTTGCGCGTTGCCGACGTGCAGGTGCGCATCGGCGACCCCAAGCTCGACAACACCCATGGCAACCATCGCGCCTCCGCCGTCAACAGCCTGCAGCTGCCGCTGGGGGACGATCACGTAGCACTCGCGCGCACACTGTGGATGGCCACCAATGCGGGCTATGGCACCGCGCTCGAAAATTATCTCCGCGTGAAGACAGAAGCCCAGGTTCGCGCCCGGGAAGAAGACACCTCGCCCGACTTCAGCAAGGAATCGCCGGAAGTCTCCGTCTCCCAACCCGCGCCGGCTGTGGTTGTCGACCGAGCTGCCTGGGAACAGCGCGTAAAGGCGCTGAGCCGTGTCTTCCGCGACTATCCCGACGTCTACCAGAATCTGGCCATGCTGACGGTGCAGAACGAGACCGACTACTACGCTTCGTCTGAAGGATCGCGCGTGGTTGACCCGCACACGCAGGCGCGCGTGGTGGTCTTTGCCGTTACCCGCGCCGATGACGGCATGGATCTGTTCCGCGCGCAGACCTTCGAAGCTGAGAATGTGGACGGCCTGCCATCGCAGGCCGAGATGGAAGCTGCGGTTCGCGAGTTAGGCAAGAGCCTCGAAGCCCTGCGCAAAGCTCCCGTGACCGAGCCGTTCGACGGCCCTGCCATTCTTTCCGGTCGCGCCTCCGCCGTATTTTTCCACGAAGTGCTGGGTCACCGCCTCGAAGGCCAGCGCCAACGCGGAGACGAAGAAGGCCAGACGTTTACCAAGGAGCTGAATAAGGAAGTACTGCCCCCGTTTCTCTCCGTGGCGGACGACCCCACGATGGCCACCTTCGGCAAGACCTGGCTCAGCGGCACCTACACTTACGACGACGAAGGCGAGAAAGCGCGGCGCGTCGAACTGATCCAGAACGGCGTGCTCAAGACGTTCCTCATGTCGCGCCTGCCGATCGCGAGCTTCGCCGCCTCGAATGGCCATGGCCGCGCGCAGACGGGCCGCATGCCTACCGGCCGCCAAGGGAATCTCATTGTTACGTCGACCAAGACCGAGCCGGAAGCCGATCTCCGCAAACAGTTGATCGATGAAGCGAAGAAGCAGGGCAAGCCTTACGGGCTCTACTTCGAGGACATCTCCTCAGGCTTCGCTGTTACCACGCGCAGCGCCCCGCAAGCCTTCCAGGTCATCCCGCTCGTCGTCTACCGCGTGTATGTCGATGGCCGCCCCGACGAGCTTGTACGCGGTGTCAGCATCGTGGGCACGCCGCTCGCCGCCATGAAGCGCATCGTTGCCACCAGCGACAAGCCCGAAGTCTTCAACGGCGAATGCGGCGCCGAATCGGGGACCATTCCGGTCAGCGCCGTCGCCCCCGCCATGCTGGTGAGTGAGATTGAAACGCAGCGTCAGCAGCAGGGCACGCAGCGCCCACCCATCCTGCCCATTCCCGGAGCACCTTCAACCGGATCGACAAAGGAGGCACAATGAAGCGCACGCGCCGCATGAAATTCCTGGCAGCGGGACTTCTGGCTGCCGCCATCCTCACGCCATACCGTGCCCCGGCGCAGGCCAGCCGCGCCGATGCCGAAAAGGATCCCGTGCTCAAGGCCATGCTTGAGGAGCTCGATCGCAGCATGGCGCATTTGCAATTGCCCGGGTTCGAGAAGCCCTACTTCATCGAATACCGCATTGAAGACGTGGACGACTTCGAAACGCGCGCGGCCTTTGGAGCCGGCGAAGGTACGCAGCATAGCCACGCGCGAGTAGCGCGCATCAGCGTGCGGGTTGGCGATTACAAGACCGACAACTCCGGCCCCCGCGGTGACGGCGATCTGCAACTGGCCAGCATCGACGACGATCCCATTGCCCTACGCTCCGCTCTCTGGACCGGCACCGACCAGGCCTACAAGTCCGCCCTCGCTGCATACGCGCAAAAACAGGCCGAACTCAAGCAGGTGCAGACGCCTCCGCAGGCCGACGACTTCAGCAAAGTAAAGCCAATCATCTCGCTGGCCGAGCCGCTGAAGCTCTCACTGGACGAATCAGCGTGGACCGATCGCGTTTCCCGCGACAGCGGAATCTACCGTAACGATCCGGCCGTCAGCGCCCTCCAGCACGACACGCAGTACTCGACCGCAGCCTTCCACGCGCGCGTCACCACCACCTGGATTGTCTCCAGCGAAGGCGCAATCGTGCGTAAGTCGGCGAGCAGCTACTCCGAGTCCCTGGGCGTGGGAACACAGGCCGACGACGGCATGCGTCTCGATCGTTCGTATGGGACCAGCGGCATAGCATTGAGCGATCTCGATAGCCCTGAGGAATTCAAGAAGCACGTCGTCACTCTCATTACTTCGTTGACCGAACTGCGCAAGGCTCCGCTGGTTGACGAGGAGTATCACGGGCCGGTGCTGCTGAGTGCCGACGCCAGCGCCGACACGCTTCACGCGCTGCTTGCCGCAGGTGTCACCGCTACACGCCCCAAGCTCGGAACCGAGGCGCGCACCAACGGTCCCTTCGCGTCGAGCTACCACGCACGCATTCTGCCCGAGTTTCTGACCGTTGTCGACGATCCGGCGATCAAGACCTGGGACGGAAAGGACCTCGTCGGCGCCTACGCAGTCGATGACGAAGCGGTGCCGGCACAAACGGTGAAGCTGGTCGCAGACGGACACCTCGAGAACTACCTCATCGGCCGCACCCCGGTGCGCGACTTCCCTGAATCCAACGGCCACGCCCGCGCCGGCGTCACTGGCCCTCCGCATCCCGTTATCGGAGTCATGAAGGTCACGGCGCAACAGGGCCTCACCGACGAGGAACTCAATCAGAAGCTAATTGGACTCGGCAAGGATCGCGGCCTCAAGAGCGTGTACTACGTCGAAACCCTCGGAGCCGAAGCGACCCCGCGGCTTCTGTATCGCATCGACATGGATGGCAAGCGTACCCTTGTCCGTGGCGCCGTGCTCGATGACCTCGACCAGCGCGCGTTGCGCTCGGGCGTCGAGGCTGGCGGCAAGAATCTCTGGGTAGCCAACTACGCGGCCGATATTCCGGAAACCGTCCTCGCCCCCGCCCTGCTGTTCGACGACGTCACCCTGAAGCGCGCCAACGAGACCAACGACAAGTTGCCCTACTACCCGCCGCCGGATTAGTAATTTCGCCAGTCGCTATTACTCGTAGCGAAGCGCAATGAGCGGATCAACCTTGGCTGCGCGACGCGCAGGAAGCCACGTGGCAAGAACAGTCATTCCGCTAACAACCACCATCGCAGTAACGAACGTCAGCGGATCCGTTGCGCTCAGCCCAAAGAGCTGGTCCCTTATGCCTTTCGCGCCAACAAAAGCGAGAGGCAGGCCGAGCGCGATTCCAACGCCAAGCAGCATCAGCGACTCGCGCAGAATCATCCAAAGTACTGTATGCGCCTGCGCACCTAGCGCCAGTCGGACTCCAATTTCTGTCGTGCGCTGCACAACGTTGTAGCTCATTACGCCATAAAGCCCAATCGCCGCAAGAAACAGGGCGAGGACCGAGAACAGACTCGTCAGCGTTGAGATCAACTCGTCATTCGCGATGAGGCTCGAAACCTGTTCCTGAATGGTTGTAATGCGAAGCAGAGGCAAGTTAGGATTCACAGCTGCAACCGCCGCACGGAGATCTGCCACCGTCTTTGCCGGATCGGCGCTCGTCCGCAACAGGATTATGTTGGCATAACGATCCTGATTTTCTTCGCGAATGGAACTCGCCGGCGCGGCGGGGTACTTCGGCATAAACGGCTCGATCTGCGTCAGAGGTATGTAGGTCATGAGAATCGGATCAGTGTCACGCGGATTCTGAGATTTCGTGTCTCTGGCAATTCCCACGATCTCCCACGGTCCCGCAACCGAGTCGATGCCGATTGTCACTTTTTTGCCGATCGCATCCCCATGCGGAAAGAACCGCTTTGCAATCGTCTCGTTTACAACGGTGACCTTCAAACTGCTCGCCGTGTCGGCCGGAGAAATTGGTCGCCCGGCAACAATCGAAATCCCGGCGGTTTCAAAATACTGCCCCGACACCCTGTTCAGAACCGAAACCATGTTCTCTTTGGGTGTCGGCGTATAGCCTTCCAGAGAAATGTTCGAACTCCAGGCTCCGTTCGAGATCGGCGGGGTTGCAGACAAGGCAACGGATCGCACCCCTGGAATCGCAGAGAGCCGTTCAAGAAGCTCCTGGTGCAATGCCGGCGTTTGATGAGGCAGGTATCCTGCAAGATGCTCGCCGAAATCA
Organism: uncultured Acidobacteriaceae bacterium; assembly: GCA_963838295.1. Lineage (GTDB taxonomy): Bacteria > Acidobacteriota > Terriglobia > Terriglobales > Acidobacteriaceae > Telmatobacter. Next base: position 277,380 of record CAWIQS010000006.1, read on the forward strand.
ACGATCAACAGATTCGTCCGCTCAAAGCCATAGTCCTGAATCTGCAGGTTGCGCAGAGTGCGCAAGAGCAGCCCTGCCGCAACCAGGAGCAGCAACGACAACATCACCTGCGCTGTGACCAGCGTCTTCGGCCAGAATCGCGATGATCTGCCGCCCTGTGCGGTCCGCGCACCGGTATTGAGCGAATTGCGTTCCCCGGTTTGCGCCGCGATCAGGGCCGGCCCAAGTCCGAACAACAAAGCCGTAACCAGCGAGACACCCAGCGTGAATGCCGTCACACTCAAATTTGGCGCGGCGCTCATTGCGATGTATCCGTTTCCCTGCCGGACAAAGGCAATCAAGGCACGCGTAGCCCCGAAGGCAAGCGCCATTCCCAGCACGCTGCCTGCAATTGAAAGAAGCAATGTCTCGATAAGGCTCTGCCTGACTATGCGCCCACGGCTCGAACCGAGGGCCAGCCTTGTCGCAGTCTCGCGGCGCCGAGTCGTGCTGCGCGCCAGCAGAAAATTCGCAAGGTTTGCACATGCAATCAGCAGCACCACGGCGACTACTGCCATCAGGATCTTCAGGGAGTCGCCGTATTGTCCGCGGATCAGCGAAACACCGTTTGCCGCGGGAACCAGCGGAACACTCACGCGTTCGATTTCACGCTGGCGTTCCGCGGAAACAGTAGCTCCCTCGTTGGCGCGAATTCCCAGATGAACTTGCTGGTTGAGCCAATTCTGGCTCTCTGCAAATGCAGCTTTGCTCTTTGCTGCTTGCGGACTCAAGCGGCCGAAGATATGCAGGAAGTACAAACCGGAATGCGACATCAGCATCGACGGTTGTTGCAGCACGACGGGCTGCATGCTGATTGGCGTCCACAGATCCGCCAGTTCCAGTTCTTGTTTGAAACCGTGAAATGCCTCAGGCATCACCCCGATCACTTCGAACGGTGTGCTGTTGATGGTCATGGATTTGCCGACAATCTCCGGATCAGCAGAAAGCGACTGGCGCCAGAAGTGATAGCTGAGAACAACTACCGCGCCGCTGCCCGGAGTTGCGTCGTCAGAGGGAAGGATGGTCCGGCCCAGAAGAGGGTGGACGCCGAGAACATCAAAGTAGTTCCCAGAGACTAGATTCGCTGGCGCCAGAAGTGTGGGTTCGCCGGATGAAGCTGCCGCGGCCAACCGCACACTGACTTTATTCGAAAAACTCCCATAGGAGGCGATCCCTTGAAATGGCCCCGGATTCTCCTCGAGTTGCTTGGCAAAGTCCCAGGGGAAATATCCCCCGAATGCTCCAAGGTCAATTCCGCCCGCAACCCCACCATAAATGGAATCTCCGAATGCAACGAGTTGCTGCGGTTCTCGCACTGGAAGCTGCCGCAGCAGCACCTGGCTGATCAAAGTGAAGATCGCGGTGTTGCCGCCAATGCCAAGGGCCAGAGAGAGAAGAGCCACTGCGGTGAATCCGGGACTTTTCAACAGGCTTCGAATACCGATGCGGGAGTCCTGCAGGAGGCTGTCGAGAGCCGATTCCCAGCGGGAGGACCAAACCCTGTGCTTGACGGAATTCCTGCTGCCAAGTTCAACGAGCGCCGCACGACGCGCAGCCACCGAGGACATACCAGTGCGCTGCTTATCTTCGATTGCGGACTCCAGATAACCGTCCAACTCCTCGTCGAGTTCGCTTTCAACTCGATTCTTTTGAAAGAGAGATCGAATCCCGCCAAAGACGCTTATCAGCCATCTCATACTCGTCTGGTCCTCTCGCTGTATTCTCCGAGGCAACGCACTTCCTCTAGACAATCTAGAGAATATCTTCTTGTTCCTCTAGATTGTCAAGAGAAGAGACTCCAATACGGCGACAGATCGAATCTGAAAATCGGCGCGAGGGGCACGCAGAACACAAGGAAAGCTGGACGCTATGGCCAGCTTTTACATTTTCTTCTTCCACGCCCCCACGATCGCCCCCATCAGCGTCATCCCGAAGAACCAGTAGCCGGCGTTGACGAGCCAAAGGCCGATGGGCCGCACCTCGAAGATGTACTCGGTCGAAAACGTGGTCATTTCGAACCCGACCCACAGTAGCGCGGCGACTTTGATGCCGCGCAGCGCCGTTTGCTTCCCGGTCAACTGTGTCACGCAGGAGATCGCGGTCGCCATTACCGCCGCCATCACCAGCGCCGTTGCATACTGGATAGCGGGATTCATGCCACTGCTGACCAGCCATTGCATGGTGCGACCGATTCCGTTGAGCCAGGTACCCATAAACGCCGAATACCATCCAGCTTCGAGAAGGAAACAGGCAATCGCGGCCACCACGATTGCGAGATAGTTCTGGCGCACGCGCGCCATCTGCATCACAGGAACACCGACGGCCATATCGACCTCCACATAAGAGTGTGAACTCACGATATCCGTTCAACCTTTCACGTGCAAGACGGATTTATTGCATCGCAGTGCGCACCAAACCATGGGATACTGTCGTTCAAATTCCACACGAATATTCAAGCAGATGACAGGGAGTACGGCATGCGGGTTCGAGTTCGCGTCGGCGAAAGAGCACAGATTGGTGGCGGCATCTGCGCGCTTATCGGCATCCTGCTTCGATGGCTCGGACCGCACCCGGTTCCAGAAGTGCCCATCGATCCACACCAATTCGCATACGTGATCATCGGTATGGGAGTATGCCTGCTTGTCGGCGGAACCTTGGCGCGATGGTTCGCTCGCAACTAGGTGCCAGTATCACCGTCAAGCCCGATCCGGCTATCACTGTCTCACGATGTACAGTTCACTGCTTCACTATTTCACTGTTCACTGTTTCACCGTCCACTGTTCACTGATCACTCGTCCTTCAGTCCAGCCGTGTCAGATACGCCACACCCTCATCCGGCTGCAGCCGCCGCGCCATCTCCTCGGCCTGTTCGCGATCGTCGCCCTGGGGGCGGATGCGCACCCAGTAGCTCCGCTCACCGGCGAACTCGATGACCTTCGACCCCGGATAATCGCTCAGCAACTTCTCCTTGAACCGGATCGCTTTCCGCTCGCTGAGGAACGGCCCGATCTGCACGCACCAGCGCCCGCCCACGTCCATCGGCTTGGGCGTCTCGTAGACATCGACGCGGACCCGGCCAGATCCGGGCCAGATCCCGATCGACTGCGCCGATGCCTTCGTCAGATCGAGAATCGCCGTCGGGACGAATGGCCCGCGGTCGCTGATGCGCATGGCCGAGGTTTGCCGCGTCCTGAGGTTTGTCACCACGATCAGCGATCCCATGGGTAACGTGCGATGCGCAGCCGTCAAAGCCTCATCGCTGAAGACCTGCCCGTTGGCCGCCTTTCGCCCCTTATAAGGAGCGGTGTACCACGTCGCCAATCCTTCTTCGCTGTAGATCGGCCGGTGGCTGAGGATGAATTCCTTGTCCTCGGCGCTGATGCCGCCCTCGGGAACGGGCGTAATGGGAATGCCGCCCGTGCTGGGCCGTGGCGCCGGAACTGGATACGAAGGCGGGTTATACACTGGCGGGGCGGTTGCCGTTGGCGGCACCGGCTGCGGCTGCCGCTTGTGCCCACACGCAACCATTCCGACCGCGGCCATCGACAGCACCGCGAAGCCAGCGGCCCGACGCGCGTTCGCGCGATGCCAATCCGTCATCAGGCCCGGGGGCCTCGCTGCTGTTGACCCTTGTCCATGCGATCCGCGAGGTTGCGCAGCGTGTCCGACACTTTGCGCATCGCCACGATCGACTCAGAACGAACCTGCGGAATCACCGCGTCATTCACATACTCGATCGCATGGCGCAGTTCCATTTCGATCAGTTCCATGGCTTCTTCGATGCGGTGGCCCACGCCGGGACCCGGTGGAGGAGGAGGATAGGAACTCATTGAACAAACCTCACTTTCTAGTCTCGATGCCGTCATGGCCCGCGTCAATGCCATCAAAGGTATTGACCGCGCGTGCCGTGCCTCTCAAACCAACAGGCCCGCGTGTGCGCTCGAACTCACGACTGCGATTCTTTCCATATTCAAAAGTTACTTTTTCTGAACATTTTGCGTCCGAATACAAGAAAGACTGCAATCCTTAATACGCAAGACGCGCGTTGAGCCGATTGGGTCTCTGTGGTCTACGAATCAGCACTGGAAAAGTTCCATCATGAGAGGACCTGCTCTTTGAGGTATGACGAGAAACCTGAACTTGCGTACCTCGAAAATCGCCCCAGCCGATGCGCCGGAACCCGTCGGTGTCAGCTTCCACGACTCGTAATCTTCTCGTCGCTTTTCGTCGCCGCAAGCGGCATCGGCTCTGCACAGACGCAGCCGACCAACCCCGCCACTCCCCTGCCCGACGCGCCTCTTCCGATCATCAAACATGGGAATTCGAAGAACGGTCCGTGTCGGGTGATTCCCAAAAGCGAGTCAGCCGGCATTGCCCTGTCTGAAACCGGCTCCGGCCTGATCGCTGCGGTCGCTGGATATCCGCCGATCGATGAGGCCGCATCATCTCCAACGAGCGGTGGACTGGCCCAACCCGTCTCGCCGCAAGACCTGCCTCCCTGCCCGCTTCCGCCACTCATCAATTTCTATCAACGGTTCATCAACGGGCCAGAGGTGAAACCTCTGACTCCGAAAGAAAAAGCGCGGCTCGCTGTGAAGAACCTGCTCGATCCCTTCAACGCCGTCACCATCCTTGCCAATGCGGCCATTGCCGTCGGGTCAGACTCGCATTCTGACTATGGTCCGGGGATGCACGGCTTTGCCAAAGTGGTCGGCGTCAGTTACAGCGAAGATCTGACCGGAGAGTTCTTCGGCACATTTCTCATTCCGTCCATCGTTCATCAGGATCCTCACTACCACCGCATGCCCAATGCCACCATCAAGCGTCGCATCTTTCACGCCATCGCCCAAGTCGGCTGGACCCAGGGCGACAACGGCAAGGGCATGGTCAATTACGCCAACCTCCTGGGATTCCCCATCGACGCCGAGATCGCCAATCTCTACGTCCCCGGCGAAAAGACCAACCTGCCATCAACCAGCATCCGCGTTGCGGCCGGCTTGGCGATTGCCCCGACCGACAACTTCGTCACCGAATTCCTGCCCGACATCGCCAGGCGCATCCACGTTCGCGTCGTCCTGGTGCAGGAGATCATCAACCAGGTCGCCCACACGGAACCCACCGGCAGCCCATAAGAATCAAGCCGGTAAACTACTGCAACTTCAGGCTTTTGCGGGGCCTTGGAGGACCTCATCTCCAACCCCATTCGAGCCCCCCGAATCCCCATTCACCCTCCCATATCCCCATTCGCTGCACCCCCGTTGGATTGACCGCGCTCTCTTATTACTCTTGTACTGAGTTTTCAGGTTCCGGCGGTACCGTGGCCGGACATCCCAAAGAGCCAGAGCATTCTTTCTTAAGGAGATCGCACCAATATGTCAAAAACGATGAAGTACGCCGAGAAAGCCGCCGTCTACGCGGCCAAGGGCGCGTGGGTGGTTTATGAGCGGTTGAACCGCATCAGCCCCAACCCGTCGTTTACCCCGAAGTGGAGCGATAAGCCACTCCTGAAGAGCTACCAGAAAGAGAAACCCCCGCTGGGCTGGCCGCGCACCACAGATTCGCTCTGCCCCAAGTGCGTGCCCGAGATCCGCAAGCAGATCCTCGACGGCAAGCTGCCTCACGAAGTCCTGCTCAATGAGAAGGTCGGCGAAATCAAGGCGCAGATCATCGAGCGCGACGGCAAGATCCTCATGGTGAAGGATTGCCCCAAGCACGGCCACTTCGAAGACGTGATGTCGATCGATCCCGCCTTCTTCAAGCATCTTGAAGAGAGCTTCCCCGGCCGCGACATCCGCGCTCACGGAGAGACCGAAGGCAAGCTGCACAATCACGGCACCTCGACCGTCACCCACGGCCGCGGCTCGGTGCTGACCATCGACCTCACCAACCGCTGCAACATGATGTGCGATCCCTGCTTCATGGACGCCAACCAGGTCGGCTTCGTCCACGAACTCACGTGGGAAGAAATCAAGACCATGCTCGACAACGCGATCACGATCAAGCCGCGTCGGCAGATGAGCGTGCAGTTCTCCGGTGGCGAGCCCACGTTGTCACCCTACTTCCTTGACGCTGTTGCCTACTCGCGCAAGGTTGGCTACAACTCGGTGCAGGCTGCTTCGAACGGCATTGAATTCGCGAAGTCGAAAGAGCTCTGCCGCGCCGCTGCTGAAGCCGGTCTTCGTTATGTCTACCTCCAGTTCGACGGCATCGGCAACGCTGCCAACTCGCACCGCAAGGTCGGCAACCTCTTCGACGTAAAGCTGCAGGCCATCAACAATCTGCACGAAGCCGGCGTCGACATCGTTCCCGTGACGACCATCATCAACGGCATCAACAACGAGCAGGTTGGCCGCATCATCGAGTTCGCGCTCGACAACCCCAAGAAGATCAGCTTCCTCTCCTTCCAGCCCGTTTCGTTCACTGGCCGCGACGAGGACATCAGCGAAGAGCGTCGCGTGGCGCAGCGCTACACCCTCTCGCACATGGCCCACGACGTCAAGAATCAGGTTGGCCTCGGCGTTCCGGAGCGCGACTGGTTCCCCATCTCGTTCATGTCCACCTTCTCTGACTGGGCCGATCTCGTGCACGGGCCGACAGCGGAGTGGGGACAGCTCTCCTGCGGATGCCACCCCAACTGCGGCATCGGCATGGCGCTGATGATCGACAAGGAAACCAAGGAAGCGGCGCCCGTTACAGCCTTCCTCCACATGGACCAGGTTGCCAAGGATCTCGCGAAGGTCAACGACGCCTCCCGCGGAAAGTGGCTCTCGGTCATCGGATTCGGACTCGCGCTGCTGCGCAACTACGATCCGTTCCAGGCACCCACGCATTTCCGCATCACAGACATGCTCAAGAAGATGGACAAGACGTTCAACGCCACCGGCAAGGATTACGGCAGCGTCAAGGGCGACCGCACCATGGACGACATCAAGAAGCGCCGCTCCGATCGCTGGAACTTCCTCTTCATCGCCGGCATGTGGTTCCAGGATCTGTTCAACTACGACTTCCGCCGCACCGAGCAATGCATCATTCCCTACGCCACGCAGGAAGGCGAAATCAGCTTCTGCGCGTACAACACCGGCGTGGGCTGGCGCAACATCATCGAGAAGATGCACATGACCGCGACTCTGACCAAGTGGTACGAAGAGCACGGCCGTCACGAAATCTTCGCCGGTGGCAAGAAGGTTGGCATGAACTACGTGGGTCACGAGCTCAAGCTCAACATGGAGCACGTGAACTCTGAAGCCAACCACACCCTCGACAATCTCGGCATCGCCAAGAACGCCCGCGAAGAAAAAATTCGCGCCCGCGATACCAAGATCAAGTCGGATGCGGAAAACGCCAAGATGGCCAAGCTCTATCGCGAGCACGTGCTCGGCGAAAAGCCCGTCGAAGGCCTCGTAAGCCTGGACTCCATCCGCCCCGCCTCCAACAACGCCGCCAGCCCCATCAACCGCCATACAGAAAAAGAGCCCGTAGCCGGCGATTGATCGCAACCTCGGTTCTCTCAAACACAAAGGCCGTCCCACTTGGGACGGCCTTTGTGCATCTGCACAACTCAAATGTGCGTGTCATCCTGAACGGAGCGTTTTGGGGCCCCGTGGACACCTGTGTCAATGGGTAGGCGCAGTGAAGGATCTGCTTCTGCCGTTCACCTCCCCACGAAATCGTAGCGTCGGGTGCCTAGAGCCTGCCCTGAGAGAAGCTAGCATCAAGTCGAAGAACACTGGGTGCACCATCCTTGCGAAGCAAGGGTGGGAAAGCACAGCACGATCCGCTAGCGGGAGTGATACCCTTCTGGTTGCTCGGCCGCAGAGCGCCGGCGCCAGTGGACGGCAAGTGCATCAGGAACATGCATCTCGGAGACAGAACGCAATGACGATCGAAAATCACGATGCCGGAAACGGTTGGACGCGGCGGCGCTTCGTGCAGGCAGGTATTGCTGGCGCAGTAGTCGCTCAGGCAGCACAACATGGACTTCCACAAGAGTCGCCCCTCCCGGTCGTGCGTGAGACCATGATCGATGTTCCGTTTCAGCAGCGTGAGCCGCGCATAGGGCTGATCGGCACGGGTGGACGAGGAACGTCGCTGCTGGGCAATCTGCTCGCAGCCAACGCACAGGTAGTTGCGATATGCGACGTGGTCAAAGAGAAGGCAGAGCACGCCGCGAGTCTAGTGGTTGCCGCCGGACAGAAACGGCCGGAACTCTACACAGACGGCCCTCACCACTTTGAATCGATGGTCGCGCGTAAGGACGTTGACTTCGTCATCGCGGCAACGCCGTGGAACTGGCACGCTCCCATGGCACTCGCTGCGATGGCCAATGGAAAAGACGTGGCCGTCGAGGTGCCCGCTGTCACCTCTCTAGAAGATTGCTGGCGCATCGTCAGAGCATCGGAAGAAACCCGCAAGCATTGCATCATGCTTGAAAACTGCTGCTACGGCTACAACGAAACGCTCATCCTGCGCATGGTGCATGGCGGCGAATTTGGCGACTTGCTCTACGGCGAAGGAGCTTACCTCCACGACCTGCGTGATGAGCTCTTCTCGCATGCCGGTGAAGGACTATGGCGCCGCACGGAGCACACGCGCGCAGACGGCAACCTGTATCCCACCCACGGCCTTGGCCCCGTGGCGAATTACATGGGCATTCAGCGAGGCGACCGCTTCGACTATCTAGTCTCCATGAGCGCGCCGCAGCGCGGGCTCGACCAATATCGCAAAAGCAAGCTGCAGCCCGATGACCCGCGCCAGAAAGAGCGCTACCTCACCGGCGACCTCAACACCTCATTGATCAAGACGGCAAACGGCTTGAGTATAACGGTCAAGCATGCCGTTTCAACTCCGCACCCCTACAGCCGCATTAACATGATCGCCGGAACAAAGGGTATCTTCGAGGACTATCCTCCCCGCGTCTACTTCGACGGCATGAATAAGGACGAGAGCTACGGCACGATCAATGCGTGGAAACAGTACGAACATCCTTTGTGGAAGCGCGAGGGCGAAATCGCACAAAAAGTCGGCGGCCATGGCGGCATGGATTTCATCATGATCTATCGCCTGCTGCAGTGCTTGCGCGAGGGCCTGCCTCCCGATATGGATGTATATGACGCCGCCGCATGGTCGTCAGTCGGGCCACTGAGCGTCGAGTCGGTAAGTAGAGGCAGCGCTCCAGTTGACGTGCCGGACTTCACCCGCGGAAAGTGGCAAGCCCGCGAAACCTCGAAGATCGCAACCCAGGCGTGATCGATCCGACAAGCAAGGGCCGCTTAATTGCCAACTTGGCAAGCGGCCAGCCGGGAGTTCGACGGCTCATCCGCAGCTGCGCTCGTTCCGGCGTAATAATCTCGCGCGCCAGCCGTGCCCGTCCGCGCGGCACACTAGGTCCGAGTGCCAGACACTGGGCAACAACCTCCCGCGATCGAAGGAATAATCGAGAGCGTGTCGTTGGCCGAAACCTCCGAATGCTCCTTCTCCGGCAAATAGCGCACATCTTCGTCGTTCAGATATAAATTTACAAATGACCGCAGCTTGCCCTCGCCCGTAAACAGGTGCTTGCGCAGCTCAGGATAAGTACCGGTCAGCGCATCCAGCGCATCGGCGATCGTTCCGGCGCTGATCTCGATTGCATCTTTGCCTTCCGCGTAGGTTCGCAGCGGCGTCGGAATAAAAATCGTCATTCGATTCGGTCCTCGTTGGTTGGTCACTTCTCCGTCTCCTCGAAAATCCATGAAATCTTGCGCAGGCTAGCTTTCAATTTCGATCGCCTGGTCTTCAAACCGTTTCTCCTCTTCGTTCACTCCAGCAAGCAGAAACGAATTCGTCACCGTCGCCTTGCCCAGCGCAACCGACGTGATCACGTAAGAACATCCCAGCCAATGCGCCTCAGCGAAATCTGTTGGCGACCACTGCGCAGGGTGGTCGGGATGCGAATGATAGAACCCGGCAATCTCCAACCCCTTGTCCCGCGCGCTCCGCTGAATGCGAACCAGCTCAACCGGAGCGATTTGGTAGCGGTTGTGCGCTGAATCGGTCCGCGTATTCCCGGCTCGAATCGACTCCAGCACACGCCACCCCTTCGCATCGGGCCGCCCCAGCAGCGCCCCGCAACACTCGTGCGGATACGTCTCTTCCCCATGGGCACGGAACGCATCGTAGACAGCCTGCGGCACGATCAACGTGCTCATGCCTCCTCCCAGAAGCGCTCGCTCATATACTTTTCCGCCGAATCCGGCAGCACCGTGACAATGGTCGCCGCCCGGCCGGCCGCCGCTTCTTCCTCGGCAATGCGCTCGCAAGCCACCACCGCAGCACCGGAGGAAATCCCCACCAGCAATCCGTCCTCGCGCGCAAGCCGCTTGACCATGGCATACGCAGCCTCTGTCTCGATCTCCATGTTTCGATCTGCCAACGCGGGGTCGTAGATCGCGGGCACTAGCGCGGTCGCCATGTGTTTCAGCCCTTCCAGGCCGTTGAACGGCGAGTCCGGTTGAACACTCACCGCCCGAATCTCCTTGTTCAGTTCCTTCAGCCGCCGCACCGTTCCCATGAAGGTCCCGCTCGTGCCCAGACCCGCCACAAAGTGTGTGAGGCTTCCTCCACTCTGCCGCCAGATCTCCGGCCCGGTGGTCTCGTAATGCGCCCTCCAGTTCTCAGGATTCGAGTACTGGTCCATGTAGCAATATTTCTCGGGATCGTTTTGAGCCATCGCCCGCACCCGTCGAATCGCTCCGTCGGACCCGAGATCCGGATCGGTCCAATCCACCGCGGCGCCGTACGCTTTCAGAATCCGCTTGCGCTCCGGCGATACGTTCGACGGCATTGCAAGAAGCACCGGAATGCCGAGAGCGGCACCCAGCATCGCGAATGCAATCCCCGTATTGCCGCTCGTCGCATCCAGCAGCGTCTTGCCTTTGCGAAGTGAGCCGTCGGCAAGCGCTTTGCGCACCATCGCCGCCGCGGCCCTGTCCTTCACGCTTCCGCCCGGGTTCATCCACTCCGCCTTCGCAAGCAGCGTCACTTCAGGCAGTCGACGGACGACCGAATCGAGTCGAATCAGCGGAGTGTTGCCAATGCGCTCCATCAACGCGGAGCCGTGGCGCCGTTCCACCTGTCTCAACCATTTCGTCTCTGCTATTGAAGTCACCAACTGGGTTTTCTCCCGCAACACAATCCCCTACTGCGGCTGCGCCGTGGTGCGCAGATACGGCTTCACTGTCTTGTATCCGGGGAACTGTTTGTCAGCCTGTTCGTTCGAAACCGAGCCCGCGATAATCACGTCCTCGCCCTGCTTCCAGTTCGCAGGCGTCGAGACCGGATGCTTCGCCGTAAGCTGGATCGAATCGAGAACACGAATGATCTCGTCGAAGTTCCGCCCCGTCGTCATCGGATAAGACAGCGTGAGCTTGATGCGCTTGTCCGGCCCGATTACGAACACCGTCCGCACCGGCGCATTCAGCGCGGGTGTCCGGCCTTCGCACGAATCACCTGCATCCGCCGCGAGCATGTCATACAGCTTCGCAATCTTCAGTTCGGGGTCGCCGATAATCGGATAGTTCACGTCGTAGCCGCCCACATCTTTGATGTCGGCCGCCCATTTGCTGTGACTTGCGACCGGGTCGACGCTCAACCCAATCACCTTTGCGCCGCGCTGCGCGAATTGCTTCTCCAGGGCAGCCACCGCACCCAGTTCCGTGGTGCAAACGGGTGTGAAGTCTTTGGGGTGCGAGAACAGTACCGCCCAGCCATCGCCGATCCATTCGTGGAAGTGAACAGGGCCTTGGGTCGTCTCTGCCGTGAAATCGGGCGCTACGTCGTTGATGCGAAGGGACATTTCCGAATCTTCTTTCGTCGTGAATTCTTAGCAGTCTGGGTCGGCCACAAAATCAAAAAACCCACTCGCAATCAATGCGGGTGGGTCATGAGATGCAGCTGAAAACTAGTTCAGTTCTCTCCGACACAGACCCGCATGCTGCACCGACAACAGCAAGCAACGCGGGTTGGAGAGAATGTCTTCATAGTTCGGGGATGCGACGTCAAACCTTGCTAACTATCTGCAGCCTAGTGTGTTCCATCAGTCCATGTCAACAGCTGAGCGCATAATCGCTTTCATTTGAACGCAAAGCAAACCTGCACAACAATGAGGTGATCCCGGCAGGCCTTTCGATTCATAACTCCCTTCTTTTCAATTCTCCGATGCTATACTCGCCTCCGTCCCTTCCGTTCTCCGGAGGCCGTTTCATGCGCGTCGTCACCGCCATCCTTGCCGCCGTCTGTTCCCTTGCAGCGTCACCAGCCTTCGCGCAAGCACCTGCGCCACTGCCCTCACTCGACGCACAGCACATTCAATCCATCGACACCTTCATCGCCTCAGAAATGGCGCGCCAGAAAATCCCCGGCATGGCCGTCGGCATCTACTCGCGCGGTATCATCCTGCTCGCCAAGGGCTATGGCCTCGCCAACGTCGAGCTCAATGTTCCCGTCAAACCTGAGACTCTCTTTCAATCCGGCTCGGTCGGAAAGCAGTTCGTCTCCGCCGCTGTCATGATGCTCGTGGAAGAAGGAAAAATCTCGCTCGACGATAGCATCACGAAGTACTTCCCCGACGCTCCCGCTACGTGGAAGTCCATCCTCATCAAGAATCTGCTCTCGCACACTTCGGGCCTTTCCGAATATGAATCCGGCGACCGCACCGGCCCGAAGGGAGCCTTCTATCTCCGCCTCGACTTCACTGAGGACGAACTCGCTACCAAGATCGAAGCGCTTCCCATCGAATGGGCGCCCGGCGACAAGTGGGCCTATCGCAACACCAACTACGTTCTGCTCGGCATCATCATCCACAAGGTCACCGGCAAACCCTATGCCGAATTCCTCGGCGAGCACATCTTCAAGCCGCTCGCCATGACATCCACGCGCCTCATCAGCGACAGCGACATCATTCCCAACCGCTCCGCAGGCTACGAGATCCACGATGGACAGCTCAAGAATCAGGAATGGGTTTCCCCGACCTTCAACTCCACCGCCGATGGCACGCTCTACTTCAACGTGCTCGACCTGGCCAAATGGGACGCCGCGCTCTACACCACACAGCTACTCAAGCAGGCGAGTCTTGACCGCATCTGGAGCGTCTACCCGCTCAACGACGGCAAGCCCAATTCCGCAGGATATGGATTTGCGTGGATGATCGGCGACCAGAATCATCACAAGCGGATCGAACACGGCGGCGCGTGGCAGGGCTTCACGTGCGTCATCTCGCGTTATCCCGAGGACAGTCTCACCGTCGTCGTCCTCACCAACCTCGACGCCGGACACGTTCAGCCCGGCATCATCGCGCACGTCATCGCAGGTATGGTTGCTCCGCCGCTGCTGCCCGCAAAGCTCGCCGCTATTCCTGACGACGATCCTTCGATTGCAACTAAGGTCGCGAAGCTTCTCGATCAGATTGTTGCCGGCGAAGATATCCGCCCGCAGACCAGCGCCCAACTCTCCGCCCTCATCACTCCCCAGGCAGCCGCACAGGTTGGCAAGATGCTCTCCTCCATCTGGACAGGCGGTACGATGACGCTGGTAAAACGCGATGCCGGACCCAAAGGCCAGCCTGTATCGACCTTCCGGGTCAGCAAGGGAAGCGACGCCAAATTGGTCATCTATGGTCTCGACCCCGACGGCAAAATCGGCACTCTAGGCTTCGCGCCCGATCGCGAATACCAGTGAGCATTCCCTCGGCCCCCTGTTGACGGCTGATAATACGAACCTTGCGCGCAGCCTCTCAATTGAACGAGCGCTCAATGGCTTACACTGCTGACAATTCGCGCACTCACCTTCAATTCATCCGCCGTCCACAGTCTCCGGAGCTATGATGTGGCACGGAGCTGCATTATGTCTCAATACCTCTATCACTGCCAGGACTGCGACAAGGAATTCACCCAGAGCCTCCATATTTCCGACATGGAGAAAACCGAAATCAAGTGTCCCAAATGCGGCGGCACGCGCGTGCACCAGTTGGTGGCCGCTTTCTCCGCGGTAACCGCAAAGAAGAGCTAGGCCAACAAATTCTCCCGCTTCACGGCCGATCATGATGCCGTCAGGAATGTTGTGTCATCGCACCGGTGCGTAGTACCCCATCTGCGCACGGATCGTTACCGGCCGCGACGGCGCATCCAGCTCAACCCGGTGAAATTCGCCATCGTGCCTGACCTCCGGCGGTTTGAAAATCAGGCGATACTGGCTGCTCAGATCGGTCACCATGGTCTGCACATCAGCGGCAATCTGCGTATCTCCTTCATCCCCATGAAAAACACGTCCATCCGTCTTCGCGGCTATCTCAGCCAGCGTGGCCGGCCCTGTCGATACAGCCTCCGGCGCATCAAATCGAAATGCGTATATCGCAGTATTCGCTTTTTGACATTGATCAATTGCCAGCTTCATGTCCGCTCGGCTTGAATTATCCACTCCATCTGAAAAGAGCACAATGACGTTTCGGCTCAGCGGACTTTCAGCATGCCCGAATTCATTGAGACAGGCACGATAGAGCGAGTCAAACAAAGCCGTGCCGCGCAAAGACCCTTGTGCATGAGAGGCAACCTGATGGTTGCGGATTGCTGCTTCCAGCGTCCCCACATCGCTTGTCCATTCCTGTGCGACAGGCGACAGCCCGGCAAAGTCCATCACGAAACTGCGATCGGCGGGTTGCCGGACTAGACTGTGCACAACCGCGATCGCAAGACTCTGGCTGCGCTCCCTGTTCGCATCCATCGATTCGCTTGAATCCAGCAGGATCCCCACGCGAACAGGTGCATCCTTGATGGATTCCAGCGCGACAATGCGGCGTATACGAATTCCATTATCGAGAAGCTTCAGGTCCTCGATCTTCAAATCGTAGACGGCGCGCCCCTCATCGTCCAACACCTGCAAAGTCAGGCTGACCTCGTCGACAGGCAGCTTCAGGGTGTAGGTCGACTGCTCTTGCTGCGAGGCCGCAGATTGCCCAGCAAATCCTGCAATCGCATGCAGCGCCAGCAGTAGCAACGACACACGGCGCAGCAGCATCTGCAGAATCCTTTCGTGGCTTGCTTGTGGGGTCGATCGGAGGAACAGTGCCTGATTGTAGCAGCGCGCCGGCACAAGATGCTCGAACCTCCGTGAGTCCGCTGCCGCCGCATTTTCCGCTCTTCGCCAGATCACCTTCTGGCTGTTATTCTCGGCGAGAAATGAAAATCCGCCGCTTCGCCTTCCCCCTACTGGCTGCTTCGTTCACCTCCGTCCTGCTCGCCCAGTCCACTCCAACCGTCTCTCCAACTGAGAAAACCATCGTGGCATTCATCGATGCCCACGAACAGGCATCGAATGCGCTGCTCGAGAAACTCGTCAGCATCAACAGCGGCACGCATAACCTTGAAGGCGTTCGCGCTGTCGCCGAGATTATGCAGCAACAACTCACCGACCTCGGCTTCAAGGTGCAGTGGATTCCAATGCCGCAGGTGGAACGGGCCGGCGTGCTCGTGGCCGAACACCCCTGCCCAGAGCCCGGCAAATGCGGCAAGCGCATGCTGTTCATCGGCCACATGGACACCGTGTTTGAAAAGACCAGTCCCTTTCAGACCTGGAGCGTCAACGGCAATATCGCCACCGGCCCCGGCGTCAACGACATGAAGGGCGGCCTCGTCGATATGCTGTTCGCCCTGAAAGCACTTCAGGCCGCAGGCGTTCTAAAGCAGACTGAAATCACCGTCGTGCTCAGCGGCGACGAAGAAGCGCACGGCGAGCCAGCCACCATCTCCCGCCGCGACATGATCGCCGCCGCGCACCACAGCGACGTGGCGCTAGAGTTCGAAGGCACTCCTCGCATGGATGGCGTTTTCTATGGAAGCGTCAGCCGCCGCAGCTCCATCACCTGGCGCATCAATACCTCCGGGGAAACTGGCCACTCCTCCGGCATCTTTTCGGTGCGCATGGGCTTCGGCGCGATCTATGAGCTCACGCGCATCCTGGATACATTTCGCACCGAACTCCCGGAGCAGAATCTCACCTTCAACGTGGGCATGGTCGTCGGCGGCACCGGCATTCATGTGGACGAGGCGGGCAACAACGCCACCGCCGCCGGCAAAGACAACGTCATCGCCCCGGTCGCTTACGCCAGTGGCGACATCCGCACCATCTCGAATCAGCAAACCGCGCGCGTCGAGAAAAAAATGCAGAAGATCGTAGCGCATAATCTGCCGAAGACCACGGCAACCATCACCTTTGGCGAAGGCTATCCGGCGATGGCGCCTACTGCGGAAAGCCGCGCGCTGCTCGGCATTCTCAACCAGGCCAACGCCAGCCTCGGCTTCAAACCTATGCCGGAGTTGGACCCGATGAAGCGCGGTGCCGGAGACATCTCGTTTGTCGCCGACTTCATTCCCGGCCTCGCGGGCGTCGGAGCCACAGGCGAAGGCGCGCACGCCCCCGGCGAAACCATCGACTTGGCAACCCAGCCCATTAACACCAAGCGCGATGCCCTGCTGATGTACCGCCTAAGCCAGATCGATCAGAATGCGGACCTGACAAAAATCGCTGGGAAGAAATAGCACCGAACATCGATCGGCCAGCAAGCTCCGTAATCTGCCAACAAACTTTGATACGCGCATAGACCGTTGTCATTCCGACCGGACCCTGACCCTGAGCGAAGCCGAAGGGGAAGGAGAAGTGGAGGAACCTGCAGTTGTTCTTCTCTTCGCGCATCAAAATACTCCTCCCAAAAACAAATGCGGCGCATCCGCTCGGACGCGCCGCATTCCACCCAACAAACAACTACTCCTTCGGTCCCCCGTCTGGATAATCCACCCGCACCGTCAAAATCTCGTACGGATGAATCGGCGCCTTCACCACATCGCCGGTCACACTTAGCGGACTTCCTTCCGGCGTCTCCATCATGTTGGTCACGGTTGCTCCCGTTGCACCCGGCGGCACGTGGAACTCCACCGTCGCATCCTTCCCAGACCATTCATACACGCGGAAGATCAGACCATTCGCATCCTCTGCCTTCTTTACTGCCGTCAGCACCACGTTCTCCGGCGTGACCGATGCAAACGAATGACTAGCCGGAAGCGTGCCGGGATGAGCCGTCGTTGCCATCGCAGTCAGGGGGTAGTTGTATTCAAACCCATGACGGACGGTCATCGCGTCCTTCCACGTTCCCGCATGCGGATAGAGCGCATACTCGAAGTGCTGATGCCCCATGTCGGCATCCGGGTCTGGCCACTTCGGTGAACGCAGCAACGTCAGCCGCAGCAGGTTGCCGACCGCATCGTAACCAAATTTCGACTCGTTGATAAGGCTCAGCCCGTGCTTGCCATCGCCCAGATCAGCCCATTGCTGCGCCGGAACTTCGAACTGCGCCTTCTCCCACGAGTTGTTGCGCGTAGTCGGCCGGTCAATCGTGCCATAGGGAATCTCGTAGGTCGCAAACGGGCCTGTTGCCGCCAGTGGAAATGCCGCCTTCAGCAGAATGTGCGATTCGTGCCAGTCGAAGTGATTATCGACATTAACTTCATCCCCGTCCGCCGAAAGCCCGATCGTCTGCACGAACTTCGAACTACCCCAGTGGCTCGTCACGCGAATCGTCGGCTCCGCTGTCTTCAATAGCTCAACAGAATCCGCATGCTCGATCGTCTGCGGCGCAACATCCAGTGTTCCCGGATCGATATTCCACGCGTCGTAGTCCTTCGGCGTGTCCTTGAAGAACTGGAGTTGGTTTCCGCACACCCCTGAAGCCAGCGACTCGAAGTTACTCTTCTTCTCAAGCAGGCTCGTGATACATCCGCTCTGCTTGTTCACTGTCACGCGCAGGGCTTCATTCTCCAACGTGATCGTGTCACCCGCGTCCTTCGCGGTAACCGGGTGCTCATCGCGTCCGGCCGCCCCCTTGCCGACCCACACCACCTTGTAGCCCAGTGCCGGCACGTGCAGCACGTGCAGCTTCACATCGGCGAAGTCCGTTTTGCCATCCGGCTTCACCTCCACAACCTGTGCGCCCGTCGCGCTCACCGGACTCTTGCCGGTCGCTACATGCACAGTCACTTCGCCCGATCGCTCCCAGCCCAGCGGGTTGTAGACCACCACCGGCACTCCCGCACCCGTGGTGTTGACGCGCTCGTCCACTATCTTCAGCGAGTGCGAAGCGATCTCATTCGTCGACCAGCGCACCACGTCATAATCTCTCTGCGCATCCTTATAGATGATGCCAATGCCGGAACCCGCTGCCAGATCATGGAATTGATTGAACAGTACTTTTTTCCAGTCTTCAGTAAGTTCGGCGGCGGGATATTTCTGGCCGTCGAGCCACGCGAGTGATCCCCACTTCTCGGCATTGAGAGTTTCGATTGACGACTCCCGCATGTTCCGCTTGTGGTTCGCCTGCGTCGTCATCACCCCGCGGTGATATTCGAAATAGAGTTCGCTCTTCCACGTCGGAATGTTTACCTTGCCGGAAACAGCCGGAGGCGCGGTATAGCCCTTCGCGATGGACTGATAGTTCCACTCCGGGCTGTCCGGCGCGATCTGTGGCCCCACGTGATCGAAGTAACTCTGCGCGGTGCCGAACGGCATTTGCGGCATCACGTGCGGGGGATTCGACGGCATGGACCAGTGAACGCCCTGGTCGAGAATCGCGCGCGTGGGTCCGCCGCCGTGATCACCTATTCCGTACAGATCCATGATGTTCGTGAGGCCGGTGGCCCGCTGCCGTGCCTGCGCCAGGTCCGCGGCCAGCCGCGTGGGATTCAAATTGTCATTCGCATAATCGTGCGGAAAGTATGCCAGCACCTTCGACCCATCCGGCGACTCCCACCAGAACAGCTTGAACGGCAGCTGATTCGTGTCGTTCCACGTCATCTTCTGCGTCACAAAATAATCGACGCCACTCTTCTTGTAGATCTGCGGAAGCTGCCACGTGTACCCGAACGAATCCGGATTCCAGCCGATGCGCACATCCACGCCGTACGCCTGCTTATACCACCGCTTGCCCACCAGCAGTTGACGCACCAGAGACTCGCCATCGGGCATGTTCAGGTCCGGCTCGACCCACATGCCGCCCACGATCTCCCAGCGTCCTTCCTTGATACGCTTCGCGATCTCGGCGTTCATATCTGGATACTTCTGCGCCATCCACTCGTTGTAGGCCGCAGCCGACTGCGTGTAGGTGTACTGCGGATACTCGTACATCAGCTGCAGCGCCGTGCCGAACGTCCGCTTCACCACGTCTACTGTCTCCGTCCAGGGCCACAGCCACGCCGCATCGATGTGCGAGTTGCCGGTCAGGTGCCACGTGGCCGTCTGCATCAGAGGCAGCAGGGCTTCGAGCTTGCTGTGCGAAGACTTCAAACTTCCGTCAAAGGCCTTTTGATCCTTTGCATCGAGGGCCTTGATGTCCACCGCGGCGATTGCGCCATTGAGCGTAGCCATCTGCGATGCATCCTGCGGAGCCAGCGAGGGCACCAGCATTGCCGCGCTCAAAAACTCCGTGCACAGGTCGTCAGGGTTGGGCCGGCTTTCAGGGAACTCGATCCTGAGCGTGGCGCCTCGGATGGACTTGGTGTCAACGGTGTGAAGGAGTTTGACCGCGACCGTGACCTTGTCGCCGGGCTTAGCGTTGTCAAACAGGATTACGGGTTCGAGATCGTCGCCGAGCGCAACGCGCCGCCCGTTGAAGTAGAGAATCTCCGGCATCGGGCCGTTGGCGTCGGCATGAAACTGGAACCAGACGCGCGACCCGGTCAGGTCGTACCCATTGAGCGTGTCAGGAACAACATAGGTTGTCCGAAACCACACCGCATCGTTCGGCGCTGTGCCGGGTACAGCAAATGTCTGCCAGCTCGACTCGTCAAGGCTAAGATCTTCGCCGTGCGCAAGGTCACCCCCGTGCATCTTCCACGAACCGCCGGGAAGCTCGCGCAGCATGATGAGCCGCGTAATCACATCGCGCGACTCAGGCGGCAGATTTGACGCAACCCGACTGATCTCGGCCGCAACCTTTGCTGCCTCGACAGCTGTTTGTGCAGTTGCTCGCGAAGTAAACAGCGTAGCGGAGGAAACGACGGCAAGAACGGCAATGCCAGAAACGAAACGACGACGGGCAAATGCAAAACCAGCAAACATGGCGATTAGCTCCCCGAGAAATCTTACGGCATCAAACCGCCAAAATGGTAACGATTCCACTCCCACAGTGGTCAAGCGTTTATTTGCCCGGCGCACCCGGAGTCTGCTCTAGATATTCGACGTAGCCCAGCAGCGCGCCCCAATGGTAGAACCGGTCGCTGGATGTCACGTCGTCCCCCGTAGCGGTGATGGCGTTGTAGTTCTCGTGCACGTGGCCCTTCTCGCGCCACTCCCTCAGAAACAGTTCGTACGACTTCTGAGCGAATTCTTTCCGCGTCGAAGCCTCGTCGTAGTTGAGAAGCCCCAGGTATACGAGGTAATTCATCGGTCCCCAGATGCGGCCGCGCCAATAATTCTGATCCTTGAACGCCGGATCGTTGCGCGCAATCGACGGAATCACCCACTGCCCCCGGAACTCGTCGGGATTGAGGAGATGTTTTTCGATCATCGTCCTGGCCTGCTCGGGCGTTGCCGCCTTGGCCAGCAGCGGATAGAAATTGGTCGGCGAGAGCCGCGTATTCGATTGCCCGGTGTGCAGGTCTTTGTTGAGGAAGATGCCGGCCTTGTCGTCCCACAACGTTGCGAGTTTCGTGCGATAGCGCTCGGCCCGGTCGCGCAGTTCCTTTGACTCAGCCGTTTTGTTCAGAGCGTCGGCGATTTCCGCCAGCGCATCGCAGTCGGCAATGTACAGGCTGGTCATGCCCACATCGGCGTATTCCAGCAGATGCGTCTCCTTGTTGTAGAAGGTCCCGTCATACATCGGGCTGTTGTCCAGCCCCGACTCGTAGACCGCTCCCTGCCAAGTCCCGCGCGCAGTATCGTCAGGATTCGTGGGCTGATTTTCAAGATCGCTCCCGAGCACGATGAAGCCCTGCATCTGGCGATGCTCGTTCCACCACCGATTCCACTTCAGCAACGGTTCGAAGCCATCCTGGATGAACCAGCGGTCGTGAAACTTCTCGTACAGCCCCAGCACAGTAATCGCCCCCACCGGCGGCTCCGACCGATCCGTGCTCTTCCAGTTCCCCGCCCGTGCATAATTCGGTACAAACCCCTGTGGCGTCTCCTCGCGTAGCGTCTCCAGCGCATTCGCATACGCCAGGTCCTTGTCCCCGATCGAGGCCATCGTCGCCGCAAAGAACGTGTCCCAGTCAAACAGCACATACCCGCCCCAATTGACCGACCATACGCGGCTCACCGGCGAAATGACGCGGCCTTTCTCAGGCTCGTAGATCGTGTCCCATCCCAATGTCGTCTCTATGGCATCTAAAAGTGGCGCGTTGTTGCCGGCGGCCGCAATCGAAGCTTCATAGGCCCTCTTCTGCCGCGTGATTACGATTTGAATCTGCTCCAGCGTGTGCGGCTTTACTGGTGTCTGGTTTGCCACGTCTATTGTTTGCGCGCTCACGCCCACCGGCCCGGTCAGGTCTGCTGCCAAGTAGGGAACATCAACCGGAATATTCGCCCACGGTGGCGGATTCTCGCCGCAGGTGCAATCTACTTCGATCGCCCCACTCACGCCGGTCGTCAGGATCGGGGTTTTGCCACCGGCTGTAACCATCCCGGCTCCCAGGTTCCACAGAAACCCGACGCTGAACACCACTGTCGGTGGCAGCCTCGATGTATCCGATGACTTCAATGGCGTCACCAGCATCACCAGGTCTTCGCCATCATGCGCGCTCTCAACCCGCCACATGTGTCCCTTCCACGCGAAATCTGCTTGCGTGTAGGAACCATCCCACGCATGCGGTCCCGGCGTGACCACCGCAGCATTGGAACCAAAGCTCCCGATCAGAGCATCCCCTAGGAACGCATCCCCAAACTCGCCCGTGTTGTGCTTCATCCCCACATGAATTGCCAGCCCCTCCGGCAGCAGCACCTGCGTCGCCACGCTGTGCACATCCCAGGTGTTCCACCCGTGCGCCAGCCGCTTCTGCACCTCTTCATATTGTTGCGACCTCGGCACCGCTACATCCTCACTGGGTGCGACATGCGACACCGCGCTCTGCGCAAGAGCAAGCGAACTCGAAACAACCCCCACGCACACCAGCGATCCCAAACACAAGCCCAATCCCCGCATCGAGCCCTCTTCCCAACGTCCTACTTCCTGTTCACTTGTTCCTTGTTCCCTGTTCCCTGTTCCTGTTCACTGTTCCCTGTTCACTGTTCACTGTTCCCTGTTCACTGTTCACTGCGCGCCTCCGGCGCGCTACACCCACCCGCCATCAATCACATAAGACTGATTCGTGATCGCGCTCGAATCATCCGCCGCCAGAAACAGCACCAGCCGCGCCACATCCTCTGGCAGAATGTCCCGCTTCAGTGCCTGGCTCGCCATGATCTCCGCCTTGTACTCTGGCGTATAGACCTGCCGCCTCTGCTTCTCCGTCGCGATGGCGCCCGGCAGAACTGCATTCACGCGAATGCCGGCCGGCCCACACTCATGAGCAAGTGTCCGGGTCAGACCCACAATCGCCGCCTTCGCCGCGATGTACACCGGCACCCCGGTTGACGGGATCATCCACGCGATCGAAGACATATTGATAATGCTGCCCCGCCCAGCTGCCTTCATCGCCGGCAGCACCGCCTGGATCATGAAAAACTGTGGCCTCAGATTCACGGCCATCGAAGCATCCCAGTATTCCGGCGTGACTTCCTCAATCTTGTGCCGCTCATCGTTGGCCGCATTGTTCACCAGCACATCGACGGCGCCCAGCGCAGCGATCGCTCTTTGCACACTGTCCCGTAGCGCAGCAATGTCGCTGAGGTCGCAGCGAAAATACTGCGGCTCGGCAACCCCTTCCGCCTTCAACTCGTCGATCAATTCCCTTGCCGCCACATCCTGCACATCCAGGAAAGCCACGCGCGCCCCCTGCCGCGCAAAATGAGCCACCATCGATGCGCCGATTCCGCTTGCCCCGCCCGTAACAACGACGGCGCGATCGCGAAGGCTGGGGTAAGTGGCGTATGTGGCGGCAGAATTCACGTTCGCATTGGACATTTCTGAATGACCTTCCCTGTAGAGCGCTTTACATCGCAGCAAGTATAGGGCCGCCGGTCGATCACCGCCTGGCCTCAACCGCGTTTCCGCAATTTCCGAAAACACCAGTTCCGGATGGCAATGCATCCATGTATACTCGCCCGATCACAGCATCCCAACTTAACTCTGAGCTCTGCTGACTCTTGAAGACCTCGACGCCGGACCCCCTTTTCGCCCAGGCCTTCTGCAAGACAACGTTCGGCTGAAACTCCGGACCTTCGAATGCCGGCATGCGATGTCCCGGCGTGCACCAAGGAGGCAATTCATGGGAATCAATCCAGGGAAATTCGTCTGTCGATGCGTGCTCGTTGCACTTGCAGCCACTCTCATAACCGTTGCATCTGCACAGACCGGAAATATTCGAAGCATCACTTTTGTGAGCGTTAAGCCCGACCGTGTCGGCGATTTTCAGGCCGAAATCAAGGAGCTTCACGCGTTGATGAAGAAAGACAATTCCACTCGCTACAGCTCCGTTTGGATGTCGCTAACCGGCCCCCGCGAGTATGCGATCGTCTCCTACTACAACAAATGGTCCGAACTTGATGCCGGCCCTGATCCGGCTACAAAGGAGGATGCCGCAGACCAGGCGAGGCTGGGAACGCGCTTGGTTGATTGCGCAGCAAGCACTCGCAGAACCATTGAGGAGATCCAGCCGGATCTGAGCATGCCGATGAGTGCCGAAATGCCGACGATGGTTCGGGTTTTGACCACCCTGGTGCGCCCTGAGAAATTCGACGAGTATCTCGCTCTGGTGAAGTCAGACGTGCTTCCGGCTGCCCAGAAGGGGGGCGCCAAAATGTACATCTTCGCGGAAGCGAAATACGGCGCGCCGAATACCCAGGTCACTTCAGTGATCTCCATGGACAAGTGGGCAGAACTCGACGAGCCGATCAGTGTCGAAAAGGGGCTTGGCAAAGAGGGCTATAAAGCTCTGCTCGGGAAGATCCGGCCGCTGATTGTGCAAGCTGAGGCCAACGAATATCGTTTCCAACCAGAACTGAGCTATCTGCCGCCTGCCCCCTCAAAATAGGAAACAAGCAAACCCTCAGCATTCCTACTCAAGCAACTGCTGGAGAAGCTCCAGCAGTTGCACCCGGCTAGGCCCCACTCCCAACTGCTCTAAACCTCTCTAGACCTTCCGATTGAGGCAATCCCCGCCGCGCCCCCGAATGGTCTGTCAGCTCCCGTTCCCCCGCCCGCCTCCGCCAATCCCACGCACTGGTACAAGCTGATACACCGTCTCGCATCGCGGGTGCATACTGATATATAGGCCGTTTCCACGGGCAGCTCCCCCTTGGGTTACTCGCGCAATATCGTTCTGGCAAATGAACTTAATCAAGGGAATTGGATCGGAGCCGCAGCTCAACCGCGGTCAGCAGAACCAATGAAACCAGGTACTTGCCGTCGCTGACTCCAAGCGCAGCCAATCCTGGGCACGGATCAACCGCAGGTTGCGGGACCATTGCGGCCTTTCGCTGGGCTCACCCCGAAAGCGTTTGCAATCGCCTCGCGCCGCGGAACACTAAGCGCCACAAAGCACGGAGGGGACACTATGACGGAAGCCGCTCGCTATCCCGGCATTCGAGTTACAGCCAACGGAAACCAGCTCGTCTCGTACCACACCGAGACCCGCATCGCCGATGCCGGCGTTTTCTATCCCATTACGCCTTCCACCGAAGGCGGCGAGCTCTTCCAGCAGGCCTATGCTGAGGGCAACCTGAACGTATTCGGCCACAACACCATCGCCATCGAGACGGAAGGCGAACACGCGGCCCAGGGTGGCGCCATTGCCCACTCCGTCTGCGGCAAGCGCGTGGTCAATTTCACCTCGGGGCAGGGCGTGGTTTATGGCGTGGAGCAGTACTATCACGCTCCCGGCAAGGGCTCGACGATGGTGCTGGAGGTGGGCGCTCGCGCGTTGACCAAGCATGCGCTCAACGTACACTGCGGCCACGACGACATCTACGGCGCACTCGACACCGGCTGGATCATGCTCTTCGGCAAAGACGCGCAGCAGGCCGCCGACCAGGCCCTCATCCTCCGCCGCGTCACCGAGCTTTCGCTCACCCCCGGCATGAACATCATGGATGGCTTCCTCACCAGCCACCTTGAGCGCACCTTTTATAAACATGAATCGGAGCTGATCCGCGAGTACCTCGGCGCACCCGAAGACATCATTGATTGCCCCACCGAAGCCCAGCGCGTCCTCTTCGGACCCACCCGCCGCCGCGTCCCCAAGATGATGGACCTCACCAACCCCGTCCTCCTTGGCCCCGTGCAGAACCAGGAACACTACATGAACGGCATCATCGCGCGGAGAAACAACTTCGCCGAGCCGATCCTGCAGTTCCTTGAAGACGCTTATAAAGATTTCGGCAAGCTGACCGGCCGCCACTACGGCCTCATCTCGCAGTACAAGTGCGACGACACTGACACCGTATTCGTTTCCCTCGGATCCGCCGCAGAAAACATCGAAGCCGCCGTCGACTACCTCCGCGACGTCAAGGGCGTCAAAGTCGGCTCCATCCACGTCAACGTCATCCGCCCCTTCCCTGAAGCGGCCATCGTGGCCGCGCTCAAGGGCAAGAAGAACGTCATCATCCTCGAACGCACCGATGAAGCGCTCAGCGGCGACAATCCGCTCGGCCGCGACATCCGCACCGCGCTCTCGAAAGCGATCCAAACCTCCGGACACGGCGCCTCCGAAGGCCTGCCCGCGATGACGATGGACGAAGTGCCGCACATCTACTCCGGCAGCTACGGCCTCGGCTCGCGCGACTTCCGCCCCGAACACATCATCGGCGCATACGAATACGCCACCGCCGGCCGCGCCCGCAAAGATGGCAAAACTGCAGCCGACGGCGTCAGCTTCTTCGTTCTCGGCATCGATCATCCCTACGCCGTGATCGGCGACGAAATGCCTTCCCTGCTCCCCGAAGGCGCGGTTGCCGTTCGCTTCCACTCCATCGGCGGATGGGGCGCCATCACCACCGGCAAAAACCTCGGCGCCATCCTAGGTGATTTAAATGATCTGCTCTACGAGCGCGACGGCCTCGTCGACGACAAGGGCAATCCCAAGGAAGTCATCCACGTCAGCGCCAACCCCAAGTACGGTTCGGAAAAAAAGGGCGCGCCCACCAGCTACTTCATGGTCGCCGCCAAAGACCGCATCCGCGTCAACTGCGATCTGCGCCACGTCACCGTCGTCCTCTGCTGCGATCCCAAAGCCTTCACCCACACCAATCCTCTCGACGGCATCCAGCCCGGCGGCGCTCTCATCTGGGAGTCGGACGCCGAGGGCGAGCGCGCATGGGAGAACCTTCCCCTCTGGGCACGCAAGCAGATCATCGAGAAGAACATTCGCGTCTACACGCTGCCCGGTTTCGAAATCGCCCGTAAAGCCACCGACCGCGCCGATCTGCAACTCCGCATGCAGGGCAACGCCTTCCTCGGAGCATTCTTCGCCGTCAGCCCCATGCTGCAGGAATTCGGCATCACGCAGGAGCAGTACCGCGACGTCGTCATGAAGCAGTACGTCAAGAAGTTCGGCAAGCTCGGCGAAGCGGTTGTGAACTCCAACATGGAGGTCATGACACAGGGCTTCGAACTGGTCAAAGAAATCGCGATCGGCGCAATGGCCGCAGCCGACAAGTCCTCTCTGCGCGGACAGCCGCTGCTTCCGATCCTCGAAATGGCTACAGTCGGGAGCGGCGACTGCAACACGGGCGGCTGCCGTTCCACACTTCCTCCCGCGGGACAAGACGCTCGCCCGCCGATCGCCACCATCAATGCGTTCGACGCGGAATTCCGCGCGCACTTCGGTTATGACCAGCCCGCGACACCACTGGCGGCCATGGGCGTTATCGCCGCAGCCACAGGTGACACGGCCTCCAAGTACGTAGCTCGTCGCGAAACTCCGCTCTACATTCCCGAGAACTGCACCCAGTGCATGGAGTGCATTTCGGTCTGCCCCGACACCGCGCTCCCCAACACCTCGCAGGATCTGGGCACCGTGCTTACCATGGCTGTCTCCCGCTACGTCGGCGACGCCGCAGAGCGCACCAAGATGATGGCGAAGCTTCCCGAAATCGAGAAGCAGACCCGCCAGCGCATGGTCGCCGAAATGAAGACCGGCACCCCGCTTCCGAAGATCATCCGCGAAGTCACCGAGTCCGTCGACGGCTTCTCCACCGAAGCAAAGGCCCAGTTCTACTCCATCATCGACAAGGTGCCGATGGCCTATCAGAAGGTCAACGCCATCTTCTCCTCGCCCGAGCGCAAGGCCCCCGGCACTGGCGGCATCTTCTCCATCTTCGTCAGCGATCTCTGCAAGGGCTGCGCGGCATGCGTCACGGCCTGCGGCGATCACATGGCGCTCAAGATGGTGCAGGAAACCACTGAAGTCAACGCCGAGCACGAAACCGGCACAGCCTTCCTCAACCTGCTGCCCGACACTTCGCAGAAGTACCTCGGCCTGTTCAACGCCGCGAATCCGGCCGATTCGAAGACCGCCACCCTCCGCAATATGCTCATGGTCCGTCGCAACTACGACGCGCTGGTCTCTGGCGACGGAGCCTGCGCCGGCTGCGGCGAGAAGAGCGTGCTCCGCTCCATCGCGGCCGTCACCGAGGCTTACATGCGCCCCGTCTTCCACGCCAAGGCTGATCGCCTCGTTGCCAAGGCTGGCGATCTCGAGAAGACCGGCACGGCCCGCCTCGAAGCGCTCAAGGCCAGCAATCCCGAAGAGTACGCGACCCTCCGCCTCGCCATCACTCACCTGATCCTCGGCCTCGGCGGCGAACAAACTGAAGACACCAAGTCCCGCATCGCCGCGCACGAAGAAGCCAATGGCCCCATCACCGACGCACAGATGGTCGAAGCCCTCGCAGCTGTTCTGCTCACCGAAGCCTTCAACCACAAGAGCCTGCAGCCCGTCGATGGACGTCTGGCCAACGGCATGAGCGTGATGGCCATGGCCGCGCACACGGGTTGCAACACCGTGTACGGATCGACCTCGCCGAACAACCCCCACCCCTATCCGTGGATGAACTCGCTCTTCCAGGACGGCATCACCATCGGCTGGCTCATGGGCGAAAGCTTCATCGTTGACCATGCCCGACGCTCCGTTATCCCCGAGCGCCTCACCGACGTCATCCTTACCCGCGAGGGCAAGGGCATCACGCCGCGTGAATTCTACGAATTCACCCACTTCACCGACGCCCTGATGACCGATCAGGAAATCGTCGAACTGCCCAAGGTCTGGGTAGTCGGCGGCGACGGCGGCATGGGCGACATCGGCTACCAGAACATGTCCAAGGTGATCCTGCAGAACAGGCCAAACATCAAAGCCCTCATGCTCGACACCCAGGTCTACTCCAACACCGGCGGTCAGAACTCCGATTCAACCCCGATGCTCGGCGGTAACGACATGAACGTCTTCGGCTCCGCCACGCAAGGCAAGAACACTGAGAAGAAGACCGTCGCCGAAACCTTCCTCGCCGGACACGGATCGCCCTTCGTCGCGCAGGTCTCCATGGCCAACGCGCCGAAGCTCTACCGCGCCATTCTCGACGGCCTCGAATATCGCGGAACGATGTTCCTCCAGTGCTTCACCACCTGCCAGCCCGAGCACGGCGTTGCCGACGACATGGCCCTCTTCCAGGCGCAGCGCGTACGCGACTCGCGCGGAGTTCCCGAGTTCGTCTTCAACCCGCGCCTCGGCGAAACCTACCAGGAGGCGCTTGACGTCACCGGCAATCCCAGCAAGGAACTCGACTGGTACGAGACCAAGCTCAAGTCCACCGGCGAAACCATGCGCTACACCGTGGCTCACTGGTGCACGACGGAAGCCCGCTTCCGCAACCACCTCAAAAAGATCAAGCCCGAGGCGGCCGAGAAGCTCCTCCACCTCGACAACATGCTGGTGCGCATCACGCAGCAGGATGTGGTCTACCGCCGCTACCTCGATCCGGCGCACCGCTCCTTCATTCCCGACTTCGGCGTCTACATCAAGTACGAAGAAAACGGAAAGATCGAGTACCGCGCCCTCTCCCGCCAGCTCGTCATGTTCTGCGTAGAGCGCCGCAAGTCCTGGCGCATGCTGCAGTCCAAAGCCGGCGTAGTGAACAAGGAATACATCGCCCAAAAGGCATTACTGGCAGATGTAGACGCAGGCAAGATCGCAAAAGAAGAGTTCTTCGCCCACGCCCACGAAATGCTGGCAGAGAAGCTAGGCACCGCAGCCCCTGCCCTGGCCAAGGCATAAACGTCAGCTTCACCCAGAAAGAACTGAGGCGGACCGGAAGGTCCGCCTTTTCCTTTGTATTGAGGCGTTGTAACAGAGCACGACTTTAAACAGCTTGGTG
Organism: uncultured Acidobacteriaceae bacterium; assembly: GCA_963838295.1. Taxonomy (GTDB): domain Bacteria; phylum Acidobacteriota; class Terriglobia; order Terriglobales; family Acidobacteriaceae; genus Telmatobacter. The sequence goes on from CAWIQS010000006.1 coordinate 306,960, forward strand.
AAAAACTCAACGAACCCGCTGTTTTGTAACAAGGGCATGGCTTCAGCCAGGCCGCAAACGCAACAAAATGAGTCTTGGGCTTTAGCCCCTGAGGATGCTGGCTCGGCCGATACGGACTTTTTCACCAAGCTGTTTAAAGTCGTGCCGCAAAACGAACTAACAACAATTAAAGGGCAGAACGCGGACCGCAAGCTCCGCGTTCCTGTTTCTTCTTCGCCATCCCCAGATCCTGTCATTCCGACCGACCCTGAGCGCAGCGAATGGGGAGCGGAGGAACCTGCAGTTGCTCTTCTTCTCCTCCGCGCAAAAAGCGACGTGACATCCACCGTTCGCTCCCGCATTTCCTCGTTATCATTTCTTGAACACAAGAATTCGCAACTCACATGTCCAAAAACTTTGAATCCGAGCGAACCCGCTACTGGCGTACGACCAAACTGGCCCCTGAAGATGAACGCACCATTAGCAACATCGAAGAACACGGTTGTTTTGTCATTTCGGTAAAGAGTGGCGGCGGCCGTGCTTGCGGCTGGAGCTACACGATCGGAATCAATGACACCTGCGGCAAGCCCGACCTCATTACGTTAGGACTTGATCCCAAGGTCGCCCACTCCTGTTTGAACGAAGCTGCAAAGCGACTTCGCTCAGGCGTCGACCTTACAACTGGCCGCCATGGCGATTTGATCGGTGACGTTGACTGCGCATTCCGGCCAGTCGATCAGAAATGGGTGAAGCATCTGATGAACTGGGCGAACTGGTACTACGGTGGATCTAATTATCCGGTCCTGCATGCCGTCTATCCGGATCTCCAGAACCGGTTCCCTGAAGACGAGGGATTCGACCCGCACTTCGCGCAACCTCTCATGCAGCCAAATGCGCCGATGACTCGCATTGAAGAAGATTTCTGGGCCTCTGCCGACCCGGAAAGCAGCCTCTTCGACTGGAAATTTTCCGATCCGCCGCACACCGGCGTCTATCTTTCAAAGACAGTTCACGAGGGCACCGAGCCAGTCACCTACGTTTCTCATGACTCTGAAGACGGCGCTTGGCAATTCTTGGGTGACAGCATGAGTGATGGCGGTGCCCCGGTGATTGTCTGCTTCCATCACCCAATCGACGCCGACCCAAGCCTCAAAGAACTCGTCGACTTGCCTCTGGGTTGGTACGCAGAGCGCGGCAAGCCCGGAGAACCATGGACCCGCGCCGAACATCCGCCACGAGAAGAGTCAGAGGAAAGCTGATCTCTACGAAGCAATCTCCTCCACCATCTCCGTCACCGCAAAACTCACCACGCCCTTGCGCTCAAGTTCCTCGTCTTCCGGCTCCACCGCCTGCTCCTCGCGCGCCTCCGGCTTTTCCTTCTTGCTCGGCTTGTGCACATCGATCTTGCCACTCAGCACCGCGCCCTCTTCGATGAAAATGCGGCTCGTCGACAAATCTCCCAGCAGCGAACCGTCGCTGCGGATCTCCACCCGTTCCATGCACTCCAGATTGCCGCACACGTCGCCCATGATCACAACTTCGCGGGCATGGATGTCGGCCTTGACTCTGCCCTCTTTTCCGACGGTCACCCGGTGCGCCGGCGCGTTGATCGTGCCCTCTACGCTCCCGTACACGTAAACCGGGTCGGAAGACACAATCTCGCCCTTGATCACGATCGACTTCCCGATCATGGAATACTGATTTGCTCCGGAGGAGTTCGGCATCTCGGCGGGAGATGAGGCGGGTGCTTGAACAGAGTTGGCATTGGCTGACTGCGTGGAGGTCCCCATGGGTTTCTGGTCCTTTCGTCTCTCGACTGAAACGATGTGAGCTTGAAGAGTTCCACGATTGTACCCATCAATCATCTGCACCCGATCATTACGTGAGTACCGTCACGGGCTGAGACTTTCGCGAGTTCGCCTCTGGCTTCGTCATGCGCATCCCCGAAAGCGGTGCCCCGTTCATCGCGGCGTCTTCGCGATGAGCGGGTCCGCGGATGCGGATCCAACGGTGATCTCAGCGCCGGTTGCCTTCGCTGATGTCGATTTCGTCAAGCCCCCTTCTCCTCAAACTCCCTCCAAGTTCCTCAATCCAAAACGAAAAAAGATTCTCGCCATTTGCAGGTAATTTCCATCTTCTGGCGCACAATGGAATCGTGATTGAAACCATTAGCTTCGCCAACGTGCGCCTCGCGTCCCGAACACTGACCTCACGCCGCTAACTTCAATCAGCAGACGAATCTACAGCGAACCCCAATCCACGCAGGAATTTAGCGCCACACCCTCTTTCTAACCTGATGATTACAGGGAATTTGCCCAAAGAGTCTGGGTAATAGGGTCAAGGATTCCATGCACAGCCCTTAAACACATAAGCCTGACAAAATAAATAAGATAAGTCGGATTTATCCCGTTAGTGGCATTCTCAATCTCGGCGCAACGCAAAAACGCGGGCCCGAAAGCCCACGTTTGAACACGACCGAAAGCCGGGAAGCTATCGGGCAAACTTCACAAACTTCCGCCCGGCATATAGCCGGAAACCGCCCGATGGATCGGCCATGATCTGCAGCGGCATCGGCCGCTTCAGAGCGTCGTCGGAACCCGTTTCCACTGAGAAAACATCATGCGCTCCCACATCGGTGACAACGAATTTGCCGCCAACAAATCCGACGCCGTAGATACCGGCCGGCAGGTTCTCACTCCCGAATTTCAACGGTACTTCGGTGATGAAGTACGCCTGGTACTTCGCCGCCACATCGCTCGAATAGCCGCTGGTGTCCACCATCGTCGACAGCAGGTAGAAACCGTCAGAAAACTTGATGCCGGTCGAGTTCCGCAGTTGCGTCGGCGCCGACTGGGCCTTGTAGTAGACGCTCGCCGGAAGCAGCTTTTGCGTATCGGCGGGCTTCAGAATCGTGTCGCCGCCCTGGGCCAGTGACCGCACCGGAGCAGCCATCATGGCCGCCGCCAGCGCAATGGCGCCCGTGAATTTCATCATTGTTTGAAAACGCATAGTGAACTCTCCTGAAATTGAATCGTCCGGAGTACACAGCTTGTTTGCACACTCGGCCGCCCGCCCATAGATTATAGCTGCTCAAACAGTTGTGAACCGCGGAGCCGTCACATCCCGCCATCGCCGCATCCAATTGCGCAGGTATAATCGCACTGTGCCGACCACGCCCGATATCGCGCTCGATCCCGCACAAACAGCGGCGAAGCAGCGCGCTCTTGAAGACCGTCTGCGCGCGCTCGGCAGCGTCATGGTGGCTTACTCCGGCGGCGTCGATTCGGCCTTCCTCGCGGCAACAGCTCACCGCGTTCTGGGCGACAAGATGTTAGCGGTTCTGGCCGACTCGCCAAGCCTTGCCCGCCGCGACATGAATCAAGCCAAAGAATTCGCCACAACGCAGGGCATCCCCTTGCGCGTCATCCAGACCGAAGAGTTGGACAAGCCCGAATATCAGCGCAACGATGCCAACCGCTGCTTCCACTGCAAAACAGAACTCTTCGAAGGCATGAAGAAACTGGGCGCGGAGCTCGGCTTTGACCAGATCGCTTACGGCATGAACGCCGACGATCGCCGCGACTATCGCCCCGGTCAGCGCGCTGCCGAAGAACATGAAGTGCTGGCACCGCTCGCCGAGGTCGGGCTGGCCAAGCAGGAGATCCGCGCTTTGGCGAAGGAAGCAGGCTACACGCTCTGGGATCGCCCTGCCGCACCGTGCCTCTCGTCCCGCGTGGAGTACGGCCGCACCGTAACACGCGAAGTTCTTGAGCAGGTTGAGCGCGGTGAAGAGAGCCTCCGCCAGTTGGGATTTCGCGAGTTTCGCGTCCGCCACCACGGAGAACTTGCTCGCGTTGAAATCGCACGCGCCGAATTGTCCCGTGCTCTCACGCTCGACATGATGGACAGGATTTCAGCCGAGTTGCGCAAGGCCGGCTTTCAATACGTGACGATCGATTGCTCAGGTTTTCGCTCCGGGTCTTTGAACGCGGTGCTGCCGGCTGAAGTTCTGATGCGGCGCGGCGCGTAGGTACAATTTCATTTCCATGCGAATCGGATATTTGGAGTGCTTCTCCGGCATCAGCGGCGACATGCTGCTTGGCGCGCTTGTCGACGCAGGCGTGCCCCTTGCCCTGCTCGAGGAAACGACTGCCGCGCTGAACGTTGGCGCGCATCTCGAAATGCGCAAGGTCAGCCGCGGTGGGCTGGCGGGAACCAAGGTCGATGTCATCGTCGAAAACGACCATGCGGCCGCGCACAACCATGCGCACGGCGAAGCGGGCCACATTCACGAGCACGATCACCCCGAGCATTCGCACGCGCATACGCATGATCATGGCTTAACGCACGGCCATGAACACCAGCATGCCGACGGCACTGTCCACACGCACGACCATGTTCACGAACACGAGCATCAGCCGCATCGCTCGCTTTCGACAATCCTTCGAATCATTGCCGACGCGCCTCTGACAGACCAGGTGAAATCGAGCGCCAGCCTCGCGTTCCAGTTGCTCGGTGAGGCCGAAGCAAAGATTCACGCGATGCCCATCGAGAAGGTTCACTTCCACGAAGTCGGCGCGGTCGACACCATTGTCGATATCGTCTGCTCAGCCGTGGGCTGCGCGCATCTTGGCGTCGATCGCTGGCTGGCCTCGCCTTTGAATGTCGGCAGCGGTACTGTCGAATGTGCACACGGAACGCTTCCCGTACCCGCGCCCGCAACGCTCGCACTGCTTGGCAATGCGCCCGTGTATGCGTCCGGTCCTCCGATGGAACGCGTGACCCCCACCGGCGCCGCGATCCTCCGCATGCTGAATGTGGAGTACGCGTCGCTGCCCGCCATGCGCATATCTGCATCTGGCTACGGCGCCGGTGGACGCGACACACCGGGCCAGCCCAACCTGCTGCGCCTGCTCGTCGGCGAAGAGATCGCCGGGCATTCTGCTGCCGAGCAAGTCGCCATCATGGAAACGGTGATCGACGACTCCAGCCCGCAGTTGATTGCCTATGTCAGCGAAGTTCTGCTCGAAGCCGGCGCGTGGGACGTTTATCGGGTCCCCGTGCAGATGAAAAAGGGCCGCACCGGCGTGCAGTTCACAGTATTGTGCCATCCAGACAAGGTATCTGCATTGCGCGATCTGCTCTTTCGCGAAACCACCACCATCGGCATGCATTGGCGCATCGAGAACAAGGTATCCCTCGTCCGCGAATTCAAGGAAGTGCAGACCGAGTGGGGCCCGGTCCGCATCAAGATCGCACGCTGGCCTTCGGACGAGATTGCAAACGCAGCACCGGAGTATGAAGATTGCCGGCGCATCGCCGCTGCCCACTCTGTTCCGCTGAAGACCGTAATGCAGCAAGCGCTTCGCGTCTATGCCGCCATACGCGAGGAGAATCGCCAATGAACCGCTCGCAGATTGAAGCGCTGCTTCAGGACGTGGAGGCAAAACGCACCTCCGTCGGGGACGCGCTGGATCGCTTGAAAGACCTGCCGTTTGAAGACCTCGGCTTCGCCAAGCTCGATCATCACCGCGCACTGCGTACCGGGATGCCGGAGGTGATCTTTGCTGCCGGAAAGACCACAGACCAGGTTTCCCGGATCTTCGCGCACATGACGAAAGCGGGCGGAAACGTTCTGGCTACGCGCGCATCGCGCGAGTGTTTCGAAGCGGTCCACAGCGCGGAGCCGCGTGCGACTTACCATGAGATGGCCCGCGCCATCACGCTTGAACAAACCGCCGCTCCCGCCGGGCGAGGAACCATTTGCGTGATTTGCGCTGGGACCAGTGACCTCCCCGTTGCCGAAGAAGCCGCCGTGACGACACGCCTGATGGGGAACGAGACGGAGTTGATCGCCGACGTGGGCGTCGCCGGAATCCATCGTCTGCTGGCGCAGAAACAGTCGTTGCAATCCGCGCGCGTCCTCATTGTCTGCGCCGGCATGGAAGGTGCATTGCCGACAGTGGTGGCTGGCCTGGTAAATGCACCGGTGCTCGCCGTGCCCACCAGCATAGGCTACGGCGCCTCGTTTGGCGGCGTCGCCGCACTACTGGGAATGTTGAACACCTGCTCGCCGAATGTCTCCGTTGTGAACATCGACAATGGCTTTGGTGCGGCCTGCATTGCCTCCCTCATTAATCACATGGATTGAACCCGCAAGCAATCGGCTGAAAACCGAACGGCCGCTGATTCAAGAGAGATTATCCTGCTAACTTCTTCCCATCGCACCCCTCTTTGAATCCGCTCAAAGTGATGACTATCACTGTCTGCCGAGAGCCCGTGCGCGAATGATCGCTGTGTAGCTTGTTCGCCTGCCGTCGCGACCGCCGGCTTGTGCGGACGCTCTTCGAGGCATTCGCTCGCTGTCGAATCGGGGAAACTCGTGGCTCAATCCAGGTTGCCGCAATTGCGCAGGATCTCGCAGATTTTCTTTCTGCTGCTATTTCTCGCGCTCCTGGTCTTCACGTCAATGCGGCCTGCCTCGGCAAGTTCAGGCGACATTCATATGCGCGCACCGGTGCGGATGTTCTTTGTTCTCGATCCACTGGTCGCACTAACCAATGCACTTGCGACGCACGCTCTGTATCGCGGCCTCGCGTGGAGCCTGCTGATTTTGCTGCCCACCTTGTTTCTGGGCCGATTCTTCTGCGGGTGGATCTGCCCCATGGGAACGCTGCAGCACTTTGTCGGCAGTATGCGGTCCGAAGCGAAACTCGGCAAACAGCGAATCGACTCAAACCGCTACAAGCGCTGGCAGACGGTGAAATATGTCGTTTTGATCGCTGGCCTCGTAGCTGCCTGCTTCGGCTCTATGGCGATGGGCACGCTGGATCCTTTCAGCCTGCTGGTTCGCTCGATAGGCCTGGCGTTATTGCCAGCCTTCAACTTCGCCACGCGCGCATTGCTGCTGCCCATGGAGCACAGCCACGTCGCTGCGATCAGAACGACGGGCGAGACGCTGCACACGATTTTCCAGGCCATGATCCTCGACTTTCGCCAGACCCACTTCGCGCAGAGCCTGGTGCTCGGCATCCTCTTCGTTTTGATCCTTTGGGCCAGTATGCGTGTTACTCGCTTCTGGTGCCGCGCAATTTGCCCGCTCGGTGCCCTGCTGGGCGCGGTGTCGCGCTGGTCAATCCTCGGATTACACAAGGATGCATCCAGCTGCGACAAGTGCAACCGGTGCCTGCTGCACTGTCAGGGCGGGGACGATCCCATTGGCGGTGTTCCGTGGCGAAAATCCGAATGCCTGATGTGCATGAACTGCGCGGGAAGCTGCCCTCACGGATCCCTGCAGTTTCGCTTCTTCCGCAACGAGCGGGAAGTTGCGACGCCCGACCTTGGCCGACGCCGCACATTGACAGGGATAGCCGTCGGTGCTGCCGCCGTTCCCCTGATGCGGGCGAATACGGGCCTGGGCAAAAGCCGTAACGAGCGGCTGCTTCGCCCGCCCGGTTCCGTCGATGAGTCGGACTTTCTCTCGCGGTGCATCCGCTGCGGCGAATGCATGAAGGTCTGCCCAAATAATTCGCTGCATCCCACGCTGACCGAAGCCGGTCTCGAGGGACTGTGGACGCCAACCCTGGTTCCACGCACCGGCTACTGCGAACCGAGTTGCGTACTGTGTTCCGAAGTGTGCCCCACCGGCGCTATCTGGCAGATCACGCCGAAAGACAAGGGATGGGTTGTCGGGGTCGGCGGCCAACAGAATCGTCCGGTGCGACTCGGTACCGCTTTCTACGATCGCGGACGCTGCCTGCCGTGGGCGCTTGCTACCGACTGCATCGTCTGCGAGGAGTGGTGCCCGGTTTCGCCCAAAGCAATCTACGTTGAAGAGGCCGAGGTAATCGACTCTGCCGGCCACACGAAAACCGTGAAGCAGCCGCGCGTCGATCCCAGCCGGTGTGTCGGTTGCGGCGCATGCGAGTATGCGTGCCCATTGCAGGAGCGGCCGGCTGTCTACGTTACGAGCATTGGCGAGAGCCGCTCGCCCAGCAGCCAGATCCTGCTGAACAGAAGTTGAAAAGGGGCTCAATAGGAATGAAACATTTGCATTCGCTGATAGTTGGAACCTTGGTTACTGTTTTGCTTGTCGCGGCTGGCGTGTCCGGCTGCAAGAAAAAGATCGCCGATCCGTTTCCGGCGTCGAATGCGGTTGCGGGCTGGCAGAAGTCGAGCGAAACGCGGACCTTCGAGCCGAAGGATCTTTGGCAGTACATCGATGGAGACTCCGAGCAGTTCATCCAGGCCGGCGTCGTTTCGACGACGACCTCCGACTACAAGTATCAGGGTCAACTCGAGGCAGTCGTCGATGTGTATACCATGGGCGGCCCGGACGGTGCGCAGACAATTCTTGAGCGCGGACAGACCAAAGACGCGCAAAGCGTTTCTTTGGGCGACGAGGGTTTGCAATATGCGCAGAGTGTGAGCTTCCGCAAAGGGCGCACCCTTGTGCGCATCGTTGCTTACGAATCTTCAGCTTCCACCCCGCAGGCGCTGCTGGCATTGGCGCACGGTGTAGAGGCAAACCTTTAACCCGACCCGGCCACTTGGGCCGACTGCACGAACGGGAGGAAAGCAATGAAAAGCCGTCGCGATTTTCTGAAGGGCGCAGCCACGGGAGCCATCGTCCTCGGAGCAGAGAGCACTCTTGGATTGAGGGCGCTGGACCACCAGGCCGAGACTGGGAAAGCAAAGGTTGTCATCGCGCGCGACCCGGCCTTGCACGGATCCGATGGAAGACTCGACGAAAAGCGGGTCGGCGAACTTCTTGACCGCGCCATCGCATCCTACACCGGACGCAAGCGGCCCGTGGATGCATGGAAGCACATCGTCCTTGAGGGCGGCGGAAAAGACAAGGTAATCGGACTGAAAACCAACGGGCTCGGTGGCAAAGGCATTTCTACGCATGCTGTGCTTGCTTTCGCCATCGCGGAACGGCTGCAGCAAGCCGGCGTTAAGCCAGGCAACATTCTCATATGGGACCGAAATGCCCGCGACCTGCAGGCTTGTGGATTCACCATCAGTACCGACCCAACCCGCGTTCGTTGCTTCGGCTCTGACGTCTCCGGATTTGAAGATAAGGTCGAAACCTGGGGATCGTCGCACGCGCGGTTTTCAAGAATACTGACGCAGGAATGTGCAATGGTCATCAACTTGCCGATTCTCAAAGATCACAGCATGTCTGGTGTCACATTTGCGATGAAGAACATGTACGGCGTCGTCGAGCGTCCGCAGGATTTGCACGCAGGCGGCTGCAACCCAGGTGTCGCTGATCTCAACGCATTTCCCGTTGTCCTGCAGAGGATCAAGCTGACCATCGGCGATGCCATGACCTCGGTGTACGAAGGTGGTCCAGGATTCAGGCCCGAACATTTGTGGCAGCCAAACGCGCTGATCGTCGGCGAAGACCGTGTCGCCATCGATCATGTTGCCTGGGGAATCCTGGAAAAGAAGCGCGCCGAAGTCGGATTGAAAACCTTCGAGGCTGCAGGCAGGCCGCCTCGCTATATCGCCACAGCTGCCGATGCAGCGCATGCGCTCGGCGTGAACGATCCGCATCGTATCAACCTCATCGAGATTTAGCAGGGGACCATGGCCGGTATTTACGAACAAATGGCGCAGACGAAATCGTCAAGCTCCAATCGGGGCGGACCGGAATCGTCTCAGCTCACGCGACGAGAAGCGTTGCTCCAGTTGCTGCGCGTTGGCGGCATCGCTGCCGGAGCGGCCGGAGCGGGAATCTGGCTCAGCGGACGCAGCCATCACCCTATGGCCGCGTCTGTCGAACAAGCCCGCAAAGACCATCGCATCGCCTCCGATCAACAATTTCCGCAGCTCACGGTGGCGCAATACGTAACAGATGGGCACGGCGCGCTGCCCGGAGAACCGCGTGCGCTCGTGCAGAAAGCGCTCGAAAATCTTGGCGGCATCGGCCGATTCATCTCGCGGCAAGATGTCGTAGTCATCAAGCCCAACATCGCCTGGGATCGCACGCCGGAGCAGGCCGCCAATACCAATCCTGAACTCGTCGCCGAAGTCGTGCGCCAATGCTGGCAGGCCGGCGCCAAGCGCGTCATCGTCACCGACGTGAGTTGTAACGAAGCGCAGCGTTGCTTCCATCGTTCGGGAATCGAAGCAGCGGCTCGAACAGCGGGAGCCGAGGTCGTTCTACCCGACCCTGAAAAATTCCGGGAAGTGGATATGGGCGGAGTGGTGCTGAAGAGCTGGCCCGTGTTCGCCCCGTTCCTTGATGCCGACAAGATCCTCAATCTGCCAATCGCCAAGCATCACGAGCTGACAGGCGCCACGCTCGGCATGAAGAACTGGTACGGAATCCTCGGAGGGCAGCGTAACAGGCTTCATCAGCAGATTCATCAGAGCCTGGCCGATCTGGCCGGTTTTATGCTACCGACCCTCACCATCATGGACTGCTATCGCATCCTGCTGCGCAACGGCCCAACGGGGGGCAACCTCGAAGACGTCGCGCTCAAGAAAACCATTGTTGCTGGCACCGATCCAGTGGCGCTCGATGCTTACGTAGCGAAAGCCTACTGGAACCTCGACGCCGAGCATCTGCCCTACCTGCAATTGGCCGCGAATCGCGGCCTCGGAACCGTCGAGTTTGAAAAGCTGGCTATCAAGACAAGTCAGCTGAGTTAGATTAACCGGCGAGCACTCGCGGCGAACCGCGCACTCGCAAATTGGAAGAAGGAATCATGAAGATATTCAGTTCACCCTTACTCGGAATGCTTGTTTTATCTCTTGTGCCGGCTCTTGCGCAACAGCCGTCTGCGCAGATGGGCAAGATCCACGGGCATGTCATCAACTACACCGGTCAACCGCAACCCATCGGCCTGATCTGCCTGTCATCCGACAACGGAGTGACGGTGACCTATTCATTTCCGGTGGATTCCCACGGAAACTATGCAGGAGAGGCGGCCGCGGCCACCTATACGCTTGTTTATCGCATGCCAGATACTCCACCCAGCCTGTGGATCGATGCCATCAACAACATCGCGATCATCGCAGGAAAAGATTTGGAACAGAACGATGACATGAGCCGGCAGGCATTTATCGATGACTTGCCCGACGAACAGAAGAAGGAACTTGAGGAACTAAAAAAGCAGAATGCCTCTGCTCAGAATCAAGAGCAGCTCATCAAGACAATTAACTCTGACTTGAGCGTAGTTGCGCGAGATCTGAAGGACTCTGACGCAGCGCGCAACACGGCTGTGAAGGACGTAGGCAAGACCGCCGATCCCGCGGAAATTGATGCCAAGGCCGCTGCAATTAAAATCTCCAAATGTACCGAAGCCGAATCTCTGACGCTTAAGGATCTGCAGACCATCAAAGAGTCAGGGTTGAGCGCGGATGAAACGCTTCTCTGGGAGAATCTGGGCAGGGCCCAGACAGGCTTGAAAAAATATGAGGACGCTGAAAAATCGTTCAAACGCGTTGTCGAGATTCAGGTGTCCAGCGGAAGCCCCAAGCCGAACGTACAGGCATTCGCGAATGCCGGTCTTGGCGAAATCTACGCGCGCACCGGCAAAGCACCCGAGGCAACCACAGCCTTTGCCCTCGCCGCTCAATTGGACGCCGCGCACGCCGGTATGTACCTCAGAAACGAAGCGCTCATCTTCATGCAAGTCGGGAATGCGGAAGCTCAGGTGGCGGCAGCCGAGAATGCCATCAAAGTCGATCCGCGGGATGCAGATCCCTACTTTATTAAGGCAAATGGACTCCTGAAGGAATCTGGCGTGGATGTGACAGCGAAACACTTCGATCTGCCCGCAGGCTGCGCGACGGCCTACGAGCGGTATTTGACGCTGGCGCCAAACGGCCCCTACGCCCCCGATGCACAAGCGGTACTCCGCCGGGCTAGTAAGGGGACAACAGCCGTAAAGTGATCCGACGCAGCGGGGCGCGTTAGAATCCTTCCGGGAGATCCCATGTCGATCACTCGGCCCCAATCTCGCCGTACATTCCTCAAGGCGGGCGCAGCCGCCGCTGCTGCAACACTCGTTCACCCACGAGTTGGATTCGCGAATCCGAACGAGTCCTTGCAGATCACGCCTCCGCTCAGCCAATTCGGTTACGGCGACGTCGAGCTGCTGGAAGGACCACTGCGCGAGCAATTCAATCGCAATCATGCGTTCTATCTTGCCCTCGACGAAGATTCGCTTCTGAAGCCGTTTCGGCAGCGCGCCGGGTTAGCGGCTCCCGGAGAAGACATGGGGGGCTGGTACAGTTGGGCGCCACTGAGCGACCTCGACAAACCCGGCAATAACGGCTTTGCTCCCTGCCACAGCTTCGGACAATATCTCTCCGGTCTTGCACGCGATTACGCTGCCACGGGCGACAAAGCCACACAGCAGAAGGTGCATCGGCTCGTCAGCGGCTTCGCTCCGGCGATCACAACGCACTTCTGGGACGACCACCGCTTTCCGGCCTACACCTATGACAAGATTTCCATCGGCATGATCGACGCGCATGAGTTTGCCGGTGCCCCGAATGCTTTCAAGGCCCTCGATGCAACGCTCGATTCTGTAACAACGCACCTGCCACCCGGAGGAATATCGCGTGCCGAGGAATATGCGCGTCCGCATCGAGACGATTCGTTTTGCTGGGATGAACCGTACACGCTGCCGGAAAACTTCTTCCTGGCCTGGCAGCGCGGCGCCGGCAGCCGCTACAAAATCATGGGCCGGCATTTCCTCGCCGACAGTTGGTATTGGGATCCGCTTGCAGCCGGCGAAAACGTACTTCCCGGCAAGCACGCCTACAGCCACGTCAATGCCATGGGCAGCGCCATGCAGGCTTACTTCGTGCTGGGCGACGATAAGTATTTGCGCGCCGCGCGCAACGGATTCGATTTTGTGCGCGCGCAGAGCTTTGCCACTGGCGGCTGGGGACCCAATGAGGAATTCCGCAAGCCCGGCAGCGGCGGAGTCGGCGAGAGCCTGACCAAAACGCACTCGAGTTTTGAGACTCCATGCGGCTCCTATGCGCATTTCAAAATTACGCGTTACCTCCTCCGAACCACCAAAGACAGCCGCTACGGAGACAGCATGGAACGCGTGCTCTACAACTGCATCCTCGGCGTGAAGCAGATCAAGGAAGATGGGCACGGCTTCTACTACTCCGACTACAATAACGACGGATCGAAGGTCTATCACCCCTACAAGTGGCACTGCTGCACTGGAACCTTTTCGCAGATCGCAGCTGACTACGGTATCAGTTCGTACTTCGGCGATAAAGAAGGCGTTTACGTAAACCTCTTTGTTCCATCGCGCGTGACGTGGAAGCGCGGCACCGAGCGTGTCGGTTTGGTTCAGCGCACTGATTATCCGCATCGTCCCACAACCCAGATCGAAATTGCGACCGACACGTCCTCTGCATTTGCGGTTTTCGTGCGCATCCCTGAGTGGGCAGGACCGAAGACAACCATAGCGGTCAATGGCAAGCGAGCAGCCTCCAGCCCCACGCCGGGCCAGTTCGCGCGCATTCAACGCACGTGGAAAAAGGGCGATCGCGTCGAAGTCGAATTCGACATGCCAACTACCCTTCAGGCAGTCGACCCAGAGCATCCGAAGCTGGTTGCCGCGGTGCATGGTCCACTCGCGCTCTTTGCCGTGGGAGAGATTCCAGCCACGGTGCGCAATGAAGAATTGGCCTCGGTCGTGCAAGTCACAGACGGTTCAACCAACTGGCAGGCGAAGACGGTGACTGGCAACGTGGCGATGCGGCCCTTTACAGCAATCAACGACGAGCATTACCGGTTGTACCTGAACGTCGAAGCATGACGCGAATAGCGTGCTGGCTGCGGTCGATTTAGCGCAGCATTTCAGGGAGGGAAAGCCTGCTTTCCCAAAACCCTCAATACTAGAAAAGGTGACAGCGTGGCTTTGACCGTTCAGGAACAGTTCGGGCAGATCGATATCTATGTCTTCGACCAGATTTTGCGCGGAAACATTGCGGCTGGCATGCGCGTGCTCGATGCCGGATGCGGTTATGGACGAAACCTCGTTCACCTGCTGCGTGAAGGCTGTAAGGTCTTCGCATTGGACCTGGACGCAAACGCCGTTGACCATGTTCGCCAGTTGTCCGCGTCTCTGTCGACGGGCTTGCCCTCGGAGAATTTTCAAGTCGGGCCCATTGAGCACATGCCTTTTGCCGATGGATTCGCCGACGTTGTCATGTGCTCTTCCGTGCTCCACTTTGCACGCGATGAGGAGCACTTTCGAAGCATGCTGGCAGAACTCTGGCGAGTTCTCAGACCTGGCGGGATGCTGTTCTGCCGATTGGGATCAAGAATCGGCATGGAATTCGAGAGAGTGGGGCCAAATGTGTTCGTCGTGGGCGACGGATCGAGATGGTTTCTGGTCGATGAAGAGATGTTGATAGATCTTGTCGAAGAACTGAACGCAGTGCTCGTGGATCCCCTGAAAACCACGATCGTGCAGGACTATCGCTGCATGACGACCTGGGTGTTGCGAAAGAGAAAAAACTGAAGCACCAGCAAGTTCCTCGTTTCCGATTGACACTGCGCGCATGGTGACTGAGACTTGCATCGAGGAACCCAATCTCTTCCCTGGCGGCCCGAATCTGATGCAAAGTTTCCAGCGCACAGCCATCCTGTGCTTCGGAGTTGCGCTCGGCCTGTCCTCCGCTGCTCAGCACAAATCTCCGCTTGCGACCTACATCAAAGAAGACGCACCCGTGCTGGTGCTCGACCATGTGCGCGTCATCGACGGCACGGGCGCCGCACCACGGGATGACGTGCGCATCGTGATTGAAGGCAGCAAGATCACCGCCATCCAGGATGCCAAATCGCACGGTGACTATCCTGCGAACGCGAAGGTGCTGGACCTCACGGGCAAAACCGTGATCCCCGGCCTCGTTGGCATGCACGAGCATCTCTTCTACCCACTGCCCGATCGCCCTGCCGACGGACTCGCCCTGTATGCGGAGGCGGCTGACAGTGCTCCACGTCTCTATCTTGCTGGCGGCGTAACGACTGCCCGCACCGGCGGCAGCCTCGAACCCTATACCGATCTCGAGTTGAAACGTGCCATCGAGGCTGGAAAGACTCCGGGGCCCAAGCTCGACATCACAGGACCGTACCTTGAAGGCAAGGGCACTTTCGCGATCCAGATGCATCAGCTCAGCGATCCCGACGATGCGGCGCGCCTCGTCGACTATTGGGCGGGGGAAGGCGTGACGTCATTCAAGGCGTATAACTACCTCACTGCGGACGAACTGAAAGCAGCAATCGATCACGCTCATGCGCACAGCCTGAAAGTTACGGGCCACCTCTGCTCGATCGGATTCAGGCAGGCTGCAGCTCTGGGCATCGACAATCTCGAACACGGTCTTGTTGTGGACACTGAATTTCTTCCCGACAAAAAGCCGGACCAATGCCCCAGTCAGCGCGAAACCATGAACTACCTCGCCAAGGACGTCGACATCGAAGGCGCACCCGTGCGCGAGATGATTGCCGACCTCGTTGCGCACCACGTGGCAATCACTTCAACGTTGGCGATTTTCGAAACCATGGCCGGCGATCGCCCACCGATGGAACGCGAAAGCGCTGCACTCAAGACCTTGAATGTGGAAGCGGCAAAAGAGTACCTCACCGTGCGCGCAAGCAGAGCGAGCAGCAACTTGGCCAAACCCTACTCCACAAGGAAATGCTCTTCGAGCACGAATTTGTAGCGGCCGGCGGATTGCTGATGGCCGGATGCGATCCAACCGGCTATGGCGGCGTCGTTCCTGGCTTCGGCGACCAGCGAAATATCGAATTGCTCGTCGAGGCGGGATTCACTCCGCTCGAAGCCATCCGCATTGCCTCGCTCAACGGCGCGAAATATATGGGCAAGGACGACGAGATCGGCTCAATCGCCGTAGGAAAGGCCGCCGATATCGTCGTCCTCAGAGCGAACCCCGCCGACAACATCAATAATGTCGAAGAAGTCGAAATGGTTTTCAAAGACGGCGTCGGCTACGATCCCGCCGCCCTGATCCAGTCAGTAAGTGGCATCGTCGGCCTTCGCTAAGGCAGCTGCACAGCAATACAGAGGTGAGCGCAAGCTGGCATTAAGCTGTAACAGAGGAGATCGATGGTCAGTTTTCCCTCTTTCGAAGAGTTTGCGGAAGTCGTGCGCAGCTATGCAGGCCTGAAACGCGATCGACACATCGGCCCTGAGACCCTACTCGAACGCGACCTCAATTTGACGGCAGATGATGGCACCGAACTGTTGGAGGATTTGGAACTACACTATGGCATCGAATTAACAGCCGATTCGTTTGATCTGAAAGAGAACGAGTGTCTCTTTAGTTCCGCCAACCCCGAGGTATTTCCGGTCGTACAAACACTATTTGGAAGTTCGAGAACAGAAGTGCGTCCGCTGACGGTCGGCCAGCTTTGCCGCGCAGTTTTGAAGGAATTAGGTTCGGCGCAAACGCGCAGATAAAAAGGCCGGAGCAGTCGCTCCGGCCTTTCAGATTCAGCACAAACCACAGCCAGCTACGGCCGGTCGTAGAACCGGAAGAACAGTGACGGCTTGGCGCACGGCTCGGCCTTTGCCACCAGTTCCGTTTGCTGCTTGTCGTTGATGGGCGTGAAATCGCGCGCCAGGTGCACATTCTCTTCCAGCTGCGTTGTCGTGTCGCATCCGATAATCACCGTGCTCACCGGACGCGAAAGCGTGTAATACATCGCTTCGCGCATGGTAAGTGTGCCCGGCTTGTCGGTCTGGATCGTCATCCCTTCCCACGAGTGCTTCTGCTGCTCGATCGGCGGCGGTGTCCATGTCGACAGAATGCGTCCGCGTCCCGGAATCTTCATCCCGATAATGCCCATCTGTTTTTCGACCGCCAAGGGCAGCAGCGCATCGTTGAAGCTGTAGTGATGTGGATCGGCCGCATTCATCGCCATCAGAATGCAGTCGAAGTCATGCCGGTGAATGCACTCCATGAGCGCATCGGGCCTGTAGTGGCCGGTAATGCCGAGGTTCCGAACCACGTTTTGCTGCTGCATTTCGAGCAGCGCTTCCATCGCACCGCCCTTGGCAAAGATCTGGTCGACGTCATACATCGTGCCCACGTCGTGCAGCTGCCAGAGATCCACGTGATCGGTTTGCAGCAACTGGAGCGACTTCTCGATCATGCGCATCGAGCCGTCGCGCGTCCGTTCCTTGGTCTTGGTCGCAAGAAAGGCCTCGTTGCGGCGCTTGACCATCACCTTGCCCACGTACTGCTCACTCCAGCGATCTGGTCCGCCGTAGATGGATGATGTGTCGATGTAGTTCACGCCAAGATCGAGCGCTCGGTCCACGATCGGCACGGCAACATCGAAATTATTCGGCTTCTCCAATGCAGCCTGGCCGCCCAGCGAAAAGATGCCGACCTTGTAGCCCGTCTTGCCCAGGTTACGCGTGGGCATAGCCTCCGGTGTCCGCGGGTTTGAAGGCAGGCCGGGCAGAGTCTTGTTCGGCGTCACTGCGAATGCGGAAGGAGTCAGCAACGCCGCGGTCGCGGCTCCGCCGATCTTCAAAAAGTCGCGACGCCCCTGGCTGCGGGGTGATGCAGGATTGTTCTCGCTCATGGAGTTGCTCCTCGTTGGAACACTGACGCTCGCTCAAGATACGGGCGACTCCATGATAAACCTGTATGCTTGCCCGCGTTTCCGGCCTCCAAAATGAAGAATCCCCGGCGATTTGCTAATCTAAGGTTCAGGGAGCTTAAACATGATCACTTCCCCGTTCGTTGTCGTCCCCATTATCGCTCTGGTCTTCTTCGCATGCATCCTCTGGGCAACCGGCGGAACAGCCGATGGAAAGACTGAGGATAGACACGGAGCACACTGATCCTGATGGCTGGCCCACGGCAGACCATTTCTTAAACTCTCCGGCGTGAGCCCATAGAAAACTTAGGCGCCGGTTCGTTTGAAGCATGAAGCAAAAGGGCCGCTTGCGTAGATACGCAGCGGCCTTAATTCATTTGTTTGTTTAGTCGTGCTTCTTGTCGTCCTTCTTATCGTCCTTCTTCTGATCCTTGTTTGGTTTCTGATCTTTCGGCGGTTGTTTGTTCTGCTGTGGCGGAGCAGCCTCGCGGTTTGGTGGTGCAGGAGCCGGCCTCTCCTGAGGTTGATACGCGGGTCGTTGCGGAGGCGTCACCGGCCGCTGCTCCGGTGGAGGAGAGATTGGCCGCCCCTGGGGCGGATTGTTCGGCTGCGGCTCAGGTTGGTTCGGCCGCACTTCCTGCTGATAATTTGGCCGATCCTGCTGCCGGTAATTGGGCGGAGCCACGGGTCTGCCCGTAGGCTGCACCCCGGGAGCGACTGGTTGCGGTCCTTGTTGACGGTCGTTATTGTTCGGCGCCGGGTTCGGCAGATCCTGCTGCCGGTAATTCGGCGGAGCGACTGGCCTGCCCGTAGGCTGCACCCCAGGCGCGACTGGTTGCGGCCCTTGTTGACGATCGTTATAGTTCGGTGCCTGGTTTGGCCGATCCTGCTGCCGGTAATTCGGCGGAGCCGCGGGCTGACCTGTCGGCTGAACCGGTGGCTGACCCTGCTGCCGCTGGTAGTTGTTATTGTTTGCCGGCTGATTTGGGTTCGACTGCGGATTCAGTGGCTGTCGCTGAATTCCCTGTACCGGACCCACCGGGTTTGCACGCGGCGCTCCTCCCGGGTAAAAGGTACTTGGCGAACCCGGCCGTGGCTGCTGGCCGTTTTGCGCCCCAGGAAACTGACCTCCTCCGGGACCGTTCTGAACCGGATGCGCCGGAGTTGCCACGATCGTGCGTCCCGGCAACTGCCGGATCGGAGCAGCCGGTCTTAGGGGTGCGGCAACCGGGGTTGCGCCCGGCGTGGCCGTGATCTGCCTGCCCTGTTGATTGATCAGTTCCGGCCTCTGACTCGAAACACGAACCGGCCGGGTCACCGGACGCGACACAATAGCTCGCGGCGTCGGAGCCACATCGGGCCGAGCCAGAGGCCGCGCCTGCTGCATCTCGCGCGGGTCGACCCGCACTGCGACATTGCGTACAGACCTTCCTGAAGCAAAGTCATCCTGCCGCATCGCCGTCGCGCCGCGAGTCTGGTTCACGTAGGTAATGTTGGTTACGTTGACGACATTGACGTAGGTATTCTGCACGTGCACTCGCGGAGACTCGCGAATGTTGGTGATATTCACCTGGTCGATATAGCGCGGACTGCAGCGATACCAGGGGCGATAGGCTTCTCCGGGTCCAAGTGGGAACCAGACGGAGAGGCCGCCTTCGCCACCGAAGTGAGCGCCGCCGGCAAACACCACCAGCGCGGGCGACCAGATCGGACGCACGTTCACCGGTCCCGGCACCCAGCCCCACCGGCCGCTGTAGTTTACCCACCGGCCGTAATGGAAGGGCGCATAGCCCCACGATTCATCCTCAACCCACACCCATCCCCATGGATCGCGGTTGATCCAGTGCCCGTCGTGATAGGGCTGCCAATCTGCCGCAACATCGCGCGGAAACCACACTGCACCGTACTCCGTGGCGGGCTGCCAGTCACCGCTGGCGTCGAGGTCGGCCGCTCCCGGAATGTCGGGGCTGACGTATTGGAACGACGCAACGCGCGACAGTTGCTGATCCCGCTGCTGGCTCCAGGAATCAAGATCGTCGGGGCCGGCGGGTTGCAGCCATTGCGGGGAGACGGGATTAGAACCGGCGAGTTCGAGGGATTGGCCGTAGTTGAGTTCCTGGCGAAAATCACCAGCGGCGGTAATGTTGGCGAATTGTCCGAGATTGGTAAATACGGTCGCGCCATCAGTAGGCATGACATCCACGCGCAGGTCGCCCGCACTCCCAAATTCCGCATTACCATTCGGCGTGCTGATGTCGAGCAGCTGGCGTGGCCATAGTCCGAAGCTGTGCAGGTGGATCGAACCCTGGGCAATGCCAAAGTTGATGTTAAAGGCAGAATCATCCACGAGCGTGACGTCAGAGTTCGGCCCGATTCGCACGTACGTCTGGCCGACCTGAATTTCGGCGCGTCCGTCCGAATCGGTAAAGATGCGATCACCGGGGCCGACGGGAAGATTGGGATACGCCTGGCCCCAGTCGTCCGAGCTAACCGCCTGTATCGATACAGTTCCTGAGATATAGGAGATGCGGCCAGCTTCGGGAGGAGGATCATCCTGAGCGCAAGCAGATATTGCCGCTAGCATCGCTACGCCGCACATGGCAGCAAGCGCGAATCGTTTGGAGGAGCTGAGAGCAAACATGAAAGGTCCTTTCGTTTTCTACTGCGCCGGTTTTATCCGCCAAGGCTACGAAGTGAGCTGCCAGAAACATCCGCTAACTCCCCGTATTTCCTATGCGAACCAGTCTTGTGGCTACAAACTACTGAGAATACTAACCCCGGTGCTGAAACAAAGTAGTACAAAGATCTTGGATGCCGAGTGGGAACCAGCGGAACCGGCGGCGGCGCCGAATCGTACTACCGAGAGTGAGGACGAATCTGATGAATCGAAAGGCGATCTGTTTTGTGCTAGGAACAGCCTTGGCTACCGGAATCGCAGGCTGCCGGGTCCACGTGGATAAGGATGCGAACGGCCAGGAGAAGAATGTTCAGGTCGACACCCCGTTTGGCGGAGTTCATGTCAATACCAACCAGATATCCGCCGCCGATCTCGGGCTGCCCGTCTATCCGGGCGCTGAAATTGTGAAAGACAAGGAGCACGACAAGTCTGCCGACGTGAACATGGGATTTGGTGAATGGACGCTCCGCGTCCGGGCGGTGAATTATGCCACTCCCGACACACAGGACAAGGTGACCGCGTTTTATAAGAAGGCCCTGGGACGCTACGGCGACGTAATCACCTGCCAGGGAAATGCTCCTGTCGGCACGCCTACGGCGACGTCAGAAGGACTGAACTGCAGCGACAGCGGAAATCATGGAAACGTGAAAATCGATGACAAGGATTTTGGCGTCCATGGAGGCCTCCAACTCAAGGCCGGCTCCAAGCGCCACCAGCACATCGTCGGATTTGAAGACCCTCTCGACGGAAGAACTCGATTCGCTCTCGTCGCTCTCGATCTGCCGGCCGCGGTAGACGGAGGCAAAACCGACTAGTCTCACCCCTCGTTGATTGCGGAGGCTAGACCGCCCTGACACGGCATTTTTTGTGGGCAAATGGGGTGGTGGATACCATAGAATTCCACCACAGGTATTACACCCCATCCATCGGAGCCCAGAAGATGCGCATTTCATTCGCCCGCCTTTCCCCGGCGGCGCTGCTGGCTGTCGCCGCGGTTCTTTGTGCCGCCGAGAAACCCAAGCCGGCCCCGTCCCCTGTCGCAGTGGATCCCTACACTGAAGTCCAGCCCGCAACCGAGTCCCTCGACATGTCGGTGTACGAACGGATCCGAGATGAAGGCCTGAACCATTCGCATGTCATGGAATTTGCTTCAGCATTGATGGACGGCATAGGCCCGCGCCTGACCGGCTCGCCCAATGCAAAGAAGGCAAATGAGTGGACACGTGACACACTGACCAAAATCGGATTGGAAAATGCTCACCTCGAAGATTGGGGCGAGTTCGGTCTTGGGTGGCAGCAAATGAACACGTGGGCTCGCATGGTGACACCCGATACGGCAGTACTGATTCTGCAGTCAACTCCATGGTCCCCGGCAACGCCCGGCCCAGTTACCGGCGACGTGGTCTTCGTCAATATCCAAACTGACAAGGATTTTGATCAATATAAGGGCAAGCTCGTCGGCAAGGTTGTGCTCTACGGCGCCATGCGCGATGTTCCGCCGTTGGACAAGGCTCTCTTCGACCGCAATACAGATCAGCAGCTCGAGGAGATCGCGGAGTTTCCCGTCACGGGCGGTGGTGGCGGCCTGCCTCCGGCGATGCAGGCTCGCATGCGCACATTTATGGAACGCATGCGCATGATCGACAAGATCGCGCAGTTCTTCGCCGATGAAAAAGTGGCCGCAGTCATCGAACCAAGCCGCGACGGCAAGAACGGCGGCGGCAGCGGAGGCACCTTCTTTGACGACAACGGCGCGACCCTCGGCCGCACACCCTACCTGGCCGACAAGCGCGTGAAGATTCCAGTGGCTGTTGCTGCCATCGAGAGTTATGGCCGTCTTTATCGGCTCACGCAGGCTCATGTCCCCGTAAGCGTCGAGATCAATATCGATACCAAATTCACAGGCGAACACGAACACGCCTATGACACCGTCGCCGAAATCCCCGGCACCGATCCGAAACTGAAGGACCAGGTTGTGATGCTCGGCGGCCATCTTGATAGCTGGATCGCCGGAACCGGCGCCACCGATAACGGCGCAGGAACCGTCGTAGCGATGGAAGCCGTGCGTATTTTGGAAGCGCTCGGAGTCAAGCCGCGTCGCACGATCCGCATCGCGCTCTGGACCGGTGAAGAAGAGGGACTGTTCGGATCGAGGGGCTACTGCAGACTGCACTTTGGCTCTGCTGCGGCTCTCCACTGCGCCCGACCAGGCGGCTCTGCCTGAGTTCATGCGCCGCGCCACTGGACCACTTGAAGTCAAGCCCGAACAAAAACTCGTCTCCGCCTATTTCAACGTCGACAATGGCTCTGGAAAAATCCGCGGCATCTATACACAGGGCAACGCCGCCGTTGCTCCCATCTTTGCGCAGTGGATCGCACCGCTGAAGGACCTCGGCGTAACGACGCTGACCATGCGGAACACGGGTGGAACGGATCACCTGAGCTTCGACGCCGTTGGCATCCCGGGTTTCCAGTTCATCCAGGATGATCTCGACTACGAAAGCCGCACACACCATTCCAACCAGGATGTCGTGGAGCGTCTGCAGGCAGCCGATCTGAAGCAGATCGCTACAGTGGAAGCGATCTTCGTTTACAACGCCGCCCAGCGCGATCAGATGATTCCGCGTAAGCCGTTGCCCAACCCGGTAGACGAGCAAAAACGTCGTGAACCGATCGAAGGAATCTTCCCCGGTGCAAACCCACCGGCCCCTCCAGAGAAGCAGTAGGCTCGCTTACCCCTTTTAAACTGAGGCCGCCCGCGACAAGCAGGGCGGCCTCAGTTTTTGCAAGCGAGATCCGAACCTGGACCTTCAAGCGTTGTCGAATCCTATGAATCCGAACGAGATTCAGCGACGGCTTCTCCGGGGCATCACGGCTGAGATTCTGCTACACTTATCGGAGCGTACCAAGCGGGAAAACGCACCAGGCCGCGCCCGATGATACGCACCTGCACACCATGTTCGGGGAGTGGCTCAGCCTGGTAGAGCACCTGGTTCGGGACACAGCGGAAATTCACTGATTCGGTGTCGCTTAGCTTCAAAAATCCGCTCAAAAACCCAGTTGGTTGGTCCCAATTCTTGGACCCAATTCAGAACCCCTCTGAATTCGATATAAAGAATCTAATTCATCCTCTAGGTTGCCTGCCTTAGACCGCGATTGAAAATCGGGTGATTGCTCAGATTCCCCTCATCAATTCGGAGAGTATGCGCATGGAACCTCCAAAGGAATTCAACGACAGAACGGGTCTGAGCCTTCAGAGCCGCATTGCGAACTATGGCCGTGCTCTGACTGCGAAGGAACTTGCGGCACTTCTAAACGTGTCTCCTGTGACGGTGTTCAAGCAGGCGAAGAAGGGCCTGATTCCTTCCTTTCGAGTCGGAACTTGTGTTCGATTCGAGCCGAAGAGGACGGCAGATTGGCTCTCCAAACAGTAATTCAGACGATCTTTTTGTCTCCGACGAGCGCCTCGCCAGCATGCCTCCAATCATCGTTTTGAATCAGAGTAGACCTGAAGATGCTGATCGAATGTGCTCCATCGAGACTCTTCAAGACTCTTCTGACTGAAGCCTTTAGGCTCTCATGCATCCACGGACTCAGATATATCCGATTGATGCAGCTTAACGGGATTGTGCTGGAGAATGAATCGAGTCGTTTAGACTTGCTCTCATAGATGATGCGAAATTCCCTTTCCGGTCCGAATGGCGCTCTTTTGAAGAATGGCATCATCGAAACATTAGTGGCTGATACCATGAAATCCTTGATCTTCAGGTAGCGAACATGATGAGCACGAATCCCCTTAATAGAAAGAAGAACGTTCATTAGATCGTCGCGCTTGAATTCAATGCATACTCCGCTAGAGCCGTTTGAGAATACACGCCAATGATGGTAGGTTTCAGACGCGGTAGAGCAACAGACTGCAAGCAATGTTTCTAGCTTTTTCTTTCTCTTGTATAGGCTCATGAAATACGAATCGTTCCGGTCATCCCAATTCTCAGGATTGAGAAACGTGATTGTCTTTGTCTCTAGCATGTGAATGAGAGACGGAAGGTCGCTATAGCGTCGAAGAAACTTTGTAAGTCTTGCCATTGATCCACCTCGTTCCGGCTAATGGATACATTCGCTTTCATATTCCGTGTTGCCCTGCTGCGGCAACATCATGTCTAGCAGTAAAATGAAATCTCAAGCTGAGACCTCAGATATGCTACAACGGTTTGAAGAGATTCAAGGAATTGGTCTACTGCATGATGCCAATGGCCAGCGTCACACTTGCCGCAAAGTGACGCTTATTTATGCGGACAACGGACGGGGAAAATCCACGCTCGCCGCGATTCTTCGCTCAGTTGCGAAAAACGAACCCGCGATCATCACCTCCGCTAAAACAATCGACGGCGCGAATCCTCCGAAGGCCGCTCTGCGATTCGAAAGCGGGCATAGGGTTGCGTTTGAAGGTGGCAGTTGGACGGAACAGCGCAGGGAGATTCTGGTTTTTGATTCTGCCTTTGTGGAACGAAACGTTCATTCTGGAGGAGTCGTAAACACCAACCACCGCAAGAATCTCTTGGAGTTTGCACTCGGTGAGTCAGCCGTCGATGCTCGCTCGAACCTCGACCTTGCAACAGCGGCGGCGACACGGAGCGCGGACAACGTGCAATCCATCGTCCGGACTTTGTCGGGTCATCATTCTGGAATGATACTGAGTGACTTTGAAGCGCTTCTTCCAAGCCCAGATATTGATGACAAGATCGCCACGATTCGTAGGCGCATAAGTGATGCAAGAAACATCGAAACTCTTCGACAACAGTCGGTCCCTAAAACCGTAACCGAGCCGCCTTTCAACATAGACAACCTTTTTTCTACGCTTGCTTTATCACTTGAGAACATCCACGCAAGTGCTGACAACACGGTCCGCGAACACATCTCTACACTCCGCCGTTCCAAGAGTGAAGAATCGGCGGGAGGGGCAAATGCGGAGAGGTGGCTGAGTGAAGGCCAACAGTTTGTAACGGATTCAACATGCCCCTTCTGCGCCCAAGACGTATCAGGAAATGACCTAATCCAAGCCTATAAAACCCACTTCAATGAAGCGTATAACGATTTGAAAGATGCCATTGCGGAGTTGAAGGCTACAACCGAGCGAGCTACAGGACTAGAGCAGTCATAGAATCACTCTCTGGCAGGCTGAGCTAGCATCGGCAACAGCGGCAGGCTGGAGAGATCGGGTCCCAACAGCGCCCATTACTCTTGATGTCGAATCACTCACCACGACTCTGGGCCTTTTGCGAGACACTTGTCTCAGTCTCATTGAAAAGAAACTCAGAAACGTGGTTGAGGCAATCATTGATCCAGATGAGAAGGCGATGTGCTCGCTGCAATGGGAAAGTCTTCTAGATCTCGTTCGCGCCATTAACCTAGACATTCAACGGGCTGCAGATAGCATTGAGGCATACAAACAAAGTCTCAGCGGAGAGAATTTGTCATCTCTTCAAAACGAATTGTCGAAATTAGAAACGCTTAAGCGCCGATTCACCCAATCCGTGGTGGAGTTGTTCAGCGAACTTCAGGTGGCGGAACGCAACAAGAATCCACAAACCGAAAGAAAATTGAGGCCCGCGACAATCTCGATACTTTAATGTCTGACCTGCTGACCAAGTACGAGGCCTTCGTAAACAAAATCCTTACGAAGTTGTCGCGGCCTTCGAGATTGAGGGGTTCGGCGGGAACTTTCGTGAAGCGGTCCACGAACTGAATATGGAATTCGCTTGCGCGGTAAATCTGTTCCGCTTGAGGGTGGTCCGCCTTCCTTTTCAACGGCACTCAGCGAAGGAGACAAGCGGACTCTTGCATTTGCATTCTTCATCGCATCTATCTAGATTCTTCCAGCCTGACTCATCAGATAATCGTGGTTGATGACCCGATGTAGCCTTGACATGAATCGGAGGCAAAGCACAAAACAATACCTCAAAGAATTTTATGAAAAATCGGAGCAGTTAATTTTGCTTGCCCACGATGCCTATTTTCTTAGAGATTTCAGAAATGATTTACTGCGCAAAGACTCGTCAATCGCAATCGGCATTTTTCGATTGAAGGCCATACACAACAGCTACACCAATTTTGACGTTTTTGACATCGACCGGGAATGCGAATCGCCTTATTCGTAAAATCATCGACTCTTGACTGACTTCGAATCTGGAGCGAGTGTTTACCCAGACTCGGTCATGAGAGCGATACGCCCGATGCTCGAAGGATACTTACATCGTCGTTTCCCCGGCCATCTGGACAAGGGCGTTCTCTTCGGGTCTTGCATCAACGCAGTTGAGCAGGCCAATTCAACAAGTCCCCTCTGGTTTGCACGGAATCTCGTTGACGAATTGAAAGAAATTAATGAGTTCGTAGGACAATTTCATCACGACGACAACCCCGACGCTCAGTCTGATAAGCCTACGGATGCTGAGCTAAGGGAGACGTGTCTCGCGCGTTGTATCTCGTCTATAAAGGGGAGGCGCGACCTTAGAACCATTTCGCGACACCTGACGTGGCTTTGTCCCGCTCCCAAATAACAGCAGCGAACGTTTCGTTGGATGAGATGCATCTGTGGCTGATATTCTCTCGCAATGAACCTAGAACCCAAACCTGTGATGCCTCTGAACGCTGCTTATGTGTTTGGTCCCGTCCACGGGTCTCAAGTCTGAAACAAAGGCAATTAAGGACATGGAAATCGAGTGGGATAGCTCATACACGTCTACTGTACGTAGGGGCTATTTCGTGGAACTGTTTACTAAACACAAGCTGCTCGAAACATTTAAGAAAGAACACTGGCCATTTGGCAAGACCGAGAAGGGAGAGAAGCACTGTAAACGGTATCTTCAAATAAAGTCAGAATATGACGCGTTCGTTGCCGGTACGGATGCTGGTTCAGAAACAGAAAGTGAGGATGAAGAAGCAGAAGCGGAGGCGATGAAGTTCGCCCTTCTACTCCATCTGCGTGTATTTTCTAGCGAAGAACCTCGGTCTAATTGAGAAGAAATTGACCCTAGACGCGTCCGCCGATCAAAAAGGTATCGAGTTTCCTGTCGATGTAGGTCGCATCGATCTATTGGCAGTTGATTCGAATGGAAAGTTTGTTGTGATCGAACTCAAGCTCTCTCACGGAAGACAGAAGGCGCTCGGACAGCTGCTTTACTATATGACATGGGTGGATGAGCACTTCGGCAAGGGTCCTTGCAGGGGCATCATTGTCGCAAGCGAAATCAGTGACGCATTGCGCGCGTCGATCAAACGGGTACCGGGAGTCAGCGTCGCAAAGTACAACATGAGTTTTTCAATCGAGCCGATCAAATGACGATCTACGTGGATTGATGTGATTGAATATCTCCTCATTTGCAATCTTCCGAAATGGATTTTCGATTAGAACGCCCAATGAAAAATCGGTCCTTATCTCGCAAAGACAGATGCTGAGGCCCTTGTTCTTCGACTGCGCTTTTGAACGTCAGGTAATGTTCCCACACCGCATCCGAAAAGCTTTTGGAACACCAAGGCTCATAACGACCCCGTCACTTCATCGCAAACACGCCAGTCGAATATTGTGAAGTCCTCTGGGTACAGCAAGGTCAGAATTGCCGTAGCGGTCGGCACCTGGAACCACCATTTTTGCATGAGGTATCTGAGGCGTTCTTTGGGAGTGGCGCTTCGGTGAATCCCGGATGCAATTTGCTCAACCGCTTCCGCAAATGTGCACTTCCCTAATCTTGCCATGCGTCTCTTGTGGTAGTTCTTTGCTCTTTCGGCCTTCCAAATCAACATGGTCATGAAGTCCATTGGCTCTAGCCTCGCTCTCTCGGGGAAGGCCACACCAACCTTATTGAGAAGATAGCCTTCGGAATCGTAGAAGCCCAGATAATCAAAATCGTAGGCCGTGTCGTTCATTCGGCTGCAAAATCGACGGGAGCCTTTTCCAGTCCGAGAACGTCCCCACTTCTCCCGGTAGCAATCTAGCCACCCATCTCCAAATGAATGTTGCTCTTCAAGGAAGACATGAGAATAGCTAGGAAGGAACTGTCGTACCGGCGTATCCTTGTGCGTCTGACCTGATTTTCCGGGGATTCGACAACCACTTTCGATGCGATGTAGCTAGCACACTCGCGACGACGCTTGCGGGAACTATGAATACGAGTGGCTTCTCATTTTCCTTCTGGAAATCGACGAAGCAGTAGAAGCAGCCGTTCGCTCGTGATTCGCTCGTGCTTTGCATTCATCATCCATCCGCCATTTGAACCAAATCGGCGGGTTTTGACCTGAATTGAACAGAGACGTGCCCCTTCGCGGTCAGTGACCACGATGTCCACGTTTGGGACACCTTGGGGATAAAGCGCAGCGACGTATCCGCGCCACAGAAGTTCGGCCATAACGAAATGCTCGCCAGCCGCTCCGAAGCAATGTAGAGTCGGTTGCTGATGTCGCTCACCTCAATATCAGCGATAAACAATGATACGGCGAGCAGACCGGCAATTGAAATTCAATGAGACAAGGGTTTGAGAGCAATGCACTGGCCTGTTTTCATTCCATGCGATTTAGGGAATCAATAAAATCAATCCTTCTCCACAATCCTGTCGGAGTTGATTCGTCTGAGCCGGCTCAGGCGGGCCGCTGAATGGATTAGAAGACAACTCCCTCAATTTCGAAAGATTGTTGATGGGACGTCATCCCGTCGCACATCGACTCGGTTTTGATCGTCGTTCTTCTGAAGGTCCATCCTGAACCCATTTGCTCTCCGCTCTGAACGACGGTCATTAATCGTAGTGTCTCGTTAGGATAGACCACAGCATTTGCGTCACCCCTGAGCAGCAACCATCTCCCGGCCCCAACATCTGCTATGGGCCAAAGAGGTTGAGGGTACGCAGTGGCACGCGGGATTGTACAGTTCGCTTCGAGTAGGAAACGCACACATGGAAAACGTGCAAGACCTCTTCCAGCATTGGATATTGCAAAGGTGATTCGTCGTTCGACAGTGTTAGGGACGAACACTGCATGTTGGACTGAGGTTCCTTCTACCTCCGCGATTAGCTTTGCATGAGGCCGCCTGCCAAATCGGTCCTCAATCTGAAAATATTCCATCTGTATACTTCCAGATGCAATTCGAACATAGAACTTGCTGTCTACCCGTGAGCGTCTAGGCGAGCCGTCCGACTCTGGAATGTAAATCAGAGCATATCCTTCCTTA
>CAWIQS010000007.1:0-324586 GCA_963838295.1 uncultured Acidobacteriaceae bacterium
TATAAGCGGGGATATCAATTTACCAATAATTATTGGATCTTAAGGCAAGCATAAACTTAATCTTGCAATGTAATCCCCCTCTCTCCGCCAGCAATTCCTGAAATAAGCCACTTATAAGCTACTGAATCGTTGAAGGGATGGACCCCGAAAGGGTTTCCCGTACCCTATCCGTGTTCGCTTGCATCCGGCTATCGGATTTCATCAACAGGATGAAAACAGCCCAAGCCGCAAGGTAAAGCGTCGACTGCAGGATATTCAGCCCCGGGATTGAGGCGACGAGGTCGGCTGGAGACAGGTAATCGGCACTCACAACCCAAATCACTGCGAATACGAGACCCCACCGACCTTTGTCTCGCAGGCCATAATCGGCAAACCACAGCCAAATCAGCATGGGCAGCAGGATGGCGTAGTGGTGCTCCCAGGCCACAGGGGAGGCCATCGTTACAGCGAGGGAGAAGCATGCAAGATCAGCCACGGAACCCTTGCGCACACGGCTCCAAGGGAGAAAGAGCGCGGTGGCAAGAAACAGCACCGAACTGAGGACTGTGCCGTAATACACCACCGGCCGATACGGCGGAAAGTCGGTGTTGCTCCATTGCAGATTGTTTCCGTTCATCAGCAGGCGGTTGAGCACGCCGTTCATCGACTGATTAGCGGAATAAGATTCGCCGTGCCTGCTGAGAAACTGCAACAACGAGACATAACCCAGGTTCTGATGCCATCCGAAGACGGCGATCGACGCGAGCGTACCGACTGCCACGCAGATCGTGCCGCTGAGAAATGCCGAATACTTCTTGCGAATCAATGTCCAGAACAGCAACAGGCCATATTGCGGCTTGATCAGGACCGTGAGCCCCATGGCTACGCCGCTCAAGATTTCGTTGCCCTCGAGCCACGCGTAGAATGCCACGGTGAACAGCAGGGTGATCACGGTCTGGGCCTGGCCGAGCCAGTTGCCGCGTATCAGGGGATAAAAGAAAAGTCCACCGGCGCCAACAGCCAAGGCCTGATAGAGACTGCTACGGCGCTCCTGCGGCACCTGCGCGAGCCGCGCGGCAATCTTCACGCACAGCCATAGAGTCCCGAGAGTGCAGAGCCAGCAGACGACTTTGGAGGTCCAGCGCATTACCCCGTAGCCGAAGCCGAGACGCTCCAGCGCCAAGATGGGCAGCAGGCTGGAAAGCGGGTACTGAAACTTGACGTGCTGCTCAAAGAAGATCGACTGGTAGATGGGCGACTTGGGGTTGGTCTCGAAAGAATGGACAGCGTACAGCATAGGTCGCAGCGAGTCATCGGCCTGGTGAAAGATTAAAGACGCTACAACTCCGCGAAGGGCGCTCGGCTGCTGGAAGGTGTGAAAGAGCAGTCCGCCGGCAAGGACAAGAAAAAGATTGATACCAATCGCGTTCACAACGATGAATTTGAGCAACTGCCTGCTGGAGAATCTGCCGATGTGCGGCAATGCGCCGGTCTGCACGGATTCATCAGCAACAGGTGATTTTCGATTCACATTGCGATGGCTGTCTCTTATCGGATTTTCGGGTTCCAAATCTACTTCTCCACGATGCGCACAGATGCGTCAGACAGACATGCGCGGGTTCAGTATATAAGCCCCAAGGCGCGGCCTCTGCCTGCTCCGACTGGACACAACTCTACCGAAGAAACGTCGGACACTCCGAACGGCAGGTTCTGGGTTTCTGATGCTTCCGAGTTCAGATCTCAAAAAATGACGTTTGCTATAATCTCGAGAAATCCGATGAATTCTTCCCCTACTCGCCAAGGTCCTTCGTCATCTTCCGAAGGACCGATCACGCTGTCTCCGGGGGAATCAGAACCCGGACGAGAAAAAAACCTCAGCACGCGGCTGTTTCATGGCATGTGTTTGGCCGTTTTGCTGATCGTTGCTGCTGCGGCCTCCTTCAGCGCCTTCTATCAAAAGTGGCATTTCCGCGAGCAGGGAGCGCGCGGCACCGACCTCATCGCCGAATTCGATCGAATGATCGATGGCACGGCCTATCGCCCCTATATCTATCGGCAACTGTTGCCCGACATCGCCAACTCACTTACCCGCGTACTGCCGGTCGATGCAATTGCTCAACGTGTGCCGGCAAGGGCAAAAGAGCGAATAGGCGTTGCGTTCAACCTTTCTTCAAAGAGATACCCGATTCAATATCTGATCGTGTACATCGCCACCTATCTGTCTGCTTTGTTTGCGGCGTATGCGCTGTATCGGGTTGGGATGGCCGCGCGTCTATCGCAACCCGCGGCAGTGTTTGCGAGCGTCGTATTCATGCTTCTTTTTCCGTTGATAGGGATCAAAGGCGGGATGCTCTACGACTATCCCGAATTGCTCTTCATCGCAGTGGCTGCCCGGATGGCGCTTGAGCTCGACTGGTGGTGGATCATCCCCATTGCAGCGCTGGGAACCTGGAACAAGGAATCCTTCCTGCTCTTCATGTTCACGCTGTATCCGCTCTTCCGCCTCCGCAGTTCTCGTCTGAAGTCGCTGATCGGAGTTTGCGTTCTGGTCGCTGTGTGCGTAGCGGTTTACCTTCCCATTCGTATCCACTTCGCGCATAACCCCGGTGGAACCGTCGAGTGGCACTTCATGGATAAGGTTGATTTTTACTTGCATCCTTTCCGGCTCGATACGTGGGTCGACAGAACTTACGACCTGATGTTCCCGGCTTTGAGTGCTCCCATCCCTTTTCTTCTCTTGATATGGACAGTTTGGCGAAGCTGGCGCCTTCTGCCGCTCTGGCTCAAGCGCCACGCGCAGATCGCGGCTGTCATCAACATTCCGCTCTATGTGCTTTTCTGCCAACCGGGAGAACTTCGCGACCTGAGCCTGCTCTTCATTACATTTCTGCTCATGCTAGGGTTCAGTCTGGAGGAGTGGATGCAAACCGCCAAGCCTAAGACACTTTCTTCTTCTATACCCCTTCCCACTGCCTGAAGCAGTGCGGCATCGTTGTTAGACTCGGGACAGATGGATCTTACCGGTGACCTGATGAACATTCCCACTCCCCACCTATCTCTCATCGGTAAGGCCCTGCGTCTTCCCCTTCGCATGATTCCTTCGGGCACGCGAATGCCTATACTGCGAGGCCCGATGCGCGGAAAGCGGTGGATAGTCGGGGCAAGTAATCACGGGTGTTGGCTAGGGACATACGAACGTTCAGTGCAGAGAGTTTTTTTGACGACGATCAAGCGGGGAGATGTCGTCTACGATTTGGGCGCAAATGTCGGCTTTTACTCCCTGCTGGCTAGCGTCCTTGTCGGTTCCGATGGACAGGTTTTCAGCTTCGAGCCCGCTCCAAGAAACCTTGAGTTCATTCGGCGGCACCTTGAGTTAAATCGCGTTAAGAATTGCAGCGTCTTTGACGTTGCAGTTAGCAGTTCGAATGGAACAGCGAGATTCGATTTCGGGCCTCACCCTCACCTGGGCCACTTGGGAGGGGATTCGGAGAACGCAGTCAGCATGCGCACGGTCACCCTGGACAGCCTCGTCGCATCCGGCCAGATCAAGCCCCCAAATTTTATTAAGTGCGATATAGAGGGTGCGGAATTCGACGCACTCACCGGTGCTGCGGGTACCCTTTCGAAATACGCCCCTGTAATTCTTTTAGCAACCCACAACCCCAAAGTACATCAGGACTGCTGCACTCTACTCACGGATATTGGCTACCAGTTGACCCCGCTTGATTATCCTTCTCTGCACAATGCGAGCGAAATCCTTGCCGTCCGGCGTACCTAGTCTCGCCGAATGATGATCAGCCCTGCGATCTTGGATTCTCGGCAGTTATAACGATTGGTCTTCTGTAGCATTCATAGATAGAAGGTCGCGTGCCGATCACTTAGTTACATCTAACTTGCAGTTATCTAAGAAGACTGACTCGGCACCTTAGTTCCCGACAACCAGAACCTGAAAGCTGCTGTCGACTGCAGTCATCTTCAGCGGCGCTCCGTTAATGGGTGGACGATTCAACTCGGCGCCATATAGCACAGTGGTCAGATACACTTCGCCATTGGAAGGATCAATTGCGAGCGTCCGCGCATTCTGCCGCGTGGGCAGCGTCTGAATCACGGAGTAGGTGTCGGTTACGTCCTGGCGAATGATGGTAAGGCTTCCATCGCTGCCCCCATTCGCTGTAAAGATCAGCCCTCGATCCGGATCGTAACCAATCGCGTCTGCGCCCGGGCCGATCGGCAGGATAGAAACCGTCTGTCCGTCGGCCGCGTTTAAAACCAGCATGCGCAAATTGCTGCAGGCCGCGAAAAGTCTCTCATGGGCGGTGTCCATGGCAAGCGCGCGTGGTTGCTCGCAATTCGAATCGAGCCGGATCCGGGTTGGATAAGCATCTGATGGCGGATTGGCATTTGCGCCCCCGGTCCAATCGAGTACAGGGGGTTTCTCGGTCGAACTATCGCGGCTGGACTGCGCTGTCGCGGCCTTGACAGTTTTGGACGCTTGTTGCGCGTCGATGAACCTGTGCACGGCCGAGCCAATGGCGGTCGCATCGAAGCGCAGGATCTGGTTGCGATCAGAGACCGTGATGTAGACCCGTCCGTTGCCGTCACCCTGCGCAAAGCCGAGACTGCCCGGCAGCACAATCTGCGCCAGTTGTGCTTTGCGCTCGACATCGATCACGGTCACCGAAGACGCCGCACCGCCCGGCGACATCGTGCGCGAACTGCTCTCGCTTGGAGATCTTGCCCTCTGTGTCGCTGCATTCCGCGCTGAACCTGCCGGCGCGTTTCCCGCTGCTGTCTGCTGAGAGCCCACGACGAAAAGCAGCCCGCTGGTCGGATCGAGGACCATGGAGCGCGGGGAGGGCCCGGTCGGAATGTTCGCAATCACCTGGAAGTCGCGCCGATCGAAGACCCGCACCATGTCCGCCGGGCCATCGCTGACGTAACCGTAGGCCCCTTCGGCATCGAGAACAATGGAGTGTGCCTCGCGCAGTCCCTTGACCACGCCTGCCACCGTGCCGCTCTCAACATCGATCACCTGCACCGTGGGTCCGTGTGCAATGAATAATTCGTGCGCCTTGGCGTCCATCGTCATGGTGTCCCAGTCGCCAACGCCGCCCACGAACCACGTCTTGGTGATGAAGAATGGGTGAGATGGCATCCCGGTGGACGGAGGCGGGACAGGGGTCAACTGTGCGGATGCCGTGCCACACACTACCAGCCAGAGGCTCAGGTACATCCTCATCTCGCCACCGCTCCTGCTTACCTTTGACGCATTAAGTCATTGTGGCGTTCAGCTTTTTTGCATGCCCGCCGGGCATTCTCGTTCATGCGTTGGAAACAAATTCACAACCCAGGAACATCCCAGGCATCAGAATCGGTATAGCATGGTTTGGCCTTTCGCAGGCATGAATAGATCCCCGCAGGCCTGCAAACTCGACTACAGAAAGGAAACCTCACGATGGATGCTCGTCAGCTGAACGAAACGGCAAAAGCAATGGTGTCCGGCGACAAGGGCCTGCTCGCCATGGACGAAAGCACTCCCACGGCGAACAAGCGCTTCGCCGCCTCCGGCATTCCCCAGAACGAAGAGACCCGCCGCGCCTATCGCGACATGATCGTTACAGCTCCCGGCCTCGGCGATTACCTCAACGGCGCCATCCTGGTCGATGAAACCATCCATCAGAAAACCACAGCGGGAGTCCCTTTCGCCAAGGCGCTCGACAAAGTCGGCATTATCCCCGGAATCAAGGTCGATGCCGGAGCCAAGCCAATGGCCGCCCACGCCAACGAAAAGATTACTGAAGGACTCGATGGCCTGCGCGAGCGCCTCGCCGAATACGCTGGACTGGGCGCGCGCTTCGCCAAGTGGCGCGCCGTCATCACCATTGGCGATGGAATCCCGAGCCACGCGTGTATCGAAGCCAACGCGCTTATCCTCGCTCTCTATGCGGCCCTTTGCCAGGAGGCCGGCCTGGTACCCATCGTCGAGCCCGAAGTGCTGATGGACGGCGACCACACTATCGAACGCTGTGCCGAAGTGACCGAACGAACCCAGCACACCCTCTTCGCCGAGCTCATCGCCCAGGGCGTATTGCTCGAGGGCATGATCCTCAAGCCCAACATGATCGTGCCCGGATTGAAATGCCCTCAGCAGAACACCAATGAAGAAATCGCCGATGCCACAGTGAAATGTCTCTTGCGCACCGTTCCCGCGGCAGTCCCCGGCGTAGCGTTCCTTTCCGGCGGTCAATCGGGCGAACTGGCCTCTGCCCGCCTCAGTGCGATGAATGCCCGCTTCAAGGACCGCATGCCCTGGGGTCTCGCGTTCTCCTTCGCGCGCGCCATTCAGGAACCGGCCATGCAGATCTGGCACGGCGAAAACGCCAATGTTCCCGCCGCCCAGAAGGCTCTCGTCCATCGCGCCCGCTGCAACGTTGCCGCCCGCCGCGGCGAATACACGCCTGCGATGGAAAAGCAATGACCGGAAAACACTACGTCGAAGACTTTCGCGTCCCAGCCGGCAGCCATGTCAGGCTCAGCGACTTCGACCCCAACTTTAAAAGCCGGCACTCCAAAGAGAAAGCACTGCCAAAGTTCGATAGCCTTTGCAAAAAGATGGAAGAGCTGCAGCAGAAGCTCTTTGCGGAACGAAAGCGTTCGTTGCTTGTCTGCTTGCAAGCTCTCGATGCCGGCGGCAAAGACGGCGTAGTCAAGCACGTCATCGGCTCCATGAACCCCGACGGCTGCCGCGTCGCCAACTTCAAAGAGCCAACCCAGGAAGAACTGGCGCACGATTTTCTGTGGCGCATCGAAGCGCAAATGCCCAAACGGGGCGAGATCGCCATCTTCAATCGCTCCCACTACGAAGACGTGCTGATCGTGCGCGTACACGACCTGGTGCCGAAGACCGTGTGGTCGCAGCGCTACGGGCAGATCAACGACTTCGAACGACGCCATGCCGCCAACGGCACCGTTATCCTCAAATTCTTCCTGCACATCAGTAAAGATGAGCAGTTGAGTCGATTCGAGCAGAGGCTCGACGATCCCGCAAAACGCTGGAAGATCAGTGAATCCGATTACACCGAGCGTGAATACTGGGACGACTATGAGCGGGCTTACGACGACGTCCTCGCCAAGTGCAATACCGAGCAGGCGCCGTGGTTCGTCATCCCCGCCAATCACAAGTGGTTCCGCGATATTGCCGTCTCCGAGATCATCGTGTCGACATTGGAATCCATGAATATCCAGGTGCCAAAGCCCACCGTCGATATCGAAGAAATCCGGCGCAAGTATCACTCCGCCGTGGACGAAGGCAAACTCAAAAAACGCGGCCGTAAACGTCGAAACCGGGCCGCTCGCGGTTAGCTCCACAGCCTGTTGTCGATTGCGCTATCCTTAAGCCGGTACCGGCCCCGCCCGGTGCTGTTGGGAGTTTGCAATGGGCGAACTGGTTCTGAACGTCAATGGCAAACCTTATTCGGTGAACGCACCCGCAGAAGAATCCCTGCTTTCCGTTCTGCGCAACCACCTCAATCTCACCGGCACAAAATATGGCTGCGGCGAAGAACAGTGCGGCGCATGCACCGTGCTGATGGATGGCTCTGCAACGCGATCCTGCTCAATACCCGCGGCGGCCGCTGCGGGCGCGAAGATCACCACCATCGAAGGCCTCGAACAGAACGGAAGCCTCACCGCCGTCCAGCAGGCATTTCTTGACGAAGGCGCATTTCAATGCGGGTATTGCACCTCCGGCATGATCATGAGCGTTACGGCTCTCCTCCGCGACAAGCACGCTCCGAATGACGAAGAGATCCTCGGCGCGATGAACGGCAATGTCTGCCGCTGCGGAACGTATCCGCGCATTCTGGAGGCAATCAAACGTGCATCCGGCCACGCAACCAGCGGAGGTACGCGATGAGCCCGCATGAATTGCAAATGTTGGAACGCGCAGAGAACTTCGGCGCAAGCGCGGGGGATTCGACCAACCAAACATCCCAACTCGCCCGTCGCGACTTCCTGAAGTTTCTCGGCGGCGGTCTGCTCGTATGCCTCACCCCGGTGCCGTCGTGGTCGCAGGAATCCGGGCGCGGTTCCGGCTCCCACGAGCTGCCCACAGACATCAGCGCGTGGCTGCATATCGACGCCGACGGCCACGTCAAAGTCTTCACCGGCAAGGTTGAAGTCGGCCAGAACATCCGCACTTCTCTCGCTCAGGCCGTCGCCGAAGAACTCCGCGTGCCTTTCGATTCCATCACCATGGTCATGGGCGATACCGATCTTGTCCCGTGGGACATGGGAACCTTCGGCAGTCGCACTACGCCCACCATGGCACCCCAACTGCGCAACATGGCAGTCGCCGGCCGCGAGCTCCTGGTGGAGATGGCCGCGCAGCGCTGGAACGCCGATCCCTCAAAATTGGTCGCCGCCGGAGGGAAAGTTGCCACACCCGATGGTTCGAAGACGCTCACCTATGGCGAACTCACGCGCGGCGAAGCACTGGTGAAGAGCGTCGCCGGTGATCCGCCATTCACGCCGGCGGCAGATTGGAAGATCGCCGGCACGCCGGTCCCCAAGGCCAACGGCCGCGACTTTGTCACCGGCAAACATCAGTTCCCGTCTGACATTGTGCGTCCCGGAATGATGTTTGGCGCGGTCCTGCGTCCTGACGGATTCAACGCAACCCTCGTATCCCTCGACACCAGCGCTGCGGAGAAGATGCCGAATGTAAAGGTCGTTCATGAGGGCGATTTCACGGGCGTCGTTGCCGATGATCCATTCACAGCGGAGCGTGCCCTCAAATCAATCCAGGCAAAGTGGAACATTCCAGACCAGCAAGGCAACCAGGGGCTTTTCGAATACCTCAAGAACAATCCGGACGGAAAAGCAGAAGGTCAGGATCATGCTGCCGACGCCGTGGCACAGGCAATTGCCGGCGCCGATGTGCAACTCGAAGCTCAGTACACCGTCGAATACATCGCGCACGCACCGCTCGAACCGCGCGCCGCTGTTGCCGAGTGGAATAACGGCAAGCTCACGGTGTGGACCGGAACGCAGCGGCCCTTCGGTGTTCGCGACGAATTGATGCAGGCGTTCCATCTGCCCGCCGACAAGGTGCGCGTCCTGCAGCCCGACATGGGCAGCGGATACGGCGGCAAGCACACCGGCGAAGCTGCTATTGAAGCTGCCCGCCTTTCCAAGGCCGCCGGCAAACCCGTGAAGGTTGTGTGGACCCGCGAAGAGGAATTCACCTGGGCTTACTTCCGCCCAGCGGGCCTCATTGAAATCAGGGCAGCCGCGCGCCATGATGGAACCCTAGTGGCCTGGGAACATCACAACTACAACTCCGGCCCTGCCGCGATCGGCACTCCTTACGAAGTTGCAAGCAAGCTCACCCAGTATCATCCGACGAAATCACCGTTGCGTCAGGGCTCCTATCGCGGACTCGCCGCCACAGCCAATCACTTCGCCCGCGAATCGCACATGGATGCCCTTGCGCACGCGGCGAAAATGGACCCGGTCGCGTTCCGCATGAAGAACCTCAGCAATCCGCGGCTGAAAGCTGTGCTTCAGGCTGCTGCCGACAAGTTTGACTGGGCAGCCGCCAAATCCACACCAGGGCGGGGTTACGGTGTGGCCTGTGGAACCGACAAAGGCGGCTTCGTCGCAACCTGCGCCGAGGTGGCCATCGACCCTGCAACGAAACAGGTCCGAATCAGCCGCGTCGTTGAAGCCTGGGAATGCGGTGCGATTGTGAATCCTGACGGACTGCGCAACCAGATGCAGGGCGCGATCGTGCAGGCCATCGGCGGCGCGCTCTTCGAACGAATTCTCTTCGGCAACGGTCGCATCCAGAACCCGCTCTTCTCGAAATACCGCGTGCCGCGCTTTACCGACACGCCGCATGTTGAAATCGTATTGCTCGATCGTAAAGACCTGCCCTCGGCCGGTGCCGGCGAAACCGGGCTCGTTGGCCTCGCTCCTGCCGTAGGCAATGCGATCTTTGCCGCCACCGGCAAACGCCTCCGCAGCATGCCGATGACGCCCGACAACAACAAGCTGCCAACCTGAACGATTCGGCACGTTTCTGGGCTTTACTTTCCGGGCATCGCCTGCAACGTCCAGATATTTCCGTCTGCGCTCAGCCACGTCTGAAGATCGTCGGTCACTAGCTCAAACTTCGCCGTCGGCGACATCTTCATCGCGCCAAGAGCGCCAAGAGCGTTGCCTTTCTCGGCAGTATTCAGGCTGCGAACTATAACGGCGCGCCCGGTCCATTGGGTTCGAACCGGCTTCCAATGCTTGCCGCCATCTTCGCTCACGAACAGCGCGCCCTTCGTGTCGAGTGCAATGGTGCGGTCGCCGCCGCCACTCGCCACAGAAAGCGCCTCCAGTCCGTTGGGCAGCGATACCTTCTCCTTCTTGCTGAGCTTGGCGACGCCGGCCAGCGAGACTGCGTTGTCCCCTTCGGTTATTGGGCTGGAGTTAACTTGTTCAGGTGCTGCCGACGCCGCTTGCGGAGTGGGAATCACTGGCTGCGCTTGCACCGATACCGTTTCCGATTGTCGAGCTGCCGCCGCATTCACCGTCTTGTTGGCTGCGTCGAACTGATAGCCCGCAGACGACTGCATATTCTGCTGGTTCGCCATGTTCTGCTGCTGGAACTGATCTGCCGCCAAGGGTCCTCCGATCGCCGAAGTCTTGGCTCTCGCCGCCATGCCGTGCGTCGACCCTCCCGAAACACCAGGTGCGAAGACGATAGCCGGTACTGTCGCTCTCACCCCCACGTCCTTCTGGTCAGAGGGCTTTTTCGCATCGAGCAGACTCTTCGCCTCGTCGCGTCTCAGGGTCTGAGGAACAATTTCCCGCTCCGCGACAATGCCGGATGGTTTCGCCTGCTGCGCTGGCTTCGGTTCATTCTGCGCTGTCGGATTCTGGATCTCTGCCTTTGGCGATCCCGCTGTGCCCAAGGCATCCGTTGGCGCTGCGTTGGTGGCGGTCTGCGTCTCAGCGCTTCGGTAATGGTGCATCACCGCAACACCGATGAGTCCAGCGCACGCCGCCGCCGGAATCCACGCCCACCTCCAGTTGAACCAGGAAGTACGCGGCTTGATTAGCGCATCCGCCGCTGCCGCTACCGGCTCCGGCTGATCTTCCTCCGCTGCTTGCTGTGCCAGGAACACGACTTCACGGCATCTGCCACATGTGGACATGTGCGCCAGAATCTCCTCGCGCTCGACCTCAGGCAGCAGCAGCTCTGCGAAAGCCGTGAGGCTCTCGGCATCGGGATGCATTCCGGGTTGGATTGTCGGGTTCATCCTGTCGTCTTCGCCTTATCATCAAGCGGCATTGTCGTATCGGAGAGCATCGCCTTCGCAATGGTTTCGTCCGCGGCCGCTGAAGTTGCCGTGGCCGGTTTCCAGGTCTCCTGTTCTTTGAACGGACCCGGCTCCCTACTTTGCAGCAGTTTTCTCAAATCCATCTTCAAATCCAGATCGCGGGGATCGGTGCCCAGCGCTTCCTCCGCAGCCTTGCGATTCATCCCGCCTCTTTCAAGATTGCGCATCAGTTGTTTGCGAACCGCATCCGTAGCACGTTTCAGTCTTCGGCTGATGGTCGCTTCATGCACATGCAGCACCTTGCCAATCTCCGCCAGCGTTCGCTCGTCAACGTAATAGGCCGCAAGCAAAAACCGCTCCTCTGACGGCTGATCGTGCAATGCCGCCTTCACCGCCTGTCGAAGCGAATCCAGCACCCCCGGCTCGGGATCTGCGGTGACTCTGGACGAAGGCGCGTCGTGCACCTCTTCATCCAGCGCCTGTTCGCGATAGGTGCGACGGTAGTGATCGACGAACCGCTGCGCCAGTGTCGTCCGCAGCCAGCCCAGCAGCGAGCCCCGTCCGCGATACGAATCCAGCGGGCATTTGCGCTCGCCGTCGCGCGTATTCAGTCCATAAAGCTCCGCATAAAACGCGTCTGCCAGGTCCCGCCCCACCGTTTCACTACCGCTGATGGCGATGGCCGCGCGTGTCAGGGGCGCCGCATATTGCGCCATGAAATGTTCCCACGCACGGTCGTTTCCATCGGCACACGCCTTGGCCAGCACCAGGTCTGCCAGCTTCAGGCTGCGAAGAAACGGGCCCGGCTGCTCGCCCAGGGCCGAGTTCTGCCCCTGCACCGCAAGGTGCACGATTCGATCGAACTCACTCCGGTCCAGCCCCCATTTCCCGGCCTCGCACTCCTGCCAAAGCTCATCCAGCAGCGCAGGATGCACCGCAATCGGAGCTGCCGAAGCCTCCGCGCCATCTCGATCTTCCCTGGGCTGGATGGGCGCTGCGTCCACGACTCGAAGATACGCCAAAAAATCCCTGCAAGAAACCTCTGCACCCCCGTTCTCAGCCTGTAGCCGGATCCTGAATCACCGGCGGAGGGTCTGCATGAGCACTCCAATCAAGTCGAGTTTCTTCCGCATCGCGCTGCTGGGGACGGTGCTGGTTGCTATAGTCGTCTTCCATCAAGTCAATCGCGTCCGTGCTGCCGGCGGCCCTGTCGAACCGACGCACAGCTCCTACCGCATCCTTGCCCCCATCGAAAGTGGAAATCTCCTTCTCTTCCCGGTGGTTGAATCCAACAGAATGCCTGCATCGCCGTTCATTACCCTCGACGAAGGCATCAAGAGCGGGCAGGTTGAAGTCACCGAAGCCGGCAATGTTCGCGGCCTCGTACGGCCTCGCCCGACTCGAGGCAGAACTGACGACGGCGTCCTTCGCTCGCATCCGCTGCCCGATCCGCCGACTTACCGCGGCGATCAGGTCAACACCCTCGTCCTCGTCAACAACTCCGACAAGCCTTTGCTCCTGCTTGCGGGCGAGATTGTTACCGGGGGCAAGCAGGATCGCATCGTCGGCAAGGATCGCATTGTGCCGGCGCAGAGCGACCCCATTGATCTCGGCGTCTTCTGCATCGAGCACGGCCGATGGACCGAAGATACTGCCACCTTCAAGTCATCTGCCAATGCCCCTTCGCAGAGTTTGATGGTCCAGCCCTCGGTCCGCGCCAAGGCAATGGTCGAGAAAAGCCAGCAGCAAGTATGGGATTCCGTGCACGGCTCCATCGTCGGAGCGCTCGCCGCACCCGTTGCTCCGCCTCCGGGAATTGCTGTCGCCGAACCGCGTCACCCAATGCCCGACCCCAATAGCCTGGGGACCACCAGCTACGCCCGCGCCATGCAGAGCACTGCTATCAGCGAAAAGGTGGACGAAGCCGCCGCTCCGTTGATGAAGTCGCGCGAGCAGGTGCTTGAGAAGCTTCGCGAGGAACACGCTGTGGGTGTTGTTGTTGCCGTGCGTGGCGAAATTGTCTGGGCCGACATCTTCTCCGATACCGACCTGCTGTCGCGCTACTGGATCAAGCTGGTTCGCTCTTATGCAGCTGAAAGCCTGATGGCAGATCGAGCGCATTCCGCTCCTTCAATCTCTGATGCGCAGCACTTTCTCGATGCGCCCTCTGGCGGCACTGAAACCAGCTTCGGCAGCGTCGGCATCTTTCGCTACACCGAACTCCGCTCCGGGGGAACTGAGACCTTCGTCCTGGAATCGTTATTGTCTGGAACGAACTATGACGTGCACATCAGCAAGGTCAAGCTGCGTGGCGAAGTCCAGCGCGTTGACGCGCCGATGGTGTATCGCTGAGCGAAACCAATTATCACCCGGCACGCAGCTACGTTGCGCACGTGACACTCGACCCGCATCCCGGCTGCGATTATCTCTTACCTGCGACCATCATCTCCGGCTGCAATGCAGCACGCGAATTCGCGCCCATCCGCACCAGTCTTGGCACTGCAATCAGTGTGATGGCGAAAAGAAAGATCGAACCCGCAATGAATTCCATGTGCCCGTGTCGCAGGTCTTCAAAGATCAGCTTGGCCGCCAGAAATGCCAGCGCCACGTAGGCCAGGCGCGTCATCGTGACGCGTCCCCATCGTGAGCCAGCGAAGGCGAGCGCCAGCGAAATGGTCGAAATCACCAGCGTGCGGAGGAATGCAATGTGATGCGTATCCAACGAAACCCCAAACCTTGCCAGGGTCATCATGCCTTCCACCGCGAGTGCCGCGATCGCTGACACTCCCAACGTCGCAGCCACAAGGTGCAGGATCTGACGCGTCCAGCCGGCATCCTTGCTGTCTTTGGCTACGAAGTATGCCGCAGTCGCTGTTCCTCCGATAACCCACGCGGCCAAAGCTGACCTGTCAAGATGCGCGCCCGCGAGGGCTCCAAAAACATAGCTCGTCACATCTGAAACCAACGCGGCCGCACACAAGAAGATCGCCCCTTGCAGTTCCAGGATTGGCAGTTCCAATCGCTCTGCAACGAAATAGGCCGCCAATCCCGCAGTCGCAAGCCCGATCTCCGCTTCGGAACGTGGCAGAGACCACAGCGCCCCCGCAATCAGCAGGGCCGCACTCCACATGCTGAACACGAGGAAATCGCGCGGTTCGGCTAGGGGTCGCAGATATCGAAAGCTCGCCCCATAGGTTGCCGCAGACAACATCAGGCAGGTCAGCCCCAGAACAATCTCCGTTTTGGGCGCAAAAGAAAGCACACTCGAGACCGCAAGGCCGAACGTGATCATTACCTGAACGATCTCAAGGACGCCGATTCTGCGTTTCTCAACAAATACGCGTCCGACCACACTCGAAGCGCTGATCGCAAAAAGCAGCAATGCCGGAAACAGCAGAACTGCAACGCTCAACTCTGGATACTCGGCGCGTGCATTCAGCGGTCCGCTGTAGACGAACATCATTCCCAGGACTGCTGCGTCCGCCGCAAGCGCGACCAATGGCCACATTGGACGCGAACGGCCAACCGCTCTTGCGCCTTCGCACAGCAGAGCGACAAGCAGCAGCACGAACAGGAACGGCAACATTGCGTGCGTTGCGACGGAGAGCGCGATCGCCGCAGCAGCCACAGCCCCAAACGCAATCCACAGCACCGCCGAAGACTCCCGGCGCCACTCCAAAATTGCCGCCACAATCGCGAATACAGCCAGCCCGCCCGCCGTTATCACCGGTGCAAAGACGTGAAAGTGCAGCGTCTCTTCCCACAACATCGGCACCAGGATCATCGCCGAGGTGCTTGCATATACCGCCGGCACAATTCCTGAGAGTCGGGGTGCGCGGACGGCCCAAAGCAGCCACGCCAGCGCATAGGCAATCGCCACAAAGGCAGCGACGCCCTTGGGCATCACACCTGCTTCGGCAATAGCGCGCAGAACATAGGCACCGGCGATGCCAAGCAGCGCCCGGCCCAGCAACGGAAAAACATTTGCTGTTTGGAGAGAATCCGCTTCGTCCTCAAGCCGCGCGCTCGCCGCTGCTACAACAGGACTGATCGCCGGCGTCGTCACCGCACAAGGATGTTCGAGCGCATGGACGC
The DNA here is from genome assembly GCA_963838295.1 of uncultured Acidobacteriaceae bacterium. GTDB lineage: Bacteria > Acidobacteriota > Terriglobia > Terriglobales > Acidobacteriaceae > Telmatobacter. The sequence goes on from CAWIQS010000007.1 coordinate 15,408, forward strand.
GTCTCTCTAGCTCCTCTACGCGATCTGAAAGCAGTTCCAATGTACCGGGAGACTCGTTCATATCTCACCCGATTGGCTCTTCTCGTTCCAACGATGCTGCAGCAAATCCCGATCAGTCGCCGGTCGCGGCTTGCGTCGCCTGGTCATGCGACCACGGAGGCAACAGCTTCACCAACGCCCACAGAATGAAGAGCGGCAAAATGGTCAAACCGGCCGCTACCAGGGAACCCTCGCGCGTCACTAGCGCCATTTTGTACGTCGTGTAGCCGAGGAAACTCTTCGAGAAAAGTTGCCCGCCAATCACTACGTTCCAGCGCATCGCAAAGATGCCCATCAACGCCAGGCATCCAGACGCGACATACATCCGCTTGCGCACTTGCTCAGGAAGCTTTACAACCTGGGTGATGAAAAGCAGAACGAGCGGCGTAACCGTGCCCAGGATGATCTGTACGACGATGTGCGAAAAGTACAGCTTGGTATGCACCATGAAGTTGAGACTGCGGAACGATTCATCGGCCTCGTAGACACGGTGAATCAGGTCCAGCATCTCCAGGCTGAAATCAATGATGAAGATGTAGAACAAGTACATTGCGATCGAGTCGACGCAACGGATGTCGATAACTTGCTTACGCAACTTCGTCACCGCCATATAAATCAGCATGACGGCCGCGATACCCGAGACCATCGCGGAAAAGATGAACACCACAGGCATCAGCGGGGACGACCACCACGGATTGGCCTTGATCGATCCAAAGATGAATCCGACATATCCGTGCAGCAGAAACGCTGACGGGATACCAATGAGGGTGACAATCCAGCCGACCTTGTCGTCGATGTGCAAGGAGCGGGAGCTGATGTTATCCGAGCCCAGCGTCATTACTTTGTAGATCAGCCGCAGCAACCCCTTGCTTGACCGGGCCAGCAACACGATATCGCGGCGGTAATCGAGCCATATCTCGAAGACGAGCACAGCCATTAAGTACCACAAGTACACATAGCCGAACATCGCCATCGCTGAGGTGCTGTGCGGGGTGAAGTACATCTCCGGAGACCGCTCCGGATGCCCCAGGTGCAACTGCAGCGGTAGCGGAGCCACAATCAGAAATGAGAGCGCGGTCAACAGCGCCAGCCGATACGTCGGCTTCACCGCTTCCACGTGGAACACGCGCTCCAGCGAAGCCAGAATAAAAGCGCCCGCCACCAGCCCAGTGATAAACGGATACAAAACAATCAACACGCTCCACTGCAACCCAACCTCATTGGGATACATGAAGCCTTCAACACCACTCATAATCTTTCCCTGCTCCTGGAGGAACATCGCGAGATTGCACATTAGCGCACCGACCCATCCAGCCCGTTGTAATAGGCTTTTGCACCTGTAGCCATTTGCGGCTTAAGCACCTGCACGCTATGCGTCTTCAGGAACTCGTGGATCGGATCCTTGGGATTTTTGAGATCCACCAGTTGCCGCGCACCGGTCGGGCAGTTCTCTGCGCAAGCAGTTGTGAGGCCCTTCGTAATCCGGTGATAGCAGAGCGTGCACTTGTCCGCGACCTTCTTCTCCGGGTGAATGTAGCGGCATCCATACGGACATGCCTGCACGCAATATGCGCAGCCCAGGCAGTACTTTTGATCAATCAGCACCACCCCATCGGGGCTCACAAACGTTGCTCCCACCGGGCATACCTGCGTGCACGGCGAGTCGGCACAGTGATTGCACATCTTCGGCACAAAGAAATACTTGCCTGCATCTTCCTTCGCGACTACCGGAAATCCCTCTTTGCCGCCGTCCGGCGAAATGACCTCGGGATTGGTCATGTTCTCGTCTTCCACGTGGTAGCGCTCAACCCAGGTGCGGAAGTAGCCGTCCGGCACATCGTTTTCTGCCGCACAGGCGCGAACGCAATTGCCGCAGCCAATGCACTTGGGAACATCGATCAGCATGCCCCACCAGTGGTCGGACATTTTGTAGTTCTCCGCCTGCTCCGGCGTTCCAGCCAGCACGGACTTCCACGCAATCGCCGCCGCGGGCATCAATACCAGAAAATGACGTCGCGATAGATTCACTTTGCACCTCCTGCGGCTGCGGCCGGTGCGGCTGATCCATCGATGGCCGGACTGTGTGGCTGATGGCAGGTCTCGCAGGGAACGCCGTTAGAGTGGTCCGCGGGATCGACCTGCGGAAATCCCTTCGGCTTGGCTACACTTGCCGTGTGGCATCGCGCGCACAGCACCGCGGTATCCGGCTTCACCGGCGTTACGGATGACGGATCTTCCGCGTGCTTTGCCAACGGGCCATGGCATGCTTCGCAGTTCACATGCGCATGCTTGCCTTTGCTCTTCACATCGAGCACGTCACTGTGGCACGTCTCGCATGCCTCGTGGCCGGCAAACTTCACCGGACGGGCTGCAATTTCGCTGATTGCAGCGCCGCGATAGTGACCGTATTGTCCGAAGCTCTTTGGAACGACATAACTTCGAACGACAAGAAAAATAATGAAAGCGAGAACGAAGAGTCCCGCAAATCGGAAAAGATGCCCGGCATCCTTGAAAGCGCTCATTGCAGCCCAATCTCCTGACGCTGCCAGCACGGGGCCACGAAGAAACGACCCCATGTGATCCAGATCATGTTCGACATGGACATTGCAGGTTTGGAGTTATCGCTGTATGTGAGACAGATCACGATCTCGTGTGACGGCCGCCGCACATGCGGTCGAAGTCACTCAGGCGCAAGAGCTTATTTTTAGCGTGATTTAGCCCTGCAAGCTGAAAAGTCCTCCCAATGTGAGGCAAATCACGATTGCAAGAACGGGCGCCAGGTGAATCGCAGCCGACTCCGCGCCGCAACGTGGCGTAGCCGATCGGTCGTCGTGGCGGCTGGAGACGATACGATTAAATGGGAGAAATTGATGGCAAAAGTCCTCGATGGAGTTGCGATTGCCACGGCAATCAAACAGGAAGTAGCAGAGGAAGTGCGCGCGCTCGCGGCTCAGGGCATCCGTCCCGGTTTGGCCGCCGTCCTTGTCGGACACGTGCCCGCTTCAGAAATTTACGTTGCCAGCAAGGTGAAGACTTGCGGTGAACTAGGCCTCTATAGCGATCTCATCACGCCGCCGGACACCGTGACGACAGAAGAGATGATGGACCTGGTGCACAGTCTCAACGACCGCGATGACGTCGATGGCATCCTTATCCAGCTTCCGCTTCCAAAGCAGGTCGACGCCAAGGCCTTGCTCGACGCCGTACTGCCTTCAAAGGACGTCGACGGCTTTCATCCCGTAAACGCGGGCAAGCTACAGGCAGGCCGTCCGGCGCTCGCTCCCTGCACCCCGGCGGGCGTCATCGAAATCTTGAAGCGCAGCCACCTGCCGATCAGCGGACAACACGCCGTCATCGTTGGCCGCAGCGACATCGTCGGCAAGCCGGTCGCCATGCTGCTGCTCCACGAAAACGCGACTGTTACGATTTGCCATTCCAAGACACGCGACCTTGGCGCGATTACGCGCGAGGCCGACATCCTTGTTGCAGCCATCGGCCGTCCCGGCTTCATTACGCCCGATATGGTGAAGCCCGGCGCCACCATCATCGACGTCGGCATCAACCGCATCACGACACTCGAAGAATTCGACCGCTACTTTGCCGGCGATGCCAAGCGTGAATTGACCTTTGTGAAGCGTGGATCGACGATCGTGGGCGACGTGCATCCCAAGGCCTTCGAACTCGCCGGCGCCTACACACCGGTCCCCGGAGGCGTGGGGCCCCTCACCATCGCCATGCTGATGTCCAACACCGTCCGCGCCGCCCGCATGCGCAGAGGCTTGTAGGTCATGCTGCGTGTTGGCCTCACTGGCGGTCTCGGCAGCGGCAAAAGCACCGTCGCCTCGATGCTGCGCGAACATGGCGCCGAAGTCATCGAATCCGACGAACTCGGTCGAGCGCTGATGGAGCCCGGCCAGTCCGCCTTCAGCCAGATCGTTCGCGTATTCGGCGACGCAGTTGTCATGCCCGACGGTTGCCTCGATCGTTCTCGTCTTGCTGAACTCGCATTCAAGGGCGGCCGCGTGAAAGAGCTGAACGCCATCGTCCACCCGGCGGTCATCGAAGCGCAGCGCCAGTGGATGGACCAGGTCTTTGCGCGTGATCCCTCAGCCGTTGCCGTCGTCGTCTCCGCTCTCATCTTCGAGGTCGAACGCGATGCCCGCGCCGGTGGCTCGGCCCAAAGCGTTTTCATCGATCTCCGCGAGCGCATCGATCGCATCATCCTCGTCACTGCACCCGATGACGCAAAGATCGCCCGTTACGTGGCCCGCATCGCCCCTGGCGCCATCAACCGCGACGTAGCCGAAGCCGACGCCCGCTCCCGTCTCGCCCACCAGATTCCCGACACCGAAAAAGCCCCGCGGGCCGATTACCTGCTTGAAAACACCGGCGATATCGACGCACTCCGCACCCAGGTCGCGAATCTTTGGCCCAGGTTGAAGCAGGAAGCAACTTAAATCTCGGCTCCCGGTCATTAAAATAGGTACTGGAACAAGCACGTTGCGAGCGCCGTACTACCTTCTCAGCAAGGGGCAGTTCAGCATCGTAACCATATTGAAAGGTCGCAAGGGTTTAAGAGAGCTATGAAACTGCGCCAGTTCGTCCTGGTCGTCTTCCTGGTCGGTGGATTCTGGTTCGTTACCACCCACTTCTCCTCCAGTCTGAATCCGCTGAAGCTCATGAGCGTACGAAGCTCGGACTCGCCCCTGGAACTCTCCGAGGCGCACGCGGCGCCCGAATTCGATTCGGAGGAGCAGAACAATATCTCCGTATACCGGCACGTTCTGCCTTCCGTGGTCAACATTACTTCGCGCGCGGTCACCTTCAACTTCTTCTACGGCAATGTCCCGCAGGAGGGCCAGGGGTCGGGATTCGTACTCGACAAGGCTGGCCACGTCCTGACGAATTTTCACGTGATCGAGGGCGCCAATCGCGGCATCGAGGTCAAGCTCAGCAACAAGCGCAGTTACAAGGCAACCGTTGTCGGAACCGACAAGGTGCACGATCTGGCTCTGCTCAAGGTGGACGCCCCCGATCTGCAGCCGGTCGTGCTCGCGGATTCCAGCCAGCTCGCCGTCGGCGAAAAAGTGTATGCCATCGGCAACCCCTTCGGCCTCAGCGGCACCATGACTCAGGGAATTATCAGCTCCATCCGCTCCATCCGCAGCAGTGACGGAGCGCCAATTGAAGACGCTATCCAGACCGATGCCGCCATCAATCCCGGCAACTCCGGTGGTCCGCTGCTGAACTCGCGCGGCGAAGTCATCGGCATCAACACCATGATCCTGTCGAACTCCGATCAAAACGCGGGCATCGGCTTCGCTATCCCCATCAACACCGCCAAGGCCGTGCTCTCCGACCTGACGCATTACGGCGAAGTGCGGCGTCCCTCACTGGGCATCCAGTCTTATGCCATTGGGCCCGACCTCGCCAGTCAGATGGGATTGGCCGCGGATTCTGGCGTGCTCATCCAGAAAGTAATTCCCGGTGGCGCCGCCGATCGAGCTGGATTGCGCGGTGGCAACGAACAGGCCTGGGTTGGCAATCAACCCGTAATGCTGGGCGGCGATTTGATCGTGGCCGTCGACGGCCAGCAAATCACCGATCCCCAGGACATCAGCGTCATCATGGACAAGCACCAGGCCGGCGACACGGTCAGCGTCACCGTGATGCGTGGGCGGCGGCAGATGACGGTGAAGGTCGTGCTAGGGGCTGCGCGGTCGGTGAACACCTAGCAGGCCGCGGAAATACCCGCCGTTTCGAAAGCGCACGACTCGGGGTACCCTCTGGGTCGCGTGCCGTAAACCTGATGACGGTGAAGGTTGTGCTCGGGGCTGCGCGGTCGGTGAATACCTGGCAGGCTGCGGAAATACTCGCCGTTTTGAAAGGGCACGACTTCAGTCGTGCCGTAAACCCTGAAAAATCATTGAGGGCTTTAGCCCCTGACGGATGTCTTTCTAACATGCGAGACTTTTCCGCAGCCTGCAAGGAGACGCATCTAGCTTGACTCAGAAGCGATCCCGCGCTCCAGCTTCTTCGACAGGACGATGCTCGACAGGCAGAAACCAATGAACAGGTAGTAGCCGGGCAGGATCTTGGAAGCATTGGTTGGGATCTGCACCTGCTGCACATTGGGCACCTCGCGCAATCCGTCCCACGAGCTGCCGATAACACCGTTGAACGCGACGAACGACATGAAGATCGCAAGGACCATCACGTCGGCCATCGACCACTTGGATAGCTGGAACGCCAGCAGCTTGACGATGCGGCTGGTGCGCAACAGCGCTGGTCGAAAGAGACACGCGCCGAGCGCCAGCATTTTCAGCAGTGGAAAAACCACGCTGAACAGGATCACCAGCAGACCAACCAGCATCATCTCGGGCCGGCCCATCTGCATCAACGTCTGACACACCTCAAGAACCGTCTTGCTGCGGTAGTACAGCGACTGGTCGCGAAACTCGATCGGCGTGCCGAGCAGGGTTACGTCCAGCTTGGTGACGCGGACTTCCACCTCCAGCATCGGGCTAAGCACACCGCCAACCAGCATCGCGATGCAGAACAACATCAGCACCAGTACTGCGCCCCGCGAGAGCATCGGCCTGCCAACCATCAGCACGATGAACGCCAGCGCAGCCGATGCAAGCACGATGAGATAGTCGCGCGTCAGATTTCTGTCCGCATCCGTGATCTGTTTGCCGAGAATCTCCTCGCAGGCCGCGCCATTGGCGCAACCATAGCGCGTCAGGATCGCGTTATAAGTGGTCATGTCCGTAGTGCCGAACGTGTTCTTCACCGCATCCGCCAGGACACTCCGGATGGAGTCCTGAAAGCTCTTTTGCGTTTCCGGTTTGGTCAGCTGCGCCATCACCACGTTGGTGTACTCCGGCACATGCGGGCGCAGGGATGCGACGATCATGTTCACGAGGAACGGATTTGCCCCGGCGGGCTTGGCGGATCCTTTGGCGGCGGGAGCCGTCATCTGCGTCTTGATGTTGTCGAGTAGGGCGTAGAGCGACCGTTCCACCATCGGCCGCAGACTCTTGCTCTGTCCCTTGAGATCGAGCTTGTCGACTTGTGCGTTGAGTATCGGGCCGAGGATGGTGCGCCACTGGTCGGCGCTCAGAATCCCATAGCGCGCGTGCGTGATCTCAGCCAGATCGGTGCGGATCAGGCGGCGCGCTGCCAGCCCATCAATAGTCTTCCAACTGAACCAGATGGCCGGCAACAGCAAAATCACGCCCACAGCTAAACGGAAGTCGAACGATCTCGACTGTTTGCTCGGGGACGGATTCGTTGGTATGTCCAGATCTTCCACGACAGTGATATCGAGTATAAGACCGGCCCCGACCCGCAAAAAATTCAATCCACTGCCCCACCGACCGCCCCACGGACCGCCAAGCCCGTGGGGTTGCGTAGCGAACTATCTGCCTCGTCCGTTTAGAACTTCACGCCCAGCGAGGAGAGAAACGCCTTCACGTCGGGCCATGCGGCTTTCAGGTCGGTTGCGGTTTGAATATCGAGAGCGATATTCAGCGGGTTTGAGGCGGCGCCGGCAAGCTCGGCGATCGGCTTCTCGACTGCGCCAATCAGCGTTGCCAGCGCAGCCACAACCTGCGGTGCGGCCTTGAGAGCCTTGTTGGCGCCGGTAAGCCACTTCAGGGCGTCCTCGGCTCCGATTTCGATTCCTTTTTCGATATTGACCAGGATATTTGCCATCGCGATGTTTCTCTTTTCTGTTCAGCACCCCGTCCCGGTTGCGGCGGGCAGCTGACGTGAATTTGCGGCGACGCCGCTCGCAAAAAGATGGCCGTGGTTGCAGCCGTGATCGAAAGAGCGCCGCCAGCGCAGACGAGAGCGGGCGCGCGGCAAATAGTCCGTGCGAAGGTCCGCTGGATTGTCTGGCTATATTTCAAAGTCTAGAGAGTTCGCCGAAATAACCTGCAAAATCGCGCGAAGAATTTTCATTGCAGAATCAGAGGCTTAGGAATAAAGCGACCGGAGCGCTCTTGACATATATTTTTCCGCGCTTCAAGTCCGACGTTGTAAGTGTCGTGGCCAACTCGTCACTATGCCATTTCTTCGCCCCCGCACCAGCAATGGGTTTAGAGAAGAGTCGATGATTGTCCCGCTTTCCGAATTGTCCTTTTGGGGTTGTCATCCTGACGCAAAGCGGAAGGATCTGCAGTTGTTCTTCCCGTCACAGCCAATGCATTTCGGAATAGGTACGATGCGATCGATGCACGAAGGCGACTATTTCACCTACATCATGGCGAGCCGCAGCCATACGCTCTACGTCGGCGTCAGCGGCGACCTTCTCAAACGCGTGTTCCAGCACAAATGGAAGGAGCACGAAGGTTTCACCGCGAAGTACAACTGCGATCGACTCGTTTGGTTCGAGAGACACCAGGATGTCGTAAAGGCTATCGCCCGTGAAAAGGAATTGAAGGGTTGGAGAAGAGCAAAGAAGATCGCGTTGATCGAGTCGATAAACCCGGTATGGACGGACTTGAGTCGCGATTGGTACGAATGTGAGCCTGCCGATTATCGCCGTGCGCTGGATCGGATGGATCTCTAAGAGCAACCGCAGATCCTTCCGCTTCGCGTCAGGATGACAGCGTCGCGGGGTGAGACTTGCTTCCGTATAGACGGTTCCTCAGGCCCGACGTCGCAGTCGGGAGATAATTGGCCCAGCAAAGATGGGGATCAGACGGTTATCAGCCAAAGAGCAAGACATCGTGCTCCGGTGCATGAAGGCGGCGGCAGCACACGTTGACAATTGGGAAAAGCACACTCGCTTGGGCTTAGAAGCCAACGATCTGCAGCAGGAAATCCTCCGATGTCAAGCATCCGATCCCGCTCGTTTCCCTTAACTCGCTGCAAACAAACACAAAATTCCGGCAATAACCGACTCGGCTAACCAGCGGGTTCTGTCTTTCGCGCCAGTTCTGCTTTCGCTTCTCTGATCTGAGTCTCGATTCTCTCAAGATCAGATTGCAGCCAGTAGCCGTGGGGATCGCCCGCCGCGCTCGAAGCGAGCATGCGTTCTTTGCGCTGTTCAAGGTGGCGTATTGTGGTCTTCAGGATGGCGATATCGTTGGATTTTTCAAACAAAGGAAAGAGGCCCCGTTGCCCGTATTTCAGCAGTGGTTCATTCTGGCACCAAAAGTTTAAGGAAACCTTAAGGTGATTGAAATCTGGAGTTCGACTTGGCTAACCAATCTCGTGCTCGGGATTTATTATTTACATGATCTATGCCAAATGACGACGGCACGATGTTCAAAGAGTTGGAGCTGAGAAAGCAGCAGAAGCTTCTCGGCTGTATCAAATCGCTACCTGCCGATGAACGAGCCGCATTCGAAAAATGGTATGCAAAGATCGAAGAAACGACGTCCACCTCAGACTGGCCCGGCTTCAGAAAATACTTCCCGGACGGCCTGAAATAGTTCCCGCCCGTAGAATCAGACCAACTTCCAACGAACCAACCTGCATCGACCTTCTAGCCTCGCTCCGCTGGCCTGATGGACAGGGGCCTGTGAACCGTCAATCTCACTTTTTGGCGGTCGGTCGATTCCGATGTCAAGCATCCGATCCCGCACTTTCCCCCTAACTCGCTGCAAACAAATGCAAAATTCTTCATTCGCTTTTGCAGGTAATTATGCGTCCACGGCGCACAATGGAATCGTGATTGAAACCTCAAGCTCCGCAGATGTGCGCCTCAGGCACGCGAACACCGCCACGGCTACGCTAACTTCAAACAGCAGTGGAATCTACGGCTAATCCGAATCCGTGCAGGAATTTAGCGCCACCCCCTCTCGCCAACCCGATCATTTCAGAGAATTTACCCAAAGAATGGGGATAAATAGGGGTGGCCACTGTTAGAGTCCACGCTCCCTGAAAGAACTGCATTCTCCACAACTACCTGAAGCTTCCGTTCGAAAATCTGCAAGACTATCAACTCAGAACTCAGAACTCAGAACTCAGAACTCAGAACTCCGAACTTTGAACCCTGAACTCTCCAAATCCTTTCGCGCTCCGCTCGAAGCCACGGGCACTTCGCTCCGATGGCTCATTGTCCGTGTCCCCATCGACCTCAGGAAAGCCTGGCCCATGTGGAAGAGCCGCCGCGTCTTCGGCGAAATCAACGGCTTCGCCTTCAAGACCGCGCTGATCCCCGGCACCAAAGGTCAGGGCCACGTCCTCATCGTGAATAAAAAAATGCAGGCAGGCGCCCGCGTCCGCGCCGGAGAACGCGCACTCATCAAGCTCACCCCCGACCTCGGCGAACTCGTCATCGAACTCTCGCCGGAGTTCGCGAAAATCCTCAAAACCGATCGTGCGCTCAGAAAGTTTTTCGATGCGATAAGTCCTTCCATGCGCAAAGGGCTTGCCAACTTCGTCGCCGACGCCAAATCCAGAGAGACCCGCCAGAAGCGCGCCGATGCCATGGCCGAAAGCCTCATGCTCGCCATGGAAGGCGAAGTCGAACCGCCGCCCATCCTGCGCGCCGCATTCCAGCGCCATCCCGAAGCCCGCCGCGGCTGGGACCTGATGACGCCGACCCAGCGCAGAAACCACCTCCTCGGCATCTTCTATTCGCAGACCGTAGAAGGCCGCGAACGCCGCGCCGCCAAAGCCATCGAGAGCTGTCTCGCCGTTGCCCGCCGCCAAGCCTCGGGGCCGGAGCGCAATCTACACTAGATACATGGAAGTTCTCTACGGCGTGCATCCCGTTGCCGAGGCTCTCAAGGCCGGCCGGCGCCGCTTCGATCACGTCGTTGTCGCCGCCGAGCGCCACGACGAACGCCTCGCGCGCCTTGTCGCCGATTGCAAACTGGCCGGTGTCCGTGTCCGCCAGGAGCCCCGCGACCATCTGACGCATCTTGCGGGAACAACGTCCCACCAGGGCGTCGTCGCCCTCGTCCGCCCGCAGGAAGCACTGGCCATCGAAGACCTCTTCACCGCGCCCGATCCATCCCAACCCCGCCTGCTCCTCGCGCTCGATGGCGTTGAAGATCCGCAGAATCTCGGCGCACTTTTGCGAGTAGCCGATGGTGCCGGCGTCGACGGAATCGTCCTCACCGAGCGCCGCTCTGCACCGCTCAGCCCCGTGGCTGTGAAAGCCAGCGCCGGTGCCACCGAGCACCTCCGCATCGCCCGCGTCGTCAACCTCGTCCGCGCCCTCGAAGAGTTGAAGCAGCAGAACATCTGGGTCATCGGCCTCGACGAGCGCGGTTCCTCCGACTACGACCAGTTCGACCTGACCGGCGACTGTGTCCTCGTCCTCGGCCGCGAAGGCGCCGGCCTCCACGACCTGGTCCGCCGCACCTGCGACCACCTCCTGCGCATCCCCATGTCCGGAGGCGTCAGTTCCCTCAACGTCTCCACCGCCGGAGCAGTTGTCCTCTACGAGGCCGCCCGCCAGCGCCGCGCCGCCGCCCGCAAGTCCGCCGATGCTCGCTACGACAGCGCTCCAGCGTCCAAAAAGAAGCAGAAAGGCCTAGGTTCATGAAGTTGTTCCCCGCCCAGGCGCTGGCGATCGCATCCCTTGCCGCGCTTCTGGCCGCAGTCCCTGGTCAAGCTCAGACTCCAGCTAACCCCAGTCCCGCCAGTCAAACCGGCCAAGCCCAATCAACGAACCAAGCTACGCCCCAGCCCGCGCCTCAGCCCGCCAAGCCAGCAGGCAAGGTCCTCTTCCAGCGTTCTCTCGACCCCAACGGCGACACCGTCAGCACCACCGGCCCCGCAGCAAAGCCCGCCGCCCAAGCCGCAGCGGCCGATTCCATTAACGATGCCGAGCGCAAGTCAATCACCATCTCGGGCCTTGATCTCGATGTCCGCCTCAATACCGCCGCACAGCAACTCGCCGCACGCGCTCTTGTCACCGTGCGCAACACCGGCGCCGCTCCGCTGTCGCACATTCCGCTGCAGATATCCTCTTCCCTCAACTGGGAAAGCATTCGCATCGCTGGCCGCAACGTAACTTACCCGCTCGCCACCATCAACTCAGACGCGGACCACACCGGGCAGTTGCACGAAGCCGTCGTGGCTCTCGCCGAGCCGCTCTCCCCCGGCGCAACGGTTCAACTCGACGTCACCTACTCCGGTACCATCGCCGCCACCGCGCGCCGTCTCGTCTCCGTGGGAACGCCGGAGGACTCCGCATCGCACTCCGACTGGGACGAGATCAGCCCGGCTTTCACCGGCCTCCGCGGCTTCGGCAATGTCGTCTGGTACCCCGTCGTCAGCGTCCCCGTGATCCTTGGCGATGGAGCGCGTCTCTTCGACGAAATTGGCCACCAGAAACTGCGCTCGTCCGGAACTGCATTTCGCCTTCGTCTCACCGTGGAGTTTCCCCACGGACAAGCTCCGACGATTGCCGCAATTAATGGCAACGCCGTTCCACTGAAAGCTGTTGATTCACAGACCGAGAATTCCGACCTGCCCGGAATCGCAACCGCCGACACGGGTCCAACCAGACTCACCTTCGAGGCTCCCAGCCTGTTTGTTGCCACAGAAGCGGCGCATGCGGGCACCCATCTCACCCTCTACGCCGTTCCTGACGATGAACAGGCTGTCCAAAACTGGCTGGCCACTGCCACGAATGTGTCCCCCATGATCGAGCGCTGGCTCGGTCCCACTCCACGCACCGAGCTTACGGTCCTCGATTTGCCGGATCCCGAAGATCTGCCATGGGAATCGGGTCCGCTGCTCGCAATACCCCTGCGCGGTGGCCCGTCTGACCAACTCTCCACGGTGCTCGCGCATGCCTTGACCCATGCGTGGATGGCTCCCAATCCCTACTGGCTCAACGAAGGCACAGCCAATTTCATGGGCACGCTCTGGGACGACCACCTCCATCGTCGCGATCAGGCTCTCGGCACGCTTGAGGCGGGCCGGCAGGCTCTGGCACTTGAAGAGCCCCCAAGCCCCGGTGAAGGTGCAGGTCAACCCCTCGCGAATGCCACCGCGCCCGTCTACTACCGAACCAAGGCAGCGTACATTCTGTGGATGCTCCGCGATCTAGTCGGCGACGATGCGCTTGGCGCCGCACTCCGCGCCATCAACAGCGCCGCCGAGAAAGCCGAAACTGGAGCGAGCGCCGGCCCATCGGCGTCCTTTCAGGCAGCCTTGATGACCGCCGCGCCCGGCGCGAATCTCAAGTGGCTCTTCGCCGATTGGATCGACGCCGACCATGGCCTGCCCGATCTCACCATCGACAAGGTCTTTCCCAACGCCGTGCAATCCGGCAACTGGCTCGTTTCGGTCACGCTCTCCAATGCTGGATATGCGGCCGCCGAGATTCCCATCACCGTGCGCTCAGCAACGAACACGACGACCGAGCGCGTCTTCATCCCTGCCCGCGGAACGGTTACGCCCCGCCTGCTCGTGCAGGGCAAACCAACCGAGGTCCAGGTGAACGATGGAACCGTACCGGAGACTCAGGCGAGCCTCCACATAACCCATCTTGACCAGCAACCGGATTCAGCGCCCGCAACCGCACTGCCGCAGTAGCAGATAACCCGCTTCCGAACGCGATCGAATTCCTCAAGCGGTCCGGCCGTCTCCATCCAAAGTTTGATGCGCAGCCAAGGATCCGATTCGTAGGATAGGCAAACCATGCAGGCCCTCCCCCAAACCCGGCGGCAGATGGGCGTGTGGGCGGCCACGGCGGTTGTCACCGGCGAGGCCATCTCCCTCGGCATCTTCCTGACGCCGGCCGGCATGGCCCGTTCGCTGGGTTCGCCCGCCCTGCTGGCCGCCGTATGGTGCGGCATGGCGCTCCTCACACTGGCCGGGGCTCTCTGTTTTACCGAATTAGCCATCCGCAATCCCCACGACGGCGGCGAATACCTTTACCTCCGCCGCGGCTTTGGCGCGCGTCCTGCTTTTCTGTACGGGTGGATGGCTGCCATCGTGATGTACCCTGGCGTGGCCGCCGCCCTGTCTGTCGGGACCGTTCCTTATCTTCAGGCACTTCTTCCGGTTTCCGCCCCAGTTGCCAAAGTCCTCCCCGCGCTGATACTGATCACGCTGGGCGCGCTCAATTATTTCGGCACAGGGTTCAGCAGCCGCGTGATGACCGTGCTGAATTGGCTCAAGGTCCCCGTCCTCGCTGCCCTGGTTGGCTGGGCACTTCTCTCTGGACACGCCACCATGGCCAACATTGTTCCGTTCGCTGCGCGGCGACCTGGTTCCGACCCCTTAATCGATGCCATCGCTGGAGCTACTATCAGCGCATTCTTTTGCTTCGGGGGCTGGTGGGAAGCGGGAAAGATCGCCGGCGAGATCCGCAACCCATCGCGCAACCTTGCAGTTGCCTTTTCCGGCGGCGTGCTGATCGTGACAGCGATCTATCTGCTGCTTAGCTTTGCGTTCGTTGCCGTCGTTCCCATGCAGCAGATCCAGTCCAACGCTGCCTTCGTCGCTCTGTTTGGCCAGGCGCTCTTCGGTTCTGCCGGAAGCCGCGTGCTGTCAATGTGCGTCGTACTCTGCGTCATCGGCGGCCTGATGGTGATCAGTATGGCCGTGCCGCGTGTCACGTATGCACTCGCTCTCGCTGAAGCGGGAGGCGCAAAACCCGCCGGACTTCTTTCCGCATTCGCGCGCCTTCATCCTCGCTATGGGACTCCGGCCAACGCGGTCTTGTTGCAAACCGGAATGGCGCTTCTCGTCCTGATGCTTGGCGCATTCGATCAGATCCTTGCATACATCATCTTTTGCGCCGTCGTCTTTCTCGCGCTCACCGTTGCAACCTTGTTTCGGACCATTACGCCGGTTGGTCGCTGGTGGTATCCGCTCGCTCCCATCGTCTTCATTGCCGGCAGTGGAGTCCTCGCCATCATGCTCCTGATGCACAACCCCGGCTCTGCTCTTCTTGGCGCGGGAGTGGTGCTCCTGGGCCTGCCTGTCCGCTGGCTTCTAACCCGGCGCGGGGAGGTGCAGTCTTCCATCGCCACCGATTCCATCTCTCCATAGCAATCCAGTTCCATTCTGGATACTTCGCAACGTGAATGACTCAAAACTAAGAACTAAGAACTAAGAACTAAGAACTGGAGTGACTCCATGCCCCACATCCCGCTACCCCCTGAACACATCGGCATTCGCGGCGCGATGGCCTTTCGTCCTGAAACAGCGCGCCCACTCAACGACCTCGTCGAAATCCTGCTCACCGGGCCGAGTACGTTGAGCAAAGGTGAGCGCGAACTGATCGCGACCTTCGTCTCCAGCCGCAACTGTACCCACTTCTGTGCCAGCATTCACGGCGCGATCGCCGCAGCCCACCTTGGCGGTGACGAAGCGCTGGTCAAACAGGTGAAGACCGACTTTACGAAGGCCAACATCAGCCTCAAGCTCAAGGCGCTCCTCATCATTGCCGGCAAGGTCCAGAAGGATGGAAAACTCGTAACCACGGCTGACGTTGAAGCCGCCCGCAATCTGGGTGCGACCGATCTCGAGATCCACGACACGATCCTGATCGCAGCCGCCTTCTGCATGTACAACCGCTACGTCGATGGCCTCGGCACCGTCCAGCCCGATGACGAAGCCCTCTATCGCGAACGCGGCCGCATGGTAGCGCGCAACGGTTACGTGAACACAAGCAAGGAATACCTCGGCAAAGCCGAGGAAGTTCACAGTTGACAGTCTTCAGTTCTAAGTACCGCGCAGGCTCGCGCACGCCTGGACCTTAAACGGGAACTGAAAACTGACGACTGATAACTGATCACTGGAGATATTCATGCCGCACATCAATCTTCCCGAAGGGCTCCCTGGCATCAGCGCAGGATTCGCTTATCGCCCAGAGACCGCGAAACCCATGCGTGAACTTGCCGACATCCTTCTCCATCAGCCCAACTCCCTTGCTCCCGGCGAACGCGAACTGATTGCCACGTATGTCTCCTCGCGCAATTGCACAACATTCTGCGCTCTCAGCCACGGCGCCGCGGCGACGAGTCATCTCGGCGACCCTTCAATCGTTGAGAAACTGAAGTCGAATTTCCTCGCCGCGCCCATCAGCACCAAACTCAAGGCGCTGCTCACCATCGCCGGCAAGGTTCAGCAGGATGGCAAGCTTGTGACCGAAGCCGACGTGCACGCCGCGCGCCTTCTCGGCGCCACCGATATGGAAATTCACGATACGGTTCTGATCTCCGCCGCGTTCTCCATGTATAACCGCTATGTCGACGGACTCGGCACAGTGCAGCCAACGGATCCCGGCATGTACGCCCAGATGGGAAAGCATCTCGCCGAAGAGGGTTACATCAAGCCCTCGATCCGGCCACCCGTCGCCGTATCCTGATCGCGACAAATGCAACTGGAGAGTTGCGCATTACAAGAGCCCCGATTTTGAAAGGGCACGGGTCGTGCACCCTCTGGGTGCGTGCCGCAGCTGTTGCTGGAATTGCGGGGCTTTAGCCGCTGAGGAATGTCTGAGCTGCATAGAGCGAGATTTATGCAACCACTTCTAGTCCCTAGTCCCTAAATCTAGTCCCTAAACCCTAGTCCCTAATTTCAAATCCCTAGTCTTTGTCTCCCGCATTCCTCGCCTTCACCTTGAACCAGATCGGCGTTCCCTTGAAACCAAATGCGTCTCGAATCTGATTCTCCAGAAAGCGTTCGAATGCGAAATGCAACTTGATGTTGCGGTCCGTGAACAGCACAAACGTGGGAGGCGCCACCGCTGCCTGTGTCATATAAAAGATGCGAATGCGCTTGGCCATCGGCACCGGAGCCCGCTGGAAGTCGATCTTCTCGAGGAACCGATTCATCTGTCCCGTCGTTACGCGCTTTCGCCGCTCCGCCGCTACAGACTTCACTTCTTTCAGAACGCGCGGCATCCCCTTCACTTCGAGTGCGGAAAGAAAAATCACCGGCGCGTAATCCAGGTACTTCAGCGCCCGCCGCAGTTGCTGCTCGAAAATCTCCCGATCCGCAACCGGCTTCCCATCCGTGCGTCCCGTTGTCACAGCATCCCACTTGTTCACGATAATGATGACGCTGCGCCCGCTCTCGTGCGCATAACCACCGATGGTCGCGTCGGCCCCGGTAACGCCTTCAGTTGCGTCGATCACCAGCAGCGCCACATCCGCCGCTTCCAGGTGCCGCCGTGCCATCACCACGCTCATCTTCTCGGCCATCAGGTGCGTCTTACCCTTGCGCCGGATACCAGCGGTATCCACAAAGCGCAGCGTATCGCCTTCAAACTCGATAGCCTCGTCCACCGCATCGCGTGTAGTCCCGGCAATCGGCGAAACAATGGCGCGCGAAGTTCCCGTCAGCGCATTCAACAGCGTCGACTTGCCCACGTTCGGCCGCCCAATAATCGCCACCGCCGTTTCCCGCTGCTCAAACTCGCCATGGGTGCGAATCAATTGCTTGTGCGAGTCGTCTTCCTCGCCCGGTTCGAGCTGGTTCCCCTCGGATTTCTCAGCTTCCTCGGCGATTTCCTCCGCGGTCTCCGCTTCGGTGGCGGGTATTGCCTCGCTGATCGCATCCAGCAGGTCGCCGATTCCCAGCGCATGTTCCGCACTGATCGGGTAAACATTCTTGATGCCCAGCTGGCGGAAATTCTCAGCGGCGTAGGCCATCGCCTCGCCCTCGATCTTGTTCACCGCCAGGAACACAGGCTTCTTGCTTCGTCCCAGCAGCCGCACCAGGTCGTAATCCGGACTGGCCAGTTCGGTGCGCGCGTCTACCACCATCACCAGTGCCTGCGCTTCCTTGAGCGCCACCTTCGCCTGGTTGTAAATCTCCGTCGGAATCAGCTCCGGGTCATCCGGAACGATTCCGCCTGTGTCCACCAGCCGAAAGCGTCGCCCCGCCCAATCAAATTCGCCATAGATGCGGTCGCGCGTAATCCCCGGCTCGTCACCGACAATCGAACGCCGGCTCTTCGTCAACCGGTTGAATAGCGTGGACTTGCCCACATTGGGACGGCCCACGATGGCGACCAATGGCAGCGCCTCCGCTCCGGGTCGTGCGGGAATTACCGATCTGCGATACGTTGGCAAAGCGTTCTCCAAACAAAGGACAGCTCTTTCAGTCTACCGTTCGGTAGACATCCCAACCCAATTTGGAACAGATCTTGCACCTCGGTCTTTCACGCTCTCTTCCAAAACCTTCGCCGTCCGCGTAGGACTCCGCGCAGGACCCGGGCGGGACCTATGATGGAATCAGCACCCGCCGATGGCCTCCTCCCAAACGACAACGCGAACCTTGCCGACGCTACACGAGTTCTTTTCGCCCGGCGGCATCCTCTCCCGTTCGCCTCTCCCCTACGAATACCGCCCCGGACAGCTCGAAATGGCCAAGTCCGTCGAGCGCGCGCTTACTGAACGTCGCCATCTCATCGTCGAAGCAGGCACCGGTACCGGCAAGACACTGGCCTACCTGCTGCCCGCCCTGCGCACCGGCCAGCGCATCATCGTCTCCACAGGCACAAAGGCTCTGCAGGACCAGCTCTTTTTTCGCGATGTGCCGTTTCTCGAATCGCTGCTCGGCAACTTGAATGTCTGCTACATGAAGGGCCGCGCCAACTACCTCTGCCGCCACAAACTCGTCACCCTGCGCGATCAGCCTATTTTGTCCGGATTGGAAGAGATCGACCAGTACCGCCAGATCGCCGAGTGGGAAAAGACCACCGAAACCGGCGATCGCTCCGAGCTTTCTGAGTTGCCTGAGTCGAGCGCCCTGTGGCACAAGCTCGACGCGCGCAGCGACGCCTGCCTCGGTACAACCTGTCCCGACTACCGCCGCTGCTTCATCACCGAGATGCGCCGCCGCGCCCTGGAGTCCGACATCATCATCGTCAATCACCACCTCTTCTTTGCCGACCTCGCCGTCAAACAGCAGGCCTCCGGCGCGCCAGACGCGGGCATCCTTCCCGAAGCCGCGGCAGTCGTGTTCGACGAAGCGCACGAACTGGAAGAGGTCGCATCAAGTTACTTCGGCCTGTCGGTTTCAAATATTCGATTCGAAGAACTGGCCCGCGACACCGATGTCCTGCTCCGCGGCAAGTCCGGCGCAGAAAAGATGCCGGCCTCAACGCAGCAACTCCGTGACCGCGCGCGCATGTTCTTTTCCAGCCTGCCCAGCAATGGCGATGGCCGTCAGCCCTTCGACAATCGCGAAGAATTTCTCGAAACCTCGGGCGATCTCTACCTCTCGCTGCGCAACACCCTGCGCCTGCTCGAGTCAGAGATGGAACTGCTTACCGACATCGACGAAGCCCCCGGTCTGCGAAAGCGCGTTGCCCGCCTCCGCACCGAGCTCGAGTTCCTGCTCGAATCCAATTCCAGCAACATGGTCTACTGGCTCGAACGCCGCATCGTCGGCAACGCGAACGCCGACAAGTCCGCCGAGCCGCATCGAGCCGGAATGCGATCGCAAACCAGGCATACTTTTCTGCAGGCCACACCCATCGACGTATCGGAGATGCTGCAGGAGCTGGTTTTCGAAAACATACCCACCGTTGTGCTAACGTCGGCCACCCTCACCGTACAGGGAGGCTTCGAGCACATTCGCAAACGTCTCGGCATGACGGAAGCGCGCGAGCTCGTCGTACCCTCACATTTTCGTTATGGCGAACAGGCTCTTCTCTATCTGCCGCCCAATATGCCCGACCCGCGCGATCCGGATTTCCCCGAGGCCGCCGCCAACTGTATCCGTCGCGTACTCGAAATTTCGAAAGGCCGCGCCTTCTGCCTCTTCACAAGCTACGCGCAGATGCGCGACCTCTACGAACGCCTCCTGCCCGTGCTCGACTATCCGATCCTTCTCCACGGCACCGCCCCGCGCAAAGCCCTGCTTGAAGAATTCCGCACCACGCCCAACGCCGTGCTCTTCGGCACGTCCAGCTTCTGGCAGGGCGTAGATGTTCAGGGCGAAGCGCTCAGTTGCGTCATCATCGACCGCCTCCCCTTCGCCGTTCCCAGCGATCCCGTCGTGCAAGCCCGCATGAAAGCCATTGAAGAAGCCGGCGGCAAACCCTTCTTCGACTACCAGGTCCCGTCCGCCGTTTTAACGCTGAAGCAGGGCTTCGGCCGCTTGATCCGCTCATTAGAAGATCGCGGCGTGCTCGTCCTTCTCGACCCCAGAATCCACAAGCAGCGCTACGGCCAGACCTTTCTGCAGAGCCTGCCCCCCTACCGGATGACCGCAACCATCACCGACGTAGAAGCGTTTTTCAGCAAGTAATCATTGATTAGCGTTGTCATCCTGAGGCGAAGCCGAAGGATCTGCGGTTGTTTCTAGATGTTCACTCGATCCAATGCGCGACGATAATCTGCAGGCTCGTATTCGTACCAGTTTCGGCTCAAGTCTTGCCAGGTTGGATTTATGGATTCAATCAAAGCAATTTTCCGCCCTCGTCGCCATCCCTTGAGTTCCTTTTCCCGGCCTATTGCCCTGACAACATCCTCATACATTTCGAACCAGACGAGCCGGTCGCAGTTATATCGCGCCGTAAAGCCGTCGTGCTCCTTCCATTTGTGTTGAAACACCCGTTTGCACAAATCGCCGGTCACTCCGATGTAGAGAGTGTGACTACGGCTGGCCATGATGTAGGTAAAATAGCCTTCTTTAGGCATGCACATCATAGTACGGAAGCTTGATTAGGGCCGCTGTGACAAGGCAACCGCAGATCCTTCGGCTTCGCCTCAGGATGACAGCATCACCAATAGTTTGAGAGACACCATGCAAATCACTCCCAACGACGTCCTCCTCGCCACCGACGTGCAGAACGATTTCTGCCCCGGTGGTGCACTCGCCGTCGGCGACGGCGACGCCGTCATCGAGCCCATCCACCGCGCCGCGCAGCACTTCCAGCACGTCATCCTCACGCAGGACTGGCACACCCCCGACCACAATTCCTTTGCCTCCGTCCATCCCGGCAAAAAACCCTTCGAGCAGATCGAACTCAGCTACGGCTCACAAACCCTCTGGCCCGACCATTGCGTCCAGGGCACTGCCGGAGCCGACTTCCACCCCTCGCTCCAATTAACCCGCGCTGAACTCATCCTCCGCAAAGGCTTCCGCCGCGCAATCGATTCCTACTCCGCCTTCTTCGAGAACGACCGCACCACCGCGACAGGTCTCGCCGGATATCTGCATGAGCGCGGAATCAACCGCGTCTTCCTCACCGGCCTCGCCTACGACTACTGCGTCGGCTACTCGGCCCTCGATGCACGCCGTCTCGGCTTTCCCGCTGTGGTTCTCCGCGACGCCTGCCGCTCCATCGACCTCAACGGCTCGGTCGCCGCCATCGAGCAGGAATTCGCCGCCGCCGGCGTTCAGCTGATGAACACCGCCGACCTCTCCCACTGATCCCACAGCCTGCAGCACGTAAAATCTTCAGCAGGCCACCTCGCATGTCGCGCAACTTCTACATCCTGGCTGCCGCGCTCGGCTTCTTCGCTCTGCTTGCGGCAGGCATGACGTTTGTTCCACTAAGCTTTCAGCCCGGTCTGCCGGCTAACGGCTCTCTGTGGCGCACGGTCGCGCTGCTGATGATGCTTGCCGCCCTGGCCTGCGCCCTGATCGCCGTGATGAGCAACCTCTTCGAGCAGGTCGACCGCCGCAGCGAACAGGAGCGCCAGGCCGCTCGCCGCAAGCGCAGAGACCCACAGCCGCCTCCGGAGTGAACATTGATACCAAAGGCCTTGAGCGCCTTGTGAGATGGCATCGATGCTAAAAGAACTAAAATAAACCCAGGCAGGGACTACCCCGCAACAGGACGTGATCGCTGATGTTTGAAGTTACCGTGGAGGGCGGCTTTTCCTCCGGGCATTATCTTCGCAACTATCGTGGCAAGTGCGAAAACCCGCACGGGCACAACTACAAGGTGCGCGTGACGCTTCACGGCAAAGAACTGGATGAGGCCGGCCTGCTGCTCGACTTCAAGCTGCTCAAGCAGGTGATGCGACCGGTCATCGACCGCATCGATCACCAGATGCTCAACGAGCTCGAGCCCTTCACCGTGCTCAACCCGTCGGCCGAAAACATCGCGAAATTTTTCTACGATCAGACCAACGAACAACTCGCCGAGATGACCAAAGGCCGCGTCCGCGTGAAGGACTGCACCATCTGGGAAACCGACACCACGACCGCCACGTACTTCGAGTAGGGATCAATTGCCATACTTTCCCGCTCAGGTGTCATCCTGAGCGTAGCGAAGGATCTGCGGTTGTCTTCGTTACGTCCGAGCTAACTCCGAAGTGTTTTTGAAAAGGCACGACTAACTCCGAAGTGTTTTTGAAAGGGCACGACTTTAGTCGTGCCGCCAGAGCCGCCATAACCACCGGGCTTCAGCCCCTGAGGGACATTCTGGTGTAATTTCCGCATCGGCGGTGATACGCACCATTCAAACTCAAACGCACTGTCATGCTGAGCGCAGCGAAGCATCTGCGGTTGCTTTTCCAAGCTTCCGCGTAGACGGTGATTGGCTCGCAACACGCGTTGTAGACTCCTCTCAATGGATAATTTGCCTTTCGACGTGATCGGAATGAACTGGTGGATGTTGGAAAGTCCGCTGGAGACGAGAGCGGGCCGACAGCAACTCATCGAACTTATGGAACGTTGGCTTCCGAACTGCCTACCTGAGAGCTATGGCGTCTCTGAACCGCCAGCACACAATTATGATCACTGCGGCAGGGAACACTTTCTTCAGTTCCTTGATGAGAATCTGGAGTTTTCTGTCTGGTATCCACGTCGACCGATTGTCGGTGTCTCGCTACAACTTCCATCGCCTCCAGGACCCAAAATGATTGGAGTCCAGTTTCTCGGATTTCGAATGAATCACCTCAGCATTCGGTTTGAGAAATCGATCTTGGATGGTGCGAGTTGGACAACAAGGCTGTTTCAATTCTGGCAAGCGGTATCGAAAGTGATCCATCCCGTTTACGGTGACGTTCGGAATCTTGGACCGCACCGATGGCAAGGACAAACGGTCGACTGTCTCGCAGGCTCCAAGGCCGTAGGATGGTGGTGGAGTGGAATCCCTCGCAGCTTGGGGAAGGCGGTCGTGCTCGGCGTCAACTATCAGAGGCTTTGGCCGAGTTTTTCAATTGCTTCCGAAAAGGAGGAAGGGCTCGCGTTCGCCTCACTTCGGGACTGGCAATCTGAAAGCGACCTCACTGATCTTGTGGGACCACCACCGGAGGACCAAGCAATTGTGATTCAAGCCAGAGGTGATTTTGGAACGCCG
Source organism: uncultured Acidobacteriaceae bacterium (assembly GCA_963838295.1). Taxonomy (GTDB): domain Bacteria; phylum Acidobacteriota; class Terriglobia; order Terriglobales; family Acidobacteriaceae; genus Telmatobacter. The sequence continues at coordinate 38,647 of CAWIQS010000007.1, forward strand.
AAGCCTCCCCCGAAATTCCCTGAAGGTTGGCCATTTGGGAACCCTTACCCAAATTGAAATGCGACCTCATCGCGTCACAGTTCAGGCTAATTTCCAGCTCCCTACTCGGATTCTGAGAGTATGGTGGTCAACTCGGAAGTCGGCCGATTTTGGGAATCGCAGGCACAAACGCAGATACTTCACTACGTTCAGCATGGCATGCTTGGAGAAAGGCGACTGCGAAATTCAAAGTGGCTGCAGGCCGACTGATAGTTGGGCTGTTGCCTTCAGCTTCGTTTGCTGCCAAGCTTCGCGCATACGCTTCTTCTGAAGCAGTCCTGGGAGTGATCGTTGACCATCCCCGCCGCCTGCATCCAGGCATACACAATCACCGGCCCCACAAACTTGAACCCGCGGCGCTTCAACTCCTTCGAAATCGTCGCCGAGAGCGGCGACTCCGCCGGTAAAGGCCCCGAATTCTGAATCGGCTTTCCCCCAACAAACCCCCACACCCACGCCGAAAAATCCACGCCCTCCTTCTTCATGGCGAGGAAGATCCGTGCACCCTGGATGGTCGCCTCGATCTTGGCGCGGGCGCGGATGATGCCGGGGTTCTGCATCAGCCGTTCAATGTCGGCTTCTTTGAATTTCGCGACCTTCACCGGGTCAAACTGGCGGAATGCTTTCCTGAATGCATCGCGCTTCCGCAAAACGGTGATCCATGCGAGCCCCGCCTGAAATCCTTCCAGCATCAGCAGTTCCCACAAAGCGCGGCTATCAAACTCCGGCACGCCCCATTCTTCATCATGGTACGCGCGCAGCAGAGGATCGCTCTCGGCCCATCGGCAGCGAAGTTTTTCCTTCATGGTTCCATGTTACGAGGGACTGGGGACTAATTCATCTCTTTTGATTTCGACTTCAAATAGAGGTCGAACGGGATCTCGAAGTAGAACAGCTCGCTCCCGTCTGCGGCCCGCAGTTCATGCAGGTGCATCTTCGCGCCCTGCAGCGGATGATCCAGCTGCGACACATCGTAAAACAGAAATCCAGCGCGCGTGGTGTGCGGTTCAACCACCAGCGCCTGGTATTCGAATTGGTTGAAATCTTCCTCGATCTCCTTGTTGCTGGCCTTCGGCTTCATCTTGATCGAGGGAATCGGCCCGGGCATGGGAATCTTCTTGCCTTCACGTTCAGAACGCGTCATCAGCCGTTCCACATCCTCTGGTTCAGCCGCCTGGATCTTGTCTCCAGCGGCAGTGTAGAAGAGAATGCGCGCATCCCGAAGCGTGATCGGCTTGTCGCCAAGGTTGGTCACAATGAGCCGCACGGGCATTACGCCATGCGCCAGGTAGTCGACGCGGAAAATGGATTCCTTTTCCTTGGTGTCGTATGGCTCGACCGCGACAGCCACGTGTTCTTTTTCGTGGACCTCGACCGCTGGGTAGGTTGTCGCGGGTTGCACGGACGGCGTCGTGTGGTTGCTGGCGCCGGCCATTGCAGCGAGCCCAATCACCAGAAGCGCCAGCGTATAAGCGACCTTCATCGTGCTCGACTGTATCATTTGAGGGTTAGACCGGGGGAAGGCGAATTCCGTCTCGCATGGTTCTCTTTTTCTATAACCTCGCGCTCCTGGCAGGCCTGGTGGCCAGCGCTCCGTGGTGGCTTTGGCGGATGGCGACCACGCAGAAGTATCGCGAAGGACTGGGCGAGCGACTGGGACGGGTCCGTGAGCGGCTGCATTCGGTGTACGGCAAACCCGTCATCTGGCTTCACGCTGTTTCTGTTGGCGAGGTGCTGGCGGTCAGCCGCCTGGTGAGCGAGATCGACGCTGCTTTCCCCGGTTTCCGCCTCTTGATTTCCACCACCACCCGGACCGGCCAGGAGTTGGCGCGCACGCGCTTCGGCGCCGAACGTGTCTTCTATTGCCCGCTCGATTTGCCTTGGGCGGTCCGAGCCTACCTTAACGCACTCAAGCCGCGGATCTTGATTCTCGCTGAAACAGAATTCTGGCCCAACCTGCTGAACGGCTGCTTCCGGCGCGATATTCCGGTGGTGGTTGTCAACGCCCGCATCTCCGACCGTTCGTGGCCGCGCTACCAGATGCTCCGTCGTCTGTGGCGACCGATCCTTGGTCGGTTGACCCGCGTACTGGCGCAAACCGAAACTGACGCCCAACGCCTGGTTGCTCTCGGCTGTGATCCGCAAAGCACAAGCGTCTCTGGCAATTTGAAATTCGACGTGACCGCAGCCAGGGAGGCGGAGGCGACGAGACTTCTAAGAAGCATCGGAGCAGGTTTTCGCTTTCTGGTTGCCGGCAGCACACTGGAAGGTGAAGAAGCAGCACTGCTGGAGGCATGGCCGCCCTTGCTAGCTGCGGATCCCAACCTCATTATGGTGCTCGCCCCACGACATCCCGAGCGCTTCGCAGCCGTGTCCGCTCTCCTCAAGAATTCAGGCATGGTGTGGAACAAACGCTCGGACTGGGAAGGGAATTCAGCAAGCGCCATCGCCCCGCTCAAACCGGGTCAGATCGTTTTGCTCGATACCATCGGCGAGCTGGCGTCGGTTTACTCAATCGCGGATGTCGCCTGCGTGGGCGGCAGCCTTGTACCCTCCGGTGGACACAATCCCCTCGAGCCAGCGCAATTCGGCGTGCCCATTGTCATGGGTCCGCATTATGCAAATTTCCGTGCCATCACTGACGATCTTCGTGCACACAATGCCATCCGCATTGCTTCCAAAGAGGAACTCGCCAGGGTATTGATTGAGTTGTTCACCAATCATGAGGACGCGCACAAAATGGGTGAGCGCGCCCGCCAGGTATTTGAGCAGCAGGCGGGCGGCACCAGTCGCTCCATCAATGCTTTGCGCGAAATTCTCGACCTCCCGGCAAGCCCTTCCACAACTGTCGGCAGCCAGAGAAGCGTTCGGAGGCCGGCTTGAAGCGTCCCTTGCTGCTGCCACTCGTTCCGCTCTATGCGGCTGGACTCGCCCTGCGTGAACTTCGTCTGACCCGCGGCTGGGAGCCCATCCGGCGCCTGCGCTGCCCCGTCATCAGCATCGGCAATCTCTCCACCGGCGGCTCCGGCAAAACGCCCTTAGCCATCGCGCTGACCCGCCTGCTGTCTCGGCGGGGATTTCATGTCGATGTACTTTCCCGCGGTTACGGTCGGACGAGCCGCGAACCCGCCCGCGTCCAGCCGGAAGGCACTGCCGAGCAATTTGGCGACGAGCCGCTCTTGATAGCGCGCGAGACTGGCGTGCCTGTGTATGTCGCCGCCGAACGCTACGACGCAGGCCTGCTCGCTGAATCAAACTCATCCCGCGATGGGAACGCGACTCAGGTCCACATCCTTGACGACGGCTTCCAGCACCGCCAGCTCTCCCGCGACATCGACATCCTGCTCGTCAATCGCCAAGACTGGCACGATCGCCTTCTGCCTGCAGGGAACCTCCGCGAGTCGTTGAATGCAGCCAGGCGTGCCACCGCTCTCGCTATCCCGTCAGATAATCCCGCATTCGAAGCCGAACTGCGGGACTGGGGATGGGCCGGTCCGATCTGGCACGTGCGCCGCCACATGGAAATTCCACAAATCTCCGGTCCTGTCGTCGCCTTCTGCGGCATCGCCCGTCCTGGTCAGTTCTTTGCGGGCCTCAAAGCTGCAGGCATCCCTGTCGCTTCCGAAATCGCCTTCGCCGATCACCATCGTTATTCCGCGCCCGACTTCGAGCGTGTCACTTCAGCGGCGCAACAGGCTGGCGCCGCGGCACTGATCACAACGGAAAAAGACCGCATTCGTCTGGAAAAGCTCATATCGGCGATGCCAGTATCGGTCCCTCTTGAGACTGTGCGACTCACCGTCTCAATTGAGAACGAATCGCATGTCTGCAACTGGCTCTCTGAGAGGCTTACGCCCCATCCCGCATCATTGCCCTTGTGAGAAAATCAGAATTTGCAAACCCAGTCCAAGTTTCGCCTGCTCGTGGTCCGTCTCGGCGCCATGGGTGACATTCTCCATGCGCTTCCGGCCGTGACCGCACTGCGGATCGCGCACCCCGCGTGGATGATTGAATGGGTGGTTGAACCATCGTGGCGCGCTCTGCTGGCGGCAAAGCAGAGTAATGGACGCGATACCGGCAACGCTCGTCCCATGCAGCCGCTCGTCGATCGCATCCACATCGCATCGTCCAAACAGTGGCGCAGAGATCCGCTCTCCGGCAAAACGTTCCACGAAATCAATGCACTTCGTCGTGCACTCAAAAACGAACGCTACGATGCCGTTCTCGATCTTCAAGGAGCTCTGCGGTCGGCCGTCATCGCCCGGATGGCATCGAGCCGGCGCATTATCGGCGAATCCCATCCCCGCGAAGCGATCGCCCGCTGGCTCTTTACAGAACGCATTGACACGCACACAGCGCACGTCATCGAGCAGGATCTTGAACTGGCCTCGGCTGTCGCCGGCGATACACTTGCCCCGGTCCAACCCTCGCTTCCTGCCGATCCAGAAGCCGAGACATGGGCCTGCGAACAACTCCAACCCGGCGAGCCCACCGTCCTCATCAACCCCGGCGCGGGATGGGGCGCCAAGCGCTGGCCCGCCGAGCGCCACGCTGAAGTTGCACGCGCGCTGCTGAATCGCGGCGTTCGCGTCCTGGTGAATGCCGGACCCGGCGAATTGATTCTTGCCAACTCCATCATCAAGAAAACCGGAGGCGGCGCCTCTCTTCTGCTTTGTTCGGTCGAACAACTCATCGCCATCACACGCCGCATAAACCTTGTCATAGCTGGCGACACGGGACCGCTCCATCTCGCCTGCGCTCTCGGCCGCCCGGTCGTCGGCATCTACGGTCCTACAGACCCAAGCCGCAACGGTCCTTACGGTACAAACTTCAAGGTGCTCCGCAGTCCTGAGAGCCGCCGCGACCACTCACGCCGCGATGCTCCCGAAGCCGGTTTGCTCACCATCACGCCGGAAGATGTACTGCAGGCTGCCGAGGAACTGCTTTATTCTGAGGCGTCCCGATGACTCAGCAAGAACAAGGTCCAAAACTCAGAGGCGCAGAGCGCTGGCAAAAGGTGGCGCGGCGCATCCGCGTGCCTCTCGGATTTTTAACAGCCGGTTTGTACCTCTTCGAACTCTGGCGCCGCGCCCCCCATCTTTCAGCCATCGCCTGGAGCCTGCTCCTCGTTCTTCCTGGTCTCTGGCTCCGCGCCTATGCGTCCGGGTATGTCAAAAAGAACCGCGAACTCACGCAGACCGGACCCTACGCGTACACCCGGAATCCTCTCTACCTGGGTTCGATTCTCATCGCCGCCGGATTTGCCGTTGCGTTGCTCAGTTGGCCCGTGGCAGCGATGCTTGCATTCATGTTCTTGATCATTTATGTGCCGGTAATCGCGTCGGAAGAGCGGTTTTTGCGCGCTAATTTTCCAGATTTCGCAGCTTATTGCCAGCGGGTGCCGCGTCTTTTGCCACGGATTTCGCCTGGCCTGCCAACAGGCGGCCAAACCGAAGTTTCGTCGGGCAAGTTCTCTCTTGACCTCTATTTAAGGCACCGCGAGTACAATGCATCTATAGGAACCGCCCTGCTTTATCTCTGCCTGCTCTTCCTCCGGCCGGCGCTGGGACTGTTTCTGCATCTGCCGCAATAAGCCGGGCTGCGGCGCAATCAGGGGTTTAGCCGGTTGCCGGTTTCATTGCCAATTCCGTCCAATTCTTTTAAGGAGTAGAGTCCAGCGGTGAGACAGCGCACGATCCTTAAGACAATTTCTTGCGCTCTTGCCCTTGCTCCGGTATTGCAGGCCCAGCAACCGCCGCCTGCCCCCACTCCGCTCCCTCCACCCCGGCCGGGTTTCAGCTTTCCTCAGAATCAGACTCTCACCTACATGGTCGACTGGCGCGTCTTCTCCGCAGGAACCGCTGTCATCCATTTCGAAGCAGCCGGCGACCGCGAAAAACTCTCGGCCAACGCGGATACTCTCGGCGCGATCAACCTGCTGTTCCACGCCAGCGACCAGTTCCAGTCGACCTTCGATCGCGCCAAGGGCTGCACCTACGAGTTCGACAAGCAGACGGTTGAGGGGCGCCGCAAGATCAACTCCACGCTCAAGCTTGACTACGCCCAGTCGAAATCCATTCTCGATGAGAAGAATCTCGTGACTGGGAAAGCCAAGCACGTCGAGTTACCTGTCCCCGGCTGCATGACCGATCTGCTGACAGGGGTGTTCTACACCTCTTCGCAGCCACTGGAGATCGGCCACAACGTGGTGCTCCCGGTCGTCGATGCAATGCATAGCGTGCCAGTCACCATGAAGGTGGAAGGCAGGGAACTCATCAAGACATCGCTGGGCACCTTCAAAACCATTCGCGTGCAACCCACCGCCGATGCGGGTGTAGTCAAGAATCGCGGCAGCATCTGGATCTGGTACACCGACGACGACCGCCACCTGCCCGTCCAGATGCGTGCACGCCTCTTCTGGGGAACCATCACCTTCCGACTGGTCGCCAACGAGAACAAGTAAGAGCCAGTGAACAGTGGACAGTGTTCAGAAGGCAGATGTCATTCGTGTTGACCAACCTTGTTTTCAGGAAACAGAAAACCTCTCCTCGGATCGGTCTGACCACTGACCACTGACCACTGACCACTGACCACTGAATTCACTGCATCCTGAACCGTTCACGCATCAGCCGTTGCAGCCGTGGCCAGTAGATCAGGTTGAAGGCAAGCTCCTTCTCGGGGAACATGATCAGCGCCGCTTTACGCGCGTCGGCCACCATCTCCGAGGCCTCTTCCACGGTAAGCGTCAAGTCCTGCGCAATCACCTGCATCACCATGCTCATCATGATTTGCAAGCGGCGAATCTTGCGGCTTTCTTCCTTCAACTCCTCGGGCGATTGAGCAGGCTGAGTACTTGGATCCGTTGAAGCTGAGGGCGAAGCCTGGACGGATTCGCGCGGTTCCCGGGAGTTCTCCGATAGGGCCATGCGGCAATTCCTCCTGCATATTGGATGAAATTGTCGTGCTTGCTGTGCATCTTAGCAGCGGTTTTCCTCGACGGACATTGGCTGCCGGTTTGAGGAATCTATTGAGCCACCACTCGCAACCTGACCGAGGAAGGATCTTCTTTCCAGCCAATGACGCGATCGCTTTTAAAGTAGACTCGAGAGCCGCCGTATCCAAACTCATTGTCAGAGAAAAGGGTTGGTGTTCCCTGCAGGGCAATCACATCGCTCTTCGACGAGCCCTTCGCGTATGCCTGCACGCCTGGCACCACCGGCTGATCGGGCCATAGTTTCACCCGTATCGGATTCTTCGGATCAATCTTCCATCCCGAGACATGCCCGTCCCGGAAATCAATCTCCGACGCGCCATAAAACATCTTTTCTCCCGATGACGAAGTTGGGTTGCCGAGAGCGGTCAACACTTCGGTTGGCGTCAATCCCGAAGTGATGTAAGGCCTTGCCCCACCCACACCCTTGGCTGGCGCGGTCGCCCGCACTCCGGCTGTAGCCGTGGCTTTGGGAACTGGCGCGGGTTCGGTACTTTGCGCCGGCGGAGCCGGAGGAAGCGCATTTTCTGGCTGCGAGCCATGCAGGTCCTCGTTGGCATTTCCCCAAATGCGCACTATGCTGGCGTGAACATCGCGCGAAATCTCGGTTTTGAATTCCTCCCAGGGACGTTGAGTCGTTGCATTTGCCGAAAGCCCGACATCCATCGAGATCCATAGAAACGCCATCGCTGCAATTCCGCCGACAATGAAGAAAATCCTGGGAAGAAAACTGCTGGCGGTCCGTCGTTGATAGCGCTTTAGAACTCGTTTTAGTTCCCGGGATTCCTCGTTCACCGGTTCCGGCGCTTCAAACACCTCTTCGTCTTGCTCTTCTGGTTCTGCTTCTGGAATCGGTTCTGGCTCCTCGCTCACAAACTGGGTCTCTTCAACCACAGGTCCGATCGCCAGATAATCGTGCGCTGCGTTGATTTCCTTTAGCTTTTCTTCGGCCGCCTTTTTGAGCTTCAGATCCGTCTGGAACCGGTCCGGGTGCCACACCTTCACGAGGGTTCGATAGGTGCCTTCAACTTCCGCCATGGAGGCGTCCATGCCCAACCCGAGCGTCTGCAGCGCTGCGCACCGACCGCACAGGCCGCCAATCGTATCCGCGGGTTTTCCGCAGGCGCAAGCGCTCATAATGGGTGCCAAACCCAGCTGGTTTCCATTCCCGGAATGCCATTATAGAGAACTCGAAGATCGTTTTGGTCATTGCTCCCACGACGGGCCCCAATTCAATTCGCAAATTGGGATAACCGCGAGCCCGTAAAATAGAATCGGATGCCTTTCACTGAACAATACGATGTCGTCGTGGTGGGCGCCGGCCACGCCGGCTGCGAAGCGGCCATGGCTGCCGCGCGCATGGGCTTGAAAACTGCTCTCATCACCATGAACATGGATCTCATTGCCCAAATGAGTTGCAATCCGGCCATCGGCGGCGTGGCCAAGGGCCACCTGGTGCGGGAGGTCGATGCGCTTGGCGGCATCATGGGCGAGGTAGCCGACGCCGTCGGCATCCAGTTCCGCCTGCTGAACACTTCGCGCGGCCCGGCTGTCTGGAGTCCCCGCGCCCAATGCGACAAGCAACTCTACCGCGTGAAGATGCGTGAGGTGCTCGAAGCCCAGCCCGGTCTCCACATCCGCCAGGCCGAAGTCGTTGATCTCGTCATCGAAGAAGCTGGTCTCCCGGAGGAAGAACCCGAGAATAGCCCAGGGTGCAACCCTGGGTTGGAGTTGCCATCAGAGTTATCCCGTCCCGTAGGGTCGGGAGAAAACTCAGCGCATCGGTATCGCCGCGTTCTCGGCCTCAAGCTCCGCGATGGGCGCAATCTCCTTGCCGGAGCCACCATCATCACCACCGGCACTTTTCTCAACGGCCTTATCCATTGTGGTGAAGAGCGCTATCCTGCCGGCCGCAGCGGCGAACCTGCCTCGGTGCTTCTGGGAGAAGCTCTGCGTCGCCTGGGTCTACGAACCTGCCGCCTCAAGACCGGAACGCCCCCGCGCCTCGACGGACGAACCATCCACTGGGAGGCTTTTGAAGAACAACCGGGCGACGCCGAGCCCACTCCGTTCAGTTTCCGAACCAGGAGGATTGTTCAGCCTCAGGTGAGTTGTCACATTGCTTTCACCACACCGGAAACCCTGCGCCTGATCCGCGAGAATGTCCATCGCTCCGCCATGTACTCCGGCAAGATCGAGGGCATCGGTCCGCGCTACTGTCCGTCCATCGAAGACAAGATCGTCAAATTCCCCGACAAGACCCAGCACCAGTTCTTCCTCGAACCCGAAGGCCTCAACACCCACGAAGTCTACGTCAACGGCATGTCCACTTCGCTGCCGATGGAAGTGCAGTGGCAGATCGTGCGCTCCATCCCCGGCCTTGATAACGCGGAGATGCTGCGCCCCGGCTACGCCATCGAATACGACTCCGTCGACGCTACCGAACTCGACCGCAGCCTCCGTGTGAAATCCATGACCGGCCTCTACCTCGCCGGCCAGATCAACGGCACCAGCGGGTATGAAGAAGCTGCCTGCCAGGGCATTATGGCCGGCATCAACGCGGCGCTATGGCTCAAGGGCGAGTCTCCATTCCACATGGATAGGACAGAAGGATATACCGGTATCCTCATCGACGATCTCATCTCCAAGGGAACGAACGAACCCTATCGCATGTTCACCTCGCGCGCCGAGTTCCGCCTGCATCTCCGCATCGACAACGCTGATCGCCGCCTAACACCGCATGGCCGCCGCCTCGGCCTCATCAACGACGAGGCCTGGGCAGAGTACGAGCAGAAGCAAGCGCGCATGGCGTCACTCGAGAATCTCCTCACCACGCGCAAGGTAGATGCAGAAAAACTGGCCACGGCGGGATTGAGCGAACTTTCATCCGTCACTGGCCAGACCTGGGCGCAGCTTCTCAAGCGTCCCGAAGTTGGCATTGAGCCTGTGGTCCTGGCATTGCGCGAAACCCTCGCGGCTGATCCGTTGCTTGCCGAACTCGCACATGTTGCCAACGATGACGCAGTGCGTCGGGCACAGTTGCACAACGAAGCTCGCGCCGTCGAAACCGAAATCAAATTCGCCGGCTATCTCGATCAGCAACGCAAAGCCATCGACAAGCTAAAGGCCGCCGAAGCCCTTTCCATTCCTGAATGGATCGACTACAGCATCATCAGCGGCCTCTCCCGCGAGATGCGCGAAACCCTCGAGCGCGTTCGCCCCATCACCATCGGCCAGGCCAGCCGCATTCCCGGAGTAACGCCGGCCGCGCTCTCACTCGTCCACGTCTCGATCCGCGTCCAGGGCGCGCAGCGCGGTCCAACTCCTTCGCGAATAAGCGCAAAAGCCGGATGACACACCTGCTACCTCCCACAGCAGTGTCATCCTGAACGCAGTGAAGGATCTGCGGTTGCCTTTAGGACTTCAAGGTTTCGATACTTCCGAGTAGGCCACTACCCGCTCGCGATCAGGCATTTGTTCTAGACTGGTCTACATATACAGGCCAAAAACATGAAATCAAACTCTTTCAAGTCGCACGTCCGAAGAGCGTCGCGGAAATCATTGGCGTTTTTGTTTCTCAGCTTTCTATGCGGAGTTCACGTGGCGGCGGAGGACATTTCCGGTCAGGTCAAGAAGGCCATTGAGAAGAGCACGCTCGATCAGCTGGGCACCAGGCCATTCCATCTGAAAGCCTCCTTTGCCCCAAGCCAAGAGCGAGACAGAAACACAAATCGCGTCGGCGAAGTGGAGGTCTGGTGGCAGGCGCCCAACAAGTGGCGACGCGAGTTGCGCTCTCCCGATTTTCATCAAGTTGCGATTCAAAACGGCGATCGCCGCTGGGAGAAGAACGACGGGGATTACTTTCCTGACTGGCTGCGCGAGCTCGTCATGGCAATGGTGCAGCCCATCCCCCTTCCCATGGATGTCTTGTCAAAACGGCTAAGGACAGCAGAGGTGCGACATTTGATGGGCCAGACAAATATCAACTGGGAGTCTTCGACTGAGTTCTCCAACCAGCAGGCAAATGGCAAGGGAGTCGTTGCTCTCACGGATAAGACCGGCCTGCTCCTTTACACCGACGGACCCGCATTCGGCGGCTTGTACCACGACTTCAAAGACTTTCACGGGAGAATGATCGCCTACACGGTAGCCTCAGGTTACGTCGAAGTAACAGCGAAGTTGAGCCTACTGGAAGACCTCGGAAACATGCCTGAGGAGTTCTTCAACGCCAACGCAACTGGTGGTGACGCTCAACCAATCGAGACCCTCGTATTAAGTGACGCGGAGTTGCGTCAGAATCTGCTGCCGGGCGCTCACTTTGATTGGCCCGCTGTTAAAGACGGACCTCTTGAAGGCAATGTAGGAACGGAGATCGTGCTCGACAGGACGGGAAAGATTCGCGAGATGGAAGCGACGATTGCGGAGAACCCCGCAGTCAACGATGCTGCGGCGGCTGGGTTTCATTCGATGCAATTTCGTCCCTTCTTGAAAAACGGCGTTGCAGTCCAGGTCGTCGGACGGTTAAACGAAAGATTCAAGGCGATACGACCAGCAGGAATTGAGACCTTTGATAGCGCACAAACTTACTTCGAGCGGGGACGCAAGGGAAGTTTTCTGGCTGCTGGGGCTACAACGCCCTATAAGCTCCGAGCGGATTTCCAAGTTGGCACAGCGAAAGGTGTCCAATCAGGACGCTATGAAGATACATGGCTCAATGCAAACGAGTGGAAGCGCGAGGCATGGTTTGGGTCAAGCCATTTGGTGAAATCGCAAAGTGGCGAAAAGCACTATGTTCTGGCCGAGGGCCCCGAGTCGGGATTGCTGAAAACAGTCATGCGTGTTCTGGAGCCAATTCCCGCTGCAGACACGATGACCGAATCTGACTGGCGCATCCGACGCGACACGGCAGACGGCGCGAAAACCATTCGCGTTTTTCGAGGACCGGAGGGACCAAACGGAGAACTCGACCCCGGCAAATCGGAGGGATTCTGGTTTGACGGTGCTGGGCAACTGGTGAAAACCTACATCGCGGGTTTTGAAGTTCGCCCGTCGAAGCAAGCCGATTTTGAAGCAGTACAGGTGGCCAGACAAATCGACGTGTTGAAAGATGGGAAAGTTGGCATGCGGATTACCGTGAACGAGGTCGGTCCCGCAGATTCGGCGGTGGCAAAGGACTTCAAACTAAAAGGCCACGAATGGCAACGTGCATTTACGGCAGAAGTTCGGTAGAAATCAAGGCATATTTCATGGCGCTGAGTGAGTCAGCGATCCGTAATTCACTCGCTGGTTGACGCCTAGATCGTCCTAGTATCCCAGAGTAATCTCCGGTTAGCCCACCAACCACCCTGAATAAGAAATTTCGGTGCAACTCCGAGCAGGATGTAGCTGCGACACAAAAGTGCTTTAAGGCATTTTCACTTTGCCGGCGCTAATGGCGTCGAATCCAACAAGCACCGAAGAGTTCCAAGAACCGAGCACAACATCATTGCTTCTGGGCAAGAAACAAATGCTGGACGGATAGGTACATGTGACCTCTCCTGCAGTCGAAAGGTTCGACGCGAGATAGAAAACAAATCGCCGTGATTGAACCGAGCCTATATAGGTACCATCGGATGACCATGCCAGTTGACTGCCAGTTCCGCCGATTTTGATTTCGTCGCTACTTGCAATTATTTCGCCGTCGGAGCTTCGAGCAATCTTGATCCAAGTCCCCTGGCGTCGGCGAGTACAAGCGTAGCAAATCCGAGAAGCGTCCGGAGAGAGAGTCGACGAACCGATTATGTCGGTGTCTGTGGTGAGGACCTTAGCCACTTGCGCTCCAATTGGCCATTTCAGCAACGTCCAGTAAGGAGGCAAGGGCCTGTTTTCTCCGGGGCGAACCTTAGGATGGTGTTCAAACAACCACGTGCGACGAACCGAATCGTGGGAAATCCGGATAATCATTTCGCCGGGAAACGATTGCTGCTTCATTATCGTGTGGTCACAAAGACCGCGAACCGTGATCACTCCATTCCACGAGGCATCGATCAATTTATCGTGGTCGGGTGAGAAGAAGACCTCGCTTCCTTCACCCTCTTTTTGGTTTTTGTAGTCGTGTATAGTAGCGCCGGAAGCCGAGTCCAACACGAGAATCCGACCACTCGTGTTCTTCACCACGAGAGTTTTGCCCTGGGGCGCGAATGCAGCGTGGCTAGGATGGGAAAACGGATGGCCTGACCAAATTCGTTTTCGGTTCTGAAGATCAAACACATTCACGCGCCTTCCGAGGCACGCCAGGGTGCTGCCGTCGTCCGAGCAACAAATCCCGTAACCCATTGGCAACCGAAGCCGTGTTGGCGGCATGTCTCTAATGTAATCCGAACGGATTTAGCTGTTCCGGTCGAATAACCGTCCACTCGTACGTTACTGGTTGTGTAACATCCATACACGCTTCGGCGTGGGGGATGCTGCACAGTCCTTCGGGCCTCCCCTTGCAGTTTTCCGCCGTACCGCAAGACCGTTAAGACAGTGCAAGCGGCAACATGATGCCATAGTGCGCAGCAGAATTCGTCACATTCAGCCAGAAGAGCTGAGGTAGATTGGGACATGCTCACGCATACCCGCTTTGCTGTTGTTGTATTGCTTCTTCTCGCAGCGATACCTGCTCTTAGCCAAAGTGCTGGATCGCCCGCCGTTCGCGCTCGTGATCTCGGCGTTCCCTTCGACGGCTCTCCCGGCCAATTCAACGCCATCACCGATGTTCCCGGTGTTCAAGTAGGATCCACCACACTCATCCGCGGCGAAGGCCCTCTCAAAGTCGGCGAAGGCCCGGTCCGCACCGGCGTCACCGTCATTCTGCCTCGCGGCGCAAAGAACACCGACTCCGTTTACGCTGGATGGTTCAGTCTCAACGGCAACGGCGAAATGACCGGCACCACCTGGGTTGAGGAGTCAGGCTTTCTCGAAGGCCCGGTCGCCATCACCAACACCCATAGCGTCGGTGTGGTGCGGGACTCCATGATTGCGTGGGGCCTGGACCATCGTGCCCTCGCTCAGCCGTGGGCTTTGCCCGTTGTCGCTGAAACCTGGGACGGTTATCTGAACGATCTGAACGGCTTTCACGTCAAGAAAGGCGATGTCTTCTCCGCGCTCGATTCCGCAAAACCCGGACCGGTGGCCGAAGGCAATACCGGGGGCGGTACCGGCATGGTCTGCTATGGATTCAAGGGAGGAACCGGCACTGCGTCCCGCGTCTTGTCGAAAGAGCAAGGGGGCTACACGGTTGGCGTCCTCGTCCAGTGCAACTGCGGTCGGCGGCCCCAGTTGATGATCGCCGGCGTTCCCGTCGGCAAAGAGATACCCGGCGACGAACCCTACGCCGGAATCTCCCCACCACCTCTTCCCGGTAACGAAATGAAAGGCGACGTCGGCTCCATCATCATCGTCATCGCTACCGACGCGCCCCTTCTACCGCACCAACTCAAGCGCATCGCCCGTCGCGCTTCATTGGGAGTTGCCCGCACGGGCTCCATTTCTGGTAACGGCTCCGGCGACATTTTTATCGCCTTTTCGACGGCCAATCCGCATGCCAATGACGAGCCCGGCCCCAACCCGGTGAGGACTGTGTCGAACGAACGCATCAGTCCGCTGTTTGAGGCCACTGTCGAGGCAACGGAAGAAGCCATCGTAAACGCCATGGTTGGTGCGAGAACCATGACCGGAATCGATGGGCACACCGTTGTCGCTCTGCCTCACGACAAACTGCAGCAGGTCCTCAAGAAATACAACCGCTAAAGTACGGGGAAACTTCCTTGAAGATTCCAACGGCAGCGGCGCTGGGAAGCTACGAACACGGAGGGATCAGCAGCCAGCCTTCAGGCTGCTGAAATCATACGCAGCGAGCAATGGGGCCTTTAAGCCTGGACCCACCAGACCATCGGACATTTTCATGTTCTTGCGTGGCGCAGCACGCCATGTGTGACCGTAGCTACTGATTGTCCTTCTTGTCGCTCTTCCCAAAGATCGGGAAGTGGAACGGCAATTCGGCACCGGACTGCTTTTTGCTCTTGCCGCCGTCCTCGCGTAGAAGTGTTCTCTGCGAATTGATGCAGAGCCAACCGCTGTGTGCGCGCTCAAATACGTGCGTGAACACACCCTTTTCGTCCACCTGGCCTGAAGAGGCTCGATGGTGCAGAACATAGGTTCCGTTGGCCACGGCGGTGTCGCCCAGCATGCGAACCGTCACCACCTTCTGTTCAAGGTGAAGCGATTTGTCCTCGGTCGTCAGCAGGTAGGCCAGTTGCTGATTCCGGGTTGAGATGTCCCCCGACGCGGCAACGTCAAGAAACAACGGAGAGAGCACTAGCTCCAGACCATACTGGTCGCGCCGGTTAATTGCATCATCCCAGGAATCCTCAAGCTTCTGGAATTGCTTGATCTCTGGGGAGGACGTTGTCGTAACGGGCATCTGGACGGGCGGCGGGGCAGGGGCCGGAACCTGTGCCACGGCAGTGCAGGAGAGAAGGACTACAGAAAAACAAACTGCAAAACGAGTCATACGCGTGCCAATACTCCCACATACGATGATATCTCTTTGACTCCAGATGGGGGCTTGGAGGAAGCCGCAGGGCACAGGGGCCTGCCTGATTTCAGCCTAGAGCAGGTTTTGCAGCCGGTCCGGCTGATGCAGCGTGATCACCGAGTCCTCGATCGAAATCGTACCGTCCTTGCGGAATTGGCCCAGTGTCCGGGTCACGG
The DNA here is from genome assembly GCA_963838295.1 of uncultured Acidobacteriaceae bacterium. GTDB lineage: Bacteria > Acidobacteriota > Terriglobia > Terriglobales > Acidobacteriaceae > Telmatobacter. Next base: position 54,413 of record CAWIQS010000007.1, read on the forward strand.
TTTCACGCGTTGTGCAAGCCATCGAAGCCATTTCTTCGTGGGTCAAGAGCAACGGGAACCGGAATCCGCCATTCACGTGCTCGCCGATTTGGTGCGCAAGTTCCAGAAGCAGCCGCCCAAGCCTGCCCGCAACGGTCTCTGCCAGAGAAATCCGGCAGGCGTCCTGCAAGGCAAAGCGGTATTCCTGGCAGATGCACTGAACCGCACGCATCTGCGCTTCCTTGTGATTGCGCAGAAATGTGAGGAATCGTTCGCGCTCGATGGGCCGAAGCTGTGCGGGAGTGAGTGATTCGGCTGAAACCTCATATACCCCGTGCGAAAGAGCGGCATACAGACCAAGCATTGACCCAGGGCCTGCCACGCGCACAATCATCTGCCGATCCTGCGCTCGTCCCGCTGTGAGCTTCAGATATCCACTGCAAATCAGGTAAAGGCACCGCGCGTCTTCCCCTTGTGTGAAAAGGGTGGCCTCAGCCGGCAGGCTGATTGTGCTGGTTACAAGTTCCAAATCCGCGAGAACGGCGCTGCCTAAGGAGCAGAACCAGCCCGGACGACGATTGGCGCATGCCGCGCAGCCGACCGGAGACGGACGGGAGAGCGTCCTTTGCCGTCTTTGTGGGCTCGCGATAACTTCGTACTCGGCCATAAGATTGTCCACGATCAGTCTGCCTCTCTGTACGCCTATGTTGATGTGATGGGGCTCACGTGACCCCGTCCAAGTCTGCAGTTTGGGGCCACTAAACGAAGTCCGAATCCCCCTCGCCGTCGCTGGTTATCTGAATCATTACCGTGAAGAAAATTTGGCCACTACTTTCCTCGGTTACGGGAAAGTGGCAAGTGTGACGCAGCGCAGCCCCTCGGTCGTAGAGCCACTCCTGAATCCGGCAAGCAGGATACGCGTCAAACCGGGCAGACATCCTCCGCGATGTGTGTAGAAATCTCATCCGCAAATTAATGATAAGGAAGTACTTATTTTATGAATGAAGCCCAATTGGCTCTGCGTTGGATTGAGGATGCTTGCCGTGGATCAAAATCCATTCCCAACACATTTCCTAGTGTTTACGCAATGTGATGGAGGTCACCGAAACTGCCTGCGAGGCACAGTACGATTGCGCACATAAGGTGATGCTCCACACAGAATGCAGCTTTCCCTCCAAACCGTTCAAAACTGCTCAACCTGCTAGAGGCCTAGCGGGAGAGAATGGCGAACGTCGGGCCGAAAACTGCCACCGGGACTCACCAAGGCGGAATCTCGATGCATAAGAAAGGGCCAAGAATGCGAACGCAAGAGATTGAGGCTCTGGGAGTTCGCCCCGGGCCGCTCGTTTCGTTTTTGCTTTTGCTGGTGGTGATTCTCCTTTCCGCCCGAGCATTTGCAGCTCCGGCCAGGGGCGCCAACCCGGTAAATGCAAAATCCAGTCAAACCGCAGCCGCTCCCGGGGACTACGTTGGACAGGAGACTTGCGCGACCTGCCACGATGAGGTTGCGAAGGGCTTTAGTTCGAACCCGCACTCCAAGCTGGCCGAGATGCACGGCAAGACCGGCGTTACGTGTGAAGGCTGCCACGGTCCGGGCAAAGCGCACGTCGACGGTGGCGGCGACATCACAAAAATCTTCAATCCGGCCAAGGCGACTGCTAAAGAAGTAGACGCAAAGTGCCTGAGCTGCCATCAAGGCCAACACGCCAACTTCGAGCGTACGGCCCATGGCGAGAACAATGTGAGCTGTGTCAGTTGCCATAGTGTTCACCACAGCGAAGACAAGGAGCAATTGCTCAAGGTATCTGAGACAAAGCTCTGCTTCCAGTGCCACACCGATACCAAGGCGCAGTTCAACATGCCCTTCCATCACAAAGTGGAAGAAGGACTGTTGAAGTGCTCTGACTGCCACGATCCGCACGGCACATTCGACAAGAAGAACCTGCGGTCGTCCGCACAGATGGATATGGTCTGCACCAAGTGCCACTCTGAAACAGCAGGCCCGTTTGTCTATGAGCACGACGTGGTCAGGGCCGAAGGTTGCACGGCCTGCCATTTCGCGCATGGTGGACCGAATCCGCGATTGCTCAATCGTGCCAACGTGAACACGATCTGCCTGCAATGCCACTCGCCGTCGCCGAACTTCACCACAAGTCAACCTATTGGGCCGGCGCATAACCAGGCGGCTCAGTATCAATCGTGCACGATCTGCCACACGAGTATTCACGGATCGAACACAAGTTCAATTTTCTTCAACACCACCGAGTAAGGGGCGAGCGATGACAAAACAGACAGAATTCGCAAACAGTCTGGTTGGGTCGCAGGCCGGGTTCAGAATTTCCCGGTTACGTGCCCTTACCATAACGTCCATCCTGGCAATCGGCTCAGTCGGCGGCTTCGGGCAGCAGCCCCAGGCGACCCAATCCGCGACCGCCAAGCCCGCGGCCGAAAAGAAACCCGCCCCCGAGCCAAAAGAAAAGATGCTCGGCAATTACACAATGCATTCGAGTGTTGAACTGGGCGGCGTCATTACCCAGAAAGATGGCAGCAGAGCGATGTGGTCCACGATGGTGAACGAAGGGACGGGCATGCGCGTGCTCAATCAGTCTCTGGAACTCCGATCGGTGAACACCCGCAAGACGCCATTCTTCGACACACTCTCGACCGCAAGCTTTGGCTACGGCGGGGAGCCCAACGACGTGTCCTATCTCAAAATGTCGAAGGGCAAGCTCTACGATTTCTCTGGAAGCTTCCGTCGCGATCGCAATTACTTCGACTACAACTTACTCGTGAATTCGCTGCTCTCGACGGCGACCGCCACGAATCCGCCCCTTGTTCCCGAGCCGGATTCTCTGCATCTGTTCAACACAGTACGGCGGAACACCGATGCTCTGTTCACTCTGTTTCCGATCTCGAGAGTGAGTTTCCGCATCGGCTATATCCACAACACCAATGAAGGTCCGACCTACTCTTCCGTGCACAACGGCGGAGACGTTCAGGTATCGCAATGGTTCCGCAACGCGCTCGATACCTACACAGGTGGAGCGGACCTGAAAATCGCGAAGCGCACGACCCTGAGCTACGATCAATTCTTCGCGCTCTATCGCGGAGACTCAACCTTCCAGCTGGCCCCAACGCCGTTTACCCTCGCGAATGGAACGCCTACATCTCTTGGCGTCGATACCTTGTCGGGAACAACCTGCGGCACTGGCGCTAACAAGACTCTGGAAGTTGTAAACGGTATTGCCAATCCATATTGCAGTCAGACGCTTGTGCAAAGCCAGGTAGCGCCCCAGCGTACGACTTTCCCTACAGAGCAATTCCGCTTCAGCTCCCACTACTGGGATAGAGTCTCGTTCAACGGCCGCCTGACCTACAGCGGCGACACCATGAACGTGAATAACTTCAACGAAACCTTCAACGGACTTCTGACCCGTACATTCCTTCGTCAGGAGATCGACACAGGTGGACTCGGTAACGGACGCCTTGCGCATAACAAGCGCGACAGTCTCAACGGCGACTTTGGGGTTGAAGCCGAATTGAGCAAGAATCTCGCGGTCTCCGACGTATTCACATATCGCAACTTCCGCGTCGAAGGCAACAATAGCGTCGTATCGCAGGTGTGGGCCGGTACAGCAAGCACTCCAAATCTGAACGTCAACACGCCACTCGCGAGCTTGACGCCGGTCGCCACCACCACGCCCAACAACTACTTTCTGAATCAGAAAATCACGGGCAATACTGTGCTGGGTTCGCTGACAGTCGTTCCCGAGTTCAAGCTTTCTGCCGGATGGCGCTTTGATAACCGCAACATCGTGGATCCTGGTGACGATCTTACCTGGCACCAGAACGGCCTCTTGCTCGGAGCAGTCATTACGCCATCGCACGCGTTCCGATTCAACGTGAATTACGACACGCTCAACTGGAAGTCCGCGAACTCCGACACACCCAGCAACACGTACACGCGTGAAGCGCTGGACAAGGTCTATCACATCAGGCTGCGCGCCAGCGCGAAGCCCGCCAAATGGATCAATTTCGCGGTGACCGCCAACGAATTCGATGGCAAGAACGACGACCCTCTGGTCAATCACATCGAGCATAGCCACGACGTCAGCTTCGCAACCCAGGTCATTCCCTCTGATCGATTCAGCTTCGATTTGAACTACGCGCATGACGATGTCTTCTCTGCAACCGATTTGTGCTACATCTATGTGCCGACCGCAGCATATCCGCTACCGCCGGGCGCGCAGGGATCCGTAGGAACCTGCCTGCAGACTGCCGACAATCCAGGAGGCACCCTTCCCACGCAGTCGGCTGGCACGCAGCTTTATCTGGGCGGCGGACGCTATGACGCTCCCGTCAACTTCTTTTCCGGCGCCATTAGCTGGGCTCCGTCAAAATACTTCCGCTATAACGGTGGCGCCCGCGTCACTGATACCAACGGCACTGCCGAATTTCTTAACCCGCTGATGGTTCCCGGCGCGTTGCATTCAAAGGTTCTGTCGCCCTTCAGCGATCTGCAAGTTAACATCGCGCCACAATGGGCGTGGCACGGTAACTGGGTTCATCATGGGTACGACGAAGCCGGCGGTCCTGGTCCGGCTCCACGCAGCTTCCATGGTGATGTTGTGACTCTGGGTGTGAAGTACGCATTCTGAGTAAAGTGGTGGATTGGACAAGGCTGAGTTTCACCGGTCCGCCCATACATCAATGAACGATGCAGTTGCGGCGGTTTCAACTGAAGCGCCGCGGCTGCTTGAACAATGTCCCTTTCGTCGGCGATCTTCCCCGCGCAGTTGTGAGGGGAGATCTCTGGGAGAGCAAGACATGAGCAATTTGACTCGCAATAGTGTGACGGCAGTTCTGGTTCTGCTTCTTGCCGGCACAGTGAGCTTCGCGCAATCTGCAGGCGAAGCGACGTACAAGGCAAAGTGCCAAATGTGTCATGGGGAAAAGGGCCTCGCGGACTCAGGTGCAGGCAAGGCGATGAAGGTCAAGCCCGCTACGGATCCTGAAGTGACGAAGTTGAGCGAAGCGCAGATGATCGATGCGGTCCACAACGGAATGGGCAAGATGCAGGCCTACAAGGACAAGTTGACCGACGCGCAAATCAAGGATGCAGTCCAATACTTCCGCACGTTCACAAAGTAGTAGAAATTGTTGTTAGTGCACCTTGTTTCATAAGTTCCATTTCGTGTCAGGGCACGACTCGGGGAACCCTCTGGGTCGCGCGCCGAAAGAGACCGGATAGTCCAAGGGTTTTAACCCCTGCGGGGTTTTGGTCAGCACGCCGTGGATATTTATGAAGCAAACACTATTGAGTGTTGAAAGCAGTACCGGCGCATCGCTCGATTTCAAGCATGCGCCGGATTTCAATTAAACGGTTCCTGGTGCGCATCACAGGGCAAAGCCACTTCTCGTTGCCGCTGGTGTTTGAGCAAGTAAGGTTCCAATGAACGGGCGTGGCCCCCCAACCATCTGGCCATAATGAGTTTTTGAAGGAGTCTTGCAATGACGAAGACGATTCGATCGATGGCGGTGCTGGCTGCGACTGTGTGTCTGGCCGGTTCCATGGGCTTCGCTCAATCAGCGGGTGAAGCGGTTTATAAAGCAAATTGCCAAAGCTGCCACGGCAGCACCGGAGTACCCAGTCCCGGCATCGCCAAGATGATGGGCGTGAAACCCACCACCGATCCGGATTACAAAAAGGAGTCCGCGGCGGACATGATCGCCTCCGTGAAGAATGGCAAGAACAAGATGAAGGCCATGTCTCCCAAACTCACCGACGCGCAGATCAAGGATGCTGTCGACTATTTCCGCTCCTTGAAATAAACCAAACCTGGCCCGCTTCACACCGCAAGCTCACGGCCGCAAGCCCAGCGACAAATCATCGTCGCTGGGGTGGTAAATCCGGGGTCCCCGGCGACAGGTCTACGTCGCTGGGGTGGTAAATCCGGGGTCCCCGGCGACAGGTCTACGTCGCTGGGGTGGTAAATCCGGGGTCCCCGGCGACAGGTCTACGTCGCTGGGGTGGTAATGGCGGGCCATTTAAAGTTCGGGGGAATACACAATGCTGCAGCGATTCCGCGAGAACTGGGTCAGGCCGGCTCTCTTCTTCGGCAACAATCCAATCAGCCTGGCTGGTGGCGCCATTACGAGCGCTGCCGGTGTGACCATGATCGGTTATTGGCTGGTGGAGTTATTCGGCCGGCCCAACGATAATCCGTATCTTGGAATCATCTTCTTTCTTATGTTGCCCGCGGTTTTTATACTTGGGCTGCTGCTCATCCCCGTCGGCGTGTTCATCCGCCGCAGGAAGCTGCAGCAGGCGGGCCAGATTCCCGCCGAATTTCCCAAGATCGATCTCAATGACCGCATGTTCCGGCACGGCCTCGACATCGTGCTGGTTGCCACCATCGTCAACCTGCTGGTCGTCTCCATGGCCAGCTATCGCGGTGCCGCGTACATGGATTCTCCGCAGTTTTGCGGTGCGTCCTGCCACGTGATGCACCCGGAGTACACGGCATACAAGGTTTCTGCACACTCCCATGTGGCCTGCGTCGAGTGCCACATTGGCTCCGGCGCACAGTCCTACTTTGAAGCGAAGGTGAATGGTACCAAGCAACTCGTCGAGGTGGCGTTCAATCGTTATCCAAAGCCGATTCCATCGCCCGTTCGCAACCTCCGCCCGGCCCGCGAAATCTGCGAGGCATGCCATACCCCCGCGAGGTTTGTCGGTGAAAAGCTGCTCGTCAAATCAAGCTTCGCCGACGACGAAAAAAATACTGAGACGCAGAGTGTCGTCGTCCTGCACCTTGGCGGTGTGGATTCCTTCTCGCACCTGACCGGCATTCACGGCGTTCACCTCGGCCACATCGAATACATCGCCACCGATCCCACCCGCACGGCAATTCCATGGGTCGAGCGCACCTATCCCGACGGTTCAAAAACTGCATTTGCCGCGTCAGCACTGAAGGGCGCCGAGCCGAAGGGCGAGCGCCGCGTAATGGACTGCATCGATTGCCACAATCGTGCGGCTCACACCATGCAGACCGCAGAAGATGCACTCAACCGAGCCATGGCCGAAGGCGCCATCAATCCCGAGTTGCCCTGGGTACACAAGAAGGCTCTTGAATTGCTCAAGGCCAGCTACGCTACTGAAGCTGAGGCACGCGTCAAGATACCAGCGCAGCTCACGCAGTTCTATCGCGACGAACATCCGGACGTGCTGGCCGCGCACCCTGATCTTGTCAAATCTGCGGGCGAAGGTCTGGTCTACGTCTTTACCACCAATGTCTTCCCAGACATGAAGGTCACCTGGGGTACGCATCCGAATCACATCGGCCACATGAGCTATCCCGGTTGCTTCCGCTGCCACGACGGCGATCACGCGTCAAAGGATGGGAGCAAATCGATCACGCAGGACTGCTCCGCCTGCCACAACCTGCTCGCCGTGGACGAAGCAAAGCCAAAGGTGCTTTCCGATCTCGGCATTCAATAATTTGTTGTGCACCAGTTGATCAACATCCGGCGTTCTCCTCGTTCCACGGATAACAACGGGGCGGCTTCGCAGCCGTCCCTTGCTGCGTTTGCACAGGTCTCATCTGCGCGTGATAGGCTGGCTCTTCAATCCTGAGGGCCCAATTCACGATGCACTCCACCAAGACGCTGAATTTTAACCTTGTAGCAGCGGCGCACGCCGACATGATCCAAAACGGCTTTCAACCTGATTTTCCGGCCGGTACCGATACTGAGTTGGCAAACATCAAGGCACAGCCCGCGTTGCCGTCAGTTCCAGGCGCGCAGGATCTGCGGAACCTTCTCTGGTCGTCCATCGACAACGACACGTCGAAGGACCTCGATCAGATCGAGTGGGCCGAGCAGCTCCCTGACGGTCGCATTCGCGTGCTCATCGGCGTGGCCGATGTCGACATTCGCGTTCCGAAGGGAAGCCTGCTCGATAAGCACGCCCAATCCGAGACGACTTCCGTCTACACGGGCGTCAAAGTCTTTCCGATGCTCCCAGCGGATCTCTCCGAAGGCATTACGTCGCTCAACGAAAACGAGGATCGAGTCGCGGACGTAGTTGAGTTCACAGTCGACCCAACAGGCTGTGTCTCTGGCGGAACAGTGTATCGCGCACTGGTGCGCAATCGTGCGCAGCTTGCCTACAACGGTGTGGGAGCATGGCTGGAGGGCCGGGGCCCCGCACCCGCCAAGGTTGCCGCCAACGCCGATCTCGCCGCCCAACTCAAACTTCAAGACAAGGCCGCCCAGGGCCTGGTCGGCTGCCGCTTCCAGCATGGCGCTCTCGATCTTGAAACCATCGAAACGCAACCGTTGATGTCAGCCGATGATCAGGCTGTCGACATTAAGAGCCTCGAAAAGAATCGCGCCACATCCCTGATCGAAGAATTCATGGTCGCGGCCAACGGCACCGTCGCTCGCATATTCGAGGCGGCTGGGATCCCATCGATCTGGCGCATCGTGCGCACCCCCAAACGCTGGGATCGCATGGTGGAGGTTGCAAACGGGCTGGGAACAAAGCTGCCTGAGCAGCCGGATTCCAAGGCGCTGAATGATTTCCTGCTGGCTCAGAAGCAGAAGGATCCCGATCACTTTCCGGACCTCTCGCTCACGGTGGTCAAACTGATGGGTCCGGGCGAATACGTTCTTGTAAAGCCCAATGAACCGTCACCAGGCCACTTCGGCCTCGCGGTGCGGGACTACCTGCACTCGACGGCGCCGAACCGCCGTTTTCCCGATATCATCACGCAGCGAATCATGAAGGCGCATTTGGCCAAGGCCGACCAGCCTTACTCGGAAGGCGACCTGAGCGCGATGGCACAGCACTGCACGCTGATGGAAGACGGCGCGCGCAAGGTGGAGCGCATCATGCAGAAGCGGATTGCTGCCGTCGTCCTGCATCCGCGCATTGGTCAGTCGTTTCCGGCAATCGTAACCGGCGTAAGTCAGAGCGGCACATTCGTGCGCGTGCTCAATCCCCACGTAGAAGGAATGCTGTTGAATGCCGGCAAGCCCGGATCGAAACTCGATGTCGGCGATAAGCTGACAGTCAAGCTGGTCAACACTGATCCTCAGCGCGGCTTTATCGACTTCGCCATGTAGTCCCGCGACCTGTTTCCATAGCGCTTTCACCCTGCCGAAAGCAGCCAAATACAGAAGTGTCATCCTGAACCCGCACGCTTGGGGCCCCGCGGACAATGTCCGTGGGGTAAGCGGGGCGAAGGATCTGCTTTTGCTCCTGTATCGGGACACGACTTCGCAGCTTGCCGAAAAACTCGGCGAACCCACTGTTTTGTAACAAGGGCATGGCTTTAGCCAGGCCGCAAATGCAACCAAATGGGTGTCGGGCTTTAGCCCCTGCGGCTCTAGCTGTCCGGACCTTCGGCAGTCTCGTTCGCATCAAGATATTCACGCACCGGGGCCTTAGAACTGCCGCTCTCCACGGCCGGTGTCCCCGGCTCATCGATCCAAAGGCAGACGATCCACCAGATCAGCACGATGACATATACCGCGCTGTTGGTGTTCAGCAGTTTCTCCTGGAGCCCTAATACCCGTTGGTATTCCGCCTGCGAGTGCGGCGTTGTGTGGCGTGCGATAGTCTCCCAAATCCCTTGTGCGCCAATCTGAGCGATCGACGCCGTCGAAAGCCCGATCATGATGCGCTGTACATGGCTATGCCAGTCCGCGCCGTAGCGACGCCCCAGCGCCACCACCAGCAACCCAAGGGCAATCGACAGCACATCGACCAGCAACCCCGTCTTTACGGCGATCAATTGCATGAACTGGAGCTTTGCGATCGTCGTATCGAAAGCGATTGCTTTCCACGCGGGCCACGGTCCCCACTTCCACAGCACCACGCCGCCCAGCGCCAGCAGCCCCACGGTCCAGCCGGCCCAGGCTGGGACGCCGGCTTTCTTGAAAGCGCGCCGCGCCATCTCAATTAGCACGATCAGGGCGACAAGCGCGGAAACATCCGCCAGTGAAATCGCAATGGTCGCCATGGTCAACTGCGGCAATTTGTCATGCAGAAGACGGTTCGTCAGCAGCCGCAATGCGACCAGCACAATCGACGCTGTAAACCATGGGAAGCGCCTGATGCGATCGCGTCCCATCAGCACCACCAGCAAAACCAGAAGCGATGCAAAAGTCAACGTCCACAAAACTGAGACAGCCGTGAAGTGATAATCGAAATGCATGCAATCCTTACAGCCCGGCCTCACGTCCGGATCATCTTCAAACGTGATTTCAGGAGAATTGAGGAGGGAAATGGTGCGCCCGGAGAGATTCGAACTCCCGACCTAACGCTCCGGAGGCGTTCGCTCTATCCAGCTGAGCTACGGGCGCGCTCTTCAAGCATATCGTATTCGAGTGGTAGAGGCCTTGAGAGCCTTTCCCTAGTCCCTATGTCCGGAGTCCCTAGGCCCCTAATCCCTTTTCCCTGCTTTGCCGAAGTTCTTCCATCACCGACTGGATCAGGGCCTTCGCCCCTTCCATCCCGCTCAGCACCGCCTGCAGATCGAGCGCCGGCTTCGAGGGATTCCGGCTCGACGCGCAGTACACCCCGTGCTGTCCCACCATGATCAGCGAATCGGTCAGAAGGTCTAGCGCCACCGCCAGCCTGCCCCGTTCCACGCCCATCATGAACTCATGCTTCTCCAACTCCGTACGCTTCTCGTCAAAAACATCCATGAATTAAGCCTACCCGAAGTGCCGACAGTGGTCGTCGCAGGGCAATTGATCCTCCCCATCACCCTGTCATTCCGACCGAGCGCAGCGAGCGGAGGAACCCGCAGTTGCCTTTCTGCCCGCACCATGACGAACCATCGCATTCTGCCGGAATCGCACTCGCTACACATCCAGCTTCTTCATGAAATCGGCATCTTCGCGCAACTCTGTCATCGGATCGCCTTCGAATTCTTCCTGCTCGATGAAGTAGTGCTTAAGTCCCGTCGCCGCGCGAAAAATCGGCTTGTAGTCGATCGTGCCTTTGCCCATCACCACGTCGCGCCACTTTCCGTCCGCCCCCTTCACCAGGTCCTTCACGTGGAGCATCGGAAAGCGTTCCGGAAATTTGCTCAGGTATTCAACCGGATTGTGACCGCCAGCGACCACCCATCCGCAGTCCATTTCGAATGAAACAAGCTTCGGGTCGGTGCGCTTCAGAAGCTCGTCAAAGTACACAATCCCATTCTCTTTCGCAAATTCAATGATGTGGTTGTGATACCCGAAGGTCATCCCGGCACCCTTGACCTTCTGACCGATCTCATTGAACTGATCGGCCACGTACCGCCAATCATCCAGGTTGAGATCGCCGGTGCGCGTCGGATCGCGGTGCACGCCTGCCCATGAACAGATGATGTATTCGAGCCCGAGCGCCTGCCCATACTCGATCAGCTCGTTGAATTGCGTCTTCAACTGCGTCAGCTGATGATGGGTACTCACGCACTTCAGTCTGGCTTTTTGTAGTGCATTGCCAAAATCGGCGGCGGTTTTGTCGAAATATCCGGCGGCCTCAACCTCTCTGTATCCAGCCGCACCCAGCTTCTCGAGTGTGCCTTCAAAGTCCTTCGGCAATTGATTGCGCACCGAGTAAAGCTGCAGACCGACAGGCTCGCGCACAGGAGCTCCCATCAATCGATCCGCGCCTACGCAAGCCACGGCAGCCAGCGCGCCCGAAGTTTTCAAAAAGCTGCGGCGAGAGCTAAAATTCATACGTTCGTTCTCCTCAAGGCCGTTGCTAGCCCTTGATGGTTTCCGCGGCTGCATCCCATGTAGCCACGTTTTTGTGGAAGTAAGAGTAATTGGCCATGTGGCACGCAATCGCTGCATGATTGCCGAAAACTTCGTCCTCAACTACGTGCTCGCGTGTCTCCACGGCGCGGAAGAAGTTCGCGATGTGTTCAGCTGTATCGTCGTATCCCGGCGGCGGCGCATAGGTCTCCGTCTGCGGCAAGGCCCCTGCAGGCTCAGGATGCTGCGCATGCCAGTCGTCGAGATATTTCTTCTTGTCCTCAGCGGTCCACCCGTTCAGTGAGTAGCCCTCGGGCTGCGGCCGCGTATCCTGCGGAGCCACGCTGAGCGAATTCCCATTGAGTGTCATCGTGGCCTCCTTACCGTAAAAGATGGTGATGTCGCCCGCCGCGTTGTTCTGGTTACAGTGCATATTGACCCTGACGCCGGGATAGTCGTAAAGCGTCACCAGTAGATCTGGGAAATCGCGTCCATCCTTGAAATGCGTCAGGCTCCCCGTGGAATACGCGCGCTCCGGAATCGCATTAATCCCAGTTACGCACTGCATTCCCGACAGCAGGTGCACAAACAAGTCGCCGGCGACTCCTTCGCCGTAGTCCGCGAAACAGCGCCAGCGGAAAAACCGCGCCGCGTCAAACGGCCGCTCCGGCGCATCGCGTAGCCATGTTGCCCAGTCGATGGTTTCCGCGCTTGCGTCCGGTGCAATCGGATAGACCCATGCGCCGGATGGTGAATTGCGATCCGTGTAAGCTTCAATCGATGTGACCTCGCCCAGCCGTCCCGACTTGTAGATCTCCGCCGCTTTCTTGAACACCGTATTGCTCACGCGCTGGCTGCCGGCCTGGAAGATCCGTTTGCCCTCCTGCACTGCCTTCACCATTGCCAACCCGTCAGCAACGTTGTGCGACATTGGCTTTTCGCAATACACGTCCTTACCCGCCGCAACACAATCCAGCACAACGCGCCGATGTTGAAAGTCAGCAACGGCCACAATCACCGCATCCACATCCTTGCGATCCAGCAACTCCCGATAATCGCGTGTCGTCGGAACGTCGGCACCGTAAGCCTCAACGCCGGCCTTGCGATGCATCTCATATAAATCCGCAGTCCCCACGCACACCCCGCTCTGCACCTTGCGGGCGGAGCGCAGCAGATCACAACCGCGAATTCCGGTCCCGATGGAAACAAAGCGAATCTTTCGTTCCGTCTGTGCAGTCTGCGCTGCTAAAACCACCGGTTCCAGCGCAATCGATTTAGCCGCCGCCCCCGCCGCCACCGCGCTCGCGCCTAGACGCACAAAATCCCTGCGTGAAATTGGTCCCATGTGATGAAGCCTTTCCCGTGCGACCGCAATTCTCGCTTGCCAGACGCAGCAGTGTCCACCGGGATAGGCCTCAGGCACATGAATGGCATAGGATTCTTAAGTCAGAAGGAACCAAGGGCTATGCGCAATCCCACATCAATTAGAGCTGGCTTCAGCTCTGTGCTTGCTTTGTTCTGCACCGTGAGTTTTCTCCTGCTCGCACCCGCGAACGCACAACCGCGTCAGCCCCAACCTGTGATGCAGCATGAATTGGGCGACAACGTTCTGCTGTTCGATCCCTCGATGCCCGCTGCCAACATCCAGGCCCAGATCGATAGGATCTACGCGATCCAGCAACACAGCGAATTCGGTTCGGCTCGCTACGCGTTGCTCTTCCTACCCGGCGAGTACCACGTCGACATCCCTGTCGGCTTCTACACCCAGGTGCTCGGCCTCGGCGCGACACCCGACGCCGTCCACATCATCGGCAACGTTCACTCCGATGCCAGCCTCCCGCGCAACAATGCCACCTGCACATTCTGGCGCGCCGCAGAAGGATTTTCGGTCACACCGACGGACGGCACGATGCAGTGGGCTGTCTCGCAGGCGGTGCCCTTCCGCCGTATGCATGTGATCGGCAATATCGTTCTTCATCAGAAAGGCGGATGGGCCAGCGGCGGATGGATGTCCGACTCGCTCATCGACGGCAACGTCGGCGCCGGTCCGCAGCAACAATGGATTTCCCGCAACAGTGAATGGGGCAGCTGGACCGGCGCCAACTGGAACATGGTCTTCGTCGGAATCCCGCATCCACCCGCCGGCGAGTGGCCGCAACCGCCCTACACCAAGGTCGAACGCACACCCATTGTCCATGAAAAGCCCTTCCTCGAAGCCGATTCGAAAGGGAACTGGAGCGTCCGAATTCCCGCCCTTCAGAGCAACAGTCAGGGCATCACCTGGCACGGCGGCTCAACCCCGGGCCGCTCCGTTCCACTCAGCCAGTTCTACATCGCTCGACCTGACAAAGACACCGCCGCCACCATCAACGCCCAACTGGCGCAAGGCAAGAATCTGCTCCTCACTCCCGGAAACTATGACCTGACGGAGGCGATTCACATCACGCACTCCGACACCATCGTCCTCGGTCTTGGCTTCGCGACGATAAAGCCCACCAACGGCACAGCCGCCATCACCACCGCCGATGTTGACGGCATCGACATCGCCGGACTCCTCATCGATGCCGGTCCGCAGCAATCTCCAGCCCTTGTCGAAATCGGACCGCAAGCAAGCCATGCAACGCACGCGAAGAATCCTATCTTCCTGCACGACGTCTTCTTCCGTGTCGGCGGAGCCGGCGTGGGCCGCGCCAAGGTTAACCTGCTCATCAATTCCAACGACACCATCATCGACCACACCTGGATCTGGCGAGCCGACCACGGTGCCGGCGTAGGCTGGACCAGCAACCTCAGCGATAACGGCCTCGTTGTCAACGGCAACAACGTCACTGCCTATGGCCTCTTCGTCGAACATCACCAGCAGTTCCAGGTGTTGTGGAACGGCAACCACGGCCGAACTTATTTCTACCAGTCCGAGATTCCTTACGACCCGCCCGATCAGCCCAGCTTCAGCTCCGCAGCAGGCACGAATGGCTGGGCCTCCTATAAAGTGGCTGACAACGTCACCACCCACGAAGCCTGGGGACTCGGCGTCTACTCGGTCTTCCGTCATCCCAACGTCACCTTGACCCGCGCCATTGAAGTGCCCGTCACGCCCGGCGTTCGCTTCCACCACATGATTACCGTTGCCCTCGACAACCTGGGCGAAATCTCCAACGTCATCGACGACAAAGGTGGCCCCACCCACGTAGCGCCCGGCCGCGTCACGCCCAAAGTCGCAGAATTTCCGCAATAATCATGACTTCACACCTGCTGAAACTTCGACAAATCCACCGCTGGAAAACTTCGACGAACCCACTGTTTTGTAACAAGGGCATGGCTTTAGCCAGGCCACAAATGCGACAAAATGAGTGTCGGGCTTTAGCCCCTGTGGATTCCGAAGGCCAATGAGAGCGTGTTGCTTTAGACGCTGCCAAAAACTCGATCCGGAGGGAGGCGGGGGTTTTAACCCCCGCACAGGGTCAACGGAATGCGTGCCGGCTTTAGCCGCGGAGTGACATGGGACAATGGAACAGTAGACATCATGAGCGACGAAAGCATTCCCGAGTCCCAGCCGACCTCCGAATCTCCCGAAACCACTAGCGAGCAGAGCGCAGCATTGGAACGCGAGACCTCTGCCCCCCCTGCCGAAATCGCCACTGAGCGGACTGCGGCTTCAGCCGAACCGCCCGCCGAAGACCCCGCCGAGCCGCAGGAGAACTTCGCCGACATCCTGAAGCAGTTCGAAAAAAGCCACACCCACAAGCCCGCATCCGGCGTTAAGCAGATCGAGGGCACCATCGTCTCCCTCTCCGCCGAACAGGCCTTCGTCGATATCGGTTACAAAACGGAAGGCGTCCTTCCGCGTTCTGCTTTTTCGAACAATGCTGAGGGTGTGAAGCCTGGCGACAAGGTCCTCGTCTCGGTCAAGGGCCGCAACGAAGAGCACTATTACGAACTCACGCGGTTCAAGGTCTCGCAGCCCCGCGACTGGTCCGCGCTTGAAGAAGCCTTCGCGCAAAAAGCCGCCGTTGTCGGCACCGTCACCGCTGTTATCAAGGGCGGCCTCACTGTCGACATCGGTGTACGCGCCTTCATGCCAGCCAGCCGCAGCGGAACCCGTGACGCAGCGGAGCTCGAGAAAATGGTCGGCACTGAAATCACCTGCCGCATTACCAAGCTCGATGTCACCGACGAAGATGTAGTCGTCGATCGTCGCGTAGTCCTCGAAGAGCAAGCCCGCGCGTCGCAGGAAGGCCGCTTCAGCGCCATGCAGCCCGGCGACGTGCTCGAGGGTACAGTCCGAAGCCTTATGGCCTACGGCGCATTCATTGACCTCGGCGGCATCGATGGCCTGCTCCATGTCAGCGATATTTCGTGGAGCCGCGTGAACAAACCCGATGACGTGCTCTCCGTCGGTCAGCAGATTCAGGTCCGCATCCTCAAAATCGATCCGGATACAAAAAAGCTTTCGCTAGGCCTCAAGCAGCTTCAACCTGAACCGTGGGAGGCCGCGCAAGGCAAATATCAGGTTGGCCAGCGCATCACCGGCACTGTAACCCGCCTCGCCGACTTCGGCGCCTTCGTCGAGATGGAGCCCGGCATCGAGGGCCTCATTCACATCTCTGAAATGTCGTGGGGCAAGAAGATCCATCATCCCAGTGATGTCCTCAAGCAGGGCGATACCGTCGATGCGGTCATTCTCGCCATCAAGCCTGAAGAACGCCGGATCTCGCTCGGCCTGAAGCAAACTCTGTCTGACCCGTGGTCGGACGTGACCAGCAAATTTCCCATCGGCTCCCAGGTTGAAGGCCCGGTCACCAAAATCATGCCTTTCGGCGCGTTCGTCCAAATCTCCGAAGGCATTGAAGGCCTCGTCCACGTCAGCGAGATCAGCGCCGATAAACGCATCAACCATCCGCAAGAGGTGCTGCGCGCCGGCCAGGTCGTCAAGGCGCAGGTGCTCGGCATCGCGCCCGAAAAGCGCCAGATCAAGCTCAGTATGAAGCAGCTGATCCCCACTAGCATCGACGAATACATCGCCGAGCACAAAACAGGGGACCTCGTCTCCGGCCGAGTGGTCGATGAATCAGCAACCGGCGCCACGGTCGAACTCGGGGAAGGCATCCGCGCCAAATGCCGCACCGCGAAGGCTGCACCGTCCGTTGCCGAATCACAACCAACCAGCAAAGCCGACCTGTCCTCGCTCTCCAACATGCTCCAGGCCCGCTGGAAAGGAAGCGCACCCGCACCATCGGCCGCGCCCGCGCCACTCCGCTCCGGCCAAATCCGAAGCTTCAAAATCACGAAGCTCGACCCCGAAACCAAATCCATCGAGGTCCAGCTGGCTTGAATCCCTACTTCCAGACAGTTATCAGGCGCTCTCTTTGAGTATCCTCCCGCGCCGGAAATTCCCCATCGTCTGAAATTCCCCATGTAGTCGGCGGTGTCATTCTGAGCGAACGGGGCCCCGCAGAGCGATAGCTCTGTGGGGCAGGTTCGGGGGTGGTGAGCGAAAGAACCTGCCCTGAAGATTCCGCGAGGAAGCGGCGGTTCGGGTAGGGAACACGGAGGGAGCAGCAGCCTTCAGGCTGCTGAAATTATGCGCAGAGAACGATGGGCCTTTAGGCCTGGTCTCCCCGGAGCATCGGGCATTTCCATGTTCTCGAATGGCGCAGCGCACCATCAATGACTGCTTTTCGGCCTGCTGAGGATTTCATGGCGCTACAAATACGCCTCATCGATATAGCACCACCGCCAGTCCTCGCCGCGTTCGGCCGAGCGAATGATCGGATGCTGCGTGGCATGAAAATGTGCCCGTGCATGCCGGTTCTTCGATGAATCGCAGCAGCCTACGTGTCCGCACTCCAGGCACATGCGCAGATGCACCCAGGTGTCGCCGGTCTTCAGGCAGTCCTCGCAACCTTTGCTGCTCGGCTTCACATTCTTGATGTGATCTTTCTCATGCGTACATTTCGTCGCCATTTTCACCTCCACGGGGAACTCGCCTTCACACCATATATTGTTTCGCCAGCGAGCGGAACTCCACAACCTGCGCCGCCGCCCAGGCCGCATCGCGTCCCAGTTCCGCGGCCAGCAGTTGAACAACCGGTTCAGCCATCGCCACCGCAGCGCGCGCATTCAAAAACAGCGCCCGCGTTCTCCGAGCCAGTACATCCTCAACACTCCGTGCCATCTCAGCCCGCGCCGCCCACACTACCTCCGCCGCGACATAGGGCAATTCCGCATGCAGCCTTTGCGCCAATTCCGGACGTTCTTTCGCCAGCGCGCGAATTGCCTCCGCATCCGCTCCATAAACCAGTAGCGGATCTTCATCCTCGGTCTTCACCGACTCAATGTACCCATGGATGCGCAGGTTCTTCGTCGTGCAAGCCTCATCGCGCAACCGGCCCAGCGTAATCGCATGATCCACGCAGTCCTCAGCCATGTGGCGATACGTTGTCCACTTCCCGCCCGTAATCGTCAGCAGCCCTGACGTATCCACGTGAATCACGTGATCGCGCGACAGCGCAGACGTCTTTCCCTCCCCCTGGCTTTTCACTAGTGGCCGCAACCCCACATACACCGCCAGCACATCCGCCCGCGTCGGCGGCCTGCTCAGATAGCGCCCTGCCGTCTCCAGAATGAACTCAATCTCCTCATCCAGCGCCTTCGGTTCCAGGCTCGGTGCATCCACCGGGGTATCTGTCGTCCCCGCCACCGCATGACCGTGCCACGGAATCACAAAGAGCACGCGCCCGTCGCTGGTCCGCGGAACCATCAGCGCCTTATCGCTTTTCAAAAAACTTCGATCGAACACCAGGTGAATTCCCTGGCTCGTTACCATCAGCGGCTCTGCGTGCGCATCCGCCATCCGCCGAACCTCGTCGGTGAAGACTCCGGTAGCATTCACCACGATTCGTGCCGAGATTTTAAAATCCTCGCCCATCTCCTCATCGCGCGCCGCCAGACCATTTACATAGCCTTCGTCATCGCGCAACAATCCGGTTGCAGGACAATAATTCACCAGGGTCGCGCCATGGTCCGCAGCCGTCATGGCCAGATGAATCAGCAACCGCGCATCGTCAAACTGCCCATCGAAGTAAACAACCCCGCCGCGCAATTCCTCCGGCTCCAGCGCCGGTAGTTGAGCCAGAGTCTCCTCACGGGATAAGAGCCTCGAAGCACCAAACCCATACTTGCCCGCCAGCAGGTCATAAAGCTTCAGCCCGATGCCATAAAACGGCGCCTCCCACCACGAATAATTCGGCACTACAAACGCTAGGTCATGTACCAGGTGCGGAGCGTTCTGCCGCAGGAGCCCCCGCTCCTTCAGAGCCGACATCACCAGCGGAATATTTCCCTGCTCGAGATAGCGCACGCCACCATGGACCAGCTTGGTACTCCTGCTGCTCGTCCCCTTGCCGAAGTCGTGCGCCTCCACCAGCACCACGTCGAATCCCCGCGCCGCGGCATCAACGGCCACGCCAACGCCCGTAGCCCCGCCGCCGATCACCGCAATATCCCACGGCTCACCGGCCTCTGCCCGTTCGCGGATCCTGCGCAGCATATCCTCCCTGCGCATCAGTTGCTCCAGTTTTTCGACCGTTCGACCGCGCGCTGCCACCGCTCCCGGCGCTCCTTGCGTTCGGCCGCGTCCATCCGCGGCTCAAAGCGCACATCGCCTTCCCGCTTCGCGCGCAGCTCTTGAGGACTCGCCCAGAACCCCGTCGCCAGCCCCGCCAGATAAGCCGCACCCAGGGCCGTCGTCTCCGTCACGCGCGGTCGCACCACCGGCACTCCAAGCACGTCCGCCTGGAACTGCATCATCAGGTCATTCACAGCCGCACCGCCATCCACGCGCAGAGCAGCCAGCGGTGTTCCCGTTTCGCTGTGCACCGCCTCCAGCACATCCGCCACCTGGAACGCGATGCTTTCGAGAGCAGCGCGCGCGATATGTCCCGGCTTGGTATCTCGTCTCAACCCGATCAGCAACCCGCTCGCATGCGGATCCCAATGCGGCGCGCCCAACCCGACAAACGCCGGCACAAACACCACGCCGCCCGTATCCGGCACGCTCGCCGCCAGCGCCTCCACCTCTGCCGAAGATCCAATCAGGCGAAGATTATCGCGCAGCCACTGCACCACGGCGCCGCCAATAAAGATGCTGCCCTCCAGCGCATATTCCCGGCGTTTTTGCGCACTCGCTGCCAGCGTCGTAATCAGCTTGTGCTTCGATCGCACAAACTCCGTCCCCACATTCTGCAGCAGAAAACATCCGGTACCGTACGTGTTCTTTGCTTCCCCCGCATTCCAGCAAAGCTGTCCGAACAGCGCAGCCTGCTGATCGCCCGCGATTCCCGCAATCGTCGTTCCGCCTAGCCCGAGAGTGGTCGTTACGTCACCGATGCGATCGCTTGACCACACCACCTCCGGCAACAGGTTCGCGGGAATATCGAAGATGCGCAGCAACTCCGCGTCCCACTCGCCTTTCACGATGTTGTAAAGCAGCGTGCGCGACGCATTCGTCACGTCAGTCACGTGACGCATGCCGCTCGTCAGGTGCCAGATCAGCCAGCTGTCCACAGTGCCAAACGCCAACTCGCCGCGTTCCGCTCTTCCCCGCGCACCCGGCACGTTGTCCAGGATCCATCGCACCTTCGTTGCCGAAAAATATGGATCCAGCACAAGACCCGTCTTCGCGGAAACCGCCTCCCCAACGCCACTCTTTTCCAAAGATTCACACTGCGCAGCAGTCCGACGGTCCTGCCACACAATCGCCGGATGAATGGGCTTCCCCGTTTCGCGCTCCCACACAATCACTGTCTCGCGCTGGTTGGTAATCCCGATTGCCGCCACATCGCGCGGACGCGCCCCCGCCTTGCCCAGCACTTCCACTGCGCAGGCCAGCTGGCTCGTCAGAATTTCCGTGGGATCGTGTTCCACCCATCCGGCCTGCGGGTAGAACTGCTCAAACTCGTGTTGAGCTACTGCGACAATCGAGCCCGCTTCATCAAAAAGAATTGCGCGCGAACTCGTAGTGCCCTGGTCCAGTGCAAGAATGTATGCCATTGGGGTTGGTCAACCTTAGGACCCAAGTCAATCACGCGCCACCACGGTGCCGCAACCGCCTGCGGATTGAACCAGAGCGGAATTCACACGACGTACAAGTCCACGTACTCGCTCACCGGCATCCGCTCCAGCTGCTCGCGATCCATCGACGCATCCAGAATCCGCCGCTGCTGCTCCTCGCCAAACTGCCGCGCCAGGTTGCGTTTGAACTTCTCCACCAGCAGCGGCATCCCTTCCTCGCGACGCCGTCGATGGCCGATCGGGTACTCCACCGTAACCTCCAGCGTCCCCCCATTGTCCAGAACCACGAGCAGCGTGTTCGCAATCGAGCGCTTCTCCGGGTCGTGATAATCCGCCGTAAATGCAGGGTCTTCCAAGCACTCCATCTTGACTCGCAGCTCGTCGATTCGGGCATCAACCGCAACCGTATCTTCGTAATCCTCCGCCGTCAGCCGCCCAAACAGCAGCGGAATTGCGATCATGTACTGCACGCAATGGTCGCGGTCCGCCGGGTTCGACAGCGGTCCCTTCTTGTCGATAATCCGAAGGCATGCCTCATGCGTGCGGATCGTGATCTTCCGAATATTCTCCGCCGTTTTGCCCATCGCCTCCAGCAGTCCGCGCAGCGTCATCGCCGCTTCCACCGCCGTCTGCGCGTGAAACTCCGCTGGAAAGCTGATCTTGAAAAGCACGTTCTCCATCACGTAGCTGCCATACGGCCGCTGAAATTTGAACTCCTGCCCCCTGAATGAAACGTCGTAAAATCCCCACGTCTTTGCCGTCAACGCCGAGGGATACCCCATTTCACCAGCCCGCGCCATTAGCCCAAGCCGCACAGCCCGACTGGTCGCGTCGCCTGCAGCCCAGCTCTTGCGCGATCCCGTGTTCGGCGCATGTCGATACGTGCGCAAACTCTGTCCGTCCACCCACGCCAGCGAAATTGCATTCAGAGTCTGTTCGCGATTCAGTCCAAGCAATTCGCACACGACAGCCGTCGATGCCACCTTCACCAGAACAACATGATCAAGCCCGACCTTGTTGAAAGAGTTCTCAAGCGCAATACATCCCTGAATCTCATGCGCCTTGATCATCCCCGCCAGCACCTGCTTCATCGTCAGCGCAGGTCTGCCCTCCGCTGCCCCAGTGCGCGACAGCCAATCCGCGGTTGCCAATATTCCGCCAAGGTTGTCCGAGGGATGTCCCCACTCTGCCGCCAGCCACGTGTCGTTGAAGTCCAGCCAGCGAATCATCGCGCCAATGTTGAATGCCGCCTGCACAGGATCAAGCTGAAAGCTTGTCCCCGGCACGCGCGCTCCATGCGGCACAACCGTCCCCGGCACAATTGGCCCCAGCAATTTTGTGCACGCGGGGTATTCGAGCGCTTCGAGCCCGCATCCCAGCGTATCCATCAGGCAATAGTGCGCCGTCTCAAACGCGAGGTCGCTCTTGATCTCATACCCCAGCGCGTAATCCGCAACGTCTGCAATAACCCGATCGAACGCCTGCCGCTCATGACTGATATGCGATGACAACTTTTTCTCCTGCTGCGAATCTGGGTGCCCCAGGTCTCGCTTTTGAGACCTGGGAGGGCTTTGATTTGCCCTGAAACTGGGTGCCCCATCCTTGCGACGTCTTTGTCTTTAGTCGCAAGGGTGGGAGAGCAATACGGTGCTCAACGCACTACCCCCTCTTGTCAATCGGCACAAAGTCCAGATTCTCCGGCCCCGTATACACCGCCGAAGGCCGAATGATCTTCCCGTCCTGTCTTTGTTCAATTACGTGCGCACACCAGCCCGCCGTCCGCGCCATCACGAAAAGTGCCGTGAACAGGTCGACCGGCACGCCCATCAGGTCGTAGGCCACCGCGCTGTACCAGTCGAGATTGGGGAACATGCGCTTCACATCGTGCATGGTGGTTTCAATCCGCTCCGCCACGCTGAACAGCCGCATATCTCCACCGGCCTTTGCAAGCCCGCGTGCCACTTCCTTGATGATGTCGCTGCGTGGATCGCTGATGGTGTACACCGGGTGCCCGAAACCGATAATCACCTCGCGTTCGCCCACGCGCCACCGCATGTCTGCCTCCGCCTCGTCCGGCCTTTGATAGCGCTTCTGAATCTCCAGCGCCACTTCATTCGCGCCGCCATGCTTCGGCCCTTTCAACGCTCCAATCGCACCCGCAACGCACGAATAAACATCCGAACCCGTACCGGCAATCACGCGTGCCGTAAATGTCGAAGCATTGAACTCGTGCTCCGCATACAGGATCAGCGATGTCTGCATCGCTCTCGTCCACTCTTCACTCGGCGCGGTGCCGTGCAGCAGGTGCAGAAAGTGTGCGGCAATGGAATCCTCAAATCGCTCGACCTCGATCCGCCGGCCGTTGCGCGCATATTGGTGCCAATAGAGAAGCATGGATCCCATGCATGCCACCAGCGTGTCGGCAATCCGCCGCGCTCCGCTCTCCTTGTGACTTTCGCCCTCCGGCAGCACACAACCAAGAACAGAGACGCCCGTGCGCAGCACATCCATGGGGTGCGTCGAAGGCGGCAGCAGTTCCAGTGCCTGCTTTACCGCAGCCGGCAAACTGCGCAGCGGCCGCAAGCTGGCTTTGTATGCCGCAAGCTCCGCCACATTCGGCAGCTTGCCGTGCACCAGCAGGTAAGCCACCTCTTCAAACTCGCAGTGCGCCGCAAGGTCCTTGATGTCGTAACCCCGATAGTGCAGATCGTTGCCGGTATGCCCCACCGTGCACAACGCAGTCGATCCCGCCGGCGTGCCCGACAACGCGACCGACTTCTTCGGTTTGAATGCCCCCGGTGCGGGGCTTACATCAGATGTACTCATAGCGACCCCCGGAGAAAACTAAACTAATCTGAATTCTGCAATGCTGTCCAGCCGCCCTGAAACGAGTTCGATTCGAATCCGGTTTGTAACAGGGCACAACTTCACAGCTTGCTGAAAGCTTTGACGAACCCATTGTTTTGTAACAAGGGCATGGCTTCAGCCAGGCCGCAAATGCAACCAAATGACTGTCGGGCTTCAGCCCCTGCGGAGAACCTCACCGGCTTCACCGTATCGGATGACCCGTGAAAACTGCAAGAGCGCAGCTATGGTTTCAATTTCGCAAACAGATCATCCAGCTTCTGCTCATAGGCGTGATAGTCGAGGTATTTATAAAGATCCGCCCTCGTCTGCATCATCGGAATTACATGCTTCTGCGTACCCTCGGTCCGTATCGCCTCATACACCTGCAACGCCGCCGCATTCATCGCCCGATACGCCGCGCAGCAGTAAAGAATAATGTCCACGCTCGCCGCCGCAAGCTCCTCGCGTGTCCACAGCGGTGTCTGCCCAAACTCCGTGATGTTCGCCAGAATCGGCACACCCACAGCCTTGCGAAACTCCGTGTACTGCCGCAACTCCGTCACGGCCTCGGCGAAAATCATGTCGGCGCCCGCCGCCACGTATGCCTGCGCCCTCTCAATCGCAGCGGTCAACCCTTCGCCCGCCAGCGCATCCGTCCGCGCCATGATCACAAAACCTTCATCCGTGCGCGCATCCACCGCCGCCTTGATCCGGTCAACCATCTCCTCTGCAGGCACGAGTTCTTTTCCCGGCCGATGTCCGCATCGCTTCGCGCCAACCTGGTCTTCCATGTGCACAGCGCCCGCGCCTGCGCGAATCATCGCCCGGATCGTCCGCGCAATATTGAATGCGCCGCCCCATCCCGTATCGATATCCACCAGCAGCGGCAGTGTGGTCACTTCCGTTATGCGCCGCACATCGGTCAGCACATCTTCCATCGTGCTGATCCCCAGGTCCGGCATCCCCAGCGAATTCGCAGCCACGCCGCCACCCGAAAGGTAAAGCGCGCGAAACCCAGTCGCCTCCGCCATCCGCGCCGTATAGGCGTTGATCGCACCCACCACCTGCAGTGGCTTCTCCTCCGCTACTGCGGCACGAAATCTTTCGCCCGGCGATCGATCACTGTGTTTCTGCTGCATGCATTGCCCTTCCGCCGCATCATAGCAGCAGGAACGACCGGGCTTTCCCACCCGCACCCCCCGGTGCGACAATCGTTCCCGTTGCAGCGGCCTGCCGTTTCAAGCCGCTGCGGAGGAGAATCACCCATGAAGCCTCTCATCGTATGTGCCGGACTTCTTTTCGCTGCCACCACCATTCTGGCCCAGCAAAAGCCGGCCGCAAGCCCGCCAGCCAAGGCGGAAGCCACCATTGGCGGCCACCAAATCACCGTCACGTACTCTGCACCCGGCGTCAAAGGCCGTGAGGGCAAAATCTTCACCAAGGATGGCCTCATCAGCCACAACCCGCACTATCCCGTCTGGCGCGCTGGAGCCAACTCCGCCACTACCCTCCACACCGACGGCGACCTCATGATCGGCGACCTGAACGTCCCCAAGGGCGACTACACCCTCTTCGTCGATATCTCCGACCCCGATCAGTGGACCCTCATCGTCAACAAGAAACTCGGCGAGTGGGGCCTGGCCTACGACGGCTCCCAGGACTTGGGTAAAACCAAGATGATCATGAGCAAGCCAGCCTCCATGGTCGAGAACCTCCTGTACACGCTTGAAGACGACGGTGGCGGCAAGGGCAAGCTCACGCTTTCATGGGAAGACCAGTCCGCGTCCGTGCCCATCACCGTGCACAAATAACCAGCCCGAAATCAATACTGCAGGGCGGAGATTTCTAACCATTTCCGCCCTGCCCTACAATAGATACAGAGTTTTATCGCTTCGGAGAGCCGAACTGCCTTGCCCCTTTACGCCTATCGCTGCACGACCTGCGGTAACAAATTCGAAAAAATCCAGAACTTCTCTGCCGAGCCGGAGACCGTCTGCCCCAAGTGCGGCAACGCGACCCTGATCCGTCCACTCACCGCACCACGCCTCAATTTCAAAGGCGCCGGCTGGTACATCAACGACTACGCCCCCAAAAGCTCCGACTCATCCTCCGAATCGTCCAGCGAATCCAAGCCAGCCGAGTCCAAGGAAGCGTCCAAATCAGAAACGTCCAAATCCAGCGATAAGCCAGCCGCCGCATCCTCCACGCCAGCCACACCATCCGCGCCCGCATCCACACCCAAGTCCTCCACCGACAGCTAGGTGGTCTCGGAGATCATCGACAGCAGCAGTCTGGGTGCCCCATGTCTCGCTTCTGAGACATGGGAAAGCACAGACCTCGCCTTGCCCATCCCACTAAACTAAAAGCAGTCCATGTCCCTGCTCGATCCCATCCCGTCCCCGGTAGAGAACGCCGACACCGCCGCCCTCGAGTGGGAGCCCCTGCTTGCGTTTCTCTCCAGCTACGCCGCCTCGCCGGTTGGTCGCCAAGCCATCCTCACCCTCCGCCCCTCAACGGACGAGACCTGGATCACCCTCCAGCACCAGCTCACAGGCGAACTTCGCCTGCTCCTCAGCGAGCAAGTCTCCATTCCTCTGGGCGGCCTCTTCGACCCCACCCAACTCGCAGCCAAGGCACAAATTCCCGGCGCCGCCCTTGAAGCCGCAGAGTTCCAATCCATCGCCCGCCTCGCCAACGACGTCGCCGCCTGGCAAGCCCTTCTCTGCGAACCACCCGCCCGCGTCGCCGGCAAACTGCCTCGTCTCTCCGAGCTTTCCGCCGCGCTCGCCGGCTCGTCCTTAAAGCCTCTCGCCGAATCCATCGAGCGCAAAATCCAACCCGACGGCACCCTGGCCGACGACGCCTCGCCCGAGCTCAACCGCATCCGCCGCGAGCAGGAACGCCAACAACGCGCCATCGAAGAATCCCTCCGCGCCGCATTGCGCAAGCTCTCCGGCGAAGGCTCCACGCAGGAAGACCTCATCACCATCCGCGGTGACCGCTTCGTCATCCCCGTCCGCAGCGAACTCAAGCGCCGCGTCTCCGGCGTCGTGCATGGGGTCAGTTCGTCCGGACAAACCGTCTACGTCGAGCCCCTCGAAACCATCGAGCAGAATAACGAACTCGTTCGCCTCCTCGAAGAAGAACAAGCTGAAATCCACCGCATCTTCGTCGCCCTCACGCGCCAGGTAGCCGGTTACGCCACATCTCTCGTAGAAGGCGCCAAAGTTCTAGCTCTCGTCGACACGCTCCTCGCCCGCGCCCGCTTCGCCCGCGACTACGACTGCATCGCCCCCGCCATCACTCCCGGCCAGCTCAACCTCAACGCCGCCCGCCACCCGCTGCTCGAGCGCCACCTCCGCGCAACCAATGGGCGCGTGGTCCCTATCTCCCTCCAACTCACCACCGACTCCCGTCAGCTCATCATCAGTGGCCCCAACACCGGCGGCAAAACCGTGACCCTCAAAACCACCGCTCTGCTCGCCATGATGGCTCAGGCCGGACTGCCGATACCCGCATCTTCAGCCACCTTCCCCATCTTCACCGCATTCCTCGCCGACATCGGCGACGCCCAATCCATCGAGGCTGAGCTCTCCACTTTCTCCGCACACATCGTCAATCTCAATCGCCTCTCACGACTCGCCGATGCAAACTCACTCGTCCTTCTCGACGAACTCGGCTCCGCTACCGATCCCGAGGAGGGCTCTGCGCTTGCCGTCGCCGTTGCAGCGCATTTCCTTGAACGCCGCGCGTGGACGCTCATCTCCACCCACCACACCTCGCTCAAGGTCTACGCCGCCAACACGCCGGGCGTGCTCAACGCCGCCGCCGGCGTCGATGAAGCTACCCTCATTCCCAACTACCAGCTCCGCCTCGGCGTCCCCGGAGCCTCCGCCGGCATTCAAACCGCCGAGCGCCTCGGACTCAACCGCACCATCGTTGCCGCCGCCCGTGCCCGCCTCGGCTCACAGCAGGTCGATATCGCTCGCTTCCTCGATAAACTCCACGACGATCTTTCCGCACTCGAAGTCGACCGCAAACAAGCACGCGAGCAGCAATATGCGCTGAACCAGGAACGCGCCAGGCTAGCCCGCGAAGGCGACATAGAGGTCCGCAACCGCACCCGCGAACTCGAATCCAAGCTCGCGTCGTTGATGAAGGAATTTGAATTTCAGATGCGCGAGAACGTCCGCGCCATCGAAGATCGAGCCGCCCAGCAAAAGCTCACCAAAGAAGCCGAGCGCCGCATCACCCGCCTGCGCCGCGAGTTTCAGGAGAGCTTCAACCAGACGGTAGTCGCCCACCGCACCGGCGCAGACACTGGCGACGTCAACGCCCAGCCGCACCTACTCCGTCATATCGCGCCCGGCGATCAGGTCCGCATCAAGTCCATGAATAGAATCGCCATCGTCCAGCGCGAAATTGAAAAGGACCTCTTCGAAGTAGCCCTCGGCCCCATCAAGATGCGCGTCAAGCGCGACGAGCTCTCCGCGCCTTCACCCTCTGGATCGGATTCCGGGCAGGATAAGAAAGCCGATCCCCTCGCCGCCGCCCGCAAGCAAAAAGGCGTCCACGTCACCGTCACCAGCGCGAACACCGACGAAATGCGCATGGAGATCAACCTCATCGGCCGCACCGTCGACGAAGCCACCGAAGAGTTGGAGAAGTATCTCGACCGCGCCTTCCTCGCCGGCCTTCCGCGTGTCCGCATCATCCACGGCCATGGCGCTGGCATTCTCCGCCGCGGCGTCCGCGACTTCCTGAAGTCACACCCTCACGTTGCCACCATCGCCGAAGCCCCCCAGAACGAAGGCGGCCAAGGCGCCACTTTGGTCGAGTTGCGGCAGTAGACGCAGCCACATATAGAAGCGAGGCAGAAAGAGGCTAAATCGGAATGGGAGCAACGAAGGATCAGCCTTATAAGCGCATCTCACGGAGAACAGGTCCAGAGAAGGTTGGTCGCGAATTTGCGCAGGCGGTGGACTTGAATTACGCGAGCTTGGCCAGCCAAAGCTATGGCGACACGGCAAGAGTCCTAAGACGCATTGAGAAGGACCATGTGGAGCGGCTGTCAGGTTATCCCCAATTCGCACTCGAGCTCCGTCGCAGAACCGCAGAACTCCTCCTCGACCAAGCATTAGTCCATGGATGTTCACTTGCTCAATGCCGCAGCAAACTGAATCAAGCAGCGCGGCTGGGTTGGACTTCGATTGAGAGACGTCTCCACTTTCAGCTTCTCTATGCACGAGGCATGGTCGCTCGTGGTCATCTTCGGACAGCGACAGCCATGGCGCACACTTGCATTCTTCACATACAACGCGAGCTGAAGAGGATCGAACGCCTGCCAAAGCGTCGAGGGAGAAAGTACTTTCTGGATTGGCTCGGTCTGATGAATGAGGTACTACAACACGTCAAAGCATCCGAAGGCGGGTCAGCCCTCAACGGATGGGATGTAGGAGGGCACTTTATCCAAAACCAGCACGCAAAGCGGAGATGAGTCGGACGGTTCTAATTAACTGATCGCATTTGATGGCTCCGTCCCTTAACCTCTGCTACATCGTTCGCTACCCAGCTCTCACCCTCACCCAACGCCACAACACTCTCGTCCACACCAGCGCGCGCCGCCGCCCGCATCAACCGCGGCAACGGCTCATCCATAGGCTCCCGCCCCAGCCGGAACGTCCCATAATGCATCGGAATCATCACGTCCGCACGCAAGTCCATCAAGCCCTGCAGCGCTTCCTCCGGGCTCGTATGCACCGCGCGATAGCTGTCCGGGAAATATGCGCCAATCGGCAACAACGCAACTTCGGGCTCCAACCGTCTCCCGATCTCCGCGAACCCGCCAAAATACGCCGTGTCCCCCGAGTGATAAATCGCCGGCCCGGTCGCCGACCCGATCACGTACCCGCCAAATCCGCGATGCGTGTCCTTGAACATCCGCGCACCCCAGTGCCGCGCCGGCGTCGCCGTGATGCAAATCGGCTCAGAAGAATGCCGCTCCACCTGCCCCTCGCTCTGCCAGATTGGAATTGGCTGAG
Organism: uncultured Acidobacteriaceae bacterium; assembly: GCA_963838295.1. Lineage (GTDB taxonomy): Bacteria > Acidobacteriota > Terriglobia > Terriglobales > Acidobacteriaceae > Telmatobacter. Next base: position 84,109 of record CAWIQS010000007.1, read on the forward strand.
GATTGTGATCAGGAACCTCCGGCAAACCAACCAGTTCAGTAGATTGCCACCACATCAGCGATTCGACGCGTGCAAAACCAAGATCCGCCACCAGGTCTTCCACGCCCTGCGGCACAATCGCCACCGGAGCAGCCAGGCCCCGCCGCCGCATCTCCCGCGTTATTGCCCGTAGCGAAGGCCGATTCAGGTGATCCATATGCGCATGCGTCAAAAGCACCGCATCGATCGGCGGCAAATCGGCTACGCGCAATCCAGCCCGCCGCTGCCGCCTCAAAACAATCAATCGTGTCGCGAACACCGGGTCGATCAGCAGGGCTCTGCCCGCCGTCTGAATCAAAAACGACGAGTGCCCAATAAACGTGATCGCCGTTTCCCTCGGCGCCACTTCCGGCGGCTTCGCCTGTTTCCCGGCAAGCGGCTGCGCGTGACTCTCGCGCACCAGCCGCCACAGTTGTCCCAGTTTCCTGACCCAGAAGGGAATCTCCAACGTCCTCACCTGAAGGATTCGATGCTTTCACCTTCGCCTTGGCTCCAATGCTTTCGCGCGCCAGCCGAAAAACCCTGTCAAGCTCTGTAGGAGCTAACTCGCTTACTTCAAAGCGAATTCTCATTGCAGGTAATTTCCTGCTTTTGTTGCACAATGGAATTGAAAAGCATGGAAGGGTGCGCTGAGCACTGTGCAACAAACCGTCAGAGCGTCTCGCGCACACGGCGACAGCGTTCTGCGCTTCGCCGCAATGCGAGACAATTGACCCCACCCCCCTCCCGGAATTTTCAGTTTTCCACAAAATGTTTGCATGTTTTTCGCGAGTCAATTCAGACCGGAAGAGTCCAAAATGCAGAGTCTTTATCGAGTCGCTTGATCCTCCGCCTGCTATCTTCCCAACATGCGCCGACTCGTGCTCATTCTCGCGATTGCTCTACCTGCGCTCTCTCAAGGCAATTCCGTTCCATCCCGCGAGCAAATGGACCGCGACTTGATGGAAGTCACTGTCGACCATCTCCATGCGCTTTACCGCGATCACCACTACACCGTCACGCAAGTCGTCCAGTGGCACCTCGATCGCATCGCCCTCTACAACGGCATCTACCGCGCCGTGCAAACGGTGAACGACAAGGCCGCACTCGCTGAAGCTGCACGCGAAGATGCCGAAGCGCAACAGGCAAATTTCAACCCCGGTCTGCTCTGGGGCGTGCCTATCGTGACAAAGGCAAACACCAGCATCAAGGCACAGGTCACCACCGATGGCTATCGCGGCTACATGATTCCGGGCCACGAACTCATCGCCCCGCGCGATTCAACCATTGTCTCCAGGCTCCGCGCCGCCGGCGCCATCATCATCGGTGTTACCAACATGCCCGACTTCGCCGCCAGCGATACCAACCGCTCCACGGCATTCGGCCGAACCGGCAACGCTTACGACGTACGCTTCTCGCCCGGTGGATCGTCGGGTGGCACCGTCACCTCCGTTACATCGAACTTTGCTGTGCTCGGCAACGGTACGGATACCGGCAACTCCATCCGCATGCCGGTCGCGACCAGCAATCTCGTCGGTATCTTTCCCACGCGCGGCCTCGTCAGCATCGCCGGCATCGCTCCCCTCGACTGGCAACTCGACAACACCGGCCCCATCGCGCGCGATGTCACCGACGCCGCAATCGCGCTCACCGTCATGGCCGGCGAAGATCCGCTCGATCCAGTCACGATCGGCTCGCAGTCCAAATCCCAGCCCGGCCCCTACACCCAATACCTCAAGCCCGGTGCGCTCAAGGGAAAACGGTTCGCTGTTCCCGCCTTCATTCTCGACGGCGATTCGCCGCCATTCCAGGGAGTGTGTCCAAACGCCACGCCCAAGCAACTCGCGCAATCCAGGAAGGAATCTTTCCTGCCGCCGAAACCCGAAACCCGCGCCATGTTCATGAAGGCAGTTGAAGAATTGCGCGCCGCTGGTGCCACCGTGCTCATCGATCCGGGCATCCTGCCTGACAGCTTCGCCGACGAGGCCGCGCACATCTGCACGCTGCCCTACATCCGCGAAGGCACCAACAAGTTTCTCTCCACCTTCGGTCCCACGCAGTATCATTCGGCCGATGAATATGAGAAAGCCGTCGGCAAGCCGCTGCCGGCGACCATCATCGGCGGGGGCCAGACCGGCATGTCCAGTCTGCCCAACATTCGGCAGGCGACACTTGAGACTGATCCCAGCGCCGAGGCAACGCTGCTAGGTCCTCGACGCCGGGTGCTGGAGCTGTACGAGAAAGAACTCGACCGCCTCCATCTCGACGGCTTCGTCTATCCCGCCATCCAGATGCCTCCTGTCGACGAAACAATGCCCCAGGATGGCCGCCTCAGCGAAGGCCCGCACTCCGCCACTGGCTGGGTCAACATGCTGGGAGTTCCAGCCATCAGCCTGCCCGCCGGCTTCTATGACACCGGCCTCCCCTTTGGCATTGAGATCAGCGCGCGCCGCTGGCACGATGGCGATCTCATCTCCTGGGCCTACGACTACGAATCAAAGACACATCACCGCAAGCCGCCAGTGCTCGTTGATCGCGGCCTGCTGCCCCACGCCGCCCAGCCGCCGGAGCCATAAGGTTCCATTGACATTCCGTTGACAATCGACCACGGCCGGACCTTTATCATCAACTTCAGCCCGCTTTAAAGGAGGATTTCGTGCGCAAACCAATTCTGGCCCTCGCGCTATTTCTGGCAGCGACTGCGATGTTCGCAGCAGCGGCAGGCAGCATCTACGACTTCACCATCAGCTCGATCGATGGCCAGTCTGTCAGCCTCAAAAGCTACAAAGGCAAAGTTGTTCTGCTCGTGAACGTGGCCAGCAAATGCGGATTCACGCCGCAATACGCGGGCCTCGAGGCGCTCTATGAGAAATACAAGGATCGTGGTCTGGTCATCATTGGCGTGCCCGCCAACAACTTCGCGCAGCAGGAGCCGGGAACCAACGAAGAGATCAAGACCTTTTGCTCTCGCAAGTACAACGTAACCTTCCCCATGATGGCGAAGGTTTCCGTGCTCGGCGACGATAAGACCCCGCTTTACCGTTTTCTCACCGACAATTCCACGGATCCCAAGTTCAGTGGAGACATCAAGTGGAACTTCACCAAGTTCCTCTTTGACCGCAACGGCAACCCAGTGGCAAGGTTTGAGCCCGCCGTCACTCCCGATTCACCAGAGGTTCACTCCGCCGTCGAATCCGCCCTCGGCAAATAACACGGCATCGCAAACAAATCGGGCTCTGCTTTCGCAGAGCCCGATCACTGTCCACTGTCCACTGTCCACTGTCTTTAAGCCATCGCTTCGCGGCCCATTGGCTCAAAGCTTAGCTTGTCGGACTTCCGATCGACACCGATCCGCACATGCGCCCCGTGCAAAATCTCGCCATTCAGTATCTTGATAGCCAGCGGATCTTGCACCATCCTCTGCAGTGCCCGCTTCAGAGGCCGCGCACCGTAAGCGACATCCGAACCGGAAGCCAGTATCAGTTCCCGCGCCGATGGTGTCAGTTCGAGTGAAATCTGCCGGTCTTCCAGCAGCTTTCCAACCTCGGCCAACCGCAGTTCGAGAATGGATTCGAGTTGCGCGTGTCCCAGCGGACGGAAGATCACCATGTCGTCCACGCGGTTCAGAAACTCCGGCCTGAAATGCTCGCGCAGAACCCGCATCACGCTCTCGCGCGCCATGTCAAAGTCGTGTTCAGTTTTCAGCGACTCCGTCGCCAGAAAGCCGGCACCGAGATTCGACGTCATGATCAGCACCGTGTTCTTGAAGTCCACCGTGCGCCCCTTCGCGTCGGTCAACCGACCGTCATCCATGATCTGCAGCAGAACGTTGAACACATCCGGGTGAGCCTTCTCGATTTCATCGAAAAGAATCACCGCGTAGGGCCTGCGCCGCACCGCCTCGGTCAACTGGCCGCCCTCGTCGTATCCCACGTATCCCGGAGGTGCGCCAATCAACCGCGCCACCGCATGCTTCTCCATGTACTCGCTCATGTCGATGCGGATCATCGACTGCTCGTCGTCAAATAGAAACTCCGCAAGTGCGCGCGCCGTCTCTGTCTTGCCCACACCCGTTGGACCAAGGAAAATGAACGAACCGATCGGCCGCTTCGGATCGCTGAGTCCAGCGCGCGAGCGCCGAATCGCATTCGCCACCACGGTCAGTGCCGCATCCTGTCCGATCACCCGTTCGCGCAGCCGCTCTTCCATGTGGACCAGCTTGTTCACTTCGCCCTCGAGCATCTTCGAAACCGGAATGCCCGTCCACTTGCTCACAATCTTGGCGATGTCCTCTTCGTCGACTTCTTCTTTCAGCATCCGCGTCACGCTTGCGGTGCCATCCTGCAGAGCATTCAGCTGCTTGAGTTCAGCTTCCAACCTGGGCAACTCGCCATACTGGATCTGCGCGGCGCGATCGAGCTGACCCTTGCGTGTCTGCTCCTCGGCTTCGAAACGCAGCGCCTCAATCTTCTTCTTCAACTCGCTGATGCGGGTGATGGCATCTCGCTCCATTGTCCAGCGGGCACGCAGAGCGGTCGTCTGCTCCTTCAGCGTTGCCAGTTCGCGCTCCACCTCTTCACGCCGCCCACGGCTGTTCGCGTCTGTCTCACGCTTCAACGCAGCCTTCTCGATCTCAAGCGAGGTCGCCTGTCGCTCAAGCTGATCGATCTCGGTTGGCACTGAGCCAATTTGAATCGCAAGCGAAGCCGCCGCCTCATCCACCAGGTCGATAGCCTTGTCCGGAAGAAAACGATCGCTGATATAGCGATGCGAAAGCGTGGCCGCCGCCACAATTGCCGAATCCTTGATGCGCACGTTGTGGTGCGCTTCATAGCGATCCTTCAACCCGCGCAGAATCGCGATCGTGTCTTCGACGTTCGGTTCGCCGACATAGACAATCTGGAACCGCCGCTCCAGTGCAGCATCCTTCTCGATGTATTTGCGGTATTCATTCAGCGTGGTTGCGCCGATAGCCCGCAGTTCACCACGCGCCAGGGGTGGCTTCAACATATTGCTCGCGTCGATAGCGCCTTCAGCCGCGCCTGCACCCACCAGCGTGTGCAGTTCGTCGATAAACAGAACGATCTGTCCGTTCGACTCTTCGATTTCTTTCAGGACCGCCTTCAAACGATCTTCAAACTCGCCACGATATTTCGCGCCCGCCAGCATCGACCCCAGGTCGAGCGAGATGACGCGCTTGTCGCGCAAGCTCTCCGGCACGTCGCCGGAGACAATACGCCGCGCCAAACCCTCAACGATGGCAGTTTTGCCAACGCCCGGCTCACCAATCAGCACAGGATTGTTCTTCGTACGGCGGCTCAACACCTGGATCACCCGGCGAATCTCTTCGTCCCGCCCGATCACGGGATCGAGCTTGCCGCGACGCGCCAGTTCGGTCAGATCCTTGGCATATTTCTCAAGCGCCTGGAATTTTCCTTCAGGATTCTGATCCGTCACCCTCTGCGATCCGCGCACGGCTGTGAGCGCCTGCAGTATCGCTTCATGTGTGGCTCCAACGGCAACCAGCGCTTCGCGCGCCGCATCGCCCTTCTGATGGGCTACTCCCAGCAGCAGGTGTTCGGTCGAAATGTATTCATCTTTGAAGTTCGCGGCTTCGCGAAATGCCTGGTCCAGCACCTTAGTAAGCGCAGCGCTCGGCCCAGGCTGCGTGGAGCTACCCTGCACGCGAGGCAGTTTCTCCTCAATCTGGTGCAGACTGCTCTCCAGCCGTTCGGTGGGAACACCGACCTTTTCCAACACCGCCGGAATCACTCCCTCGCGGTCGCCAATAAGCGCAAGAAGCAAGTGCACCGGCTGGATCTCGGGGTTTCCGAGTTCGGCCGCGCGTCCCTGCGCCTGCTGCATCGCCTCTTGCGATTTCACCGTCAATTTTTCCCAACGAATAGCCATGATGTAGTCCTCAGTTTTCAGTCTTCAGTCCTCAGTTTGGCCTGCTATCACCACAGATCGATCCGCGTCTTGATTTGAGCGGATAAAGAATTTGTCAGCCGTCGAGTCTCCAGCTCAACCAATGAGCTGATCATCGGCCCGGAGACTGACAACTGACAACTGATTGCTGATAACTGGCTTTTTTCTTACCGCGCGCCCACCAGTTCCTGCTCTTCTTTCTTACTCTGGCCGCCGACATTGACCTTGATCTGCTTCGGCTGGGCCTCGGCTCCATCAGGTTTGATGACACTATGGCACATCGGATTCAGAAAATATGATTGCAATACACTCATGTTATAAACAGATGCAAACATTAGTATTAGGGATGTGACGACATCAAAACCCACCAATCTCCGCGCGGATATCCACCGGATCTCATTCCGACAAGACCCCAGAATCTTCTCCAAATTACGCTCGATCGACTTCATCCTTGCGGTCCCATGGATGGCCTGAAAGCCCCAAAAGTCGTCTGCAAATTCGCATTATTTGGCCAGTCCGACCTCCGACCAACTCGCTGAGGTACTCGATCCCTGCCACAGTCATGAAGCAGGGCGGCCTTTTAAAATCGATCACAGATGATTGCTCTCTCCGCCCTGCCCCCCTACATGGATTGGCATTGGCTTTGGCTCACTGTCGCAGCCTTTCTGGCCGGTGTGTTGAATGCCGTAGCCGGGGGGGGATCTTTTCTCTTATTCCCGGCGATGTTGAGTATGAAAATGCTGCCGGTCCAGGCGAACGCAACCAACACGGTCGCACTCTGGCCCGGGCAGCTCACATCCGTGGCGGCCTATCGCGACGATATCCGCAAGAATTTCAGGGTCGCGATTCCCATGGCGATTGCCGGTCTGATCGGAGGAACGGTCGGAGCAATTGTCCTTCTCAATACTCCACAGATGACATTCCTCCGGCTCGTCCCGTGGCTGCTGCTGATTGCCGCTGTAATCTTTGCCCTCAGCGGGCCGGTCTCGCGCTGGCTTGAACACCGTAAGCTCGAGCGCAACGTGGCTCCTCCATCGGGCGACGTGCACCGCCCCCATATGACAGCGGTGTTCATCGGCACGGTGGTCGTCTGCTTCTACATCGGCTATTTCGGAGCGGGCGCCGGCTTTCTGATCATGACCCTGCTTTCGCTGTTCGGATACCAGGACCTGAACGAAATCAACGCGCTCAAAGTTGTTTCGACCACGATGGCAAACGGAATCGCATTTGTGCTTTTCGTGATCGAAGGGCAGGTCGTCTGGCGCTACTGCCTGCTTGCCATGATCACGTGCGCAATTGGCGGATACACCTCGGCTAGCCTCGCGCGAAAGATTCCCCAGCCCGTCCTGCGCGGGACCGTCGTCATCATTGGCCTTGGCATGGCCGCATACTTCTTCTGGAAAACAAGCTAGCCGTCACTTCAGTCTGCCGTTGTAGAGTGGTCCCATGCTGATGCGGCAAGCGATCTACTCTCTGTTTTTCTGGACTTGTCTCGGGCCGGTCCTTTCGCTCAAGTCACGCCACCCGAAGCAGCGAAGCGCTACACCGCCGCTCATCAGTCCGAGCTAACCCGTCAATTCAGCGAGTTCCTCTCCATCCCCAACGTCGCGGCTGACCCTGCGAATCTCCAGCGGAACGCCAATTTTCTGCTCGATGCGCTGCGAAGCCGCGGAGTCGATGCCCGTCTGCTCACACTGCCCGGTGCGCCGCCCGTCGTCTCCGGCCAGATCCTGACGCAAGGCGCGCAGCACACCATCGTCTTCTACGCGCATTACGACGGCCAGCCCGTTACGCCTTCCGAGTGGACAATTCCGCCCTTCGAACCCGCCGTCCGCAGCGTCGACGGCGAAGATCGCATCTTCGCGCGCTCGGCCGGCGACGACAAGGCAGCGATCTTCGCGCAACTCACCGCCCTCGACGCTCTGAAATCGGCCGGTATTGCATTACATGCCAACATCCGCTTCGTCTGGGAAGGTGAGGAAGAGGCTGGATCGCCGCATCTCGAGCAGATTCTCGAAGCCAACCGCGAACTGGTCCACGGAGACATCTGGCTTGTTTGCGACGGCCCGGTCGATCAGAGCGGAAAGCAGACCGTAGTCTTCGGCGCGCGTGGCGACGCACATCTCGAGATCACACTCTACGGCCCCCACCACGGCCTGCACAGCGGTCACTATGGCAACTGGGCTCCGAACCCGGCCATGATGCTGGCGCAGTTGCTCGCTGGGATGAAAGACGAAGATGGCCGCGTCCTCATTCCGCACTTCTACGACGACATTGCTCCACTCTCCGCGGCAGAGAAGCAGGCCCTGGCCCACGCTCCCATAAACGACAAAATGCTGATGGATGCCTTCTGGCTCGGACACACCGATGGCAAGGGCGCGCATCTTCTAGAACTCATCAACGAGCCTTCGCTGAATATCAATGGGCTTTCCTCGGCACAGACCGGCCCTCACGCTGCCAACGTCATTCCGCCCACTGCTGTCGCGGATATCGATCTTCGGCTCGTTGTCGGCAACGATTGGAAAGTCCAGCAGCAGCGCGTCATCGATTATGTTCGCTCCCGCGGATATTTCGCGGTCGATCACGACCCGTCGAAGGAGGAACTGACCTCGCATCCTCGCGTGGCAAAGATCGTCTCTGACCCCGCGAGCTACAACGCGGTGCGCACCCCGATGGAACTCCCCATCGCGAAAGAAGTGATCGAAGCCGTTTCCAGCGCCCGTGGCGATGTAGTGCTTCTTCCCACCATGGGAGGCAGCGTTCCGCTTGGCGCCATGGAACGCGCTGCCCAGACCCGCACCATCACTGTCCCCATCGCCAACTACGACGACAACCAGCACGCGGCCAACGAGAATCTGCGTCTCCAGAACCTTTGGAATGGAATCGAGACAATGGCTGCCCTGATCGACATGCGCTGAGAAGCAACGAGATTGGCCCGTCCGCTCTTGCGTCCTCCAACATGAGCGGATTCAGCACCTTCTCAAACCCACAGCCAACTGGGAACTACGAACTCAGAACTTCCAACTAAAATAGATCCATGAGCCACGAAGGCATTCGCTTCCTCAACAAGGAAGAACAGGCACGGGAGAACCTGGCAGATCGGCCCCTTTCGCGTGCGGCCGTCACTCCTGAAAAGGTGCGCGTCAAAATCACCGAGGGCACCGGCCTTGAGATCGATTGGCAGGACGGCCACAAGAGCATCTGGAACTTCGCTTGGCTGCGCGATGCCTGTCCCTGCGCCACATGCATTGACGAACGCAACGCCCAGGGTCGCAAAGCGGGCCAGCCCAAGCCGAAACCGACAACCCTGCTGCCGATGTATACGGCGCCGGCCAAGCCAGCGAGTGCGCACGGCGTAGGCCGCTACGCCCTCCAATTCAACTGGGCTGACGGTCACTCCGGTGGCATTTATTCGTGGGACTATCTGCGTCGTCACTGCCAGTGCCCGGAGTGCAAATTCGAAACTACCGAGAGCTCCGGGTCGCCCAACTGATCGCAACCCGCAATAGCGCAATATACAGATATTGCAGGAAGTTATAAGTTACGGCGGGTACTGAAGATTCGCGACTTTTTCTCGAATTCCCAATCGGCTGCGTGGTAGAGTTGCTTTCCAGAAACACGGAGGCGCGCGTGACTCTCAAGCAATTTGTTGCCAAGCAGTTCATTGATGTCATCCAGTGGAACGAGCCGGATGAGGGAATCCTCGCCTACCGCTATCCCATGCAGGACATGGAGATTCAGAACGGCGGCCAGCTCACGGTGCGCGAGTCGCAGATGGCGGCGTTTGTAAACGAGGGCAAAATTGCCGACGTCTTCGGCCCTGGCTTGCACACCCTGAACACGCGCAATCTTCCCGTGTTGACCGACCTGATGAACTGGGACAAGGAATTCGAGTCACCCTTCAAATCGGATGTCTATTTCTTTTCGACCCATCTCCAGATCGATCAGAAGTGGGGAACCGCAACACCGATCACGATCCGCGACAGCGAGTTTGGAGCAGTTCGGATTCGAGGCTATGGCATCTACTCCTTCCGCATTGCAGATCCGCGCATATTCTTTACGCAGGTGAGCGGCACGCGGCCCACGTACTGCGTTGGCGACCTCGAAGGTCAACTGCGCAACACGATTGTTGCCCGCATGACCGACATTTTTGCTACCAGCAAGATTTCTTTTCTCGATATGGCGGCTAATCAGGCCGCGCTGGGAAAGCGGATCGAAGCGGAGATGAAAGCGAACTTCGTTACGCTGGGCCTCGAACTCGCCTCCTTCGTCGTCGAAAATATTTCGTTGCCGGAGGAACTCCAGAAGGTGATGGACGCGCGTATCGGCGTCAGCATGGCCGGAGATCTGAACAAGTACACGCAATTTCAGGCCGCGCAGGCATTACCAGTTGCGGCTGCGAACTCCGGCGGGGCTGCCGGCATGGGCGTGGGCCTCGGAGCCGGAGCCGTGATGGGGCAGAACATGATGGCCGCAATGAAGCAACCAGCAGCAGCCGAGGCCGTTGCAGCGGTAGGCGCTAAAAGATACTGCGTCGATTGCGGAGCGGCAATTCCTGATGGCGCTCGCTTCTGCCCGTCGTGCGGAAGGGCCCTGTGAACTGCCCATCCTGTGGCGCCGCCATGCGCCTGAACGCCGACGAAGACTACTTGAAGTGCGACTACTGCAAGAGCATCTTCTTCCCCGCGAAAGATGATGAAGGTGTAAGCGTTCTGCAAGTTGCTTCCGATGAGGAGTGCCCCGTCTGCGCGATTCCTCTGATGCACGCCGCACTGGCCAAGATCCGGATTCGCTACTGCACTCGCTGCCACGGCATGCTGATTCCCATGCCTGTATTCCTCGCGCTGGTGGAAGAACTGCGCGCTGGGGAGCCAGGGACTTTGATTGCGGTCACCCCCGATCGTCATGACCTGGAGCGCAAGATCAACTGTCCGCATTGCCATCACCGCATGGACACCCACTTCTACAACGGACCAGGCAACGTGATCATCGATGATTGCGACACCTGCGAATTAAACTGGCTCGACCATGGCGAGTTGATGCGCATCGTACGCGCACCCGACTATTCCAACCAGCGCGCTTTCGAATCGTCTAACAACATTTGAAATTGCTCCCTCGCAGGACAGCAAAGGGGACGGCGCTTTAATTCTGTTGATCGGGCGAAGGTTTCGGCTCTCTGATCTCATCCAGAAGCTGCCGGAGTTGCTCCTGCTTGCGCTCGCTCAGGTCAAGGAAGCGGATTCCTACGCTGCAGGGATCGTAGATTGCCTGCGTGACGCCCGCGAAGCGAAACGGCAGCCCATCCACACAAAACTCAACTTCGACGCGCCGAAAGATTCCCACGGGAAACGGCCGGTCGGTGTGGATGCGACAGCCACCGAGGCTTATATCGACAATCCGTCCATGCACATCAGCAGCCAGGTTAACCAGGCGGATGACAACGCTGGAATCAACCTCCTGTCGCTGTTGAGGACAAGTTCGCTGACGCAAATTGGGAGTGGTGCTTTGAAGCGGGATATCCCCGGAAAAAACGGGACTAGAGCCGCCCTCATCCTTGATCTCATCCGCCACGCCGCAACACACCTCGCCTGTTCGCAAGGAGCGTTCTAGTGGCCCCTTGCCAGTTCCCAGGGCCGTTTTGGCGCTGGAACCTCGTCTTCCCGGCCGCGCAGACGGTCGTACTCATACAGGTCACTCGTCGTCCCGAGCGACTGGTTGTAGAGGCTCTCCCCGCCGATCAACTTCGTCAGCTCCTCGCTGAATGTGTGGATGGCATGCAACTCGCTGGCCGTCGCTGGTAGTTCATATTGGTGAGTCTTAATAAACTTCTGGTAGCCGCGGTCAAGCAGTCGCGCCACTTCACCCCGCAACAGAATTCCCGGTCGTTCGAAAAAGCTAACCGGCCCTCCGTTCGCATCGTTCGATGGAACCAAGATGGCTGCGGCTCCAGACTTGCTCGCCAGTTGGCCGTTCGGCACCCCCTGGAAAGGGGAAACCGTGAAGCCATGGGCGCGAAGCGTTTCTAAAATCTGGTCGAAGCTCGGGCGGGCCGTCTTTCTGGACATGATCGAATCTCAATCTGCTGTATCAGCGCGGGGTTCTGCCCCCTTTCAAGTCTCGCACCCAGAGAGCCTGTTCTGCAATCGATCCGGCCGTGTCATGTCATGGCATGTGTGAATTGTGAAAGCGCACAACGCCGACTTCGCCGAGCGATATCAGTTTCGATTGCCAAGGCGTTCACGCGGGCTATATTCTGCTCCTCCAGCCGGTGCAGATTCTCCCCAGGTTCCGGTCCAATTCAAGGAGGCCTCTCGTGAAACATCCATTTGTACGGTCGTATCAGTCTGTACTGGCAGTGTTTTTCATTGCAGCACTCTCCCTGTCGGCCGCAGCGCAGCAGGATCGTGATGAGAGCGCTGCTCAAGGCCGCTACTCGACAGCCAGTCTATGTGGCAACTACGGAGCAATCGCTACGTACGGAGCGAATGTGGCGCGGGCCCTCGGCTTCGAGGCGATGGATGGACACGGGAAAATCACCGGCGCCGCCTTCGTCAATCAGCCCGGGTCCAACGGCAGCAGAACCGTGGCGAACATCGGCATCTCCGGAACTTACACGATTAACGCCGAAGGCATGGGCACCATGAGCCTGACCATCGCCCTTCCCGGCGGCACCACGGCCAACGTCACAGAGGATTTCGTGATCACGAAATCAAAGATGGTCGACGGACTCGCGATTGCCACCGAGATTCAGGATGCGCAGGAGGTGCCAAGCGCCGTGATCGACGACTCCAGCCTGGTGATCCACACCTATACGTTGCGTGGAACTCCCCGGGCCTGCTCCGCTCATTGAATAGACCGTGCGCCTGCTTACAAATCAATTTCAAAGCCGATCTGGACTTCTCGGAAAGCGAATCCTTCGGCAGCCAAGCCCGCATCGCGCTGAAACTGCATAATGTACACCACTGAGCGGCTCCGGTTACGCCGGGGCCGCTTCTCCTTTTGGTACCCTGTAAGGGGACGCGGAGCTTCTCCACCGCATGCGCAGCTTTGTCAGGCATTCCGAATCGAAACTGCGTTCCAAATCCTCAAATGATTGAGAACCAAAACACGATGGCTTCCGCTACCGACGCGACCCTGCTTCCTGAGTTGACGACAGACGACCTTTCCCGCTACTCCCGCCACCTGATTCTTCCCGAGGTCGGCATGGAAGGCCAACGCAAGTTGAAGGCGGCGCGTGTTCTCTGCGTGGGCACCGGCGGTTTGGGCTCGCCTTTGGCTTTTTACCTGGCGGCAGCGGGAATTGGCACGCTGGGTCTGGTCGATTTCGATGTCGTGGACGCCAGCAATCTGCAGCGCCAGATTATTCACTCAACGAAAGACATCGGCCGTAAGAAGCTCGACTCCGCCGCGGAGAAATTGATTGCGCTCAATCCCGCGCTGAACGTAGTCAAACACGAGACCATGCTTACCAGCGCCAATGCTCTCGAAATCGTCAAGGACTACGATATCGTTGCCGACGGCACCGACAATTTTCCGACGCGCTACCTCGTCAACGATGCCTGCGTACTGCTGGGCAAACCGAATGCGTACGGTTCGATCTTCCGCTTTGAGGGTCAGGCGAGCGTCTTCGCGACAAAGGACGGTCCCTGCTACCGGTGCCTCTATCCCGAGCCCCCACCGCCCGGCCTGGTACCAAGCTGCGCTGAAGGCGGCGTACTCGGGATTCTGCCCGGCCTTGTCGGCGTCATCCAGGCAACAGAGGTCATCAAGCTCATCCTTGGCAAAGGCAACCCGCTCATCGGCCGACTGCTGCTGGTCGACGCACTCAGCATGCGCTTCCGCGAGTTGAAGCTGCGGAAGAATCCGGAGTGCCCGGTCTGCGGCCAGAATCCGACGGTCAAGGAACTGATCGACTACGACCACTTCTGCGGCATCGTCCCCGAGTCGAAAGAGGAGAAGGCAGTGAAGAATGGCGTTCCGCAACTCAGCGTGAAGGAACTCAAGCAACGCATCGATGGCGGCGAAGACGTCTTCCTCCTCGACGTGCGCGAGCCTTACGAATACCAGATCGCGCAGATTGGCGGAAAGCTCATCCCGCAGAATGACATCCCGCAGCGGCTCGCCGAAATCCCCCGCGATCGCGAAATCGTTGTGCAGTGCCGCTCCGGCGCGCGTTCACAGAAGATCGCGGAATTCCTCAAGCAGTCCGGATACACCCAGGTCGTAAATCTCGCAGGCGGCATTCTCGCGTGGAGCGACGAAATCGACCCCAAAGTGCAGAAGTACTGATAGCTTTCGACCCCTGCAGCAATACGATGGGACAATGATCAAGGTAAGTGTTCTCTACCCCAGCAAGCCGGGCAACCGGTTCGACGTTGACTACTACCTGACTGTGCATATGCCGATGTCTGCAAGGCTGCTCGGCACGGCTGTAAAGGAAATTTCCATCGAGATCGGAATCGGCGGAGGCGGTCCGAACGAGCCTGCGCCGTTTGCCGCCATTGTCGGATTTACCTGTGATTCGGTCGACGTATTTATGGCGGCGTTTGCGCCGGTAGTGGGCCAACTCCAGGGAGACATCCCCAACTACACCGATATCGAGCCGGTTATCCAGATCAGCGAGATCCGCCAGATTTCATAACCCCTAATGCGAAAGCGCCGCCACTTGGCCGGCGCTTCGTCGTCTTCAACTTAAAAGCCTTATCGAGCCAACTCAACAGGACCAGCCTTCGCCGCCTGTTCTGCCGGCTTGCCGTTCTCATCCATCTTGCCAAAGATCATCTTGCCGCTGGCAGTCTGCAGCACGCTGGTTACGGAGATCTCCACCGCACGGCCAATCATCTTGCGCGCGTGATCCACCACGACCATGGTGCCGTCGTCTAAATAGCCAACTCCCTGGTTGTATTCCTTGCCTTCCTTCAGGATGAGGACATTCATCTTTTCACCGGGCAATACGACCGGCTTGAGTGCGTTAGCGAGATCGTTGATGTTCAGAACCTCGACGCGATGGAGATGCGCCACCTTGTTCAGATTGAAGTCGTTCGTTACGACTTTCGCTTCCCATTTCTTGGCGAGCTCCAGCAGTTTCAGATCGACTTCCCTGATCGACGGAAAGTCGTCGGGAACAATCTGCACCTGGATGTTGGTGTTCGATTGCATCCGCTGCAGCATATCCAGCCCGCGGCGGCCACGCTGCCGCTTCGAGCCATCGGTGGAGTCGGCCACGATCTGCAACTCGCGCAAAACAAACTCCGGTACCACCATCATCCCGTCAATAAATCCGGCTTCGGCGATATCCGCGATGCGGCCGTCGATAATCACGCTGGTATCCAGTACCTTCGCGCTCTTTCGCGTGGGGCGATCGTGGGCAAACAGCGTGCCTAGTGCTGCCGGGTTCAGCAGATCACCTTTGTTCGCACCAACAAGCAGACCCACATACGTCATCAGCAGCAACACAAAGATCTGCAGCACCGCCGACGTCGACGGGGCGAGCGGTGCAGATCGAAGCACCAGGCAGAAAAGCGCTGCACCAAAGATGCCCAGCACGCTGCCGGCTACCGCGCCGATCAGGCGCCGCAGACTGAGCGCCCGCACCCTGAGTTCAAAGACAATGACCGCGACCGCTGCCAGCGCGCCGCCGGCCGCTCCTGCCCAACCTGTCACGCCGAAAGGATGAAGGAAATAACAGACGACGGAGAGTAAGGCAACAAAAAGAAATCGTACAAGAATGAGATCCATATAAGCCTGCTTCCACTGGTGGGGAAGAACATACACCAGTCTGGGCACCGTTGGCGAGTATGCCCATCGGCCCGCTTGATCGTCAAGGGGCGGGTGCTTTGCTGCTACACCAAGGAGATTGCGCCGCAGTTACTTTCCGGGTGAAGTAACCAAAACGATGCCTTCCCACCCCTTTTGGATTGCGGCTCAGGAGGCGACGGCCAGCTCAGCGCTAACCAGGCGCGAAACCCCTTTGCGCGGTCCTCGCTTGCGAGCGCTCATGATCTTTACGCGCTCCAGCAATTCCTGCGGGGAGCAGGTCTTCTTGGCCAGCAGGGCATCGGCCCCGTGAATCTGGCCATTCATCTTCTGCGGATCGCCAAGAATAACCATGGGAACATGGGAGGCGATCTGTTTGAGTTTCAGGACGAGCTGGTCGCCGCTCATCTGCGGCATCGCATGGTCCGCCAGAACGAGGTCTACCTGGTTGTCAGCGAAGAGTGCGATTGCTTCCTGGCCGTTGGTGGCCGACAGTACACGGTAACCGTTTGTTACCAGCATGAACTTCAGGACGGATAGGTCCTGCTCGTTATCGTCAACGCAAAGTATGATTTTCTTCGGGCGCATGTTCTGAATTCCTGTTCCTGTTCGTTAGTTTTTTTCGAGCCAATTCCGATTCCGAGGCGCACACCAGCAGCGCCCGTTCGTTGATCGGGCAGGCTCGTTTGGGTCCGGGGCCGTCGGCCGCCGCTTGGTTCCGGTATTGGAACGGAGACGCACGACGCCGTCTGAGCGACGCGCCGTCGATTACACAGCGCGACCCCTTCAGACGACTTCGCGAGCAACCGATCCGTAAGGCGAGGACCTCACTGCGGTCAGGTTTGTCGCTTGAAGCCGTTGTAAAAAACCGGAAACGATCCGGCTAAAACTGCGATCAATGCTTGGAGAAGAGTACGGAGAGCGGGAAGCTGTGAAAAGAGAGAACAGGAAGCGAAACTATGCATGTAAACCATCTTGCAACAAAGGAAAAACGGGCAGAATGAACATAGAAAGTAACTTGGCCTGATTAAATTCTGTTGAAAGCGTGTGTATTACGGCAGGAAAAGTTCCCCCTTTGCAACGCGAACTGTGCTGCCGCCAACGCGTACATTGCCGACCTTCCCTGAAATTACGTTCGCAGCTAGAAATAAATCGCTTGCGCGACCGATTTCAACTCCCTGCCGGACGTGAATTCGCTTGTCCGGCGCGACCAGGCCATATCGAACCAGAAAGCTGATCGCACAACCGGCCGCCGAACCCGTTGCCGGGTCCTCACCGCCGTAGAATTGCATCCGCGCTCTCCACGCTGGATTGTCGCCGCCCGTTGGACCGAGAACATAGAACCACCGTCCGCCGTGTTCGCGCAAATACTTCGTAGCCTCCTCCTGTTCAACTTTGAGGCGTGCCAACGACTCGTGGGAACGCAGGGCGACGACGGCAAAGGCCGTGCCCGTAGAAACGACCTGCGGCGCAGCGCTGGCCTGAATGTCATCGATCGTCAGCCCGATAAGGTGCGCGACCGTCGCCGCGTCGAGCTGGGCGCCAAACTCGGGATCGCGCTGCGTCATCTCGCCGAAGAGGCTGTCGGCCTTGAAGCGTACGGGAACCGGACCGACGTTAAGAGCCAGCTTGATCGTGTCCCCTGAAATTGTTTCGGGTGCAGAGAGCTTCAGTACGCTTGCTGTGCCCAGCGTCGGATGACCGGCAAACGGAAGTTCTTCCTGGGTTGTAAAGATGCGCACCCGAACGCCTTCACGTTCTTCTGTCTCATGATCGCGACGCTGAATGAACGTGGTTTCCGAGAGATTGAATTCTCGCGCGATGGCTTGCATTCGCTCGGTGGAGAGACCAATCGTGTCATAGACGACGGCGAGTCCGTTGCCCTTGAGGGCTGTCTCAGTGAATACGTCGACAACGTGATAATCGAGTGCCTGGCTGGCAGCGGCAAAGGTGGCCATGCTCCATTATGGATCCACCCGGAGACGGGTTGTTCACAGGTGGCTTTAGAGCGTCATCGCGGGAGGCGGAACGCGCGTTCCGGAGTGATCGATGAAACTCCGCATGCGCCGGGCCTCCGCTCGCTGAACGGCTATCAACCGCATATGACGCCGAATGTGATCGCCATGACGCAGAAACGCGAGTTGCGCTTCGTCGCTGTCTGCATCGCGCTTCAGACGTTCGATACGCTCCTCGATCAACAGACGGAATCGAGCGCTGATTTCGAAGGCTTCACGCGTATCGGGGGCAGCGTCTTCGACGGCCATTGCGAACTCCCTCACTCGAGCGCTTGAAATAAATTGCGGGCTCAAGCTTTCTCTGCCATCGCCGATGCTATCAATGAGGGCTCCCTCTCGCCAGATTACGAAGTCGCGAAACTTGCGTAATCTCACTGCCCCAAAATACGCGCAGACCGGAGAGTTACCTCCGGCCTGCTTGAAGTGCATCTCTCGTCGTGGCCTTGGATTAACGGCTCATTCCCCCGCCCGCGCCCTGGGGAGCCGCTGCGATCGCGACCACCATCTGCGTGCCACCGTCGAGATGAATGTCGCGCCTTGCGCCCAGCAGCATGCCCGAAGCATTTGTGAAAGGCAGGCCGTTGATGTCATTGGCGAGCAGAACCCCCGGGATCGCCGTTGCGCGTATGGCGACGTTGCCGCTCCGAGCTACGATACTTCCTGGCTCCGGCATGCCACCGTTCGCTGTTTGGTTCGTAGTCTGGCTGGTTGCGCCGGGCTGACCAGGCTGAGATGTCGTGTTCGAAGCGAGTCCGGCGCGATTATTGGCTGTGTTTGAACTCGATCCATTCATGCCGGGGGTAGAGGGCGCAGTAGCGCTCGGCGCGCCTTGCGGACTTGTGCCGTACGATCCCGGAACCGCATTTTCCGCGGCGCTGCCGTAACTCGCAGCCGGAGACAAGGACTTGATCACAGACTCGATCGCCATATTCTGCCCACCCTTCAATTCCGCGTGGTCAAACTGGATGGCGATTTGCGAATTCTCTTTGCCGTCGGCAACGGCCTGCACATTTGTGACGTGGCCGACCAGCTTCGACCCTTTGGGAAGGTCGGCTCCTCCGGGGAACTTCAAGTCTTCCTTCGTCTTCACGACAACACTGTCGCCCTGTTTGGCAGACTTGGAATCCAGCTTGTCCACAAGTTCACCGGTGACTGCCTGCAACTGAGCCGCCCCGGCACTGGGCTGGCTACCCGCTGGGTCTTGTTGTCCAGTTGCGGGTGCCGATTGAGTCTGCGGCTGCTGTTGCTGCTGCGCAGTCGAAGGGAAACTTGAAAAAGCGGCAAGGGCTACCGCAACGACAATAGCTGCTTTCATATAAAAATCATCCATATATTCACCATCCGGCGTAATTACGCAGCGCGAAAATTGCTTTCGCATAACTGAATGGCACGATGGTTGCCAAAGAGTAGCTCTTTCTTCTAATTCAACATCGCAAGGGATCGATCCCCATCAAAACAGGACGCTTGTAGAATCGAGTTTTTCTTTGAGTAGACAGGGCGAACGCGAAGCAGCCGGTAGTTAGTGCGCGGCCGTGTAATTTCTCGCATGTATATATTTCTGCGACACGGCTCTACCGGGCTTCGGGCAATGGCGCGTAATATCCCTTGCGCACCTGCACCTTCATGTCGTCGCCCTTGCATTGCACTGAGATCCGCCTGAAGCTGCCGTCCGGCTTGGCATTGGTAGGTGTATAGCTCGCGAGGTACTCGGTGCGGAGTTCTTCCTCAATCTGCTGGAACGCGGCGTCAAGTTTTTTGCCGTTGCTGCCTACGTTGATGAGGCGCCCGCCGGTCTCTTCTGAAATCTTCTTTGCAGCCGAATAACCGGAGTAGCCAAAACCGCCGTAGAACCCCGGATCAGCGATCAGGATGATGTAAACGATCGTGTTCGACTTCTGCGCAGCGGCAATGGCTTCCTGGATCTTGTGGTCGCTGCCCTGGTCGTCTCCGTCCGTCAGGATGATCATCGCCTTACGCCCGTTCTGCTCGGACATCTTGTCATTGGAGGCGAGATAGACGGCGTCGTAGAGCAGGGTTCCCTTCGGCGTTCCATGAATCGGGATGGTTCCTCCACCGAGACCCGGAATACCGGAACCGCCGTTCCCTCCAGCGGTATTGATCTGCGCCTTGTCCATCGCATGGGTAAGCATGCGCGCGCTGTTCGTGAAGTCCTGCAACAGGTCGACATTCACGTCAAACGAAAGCAGGAACGCCTGATCCTTCGATTTCAGAACACGCTCAAGAAACTGGCTGCCGGCCTGCTGTTCCAGCGGCAGCACGTCAATCTGGCTGCCTGATGTGTCCAGCAGGATTCCCAGCGTTAGCGGTAGGTGCGTTTCCGCGGTAAAGTTTTTGAGGGTTTGCGGTGTTTTGTCTTCTGCGACCGAACAATCGTCCTTCGTAAGGTGGGGTACCAGTTCTCCGGATTTGTTCTTGACCGTGAAGAACAGATCAACCAGGTTGACGTTGAGTTTCAGCGTACCTATTGACTCTTCTTCCGGCGGCGGAGGCGGTGCATTACTCACCGGGGGAGCGTCGGGCGAAGGAACAAGCTGTCCCCAGGCCGCTGCGCTCAGAAGAGGAACGGCAAAGAACAAAACGAAGAGGAATCGGGAGACACGCATGCTGCTGAGTTTGACGCGAAATCAGGGACGAAAGAGAGCATAGCTTAACTCTTTCAGCTTGATTGGGCAAACCTGCAAGGCTGCCGCGCGTCTGATACTCTGACGGGTGCAGCCTCTCCAATTGAGATTTCCGTGAGAGGGTGCGTCTGCGGGCCAACAATCGGCTGGCGCAGTGTCGTATGGGGAGGAAAGAATACCTGTGGACCTTGGTCTTAAAACACTGGCGCTTACCGCATTGCTGAGTTTGTCGTTCAGCCTCAGTCCGGCGGCATCAGCCCAGACTCCACCGCAGCAGCCTCCGGCCGATCAGCAGGCTGTGCCCGATGCTCCTTCCCCGCAGGTCCCCTCATCCCTGAAGGGCATAGGTCCCTTGACACCGGGAATTGGCTCCACGTCATCTCCTTCCACTTCAAGTACTTCCACTGACGTGCCGCAGCAGGCGCCAGCCACCCAACCGCCGCCCAGCCAGTCCAACGATGTCCAGAAGGCTGCACCAGACAGCATGACGCCCGAGGATATTGGGCACACGATCGTTTTGAACACGACCTACGTAGAAGTCCCGGTCACGGTGAAAGATCCCAAAGGCAAGCCAATCGCAGGCCTCACGTGGCGCGACTTCAAGGTCTATGAAAATAACACCTGGGAGCCCCTCAAGATCTTCACCGTCGATCCAGCTCCACTCTCGATTGCTTTTGTGATCGACCAGAGCCTGACTTCGGATGTAATGGCCAAGGTGAACGATTCGCTGAGTGCCTTCCAGGGCTCGCTATCGCCATACGACGAGGTCGCGGTATTTACCTACAACAACGGCCCCCGCGAGTGGACCGGGTTTACCGGGGCCCAGGGCAATCGCGTGCCGGCGGTTCTCGCTCTCGCAAAGTCCGTGGGACGCGATGATCTGGTGCCCATCGATTCGGGTGCGTTTGGTCCCTGCTCGATTACGAAGAATGGCGGCTGCATTGACCCGAACGTCACCAAGGGTGGCTCGACTGGCAACAGCTCCTTCATAACACTTCCAAAAGAAATCCACACCCTCAACGACGCCATTTTTGCTGCCGCTAAGGAGCTTTCAACCCGGCCGCCTGGACGTCGCCGCATGATTTACGTTGTCTCGGACGGCAAGGAATACGGCAGCAAAGCCACCTACAAGGACGTCCTCCGCTATCTTCAGACCAACAAGATTGCGGTCTACGGCACGCTGGTGGGCGACTCCGCCCGCTGGGGGGAGGGCCGCATTAGCCGGCTTCACCTGCCCTTCCAGATGTATGACAATCGCCTCGCAGGCTATGTGCTGGCGACTGGCGGGGACCTGGAAGCTGAAGGCAACCTGAACGGCATCGAAAAGAGTTATGCCCAACTCGCCGAGGAGAGCCGCAACCAGTACACGCTGGTTTACGCTAGCCACGAACCTCTGATCGACAGCAAATACCGCAAGATTGAGGTCCGTGTCGACAGGCCCAACGTCGAAGTAATCGCAAAAAAGGGCTACTACCCCTCCGGTCAGGATTACCAGCACTAAGGATGCCTTCTTCGGGAGCTACGGCAGGCCTGAGCTTGCTTTCGGCCGCCACGTGGGGCGGTTCCGACTTCGCAGGGGGATGGGGTGCGCGCCGTGCCTCCACACTGCTGGTCACCGCGTCAGGCCAGATTGTGTCGCTGGCGGCGCTGGTGATCCTCTGCTTCTTCCTCCGGCTGGCCTTGCCGGGAACGAGCTATCTCATCTACGCAGCCATCGGAGGATTTGAAGGCGCGCTCGCGCTGGCCGTCTTTTATCGTGCTTTGTCGATGGGGGCGATGGGTCTGACTGCGGCGCTCACCGGGCTCATGACCGCGCTCATTCCAGTGATCTTCGAGTGGTTCCATTCCGGCTGGCCCGGAACGATCACGCTTGTCGGGCTCGCTGTTGGCCTGTCTGCAATCTGGTTGATCTCTCATTCGCCGGCAACCGAAGGCGCAGGTACCTCTCGCAGCGCATTGCTGCTCGGTGCGAGCGCGGGCATAGGGTTCGGTGCCCAGTTGATCCTGTTTAAAGCTGCCGCTGCCGGTGGAGTGCTGTGGGCGCTGACCGCCGGCAGAGTCGCCGGGGTGGTCGCGATCCTTCTCGTCGTCGTCATTGCGCCTCCCAAAGGCCCGTGGCGGGGTTTCTGGATAGCAGGGATCGTTTCCGGATCGCTGGATACGATCGGCAACCTGTTCTACATGATGGCTTCACAACTGGGAAGGCTCGATGTGGCGGCTGTCATCTGCTCTCTGTATCCGGCAGGAACAATCCTGCTGGCTGGGGTCCTGCTGCGAGAGCGGCCGACTAACCGCCAGGTGGCTGGAATGGGATTGGCCCTGGCTGCTGTTGCGCTGTTGAGCGTCTAGGACAGAATTTCGATTAAACACAAAGGCCCATGCCACCGGCATAGGCCTTGCACATCCTGAAAACCCTGAACATCCGCGTCACAAAGCGGTCCTGCTTCGGGCTCGGTTTACCCCTGTTTGGGCGGTTCCGTGCCTGCCGGTGTCGGCGGCGGCGCTACCGGCGCGCTCTGCTGTGTCGTCGAAGGAGCGGGGTCGTTGCCACCCTTGATGCCCTCTTTAAACCCTTTTAATCCTTCGCCTAATCCTTTCCCGAGCTCTGGCAGGCGCTTGGCGCCAAACAGCACGAGCAATATAACCGCGATGATCAAAAGGTGAGTAGGTTGTAGTAAATCGCCCATCGTGTATCCTTCCGCGCGACCCGGTAAGGGATACGCGCTTCACACCCTGTATTGTCGCACAAAGCCAACCGCACGGTGTGATCTATGCCACTCATGTCTTGATCGCCTGGTGGCATTCACTCGATGTACGCTCAATTCACCTGTGCTGGATTGCCCAGCCGCTCCGTCACCATCGCGTAAAAGCTTGGCAAGTCTTCCTCTTCCCCAACGGTCAGGCGGCGATACACCTTCATCAGCGGAAACAGCCGTGAGCCTCGTACATCCACGGCGGGCGTCGCGTGCCCGGCCCCCGGATACTGTGTCATCTCCCAGCTACCGGCATACCGCTGCCGAAGCACCTCGCCCAGGTAGCTGCCCCACAGGCGCGACTCATAATCCAGATCGATCTCGGGGCTCTCGCTCAGCAGAACCAGGATCTCGTCGAGCGCGTTGATCGAGTCGGCTGAGAAGTCCAGCTTCTGACGAAATTCGCTCCGTGCCACCTCGACCGCCGCGTGCGCATAACCCTCCATCATCCCCCCTAGATCGGGGAACGCGCGCGATTCGAGCTTCTGCCGCAGTTTGTTCATACCCAATAAAGACTAATTCTTCCCCCCAAAGGTAGCGGGCAGATTGTAACCGGATGGCCCGCCCTTGCATCCCTATGGCAGACTTGAGGGAGTGCCTGGAGGATTCCCCATCCATGAAACTGACGAAGATTCCGAGCCTCTTCACCGTCCTGGCGATGACGGTTTTGCCTGCCATGTCTGCCAATCGCGACATCTACCCTGATCCATCGCAGGCCAAAGCCGAAGTTGCAGCAGCCCTCAAGACAGCCTCAGCAACCCACAAGCGCGTAATCCTCGATTTCGGCGGAAACTGGTGCGGCGACTGCCAGGTGCTCGACATTTACTTCCACAATCCTGAGAATCGCCCGATCCTCGAGTCGAATTTCATTCTCGTGCACGTGAACATCGGGCACATGGATGAAAACGTCGATATCGCCGAGCACTATGGCGTTCCACTCAGCCGGGGCGTCCCTGCGCTTGCAGTGTTGAGCGACCAGGGAAAGCTGCTCTACAGCCAGAAGAGCGGCGAATTCGAAGCCATGCGCCGCATGGAGGCAAATTCCGTCACAAGTTTCCTGGTCCAGTGGAAGCCCACCAAGCCCGGATGCAGCGTAACAATGGTGACCTGCTGATCTGGCTCTACTGGCTCAGCGGCGCCAGATGCTTGGTGTTCTGGTAGGTGTACTGGATGCGGTGAATCACCGTAATCGTCGAGAGCACCGCCAGCACCCACAAAACCGGCGCCATTACGCCGAATTGCTCGAACAAAGCGCCCAGCAGGATGAGCACGATCCGCTCCGGGCGCTCCATGAACCCCACCTTGCAGGAGCCGATCAACGCCTCGGCTCGCGCCCGCGTATAGCTCACCATCAGCGACGTCACCATCACAAACGCAACCAGCACCACATATCTAAACCGGTTGATGCGTCCGTAGTAGACCAGCAGCCCAAAGAAGAGCACTACATCGGAGTAGCGGTCGATCACCGAATCAAAGAACGATCCAAAAACCGTCACCTGGTTGTTCTTGCGCGCCACCCTGCCATCGACCATATCGAACAGTCCCGCGCCGAAAATAACCATGCCGGCGTAGAAAAACATGCGCCCGGCGTTCGTAGCGTTCGCATGTCCAAAGAGAAACGCCGCCACAATGTTGATCACGAGTCCGAAAAAGGTGAGCGCGTTGGGCGAAATGCGGGTCAGTGCAAGGCCATGCACGATTCGATCAAGAAGCCAGCCGCAGGCGCGGCCAAATGCACTGGTCCAGGTCATTCTTACTTCCTTACTTCTCTGTGCCGGTCTCGGCCTCTTCTTCGTCTTCGCCCACCTCATCGTGGACGGTCGTCAACTTCAAAATCTCGAGTTCGCGCTTGCCGTTGGGCGTGACGATGGTAGCCACATCGCCAACCTTTTTGCCCACGATCCCGCGACCGATGGGCGAAGTCGTCGAAATCAGTCCCTTGGCCACATCCGATTCCTCGCTGGTCACGAGACGATAGACAATCTCTTCGTCTTTAGTGGAGTCGTAGACCACAACGGTGGAGCCGAATCCCGCTCTGTCGTGAGGGATGTTCGCCAGATTCACGAGAGAAAGCTCTGCCATGCGCCGCTTGAGCTGACCCAGCCGAGCATTCACGAACTCCTGCCGCTGCTTCGCCATGTGGTACTCGGCGTTTTCTGACAGGTCGCCCATAGCGACGGCCTTCTTGATCTCTGCCGGCAATTCGTGAGCAAGCTCATGCTCAAGGGCAGCAATGTCTTTGAGCAGTTGCTTTTTAATGTGATCGGGCATCCGTGATCCGTGGCGGCGAGCGGGGCTGCTCAACCGCAAGAAATGATACGTCTAGACCAAATCATTATACGCGGATGAGCCGGTCGAGGAGACTGGGGCCATACCCGTCCTGCCTCGATCAACCCACTTCTGCAAAAGGAACTGCAAATGCCCGCCGCCTCGTACGGGGCGCGCCGAGGATGCTCGAAGCCACAATTTCTTCCGCCATCGTGGAATAAACCGGCTCCCGCTCAGTTCTCCACATTGACACGGCAAGTGTGCTCGAGGAGAAGACATGAGCGGATCAATCGAAAAGCAGATTCAAAACGAAGCAATACAAACCGAGACCGTCGGCTCGGACGGCGTCGACCGCCGCGGATTTCTGAAGTGCATGGCATGGGCTGGCACAGGGCTCGTTTGGACATTCGCCGGCGGCGTGCCCACCTCGCGCGTATTCGGGGAGCCAATGAAGCCCTCAGCGCAGTCCGACTTCACGTTTGTGCAGATCAGCGATAGCCACATCGGCTTCAACAAGCCCGCGAACACTGATGTAACGGCAACGCTTCAGGCCGCGTTGAACAGGATCGACGCAGCACCCCGGGCTCCAGACTTTCTGATTCACACCGGCGACCTGACGCATTCTTCCAAGCCCGCGGAATTCGACACGCTCGATCAGATGCTCGCGCCCCGTCGGCAGGTTTTTTACGTTCCCGGAGAGCACGATACCTCGGTCGACGACGGAAAAATGTATCTCGACCGCCATGGAAAAGGCACGAAGGGAAATGGCTGGTACAGCTTCGACCACAACGGCGTGCACTTCATCGGACTCGTAAACGTGGTGCAGCTCGAAGGCATGGGCAAGCTCGGTCAGGCGCAGCTCGACTGGCTGAAGCAGGATCTGCATGGCGTGAAAAGCAGCGTGCCCATTGTTCTTTTCGCGCATATTCCACTGTGGGCTGTTTACCCCGAGTGGGGCTGGGGCACATCCGACAGCGAACAGGCGTTCGCGATGCTGAAGCGCTTTGGCTCCGTCACGGTGCTCAACGGTCACATCCACCAGGTAATGCAAAAGGTAGAGGGCCAGGTGATGTTTCACACCGCAATGTCAACGGCATTTCCGCAGCCCTCACCTGGGTCGGCTCCATCGCCCGGCCCCATGAAAGTCCCAGCCGATCGCTTGCAGAGCGTGCTCGGTGTTACAAACGTGAGCTTTGTTGCGCAACGGCGAGAACTCGCAGTTGTGGACGTCACGCTGTCCGGCATAACGGGTGAGCATCGCGAGCCAAGCCTTTGAAACGGATGAGGTCAATGGTTGCCGGAGCCGCGATCCTCGTTGCAAGTGCCGCTCTTTCCCTGGTGCATCCATGGGGCAATCAGCGAAGTGCTGAGCCACGCGGGCAGCTTCTTGAAGGAAGCGCCATACCTGAGGATGTTCGCGGAATCCTCGAAAAGAAGTGCGCCGATTGCCACTCGAACCAAACGCATTGGCCCGTGTACAGCCGCCTCGCGCCGGCGTCATGGCTCATGGAACACGATGTACATGCGGGACGTTCGGCGATGAACCTCTCGAATTGGACACAAACGAACACAGAAGACAAGATCGCTTTGCTTACCCGCATCGCCGCCGAAGTAAGGAGTGGAGAGATGCCTCCAAAGCCCTACACAATGCTGCATCCGGCAAATCGCCTCACCGAAAGCGACAAACAGCAGATCACAGCGTGGACTCGGGCCGAGAGAAAGCACATCAGGCTCGACGCCTCAGCGCAGAAGGAGAATGACACCAAGTGAAACAGGGAAGTGAGCTCAGATTCTTATTCGCTGTCGTACCCATTTGGCTGGCCATAGCGATCTTCTGCTCACCGTGCGAAAGCGGCGCAGTGGCAACGAACACGGGTGACGCGACCAACGGCAAGCAACTCTTCGAGAAGAGATGCACAGGTTGCCACTCGCTCGACAAGAACAAGGAGGGCCCGCGCTTGCGCGATGTCTACGGCAGAAAGGCCGGGAGTGTGCCCGACTTCAGTTACTCTGACGAATTGAAAGCCGCCCATATCGTTTGGGATGAACACTCACTCGATCAGTGGCTGACCAATCCGGATGCGGTCGTTCCCAACAACGACATGGCATTCCACGTTTCAAATCCTCAGGAGAGAGCGGACATAATCCAGTTTCTTCGACTATCCTCGGGCAAATAGGATTTCAGGCTGAGATCGGATGCAGGAGACAGGATGGATCGGGTGTTCTTCGAACAGCTTGCCATGCCGCTGTTCGACCAACTTTATAACCATGCCTGCTGGCTCACCGGCGATCGCGCTGACGCCGAAGACCTGGTGCAGGAAACCTATGCCAAGGCCCTGAAAGGATTCGCAGCATTCGCGGAGGGCACCAATCTCCGCGCCTGGATGTTTCGCATTCTGCGCAACACATTCCTGACCTCGCGAAGCGGTCTGGCCACCCAGAGAACGGAGTATCTCGAAGACGACGGTACGAATGCAGAGGAAGCGATGACGCATGCCTTGACTCCTGAGCTGATCTTGATGCGCAGCCAGAATGAACAGGCGCTTTTCGCTGCGCTGGAATCGCTTCCCGTGAACTACCGGGAGATCATCCTGCTGTGCGATGTTGAAGAGATGTCCTACCGCGAGATCGCGCAGGTGCTCGACGTGCCATTAGGAACGGTAATGTCGCGGCTATCACGGGCCCGGGCCGGCCTGCGCGCAGCGCTTAGCACGAATGTTCCTGAGGGGGTGCGATGATGTCCTGCGGTCAGGATCGCAATTTGCTAGCGGCATATCTTGACGGAGAGGTGCAATCCGAGCAGGGAAATGCGCTTGAGCAGCATCTTCGCACCTGCACAGAATGTGCCGCGGAAGTTGCTAGCATGCTGAGCGTGCGCCGAGCCATGAGGGCGGCAAAGACACGCTTCACACCCAGCGCTCAATTCCGGCAGAGAATTCAGACCCAGCTTGCACCCAAGCATCGAAGCTTCAGAGCATTCGGCTTTCTGCCGGTAGCCTTGGCGGCATTGGCGTTCCTCGTTGTGGCCCTTGTCTGGTCGCACCAGAACACCCTGCGGGCCGACGCCTTCTGCGAAGTCGCCGATCTGCATACTGGGGATCTGGCCAGCACGAATCCATACGATGTAGTTTCCTCAGACCGGCATACTGTTAAACCCTGGTTCCAGGGCCACATTCCCTTCGCATTCAACCTGCCAGAATTCACGGGGACTGAATTCACGTTGCTGGGTGGCCGCCTTGTCTATCTGCACCAGCAACCCGCCGCGCAGGTGGTTGTCGGAATGCGCCAGCACAAAATCTCCGTACTGATCCTGCAGGATTCGGGCGCAATAGGAACCGCGTTTCCGCTCTCAACCGGCGTCGACGTGCAAAATTCTTTCAATGTAGAGACATGGCGGGATCACGGGTTGCGTTTCTTTGTGGTCGGCGATGCCGACAAGCCGGAAATCGAGCGGCTGGCGCAAGCGCTCAAGAGCGCGAATCAATAGAGATGAGTTCGCCTGGGCATTGGCGAAAGAAAGTTGGAACCGGCTATTAGGGATCGAAGGTGAGGCTTCTGCGCACTGCTTCGGGACCGGATGATGACCACCCAGATCTAGGGCCTTTGCCCATCCAGAAACGATTGCAGGATCAGCGTTGCTGCGACCTGGTCGACGATCTTTTTGTGATCCTGCCGCGCATGTCCCGCCTCATAGAGCAACTGGTGGGCCTCATGCGTCGTCAGGCGTTCGTCCCAGAGAAGGATCGGTAGCCCCGCCAATTCGCCCAACTCCGCAGCGAAAACCTGCACCTTTTCCGTCTGTGAGCTGATTGCGCCGTCGAGCTTCACCGGGTTGCCGACCACGATCCCCGCCACGGCGTAGCGACGGCATAAACGCGCAATCGATCGGAGGTCTTCGCGGGCATTCCGGCGCCGTTCGAGAGTCAAAACGGGCTGGGCCGTGAGCCCAAGCTCGTCCGAAACCGCGATGCCGATGCGCTTCGAACCAACATCCAGCGCCAGATAACGAGGAATTGCCGTGTCGGCCACTCCCAGAACCTCCGAAATCCCCTGAATTCCTGGAATCCAGCTTATCCTGCTCCAGGTCGGCGGTGCCGTCGATCTACAAGACGACCAGTACAATCAAATAAGAATCAGAATCCGCGGTGGGCTAAACCGCGTCTTATCTTGAAGAAGGGTGTTTTAGCGTACATGGCGTCACGCCGCACTCGGGGGAATCGGAAGAAAAGAGGGCTTGGCGCGGTGGGATTTTTTCTGGCGCTGTTCCTGCTTGCCGTTCTGGCCGTCGCTGTAGCCGGCTGGATGATTTTCACGCCGTTCGGGCCAGCGAACGAGACCTTTGTTGAGATTGAACCGGGCTCCTCGACAACTCGTATTGCCCAACAGCTTGAGTCCGCAGGAGTGGTTCGCAGTCAATTCGCGTTTGACCTGTGGCGTCGGGTGCGCAAGGGCAAGTTGAAAGCAGGGGAGTATCGCTTCGACCACGCGGCACCGCTGACTGAGGTGTACGACCGCATCGCGCGAGGCGACGTCTTTACGGTTTCCGTAACGGTGACAGAGGGAGCGTCCATTTTTGACGTTGCCGCGCGGCTCGAACAGGCGGGCATCGGAACCCGCGAAGCGTTTCTGGATCAGCAGGCGCGGCTCACCGATTTAGTGGCCGACATCGATCCGCAAGCGAAGACGCTGGAGGGTTATCTGTTTCCCGATACATACCGGTTCCCCCGCCGGGCAACTCCGGGGCAGGTTGCAGCTGCCATGGTCCGGCAATTCAGGTTGGAGGCAGCTCAAATTGGCCTCAAGGAGAATGTGCACGAAGTGGTAACGCTGGCTTCACTTGTGGAACGGGAAACGGCTGTAGACGCCGAGAGACCGCTGGTAGCCAGCGTCTTTGAAAACCGTCTCGCAAAGCGCATGCCGCTGATGACCGATCCTTCGGTGATCTACGGGCTTGAAGTCCAGAAAGAATGGCGCGGCGCAATTCATGCCAGCGATCTGAAGCGCGACACTCCATACAACACCTACGTCCACGCAGGATTGCCGCCAGGGCCCGTCGCGAATCCCGGGCTGCCTTCGCTGCGCGCAGCAATGGACCCGGCACACTCAAATTACTTCTACTTCGTTGCCGCAGGTGCCAATCCACAGGGAAAGTCGTTGTTCTCGACCACGCTTGAGGAACATGCAAAGGCCGTCTCCGGTTATCGTCGCGCGATGAAGAAGGCAGGGCAACGATGACTGTGCGCAATTCCCTCGTTGTCACCGCACTTGCATTGCCGCTCCTCTTGACCGGATGTTCGCTGTTTCCGACGAAGCGTCATTTGCCAGTGCCCAAAGCGCCGCCAAGTGTCGAGGCCGCGACTCCGGAAGAGCTGGTCACACAAGTCAATCAGCGTTGGAGTTCCTTCAACAACCTGACCGCAGAGGTAGAGATCAATCTGACCTTGACGAAACCGCAGGAGGGGCTGGCGACCGATTATCCGAGCTGCCACGGATGGATTGTGATGCAGAAGCCCGAAAATCTGCGCGTGGTTGGAACGTTGTTTAATGTACGAATCTTTAACATGGCTAGCGATGGAAAAACTTTCACCGTTCTGATCCCGCCAAAGAGCCGCGCGATTGAGGGACCGACATCGCTCACCAAGAGATCGGACAAGCAACTCGAGAACCTGCGCCCCGGTTTCTTCTTTGACGCTATGACCGTGCGTGGGCTCGATCCCGAGGACTATTACACCGAAACCTCCGATACCGAGACCATTCAGGATGCCGCGAACAAACACCTGCTCCTGATGCCGGAATACATCCTGAACATCACCCGGCACGCACCCGATGGAAGCCGGCGGGACAAGCCCGTACGCGTAATCACCTTCCACCGCGACGACCTGCTGCCGTCGAATCAGGATTCGTATGACAAAGAGGGAAATCTGGAGAGCCAGGTCTCCTACATCGCCTACAAGGACTTCGGCGGCAATAAATTCCCGACGCGCGTCGTGATCAAAAGACCGCTGGAAGGCATAACCATAACCTTGACCGTCGTCAAGGTTGATCAGAACCAGCCGTTGCCTGCGGACGAATTCACGGTCAAGATCCCCCCAGACACCCAGATCCAGCATCTGCAGTAAGAATCAGACGGAGCCCCCGCGGGCGCGGCCGGTTTGGTTTAGTTCCTTGTAGAAGCCAAGGTCGCGGCCTTCCTGCATTTTGGTGATGTAAACGATCTGGCCATAATGCAGACCGAAATGCTCGACCACCTGGTAAACCGCGGCCAGCCCGCTGACGGTGTAGCCCTGAATCTGCCAGGTCGCAAGCAACTCTTCCTCTGTCAGCCGAGCCAGCACCTTCGCCGCTTCATCAAGCGTCTGGCCAAGACGACTCAGCAAGTCGGCAGCCGACAGGTCCCCGGTCGCATTGAATTCGGCGGGACGATCGCGTCTGTCTTCCAGCCTGTCGAACGATGCCACCAGCCACTGCCACACGTTCCCGTTCAAGTGCAGGATAAGGTTGCCGATGCTGTTGCTCGCTTCATTGGGGCGCCACCATATTTGCTCATCGCTGAGGGTCTCAACCGCTTTGCGCAGACGCGGCCAATACTGTTCAAGCAGCTTGCGGCGGGAAAACTCAAGAAATACATCGCATGCGGATTCGGCAGGCATTTGAGCTCGTCCTTCCTTTAACAGTTTCAAGATTCTATCGAACCCGCCTCGAGACACCACCGCCGAAGTCGTCACTGCGCGAACAGGACTGGCTTCGGCGGGATGCTGCCTGGGTAATTTGTAATATATGAAGCCCTGAGGAAGTGCGGTCCGGATGCGACCGTTACGGTTTCGCATCCGGATCGGTTTGCTTTCTCATTATTTATTTCTGTTGGGTTGGTTTTACGTTACGACGCGAGCGCCTCGATGCTGTCGACGTGAATCATCTTTGAGTTGGAATCGAGACGGCCGGTCACCTTGACTGTCTTTCCTTCGAAAGCCTGCGCGCGCGAGGAGTCGTCCAGTTTGTATACGCTGCCCGATGAATCGCGGAGCACGTACTGTTCTCCGTCCTTCACGACTGTGCCGGTAAATGTTGTGGACTTGGCGGTGTCGGGGTTCTGCGCCTGGTCAGGAGAAGTCTGGGCAGGTGGAGTCTGCGGTTCCTGAATCACGGGCATCGGGGTGGCGGATTTGGGAAAAGTCGCTCCCCAGGTCTGCGCGCTTGCCAGCATTAATGCGCAGGAGGAGACGCCGAGAAAGATCTGCATTTTGCTAGTTTTCATATATAACCTCCGGGGATTGAACGCTCCTGCCTTTATGCCGTTTCCATGTCTCGATCGAGCTACCAAAGGTAGGCGTTCCCCATTCGAACGTTGTTCTATGTAGCAAGCCTTGGGCCAGTGTGCTCTTGCTTTCTTTCGAAGAGCTTGCAACACAGGTCTCTGTTCCGATGCCGGGTAAGAAGTACCGGTTTGGAAAAAAGTGCTATATCTCTTCATCCCAACGGATTAAATACCAGCTTGAGGTGACATCCATCGCCGCGTCATGTGTGCTAGCATCCCCGCAAGCATCTGCCTCCCATTTTTAAAGGATTTCAGGCATGGAAACGACGCTGCGCCCGCTCACCCTTGGCGAAATTCTTGATCGCACGGCCGAACTCTACCGCACAAACTTCCTACTATTCGCAGGCATCTCGTCGATCTATGCCGGCATCTTGTTGGTGCTCAGCCTGGTGCAAATCGGGGCGCAGCAGGCCATGCGATCTCTTCACATGAGTAACGGCCTGGTCGCGGTGTCGGTCATCGGCATTGTCGTGCTTTGGCTGGTGATCTTCGTAGCCGGCGGACTCGCTGTGGCAGCCAACACCCGCGCCGTGGGATGGGTTCATCTGGGAGAACCGGCCAGCATCGGCGCAGCCTATCGCACCATCCTTCCGCGAACTGGGCGCTATCTCTGGCTCATGACGATTACGTACTTCCGCGCCTGGTTCCCCTGCGTGCTCATCTACGGCGCCTATGCCGTGCTAATCCTGGTCTATGTGAAACCCAAGGGGTTGTTTGCTACTCATGCCCCGCCGCCAAATCCGCAGATGATGGTCGTCTTCCTGGCCTCGAGCGTTGCGTTCATATTTCTTCTTCTTGCGGCCTTGATATACGGCATCATCATGAGCCTGCGCTACTCCCTTGCCGTTCCTGCCTGCACGGTTGAAAATCTTACGGCGGGCGCAGCAATTCGCCGCAGCATTCAACTCAGCAAGGGCTCGCGCGGTCGCATCTTCATGTTGGGACTGCTTGCTCTCATCATCCAATTGGGCCTTACTGGAATAACCCAGGTCTTTTTTATTGTTGTTGGACTGAAACATCAGGGAGTTCTCCCCGTCTGGATGAGTGTGACGCAGCAGTTTCTGGCCTTCCTCACCAATACGTTCGTCCAGCCTATCTATGCGACCGGTTTTACGCTCTTCTACTATGACCAGCGGGTGCGCAAAGAGGGCTACGACATTGAACGCATGATGCACAACGCGGGAATGACGCCCTCCATGCCGGCCGTCGAATCCAATCCCACGCTCGAAGAAATGCCTCCAGTCAACCAGGGGAGCGGGCATGAATGAGCCGCTCCATCCACAAACCCTGTCGGAGATCCTCGACCGCACGGCGCAACTCTACCGCTCGCGGTTCCTCATCTTCGTGGGCATCGGAACCATTTCTGCCGGACCCGTCTTCGTTTTCGCCGCCGGCGCGTTCGCCTTCTTCCTATGGATGGGCGTGCACACAAAGAATGGTGGAACCATAGCGGACTCGCTCATGTGGGCGTTCCTCATATTCCTCGTTGTGCTCGCAATCCCAGCCTCCCTGGCAGCAACCGCCGTCGGAGAAGCCGCGATGAGCGATGCCGCGGCGCGCCTGTTCCTCGGCGACAAGATCACCATCCGCAGCGCCTATAAGGCAACCTGGAGACGCGGCTGGCGCTATGTAGGCCTTTATCTCCTGCAGGAACTGGTGATTGTTGGCGCGCCCGGTGTCGTCTTTTTCGCCGCTATGTTTGCCATGATCGCGGGCAAGGTCAGAGGCGTTGCCGCGAATGATGACAGCCCCCTCTTCGCGGGCCTTCTCTTTTCACTCCTGTTCATCCTGACGGTTTTTGCCGTCTGGATGCTCCTGCGTCTCTGCCTTGCGTTTCCAGCAAGCGTAGTCGAACAGGCTCCGGCGTGGAGTGCGCTGAAACGCGGTGTCATTCTCAGTCAAGGGACGCGCGCGCGCATTTTTCTGCTCTATGTTCTCGGAGTCCTCCTGAGTCAGATCCTTGTCTGGTGCGTCACCTTTCCGATTCTTGTTGCTGTTGCTTTGATTCCCGGGCTGCAGGGGCAGGCGCATGCCCAAACCGTCGGCGTGGCTGTCTCGTTCATAACGTACTCGGCGTACTTTGTAGTCAAGGCCATGACCAAGCCGATCTATGGAATCGCGCTCACCGTCTTCTATTTCGACCAGCGCATCCGCAAAGAAGGCTTCGATATCGAGTGGATGATGCAGCAGGCAGGAATGCTGGCGCTACCGGCCACTCCAGGGTCAACATCCGAGGCCTTTTCTCCAGCTCTTGCGCAGGAAGTGCCGGAGCTCTCTGATCCTCTTGCAGTTGCGGCAGCGACATCCGCAAGCTCTGAGACCGTCCCCGCGCATCAGGCCGTCCTTGAAACGAAAACCGAAGAGAGCAACGCATGAGCGTCGCGCCACCGTATCCGCCTTCATCCCGAAGACCATCGATCGTTCCGTTAGGCGGGCAAAACCATTCCCCCTTTTCTACTATCATCAGCGCATGCGCCATGAGGGATTGAACATCGCGTGAATGACGGTTGCCGCTGGTATCAACCCGACTCGTCCCCGCCATACGCGGGAAATCCCGCTTGCGTTTGTCCCATCAGGGGAACGCAGGGATGAGATCTGTGCATAGAGCAACTGCCGCCTTTGTCTTATGGCTCGCTTCCATCGCGGTCGGCGCGCAGACAATCAAGGTGCCATCAGCGCCATCCACTGTGCGCGCGCACGATGTATCGATGGACGACTACCGTCTGCACCTCTCCGCGCTTTCGACACTCGTCGATGCGTGCGCAAAGGGTCGCAATACCACGAGCTGCGACCCCTTCCTGGTCGGTCCCGACGATCGCGTGCCTCTTGTGAACGAATCTCGCACCGAACAGCGACTGGTGCGGTATGGCTGGCTGCGCCTGCTGTTCGCGAAAGCCCAGGATCCGGATCTCCCGGAAGTGAAGGCGACCGCGAAGAAGTCGGGCGATGCCCGCGCCGAAACCACAATTCAACCACCCACCTCGCAACTCCTCAAGGACGCGAGGGTGCGCCTCGAAGCCGATCTCGCGCAAACTCATGCACAGGTGGCTCTGGCCGTGCCGCACATACAGGAGAGGGCCATGTTGCAGCAGGTGCTCTCCGAGAGAGAATTTCGCGGTCTGCAGCAGACATCGGTTCGCCAGTCGGTCCTCGAAAAGTTGGGCAATTGGCTCAACCGCCTTTTCGAGAGCGCAGCAAATCTCAAGGCACGCTCTGCCTGGATTGGCCGCGCTCTGGTGTGGGGATTCATTCTCGGGGTCTGCGTCGCTCTCGTCTACTCCCTGCTTCGTCTTGAGCGTCGTTGGCGCGTTCAGCTAACGCAAGAAGATGCCCGGCCTGCGTCCGGCGCTGCATCGGCGCGCGACTGGCAACTGTGGCTCGAAGATGCTCGCAACGCGGCGGCGTCCGGTCTGTGGCGTGAAGCAATCCATTTTGTCTACTGGGCCGCGATTTCCCGCCTCGAATCGCGCAGACTTTGGCCTGCCGATCGCGCCCGCACCCCGCGCGAGTACCTTGCACTGGTCGCCGCTGAGGATCCGCGCAAGCCAGGTCTCTCGCAATTGACCGGTACTTTCGAGCGCTTCTGGTATGGCGGCCGCCCTGCCGGCGAAGGCGACTATAAGAACGCCGAGAATCTCGCGTCCTCGTTGATCAGCGGCGGCGCGCCATCCGGACCTCGCGAGTTATCGGCGACACCGGAAGGCGGTGCGTCATGACGGTCATTTCGTCGCTCGATCCCAAAGATCGCCGCCTGCTCCTGTGGAGTATTTCGATCGCAATCGGACTCGCCGTCGTCATCGGCTTTGTGCTGCCGAACGAGAACAATAACGACAACCCCATGCCATCGACCTACCTGTCAGGTCAGCACGGTGCGCGTGCGGCATATGAATCACTTTTGCGCTCGGGCTACAACATTGAGCGATGGGAACGGCCGTTGAGTGAATTGACAGCCAGCGCAGGCCCCGGCACGGTCGTTATCTTTGCGGAGCCTTTCACGCGCGAGGCAGAAGACTTCAAGGCTGTTGACCAGATCGTCGCGCACGGCGGCCGCGTGCTGGCCACGGGCTTCTGGGGCGGCTACCTGGTGCCGGAGGGTGAACCGGGGACACCGGGGGATTTCACCTACGCCGCCTGCAAGCTTGAGCCCGAGGGACTTGATCCCCTCGCCAACAGCGGCGAGGTGTGGATGGTGCCACAGGCCACCTGGGAAGTGGGCAATCCCAGACAGCGCGTTCAGTATGGTTGCGCCGGGCAGCCGGCCGTCGTGGAATATGACTACGGCAGCGGTCATGTCGTGTGGTGGGCCAACTCCACGCCGCTTGAAAACGGATCGCTGGCGCGCGCCTCCAACTTCGACCTCTTGCTCAATTCGCTCGGACCTCGCGAGGGCCATCACTTTTATTGGGACGAGTCCCTGCATGGCGATGTGCGTTCGAGTTTGAGCTATATTCCCGGGCCGACCGTGGCCCTCATGTGGACGGGCCTGATCTTGATCTCGATTCTGATCGTCTTCAGCTTCAGCCGGCGCAGTGGACCCGTTCGCGAGATGCCTCCTCCTGCGCGCGCCACGCCCATCGAATTCCTTGAAGCTTTGGGGTCGCTCTATCGCAGCGCCGGAGCGTCATCTACCGCCGTCACCATCGCATGGGAGCGATTCCGCCGCTACGCGCTGCGCCTGTGCGGATTGCGCCAGGCACCGGTCAGTGCCGGGGAACTGGCAGCCGCAATCCGGCGCCGCTTCCCAAACGCAGGACCGGATCTCGAGGCCGATCTCGCCGCCTGTGAAGATGCGAGACTGAATGAAAAGATTGAGCCGCGCGCTGCGTTGAAAGTCATTCAGTTGCTCTACCATCACCGCCAGATGCTCGCCGCAGCGTCAAAACTCGGGGTCATCTCCGAACTAAATGCAACCATTGAATCCACCGGAAACGAAAGGCCCTCATGAGCGAGGAACTGAGAGAGAACATCAATACAGGCCAGCAGCCAGGACTTCAGGCAACGGGTGAGCTAATTGCACATGCGCGCGCCGAACTGGGCCGCGTCATCTCCGGCCAGACGCAGGCCATCGAAGAAGTGCTGATCGCGGTGCTGTGCCAGGGCCACGCGCTGCTCGAGGGCGTTCCCGGCATTGCCAAAACACTGATGGTGAAGACGCTCGGCCGTTTGCTCGGACTCGGCTTTCAGCGCGTCCAGGCAACGCCCGACCTCATGCCCGCCGACATCCTCGGCACTACGATTCTTCGTCCCGGGACCGACACGTTCACCTTCCACGCCGGACCCGTTTTCACTGACTTGCTTCTCGTTGACGAAATCAACCGCATGCCTCCGCGCACCCAGGCTGCTTTGCTCGAATGCATGGAAGAACGCCAGGTCACGAGCGACGGTACGCGCCGCCCGCTGCCCAGTTGGTTCACCGTCTTTGCCACGCAGAACCCCGTCGACTTTGAAGGCACCTATCCGTTGCCCGAAGCACAGCTCGATCGCTTCCTGATGAAGATTCGCGTAGCGTATCCCACCGAAGCAGAGGAGTTGCAAATCCTCGAACGCCACCACGCTGGAACAGGCGCAGGCCTGCTCGATGATGCCGCCATTACTCCCATCGCTGCGGGAATGTTAGAGTCCGCGCGCGCTGAGGTCCGCGCCATTCGCATCGAACCGGAGCTCTACGGCTACATTCTGGCATTGGCGCGGCGCACGCGCGAGTGGCCGACGCTTTTGCTAGGCGCCAGTCCGCGCGCAGCCCTCAGCATCATGCGCGTGGCGCAGGCCGCTGCGGCATTCGATGACCGCGACTATCTTGTTCCCGATGATGTAAAGCGCGCGATTCCGCCCGTGCTGCGCCATCGCGTGATGCTCAAGCCCGAGGCCGAGCTCGAGGGCTTCGATGCCGACCGTGTCCTCACCGACGTCATCGCCGCGGTTCCGGTTCCGCGTCAATGATTGCTCCCTCCTTTCATCCCGCGACGGTCCGCGCGACATGCGAGCCGCGAAGCCGCGCGAGCTTCTCGCTCACGCCACGTTCGATCGCGCTGCTTATCGTGGGTTTAGCCTTCCTTGTCCCCGGCTTCTGGGATCCTCGCCTCGGTTACGCAATGCTGGCGTGGGATGTCCTTGTGCTTTTCGCCGCGCTGCTCGACGGAATGCGCCTGCCTCGAGCGGCAGAGCTAGCGGCTTCGCGAACCTGGTCCAACGCCCCGTCCCTCGATAGCCAGACTGAAATTGAACTGACGATCGAAAACCAAGGATCAATCATTATCGAATGCCGCTTGATCGACGACCTGCCGCCTGCGCTCGGTGATCCCTCGACGCGACAGGATCCGATTCGCGTTACCGCCTTCCCGCGTGTTCCCGCGTCCGTGCGTTACCGCGTAGAACCGCAGGAGCGCGGAGACTGCACAGCAGGCCAGCTCTACATTCGCTACCGTTCGCCGCTCTCCCTTGCGGAGCGCTGGGCGAAAGCTCCGTTGGAGCAGACCATTCGCGTCTATCCGGCCTTGCGCACGGGCGAAGAACAGCAAATATTCCTCGCGCGCAGCCGCCAGATCGACCTCCAACTGCGGCAAACACGGCAACGCGGCCTGGGGCGCGACTTCGAAAGCCTGCGCGATTACCGCGAAGGCGATGACATGCGCGACATCTGCTGGACAGCAAGTGCGCGCCGCGGAAACCTGATCACGCGCCAATACCAGACCGAGCGCAGCCAGCCCGTTTGGATCGTGCTCGATTGCGGCCGCCTCATGCGTTCGCGCGTAGTCGCAGCGCCGGGAACCAACGCAGCTTTGCCTCTTGCACCCGGCAGCCTGCGCGAACACTCCAAGCTCGATCACGCCTGCACCGCCGCGGTAGCGCTAGCGCAACTCGCACTGTTCTCCGGCGATCGCGTCGGGCTGCTCGCTTACGGTCAAACGATCCAGCAGCGTCTGCTGCCAGGCCGCGGCGCCGCACACCTGCGCCAGATGATTGAACTGCTCGCGCAGCTTCGCGCTGAATCGAGCGAAGCCGACCAT
Organism: uncultured Acidobacteriaceae bacterium; assembly: GCA_963838295.1. Taxonomy (GTDB): domain Bacteria; phylum Acidobacteriota; class Terriglobia; order Terriglobales; family Acidobacteriaceae; genus Telmatobacter. The sequence goes on from CAWIQS010000007.1 coordinate 123,811, forward strand.
CTGCGCGCCACCACGCTGCTCGGGCGCCTTCAGCCGCGCCGCGCACTCATCCTTTGGATTACGGATCTCGCCGAGACTGCCATGCGTCCCGAGGTGATCGACGGCGCAATGCACTTGCTGCGGCGTCACGTGCTGCTCTTTGTCGCCATGGCGCAGCCCGAGGTCGATGTCATCGCGCAGCAGCGCCCGAAAAATGTGGAGCAAATGTTTCGCGCCGCCGCCGCACAGGAGATGGCTGGCCGTCGCGAGCTGCTTCTGGCGCGCCTCCACGAACAGGGAGCACTCACCCTGGACCTCAATCCCCAGGCAGTGACATCATCCGTGCTGAACCAGTACCTGATGGTGAAAGAGCGCGCTATGGTCTAGAGCCAGACACCGAATTCACAAATGCGCGTCACCGCTGCTGTCCTGACTCCGAGATTCTTCACATAATTGGCGGTGTCATTCTGAGCGAACGGGGCCCCAAACGCATGTCAGTTTGCTTTAATTCATGCTGTCATTCTGAGAGAATCGGGCCCCAAAACGCTTTTCAGTTTGGGGGTGGTGAACGAAGAATCTGCTTTTGCTCTTAGGACTTCAGACCCACCACTCTACGTAGCGACAGCCATCGGCAGCACCCGCTTCGCCAACGCCCACTTCAACTCATCGATCCCCTCACCCGTAACCGCCGAGACGGCGTGAAACTCCAGCTTGCGCCGCTTCGCATAGGTCTTCAGCTTCTTCAACTTCTCCGGATTCGCAGCATCAATCTTCGTCGCCACCACGATCATTGGTTTGTCGGCAAGCGGATGTGCCTGCCCGGATTCCTCGCCTGCCTTGGGAGTGAAACTCGCCAGCTCTTTGTTGATGACGTTGAAGTCCTCAACGGGATCGGGCCGCCCCGACGCATCGGAGACATCAACGAGGTGCGCCAGCACCCGCGTGCGCTCGATGTGGCGGAGAAACTGCGTTCCGAGGCCTGATCCAAGATGCGCGCCTTCGATGAGGCCCGGCATATCCGCGACCACGAACGACTGCTGGTCCGGCTCCTCGCCGACCGTCACGACGCCGAGATTCGGTTCGAGCGTTGTGAATGGGTAATCCGCAATCTTCGGCTTCGCAGCCGAGATGCGCGAAATGAGGGTCGACTTTCCCGCATTGGGATATCCAACCAGCCCCACGTCGGCCAGCAGTTTCAATTCCAAACGATAGAGCCGTTCCTCGCCGGCCCGCCCGAGCTCGTGCTCGCGCGGCGCCTGGTGGGTACTGGTCGCAAAGTGCTGATTGCCCCTGCCGCCGCGCCCGCCCTTGGCCACGACGAGCCGTTCATCCGGCTCTGAAAAATCGTGAATCAGCTCGCCGGTTTCCTGATCGTAAAGTGCTGTTCCCACAGGGACTTGCAGGACAGTTGACTTGCCATCGAGCCCGGTGCAATTGGACCCCATCCCGTGCTCGCCGCGCTGCGCCTTGTGCTCCGGGTTATAGCGGAAGTGAATAAGAGTGTTGTGGCGTTGCGAGGACTCCATAATGACGTCGCCGCCGCGCCCTCCATCGCCACCCGATGGTCCGCCGCGGGGCACGAACTTCTCCCGCCGGAAGGCCATGCAGCCGTTTCCACCGTCGCCGGCCTTCACTCGGATCTTAGCTTCATCGATGAACATTAATATCCTTAAAAATCAGTAACTTGGATCGCACGAAACTCTCGAAACGCAGTCTCCCGCAAAACTGGGTCCCCGTCTCATCAGTCTACCGAACCGGGCCGCCTGTCTCACAAGAGACTTGCATTGAGCCTGTTCCATTTGTGGACAGAACTGTGTTGGGAGTCACCTTGAGTTTTCCCCATCTTCCGTAAAATCGCAGGCGAATTCACTGCAAGGAAAAATTCATCTGTTTATGGCCATAATTCCCGGCGAGGGATCGGGGATTGTCTGGTTCCGTTTCTGGGACAAACGAAGGCTGAGTGAATGCAGTGAGACTTGACCGCAAGTTGGTCACCGGATGTTAGCGCAGAATTGCACGAAGTCGCTGGTGAAGATCGCACTGCTGATGATTGCTGGCGCGGGCGCGGTTTACTACGCCTGTGCCCAGCAGAGCACATCCGGCGGCGCACTCACGGGTAAACTTACCGACATCCACTCGGCTCCTCTCGACAACATGACCGTCACCCTCCGCAATGCGGTCACAGGCGCAGACGTGCAAACCACCACAACATCACGCGGGGGACAATATCGTTTCGCCGGACTGACCCAGGGAGAATACGTGCTGACCGCAACCGGCCCGCGCGGCTCCGGTGTGGTCGATGGGATCTTTGTCGCCGCCGAGCACGAGGAGCATATTCAGATCGCGATTGAGCTTCAACCCCTTCGCGCAGAATCGCCGCCGCCGACTGGGAAGATCTTAGCCGCCTCCCTTACCCCTCCTCCTCCGCAGCCTCCGCCGGTTGCATTCCCGCACCCCGTGTATCCCCCCGCGCCGACTTTGTCACTTTCGGTCTCCGAATCATCCGCCCCGCAGCCGACCCTTCCGGTCAGTGTCACCCCTGTGGCGAAGATTCTCCCAGCCGAAGCTGCCTCAGACCCAACACTCGCCCGCGCCGTCCTCGCGGTCAAACTGGGAGCGAGCGGCGCCTGCACACTCGATCTTCAAACCGCTCCCATCGCACAAATGGCTGCGCTTCAAATTGCGATCACCCAAGAACCTTCGCAATCATTGGATTCAACGCAGTTACAGGCCCTCCCGCTGTCTGGCCGCAACTGGCAAAGCTTCGTTCTCGATTCTCCCGCAGAGGCAGATCAAGCAGGCGACGGTCGCGGGCCTTCTGCGGCCGCGGGGACCGCATCACAGCTCACAGTTGACGGCATGCGCCTGCAATCAGCATTCGGAGGCATAAATTCCCGCCGAAACCGCATGGGCGCATCCGGTCTTGTCAGCCCCGGCGCCGCCGAGTCCTCGCTGCGCGACGTGCAGCCCGGCGATTTCGGAGGAACAGTCTCCTCTCACGCGGTTCCCAACCAAACCATTGTCGAGACACAGCGCGGAAGCGATCATCTTCACGGACAAGCCTTTATTTTCGACCGAGAGAGTCTCTGGAATGCGCGCAATCCCTTCACGCAGTGGATTCAGGAAACGGCACCTTCAACGAACAACACGATACCGGTGTTTACCCCCGAGTCCTACACTCCCGGTGATCGCGAGGCACTTTGGGGCGCAGGCATCGGTGGTGTCATTCACAAGCCGCACCTCTTCTGGTTTGCAGCGCTCGACGGATATGAACGCAATAATCCAGGTGTCGCGACGGTAAAGCATCCTGACAATTTCTTCGCGCAGCCTTCAAACGATCAAATGCACTTGCTGAGCGCACAGCTTGGTCTCAACAGCGCAGACCCGGTTACAGCTGGGCTCGGCGCCTATTCGAAACTCCTCGAAACCCTCGATGGTCTTCTCGGACCTGCACCGCGAAGTTCTTCCCAGTGGATCGGCTTCGGACGCATCGATGGTAGTGTCGCCGAGCGTCATCACTTCAGCTTCGAGGCAACGGGCGCGCGACTCAACGCGCCCGGAGGCGGTTTCACCCGAACTTCAGAAACGTATGGAACGCACAGTTTCGGCAACGTGCAGGCGACTTCGCAGTGGCTGCTGGGCCGTTGGGAAGCATTCCTCACGTCAAATCTTCTCTCCGTAACACAGGGTTCTTACGGCCATCAGGTGCAAAGCGCAACTGCAGAGATACCCTCCGCATTCGAGCAATCGTTGAACATCAATGCATGGGGTCAGCTTCCGCAGATTGTCGTGGATTCGCGCTACGGCTTCACCATAGGCAATCCCGCGCGATTCGGACCAGGAACCTACCCCGACGAGCATCTCACCATGGCGCAGGAGCAACTCAACTGGGTTCGCGGCAATCTCCTGATAAAGGGCGGCGTTGAATTCAATCACAATCAGGATGCAACCAGCAGGTTGCGCAATCAGACCGGCACCTACTATTACTCCAGTGCTGAAAATTTTGCGTCAGATGCACTCGCCTTTTCTGCCTACGGCTTGAACGGCCAGCTCGATCCGATGAGTCAGCACAACTGCGATCAGACCGGAAAGGCCTGGCGCGATTCTTCCGGTGTGCTTCACGGTCTCGGGTATCTGCCCTGCTACTCCTGGTACTCGCAGACGATGGGCCCCACAAACTGGTGGCTCAGCACCAACGACTGGGCCGGCTACCTCACCTCCCAATGGCAGCCTGCCAAACCGACCGTCCTCACACTCGCCATGCGCTGGGAACTAGAACAGCTCCCGCCGGCAATCTCGAATCTCAAAAACCTTGACCTTCCTCTCACCGCGCACCTGCCCAGCCTCGGTAGCCAGTGGGGTCCACGCGCCGGGTTTGCTTGGGGCACCGGCGAAGGCAGCTGGCCGGTCATTCGCCTCGGATACGGCCTCTATTTCAGTCAAACTCGCAACTCCGTGATCGAAAACGCTCTCACGCAAACCGGCTCACTCAAAGGCGATCTCAATTTCTTCATGCGGCCGACTGACAACCTCAACGCCGGCGGCGCTCCGCCATTTCCGTATGTGCTGGCGGGTGAGCCGGCAAGTATCGTCAAGCCCGGAGCCGTCGAATTCGCGCCCACCTTCCGTAATGGCGAAATTCAACAGGCCGAAGCCGCGGTTGAAGAAACCCTCCCCGGACGAATCCACCTCGAAGCCAGCGCGGTTGCAAGTCTCGGCCGCCGTCTTCCCATCACAGTCGATGCCAACATCGGCACCGCCATGGATGCAAAGACCATCACCTACGCCGTGATCGATGGCAACGCTTCGGGCCCCCTCAAGTCATCGTTGATTACCGTTCCGTTCTTCGCCTCCTGGCCTTCCATCACTTCAGCAACCGGATTCGCAGGCCGCATCAATCCCAACTACCAGCAGGTAAGCGAAATCTTCAGCCGCGCAAACTCCACCTACGAAGCGGCCATGGTGCGCGTCTCTCGTAATGCACGTGGGCTGACTCTGCGCGCCCGCTATACCTACGCACACGCGATGGACTGGAATCCCGACGAGACATCCCAGGTCAGCGGCCCCAGTGTTCTCGATCCCATCGACTTTCGCCAGGAGTACGGAACCAGCGCGCTTGACATGCGCCACTCCGCAACAGCTGCTGTCATTGTTCGGTCGCCGTGGAAGCTCAAGAATCTCGCCGGATACATTGGCAACGACTGGATGCTGAGCAGCACAGCCTACTTCCGCAGTGGCCTGCCTTACACCATGCGTACCGCTGGATCGCTGGCGAAGGAATTCGATTCAACCGGCGCAGCCATCGTCGCGCTCAGCACCGGCATGAACGGCTACGGCGGTGACGATCGCGTCTACGGAGTTGGCCGCAACACCTATCGGTACCCGGCTACATGGAAAGCGGATTTGCGCCTCGGCAAGCGATTCAATCTTGGCCGGATGCGTCAACTGGAGTTGATGGCCGAAAGCTTCAACCTCTTCAATCACCAGAATGTGACCGAACTCGAAACAACGGGATACTCGATCGAATCGGGAACTGTTACTGGTGGCCTGCCACGGCTGAATTTCCTCACCGGCCTCAAAACCGGCCAGACAGAATTCGGCAAACCTCTGAACATCAACGCAACCGACTTTTACCAGCAACGCCAGATTCAGTTCGGGGCGAGGCTGCGGTTCTGAGGATAAGTTGGCTCTTTTTCGCTAAGATACACTCTGAACTCCCACTCAGAGCTGTGGCCTCAGACGTCCGTGACAAACGAGAAACCAGATACTCCTGATCCGCAATCCGAGAACCAGCCTAGCCCCTTCGGTCGAAGGCACGTTGCTCTGATTGTCTTTGTGTTTGTCCTCGCACTGGCAGCGAACGAATTGATCGACCTGCAAGCCCCGAGATATTTCCCAGCAGGTGCTGAAGACATCCGAGACGCCGCAGCCGCGCTCACGTTCATCGCGCTGCTCATTGCATTTTTCTGGGGTCCGCTGGTCGAGACGATTCGGAGCCGCCAGCACAAAACTTTCGTCGTCGGTTCAATTGAATCGGCCCGCCAGATCCGTATTCTGAACCTGGTGATGGCAGCCGCTGTGGCATTAGGCATTGCGTTTACTGCAGTGGCACAGATCGATTGGAAACTGAAGCTCTTCGGTTTGCTCTCAATAAGCGTGATCCCCGGATTAGCGCTGCAGGCAAGGCGGGTACCCATTGCGCTTGCCTTCAAGGGTTCCTACGATCAGGCTCTTCGCATCCAGCAATGGATTGCCATGTTTCCCGATTGTGGATCGATTCTGAAGGGGTGGATCTTGGTGGAAGGGGGTCGGTATCAGGAGGGACGCGACATTCTCCGTGCTGACGCCTTTGATGCGGAGAACAAACCCCGTTCGCACAGCTTCCACCTGGTGCTATACGCGTATTCCTTTGGCGCCGAGGGAGCGCTCGATACCGCCATTGCGCTCTATGAGACTTGTTGCGAAGTTCATCCCGCCTTCGAAAACCACAAGCTCGATCTCGCATCATGTCTTTTGGTAAGAGGGGCAGAAGCGGCACGCGCACGAGAGTTGATCGAAGAAGTGCTTATCAATTCTATCTTCGATCGCGACGAAGATCTCGCATGTGCCATCGGGCTTCATGCGTGTTCTCTCGCTGAAAGTGGGTGTCCGGACCAGGCCCGTCAGCGGTTGGCAGAATCGTTTTCCAAGTTTGATCGATACAAATGCCGTGATCAGGCTGCCCTGTGGCTGGAAGCCGGCGGAACCTATTTAGCTCTCGGCGAACACGAAACAGCTCGAAATGCTTTTCACGAGGCCATCCGGATTCATCCATTCGGCAGCAACAAGCTTCTTGCAGAGGCCTGGTTGAAGAGAATGGATGAGAAGACTCCGGCTAGCTAATTTCCGCCGCAGTGAGGCTCAATGCGGACGCTCTTGCCGTCGAGTTCAAAACAGGTCGCCCCATTGATATCCGTCGAGAAAGTGCGAACGTGCGCGGCCTGAAGCTCAGCAAGAACCTCTTCCCGCGGATGCCCATATCGATTGTGCAGCCCGCACGAAATCACTGCCCACTGCGGCGCAACGCGTGCTAGAAATTCAGGCCGCGTGGAAGTAATGCTTCCATGATGCCCGACTTTGAGCAGGGTGCTCTCGAGGCCCTCTTCCGCAAGCATCCCTTGCTCGATCGGAGCTTCCGCATCTCCCTCCAGCAATACGGAGGCACCCCGGTACGAAACATGCAGGACCAGCGAGTCGTTATTGCTCGGCTCAGCACCCGGCTGATAATTAGCAAGTGGAGCGAGCACGCGGACCTGCGTGCCGCCTAACGCCGCGCTGTCGCCCGCTCGCAGCGTATGCAGTTGAACGCCGAGCATGGCCGCTTCATCCAGCAGTGCCTTATAGGCATCAATCGGCGGATTGTTCCCAACCCACAATTCGTCAGGTCTGAAATTGCGCAGTACGCTGGGCAAGCCACCCATATGGTCAGAGTGCGCATGACTCAGCGCGACAACATCGAGATGCCTGATTCCGCGTGACCAGAGCACAGGCGAAACAACCTCTTCGCCAATATCGAAATCCTGCGGAGCCTGTCGCGGACCGCCGCCGAATCCGCCCCCATCCACCAGCATCGTTTTGCCATCCGGCGTCACAAGCAGTAGTGAATCTCCCTGGCCCACATCGATGGCTTCGACGAGTAATGCATCGTGCGGGTGCTCGATGGGACGAGGCATCACCACCACGACCGCCGCGCCCATCATCGCCATCCACGCGAACCGACGCTGCCACGCCGCACCCGTTTGGTTTCCTCGACGCGCGAGCAAAACTGCCAGCCCAAGCAGAACGCAAAAAATCACAACCTGCAACGCGAGCGGAGCGGGAACACGAAAATCCCCCGCAGCAATCGATCCGAATGCATGCACCAGGCGCACTCCCAGGTGCAACAAGAACGCCGCGACCGCCGCAGGAATCGAGGCAGCAGCCGTCGACACAAAAGACGCGATCAGCGTAAGCAGCGCAGCCGGCAGCAGCACTCCCAGCAAAGGAAGAATCAGCATGTTCACCGGCAAAGCGAATACGGTGATGCGATGGAAGTAGACCGCCATCGGCAGCGCCATTGCCAGTTCCACGATGCATGACACAACCAGCGCTTCCACACATCGCAGCGAAAACCGAATCATCCACGGGAACAGGCCCCATCCCAGCCATTTCTGTGTTGCCCGTGCGAGCGCCCGTGCAAACATCCGCAGCATCACGCGAAATTGCGCTTGTCGTGGCGGTAGCTTGACGTCAAGCGCAACCAGCGAAAGTCCGCGCGTTGCCGACAGGTAAGGATGCACGGTGCTCGCCAGCAGGGGAGCGGCAACGCCGCCAATGGAAACTACGGCGAGCAGCGTCATCTGCAGGCTCGAATCAAACAGACTTCTCGGGCTGGCTGCGAGCAAACAGAGCGATGCAAATCCGATGGTGTTCAGCACGTTTCGCTCGCGGTAGATGAGTCGGCCCACAAGATAGAGCGTCACCATCCAGAGCGAACGCTGCACCGGTGTCGCGAACCCTGTGAAGAGCGCATAGGCAAACGACGCCGCAATCGTCATGAGCGTCGCTTGCAACTGCGGCACGCGCAGTCTTCGTGCCATCCAGAAAATCAGTGCAGTCACGATTGCCAGATGAAGACCCGAAACCACAAGCATGTGGAACGAGCCCGTCCGTTCAAATCCCACGCGAAGCGAGTGGGTCAGGTAGGTGCGATCGCCCGTCACCATTGCCGCCAGCATGATCGCATCGTCTTTGCTTAGTCGCAATGAAGACGGCAACCAACTCATCGCCGCGGGCAACGCCAGAATCCTCGCGCTTGCTGCTTGCTGAAACCCAGCGATGCGACAGGCAAACCCGCTCACTTTTGCCGGTGCAATGACAGCCATGCGATCCGCGTTCACGCTCGCCGTGGCGGTAATGCCTTCGTCGAGCAGATAATCCCTGCGGCTCCATGTGCCCGGATCGCGATAAACCTCCGGCTGTGTCAGTCGCACATCGGCGCGAATTCGCTCACCACAGCGAAACCCCGACGTCGGCGTGTCGCCATCTGGCCAGCGTATCGTCAGCCGCACGCCCCCGGACATCTCCCTCAGCGTGTCTTCTTCGTCCGTTACAACCTCAACACTTGAGATACGAATGTCGAGGCGCTGCGTTTGTGCCGTGTCGTTCCCTTCCTCCACATTCTGCTCGGCCTCTTTGCGCATGGGGCCCGCATTGATGATCGTGCCCTCGACCGTACGCATGAGGCCGTCAGATAGCGCAGCCAATGCTGGCGCAGGCGCGGGCTGCGGCTGCATCTCGCCGCACCACGCTCCCAGCAAACACCACAGAAACGCAAGAGACAACCACGCTACGCGCTGAGCACGCACAGCCGCAATCGTGCATAAAAAAGCGACCGGAGCAAGAGCAACGAGAAGATACGCAGGGCGGACCCAGACGAAGTGAGCGATCACGATCCCGAGCGCAAACAACCAGGCCGCATGAAATAGCGGTACGCCAACACCGGCCCGCACAGGGCCGAGCGTAGAAGGACCGGAGTTACTCGGTGCAGCTTCCATTGAGCCCAGATCTAGAAATTATCTATAGCCGCAAGGTTATCAGGATCGACGCAGTTCGACCACCGACTCCAGATGAAACGTCTGCGGAAAGAGATCAGCGAGTGTCACCGACACTAGCTCATATCCGGAACTGAGAAGCGCGCGCAGGTCCCGCGACAGAGTCGCCGGATCGCACGAAACATACACAATAGCGGGTGCTCCAACCTCGGCGAGAAGGGAAGTCGTCTCCGTGCCAAGCCCCGCGCGAGGCGGGTCCACGACAATGAGATCGGGCCTCTGCGTCTTACCCTGCGCTCGTAGAAATTCCGCAGTCTCCGCGATCACGCATTCGGTCGCGCCGCCCTGTAGGTTGTGCTTCAAAGCTCCGCTGGCCATCGGCGCCGATTCGACGGCGACAACGCGCTCAAAAATCTCCGCCAGCGTTTTTGCAAAGAGGCCAACGCCGGCGAAAAGATCCCACGCTAGCCCTCCGCGCTGATCAGCAGCAACCTTGGCGGAGAGATCATCAATCAGCCATCGATTCACCTGGAAAAATGCGCCGTGGTCCACACGAAAATCAAATCCACCCGCACGGTAAGTCAGTGAAGGCTCGCCCAGCTGCGCAAGAATTCTCGGAGCCTTGCCCGCGTGGGTATCCTCAACCAGCTCTGCGCCAGCAAGCGTCGGGGTGCGTCTCTTCAATTCATCGAAGATCTGGTCGAATCCCCGAATCCCCGATTCAGCGACGATAATGCTCGCCAGCATTTCCGTTTCGTCGGCATTCGAGAAAAACGAGATTTCCCTCGCACGAAATCCCGGATTCACCGCCTTCAATATCTCCTCGGCGTCGAACGCTGCCTTCACCAGCAGCGGCGCGGCAATGGGACATTCCACGATGGGAACCAAGTCGTGCGAACGCCGCGCGCGATATCCAACGCGGCCTGCCGAGTCCAGCGCAAGCCGAATCCGATTGCGATACTGCCAGGGATTTCCAGCCAGAACCTCGATCTTTTCCGGAGCACGCACTCCGCCGCGTTCCAGAGTCTCGCGCAAGATCGCCTGCTTGAATGCAAGTTGTGCCTCGTAGCTCGCGTGCTGATACTGGCATCCCCCGCAGGCCCCAAAGTGACGGCAATGCGGCACAACGCGTTCCGGCGCGCCGCTCACAATCTCTTCCGGTTCCGCAGTCGCATAGCTTTTTTTCTCTTCCACGATGCGCACACGCGCCTGTTCGCCCGGAAGCGTCAACGGCACAAACGTCGCCTTACCCTCCAATCGCGCCAGAAACGCCCCGCCGTAAATCGGCTTCTCGATCTCAACGAGAACGCTCCGTACCGGCTTGGCAATACGTGGTTTGTGAGGTTTGCGCTTCATTGTTGGCTCATATAAAAAAGGCTAAGGCGCGGAAGGTTGTAGTTAACCAGCAGTTGCTTCTGTTCAAACTGGCGCTTGACCTGGCGCAGCTGATCGACGCTCATGCGGCCGCGATAAGGCGCCAACTCCCGCTCAGCATGTTCTCGCAACCCAACAATGAGATCCTCCGGCGCCGCCGCCTGCAGGGCCGTGAACAGTCGCTCTTCCAGCACCGTGAGAACCCGTTCGAATGTCTCCATCTCGTGTGCTGCGGTAGTTGTAGACTTCGCCGCGCGAGCTTCGGCAGCAAGCTCCCGCAAGCGCACTGCCGTTGCGGCACAAGCATCGTGCGCAATCGTTGAAGCATCCAGAGCCACGGCAGCACCCTCAAGGTGCATCGCCACTCGCTCATGCTCGAATCCAGTTTCTTCTGCAGTCGAAGTTACCGCCGCCGTTCCCGCACTTGCCTCGCGCAATTCTTCGGCCGCCTCCATCACCGCTTGCGAACACCACGCCAGCCCATTCACGCGCCGCATCCGTCCACGCTTCTGCCGCGATTCGTACTTGTCAAACGCCGCGTCAATCCCGCGCAGCACAGCCTCCAGCGGAATCCCCGCATCGCGCCAAGTCTCAATCAGCGCCCAGTCAAGCGTAGACAACAAGAGGATCGCCCCGCGCCGTCGCTGGAAGCGCTCCTCGATCTCCGTAAAATAATTGAAGTAGTTTTGCACACGACTCAGTGAATTGTGTTCAGTGGAAAGTGATCAGTTGAACAGCGTGCTGTCATTGACTCCGCCGAGATAGAGTTCGCGGTGAAAGGAAGCCTGCAACAGAAGGCAATTCTGTCTGCCATGATCTTTCTGTCCACTGTCCACTGTCCACTGTCCACTGTCCACTGTCTCAGTGTGCGCGCCCGCGCGGCCGCACACTGCGATTTCGCTCGAAAAGAATGCGCAGCCCGTCCAGCGTCAGCAGATCGTCGATCTCCGAGATGTAATGCGAATCCGCCGCAACCATGTGCGCCAGCCCTCCGGTAGCAATCACGCGCGGCTTCTGCCCCAGTTCCGCAAAAATGCGCTCCAGAATGCCATCGACCAATCCGATGTAGCCGTAGTACAACCCACTCTGCAGATGCCCCACCGTGTTGGTGCCAATTACCTTGGCTGGCCGCTTAATCTCCACGCGGCTGAGGCGCGCTGCCCGCGAAAACAGGGCCTCCGCGCTCAATCCCAGCCCCGGTGCAATCGCCCCGCCCAGGTACTCGCCCTTTTCTGAGATCACCTCAAACTTCGTCGCGGTGCCGAAATCCACCACGATGCACGGTCCACCATATCTTTCGATCGCCGCAATGCAGTCGGCCAGCCGGTCCGCGCCAAGCTCCGTCGGATTGTCCACAAGCACCGGCATTCCCGTCTTGATGCCCGGCTCTACAAACAGTGGATCGAGATGGAAATACGTCTCGCAAACCTGCCGCAGCGTCGAATCCAGCGGCGGCACCACCGACGAAATAATGACATGCGTCACCTGGCTCGGTGACAATCCATGCATCTCAAACAGCTTCACAAAAAACACGCCGTACTCGTCCACTGTTTGCGTGCGATGCGTGGTGAGGCGCCAGTGCGCGGTCAGGTCAAACCTGTCCTTTGCGGCAATGGCCGTGCCCTTCGGCGGAAGTCCCGCCTCCGCATCGAGTCGGTAGAGACCCAGCACCGTATTCGTATTTCCCACATCCACCGCAAGCAGCATCGTCGTTCTTATTCCATCTCTGCGGCGCGAATGCCGCCCGTCTGCACCGTCACCAGGCCTTCGTCTGTTTGCACCAGTAAAAATCCCTGTGCATCCAGGCCGGCCGTCACACCCGCACATTCCTGGGGCCCGTGGACTGTAACGCGGCGGCCCTTCAACCACGTTGAAGCCTGTTCAACCCGCGCCAGTATCCCGTTCGCGGTTTCTGCTTTCGACATGAAAACCATCTCGCGCTCAAGCGATTTTAGCAGGGCAACAAGCAGCGCCTGCCTGCTGACACGGCGCCCGGCAGCGATATCGAGCGAGGTAGCAGGCGTCGAGTGCGCCGGGTCAAAGTCGCGCTGATGCACGTTGATGCCGATCCCGATCACGACAAATGCCAGCCCTGCAGCCTCAGTCTTTGACTCCACCAGGATGCCGCCGACCTTGCGCGCTCCAATCAGCAAATCGTTCGGCCAGCGCAGATCAACCGCGACTTCCGCAACTGTGCGCACCGCTTCCGCTGCAGCCAGTCCCGCAGCCAGTGGAATCAGTGGAAGGTGTAACGGGGAGAGACTCGGCCGCATCACCGCGCTCACGTATAGCCCTTCGCCTGATTGCGACTGCCACCTGTGATCTCCCCGCCCTCGTCCTACCGTTTGCTCGTCAGCAAAAAAGACAGACCCCTGCGCAGCCCCATTGCGGGCAGCCGCCAACGCATCGGTGTTTGTGGATCCGGTTACCGCAGAAAACTGCAGCTTGCCCGCAAAGATCGTCCCGGCAAGCTCTGCCTCCAGAGCGGCAAGCTCGTACACGCCTACGCTGGCTCCGCAACAATGCTCATCGAAATATCTGCGGCCTTCGCGGAGTGCGTGAGCGCGCCAACGCTGATGAAGTCCGCGCCTGCTTCGGCGTAGGCGCGAATGTTGTCGAGCACAATGCCCCCCGACGCCTCAATCGGAATCCAGCGGTCTTCTTTGCGAATGCGTTCAACGGATGTTTGCACCTGTGCTGGGGACATGTTGTCGAGCAGAATGGCCTCGGCTCCACATTCAATTGCTTCTTCCAGTTCCTTCTGCGACCGCACTTCGATCTGGACCCGATTCCCCGGTTTGCGCTTCTCCAGGGCGTTGGTGAGCGCCGTACGCAACCCGCCGCCCAGCGAAATATGGTTGTTCTTGATCAGGATGCCCGAAGAAAGATCGAGACGATGATTCGTGCCACCACCGCAAAGCACGGCGTACTTCTCCAGCGCACGCAAACCCGGTACGGTCTTACGCGTGTCGAGAACGCGGGCTTTCGTCCCTTGGATTGCATCCACATACTGCCGGGTAAGTGTGGCGATTCCGCTCAGGTGCTGCATCAGGTTCAGGATCACGCGTTCGCAGCTCAGCAGCACCCGTGCATTGTGGCGAATCACCGCGATCACCTGGCCCTTGTGCACCCGCACGCCATCAAAGATCTCCGGATGGCTGACCACGTCGAATCGCGTGTGCGCCGCCGGTCGCGGATCGAGCCGGGCAAAGATCTCGAGGAAACGAGGTACCGCTCCCAACCCGGCCACCACCAGCTCCTGCTTTGCGATGATCGAGGCAGAAGCGCGCAGGTTAGCGTCGATCGTGACGTTGGTCGTGGCATCGCTTACTGCCTTGTCTTCCAGCAGTGCCTGTTCCAGCAATGCGTCTACGCGGTGGCTCTTCCAGTCCATTCGTTCTTCTTTCGATGTTCAAGACTGCCAATTCGATTTCATTTGTCGTAGAAAGTTATAAACAACTTTCTTCACGCTGTCATCCGGGCGGTCGGTGAAAGCGTGAAACCGGCTTAGGTCCAGCCGATCGATCTGGAGAGAACACGTCTGCGTCTTCCCGGCAATCTTATCCGCAATTCTTTGCCACGCGCCCTGCTTCTCATCTTTGCGATCGATGAGCCTGATGCTTCCCAGGTCTGAATACCAGACCACCGAGAGCAGTCCCTTGGAGTCGCGGACGTACATGCGGTGCCCCGTCAGGAGGATAAATTGCGAATTGCTCGGTGTTCCGGGCGACAATTCGATAAATGCCACCGGAGGATCCGAGGGCTCAACACGCGCTCCCGCAATGACCTCGCGCACCCGATCTGGAAAGTTTGGTGCCACAAAACACCCGGGCTCGTCTCCGAAAACAATCTTGGGCGTCGGAATTTTGCGGATCGGAGAAACAAATTCCGCCTCAGACCGCTCTCTTGTTGGATTCTCGAAGTGTTCGCAAAGCGCCTGGTAGGCCGCATGAATGCGCTTGAACCGCTCTTCCGCCTCAGCGCGCTTCTTCAGGTTGCCTTCAAATTTATCCGGATGCCAGAGCTTCGCCGCAGCCCGGTACGCCCTGTGAATTCCCGCCTTCGACTTCGGCGGCTGCACGATTCCAAGGATTCTGGAATGCTGAAGGCAATCTCTGCATACGCACGCCATTCCCTACGTCGCCTACTCAGGCGGCAGAGAATCGAGATCCCTGCGCAGCTTGTCCAGCAACTGCTGTGCCTCGTCCCGCTGCTTCTTCAAGCCCTCAACAATGTGCGCCGGAGCCTTGGCCGTGAACCCGGGGTTGTTGAGTTGGCGATCGGAATTGGCGATGATCTTCTCCTGTCGGGCGATCTCCTTGTCCATCTTCTCGCGTTCGGCGGCTGCATCAATCTTCCGCTCGTTCTCCACGTAAAGGTCGACCGGTCCAGCAGACTGCCACTGGAGACTTTCATATTGACCACCGGAATTACGTGCGGCGAAGCTGACAATCTCAAGTTCGCGGACGCGCGCAAGTTTCTCAATGATCTGAGTGTGCTTTCTCAGAATCATCGGGGTCGCCAATGTTCCAGCTAGTTTGACTTTTACTGTGGCGCGCTCTTCGATCTTCAAGTCCTTTCTTCGAGACCGAATGCCGGTAATTGCGTGCTGCAACGTCTGCATAGCAATTTCGGAGCTGTCAAAGGTGATCTGTACACCCGCTTCATACTTTTCAAAAGTGGGGAATTGAGTCAAAGCGATCGATTTTGTAGGAGGGTTTCCTTCGTACAGCGCATGCCAGATTTCCTCCGTTATGAATGGCATGAACGGGGACAACATACGCAGAGACGCTTCGAATACGTGAAGGAGAGTTGAAAGGGCGCCTTCCGAATCTTCGAGTTTTGATGCATCTTCGAAATTTAAGCGCATCTTTGCGAATTCGAGATACCAATCGCAGAACTCGCCCCAAAAAAATTGGTAAATCAGGTTCGCAGCATCATCGAATCGATATTTATCGAGAGCAAGATTTACATCATGGGCAGTCCTATTCAGTCGAGCCAGAATCCAAAGCTCCTCTGTTGGCCACTCATTCATTCTTAGGGTCGATCTGCCCAGACTCCCAACTCGGGTCTTTATGCCTGCCTGTTTAGCCCTTTCCACATTCATAAAGATGAACCGTGCCGCATTCCAAATCTTGTTAGCAAACGCCCGGTACCCCTCCGTCCGCGCTACGTTGAATGCAATATCTGTCCCTGGCGAAGCCATCGAGGCCAGCGTGAACCGCACCGCATCCGTCCCGTACTGCTTCACAATCTCGATCGGATCGACCACGTTGCCCTTGGTCTTCGACATCTTCTCGCGATTCGCATCCCGCACCAGCGCGTGGATGTACACCTCGCGAAAGGGAACCGAGTCCTTCAACGTGCGCGCCGATCCATCCGGCATCTTCACGTCATCCGCAAACCAGCAGCCCAGCATGATCATCCGGGCCACCCAGAAAAACAAAATGTCAAAACCCGTGACCAGCAAACTCGTCGGATAGAACGCATCAAAATCCGCGCGATTCTCCGCTGTGATGTTCGGCCATCCAAACACAGAAACCGGCAGCAGCCCCGAAGAGAACCACGTATCCAGCACATCTGTCGATTGCGTGATCTGCTCCGATCCGCAATGCCCGCACTTCGCCGGATCCTCGCGGCCCACCGTGGTCTTGTGGCACACCGCGCAGTGCCACGCCGGAATCCGATGTCCCCACCAAAGCTGCCGCGAGATACACCAGTCGTGGATGTTCTCCATCCAGTTCAGGTACGTCTTCCCGTACATCTCCGGCGTGAACTTGATGTGTCCTTCCTTCACCGCCGCAATCGCCTTATCCGCCAGCGGCTGAATCTTGATGAACCACTGCAGCGAAAGCCGAGGCTCCACGACCGTCTTGCAGCGATCGCAGTGGCCCACGTTGTTCACGTGATCCTTGATCCCGGCAAGGAGGCTCATCTCTTCCAGATCCGCCACAATCTTCTTGCGCGCAACAAACCTGTCCAGCCCCGCATACACCCCGCCCTCAGCATTGATGTGCGCCGTATCGTCCATCACGTTGATCGACGGCAGGTCGTGGCGCTGCCCCAGCGCAAAGTCGTTCGGATCGTGCGCCGGCGTTACCTTCACCGCGCCAGTGCCAAACTCCGGACTCACCCATTCGTCGAGGATGATCGGAATCTCGCGTCCCACCAGCGGCAGCCGCAGCTTCTTCCCGTGCAGATGTTTGTAGCGCTCGTCGTCAGGATGGACGGCCACGGCCACGTCGCCCAGCATCGTCTCCGGTCGCGTCGTAGCCACCGTCAGAAATTCGCCCGTATCCTTGCCATCGTCGCCGATAACGGGGTACCGAATCTCCCACAGGTGTCCCTTGTGCTCGTCGTACACCACTTCAAGATCGCTGATCGCCGTCTGGCAGCGCGGGCACCAGTTCACAATGTAGGCGCCGCGATAGATCAGCCCCTGCTCGTACAGCCGGACAAACGCCTCGCGCACCGCCACCGAGAGCCGCTCGTCCATGGTGAAGTATTCGCGATCCCAATCGACCGACGCACCCAGCCGCTTCATCTGCCCGAGAATCGCCCCGCCGTAGTGGCGGCGCCACTCCCACACGCGCTCCACAAATTTTTCGCGGCCCATCTGCTCGCGTGTCGTGCCTTCGCTCGTAACCTGTCGCTCCACCAGCATCTGTGTCGCGATGCCCGCGTGATCTGTTCCCGGAATCCAGAGCACGCGCTGGCCGCGCATCCGGTGCCACCGCATAAGAATGTCGCTCTCGGTGTGCTCGAACATGTGGCCCATGTGCAGGTTGCCCGTCACATTCGGCGGCGGCAGAAGAATCGTAAAGGAGGGCTCGCCGTCCAGGCTGTCCTCTGCAGTAGGCGTCGGCTGCGCAAACAGCTTTTCGCGCACCCAGTATTCGGCCCAGTGATCTTCAATGGCAGTCGGGTCGTACGCTTTGGGCAGATCGTGTGGCATGGGGTTTAGAAGGCCGGTCCCCCGGAATTGCGCCGGCGTCTCTCGGTGAGAGTTGCGAGCAAAGGGACTAACCTCAACTTTATCAGCTTCCCCATATCTCCTTCAGAACCCGCGCCCAGTTCCCGCCGAGCACCGGGCGGACGTGTTCGTCGGTGTAGCCGCGCCGGACCAGTTCGGCCCTTCCAAAACAAAAGCCGCACCCGAAACGGATGCGGCCCTGTCCTCAATTCCAAATCCCTAGTCCCTAAGTCCCTAATCCCTAAGTCCCTAATCCCTAGGTCCCTGTCTTTAAAACGGGTTCAACTTACCCAAGCCCTTCTTCTTTTTCTTCTTGCTCGAGGACTCTTCGTTCAGATCGGCCTTCGGCTTCTTCTTCTTTGCCGCATCCTCGGCGGTCTGCTGCTGTGCCGTGCCCGACTTGATGTCATTCACCGGAACCGGAGCCTCAGCCGGCTTCTCCACTGCTGGCAGAGTCGTGTTCGTCGGCCCAACCGGCTTCACCAGTGCGTTATTGGGATCGCCGGGCGTTCCTGCAGGTACGGCCTCATTGCTGCTCGGCGTTCCTGCGTCACCGCTCGGCTGATTCACAATCGTTACGCCCACCCCTGTACCGCCGGTTCCCGGAGGAGCAAGATCGACAGTTGAAGGTTGATCGCTGCGTGGCGGCTCGTTCGGCCCGGTTGGCTTCACGGCAGCCGCCGCTGCGGGTTTCCCCTCATTGATAGCAGCGGCGAAGAGCGCGTTGTTATCCTTGTTTACCTCGGGAGCCAGCGTACGTTTCGGATCCTCCAGCGAAGGCTCGCCGACGTGGGGAGCCTGCACCACCGTGGGACCGCGCTTGATGATGCCGAGCACGTTGTCAGTGAACCGAATCGGCCGCATGCTCTTGAATTCCGCATCGTTCTCGGCTACCGCGGCGTCAGATGGCTCTGGCACAGGGCGATTCATGGCCACCAGCCGGTCGCGTGCATCTTCCACGTGCGGCGCCATCGGATACCGCGTGATCACTCTCGCGTAGGCTGCCGCCGCTTTTTCCTCGAACAGGCTGTGCAGGCGCTCGCGCACGGCACCGTTGAGACCTGATGCATTCTGCACAGCGTGCGCCTGGCCAGCATAGGCATCTCCGATTGCCAGCAAAGCCTGGTCGCTCTTTGAATACAGCGGATAGGTATCTGCCACCGTCTCAAGCCGGGCGATCGCGGCAGTGAAGTTGTCGCGGCTCTCGTAGTAGAGTCCGATCTGCGTCTCGCGCTCCGCCAGAACTTCCTGCACATCACGCAGCTTCTGCTTGGCCCGCGGAATCAGCGGTGAGTCCGGGAACATGTTGATCATGGTCCGGTATTCTTTTTCCGCATCCTGCGCGTTGTTATAGTCGCGATCCGGCTTCTCCATTTGCTGGTAGTAGATGTCGCCCACCTTCATCTGCGCTTCGGCTGCCTCCGGCGCATTGGGGAAGAAGGTGATGAAGTCCTTGTATTCGCTTTCGGCCTGCGTCAGGGCTGCGGTCCCGCCCTCCTTGAACCAGCTGTCGCCCACGGCCAGCTTGGCCCGCATCCGGTATTCCGAGTCCGGATAGGTATTGAGCATGGTCTGCAAGTCCAGACGCGCCACATCGTAGCGTCCCTTTTTCAGCGCGATCATGGCCTTGTCGAAGAGCTCTTTATCGGGCTGCTTCGAGTTCACACCCGCCAGAGGATTCGCACTCAAATCCTGCGATTTCTTATGTTTGGGCTTCTTTTCCTTGGCTTGGGCCGTAACCCCGGATAGCACCAGCGACGCCAGCGCCAACGCAGCAAAACTTCTCGACAACCGGTTCATACCACCTCAATTTGCGGCAGGGGGAAAGCTGCCACCCTTTACACGTTTACAAGATCAGACTCACTGGCGGCTGCGCGAGCCGCTGCCAGCAATGCACGGGCATCCCGTTCGGCCTGCCCAGCGCCGAACACCGCATTACCAGCAACCAATAGCTCCGCACCTGCTTGGACGACCCGGGCGACCGTGTCGTGAGCCACTCCGCCGTCAACTTCGATTTTAAATGCCAGCCCCAGTTCCTGGCGCAATTGCGCCAGCCGCCGAATCTTGTCCAGCGCGAAGGGAATGAAGCTCTGCCCCCCGAATCCCGGGTTCACACTCATGATCAGCACATGGTGCACCATCGGCAAAATGTCGCGGATCAACTCTACTCGGGTAGCCGGATTGAGCACTACCCCCGGCTCCATGCCATGGTCCCGAATATGCATCAGTGACCGGTGCAGGTGCCGGCAAACTTCGTAGTGCACACTCACCCAGTTCGCCCCGGCGTCTGCAAAGGCGGGAATGAACTCATCCGGATTCTCGATCATCAGGTGGCAGTCGAGCGGCAACTTCGTAGCCTTGCGCAGGCTGGCAACTACCGGCGGCCCGATCGTAATATTGGGCACGAAATGCCCGTCCATAATGTCGACATGGATCACCGTACCGCCGCCCCGTTCCGCCGCGGCAACCTCGTCCCCGAGGTGCGCAAAATCCGCTGAAAGAATCGATGGAAGTAATTCAACCATTGTGTTTATGGAGCGCCTCGTCCATCTACTCTGAAAGGCCCTCTCTCCGCGGTCAGTGTATCAGTCGAACATATGGATCGAACTGCGGGTTTGCCGCTTCTTCCCCTGGTTCTCGAGAGCCTTAAGCAAAATCCTGCTGCGCGCCCGCATCGCCGGCGTCCCCGACCGCCCCGCCACCTGTAGCAGGTCCAATACATCCGGCAACGACTCCGGGTCCTGCCGGGTCAGATCCGTCATTCCATGCAGCGCCGCAGTCTTCACAATCGAGCTTGGATCATCGAGATAGGATTGCAGCGTTTCGGCGGCCCGGCGGCAATCCGTCATGGTGAGCTTCAGCCGCGGAATCAGGAGCGCCAGGTTCCAGCGTACCTTCTTCTCCGTGGTCTCCGTCATCAACCCCAGCAACGCATCCTTCCACCGCTGCGCCTGGTGTGGCCGCTCCCGGGTTACACGTTCCAAGACATCGGCAGCCCGGCTGCAAACGCCCGGTTCATCGTCCCAAAGGCACTCCACAAGCTCCGCCAACTTCCGCGGCCGCCCCTCGATCACGTCGAGAACTTCACACACGCGCCCAGTCTCGAGTGGACGCCCGGGCGCAAGCATCTGGCGAAGGCTCTCTTTTGTCTGCACGATTTTCGACGCCATTCTCTCACTGCGGCTTCGCGCCTGCCACACTCTTCGCCGCCACTCGCCCCACGCTCCGCATCAGCGCCCTGATCGGCCAATGCCCCTCCGCATCCGGGAAGCAGATCTCCCCTTCCCGCTTCACCTCCGGCCGGTAATACCACCGCTTCAAAAGAGCCAAATACCCCTGCCGCTCCGTCCCCGACGGCGCACCTGTATCCTTCTCAAGCTCCGCCAGCACCGCCTCCATCCGCGCCTCCAGCATCGTCCGCGGAACCTTAGCGGCAACAGGTGTCTCTGATCCCTGTTCCCTAGTCTCTGCTCCTTGCTTTTCGCGTACTGTGCACTGTTCACTGTTCACTTCTTCCGGCACCGCCTCCAGCGCCATCGGCTGCGCAAACAGCGAACTCGATCCCGACTGTTCGTTCTGGATTCGCATTCCCACCGTCGAAAACTCCGCCGGCCCACGAAGACTGCCGCGTTCGAAAAGGAAAACCGCTACCTCGTTAGGATTCGCCGAAGCTTGCAACACCGCCGCTCGCAGTTTGCTCATCGGCTGCACAAGCTCTGGCGCCAGTGCTCGCACGGCCTCGACCTTTTGCACCTGTGCATGCAAAGCCGCCGCATCCTCAAACGCCAGTCTCGCAGAAGCCGAATCCCGCTCATCGCGCAGCACCACCAGCTTGCTCTCGCCGCGCGTCGCCAGAAAATCCCGAACGGCCGCAGCCTCTTCCGAATATCGCTCGTCGGAGCAGCCCTTGTAGCAGGGCGCAAGGCACATCTTCATCTCGGAGTACACACAACCCGGATGGCTAGGGTCGGGATTCAGGTCGTCCGTGCATCGCCGCAGCAGAAACAGCTTTAGTGCTTCTTCAGCGAAACGTTCAGCCGCCGCCCGGGATGCAAACGGCCCGTATGCCCAATCGGACTCGCGCTGGCTCGGCTTGTTGGTCACCACGATCCGCGGGTAAGGATTGCTGCCCAGGTACCGCACAAACGCCGGCGCCCGCAGATGCATCCGCTCCAGCGCCTTCGCTTCGTAGACCTCTTCAAGCAGAGAAAACTGCGCGAGCAGGGATTCAAAATCCGAACCTGTCCGCCGAAACGCAATCCGCCGCACGCGCCCAGCCAGCTGCAGCCGTCGCGGATGCCTCGCCGAAGGCTGCAGCAGCCGCTCCAGCCGCCCGCGCAAATTCGGCGTCCGCCCGATGTAGGGCTCGTCCTTAGCCTCCGCCCCATACAGCGCAAACACCGCCGGAGCCTGCGGCAACTGCGACAGCGCACCCTTCGGGTCCGTTGGATCAAACGGAATCTGTTCCATAGCTCGTTTTGAAGTGTCATTCAATTGCAATCGACCTTAGACTTATCGAGCCTCATTGCGGGCGGAACACTAATCCTTGGGTCCGAACAATTCACGAGCATTCTCCGCAATTTTTTCGAGATCAACCACGAGCGCCCTGCAATGTTCACAAGTTTGGAGATGAGGGTCTCGGTAGAGGTCCTCGCCGGTTTCCAACAGCACGGTCAGCCGTCGTTGAAACTCTTGACAGTCCCTAGCTTCAGGTTCGGAATCGGCCATTCTATTCAGCCCTCAAGCCCCCGCAATCGTCATCCCGTCAATCCGCAGCGTAGGCGACGCCACCGATCCGCGAAACACAAGATCATTCCCGATCGCCGTCACATTCATCAGCATCTCCGCCAGATGTCCCGCGATCGTGATCTCCTCCACCGCATGCGTCAACTGCCCATCCTCAATCCACAATCCCGCAGCCCCGCGCGAGTAATCCCCCGTCACAATGTTTGTCCCGAATCCCATCAGGCTCGTCACGTACAAGCCGGCCTTCACGTCGGCGATTATTTCCTCCGGCGTCTGTGTTCCCGGTTCCAGATACAAATTCCCGCATCCGATTCCCGGCGCACCAGCCAGCCCGCGCGAAGCATTGTGTGTCGACTTCATCCCCAGTTTCCGCGCCGCATAGGTGTTCAGCATGTAGTTCCGCAGCACTCCGCCTTCGACCAAAACCGTCCGCCGCGAAGGAAGGCCTTCGCCATCAAACGGAGTGCTTCCAAATCCACCCACGCCCGTCGGCAACAGCATTGTGCTGTCGTCCACAATCGTGATCGTCGCAGCGCCAATTATTTCGCCCAGTTTCCCCGCCAGGTACGAAGCATGCCGCCAGATGGCGTCGCCTGAAGCGGCATCGAACACCGATCCGATCAACGACCGCGCCACCTCTGGAGCAAACACAATGGGCGCACGCTGCGTTGGAACGCGCTTTGCCCCCAGCCTTCGCACCGTGCGTCGTGCCGCCTCCCGCCCAACAGCTTCAGGACTTTCGAGATTCGCCATCCGCCTCGCGCTCGACCACCATCCATCGCGCTGCATCTGTCCGTTCGCATCCACTGCCAGCGGAGTCGCCGAAACCCCGGCATAGCTCGAGCGGTAGCTCCCTACAAACCCGCGCGAGTTTGCCAGAACCTTCCGGCCCGTCGCCGCGTCGAAGCTTCCCCCATCGGAATTCGTGATGCGCGGGTCCGCAGCCAAGGCGGCCGCCTCAGCCCGCCGCGCCCATTCAATCCGCTCCGTCCCCGGCAGCGAGTACACGTCGTCAAAGTACAAATGCAGATCGTCTGCAAGCGCGCCAAACTCCTCCGTTTCTGGCAGCCCGATGAACGGATCTTCCTCCGTCACCTTTGCCAGAGCCATCGCACCCTCCACCAGCTGCCGAATCCCGTCGGCGGTCAGATCGCTGGTCGAGGCTGAAGCAGAGTGTTTCCCCACAAAGACGCGCAGCCCAATCGCACGCGATCCCGACTCCTTCAGCGTTTCCACCTGCCCCATGCGCACATTCACGCTGAACTCGTCTCCTTCGCGGACGACCGCCTCGGCATCACTCGCCCCTGCCTTCACGGCCAGCTTCACCACATCGGTTGCAAGGGATTGAAAATCGACAGCGGACACATCGGGGAGTTGGACGACTTCAGGCATGGGTCAACCTTAACAAACCGCCATCGTCCAGCGCATCCAGGCGCAGGCCGCCGCCGATCACAACCTGGTTCGTCATAATTTGCTATGGTGTTGAGTTCCCCTGAAAGGCATTTATGTCCCTGCGTCGCGTCACTACGCTTTCCTTCTACCTCGGTGTTTTTCTATGTTTTCCGCTTTTCGCGCAAAAGGCTGCTCTCGATCCCGGTTTGCTGAAGAAAGCCGAGGCTGGCGACGCGCAGGCGCAAATCACAATGGGTGAAGCCTATCTCTCAGGCATCTCCGTCGCGTTGGATTACACCAAGGCTTTCTCCTGGCTCGAAAAAGCCTCCAATCAAGGGCTCCCGCGCGCACAATTCGACCTCGGTGGACTCTACGAATCGGGCAACGGCGTTGCGCAGGACGCCACCAAAGCAGCCACTCTCTACCGTAGATCGGCCGAGCAGGGCTATGCCGCCGCCCAACTCCACCTCGGCCTGCTCTACGATCGTGGCGATGGGGTCCCGCAGAATGACGCCGAAGCCGCCGGCTGGTATCGCAAGGCCGCTCTGCAACATGTTCCCGAGGCTGAATACAACCTCGGCACCCTCTACGAGCGCGGCATCGGCGTGCCCAAGGACTATACCCAGGCCGCCGCTCTCTACCGCCTCGCCGCCGAACAGGGAAACGCCTCCGCCCAATTCAACCTCGGCCTGCTCTATGACAATGGTACTGGCCTCGTCCGCGACTACGCTCAGGCCGCAGCCTGGTATACCAAGGCCGCCGAGCAAGGACTTCCCCGCGCCCAGTTCAACCTCGGCTCCATGTATGCCAATGGTCAGGGAGTTCCAGTGGATCTTGTGCAGTCGTACCTGTGGCTCGACTTGGCTGCCAAAGGCTGGTCCGGCTCACGCCAGCAGGATGCCGCCAAGGCCCGCGATCTCGTTGCGCAGCACCTCACGCCATCCGACCTCGCCGCCGCCCAGGACCGCGTAGCCAAATGGCAAGCCGCCCACCAGAAATGAGATACCAAAAGCATGAGACACCAAAAGCTTGTTGCTCCTCCAGCCTGTCATTCCGAGCGACCGAATGGGAGCCGAGGAACCTGCAGATATCAAAGGCTTGTTGCTCCTCCAGACCGTCATTCCGAGCGACCTGCAGTTGCTTTTCTCTTCCCCAGAGTCACAAAAGCAGAATGGATCGAAACATCCGTTTTTCGCGCAGCCCCACTCCGCACTGCATTGGGTCCCCTTCCTTGCAAAGCTCTATCGCAGGTGTGGGGAAGGCATAAGCTCCCCTGAGGACCGCTTCGGCAAAAGATCTGCCCTGTTTTTCTAAGCGATGCGACTGTTGAGCGGAGCGAACAGGGAGAAAGCAGCAAAGAGAAGCCACGCGAGGCTGCTGTGCCTAGAAATTGATGTGGGCCTTTAGGCCCGGGAACACAAAGACACCGAGAAGCAAACTCCTACCGCCCCGTCCCACCCACCGTCATCCGGTCCAGCTTGATGGTCGGCATCCCCACCCCCACCGGCACGCTCTGCCCGTCTTTCCCGCAGGTCCCGATCCCCTCATCCAGCTTCAAATCGTTCCCCACCATCGAGACGTACTTCAACGCCTCCGGCCCATTTCCGATCAGCGTCGCATCCTTCACGGGCGCCGTAATCTTGCCATCTTCGATCAGGTAAGCCTCGGACGCCGAAAACACAAACTTCCCGTTCGTGATGTCCACCTGCCCGCCGCCAAAATTCACGGCATACAGTCCCCGCTTCACCGACCGCAGAATGTCCTCCGGCGCATCATCCCCCGCCAGCATGTAGGTATTTGTCATGCGCGGCATCGGAATGCAGTGGTAGCTCTCCCGCCGCCCAGATCCCGTATTTGCCGTTCCCGTCAGCCGTGCCGAAAGCTTGTCAGTCAAATAGCCCTTGAGAATCCCGTTCTCAATCAGCACCGTCTCCTGCGTCGGCGATCCCTCGTCGTCCACATTCAGCGATCCGCGCCGTCCCGCCATCGTGCCATTATCCACCACTGTTACCTTGCTGCTGGCCACAGACCGCCCAATCAGCCCCGTAAACGCCGACGTCCCCTTGCGATTGAAATCGGCCTCAAGCCCATGTCCCACCGCTTCATGCAGCAGCACGCCTGGCCATCCGGGCCCCAGTACCACCTGCATCTCGCCTGCCGGGGCCGGCACCGCACCAAGCTGCAGGACCGCTCCCCGTGCAGCTTCCTGCGCCAGGTGTTCTGGACTTTTTGAACCTGCAAACTGCTCCAGCCCGGCCCTTCCTCCGCCTCCGGCCGACCCTTTGGTAGTTGTCGGACCATCCTTGGCAATCACGAACACATTCAACCGGCACAGTGGCTGCGTGTCGCTGGCAAACGCGCCATCCGAACCCGCGATTAATATCCGGCGCAGTTCCTCGCTGTACCCGGCCCGCACCTGCACGATGCGTGGATCGTACGCGCGCGCCGCCCGGTCAGCCCGAAGAATCAGTTCCAACCGTGCCGCAAGGTCCAGATCAAACCCTCCCAGCGGAACTGGATAGAGATCCGCACCCGCCGTCTCCGTAAATCCCTGTATAGGTTGCTTGGCCGGCCCCGAAGCAATCAACGCCGCCGTTCGCGCCGCATGTAACAGCCGGTCCGCGTTCAAATTATCGGTGTAGGCATAGCCGGTTCGCTCGCCCGAAAGCACGCGAATCCCGCATCCCGCGCTCGTCCCGGTGCTTGCCGATTTCACGATCTGCTCATCGACTCCCAGCGAGGTCGACGTCACCGACTCGAAATAGAGATCGGCGTAATCGCCACCTGCTGAAAGCGCCTCACCAAGGCAGCGCTCCAGCAGCCGCTCCGTGATTCCAAATTTCTCAAAAAAGTAACGTCTGTGACTCGGCTGGGGGGAAGAGGAAGGTAGGCTCATCGTAGCTTTCAGTTTACGCCGTTTCGAACCTCACCGCATTCCGGCACTCGCCGTTTCCACACTTGATTCACGACTCGCCCGTTGGTATTTCCACAATCCACCTCGTGCTACATTTACCCCCATGAAGAAGATTCTCGCTGCTGTGCTCTTGGTCCTCGTGTTCGCCGCTCCGGCGTTCGCCGCGACGACGCACCACCACCATCATCGTCATCACCACCATCGCAAAGCCTAGCTCGGCCCCGGTCATCAACACGACTGCAGGCTTCGCGCAGCTAACCCGAACGATTGGCCCAGCTTCGGTGTGGGCCGATCCCGCTAACTACGAGGGTCGCTTCGCGGATTCTTGCGGGGTGTGCCCAACACTCCGTACCTCATTACCTCTTTTGGTCCGGTGACTTCCGGTACTATCGCCCGTCCCGTTCTCGTGCTACATTCCTGCCATGAGGAAAATTGCAGTTACGGCGCTGTTATTGGGGTTGTGCGCCGCTCCGGCCTTTGGCGCTTGGCATTTTCACAAAAAGCCCCCCAAGGACCCGCGCGTCGGCGTGCATCCCACGCCCGTGCACCCGAAGAACGAAGCTCTCAAGCACGCGCCAAAACACAAGATGCCAAAGCACCCGACAACGGCTAAATAGACTCACCTCGCGCCATTCAGCCCTGTTGCCGATTTCGCGAGGCCCTCCAGGTTCTTTAAGCGATGACAGAATTGGAAGACCTTCGCTATCCGATTGGCCGCTTTACGCCGGCTCTTTCCTCTGACCCGCCCGTCCGCGTCGGGCAAATTACCACCCTCCGCCTGCTTCCATCCACCCTCCAGAGCGCTGTCTACGGACTCACCCAGCTGCAGCTCGATACTCCGTACCGCGAAGGCGGCTGGACCGTGCGCCAGCTTGTGCATCACATTGCCGACAGCCACGCCAACGCGTATTGCCGCACCAAGCTTGCCCTCACGGAAGACTGGCCCACCATCAAGCCCTACGACGAGGCCGCCTGGGCGCGCCTTGCTGACAGCCGTTTGCCCATCGATGGCTCTCTCGCGATGATCGGATCAATGCACGAGCGTTGGGTAACGCTCCTCGAATCGCTCTCCGACGCTGACTTCGAGCGCGGCTACAACCATCCTGAGAACGGCCGCCAGAATCTCGCCACGGTGCTCGCCATCTACTCCTGGCACTCTCGCCATCACACGGCGCACATCACGAATCTTCGCGCGCGTCAGAACTGGTAGCCGCTCGTGCCCTCCGCAGTCGACGCACCATCCGCTGCCAAACTCGTCGAAATCCTCGAAGAATATCTAGCCGCCCACCCCGCCGCTGCTCTGCTCGAAGATGGCCGCGTCCTCTTCGACATGCGACTCACACGCTACTCCATCATCGAATCCCACTCGCGCTGCCTCCTCCAGCTTTGGAGCGATGAGCGCAACATTGTCCGTACCGTAGTCGAAATTCAGCCACGCGCTCAGTGCCTGCGCGTCATGACCCGTCGCATGGGCGCTGCGAAGCCGCAGGCTCTAGAACTTGTCCCGAATAGTGATCGCCGCACTCCCACCGCCCGCGACTCCGCGCGCCGCAACTTTCAGCGACTTCTCGAACGCGTCCTAACCCGCGCTTTTCCCGGCTCCAAGGTCGACGGCCTTCGCTCTGCCATGGATCTCGAGCACAGCTTCGGCCCCGCATATATTCGTGGCCGCCTCCTCCGTGGCACCGCCGCTGAAGCGGTCATTGCTGTCAGTGAAACAGAATCCGCCGCCACCATCGACGGCATTCTGACCCTCGGCATTCTCTGGCTCGACTACTGCCGGGAGAAAAGCGACACCCGCCGCCACTTCGGCGCGCTCAAGGTCATCGTGCCCCGAGGGTCGGAGCACACAACGGCCGAGCGCATGGCGTGGCTAAACCATGCTGCCGCCGATTTCCAGCTCTTCACGCTTGATGAGCGCAGCGAAGAACTTGTGCCAGTAGACTTCCGCGACAGCGGCAACCAGATCGTGCGCCTCGTCCACGCCTTTTCCCCCGCTGCCGCCCTTGCACGTTGCCAATCGGGCATCGACACGATTTTGAGTCTGCTTCCGGCCAACGCACAATCGCGAATCGAGATCCGTCCACGTTCAGCGGCCGAAGTAGGCCTGACTCTGCATGGACTTGAATTCGCCCGCGTCCGCCATGGTGCCGATGCGCATTCCTTCGCACACGAACAGCAAATTACCTTCGGCGCCGCCGCCAATGAAACCCCGCTCACCGACGAGACTGCGGATCTGTGCCGCGAACTCTGCGCGCGCCTCTTTGCAAGCCGCAATCGCGACGGCGTGCACAAAGACCCGCTCTTCCGCATCCAGCCCGAGCGCTGGCTCGAATCCGAATTCCGCACTGGACTCAGCGAACTGCTGCCCTCGCTCCGCGGCGATCAGATTTATGCCCAGGTCCCGGCGTTCTCATCTGGCGATCGAGGCATGCTCGACCTGCTCACCCTCGATCGTGCCGGCCGCCTCGTCGTCATCGAACTCAAAGCGGACGAAGACATGCATCTTCCCCTCCAGGCGCTCGACTACTGGATTCGCGTCCGCGCACTCAACACCGATCGCCAGCGAACCGCGGGCAGCGACCGGCCCGTATCGGCGTTCGAACGCGAAGGCTACTTCCCCGGAGCAGAAGTTTCGCTTGAGCCCCCGCGTCTCCTTCTCGCCGCTCCTGCGTTACGCATCCACCCCGCCAATCTCCCTGTCCTGCGCTACCTCTCCCCCCAGGTTGATTGGGAACTCATTGCTCTAAGCGAAGACTGGCGTCACAAACTGCAGATCGTCTTCCGCAAGCACCCAGCCTGAGCCAGGCACCTCTTCCCTCCAAGGCTTCACGGTGCTTTTCAGTTCCTCACTCCTCCACTTCTTCTCTTCACTCCCTCACTTCTTCACTCCCTCACCGCCTCCGAATCACGTACCGCGAATACCTAAAAAAATCATTCTCCCCGCGCGCGGGGAAGTGATATAAATCACATACTTCCTGAAGAAACAGCGGGAGAATCGCTTCGTTCCGCAAGAG
Source organism: uncultured Acidobacteriaceae bacterium (assembly GCA_963838295.1). Lineage (GTDB taxonomy): Bacteria > Acidobacteriota > Terriglobia > Terriglobales > Acidobacteriaceae > Telmatobacter. The sequence goes on from CAWIQS010000007.1 coordinate 153,778, forward strand.
CATGTTGCTCTAGTCCTGAAGGGGTGTCTGCTTCCTCCGGCAAGCCACCCTCAGGTGGGAGATCTCTGTCGTGCCCAATCAAACCGTCTATGAGTTCCGGTCTACGGTAGTGCGCGAGCGCGCCGTCTCTGCCGCACCGTTTTTCGCATCGGACAACGTCGTATCGATCTGTGAGTCTCCGATCTTCTCGAAGAACGCGCTGGCCGAGCGGCCGGAGTCGAACCAAGACGGCCTGGGCTGTGCCCGCGGGCTCCGCACCGCCTTCATCCTTGAAGCCAGCATGATTGTGCTGGCCTACGGTGTCTGGCACATTTGCCACCTGGTCCGCTAAAAATTGATGCTGTCATTCTGAGTTAACGGGCGCCAATATTGGCGTCTTTCTCAGCAAACGGCACCCCAAAGAATCGGCGGTGTCATACGGGCGCCCCCCCCAAAAAAATAGATGATGTGATTCTGAGAGAAAGGGGCCCCAAACGCTTTTCAGTTTGGGGGTGGTGAGCGAAGAATCTGCTTTTTCTTTTCGGCGCCTTGCCGTACACCAGCATCCGGCACTTACTTCTTCAGCGGCTTCCGTGCAAAGTAATAAAGCGCATACGCCAGCATCGCAAACCCCAGCACCGACACCCACATATGATCCAGAATCGTCCCCTGCGGGAAATTCAGGATGTCGCGGTTTTCCATGTATGTCGCTTCAACAGCCTTCAGCGCCACGCCGATCAGTCCCGCAATCCCGCCCGCGGCAATTAACCCTGAAGCAAACAGCGATCCCGACGAAATCTCGCTCTCCCCCTCGGCATTTCCGGCCTTTGCTGCGGCCCGGTCCACCATCCAGCGCACCACCCCGCCCACAAAAATGGGCAGCGTCGTCCCGATCGGCAGATAAGCCCCAACAGCAAACGTCAGCGAGCGAATCCCCAGCAGTTCCACCGCAACCACCAGCGACACACCCAGCAGCACCAGTCCCCACGGCAACTTGCGACTAAGAATGCCATTGATCACCGTCGCCATTAGCCGTGCCTGTGGTGCCGGGGCGGCAGCGCTCCCGATACCCTGGATCCAGTGCACCTCAATCTTTCCCGTAGCCGGAGAGTAGAGATACTTCCCGTCCTGCAGTTCCGTCGACCCAATCGCGTTCAGCACCACGTACTCCGATGCCTGGTGCGAAGTCGTTGTCTTGTCATCCGCCACCACCCGAATCTGCGGCGGCAGGTGCTTCGCGTCCGATTGAACCGAAACGCCCGCATGGGCAGCGTTGATATCCCACACCTGGTTGGCAGCGTGAAACTCCTGCAGCCCTGTGTTCATCAGGTTCAGCGTTACTCCAATCACCAGCGTCGAAACCACCACGCCGATCATCAACGCAATCTGTTGCGCCCGTGGCGTCGCTCCGATGATGTACCCGGTCTTCAAATCCTGCGAAGTATCTCCCGAATTCGACGCCGCAATGCACACCACGCCGCCAATCGTGATCGCCAGCGCGCCAAATGCCGGCGCCGTCCATCCCTGCACCAAAAAAACCGCAGTCGTTGCCATCAGCGTCGCAATGGTCATGCCCGACACCGGACTAGCCGACGACCCGACCAGCCCAACAATTCTCGAACTTACAGTTACAAACAAAAATCCAAACACCACCACCAGCAGCGAAGCAGACAGGTTCGCCGCCCATCCAACAAAGGCTCCCGGCACCGGCTTGAATTCGAGAAAAAGGAACATGCAGGCCACAATCAGCAGCGATCCAATAATCACGACAGTCATGGGCAGATCGTTCTCGGTGCGAATCGGCTTTGTCTCCACTTTCTCAGCGCCTGGCTTCATATTTTTCAGCCCCATCGTCAGCGCGCCCCAGATCGTGGGCAGTGTCTTCATAAGCGTGATCAGCCCGGCGGCAGCCACCGCTCCCGCGCCCATCGGCTTGATGTAGCTGGCCCACAGGTCGCTGGGCCCCATCTGCGCAATGGGAATCTGTCCCGGATACACCGGATGCGGCAGTTCCTTTCCGAAGAAGTAGATCAACGGCATCACCACCAGCCACGAAAAAACGCCGCCCGCAAAAATCACTCCGGCTACCTTCGATCCGATAATGTAGCCCACACCGAGATACTCCGACGTTGCATCCGCGTTGATCGACGCGCCCTTCAACACATGCTGCGGTCCAAAGTCAGGCCGGAATTCCGGCGAACTTGGCCAAGCCCGAAACAAATTGCCGTTTTGAAAAAACGTGTAAAGTCCGCCCAGCCCCAACCCCAAAAAGACCCGGCTGGCTAAAGAACCGCCCTGCTCGCCCGCGATCAGCACATCGGCGCAGGCCGTCCCTTCAGGGTAGGGAAGCACGCCATGCTCCTTTACAATCAGCTGCCGCCGCAGCGGAATCATGAACAGGACGCCCAGCCAGCCGCCAATCAGCGCCAGCATGAAGATGCGCGAATATTCCAGATCAAATCCCAGAAACACCAGTGCCGGCAGCGTGAAAATGACGCCCGACGCAATCGACTGCCCCGCGTTCCCGGTGGTCTGCACAATGTTGTTTTCGAGAATGGAGGCACGCCCAAACGCGCGCAGAATGCTGATCGAAAGCACCGATATCGGAATCGAAGCAGCCACGGTCAGCCCGGCCCGAAGGCCCACATACACCGTCACCGCGCCAAAGATGATGCCGAACACGGAGCCCAGCAGCAAAGCCCGAACCGTAAACTCGGGCGGGTGCTGATCGGGCGAAACAAAAGGTTGAAACTCGGCCACGGATTCCTCCAGCAAAAGTGCGTGCAAATTGCCTGGTTTTCTTTGAAGAGACGAGTTTACGCCATCCCAACCAGTTTCTTCACTTTGCCCGTAATCCTAACCCAGCCGAACTCATCGCAACACGCGTCATCTTCCCAGAAGCTCCTACATCCAGGCCGACCAATCTTCAAGCTGTCACTCCGGCCAACCAATCTTCGAACTATTATTCCAACCGCCCAATCTTCGAACTGTCATTCCGACCGACCAACGGGAGCGGAGGAACCTGCAGTTGCCTTTAGCGACCTAAGCATCAAGAACCGTTCTGGCAGAATGAGTGATCCCGTCAGAAGGGCGATTACCCCTGGTCGATCAACAAGGCCAACAACCTTGGCAAGAAGTTGCAGGCCGTCAGCCACCGTTTCAACCCTTCAGCCCCCGCACACGTTCCGGTGGTGACCCAAGTACACCCCCGTCACTGCCGAGGTAACTACCCCCTCCGAAGAGGCACCGGAATTCTCTAGACACTCCATCTGGGCTTGACTGAGAATGCATCAACGCCGTGAACCGGTTCGGCGTCGTTCAAATTCCAAACATCCCCAAGGAGAATTTGTGATTCCGAATCCAGGGAAATTTCTGACCTTCTGCGCAGCGATGGTGCTTTCTGCATCAACCTGTCTGGCCCAATCTGTCATGACGCATCATGTGCGCGATGTGGTGAAAAGCGGGAACGCGCAGGCCAATGGCCGCCTCCCCGGCAACCAGGTGCTGCAACTTGACCTCGTTCTGCCTCTGCGCGACCCCGCTGGACTCAAGGCGTTCCTCGCCGATGTCTATAACCCATCCAGCCCCAACTACCGCCAGTTCCTCACTCCAACGGAATTCACCTCCCGCTTCGGACCCACAGCCGATGACTACGACTCCGTCGTCCGCTTTGCCAAAACCTACGGCTTCGAAGTGGTCGGCGGCTCACGCGGTGGCATGCTCGTCCAGGTCAAGGGTTCCGTCTCCAACATCGAAGCCGCGTTCCATGTGAACATGCGTACCTATCAGCACCCCACGGAGGATCGCGCCTTCTATTCGACCGATCGTGAACCCACCCTGGACCTGCCCTTCAATCTGTGGCATATCTCGGGCCTCGACAACTACTCGATCCCCAGGCCGCTTGTTGTCAAGAAGAGTGACTACGCCGCAGCCCATGGCATCGAAGCAGATAAAGTCGTCTCCCATGCCACGACCGGTTCCGGTCCGTCGGCCTCTTTCCTCGGCAGCGACATGCGCGCGGCCTATTACGGCGGAACTGCCCTCACCGGCGCCGGCCAGAACCTCGGCCTATTTGAGTACCTAGGCACCGACCTCGCCGACCTCAACACCTACTTCGCCAACGTCCATCAGACCAACAACGTTCCCGTTAGCGTGATCTCCACGGATGGCACCAGCACAAGCTGCACAGCCAGCAGCCGCTGCGACGACACCGAGCAAACCCTCGACATGACCCAAGCCCTCGGCATGGCCCCCGGACTCTCCAGTCTCGTGATGTACGTCGGCTCAACCGATACCTCCATCATCAGCGCCATGACCACGCACAGCCCTCTGCCCACAACCATTGGCTGCTCGTGGGGATGGACACCGGCCGATCCTTCCACACTCGATATCTACTTCCAGAAAATGTCCGCGCAAGGCCAGAACTTCTTTGCCGCTTCCGGCGACAGTTCCACGTGGTCCAGCAGAAACGAAGCGTGGCCCGCTGACGATGCGAACGTTGTGTCGGTTGGCGGCACTGACCTGGTAACCGCCAGCGCCGGTGGCCCGTGGAAGTCTGAAACAGCATGGGTCGATAGCGGCGGCGGCATCAGCCCCGACGGCATCGCCATCCCTGCATGGCAAAAACTCTCTGGGGTCATCAACTCCAGCAATAGAGGTTCGACAACCCTGCGCAATGGCCCCGACGTTTCGGCCAACGCCAACTTCACCTTCTACGTCTGCGCCGACCAGACTACCTGCACAGCAAACAGCTACGGCGGCACCAGCTTCGCCGCTCCCATGTGGGCCGGCTTCATCGCCCTCGTCAACCAGCAACTCGCCAATAACGGCGACAAGCCCATCGGATTCATCAACCCCAGCATCTACACTGAAAACACCACCGGCGGCGATTATGCTACCGACTTCCACGACATCACCAGCGGCACGTCCGGCAGCTACTCGGCCGTCACGGGCTACGATCTTGTAACCGGCTGGGGCAGTCCCACTGCGGGCCTCATCGCCACCCTCGCAGGCGGCGGTTCCTCCGGCACTCCTGACTTCACCATCTCCGCTTCGCCCAACTCCGTGTCGGTGGTTCAGGGCGCTGGTGGCAGCTCCAGCATCTCCACGTCGGTCTCCGGCGGATTCAACTCGGCCATTGCCCTCAGCGCCTCCGGCCAGCCCAGCGGCGTAACTGTCACCTTCAACCCAACCTCCATCGCGGCGCCGGGCTCCGGCTCGTCGTCGATGTCGATTACGGTCGCCTCCACGGTCGCTACCGGCACTTACTCCATCACCGTAACCGGAACCGGCGACGGTGTCACCCATACCGCGAATGTGACGCTGATCGTCACTTCCTCCAACCCAGCGTCCTTCACGCTTTCAGCACCGGCCTCGCTCTCGGTTGCCCGGTCCGGATCAAAATCTGGAACAGTGACAACAACCATCGGCGGCAGCTTCAGTTCGGCGATTAGTCTCTCGGCATCCGGAATGGAAAGCGGTGAAACCGTCACCTTCAGTCCCAACCCGATCGCCGCGCCTGGCTCAGGCTCGTCAACGATCACCGTGAAAGCAACGAGGAAGGCAGCCCTTGGAACCCGTAACATTACCATTACGGCGACAGGCGGCGGCATTACTCACACTGCGACTGTCGCAATCACGGTTGTCCAATAGCTACCGAAAACACAGGGACCCATTTACCAGGTCCTGCTTCAGCAAGAGCCCGGCCGCAAAGCCGGGCTCTTGTTTTGAAACTCAAGAAGTCCAGACGCGCACTCTTGATATACGGCGGACAAACCCGGGTGCCCCAGGTTCGGGGTCCCCGTCGACATGCCTTCGTCGATGGGGAGGAGGTCTCGATTTTGAGACCTGGGATACTTCACTCCGCCTTTCGGTCCCAAGCCACTTGGCACACCCCGCCTCCTGCGCGTAGCTTAGGTGCATCGTTCTTATCCGGGGTGCCAATGAATCCAAGTGCCACCACTCAAGTGAATCCCGCATTTGCCACCGTCGGGGGCACGAACACCAATCCCGTCAAGCGCATCATTGCCCTCGATGTGGTCCGCGGCATCACCATTGCCTTCATGATCATGGTCAACAACAACGGTGGCCCCGGTTCGTGGCACTTCATGAATCACGCCAACTGGAACGGCCTCACCCCCACTGACCTGGTCTTTCCGACGTTTGTCTTCGTCGTCGGCGTCTCCGTCGTCTTTGCCTTCCACGCTCGCATTGCCAAAGGCGACACGCGCGCCAAACTCGCGAAGCATACGATCATCCGCGCCATCGTCCTCATCCTCTTCGGCATCATCGTCAACAGCTTTCCGTTCTTCCATCTCGATCACATGCGCTTCTACGGCGTGCTCCAGCGGATAGGCGTCTGCTATCTCGTCGTCGGCCTCTTCTACCTCTGGGACCAACGCGCCTCCACCAAGTGGATAGCCCTCGCCGCTTGTCTCGTCGGCTACTGGGTACTTCTCCGCTGGGTTCCGATCCCCGGTGTCGGCACGCCCGGCCGCGATGTCCCCTTCATGGACATGACAAACAATCTCGTCTCCTGGCTCGATCGCGCTCTCTTCCCGCATCACCTCTATCTCTACTCGCCCGATCACAACGTGCGCGATCCCGAAGGCCTGCTCAGCGATCTTCCCGCCATCGGCACTGCGCTCATGGGCGTCCTCACCGGAATCTTCCTGCGCTCCAAGCGATCCGTTGCCGCCAAGACCGCCGGCCTGGCCATCGCGTCGATCTGCAGTCTCGCGGTCGGCTATCTCTGGTCGCTTGAGTTTCCTCTGAATAAAAACATGTGGACAAGTTCTTTCGTCCTCGTCGCCGGCGGCTATTCGCTCGCGCTCCTCACCTTCGCGTGGTTCACCATCGAGCAGATGGGCTGGCGCAAAGGCTGGACATGGCCCTGGCTCGTCTTTGGCTCCAACGCCATCGCCGCCTACTTGTTCAGCGAACTCACTCCCGGCATCCTCGAGAACATCAAGATCGCGTCCGGCCCCAACTTCCATCCCAACCTCAACGCCTGGATCTTCATCCACGTCTTTGCACACGTCCCCAATCCGCACTGGGCTGCCTTCGCCTACTCCGTATCCTTCACAGCGTTCTGCTTCCTCCCCGTCTGGATCCTCTACAGGAAGAAAATCTTCCTCAAGGTCTAGTCTCCTGTCTCGAACGAGGGTGCCTCATCCAAGCTCCGCTTGGGTGGAAACGCACGATCTCACCCGCAGCGATTTTCATTCCTTCGGGGTGTCGCGCAAACCCAGGTGACTTCCGGTGACCAGCGTGTCCTCCACAAAAGTGTTATCCGCGCTCCATTTGGATAACCTCGGGGGTATGCTAGCCGTCTATCTGCTCTAACAGGCGCTCAAAAGCCTGGCAAGCAGATTCACCATCCGGTTGGCTTGATGTCTCTGCAACCGGTTTGCCGAAGTCCCCGCATCATCCTTCGGCGTGGAGGTCAAATGAGTGTACCCGCGGATTTCCCAGCAAGCTGCGCCTGCGCCGTAGCCCCATCACCAAAGCGGCGCCTCGCATGGGAACTCGCGGAACTCGCCGTCGGGTACTGCCTCGTCCTCGCTGTCATTTGGACACCGCACCCTCTTCAACACTGGCTCTACTTCATCGCACTTGGATGGTTCATCGTCTCCATCATCCTTTCCTTCGAGAGTTGGAAGGCGATGGGTTGCTGCGTCGCAGGATTCTGGCGCTCATCATGGATCATCGGCGTCGCCCTCATCCTCGCTGCCATCGCTACCTTCTTCGCCAGCAGCCTGCACACGCTGCACCATCCCGCCGGCGCCGCTCAATGGCTCGCATCCTTCGGCGGCTATACCATCTGGTCCCTCATGCAGCAGTTGCTGCTGCAGGGATACTTCCTCGCGCGTCTTCTGCGCATCGTTCCAAGGGCAAACATCGCAGCGGTCATCTCAGCCAGCGTGTTCGCACTGGCGCATCTGCCCAATCCGATCCTCACACCCCTGACCCTGATCTGGGGACTGGCCGCCTGTCTCCTCTTCATCCGTTCCCGCAACGTCTATCCGCTGGCCATCGCCCACGCCATCTTCGGCATCTGCGTCGCCATCACCATTCCCGCATCGACGCTGCACAACATGCGCGTAGGGCTGGGCTACCTCCGGTACCGCCCGCAGCCACTTCATCTCAGCCACAGCGACCACGTCGTATCCACCGATGCATGGGTAATCGCCGAAGTGCCCACCCGTCGCTGAGCCCGCCACGCCCGCCCGTAAAAAACTCCCGCAATCGCTGCCATCACCACGTAGCGCCAGTTGAAGTGCAGCGTCTGCTTGTTCCAGTGCGCCAATCCAAATAGAACTGCCGTCACCAGCAGCGCACGTATCCGCCCGGTCCTTCGCTCCAGCAGATTCTGCACCCACCCGCGAAAAAACAGCTCTTCGGGAATCGCGATAAACAAAAATGTAAAAACAAAGGCTCCCACCGCGCGCAGCGGCGAAGGCCACGCCGCATGCATATGCAGAAACCCCAGCCAGAGCCCCAGCGGAATCGCGATCAGCCCATACACACAGTACTCGCCCAGACCCCTGCGCAGATCCCTAAGTGTCAGCCGCAGATCGAATCCAACGCCTTCGAGCCTTCGCACCACCAGGAACCCGAAGATGCCCGCATCCAGCAGCAGAATCTTTCCCAGCGCCGCCAACCCTCGCGGCCACGCCGGCTCCAGCCAGCGCAGATCCACTGCCAAGCCCAGAACCAGCAGCACCGCAAAATCCCGCCAGTTCCCGCGCTGTCCCGCATCGTCGTTCCGTGCCAGCTCCAGCACAAACGCAATCGCCACCGGCAGCAGCGCATAGACCGCAAACCATCCCCATCGAAATATCCCGAATGACCGTGCTGCCAGCGCATAGGGCACGCATAGCAGCACCGGCCCTGCCACCCGCATCGTGCGCGGCATCCACCGTCCCAGCTTGTCTACAATGGCGGGACAAAATCCCGCCACTAGCATCGGCGCCAGCAGCAGCACCGCAGCCGCCACCACCCCCGGCCGCAAATCAACACCCTGATTCATTCGCAGAGGCGCCTCAAAAGAATCTCAAATTGCTGGAACGAGCCGCTGGCATGCGTAAAGCAGTGGCAGAGTGGACAAGACAGTCGATCGAACCCCCAGCCAGCCCCTTGTCCCGTCCTCTACTAATTCCACTAATTCACTTATTCACTGGTTCACTTGTAAACTGCCTTTTAAACAACCACGTCATCAGCAGCGAAAACAACAACGCCCCCACCGTGAACTTCAACCAGACCGGCGCATGCGAGGGCGAGAAAAATCCTTCCAGGCATCCAGCCACCACCAGCATCGGAATCACACCCGCCACCAGCTTCGTTGCCTCAATGCCGCCCTTCGCCACCGACTCTTTCCAGCGATATCCGCCGGGAAACAGCATCGCATGTCCCACTCGAAATCCCGCCCCGCCCGCGATGATGATTGCCGGCAGTTCCAGCGACCCATGCGGCGCGATAAAACTCCACAACGGAATCGACATGCTGTACTGGTGGCACGCCGCTGCGATCACCCCGAGCATCATGCCGTTGTTGAACAAAAGAAAAAACGTGCCCACCCCGAACGTGATTCCCGAGGCAAATGCAAAAAAGCTTACCGAAAGATTGTTCGTCATGATGTGGCTCGTTTCTTTCGGTGCAACACTCACAATGGAGTCGGTCCACATCTTGTGCTGCTCCATCGTCGCGATCATGGCCGGCCCCACAAAGTGACGCATGAACTCCGGGCGCGCCGACGTCAGCGCCGCGCCCAGCACTGCCCACGCAATCATCACCACCAGCGACGCCGTCACATACGGCAGTTGCTGCCGGAATATCACCGGGTAATCATCCTTGAGAAAACGAAACAGCGTCATCCATGTCGTCTTCTGGCGCGAGTAAATAATGTGGTGCGCCCAGGCCAGCAGTTGATTCACATGATCGCTATAGGTTTGCGCTGTCTCGTCGCGCCGCAGCACCGAGAGATCCGCCGCCACCTGCCGGTAGAGCAGCGCCATCTCCTGCAGCTCGGCGCGCGAAAGGCTCATTAACCCGCTCTTGTCAGTGCGCGACAGCAACACAGACAGCCGGTCCCAATGCGGCCGGCGCTTCGCGATCCACTGGTTCGATAGAATGGGCGCCATGACTCAGTTTGACCAGAGTTCAGATCAGCTTAGCATTGAAACACCCGAGCTCGTCGCCATCCAGATGCCCATCGCCGGTATCGGCAGCCGTTTCATCGCCCTCCTCGTCGACTACCTGATCTGGATTCCAAGCATCCTGATCGTGGGCAAGATATTCTCCATCTTCCTTCCCAGCCTGACCGCTTTCAATCGACTTTCCGGACAGTGGGCCTTCGCCATTTATACCTTTCTCGTATTCCTCTTCAACTGGGGCTATTTCACTCTCTTCGAGGCTTTTTGGAACGGACGCACGCCCGGCAAGCGAGTGGCTCGCATCCGCGTCATCCAGCGCTCCGGCCGCGCCATCGGCATATTTGAATCCATGGCGCGCAACTTCATCCGCTACATCGATATGATTCCGTTCGTCGTGCCTTATGCAGTTGGCACCATCGCCATCTTCGTTACCCGCGACCACCAGCGCCTTGGCGATCTTGCCGCCGGAACCCTCGTCGTCCGCGACCGCATCGAAGAAGCCCCCATCAGCACGGAGTCCACCCGGACCTTCACCGCCAACATCTTCGCCCCCGCCATTCCCACCCCTGAACCCTCCGCCGGCTTCACGCTCCCCGATCACGGAGTGGCCAAACTAGCCGCCTCCGACCTTCAGGTTCTCGAAAGCTTCTTCGCCCGCCGCCTCGACATGCCCCTCACCACCCGCGCCGCTCTCGCCCAGCGCATCTCCGCCGCCATCCAGTCCAAGTCCGGCCTCGAACCCCCTCCCGGCGTCAGCGTAGAGACGTTCCTCGAAATCACCGCCCGCCAACTACGCGACGTAGCCCGCATGCACTCCTGACACACTCCACTCTCACTTGTCATGCAGTCCACGCCCACTTGTCATCCTGAACGTAGCGTTTTGGGGCCCCGTGGACGGACCGTCCATGGGGTAAGCGAAGTCAAGGACCTGCTTTTGCTCTTCAGTTTCTTCAACTCCCCCAGGATTGTCATTCCGACCGACCAACGGGAGCGGAGGAACCCGCAGTTGCTTTTCCGACGCCTCATCAGCACACACACTGTCATTCCGACCGACCAACGGGAGCGGAGGAACCTGCAGTTGCCTTTCCGCACACACCATCAAAGCCACCCCGGTGCCAATCGCCAAGGTTACCGAAGCAGAGCCCTGCACACCAACCGCACCGTCACAAATCATGTCCTTTCAGTCCCGCCCGCAACAATCCCATTGGCGGTCCGCGAACTTTGGTGGCAAGCTAGAAGAGTACCGAGGCGATCCTACATGCAGACCAAGACCAAGTGGCACATTGACCAGCTCAAGTCCCCTGCTGGACACCCTGTATTCGTCCTCCGTTTTGACGGCGACATCGCCGCCACCTCCAAAGAGGAATTCCAGGGCTGCTATCAGAGCCTTCCCAAAGAATCCTCCAAGCTGATCCTTCTCGATTTCTCCAAGGTGAGCTACATCAATTCCAGCGGCATCACGCTGGTCATTCAGCTCCTGATGGAGGCCTACCATCACGCCCAGAAAGTTTGCGCCTTCGGCCTCTCGCCTCACTTCACAAAGGTTTTCAGCGTTGCCGGCATCACCAAGTACGCCGAACTCTTCCGCACCCAGGCCGAAGCCATCGCCTCCTTCTAAGCGCGGTTCCTCGTGTCATCCTGAACGTAGCGTCTTGGGGCCCCGTGGACGATCGTCCATGGAGTAAGCGAAGTGAAGGATCTGCTTTTCTGCTCCTCCAATTTCGAATGCACCCATGAAAGAGAAGAGCTCTCCACAACCAGAAAACATCCAACGGCCTTGCATGCAAAAATGAGACATCGAAAAGTGTGAGGCGATTCCATTTCAATCGTGAATCAAGAACCACAGTCGAATCCTGAAAGCGGCAGCCTCACCCGGCGCCAGTTCCTTCAAGCTGCGACGGCGGCGGCCGCATCGATCGCTCTTGCCGATCCTGCTGCGAGCCTGGCACTTGCGTCCCCATTACGCGGCAGGTTTCTCACCCACGTCTCCGTTTTCCGCGTAAATCAGATCGAAGTCAATCCCACGCGCAACCTTGGCGAAGATGAGTCTGTCGACAATCGCCCCGAACGAATCCGCTCCCGCCGCGAGGCTTTTGGACGCGGCTGCCCACAAGGAAAAATGACCTGGGCCGTCAGTTGGCTGGCTCTGAAAGACACGCGCAAGGAATACCAGGAGGGGCGCAAACTTCTCGCCGACTATCACCATCGCTACGGCGACGAAATCACATTTATTCCCGGCGGCTACTTCGCGCCCATGTACGACACGCGCGAGCACAACCGCGCCACCATTCACGCAGCTCTTGGCATGATCTCTGCGATGGTCGGCGGCGGCTACCGCCCGCAAAGCCTGGTCGCAGGTTTCATGGATGCCGAGAACCAGAGGCTTCTGGCTCAGGATGAGGGGATCCACGTTTGCCAGGGACAAATCTGGAGCCAGCACGGCATCGACAATGGCGATGGTGACGGCGGCATCTGTTATCCCTACTACCCCAGCCGCGAACACTATCTCAAGCCCGCCCAGGGCAAGCAGGATTTCATAGACTGTGTCTGCCTCGACGGCTGGACCTGCGACTTTCTCGCCGCCCGGCGCAACGGCTTTGAGGGCGGCTTCAACAGCCGTATGGGCGTAGGCCCCATTGAAACCGTGGGAAATCTCGGAACCACGGTCGGCCGCAGAGAAATGCTCGACACCACCGCCATGCACTTCGATCGTGGCCACGCACTGAACGGTTTCGGCTTTGTCACGTCCATCTGGGAGTTATCGATCGGCCACGACGACGATCTAACCTGGTGGCTGCAGGCCGTGCGCGACCGCTGGTCCGACACGCGCGTGATGACCGAAGGCGAGTTCGGCCTTGAGTGGCGAAGGCACACGCCCAATAACGACGCACTCAACTACCGCTTCGATGCCCGCGGCACCGGCGCACCCGGCTCAGAAAAAAACCTCGAGATAGAGTGGTTCATGAATCGCGAGTTCCGTCTGGCTCTGCTCCACGACTGGACCACCAACAGCACGCCCATGGCCATCGACTTCACCCGCTACGATCTCAGCGCCGCGGAGCCCAATCAACTGCAGCGCGAATGGAGCCTGATGAACGTGCTCAATCAAAAAGGCACCCGGCCCCAGGACAAGCCAACCTGCCTCCAGGACCTGAGCCCCGAAAATCGGCGCCTCATCTTTGCCCGCTATGGGAACCTCTCGAAAATCGACGCAGCCTGACGAAGAATGATTGACGCTGCATAACTCTTCGCCTGAAGCACGAAGTGTCAGGGCACGACTTTAGTCGTGCCGAAGAAGGCCAAAATGAACAAGGGGTTTTAACCCCTGCGGGATCTCCGGCAATTTGTCCCATCCAACTCCACGAGCGACAATGAACATGGCCCTTGAATCAACAAGGAAGGGAACCGGTGAAACTCGTCGCACGATCAAAACTCGCACTGGCCCTCCTGCTCGCCTCTGCACCTGTCTTCGCCCAATCCTCATCGCCGAACCTCCGTCAATCCGCCCTGGCCCTCGAGCAGCAAGGCAAATTCGCCGAGTCCGAAGAAGCCTGGCGTGCCGTCCTCAAGTCCCACCCCTCCGACGCTGAATCCTACGCGCACCTCGGCCTGCTTGAAGCGCGACAGGATCACTACAAAGAAGCCGTTCCGCTTTACCGCAAGGCCATCGCTCTCAAGCCAACCATGCCCGGCCTGCGCCTCAACCTTGGCCTGGCTCTCTTCAAAGCCGGCGACCTGAAAGCCGCAATTCCCGAATTTGCCATCCTGCTCAAGGCCGCCCCGCCCAATTCACCCGAAGCAATGCGCTACACGATCCTCCTCGGCATGTCGCACTACGGTCTCAGTCAATTCACCCAGGCGGCACCGTTCCTCAAGACCGCGGCGGACGGCGATCCTCAGAATTTGCCCATTCGCCTTGCCCTCGCGCACAGCTATCTCTGGTCAAAGCAATACAACCGCGTCCTCGATGTCTACAAAGAAATCCTCGCCCTCGATCCCGACTCCGCCGAAGCGGACATGCTGGCCGGCGAAGCCCTCGATGAAATGAGCGATAGTTCGGGCGCCGTCGACATGTTCCGCAAAGCAGTCAAAGCCAAGCCCGATGAACCAGACGTTCACTTCGGCCTCGGCTATCTGCTTTGGTCTCAAAAGCAATATCCCGACGCTATCAAAGAATTCCAAGCTGAACTGGCCAACAACCCCAACCACGCCCAGGCGATGCTGTACTCCGCTGACGCCGACATCCAGATGAATCAGTACACCGATGCCGCGCCTTTACTCGAGAAAGCGGTCAAGGTCGATCCCTCGCTCGGCCTCGCTCACCTCGATCTCGGCATCCTCTCCGCCAACGACGGCCGCAACGATGATGCGCTTCGAGAATTCCTCGCCGCTGAAAAGCTGATTCCCAACGATGTCAATGTGCACTGGCGCCTCGGACGTCTCTACCGCGCCATGGGCCGCAAAGAAGAGGCCAAGGCAGAACTCGACAAGGCCAGCACCATCACGCGCTCCGCAGATCAGGAACTCTACAAGAAGATTTCAGGCCCGCAGACAAAGCGAGCCGACGCAACCGCACCGCCTGATGCGCCTACCGACAAATAGTCGTTGCGTTAGTTGCGCTGTACGTGAGCCGCGATCGCGGCCTCTTTACTGAGGAGCTGCGCAAGCGCCCGCTCCGGACACATGTGCTGCGACTCGATCCGATCCAGGTTGTTTTCACTCTCGACCGAGGAAGCGACCGTCATCATGCAATCCAGGCAACGCGTATTGTAGGTTCCGTTATCGTTCTGTGTTCGACTGTACATAATTGCGTCCACCCACTCAGAAGCAGCAAGGTTTCTCGATAGTACGCATCCCTCCAGCCAGAAAACGTGACTCACATCACCAACGCATGTGAGAAGTGAGCAGATCTTTGAGTTGTTGGAAGCAGACACCGGACAGTCGCAATCCGCTTAAAGGTTCGTATTCTGATTGTGATTGCGCCGCAGCTGCCAGCAGGGACTCTCGCCGTCCTGGGAAAAGATGGCGACAGCGCAGGGAACATCACCCGTTCCCATGTAGTCATATTCCTGCTTGTTGCCCTTCAAGGGAACCACCAGCGTCCGGCTCACCGCGACGCTTCCCTGCGGCGATCCGCGCAGCTTGTATACCGCCCAGTCCCCGCCGTAAAGCAACACGAATGCCACCACCAGCGCCACGACAATTCGTCGCAACCACTTCAGCACCTCGAGCCCCCCCCGCCTGCTGCATCTCCGTCCGATACTACGCGATGCCAACCCCGATCCGCGCCGTCGTTTTGCTTTTGCCCCGCTCCCAAATCTGTCATTCCGAGCGCAGCCGAGGAACCTGCAGTTGCTCTTTCCCCGCAGGCCAGCAGCGCCAGACTCATGCAGGACCTCTCCCAAATCTGTCATTCCGAGCCCCGCGAACGATTCGTTCGTGGGGCATGCGAAGTGAAGGAGCTGCTTCACCCGATTTCACCCCAACCACCACCTTCGTAGAATTGGGTGAATAGTTCGCAAGCAAAAACAAAGGGCCAGCCAATGCAGCCGGCCCTTCGTCTTCTAGAAAAGACCTAAGCGTGATGCGCCACTGAAGCCGCCCTCGGCGAAACCCCGCTCAACTCCGCAGCCCGCGCCTCTGCATACGCCGCCGCGCCCATCAATGCCGCGCGGCTATCCAGAATCACCCGCACCGGCATATTGATCAGCAATTGGCTGAGCCGCCCCTTGTCCTGGAACGCCTTGATGAACGTGCCATCCTTCAGCTTTTCCAGGATCCGAGGCGCGATTCCGCCGCCCACGTAGAGTCCGCCCACCGACAGCACCTTCAGCGCCAGGTTGCCTGCTTCGGCACCGTAGATTGACACCATCATGTCCAGCGCTTTCGCGCAGATTTCGCTTTTCGCGGAAAGGGCCATCTCCGTAATCACGCTGTTCGGATCATGCGCTTCCGCAATCTTGTCGGCCAGCCACTTCGGCTCTTCCATCCCCTGGTTGTCGCGCAGAAACTCGTAGATATTCGTCAACCCCATGCCGCTCACGGTGCGCTCATAGCTGATGCGTCCGTTGTACTTCCGCTGCAGAAACCGCAGCAGCTCAATCTCCGTCTCATTGCGCGGACCGAAATCCGTATGCCCGCCTTCTGAGGGATACGGCACATGAATCCGCCCGTTCCATGCCAGGATTCCCTCTCCCAGTCCGGTACCTGCCGCGATGAGCCCACGATTGCCAATCTGGCTCGCATCGCCTTCGCTCAGCGTGTAAATCTGATCCTGGCCCAGTTCGGCCACGCCATATCCATTCGCTTCAAGATCGTTGATCAGGAACACATGATCGATCTGCAGGCTTCTCGCGAGTTCTCGGCTGTCCAGTGTCCAGGGCAGATTTGTCAGGCGCAGGCGTCCGTCGCGCACCGGCCCCGGAACACCAAAACATGCCGCGCTCACCTGGTCCGTTCCCAGAAACTCCTTGACGATCTCTTCGAGTCCCGAATACTCCTTCGCCGGATACTGCTTGTCCCGCGTATGAGTCAACCTTCCCTCGGTGAAGTCGAACAAAGCCAGGTGGACCTTCGTGCCGCCCACATCCCCTGCCAAAATCATCGTTCCCTCTCTATAACCCCACGTCCCCGCCCATCCGGTGCGGGCAACAGCGCAGCAGCGTCCCTATCCAGGATGAGAGTGAGTATACCGCCTGCAGGCCAGATCAGTTGGCTCGGCAGCCGCTCTGGATCGCGCGGTCCAGTGAAGGCTTCCTTCACCAGTTCAGCCTTGTTTTTCCCGCCAATCAGAAAGAAAACCGAGCTCCCCTGGTTGATCACCGGCCACGTCAGGGTAATGCGCCAGGTGTCCTTCTGCGGAACCTGGTTCGCCGTGACCAACCGCCCCAGCGTGTGGATCGCCTCGGTGTGCGGAAAGATCGATGCCGTGTGCCCGTCGTCGCCCATTCCCAGCGAAATCAGATCGAATCGCGGAGTCTCCGCTCCCTCCAGCCGGAACGTATTCCTCAGCATCGATTCATACCGCGCCGCCGCCACCTCCGGCTCCAGTTCGCCCTCCATCCGGTGCACCTGCTCCGGCTTCAACGGAACATGATCCAGCATCGCCTCCCGCGTCATCCGGTAGTTGCTGTCGGCATCATCCGGCGGCACCGTCCGCTCATCCACCCAATAGAGTTCCAGCTTGTCCCACGGCATCCGCTTGAGCCACGGCTGCCCCGGATCGGCAAGCAACTGAAACGCCGCCTTGGGTGTCGAGCCTCCACTGATCGCGATCCGTGCCACGCCGCGCTTGGACGCCGCCTGCTCCACCACCTCGACAAAATGCTGCGCAGTCCGCCGTGCCAGCGCCGCCCCATCCGGCTCCACAATGTATTCAATTCTCAATTTTCCCGCCATCCGACCCGACCTCCGACTCCTACATTAAATGTCCGCCTCTGCTACGAACTATCATGGCTTCGGATTTCTCGCTGGCCGCTTGCGAGCGTCGTGCCAGTGATCCGGGTTGGAACTCGCAACCCAATCCACGACAGCCCCCCATGACTGTCATTCCGACCGGAGCAAAGCCAAGTGGAGGAACCCGCAGTTGCTCTTCGCTTGGTCCAGACGGTGATACATCCCAATTGCGGGTGCCGGGTGCTCCATCCTGGCTCTGCCAGGGTGGGAAACCACGACCCTTCCCTTCCGCTCCCCAAACACGATCCGTTTTCGCCGGCGTTTCCACCGGAAGCAACCAAGGTTTCGCAATCCTGGTTCTAAGCCCATCGTGCTACTCCGGATGCACGCTGGCTAGCCCGGTAGCCCACGGCTGGCCTTCTTCTCACCCCCCAGAGAATTGAAGAACGGGTCAGCACATCTGATTGTGGAGGACAGTCATGTTGTCAGTCTTCAGGGTTTCCGGCCTTGCCGCTACCCTCGCGTTCGTTTTCAGCCTTGCGGCAGTTCCGCCGATTTCAGCCCAGTCAACCCAGGCACACATCTACGTGCAGTCAGGGGGGAACTCTGGGCCGGTCTATGGCTACACCGCCTTGTCCAACGGGCAGTTTACGACAATTTCCGGCTCGCCCTTCAAGCCGGGAACCAAGATCGTGGGCGGAACAGGGTCGAAGTTCTTTACCGTCGGCAAGACCCTTCTGCACAGCTATGCCGTGGGCTCGAACGGAGCGCTCGGCTCCCAGTTATCGCAGATCGGGCTCTTCAACTACGCCGGAGGATCTTGCGGCAATACTGCTGACCCGGTGGGTCCCCAGGCCGTACTCGACCACACTGGAAAGAGCATCTATGTGCTGTTGCAAGGCGGAGGCAGTCAGACGTGTACTTCCTACCAGACCTACAACGTGAACAGCGACGGCAGCTTTACCTTTAATGGAGACTCGCAGGTGAGTGTGGAGTCGGGAGGCTATACGACCGTTCCCTCCATTCTGGGGAACGAAACGTTCGCATATGCTGACAGCTTTGTGCCCTACAACAACCAGGTGATCGGATTTCGGCGGGAAAGCTCGGGGACACTTCAGTACAACGGCCCGGTGAATCCCACGTTCAGCGACAGCGGGGCCTATACGGCGTTTCGACCGGATGCTTCTCCCACGGAAAACATTGTCGTTCTGCGGGAATTTCTGAACGGCAGCGGTTATGCGCAGCTTGGCAGCTTCAGCGTAGGCTCGAACGGGTCGCTGACCAGCACGAACACTGCCGCCAACATGCCGCAGACGAATCTGCAGGTGACCGAGTCCGCTTTTTCCCCAGACGGAGTTTTCTACGCCGTCGCGGGTGACAACGGACAGAACCAACCGGGTAGCGGACTGAAGCTCTACCAGTTCAACGGAGCGTCTCCTCTCACTCTGAACAGCTATACGGTGTACGATCCGATTGACCAAATAGCATGGGACAATAGTGGGCATCTCTACGCCGTGTCAACGATCGAGAACAAGCTTTTCATCTTCACAGTGTTTTCGCAGGGGGGCATGGTGCGGTCAGCGACCTATTCGATCCCAGGCCCTGTGAATCTTGCTGTAGTGAGCACCACCGCGGCCCCCTGCGGCGAGTCCACCGTGAATGCCGTGAACGTTTGTTCTCCGACAGAAAACTCCACTGTGTCTTCGCCGGTGCAGATCAATGCAGCGGCAAACATGGATGGGGGAGTGTACCGATTTGAATTGTGGTCGGGCAGCACGAAGCTGATAAACGTCCGCTACAGCGGAATTATGAATCAGCCGCTCACGCTCGCTCCCGGTACATACCACCTGACCTTCGTCGCAGTGAATACGATTGGTACGAAGGCGACCGCAACCCGGGACATAACGGTGAAGTAACCGTTGCCCCAATCCCGTTGAGCAGGCGGGCCGACTGATTCCCTTCGGCCCGCCGCACACGGGCACCAAAATTTAGAACCTTTGCGCCCGCCAGTCCCGCGTCTCGGCCCACCGTGACTGCGAGAAACAACTCTCCTTAGTCAATCCATGCGCGTGCTGTTGTCGAAAGAGTAATTACTGGTTGGGTCACGACTCACCCCTGACCGGCAGATGTGAATCGGCGACCTTGACTCACATCAAAATGTGGTGATAGCTGTTTTGGGGTAGGAGTAGAGACGGTGAAAATATCATTCTGGGTTTCGCGGACGCGCTCCCGAGCGGTTCCCTTCTTTCTAGCGTATGTGGCACTCGCTGGCCCTGCGTTGGGCCAAGGAACTGAGGTTCGACAGAAGACGACTGCCAAGCCGCCGGAATTCGAGGTAGCGACGATCAGACCGCATCCAGAGGGGGATTATGCTATGTCTTCCGGTCCTACGCCTGGCGGATTTGAAGCTCACAATGCAACGGTAAAGTTGCTGGTGGAGCAGGCGTTCGATCTTCCTGGAGATCAGGTCTCCGGCGGCCCAGCCTGGGTTGCATCACAACACTTCGATGTAGTCGCAAAGATGTCGGGTGCGGAGTGGGACGAAATCAGTAAACTCGATTACCGGAAGCAATGGAAGTCGATCAGCCTCATGCTGCAATCGCTGTTGCAGGAACGATTTCAGCTAAAAATTACTCACCAACCGAAAGAGCTGATGATCTATGCGCTGGTCGTCGCGAAGGGTGGGGCGAAGCTCCGTGCTGCAGGTGCGCCGATGCCGCCAGAGTCCCACGACACAGGTCAGGAATCGTTCATGATGAAGAGTGAACAAAAGGACATTTCCGTCTCTGAACTGACTCCTTTTCTGTCTAGCTATCTCCATCGCGCCGTGCTTGATCGAACAGAATTGTCAGGGAAATATGACATCAGTTTGAAGATTCCTATGCCAGACAATTCTCTCGGCGACATGAATTCTGCGATGTTCAGGGCACTTGAGGAGGCGCTCGAGGACCAGCTAGGATTGAAGCTCGTATCTCGCAAAGACGTTGTGGACACCATCGTCATTGAGCACGTCGAGCAGCCCTCAGAAAACTAGGTGGATAGCCTCCACGCCGGTCATTGGTGTCACCGCCAACCCGGAGAGCGCCGGGATAAACCGGCATGTTGTAGGGGGTGTGAGTCCCCTGCAGGAAAGGAAGTAGCGAATCCATCCTGACCTCGAGTCTTGCGGGTGTCGTCGTGAGGCGTCACTCGAAGCGTAGACAGAGGCATTGGTGGGCCGGGCGATTGAGCTTCGAAAAGGCGGAAGATCAGGATGCCGACTCGATTCCGAGATGAGGAAGGCAATACGGCGGCTGCGTTACACGCGAGTGGCTGACCGGTCCTGCGTAGTCGATAGAACCTGCGCACGCTAAGAAAACAACATGCACGAGAACCGGGAGATCTCCAGCACGCCTTTGTCTAAGGACCAAGGCCGGTCCGCGAAGGCCATAAACCACAATGCGGATATGCACGTGCCGGAGAAGTCACACTGTGCCGTAGTACCTGTGAACCAGCCGAACAAGGAGGCAAAAGCTTCTGCGGAGGCCGGGGAGGGAAGGGCGCAGATGAAGGAGAACATCGCACAGTTCAACATGCAGCCGACACAGAGCGGGAAGCGCATGTCCCAGGGGCTGGACGGTGTGCGAAAAGCAGCAAAGGAAAGGAAGCAGGAACGGTTCACTTCCTTGCTCCACCATCTGAGCGTTGATTTACTCCGCGACAGCTTTTACGAGTTACAGCGTAAGGCTTCGCCGGGGGTCGATGGCGTGACGTGGCAGGAGTATGAAACCGGGCTGGAAGATCGGCTTACGGATCTTCACGGCCGGGTTCATCGTGGAGCGTACCGGGCGCAACCCTCAAGGCGAGTCTATATACCGAAGGCCGACGGACGGCAACGTCCGCTGGGCATCGCGGCGGTAGAGGACAAAGTTGTCCAGCAGGCCGTGGTGACGATCCTCAATCAGATATACGAGGTCGACTTCAAGGGCTTCTCCTATGGGTTCCGTCCGGGCCGCAGCCCGCATCAGGCGCTTGACGCGTTGACGGTGGGCATCCAGCGGAAGAAGGTGAACTGGATACTCGATGCAGACGTTATGGGCTTCTTCGATAACTTGAATCACGAATGGGCCATAAAGTTCATCGAGCATCGGGTGGCCGACCGGAGGATACTTCGCCTGATCCAGAAATGGTTGAAGGCGGGAGTATCGGAAGGCGGCCAGTGGTCGAAGACAGATAAAGGTACGCCGCAGGGAGCAGTGGCTTCGCCACTGATCGCTAACGTGTATCTTCATTACCTGTTCGATCTGTGGGCTGATGTCTGGCGCAGGAAAGCGGCCAAGGGCGATGTCATCATCGTTCGCTACGCCGACGATGTTGTGCTGGGTTTTCAGCAGCGGGCTGATGCCGTGCGGTTCCTCGAAGCGCTGAAGGAACGGCTGGCAAAGTTCGGCTTGGAATTACATCCTGACAAGACACGGCTGATCGAGTTCGGGCGCTATGCGGCCCGTGAACGGGAGCGGCGTGGGGAAGGGAAACCGGAGACCTTCAACTTCTTGGGCTTTACCCACTTCTGTGGGCAACGCCACAAGACCGAGACGTTCACCGTCTGGCGGATCACTGCGAAGAAGCGTATGGTTGCGAAGCTCAAGATCATCAAGGCTGAGCTTCAACGCCGTAAGCATGATCGCACCAGTCAGGTCGGTGTATGGCTTCGGGGTGTGGTCACCGGTTACTACCAATACCATGCTGTGCCCGGCAACATCGATCAACTGCGCCTCTTCCGCAAACGCGTCAATCGACTGTGGCATGCCGTTCTGGTTCGTCGCAGCCAACGCGCCCGGAAGAAGTGGAAGAAGTTCGCTCCGGTCTTCGAAGGGTGGATACCAGCACCCCGCGTTCTGCACCCTTATCCCCACGCCCGCTTTTACGCCACCCATCCTTCATAAGAGCCGTATGCGTAAACGCGCACGTACGGATCTGTCCGGGGGGCGCTCAGTGATGAGCGTCCCTACCGGGTCCATAACTCGAAAACGGGGATCATGTCGAAAACTTGGGTCTATATGCCGGGCACTGGTGGGCATCCCGGGAACTCGGTGAGGTAGGTGTTGCCCTTGTATCCGAGATACTTGATCCCGATCTTGCTGGTGAAGAATCCGTCTGCAGTGAAATTGCGCAGGAAGGAGAAAAACTCTACCGGCTCACTGAGGCTTTCGTCCTGTTCCGAATTCTTGCGATAAGCGATGAGGTCAAGAATTTGCTTTTGTTGCTGCGGTAGGCAGTCCAGGTAGGCTCTGCTAAAGCGGGTCGTGCACGCAGAATCGAGCCACTTTAAGCCGCCTGCCAACCTGGTTTTGTATTCCTCATTCTCGCTGGTGAGCAGGTCGATGAATTCCGGTGCACCGGCCTCGATTGCGCCGCCAGAGTCAGCGTCTGCAGGAAAGATGGTCTCGCAGATCGACTGCAGAGTCTTATATTGTTGGGCGTCGAAGAACTTTGGAGTGTAGCCTCCCGCTTTTGTATCCGTCTTCTCCGACTCGATCATGCTGTGGGCGTATTCGGCCGCTTCGAGCGGGATGACCCGCAGTACGGACCCTGCTACGGCTCCGAAGGTAAGGGACTTCAGAATTATTCGACGAGACAGAGTATCTGCGGCCATTGGCTATAACTCTCCTTTCTTGGCTTGGTCGAGCAAGTACTCCGATGTCTTCCAAGATAGCGCCATGATGGTCAACGTGGGGTTCTTATCGGGATTTGTCACGAACGGAGCGGCGTCGGCGACAAAGAGATTCTTGACCTCGTGAGCCTGGCAGTTCTTGTTCAGCGCAGAGGTTTTTGGATCGCTGCCCATGCGCACGGTGCCGAGTTCGTGGATGATTGCACCGCCCTCCGATATGCGTCCGGCGGGCTGCTGTTCGAGCGCGTTGCTGGCACCGGCGCTGCTCTTCTGGGGGTGTCGCCGTGTACCGCCGATTACAGTTCCGCCTGCGGCCTCGATGATGGAGCGGAAGGTCTGCTGCATATCCGCCGCCATTCTGGTTTCGTTCTCGCCCCATTGCCAGTGAAAACGCAAAACGGGAATGCCCCACTTATCTTTTACTTCCGGATCGAGTTCGCAGAAGCAGTTTCTGCTGGGAATCATTTCGCCGCGCCCGCTGAATCCGATGAAAGTGCCGTAAGTACTACGACACTTCTGTTTCAACCCAACTCCGTAGCCTTCCTCTTCTTCGCAAACATAGTCGAAGCCGCCGACTCCCGGCATGTCGCGTCCGCCCCCAAACTCGATGTGGTAACCGCGGAGAAATTCGTTCTTCTTCCCGAAACGCCACCAGGGCATGTACATGTGCATGCCGCCCACGCCGTCGTGGTTGTGCACCGGCATTTTTTCAAGTTGCGGGAAGTATCCCGTCAGATCGCTTCCGACGGAATCGGTCAGATAGCGTCCGATGACTCCTGAGGAATTTGCAAGTCCGGCAGGGAAGCTCTGCGAGCGCGAATTCAACAGGAGACGGGCGGACTCGCAGGCACTCGCTGCGACCACGACAGCTTTGGCGGAGACGCGCTCTTCATTCTTTGTGGATGTGTCGATGTAGGAAACAGCTTCGATTTTGCCGTTAGCTCCCATCACGATTTCCCGCGCCATTGCATTGGCAATCATCGTCAGGCGGCCGGTTGCCGCTGCCGGAGGAATCATGACCTGGCTGGAACTGAAGTTCGATGCGGTTCTGCAGCCGCGACCGCACTGTGCGCAGTAGTGGCAGGGATCACGATCATTCAGCGCCCTGGTAAGAATGGCAAGGCGTGATGGAATGCACGTGATATTGAGCTTGTCGCAGGCTTTCTTTACGAGGGTCTCAGTGCATCGCGGCTTGGGCGGGGGCATAAACACGCCGTCTGGAGAGTTGGGGATATTCTCCTTGGAACCGAAGACGCCGATGTAGGATTCAACCTTGTCGTAGTAAGGCGCGAGTTCTTCATAAGTGATGGGCCAGTCGTCACCCATTCCGTCGGTGGAGTGAGCACGAAAGTCAGCTGGGCCAAATCTGAGCGCGATGCGTCCCCAATGGTTTGTTCGGCCTCCCTCGATGCGCGATCGGAACCAGCGAAACGATGAGCCGGGTGCGGTTGTATATGGCTCGCCATCGATTTCCCAAAATCCATTGGGCGCCATGAATTCGTTGCCTATTCCACTCTGTTTGCCGCCAATCCCGACGCCGCGATGTGGGAGCTGGTATGGCCACACATGCTCTTTGAAATCCTTATCCGGGTTCAGCCGCGGTCCAGCCTCGAGCATCACGACACTTAGCCCGCCTTCCGTGAGTACCTTTGCGGCGGTTCCGCCGCCAGCGCCTGAACCGATGATGCAGACGTCGTACGCCTTCCGGTGCGGATTCAATTGCAGCATCTGTTCTCTCCGGGATTGAAATGTGTGAGCAAATGGAGCGCGCTCGGCCTCTAAATCATGAAGCCTTCCATTACCTTCCGTAACTCTAGAAGCAACCCTCGCTCCTTATCGCCAGCAAGGGTCCAATATATCTTTCGGCGGCTTGCGGATGCGACCTCTTTCTCGCTCCTACAGTTCAGCAGGCAAATTCTGTCTTCTCCACCAGCTATGAACCCGATCAGGCGTCGCCGGTAGCATAGTTCCTAAAAGTTCGTTCGAGCTGACCGCAGAACGGTTTCGCGCCAGAGATACCCGCGAGACTCCGAGGGCAAGAGCCGGGGGTTGGAGGCAGGAGCAGCCGATTGGCGCCTTCTACGGCAACTCGACTCGGAGCCGGACGCCGGGATGCTTTGGCATGACGCGGGTCGCCTCTTCTTTATGCTCGGTGAGGAGGACATCAAAGACTTGAATTTTGATCGGGCGTGGATGGACGTGCAGGGCGGTTGAGGGCTCCCAGAAGATCTCGTCGCGGGAGGATGACCGTCCACTCGGCAGTTGCTGGTTGATTGCGCTTGCACACCGCGCCGCGGCTCGATCACTTCTGATTAAGCTCGCCAGTCTCAGCATCCGGCCCCTACACCGCGTGCACCGGCGCCATCGGCAACGCCAGCGCAATCCGCGCCCCGCCGCCCTCGCGATTCGTCGCCGTGATCGTCCCGCCATGCGCCCGCACGACCGCATCCACAAACGCCAGCCCCAGTCCGTGCCCGTTCGAATCCTTGCCTTTCACACGCCGCTCAAACAGGTGCTCGCTCACATCCGATGAGAACCCAGGCCCGTCATCCTCCACCGAGAGCATCGCGACGCCATCTCCCGACTCCAGCCGCACCGTCACCGTGCACGACGCCGGCAGATGCTTCAATTCGTTATCGAACAGGTTCGCAATCATCCGGTGCACCAGCGCCGCATCAGCGTCGATCGTTACCGGTCCCGCACTGCGCAGCCTGATCTGCAACCCCTTTTCCGCCATAGACGGTTCATACAGATCGATCATGATGCGCAACAGTTCATCCAGATTGATTTCCGTGCGTGACAGCCGCAGCGCATCCGCCCGCGCCTCGGCCACATCCAGCGATGCGTTCAGAAATTCCGTCAGCCGATCCAACTCGTCAATCGAAGAAACAATCGGCTCCGCCTGCTCTGCATCTGTTGCCGCCGAGAGCGACATCTCCAGCTTCCCCCGAATCGCCGTCAGCGGGCTGCGCAAATCGTGTGCCAGCGAATCCGTAATCGTATGCAGCTGGTGCATCGAGTTCTCAATCCGGTCGAGCATCCGGTTCAGCGTGCGTGCCAGCTGTCCTACCTCGTCGTTGCCTTCGCTGGTCGGCACCCGCGCATTCAATTCGGAGTGCCCAATGCGCGAAGCCGCCTCTGTAATCTCCCGCACATGGCTCAGCATGCGGCGCGTCGTAAAGAAGACAATCGCGAAACCCAGCGCCACCAGCAGCAGCCACCATGAAATAAACCTGAGCCGCAGCTTGTTCAGCACCCGCAGTTCATCGCGCTCCGAAAGCCCAAGATACACACGGCTTCCGTCATCGATGCGCAGTGTGGCCACGCGAAAGGGAATTGCCGTCCACGCCACGTCCACATCCGTCGGTCGGTCGGGCAGAATGGTTTCGCGCTGAATCGCGGCCACAAAAGCTTCGCTGCTCCCTGGGCCCGCCCACAGCTGCATTGCCCCATTGGTTCCGAGTTGGACAAAGAACACCGAATCGTTCTCTGCGCTTTCTCCACGCACCCGGTTCGGCACTTCTTTGCTGGCAAGCTCCGCCACCTCGCCCATCACGCGGCCGTAGAGCGCATCCTTCGGCGTGTGCTCTGCGACGTCGCCCAGCACTTCCACTTCACCGGAGAGCCATGCATCGCTGCGGCGTTGAATATCCGCCGCGACAAATTGGTGCAGAAACACAAACACCAGCATCGTGCCGACCGCGTACGCTAGCGTGGCCCACAGCGAAATTCGCCAGGCCGCGCTGTGCATCACTGGCTTAACGGTCTTTGAGGACATACCCCACTCCCCGCAGCGTACGAATCATCGGCTGCTGCCCCTTGCCATCGACTTTTCCTCGCAGACGATAAATGTGCACATCCACCACGTTCGTGTCCGGTTGGATGCGCATCCCCCACACCTTGTCCAGGATCATCGATCGCGTCACCACGCGCCCCGCGTTTCTGCACAGATACTCCAGCAGCACAAACTCCTGCGGCGTCAACTGCAGCACTTCGCCCGAGCGCGTAGCTTCCCGCCGCAGCAGATCCAGCTCAAGATCCAGCACGCGCAATTTCGTCGACTCATTTCCCGCCGGACCGTTGCGCTTCAGCAGGTTCCTCAACCGGGCCAGCAACTCCGCCAGCGCAAACGGCTTGGTCAGGTAGTCGTCGCCGCCCTGCTCCAGCCCGCGTACGCGATCGTCCACCGAACGCCGTGCCGACAAGATCAGCACCGGTGCCTTCACCCCGATCTGCCGCAGCCGCAAAATCAGGCTGATTCCATCGCAGTCAGGAAGCCCAAGGTCAACCACCAGGATGTCGTAGGTATTTTCCGTAACCAGGCGCTCCGCGGACTTACCATCCGAGGCCGCATCCACCTGGTAGCCAGCCTCCTGCAGCGAACGCCGCAGAAAAGCTTGAATATCGTGCTCGTCTTCAACTAACAGAAGCCGCATGAAGGCAATCTTAGTTCATTGGCTTAGACGCAGACTGTGTTTCACCGCATCCAAATCTTGAGCGAACTCATGGCACATTTGTTTCAATGAGAGCACTCCATGAACGATTCGTCATGCTGGGGCCGTCTTTATGTCATGTGCATCCAATATGCTTGATAACAAAAGCCCATTTGCTCGCTTTGCTCCGTGTGCGTCCTGTCAAATGAACAAAACTTCATTCACTTTCATCGCTGCTCACTTGCGCCAAAACCGGCTGAAACGCGTCTCAACCAAGTACATGGCGGCTCGTTCCCTTGCGACCCTTGAGGTGTCTTCGCGCGCTGCGATTGGAATCCAACTTCACAGGGTATCGAGGAGCAGAGTGCCAGGAAAACCAAAGTTCGACGATAACAACTCGGCATTATTGAAAGAGTCGTTTCGCTCCTCCTTGCCGCTGCCGACCGTTCTCGATCCCGGCTTTCAAGAAGCTCTGCGCCACGTGCTCTCGACTCCCGGCAGTATGGTCCGTCCCCGCATGGTCCTGCGTCTCGGTGCGGCCTACGACCTCGACCCCGAATCCGCCGATAACCTCGCCATAGCTCTCGAATATTTCCACACCGCATCGCTGATCTTCGACGACCTGCCCTGCATGGACAACGCACTCGAGCGCCGCGGCATCCCCTGTGTACACGTCGAATATGGCGAATCCACTGCCATTCTTTCCGCACTTGCTCTCATCAACCGCGCCTACTCCCTCATCTGGCGCGCCGTTGCCTCCTGTCCGCAAAGTGGCCAACTCCACGTGATGACTTATATCGAGCAGCGTCTCGGCGTTGCAGGCCTGCTGAACGGCCAGAGCCTTGATCTCCACTACTCCTCGCTGCCCCACACCCGCGAAACCACCGAGCGCATCGCGCGCGGCAAAACCGTTTCGCTCATTCGTCTCACCCTCGTCGTTCCCGCCATGCTGGGCGGCGCTCCCGTCCGCGAGATCCAACTCCTCGAGCGCATCGCTGTCTGCTGGGGCCTTGCCTACCAGGCGATCGACGATCTCAAGGATGTGCTGCAAAGTGCCACCGAAACCGGCAAAACGGCTGCGCGCGACGAACTCCTTGACCGTCCCAATATTGCCCGCGCTATCGGCATCTGCGCCACCGTCGAACGCCTCGAACGCCTCCTGCGCGTCGGCGATCTTACCCTCCATCGCCTGCTTGTCCTACGTCCCGCCCTGTCGTTCCTCTCCAAACTCCGCAGTGATCTCGAAGCCGAACTCCGCAAGGTGACCGATGGTGCCTGCGAAATGGCCGAGGAGGCATTCACGAGAGAGCGATCATGATCTTTCTCAAGCTGATCCTCACCAATCTCCGCCGCCACCGCATCCGCTCCTTTATCAGCATCGCCGGCATCGCCTTCAGTGTGGCCGCCATGCTCACCGTCGTCACGATTCTTCAGGGCGCCATCGGCATGTTCTCGAGCATCCTTTCGAGCGACAGCGAAGTAATCGTCTTCGAAAAGAACGTATCCGATCTCTTCTTCAGCAACGTCCCGGCATCCCTCTCCGGTGAAATCTCGACCTGGCCAACGGTGGCGCATGCCGACCCCGTACTCTTCGGCATCGTCTCCAGTGCCGACCACCCCATCATCACCTGCTTCGGCGTCACGCCCGGCGATGCTCGCATACGCAAAGCCACGTGGCTCGCCGGCGATCGCGTCGACTTTGGCAAGAACAATGACGATGTTGTCCTCGGCTCTCGCGCGGCCGACTTCCTTGACGCCACGGTCGGCAGCCGCGTGCCCATAGGCCACGGCACTTTCCATGTCATCGGCGTTCTCAGGGCTGCCAACGGCTTCGAAGATGGCGGCGTTTTCATGCCCCTTGCCGCTGCGCAGACCTTCTTCCACAAGGACGGCTCCTCCGTCGTCACCGTCAAACTCCGCAACAAAGACGACGCCGCAGCCTTCAAAGCGCAGATCAAGCAGAACTACCCCAACCTCATCGCGCTCGAGGACACTGAATTTCAGCACTCCTACTCCCAGTTCAAAATCCTCAAGGCCACAGCCTGGGCCGTCGGTGGTTGCGGCCTCATCCTCGGCGGACTCGGCATCGCCAACACCATGATCATGTCGGTCTTCACCCGCATCCGCGAGATCGCCATCCTGCGCGTCAACGGCTTCAGCAACACACAAATCGCTGCCATGATCTTCGGCGAATCCTCCTGCGTAGCCGCCTTCGGTGCTTTCGTCGGACTCGTCATCGGGATTGTCGCGCTCTTCACGCTCAAGCATGTCCCCGCGCTCGATGGTTACGTGGACGCTTCGATCAAGCCGCTCCTCATGCTCACCGTGATTGTGCTGGCGCTCCTTACCGGCATCGCGGGCGCGCTCTATCCTGCTGCCTATGCCATGCGCATCCGTGCGGTGGAGGCGCTTCGCTTCGAATGACTACCCTCGCCAGGGAATCCGTCCGCGCCGATCGTGTCGTTCTCCGCGCCGAAAAGGTGTGGAAGAGTTTCGACGATGGCGCCATCACCGTCCTTCGTGGCGTTGACTTCGAAGCGGCCCAAGGCGAAACCATCGCACTTTGCGGCCCATCCGGTTGCGGCAAGAGCACCCTCCTCCACCTCTTCGGCGGACTCGACACGCCCGACAGCGGCCACGTCGCCGTCAACGGGATCGAAGTCAACCGTCATCGCGATCTGCTCAAGCTGCTTCGCCACGAAATAGGCTTCGTCTTCCAGCTTCACAATCTCATCCCTGACCTCACCCTTGCAGAGAACTGCCTCATCCCGACGGTGGCCGCCGGCACCAACCGCGTCCTCGCCAACCAGCGCCTGCATCAACTCGCCGAACGCACCGGCCTCAGCCACCGTCTCCATCAGAAAATCCAGAAGCTTTCCGGCGGCGAACGTCAGCGCACCGCCATCTGCCGCGCCTTGATGAACCACCCCAAAATCCTGCTCGCCGACGAGCCCACCGGCTCCCTCGACGAACACACCAGCGGCACCGTCTTTCAACTCCTGCTCGATGTTGCGGCCAACGAAGGCGTCACGCTGCTCATGGCCACCCACGATCGCGGGCTGGCCTACCGTTGCGACCGCTATGTCGAAATGCACGACGGGAGGATCTATGAACCTCGCACCGTCTAGCGTTCTCGATCCGCCATCACATCACACATTGCACGCGAACCATGATCCTGAGCCACATTCGACCCACGAGTCCATTCACGCCTCGCACCTCGAAATCATCGCCGCCTCTCCCATCGCCACCGCCGCCTGGCACGCATTTCTGTGGCTCGTCATCGGTAACGCTATCGGCGTCATGCTCGCCCTGCTTCTGCTTGTGCCCTCGCTGAATGCGGTTCTTGGCGAATGGACCTACGGCCGCTGGATGATGGTGCACGTCAACATCCTTCTCTACGGATGGTGCAGTCTGCCCATGCTCGGCTGGCTCTTCCGCATCTACGGCGCCGATCGCGGCCCGCTGGCTCCGTGGTGCCGCCCGGTACTCTGGACGTGGTCTACTGCCTTGTTCATCGGATCGCTAACATGGCTCACCGGTCACTCCAGCGGCAAGCTCTTTCTCGACTGGTCCGGCTATCCGCGCATCGCGTTCCCCGTCGCCATGCTCGCCCTCTGGCTTCTGCTAGCCGGGTCCACGGTTCTTGCCTGGAATTCCGCGCGAAACAAACCATGGTCAGCCCACGCCGTGAAAATCATCGGCCTCGCCATCCTCCTTGCCGTCCCAGCCGCCATCTACGTCGCATCGAGCCCCGGCCTCCACCCAGCCATCAACCCGTCCACCGGCGGGCCCACCGGCGAAAGCCAACTCGAATCATCCCTGGGCGTCGTCGCTATCCTGCTCATCGTCCCCTTCGGCGTAGCCCGCCGCAAGTCCAACCGCCCCTGGCCTCTCGCAATCTCCGCCATCGTCTTCGCCGCCGAAGCGCTATTGTGTCTATCCATGAGCCGCGGCGACGTCAGCCATCACCTGCCCTCGCAATACCTCAGCCTCGGCAGCCTGCTCGTCTGGCTTCCCCTCGCACCCGCATATTATGCAACCTTTCAGTGGCACGACAATACGCGCCAGTGGCGCTCTGCTCTTCTCTGGTGGTGGGGATTCCTCGTAGTTTCCGGCTGGATCATGTTCCTCCCAGGCGTGCTTGATCATTTCAAATTCACCGATGGCCTCGTCGGTCATTCACTCGTTGCCGTCGCCGGCTTCCT
This sequence comes from uncultured Acidobacteriaceae bacterium, assembly GCA_963838295.1. GTDB lineage: Bacteria > Acidobacteriota > Terriglobia > Terriglobales > Acidobacteriaceae > Telmatobacter. Next base: position 185,597 of record CAWIQS010000007.1, read on the forward strand.
TACAGCGCTGCTCGCAGTGGTCCTGGTCCAACTGCTCGGCGAAGACGGCTGGATCCTCACCCGCCGTTGGTCCTTCCACATGTGGAACTGGAGTGTGCTGGCCTACGTCGTCCTGATGCTCATCGCCGGCTCCATCGAAGGCAGCGATCCCGCATTCACCATCGTTCCCACCCTCGCGCGCAACATCTTGTACGCCCTTCGCCTCGTCACCGGCATTCTCATGCTCATCTCCTCCGCCGAGTGGCTCGTCGCTGCATCAGCGCTCTTACGCATCCGCGGCTATGTTCCTTCTGAACGTACCCATGAGGTGACCGTATGAAAGACCTCGTCCTCCTCGCATATCAGCTCATCGCAGGTGTCTCCGACGCTTCGACCGGCGCACTGCTCATCGCCGCTCCTGTGTTCACTGTTCGCATGATGGGACTATCGGTTCCGCGCGACGCGACTCCATTCCTCTCCTTTATCGGAGCCTTTGTTCTCGCCGTCGGTCTCTCGTATCTCTACGGCGCTCTCCTGATCCATCGCAACGGCGGCATCCCGCGACTCGAAGCCGTATGGCTCCTCACCGCCATCATTCGCAGTTCCGTCGCCATCTTCATTCTGGCAGCGGTGCTCAGCGGCACACTCCCTGCGGGCTGGCTCACCATCGCCGTCTTTGACGGCATATGCGTTCTAATTCAGGCTCGCGGTCTGCGCAAAGGTTGGTTGTCGCATGTCACCCACTAAGCTGCGCACATCGGGGATCCAGGGTGTCGGCCTTGTTGCCGTCACCTATGTATATTTCCTGATATTCGCGCAATTCGCCTTCATCCACCGCCTCGACACGCTCGGCATCACTGGTGCGCACCTCAAGTCCGTCATGGCGGCCATGGCCATCGGCGGCATCGTTCTCAGCCTCCTTGCTCCACGCTTCACGCGCTTTCCGTCGCCCGCTCGCCGCCTTCAATGCGCATTCGGCGCCGCTGCAATTGCAGCTTTCCTAACCCTCGCACCGCTCAACCTCGCCTCCGCCGTCGCAGTCTCCATGCTCATTGGCGCAGGCCTCGGCCTCCTCACCGTCACCCTCGTCACACACCTGCGTCAATGGATAGGCGACCGCAACGCGCTACTCAAAGTCGGCCTCGGCACCGGGATTGGCTACTTCCTCTGCAACGTCCCCTCACTCTTCACCGGGGCACCGCAAGTCCAGTCCATCGCCGCGGCATTGCTCTGCCTGGTCGGAATCGTCCTTGCAAACTTTACCTTCGAATTTCCATCGGAATTGCTGACAGAAAAACCTTCAGCCTCATCTGCGATTCCATTCCCACTCGTCGTGGCGTCTTTCGCGGCCCTCGTATGGCTCGACTCCGCCGCCTTCTTCATCATCCAGAACACTACCGCTCTCAAAGCCGGCACGTGGCAGGGTTCCGCGCATCTCTGGGCCAACGCGCTCATTCACCTCTGCGCAGCTTTATTCAGTGCATGGCTCCTTCTCCGCAGCGATCTGCCCGTCGTTCTCACGGCAGCCGTCGGAGCACTTGCCTTCGCCTGCCTCCTCCTGCTCGATCCCGCACGCGCTCTCACCGCATCGGTCTTCTATCCCATCGGTGTCTCGCTCTATTCGGTTGCCCTGGTTGCATATCCATCGCTTCTGTCACCGGCTGCTTCCAGCGCCAAGCGTGGTCGCCAGGCCGGCTGGATCTACGCGATTGCCGGCTGGATCGGCTCTGCGCTCGGCATCGGCATGGGTCAGAATCTCGGTCATGTCCCGCCGGCCTTTGTCGCCGTCGCCGTCGCAGTTGTTCTTGCGCCAGTGATCCTCAACATCTTCCGCGGCCGCCCCCGCGAACTCGCCCTCACCACCGTCGTACTCCTCGTTGCTCTGGTCGTCTACCGCACTCAGCCCGCCGCGCCCGTTGCCGCTTCTCCTTCAGCCATTGAACGCGGCCGCCTCGTCTACATCTCCGAGGGCTGCATACACTGCCACTCGCAATATGTCCGTCCCGGCACCGCCGACGTCCTCATGTGGGGTCCCGTTGAAAGCGTCGACAAGATCCACGAACAGCGCCCCCCGCTCATTGGAAATCGTCGCCAGGGGCCGGACCTCGCGCAGGTGGGCGTCCGCCGCTCCGCTCTCTGGCTCAAGATGCATCTCTACAATCCCCGCGAAGTCAGCGGAGCCTCGATCATGCCGGCTTTTGCATTTCTCTTCCGCGATGGAAGAGGCAACGATCTGGTTGCATATCTCGAAAGCCTGCATGCCCCGGAAACGCAACAGCACAGCGCCGATGAAAAACAGTGGCATCTTCCCGCCGATGCCCTTGCCTCCGCCAGTCCCGCAGCCGGCCCGCAACTGTACGATCGCTACTGCGCCACCTGCCACAACGCGAATGGCCAAACCCGCCTCAAGTGGCAATCGCAGTTCATCGAGTCCCCGGCAATTCTAATCGCCGGCCCAATGCGATCCGTATCCACTCCAAAACCGCAACCTGCGCAAATCGATCACTTCGCGCAGATCATCAAGTTTGGCATTCCCAACTCAGATATGGCAGGTCACGAGTATCTGCCCGACAGTAGTATTGCTTCACTGAGCCTCTGGCTCGCGCAAAACACCGCGCAGCCGTCACAAGAACAACCGTCGCATTCCACTTCAGGAGATGAACATTGAAAGATCTCGTCCGCTCCGCTCTTATTTCTGGCTCGCTTCTTTTTGCCGTCAGCGCCTTCGCACAGCACCAGACCTTCACCGTCGATCCCAACGCCAGCCAGGTTGCATGGGCACTCGGTGGCAACGGCCACCACGTCACGGGCACCTTCCATGTGCAGACGGGATCAATCGACTTCAATCGCACCGCGCACACGATCCGCGGCTCGGTCGTCGTCGCCGCTGGCAGCGGAAACAGTGGCGAGCCCAGCCGCGATAAGAAGATGAACAAGGATGTTCTTGACGTCGAGCACTACTCTGAAGTCACGTTCGTCCCGCAGAAATACGACGGCGCTATCGCGCCCAGCGGCGACTCCACCCTCCAGGTCTCCGGCACATTCACGCTCCACGGCACACCCCACGACCTCACCGTGCCCATGCAGATCCACATCGACGCCGGAGCGCTGACAGCCAAAACACACTTCGTAGTGCCGTATGTGAAATGGGGTCTGAAAGATCCAAGCGTTTTCATCCTCAAGGTAGCCAAGGAAGTAGACGTAGACCTGACACTGACCGGCAAACTGACCCCGGCAAGTTAGTTTGGTGAGTCCGAGATTCTTTTCGCTTGAGTGGAATCCTTCCCCTTAGTTGAGGTGTCATTCTGAGAGAACGGGGCTCCAAATGTACCAGGGGCCCCAAAGAGCGATTTAGCTCTTTGGGGTAGGTTTGGGGGTGGTGAGCGAAGAATCTGCTTTTGCCTTTGGCATTCAACGCGGACTGCAGAACCGAAGTCACTTTCCCAGGTACGCCCGATACTGCAACTCAATCACGCCCGCCGACCTCGCCAGCGCCAGCTTCGACAGATTGTACTGGTAAAGGCTCTGCACATAATTGCTCTGCGCCGAAGCCAGCGAAGCCTGCGCTGTCACCAGGGGCAGATTGTCATCCACGCCGGAATTCACGCGGTCCGTCTCATCGTTGAGTTCCTGCGTAGCCAGCTCGACATTCGACTTCGCGACATCCACCAGCTTCTTTGCCGCCTCCGCATCCAGCAGCGCCGACCGCACCTGCTGGTCGATTTTGCTGCGCAAGTCGTCAAGCTGCGATTTCACAGCGGAAAGCTGTGCTGCAGCTGCATCGGAATCTCCGCGAATACTCGCTTCACGAAAGATGGGTACATTCAGCGTTCCCATCGCAACAAACACGCCGTGGCTCGGGCTTCCATTCACCTTGTCCACACCGTAGTTGCCGCTGAAGCTCAAACTTGGCAACCGCTGCGCCCGGTACGCCGAGTGCAGCGCGCGTAACTCAATCACCTGGTTTTGCAGATTCTGATAGTCCTGTCGATTCTTGTACGCAACAGCCCGCACTTCCGACGGCGTTTGCTCTGCCAGGTCGCTGTATGGTGCGGGATCGGTCAACACGATCTTCTGTCCCGGATCGATTCCGATCTCCCGCTTCAGCAGGATCAGGTCCTTCTCTTCGGCGTTTTGCGCGGCAATCAGTATCTGCTGCTGCGATTGCACCTGCACCCGCGCCCGCAACTCATCCAGGTTGGCGGCTGTCCCCGCAACGTGCGCATCGTGCGCATGCTGTAGCGACACTTCGTCAGCCTTCTCCAGCGCCGTGGCGTTGTCCACGTTGCTGGCATCCGCAATCGCGTGCAGGTACGCCGTCGCCACCTGCTGCACAACCTCGCCACGGGCCGACATCTTGCTGTAGTACGCGGACCTCTGCGCCGCTCCCGCCGCTTTCCAGCCTGCAATCACCACGCCGGAGAACAGAGTCTGGCTGAAGCTCAGCTGGCCCTGCGTCAAATCGTCTTTCGTGATTAGCGAAATTCCAGTCGGCAGCCCATTCGGAAACAGCGCGCCAAACTGCTTCAGCACTCCCGGCCCAAACCCCTGTGCCGCAAGGTTGTGCTGAAAAACTCCGGTGCCCCCCGACAAATTGATTGTGGGTAAAAATTCTTGCAACGCGATATTCTTCTCGCCCTGAAACAGCGTTTCGCCGCTCTCGGCTTCCCTCAATCCAAGATTGGTCTCAAACCCGCGCCGAATTGCTTCGTCCAGCGACAACTGCAGTGGCTCGTCCGTGACCACGTGTGCCGTTACGCTACCGTAAAAGGGATTCGCTGTCGAACTAGGATTTGGAGCCTGCGCACAAGCTACTGCCGTCAGCCCGAGGGCCGCAACACACCCCAACCCCGCCGCAAAAAGCCGGCCAAATTCTCCAAACTTTCTCACATCCATCATTTTCTCAGATGACCCGGCGGCCAGAAGGATTCCTGATCACACCTGAAATGTGAGCCAGAGTGGGGCGAATCAACCGCTTTCGCCCCAAATTCCAGCTTATATCTGCTGCCGTGCCCACCTCCCGCGCCGAAACAGCACGATCCCCGCCGCCGCGATGCTGCACTCCGCAATCACGATCGACAGGAATGCGCCCTCCGCCCGCCAGTGCATATTGACTGCCAGCCACCAAGCCAGCGGCAGTTCCAGCACCCAGAAGCCGAAGAAGTTGACAATCGTCGGCGTCAGCGTATCGCCGGCCCCGTTGAACGCCTGCAGCATCACCATTCCATACGCGTACCCGATGTTGCCGCAACTGAACGTCCGAAGCGCGATCGCCGCAATGGGGACTACCGCAGGATCGCTCACAAACAGCTTCACCACTGGCGTAGCAAACACGATGAAGAACACGCCGATCATGCCCAGGAACACCATGTTGTAAAAACCTGTCTGCCAAACTGCTTGCGCGGCGCGATCCGGTCTTTTCGCGCCCAGGTTCTGCCCCACCAGCGTTGCCGCGGCATTGCTCAACCCCCACGACGGCAGGATGAAAAACACCACGATCCGAATCGCAATCGTGTATCCCGCCACCGCCGCCGCGCCGAAGATCGAGATAATCCGCACCAGCACAATCCAGCTCGCATTCGCAATCGCAAACTGCAGCATCCCGGTCAACGAGACGCGCAGCAGCTTCACCATCACGCGCACATTCAAGCGAAGATGCCGCGCCAGGATGTGTATCCGCTCGGTGCCCTTCAGCAACCGATAGAACTGGTACAGCACCCCGATCGAACGCCCCGTAAATGTGGCCAGCGCCGCACCCGTTACGCCCATTCGGTGAAACGGACCAAGCCCGAAAATGAGACACGGATCAAGCACGAGGTTGATGATATTTGACACCCACAAGAGCCGCATCGCAATCGCCGCATCGCCCGCGCCACGGAAAATTGCGTTGTTGAGAAAGAGCATGATAATCGCGCCGCAACCACCCAGCGCAATCCGCGCATACCCCGATCCACTGGCCACAATCTCTGGCGATGCACCCATCGCGCGCAGCAACTCCGGCGCATAAACTCCCGCCGGAATTCCCAGTACCAGCGAGATCGCAAGCCCAACCACCACGGCCTGCACGCCGGCAATCGCCGCATCTTCGGGATCTTTCTCGCCGATGCGCCGCGCCACCATCGCTGTCGTCGACATCGACACCCCGAGTCCGATCGCAAACACCAGCGCCAGCATCGACTCCGTGATGCCGACTGTAGCCATTGCGTTCGCGCCCAGCCGCCCCACCCAGAACACATCGGTGACGGCAAACAGCGATTCCAACACCATCTCCAACACCATCGGAATGGCCAGGAGCAAAATGGCACGATTCAAATTTACCGTTGTGTAGTCCAAGTGCGAGCCCTTCAGCGCCTCGCGTACCGAAGACCAGAATCCGCGATCGCCGGGCTCAGCCGGCGGCATCAACCATTCAAGAACAGACATACAATTTCTCCACTGCGTGCGCCAATGACAAAACGGTGGGTGCCCCATCCTCGCGACGCTTTCTGTCGCAAGGGTGGGAGAGCTCAAACGTGTCAGGGCGCAATCACGCGAAGGGGTCATGCTGCTATCAGTTTGTGATTTGCAGAATCACCCCAGGTCTGAAGATGACCTCGGGGTCGAGAGAAGGGGAAAAACCCGAGGCAATGTTCAGCGCGAAATTCGTACGGCGGTAGGCTGAAACACTGTTACCTCCATAGCCGGCAGGTCCGGCGGGTCCTAAGACTATAACCCGATTTCAATTTCAATTTCCAGCAAAATCCGATCCTTGTATCTCTAAATGAGCGGCAGTTTGGTAGAGACTGTTGCAGTGGGGGAGTCGAGCGATCGGCTCCCCCGCGGGCGGACGGCTCCCGTTCATCCTGCGGTCTTGACGACCGGCGCTCAGCACAGGCGACCGCTGCCCAAGTCACGTACGACCGAACAGTCGCACGATTTCACTCGAACATACAAGGCAGGTTACCGTGACACGGATCATTTGTGGAGTGGATATTGCTTCCTCATCTTTAGCCGCGCGCATCGGACAGGACGGCGCCGCAGCCACCTTCGCCAACACCCCGGAAGGCATCCGAGAGTTGGCTGCCTTCTGTCAGACCCATCAAGTAGCGCTGGTCGCCATGGAGGCCACCGGCGGCTACGAACAGCGGGCCTTTGCGCAGCTGTCCGAACACGGCCTGCCGGTGGCGGTGGTCAACCCGCGTGCCGTGCGCCAGTTCGCGCAGAGCATGGGTTGGCTGGAGAAGACTGACGCCATCGATGCCGGCATGATCGCCTGGTACGCACAGACAAAGAAGTCTCAGCCGCTATGCCTGGCTCCGCAGACACAGCTCCAGTTGCGCGCCCGCGTCACGCGTCTGCGCCAGCTCACCGAGGTTCGCACCGCGCAGTTGAACCAGCAACGTTTAGTCACCAACGACGCCGTGCAGAACAGCTTCCGCCAGATGCTCACGTTCCTCGCCGCGCAGATCGAAGAACTTCAGCAGGCCATCGCTGCGCTGATCGATGCCGACCCGTTGTGGCGCGAACTCAATCAGGCCTTCCGCACCATCAAGGGCGTAGCCGATCGCACCGTGGCGCGCATCATGGCCGAGATGCCGGAGATCGGCACGCTCTCCAACAAGACCATCTCCAAACTCGCAGGACTGGCGCCGCTGGCCAACGACTCAGGCAAACATCAGGGCAAACGCGCGGTGCGTGGCGGCCGCGCCGCCATCCGCGACATCCTGTTCATCGTGGGCAGCGTGGTCGCTCGTCATGAACCGGACTTCCTCGCCTTCCAGCAGCGCCTGCGCGCCGCCGGCAAACCGCCCAAAGTCGTTCGCATCGCCGTGGCACATAAGTTGCTCGTCCGCCTCAACGCCAAAGCCCGCGAGGTTCGCCAGAAAAACGTGTACTCGCAACCGAGCTGGGCAACTCCTCAGCAGCCGTAGTCGAGGTTGTGGGAAAGAGGGAAACAGCACCACCGTTTTCCTCTTTTCCATCAACCCACCCTTGACAATCCAGACAGTCGCTGAGCGGAGCGGCTTGGGGCCCCGCAGACGATTCATCGTCTGTGGGGTAAGCGCAGCGAAGGACCTGCTTCTCGCCCTTCGCGACTCAGGGGGTTAGCACGATCAGACGAAGACGCCAATAAAGTTGTCCCCTCCACTCACATACCCCTTGCGCGCAGTTGTTTCTCTCGCCCCGATTCACTATCCTTGCTTCGGCCCATCAAACTCATGCGCAAGTCTCGCGAAGTCCAACTAACGCTTCTTGCCGCTGTCGCTCTTTCCATGACGGCCTGCCGCTCTGAACACCGCGATTGCATTGATCCGCAAGGCCGCAAGGAGCCCGACTCCTACTGCGACGCAACCGGCGGCCACGGAATCTACCACTACATCTACGGCGGATCGAGCGGTGGGAATATCGGCGATTCCGTCATCGGCGGCAGCACCACACCTCGCGGCGGCTTCGGCGGCATTGGCGGTGGCGGCGACTCGGCGGGAGGTGAATGATGCGCCGCCGCACGCTCACTCCGCGCCCCGACTGGCAAAAGCGCGTCGAAAAAATCGGCCTCACCTATCACACCCTGGCCGACGGCACTCCTTATTGGGACGAGTCCGCCTACTGGGAATTCTCCGCGCGCGAGATCGATCGTCTTGAAGCCGCGACCAACGAGATCCAGCGTCTCGCCCTCGCCGCTGGCGACGTCATCCTCAATCAGGATCGCCTCGCGCAAATGGGCATCCCGGCCACGGCGCACGCGGCCATTCGCTCCGCGTGGAACGCCGAACCGCCTGCCCTCTACGGCCGCCTCGATCTCGCCTACGACGGCGACACCATCAAGCTCCTCGAGTACAACGCCGACACTCCTACTGGTCTCGTCGAAGCCGCCGTCGCGCAATGGTACTGGCTGCAGGATTGCTTCCCCGACGCCGACCAGTTCAACTCCGCGCACGAGAAACTCATCGCCAAGTGGAAGGACCTCAAGGACTACACCACCAGTCCCATCTACTTCTCCGATATCGGCAGCGAAGAAGATCGCATGACCACCGCCTACCTTGAAGACACAGCGCAGCAGGCCGGCATCAAAACGCACCATCTCGGCATGCAACAGATTGGCTGGGACGCAAAGCACGCCGCCTTCGTCGATCTCGACAACCACGTCATCGGTACGCTCTTCAAGCTCTATCCGTGGGAGTGGCTCCTGGCCGAACCCTTCGCCCCGCAGGCATTGTCCACACTCCCTCCAACGTCGCCGCTCCGCGAATATGGCCCGCGCAAGGATCGCCGCACTTGGGGATCCATGCTCTGGATCGAGCCCATCTGGAAGATGATGTGGTCCAACAAGGCCCTGCTCGCCATCCTCTGGGAACTCAACCCCGGCCACGAACTTCTCCTCCCCGCGTACATCGACGGCTCGGGCGAACTCAAGAGCTATGTGCGCAAACCCTTCTTCGGCCGCGAAGGGCAGGGCATCTCCGTCATTCGCGACGGCAGTGTCGTCGAGGGCGCGCCCGCCTCCGGCAGCGTGGACAACTGCGTCTACCAGGCCCTCGCTCCCATGGCCGAAGCAGCCGGCAAAACCGCCGTCTTCGGTTCATGGCTAATCGATGGAGAATCCGCCGGTATGGGCATTCGCGAATCCAAGGGTCTGATCACCAACAACACCAGCAGCTTCGTCCCCCACATGTTCCGCTAAATTAGAGCGTCTCGGCGAACCAGCGCCAGGCACGAAAAGTGGGTGCCCCATCCATGCCACAAGGCATGGGTGGGAAAGTAACGAACGACGGCCCACTCGTGAACCAGCCTTCCGCGTAATAGCCCAGGGTGAAACCCTGGGATGACGAGGACAACGGCCGCCGTCCCGTAGGGCCAGCCGAAACGCACGGGTAACTGATTGAGTCATACCGCCCAAAACAGAAAATCCGCGGCCATCTTCGAATCCTCCCAAAGACAGCCACGGATCTCTGACAACTGAAAACTGACAACTGAAAACCGACGACTGCCGTCGCTACTCCTCTTCCTCATCCGCCGGCCGCTTCGCATTCGCCAGAATCTTGTCTGCGACAAGTTGAGGAACGACATCGTAGTGATGCATTTCCATCCGGTAACTGCCCTTGCCCTGGGTCATCGAAGTCAGCAGCGTGCCATACGTCAGCATCTCCGCCATCGGCACCTCGGCATTGATCACCGTCGTGCGTCCCTTCGACTCCATGCCCTGGACGCGTCCGCGACGGCTGTTCAGGTCGCCCATCAGCGTACCGGCAAATTCGTCGGGAGCTTCGACGGCAACCTTCATGACGGGCTCCAGTAAGCAGGGCTTGGCTTGTTCCATTGCTTTGCGGAAGGCCAGACGACCCGCTTTCTTGAAGGAAAGTTCATTCGAGTCGACATCGTGATAGCTGCCGTCGTAGACGATGACCTTGAAATCGACCACGGGGTAGCCGGCGAGATAGCCTCGGGCGGCCGACTCGACGATGCCCTTCTCGATGGCCGGGATGAAGTTGCGCGGGATCGCGCCGCCGAAAACTTCGCTGGCGAACACAAAACCGCCGCCGCGGGGCAGAGGCTCCATCCTGACCTTGCAGTCGCCGAATTGACCATGGCCGCCGGACTGCTTTTTGTGGCGGCCCTGCGCATCGGCTTTACCGCGTATGGTTTCGCGGTAAGGAACCTTGGGAGCTTTCAACGTCACTTCGGCGTGATAGCGCTTCTTCAACCGGGACACAATCGATTCGATGTGCGGCTGTCCCGCACCAGCAATCAGAAATTCGTTGGTCTGCGGATCACGGAAGAAACGGATCAGCAAATCCTCTTCCATCAGCTTGTGAATCGCTGGCGCCAGCTTGTCTTCATCCGCGCGGCTCTTCGGCTCAATGGCATATGTCATCGCCGCCTCAGGCAGAGCGGCCAGGTCGACTTGGATATCCCCGCCCTTCGCCCCCAGCGTGTCACCGGTCAGCGTCTCGCGCAGCTTGGCGACTGCACCAAGATCGCCGGCATGCAGTTCTGCCACTTCGACTGCCTTGCGCCCCTGCATCACGCTCAAGTGTGCGAAGCGCTCCTGGCTGCGCCGCGTGTAGTTCTCCAGCGTGGCATCGTTCTTCACCACGCCGCTTACCACCTTGAAGAACGTGATCCGCCCCGCAAAGGGATCGCTCATGGTTTTGAACACCACAAGCGCCGCAGGCTCGCTATCCTCAACTTTGCGGAACGATACACCCGCGCCGCCTTCAGCGCCGTCGCCGTTAGCCGCAACAGCCTGCATCGCCGCTGTCCTCACGGGAATGGGCGTGCGCTCGGTCGGCGACGGTGCATACACCTTGATGAAATCGAGTAGATGGTCGGTGGCCACATTCGCGCCGCCGCTTGCAAACAGCACCGGGAAGATGCGGTCTTCGCGAATCGCCTCATGCAATGCGGTAATCAGGTGCTGCTCGGGGATGGTCCCCTCGGCGAAGTACTCCTCCATCAGCTCGTCCTTGCCCTCGGCCACCAACTCCACCAGTGCCTCGTGCGCCTCCTTGGCCTGCTGCGCGATGCTCGCCGGAATTTCACCCGTAATCTTGCCGTGTCCGTCCCCGTTCGGCGTGTAGTGAAACGCCTCCATCGTCACCAGGTCAACCACGCCATGAAATCCCTGCGCATCCGAGATGGGCAACTGTACCGGCACGCAATTTCGTCCCCAGCGCTCGTGCAGATCGTCAATCAGCGCACTCAATCCGCCACCGCCGCCGGCCTTGGGGTGATCCATCTGGTTGATCACCACAAACCGCGGCACATTCGCCTCTTCCGCGTACTTCCACACCCGCTCCGTCACCGTCTCAATGCCATGTTGGGCATTTACGACAACACAGGCTGCCTCCACGGGCAGCAGCGCCGCGCGCGCTTCGTGCGAGAACATGTGGAATCCCGGTGTGTCGACGAAATTGATCTTCACGCCCTGCCATTCGGCGAAAGCGACTGCATTCGACATCGTCGTCCCGCGGGCGATCTCTTCTTCGTCATAGGCCGTCACCGCAGAGCCATCGCCCACTCTGCCCTGCGTCGGAGTCATCTTTGCGGCATGCAGCAGCGCGGAGATCAATGACGTCTTGCCGCTCTGCGCATGCCCAACTACAGCTACGTTGCGGATCTCACTTCCCTGGTAAGTTTTCATGGCAATTCTCCTTCATGCGGAATATGAGTGCGGGTTTCTGGAACCGGTGCGAAGACCGGCAAAGAGAGGGAGCACAGGGACATCATCAAGGCGTCCGTGAGGACGTCAACGCGTCCGGGTTGGCGGGCTCGAGGGCCCAATCTGCCGTCTTCCTCGTCCATGCGGAGAGTCCCCGGCAGGCGCAAGGCGGTCAAGTGAAATGAGAGCGCCGCCAAGCGTCTAGCTTTAAGAAAACGGATGCTATCACATGGGAACTGTGAACGTCATGTGACATGGGCCACTTACCACCGAAGGACGGGCAGAAGACTCGAAAAATCATCGGTCCACGGCCGCAGCGAGGAGTTCGGCGTGGCCGGCGAAGAGTGAGAACTGACTTCCGGCTGGTCAAAAAAGGCCGAATTGTCCGAAACCAGCAACCAGGTCGCAGTGAACTCGTCCCGCGCATCATTGGCATAGCTGCTCACGATTCTCGATTGCATGCCTGCCTGGTTGGCCAATATCCAGATGGGCGGTTCGAGATCTACGTGACGGTTGGAGATGTGGAAGGCGATGACCCCGCCGGGTGCCAGGTGCCGTCGGTAGAGTGCGAGGGCCTGGGTGGTGAGCAGGTGAAGCGGTATTGCATCGCCGGAGAAGGCATCGACCACCAGGACATTGAATTGCTGCGGCGATTCCCGAGTGAGAGACGTGCGCGCATCTCCCGGAATGACTGAGACTTGAGCGCCAGAGTCCCGAATGTAGGTGAAGACGTTGCGCGCGATCGGCTCGACGGCCGGGTTAATTTCATAGAACTGAATGTGATCGCCCTGCCGCCCATAAGCGGCGATGGTTCCAGCACCTAGTCCGATTACGCCAATGTTGCGCGGTTGCGTACCGCAGCACATCCGAATGGCCACGCCAACGCCGGAATCCTCGGCATAGTAGCTGGTTGGCGTGTGGCGCTGTTCGTCGGTGCCGAATATCTCCGTGCCGTGCTCGACGTTGCCATTCGTCAAAGTCCGCAACGTGGCTCCGGGAATGCCGAAGGTCTGCTTCACCCGCAGCGCACCGTAGAAATTGCGGACCGCTACCGTGGTGTTGCGCTGGTTGACGATGTTGATCCAGAAGATTTGCAACGCCATCAAGGCGGTGGCGACACCCCAGAGCAGGCGCGAATTCCAGCCGTCTTCAAACGTGACGAGAAAGGCCAGAAAAGCGGTGAAGCAGCAGGTGATCACCAGGTCGATGTTGAATTGAAACACGAGCGGAAAGACGATGCCAATCACGAAAGAGCCGAGTGCACCTCCGGCCGCGAAAAGAAGGTAAAACAGCGTTGCCTCAGACGCGCGGCGCGGACGAAGCCGATAAGCCTCGCTGTGGCAAAAGAGGCCCGACGCAAAAGCCTCAATCAGAAAAAAGGCGATGCTGATACGCAACGGCCATTCCACATCCTGCTTTGAGAGTGCGTAGCCCAACCCCGCCAGCATCACGATGAGGAAGCGCGCAATCAGGCTGCGCGGCAGCAGGCGAGGAAACTCGAAAGCGAGGATGATGGTGAGCAGATAGACCGCGAGAGGAAGAATCCACAGCAGGGGAATAGCGGCGATGTTGGCGGTGATATAGCTGGTCACGGCGCTGAGTTGCATCGCGGCACCCATCGGCAGCAGCACCCAGAGGACCTTCTGCACTTGCGGTGCCGGCGCGCCCTCTTCAACTGCGGCAACATTCTCAGCGGGCACGGATGCTGTTGCTGAACGCGCTCTCCACGCCAGCACGCCAGTGATCGATGCGAAGACCGCGAATCCGCAGCACCAGGTAATGCGCTGCGACTCCAGCGTTAAATGTGGCTCGATGAGCGTCGGGTAAACAGCGAGCGCGAGCAGCGACGCCAGATTTGAGAGCGCGAAGAGGCGGTAGGGAATCGCCGACTGATGCAGCCGAGCCCACCACACCTGCATCAGCGGGCTGGTTGCGCCCAGCATCAGGAATGGAAGCCCGATCGTGGTGGTCAAGGCAACAAAAACCGTAAAAATCGGGTGAGCCGCGTCGCCCCCCGCAGACATTCCGCGCATACTCCACCACGCGGCTGAAATGAAGCCAACGAACAGTAGGCCAAAGTAGAGTGCCCAGCGCGGCCGCGTGCTCATCCAGTGAGCGCATAGATAGGCAACCAGCAGCGCGGCTTGAAAGAAGACGAGGCATGTGATCCAGACGGCTGCTGAGCCGCCCAGTACGGGGACCAGTTGTTTTGCTGAGATAGGCTCGACCAGGAAGAGCAGGAAGGCGCCTAGAAAAACTGCACTAGCAAACAACCACGGCGAACGCGTCATGGCAACCTCTGAGGGGGAGTCGCGCGATCGACAGTGAGAACCATGATCAGGCGGATGCTATCACAACGCCAGACCCCGGCAGGGCCAGCCGCCAATCCTCAGCCCGTGTTACATTCGGCTTATCGCCCCCTTCGATTCTGTTCGCGATAACAGCGCAAAATCCCGCGAGATCGGCAGCCATGTCAGCAATCGGATTCGATCCCGACCCGAACGCTTCATCTTCCAGCGAAGCCGCTCTCGGCGCTTCAGCGCAGCGCAAAGCCTCACTCCGGCTCCTCCCGATTATCGGCATCGGGTACTGCCTCGCCTATATGGACCGCATCAACATCAGCTTTGCCTCGTTGCGCATGAACAGCGATCTGCACTTCAGCGCCACGGTCTATGGATTGGGTGCGGGACTGTTCTTCATCGGATATGCGCTCTGCGAAGTGCCTTCAAACCTGCTTCTCCTTCACTTTGGACCCAAACGCTGGCTCGCCCGCATCATGCTGACCTGGGGATTGCTCGCAGCCGCCATGATGTTCGTTCGAACGCCGTGGCAGTTCTATGGCGTTCGTTTCCTGCTGGGCACTGCAGAGGCGGGATTTTTCCCGGGCGTCCTGTATTACCTCACGCTGTGGTTCCCGGCCAGCATGCGGGCGCGCGCGGTCAGCCGCTTCTACATTGCTCTTCCCCTCAGTTCGGTTGTGATGGGCGTATTGGCAGGCTGGCTCATGAACCTTCAAGGAACGTTCGGCCTTGCAGGCTGGCAATGGCTCTTCATCGCAGAAGGATTACCCGCTGCACTGTTCAGTTTCGTCTTTCTCTGGCTATTGCCCGACGGCCCCATGCAGGCGGAGTGGCTTACGCCCGAGGAGAGAATGTGGCTCAAGAAGCAGCTCGCCGTTGATTCCGCGCATGCGCATCTTGGTCACGAAGCAGGCGTCATGCGGGCGCTACTCTCTCCCAAGGTGTGGATGATGGGTGCCTATCTCCTCTGCGCGCTGACGGCAAACTACGCCTATGGCTTCTCCGCGCCGGCGATACTGCAGGCAGCAACAGGATGGAGTGCCACCAATGTAGGCTTCCTGATCGCGTGCTTTGGATTGGCGGGCGCGGCGGGGATGCTGTTGAACGGCGCGCACTCCGATCGCCACGGAGAGCGTGCGCTGCACTCCATTGTTCCCTGTGCAATTATGGCTGTCGCCTTCTTTGTAGCGAGCTATGCGACGGCGCCTTGGCTGGTGGTGGCCGCGCTCGCCGCGAGTTTTGTTTCCTTCATGGCGATGCTCGGCCCGTCAGCGGCGGTCCCGATGCAGTTTCTGGCCGGACGCGCAGCGGCTGCGGGCCTTGCCGCCGTGAATACCATCACCATGTTCAGCGGATTCATCGGCCCCTACTGGATGGGCCGCACGCGCGATTTGACCGGCAGCTACGATCTGGGACTGCGCGGACTCGTCGTCCCAAGCCTCGGCGCCGCGCTGGTGATGTTCCTGCTCACCCGCAACCTGGAGCGCACCAGGGTAGTTGCCGCTCAGCCAGCCCTGGCCGATGGGCCTGCGTGATTTCAGCTTGAGGCAGCATCTTTGAAAGGCACGACTTCACAGCTTGCTGAAAATCTCGATTCATGGCGGGACCCGGTCCACAAAGTTCCCGGAGGGAACTCGGAAAATAGCCCAGGGTGCAGCGCAGCGGAACCCTGGGATAGCGAACAGAACGAGCGGCAGTCCCGTAGGGACGTCCGCATCCTTACTAAGCAGAGGTCCTCTTTCATGAACCAGAATTTCGCCGCAATCATCCTTGGTGGTACCGGGCAAGTCGGCGGAGCAGCCGTCGCGGAGCTGCTAGCGATTCCGGACTGCCGGGAAGTGGTGATGATCACCAGAAAGCCCATCGCACCGCGACCGCGAGTACGCAACGTAGTTCTTGATACCGGCGCTGCTGACTTCGCCGAGCGCACTGCCTCCCTTGCCCGCGAAGCTTTGAGCCAGGGTCGCGTCAGCGCCGTCAGCTGTGTGGGTGTCGGTTCGGGATCGGCGCGCTGGAGCGAGGAAGAATTGCGACGACTTGAGGTCGGCGTAGTCGGCGCCTTTGCGCGTGGCTGTCATGACGCCGGAATCACCCAGTTCTGCCTTCTTTCCGCGGCAGGAAGCACAGCCCGCAGCCGGTTTCGCTATGCTCGCGTAATGGGCATGAAAGAAGACACCGTGCGCAACGTCGGTTTTGCCCGCCTCGCCATCTTTCGCCCCGGCATCATTGTCGGCAACGCTCATACCCCGGCCTGGGTCGGCTGGTTGGGAACCCTCGTGCCTGGATCCTTTGGCAACATTGATCAGCGAATTCTCGGTCGCTCCATGGCAGCCGAGATAGCTTTGCACAATCGAGAGACCGGTGAAATCATCCGAGAAAATGCAGCCATGAAAAAACTCGCCGCGCAGTTGAATAGCATCCCTTAGGAAAGTAGATGGTCATCTTGAGCGCCGCGATGCGAAGTCAAAGCATCAGCCCCGAAAATTGAGACATCGGCACGTACGGGAGTAGCCCCGATCACACTCTCGCGATCAGCAAGAAATTGGGTGCCCCATCCAAGCTCCGCTTGGGTGGGAAAGCACGATCTGACCAGCGGCAATTCTCGTTCTTTGCGGGTGGGGAACGGGACCACAAAGTTCCCAGAAGGAACGCGAGAAAATAGCCCAGGGTGGAGCGCAGCGGAACCCTGGGACAGCGAACAACATGAGTGGCAGTCCCGTAGGGACGTCCGAACCAAAACCTCATCTTTATGGTCTCCGAGTAGCGCAACTCTGGGCTACTTCCGCTAGGCGGTGACACTCCCAGAACGACTCAGCGGAAACCTCCGCATCGGCGGTTACGCGCCCGCTTCGGCGCATGTTTGAAAGAGCATGACTTCAGTCGTGCGGCAAGCCATCCAAAGCCACCGGGCATTAGCCCTTGAGAGATGTAATTTCCGCATCGGCGGTATTTCTCAAACATTCTCAAAACCGCTTGTCATCCCGACCGAAGTGGAGGGATATGCGGTTGCCTTCGGTTACTTCCGCATCGGCGTTGATCGCTGACGACTTTGCTTCTTTCTCAAAACAAAGCGCAACCGTAAGGTTGCTCATCGTTCAAGGCGTCACAATCGGACATCCCCGGCTCGGGTGCTCACACCTGGATGCTCTCCGCGGCCGGCAGAATCGCGTCCACGTCAACCCACGCTGTCGGGTAGTTGCCGGTATAGCACGCCGTGCAGTAGCCGTTATGTTCACTGCCATCGCAGCACTTCAGCAATCCCTCGAGCGAGAGATAAGCCAGTGAGTCGGCCTCGATGTAGCTCCGAATTCCTTCAACGCTGTTGTTGGCAGCGATCAGTTCTTTCTTGCTCGGTGTGTCGACACCATAGAAGCAAGGCGAAATCGTCGGCGGACAACTGATGCGCAAGTGAACTTCCTTCGCCCCCGCCCCGCGCACCATGCGGACGATCTTGCGGCTTGTGGTTCCGCGAATGATCGAGTCGTCAATCAGGATCACGCGTTTGCCCTCAAGCAGGTTGTGCACCGGGTTTAACTTGAGGCGAACGCCGAAGTCGCGCACGCGCTGTTCTGGTTGGATAAATGTGCGGCCAACGTAATGATTGCGGATCAATCCAAATCGAAATGGAATGCCGCTTTGTTCCGCATAACCCAACGCCGCTGTGACACCCGAGTCGGGCACCGGCACAACCACGTCTGCAGGCACTCCTGACTCGCGCGCAAGCTGGCGGCCCATCTGGTCGCGGCTTTCCTGCACCCAGCGGCCGAAGATGCGACTGTCGGGCCGCGCAAAGTAGACATGTTCGAAGATGCAACTCGACTGCGGAACTCCGCTGGCATATTGCCGGCTGGTCAAACCATCTTCGGTCACCATCACCAGCTCGCCCGGAAGTACGTCACGCTCATACTCGGCGCGCAGCAGATCGAAGGCGCACGTTTCAGAGGCGAAGACAATCGTGTCGGGCCCATCAGGATTCTTGATGCGCCCGATCGAGAGCGGCCGGAATCCGCGAGGATCGCGCGCCGCAAAGATGCGGTCGCGCGTCATCATCACAATCGAGAAAGCGCCTTCAACCTGCCGCAATGAATCGGCAATGGCATCGACGAGCGTGCCGGCCCTTGAGTGCGCAATAAGCTGCACGATGATTTCGGAATCCGACGTGGTCTGGAAGTATGCGCCATCGCGCTCGAGCCTCGCCCTTACATTGCCCAGGTTCACCAGGTTGCCATTATGGGCAATCGCGATGAGCCCCTTGGTCGAATCCACGCGGATCGGCTGAGCATTCAAGAGGGCGGAATCGCCGGTCGTGGAATAGCGCGTATGACCGATCGCCATCCGGCCCGGCAGCTTCTGCAGCACTTCATCGGTAAAGATTTCCGAAACCAGCCCCATGCCTTTGATGTTGGCGAGGTGCTGCCCATCGGCGGTGGCGATGCCTGCCGATTCCTGCCCGCGATGCTGTAGTGCGTACAAGCCGAGATACGCCATCCGTGCCGCATCCGCATGCCCGTGAATGGCAACAACGCCGCACTCTTCATGCAACTTGTCGCTCTCATGGTTTGTCTTCCTGAGCGAGGCATCGTCGTCAGACGATGTCGAGCCGAAGCACCTGCATTTCAACTCTGCCTCAATCGCCTTCGAACAATCTTCAAGACCTTCGACGCCCTGAAACAGCAACCGGCTCATGCCGTCACCTCATCGTGGAGTGCTGCTTCGAGAGATCTGGCCCACGGTTCGCGCAACTCGTCGAGTGAAGCCGAGATGAAGGATTCGCCATCCACCGTGATCTCCAGACGGGATCCGCCAGTAGTGCCGATGCGCGCGCAAAGAAGGTTGAATTCCTCAGCGAGCTTCTCAATCTCCGAAATGTTGTCTGAGGCCGTTGTTACCAACACTGTTGTTGCTGGCTCTGCGAACAGTCCAAAGAGCGGATGCACCATGAGCGATTGCTCCTGATCAACCTTCGCGCCGATATTCAGCGGAAACGAAGCCTGGGCTAGGGCAACCGCGATGCCGCCGTCGCTGATGTCACGGGCGGAACGAATCAACCTCCGCCAGGAGAGGTCAATCAGAAGCTTGTGGAGGCTTGACTCTGCTTCGAGGTCAAGCGCGGGAGGAGTACCCCACAACTCGCCGAGTACAGACTTGGAGAACTCCGAACTGCCAAATGCTGCCAGCTCTTTCGACGGCGAGTCCGTTGTGTCCTCGGGAGCATCGGGAACGGGTGTGGTCAATGGGCTGGCGACAGGAAACGGCGGATTCGGATCCAGCCCCGCAATGATGTATGGATTGATGGGCGCGGGTGTGAACGGAACTGCGAGCCCTGGATTCGGCTCTTCGCCGCGCGGCATCGGCCACAACAGCAAAATCGTATCCCCGGCTTGCTGGAATGCCGCCGGCACAGCTCGCGTCACATCGTCCAGGATTCCAACAATCCCCAGCACCGGCGTCGGATAAATCCCTTCACCCTTGGTCTCGTTGTAGAGCGAAACATTGCCGCCCGTGATCGGTGTTCCCAGCGCGATGCAGGCCTCCGAGATGCCGTCGATGGCTGCGGAAAGCTGGGCCATGATCTCCGGCTTCTCCGGATTGCCGAAGTTCAAACAATTCGTCGCTGCCACCGGGGTAGCTCCAGTCATGGCAACCTTGCGCGCAGCTTCCGCCACCGCATGCATCGCACCCAGTTTGGGATCGAGATATGCCCAACGCCCGTTTCCGTCCAGCGCCATGGCCAGCCCGATCTCCCCAACTGGACCTTCAGGTCCATCCGGTTTCCCCGTGCCCTTGATGCGCATCACGCCGGCTTCACCGCCGGGCCCGATCGCAGTATTGGTCTGCACCATCGTGTCGTACTGCTCATGCACCCAGCGCTTCGAGCACACATTCGCACTTGCCAGCAGCTTTTTGAGATCGGCCAGGTAATCGCGATCCGCTTCCAACGCAATCAGGGCTTCGTCGGGAGGATCGGTCGGTACCGGTGCCTTCCACGTCCCAACCGGCCGGTGATACAGCGGAGCATCATCCGTCAACGACTGGTTCGGAATATCCGCAACCAGTTCGCCGTGATGCCGAATCCTCAATCGCGATTCCGGCTGCACTGTACCCACAATGACCGCGTCGAGTCCCCACTTTGCGAAGACGCGCAGTACTTCGTCCTCGCGGCCTTTCTCGGCGACAAGCAGCATCCGCTCCTGACTCTCCGAGAGCATGATCTCGTACGCACTCATGCCGGTCTCGCGCTGCGGTACGAAATCCAGTTCCACGTCCAGCCCCACGCCGCCACGGCCGCCCATCTCGCAGGTCGAGCAGGTCAGTCCTGCCGCGCCCATGTCCTGGATACCGACGATGGCGCCAGTCTTCATCGCTTCGAGGCATGCCTCGAGGAGCAGTTTCTCCATGAAAGGATCGCCGACCTGCACGTTAGGCCGCTTCTGTTCCGAGCCTTCCCTGAATTCTTCGCTGGCCATGGTGGCGCCGTGAATGCCGTCGCGCCCCGTTTTCGCACCGACATAAATCACTGGATTGCCGGTGCCAGTAGCCTTGCCGTAAAAGATCTCGTCTTTGCGCACCAGGCCCAGCGCAAACGCGTTCACCAGCGGATTGCCGCTATAGCACGGCTCGAACTTCGTCTCGCCGCCCAGGTTTGGGACGCCAAAGCAATTGCCGTATCCAGCGATCCCACTCACCACGCCTTCTACCACAGAGTGGTTCTTCGCGAGCAGTTCCGGCTCGATGCCAGGCTCGGGCTGGATCGGCCCAAAGCGCAAGGAATCCATCACGGCCAGCGGCCGCGCACCCATCGTGAAAATGTCGCGCAGAATTCCGCCGACTCCCGTCGCCGCGCCCTGGAAAGGCTCGATATAACTGGGGTGGTTGTGGCTCTCGATTTTGAACGCGCAGGCCCATCCTTCACCCACGTCGATGATGCCGGCGTTTTCGCCCGGTCCCTGTACCACTCGATCGCTTTTGGTGGGCAGCCGCTTTAAATGCACGCGGCTCGATTTATACGAGCAGTGCTCGCTCCACATCACGCTGAAAATACCCAGCTCAGTAAGAGAAGGGACACGTCCCAGGGCCGTCAGAATCCGCTCGTATTCATCCCGGGTGATGCTGTGCTGAGCCAGCAACTCCGGGGTCACGACGACCGGATCGGGAACGACTGCAGAAGAGGCAGAAGTCATCACGATTGCCTCCATTGTCGCACGGGGCTTGGGACCGGCACACCGGGAACCTGGAGAAAAGGACTTGGCAAAAGTGGACAGGTACACGGGAAAGCTTGACAAAGAATCTGGCAAGAGGAGGTAGCCACAAAGTGCTCTCTACCGTCAAAACCCGGGTAGCCCCGTAACCAATGGCTGTGCGATACTTTCCATGCGCCCCACCCGAGGCCGGGATGGCGGAACTGGCAGACGCAGCGGACTCAAAATCCGCCGATCGCAAGGTCGTGGGGGTTCGACCCCCCCTCCCGGCACCACAAAATCAAA
The DNA here is from genome assembly GCA_963838295.1 of uncultured Acidobacteriaceae bacterium. Classification (GTDB taxonomy): domain Bacteria; phylum Acidobacteriota; class Terriglobia; order Terriglobales; family Acidobacteriaceae; genus Telmatobacter. The sequence goes on from CAWIQS010000007.1 coordinate 207,499, forward strand.
AACTTACGACGATGTCTTTGAGTCCATCAGTCTTTCCTGGGGATTTCATTCCCGGAGCACCAACTCAGGTCAACATGCAAGACCGCCTGGGCTCAAGAGAATTTTGACGTCACTGTTTCGGAATGACAGGCACGGCGAGTAGGGGACGGGTCCCGGCTGAATCACCGCCGAACCCGTCCAAATCCAGGAGCATTCACCCCAAGCGCATCTGGTCAAAAAACGATCTTTGCGGCGAGCTGGATGCTCCGGTTTCCGGGGCCGGCTCCAAAGGCGCCACCCGCAACCGGACTTTCGCCGCCACCTCCCGAATAGTAGTTGCTGAGGAAGCCGGCTTGAACTCCAAACAGTGTCGGATACAGCGAATCCTCGATGTTCGGATCAGGAGTGCCGTAATAGCCGCGGTTGAGAGTATTGAAGGCGCTGATCTGCAGAATCGTTGTCAAACGCTCTGTCAGCTTGATGTTCTTGGCAACGGTGAGGTCTAGATCATTAAAGCTGTCGCCACGCAGTGTGTTGCGTCCAACGCCCGGGAACGGATTATTCCGCGCAATGGCTTCGTACTGGTTGCTCCAAAGCCAGTGCACGTCTGACGGAGAAATGGATGCGCCAGTGACGTAGTTGATATAGCCGCCCGCGCCCGTATTGATTCCTACGGTGCCGATGGGCGCTTTCGCGTTGGAGAGAATCGGCCTGCAGGGATTTCCAAAGACTTGCGAAAAATTGTAATCACAGAAAGCTGTTGACGCCATCGGATCAGACGAATTCACGAACGGCGACTGTGCCGTCAGTGCCTGCTCCGGAGTGAAGGGTTGCCCGTTGTTGTAAGTGTAGAAAGCATTGAAAGAATAACCGCCGAGAACCCTTCCAAGAATTCCTTTCTGGCCATTGAACCACGGTACCGTGTACCCCATCTGCAAGCCGATGACGTCGGGATACGAGTTGCCGCTGACGCCGCGCTCCCCGATGTCCGGATTGAGGGGATCTTGCGCAAGTGCGCTGGTATTGCCGCCTGACCCCGTGCTGAAGATCTCGCTGGTGTTGTCGATGGCACGGCTGTATGTATACGACGCTGTTCCCGTCCAGTGATGAAAATTGCGTGCCGTGAACGAAGTCTGCAAGGCGTTATAGATCGAGAACGCCGTGTTCGCGGTCGTCTGGACGAGGCCGAAGTTACAGTTCGACCGTGTGTAACCAATTTGTGTTGGATCTGTGCATACCGCCTGTCCGCCACCGTAACCCGGGAACGACGTCTGGACATCGAAGATATCCGGATTATTGTTCAGCGATTGGAACTGGCGGAACACATGGTTGCCAACGTAGCGCGCTTCCACCACACCGGCGCTGCCCAACTGGTATTGAACACCGAGTGTATAGCTTTCCGACATCGGATTCTTGAAGCTGGTCGGTACCGTCTGATACGGGTTCACACGAGGATCGCCGCCGGTGGGAACGAACTGGTCATCCGCCGCCTGCACTGTGCTGAATGTCAAGCCGTTGCCGGGCACGCATTGAACACTGATTCCGTCACACGCAAATGCCCCTGCGTTGATAGCGGGTGCACCGGTGGCGATGTTGAGAAAGATGTTATAAAACGCGGGATCGACATTGATGGCAAATCCACCGTGAACCACCAGCCTCTTCGTGCTCTCTGGGTTCCACGCAAAGCCAATCCGCGGCTCAATATTTTTGAAGTATGAATCAACCTTCGGAACAGTGGTCACCGATAGAGGAAGCGCGGTGTTCCAGAAGGGATGCGATCCCGTCTGCTGCGCCAGGCTCTGATTGTGCACAGTGTTAATGCCCTGGGAGAAGAACTCGTAGCGCAGGCCGAGGTTCAGCGTAAGATTCGACAGCAGCTTCCAATCATCCTGGAAGTAGAGCGCGAAGTCAGGTTCTGTAAAGTGTGTGGTCGGGCTTCCCGCAGTCAAGTCAGTAAAGGCGATTCCCTCTAACAGTCCAGTTATCCCATTATTCATTGCCGCGCTGGTCACGTTCCGGAAAGGGATATTCGTCGTACCGGGCGCAAAATCAAATGCCCCAACCGCGTTGGGAAGAAAAACGTTGGGCGAGTTCTGATAGTCCCACTCCCCGCCAAACGTGACAGTATGACGTCCACGACTCCAGCTTGCATTGTCCTGAACCTGCGTCACTTTCACGACTCGGCCCTGCGGCAGGTTGGAGGCATAGCCAAATCCTTCGAGACCTGCGCCAAGCGATACCTGCGAAGGACAATTCCCGAAGCTCGCGATCGTGCAACTCGGCACCCCACCGCCCTCAAAGGCGATCGTGGACTGCTGGAATGAATAACGAAGTTGGTTGACGACGGTAGGAGTAAAAATGTGCGACCAATCTCCACCCACCGAGTGCGTGATCCCATTTACATCAAAATATCCGCCGCTTGCAAAATTGCCGCCCGCCGGTACCGTCGGGTTTTTCTGGTACATATAGCGGACGTAGAAACGATCCTTCGGAGTCATCTGGTAGTCAATCCGGCCGAGTTCTTCCTGGTCGAGCACATAGTTGGGCACATGCCGCAGATACTGCGAGACCTCGATATTCGCAGTACTATTGCCGTCCGTCACCGGCAGTAGTGACGTGGCGCCAAACGGCGTTGGATTGCCCGTGGGATAGGCATAAGGACCATTCAGCGTCATGGCCGCGACGCCTGGGTTATTTGGAAATGCCGCCTGCAGTTGCTTCAGTCCATTCGGATCGGGAAAAACATTTCCGCCGGAGGTAAACGTAAAGGCGCCCTGGTAGGTGTGATCCCAATAGGTGCTTCCAAAGAAGAAAAGCTTGTCCCTCAAAATTGGTCCGCCGAACGTTCCGCCGTAATTGTTCTGCACGAAACGAGCAACGATCGGGACATTGCACGGATTGGAGTCGCTTGGGCTTACCCCCTGCGGGCAGTAACCGAATTGTGTGCCTTTCTCGCCTTGCGTCAACGAAGATCCCCATGAGCCCAGGTAATACTCAAATGCGGTCCCATGAAATTGATTGGTGCCGTTCTTGGTGAGGTAATTAACTACGGAGCCCATGTTGCGGCCATACTGCGCGCTGAAATTGTTCGTGATGACCTGGATTTCTTGAATGGCATCCTGGTTCGAGAAGAAAAACTGCGGCCCCGATATCGAGTTGTCGTTGTTTGACTGCCCGTCGATCTCGGAATTATTCGAACGGCCACGCTGCCCGTTGGCCGAGTAACCCACACCATTGGTATTCGACATGTTGTCAGCGTGGGTTGCGACGACACCTGGAACCACCAGCGCCACGTCGTCAAACCCGCCATCCACGGGCATGCTTGAAAGCTGCTGTGAATCAAGGACAACTTCCCCCTGCGCCGTCTCGGTGTTCAGGAGTTGCGCTGAGCCGGCCGAAACCTCGACCGTCTGCGAAGTTGTTCCCAATGCCAACGCCTGCTTGCCGATAGGCGTTGCATTTCCCGCCACTACCTGCACATGCTTGACAGAGCTCGACCCGAACCCGTCTGCAGCGATGGTAACCGTGTACGTACCGAGCGGAACGTTCGAGATAAGGAATGTGCCCTCGCCGTTCGCCTTTCCCACAAGGCTCGCCCCGGTCGCGTCGTTCACCGCGGTAATCGTGGCACCTGGAATCAGAGCAGCGTTCTGATCAACTACGGTTCCACTGATTCCGCCGGTGATGATTCCCTGCCCGCACATCTGCTCGGAATGACACAGGAACAGCACGAACGCAATTGCCGCGCACGTGAAAACGACTTTACGAACCCGCACAAAAACGGCATAGCTCCGCTGCATAGCGACCTCTCCTCAACGCTCGGTGTCTGAATCGGATGGAAACGGGGGGAATCCGATTCCTTCAGCCGTGAGGAATGCAAGCGCTATGCCAATCTGCAAATTGTTCGTTTTGCTGGCCTTGGTACAGGAGGGTCCAATCAACCTGTACAGGGATTGGAAATGCTTCCTGTTCTCCCGGAATCGAAGCAGCGTAAGTCCGTGACGGATCTGTGTGCGCTCGAAATCGTGGATTGTAAGTTCATCCCTGGAGATAGATCACATAGTCCATCTTTCAAAAAGCATAGATTTTCGCGCGCTTTCCGTTTTGATGGAACTCTTTGCGCGAAGATGAACTTGGTCGGAATCTCTGAGGATGTAGTGAAGAGAGCTTTCAGCGGAATCCGTCCGTCCCAATCCAGGAAGCAGCGATCCCTTTCAAGTTCTGCCGGTAGCTCCGCGTAACGGTATACTCTTTGCCGCTCCGCAACCGGAGTCCATAATCGCCCGTCGGCAGCGGCTGAATCTCATCAACGTACGCAGAGTTAATGAGAACGGAGCGATGAATACGGATGAATCCGAAGGCTTTCAATTTATCCGCAATCACTGAGATAGACTCCCGAAGAAGATACGAGCCTGCCACACGCCGCAACAGAACATAGTTCCGATCTGCTTCAACCGAGATCACATCTTCCGGCTCGATAAACAGAATCCTTCCCTGGGCCTTGATCGCAATCTTCGTTGAAGTTTCGTGTGCCTGTTTCTGCAACTGGGGCAGTTGTTCGATCAGCTTCGCAGCTCTCTCACCGGCGTTTCTCCTGAGAGCAACATCCAGCGCTGCATCGATTCGCTCTCTCGAGAAAGGCTTCAGCACATAATCGACAGCATGTTTGCTGAACGCTGCGAGAGCGTGCTCCTCGTACGCGGTCACAAAGATGATGGAGGGAGGAGGTGTTTCACGCCATTTAACTCTATCCAGCAACTCTAAGCCTGATGTTTCCGGCATATTGATATCTACGAGAAGGACATTGTAGTTAGCCGCGGATATCTTATCGAGTGCTTCTACGGCATCTCCCGCCGAGTCAAATTGTTCTATGTCAGTTCTTCCCGCAAGGACACTTGCCAACGCGGCTCGCGAGAGGGGCTCGTCATCGATAATCAACGCTCGCATGCCCGACCTCCGCAAACCTATATTGGCTCAGACTCTCACCTTTTGAATTCGTCACGCCTGAGAACTTGATCCCAGTGCTGGAATTGAGATGCTTGCCGTCGCCTCATGGTCTTCATTCATTTCAAAGGAAAAGGTCGCTTCCTTTGAATACAAATGTTTCAGACGGGATTCGGTGTTTTTGAGCCCTACGCCCTTTCCTGGGCGCCTGGTATCCCCAATGCTGTTGTAAACAATGAGTTCGAGCCCGGATTCCGATTGGCGCGAAACAATCTTGATCCAGCCTTTTTCTCGCGAACCGGCTATTCCATGGCGAATCGCATTTTCCACCAGGGGCTGCAAAATCATTTGTGGGACCAGGATTCGAAGGGTATCGGGCTCTATGGCTTCGGTCACTTCAAGCCTCGCTCCGAAGCGCATCTTTTCCAGATCAAGATATTCGTTGATGAACGTTAGTTCCTCCTGCAATGGAACCAGATCAGAACCGCTAAGTTCCAGGGCTCTTCGCAGCAGCCTTGACAGGCTCAGGATCATCGCCTTTGCACTCGCTCCGTCGCTGTCAATCAACGTCGAGATTCCATGCAGGGTATTGAAGAGAAAATGAGGCTGAAGTTGCATCTTCAGCGTTTGGAGCTGGCTGGCCGCGAGCGCCTGTTCGTGCCTGGATCTCTCAAGCTCATGACCGCGCATTTTTTCGAAATAACCATACGCATGGGCAGCAAACACAATCGCAAAGTAGTTGGTAATGATATCCGCGGAGTCGTCCCTGATATATCCAAACGGACTGGCTGCCGAGCGCGCTATAAAGTGCCCTAATGTCGTATCCCACGGAGGGAGAAGCAACCAGCGAATCGAAGCAAAGATCACCATGAAAGGCGCAATTCCAGCTAAGTAAGCCAGACAAACACGTGCCCATCTTGAAGTGGTAGCTGAATAGTGCCCGACGATGTAGAAGATGGGAGGCGTCAGAAATGCATAGGCCAGGCCGCGCGCCTCAGCCAACAGAATCATGTCCCCCAGCGTGGAATGAAGTTTTGCGGTCCGATCAAAAATCAGGTAATTCCACCCCGTCAGCAATGAGAAAGTAGTCCAGATGCCGATCGACAGCAGATAGGCTTGGGCAACCTGGCGGATGGATAACCGCGACATGGAGCTGATTCTAATCCCAACCTGGCGCGGGCTGGCAGAATTTCGAGGGAGATCCCCTGAGCTTGTTAGCTAGGTTCATAGGGGTCCTTTGCCGAAACTCCTGGTTACTCTCCGCCGAAGCGGATGCTCTTGACCATCTGCAGAATCTGACCGTTGATCTCGTCGGCCTCGCTCTCCGGAGCAGAAGACACCACGCTAAGGAAATTCAATCCCCGCGCCTGAATGCTGATCACGGTGACAGAAACATGTGCCCCATGGGAATCGATGCCGGTTGCATTGCTTCCGTGCGCAGCGTGCCGATTGTTTTCGAAGTCACCTTCGCTAACCAACTGTGCCTGCTGATACTGGGGCTGCATATCCTGGAGGATGCCGTGTGCAATATCCACCGGTCTTGACGCGCTATCGCCTGCACCCTCCATCAACGCCACGGTCGCCCAGGCATTGCCCCGTGAGAGTTGCAGGGTGCCCGAACCATCTGGTTCCGGAGTTGCGCTCCATCCGTCGGGAACGACCAGCGAGTAGCGTCCTTGATTGTCGCGATACATGCCGGACCTTCCCAATCCTCGGGACGATCCCGCATTTGGATCGAAATTCGGATCGTTGGAAGTGACCATAGGCCGCTGGTTATCTGAGGCCGGAGGATCGGGATGATTGTTGTATTTCGCCATGCGCTGATCGCACTCAGCCTGGTCCAGGGCGCCGGTGCTGCAGGCTCTCTTGAGAGCCGCCAACTGGCGTGAATCGTCGGACGACTGCGGAGACGAGGCCGAACCGCTTCCTAGCGTGACGCTCCGTTCGATTGACACCAGCGTTTGTCCAACGGTACCGAGGTTGGCCTGAGGAGCTGCCGTGTTCAAAATCACCATGACTCCCGGACCGCTGACAACGGCGAATTTGATGACTTCATCGCCGCTGTTGTCGTGGCAACCAGCGATCAAGAACTTCCCGTGCAGCCCCAGAATGCTGGAGTCGCCCGTTTGGAGGTTGGCATTGGGGCAATCGCCCTGGACCTGCTTCCGTATGTCGGCGAGTTGCTTTTCAGCCGATGGCGTACTTGAATCTGGCCCGCGCATCACGAACACCGAGACACTCGCTTTGTACTGTTCGTTGACGACCGAGATTCCGTTATTGTCCTGCGGCTGTGTCTGCCAGCCTTGCGGAACTTGCACCGTGAAGTTGCCAGCAGGGTCACGATAGACTCTCTGGGCTTGGGCTTTGGTTGCGCCATCGAGCGCACAGATGAAGAACGCACCGGCAAGAGCCAACGATGCCAGGAGCGACGATGTGTGGCGAGCGAACGCAAAGGCCGAACGACCGATTCTGCTTTTACGGGAGAGGGCAACGACGTGGTTCATTGGCTGATTCCTTTCATGTGCTGCGTGGTTCGAAGTTGAAATCCCTTTTCGCCTTGCGCTTCGTTGTCACCGCGCTTGCATCTTCAATTCAGTCCTGAGGCTGCGCCTGGGTAAGGACCGGGGAGCCAGGGGCCGTGAAATCATTGGGGTCGGCATTGCCGGTCGTTCCTGCCAGCGTGCCGTCTGGCCCAGCCCATACGCGGTTGAATTCGTTGCTGGCGGTGATGGTCTTGCCATTGTAGGGATTGGTGTACCGTTGCTGGTCGAGTGCGAAGTCGATGGTCTGCTGCGCACCTCTACGCGTCGCGTCTTCCATGCCATTGATCCGGGCACGGGACAACTCGGATCGGTCCGCCTGGGCCGCATTGAACGCCCTGCTGTTCGCCATCATTCCCTGAAAAGCCCGATCGTTGTTCAGCATTGTCTGGTGATAGTTTTCCCAGCTGATCTTGTCGATCACTGCAGCGTTGGAACGCAATGATTGCAGCATCTGCAAGAACCGCTGCATTTGAATCGATGTCCGTTTTTCCTGCCAATCCGGGTTGTCGTGAACATCCGCAGCCATTTGCAGAAAACTGGAATTGGCCAGCAAGGAGCTCAATTGTCCAGCGGGTGTTCGAATCACCGTTGTTCCGCCGCCAGTTTGGCAATTGCGCCCCGCCGCGGTTTCAGCGCAGTGAACAACCGCCATCAGCAGCTCTTCGAATTCCTGGCCGTTCTCCTCATAGGCGATGTGCACGCGAGCGCCGTTCACAAGAGCCTTCGCCGACGGCATCCCGATTAATTGCGCCGTCTCAGTCTGTTTCTCCTGGTCGTGCTGCCTCTCCTCTTCGATCGCTTGTTCGCCTTCCGGCGTAGCCGGGAGCACTTCGAGGATCGTGGCGCTCTCGTGGAGTTGAGGTACCACGATGTTGACAAGAAAATCGACTGCCGATGTCATCTCGACCGATCCGCAGGTCAGGCGGCTCTGGTTTTGCTGGCCATTGCCGTAGGACCAGTTTTCCTCGTGAAGGCGCCGGATGATGATCTGATCGTCGGGGCTGCTCAGGGTGTAGACGAGCGTTTGGCCATTGCCGTGGCAGTTCTGTCCGGGTGCCATCTCACCGGAAAACTTCCAGTGCTCTGGTACGCCGACAGTGTAGGCGGTCAAATTCAACCCCGAATCGTCCACGTCTCTATCGCTGACGTTGTCCAAGGAGACATTCTTCGGGGCCGGCTGATAATGCGGATCGTCTGGATCGTCGGGATCGTCTGGATCGAACGGCGAAGGGTTATCACCGGGGTGAATAACCGGCGATGGCTTCGGAGCGTCGGCGGTATCGGTGTTCCGACTGCTCACAGCAATGGCGATGACAATCACCGCGCCCAGTGTAAGAAGTGCGACCCAAATAGGCTTCAGTTTCATGGCGACCTCCGCGTGCCGGTTGATGCTGCGAACCGGCTGGGGAATTCCGGGAGAGGATCCTGATTTACGGGGAGGGCTGTGGGGATCTCTCTGCTCTGTAGGCGCTATCCGCGGAAATAACGCATCACGATCCGGAATGATGACAGTGGGACGGGCGGATCCCGGAGCAATTTCTTGTCCCGAAACGAACCTGCTGAGTCAGGCCAGAAATGGGGCTCACAATTATTAGAGAAAAACACTCCAGAGATATCTATACTTCCTTGCAAGGACCCACACACATGGCGGAAGCGGGAGAAATCACAATACTTCTCCGCGACTGGAGAGCCGGCAATCCTGCGGCCATGGATCACCTGTTCGAGCTGGTGTATCCGCAACTGAGGCAGATCGCCGGCGCTTTATTTCGAGGTGAGCGACCGGAGAATCTGCTGCAGCCCACCTGTGTGGTCAATGAGCTATTTCTGAAACTGGTGCGTCAGCGCAGCCTGCGCTTTGAAGATCGCGAACACTTCTACAGCCTTTCCGCCAGGCTCATGCGGCGCGTTCTTGTCGATCACGCGCGGTCCGAGGGCCGTCAAAAGCGGGACGGCGGCATTTCTGTTCCCCTTGAGGCCGACATGGCATGGATCAACGCCAAACCCGCGGAAATGATCGATCTGGATCGTGTTCTCGAGGAGTTGGAACAGATTGATCCCCGCAAGTGCCGTTTGGTCGAGCTTCGCTTTTTTCTTGGATTTACTGCGGAGGAAACGGCAGAGCTACTCAACATTTCCAAGGCGACCGTTGATCGCGAATTGAGATTTCTAAAGGGCTGGCTCAATGATCGTCTCCAGTCAGCCTAGGAAATGACACAACTCCCCCCGCTTTCGCGCCAACCAGAAGAGAAGTCATGATGAAGGACGCAGATAATTGGCAGCTGCTCCAGGATCTATTTCATTTGGCTGAAGCGACGCCAGAAGCAGACCGCGAGCGGGTGCTGGCCGAAAAGTGCCCGAGTGTCGAGTTGCGCCGCCGCGCGATGAAGCTACTCGACTCGGCCAATCTCGAAGACGCAGTATCGACCGAAACGAGCGACTCCCCTCAGGAATCATTTCTTTCCGGGAAAATCGGCCCTTATACGCTCATCAAGCACGTTGGCACCGGCGGCATTGGCGCTGTCTACCTCGTGGAACGGCTGACGGGCGGTGTATTGCAGCGCTCGGCATTGAAAGTGCTGGCGCCACATTCAGCCGGGCCCTCGTTTATCGAGCGTTTTCACCGTGAGCAGCACATCCTCGCCTCGCTGGATCATCCCAACATCACCCGCATGCTCGACGCAGGCTTGAGCGATCGCGGTCAGCCATACCTGGTAATGGAATATGTGGATGGTGTGCAGCTGGATGTGTTCTGTGATACCCACAAGTTGGGCATCCCTGAGCGGCTGCAATTGTTTCTGCGCGTCTGCGATGCTATCGCCTATGCGCATCGCAATCTGATTGTGCATCTTGACCTGAAGCCATCCAACATTCTCGTTACAGCCGATGGGGTTGTGAAACTGCTGGACTTCGGAACTTCCAAACTGATTCAGCCGGACAGCCTGCTTACAACCACGGTGATGGCTACCCCTGCGTATGCCAGTCCTGAACAACTGCGCAATGAGCCTGTAACCACTTCATGCGACATCTATGCGCTGGGCGCGATTCTTTTTGAAATGCTTGCCGGCGCAAGACCCGGTCGAGGAGCTTCCGTTGCAATTATGATTGAGCGCGCCATGCGAGAGCAGGAGGCCGACCGCCTGCCTGACGTTGTGACCGCCCCGGCTGCGGAAAACCGCGGCATGTCAGAATCCCGGCTGCGGCAGATGCTGACGGGCGATTTGGCAACAATTGTGGCAAAGTGCCTGCATCCGCGTCCCAGGGACCGCTATCCGTCAGTGGACTCGCTCACGCTGGATGTGCAGCGCTATCTCGGCGGAAGGCCAATTCTGGCGCGTCCGCAGACCACGATTTATCGCTTGGGCAAATTCATTCGTCGCAATCGCGGCCCTGTTGCCGCAACACTCCTGCTTGCCATTGGCCTCATGGCCAGCGCGGCTTATGCGGGATGGCGTCAGCAGCAGGCGCTTCGCGAAGCGCAACGAGCGGTGCGGATGCAAACGTTCATGTACAGGCTATTCAAGCTGGCGAATTCAAACTACACCGGCAAGCAGGCGGCGACCGTTCCTGAGTTTCTCGAACTCGGAGTCAGGATGCTGCCTCAGTACATTACTGACCCATCGGATCTCCGACAGGCTCAACTTGGCCTGGCCGAATCCATGTACGAAAACGGCGATGTCGATGAAGCACAGAAAGTTCTTCTGCAAACCACAGCCAGCGCGAAAGCTGCCGGAGATACTTCGTCCGAGGCGGAGTCGGAAGCATTTTCAGGGCACATTGCCTATATGCAGGGAGACAATTCCCTCGGACAAACGCTTGCAGGGCATGCGCTCGATCTGGCGCGAAAACCCGGCGTGCCCACACATGTCCGCGTCTGGAGCCAGATTTTTTACGCCTGGGATCGCGACAACAATGGCTATCGCGCCGATGAGAACCTGCGCCTTCTCCAGAGCGCAGTGAAAGAGTCCCGCGATAACAAACTCTCTCCGCGTGAAACTGCCGATGCCCTCTACACTCTGGGCGAAGATCTCGAGTTGCGTGGGAGTCTTGATGAGGCGGAACAGGCTTTCAACCAGTCTCTTCAGGTCTATGGCTCGGATCCGTTCGCTCTCTGCGACCAGTCGGAAGTCTACGGCGATCTGGCGTACGTGACCGAGATGCGCGGCCAGGTCGCTGCCAGCATTCCGATTTACCAGCGCTCGTATGACGGTTATGCAAAGTGTTCCGGCGCGGAAAGCCGGGGCGCGCTCACGCAGAAAGAGTATATTGCCGGCGCGCTCATGAAGTTGGGTAGAGCGAAAGAGGCATTGCCCATGATGGAAGAGGAATTGCCAAGCTTTCGAAAGGTCTATGGATCGAGCGCTGATTTCGCTGAGCCGCTCTACTTCCTGACCAAGGCATACGTTGAAACCGGCAAATTCGAACAAGGCGAGAAATCAGCCGAAGAATTGGTTGCAGTCCAGGAGGGCAAAGTTGCTCCCACCGATCGCCGGTTTGGAGCATCGCACTTGTTGTGGGCTGAAGCACTCGTGGGCGAACATCGCGACAGGGATGCGCTGCCCCACGCTCTGATCGCAGACAAGCTGCTGGCCGCCAATGCACTCTCAGTTGGTGCAAAGCTCATGGGCTCCGAAGCGCACCAGGTACTATCTGGGATTCAATCCAGACTCGCAAAATAACGATTCGGCCCAGAATTTCGAGGCTGTTGTAATCGCCATTGCGAAGGCTTGACGCAATCTATCGTCAGTTGACGCGATTCAGTCAAAGGATCAAAACATCTGCTTTGATAATTCCGCGATCAATGGCGAGTCCCGCACCACAAAGTTCCCGGAGGGAACGCAGGAAAATAGCCCAGGGTGGAGCGTAGCGGAACCCTGGGATAGCAAACAACGTGAGTCTCAGTCCCGGAGGGACGTCCGAATAGAGCCGCATTTTCGTGTCGAGTGGCGCAATGCGCCATTAGCGACTGCGGTAACTACACACACCCCGTATCGGCTCCCCAGCCGTTCGGCGGAGCCAGGTGAGAACGAGGTCAAGCGATGAGCACCGCAGAGTTTCCTGCCCCCGGACCAGATGCCGGCATCAATTCCGAGATGGAATTCAAGCGCGCGATACCCAGGGTATTGCATAACAGCAGAATTCTGTGTTGGCTAACCTTGGTAGGCAGCATCGTCGTCGCCTTCATAGGTGTTTGCATGCTGCTGATGCTGTTTTACCTTCTATTTCTTCAGCGCTTCAGTTTTGGTAATTTGATAGGCGCTTTGCAGTGGGGTGTCGGCGGGCTGTCGATGCTATTGATGTGCCCGTGGCTATGGAAAAAGGGCCGTGCGATGGCGGATTACCGGGTAAGGCTCGAACCGCGCGGCGTCACTTTCAATCTGGGCACGAAAAAGAAGCCTTCGGACCTCTTCCTCCCCTGGGATCAGATTACGGCGATCAAGCGCCAGCGCATCGGCAACACGCAGCAATTCTCGGTGGTGGCAAGAGACGGCAGCGAAGCCAGGTTCTCGTCCAACACCTTTTTTCAATCGGGGACGGTCGCGCGCCAGATTGCGGAACGCACTGGCCTTGGGATCCAGATCGTGAAATGATCTCCGATCGCTCCGGTGCGCAGCCCAGAGCATGATTCATTCCCACCACGGTTAACGCGTACAGGTTAGAAAGAACCCCCATCACGATCCACAAACATCGACTAGCGTTGCTGATCACAGGCGTTTCAATTTTTCGTGGATCGACATTCCCGACGAGTCGAGGAGACCATGACATCCATCGCAGAACAGAGCTTCGAAGGATCATCCATCCTTAATCCGGCGGGCAAATCCGCATACACGTTGTACGATGCCCGAGCGGTGGCCCTTGCAACGTTCTTTGGAACCCCGGTTGCCGGTGGCATCCTCATGGCGCTGAACTATCGCCGTCTGGGCCGTCCCGTCCCGGCATTCACGATGATCACGACCGCCGTTGTCGGGACTGGTCTCCTGATGCTGGTTGGATGGGATATTCCGCATGGGCTCGATTCGATGATCGCCATCGGAGTGATGTTCGCCATGAAGGCAATCGCCAAATCGCTGCAGGGCGATACGATCGCGGAGCACGTCGCAGGCGGAGGCAAGCTGGCATCAAGGTGGAGCGCGCTCTGGATTGGATTAACAACTCTGGCGCTCCTGTTCGGCTCCATTGTCCTTGTGCTCTACATGAAGGATCGTCTCCCCGGAGTCATGGTCGGCTCGAATGACGAAGTTTTCTACTCAGGCTCTGCAACGAAAGAAGAGGCGCAGGCCCTCGGAAATGCACTGAAAGCCGACGGGTATTTCACCGACAAAGGCACAAACGTCATCCTCGTAAAAGGCTCCGACGGAACCAAAGTCCAGTTCGTAGTTAAAGAGGGAATCTGGAATCAGGTCCCAATGGTTGAAGGCTTCGAGATCGTTGGGCAACAGATCGCATCAAGTGTCGGCGGACTTCCGATTGAGGTCGATCTGCTGAACAAGGATCGCGTTCTCGAGATGAACTCCAACGTTGGAAAAGTTGCGGTCGATGCGAAAGACAACGTGTATTATCTCGGCTCTGCGACTGAGACCGACGCTCAGTCTCTTGGCGACGCTCTCAAGACCGTCGGCTTCTTTCAAGGCAATGGGAGCGATGTCTTCCTCTCCAAGCATGCAGACGGCACCATGATTTCTTTCGTGGTCAATGACGGTGTCTGGGACAATCCCTCGGATGTAAAAGGCTTTGAAGATATCGCGCGAAAGGTCGCTCCCGCCGCAGGGGGCACCCCGGTTAAACTTCGCTTGATGAGCACCTCGCTGGTGACCAAGAAGGACGAGACGCTCTGAGGGAGTTGCGGCATCGTGCTTTTCAAACAATGTGGCAGTAACTGGTCGACTTGAAACGAACTCGATAGCATTCCACAATCGCTGTAGGCCAGTTTTGAAAGGGCACGGCTTTACAGCCTGATGAGAAACTCGTTCGCACCGCCATCCCTGAAAATTCCGCGACCATCTGTGAACCTCGGACCGCAAAGTTCCCGGAGGGAACGCAGGATAATAGCCCAGGATGGAGCGCAGCGTAATCCTGGGATAGCCAGACAACACGAACCTCAGTCCCGGAGGGACGTCCGAATCGAGCCGCATTTTCATTGTCTTCAGGTGGCGTAACGCGACATGAGTGACTGCTTCAGTCATTTGAATGTGCAGGAAGGCTGAAGTCGGCAATCAACGGCAGATGATCCGATGCAATCATCGCCTGGCGGCTTCGCCAGATCTTGGTGCCTTCCATCTCCAGAGGTGCTTCGTAATAACAATGATCCAGGCTCAGGATCGGCAAAACCCCCGGAAACGTCCGCGCCGACCGCCTGTTTCGTATGGGGCGATCGCTCTTGAAGTTCTGCTGCAGGAGTCTGGTCGTAATCCCGCGCGTCCATTCGTTGAAGTCGCCGATCACAATGCGCGGCCCGCTCAACTTCGGCTGTGCCAGGATCTCCGGCCCAATCAGGACCTCGAGTTGGCGCCGCCGTTCCAGGTAGCCCGTTCCCAGATGCACGTTGAACACATTGACGATCAGTGCGCGTCCGACCTCGATTGCGCACTGCAAGACTCCACGCTCTTCGCGCGATGACTTTGTGATGTCGTGCGTGCGCATGTCCCGAATGGGAAACCGTGTCATGAGCACATTGCCGTAGCGGCCGCCGTGCAGTGGACGGGTTTCGCCGAAAGCCATGTTTAATTCAGGAAAAGCCTCTGCGATTCGGCGTGCCTGGTCGTATTTTCCAGTGCCGCCTTTCGCGTCCACAATCTCCTGCAGGCAAAGAATGTCCGCATCGAGTTCCTCGATCACCCGAATTACCCGCTCCGGCGAAATCGTTCCGTGAATGCCTCGACACTTGTGCGTGTTGTAAGAGGCAATTCGAAAGTGAACCAACGCGTCGTTCATTGTTGTCGCTCAAATACTAAACCCATGAGTTCCGTCGCACGCTCCGTGAGGGGACGATGGTTCCATTCCTCCAGCGATACCCTCCGGCTCTGCTCCAGGTCGAGTTTCATGTCATTTTCAAAACGCGCCGCAACCGCATGGTCTCTTATCGCCAGATTCACTTCATCATTGATCCCGAACGACCTGTTATCAAAATTAGTCGACCCGACGACGACCCATAAATCATCCACGCAAAGCACCTTCGCATGGATCATTGCGGTTTGATACTCGTATACCTCGGCGCCGGCCTTCAACAAAGGACCATATCCGGCTCGACTTGTGCTCCGCGTAACCGCATGGTCGCTTTTGCGACCTGGGACGAGAATGCGCACCCGCAACCCCCGTTCGACCGCGTGGCACAATTCCTCCATAATGCCTTTGTCGGGCAGAAAATAAGGAGTCGTAATGGAGATGCTCCGTTTGGCCGACGCCAGCAAAAGCTGAAAAAGAATGCGTGCGCGCGTCGATCCCCCTACCGTCGGCGTGCTGTTCACTACCAGCGAAACCAGCTTGTGTTCATTGTGAATCTGCGGAAAGTATTCTTCTCCGATCAGCAACTCGCCCGAAGCGGCCAGCCAGTTCTCCGCGAAAGTCGCCTGCAGGTTGTATACCGCTTCGCCCTCGATGCGTACTGCCGAATCGCGCCATCGCGGCTGCCCGTGCGTTCCGCAGTACCATTGGTCTGCAATACCAGCTCCCCCGATAAATCCGACTTTGCCGTCGACGATCATCAGTTCGCGGTGCGTCCGGTTGTCCAGGTGCATCAGCGAGTACCATCGTGGTCCGTTGTACCAGCGAACCTTGCCGCCCACGTTCTCCAGGAGTTTGAAGAATGCCTTTCCGGTGCCTGCGCTTCCAAACGCATCGATCACCATGTTTACGCGAACACCCGCCGTCGCACGCTCCGTCAATGCCTGAACGTACTGCGTGGCAATCTCGCCTTTCGCAAAAATGTAAGCTTCCAGATTCACGCTCTGTTTCGCGCCGCGAATAGCCTCAAGCTCTGCCGGGTAGAAGGAGGGACCATTCGTAAGCACTTCCACGTCACCCGTCCGATTCAATTCCGCATCTGCGAGGGCTTCCACGACCTCTAGAAATCGATCTGATTCATTCGCCGGCATCTCCTCGGCATTCATCAGCTTGTATCGGGGCATCGGTCCCAGCAGACCGCCGAGCACTGAAGACACGAAAAACACCAGCGCGACCGACGCGAAAACCACCGCCCATGTCGGTACCGCAATGGCCAGCGCCAGGGTCAAAGGCATGTTCCTCCAGGGGAAGGGAACGGACAGCTGCTCAGCAAGGGTAAATCCTGCGAGGTTCACCAATCATTAACCCTTAGATGCGAACGGATCGAACCCTGTTCAAGGGAGTTGATTTGGAGGCGCTAGTATCCTAGTTCACGATAAAGTCGATGGCGTCATTCTGAGCGAACGGGGCCCTGAACGCTTTTCAGTTCGGGAGGGGTGAGCGAAGAATCTGCTTTTGCACTTCCAGGCTTTTGCCAATGACTTTTGGGACACAACGCTGGCGCGCCGGGATTAATCTCGTTCCGGCAAGCTCTGCAGATCGATACCCAGCTGCGCACATTTCTTGTAAAGATGACTGCGTTCCAGGCCAAGAGCCCTGGCAGTCTGGGTGATATGCCGGCCGTGCCGTTCGAGTTCTGCAAGCACGGCTTCTCGCTCGAACGCAAGTACCCGCCGCGCCAGCGGCCCCGTCCCTTCGTCTGCGCCCGTCTGCTCGGGCACGTTGCCGCGCGTTGCAGGTAGAGCCGCGCGCACATCCTCAGCATTCACTTCGGTGCCGGCCAATAGAAGCAATCGCTCCACGACGTTCCGAAGCTCGCGGATATTCCCCGGCCATGTGTATTGCTTCAAACTGTCAATCGCTTCCGCATTGAACGGCACAGGTTTCCAACCGTTCTGCGCGCTCACCTGCCGTGCAAAATGTTCAACCAGTCCCGGCAAGTCCTCGCATCGCGCGCGCAATGGCGGCAGAGTCAGAGGAAATACTACGACCCGGTGATACAAATCCTGCCGAAAGCCCCCACCCTCCACAAGCTGTTCAAGATTGCGGTGTGTCGCGACCACTACGCGCACATCCACCTTCGTGGGCTTGTCGGAGCCAATGCGCTCGATCTCGCCCTCTTCCAGAACCCGCAGCAATTTCGCCTGCATCGCCACCGGCATATCGCCGATCTCATCGAGAAACAGCGTTCCTCGATGCGCCTGCTCAAATTTTCCGTTGTGCCTTTGCGCTGCGCCCGTGAATGACCCTTTTTCGTGTCCGAACAGCTCGCTCTCAATCAACTCAGCCGGTACCGCCGCGCAATTCAGCGTCACAAACGGCCCATTCGCACGATTGCTTTTCTCATGCAGCGTGCGGGCAACCAACTCCTTACCCGTTCCGGTTTCCCCGTAGATACACACTCGCGATTCGCTGGCGGCCACTCGTTCAATCTGCGCCATCACCCGCCGCATCGTTTCGCCGGTCCACACCATCGTGTGCCTGCCTACGCGGGTGCGCAGATCTCGATTCTCCGCTTCAAGGCGTGTGAGCTTCATGGCGTTTTCGACTGTGACAAGCAGCTTCTCGGTCGTCAGCGGCTTCTCCAGAAAATCGAGCGCGCCCAGCCGCGTGGCCCGCACCGCCATCTCGATATGCGCTTGCCCGCTCATCATCACCACGGGTGTTCCGACTCCGGCGTTTCTCAGGTCCTCGAGCAGTGAAAGTCCATCCCGCTTCGGCATCACCACATCGCTCAGGATCAAATCGAATGGCTGGGTCTGCGCTAATTCCAAGGCGCGCGCGGCATTGTCACACACCACAGCCTCATGTCCCGCCAGTCGAAAAGCGCGGGAGAGCGATGCCAGCGTGTTGGCCTCATCGTCGACGATCAGGATCTTCGCGCTCATCCTTCAGCCCTCGGCAGTGTGATCACAAATATCGCACCTTTTCCTTCAGAGCTCTCCACCGATATGGTACCTGTATGGTCGGCGATCACCGATTGCACAATCGCCAGTCCCAGCCCCGTTCCGTGCTGCTTGGTCGTGTAATACGGCGTGAACAGACGGCTGCATTCCTCCTGTGTTAGCCCCTGCCCAGTGTCCGCGACGCGAATTTCAACTTCTTCTTCTCTGGGACAAGCTGAGACAGTGACCGTCCCGCCGTCCGGCATCGCATCTTTTGCATTGAGCACAAGATTCGAAAGCGCGCGATGCAGCAACTCCGGGTCAGCCATCAGGGGCATCGGCCGTTCATCAACAACGGTCTCGAGGCGGATCGCCGGCCCGTCCCCGCTCGTGGTTGCATAGAGCGCTCGAATACGCGCCACCAAATCACGAGCGTCGATCCGCTCAAGCTCTGGCTTCGGCATCTTGCTGAAGTCGCTGAATCGCCCGATGATCTTTTTCAGATTTGCGATCTCCATGCTCAACGTCTGCGTGCTCTCGTTGAACACTTCATCGAACTCCGCCGCAGGCAACTGCCGCGCGCGCACCAGGTTCTCCACCGTCAGCTGCAGTGGAAACAGGGGGTTCTTGAGTTCGTGCGCCAGCCTTCGCGCCAGTTCGCGCCACGCGGCCACGCGCTCGGTCTGTACCAGCTTGTCGCGCTGGTTTTCGAGCTGCTCTGTCATGTGATTAAAGCTGCGCGCCAGCACTGCTACCTCGTCGCGCCCACGCACTGGCACCTGCGTATCCCAGCTTCCGCTCGCAACTTCTTCAGCTGCGCGAGCCAGTTCTTCAACCGGCCTGGATACCCGCGCAGCAATCCAGAGACTGAAGACAATTGCGAGCAGGATGCCACCGCTTGCCACACCGTAGGCAATCGCACGAATCTGCTGTTGCTCGGCAACCAGGGCGCTGCGCGAGATTGCCACCGTGAGCACAGCCAGGGTATTCCCGGACGAGTTTTTCAGTGGAATTGCCGTTGCGCTCACACTGTCTTCCCGCCGAGGTGTGAGGTAAAGAATCTCGTTCGCCTGCTGGCCGCTTTTGCGTGCCTGATCAACGAGCGAAGCATAATGAGCCGCACCCGGAACATCTCCACTTGCACTCACCAGCCGCTTCGGATCAAATCCCGTTGCACTTCCGCTGTTCGTGTTTGCACCCACATCATTCGCAGCGCCCGCTTCGGTATAAAGTCCCAATTGCATTCCCGGCGCAACCGGCAGGTCAGCAAGAAAGCTCTGATCAAGCCGCTTGCCACCCACCAGTTTCACCGCAGGCTCCGCCCCACGGATCGCCCGCACCGAAAACAAGCCCAGCACGGAGGTGCCATCCTGCATCTCCTCGCGTTTCAAGAATGGAGTCTGCGAGGCTTCACTGGCAGCGGGCTCCGGATATCCGAATCGCGCTGGCCACTGCGCCGAACTCACAATATTGCCATCGGGGCCGACTATTTCGAGGAAGTCTAGTTGTGCATCCTGCGCCAATACTTGCGCTTCATGCAGGTAAGGCGAGGCATCATTCGACTGCACCAGCTCAAACGCCATGCCGCGCACATGTTCCTGCCCCGCGATACGATCGATGGCGGCCGCAACATCCGCCGACCGATGCTGAAACTCGCGTTGAAACTGGCTCACAAAGAGAGCGGTTTCTTCCTGGTCGCGTTTCTCAAACACTTGCCGGATGCGCACAAGCACCGTCCATGCCACCGCCGCAACCGCGGCAGCTACCGTGAGTGAGAACAGCAACAGCAGTTTCTGCCGCAGGCTCACCGCGTGTCCTCCAGCGAAGCATCCGCCAGGTCGGGCGCACCATTCGCGCGCAGATGTAAATCGCGCACCCGTGGACCATTTGCATAGGCAAGCGGCAAATCAAGAAGTGGAATGAGCTTTTTCTGATCCAGGTAGGCCTGTTCAACCTTGAAGAGCGCCATGGGCATCGCATCGGTCACAGGGTTTGCCTCGCCTGCGCTTCGCATTACCTCTTCAAGTGCCGCCGCCGTATCCATACCGGCAACAGGCAGCTTGCGCAAAATCAAATCGGCATAATGCGCGCCTGGAGCCGCCATTTGCACGTTGAATCCCGCCTCGCGCAGGTTCAGCGCAATTCGTTGCGCTGCCAGTTGCATCGCACCATCACTTTCCGTGGCCAGCGTCAGTTGGCCGGGCGTCTGGCCCCCGCGAAGTTCCTGCGCCTTGTTCATGTCCCTGCCGGCAGGAAACAGAAAAGAATACCCCGAGAGACGCTGCGGCAAAAGGCTCGCCGTTATTTCTCCTTGCTTTTGAAAAATAACGTTGTAGAGCGCGCCGCGATCGAGCGCTGCCGCAACGGATCCGCGCAATTTCACATTTGCCAAAGCGCCAGATTCGGCAACCTGCAGCGCAACGAGGACAAGCGGCGGCGAAGTCAACACGCTGAGCCGCTGCTGTTGCGCTTGCCGCAATTCCTCGGCTGGAACTTCCACGACATCGGCACGGCCCACGCCAAGGTCCAGCCACTGCTCGCGCACCGGTCGGTGTACGCGGATCTCTATCGCATCCACAAATGGCCGCCCCTGCCAGCAATTTTCATTGGCAGCTAATGTCAGCATGCCATTGTTGAATCCAGTCACCTGGAATGGTCCTGTACCTTGTCTCGCCGCCGGGTTGCCGTCTCCCATCGGTCCAGTTCCAATCAGAAAAGCATCCCCCGCCAGCAGCGCCGGCAAATTCGGCATCGGCGAGTCGCCCGTGAATACCACAAGCGGGCCAACAGCTTTTACGGCCGTCCACGGACAATCCAAAGAGCAGGAAGCCGTCAATGACGCCACTACCATAGTCGACGTCAGCGTTGAGCCGTCGTGAAAATGCACGCCGGAGCGAAGCCGAAACTGCCAGCGATGATTGTTGCCATCCGCTTCCCACGCCAATGCCAGGGCCGGACGTAATGCACCGTCCGGATCCAATTGCGTCAGCCCGTCGTATACCAACCTTCGCGCGATTCCATCCGGCCGCTGCCAGGGATCGCCCGCGGTCTCCACGCGCAGCGTGCCGCCATAATGCGGACGCGTGCGCGCCATCGCCGTCAAGGCGATCGCCGCAAACAGGGCACTAATTGCAAAGCGCCGTAACACGGTCCACCTCGTATTCGCCCGCCAAATTGCGTACCACCGCAAACGCGCTTTTTCCATCCTGTGCCGTCCACAGTGCGGTTACCGTTCCACCCAGCGTCAGGGAGCTGCTCGTGGGAAGAGCTTCAAGGGCGGGAATCTCAAATGCGCGCAGGCTGTCGTTTGCAGCTTCCC
This sequence comes from uncultured Acidobacteriaceae bacterium, assembly GCA_963838295.1. Lineage (GTDB taxonomy): Bacteria > Acidobacteriota > Terriglobia > Terriglobales > Acidobacteriaceae > Telmatobacter. The sequence continues at coordinate 229,167 of CAWIQS010000007.1, forward strand.
CCGAACTTGAAGCAATGATCTGTGTGCCCGCTCCGCAGCCCGAACGCATCACCACGAAATCGCTGCCCCAGTCGCGAGTTCCCGCGACAGGGCGTGTTGCGCCGTTCTCGATAAGTTGAACATTGCCGTCGATACCCGATATCAGCAGCGCCGCTCCGCCCGCTGCACGCGGAATGATTCCTGCCGTGTAAAACGGCGGCAGATCGACCCCAATACCTGGCGTAACGACGCCGGTAAAGTAATTGCGAGCGGAGTTATAGAACGCCTTCAGCGGTATCGCGCTGCTTGCATCACCGCTCTGATACACCGGCCACGGATCATCGCTGGCATGACAGCGAACCGACCAGCCACTATCCGCGCTTGGGCCAGCCAGTGGAAGGGAATAGCTCCCGATGCACTGCGTACCGGCTGTGTATGCCGTGAATCCACCTCCATCGGCGTTTGCCAGCAATACTCCGCGAGGATCGCGTGCAAGCTTCCTCTCCGTCGCGATTGTGTTTTCTTCTGTCCAGGGCCCAATTGTTGAACGGAAGATCGATATCCGATCTGGATAGATCACCAGGAAATGCCCATTGATCTCGCTGGCCGCCAGAATGGGGTCGTTCCGTACAATCCCGCCGACTCGACTGGAGAGCCCGACAATCCTTTCGCTCCGCAGCACCATACCCGCACTGGTCCTCGACACTGTTGCCAACGAGGCATCCACATGCACCATCGCGACACGTGTTTCGCTGCCTTCCACGACTTCAGCCACCCATAAACGCTCGCGCGCATTCTCACTCAAGGTCACGCGAATCGCATTCGCGCTCTCCGCTCCCGAGACAATAATTCCGCGCGCTTTCAAATCCTGTTCAACCAGCTTTCGAATCGACGGAATCTCGCTGGCTTGAATTGTAGATAGATTGCGAATGGTCACCTGGGCCTGACCGGGACCAAGGATGTCCGCGATCTGCGCCGTAAGGTCCGCCGCTGGCTGCGACCATCGGCTGGGCGTCTGGACTGCCTGTGCCCGGCATGCTGTCAGGCCGGCCAATCCCCATAACCCCAATGCCACCGCCCGGATCAGCCTCATCGCCCTCATCATTTCTCTACCAGTGTCCGGTCCCTTGAAGTTCTCAATAAAAGTTGAAAGTGTCATTCTGAGCGAACGGGGCCCCGAACGTTTTTCAGTTCGGGGGTGGTGAGCGAAGAATCTGCTTTTACACTTCCAGATTTAGTCAATCGCTTTGCGCGGATTATATCGTTTGCGGCGTATCGCGTCCGTTAACCTGCCCGCTGCGCCACAAGGTATCGAGGAGGCGCGGCCTTCCCCGCGCCTCCTCGTTCCGCGCCACCCCCTGCGCTCAATGCCCGCTCTTTGGCTCAGGATCCTCCTGACTATCCATCTCCTGCTTTACTACCGGTGCGTTCGCCATCCCTTTGAACACGTCGTTCGCAAAGAAGAACTTCCCGTCCGATGGCACCATCATTACCTGGATCTTGTCGGACAGCCGCTCGGCCACGATCTTGTTGATCAGCAGCGGAGACTTGTTCAGCAGCGCCGCTTCGCTCGTCATGCGCTCCGCGTTGGCTGCGGCGATCAGCTTGATGCGGCTCGCCTCCGCATCGGCAAGCAGGTTGCGCCGCTGTAGCTCGGCCTTACTGTCGATGACCTTGGCTTCCGCATCGGCTTGTGCATTCTGGATCGTCGCTTCCTTGCGCGCTTCGGCCTCCAGTTTGCTTTGCTCAATCTGCTTCTGCTTCAGCGGCAGCGTGTATTGCATCGCGTCTGCTTCACCTTTGGCCTCAATCACCTTCGACTGCGCGTCACCCTCGGCTTGCTTCTCTTTCTGTTTCGCCTCTGCTTCGGCTTCCAGTTCGGCGATTCGCACATGCTTCTGCTGGATATCGGTATCCACCGCCATCTGGTCGTCCTCTTGTTCCTTCAACAGAAGTCCCTCCAACCCCTTGGCATACTGCTCCGGCAACTGGATGTCGGCCAGCATCACTTCTTCCACCACGATGCCGTCCGCTGCCAGCTTCTTTGTGATCATGCCCGCCGCCGCATTTCGCACCTCTTCGCGCTTCGTCGAGAAGATTTCGCGCACCGTATACGAAGGCGCCAGCTGCCGCCACGCACTCGCCACCACGGGAGGCACCAGCTCTTTGTCAGCCGGCTGCTCCAGATGTGCCTGCACGCTCGCCAGCTTGTTCGGATCCAGACGATACCGCACCGTCACCGCCAGCCCGATAATCAGCCCCTCCCGCGACTGCACAGTCATCGCGTTCTTGAGCCCAGGCTTTCCCGCATCGACAACTCCCGCCGTGAAGAGGTGATCGCGCAAGTCAAACATCTGTACACTCTCCACCAGCGGCGTAACAAAGTGCAGCCCCGGGTACAGCGTTCCCGGTTCCGTCCCGCCAATCTGGCTGATGCGCACGCCGCCCATTCCACTCGGCACCACCACCATGCTGTTCGCGATCATCAGCGGCAGGCACCCCACCAGCGCCATCGCCACGGGCACACGCCACGCAATCGGTCCAGGCTCTGGTTCAGCAACGCCGGATTCCAGAAACAGTCCGTCTTCGCCCGGCTTCTTTTTCATTGCAGAGCGAATCCGCAACCACACCCCATACAACGGAATCGCCACAGCGACAGCCATCATCACCACACCAGCAACCGTCAGCAACATCTTCAGCGCGATCATTTCCCGCCTCCTGATTCTCCGGGTTGTAATCTCCCGGAGTCCCCACAAACCCGTCTTTGGTTTGTGGGGGGTTTGTGCTCTTTCCGTCCGCACGCCTGCGACAATCTTTCACCGCGTGCCCCGTGTTTCCCGGCTCCCGGCCATGGAGCAAGCAATAGCCGGACCAGCCCGCCAAACGTCAACTCCTCAAACAGCAGCGCGGCTGCCACCGGCAGCAACGCTGCTCCCAATCCGCTCATGGCTTCCCCCAGAAGATTCATTGCCGACCTTCCTTACCAATTCCCAGTAACCGCAATGCCCTCGGCTGTTGCTTCGGTCGCTGTTGTTGTCGGGGCCGGCGCCAGGCTCGCTGTCACCACCGGTTCCTGGGCACCGGTAACCACTGGCTTCTGATCGCCGCCGAACAACTGCGCAGTCTCTTCATTGGGCTGCCCAACCAGTTCCACCGAGTCGCCGACGCTGACCATCTCGTACATCTCTTCCAGATCTTTCTTCGCCATCCGGATGCAGCCGTGAGAGGCAGCCTTGCCGATCGACCTCGGTTCATTCGTCCCGTGAATTCCGTAGCCCTTGATGTTCAACCCCATCCAACGCGACCCCACCGGATTCCCCGGCCCCGGCAGAACGGTCTTGCCATCGTGCGAATAAGTCGGATTCTTGACGCGACGGGCGATCGTGAATGTGCCGGTCGGGCTCGGTGTCGAAGGTTTGCCAACCGCGACGGTATAGACCTTCTTCACCTGTCCGTCTTCCACGAGCGCCAGCTTCTTGTCTTCCAGGCTCACCACGATGACGCGCTTCACAACCGGAGCTGCCTCGACCGGAGCCGCCTGAACCGCAGCCGCCTGCTGACCCATTGCCGGAACCCCAAGAACCGCCGCCATGCTCGCCACCATCGCCCATTTGCCCATTCCGTTCATCGCGTCCCCCATCGATCTTTCATTTGCCAACGCCCTGAGAGATTGCAGGATGCGTGCCAAATGCACAATGCAGAAAGCAAAGAAGTTAAAGAGTGATGAAGGCTGGAAGCGCGTGTCTCAGGAAACACGACTGTGTCCCGGCTGACACGCTCATCGTCTGCGATCGAATGCGCATACGCTCGTGAATATCGGAAAAGGGGATTGTTCTTGAGTTCGGGTTGCGAGAAGCGGGAAATCCCTGCGGCGGCACGGCGAACGGCAGTGAAATGCCGCGAGCCATGAAGACGCTACGGCAGCCTTCACTGATAACGCAATTGCCAAGCCAGGATTCATAGCCCAACAAAAACTCGCCTGCCAGCCTGTAAACCACAAAGCAATTTCCGAATTCGCCACGATTTGCCCAGAATCCAGATTTGGTGCTAAGAGTTGCATTTGCCTCAAGCTCTCTCACGAGCCGGCAAATGCTAGACTTCTCAGCACGGAATGGATTGCTCTGTGTCAGCCTTCGGGACGCGCAAACGGCAACTTCCGCTCCTTCTCGCTCTGATGATGGCCTCTTCCTGGTGTTGCTCCTCACCCGCGCAAAGCGGAGGGGATAACCAGGCGCCAAACGGGCCGACCTTCCAATTGAAAGTGCAAAGCAACCTGGTAATCGTGCGCGTCGTCGTACGCGACACCAGGGGCGAACCCGTTCGAGACCTGAAAAAGGAGGATTTCAAGGTCTTTGATCAGGGCAAGGAACAATCCATCACGCAGTTTGAGGAACACTCTTCAAACGAATATTCAAGTGGATCTACGACTGCCGCTTCTGGCCACGAGATCGCGTTACCAGCAGCAGCACATCGTGAAAGGTTTATCGCACTCTACTTCGACGATCTGAATTCCTCCGATGTCGACCTGATGCAGGCTCGTGATGCCGCGGATCACTTTCTCGCAACCGGTCTTCAGCCGGATGACAGGGTCGCTATATTCAGTGCGGAAAAGATGCTGTCGGACTTTACCTCCGATCCTCACCAGTTCCATGCGGCCCTGATGCAGCTCCACGCCAGCACACTCGTTTCGGCGAGGGAGCATCCATGTCCGGATTTATCCGACTACCAGGCCCTCGAAATCCTGCAGACCAACGATCCGGAAAGCGAGGCTTGGAAAGTAGCGTTGGCAGAATCCAAAACATGCCCTGTAAGGAGTTTCGCGTCCTCTCAAGACCCCAGCGCATCGCACCCTGATTCTGACTCCGTGGTTGCGATTGGCATGCTGGCGCAGAAGATCGTTGACCGGGCCCGGTCATTGACACGCGCCAGTTTTGAGCAACTCGAGCAGGTCGTGAAGTTAATGTCGAAAGCTCCCGGTGAGCGGTCCGTCGTTCTGGTTTCACCGGGCTTTCTGTCGCAGAGCGAGCAGTTTGCGTTGGATCGCATCATCGATCAAGCTCTTCGCTCGCAGGTCGTTATCAATTCCCTCGATCCCAAGGGACTGTCGGTTTTGATGCGCGAGTCCGACGTCTCAAAAAACACGAGCCTTGCAGACCCGCGCGCAGCGCAAGCCAGATATCATCTCGACGCTTCGCGCGCATTTGCGGGAGCCGACGTACTCGCTGAGTTTGCAGAGGGTACCGGCGGCAATTTTTTCCATAGTGACAATGATCTCAAGGCTGGATTTAACGCGCTGGTGGGAGATCCGCCGCACTACATCCTGGCATTTTCTCCTCGAAACGTGAAATGGGACGGCAAGTTCCATGCTCTAAAAGTCTCGTTGGCAACAAAGCAGAAAGGGGAAAGCGTTCAGGCACGTCGCGGTTATTTCGCGGTTGAGAACAATGCCGGCACCGAGCAGGCCGCAAATGCGAAGAACGGGTCCGTCTCACCGGAGACACAGCCGAACAACCGAACAAAGGAATCGACAATAGCCACACCAACCGATGTCGCAGGCGTCGGCCCCAGGGAGTCGACGCCAGTCAGCCCGCTTCCTGCGCACTCTCCTGCCGCTCTCGATCCAAAGAGCACGGAGAAACCAGACGACGCTGCGAGGCTTTCCGCGAATGCCAAACTTGCTCATCTCCGCAAGGGCATGAATCGTGTCACTGTGGACCAGTTGGAGCAGGTCCTCACATCCTCCCATGGCAGGTCGGACGCAGACCTCGCAAAACAACTCGCCGAGATGGAACTCATCGAACGATTTGATTCCGACAGACTCGCGCATTCTGAAGCTGATTTACCGGGCGCACAATCCAGGCTGGCGTTGGTCGCGGAGGCCGATTCTTCGGCATTCCTCAAACCACCCGCTGCGCAGGCACCTCTTCCTTCAACGCCAAGTGTGGAAGAGCAGATCCAGTGGCTCAAATTAGCGGCGAATTATGCAACCAGGGCCCTCAGTAAGCTGCCAGATTTCTTCGCAACGCGCAGTGTGATCCAGTTTGCAGACTCGCCGGCAAGGCAGGATGGTTCTGTCTTCTATCCATATCAACCCTTGCATGTAATCAATCGATCGAAAGCCACAGTGCTTTACCGCGAAGGCAAGCAAATGCTGGACTCGCAGAGCACCGAGAGATCCGAATCAAGCCTGTTGGGTTTGGTTACAACCGGAGAATTCGGGCCCATCCTCGGCACTGTGCTGGCTGACGCTTCCAGAAGCAGTCTGACCTGGAGCCATTGGGAGCCAGGCGCGGAGAGGCCAGTCGCCGTGTATCGCTTCGCGGTGCCCAGGGAGAAGTCTCACTATCAGGTCAAGTTCTGCTGCGTTGCCCAAGGAACCGGAATTGGCCTCTTTGAACAAATTTCCGCATATCACGGCGAGATCACTGTAGATCCCGCGAACGGGAACATTCTGCGGCTCACGCTCCAGGCGGATCTCAAAGAAGCCTATCCGATGACGAGGGCCGACATGATGGTGGAGTATGGTGTGGTCGAGATTGGTGGAAAGACATATATCTGCCCTATCCGCAGTGTGGCGATCGCAAAGGCATATGCGAAAGCGCGGCCAAAGGAATCGGAGGTACCGGATCCCGACTTCTTTGTGTCTTCCAACGACCGTGAACTCCCCGTCGAGATTATGGTTAACGACATCGCCTTTGAGCAATATCATGTGTTTCGTACAGATTCCCGCATCGTTCCCGCAAACGAGCAGCCGCCACAATAGCAAACGGAAATCGGCAGCTGTAGGTCGCGCAAAACGAGGCCTCAGATATGCGTTGCCTTTCACCAAGTCGACAATACCGCCGATATTTTGAAAGCGCCAAGCTCCCTAACGAGAAAGGGAGAAGTGCCGCTGTGCAGTCTACTGATTGCGCCGTGCGAATCGCCGCTTTCCATTGGACTCTATTTGCCGCTGCCCTCTGCGATGGTGACGATGCGGTCGATGCCGGGGACGGTGACGTGCTCGACTTTGCCGTCGGGCCAGTGAATCTCGATGTCGTCGATCTTTGAAGCCTGCCCGAGACCAAAGTGCGGCCGCATGTCGTTCGAGGAGAGATAGCTTCCGCCACTGATCACGTCCGCGCGCTGCTTCATTCCACTCGCTGTGAGATAGACGGTTGTGCCCACTGCATCCCGCGGGCTTTTCAGACCGCCAATCAGCTTCAACTCAATCCAATGATTATGATCGGCGCTCACGTTGCGCAGCAGCACAGGGTGGCCATCCATCACGCTGATGACGGCATCGATCTTGCCATCGTTGAACAAGTCGCCCACCGCCATGCCGCGTCCTGCGATCACGTCGGCAAGGCCGGTGCCCTCGACAGCAGGAACATTCTCGAAGCTCTTGCCCTGCATATTGTGGAAGAGCATGGGACGCTCTTTCCAGCTTGTTCCCCAGTTGTATTTGTCGGCTTGGGGATAAACGTGGCCGTCTGACATCAGCAGATCCTTCCAGCCGTCGTTGTCATAGTCCATGAAAGCATCGCCCCAACTGAGGAAGGGGACGGTGACTTCGCCAAGGCCGACGTGGTAACTGATATCGGTAAAGTTGGCGTCGCCTTCGTTGCGATACAGCGGCTTGTAGTCGTCAGAAAAGGTAGTGTTGAAGACGTCGAGCATGCCGTTGTTCTCAAAGTCGCCGACTGCGATGCCCATTGATGCGGTTTCGCGCCCTGCCTCGTTAAGCGCGAACCCTGAAGCATAGCTCACGTCTTCAAAAGTGCCGTCGCCTTTATTGAGATAAAGATAGTTCGGTGTCGAATCGTTTCCGACCAGCAGGTCGGGCTTGCCGTCATTGTTGATGTCGACAAATACCGCACCCAGGCCGTAGTAGCCGGGCTTGTCGGCCACACCCGCTTTGTCGCTCACGTCCGTAAAAGTCCCATCACCGTTATTGTGGAAGAGGTGGTCGGGTTCGCCCTTCAGGCCGCGTGGACCGCAGGCTGTAGCCTCACCACGAAAGGTGCAAAACGAGTTGCTGGAGCCGCCTTCGCCGCCCTTGGCTGGAGGATTGTTCCAGTCCCAATGCAGGTACCCGGCGACAAAGAGATCGAGTCGTCCATCGCCATCGTAGTCGCCCCAGGTAACGCCCGTGGACCAGTTGCCAAGAGTTACCCCCGCTTTCTCGGCAACATCGGTGAACGTTCCGTTGTGGTTGTTGTGGTAGAGGCGATTCTTTCCGAAGTTGGAGACGTAGAGATCGGGCCAGCCATCGTTGTCGTAGTCGGCGACGGCGCAACCGAACCCCCAGCGGCCATTGGTGACGCCGGCTTTTTCGCTTACGTCCGTGAACGTGCCGTCATGATTATTGTGAAAGAGAGCGGCATGCGGCGGTGCTTCTTTGCCGCTGAGCGCGTCAACGGTCGATCCGTTGACGAGGTAGATGTCGAGCCAGCCGTCGTTGTCGTAGTCGAGCAGGCATACACCTGACCCCTTGGTCTCGATGATGTAGTCCTTGGCGGACGTACCCATGTGATGGGTCCACTTATTGAGGCCGGCCTTTTCCGAGGCATCTTCGAAAATCACCGGGCCGGACTTGACGAAGCCGCCGGCGGTGATCACGCGATGCTGGTCGTCCAGTTGGATCTGGTGCGGCGAGCTGGTGTCCCCTGCGGAGTCGGCGGGTTTCTGCTGCGCTGCAGGCGGGGTTGCAGTCTGCCCATAGACCGTTGCAAACAGGCCCGTCGCGACGAGGGCCGAGAGACTTAGCACGCGTTTCACCGGAAACATGGGCCAAGTATACGGAACCGCGCGCAGGGCAGTCTCTCAATCGAAGGGAGGAGAGACGCGAAACGGTTCACTATTGCGCGGGTTGTGCCGGAGGTACGACGGCCCATCCTTCATTGGTTCCTTTGATCAAGGTTGCGGTCGCTGTCTGGATCGATGTGTCGGCGGCGATCTTGGGGAAGGTCCTCATCGATTCGGGGGTGCTGGCCCAGCCGGGGATGCCTTCCACTTCGTAGCGATAATTGACCGTATATTGCGTGGGGTTCGAGGGGTCGTTCGGAACGGCGCTGTCGATGGCCGTGACGTTGAAATGGCCGAAGCAGAAGTTGCCGTAACCCGGCTGATTGGGGTCGGGAGTCCACGCGCTGTGCCCTTTGTCCGAGAGGTCGTATTGATTCACCTGTTTGGAGCCGACCAGAAAGCGCTTCTTCTCTGCTGTTCCGCGGACGAGGAGGCCGGCATCAAGTAGCGTGTCGTAGTAGCGGGTCTTTTCGTCCTTCGAGGTGTCGACCTCGGCAGGCAGTTTGACTGGTTCGGGCCACACACACTCGTGGCGGCCTGCGAACGAGTTGTTGATAGCGGATTTGAACTCCGCCGTGTCAATCTGCTTTTTGCATCCGTTTGCCCAGGCCAGGAGCCCAATCACCATCAGTACCACAACGATTCTTGCACGCATCTCAAATCACCTCAGAAACTTGGATGCTCAAAAGCGGGCGCACATCGAGAAAGAGCTCCAACAAGACCACCGAAACTTTCTCGGATCGAGTGAGTGGGTGGCTAGCTCGGTTCGCCAATGGGCGATATGTCGCCGGAGGGACGGCTCGTGGATGTCTTTGCCGCCATTGCAGAGACCGTAACGCTCATCAAGACGTCAACCATGGCTCGCTGTGCACGGGCCCATACGGGATGTGCCGGACACCAGGATTTGCGCTCGCAGTCCTTTCCACCGTTGAGACAGACATTGAGGCAGATAGGCCCGTCGATGGCTTCGATGACATCGCGCATGGTGGCTTCGCGGCCGCGCGGCAGAATAGCAAAGCCGCCCCGCTTCCCACGCCGCGATGAGATCAACTGTTTTCGTGCAAGCGCCTGCATCACCTTCGAAAGAAAGCTCTCGGGAGCCGCAGTGGCCTGGGCAAGAACGGGCAGAAGAGCCCGTCCCTCCGCTGGCAACGTTGCCAGGTGAATCATCACGCGCACCGCGTAGTCGGCGGCGCGGGTCAGTTGCATCGACGAGTTGCACTTCTCGACAGCAGGGTCGAACTGGGATGTGGATTCCATGTGCGTTCTTTCGCTCCGAGAGCGTTCATCGGACCTTTAAGGTCCAGTTTCGGAGCGAGATGAAGGCAGAGTAGCCGAGCGAATCACCCTCGAATGTATCCGCCATCACAGACCTTCGGTAGCCACTCAGCTAATTCTGTCTCTTCAAATCAATTGGAGAAAAACAGTCCAAAATGCTCCGTTTTCGGTGAGAACGTCCGATCGATGCGATCGTGTTTGGATTGTTTCCCTCGCCGATAACGTGCTTGAACCATGAAAGGGGCGTCTTAACGACCTCATGCAATCGTTTCCTCTTGTAGACCCCATTCCTCTGCCTGCCCCGATATGGCTGATCAAGCTGCTGCATATTGTGACGCTGGCACTGCACTTCGTTGCGGTGGAGATGTTGCTGGGCGGACTGCTGATTGCGGTCCTGCTCAGTCTGTTCCGTAACTCGCCGCATGCCTCGGTCACCGCGCGCGCTTTGGCGAAGCGGTTGACCGTCGTAATGACTTACGTGATCAACCTCGGTGTTCCGCCGCTCCTGTTCGCTCAGGTTCTCTATGGGCGCGCACTTTACACGTCCAGCGTGTTGATCGGCGTGTACTGGATCTCCATCATTGTGGTGCTTACGCTGGCCTACTGGCTGCTGTACCAATTCTCGGCGCGTCTCGAGGCAGGGAAATCCGCTTGGTGGGTTGGGCTTTCGGCATGGCTCCTCGCCGGCTACATTGCGCGGATGCTCTCGACCAACATGACATTGATGTTGCGGCCCGAAGTGTGGCGCGATATGTATTCGGCCTCAGCACTTGGCGCTTATTTGCCTCCAAGCGATCCCACGCTGACGCCGCGGTGGTTGCTCATGATGGCGGGCGGGTTGTTCATCGGAGGTTTGTGGCTCGTCTATCTCTCCGGTCGCAATACCTTCACGGCGGATGAGAAGCGGTTCGTCGCCGGATTGGGCGGCAAACTGGCTGCAGCCTTCGGCCTCGTTTATCTGGCAGCAGGAATCTGGGCGGCGCGCGTACAGCCCGATGCGGTGAAGGCGGGATTGTCAACACATCCGCTCTATCACTTCGCTTCGTTTGCCGGATACAGCTGGCTGGCCCTGGTGGTCGTTGCAATGCTCGTCGCGGCTTTCGCTGGATTCGCAAGGGTCGGCGCGAACTGGCTTGGCTGGGTAGCGGCGACCTTAGCGCTGCTGATTGAACTCTCTCTCGTGATCTTCCGCGATGCGGTGCGTGACCTTTCGTTGCTGGCGAAAGGCTTCGACGTGTGGAACCGGACGGTTGTCACGAACTGGAGTGTCGTCGGCCTGTTCCTGCTGTTGTTTGTCGGCGGACTCGGCGTGGTGGGCTGGCTGATCTCGGTTGTGGCACGCGCACAAAAGCCGATGGAAGGAGCGGTGCTATGAGCTCGCATATTGTCCTGGAAGAACCGACGGTAAAGCCCGGCGAAGAGACCGAGAAGTCTACGCGCCGTGCGTTCCTGGTGGCGGCCGGTGCTGCGGGCCTCTGCTATACAGCCGCCATGGCCTACCCGATTTATCGCTACCTGGCATCGCCTGAGGAGATGGCTTCAAGCGCGACCGCGGTGAAGGAAGTTTCGCTCAAGGATGCGCAGAAGTTGCCTGCTGGATCCGTACTGATGTTCAAGTTTGGCACATCGCCGGCGATGTTGATTCACCATGCGGACGGTACGTGGGCTTCTCTCTCCGCAGTGTGCACGCACCTGGGCTGCACGGTTCAATACGAGCCGCAGGCCGATCGCATTCATTGCGCCTGCCACGGCGGCGTCTACAACGCCTATACCGGCGCAAATGTGAGCGGTCCTCCCCCGAAGCCACTCAGGAAATTCAGTGTCGCCGTCGGTGAAAACTCCGTTGAAGTCTCGCGCACATAAAGCAAAAGGACAAAGGGCATGACTACCAAGACCGCTTTTATCTATGACTGGGTTGATGAGCGCCTCGGCCTTTCAGATCTCGCCGCCTTTGCGCGCAAGAAGACCGTTCCGGTTCACGCACAGTCGTTCTGGTACTACTGGGGCGGAATTTCGCTCTTCCTCTTCCTGGTCCAGTGCTTCACCGGCGTTCTACTGCTGGTGTACTACCGGCCTGGTGCGGAGTCGTTTGAATCCGTTCGCCAGATCACCTATGTCATGCACTTTGGATGGCTCATCCGCTCGGCCCACGCATGGTCGGCGAACCTGATGATGTTCTCGATCCTCGTGCACATGTTCTCGGTCTACTTTATGAAGGCCTATCGCAAGCCTCGCGAGTTCGGCTGGCTGAGTGGGATGGGCCTGCTGGGGATAGCATCGGTATTCGGTTTCTCCGGCTATTTGTTACCGATGGATGAGCTGAGCTACTTCGCCACAAAAGTCGGATTGCAGATTCCAGCGGCGATTCCATTGATCGGGCCGGCGATTGCGAGCATGCTGCGCGGCGGACCGGATGTGAGCGAGTTTACGGTGCAGCGCTTCTTCGCACTGCATGTGGTTGTATTGCCGGCGTTGTTCCTGCCGCTGCTCGCCTTCCATTTGTGGCTGGTGCAAAAGCACGGCAACGCCGCGCCCCCGAGCGAAGAAGCCAAGCCGGTGCGCGATCGCAAGACCATGCCGTTCATGCCGAACTTCCTGCGCAAGGATCTCGCGATGTGGCTGATCTCGCTCAACATTCTTGCGTTGCTCGCATCGGTTTTCCCATGGCAGCTTGGCAAGCAGTTTGATTCACTGGCTCCCGCTCCCATGGGCATTCATCCCGAGTGGTATTTCATGAGCCCCTTCGAGATGCTGAAACTGCTCGGGATGGTCAAGTGGCTGCAAGGCGAGCCCGGAGAGATCGCAGGCATTCTGCTCTTCACCATCGGCATCGCGCTGTGGGTAATGATTCCGTTTTACGACACCAGCAGCGACTCCGGAAAACGCGGCCGCGCCGCACACTACTTTGGCCTGATAGCAGTTTTCGCGCTACTGGCCACAACAGCCATCGGCTATTGGACGATTCGGTAGAACAGTGAACAGTGAACAGTGAACAGTGAACAGTGAACAGTGAGCAGTGAAGGGTGAGCAAAATGATCACAACTCCGAGAGTGCGGTCATTCCGCGACCTGCAGGTCTGGCAGAGATCGATGGAACTGACTGTTCTCATTTACAAACTCACCGCGAGTTTCCCACGCGAAGAGGTTTATGGGCTCACAAGCCAGCTTAGACGGTGTGCAGTTTCCGTCCCCAGCAACATCGCTGAAGGACAGGGCAGGCTGAATACACGGGAATTCAAACAATTCCTCGGTATCGCACGAGGATCGAATTGTGAGTTGCAAACACAGTTAGAAATTGCCCAAAGACTCGGGTTCGGAGATCCTAGCCAAATTGATCAGGCCGAAGGTCTCGCACACGAAATCGGAAAGATGATCTTCACAATTTTAGGAAAGCTCAGGGCCTGAACGGGAGCAACTGTTCACTGTTCACTGTCCACTGTCCACTGTTCACTGTCCACTGTCCACTGTTCACTGTCCACTATGCATTTTGGAGTTATCAATGAACTATCCATTCTGGGACATTCCGCACTTAGGCTCGGGTTGGGTGATCGGACTGATCGCCATCTACCACGTCATGATTTCGCAGTTTGCCGTGGGCGGCGGATTCTATCTGCCCCTGGCCGAGCGCAAGGCACTGCGCATGACCGATCCAACCCTGCGCGCCGACTGGCTGAAGCAGCTTGCAAGCCACTCAAAATTCTTCCTGATTTTGACCGCGGTCTTCGGGACTGTTTCGGGAGTGGGTATCTGGTTCGCAATCGGACTGACGCATCCCGAAGCAACCAGCACGCTCATCCACAACTTCGTCTTCGGCTGGGCGATGGAGTGGGTCTTCTTCATGGTTGAGCTCACCACGATTGCGGTCTACTACTATACGTGGAACCGCATCCCGGAGAAGCTGCACCTGAAAGTCGGCTGGGTATACGCGGGCGCCTCCGTTGCCACCCTGATCATCATCAACGGCATTCTCTCGTTCATGTTGACGCCGGGAGACACCTGGATCGGGGTTGCCGGAACAGGCCACGAGGCCAGCAAATTCTGGAATGCGTTCTTTAATCCGACTTACTGGCCGAGTTTGCTGCTCCGCACCTGCGTTTGCGCTTCCCTGGCAGGTATCTGGGCGCTGATCACGGCAAGCAGAATCGACGGCGACAAGCATCCAGAACTCAAGATCAGCAAGGTGCAATGGAGCGTGAAGTGGCTGGTGCCCTCGTTCGTGGCCATGCCATTCCTGATGATCTGGTATTACGCGATGGTTCCGGCATCGCAGCGCGCGCTGCTCACGCTGGGCATCGACACCATCAACTCCGGCACGTTCTCGACGGTTACGCGCATGGCCCTGATCATCATCGTCACGTCGGCGACGATCATCTGGGTCGCATACTTTCTCGCTTATCGCAATCCCAAAGAGTTCAACCTGGCGCACGCCATCGCGGTGCTGCTGCTGGCTCTGATGGCAACAGGCGCTGGAGAGTACTCGCGCGAAATGCTTCGCAAGCCATACGTCATCGGACGGTGGATGTATTCAAACGGAGTGCGCGTGCCGTATGTGAGCAGGATCAACACGCAGGGTTATCTCGCCGAATCGAACTGGGTATGGAACGGGGCGGGAACCGGAACCGCGTCGAGCTATTCGCGCGGAGAGGCGATCTTCCGCGGCGAGTGCGGCTCCTGCCACACGCTCCAGGGCTATCGGCCGCTCGCTCATCTGCTCGAAGGCCGCGATCGCGCCAACATCCACAACTTCATTGTGATGCTGCACGATACCGACTCCCGGCACGATTCGCCCTATCGCAAATTCATGCCACCGATGGTTGGAACCGATCAGGATGTCAATGATCTAACCGACTTTCTGAACGCGCAGGTAAATCCCCCAACTCCTGCAACACAAAAGCCCCTGCTTACAGCGCAGAAATAATCATTTCAATTTCTGCATGTTGATGTTGATGAAAAACCCGCCCGCAGCTTTGAAAGGGCACGGATTTATCCGTGCCACAACCTCAGCAACAATCATGGACGGCTTTAGCCGCTGCAGTCTGAAAGACCCGCACTGCGCGGGCCTTTGTTGTTTAATCTGATCGACCAGATTGCAACCTCGCCATGTTCAAGCGGATCAGATCACAACGTTGGCATGGCCCGGTACCTTTGGATTCGGGCCGTATTCATTCCGGTCAGGATCGCTGTCGAGCAGCGTGAACACGAACAGAATGAGGCCACCGATTAAGGGGACAAAGGCAATGCAGTACCACCACCCGCTCTTCCCGATGTCGTGGAGGCGCCGGATGGTGACGGCAAGGGCGGGAACAAAGACCACAAATCCATAGGTGAACATCAAGCCGAATGGAATCATGGCCGGTTTGCCCTGGTCAGAAAACGCAAAAGCAAACAGCCCGAGAAAGATCATGACGATGCCGTTGAAGAGCTGGAAATACCAATACTCCTTGCGCCGCGATCTTCCGCTGAAATCGGTTGCCCTCTGCCAAGCCAATACATACCACGCCATCGTCTCCTCCGTTCACGCCGTACAGACGGACTCACGACCGGACTGTACTACTTCTCTTTTAACTCATAGGGGATTCCGAAACGGCCAATCTGGATGACGGCCTTGGTCCCCGGCGGCCAGATATGAATCTCTGTCACTCCCTTGATTGAAGGCATCAAGTGGGCATCGGTCGTTCCAACCAGCGCACCCGTTGCCGCTTCATTGAAATGCACTTTCAGAACTTCGCCCTCATGCGTATAGCCGAATACATATTCGCCCGGCTTCAGATCTACCCCGCCGAGACGAACTGGGGCCTGAACGACGAGGAAGTGCGAGTACTTGCCCTCAGCGCTGTAGCCCGCGGTAATCAAGACCACTCCCGCAATGTAGCGTCCACGGCCGTCAACAATGCCGCTGGCCGTGCGCATCTCGGTTTCGATGTGCTCCTTGATAACGGGCGCGCGCGCAGGCAGCAGCGTCGCCAATTCCGTATCCGTAGCCTGTCGCCACGCGGATTTCTGTGCGTGCACAAGATTTGGAATGGATGCAACAAGAAAAGCAAGAAGAAGAATGTGTTTCATGGTCACCTTGTTTACGCCTTCGGCTTTCGCAGAGATTCCAGCGTGACGATCCCGCGCTGAATGGCGGCAGTGGCTGCCTGGGTTCGGTCGGTCACGCCCAGTTTGCCCAGCAGGCTGTTGATGTGGGTCTTGACGGTGGCTTCGGAGATGTCGAGTTCCGTAGCAATCTCTTTGTTGCTTTTACCGCGCACGATCTGCTCCAGGACATCGAACTCGCGCGGAGTCAGCTCTTCCGTCCCGACGCGTTCGGCCAGCCTCTGCGCAATGGCCGGCGGAATGTGTGAGCGGCCCGCATGCACGGTGCGGATCGTTGAAACTAAATCATCGGTGGTCATGCCCTTCAACAGGTAAGCGCGCGCGCCCGCCTGCAGAGCGCGGAAGATGTCTTCGTCGCCGTCGTACGTGGTGAGCACGATGAAGCGGGCCTGAGGCGTCTCCATGCGGATGCGCTGAATGACCTCGACGCCCGAGAGCCGTGGCATGCGCAGATCGATCAGCGTGACATTCGGTTGGCACTTTCTGAACTGAGCGATGGCCTCAACACCATCGGCTGCTTCGCCTACCACTTCGATGCCATTCACCACATTCAGCAGGGCCACCAGCCCTTGCCGCACCACGTGATGATCTTCCACCACCAGAACGCGGATGGTTTCCTGTGCCGCCATTACTCCCCCGATCCTTTGCTTGCCTCTTTCGGCGTCATTACCTGCAAACGCACTGTTGTGCCGACTCCTGGCGCACTTGTTACTTCGAGCGTGCCGCCGATCGCATCTGCGCGCTCGCGCATTCCCGTCAGGCCAAAGTGACCCGGCGGCGGCCGGTATCCGTCTCTCATCTCGAATCCTCGGCCATCGTCGCGCACTTCAAGTGCAATCTCGGCCGGTCCGTATTCAAGCTGAACAGAAAGATGGATTGCGCCTGCATGCTTCTTCACATTATGGATGGCCTCCTGCCCTACGCGCAGGAATTCCATCTCCATTCGCGGCGGCATAGGCCGGAAGGCACCAAATAGGCTGAATGTCGCTTCAACACCGTGACCATTCGCCAGTTCGGTGGCGCGGCGCAGTTTTACTGGAAGCGTATTTTCGCCGCTGTCCTGGGAGCGGAGTGCCCAGATGGATTGGCGCGCCTCGGCAAGTCCTTCACGTACGTGTTGGCGCGTAGTGTCGAGGTGCTTGATGGCGTCTCCAGTCTTGTTCGAGCGCAGGAGCTCTGACACTACCTCCAGCTGAACCGAAACACCGACATAACCTTGCGCCAGCGTGTCGTGAACCTCGCGGGCGATGCGGTTACGCTCTGCCAGGACTGCGCGGAATTCCCGTTCGGCGCGCAGCAGTCGCAGGCGCAACAGCAGAACGACGACTCCCGCAGCCAGCGCGGCTAGCAGAATGTAGAACCACATGGTCTGGTAGAAATGCGGCCGCAAAGTGAATGCGAATGCAGCGCCGTCCTTATTCCAGACACCGTCGTTATTCGACGCCTGCACCCGGAACGTGTAATTGCCGGGCGGAATGTTCGTGTAGTAGGCAGAACGCCGTGCGCCGGCTTCTGTCCACTGATGATCGAACCCGTCAAGCATGTATAGGTAGCGCACCTTCTGAGGAGCAGTAAAACTAAGCCCGGCGTAATCGAACTGGAAGTGATTATGTCCGGCCGAAACCTTCAAAGTGTCCGCTCCATGCAAGGGCTGGTCCACATCGTCGGCGGCAAAACGCACCAGGGCCACGGGAGGCGGCACGGTGTTCACGGGAAAATGGGCAGGATCGGCGACAACCAATCCCTTCGGCGTTGCAAACCACAGCCAGCCGTCGCGCGTGCGCCATGCAGAGGGGTGGCTGTTCGTTGCCATTGCGCGTCCACGCAATCCGTCGGCGGGGCCAAACTCCATCCAGTGCGAGCAGCCGCCAGCCATATTGCAGTCGCAGCGCGCGATTCCATTTTCGGTGGCGAACCATAGGTGACCGTGCTCATCGTCGACAATTGCGTGGATGGTCGTGCGATTCAACCCGGACCCTTCCACCGGCGAAAAGCCATGGCCGTCCCAGATGTTCCATCCGTGGCCCTGAGTACCAATCAGCAAAGTCCCATCACTGCGTGGCAGCAATGCAGTAATCACATTACTTGAGAGACCGTTTGCCGACGTGAAATTGGAGATGGCGGGTTGCGGTGCGCCCTGGAGCCGCGAAAGTCCGGCAAGCGTCGCAACCCAAAGGTTGCCGTGGATATCCCGCGCCATGGCGCCCACAAGGTCGCTGCCTAGACCATTCGCCTGGCTCAAGGTTTCAAAGTGCGTGCCACCTGCGATCATGTGCGCAAGGCCGCGCCGAGTGCCAATCCAGAGCGAACCATCCGCATCCACAAGCAGGGAACGGACGAAGTCGTCGGGCAGGCCATCGGCACTCGTGAAGGAAGTGACAACCCCCTTGCGAATGCGATTCAGCCCGTCCGGGGTGCCGACCCAAAGATCTCCATTCGGCGCAGCAGCGAGAGAGAGAATTACGTCGCTCGACAGTCCGTCCTTCACCTGAAGGGTTTTCACCCGGTTGATCGAAGCTCCATTACGGGAAATGGCGTCAAGCCCGTTTCCGCTCGTTCCCACCCAAAGCGCTCCGGTGTTGTCCTCAACCACGGTCGTGGTGGCGTCGGAGGAGAGCCCGTCCCGCGTGCCAAGTGTACGAAAGCGCTCATCGCGCAGGACGTGGAGCCCGCCGGTTTCAGTGCCTACCCATAAATTGCCTTCGTGATCTTCAAGGACCGAGAGAACGGATGCCGAAGCTAGCGGATCGGTCACCGGGAAGCGGTCGATCTTGTCTGCCACCCAACGGACAAGCCCGCCATTGGTGCCAATCCATAATCCCCCTTCTCGGTCAACGCTTGCCGTCTGAATACGTGTACCTGGAATGTCCTTGCCGACGATGAGAGTCCGCTGGGGATGATCTTTCTCGCCAATGGAGACCGCGGTCGTATAGACAGTCACATTCACTTTGTTGGTCAACTGGTGGAACAGAGGACGTGGTCCGTCGTTCCAGTCAATCAGGAGCGGCGTAACCCGGGAACCCTTGATCTCGACGCTGCCGTTTTGGGTTGAGACGTTGACGATGTCTTCCCGTTCCCGAAGGGCTCGGATGAAGTTGCCAGGCAAACCGTTCTCAGTCGTAAAGGTAGTGACCGACCCGTTCTGGAATCGGGCCAATCCATCGCGGGTGCCGATCCACAGGGCACCGTCGTCTGTGGCCAGAAGGCACTGGATGTCATTGCCGGGAAGTGCTGGTTTGGAATTCTGATCGAACAGGACGAAGCTGTTGCCATCGAAACGAACCAGGCCCACCTCGGTGCCCAGCCAAACAAACCCGTCCCGTGTCTGCGCGAGGGCCTGCACGGTGTTTTGCGGCAACCCATTCTCCATCACCCACGTTTGGCGACCGTAGCTTGCCAGCGCAGTTGTCGGCTCCAGGGCCCAAGCCCGTTCGACGCACGCGATAGGAAGAACCAGGAGGCAGCAGGAGAGAGCGTGTGCCAGTCTCACCACAGCGCGCCGCCGGCAGCGTGCGAGGCCTTGTGCAATCGGGTTCGTTTCGATGCGCAACAAGATTGTATTAATCCAGATCCAGGCGAAGAGCGTAACCAAACGGGGGCGTTACACCGATTATCAGCCCAGACCGCTGAATCCGCAGAAGTGCTTTTGATTCATTGTGCTGGTAGTGGAAATACCTCCACCAAATGATGGAGGCGATGATCGTCCGAATGACGCAAGACGCCGGCCCGCATTCTAGCTACTCTGACATTGCCTCCTGAAACTTATTTGTACATCTCTGGCAAACAGAATTTGAGGGCGGGCCGAAATCGGCTCCGCCCTTTTCCTTTTTGTACTATCCCACCATGTCATTCCGACCGACCAACGGGAGTGGAGGAACCCGCAGTTGCCTTTTCCCGCGCTGCCACCAAATGGCCCAATGATCGCGGTTTCTTCGAAATCACAGCGTCATCTTCAACCCCAGCACCGAATCGCCTAATATCCCACTTGTCATTCCGACCGACCAACGGGAGTGGAGGAACCCGCAGTTGCTTTTCCCCACGCTGCCACCAACGTTATCGCGCTGCAATCCCATCACCCCATTTTCATGTTTTGGATACCCACCGGGTCCTCTACGAATGCCCTGGAGACGATGCAATCGCGGATCGTCGCCCGCTCTTGTCAACCCCTTTTTCCTAAACTTTGTTGCAACTACCTTTGTCTGCAATCGTTTCCAAACACTGAGCAATTGCAGGTTATTTCGCCCGTTCGTCTAACCTTGAATCTATGCAGCGCGGCTTTGAAAGGACGGCCCGGGGGACCAATGGAGTGGGTCGCATGCCAAAGCTAGGCGAAAATGGAACCGGCTTTAGCCTCTGAGGGATGGGTTTTTGCTCAATCTGGGAATCCCATGGTCTTTTTGAGCCATAAGTCTTTACAGCAGAGGAATCTACAGCTAAAACAAATGACAGGAATAATTTGGCGCCAACCCCCGTCCGTAACCCAATGAAAGCAGGAAATTTACCCAAAGAGACGGGATAATAGGGGGTCCCCCTCGCGACCTCCCTAGAAGTGGTCAGTTGAGTAAAGTACATAGACATGGATACCGAGAACATTCGCGTTGAAAAGAACGGGGTGCTGGCTACCGTCACTCTTGACCGTCCCAAGGTGCTGAACGCTTTGAACGCGGCGACCTTTGCCGAACTGAGTTCCGTGTTCGACGAACTGGAAACAGACACAGAAGTCCGCGTGGTCCTGCTCACCGGAGCCGGGGAACGCGCCTTTGCTGCGGGCGCCGATATCCGCGAACTGGCAGCAGCAGAAGAGGGAGCGGGAAAAGCTTTTGCGCTTCGTGGCCAGGCAGTCTTCCGCAAGATCGAAACCCTCTGCAAACCCGTGATCGCCTGTGTAAGAGGATTCGCGCTCGGGGGCGGGTGCGAGCTGGCGCTGGCCTGCACGCTGAGGATCGCGGCCGACGACGCGAAATTCGGACAGCCCGAGGTGAAGTTGGGGGTGGTCCCGGGATATGGCGGATCCCAGCGTTTGCCCCGGCTGGTAGGGCGCGGAGCGGCTCTGAAGATGTTGCTGACCGGCGCTATTATCGATGCCCGCGAAGCGTTGCGAATCGGTCTTGTGGACGAGGTGGTGCCTGCGGCCGAGTTGATGGACCGCGCCAGGGCACTGGCAGGCGAAATGGCGGGCCAGGCACCGCTTGCGATTGCAGAAACCTTGCGGCTGGTAGACGAGGGTCTCGATCTGCCGCTGGATCTCGCGTTGCTGCGCGAGGCCGACCGGTTTGGGTATTTGTGCGATACCGCTGACAAAACCGAGGGAACCAGCGCATTTCTTGAAAAGCGCACTCCAATATGGAAGGGTGAGTAAGCCGCCCGTGCCCCGCTCCTTCTCTGACCAGGATTGGAAGCCCTGATATTCTTGATAGGTGATTCCTCCCTCCAAGGTTGCCGGGTTTGCGGCGATGAGTGTGCTTTTGGCGGTCACTCTCGTTGCCTGCCATAAAGAAGAGCAGGCCGTTGTAGGCGTGGCCAAAAACGCAGTGAATGCCGAGCACCAGGCCCAGGCCGCCGCCCAGGCCCGTGCCACCACCGGTGACCAGCAGCGCGAGGCCCTTTCCCGCATCCCGCTTCCGACCAAGAGCATGTATGTGGATGTGCATGATCCGTCGGCATGGGCAAATCCGTTTCTCGCCGTCGGGCCGGATGCCATTCATCTGCGCATCGTGCAAGCAGACGCCAACACCAGCGATGTCGGCAAAGGCACCATGCTGCGTCCTGAAGCTGCCCGGCGGCAGGAGATCGAGATCCGCCCCAAGGATCTCGCTGAGGCAATGGTCGCGCTGCCCCAGAATGCATGGCAATACGGCCGCGTCGTTGCGGTAGCCGAGCTTCCCGGCGCCCCCGCGAAGGACCGCGCAAAGATCCGGCGCAATGTGGAGGCTGCGATCCAGCAGCTGAACGATTTGGGCATCGTTGTGGAAGAGTGGCCGACGCGCTGAGCGTCAACGGCAATCCTGAAGGAGAAATGCCGTGAGCGCGCTACTATTCCCACGTGGGCGTTTTCACGATTCTCAATCAGCCTAGGCTTGACCACGAAAGTTTTAGCGCGCATCGCGAGCTCGAGTCGCAGCTGAAATCCAGGCTTCGGGGCGACGTGCTGTTCGATGCAGGTTCGCGCGCACTATACGCAACCGATGCGTCGAATTACCGGCAGCTTCCGATCGGCGTCATTCTGCCCCGCGATGCTGCCGACGTCGAAGCCGCGCTCGAAGCCTGTCGTGCACTGGGCGCCGCGGTGCTGCCCCGGGGCGGTGGAACCAGTCTCTCCGGCCAATGCGCAAACGTTGCCGTCGTCTTCGACTTCTCACGCTACATGAACGGGCTAACCTCGATTGACCCCGCGAAGAAGATCGCCACGGTGCAGCCGGGAATCGTGCTCGATCGCCTGCGCGATGCCGCCGAAAAACACCATCTGACCTACGCTCCCGATCCGGCGACGCATTCACGCTGCACGCTGGGCGGCATGATTGGCAACAACAGTTGCGGCGTGCATGGCCTGCTGGGCGGCAAGACCGTCGACAACGTCGAAAGCCTCGACATTGCGCTCTACGATGGCACGCGCATGGCAGTGGGGAGCACGAGCCCGGAACAACTTGAGAGCATCATCCGCGCAGGCGGCCGGAAAGGCGAAATCTACGCCGGTCTCAAGCGCATTCGCGATCAATATAGCGACCTGGTGCGCGCGAAGTTTCCGCGGATTCCGCGGCGTGTCTCCGGCTATAACCTCGATGAGCTGCTGCCGGAGAATGGATTCAACGTGGCGAGGGCGCTGGTGGGCAGCGAAGGCACCTGCGCAACCGTGCTGTCGGCGACGCTGAATCTTACGGCCAGCCCTCCCTTTCGCGTGCTCACGGTGCTGGGATTCGACGATCCTTTCGTCGCGGCGGACGCGGTTCCAATGGCGCTCGTGCACAAGCCTATCGGGCTGGAGGGATTCGACCAGATGTTGGTTGAGTTCATGCGTCGCAAAGGTCTGGCGCTGAAAGAACTCGACCAGTTGCCGCCGGGAGTTGGTTTTCTGCTGGTGGAGATGGGCGCGTGGAGCGCGGAGGAAGCGCAGAGTAAAGCAGAGGCACTTGCTCGCGACTGCCAAAGCTGGCGCAACCCTCCGGTTGCGCATATCTGCACCCCCGCGGAAGCTGCAAGTGTGTGGTATGTGCGCGAGTCGGCGCTGGGAGCGGTGGTGTTCGTTCCCGGTGAGCCGGATCGGTGGGAGGGGTGGGAGGATGCTGCCGTTCCGCCGGAGAAGCTTGGAGCCTATCTGCGCAGCATCTCTGCGCTTATGGCGGAGTATGGCTACTCGAGCCCGCTCTATGGCCATTACGGCCAGGGATGCGTGCACATGCGCATCAACTTCGACTTCCGCAGCGAAAAAGGGCTGCACGATTTTCGCGAGTTTCTCGACCGCGCTACTGATGTGGTGCTTGGCTTTGGCGGTTCCTTGAGCGGTGAGCATGGCGACGGACAGGCGCGTGCGGCGCTCTTGCCCAAAATGTTCGGGCCGGAGCTGATGCAGGCATTTCGTGAGTTCAAAGCACTGTGGGATCCAGACAACCGCATGAACCCGGGGAAGCTGATCGATGCGGTTCGCGTTTACGACCCTATCGAAAATCTGCGTAAAGGAATTGAGAGCCACCTGCACGAGGGACAATCGCCTTCGGCCGCTCCGCGCAAGGAAGAAGGAGCGCGTGAGAATTCCGTATCGGACATCAAGCCGCATTTCGCGTTTGCGCGCGATGGCGGATCGCTGGAAACCGCAACTGAACGATGCGTCGGCGTGGGCGCTTGCCGGAAGACGGACAGTGGTGTCATGTGCCCGAGCTATCGCGCGACGGGCGATGAAAAGCACTCCACGCGCGGACGCGCGCACCTGCTGTGGGAGATGCTCGCGGGGTCGCTGCACGCGGAGGGATATCAAAGCGAGGTGGTGCACGAGGCTCTCGATCTGTGTCTGAGCTGCAAGGCCTGCAAAACGGAATGCCCGGTGCAGGTGGATATGGCTGCGTACAAAGCCGAGTTCCTGGCGCAGCACTACAAGGGGCGCATGCATCCCCTGCAGCACTACGTATTCGGATTCGCGGACAAGCTGGCGCGCCTTGGCTCGATAACGCCGGGGATCACGAACGCCATTCTTACCAGCTCTCTTACAAGCCCGATGATCAAGCGGATCGCAGGTGTGGCGCCGCAGCGCAATTTGCCGAGCCTAGCACGAAACAGTTTTGTGTCAGGGCACGATTTCGCGGGGTCCCCGCGGACAGGTCTTCGTCCGTGGGGTGGCTTGAGTCGTACCGAAAAATCCGCCAATAAGAATGGGGCTTTAGCCCCTGCGGGAATATCGATCGAAAGGTCAGTTTTCCTGTGGCCCGATACGTGGAACAACTACTATCATCCGCAGACGCTCGTTGCGGCCGAGACCGTGCTGAATGGAGCGGGCTTCGACGTGCAGACCGCGAAGGACCACATGTGCTGTGGACGTCCGCTTTACGACTTCGGCTTTCTCGATCAGGCGCGGACCTATCTCGACGATGTACTGTTGCGCATGGCTCCCGAGATCGAGGCCGGAATGCCGTTCATCTTTCTCGAGCCGAGCTGCGCGAGCGTTTTCAAAGACGAACTTCTGGAATTCTTTCCCAGGGATGAAAGAGCGCAGCGCATGAGCAGGCAAGTATGGCTGCTGGCAGACTGGCTCGCGGCGAAG
The DNA here is from genome assembly GCA_963838295.1 of uncultured Acidobacteriaceae bacterium. GTDB lineage: Bacteria > Acidobacteriota > Terriglobia > Terriglobales > Acidobacteriaceae > Telmatobacter. The sequence continues at coordinate 254,058 of CAWIQS010000007.1, forward strand.
GCGCCTGACTGGGTGCCGGGACGGCTAGAAGGAGCGCATGTGCTGGTGCACGGGCATTGCCACCACAAGGCGGTATTCGGCGGCCCGGCCAGCGAGATCGCGCTGCTGAAACGCGCGGGTGCGAACGTGGAGGCGATTAAGGCGGGCTGCTGCGGAATGGCCGGGCCCTTCGGGTTCGAGAAAGACAAATATGAAGTGTCAAAGACGATTGCGAGCGATGGACTGATGCCGGCGGTTGACTCGGCAGGTCCGCTGACGGTGATCCTGGCGGATGGGTTCAGTTGCCGCGAGCAGATTCAGCAACTCGGCCACAAGCAGGCAATCCACTTTGCGGAACTGCTGGCGCGGAGTTGCGGGTGCGGTTAGTGAAGTGCAGGGATTAGGGATTAGGGATTAGGGATAACGAACTGAGACTGATCGCGCGTCCATAGGCGCGTGGTGGTCGGAAGGCACGATGCGAACTGCTTCATCGTTCCGCCTTTTCGCCTCGTCAAGTCCCCTCGTTGCATTTCTGCCGCTAAGCTACTGAATCTAAACATACAATTCTTTCTTATTTTTTGCAGATAATTGCCATCCTTCGGAGCACACTGGAACTGGATTGATTCCACGCGCAAGATTGCCTCACGGGATCCCGCAACTGTAGAGAAAGCGCGCCGTCATAGCCAGCTGGCCGACACCCCCCCCTGGGCTGTGAAACCGTGAAACTGTGAAGCAGACAAGAAGAGCTGAGAAAACTCGCAGAATGACTTTGCAGCCACGAACTTAGCAAAAGCGAATTAAGCCGGGCACTTCCGTCCAGAGTGCGGAAAAAGGGTACGCGCTCAGTGCTTCGTCCAGCCGTGCATGCCGGCCTCGAAGCTTCGTCGGTCGAGGCGCGGAAGCGCTCGTGCCACTTTGTCAGGGAAGAGCGGATGATGCCGCGCCGCGATCAGAAGTTCGGGGACGCACCATACGTCTTCATCGCTGGTCATCCAATGCCGGTTGTCTAGGCGCGCCAGGTTCACTGGGCCAGAGTAAGCGCGCAGTGTGCGTTCGCCGCGCAGGTTGTAATAGTGGTCGACATAGCTGAGCGCGAGCTCGCGGGGCGTGCGGTAGACAGGAGCGCGAAAACGCAGTCCCGCGAAGTTTGACTTGGCAATGCTGCCCCACAGGCCGTCCTGGCGGTAGATGGCCAATACATGGTCGTCGTCCCGCACAGCCTCGAGATCCATCAGCAGCGGCGGGTAGCCGTTGACGCGCAAAGCGGCGGCGGCCAGGATGGCTCCCTCGAGGCAGTGGCCTTTGCGCTCGCGCAACACGCGCTGGGGAGACATCGCCGTGTCTGCGTATTGGTAGTCGATATCGTCAACGAACTTCTGGATTTGCGCCGGCGTCTTGAGCGCACGCAGCGTCCGCATATTCTGAGGCGATAGTCCGAAGCTCTCGCGCCCATTTCGCCGAATTCCCTTGCTGGACAGTTCTCCACCCTCGAAACGCAAAGCCTGGATCAGTTTGATTTGAATATCATCTTACTCAAGATCGGAAACTTTCCATCTTCACCGAGCGTTTAATTGCGTTTCTTGAAAATCACGATGTGCTGCAGCGGCAGGTTCTCCACTATACGCATGCGCACCAACCCAACCGCATTCATCTCCTTCTCCAACTGTTCCACCGACATTTTGTGCACCTCCTTGATGGGGACTTGAGGGTCTTCCTTCCGATACTCGACAAAGACTACTTGACCGCCTGGTTTCAGCGCTTCGCGAACCTTCGTCATCACCTCAAATGGATAAGCCAGCTCATGATAAACATCCACCAGGAGCACTAGGTCTACGCCGGACACCGGCAGGTGAGGATCGATCTTGGTGCCTTGCACAACTTCGACGTTCGCCGTCTTCAGAGCGGCCGCACGTGTTCGCAGGGTACTCAGCATCTTCTCCTGGATCTCGACAGCGAGGACCTTGCCGGTTTCGCCAACTTTTGGTGCCATTCGGAATGTGAAATAACCCGACCCCGCGCCTAAGTCCGCAACAATCTCCCCGGGACGGAGTTCCAGCGCGTCGATTACCTTGTCAGGGTGTTCCTCTTCCTGGCGTCCGGGCCGGTCCAGCCACTCAATGCCGCCTGGACCCATCACCTGGGCAATTTCCCGTCCCATATAGAACTTCCCCGTCCCGTTGGGGTCATGGTTCACCCGGGTCTCGTAAAGCGGTCTTTTTGATGAATTAAGGGTGCCGTCTTGCTGGAAAACTGGATGAACCAGCACGACGGGCAAAACCGAGCTGTCCCTGGCAAACGAACCTTGTGAGCCAGCCAGGACAAATGCCGCTGCGAGAGTGGAAACAAGAATGCATCGCTTATCGACGATCACAGACACCTCCGCAGGCTGGGCTCAGCTCTCTGCCAACAATAGCGCGTTGTGCGGGGTGCGTGATCGGCCGCCAACGCAGCAGTCGGCTTTACCGGCGGGATCGGAGGACGTCGAGACCCAGGCATCAACCACAGGCGGAAGTTTCATGTTGACGGTTCGGGAACAAACGGAACGACTATGCAATCCATAAATGTTCCGTTTACTGTGAACTAAGTTGCCGCTTTGACCGCTTTCGTTTTCGGCGGTCTCAAGCGGGTGGACCGCCGTATGTTTGCCGCATGCTTCGCAGGCGGTTCGTTGCTTCGCCGTGTCGGCATTTTCCCCGGAGGTGGCACGTGGGTGGATTCCTGAACAGTTTTCGTTATGCATTCCGGCAGTTGAGCAAAGCGACGGGATTTGTTGCGGCGGTGGTGCTGATGCTGGGGGTCGGCATTGGTGCGACGACGGCAATCTTCTCGCTGGTGGAAGGCGTGTTGTTGCGTCCCCTGCCGTTTCAGAATCCGGAACGGCTGGTGGCGCTGGGCGATCACGTAGGAGAAAACACTGGCATCGGCGTGACGGCGCGCGAACTGGCGACGTATGAAAAGGCGGCGACGGCATTTTCGTCGGCAGGCGGCTACACGCGGGTCACCTATGAACTTGCGATCGGCGGAACGCCCGAGGTGATTCACGCAGCGCGCATGGAGGCGCGCACGTTCGAGACATTGCGCGTGGCACCGATGCTGGGACGCGCGTTCACACGAGAGGAAGATTCAGCACACGTGCCTACAGCGGTGATCAGTTATGCGATGTGGCTGAACCGATTTCATCGTGATCCCAATGTTGTCGGCTCTTCGATAGTGCTGGATCGGAAGACCTACACGATTGTGGGCGTGATGCCGCGTGGATTTGAGTTTCCGCTGGAGACGGGGCGGCTGGGACAGGCGCAGGTGTGGGTGCCGATGAGCCTGACGCCGGAGGAACTCTCGGAGGGAAACGCGGCCAGCTGGCGATTCAACATGGTGGCGCGTTTGAAGGATGGCGTGAGCGTGGAGCAGGCTAGCCAGGATGCCGATCGCGTGGCGCACCAAATCATGCGCGATTTTCCAGCGAAGCTTTCGGCTATTCGTATTCGCGGCGCTGCGGCGCCTCTGCGCGAGGAAGTGGTTGACTCCGCGCGGCCGCTGCTGAGGACACTGTTTCTCACTGTGCTGATCGTGCTCGCGATTGCTTGCGTGAATGTGGCGATTCTGATGCTGGTGCGGGCTATCCGGCGTCGGCGCGAATATGCGGTGCGGCTGGCGCTGGGTGCGAGAGCAGGCGCGACAATACGCGAGGCGCTGGCGGAAGGGCTGCTGCTGAGCGTGGCCGGAGGGCTGCTGGGACTTGCGTCCGCGGCCGTCGCCCTGAAGACGGCGCTGGTGCTGCTGCCGGAGTCGATGCCGCGCATCGATGCCATTCATATGGATAGCGGGGTGGCGGGATTTGCCTTGCTGCTGGCGGTAGCGACGGGCGCCTTGTGCAGCGTAGTGCCGGCGTTTGCAGCGATGCGGACCAATCTGCTGGAGAGCCTGCGCGAGAGTGGGCGGACCAGCACGGGGACGAGCCACGCATGGCTGCGATCGGCATTGGTGGTGGCGGAGATTGCGATTGCGATGATCCTGCTGACGGTGTCGGTGGCGTTTGTGCGCAGCTATCAGAAGATGCTGGCGGTCGATCCGGGATTTCGGCCGGACCACGTGCTGGTGGCTGGGTATCAATTGCCGCTCGAGCAGTATGGCACGGGATCTGCGGCGCAGCGATTTGACCGGGCGGTACTTGATCGTCTCGCAGGCAAGCCGGGGATAGGGGCGGCAGGGATGGCGGAGGTGTTGCCGGCGACGGCGTCTGTGCCGATGGCGGACTACACGATCGAGGGTGTGCAGATGGATAGCTGGAAGATGCAGTTTGCGCCCTTCACCGTGAGTGATGGCGACTATTTCCGTGCGATGGGAATCCCTCTGCGAGAAGGGCGGTATTTCACGCGGGAAGACAAGGCCGGCGCACAGATGGTTCTGATTGTGAATGAATCAATGGCGAAGCACGCCTGGCCGGGGCAGGATGCGGTGGGCAAGCGGATGCATCTCGGAAATCCGAATGGCGGCCTGCCCTGGGCGACAGTGGTGGGCGTGGTGGGCGACACCAGGCGATCGCGTGATGAACGGGCTGGAGATCAGTACTACCTGCCGACGGGTCAGCCGGCATCGTTGAATGGCATGGATGCGCCGGACAAGCTGACCAACGCGGCGGGCGGGTACATCGTATTGCGTTCGGCGCTGCAGCCAGAGCAGATGGAGCAGACACTGCGCGCGACCGTGGCGGAGGTCGACCCGATGCTGGCGCTCAAGGAAGTGCATCCGATGGCAGACGCGCTGGCCAACATCGAAGCGCCGAGGCGATTCAACACGGGACTGATCGGATCCTTTGCACTTGGTGCGCTGTTGCTGGCGGTATCGGGAATCTATGCCGTCGTTGCTTTCACAGTGACGCTGCGAGTGCAGGAGATTGCGATCCGCATGGCGTTGGGGGCCGAGCGCGGCAAGATCGCACGGATGGTCCTGGCAGGCGGCGTGAAACTGGCACTGCTGGGATGCGGGCTGGGCGTGGCGGGCTCAATCGCGCTGTCACGGATTGTGAGTTCGTTCTTGTTTGACGTGAGCGCGACGGATCCGTGGCTCTATGTGTTGAGCGCGGCAGTGATGCTGCTGTTGACGATGGCGGCGTCAGCACTGCCGGCGGCGCGAGCGGCGGCTACGGAGCCTATTGGCGCGCTGCGTGCGGTGTAGGTACAAGGAAAAAGGATCAGGACTGTGCGTCGATTCCAGCATGCGGGGCGGTTTCGAACGCGACGCGGAAAGCTGCACCCTGAGCGCCGTCCTCGCGCTTAACCAGCTGGATCGTGCCGCCGTGTCTCTCGATGATCTCGCGTGAAACCCACAAGCCGAGTCCCGTGCCGACATCCTGCTTTGTCGTGAAGAAGGGCTCGAAGATCCGATCCCTGTGTTCGTCTGCAACTCCGGGTCCATCATCCTCCACCATTAAGTGAACGGTGGATTTTCCTGCGTCTACGATGCATTCGAGGGTGATGGTGGCCACGCCTCCAATGGCCGCAGCGTCAGCCGCATTGGAAATGAGATTCGATACAACCTGCTTGATTTCACTTTCGATGCCGCTGACGGGAGGGCATTCCTTGAATCGTCGATGAATGGTGATGTTCTTGCTCATCATCTTGTTCGAGTAAATGCGAAGCACCGACTCGACGAGGGTCTCCAGTTTCACGGGACCGGGAGCATTCTTGTCTCGAAAGAATCCGAGTGTCTGCCGCGTGATATGCGCGACGCGATCCAATTCCTGTTCTGCCTGTGTCAGTTGGCGAACCGCATCTTCGGGTAGCGATGGATTCATTTTTGTGAGGTAGACAAGATTGACGGCGGCCTCGAGCGGATTGTTGATTTCGTGAGCTACGGTAGCCGATAGGCGCGCCGCGGCGCTAAGTTTCTCTGTATTGCGCAGCACGCGCTCGGTCTTCTTGTCGTTGGTGATGTCGCGAAAGACCAGCACAACGCCGATCAAATTGCCGGTGTCGTCCCGAATCGGGGCCGCACTGTCGTCGATGGGGGTGAGAACTCCGTCGACACGACGGAGTACGGTGTGATTTGCGAGCCCCATCGCGCGACCTTCCGCGATGACGCGCGCAACGGGATTGTTGACCGGCGCCATCGTGGTTTCGTGGAAGATCGGAAAAATCTCCAGAATGTTTCTGCCCAGGGCCTGCTCGGTTGAGAATCCAGTGAGAGCTTCGGCGACGGGGTTCAAAAATGTAACGTGCCCATTCTGATCGGTTGCGATAACGGCATCCCCGATGCTGGTGAGCGTTACACGGAGCCACTCCTCGCGTGCCCGCATTTCGCGGGCATGGCGCTCGCGCAGATTCATTTGCCGGATGATGAAGTAGGCCAGCACCACGAGGCCGAGTGCGGCCAGCACAGTGGTGAGATAAATACTGATCGAAGTTTGCTGGATGGTGGTGCGATAGGAAGCATCGCGATCGCGCTCGAGGCGATTTTCCTCGTCTTGCATCCCGGCGATGACAGCACGAATGTGCTCCATCGTATGCAGCCCGCTGTCACTAAGCACCAATTTGCGCGCCTCGTCCGCGTTTCCGGAGCGGTAGAAGGCGATGGTTGAGGCAAGTTCTTCAAGCTTTGTGCGTGCAAGGGGGCGAAGTTGTGCGATCGCGGCTCGCTGGCGGGGGTTGTCCGCGGTCAAGCCGGCGAGATCGTCGATTTGCAGATCGACCTGCCGAACGGCACGATCGTACGGCGCAAGATATTGCTCCTGCCCGGTGTAAAGATAACCACGCTGGCCGGTTTCGGCGTCTGTGAGCAGCGCGAGAGTCTGGCTTAGTTCCAGCTGAACCTGGTGGGTATGAACAACCCAAATCCCCGTCGCAACCTGCCGGTCAAGTTGTCTCTTGGTGATGGCGGCATTCACGATGAGCACCGCAAGAAGCAGGGCGAATCCTGAGATGACACTTAACCTTTTGAACCCGGTTTGCATTGAAATTCCGTCGATTCAGGTGATTCGGTGGTTGCTGGACTGTTGACCAGCCCATGGGTGATCTCAATCGATAGTATTTCAGGATGGGGAAAGTGCCAATCCGCGCATGGCTGGCGATCTGCATCTTTCTGCTCAGTGCCATTGCTTTTTTGGATCGCACGAACATCACCATTGCCGGACCCCAGATAAGCAGCGAGTTCGGGCTTGGCAACGTGCGGCTGGGCTGGGTGATCAGCGCATTTCTGGTCGGATATGCGGCATCGCAGGTGCTCGCCGGATGGGTCGCTGTCCGGCTCGGACCGAGACGCGCACTGGCGCTGGGGGTGCTGTGGTGGGCGGCCTTCACGCTGGGCACTGCACTAGTTTCTCCGCGGCTGAAAGGAGCATTGTGGGTGCTGATCGCCATGCGGTTCGCGCTCGGGGTCGGGGAAGCCATCATGTATCCGGCGTCGAATCAGTTCGTGGCCCAGTGGATTCCTGCTCGCGAACGGGGGCGAGTGAATGGGGTGATCTTTGCCGGTGTCGGCGCCGGGGGCGGATTGACTCCGCCGTTGCTGGCCGCGATTATCGCCGGGCATGGCTGGCGCGCTGCTTTCTGGTTCAGCGCCGCCGTCGGCATCCTCGGCGGAATCGTCTGGTACCTGGTTGCGCGCGACACACCGGAACAGCATCCGCTCGTTTCCGCCGAGGAACTGAAAACGATTCGCGCAGAAGTAGTTGAGACTTTGGGGGCGAAGGCGCGCGTTCCCTGGAGGGCGATTCTGCGCAGCCGCACGCTGCTGCTGCTGACGTTTGCATGCTTTTGCTTTGGCTATATCGCGTGGATATTTCTGGGATGGTTTTATCTCTATATGGCGCAGGCGCATGGTGTCGACCTGAAGACGAGCGCGCTCTACACGATGATTCCATTTATCGCGATCACGGTTTTCTGCCTTGCGGGCGGCGTACTGGGAGATTGGATTGCATTGCGGCATGGATTGCGGGCGGGCCGCTGCGGGCCCGGATTCTTTTCACTCCTGATAGCGGCGGGATTGCTCATTCTGGGGTCGCGTGTGGCGAGCGCTCCCGTTGCCGTGATAATCCTGGCCGCCGGTGCAGGCGCGCTCTACGTTTCACAAAGCTCATACTGGTCGGTCACGGCGGATATCGCGGGTCAGCATGCCGGGGTGGTGTCGGCCGTGATGAATACGGGAGCGCAGATCGGCGGGGCTGTCACGGTATCGCTTACGCCCTGGATCGCCCAGCAATTTGGATGGACCTCAGCGTTTCTTACCGCGGCCCTGCTTGGAGTCGCGGGTGCGATCGCATGGATTGGAGTCGATCCGGACACCAAGATTGCCGCCGCAGAAAGTGCAGGCCACGCGGCAGATCGGAGTGCAGACCGGGCGTGACGGCGGCGGCGCAAGAGAGCCGCAGGGCATGCGCTACCATGGAACCAGAAGCCGAGGGCGCATGTTTGTGGTGGTTTGGCAGTTTGAGATTGCCGAGGAACAGGTATCTGCCTTTGAGGCGGCATACGGGCCGGAAGGGAACTGGGCACAGCTATTTCGCAGTTCTCCCGAGTATCTTGGGACCGAACTGCTGCGGGATACCTATATTGCGGGATCGTATCTGACGATTGACCGGTGGGCCAGCGAAGCGGCGTTTCGGAGTTTCCGCAAGCAGCACGATGCGGCCTATGAAGCGTTGGATCGATCGTGCGACGCGCTAACATCGCGAGAAACCCGCATCGGCGCTTATACCGTTTGATTCTGGCAAGACCCCATACAGTCTCAGTATGGTTCGTCAAGGCGGCGGGCTGCTGTGCTCAACGACCCTTCCCTTGCATGCGTGCGTAGTATCCCGAAGTGGTCCTCACCTTGACGTTCGGCTTGCTTACACGCACTTCCAGCGCGTGATATTCATCGACCCGATCGCCGGGCGCCCGCGCAAAAGTCAGGTCGTAACCCTCGCTCGCTTCGCGAATAGCAATCTTCAACGAACCTGCGATATCGCGGCCACTGGCAAACACCTGTCCGCCCGTGTGTGTCGCGAATACCTGAAGGCCGAGATCGGGATATGTGGCATCCTTGGGTGCCGAAACGCCTTTCAGGTATCCCTCGTATTCGAACGGATTTCTTCTCCCCAGGTCAAACGGATCGACGCAATAGAGCGTGACATCGGACGCGCGCAGCAGATTTGTCATTTGCACGACACTGTTGAATACCCATGTTCTTTGCTTGCTGTCTGACTGCTCTCCGGCCGCGATCAGCAAGGGCCAACCCGGGCTGACAAAAACGACCATCTTGCGCCCAGGTTTCTGGCCTTCGTACTGGATCAACTGACCCATTTCCTGCAGCGACTTCTGAGCGTTCTCGGTGGCCCCATAGAATCCTGCCGATCGGCCGACTTGGCGGATCTCCGATTGGGTTTGATTGAAGGATGCGAGCAGCAGGTCTCCGCGCTGCGATGAAAGCGGCAAGACCTTCACCCCACTGTCGGCGATCACCGCCAGCGAAGTTGGATTGAGAAGCTCGCCGCCGTTGCTCTTCAGATAGGCGCCGACTTCCTCGCGTTCGCGCGCCACTGTGACGGGGTCGGAGTTGACCATGTCGACCACGATGACCACCTGCACCGGATCGGACTTCAGGACCGCGGCATCGACAGCCCGAAACCCGAGCAGCTTTTGCGGTTGTTTGTTGTCGAGAAGGATGAAGTCGCTCTCCTGCAAGCCCTCGATCGCATGAGCCTGGCTGTCGGAAACCTGGACGTGGATGGTCATCGTCCTTTGTACGTCGGGAGCCGCACTGGGATTCTGTTGCGCTGCGCCGCTTTGGTCCACCGGAGTTTGTGCCGACGCCTGCCAGGCTATACACGTCACGACCGACAAGGCAGCGATCGCCGGTGTCACGGGGAAGTGCCGCTTCAAAGAAAAAATTGGGTTCATGGGGAGCCCTCACAAACTGGGACGATTTAGACGGCCGAATTGTAGCGTATTTTTTGCTTCGTGATGGGGAATACGCCTCTTTACTACTTTCCCTTTTTGTTCGCTTTTTGTATATCTATTGGGTGTTCCATCCTGCTACAATCCCCTCGAAATACCAATAGCCGCCGCGTGTTTTCTGTCGTTCCCAACAAGCCGCGCCAAGCGAGCATTTCTACAGGAGAAATATCTATGCCTATTGTCGATGAGCGCGCAAAAGCGGTCGAATTAGCCCTTTCGCAGATCGAAAAGCAGTTTGGAAAGGGTTCAATTGTCCGTCTTGGATCGCGCGAGGCCCTGGTTCCGATCTCCGTCATCTCGACCGGATCGATCAGTTTTGACGCTGCGCTGGGTGTTGGCGGGGTTCCTCGCGGCCGTGTCATTGAAGTTTTCGGGCCGGAGTCATCGGGGAAGACGACGATCACACTTCAAATCATCGCGGAGGCACAAAGAAACGGCGGGCTGGCGGCGTTTGTCGATGCCGAGCATGCGCTGGATCCGGGTTACGCGAAGAAATTGGGTGTGGATGTCGACAATCTGCTGGTTTCGCAGCCGGACTCGGGCGAGCAGGCACTCGAAATCACCGAGGCTCTGGTGCGTTCGGGAGCTATTGATGTGCTGGTAGTGGACTCGGTGGCGGCGCTGGTGCCGAAGGCGGAACTCGACGGCGAAATGGGCGAATCGCACATGGGCTTGCAGGCGCGACTGATGTCGCAGGCGCTGCGTAAGCTGACGGGCACGGTCTCAAAGTCGCGTACTTCGTTGATTTTCATCAACCAGATTCGCGAGAAGATCGGCGTGATGTTCGGCAATCCGGAGACGACGACGGGTGGACGCGCGCTGAAGTTTTACTCATCGGTGCGCGTGGATATCCGCCGCATTGCCGCCATCAAGGAAGGTGACGTGGTTACGGGCAATCGGACCAAAGTGAAGATTGTGAAGAACAAGGTTGCCGCGCCGTTTCGCGAGGCCGAGTTCGACATTCTTTATGGCGAGGGCATCAGCCGCGAAGGCGATGTGCTTGACCTGGCGGTGGCCAACAACATCGTGGAGAAGTCGGGTGCGTGGTACAGCTATGCTGGCGAGCGCATCGGGCAGGGGCGCGAGAATACGCGCAACTTCCTCAAAGAGAACAAGGATATCTTTGCCAAGATGGACGCTGAGGTTCGCAAGAAGCTGAACATTGGCGCGCCCGCAAAGGCCGAGGTGCCGGAGGTTCCGGTGACTGGCCCGGCCGAGGCCAAGGAAGCCGTGCGCGTACGCAAGGGTTAGTCGTGATCGACTATCGGGAGACAAGGCATGCGCGTTCGGTCGATCACGATCATCGTCGTTGCGCTGGCCTTGTGTTCCGCTGTTAACGGCACTTGCCAGGGATCTCCACCACCATCGAAAACGCTGAAGACTCCGCTGCTTTACCGTAATGCCACGTACGGTTTCTGTTTGGCGCTGCCTGCGAACTGGGCTGGATTCAAAGTGCTGACGGACCGATGGAGCGGGGCTGCGGTTGGAGGTGAATCGGGGCCCAAGCTCGTCATCCGGAACCCACGATGGACGGACGAGAGTCCGCATGAGGACATTCCGATTCTGGTGTTCACTCCAGCGCAACGGCGGGCGGTCTATAGCGGTGAGTTCAATTTAAGCGCGGCGCCATTCGGCCCCAGTGAACTGGGTCGAAACAGGAAGTATGTTTTTGGACTGCCACCACGGTTCGCGATGTATGACGATGCGATCGGGGCGGACGAGGTGCTCCGGCTTTTGAATCATTTTCAAGCGCCATGTTCGACGCGCCACCCAAACGATTAATGGCAGATCCGCGCGACCGGTCACCGGAAAGGAACTTCGCATGCTGGCAAACGTATGAAGGGTTAGAAAGCGGCTTTCTCACTTGCCCTGGTCTGTGCTCTAAACTTGGAAGGCGAATGAAAACTCTCAAGCGCGCAGTCGCGAACCTTCATCCGCGGAAGATCTTTTGCTGGCTGGTGATGGCTTGTGTTTGTACGCTGCCACTTCTTGCGCAGCCCTCAGCTGCGCCAGTAAACGTATCGGGAACCGGAGCTGCCGCCGGAGTTCGGGCGGTTATTATTCTCGACGGGCAGTGGCGATTCCAGGCCGGAGACGATCTGCGGTGGGCCGATCCGGCGTTTGACGATTCCAGCTGGCCGACGGTGAGCTTGAGCTCCGCTCTTGTGGAGCAGGGCATCGACACATACAACGGATACGCGTGGTACCGGCTGAAGCTTCAGCCGCAGCAAGTCGCGCAGTTCAGCGGCCTTGCGTCGGGGGAGCAACTTTCGCTGGTGGTTTCAGGCAATTCGGTTGGCCAGCTCGATGTGTTCGTGAATGGCATGGAGGCGGGCCATACCAAGGGAATGACGGAGTCGCCGTCGGAATACCAGTCGCCTCCGCTTCTGGTGCAGCTGAATGTGCCGGCGACAGGTCCGGCAGTGATTGCAATTCGAACATGGGCGGGGCCGGGAACGACCATCTCACGCGGGCTGCTGCGCAGGGTCGAACTGGGCGCGGCCAACGACATGGCTGAGCGGCATGCGATGACGGTCGGACGCCAGTGGAATGAGAGCGTGACCGCACCGCTGCTGGTGGCATTTCTTTTCTTTTGTGTTGCGATTCTCGGCGGATTTCTCTACCTGGCGCAGCGTCATCATCCGGAGTATCTCTGGCTTGCTCTGTTGTGCCTGGCAGTCGGACTGGAAGGGGCGACTGAGGCAGCGTTCGGACTTGCCATCGTTTCGTCCACCTTCTATCAGGTATTTACGGCGTTCAACGGCCGCGTCTTCATGGCCATTACACTGGAGTTTATTCTTCACTTCGCGGGGACCGGATCGCGCAAGTTTGTGCGGGGCGTGCAAATCGGAGTCCTGGTTCTGCCCTTCGTTAGTTTGATCCACCTGATGCTGGCATACCAGGTCCTCTCGGTGGCGGCGGAGGTTCTGTTCTGCGGTCTGGTCACGGTTTTGCTGTTTCGCGCGTGGAGGCTTGGCCGCACCGAGGCAGGCGTAATGTTGTTGCCGTTTTTTCTGGCGGCGACGGCGGATTCGGCGGATACGGTTCTCGATTTTGCGGCGGGCCGTCATTGGCTGCCGGACCGGTTTGCGTCGCACTATTTCTTTCTGGGTCCGATTCAATTCACCACCAGCGCCGCGGCCTACACGTTGTTTCTGGGAAGCCTGATTGCGGTGATCCTGTATCGCTTTGTGCGTATCAGCCAGGAGGAGCAGCGCTCGACGGCGGAGATTTCAGCGGCGCGCAGTGTGCAGGCGTTGCTAATTCCGACGCAATTGCCGTCAAATCGCAACTTCATGCTGGAGAGCGCCTATCTGCCGGTGAACGGGGTGGGCGGAGATTTCTTCCAGGTGCTGCCACTGAAGGATGATTCGCTGCTGATTGTGGTGGGAGACGTGAGCGGAAAGGGGTTGCAGGCGGCGATGAACTCGAGCACGCTGGTGGGGGCGCTGCGGAACGAGCTGTCGCACGATCCGGCGACGGTGCTGAATCATCTGAATCACGTGCTGATCGGGGCCGTGTCTTCGCCGGGAACGGCGGTAAAAGAGCTGGATTGCGCGCCGTGTTTTGCGACGTGCCTGTGTGCGCGCGTCTATCCCGACGGGACGACGACGATTGCCAATGCCGGACACCTGAATCCCTATCGCGATGGGCGCGAGATTGCGCTTGCGGGGAGCCTGCCCCTGGGAGTGATTGCGAATACCGAATACGAGCAAGCGACGTTTCAATTGAGGCGCGGCGACCGGCTAGTGTTTCTTTCCGACGGGGTAGTGGAGGCGACGAACGGGGACGGCGAGCTGTTCGGGTTCGAGCGCACGCAGCAGGTGAGCAACGAGTCGGCGCGCTACATTGCACAAACGGCGCAGCACTTCGGTCAGACCGACGACATCACGGTTGTCTCGCTCTACCTGTCTTCAAAGACGGCGCAACCCAGTAACGAAGAGCTTGCTTACAGCAAGTGAATCTGCCGAGAGTCGTTGCTCGCTTCCCCTGTCTCCCGCTATCGTAGCCAGCATGAGGAATAAAACTGCCTGGGCTCTTTCCTTCATTTTCGTTTGCACTGTTTCCCAGATGTCGCGAGCGCTGGCTGCCAAGCAAGTTGCAGGGCAATCCGGATGGCCAACCTACGGAGCAGATGCAGGCGGAACGCGCTACTCGGCGGAGTCGCAGATCAATCGAAGCAATGTGAACAGTCTTAAGGAAGCGTGGACCTACCGGACTGGCGCAAATGACACGCCGACCAAGCTGAAGCGGAAGGCCGCATTCGAATCCACGCCTATCCTGGTCGATGGGAAGCTTCTGCTGACTACGCCGTACGACCACGTGATCGCACTCGATCCAGGGACCGGAGCGAAGCTGTGGGAATATGACCCAGGCGTGAATCTCGATCAAAATTTTTCAGAGGTCAGTTCGCGCGGGGTTTCGGCTTGGCAGGATCCACACGGAAAAGGCGCTGCGACCTGCAGCCTGCGCATCTTCATCGGCACGTTGGATGCCCGCCTGATTGCGCTGGATGGTGAAACGGGAAAGCTGTGCGCGGACTTCGGCGACAATGGCACGGTTGATCTCAACAAAGATGCCGCAACACAGACGGAGTGGACCGGCGGTTACCAGGTGACCTCTCCGCCGGCAATCTTCAAAGATCTTGTGATCGTGGGATCTTCGATTGCGGACAACTGGCGCGTAGATACCGGCCGCGGCATTGTTCGCGCATTCGACGCGCGCACGGGTAAACTCCGCTGGACCTGGGACCCCATCCCCTGGGCAAAGGATACGAAGCCGCGCACGGGAGCCGGGAATGCATGGGCGGTTTTTTCCGTGGATGCTGCGCACGACCTGGTGTTTGTGCCGACAGGGAGCGCTGCCCCCGATTATTTCGGAGGCATCCGCAAAGGCGACGACAAATGGGCCAACTCGGTGGTGGCGTTGCGCGCTTCGACCGGTAAATTTATCTGGGGATTTCAAGTAGTGCATCACGATCTGTGGGATTACGACGTTGCGTCACAGCCCACGTTGATTGACTGGAAAGATGGAACGCCCGCAGTCGTAATCAACACCAAGATGGGCCATGTGTTTGTGCTCAATCGCCTGACCGGCACGCCTCTGCTGCCCGTCGAAGAACGCCCCGTGCCGCAATCCGATATTGCCGGCGAGGAGAGTTCTCCGACCCAGCCGTTCTCGACGATTTCGCTGGTGCCGGAGAAATTCGAAGCGGCCGACGCGTGGGGCCCCAGACCGGAAGATGAGAAGTGGTGTCGCGACAAGATCGGCTCTTTGCGGGACGAAGGAATTTTCACTCCGCCGAGTTTGCGGGGCACGGTCCAGGCTCCCGGAAACGTCGGAGGCGTGAACTGGGGTAGTGCCGCGTATGACCCACAGCACCATGTCATGGTCGTGAACACGAATCGCCTGATCGCGTGGGTCAAACTGATTCCGCGTGCGGAATATGACGCGGAAGTTCACAAGAATCAGGACAACCGCATCTACGGAGAATTTGGCGACCAGGAGCCCGCTCCATATGGCCTATACCGCTCATTTTTATTTTCGCCGAGTGGTACCCCGTGCAACCGTCCGCCATGGGGGACGACCGCAGCAGTGGATTTATTCACGGGAAAGATTATCTGGAACGTTGCTCTGGGCACCCTGGTGCCGGGACAAACGACGGGCTCGATTAACCTGGGAGGGCCGATCGTGACCGGAGGTGGTTTAGTGTTTACCTCGGCTACCATCGATCCGCACCTGCATGCGTTCGACTCAGAGACGGGGAAAGAATTGTGGAACAGCCAACTTCCCGCCGCGGCGAATTCCACGCCGATGACGTATATGTGGAAGGGCAAACAGTACCTGCTGATTTGCGCGGGAGGCCACGGAAAATTGAACTCCAAACAAGGCGACTATGTCATGGCTTTTTCGCTTCCGTAGAATCGGAAGACTGGTGGGAATGGCGCCTGGATGTGAGACTAGGGAAAAGCAACAGCAGTCGTGAATGTCGGTGCGTCAGACATTAAAAAGAACGGAAATCGCTGCCGGTTGGATCGTGCTTTCCCACCCAAGCGGGGCTTGGATGGGGCACCCTGGTTTGTACTTGTTTTTTTGAGAACGCAAATAATTGTCACCGCGGAGCGCATCTGCGATGCCAACCCCGAGCCCGTTTGGCGCGCTGGAAATGCCGTAGAATCAAACCGGAGCAGACTCGATGAGCGTGAAAGCCCTTTATCCCGGCACGTTCGATCCTCCGACGAACGGGCACATCGATCTGATCCAGCGCGGTTCAAAACTGTTTGAACATTTGACTGTCGCCATCCTGAAGAACCCAATCAAGAATCCTCTGTTCACAGTGGATGAGCGCGTGGAGATGCTGCGCGAGTCAACGGCGGCGCTGGGCAATGTGAGCGTGGCGACGTTTGACGGGCTGATGGTGGATTTTGCGCGGCAGCTTGGCGCGACGGCAGTGTTGAGGGGTATTCGCGCTATTTCCGATTACGAACATGAATTTCAAATGGCCCTGATGAATCGGCGTCTGGCGCCGGAGATCGAAACGGTATTTCTGCAGCCGGCGGGGCGTTACTCGTTTGTCAGTTCGCGCATGCTCAAGGAAGTTTTCAGTTTCGGCGGGGAAGTTGCCGGGCTGGTTCCACCTAACGTTCTCAAGCGCCTGCGCAGCCGCATCAGCAGCGCAGGCTGAATCTTGATCGCTGCGCACTCCGCGCAGGAGGTTCAGTTTGTCGGACTTTGTCGCACTCAATCCCTCGTCGATTCACCGCGAGATCCGGAACACGCTTTTCGGGGATGTGCCGCTGGCTGAGCTTGTGCGGGCGCATCCGAAAGTGCCTTTGACGGAACCGTGGGCTTCATTCCAGCGCGCGCGGGACCTGAAAGAAACGGACGAGTTGTCGGCCGCGAGGGAAGCTGTTCGCGGGATCCTGAAGATGCCCGATATTGAAACGCGAGTCTTTCTGCAGGCGTGCCATACGTTGCGGGAACTCGGCGACAAGCCGCCGCAGGGTCGTGAAAAGGAAGTGCTGGGTGTAGTGGTGGAGATTGGGATGCCGAAGGGCCTCGACCTGGTGGCGGCCTATCGGGATCACCGCGCGCGCTACTTCAATTACAGCGGAGCCGGGGTGCTGTGGGAGCGGCGCGACGATTCGCTGGATGGATTGATCGACGAATTGCTTTTGGCCGGGACGCAGGTCGCGCAGGCCATAGGGCCGTGGACGAAAGCACGTCCGCCAGAGCCCAAAAACGGTACTGCGCGCATCAACCTGCTAACGCCGAGCGGAATCCACCTGGGACAGGGGCCGGTGGAGGCGCTGAGCCAGGATGCGATGGGCGGGCCGATTCTGTCGGCGGCGTTCGGGCTGATGAAGCGGCTCGTGGAACTGACGAAGCGGGAGCCGGAGTAAAGACGGGGACCAGGGAATCGTGACCCTGCACTCGGAAGGTCAAGCTCGAATGCGATGCGGGGCCAGTAATAACAGGAGACGAACGTGTCGCGAGATAACTGCAGCATCGTCAGGCGCTTCATCGAAGAGAGCATCAACCAGGGGCGGATTGACGAAGCCGCGCAATTTGTTTGGGAAGACGTGGTGGAGCAGGTTCCGTTTCCCGGGCAAGGGCCCGGATTGGCAGGCTTGCAGGATGTTCTCCGCGGTATGCGGAACGCGTTTCCCGATTTGCATTTCGGCGTCGAGGAGCAAGTTGCCAAGGGCGACAAAGTGGTAACCCGCTTTGAGTGGACCGGCACCCATCGCAACGAATTTCTCGGCGTGCCAGCAACAGGGCGGCCAGTGAAAGTGTGGGGAATCGTCATCGACCGGCTTGAGGATGGCAGGATCAAGGAAACACGCATCATTATGGATATCTTCGGACTGATGATGCAACTCGGAGCGGTCGGTCCCAAAGGGTGATGGCAATTCTTGTTCGCCGAAACCCAGATCCATCGGGAACCTCCCCGACGTGGGCATGGATTTCGATTGCGAGGCGATGCCGCAAAGGCCTCCGATGAACTAGACTTGCTTCGATCCTGGAGGCGCTTTATGCGGTATTGCGAGAGGGTTGTTTTTTCTGTCCTGCTGATGTGCTGCATGGTCGCTGCGGGCAAGGACAAGAAGAAGGTCATACTGCCCGCCGACGTTCTTGAGGCGAAGACAGTGCTTGTGGTTATTGATCCCGATGCTGGAATGGCGGTGGATTCTCCAAGAGCCAACCGTACGGCCCAGGAGGACGTGGAGAAGGCGCTGATGAATTGGGGCCGTTTCAGCATCGCGACCGATGTTTCCTCGGCCGATCTAATCATTTTAGTTCGCAAAGGAAATGGGAAAGCAGTTCAGCCGACGATTGGCGGCGTCCCCAGCAACAATCGTCCGGTGATCTTCGATCCTACAGACTCTGGAGGTGGGATCGGGGGACATCGGGGAACTGCACCGCAACTCGGCGATCCGACGAATGCCCAACCCCAGGATCCCCATCCACAGATGGAGGCTGGGTCGGCGCAGGATATGTTTGCGGTGTATCGCGGCAAACGCGACAACGCACTCGACGCCCCGGCCATCTGGCGGTACAGCACCAGAGACGCGCTATCTTCACCGGGAGTTCCGGCAGTCGACGCGTTCAAAAAGCTGATTGCAGAGGCGGAGAAGCAACAAGCAGCCAAGCCGTGAATGCCGGGCGAATTCAAACAAACCTGCCATCTCCTGCAGCATTCCGGCTGCCTTCCCGTGGTAGAAGGGTGTCCCCTGCGTGCACGTCTTCGTCCCTGGGGCGTCTAACTCACAGCTGCTGCGACTTTTCCCGAGGATTGTTGCAACAAATCCACAAATCCTGTGTCTGATACGGTGCAGACTTCATCGCTGACGAGCGCTACGATATAAGCTGCTTACTTGGTCCACCTTCATTGCAGCTTGGCTTCCCCAGAGGTCACATGAATCGCGATTGCAAACAGGGTTTGCGACTTCGTCTCCACTTTGAACACTCCCTGAAAGAATGGGGCTGGTTTGACGCATATGAGCAGGCTCTTGAACTGATGCCGGTTGGACCTCCACAAGTCCACGAGTTTCAACAGGAAGCAAGCCACGCCCGCTCAGAGCTCGTTAAAACTCGTCACGCTTATATCGAGCACATGTCCAGTTGTCTCGTCTGCAGCAGACGGCTGATCATGTCTGACGCCGTGGTCGCGATTCGTGAGAAGTTGAACATATCACCACTTCAATGACCGGATCGCCGACTCGGGCTGCTGTGCCCCAACTCGGACGTCGGCGTGAGCAAGTTCATTGGCTCCAAACCGTAAAACCTCTACAGAACAACCGCAGAAGCAAAAGGCTGCGCTACGCGTGGCCCTACACTCCAGTGGCGGGGAAGCTCTCGTTACATCACAACCCATTTCGACGCACGTACTCCTCAACCTGCTCGTCTGTGATGGACGGTTCCAAGGAGGGCTTGCAGGCAGAGGCTCGCGCCTGCGCCTGTCTGGCCAGTGTCCGGAGAAGGAAGAGGAGGTTCTCGGCGGAATTGATCTGCTGCTGATTCTTTGGTATATCGCTGTGGTTGCCCATCGTGCTCTGGCACCTCGTTCACACAATCTCAGCGGGTGGTATTCCAGAAGCGTAATGCATCTGCTTTTTCCCGGCTGTTCAACATTGCTCACAAAAACAAGAAAATCGAGATACTCCAATAAGGACACCGCAAAAACGCCAATCTTTAAGCGGGCATTGGATGCAAACCACAAAATCTGTAAAGATAGAAGCACTATGAATGTTGCTGCTCCTGCGAAAGTATTTGCTGACCGTATTGGCCGGATCGAGGTTTCTGCAACCATGGCGGTGGCCGCCGAGGCTGCGAAACTGCGCGCACAAGGTGCGAACCTGGTGGATTTTGGCGCCGGCGAGCCGCATTTTGCCACTCCGCGACACATTAAGGACGCTGCCATTGCGGCGATCGAGGCCAATTTCACGCGCTATACCGTGGTTCCGGGGATTCCGGACGTGCGGAAGGCGATTGTGGAGCGGCATGCGTGCGATTTTGGGTCGGATTATGCAATCGACGAGACCGTGTTTACGACGGGCGGAAAGCTGGCGCTTTTCAATACGATCCAGGTGCTGGTGGATCACGGCGACGAAGTGATTCTGCCGGTGCCGTACTGGGTCAGCTTCAAAGACATCATCCAATATGCGGGCGGCAAGGTCGTTTTCCTCGAGACCAGCGAGCAAGAGAATTTCCGCATCACAGCGGACGCGATTGAGAAGGCGATTACGCCGCGGACCAAGGCGATCATTCTGAATTCGCCTTCGAATCCGGCAGGGTCCGTGATGTCGGCGGAGGACCTGGAGCGGATTGTTCACCTGGCGCATGAGCGAGGGATTTTCCTCCTGCTGGATGAGTGCTATGTATATCTGAACTATGCGGGAAAGCCGGTTTCGGGCGGGTCGTATACGTGGGCCAAGGAACATATCGTCATCCTCGGATCGTTGTCGAAGACCTATTCGATGACGGGGTGGCGCGCTGGATATGCGCTGGCAGCAAGGCCGGTAGCGGCGAACCTGAGCAAACTGCAGTCGCAGTCGACGTCGAATGCAGCGAGCATGGTGCAGAAGGCGGCCATTGCGGCGCTGGCGGGCTCGCAGGAGTGCGTGTCGAATTTCCGGGCGGAGTTTATCGAACTGCGCGACTACATGCTGGGGAAGTTGAAGGAGATTCCGGGCGTGACGTGCACCAAGCCGGAGGGCGCGTTTTATGTATATCCGAATATCGGAGCCTTTATTGGGAGGGGCGGCATCAAGTCGGCGACCGAACTGGCGACGCGGCTGCTACACGAGGCGCACGTCGTGACGGTGCCGGGCGAGGCGTTCGGGACGAGCGAGCATATTCGGATTTCGTACCCGGTGACCAAGCAGAACATCGATGAGGGAACGCGGCGGATGGGCGAATTTCTGGGGAAACTGGGGTAGGAGCTGGTCGTTTTGATTGGAAAGGCCCGGGTGATCCCGGGCCTTTTCCTTTTGGACGATTGGATGGTTTGTGCTTTCTCACCCTTGCGACGAGAAGCAAAGACGTCGCAAGGATGGGGCACCCAGCGCCTTCACTATTTTTGAAAGTGAGTTAGCTCATTGGCATTCCTCCCAGGTGTCAGAATCGAGACCTGGGGCACCCTCTTTTTCTTGTCTGGCGCTACCTTGCGGGGATTTCGCTGCTGATGACGCCTACGCCGGGGACGTGGCCAACCTGCCAATCGGCGATCGGGTTGGACTGACGGCAGTCCAAGCACGTTGTTTTCTCGAAACGGGCCGAACATTGCGGGCAGACGCCACCGGTCTGGAAGGTGTCGAATTGGGTCGCGCACTTGTTGCAACGCCAGATGTTGCCGATAGGCGGTGCAGTCCGGCAACTGGGGCACGCGAACCCCTGGCGGCGCGGAATTTTTTCAAGTTTGCGCAGGGCGCGGGCGGTTTTGAAGCCACTCCAGCAATTCATGCCGGCATAGGCGGCAATCAGGCCCGTCCAGATGGAGCGGGTGAGAACTGCGAGAACGATGAGCCCGGCGACTCCGAAGAAGCCTAGGAACGATGCAACCATCAAGCTGCGCGCGCGGCCAAGAGGAAACCAGAGGAGCGAGCGGAGAATCTGGCCGCCGTCGAGGGGGTAAATGGGAAGGATGTTGAAAACGAACAGGACGATATTGGTGAAAAGGATCGCATAAATCAGCTGGTAGGCGTCCGGATTCGATTCCCGCCAACCGAGTGCATTGACTGCTTTCCAGACGATGGCCAGGGGAACGGCGAGAGCCACATTCACGAGCGGGCCGGCGGCAATGCTCCACAGGGTTGCTCCGGGCCGTTGCGGCGGATTGACGTAGGCGACGCCGCCAAGAGGCCAGAGCATAATGTTGTCGGCGGTGCCTCCGACGGATCGGCAGGCGAGGGCGTGGCCGAACTCGTGTAGCAGCACGATTGCAAAGAGCGCCAGATACTCCGCGACATTCCATAGCACCGAGCTGTACCGACCCTTGCGGGCCTCGATCTCAAACAGTGCCACAAGGAACCATGACCAGTTGAGATAGACGTCGATTCCCTTGATGCGGAAGAGCTGGATGGAGCCTTGATTGGCGCGGAACATGGAGTTAGCTTACCCGAAGTTGCCGGTTGCGGGCTGCCGGAGCAGGATTCATCGGGTTTTGTCGTCTGGGCGAGGGCTTGGCCGGTTCGCCTGGTGAGAAATCCAGATGGCCAAAGATGCTAACCTTTTTCTACGCAGTTGAGTGGCACCTGCCGGCTCTCTAAACCTAAAAAGTATCGACCATCACTGTGCAAACCTAGCTTCTGTCGAGTAGGATGTGTTTTCCATGCCGAAGTCTATTGATTTTCGTCCAGTTATACTCGCCGGTGGCAGCGGAACCCGATTCTGGCCGCGCTCCCGCCGGGCGCGGGCCAAGCAGGTGCTGGCGCTTGATGGCGAGCGCTCGATGATCCAGCAGACGGTGGAGCGGCTCAAGCCGCTGGCCGCACCGGAAAAGACGTGGGTTATCACCAATGAGTTCCTGGCGCAGGAGATCGCCGACCAGCTCACGGGCGTTCCGCGCCACCAGATTATCGAGGAACCTGTCGCAAGGAACACGGCTCCGGCGTGCGGGCTGGCCGCATTCCTGATCGAACGTGAGAACCCTGCTGCGGTTCTTGGAGTCTTTCCGTCGGATCATGTGATTGCCGACGAACCGCGGTTCCTGAAGGCGCTGCAGAAGGGGATTGCGCTGGCGGCCTCGGGTGACAACATCGTCGTGCTGGGCATTGAGCCAACGCGACCGGAGACGGGATATGGCTACATTGAGACGGGCGAAGATGATGGAGCCGAAGCCGCTCTTCGCGTTCGTCGATTTACGGAGAAACCGAACCTGAACCGCGCTCAGGAATTCGTAGCCTCAGGGAACTACTACTGGAACTCGGGGATGTTTTTGTGGTCGGCGAAGACGCTGGCGAATGCGGTGCGCGAGCACCTGCCGGACATGGCTCCGCTGCTTGAGAAGATCGCTTCCCGATTTGGAACCCCGGAGTTTGACGCGGTGTTTCGCGAGCTTTATCCAAAGTGCGAGAACATCTCGGTCGATTATGCGGTGCTGGAGCCGCGGTCGGCGAAGGGCGAGCACTTGTCGCACCTTTTCTGTGTTCCGGCGGAGTTTGCGTGGAACGACCTTGGCTCGTGGGCGTCACTTTACGAGTACCAGATGGAGACACGGCTGCGCGGCGACGGCGACGGCAATGTTGCCGAGTCCGATGGCCACCTGACGATCGAGGCGGGCAACAACTACGTCTACAGCCCCAAGAAGTTCGTTGCTCTGGTTGGCGTTGAAAACCTTGTCATTGTGGATACCGACGACGCGCTGCTTATTGTGCATCGCGATCACTCGCAGGATGTGGGCAAGGTCGTGAAGGAACTGGGGCTTTCGGGGCGGGACGAACTGATCTAGCCGACACTGCAATGCAAATTCACCGAATTCTCCGCGAGGGCGCGCGCAAGGTCTTGATCACGTGCACTGTGCTAATCCGTGTTGAACCACAAAATGAGATCAAATATTCGTTTTGCAGGGGCTAAAGCCCGCGATCTTTGGCGGCGCTTTCGGCACGACTAAAGTCATGCCCTGACACTGGCTGATTAAACGGCGACGCTCCAATATCAGGAAAGAGTCTGTTTCGTATGCCCCATCCACAAATCAAGTTTGGTACCGACGGCTGGCGCGGCATCATTGCCGACGACTTTACATTTGCCAATGTACGCACTGCTGCAACTGCGATTGCCGCTTATATTCATGCGCAGGAGGACCCAGCGAAGGGGCTGTGCATCGGCTACGACACGCGATTCGGGTCGAAGGCGTTCGCGCAGGCTTGCGCTCAAGTTGTGGCCGCGACTGGAATTCGCGTTGCGTTGGCCAATGACATTACGCCTACGCCGGCGCTGAGTTATGGCGTGCGCGGTCGAGGTGCGGCGGGCGGCATCATGATCACGTCGTCGCACAATCCGGCGCAGTGGAACGGTGTGAAGTACAAGGCGTGGTACGGCGGATCGGGCAAGCCGTCGATCATTGCGGCTATCGAGAGCTATCTCGACAAGCCGGCGGCGAAGGCCGAGAAGGCAGCGGCAATTGAAGAGGTCGATTTTCTGCCCCTGTATCTGCAGGCGATTGAGAGCTTTGCTGACCTTGACCTGATTGCGAAGTCGGGCATGAAGTTTGCCATCGACTCGATGTACGGCGCCGGGCGCACGATTCTGTCCGACATTTTTACGCGCATCGGCGTCGATCACGTGCAGATTCGCGGCAACGTGGATCCGCTGTTTCCTGGCATCAATCCTGAACCGATTGAACCGCACATTCGGGCACTGGGTGAGGCGGCGGTGGCGTACAAGTGCGACGCGGGCCTTTGCACCGACGGCGATGCTGACCGCATCGGCGCGACAGATGAGGATGGAAACTTTGTCGATCCACACAAGATTTTTTCGGTGCTGCTGAGTTGGGTTCTTCGCCGTAAAGGCTGGCCGGGAGCGGTGACTCGGGCATTCAACACGACCAAGATGCTGGATCGGATCGCGAAAAAATATGGGCGCGAGCTGATTGAACACGGAATCGGATTCAAGTATGTCTGCGACCTGATGCTGGAGCGCGAGATCGTGATGGGCGGCGAGGAGTCTGGCGGCATTGGATTTCAGCGGCATCTACCGGAGCGCGACGGCCTGTTGAATGCGCTGCTGCTGGCGAATGTGATGGCCGAAGAGAAGAAAACACTGGGGCAGCTTGTTGCCGATTTGCAGGCGGAGTATGGCGAACACCAGTACGGACGGATCGACTTGCATATTCCGGACTATCTGAAGAACGCGGCGATTGCGCGAGCGCGAGCGCTGCCGGTTGGCGACGCGTCGATCGCTGGCATGCCGATCTTGCGGCAGGAGAGTTTGGACGGCGTGAAATTTTACCTCGACAATCCCGAAGCGAAGACAAAGCCGAACGCGGCGGAGACATGGATTCTGTTCAGGGCCAGCGGAACCGAGCCATTGATGCGGATTTATACAGAATCGACGTCGAAAGAGGCTGTGGCGAAACTGCTCGAAAGCGGGCGGGCATTTGCTATGGCAAGTTGAGAAGAGCGGGGATTCCGGACCTGGGACTAGCGACCAAGGGGCTCGATGTTCATTCATATTTTTGGATTTCGTTGGAAAGAACTCGCGACTGACGCCGAGAAACAACTTGCGGCGCGCGACATTCGCGCATTTCAGGGGCGGATTCCAGGGCTGATTGAAGTGTCAGTGGGTGAAAATCTCTCGCCGCGGGGGCAGGGATACACATTTGCGGGGTTGATGAAATTTACTGACGGTACGGCGTGCGATGCGTATGCAATTCACCCCGCCCATCTTGCTTTGCTGGAATGGCTTGTACCGCTGATCGATCCGGTGGAACTCGATTTCGAAGCCTGAGTTTTTGACGAGCTCTTTGAACGCGCTTTTCTCGCTTGTCAAGCGTCAGTGTCCTGCCCTCTTTCCGCCCCCCATCCAAACGCGTAAAAACATTGTGGCGCCAGCGACGTTGCCGCAGAGGATTCTGTTTTGGACGGAGCCGGAGATGGAGGAGGCGGGTAATAGTCACATCAAGGTTTCAGAAATCGGGACTTGTGACACACGTGGCGAGTCAGCACAGCTATCGATCCTAAAAAGTCCGTGAATAGCGCGGCGACAGGCTCGGCGAAGTGAGATTCGATTCAGAGGCTGCGTGCTATGATTAGCTTCTTCGGTGAGCCCCTGCACCGTTGAGGTCCCGCAAGAAAGCAAATGCTCGAGCGCGCGTCGCTCGATGCGTTGTCACCGCGAGTAACGGCCACTGCACGCGTCGATGCGTGCAGTTCACGTTTCATTCAGCAGCTTGGAACCCGGCAAGGTCTGCGTATTCGAATGAGATCGATAGCCCCCATCTGGCGACGGTGTTTGGCATTGGCGGCGCCATTTGCAGCGAATGTGATTGCCTGGAGCGCGCCATCCACTTCGACGTTTTCGCATGCCAGTACACCGGCAGCCGAAGTGAACGGCATCTCGATATTCGTGCTCACGATTACGGGACTGATCTTTGTGACGATGAGCGGGCTGCTGACGTATGCGCTTGTCCGTTTCAGGGGACGCAAAGGCGATAGGACGGAGCCTGCGCAGGTTTTTGGCAGCGTGCAGATCGAGCTTTCGTGGACGATTATTCCCATTCTGATTATCGTGGTCCTGTTTCTTACGACTGCGCGGGTGTTGTTCAGCGTGCAGGACGCGCCGAAGCCGGCATCGGCAATCGATGTGACGGTGGTAGGACACCAGTTCTGGTGGGAGTTTCGCTATCCGCAGTACAACGTGGTGACGGCGAATGAACTGCACCTGCCGATGAGCGCCACGGCGACCGATCGGCCAACGTTCATGAAACTGACGTCTGCTGATGTAATTCACAGCTTCTGGGTACCTCAACTTGCGGGCAAGACTGACCTGCTGCCGAATCGTGTGAATGAGATGTGGATCGATCCGCGGCAGGCGGGACTCTACGTGGGACAGTGCGCGCAGTTTTGCGGCGCGGAGCACGCGAAGATGCTGCTGCGCGTGTACGTGGATACGCCTGAGCAGTTTCAGCGGTGGATCGCAAACCAGGAGAAGATGCAGCAGGAACTGGCCGCGCAGGGAAGGGTTGAAGATGTTTCTTATGAAAATTCCGAGGCGATTTCACCGCAGGTTGGTCAGTATGTGTTTGAACACCAGGCTTGCATCAGTTGCCATACGGTTGCGGGAACAGTTGCGACGGGGCGTTATGGTCCAGATTTAACGCACCTGATGAGCCGCGCAACGATTGCGGCGGGAGCGACGCCGAATACACAAGAACAACTGTTGAGATGGATCACCGATCCAAACGAGATCAAGCCGGGATCATTGATGCCGGCGATGCATTTAACCGATACGCAGAACGAGCAAATAACGGCGTATTTGTTGACGTTGAAGTAGTTCACCTTTCGGGGCTCGAGCCCCGCATATTTTTGTGGGCATTACGGCACGACTGAATTCGTGCTGTTCCAAAGCAGATTCAGCGAGTGCGAGTTTTTCAAAGCGGGATTTAGGGAGCGGGAGATGGGAACGGAGAGTTTGCCAACGCCACAAGGGATTGAAGCGGGGATCGATCGAACGCCTGCTTCGCCGAGGGCGGGTACGTATCTCGAGCTTGTGCATAGCTGGATTGTGACGGTGGATCACAAGCGGCTGGGGATTCTCTATATCTGTTACGCGCTGGTGTTTCTGCTGGTGGCAGGCGTCGAAGCGATGTTGATTCGCGTTCAGCTTTTCTATCCACTCAACAATTTTGTTTCGCCTTTCACGTTCAATCGGCTGTTCACGATGCATGGCACCACGATGGTGTTCCTTGTGGGCATGCCGATTCTGTTCGGATTTGGCAACTATCTTGTGCCGCTGATGATTGGGGCACGGGATATGGCGTTTCCGCGGTTAAATGCATTCAGCTTCTGGATCAGCGCGTTTGCGGGTCTTCTTCTGTATTACAGCTTTATTGGCGGCGTGGGGCTGGCAGGGACGGGGTCCGCGCCGGATGTGGCGTGGTTTGCCTATGCACCATTGACCGAGCGCGCGTTTTCACCCGGCCACACGGTAGATTACTGGGCGATCGCTCTGCTGGCGAGCGGGGTTGGAAGCATCGGCACGGCGATTAATTTTCTTGCAACGGTGTTTTGTATGCGGTGCAAGGGGATGACGCTGTTCCGCATGCCGCTGCTGCCGTGGTTGTACGCGACCGTTTCGTTTCTCATCTTGGTGGCGGTGAGTCCGCTGACCGCAGCGCAAGCGATGCTGCTGATCGACCGTTACCTGGGCGGGCATTTCTTCGATACACAGGCAGGCGGGTCGGCGATTTTGTGGGCGCACTTCTTCTGGATCTTCGGACACCCTGAGGTGTATGTACTGGTACTGCCAGCATTCGCGTTTGCGAATGAGATCATTCCGGTGTTTTCGCGCAAGGCGATCTTCGGTTATCCGGCGATGGTTGGGGCGTCCGTGGGGATCGCGTTTATAAGCCTGAGCGTGTGGGCCCACCACATGTTCACGATCGGCATGACGTCGTTCGGGAATGCATTCTTCACGCTGTCGACGATGCTTGTCTCGATTCCCACCGGCATCAAGATATTCAACTGGCTGGCGACGATCTGGGGCGGCAAGATTCGTTTTGCGACTCCGATGTTGTTCTCGACGGCGTTTCTATTTCAGTTTCTGATTGCGGGGCTGACGGGGATCATGCTGTCGATTTCGCCATGGAACTGGCAGACGCACAACTCCTATTTTGTGGTAGCGCACTTTCACTATGTGCTGGTGGGTGCGATTGTTTTCATGATTTTCGCGGCTATCTACTACTGGTATCCGAAGATGACGGGACGCATGCTGGATGAGCGGCTGGGCAAGTGGCACTTCTGGCTGATGGTGATCGGTTTCCATGTCACGTTCGACACGATGCATATTCCGGGATTGCTGGGAATGCCGCGGCAGATTTTCACCTATGAGCCGGATCGTGGGTGGACCTTGCTGAACCAGATTATCTCGGTGGGCGGTTTTATCCAGGCGATCGCAATTCTGGTACTGGTTTACAACCTGGTGCATTCGTATTTTCACGGCGCGGAAGCGGGACCGGATCCATGGGATGCGTGGACGCTGGAGTGGTCCACATCTTCGCCGCCGCCAGCGTATAACTTTCCGGTGGAGCCGGTGGTGGCAAGCCGACGGCCGCTTTGGGATTTGAAACATCCGGAAGATCCGGATTCTGCGTTTGAGTGAGGAGAGCGATGGCGACGGTACCACTGGAACACGTGGTGCATGAAGGCGAGTGGAAGATGCCTTCGCGCGGCGTTGTGGCGATGGCGAGTCTGATCACGGCAGAAGCGGCGATCTTCACGATTTTTGTGGTGGCGTATTTGTATTACCTGGGCCGGGATGTGAGCGGGCCGTTTGCAAAGGACGTTCTGGAGATTCCTTATTTCGGCACGGTTTGCCTGCTTTCGAGCAGCGGATTCATCATGCTGGCGGAGCGGGCTATCGAACATGGGCGCATGGCTGCGTTCCGGTTATGGTGGATGATCACGATTTTGCTGGGCGCCATCTTCCTGGTGGACACGGGAATGGAGTGGTACAAGCTGATCGTTCACGATCATCTGACGGTTCATACCAATCTGTTTGGAACGACTTTCTATTCGCTGGTGGGATTGCATGCGTCGCACGTGGTGGTGGGACTGCTGATGATGACGGTGACGATGGGGTTCGCGCTGACCGGCAAGTTGCGCGCTGAACATGCGGAACGCGTGGAGGTGCTGGCGCTCTATTGGCACTTTGTGGATGCGGTCTGGGTGGTGGTGTTTACGGTGGTGTACGTGGTGGGGAGATGACGGAATTTCATACGCCGCACGATTCGATGAAAGAGCCGGGCGCGCTGCGCACGCATTCGATTCATCTTCCGGCGCCGACGGCGTGGCCGTTTCTGATGGCGTTGGGATTGACACTTGTATTTGCTTCGCTTGTAACGAGCGCTGGGCTTGCGGTGCTTGGTGGAATTCTGACGGTCGTGTCGATCGTGGGGTGGTTTCGCGAGGTGCTGCCGCATGAGGCGCACGAGGAGATTGCGGTTACCGACGAGACAGTGGTGATTGTGCCGTCGCGGGAGAAGGTGGCACGGATCGAAGTGGGTGAGACGCATCGCGCGCAGTTACCGCTGGAGACATTTCCAATTTCAAGCGGAATTATCGGCGGGATTGCGGGCGGAATCGCGATGGTGATTCCAGCGGAGCTTTACGGCATCATTCGCTTTCACAGCGTCTGGTACGTGGTGAACCTGCTGGGGGGTGCGGGCGTGGGCGATTGGTTGAATCCGACGGTGGAGCAGATGAGCCATTTTCGGCTGGGCGCGTTTGTAACGGCGAACATCATTCAGGGGGCAACCACACTGCTGGTGGGTTTGCTGTACGGAGCGATTTTGCCGATTTGGCCGAAGCATCCGATTCTGCTGGGCGGAATTCTCGCACCGATGGCGTGGACGGGATTACTGCATAGCGTAATGGGAATTGTGAATCCATTTCTGCAACAACACATTGACTGGTGGTCGTTCGCGGCAGCACAGGTGATCTTCGGACTTGTGGCGGGTTACGTGGTGACGAAGCAGGGCAAGATCAAGCGGCTTCAACAGGTGCCGCTGGCGATTCGACTGGGCGTGGAGTCGGCGGGCCTGATGCCGGATCGAGGCGGGGAAGAGGCGAAGCGATGAGGACGACGGGCACGCTCGCGAGATGGGCCGCGCTATTGCTGGTGGCGCTCGCGGGATGCAACTTGCCTGGCAAGCCGAAGGCCGGACCGGAAGTGCCGCGACCGGAGGATGTGCTTCGGTTTGAGACGTTGTATGGAGCGAATTGCGCGGGATGTCACGGTTCAAATGGGCAGAATGGTGGAGCGATGAATCTTGCGAATCCGGAGTACGAGTCGCTAATTGATGATGCATCGATGCGCGATGTGATTTCCAGAGGAGAAAAAGGAACGCTGATGCCGGCATTTGCGCAGGAGAACGGCGGGCAATTGACCGACAAGCAGATCGATGCACTGCTTGAAGGGATTCGGGGAAGCTGGCGCAAGGAAAAAGTATTCGGCGGGGAAACGCCTCCACCTTACAAAGCAACCCGTTCCGGGGATGTGGCAAAAGGGAAGGCTGTCTACGCGATTGCATGCGCGCGGTGTCATGGGGTGTCGGCCCAGGAGCCAGGGAAGGGTGGGTCGATCCTGGATGGATCGTTCCTTGCGCTGATCAACGAACAAATGCTGCGCACGACGGTGATTGCGGGACGGCCGGATATCGGAGAGCCGGATTGGCGAGGGCATATTCCGGGAAGAGCGATGACTGACGACGAGGTTACCGATGTGAGCGCGTGGCTGATGGCGCAGAGACCGCTGAACCCGGGGCAGCCTTATCCGAACGCGAACGCGCCGCCAGGGAGAACGGGTGAAGAGCCGCATCGGAAGTGAAACAGCAGGAGATGACCGGAATGAATGAAGCGCTTTGCCGATTTATCAAGAGGGAGAACGGGATGTGAGACATCCCTCAGGGCCTAGAGCCCACGTGAGTGTTTGCCGACTTTTCGGCACGCGACCCAGAGAGGGTACCCCGAGTCGTGCCCTGACACAAAGCGCATTCCGAGAGAGTCCCCGGCAATAACCCGGGGAACGTCGGGTTTCAGGAATGATCGTCAGCCGAAGGAGATGTTATGGAGAAGGAGCTTCCGGCACCGAGCCAAGAGGAGCAGGATCGGCGCCCGGGACCGGAGAGCGTAACGCGGCGGACATTTTTGATGAATGTGGGGATCGCGTTGAATGCCGCGGTGGCACTGGTGATTGCAACACCGGTGGTGGCGTATGTGCTGGGGCCGGTGCTGCGACGCAAGGAGTATCTGGAGTGGATCGCGATCGGCGATGTGAGCGACTTTCCCGTTGGCGAGACAAAGCTGATTACGTTTGCGAATCCGTTTTCGGACCCATGGGATGGGGCGACGGCGAAGGTGCCGGCGTATGTGCGGCATGCGGCACCTAATGAGTTCACTGTGTTTGCGATCAACTGCGCGCACCTTGGCTGTCCGGTGCGCTGGTTTTCTGAGTCGCAGTTGTTCATGTGTCCTTGTCATGGAGGCGTGTACTACGCAGACGGGAGCCGCGCTTCGGGGCCGCCGGAGCGGGGACTGTTTACCTACGAGCTGAAGGTGCAGGGCGGGAAGCTGCTGATCGATGCGGGGCAAATGCCGACGCTGCAGAATCGCGCGAGCAAGAGCCCGTGCCCTTCGATTGCATCACCTAATTCTTCGCAACTGGTTTCGAGGATTGAAGCATGCCCGGACACAAAGAGCCGTGGTACAAGCGCGTCTACGATTGGGTAGAGCTGCGCGTACAACTCGAAGGGCCGGTGAAGGATGCGGTGCTGCATCCCGTGCCGCGGAACACTGCGAGCTGGTGGTACGTCTTTGGCAGCGCGAGCCTGGTGCTGCTGATTCTGCAAGTGGTGACGGGGATTCTTCTGGCGCTGGTGTACGAGCCTTCCGCGGCGCATGCGTGGAGTTCACTGGAGCTGCTGAATCACGAATTGCCGCTTGGATGGTTTTTGCGCGCGATGCACGGATGGGGATCGAACTTCATGGTCGCCGTCGTTCTGATCCACATGGCGCAGGTGTTTCTGTTTGGCGCATACAAGTTTCCGCGGGAGCTGACGTGGATTCTGGGCGTATTCATGCTGTTGATGACACTAGGCATGGCGTTCACGGGGCAGGTGCTGCGGTTTGACCAGGATGCGTACTGGGGGTTGGGCATCGGAGCGTCTATTGTGGGGCGCGTGCCATGGATCGGCGGGCAGCTTGTGCACCTGATGCTGGGCGGTCCGATGATCAACGGTGCGACGCTCACCCGATTTTTTGCGCTGCACGTGTTCATTATTCCAGGGACGCTACTTGCGTTTACCGGTTTGCATGTCTGGATGGTGCTGAAGCTAGGGATCAATGAGTGGCCGATGCCCGGGCGCATTGTTCGCCGTGAGACCTACATTGAGGAGTACCACGAGCTGACGCACACGGATGGTATTCCGTTTGTGCCGGGCGCGGTGTGGAAGGACCTGGTTTTTTCGGCGGCGATCCTGTTTGCCGTGGCGTGCTGTGCGGCGGTCTTTGGGCCGTATGGGCCGAAGGGTGTGCCGGATCCAACGATTATCAACACGGTTCCCAAGCCGGACTTTTTCTTTTTGTGGATCTATACCGTTCTTTCGTTTTTGCCAGCGGAGATGGAAACGCCTTTCATTCTGATTGCGCCTGTGGTTGCGATAGCAGCGCTGATTGGATTGCCATTTGTGGCGGGGATTGGCGAGAAGAGCTGGTGGCGGCGGCCGGTCGCGGTGTTTTCGGTGATGTTTATTGCGGTGTGCTGGGGCGTGTGGACGAACCTCGGGACCTATACGCCGTGGAGTCCGAAGATGGATGCGTGGAGCGGTGCGGCAGTGCCGGTCGATTTGTTGCGGAGCCGGACGCCACTGGAACGGCAGGGGGCGAATGTGTTCCAGGAGAAGCAGTGCCGCAATTGCCATCAGCTTGGCAGCCAGGGCGGAGAGCGCGGGCCGGCATTGGATGAGGTGGCAACGCGATTGACGGAGGATCAGCTCTATCGGCAAGTGCTGCAGGGAGGAGGCAATATGCCGGCGTACGGCAGCGCGCTTTCTCCGGCCGAGACGGCGGCGCTGGTGCGATTCCTGGAAACGCTGCACCCGAACTATCAGCCGCCATCGCAGGATGCGTCGCGGCGCGTGGTGGCGCAAAAGGAGACACAGGCTCCGGTGCGATGATGCGGCACTGCGTGAAGGAAGCGGATGATGTGCCTAATGCTTATTGACGATGGGGCGAACGGCGTGCCAGCGCTGGGGGATTTGCTGCGCACGTGGTCGCTGCCTCTTGCGCCGCTGATCACGCTGGCGATTGCGCTTGTCCTGTGTGTCCGTGGCTGGAATGTGGCGCGCATTACACGCGGACGCGAGCTGCCGGTTTGGCGCGCAGCGTGTTTCGTGGTGGGAGTGGTTTCGCTGTGGATCGCGCTTGCCTCGCCGATTGATGCGCTGGATGACTACCTGCTGGCGGCGCACATGATGCAGCACTTCATCCTGATGTCGGTCGCGCCGCCGTTGATTGTGCTGGGCGCGCCGGTCGTACCAATGTTGCGGGGTATGCCGCGATTTTTGATTCGGGGCTTGCTGCGGCCGCTATTTCGCGCGGGATGGATCCGCGCTGTGGGACGCACTGTGACGCACCCGGTGTTTGCGTGGATGGCGATGAACGTGGCGTACCTGGGATGGCATGTTCCGGCGGCGTTTGAGCTGACATTCCGGAGCGAGTGGATACACGATTGCGAGCATGCCTGTTTCTTTGCGACGTCGCTGATGTTCTGGTGGGTGGTGCTGAGGCCATGGCCTGCGCGCGTGCGATGGCCGCGTTGGACGATGATTCCGTACCTGTTGAGTGCAGATATTGTGAACACGGTGTTGTCGGCGGCGCTCGCATTTTCAGGACGTGTTCTTTACGCGACCTATGCAGATGCGCCGCGAATTTGTTTTCTGACACCGCTGAAGGATCAGGTAGCGGCGGGTGCTGAGATGTGGGTGCTGAATTCAGTGGTGTTTCTGGTGCCAGCAGTGGCGATTGCGGTGAAGGAGCTGTCGCCGCGGTTTCTGGTGTCTTCTTCGCCGCAGGGAAACATTGCATAAGAAGTTCCGCAAGGGTGAAGCTCCGCAACCCACGAATCAAAACCGAGATCCTTAGACTGCGCTCAGGACAGGCTCTGGGAATCCAACATGGGCTCAATTCCTGGAATTGCGTTGTGATTGACGCTGACATGAAACAACCGCAGATCCTTCGCCCCGCTTACCCCACGGACGTTGTCCGCGGGGCCCCAAGCTTGCGGGGCTCAGGATGACAATTAAGTCCCAGACGGAAAATGGCCCGGATAAATCCGGGCCATTTTCCTGACGTCGGTGTTGCGCGATCAGAAGCTGAAGCGTGCTTGCAGGTCGATCGTTCTTGATCCGAGTGCGCTTCCTGCCTGCCCCAGGTTTGAATTGGCAATGTTTGTGGAAAGGCTGCTCGGGTTGATGTTCAATAAATTGAAGACATTGAACATGTTGGCTTTGAATTCGATCTTCGCGCTTTCGCCCAGTACTCGCATGCTGGGCAAGCCGAATGCTTTGGCGATGGTGAGATCGACATTGCGATAACCAGGGCCGGCGAAGGAGTTGCGGATGAGTCCCGGCGCGGGCACATAAACATTCGTGGCCTGTCCGGGAAGATCGGTGATGGCAGCTGAATAGTTTGGAATCTCGAAGTAGTTATTCATGAACTGATCATTGTTCGTGCCGGTGTTAGCGGTGCCCGGATTAGAAAAGTTGCTTCCAGTCTTGAAGGCGTCATTGTTGGTGCTCAGGCCGGCTCCTCCGAGATATTGGGGACGAAGGTTCTGAAATCCATAGTTGCAAAGGTTGCAGTAGATCTGGTGCGGCTCCTGATACACGGGGGTCCATCCAAATCCGGAGTGAACAGTCATGATGCCGCTGAGCGTCCATCCGCCGGCCACTTTTTCTGCCCATTGGTAGTTGCTATGAAACAGCACCGGCTGCCAGACACCGAAGATCTTCAGGGACCTGTTGACGTCGAAGTCCGATCGTCCGTAGGAGTATCTGGTGTTGTACAGATAGGCGTCGCGCGAGTATGGACCCGAGTCGGTATCCATGCTGTGAGCCCAGGTGAACTGGGTGTCTACGGAGAAGGTGTGGGAGAACTGATGCTTGAGCCCGGCAAGCATCATGTTGTTGTTTGATTTGCCCTGGCTGCCGAAGGTGTTTATTCCGTTTACGAGGGGATTCAGCGGCGCGCCGATGATGTCTCCGAGGGCGTTAGCGTCGTAGTTGTACAGAGTGTGGTGCGTGGAACTACCGACATATCCCACATTCGCTACCCAGGAATGAGTCAGATCCCACTCCATGTCCAGCGAATAATGATGCGAATATTCCGTGGGCAAGTTACCCGGCAGGGCGTTGAGGTTTGCGCCGCCGCCCGTGGGCAGACCCGCGCTGTTGAAGGTGGTGATTGCGTTCGGATTTGCCGGATAGCCAAAAATGTTTGTCGGGCTGCTGGAGACTGCATAAATGATGTTCGGATTGATCTCCGTGGGGCCCTGGCTGGAGCCCGGCAGACCGCTGGTGCCGGGCGGGTTGAAGTCATTGGCGTTGGCATTCGCAATTTGTTCCTGGTTATAGTTCAGGCCATAACCGCCGCGGAACACGACTCTGCCATTGGAACCAAGCGGGCTCCAGTTGAAGCCGACCTGCGGTCCAAAGTTCAATTTTTGCGCATTCCAGGCAGCGATACGCGTCCGTAGATTTATGCCAGTGAGAAGGCTGGGGCCAGGGCCGAAGGAAAGCACACCCATGTTGTTATCCTTATCCGTGAGCCCTCCGAAGTAGGAATAGCGCAGTCCTGCACTCAGGGTCAGGTTGGGGCGAACCTTCCAGTCGTCTTGAAAGAAGACGCCAATGAGATTCTGACGATTGTCGTTGCGGAATCCGCCGGGAATGCCAGTGGTGGCTTGAAAGCCGCCCCCTTCCGCCTCAGGGGCATCGTTGATGAAATCCCAAAGATTGTAGAAGGTGTAATTTGGGGTTCCGAGCGGATCATTCAGGTAGTAAAGCCGGGTGAAATCAAAGCCGAATTTCAACGTCTGCGTGCGCAGGACCTTGGTTGCGACATCCTTGTAGCCGTAGGTCCATTGGTCGAGATGGTTGGGTGCTGACACGCCAAGATCGCCGAGGGTGATGCTGCCGATCTGCGTGATGCTGGCCTGGGGCAGTCCGAAAGGCGCCTGGGGGTTGTCGATAACTTCGTTGTATCGCCATCCTGCCGCATTGGCGCGGGCTTCGTTCAAGAAGCTCGGCGAGAAGATATGGTTCCAGATGGCCGAGAAGGCATCATTAACCTGGGAATGATTGAAGAGTTGATACCCGATGCCGCCGTTATAGTCCGTTTTTGTGGCCGGCACCCAGTAAATTGCGAAAGTGGCATGGTCTTTGGCAGTCACGTCGGCGTCAAGACGACCGTTGTATTGCTTGAAATCGGTCGAGGTAGGGTTGATGGTGGTGTATTCGGCGATATCCGCAGTGGTCGAGAGTCCGCTACCCAAACCGGGACTACTGGCCCCGGCGTAAGTCAGATCCTGTGTGCCAAGGGGGCTCGAGAGCGGCGAACCGATGTTCAACCCCTGGCCGGCTATGGTTGCGCAGTTGACGCCTTCCGTAAGTCCGGCATTCGAACAATTCGCAGAGGCAATCACCGTTCCCAGAACGGCAGCCTTGGGGAAATGCAGATAGGTGGAGGCAATGCTGTTCGAGGGGGCCAACCCGGCGAGCGCAGCAGTCGGGTACCACCCGGTGCCCGTGGCGGGTACTGTTTGGCTTTGTCCCTCATAGTTGAAGAAGGCAAAAATCCTGTTCTTCCAGATTGGGCCGCCAACGCTGCCACCAAGCTGGTTGTAGCGGTCGGTATCTCTCAGCAGACCGCGCTGCTCAGGTGTGAGCGGCGCCCCGGTGGTCGGATCGGTCGCCTGTACCGAGGAGGCGCCGTTCCAGCGCTGATACGCATTCATACCAGGGCGATTGACCTGGACGAAGACGCTGCCATGGAGATTGTTGGTGCCGCTCTTAGAGGTAATTTCGGTAAGCGCGCCAGAGAAGCGACCATTCTCTGCGTCATAGGCATTGGTGACGACTTTGACGTTGCTGACCGAGTCTTCGCTAGGAGTGATAACGGTCGAACCGCCCCACACGGCGCTTACGGTGCTGATTCCGTCGACGGAGTAGCCGTTGGTTTCAAATTGGCCGCCGTTGGCGTTGGCCGAAGCGCCATTTTCCGTAGCGAAGATACTGCTCGAATGTCCCAGGTTTCCACCGCCGCCGGATGAAGCGCCGGTTTGCGTGCCGGGAGACTGGAATCCACCGCCTCCGCCTGCTTGCGATCCATCGGCCAGAACGCCAGGAGCCAACTGGACCAATTGGGTGACATCGCGCTGGTAGGTCGGCATGTGCTGGACTTCATTTTCCGAAATCGACTGACCGGTGTTGGCAGTTTCCGTGTCCAGAGCCGGCGCAGTCGAGGCATTGACGGAAACAGACTCCGTGTCCGCTCCAACAGACAACTGGATGTTGACCGCGTTTGGCTGCTCGGGGTTCAGTTGCAGCTTATCGAGAACCTGCTTCTGGAAGCCCTTCTTCGTGGCGACCAGCGTGAAGACGTCCGGCGGCAATGCATTGAAGTTGAAGACACCGCTGGCATCGCTGGTGCGAACCTGCGTTTCGTTTGTTCCTGTGTCGGTGAGCGTCAACGTCGCACCAGGGACGACGGCGCCTGTCGAATCGGTCACCACGCCCTGAATGGAAGCACGGTATTGCGCATGCGCCTGAGGCGCCAGCACCAGGAACAGGAGCGCAACTAAACAGCTCAATATGCTGAGAGGCGCTCGCTGGGTTGATACGGACCCGCTCCTTCGGGTTGGGATTTGCGTTACTGCTCCAATAGTTTGCATCGATCCTCCGGGGAAGGTAAATCGCTGTTTGAACCATTTGTTGGTGTCACGGATGGGTGTCCGCAACCCGACCGCTTTTGCGATAATGAGGTTTTGCGCAACCGATTGCGCAATGGCTCTTAGAGATAACACTCCTGATGAACAATCGTCAAGGCTTAGGCAGCATGGGGAAGCACAACTCTCATCGCAAGGTTGGGAACCTGTTCGAATCCGACGATCTGAATCGCATTTCATGCGTGTTCTTCCTGGCGCGAAATCCGTTCGGACTGGTCCGAGCGGTTTGATGCTGCCGATGAACCAATTGACGCTGATTCAATTAGGAAATTTGCACTGATGCTAAAAAGGAGCGCAGAAGACCATGAAGAGCGCAGCGGGGATAAACAACCGATCGCAGTGGAAGCGCACTGCGGCGAGGTCAATGACAATGTGTGGACTGTTTACACTGGCCTGCGCATTTCAATCCAGCGTGGCATCGGGCCAGGAGCGCGTTGCCGCGGTGCGAGATGCTCCACCATCGAACGCGCAACTAGCTTCGCCTGCGATTGAGAAGCGGGTGGATGCTCTCCTGAAACGGATGACGTTGGAAGAAAAGCTGGGGCAACTGGTCCAATACAGCGACAGCGGTTACGACGGTCAGGCCCAGACAGCGGCAGAGGCGGCGGCTGCGCCCGGAAAAAATCCTGCGACCCACGACAAGGTTGATGCCATGGAACTGGTATCGACGGGGCGGTTGGGTTCGATGTTGAACACGGTTGGACAGGCGCGGACGAATGCATTGCAACACGCGGCGGTGGAAAAGAGCAGGTTGCATATCCCATTGCTGTTTGGAGCGGACATCCTTCATGGGTACAAGACGGTATATCCAATTCCGCTTGCTCTCGCGGCGACATTCGATCCGGAGTTGGTGACGTCGCTCGCACACATTTCGGCTTCGGAGGCGAGGACCGGCGGTGTGGACTGGTTTTACTCGCCGATGGTGGATATTTCGCGCGATCCACGGTGGGGAAGGACGCAGGAGGGCGCGGGCGAAGATGCGTACCTGGGAGCGGCCATGGCGCGGGCGTATATCCGTGGATACCAGGGGGACGATCTTTCGTCGCCGACCAGTGTAGCAGCGAGCGTAAAGCATTTTGCGGCGTACGGTGCGGCCGAAGCGGGGCGGGAATACAACACGACCGATATGTCGGAGAGCAGATTGCAGCAGGATTATCTTCCTCCATACAAGGCCGCGGTGGAGGCAGGCGCGGCAACGATTATGAGTGCGTTCAATGCGCTCGATGGTGTTCCAGCATCGGCGAACCGGTACCTTCTGCAGGATGTATTACGCGATCGCTGGGGATTTGACGGGTTCGTCGTCAGCGATTACACCGCAGTGATGGAGTTGCGGAATCACGGCATTGCGCTGGATGCGGCCACGGCTGCGCGCAAGGCAATTACGGCCGGAGTGGACATCGACATGATGTCGCACTACTACGATGCGGAGTTGCCGGGGTTGATCAAGTCGGGACAGGTTTCGATCGCAGTTGTGGATGAGGCGGTGAGGCGCGTGCTGCGCGTCAAGTTCGCGATGGGGTTATTCGAGCATCCTTATGCCGAAGGAAGAGAAGTCACCTCAGCGGATGCCGAGCACAGGCCGCTGGTGAAGAAGGCCGCCGAAGAGGCCATCGTGTTGTTGCAGAACAAGGCGCTCGAAGGCGGATCGCCACTGCTGCCTTTGGCGGAGAGCATGAAGAAGATTGCGCTGATTGGGCCGCTCGCCGATAACAGCACGGAGATGACCGGATCGTGGGGTGGTGAAAGAAAGGATCCGGATGTCGTTACAGTGAAAGACGCGCTGGAGGCAAGGGCGCGCAAGACGGGGGGATCGGTCACATATGCGAAGGGCACCGAGATTCTGGGCGAATCCGATGCAGGGTTTGCCGAGGCAATAGAAGCCGCGAGGGGATCGGATGTAGCCGTGCTGGCGCTGGGTGAATCGAGCGAGATGAGCGGCGAAGCGGGGTCGCGCGCGCATTTGGATTTGCCGGGCAACCAGGAGAAGCTTCTGGAGGCCGTGGCGGCAACGGGTCGGCCGATTGTGCTGCTGGTCTTTTCAGGTCGGCCGCTGGTGTTGGACTGGGCCGCGCAACACATTCCGGCAATTATGGAGAACTGGTTTCCGGGCACAGAGGCGGGAGACGCGATTGCCGATTTGATGTATGGGGATGCGGATCCGAGCGGGAAGTTGCCGATGAGTTTTCCGCGCGCTGTAGGGCAGGAACCGCTCTATTACAATCACTTTCCTACCGGGCGTCCTCCAGTGGGCCTTGATCTGACGAAGACGCCGAATTTCGATTCGCGTTTCTTCTCGCGGTACATCGATGTTCCGAACGATGCGTTGTTTCCGTTTGGCTACGGGCTGAGCTACACGCAGTTTGCGTATTCAGATGTCGCAGTCTCCCGCGGATCGGTGCCGTATGCAGAAGCCAACCCGAGCGAAGCGCGAGATCTTGTGACGGTTTCGGCGACCGTTCGCAACACCGGGAATCGCCCGGGTACCGAAGTCGTGCAGTGCTATGTGCGCAACCTGGGCACGAGCCTCGAGCAGCCTGTGCGCAGTCTGGAAGGATTTGAGAGGGTAGCGCTGAAGCCGGGCGAGTCGAAGCAGGTTACGTTCAAACTGGGGTTTCCGGAGCTGTCCTTTTATGACAACGCGGGAAAAGCTGTAATCGAAAAGACCGATTACACGGTATGGGTTGGAGGAAGCTCGCTCGCGACGGAGCACGCGGAGTTTCGCATTGTTCCGTAGCGCGAGTGCACCGGCCAGGGCGCACCTACGCGCGCGCAATTCCGCGTGCGGTCCGACGCCCGTTAGTCGATGAAATAGCCGATGTCGGTAAGGACGTTGTCGTTCAAATCGACGCCGAGCAGCTTTGCGCCGAATGGGGTTCCGAGGTCCTTTTCGAAATTCTGCAGCACATAGGCTGGCAGATCGGTTTGCCGCCGAAGCAAGCGCAACAGGGCTGCGCTGTCGGTTGGGCACTCGTAGTCGCCTGGCAAGCCGCAAGCTGGGCGGATCGTCAGCGAGAGGGGGATCGTTCCAGGGCCAGGCTGGAAATGTTCTGAAGGCCGGGTAATAAGATTCACTCGCATGCCGGAATCCTGACATCGGTTCGTGAAAGGCTCAATGGTACCGAAGAGTTATTTGGTGAACCAAATGGGGGAAAGGGCCGAATTGTTGAGATTCGGCCATTACGAAAGAGTGTGAACGGTTTCAGTTTCCACTTCCACTGAATCGGAAAGACTTGTCGGGGTAGGGTGGATGTTGCGGCACGGGCCGTGGATCCGCCTTGATCTCCTCTTTCAGGAGTTTGAGCGCCGCCTGAAGTTGGTCGTCATTGCCGCTGAAGGCGGAGTGAGGCAGGTTATCGACCACGATATCGGGTTCAGTGCCATGCCCTTCGATGAGCCATTTGCCATCGGGGCCATACACGCCGAGTTCGGCGGCGGATGCGATTCCATTGTCGGCCTGGGTGTTGTCGAAACTGAGCCAGACCTCACCTCCCCACGTCCGCACGCCGATGACTCTGCCGAGTTTGAGCCGTTTGAAGCCTTCGGTGAACGCTTCGCCATCGGATGCGGTCAACTCGTCGCAAAGCACAACGATATGTCCGCGAAACGCTTCCTGCATGTTCCAGGAGGGGTTGCCAACACGCGGCTGCCAATACATCCAGGCCTGGCGCAGCAGTTTTCCTAGGAGCCATGAATCGATGTCGCCGCCTTCATTGTGGCGAACGTCGATGATTAACCCCTGGCGGTCGAAGACGGGATAGAATTCGCGTGTCCATTGATTGATATCGTCAGAGCCCATGGCCTGCAGGTGGACATAGCCGATGGCGTGATCGGAAGAGGAATCAACCGTGCGACGCCGCGTGTATTCCCACTCCGCGTAGCGCAGTCGTGCTTCATCCTGCTCCTTCATGGGTACGACGAGCACTTCACGCATTGTGCCTGTGGTCGACTTGACGCGAAGAAGGACCTGTGTTCCGGCTTTGCCGCGCAAGAGGGCTCGTTCGTCGGTCACACCGAGCAGGTCTTCGCCGTTGATGGAGATGATGACTTCGCCTTCACGGATAAGTGATTCGGGGCGGGCGAACGGAGGGGCCTGATCCGGCAGGTCGGGATCGTGCTCATAGATGTGGTCGACAACGAAGCCGCCGGCTTTCTCATCGCGGCGAAGCCGGGCGCCGAGGGAGGCGATTTCAACCTGGTCGGCCGGCTTTCGTGCGTCACCGCCGACAACGAACGTGTGCAACACGGAGAGTTCACCGACCATCTGTGCGATGACCAGATTGAGTTCGTCTCGGCTTGCGACACGGTCCACCAGCGGAAGGTAGCGGTCACGCATGGCAACCCAGTTGACGCCGTGCATGTTGCGGTCGTAGAAGAAGTCTCGCTCAAGCCGCCAGGCATCGATGAATAAACTGCGATACTCGTCAACTGGCTTGGTGGAGAATGTCCAGGCAGCCAGATTGATGGAGGACTTTGCGAGGGCTTTAGGATCGGCCAGGGCGGCCGGCTTTACGTCCGAATCGAAGATGAAGAAGTCATCTCCTTTGCGAATCAGCATTTTTTTGCGATTCCCGGAGATCTCAAAATTCTTGATGTCCGACATTACCGTGTCGACGTCATCGCCGTTGTTAGCCACGTCGAGGCACTGCGCTGCGAGATGCTTCTGTGTGTTGTCAGGGTCGTTGACCCAGCAGAGGCGTTTCTCGGTGGCCTGAAGATAGCCATAGTTGCCCGGAGGCGCGGGGACCTCGCTGAGCCTGAGCGCCATGTCATTGAAGTCGATCTTGACTTCCGGAATGCTCTTTTCGTCTTTCTTCTCTTCTTTCTTTTCGTCGCCGGATTTCTTCGCTGCATCCATGGGTTTTGTCGCGTCGCTCTGCTTGTTGTCCTTTTGTTTTTCTTCGCCTTTCTTTTCGTCGGACTTTTTCTCGTCGGGTTTATTGGCGCCATCGGGATGCAACTCGTCCGGAGGCAGGAATGGCGAGCGCAGATCGGGAACAAGCGCCAACTGGTAGATCTTTACCTGGTGATCGAAGAACGGATCGGGCTGCCGCGATCCCCAGGGCGACTCGACGGTTGTCTTGAGCATGCGATCGGAAAGGAAGTACAACCATTTCCCGTCGGAACTCCACGTAGGGCTCACGCTGTCGTAGCGGTCCGAGGTGATTTCCTTTGTTTCGCCGGAATCGACATTAAAGACCTTGATCTCGGAGAACTGATTGTTGGCGGACTCAACGAAAGCGAGCCATTTGCTGTCAGGCGACCAGTGGAGGTCGCCAAAGTCGCCATTCATGGATTGCGCGATCAGCTTTTCCTGTTTGGTTTTTGTGTTGAAAAGCCAGAGGCGATCGTCCTTGTCGTGGTGGGCGAGCCAGTTGCCGTCGGGCGAGACAAGACCGTCTAGGCGGAGCACATGCGCGTCATTGGTCCATTGCTCAGGTTTGCCTTCGCCGTTCGCCGGAAATTTCCAGAACTCGGCTTCGCCGGTCTGGGTAGACAGTGCCAGGATGCCTTTGCCATCGGGCAGAAAACGTGCCTCACGAAAGCGGATCGCGGAGTTGGCGGCGACCTTCACGACGCGGCCGCTCCTGACTGGGAGCGTGAACACCTCGCCGCGAGCGGTGAAAACCGCACTCGTGCCATCGGGAGAAATGTGGAAGGCTGAGAGGTAGTCGATCGGCTTCTTCACCCAGTGCTCACGAAGCTGGTCAAAATCGGAAGCGAGCGTGATGGGAATGATCTGCTCATGGCCGGACTTCAAATCGAGGAGCCACAAGTCGGCGCCGCAGGCATAAACGATGTGCCCGTCATCAATCGATGCTGCCGAGATGTCGAAGATGCGCTGGTGACTTTCCTGCTTGAGGTTGTGTCCGTCTTCGTC
The DNA here is from genome assembly GCA_963838295.1 of uncultured Acidobacteriaceae bacterium. GTDB lineage: Bacteria > Acidobacteriota > Terriglobia > Terriglobales > Acidobacteriaceae > Telmatobacter. The sequence goes on from CAWIQS010000007.1 coordinate 298,071, forward strand.
CATGGAGAACACGTTCATGATTCCATCGCGATCGGAGAGGAAGTAGACGCGGCCGTTCCAGAACATGGGGTGAGAGGAAGCGCCGGGCCAGTCGGCGGTGAGGGGAACTGCTTCACCGTGGCCGTCGAACTTCCAGATGCTTTCGGCTGTGCCACCCTTGTAGCGCTTGGTCTCACTCGGCTGCTTGAACCAGCGCGTAAAAAAGAGGTTGTGATCGTCGGGCGAATATGCAGCTTGAGCAGCTTCAGCCAGGGGAACGATCTCTCGTGCTCCAACGCCGTTCACGAGGACGATCTGGGTTCCAGGCAAGGTTGCGTATCGCGCCGTGGTGATCATGAGACGGCCGTCGGGGGCGAATCCGGCGGGCACGGAGCCGCCGTCCCAAGAGCGGCGTTCGGGAAGTCCGCCATCAACGGGCATGGTGTAGACCTCGGTCGGCCCCTCGAAGTCGGCGCTGAACGCGACGGTTTTGCCATCCGCCGAAAGGAAGGCATGCGATTCAGTGCCGGGGTTCGAAGTGAGTCGTCGAGCGACGCCACCGGTCACGCCGACAATCCACAGATCGCCCTCAGATGTGAAGACGATGTTTTCGCCGCGAACCGCTGGGTAGGTGTAGTAGCCGCGATGGATGGGGGCGGCGTCGCCTGCGAACGCAATTGATGCTGAGCTTGAAATCAACGCGATGAGAACCAGGAGGGAACTTGCGGAACTCCAGTTGGCAAATGGATTCTTCATTCTTCTATCCACCCAAATTGAAATTGACGGCGGGAACTGCGAGGAATGACCTTGTACGAAACGCAAGGCCGGATTCAAAGATTAGGTAAATCTGCGTCGAATGATACTACGGGGAGCCCTCGAGCATCTGCTTTAGTTGATGCTTGCTTGTTGCTTCGCCATGCTCCTCGCGAGTGATGTTGTATGCCAAATTACAGCATTTCAAAGTCATAAGCATCTCCTCAGATTCCACGTGTGCCTGAGTCCGTCGATCCGCCGCTGATCGTCACCCTGGTATTGGACACGGTGAATGTCGGATTTCAGCACGTCTCATCTGCGCGTCAGGAAATCGCCCGCTTTCTGCGCGAGAACGGCGGGCACCTCGCTCAACCGGTGTCCATATTCCTCCTGACCAACGATGGTCTGGCGGCTCATTTTGAACTGTCCACTGACGGCAATGCGCTGGCCGAGCAACTCGATCATCTCGACGCGCGGCTGAGAACTATGGACCGCGCGCAGGGCAACTGGGGAGAAATTCAGCGGTTTGCGTTTTCGATGCAGATGTCCGACAAGATCCTCAACGATCAGGAAGCGCAGTCGGGTAGAAAACTGTTGATCTGGGTAGGTTATGGTTGGCCAATGCTCAATGGCCCTGCATTCGAATCATCAGTCGACGCGCAAGAGCGTCACTTCGAGGCCATCGTCCAGTTGTCGGCTCGATTGCGCGAGTCACACGTCGTTCTGTCCAGCATCTCTTTAGGAGAAGTGGATCCGCAAGTCCTACAGGAACTTTCTGAAACCTGTGGTCGTGGGCAAGAAAGCAAATCCTGGAAACCTCGCCTTGAAGGTGCTCGCAACACAAAGCGGCGGATAAATCCTCGCTCCGAACAAGATCTCGCATCTCAGATCGACCAATGTATCGCCGGTAGTGGTCCTTACTACGTCATTTCCTTCGATCCGCCCCGTGCTGATCATGCCAATGAGTATCACGACTTGCGGGTGCAAATAGACCGGGCCGGGCTCACGCCAAAAACGACCAGCGGCTACTATATTCAACCTTGATTCGAGTGGGGGAGCGATGGTGATGAGCCGTGATGACCTGGGCGTGAGGCAGGTAAGGTTGCCGTCGTCGGTGAGTTTGAATACCAAGTGGCTGGCGAGAGACACTTGCCCCGGCCATGCAATCGACAGGCGTCGAAACCTCGATTCACTCGTGTCTGCAAATGCGCCTCCCGGAGGTGATGCGGGTCACATGCCATCGTGTGTCCATTCAGGGAGAATATGGGCGCTGGAGAGCCAATCGAATGGGCACGATGACGGTATCAGAAACGAAAACCATGCTTACCCTTCCTGGGGATGCGGTGCGGCAGATTCAATGGCGATTCGCTAGTCGTTTTGATCTGCAGATGCTGGTGCAGTCGTCGCGAGACGTGGCGCGTGGACCAGTGGCGCGGCTGGTGGCGGCAGGCGAACGGAACACGCATGAGTGGACGGCGGCAAAGAGCGGGATGATGGATTCGTTCGACGCCGCCGGCATCACCACTGCTTTTATGGAGCCCGAGGACGGCGGCTTCATCTCCGGCCCCAAGAATCTGGCCTTCGGACTGGCGGCGTTCGAACTGGCTTGGGTGGACGCCGGCGCGGCAACAGCGAACCTGGCCGGATTTCTGGCTCTCGCGCCGATTCACGAGCGTGGAACGCCGGAGCAGGTTGCGCATTACAAAAAGCTGGCAGCGCCTGCCCAACCGGGAGAGGGCCGCAAACCCTGGCGTGGAGCATTCGCGCTGACCGAGCCGGTTCCGTATGTGGGCGTCGATACCGGCATGTTGAATGGCAAACTTCGCATTGCGGAGTGGCAAGAGGGTGAGGAACCCTGGCTGCAGGTAAGCAAGCGCGGACGGTTCATTACCGGAATTGGATTCGCGAACTTCGTCACAGCGGCGGTCAACTCCGACGACGGGCGAATCAAGGGAAGTTGCATGGTGATCCTGGAGGAAGGCGACGAGGGTACATTCGACCGCGGAACCGCGACCAAGAAACTCGTGCACCAGCTTTCCTCAACGGGCGATCCGGTCTTCGAGTTGCGGGTGCCTGCGAGCCGGATCGTAGGTGGATACACGGTCAAAGACGGCGTGCTCGTGCCCAACTTCAACCACAGCGAGATTATCGAAGCAGTTTTTCGGCGCACGCGCGTCCCGGTTGGCTTGATGACGGCGGCGAAGCTGTTATCGGCGGTCGAACCGGTGATTCGCTACCAGCGTCATCGCTTCCGCGGCGCGGAGGGCGCAACGCCGGGCTCGGTGCGCTACGAGCAGGGGATTCAGCAGCGCGAAGACGCGCTGCACCGCCTGGTGGATGTGTGGGCCACGGGTGAGGCTGCGGCGTCTCTGGGCTTCGCGGCTGCGAGATTGTTCGATGTGCTTGACCCCCTGGAAAAGCAGAAGACGGCGCTCCTGAAAGAGCGCGGAGTTCAGGGCGGTCGCGCGGAAATGAAAGCGCTCAAGCAGAGCGAGCGGCGGGCCCTTGAACTTCTATCGTTGAAAGACGGCGACTCGCAGCGTGCCGAGCTTGAGGCTGATCCGCTTGTGCAGTACGTTCTGATGGACGCCGAGGCCAATGTGCTGTGTCCCGCGACCAAGCTCTGGAACACCGGTCATGGCGCCAACATGATGCGCGAAGCAGTAAGTCTGATGGGCGGCTACGGCATCACCGAAGACTGCCCCGGCTTTCTCGCGAACAAATGGATGGATGCACAGCTCGAAGCGACATATGAAGGGCCCGAGGCGGTGCAGCGGCGCCAACTCACAGTAACGATGACCAGTGCGGTCTACCTCGCGCAGTTCAGCGCGTGGACAAGGGAGATGCGCGAGATCGCGTCGACACGCCCCGGCACAGGCGCGTGCATTCTTGCTTCAGCGATGAACTTGTGGGCATGGTCGTTGAATTACCTGCAAAAGACGACAGACCCGTCGGGCAACAAGCTTTATCACGGCCAGCGCCAGGGTGTGACGTTTGCGCTGGCCGATGCGCTGTGTTGGCTCGTCGCGTCGCGTTGCCAGATTCTGGACGTGCTCGAGTTGGAGAAACATGGAGCAGAAAATGTCGGGGCGACCGAAGGCTCGGCCGGGACCGTGCAGTTTCTGAGCGACCTGTGCCACACGCAAGCGGCTCAAGCAGCGGGCGAAGTCTCGCGCATTTGCGCCGAGTTGGTTTTTGGTTATACGCGGCATCCGGCGTGGGACGAGACCGAGCACAAGAGCTGCTTCCTGGCGAGTGAACTCGAAGATTTCGAAGGTACCATGCCGGGAATCATGGCCATGGGTCTCGACGTGCTTGCAGAAGATGGCAGTCATCCGGCGAAAGCCGGTCCGTGCGCCGGCTGTGCGGGATCAAGTGAATTTCTGCGGCTGCAAAGCAGGCTGACCATGTGCCTGACCGGTTCGCGCCTGGCGAAGGATCGCGCGGCCGACACGGTAAGCAAAGTAATGATTCCCGAAGCGCTCGATTATCCGGCGGCAGGGCCTGCATGAGTCTGACGGAACAGCCAGTCGAGGCCGACACGCAGACGATGGAAGTGGACATTGCCTGTGTCGGTTTTGGCCCTGCGATGGGTGGATTTCTAACCACGCTGACGCAGGCCTGGAATTTGTCTCCTGGCGATCCAGGATTCGAAAGCAAGATCATTCCGGGCATGCCGTTGCAGGTGCATTGCTATGAGCGAGCCGACGATCTCTCGGCTGGCGTGAGTGGTGTTGTGACGCGAGGCAAGGGGATTCGCGCTAGCTTTCCTTCACTCGATCCGGCGCAGATTCCAATGGCCACGGACGTAAAGACAGAGCATGTCTTTTACCTGCTCGATCCGATTGGAGCAACCAGGCGCTCACGTACATTGTGTGCCGCTGATTTCTTTCTTCATCTTTGCGGAAACCTGTTCGTAAAGGACGAGGCGCTCGAACTTCCCTGGACGCCGGCATTTCTGCACAAACGCGGCGGGCTAGTATTTTCTATCGGCCAGTTCAACCAATGGGTTGCCTCCCAACTGATGGCGAATGGGCTCGTGCAAATCTGGCCCGGAAGTCCGGTGAGTAGTCCGATCTTCGCTGACGAGACAGGCGACGAGAAGCGAGCGGTCATTGGAATTCGTCTCGCCGATCAGGGTGTCGATCCCCAGGGAAAGGCAACCGAAGGCTTCATGCCCGGTATGGATGTGCGCGCGCGACTGACTGTGGTGGGCGACGGGCCGGTAGGCCAGATCAGCAGAGCGCTCAATCAAGACGACAATGGGCGCGACTGGGCGCTCGGCATGAAGATGGTGATCGAAATGCCTGAAGACTCGACACTCGAGCCGGGCACGGTCTGGCACACATTTGGATTTCCGGAACCGGAGATCTTCGGATTTATGTACGTGCACCCAGATCGACTTGTTTCTGTAGGCATCTTCGTTCCTTCGTGGCTTGGTGATCCGACGCGCACGGCATACAGATATTTGCTGCATTACGTCCAGCATCCCGCCCTGTGGAGGCACTTGAGAGGCGGGACGCTGCGATCCTGGGGAGCAAAGTCGCTCGAGGAATCCGGAAGACGCGGCGAACCCTTGCTCACCGGCGATGGATTTGCACGCATCGGCGAGGGCTCCGGCTCAACCAACACGCTCACCGGCTCGGGTGTCGATGAAGCCTGGACGACCGGAGCGCAATTGGGTGAGGCAGTACTTGAACTATTGCGTGGTGGACTTCCCTTCACAAAAGAGAATCTCGCCAGCACCTACGAAAAGCGGCGTCGTGCAAGCTGGGTGGAACACGGAGCACGCGAATCCGAACATGCGCGTGATGGATTTCACGGCGGATTTGTTCGTGGCCTTATAGGGATGGCGTTAGCCGGGTTGACTCGCGGCCGTCTTTCGTTGAGGGCAGACATTCCGCAGACATCGAAGCAGATTCGACCCTTCTCAGCGCAGAAGGCCGCGGGGCTGAACCTCGAAGAAATCGCGATGCACGCCTCCGCTGAGGGCCGCCCCCTTCACGATGTATTGATGACAGCGCGCGGCTGGCCTGAGATTCCGTTCGACGGAAGGCTCTTGGTCACTCAGCAGGATGCACTCTTGATGGGCGGCAAAGTGCAGGCGATGCTCGGTTTCGCCGACCATGTGCGGTTTCTCGATATGGAGCTTTGCGGATCGTGCCTGGAGAAATCTTGCATCGCGATGTGTTCCGGTCAGGCCATCACTCTGGGTGAGGAAGGCGCGCCGATATTCGAGCGCGAAAAGTGCGTGCACTGCGGTGCCTGTCTATGGAACTGCAGGCATCCCCCCAGTGGCAAAACGAGCAACATTGAATTCTCTGCCGGCGCCGGAGGATTGCACTCGGCCGAGAATTGATCGCCAATTGCTGCGGAGAGGAAAAACCCGGCAACTTATTGGACGAAGAACATATTGAGAAGGAGCGGTATGCCTGATTCATTCCACATTATTGTCTGCGCAGGAATGGTACCCGATCCACTGCAGACACTCGAACCAGCAAACGGGCCGAATGGGCCCTGCGTCAAGAACGAAGTGCTGCTGCCCGCTATCCTCGACCCGTGGGCTGCGAGTGCGCTCTATGAAGCGGCCAGCCTGGCTGCGAAGCGCCCGGGCAGCAAGGTCTGGCTCGTCTCGCTCGGTCCCAAAGGGAAGCTGCAGCAGTTGATGATGACTATCGCGCAGAAGGCGAGCTTCGAACTAGTAGCCATCGACGGACCGATCGGTGGATTCACAGATGCGCACGCAACCGCCGCCACACTCGCCGATGTGATCGCCGCAATCCCCGGGCTCGATCGCACAAAGCTGCTGCTGTTCGGCGGCTGGGAGTCCGCATCGCGAGGCGCGGGAATCACGCTGCAAATTGTGGGCGAACGACTGGGCATCATGGATCAGTTTCAAGGCGTGGACAGGATCGATCCGCACGACGACGGCTCCTTCGAAGTGCTGGAGCGCGTGGAGGGCGGCAAACATCAGGTTTCGATTTGCGCTGGAGCACCCGCGGTGTTGGGATGGGCGACGGGCAATCTCGGTGAACCGCGCAACAATCCGCAAGTTGGCATGGCGAACATGCGAAACATCATGCCAGCTCTTCAGAAGGCAAAGTCGGTAACGCTTGAAACCAACAGCCTGCGCTATGTCTCCGTTAGTCTTCCCAGCCAGCAGCGCACAACGCGCGTGGTGAGGAACCTGACGGCAGATGAGATCGCGCGTGAGTTGGTTGATTGGATAGGAGGGGAGTGATGGAATCGATTTTGGTTTTGACACATGGCGATGAGGCGGGCGAGCAATTGAGCAAAGGTTCGCTCGAGGCCGTGACCGTCGGCAGAGAATTGGCCGCGCGACTCGGTACAAAATTGACCATCGGCATCGTTAGCGGGAATGCGAAAGAGCTTGCTCGGAGCCTTGCTTCCGCAGAAGCACGATTGCTCGCTGTCGCGGGTGAGGAGTTCGCACAAGGGCGCTACGCAAGCGATGCGGCAGCGTGCGAAGCAATTTGTCGCGCCGCACAGCCCACGATGGTTGTGGCGCCCCACAGTTCACGCTTCGCACGCGTGATGGCTGCCGTCGCGAACCGCATGCATGGCTGCATAGAGACGCACGTCACGGCAATTGGCGCGGCCGACAAGATCGATGCAACACGATGGTTCTATCGCCAGCGGATGGAAGCTGTGGTGACACGCGAATCGCGTCCATGGTTTCTTCTCCTCGATGCGGGAACACACGCCGTATTCAGCGGCGAGGTGGTCCCGGTCCAAGTCGAAGAAATAGACGTCGAGCTACCTGCATTGCGCACCAACGTCCTGGGAAATCGCGCGCCAGAGCAACATGAGATTTTGACCGCGACATCGGGCAAAGGAAGTTCACAGGCGAACGGGACGATACGGCCTGATGCCAAGCTCTTGTTCGTGGCTGGGGCGGGTTGGACCAAGAAGCAGCCTGACGGAAAGGCTCATGCTGTTGAGGCGGGAGAACTGATCCTGCAATTTCTGCGCGCTTCAGGTGCGTCCCTGGGCAGTTCAAAATCGCTCGTCGATCAAGGCAGTGAAGGAAGCCCTGTTCTTACATTTCTCACTCATCTCAATCAAGTAGGCCAAACTGGTTCAACTCCAAGACATGCGAAGGGGCTGGCAACTTGCTGCCACGGTGAAGAACCGCATGTGGTGGGCTGGCGCTTCATCAGCGAGCGACGCGCCATCAGCACTGATCCAAATTGCGGCTGGACACGCGGAAAGGCCGATGTCGTGTATGTGGCGGATGCATTCCAGGTCATGGAGCGCTTGAATGCGCTTCTGGAAACACAGGTTCCAGAAGAAACCTGCTGAGATCGCACATATTCGCTAAGGACTCCGGATAAGGGCCGGCGAGGTTTAGAGAATCTGTTTATGAAGCGGGTTGCAACGACAGAGAGCATAGAGTCTTTGCTTGTTCTTCCTCATTCAACACGCGAAACGCTCCCTCCGCCAACGCCTGCAACTCGTTTTCGCCAGGATAAACGACGATCGGCGCAATCCAATCCACGTACTCGCTAAGCCGATTCACCACTCTCTCGGAGTGTGCCATTCCGCCAGTCAGCAGCACGCAGTCGACCTTGCCTTGGAGCACGGCTGTCATCGCCCCGGCTTCTTTGGCTATCTGATAGATCATTGCTTCGAAAATCCGCGCGGCATCGACGTCCCCTGAAGCGATCCGCCGTTCCACTTCCTTGAGATCCCGCGTGCCCAGATAAGCAAAAATCCCGCCGTCCCCAAATACCTGGCGAACTAACTGAGCCTGCGTAAATCTGCCGTCAAAGCATACGTTCACCAGGGCCTTTACAGGCAGGCTACCCGAGCGATCGGGCCCGAACGGACCTTCCTCGATGGAATTGTTATCGATCATCCGCCCATCCCGATGGGCCGAGACGGTGATTCCGCTGCCCAGATGTACGATGATCAGCCGCAAGGCTTCGTATGGCATTCCCTGTTCGCGTGCAAATCGACGCGCCACTGCCTTGATGTTCAAAGCGTGGGCGATGCAGACTCTCTTCACATGCGGCGAGCCGGAGAGGCGGGCGCAATCCTGCCACTCGTCTACCGTTACCGGGTCAACGATGTAAGCGTTCACGCCGGATGCTTGTGCAAGCCTCAGTGCCAGAAAAGCTCCCAGGTTCGACGCATGCTCTCCCTGGCGCGCGAGACGGAGTTCTTCGAGCATATCCTCATCTACAAGGTAGGTGCCGCAAGCCATAGGCCGGAGCAGTCCGCCCCTTCCGACCACTGCAGCGAACAATGTCGATGTGTGACCCGCTTCTTCAAGCGCCCGCTCAATCAGTTCCGCCCGATAGTCGAGGCGCGCCAGCATCGGCTGCCCACTGAATCGCTCGATTTCCTCATCTGCATGGGTGATAGGCAGCTCCCATTCGGCGCCTACCTGGGTGTAGATCCCCAACTTGGTCGAGGTGGTTCCAGGATTGATCACAAGTACCCGACTGCGTTCACTTGCCAAGGGCTAACTCCTATTCTCACCAAACGAAGCCGTCATCTACCAGTCGGAGAACCGGTGTTGCTCGGGCCAGCCGATCGAGCACTCTCTGCTCTATTGGCATTTAGATATCGACTTCATCATCCACGAATTTGGTCTATTCATGAGTGATTTACCGCACGGGAAGTCACGCTGGTGATCGAGAGAGTTGGCATCCCCGTCGATATCCACAAATTCATGAATGTTAGAGGGTTAGAACCTACTTGAGACGGTACTCACCGAATGTCGCGTTGCTCCGCCCCACCGGATTGACGTCGGCTCCGTCCTTCCCCCCTGCAGCGTGAAGTAGATCACATCTCGTTTTTGAGGATCCGCTTAGAATTGCGGAGGTTACGGACTAGTTAAAGCCACTTTGCTGAGTACGATGCAGGGCGCGGCAAGTGAAGCGGTTAATCAGATCTGGACCTCGGATGTGGAGCGCGCATGGCCAGGGTGGAAGAAGGCGTAAAAGCTAAAACAATGCAGGAGCGAATCGCTGACCTGCGACTCCGGCGCGCCGAGATTGAACTTGGCGGAGGACGCGAAAGAATCGAGAAGCAGCACGCGTCCGGCAAACTCACTGCACGCGAACGCATCGCAGCCCTGGTCGACAAGTCCAGCTTTGAAGAGGTGGGTGCCTTTGCACTTCATCGCGCTTCCTTATTCGGCATGGCCGGCAAAGAAGTTCCCGCCGACGGCGTAGTCACTGGAGCAGGATCGATCGATGGCCGCCTCATTCACCTTGCGAGCCAGGACTTCACTGTCCTGGGCGGCGCAGCCGGAGAAGTGCATTGCAGCAAGATCGTCGAAATGATGATCATGTCGCTCAAGACCGGAACTCCGTTTGTCTTCATCAACGATTCCGGCGGCGCGCGGGTGCAGGAAGGCATCGACAGTCTCGACGGCTATGCGCGTGTGTTCTATAGAAATGTGCAGCTCTCAGGTACGGTTCCACAAATCGCGGTCATCTGCGGCCCGTGCGCCGGCGGAGCAGCCTACAGCCCGGCGTTGACTGACTTCGTGATTCAAACTCGCCAGGCGCGGATGTTCATCACTGGGCCTCAAGTCATCAAGCAGGTCACCGGAGAAGATGTAAGCGCCGAAGATCTAGGCGGTCCGCAATCGCAGATGAACAGGTCCGGGGTGGTGCATCTGATTGCACAGGATGACAAAGAGGCGCTGCAGATGTGTCGCCGCCTGCTCAGCTTCATGCCATCCAACAATCTTGAAGACCCGCCGCGCATGCCGTTCAATTCGCGCATCAAGTCTGACTCGGATATGAACTCGATCGTGCCGGTCGATCCCAAGATTGCTTACGATGTTCGCGCCATCGTCAGCCGCGTTCTGGATTACAACGACTTCCTCGAAATACAGCCTGGATTCGCGCCGAACATCGTCATCGGCTTTGGACGACTTCAGGGGCGGCCAGTAGGTATTGTCGCCAACCAGCCAAACGCGATGGCGGGTGTGCTCGACATCAACGCATCTGACAAGGCAGCGCGCTTCGTGCGCTTCTGCAATGCATTCAATATTCCGCTGCTGACCTTCGTCGATGTGCCGGGATTTCTTCCTGGAGTTGAGCAGGAACGCGGTGGCATCATTCGCCACGGCGCCAAACTCCTTTTTGCCTATTCAGCTGCCACAGTTCCCAAGATCACGGTGATCCTGCGCAAGGCCTATGGCGGTGCATACATCGCCATGTGCTCCAAAGGTCTCGGTGCAGACCGCGTGGTGGCGTGGCCTACTGCGGAGATCGCGGTGATGGGAGCCGAAGGCGCAGCCGAAATTGTTTTTCGCCATGAAATCGAAGCCTCGCACGACCAGGCCACGCGCCGTCAGCAACTGGTCGAAGAGTATCGCGAGACATTTGCCAACCCCTATGTTGCCGCTGGACGGCGCCTCGTCGACGAAATTATTGAGCCAGCCGAGACGCGGCGTTATCTTGCGCTTGCTCTTGAATCGATGCACGGCAAACGCGAACTGCGACCGCAAAAGAAACATGGATTGATTCCTCTTTGAGGCACTTATGGTGACAATGCACTTGGCTGATCTGATCTTGATTTTGATGTTCGTGGGCGCGGGATGCGCAGTCAGCTACCTGCTATTGCTGCGCAAGATTCGACAGGTCGTCACCGGACGCGATTTGAAGATTGCCGATCAGCTTGCGGCGCTTGACGATGCCATCCGTGCTCTCGAAACTCGCCTCGCCGAGCATCATGCGGCCTCTGAGTTGGTCGCTGCAGCGCAACTCATCGCTGACTCAAGTCCCCAGGATGAAACCCGCGACGAGAAAGAATCAGAGGTCATCGCGCCCGACATCCAGGCGGTGATCGCGGCGGCCGCTGTAGCGGCGCTCGGCAAGGATGCACATATTCGTTCGGTGAAACCTGCGACAAGTTCGTGGTCTCAGCAGGGGCGCGTACTCGTGCAGGGATCGCACAATGCTCGCGCGCGCAGGTAGGCCGCAAATCTAAAGGTACAGGAGATCGCATTGAAGCTTCGCATCACCATCGACGGCAAAGCCTATGAGGCTGAAGTCGAAATTCTGGATGACGCAGAGTCCGCACCCGAGTATCCGCCCTACCCGCCCGGACCACCCGCGTATATTGCCGCCGATATTCCGGAACCGATTATTGCCGCGCAAACAGGGGAAGTGGCAGCAAACGACAAGGAATGCCGCAGTCCTGTAACCGGCATGGTCATCAAGGTTCAAATTGAGCCGGGACAGGCGGTTCAGCCCAATGATGTGGTCATGGTTCTTGAGTCTATGAAGATGGAAATGCAAGTCACGGCGCCGCACGCAGCCGTGGTGAAGAACGTTCTTGTCACCGTGGGATCGTCAGTAAAGCCGAACCAGCTGCTCGTGGAGTTTGAATGACGCAAGCGTTCGCTATACACGAAATTGGGAATACCTATGAGGATGTCACCGCTGTTGCGGATGGAGTTCTCGGCACGGTTCCGGGAATTCTGTTTGTCGATCATGTGGCTATTGCCGTATGTCAGGGAGAGTTAGACGGCCAGGTAAGGTCGTACCAGATGCTTGGCTTTCGCGAGATTCATCGCGAAGACGTGCTCGGTTCCGATCAAGTGCGCGAAGCGTTGGTGCAGATTGGCGACGGTCCCAACCTGATTCAATTGCTCGAGCCCCTCAATGCCGAGTCGCCCGTGCAGAAGATGATCGATAAAAATGGCGGCCGCGGCGGCCTCGCTCATATTGCATTTCGCGTGAAGAGTGCCCAGCGCGCGTTTGTTGCGATGCGCGAGCAGGGCTTCAGATTGATCGACTCTGCGCCGCGTAAAGGTTCTCGAGGCACCACGGTATTTTTTGTTCACCCGAAATCCAAAGAGGACTCCCCGTTTGGAGTTCTTCTCGAAATTGTTGAGTCTCCCGAAAGTAGATAGACATGGCTACCGAAAGCTTTCTCTCGGAGTTCCCGCCCATCAGTACGGAGCAGTGGGAACATATCATCCGCGAGAAGATTACCGGCCCGGAATACGCGTCCAAATTGATCTGGCATCCAGAAGAGGGCCTTGCGGTGAAGCCCTATTACCGCTCGGATGATCTTGCCGGACTCCAATTCCTCGATGCCGCTCCAGGGGTGTTTCCCTTTGTGCGGGGCGCGCACTCGACAGGTGATTGGCGCATCCGCGAAGAGATTGATCTCGCCGATCCGGAAGAGGCAAACCACGCTGCATGCGCGGCGGTTGCCGGAGGGGCGGAAGAGATTGCATTTCGCCAGCCGAAACTTGAATCCCCCGGAGATCTCGCGACTCTTCTCGGCAATCTCCATGAAATTCCAATCATATTTGCCGGTTCAGAACCAGGGCTAGTTCGCCTGGTGATGGAATGGATAAGTAAACGTCCCCACGGGACGAGCATTTCAACCGACCTTGACCCACTTGCCGATCTCGAACTATCGGCCGAAGTGATTCGCAATGCGCCTCCTGGCTTCAGGCCCTTCGCCGTTCATGCTGAACAGTTTCAGGAACGCGCTGCCGCCTCCGTCGAAGAAATAGGCTTCGCACTTTCGGCTGCGGTGGATTTTGTGGCGGAAATGCAAGCAAGAGGTTTGAGCATCGATCGCATCACTGGTTGCGTCTCGTTCTCGTTTGCGATGGGTCCCGAATTCTTCATCCAGATTGCGAAACTGCGTGCATTTCGTTTGGTGTGGGCGAAAGCCATTGAGACTTTTGGTTGTGCGGAGGAAACAGCACGGCCATTGATTCATGCAAGCACTGCGCGTTGGAACGCGACGGTCTATGATCCGAAAATCAATATCTTGCGCGCAACGACTGAGACGATCTCTGCCATTCTCGGAGATGCAGACTCCATATCGATATCACCATTCGATGAGTGTTTCCGCCATCCGGATGAGAACAGCCACAGACTCGCGCGCAACACCCAAATTATCTTGAAGCACGAAGCGTTCCTTTCGCGGGTTGCCGATCCAGTCGGCGGGTCGTATTTGATCGAAGTTCTCACCAACTCAATCGCGTCGAAGGCCTGGAAGTTGTTTCAAGAACTCGAAACAGCGGGAGGATTTCGAAGAGCGTCGGCGACCGGATTGATCGCGTCGGTCCTCGACAAGCGGATGAATTCCCGAGACGAGGCAGTTGCCTGTCGACGGCGTTCTCTTACGGGCACAAACCGCTTTGCAGATGCGTCTGAAGAGGCGCCGCGGCCTGTCGGTGGAGTGCAATTAGCTCCCGCGACTCGCGTCGGACAATCTTTTGAGTTACTTCGGCTGCGCACCCAACAGTTCACAAACAAGGCCGGTAAACCGCCACGCATCGTGCTCGCTGAAATTGGCGATGCAAAGATGCGAAGCGCCCGCGCTCAGTTCGCAGCTGATTTTCTGGCCTGTGCCGGATTTATTACGTGCAAATCTCTTTTCGATGGTGCTAGGCGTATAGCGGATTCCGGCGCGGACGCAATTGTGCTCTGCAGTTCGGATGCAGAATATCTCTCCATTGCTACAGAGTTGATGCCAATCCTTAAGATGCATGGCAGCATTGCCAAGGTAATCATCGCCGGAAACCCAGACACCGCGGAGCAGTTGAGAAATATCGGCGTCTTTGAGTTCATTCATCTCCGCAGCAACGCTGTAGACGTCCTAGCCAGAATTCAACAGCTGATTGGAATCAAGGATTGAATATGCGTCCGGACTTTTCCAAGATCGCCTTCAAAGTAAATGCGGCAACTGGTTCCGCGGCGCGGGGTGAAAAGTGGCTAGCGCCGGAGCACATCGCGATTAAACAGTCGTACACGCGCGAAGATCTTGCCGGGCTCGAGCATCTCGACTTTGCCGCCGGCCTTCCACCTTACTTGCGCGGACCCTACAGCACGATGTACGTCATGCAGGAGTGGACGATAAGGCAATACGCTGGCTTCTCCACCGCCGAAGAATCGAACGCGTTCTATCGTCGCAACCTTGCTGCCGGGCAAAAAGGCCTTTCGGTTGCTTTCGATCTAGCTACTCATCGCGGCTACGACTCCGATCATGATCGAGTCACGGGAGACGTAGGCAAGGCGGGTGTAGCCATCGATTCGATCCTCGACATGAAACTTCTCTTCGATCAAATTCCTTTGGATCGAATGTCGGTGTCGATGACGATGAATGGCGCGGTCCTCCCCATCATGGCCTTCTATATTGTCACGGCTGAAGAACAGGGAGTGCCCGCTGAGAAGCTGAGCGGAACAATTCAGAACGACATCCTCAAGGAATTCATGGTACGGAACACCTATATCTACCCACCGGCGCAGTCCATGCGCATCGTGGGCGATATCTTCCGCTACTGCTCGGTTCATATGCCGAAGTTCAACTGCATCAGCGTGAGCGGCTACCACATGCAGGAGGCGGGTGCTACCGCCGATCTGGAACTGGCTTATACGTTGGCCGATGGCCTTGAATACCTGCGCACCGGCATGAAGGCTGGTCTCAGCGTCGATGACTTCGCTCCGCGCATCTCGTTCTTCTGGGGTATCGGCATGAACCATTTCATGGAGATTGCCAAGCTCCGCGCCGCGCGCGTGCTGTGGGCAAAAATCGTGCAGCGCTTCAACCCCAAAAATCCAAAGTCCCTGGCTCTACGCGCTCACAGCCAGACTTCCGGATGGAGCCTTTCGGCCCAGGATCCCTATAACAATGTGGTGCGTACCTGCGTAGAGGCTCTTGCCGCTGCATTGGGGCACACGCAGTCGCTGCATACCAATGCGCTCGACGAAGCTCTTGCACTTCCCACCGAGTCTTCCGCGCGGATCGCACGCAATACGCAAATCTACTTGCAGCAGGAAACCGGAATCACGCGTGTCATCGACCCATGGGGAGGTTCCTACTATCTCGAACGGCTCACGCATGAACTTATGCACTCCGCATGGAAGCTGATCGAGGAGGTCGAAGAGTTGGGAGGAATGACGAAAGCGATTGAAGCGGGCATCCCGAAGATGCGGATTGAAGAAGCGGCAGCCCGTCGGCAGGCAAACATCGACTCTGGCCAGGATGTCATCGTAGGAGTAAATGCCTATCGCGCAGAAGAAGAACCACAGATTCCGGTTCTCGATATCGATGGTGCAACGGTACATGCCACGCAGCTTGCTCGCTTGGAACAATTGAAGCGCGAACGCGATCCGAAAGCTGTTCAGATGGCCCTGCAACGTCTGAGTGAGTGCGCCGTGTCAGACAATGGCAACTTGCTCGAATGCGCGGTGAATGCAGCTCGTGTGAGGGCGACGCTCGGGGAAATCTCTTTTGCGCTGGAGAAAGTCTGGGGCCGATACGAGGCTGTCACCCGCTCAATTTCCGGTGTCTATTCGGCCGGCGCCGCCAACGCACAGGAATTCAAAAAAGCACGCGAGATGGTCGTCGAATTCGAAAGGGAAGAAGGAAGAAGGCCACGCATTCTCGTAGCCAAGATGGGTCAGGACGGCCACGATCGTGGTGCCAAGGTGATTGCCACGGCATTAGCCGACATCGGCTTCGACGTTGACATCGGTCCGCTCTTTCAGACTCCCAGCGAAGTGGCGCGCTTCGCAGTGGATAGCGATGTTCACGTTGTCGGCGTGTCCTCGCTCGCCGCGGGCCACAAGACTCTCGTTCCTGCGTTAATTGAGGAACTTCGCACCCTGGGCCATGAAGACATCGCCATTGTGGTGGGGGGCGTGATTCCTATTCAGGACTATGAGTTCCTTTACGAGGCTGGCGTCGCTGGCATCTACGGTCCGGGAACGGTGATTCCCGCGGCGGCTCAGCACATGCTTGGCATTCTCAGCGGCAGCCTCGTTGGAGAGCGTTGATTGATCAATGAAAACGAGAGCGCGCTGAACGTCAAAGCTGGTTGCGTCACTCCGCTGGCGCCCGCAAGCACGCTCAGTGTTTCAAAGCGCGAGCACGAGCTTTCCCGGGCGTCTTACGTCGAAGGCATTCTCAAAGGCGATCGCTCCGTGCTGGCCCGTGCCATAACACTGATCGAGAGCTCGCGTGCCATTGACCGGCAAATCGCCGAGGACGTCCTCGAAAGATGCCTTCCTGCCAGCGGAGAGTCGATCAGAGTAGGAGTGACCGGAATTCCCGGCGCAGGCAAAAGCTGCCTGATTGAAGCTCTCGGAAAGTATCTGATCTGCGAACGTCGTGAGAAGGTCGCCGTACTCGCAATCGACCCCAGTAGCCAATTCAGCGGGGGAAGCATTCTCGGCGATAAGACGCGTATGACGTTTCTTGCGTCCAGCGACATGGCGTTTATCCGGCCCTCCTCATCGCGCGGCGCCCATGGCGGAGTGGCGCAGAATACGCGCGATGCAATTCTGTTGTGCGAGGCCGCCGGCTACCGAAACATCCTTGTCGAAACGGTGGGTGTGGGCCAGTCTGAAACTGCCGTTGGCGGCATGGTGGACTTCCTGATGCTCGTCACGCTCGCCGGAGCAGGGGATGAACTGCAGGGCATCAAGCGTGGCCTGATGGAGATGGCCGAAGCCGTTGTGGTCAACAAGACCGACGGTGACAATGTCGGGCCCGCTGAAAGAGCGTGTGCGGAAGCTGCGCGCGCACTGCATTTCTTCCCCTCGTCTTCCTCGGGTTGGACCCCGCGCGCGCTATGCTGCTCGGCATTGAATGGACGCGGAGTGGCGGATCTGTGGTCGTATATTCTCGAACACGCCTCAATCACAAAAGCCAGTGGTTGGTTTGAGCGAACGCGGCGGAAACAGGCCCTGTGCGCGATGCACGAACACGTCGAGATCGGATTGCTGCAGACTTTTCGCTCCAATCCCGCGGTTCAACAACGCTTGCCAGACCTTGAACAGAAAGTTCTTGCGGGAAGCATGACCACAGCCTGTGCAGTTCGGGAACTCCTTGCGCTTTTCGCATCAAAATAGAGCCGCAGTCCGAATCTTCATTTCTGGCGAGTTGCGCGCGCATCGCAAATGCTGCGAATGACAGACGGTACGGAGACCACTGACCAAGCACTGTCGGTTGGCCCACGGCCCTGAGGGTGCGCCTGTCTTGGCTATCTACCGACGAATCGTGCTGTCCCCGCATTGCAAGCGGATGGTAGAACTGCTCTCGCTCCGTGTGTTTATCGGGGCGTCGCGAGTACTAGGCTAATTAACTGAAATTGCGGGAACCCTTTGACCCCGAATTCTTCACCTCTAATTAAGAAGTTGAAGCATTCGAGAGGCAGTGGTGGTGCAATTACGACTGCCGGAAGATTAGCCTGCTAGCTGACTTCTGGTTAAATGCTTGCTTTGAAGATGTGAGCAGCGAAATCGACTATAAGAACCCAACAAATTGGTAGGCCACTGTGCGATGGAGTGAAAACACCGGAGGCTCCCGTTGAATTGTTTCGGGGCTGGCAGAGAACACAAACTCAATCTTCTGTGCGGACTCTTCGGAGTCTCAGACAGCAAATGGATGTGTGGTTCTGCTTGATGCAGGAATCATCGGCCGAGAGGCACTGTTGCGTAACGGCAGATCCTGATCAGACCAATTACGCGCCCTCCGGTGCGCGCCCAGGAATTCTGTGCTTTTCCCTTGACTTGGACTTACATAGACGTGGACGGCCCTGACGTTACGGGTTGAGCAACACGTCTGGCAATCGGAATGAGCTTTTAGGCAGCTCATGTGAGCGGAGCATCTAAAGCTAACTGAATGAGGGCGGCTTTTCTGGCTTACCACACAAAGGGCGTGCACACGCTATGACATGAATTTGTTAACCGATAGTGCCCTTGAACATAAAGAAGCCTATCCACGAGAGCGCCGTTGCGTCGTTTACGAAATGGGCCACTATACACGGAAGAAGGCTGCGCTTCCCCAGCAGATAAGCTATACCCCATATCATTCCGAGAATCGCGGTCGGTACCATGATGCCCACACCCGCCAACAACCCGTGCACGGTATAGCCAAGATGCGAAAATCCAAATGAAATACCGGGCAATATCACCTGCGCGGCACTTCCATATCCGGCTTTTCTGAAGTCGTTCATCAGAAGACCGCGAAACAAGACCTCTTCGCAGAATCCGGCCGTAATTCCAGTAGCAAGGGCCGCAATCAGATGGACACCATGCGGCGCGAACGCATAGTAGATAGGGATACCAATCCGAGGCAGGAATCGGAGATTGCTTGTAATCGTCAGGGCGGCGGCAAACAAGGCCAGACATCATCCTCGCCAGTTTCCCAGTCGCCATGCCAGTTTATCCGGCGCTCTCCAAATAGGCGGTGTCTCCCCCAAAGAAAGAGACGTCTCCACTCCGAAACTCGTTGTGTATCCCAAGCGCGGGCATGAGTCTGCGGGTATTCACCACATTGCTATTCGTTTCTTCGTCCGTCTTCAAATTTCCGGATTCATGAATGTCGCGCCGACTTCGATCACGTGCGGAACACAGCCCTCTAGAAAGGATGCAGATGTCTCAAGGATGAGTTCCCAAGTTCCCTGTTTCCGCCAGCGGTGCGGAGGCGGGGCCCATCTCTCGCATTTGGTAGAGATTCTTCGCTTTTCAGTAGAACCTTGCAGACACAATCACTCGAAATATTCACGAGAACGTCCGCGGCCTCCAATTGGTCACCAATTCCTGTAGCCTCGTCACCCGCGCGAGGCCCCTAATCACACTCCACTACAAATTCCCTGCCAATGGGGGTTGAATTGCATTTTCACGACTACCAGTGTGTGCCGAGCAGACATAAGCAACCAGAATTGAGAGAGGAAAATTCATGAGTTTGAGATGGCCTTGGGCGGCGGACGTGAAACATCGCTTCGTTTTACTCTCAACATTTCTTGTCATATGTGCGTTGCTAAACTCTGCCGTTGCTCAGACCAGTAAGGGCATTCTCGTTGGCACGGTGCGCGACCCCGATGGAGCGGTTCTTGCAGGGGCATCCCTGACGGTCACCAGCCAGGAGACGGGCGAGACTCGTCACGTCACAAGCGATGCGCAGGGCGACTTCCGAATCGAGGCCATCAGTCCAGGCGTTTATTCAATTCACGCAGAAGCTCCGGGCTTCGAGGCCGTGGACGTGAAACATCTGACGATCGTTCCATCAGCAGTCACGAGTTACCAACCGGTTTTGCAACTGGGAAAAGCCTCCACTACCGTTGAGGTTGAAGCGACCGGCAATCAAATCAATACCGAAAATGCCCAGATTTCAGAAACCCTTGGCACGACTGAGCTAAGCAACTTGCCGATCTTCAGTCTGAATCCTATTGAACTTGCTGCCACTCTGCCTGGCGTGCAGTTCGTGAACGACACCTCTTTGGCTATTCAAGGAGCTGGCGGAAATTTTGAGCACATCGAGGTCAACGGCGCACGGCCGCGGGCCAATAACTTCATGCTCGACGGCCAAGACATCAACGATGTCGGGCTTGGTGGCCAGGCATTCGGCATCGAGATTCCAGACATCTTCCAATCCGAGACCGTCATTACGAATAATCCGCCGGCGGAATTTGGCCGTGCAGGCGGAGCGATCGTAAACCTGATTACCAAGGCCGGTACAAACGACTTTCATGGCTCCGCGTTCGAGCTCTATTCCGGTTCTGGCTTGAACGCCACAGACGGTCAAACGCGACAGGTGACTCCTAAATCGAGTGCGAACAAGGCCCGCGCTGATCAGCACCAAATCGGCTTTACTTTTGGCGGTCCAGTAGTGAAGAAGAAGTTGTTCGCCTTTGGATCGTCGCAATGGAGCAGGTTCTACGGCAAATCTTCCTCTACTCAGATTGAACTTCCCGATGCTGCCGGCTATGCCACGCTCACCTCGATCGGCGGACCGCAAGTAGCGCTTCTACAGGAACTCCTGGGTGGCGGATCCTATCTCAGTCAATATCTCTATCAGGCAAACCAAGGCGTTGTCGAAGCCTTGAATGTGGGACAACAAAACGGATGCCCAGCCGGCGGATGCGTCATTACTACGGGATCTTTCCTGCGCCCGCCGGTCGATCAGCAGTCGCCAGATACCCAGTGGATCGTTCGAACCGACTATCTTCCAAACGAAAAAGATACATTTACAGTGCGGTATCTGCATGACTTCTCCAACTTCAATCCCGACCTCGGCTTGAATACGTCGGGACTTCCAGGATTCGATGGCGAAGTTGGTGGTCCTTCGGAGTTCGGTGGAGTGTCCTGGACGCACGTCCTGTCTCCGCGACTCGTAAACGAGCTACGTGGGTCTATCACGCGCGTCAACATCCTGTTTCAGGCGACTCCTTCCGCATCCGCCAATCCCGCTTCAACGCTACCCACACTGAGTTTCCTCGATAACGGAATGCCGAATCTTGGCTTGTCGCAGAACATTCCCCAGGGCACCAAGGAAAACTACTATCAATATCAGGACACCATCAGCTGGACTCTTGGGAAGCAGTCTTTCAGAATCGGCGCCGATGTGGGCAGGATTCTCGAATCCGATTTAGTGGCGCAGTTGGATATCGGCGAAGTTTTCTATGCGCAAGGTGCAGGAAATACCGGCTTGGGAAACTTTCTTTCGAACCAAACCGGCCCCTCTGGTTCCGTGGAAAAAACCTTCGGACCGACGCGCATCGATCCTCACACTTGGAGGACGGCCTTTTTCGCGCAGGATGATATCAAGCTCACCCCCGCACTGACGGTCAATCTGGGACTGCGGTACGACTATCTGACAGACCCGGGAAACTCTTTGCCCTTTCCGGCTGTCGACCCCAATAACCTGTCTGCGCCGATTGATTCCGTCTTCAAGATAAAGACCGACAAGGCCAATTGGGGACCGAGAATCGGCATCGCCTGTGCACCAAACGGTTTCGGCTGGTTGGGCGGCGGCAAGACCGTATATCACGGTGGCGCTGGAATCTACTACGACACCAGTTTCAGCAATATTGTCACCAATACGGCGCAGGCCGCGCCGAACGCCCCAACCGGGCTTCTCGAGACGACTTCAGGCGGCGGTGTGCAGAATCCGATCGCGGCGATCGACACCATCACTCCAGACCTCTCCCCAACCGATGCTGTCTTCAGTATCAGCAAAGACATCGTCAACCCATCCACCTATGAGTGGAATATGGGCTTTGAGCGCTCGCTGCCAATGGATCTGAAGCTGGCCATCAACTATGTGGGCAGCCGCGGTCGGCGACTCTATGCGAACCAGCACCTGAACTACTTCGATTTCAATACCGGAGAGAGGCTGCTTCCCAATCGCGGCGCGATCGATATACGCGAAAACTCAGCAGCATCGCAATATGACAGCGTTCAGACCGAGGTCACCCGGTCGTTCAAGCATGGCTTGTTTGTTCGTGGATCGTACACATATGGGAAAAACCTCGACGACGGCTCCGAGGTGTTCAGCCTGTTCAGCGGGCCCACTTCCTACCCTGCCGACCCGACTCCCGGAGGACGCAAGCGTGATTGGGGACCCTCTTCCTTTGATTTCCGCCACTACCTTTCCATCGACTACGTGTGGTCTCCCGTAGGACTGCGTTCCGAAAACCGCATGGCGAATGCTTTACTCGCCGCGGTCAGCCGCAACTGGACCGTCTCGGGTTTTACCCAGCTCCAGTCTGGGCCGCCAAGCACGTTCAATTTCGAGGGAATCGATTCCAATGGAGACGGCAGCACTACCGACGATCGCCCAATTGTCGGCAACAAGAACAGGCCACTGGATACCGCAGGTATTGACGGCATCTTTCTGGGAGCGCCAACCCCCGGGCAATATTTCGACGTGGCGGCTCTCAATGGCCCGGGCACGTTCGTTCCTGTTACTCCGGACCAGGTCCACTGGCTCATCCCATATGGCCCTCAATTCGTTCCTCAGGAGATTGGACGTAACAGTTTTAGAAACCCAGGATCAACCGTCTGGAACGTGGCCGTTCAAAAAGACATTCCTGCTCGATGGACGCATCGAGAGAATGCGGCATTTAATCTGCGCTGCGAAGCATCCGACCTTGGGAACCACAATGATGTTGGCATCCTAGATACAAATCTGCTTCACATCAATAGTGGAAATAGCTATCTGAACCCAGCGACCAAGCGGCTTTCTACCGCGAGGAATGTGCGGTTTTGGGCGAAATTTACTTTTTGATCGAAGACTTGTTGCGAAACATATGGGCTTCCCGGGCCCCTCGCAACCCCGAGGCATTTCCGATCGAGGCTAACGACTATACAGCCATGTGGATTATCGACCTGGGCCGTGACAAGGCACCGCCAGCGCCAAAATCATGCGCGGCTGTTGCTCAATTTGTAACTGAAGGGTTGACGGTGATAGAGGAGTATCATCAGCCAAGCTATTGAAAATGCATCGAAACTCTTTCACTCGCGTTCGCTATGCCGTTGCCGCCTGCGTCCTCGCGAGTATGTCCGGCGCAGTAGTGAATGCTCAACAGCCGCCTGAAGAACCGGTCAAGAAAGACGAGTTTATCTTAGTGAAGCTCCCGGGCCGGAAGCCTATACCAAACCAACATCTGGTGATCTTCTCCGGTGTAACCCCCGCAGACACGAGGAAACACTCCGAGCGCATCGAAGCTGATACGGATGCAAGAGGTGTTGTCGCGCTCCCGCTCAAGACAAAGATGCGGTGGTTTCAGGTTTGGCATCAGGTTGACAAGGCATGCCCAAGTGACGCAGGTAGGGAGATGGTATTTCATTCCAGCGTTCTCTTCGATGAAGGTGCTCTCGTTCTGGTCACCTGCGGTCCAACCTTGGAGAGGCTTCAGCCATACTTCCCTTTCCCGTCATCAGTCGTCCACGTCCCCCCAAGACCCTGATCACGTTATACGTTATGTCGATTCGCACAACAGCCAGACCAGCATCGAGGTCGGGTCGTGGACCACTCGTCACCCTGCCTTTCCTTCGCCTGCCCCGATGCTCCCTCCCCGCCACGGCCCCCGGCAACCGGTTGGGGACGAATCGACGGAACCTGAAATATGGCTCGTCGCAGAGCGTCTCGGTTTCGGCTTCCGCGAGCAATCATTTTTTCGGGCGCGACTCCGGCGGCACCATCCCGGCCACGCGGTAATAGACCACAAGCTGTCCATAGTGCTCGCCGGAATGCTCGATAAAGCCCCAGGCGAGGTCGGAGAATCGGACCTGCTGGTTGGCGAATGGATCGATGCATAGGTCGCTCATCCCGCGATCGCCTTTGCTCTTGATCAGCGCCGCGCCTTCGGCAAGGGATTTCTTGACGTATTCGACCACCGCCGCTTTGGTCGCGTAGTCGGCACGCTTCACATCGCCAGTTGTCGGCTTTATCCCTTTGGCCAGATTATTGACGAAGTAGTTCACATTCACGGCGGCGTGCAAAAGCTGTTCGGCAAAGGACCGCTCGGCGGGATTCGGCTTGAAGTCGTATTTGTCTTCGGGAAAGTCCTCAGCCATCGCAATCAGTTTTCGGCCAACGTCGTTCCAGTTATCAAGCAGCACTTTGGATGGGCTGTCAGCGGGTTTCGGCGGCGCGACCGGCTTTGGCGCAGTCTGCGCGTGAGCAATCTGGGTAAAAAGCGCAGCAGCCAGGATCAGAGGAAGATTCTTGGCAATCGTTCTCATGCGACGATCTCCTTTGCATGCCATCGTAAATTTTGAACAATATCCGCATAGAGGGTGGCTCGCCCGCAACGACGTGAAATGTGCAGAACTGCCGAAGAGGTCGAGTATATGGCTTCACAGAATGGTTATGTTTCCAGACTCGAGATCAACCTTGAAGCTTGAAGTTGGAGCCTTCTGGCGAATCGTTTCTTTGGCAACAAAATCGTAGATTTCAGATTGGCGACCCGCTGCCCAGGGGTGACTGACATCCCAAGTACGCTTCTTCGTTCCCCAAATTATCAGGGCCGCTCTACCACAGAACTCCCAGTCGAAGGGGACTTCGTGGTCGCCTTCCCGATAGGAGAGTGCTCCTCCACGAAACCCTTGCGAGATTATGACTTCCGCATGGGGTATTTCCCTTTGTTGTACTTGTACCAACGTTGCCGCCCCACAGGAACTTTACTTAACGTGAATCAATCCGTCGGCGCTCAGGTGAGCTATGGTGTCCGCTCGCGTCGGAGACCACACGATGAGCTTTGGCGATTTTGCGCAAATCGAGATTCGGAGGGCATTGATCATGTCGCGTTGCACGCGGTTGATCCGGGGTGCAAGACGCTCCGCCAATACAAAACGTGCCGGCTGAACTGCGCAGCTGAATGAGTGATGCCTGACGCAACCGCAATCCCGGACGTATTCGTGCTCTGCATGGGCTTGAGCCAACCCGGAGGCTACTTCTGCCCAGTGCTTACCGCGGACGGGAAGCTGGACTGGGCGCCGAAATAACACTCAATCGATTCCAACTTTCCGCCCGCGATTCGAAGGTACTCCACGTTCCGAAACGCTTTACCGTTCTTTGTGTGGCAAAGATACTTCACAAAAACGTCGTCCGAACCAGTGCTGATTCGCTCAAGGTCAAAATGTTGAATGAAATCAACCTGTGTGTCCCAGCACTGCGACTTAAACGTGCTTTTGCTGATGTGGTCGTCGCCGGCCGCGCTGCTAAAGGTAAAGTTGTCGGCGAGCAGGGCATTGAACGTGCCCAGGTCCTTGTTTTCCCACGCCGCGTACCATTTACGGACGATCTCCTCGTTCACTGAGTTTTGCCCTCTCAATGCGCTGGCTTCCGCTCCCGGCAGAGCCAGTCTACCCACCAGCACGCACGCTCCCGTTGCGAACAGCTTCCTGCGCGACACTGTCATCCTCGTCATTGTTCGTTCTCCTTTTCATGATGTGATGTTCGGGTTCCTCACGATGCTGGCACTCTGACCTACGAACAGGTTGGTATGTAACTTCAACAGCAGCTGTGATTCAATGCAGTCAGCCTATTTGCCCTTGCCCGGTGCTCGAAGAGAACTCAACCAGCTCACGATATTCTTGATCCCCATATTCCACACCTTCGCGTCCTGAGCGTTCTTTGCCAGCACTTCGTATCCTTCGACCATCGCGATCAAAAAGCTCGCAGTCTCTTCTGGAACCAGGTTACGGCGGACTGTTCCTGTATGCTGCCCCTCTCGCAAAGCGGTGGCAATGCCTTCCTGCCAAGCCTTGAAGATTTTCTCCAATCGCTTTCGGAATTGTTCGTTGAGCTGAGACATCTCCTGGGTCAAATTGACCAGGGGACAACCGCGCTTTACATCCCCTGGCTGAGCAGGTATCGCCCGTACGATGCCGATCAGAGCATCAATAGGGTTCTTGTCTTTGCTCTGTCCTAGGGGACGTAACCACCGGTCCTTGGTGATTTCTGCGATGATCTCCTCGATAATGGCATGGCCCAGAGCTTCCTTGCTCTCGAAATGGTAGTAGAGCGCTCCTTTGGTGACGTTGGTGGCGACGAGAATAGCATCGATCCCGGCGCTCTGAAACCCGTATCGGTAAACCTCTCGAAACGCTGCCTGCAACAAGCACTGTCGCGTGCCCTCAGGATCGCGCAGCCTTGCCGTCCCGCGCTGCAGCTTCTTCGGCGTCAATAACATACCAACCAGTATGAATGCGGCTTGCACGGGAAGTCAAGAGAATGATGGGTCACCCGATTCGCGTTCTGACCATGTTCCTTTCTTCGCCAAGACCTATACGCGATCACTCAATCCGAAATTGGGTAGAAAATGTAGGGCGGTCACTCGATTGGAGCCCATTTGCCGCCCTGTGCCCTTCTTACAGAAAAAGGCTTCACTCTCCATGACGAAACATGCTCACAAGCCAGCGCGGGCCGCTAGGCTGCAGGCAATCGTCCCTGCCATCTTGTCTAAGACGGGAAGTGATTGCAATTCAGTATCCCTCGTAGGCGCGCTTCACTTGCCAATAGAAACGGTTGGA
>CAWIQS010000008.1:0-437171 GCA_963838295.1 uncultured Acidobacteriaceae bacterium
CCGTCGACGGCGAGCTCGCTGGCAGTCATGAAGCTGCTGTCGTCCGACGCGAGAAAGGCAGCCGCCGCCCCGATCTCCGCCGGATCGGCCATGCGCTGGAGCGGAGTCATCGAGGCGTAGGCTTTCTGGCCCTCTTCGCCTAGCGCTGCCTTCGCGAGTTCGGTCGCCGTCGCCCCGGGCGACAGCACGTTTACCCGGATGCCGGTGCCCTTCAGGTCCTCCGCCCAGGTCCGCGCGAGGTTGCGCACTGCCGCCTTGCTCGCGCTGTAGACGCTCATTGCCGGGGCGCCCGTGGTGCCGGCGCTCGAGCCTGTCAAAATGATCGAACCGCCTTTGCCCATCAGCGGCAGCGCCTTCTGAACTGTGAAAATCGTACCCTTCACATTGGTGTCGAAGGTTTCGTCAATGTGCTCGGCCGTGATCTTGCCGAGCGGAAGCGGGCTTCCCGCCCCAGCATTGGCGAAGACGATGTCGAGGGTTCCGCGCTCGGCCTTCACCGCCGCGTAGAGTCTGTCGAGGTCAGCCAGATCGGAGATCGAGCCCTTCACAGCGCGGGCGTTGGGCCCGAGGTCGGCCACAGCGGCGTCGAGCTCTGCCTGCCGGCGGCCGAAGATGAAGACGATGGCGCCCTCTTCGATGAAGCGCTTTGCCGCGGCGCGGCCGATGCCGGTAGCCCCACCCGTGATGACTGCAACCTTGCCTTGAAGCTTTCCCATATTTACTCCATTCAGAATGCGTGAAGCATTCGGTACACTAAGGTAGATTCTTTCGCGCTGGACGAGAACTGCTCGGGAGTCCAGAATTTTTGTTTATTCGTCCAAAGAACGGAGACTAAATTGGACCCGATAACTGATATCTTCAGAACGATGCACGTAACCGCTTTCGGTCTGCACAGGCTCGAAGCCACGGCCCCGTGGGGTGTAAAACAGGAAAACCAGACCGAAGAAGAAGTCACGCCCTCCGACAAGAAGATCTCACCCGCAGATCTGGCGCACTTCGCCATGCTCTCGCGCGGCAGCTGCTGGCTGAGTGTGGAAGGGATTCCGGAGCCGATTCCCCTCACCGGTGGGGATTGCTTTTTGCTGGCCCGGGGGACTTCGATTGTTTTGCGCGACAGCCCGCGAACACGTCCGAGGTGGACTTTCCGCGAGATCGGGGCCAAGGCCAATGGCAATGTCGTACTTTATGGAGGTGGTGGCGCACCGACGACAATCGTCTGTGGGTCTTTGAGCTTCGATCGCGCCAGCCTGAAGCCAATCACTCAGTTATTGCCGAGCTTCATTCTGATGAAGGCCGATGAGGCACGCACGCTTGCTCTTCACAACACGTTGCAGGCGCTGGCGTCAGAAATGGCAGAACAGGCGCCGGGATCGGAAGTGGTCGCGACTCGGCTCGCGGAGGTTTTGTTTATCCAGGTACTCCGGGCGCATATCGCGTCGGGACCGGAACGCAACAAAGGATGGCTTCGTGCTGTTTTTGATCCTCAGATGGGCACTGCCCTGAGTGCCATTCACGACAGTGTGAAGACACCCTGGACGGTGGAATCCCTGGCCGAAGCGGCGGGCATGTCTCGCTCCGCATTTGCAGCGCGTTTCAAAGAGCTACTCGGACAAACGCCGCTGGAATATGTAACCGAGTGGCGGATGCAGAAGGCGATGCAGTTACTCGAACAGCGTGACAAAAAGCTCATCGACGTTGCCCGGTCGGTCGGTTACGAGTCCGACGCTGCGTTCAGTAAGGCGTTCAAGCGAGTTGTCGGGGCCAACCCTGGTGAATACCTCAAACGTGGTTTTGAAGGCCAGGGTAGCTGAGGTTTTCGTGAAGCGTTCAGAGAGCCGCTGCCCTCACGCGACCGCGGCCGTCAGGCTATCTTGGGTGGTGCGAATTGGTGCTGCAGGCACGACAACCTCAACAAGCCCGGTCGCGACGTCATAGACGAGGCCTGAGATGAGCCACTCATCAGGCAATGCCGAAATAGCCCTGAGCGCAGCAATGTCGACCGCCACTGACTTGCGTGGATCGCGGACTGACTTGGTCTCAACTTCCCTTTCCGATATCTGAAAGTAGTGCGCCAGCATGGCTGGATCTCCCACGAGACGCGTACTGCCGCAATCCGTATGATGAAGTACGATCAGGTGAAACTCACCGCCGCCACCCGGAATCGTTTCGGCAACCTCTCCGATTCGTCCGAGCAGATCGAACTCCTCCAGCAGTCCCGGCGTGACTCGACCGCCGATGTTTCTCATGACGACGGCCTCACCGGGCTTGATTCCAAGCACTTGAGCGGGATCAACTCGCATATCGGCGCAACCGATGACGACTGCTTTCAAAGTTTGCAAGGATTGTGGAAGCGACGGCATAGGGGCAGCGGACTCTTTGTTGCGATTCAACATGAGGTCGAGGTTATTCATCACGATTCTCCTGAAAAGATTTTCTTGGCGGTCACACCGCATCGTTGCGTATGCCATTTTCGATGCAGGTGTCTCTTCGATAGGAGCGAGCGATCAAGGACAAAAAGCCAACCATTCCTGCCAATCGTCAGACGAATGGACTACCGCACCCGAGCGCGCCCAAAAGTGGCCCTGTATTGGCGAGGCGTAACACCCAGCCGGCGCTCGAATGCGCGGCGAAGTATCTCAGAAGAAGTGAAGCCACAGGAAATCGCTACCTCCTCAAGACTCATCGCTGCCGATTCGATTTGACGGCGCGCAGCTTCAAGGCGGAGGTCCTCTATATACCTTGCCGGCGTCCTACCCACCTCTTGCTGAAACAGGCGAGCAAAGTTCCGGGGACTCATAGCTGCACGTTGGGCGAGACTTTTGACGGAGAGATTGCGCTGGATGTTGTCAGGAAGCCACGCGAGCAGATCGTTGAGCGGTGATTTCGCAGAAATCTGGGCCATGAGAGTGGCGCTGAACTGCGATTGGCCGCCCGGCCGCCGCAGAAACACGACCATCATTTGAGCAGCCTTAAGTGCGACTGACCTCCCCAGATCCTCTTCCACTAAGGCGAGTGCGAGATCGATTCCAGCCGTCACGCCTGCTGACGTATAACAGTTTCCATCTCGAACATAGATGGGGTTGGGGTCCACGGTTACACGCGGGTAGTCGCGCGCAAGCTCTTCGCACCAGTTCCAGTGCGTCGTCGCGCGACGCCCATCGAGCAGGCCAGCCTCAGCTAGAACCAACGCCCCGGTGCAGACCGAGCCAAAGCGCCGGCTGCTGCCGCATCGGTCTTTCAGCCAGCTCAGAAACTTCGGTTCGTAGCGGACCTTCGAAACGCCGTCGAACCCGGCGACGAGTAGAGTGTCGACCGGCCCACGAAATTCGCCGTAGGTTCGATCCGTTCGCAGCGTTGTACCGAGATGAGTCAGAACATCCCGATCCGTTCCGCCCGAGATGATATTGATTTCGTAAATCGCCCCGTCGCTCCGAGAGCGATTGGCATCTCCGAACACCTCCAGCGGGCCAAACACGTCCAGCGTCCTCACCGGAGGCACAGCGACAATCAGGACGCGCCGTGTGTTTCGCACTGGCGAGCTTCTGTGTTCATTGCTGCTTTCCGTGGGAAGTCTGGTGTGCCCTGATTTACTCATCGTCCACCTGCCTCCTCCGCCGTTCCGTGTGCGGAATACAAATCGAGCAGCAGACGTTACGCCTAAAGGTTATCGTGTTCGCGCGAAATAGCGCAAAGGTCACCCCGCCATTGTGAACGGATGGTAAATCGCTGATGCAGCTGAGTTGTGCCGCATCGTCTGATAATTTCGAAGGTAATGTTGAGTGGGCGGTGCCGCCATCAATCGATGACCAGTCGCGGCCGCCATCTCACCCATTCTAGTGTTGCAGATCGAGTCTCGTGCTTCACGAAACAACTGATTGACGCAACATCAAAGCTGAAAACGCTGCATTACATCAATCTGACCTCTGCGGAGTAGAGGCTCAGAATGAAGTCCAACCCCGTTTCCGCGAAACAACTGGACGCGTAAGCGACTACACGGCCATGTGGCTCAGGTGTTGTCATCGGTGAGCGCCTCGGCGATGAAGCGCTAACTGACCAGATTGGCTTCGGATATCAGCGTTTCACCAGGATACATTTGCAGTCCTAGTCGCTCTTCAGCGCTGCAATCGGATCAACATTGGCAGCTCGTAACGCAGGAATAAGGCAGGCCATAAGCACAACGGCAGAAAGAACGGCCGCCACTGTGCTAAGGATTGTGGGATCGTAGAGGCCAACCTGAAACAGCATACTGCGCATGAATCGTACTAGGAACGAAGCCGCCAGGAGACCCGCAAAACCGCCCAATGCTGCCCATTTCACTCCCTGAGCGAGAAAGAACTTCAAGATTTGGCCCTTCCGCGCGCCAAGCGCCATGCGCACGCCGATCTCGTGCCTGCTTTGCGCGACTGTGTAAGCGAGAACTCCGTAGACTCCGATTGCTGCCAGCAGCAGTGCGGCGCATGCGAATAGGGATAGCGTGAAAGCCGGAAACCTGGTTTGCGAAATGGACGATGAGACAAGCTCCTTCAAGGTTGAGACCTTGTAGATCGGCAGCTCCGGGTCGAGTTGTTTGAGCTGCCCGCGAATTGCGCCCACCATTTGTTCCGGTTCTGAGCTTGTGCGGACAACAAGCGTCATTGAGCGAAGATCAACCCAGATTTGGAACGGCTGGTCGGAAAGCAAGAAATACATCTCGGGTTTGGTGGCGACATTCGAGCCGTGGTTCTTGATATCGGCGACGACGCCAACAACAGAAAGCCATGGGTAGTTTGGGCCAAGCCTGACTCGCTTGCCGATGGGATCTGTCCCCGGCCAGACTTTGCGAGCCAGAGTTTGATTGACAATAATTGACGCAGGAGGAAGCTGGGCTTCTTCGTCATTCAAGAATCGTCCCTGCATCAACGAGATCCCCATTGCGCGGAAATAATCGGGACTGATGATCTGCGTATCTGCCAAGTTGATGTCGGTATTCGATGGCCCGCCCTCAACATCAAACGAAGCATTTGCGGAGACGTCGGTCATGGGCAGCTGGTTCACGATGGCGACTGCCTCCACTCCGGGCAGGCCCCGCACGCGATCCTGTAGCTGGCGGTAAAAGGCAGCGGTTCGGGGAATTGAATACCGAGCTTCAGGAAGAGACAGCCGCATCGTGATTACGTTCTCGGGATTAAAACCGAGACTGACTCCGAGCAGGTTTCGAAGACTGCCAATCATGAGCCCCGCCCCAGTGAGCAAAATCAGCGAGAACGCAATCTCGGTCATCACGAGCAGGCTGCGAACGCGCGTACGATAACGGCTCCCCATCGCATCCCGACCACCCGCCTTCAATGCGTCATTAAAGTTCGATCTTGAGGCCTTCAAAGCCGGCACCAAACCGAAGATCAGTCCCGTCGAAAGACTAACTACCGCCGCGAATGCCAGAACACGAAAGTCGAGCCTGACACCACCTAGCTGCGCAACATTGAGATAATCGGCCAGATTGAGCCATTTCACACAAGTGAACGCAAGCAACAGTCCGAGGCCGCCTCCAACCAGAAACAGAACCAGGTTTTCGATCAGAACTTGATAGAGGATCCGCCAGTGGGTCGCACCGAGGGCGGTTCTGGTGGCGATCTCCTGCTTGCGATCTTCTCCCCGAGCCAGATGCAAACTGGCCACGTTGGTACAAGCAATCAGCAGCATGAAGCCCACCCCGCCCATTAGAACCAGCACGGTTGGGCGCAGGTTTCCCACCATCTGCTCACGTAAGGGAATAAGGTTGACGCCAAGGCCAGCGGCGCCGCCGTAGTACTTGGGATACTTCCGCAGAATTCGTTCGAGAATAGTAGCCATTTCGGATCTGGCTTGGCTCAGCGTGGTTTCCGGCTTGAGGTCCGCGACGAGATTGAGGTAGTGGTTGCCGATTTTGTCACTTGCCGGAGCGATGGGAAGCGGCTGCCACACGTCCACATCGTCGCTCGGAAAACTGAAGGTCTGCGGCATCACCCCGACGACCGTGCTGACTTGACCATTCAGGACGATGGACTTTCCGATGATCTCTCGGCTCGACGAAAAGCGATTCTGCCAAAGCCGATGGCTTAAGACAGCGACCTGGGGATGCTCCTGCTGTTGTTCCTCGTCGGTAAAGACGCGGCCCAGGAAAGGTGCGGTCCCCATGACCGAAAAGAAGTCCTGCGTTCCCCAACTCGCCGTCACATGTAGGGGATCGCCGCTTCCCGTAAGGGTGAGTGTGCCCACGGAAAAGCCCGCCACATGCGCGAAACTCTGGCTCTGGCGATATTCATTGAACTCAGGCTCCGAAAAGGGTATTTCTGTCATCCCGCGGGGTGCGAAGGTATTCCAGATTCTCACAACGCGCGGAGCGTTTGGATACGGGAGAGGCCGCAACAAGAGCGAGTCAACAACACTGAAGATAGTGGTCGTCGCGCCGATTCCAAGGGCCAGCGTAATCACACAGATTGCGGCAAAGCCTGCATTCTTGCGCAACTGTCGGAAAGCATAGCGCAAGTCTTGAAGAAACCGTTCGAAGGTCGCCCAGCCCCATTCTTGGTGGGTTTGTTCTTTGATCAATGCCATGTTGCCAAAGGCGCGTCGGGCCGCATAGCGGGCTTCCTCTGGAGGCAGACCATTTTCCCGCTGTTCTTCTTCTTCTAACTCAAGATCAGAACGTAGCTCACGTTCCAGATCGGTCTCCCTTTTCTTTAGTTGCCACCAGCTCATCTCAACTCTCCTCGGCGGCGGGCCACATCACGCGCGCCACGGCCTCGGCCATCTGCTTCCACTGCGATTCTTCGACGACAAGTTGTTTCTTGCCTTTGTCCGTCAACCGGTAGTATTTGTACTCCCGGTTTCGGTCGGGGGCCGTCTCCCATTTAGCACTCACCCATCCCCTTTCTTCCAGGCGATGCAAAGCGGGATAGAGTGAACCGTGCTGCATCTGCAGAAACTCATTTGTAGTTCTCTGAATATGCTTGCCGATTTGATGACCGTGTGCAGGGCCATAAAGGAGGGTCCGCAATATGAGCATGTCCAGGGTCCCCTGAAGAAGCCCGACCCGCTGCTGAGCCTGTTTTGTCATAGAAGACATTCTACCCTCACTCTGGCGATGATGGTAGGCAATCGACTATCGATTGTCAAGGGCGCTGCACATTCATGAACGATGCGGTCAGTACCTTTGTCGAAACTCCGCTTGCAGTAAACAGCCGGACGATATTGGCGACCACTCCCACTCCATCTCCGGCGATGTTATCGATGCGATTTACCAACTCGTTGTGGAGGGTAGCCAGAAGTTTGCTTCGTCGATAACTGCCCTGCCGTCGATCTCCACAGGCGGAAGCTGCCCCGTGAATGTCGCCTCCTGCCGTGTTTCATGTTGCGTACTCGAAGCAAGGGTGATCGGCGATCGGAGCGTTTACCAGGACCAATTGCTGTGTTTTTTGCAACTTTACGAAAGTGCGTGACACGCTTACTTCTTCGTTGACACTATCAGGTCGGAAGTTTATTGTCCGTCCAACCCTGGCAAATCTTCCCTGGGCTCACAGCCCGGAAAAGTCAACGAGGTAAGCCATGACCGTTCCCCCACGTAAGGTCCTTGGGACCTGCTCTGCTTCACTCTTGTTCATCGCATGTTCGCTTTCCGAACCCGCTTTGGCGCAACGCATGCAGGAACAGCCGCGCGTTGCGAACCAGAGGTCCTACGCAAACTCGGTGATTCTGCAAGGAGGCACCCACGCGCAGACCATGCAGCGGCTGCACGTGGTGCGGCAATACGCGCTGCAGAACTTGCGTGCAAATCCGCGAGTGACGCTGGGCGCGGCACAGCTCGATTTTTCACCAATGCTGAACAATCCCAAAGCGGTGCCGAATCTCGCGGTGCGGTTGCAGGCCCTGTCGCAGCACGTACAGGTGCAGGAAAACACGTCTGACGTGAGTGAAGTCGACCAGGGCCTGGTGATCCATCACTTGCTCACGTACCAGATTCTTCCGGGCAAGTGTGCCGACGCTGGGGTCCGTGCGCAACTTGCTGCGGCCGGCGC
Source organism: uncultured Acidobacteriaceae bacterium (assembly GCA_963838295.1). Classification (GTDB taxonomy): domain Bacteria; phylum Acidobacteriota; class Terriglobia; order Terriglobales; family Acidobacteriaceae; genus Telmatobacter. The sequence continues at coordinate 8,034 of CAWIQS010000008.1, forward strand.
CACATGCTTCGCGCGAGCGACAGCAAATGAGCGCATCGCGGAATATAGCAGGCCGGGAAGCCCGCGCTATCTTGCCAACCCGGAAAGGCGGCAGGCGGCGATCGCGGCATTTCAGCAGAAGAGTGCGGCAACGGATGCGGAGGTGAGCCAGCACGTCGCCGCACTGCGTAAATCGCTGGCCGATCCGGGGCAGCGCGCGCAGATCGCAGCGAAGGTGGGTCAGGCTGAAGCGGCACGCATGAGTTCGCTGAGTGACGACGATCTGAAGGAAGAGTTGATCAACATGAGCACGCAGACCGTAGAAGAGACGATGTTCGTGCCAAAACTTGAATCATCGAACTATGCGCACCTGCAACACCCCGTGAATGCTCTGGCCAGTCCCGCGGAAGTGGCGGCCACTCAGGAACTCATGCGCGGTGGTGCGATAGACGGCGCCAGCCCGGCACAGTTTCCAAAGCTGCTGAAGGTGGTTCCAAGCTCGGCGCTTCACCTGGCCGGCTCGGGCCAGCCGCGCGGCGATCAAACCGCCGATCTCAATATGGGCCCCTACTACTTTCTCACCGGCTTTACCATCAACCACGACTACGAATGGCAATGGGGCGTGTCGATCTCCATCAACTGGTGCGTCGTTGGCTGTACCTCGACCTACGGTATTCAACTGAACGCTGGCTTCAACTACGCCTTCGGTCTGCGCTTTCCGATCGAGGCAACTCTCAAATATCAAACCGTTGTTCACCCCAACAATTCAGCGGAAGCAAAGTTGACGCCGCAATTTGTCCCCATCGAAGGTGACACCAACGCTTTCCAACAAGCCGGGCTTGATCCAAGCCAGTGGTACAACGCGCAGGAGATCGTCGCGCAGGTGGGCGCCGATGCCGGTTTCAGCGTGAACCTGCCCGTTATCAGCAACAGCCAGAGTTTTGAGGTCAACGTGGATTTCACGCAATTGCTGCCGGCGCCCTACACTGGTGGACGCTTTCAGCCGCCTGCCCCGGGCGCACACGGCATTGATTCTCCCTACGTGTTCAACACCATCGATCTGCTCGGCGGCCTTCTCGACTTCGGAGTCGTGGGCGGCACGGTGTATCCTGCCATCAACGTGAATCTCCATTCCGACAGTTTGCAGTTCACACTCAACGATGAGCTGCAGAAACGGTCCACCAACCTCAATTCCGGTCAGACCGTATCGTTGGGCGACGCCACAGCCCAGAACGGCGACTACAGTCATTTCAGCGTGGGGAACCCCGTCTACAACCTGGGATTTACGTTGACACCGGGCCTTGCTCCAACCGTGTTCGTGGATATCGCGGTTTGGTCCGATCAGTGGCAATGGCCGGTCTGGTTCCCGCAGCTCGCCATCAGCCTTCCACCGGGCGGGATGAACTTCAGCTGCCATGCCGGAACCACGTGCGTCATGGATTTTCAGCCTGTCTACAACGCGGCCACTGGACAGGTGCAGGACATGAGCAAGGAAAGAGACGTTGCAGATCGGACGCTGAGGGGCGGCAAGTGCCTGCCCAACGGTCCGGAGGGAAATTATCTATGCCCCGTGGACGGCATGCTCGGCCTCTGTAAGACGATGCTGCAGAACAGCGCTGTGCTGAGCTGCGGCGCTCTCATTCCAACGTCGACCGATCAGATTCTGCGGCGCGGCGGCTGCACGGAGGATGGACAAAGCGGAACCTATGCGTGTCCATCGGGCATGATGGGTCTGTGCGGGCTCTATGTGAAAAACAAGGTGGTGCTTTCCTGCCGGCAGAAATGACGGGCACGACTCAGAGAACAGTAGCGCTCAGCGCACGATTTCCCTTCCGTGAAAGGTTGGGCCTCAGCTGGAGGCAGTAGCTGCTGCCTGAGCCGAAGCAGGAGAGCGGCACGGGCTGGCCGTTTAGTGATTCTCCCCGGGCTGAGTGCCGAAAAGTCGGCATGGCGACTAGAATCCGGTGAAGTAGCAGCCCTCGGGAATCAGCGCTGCGATGAGCGTTTTTCGAGGACCGATCTTCGGAGCTCTTCTCAACATTAAGTCGATGAGCGTCTTGCTCTGTTTGCGTCAACGGAGAAAAGGTGCGCTGTGGCCGCGTTGGCAAATGTTACCCCTGCTTCTTGGACTGTCGGCCGATCTGAAGACATTCACGATTACCTTGCACTTTGCCGGCCACGAAAAGCCTGATGCCATGGTCTACCAGCGACAGTTTTTCCCACCTATCAATGTTGGCAAAGTCCGCACTAAGAAAAACATTGGCTTCAGCTTTCCCACATATGTCCGCGCGGTGTCTCTGACAAGAGGGTGCAATCAGAGACCCGCACAGATATCGGCTACACTCAGCGCCCTGCGAGGGCCACCTCTTGCTCTTCAACCTCAATGCTTCTGCCCGTTGCTGACTTGTCGTCGATTGAATGGCCAGTCAAAAGGCCCAGCACGAACCACGCGAATAGTGCCGCTCCAATCGCGAACAGGATATCTCCGGGGATTCGCATCCAGCGCAGTGTCTGCATAGAACTGGACTGCATAAACTCCGAGGAACGCGCGTACCAGGTACCGTGTTCGATGGATGCCCATGCCTGCAACAATCCCACCGGCAGCATGCTGAGGATGACCATGAATATCAATCCGAAGTTCAGTGACCAGAAAGAAAGTTTCAGCGGAGTCTCCTTCCAATTGCGCCCAGGATTCAGCGCCCGGAGGCAGAACAGCGTGAGGCCGAGACCGAGCATTCCATACACACCGAACAGAGCCGTGTGACCGTGGACGGGAGTCAGGTTGAGTCCCTGCACGTAATAGAGGGAGATGGGCGGATTGATAAGGAAGCCGAATAAACCTGCTCCCACCAGGTTCCAGAATGCGACAGCGACGAAGAAATAGATGGGCCATTTGTAGTTGGCGATCCATTGCGATTTCTTTGTCGGTTGTGCGAAACGGATATTTTCCCAGGCTTCGTAGCCGATCAAAGTCAGCGGCACAACTTCAAACGCGCTGAAGATCGCACCGAGGCCAATCACCGCTGGTGTCGCACCGGCGAAGTAGAGATGATGAAACGTACCGATGATTCCGCCGGACAGAAAGATGATTGTCGAGAAAAGCGCAGCTTTGGTTGCGGTGCGAATCTCAATAAGTCTTAGCCTCGTAAAAAGGAACCCGATCACAACGGTTGCGAATACTTCGAAGAAGCCTTCAACCCAGAGGTGAACTACCCACCAGCGCCAGTATTCGGCGGTAACAAGATGGCTGCGCTGACCGTACATCAGTCCAGCTGAATAGAAGAGGGGAATCGCAATGCTGGAGATGAGGAAGAGCGTTAGGAGTGCGCGGTCTTCACTCTTGCGAACCAATGCTGGCTTGAGAGCCGCGACCATCAGTACCAGCCAAAGCAACAAGCCGATGAACAGCAGAATCTGCCAGAAGCGGCCAAGATCGACATACTCATAACCCTGGCTGCCGAACCAGAACCACATGTTGCCAAGGCGTTGCTGAATACCCATCCATTCACCGGCGAGCGAACCGCCGACCACAAGGATCAGTGCACCGAAAAGGGCGTTAACACCGAGACGCTGATACTTCGGTTCGTGGCCGCTGACAGCCGGCCCAACGTAAAGGCCTGTTGCCAGCCATGAGGTCGCGATCCAGAAGATGGCGATCTGCAGATGCCATGTGCGCGTTACCGCATACGGCAGATACCTGGCGAGCGGGAATCCAAAGAAGGACAGCCCCTCTACACCGTAGTGAGCCGTCAAGACTCCCATCAGAATCTGCACGCCCCAGAGGATTACTACCACATAGAAATATTTCAACGTCGCACGCTGCGACGGGGTTGGCTTGAAGACAAGGAATGGATCGCTTTGCGGATAAGGACCGTGAACGAGTTCCTTCTCCTGCGACGCATACCACCAGACAAGTCCGCCGATACCCGCCAGCAATCCAACGAAGCTCAATACGCTCCAGAGAACTGCGCCCGATGTTGGCACATTGCCGATCAGCGGCTCATGGGGCCAGTTGTTCGTATAGGTCGTTTCAGAACCGGGACGATTCGTGCTGCAAGCCCACGAAGTCCACCAGAAGAAGGCGGCAAGTTGATGCTGCTTTGCGGCATTGGTCAATGCTCCACTGGGAATCGCATATGCCGACCTGCCCGTCGCAAAAACGTCGGTGTAGTAGGCGCGAAGCTGTTCGAACGCCGCCGCGCGATCGGCGCTTAGCGTTACGCGATTGTGCGAAGCATCGAATGTGTTCGTCCGCATCTCGCGAATCAGATGCGCTTTGAAGATGGCCTGCTGGTCCGGCCCTAGAGCCTCGAAATTTGCCGCTCCAGCTCTGACAGCCCAGGTGTTCAGCAGAATCTCCGATTCCCGGTGCAGCCAATCCGCGCTCCAGTCCGGCGCGACATAAGCTCCGTGTCCCCATACTGTGCCGATTTCCTGCCCGCCGATGGACTGCCATACTCCCTGACCATCGGTGATAGAACTGCCGGTAAAGAGAAGCTGTCCCTCAGTGCTGTACACATCGGGGATGGGCGGAGCTTCGCTGATCATCTTCCGGCCGACTCCTCCGAGAACGGCGAAAGATCCAATGATGACGATGACCAATGCCACCCAATATCGCTTGTAGGACATAATTTCTCCTCAATAAAAGGCGCGCTCTGTGCCGCGCTAAAACCACCCTAGCGTTCGCTGAGTCTAGTTGCAGGGACTTTAGTCACACCGGGGTTCGAAATCGATTCGCCTGTGAATCCACCGCTCCGCACTTGCTCATTGGTGCAGGTTCGTCGGTGAGCCTGTTAGAGTTTTCCCACTGTCCTGTTTCGGGTGGAACAACATGCGTGCGAGCAGACAGCCTTCCCCATTCGGTAGAGCCCACTACATGACAGCTAGCTGGTTAGCTGGCTCGGATTGTTTACTGCGAAGGCGGAGCGTCCGATCAAAAATGTGAGCACCAGATTCGCAGCGAAGCTCAAAACTCCTGACAGTTCCAGCATGCCTGAAACCGGCAACACCTTCCATGCGAACGAAGCCAGACCTTCATATGCCAGAGGCTCAGACAAAACACGCAGCAGGCATCCCACCTGAAGACATACCAGGCTGAGAAACATCAGTCGCGTGCTGAAGATTCGCTGAATGCCTGCAAAATGAGGCAGGATCCGCGGCCCGATCGCGAAGACCATCGTTGCCGCAAATCCGACCGTCAGCGCGTGACGCGATGCACCCCAGATGCCGCCGTGGACATCAATAAATGCGGCCCAGACGCTCATCGATCCCGCAACAATAAGCCAGGTATAGGCCACGCGAATGAAGACCGGAAAGCTCGGATGAATACCCTGAGTTTTGGGTTGGCCATGTGCCCGTTCGCTCAAACGCAGTGCAATCCCAATCGTGATGGAGCCAAGCGCAAACAGAATCGTCGCAGGCTTGGGCAAGCCGGAAACCCCAAACAGAACACCCGCGATGTCCAGCAACAAAGCCGAGCGAAACCAACCAGCACGGGTATTCGAGATCGCAAGAAAAGACGGCAACCAGCGTGCGGAGAACCCCCACACCACCGGCACAACAAATCCCCAGCCAAGCAATACGAGATATTTCTGGTCGAGCGAGTGAGGAAACGACCGCAAGCCGCCCTGCATGGCCAACCGAACGCACTCAACAAAATTGAAGATGACAGCAGATGCGAGCCCTGCAGTGCCGATCAAGACGGAGATCATCCACAGTTCCATCGGCGCCTTCGCCGTGGTTCCATTACTCGACTCCGGCAGCTTGTGACGCGACACGGCATACAAAAACAGCATCACGGCAAGCAGCTCGAACCCCGCGGAAATCGGCAGGAGAGAGCGCCAGTGCCACCCGTAAATGTTTGCGAACCAGCGCATCGCAACGCCGGATATCCACAAAACACAGCAGGAGAGAGGCACACGAAGGACTGACCGCCCATGCGCAGGCTGGGAATAGAAACCAATGCCGAGAATGAAACTGCCGATCCATCCGAACATCTGTGCGTGCCCGTGGCCTTCCATCCATGCGGCCGGCAAGTTGCCTAGCCCATGATGCGCACTGATCGCCATCAGGTTTGAGAACCCCATCAACGTCCCGGGCAAAGCCATAAAGAAAAGTCCGCTGCCAATCCAGGCGCGAAGCATCAGGCTCTTTCGCCGTTCGCGTGTGATGATTGCTGCGTTCTCACTGACTGCGACAGGAACGGCTTGTTCAATAAGCGGCATCGAAGCCATGGCTAACTCCTCGCCTTGATTTCTGCTTCCAATCCAATGGCGCGAGGAAACAGGACATCATTCTCAAGATGCACATGCTGTTTGAGGTCGGCCTCAAATTCGCTGAGCCCGGAAAAGAGAGCGGTATGCGTCGCACATGCCCATGACGGCGCCTCAAAGTGGTTGGTGATGCGAATGAGCTCGCGCATGATGTGGCCGGCAGTTTCGTGTTCCTGCTCCATGATGAAGATCGGATGAGCAACCGAACGAAAGCACGCATGCGCGGGAGGATAAGAGACGATCGACTCCTGATCCATTTGCGAGATGAAAGGAAAGAGCACTTGCTCTTCCTTCTCGATATGCGCGTACATCTCGCTACGAAGTTCTTCAACCAACTCGGCAATCTTCAACAGCTCGGGATCTCGGTCACTCCGCTTCGCCACGACCTTACATGCCATCTCAGCCAGCGCAGGAAGTTCCTGGCGAACCCGATGGTGATGAACGCGGACGATGTGTTGGATCAGGCGACCAAGCGATACATCGAGAGGATCGAATGCCAAGGCGCCATTCTCTTTGAGCTCTGCGTCAGCAAGCTTTTCGAGAACTTGATCGACAGAGAGTTGCAACTCCCGACAAGCGGCTTCAAGCGAAAGGTCCGCCTGCATACACAGATCAATATCAAATCGATGAAAAATGCTGGCTGCCGATGGCTTGCTGGTTACGATCTCGCGGACAGACTGCGTTGCAGTGGACATAAACACTCTCCACCAGCAACCCTAGCGTTCGAGGAAGTGCGGAGCAGTAACTTATGTCACTCAGAGCCTAAAAGAGTCTAGGACGAGGTCTCGAGGAGAGCCTTCAAACCGACAATATCTTTTACGACGATCTGTCGCGCATCCACATCAAGCAGTCCTTCGGCCTGAAGGCGCATCAGGTTGCGGGAAACGAGTTCGCGCACGGTACCGAGTTGATTCGCAAGCTCCTGATGGGTTGCAGGAAGCTGAAATTCAATTCCGCGAGCAGTCTTCTTGCCTTCGCTCTCTGCGAGCTTGAACAATACGGAAATCAAACGCTGCCGGATCGTGGTAAACGATAGTTCCTCAATGATCCCCACCAGGCGTCGCAACCGCGTCCCCACCACCTGGAGCACTTTGAGTGCAACTTCAGGATGCTCCATGCAGTACGCCTGAAAATCGCGACGCGAGATAAATGCAATCTCCGCATCCTCGATCACCACGGCCGAAGCCGGAAACGGCCCGCCATCGAAGACTGGCAATTCCGCAACCGACTCGCCCGGAACGTTGATCGCGAGGACCTGTTCACGGCCGCTCATCGAAGTCTTGAAGATGCGAACTTTGCCCTGCGCGATGATGTGCAGGCCGTTGCACGGCTCACCTTCGGAAAACAACAACTCCCCGGCACTGAATAGCTTGCGAAGTGTGCGCGCGGCCAGCGTCTTCAACTCTATCGGCGTGAGGCTCGATAGAAGCGCAGTCTTCCCAAGGGCGGTAGCGAGATCTGTGCGTTCAGCAGTCACTCGTGAATCTTACGGCATCATCGCAGAAACCGCGTCATCTTTGGGGTCTGCTTCTGTTGACCATGTCGACTTCGAATTGAAGCTCTACAGTGAAGAATCCCCAAGAATGCGACGCAGGCTGGGACTTAGGTCACTGCGTCCTCCTGTATCTTCGCGGTTTCATAGGTTGCATGAACCCGCAAATCAACACCACCGACTTCAACAAACGGCCATTCATCGCCATCTGGGAAGTGACCCAGGCATGCGACCTTGCGTGCGTCCACTGCCGCGCATCTGCCCAGCCAGATCGCAGTCCCATGGAGCTGAGCACGGAGGAAGGCAAACATCTGATCGATGAAATCGCAGCCTTGAAGGTCCCGGTCTTTGTGTTGACGGGTGGCGACCCCATTAAGCGGCCCGACCTTTTCGAACTGATCGCGCATGCCCGCTCGGTGGGAGTTAGAGTTTCGTTGACGCCAAGCGCCACCCCTTTGCTGACTAAGGACATCATCGTTCGACTCAAAGAGGCCGGCCTCGCGCGGCTAGCAGTGAGCATGGACGGTGCAAGCCCGGAAACTCACGATGCATTCCGAGGAATGAGCGGGTCATTCGCGCGAACGCTCGACGCCGTGCGCTGGGCAAATGAGATTGAACTACCTGTGCAGATCAACACCACGTTCAGCCGCAGGAACATCAACGAGATCGACAACATCGTTGCCTTGATGGAGAAGCTGAAGATAACGCTGTGGAGTGTCTTCTTCCTCGTTCCTACCGGACGCGGGAAGCTCAACGATCTACTGAGTGCGGACGAATTCGAATCGGCTTTTGCAAAGGTGTATAGTCTGTCCAAGGCCGCGAGCTTCGACATCAAAACCACCGAGGCGCAGCATTACAGACGCTACGTCTTGCAGCAACGTGTTGTCGAACGCAAGTCAGGAATCAACCTCGCCTCACAGCTCGAAAGAGCACTTGACTCCATTGGACGCGCTCCGCGCGGCCTCAACGATGGCAAGGGATTCATCTTCATCTCCCACAAAGGGGAAGTGTTCCCGAGCGGCTTCCTTCCCCTCTCTGCCGGTAGTATCCGGCATCAGAAACTGGCCGAGATATATCGCGAGTCGCCGCTGTTCCGCGATCTGCGCGACACATCCAGGCTTGAAGGAAAGTGCGGCGCTTGCGAATTCAAAGAAATCTGTGGCGGGTCGCGAGCCCGGGCTTATGCTTTGACTGGGGACCCTAACGCCGAAGAGCCGTGCTGCTCCTATATTCCAAAAGGCTACGCGCAGCCGGCGCCACAGATGAAGACGTCGACGACTCTTCATGTTCTTCAGGGCGCCTGAGAGCCAATCGTCGGCGAATGGACAACAATGACAGAGAACGGAAGTAACGAGGAGATGTCATGGCACTTCAGATTGGCGCAAAGCCGGACAGTGGTTTCGATGACCCGATTGGTATGCTCAAGGATTGCCACAGAAGAATCGAGAGCTTCCTCCATATTCTCTGCGTTGTAGCTGATCGCGCCCAGGGCAGAAGTCTTACCGGTGAGGAGAGCGCCGCAGTTAAAGCTGCACTGCAGTACTTCCGTACAGGCGGGCAGCGCCACACTGCGGATGAAGAGCAATCCCTCTTTCCGCGCCTGCGCAAATCCGATGCACTTGCTTTCGACGAGATCGACCGGCTTGAGAATGATCACCGCGAGGCAAACGGTCTGCACACGTCGATCGAACAATCCTACTCAGTCTGGATTGAGGCAGGCGGCCTGGCTCCTGACGAAACACTACGACTGCTTGCGGCGACATCACGCCTCAAACAGCTCTATTCTGATCACATCCAGGTAGAGGAAACGACAGTTTTCGCCCGCGCCGCCCAGGTGCTGGACAGCAATGCAATTGCCGCGATTGGAACTGAGTTCCGATTCCGGCGGAAATAGCTTGCCTCCGCGGATTCCGTTCCGAAAAACCAAATCAAACATGTTTCGAGTGACCAAAGTCGCTGTGGCGGTCTATCGATCTGCCTAAGCTGTGTTCAAGGAGATCGAAATGACCACAACCTCGCAAACCGTTCGCGAAATCGCACTGGAACAGCCGACCGCAATCCGGGTATTTGAACAATTTGGAATCGATTATTGCTGCGGGGGCCGAAAGCCACTCGCCGAGGCATGCGCTGCCGGAAACTTGGAAATTGACGCGGTCCTTGCTGCGTTGGAAGCGGCGGAAACGAAGCCCGTAACGGAAATCGAAAACTGGACCAAAAAGTCATTGGAGAGTTTGAGCTCACACATCGTCGCCAAACACCATGCATACGTAAAAAGTGAACTGCCCAGACTGGCCCAGCTTGCGCAGAAAGTCGTCAATCGCCACGGCTCGACGAAGTCCGAGTTACCCCTGATTGCGACCGCTCTCATGCATTTAGACGATGAACTCACCCAGCATCTGGCCAAGGAAGAAGCAGTCTTGTTTCCCTACATCGCTCATCTCGAGCAATCCATATCCAACGGAACTCCCAAGCCCCACACTTGCTTCGGCACGGTTTCCAATCCAATCGCAATGATGACGCAGGAGCACGATGCTGCCGGAACTCTGCTTGCTGAAATCCGCCGTCTGAGTGGGAACTTCACCACTCCTCCGGATGCCTGCCCAACTTTCCACGCGTTCTATGACGGCTTGCGCGAATTCGAGCAGGACCTGCATCAACATATCCATCTCGAAAATAACATCTACTTTCCACGCGCGATCGAATTAGAGAAGTCTCTCAGTTAAATCCAGGATGGGCATATGCGCAGGAATGAGCTACCTTGAAGTCCGATATAGGATGCCTTTGACCTTGGAGAGGCCGTTGCTGTTTTATCTTCCCGGCAAAGTCACATGCAACTCAGAATGTAGCCCTCGCTGAATAAGGGGAATCTATTAGGAACATGTCGGCCGTTTGTCTACAAATCCAATCCACCTGCCGAGTATCCAGCTGTTCGGATACTTGATTGCTACCGACACATAGCGACCGATTCAACCGGAGTTCACAAGTCTGGTTTGCTTGGTCGTGGTCGTTCACAGCTTCCTTTTCTCGGTATGGCCGCAGGGATCTGACGCTACAGCGACCTATTCCGCGCCAATGCCTGCGCCCTTATTTGATGCGTTTACCGTCTCGTAGATGACCATCAACAACAGGGCCGAGAGTGACCGCATTAGAAGACTCCTGGGCTTGGTTTAAACGGAGTTGCAGATCGTGTTCGCACCGAAATGTACCGCAACATCGGTCTGTCGGACCTGCTGGCTCCGGTTGCGTTTTCGCTCTGATCCTGGGTCCGTTGGAGCACGTGTGACGTCTTTTCCTTACCCATTGAGACTCTCGGTTGTTGACAGCATCGCGGCACGAAGCCACGTATGACGAGGATCGGAGCTGAGTCTTGGATGCCATGCCATCAGGAAATGAAACGGATGCAATTCTTGCGGCGCTTTCACAAGGCGTAGCCTGCTGTCCCTTCCTACAACCGACGCGAGACCGCTAGTAAGAGTAAGCACGAGTTCTGTGCCAGGAAGACATTGCAGGGCCACGCCGAAATAAGGAAGTCGAACGAACGAGCTTCGTTTTGCTCCAACAGCCGTTAGACGCTTATCCGGAATCGTCTGCACACCGGCAAGCGTGGAGACCACGATATGGCTGGCGGCCAGGTATTGCTTAAGAGAGAGCTGATCACCGAAACTGCTTTCACGCGCTACAGCGCAAATCCAATCCTCCCGATAAAGTCTCTCCGACTGAAAGTGAGACGGGAGAAGCCCGTCATCAATGTGTAGAACAAGATCGAGTTGCCCGTGTTCCACTAACTCCGCAATACCGCTCTGCCATGGAAGAAATTCAAACTGCACTTGATAGCGTCCGTTCACATATTGGCGACACAATCGCGGGAGCACAACCGTGCACACGTTGTCGGGACCGGACAGTCGAAAGTGGCTCCTCTCCCGCACCGGATCGAAGAGATTCGGCGTAACGAGATGCTCCATTGTGGGGAGCAGCCCCTCAAGTTCCTCGAGGATCTTCCGGCCGCGCAACGTAAGCTCGAAGCCCTGGGGCGAACGGACCAGAAGATCATCTTGAAACATCGCGCGTGCGCGTTGAAGCGCTCGGCTTACGGCAGGCTGGCTCAGCAGCAGTCGGGTCGCAGCAGCCGTGACGCTTTTCTCCTCCGCGATTGCTGCAAACGTAATCAGGAGGTTCAAATCAACCTGGCGCAGTTTCTCTAGACGCATGGCGGCCATGTTTATTATGCATGAAACGGATGCGATCGTCCCATCATCTTTTGAAGCGTACGTCAACAGCGGAGTGTCTTATTCCTGCCCAATGAAACAAGAGTCGCGAAGCTCTGGACGCAGCGAAGCAGGATCAACTGTTGCTGTCTGCGAGCGTCTCAGTGGCATCGCGCTTCCTGAGTGACAGACAACGATAGAGGTTTTCCGGTGGCCGCTTTCTTCCGTACACGGTAGCCAACCTTAAAGACGACTAGAAACGAGGAGCGAATCATATGTACGCAGTCATGGGAATCACAGGAAATGTAGGCGGTGCGGTTGCGCGGGCTCTCCTCGCGCGAGGCGAGAAGGTTCGTGGCATCGTGCGGAACCCGGAGAAAGCCGCAGAGTGGCAAAAGCAGGGCGTCGAATTGTTCAAGGCTGACTATGACGATGCGGAAGCGCTGACTGCTGCGTTTGGCGGTGTCGATGGCGTCTTTGTGATGGTGCCTCCCAACTTCGCCCCGGCGCCGGGGTATGTGGAGACCAAGGCGACTCTCGGTGTCCTTCACAAGGCTCTGTCGAAGGCCCGACCGCCGAAGGCGGTTTATCTGTCGTCGATCGGAGCTGAACAGACGAGCGGCCTGGGTCTCATCACCAGCTCGCATCTTCTCGAACAGACGTTGGGTGATCTGCCGTTCCCGCACGCCTTTCTTCGCGCAGGCTGGTTCCTCGAGAACTCGGCGGGTGACGTCGCGAGCGCACGTGACGAAGGCCGGATTCAATTCCAACTCTATCCCCTGAATCGGAAGTTCTCCCTGGTGGCAACCGCCGACATCGGCAGGGTCGGCGCGGAGACATTGACGCAGAACTGGAAGGGAACTCGTCACATCGAGGTCGCCGGGCCTGAGGGGACCAGCCCCATCGAAATGGCAAAGGCTTTTGCGGATGTTCTGGGCCGCGCCGTGGAGGCTGTTGCCGTGCCGCGAGACCAATGGGAGACACTCTGGGTCTCTCAAGGGATGCCCAAAGGACGGACTGCTCCACGAGCTGAGATGGTCGACGCTTTCAATTCGGGATGGATTCACTTCGGCGTAGCTGGTACCGAGCATGTGGATGGGACGACATCCGTTCGCGAGGTGATTGCTCATCTTGTCAGTCGGAGCTAACCGATCGAGGAGATGCGTCATGGAGGCGGTCCGTTGCAGTGCGCACGCCGAGCTCCGAGCGGAGTCTTTCAAGCAATCAGGAGGTTCTATGCCCTTGTTTACAGTCACGATGATGTCCGACTGGTCAACCAACGAGAAAGACCGCCTTTCCAGGGCCATCCACGCTGCAAGCGTTGCTGCTGGATACCCAGAGAACGACCTTTTCCAACGGTTCCTTTCGATGGGACCAGGTGACCTTAGGGTTGATCTGTACTATCCCGCACTACCCAAGCCGCGGACCGACCAGATGTTGATGATTGAGGTGATGGTCTCTTCGGGAACTGATACCAATATGAAAAAAACTCTTGTTGCTGCCCTGGTCGAAAAACTTGGCGACGCTGGCATCGAGCCAAACGACGTAATGGTGTTCTTTTTGGAGACCGATCGTGCGAGCGGATCATTCGGTGGCGGCCAGTTCGCACCGCCTGTTGCCTTCGCCTGATCACCGCGCGTGGCATGTCGACACCTACGTCGGCATGGTCCGCTGATCCCGGGATCAAGTCGAAGGCTTTGGCCTCGAATGCAATCGAGGGTTACAATTCACGGAATCAAGGGTGGTGAGGGCGATTCTTTGAAATGAAGATTGAGACGCTAATCCCGGAGCGAACTAGCCCGCAAGCGATTTAGCTTCATGTGGCTATCCTTGATTGCTAATAGGAGGCCCCTCGCCAGCGGGATCTCGGCCTAGAGCAATAATCATGAGAACCCCACGATGCGCAGGACAAACGCAGATATGGAGAAGCGCAAAGACGCGGCGGCGGCCGGAAATAGGCATGTGGATCTCGTGTACCCGCAGCCGAGCCGCCTAACGAGGACCATCGGCATTTCCCTGATCGTTGTGTCGCTGGGTGCATGCCAGCATCCTGCGAAAGAACCCGTGACGCTGACTTTCCTCGATCCAGAGTGGTCGCACGACCTGACAGAACGCAATGTGCTCCCAGACGAAAGATTGCAGGAGTTCATGCGGCAAACAGGAATTAGGGTCAAGCACCTGCCGGCTTCGGAGACAGCTCTTGACCAGCTAGGCGAGGCCCTGGAGTTGTTACGGAAGGGATCCTCCAGTCCGGATGTGTCTGGCGTCGATGTGATCTGGCCCGGAACCCTGAGTGAGGATTTGATCGACCTCAAACCATATTTTGTGAAAGAACTCTCTTCGGTAGACCCTGATGTGGTCGCGAGCTATACGGTCAAGGGGAAGCTCGTCGCCGTGCCATACGTTGCCGATATAGGGGTCTTGTTTTATCGAAAGGATCTTCTTCGAGAGTATGGGTATGGGACACCACCCAGGACGTGGGACCAACTCGAGAAAATGGCAGCCAGGATCCAGCAGGGAGAACGCGCCAAAGGACAAAAAGATTTTTGGGGTTTTGTATGGCCGGGTGCGGCGGGCGAAGGTTTGACCTGCAATGCGCTGGAATGGCAGGTCGGGGAGGGGGGCGGCCGAATCATCGAAGGTGACAGCACGATCAGCGTGAACAATCCTGACGCCATCCACAGCTGGCAACGCGCTGCTCATTGGATCGGCCGGATATCATCTCCCAGCGTGATCTCCTATGAGGAATGGGACGCCATCAACGCCTTTTACTTAGGGAAGGCAGCTTTTTATCGTGGGTGGGCGCGGTCTTACTTTCTGAGCGTCGAGGATAAGTGTGGGCCTGCATCGACGAGCAAGCGCATCTGCGGGACTGCGGTTCGAGACAAGATTGGTATCAGCAGTGTCCCCGAAGGTAAGGCTGCGCAGGTCTCTGCCCTGGGTGGATTTGGTCTCGGAGTTTCCAGATCGGCAGCTCATCCCGCTGAAGCGTTGGAATTGGTCCGATTTCTCGTCCGTAGAGAGATGCAGATCGAGGCGGTTCGCTCGCATTCCGAATCACCGCTTGAGCAGTTGGAGTGGCCCGCCATTTTAAAGACTCACTCTGGTTCTGCTGACATTGGGCAGCACCAACTGGGGAGCAGAGTGGTGAGTCGACCCTCTACAGTTTCCGGACAGAAATATGAAGACGTGAGTCACGCTTATATCGGGGCAGTGCGTTCGGTTTTGATGAGCAAAACCATCGCGCCGCAAGCTGCGGCGGGGTTGGAAAAGGAACTCGTTGGGATCACTAGTTTCAAGACGGGACCGCCAAGTAGGATTCGTGGTCCCAAGGATTAGGAGCGCGGAACAAGTTCGCTAGCCCGCAACCAGCAATCCCTCCGACGAATGGAGTCCGTGCCGAGTGCACTTCAGCTAGAGGTAATGCATGACTCGTACCAACAATCCGACTGGATCTGCTGGATGGCTGAGGCATGCGACAGCGAGCAGTCCATTGCTCAACCGTCTCAACATCCATCGCCGCCTGACACTCTGCTTTATCTTCATCATTGTGCTGATGTTAATTGGCAACTGCGTCCTCGTTTGGCAGTTGCACTTGATCAGTGCCCAAGTGGAACGATTGAACGGTGTGAACGAAGAGCTGATCGAAGTGCTGCGCGTACACACCGGTCTCCTGTCAGCTTATGAGGGGCTCGGTGCCGCGGCACGGTCGGAAGACACTGGCCGGCTGCTGAAGGAGTCGGAGACACTTCGGGCGGGGCTAGTTGAGGACGCTCAGCGCACCCAGGCTGCCTTCAGCCATTTGCCTCCCGAAGTGAATGCGGATCAGACCGTTCTGCCAACTCTCGAATCAATCGAGCGTGCGCTGCCGTCACACCTGGATGCAATCAGAGCGTTGGCCGCATCGGGAGAGTGGGAGGCTGTGCGTATCCGGATCGAGGTACAAGTCCAACCGCTAGAATCCCTGAGTTCCGAGCTGGTCAAAGATGTGGCCCGCAAGGTTGAAGAGCAGCGCACGCAAGCCACTTTAAACATTTCGCGTGCTGAACGTCGAATCTTTCTCGCTGTGCCAATCACAGGATTCGTCACGCTCCTGATTGCCGCTGGCCTCGGGGTAACAATCACGCGCAGTATCACGGAGCCACTGGGGCGGTTAGTAGAGGGGTCCAAAGCTTTGGCACGAGGTGAATTCCAACATCAAGTTTCCGTGATCGGCCAGGATGAGCTAGCTCAACTTGGTCAGGTTTTCAACGCTACGGCCGGAAGATTACAGAATCTCTATGAGAACTTGCGCAAAAGCGAAGCTAATCTCGCCGAGGCCCAAAGGCTTAGTCATACAGGAAGTTGGGATTGGGATGTTGCCAGCAAGCGGATCTTCTGGTCGGCCGAAATGTTTAACATTTTTGGCTTTGACCCAAAAACCACAACCCCCACCCCGGAAAACTACTTCCAGAGCATACATCCGGATGACCGTGCCTCTATCGACGCCGCCGCAACTGAGCTCTATAAGGGGAACGATGCACAATACAACTACCGCATTGTTCTTCCAGATAATTCCATAAGATATGTTCGCACCATTGCCCACGCCATCACCAACGACTCGGGCCAAGTGGTTGAATTTGTCGGCACTGTTATCGACGTAACGGAACAGCGGAACGCCAGGAAAGCTCTGGAAAATGCCTTCGAAGAGATCAAGACCCTGAAGGATCAGCTCTACAACGAGAACATTGCGCTGCGCGAAGAAATCGACAAAGTATCCATGTTCGAGGACATCGTCGGGACTTCTCCCGCACTGCAGGCAGTACTTTCTCGTGTATCCAAGGTCGCTCCCACCGACTCAACAGTCCTCGTCACAGGCGAAACCGGAACCGGCAAGGAACTGGCGGCACGCGCCATTCATAAAAGGTCTCACCGTTCTTCGCGAGCTTTTGTGAGCGTGAACTGCGCTGCCATTCCGCAAGACTTGATCGCCTCGGAATTGTTTGGCCACGAAAAGGGCGCCTTTACGGGTGCAACTCAGCAACGTTTGGGCCGGTTTGAATTGGCCGAAGGAGGCACGATCTTCCTCGATGAGGTTGGGGAACTCCCGGCCGTGACGCAAATCGCTCTCTTGCGTGTTTTGCAGGAACACGAATTTGAGCGTGTCGGTGGAACTGGATCCATCCAAACCAATGTTCGGGTCATTGCCGCTACGAACCGCAACCTGGAGGCTGCCATCGCTGCGGGCAGGTTCAGGAGCGATCTGTTTTACCGGCTCAACGTTTTTCCAATTGAGATGCCTCCTTTGCGCGAAAGAAGAGAAGACATTCCCCTCCTCGTCGGGTACTTCGTTGATCGTTTTGCGAGAAGAGCAGGAAAGCACTTTCAGGCGATTAGTAAGAAGAGCCTCGATCTGCTGGAGACGTATTCCTGGCCGGGCAATATTCGCGAGTTGCAGAACGTGATTGAGCGTTCTGTCGTTGTATGTGGTACCGAGAATTTCCTGGTCGATGAGAGTTGGCTTTGTCGACCAACTCTCGCAACGGAGCCAGGGGTCCAGGTTGAACTTTCGGGGAGGCTTGCTACACAGGAGAAAGAGATCATTGAAGCTGCCCTGCGCGAATCCCAGGGGCGGGTATCCGGACCGACAGGAGCGGCTGCAAGACTAGGGGTTCATCGATCCACCCTGGAATCAAAAATTTCATCGTTGAAGATCAACAAGTACCGCTTCAAGGATGCAACGTCCCCGAAGAACATCTAGCCCACGCGCATCGCCAGTTGGCAACATGTTGTAGGCAATTTCGGCAATTGCTGAAATTCCCTACACCCCACGGCGCGTAAACCACTCATTCTAAAACATTCTCAATTGGCATCGAGATTGCTCAAGTCCCGTGTGTTCGAGGCAGTCCTCGCGACGAAAGCCAACAGGAGTCCGGCATTGCGCCAAGATCGCCGACGAAACGGTCTCGGTTCAGGCCGAACACATTCTGGGAAACCTGAGGGAGAACAGCAGCAAGGATAGATGCGAAAGAGGAGTTCGAGCTTCACGTTGATAAGGACAAACCGAATACCGCGATCAGAAGCGATCAGTTTGGTCAAGGTCTAAGCGGTGACTGCCCGATTCTTGCACAGGAGTTCGGGAAAAGGGCGAACTGTTTGAACCTGGACGATTGGTTCGGGTCCCAAGAGAGGATAGATGCTGAAACTTCAGAGATCGTCGAATGGGCAAGTGGTCCTCGCACTGAGCGGCCAAATAGATGATCAAGATATAACCGAGTTGGAGACGCAAATTAGGTCCGAAGAGAAGGGACGCTCAATAGTCCTAGACCTCAAAGATCTGACTTTGGTAAGTCGAGACGCCATTGGCTTTCTGGAGCGCTGCGAAGCGGACGGCGTCAGCTTGAGAAACTGCGCAGCGTATGTCCGCGAGTGGATCACGAGACAACGAGGTGGAAGTTAGCGTCTACGGCTGATCCGTGGCGTGTCACCGTCAGAAGATATGGAAAGGAGTGAAGAATGGCAGCACACATTAGCGGGGCAAGCGAAGCTCCGACGCTCAACCAAGGGTCCGCACTTTCTGACGCCAATCTGATCATCCTGGCGGAACGCGAGCTGGCAGCCTTTGCCAGAGCCGTGAGCGAGTTGTTTGGCCCGGAACAGGCAAGCCTGTCCACTGCGGAGTGGATCGATGAGCTGGAGTCTCTGAACTTGCTGGCTAAACCGGGAGTTTCGGATTTTCGTCGAATTACGATCGCCGCATCGGCCAGGCTCGCTCATCGAAACGATTCCGGCCCACATGAAGCAAGGTGGGGCAACTAACAGCTCCGCTCTCCGGCGGGATCACAAGGGGGAACAGTGAGAACACACCTTAGGGAACCAAAGATTTCAGATCGCGGCAATATTCTCATGTTTGATAAGGGCGTCGGTCTGGATTTGCGAAGCGAACCGCAGGTGCCTACACAAAGCCCACTAATAGAGGCAGAGAGGATGGCAGCAATTGGCATGATGGCATGCTCGATATCCCACGATATGCGCCACTCACTAGCGGTGATCCATGCGAACGCCGAATTCCTCGAGCGCCGCGATAGAAGTGCGAGCGAGCGCCTTGATTTGCTGCTCGAAATTCAAGAAGCAGTGCTCGCGATGACGGTGCGCATTGATTCATTACTGCAATTCGGTAGTAACGGACGGAACAATCCGCTGATCCCTGAGTGCGTTTCCTTGGTTCTTGAGAAAGCCATTGCGGCAGTGAGGTCGCATCCAGACGGGCGGAACGTGTCCATCTCAGTCGAGAAGGTCCCGTCGGTGGAAGCAGATATAGATGCGAGGGATCTTGAAAGTGCCATATATAACTTGCTGCTCAATGCCTGCCAAGCTGCGACACGCTCAACTCACGCGCCTAAGGTGATGGTTCGCCTAACCGAAGTCGATGAACAGATCTGCGTCACAATCTCGGACAATGGTCCTGGTATACCTGCCTCTGTTCGGAGTACCCTATTCGATCCGTTCGTGACCGCAGGAAAATCCAACGGAACAGGTTTGGGGCTCACCCTGGCTCGTCGAATAGCTGAAGAACACGGTGGCAGCGTCCGCCTGGTGGAATCGAATCGAGAGAGAACGGTATTCACGCTAAGTCTGACGAAGAACAGATCTTTACCTTTCGAAGACCTGAAGAGTGGTGGGGCCGACTTTGAGATCTGCGGCAATCGATCCGCGAACCGCTCATAAAGAATCAACAACCGAGATCGGCGGATATGAGATGTCAGGTGCGAGAGAGGAGTGGCAAATATGACCAGATGACAGGCTGTTCGCATTCGAAATGACTCGAGGGTGAGGATGTTTAGCCGTCAAGCCGACAACCAGCCGGCAAAGGAACCTCTGATCGTTTCCGTTGATTTGAGTGACCTCCTGTTTGAATGATTCCTTGTGAGCTCTCTCGTCGACTAGGACGTATCACGCGCGAATCCGAATGCCTTCGCACCCGAATTCATTGCCCCATCGATGCTGTTCTGTTGCTGTATCCCCGAACCATCCCGAACGATTGGAGCAATGCAAACAAAAGGAGCACAAATGAGAAATTCGATGAAGCCTGTGCCAGCAATACGAGGAATCTTTCAGTCCTCCTGCATCGCTTTCTTGCTGTTTACGTGCAGTGTACTGTTAGCGCAGAACAAAGAGGAACTCGTCCGGAATATTGTCCTGGTGCATGGAGCCTGGGCAGATGGCTCCGGTTGGAAAGGCGTATACAACATTCTTGTCGAGGACGGCTACAACGTCAGCATCGTCCAAGAACCGGAGACGTCCTTCCAAGATGATGTGGCCGCAGTGAAGCGTGTCCTCGCACTGCAAGACGGCCCGAGCATCCTTGTCGCGCACAGCTATGGAGGAGCCGTAATCACGGAAGCTGGCTCGGATCCATCGGTTGCCGGATTGGTGTACGTGGCGGCACACATGCCAGACGCAGGCGAGAAAGAGTCAGAGGACGGAAAGCGCTTCCCGAGCGACCTCGCCAAATCGGGCGCCATAAAGAAAACGCCCGACGGGTTCACCTATATCGACCCGGCGCAATTTCATGAGTTATTCGCAGCCGACCTTTCCAGTGAACAAGCCGCAATCATGGCGCGGTCGCAGGTGTTCAACTTTGCGGACAATTTCTCAGCGACGATCACCACGGCTGCCTGGAGAACTAAACCGAGTTGGATGCTAGTGGCGGGGAGTGATCGAACGATCAACCCGGACTTGGAGCGTTGGTATGCCAAGCGGGCTGGAAGCCACACAGTCGAAGTTGCAGGCGCCAGCCACTCAGTCTATGTTTCGCACCCGAAGGAGGTTTCGGACCTGATTGAGAGTGCGGCACGTGTGGCCTCAAAGTAGCTCAGAAATCGCGAGGAATTTGCAGCCTGGAAGCACGCCTTCGGCGTGGATGATATAGAAAGACCAACCCCACCGCGCTTGCAGCGCGGGAAGATGCTGCATATATCTCTACTCTCTTAATCCTCTATCTGTAATGACAAACAATGAATAAGTAAAAGTTGGTACATGTATCGAGATCGCCTGTAAGAGAAAATGGAGCAGGAATAACCCTGCTCCACGGTAAAAGTAACAATTAGTTCCTAGCTGCATCCGGAGGTCGAGCCGCAGCTCATGCAGCGGTAGCAGCTCCCATTGCGGACCATGATGGCGCCGCAGGTTGAGCAGCTTGGGGCGTCGCCCATTTCGTACATGCTGCGCATAGCCTCTGAGGCGTGGAACAACCCGCGGTCCTGCAACGTCGGCCCATGACTTGCTGAGGCAGATGCCGTGATCGATGATTGTGCCTCCGGCGGAATGCTGCCGCCCGGCGCCGATGTGCTGCCCATGCCTCTGTCTCTTTCTCTGATGCGCGACATTTCATCGGCTAACCTGGAAAGCTGCTTGTGTGTTGCGGGATCTTCTTCCGGATCGACGTCAGGCAGAATCGTCGGCGTCTCCGGTAGCGGCGCAGCTTGCGAACCAAGGCCCGCAAACAGCGTCAACTGCTCACCCGAGAGGAAGCGGAGGTTCAGCCAGCGGAAGATGTAGTCCATCAGGCTCTTCGCGTAGCCGATCTGTTCGTTGCCCGTCCAGCCGGAGGGCTCGAACCGCGTGTGCGCAAACTTCTCGCACAGTACGCGCAACGGAACTCCGTGCTGCAGCGCGAGCGAAATCGAGGTCGCAAACGCGTCCATCAAGCCGGATACGGTCGAACCTTCCTTCGCCATCTTGATGAAGATCTCGCCCGGCTGGCCCGTGGGATAGAGACCGACCGTGATGTACCCCTCGTGACCCGCAATCGAAAACTTGTGGGTGATGGAGGCGCGCTCCGCCTGCAGGCGATGACGCACCGCACGCGGCGGCCCGTTCAGATCCTGCGGAATGGGCGTCTCCTCCAACCCAAGTGCAGCGGTCATTTGCGGCACGGAGGTTGCCCTTGCGAACTCATCGAGCGCGCGCTGAAATGCATTCGCAGCCGCGACCACCGATTTTGCTGTTACTTCCAGCTTCTCGCTGATCTTCGCTTCGAGTGTCTTCAAGTCCGCTTCCGCAGCGGGCTGCCCAGCCGCGAGCTGAGCCATCACACGCTGTCCTGCTGCTTCCGCTGCCGAGGGCTCCTTCTTCGCATCCATGCTGGTGTTCAACGGCTGCACGCCCTTTGATCCATCGCGATAGATTGCTACGGCCTTGATGCCCTGGCGCCAGCTTTCGGCGTAGGCTTCGGCCACTTCCTCTACCGTGGCTTCATGCGGCAGGTTCACAGTCTTTGAGATGGCGCCCGACAGGAACGGCTGCGTGGCGGCCATCATCTTGATGTGGCCCATGTATTGGATGGAGCGCGTTCCCTTGGCCGGCTTGAAGCTGCAATCGAACACGGCCAGGTGTTCCGGCTTGATGCCCGGCGCACCTTCAATCGTTCCGGTCGCGTCGATGTAGCTCACAATCGCATCGACCTGATCGTTGTTGTAGCCAAGCTTGAACAACGCCGCCGGAACTGTGTTGTTGACGATCTTGATCATGCCGCCGCCCACCAGCTTCTTGTACTTCACCAGTGCGAGGTCAGGCTCGATGCCCGTGGTGTCACAGTCCATCATGAAGCCGATGGTGCCCGTCGGCGCCAGTACCGTGGTCTGCGAGTTGCGATAGCCATACCGCTCGCCATAGGAGAGAGCCATATCCCAGCACTCGCGGCTCGAGTCAATCAGTGCCTCAAGCTGCGGAACCATGAATGGCTCGCCGACAATTCGCGACTTGCCAATGTTATTTACCTCGGCGCGATGCATGCGGATCACGTTGAGGAACGGTTCGCGGTTCACATAGAACCCGGGGCATGCTCCGCCCTGGCGTTCCACGCTTGCCGTCAGCGGAGTGGCGGACTTGAGCGACGGGCAATTTGCCGCCAGCACTGCGGACTGAAGATAAGCCTGCCCGCACATAATCGCTGTTAGAGCAGCAGCCAGATCGCGTCCAGCTGCCGAATCATACGGCAAGCCGAACGACATCAGTACCGCCCCAAGGTTCGCATAGCCCAGGCCCAGCGGGCGGTAATCGTGCGAATTGCGCGCGATCTTCTCGGTCGGGTATCCGGAATTGTCGACAAGGATTTCCATCGCCGTGATGACGACCGAAATCGCATGGCGATACTCGGGAATATTGAACGTACCCGACGGCGAGATGAACTTCATCAAGTTGAAGCTCGCCAAGTTGCACGCCGAGTTGTCGAGGAACATGTACTCCGAACAGGGATTCGACGCGTTGATGCGCGCCGTGTTCTTGCTCGTGTGCCACTTGTTAATGGTGGTGTCGAACTGCAAGCCTGGATCGCCGCACAGCCAAGTGGCTTCGGCAATCTTGCGCATGATTTCGCGCGCCTTGTGGCTCTGGACCGGCGTTCCTTCCTTCACGCTCCTCGTCGTGTATTCCCCGTCATTCTCATAGGCGCGCATGAACTCATCGGTCACGCGAACCGAGTTGTTGGCGTTCTGGAAGAAGATCGACGAGAAGGCCTCGGAGTCCGGACCCGATCCGTCATAGCCGTTGCGGATCAAGGTGTGCGCCTTCTGCTCTTCCTTTGCTTTGCACTCAATGAAATCGATGATGTCGGGGTGTTCGACGTTCAGGATCGCCATCTTGGCCGCACGCCGCGTCTTGCCGCCGCTCTTGATGACCCCGGCAAACGCATCGAGGCCGCGCATGAAGCTGAGCGGACCGCTGGCCGTTCCGCCACCCGTCACGCCTTCGTGGCTCGAACGCAGCGAACTGAAGTTCGTACCCGTTCCCGAACCGTACTTGAACAAGAGCGCCTCGGTCCGCGCCAGGTCCATGATGCCTTCCATCGAATCGTCGACGGCGTTGATGAAGCAGGCAGAGCACTGCGGATTCTTGTAGCCCGTAGCCGCATGCATCACGCCGCCGGTCATCGGGTCCCAGTGCCAGTTCTGCCCGGCCGCAAACGGCTCCAGGCGATCGCAGCCCACGTTGAACCACACCGGTGAGTTGAATGCCACCTTCTGCGTCAGCAGCATGTGCGCCAGCTCATCGTGGAAGGCGGATGCGTCGTTGTCGCTGGCGAAGTAGCCGCCCGCAATACCCCAGTCGCGCACCGTCTCAGCCACGCGCGACACCAGTTGCCGCACTCCCGTTTCGCGCTCCGGCGAGCCAATCGTTCCATGCAGATACTTCGAGGCCACGATGTTCGTCGCGGTCATCGACCAGTCGGCAGGCACTTCCACGTCCTTCTGCTCGAAGATGGTGTTTCCCCGGCTGTCGGAGATCAGCGCCGTACGACGCTCCCACTGCACGTCGTCATAGGGGGACTTCCCCTCGGTTGAAAAACGGCGTGAAAATGTCAGGCCACCCTGGCTATAGGGAGCTTGCAGGGCTGGTGCGGTTGTTTGAAGGTTGGCCTCGTTCATCGGTTCCTCTCCATCGGCGAATTCTTTGAATACTTGTCCCTTGGTCTTAACGCAGCCAAAATTGGGGGGTTAAGTCATGCAGCGAACGGAAAAACGGGGGCTTTTTCAGTACCGCAGGTTTTTCTCCCTGCGGTCTGCAACCGGCTTCAAGGTTACAGTCTGTTTACAGTCGCAGTTGCAAAAATAACGCTGTCTATAGGGCCTGTCAACCGCAAACCACAACATCTTGTATTTCGATGTCGAATCGAGCATCCGGTTGCTAAATACGGCCATTCAGGCTGTGGAAAGCGCTAAAAAGCATGAATGATGCGGTCGCGCGGCATGCAATTTGCCCAAAATCCAGTGCAGATGCGGTCTCCCGCTCTTCGTTCGCTCTGAAATACAAGCCTAGTGCCCGGTTGTGGCCCTTACAAGGCGCAGAAACAGTGCATTCGGAGCTATTTTCCTGTGCGAAATCGCACGAAATGTGGAGAAGGGGGACGTTACTCTTCTGGCACATCCCGGGGGGGCGAATTTCGATGGCTGATAGCCTGAACCCGTGCCCATGCCCCCTGAAAATCTGGTCAGTTGGAAGCCCGCCCCGCTTCCCCGCCCTTTACGGTTTGAGGGCCGAACCGTATCGCTCGAGCCATTGAGCGCTGCAAGCCACACTGCTGACCTCTGGCAGGCCGTACAAGGCCACGACGAAGTCTGGGCGTACCTTGCAGACGGCCCTTACGCCGGCGAGGCTGATTTAAAGCGTGCGCTAATGGAAAAGCAGGCAGGTGCCGCAGCGCTATTCTTCGCCATCTTGCCGCGGACGAGTGGCCGCGCTGAAGGCTACGCCAGTTACATGCGCATGGATCCCGCCCACGGCGTCATCGAGGTGGGCAACATCCTGCTCGCGCCCTCACTGCAGCGCACCATCGCCGCCACCGAAGCGACGTACCTGATGGCTCGCCACATCTTCGAAGACCTGGGCTACCGGCGCTATGAGTGGAAGTGCAACGCGAATAATGCGCCCTCGCGGCGCGCCGCTCTGCGCTATGGTTTCAAGTTTGAAGGCATCTTCCGCCAGCACATGATCGTCAAGGGCCAGAACCGCGATACTGCCTGGTTCTCGATGCTTGACTCGGAATGGCCAGCCCGCAAAGCGGCCTTTGAAGCCTGGCTCGACCCCGCGAATTTCGATGCGACCGGCAAACAGCGCAAGAGCCTCGTGCAACTTTCTGGTTGCATATCGTAGTCCGTCACTGAGCCACGCACTGGACTTGTTCTACCACTTCATTGCGCAAAGAAAACGTCGCCTATGTCCAGGCGACGTTTTCTTCGATTCAACGACTTGTTAACTACTGCTTGGATTCAATCCTCATGCCGTAGAACGATTTGTGCACGAAGAACACCGACACCAGGAAGAACGCCACAGCAAGCACGTGGGTCAGCATCGGGTTATTCCCACTGAGCGTCACGGCGAGTTCCACTGCAAGCAATCCGAACAGCGTGGTGAACTTGATAATCGGATTCATCGCCACCGACGAGGTGTCTTTGAACGGATCGCCGACGGTGTCTCCAATGACGGTTGCATCATGTAGAGGTGTGCCTTTCTGTTTCATGTCGACCTCTACGATTTTTTTGGCATTATCCCAGGCGCCGCCGGCATTGGCCATGAAGATGGCCTCATACAGACCGAAGATCGCAATCGAGAACAGGTAGCCGATAAACAGGAACGGCTCCATGAACGCGAATGCAAGCGTAGAGAAGAAGACCGCGAGAAAGATATTGAACATGCCCTTCTGCGCGTACTTCGTGCAGATCTCCACCACCTTCTTACTGTCAGCGACGGAAGCCTTCTCCGCGCCCTCAAGATGGATGTTTGCCTTGATGAACTCAACCGCGCGGTAAGCGCCGGTGGAGACGGCCTGTGTGGAAGCGCCCGCGAACCAGAAGATCACTGCTCCGCCGCAGATCAGCCCAAGCATGAAGGGCGCGTGCAGCAGCGAGAGTTTAGCCACGTTGTCTGTGAGTCCGTGGGTCAGCGCCATGATGATGGAGAAGGTCATGGTAGTTGCGCCGACGACGGCAGTGCCGATTAGCACCGGCTTTGCCGTTGCCTTGAACGTATTGCCGGCTCCATCATTGGCTTCCAGCAAGTGTTTTGCGCGCTCGAACTTCGCGACGATGCCGAAGTCCTTCTTCAATTCCGCTTCGATGTTGGGAACATCTTCGATCAGCGACAGCTCATAGACGGACTGAGCATTGTCGGTAACCGGGCCGTAAGAATCGACGGCGATGGTGACCGGACCCATACCAAGGAAGCCGAAGGCCACGAGGCCAAAGGCGAAGACGGCTGGAGCCAGCATCATGCCCGCCGGATTATTCTGCAAATCCGGTATGCCCTGACTGAAGTAATAGCCGAGTCCCATGAGAGCGACCATGCTGAGTCCGAGCCAGTAAGCCGAGAAATTGCCGGCCACGAATCCTGAGAGGATTCCCAGCGATGCTCCGCCTTCCTGGGCCGATTTGACCACTTCCTTCACATGGGTCGACTTGGTTGAAGTGAAGACCTTGACCAGCTCGGGTATCAGCGCGCCTGCCAGGGTACCGCACGAGATGATCGAAGCCAGCTTCCACCAGAGTGTTCCGTCTCCCAGATTGGGCAGCATGAGGTACGAGACGATGTACGTGAGGATGATGGAGACGATCGACGTGATCCATACCAGCGAAGTCAGTGGCGTCTCGAAGTCCATTTCGTCAGAGTCTTTGTACTTCGCGCTGGAGATGGCGGTATTGAGGAAGTACGCACCTGCGCTTGAAAGCAGCATTCCTACGCGCATGACGAAGATCCATACCAGCAGTTGCGCCTGAATCGTTGGATCCTTGACGGCCAGCAGGATAAAGGTGATGAGAGCCACGCCGGTGACGCCGTAGGTTTCAAAGCCGTCGGCGCTGGGTCCGACGGAGTCGCCGGCATTGTCACCTGTGCAGTCGGCGATGACTCCCGGATTGCGGGCATCGTCTTCCTTGATCTTGAATACGATCTTCATCAGGTCGGCGCCGATGTCGGCGATCTTCGTGAAGATGCCGCCGGCAATACGCAGAGCCGCGGCGCCAAGGCTTTCGCCGATGGCGAAACCGATGAAGCATGGTCCCGCATAATCACGCGGAATGAACAAAAGGATGAACAGCATGATGAGCAGTTCAACCGAGATCAGCAACATGCCGATGCTCATGCCGGCCTTCAGCGGAATGGCCATGATCGGATACGGTTTGCCGCGAAGTCCGGCAAACGCAGTGCGTGAGTTGGCAAAAGTGTTGACGCGAATTCCGAACCACGCCACACCGTAGCTGCCCGCGATGCCGACCAGCGAAAAGAGCAGGATGATGGGCAAGGTAACCGCGATTGATTTTCCGGGTACCGGCGCGAGCCATCCAAAGTACATCGAAATGATGACCGCGATGAAGACCCAGAGCAGCATGATGAACTTGCCCTGCGTAATCAAATAGGTTTTGCAGGTTTCGTAAATCAGTTCCGAGATTTCGAGCATGCTGCGATGGACCGGTGCATTCTTCAACTGCACGAAGATGGCGAGGCCGAACAACAGGCCGCCAACGCAGAAGAGAAGTCCAATCATCAGAAGTGCATGTCCGTTCATGCCGAAGAATTGCACGGTGGATAGATCCGGCAATACCAGGTTGGCTTCGCCTCCGCCCGCATGTTCCGGTTGCGCATAGGCGAATGTGGGAAGCAGCAGGACCAGAAGGGCCATCCCGGTCTTGTACCGCCGCTTCAAGAAGGCTTTAACGCCTTCCTTAAAGGCGCCGGGGATCTTCTGCGTATCCGGCGTTCCGATGTCCGCGCCGGTGGCCTGGCGCGCCGAGAAAAATGCCACGATCAGTGAAAGAACGCTTACGGTCAGAAAGAAGTAGACCCAGTCCTGTGCTATCACAAGTCCTCCAATGTGAATTTTTGATTGCCGTTGTGCAGGCAGTCCGATGATCGCGACCCAACGATCTGCGGAAGGCCGCCCTCGCGGAAAATAGCGCGCCGCAAGAGTCCCGGCTCAAAGTCACCCGGAAGCCTATCATCCGTGCCAAACACTGTCGAGTGATTGCAGTCACAAGCATCCGGAGCCGATCTCTTATGGGAACAGTTACTCGGCCTTAAGCCAGAATTGAACAATTGCTTGTACAGTTTGCAGGCAGGGGGCTATCAATACAAAATGAGTTCGTCCACACTTTTGACACCTCGCCAGGCTGCCGAAAAACTCGGCATCAGCTACCCGGCTCTCAAGCACTGGATCCTGGCCGGCCGTATTCAGACCATCAAGACTCCGGGCGGCCACCACCGCATCCCGATCAGCGCCCTTCAGGAATTCCTCCCCACCGGTGCCGCCCATATCGGCGCATCGCGCATCAGCGGCCGCAACCAGCTTGCCGGCTCCATCCTTGAAGTCAAAGTTGACGGCCTGCTGGCCAAGGTAGTGCTCGCCGTGGGCGACCAGCGTATTACCGCCATCATCACCGCCGACGCCGTCCGCGAACTGGAACTGAAACCCGGAGAACAAGCCGTCGCCCTGATCAAAGCCACTGAAGTCATGATCGGAAGACCGTGAACGCAGGGAATAGGGATCAACGAATTGAAGGCAGCGCTATTCCAGCGGGATAAATATCTTATCCTCGGGCAGCACTTCCTGAAGGTTGTCGCCGTTGATCAGCCTCACCTGCCCATCGGGCAGCGGGTGCAGCTTGAAAAGTACCAGCACGTTGCGCTCGGGATCATCGAAGGCTCGGAACTCCGCCACCTGTTCCAGCGAGTAATGCGTGTGAATATCCTCGAGCGTCCCGGGATCGATGTCATTCCACGTCGCCCACCAGCCGGGCTTGTAAACCGCCAGCTTCGTTCCCAGGTCAGGAAACGCCGGCGTGCGCATGCTGAAGTCGTCACATAGAGACTGCACGTGCGTGAGGAGGGTGATCTCATCTCCGCTGATCGACACGAGCAGCCGATTCCCGTTCGGATGCTGATCGATATAGGTTGTCAGCTCCCGCGCTGCATTCACAAAGGTGTACTCGGGATGTGCAGCATAATTCAACGTCAACAGGGCGTTCCCTGCAATGGCAATTGCTGTCACGGCGAGCACACCCCATCCGAGCAAGCGCAATACGCCCGCTTTCAAAATCAGCGCCTCCGTTGCCTTCGCGATAATCAGAAACAAGAAGACGGCGACTACCGTGAAATAGCGCGGCTGCGGATGATTCTGGTAGGTCATGAAGAGGATGTAGCCCGCCGCAGCCAGAATGCACGCGCCAAAGACCGGATCGATCATCAACTCGGTTCCCCACCTCGTTCGCTTGCTGAGCACCGTTGCCGCCGCCAGCGATCCCACCATGAGCGCTCCGGCAAGGGGAATGAGAATGCGATCGACCCAGATGGTTGCATGGAACGACCACCAGAAGCTGAGCAGCGGCCAGTAGAACTCGGTGGGTTTCACATATTTGTTGACGAACAACAGATACCTGTAGTCCCCGAGGTATCCGAGCCCAACCACCAGCGTCATCCAGGCGCCGAAGGTTACAGCAAAGGTCACGGTAGCGGCCGCAGCACAGCGCAATGCGCACTGGTGAAACCACGCGCGCAGGCTCGACCGGGTCGTGTCCGACGATGCATCGCCGCGATCCCAGAATGCCGCGAACATAGCCCACCCGATCGCCGGCGCCAGGAAAATTGCGGTCGTCTTAGTCAACATCATCAGCGTGAATAAGACTCCGACAGCCGCCGACATGGCCACCGGCCTCCTCATCCGCGGTAGCCTGACCGTTAGATTCAGAGCCAATAGCAGAAGCGTAGTCAGCAGCGGCTCAAGGACGGCCAGACGACTGAAGCAATAAAGAAATGGGCTGGTCACCATCATTGTCAACGCCAGCAACGCCATCCACCTTGGCCCGCGTGGTCGCAGCAGCGTGTAGCTCAGCACCAAATTGGCAAAGAAGAGTGCGACCGCCAGGCCGCGCGCAGCTTCCACCGTTACGCCGGTAAAGAAAAACAGGATCCACTCGAGAAATGGCCACAACGGAACCGCAGGCGCAGGGTTGAAATCTCCCGGAACATACCATTGGCCGAACAGGTGAGCGCGAATGGCGGCATTCCCGTACCAGCCCTCATCGGTGTACTTGGCCCAGTCGATATGCCACGGTGTGTGGTTTGGAAAATCGGCGGCAAGATTCAGGGCGTGCATCACCGCAAAAATGCCGATGAGAACCACCCAGACCGCATAAAACCAGCGCTTTGACACGATCGCCAACAGATCTAACTCCGCTGAAGCAGGAGACCTCTCTCGCTGAATTGCCGGGGATGCATTGAAGTATAGCGTGCTAGGCGAAAGGATCTACCTGCACGTGGGATGCATATTTGTAGCTTTAAAGCGCCCAGAGGACACGCCGTGTCGAAGATTCTATTCGTATGCCAGCGCGTCGATTGGATCTTTGCGGGCCGCCATGAACGCTGGGTAAAGTGCCCCGATCAACGCACCCACAAATGCGATGGCAGCGGCTACCATCAACCAATCCGGCGTAATTTCGAAGTGTTGTGTCGGAAACTTCTTCAAGAGCAGCATCTTCACGACATAGGTTCCCGCAATCCCAAGCATCACGCCCGCAACGGCCATCACCGCGGTTTCCCGCAGAACCACGCTGACGATTGTCGCTTTCGATGATCCGAGAGATTTCAAAATGCCAATCTCACGCGTGCGCTCCAGCACCGCTGTGTACATCGATTGAAAAATCACAAGAAATCCCACAACGACCGCGATGCCCGTAATGATTTCGAGCGCAAGATTGAATCCTGGAATCTTGCTGGGCGTCATTTCATCGAGCCAACTGTCAATGGTCATCACGGTGTTCTGACCAAAGCCGTATGTATTGTGGATCTCGTTCATCACAAGTTCCGCGTTCGCGGGATTGTCGCACTTGACATAAAAAAGCGAGACCTTGTCGCTTGCGCCGATCATTTGCTGCATCGTCTCCAGCGGAATCAACTTGCGGCCGCCCTTGCCTGCTTCAACGATTCCTGAGATGTGGAATGTGTGATCCATGATCGTTATCGGGTCGCCTACACGGAATCCTTTGCCAGAACCCGCGAGAACATCATCGATAATGGCGTCGTCAGGCCCCTTGAATGGCCCTCCCGAGAGGAAGTGGAATGGCTTCAGTTCATCGAACGTTTTGAAATCAATGCCATAAAGTATCTCCACATTGTGGATGGTGGAGATCTTCTGAATTGCAGGGGAAGCCACGGTTACATGAGGCAAGCGCAGCAGGGCTTCTTCGTCCTTGACCGGAAGCGCCACGCCGCTGGCGCCATTAAACATGCTTGCATTCGAAGGCAGGAGCATCAAATCTGCGCCAATCCCGTTGGTCCGCTGCTTCTGGTCGTTCAGCATTCCCATGAAGATGCCGACGATCGAGAGGATCATGACCACTTCAATCGCCACGGCCGTAATGCTGATCAGCGAGCGCAACGGGCGGTGCAGCAGATTGGCAATCACCAGCTTGTTCATCGGTTTGAAAAGGCTCCTGAAGGCGGGCCTGCATCAGCCGCAGCATTCCATTTAAGGGTATCAGCCGCCTCGCCTCGTATCCCCGAGGCTCCGGCCTGCTAAACAATCTCAGAAATTGCCTTGTGGTTTCAGCTGGTGTTTTGCACAATATCGAGTGACGTATCGCACTTTTCTTCCCTCTAGCTCGATGATAAGAAAGGGTGATAAAGTTGTGCTAAACGTGCAATGCCATAAGTAACTTGCCTGTGGATATGCCTCGGGCTATGATGTCGGGACTGGTTACCAAATGAGTACTTTTGGGGAAGAGCTTCGGACGCAGCGGATTTCGCGCGGTATCGCGCTGGAGCAGATCACTGCGGTCACCAAGATCAGCCAACGCCACCTGGTCGCGCTGGAGCAGGACCGCTACCAGCAATTGCCCGGTGGGATCCTCAGCAAAGGCATCGTTCGCGGATACGTCGGCGCTCTCGGCCTTGACACCCGTGACTGGACTGACCGCTTCCTTAAGGCCACCTATGAAAAAGGCGCCCCCGTCGATCCGGCAGCGGACGGCTGGGCCACATTTGCCTCCAACGTCGGCAAAGAGCGCATGGAGCGCCGCGAAGCCATGGAGCAGCGCCTCCGCTGGCTTGGTGCCGCCGCTCTTGTCGCCCTGGTTACGGTGCTTGGCTTCATCACAGTACGCTACTTCGGCGTGCGCGCCGGCTGGTGGAGCTCGGTGATCCCTCTCCCGCAAAAGGCCAACGCCGTCATCGCCCACCTCGCCGCTTGGACGAAGCGCTAGAAATCAAGCAACGAATCAATCCAACCTTCCGAAGCGTTAGGTCGACGCTGTTGCCATTCCATGGATACGGCCCACGAGTGCAGCCGCTATCACGGCTTATTCCGAACGTAGCAAGTCCACCGGATTGATGCGCAGCGCGCGAACAACCGCCGGAGCCAGTGCCACCATTGCAACAAGCCCAATCGCAACACAGGGATTCGCGATTATGCTGTAATCGGTGGCCCTCACCTCATACAGGAGCGACTCAAGATACCGGGTCGACGCCAATCCAGCGCCCAGGCCCGCCGCTGCCCCAACTGCGACAGCCCCGATGAGAGATCCAGCCACTGGACGAACGATATCGGCTGCCTGCGCGCCGAGAGCCATGCGAATGCCTATTTCATGTTGCTTCTGGATCACCGAATAAACAAGCACACCGTAAAGACCGATGCCGGCAAGCAGCAAAGCCACAACCGCAAAAAAGAATGCAAGCATCGCCAGCAGGCGCTCACGAATCGTCTGCGCCTCGTTCAACTCTTTCTGCGTGCGAACATCGCTGACGCGCATTTCGGGACGCGCGCGCGTCACTTCCTGCCGAAGCAGCGAGCTGAGAGCAAGCGGATTCGACGACGCGGTACGGACGATGAAAGTCGATTCACTGAGCGACGTCAGTTGCCCTCTGTTATCGCGGTGGTGGAGTGGGACAAAGACCACCGGCAACATCGCGCGGATGTCGCTATAATAGGCGTCCCGGACAACACCCAATACCTGCATGCGCTCGAAAGTACCATCGTCCGATGCCTTGTCAAACGATCGTCCAACGGGATGCGCATCCTGGAGAAACTGCCGCGCAAATGTTTCATTGACGATTGCTCCCTCGGGATAGGTGTCGCTCTCGCGAAAGTCTCTGCCTTCGAGCAGCGGAATCTTCATCGTTTCAAACCAACCCGGCGATACATTCAGGAAATAGGCGAGATCGACACTCGGCGGCCCTCCATTCACCGAGATCGAATCATTCCACCCGATGCCTTTCAGCATGGGCCATGCTGACTGAGAGACACGTTCCACACCGGGCACTCCGCGCAGATGATCTGCGACCTGGTCCCAGTAGTTGGAGGGCTGAGCTGGCCGGCTTGTCGTATCAAGCAGCAGCAACCGGTCAGCGGAGAAACCGGTGGGCGTGTTTGCAAGACGCTCGAAGCTGGACACGAACAATCCAGCAACAAACACCACGAGGAAACAGAATGCTACCTGTACCCCGATCATGCCGTGCATCAGGCGCTTGCGCGTATGCAATTCATCGCCACCCTTCAGAGCGTTCACGGGCTTGACCGAAGAAGCACGCAATGCCGGCAGCAAACCAAAAAGAAGGATCACCACTACGATCAGTGCAAGGCCAAATCCAAGAACCCTCCAATCGGCCGGCAGAATCAGACGCGCCGGGTTGTCCTTCGGGTTGATCATGCCAACCACAAAGGGCGCGGACCACCAGGAAAACAGCGCTCCGCCTGCGCACGCGAGAAGGGCCAGCAATGCGCTCTCTGCCAACACGAGCCGGACAAGTCGCAACCGTCCGGCGCCGATTGAAACCCGCAACGCCATCTCGCGAGCCCTGGCCGTCGCCTTCGCCGCCATCAGGTTGGCGACATTTGCGCACGCGATCAGCAGAACCATGAGGACCAATACGCCAATAACGGTCAGCGCCTGGCTGTATTCCTTCTGCATGCCCGAGGCACCCGTAGGTGCCGGTTCCAGCAGAACCTGGTTCCGCAAAACGTTTTGCAAAATCTCCTGCGACAGTCCTGTCTCTCCGCTCAGTCGATTCTTCTCGAATGTGTGATTGATCGAAGCAAGCTTTGCGGTCAGCGGATCAATCGCGGTGCCGGGCTCCGTTACAACGAGGGTTCGGATCCAGGTCGAATCCTGCCGCGTCACACTGCGATGCATCATGGTAGGAATAAAAATATCGACGACAATGCCCGGCTCAGTGCCGGTGAACTTCTTTTCGCTCACGCCAATGATCTGAAAAACCCCTTCGCCATAGTGAAATATCCGCCCCACAACGTTGGGATCGCGGCCGAAGCGCCGGTTCCAGTAGTCGTAGGAAAGCACGGCATAGGGCGCCGCACCCGGGGTCCGATCATCGTTCTCCGTGAACAGTCTTCCAACGGTCGGCTTGATTCCGAAAGACGGGAACATCCATCCGGAGACGTGTTGCACAATGGCCTTCTCCATCTCCTGATCCGTCTTGTAGGTCACATCGGTGCGGTCAGCATAGGAAACGGCGATCAATTCCGCCTTTCCCTTCGCTGCAGCGCGCATGAGTTGAAAATCTGGATACGCCCAGGAGTCCCACTCCCCAGGCCTGTTGTCGAATCCCATTCCTTTCCGAGACAGAACATACAACCGCTCAGGATGTGCGACTGGCAGCGGACGCCAGAGTAGCGCGTCGATCAGCCGAAACGCCGTCGTACATGCTCCGATAGCCAGGGCCAGAGAGAGGATGGCGGCGGCCGACGTGACCCGATGCCGCTTCAGTTGCCGCCAGCCGAAGATCACGTCCGCGCGTAGCGAATCGAGCCAGCCGATGACACGGACTTCGTGGCTCTTCTCTCGCTCCCGAAGCGCATTTCCAAAAGCTTTCCGGGCTTCGATAGGATCGCGGCCCCGCGCGATGGCTTCTTCAATGTGGGAGGCAAGCTCTTCTTCGATTTCGCCGTTCAGCCGTTCGCCATGAAATACATTTGCGATCCGAGTCCACAGAGACATATCAAGCCATCCTCAGAATCCGGTTAACTGCCGAAGTCACCGTCTGCCAGCGAAGCTCTTCCACGGCCAATTGCTCCTTGCCCGCCTTTGTCAGCTCATAGATGCGCATCCGCCGGCCACTCTCTCTCTTCACCCACTCCGCGCGAATCCATCCTGCCTCCTCCATCCGGTGCAACGCCGGATAGAGAGAACCCTCCTCCGCTCGGAGCACATCCTCCGACATCTCGGAAATGGCCGCCATGATGGCATAGCCGTGCAATCGAGGGCGCCGCGCGAGAAGCGTCATGACCAGAAGATCGAGAGTGCCTTGCAGAGAATCCATCTTTGACATATATAGACATCTTAATAAGATATCTCAGGAAGACTGTCAAGCTCTATGTGACCAACCCGTCGCCTGCCCCCTTACCCTCCGATTCCATTTGGTTGGCTCCCCGAATATTCCCAACCTTCCAAATCGACTCCGAAAGTCAGCCTCCTTCCTGTCCCATTGACCCCTCACAATCCCCCACTGGCCGCTCTCTCGTCCCCGTTCGCTGACCTCCTTTGCCCTGCGGCCTTTCTCCAATTACCATAGAGAGATGCGCCGGTATGGCCCTCGGTCTGCCGAAGCGCGTTGTCTCCCGCTGCCGTTGCATTCACCGCAACTGTATGGCCCTCATCGAGCTTCTTCAGCCGTTTGCGGCAGGCAATCACTTGAATCCCTTCAATGGGGAGGAATGCAAAGTTGAGCGATCGTTTTTTGTTTACCTCTGAATCGGTCACGGAAGGTCATCCCGACAAAATTGCCGACCAGGTTTCCGATGCCATCCTGGACGCGTGTCTCGAACAGGATCCTTACAGCCGCGTGGCAGCCGAAACGCTGACCGCTACCGGCCTTGTGGTCATCGCGGGTGAAATCACCACCAAGGCCTACGTTGACTTTCAGAGCCTCGTCCGCGGCGTCGTCGCCTCCATCGGCTATGACAACGCCCTCTACGGATTCGACTCCAACACCTGCGCAGTCATCTCCTCGATCAACAAGCAGTCCGGAGACATCGCGCAGGGCGTTGACACCGGCGGCGCCGGCGATCAGGGCATGATGTTCGGATACGCGGTCAACGAGACCCCCGAGCTGATGCCCGCGGCAATCTCGATGGCCCACAAGCTCACCCGTCAACTCAGCCTCGTGCGCAAGAACGGCAAGCTGCCCTATCTGCGCCCCGACGGCAAGAGCCAGGTCACGGTGGAGTACGACGAGAACGGCAAGCCCGCTCGCATCGACGCCGTCGTCATCTCCAGCCAGCACGCTGAGAACGTTGGCAACGATGAGCTTCACGCCGACGTCCTCAAGCACGTTATCCAGGCTGTCCTTCCCGCCAAGTGGCTCGATGAGCACACGAAATATCACATCAATCCCACCGGACGCTTTGTTATCGGTGGACCCATGGGCGACACCGGCCTCACAGGCCGCAAGATCATTGTCGACACCTACGGCGGCGCGGGCCGTCACGGCGGCGGTGCCTTCTCGGGCAAGGATCCGACCAAGGTCGACCGCAGTGCCGCTTATGTCGCGCGCTACATCGCCAAGAACATCGTTGCCGCAGGTCTCGCCGACAAGGCTGAAGTCCAGCTCGCCTACGCCATCGGCATCGCCGAGCCCGTCAGCGTGCGCATCGATACCTTCGGCACCGGCAAGGTCGGTGAAGCCAAGCTGACCGAATTGGTCCGCAAGAACTTCTCGCTCACGCCCAAGGGCATCATCGAGAGCCTCAACCTGCGCCGCCCAATCTACAAGCAAACGGCGGCCTATGGTCACTTCGGCCGTACCGAGCCCGAGTTCACCTGGGAAGCGACCGACAAGGCCGCCGCCCTCGCAGAACAAGCGGGCGTTGCTGTAGCTGCGAAGTAAACAGCAGCCAATCAACACCATGGGATCCCCGAGAGGGGATCCCATTTTTTATCTCTGTTCCCACTCCGATTTCCGGTGCCGCAGAATTCATTTTCTTTTTATCAATAACCGCGCGGGCCGGGGTTCCCTCGTTTCTCCGGAAGGAGTAGGCTGACTCCCGTACGTGAAAAACGGAGGTTCCCCCATGGCAAAATCCGTGAAGCCAATTCCTGACGGATATCATTCCGTTACGCCTTATCTAATCATCGGCAGAGGCAAGGCAAGTGAGGCGATCGATTTCTACACCCGAGCCTTTAACGCCAAGGAAGTCATGCGAATGCCCGGACCGGAGGGCGGCATTGCACATGCCGAACTCCAGCTCGGCGACTCAAGAATCATGCTGGCGGACCAGGCGCCCAAGCTCGACGCTTACGGGCCGGATCACTTCAACGGCTCGCCCATCACCCTGCACGTCTACGTACCCGATGTAGACGCTACGACGAAGCAAGCAACAGCCGCCGGCGCAACCGTGAACCGCCCGCTTGCCGACCAGTTCTATGGTGACAGGACGGCCGGTCTCACCGATCCATTTGGCCACCGGTGGTATTTCGCCACCCATGTCCGCGACGTCTCCCAGGAGGAGATGGAACACCAGATGCACGCCTCTGCGACAGCGTAAGCAGCAATGAGGCTGAAACAGCGAAGGGGCCCCGAAGCGGAGCCCCTTCGCATTTGCAGATGAATGCTCTATGCTGTCGCCGGGAGCGGCTCCCTTTGCAGCGAGGGCGCGTGGGCAGGCAGGCGCTCGATCGTCACCACCGTGATGTCATCTTCTTGCCCAAACCCGACAGCCTCCGCAACGATTGCCGCGGCGGACTTCTTTGATATCGCTCGCGCGCGCTCAAATCCGAACAGTTCCCCGCTCTTGCTCTGCGCCTCGACCACCCCGTCTGAATAAAACGTAAGCCGGCTCCCCGGCCGAAGTTCAAAGCGCTGCGAATCGAATATCCCACTTTCGGCAATGCCCAGCGGCAGTGCCCCGGCCAGTTCGACTTCTGTGCCGTCAAGGTAAGGAGAAAGGTGTCCGGCGTTGGCAATCGTCACGGTTCCATCACGATCGAAGAATGCGGCAAGCGCCGTGGCGAACCCACCGCAAGCGTGTCCCACCAACCGGTCATGAACTTTGCGAAGCATCAATGCCGGTTCGTGCGTGTATTCAGCGGCGGTCCGAATGCAACCCACCAGCAGTGATACCAGCATCGCAGCCGGTAGCCCCTTGCCTGCGACGTCTCCGATCACGACCAGGAGTCCATCATCCCCGGCGGGGAGAATCTGGAAAAAATCGCCGCCCACTTGCCGCGCGGGCTGATACGCAGATTCGACGACATATCCGGGAAAGGAATCTCCCTTCTCCGGCACAATAACCTGCTGCACTTCGCGCGCCGCGGCCATTTCCGCTTCCAGCAGCGCCTTTTCAGTGTGCACGCGAATATGACGTCTGCTCTCGCCGATGAAGACGAATACGAAGCCCGTATATCCAAGAGAAACGGTGATGATGATCGCGACGCCATCAAACGCGAGCCGGTTATGTGTCTGGGTGGCATCCATCTGCTTTGGTTGCGGCGCGGCAGGGAGCCAGTGTTCCACCGCGCCCATTACCACGAACTGCAGTGCAAATACCAGGATGATGCCCAGCCACCATCGCGAGCGCATAGCCACGCTTGTCACAGCGTAGACAATCGCGAAGAGGCCCGAAAGCACGACCGTCACCGCGAACCTGAGCGTCGTCTGGCTTCCGACATTCATGATGTCGTTCACGAACCCCATGGTGGCAAACGTAAAGAAGACGGCCACCAGAGCAATCACGATGTATTTTCGCGGTGTGCTTCGCCAGGGGCTCGCGGGATTCATCAAATCTGCGTACCTCTCAGATCGCGCAGGCATGTACCAAAATTCCGGCCCTGCCCGGTTGGACAATGTGGGTTAAAGTCTACGCCATAATCCTTCGTTTCCTTGAATTCCAGTTCTGTGCCGCGGCGAGCACCTTCGCCGGTGCTTTAGAATCCATCCGTAGCGTTCTACGTCCTACTATCTGGAGAAGACATGCGCTCTTTTGTTCTTGCCGCTTTGGCTTTGGCACTCACCGCATCCGTAGCAGCTGCGCAAACCACGGCGCCGTCCGGTGCATATTGGGATTACTTCGGAAAGACCGGCCCGCTCGGCTGGGGCAAGCTCGATCCTGCCTACCAGGCCTGCGCCAAAGGGCACGAGCAGTCCCCCATCGACATCCGGGGCGCGCACTTGAATAAGGCCCTGCCGCCCGTCGAATTCCATTACATTGGGGGCGCCGTAACCCTCGAGAACACTGGTCGCACCATCCTCGTTCATCCTGCGCCCGGCAGCTATATCGTCTACGCAGGCACCCGCTACGACTTGCAGCAGTTCCATTTTCATCACCCGGCAGAGGAAGCCGTGCGCGGCAAACTCACGGATATGGATGTGCACCTGGTGCATAAAAGTGCAGATGGAAAGCTTCTCGTAATTGCCGTCAGGTTCACCATGGATCGCGGGAGTCCGAACGCCGTAATGGCTATGCTATGGCCGCACATGCCGAAGACCACGGGAGCCACGGAGAAGGTAGACGACGTCGTCAACCCCGGCGGTTTCCTGCCCGCCGATCGCGGCTACTGGACCTATACGGGTTCGCTCAGCGCGCCTCCCTGCACCGAAGGCGTGCGCTGGATCGTCTACGAAAACGACCTGAGCCTGAGTCTCGATCAGTTGCGGACATTCATGATTCTGTACCGCATGAACTCACGCCCACTGCAAGACCCCCACGGCCGCCGCATCGAAGCCAACGAGTAGACAGGTCTTCGTCGCCGGGGCAGTTGAGACGTGGGATACCACGAACCCAAACCCAGCCCGTGTCATCCTGAGCGCCGCAAGCTATCGGGGTCCCCACGAACAGGTCTTCGTTCGCGGGGTGATCTTGGGGCCCCACGCAGTGGGGTAAGCGGCGCGAAGGATCTGCTTCTCCTTCGATATTGTGTCGTCGGATAACTTTTCACTTCTGCTGGCGGGTGGCCAACCTCAAGCATTTCCACAATCGAGGGTGCCTCATCCTGGCTTGCTAGGGTGGGAAACCACGATCCTAACCCACCCCCCTCAAACACACGCGAATTCCGCCCACCCTCGCCCCCGTCAACCCCTCTCCGCCAAAATTACCGCTAACCCCTTCATTCCATTCAGAAAAAACTTCCCGCCATTTTGCAGGTAATTTCGCCCTCCCGGCGCACAATGGAATCGTGATTGAAACCTCGAACTCTGCGAACGAGCACCGGGCGCACGCTAACAGGGCACCTCGCCTCTAACTTCAATCCGCAGAGGAATCTACAGCTAATCCCAATCAATACAGGAATTTACCGCCACCGATTCCTCTAACCCGATGATTCCAGGGTATTTGCCCAAAGAGTCGGGGTAATAGGGGTCAAGGAGTCACGCCCATGTTCAACGAATGCCGGCATATTCTTACCAGCGGGCACAAGTGCAAATCTCCCGCCCTCCGCGGGCAAGCCTTTTGCTATTTCCACTCCGCCGCCCGCCGCTATACCAACACCTCCACCACGTCGGTCGATCCACTCC
Organism: uncultured Acidobacteriaceae bacterium; assembly: GCA_963838295.1. Lineage (GTDB taxonomy): Bacteria > Acidobacteriota > Terriglobia > Terriglobales > Acidobacteriaceae > Telmatobacter. The sequence continues at coordinate 48,965 of CAWIQS010000008.1, forward strand.
TGCTTCCTTCCACCGAAGACACCGCCGGAGTACAGATCGCAATCAACCAGGTCCTCCGCGCACTCGCCTCCAGCCGCATCGACCGCCGCCACGCGGGCGTCTACTTCTACGGACTCCAGATCGCCGCGCGTCTCGCTCAAAAATCCGATGAAAAGCCCAGCGAAAGCGTCCGCGAAACCTGCGAAGACGCCGATGGCTACGTGCTCGCTCCGGAGAGGTCCTCCTGCGAACCTCCCACGGACTGCGTCAACTGCCGTCGCCGCAGCTTCTGCGAAGACTTCCCACTCTACAAGCGCAAAGCAGAAAAACTCCGAGAGCGCCTGGAAGCCGAACGCGAAGCCAACTCACATGAGCAGGAAGGCGCTGACAGACAATCGACAGAAGAAGAACTCTGATCGCCTTCGTCGATTTACTCCGCCAGCGGGTTGAACGTGAGTACAACCCCTTGGTCGCCGGCCAGGTTGCGCACCGTCACGCCAGTCACATCCTCGATCAGATAATGCGCCGCACGCAACGACTCCACATCATGGGAGAAGGTCGTAGCAATCACCGTGCATCCAGCAGCCCGCCCGGCCTGTGTGCCAGACTCGGCATCCTCAAAAACAACGCACTCCTCCGCCGGCAATCCGAGGAGTGCAGCGCCGGCCAGGTAAGGTGCCGGATCAGGCTTTCCCTGCGCGACATCATCGGCTGTCACCAGCCGCGATGGCACCGGAATTCCGGCCTGCTCCAGCCGCATCCGCGCCAGCCGTTCCGTTGCGCTGGTTACAACCGTCCAGCGATCTTCGGGCAACGCGCGCAGCAACTCCAGCACCCCCGGCAGCACTGCCAATCCCTCACCATCGGCGAGTTCAATGTCTTCGATCAGACGCAATTCCGCTTCGCTGTCGAGGTCCGGCCGCAGGAGCGCAGCCGTCTCAATCGCTCGCCGTCCGTGCGCCGTCTTGCATGCATATTCGGGATCGACGCCGCGTAACTCGGCCCACTTCGTCCAGCTGCGCTCAACCGACCCAATCGAGGAAATCAGGATGCCGTCCATGTCGAACAACACGCCCTTGCAGCGAATCTCGACCGGGGAAGAGGCGACATTGCTTGCCATGTATTGATTGTAGCGAGAGGATTGCCTTACTTCTTTTGAGGAGCTGCCCCTCTTGCAGCTACAAAGCTAACTGTCGGCGGATCGCCAAACGTGATCGACGCGGTTACTGGCCCTTTGTGCGCCCCTTGCTGCACATGGTTTTCTTTCAAGACCACGCCGCCATCTCCAATCGTCGCATCGGCGGTCCAGCGATCAAATCGTGTCAGGAGCGATGGAACGGTATTCGTTGGTTTGCCGCCGGGTGCGTCGACCGCACCCTTCTTCCAGTCAAAATGCAGAGTGCCCTTTGCCGACTTTGCCAGGTCGCTGCCCTCAAATCCAGACAGCTCCAATTTGCCGTCGCCATCGAAACTTGCGCCCGCGCACTTCAGCTCAAACAATGTACAGAAGTCGGTCGCACTCATTTTCGTGAACTGACCCTCGAATGTGTAGCCGGGCTTGTCACTGTTCTCCACCTTGCCGGTCATGTGGAGCTGGCCCCCAAGCAATCCCGCATCCGCGCTCGTGATCTCCGCAGCTTCCGGCGACATCTTTATATCCGCTTGAAAATCTTCGAGCGTCACGGGGCCGAGATCCACAGAGTCCGCCTTCAGCGTTCCCTGCATCGCGGGCCACGGATGCGTCGACGATGGCGTCAATCGGGCGATGACTTTCGACAGCAGTGTTCCCTTCTTCGGTGAGCCGAGCAGCGTCGCCTGCAGTTCCGCGGCATCCAGCGCGCCAAAGGTCACATTTACCGTCGGCGGGCATGGCTGATCGGCCGCCTCGCATGCCGGAATCTCAACCCGCGCTGTCCCCTTGAGCGGTCCATAGGCGAATGTGACCGGGTCCCAGATCAGAGTGCCGCCGCCCAGGTGCAGCGTCGCCTCCGGGATCTCCACAGCGGTCGCCAGCGAATCGGTCTTCCAATTCGCATCGTGCAGTGTAACCGTGCCGGTCAACCGATCGGCGGTTGTCAGGGCCACCACCGCCGCCGAGCCAGGCGCAGCGCTCACTCCCCCGGCCAGTGAAGCATCCGGTGCCGGCAACCACGGGCCTTCGATCGCCAGGTCCATCGTCAATGCGTCGCCGGCAATCGCATCCAGCGCTCCCGCCTCCTTCAACCCGGCAGCATGAGCAAGCTGCCGCACGCGCGTGGGCGAACCAGCACCGTGCGCCGTCACCTGGTATCCGGTTAAACCCAGACGCACGGTGAATACCAGCGGCGTCGGCGCCCCGGCCGGCACATTCGCAGTCCCGGCAAGCACGCTTCCCTGTCCGCTCGTGCCCGCTGCCGGCTCGAACAGTACCTTCTGAATTTGCACCGGCTGGTTCAGGCTTCCACCGCTCAGCCTGAGCCCATCGACAGAAATGTTTCCTGTCAACGGCGACGGCGTTGCTGGGGCTTGTTTGGTGTCCGGAGCCTTTCGAGCGCGATGGCCTGTTTTGGCCTGCGTCACAGCGGGAGGTACGTGTGCCGTCACATCGTAGGTGAGCTTGCCACTCAACGTACCATCGGCTTCAAGGCCCGCTCCCAATTCCTGGCGCACAGTGCGCAACGCATCCAAAACTGCCTGTGCCGGAATCTTCTCGACTTCCAGCGAGATCTTCGGCGCGCCGCCGCCGGGCAGATCGCCCTCCATTGTTATTCGGCCGCCGCCGAGCGGCGAATTGCACACTATCTTTTCAATTGCGCGCGCCGAATAGTGATATGTAAACCCGCAGTTCGCATCAAAATCCAGCGGTGCCACCGGCGCAAACTCTTCGCGATGCACGCCCGTCGCGCGCAGCCGTGTCGTCACATTTGCTGAATCCGCGGTGCCATCGAGCTTCATCTCCGCTGTTACATCTCCGCGCCAGCCTGCATCCGACCCGATCAGCAATCGGCTCAGCTGCCCCATCTGGGCCTCGCGCCATTCCACTTCCACGTGCACCGGCATCAGTCGAAGCTCCGGCGCGCGCCGCATCCGTCCTTCGAGCTGCACAATACCGGTATCGCTCAATTCAAGGTTCACGTCTGTTCGCGCGGGTTGCCCCTTCAGGCGCACGCGCCAGTCGCCTGGGTCTTCCTCCCAAAACGAAAGGTCAGCGTTCACAAGTGAAAATGGAAGTTTTTCTACGCCCTCCTTGATGTGAATGCGCGAGTTGGTCGCCTCAAGGTAGGGGAGCGAAACCGACCGGCCCGGGCTCGCTCCATCTGTCTGCGAACGCGCTGCAGTGCGAAACAGCGTATCCAGATTCCATCGTCCATCGGGAGTGCGAACCAGATTGAGGCTCGCCTCGTCCACGCTGATGCGGCTCATCTCCAGCCGCCCGCGCCACAGCGAAACCAACCGTATCGATGCCGTCACGGTATTGGCGTGCAGCACAGGCTCGGCACCATATGCCGGATCCTCGTCCACGGTCAGATCGGTGATGACAAAACCCGGCCGCGGCAACAGCCGTAATTCGACGCTCGACATGAGCACAGGCCGCCCCAGTGAATTCGACATCGCCCGCGCGATTCGGCTCTTGTATCGACTGATACCGACCAGCGGCGGAATCACGATGATCGTAACCAGAATCGTCAGTGCCAGCGCGGCGATCCATAACTTCGATCGCCAGTAACTTCGGCCTTGCGCTTCTTCCGTCATGGTCTGATCATTCGTCAGTGGCCACTCATCAGTGGGCAGTTTTCAGTTCTCACCAACCAGTTCACTGGGAACTGAAACCTGATCCTGAGAGATCTGTCTAGCGTATAAGGTGCAGCGTCCGGCTCCAGCGCGTGTCGGTAAAGAAGTGCAGCACCACATGCGCCATCCACGTAATGCTGTTACCAACGCCGGTCTCGTCAAACTGATGCTCTGGCGTTTTGAACGACCAGTAGTTGAACAGCGGCCGGCCCACAATATTTTCCTGCGGTACAAATCCCCAGAAGCGCGAGTCCAGGCTGTCGTGGCGATTATCGCCCATCATGAAGTACTTGCCTGGAGGGACAACCAGATCGCCATCCACCACGTGGTTTGGCATATCGACCGCCCAACGCTCGGTTGCTCCCAGGTCCACTGTCATCGGCACAGAGGGAAAGTCGTCAAGGTAGTCGCGATAGTTCTCGGGCGTGGTCGGCACCGCGTGCGGTTGATTCTGCGCCACTCCATTCACAATCACGATCCCATTGCGCAGATGGATGTGATCGCCGGGCACGCCGATCAACCGCTTCACCAGAAAGAGAATCGTAGGCTTGCCGTCCGGGTCCAGTTCGCCGGGCTTGATGAACACCACGACGTCCCCGGCTTTCGGCTCGCGATAGCGCACCAGGGGCATCCACTTGGTCGGTGGTGCCAGGGTGACGCGATCCACTACGAGGTGATCACCTACGAGAAGCGTTTGCTCCATCGATCCTGACGGAATGACGAAGTTCTGTGCGATGAACGTAAGAATGAACAGCCCCACCACCAGCACCGAACAGATGCTTGCGACCGCTTCAAAGGGCGTTTCTTCCTCGTGTTTCTGTTCGGGAGCAGACTCAACTTCGGGCGGAGTCATAGCTGGCAGCGTATTTTTCGTGGTCATCCTGTCGCTCTTTGCCCAGATGGCTGGCGATTCCCGGGATCGCTACAGCAGTTTCGCAGTTAATGTGCCCCGAAGCCACTTCTACCAAGAGACTCTTTCCTAAAGAAAAAGCCACCTTGAGTTGAGATTCGAAACGGCCATACCAACTGCGGAACCGCTCTAATGAACTACGCGAAAAATGCGCTTCCAGCGCGCAAATGCCGCGAGGCGTGCCGAGAGTTCCCTGTCGTGTCCGAGTCTATCATCCGCGGCCTGTTGCACATCCGTCGTCGATGGCCGCCGTACCGAAAAGTAAATCACCAACGGACGCGCGATAATCGCCTGCCTCGGCACAAATCCCCATGAACGGGAATCGAAGCTGTGATTCCTGTTATCTCCGAGCACAAAGTACTTGTCGGGCGGCACTACAAGCTCACCGTCTCGGGTCAACGTCTGCATCTGCTTCCACCACTCGGGATCAACGTCGGGATCTGTGTAGACCCTGGCTGGAAAGTTATCCAGAAACTCACTGGGGGCCGCAGGCTCAAACGCCACGTACGGTTCATGAATCGGAACGTCATTGACCACAACCTGTCCGTTTTGGATGCGCAAGTGGTCGCCGGGAACGCCGATGACACGCTTGACGAGGTAGGGATGGGGCTCGGGGTGATGAAACACGACGATATCGCCCCGCTCCACATTTCGATACGGCATCATCCAGTGAGTGAAATTGTGTTCGTTCCCTGAGGGCGCAAAGATCTGCTTGTTCACCAGCAGAAAATCCCCCACCAGCAGCGTATGCTCCATGCTCTCTGAAGGAATGAGAAACGGCTGCAGCACAAACGTCAGCACAAACAGGGCCACCACCACCGTTCGCAACAGCGAGGCTAGCGCTTCCGGCACGGTGGGCAGGTGCTGCCATATGTGCCTCCCCGGCCGTGGAGGAGCAGCAACGAATTGTGCGGGGGCACTCATTCTGCCTCTTCTGCCTCCTCGATCAACATCTCCGCCTCGTCGATCAACATCATCGTGGTACTGGTCAACCGCGCCAGGGCACGACGCGCTGCATCCTGCTCGGCAATTTTCTTCGTAGTGCCGGTTCCGCGCGCGAGCGGCTTGCCCGGCTCTCCTTCCGCCGACTTCAACCGCACCTCGACCAGAAACCGTTTGCGATGATCGGGACCGCTCTCGCTCTTCACGCGGTAAACCGGCGCGCCGGCCCGTTCCGCCTGCAACCTTTCCTGCAGCGCCGACTTGTAGTTGCCAAGCGCCGCACCGGACCGCAGTTGCTCAGCCAGCCGCTCCACCGCATCGCCAATGACATATCGACGCGCGAAGACCCGCACCGATTCCAGGCCGCCGTCCAGAAAGAGCGCACCGATCACCGCTTCCATCGTGTTTGAAAGCACGGTGCTTTTCCGCCGCAATCCGCTGCGATCTTCACCGCGACTCAGGCGCAAATGATCGCCCAGAGCGATGGCCTTGGCAACCTTGGCCATATGCTGCCGGCTCACCAATTGGGCGCGCACGCGCGTCAACTCGCCCTCCTGCCATTCGGGATGACTCAGGAACAATGCCTCCCCTACAACCAGGCCAAGCACAGCGTCACCCAGAAACTCCAGCCGCTCATTGTCGCTCGGAAACGCCTCGTCCTGCATCTGCTGATTGCTCGAATGCATCTGGTTGGCCAGCGATCGATGTGTCAGTGCACGCACCAGCAGCTCGGGCGTGGCAAAGCCATGTCCAAGCGCGGCTTCCAATTCAGTCAAAACTGCTTTCACTTACTCCTCAAGGCAATCGCCGCTTTCCGGCCACCCGGTACAACCCGGCAAGCCTCAGTGCACTTCCGGAAGATCCGCCCTACACCAATTATTCCTTAGACGCACCGCCTCATCCAAATGAAGCCTCACACCCTTTCCCGGCACGATCATACTTGGCAAACACTGCCGGTACTTTCGGCCTTCTGATTTTTGCGGCGAATCCGCGTTGCGCTTGCTAGACCTTTTGTATCCGAGCGGCAAACGGCCTCGCTTCCAACCTGCCGCAAGTCCACTGCATCTAGACACGGAAGTTCGGGCGCCCGCAGTTTGCAGTCGGGTGCGATGTTCGCGGACCACTCTCGCTGGAAGGAGAAATCTTTCTACGAGACAACTCATCCTCTGGAGTAGACATCGATGAATCGCACCTTCGTCAGTGCCGGAGCGCTCGCCCTCCTCGCACTTCCTCTTTTTCTCAACGCTCAACAAGACCAGGCACCCCCTCCGCCACCACCACCGCAGTATCAGATACCGCCACCGCAATATCCTGAAAATGGACCTGTCGCAAGAAGCCGCTACACAAATAATCACGGCGAAATTGGCGTCTACGGCGATTTGTTCCGCGTGAAACCTGCCGGCGGAAACGACGTTAACTTCGTCGGACTCGGTGGCCGCGTCGGTTTCAACGTCAACCCCAACATCGCGCTTGAAGGCGAGATGAGCTACGACTTCGAAAAAAACTACACGACGATCTCAAACAACGGGTCAACCACCGGCGTGACCAGCACCACCGTCAGCAGCAAGACGCGGCCGCTCACCGGTCTGTTCGGACCCAAATTCCAGTTCGGCACAACTGGGCCCTTTCGCGCGTTTGTCACGGGCAAAATTGGCTTCACTGAATTCAGTCATAGCACCACCACCACTGTATCTGGACAAACGTTTGACAACGCATTCGACCAGTTTGGCGGCGGAACGACTCACCTTGCCGCGTATCCCGGTGGCGGCATCGAAGGGTTCTTCGGAGCTCTCGGACTCCGCTTGGAAGCTGGCGATCAGATGTATTTCAATAATGGAACTTACAATAACCTGCGTGTTTCTTTCGGGCCTACTCTCCGATTCTGATGTGAAACGGGTGCAATAAAATTCAGGGGAGCGCCGTCGGCACTCCCCATCTCACTTCTACAAAATTCGCTGCTCCTAAATATTCTGCCGCAACATCTCACCCGCCAGGTACTCTGACGCCCGCATCGACAACGAGAGGATCGTCATGGTCGGATTCTGCCACCCCGCGCTGGTAAACTGCGCGCCGTCGACCACAAATAGATTCTTGTGATCGTGCGACTGGCTGAATTTGTTCAGCACGCTCTTCTTCGGATCGTTTCCCATCCGGCACGTGCCGACCTCATGAATGCTGTACCCCGGCGGATTTGGCTTGTCGTTCTTCGATAACACCTCGAAACCCGCTGCATCCGCTAGCTCACAAGCCGTTTCTACCGCATCCTTCGCCATGCTGAATTCGTTGTCGGTGTATTTGGTATCCACATGCAAGACCGGAATTCCCCAGGCATCCTTTCGATCTTTGTCGATGCGCACATGATTCTCGTAGCGCCCAAGCACCTCTCCCATGACGGTCATGTGAAATCCGCTGCCGTAGTACTCGTCCATCTTGCGTTGCAATTCGACACCGTAAGCAGCAAAGTTGCGCGCTGCCACCGGTCCCGTTGCTGCCGTAGTGTTAAGAGCATAACCGCGCAAAAATTTATCGCTCCTCGTTTCGATGTTTCTGAACCGCGGAACGATAGACGACGAGCCCATCACGGCGTTGATGTTGCCGTTGCGGCGCGCCTCCGGAACCGAGGCGACCACGCCAGGTCCGTAAACCTGGTCCATCAAGTAGCGTCCCACCAGCCCGCTCGAGTTTGCAAGGTTCGAATTCAACAGCAGCCGCGTGCTCTCCAGCGTCCCAGCTGCTAAAACCACGACCCGAGCCTTCACGCTCATCTCGCGATGCGAAAGCCGATCGACAAAATTGCACCCGTTCGGCTGCCCTGTGTTCTTGTCAACCGTAATTTCGCGCACCACCGCATTCGCAATCGACGTCAGCTTGCCCGTCTTCTCCGCATCGGGCAACAGCAGGTTCACCGAACTCGCCAGACCATCGCGTCCCTGCGCCGACCGCTGCTTGCACACGGGAATCCCGCGCCGCTTGGCCACATCGATAAAGCGCTGCAAGGCCGAGGTAAACGGCGCATCATCAAGGATGAAATTTCCATTCGGCAATTGCGGCGGCCCATCCAGCGCACCCGTCACGCGAAAAATCCCCTCTACCCGCGAATAATAAGGTGCAAGATCCGCATGGCTGATCGGCCAGTCCTCTCCGAAACCATCGTGCGACTTCGCCTTGAATTCGTAATCGCTCAGCCGGAACGACTGGCGCGACCAGAACAGCGACCGCCCTCCAAACAGCCTCACGCGCACCCAGTTGTAGGGCTGGTCCGCTTCAAACGTGTAAGGAACTTCCCGCTCATCCACCCACACATTTGCATTGAACCCGTTGGATTGGAACACATGATCAATCCGCCCTGGCGGACGAAATCCGCGGAACGGCAGCTCAAACGCGGGCTTCTTCTCGGCATCATGACTCACATCCGCCACCGGCCCCGCGTTCAGCATGATGCAGCGGATTCCATATTCAGTCAGAATCTTTGCCGCCATTCCCCCGGCATGGCCCGACCCGATAATCAGTACGTCATACGCTTCATTCAGCATTGTTGTGATGTTTCTTCCTATTCCCTATTCCCTATTCCCTGTTTTTCTACCTCGGATACGACGGCATGGGATGATTCGCCTTCGGCACGGCCTTCACATGCGGCGGTATATTGGCACAATCGGCCTTCTCAAGTGAAACGTCCGGCTCGATCGGGGACCAGTACAATTCCTCCGTTGTCCGTGGCTCCGCACCCACCTCCGGCACCGTGAACCACGCCTTCGAATTCACCGTCGCCGTGCGAATGTCGTCGTGCGCAATGTTGATAAAGTCCGCGTGCTTCTCCTCAGGCGGATGATCGTTTATCCACGTGCGCAACCATGGCTTCAGCAACTCATCGGTCTGCGCATCGCTCAGCTTTGCAAATTCGATGTTGAATTTTTTCTTCGCTTCCGCATCCACCCAGTCGAGACCCTCGCTGTACACCTGCTTCCGCGTTTCCTGCGAATCGCCGATAAGGAAATCCAGGAACATCGGTGTCTGCGCCTGCACCGCACCCGGCTTCTCGCCTATTGGGGGCATCAGCACTTCGCTCAGCCGCGTCAATGTGGCCATCTGCTGTGGCGTAAAGAAGTGCAATTCTGCTATCGCGACCTGATCGGCGGCGGTTACTTGCGGAATCGGTGTCTTCGAAGTGAGGCCCAGCAGCCACGGCACGGGTGCGGGCGGCGGAGCAGGGTTTGCTGCTTGTTGGCCCAACAGCAACTTGGGAGCCACACCGGCAGCGAGCACGGCGCGAACAAAATCACGGCGGCGCATCGACCCTCCAGGGAACTTTACCAAGCTAATTCTCCGGCAGCCGCCTCGTCCAGAGAGAACTCGGTTCCTTCCAAATCCAGATACTTCGCTTCCTTGGCTTCAATCAGTGCGAGTTGGTTGGGTTCTGCAACGGCTGCTTCGCAAATTCCGCCAGATAGGTTGGCGTTGTCTTCGCAGAATTCACCGGGAAGTTAATCTTCTTCACCAGCGCCTTGTAGCGCGGTTCGTCTCTCAAGGTAAGCAGGTCGGGGCGCGAAAGGCACGAAAGCAGGTTCGCCTCACGACGGTTGTAAGCGCCATCCAATAGCAGCAGGGCTTCCTGTCTCCTGCCCATCAACACGCAGGTCTCGGCCAGCGTCGTCGCATCAAACTTTCCTTGCAGAAAGTACTCCTTCTGCTTCGCATACAGGCGTTCGAGAAGGCCGAGGCCGCCCGATTTTGCGTAGCCAGAGCGCGCCGACGCAATAATGTCTGCCAGCACGGGATCTTTCATCACCTCCGCTGTCTTCTCGCCCTCGAGCAGGAAAGTTGGATAGTCCCGTCGATACAGACTGATCATCATCAAGTAGCTGTGTGGCGACCGAAATTCCGGCGCGGATCGTTCCACGTCTTTCAGAATCTCGATCCCTTCTTCCGCTCTGCCCGCGTCGTAAAGCATGATGCCCTTGTCCGCAAGCGTCGCGTGTGATCCGGGATCAAGCTCCTGTGCCTTCGTGATTTCGCTCAGCGATTCTGAAAATCGGCCAGCGACTGCGAAGGCATTTGCATACCACCGACGAGCCTGCGGATCGTTTGGGTTCAGTTGAATGGCGCGGCGGAACTCTTTCTCCGCGTCCACAAAGTCCCAGGAACCATACATCTCCGCAAAAGCCAGGGCACGATGCCCCTCGGCGAGCGAGTCGTCCAATTCCACTGCCTTCTTTGCGGCAGCGATCGCGCGAGGGAAAACCACCGAGTCGGGAATCGTCGAGTATTCCCGCAGCAGATCATAAGTGTCCGACAGCCCCGCATAGGCCTGGGCGTCTCCCGGATCATGCACGATTGCCTGCGTAAAGTAGTCGAGGGCGCGATTCAGGCTTTCCGGGGTGCGCTGATTCCATTCGTAGCGCCCCTTGAGGTAAAAATCATGGGCTTGCGCCTTCTCCGCATCGGAAGCCGCCAGGGGATTCGATTTCGCTGTCTTTTGCCCAAAGAACGCATGAAGCCTGTCCGGCAACCGCAGACCCCCATCGCCAAATAGCAAAAGCGACGACACTGATGCAGCCGCCACCAAGCCTGCCGCCGCAACTGCCCATCGCCAATTGCGCATCAGCCAATGTGGGTGCGAAGCCTCGCTTGCCTGGGCCGCGTTGGCAGTTGCACTCGTCTCCGGTTTCGCGGAAGGGTCGGCTTCCAGCCACTTTCTTAGTTCAGAAGGATAGGCGTAGACCGAAGCACTGGATCCACCGGGCACGCGATAAACCGGCAGGCTGCGGTCACGTTCCCACCGCTTGACAGTCCGTTCCGCCTTATTGAAAAAGGCTGCAATTTCTTTCCATCCCACCAGCCGGGGCTGTGACAAAGTCCCTTCAACATCACTCGATCGGTCAGCGGGTGGTAACGGCATGAAACTGCCTCGAAATTGGAGCAATGGCCCGATTTGTCCCTATTCGGCGCTACAAGGCACTTGGATTCGTGTCGATTTGCCCTCATCATAGCACTCACCAAGCCGCGCCAATAAGACGCGAAAGCTCCTTCGCTTTCATGCGATGGGAAGTTTTTGCAAGGTTTCACGCCCTCCCCCACGAGGCATTTCAAAGGAAACAAAACTACGCGCTCGCTGAACTCTTACTGCGGCTTTGGCGGCGCGCTTTGCGGCGGGGCTGGCTTGGCCGGCGGGGCATTGGAATCATCGGCATCGTCGTCACAGCTTTGGCCCTTCATCAGATACGCGGCTTTGACGCCTCGCTCTGCCGCAAGACGCGTATCCTGTTCCCCGTCGCGGGCGGCGAGAGCAGCCTGGTATTCCGTGACAGCTTCGTCCCGCTTGCATTCCACATCCAGCATTCGGCCGAGGTAGATATGCGACCATGCCACGAGGCGCGGTTCCTTGCTTTCAGCGATAACCTTTTGAAAACGATCAAGAGCGTCTTCGGGACGACGGGTGAGAAGGGCGGCTCGCGCAAGAATGAAGTTCGCGCGCGCTTCCTGGGCGACTGCTTGCAGAGTGTCGCTGCGATCTTCGAGAGCTTTGTTGGCCATGGCGCTGGCAGTCGCAACGTCTCCCTGCGCCAGCTTCGCCTCCGCCAGATCCAACCCAGTCAGATCCCGCGGCTTGCTACGCTGCAGCACATCGCCGTCGGCCTGCTTGTCAAACTGAGTTTGCCGCGCGCGATGCGCCTGCTGATCAACATCCATGCCATACACCATCTCGCCGATGTTGTCGCGCAAGCTTGCTGGATCCTTTTCAAACTGGATCAGCTGCTCGAAAAAATACTGAGTCAGCACATACCCTTGTGCCATGTCGTGATGCACAGCGGCCACGCGCACCGCTTCCATGTTCCCGAGGGTCAGCTGGCGTTCGTGTTCGTAACGAGGCAGATCGGAACGTTCGACGCCGGCCGGAATCCTGTACTCCGGAATTCCCGTGTCCATCGTACGCGCTTCAATAGCCTTGATCAGGCACTCCACTACCAGCGCCACCGTGTCTGAACGGTAACGAAAATCAAGCGGTGCGTCGTGCACTTCCTTCAAGATGGGCTGCATCCGGTCGATCGCGTTCGTGCGCGAAAACAACAGTGGCTCGATAACGTAATGCAGGTAGGTGTGCCGCACATCGCTCATCGGAATCGTGCCGTTTAATGGCGACACTACCACCACATAATCTGTCCCATAGATGCGCGCATTCACCAGCTTCGAGGACAGAAGAGGCTCAATCACCACTACAAATCGCCGTCCCTCGTAGGTAGTCGCCGGCATCTTGAGATAGAGGTTGGTCGACACAATCATCTTCGACAGCGGATCATGCAACTTGTCGGTCTCTTCGTCGTAGGTATGATGCGCGGCCAGCCAGATTCCATGAAGATCGACCGCCTCCGCAAAATCGCGCAGCAGCGGAACAATCTCCACCACCTGCGTTGAGTCGGGCGGCATCTCCGTCAACTCCACCGTGGTTTCAAGCGCCGGCGGCGGACTGAGATACAACGCCAGCGAGATGTACTGCGAAATGTCGTGCTCCGTGCCCGTCATCCTGTGCTGAGCAATATAGAGGCAGACCTTGTCGCGCTTGGCCCGTGCATCTTCGCTCTTCGCTAACGCGTCATTGATCTCATCGCGCACGCGTTTGCGGATCGGGGCGCTATCCTCGAGGCCTTCATCGTACCCGCAGGCATTCAATGCCGCGGCCATTAAAAACACGGGTTCTGAACTCACCAGCGAAATTGTAGGACCCGCCGGATCGACAAGCGAGGGAGCTTTCTCCTGAACCGGCTGCGATGATGAACTCTGGCGGTTTGTCGGCGCATTGCTGCTGGAAGACTGTGCACCGGCCGGCAGAGAAACAGAAGCGGCGAGAAGGAAAATGGCGGCAGAAAGAACGAATGCGTGTCTGGTGAACGGGCTATACGGCATCAAAAGGACCTTGCCTGAAGTTTACGGCATTTGCCGGTTAGACGAAGTGAGCCAACAAAAAGAAAGGCCCTTGCAAGCGCAAGGGCCGTGTCATTAGGCTAAACGACGCTATCCGCGAACCGAAACCCCCGAGAACGACAGCACCGCAAGCCCGCGCACCGGCTGACCAAAGAAGCGTGCCGGCTCAAAGTGGCTCCAAAGCAGCAGGTTCACGACCTGCGCACGCGTGTTGTCATCCACCGGACCGGAAACGATGCGGTAGTCATATACCTCGCCCTTCCCATTGACGTAAGCCTCGACAACCACAGGGCCGCCTCCCCCGCGAATCTGATCGTTGCTGCTTACCGCTGAAGAAAGATATTGGAATTGCGGAGAAGTTGCCCTGCCCAGCGGTTCGTCTTCGCCTCGTGCAACCTCGGGCCGCGTAAACATTCCCACCAGCACCGTGACCGTGCCCAGCAACAGAACCGCGCTCGCGAAACCTGCGGTAGCCTGCAGCAGGAATGGTCCGACCGTGTTATCCCATGCCAGCTTCCAGCTCTGCAGCACACTCTTCCGGCTGCGCGCCCGTTCCTGGCTGATCGCTACACGAATGCGGAGCAGAAGATCTTCCGGCTCCGGAACCGGCCCCAGCGCGGATAACGACATCTGCGTTTGCTTCAAACCCGCCCACTCTGCCGAACACTCCCCGCACGCGTCGAGATGGACGCCGATTTCCTGCATCTCGTGTCCGGTCAGGCGGCCATCAAGATACTCTGAGAACTTCGATTGGATGGAGTTGCAAGTGCTCATCGCGCCTCCCCTTTCACGGGGATCTCAAATCGGGCGGACGTTGCCGCCTTTTCGACCGATTGAGACTTCGTAAGAATGGTCCGCAAAAGGGCTCGTCCGCGAACAAGCCTCGACTTCACGGTCCCGAGATTCACACTTTGAATCTCAGCCACTTCCTCGTACACAAACCCCTCGATATCCCGGAGAATGAGCGTGGTGCGAAATGGCTCCGGCACCTGGTTCAGGGCGGCTTCAACGCGAGCCCTGTTTTGCGCATGCATCGCCATCTCAACCGGCGATTCGCCCGGATCGACCAGCATCTCTTTCAGCTTGATCGGAACTCCCGAGCAGCCTTCCGTCATCTCCTGTTCTATGGGAATCTCCTGCTGCTTATGGCGCATCCACCAGCGCCGCTGGTTCGATGCTTCGTGCAGGGCGATGCGATAAATCCAGGTACGCAACGACGATTCACCATGAAAGCGCGCCACGCCGCGAAAAACCTTGACGAAGACTTCCTGGGTCAAATCGGCCGCATCCGCGCGGTCATACGACATCCGCGCAAGCAGCGAATAAATTGGCTGGTGGTAGTGCGCGATCAGCCAGGCAAACGCCTCTTCAGAGCCTGCCTGGAGCTCAGCGATCAGCGCGGCTTCCTCTGATCGAAGTGAAAGCGCGCTCGCTAGATTCCCCATGGTGAGATCCGCCTGCAATTCAGCTCCCCCCACGTTATCGCATCAGCGATAAGTTTGGCATCAGGAACCTTCGGGCCATCATTGGCCCCGACGTCCCTTACCACGCTCCGGCCGAACGTCGCCGGATACCAAACCACTAAGCGCGGGAGCGAAGCACGAATGCCTCGCCTGCCTATTCTCTTAGACACCGGCACCCCCCCAAAGTGTTCCCGGTCACGGGCGTATTTTGTCCTGGACGCCGCTCTTTGAAGGGTTTACATGGTAAAAACGATCCGCTTGCCGCTCTCCTTGCGATTCCAGGCGGATTCGACCTCCGCCAGCGGCACCGGCTCTGCCGCGACCCGCAAGGTACCGGCCGCCGCCATCGAAAACAGAGTCGGGATGGCTGCAAGGACATACTCCAGCGACACCGCGCCAAACCCGCTACCCATCAGTTTCAGGTCGATGCTCCGCAGCGTAGCTCCTGGAAGCGTGATAGCCGGCCCAGCGCTCTGCCCCACCTCCACCAGGCGTGTGGCACGCGCCCCCTCCGGATTGAAGCCCTTGGCCAGCGCCTCCAGCAGCAGTTCCGTGGGCCGTCCCCAGAGATAATCGATCACCACGTCAATTCCCTTCCGGGCCTCGACCGCAAAGGCTTCGCGGATGGCGCCGTCCTCCTGCGTCAGTGAAATGACACCATCCAGATTTTCTGACGCCAGCGCATCGAGATTGCGCCCCGCGGCTACAATTCGCTTTGCCCCGAGAAGCCGAGCCGCCTGAATCGCCAACTGGCCCGCTACTCCGGTCGCTCCGAGGATCAGAATCGTTTCACCTTCCCTCAATCCAGCTCGATCCTTGATCGAAAGCCACGCAGACATCCCGGGATTGGCAATGGCCGCTGCCTGAACATCATCAATGTTGTCGGGCAATTTCAGGCACCTCGAATGTGGGGCAACGGTTCGCTCACACATCGTTCCCCACGGCATCCGGGCAAACCCAAAGTAGACGCGGCTGCCATCTTCGAGTGTCCCCACGCCATCGATGCCCGGAATCGCAGGGACTTCGCCCTTGCCCGCATAATGAGAGCCGCTCGCCAGAGCTTTTACGATCGGATGCAGTCCCGCGGCCCGCACATTGACCAGGGCCTCGCCCTCTTCGGGCTTCGGCTCCGCGAAATCCTGATAATGCGGCGCCTGCCCCAGTTCGTTCACGACAGCTGCTTTCATAATGACCTCCCTCGCGAGTTGAAAACGGCCGGGATCGTTCTGCTTCCAGGACTCACGCTCCCGGATTCAAGCTTAAAACCTCAGCATCGGAGGCGCCATCTTCAATACGCGCCACAGTTTGACGAATCCCTCTCAAGCAGAGACAATAGAAGAGTTGCATCCCTCATGTGGGCCTGTGGCGCAGCTGGGAGCGCGCTTCCATGGCATGGAAGAGGTCATCGGTTCGATCCCGATCAGGTCCACCAAAAACCTACGAATTAGTGACATATGTATTGTGACCGGCAATCTCAAACAGGAGATTGACCGCTTCCTTGGAAATCCTCCCCGGCGAATGCCAGAGGATCGAGCGCGCTCTCATCGAACACCACGATCTCGATGATGTTCGCCGCATCGACGCCGTCTCAACAAGAAAGAAAAAAACGGCACACTAAACTCCCCAAAATGAATGGCCCACATCGAACGATTGGCCGTTGTTAACGTGCACCCGCGAAACAAGGTGCAATCTCTATCATTCCTGTTTCGTTAAAGTTACGAACGAGTTCAAAGACAGGCGTTTGTGATGGAACTACAGGGTCGGATGGAGTAGTATTGGGCTCGCTCAGACGCCAATTAAAGAGTTTGGTGCGCTCGCAGGCTCTGCAACGGAGTCCAAGGCGGGTAGCAAGGAACATGAAGGCATGGAAACTGCAGAGGTAATCAGGCGGAGCCCCGAATGCTCGGTGGGTAGCGTGCTCATGCGGAGCCTGATTCTCGCGGTCGTAATAGGATTTGCGGGGTCCCTTGAAAGCCGTGCGGCCGAGCAGAGTGCTATTACCTCGATCCATGCTATCCACACATTGAGCAAGGCTCAAGCCCACACCGGAATGCGCGTCGCCTTCGAGGCCACGATTACCTACTACAACAAGAGCGCCGTCGACCTCTTTGTGCAGGACGGAGACGAAGCGATCTATGTTGAGACAAAAGGTTACGAGGACCTGGCTCCGGGCGATCGCGTACTGGTGCGAGGAAAGACTCGGGATAGCTTTACTACCGACGTTGTCAGTGAGAACGTGACCGTTCTCCGGCATGGCACACTTCCCAAGCCTGTGGCGGCCGACTTTCAGCAGTTGATCCGCGCGCAACGCGATTGCATGCTGGTTTCTGTTCGGGCCACGTTGCGCAGTGCGGACATTGTGAACTTGGGAAACATGCACGGCACTTATTTGAAACTGCTGATGGATGGCGGCCCGATTGACGCGACAGTCGTGGAAACCGACGCGAGCAAATATAAGGGACTACTGGACGCCGAGGTTGAAGTCACCGGAGTGGTTTCAGGGAAATTCGACAGTAAGATGCAACTCATCGGAATCCTTCTCGAAGTTCCTTCAGTTGCGCACATAAGGCTTCTGAAGCCCGCCGATGCAACTCCCGATTCTCTCCCCCTCACCGCAATGGACAAGATCCTATCCACTTCCTACGTCCACGATGTGACGCAGAGAGTTCGGGTGCAAGGAACACTTACTTACTACCAGCCAGGTTCTGCGGTTGTCCTGCAGAACGGCTCCCAAAGTCTGTGGGTCTCCACTCGTTCGAGCACTCCAATGCGGATCGGAGATGTTGCGGTTGCAACGGGTTTTCCAGACGCCCATGAGGGATTCCTCGCACTTACGGATGGCGAAATCCAGGACACGAATATCTTCGAGCCGATCCAGCCGCAACCCTCCACCTGGCGTCAACTTGCGACGTGGAACAGCGGTGATCCTGATGGCCATCAAAGCGACTTGGTATCCTTCGAGGCGCAGCTTGTCACGGCGGTTAGAGAAGACTCCCAGGACGAATTTGTTCTAACGTCAAACGGCAAGCTTTTTACCGCGGTTTATCGCCATCCGCCCAGCGACCGACCTCTCCCTCCGATGTTGCAGATTCCGGTAGGAACCAGAATCCGCGTCACCGGCATCTGCATGGTCGTTCAAGCTAATTCGATCGATCCTACCGAACAGGAAGTTCCATTCAACATCCTGCTTCGCTCGTTCGACGATATTTCCGTCATTGCCGGTCCTTCCCTGCTGAGCGTTCGCAATCTCGTCGTTCTTGTGGGCATACTTCTCGCGCTGCTGTTTGCGGCCGGCACAAGAGGCTTGTTCATAGAACGCAAAGTACGCCGGGAAAACGCCTCGATGGCCTATGTCGAGCGTCGCAGAAGCCGCATTCTTGAAGACATCAACGGCTCTCGCCCACTGGCCGAGATCATTGAGCAAATTACAGAACTCGTTTCCTTCAGGCTGCATGGCGCGCCGTCCTGGTGCCGAATCGTCGACGGCGCCCAACTTGGAAACTGCCCGACAAGCCTCACAGCATTTCGTGTGGTTCACGAGCCGATTTCTGCACGCACAGGGCCGCCTCTTGGAAGCCTTTATGCCGCCTTCGATCCACTTACTAAGCAACGCGCCGTTGAGTCTGAGACTCTTTTCGCAGCCGCGGCGCTGACAAGCCTGGCTATTGAAACTCGCCGGCTTTACAGCGATTTAGTGCGCCGTTCGGAGTTCGACCTGCTCACCGACATCCACAATCGATTCTCTTTGGAAGGTTACCTGGAGAAGCAGATTGAAGACGCACGGCAGAATGCGACGATTTTCGGATTAGTCTATATCGATCTCAATGACTTCAAACTGGTGAACGATGTATACGGACACCAGGTCGGAGATCTCTATCTGCAGGAAGTCGCCAACCGTATGAAGAGCCAACTCCGTGGAGTCGATATGCTGGCCCGGCTTGGTGGTGATGAGTTTGCTGTGCTGCTTCCAAAGATCCGCAACCGCGTGGAAGTTGAAGAGATATCGCATCGCCTTGAGCGGTCGTTCGACATGCCGTTTACTGCAGAAGGCTACGTCGTCCATGGTTCTGCGAGCATCGGAATTGCTATCTACCCAGAAGATGGCACGACCAAAGATAGCCTTCTAAGCGCCGCGGATGCTGCCATGTATGTCAACAAGCACATTCGACGGGAGAATAAGGAAATCTTGGCCCATCAACGGCACTCTGTGACACCTCCCGAAGAATGACCAATGAGCCGCCCATGATGGCCCCCGCCATCAGATAGCCTGGAACAATACTGCGTCCAATGTATTCGATATCAAGGCGCTTATTGCGGCCTGAAGACCGGATAGAACGCCAGATCTTCAATTCCGCGCATCCAATTAATTCATGAATTCTCAGGCGCTCGACAGCAAGCCCGGCTTGAGCATCCTTGAAATTTTGCGCCCACACCGCCGCGAACTGTGGCTCGGCCTGCTCGCCATCGCCGGCGAAAGCATCGCGGGCCTCCTGGAACCGTGGCCGCTCAAGATAGTTCTGGACGACCTGCTCCAGGGAAAGAATCAGCACGGCTGGCTTCATCGAGCCATCGTAGCCATTGCCGGTTCTGCGCCGCGCAACATCCTCATCTTCGCCTGCATCGCCGTCCTCCTCATCGCCGTTACTGACGCGATGTGCTCCTACGCCGAAAAGTACCTCACCACGAACGTAGGACAGTGGATCGCCCACGATATGCGGCGGACGATGTACACCCATGTCCAGCGTCTCTCGCTTGCCTATCACGATCAGAAACCCACGGGCGACCTTATCAGCCGTGTCACTGTCGATATCGATGCCATCCAAACCTTCATTGTCTCCGGGCTTCTTGGAATTCTGGTCGATTCGCTCACGCTGATCGGCATGATCGTTGTCATGTTCTGCGTGAACTGGCAATTCACCCTGATCGCGTTGGCGGTTGTTCCTCCACTCTTCTTTATCGTCAATACCTACACGCGCAAGGTAAAGAAAGCGTCGCGGGAGGTCCGCAAAAAAGAGGGGCGGATGGTTTCACTCGTCTCTGAGGTTGTGTCCTCCATTCGCGTGGTCAAAGCGTTCTCGCGAGAGGACTACGAAATTCGCCGTTTCGAGGGCGAGAGCCTTGAGGCAGTAGAGGCTGCTCTCGCGGCGCGTTCCCTCAAGGCGCGCCTTGTGCCCATCGTCAACATTGTTACGGCAATCGGAACCTGCGCTGTGCTTTGGTTCGGCGCGCAACTCGCCATGTCTGGCCGGCTGGCTCCGGGATCAATGGTCGTCTTTATCTTCTACCTAGGCAAGATGTACAAGCCCATGCAAGACATCTCCAAAACGATCGATAGTTATTCAAAAGCCGCAACTGGATTCGAGCGAATCCAGGAAATCCTGCGCAGCGACGATGAGGTTCGCGACGAGCCCAATGCCCGCAAGGCACCCCAGTTCAAGGGCCAGATCGACTTCGAACACGTTGAGTTCTCCTACAAGGAAAGCGAACCAGTTCTAACCGACGTCAACATGCACATCGAACCGGGCACGATGGTGGCGCTTGTGGGACCCACGGGCGCCGGCAAAACCACCGTCATCAATCTCATCGCTCGCTTCTACGACCCGACCGCAGGCGTCGTCAAGATCGATGGAAAGGATATCCGAGAATTCACGCAGAAATCCCTGCGCAGCCAAATCAGCTTTGTTCTGCAAGACACCGTCCTTTTTAGCGGAACGATTTGGGACAACATCGCCTACGGTTGCCCTGACGCGACCCATTCGCAGATTGTCAAGGCTGCTGAAACCGCCAATGCCATGGAGTTCATTGAAAAACTCCCGCAAAAATTCAACACCCCCGTGGGTGAACGAGGCGTGACGCTCTCAGGCGGCCAGCGTCAACGCATTGCGATTGCGCGCGCCATTATCCGCAAGACTCCCATCCTTATCCTCGACGAGCCGACATCGGGCCTCGATGCCGCTTCAGAACAGCTGGTCGTCGAAGCTCTCGATCGACTTATGGAAGGCAAAACTTCCATCGTCATTGCCCACCGGCTCTCCACGGTGCGGCGCGCCAGTTGCATTTTTGTGATTGAGAATGGAGCCATCGCAGAAGCGGGAACCCACGACGAGCTACTGCAACGCAAAGAGGGAGTCTACAAAAAGCTTCACGACATTCAGGCAAGTCTCGATGAGGCGCCTGCTGAAGTGTCTGCGTAATCAAATCACAACGCGCTGAGTTCCTGGATCCGCTCCTCAACCACCGCAACATACTCGTCGATTTCATCCGGCGGAAAATGACCCGCGCGGAACGCGTCCACCAGTTGCTGATGGCTCAGTTGTTTCAATAGCGAACCAATCCATCGCGCATCGGCGATAGGGATTTCCTTGCCAATCCACTCCAAATCGCGCCGCATCTGATATTGCTTTGCATTTACAGCGAGGACCTTCGCCGGCGCCGCAGGAGTTCCAAAGTCGATCGTAGTCTCACTCTGATGAGTGATGAACTTCGATTTCTGAAAAGTGTCCACATCTCCCTTGGAACGATCCTTCGTCCAGCTCAATCCGTTCGTGCCAAACGTCGCGCCAATGTCACTCGTAAGCAAGATGTCACGGTCCGACGATTTATCGGAATAGACGGCGTTATTCACGTCCTTCAGGTCCCAGTTGTTCATCACCGCCATCATTACGCGCAACCCATTGAACTCCTTTGTGCCTATAAAGGGATTCTCCCTCCATTTCCAGATTCCGATCTTCTTTTGTTGTTCGAGCTTCTTCTCGAATCGCGCTTCTTCAATCTCGCCATCTTTGACCAGTTTTTCTCCGCGTTGCAGATGAAGCCCATCCACGCGCGCCGAGGCAATCACATAATCGTCGTTCACAAAGTAGCCCGTTGCCCATAACAGCCGCGACGCAACAACCTCCGGCCGCGCCTCGTCGCCTAGCTTGACGCGCCATTTCGTCCCGCTCGCATCGCGCACGTCAAACTTGGGATTAGTGCCGTGCATATCTTCTGACTCAAACTTGAATGGGGCTCCCGGCTGCCCTTCTTTGCCGCCCTGCCCGTCATAGAGATTCAAACTAGAGATTGCGCCGGGATCATGCCACAACACTGGATTATGCAGTCTTGCCGCATCCACCGGATTGTCATTGTCATGGTTGCGTTTGCTTGAAGTCTCTGCCAACGGTTGGTCAGCCGACTGGCACTGTGCTGCCAGCGACGAAAGCAGAAACAGGGTGAAGACCGCAACTCCGATCATCGTACTGCGGTTGCGCTTCATTCTTTGTCTCCTTGCTTTAAGTGCGTTGCTCACTTAGAAGCATCTAACCCGCTCAGGGGCTGCCCACCTCAGGCCAAAACATCCCGCGGGCAGCAAATCGCATCTCCAGTAATAAGAATCTGTTGCAGCATCCCAAGGAGAGATCGAGTGAAGCTGCTACTTCAACCGGATAACGGAATCAAACCCATTCTCGACGCCCTGCGAAAAGCCAAAAAAAGCATTCGCATCCTGATCTTTCGCTTTGACCGTGTCGAAGTCGAAAAGGCATTGGTCGCCGCCGTGGGTCGCGGCGTAACCGTTCAAGCTCTCATTGCACATACCAACCAGGGCGAAGAGAAGAATCTTCGCCGGCTCGAGATGCGTCTGCTCGCAGAGGGCGTCACCGTCACGCGTACCGCCGACGACCTGGTCCGTTATCACGGCAAAATGTTCATCATCGATGAAAAGGTGCTCTACCTGCTCGGCTTCAACTTTACGCACATGGACATCGACCTCAGCCGCTCTTTCGGCATCGCTACGTCCAAGCGCAGTGTGGTGAAGGAGGCCATGCGCCTTTTCGATTGCGACTCCAAACGCCGCCCTTATAAGAATGCTAAAGACGACCTTGTCGTAAGCCCCGTCAATGCGCGCAAGCAACTCACCAACTTTATCGCCGGAACCAAAAAGAAGTTGCTGATCTACGAGATGAAGATAAGCGATCGCGACTTCCTCAAGCTGCTGCAGAAAAAGATTTCCGCCGGCGCCGAGGTGCGCGTCCTGTCCCGTGCTTCCACCAAGGGCGGCGATATCCCGGTGCGCCGCCTTCCCTCGCGGCTGCATCTTCGCGCCATTCTTCGCGACGGCAACACGGCCTTCCTGGGCAGCCAGAGCTTGCGCAAGTTGGAACTCGAGGCTCGACGCGAAATCGGACTCATTTTCCGCGACAAGAAAATCGTCAAGCAGATGGAGGCAGTCTTTGAGAAAGACTGGAAGCGCTCAGAACCCGTGATCGCGGATACGAAGCTAGCCTCGGCACTCATCGTACCCGCTAAAAAAGTGGCCAAGGAAGTTGCGCGGCAAATCTCTATCAAACCCGTTCTTGAGCAGGTTCTCGACAAAGTCATCGACGCCAAAGACGCGACTCCATTCGAACCCGAGGAAGTTGCTCAAACCGTGCGCGAGGCCTTTCACGACGAGGTGCAGGGCGCGGTTCAAGAAGCGCTCAAAGACGTCGTCGCTTCTGCCGCGATGGATGAGGCCTCCGAGCCAGCCGAAAAAGGCAAGTAGGGGATGCACATGCTTCGATGCGCTCATTTCTGTCTTCAAACCGCGATCGCTCTAGCGGTTTTAACCATCGCACCTGCTACGACTATTTCCGCGCAGACGCCTTCCGCCTCTTCTTCCGATCAGAAGGTTCTATCCGATTTCAGCAAACAGGCAAAAGACTACATCAGCAAAGAACACTCACTTGCTGCCAACAAGATGAAGCCGACATCTGATGTTTCCAAGCTGGAGCAGCAGCGCAAACAGCTGCGCGATGCCGTGCAGCAATCACGTCCCAATGCGAAGCAGGGCGATTTCTTTACGCCAGAAGCAGCCAAGGTATTCCGCAAGCTCCTTGCCGATGTGCTGAATGGTCCGGATAGCGCGAAAATAAAAACCAGCTTGAATCATGCTGAGCCGGGCGCTCCGGCTAACTTCCGCGTCAACGCAGAGTTCCCCAACGCAAACGGACAGCCGATCCAGTCAGTTCCGCCTACCGTTTTGAAGGCCCTGCCTGCGCTGCCGAAAGAAATGGAATATTGCATCGCTGGGAATACGCTTGCGCTGCGCGACTCGAGCGCGAACATGGTTGTTGACTTCTTGCCCAATGCGCTCCCCTGAAAAGGTTCACACTCCGATGCGTTATACACAATTTTGGTTTTTGCCTCTTATCCTTGCCTTCTATCCCGGATTGCCGGGCGATAAAACGCCTTCAGATGCGTATCAACCTGCACCGACCAATGCGCCCGATATTCGTCTTCCCTTGAAAGACGGCTCAGTACGCTGGGCGGTGATAGGCGACAACGGCACCGGCGAGCGGCCAGAACTCGACGTTGCCAATCAGATGGAGCGCTACTGGGCGGTCGTCAAATTTGACTTCGTTACCATGGACGGCGACAACATTTACGGCGGGCACTCTCCCCGCGATTTCCAGCAGAAGTTCGAAGAGCCATACAAGCCCCTGCTCGATGAGAACGTGAAATTCTACGCATCCCTCGGCAATCATGATGACCCGCAGCTTGAAATCAACTACAAGCCCTACAGCATGGCCGGAAATCGCTACTACACGTTTCAGAAAAAGAACGTGCAGTTTTTTGTGCTCGACAGCAATTACATGACGCCGCAACAGCTCTCATGGCTCGAAGACAAGCTGAAAAGCTCAAATGCAAAATGGAAGATTGCGTACTTTCATCACCCTTTGTTCACATGTGCCAAGTACCACGGTCCCGACATCGATCTTCGCAACCAGCTTATGCCGCTGTTCACCAAGTATGGCGTTAATGCTGTGTGGAGCGGCCACGAACACGTCTATGAACACTTGAAGCCGCAGCAGGGCATCTACTTTTTCCTCGAGGGTGAATCTGGAGAACTGCGCTTCCACAATATCCGAAGCTCTTGCGATCTCGATCTGGTGCACCTCGACACTGACCGCAGTTTCATGCTCGTTGAAATCGATGGCGACCAAATGTATTTCCAAACCATCGCTCGCTCGGGAGCTACCATTGACTCGGGCCAACTAACGCTTCAGACAGCAACCAAAAAATGAACCCGGCGTCGCAGCGCCAGGCGGTCTTCTGTTCTACTCCGATAAGCGCGCTGTCACGTATTCATGGCCGTCGGGATATAGACTTCAAACGTTGTACCGCTTTTGCGAGCGCTTTGGCAGGAGCGAAAGCGAATGGTGCCCTGATGCTTTGCCACTAAAGTCTTCGAGACCCATAATCCCAGGCCGGAGCCCTTGAGATCCTTTGTAGTGAAAAATGGATCGAAGAGTTTCTCTCGAATCTCTTCCGGAACGCCTGATCCGCGATCGTGAACCGTAACGCGAGCTCCTTCATGCCCGCCACGCAGGATAGATCGAACGCGAATGACAACCTCCGAGGCCGGAGGGGCTGCTTCAGTAGCATTGCGAATCAGGTTTCCAAAGACTTGGGTCAACTGTCCCGGGAATCCGCAAACACTCACTCGCGGTTGGCGCGAGAGACTCAGATGGACGCGGCGCTGTGCGGCGGTTCGTTCGAATAGTGAAACTACTTCCCCGAGGAGATCGCCCACATCAATTACGATGGGGCGCTCTGACTCTCGATGGAAGGCGAGAGACTGCTTGGTGACTCGCGCGATCCGTGCCACTTGTTCACTGGCATGCGAGACATGATCCTTGATTTCCATCAACGAGGAAGAGGTACTTGCCAGGTAGATTAAATTCGTCAGAGCCTCGAGTGGATTGTTGATCTCGTGAGCGATTGCGTTCGCCAGCTTACCTGTGGCCGCCAGTTTTTCCGCAGTACGGATCGCATATTCAGCAAGCTTGCTGTCGGTAATGTCATTCAAAATCAGGATCTTTCCCTGACGTTCAGCCTCGCTCCCCAAGCGATTAACGATAAGTTGCACAGTGCGTTTTCCGATGTCGAATTCTGCACTGTAGCGCCGTCCGTCTTGTCTTATTGGATCGTCGGTTCCCAGCAGGTCCGTAAACAATGAAGACGCGTCGCCTCCCGCGTCAATGTGAACCTTCAGCCCGCAGATTTGAGCGAATGCATTGTTCCATCGCACCAATCTCCCGTCGCCATCAATGAGTGCCAACCCCTCCGAGAGGGCGTCGAAAGTTGATTGCCATTGCTCAGCAGCCTGGCGAGCTGCGGCCTCGGCTGTGCGCAGACGCAAGAGTGCCCGCACCGTAGCGACCAGCACCATGCGATCAATTGGGTGCGTAAGGTAACCGTCAGCGCCAGCCTCAAGAGCACGCACGCGATCATCGTTGGACACAAATGAAGCTGAAATTTGCAGTACTGAGACCGAGACTGTTCGAGGGTCGCCTTTGATTCGCCTGCACACTTCGTATCCGGACATGTCAGGCAGACGTACGTCCAAAATGATGACATCGGGAAGGGTTTGAGCAGCTTCCAATGCTCCCATCCCTGTCCCTGTTTGGTTGCACTCGAAACCCGACCCTTCGAGAACCCGCGACAATACGTATCGATTCTCTTCGCGATCATCGGCAATCAGGACCCGGGGTCGAAGAAGCTCAGGCATTGCGCCCTCTAACCCCAGTTTCGGGACCCAGTCCCACGGATTTCAACCACTCGAGAAAAGGCTTTGCCGACAAGCGTGAACTTACGTCCTCCTTGCGGATAATCCTTGCCTGCCAGGAATCCAGTTGTGTCTTCTCTGCCTCTGTCAGCACCTTGGAAGTGTAGATCAGGACGGGAAGATTCTTCGTCGCCGGCTGGGACCGCAGTTGCCGCAGGATTTCGAAGCCGCTCAAGTCTGGCATCAGTAAGTCAAGAACCAATGCATCGGGCAAGCTCTCACTGAGCGCATTCAACGCCGCGGTGCCGCTTGAGGCTTCCCGGATCTGAAGCCACGGCTGATCCAGAAGATCGCGAAGAATGTAGCGTGCGACTTCATTGTCATCTACGAGAAGAAGCCTTCGCGTTCCGTTGTGGGCGGTGAGACGCCGAAGTTCGCGAAGAAGATTGTCGCTTTCGATAGGTTTCTGCAGAAACAGGTTTGCGCCGCTGGCGAATGCGGTCTGGGGCTCGTCGTGAGCACTCGTAACCATGACCGGGAGTTCCGGCAGTCGATGGCGTAAGCGTTCGATGAAGCCCCAGCACAAGTCGTCCCCGATATACACGTCTGCCATCACCGCTGCTGGAGTGTGTCGAGTTGTCCAACCCTCCGCCTGCGAAATTGTAGAGGCCAGGATTGGCTGAAACTCCGAATCTCGCAGATAGGTTTCAATCAGGTTTGCGGTTTCCGGATCGTCTTCAAGAACCAGGACAGGTGCACGATGAAAGTCCGGCGCAGGCAGTGCTGCAGAGTCTTCAGCCTGGATCGCCTCTCCAACGTACACGGAAGGAAGTCGGACAAAAAACGTCGAGCCTCTCCCAGGTTCGCTTTCAAGCCAGATCGTTCCACCAAGCAGCATTGTCAGATTTCTGCACAGAGGCAATCCAAGTCCCGTGCCGCGATGCTTTTCCTGCAGCGGATTTTCGACCTGACTGAATTCCCTGAAGATGTCTTCGTGGTGCTCGGGCGGGATGCCAATGCCGGTGTCTTCAACCATGAATTGAACCCATTGGTTCTCAAGCATCATGGCCGATACGGTGACCTTGCCATTCGGTGTGAACTTGAGTGCGTTGGATATGAGATTGCGCAGGATTTGGGAGACCTTGCCCTCATCGGTGCGGAGCGTCGGCAGTTCCATCGCGTCGTTGAAAACAAGATCGACTGAATTGTTGTCGGCCAATAATGGCTTCAACATCCCTTTCAAAGCGCTGAACAGTTCGTGAACTTCGAAACGCTTTGGCCGGATGCGAATTTTTCCCGCTTCTACCTTGGCCAGATCAAGAAGATCATTCACCATTTCCTGCAAATCTTGTGCGGAGGATTCGATGTATCGGACTTGCTTGATCTGTTCAGCGGTTAGATCTCCATCAATTCTCTCCAGCAGTAGACGAGCCAGCGAGATCACTGAATTCAGTGGCGTGCGGAATTCATGAGATACGTTTGATAGAAATTTGGTCTTCAATTCCGAAGCTCGCCGCAGGTAATCGGCGCGCTCATCGAGCTCTGCATAAAGCGCCACAACTCCGCGGTTCGTGTCTTCGAGTTCGTGATTCAGCAATTCCAATTCTTCCTGTCGGGAACGCAACTCCTGCAGGGTCTTCAGCAACTCCTGGTTCTGTTGCTCAATCTCCTCGTAAGGACTATCCGGAGCACGGGATTGTAACTTTCTACTTAGATCGCTTGCCGTGCGCGGTGTCCACGCGTTGCTGTGATAAGGAAGATGCTTCGCCATGCGCACAACGGTGCCCGCAGGCGAGGACTCGATATTGAATTCGTCCATCAAGCGTCGCGTGCCGATCAACCCCATGCCGAGACCGGTTTCAGACTTGTAGCGGCCCTCAAAGATCTGCTGCAAGTTCGAGATGCCCGATCCAGAATCGGCTACTGTAACCTCGAGCCTTTGCGGCGTTTCCAGGACCAGGGACAACGTCACTTTCCCATTGCGCGCATACCTGAACGCATTTCGAGCAATCTCAGATGTGGCGGTCGCCAACCGAATCTGATCCTGATTATCCAATCCAAGTTCCGCCGCCACTTCGCGAGCACGCTGCCTTGTGTGAACGACGTCTCGTTCGGTGAGGAGAGCGACATGGATGATAGGAACCGACAAGAATCACGCTGCTTTCGTTACGACGACGCTCACATCATCGCGTTGCCGGCGGTAGTCGCGGAGCAATGCGCCTCCGATAATGGCGGGGTGGCGCGAGAAGATGCCCGCATATGTAGAGAGATCCCACTTTGTTTGCAACCCATCCGAATGCAGCACAAGCGTGGAATTAGGCATCCATGAGGACCGAAATTCCTGTATCTTCGGCGTCATCATTCCCAGCGTGCCATTGTGTGAAACCAGGCTGCGTGAGGCGCCATTTTCAAGCACAACGCCCGAGATGTTACCTACGCCTGCATAGGTCAGCAATCCCTCTTCGGGACGGATCTCCGCAATTGCTGCAACCGCTCCGCGCGTTTTCCGCAACGCGTCGTGAATATAACCAAGAATTTCACCGGGGGGAAGGTCCGCCCGTTGCCGAAATGTGGCAACCGCTTCGGTCGCGGCCTCAGATGCTCCCCATCCATGACCGAGTCCATCTGCCAGCAGCACCACCGTACGTTGCGGAGTCTGGTGGCTGAACCATGCGTCGCCGCAAACGCGCTCTCCTGGATGAGGTATAGCGAAGCCCGCGATGTGCAACTTCCGCGAAAGCGGTTTTTCGGGTTCGGAGCGCGGCTTTACAAGCTCAATCATCGCCACGGTCCCACCCCGCCCCGTAAAGATGTCCAGCCTGGTGGCCATTCTCTTCATGGCGCCAAGACCGCCGCCCATGGTCCCCTTCGTCGAAAAACCGTCGCTCATTGCATCAGCGATGTTGGCAATCCCTTCGCCCTTGTCGATAGCCAGAATCCGCGCGGTCACTGCGCCATCTTCTGCTACGCCGGCAATGACCACCTGCCCGCCTCCGCCATGCAGGAGCACGTTTCGTGATGCTTCTGTAGCAAGCAATGCCAACGTGCCGGAGAGAGTCTCGTCGAATCCCAGGCGATTGGCCACCGAAATGGCCGTGCGCCGCGCTTCGCCCACCGAACTGGCGTCGCTCACCGAAACCCACTCTGTGAAGACTATTTCCATCGCGCGATGGTGATTCTCGTCCCTTTGCCAACTTCTGATTCGATGCTGAATTCATTCACCAGGCGCTTGCTGCCTCCGAGGCCCAGGCCCATTCCTGATCCAGTCGTGAATCCATCCTTCAATGCCTGGTCAATATCGGGTATTCCCGGACCTTGGTCTTCGAAGATCAACCGCAACCCTGATTTTGTTCCATTGACCAGGCTTTCGATCTTCATTTGGCCACCGTTGCCGTGGTCCAACGCATTGCGAGCCAACTCACTTGCCGCGGTGACGAGCTTAGTCTGGTCGACCAGGCTAAAGCGCAGCTCAACAGCCCATTGCCTGACCCTTTGGCGCGCCAGCACAACGTCATTTGAAGTCTTGAGTGGCAGTTGGTCAGCCCTGAGAACGCTCATCACCCAATCCAGACTGCGTTCCAGGGAGCGCTCCAAAGAGAAGTTCCATTCCCGCTTCCACGCTCAGCGCCGTGCGAACCCCCGGCAAAGACATCCCCAGTTCCACAAGTGTGATGGCCACTGCCGGTTGCATGCCAACCACCACTGTATCGGCTCCTAAAACGCGCGACATGGCAGCGATATTCGCCAGCATTCGCCCGATAAAGGAGTCGACGATTTCAAGAGATGATATGTCGATCAGCACCCCGGTCGATCCCCACTCCGAGATGCGTTGCGTGACATCGTCCTGTAGCTGCATGGCGAGTTTGTCGTGCATATCCACTTGAATAGTGATCAGCAGGAGCGAGCCCATGCGGAGAACTGGAATTCGCTCCATTTACTCCTCCCGCTTCGCAAACAGACCGGCAATTGGACTCACCGGCGCGGTGCCGTCCCGCACAACTTTCCGCCCGCTCTTCTGCAAGGCAAGCGCGAAGGCATCCGACAATTTTGCTTTCGTGATCACATCTTCAAGATTGATCCCCAGATGCACAATGGTTTGAGCTATCTGCGGCCGCACCCCGCTGATAATGCATTCGGCCCCCATCAGGCGCGCCGCCGTAATCGTCTTCAGCAGGTGTTGCGCCACCAGCGTATCGACAGTGGGAACACCGGTGATGTCGATAATTGCGTATTTTGAATTGGTGGCGACCACCGCTTCGAGAAGATTCTCCATCACCACCTGCGTTCGCGCACTGTCGAGGGTGCCAATAATCGGCAACGCGAGGATGCCTTCCCACAGCTTGACGACCGGAGTCGACAGTTCAAGCAATTCCTGCTGCTGACGGGAAATAAGCTCCTCGCGGGCAGCCATAAACGATTCCGTTGTGGTGAGCGCCAGTTGATCCAGCAGTTCGGTTGCTGTCCAAATCGTGTCGAACAGCGTGTCCGGTTTGCTGGCCAGTTCGCGACGTATTTCGACAAAAATCGGACGCTTCAGGGAAAGCACAAACGTGGCCACGTCTGAAGGCGAGAATCCCTGCCGCGCGCGGGACACTGAGATTTCCTGCAGAAGCTCTCGGGCGGAACTCCATCCCGGAGATGAAATGTCAGTGGGTCGACTACTCCGAATTCCCGTGACGATGGCGCTCAAAAGCGTTCGACATTGCTCTTCCAGCTCTCCTTTCCCCATTAGATCGGCGCGCTGGACTGCGTTCCCCATGTCGCGAATCCAATCGGTTCGCAGCTTCTCTTCATTCTTGGAAATAATCTCGGCTAACTCATTCATGTTGCTTTCCTTACGAGCTACTGAAAGAGAATCACAGCCCGTCGGTTGGTTTGTTGGGGGGTCCTATCGCAGAGGCGGGAATTCCCTAAAGTCAGTGGATGCTGCTACCTGCGAAATGGTTGGACTGGCTTTCTAGCAAGCACTCGGAGGCGTTGAACCGCACAAACCGCTCAGCGCGTCTCGAAACGCCTCTTCCCCTTCCCACTTTGCGACGAAGCGGGTGACCTTGAAAAGGCGGCACATTTCGCGCTGATCCTCTCCGAGAATGGACCACACGATTACAGGAATCCTTGATAAGGCTGGGGTGGAATGCCAATACCTCAGCAATTCATACCCGCTCTCGTATCCCAAATCCAGATCGAGCACGATCCCGTCGGGGAGTTGCCTCTCGCCCTTCAAACCCCCTTCCAGATAGTTCCGGGCGGCTTGAACGGACGAAAGCGCATCCACTTCCGAAAATCCGACAGATTCGGCCGTTTTGGCGGCGAAACGAATGTCCTGCGGTTGGTCTTCAACCAGCAACAAACGCGTCTGGCTTGTCATTGAAAACTCCAAGGAAACAAAGTGAACGCAGTTTAATCCAACAGAAAGAACGACGTAAAGCCCCTGGGTCATTTCCGACGTGATCCGCTCGAATCGGCTCCACGGAGGGAGCCCCGGGGCCTTGATGGGATTTCGGGTCAGACAGACGTCTTGTGCTCCCTGCGCCCATGTCCACTCAAAGTAGTGACAGATTCCTCACCTAAATCGGAATCCTGCCGATGTGCTTGCTGACTTCCAGGACGGACTTTTGCCTTGCTCGATATCCGGAAATTAAGCATCTGGGCCGCTTTGAGAAGCAGGCCATACGGTCCCGCATCGACACCAATTTCCTCATCGGCCCAAGGCCGTTCGTCTCCAAAGTTTGTGATTGGTTTGAGGGCCAGCGTCTTTCCGGGGCGCGCATGATGGTGCGCGAGGTCGGCAAGGAGCTCGCATTCATCGTCCTTGAGCGAGTGGCATAGGACGACTAAGTCAAAATGAGTCGATTTGAGCTGCGGCATAGCTTCCGTCGGTCTTCCAGCGGTTGCAACACGGAAATATGCGCCGAAGATCAGTTCGCGCGTTCTCAGAAGCATTTCATCGCGACTTACGATCAGGACACTCAATTGAGAATTCATCTGGGGCTCTTCAATGACGGAAAACGTGCGAGTACTTGCGACGACCACTGGAAACGGGCCGCTGCAAGGCGTATCGATCAGATTTCCCGCCTCAAGTACTGGAACGTAAACAGAGAAATGGACGCGTTTTGGGAGTTTTTCTTATCACCTGAGATGGTTCTGTCGGCATCGGAGGCATTTTGAGTCTGTGCCCCGCCGCGCTTGGGCGTCTGTCGGTTACCGGACATCCCGAGCCTAATTTTGGAGCTGCTGTGGAAATCGTCCGGCTGATCGACACAACTGGGCCAAAGGACAGCCAAGCTGAATACCCAAGTCGATTCAAATGTTAGTTATCGAACAGAACTACTTCCCTGCAATCGGCTATTTTGGCACTGCGGCGTTGAGCTGCGCGCAAGTCTCGCGTACTGCTCCAATTTCTTCAAAGGGCGGCCCCGTGGCGTTCTCAAATTCCAATCGACTTCTTGAAGTACTTCCATCCGAAACCAGGTCAGAGCTTTTACTACATCTCGAGCCGGTTGAACTTCCCCTCCACACCGTTTTGTTTGAGGCGGAAACAGCTCCGCAATACGTCCATTTCATTACTTCAGGAATTGCTTCAACGGTCACGATTCTCTCCGCCGGTGAAGGAGTTGAGGTTGGATTCGTCGGAAGCGAAGGAATTGCGGAAAAAATCCATCTCCTTGGACCTTTAACAGGTATGACGCGCTGCTTTATGCAAGTGGCGGGAACGGGCCTGCGGATGGATTTCAAACGTTGCGAAGAGATGTTCGCAAAAGACGCGAATCTGCGCAGCGCTATTCTTAGACTCGTCCAGCACGAAGCCCTCGTGCTGGCTCAACTGGCTGCATGCAATCGAGTGCATGAAGTTGAGGAGCGGCTGGCTCGATGGTTGCTCATGGTGCAGGACAGGACCGGCGAAGCAGAGATGAGGTTGACGCAGGAGTTTCTAGCCTACATGCTCGGCGCACGCCGATCTACCGTCAATCTTGCCGCTGGCAGTTTGCAAAGGTCCGGACTGATTGAATACCGGCGCTCGCGCATTCGTATAGAAAACCGGGAACAGTTGGTCGAAGTAGCTTGCGAGTGCTATCCGATCATTCGAAAGTTGCTGAACAACGTTTTCCAGGACCTGAATCCCCGTTGAATCTCGATAATTCGGGCCATCGATTCCCTCTTCGCATTTGCCGAACACGGTTTGCGTGGCCCTGCGGAAAAGATCGCATCCCTCACAGTCCTTGGCGGCTCGCTTCATGACGCGAGATCGCGGCGTCTCGGGAGGAAAGTCGAAGCGGTGGAGTTTGATGCTTTGAGGGCTATATGGATAGGTGCCCAACTAGATCAATTCGCGCACCGTATCGTGAGCACTGGTCAGCGCGATCTTCATACGGTTGGGCTCGCCACGCAGCAGTGCCTCACCGAGTTTCAACGCCTGCGAGGCATGCATTCGCCATTCATCGTCCTCCAGGGAACAGTCCTCTTGCGGAGCTTTTGACTCCCTTTGACAAGCGGTTGGACGCCGCATCCTTGGCAGGGGTTTGCCTCGAAAGAGTAATCGCTGCCCGGCCCGGCTAAATCGATTCGGCAGCCCGCGGGGTGTGCGACTAACATGGTGTCGAGCCAAAACCTGCCAGTCCAGCAGCCTCAAAGCAATTGCATGGACCGGCTCGGGAAATAGCCAACTGGTTCTGCCGAAACCGAGAGCGGAGTCCTCTCATTTTTCGCGCAGACGCGATTTGCTCAGGCGCGCTCTTTGCTAGGCACCTTACGGAGAATAGATGACGACATCAAGAAGAGATTTCCTCAGGACAACGGCCATTGCGAGTGCGACCGTAGCCGTGGATGGATTATCAGCTTTCGGCGAACCCGGAAAAACGATGGATGCGGAAACATCCCCTTTGCCAGAGCCTGCCGGGACAACTCTGAAAGCAACGGAGTACACCCGCGGAGTCGGCATTTATCCCGGAGAGCCCACTGCGCATTTCGGCCCCACCCTCATACCCGACACAACCACTTACCGCAATCTTGCTCTGCTGCGTCCCGCCTATCACTCCAGCAGCTACGACTACAACCTCACAGCCCAGCTTGTCACCGACGGCATAAAAGCGAAGAATCTGCCCCAATGGATCGTCGTTTCCGGTGCGCTCGAAGGCCCGATTTCCAAGGAAAATCGCGAGGTCATCGTCGACCACGCACCGATGAACACCATGGAGTTGCGCGGATCTCCTGCCCGGGTCGACATCGAGCTTGCCGGTGGCGATGCCGCGCCGGAGATCGACCGGATCCAGCTCTTCGTCGTTTCGCCACTCCAGGCATCGGCCGCTTCGCTCACCTTCACCGTATCGGTCTCTGAAGACGGCCGCTCCTGGCAAGTCGCAGGCACCGCTTCGTCACCGAAGCCAGCTTCAACGGCGGGTTATCCGCCAGGATTCGCTTCTCCCAATCACTTCTTCACCCCCACCATTCCTCTCAAGGCGCTCAGCCGAAGCCGCTTCTATCGAATCGAATGTGCCATGGGCAGCGGCAAGAGCGCCTCGTCCGCATTTGAAACGACATGGAAGCTGGGCCAGGTGGCCTTCTTCAAGGGCGACCTGCGTGTTGAGGTCGGCGGTCCATACAGCTTCACGAGCGCATGGATGAGCGCTGGTTCCGGCATGGAGTGGGTCTATGTCGACCTTGGCTCACACTGCACATTCGATCACATCGAACTGACATGGATCGCCCGCGCCGCCGAAGGCTCCGTGCAGGTGTCGAACGATGCGGAAACATGGCGCGACCTGGTATCCCTCTCTGGCAGGTCAGGCCCAATCGATGTCTTGAAACTGCCGCAACCTGCAGCCGGCCGTTATGTTCGCGTACTCATGACGAGGCCGGCCACGCCTTACGGCTACATCCTCAGCGAAATCGAGGTCTTTGGTCGCGGCGGATTTGCGGCCAAACCAAAGCCCGCGCCCGCCGTAAGTGCGGATCGCAGGCAGCTTCTCGCTGGAGGGTCGTGGCGCATTCAGCGGGCAAATTTCATACAGGATGCAGGAGAAGCGCTTTCAAAGCCGGGCTTCCGCGATGCAGACTGGCTGGTCGCAACCGTGCCCGGAACTGTGTTGACCTCCTACGCAAATGCCGGCGCGATTCCCGACCCGAATTTTGGCCAGAATCAGCTCCACATCTCAGATTCTTATTTCTACTCCGACTTCTGGTATCGCACAGAGTTTAAGGCGCCGACGAAAACTCCCGAGCAATTCGCGTGGCTCAACTTCGACGGCATTAACTGGAAAGCCGAAGTCTATCTGAATGGCGAGAAGCTGGGCCGCATTGAGGGCGGCTTCATGCGCGGGCAATTTGACGTTTCGCAGAAGATCCTGCCCGGCCGCACCAACGCGCTCGCTGTGCACATCGAGAAAAATGCAACACCCGGCAGCTGCAAGCAAAAGACCTACGAGATCTGCGCCAAGAATGGCGGCGCCCTCGGATCGGACAACCCCACCTATCACGCCTCCATTGGATGGGACTGGATCCCGACCATGCGCGGGCGCGACATCGGCATCTGGGGCGACGTCTCTCTCTCTGTAACCGAAGCAGTCATAATCGAAAATGCTTTCGTGTCGAGCAAGCTCCCGCTTCCCGATACGTCGTCCGCAGACCTCACGTTTCAGACGGATCTCATCAATCACCAGGACCATCCCTTCGACGGCACACTGCAATTTCAGCTAGGCGATATCAACGTTCAGCAGCACATACAGATCGCTGCAGGCGAGCGGAAGAGCGTCACCCTTGATCCGACCACGAATCCCGCGCTCCACCTGAAGGATCCCAAGTTGTGGTGGCCTGTTGGTTACGGTGATCCGCATCTCTACGACGTGCAGATCTCCGTTGAGTCTGGCGGAAAGCAGATTGATAAGAAGGCTTTCAAGGCCGGCATTCGCCACATGACCTACAGCGAAGACGGTGGCAATCTGCGCATCTGGATCAACGGCCGCCGCTTCATCGCGCGTGGGGGGAACTGGGGATTCGGCGAATCGATGCTTCGCTACCGTGCGCGCGAGTACGATGCCGCTGTTCGCTATCACCGCGAAATGAACTTCACCATGATCCGCAACTGGGTCGGCCAAATCGGCGACGATGCATTCTATGAAGCCTGCGATCGCCACGGAATCGTAGTGTGGCAAGACTTCTGGCTCGCCAATCCATGGGACGGTCCGGAACCGGATAACAACGAACTGTTCCTCGCCAATGTGAAGGATGTCGTCCTGCGCATCCGTAATCATCCTTCCGTCGGTCTCTATTGCGGTCGTAACGAGGGTTTCCCTCCTCCTCCGCTCGAGCAGGGAATCCGCAGGATTCTCGGCGATCTGCATCCTGGATTGCACTACATTCCAAGTTCTGCCGACGAAGTAGTCAGCGGTCATGGGCCGTACTGGGCGAACCCGGCAGCCTTCTACTTCGAGGTCGCCGACAAGCAACTACACAGCGAAATCGGTGCGCCGAATATTCCCTCTCTCGACAGCGTTCGCCTAATGATGCCCGAAAAGGCTCTCTGGCCGCAGGCACTCGACTGGGGCCTGCACGACTTCTGCCTTCAGGGCGCAATGGGCGGTGCGGGATTTCGCACCATTGTTGAAAACAGCTATGGCGGTGCGACTAGCGCCGAGGAGTGGATCCGCCTCGCTCAGTTCATCAACTACGACACCTACCGTGCCATGTTTGAAGCGCAAAGCCGTTACCGCATGGGCGTCCTGCTGTGGATGAGCCACTCCTGCTGGCCGTCCTTCGTGTGGCAAACCTACGACTACTTCTTCGAGCCGACAGCCGCTTACTACGGATGCAAGAAAGGCTCGGAGCCTCTGCACATCCAATGGAACTGCGCCGCGGAAACCATCGAAGTGGTGAACTACAGCGCCGGTAACGTCACGGGCCTCACTGCCACTGTCGAAATCCTGAATATGGATGGAAAGCAAGTGGACCTGAAGACCGTCCCTCTGGACAGCGTGGAGGACTCGACAACAAACTGCATCGATATGAAATATCCCGCCGGGCTGTCTCCGGTTCATTTCCTCCGCCTGGCGCTCAAGCAGGGAAACGAAACGCTCTCCTCGAACTTCTATATGCGCGGGTTGCAGCAGAACGATTTTCGCGCCATCCGCCAATTACCGAAGCCTAAGTTGTCCGCCACAACCAGCGTGCAGCAGAGGGGAGATCGCTGGGAACTGTCCACCAATGTCCACAACATTGGACCGTCGCCCGCATTGATGGTGCGCGTGAAAGCCGTGCGGCAAAAGACAGGTGACCGCATCCTGCCCGCAATCTATTCCGACAACTACATCGCTCTGATGCCCGGCGAATCTCGCACCATTGTCACCGAGGTCAACGAGGCCGACACACGGGGAGAAAACCCCACGATTGTGCTGGCCTGAGGCACCCGGTCAACAAAGAAGGCCAGTCGCATCACTACGACTGGCCTTCGCTTTTTGATTTATGCAGATCGTAAAGCGGCGCGTTCAGAACGTGAATCTCGATCCAAACTGGAACTGCCGCGGACTATTCACGGTATTCGTAATCAATCCGAACTGCGCAGCCTGTGAAGGATCGGACTGCACCGCTGTAATACTCGGTGTTCCCGGCATTCCCAGTTGCGCCCTGTTGGCGATGTTGTAAGAAGCGATCTCGAACCGGATGTCCTTCTCATTCCCGAAGGTGAAGTGCTTGTAGAGCGAAATGTCGAAATCCTGCGCTCCCATGGTGCGTACATGATCAAGATATGCAGGCGCGCTACCGGGAACAAATGGGCTCGAGGGTATCGCAAAGCAGTTGAAGTTGAACCATGTCGAGGCGGTGTGCGGCGCGCCGCTGCCGGGATTGCAGGTAAGATCGGGGCGCTGGTTGAAGTAAGCGATCCCGGCTCCGACCGTTGGTGATGCAACCGGCACACCCGTGCTCAGGTAAGCGATGAGATTTCCGGTCCATCCGCCGAGCACGGCGTTTGAAACTCCATTCAGATCGACCGCACGCCCCTTGCCGACGGGAAGATCGTAGGATGCCTGCCCGGTAAATTGATACTTCACATCCTGCGGGCTGATGGAGTGCTCGAGACTGATGTTCCGCGCATCCTGGGGACCACCGAGATGCGATCCGACGAACCCGAGCGGCGGATTGCCATCGTCCGTCATCAGCTTCGCCCAGGTGAAAGTGGCTAGTGCCGTAAAGTGATGCGTGAGTCGCTTCTGCACCTTCGTCTGTAATGAGCTGTAGTCAGAATCGCCTCCGGGATACCCGTGCACGATCACTCCGTTTCCTGAACCATAGTTGCCGTTGCCGAATTGCGGATACTGCTGCAATGAAACCCAGAGCGGAACCTCGCTGGAGCCAGAATTCGCATTCGTTGCAGGTTGAATGGGCGCCCACTGGTTTGGCACCATCGTGCAATTCGGATCGGAAGTATCGACGCAGAGGGAGTAGTTGTACTTCTGAATGTTCGCCAGATCCAGCTCATTTAGATCGAGCGTCCCGAGCGGCAAGAACAGCCCACGGCTGCCCACATACCCTGCGCTCAATACCACCTGGTGCGGCAACTCATATTCGACCCCGAAGTTGAAGTTGTACGTGGTCGGCGTACGCTGCGAGCGAAGCATGGTACTAAGCGAGTTGCCCAGGTTGTTCGCGAGACCCGTCGGACTCGCAATTAACGGAACGACACCACCCGGAAATGGATTGCTCAGCGAATAGTCACCCGTAAAGCTCGGAGCTGGACTTCCAGCCGCTGCCCCGTTGCAGGCCGAGGAGCCGTTCAACACCGTGTTGCCATCGGCATTCAGACAGGTCGCATTCCACGTCGTCTGTGTTGAATATCCGTCGCTGTCCAGGCCTGTTCCACCAACCATGTGCGGGCTCGGACCGTAATAGAATCCGCCTCCAGCGCGAACGACCAGCGCTTTGGCCGGTTGCCACGCAATCCCGAGCCGCGGTCCCAGATCCTTCATGTTTGTCGAAAACGGTGAACGATCACCGCGGGTGACGTACACTTCCGCACCGGTGTAATCGACGCCGTCCGCCGTGTTGGTCGCCGTCGGGTTGAAATACTCGAACCGGTTGTGGCGCTCTGTCTTGCCGCCAAAGATGTCCCAGCGCAAACCGGCAGTGATCGTCAACCCTGTGCTTGGACGGAATGTATCTTCGACGAACGCGGCGTAATAGGGGCTGGCCTCCGCTGCAAACAGGTCCTTCGTAAAGTTGGGATAGTTGTTTGATTCCGTGCCGGGAGCCGTCCCCATCCCGGTGAGGAAAGAAGCGAAATCGCTGCCGCCGTTTGCCGAAGCCACCGACTGATCGGTTGCCGAGATGTCGAAAGCATACGAACCAGAAGCAGCAGGCGGCTGACCAACATTGAGCAGGCGCTTCATATACTCAAAGCCCGCCGAGACTTCGTGCTTATTCAGGACCTTAGTCACGGCAACGCTGACATCATTGTTTTCGCTCGCATATTGGAAAGTGTTGTAGTCAGCCGTTCCGCCAATCCCGCTATTGTTATCGGTGAAGATCACAAATGGCAGAAGCTTGTAAACCTCCTCGGCTGCCAGCGATGAGGGGAATCCCAGCGTCGTGATATCAAATCCGTTCTGCGCTGGATCGCCGCCCTGGTTCTCATAGTGGCGCGTAAAGGAGTAGCGCAATTGCAAGAACGTTGTTGGACTCAGCGTCAGATCGTCACCCAGCAGAAAATTGCGCCCATTCGTCACGTTCTGTGCATAGTTCAAATCCCACATGCTGTGAAATGCGTTGTAGGTCGATGTAAAAAGGCGATCGAAAGAGAAGCGTCCGAAAACCCTCTGCTTCTCGCTCTCCACCCAATCCATGCGAATATCGAACCGCTGTGCGGTAGTCGGATCCAGCCCCGGTGCAAAATAGTTCAGCGAAACATCGTCGGAACTCGCATCGCATGTGGTCGGGTTAGGGTAATTGCATTTAGGGAAATTCGAAAGAAACTTCAGTGCGATCGGGTTTGGATTGGTGATCGTGTTGTTCGCAAATGGCTGGCGTGTTCCGTCCGGATTGTCCGGCTGGGTCGGGTCGTAAATTGTGAAACCATCCGTCGAGAAATCACCCGTGCGCTCCGCCGTGGTGGGCACAACGAAGTAATTCGATCCGTCAAATTGCTGCTGCTGCGTCGCCTCGTAGTCGCCGAAGATGAAAAGCTTGTCGTGCATAATCGGACCGCCGAATGCGCCGCCTTCCTGGTAGCGATGAAACGCCGGAGCAGTGTTCGAACTGCCTGCCGCAACCTGGCTCTGCTTGTTGAAATACTCGTTGGCCGCAAGCACGTTGGGCCGGAATACTCCGAATGCATCGCCGTGGAATTGATTCGATCCGGACTTCGTCACCAGGCTGATCACGCCAGCTCCGCCGCTCTGGTAGCTCGCTGGAGTGTTCTGCGTTTCTACACGCGTCTCTTCAACGCCATCTTCGGGGATATCCAGCGCCGGAATGATCGCCGCGACATTGTTCTCCGCAATGCCCAGCGGACTTCCGTCGACCATGTAATAGACCGAACCCACGATCGCGCCGTTGATGGTGTAGGAAGAAACATCCACGCCTGGTCGTCCGCTTGAAATGTTTTCGATCGCAAACGAACTTGAAGAATTGGGCGCCCCATTTGCAGGCGTCACACCCGCGCTCAATTGGATGAGATC
Organism: uncultured Acidobacteriaceae bacterium; assembly: GCA_963838295.1. Taxonomy (GTDB): domain Bacteria; phylum Acidobacteriota; class Terriglobia; order Terriglobales; family Acidobacteriaceae; genus Telmatobacter. Next base: position 90,137 of record CAWIQS010000008.1, read on the forward strand.
GAACACATTGCGCGTCAAGAGCGGAACACGGTCGATCGTATCGGCAGTCAGCAGCTGTCCAACCGTTGAATTGCTCGCCTCCACCAGCGCCGTCGCGCCGTTGACCGTCACAACCTCGCTTACGCTGCCAACCTTCAACGTGAGATTGATCGTCGACACCTGGTCTACTGTGACTGCGACATTCTTCTCAACCAGAGTTTCAAATCCCTTGGCACTGGCCGTTACCTGATAACTGCCGGGCGCAAGAGACACAAACGAATACAAGCCGGCCGCCGTGGAGACGGTGGAAAGCTTCAGGCCGGTCGCCTGGCTCTGCGCCATAACCTTCGTCCCTGGGATAATCGCGCCCGTCGCGTCGGTGACGAGTCCGCTGATGGACCCTCTTCCAGCCTGGGCACAGGCTGCCGAAGTAATTCCGATCAGCAGGCAAATGAGGAAAATCGAGCGCACATATGCGGCTCGCGCACATTGCTTATCCATGGCTACCCCCGGGGGTCAAACGCCTTATTCAAACGTTTGAATCTCTTGACAGCAGAATGTAGAATCGTTTCTTCTGCATGTCAAGCAGAAAGTATGAGACCTGCTGGAGACCAAATTGACACGACAGCATTCGCGATTCGGTCAGCCCGTCTCTTGCGGCAAAATCACGCTGAATTGCCCAACGTAAATCGCTTGACGGGAGGCAAAAATGCAACGAAAGTCTGGCCATGTGACGCTGATGGATATCGCCGAGGCCTGCGGATACTCCGTCTCCACCGTCTCCATCGTGTTGAGCGAAGCGCCGTTGTCGAAAAACGTTGCCGCAACCACGCGAGACCGCATTCGAAAAATGGCGCAGCAACTCGGTTATCATCCCGATGCGTATGCCCGGTCATTGCGCCGTCGCCGCAGCCAGACAATCGCGGTGCTCGCCTACGATCTCTCCGATCCGTTTTGTATTCCAATCGTGCACGGAATTCAGGAAGGTCTGCAGCCGGCAGACTACCTGCCGTTGCTGGTCGATGCACAGACGCAGCGCAAACTTTTCGACAACTATTTGAAGATGATCCTCGAGCGCAGAGCTGAAGGCGTCATCGTCATTGCAAGCTGGATCTTCCAGGAAACAAATCTGCTCGAAGACATTGAGAAAAACCGCGTCCCCATTGTGATCGTAGGCCGCGATCTGACCGACAAAAAGGTCAGTTCCCTGCTCGTGGACAACGAAGCTGGCGGCGCTCTGGCCTTGCGTCATCTCATCGAACTCGGTCATCGACGCATCGCCATCGTCCGTGGTCCTGAGGAACTCTTTGACACGGAACCGCGCTGGGCAGGAGTGAAGCGCGCCGCGACCGAGGGCGGAATCCAGATCGATCGCAAGCTCGTGTTTCAATTGCCCAATTTGGTGGGTTCCACCTCGGGATTTGAAGGAGGGTTGTGTTTTTCGAAGGAGATACTTGCATCGGGACGACCCTTCACCGCGGTGCTTGCCTTCGACGACCTCACCGCCCTTGGAGTTGTGCGCGGATTGTCCAATGCCGGTCTGAAAGTCCCGGACGACTGCTCCGTAGTGGGATTCGACGACGTCCTCCCCGCGGCCGTGTCCACCCCCGGCATCACAACCATCCGTCAGCCGTTGAAAGAGATGGGCCTGCTCGCTTCGGAGTGGACCTTGCGCGCGATCAACTCCCGCGACCAAGGCACAGGGAGGCCGGTAAAGTTGTACAAGGCTCCGCCCGAACTCGTTGTACGCATGTCCACCTCGCCACACGTTCAGGCACCCCGCCATGCAGGCTCTGCAAAATCGCGCTTGACAACCTAGCTCTCGAGCGCGATATTCCTTGATTCAAACGATTGAATTAACCCGATCGACTGCAGCATTCTCGAAAAGCAGCAAAGGAACACCAGGTGCACATGAACCCGAAAGCGATTATTCTCCCTCTTGCCTTCCTCGCCGCTGCAGCCTCGATGACCGCGGAAAACACAATCCCTCTTCGCGAAAACTGGCAATTGCTGTCGGCGTGCAAGGTCACGGACTCTGGTGAAACGATCTCGACCACGACATTCAAAACCGATGCATGGCTGAAGACGTCGGTTCCGAGCACCGTGCTCGCCGCACAGGTCAAGGCGGGCATCTTTCCCGATCCCTACTTCGGTGACAACCTCCGAAAGATTCCCGGCACCAGTTACCCCATCGGCCACAACTTCGCCAATCTGCCCATGCCTGCCGACAGCCCCTACGCGTGCGGCTGGTGGTACCGCAGAGAATTTACGGTGCCCGCTCTCTCCACAAACCATCAGCGACTCTGGCTGCACTTCGGTGGCATCAACTACCGTGGCGAAGTCTGGATAAACGGCCACAAGATCGCGGATTCGGACGCGGTAGCGGGCGCCTATCGCACATACGACTTCGACATCACCGACGTCGCCGTTCCAGGCAAACTGAATGTCCTAGCCGTCAAAACCACAGCGCCGACAGAAAAAGATCTCGGCATCAACTGGGTTGACTGGAATCCCTGCCCGCCCGATAAGGATATGGGCCTTTGGGGCGGTGTAGACCTGGTCGAAACCGGCCCCGTGACAGTGCGTTCGCCGCTGGTAGTCACTCATTTCTCGAATGGCGCATTGTCCCGCGCGGATCTCACCGTCTATGCAGAATTGCACAACGCCACTGGCAGCCCAATCAAGGGAGTTGTCTCAGGAACTGCCCTCGGCGTGCAGTTCGAAAAGCCCGTTATACTGGCCGCCCATGAAGATCAGACAATCGTCTTCAGTCCCGAACAATTCCCTGTCCTCCGCGTGCAAAACCCAAAGCCTTGGTGGCCGCGACAGATGGGCGAGCCGCACCTCGAGCACCTTACCGTCAGCTTCACCGCTGACGGACACATCACCGACGAACAAAGCGCGAACTTCGGCATCCGCGAAATTACATCGGAACTCACATCCAACGGCAGCCGTCTTTTTCGCGTAAACGGCAAACCGATTCTGATTCGTGGTGCCGGCTGGTCGCAGGACATGCTGCTCCGCACAGACGACGCGCGCCTGAGTAGCCAGTTCGATCTCGTCCAGGACATGAACCTCAACACCATACGCCTCGAGGGCAAGCTCGAAACCGATGAGTTCTTCCGTCTCGCCGATGAGCGCGGCATCCTCGTGATGCTTGGCTGGTGCTGTTGCGATCATTGGGAACACTGGAAGGATTGGACGCCGCAGGATTTGACGATTGCCACGGCTTCCCTGCGCTCGCAGATGCTCCGCTTGCGCCACCACGCCAGTCTGCTGGTATGGCTCAACGGTAGCGACAATCCTCCGCCCGCCGATGTGGAGAAAGCCTATCTGCAGGTTGAGTCGGAAACGCACTGGCCGAATCCGATCCTCTCCTCCGCTACCCAGGCGCCCACTACCGTGACCGGCGAAAGCGGCGTGAAGATGAACGGCCCCTACGACTACGTTGCGCCCAGTTACTGGTACGCCGGCCTCAAATTCGGAGGCGCCTTCGGGTACAACACAGAGACCAGTCCGGGCCCCGCAATTCCCTCTCTCGCGAGCCGGAAGCTGTTTCTGCCCGATCCCGAAGCGTGGCCGCCATCGGATACTTGGAGTCTGCATTTCGGCGGTGGAGAATTTAAGAATCTGAAAGTCTTCGACTCGGCCATGGAGGCCGTTTACTCCAAGCCCAACTCCGCCGCTGATTACGAGCGCTTGTCCCAGACCATGGAGTACGATTCGGAACGCGCGATGTTCGAAGCCTACAGCAGAAATAAATACACCTCCACCGGCGTCATCCAATGGATGCTGAACAACGCGTGGCCTTCGATGATCTGGCATCTCTACGACTACTACCTCGACACTGGTGGCGGATATTTTGGCACCAAGAAAGCCTGCGAGCCGCTGCACATTCAGTACTCGTACGATGACCGGGCTATCGATGTGGTCAACAGCACCTATGCCGGTGCAGCGAATCTTCGCGCCAGCGTTCATGTGTATGGGCTGGCATGGAACGAACTCTACACCGCACAGTCCGCCGTTGATTCCAACGCCGACAGTTCACAGCGTGTCTTCACGATTCCCGAGAAGCTCTACTCGGGCCCGGAGAGAATCTTCTTCATCGATCTTTCACTCGCGGACGCGAGCGGACGCGTCATAAGTCATAACTTCTACTGGGTGCCCGCAACGCTGACTACTTTCGATTGGGAGGACACTGACTACACGCACACGCCCGCAACGCGACATGAAGACCTGACTGCGCTTACCCACCTTCCTCCTGCCCAGATCGACGCACGCGCCGAAATCGAAAACACGGCGCACGGGCGCGAACTGCACGTTCATCTTTCCAATCCCTCCAAGGCGCTTGCATTTCAACTTCGTGCAGCCGTCCGCACATCTTCCGGTGGACTGATCGCCCCCGTATTATGGTCAGACAACTGGATCGAACTGACTCCTGGCGAGAGCACAATCCTTACGGCAAAATTGCCTGAAGGCGACAACTCGGTACCCACTGTCAAGATCGACGGCTGGAACGTCGCACCCACCTCGATCACACCCACAACCGGCATCGCAGCGCGCTAAGGATCGGAATGGCAGCCCCCTCCGGCACACAAGCCGAAACGATCGGACTCAGGCGCACCCTGCGCTTCCGTGATCTGGTCCTCTACGGAATCATCCTGATCCAGCCCACGGCACCGATGCCGGTGTTCGGCGTGCTCTACCAGGAGTCGCGCGGCCACGTCGTCGCCGTAATCCTGCTAGCCATGGTGGCCATGCTGTTCACTTCGGTCAGCTACGGCCGCATGGCCCGCGTCTATCCGCACGGCGGCTCAGCCTTCCTCTATGTCGGCAAGGAAATCCATCCCAGCCTCGGCTATATCACCGGCTGGTGTCTCGTCCTCGATTACGTCATCAACCCGCTCATTTGCGTAATCTGGTGCAGTCGCGCTGCCATGAACTTCGCGCCGGAAATTCCATATCTTGCATGGGCAATCTTCTTCGCCCTGTTGTTCACGATTCTCAACTGCAACGGCGTCGAAACATCCGCGCGCATCAATGCCGGCATGGCCGCGGCTCTCGGTGTCGTCATCGTTCTCGTGCTGATCGCTTCGGTTCGCTGGATCATTCACCTCTCGCATCCCACCGTCGGCCTCTTTCTCGATCCGCTTTACAATCGCGCCACCTTCAATTCAAGCGCTCTTCTCCACGGCACCTCCATCGCGGTTCTCACCTACATCGGTTTCGATGGAATCTCGACTCTAACTGACGAAGCAAAAGACCCTGCGCGCAGCGTTCCACGCGCTATTGTGCTCACCTGCCTCATCACCGGAATATTGGCCAGTATCGAGGTCTATTTCGCGCAACTCGTATGGCCCCGCGGAGCAGCCTTCCCCGACGTGACCACCGCGTATGTTCACGTTTCAGGCCGCATGGGCGGGCCGATTTTGCTCGCCATCGTGAATGCTGCGCTGCTCCTGGCTAATATGGGTTCCGGCATGGCATCGCAGCTCGGCGCAGCCAGGCTGCTCTATGCGATGGGCCAGGACGGCGCAATTCCCCGTCGCTTCTTCGGAGCAGTCAGCTTGAAGAATCGCATCCCAAGAAACAACGTTCTTCTCATTGGCTCCGTGTGCCTCATTGGAGCCCTCATTCTGAACTTCGACCTCGGTGCGGAACTGTTGAATTACGGTGCGCTCCTGGCCTTCATCGGAGTCAACCTCGCTTCTCTTCTTCGCGGATGGCGCCACGGCCGCTGGTCGCAGACAATACCCATGTTGATTTCGCTCGCCGGCATGGCTACCTGCGCAGTGTTGTGGTGGAACCTCAGTCCGAAAGCGAAGCTCGTCGGCACGTGCTGGGCCATCGCCGGGATTCTGCTTTGGCTGGCGCGCCGCCGCTTCACCGTTCTTCCCGGAGAAGCCGCATAAGCGATCCCGACGCATATTATGATTGCCCCATGCCTGCTCGCCATGCACTTGTTTGCCCACTCGTTGCGATATGTATCTTGCTTCCGTTCGCCACATCAAGCCATGCACAGTTAGCAACCTCGCATCCCGAGCTCGACAAACTCCGCCCTCAATTCGAATCGGTCTTGAAACAGCATGGTATAGTGGGCGGCGGGTTCGCATTGGTGCGCGACCAGGGACAGGCACAAACCATCGCGTTCGGCGAGGCTCGCGCAGATTCTCACCGGCGCATCGACGACGCGACCGTATACAACTGGGCATCCATCACCAAGACAATGACGGCCATCGCAATCCTGCAGCTGCGCGATCGCGGCAAGCTCTCGCTCGATGATCCAGCGGTTCGATACGTGCCCGAACTGCGTGAAGTGCACGACTCCTTCGGCAGCATCGATGCCATCACCATTCGCCAGTTGCTTACGCACAGCGCGGGATTTCGCAACCCCACGTGGCCGTGGGATTGCGATGACCCCTCCAACTGCGACTGGCAGCCCTTCGAGCCAACACGGTGGGCGCAGGTCGCCGCGATGCTCCCCTACACGCATATCGCGTTCGCGCCCGGTTCGCGCTGGAGCTACTCGAATCTTGGCTACGTCTTCCTCGGCCAGATCATTGAGCGCCTTAGCGGAGACGACTTTGAAGTCTACATCGACAAGAACATCCTCAAGCCTCTCGGCATGACTGAGAGCTATTTCGACGTTGCGCCATATTTCCTTGAAGACCACGTCTCAGCCAGCTATCTGCGTGCCGGGGCGAAGCTCGCTCCGCAGCCTTTCAACTTCGATACCGGCATCACCACATCAAACAGCGGCCTTAAGGCCCCCATCACCGACATGGCGAAGTACCTCCGCTTTCTGATCGGAGATCCCGCCAACCCGCGCTACGAAATTGTGCTCAAGCGCAGTTCGCTTGAAGAGGCATGGACCGGCGTGCTGCCCGCAACTGAGCCAGGCCAACCCACAACTGCATACACAGCCGGGCCGCACGGCAGCCAGCCAAAGATGGGGCTCGGTTTCTTTATCGTTGAAGTCGGCGGACACCGCTACATCTACCATGATGGTGACCAGGGCGGCTTTTCGTCAGAGTTGCTGATCGACCTCGCAGATCATTGCGGCAGTATCCTTGCCGTGAATACAACGGATACGGGTGCGCCGCCAGCAACGCCAGAGTTGCATCCGCAGTCGAACACCGAACCTGACGCAAAGACGGACCTGCGCCAGACATTGCGGACAATTCTTATCGAGCGGGTCTTCCCCACAGCAAAATGAATCGCACTATCTAGCTAGTCAGATCCCTTGCCGATATCCATCGACGGTGAAATAGGATTGCGCTCATCGATGTATTCTTCGATGCACTTTTGCAAAAGACCCTTGGCCTCGAGAATGAATTCAACCGCGTCGCGCCCCGCGCCGTATCCGCCCGAGTTCGGCGTTACGTAATGCGCCTCGGCCTTCACCTGTTGCCGCGCATTGGCCACGGCAACCGCAAAGCCGCATTCGCGCATCACGGGAAGATCGATGACATCATCCCCAACGTACGCAATTTCCTCCAGCGTCACGCTTTCCTTCGCCATAATCTCGCGCACCGCCTGCATCTTGAAAGCCTGACCCATGTAAACAAATTCAAGCTTCAAATCGCGTGCTCGCGTCGCCACCGTCTCGCTCACGCGCTTGGTGATCACGCCGCATTTCATCCCGCCAAGGCGAGCCAGCGATATCGCCGTACCATCATGCGCGCTGTAGCCCTTGGCCTCCATCATCGTTGCCGAGTGAACCCCAAACCCAACCTGCCCTTCATGCTTCGAAAGATGCGACTGCGTATCTGCACTGCTCGAAGCCGGATTGGGAGCAGGTACCAGCCAAATGGTGCCATCAGTCAACACGCCATCCACGTCAAAAAGAATGATCTTGATGCGTCGTGCGCGATCTTGCGCGGTCAATGTCATGACTCGATTCTAAATGTGAGCCGCTGCGAAGAGTAGAAGGCTGAAAAGTATCAACGAAAGCCGGTCTGAGAGAATGCAGGAATGGATGGCGATGCTCCGCCGAAGCCGACTACCTCGGCACAACAACTGGACCCTGAGGACTTCTACTTCGACGGCCCCTACATGGTCTTTACAGCGGCGTACCTGCTCAAGCGCGGAACATGCTGCGGATCGGGCTGCCGTCACTGCCCCTATCGCGGCACGGAAAAGGATAGAAATCCGCCCGCTTGACTGGACTCAGATCTCATCCTGGACAAACCCCTCTTCAGAGACGCCGGAAGTTTCGTGTTCCGAGGATTGCAAATCGCGAGGCTCAGCCACTTCTTCTCTAGCGTCTGTCGCAAGCCCGCCCTCAGCTTCTTCGCTCGCAGCCAGCTCAGCGCCGACCTGTGCTTCTTGCTTATGTTTCAGCCCCGGCTGTTCCAGGATAAACAGCACCATCCGCGCAAAATCCTCCGGCTCCAGCGGATATCCGGTTCCTGAGGCGCCTTCCCGCGCGATCTCCCAGCGATGGTGCAAACCGGTTTTCACCAGCCCCGGCTGAATACAGGAAACCAGCACCCCGCCGTCGCCCAGTTCCGCCGCCAGCGCATCTGAAAGCGCCTCGATTGCCCGCTGCGTAGCCGCATACGGAGTCGGTCGGACGCTGCTGCCAAGGACGCTCGACACGTTCACAAGGTGACCCGATCCCTCTGAAACAAAGTGCTTCACGAACACATAAGCAACCCGGAACGAGCCCTCGACATTCACGCGCACCATGCTGCTGAGGCGCCCGATATCCACCGTCTCAATGATTCCCGCCTCGAACAAAGCCCCGTTGTTGAAACAGATATCGCAGCGCCCAAACCGGTCCAGCGCCGCGTAGAGTAAGTTCTCCGGCAGGGATTCATCACTCAGATTGCCCTCGATCACCGTGCAGGGTCCCTTGAGCTGCGCAGCCAGGGCACTCAGTTTTTCCATCGAAGGCGCGGTCAATACAAGCGAGTAGCCCGCCCGGGAAAGGGTACGCGCGACCGCCGCGCCGACGCCCCCCGTCGAGCCCGTGATCACTGCCACCCGCCCTGTTGTGCCGCCGTTCATTTCGCCCCTCCGCTCCAGAATACGCGGAATGGCCAAACCGGGCTGTTGCGGGATTTGAGTCTACTTCGTACCATCCGCGCCAGAACCTGCAGAGGCGGTCGCGGGCACCGTGGGAGTCGCATTTGCAGCAGGTTCGCGCACCAGCACGGCAAAACGCGGGAACGCGAAGCTGCCGCCGGCGTCATCAATCACATTCAGCTGGCAAACGTATGACCCCGGTTTCAGCCCTTCCAGCGGCACATCCAATTCGACGGCCACTGCGTCCCTGCCCTCCACGTTCACGGCTTTTGCTTGCACCAGCGGCGTCTCGTAGACCTTCGTCGAGCCTTGGATCAATTCGAGGCTGCTCAGCAAATCGATTCCAGCCTTGGTCCCCTTCGGCTGACCGTCCGCAGGTTTCTGCTTCGCCGGGCCATACACCTCGTAGAGCAGATAAAGATGCTGATTCTGGCGGAAAACGTGGCTGATATTCGGGATGTATTCTTCGCCTGCGCGCACCAGCGGCGACGACTTCTTGCTCGGCTGCCGCGCAGAAGCCAGCACAATCGAACTCATCTTGAGCGGTTGCTTCTTCATATCCGGCAGCGTGATATCCGCCTCGAATGAGCCCATGCGACCCGTCTGGTTCTCGCGCACCACAAACTTCAGGTGATATTTCCCAGGCGGCAGGTTGAAGCTCGTGGTGTACTCGATATTCTTCTGACGCGCCTGCAGTGATGGATCGAGATTGAGCTTCACCGTCTCGCGCGCGTTGCCTATCGGGCGCTTCACCTCGTCAATCACTTCGCCGATAATGTCGAGCGTGGCCTTGTCTTTGTCTCCACCTTTTACAAACGGAATCTGCGAGCCCGGCACAATCAGCGAAACCGGCACGAAGAATCGATTCTCATCCAGCCGGAAATAGATCGCGTCCAGATAGACAGCCACGTCGGTCGCCGGCAAGTCGCTGGTGAGCTGCTCTTGCAGTTCCCTCTCGCGATCTTCGCGCCCTGAATGCTTGAAGTCCGCAGGCGCATAGTAACCCGGCCGGTACTCCAGCTTCATACCGGGATGATTGATCTTGATCGTCAGCTTGCGATATTTGCCATCGCGCGCCGGATTCGAAGAGTGGAACCCGATTGCATAGTAAGCCGACGTGTCCCGCTGCACCTGCGCAAATGCCGGTGCAAAGTCGTTCGAGTCAAAGAACGCCTTGCCGCCTGTATCGGAACTCAGCGTTGCCATGACTTCCTGCGACGCGAAGTTGGAATTCATGTTGTTCTGGAGCGCACCGCCATTGAATGCGCCGGAACCGCGAGTACTCCCCGTCGAAGCGTCTCCGAGCGGTGAGATCGCCTGCAAGCCGCGCGTGTCTACGCTGTAGATCGAGAGGTTGGCCCGCACCGCAGAGTTGACAGCCGCCCGTAACGACGCCTGGTTCTCAATGCCGTCACGCGAAATACCACCCGAAAAATACAGGAGCGATTTCTTTTCCGTGATCTTCTCGAGCGATTTTGAAATTGCCCGCAACGCGTACAATTCGCGGTCGGTATTCAGATCGTTGTATTCGCTTTCGTCAGGTGTGTAGCCCGTCGTGTCCTCCACCTGGTTCGAATTTGCCGTTGCGCCCGGCGTAAATCCCTGGCCCTCGGTCCCGTTGTAAATACCCACCTCGTTGGCGAGCGCCGCCTTGTCCGAAGTGAAATCCTGGTCCACCTTCAGCGTATCGTCCAGCGAAACCAGCGCAACCAGGTCGGCCGGCTGCATCTTGTTGGTCAAGAAATCCCGCGCTGCTTTCACGCACCGATCCAGGTCCTCGGGCTGCATCGAAGTCAAATCGAAAAACATCACGATCAGCCGATGGTTTCGCAGATCTTCAGGCTTCGCGACCACCGCAGCCTTCGATCCTGAAGGTCCATTCACGGCACCGGCCAAACCGCTGATCGTCGCTTCGTTCAAGGGCGTCGCCATCTCGACCGTCTGAAAATCGAAAGTTGATATCTGCTGCGACTTGCCGTTTTCGAGAACCGTGAAGTCGCTCTGCTTCAGACCGCGAACAAACTCGCCTGTCTTGGAATCGCGCACCACAACATTGGTCAGAACCAGTTCCGCATTGGCCTTGAAAACAAAATTGTCCTGCTGTGTCCCGTTCGCCTCCTGCGCCGGCGCCATCTGGCCGCCCGGAAGCGCAAGCGCGCAAATCGCTACCGCAGCCGCCGCCTTGTCCCTCCAATGCGCCATCAGAACCTGAACCTCGATGTGAATTGGAATGACCGCATCGATGTTGCCGAACCCGCGGCAATTACTTGTCCAAAGGTGGGCGACTGAACGTTGGTATCGACACCGGTGTACTGCACGGTATTGAATACGTTGTTGATCGTGGCGCGAATCTCCAGGCTGCGCGTCTCACCAAGCTGCATCGTCTTCGAGAGCGCCATGTTGTTCTGCACCGTCCCCGGCCCCATGATGAAGTTTCGCGGCGCATTGCCGAACACCCCGCACGGGAACTGTGGATTCACCGCCGGCTCGCCGAATGCTGCAGGGTTGAACCACTGCCGGCCCGTACTCTGGTTCAGCGGAGTACCTGAGAGATTCGGCCTGAATGTGCCGGACGTGCCGCACGCCACGCTGGTAGTTGCCGCCTGAAAAATCGGCGTCAGCGGCGTGCCGCTTGCAAAGGTAAAGGTACCTGAAACCGAAAATCCCTCCAGAATGTGCGCACCTGTGCCGGTCGTCAGCCAGCGCTTGTCCTGACCGAACGGCAATTCATAGAGATAAGTTCCGCTGACCTTGTGCCTGACGTCGACACTGGAATTTCCTTCTTCATCCAGTAAGTTCGTCCAGTTCTGCGCTCCCACTCCGCCTACCCCGCCCACGATGCCCGCGTTGTCGATCGCGTGCGAGTACTGATAATTGGCGCCCATCGAAACGCCATTGGAAAGCCGCTTGTTCACCCGCAGCGTGCCCGCATTGAATTTGTAGAATGCCGCAGCCTGCTCATAACGGAAGTCCAACGGCGTGCAGACCGGCAGCCCTGTACAGTTCTGGAGGATCGGCGGGTCGGTATTCGGGCTGCTGGGAAGTGCGCGCGGTGCCGTCACAATATCCAGATGGTTCCCCTTTGATCCGTTGTAGCCGAGATTCATCACGACGCCCCAGGGCATCGTCTTCTGGATATCCAGATTCCATGTCTGCACATAAGGCAAGTGAAAGTGCGGATCGAGCGCATAATCCCCTACCGCGTCGGGGGCTGGAAATCCTTGCGCCAATGTCAGGCACGTGCCGGTTTGCGCGCAGGCCGAAGAGGGCGAGCCATTCGAAGTCGCTTCCTGGTTTGTCTGTTCATTTGCAAACGGTGGTTCATGCGCCATAGTCGACGCGAACGTAGCGTAGGAGCCGACCGTATAGTTCATCCCGAACCCGGCGCGAACCACCATTTGTTTCACCTTCGGCACCCTCCACGCAATCCCTACGCGCGGCGCAAAGGCCTTGCGAAACGGATAGACCAGCGACGCCGGCAACCCACCCTGGCCCGATTGCACTTCAGTCTGCGACGTAAACCCCTGCGTGGGATTCGTCGTGACCTCGGCAAGCCGTCCATACTTCTCCGTATACGGCGCAAAAAACTCGTATCGCAGCCCGTAAGTCATCGTGAGGCTCGGCTTCCAGCGCCAATCGTCCTGCGCGAAACCGTCAAGCACGTTATCGCGGAGATAGCTCTTGTTCACAGCGGCATTGAGCGCTGTCTGCTGCGGAAGCCCCAAAAGAAAATCGGCGAACGAGGTGCCCGTGTTTGTGTCGGTTGGGTTGTCCTGCGTGAACAGTCCGGTAAAAGTAAAACTCCCCGTGGCATTCGAACTGGAAAGAAAATCGTTGTGCACCCGGCGATAATCACCGCCGAAGCGCATATTGTGTTTGCCGTGAATCCAGCTCAATGTCTCAGAAAAGGAAATCGTCTCCTGAACGGCACTTCTCGGCTGCTGCTCGTTCAGGCCTGAAATATTGCTCAACTCGATATTCGGAAGCCCATAATTCAGCGGCGTCGAATTCAGTGGAGTGCTATCTGGCCCAAGAATTCCGAGCTGCGTTTCAATGTCGGTACCGTTGGTGAAGAAATTGATTACGTTGCTGTCTGACCGATTCCAATTCGCGTTGAATATATTCGTGAACTTCTTGTATCCCAGCGTGTATCCGGCCTGCAGCGAGTAAGAGTTCGACGCAGTCTTGCCGCCCAGTTGTGGAAACAGATTCACGTTATCTGAGGCCGAGTGGCTCCAGTTGTAGTTGGCGTTAACGCTCTGCCGCAATCCCTGGTTCTGCTGCGCCCGCCGCCCTCCACCACCGCCGCCGCGCCCGCCCATGCCGAATGGCGTCGCGTTCGCGCCAATACTGCGCATATAACGAATGCCCGCCTGCGTTGTGTTCGATTGTGCAGTCGAAAGCAGGTGATAGTTCTGGATGGAATTCGGAATATTCGGTTCGGGAAAATACTGCAGCAGCGCTTTGGCTTGCTGCGAGATTCGGGCTGCGGGAATTACGTTCAACGCGCCACCCGAGGAGAACTGCTGCAGCGTGGTGGGATCAAAAATCGCCGGCAACCCCGCAGCCGAAAAATCTCCGGCGCGTTCCGCATCCGTCGGCACCGTCGCATACTCATCCAGCGGATTCGAACTCCGCGATCCCGACAGCGTAAGAAACACCGTATCCTTCCCGCTCGGCTTCGTGAGCCCAGGGATATACGGCGCACTCATGAACGTGAGCCCGAATCGATTCGTTCCTGATGCCGGCTGCTCCTGCGACTGGCCGCGCAGGCTGAACGGCTCCGCATTCAGCGCCGAGTTGCTGCCCATCCAGAAAACTGCGCCGTGCGGCTGACCCGGATTGAATCCGCGAAAGTTGCCGCCGCGACCACCGCCAAATCCTCCACGACCGCCTCCAAAGCCGCCGCCGCCGAATCCTTCCCCAAAACCTCCGCCGCCAAATCCACCGCCCCCAAACAGTCCGCCGCCAGGACCTCCGCCATTCAGTCCGCCTTGCGCACGCATGGTCTCCATTGCATCGCGCAAGCGATCCATGTCAACGCCTGCCAGTGGACTCACCGATCCCGACTGGCCGCTGATAGCTACCGATTCATTGCTGAAGTCGGAATTACCCGCAATCGATGGCAGGGCCGCACCGCTCATGCCCGAGGCTCCGCCCTGCGTCTCCGTATCTCCTGCCAGCACGCTTACAAGGTTCAAAGCCTGCGCACCATTGGCCGCCAACTGGCGAATTGCCTGCGAGACCTGCCCCGACTGTGCATCCTCGCGCTGCTGTTGCTGGGCCGCACGCGAAGCGAGTGTCAGCTGAAAATCCACCGCCTGGTCATGGCTCGACGCATTCAGTAACGCTTCCTGGCTGCCTTGCGCAAACGCAGCAAATTGAGTACGGATCACGTACCGCCCGTTCTGCGGAATCGTCAGCGACCATGCGCCGGTTACGTCCGTCGTCGTCGAATAGCGTTTTCCTGTAAGAGTATTCTGGGCCGTGATCGTGACGCCCGGTAGCGGAATCGCGCCGCTTTTCACATATCCGCGAAGTTTGCCGCCGGCAACCAGCGTTGGAGCATCAGGAGCGCTCCCAGGGGGCGCGGCTGTCACATCGACTGCCGTACCTGGAGCCGGTGCCGAAGGCGTCGACTGTGCCCGCGCGCTCACGCTTGCCGCCACACACATTGCCGCAGCGAAAGCCCTGCGTATTGCCCCTCGCCTCATCCATGCTCCCCAACTCGACCCTGTACTCAGACAGACGAACAGCGAGCCATGAAGGTTTACGTCACAAAGAATCTAAGAGCGTTGTCAACTTGAGTATGACCGCACTTGCCTGAAGGCCAACAGAAATCCAGAATGCAACGATTACAACCATTTCTCATCGATCGCACGAACCCGGAGACGTCAGTTTCGGCTCGGGCGGCGCATGAGCGTCCCCCTGGGTTCGCTTGTCCTTGGTCTCGCTCGAAAACACCGACGACAAGACCAGCCTCCGCGCGAATTATCCAATCGACGTACGACCCATCGGCACTCAAATCGACATCGTCGGCTCTGCCCCATCGCCGATAAACCAAATCCGACTAACAGCATCCGAGCGCTGTTTACTATTTGGTTTACACCCTGGTTACTCCCGTTATTTCATTTTCGGATTTCCGCTTGCGCTCTTTGTGATGCCATGTTTACTCTTACGCCAATAACTCAGTGGTAGCTGCCGTGAGCTCTTCCTACGCACGGAAGCAGGAAAGGCATTGGCGTGATGAAGATCGGCACCACCATCCGTGCGCACCGGCTGCAAAAGGGGCTCTCGCAGGGGGACATCGAAAAGAAAACAGGGTTGTTGCGCTGCTATTTGTCGCGCGTTGAGAACGGACACACCGTTCCCTCCCTCGACACACTCTCCAAAATCGCGCTTGCGCTCGACCTTCCCATCGCCCAGTTCTTCGCCGAGGATTCGCTCGGCGTGGTAAACACGCAGCACCTTAGCGACGACGAACTCCGATTTCTCACCCAGATTCGGCGTTACTCCACAAATCTCAATGAGAGCGACCGCAAGCTATTGCTTGCGATGGTCAAAAAGTTCGCCTCAACCGCAGTTCGTTAGTTTCAGGCCACGCGGGGCTTTGGCATCATGGCCAGTGACGCACGGGCCCCCGTAGCGAAACAGAGAAAATCCGGAAGCCTCAGCATTCAAGTTGACGGCGACTTGCTACACGTCGTTTCCCAGGTGAAAGAGCGGCTCGACCCCATGTGCGCCCGATAGCAATGCCTGCTCTTCGTGTGGCTCCAACGGCTTATAACTCTGCGCCACATCCATCGCCAGCCTGAAGTAGCGCTCATCCCCCGGTGGAATTGCCGCCGTAATCGGATGTCCCAGCGTCCAGCGCAACCCCAAAGATGCCTCATCGGGAAACCCTGCCGGCTTGTACCAGCACTTCGGCTCCGGGTGGTCCTTCTTCTGATCATCCGGCCACACCGTCTTGGCCATGCTCTTCAGCGCAAGGATTCCCATCTGCTTTTCCTGCGCCTTCTTCAGAATCTGCGGCCCGAATCCGGCCTGCGTGTAGAGCACAAAGTTCAGCGGAAAAAGAATTGTGTCGAAGTTATACCGATCCATCGCAGCCACGGCAGTCTCGGCAGAATGTACGCTGAATCCGATGAAGCGGATCTTCCCTTCCTTCTTCGCCGCCTCCATCGTCTCCATCGCCCCGCCCGGACCGAGCACCTTGTCCAGATCCGACATCTTCGTCAGCGCATGGAATTGGTACAAATCAACGTGGTCCGTTTTCAGTAGTCGCAGCGACTCTTCAAGTTGCGTGCGCGAGTCTTTCTTCATCCGGCCATCCGTCTTGCATGCCAGAAAACAATTCTTGCGATACGGAGCCAGCGCTGGCCCGAGCCGCTCCTGCGCATTGCCATAACTTGGCGCAACATCGAAGTAGTTAATCCCGCGATCCACGGCCTCGGCAACCACGTTCGAGGCTTCGCCGGTCGTCTCGTTCATCACCACGATGCCACCGAAGGCAATGATGGAAAGCTGTTCGCCCGTACGCCCCAACGTACGCCTTGCGATCGGATTAGCAGGAGTTTTGGCTTTGAGTTGACTTGAAGTTGCAGCGGTCGCAGCAGTTAAGGCAGCTTGTTTCAGGAATTCACGACGCCTCATGGTCTTCCTCCGATGATGAGATAGACGAGCAGCGTTCGAAAGAATTTTCGCACAGTTTACGCAGACTACCAACCGGCTGCAACGACCTCTACGCGGTCACGGTGGTGATAAAGAACCCGAATAGCACAAGGATGCCGACGATCATGCCCACGGCAATCTGAAGGCGCAGGCGGAAAACAGGCTGCGGATTGCCTAGTCTTGGCACCATGGGCGCGGCAAACAGCAGTCCACACAGCACACCGCCAAGATGCGCCGAATTGTCGATGCTGATTCCGGTTCGCGACGACACCACGTCCCAGCTGATGGCTAGGCCAATTACGAGATTGATGGCGGCGAAATAGATTACCGACTTGCGCAGCCTCTTCAATTCCTCCGGTGGCACCGGCAAGCGCGGCGACTTCAACAGCACGATGAGCGCCCCGGCAATGCCAAACACGGCACCCGACGCCCCAGCGCCCGGTGAAAAATAATTCAATGGATAGAATGCCTGGTGCTGCAATTGCTGGTCGAACAGACTCACGCTCAAATGGCGGGCGTTCCAGAAGACGGAAAGCAGGTTACCGGCCGCGCCGGTCAGAACATACACCGCCGTCACTCCAAACGACCCCATCAGCGGTTCAGCCAGCAAACCCAGATTCCACAAACACCACATGTTGGTAGCCAGGTGGATGATCCCAACGTGTACGAACATCGCCGTCACGATCCGCCACCATTGGTCGCTAATCAGCACCGAGCCCGCATTATTTGCTCCCCAGAACATCAACTGGTCGGGTGTCGGAGCGAGCGCGCTTACCCCGTGCAGCAACATTGCAAGAAATACGGCGCAGTTAATCCCCACCAGCACGTAGGTTGCTGGAGCTGAGGCCCAGAAAGACCGCCGCCTTCGCACCATCGGTTGCGGAGTCGGAATGTATCCCTCAGTCGGTCGAAGAATCTCGGGCTCAACATCGGGCTGACTGTTGAGGGATCCATTCGATGGGGGAACACTGCTCATATCATCACTCTACTGCATTATGTGCATTAGGTTACGCACCACCAGCACGCTTCCAGCCGGTGCAAATCGGCGCACAAATTCCACCCGGCCTTTCGATGTAGTCTGTTCTGTGGTCTTCACCGTCTGCGCCCTTTCGGCGCGCGAATCCATTTATCGAAGATCGCCAGGAGCGCTAACGTGAGTTCTTCAACCGGTACGCTGAAACCGATTCGCCGGGCATTGCTCAGCGTTACAGACAAAACCGGGCTCGTCGAGCTTGCCAAAACACTCGCCGGCTTCCAAGTCGAGCTGATTTCGACCGGCGGCACGGCACGTGCCCTGCGCGATGCGGGGCTGACTGTACGGGACATTAGCGATCTCACGGGCTTCCCCGAGATGCTCGATGGCCGCGTCAAAACCCTCCACCCACGCGTGCACGGCGGCCTGCTCTACATCCGCGGCAATGCCGAACATGAAGCCGCAGTCGCCGCTCACGAAATCCAGCCCATCGACATGGTGGTTGTGAACCTCTACGCCTTCGAGAAAACCGCTGCACAGCCGGGCGTCACCTTCGGCCACGTGATCGAGAACATCGATATCGGCGGTCCTTCCATGGTCCGCTCCGCTGCCAAAAACTTCGAAGACGTCGCCATCGTCATGCGCGTGTCCGATTATCCCGCCCTCATCGAAGAACTCGCGATCAACCACGGCGCTCTCACACGCGAAACCCGTTGGCGCCTGGCAAAGCAGGCCTTCGCCACCACCGCCGCCTACGACTCCGCGATTGCCAACACTCTCGATCAGATCGCCGCAGCCCCCGAACCCGCTCAGCCCATCGCGCCGGAGGCGCAATCAGCCGCACTGCAGGTGCTGCCGTCAACGCTGCGCATCAACATGCCTCTGGCCCAGTCCTTGCGCTATGGCGAAAATCCGCATCAGCGCGCGGCGCTCTACAGTGACGGCTCCGGCCTGGGCATTGCAGGCGCAACGCAACTTCAAGGCAAGGACCTCAGCTTTAACAATCTCGTCGATCTTGAAGCGTGCTGGGAACTTGCACAGGAATTCGACTCGCCTGCCGTCATCATCGTCAAGCACACCAACCCCTGCGGAGCAGCAACCGGAAATTCCGTCCTTGAGGCCTATCAGAAGGCTCTGGCCAGCGATCCCGTCTCTGCCTTCGGCGGCGTTATCGGCATCAATCGCCCCGTCGACGCTGAAGCGGCAGCCGAAATCGCCAAGCTCTTCGTCGAAGCCATCGCCGCTCCTGCTTTTACGCCAGAAGCCCGCGAGCGTTTCGCCGCCAAACGGAATCTCCGCCTCGTCGAAGTCCGTAACGCTCCCTCACTTCCAGTTATGAAGCATGTCTCTGGCGGATTGCTCCTGCAGGACGCCGATACCGGCCGCGTTACAGAAGACGAGCTCAAAGTCGTCACCTGGCGTCCGCCCACGGCTGAAGAACTCCGCAGCCTGATTTTTGCCTGGCGGGTTTGCAAGCACGTCAAATCCAACGCCATCGTCTACGCGCGCGACGGCCAGACCGTCGGCGTCGGCGCTGGCCAGATGAGCCGCGTCGATGCCGCACGCTTCGGCGCGCAAAAGGCCGTCCTCCCGCTCCAGGGAACCGTTGCCGCTTCCGACGCCTTCTTCCCGTTCCCCGACGGGATTGAAGCCATTGCCGCTGCCGGCGCCACCGCCGTCATTCAACCCGGCGGATCCGTCAAGGATGACGACGTGATCGCCGCCGCCGATCGCCTCGGTCTCGCGATGGTCTTCACCGGAATCCGTCACTTCCGGCACTGATCCTGCGCTCACCTCAAGGCTTAGCCGCACCGCTCGCGGTCTCATTGACGGATGCCATGGATTCGATCTCCAGCCGAAGCGGCTTTCCTGCGCGAAATATACCCGTTACCAGGCAGGCGAAAACCCGTGAATCGGTTCGTTCTCTGCGACTATTCACGGGTAAAATCGTCTTTAACAACAGGCGGGCTGGCCGGTACGCCGTCGGCATCAAAGCTTTTGACCGACCAGACAGTTGAGGTATCTGCCTCATCTGGAACTGACACACTGGATCCCCGAGGATCATGAAAATAAAAACATTATCGCCATTCCTATGGCTGCCGCTTGTCGCTTCTCTGGTTGCCGCGACGGCCGTCTCGGCACAATCCCAGAGCACTCCGCCCAAGCCCGCTCCTCCGCCGACGGCAAGCGCTCCCAGCGCCAACGCCGACCAGAAGCCGGCGCCCGCTCCAAACGCTGCAGGCGTTCCCGATCGCGGCCAGTCTTACTACCACTCCGCCCTCGCGCACATTTACGAAGAGGACGCCATTGCCTCCGGCCGGCCCGAATTCATGCGCCACGCCGTTGAGGAGTATAAGACGGCGCTGAGTGCCGATCCCAATTCGCCCCAACTGAATGACGAACTGGCAGACTTGTACTTCCGCACCGGCCAGGTGCGCGATGCCGAGTCGACCGCGCGCGGTTTGCTCAAGAGTTCACCCAACGACATTGATGCGCATCGTTTGCTCGGCCGCCTCTATTTGCGCCAGCTGAGCGAAGCACAAAACGCCGTTTCTTCCTCATCGCCCACCGGCAACACGCTCGATCAGGCAATCGCCGAATTTGAAAAGATCGTTTCGCTCGATTCCAGGAGCGTGGAAGATCGCATGGTGCTCGGTCAGCTCTACACCGTAAAGCATCAAAACGAGAAAGCCGAAGCGCAGTTCAAGGCCGCCCGCGACATCGATCCCGACTCGGAAGAAGTCGTTCTCAACCTCTCCCGCCTCTACGCCGAAAACGGCGATCTTGCCCACTCCGCAAAGGTCATCGAGTCAGTCGCCGTGGCCGAGCGCACGCCCAAGATGGAATTCGCACTCGGCGCTGTCTATGACCAGTTAAAGCGACCCAAAGACGCCATTGGTGCCTACAAGCGCGCAGCCGATCTTGACCCCGATGACGCGCACACCCTGGAAGCGTTGGCACAGGCGCTGCTCAATGACAATCAGCTTGATGCTGCTCTCAAGGAATTTCAGCAGATCGCACAAGCCGACCCTGAAAACGCGAGCGCCGTGATTCACATCAGCGAAATCCTCCGCCGCCAGGGCAAATATGAAGAAGCGCTTACCGCCGTGAAGCAGGCGGTGAAGAAGGATCCGGATTCACCCGAAGCCGGCTACAACGAGGGTCTGCTCCTCGACGTTCTCGGACGCTACGACGAATCCGCGCAGGTCTACGAGCACATGGTCGACCTGACCTCCCATGCTAACGGCGCGTATACCGCGGACGAAAAGAACAATCGCGCCATCTTCCTCGAGCGGTTGGGTGCGGTTTACCACGAGCAGAACAAGGTCGACGAAGCGATTGCGACATATCAGAAGATGATCGATCTTGGCGGCGATTACTCCCTTCACGGGTATCAGAGTGAGGTCGACGTCTATCGCGACGCAAAGATGTTCGAAAAAGCAATCGAGGTTTCGCGCAAGGCTGTCGAAGCCAATCCGAAAAACCGCGATCTCAAGCTGATGCTCGCCGGCGAACTGGTTGACCAGGGCAAAGAGGACGAGGGCGTTGCCATGGCCAAGGGCATGCTCAATAACAACGCTGACGACCGCGAAGTCTGGTTGGCCCTGGGACAGATTTATACCCGCGTTCGCAAGTGGAAGGAAGCAGAGGAGGCTCTAGGTAAGGCGACTCCCCTCACCACCAAAAAGGATGACAATATTTACCTTTTGTTCCTGAAGGGTGGTCTGGCCGAACGCCAGAAGCGCTCCGAACAGGCCGAGCAGTACTTCCACCAGGCGCTTGAGATTGATCCCAATAACGCGGCTGTTCTCAACTACCTCGGCTACATGCTTGCCGACAAGGGAACTCGCCTGTCTGAAGCGCTCAAGATGATTCGCAAGGCCGTCGAGATCGAGCCTATGAATGGCGCATACCTCGACTCACTCGGATGGGCTTATTTCAAGCTGGGTCAATATGAGCTTGCCGAGGAGAATCTGCGCCAGGCTGTTGAGCGCGATCAGACCGATCCCACCGTCCATGATCACCTCGGCGATCTCTACGAGAAGACCGGCCGCATTCGCCTTGCCGCGGCGCAGTGGGAGCTTTCCCTGTCGGAGTATTCAAAGTCAGCGCCTCCCGATGTGGAACAAACCGACGTGGCCAAGGTTCAGAAGAAACTGGAAACCGCACGCGTCAGGCTCGCCAAACAGGACAATACAACCAACCAGAGCAAACCGGAGTAGAGACAATCGCGATGAAAGCTTAGAACATTAAGGGCGGCCAATTATCTGGCCGCCCTTAATGTTTTCCGCCGTTGGCTGAGGAAGCCCGGCACGGGCTATGCAATTCCTGCAAAGCGGGCCGTTTCGCTTGTGGGCAATGGTTCAGCCGGGGGCGGGAGCGTTCTGTGATGCGTTAACGAACGTTTCACAATAAAAACTTCATCCAGATAAATCCGCGCATTCCCTTCCAGATCGAGAAATCCGGTATTGCTATCCCTGCAAAGGGTCTGCGCTTCCTCGGTGAGAACGGGAGCAATCAGAACCGGCGTCGTCTCGCCGGAAAATCGCGCGTGCAGCTTCCGCAACTCCAGGAATGTCTCCTGCAATTCAAGCGGGTCGCAATTGCGCACCAGCTTGCAGACCAGCCTGTGCGCATGTCCATAGATTTCGACATGGGCGATGATCGTTCTTTCGCCGTGATGGCGGTGCGACTCGACTTTGATTTCCCTGATCTTCACCACGGAAATCTGACCCAGCGTCTGCCGCAAAGCTTCGACCGCCTCATGCTCCAATTGCCTTTTCATAGAAACCACACTTTCGTTGCGGAAAAATCCATCCTGCCTTCTTAATCTGACTTATCGGCAACTAAGGGGTCGAACCCACAAAAAAACACGCTGCAGCTAGATTCTGCAGCCAATTACCTACCATTCAGGCCACGGGAAGCGGTTCCATGTTGAACATGCCGTCTTCCACTACCTTGGCAGGCCGCAACCTGAATGCGTTATTCCCGGCTGGAGTCATGGCCAGCCTGAGATCGTTATGCGCGCCCACTCGATGACAGACCTTCGAGTTAAGCCATACACAAAGCCGCGGATCGCGGATCTCCGGCTCCCCACGCCAGAATTCCGGAGCCAGACCACATTGAATCTGCAGATGGTCCAATTGCAATTCGATGACGCGAATGCTCTTGGGAAAATAGCGGCGCACGTTCCGTGAGCCAACGCGCAATCCGGTGACCTCGGTGCCCGTCAATTGTGTTTTGACCACCATTCGCTCGTCTCGCATCCTTTCCCAGAATTGAGCGTATCGAGCCCGGTCAATCACATCGTTGGCTGCTTGCACAACCCCGGTTAAAGCTACCGGACCAAGCTGTAACAGCCCATTTGCTGCCTATGTTGGACCCATTTCCGTGCCACGTCAAGGGGCGGCGTTGAGAGCTCTATGAAAATATCCTTGAATCGATTTAGCACAGTGTTTATGCGGTGCCCAAACTCGCTCAGCACTTTTGCTTCCACAAAAAAAAAGCGGCAGCTTCTTATTTTGTGAAGCTGCCGCCGACTCCGATATTCAATTTGTCAAAAGGCTTTGATCTTTGCTCGCGAGCCCTTATTCGTGCGCTGCCGCCGATGCAATGTAGGAATCCACATTGTGTTTATCCACGAGCGATGTACCCGTATCGATAAACACAGGGAATGGAGAAAACGCATCCTGACTGTGATCCGTCGTCAAGGATGTCGGTGGAGCATGGAAAATCTCGTCCAGCGACCGTAGTCCGATATAGCCCATGGTGAACGGCTTCTGCGCCACCGTTGCGTTGATTGTTCCGCCCTTGATTCCGTCCAGCGTATCCTGGTTCACGTCCCATGCCACCACGAGCCTGTCGGTTGAATTCGTCCGCTTGATCGCGTCCGATACCATCTTTCCCGAGGCGGACTCGAGACAGATAAACGCATTGATCTTTTTGGGTCCCGTCAGCGCCATCAATTCCTGCGTCTTGTCAAACGCCGCACGCGCATCGCTCTTGATGTCGATCACGTCAACAACGTGAACATTCGGCCGGGTGTCCAACACATCTCTGAATCCCTTAAGCCGCTCTGCCATGTTCGGCTGCCCTGAAATCGTGAAGAAGACCACGTTGCCGGCTCCGCCCAATTGCTCAACCACGCGGTGGCCGCCCATTCTTCCAGCTTCCAGGTTGTTGGTGCCAATAAAGAACAGCCGCTTGCTTCCTACCGCATCTGAATCGATGGTGATCACCGGGATTCCCGCGCCAATTGCCGAATCAATCGCAGGCCCCAACACCGAAACATCGGCCACGGAAATCAGAATGCCGGCAGGCTTGGCCGCAACCGCCTTTTGCAGTTCAGCCAGTTCTGCCTGCGGATCGTAGTTCTCAGGGCCAACAACCTTCGCTGTCACCCTGTATTCTGCTCCAGCCTTGTTGAACCCCTTCGCGGCCGTTTGCCAGTACGGCAATGCCATATTCGACGAAACCATGTAAAAAACTTCCTTGTTCGAGTGCCTGTCGCAGCCTGTCGTGAATGCAACTCCAAGGGCCACGAGGGCCAATCCAACACATTTGATCGTCTTCATTCTTGCCTCCTGTCCGAATGTGAAGAATTTCGGAATGCGCGAAATTACGACGCCTGCCCGCGCAATTTGCAAAATCGGCAGGATGGTACTCCCGGATGCGGGCGATTGTCCAATCCTGTCGCAGCAAGGATTCTATAGCACCGCGCATGCCGCAGCCTCGTGACTCTCAACACGTTCGTCGCAAAATCTTCGTGGAACCTGCCTTCATCCTCCGCTGCAACCCGAGCCGCTCGTGCGCGCGCCCGCTCCGTTGCGATATAACCAGACCAAGACCAATTCCGGATGAATTCTCAACCCGATCGAAATAATCTACTGCCGGCTGGCATTGCAGTCGGCGAAAACGGCGATCTCGGCGCCCGCATTCACCCCGAGCCGAAGCATCCGTATCGGTCTGCCTTCGCGCGCGACGCTGCTCGCATTCTTCACGCTCGCGCATTCCGGCGGCTGGCCGGAAAGACCCAGGTCTTTTCCCGCCTGGCTCGTGAACTTCCCGCCGACCACTTTCGCACCCGGCTAACGCACACGCTTGAAGTAGCCCAGATCTCCGGTACCCTTGCGACCGCCTTGGGGTTGAATCGCGAACTCGCCGAGGCCCTTGCCCTCGCCCACGACATCGGCCATCCCCCCTTCGGCCACGCGGGCGAGAAAGCCCTCGATACCGCATTGCGGCAGCATGGCCTGGGCTTCGACCACAACCTGCACGCCCTTCGCATCGTCACCTGGTTTGAAGAGCGCTATCCGGCCTGGCGCGGCCTCAACCTGACCCTTGCAGTGCGCGAAGGAATCATCAAGCACTCCCGCGACTACTCCAGCGCTACCCATCCCGAACTCGCCCCATATTTTCTCGATCTTCGTCCACCGCTCGAAGCGCAACTGATCGACCTCGCCGACGAGATCGCCTACCTCACCGCCGACTTCGACGATGGACTCGATTCCGGTATTCTCACCGTCGCAGGAGTCTGTGAGCATGTCCCGCTCTTCCGCCGATTCCACGACGAAGTAACCGCGCAATACCCTTCCGCGCATGCAAAGCAGACTGTCTACGAAACCCTCAACCGCATGCTCAATGCTCTGGTTACAGATCTGATGGAAGAAGTCCAGAATCACGTGACCGCTTTGGGTGCCACCACGCTCGACGACATCCGTCGCGCACCCGGCAGAATCGCGGCACTCAGTCCCGCTATGGAAGCCGACCGCGCAGCCGCCAAAAGTTATCTCTATACCCACTTTTACAACTCGCCCGGAATGGAAGAGGAACACGAACGCGCCACCCAGGTCGTTCAGGGACTCTTCGCAGCTCTGATGGCGGATCCGACACTCCTGCCCGCCGACCACCAGGAGCAGATCCCCACCGAAGGCCTGGCCCGCACCGTCGCCGACTACATCGCCGGCATGACCGACAGCTACATCGAGCAGTTGTGGACGAAATATGCAAAGTAACCTGGTGTGAAATCCGGCATTGCCTCAGCGAAAACGCCGATGCATCCCAAGGAGGGATGCCTGTTCACTGCTTCACTGCTTCACTGTTCACTGCTTCACTGTTCACTGTTCACTGTTCACTGTTCACTGAAAACCTACTGCACCGTCCCCTGCGGCCTAAGCCGGCGCAGGTCCAGCGCGCACTCCACGGCATTCTGTGCATACATCCGCAGATTGTCTGAAGCGGCCCACAGCCATACGCGCGAAGACTCATTCGCATTGCGCGGCCCAGGCTCCAGCCGCAGCCGCACCAGAACATCATTCTGTCCTGTCGCCGCGAGGTTCGAAGGCGAATCCGTGTCCTCGAGAACCAGGTCGACATGATCGCCGCTCAGCGCGTCTTCCAGCGCCGACAGATCGAGCGGCCGCTCCAGCTCCGCAAAAATGGAAAACGCATGACCGTGAAAAACCGGCGCACTGATCGTCTGAATCGCCAGCGCCGGCAGCCTTCTTCCTGCCAAAGCCGCGTACTGTCGGCGAATTCTGCTATCAACGACGAGCATGCTCGCCTTTGCGTTCTCGCCGAACCCGCAGAGCAGGTTGTACGCCAATTGTGCATCGAACGTCTCCCGCGGAATTGACTGGAAGCTCAGCAGGTTCACTGTCTGCTGGTGCAGTTCATCCATCCCGGCGCGTCCGAATTCACTCGCCGGCAGCAGCACAGTCGCAGCAGCCTGCCGCACGGGCGCAGCCTGCTGCAAGCGCTCCATCAACAACGCCAGTGCCAGGGCTGCCGGATGCGCCGGCACGACGGCGGGCGTAAACAGATCGGCGGCTGCCTCCTGCGCCCCCACCCAGGGCGAACGAACCAATACGCCCGTCTCCTGGTCCAGAGCGCCCGTGAGATCGAGCACCGTCGATCCTGCTCGCAGTGCTTCGCGCCAATGTTTCCGTGTCAGGCTCTCAGTGCCGCAAAAGAAGGTGAAGTCCAAGTGCTCGAATGAGTCCGCGGTGATGGCCCGCACAAACGTGACCTCATCGGCAATTTGATCGAGTTGGCCAAGTCCTTCGTCTTCATCAAACAGAGCGATCTCATCCACACCGAATGAGGACTCCGTGAGAGCGTCTTTCAGTTCCTTACCGAGCAGCGTCCCAGCTCCAACAATGGCAATCTTGTACACGGCCTTCCTTCTTCTCGTTTGAACTTATAAGTGGTGCGGGTCTGGGTCGGCGTTTGGACCATCCGACAGACTCGGCACTTCCACTTTCTGTCCATGCCGCCGCCGCCTCGACCATCCATATGCCGCCCGCGCCCAGATCCCGGAGAACATGTAGATGAGCGCAAGCGAAAACAGAACCACCTCTGAGAACCTGATCATCACGTAGAGCACCACGGTCATTACCAGGATCAGCCGGAAGGGATGGCTGCGGCTAAGATCAATCTCCTTGCCTGACCAGAAGCGCCACGTGCTCACCATCAGAAA
This sequence comes from uncultured Acidobacteriaceae bacterium, assembly GCA_963838295.1. GTDB lineage: Bacteria > Acidobacteriota > Terriglobia > Terriglobales > Acidobacteriaceae > Telmatobacter. The sequence continues at coordinate 117,268 of CAWIQS010000008.1, forward strand.
ACCGGCCAACCCCACCAGACCAAGCCACAGGCAAGACACCCACCATGCCTGGACGGGAATTCCTCCGCAGAAATGCACCGTGGCTGCCAGCAGTCCCGCCGCAGCCGGAATCGGCATCCCGACAAAGTACTTCCTGTCGGGCCTGCCCGGATTTCTCGGCTTGGGATCGTGACTGATGTTGAAGCGCGCCAGTCGCGATGCCCCGCCAATCAAAAACAAAAAACAAATGAATGGCCCGGCCTGCGTCAGGTGCAGACGCAATTGCGGATTGATGGTGTCCGGCAGAAAATAGAATCCCCACACATACGCCAGCAAGCTCGGCGCCACGCCAAACGTGATCACATCCGCAAGAGAATCGAGTTCCCTGCCAAAATCGCTCGCCGTATTGGTCATACGCGCGATCCGTCCATCCAGCGAATCAAACGGAATAGCCACGAGGATCGCGATCGCCGCCAGATCCAGATGCGTCAGCGACCGGTTCGCCATCCCGTTGCCGCTGATGGCTGCGATGGTCTGCGTGATTGCAAAGTAGCCCGCGCCAATATTCAGTGCAGTAAAGAACGACGGCAGAATGAACATGCCGCGACGCAGCCGCGCCTTGTTCTTCGCCTTGGCAAGCGCTGCGTCTGCGGAGTTCAAACTTCGTCTCCTTCCAGAAACTCGGGCTCGGGCTCCACGCTTGCGCTGGCTCTCTTCAACTGGTTGGTCACTCCTACAGCAAGTTCGGACTCCGGCAATTCGGCGATGACCGAAGACCCGCCCTTGACGCGTTCACCGGTCTTCACGCGAATCTCCGCCTCCGCAGGCAGGATAATGTCCGTGCGCGAGCCAAACTTGATCAGTCCCACTCGCTGCCCGCGCTCCACCCGGTCACCCTCGCGATGGTTGAACACAATCCGCCGCGCGATCAGACCCGCAATCTGCTTGAAAACGATCTCCATGCCTTCGCCCTGGACAGTCACAATATTCTGTTCGTTGCGCTCGGCACTCTCCTCGTTCATCGCATTTAGAAATTTTCCCTTCTGATAGCAAACAGAAGTCACCTCGCCCGCAATTGGCGAGCGGTTCACATGCACATCGAAGACATTCAGAAAGATGCTGATGCGCTGGCGCGGTCCCCGGGGAGTATCGAAGCGTACCGTTTCGGTGACAACTCCGTCAGCTGGGGAAACAATAAGACCTGCGCCTCTGGGAACGTCCCGCTGCGGATCGCGGAAAAACCAGAGATAAAAGGCGGCCAGCAGAACTGGAGCGATACTCCAGACCCAGGTTCCCGTGGCCCACATCAGCACCGCAGCCACTGCAAGCAGACTCACACCGTAGATGTAACCGTCACGAACCATTGTCCCTAACGATTATACGGTTGAATTCGACACAGGGATATCGGAGGGAGACTCCTGGGGTGATAGCGACCCGCCGCTGCGCAAAGGCGCAACCAAGCCGCCAAAAATCATCGTCACTGGCCCAATCGCCCGGAAACTCTATGCGATTGCCGGGGCCCGATGCTCGAGAGCGTAGATCAGGTCCTTGGCATGAAGCTTCAGCTTCTTCAGGCGAACTTCTTCGAGCTCCTCATCCGTAGAGAGGTAAGGCTTTTGAAGCAATTCTTCCAACCGCTGAGCGTAGCGACGATGTTCGGCGTGGAGACGACCTATTTCTTCGCTCAGCGTGGAGTCATTTATCTCGTCCATCAAAGCACCTCCTTGTGTTCTTAATCCAATTTTTATAGTCCTCCCCGCCCGCAATCGGCAAGCGGGAAGACTCAAGAAAATGACGAAGGCTGTGGAATTCTTAACCATGCCTCAGGACGAGTGATCGGAATCACAACGCGCCCTCCCGATCCGCCTATTTGAGCCGCAGACGCATCAGAACAGCATCCTCAACCGGGTCAGCATAGTAACCCCGCCGTCGGCCCTCCTCAACAAACCCCAAAGACCGATAAAACCCAAGCGCCGCCCCATTCCCAGCCCGCACTTCCAGCATGATTTCCGCAACGCCGCTTCGACCAAGCATCCCCGAGAGCGCCGAAAAAAGCTCCCGCGCCACTCCCCGCCGCCGAAACTCGCCCGCAACCGCAATCGACTCCAATTCCGCTTCCGGCAAGATAAGCCGCGCGACCACAAAGCCGGCAACAGCCCCGCTTCCCGCATCCTCCGCAACCAGCACCACGCGCTCGCTCTGAAGCAGCGAAGCATAAGCAGAGCGCGGCCATTGCGGAGCCTGATCCAACCCCGCCGCAATCTCTGCCAGCCGGTCCACGTCCGAATCCTCAAGCGGGCGAATCCGAAAGCCAGGCTCCTTCGTCATGCGCGGTGCGCCGTATCGCCGAAAATCTCCGCGTCCGACCGCCTCAAATAGTGCCCGTCCAACAGCGCCAAATCGGCAAAATCCCGGTCCAGCACCCGAGGCAGGCAGAGTTCAATCGCATCCCCCGCCGTCGGCGCCAACGTTCGCACCAGGCTTGCCGCCGGCCAGGCCCCCGCCACCAGGCTCTCCGCAGCCTCATCGCAAACCGCAACCACGTAGGGTGCCCCCGGACCCTCGCTTTCGGGGACCGGGGAGATGTGGCACAGCTCTTCAGCCCCAACCAGCAACTCCCTCGCAATGTCGCCGCCCAACCGTAGAAACACCTCGTGCCGGTGGGCATCCAACGCCGCCGAACTCACGCCCGCCTTCGCCGCCAGTACCGCCAGCCTCGACACCGCGACCACCGGAGTCTGTGCCGGCTCAGCCAGCCCTTTCACCGCGCTCAGACCCACGCGCACGCCCGTGAAGCTTCCCGGCCCATTTACCACAACAATAGCCGCCAGGTCCCCCAGCTTCACATTGCCTTCCGTCAGCAACTCCCCGACAGCCGCCCCCAGGGTCGCCGAATAGCTCCGCCCCGCTAATTCCGTCTGCCCCAGAATTCTCACCGAACCAGCTTCAACCCGCGCCAGAGCCACCGATCCCATCGGCCCACACGTATCAACCCCCAGCACCAACAGCCCGGCGCTGTCCGGGCTCTCCGCAACTGATTGACTTTCCGGCATCTCTCTCAGGATTACACACCCCCGTCCGCCCTCAGCCAGCCCCAATTCCGGTAATCTGTTCTCAGCACTCCCCTGTTCCACCTGGCTGCCTCCGGCGGCAAAACTGAGATCCTCAACCCGAAAGGACCAGGCGTTGGCCGCCGCGGCGACAACCACATTTCACGACACGTGGCGACCCCGCGCCAATCCCTGGGCCATCGCCATCACCGTCACCCTCGCCACCTTCATGGAGGCGCTCGACACCTCTATCGCCAACGTCGCCATGCCCCACATCGGCGGCTCGCTTGGCGCCAGCCCCGAAGAAGCCACCTGGGTCCTCACCAGCTACCTCGTCGCCAACGCCATGGTGCTGCCCATCAGCGGCTGGATCGCCAACCGCATCGGCCGCAAGCGCTTCTACATGTCTTGCGTCTTCCTCTTCACCGTCGCGTCGCTGCTCTGCGGACTCGCCCCCACGCTTGGCATGCTCGTCTTCTTCCGCGTCCTGCAAGGCGCGGCCGGCGGCGGCCTGCAGCCCAGCGAGCAGTCCATCCTCGCCGACACTTTCCCACCGCAGAAACGCAGCATGGCCTTCGCGGTCTACGGAGTCGCCGTCGTCACCGCCCCCGTCCTCGGCCCCACCGTTGGCGGCTGGATCGTCGACAACTACACCTGGCGTTGGATCTTCTTCCTCAACATCCCCGTCGGCATCATCTCGCTCTATCTCTCCAATCGCCTCGTCGAAGACCCGCCCTACCTCGCCGAAGTCCGCAAACGCCGCGAAGGCATCGACTATTGGGGCCTCGGCCTCCTCATCATCGCCATCGGCTCCATCCAGATCATGCTCGACAAGGGTCAGGAAGACGACTGGCTCAGCTCCCGCTTCATCGTCACCCTCCTCGTCACCGCAATCATTGGACTCACGCTTTTCTTCTGGCGCGAGCTCTCCATCGCACACCCGATCCTCGACCTGCGCCTCTTCGCCCGTCGCAATGTCGGCATGACCCAGCTCGTCATGTTCATGGTCGGCGTCGCCCTCTACTCGTCGACTGTGCTCATCCCGCAATTTCTGCAGGAGATCATGGGCTACTCTGCGCGCCAGGCGGGCATGGCCGTCTCCTCCGGCGGACTTGTGCTCATGTTTCTCTTCCCAGTCGCCGGCGCACTCGCGCCAAAATTCGACGCGCGCAAGCTCGTCGCCATCGGATTCGTCATCACCACCTTCGGCCTGTGGCGCATGACCTCGATCAACCCCAACGTCAGCTTCGGTCAGGCCGTCAGTTGGCGGGTCTTCATCGCACTCGGCCTGCCCTTCCTGTTCATCCCCATCAACACGCTGTGCTATGCAGGAATCCCGCAGGAGAAATACAACGAGGTCAGCGGACTCACCGCGCTCATGCGCAATCTCGGCGGCAGCGTCGGCATCAGCTTCATCACCACGCTGCTCGCACGCCAGAGCCAGAAGCATCTCGCCATGCTCGTGCCCAAAGCTGCATCGGGCAATCCGGCGTATGACCAGATGCGCGCCGGCCTCGCCGGTGCGTGGGTCCACCGCGGCTCAGCCATGCCCGATGCCATCTACCACGCTGGCGCACAAATCTACGGCATGGCCCAGATCCAGGCCCGCCTCCTCGCTTACGTCGATGTCATCTGGGTCATGGTCGCGGTCACCACCATCCTCATCCCGCTGCCATTCTTAATGCAGCGCCCCAAGAAAATCGCCGCCGCCCACATGGGCCACTAACTCGAAAGACTCCAAGCTCGCTCCCACTCAGCTTGCTCCCACTCAGCTAGCACCCTTCTCAAAATTGTCATCCTGAGCGACCAACGGGAGTCGAAGGATCTGCGGTTGCTTTTTCTCCGCCGCCAAAAGTGTGGGTGCCGGGTGCCCCAGGTCTGGATTCTCAGACCTGGGGAAAGCACGAACCCAACAACATCACTTGACCCGTGTACGGTCTTCAAGCATCCGCAATATCTCCCGCTGCTGCAATTTCGCTTCCTCCGATGCAGTCCCACCTCGCCCGGTGTTCTGCACAGCCAGCAGCATCGGAGTAGACCCGTTCTTGTTCGCCCCCACAGGATCCGCGCCAAGGTCGAGAAGAGTTCGCACCGCGGTCGCACAACGCGTCCTGATCGCTTTGTGAAGCGGTGACACCCCGCTCTTATCAAGCACATTCGGATCAGCACCCGCCTCAACAAGCCGTGTAATGGTTGCCGCCTGCGCCGACGGGTCCCAAATACGCGAACCTGGAGATCCACATGAAGCCGCATGCAAAGCTTCCTGACCCCGTCGATTGCGCGCATGAACATCCGCGCCTGCTTCAAGAAGATCGCCCACGATCTTTGTTTGGTATGCTGCCGCCCCAATATGCAAAGCAGTATCCCCCGCGTAAATATATCGCCCTATTTGATCGAGGAAAAATGGCACCGCCGACTGTCGCGTCGCTCCCGTCTGAAAGCTGGCTCGCGCCAACTCAGGCGACGAAGCAAGAAGACGCGGAACACCTTCGGAATCACCGACAACAATTTCTCCGACCAACTGACGGAGTGCCAAATCGGATTTGACCATTCGCAAATGACCTTCAAGAAAAGTGAAATTACACCGTCCGGTGCTCCACGATCAAGAGGAAGCCTAGGCAGGCGACACTTCAACTGGGCGGATCGCCGGTGCGCTTGCGCCCAAATTCGATCCGCGCAAAATACTTAGCTTCTTGTACAATTTCAACTTTGCAGTGTAAAGTGAATCAACTACCTAACCCGGACGATTGGGATGATCAAAAAACAACTGCTATTCGCGCTTCTCCTGCTCCTGCTGATTCCCGCCGTCACCGTCGGCGCGGGAATCCTCTTCAGCCTCATCAACCCAGAAATCGCAGCAGGCCACCCGAACTACGCCCGCAACTGGCACCTGCTCAACGCGCTGAAGCTCGGTGTCATGTACGGATCCTTCGTGGTCATACTCGCGCTTTATCTGCTCGGGTGCTTGCTGGTCGTCCGCTCCAAGGAGCAGTCACGCTCGTGGTTGGCTCTTGCGCCGTTCGGCCCCCTCGGCTTCGCCATTTTGTCCGTACTCAACGACCGTGCCCCGTCGCAGGCCGACAGATACAGCCGCTTCGTGAGCCGCCTCAACGTGTGGCTGCGCATCGGCTACGAGGTGGTCAGCTTCGTTGTCATCTGGGAACTCGGATGGCAGATCATGGTCCTTAAGCGCAACCTGATGATCTGGTATCAGTCCGCCACCACCGGCGTCTCAACCGCGCAGATTATCGCCGATCAGAACGCGTCCTCCGGAATGTGGGCCTTCGGCGAGGGACTCGAGGTAATGTTCTTTGTGATTCTCCTCTACCTGCTTCGCCCCATCCTCTTCAACCTCGTCGCCGGTGTCATGGCACGACCATCTCTCAAAGCTCCGGGTGCCCCGTCCTGACTTGTTAGGGCGGGTCATGTCCCCCAAGTGCTCAGCCGGGTGCCCCAGAGCCTGCCCTGAGCGAAGCCGAAGGGTCTGGATTCTCAGACCTGGGAAAGCACGAATCTGATTCGGAGGGATGAAAGTGCGGAGGGAGCGCAGGGCTTTCAGCCCTGCGACGAGCGCCGAAAAAATCCCGGGCTTTAGCCCCGGAGTATCCATGTTGGCTCCCGACGTCTCGCCGGGTGGCCACATCTCATCCGATCCGGAGCAGTGGCTGGAAGCTAGCAGCTAGAAGCTGCTTTTCAAACGGCCCGCAGCGCCTGCTCGAGATCCGCAATCAAATCGTCCTTGTCCTCGATGCCGACAGACAATCGCACAAGGCCCTGCGTGATGCCAACCTTTGCGCGTTCCGCATCGGTAAGAGCAAAATGCGTAGTCGTCGCCGAGTGCGAAGCCAGCGACTCCACGCCTCCCAGCGACTCGGCATTGAGAAACAGCTTCAACGCACCGAGAAACTTCCCCGCCTTCTCGCGTGTTCCCAGGTCAAAGCTCAGCATCGATCCAAACCCCCGCTGCTGCTTCTTCGCCAGCTCATGCTGCGGATGGCTCTTCAATCCGGGATATGCCAGACGTTTCAACTTGGGCTGCGTCGACAAAAACTCCGCGACCGCGCGACCGTTCTCCTCATGCTGCTTCATCCGCAGGGGCAACGTCTTGATGCCGCGCAGCACCAGGAAGCACTCAAACGGAGACATGATTCCGCCCGCGGCCTTCTGCACAAGAAGGAAACGATCCTTGTGCTCCGGCTTCGATCCAATCAGCGCGCCACCCAATCCATCCGAGTGTCCATTCAGAAACTTCGTCGTCGAGTGCATCACCACATCCGCACCCAGCGCCAGCGGGCTCTGCAGGGCCGGCGACATGAACGTGTTGTCCACACTCACTTCCACGCCATCCGTATGCGCAATCTCACATACGGCGGCAATATCCGTCAGCACCATCAGCGGATTGGTCGGCGTCTCAATGTGCATCAGCTTCGTGTTCGGCTTGATTGCTGCCTTCACCGCATCCAGATCCGCAGTATCGACATATTGAATCTCGATCCCGTAGTGCTGAATGATCATGTTGAAGAGCCGCGTAGTTCCGCCATACACGTTGTGCGAAACAATCACGTGATCGCCGGCATGCAGCGTCGCCACCAGCGCATAGATCGCCGCCATCCCGCTGGCAAATGCATGGCCCGATGTACCGCCCTCCAGAGCCGCCAGGGCCATCTCGAGTCGGTCGCGCGTAGGGTTTCCGGCCCGCGAATAGTCATATCCCTTGTCGGTGCCGATGCCGGTCAGCTCAAACGTGGAAGAAAGGTAGACGGGGACATTGACGGCACCGGTGAGGGGGTCAGGGTGTTGCCCCGCGTGCACGGCGAGAGTGGCATATTTGTGATCAGACATGGTTTGCGCCTAGCTGCATGCTCCTGCCCTCTAGCTTATCGCGGAGCCCCTGGGCGGCGCCCCGCATCGCGGTTTCCGGCTGCATCCCTTTTCAGCAATCCGGCATCGAACCCCACCAAGTCCGTACGGTGGATACCTCGCGGCCTGTCCGCGAGAGGAGGGACCAATGGCTAGTGTCAGGAAATGCGCAAACGCAGCCTGCAATTGCATTCCAGAGGGAAAGGAAAAATACTGCAGCGCCCACTGTGAAGGAATCGGCGATCGCACCGAGATCGTCTGCACCTGCTACCACGATGGCTGCGTAGAAAAGAGCGCACCCTCGCCAACCGCCTCGAATACCACCATCGCGCCTGAGAGAACGCGCTTATAAAACTGCATCGATTACCCGGCATGGTGCCGTATTCAAACTGCCTTTGTTAAAACGATCGTCTCTCGGGCATTCCATGATGTCCGCCAGAGGAGGTGTGCCTTCAGCCGATAATTTGCTTGGGAAGATTTGCGAGGTCTGATCCCTATTTCCCTGCTTCTAAACTCCGCCCTCGAAAATCTTCTTCGACAAGTACCGTTCCGCCGAATCCGGAATGATCGTCGCCACGCGCTTTCCTGCACCCAGTTCTTTGGCCAACTCCGCAGCAGCGAACACCGCCGCCCCGGAGCTCGATCCGCCCACCAGCCCCTCTTCGGCTGCGAGCCTCTTCACCATCCCGAAGGCGTCTTCATCGCTCACCATCATCACCCGGTCGCACACATCGCGATGAAACGTCTCTGGAACGAAATGAACGCCGATCCCCTCTACGCGATGCTTCCCCGGCGCGCCGCCCTGCAGAATGGAACCCTGCGTCTCTACCGCGATCGTGACTACTGCCGGATTCTTCTCCTTCAGAAACCGCGCAACGCCTGAGAACGTTCCCCCCGTCCCTACGCCGGCTACAAATCCATCGACGCGTCCTTCCATCTGCTCCCAGATCTCGGCGCCCGTCGTATCGTGGTGAAACTGCGGATTCGACTGGTTGGTGAATTGACCCGCCATGAACGCTCCAGGAATCGCATCCGCGGTCTTGTTCGCTGCGGCAATGGCCCCGGCCATGCCTTCCGCCTCCGGCGTGCGCACCACCTCCGCACCAAATCCGCGCATCAGGATGCACTTCTCTTCCGCGAATCCCTCCGGCACAAATAACTTCACCTTGTATCCGCGATTCACGCCGATCAGCGCCAATCCCACGCCCGTATTCCCCGCCGTCGCCTCCACAATCGTGGAGCCCTCGTGCAGCAGGCCCCGCGCCTCGGCATCCAGAATCATGCCAAGCGCAGCACGGTCCTTGATGCTGCCCCCTGGGTTCAGGAATTCAAGCTTGGCAAACACCGCGGCCGACTCGCGCGGCACAACTCTGCCGAGTTGAAGCATCGGCGTATGGCCAACCAGTTGGGTGATATCGGATGCGACGCGGACGGGAGAGGAGGTGGGACTTTCGACTGCCATGGCAATTCAGTTTAGCCTACCGAACCCAGCTATTTCTTCTGCGCTGCAGGCCGCTTGGCGACCCGCGTCGCCGGGAAATATCCCGTACGTGTGCGTACCGTCATCTTGCCCGCGCCCTGAGACTCCGCCGTCACGCTTACGCGGCGGAATCCCGGCTGGGTCGACGGCTTGGTGGAGTGATAGCCGATCGTGTACTGGCTTCGGATATCGCGAGCAACTTCGGCAGCGATCTCGTCTACCTGCTCCATCGACTTTGGAAAGAATGCAATTCCGCCCGTTTCGTTCGACAGCAGTTCCAGCGCGCGACGCGCATGCCGCACTTCGGCATGGCTCATCTCATCGCCAAACAAAAGCCCGATTGTGTAGATCACTGGCCCTGAGAGTTCCTGCACGCGCCGGATCGTCTGATCCAGCGTCAGCGTTGACGCGTTGTCCTCGCCGTCGGTGATCAGCACCAGCACCTGCTTCGGCCGCTTGGCATCCGCCACCAGCTTGTCTGCCGACGCAACCACTGCATCGTAGAGTGCGGTCCCGCCTCGCGACTCAATGTGGCTCAAACCATCGCGAAGCTTGTTTACATTCGCAGTAAAGTCCTGATCGATGTAGGCCTCGTCTGAAAAGTTCACCACAAAGGCTTCATCTTCCGGATTGGAGGCCTCTACCAGGTCGAGCGCAGCTTTGTTCACCGCGGGGCGCTTCTTCGACATTGAGCCGGAATTGTCGACAACCAGGCCTATCGATACCGGAAGATCGGTGTGCTGAAAACTGATGATGTTCTGCTTTACACCGTCTTCGAAAACTTGAAAGTTCTCTTGCTTCAGTGTCTGCACCAGCTGGGAACCTTCCAGCACCGTGGCATTCAAAACCACTTCCTCCACGTTGGTGTGAAGAACGTATCCTTCGCCGCCTTCTTTATGCAGAGCTTCGCCGTTCGCACTCGGCGGCAGCTCGGCGTCCGGCGAACGCACCGGGTCCGTGTCAACCGTCAGCGATGGAGCCTGCGCCGGCGTAGCCGGTTTTGATGCCTGCTGGGCGCCCAGGGCGAGAGTCGAAATCAGGAGGAGTACCGCCAGGATTGCTTTATTGCAAGGGCGCATAGTATCCGGTTCGAGCATGGACCGTGAGTGGAGGCAAACCCGATGGAGGGTTTAGCTTCACCTTCACTTTACGCCACTTGCCGTCGCGAGAAATATTCTTGGGGGTGTAGCCGATCACATATTGGTTGCGCAGTTCCGTCGAGATCTTCTCCGCGATATCGCCCATTTCAGAGACGTCATCCACTCGAAAGAGTCGTCCCCCCGTCTCTTCGCAGAGATCGTTCAGCAGGACCGGTCCTGAGCGTTCCTCGGGTGTAGCAGCGTATGGATCGAAGATTCCGATGGAGTAAATCTCCACGTCCGACTCCCGAACCTGCGCGCGGACTTCGCCTTCGGTGTACCTCGACCGATTATCGCCGCCATCGGACACCACCAGCAGCGCCTTCCGCTCGTGCTTGGCCTCTTTCATCTTGGCCACGCCGTAGTAAATCGCGTCCAGCAGCGCCGTGCGGTGACCGCTGCGCACAGTCGCCAGCCGGGCCTGGATATCTTCCACCGAACTCGTGAAGTCTTCAATCAGTTCGGGACGGTCGTTGAATCCGATGACAAAAAACTCGTCCTCGGGATTGGCCGTCTTGATGAACTGGACGATGGACTCGCGCGCACGGACCAGTTTCGACGTCATCGAACCGGAAAGGTCGAAAATAATCCCAATAGAAACCGGCGCATCTTCGCTGGCGAAGCTCTTGATATTTTGCTCGCCGTTGTTCTCGTAGACCTGAAAGTCTTCCCGCTCCAGCCCGGTCACCAGGCGGTTCATGGGGTCGGTTACCGTGATCGGCACCAGCACCATGTCCACATTCATCTTGATCAACGATCCGGGCCTTGTCCTTCCGGCTCCTGTCGCGGCTGGCGCATCCACACCTGCGGGCGCGCCGGTTGCCGGAGTACCAGCGGTCGGTGGCGGCACATGTACCTTGTCCAGGGGATTGTCCTGCGCTTTGATCGTACCCGCGCCGGAAACGGCAAACACGACGACGCAAATGGCCGTCAGCCACGGTCTGCAGAACGGACCGTGCGGTGCCTCGAGCCATTTGAAGAGTGGGTTCATGCGCTCATGCCTGGGCTGGGCTCGTACGTGGGCTCGTACATGGGATTGTTGGCGAGTTTAGCACGCTCGGCCGTTGCCTTGCGTCGCCCCAGGAATGCCCTTGTTTTCTTTGACGTTCCCCGACTGAAATCGGTGATCCCCACTGGGATACAATCGAGTCCAAGCGACAGTTTTGACGAGACTTCCGCTTTCAAAGCCTGCCGCATATATCCTGCCTTTTCTATAGGGAGCAAGACCTTTCGCATGGCAAGTATCTATCCGTTCCGCGCATGGCGCTACAATCCGTCGGCTGTCCGGCTTGAAGACGTGGTCACCCAGCCTTACGACAAAATCTCACCCGCCATGCAAGAGGCTTACTACCAGCGCAGCCCCTACAACCTGGTCCGCATTATCCTTGGGCTGCCCGAACTGTTTGATGCCGAGGGTGGTGAGAATGTCTATAGCCGCGCCGCCCGCGACTTCAAGGCATGGCGCGAACAAGCCATCCTGGTCCAGGAGCGTGACCCCGCCATCTTCGCCTACGCCCAGCGCTTCCGCGTTCCTGGGTCAGATGAGATCAAGGAACGCCGCGGCTTCATCGCGCTTGGCAAACTTCATGAATATGCCGACCAGGTTGTCTTCCGCCACGAGCAGACCCTCTCCAAGCCCAAGAGCGACCGCCTCAACCTCCTCAAAGCCACGCACGCCCACTTCGGCCAGATCTTCATGCTCTACTCCGATCCCGCCGGCAGTGTCGAAAAGATTCTCTACGAAGGCGCAGGACCCGCCGACGCCGAAGTCACGGACGAATACAACGTCCTGCATCGCGTCTGGCGCGTCAGCGATCCGGGCGTCATTCGCCTCCTCACCAGCACCATGGCAGACAAGAAGCTGATCATCGCCGACGGTCACCATCGCTACGAAACGGCACTGAACTACTCCAAAGAACACGCCGCCGCTAGTGCGCGAACTGAGTACAATACCAACGAACTTCCTCAGCCTGCGTACCCCGAAGCCGCCGTCATGATGACCTTCGTCAACATGGACTCCGACGGCCTGGTCATCCTTCCCACGCACCGCGTCGTCCACAGCTTGCCCAGCTTCGATCCAGCAGCCTTCGCGCGCGCCGCCGAGCAGTTCTTCACCGTTGAAAAGCTCCCCGACACATCCGCTGCTTCTTACATCGACACGCTGCGCCAGCAGTCAGGAACAGCCTTCGTTGCCGTCACCCGCGCCGGCAGGTTCCTGCTGCGTTCCAAACCACAGGCCACCGCGGCCGCACTCGCCGACCTTCCCGAAAATCAACGCCAGCTCGACCTGAGCCATCTCCACACCATCATTCTCGACAAGCTCCTCGGTCTCGATGCCGAGAAGGTCCGCGAGCAGACCAACCTCCGCTATCTCCGCGATGCCTCCGAAGCTGTCGAGCAGGTCCACCGGGGCGAAGCCGACGTCACGTTCCTCACCAAACCCGTCACCATGGAACAGCTCCGCGAAGTTGCATTCGCCGGCTCCGTCATGCCCCAGAAATCCACCGACTTCTTCCCCAAGCTGCTAAGCGGCCTGACCATCTATGCACTGGAGTAAGGTGCTCGAAAACTGGGTGCCCCAGGTCTGGATTTTCAGACCTGGGAGGGGCGCATTCACACCACTCAGCCTTTTGATTGCCTTTGCACTCTCACTCCCGCTTGCCGCGCAACAACCGTCCGCTCCTCCACAGTCACCGCCCGGGCCACCCCCACCCCCCCCCGCACCCCGTATCGTAGTCCTCCTCGATGCCGCCCACGGGGGCGACGACACCGGCGCTCACCTCGACAGTGGCCAGCTCGAAAAGTCAGCCAATCTCGCTCTCAACGTCCGGCTCCGTTCCGTGCTCGCCGCTCGCGGCATTCAGGTCGTCACCACGCGGGAGTCCGACGCCTCCCTTAACCTCGACCAGCGCGCCGCCCTTGCCAACCACGCCAACGCCGCCGTGTGTCTCAGCCTCCACGCCAGCGAAAGCGGGGCCGGCGTGCATCTCTTCACGTCTTCCCTGGCGCCCGCAGCACAGACACGCTTCCTCGCATGGAAGACCGCCCAGGCACCGTGGATCACGCGCAGCCTCGCTCTTGCCGGTGCGCTCAACTCCGCGCTTACCCACGCCGGATTCAATGTCACTCTCGGCCGCATCCCCTTACCGGGCATCGAGAGCATGACGTGCCCCGCCATTGCCGTTGAAGTCGCCCCTGAACGCGACGCGGACAAGAACATCACCACGGAGCCCGACAACCCCGACTACCAGGGTCGCGTTGCTGCCGCCCTCGCTGCCGCAATTCTCGAATGGCGTACCGACCCCAGCCGCACGGAGGTCCGCCAGCCGTGATCCCCCGCTACCAGAAGATCCTCTTCACCGTGCTCCTCCTCGCCTCACTTGGCATGGGATTCAAGCTGTGGCAGCTGCGCGACCACGCCCACAAGCGACTCCTCGCCGGCGAAACCACCGCCCCCACGCAAGCCCCCCAAGTCGCCCCCGCCGAACAGGCCACCCTCGTCGCCGCAAACGATATGGACAACTCGCTTGTCCCCCAGATGCATTCCCTGCCGCTTCCCGTGGACCCCGGAGCCCGCGCCCGCGCCGTCCTTGGCAAACTGCTGGACCTCTACGCCGCGCCCAATTCCACCCACCCAGTACCGGGCGGAGCGTCGTCGGTCGCCCAGGTCTTTCTGTTGCCCATGCCCGGCGCCAGGGCCTCTGATTCGATCTATCAACTCGCCGTCGTCAACTTGACCGGCACCTTCGCCGCCGGCCATCCCTCCGGGCTCGAAACGGAATCGCTGACCGTCCTCTCTATCTGCGCCACCCTGCGCGCCAACCTACCCAGCGTCGCTGAAGTCCGCTTCCTTGTCGACGGCCAACCCCGCCCCACACTCGCCGGCCATGCCGACCTCACCCGCACCTATCTGACCGCTGACGCCCTGCCGACCCAAGGAAATGCTCCGTGAAAGAACCCTCGAGCACCCCCACTATTGGCGTCTTCGACTCCGGCTTTGGCGGACTGACTGTTCTGCGTGCCCTCATCGCGCGCGCGCCCCAAGCCCGCTACGCCTTCATCGGCGACACCGCCCGACTACCCTACGGATCGAAGTCCCGCCGCACCATCGCGCGCTACGCCGCCCAAAGCGCACGATTCCTTGTCGAAGAACAAGGTGCAGACTACCTCGTCATCGCCTGCAACACAGCCAGTGCCCTCGCCCTCGATGACATCAAGGATGCCGTCCCCTCCGTTCCCCTCATCGGCGTGATCGAGCCCGGCGCCGAAGCTGCTCACAGAGCTTCGAAAACGCGAGACGTCCTCGTCATCGCCACGGACGCCACTGTGCAAAGCCACGCGTACGCCGCCGCGTGCCAGAAACACGGCCTTCGCGCCCTCGAGAAAGCCTGCCCCCTTCTCGTTCCTCTTGTAGAAGAAGGCTGGGTTGCCCCCTCCACGCTCAACGAATCCCTTGCGGAACAAGATGCGTCTGCCCCACCGCAGATGGCCGTGACAGCCGAAGTGGTGCGCATCTACCTCGACGAACTCAAAGCCCAGGCCGCATCCCAGGGCATGAAACCGGACACCCTCGTTCTCGGCTGCACCCACTATCCGCTGCTCAAGCCCGTGATCGCACGCCTCCTGCCCGCAGGCATCAAAATCATCGACTCCGCCGAATCCACAGCCGACAAGCTCGTGTTGCAACTCAGCCGCGACCTCGGCGCGCCGCCCAAACCTACGCTCGACGATCCAATCCTCCGTTTCTTTGCTACCGACTCGGTCGAAAAATTCGAGCGCCTCGGTTCCCGCTTCTTAGGTCGGCCCGTGGGCAAAGTCCAACTCGTCGACCTCGGCGGCTGACCGCCCTCAAAGACTTGGTATCCTAGATAGGCTTTCTCTCGTATTCGCTGCAAGCGGTGCAGGACTCTGGCATCGTCAAAAGAAGATTTCAAAAGAAGCAAGAAATGTCAGGGCACGACCTTAGTCATGCCGTTAACGCAACAAACATGACGTCGGGCTTTAGCCCCTGGGGCAATCCATCGTTCCCCTTGATGTGTCATCCTGAGCGGAGCATGCCTGGGGCCCCGTGACCGAGGATCGTTCATGGGGTAAGCGGAGCGAAGGATCTGCTTTTCGCCGCCTGAATCAAAAGTCGCAGCACCGGAGGAACAACACAAGCATGATCGATCTGAAGGGCAAAACGGCCGTGGTCTTCGGGCTGGCCAACAAGCGCTCCATCGCCTGGGGCATCGCCCTGAAACTCCACGCAGCCGGCGCAACTCTGGCCATCTGCTACCAAAACGAGCGCATGAAGCTCGAAGCCGAAGACCTCATCAAGGAACTTCCCGGCGCCTCCGGTTTCCAGTGCGATGTCTCCGTCGACAGCGAGATCGATACCCTCTTTGCCGCGCTCAACGAGAAATTCAGCAAGCTCGACATTCTCGTCCACGCCGTAGCCTTCGCTCCCGCCGCCGACCTCCGCGGCGAATTCATCAACACCAGCCGCGAAGGCTTCCGCACCGCCATGGACGTCAGCGTCTACTCCCTCATAGCTGTCACGCGTGGCGCCGCGCCTCTCATGACCGATGGCGGCAGCATCATGACTCTCACCTACTACGCCGCCGAAAAGGTTGTCCCCAACTACAACGTCATGGCCGTCGCGAAGGCCGGGCTCGAATCCACCGTCCGCTATCTCGCCTGGAATCTCGGATCGAAAAACATCCGGGTTAACGGCATCTCCGCCGGCCCCATCAAGACGCTCGCCGCCCGCGGTGTCGGCGATCTCAGCGAAATGATGCGTTCGCACGCCGAGCGGGCCCCGCTTCATCGCAACGTTGACCAGCTTGAAGTGGGCGGCCTCGCCTTGTTCCTCGCGAGCGACCTCTCCAGCGCCATTACCGGCGAAATCACCTACGTAGACTGCGGCTACAACATCATGGGCTTCTAACTGAACTTCCGACGATTCGATTCGAGCACAACACGTTTGTCATTCCGACCGACCGAACGGAGCACAGGAACCTGCAGTTGCTTTTGCAGACTTCCATTGACGGGTGTCCCCAGTCTGGATTTTCAGACCGTGTTATCCGAAGAACTCGCTGCCGCTCGCGATCCCATCATCGCCCCCACACCGCTCACCAATGAAAAAATCATCGGCCGCAGCAGGTAGAGAACAGCCACAAGGAACATCACTTCGTTCCCCTCGGCAAACGCCCACATCCCACCCGAAGCATTCTGCTGATCAATGATCTGCGCGATCGAAACTCCCGTGGCCGCGGCCTCATACCTGATCATCAGATTGCGCTGCACCACCATCGCCTCGTATGCGATCACCCAAACAAGTACAAAGCTGCCGACTTCGTAGGCGACGCGCACATAGCCATTCAAATCGCGGACGAACCGCGCGTATCGGTCCGTTTCCAGGGGCGCCCTGTCGCTCAGCATCGCCAGCACCGCGAAGCCGAACGGCCCCAACACCGTCAGCAATAGCCATAAATATGATCGCTTCTTCGATCGGATCACCACAAAGCACGCCAGCATCCACAACACCGCCGCACACGCTGCGGATGCGAGGAAAGTCAAAATCTTCAAGGTATTCAGAAGCTGGTAGTTACGTGTGTAGTTTGCATGACCCGCCGCGATCTCGGGGTTAATCAGATTCGACAGCAATCCCCCCAGCATCAAAACCACTGGAATCAGCAGGAGCAAACCAAGCGCCACGAGCGATTGTTTCTTCATCATCCCCGCCGTTCGGGAACTTCGGTTGATTTACTCTACACCCACTGCCAACCTCCTCCGGCTTACCTGCGCATCCCCTCCAAATCGCAACCAGAACAGATCAAACCAGCCGTGTTCCTCTTTCATAATGTTGTAATGCTCGGGCAAACGACCGCGATTGCAGCACCGGCGGTTGCCTCTCCCCCTCGACCGCCTTCATTTACCAGCGGCTGCGGCGGCTTTCTTCTTCTGTGCCTCCACTGTCCACGGAGGCACGATGCCATTCTGCCGCGCGTAGGCCACGAGTTGGCCGAGATGTTCGTGCGCATCGGCAACGAGGAGATAAACAACGTCGCCCTCGTTCGCCTGCGGGCCGAGCTTTGGCAGCAGCTTGGCAAAATCCGCGTTGCTCATGCCATTGATCGTTTTGTCGGTGAACTCCCAGGACTGATTCAGAGCCGCCACGATGCGATCCCTTTCGATTGTGGATTTATCGAATTGTCCAGCTTTAAACCCTGCCGGAGGGGTCGCGCCCAACAAGCTGAGGAATCCGTAGCGCTCGCCCGCAACATGCAGAAACACTTCCGCAAAGGACCGCGTGTCGGGGGAAGGGCGCCATGTGATCTTGTCGCTCGGAAGCGCCTCAGCGAGATCAACACACTTTTTGTTCACGGCCTGCAGGTCGAGAAGGGCCTGGGCTTTCATGTCATAGCTGGGCGCCGTGTTGTCGGTGGAGGTGGGAGGAGTTTGTCCCTGCATAGCTGCAGAGCTCGTACCCAGGATGCATGCGAGACAAATCAAAGAGAGAGTTGGCATTTTCATTGCGGCCTCCGCTGGAATTTTGGAGCTGTTGTAATCGCCCCGAGGCTAGAGCAGAGACCGCATTGATGCAAGCTGTTCGTGACCGCCCTGGTGCTTGAAGGGACGAGTGGTTGCTTGCATGGGATTGATGATGCCGAGAATGCCGCAATGGGCCAACTCTGGCCGCTTGCCTACATGTTTACGATCGCGTCCCAAACCGCATCCTCAATCGGCAGTCCAAGCCTGCGATTCTGCTCGCGAAGCCGCAGCGTATTTTCCCCCGGATACCTCACAGTCTTCCCAGCTACCGCCGACCGCGAGTGATGCACCGACGCCACTACCTCGTCCGCAATTTGCTCCATCTGCGCCGCATCTCCCAGGCCGCGCGGATCGATCGCGACAAACATCTGCGACAACCCTGTCTCCTTCAGCGGATCGTTGGCGATCGCATGCGTCGCATTCCCCAGCGAGGTCATCGCCGCCACCAAATCCAACACCATCGCCAGCCCCGATCCCTTCCAGAACCCTACGGGCAGCAGCCGCTGCGACTTCTCAATCGCTTCCGGATCGCGCGTCAGCTTTCCCTCTGCGTCAAATCCACCATCCACCGGCAGCAACTCCCCGCGCGTGCGATAGCTCTCCAGCGCGCCATATGAGAACTGCGACATCGCCATATCGAGCACCACGTGGCCCTTCTTACGCGGCACCGCCATCACCAGCGGATTGTTCCCAATCGCCGGCTCGACCCCACCCCACGGCGGCACATTCGGCATCGTGTTCGTCCAGCACATCCCGATCACGCCTGCCTCCGCCGCCTGCCAGCCATAAGTCCCGCCGCGCATCCAGTGATTTGTATGCGCCATCGCCACGCAGCCGATCCCGTGCTCGCTGCTCAGCACAATCGCCCGCTTCATCGCCACCCATGCGTTCAGGTTTCCTGGCCCGCGCTGCCCGTCCCACCGCTCCATCGCGCCGAATCGCGCGACTACACTGGGCTCGGCGGTCGGATCCACGCTCCCATTGCGCACTGTCGCCACAAACCGTGTGAACCGGTTCACTCCATGCGAATACACCCCATCGCAAGTAGTCTCTGCAAACAGCCGCGCACACAACTCCGCGCGAGCGTCACTGAATCCGAGCCCGCGCAAAACCAACGCGAGACGCGTGTTTACCTGCTCAAACGGAAGTCGAATCATTCACAAATCTAAATTCAGGAAGAAACGGGTTCTGATCACTATCCACTGACCACTGACCACTGATCACTGCTCTTTGTGATAATTCGGATAAGCCGGCTTGTGCACTTCTGGCTGCGGCGTCTTACTCAACTCCTCCATCGCGAGCGACACCGCCTTCTCCAGTTGCGGATCGTGCCCCTCACTCACCGCCTTCGGATCCTGCTCCACCGCGTAATCCGGCTCGACTCCGTGGTTCTCCACATCCCATTCCCCTTTCGGCGAGAAGAAGGCCACGCTCGGCGACGTGACGTGTCCGCCATCCATCAACACCGGGATTGCACTGATGCCCACCAAACCTCCCCAGGTCCGCTTGCCCACCAGCGGCCCAAGCTTCGCCTGCTTGAAGAGCCACGGCAGCGCATCGCCGCCGGAGCCTGAGAATTCATTCGCGATCATCACCTTCGGCCCGTAGATTCCGGCATTCGGCGTGTGCTCGACCTTGCCGTATCGCGGCGCCCAGTACGACTCGATGTGCCGCCCCAGCACTTCGATAAAGTAATCGGCCACCTGTCCGCCGCCATTGAAGCGTTCGTCGATCACCGCGCCCTGCTTGTTCATCTGTGCGAAGTAATAGCGATTGAAATTTGTAAATCCACCCGCACCGGTGTCCGGCAGATACACATAAGCGAGCTTGCCGCCCGAGAGCTGATCCACTTTCTTCTGATTGCCCTCGATCCAGTCCACATTCCGCAGCGCGGCTTCGCTTGCAATCGGAGTTACTGAAATATCGCGCGGCTTTCCATCTTCTCCCGCGATGCGAATGCTGATCACTTTGCCCGCAGTGCCTTCGAGCGGCTGCTGAATATCCATATCCGCTGTGAGGTCCTGCCCCTCGATACTGAGAATGCAGTCGCCCACTTTCACATTCAGCCCCGGCTGCGCCAGTGGCCCCTTCTCCCGGGGATTGAATTCTCCACCCGTGTAGATCTTCGCAATGCAGTAGCGGTTGTTCTTGATCTCGTAGTCCGCGCCCAGCAACCCGCCGGGCACGTGCGCCGCATCTGGAATGTGTCCGCCATTCCCACGCAGGTGTCCAACGGAAAACGCACTCAGCATCTCCTGAAAGATGTAGTTCAGGTCCGCGCGCGATGCGATCGACTCCACGTATGGCTCAAACTTCTTCTCATCCGCCACCGTGTTCGTCCCATGGAAGTTTGAATCGTAGAAGAACGCGCGCTCGACCCGCCAAACCTCGTGATACATCTGCGCCCACTCGGCATGGGGATCTACGCGCATCTTCACGTCGCCAAAGGACAGCGCGCCCTCGCCCGCCTTCACCGGGGCATTCGCCGGCACAATCACCCAGGTCGGCTTCGGTCCTCCTCCGGGAGGCGGCTCACCACCATCCGGCCGCGGATGCCCCAACGACAGCAGCATCTTCTCGCCATTCGCCGAAAGCTCGAACTTCTCAACGTGCTCTGCTAACTTTTCAGTCTTGCGCTCTTCCGGCGTCCAGCGGCTCAGCGTTGCGCCACGTTCTCCAAACCGCCCCGACTCCGGCCTCTCGGTGAAGTAGATGCTTTCCTTCAGCCCGCCCGTCACGCTCTCGTAAACACTCGCGGGCAGCGGCAGAGCCACAATCCGCTGTTCGATCCCGTCCAGGTCAACCTTGACCGGCTTCGGCGCAGGCTTTGCATGCGGTTTCTCATCGCCACTGCCTTCTTTCGCGTCAGTGCCCTTGTCGTCGCTCTTCTTGTCGTCGCTCTTCTTACTGTCCGCCTTTTCTTCGGCCGGGGTCTTCTCGTCATCCATCTCCGGCGCAATCGGCGACGCCGTATCGGCCGCAAGCGTGAGCGCGTAGATGTTCGACGTTACCTGGTAGAGATCGCTCGTCATGTCGAGCCCGTCCGAAGTCGCGCCCTCATTCGTGCTCGTAATGAAGTAGAGATACTTTCCCTCGCGATCAAACGCCGGCTCGCGCGAATCGCCCATCTCGCTCGCTACCTGCGTCGACTGTCCTGAATCCACTGAATAAAGGAAGATCGCATGCAAGTGGTTCTCCATCGACCGCGGATACGCAATCCACTTCGAATCCGGCGACCACGCAAAATCATACGTGCTGCTCGAAAATCCGCCGTACGCATCCTTGTCGTTCACAACCGTCAGCTTACCTGTCGTCGTGTCGAGCATGTATGTCTTCAGCCGATTGTCGTAAAACGCAATCTTCTTTGAATCCGGCGACCACTTCGCGTCGAAGTAATACGCCGGATCAGTCGCCAGCGCAAATTTCTTCACCGCCGGCGCTCCTGCAACCGCATCGCCTGTCTGCGGCGCCACGTGCAACTGATACAGGCCCGACTCGTCCGAGAAGTAAGCAATCGATTGCCCGTCCGGCGACCACGCAGGCTCTCGTTCCATCACCCCGGGAGTATGCGTAATGTCCCGCGTTGGTCCGTGCTTTGCCGCCACCGTGAAGATGTCGCCATGCGCTTCAATCACCGCCCGCACACCATTTGGCGAAATCCCCGCATTCTCCAGTTCGTCTCCCACGCTCTCGATCCGCGAACGCACCTCCGGCATGTCCGCATCAATTTCGATCGGCACCAGCTTGCTCGTTCCCGCCTTCGTGTCATACAGATAAATCTCGCCCAGCCGGTCGTACACCAGCGTGTCGCCCTCCCCATGCATCGAGCGAATATCCGGCCCATCATTCGCGAGCGCCTGCGTCACAGCCTTCGACGCGGGATCGTACTTGTAGATCGTGGCCTTCCCTTTGCGTGCCGAGAGGAAGTAGATCTTCCCTCCCGCATACACCGGCGAAAAGTCAGACGAAGTCTCGTGCGGAATTTCTACAGATTCTAATCCCGGCAGCGTCGTGATCCAGATCGTGCTCGCGCGTCCGCCGTGATAGTTTCCCCACGACACATACGACATGTAATCGAATCCGTAGGCAGGCGGCAGCGGCGAATACGCAATCTCCTTACCATCAGGCGAATACTGCCCCTGGTACGCCATTGGCAACGGCAGCGGCTTTGCAATTCCACCCTTTGCCGGCACTTGGTAAAGCTGCGTGTAGCGACTCTGCGAAATCCGCGTCGAACGAAACACGATGTTCTTCCCATCCGCCGTCCACGCCACTGCAAAATCCGCTGCGGGGTGATACGTCACACGAAAAGGAATTCCACCCTCTGCCGGGATTGTGAACACATCCGTGTTGCCGTCGTAGTCACCGGTAAACGCAATCATGCTGCCGTCGGGCGAGAACACTGGATCGGTCTCAATGCCAACGCCCGTCGTAAGCCGCCGGGCAACACCGCCCGCGCGCGGCACCGTCCACAAATCTCCTGCGTATCCAAACGCGATGAGATCCTTGCTCAAGGCGGGATGCTGAAAGATGTGCGGTTTCGTAGCGGCGCGTGCTCCAGCCGGCTCAACAACAGATCCCATTGCGATCAGGAAGACAGCAAGACAAATTGACAGCGGAAATCGGAACAGGCGCATCGAAACCTCCGGGAAGATACTGCAGGAATGGCAACATCTTACAGTGCGCGCCCGACACCCTATTCCGAAATACGCAACTGCCCTCAAGCGCAGCCGCAACCCTCGCCGCGCCACGCGCGCTGTCCCTCTACAATCAGCAACGGCACGGCGACCAGCGCCGCCACTGTATCGACCCAGCGAATCTGCCACAATGCATAAGCTGCCAATCCCGCCAGCGTCACGCCAGCCAGATAAGCGCACGTCGCCGATTGTGTAGCATCCGCGGCCAGCGCGCGATTGTTCATCCGCCGCGCCTGACTCCGTTTCAACCACGCCAGCACCGGCATCACCACCAGCGCCAGCGCGGTAACGCCGATGCCGACACAACTGGTCTCCATCGGCCGCCCGCGCCCAAGCCACGCAATGCACACCACCACCGCTGCCAGTGCAAACAACAGCACAGCCGCCGCCCGGTCTGCATACATCTTATTCAGAGGGAATCGCGGCAGAAACTGCAGCAGCACCACCGTCGCCGATAGCATCTCCACCAGGCTGTCCGATCCGAACGCCAGCAGAGCCACGCTGTGCGACTGGGCAGCCGCCCACAGAGACGCTCCGCATTCCAATGCCATCCACGCCAGCGTGATCCATTGCAGCCAAGCGACCTGCCTTGGCAGCGCAACATCCGTCGCGCACCCTCCGCAAAATGTACCTGGAATGTCTGATTGCATAAATAGAAGGACGCGGGCGTTAGTGCGTTTCCGGCTGATAATCCGGTCGCTTCGGCTTGGGAGCCACTTCCGTTGTTACTTTCTGTCCGCCGCTGTTCACACTCTTCGCATCGCCCGGTCCCACGGCCGTTATGCCGGTCACGACAGGATGCTTGTTGCCGCCGACGACTCGCGTATCGCTCGACTGAATACCCAGCACAACCGGCCGTTTCAACTCTGCCGCATTCTGGGTGCCCAATCCATCGCCTGCGTAGAAATACTGCGTGTCTGAAGAAGCGCCGTTCACCACTTCAACCTTCATCTGCGGTGATTCACCCTTGGCAGTCGCATCGGGCTTCGTCTCTTCGTTGAACACGATCTGTTTTGTCGAGGATCCGTTGATTACCTCTACGGAGTGCTCCGTAAATTCAGGACGGTACGCAGCCCGCTTCGCCCCGTTGCGGTACGAAGCTTTCGTATTCTTCTTTCGCACCGCGCGATGATGCGCTTTCGTTTTATGCGCAGTCTTCGCTTGCACGCCCGTTGTTGAGGATTGCTTCACTGCACTCTGCTGTGTGGGCTGCTGCGTCGACGCGGGCTTCTGCCCAGACATCAAGGTCGCGACAAGAACGAACGGAAGACTCGATTTCAGGAAAGTCAGCTGCATCCTTTCACCTCTTCGTCGATCCCGCGTATCGATGCTGCTATTCCTTCAGCGTCACCGAAATCTTGCGCGCGTCGCCACCTGCCGATGCAATGGATATTTCGCCCGTGGCCTTTTTGCGAATGCTCTTGAACTTCTCGCCCCACTCCACGAGCACCAGCGCATCCGGCGTGAGCAATTCATCCAGCCCCAGTGTTTCCAGTTGTCGCTCACCTTCCAGCCGATACACATCCAGGTGGAACAGCTTCACCGGCTTACCTTCGCGCGAGCCATCATATTCGTGCAGCAGCGTGAATGTGGGGCTTGTGACCTCGTCGGGCTCCGCGGCGTCAAGCGCCTGCGCAATTCCCTTCACAAGCGTCGTCTTGCCCGTACCCAGGTCGCCCCGCAGAATCAGCAACTGCGGCGGACGAAGCAGATTCACCAGCTTGCGCCCCACTTCGACCGTGTCGGCGCCGCTCTTTGTTACGAATTCGTGAATCCGTCCTTCGGCGACTGGCGATTCCTTGCTCATTCCGTAGCCTCTGCGGAGCGCACTCGCATACAGTCGGCGCCGTGCAGCCCCTGCAACCAAACATACCCTCTCGGGTGGCCTTTCGAAAAGCGCAAAGGTCGAATCTGAAACGCACGAGAAAAATATTTCAAGCTGTCGGTTGCAAGCAGAGTACGCTCATCCGTATCGCAAACAGCAAGATCAGCTGCAAATCCATGTAGATAAACCGCCGCCTCCACTGCGCGCGCAACATCGTCTCTGAACTGCGCGAGCAGCCCAGCGATCACCCCGGTCAAAAGATCGCCGCTGCCGCCCTTGGCCATTCCAGGATTGCCCGAGGTATTCACCGCGACCTGCCCGTCAGGATGTGCGACCAGCGTCCGCGATCCCTTCAGCACCAGCGTCACACCATGCATGCGCACAAAATCGCGAGCTGACCCGAGACGATCCGCCTGAATCTCTGCAACACTCTTTCCGGCCAGCCGCGCCATTTCGCCGGGATGCGGCGTCAGCACAACCGTGCGCCCCGCCTTTGCGACCTCCGTCAACTTCTCCATCAGAAACGGATTTGCGGCCAGGGTGTTCAGTCCGTCGGCATCCATGACGATCGGCATCTTCGTGTCCGAGAGCACCGCCTCCAGAAGAATCTCTACCCCTGGTCCCTGCCCCAGTCCCGGACCGACCGCAATCACCGTCTTGCGCTCAATGAGCTTCTGAAATTGCTGCGCAGTGACGCTTTTGCTCGCCAGCTCTCCCGTCGGACTTGCCAGCATCGGCTGAGTCATCAGTTCCGGCGCAAATGCCGACACCTGCGCCGCAATCGGACTTGGCACAGCCGCCGTCACCAGTCCCGCCCCAGATCGCAATGCAGACATGGATGCCATCGCCGGCGCGCCCGACTTCCCTACCGACCCGCCAATCACCAGCACATGTCCGTACTGTCCCTTGTTCGAGTCGGTAGCGCGTGGCTGCTCTACGAGCGCGTGCGAACCACCCGTCCAACTCAATCTCTGGCTGGAAACAATCGCTTCGTCGGGGGACCCAATCGACGCCACCACAACCGGCTGATCCCACCGCCGCGTCAACTCGCCAAAAACATGCGCAAGTTTCGGCGCAGTAAATGTAATCACTGCATCCGACGGAAACGTCTTCTCCTCGACCTTACTGCTCAAGGAATCCGCAGACCAGCCGGATGGCAGATCCACAGACAGAAACGGTGCCTCGCTCTCGCTCGCCCATTCCAACGCAGCCAGAGCCATCCCTTTCATAGGTGGCTTGAATCCCGTACCCAGAACCGCATCAATGATGAGATCAGTCTCCAGCGCCGCGCGATGTGCTTTGAGCTCCGCCGCGGAATTCACCTCGTACAAATGCCGGTTTGCTGAAACACTCAGTTCGCGCCATGCCGTCGCCGCATCACCCTTCAGTTCATATTGCGAACCCAGCAGCAGCGTCGTCACCTCGAGACCGGCCTTGGAAAGAAGGCGGGCCGCCATCATTCCGTCACCGCCGTTGCTTCCCCGGCCGCACAGCACCGTCACCCGTCGGGCCCGCGGAAACTGCTCCCGAGCGAACACATCAACCGCTGCTGAAGCCGCGCGCATCAGCTCGATCGACGGCACGCCATAGCGCTCCGTCGTGACGCGATCACACGCCTGCATCTCTTCCGCGCTGAGAACCTTCACGGAACCATCCTAACGCCGTGCACTGGTGAATTCGCGAGAGCGCCTTAGTGAGTGCTCACTTCCGTTCTTCTCCCCCACAGCTTGTCATCCTGAACGTAGCGCTTTGGGGCCCCGCGGACAGAAATGTCCATGGGGTAGGCGAAGTGAAGGATCTGCTTCTCTCTCGTCTGTGTGCCGAAGAGATTGTCGCCCACAAAAAAATCGGCCCCCGTCATTAACGGGGGCCAAGTTGCCTTGGTTCTCTCGTGTTGCGAGAGCTCTATTGGCGGCCAACGGCGGGGTAGCCGTCGGCGCGGAAGGGAGCCTCAGGGGGGTGGCTACTCAGCATTACTGCTGCACCGCACCGGTCGAGGACGCCATACCATGGGGGGATGTGGAGCCCTGGGCCGCCAAACTGTTTTCCATCAACTTGATATGCACAGTGCTGGGTACCCGCTCACGATGATGGCTCACAGGCTTCGGCGCTGTCTGATCGGCCGGAGCATTGTTGCTCGCCACATCGGTGGTCGGTTCCGTGATCACGGCATTGCCAAGAGCCACGGAGTGCATACGGTAGACGGGAATCTCATGTTCCGTTACGAGGTAACGCTGAACTGCTGCGGCCTCGCGTTGGGAGCTCGCGATACCGGCTGATCCTGCACCCGGCGAACGAGCTTCAATTTCGATGATGTAGCCCTGATGACCTTCAAGGCTCTTCGCCATGTCATCAAGCTTTGCCTTCGCGTCCTTCGACAGCATCGGGCTGCCACCGCGGAACGGCACTTCAACGTCGCTGATCGGCTTGTACGTATCCAGGCCGCTCACTGTCGTGTTCAGAGAATCAACATGCCCTGAAGCCGTCGTTGCAGTCTGATTAGCTTTCTTCGCCTGGTCGTCAGCCTGGCTGGCTACCTGGTTCGCCGCGTCGGCTGAGTCTTGTGCCTTCTTGATGCCGGCCGTCGCACGTGCATCCACGTCCTTGATGTCGGATGCGTTCTTCGCGTTCACCTGGTCAAGTTCGGTGAGGCGATCGTTGATGGGATCGAGCCGCTTCTTCACCCACTTCTTGCGAGCCATCGGATTGACACGGCCCCAGAATCCTTCTTTATCTTGCGGAATGGGCTGCGTCGCCGTTGCCGGGGGAGTCGAGGTCGGCGTCTGCTGTGCGGCCGCCGGCGCGCTCTGGGAATTATCAGGCTGCGTCTGAGCCATCGCGGGGATCGCGATTGCCGAAGCCAGGGCAAGAACAGCTATCTGGCTGGGAAACAGTATTCGTGCTCTAATTTGGTTTTTCATTTTTTTCTCTAACCCCTGATCTGCGGTTGCCGCGTTCGTTCTGCGGTGAGCAGGTGTGCTGCTCGCTTTCCTTATTGCATGGGGGATGCCAAAGCTCTTCTTCGCACCGACAAAACAGGTAAATGGTTTATTTTTATTTAATTTGCAAGTCCAACGAACGTATTCGAACCTGAATTTGTCCCTTCTGATTAGGGTAACAAGAAAGTAATTTTTACAGCGAGCGGTAAGACTTACCGAGTAAATGGGGCTCAGTCACTACTTTGCATCGGCCCGAACAATCCGGATTTCGGGGTACGCGCCGTTCCAATCCGGCGTCACCGTGTCGAAAATCAATCTAAAATCCTGCCCGTCTCCCGGCCGCAAAGGCGCCGCGGACACAGGCTCAAGATCGACGTAGGGATCACGCGTCCTGATCCATTTCAGCGGCTGGGTTTCGTTCTGCGCCACTTCATTCGCCGCATTCCGGAAAAGCACCTGGGCCAGCACTCCTGAAACCGTCTTGTTCCCGGTATTTGTCACATGGCCGTCGAGGTAGGTCACTTTTCCGCCCGCGAGGTTACCGGATTCGCTCATCACCAGGTTGGTGATGGGTAGGGTCGCGGCGTAGGGATCCGGGGCGGCGGAAATCGGCGTCACCGTCGCCGCTCCCTTGCCGCGCTCCATCATAAAAATCAGGATCGCTGCGACAATCAAAACCGCGGCGGCTGCAATCGCCAACGGCATCCAGTTTCGCTCACGCGGCTCAGTAGGAGGAACGAGTTGAGGGCCGGTACTCACGAGCGGATTCTACACCCTGCCTCTTCGCTCTTCATCTTCAACAAGAGATTCCAGATCGGCCGCAGGAACAGGTACACTGGGCCGACCTGATTATTCCATCGGAGATTTCCATGCCCAAGTACGTCATCGAACGCGAAGTTCCCGGCGCGGGGAAAATGTCCCCCGACCAGCTGCAAGCGATATCTCAGACATCCTGCGGCGTGATTCGCAATCTTGGTCCTGATATCCAGTGGGTCCATAGCTACGTCACGGGCGACAAGATCTACTGCATCTATAACGCGTCGAACGAGCAGATCATTCGCGAACACGCCACGCAGGGCGGATTCCCGGCCAACTCCATCGCCGAAGTCAAAGCGATCATCGATCCTACAAGCGCCGAAGCCAAATAAGTGCCGGCCCCGGTCCCGTCGAGCATGTTACCGAACGAACTCCGAGCGGCGACCACGAGGTCGCGCGTCTTTCCACGTGACGTGCGTAACCAAAGCAGTAGCACTTTTGGTTGATTCACAACGCAAGTGAATTGAATCTAAATAGTGAGAACGTGCTCCGGGCCCTTGCGACGATCAAACTTCTCGTCGCGAGACGTGGAAAGGCAACAGGCATGAACCCCTCCCCCATTACCGTTTCGAGCCGGTCGCGGCGCAAAGAGGACCTGGTTTACCAGGTCGTCACTGTCGCCGCGATGGTTACGATGCTGGCCAGCGTCTGGATCTTCTAGATTCACGGCGCCTTGTCCTATTCCGCCATCGAGCGGGCGCTTCCTATCGCAAATTCTCCATACGTTGATCGGGATGTGAAGATTCCGCGCGCGCCTTTGCGCCGCGGATCATCGTCGTAAGTTGCCATCCAACTGTCACGAAGATCACCACCAGGAAAATCGGGATGAGCAGCGGCGAAAGGCGAAACGTGCCATTGCGAGCCGACTGCACAATCGACCACTGCAGGTAGGTCATCAGGCACAGGATTTCGCACTTGATCCACGCCACCATGACCATCGTTTGATCTTGGATGAAGGGCAGGTTCGCTTCTGTGACGGACACCGGGAGGTTGTATCTGCGAAACCGGATGTTGCCCAGAACCGTCAACAGCAGGTACAAACCAGCGGCAACGCATGGCAAGAACCAGAGAAAATCACGCGAACCCCACGCATTCGGCTGCCCCGCAATGTTGAAATGCGTCGGAATTCTTTCCGGCAGAGGTTCCGGCCCATTCAACGCGGAATAGGAAATCCAGAACAGAACCGCCAGCAACCCCAGCCCCGCGACTTCCAAGGTCTTGCGCATGCGTTGCCTCTTTTCCGATTGTGCCGCAAGAATACATCCGGCTCAGGATCTCCATACGCAATTTCGTCGGTCCAAGATCCTTAAACTCGGCCCTGCGCCGTCAGGACAAGGAGCCACACATTCAGTCCCGCGATCACGACTGCGGTGGTCCAGGCCAGTACCTTTAGCCAGATCGCGTTTACAAACTCGCCCATCTTGGCGCGATCTCCGGTAAAGATCACCAGCGGGACCACCGCAAAACTCAATTGCAGTGACAAGATCACCTGGCTCAGGATCAGCAGTTTCTCCGTCCCGCGTTCGCCGGTGATCGCCACCACGATGATGGTTGGGATGATGGCCAGTCCGCGCGTAATCAGCCGGCGCAACCACGGCGACACTTTGAGGTGGACAAAGCCCTCCATCACGATCTGCCCGGCAAGTGTCCCTGTGATCGAAGAGTTCTGTCCCGAGGCAAGAAGCGCCACCGCAAACAGTGTGCTCGCTCCGGCTGCTCCCAACAACGGGCTCAGAAGCTTATAGGCGTCCTGAATCGCCGCAACATCGAAGTGACCGCTGCGGTAAAACACTGCTGCCGCCACGATCAGAATCGAGGCGTTCACAAACAGGGCTAGCGTCAGCGCCAGTGCGGAATCCACGCTCGCCATGTGAATCGCCTCGCGCTTTCCTTCCGGCGTGCGTTTGTAGCGCCGGCTCTGCACAATCGAGGAGTGAAGGTAAAGATTGTGCGGCATCACCGTCGCACCCAGAATCCCGATAGCGATATACAACATGCTGGGATTGGTGAGAATTGAAGGCGACGGAATCACGAGATTGCGCAGAACAGGCCAGTACTCCGGCTTGGAGAGAAACATCTGCACGCCGAACATCGCGATGATCGTCGCGATCAGCGCGATCACCAGCGCCTCAACATAGCGGAAGCCCCAGCGCTGCAGCAGCAGGATCAACAGCACGTCCAATCCTGTAATCAGCACGCCGTAGAAAAGCGGGATGTGGAACAGAAGCTCGAGCGCAATCGCGGAGCCGATCACCTCGGCCAGATCGCACGCAGCGATCGCGATCTCCGCTCCTACCCAGAGCGAAATACTGACCCAGCGGCGGTATTCCTCATGGCAAAGCTGCGCCAGGTCTCGCTCCGTGGCCACGCCCAGTTTCAATGCCAGACTTTGAAGCAGGATCGCCATCAAGTTCGACAGCATGATCACAAACAGCAGCGTGTACCCGAAACGTGACCCACCCGCGATGTCCGTTGCCCAGTTTCCCGGGTCCATGTAGCCGACAGAAATCAGGAATCCCGGCCCCAAAAACCCCAGCAGCCGCCGCCAGTAATGCGGCGACCGCGAAATGCGAACGCTCGCATGCACCTCGGGTAATGAAGGCTCATAGAGCCCGATGGGTTTGGGAGTTTCTGTGGCCATAGAGGCAAAAGAGGGAAAAAACCGCGGCATTACTGCTCTCAGTATGCCATATGTTAATCATAGTTAATGCATTTTTATTATTTCTAATTACTAGAGTTCTTCTGGTCGGAGCCATACCGCTTCCGCCGCCGGCCTTCCAAGGATTGAACTTCCCGTAGGCAATTCAATCGAAACGGTTTGGTCATAGTTCTGACTCACAACACGCAGTTTCTGGTTCGGCCCAATACCCATACGATGCAGGAAAAGCAGCAGTTGGGAGTCCCGCTCCTGCAGGCTGATCACCTGATAGCGCTCGCCGGCGTGAGCCTCAGAGAGCGGAACCTCGCCCCGCCTCTTTCGCTCCTCCGGCTTAACGGGCAGCACTGCGTTCCCATGCGGACAAGCCCCGCCCTCGCCCAGTTTTTCCTTCAGCTTCGCCTCAAATGCCGGCGACACGGCATGCTCCAGCCGCTCCGCCTCGTCGTGGATTTCGTACCACTCCATCCCGAACACTTCGGTCAGCATGCGCTCGATCAGGTGATGCCGCAGCGCCGTCCGATAAGCGGTCTCTCTTCCGGTTTCGGTCAGCCGCACGATACCGTCGTCTTTGATCTCGACATAACCATCGCGCCGCAGCCGCTTCAGCGCCATCGTCACCGCCGGCGCCGAAACCTCGAGCCAATGCGCCAGCGTCGCCGGAATCACCTGGTGCCCCTCGGCCTCAGCCTCCAGGATGGCCTTCAAATAATTCTCTTTCGAAACCTGAATAGCGTCTTTCATGGGTGTCCATTCACTCTAATGCTTTTCGGCCGGTGCAGGACGACTGCGAGGCGCAACAGGCGGATTCCAGGAGTGAGGACCGGGTTGACTGTGACAGGTCGAACGATGCGCAACCATCCGGTTGCGCTTTAAAAAAAGCGTTTCAGCTAAAGTATTCGGCGGAAACGATTTAGGCCGAAGGGGATCCGCTATATCATAGAAGGCGTGTAACTTAGGCCTCAAAGTATTCATTGAATTGGAGTTCGAATCCAAGTTTCAGGCGTTTGCACCGTTTCTGGGGCGAGAAGTCTCTCAGAATGTGGTGTGAGCATCGAGGAAAAGCATCCAAGGACAATCCCTGTACCGAACGGGTGACCGGTCAAACCCCTCTCTCTCCGTCTTTCAGCAGCCGGTGAACGCCACAGGCGTTTTCCCACGTCGGTGCAAAGGGCCTCGTTCAATTTGAGAGTTTTGCGGCACGACTCGAGTTGTGCCCTGACACTTCGTGCCTCATCGATTGCCGTTCGTACTGATTCACGTAGCGAGTTTTCCGCAGCCTGACACAAGCCCCCGTTGATCAACTTGCCGATTTTCGCTACTGAAACAAGTGTAGAGAATCTGTAGAAATAACCTGCAAAGTTGGAGAGATTTATTTGCACAAAAGAATGAGGCAGATGGCGCGGATTCTGCGCAAGTGGGTATTGACATCGCTGGAGGTCAAGCGCTCGGAGACAGTACGAAAAGGGGCGGTGCGGGTCAGTGTTTGCCCAAGAGAAAAACGGCTGAAGCTCCGGCGCACGGCAGAGAATCGTGATCGTTCCGCATGGTCCGCCACCCTTTCGCCGAACTGCGATGCACCACACCGAAAATTGCTTTTAACCGCCGTGGCCCCGCTCAATATTGAAGCGTTCAACAGCAACTGGCGCGCTGGGTTCTGTGGGAGCCGGGGAGGGGTGGACTACCTCCGGCTACCCGGTGGGGATCAGCGATGATCGCCCCTGCTGCGAAAGAAACCCGACAATTCACAGGCCATGTGACGTTCAGCACGGCGAAAATGGATGGGTCGCATGACATTTTTTCTGTCTACTTCCCTGAAAAAGGGGTACGGGTCCTGAAGAAGTTGAATTGCGAGAAAGCGTTTCAAAGGTAGTTTCCGTGCACGAAATCTTTGTTCGCCTCCCTTCGATTGAATCTCCGCACAGCGACGCGTTTCGATGGAAGGGTTCATTACGACAAGATCGCGGTTATACGCGAAGCCGCACTCGACTCTCCTGCTACAACCAATGCTGTATTAATCTGCTGGCGATAGCGATCTGCAGCGGAGTTCTCTCTGGCTGCGGATCCTTCTTTGTGCGCAACAATAGCGTCGCAGGAGGACCCTCGAAGGCAGCGGGTCCAACTCTGAGCGTCAATGCAACGAGCGTAGCCTTCGGGTGGGTCCGCGTTAATACATCGGCAACCCAATCGGTAACATTGGTGTCGGTAGGCACTGCACCGGTGATCGTCACCGCCGCAACAACAACAGGCGCAGAGTTCAGTTTGTCTGGAATCACCTTTCCGGTCACGTTGAATCCCGGACAAACGCTGGCATTGAATCTGCAATTCGATCCCTTGACAGCAGGCACAGCAACAGGGCAGTTAAAGATCACAAGCAACTCTTCAATCAATGCCACGGCGGAGATAGGACTGAGTGGCACGGGGACCTCTCATCAAGTTGAGCTAGACTGGGATGCCCCTCCCATTTCTGCCGATCCCATAGCCGGATTCCGAGTCTTTCGGTCTTCAGATGGTGGCGCTTCGTTTCAAATGATAAGCACGACGCTTGTGACACAAACCACTTTCGTGGACAACGAAGTCCAGAGCGGACTGACCTACGGATACGTCGTGAGAAGTGTGGACATCGCAGGAAATGAAAGCGCACCCTCCGGCATGACCAGCGTGGCAATTCCCTGATCATTCCCTCAGGGGCGGCACTTGATGGGCTTGCGGCACGATTGAATACGGGAGTTTCGCAACACGGGAGTCTCGGTCGAAACATCCCTGAGATTCCCAGGAGCTGTCAGACAAAAGTCATATTCCAAAACAAAACCAGCTCTCCAATTCAATCGGAGAGCTGGCTAAACGACCAAACCAACTGATCACTGACAACTAAACACTGACAACTGTTCTACGGCTTCACCCGCACCTTTGGCTCCACGCTCAATCCCGGGCGCAGGGCGTGGTTGGAATCTTCCTTGTTCAGGTCGTCGAAGTCGATTCTGACGGGCAGGCGCTGCACCACCTTCACGTAGTTGCCCGTCGCATTCTCCGGCGGAAACAGCGAAAGCACTGAACCCGTTGCGCCGCCAATCTGCGAGATGTGCCCGTCGTAACTCTTGCCGGTTGCGTCCACGCTGATCTCCACATGCTGACCATTCGACATGTGCTTCAGCTGCGTCTCCTTGAAGTTCGCCGTCACCCAGAGATCTTCCAGCGAAACCAGCGTCAGAAGATTCTGGCCGGTCGAGACGTTCTGGTTAATCTCCACGCTTTTCCGCGTGATGATGCCCGCCGACGGCGCCACAATCTTGCAGTAGCTCAGGTTCAGATTCGCCTGGTCGAGCTGCGCCTGCGCCTGCGCCACCTGGGCCACTGCCTGCTTGGCGCGCGCCGACTGCGCCGCTACCTGCTGCGGACCGGTCTGCGCATATTTGAATTGCGCCTGCGACTGTGCCGCCTTGTCATTGGCGACCCTCACTCCATCGCCCGCAGCTTTTTCGTTGGCATGCGCGTTGTCCACCGCGGCCTTCGCCGCATCTGAAGCAGCCACGGCCGCGTCGTACTGCTGCTTGCTGATCACATCTTTCTCGACCAGCGGTTTGTAGCGGTCAAGATCCTGCTGAGCCTTCAAAGCGTTCGCTTCTGCCTGCACCACCTGTGCATGTGCTGCTGCCAACTGCGACTGTGCCTGCGAAATCGAAGCCGTTGCCGCGCTGACATCCGCTCCGGCTGAACTCAGGTTGCTGCCGGTGTTGATCGACGTGATGGGCACATTTACATTTGCCGCGGCAGCAGCCGCTCGCGCGCTGGCAAGCGCGGCCTGGGCATTCTCTACCGCGACTTGATAGTCCCGCGGATCAAGCTCTGCGATGGGATCGCCGGCCTTCACCAGTTGATTCTCATTCACGTCGACGTGGACCACCTGGCCCGCAATACGCGAGCTGATCTGGATCAGATGCCCATTGATCTGCGCGTCGTCCGTGTCTTCGTAGTAGGTGGAGTGCCACCAGAAACCAAGTCCTACCAGCACCAGGATCACCACCACCACGATGATGATTCCCCTGCGGCGAGAAGGCTGCGCCACCTCGGTGCTCTCGTCCCGCGGCGCCTGCACTGTTGTTGTGGTTGTATCCGCCACGATTACTTCCCTCCCAAATAGCTCTTGTAATCCTGCCCCGCTCCCAGCGATCGCGCCAAAGTCAACTTCGCCACGTTATCCCGATAGAGGCTGGAAACATACTGATCATTGGCCTGCGCCACCGACTGCTGCGCCTGGCTCACGGCCAGGTTGTCGCTTACGCCGTTGGCATAGCGCTGCTGTGCATCGCTCAATTCTTCATTTGCCAGTTCCACGCTTGAACGCGCAACTTCGACCTGCTTCTGTGCCGCCTCAATGTCCAGCAGCGCATCGCGCACATCCGCGTCTACCTGGGCATTCAAGTCGCTCAACTGCGCCTTCTGCGTGTCCAGTTGCGACTGCGCAACCTGAGCCTCGCCGCGCAGCCCGTACTCCTTGAATACCGGCACACTCAACGTGCCCTGCGCATCGTAGGTTTCGTGCGAATGCCGCACATTGACGCCGATGTCGCCGTAATCCCCGTCAATCTTCACCGTCGGATACCGATCCGCCGTGGCTGCCTTGCGCTGTTCTTCATACGCCCTGGTCTGCTCGACCATCGCGGCAAGGTCCTTGCGGTTCGCGTGTGCCTGCTTGATGGTCGCATCCACATCGAGCTTGTCGAACACCGCGTAAGGCGATTTGTCGGACAGGTTGAACTTCTGCTCCAACGGCAATCCGATTGTCCGCGCCAGTGCCAACTTGTCCTTCTCGAGGCTGTTCTGCGCCACGATCAACTGTTGCTGCAGCGATTGGTAGTCCACCTGGGCGCGCAGAACATCCAGCCTCGGCGCCGTTCCCGCATCATGATTCGCGCTGGCCTGATCCAGCGAAACTTTCGATGTCGCGACCTGGGCCTGATAACTCTCCACGCGCCCCTGGTCGGCCAGCACCAGCATGTAGGCGTTGCCCACCGTCAACACCACCAGGTCGCGCGCGTCCTGGGCCGAAAGCTCCGCCGACTTGAATTGATGCTTCGCCGCCATGTACGTGTGCAGCGACTTCAGATCGACCAGCGACCAGCTCAGCGATGCCCGCAGGTCGGTATAGCCGAAGGGTCCGATAATCGTCGGAAAACCCGGGATCCGCAGGCCTTCTGCCGCCAGATCCACCTGTGATACGGCCTCGTGCGCGTTGAATTCCACGTCCGGCAACAAGGACTGGAGCTGGCTCAACCGCTGCGCCCGCGCGGTCGCCGTCTGCGTCCCGCTGAGAATTGCGCCCAGATTGTTTTTGAGACCCCGCTGAATCGCCTCGTCCAGCGAAAGATCAATCGCCTGCCCCGTTGCGGCACCAGCGGTCACGCTTCCTTGAAAACTCTGCGCAGTCGGACTCGTGTTCGTTCCTGGAACTTGCGAAGGCAATTGCTGCGCGTGCACCTGCGAAGCCGCTGCGGCTCCCACCATCAGCGCCAATGTTGCAAAGGCACAAAAATTATTCGGGTACTTCCAACAATGATCTGAGGACATCGATCGTCTTTGAATCCTGGCTGGCAAATCCGCCGGAAAGTTGTTTGCAATTCAATAGATGCCCAATACGGGCAGGCAGGTTCTTTATCTAGTGTACCGAAACAAAAGCAGTGGGCAGTGGACAGTGAACAGTGAACAGTGAGCTGCGGGCTGCGGTTAGCGGTTAGCAGTGGGCAGAATTCGACGGTCTGTCGTCAGAGGGAGTACTTCAGTCCGTCAGTGGGAAGATTGGCCGCAAAGTGTTGACCGTTCCCGGTTCACGATCCCCGTGCACTGTTCACTGCCCACTGCTCACTGTTCACTGCCCACTGTTCACTGTTCACTGCCCACTGTCTCTACCGCGCCGCCGTCGCATGAATCAGCTGCGAAGCAAGCGAGCACAGACCCTGCCGGAAGATCTCCCGCACCGCGTCCGGATTCCATCCCGCGGCGCCGGTCCCGCCATGGCTGGCAAGCAGCCCTGCCGTCTCATCCGCGGAGAGCCCCGCCACCGCGCGCAGCACAAAAATCACCCGGGTCGGCGTCGCCAGGCTTTCAATCCACTTTTTCACGCTCTCCCTGTTCGGGCCGGCCAGCATGTGCTCCAGTTCTTCGCGCGAAATCCCCGCCGACTCCAGGTCGTCATCCTCGATGCAGGTCGAAGCATGCTCCAGACCCTCCGGAGCCGCCAGGCTTCCAGGATTTCGCTCGGCAATCAGTTCAATCGCAGCCGTACAAAGTGCCTTCCTGCTGCTCCGGCGCGCTTCCGCAGCGTCGGAGACCGAGGCAATATCTGTTCGCGTCACCGCGGTTTCCACCAGCCCGATGCTGTCTTCGCCTTCGCCCACCAGCATTGACGCCATGCTGTACAGCCCTGCTGCAATCGTGTCGAGCATGTCATCCATGCCCTCGAGAGCTCGATTGACCGTGGCTTCATCCTTCGGCTGGCCGTCCAGCAGGCTGCTGACCGTCTTTGAAAACTCTTCGGCTCCAGCCGGAATCGGCTGCTGGGGAATCAAGCTGTCGTTGGCATCCATCGAGAGTGCTCCTCATTCTGGGGGGATAAAGCAGAGACCACCGAATCTCTATCCTCAACCCGTCGCCTGTCTCGGGTCAATCCAATGGCAACCTCTTCGTTCAGCGTCTCTTCGCTTTTTGCATCCCTTTAACATCGCGTCGAGTTCTTTGCTGTAACCATGTTCGTTGAGACAAATCAACAACCGCCCATTCCAGTTCCCCTCCAAAACGCTGTAGACTTGCCAACACGGTTCGACTCACGCTCATGGCCAGAACAAAGCAGAAACTAAAGCTCTTCACCGGACGCGACCACTCCTGGATGCAGTTCAATCGCCGTGTCCTTGAAGAAGCGGAAGACCCGTCCAATCCCCTGCTCGAACGGGTCAAGTTCCTTGCCATCACTGGCTCCAATCTCGACGAATATGTGGAAATCCGCCAGGCCGGCCTCATGCAGCGCATTGAAGACGGCTACCGCGAACAGGGCTACGATGGCCTGCGCCCCGACGAATCGCTAGCCTCCCTCACCGCTGAAATCCACACCTTTGTCGATGCCCAATACCATTGCTGGAACGAATCGCTTCTTCCCGAACTGCGCAAACAGGGTATCCGCCTTCTTGAATGGGACGAACTCGACGAAGAGGCCCGCGCCTTTGCGCAGGCTTACTTTCAGCGCGAAGTCGACCCGCTCCTCACCCCCATCGCCATCGATCCCGCGCACCCCTTCCCGCGCGTTCTCAACAAAGCCCTCTGCCTCGCCCTTCTCATGCGCCGCAAGCGCAAAAGCTCCGGCCCGCAAGTCCTCGGTGTGGTCACCGTCCCGCGCGCACTGCCGCGCTTCGTCCGCCTGCCTGCCGAAGATGGCAAGTTCGACTACCTCCTTCTGCAGGATTTGATCGCGCAGAATCTTGGCGGCATGTATCGCGGTTACGAAGTGCAATCGCGCACCGCCTTCCGCGTAACTCGAAACTCCAACCTCTACTTCGAAGAAGAAGAAGCGCGCTCCCTCCTCGAGACGATTCGCGTCGAGCTCC
Organism: uncultured Acidobacteriaceae bacterium; assembly: GCA_963838295.1. Classification (GTDB taxonomy): domain Bacteria; phylum Acidobacteriota; class Terriglobia; order Terriglobales; family Acidobacteriaceae; genus Telmatobacter. Next base: position 155,840 of record CAWIQS010000008.1, read on the forward strand.
ACAACCGCAGAAAAGGCGATGCCGTACGTCTCGAAATCGAGACCGGCGCCGACCCCGAAATCGTGGAGCGTCTGCGCGTCAACTTCGAACTCGATGAAGACCAGGTCTTCCGTGGCGACGGCCCCGTCAACTTGTCGCGCCTGATGTTCTTCTACAGCGACATTCAACGGCCCGATCTCAAGTTCCCGCCCTTCGCGCCCAAAGCGCTGCACCTCAGCCGCAAGTCAACGAACATCTTCGACGAACTGCGCCAGCACGACGTCATGCTCCATCACCCCTACGACTCCTACGATTCCGTCGTCGACTTCATCCAGCAGGGCGCCGAAGACCCGGCCGTCGTCAGTATGAAGCAGACGCTCTACCGCACCAGCCAGGACTCACCCGTCTTCTCCGCACTCATTGAGGCCGCCGCCACCAAGGAAGCCACCCTCGTGGTCGAGCTCATGGCGCGCTTCGACGAAGCCTCAAACATTCGCTGGGCGCGCAGCATGGAAGATGCCGGTGTCCAGGTCTTTCACGGTGTCGTCGGTCTCAAAACCCACTGCAAGCTTGCCCTGCTCGTTCGCCGCGACGAAGACGGCGTCACGCGCCGCTACTGTCACCTCGGCACCGGCAATTACAACCCCATCACAGCGCGCTTTTACACGGATCTCAGCCTGCTCACCTGCGATCCGCAGATCACCGAGCGCGTGCACATGGTGTTCAACTACCTCACCGCGCACGCCGAGATCGACGACTACCGCCCGCTCCTCGTCGCTCCACTCACCATGGCGGAAAGCTTTCTCGGACTTATTCGCCGCGAAACCGAACACGCCCGCGCCGGCCGCCCCGCGCACATCGTCGCCAAGATGAATGCGCTCCTCGAGCCCAGCGTCATCGAGGCTCTCTACGACGCATCCAACGCCGGCGTCGAGATCGATCTCATCATCCGCGGCCTCTGCATCCTCCGCTCTGGTGTCAAAGGACTCTCCAGCCGCATCCGCGTGCGCTCCATTGTCGGCCGTTTCCTTGAGCATTCGCGCATCTACCACTTCGCCAATGGTGGCGACGACGAAATCTATCTGGGCTCGGCCGACTGGATGCCGCGCAATCTCTTCGAACGCTGCGAAGTGGTCTTCCCCGTGCGCGATGCCGCCGTCAAGGCCCGCATCCACGATGAGATCCTCCCCGCCTACCTCGCCGACACCGTCAAGGCTCGCATCCAGCAGCTCGACGGAACGTATAGCCGCGCCTCCGCACCCAAAGATGGCCAGTCCTTCTCCGCGCAGGAGTTTCTGATGAAGCTTGCCGAGGGCAAAGTCGACCTGGCTGCCATCCCCAAGATCAAACCGCTGACCCCACCCTCCAGGCGCCTCCAGAAAACGCCCTCCGAACCGGCCAACGCCGCCGACTAACGGCTCCCGCCTCAGATCGCCCAATCACAGAGCGGTGTTTGTCATCTTGAGCGAGCACAGCGAGTCGAAAGATCTGCGGTTGCTCCTCTTGCGTTTGCAGAATCAGCCTGGCCGATGCCCCTGCACTTCAAGCCCCGCCTTCCTCAACCCATCCATCAGCCGTTCCACCATCTCCGCCTCCCACCAGACTCCCAACTCCTGTTGAGGATGTTTCGCAATATCCGGCCTCTGCATCAGCAACTTCCTCAGAGCCTCGCTCGCCAATTCCGACTGGCCAAGTTGCCCGGCGTTCGCCGCTAGGGCAAGTTGACTCCGCCAGAAGCCCGGCATATTCACCTTGTGCGCGAATTCCATTGAGGACTTGTAATCGTTCTTGCGATACGCATCGAAGCACGGCACAAACCAGTACCAGCCAGGATGATGAGGATTCAAGGTTCGCGCCTTCGCGGATAGCCGACCGCCGCGTTCCCAATCCCCTCCATATGCGGTGAGAAATCCCAGGTAGGCCAGCGTGAATCCATCCATCGGATTCAGAGCAACAGCACGTTCCGTGGCAATTCGAAATGCATCCATCTCTTTGCGAAAGAACTCGACCGACGCCAGCGCATGATGCGCAAGATGGTTCGAGGGCGATCCCTCCACCGCGCGATGCGCTGCGGCAAGAGCCCGGCCCAGCGGATCCGGAAGCACGTTGAACCGGTGCGTGAATTCTTCCTTGTAGATCAGCGAAAGCATCGCCCATGCATCCCCATATTGCGGCATCTGCTCGACGGCGTGCTCCAGTGCAACTCGAGCCGGCGCATGCTCCTCCGCGCTCACACGCTGAAAATGCGCAAAACTCCGCAGTACGGCTTCATACGGGCTCAGGCTGAGCGGATCGCTGGTGCGCAGCGCCTCGCTCATGCTGCGCGGGAGAACCCCGTGAGTATCTGCGATCGTCGAGACAATTTGCGGAACCACGTCATTCCAAACGGCAAATCCATCCTCAAGCGAAGAGTGCCTTTCGTATGTCTCTGCCCACAAATGGGCGCCTGAATTGCAATCGACCAGTTGCACCGCAAACCGCAACTTCTCTCCCAGACGCCGAAGGCTTCCCTCAATCACATACCGCGCGCCAAGCTTCTTGCCCGCCGAGCGCACGTCCACCAGCTTTCCGACGAATTGCAAAGTGGAGCTGAGCGAAATCACCCGAAGATACGAAAAGCGAGACAGCCCGGTAACGATCTCCTCGATTAGCGCCATCCCACTGTCGGCGAGGTCGCTGTCGGCATCAGCCAGCTTCAAAGGAAGCGCTGCGATCCAAAAGCCCTCTTCACCCCGCGCCCGCGAAGCGCCCTCCTTTCGGGACCTCGACGCTTCTCCTGATTCTGCGTTCGTTTCGGCTTCGCCGCTCTCAATCGCAGCGATGAATCGATACCCACGACCCGACAGCGTCTCCACAAAACGCGGCTTCCCCGCAGAATCACTCAACGCTTGACGAATCTTGTTGATCGCGGTGTTCAGGCTGTGGTCGATATCGACAAACGTGTCCGGCCAGAGCCGCCGATGCAACTCCTCGCGGCTCACAACGTCACCCGCCCGTTCCAGCAGGATCGCCAGCACCGCAAATGGCTGGCCCGTGAGCTTCACCTTCCGGCGCGACCTCCAGAGCTCTCCGCTCCGAAGATCCACTTCGAACACTCCGAATCGCACTCGATGCGATGTTTGTGGAACACCGTTCACGATTCGCGCCCTCAATCCTCGCCGTGTCTGAGTTCCAACAGTCTATGCCAGCGCCGTTGCGCGCGGAAACTCAGTCAGCCAAACCACTTAGCCGTTGACATTCTTTTGACCTTATAGCGACCTGCCATGCATCGAAACTCATTCGCCGTAAGCCTATGGTTGCCCCAGATCGCTGAGGATGCGCTGAAGACCTGGTCATGGTCTTCCGCTTCATCGGCCGACCACTGGAGGAATACGATGAACAACTCAACGACTGGATCGAATCGGCTTCGCAGCACAATCGCCATCCTGCCCGCAGCATGCCTGCTTTGGATCGGATCAACCGTAGCTCTGCACGCGCAGACCACATCGTCCCGTGGCTTCGAAGGAATCTGCTCGACCGAAAGTGCGGCCGGTGACTGGGCCTACACCGAAACCGGCGTGGTGATCCCTGCAACCGTCGACGTTCCTTTTTCGGCCGTCGCACGATACACACTCGACGCCGAGGGCAACCTCGAAGGCACCGCAACCAGCAGTTCGGGCGGCACAGTCGCCAATGTCACGCTCAAGGGAAGTGGCACAGTGAACCACGACTGTACCAGCACCCTGACGGTGGGAGTCTATTCATCCGGAACCCTGATTCGCACCGTCACATTCGAGGTGGTGTACATCGACAACGCCCGGGGGGCTCGCGCGCTCGTCACCTCGCTTATCCTCGCCAACGGCACCACCGTCCCGGCCGTTCTCACCATCGACGCAAGAAAGATTGTTCATGGTCTCATGCGTTGAACTGCAGACCATCGCGCAACCCCAGAGAGCCTGCCGGATTTCCGGCAGGCTTTTTCGTCAGCCAACCGCACCGCCGACTGAAGATCGCAATGCATTTCTCCTGTGCGACCTTCCGGAACGGGGAAAGGGCGAACTCCCGGCGGCCTCGCGCTCAGTTGCAGATTGACGTATCTTTCCCCGGCCTTGGACACTCTGATTGGCAGCGTGCGCCAAGGATGGCGATTCGCGCCGGCAACGGAGGAACGCATGATTGCACGTAGAATGACCCGCCGTCCCGCCGCATGGAAGACCATCAAAAGCGATTTCAAGCATCCCTGGCTTCTTCCCTTGCGGCGTATCGAGTGGATATTGGAGTGGACCGCCTACGGCCTCAGCCGCTGGAGTTTCCTTGAAGTCCTCGAATACCTCGGCAGCCTCTCCGTCCTCATCGGCGTCATCTTCTACTTCAGCGAGTCCGGTGATCGCGTCAAGCAACGTCACTACCAGGCATGGCAGGTCATCAACACGGCGCAGGGCAAAGGCGGCAGCGGCGGACGCATCGAGGCGCTTCAAGAATTGAACGCCGACAAAGTTCCGCTCGTGGGCGTTGACGCTTCGGCCGCATTTCTGCAGGGTATCCATCTCAAACACGCAAATCTTCTCCGCGCCGACCTCAGCGCCGCGGACCTGCGCGGAAGCGCCCTGGACTCTGCTCGTCTTGATTACGCCAATCTGCACTTCGCTAATTTCCGCGGGAGCAATCTCGAGGGCGCGGTGCTCTCCAACGCCAACATGAGCGATGCCGACCTCGTCGGCGCCAATCTCGATGGCGCGAAACTCGACGGCGCCGACCTCTCCTCCGCCGATCTGCGCAATGCTGACTTGCAGTCCGTCGCGTGGCAGCAGATTGCCGCTATCAAATCCGCCAACATCGCCGGCGTGAAGAATGCTCCCGCGGGGTTTCGCGAATGGGCACTGAAAAACGGCGCCGTCGAGAACGTGAACGGCGCCGACTGACTTGTTGGCGCTGCGGAAAACCCTGCACGCTGGCCGTGATTCTCTCTGCGCGTGCCAGAGGCTTGCCAATTCCGCCCGAACGATCTTGATTGTCTTCAGGGGGCGACGATCTGTCTCCGTCGCTGCGCGCTTGCCTTGATGATTTCGCTCATGTCCCCGGCCGGCCGGATCTCGAAAGTATTGCCATAGGTCAGAGCCGGATGCCGGCCGATGAGTTGTACGGCGTGATTCATGTCGCGCGCTTCGAGTACGAGGATCCCGCCGAGTTGTTCTTTCGTTTCGGCATAGGGGCCGTCGGTGGTTGCCACCTTGCCATTCTTCCAGGACAAGGTCAAGGCGGTCTCCGGCCCCTGAAGCGCCTCGCCACCTGCCCAGTTCCCGTTGGCGCGGAGATGGTCGTCATATTCAAAGCACGTATCAAACATGGCGTTTCGCTCGCTCTCCGTCATGTCATCGAATTTGCTTTTGTCGTAGTAGCCAAAACAGAGGTATTTCACTGATCTTCTCCTTTTCCTTCTGGGTGGGAGCCAGCGCGGAACATTGCGCTGGCTCGTTCATGCCAGAGTCGCTGTGCATCTTCCGAAGTCACGGCGGGTGAAACTATTCCGCTGATTATTCGGGAGCCGGGAAGAAAAGAAGCTCGCGCACCTCGCCTACTGCATCGGGGAAGACGGCGCCCTTGCGCGCCCATGCGAGTGCCTCGTCGAGATCGGCGCATTCCAATATCCAAAATCCGCCCATGTGCTCCTTTGTCTCGGTGTACGGCCCGTCGGTGACGAGCACCTTGCCGTCGGGCTGGGCCCGCAGCGTCTTGGCGTCGGCGGCCGGGGAAATTCCGCAGGCGAACTTCGTGACGCCGGCAGCATCCATTTCGCGGTTAAGCGCGTGGATCTCTTCGATCATCGCTTCGGTTACAGTGGACGGGTCGAAGTCGTCGGGCATGTAGTTACAGACCAGATACTGTGGCATGACGTTTTCTCCTTGGCTCCTGTGGTTTTGTTCCCGAGGCCTCGTTTCCTGTTCACTCAGGAGCCGAAGCTCATCGTTCTTTTGTCCTATAGTCGTCGGGAAGGCGGAAAATCGACAGCTTCGACAATTTTTATTTCAGCTGCTGATTTTCTTTATTCAGCTGCCGAATCCGCTCCTGCAGAAATTGCCGCTCCGGTTCCTGTTGGGTCAGCGCCAGCGCCCTTTCATAAGAAGCGCGGGCTTCGGCGGTCCTGCCCAATCTGCGGCACATATCCGCGCGGGCTGCATGCGCAAGGTAGTAATTTGCCAGTTCGCCGTGCGCCAACACCGCGTCGATATGCGCCAGACCTGCCTCTGGACCATCGCGCATGGCAATGGCCACGGAGCGATTTAGATATGTAACTGGCGAAGGCTGAATTCGTACCAATTGGTTGTACAGCGCAACAATCTGCCGCCAGTCGGTCGCAGCTACCGATTCCGCCTCAGCATGGACGGCCGCAATCGCAGCCTGCAGTGTGTAAGCACCGAAGCGGCGGGAGCTCAGGGCTTTCTCCACCAACGCCACTCCCTCCGCAATTTGCTCCCGGTTCCAGAGTGCGCGGTCTTGATTTTCGAGCAAAATCAGCTCTCCGGTGGGAGAGGTTCTCGCCGCGCGACGGGATTCCTGGAGCAACATCAGCGAAAGCAATCCAATCACCTCCGGCTCTGGCTGGAGTTCGGTCAGCAGTCGTCCCAATCGAATCGCCTCGCCGGTTAGCTCGGCCCGCGTTACCTCCGCGCCCGCCGCAGCCGAGTAACCCTCGTTAAAGACGAGATAGATGACCTGCAGCACCGCGTCCAAGCGCTGAGGCAACTCCTGCGGCATCGGCACCTCGTATGGAATCGATGCCTCTCGAATCTTTGCCTTGGCGCGCACGATACGTTGGGCGAGCGTTGCCGGCGTAACCAGAAATGCCCGGGCAATCTCCTCCGTGGTCAGGCCGCAGACTTCGCGCAGAGTGAGCGCAACCTGTTGTTCCGGAGGCAGAGCGGGATGGCAGCAAGTGAAGATCAGACGGAGGCGATCGTCCTCGATCTCTTCATCTTCTTCTGACGCGTTGTCGGCCTGTGCCTCGATGTAGAACTGAAGATCTCTCTGTGCTCCATCGAAGCGCCCACGCCGGCGCATAGCATCGATGGCCTTGAAGCGTGCCGTGGAAATAAGCCACGGGCGTGGCTTGTCCGGAATGCCGGTCTTCGGCCATGTGTCCAGAGCGGCGGCGAATGCCTCGTGCATCGACTCTTCGGCCAGGTCCAGGTCTCCCAGCAGGCGCACGAGCGTCGCCAGAACCCGGCCCGATTCTGTCCGGTAAAGAGTCTCAATGGTCCTGTTGAGTTGTTCAGGCACAGGCGGCGGCTGCGACATCGGCATCTACGCCAAGCTAGCAAACGGAGTGGCTCGACACAACTGCGCTCGTGATTCCCGTTCAGTGGGCCGCTGCTGCGCTCGGATCCTTTCCGCGTGCTGGTCGTCGCGTTGCCTTGCTCCAAACTTTATCTACTTAATCAGTCGGATACCTGACGCAAACGATGCGGCTGGCCCTCGCATGAAAGCGTGCGCCTGTAAACCCTCGCGGACTCCCCAGCATCCAAGTTTTTTATAGATTTGAGTTGTTCAAGAAACCATAGAAAACTGGTGATAGGTCATGCCTTATCAAATCCCGTTAAACGTTATAGAAATCCTTAAAAGCACGTTGTATCTCCTCGAACACACGCTCTATCCCGGCAAGGACGGCAAAACCGTAACCGATTTGAAAAAGTGCATCGCCGGAGCCATCGCAAACCTGTCAGCGGAAGGTGCGCAACCCGACGGCGCTTGATACGTGTGGCTGCGCGATGCGTGTGCCAATCCTTGATGCGCAACCTGCGTGACGAGTGTCACCAACTAAACCGCCGCACGAAGTCAGATTTGTGGGACCATCGTTGAGACGATCATGCAGGTATTCACCACAATCTTTCTCGCCGAGACGCTGACCTCCGACACGGGGATTGCTGGGGAATCGACAGGCGATTTTACCGTCCACCTTATCGGCGACGTTAGGAGCAAGCGCAGTCCCTTTGAGATCAAGCGCATCAGCCTCGAACGCATTACGATGCTCGAGGCCCGCAACTGGTTCCTCGACGATCTCGCCTCCGAAGACTAAACAGCGCCGGGTGGCCAGCATGGTCTTTCTATATCAGGATCAGGGTGCCCTCGGTCCCTTGCTTTTGGGGACCGGGGATGGAACCTCAAAGATCTCTTCAACGGTCTTGATGGCTTCAGGAAGCATTGCCTGCTCGTTGCCGGGTGCCCAGGTTTCGTTTCTGAGAACTGGAGAGCACCAACTCTTCGGGCCGGTGTCATCCTGAGCGCCGCACGCTTGGGGCCCCGAGAACGCACAGCGTTCATGGGGTAAGTGGCGCGAAGGATCTGCTTCTTCACTCGTCACGACTGCGACGAAACCTCTGTCTCCGTGAACGTGTGCACCCCGTTGGACCGCTACACTCGCACCGTTCGCGCGAGGCCCTGGTCACGGTCTTAGATCAGGATCAGGGTGCCCCCGGTCCCTCGCTTTTGGGGACAGGGAATGAAGACTCACAGATCACCCTCAACGGCCTTGATGGCTTCCCCAGCGCGTCGTCAACCCCTCGCCGACAAAATTTCAGCTAACCCCCTCATTCCATTCGCAAAAAACTTTCCTCCATTTTGCAGGTAATTATTCCCTCCCGGCGCACAATGGAATCGTGATTGAAACCTCTATCTTCGCGAAGTACGCCTCGCATGCGCGAACATCGCTACCTCGCCGCTAACTTCAACCCTCAGAGGAATCTACGGCTATTCCCAATCAATGCAGAAATTTAGCGCCACCCCCTGTCCCTAACCCGATCAATTCAGAGAATTTACCCAAAGAGAGGGGGGATAATAGGGGGTACCCAAAGCTGGAAAGTACGCAGAGAGAGATTTTAGAATTAGGCTCAAGCCCACTGACGACGAGAGACCCTTAACCCTGCGCCTCACACCGCGCAGGCCACCGGCTATCCAGGGAGAACAAGATGGCAGCAGGCACACCGCAGGTATTTTCAGGAATCACTCCGGCGAAATATGCGACGTTGATGGAAAAAGCGAACAACTCAGGAGTGGCAATGAGCGGCAACAGCGGACGCGCTACCAAAATGGGAGTGGAAGTTGAGTGGAATTACTCTCCTGAACAACAGGAACTGGTACTTACCTGCCATCGCACTCCATTTTTCGTAAGCGCTGAAGACGTAAATGGCAAGCTCCACGAACTTGTAAAACAGGCGCTTCAGTCCTGATGCTCGTCTGCGCCGCTGATCCTTCGCCGCGTCAATACGCGAACAACCGGCGATATCATCCGGCCTGATCGCCCTCCTCCTTTTACAATCGAAGCAGTGGCTCTTCCCCTGGCCAATCCGCCAAAATTGCGCGAAAGATCGTTCAATTGCATTCCGGCCATGAAGTCGAGGGCGTCGCGTGTGCTGCAACTGTGGCACCTTGCAAGCCTGGACGCACCGACCGTGGCCGTCGTGTGGGCGCTTGCTTTTGCCTGGGCCGTGGGAGTACGCCTGGAAACTTGGGTTCCGCTGCTGCTGGCATGCGGCACCTGGACTGTGTACGTGGGCGATCGACTTCTCGACGCGTATCGCGCCATCTGCTCGCAAGATCTGAGCGCGCTGCGAGAGCGTCATTACTTTCACTGGCGTCATCGTCGCTCGCTGATTCCCGGAGCCTGCATTACCAGCGCAATTGCGATCGCTCTCATCGTGGTCCGCATGCCGGCGGGGATCCTCCGCCACGACTCGGTTCTGGCCGCGGCCGCGCTTGTCTACTTCTCCGGGGTGCACTCGACAGCCCGGCTTCCCGTGTGGCTGCGAAATCTGGTATCGCGCAGACTCGTGCCACGAAAACTTGTTACGAAGGAATTGCTGGTCGGCTTCCTGTTCACAGCCGGTTCGATTGCACCCGCAATCGCGCGCGTCCATTTTGTGGATTGGCCGGTGCGCGTCTGTTTTGCCAACTTTGTGTTGCTGGCGTGGGCCAACTGTTCCGCGATTGAAAGCTGGGAATCGCCTCGCATATCCTCGGACGTCCTGCCGCGCACCACCGGGCTAGCCCTCGCCTGCATTGGCGCATCCGCAGCGCTCGCATTTGTGAATTGGCGCCTGTCTGCACTCGCCTGCTCCGCCGGCATCAGCGCACTGCTGCTGGCCCTGCTTGATCGCAAGCGTGCAGCAATTTCTCCACCTACCCTGCGCGCGTTGGCAGACCTGGCCCTGCTTACTCCGCTTCTGGCTGTTCTGTTCGGAGCGCACCACGCATGAAGGTTGCGACCTTCGAGTTCGAAGAGCATCCAGTGCGCATGGCCGCGGCGGTTGCGGACTTCAATCGGCTTGCGCCCTTCTATCGATGGCTGGAGTGGTTCACCTTCGGCCCATTCCTCAGCAGATGCCGACTAACCTTCCTGCCTGAAGTTCGATCCAGTAAATCCGCCCTCATCCTCGGCGACGGCGACGGTCGCTTCAGCGCTCAGTTGCTCAAAGACAATCCGCAAATTGTGATCGACGCCGTCGATGCGAGCGAAGCGATGCTGCGCCAACTGGTGCGCCGCGCAGGACCGAACGCCGTCCGCGTCCGCACCCAATTGGCCGATGTCCGGCAGCTCAATTTCGTACCCGGCAACTTCGACCTCGTCGCAACCCATTTCTTCCTCGATTGCCTGACAACCGAGGAGGTCGCATCGCTGGCAATCGAGCTTCGCGGAAGAGTGGCGGCCGACGCTGCCTGGGTGGTATCGGAATTTGCCATTCCCGACACACTCTTCGGAACACTGATCGCCACGCCGCTCGTATCTGCGCTCTATCTCGCATTCAGATTCCTCACAGGCCTCCCCATTCGCCGCCTGCCGGATCATCGCAAAGCTCTCGGCAATGCAGGGTTCATGCTCGCAAAACAGCGCACGTGGCTCGGCGGCCTCCTGGTCAGCGAGATGTGGGAGCCAGTCCCCATCGCAGTCGCGGTCCCGCTCGAAAAGAACGCTCCTTCCAAATAAACATTCCACGCAGCAATCCAGAGACCCAGGCCGCGCGTTCATCGTGCAGAGTTGTTCTTCGCTCGGTCAGAATCCCAGGGCCGAGCGGCAGTTTCCCAGGTCCCTACGAATCCAACGACGTCTTGAGAGGTCACATGAAAATGCTCGAACTTCAATCATCGGTTGAATCGATCGCGCAGGAGCGGCTCGCGCGACGCAAATTCCTAACGCGGGCCGGACTGTTCAGCCTGGGCGCGGCGGCAACCATCACGCTCGGTGGACCGAGCCTCGCCCGCGCCGACGAAAAGGAATCGTCCGCAGAGAAGACGGAGGAAGCAGAGCAGGCGAAAGATACGGTGAAGGAGATATTCACCGCGGCACTGATTGCAGAAGATCTCGCCTCGACCTTCTATTACAACGGACTGGTCGGCACGGTCATCCAGGATCCAAACCTGGCAGGCCCCGGCGGCACGGCAACGAATGTAACCAGCGCGGGAAACGCCGGCAACGTCAACTATCTTCAGGCGGCACTGACGCAGGAACTGGACCACGCGGCCCTTTTCCGCTCCCTGCTCGGCATCAAGGAAGCCAGCGCCGACCCAGTGCAAACTTTCTACTTTCCCGCCGGTGCCTTCGATTCACTGTCCGCCTTCACGGGGTTGCTGGATGCACTTGAGAATGCCTTCATTGGCGCCTACCTGAACGCAATTCAGGAATTTGCCTCCAAGTCCGCCAGGATGCGGTCGGGCGACAGCCGCTGGCGCGCATCAGTCGATGACGGCTATTCGGCCGAGGAGTTGGACTACTTCGCCAAGGTCTCAGCAACCATCATGGGCGTTGAATCTGAACATCGCGTTCTGGGCCGCGTCATCAGCAATTCGAACCCGGCAAACAACCGCGCCTATGAAGGCACTGACGGACTGAACGCTGTCTACAACGGACCCAAATCCGCCGTCGCCGCGTTAACTCCATTCCTGACCTCAAGCACCGGTCCCGGATTCTCCTTCGCAACAGCGCTCGCCAACCAGGGAACCGTATCCCTCCCCATCGCGGGCGGCCCTCCCGCATTCTGATCGACAAGGCAATTCAGGAGATCGGCGACGCAACCACTTCGCCCCCTCCTGAATTGCCGCGTGACCAAATCAGCGCGGCACCTTCAGGCGCTTGTATTGCTCCTCAGTGAGTTGAAGCCAGACGCCGCCGCGCCCGTTCTCCAGTCCATAATCGAGAGCTTGCCGTTCCTGCAGATCGGCAAAATTGCCGACCTTCTCCACAATCGCGCGAATCTTCGCTGGACTGCTGAAGTAGAAACGCCGGGGCAACGGCGTCTTCAGGTCTTCCTCCAGAAACTGGCACATCCAGTTCGTCCGGTACATGTAATACATATAGATCCGGTGAATTTCGGGCGAGCGGCACTTCGCGCATAATCTCTCGCCGGGAGTCGGAGGATCGTCGGGAATCAGGTTTCGGCAGCGAGCGCAGATTTTGCCAGCAAGGCGCATACGGGTCGTTGAAGATCGTTCCCCCATGCGGATGAGTATAAGGCGAACAAAAGGCGAAAATATGCACAGCCATGCTTTTTATTTTGCCGCCTGCCCCATGAACAGATTCCGGTCGAGCGTCTCGCCAGAACGGGTCTCCCAGGCCGCCGCGATAAGGCAATTCCAGCGGAGCAGTTCGAGAACCTTTGCCTTTCTGAGGAATGTTACAAGCGTGTTAAAATCGCCTTTTGAAGGAAGTGGCATACCCCTGCCGGAAACGCCCGCCTCCCTGCCATGAATCTCTATCTAATGCGCCATGCCAATGCCGGAGTGCCCCGCGAGAGCGTCAAGCTCGACGCGAAGCGAGGCCTTGTGGCTGAAGGCAAGGAGCAGTGCATGGTCATGGGACGTCTGCTGGGCGCCCTCAAGGTCCAGCCCGACATCATTCTTTCCAGCCCCCTGAAGCGCGCGCTGCAGACCGCGCAGTTCGTCGGCAATGAACTTGGGTATGAAGGCAAGGTCGAAGTGAGTTCGGCGCTTGACCTCAGCGCGACGTATGCCGATTTCCAGAAACTCGTCGGAAAGTACGCAGACCGGCAGGACGTGCTCGTGGTCGGCCACAATCCGAATCTCTTCCAGTTCCTCGGCCGCCTCATCACCGGGAATGGCGGCGCAGGCGTGCGCATGCGGAAGGGGTCGGTCGCACGCATCGACATGGACAAGCACCCGCCCCTGCTGCAGTGGCTTATCGATCCGCGCATGGCCCGGTGGATCTACGCCAGTGTCGCGAAGAGCTCGCGCTCAAAAACCTCACGGAAGTAGTCGGCCTCTTTCCGCAGCGACCACAACTCCAGTTCCGCGCCTGTCCTGCCGGGCTGCAGCTCCAGATACACGCGCTTGGGATATACCCGCGCCACTACGTCCAGCACGTCGCTCGCCCTGTCCTGATTGAGCGCGACGGCAAGCCGCAGCAGCACCACCGCGCGTTCTACATGCTTGTGCTCATCCGGCGGAATATTGCGCAGGGCGCGATCGTCCGGCTGCGGCCGGCTCTTGCCCAGGTATCGCGCGATGGCCGAAACAATGGTGCGCTGCACCTGCGTGTACCCGTACATCTCCGACATCGACACAATGTACTGGGTGTGGCGATGGTGCCCCTGGTGGTTGATGAATTTGCCGGTATCGCGCAACACTGCCGCGGCGGCCAGCCAGTCTTCATATTCGGGTGGAAGCCGATGCAACGGTTTGAGGTCGCGAAACAGCTGCACCACGTGCGAGCGCACCGGCTCGGCATGCCGCAGATCTACGCCATACCGTTGCGCCGTTGCCACCACTGACTCCCATCGCTCGATTTCGAACTCACGGTGAGTCGCTGCGCGATCATCCTGCGCGGCCAGCATCTGCGCAAGAATGCCATCCCGCAGCCCCAGCGGCGAATAGCGAAAACCCGCCAGGCTGAAGCTCTCAAGCAGTTCAGCGAAAACCTGCGCTCCGGCGACGATGATCTCCGCACGACGCGGACCGATTCCCGGCACCGCTTCCCTGTCCACCAACGCCATCCGCGAAACCTTTCCCGCCAGCTTGCGAACGACGGCCGCGGGCGCGAATCCACCTGAGCTCGCGTTGCGCGAATTCCTCCTTGCCGACTTTGAAGACTTGCCCGATTTCGCCAGGGCTGCTGCACACGCGTCAGACAATGCAGCCGCGGTACCGGAAGTCGCGATCACCAGTTGAACCCTGCCCGGCTGAATCCTCCGATGCGCGCGCCGTAATTCCCGCGCGATCAGGCGCCGCATGCGCGCCAGGTCTTCGGGCGGCGCAGGGTCGAGCGAGAGGAATTCCTCGGTCAACCGCACCGCGCCGAGCGGAACGCTGATCGTATCCTTGATGCGCTTGCGCTCAGAGAGCGTAATCTCGCAGCTTCCGCCACCGAGGTCGATCAGCAGCACCTTGCCGCCCGTGCCCGGTTCCCCGTTCACGATGCCGCGATGAATCAGCCGGCCCTCTTCGAGGCCCGAGATTACCTCCATGTTCCAGCCGGTCTCCGCCTTGACCCACGCGTGAAAAGCCGCGGCGTTACGCGCATCGCGCATGGCCGACGTAGCTACTACGCGAATCTGGTCGACGCCATGCGATTGCACCGCGCGCTGAAACCGCTTGAGAGCCCGCAGCGTCGCCGCCATCGCCTCCGGCGACACGAGACCCGAAGCAAAGACGCTGGCGCCCAGCCGCGTGACCTCGCGATCCTCGTGGAGCGTGCGAAGCTGGTGCGCGACAACCTTCGCAATCTTCAGACGGCAGGAGTTGGAACCGATGTCTATCGCCGCAAACGTGGGCATGAGATAAGAATGAACCCCACAGACTCGAAATCAGTATCTTCGGCCAAGATACACGACAGCGCTGGAAGGCCGTCGTGCCCCTTCGTAATGTTCGGCCTCGAACGCTCGTTGAATCTCTGGTCCGCCAACGAAATCTGGAAGGCTTGTATGCGAACAGTGCAGACTAGTTCCGAGGAGGATCGTAGACCAGCAGGAAGTTTCAACCTCTGACAACGGTTCTGCGGTGGATGGAGAATTGAAAAGGAGTTTCGACACGAAAACTTTCGAATCGAAATGCTCGAGCTGATGAAACGGCTTTCCTGACAGGTTCGGGCTGACAAATTTCAGGTCGCAGCGGACATGTCGGGGTGCTCAAAAACTATTACGGTCATGGTTGGCGGTAACCAGCCAGGATGGAGTTTCGCAGCTGTTGTCGGGTCGCAAACTTGATCGCGAAACAGCCTTACTTTCCTGTCGTCACCGCCGCGTATGCTTCCTTCAGGCTAGGGTCGCCAAGACCCATCGCCTCGAGCCGGGCCCTAATCCGGCTGCGCACGGCCTCTGCATCCGAAAAGCTTTTGCCGCTCCAGAAACGCTGTCTTGAATCGAAGTATCCGGCATCGCGCAGGAACCATGCTCCGTACATCTGGGCATCGCCCAGAGTGTCGTCGATCTCGCTAGTCCTGAACGATCCGTCCGCCTGCAAGGATTGCGACAGGCACCAATCCAGCATCCGCTGAATCTCATCTCGAACCTGCGAACGTGTCGCCTCATCCAATGAGGGCCAAGCATAACGGAAGACGATCACCAGGTCCCAGTTCAGGTGGTTTTCGTAGTGGCCGCTCATGCGCGGGCCTGCCGGGTAATCAAGTTTTTCAAGCTCAATCAGTCGTCGAGTAATCCGGTCAAGGTGCTGAATCTGTCCGTGAAGATCGCTGATGACATGGAATGTAATTCCGGTATCGTCCATCTTCCAAACGCGCCCATAGCGGTCGACGACCCATTGTCCCCAGCAGCCGGTTTCGGGATTCTGCCATTTGTTGATGTAGTCGTGCATCGCGTCGGCAAGCTGAGGATCGAATGTGTACCCACTGAGCTTGTGGCCATAGAGCAGCCGCATGATCGCCGAAGTGGTCTCGTCGAGTTCCTCGCGATTGAACTCGCCGGTGCGCGTGAAGTTGTCAAAGAGCGCCAAGTCAAGTTGCGCATTGAGCTTCTCGGGCGAGTTGATACGGTCGAGCAGGCGCAGAGGATACTGGGGTCGTGTGTCGCGTGTCAGTCCGTCTTCGACCGTGTAGTAGAGCCGCAAATACCATACGCCAGGGTCAATGCCCATACCCCAGCTTCCGTCGTCCTGCTGTTGTTGCGTAGCCTGAGCCTGCTTGTCGGGCTGGTTTAGACTCTGACGCAGATCGTCGATCCGCGCTCGCGTTGCCGCAACGTCCGGCGTGAAGTTGAGCCGCCAGCGGATTTCGCGGTAGATGTGCATCGAGTACTGCATGTTCTCGCCGGCAACCTGGCGGCGGTTGAGTTCGCGAATGAGCGGACGCAGTTCTGGATTGAGCTGCTTCAGACGCCTTTCCCGCGCGATACGCAGAGCGGAGAAATCCCAATAGAACCGTGCATCGTGCGAGCGGCGTTCCCATCGCGACTCGCCCGGCGTAGGAGGCGGCGGTGTAAAGACCCCCGCACGGTAGATGCGGTACGCGATGATCCCGCGTTTGATTTGGGTCCGGCACGTGAAGATGCTGATCGCTAACGCGAGCGTCCCGGCGACCGCAATCATCGCGCGACGTTTCCAGTTGGTCATGCGCTGTACATTCTCTCACCCTGCGTTACAAGTCGAGCAACACATCCCGCGATTGTTTGTCAGATAGGTTCCCAATCGGCGGTGATCCTCCCGGAACCGGGGCAATCGCATCGGTTGAGCGCCAAGTAACCAGATGAACCCAACAGGTCTTTCTCTCAATTACTTTCAGAGCTACCTTCCTCTTGCTTACCGAGGGGAACCCGCGGTATATTAGCCTCGGTAACCGAGAGGACTATGAGCAAACCATCCGATTTCGTTCAAGGCACCCTGGACGTACTGCTTCTAAAGATTCTTGCTCTTGAGCCTTTGCACGGCTGGGCAATCAGCCAGAGGCTCACTGCGGTTTCAGGCAATGTTCTCCAAGTAAGCGAGGGCTCGCTCTATCCGGCACTGCACAAGCTGGAGGTGGAGGGGTGGATCGCATCGGAGTGGAGGCCGTCGGAGAACAACAGGCGCGCGAAATTCTACTCACTCACGCGCAGTGGACGAAAGGTGCTGGAGCAGGAAACAGCGAACTGGAATCGGCTGTCTGTCGCGATCTCGCAGGTGCTGCGTCTGAAGGAGGCAAAGGGATGAAGATCGTACGCTGGATCTCGACACTCCCTCTAAGGTCGCGAACGCTCTTTCTGAAGAAGCGTCTGGAGCAGGAACTCGACGAGGAACTCCAATTCCATCTTGATCGCCGTGTGGAGCAACTGCTGGAGCAGGGGTTTTCTCCTCAAGAGGCGCACCAGCTTGCAGCCAGAGACCTCGGCGGCGTGGAGCGGCAGAAGGAGCGCTGCCGCAACATGCGCGCAGGACAGGGTCTGGAAGCATTGGCGGCTGATTCGGTCTTTGGCTGGCGGCAACTCAGGAAGAACAAGATGACTTCAGGCGCTGCAATTCTGTCGTTGGCTCTCGCGATCGGGGCATGCACCTCGGCGTTCCGTTTGATCGATGCACTCCTGCTGCGCCCCCTGCCGATCTGCGATCCGCACCGGCTGTACGCGGTCCAGCTCGACGGGTTCACGTTTCAAGGCAAGCCGATGTTGTGGGACACCGTATCCTATCCTTCCTTCCAGAGGATGAGCGAAGCGTTGCGCGGGCAAGCGGAGCTGATTGCTATCGAACCCGCGCAGCGTGCCGATTTGACCTATGGATCGGACGATCAAATGGAGAAGTCGCAGTTCGAGCACGTCTCCGGCAACATGTTCTCGTCGTTCGGATTGCGCCCTGCGCTGGGGAGGCTCCTCAACGAAGACGACGATCGCGTGCCCGGTGCAAAACCGTATGCGGTCCTCTCCTACGCCTATTGGAGCTCCCGCTTTGGCCGCGACCCGCAGGTGCTTGGGCGAACTTTCCGGATGGGAACCGACACCTATCAGATCGTGGGCGTCTCGGAAGAGAAGTTCACAGGCACGGAGCCGGGAACCATTGCGGATATCTTCGTTCCAACCATGATGAATCTCTATGGCATTCGCGAATCCGGGGATGGATGGCTGCGCGTGTTCGTGCGCCCGAGGCCTGGGGTTGCAATTGAGCCCGTGCGGGAAAAGATGTACGCCGTCTATCGCGCATTCGAGCAGGAGCGCGCAAAGAGCTGGACGAATATTCCCAAAGAATTGCTGGTGGGATATCCGCGAGAGAAGTTGCTGCTGCATCCGGCGCCTTCCGGCGTCTCGATGACTCAGCAGGACTATCGTGTCCCGCTCATGGCGCTGGGTGTGCTGGTCGCCCTGGTGCTGCTGATTGCGTGCGCCAATGTCGCCAACCTGATGACCGCGCAGGCAGCTTTCGCGAGCGAGGGAGATGGCGCTGCGGGTGTCGATTGGCGCCGGACGGTTGCGGCTGGTCCAGATGCTCATGGTGGAAAGTGCGATGCTGGCATTGCTCGCGTCAGGCCTGGGCGCAATGTTTGCGTGGTGGGCGGCGCCGTTTGTGGTGAACAGCATCGGCACTCCCGGCAACCCGATACGCCTGGTTTTGCCGGCTGATTGGCGAGCGCTCGGGTTTGGATTGCTTCTAACCCTCGTGGTTATGCTGCTGTTCGGACTGATGCCGGCGCTACGTGCGTCATGGGTGAAGCCCGTGAGCGCATTGAAGGGCGGAGACGATCCACATGCGCGTCGTCGCCGCATGCATGGGTTGATTGCGGCGCAGGTGGCGTTTTGTTTTGTTGTGCTCTTCCTTGCGTCGCTGTTTACAGCAACCTTAAAGCATCTTTCCGATCGACCACTGGGCTTTTCTCCCGATCGGCTCTTGCTTCTGGATACTGTGACGCAGCATCCGCAGCCGGCGGCTCGATGGGACGAGATGGTTGAGAATCTGAAATCGGTGCCGGGCGTGGAGGCAGTTGCCGTAGCCAGTTGGCCGCTGTTAAGCGGGATGAACGACAACGAACTTGTCTCCATCAACGGCGCGCCCCCCACCAATGTTCTGGCGAATTTTCTAGGTGTCTCGCCGCAATGGATTGGGACGATGAAGATTCCTCTTGCGGATGGCAGGGATCTGCGCCCGACCGATGCGAGCCCACACACCGCGATTGTCAGCAAGGAATTTGCGAAGCAGTTTTTCGGGGGACACGATCCGGTCGGAAAGTCTTTTGCGACCATGGGCGCAGGTGGGAGGCCGAACAAATTCGAGATTGTCGGATTGGTCGATGACGCGGCCTACAAGGATGTGCGCGATCCGTGGGCGCACGTCGCATATATCCCTCTTCACTCCCTCGATGCAAAGGGGGTATTGCAGCCAATCGATTCCGCGACAATCATTGTTCGAACGGTGAGCAATAATCCGGCGGCACTGGCGTCGACTCTGCGCCAGCATCTGCAGCAGGCAGGGCCGGCGTTTCGCGTGAGCAATGTCGGTACGCAGACAGAACTGATTTACGCGCAGACGATTCGCGAACGGCTGCTGGCGATGCTGGCGGCGTTCTTTGCTGGCATTGCGCTGCTGTTGGCGGGGATTGGGCTTTATGGAGTGCTCACGTATTCCGTGCTGCAGCGGGAGCGCGAGTTTGGGATTCGGATTGCCATCGGCGCACGCATTGGCAGTATTGCCCGATTGTTGACGACGGAAGTCTTCGCGATGGTCCTTGTTGGGGCGGTAATTGGTTTAGCGCTTGGCGTGGCATCTGTGCGCTATGTGGAGACGCTGCTCTTCGGTGTGAAGGGCAGCGATCCGAATATGCTCATCTTACCGGCAACGGTGTTGTTTGCTTCAGCTTTGCTCGCGGCTCTGCCGGCGGTAATGCGAGCCGCCAAAATTGACCCGGCGATCATGCTGCGCGGAGAATAATGAATCCCGTTGGATACGACCCGCCTGTGAGCTTCGCATGGTCGGCAGAGCGTTTTTCTGATCCGGGCAGAATGGTGGACGCTCGGCATAACCAATATTTGGATCACTTCCGGTTAGGCGGTGATAGACCCGCGAACCCTTGGCAAATTTGGGATTGCGGGAGAGTCGTGGGCCACACTTCCCCTACTCGATTTTGCACCAAAATGTGTAAGGTCAGGGTCGACGGTCCGGCAGAAAAGTCCTTCGAGGTTGAAACAGCCTGCCACTGGGAACAACCACCGACTCCACGTTTGAAGAGAACTTCTGTGTGATATGTTTGGCGTTTATGAAAAAAGCTCGCGTCCTCATGTTGCTTCTCGCATGCCTTTCCGTGATTTCCGCAGAGCCGCGACAAGACAACGTTGCCCAGAAGTTGGTGGGAGCCTGGCGATTAGTTTCGGTGGTGGGTACCGATCCCACTTTTCACTTTGCTTACGAGCACCCGACGGGCGTCATCATCTATGACCGGTCCGGCTGGATGTCTGTCCAAATCGACATCAAGGGTACGCGCAAGCCCTTCGTGAACGGGCCCGCTGGCGGTACTGGCGAAGAGAAGGTGACCGCCTTCGATAATTACATCGCGTACTACGGCACCTACACGCTGGACTTGAAAGCGCAAACTGTCACTCACCACCTGCAAGACGCAAGCCCGCCAAATTGGCGCGGTGTCAATAACGTCCGATGGTTCGAATTTCAAGGCAATGATCGTTTGCTCCTTGTTCCCCGCGAGGACGGGAAAGGAGGAGTGATAGACCGAAAGAACGCGACGTTTAAGCTTCTCTGGCAGCGCATCAAATAGTGACTACAAGTGGGGATCCGGTGGGCCACTCGGAAGTATCTCCGATCTGGACCAACCGAAAACAACTGCAGGTTCCTCCACTACCCCTTCGGCTTCGCTCAGGGTCAGGGTCCGGTCGGAATGACAGTTTTGCAGGGCTGACTCATCGATTTGGTCGGATTGTGGACAATTCGGAAGTGACCCGATTTTGAGTCGTTTCTGTGAGGACCTTGGTATGGAGGGCCGCGATTGGGTTCCACCCGTCTGTGAGCCGTCACGCGTCGTTTTGTTGCCCGTCTACCCTGGCAGCATGGGCGCCGCATTCGAAGTCCGGTCAGCCGCCTGCGCACAGGTTTTCTGGACGCTTTCTCCGTTATCGACTCCCGGATATCGCGAATTTTTCCTCCTTCAATTGAAAGGGGGCAGAGCTAGCGGATGTTTCTATTGGGCCAGGGGGATGTGCGACTTTCGTTTCAAAGGGAACGCAGAGGGCGAGCGACTGTGAGCTATTCTCGCGGTACTTTTGAATCAGCCAACAACGTTCGTGGGATTTCGAGCACGCTCGACCATGGATAGAATCGCGTTGAATCGGTAGACCCCTATTTTGAAGCGAGGGCCCATGGCTGGACGCCAAGGTTGGCTTGAGAGCTTTTTGAATCCCAATTTCGTCACGGCGGAGCGGCGACTTGCTGAGCGCCGGCCTGTGGATCAGTTTGCCGCGTACCGCTGGAGCGGCTCAGAGCTGAAGCAGGAGGCTGTGAAGGATATCAGTTCTACCGGTCTTTACATTGTCACCGAAGAGCGCTGGCAGCCGGGCACGATGGTCTTTCTTACTCTGCAGAGAGAAGGCCCGCTGGAGATAAGTTCCGAGCGCCGGATCGATGTGCATGCCAAGGTCACACGTTGCGGAGAAGACGGCATGGGCCTCGCGTTTGTTTTGCAGGACGACCCGGATTCACGTCAATGGGAGAATCTACGGGAGAGCCTGATCGAACAGGCAAAGCCGCAGGACATGCTGAGCCTTGTCAGGATGGCCGGAGCTGTCGCATTCCTGAGCCGAATTTGTCCACGGGGATCTGAAGAAATCGGACAGTTGCTCTGCGGGCGACTGAGTAACCACAAGCTGGCCAATGCCATCGCAATTGCGCTTCAGGCTGAAAACCTGCTGACGTTCGAACCCCTGGCCGAAGAGCTGCATGCTGAGCCTGACCTGGTTGTGCGCATTCTTGAGGATGGATCCTGCACCGAAGAAGATTGGCTGAAGGATTTCTGGGGAGGGCTGCTGGCTACATCCTGCACGCGTGATGAGAAAGACGAATCCAGCGCGGCCTTCATTGAATTGTTCTCGCAACTTACAACTTATCCGATCCGCTTGCTGACCGTCGTGTGCACGAGAGCAACCAAAGTCCTGGGAGAGTCGGGCGAGGTATGCGCGAAGCCGCTGGCGTGCAACAAAGAAGAGCTCAAGGTAACGACGGGATCGCGAGGAGGTCAGATCGATCGCGATCTGCAGCGCCTTTGCGAGCTTGGATTGATTGAAAAGAGCGGTTCTACTTCGGCCTTGTCGAGTAGCGACGAAGTTCACATCACTCCCAGCACTCTCGCGCTGCAGCTTTTTGCGCGTTGCAATGGCTACAGGGGATTGCTGCAGGATGCTTACGCTACGCAATAGATGAGACGATGCCGAAACGCATTTTCTGCGTCGGCATCATCCGTAGTGCTCGATCATAAGAACACCAAAGCTTCGGCGTTCACTCGTCGCGCAGTAGTATCAGGGGATCAACCGACAATGCGCGCTGCGCAGGAATCCAGGTGGCCGCAAGGCCCACCAGCGCCATTGCAATAATCACGCCAGCCAGGACCAGCGGATCACGCGGCGTGGCCTGGTAGACGATGGAAGCCAGGACACGCGTCGCCAGAATTCCCAGCACAAGCCCAGCAGCCGAACCGATTGCCAGCACTTTGAAGGCACGCCCCAGCGCGGCGTGCAGCACTTCTTTGCGCTGTGCGCCCAGGGCGATGCGGATTCCCAGTTCCCTGAGCCTCTTGCTTACCGAGTAAGCCGCCATGCCGAAAATTCCGGTGATGGAGAGAATCGCACCCATCAGCCCCAGCACGCCCAGAGACAACGTCGCCATCCGCGAGGCAAACAGCGCGCCGTTCATTTCTTCGTTCCAAGTCTGGACAAAGCATGGCAGACCGGAATCGAGATCGCGCAGCTTACGGCGAATAGCGGCAGGGAGCTGCCCCACGCCGCCAGCGGAGCGTAACACCAGCCAGGTGTCAGAGCGCGGATTCTGCAGGATTGGCAGGAAAATGGCGTTCTGCGGATCTTCAGCGAGGTTCGCCGTATACTTTCCATCTTCGACAACGCCCACCACTTGAATGCTTCCGCCGCCCTTCGTCTTGAAGCGGCGTCCGATGGAATCAGCCGGGGAACCAAATAGCCTGCGCGCCATTTCCTGGTTAATCACCGTGACGTGCGGAGCATGCTCATCGTCATGCCATGTGAATCCCCTTCCAGATTGCAGCGCAGTCCCGGCCGCCTGGAAATATTCAGGGGTGACGGAGAAGGAGATGGCATCGGTAGTCGCGTTGGCGGGCTTGAGGTCTGTGGTTTGATCTGAATACACATCAACGTCGTCCCATCCCATATGCAGAGGCGGACTGCTGACAAGGCCTACCTGTGCGACTCCGGGAAGTGCTTTGAGCGCGTCGATCATACGCCGCTGCATTGCGGGAATCTGGTCGCCGGTATACTCGGCCATACGCAGGTCTGTTTCCACGAGCATGGTGTGTTGCGGATCGATGCCGAGTTTGCTGTGCATGGAACGGGCAAGACCGCGAACTGCCACAAACGAGGAAGTAACCAGCACTGCGCAGACGGCAATCTGGATCAGGAGCAGCAAGTCCCGCAGCCTCAGCTTTCCTGTCGGCGCGGCACTTCCCGACCCTCCCGCTGCCGATTTGACGACCTGATACGGATCCGTGCGCAGAATCTGGCGAACGGGAACAATGCCGAAGAGGAATCCGCAGACCAGGGCAAGCACCAGAGCAAGTGCATAGACGTTAGCGTCGGGGTCGAGCGGGAGGTTCAACGGGAACTGGGGAAATGGCCGCCACGCACTGATGGTTCGCAACAGGACCACACTTCCCAATAACCCCACGGCGCCGCCGATGATGGAGATGAGCATGGCTTCCGTAAGAATCTGCCGCAGGATGCGCGCGCGGCGGGCTCCCAGCGCAAGCCGCAGGGCAACTTCGCGGGAGCGATCGGCTGCGCGCGCGGAGAAAAGGCTGCCCAAATTCGCACATGCAGCCAACAGAATCAATCCAGCCAGCAACATCAATCCCGCAAGAAACGTCTTGACCGCGCCACCGAAAGCACTGGCCGGACCCGGGCGCTCCAACGCAAACGAGAGCAAAACCGGGTCCACGTCGTTTGGATACGTCTTGTCGATATATGTGCCGATTGAGTTGAGATCGGCAACTGCCTGTGCCGGGGTTACCCCAGGCTTGAGGCGCCCCATCACCTCGCTCATCCATCGATTTCCACGCTGGTTCAGGCTGTCATCGCCATCCAACTGCGCGTGGTTCACAATCGGCACAAAGAGATCAGGGGAAAACGCGATGAACGTGCCGACAAATCCTTGCGGCGCTACACCGATGATCGTGAATGGATGCTTGTTGAGAAGAACCGTGCGGCCTACGACGCCACGGTCGCTCTGAAAATGATCGTGCCAGCATGCGTAGCTCACGACGGCGTACGGCGCACTGTCTGGTCCGCGTTCATCCGTCGCGTGAAAGAAGCGGCCGAGATAAGGCTGCAGTCCCAATACATCGAAGTAGTTTCCGGTGGCTTCAATGAGCCAGGCGTGCGAAGGGTTCTTGCCCGTGTCCATACCGGCCTGTGTGATGTCATCCGCGGCGACGGCGTCGAAGCTTCGATTGCGGTCGCGCAGGTCTAGGTAGTTGGGATAGGACTCATAGCCCCATATGCTGTGTGCATGCGCAACAACATAAACACTGCGGGCGTTGGGCACATTCAATGGGCGCAGGACCAGCGCATTCATCACGGCGAAGACTACGGTGTTGGCGCTGATCGCCAATGCCAGGGTTGCGATGGCCGCGACCGCGAATCCGGGAGAATGCCGCAGCTGCCGGAACGCCAATCGCGCATCGGCACCCAGCGACTCCAGCGTTGGCCACTGCCATACTTCCCGGCTGCGCTCTTGAACCAGCGCCAGGTTGCCAAAGGCGATGCGGGCTTCGCGCTCGGCTTCTTCCCGGCTCATGCCTGCGCTCAGCAATTGTTCGACGCGTTCTTCAATGTGCAGGCTGATCTCCTCGGAGAGATCGTCGTATAGTTTGCCGCGGCGGAATATGGTTGGAATCCAATTCATCGGAAATCCCTCCTAACTTGCATCCGACCTGCGCGGATTGAGGACGAGCGCGATGCCTTCGAACATGCGCTCAAAACTTGAGATCTGTTGCTCCAGATGGCGCAAACCTACGGCGGTGATCTGGTAGGTTCTAACCCTGCGGTTGGTGGAGGAAACACCCCACTCCGCCTTCACCAGCTTTGACTTCAGCAGTCTCTGCAGCGCCGGATAAAGAGAGCCCTCTTCCACCTGCAACAAGTTGTTGGACCGCTGCTGGATGTGTTGAACCAGCGCGTAACC
This sequence comes from uncultured Acidobacteriaceae bacterium, assembly GCA_963838295.1. GTDB lineage: Bacteria > Acidobacteriota > Terriglobia > Terriglobales > Acidobacteriaceae > Telmatobacter. Next base: position 181,139 of record CAWIQS010000008.1, read on the forward strand.
GTGGGCGGGTTCGCGGCGCAGGGATTCGAGGATCATCATCTCGAGCGCCCCGGGGAAAAGATCGCGTGATGGAGTCTCACTCATAGACTGGCTCGCACTAGGCCTAGAGTAAACAAGTATTGAGCAAGATTGTCAAGAACAATTTTGAATAGACACCAAGCGCTGGTGCTTCAAACACGAAATCCAAACGCGTGCTGCCTAGTGCGGCAGTCGATGGCTCGCAAACCACCCGACCACTCGCCGTTCGTATTCAGCCGGCGCGGCCGTTGAAGCGCCGCAATGGCCGGCACCCACCGGTTCCCAGAGCACGACTCGAGGGTTGCGCGCCCTGATGATCTCCGAGTGACGTGGCGGCAGATTGGTATCCGCGAGACCGTGTATCAGAAACACCGGCACTCCAGATGCAGCAACCGCGCTTGCCGGATTCGCCTGCGCCAAGTCGACGCCGTAACGGAATCGCGCGTATGCCGTTCCCATTGCAAGCGCGGGACGAAGCAGCGTTCGACCCAGCCAGGAGCCTGTGGAGAAGACCTGCCCAAGGCGGTCGTATGCAGCCTCGCGAAACGTCGCGAACGAACTCTCCGCGATCACCGCACAAAAACCGCGTTCTGCATCGAGTGAACGAAGGAGTTCTGCTCCCCCCATGGAGTCGCCCAGGCCATCGATGCAATGCGGTGATTCAGCCTTCTGAATCCACTCAAACCACCGCCGGACATCGTCGGCCTCAAGGACACCGTACGTAGCGATGCTGCCGCCACTGGATCCGTGGGCTCGTGCATCCGGAAGAAGTGTCGCAAAGCCATGGCGCAAAAGTATCGCGGCCGGTCCCAGCATCCCCGAACGATTGTCGCCCTGACCATGGAGAAGAATCACGGTGTCGCCATTCCAACCCGTGGGTCGTATGCTCCAGGCCCGCAGCATTGCGCCGTCACGCGCGACAAAGTCCACATCGGTCAGAACTGCACGATTTTCTTTGGCGATCATCGCGGCCTGCTGCTTATCGGTGGCGCTCAATGGCAAACGCATGGGATGAAGCGCGCCCTCGACGGCAGTGACGCCGATCGCGGCGCAAAGCAAGAGCCATGCCGAGAGCCCTGCGGTGCAGAAAATCGCGATCAGGCGTTTGCGCTTCACAGGGACTTGTACGCTGTTCCGCTGTCACTGGTTCCGGTACTGGATGTCAGGCGAGCTTCATGTTGGCATCGCCGACTAGTCCGCGCTCACTCTGCGCTGGCAACTTGCGGTCGCCCGAATGCGGAGACTCGGCGGTCTTCACGCTCGCGCCAACCATACGGGCCGTGACGCTATGCGCTGTCTCCAGGGCTGCTTCGAATGTCTCCTTTGAGACGCTTTCCAGCAACTCGGCCAGTGGCTTGCTCCATGCGTGTTGCATGTGCCGCGTCTCGACTGCGAGGGCCTGCCAGTCGTGCCACTCCCCAATTGCGCCCTGCAGTTTCTTCATCTGCGTGGCGATGCGCGCACACTCGCGATCGGCTCCCGCGTGCATCTCCGCCAGGTAGCGCACGGTCTTGATGCGCTTGCGAAACTCGTGGAGATTCGCCTCTTCCAGCACCGGAAACTCCGCGCGCACTCGATCAAAATGCGCGACAAGTTCCTCGGCGAGCCCTGCCGCATCGGTGAGGCTTGGGTCTTCCGGTGTTGCTTCCAGTTTTTCCGCCGCCTTGACGAAGCGAGCTTTCTTTTTTTCGATCGTCGCAGCCAGTCTCTTCCCAGCACTCCGCCGCTTGCGCTGCAGGCGGTCTTCAAGGCGATCGATCCCGTGTAGACACTCCTGCATCGAGCGAGGCACATAATCTTCCGAGGCACTGAGAGATGTGCGAAGCCCGTGAAGCTTGCCGATCCACACGTCGATTTCTCTTGCGGGCCCGAGGGCCTGGCGAAGCTTCTCTGCCTGCTTTGAGAACTGGAGCATCGCCTGTGCCTGGTGACTGGCGCGCGGCAACTCGGAAACACCGTGCTCCAACTCGGCTTGCAGCCGAAGCGTCACCACGCGCAGTGCATGTACCCGCTTGCGCGTTGGTTTGCTTCCACAGCGAGCGAGCAACTCAACCCATGCGGCAACGCGCCCGTGCAATGTGGTTCCGTCAGCCCTGCCCGCCTGTTTCTTCAAATTCATCGACCTTTAACCTGCGATCATACTATGCGCGAAGGCCGCCCTGGATTCTCACATCGTGACTGGTTTCGCTCCATGAGATCATCCCCACCTTCTCGCTGCTATCCTTGATTTTCAGGGCTTTACCTCATGGCGATCGCTCAAAACTCGCAAAACAGAGCCATCCAGGGCCCTTCGAGGCTGGCTGTCTGGGTTTTCCTTGGAGCCATCTTCTTCGCTGTGCAGTTCGCTTCACTTTTCACTCCGCCGCTGCTTGACGATGTCGATGCCTCGCATGCGCAGGTTGCGCAGCACATGGACCAAAGCGGCGACTGGATCACCATGAAGCTGGACGGCATCCGCTACCTCGAGAAGCCGCCATTGCCTTACTGGCTCGATGCAATCTGCTACTGGATCTTCGGCCAGAACGTGTTCGCTACTCACCTGCCGAATACCCTGGCGATTCTGGGACTCGCATGGCTGGCGTGGTTGTGGGGTTCGCGTTGCTGGGGTCGCCGCGCAGGTTTTTATGGCGCCCTCGCCGTTCTCACCTCAATCGGCCCTTTCATTTACACCCGCTTCGCGATCCCTGAAGCGCTGCTCAGTTTTCTTCTGCTTTACGCCCTTTGGAACTTCATCTCCGGCCTCGAGAGCCGACGCCCTGTCCGCATTTACAGCATGTGGGCGGCGCTTGCTCTCGCCACCCTCACCAAGGGCCTGATCGCCCCGGTCTTCTTCGCCGCAGCCGCGATCCCGGTGCTGATGCTGAGCGGCCTTTGGCGCCGCTGGCGCGAACTTAAGCCTTTCACCGGCGTGTTGCTTTTTCTTGCCATCGCGGCTCCATGGCACATTCTGTGCGGACTTGCGAATCCCGACCAGGGGCATCCGGTCGGCAATCATCCTACGCCCGGAAACGTCCACGGCTTCTGGTACTTTTACTTCGTCAACGAACATGTTCTCCGTTTTCTTGGCGGGCGCTTTCCGAACGACTACAACAAGATGCCATTCGTTGTGTATTGGCTCGCGCACCTGGTCTGGCTTTTTCCGTGGAGCCTGTTTCTGCCCGCGCTGCTCGTGGTGGCTTGGAGAACCCGGCACACGTGGATGCAACATCTGCGTCGCGACTCGGGCCAGACCGTGGACTTCTATCTTGATCACGCCGCCCGCGAAGATGTCGCGAGCTACGTAGCACGCCTCAAGTTTCGGGTTCGCTCCACGTGGCTTCTCGCTCTCTTCTCCGGATTCACGTTGCTGTTCTTCGCCATCTCGACGAACCAGGAGTACTACACCTTCCCCGCATGGACGCCGATGTTGATGTTGATTGCAGGCGTGCTGGCTAACATCGAGGAACGCGGCGGCCCCGAACGCCAGAAGCCTTTGCTCTCGCAAAAGTGGTTAAGCGGTGCGCAGGCTGTGTTCTCGATTGCAGGGTTGCTGTTAGCTGCGGCCCTCGGCTGGGGGTTGTGGGAATCGCGCAACCTGCCCTTCGTCTCCGACATCGGCACACTGCTGGCGCATCGCGACGTAGGCGGATACACGCTCTCCACGTCGCACCTCTTCGACCTGACCGGCCCATCGTTCGCAGCCTTGCGTCTACCCGCAATCATCGCGGCCCTCGCGCTGCTGATCGGTCCGGCACTTGGCTGGATGTTGCGCGTGCGGCGCAAGCACATGGCGGCCACGATCAGCATCGCTCTCACTTCCGCCGTTTTTCTTATCGCCGCGCACATCGCCTTCGCGCGTTTTGAGCCTATGCTCAGTTCAAAACAATTGGCCGACACCATCGTCAGCAAGGGTTCGCCATCCGATTCGTTCATCATCTACGGAGATCAGTCGGATGCTTCGTCGGTCGTCTTTTACACCCACAACTTTCTGCGCAAGCCGGCGTTCATTGTCCTGGAACCGTGCTCCCCGCATGGCAACGGTTCATCGCTGGTGTGGGGTTCATGCTATCCCGACGCGCCCAAGATCTTCCTGAGCGATGAACAGCTTTCGAAGGAATGGGGAACCGGCGAGCGCAAATGGCTCTTTGCGCAAGATACCAATCAGCCCAAGGCCGAGCAACTTCTCTCCGGCCGCCTCTTCCCTGTGCAGTCCATCGCCGACAAGGCGCTGTGGACGGATCGACCGCTCAGGTAGCCAGAAACTTCAGTTCGACGATGCTGTGAGTTCAAGCCTCATCATGGGTCGCGGCGGCGTGCGATGCGCGACTACTTTGAATCCGGCGCGTTTGAAAGTGGAAACAAAGCCGGTGCTCGAAGCGCTCGGCGACAGACCGCGGTCGAGTGGATAGGCCTCAAGTGCCGCCGCCCCTGCAGCCTTTGCAATCTTCTCGGCAGCGTGTATCAGCGCCACTGTAATGCCGCGCCGGCGATACCCCTTGCGCACATAGAAACATGAAATTGACCAGACCGGACGATCGTCGATGCGAACCCATGAGCGATCAAGCCACGGCAAGGCATCACGCGGAGTGAGTTGACACCAGCCCACCGGCAGCTTACCGTCAAAAGCAATCAATCCGGGCGGCGGTCCTTTCGCCACAACTCTATTGAATTCTGCCTTGTTGATTTCATGCGGCTGTTTGCGGTAGCTGGTGCCGATGCGCCAGTACATGCACCAGCAGCCATTGCATGCGCCGCGCTCGCCGAACAGATATTCGAGAGCCGGCCACAAGTGGGATGTGAGCGGTTTGATGCGAAGTTTCAATTCGGATTGTGGCGGCTTTGAACTCAATCTCATTCTCAGGACCACGATAAAACATCCGGTTACGATAGACGATCAACGTAAAGTGGAGATTGATCTACTTCGCTGCGCGCATCTTTCCGCCCGGCAGCAGCTGAAACATGCGCCCGCGCCACAGGATTTTGCTGCCCATGTAGCTCGCTGCCCAGAAGAAGAATCCCATCAGGTCGCGGACGGGATACAGCACAACCATGTTGAACCAGCTGGGATCGCGCACCACCATGCGCCCGACGGTAATCGACAACGCCTCCCGCGAAGCAATTGCCCAGAGTAGAAGCGCTACTCCCCACCAGAGATGGCCCAGCAGCAGCCCGGCGACAAGCCCAAGAATTCCGAAGGGAATGCTGAAGGTGAGCGCCGTGCCAAAGTGCCCTTTCGGCCGCGAGAAGCGCGTCGATTTCATCCAGCGCACCTGGTGCTTCAGCGACGCCATCAAGCTGAGATTGATCACAATGTGATCGATGGCGTGATGGCTCAGCACCACCGTCTGGCCGAGCTTATGCGTTTCGTTGCCCAGCACGAAATCGTCGGCGCAGTAATCCGCCGTGACCTTGAACCCGCCCATTCGCTGGATCGCGTTGCGGCGGAATGCCATCGTCGGCCCGAGAACAAACTGCATCCCCTCCATCATGCGCGCCACCAGCACGCCAGCCGTCATCTCCACGCTCATGCCTACAGCCTCTAGCCGCGCCCACAGGCCGCCGCCTGCTGCGATACCGCGATACGGGCAGCACATACCTCCGACTTTTTCGTCGGCAAACGGCAGCGCCACCGCGCGCAGATAATCCGGCGTCACGCGCACATCGCTGTCGCTGATGACAAGAATGTCGTGCGCCGCCGCCTTCTCCATCAACTCCATCGAAGCAACTTTGGCGTTGATGTAAGGCGGCTCGCCCGTCGACATGAACTTCGCGGGGATATGCGGATATCGCGCTGCAACGCGCCGTGCGATTTCCAGGCCGGCATCGTTCGGCTGGCGCGCACAAAACAGAATTTCAAACTCGGGATAATCCTGCTCGAAAAAACTGGCCAGATGCGCTTCCAGATCAGGTTCCGCTCCGGCAAGCGGCTTCAGCAGTGTCAGCGGAGGCGTAAATCCCGTCCGCTTGCGAAGCTCGCTTTCAGCAACTCGTCGCTCACGCAAAAACCGCGGCACGGCAGTCAGAACCATGCCCGCAAAGACCGTCGATGTAATGAGGCCGAAGACGGCGATCGTTAGAAGGACGTACCACATGCAGGTCTAAGAATACCCTCGGCGGTTGGCCAGACGTAAGGAAGTCAAATCTAGGTCGTACGGCGCTTCTTTGTGTCCGCGATTTTGACTCGTTTGCTGCTGTACATCAGCTTTTCGCACTCAATCAAGATCGTGCCACCGCTGTCGAGCAGCCATTCGACCGAAAGGTATTTGGGAGAAATTGCGGCAACTTCATAGTGGTAGATATGCCCAAGAGTTTTGCCCTCCCCAAAATAGAGGGGATCAGCGCTGGGCGTGTCCACTAATACCCTTCGGGGTCCCTTGAAAATGAATTGATGCAGCTTGCTCTTCTCATAATTCAGAACTGTAATCGCAACGGTGGTTGGACCTTTTCCAAAACGCAGCTTCGGGTACGATGACTCAGAAGAATCAATCGAGTCACCGAAAGTGAAGCTCAGCAGATAGCCGTCGTGAAGCCCTGTCTCGTTGGCGCCAAAGCGGAAAAACTTATAGGCATTTGGGCCGAGTCGGTCGGCAATGCCGTCAAGATGGCTCCAGTATTTCCACCAACTGGCCTGCCACACCTTTTCCGCTTTGAGGTCTGCGGCAGAAACCGGGCGGTCCGCGTTTCCGATTCTCAGGTACTCTTTAACGTTCTTGAAAAAAATCAACCTTGTGGCCTTTTTACGGCTTTTTTACAGCAGGTTTGATCACCACCGTCGGCTTCCGCATCGGCACGATCGCGCCCGCATTAGGCGCACCCTGCTGGAAGCGTGTCAGCATCTCGCTGCGCACGTACTCCACAAAGTTCTGCATCTGGCGGTTCATCTCTTCCATGCGCTCGCGCATCTGCAGGATGATCGCAATGCCCGCGATGTTCACGCCAAGGTCGCGCGCCAGGTTCAGGATGAACTCCAGCCGCTCAAGATCCTCATCCGTATAAAGACGCGTGTTGCCTTCCGTACGCGAGGGCTTCAGCAGTCCTTCACGCTCGTAGAGACGCAGCGTCTGCGGATGAATCTCGAACATCTCGGCTACCGCCGAGATCATGTATGCGCCTTTAGATTTTCGCTTTGCGACCATGACAATCACCTGTTTTACCCGGACTGAAGGGCGCCCCTCAGGGGCTAAAGCCCGCATATTTTGCGGCCCGTTCGGCACGACTTAAAGTCGTGCCCTGACGCTTCGTGCCTTTGGTTCCTGTCCCGGGTTCCTAGTCCCTACGTTCCTGTCCCTGGTCCCTAGTCTCTGATCTCTGCTCTTCACAGCTTCTCGAACAACGCAACGCGTGGATCCTGACTATTCAACTTGCCCAGTTCGCGCATGATCTCGCGGCTGCGCTCGTCGTTCAGTGTCGGAATCACGACCTCAACTGCCACGATCTGGTCGCCGCGCTGCCCAGGATGCGAGGCGCTCTCCACGCCGCGCTCGCGCATGCGCAACTTCTGCCCGTTCTGAGTTCCCGGCGGAATCTTCAACTGCGCGCGTCCATCGATCGTCGGGACTTCCACCTTTGCGCCAAGTGACGCCTCCGGCACGGTCACCGGCACAGTCACCTGAATGTCGTCGCCCGTACGTGTGAACACCGGATTCGTCCCGGTCCGCACGATCACGTAGAGGTCGCCGGGGGCACCGCCATTCACTCCGGCGTTTCCCTTCCCCTGCAGGCGAATTCGTTGTCCATCGCGGGTGCCCGGCTTGATGCGAAACTCAACCGTCTCCGTTTTGCTCACGGTGCCTTCTCCGTGGCACGTGGGGCAATCGCTGGTCACGTGTCCCGATCCACCGCAGCGCGGGCAGGCAATGTTGAACTTCATGCGCCCACCCATTTGCGTCACCTGTCCTGCGCCGTTGCATTCAGGACACGTCATCGAGCCGCCGGTTTGCGCCATCCCGTGACACGACGGGCAGGTCTCCTGCCGGTGAACCTGGATGCGCGCCTGACCACCACGAATCGCCGACCAGAAATCAATGGTCGCCTGGTACTCCAGATCGGTCCCAGGCTGCGGTCCCTGCGGACGCTGCTGTTGCTGCTGCGCTCCCGTAAAGATGCCGGAGAAAATGTCCTTGAAACTTCCCCACGACGATGAACCTGCCCCGGGTTGCGGTCCCGGATGGCCGCCACCCTGGAAGCCGGAAAAATCGAACCCGTCGAAATCCACCGGAGTGCGGCCTTCGCGCTGCTGGCGCGCATAGGCCTCGGCCTGTGCTGGATCAATCTGGTCAGAGTAGAAACCAAGCTGGTCGTAAACCTTGCGCTTCTTCTCGTCGCTCAACACATCGTTGGCTTCAGAGATTTCCTTGAACTTCTCCTCCGCCTTTTTGTCGTTGGGATTGACGTCGGGATGATATTTGCGCGCGGCTTTGCGGAAGGCTTTGCGGATCTCCTCCGGTGTCGCCGTCTTTTTGACCCCCAGCGTCGCGTAATAGTCTTTTTGAGTCGTTGTGGCCATTTGAATTTTTCTTTGTCTACACCCTAGCGTACAGGTCGCTCATAAAACTCGGGGTGGGCACCAACGCCCACCCCAGGAACTGCATGGCCACCCGAAGGGCGGGATTGCCTGGACGGCCAGTCCCTTATTTCTTGTCCTCAACGTCGACGTACTCAGCATCGATCACGCCTTCGTCCTTTTTCTGTTCGGTACCCGGCGTTCCGTCGGCCTGCGGGGTCGCAGTCGTCTGTCCCGCTGCAGCTGCGTTGGCCTTGTAAAGGACCTCGGCTAGCTTGTGGCTGGCCTGGGTCAGCTTGTCGTTCGCTGCGCGCATCTCTGCAACACTCGGCGAGCCTTCCAGAGTCTTTTTGGCCTCTGCCAGCGCCGACTCCACTTCAGTCTTATCGGCAGCCTGCACCTTCTCGCCAGACTCCTTCAACATCTTCTCGATGTTGTAGACCATTCCGTCGAGTGCGTTGCGGGCTTCGATCTCGTCGCGCTTTTCCTTGTCCTCGGCCGCATGAGCTTCCGCGTCCTTCGCCATCCGCTCGACCTCTTCCTTCGAGAGTCCGGAACTGGAGGTGATGGTGATGCGCGTGTCCTTGCCGGTGGCAACGTCCTTGGCGTTCACGTTCAGAATGCCGTTCGCATCGATGTCAAATGTGACTTCGATCTGCGGCACGCCACGCGGCGCCGGAGGAATTCCAGCCAGCTTGAACTTGCCCAGCGTACGATTTTGCCCGGCCATCGGGCGCTCGCCCTGCAGCACATGAACCTCAACCTCGGTCTGCGAATCCGCCGCCGTCGAAAACGTCTCAGTCTTCTTCGTCGGAATCGTCGTATTCCTCGGAATCATCGGTGTGGCCACGCCACCCAGCGTTTCAATCGCCAGGGTCAGCGGCGTCACGTCGAGCAGGAGCAGGTCTTTCACTTCGCCCGCAAGAACACCGGCTTGTACAGCCGCACCTACCGCGACAACTTCGTCAGGATTCACGCCGCGATGCGGTTCCTTGCCGAACAGGCCCTTTACCAGTTCCTGGATCTTGGGCATGCGCGTCTGGCCGCCAACGAGCACCACTTCATCGATGTCGCTTGCCGTCACATTCGCGTCGGCCATTGCCTTCTTGCAGGGCTCAAGCGAGCGCTCAATCAGGTCGGCAACCAACTGCTCCAGCTTGGCGCGCGTCAACTTGCGAACCAGGTGCTTGGGGCCGGTCGCATCCGCGGTAATGAAGGGCAGGTTGATTTCAGTTTCGACAGTGGTCGATAGCTCGATCTTGGCCTTTTCCGCCGCGTCCTTCAGGCGCTGAAGAGCCATCTCGTTGCCCTTCGAGGCCAGGTCGAGGCCCTCTTCCTGCTTGAACTCCGCAATCAGCCACTCCACGATGCGCTGGTCGAGGTTGTCGCCGCCCAGGTGGGTGTCGCCGTTGGTCGACTTCACTTCGATGACGCCTTCGCCGACTTCGAGAATGGAAATGTCGAAGGTGCCGCCGCCGAAGTCATAGACCGCGATGGTTTCGTCTTTTTTCTTGTCGAGCCCGTAGGCCAACGCGGCCGCGGTCGGCTCGTTCACAATGCGCTTGACGTCAAGGCCGGCAATCTTGCCTGCATCCTTGGTGGCCTGGCGCTGCGCGTCGTTGAAGTACGCCGGGACCGTGATCACAGCCTGCGTAACCGTTTCGCCCAGGTAGGCTTCAGCGCTCTTCTTCAGCTTCTGCAGAATCATCGCCGAGATTTCGGGCGGGGTATATTCCTTGCCCTGCGCTACAACGGCGATATGGTCGCCCTGCTGAACGACCTTGTAGGGGACCATCTTCATCTCGTCCGTCACTTCGTTGTAGCGACGGCCCATGAAGCGCTTGATCGAGAAAATGGTGTTTTCGGGGTTGGTGATGGCCTGGCGCTTGGCCACCTGGCCCACCAGGCGCTCGCCGCTCTTTGAAAAGGCGACGATCGAGGGGGTTGTGCGCGCACCCTCTTCATTTGCAATAACTTTCGGTTCACCGCCCTCAAGGACGGCTACGCACGAGTTGGTCGTGCCCAGATCGATTCCAATGATTTTTGCCATGTTTGGTTTCCTGCCTCAGGATAGGAGAATTTCAGTTGTCACTAGATAAGATGCACTATGAGTGAATTAGTGTCAACTTTTATTGATGGTGATTTTATAAGGTAGGCTGGATCCCGACCCGTTTCCGGCCCCGTTTCCAGCCCAGTCTGCTTGGATGCGTCCCACGCTACGTGACGAATGACCTTGTTGCCAATTGCGGACCATTTTAGTCTGTGTTTATATTCAATATGCGACAGTTTTGGTCGCATATCTACAGATTGAGGTTGCACGTGGCTCGATTCTTCCTTTCATTTCTCCGACCCACGGTCGGACTGCTGCCCGGCTTCCTCCTCGGTTTTGCCTGCCTTCCGGTCACGCAAGCCCAGGAGAAGCCCTATTTCGTCACCTATTCCCATGACCTCGAGGAGCCGGGAAACCTCGAAATAGAGACCAAGACCGCCCTCGCCCAGCCCGGTCAAAGCCACCGCTACGGCGCGACCGCCAGTGAACTCGAATACGGCGCCCGCGCGTGGTGGACGACGGAACTCTATCTCGACGGCCAGGCCACCGCGCAGGATTCCACGATCTTTACAGGTTGGCGCCTCGAAAACCGTTTCCGCCCGCTTATGCGCGAACACTTTATCAACCCCGTCCTCTACGTTGAGTACGAAAACACTTCGGGAGCCGACAAGACGATCCTTGAAGTCGTTGGCCACGATGGGCAGTCGGATCTCGCGGAGCCGAATGGCGATGCACGCAAAGAGCATCAGCACGAAGCCGAACTCAAGCTCATTCTCTCCTCGAATCTCAAGGCCTGGAATATCTCTGAGAATTTCATCTCTGAAAAAGATCTGAATCATGCGCCATGGGAGTTTGGCTACGCTCTCGGTGCGGCGCGTCCCTTGCGCACCCTGGGTAGCGGTAAACCCTGCGTCTTCTGTCTCGAGAAGTTCATGGCAGGCGGAGAAGCCTATGGCGGACTGGGCGACACCTGGTCCCTTACTACGCGGGACACTTCGCATTACGTTGCGCCGATCGTCGGGTGGCAGCTACCTGTCGGCCGGCTCAGCTTCTCAACAGGTTTCGGCCTCACGTCTTCCACTCTCAATCGCGTCTATCGCATCGGCTGGGCGTCGGAACTTCCCCAGATCGGAAGCTGGTTTCATAGCCACAACGGAGGTGTGCAATGACACGGCGATTCTTCGCAATTCTCTGTATCGCAATCTCCGCCAGCCTGCTGCTCTGCGCGGCAGTCAGCTCTCATTTGGATCATGTACCGGCCCGTGATCACAGCCGGATCAATCCGCTCGCCACCCATCCCGAATCCGTCGCGGCTGGCGCTCTCGTCTACCGCGAACATTGTGCCCAGTGCCATCGCGCCGACGCCATGGGTGATGGCCACAAAAAGCCCCCCCTGCGCAGCGAGCACATTCGTTCCGCCACCGACGGCGACCTCGAGTGGTTCCTGCGGCAGGGCGACCTGGGACACGGAATGCCGTCGTGGTCGAGTCTGCCCGAGGGCCATCGCTGGCAGCTTGTGGCGTACCTGCGGTCGATCCAATAAGCAAACACGATTCTCCAAGATCCGGGTGCCCTCAGAATCCCCAGCGACCCTCGTCGCTGGGGTGGGGATTCGATTTTGAGACGTGAAACTAGAATTCCTGTTTCAACGCTGACTCATCGATAAATCGCTGGCACGCTTCCTTTGCTGATAGGCGGCGACTTTGAGCTTATTGCCACAGATGTTCATACTGCACCATCGACGTGAACCTTTCTTGCTCGTGTCGAAGAAATGAACGACACACGATTCGCATTTGCGAACGCGAGAAGGTTCAGCGTTCGCGAGAAAATCCGCTGTGGCGTCAACGATCGTCGCCCAGAGGTCAGAGGGCTTACGAGGATCAAATGCTATCTCTCGAATCACCTTTCCGTCTCGCTTGCGAAGAGATGTACGGAGAGGATATTGAATCAACAGCGAATTCACTTCGGTGAGGAACGCCTCAGTTGGCTGCGATCCGCTCTCTATCCGCACTACGGCCTCCCTCAATCTTTCTCTGAATGCTACGAGCTGCTCCAGGAACACAGCGGCCCTGATTGAATTGCGCCCGCCGCGTATCGCGGCTTTAGCCTTGGCGGAGCTCACCATTCCCGACGCAATCAACCATTTTTCGAGGGCGCCCGCATCCCGAAGAAGTTCCGTCGGAACGCCTGCCAGGACCGGCCGAGTATTCAGGAAGTCCAGGATGGGCTTGTTTCCCACAAACAGGAACCCATCGATCCACTCGTTCACCACCCGTGAAGCTTCCATGGACCCTCTTAAAGAGTTTTGACGCAAATATAACACCGTTAATGAAACTTTTTACAGTGTCAACCAATCTCAGAAGAAGTAAGCATCACCTATCATCCACCGGAGGGAAATAGCGATGACAACGTTTCAACACGCGACTGTACGCGGCCATAAAATCTTCTACCGAGAAGCAGGATCGAAGGCTTCTCCCACCATCGTACTGCTTCACGGCTTCCCGAGTTCATCGCATATGTTCCGCGATCTCATCCCGAAGCTCGCCGACAAGTTCCATCTAATTGCACCTGATTACGTTGGATTTGGCTACAGCGATGCGCCGAGTACGGGCAACTTCGAATACACCTTCGACAATCTCGCTGCTTCAATTGAAGAGCTGCTATTTGGCGTCCTTGGCCTTAAGACATTCAGCATCTACGTGCAGGACTACGGCGCACCGGTGGGTTATCGTATTGCCTCGAAGCACCCAGACGCGATCGAAGGCATCGTGGTGCAGAACGGGAACGCCTACGAGGAGGGCATCGGTCCTGCCTTCGATCCCATGAAGCCTTTCTGGGCCAACCGGAACGCCGAGACGGAGCAGCCGGTGCGAGGCCTGCTGAAGAAGGACACCACGATCTTCCAATACACGCACGGGGCGAAGGATGTTTCGCGGATCAATCCGGACTCATACACAATGGATCAGCTTTTCCTGGATCGCCCGGGCAACGATGCCATCCAACTGAACCTGCTTCACAACTACCAATCGAACCTCGCTCTTTATGACGAATGGCATCAATTTTTCCGCAACAAGCAGCCGAGGACGCTGATTGTGTGGGGAAAGAACGATCCTTTTTTCACCGTCGCAGGAGCGCAGGCTTACCTGCGCGATATTCCAAAAGCGCAGCTGCACCTGCTCGATACCGGCCACTTTGCGCTGGAAGATTCCTGTGATTTTATTACGCAGCAGATCATAAGGTTCTTTGCGTGAACGTGAAGCGCAGCCTCCTTCCCTCGTCAACTCTCAGTCACTGAAAAAGGAGAAGTAGCAGTATGAAGTTTCAAGAGAACGCCACGGTGGTTGTGGTCCACGGAGCGTGGGCCGACGGTTCGAGTTGGCAGGCAATTCTAGGGATACTTGAGGATCACGGCTTGAACGTGATTGCCGCGCCGATTCCCCTCACGTCGCTGAGCGACGATGCAGCCGCACTGAATCGAACGATCGCGCGAACTCGCGGCCCCGTGATCGTTGCCGGGCATGCTTACGCCGGTGCGGTCATCGCCACGGCTAACGACGAGCGCGTCAAGGCTTTGGTTTATGTCGCCGCGTTGGCGCCGGCCGAAGGAGAGACCGTCGCGGAGGTCTTTTACAGAGATGAAGCCCATCCAAAGGCTCCGCAACTTGCTCCGGATGCAGAGGGCTTTATCTGGATGCCGGACGAGGCATTTGCCGACGCGTTCGCCCAGAACGCCACGGATGAGCAAATTGCCTTGTCGAAAGCGGTGCAGCGGCCAATCTCGGTGAAGAGCATTCAGGAACCCGCTCCCGCACCGGCCTGGAAGTTGAAACCCACCTGGTACCTACTTGCAGAACAGGACCGAATGATCAATCCGAAAACGCAGCGCTTCATGGCGGAACGCATGAAGGCGACAGTAAAGGCTTTCGCGGTTGATCACACTCCGTTGCTCACAGCACCGGAGAAGGTTGCGGACGTCATTCTCGAAGCTGCGCGAGCGACTCTAGCCTGAGACCGCATCGCAAATTTCACGACACAACAGGAATTGGGGAATGCCATGAAGAATGCTGTTGCAATTGTGACCGGTGCCAGCCAAGGGATCGGACGTTCGACCGCGATCCGGCTGGCGCGTGACTTTTCAGGAGTTGTACTGGTTGCCCGTAATGCAAAGGCGCTTGAGGAGGTTGCAGGCGCAGTCCAACAGGGCGGAGCCGAACCGATTCCTGTCGCGCTCGACTTGAGCGAGGTTGAAGCGGCCGAAATTATAGTCAACACGACGCTGAAACGTCTCGGACGAATCGACGCTCTGTTGAATATCGCCGGCGCTGTGCCGCAAATCGATCTCTTCGAGATGACAGATGAGCAATGGCATGCGGGCATGGAGTTGAAACTGCACGGCGCCCGCCGTCTGACGATTCGGGCGTGGGATGCCCTGAAACGGTCAAAGGGATCCGTCGTTTTCATGTCGGGAAGCGCCTCGCTCGATCCTAAACCCGCATTCGCAGCGGTTGCGGCGACAAATGCGGCTATTACGGCGCTGGCGAAGGCTTTCGCGGAGCAAGGCACTCGGGACGATGTTCAAGTGAACAGCATCGTTCCCGGCGCGGTGATGACAGGACGCCGCCGCTCCTTCCTGGAGAAATGGGCACCGGCACACAATATGACGGTGGAAGAGGCGATCAAGAAATTCCCTGAGGAGGCGGGGATCAGCCGTTATGGGCAACCGGAAGAGATTGCGGAACTCCTCGGATTTATGGTCTCACCAGCTGCGAAGTGGATGACCGGTTCATCGGTCCGCATGGACGGCGGTGAGATTAAAGGCATTTGAATCCGGTTTATTGCGGCGGATCGCTTTCAGCGACAATCGCGGTTGACATCCATCACAACCAATCGCAGCCTCGGTCATTTAGTCTCGAGTGTTCCCGGTTGCGATGACCATTGCTGAGGCCCAAGCCCGCTATCCCCTGACCCAAGGCGTCAACCCCTGGCTCGTCACAGCTTCGGTGATGCTGCCAACCTTTATGGAGGTGCTTGACACCGCGATCGCTTCGGTCGCGCTGCCCTACATCGCCGGCAGCCTCTCGGCTACCAATTCTGAAGCCACCTGGGTGCTCACCAGCTACCTGGTTGCCAACGCCGTCATCCTCCCTGCCTCCAACTGGTTCGCCCGCCGCTGGGGACGCAAGCGGTTTCTGCTTATCTGCGTCGTCATTTTCACCGTCGCCTCGTTTTTCTGCGGCGCCGCGCCGTCGCTGGGTGTGATTCTGCTTGCCCGGATCATGCAGGGCGCGGGCGGCGGAGCACTGCAGCCGCTTTCGCAATCCATCCTACTGGAAAGCTTCCCGCCCGCCAAGCGCTCCATGTCGATGGCCGCTTATGGTCTGGGAATCGTGGTCGCCCCGGTGCTGGGCCCCACGCTGGGAGGCTGGCTCACCGATACCTTCAGTTGGCGTTATGCCTTCTATATCAACATTCCCGTTGGCCTTCTTGCCGTGTTCATGATCGTCCGCTTTGTGCATGACCCGCCCTATATCAAGAACGCCAAGGTTGGCGCCTTCGACAACATCGGATTCGGACTCTTGATTGTCTGGACCGGTTGCCTGCAAGTCGTGCTCGACAAGGGACAGGAAGACGACTGGTTCGGCGCGATCTGGGTGCGCTGGGCTGTGGCCGCGCTCATCATCGGATTCGTCGGTTGGATCTGGCGCTCGTGGACCAACCCACGTGGGCTGGTTGACCTGCACGTGCTCAAGAATCGCAATTTCCGTACCGGATGTTTTTTGATCGCGCTGCTCGGCATGTGTATCTACATCACCATCGCGATTCTTCCTCTGTACTACCAGGAAATCCTCGGTTACACCGCTTTCACCGCTGGCCTCGTCGTCGGTCCGCGCGGCATCGGTTCGTTCATCGGCTCTCCGGTCATCGGTTTACTTGGCTCGCGCATCGACAACCGCAAGTTGCTCAGCGCGGGTTTCATTGGATTTGGTGTCTGTTCTTATATCTTCGGCACCGTGAATCTTGACATCGGACCCTATACGCTGCTGCTGCCCATCCTGGTTACCGGCTTCGCGCTCAGTTTCGTGTTCGTGCCGCTGGCCACCATGTCTACAGCCACGCTCTCGCGCGAAGAAATGGGCAACGCCACGGGCCTTTTCAACATGCTGCGCAACATCGGCGGGTCAATTGGGATTGCAATGGCCACCACGGCTCTCATTCGCCGCGCTGCACTGCACCAGAACGAGATCGGCGCCAATCTCTCGGCATCGAACTTTGTTCTGCAACAGAAATCCGCTGCGATCACCGGGTATCTCGGTCACCGCCTTGGCCGGGCACAAGCGCGCCCCGGATCGCTGGGACTGATGTACGGATTGCTTCAGCAGCAATCGGCCCTGCTCGCCTACGTCGACGTCTTCCGCTGGACTGCCGTGCTGGCATTCTTCTGCGCCGGCGCCGTGTGGCTCTTTGGAAAGCCCCCGGTGCACGCCGCACCGCCCCCGGGTGCGCACTGAATTCAGGGCTATACTGCTGCCGATGCTAAGAAACCTTCTCCTCGCGTTGGCTATTCAAGTCGTGTTCATACCTGTCGCGTTGATTGGTCAGTCCTGCACCAAACCTGACCTCGAATCAACCGCTGAGCATGTCAAGACGATCCAATTGCAACTGATCGCCTTCAAAGTCCGGGGTGAGATGGACGAGGAGGTGCCCGCGCCGTTGCAGTCGAAGATTCGTTCCTTTAAAGATGCGCTTGCGGGACTTGCAGACACGGCACTTCATTGCGCATCAACGAGTTCGAAACTGAAAGAGCTTGAGTTAGGACTTGCCAAACTCTTGAACGCAAACAAGCCAGTTAAACAGGAAGTCTACGACCCCAATAAGCCTGAGCAACTCGACCAGATTTATGGGGAAGACCTTCACGTCAAAGTCACAACTATGGATGGCCCGCCGCAACTCGTTCTAATTGAGTTCAGGTTCGGCATAGCGTGTGGCTACGACGCCATGTTGCTTGTCTATGAAATGCGGAGCCGCTCGTGGCAGCGGGTTCTGCGCTGGCAGAGTCCCGATTACTCCGCAGTGTCAGGCGCCTTCGGCGATTTCTTTGAATACGTCATACTGCCCTCGAACCCAGCGGATGGCTGGCGCGCCGTCGTTGCTCATGGCCACCCATGGTGCACGTCAACCTGGAGCGCTTTCGATCTCGACGTTGTGCAACCTTTCTCCGCAGGAAACGCACAAAAAGTTCTTCAACATGTGAATCGCGGATACATCCGGGACGAGATTGAGCCTGTGCTCAAGATTGTGCCTGAAGGCTTCCAGATCCGTCTGCAAACCGCGATGATGGATCCGGAAATCTCGAGACGCATCGGAATCTATCGCTATCGAGTCAGCGGCGCAGCAATTGAGCGAGTGCAGCCGATCGCGAATAACGGACGTGACTTTGTGGATGAATGGCTGGACTCACCGTGGGATGAGTCTGCGCACTGGAGCGCACCCGAAAATCTCGAAGCGCTGAAAGCGACGCACGCAAAGATCGAAACCGAGCAGAGTTCAACCTCCGGCAACTTACCGCTTCGGAACTACGGACCGGTGCGTGCCTGCTCCGACGCGAGAACGCATTTTCAGGTGGAGCTGGATGCGGCGTGGATCGACAGCAAAGGCAAGTCGACGCCGGATAAGTCGACTTACTTTCAGCTTCAGGAGGGAAAGAACTCCTTTACGCTCTTATCCACCTCAGACCAGCCGGATACGCGTTGCACGGGTCCTGACATCATGTTGAAAAAGTGAAACGGCTGAAAGACGACCCCTCCCTGAATTTCCGCATCTCAATAACCGGATCGACCAAGCCTTGCGAGGGTGGGTCTGATCCATTTGAGGGGCAGGGGCGTGGGGTTTTCGCGATTTCCCCCACCTCGCCGACGGCGAAGGAGAATCGCAATGACCACCCCGATGGCAGCCGCCGGAACCTGCCCTTGTCTTTAATCCCGCTTTACTGGAGAGTTCCCGATGTCATCACCTTCAAAAGATCTCAAAGAAACCGAATCCGCTTTGCGCTCCGTCATCCAGGTCCTCATCGACGCACAGGATGGCTTTCAGAAGTTTGGCGAACAAATCAAGAGCGAGGCACTGAGAGAATACTTCCTCGCTGAATCGCTCACGCGGGCGCAGTTCCGCGGTGTGCTCGAATCCATCCTCCACCAGGAAGGCGTGCACGACATCAAGGAAAGTGGAACCGCCGTTGGAACTGTTCGACGCGCCTGGGGTGATGTCAAATCAGCCTTTGGCGCCGGCGATCAAAGCATGCTTGCCACTGCCGAAGAAGGCGAAAACGAGGCTGTCGAGGCTTACACCAAGGCTGCGGAGTCGTATATTCCCCTGCCCGTCCGCCAGGTCCTCACTACGCAGGCCGCGCACATCGACAAGTCACTGGAGTTCATCAGGACGGCGCGCGAAGCCGCGAAATAAAGCCAGACTGCTCCTCAAAACAGGTGTGCTCCTCGCGGGCACACCTTTCTTTTGTTTGAGGCGGCTCGGTTGAATTTGAATGAGGAATGGAGCTTAAAAGTGCAAAAGGCTTCGCTGAGGTTGAACGTGCAAAAGCAGATTCTTCGCTCACCACCCCCAAACTGAAATGCGTTTGGGGCCCCGTTCGCTCAGAATGACACCTTCAATATTTTTTATTTGTTGAGGTATACTCGGCTCATTTTCGGGATCCGGAGTTTTATTTATGAGATTTCGGAGTCGCCGATCGTCGCATCATCCGGCAAGTAGCGGGACAAAACGGCGCGCATCCTCGTCATAGCGCTCTATACGTCCGCTTAAGATCTCGTAATACCATCCGTGCACCTCGAGCCGTCTTTCCATCCTTGCCCGGGCAACGGACGGCTGTGCGCGCAGATTCAGCAACTGCGCCACTACGTTTCCGCGAATTAGCGAACAAAGCTCCGCGTGCGCACCATCTTCGGGATTCAGTGGCTGCCTGTGGGTGAAAGCAGCCTCCACATGCTGCAGCCAGCGGCTCGCTTTGGGCAGCTTTTCAAGCCCGCGTCGATCCAGAGCGGCCTTCAATGCCCCGCAGTCCGAGTGTCCGCACAGGATCACGTTTTTCACCTTGAGCACGTCAACTGCGTATTCGATCGTCGCCGTAACCCCGTCCACATCATTCATCGAAACCGGCACGATATTCCCAATGCTGCGACTGATAAACAAATCACCGGGCCCCGTGCCGAGAATCAGATCCGGGACAATGCGCGAGTCAGAACACGTGATAAACAGCCACTCCGGCGTCTGCGACTCTGCCAGGAGATGAAACTGATCGCGCCGCCGCGGAAACACCTCCGCAAGAAATTTCTTGTGGCCTTCAATCAAACGCTGCATGCGTGACCTCGCACCCCGGTTGCGGGCGGATTTCAAACCTTCAAATCCAAGCCTATCGCATCGTCCCGTGCATCGCGTTCCATGCAAATCAATTCGCACAATGTTCAACAAAGGCCATTTTTTTCGCCGCCAGTTTTCCAGCGACAAAACCAGCCCCGTTCCATACACTGATCGAATCATGACAATCGATGGCACGCTGAGGATCGAGCCGGTCCCAGGCTCCAAACCGGGAATCGTCATCCTGCGCCTAATGGGGCCCTTGACTTTGAACAGCGTGTCCCCCTTGCGCGCTGTCTTTCGCGGCACTGAGCCTCCGCGTCACACCATCCTCGATCTCAGCGGCGTTCCCTTCATGGATTCCGCCGGCATGAGCGAAATCATCAATCACGAAGTATATTGCCGGGACAAGCACGTCCAGCTATCGCTCGCCGCTGTCACCCCGCGCGTTCTCGGCATGTTCCACATCACAAGGCTGGAACAAGTTCTGACCCTGACAGGAACTGTCGAGGAGGCTGAAGCACGCACCTAGTTGTGGCTGTGATTGTTACCATTCCTAAGGGAAGGAGTTCCCGCAGCCAATCATGATCTACAGCCGCTTCATCTCCACACTTGTTCTTGCTGCCTCGTTTTCTTCGCTCGCGTTCAATCTTCATGCGCAAGCCATCGATACCCTCGATCCCGCTCTCAGGACACGCATCGACAGCATCGCTGCCGACGTACTGAAGCAGACCGGCGCCCCTTCCGCGTCCGTTGCTATCGTCAAAGGCGGCAAGATTGTGTACACCCATGCCTATGGCAAAGCGCGTCTCGATCCTTCAGTGCCCGCCACCGCCGACATGCGCTACTCGATCGGATCGATTTCCAAGCAGTTTGCCGCAACCGCCATCCTCCTGTTGCAGGAGCAGGGCAGGCTCTCGCTCGACGATGCAGTAGGCAAGTATGTTCCCGGCCTTACGCGCGGTGATGAAGTCACGATCCGCGAAATCCTCTCGCACACCTCCGGTTACCAGGACTATGCGCCGGAGGATTACCCTGTGGCCTCGCAGCTCAAACCGGTCACCCCGCAGCAGATTCTCAACGAGTGGGCCACCAAGCCACTCGACTTCGAGCCAGGTACGCAATGGCAGTACTCCAATACCAATTATGTGATCGCTGGACTCATTGTCGAAAAAGTCACCGGCGGAAAGCTCTTCGATTTTCTGAACGAGCACATCTTTCACCCGCTGGGAATGAAAAGCGCATGGAACAGCGACGCGAAGGAGCTTCCTTCCGCTGACGCCGCGCCCTACATGCGGAACGCGCTTGGTCCGCTCCGCCCGGTTCCGAACGGCGGCGAGGGCTGGATGTTTGCAGCCGGCGAATTGGCCATGACCGCGCACGACGTCGCTCTCTGGGATATAAGCCTGATGCAGCGCACGATTCTGAAACCGGAGAGCTATAACCAGATGTTCACCGAAGTGAAGCTGAAAGACGGCAAGGGCACGCACTACGGGCTCGGCGTTCAAATCATGGAGCGCGACGGCCACCACTCCATTGAACATAGCGGCGAAGTGAACGGCTTTGTCTCCGACAACGAAGTTCTCATCGATGACGGCATCGCCGTCGCGGTCCTCACCAATCACATGGCAGGCGGCGCGGAGCAGATTACGCGCCTGGCGGCGGCCACCGTTGCGGGCGTCCAACACACGCCAAATGAAGATCAGGCGATCGCCATCTACAAGGGCCTGCAACAGGGCCAGATCGATCGCAGCCTGCTCGCTCCGAATCTCAACGCCTACTTCGACGCTCAGACGCTGTCGGACTATCGCAACAGCCTCGCTCCTCTCGGCGATCCGCTCACTTTCAACCAGACGGGCGAACGACTCCGCGGCGGCATGACGTTCCGTGTCTTCCGCATCCAGTACCCGACGCAGCGTCTATCCCTCACGACCTACTCCTACCCCGACGGCAAACTCGAGCAGTATCTGATTGCGCCCGGCAGCTAACACCAGATTCCATTTGCCTATGCCGCCACCGCAAACGACGAAGCTGCAAAGATCCTTGTTCACCACCGCTCTCATCTGCGCCAGCCGGGCCGTGCAGTTGAGAGATCGCATGCTTAGCCGCATTCCTCGCAGCCGCTCGGAGTGCCCCGGCATCACCGTGACGCAACACACCGTTGCAGGCGGGAAAAATCTTCTCGACGCGGCCTTCGTGACACCAGCGTCCGTCGAAGCGCGGGCAGCAGTTCTCATTTGTCACGGCATCGGCGAAATTGTGCCGCAGTGGTTTCCGATTCAGCGGATCCTCGGAGAGGGCGGTATCGCTTCGCTGGTCTTCGACTACTCCGGCTACGGCCGCAGCACCGGCCGTCCCGATTGGAGCCAGTTCGAGGACGATGCGGTCTCCGCCTTCAACCTTCTCAAGCAGCTCGCGCAGGGGCCGCCTATCGCCATCCTCGGATTCTCACTTGGAACCGGAATCGCTCCTGCCATTCTCAACCGCGTTAAGCCCGACCGCCTCGTGCTCTGCGCGGGATTCTCTTCCTTCCGCAAAGCGGCACGCGCCGCATGGGTTCCCGGATTTCTTTCCCCCTTTGTTCCGCCCATCTGGTCGGCAAAAGATGCCCTCTGCAACTGCCGGCTACCCATCCTTATCGTCCAGGGAGATCGCGACAGCCTCTTCCGCCTTCCCATGGCGCACGATCTCCTCGGCTGCAGCAACGGACGCGCCGACTTGCTCGTGCTGCCCGCTCGCTCCCACAACGAGCCCTTTTACAACCCGCAGCCCCATTATTGGGGTCCTATCATCTCATGGCTGCTGCAGGAAGAAACAGCCGGCCATGAAACTGCGCCAACCAGCTAACTCGCTAAAAGGGCGCGCCATCGGCATTCAGGCTCGCATCGCGGGCGCTTACACCTCTATTCGCGGTCTTTCGATACACTTGAATCTGACCTATGTTTGAGAACCTTACAGAAAAACTGCAACGCGCCTTCAAGACCCTCCGGGGCCAGGGCACGCTCACTGACGAGAACATCCAGGAAGCACTCAAAGAGATCCGCGTCGCCATGCTTGACGCTGACGTGAATCTCGCCGTCGTCAACGATCTCATCGACCACATTCGCGCCAAGGCCATTGGCACTGAAGTGCTTACCGCTCTTTCGCCTTCCGAGCAGGTCATCAAGATCGTTCGCGACGAGTTGGTCGAACTGCTCGGCCGCGACACCGCCCGCTTCAAGTTCGCCTCGCAGCCGCCGACCGTGATCCTGATGGCCGGGCTGCAGGGCTCGGGTAAGACCACCACCAGCGGCAAGCTGGCCGCATGGCTTAAAAAGGGTGGCCACCGCCCCATGCTTGTCTCTGTCGACGTCTATCGCCCTGCCGCGCGCGAGCAGCTCAAGGTCGTCGCCAAATCCATCGAGGCACGCCTTTATGAAGGCAAGCTCAACGACGAACCCGCCGGCTCCAAGCTCGTCGAGCGCCTGGCTTCAGAAGCACGCCGCGAAGCCCGCATCCTCGCCTGCGACACACTCATCGTCGACACCGCGGGACGCCTGCACGTGGATGAAGAGCTGATGGATGAAATGGCTCAGCTCAAAAAGCTGCTCAACCCACAGGAGATCCTGTTTGTCGCCGACGCCATGACGGGGCAGGACGCCGTCAATTCAGCTCAAGATTTTCATAAGCGACTCGGGCTTACCGGCGTCATCCTTACCAAGATGGACGGCGACTCCCGCGGCGGCGCGGCCATCTCCATTCGCCATGTCACCGGCCAGCCCATCAAGTTCATCGGCACCGGCGAAAAACCGGACGCCTTCGAGCCGTTTCATCCTGATCGAATTGTTGGCCGCATCCTCGGCATGGGCGACATGCTTTCGCTGATCGAGAAGGCTGAGTCCTCGCTCGACCGCAAGAAGTCGGAGGAATTCGCCAAGAAGGCACTCCTCGGTGACGGCTTCACGCTGGAGGATTTTCGCGATCAGTTGCTGCAGATTAAGAAGCTCGGATCGATGGAGAGCATTTTGAAGATGATGCCGTCGGTTGGTCCGTTCGCCGGTTTGCAACAAGCATCAAAGAATGTCGACGAGAAACAATTCGTACGCCTCGAAGCCATTATCAGCTCGATGACTCCCTACGAGCGCCGCAACCACGAAGTCATCTCCGGCTCCCGGCGCAAGCGCATCGCCGCGGGCTCCGGCACCAGCGTGCAGGAAGTCAACCAGCTTCTCCGCCAGTACGCGCAGATGAGCAAGATGTTCAAGCAGATGGGCAAAGGCGGCCTGGCCCGGCAAATGATGCGCGGCGGCATGTCCGGCATGATGGGCAAACAGAAATTCGGACGGTAGCGATGAGATTGCTAAGGTCAAAAGCAGGTCCTTCGCTCCGCTTACCCCGTAAATGATGAATCATCTGCGGTGCCCCAAACGCGCTTCGCTCTGGATGACACCTCTATTGAGCGAGAGCGGTGATGCAAATGTTTCTTAAAAAAAGCCCGTAGAGAAACGATGACCTCCCTCCAGGACCAACTCGACGAGATCACGGCCAACACGCGATACCTCGTGCAACCCGAACGGCTCGCAGTCGGCGAGCGCGCGGTCGAAGATCTCTTCGCAACTGGCATTGAGGAAAAAATCCTCCCCGTTGGCGCGCAAGCCCCCGAGTTCGCTCTCAAAGATTCCAGCGGCAAACTTGTGCGGTCGCGCGATCTACTCGCCATCGGTCCGCTCATCCTCAAATTCTTTCGCGGACGCTGGTGCCCTTACTGCGTGACGGAACTTGAAACGTGGCGCGATCTCTACGGCCAGCTTCGCGAACACGGCGCCCTGATGGTCGCTATCGGCCCGCAAATCGAGCGCCAGAGCGACTTCATGGCGAACCAGCACGGCCTGCCTTTCCCTGTGCTCTCCGACCCCGGTAATGTGGTCGCTGAAAAATTCGGCCTCGTCTACACTATCCCCGAATACCACCGCGACTACTACCTCTCCATCCTCGTCAACATTCCCTTCGTCAACGGCGACAAGAGCTGGCGCCTGCCTCTGCCAGCAACCTACGTGATTGCGAAAGATGGCAAGGTCATGTACGCCGAAGCCCACGCTGACTTCCGCGTCCGGCCCGAACCCGAAGAAGCGCGCGCCGCTGCCTGCGACATTCACCATCGGTGAGGGATACTTCTCGTAATTTTTCGGTTGCGTTTCTGTCAGAACGAAAATCGCTGCTGGTCAGATCGTGCTTTCCCACCCACGCGGTGCTTGGATGGGGCACCCTCGTTCGTGCCGATGGCTCAAGAAGCACGCAGATCCTTCGGCTCCGTTTGGCCGAAGAACCGGCCAAACTACGCTCAGGATGACAGACCAATACTGAAGCGAACCTTAAAGGCAAGACATGCATCGCACGCGCAGAATGCCCGCGTGCCGCTTTTCAGGAACGCTCACTTTGCTCCTGCTTGGTTAGCTTCGATCGGGCTTGCTGAATCGTGACGCCGGTCAACAAAAATACCTTGCTGCGCGAGAGTTCGCCACTCACAAGCTCTACGGATCTTTTTGGAATGCTGAACGTCTCAGAAAGAAACGCAATGAGCGCCTCGTTCGCACGCCCTTCGATCGGCGGGGCCTGCACCGCAATCTTCAGCTGCGCTGCATCGCCCTCGCCATACACGCCAACAATCGCCGTCTTCTTCGCGCCCGGCTGCGCTCGCACCGCCAGCGTTACGCCGGCTGACCCTTCGCGCAGCATTCCCGTGCTCATTCGGGCGGTCCCGTGTACGGGGCGCGCTTGCCGAACAAGGCTGTCCCCACGCGAATGCGCGTCGCGCCCTCTGCAATCGCCAGCGGAAAATCCCCGCTCATCCCCATCGACAGCACTTCTAGCTTCAGCTTTGGATACTTCGCTGACCACTGGTCACGCCACGTGCGCAAACTGCGAAAGCACGCCCGCGTGACACCCTCGGGAGCGCCCCAAGGCCCAATTGTCATGAGCCCGAACGTTTCTAAATGCGACAAGTCCGGAAGGGCTTCCAGCAGTTGCGCAGCGTCATTTGATTCTGGCTCCAGCCCTTCCTTTGTCTCCTCGGGACTGAGCTTCACCTCGAGCAGAATCGGCAGCCGCTTGCCCAGCTTCCCCGCTGCATCATGCAGCCGCTGCGCCAGCCGCAGCGAATCCACGGAATCCACGGCATCAAATAACTCCGCCGCCCGGGCTGCCTTGTTCGATTGTAGATGCCCGATCAGGTGCATGCGGATTGGCCTCTCGCCGCGAGACCGTAACGCTACCAGTTCCTCTGCCTTGCCAGAGAATTCCTGTACTCGATTTTCTCCAAACAACGTCAGCCCCAGCGATGCCGCTTCTACAATCGTCTGCGCTGGATACGTCTTCGAAACCGCCATCAGCTCTAGGTCTTCGCGACGACGGCCCGCCCGCCGGCACGCATCGGCAATCGCCGTCTCAAGCGTTTCCAGGTTCTTAGCGAGCTGGCTCATTTGGCCTTGCCGATGCGCTGACGCGCGCTTTCCAATCGGCCTGTGACCGGGACATGATCCGCCGCCGCTCCAAAGCCGAAGCGCGGCATGTTCGCGTAAATGCACTCGTAGCTTCCGCGCTCAACAAGAAAGCTCTCGTGCCAGATACCCACTGATCCGTTGCCGCCAACCCGCCGATTGAAGTCTGCCCACGCCGGCAAATGATTGCTGTCGCGCATGTGCGCATAGGCGTGTAGATGTTCGAAGCTGCGCCAGTACTGGATCGTAGCCACGCCGCGCCAATAGATCATCGGTTCCACGTGCAGAAGGCCCATCTCGGGATGTTTCTTCAGTTCCGCAATCATCGGCGGCATCGCTTTCGCTACCGAAATCCACTTACTGAACTGAAGCAGGCGATTTACCCGCATGCCGATGATGAACACGACAAAGGAGCCGTCGAACTTTGCGGTGAAGCGGCCAGGGAAGATTGTCGGCATTCCGCGCTTCCTTTCGCGATTCGCTTAGCGCCCGTGTTCCTCGAGATACTTCTCGGCCTCGAGGGCCGCCATACAGCCCGTCCCCGCGGCCGTGATCGCCTGGCGGTACCGCCGGTCCTGCACATCGCCGCATGCATAAACGCCGGGCACTGGAATTCCCTTCCGCGTCGTGATCACATTGCCCTGCGTCAGCACGTACCCTTCGTCGTCGAGATCGATCTGCCCGGCAAACATCTTGGCATTCGGTTCATGTCCGATTCCGAGGAACATCCCGTCCACCTGCAACGTACTCGTTGCTCCGGTGGTTACGTCGCGCAGCTTGAGCCCCTTCACTTCCTTCTCTTCCACGCCCAGCACTTCATCCACCACTGTGTTCGTCATGAATTCGATGTTGGGATGCGCCATCGCCCGCTCCAGCATGATCTTTGACGCGCGGAAGGCGGGCCTCCGGTGCAGCAGCGTCACCTTCGACGCAAAGCGCGTAAGAAACAGAGCCTCTTCCATTGCCGAGTCGCCGCCGCCCACCACCGCAATTGGCTTGTCACGGAAAAAGAATCCATCGCACGTCGCGCAGCTTGATACGCCGTGCCCGATCAGCGCCTGCTCGCTCGGTATCCCCAGCCAGCGCGCGCTCGCACCCGCTGCAATAATCAGCGTGCGCGTGTGAATCTCGCCCGCCGAGGTGTGCAGCCGGAACGGATGGGTGCCCAGTTCCACGCGATCCAGGTGAGCCAGCTGAAACTCGGCGCCAAACCGCGCGGCCTGCTTCTTCATGTTGTCGATCAGTTCCGGACCCTGGATGCCATCTGGCCACCCCGGAAAATTCTCCACAAGCGAAGTAATGGAGAGTTGGCCCCCCGGCTCATGCCCTTCCAGCACGAGAGGTTTCAGGTTGGCGCGCGCGCTGTAAATCGCCGCTGTCAACCCGGCACAGCCGGAACCAAGAATTACGGTGTCACGTGTCTCTGTCATGAGGTTTCCCACTAAATTGTAGACGGCACAGCCCACCTCGCATGGCTTCGGAAAACCAAGTCGAAATTGGCCCGCTCTAAATCGAACAGTCGGGCCAGCGGCATGCTTCCGTCACAAATCAGATCCAGTAGATAAGATGTTGGACATGGCAAATCTGACTCTTGTCTACGGAATGCGCCTGTTGCCTGAGGGCGAAGTAACGGAGATCCACGACGCTACTCTCAAACTGGCCAACGGCCACGAAGCGCACGTCACCATGCACGTCCTCGAAGGTTCGCGCGAACAGATCGAGACCCAGCTCAAGCAGAGCCTCGATGCTTTCTTTGACTTTTATCCGGAGATATGACCGGGGGCACCTTAAGTGCCGCCCGGCTTTAGCGATTAAATCCGTGCGTGGGTGGCTTTCTTCGACGTGCTTTGGCGCACGCGCAGATTGTCGATCGCATAATCGATAAAGCGCGGCTCAAAGTGGGGAGGTTGGCGCATGAAGCGGCACGTCGCAATCACCTGGTCCACGATAAATCGCGGGTGATACGCCGCAAGCTCGAGCCCCTTTTCCACCGTCACCGTGTGCACAATCTTGTCGAAGATCGCATCCGACATCTCGACCGCCTGCTTCTTGCACTCCGATTCAAAGATCTTCTTGTAATTCTCAATTGAGGGCGCACTCACCTCGATCTTGTAGGGCAGGCGCCGCAAAAACGCCGGATCCATCAGGTCTTCCGGCTCCAGGTTCGTCGAGAAGATGACCAGCTCTTCAAAGGGAATGGAGAACGTCTTGCCGGTGTGCAGCTTCAGATAATCCACCTTGCTTTCCAGGGGCACGATCCAGCGGTTCAGAAGGTTCGTGGGGCTTACGATCTGCCGGCCAAAGTCATCGATCAAAAAGCATCCGCCCAGCGCTTTCACATGCAGCGGCGCCTCGTAATAGTGCCCCGTCGTGTCGTAGCGCAGGTCGAGCATCTCCAGCGTAAGTTCGCCGCCGGTAATTACAAACGGCCTCTGGCAGGGAACCCAGCGCGCATCGTATGTCTGCGCCTTCACAACACTGAATGCGCCTTCGTCCTCAATACTCGTTGTCTCCAGTGGAAAGTGAATACTGGGATCGTGCACCCGGATAATCTGGCCCTCCACCATCACCGAATACGGAACGTAAATCACATCGCTGAAGACCGAGGCGAATCGCTGCGCCACCGTGGTTTTGCCGTTTCCGGGCGGTCCATACAGCAGCATGGCGCGACCAGAATTCAACGCCGGACCAGCCTGTTCCATAATCCGGTCGTCGAAGGCCAACCCCTTGGTCGCCTCTTTGATTTTTTCCGGCGTCACCAGTTCGTTGGTCAGCTTCTGCATGTTGACCTGTTCGGTGAAATCCTCCAGCGTCACCGGCGCCGGGCCCGTATAGTGCTGCCGGGTCATGGCGTCGATTACGAACCGCTTGCCTTGTTCCGTAAATGTGTACGCCAGGTCGATCAGGCTGTCGGAACTGCGGGCTCCCAGGTTTTGCAGCAGTGACCGGTCAACCGCCATCTTCACCAGGTCGAGAACGAGGTTGTATGGCAGCTTGATCGAGTCTCCAAACTGCCGCACGGTCTGCAGGCGGCCAACATAAATCAGCTTGAGCATCAGGCCCAGGAGGTCGGTTTCGTCCAGCCCGGTGGCCGCGATGTTTTCCGGCTCCCGCGGTGTCCGGTGAACAAATTTCTCCAGCGTATCCTTCGAAATTGCCCCAATGGCGATCAGGTTGTCGCCGAGGCGCCCGCCGCACATCGACAGGCGCTCCAGCGCCTTGGCAATGTCCATCTCTGTCACGAGCTTGGCCCGGACGAGCAAATCTCCCAATCTTAAGCGCGCGCTGATAGTGGCCCCCTTAACTTCTGCTAACTGCTGGCTTTGGATCGCAAAACCATTGTAGCCAGAAAAGTAACTTTGCAATGAACTTAGGTAACCTTAGACGAGGTACCTCTAGTTACGAATGGGTCCCAATCCCTTCAGGATCATTGCTTTTCTGTGCGGCGGCCCAGGCCCCTTAAAGAATCTTCATCATTCCCCGGAAATGATGGCCCCCAGGGAGCAAGTGCTTGCATGGGGAGCACCTTCGTGCAAGCACGTCGATTTTTCCTCGGCATCCTGGCTACCGCTCTGGAGGCGTCCTGCGCGCTCGCAGGGGGTCCGAAATTCGTCGCTGGAACTGCCTATTTCAACGCCGCCGTCGTTGGACAGCCGGTGCACTGGTCGGCTGGAGCGGTCAACTACTCTGTCGACGAGGGTCCCCTCAACGGCCAGATTTCGAATCAGGACGCTACGGCCATGGTCGATGCTGCCGCGGCAATCTGGAGTGCTGTCCCCACCGCCGGTATCACCCTCACGGATTCCGGCTCGCTCAACGAAGACGTGAACGGCGTCAGCGTCATCGCAGGCAACCACGTTTTTGCTGCACCTTCTGACGTTACGCCCGCAGCCACCAGCTATCCACTCGCCGTCATTTACGATGCCGACGGTTCTGTGATCAACAGCCTTTTCGGAGCTGGCTCGAGTGATCCCACGAGTTGCCAGAACAATGGTGTCTTCGCGTGGCTCGACAACATCCGGCCCGATGCCTCCATCGGCCACGCCGTCATTCTCCTGAACGGCCTCTGTGCCACCAGCCCCAACCTTGTTGCGATGATGCGATTCGAACTGGAACGAGCGTTCGGGCGCGTCCTGGGACTCGATTACGCGCAGGTCAACCCAGGTGCCCTCGCCAACGGCCAACCCGATGGCCTGCTGGGCTGGCCCGTCATGCAGCCGATGAGCGGCACCTGCGGAGCAATGGGCGGCATCTGCATTCCCAATCCCGCTCAACTTCGCTTCGACGATATCGCAGCCCTCAACCGCATCTACCCGATCACCCCAGCAAACCTTGCCTCGTTTCCCGGCAAGCAGATCACAGCCGCGAACACCGTCTCGATCCAGGGAACGCTGAGATTTCGTACCGGGGTCGGCATGCAGGGCGTCAACGCTGTTGCGCGGCCACTCGACTCGAACGGCAATCCGCTTTGCCAGTACAGCGTGACGTTCGTCTCTGGCGCGTACTTCAGTGGCAACCGTGGCAATCCCGTCACCGGCTGGACCGACACTAATGTGAATCCCCTCGCGCAGTGGGGCTCAAACGATCCGACCCTGCAGGGCTTCTTCGATCTCAGTGATATTCCTTTGCCACCCGGCATGACCACTGCGAACTACCAGGTCACCTTCGAACCCATCAACCCCCTCTATATGCTCACGGAGTCCGTTGGACCCTACATCAACGGCTCGCCTGCGCCCTCGGGGACCATGCCGGTCCTTACAGTCCCAGGCATGTCTGCGGGTAGCTCAACTAACCTCACTGTCATCATCGATGATTCCGCTGCCGGCAATCCGCAAGACGCGATTGCCTCACCTGACATGCCTCGTCCTATGCCGTCGGGCGGCTTCTGGTGCGGACGCCTCGGCCAGGTGGGTCAGGCGGACTGGTTTGCCTTCCCCGTACGCGCGGGCCACACTTTCACTATCGTCACCCAGGCTTTAAACGAATCCGGTCTCCCGACTGAAACCAAGGCACTCCCCGCGCTCGGAGTCTGGGATGCTTTCAGTCCCATCTCCGCGCTCACGCTCAACTGGGCGCCAGCACTCAACGGCTACGCGACCGGCGAAACCTGGCTCCAAGTCACGGCTTCAGCGGACGACATCGTCCGGCTCGGCATCGCAGATATGCGCGGCGACGGACGTCCTGACTACGCCTACAACGGCTGGGTGCTCTACGCCGAAACGGTCCTGTCCCCTCGATTGTCCGCTGCCGGGGGTCCCATTGTGATTCGCGGAATGGGATTTCGTCCTTCCGACACTGTCCTCATCGGCGGCCAGAAAGCGACGGTTACCAGCATTTCGCCTAACGAAATTACCGCCATCGCCCCGGCCGCCATGCCCGGAGTCAGCGGCTCTGTGGATGTCGAGGTGGATGACCTGCCGATGTTTTATGCGATGACGATTCTGCCGGGTGGCATCAGCTATGATTCTGCGAACGGCGACTCTCTCACGCTCAACACGGCTCCTGCCAACACTGTCCCAATCGGCGTTCCGATCCCGTTCACCGTAAGCGCTCTCTCACCAAACCTCACTCCCGCCGGCGGCGTCACCGTTAAGTTCGCTGTGGTTAGCGGGGACGCCACGCTCTCCTGCGGTGCCACAGCCTGCTCCACGCCTGCAACCGGCGATGGCGTCGCAAACATCAACATCACCGCTCCTTCCGCCACAGCCTCAATCGTTACCGCCTCCCTGACCAACGGAGCTAGCCTGCAGGCCCATTTCTGCGGGGGTGTGGCGCCAAGCCTTGCTGCTCTTACCCCCACGCTGTCCGTCGCAGCCGGCGCTACGGTCAACTGGACCACGCAAGCCATAGCGCTTACCGGCGGCGCACCCGTTCCGGGGCAAACCGTGACCTGGCAATCCAGCGCGGGCATTTCGCCCCAAGGTGCCCCATCCAACACTACCGGCTCCGGTGGCGTCGCATCCAAATCCCTTACCGTGGGACCGCTCGCCGAGGGCCAGCAAGCGATCTCAAACGCCTGCCTGAACGGCACCAGCCAGTGCGTCAGTTTCATCGCAATCGGAGCCCGACCTGAATTTGCCTGGCTCGAACCCGTCTCTGGAACCGGCCAGACTCTTTCCGCCTCCGACATTCCGGGGCTAATCACCCTTCGCGTCCGCGACATGAATGGCAACCCCATGGTTGGCGGCACCGTCACCCTCTACCAGTCTCTCTATACCTGGACGCCGCATTGCCCACCGCACGGCCGCTGCGCGCAGGCTCCGTTGCTCGCCACGCAGACTGCCCTCGCAATCTCGGCTCTCGACGGTACGGTGACATTCGCCCCTGCCTCCATGCCCGGCCTCGCCACCAACCTCGTCGCGGTGGCAGTTACTGGCAACTCAAGCACGGTTTCCATCGCCGTTGAGCAGCATCCATAGACCTTTCAGCCACATCGCCAAACTCTGCCACTCGCGCGCCCTCTCGGGCATCACATAGGTGGAGAGAGGTGGAATGAGCGAACTAACAAAAGCGCTCCACGCCGGCAATAACGGAAGACGCCCGCGGGTCGTTATTGTAGGTGCGGGATTCGGTGGACTCCACGCGGCGATGGCGCTGCGCAATCTTCCGGTAGATTTAACCGTTGTCGATCGTCGCAATCATCACACTTTTCAGCCGCTGCTTTACCAGGTAGCGCTCGCCGTGTTGTCGCCGGCTGACATTGCTCAACCTATCCGTACGGTTTTGCGCCGCCAAAAAAATACCGAAGTCCTGATGGACGAAGTCACCGCCATCGACGTTCAGGACCGGAATGTCAGCCTCGCTTCGGGTGCGCAGCTTTCGTACGACTATCTCGTCATCGCCACCGGCGCCACTCACTCCTACTTCGGCAAGAATGAATGGGCGCCCTTCGCCCCAGGCCTCAAAAGCATTGAAGACGCTCTTGAGATTCGCCGCCGCGTGCTGCTCGCCTTCGAACTCGCCGAACGCCAGATGCAGGAGCACGGCTGGCATCCCCCGCTCAATTTTGTCGTTATCGGCGGAGGTCCCACCGGGGTCGAACTCGCAGGTGCCATCAGCGATATCGCCAAGCTCTACATGCGCCACGATTTTCGACACATTGACCCATCGAAGGCGCGGGTTCTGTTGCTCGACAACGGCCCGCGCGTCCTTGCCGCCTATCCTGAGGACCTCTCTGCCAAGGCTGAGCGCATCCTGTTTCATCTCGGCGTCGAAGTTCACACCAAGAGCAATGTCACCAACGTCGGCCCCGGCTGGGTTGAGACCAACAATCAACGCATCGAGGCCGCCGTCATTCTGTGGGCAGCCGGGGTTCAG
Organism: uncultured Acidobacteriaceae bacterium; assembly: GCA_963838295.1. Taxonomy (GTDB): domain Bacteria; phylum Acidobacteriota; class Terriglobia; order Terriglobales; family Acidobacteriaceae; genus Telmatobacter. Next base: position 214,851 of record CAWIQS010000008.1, read on the forward strand.
GCCTCACCGCTGGGCAAAATGCTTGGCGCACCGACGGACAAGCGCGGCTGCGTCATCGTCGACAACAATCTCAATCCCCCTGGCCTTCCCGAGGTTTTCATCCTCGGCGACTTGGCGCATTTCGAGCAGGACGGCCACCAGGTTCCGGGCGTTGCGCAACCTGCCATGCAGATGGGCGACCACGTCGGCAAGATGATCGAGGCCGATCTCGCACAGAAGCGCCGCCCTGCCTTCCGGTATTTCGATAAGGGCGATATGGCTACGATCGGCCGCATGGCCGCCGTCGCCAAAGTGGAGTGGCCTTTCAAAGCCCACCTCAGCGGGTTCTTGGCCTGGGTCACGTGGATCTCGGTGCATATCTTTTTTCTCATCGGTTTCCGCAACCGCGTTGCCGTCTTCTCGCAATGGGTGTGGACGTATTTCACTTTCACGCGCGGGGCGAGACTTATCACCGGCGATCAGCGCCTTCCCGGCTGGCAAGAGCAGGTCGATGCCGGCCCGGTTCAGCAGGAAGATGCGCGGACCGCCGCGGTACGGTGAAAACGGCCCCAATCCGTTAAACTGATAAGAGTCATGCTCGATCTGGGATTTGTCCGGGGCAACCTGGAAGCAGTTGAAGAGAAACTCCGTGCCCGCGGCGCCGATCCTGCCGCCCTGCTGGGCAACTTCCGGCAACTGGATCAGAGGCGCCGCGAAGCCATTACTGCCTCAGAGCAGCTGAAAGCACGCCGCAACGAGCTCAGTCAGCAGGTCGGTACCCTCAAGCGCGAAGGCAAAGACGCCACCGCCGTGATGGACGAGACTCGAGCTCTCAAAGAAAAGCTCGACGAACTCGACCATTCTGCGACCGCCCTCGACGAACAGATGCGCCTCGCCCTCGCAAGCATTCCCAACCTTACCCGCGACGAGGTCCCCGTCGGCAAATCCGAGGAAGATAACGTCACCGTCAAGACGTGGGGCGAGAAGCCGCACTTCGACTTCACGCCCAAGCCTCACTGGGAGCTCGGTGAGCAGCTCGGCATCCTCGACCTTGAGCGCGCCGCCAAGCTCAGCGGAGCACGGTTCGCGGTCTACATGGGCGCGGGCGCCCGTCTCGAGCGCGCGTTAATCGGCTTCATGCTCGACATGCATACCCAGAAGCACGGATACACCGAGGTTCTGCCGCCCTTCATGGTCAACAGCAAGAGTCTTTTCGGCACAGGCAGTCTTCCCAAGTTTGCCGAAGACCTGTTCCGCTGCTCCGACGCGGATGCCGAAGCCGCTGCCCGCGGCGAGTACAAAGACAACGACCACTGGCTCATCCCTACGGCCGAGGTCCCCGTCACCAATCTCTACCGTGACGAAATTCTTGACGAAGCCCGCCTGCCCATTTCCTTCACCGCATACACTCCCTGCTTCCGTGCCGAAGCCGGTGCCGCGGGCAAGGACACGCGCGGCATCATCCGGCAGCATCAGTTTCAGAAAGTTGAGCTCGTCAAGTTCACGCGTCCTGAAGATTCCGACACCGAACACGAAAAGCTGACGCGCAACGCCGAGGAGATTCTCGAAGCCCTCAAGCTTCCGTATCGCCGCATGCTGCTCTCCACCGCCGACACCGGATTCAGCTCCGCCAAAACCTTCGATCTTGAGGTCTGGCTCCCGGGGCAGCAACTCTATCGCGAAATCTCCTCCTGCTCCAACTTCGAAGCGTTCCAGGCCCGCCGCGCCAACATCCGTTTCAAGCCTGCCGCGAAAGGCAAAACCGAATTCGTGCACACCATCAATGGCAGCGGCCTCGCCGTAGGCCGCACGTGGCTCGCCATTCTTGAGAACTACCAGCAGTCCGATGGCTCCGTCATCATTCCCGAAGCCTTGCGGCCCTACATGAGTGGCCTCGAACGGATCACGAAGCAGGGTCAACCATGAACAAGCTCCTGAAGAACTACTTCTATTGGACCCAACCCCGCGGCAACGTCCATTACGACGTCATGGTGTCGTTGATTCTGCTTTTCATTTTTGTCACGCCCCACCTGTGGGATTACGGCGACAAGCCCTCGCGCGCAGAGGGACCCTCGCATCCCATCCAGGTCGTGGGCGACGACGGGCGCGGCATCATCGTCACCCTTGCGGCATCGGATGTGGATGTGCCCGCTTCCGCTTCGATCAATGATGTTCGGAAGATTCTGCGCAAAGCCATCGAACCTGTCACCGGCGACGCTGTCTCAGTCACCCACTGGGAGACGGCCTCCGACGCACAGGGCAACACCGTTTGGAAGATCTGGGCCCGCCGCTAGGTCCGCCGAAGAAAAATCCGGGACGGTCCCCATGCTCGACGCATCTTATCCGTCCAACAGGAAAAGGAAGTCTATGCGTCTTGGAAAGAGAATTCTGATCGCCGCTCCGTTTGCGTTCGTCTTTGCTTCGATTACCGAGAAAACCGCCGCGCAGGATTTGAAGATCGTGCTGGCCAAGCTCGACACCGCTGCGGCCAACTTCCACTCAACCTCTGCCGACTTCGAGTTCGATTCCATCCAGACGGACCCCGTTCCCAACAAGGAAGTGCAAAAGGGGACGGTCTATTACGAGCGAAAAGGCAAGGATTTCCAGATGGCGGCGCACATTGAGCAGGAAAATGGAAAACCTAGCCCGAAGATCTACACCTTCTCAAAGGGTGTTTTCCGCCTCTTCGAGAAGCTCCCAAACCAAGTGACCGTATACAAGAACGACAAGCTCGGCGGCTACCTCCTGCTTGGCTTCGGCGCCAGTGGCAAAGATCTTTCCGACAAATGGGACATCACCTACGGCGGAGAGGAAACCATCGACGGCGTAAAGACTGACAAGCTTGATCTCATTCCGAAGGATCCAGCGGTGCGCAAGAATCTTCTGAAAGTGACGGTGTGGATGGATACCGCGCGCGGCGTCAGTCTGAAGCAGGTATTTGACCAGGGTGAAGGCCAGTCACGCGTCTGCGTCTACTTCAACTTCAAATTCAATCAGCCTCTGCCCTCCGGCGTCTTTACCTTCAAGACCGACAGCAAGACCCAGACCGTGAATCGGTAGAGCGCCAGGCCGCCCAGCACAAACAACATCGGAAAACACTCGAGCGTGTAGCGCGCTTCGGGTGCTTCCACTGTCAGCAGCAGCGCGCTGCGCAGCGCCAGGTATGCGAGCATCCACGGCCAGATCCTGGGACGCATGCAAAGCCCGGCGACTCCCAGTATCAGATAGAGCACATTCAGCCCCGCGTAGAACCAGCTGAAGCGCGTCTCGGCGTAGTGATGGTTGTAGACCCACCAGTCAACGTCGATGGGCAGGTTCTCAACTCGCGGCCGCAGCCACATGTCCAGCACGCGCCCTACTGGCAGCAAAACGTGCGACCGCAAAGGATGCGCCGCATACCGCTCCTTCGCGAGTCTCGCAAATCGGGCATCTATCTCCGGCGTCAAGGTCTGGCCGCCATCGTTGTAGTCCATGGCGAGCGCCGCCGTCTCCGCATACTGCTGCGGCGAATCAAACGCACGCTCCGGAAGCCTGGTGATGTCGAGCGCGTCCCCCGGTACATTCCAATACACCTGGTAGGTCGAAATGAAATCCAGACACCAGGTTTTCACCCAGCCCACCCAGCCCGCCTGCGTGGACTCTCCGGGATCCGTCGCATAACGCGGAGCAAGGGGCTCGAACACCTGAAATGTTCTCCAGTTCCGCCACGTCCAGGCAGCGAATGGCATCACTGCCAATAGCACGCAAACCGCAACCATCCGCTTGACTCCGCCGCGCACACGAATTTGTTCCTTCTTGCGCACCAGGGCCAACAACAGCGCCGGCCCGAACGCCAGTGCCACCAACGCCCCGTCCGGTCGCAGCAGTGCCGCATACGTCACCGCAAACGTAAATCCCAATGCAGCGGGCCATCCCGGACGATCCGCAAACTTCGCTTCACACCACATCGCCAACGCGATCACAAACAGCGTTGGCCCCTCCGTCAAAGGATTTGCCGCATACACAGCAGTAAAGGGACACAGTGCGGCCAGCCATAGCGTGCAATGTGCCGCACCCAAACTCAGCCGCGCCGGCGCCACCCGCCGCGCGAAATCCGCTAGCAGCAGGCAACCTACCAGTTCCAGAACAATCTGGACCCACGCTGCCGAGGCGTAGTTCTCCATACCAAACAGCTTGAAGCACACCGCCAGAAACAGCGGATACCCCGGCAGCCGGATCAGCGTCGGATATGTCTCGCCCGTGCCCACGGTCAGCGCATAACGTCCCGAAAGCAGAAGGTTTTTGGCGATACCGCCGTAGATCAGCGCGTCTCCGGTCACCTCGTAGAAGCGCTTCAGCATCCAAAAACGAAGAAGTGCTCCAGCCAGAAGCGCAGGCAGCATCCACAAAGCATTCCGCACGCGGTCAGCCGTGCTAACCGTTTGCATCAATTGACTCTGAGGTTCAGCTTCCATACGATTCGTACTGTATACCGTAAAAAAGGCAATGCTCGAAAAACAGATATTTTTTGATCCCCAGCGAACTCGATGGAAGCGCCTGCGCCGCATATTCGACATCACGGCAGTCGTATCCACGCTCGTGCTCGCCGGCTTTATCTTCAATGTACTCCGCGGCCAGCGCCTGCCCGAGCTCTTGCTGCCGGCTCAGAAGCACACCTACAAGGCATTGCAGAACAGGGCACCCCTGGCAAGGGGCCAGAAGCCCGTGCGCCCCACACGCCGCAAAACCGATCGCAAACCGTCCGATATCCCCTTCAACACCGGCGAAGGATTGCGCGCAGCGTACTACATCCCGGAAGATGCAGCCAGCTACTCGTCGCTGAAAGAGCACGTCCACCAGATTGACCTGCTTTTTCCCCAATGGCTGCATTTCGATGCTCCCTCCACTGACCTAGAAGGAACCACCTCCGACGGCCATGAATTCCCTATCTTCCAGGGCGGAGCCATTCACGATCCCGACGAAAACAATAAGGTCAAGCACGTTATTCAGGCTGCCCGGGAAGACACCGAAATTTTCCCTCACCTGAACAACTTCAACGCGCACACCCAGACTTTTGATCCTGTCATGGGCGACGTGATCAAGGATCCTGCGCGGCGCACCGTGATCCGGCAGGAGATCCTGCGTCTCCTCACCGCCTTTCCCAGTTATCACGGCCTCTCTTTCGACATTGAGAATCTCAACGACGACGCACGCCCCGCTTACCTCACTCTCATCCAGGAGATCTACTCCGACCTCCATCCGCGCCATCTTCATCTCTACGTCAACGTGGCTGCCTCCACCTCGGCAGAAGATCTCAAGGCCATCGCAGCAAACTCCGACGGCGTGGTACTGATGAACTACGACGAGCACGAAGTGGAATCGCAGCCTGGCCCGATCGCCAGCCAGGACTGGTTCGTCGCCAATCTGACACGCGTCCTCAAATCCAAAGCCGTGCCACTCAGCAAGCTCATCTGCGCCGTCGGCAACTATGGCTACGACTGGGAACTGTCCATCCCCGATCCCAAGGCACGCGATCCCAAACTGCGCAAACCCGGTGTCGTCGATACCGAAGTTGTAGACCACGTCTCTGATGTGTGGCAGCGCGCCAGCGATGCTGACGCTGATCTCGATCTCGACTACAACTCGCTCAATCCTCACTACGAATACATCGATGAAGATACTCACACCCGGCACGTCGTCTGGTTCCTCGATGGCGTCACGCTGCTGAACGAGATGCGCGCCGCACGTGGTCTTGGCCTGCAGACCTTCGCGCTATGGCGTCTCGGCTCAGAAGATCGCGCCATGTGGAGTGTGTGGGACAAGCCCAGCAATCCTGCCTCGCTCGATGCACTCGGAGCGCTGCAACCGGGGCACGACGTAGACAATCAGGGCTCCGGCGACATTCTCCGCGTCACCGGACTTCCCCAGACCGGCAAACGCACCGTGACCGTCGATACCGATGAGCCCGACCCGCGCAAGAAGCTCATCATCGACGAACACATGGATGTATTCCCGCATACCTACACCGTCGAATACTACGGCTATCATCCCAACGAAGTTGCCATCTCCTTTGACGACGGACCCGATCCCAAATGGACTCCGAAAATTCTCGACATCCTCAAGCAGAAAAACGTCAAGGGAGCATTCATGATGATCGGCGCCGAGGCTCAGGAAAACATCGGCCTCATGCAGCGTGTGCAGCGCGAAGGCCACGAGATCGGCAACCACACTTTTTTTCATCCCGACATCAGCGAAATCGACAACAACCGGCTTGACCTCGAGGTCAAACTCACGGAACGTCTCTTCGCCAGCAAACTCGGCGTGCAGCCGCTCTATTTCCGACCACCCTACGACATCGACGAAGAGCCAGAAACCGACGACCAGGCCGCGCCCGTCGTGCGCGTGCAGCAGCTCGGCCTCACCGTTGTTGGAAACAAGATCGACACCAATGACTGGGATGAGCGCAACCCCAAAACGCCTGCCGAGATTACCCGGTTCGTTCTCGACCAGTTGAACACCATGAAAACCAAGCCGCAGTTTCGCGGCTCCATTATCCTGATGCACGATGGCGGCGGCGACCGCTCCGTCACAGTGGCCACGCTCCCCGTCCTCATCGATGCACTGCGCGCGAAAGGCTATACGTTCGTTCCTGTCTCGAACCTCATGGGAATGACCACCGCGCAAGTCATGCCGCCGCTTACGTTCCGGCAATACATCCGCGCCATTCCTGACTCCATCGCCTTCTCCGCGCTCTCCATGATCGGCCGCTTCATCGTGCTCGTCTTCTTCGTCGGCGATGTGCTGATGAGCGCCCGCCTGATCATCGTCGGCATCTTCGCTGTCATCGATCGCCTCCGCCGGCCGCACCGTCAAGCCTCGCCTGGCTTCAATCCCCGTGTCGCCGTACTCATTCCCGCCTACAACGAAGAGACGGTCATCGTCCGCACAATTCGTTCGGTGCTAAATTCTGACTACACCAATCTACACGTCATCGTCATCGATGACGGTTCGACGGACCGCACCTTTGAAGTTGCTCGCGACGCCTATGCAAGAGATATCGCCGCCGGGCGCGTGCAGGTCCTCACCAAGCCCAACGGCGGAAAAGCGGCGGCCCTCAATTTCGCGCTGGATGGCATCGACGAAGACTTCTATGTCGGCATCGACGCTGACACGGTCATCGCCATGGATGCGATCTCCAAACTGATACCGCACTTTGAGGATGAGCGCGTAGGCGCCGTCGCCGGTAATGCAAAAGTCGGCAACCGCGTCAACCTCTGGACTCGCTGGCAGGCTCTCGAATACATCACCAGCCAGAACTTCGAACGCCGCGCTCTCGATCTCTTCAACGTCGTCATGGTCGTCCCCGGCGCCATCGGAGCATGGCGCACTGCGGGAGCCAAAGCCGCCGGCGGCTATCCGATTAATACCGTCGCCGAGGACGCCGACCTCACCATGAATCTGCTCGAGCAGCAGTACAAGGTTGTCTACGAAGACCGCGCCCTGGCATTCACCGAGGCCCCCATCGATGCCCGCGGCCTCATGCGCCAGCGATTCCGCTGGTCCTTCGGCATTTTGCAGGCAGTCTGGAAGCATCGCCTCGCCTTCATCCGCAACAAGGCCATGGGCCTCTTCGCGCTGCCCAACATCCTCATCTTTCAGATGTTTCTTCCGCTCGTCTCGCCTTTCATCGACCTGATGTTTCTCGCCGGGCTCGCACACTACCTGGTCGATCGCCACTACCATCCCGAGGCCGCCTCTGCCGCCAGCCTTGAAAAACTGCTCGCATATTTCGGCGCGTTTCTCCTCATCGACTTCGTGACCTCAACCATCGCGTTCAGCCTCGAAAGACGCCATCCCGCCAACAAGGGCGACGGCTGGCTGCTCTTCCACATCTGGCTGCAGCGCTTTGCCTATCGCCAGGTCTTCTCCATCGTGCTAGCCAAAACTCTGAAGCGCGCCATTGACGGCAAGCCCTTCAACTGGGACAAGCTTGAGCGCACCGCCAAGATGAGCAAACAGACTGAAGCTCTGACAATGTGAAATTTGAGAAACTCGGCTCTCGGTTCTTGGCGGGTTGTCGAAATTCCTATTCTCTGATCCCAGGTTCCTATTCCCTGCTTAACGGAGTTTGATTGGGAAATCGCTACTACAACGGTCCGCTCTCCGAGCATTTCAATGGAAGGCAGTTCTTCCACGCGGGCCTGCCCTCGACCGACAAAGGCATCTTCGAACTACTTCGGTGGAAGTTATTCTCGAAGCCATCGCGTTGGCCAGCGTCGATTCCTGCTCGCACTGGACTGAAGCCGGACCCGCGCGTCGACGGCCTGCGCATCACCGCCATTGGCCACTCATCGATGCTGATCCAGGTCGCCGGCATCAACATTCTTGTCGATCCTGTCTGGTCCGATCGCACCAGTCCTTTTCGTTCCATGGGTCCCCGGCGTCACAATCCGCCCTCCGTCGCTTTCGACGACCTGCCGCCCATCGACGCTGTCCTGGTCACGCACAACCACTACGACCACATGGACACGAACACTCTCGCGCGTCTCTGGAAGACTCACAAACCAACGGTCATCTCGCCGCTCGGCAACGACGCAGTCATCCGCAAGGATGCGCCTGACGTGCAGGTGCAAACCGGCGATTGGTGGCAGACATTTAATCTTTCGGATCAGGTTCGCGCCATAATCGTCCCCGCATATCACTGGTCCGCTCGCAGCCTCGGCGACCGACGGTGCGCGCTCTGGGGTGGATTCATTCTGGAGACATCCGCCGGCATCATCTACAGTGCTGGCGACACCGGCTATCAGGATGGAAAGATCTTCACGGAAATCCGGAAACGATGCGGCACTGCTCGCGTCGCTATCCTACCCATCGGCGCCTACGAACCCCGCTGGTTCATGCAGTCGCAGCACGCCGATCCCGCGCAGGCAGTCCAGATCGCCATCGACTGCGGCGCGCAGCATCTCCTCGGTGTCCACTGGGGAACATTTCAGCTCACCGATGAGCCATGGGACGAACCCGCGCAGCTGCTGGAGAAAACCATGCGCCAACGCTCGCCCGCCAACCTGACCGCCCAGGCGCTCCTGCCCGGCGACACCTGGCAGCTCTGAACACAATCAAATTCCCTTACTCAAATCGCCGGCGAGCAGCCGGTGAAACAAATGTTCGCCGCCCTCCCGCCGCACTGACAACCGGCCTGCCCCATACGCACGCGATCCCAACCCTCGTTGCACCGACTCGCAAATATCTACATCCTCATCCTGAATCCGATCGCTCACCGCAACGCTCTTCGCATTCCCCTCCTGTGCCTTCTCGCTCACATCCGCAAAGAAGAAATCGAATTGCACGAGGCACCTATCTGTCGCGAGCGGAAGCACCAGGTTGGTATCCATCACGCCTTCATAAATATTGATCATGAAATTCGGATACAGCCAGTAGTAGTAAGCCCTATCGCCCGTCCGCGTGGCCGCAAACGATTCATGCTCCTGCGAACTCACCATCGGGCTCGATTGAAGCGAATATCGCGCGCTGTTCTCGATCGTGTATTCCTTGTAGTCGAGCACGCTGTTCAGCCCTTTGTGCAGATGCGGTACGTGGTATCCCCCATCGAGATAGTTATCCACGTAGACCTTCCAGTTGCAGGCGAGCGTATACGTCTTGCGTTCAAAAAAATGCAGGCTGGCGATACCAAGAGGCGTCACCCGTTCCGGCAGATCTCCTAACGAGGTGAGCAGATCCGGCGCATCCGCATCGAGGGTCGCAAACACAAACTGCTCCCACGTGGCCACGCGCACTGGAACCAGCCCATTCACGGCTCGATCGAAGTTGCACACGCCTGCGAACTCCGGCGCACCCTTCAGCGTCCCGTCCAGCCCATAGGTCCAGCCATGATAGGGGCAACGCAGGTGAGGCACCGTTCCGCAGGGCACGTTGGCAACGGGCGCCGCGTGATGCCGGCATACGTTGTAGAAGGCACGAAGCACGCCGTCCGATCCGCGCACAATTACGAGCGGTTCTCCCGCAATCTCGACCGTAAAAAACTGCCCCTCTTCCGCAACCTGGTCCAGCCGCCCCACTGCAATCCAGTTGTGCCCGAACACCTGCTCACGTTCTGCCTGCTCAACGCGCGCATCCAGATACCACGGCCCTGGAATCGTATATGCCTCTTCGAGCGGTGCAGCCGCGTCATACATATCCAGCAGTTCGGCAACGGTTTTGCTCATGCACTGTTCCTTTCTGTAATGTCGTTCGCCTGTCTCCGCTGTCCCGAGCGGTAGATCGCAATACCGGCGGCAAGCAGGACCAGCGTCATGATGACCACTTTAAGAAATGTAGCCGTGGGATGCGCATCGTCTTCCGCCGGGAACAACGAAAGCACAATCGTGCACGCTGTCGAAATGAGACCGAGGCACGCAAGGGGAATCATTGTCCTCCGTCCACCCGGCAGTCGGAATGCTCCTGTCGGCAGCGGCTGCCGCTGCAGCCGGATCGCCGATGCAAACAGGAACACGTAGGGGATGAAGTACGTGATGACCGCCATACTCACCAGCATGTCGTAGGCCCCGTGAATGCTCGTCCCCGCTTGCCCAAGCAACGCGAATAGAATTCCTGCCGCGCCATACGAAATCAGCGCCACATGCGGCGTGCTGAACCGGGGATGAATCCGCCCGAACGCCTCGGGCAAGTAACGATGCACCCCCGCTACAAACGGTAACCGCGCCGTCGACGAGAGATACGCACTTGCCGCGCCGATGTTACTCACCGCAACCAGCACCGCGATCGGGACGACTAACACGCCCATTCCCAGCCGCCGCGCCAGAAAGTCCACCGCCGTCATGAATCCGCCCAACCCGCTGATGCTGCTCGATGGCAGCGCGACCAGCATCGACGCGGTTCCGGCAATATACCCCAGTCCCAGAATCGCGCCGGCCACAAAAAGCGCCCGCGGAATCACCCGCCGAGGTTCCTTGATCTCATCCCCCATGAACGATCCCGCTTCGCATCCGCCAAATGCAAAGAAGATCGTCGAAAGGAAAATCAGGTTCTTCATTCCCGGCCGCGGCACCATCGCGCTCAATGTGAAATGCGTTGCGGACCCGAAGCGTGCGAACGAAAAACAACCGAGAGCAATCAGCACTACTGCCGGAACAAGGCTGCCGATCGCGCCAAGATTGTTGAGCCACTTCCCCGTGCTCAGCCCCACCACGTTGAGCAGCGTGATCAGCACCAACATCGCCACTGTGAATAGCAGAAAGTAAACCGGCGACTCCGCCAACTGCTGCAACGGCCCGCCGACAAACAGGAGGCTGCTCGCCGCAAAAAACAGCACCGAAGGGAAATATGGGAGATTACTCATCCAATAGGTCCACGCTGAGATGAACGCTGAGAACGGTCCAAACGCCTCGCGCGTCCAGATGTACAGCCCGCCTTCTGCCGGATACCTTGACGACAAATCGAGCACACATGCCGCCAGGGGTACGAAGAATCCCAACAACGCTGTCAGCCACACCGCAATCGCAGAGGGCCCGCTCGCCGCGGCCGTGGCGATCCAGCGAAGGCTCAGGCCCGAGGCAACGTAAAACAGCAAAATATCACGGAACCCGAGCGCCCGTTTCAATTTTGCTGTAGCCAAGGATGACCTCGTTTGTACGCCGGAGAAAGCTTGCTCCCCAGAATAACCGCCGAGGCCCGTGTCTTCTAGTTTGTAGAGGATTGGCTGGCCCGCTGCGGGATCAGCACCGGAATCCCATCCACAACGGGATAGGTGCGCGCACAGCCCGTGCACACGACGGTCGCTTCTTCAAACCGCAGATGCGCATAGCACACCGGACAGGCGAGGTCCTCTGCCCACTGCTTCAACTTGTCGGAATTTGTTTTCGCTTCGGGTGGCATCAGAGAACACTAGTGAATCGTAGCGTCGGGAGCGTCGTCTTCCCCTTGGCCGGGCTTGCGAGGCGGTCTGCGCAGAAATTCCTGTTCGATGCGCTCGTTCGTCCCTGCGTGGGCAAATTCGTAGGCCACGCGAATGCCATTGAAGATCGCGCGATCATTTGACGACCCGTGCCCTATCACGCAAACCCCGCGGACTCCCAACAACTGCGCCCCGCCGTATTCGCGATAGTCCAGTCGCCGACGGAAATCGTTGAAAGCCTGCCGCGAAAGCAGCGCGCCGACCTTGGCCGTCACCGTCCGCGTCAGCGACTCGCGCAGCACATCGCGCACAAAACGGCCCACGCCTTCGCTGGTTTTCAACGCAACGTTGCCCACGAATCCATCGCAGACAATCACGTCCGCCAGCCCGCTGAAAATATCGCGCCCTTCCACGTTCCCGATGAATTTGATTGGCAGCGCCTTCAGCAGCGGAAACGCCTCACGCGTCAGATCGTTGCCCTTGGTCTCTTCTTCACCAATCGATAGCAGCCCCACGCGCGGGTGAGCAATCTTCAGCACGCTGCGGGCATACATCTCGCCCATCACGGCAAATTGTTCAAGGTTGTGCGCCTTGCAATCCACGTTCGCGCCCACGTCGAGCAGCACGCATGGATTGCCGGTAGAGCTTGGCATAGGAGTAGCCAGCGCTGGCCGGTCCACGCCCGGCAGCGCGCCCAGCACCATCTTGGCCGTGGCCATTGCGGCGCCGGTATTGCCCGCGGTCACAAAGCCCTTGGCCTTGCCTTCGCGCACCAACTTCAACCCCACCCGCATTGAGCTGTCGCGCTTGGTTCGAACCGCGTGCGCCGCCTTCTCCTCCATGCCAATCCTTTCCGAGGCATGGTGGATCACAATGGGCAGTTCCTCGTTTTCGAGGTGCTCGTCGAGCAGGTCACGAAGTTCTGAAGATGGTCCCACGAGGTGGACCCGGACGGGAAACTCGCGGCAGGCGAGGATGGCCCCTTTGATCTCGGGCTCAGGCGCCTTGTCGGAACCTACTGCGTCAAGAACGATGTCGATGAGCATGTTGCGTCACCGTGGAATCGGCTGATGATACGTAAACGCCGGAAATACCGACGGGGCCGTTCCCATGGGACGACCCCGCAGTCTCAAACATTTGCATGATTGCATATCCCGACAGTTTCTGTAGGGAATGACGGTTTACTTCGTGGCTTCCTTGGTTTCGAGCACCGCGCGACCCTTGTACTCTCCGCACTTGGCGCAGGCGCGATGGGGAAGCTTCTTCTCGTGGCAGTTCGGGCACTCCGACAGGCCAGTAGCGGTAAGGAAGTCGTGGGAACGGCGAAGAGCGGTGCGGCGCGTTGAGTGGCGCCTTTTCGGATTCGGCATGATGCAATTCCTTTCGTGTTCTCAACCCTCCCAGACCACACTGATCCAGTTTGCCTCTCAGCAAGGGCGAAACACCTGAACATTAATGTTTTGAGGACTTTATCTGGCTGCGTAGCCCGGAAAGCGCCTCCCAGCGGGGGTCGGATTGACCCTCATCGCAGGAGCAATCCTGGCTATTGCGGTTCTGACCGCAGCGCGGGCAAAGTCCTTTGCAGTCAGGCTTGCACAGCGTTCTGACCGGCAGGGACAAAAGCACCTGCTCGCGCAGCACATCCTCAAGCAAAAGACTGTCTCCTTGATAATAACCGATTTCAGTCTCCGGCGCCGTTATCGACCGCTCAGTTGGCTCGGAGTCTGCCACCACCGGCCTGAAGATCAGGTCAAAGTCCGACTCAATCGGGATTTCCACAGGCTCTACGCACCGTGCGCAGGGCACTTCAAACCTGCCTGCAAACTTCCCCCGCAGCCGGATATCGGCAACGATATCCTTCGGTCCGCGGTGTTCATGGAGGACCTCGGCCAGTCCCGAAGTGGCAAGATTGCCCTCCTGCCTGGCTTCGTCCCCCAGATCCACCTTGCCGGGCGGCAGCGCCAGATCGAATTCGATCGGCTCCCGCTCAAGCTCACTCACTTTGAATTCCATAAGATTCAGCGTAAGGCGCAGGGCTTTGCGCGTCAATGCGAGGTCCGATTCCACGTCCCTATGGAGTTATGGAGTGCAGGCAGCTTCTGCTCAGGCGCAATGATGTTGCGCCCGAATTTCCTTAATCTGCTGCGCATGCCGCGCCGGGTGCGCCGCCATCATGATCAGCGTCTCTGCGCACGTCACCGGCCCCACGATCAGTGGATGATCCGTCAGCATGCGGCGCGGATCGCCGGTGCAACTCTCCACCCAGTGTTCGACTTCGGTGCGGGTCGCATCAAATGCGGCTACCGCCTCGCTCAAGGTCGCAAACCGTCCCTTCGGATGCGCCTGCTCCGGAGCTTCGATGCGCCGGCTGCGATCCGCGGCAAGCATCGCGATCTTTCCTTCGCGCCGGGACTTCTGAAATGGCTGATCGGTGTGTTCGGCTGCGTGCAGACGCGTGAGCAGATACCGCTCCGACTCGACCATATGTTCCACGCAATCCAGAATCGACCACGACTCGCGCGAAGGCTTTTGCACGGCCATTGCATCATTCACACCCGTGAGTGCCTCACGCAGCGCATCGCGGCCGGCTTGTAATTGCCGCAACATTTCGATCTTTTCTACTTGCTCCATCTTGACCGAACCTTTATGCCGAAACAGCTATTCTGGTTCCGCGCTACCATCCTCGTCAAATGCGAGGGCTGACACCATGCAGATTCGCGACGCCGTCCAGGCGGACTTTGAAGAGATCGCCGCAATCTACAACGATGTCCTGACGCACTCGACAGCGATCTACAACGACCGCCCCGCGAGCGTTGCCGATCGCATTACCTGGTGGCGCATGCGCCTCGAACAGCACTACCCTGTGCTCGTCGCGACTGATGGCGAACGCATCTTCGGCTTCGCCAGCTACGGCGACTTCCGCTCCTGGCCCGGCTATCGCTTCACGGTCGAGGGCACCGTGCATATTGCCTCAGAACTGCGTGGCCAGGGCGTGGGCTCGCTCTTGCTCAAGGCGCTCATCGTCCAGGCTCGGCAAGCTGGCAAACACTCCATGATCGCAGGCGTGGATTCGGAGAACACCGCATCCCTGCGCTTTCTTGAGCGCTTCGGCTTTGAACGTGCAGGCCACCTCCGCGAAGTCGGCTACAAATTCGACCGCTTCCTCAATCTCGTTCTCCTGCAATACTGGATCAGGCCACCCGCCGATCACGATTGAAAATCCAAAAATGCACGAACTGTTGTTGGAGTTAAAAACCATGCTCTCGATGATTGACGAATTGATGCGGCACAAGTGGTGGGCGAATGCCCATTTGATGCGCGCGATCGAACAACATCCGCCCGCAGCGGGGGACGAAGAACTCCGCAAAATGCTTCACCACATTCTGGTCGCGAATCGATTCTGGTTTCTGACCATTCTCGGTCATCCCTTCATCCGTGAAGACGAAATGCAGATCCCGTCGAATCTTGCCAATATCATCGATCGATTCAACGAGACGCAGCGCCTCGAATCCGAGTGGCTTTCAAAAGCAAGCGAGCCGGATCTTGAGCGCACACTGGAAACCCGTTCTTCCCGATTGGGAATAGATGTTTCGGTTCGACAAGCAATCCTGCAGATTTGCCTTCACACCCAGGGACACCGTGCTCAGTGCGCAACGCGATTGCGCTCGCTCGGTGGAACTCCTCCCGGCATGGATTATGTTTTGTGGATCAAAGAGAGGACCAGCTAGTCATCGAAAGCCCCTGCTAATTTCATAAGCACCTAAAGTGCTGTTAATGCTTGACTTATGTATTCATAATTTGATATAATACTAAAGTAGTTCCTCGCGCGGATCCTTACCGTGCGAGTGGAAAAAGGAGAACTCCCATGATCCATCACGAAACGGCCGTCGGCCGCTTTTTTCAGCTTTATGTGCAGAAAAGCAGCGAAGACAACATTCCGGCGCTGGTGGCGCAATTTGCTGATCCATTCGTTTCAGCCGATCCGCATGGAACGCGCTGGGTTCGCGTCGAGGACTTCGCGGCCGCGTTGCCGAAGCGAAAGTCGCTCTTCGATCGACTCGGCTCCAGGCCCGCAGTATTGGTGAGTCTTCATGAAACGCAGCTTGATGCGCGATACGCACTTGCAAAGACAACATGGCGTTTCGACTTCGCACATTCAAATTCGGGAGAAACCGAACAGGTATTTGCGGATTCGACATTTCTGATCGACACTGGCGGAGATGATTTCAAAATCGTAATGTATATGGCGCATCAGGACATCATTCAAGTGCTCCGCGACCGCGGGATCCTCCGAAATTGATCCGAAAGAACCCAATTAAAGGGGAACGGCACTCGCTGCATTGTCCAGTCGAAACCGCCGCGACTAATGCGCCTTGGCTTCAGGCGCGTGCAGGTATCGGCTCGCAAACTCCAAAAAATAAGGCCAGTTCGGTTGCGGCGTATGTCCGCCATCATGCTGCCGAAATGCGAGATCTCCTGTAACCAGCGCTGTACCCATCGGCGGAAATTGCGTGGTCCCCAGGTCCTTCGCGCCCACAAAACGATACGCTGGTCCAGCGGCCACTTCAGCCAGAAACATGCCGCGCGGATCGGCCCAGGCATCCCCATTGGGATTCGCATAGCCATCGCCCGCATCCGCGCCACCGCCGATAAACAGCGGCGATGGCGCACACAGAGCGATCAGCTCGTGATTGTCCACCGGCAGATCGCCTGCATTCAGCTTGCCTGCGTAGCGCAGAAAGTTCCCATCAAACCAGTGATACAGCGATGCGCTCGCAAGGTTCGGAATCGTCTCTCCATAAATGTGGCGGTACAGCTTTGCGCCGCCTTCGCCCGAAGAACTGATGTAGCCAACCGCAAATTCCCGGTACTCGTAAGCCATCGTCACCAGCACGGCTTTGCCAAACCGGGAGTGACCAACCAGCCCAACCTGCCTTGGGTCCACCGCCTTGTCCATTTCAAAATAATGCCTGGCCTGCTCTGCGCCCCACGCCCACGCCTTAAGCACGCCCCAGTCGTCGAGCTTCCGCGGCTGCCCCCGGTTGCCCAATCCAATAATCCCTTCGGTCAGCCCCGCCCCTTCATCCATCTGATAGCTCACTGGGTTCAGAATCGCGAATCCCCAGCCGCGCTGCACCACGAGCTTGCCATCCACTCCCCACGGCGTCGGAGCATAACTGTCCAGCGGCCCGCCAGTCGCCAGTTCAAAATCCTTCGCAAATGCCAGCTCCATGATCACGGGCACCGGACCTGCGGCATGCGCCGGAACCGTGAGCAGCAGGTCGATATCGAATTTAATCGGCGTATTCATCCACGGCCCGAGCCGCCCTGCCAGCCGCTTCGTGACCACGTCGACCCCGCCATATTTTTCGTGAGCGGTGCTGATCACGTGCCACTGCACCTCGGGCATCGAATTCGGCGACCGCCCCAGAATCTCACGATCGAAGTCCTCCCTGATCTCGCGTCTCCGTTTGAACCAGTCGGTCGCATTCTTCACGGCCTGCCCGTTCTTGAACACCAGCGGATCCGGAAGCTGCGGATACACGTTCGCCTTCGCCTCGTCGTAATTGGCGGCCTTCGGCGACTTCGCATCGGGAACCGGCGCAGGCCGCAGATCCGACTCCTTCAAACCCAGCATCCCCAGCAAACGCGCTCGATCCTGCTCCGCCGTCAGCTTCACCTGAATTTCCGGCATCGCTGACGCTGCCCCGGAAGTAGACCTAGCCTGCGCCGAGGCACAAGCAAACGGCGACAAGACAAGACAGGCGAGCACCCCCACGGACCGGGCACATTGCGCGTGATCTGTGATTCTCACGGAATCTCCAAACCGGCCCAGCATATCCATTCACGCGAAGGACGGCAAGTGCGGTACCTCTGCTCTGCTCCCCTCCCTCACTGGCGTTCATTGTCCTGGATGGGCAACTCCGGGCCGCGTCGTATAGATGAGTCCCGCGAATATCTGCTGTCGCGGAGAGGCCGCCGTATACGCGCGCGTGTAAGCACCGTTCATCGCCAGCCATGGCCGGACTGCCCAGGCGCCTCCAGCTAGCACGGCTCCATATCGAGCCGAAGTGCCCGGCTGCGAACCGCCATACGTTTCGATGGTCCCGAGAAGTTCTCGCGCAAAGTGCCTGGTCATCGCCATTCCGAATTGGGCCGCTCCGTTGAGCCCCCGAGGGCCACCGGCAACCGTACCCACCGCGTTGAAGTCAACATGATTGTTTCCACGATCCTCGCTGGCGATGAGCGTCACCACGTGGTCCGCATATCCGCTGCCGAATCCCTTCGCCGGATTTGCAGTCGGGATCTTTATGGCGTAGTCGATGGCCAGATCGGGGATACCTTCTGTCTGCTCGTGAAATCGGAAACAGGTCCCGAACCACTGATCTGTCGTTCCCGTCAGGCGAGTATGGCCATAGCCGTTTTGAACGATATGCCCTGGTAGTCCCCACCGAACTTCGAAACGCGGGGTCACGCCGAACCTGGCTGTCGTCCCGATTGTTCGCTGGAGAACGCCCTCACCCAGCGGTTCGGCAAGCAGAAGGTTGTCTATTTCGAGCGCGCCGCATTGCGTCGTAGCAGCCGGACTGTCCCAACTCGGAGCAGCTGCATTTGACTCGATTCCGATCTCGGCGCAAGGGTCTGTCTTCTTGACAAACGTGCCGCGCTCCGCGTGGCTTATGCCGGCAGCATTATTCGCGTCCAGCGTGTCCGGAGATCGGCGATCGCGCGGATCCTCTGAGAATCCCTTCACAATCACCACCAAGAGCACCGCAAGCAGAACGCTGACGTGCTTCAGCACCCTCATCTCTTGCCCCATCAGGGCGGGCGGTTGGCCCGCATACTTGCTGCTTCGGCGAAAAATAGAGATTCATCATGAAAAAATCCTGAGAATCAGAATGCCAAAATGACATAGGTAATGCTGACCGGCGAGCAGGCTCTGAGGAATGCGCAGACCGCCCTGTGCCCCCGTCACCAGCGGCGCCGCACTCTAGTTCTTTCTCCTCGTGCCGATAACCCAAAGTGTCTGGAACCGCTCGAAAGACCATCGCAAGCGGTTCTCTGAAGCTGCCCTACACGAGGGTTGATTCCATCGAGAGAGGAACTGCCGGAATGTCTGCAATCCGCAATGTCCCTATCGGACGCAAGTTCAAGTTCGCCTTCGGCGTCGTTTGCCTGCTCTGCACCGCGCTCGGACTGTACAACTACTTCGCCTACTGGGAGATTTCGAAGAAGACGCGCGCCATGGGGCAGGATTTTTTGCCCTCGATCATCCATTTGTCCGAAATGCGGGGCTCACTCAATGTTCTCCGACGCCAGGACCTTGATCTGCTTCTGTGCTCTTCCGCAGAATGCCTCGCCAAGCACTCTGCCCTACGCCGCAGCGCAATCGAAGCCTTCGAAGGCAAAATGAAGCTCTACGAGCCCCTGGTGGATGAAGGGAAAGAACGCAACGATTTTGAAGCCACCGTCTCTGCCTACGCGCACTATCGCGAAGCGAGCGACCGCGGCTCCGCTCTCGCCACAAGCAGAAAGAAATCAGAAGCTCTCGCTTTTCTGGGTTCTGACGCCTCTATCGATAAATTCGATCGCGTCATGACTTCTCTGCAGGCCACTCTTGACTACAACATTATGGAGGGGCAAATCGCGGCGGAAGAGGATTCCTCCGTCAGCCTCCGCGCGGCCTGGATCGAATCCTTCGCCACCGTTCTAATCGTCGCGCTGTGCATCCTGGTCGGTGCCGTACTTAATCGCGTCATCGCTCCACGCATCGCCAGGGGTACCGCAATGCTCGAACGCCTCGCTGCCAAAGACCTGACCGCTCACGTAGAAGTAACAGGTGCCGACGAAATCGGCCGCCTCGGCGGTGCCATGAATAAATGCGCCGACACCATGCGCAATATCTTGCAAGAGGTCGGCCGAGGTGCGGAAACCCTCTCTGCCGCTACCACCGAGATCACCGCCCGCGCCGTGCAATCTGCCGGCAATGCCCACGCGCAATCAAGCAAGACCAATCAGATCGCCGCCGCTGCTCAGGAGATGACCGCCACCATCGCCGAAATCAGCCATAACGCCGAGAGCGCTGCCTCCGCCAGCCGCATCTCCGCCGAAACCGCCGACCAGGGCGGAGCCGTCATGGAGGCGGCTGCCGCCACGATGGAAAAAATTGCCACCGCCACTGGCACCGTCGCTGAAAAAATGACTTCCCTCGCTCACCGCTCTGAAGAGATTGGCAAGGTTGTCAGTGTCATCCAGGAGATCAGCGAGCAGACCAATCTGCTCGCGCTCAACGCCGCCATTGAAGCTGCCCGCGCGGGTGAACATGGTCGTGGCTTCGCCGTCGTCGCTGGCGAGGTCCGTCGCCTCGCCGAACGCACGAAGGGCGCAACCGAAGAGATCGCTGCCACCATCCGCAGTATCCAGGACGAAACCCACAGCACCCTCGAAGTCATGCGGGAAAGCAGCGCCGCAGTCGAAAACGGTCTCAACGAAACTGCCCGCGCTCGTAAAAGCCTTGAAGCCACGATTGAAGCTTCAAAGCAAGTGGAGAATCAGATTCACCTGATCGCCTCGGCCGCAACGCAGCAAACCGCGGCCTCGAGCGAAATCTCGGAGTCCGCCGGCAATATTTCCCAGCTCGCCACCGAAAGCGCCCAGGGCGCCGAGGAAGCTGTAGAGGCTCTTAAGAACCTTGCCTCGCTGGCAAGCGACCTCGACGGAATGATCCGCCAATTCAACTTCGACAATTCACTGCCAACCCATGACGCCTTTGCCGGTGCACAGCAGCCTGCATTCTTGGGCCAAAGCCTGACGGCACGGGCCTGACCTCCTCCTGATACCTCCATTTGCCCCGGTGAATCGCTGCCGATTCATCGGGGTCTTTTTTCCTGGCGATGCGCCACAATCCTCGCCGTATCGATCCCGTGCGTGAAGTTTTACACCACCATCAAAGCCACCGGGTACAATCCTTGTCTGGATTGCCGAAACCTCCTGCGGGTTGAGAGAATCACAAACGGAGAAGGAAGTTCCCGTCCCGAGGTCGCTCCACCCAGGCCAGCGCAAGGCGTATGCTGTGCCTGGTATGGCTCGAACCGCCGCCGTGTTCAGTACCACGTTTCGTCCCTCAGTCTGCACCATGGAGACACGCGCATGAGCGCCGCCAAATACGACCTTGTCGTCATCGGTTCCGGGCCCTCGGGGCAGCGCGCCGCCGTGGCCGCATCGAAAATGAAAAAACGTGTTGCGGTGGTCGAGTCGCGGTCCGTTGTCGGCGGCGTGTGCGTCAACACCGGCACCATTCCGTCCAAAACCATGCGCGAGGCGGTGCTCCATCTCTCCGGCTATAACTATCGTTCCGTGTACGGCATGAATTATCGGGTCAAGGAGAAGATCTCCATGGCCGATCTGGCGTTCCGGGTTCAAGCCGTCATCAAAACAGAAGTGGACGTAACCGAGGCCCAGCTTTCGCGCAATGGCATCGATATCGTCCACGGCATTGCCCATTTCGTCGATCCACACCAGGTTCGCGTTGAGGGCCTCACCGGCGACAGCACCATCGAGGCCGATCGCATCATCATTGCCGTCGGCACCAAGCCTGCCGGTTCACCCAAAGTCCCCATCAACGGCCGTACCATCATCAACAGCGATCAGGTCCTCGATCTCCCCTCGCTTCCAAAGTCTCTCATCGTTGTCGGCGGTGGCGTTATCGGTGTGGAATACACCTGCATGTTCTCCACCCTCGGCGTGCGAGTGACTCTCATTGAAAAACGAGCCAAGCTGCTTGAATTCGCCGACCAGGAAATCATCGAGTCTCTCAGCTATCACCTGCGCGACAGCCGCGTCACCATGCGCCTTGGCGAAGAAGTGGAGAGCGTTGAAGAACTCGCCGACGCCACTGTTGTCGCAAATCTTCAAAGCAAGAAGAAGGTCTCTGGCGACGCCCTCCTCTACGCAGTCGGCCGCCAGGGCGCTATCGACGATCTGAATCTCGCCGCTGCAGGCATCGAAGCCGATAACCGCGGCCGCATTCCAGTCGACGAGCACTATCAGACGAAGGTCGAGCATATTTTTGCCGTTGGAGATGTCGTAGGCTTCCCGTCCCTCGCTTCCGTATCGATGGAGCAGGGTCGCATTGCCGCAGCGCGCGCATTCAACGACAAAGCAACCTCATCCAACCCAAGCTTTTATCCCTACGGCATCTACACCATTCCTGAAATCAGCTTCATCGGCAAGACCGAGGAACAGCTGACCGACGAAGACGTCCCCTATGAAGTCGGCATGGCTTTCTATCGTGAAACCGCCCGCGGCCAGATTCGGGGCGACACCACCGGCCGCCTCAAACTTATCTTTCACCGCGACACGCGCAAGGTGCTCGGCGTACACATCATCGGCGAAGGCGCCAGCGAACTCGTGCACATTGGCCAGGCCGTGATGATCTTTGGCGGCACCGTCGACTACTTCGTCGATACCGTCTTCAACTATCCGACTCTCGCCGAATGCTACAAGGCCGCGGCGTTCAACGGACTCGGCCGCCTGCACCGCTACCAGGTGGAATAACCATGACCAGTTTCAGAGATCCCGGCGAGCATTCTCTTTTCACCACTGGCAATTTCTTACCTATGCAAGCTTTCTCCCCATGGAGGGCGAAATGACTACCGCAATTGGCGTTGTCGTTACGGAACACATTGTTGCCGGCAGGCTCGAGGATATGCGCCTCGCAGGAGAAACCGTGCGCTATCCCCAGAACGTCGACGAGACCGACGCGCTCAGCGGACTTCCCGTGGGCGAGTTCGTTGAAATCCTCGCCGGCGAAATCATTTCCGTCATTGGCAAAGGCGATGTCGACGCGATCGGCGTCGCCGTTCCCGGTATCACCCGCCACGGAGTCGTTGAAGACTCACCCAATCTCACCCAGATCAAAGGCGTGCGTCTGGCCGAAGATCTCACCCGCGTGCTCACATCCAAAGGTGTCAACGCCCCTGTTCACATCGCCAACGATGCCGATGCCATCGCCGCAGGTGTCGCAGCCACGCGCGGACAACTGAACAAACTCACCCGCGTCTGGACTATCGGCAACGGCATTGGCTACGGCCGCTGGCCCTACGTCGAAGGCGTGTGGGAAGGCGGGCACATCACTGTCACTCTCGACCCCAAAGAGCGCTTCTGCGGGTGCGGCGGTGTCGGTCACCTCGAGGGCATCATGGGCTATCGCGCCATGCGCATGCGTTTCCTCGACCTTGAACCCGAAGAAGTCTTCGCTCAGGCCAAAAAGGGGGACGGCCGTTGCCGCGAATTTGTTGAACTCTGGCATAACGCACTCGCCGCCGCAACCGCGTCCTTCATCCACCTTGCCGGACCCGGACGCTTCTATTTCACCGGTCACAATGTCGGCTTCCTTGACATCCCCATGCTGCGCCGCTATCTCGAAACCATGGTCAAGATGAGCCCGCTCCTCAGCTATTCACTCGAGATTCTGCCCAATGACGATGCCACCGCACTGCTTGGCGCAGGCGTCAGCGCCATTCGGGCCCTCGCTTCCTGAGCAGATTCTTGCGTGAGGGGCGTTTCGATCGCGCCGGTCTCCGGCCGAAACCACACCCTTGGTTTCGCCTTGCCCCATCGTGATCGGCCGACTCTGGGTTACACTTGCGCAAGCATCGCCAGGAAATCCAGAATCCGACACCGGAAGTGATCATGCAGGCATTCATCACATCGCTCGGAAAATTTCTGCCCGGCGAACCCGTCGACAATGATGCGATGGAGGAATTCCTCGGTACCATCGACGGAAAAACCTCGCGGATCCGCAAACGCATCCTGAAACAAAACGGAATTCAAACTCGCTACTATGCTATCGATCGCCAGCAGCAGACGCTCTTCTCCAACGCGACCATGGCGGCCAATGCCGCTCGCACCGCTGTCGAACGAGCAGGCATCGATCTCGAAGACGTTGACTTTCTCGCCGCTGCCACATCGCAGGGAGACCTGCCCATCCCTGGATTTGCCAGCATGGTCCATGGCGAACTGAAATCGCCTCCCTGCGAAATTGCCACTCTCCACGGTGTCTGCGCCAGCGGAGTCATGGCGTTCAAATCGGCCATGCTGCAGATCCTTCAGGGCGACAAGCATCACGCCATCGTGTGCGCCAGCGAATTTCCGAGCCGCCTCTTCAAATCGTCGCGCTTCGAAGCACAGAGCGTGGTTCGAGAAGAAGGCTTAAGCTTCGATACCGAATTTCTTCGCTGGATGCTCTCCGACGGTGCCGGCGCAGCAGTGCTCTCCAACTCGCCCTCCGCTTCTGGATTGTCCCTGCAAATCGAGTGGATCGAACTGCTTTCCTACGCCGGCCAATGTGATCCCTGCATGTACGTCGGTTTGCCGAAGAACGGCGAGGCCCCAAAATCGTGGCTCGATTTTCCAAGCTACGATCTTGCAGCCGATGCAGGCGCCATCAATCTCCGCCAGGACATTCGCATGCTCGACGAAGTCGTGCGTCACGCGGTGCAAGGACTGCTGCAGATTGCGAAAAACAAGAACCTCGAGCCAAATCATGTCGATTGGCTCGCAGTGCACTACTCTTCCCACGTTTTTCGCGACAAGTCGCACGACCTGGCAGCAAGACTCGGTTTCGATATTCCCCACGAACGATGGTTTACCAACCTCAGTTCCATCGGAAACGTCGGTTCGGCATCAACCTTCCTCCTCCTCGAAGAACTCCTCTACTCCGGCAAACTGAAAAGCGGCGACACCATCCTCTGCATGGTCCCCGAGAGCGGAAGATTCCTCTTCGGCTACATGCTCCTGAAAGTCGTTGAAGGCGCCAGCAGCACCACACGGGTCGAGTCTTCGCCTGAAGCCATCTTCCACGCACAGCCTCCCGAATTGCACACCTCCAATGACCCACTGGCTGAAGTGCTCGTGCGCGACCTGGCCCTGGTCTGGTTTGAATTTGAAGATCGCCTCCAGCGCGTCCCTATCGTGAAAAAGCTCTACGACGGCCGCTTCACGCTTGAGGATTACCGCGCGCTGCTTTTCAACCTGCGTCAACAGGTGATCGAGGGTTCACGCTGGATCGGCCGGGCCGCCTCCAGCATCACGCCAGAACATTTCCCCATTCGCAGCGCATTCATCACGCACACCAGCGACGAACACCGCGACTTCGAAATGCTGGAGCGCAATTTTGAACTCGCCGGCGGCAGCCTCGATGCCATCCGCACAGGCCGCAAGAACATCGGCAGCGAAGCTCTCTCTGCCTATGTTCTTGAAATGGCCGGACAGCAAAATCCTTTCCACCTCATCGGCGCCATGTTCATCGTCGAGGGCATCGGGCAACGAATCGCCAAACAGTGGGGCAAGAAAATTCAGGAGACGCTCGGCCTGAAGAAGGACGCAGTCTCATTCTTCCTCTATCACTCTGAAAGCGACATTACGCACTTCAAGCGACTGGATCTCGCCATCGCCAGCGGCATCCTCACTCCGAAACTCGTTCCCGAGATTGTCCGTTGCGCCAAGGTCACGGCGCGCCTCTATGCGTTGCAACTGGAAGAGATCGGGAACTTCTGATGTCGACCACGTCGATGCTGGCCTTCTTCTTCGTCTATTACCTGCTGGCAGGCGTGGCCATCAACCTCGGCTATCATCGCGTGCTTGCCCACCGTTCGTTAAGGCTTCCCAAATGGCTAGAACGAACCCTCGTCACTCTCGGGCTTCCGACAGGCACGCCCATTCAATGGGTAGGCAATCATCGCTATCATCACGCGCATACCGACACGCCCCTCGATCCTCATTCCCCATTGCAGCGCGGCTTCTGGTATGCACACGTCGGTTGGTATCTCGGATCGGACAACGTCTTCTTATGTGTTCTCTATTCCCTGGCAGGCCCGCTCCGCCTGCTGATCGACGCATGGATGCGACCCCGCACAAACCAGGAGTTCACTGCGCTCGCCGCCGACGTCTCCGCAGACCCCTGGTACCGGCTGATCAGCCGCCCATGGCCCTACGCAGCAGCCATGCACCTGCATTTCCTCGTCCCTGTGTTGGCGGCTTGGTACCTCTGGGGAATTCGTGGAATTGCCGTTGTGTGGCTCACCTTCGTCGCTCTTTACAATATGGGAGACGCGATTGACAGCATCGCTCACATGTTTGGCAGTCGCCTCTCGGGACAGCACGACCGTTCCTGCAATAGTTCTGTTATGGGGTTGCTGATCCTCGGTGAAGGGTGGCACGCAAACCACCATCGTTTTCCCTGGAGTGCGAAGCATGGTCTGGCAAAAGGACAATTCGACTGGACCTGGCAGGTGATTCGAGGTCTTCGCGCGGTTGGACTTGCTCGCGATATTCGCGTTCCAACAGCGCCTGACTTGTCCGGAACGTCAGGAACAAGGGAATTATCTGGGAACTGACAAGTGGAGGGCAGCCGATATGGACGTTACCGAACTTTACGAAAACGCTCCCTATAATCCTGAGGATCCCAATCCCTGGCTCGCGCTCTACCTCGATGCCAGTCTGCCACTCAGCGACGAAGTCAAGGCAGCACTGCTGGCAAACTCCGGCTCCAAATCCCGCCAGTTCATGCTGCCGTTGATTCGCCCTCTGGCAAAGCTGACGCTGGTTTTTTTCCAGCTACTCAAGATTGTGATTCCCAATAAATTTACGTCATCGAAGATTCTGCACCGGACGATCTATTGGGGGCTCCGAATCTTCGTGCGTCCCGATGCGAATCTTTTGATCCTTCGCCACTTTCATATCGGTACCGAAATTCTTCAGTTCGTCGCGACCAATGTCCCGGGCGTCCAAATCCCTTTGAATCCGTTGCGCCCTCGCAATCTCTGGGATCTGCGCGACAATGTCTTTCTCAAGCACGACCTCAATATCTATAACTTCCTTATTCGCCTCAACCGCGAGATGAAAACACAGGGCATCAAGCTGAGCCGCCAGGAGCATCCCAACTTCGCCTGCATCACCGATGGACCATTCCAGATTGATGAAGCCAGTTTGCCGAACGGACGCTTGAACTTTCTCGATCTCGAAACCGCCATTGAAATCTATACGCCGCTCTACCAGTTGTTTCTTACCGACAGCGATTTCTGGCGCGCCTGCAACTCGCTGCAACTGGACGAGACCGTGGCCCTCTATAGTTCCAAATTGCTTGGTGATGCTTCCTACGTAGGGCTGGTCAACAACAAGCATCCGTTGATCCCGCTCTCGACTCTCCAGGCCGGATACCGGCTTCTCCTGCACGGATTAGCCGCCGAATGTCTGCACGCCACGTTGGTTCAGATCAAGCGCCAGGCACAGCAACCAGCGCTGGCGACCAGTTGAATCAGGAAACCTGCTGACTCGCGAACTTGGTGGTGCACCCGATTTTTCGCGGGAAGTTCCGTTTCCTAGCTCAGCCGCAGATAGGTTTTCGAGAGCCGGTCGTGCCAGCTCATCTGGTCCTCGTCGAAGATCGACCAGACCACGCCCAGGCCAACTGGCAGAACGGAGATCAGCATCGCTTTCATCCGGCCCTTTATCTGCGCCGCCGTCGGGACCTCCTCGTCGAAGGTGCAGAGCGAAAGCTGTGCGTACCGCATCCCCGGCGTCACCTTGGCGAAGGTCAGAAAAAACCATTCGTAGAGCGCGGCGAATCCCAGCGTCACAATCACTCCGAGCACCTCAGAGACCCGCAGGCTCGGCAGATGATCAACATGCGAAGCCAGAAGGTAGGCTGATCCCCATACCAGGCTCAGGATCAATGCCGCGTCCACCATTGTTGCCATCATGCGACGGCTGAAGGGCGCCTGATAGAGCTTGGGGGCATCGGGCTGTATTGCATAGTACTCGGGCAAAGGCTGTGGCTGATCATCAAGCTCGATCTGCTGCCAGCTTGACCCGATCCATGCCGGCTCTTCCATGGTCCGCGCAGCAGCACCCATCGGCTCAGTGGAAACGGAATTCGGCTCAACTTCGAAGATGCTGAGCTGCTGTGGTTCATCGTCTTCAATAAATGCTTCGGTGATGCGCGGGCGCATCCGACGCGTCGCCACAATCTCGCGCGGGAACTCGATGAGGTTGGCGGCAATGGGTTGTGCAGCCTCCACCGCTTCGTACGTCTCCCCGCGGTCCTGATCATTCTGCGTCCCGGTCTCCCACGTCTCGACGTGTGTTGCACGTGTCTCGTGCAGCGGATGCCGGACCGGCAGATCCGACTCCCAACGAATCTCGACGCCCGCGTTCGCTGCCGCTTCGGTCCGCTTCACCGTATCGGGATTCTTTGGCCGCTTGTCCTGGCTGGGCGCTTCGGCGGAACGGGCAGGGCTTTCGACGGAGCGGCTCGGAATTTCAGCGGAACGCACTTGGTACTCAAGTTCCGCAACCTCGTTGCCATCGTTTTCAAAGTGATCGAGTACAGCCTGCGCAGCCGCCTGTGCCTCAAGCGCTGCCCGCGTGGCCGCCTCAGCAGCGCGCAAAGCACCGCGCGCTTCCGCTGCCTGCATTTCGCTATAGCTGGGTGTTTTGGCGTACCGTGCCGCAACCCGCGCGGCTGCCGCAGCAGCCCGGCTGTTGGACGACGCCTGTGCGCCTTCAGCGGAATCCTGATCAATAACCGAAATCCCCTTGCGCGTCTTGTGCTCCGCAAGGCGACGATTCACTTCCTGCTTCCACGATGGGAGGGGGGTAGGCGAGCTAGCCAGTGTGCTCAAAACTCTAGAATCCCTTCGATAGTCCCTGGACCAATGCAATAGCCCCGTTAAATCAACCCGGCCAAATCAATCCTGCTAATTCAATTCCGTCAGCGCATCTCTCTGTGGCGGCAGCGTGCGATTGAAGCTTTTATGACGTCTCTACAACTGAGGAGGCGCCGCAACCGAATGAACCGTGCTCGCATTTGCTATGCTGGCCTTGGACATCGGATGCATCCTCGTAATCTCGTGTTTATCACGGTGATAACCCTCTGTCACCTGCAACTTGCCGGTCAGGTGTTGACCAATGCGTTACCCCCTGCGCAAAGTCCAGCGAGCAGCGTAACCAGCGGTCAACAAAGTTCTGCGTCCCAACTCCCCGACGACCCGGGACAGGAAGCCATTCCCATCGCAAGACCCGAGCCGCAGCCGCCAACTGGAGTGCCGCTGACGTGGGAAGCGGGTCTGCAAACATACACACGAGATGGAAGCACTGTAACCCTGACCGACGGCGTGGTCATCTATTACCGCGACTACGTCATTCGCGCCGACAAGATTGTGTACCATCGCACAACTTCAGAACTGGAAGCCGAAGGAAATCTGCAGGTCACCGGCGGCCCCAGTGACGCCAACATCACGGCATCGCACGGCGACATGCGGCTCGACATGCATACGGCACGCTTCTTTGATGTCCACGGCTCCATGGGTGTCAGGCGCACCGGACGCACCGCAGTGTACTCCACAACCAATCCGTTTCTATTCTCGGGCCGCGTCCTGCTGCAGACCGGCGAGGGCAGCTACAGAATCATCGACGGCACAATGACCAACTGCCACCTTCCCAAGCCCGACTGGCAGCTGATCTCCCACTCCATCGCAATCGCCAACAACGAAGCGACGACCAAAAATACCTTGTTCAAGTTCCTCGGGATTCCCCTCTTCTATCTGCCCTACCTGCGCCATCCTGTGGAAGAGACGGGGCGAGAAAGCGGATTGATGATCCCGGTGATCGAGAACTCTTCGACGCGTGGCCTGGTGCTCGGCGATGAGGTCTATATCGTGCTGAGTCGCAGCATGGACATGGAAGTCGGCACGGAGTACTTCAGCAAGCGCGGATGGGCACCAAAAGGCGATTTCCGCTACAAGGGGCCGGGCCTCGATCACTTCACTTTGACCTGGAATGCACTGATCGATCGCGGCATCGAACAACTGCTGACTACGGGACCACAGGCAGGCCAATCCGTCCTGGTGAATCAGGGGGGCGCCGACATCGTCGCCATCGGCCGCTACGACCTGACCGCGGAGACCCACGCTGCAGTCAACGCCGAATATCTTTCAAGCTATATTTACAAGCTGGCGTTCGACGACAACTACCTGCAAGCCGTGAACTCCCAGGTCCACAGCACAATATCAGTGACCCACGCTCACAACGGATTGGTGCCATCGGTCTACCTTGAGCGCCTGCAGAATTTCGCCAGCTCCGCCACGGGCGACGAAGTGCGCATCCTGCATCTGCCAAGCCTGCGTTTCGACGTCCTCGATGAGCCGCTGCACACATCACCCCTCTATTGGAGAATGGGCTCGTCGGTCAGCTATCTCGGCCGCTCTGAATCTGGTTTCCACGTCCGCAACATGGGCAGGTTCGATCTTTATCCTCATCTGTCGTTGCCAATGGTGGGAGGCGGATGGAGCCTGGTCCCCGAAGTTGCGCTGCGTGAAACTTTCTATACCGGCAGCCAGGACCCTGACCTGACCGGCACAAATGGCGGCACGCCCACTGTGAGCCATGATCCCTTGAGCCGCAGCGACGTTGAGGCTTCAATTGATCTAAGGCCGCCTGCCCTCGAACGCGACTTCGCCTTCGGAAATCACACATTGCGCCATGTAATCGAGCCGGAACTTATGTACAGATTCGTCGGTGGGATCGGCGTCAAAGCGCGCAACGTTCCGCTGATTGACCCCGCCGACATCGCCACCAATACCAATGAAGTCGGCTTCTCGCTGACGCAGCGCTTCTACGCAAGATCGACGAATGCCAAGCCGTGCGCGACTGAAGCCCGCGACACCACATCTACATGCCCGGCGCAATCGCGCGAATGGGCGAGTTGGCAAATTGCGCAGAAATACTTCCTGAATCCGACATTCGGGGGAGCCATCATTCCGGACCGCAGGAACGTTTTTGACACGACGCTCGATTTGACCGGCATTGCGTTTCTAACCGATGCGCGCAATCTGTCGCCGCTGGTTTCGCGCCTGCGCTTTGAAGCTATCGATAATCTGCGCATCGAGTGGGACATGGACTACGACCCGAAAGCCGGGCGCCTCGATGCGAATAACGTTTTTGCCGGCTACGGCTTCGGTAAGACAACCGTGGGGCTCGGCCATTCTCTTCTCAACGCCGTCGACGAGAAGGGCAGCGCTGCCTCCATCCTTCAGAGTCAGCAATTGCAGCCGTTTATCGAGATCGGAAAGCCCAACGCGGGGGGATTCAATTTCGCGGCAAACGGAGGGTACGATTTCGTGAATCGCGCGGTCCAATATGCCGGCGTCCAGGCGGTCTACAACTGGGATTGTTGCGGCTTGAGCCTCGGTTACAGGCGCTTTTCTCTAGGGACAGCCCGAGACGAAACCCAATATCTGTACAGCTTTACGCTCGCCAACTTCGGTTCCGCGGGTGAAGGTCTTAGTCGGTCAAAGACGGTCTTTCACGACCCGACCCTGCCCCCTGCGTACTGAAGTCCACGGCAAACTCGCTTCCCCGGCTCAAATCCCATGTCGATCTGCTTGCTTTTCGCGGTTTTCTGCGTCCACCATTCAGTAACTTGGCAATGGTCCATTCCCGCACTCGGCAAGGGCTTGGCTGCGATATCCTTGCTGGAGAGGACATTCATTTGTTGCGCTTACATTTGTTGGCCGGCTTGCTCGGTTTAAGCCTGGCCGTTGGTTGCAAAGCCCAGTCAGCCGGCCCGGCGTCACAGGATGCAGCGCTGAACCGGCGCATTGAAGTGATGGTACGTTCACAGTTCGGCATTCCGCCCGAGGTTTCCGTTGCTCTCGGCCAGCGAACTTCAAGCCAGATCTCCGGATTTGATACGCTGCCCGTCACGTTGTCCCATGGTTCGACCAAAAAGGTCATCGACTTTCTCGTCTCCACCGACAACAAAAAACTTGCCCGGCTTGAGACATTCGATCTCTCCAAGGATCCCGTGTTCAACATCGACATTGCCGGGCGACCCATTCGCGGAAATCCGGATGCAAAAGTGACAGTGATCAACTTTGACGATCTCGAGTGCCCGTTTTGCGCGCGCATGCACACGTCTCTGTTCCCGGCCACCATGGATCGATACAAGGACAAGGTGCGCTTTGTCTATAAGGACGACCCGCTGACCGACATGCACCCCTGGGCAATGCATGCTGCAGTGGATGCGAACTGCGTTGCCGCGCAGAGTAGCCAGACTTATTGGAACTTCGTCGATTATGTGCACTCGCACGGTCAGGAAGTTAACGGCCAGGACCGCAACCTGACGAAGAGCTTTGCGGCATTGGATCGCATTGCCCGCGACGAGGCTGCAATAGGGAAGCTGGACAGCGCCAAACTCGACGCCTGCATCGCCAAGCAGGATGAAACACAGGTGCGTGCGTCGGCAAAAGAGGCAGAGACACTGGGCATTGATGGAACTCCGGCTTTGTTTGTGGACGGCGAACGCATCAACGGCGCTGTTCCCGAGGAACAGGTGTGGCTGGTAATCGATCGCGCTCTGCGGGCCGACGGCATCGAACCGCCGCCACCTGCTCCTGCTCCGGCCGCTCAACCGGCAGGCCAAGGCAAGTAAAGATGGGGAATTTGCTTCAGGGTCAGGCTCTCAGGTTGGTCAGTTGACGCGCGAACCGATAACCCACTTCTGAGCCTTTCGTTTCGAAGCCTCGGTCCTGGGATTTATCCTAGAGTTCCGGGCTGCGGTCCGGGTCCTCATTCATTGTCAGGTCTTGGTCGAAGAGGTGTGGGCAGGCTCCCGAGGAGATACAGGTTGCAAGTCCAAGCATCGTCGTTTAAGCGTGCGTCGTTCGCCATTGTTATTCCATGCGCATTTTTGCTGATTGCTCTGTCCGCGTGCAGGCACACCCCTTCGCCCGACGTGATGGCGACCGTCAACGGCAAGGACATTCTTCGCTCCGATCTTGACAAGGCCTACAACAATTACAAGTCAACGCAAGGGGAAGCTCCGCAGGATCCAAGCCCGGAGCAGGCAAACATTGTTCGGCTCAACCTCCTGCGACAGTTGATTGATGATGAGATTCTCGAGCAGAGCGCCGCGAAGCTGAATCTCTCCGCTTCCGATGAGGACGTAAATGCCCAGCTGATTGAACTCAAGGCGCCTTACACCGAAGAAGAGTTCGCGAAAAGGTTGAAGCAGCAAAATATGACGCTGGATGACTTGAAGCAGCAGATTCGCCGCAAGCTCACCGCCGACAAACTCATCAACAAGGAGATCGAATCCAAGATCAATATCACGGATTCCGATATCAACAGCTACTACGCGCAGCACAAATCTGAATTCAATGTGATTGAACCGCAATATCATCTGGCGTGGATCGTCGTCACGACGGGTCCTTCGCAGCAGGCGGGGAATCTGCAGAACAACAAGGCGACGAGCGATGCCGA
Organism: uncultured Acidobacteriaceae bacterium; assembly: GCA_963838295.1. Taxonomy (GTDB): domain Bacteria; phylum Acidobacteriota; class Terriglobia; order Terriglobales; family Acidobacteriaceae; genus Telmatobacter. The sequence continues at coordinate 248,044 of CAWIQS010000008.1, forward strand.
TGCGCGCAAAAAGATCCAGGCGATTCACAACCGTCTAGCAGCCGGCGAGGACTTCGGGGCGCTCGCGATGAACTACTCCGAAGATCCCAACACAAACTCAAGCGCCGGCGATATGGGCTTTATCCCCGAGTCTGCCTTGCAGCAGCGAGATCCTGCCACGTTCGCTGCAATCACCAAGCTGAAGATTGGACAGGTAACCGATGTATTGCCGGTATATGGTGGCGCGGGACCAACCCAACGAGCAGCCGGTTATGCCCTTTACAAGTTGCTCGAACGCGAGCCGGCGGGACAACGCGAACTGAACAATCCAAGCGTCCAGCAGCATATCCGCCAGGGCTTGCGCGAAAGCCACGCGCAGTTGCTGCAAATCGCCTACAAGGAAACACTGCGCGATGCTGCAAAAGTACGAAACTATTTCGCGGAAGAGATCCTGAAGCAAGGTGCGAAATAAAACGACTTGGCCGATCGCTGCTTAAGGCGCAACCAATCCTCTATAGGATCGACAGCTTTCCTTGTCGCTTTCGTCCAACTTGAGCGGATCGTGGGTTTGTGATTACTCCTTGCACTTCACAAGAATTAGGGGCCCTGACCAAGGGCACAGGCGCTGAAGGAAACGGGAGCGAGCGTTCCCAGCCCCATTCTCAGCAAGAGCAGCGGCGAAGCGCTGTCCGTTCCCGATAGGCCGTCACGAAGCGCGATGAGGAGTGGGTTTCGTCAATCGCAAAACTAAACGGCCCTCGCGTGAAGCGAAGGCCGTTCGAATGATGGAAACGATCAGAGAACTACTTCATGTTGCCATTCGAATCCATGGTGATTCCGCCAGGACCCTTGTCTTTCTTCTCTTCGTTAGCCTTACGGGTGCCCATTGCCTTGGAACTCCAGTCCTTGGCTGAGGCAACGTCGGCCTTCACGGTCGCAGGATCGTCAAAATCCGTGTCAGCTTTGCGGCGATAGGTCAGGTTCATGTACGACATCGCATCGTCGTAATTGGCGCGATTCGCAAGGGCTTGATTCAGATATTGCAATCCCTCGGTCACAAGAGGAGTGTTCTCGTCCTTGATCTGCTGCAGAACCTTCTTGGGAGCTTTGGAGTTGCCTTCACCGTCATCATTCATGTTGGCGCTTGCCAACGCTTTCAGCGTGTTCTCGTGGGCCAGAGTCCAGTCGATTACGCCGATGGTGTAGGCAGCTTCAGGATCCTTCGGGTCGGCCGCCAGAACCCTCTTCTGATAGTCCTTCGCCTTGTCGAAATCCTTGATGCTGAAATAAATGGACGCTATATTCTTGAGGCTGTTGACGTCGTTGGGTTCCTTGGCCAGAACCTCCTGAAAAATGCTGATCGCCTGTTGTGCGTTCTTGAGGTTGTCAGGACTTGTGAGGCCGGGGACAACGTTCTGCGCCAGCGCAGTCGCCAGGTAGCTCTTTGCCATCGGCAAGCTCGGATCCAGCTCTGTGGCTTTCTGGAAGTGTCCGATCGCCTCTTCATAGTGGGCAGACTTGTATGCATCCACTCCCTTGTTCAATTGATCACGGGCTTGCAGGCGGTTGCACCCGCCCATGGAAAGCACCATGCCGGCTAAAGCGACCGTGAGCGCCGTAATTCGTGCGGGTCCATTCATGTTCTTATTCTTCTCCTTCAGGTCGTGCGCTGCGATCTCGCACTTTCTCAATCATGCATCTGGAGCCGGGCGGGAGAATCCGAAACCAGAATGGCCAAATTGTACTCCTGCTGCCTCAAAACAAACTGTGTTCTTCGACTGGCAATAATTTTAGCGCCCGGCCAGAACTTCGGGGGTCATTAAACCGATCTGGTCGACTCCGGCTGCGTGACCAATGTCGATGATCTGGGCGATCTCCTTGAAGCTCAACCGGTCGTCGCCTTTGATGAACAAAACTCGTTGCGCGCGGTTGGCATAAATTGCAGAAAGTCGCGACTGTAACTCCCCCTGCGCGACAGGCTGCTGGTTAATGCGGAGATCAGTTTTGTTTCCGGCTCCCCCGGTTACTTCGAGGACGACTGCATCCTCGCGAGGAGCGTTCTCGTGTGAAGCTTGCGGAGCCACAGCAGCCTCTCCCCTGGGAACGGCGGGAACAATGACCATGAAGATGATCAGAAGCACCAGAAGCACGTCGATCATCGGCGTAACGTTGATCTCAGAAGCTAATCCCCTGATGTCGCCGTTCGTCGCGGTCATCGCAGTAATCCCCTTTCTTCCCATGCGGGGAGAGATTGAAGTCGCGTTGTTATTGTCCAGCCATGATCTTCGGCGTCATCAAACCGATGTGATCCACGTTGGCAGCATGAGCGATGTCAATCACTTCTGCGATATACGCGAAGTTCAAATCGTCGTCGCCCCTCACGAACATGACACGCTCGGCGCGATTTGCGTAGATCTCCGTTAGACGCGCCAGCAAGTCGGTCTTGGCAACATCCGTTTCGTTGATCTTGTAGGTCGGTGCTGCGCCCGGGCGATAGTTCACCTGCACGACGATGGTGCGATCATTCTGTTGTTGCTGCTGCGGGCTCTTTGGCGGCTGCGGTACAAGGGCGTCGAGACCCTTCGGCGTGACCGGCACGATCACCATGAAGATGATCAACAACACCAAAAGAATGTCGATCATCGGGGTGACGTTGATGTCGCCCATTGCGCCACCGCTGCTCCCACTTGTCATTGCCATGGCTTAAAACTCCTCGTTTGCTGCAATCGGTTAATGTAACGCGTTCCAGGCAAATGATTACTGACCGCCCAGACCTTCGGCGCCTTCACGCTTGTTTGTCAGCAAGCCAACTTCGTCGACACCCGCAGTACGCACGGCGTCAATTGCATCCTCAACTGCACGAAATTGAGCGCGCGCGTCTGCGCGAATAAAGATCTCTTTGCCCGGCGTATCTGCCAGCTTCTCTCGGACCAGACCTCCCAGCTCAGAGGTAGCCACCTTGTTCTGACCCAAAAACACACCGCCATCGCGGGTGATGGCCACAACAATGGCGTCTTCCTTATCGGCGTCGGGCATCGGGGTGGGATTCTCCACCTTGGCCATATCGACGGCGACCTTGTTCTGGAGCATGGGTGTGATGACCATGAAGATGATCAGCAATACCAGCATCACGTCCACCATCGGTGTGACATTGATGTTGGAGTTGACTTTACTGCCTTCGTTACGAACTGCAATTCCCATGTTTGGGCTCCGTGCCTGATGAATTCATGTGCCGGATGCCATCCGGCCTTCGTTCAAAGCGATTGCCATGCCTGATTAGAAACCCGGGCAGGATGACGTTTCCGCTTCTCCTGCCCAGTGAGTGTCTCTCGCTCGGGCCTGCATTCAGATCGCTTAGCGTCTGCTCTGCTTGATGAAGTAGTCGATGAGTTCGCTCGAGGAGTTATCCATCTCGACGTCGAACGCTTCGACTCGGCCCGTGAAGTAGTTGAACGCCATAACGGCAGGAATGGCCACGAGCAAACCGAACGCCGTGGTTACCAGCGCTTCAGAAATACCACCGGCGACGGCGCCGATACCGGAGGTCTTCTGCGTGGCGATCTGCTGGAAGGCGTTCAGAATGCCGACGACCGTTCCGAACAGTCCAACGAAGGGTGCGGTCGAGCCGATGGTGGCCAGGACACTGAGGCCCCTCTTCAGCTTGGCGTGAACGATGGCCTCGGCGCGCTCCAATGCGCGGCCGGAACTCTCGATCGTTGCCTCACTGGCAACGCCGCCAGAGGCGCGGAATTCCTGCAGACCCGCCGTAACAACTTCGGCGAGGTGCGACTTCTTGTTGCGATCGGCGATCTTGATCGCCTCTTCGAGCTTGCTGTCCTTGAGCGCGCCGGCAACCTTGGGCGCGAATTCGCGCGACTGCTTGCGGGCGGCTGAGAAGTACAGGTAGCGGTCGATCATCACGGCCAGCGACCAGATCGACTCGATGAAGAGAAGGATGGCAACGCCGCGAGCCAACCACCCCATGTGCTGCCACAGCCCTAGAGGGCTAAAGCTGACCGTCTGCTCTTCCTGAAAAAATGCCAGGCTATTGACCGTATGCGAAGCGAAATGTGCGAGCTGAGCGAGAATCACTTGAATCGTTCCTCCTAAGGAGTTTGTGAGCTGAGACTATCCGCTGTTGCGGATCGATTTATACAAAACCTGGGAAGCTGACTCCTGATCAGCTTCATTCTTACCGGTATTCACTTTCAATCTCGAAGAAACCGCTGCTGGAGATCGAGCTGGTGTGCGCCGGAAGGAGTGTTGTTGCCTCGGGATGCATTCATCCCCGGTTTTGCGATTGGGAATGCGGCTCTATCAGGATTCGCATTCGGGTCAAAAACAAGGCTCTTTCTCCTGCGAGAAAGAGCCGAAGATTAAGACTAGCCTCCCAGAGTAAAGATCACGTTGACCGTGGTCTCTACTTCGACGGGCTCGTTGTTGAGCAGGTAGGGCCGGTAACGCCAGCTCTTGACTGCCTCGAGCGCCGCTGACTGCAACATGGCTGGGCCACTGACAACGTGAAGGTCCTCGATGGTTCCCTGTTTCGAGATCTTCGCCTGAATCACGACCGTCCCGGAAACGCGGGCCGCCTTGGCAATTGGCGGATACACAGGCGTGGTCTTCTGGATGAGCATGCCTTGTGCAACGCCCGCGGAAATATTGATCTTCTTCGGCGGAGCAGCCTGCACCTTGGGCGCAGAACCCGTCCCAAACACACTGCCCATCACGCCGCCGGCGCTGCCACCACCCAGGTCAGATCCTGTCACGCCAAACGAACTCGGCGGCGCTTCCTTCTCGGCGACCTGCTTGATGTCCTTGGGAATCTTGGTTGGAGCGACGAGCTGGTTATTCATCATTTCAGACTGAACGTGCACCACCTTTATGACTTCAGCCGGTGGGGGCGGTGGAGGTGGCGGTGGCGGCGGCGGAGGGGCCACCAGCAGGGTCTGCATCATCGCCTTGGGCAACGCTTCTGGGTAAATGAGCGGATAGAGAATCATCGCAATTAGAATTGCGCCGTTGGTGATGAACGTTACCATCATCCAACGGCCGCTCTTGCTGTGGATCCTTCCGCCTGATTCAAATGTGGAATCTTCAAACATGGCCAGCCTCGAATCGGGGTATCGGTTACCTCTATTTAGACACCGCGGGAATTCCAAATGTTCCCGCGCTCTAAAACGCTTACAAAAAGCGTGCTCCACCTATATCAGAACTGCCTACCACATGCAAAGGTTGCCGCAAAAGAAGTGCAAGATGCGCTTTAAACCTTGGATCGCCTGGCCGCCGGAAGAACCGCAGCTTTCCCGCTTCCCGCGCGGTACTGCTGCCACGCAACCAGCATCGGCGCGGCGATAGCGATCGATGAATACGTGCCAATCAGAATGCCAACTACGAGGGCAAACGAAAACCCTCGCAAAACAGGGCCGCCGTACACAAACAGAGACAACACAGTCAGAAACGTCAGGCCCGATGTCAAAACGGTCCGGCTCAGCGTTTGATTGATGCTCCGGTTGACCACGTCCGGGAGCGATTCTCGCCGGCTCAGGCGCAGATTCTCACGGATGCGGTCGAACACAACGATGGTATCGTTCATGGAGTAGCCGACCAGCGTGAGAATTGCGGCAATGACGGTGAGGCTGATCTCCATTCCCTTGAATCCAAATGAGTCAAGCAAGGCAAAGGCACCCACCGTAATCAAGGTATCGTGGAAACACGCTACCACCGCGGCAATGCCGTAGATAAGCTGGAACCGGAACCAGAGATAAATCAGCATTCCCAAAAGGGAGTACAGAGTCGCAAGCGTCGCCTGTTTTTCAAGCTGCTTGCCAACCGTCGGGCCCACCACCGTGACATTCCGAATGTCGAATGCGCTATCGCCGAATTTCGCGCTAAGTGCGTTTTTGATCTGCTCCCGTCCGGTGTCGAGAGACGACTCGACATGCTGCTCGGGAAGGCTGATGAGAACTTCGTGATGACTGGGAAGGTCGTAGTTGACGATGCTGACGTCGCGAATGCCCGCCGTCGCGGTGGCCTGGCGAATCTGTTCGATATCAGGCGCCTGCTTGAATTGGACCTCAACCTGGGTCCCGCCGCGGAAGTCGACGCCCAGGGGCACGGGGCTGCGCACCCCACCCACAGGATGCGCCCAGTGCGCAGCCATCGAGATAAGGCCCGACACACTGAAAATTAAAGAGAAGGCCAGGAAATACCACTTCTTCCCCAACCAATCGACGTTAACGCTACGAAAGAATTCCACTGGTTCTCTGCCTTCCTCGATTTTCCAGGACCCACTGGTCCCGGCATGCAATGTTGACAAATCCTGCCGGCCGTTTCAGTGCCGGCTAGATTGAAACAACCTCTCCCGCTTTCAGGTTGTTGACGTGGGTATCAAAAATAACCCGCGATACATAGACCGCCGTGAACAGGTTGGCCGCAAGACCAAAGGTCAAGGTCACCGCGAACCCTTTCACTGGTCCGCTGCCAAACAGGAACAGGATTGCCGCCGACACGATCGTTGTGACGTGCGTATCAAGAATCGTTGTCCACGCGTGCGCAAAACCCTGATCGACAGCTGCCGATGGAGCCTTGCCCGCACGCATCTCTTCACGAATGCGCTCAAAAATCAGTACGTTGGAGTCGACGCCCATACCGATGGTCAGAATCACTCCGGCGATGCCCGGCAAAGTAAGTGTCGCGCCCGAAAAGCCCATGAATCCAAGCAGGATCACCAGGTTTAGAAACAGCGCCAGGTCCGCATTGATGCCCGAGCCGTGGTAATAGATCAGCATGAAGACCATGACCAGCAGCACGCCTACCACTGCGGCGGTAACGCCCTGTTTGATCGAGTCTGCGCCCAGTGACGCGCCGACTGTCCGGTCTTCGAGATAGTTGATAGAAGCCGGCAGTGCACCGGTCCTCAGCATCTTGGAGAGAATCGTTACCTCATCCGTAGAGAAGCTGCCTCGGATTTCGCCCGAATCGCGAATCGCGCTTTCAATGTTGGCAACTTCCTTCACGCGCCCACCAAGAACGACGGCCATGCTGTGGCCCACGTTGGCGCTGGTGTAGTCCCAGAACTTATCGCCAGCTTCGTTGGTGAGCGTGAAGTGAACGGTTCTCTGCCCGGTATTGGAATCGGTGCCAGGGTCCGCTGACCGGAAATCGGTTCCCGCTACGATTGCCAGGCGCTGCAGGACATAAACACTATCCGCATCCGAACCGGTAGCCATCGAACCGGAACCATGGACCATTTCCTCATCCGACGGAAGTGTTCCTCCTACGCTGGCTAGGGCGGCCTGCTCATCGGGATAGGGCCCGCCAACCACAGCGTGAATCTCCAGACGCGCCGTCGAGGTGATGATGCTCCTTACCCGGTCAATATCCGAGATACCCGGCAACTCCACCAATATCTGGTTGTCGCCTAATCCGTACTGCTGAATGATCGGCTCGGTCACGCCAAGCGAATCCACGCGGTCACGGATTACCTCGATTGTGTTCTGCACCGTCTTGTCGTCGAGGGTCTTCTCGATGTTCGGCTTCATCGTGACGCTCAGGGTGTTGTCACCCGACCCGCTGATGTCGTACTCGTTGGAGTACTTGCTGTCGATGAGCGATTGAACCGCGCTGAACTGGGTCGGGTTGATTCCTTCGACCTGGATCTTTTCAGGATGGGCGGCTGGATCCGGCTTTGAAACCTGCGAAACCGTCAGCTTTGCCGTCTTGAGATCCTGTTCAATGCGAGCCACCGAATTGTCGGTCTCTGTGCCTACCGCCTCTTTCACCTGAACTTGCAGAATCAGGTGAACGCCGCCCTGAAGGTCAAGCCCGCGATGGATATGCTGGGTCAGCTGGCTCAGCAGCGGCTGGCTCGAATCAAACTTCGGCGGATCGAAGCCGAAGAATGCACCGTACAGGAATACGGCCAGCACTCCGATGATAATGACAATCTTCTGTTTGAGATTTTTCTTCATTGTTCCAATTCTCTAGATTGAACCGTTGTCGATTTTACGACGTCCGTTTACCGAATTCCGCCCGGCGACGAAGGTATCAAGCCGCGGCACGCGCATCCTGACCCACCATCGTGCGTTCAAGAACCTGATTCTTCCTGCGTAGTCACTGAAGCGATCGCGCTCTTGGCCACTTCCATTTTGATATTGTCGGGAGCCACGCGAATGATGATTACGTCGTCCTTGATGGACATGATGATCCCGCGAATGCCGCCCGCGGTCGTCACCTTGTCTCCCGTCTTGATACTGCCCAGCATCTGCTGCCACTGCTTCTGGCGCTTCTGTTGCGGCCGAATCATGACGAAATACATGAGAGGGATCAACAGCAACAGCGGAAGCATCGTGATGCCGCTCCCGGCTCCGGCGGGCGCAGCCGCCAACAATGCAAAACTCGTCGTCACACTCATCCTTTACTTGCCCCCGGCGCCTCAACCGGCCGCTCAGGGCGCAGGCACCTCCGCCTGGGCGGAGCCTGCAAAAGAGTTTGTCTCCGGGAATCTTCCTGGCCTCCAATGCTTCCGGCACAGGCTTGAGAACATGAAATCCTTGATTGGTCCGGCGTCAACACTCTAACGTACCGCCAGATTCAAACCAGTGACTCAGCTCACTTTCTGTTTCCTGTTCGACACGGTCTCCCCCGCAAAGCCAACAGGAAAGCACGCCTCATCCAACAGCGCACACCCCAGCCTGACTTCAATAAAGAAGGCCTGTTTAAGATAAGAAATGCGCAGCCGCAACCATGTCAAGGATATCCCCCACACAAGCCCGGCAGCCGGCTGCGTCAACGTGCGCCTGCACGGCGCTTCACCCGGGGAAGTTCTTTATAAACACCTTATCGTTTGACTTCCCTCTCTTTATGTTTTAGGGCGTCTTCTGAATCCAGCATGATCACTGCGGCTGAGTGGTTCGCCAGCTCGCCGAAATCAATGCGGAAGAGACGGCCATGCATTTCACAACTCTGCATTATTTATTTCTGATTCCGGTAGGACTTGTAGTGGCCTTTTTACTGTGGTTTCTGTGGAGCGTGACGAAACAACTGTCGCACCACGGGGATTCGATCGCAAAACAGCCAGTGATCTCGATACAGGCTAGCGACCGGTACACGATGCGAGGCTTGCCCGCACGGCCCGAAACGGCGTCTCGGCCGTCGAGGATTCTCGATCCGGAAAAGAGTTATGGTTCGAGTCCGGCCAGGGAATACGTGCCCATGCACACCGCGCCGAAGCTTGGAATGAGATCCAGCATCCCGAGTCTGAGATTCTGAAACTCTTCCCATAATCGGCGTTGCTGTTCCCATCAGGATTGGCGATGTCACTCAGGAAAATGGGAATACCGTGTCATTCTGAGGGAACCCAAACGTTTTCCAGCTTGGCTACTCCGCTTTCCAATAGCACAGCTCGGGGTGGGCGCAACTAAGACATAGCCGCTCCTCGCCCACTTCCTCAAATCGCCCGAAATTGATCCCCTCACCGCAGCGCGCGCAGAGCACCCGCTCAGCCTTGGTGCCGGGCAATTCGGCCTTGTCAACATTTACCCCCACGCGCTGTACTCGGAAAAGCAGATCGTCGCCGAGTTCCCGGTAAGCCAGCATCTGCTGCTGTTGCTTGTTTTCAATCTCCGGATGAAGCTGCCGGGCAAGGTCGCGTGAATTCTCGAGCGCGACGACGCGAATCCCTTTTGCGGCCTGAAGATCAACGAATGTAGCGGCCATCTTTCCCCAGTCGCGGAACTTGAGGGTACGCTTTCCCAGGCGGCTGCCTGTCACCATGCCGATTGCATCCGTGGCGCATCGGTCGATCTCCACATAAACGATCAACCGCTTCCGGTCCGTCCCCAGCGGATCTTCGATCCCGAGGCCCTTGAGACCAAGAAGCGCCATGCGCGTGCCGAGGATTTGCCCCGCGCACATGTGCCCATGCGCAATTTCTGCCCTTTGCAATAGTGTTTCGATCGGTTCCAGCATCTCGACCTTCAGACTGGATCAGCCCTCTGCGGGCGCCCATTCATGTCACAGTTCCATCGTGACACGAACGGAACACCACGAGACCTCAAATCAGGGATGGCCCACACCTAAATCCGGTTGCCCCACATCTCGAGGAGAGGTGGGAAAGCAATATCGCATGACGATCGTTTATGCCTCAGCGACTGCTGCGGTATCCGCCGCTCCGCCATCAAAACCAGCCCCCGGACGGCACCAGGCCATTGATGCGCAGATATGTGACGAGATTGCCATAATGCAATGCGTCATGATTTCCCAATTGCGTCAGGATGAACATCTTGTTCGTCTTGACGCCAAAGAAGTCCGCTGGGTCGTTGAGATGCGCATCCGTGAACCCGGAGTACACGCCGTCGCAATAATCGAACGATCCTTTAAGGTAGGCCACGATTTCGGCCTTCGAAACCTTCGCGGTAGTCGCGACAGGATTTCCTTCACCCTTCACGTTTGAACACAGCGTGTACGATATATCTGCCAAATGAGTCAGGATCTCCGAAAACGAGCGAACATCCTTCGTCGGCCGATAGCTGTACTTGGACTCTGGCATTGCGTCCGCCGACTTCATGATTTTGTCCTGCATATTGCTACGAAAAATGGATAGCGTCGTCGTCAGCGGATTCGGCGCCGCAATCGGATTGGGCATGCCCTGTTGGGCGTTGGCCAAAGACGCCAGGACGAATACAGATACCACTTCAACAGGAACCAAGACGCGAGCGATGGATCGGAACACTTAGAAATCCTCCATTATCTCTGGGTTCGCCAGAAAGGGCTTTGGGTTCGCAGGTCTCCTTTGACGGGTTCTCCGCACAAGGTGCGATCTGCTTGGAATTGTGCACGTAGCCAGCCAAAGCGCTCCAACTTCAAGTCACTGATTCATTAAGTGAGTTCAGTTCCAGGGTGGCGATCGGCGACCACATCTTTGTCCGGGATCGAAACGCGCTGACCAAAAACGAACGCTCGCGCGCGCTCGGTCCGGCGCACTGGAGATGCACCTGGCTTCCGCGATTCACAGCCCGGAGGCAAGTTACACCGAGACTGAAAAATCAGAATAGACGCAATGGTCACGTTTGTTTCGGACCGCGTTGTAGAGGCCCGCGACGCAAATGGTGAACTTCTCGGCTTTGATCGCATGGGCGCGCTCACAGCAAAACCAGCGGAAGAGGTCGCAGATGCGGCGCAGCAGCCAGGAAGACGGCATCACGGTGCTGACCGTGATGCGAACTGCTGTGCCACTGCCAGTGTCGGGATGAGATTGACGCTCGTTTGGGAGCAATGGCTTTTCTATTTGGCTCCTTATCCCAATCAGTTGTTTCCATGGTCCTTTATGCGGGTCTTCCGGAGCGGTTCTTCACTGAGATTCGAAGGCGTTAGGCAATTTGCCCGGCTCGCATTTCGACTTCGAGTTGGGACATCGCGCCCCCGAGCGAGCGCTGCAGTTCGCTGAGTGGGGGATCGTGCCCACTGTAGCAGTAGTGCCCCAGGAGAAATGAGGTGCTGCGAAGTACGCTGACGAGGATCTCTGACGAATTGTAACTATGCATACGAGGACCTGCTTCTATTCCCGCCCTAGGCTCGGCATAGAAGAGAAACTGTCCCGCATTGCTCAGATTCAGGGCTTTATGTGATGCCGAGCTTGGATGAAAGGGGTCGAGGCAGGTGTTGTCTATGGCTTTTTATTCGGCGTGTCCTGGCTGCGACTTATGATTGTGTTTCTTGGTACCGAGATCGTGTAAATCAGGGATAAGCCAATGATTGCCGGATGGTTACTCCTTCGGCCCTGTTCCCTTGCTCCCTGGTTCCCCATTCCCTGTGTCGTCCTCGGAGTCCTCAATCAAAACAGCGGACCCGGGAACGATTTCGAAACTCACAGCATCTCTTCCAGCCGGGTGGAATGTCGTCCGCAACGGCTCGCGCTGCCAGTCCGCAACAGCGCAGGCCGGCCGGGTCAGACTCGCGAGATCCAGCGCTGACAATTTCTTTGCCAGCACCGGCTTGCGGACCGAAACCTGAGCCACGACAGCATAAAGGCTTTTCCCGCTTGCCGTGATACCGCAATAAGCGCCGTAATCGCGAAACCAGGCCACCTGGCTGATGCCCGGATCGTAATCCGGCAACTTGAGCGCGGCGATGTGGCCAGTCACGCGATCGACCAGCAGCCATGGACCACGCTGCCAAACCCAGTGCTTCTCAGGATTGCCGGCCTTCTCACCTGGAAGTTCGTCGTTGATGCGGAGGACGCGACGCACAACGAAGCTGCGATCGGTAATATCGTGCCCCTCGCCCGACGTCCATTCCTTCACCAGGCCGTCGACGACAAGAGGACGAATTTTCAGGAAGACTTCGTCCGGGGTGGCTCCCGATGGATCGCCGGTTTTCGAATACGGTACGCGTTTGACGCCGCCCAGACCTACGACATGAACCTTGCGAGGTGCGGCATTGATTAGTTCCGAAGAAACTGCCAGAAACGCCAAAACTGCAATCCATCCAGCGATCGTCTTACCCACTTGCATCCTGATTCCCGCTTCCTAAATCTGTGCCGCCTCCACTGCGCGCGCGACCCGAAACGCCGTTCCCTCCTGGAGATGAGCAGCGAGCACCTGCATTCCAACCGGCAAGCCCGCCTTCGTCGCACCGCAGGGAACGTTGACGCCGCAGATGCCCGCAAGGCTCGCGGTCACGGTGTAGATATCTGCCAGGTACATGGCGAGAGGATCGTCTGCCTTCTCGCCAATCTTGAATGCCGGCGTCGGCGCGGTCGGCGTTACAATCGCGTCCACATCGGCGAACGCGCGGAGGAATTCTTCGGCGAGAAGCCTGCGCACCTGCTGCGCCTTGAGGTAGTATGCGTCGTAGTAACCCGCCGAGAGCGCATACGTGCCGAGCATGATGCGGCGCTTGACCTCGGCGCCAAAGCCCTCGTCGCGCGAGTGGCTGTACATGTCAGACAGCGTCGGCGACGAAGGCGAGCGATAACCGTAGCGCACCCCGTCGAACCGCGCGAGATTGGCACTCGCTTCTGCCGTGGCAACGACGTAATAGGTCGGAATCGCGTAGCGGGTATGAGGAAGCGAGATTGGCTTGATGGTGCAACCTGCATCTTTCAGGACCTCGATGCCGCTCTCAATGCGCTCGCGGACCTCGGGGTCGAGCCCTTCGGCGAAGTATTCAGCAGGCACGCCGATCCGCAGTCCTTCTGCGCCCTTGTCGCTTTCCGCCGCGTAATCGGCAACTGGCGCCGGTGAACTGGTTGCGTCGCAGGGATCGTGACCTGCAATGACACCGAGCAGGGTCGCTGCATCGCGCACGTTCCCCGCGAAGGGACCAATGCGGTCAAGGGACGAAGCAAAGGCAATCAGCCCGTAGCGAGACACGCGTCCGTAAGTCGGCAGCACACCCACAACGCCGCAGAAGCTGGCGGGCTGGCGAATCGAACCACCAGTATCGGTGCCGAGCGTCGCAACAGCCATATTGGCGGCAACAGCCGCGGCAGAGCCGCCACTCGAACCGCCCGGAACGCGCTCGGGATCGACTGGATTGCGCACCGGTCCGTAGGCGGAGTTCTCATTCGAGGAACCCATGGCGAATTCATCGCAATTGAGTTTTCCAAGAAGGACAGCACCAGCGGCTTCGAGCCTGGCAACCGCGGTAGCGTCGTAGGGCGGATGATAGCCCTTCAGAATCCTGGAACCCGCTGTCGATGGCGCGCCGCGCATCACGAGCACGTCCTTGATGCCGACCGGGATGCCGGCGAGCGGACCGAGTGGATCACCCTTCGCCGCGGTTGCGTCCACTTTGGCGGCGTGCTCGAGTGCCCGGTCTTTGGTCAGGCTGAGATAAATGTTGAGCCGAGGATTTAGGTTCTCGATGCGATCGTAGTAGCCCGTGGCAAGATCCTCGGCCTTGACATGCCCGGATGCAATGCCCTCGCGCAACTCAGAAAGAGTCTTCGGCCTTTCCACGTAGGTCTCAGTCGTCATGGTTTCGCCTGGCAACGATGCGTTCCCCTTTGATCTATCTTTCAATCACCTTCGGCACCTTGAAGAAGACATTGTCGGTCTCTGGAGCTTCAGCCATCACTTCGGAACGATCCAGCGACGGTAGCGCCATATCCTTGCGGAGTGATCCGTCGCCACCGGCGCCTTCGAGTTCGCTGACCTGCGCGAGAGGAGCGACGGAACTGGCATCCAGTTCGCTCAATTGCGCGACATGGTCAAGAATCGCATTCAAATCTTCAACCATGCTCCGGGATTCGTCAGGAGTCAGTTCAAGATGGGCCAGTTCGGCCACGCGCTCTACGTCCCCGACGCTAACTCTCGCGGTCATTGTCGATCCATCCTTGAAATGTAGCTCGCATCCGCGCTCTATGCGGCCAATGCGCCGCGTTGTCGAGCGTCCTGCCTGAAATTTAAGTATAGCGGCTCCTTTCTTCCGTGTTGATTCAGGTCCAACGATGAAACTTGATGGTTTGGAGTGCGCTTAATCCACCGTCAAATTGAGAGTGATCTTGTGGGACAATCCATTTGCAGTAGCCGTGACGACAACTGAATAGGCTCCCGGTGGGGTCATGCTCGTCGGATTCGAAGGCGGCGCCCCGCCTGCGCCTCCACCCGCTCCAGCGCAGCTTGTCAGGCCGAAAGAACTCAGAATGAGGAGCAAGAGTAAGAACGTGCCTCGCTGCCGACGACGGATCGCGACAGGCATCAGGATGAGGCCAAGACCGACAAAGAAGCTGCCAGACGCGAATGGCTTTGGAGAATGGCCTGTGTTCTGCGCAGACGTTGACGAAATGCCGGTTGCAATCTTTACCGTAACGCTGCCCGTTGCATTAGCGTTCACTGTTTCGTTCGGCGGATTGAAAGTGCAGGAAGAATTCGCCGGAAGTGAACCGCAACTGAAGTTGAAGGTCCCGCTGGAGCCGCCCATCGTGGCAAGGTTGAGAGCGAAGCTCGCAGACTGACCATTCGAAACTGTCTGGCTCGATTGCCCACTTGGCGAGACTGAGAAATCGAATCCCATGCCCGCAAGAGGCAATTGCAGGCTGGTCGCAAGCGAGGGACTCGCAACCGTGAGGTTGCCGGTCTGTGGACCGGCAGTTGCCGGGGTAAACATAACTTGCGCAGTGCAACTGGCTCCAACTGCAAGTGAGGCCGTGCAGGTCGTGGATCCAAGTTGAAAGCCGTTCGAAGTCGAAAGTGTCAGCGCAGACAGCGCTTCCGCACCGTTGTTTGTCAGCATCGCGGTCTGTGCCGGGCTGGCATTGCCAACGCCGATTGTCGAGAACGTGAGTGTTCCGGGGTGAATTTGGACCGAACCAGCCGCACCGCCAATTCCAGAGAGGGCCGCGACCGCGGCAGTAACGAACGTCGAGGAACTCACGTTGAGAGTGCCAGTAAAAACTCCATTGGCGGTGGGCGTGAAGACGATTCCGGACGTGCAACTAGCGTCAGCGACAAGGGTAGATGGGCATGTGTTTTGAACGAGGCTGAAGGGCTGCAAAACGGAAAGCGCAATGCCAGTTGCGGCAAGGCCGCTCGAATTGGTGATGGTCACTGTCTGTGGGGCGCTGGGCTGTCGGAGTATCGGTTGTGTGAATGCAAGTTGCTGCGGGTTGACCGCGATTCCGGAGGCGGGTTGACCGATTCCGCTAAGAGGCACCTGGACTGGGTTCATGCCATTCGTGGATGACGTTACTGTCAGCGAGGCTGTGAGCAGACCGGCTGTTATCGGGAAGAAATTCACTTGAACCGTACATTGGGCGCCGTTGTTCAGGATTGCGCCGCAGGTGCTTGCTCCCCAGGTGAAGCTTGACGCGGAAGATCCAATGATCTGAAAGCCGATGCTGCTCATCGGCGCTCCTCCGGTGTTGCTGATCGTCAGCGTCAGTGGCGGGCCTGCCTGCCCGATCGGCTGCGCCGGAAATGCTAGTTGAGTCGGATTGACCCCGATCGCGGGGGCCTGAAGCCCTATGCCGGCGAGCGCAATTTTCTGCGTCCGGATTGCGTCAGTGACACTCAGGCTGCCGGAAATACTGCCGATCGAATCTGGCGCAAACAACACACTGATGGCGCAACTGCCGTGACCGGAGAGAGACGTTCCGCACGTATTGGATTGCTGAAAGCCGGCACTGACGGTCACGCCAATGGAATTGAGAGGCAGGTCGCCGCTGTTAGTGAGCGTAACGATCTGCGGACCGGACTGCTGCCCGGTTGCGGTTGGCGAAAACGTGAGAGTCAGAGGAGAAAGCGCATCGGACGCCGCGGAAGCGCCTGTTCCATTCAGGACGACCGTTTGAATCCCGTCACCATCAGACAGCACCAGCGATCCGGCTGCAGCGCCCTCTTGCGTTGGGGTAAACGTCACGGAGATAGCACAATCACTATTGGCCAGAAGCAAGACCCCACAGGCGTTCGAAGCGACCGCAAACGGGGCTGTCACGGCAACGTTCGTGAGTGAAATAGCACTGTTGCCAGGATTCTCGACCGTTACCGCGAGTGACGACGAGGTTGCCCCGACCCGCACCTGCCCAAAATTGAGCAATGCTGGTAGCGCAGTCACCATCCCCGCGCTTAAGCCTGTGCCCGTGAGCGGAATTGAAAGCTGGCCGCCTGAGATATTTGCGCCGATCGTGAGTTGACCTGCAACGCTGCCGATCTGACCGGGCGTAAAGGTCACCTGCACGGCGCAGCTTGCGCCAGCATTCACGGCGACATTGACGCAATTGTCGGTCTCGCTGAAACTCGAACTCGCAGATATCGAAGTGACGGCCAGCGCGATTGCGCCGTTATTCGTGAGCGTGATGGTTTGCGCGCTGCTGGTTGTACCCACCGACCGAGATGCAAAGGTCAAGGGGCCTGGCTGCGCCGACACCGTCGTAAGCTGCGTCCCGGACGTCCACATTGGGATCTGCCAGATGCCGCGCCCGTAAGTTCCGGCCACCAGGACATTGGGCGATGTCGCCGCAGGTGAGACACTCAACTGCGTGACAGGCGCAAATGGAAGACCGGTACCGAAGACCGACCAGCAGTTGGAGGGACCGTTGAAGCAGGAGGCAATATCCCGAGTGGAGTAGACACCTTCGTCAGTTGCAATGTACGCGGTGTTTGCATCCTGAGGGTCGATCACAAAAGCGTTCGCGGGGGAGTGGGGCAGATTGGACGTGAGTTCGTTCCAGTGCGCGCCACCATCGGTTGTGCGGTAGACAGTGCGAATGGCATGCAAAGAATCTTCCGCGCCTTCAATCGTGATATAGACCGTATTGCCGCTTGCATCGTGAGGATCAACGAAGACGCTGGAAACATCGAGACCGTAGTAATTCAGGCGCACCTGATCGTTGACGACTGGGTTAAGTGTCAGGTCCTGCCAGGTGGGCATCGCAGAGCTGGCGGGATTGTAGATTGCCCTGAGAATGTGTCCGGCGAGGGTCGCTCCGCCATCCAGCGCTCCGAACATTCCAACGTAAATCACTTCCGTGCCGTCGGAGAGCGGCAATGCTGCAATGGAGCGGATCAGGGAGTCGCCGCTGCAGTATTTCAGGCCTGCGACGCTATCGAGTATCGGACTGATGGCGTTTGCACTCGTCCAACTGGATCCGTCGGCGGGTCCGCGCCAGAGGCGGCACGTGCCGACCAGCAGCTGAGTCGTGTCGAGCGAGTCGATGATGAACGGCGCGGGCGAAGTCATGGTGTAACCATCACCGGCTACATCAGCATCATTGACGATGGGCGTCGAACCAAAGGATCCAGGCGTGCAGTTTCCGGGTTGGGAGCAGCGAAATATGGATACGCCAGCGCTATCGTTAACATACCAATTCGATTGATTATTCGGATCGATCGCGACCGGGCCGCCTTCGCCGCCGAGAATTTGCGGCCACTCTGACGTTGGGCCGGATGAGCTTTTCACACCTGCTGTGCCATTAGCGCCTAAGCCCGCCATCATTGTGTACGGCGAGTCGGCGACCCGGGACATGCTTTCAACTTCGGCGAGGGAGCCAAGGCCGGAGTTGAGGTTTTGGAAATGGGAAGCATCGGCCGATGAGCAGGGAGAGCCCGTCTCGCCGGCGCCATCCATCGAGCGCCAGAGACCGCTATCGTTCCCGATGAAAACTTCTTGTGGATCCGCAGAGTTCCAGGCAACCGCGTGCTGGTAGGGTGCTACCTGTGCGCTCATGCAGGTAAATGCGTTAGTGGAGTTGCGCCAGGTGCATCCCGTGGCGAGGCTGCAACGCCAGAGATCGTTGGCTCCGGCAAAGAGAAGTGTGTCCTGTTGCGTCGGGACCGCAGCGAGCACCAGGTTATAGTCGCCGTTGGCAATCGTCGCGGCGCCGAGGCTTGTGTTGGTCTCCAGCGGCGCGGTGTTCCAGCGCTTTGCAAAGGCAACCGTTTGGTTGCTGCAGGATCCCCCGGAGATAGAGCATGCATCCTGCCAGAGCCCCTGGTCCTGGTTATTGAGATCTATGGTCCAGGCAAACGTATCGCCAGTAATTGGATTCACGGCAAGTGCGCCGCGAAAAATGGGACACGCAATGGAGCCGATGGCGCCCTGGTTGGTGGGACACATACTCATCGTGAGGCCGCTGCCGGGCTGTGCGGTCATCCGCGTCCAGTTGATTCCGTCGCTCGACTGATAGTAGCCATGGAACTGAATGGCAGCGATAAAGATCTGTCGAATGGGATTCCAGACAATGGCGGTCGCTGAGTTGCCGTTGGGCGACGCAAACATGTCCTGCGGGCCCTGCAGGTCCTGCCCGGGAGAGTCGGTGATGGTGGCAAGGCTCCAGGTGGCGCCGGCATCGCTGGAGTGGTACAGGCCCGCGTAGCTGACGCCATAGAGTTGCGCGTCGACGAGCGTGCCCTCGTAGGCTTGCGATACCGCGGCGACGACGAGTTGTGGATTCAGCGTGCTCCATGCAAAGCCTGCAAAGCCTTCTCCCTGAAACGACAGCTGCGCATTGGCCGTGTGGGACATCACGGTCCATGTGTTGCCGCCATCGGGAGATCGCAGTACCCCTGCGCCGTAGTAGGAGTCAAGCGCATCATTGGGGTCGCCGGTTCCGGCCAGGATTACGCCCGTGCCCCCGGGCTGGACCGAGACTGCGCCGATGCTGATGGAGGCATAGCGCACGGCATCGAAGCCTCCAGGCGTGTCGGTGAGCGGTGTAAATACGACCGAACCTGCGGTTGCGGCATTGTGCGAAAGCCAAACGCCGCCGCCGGTAGTTCCGACTACCACTCGGTTGCCGGTGGGATCGGCTGGATCGATGGCAATGGAAGAGATGCGGCCGGTAACGAGGCCGTAGTTGGGAGTGATGACTTGCAATGGTCCCACGGGCTGCCAGTCCGCGGTCGCCGGGGTGGTCGAGGTTGAGGCTGCCGTTTCGGTCAGACCGGTTCGCGTCCGATCAGAGAGGGCAACGTCTCGGCGTTTTGGATGACCTCGTTGTGCGAGAAATCGCTGTGCATGGGCTACGCGGGGCGGAGTTGCCGGTATTGCTTCAGCCTGCGGTGATGGACTCGCGGTCTGACCAGGAGTC
Source organism: uncultured Acidobacteriaceae bacterium (assembly GCA_963838295.1). GTDB lineage: Bacteria > Acidobacteriota > Terriglobia > Terriglobales > Acidobacteriaceae > Telmatobacter. Next base: position 267,557 of record CAWIQS010000008.1, read on the forward strand.
GCGCATCGGAATATGGCGATCAACGCCATGACGATCAGTCGGCTGACGTTCGTAGCAGACCGCCGCTTGAACGGCATCGAGGTTGTCTTGATTGCTGAAATCGTCACGCGCGTACAGGATCGGATTTCCGCCTCCCACACTGATCCTCCGAGGGAAGCTAAGCAAAATCCAATACATTACCTAGCGCGGAACATCCAGATTCCGGGATTGAAATTGTGTTCCATTTTAGGACGATGCCTGCACTACGGAGATGTGATCGCCGCTACATATCTCGGTGAAACGGGTACGTGTTCAGAAAAGGGACTCCGTCTTGACGCCGTTCTGACGGATGTAGGCGTCGGCATTGAATTTCTTTGCAGTGGATGCACTGGACATGGGACGCACGAGGCCGAAGATGGGGCGATTGAACCAGGGGCGATCGTGTTTCCCTACGATGGCCCATGCGATGCCCGCATAGCCATTGGGGTCACGGCCGTCGAGTTCGTAGCGGTCGTTAAGGGTGACGGCCCATTCGTAGGCGCGCGCGGGATCGGGAGCCCAGGCGAGGATCATCTTGGCCCAATACATACGCATGTAGTTGTGCATCCAGCCGGTCTGGGTCATCTCGCGCTGGGCAGCGTTCCAGAGGTCGTCGTGAGTTTCGGCGCGCTCCAATTGCCGAAGAGTGTAGCGATAAGGGCGCTCGTCAGCGGTGTGCTCGATGAGGGTCTGGCGCGCCCACGGTTCGGCGCAGTCCCAGCTGTCGTAGTTGGCGTTGTACTTGACGAAGAGGACGGATAGTTCGCGCCAGGCGATGACCTGCTCAAGGAACCGGTCGCGCGCTGCCTCGGAAACATGGCCTTTGGCGAAGGCTGCATCCACCGCGAGAGCGATGGTAAGCGGGCCGATGTTGCCGAAGTGGAGCCAGGGCGAGAGACGGCTGGTGCCTTGAACCTCGGGATGGTTGCGTTTGTCGGAGTAGTCTTTGAGGCCGTGGGCGATGAAGTGGTTGAGACGCTTGAGGGCTGCGTGCGTTCCTCCGGTGAAGGTGTCGACCGGCTGAATGGTGCGATCGAGATCGTTGAAGCCGGCGGTGATGTCGTGCGCGAGACTGTCGGATGCTAGCGACTTCGGTTTGTGCCATGCGTGTTGAGGTTTGGGATTGTGCGGTGCGATGAGGAATCTGGGCAGCGCGGCCTTGAGATGCGGGCGCATGTGTTGCAGCAGGAAGTAGTCGCGGCCGAAGACGGCTGAGGGTACGACGACATCGGCATCGACCGTCCAATAGGGCAGTTTGAGGCGGCGGGCGAGAACCTCGCGCCAGCGCTCGGGCTCGCGGCAGGGGTTTTCGTCGCCGATCAGAATTGCCGCATCGACTTCTTCGAGGAATTTTTCGAGAGAGTTGTTGGGGGGGCGGCGAAGGATGAAGCCGACGCCGCGCTCCTTGGCATCTTCTTCAACATCGCGCAGGCCCTGCTGGAGGAAGTAGTAGTGGCGGAGGTTGGCGTTGGGGTAGTTGGCGATTACGGAAAAGAAGATGACGACGGGGATACCGAGAAGGTTGGCGACGTCGATGGCCACGTCGAGCGCGGCATTCTCGTGGATGCGCATGGCGCGCTGCATCCAGTAGACAACGCATTTGCCGTCAGGGCGCGGCGGCCCGTTGCGACGCACATGGATGCGCGGGTTCGCGGCGGGTTTGGCGAGGGCGTCGAGATCGTGGGGCTGGTTGGGTTGCCGGGACATTCTTTTCGGCCGCGCGAGCGGTCTTCTTATTGTCCACGGCTCAGGATGACGGATTGGATGGGCGATGAGTTCGGCTACAAAACCAGTTGTGTATCTTCGATGGGATGAAAGCGGCTCCCAAAGTCGAGCAGTATATTTTCGAAAGCCTACGATCTGTTTACTACTCGGTACCCTCCCCCTATACTCCCCATCTCTTTGCATAAGTTTCCTACTTTCAGTCATTTGGCGAGAGGGGTTCGCTGCAAATTCCTCCTATCATTGAACTTGTCTGTAGATTCCTCTTCGCAAAAGACTTCGACGCGGTCAGGGGAGAAAGCAACGACGGGTCGGTCATGTCGAGCGTCTGGAAGTTCGTCTCTCATAGATTCAGCTTAGCGAAATGCGCGAAATAACCTGCAAAAATTAGAGATTTTTTGCACTTTTGTTTTCAGACAGTTAGCGGCGTAACGGACGACCCCACGCTTGACAAGCGAGAAGCAGGATTGCGAGGCGGCCACTTGTGAAAGCTTTCGGAGCTTAAACGATGGTCGACGGCTGAGACGCGATGTATACGTCCATGAGTGTGATCCGAACATCGAGCAGTCGGCCTAGCTCGCTTATCCAATTCGCTGTTGCCTCGTTTGCCTGCGAACCCTATGCTTGTCGAGCACAGATGAATTTCATCGAAGATCGAGAGGGGTCAATTGGACGATGAACAAGCGGGAGTTTCTGAAATCTACAGGAGCGATTGTGGCCGGAGGCATGATTTCGCGGTTGGCGCGAGCACAACAGCAGCCCGCCCCGCGCGAGAACTGGGCGGGGAACATCACCTATAGCACCGACCATGTGCACACTCCGGCGAATGTGAACGAGGTGCGCGACATGGTGAAGAGTTGCAGCAAGCTGCGCGCCCTCGGCTCCCGCCACTCTTTCAACCGCATTGCCGACAGCACGCAAAATCAGATCTCGCTCCAGCACCTCGATAAGATTGAGATCGACGACAACGCCCGCACCGTTACGGTCGGCGCCGGTGTCAAATACGGTCAGCTCGCGCCGGTCATTGATGCGCGCGGCTTCGCGCTGCACAATCTTGCGTCGCTGCCACACATCTCCGTCGCCGGAGCGATCGCCACCGCGACCCACGGCTCCGGCATCCACAATGGCAACCTAGCAACTGCTGTACGCGCACTTGAGATCGTCACCGCCAGTGGCGAACTGATCCAGCTGTCACGTGACAAAGACGGTGACCAGTTCCTGGGCGTGGTGGTAGGCCTTGGCGCGGTGGGTGTCGTCACGCGTGTAACGCTGGACCTGCTGCCGACATACCAGGTGGCGCAAACCGTCTATCAGAATCTCAACTTCGATGAGCTCGCGCATAACTTCGATGCCATCTTCGGTGCGGGATACAGCGTGAGCCTGTTTACCGACTGGCAGCATCACCAGGCCACGCAGGTGTGGATCAAGCGCAAATTGCAACCGGGCGAGAAGCACGAATCGGCTGCGGAATTCTATGGGGCAAAACGTGCAACCGAAAAGTTGCATCCCATCACGGGCCATCCAGCCGAAAGCTGCACCGAACAGATGGGCATTCCTGGGCCATGGTATGAACGCCTGCCCCACTTCAAGATGAACTTCACGCCGTCAAGCGGCCGCGAATTGCAGACCGAGTACTTCGTTCCCCGCGAGCGCGGCTACGACGCGATCCTTGCCGTGGAAAAACTGCGCGACCAAATTACGCCACATTTGTTTGTGACCGAACTGCGAACCATCGCCGCCGACCACCTTTGGATAAGCACGGCATACGAGCGCGATTCGCTAGCCATCCACTTCACCTGGAAACCCGAGTGGGATACGGTAAAGCAGATCCTTCCCCGGATCGAAGCGCAATTAAAACCGTTTGCTCCCCGCCCCCACTGGGCCAAGCTGTTCACCCTGTCACCCGCGCTGCTGCAAGAGCAGTACGCGCGCCTCGCCGACTTCAAAGCCCTGCTGAAGGAGCGCGACCCCAGCGGGAAATTTCGCAATGAGTTCCTGGAAACAAATCTCTATGCAACATAGGAACGAATTTAGGCCAGTGGTAAAGGAGGACTCAGCATGATAAAGAAGTCGAAAGCCGGAGTAGCTTCTACGGAATCCAGCTCTGCCGAAGTGGATGCGCGGATCGAGGGGCTCGGCGACTGGCGTGGGGCGATGCTGGCGCGGCTTCGCGCCGTGATCAAGCAGGCCGACCCCGAGGTTGTGGAGGAGTGCAAGTGGAAGAAGCCTTCGAACCCCTCAGGGGTGCCTGTCTGGTCGCACGACGGGATGATCTGCACGGGCGAGACGCACAAAAGTGTCGTGAAGATGACGTTCGCCAATGGCGCCTTTCTGGATGACCCCGCAGGTCTCTTCAATTCCAGTCTTGAAGGGAACCTAAGGCGCGCGATCGACTTTCACGAAGGTGACAAGGTGAATGAGAAGGCGTTGAAGGCGCTGATTCGGGCGGCAGTGCAGCTGAATAAATCCGGGGACTGAGGATTGACGCTTTCCCATGTCTTAGAAGCGGGACATGGGGCATCCCGGCGTTGGGTTCATGCTTTCCCACCCATGACTGCGTCATGGATGGGGCACCCTCATTGATGGAAGGCGAGAGTGCTCATCCACCGTCTGATCGTCCACAATCGAATCTAGTCCATTGTGGTCCTCTCTGATAGACCATATATACGATGGCTCGCGCTGCTAAACCGAGACAGAAGGCTCCGCATGCGTTTGTTCTGGATGCGTTGATGCCGTTGAACCCCGAGGTGCGTCGCATGTTTTCCGGTTTTGCGGTCTACCTGGGCGACCGCATCGTTTGCATGCTTCGCGATCATCCCAAGTCTCCGAGGGACAACGGCGTCTGGCTCGTTCTTGCGGAAAGCACGAATCCCACAGATCCAGAACTTCGGCGTGAGTTCCCTTCCATCCGTCAGATCGAGTTACTGGGAAGTAAGATCGGCCATTGGCTCCTCATTCCGAGCGACAGCCCCGGCTTTGAGATGGAGGCGCTTCATGCGTGCGATCTTCTGCTGCGTAACGATCCTCGCCTGGGCCGGATTCCCAAATCGAGAAGATAGGCGTGAAATCGGGCCACGATGCATTGGAGGTATCCCACATCCCAAAATCGGGACATGGGGCACCCGGCCTGCCGTCGGCGCCGCACTCTGGGTTCTCAACGAGACGCAGGGTTGATCACATTTGGGTTCGTGTTTTCCCACCCTTGATGCGCAAGGATGGGGCACCCGGCACCCGGCCGAATTCGAAGTGCGTGATCTTGGAATTGCGGGGATTTCGGTTTATTGAGGCAAGCCAAGCTGCCGCGATAACGCCTGGAAGCGCGGGTCTGTGCGGAGATTGTCGAGACGCAGGTCGGCTTTGAGATTGGATGAGATCTCAAGAGAGCGCTCGTCGTAAGCCTTCTGGAGGAACTGAAATGCCTTGTCCTTCTCGCCTAGTCCCGCGTATACCGTTGCGAGAACGTAGGGCGAAATATAGATACTTTTCGATTTGAGTTCAAGGTCACGAAGGATCTTTTCCGCTTCAGCCTTTTTTCCGATCGCGGCGTATGCGTGGGACAGCGAGGCATCGGCATCCTGATCGCCGTTGGATAATTCGACGGCCTTCTGATATTCGGCGATTGCTTCCGGCAGCCTCCCGGTGCCTTCATAGCCGGTGCCGAGCGCGCGGTGTTCGACCCACTCGTTGGGATTCGAAGCGATTGCTCGTTTACCTGCTTCAACCAAGCTGGGATAGTCGCGAAGCTGATAGTAGACGCCCTCTTCCGTCATGGATGCGCTGGGGCCGAGGTCGAGCTGGTTTATCCTGACTAGCTCTGCCAGGGCCTCAGTGCGGCGGCCGAGAAAAGCCAGAAACCCGGCGCGATCTTCGTGGGCGCAGGGATAACTTGGGGCGGTTGCGATTGCCTGATCATATTCCCGCTCGGCTTCAATCCAGTTCCAGTCATGCTGCCAGTTTATGGTGCCGAGTGTGTCGTGTATTTCGCCGATGCTGTCGTCGAGCTGCGCTGCTTTACGAAGCGCATCATGGGCGGATTGAATAGCGGCTTCGTGCGGCGCATGACGGAAGAGCGCGAGATAAAGATAAGCATCGGCCAAACCGGAGTAAGCCTCGGCGAAGTTGGGATCCTTGCGGATGGATTCTTCGAAGTAGCTCTTTGCCTGAAGAAGCGACTGTCCCATTGTGAACTGGTTGGAGAGGAGATACCGTCCCCGCAGGTAGGCATCGTAGGCTTCGGGATTCACCGTGGGTGCAGAGCCAATCCTGGCCTGCTGCTCGGGGGTCAATTGAATGCGAATCTGCTGGGAAACGGCCTCGGCCACTTCACGCTGAAGGTTGAGGACTCCGTGCAACGGGCGCTCATACGCTTCGCTCCAGAGGTGGCGATCGTTGGGGCCGTCGAGCAACTGCACGGTAACGCGCACCTGATCGTTTTCGCGAATGACGGATCCCTCGAGGACACCATCGACTCCTAACTCATGCGCAATCTGCGGCAGGTGTTTCCTGGTTCCCTTGTACTCCATGACCGAAGTATGGGAAATCACACGCAGAGACTGGATTCTGGAGAGCTCCGTGATCAATTCTTCGGTCATGCCGTCAGCGAAGAAATCCTGCGTCGGATCTCCGGACAGATTTTGCAAGGGAAGCACGGCGATGGAGCGTATGTGTCTGCCCGTGGTTGCACCGTAGTAGTAGTGCCACCCGACCCACGTGATAACGCCCAGGACACAGACAGCTGCCAAGGCAACCAGCGAGCTGACTCGGCGCCCGTGTGGCGCTGCGATGGCGATGGGCGTTTCATCTACGCTCTTGCGGTTCCCAGTTGCGTTGGATTGAACCAGTGTGGGGCCTGGCTCGGTTTTTATGGGTTGCGCGCCCGGCGCGCTGAGTTCCCCGTCGAAGACCGGGGCGATGAATCGATATCCCCTGCCGGGAAGAGTCTCGACATAGTGCGGCTGCTGAGGATCGTCCTTCAGGACCTGGCGGATTTTGCGGATGGCGCCGTTGATGCTGTTGTCGGTATCAAGAAAAACGCCCTTGCCCCAGATTTTCTCGGCAATTTCGTCGCGCGTGACAAGCTGACCCTTTTGCTCGATCAGGATGAGCAGGACCTGCAGGGGAATGCGCTCCAGTTTAAGGGGGCGTCCCAAGTAGCGAAGTTCGAAGGCTCGCAGATCGACCTCAAAATCCTTCCCGAATCTGACGGATTCTTGCGCTCCAGCCGGGCTTAATCCCACAGCAACACCCCCTGACGGGTGGACAGATTCTACACTGTCCGCGGTTTTTCGCTCTATCCCTTTCAGGCTCTTGCGCTTGAAAAGACAGGAAAAATTAAGACGTCCGACAGGCGGTCGCTATTGAGGACAAGGGGCGTGTGGGGCATGATTTGCTTCGTCGCGAAGATTGGTTGAGCAAAACGCGACTTGAAAGCATTGTTCCCCAACGCACCGTTCCTCAACATCCCAAAGGAGATCCCCATGAGAACCAATTTCGTATGCCGCATCGCAATTCCGCTCTTCGCCTCGCTCGCACTGGGCTTTGCACCCGGGGCGGCGCTACTGGCGGCAGGACAGAACGCGGAATCCAACGCACATGCAACGCCGGCCAAACTCGTCCAAATCGTTCGAGAAGCTACGAGCCAGTACATTGACGTCAACAATGCCACTTCCGCTGGTTACGGGCCATTCCTTGGCTGCATCAGCGGATCGGATCACGGAGCGATGGGGATCCACTACGTAAACCCGACACTGGTGGGGTCTGGAGAGATTGATGCCGCGCATCCGCAAGCGTTGATTTACGAACCTTCGAACGGAAAAATGCGCCTGGTTGGCGTTGAGTTCATCGTGGATCAGGCGACGTGGCTCAAGACTCACGCGGGGGCGCCCGTTCTTGAGGGACAAACTTTTCTACTTGTCGACAGCCCGAATAGATACGGCCTGGCGCCGTTCTTCGAACTCCACGTCTGGGCCTGGCGGGATAACCCTCAGGGAGCATTCGTGGACTGGAACAACCACGTGACGTGTGAAGGCATGGAATGAGCAGCGGATCAATCGTCGCGCCGCATGTTTTCGCCTTGGCACTGGTCGCGGTCGGCTTTTTGATTGTCGACCGCGCGGGCCTGAACGCGGAGGAAGCGGCGTTGCACCGCGAAACGCGTGTCTATTGATCGAGAATGCCTTTGCCTTTGAGAATATGCGGCATGAATTTTCGAACGCGCGACTCGCGGGTTTTGGATTGCTTGGGGGCGGAGAAATGATAGATGTAGGCGCGTTGCCGTCCCGGTGTCAACACGTCGAAAGCTCTCTTCAACTCGGGGAATTCGTCGAGCATGAGTTGGAACTCTTCGGGGACTTTGAGGTCTGAAGTCTTTTTTAATTTCACTTTGAGGCCGGATTTTTCCACCTCGATGGCTTCGCGAATGTAGGCCTTCAGGACGGATTTCATCTCGGCGATTTCGCGCACGGAGGCGAACTTGAACCAGCGTGTGGACTGCGAGTGCTGTCCGGGCCTGGTGAGGACGCCGTGGACATCCTTCAACAGGACGCCTTTGAAAAAGGCGAGCGCGCAGGATTCCTTTAGCCCGCCGATGACGAGCACGTTTTTGCCCTGGAAGGTGTAGCAGGGTTGACTCCACTTGAAGTCTTCGGTCAGGTCGGAGTCGAGAAGAATGGCACGCAGCTTCTTGAACTCAGCCTGCCAGTTTTTTGCGTTGGCGATGAAGGCGTCAACCTTGGGGTTTGCTTTGCTGGTCGTCATCACGAATGATTTCAATTCTCTGATTCCAAAGCTACTTCGATCGCGAATCAATGCCATGACCTCCGCTTCCACACATCCACAAACGTTGCCCAGGCAGGCCCGCGTTCCTACTCTCACTTTACGCAATGGTCCTAACGGTGCTCTAATTTTCTTGTACAGGTTGGCTGCGGAATTTGAACGCGAAAGCGCGGCTGAGACAAATGCCGCAAGCAGTCGCCAAGGAGGTGCTATGAAAGCTCCTCGTTCTCAAAGCCGCAGGGATTTCAACGTCGCGACTGCCGGCTGGTTCACGGTCCTGAAGACTGCCTCGCGTACCGTGACATTGCGCCCGTTCGGCGCCTACCGTTCATTCGCCAATCCTTCCAGTGCTCCGGATGCGGCCCTTGAAACTCCGAATCAGCTGGCCGACCAACTGCGCACAATCAAAATCCCGCTGATTGGCGAAATGGGCATCATTGATCGCGGTCTGGTTCGGATGGCCCTGATCATTCTGGCGGCTTGCTCCTTCACCTCGCTGATCCTGTGGTGGATCATTGGTTTTCGCCCCTGAAGGCGACATTGAGCCGCTGTTCGATCGCATTCGCGTCAAAACCGGTTGGGCAGAATCGAAGGGCCGCTATGCAATGTTCGCGGCTCTTGTGTTCACACCAGCCTGACTGTCTTTTGCCGGTAAGAGGATGCCGATCTTGCGGCTTTCCGGTCGCAGCGCCCACGACGCCACGGTGAAGCCGGTAATGATAAGCGGGGCGATAACGTGAAAGCCGTAGGCGCCGTAGCCGCCAACCCAGGCGCAGGATGCGGCCGCGCCTGTCAGGTCAAAGAAGATGCCGGCATATGCCCATTCCTTAAGCAGCGGATAGCGCGGCACAAGGATGGTGAGGGCTCCAAACAATTTCCAAAACCCGAGGATGGCAAAGAAGTACATTGGGTAGCCAAGCTCGGGCACGACGCCATGGGGGTCGGCGCGATATTGCGCCATCTGCGCGATACCGCCGCTGCCGATGGGAAATGCGACGAGAATGGTCATTGTCCAATAAACGATGGATTTCATTTTCGTGGTCATTCGATTCCTCCAACGACGTGCTCCAGCTTGCCGATGAAATTGGTCCAGCCGTACTTTGCACCTTTGTAATTCTTGCCTTCTTCGGATGGGAAGCCGGATTGCTCCATGCGCAGGAGCGTGCCGCTCGCGGTCGGCGTCAACGTCCAGGTGACAACGGTTTCCAGCCCCATGGATGTCCAGCCATAGGAGAGGCGAGTGTGCGGTTCGACCAGCAGCACTTCACTATCGATGATGCCGTTCCAACCGGGCACAGGCGTGTTGCGGAACTGAAACCGGTGGCCAACGATCGGCTGGAAATCATTCGTCATCAGCCACTCCGCAATCAAGGGACCCTGCGTGAGCGCGCGCCAGATTTTTTCCGGGGTATGCGCCATCTCGCGTTCGATGACGAGAGAACATGTCGTGGCGGTATTGGTCATTTGTCCATCCTTTGCAGCAGACTTTCGAGTTGATCAAATCGTTCGCGCCAGAAGGCTCCGTATTGGGTCATCCAGTCAACCAGGGGTGCGAGGGATTGCGGTTGCGCGTTGTAGTGGGTCTCGCGTCCCTCGCGGCGATGCCCGACCAGCTTCGCCCGTTTTAACACAGTGAGATGCTTCGACACCGCCGGTTGTGAAACACCGGCACGAAATGTCAAGGCATGCACGGTCTGCTCCCCGTCGCGGGACAGGTGCTCGAAGATTGCGCGACGAGTCGGGTCGGAAAGCGCTTTGAAAACTTTGTCCGTCGCAGCTGGCATCGAGAATCCCTCCCGGTCATGGGCCGTATTGCCGGTCGACTACCAAATTTACCAATCGAGGTGTGTTATCTGAATGAAATTTCCGCAGGTATCGTCAAGGACCGCGATGGTCGATCCCGTCGTCTTGGTCGGATCCTTGGTGAACTTCACGTTGTGTTCCTTGAGCCTCGCGTGCTCCTTCTCAACGTCGGCGACGAAGAAATTGGCTGCGGGAATTCCCTGCCGATGGATCTCCTGCTGAAACGTCTTGGCGGCCGGGTTTGCGTTTAGCTCTAGAACCAGTTGCACACCTTCCGGTTCTTCAGGGGAGACCACGGTAAGCCACTTGTAGTTGCCTGCTGAAAATTCGTGTTTCTTCTGGAATCCCAGAACTTCGGTATAGAACTTGAGTGCCTTGTCCTGGTCGTCAACGAAGATGCTGGTCAATTTGATTTGCATGATCTGTCCTTCCTGCTGTGCGCTGGTTTGAGATTGGCATTTCCAACTTCACAATAAAACCATAACCATTTGGTTATGGTTTGTCAAGAACCAGGGGAGATAATTTTTGATGGCGGGTCGGGAGCCCTGGCCCTCTGGCACGCGGAAAAAGAAACACCTGCGGGTTCCTCGGCTGCGCTCGGAATGACAGATTAGGTAGTCAGCAAGAAAGTGAAAGGCCGCCCTAGGGCGGCCTTTTGAAGTTGAGTGTGGAAACGGACAGACTACTACTGCTGATTGGGATCAGCGGAAGGCACGGGAAGTTTTTGCCTCGCCGGAGGCGCGCTGAGATCCGCGGGCTGACCGGGCGTTGACGTTGTATCGGCGGAAGCAACCGTCAGCTCGGATTTGCGGTATCTTGGCGCGCTGATGTATCCGTGAATGTGGTCCTTCGAAATGTTGTTGATGACGATTTCGACGGGCTGCTGCATGTCGGGCTGGTAGTACATTACCGGCTGATAGAGATTGACGTGCTTCTGCGAGAGGTTTCGATCGTCGACCATCAGCTGCATGTCGGCATACTGATGCTTTTCATTGGCCTTGCGCAGGCAAAGGCTGAGGGGCCCCTCGCGCTTGAACTGTTTTGACTTCTGCAGATCGAATTCGAAGTAGCTGCGCTCGCCTTTCTTTTCGAGGACGACCAGCTCGTCGTGGGTGCGGGCGATGGAGCCGCTGAGCTCGGTGCGCGTGCTTGCGAGGTTGCCGCGTGCTTCCTCAATGGCCTTGCCCTGGGCGTCGAGTTGCGACTGGATCTTGTTGAAGCGCGCTTCCTGTGCGCTGGATCGATGCTGATGCATGGCGGCGCGGTGGCTGGCCGATGGTCGGGACGGCGCTGGAGCAGGCTTTTCGACGCTCGTGGAGAGCGCGCTGACCTTTGCCGAGAGAGCATCGAGCTCACTGTGCGTCGCGGCTAGTTGGGCAGTCATCTGCTGATTCTGCGTAGCGATCTGCTGGTTCTGGGCGGCAAGGTTCTGCGCGCTGTTGTGCTCGTGGACGGCGTAGCCGAGGCCGCCTACCCCGATAACCGCGGCGGCGATATAGGCTGCTAATCGCCCGGCTACCGGCGCACCTGCCGGGAATTGGGAATCTCCCATCATATAAACCTCCAAAGACAGCTTTGAGTAAGGTGCATGCAAGCTGGGTGCCACGTTTGCTTGTGTGCAGATTATTGAAAGGATTGACGGTTATGGAGGTAGGTTCCCTTAAGTAATTAAGAAGAAAGTTCCGCTGGATGGAAGTTTTTACATGGGAGCGTTGCAATGTGAGCTGGTTTGCAGGGCGTTCGATGTCCGCAGTATAGTCACCGGTCGATCATGGAAAGAACAACCGCAGGTTCCTCGGCTTCGCTCGGAATGACAAATTCATTTGGGATGGTTGCAGGGTTGAGTTTGGCTTCGAAGGCTTTCAGACCCGGAGAATCTCGGTCTCCGACGATGATGGAAAGAGCAACTGCAGGTTCCTCGGCTTCGCTCGGAATGACAAATTCATGGATGAATGACAGGCATGGATGAATGACAAAGCTTGAGGTTGGCAAGAAAGTGAAAGGCCGCCCGAGGGCGGCCTTTTTGCAGTGGAGGCGGGAAGCCGAATCTTTTTTACCAGCGGCCCCAGGCGCGGGTCATGTAGTCGGAGAGGGTCATGCCGATGAGGACGAGGAAGGTGAAGACACCGGCGCCTACGGTGAGCTTGGTGAGTTTGGTCGAGTACTTCACGTGCATGAAGAACAGCACCACGAGGATCATCTTGAAGGCGGCGATGGCGAGAGCGACGATGGGATTGAAGAGTCCCATATCAAGGTAGGAGACGCCAACCGTTGTCGCGGTCATCACCAAAAGTATGGCGACGATCGTCAGATAGATCTTCGGGCTGACGACGTGGTGCTCGTGTTCATGCTCTTCAATGGACTCGAAGTCTTTGTCGTGTAGTGGTGCACTCATGCCGTTTGTCCTTTATTGATGTCGACTGATGAGGTAGAGAAGCGGAAACAGGTAGATCCAGATGATGTCGACGAAGTGCCAGTAGAGGCCGAAGTTCTCGACGAAAGTAACGTGGCCGGTGGTGTATGCACCGGCTTGCGCGCGGAAGATCATGAATCCCAGAATGGCGATGCCGATGATCATGTGCAGGGCGTGCATACCGGTCATGGCGAAGTAGAGGAAGAAGTAGATCTCGGTGTGGCGGGCCATATCGAGCGCCAGCGGCTTGTCGTGATACTCCTTGTAAACTTCAGGATCACTCTGCGGATCAAGGAATGTTTTCAGGCTGTAGTGGAAGCCGGGGATGTGGTGCTTGTCGTATTTTTCCTTGTACTCGATGGTCTTGATGCCAAGGAAGACGAGGCCGAGGATGAAGGTGATCACGAGATAGGTGACGAGCGCGCCCTTCTTGCGCATCTCGGCCGACCAGACACCCATGGCCATGGTGAAGCTGGAACTGATGAGGACGGCGGTGTTGGCGGTACCCCAGCCGATCTGCAGCTGGTGGGAGGCTTCGACGAAGGCAGGGTAGTACCAGTTGCGATAGATGAGGTAGGCGGTGAAGAGGCCGCCGAAGAACATGACTTCCGTGAGCAGGAAAAGCCACATGGCGAAGTTGGTGGCGTCGCTCTGCTGCGCGTAGGTTTCGAAGTGATGACGCTGGTAGGGCAGGTGCTCGTGGTGAGCGCCTTCGGCCGCGCCATGGACGACTACCTGGCTATCCGACACTCGTCACCTCTTTCTGCGTTTGGGTATCCAGCCATTCGTAGTCGTAGGCTTCGTGATCCATGATCGGAATTGCGGAAAAGTTCTCAGTGAGCGGCGGGGACTGCACCTGCCACTCGAGGCCCGTTGCCTGCCACGGATTATCGCCGGCAATTTCACCGTAGCGGAGCGACCAGGTGAGGTAAAGCAGTGGCAGCAGGTATCCCACGCCGAGGATGGAGGCGCCGGCGGTCGAGAAGACGTTGAGGACCTGGAACTCCGCCGGATAGCTTGCGTAGCGCCGGGGCATGCCGAGCGTGCCGAGGATGAATTGCGGGAAGAAGGTGAAGTTGAATCCGATGAAAGTGACGATGGCGGCGAGCTGCGAAATCTTCTCTGGATACATGCGGCCGGTCATCTTGGGCCACCAGAAGTGGATGCCTGCGAGGAAGGCCATCAACATGCCGCCGACCATGACGAAGTGGAAGTGGGCCACGATGAAGTAGGTTTCGGTGAGATGGATGTCGGTGCCGGAGGTGCCGAGGAAGACGCCGGTGAGTCCGCCAATGGTGAACAGGCCCATGAAGCCGAAGGTGTAGAGCATCGGCGTTTCAAAGGTGATGGAACCCTTGTAGAGGGTGAAGGCCCAGTTGAAGATCTTGATGGCCGAGGGCACCGCGACGAGCATGGTGAGGAGCGAGAACACCAGCATGGAATAGTTGCTGATGCCCATGATGAACATGTGATGCGCCCAGACGAAGAAGCCGAAGACGGCGATGGCGACCGAGGAGAACGCGACGGCGGTGTATCCGAAAACGCGCTTGCGGCTGAAGGTGGAGATGGTCTCGGAGATCACGCCCATGCCGGGCAGAATCATGATGTAGACGGCGGGGTGCGAGTAGAACCAGAACAAATGCTGGAAGAGAATCGGATCGCCGCCCTTGGTGGGATCGAATACGCCGATGCCCGCGGTGCGTTCAAGAACCACAAGAACCAGGGTGATGGCGAGGACGGGGGTGCCGAGCACCATGAGGATGCTGGCCGCATAGTGCGCCCATACGAACAGGGGCATGCGGAACCAGGTCATGCCGGGACAGCGCATCTTGTGAATGGTGACGATGAAGTTAAGGCCGGTGAAGATGGAGCTGAATCCGGCGATGAAGATGGCGATGCCGGTGGTGATGACGTTGGTATTCAGGTAGTGGGTTGAAAGCGGTGTTGTAAAGGTCCAGCCCGTATCAACGCCGCCGGTCATCATGGCGTAGAGGGCGAGAGCGCCCGCGGCAAGGTAGAGATACCAGCTGAGGAGGTTGATTTTGGGAAGCGCGAGATCCTTGGCGCCGATCATCATGGGGATGAAAAAGTTTCCCAGCGTCGCCGGCACCGACGGCACGAGGAAGAAGAAGATCATGATGATGCCGTGCATGGTGAACACCTTGTTGTAGGTGTCGGTAGCCATGAGGTCGGACTGCGGCGTGAGAAGCTCCAGGCGGATGAGTCCCGCGAGCGCCCCTCCGATGAAGAAGAAGAACGTGATCGAGACGAGATAAAGAATTGCGATCCGCTTATGGTCGCCGGTCAGAAGCCAGCTCAGCAGACCCTTTTCCTTGGAGATGAAGTTCATCTTCGGAATGCGGGCTGTTGACTGATCGGGAAGACTGACGATTGTGCTGCTACTCATTGCTTCACCACCCCCTGCCCAGCGGGCTTTTGTCCGGCGGGCGCTGTCTTGCCTTCACTTTCCGGCAGCAGAGTTGTCGTGGCCGTTGTCTGCTGAACGCGGTAATCGGAGTTGAGATTCTTAATAAATTCGACGAGCGCGATGACGCCGTCTTCGCTGATCTGCCCTTGATAAGTCGGCATGATGGGTGCGAAGCCCTGCGTTACATGCTGCGAGGGATTCAGGATCGCGTCGCGCAGAAATGCTTCATCGACGATTGTGTTCTGGCCGTTGGCGAGTGTGAGCTTGGACCCGTAAACATTGGCGAGACTGGGACCGCGCGCGTCGGGACGGGTGTTATGGCAGGCGGCGCAGCTGAGGCTGGCGAAGAGGCGTTCGCCGTTCTGAGCGAGCGATGCACCGCTGGTGGAACCGGCCAGCCATTTCTTGAAGTCGTCGGGCGTCATCACAACCACGTCCCCGATCATGTGCGAGTGATCGGTGCCGCAATATTGCGTGCAGAAGAGGTGATAAGTACCGGGCGTTGTGGCTTCGAACCATACCGAGGTGTAGCGGCCCGGGATAGCTTCGCGCTTCACGCGGAATGCGGGAATGGAGAAGCTGTGAAACACGTCCTGCGAGATGATGGTGAGCTGGACGGCGCGGCCAGTGGGAACATGGAGCGCGTCAATTTCGTGCTGTCCGCCGGGGTGTTCCGCCTTCCACATCCATTGCTTGCCGACGATGTAGATGTTCATGGCGTTGGCGGGCGGAGTGTAAACGCGGAAGTAGATGAGCGCGCCCCAGACGAACATGATGAGGAAAAGGCCGAGCGGAATGATGGTCCACGTTGCCTCTAGCATCGTGGAGCCTTCGATCTGGACCGCGACCGGGTGGCGCTTCTTGCTGTACATGATCGAGAAGCCGACGACCAGCAGAATGACGATCGTCAGGCCGATCATGCTTACCAGGACCATGAAGAAGTACAGAGCATCCATCTGCGGGGCGATCTTGGACGCCTCCGGCGGATAGAGCTGGAAGTTCGTCAACCACTTGACGAGGAATTGCCAGAGAACTTGGCTTATGTGCGACATTCCGTTATCCGTTCCCCTTTGTTCCTGAAACGAGTTGGTCATGCGCCTGCCGATAGTCCCGGCGGAACATAATCCACATAAAACCGCCCAGCAGAATCACGGTCATTGCACCGCCCAGTTGCACGACGCGAGCGATGATGAGCGAGTGCTTATTGGTCTGCGGGTCGTAGTGGTAGCAGTACGTAAGAATGTTGTCGACGCGTGAGCCGATGTGATTATTTGAGGCTTCGACAAGGCCAAGGCGAATATCCTTGGGAGAGTATTCGACGCCCATGTAGTACTGCGCGAGCTTGCCCTGCGCGGTAACGATCTGGATGGCGCTGGCGTGAGCGAACTGATTGAGCTTGCCGTCGGGGCCGGGCACCTTGACGTAGCCAAAGCCGACTGCCTTGGTGAGAGCATCGATGTTGGCTTGCGTGCCGGTCATGAAGTGCCAGCCATCGGCGGTTTCAGGATGTCCGTAGCGCTTAACGTAGCTGTCCTTCTTGGCGGCGGCGAGATCGGTTCCCTCCGTGGGATCGATGCTTACAACGATCACGTTGAAGTCGCGGCCCGGAACTTCGTCAACCATTTTGAGAGCGCCGGTGAGGCCATTGAGCTCTTCAGAGCAAAGCATCGGGCATTGGTAATAGACCAGCGCGAGGATGGCAGGTTTCCTGCCGAAGTAGCTGGCGAGCTGGACCTGCTTGCCGGTGTCGTCAGTGAACGTGAGATCGAGCGGAAGCTGCTCGTTGAGACGTTGTGCGATGCCGACGCCGTTCAGAACCGACGGCTGGGTGTTGGCCGGACCTGTTTGCTTATCGCCATAACCGGATACCTGCGCCGTCAGGGACGGCGTCAGCGCGGCAAGACAAAGAAGCATCGAGGCCGCTATGCGGCTCCGTTGCGCGATCGTGCTCGTCGTGTTCGCACTGTAGCTGCTGTTCATACTTCAAATCACCTTCTGCGGTTTACCTCAGGGGCTAAAGCCCCGACTAGAATCTGATCGACTTGGCGGCACGACTGAAGTCATGCCCTTTCAAGACTTCGTGCAAAGTCGTTCAACTTCGTTTAAAGCCGTTTACTGCTGCTTCTGCTGCTCTTCCGCCTTTTGGGCTGCCGCCAAATCCTGTTCGTATCCGGTGCGCGCGAAACCGCTGGTGAGCGGCGCCGTGACTGTGGGTTTGTTATCGCCTGCCAGAAGCGGCCCCTGCTGCACAGCCGGGGCCACCGGCAGACCTTGTTGAGCGATGATCTGCATGGCTCGCTCGATAGGGATTCTCACCTTGCCCTGGGACTGGTCGACCCAGGTGTAGTTGTCGAGCAGCAGGTCTTCGCGTTCGTGCAGTTCGGCCACGTCCTGGTTGCCGTCGTCGGTCTGCACGCGGGGAGTTGGGAAACTCCTGGTGATCTCCGCGACCTTGTTCTGCATGTCCGGGCTGGAGGGTAGATTGCCGAGTTCGCGGATCTCAGCGGTTTTGGTCCACTTGGTGTTCGGACCGTCTTCCTTGTTCAAATGAGCGTTGATTAGCTTGCCCATGCCCCAGGTGACGACGCCGCAGACACCGACAAAGATAAAGAGCGAGACGAGGAAGACGAGGATGCCCGTGACTTTGACATCGGTCTGCTCGTATCCCGCGGATGCGTCGATCTCGCTGGGGCCGTGAGAGCCAAGGACCTTCTGGTCGTCAGGTTCGTTGTGATCAAGCGTGGACATGTTCGGGCTCCAGAATCTCTGCGACGTGCGGATCGTTGGTCTGCACCAATGCGCGCGTCTTCAAGTTATGGCTGTAGAAAGCGACCCACAGGGAAATCATGGCAGCGGGTACGGCGATGTATTCAAGGATTCCCCAGCTGAAGTGCAGGTTGCGGGCGGCGTCTTTGAAGCTCGGCTCGATGAGCCAGAACAAATCGAAGGCCTTGGCGAAGATCATCCATTGGCAGACGCGGACCAGGCGGCGCTTGTTGCGCTTGATGTCGCGCGAGAGCAGCAGAGAGAACGGGATGAGCCAGTGGAAGATGAAGTCAAGAGTGATGATGATGCCCCAGTGGCCGCGGATACGATCGAGGTACCAATTAATTTCTTCCGGCAGGTTGCCGGACCAGATGATAAGAAACTGGCTGAAGGCAAGGTAGATGTTCAACATTACGAAGGCGAAAGTGAATTTGCCGAGGTCGTGCTGCTCAGTGGTGCGGAGGATGGTTTTGAAGGGCTCGCCTTTGGAGAGGCTGATCGAAGTCAGGATGGAGAGCGCAAGCACCGAATAACCCTGGCCGACGAGGAAGAGCAGGCCGTAGACCGAGGAGAACCAGGTGACGTCCATCGACATGCACCAGTAGATGACGGCGGCGGTCATGGTGAGCGAGTAGACCACGATGCCGGGTCCGCTGATGTTCTCGAGCTTCTTGATCCAATAGGGCGTGGTGTCGGGCGATTCGCGGTCGCGTCTCAGGCCGAGCAAATTGAGCCGCCACGTATAGAACCACCAGATGGCAAAGCAAACGAGGATGACAACGATATAGGTCGTCGGGTTCAGCATGGGGCGCTTGAAGTTGAGGCAGTGGGCCTGAATTTCGCTGATCAGGCCGGATTTCAATGCTGCGTCTGTGTCGGTCTGATTTGTGTATTGCGCCCAGAGATAAAGGCGCTTCATGAAGATTGCGGAAACAACCCAGTAGCCGAAGACGAGAGGCAGTGAGCGCGTCATGGCTTCGAGGGGCCGGCGGAGCAACAGGCCCCACTTGCCGCCGGAGCAGTACTGGACCATGAGAAGCGCGAGGCCACCAACGGACCAGCCGAAGGTGAGCAAGAGACCAAGAACCCATGCGCGCGCAAAGTGATCCCAGCCGAGCTGGTCCTGCGCCTGGCCAAGAAATGCGAGAATCACGGCGACGACAGCAGCTATCGCTGCGACGATGAGCGCTCGCGTCCGCCAGCCATCGACGAACGCCGGCGCGCTGAGATCGGCGGGAAGCGCTTTAGCGTGTGAAGCGCCGTGTGTATCGTGAGCCATTGAACTCAATCCTTACTTCGCGGCCGCGGGAGCCGGGTTGCTTGCTGGAATCTTGATCAGCGGATCAGCGGGATTTCCGGGAGCCATTGCGGGCGTTCCTTCTTTTGTCGGCGGATAAGCCTGGACGGCCGTTGCGGGCAGCGTCCACGGCTGGGCGTATTCGGGATGACCTTGCTGCGTAGCCAGATCCTTGAGACTCTGCACCTGCACGCCCGATGGAACGTCAGACGACGAAGCTGCCTGACTCAATTGCAGCGCGCGGATATAGGCGGCGACGGCCCAGCGGTCTTCCGGCGCGAGTTGCTCTCGATAGTCGGGCATGGCTCCGTAGCCGTGCGTCATGACATAGAAGTAATGCGAGAGGGGCTGCGCGCGGCGGACCTGATCGTGGAGGTTGGCAGCGGGCTTGTAGCCGCGATCAACAATTTCACCGAGGCCGTTGCCGACGCGCGAGTGGCAGGGAGTGCAGTAGACGTTAAAGCGCTCATGGCCGCGTTCAAGCACCTGCATGGTAACTGGAAATGGCATCACATTCTGCTCTTCGCGATAACCATTGGCTCCCTGGATGACGCCGGTGTAGAAGTAGCTGTCTTCCTGAAGCTGGCCGCGGGCGACGGTGTTGACGACCTGGGGACGTGCGCCGCGATGATCGGCGTAGAAGTCGGAGCCGCGCTGCGGAACCATTTTGGGCTGGTCCTGCATGTCCTGGCGGCAGCCGGCGATGAGCGTGATCGCACTGAGGACGGCCAAGGTTAGTGCTTTCCCACCCATGCGACGAAAAGACGTCCCATGGATGGGGCACCCGGCATTGAGCTTGTTTTGGTGGAGATTTGGCATTTAGTACTCCACCTCCACGATTGAAACGGGCTCGAACTTCTTGAGGTAGTCCTTCGATTCGACCAGGTCGAACTTCGGGTCGAGCGATTCGAGACAGAGGAAGAACTTGTCCGTCGTAGCGCCGTCGCGGAAGTTGGGCGCGTTAAAGAGAGGGTGATAGAGCTGCGGGAGACCATTCAGTGCCATCATGCCGAAGGCCGCCGATAAACCGGCCCAAAGGATCGTCCATTCATACGCAGGCACGACGAATGCGGGCCATGAGTAGAGTGGGCGTCCTGCGATGTTGAGCGGATAGGCAATGACAGAGACCCATGTCTCCATCGAAAACATCGCGGCAAGGCCCATCAATGCGCCAACGAGTGTAACGAGTGGAACGCGATTGCGATGGAAGCCGATGGCCTCTGCCGCTTCTTCGACCGGGTAAGGGGTGTAGCAATCCATGCGGCGCCAGCCGTCTTCGCGCGCTTGCCGGGCAGCGCGGACCAGATCGCTCGGGGTATCGAATTCGGCCAGCAGGCCGTAGGTTCCTTCGGGTGAGGGCATCTCAGTCACCTGCTCCCGCTGTGGCCTTTGGCTTGATTTTGGCCGCAGGCAGAATCATGCGAATTTCGTTCATGGGGATCATAGGCAGGAAGCGCACAAACAGCAGGAACAATGTGGTGAACAGCCCCATGGTTCCAATGAAGGTCATGTAGTCCCACTTGGTGGCGCGATAAGTGCCCCACGAAGATGGGAGGAAGTCGCGATACAAGCTGGTCACGATGATCACGAAGCGCTCAAACCACATGCCCGTGTTCACCACGATGGAGATGAAGAACATGTACGAGATCGAAGTGCGGAGCTTCCGCGACCAGAGAGTCGTCAGCGGAATAACCAGATTGAAAAGGATCAAAAGCCAATAGGACCAGCCCATGGGACCGAACACGCGATTCCAAAACATGAACGCTTCCCAGTGCGAAGCCGAGTACCACGCCATGAAGGCTTCCATGCCGTAGCCGTAGGCGACGATGAAGCCGGTAGCGAGCATGACCTTGCCCATGTTGTCGATGTGGCGCTCGGTCACGAGTTGTTCAAGGTGGTAGAACTTGCGCAGCGGAATGGCCAGGGTGAGCACCATGGCGAATCCTGAGTAGATGGCGCCGGCGACAAAGTACGGCGGGAAGATGGTGGTGTGCCATCCGGGCAGGACCGCCACCGCGAAGTCGAAGCTGATGACGGTGTGTACGGAGAGCACCAGAGGTGTTGCGAGTCCGGCGAGCAGCAGCGAGGCCGTCTCATAGCGCATCCAGTGGCGAACGGAACCGCGCCAGCCCCACGAGAGGAGACCGTAGAAATATTGCGCGGGCTTCGATTGCGCACGATCCCGGAATGTCCCGAAGTCAGGGACCATGCCCAGATACCAGAAGACGACGGAGATGGTCGCGTAGGTGGACACCGCGAATACGTCCCACTCCAGGGGAGAGCGGAACTGCGGCCATACGTTCATGGTGTAGGGCAGGGGAAGCATCCAGTATCCCAGCCAGGGACGGCCGACGTGAATCAGCGGGAACATGCCCGCGCAGACCACGGCGAAGATGGTCATGGCTTCGGCGAAGCGGCTGATGGAGTTGCGCCAGGTTTGCTTGAAGAGGAGGAGAATGGCGGAGATCAGGGTGCCGGCGTGGCCGATACCGATCCACCAGACGAAGTTGATAATGGCGAAGCCCCAGGCGACGGGCTGGGTGATGGCCCAGATGCCAACGCCCCTGAGGAACAGCCAGGTGACCGCAACCAGCAACACTGTGGCTCCGCCGCCGGCGATACCGAAGAAGGCGAGCCATCCGAGCGGCGTGTGCGGGGTAAGCACGATGCCGGAGATCTTTTCGGTTACCGATTTAAAGGTCTCGCTGACGCCGACGACGCGGTATTCTCCGGTCTTTGGATCGGTGCCAGGGTCGGCTCTTTTGATTTCACTGGTCGCCATCGTGACGTCAACCCTTTTCCGGCGTGTGTTCCACCGGATTCTGTTCGAGTTCAGGATTAAAATTCAAAACTTCGGCGAGGTAGCGCGTACGGGGGCGCGTGTTCTGGTCGGCAATGACCTGGTACATACGCTTGTCTTCGTTGAGCTTTGCGACCTTGCTGTTCTTGTCGTTTAAGTTGCCGAAGGTAATGACCGACGCGGGGCAGGCCTGCTGGCAGGCGGTGACGATTTCGCCGTCGCGGATGGGGCGGTTTTCCTTGTCGGCTTCAATCTTGGCCGCATTGATGCGCTGCACGCAGTAGCTGCACTTCTCCATGACGCCGCGCGAACGGACCGACACGTCGGGGTTGCGCATCAGCTTGAGGCTCTCGGTCTCGTAGTCGGAGTAGAGCAGGAAGTTGAAACGCCGCACCTTATAAGGGCAGTTATTGGAGCAGTAGCGGGTGCCCACGCAGCGGTTGTAGACCATGGTGTTGAGACCTTCGGGCGTGTGCACGGTGGCGCCAACTGGGCAGACCTGCTCGCAAGGTGCATTTTCGCAGTGCTGGCAGGTCATGGGCTGGAAGTGGGCGCGGGGTGTGGCGAGATCGCCTTCGAAGTAGGAATCGATACGCAGCCACTGCATGTTGCGACCGATGCGGACCTGCTGTTTACCCACGACGGCGATGTTGTTTTCGGCATAGCAGGCTACGATGCAGGCGTTGCAGCCCACGCAGCTGTTCATGTCGATCGCCATGCCCCACTTGTTGCCGTTGTACTGCCAGTTGGGAAAGAGCGTGGTGTCGTATTCGGGTGTGTCGCGGCCTTCACCTTCGTGGGCGAAGTTCGGATTGGCTTTGAAGTCCTCAAGCGTGGCGTAGCGAATGATGCCGCGCGGGCCGAGGGCTTCGACAGCTTCGAGGGAGTTGTTTTGATTGCCGTGTTCGGTGAGGTTCTTGCCGCGATGATCCTGGTAGTGGCTCTTGGTGATCGCAATGCCCCACTTGCCTTCGACCTTCTTGAGTGTGCCGGTCGAGTAGAGGGGCGCCGCTGTGGTGCGGACCAGGTAGGCATTGAAACCGGCGCCGGAACCGACCCGACCTGCTTCTTCGCGGCCGTATCCGAGATAGAGCGTGACGGAGTTGTCAGGATGGCCCGGAGCTACGATGACAGGAGCCTTGACTGTGCCGCCACCAGCGCTGATCTCTACGATGTCGTCTTCTTCGAGCTTCATGCTTTCGAGCGTGGCGCCGGACATGATCGCGGCGTTGTCCCAGCTGAGGCTGGTGACGGGCTTGGGGAGTTCCTGCAGCCAGCCGACGTTGGACCAGCGGCCGTCGTAGATGTTGGGATCGGGACGGAAGATGATTTCGAACTGATCTTTGAGGTTGGGCGCGGGCACCTTGGCCGCGCCATAGGTAAAATCAGGACCCCATGTCGTCGCTTTGGACGCGGACACCCAATCGCCAGCACTGCCATCTATCCATCCTGCGTGGAGAGCCTTGCGCCAGCCAGTCTCGAAATCTCCCTTGATGTTGTCTTTCTGCGTGACGCGAACGGCCTGGTAGGCGCTGATCTCGGGATTATCGAGCAAGGCCTGGAAAACCTCGTGCGAGGTCTTGCCACCATAGAGCGGATCAATCATCGGCTGCACGATCGAGACTGTGCCGTCGTAGGCGCGGGCATCGGACCATGATTCGAGATAGTGCGCAGCGGGAATGTGCCAGTGCGCGAGATGGCCGGTTTCATCGTAATGAGAGCCGAGGTGCGCAACGACCTTCGCTTTGGTAAAGGCGTCGGGGAAGCCGAGGTCTTTGGGAGCCGAATAAACCGGGTTGGAATTCAGGATAACGAGCCAGTCGACCTTGCCGGCATTGAGATCGGCAACGAGCTTTTTGAAGTCGCCGTTTTGATCGCTGGGCAGCGGAATGGCCGGCGGAAACGAACGGGTGACTGTTTTGTCGACGTTGCCGAGGGCCAGATTGATGGCGAGCGCAAGAGCGGCGACCGATTCATCCTGATAAAGGCCAGGGATGACGGCGCTCTTGCCGTTGCTTGCTTTGAGGTCCTTTGCGAGGGCGGCGAGAAACTTTTGCTGATCTGCGGTCCAGTTGTACTGCGGAGCGGATGCGCCGGATGCTCCAACGGCAGCGGCCAGTGCGGCGGCAAATGCCGGAACTTCGCTGGCGCGCAGGCCAAGTCGATGCTCGGCTTTCATGCCGGTGGTGGTCGGCGTGCTTTCGATGGTGTAGAGCCGGTTCATGCCGTTGGCGGGATCTTTGCGGCGCTTTGCGTAATCGGCAACGAGCTTGTGGAAGCCGGGGTAGGTCGCTCCGGAGAGGAAATCAGCGTCGAGCGAAACAATCACGTCGGCGCTGCTGAGGTCGTATTGAACGTTGTAGCCCTTTTCAAGAAACGTGCCGGCGATGGCGGGATCATATTGCACCAACGTCGCCTTGGGATAAGCGGCCTGGACGGCCTTCCACTGGCGGGCCAGCGTGGGCGAGGTAATGGTCGCCGAGAGGAAGTAGATGCCCGTCCCGTCCTTGGTGCTCACCACCTTGTCGCGGAGTGCTACGGCAAAATCCGCCCAGTCGCGGTTCTCGCCTTCGTAGGTGACGTGCTGGGAGCGATCGGGATCGTAGAGGTCTAGCAGCGTGCCCTGCGAAAAGACGTCGGATGAGCCGTGGTTATAGGCGTGATCGGGATTGCCATCGATTTTGACGGGACGAAATTCATCACTCTTGACCAGCAGGGGAACCGCGCCGGTCGGCAACGGATTGGCCGTCGCGAAGTACATTGGCTTGCCGAGAAGGAGGTCTTCAGGCGCCTTGACGTAGGGGTAGATGGTCTCATCGGGCTGCTTGGTGCAACCGGCCAGTCCAGCCAGGGCCATCGAAGCGCCCATGATTTTGAGGAAGCCGCGGCGCGATACGGGATCGACCCACTCCTGCGCCGCGCTGGGAAATTCCTTTTCGACGGCGGCCTGAAATTCTGGCGTGTTCTGGAGTTCATCGAGCGAACGCCAGTAGCGCTTGCCTGCCGTGCCCTTCAACTCGGCGCGCACTTGCTCCAACGTCATCGGCGCTTCGTTTTCAGCAAGGTTGGCGTTGCCTTTTTCAATCTCCACGGTGTTCCCCGTATTGTTGGTTCCTGCGTTCATCGGTTCGTGGCTCATCGATGGCAAACCTCGCAGCTGCTCAGTTCGTTCGGTGGGCGAATGTGGTACTGCTTCAGGAGGAAGTGGCCCAACTGATCCTGGCTGGTGAATTTCTCGTAGTGAAGCGCGGCAGGAACCATGCCGCCCGGAGCATCGCTCGCCTGGGCATTCGCCGGTGCGCTTGGAATTTGCAGCGCCGCCATCGATGCCATTTGGGGGCCTTCGCCCGTGGGATCCTTGGTGGTGCAATTCGCGCTTTGAGCGGTGGGTGTGCCGGGTTGAACGTCCGCGGTTGAGCACCACACCGGGCGGTCATCCGCAGGAGCTTCCCATGCCATGTTGTAAATCTGGCTGGTGGGTCGAAGATTCTTGGCGGGATTGCGATGGCAGTTGAGGCACCACTCCATCTGCAGCGTGTTCTGCTCGTACATCAGGGGCATCTGGTCGACGCGGCCGTGGCAGCTGGCGCAACCGAGGCCCTTGTTCACATGAATTTCATGGTTGAAGAACACGTAGTCGGGCAGGTCGTGCACTTTGATCCACGGAAGCGATTCGCCGGTGGCCCAGCTATCGCGGACGGGCTGCAGGAGAGCGGCGTTTGTCCAGATCTGCGCGTGGCAATTCATGCAGGTCTTGGTCGGTGGAATACCGGCGTAGCTGGATTTCTCAACCGAGGTGTGGCAGTACTGGCACTGCAGGCCGAGTCCCGTCACATGGTGTTTATGGCTGAAAGGTACTGGCTGTTCCGGTCTCTGGCCTTGGCGAGTAACCCATGGGGAACGCTGCAACTGATCGAGCGTCACTCCGAGTGCAATCACAATGAGACCAGTCAGCACCAGGCTCGCTCGAGCCAAAGCATTGGAGCTGCGGTCAAATATCTGCGCCATGAATGCTTTCCTGCTTGTTGTTCGTTGTCCAGTTATTTGTGACGCTTGTGCTCGCAGTCACACAGGTTGTGGTCAGATTTCCATTTCGGACAAAACCCAACTGAAGGCGGCCGACCCCGAAAATTCAATATAGCAGCCGAGACCCTATCTGCAACGGCCTCAACAGTTGAGAGAACAAAAAATGTTTATGCTGCCCAAGTTTTTGTTATCTCTTGAAAGCGAAATGCGCTAGAACCGAGCATTACGCGGATAAATACGCTCGTTGATCACTTGAGAGCGTCTCAGAAACTGAGATGTATCCTAACGATCTTCGTTGCAGCTTTTTCAGTACCGCCAGGACTTCGTGTCGGCGCCAGCCGGAGCGGTGGCCAGCATGTGCTCAACCATTTTTGGCAGAATGCGTTCGGTCCAGTCCGCATGGTTCTGCTGCATGGTGTATTCAGATGGGCCACCGGTGTAGCAGTGCGGCATGCCGGGACCATATTGGAATGTCGCGTCGGAGTGAGGGTCGCGCGTTCCCTGAAGCTGCTTGTCGAGAAGGTGAACGGCATTGTTCAGGAAGTATGTATCGCCATCGCCAACGGCGATGTGCAGCTTGCCTTCAAGCTTCGGGCCGAGCGTAGACCAGTCGCGTTTGAGAATTGCGGTGAGATCGTAGTGGTCGTGCCAATACGCAAGGACTTTTTTGTCGATTGAGCCGGTGAGGGGGTCGATGATTTCAGCGGGATAGCCGTCATCGCCCGCGGGGGAGAACACTGCCTGCCAGATATCCCACTGCTCGGTAGAGCGGCCGTGAGTGCCGAGGACATATTCAAAAGCGAACTCGGGGCCCGTTTCTCCAATAATGGTGCCGTCGGGTTTGCGATCGGCGGGGATGGGCACCGCGCCGAAGGCCCCCTTGCGCACGAATGCATTGGCGTCGTCGTAGAGGTTGATGTTCTGGTAGGCGTGGAAGTCGACAGGATCAGGGCAGGCGACATACGCGCCGTTGTAGAAGTCGGGATAGAAGACCTGCGTGGCCAGCGCTTCCCATCCGCCAGTGGAACCGCCATAGGTGGCGCGCGCCCAGCCCTGACCTATGCCCCGATACTTCTTTTCGATTGAAGGAATGAGTTCATCGTTGATGGCCGAGCCATAGGGGCCGACGTTCGCTGAGTCGACATCGTAGGAGTCGTCGTAATACGGATTGGCATTCTGCACGTAGACGAGGATCACGCGCGGCAAGCGTCCGTTGGTCCACTCCTGAAAGAGGCGATAGCCATCCTCGAGGCGTCGGAAGTTGGGCGATTTGGGATCGGGCGGCGTGGCTGTGAACTGTGCAGGCCCCATCGCGGGATGGAAGTGGTCCTGATAGACGACCACGGGATACTTTGCTTCGGGATGCTCTTCGAATCCGTCGGGAAGCAGGATCCATGCGCCGAGATAGATATCGCGGCCCCAGAAGGCGCTGAGTTTTTCGCTGCGGAAGCGTTCGAATTTGAGCCACTTTGCAGTGGGCTGCTGTTGCGCGATGACCATCGGGTCTTGCGGTGTTCCTTCGATGGGCGGGATGACCTGGTCGAGAGTGAGAGTAATAGGAGTCTTCGATTTTGGATCGAAGTGAATCTTCTGCGGCTTGTTGTAGGGGTTTCCGGGCTTGGCGTTCCAGTGCTGGCCTTCGCCCTTGTCGGGCGGGAGCCATACGGTTTTGCCGGATGCGAGATGGAACTGCTCATACACGTTGAAGACGGCCTGCACATAGTAGTCGCCAGCATCAAGGTCGGCGAGAGAGCGGCGCGGGTAGCCGAAGGTCTTCGCGTCGACGATGAGAGGGGTGCCAGGCGCGAGGTTCTCCGCATCTACACCGAAGCCTTCTGCAGAGTCGTAGGTTTCCCGGAGTTGCGTGCGGGGCTCTGGGTTGTCGGACTTGGCGAAAACGAGGATGAGGTGGCCGGTCAGAGGCTTTGTCGAGGGCACAGTGACTTCGATCCGTTGCGCGGAGCAGGCAGACGTTGCGGCGAGGAATAGTGCGAGGGCAGAAGTCTTAAGCATTCACTCTCTTAATCGATCGGAATGTGGAGAGTCTATCGTGCAGGCCTCGGAGCGCGATAACGAAGAGCCTTCGCGGGCGGAGCGCCCATCGATAGTATGCGGTTGCGCTGGAATGCAGGGGAAGGCGGACGTTGCCTTAATTGAATATCGAAGAACGCTTGAAGTGTGGCTTCCGGTCGGCCGGATTCGCGCCAGATGTGCCCGGATCAGTCCGTTGATGAATCCTGTTCCGCTCTGAGGCGAATTTCGATTGTCTTGAGAGCGACGGCGATTCCGCCGAAGATTAGTGCAATCGAGATGGCAT
The DNA here is from genome assembly GCA_963838295.1 of uncultured Acidobacteriaceae bacterium. GTDB lineage: Bacteria > Acidobacteriota > Terriglobia > Terriglobales > Acidobacteriaceae > Telmatobacter. The sequence goes on from CAWIQS010000008.1 coordinate 295,921, forward strand.
CGATCTCTCCAATGAATTTCTCGCCGTGAGCGAAGATACTGAGCAGGCGTGTGCCGATCAGAAATATCAGGCCGGTGAACGACATCAGTATCGCCGTAGTACTGCACAGCATCAGGAGAATGCTGGGTGCGGATCTCGTCGATGCGATCATTCCGGGACCTCCTGCGGGACTGGAGTGCCTCCTACGCTACACCCGTAGTTATGAAGTCCGACGATCCGCTGGTAACCAGCCGATTACGATTTGTCTCTTTCGATTGCGACCAAAGTCATCGGTTCAGGCCAGAATCACCAGAACACACGTGATTTCTTCAGTCTCGTTGTATTCTGGGCGGCATGAGAATTGCCACTTCCCTTCTCCTCCCATCCCTTGAGCTTTTGCTCAAACGGGGTCAGGATTTGCGGTCCATAGGCTCGGCGTAAGTCTCGGCGAAGGATTCGTCGGGCGAGGAGCCGGGCCATCCAATCATGACTAGAAAAACATCGAGGACGAAGAGTGCGATCGCGATGTCATTGAAGAACGTGGACTGGGGGATGTCGGGCCAGAGTTGATTGGCGGCCCAGAAGAGAAATGCGATCGCGAGCAGGGCCGCCTTGAGGACCTCCATTGGCGCCGGACGGTGCGCGGCCTGGTAGGCAAGATAGGCAAAGGCGATCATGGCGAGGGGAAACGCACCAAGAACAGCGTGGGCTCCTGCAGGAAAAAACTTGGGAGCCGCATCCCAGACGAGCAGGATGACGACGCTGACGAGCGACACAATACCGAGAATCACGGGGAGAGCACGGTGCGTCCGATCAAGACGGATGTACATACGACATTATTGTCCGGTCATGCAAAAGAAGGCATAAGGGCGGAAGATCGAAAAGAGCATCGTTCGAAGGTGACCCAGCTCAGATTTTGAACTTCTCTGGCTTAGTTGAATTATGAGCATTGCCGCGTCGATCGCCGGAAAGAGCATCCAGAACATTTAGAATTCATAAAAGCACTTCGACCGGTTCACCTTCTGCCATCATCATTCTTTTTGCGGACATCAGTCCCTGGGCCGACCTCTATCGACCGGTGAAATGCGCGGATGACCTGAAAGGACGCGGCCATGAAATACGCAGGATTGCTGGTGCTGCCAGCCGGCTTCTTTCTCACCATGGGGGCAATTCTCTTGTTTCCCGTCTCGGCGCAGCGGACGGCTTTTGTTTTGTGCGGCCTCGCTGTTGAGGTGATGGGCGTGGTGGTTGCGGTACGCGGCCACATGGAGTTGCGGAGCGAGAACCGATGACTCCTCTGGCGCCGATGCCCTTTCCTGAAACTTCGTTCGCGCTGACGCTGGGGCTTTTGCTGCTGGCACCGCTGGCCATTGCAGGCCTGGCGCTGATCAATACAGGTTTGGGAAGATCACGGTCTGCGATGCAGTCACTGCTGGGCAGCCTGGTGGTTATCTCGACAGCCGTAATTGCTTTCGCGCTGGTTGGGTCGGCGATTGCGGCCGGTACGAGCGGTGATCATGCATTTCATCTTGCGGGCAAAGCGTGGAACTGGGCGGGCGCAGGAACACTGTTTTTGAGTGGGTTTAATGCGGCCGGACCGCGGATGCAGCTTGCGGTCCTGTTTGAACTGCTGTCGGTTGCGCTGGTGGTTCTCATTCCGTGGGGATCGGGAGCGGATCGCCTACGGCTGCCGGCGGGGGCAGTGATTGCGGCGATTTTTGGTGCGGTGGTGTTTCCGCTGGCGGCGCACTGGACGTGGGGAGGCGGTTGGCTGTCGCAACTGGGCACAAACTTCGGGCAAGGATCGGGACTGCTGGATGGGGGCGGCGCGGCTGCCATTCATGGGCTGGGCGGCGTTTCGGCGCTGGCGCTGGTGTGGATCGCGGGACCGCGCAAAGGGAAGTTTCCGCGCGAGGGATTGTCGACGGCGATGCCGGGGCACAACGTGATTTACGTTCTGCTCGGCTGCCTGATCGCGCTGGTTGGCTGGCTGGCATGGAATATGGCGGGGTCGCTACTGTGGCTTAATGCCGCTCCGACCGCGCTTGTGGGCACTGCTGTGAATACGTTGCTTTCAGCGGCGGCAGCTCTCGTGGCCACGTTCTCAGTGACGCGGATTCGGTTTGGAAAACCGGATGCAAGTTTGTGCGCCAATGGCTGGATGGCGGGACTGGTGACGTCGAGCGCATGTGCCGGCGTGGTGTCGCCGCTGGCTGCGCTCTTCGCGGGACTGATCGCGGGCATCCTTACACCTCTGCTGGTGGAGCTGTTTGAATTGGCGCTCTCGATCGACGATCCATCGGGCGCTATCAGCGTTCACGGTGCGGCCGGGTTGTGGGGACTTGCGGCGGCGGGAATGTTCGCTCCGCAGGGCGGCCAGTTTGTGGCGCAACTGATCGGGGTTTCGACGTTGCTCGGGTTGATGCTGCCGCTGGTCTATCTCATCTTCTGGCTCGTGAACCGCGTGCTGGCGTTCCGTGTGGACCCCGACGGCGAGCGGCTGGGCATGGATCTGCACGAGTTGGGCGGCAATGCTTATCCGGAGTTTGTGGTTCATCGCGACGAATCGTACCGGTAAGGTTGCACTGATGGTGGCGCCAGAACGGTTTCACACGAAAGTGGGCTGCGTCACGGTGCATCTCTCCTGTAATCTAGGGCTGAGACCACCCACTGCATGGGATTACTGACGCATCTTTTCTACCCCTGGGGACTCTTCCTCCAGGCTGGGGCGATTATCCACTTCATTCGCCGCCGGCCCGACACGTATTGGCTCTACATCATCATTTTTCTCGGACCGATTGGCGCGATAGTTTACCTGTTCGCGGAAGTCTTTCCGGATGCTGGATTGCTAAACCAGTCGTTCAAGGGCATCTCGCGGCGCAAGCGAATTGCTGCTCTTGAATTGATGATTCGCGACAATCCTTCGGCGGGCAATTACGAGGAACTCGGCGAGCTCTGCATGGATGACGGGCAGTTGCAGCGTGCTCGAGAAGCCTTCAACAAGGCGATTGCTGCGCGCTCCAATACGCTGGACTGTTTTTACCGGCGCGGCGTATGCGCCATTCTTATGGGCGATGCCGCGGCAGCTTTGCCAGACTTGGAGAAGGCGGTTGCCAAGGAACCGAATTACGATTTCAATCGCGGCCCGGCATTGCTGGCCCAGGCATACGCTCTCACGGGCGAGAAGGAAAAGGCGGAAGCGCTTTTTCGCCGCGTCACGATCGTCTCTACCCTTTCGGAAACGTATTTGAATTTTGCCGATTTGCTCGCGTCGGAGGGCAAAAACGCCGAAGCCCGTGAATGGGCGCAGAAAGTGCTGGATAAAGAGCCGACCATGCCGCGTTATCTGCGGCGTCGGGAGCGGCCGTGGTTTCGGCGTGCGCGCAAAATGCTGAAGAAGACGGGATAGGGCAGGGACTAGGGACTAAAACACTGGGTTGTGCCGATTGTCGGCAATACTCGGAACTCAGAACTACCAACTCTGAACTATCTTTTGGCCATCAGCAGCATCAGCGCGAATACGAACAATGGGAAGAGGGCCATGGCGGCGTAGAGCAGGACTTTCCTGTTGATTTTGCGTCCGCCCAGGTTGACGGGCCTCGCGCCTCGCGGCTCAACGCCCACCTGCTCCTGGTGTTCGAGGTCCCACATCATCTCGCTGGCGGTGGCGTAGCGGTGGCGCGGCTCTCGGTCGAGGGCGCGATAGAGAATCTCTTCAAGCTCGGGCGAGATTTCCGGATTCAACTCGCGCGGGGGTTTGACGTCGTTCAAGAGACGTTCATTCATCACTGCCAGCGGATTGGGCCCGACGAAAGGAACGCGGCCGGTAAGCATTTCGTAGAGCATGATGCCCACCGCATAGATATCGCTGCGCTGGTCGCCGCGCGCGCCTTTTACCTGCTCGGGCGAGATGTAGTCGGGAGTACCCAGCATCGAGGAGACGTTCACGAAGGTGAGACGGCGCGCATCCTCCTTCATCGCGATGCCGAAGTCGATGAGCTTGACCTGATCATCGTCGTCCACCATGACGTTTTCGGGTTTCAGATCGCGGTGGATGATCCCGCGCTTGTGCATATAGTCCAGCGCATCGCAGATACCCACGGCGATTTTGACTGCTCGATCGGCGGGCAACTGTTTCTCATCGTTTAGAACTGTGCGTAAGAGTCGCCCATCGACCCATTCGATGACCATGTAGAGACGGCTACGCTCTTCGCCGTTGAAGGTCTTGACGACGCCGGGATGATCGACTTCCTGGCCAATCTCCTGTTCGCGCTTGAAGCGTTCGAGCAGGACCGGGTCTGCTTCCATCTCAGGAAGCGGGACCTTGATGGCTACTTGCCGCCCTGAATTGAGGTCGGTGGCCCGGTACAGCGTTGACATGCCGGTGTGGGCGACCACCGCGTCGATGCGGTAATGGTCGAGCGTGTCTCCGGCTTCGTAGGTGGTCATCGGCGGGTGGCTGGATTGAGTCTTCCTGATTGTTTCATGGCCCTGCGCAAATAATTCGTAAGGAATTGAGAACGAGTGCCATGGACGGCAAACTGCTTGCAGGCTCTATGATGTTTGCAGCCTATGCACCGCATCCTGAGACTGCTCGCGGTCTGCCTCTGCCTTTCCTGGGGGTTGGCCCCCACCCCGCTGCATGCCGCGACGGGAACAAAGGGATCTCGCAAAAATCCGCCGCAGGAGACAGGATTTCTCAACCGCTGGGTCCAGGTTGGGACGGCCAGCTATCGCTACCAGGTCTACCTTCCGGAAGAGTGGCGACGCGACGATCACAAGTTGTGGCCGGTGATTCTCTTTCTGCACGGACGCGGCGAGCGTGGGTCCGAAGGCATGTGGCAAACGCAGATCGGTCTACCGCAGGCCATTCGCGATCATCCGGAGCGCTGGCCATTTATCATCGTGATGCCGCAATGCGCAATTGATCGCTACTGGACCGACCATGACATGCTCGCAATGGCGATGTCGACACTGGACCAGGAGACGGAGGAATTTCACGGCGACCCGAGCCGCACATACCTTTCCGGGCTGTCGATGGGCGGATACGGGGCGTGGGAACTGGCGCGGCAACATCCAACGCGGTGGGCAGCCATTGCCCTTGCTGCCGGAGGTATTTTCTGGAGCTACGCACCGGAGCGCTGGCAGCAGGCTTCCCTGTTGCCCGGCGAGTATGCGCAGGCTGTTGGCCATACGCCGGTATGGCTGTTTCATGGCGCGGAAGACAACGTGGTAGCTCCGCGGCAGGACGAGCTGCTCTACTCCGCTCTCAAGACGGCAGGGGGCCGCGTTCGACTTTGGGTGTACCAGGGGCTGAAGCACGACTGCTGGACGCGCGCTTACGGGGAACTTGAGCTACCCCGCTGGCTGCTGCTGCACCGAAGGGAGACGCAGGAGCAAGGCCCCTTTGCAGAACGCGTATCCATCCCGCTGCACCCGCCGTCGCTCAAGATTTCGCCAGCCCAGCTGGACGGATTTGCCGGAGAATACGTCGACAAACGGGGCCTGGTTGTCGTAACGCTGTTTCGCCAGGGCGATCTGCTTTACCAGAAGAATCACTATGGTGAAATCGCAGAGCTGGCACCGGAAACCCCCTCGGTTCTGTTCTACCCAAACGGCAGCAGCCTTACGCGGATTACGGTGGAACGCGACCCCCAAGGGCGAGTCACTGGGCTTGTGCTCCATGACGACCGGCATGAGGAGCGCTGGGAACGAATCCGGTCGCCGCTGCGTACCCATTCGCAGCCCGACTAAGCTCTTTCGGGAAATTGCAGAATTACAGGGAATAGAATCCCGTAAGAGCTTCAGGAGGTTCACGATGTTTTGCAGCGGATGTGGCCAGCCAGTTGCACCGGGACAGCAAGTTTGTCTCCAATGTGGTCGTCCGACAGCAGTGCCACCTCCCCCGCCAGTGCCGAACCTCGCGTTTGAGGTGGCCAACTACGCCAATCGCATTCGAGCGCTGAGCACCGTCTGGTTTATTTATGGCGGCCTTTCGTTGCTAACCGGCATTGTTGGGCTGACGTTTGCCAACTCGTTTCTGAATGGCGGCGGCTTCTGGATGCATGGTCCCTGGGCGCGCGGCAATTTCCCCTTTGGGCCGGCCTTCGGTTCGGGGATTCTTCATTTCGTCTGGATCATGGTGATTCTGCGCTCCGGCCTGGCTTTTGTGGCGGGGTGGGGGCTGATGGAACGCGCTCCCTGGGGCCGCGTGGTGGCGATCGTGGCGGCATTTCTCAGCATCCTGAAGATTCCGCTGGGTACTGCGCTCGCGATCTGGACGCTGGTGATGCTGCTCGGTTACCGAAACACATCGCTCTACGATCAGCTCTAAGAATCGGTCAATCGGATCGATCCGAGGGGCCGTTGTCTCAGCGAGGCATCGCTGCGCTTGCGATCTTTTGCCGACCCGCTCCCATCAGCATCAGGGCCCGCTGGGCGAAGGGCGAGTAGACCAGCAGGGCCATGCAGGCAAGCGCCAGTCCGATGCTGATGTGATGGAGCAGGAGAAACGGCGAAAGCGCCCAGAGCACGTCGGCCGCGAGCAGCCAGGGCCACATTTTCAGGAATTTGCCACGCACGCCGGGGGCGCGAAACAGAGCAGCGCAAAACACGAAGGCGCGCACCGGAATCAAGATTGCTGAGGTCCCGATGAGTCCATAGACGATCAGCGTTGCACGGGGCAGCGTTGAGAGCAGTTCCTCGATCTCTGGGAGATTGGTGAGTGCGCCAACGTAGAAGCCCAGGTACATCAGCTGGAGCAGAAGAAAAAGCGTCTGCACCACGGCGGGCGAAGTCTCAGGCAGCTCTTCGAGAGACGCAAGAATCCCGTTCCCGGTCCTGGCTTCTGTTTCCGGAATCGATTGCGAAGGGCTGGTTGATTCCGACGCAGGAGACTGATCGGCCTCGGCGGCGATGGCTTCGACGGGAGCGACAAAGCGGTATCCGCGGCGAGCCAGTGTCTCCACGAAACGGGGGCTGCTGGCCGCGTCGCCGAGGGCTTCGCGGATGCGATTGACCGCCGAATTCACGCCGTGGTCGTAGTCGACAAACGTGTCGTCGGACCACAAGGCGCGGGAAATCTCTTCGCGCGACAACACCTCGCCGGGCCGCTCGAGCAGCATCAGCAAAACCTGAAAAGGCTGGGCGTGAAGCTTGATGCGGATCCCCTGGCGTCGCAGCTCTCCGGTTGAGGCATCCGCCTCGAAGGCTCCGAAGCGATAACGGCGCGCTGGGTCGGAATCTGACATTCTCTTTCGCCAAGTTTACTCGATTGCATCCTCAATGCCGCAGCGAGGAGCGAAGCGACAACTTACCGCAAATCGAATTCGTGCAAAGACTTCCGCCGTGAGGATCATTCGCGGCGTGGGGAAGGGCCTTTGCATTGCTTTGTGCGCTCCCGACAGGCAATCTGGGATACATGATGCGTCGGATTCCAGACAGGCAAGCAGGTTTTCAGGCGACAAAGCCTTTGATCTGGATGCTGATTCTGGCGCCATGGACGGCCGGGCAGTGTGAGGCGCCGGCCGTGGCCACCGCGGCATTCAACGCCTATACGACCACCGTGGAAGGACGGCTCGCGGAGCAGCATCGATCGGCCAATGGGTTTGTCACCAGCATCGGATCGAATGAGCCTAATGACTCAGTGGCTGCTCGCCTTCGCAGGGGCGAGTTAATTATCGAAAAGCTCACGCCCGCGGGAAAGGCAGAAATGCCGGCCGCTCTGCTCCATGACTGGCGCGGAACCGCTTTTGTTCGCGGAGCCACGGTAGCGGAATTCGAGCAGCTGATGAGAAACTTCGACGCTTACCCGCAACGGTTTTCGCCCCAGGTGACGCAGGCGAAGATCCTTACGAAGCAGGAGGGCGGAAATCCGAACCACTTCACGGTATTGATGCGCGTTCGACAGCATCATGTGATCACCGTTGTCATGGATACGACATACGATGTGAGATTCGAGCGGCTTGACGCACAACATGCTTACAGCATCTCGCGCAGTACCCGTATCTCGGAGATCGGCTCGCCGGGCACCGCCAGGGAGCACGCACTCAGCGGCAGCGAGGAACATGGATTCCTGTGGCGCCTGAACACTTACTGGAGTTGCGAAGAGCGAGACGGCGGGCTCTACATGCAGATTGAATCGGTATCTTTGACGCGATCGATTCCGGCGGGACTTGGCTGGGTGATTCGCCCGTTCGTAGAGAGCGTGCCGCGCGAGTCGCTGGAGTTTACTCTGCACGCGGTCTGCGACACGCTACGCAAATAACTGGAGACCCGGACAGGAGATGAGTATGAAGTCGAACATCGCAATCGCCAATGAGCGGACATTCGAATCCGCACGACGGATCAACCACTCACTGACTGCCGGAATCGAGAAGCGCGCACTGACGTGGATGGCGGAGCGGGCGCCGCGCTGGATGACTTCGGATGGACTGACGCTGCTGGGAATGCTGGCGCAGATCGGGGCAGGAGTGTTCTATGCTCTATCGCGCTACTACCATGCCGCGCTCGCAGGCGTGATCGTGTGCATTGTTCTGAATTGGTTTGGCGACAGCATGGATGGTACGCTGGCGCGGGTGCGCAACCAGCAGCGGCCACGCTATGGGTTCTATGTCGACCACATGGTCGATATCCTGGGCGCCACGGCGCTGATGTGCGGGCTGGGGTTTTCGGGGTTTCTGCACTGGCAGGCGGCGATGGCGATGCTTATCGCATTTCTGCTGCTTTCAGCAGAGAGCTATCTTGCAACGTATACGCTGTCGTGTTTCGAGATATCACAGGGCATGTTCGGGCCAACGGAGATTCGCGTTCTGCTGATCGTTGGCAACCTGGCTCTGCTGCGCAGTCCTTACGCAACGGTGCTGGGGTGTCGCATGCTTCTCTTTGATTTGGGCGGCACTGTTGCTGCCGTGGCGATGCTCACCATGGCGATTGCTATCGCGGTGCGGCACACTGCTGAACTCTACCGGCAAGAGCCGCTTGGTTGAGCACTACTCCGTGCGAAGCGCTTTGAGGGGGTTGACGCTGGCGGCACGGCTGGCGGGCGCAGCACTGGCGACGAGGGCCACGACTGCAACGCCGGCAATGGCAAGCACGTAGGTAAGCGCGTCGAGCGGCTTCACGCCGTAGAGTGACGTGGACAAGGCGCGGCCGATGAGCAGCGAGAGCGGCACGCCTACCACTACGCCGATCACCGTCAAGCGCAGGCTGTCGCGGAGAATCATCCACACCACCTGGCCGCGTCCCGCGCCCATGGCCATGCGCACGCCGATTTCGGCGGTGCGGCGATTAACACGATAGGACAGCGTTCCGTAGAGGCCGGTTGCGACGAGCACGACGGCGAGAAGGCCGAAGAATTCAGCCAGGCGCGCGAACATGAGCTGTCTGGAGATGGTGGCATCGTATTGGGCGCGCTGAGTCATGGGTTTGATCAGCGGCAGGTTTGGATCAAGTTGCTGCACGACTTTTTGCGCGCTGGGGAGGATGGCAAGCGGGGCGCCCTTGACGCGCATTTCCACGCTCATCGCGCCAACCATGGGAATCTGCGCGGACATGTACCAGGCCATGGGAATCGGCGTCTCATCGATGCTGCGATACTTGTGATTTTTCACAACGCCGACGACGCTCATGGTGTAGCGCCCGTCGTCTGTGCCGATGTGGTGGCCGAGCGGATTCAGACCGGGCAGAAACCGCTTTGCAAATTCTTGGTTAATGATGCCTACTGGCGGAGTGTTCACCGTGTCGGAGTCAGCGAAATCGCGGCCTTCGAGAACGGGTACGCCGAGGGTTGTAAAGAAGTCAGGCCCAACCACGTTGCTGCGCACGGTGCGGTCGCCGCCGTTGGAGACATCGGGCAGGCGTCCATCGACCATCATGGCGCTGTTGTCGGACCAGCCGGAACCGAGCCGCTCTTCCATAACCGTCACCGACTCGACGCCAGGCAAGATTCGCAACTTCGAAATCAGATCGCGATAAAACGACCTGCCTGCGGCAAGAGACGGTATGTCGGGATTGACGCCGAAGACGACGAGACCATCGACGCGCATGCCGAGGGGCGTGTTCTCAAGATTGCGCAGGGTGCGAATGAGCAGGCCCGCACCGACGAGGAGCACAACGCACATGGCCATCTGCAAAGCGACGATGATTTTGCCGGTGCGCGATTTTCCGGCGTTGGTGTTTGATGTGGCCGCGGAGGTTCTGATGGCCAGTTCCGCGCGCCCTGCGAGAGCGACCCGCATGGGCGCGAGGCCGAAGAGCAGGGCGGCGACGACGAGAACGCTCATCGTGAAGAGCAGAACCGTGCGGTCGGGGGCGAGGCTGGATTCGATCTGCGCCCAGTTTGCGAGCAGACGCGCGGCCATCATGGCGAAAGCCCAGGCGAGCGCGCCGCCGGCGGTAACCAGGATGAGGCTCTCGGTCAACAACTGACGAAACAGTTCGCCACGTCCGGCGCCGAGCGCCTGACGAACTGAGAACTCACGCTGGCGCGCTGCATTTCTGGCGGCGAGCAGCATTGCCACGTTGGCCAACGCGATGAGCAGGACGAGACCGACCATCGACATGAGAATGCGCAGCGGATTGCCGTACATCTCGTCGTAGCCCGGGAAATTTTTGGCATCCGTGAAGCTCAGTGTGAGCGGCTTCTCGCCTTGCATGGGCGAGCCCAACCCGATGCGCGAGGCGGACCGGAAGACCGGTTGTAGTTGGGCGATGGCCTGAGTTTTGTTGACGCCGGGCGCGAGGCGCGCGATGAGACGCAGGCACCACCAAGTCGGATTCGCGATGTAGAGTTTGCCGTCATCTGGAGGATTGCCCCAGGCGTTGAGTTCACGGCGATTCTGCAATGGAATCCAGAAATCGGCGGAGCCGCCGGGTTCCAGGCCCTCGAATCCCTGGGCGGAGACGCCAATGATGGTCGTGGGTACGCCGTTGACGTAAAGAATCTGACCGAGAACGCCGGGGCTGCGCGCAAAGCGACGCGTCCAGTAGTTGTAGCTGATGACGGAGAGCGGCGCGTGATTGGCTTCATCCTCGGCGGAGAAGCCGCGACCGAGGGGCAGGTTCACGCCAAGGCCGGAGAAGAAAGTTCCGCTGACCATGTCGCCTTCGGCTTCTTCCGGTTGCGAGCCAATGCGGACGGCTACCTTGCTGCCGGAAAGCGGCACGTAGGCAATGAGCGATGAGACTGCGCTGGTTTGTTTGCGCAAGGTGTCATAGACGGGATAGGACATCGTCTCGTTGGTATCGACGGTGCCGGTGCCGCGGGGCTGGTCGGACGTCCTGAGATAGACGAGTGTCTGCGGATCCGCGACGGGAAGCGACTTCAACAAAACCGCATTCATCACGCTGAAGACGGCGGTGTTTGCTCCGACTCCGAGGGCAACAGTGAGAATGGCCGTAAGCGCAAAGCCGGGGCTGTTGAGCAGCGAACGAAAGCTGAAGCGGAGATCGCGGGCGACTTTGTCGAGAGCCTGCCAGCGGCCGCGAAGGCGAAACTTCTCCTTGGCGAGGACGGTATTGCCGAACTCAACCCGGGCGCGACGCTGCGCTTCTACCTCGCTCTGGCCTTCCGCGCGGAGGTCGTCTGCTTCAAGCGCGAGGTGAGCCTTGATTTCCTCGGCAAAGTCTTCTGCGGTGCGTTTGCTCTTGAACATGGTTTACGCCTCCTCGCCCTGGGGTTCGAGTATCAGGTCCATCGCGCGAGTCAATCTTTTCCATTGAGAGCTTTTTTCGGTCAACTCTGCGCGGCCCTTTGCGGTAAGCGAGTAGAAGCGTGCTTTGCGGTTGTTTTCGCTGGTGCCCCACTTGGCCTGGATCAGCTTTTTATCTTCGAGCCGCTGCAGGGCGAGGTAGAGCGAGCCGTGGTCGACGAACAGGACCTCTTCTGATTGGCGCTGGATGGAGCGCGCTACACCCTGGCCGTGACAGGGGCCCAGGATGAGGGTTTTAAGAATGAGGAGGTCGAGAGTTCCCTGCAGGAGGGCGATGCGGTCGTCGTTGCTCTCTTGGGTCGGCATACGACATGAGTATGCTCCGCCTTGGGTCGGATGTCAACCTGAGTCACTGGGCATAGGATAGCAAAGCAGAACCGCAAAGGCGGCCATCGCAATATTCAAACCCACTTAAGAGCGCGATATCATCCTCTCGATAGGAGGATGTTCTCCATGGCGGATCTAAAAAGCCTCCTCATAGACATTAGTCGCGAACAACTCGCAGACCCAGATGTCAGAGCGGACTCGCCCGCTCACAAGATTGCTGCCGGTTGGCTTGGTGAACCTGGTGCAACCCAAGAGGAAATAGAGTTGGCCGAACAACGTCTCGGCGTGCGATTGCCGCCGTTCTATCGCGCTTTTCTCGCAGAGAGCAACGGCTTCAAAGATGTCGGCCCCTTCATCTACAAGCTCTACAGCACTGCAGAGATCGATTGGTTTCGCGTTCGTAATCAGGACTGGATAGACGCGTATCAGAGTGGGCGGGACATCTCACCCGAGGAACACCTTGCGAACCCGAAAGATTGTGTTCGTTTCAGATCGACTTACTTGTCATCGTGCCTGCAGATCAGTGAGGAGGGCGACAGTGCGGTGGTCCTCTTGAACCCCGAAGTCATAAACGACGAAGGCGAATGGGAGACCTGGTTCTTCGCCAACTGGAATCCCGGCGCGACTCGATATCCTTCGTTCCTTGCCTACCTAGAATCCGAACTCGAGAAGATCAGATATCTCCGCGCAGCGAAGCATCCATAGAGATGAAAAGAAAATTCTGCATTGATGGTCCTATCACTGCCAGTGCGGAAGTTTGAGAAAGACAACCGCAGATCCTTCACTTCGCTTCGCTCCGTTCAGGATGACAGCCGTGGTGGGATGACAGGCTTGGTGGGATGACAGGCTTGGTGGGATGACAGGCTTGGTGCGGTAAGTGTTGTGGACGGGTGGCGCCAGCCCGGCAGGGAGTCCGGTCCAACAACACTGTCATCCTGACGCGAAGCGGAAGGATCTGCGGTTGTTCTTAACAATCCATGCGATCGAGCGCACGGCGATAATCGGCAGGCTCACAGTCGTACCAGTCGCGACTTAAGTCCGTCCATGCCGGGTTGATCGACTCGATCAGCGCGATCTTCCTGGTTCGCCTCCAGCCCTTCAATTCCTTCTCACGGGTGATAGCCTTTACGACGTCCTGGTATCTCTCGAACCAAACCAGTCGATCGCAGTTGTACTTCGCTGTGAAACCCTCGTGCTCCTTCCACTTGTGCTGAAACACACGTTTGAGGAGGTCGCCGGTGACACCGACGTAGAGCGTATGGCTACGGCTCGCCATGATGTAAGTAAAGTAGCTGCTTTCATCCATCGATTGCATCGTACTTGTTCCGAAATGTATTGGCTGTGACGGGGAGAACAACCGCAGATCCTTCCGCTTCGCGTCAGGATGACAACGCGACAAAGATGTTCTGAAAGTGGGGAGACTATTGGCTACGCAAGCGAGGAAAAGCAACCGCAGATCCTTCCCTCCAGCTTCGCTTCGTTCAGGTTGACGGTCGTGGTTTACCAGCAATGGTTTAGCGGAGAGAAGATGCTTTGGCCAAACCCGGCTGTGTTGGCTTGGGCGCGGGTTTTGTAACGAGGTAGGGTTGCGGTGTCGACGTTTGCGGATGCGGCAACGGGGTCGGAGGCGCGATCGATTTTGCCGGCTGTGCAGCCTTGGCCTGTTCCAACGGCGGCAGTTCTGTGTCGCCGGGGAATTGTTCGTCGTCTTTGCCGGCGATGGCGGTTTTCATGATTTCCATCCAGATGGGGAGGGCTGCTCGGGCACCCGTCTCCTTTTCGCCGAGGGACTGGCGGCTGTCGTAGCCGACCCATACGCCGCATGTGACCGAGGGCGAGAACCCCATGAACCAGGCATCGGTGAAGTCGCTTGTCGTTCCCGTTTTGCCGCCCAGCGGATGGTTCATCTGCGCCACGACGGCGCCCGTGCCATGAGCGGTGACGGCGCGTAAGAGCGTCATCATGGTGCGGGCGGTTTGCTGGCTGATGATTTCGTCAACGGCGGGCGCATCTTCCCATAGCGTGATGCCGTCTGCGTTGCTGACTTTCCGGATGAGGCGCGGCTTCACGCGGATGCCGTCGTTGGGAAAGACGGAATAAGAGGTGACCTGTTCCTGCAAGGTGATTTCCGCCGCGCCGAGAGCGATGGGCAGGTAGGCGGGAATGTCGGACGTAACGCCGAAACGATGCGCCATTTCGATGACCTTACGAATGCCGACGCGAGCCGCGAGCTTGACGGCGGGAACATTGCGCGATTCGGCGAAGGCGTTGGTGAGCGTCATCGCGCCCTTGAAGTCGTTCTCGTAGTTGTGCGGCGAGTACGTGCCAAAGGTGACGGGCGCATCGACGACGATGTCATCGGGCTTGGCGCCTTCTTCGATCGCAGTGGTGTAGACGTAAGGTTTGAAGCTGGACCCGGTCTGCCGTTCTGCTTGCGTGGCACGATTGAATTCAGACAGCGCGTAGTCGCGGCCACCCACCATGGCGAGGACATCGCCAGTGGTATTGTCCATGGCGAAGATGGCGCCCTGCGTTCCGGAATCCTGCTCAAGCGTGGCACGTTCTGCACCGCTCTCGGTGGCATCCGCGAGATGAACATAGATGACGTCACCCGGCTTTACGAGCGTGTCGCCGTAACGCTGGCCGGTCCACGCCCAGTCCTGCGGGAGCAAAACAATTTCGTTGTTTCCGACGCGTGCGCGGATGTCGAGTGGCAGAGCCTGCGTGACCAGCGCGTGAACGTAATCGCCGGGATGCGTGGCAAGCGCCCAGTCTGCGTGCTTATAGTCGTCGAGCGCTGTACCATTGGCGAGCACATTTTCGAGCCGGCCCTTCCAGCCATGTCGCCGTTCGTAAGCTGCGAGTCCGTCGGCGAGAGCCTTGTTGGCGGTTTTCTGCAAATCGAGATCAAGCGTGGTGTCGACGCGCAGGCCGGCTTCATGTACCTGTTCGGCACCGAATTTCTTTTCCAGTTCGCGGCGCACTTCTTCCTGGAACCAGGGAGCAACCGACATCTCCGGCTGATTGATGTGGAGGCCAAGGGGCGCGCGGCGGCCCTGCTCGGCCTGCACGTGCGTGATGACGCCATCAGACTCCATCTCGCTCAGAACGAGATTGCGCCGTCGCAGCGCCTTCTCGGGATTGATGAGCGGCGAGTAGGCAACCGGACCCTTGGGCAGCCCGGCAAGCAGCGCCGCCTCGGTAAGGTTCAGGTCCTTTGCATGCTTGCTGAAGTAGTACTCCGATGCGGCTTCAAAGCCGTACATTCCGCTGCCAAGGTAAATCTGGTTGCCGTAAAGCGTGAAGATCTGCTCCTTAGTGAAGGCGCGCTCGATCTGGATGGCGAGATACGCCTCCTGTATTTTGCGCGTGGCAGTGCGGTCGGCGGAGAGAAACAGATTGCGAGCAAGCTGCATCGTCAGCGTGGAAGCACCCTGCGCCCGGCCGTGGGAGCGGATATCGTGCCAGAGAGCGCCAGCGATACGGAAGACGTTGATGCCCCAGTGAGAATCGAAATTCTTGTCTTCGATGGAGATGACAGCCTGGCGAAGGACCGGGTCGAAGCCGTCGTAGTTGACCACGATGCGCTTCTCCAGCGCAAACGAGCCGATCACGCGGCCCTTGTGGTCGTAAAGGTCTGTCATCGTCGATGGCCGGTAGCGTTCAAGGTCATTGATCTGGGGCAGGTTGACTGAGAAGACCAGCGTCAGCCCTGCGAGCGAGCCGGTTACGACGGCCAGAATGAGGAGGATTGCGAATGCTGCCTTGCCGGCGACCTTGCGACGCCGAAACAGTGGAGGCGGAACCGGCTCGGGGCGCAGTCGATGGCTCCGGCCAAGGCCGCGCGATTCAACCGAATGTGCAGGAGGGCCAGCCAACAGGAGCCTCGTTGGCATTCCTCTCGTTCGGGCAACGGGAAGCCGAACGCGGATGCCTCACCTCAAGGCTAGCACGCTTGAAGTTCAATTGCAGGCATGGGCGGGAGTCACCGAACCACGCCGTGCAAGCTTGAAAGAGTCATTCCTGAATTGACTCTGGTGCTCAAAAGAATACAAAGCGGATTCTTCACTCACCACCCCCAAACTGAAAGACGTTTGGGGCCCCGTTCGTTCTGAATGACACGGCCGGGGATGGGATGAATTTCAGACTGAGAACACTAGCCTTTTGGCTTTCTGAGGACGCTAGCTGTTTTTGGCCTTGAGAAGGGCAAGCGCCTTGTTCAGCATGTCGTCAGTCTGTTTCGGCTGCGGGTTGTCGGCATCGATATCGTCGTCGGTGTTCTGGACAACGAGGACCGTCGGTGCAACCGCTTCATCCTGAATCTTTTTGCCGTCGGGGCCCTCGTACTTGGCCACAGTCAGCAGAAGCGCAGAACCATCGGGCATTTCGATTGTCTTCTGTACCGAACCCTCGCCGAAGGTACGCTCGCCAACGACATCGCCGCGCTTCGCGTCTTCGATGGCGTCAGCGGCGAGTTCGGCCGCGCCATACGTTCCACGGTTGACGAGCACTGCAACGGGCGCGCTGGTAAGGGCCTTCGCCGGATCGGCGCTGAAGGTCTGCCGCGGAAACTTCTGCCCTTCGAGCACAGCCAGCGTTCCCTGGTTGATGAAGAAGTTGGCCAGGCGAATTCCCTGGTCCGCATCGCCCTCGGAAACGTCGCGAAGATCAAGAAGAATCTTGCGTGTCTTGCCGGCGGACTTGATCTTGGCCGCAATCTCATCCACACGGGCCGCCGAGAGCGAACCAGGCTTCAGATAGAGGATGCTGGAGTTTTCATACTGCTGCTCGCTCAGTGCGGGTGCCGAAATGACTGTGCGCGTCAACGTGATCTTGTCCGGATCCGGTTTGCGCGGCCGGACGACTGACAGGGTCAGCGTGCTGCCGGTTTTCCCTTCAAGCATGAGTCGGATCACGGCCAGCGACAGTTCGCGCGTGGAGGTATCGCCGATGGACTCAATGACGTCGCCGTCGGCGAGATGTTCTCGATCCGCGGGTGAACCGGGGATAACGCTCACGATGGTGGCGTAGCCGTAGCGCTTGGAAACCATGACACCGATCTGGGCGACGCCCGTTGTGGGGCGGTCCTTGTAAATCTTGTACTCGGTGGGCGTGAGGTAGCTGGAGTCGGCATCGAGCGATTCAAGCAGGCCGTGCAAGGCGCCGGTGGTGACGGTATTGATGTTGGGATCGGTGACGTAGTCACTCTGGATTCTCTTGAGGACCTCGGCATAGACGTGCATCTGGCGGTAGGCACCGTCTTGCTCGCCTCCGGCATGAACGCCGAACATGCCAAACTCGCCCAGCGCAAAGCCGAGACCGAGGGCAGCAAAAATGGTTGCAGCTAGAACGAAGGTCAGTCTCTGAAAGAATCTTGACACACACACCACCGGAAGGCCTCTGAGGGGAAGCAGGCCGTTAATCTTTAGACGCAATGATACCGCAAGGAGTGCAGGGAAAACCCGGCAAAGAGGCGACGGGCGGTACGAAGGGTTGAACGGCTAGTTACACGGAGAAGGGACCCGTTCAAATCCACCGGTTGTCTATCAGGCATTGCCCTCGCCAGCGGAAATGCTCTCCAGGTCGGCGACGACACGGTCGAGTTCCTCGACAAGACGGTTGCTTCCTGCTGATTTGAAAACCCTTAACAGCTCGTGAAAGTACCATATTTGCTTATCGCGGCCACGCTTGAAGCGCTTCCAGACCTCGGAGCCGACAGCCCGGTATTCGTCCAGCATGGTGCGGGCGTTGTAGAGCTTATCGGCGGCAGAGATGAGCCGGATGTTTGCCTGTTCGTCCTTCAAACGGAAGATGTAGACCTCTTTGCGCTCTTCCCAGCTTTTCTTTTGACTCGAATCCTCTTCAAAGCTGTCGGATAGTCCCTCAACCATGCGAGCGACTTCTGGCCCAAAGTTGCACCGAATATCTTCAAGTCGGGGAAAGCCGCCATGGTCCTCGACCGCATCGTGCAGAAGGGATGCGATCACCATATCTTCGGTGATCGGGAAAGGTACCTGGCCTGCTTCGCCCATCACGAGCGACGCAACTCCAAGGAGGTGCGCCATGAACGGAATATCGGTTCCTTTGCGGCGCTCGATGTGGAGGTGGCGGGCATAGTCCACGGCGCTGGAGAATCTGTCGGTGAGATGAAGCTGCTGGTCCTTCTGGGGGTTTGCCATTTTGGTCCTTTCCTTCTGCTGGTAAGCGCATCACGATGCTCGTCGCCGGAACTCGCCCAGTGGATTCAGGCCAAATTGTCGGGTAATTTGGTGGCGGGAGGCAGGATCGAACTGCCGACCTACGGGTTATGAATCCGTCGCTCTAACCATCTGAGCTACCCCGCCGAAGGGGCCTGCAGCCCGGATGGCTGCTCCACTCTAGATGATACGGGCGGTTGAATTTAAGGTCAAACCATTGCGTGAAGAAGCCGTGCCTTCGGCGCCAACGGGCTTTCAGCATTCCGAAGTGAACGGGCTTGCGCGGCCACGGATGGAAACGACCCCTTTCTTGTAGACTCGCGTGCATGAGCAAGTTACGGATCGCGGGGGTGATTCCGGCACGGCTTGGATCGACGCGCCTGCCGCGCAAAGTGCTGCGCGAGTTGGCCGGTCGGCCGATGGTGGAGTGGGTTTGGCGCGCGGCGGCCGGCAGCGGGCTGATGGACCCCGTGGTGGTGGCAACGGACTCCGACGAAGTGGCCGAGGCTTGCCGTGGACGCGGGGTTCCGGTGGCGATGACGTCGCCCAGTTGTGCCAGCGGGTCCGACCGCGTGCGCGAGGTGGCGCGGCAGATCGAGGCGGACATTTACGTCAATATCCAGGGCGACGAGCCGACGCTGACGCCGGCCTTCTTTGCACCGCTTCTCGGATTGTTTGAGCGGCCGGAGGTGCAGGTTGCGACGCTGGCGGTGCGGTGTCCTGCACTCGATATCAACAATCCGAATGCAGTCAAGGTGGTAACAGCACTGGATGGAAAGGCGCTGTATTTCTCCCGTGCGACGATTCCGCACGATCGCGACCAGAACGGCTTTGCGGGCTATCGCAAGCACCTGGGGATTTATGCGTATCGGAAGACGGCGCTGGAAAAATTTTCGGAACTGGCGCCGGGGTGGCTTGAGTCTGTAGAGAAGCTGGAGCAGTTGCGGTTGCTCGAGGCGGGAATCGATATTTATGTTGCGGGCGCACCCGCCGACACGATTGGCGTGGATACGGAAGAGGATTTGGAGCGGGCGGAAGCAATGCTGAAGGACAGGGAATAGGGACGTGGGCAGTGAATTCGGAAATCGGAATTGTGCGCAAGAATCGGAGTGTATGCGAATCGAACTTCGGCGACGATGAATCCATGAAAACCAACTTTCAATTCGCAACTGTGAATCCGGCAATGAAAACATCCGATGACAGTCGCGCATGGGAGCAAGTTTGCGAGCGCGATGGTAGCGCACGATTTTTCTATGCAGTGGCAACGACGGGCGTCTTCTGCAGGCCCGACTGCAAGAGCCGCAGACCGCTTCGCGAAAATGTGCGTTTTTTTGAGACTACGGCGGCGGCGCAGGCTGCGGGATTTCGGCCATGCAAACGCTGCAAGCCCAGCGCTCCGCGCACGAATCCCTTGAATCAGATTCGTGCTCATATTGAGGCGAACCTCGATCGCGCCGTATCGCTTGCAGAACTGGGACGCGTTGCTGGAATGAGTCCGTTCACGGTGCAGCGCACGTTCAAGCAGGAGATGGGTGTGAGCCCACTGCAGTACCAACGGTCTCTGCGCGCTGGCAGGCTGCGCGGAGCACTCAAACAGAGTGGGCGCGTGACCGACGCTATCTATGAAGCCGGGTTTGGTTCGTCGAGCCGGGCGTATGAAGGAGCGCAGCTGGGTATGACGCCTGCACAATTTGCCAGGGGCGGCGCAGGCGAGCAGATCGGCTGGTGCTCCGCACCTTCGCCTTTCGGTCGAGTGATCGTGGGTGCAACCGAACGCGGTCTGTGCTGGCTGTCTCTGGCAGCGACGGCGGAGGAAGCGGAGGCGAGTCTGCGCGCGGAGTTCCCTGCTGCCGAGCTTCGTCGCGATTCGTCGCTTTCGCGGCTGGTGGATGCGGCGTTACAAATGGTGCGCGATGGTTCGGACTTGTCTGGAAATCGAGGGCTGCCCGGGGCTCTCGATCTGCGCGGAACGGTATTTCAACTGCGCGTTTGGCAGGCTCTGCGACAGATTCCGCGCGGAGAGACGCGGAGTTACAGCGAGGTTGCGCGAGAAATGGGTGAACCGAATGCGACGCGGGCTGTTGCGCGAGCCTGCGCAATGAATCGCGTGGCGCTGGTTGTCCCGTGCCATCGGGTGGTGGGGGCGAGCGGATCGCTGACCGGGTATCGGTGGGGAGTGGAGAGGAAGCGGAAACTGCTCGAAGCAGAACAAGGATAACGTGGTATCCCAGCCTAGCCGCCCGACATGGCCGCGCAGGATGGGATACCACGCTTTACATTTTCAACATGTCCCGTGGCGATGCACTCTGAGCCATGCACGTTCCTGCTGAGCGGCATCAGACTTGTACTTCCATGCCGCCCCTTTCGAGGGGGTGTTATCGCACGGCTTGCGGCGAAATAGAGGAATGCGGAAGGAGTCACCCGCTCTCGCGGCGAACAGTGCCAGCGCTGCGACTGAAAGGGTGGAAATAATGCTGTGGATCATCCGTATAGTCCTTTGCTGAGTGCAATCACGGAGCGCATTCCGGTTCCCGGTAATAGAGCCGGAATGCAATTGGATTAGAGGCGGTTTCCGCCGGAGGCCTGGATGGCCTGCCCGTTGACCCAGGTGGCATCGTCAGACGCCAGGAATGCGGCGATGGTCGCGATGTCACCGGGCTGACCGATGCGGCCGAGTGGAGTTTCGGCGACTATCTTCTGATGGAAGTCGGTGCCGATGAAGCCGGCAGCGTGTACGCCCTCGGTTTCAACCATGCCGGGGTTCAGGGAGTTGACGCGAATCTTCCGCGGACCCAATTCCTGCGCGAGCGCGAACGTCGCGGAATCTACTGCGCCCTTGGTGGCGCTGTAAACCGCTGCGGTGGCTACGCCGCCGGCCGCGACTGATCCGATGTTGATGATGCTGCCGCCCTTTGGATCGAATTGCTTGAGCGCTGCCTGTGTAGTCAACAGCAGTCCCAGGACGTTCACGTTGAACTGTTTGTGAAAATGCTCCGGAGTGACGGCCTCGATGGGGGCGAAGTCATAAACGCCCGCGTTGTTGACCAGGATGCTGATGGGACCAAGCTGCTTCGCCACGGTGTTGATGAGCGGTCCGATGGAATCGGGATCAGCCAGGTTTGCCTGCACGGCGATGGCTTTGCCGCCCGCCTGCTTGATTTCATCGACGATCTTGTCTGCGCCAGCCTTACTGCCGGAATAGTTGACCGCAACTGCGGCGCCCTGCGCTGCGAGTTCGAGCGCGATGGCCGCGCCAATGCCCTTCGATGCTCCGGTTACCAGTGCGACTTTGCCTTGAAGTTTGCTCATGATCTCTGCTCCTCGCCGATCTGTCATCGTTTTGATACTTCGACAACTATCGAATTGATTAGCTGGCGGCGAAATGGATTCAGGATGATTGTGGATTTCTTTTATCTGACG
The DNA here is from genome assembly GCA_963838295.1 of uncultured Acidobacteriaceae bacterium. Lineage (GTDB taxonomy): Bacteria > Acidobacteriota > Terriglobia > Terriglobales > Acidobacteriaceae > Telmatobacter. Next base: position 317,555 of record CAWIQS010000008.1, read on the forward strand.
GTGAATTTCAGTGCGCGAAACCGCCGTGATTAGCGGTCAAAGGCAGCAAGTCAGCAGCTTAGCGCATAGACTTTGGCGGTAGGCGCTTCGGGGATAGCAAGTTGGCAACGAGTCCGGACGGCGCGGACGCATTAGGAGCGGGGGCAGGAGGTTGGGCTGAGGGACTGGAGAGTGTTGGCCAGGGCTTCGAGGACTCCGGGCTTGACGGAGAGGAAGTGGAATTTCCCTTCACGGCGCACATCTATGAGTCCGCTGGTCTGCAGTTCCTTGATGTGGTGGGAGAGCGTGGCGGGCGAGATGGCCAAGGCTTCACCGGCGACGGCGCAGGCGAGCGGACAGGTAGCGCGGGAGATGCGCTCAAGCAGCTCGAAGCGCTTGGGATCGGCGAGTGCCTTGAGAAGGGCGGTTCGCTGAGCGCGGGTGAGGCGGGTGGTTGTTGCTGCGCGGGTTGGCTTTGAGTCTTGCTTCGCGGGGGTCATGATCGGTCAGATGTATTTGGATGCAATGGTAATGGATTGGGCGAGGTTCGACGACCGGACCGTCCAGTCAGAAGAAAAAGCAACCGCAGTTCCTTCGACTCACTTCGCTGCGGTTCGATCGCTCAGGATGACACGCACAAAAGAACTGGATGTCTATGCGGATTTGTGCGCCACCGCCAGCAATGTCTGGAAGTGGGGGGCTTTGTCTTCTTTGTAGACTACGGAAGTTTGCGTCTTCTCGTAGCCTGCGCGATGGAGCATGGATTCAAGTTCGGCTTCACTGAAGCCCAGCCACTCGTCGGCGTACATCTCGCGGGCTTCTTCGAAGCGGTGCTTCGCCAGATCGAGAATCGCGACGCGGCCGCCGGGGCGAAGAATGCGGGCGGCCTCTGCAATTGCGAGCTGCGGATGGAGCGCGTGGTGCAGCGACTGCGAGAAGAACACGAGATCAACGGCTTCGTCGTCGATGGGAAGCTCTTCCATATCGCCTAAGCGATAATCGACGTTTTTGACGTGGTGACGGCGGGCCTGCTCGCGGGCGAATTCGATCATCTTGGCGGAGGAGTCGACGGCGATCACGTTTTTGGCATTTTGAGCGAGGAGGAGCGAGAAGCTTCCGTCGCCTGCGCCGAGGTCGGCAACGACCATTGGAGGCATGAGCCGGAGCAGCGCTTCGGCAAGGCTCTTCCAGGATTTTCCGGGAACGTAATCTTTGCCGAGGCGGCCGGCGACGCTGTCGAAGAAGGCGCGCATTTTGTCCTGCCGCTTTTTGACGACGCGACGGGCGGTGGTTTTGTCGTGGGCGGCTTCGGGAATCTCGCGCTCGGCGCGAACGAGCAGGTCGGCCAGCACGTCATTTCCATTGCCGGTAGCCAGGCGATAAAGGCTGCTCTTGCCGATTCGGCGGTCTTCTACCAGTCCCGCTTGTTTGAGCTGCGACAGGTGGGTAGAGATGGTGCTCTGGCCCATGACCAGGATTTCCTGCAACTCGGCAACGGAAAGCTCCTCCGCCTTTAAGAGCAACAGAATGCGGAGCCGGTTGGGATCGGCTACAACGCGGAGGATTTTCACAATTGACGTGGCCATGGGTTTCTGGTACACATCAATATATCACGATACGTCGATACAAGGAGAACTGAATGGCTTCCTCAACCCTCGAACTGACCGAATACAAAGTTGCAGATCTCGCGCTGGCCGATTGGGGCCGCAAGGAGATTTCGATTGCCGAGCACGAGATGCCGGGTCTGATGTCGATCCGCAACAAGTATGCTGCCGAGAAGCCGCTGAAGGGTGTGCGCATCACGGGCTCGCTGCACATGACCATTCAGACAGCGGTGTTGATTGAAACCCTCGTCAGCCTGGGCGCGGAAGTGCGCTGGGCGAGCTGCAATATTTTTTCGACGCAGGATCATGCGGCGGCGGCAATCGCGGCGAGCGGTGTTCCGGTCTTCGCATGGAAGGGCGAGAGCCTGGAAGACTATTGGGATTGCACCTACAAGGCGCTGAGCCACAAGGGCGACAAGGGACCGGAGATGGTGGTGGATGATGGCGGCGACGTGACGCTGCTGATTCACAAAGGCTATGAACTTGAGAACGGCGACAAGTGGGTTGAGACGCCTTCGGGCAACCACGAAGAGCAGGTGATCAAGGACCTTTTGAAGAAGGTCTACGCCGAAGACAAGCAGCACTGGCACAAGGTTGTGAAGGAATGGCGCGGCGTTTCAGAAGAGACGACAACGGGCGTTCATCGGCTTTATCAAATGCTGGAGAAGGGCACGCTGCTGGTTCCAGCCATCAACGTCAACGACTCCGTGACCAAGAGCAAGTTCGACAACCTTTACGGCTGCCGCGAATCCTTGGCTGATGGAATTAAGCGCGCGACCGACGTGATGGTAGCGGGCAAGGTGGCGGTGGTTTGCGGTTATGGCGATGTGGGCAAGGGTTGTTCGCACTCGCTGCGCGGCATGGGCGCTCGCGTGATTGTGACGGAGGTAGATCCGATCAACGCTCTGCAGGCGGCTATGGAAGGCTTTGAAGTCACGACGATTGAAGACACTCTGGGACGCGGCGATATCTACGTGACCTGCACGGGCAACGTGGACATCATCACGCTCGAGCACATGAAGAAGATGAAGGACCAGGCGATCGTCTGCAACATTGGACACTTCGACAACGAGATCCAGGTCGACCTGCTCAACGCGGAAAAGGGCGTGGAGAAGCTGAACATCAAGCCACAGGTGGACAAGTATCACTTCCCCGACGGGCATGAGATCTTCATGCTGGCCGAAGGACGGCTGGTGAACCTGGGCTGCGCGACGGGCCACCCGAGCTTCGTGATGTCCAATAGCTTTGCCAACCAGACACTGGCGCAACTCGACCTCTGGAAGAACAAGGACAGCTACAAGGTCAACGTATACACGTTGCCGAAGAAGCTGGACGAGGAAGTGGCGCGGCTGCATCTGGAGAAAATCGGCGTGAAGCTTACGACGCTTTCGAAGAAGCAGGCAGACTACATCGGCGTGCCTGTGGAAGGGCCGTACAAGCCGGAGTTCTATCGGTACTAGTGAACAGTGCTCAGTGAACAGTGGACAGTGAAGAGCCCTGGCGAATGCCGGGGCTTTTTGCGTTTGGTGTATCTGGATTGATCTATTCCGATCACTGTTTGCGAACGAAGATGCGGTGGTAGAGGCGCCAGGGCGCACTGTGCATCAACCGGGTCTGCTCCATTTTCAACGCCGCGTATGAGCGTTTGACGTAGATGTCGAACTCCGGCGGCCAGCCGATCGTGGAACGGCGCTCAGAGTAGTCCCCCTCAGCCCAGCGGGCCAGCACGGCCTTGTAGCCCACGACGTGGGTGACGAAATCGAGCAGGCACTGCGGCATGCGTTCTTCGACGATCAAGTGCGCCTTTTCGATGATCACCCGTTCGCGAATATCATTCAGCGGCATGAAGATGGTGGTCATCCACAACGTCCATTCCTTCATCTCCGAGTCGAGAATGGGATCGCTTTTCTCCTTGCCCTGGCGCTTGAGCAGCGAGCGGTACGCGATGTTGCCGGCCTCTGAAGCAACGTAGAGCGGCCCGTAAAACTCGTTGATGCGCTTGTTGACGAGATCGAGCTTGTCTCTGCGGCGGGCGAGCATGTGGGTGCTCAGCGATGTAATGAAATAGCCGCCCAGCGCCAATATGACGGTGAGAATGGCTGCGTTCTGAAGCACGGTCGGAACCGACAGGAGGTCCATGCGAAACCAGTTACCTCGGCGAAAAGTATACCCGTGGGCTCTGACCGCACTCTGTGATTTCTGACAGCAAAGTAAGCTTGGTTCGTTCAGGCTATTTGGGGCGGCCAACAGGGACGAGTTTTGCCTTTTCTGGAACAAGCGTGATCTCAAAGATCTTCGGCCACAGCTTGCCGGTAACAAAGAGGCGATTGTGGGCGGCGTCGTACGCGATTCCGTTGAGGACGGCTCCGTCCTCAGAGAGTTGGCTACGCGGCATGAGGCCTTTGAGGTCGATCCAGCCGATGACATGGCCCGTGGCCGGCGCGATGCGCGCGATGCGATCGGCGTACCAGACATTGGCGTAGATTTCGCCGTGAATGTATTCGAGTTCGTTGAGCTCGGTGACAGGCTTCCCGCGGTCCGTCACCGTGATGCGCCGAACTTCCTTGAAGGTTTCGGGATCGAAAAAACGCAGGGTCGATGTGCCATCGCTGAGGATGAGCGACTTCGCATCGTGCGTTAGCCCCCAACCTTCTCCGGTGTACGAAAACGTACGCAACAAGCGGAAAGTGGCGCGATCGTAGACGAAGGCGACGTGCGACTGCCAGGTGAGCTGGACCAGGGTGTTGTTCCAGTCGGTGAGGCCTTCGGCGAAATATTGATCGGAGACAGCCTGCATGCGCTGGATGCGGCCAGTTTCGAGGTCCTCTTCGCGCAGGGTGGATTGGCCCCGGATGCCGGTGCTTTCGTAGAGGTGGCCGTCGACGTACACGAGTCCCTGCGTAAATGCCTGCTGGTCGTGCGGGTAAGTGTGGAGGATGCGATAGGTATCGGCCGACGTTCCACCCGCAACTCGGAAGGATGTCGACGCAAGAATAAGAAGCGGGACGAGGGCGGATAGGCGCATCGAAGTTGATTCTAGCGGGCGGAGATTGGCCGGAGAACCCGAACAGCGTATAGTCGGCTGCAAGTCTGAGACTCACGGGGACGTTCAAGCGAAATGACGGGCGATCGGATGTATCCATCGGTTCGAATCTGGATTCTGTTTGCGGCTGTTCTTTTGTGCGCGGCATTGTCTGCTCAGACCCCTCGACGGGCGATCAAACCCGACAGTCCGGCAGTAGTGCAGTGGAAGGCTCACGCGTCGTCGATTGAAAAAACTTTGGAAGAGAACGACGAAGAAAACTGTCGAGGAGCGCCTGCGGCCGAAATTATTGATGCATTTGGAACAGTCAGCGACGCGCTGTCGGTTGCGCTTGTGGATTTTTGCGGGCGTGGCGCCTACACCGACTCGATTGTGGTGATGCGCATGGATCACGGGAAACCTGTGGCGGCCAAATTTCGCGATGCAAAAGGCAAGACCGTCGAAAACGGATTTGCAAGCGGCGCATCAGCGATGCACTCGGTGAATGTGAAGCTGGTGGCTGAAAAGAAGGCCATCTACGATTTTTTCGCGGATAACGATGCGGAAGGCAAGCCGGCAGAATGCGGTGTGAAGGCTTATGTCTGGAATGCACGGAACATGACCTTCGACCTGGACTTGCGGTTATCAAAGGCCGCGGGCGCGGAGTATTGTCGCAGTCTGCGGACGGTAGGTCCTATCAACTGCTATATCGATAACACGAAGATAGGCGATCGATTCGGTAGCACGATTGGGATGAGTGAGGCATCGGTGTTCGGTAAATAGCGAAGACCGATCGAAAACGACTTGCAAATAACATGCAAACTTTTTGTGGAAAACCTCAAATTTTGAGGGGGGGGTGGGGGTCCCTATGGCGGACCGTGCCCATCCTGACTTTGCCAGGGCAGGACAATCGACGAAGTTTTCTGCATGACTTCCATTTTGCAGGAATTGCTGGAAATTAACTGCAAATCGATGGCAGGAATCTTGCGTTTGAAATGAGGAGTTTAGGACGAGGGCGAAAGAAACAGGGATTGACATGCAGAAGGCAGCGGCCAACGTTTCGGGCACTCTCGGCATTGCGACTCTGGAAGGATCACGATTTGCAAGTGCCTGACGCAGGCCGCTAGCTGGCGCCGAGGTAGACGAAGCGGAGCGCAAAGAGCACGGCGAGGATGTAAAGGAGCCAATCCTGCTTGCGCCAGTTGCCGGTGGCGAGGTGGAGCACAGCCCACGCAATGATGCCGAAGCCGAGGCCGTTGGCGATGGAGTAGGTGAGCGGAATGAGGATCAGCGTGAGAAACGCAGGGACGGCGACGAGCGGCTCATGCCAGCGGATCTCGGTGATGGTGGCCAGCATCATCGAACCGACAAGGATGAGCGCGGGGGCAGTGGCGGCCGGGGGGACGATGCCGACGAAGGGGGCTGCGGCAACGGCAACGAGAAAGAGCAAGCCTGTAACGATGGCGGTAACACCGGAGCGGCCACCTGCGGCAACGCCGGCGGTGGACTCAACGTAGCTCGTCACCGTCGAAGTGCCGGTAAGCGATCCGAAGACGGTTGCGGTTGCGTCGGCGAAGAGGATGCGGTTCAGGCGGGGAATCGAATGATCGGCAGCGATGAGGCCGGCGCGCTTGGTGACGGCGACGAGAGTTCCCAGGTTGTCGAAGAGATCTACAAAGAAGAAGACGAAGATGATTTCGAGCAGACCCTTCGAGAGTGCTCCGCGAATATCAAGCTTAAAGGCCGTTTGCGTAAGCGCCTGAATGCCGCCGCCCTGGTTTGTCCAATGCACCAGCCCGAAGGCCCAGGCGATGGCGGTGGTAACCAGCACGCCGATCAAGATGGAGCCGCGAATCTTCTTGATTTCGAGCGCCACCATCAGAATCAGTCCAAAAAGCGCGAGCGCGGTGGTGGGGTTGCGGACATTGCCCATGCCGACGAAGGTGGCGGGATCGCTAACGATGAGGCCGGCGTTGCGGAATCCGATGAACGCGATGAAGAGACCGATGCCGCTAGCCACGGCTGCGTAGAGTTCGTGGGGAATGGAACGCAGGATCATCTGCCGAATGCCCGCCGCTGTGAGCGCGAGGAAGATAATGCCGGAAAGAAACACCGCTCCGAGTGCCGTTTGCCACGGAATGTGCATTTTGAGACAGACCGTGTAGGTGAAGTAGGCGTTGAGACCCATGCCGGGAGCGAGAGCGATGGGATAGCGTGCGACAACGCCCATGAGAATTGAACCGAACGCCGCGGAGAGACAGGTGGCAGCAGTAACGGCCGGGAGGGGAACACCCGCAGCTGCAAGAATGGCGGGATTGACGAGCACGATGTACGCCATCGTGAGAAAGGTCGTTACGCCCGCGAGGATCTCGGTGCGCCAGTTGGTTCCCAGATGATGGAATTCAAAATAGCGTTCTAAAGATTTGAGCATCAGGAGGTACACCTAGGAGACCACACCGCTGGCGCATCACAAAGAGATTTGTTAGGACCGAATGCAGATTCTCCGAAGAAGACTCAGGCTGCCAGCCTGCGCGATTTGCGCACGCGCAGAATCCAATCCATCGATCCGCCTTGGAATACGATGGAGAAGACGACGACGAGGTAGGTCGCGCCGAGGATCCAAGAGCGGCCGAACGCTTCCGGAACCGAGAGGGCAAGCGCGATCGAAAGACCGCCCCGGAGTCCACCCCAGGTCAGCACGAAGAGCGAGCTTTGATGATCCGGGCGGCACAGGCGCGCTACCAGCAGCAACAGCGCCACCGCAGCAAATCGCACAATGTTGATGGCAGCGATAGCGCCAAGGCCGGCGCGAACCGATTTCCAATCGAGCGTAATGGCCATGGCTTCGAGTCCGAGCAAGACAAAGAGTACGCAGTTCTGGATTTCATCGATAGCCTCCCAAAAGCGATCGACCTGCTCGTGTGCTTTGCGTTCTTCGGGCAAACGTCCGCTGAAGTGGCGGAGAGCAATTCCTGCAACCACAGCCTCGAGCGGAGCGGACAGGTGCAGCAGATCGGCAAGAACGTAGCCGCCCAACGCGAGCGAAACGGTAAACAGGATGTCGATCTGGTAGGAGACGAGGAGGCGCATCAACCGCGAGGTGACAAACGCTGCGGCGATGCCGAGAAGGGTAGCTCCTCCGGCCTCGACTACCAGCAACCCTCCAACGTTCCAGGGCGTGGTGGCATTGCCACGTGCAATGGCCAGCATGGTGATAAACAGAACCGCGCCGATGCCGTCATTGAACAGCGATTCGCCAGCAAGCTGCGCCTGGATGCGTCTCGGAACACCCGTCCTTCGCAGCATTTCAAGCACTGCTATGGGATCGGTGGGTGAGATGAGCGCTCCAAAGATGAAGCATTCCATCCATGGCAACCTGCCCGCACTTATCAGGTGCATCGCCACGGCAACGAGAAAAAAGCAGATTGCAGTGCCTGCGATCGAGAGCAGCGACACCGTCAGCTTTTCTTTCGCGAGATGGTCCAGGTCGAGCAGGAAAGCGCCAGCAAAGAGTAGCAAGGGCAACATGCCGTGCAGAATCAGGGTTTCGAAGTCGATGTGCTGAATCAGGGTCTCAGCCCACTGGTGGATCGCCGGCATGCGGGTTGCGGCCAGGGTGAGCGCAGAAGATACCAGCACGGTGAGGAGCATGGTTCCAATGGTGATGGGAAGGCGCAGCCAGCGCGTGCTGACGAGGCCGAAGACGGCAGCTGTCGCGAAGAGAAGGCTGAGAATTTCTAGTGTGGTCATGCCATGTTTGCTCTTTGGAGCACGTGCGCTTGTATCGGCCGAGTGACTTCATCGTAACGAAATGCGCGACGGCGCGGTTGAAATTCGAAAGCGAGGACAGCCCTCGGAATGGTAGGCCAAGAATTTCAAAGCAATTTCTGCGCAGCTTCGCTAGAGAAGCTTTGCGGCGTCCTTGGCGAAGTAGGTGACGATGAAGTCCGCGCCGGCGCGGCGGATGCCGATCAGCGACTCCAGTATGGTGCGATCGCGCTCGAGCCAGCCTTTTTCGAATGCCGCTTGCAACATGGAGTACTCGCCGGAGACCTGGTAGGCGCCGATGGGCACGTCGAAGTTTTCGCGCGCCGCATGGACCACGTCGAGATACGGCATGGCCGGTTTCATCAGGATCATGTCGGCGCCTTCTTCGAGGTCGAGGTCGATCTCGCGCAAGGCTTCGCGCAGATTGGCGCCATCCATCTGGTAGCTGCGGCGGTCGCCGAATTGCGGTGCCGAGTCGGCTGCCTCACGGAACGGGCCGTAAAAAGCAGAAGCAAATTTCGATGCGTAACTCAGGATTGGCGTATTGCTGTTGCCGTCGGCGTCAAGAGCCTCGCGGATCGCGGCAACGCGGCCGTCCATCATGTCGCTGGGAGCAACGATATCCGCACCGGCACGGGCGAGACTTGCACCGGTGCGCGCGAGCAGTTCGAGCGAAGGATCGTTGTCGACGTCGTAGCCGCCGTCTTTCGTTTGGATAACCACGCCGCAATGGCCGTGGCTGGTGTACTCGCAGAGGCAGACGTCGGCGATGAGGACAAGCTTTTTCGATGCGGCACTTTTCTTGATCGCTCGGAGGCCTTGCTGCACGATGCCGTTGTCGTCCCATGCGCCCGTTGCCTTTTCATCCTTGGTGTCAGGAAGGCCAAAGAGCAGCAATCCCCCGATGCCGAGGGCTGCGGCATCTTCAGCTTCGCGAACAGCCTGATCGACCGAGAGATTGAAAACGCCGGGCATGGAGCTGACAGGATTGCGCACGCCCTCGCCGGGGCAGATGAAAAGCGGATAGATCAGGTCGCCGGGATTCAGCGTCGTCTCGCGCACCAGCGCGCGAAGAGACTCGGTGCGACGCAGGCGGCGCAGGCGCATTTCAGGAAAAGGCATGCGTAAATTGTAAGCCAAACAATCTGAGTCCGCTGTTCTGGGCCAGTCTGAAAAAGTTTGTTCTGAAACGTCGAGCTCTCTGAGACAATGCCAGTCGCAGCCCTTTGCACGGCTCCCGCGCCCTGTTCGCGCGAAGGTGTTACCTTTGTCCGTCCAAAACGAAATTCCTCGACGAGGTTGTGCCGTGAGAACGTCCGTTGCCCCCGGATCCATTTCCTGTGCTTTGTTCGTCGCCGCCGTCCTCCTGCTTGCATCCGCTGTTGCGCGCCAGGCATCGGCGCAATCCATTGATACCGCTCAACTCGACAAGTACGCGTGGCTTGAAGACGTCAACGGCGATAAAGCGCTTGCCTGGGTTAAAGAGCACGATGCGCGCACCGCGGCTGTCCTCGAAAAAGACCCCCACTTCAAGCCGCTTGAGGCCGAAGCTTTCACGGTGCTCTCCTCGCCAGATCGCCTGCCTTACCCCGATTTCCTTGGCAGTGCCGTCTACAACCTCTGGAAGGATTCCCAGCACCTGCATGGAATTTTTCGTCGGACCTCAATGGCCGGCTACCTCTCTCACGATCCGAAATGGGAGACAGTCATCGACTACGACGCACTTTCCAAGCAGGACAACCAGAGCTGGATGCCAAAAGACATTCGCTGCCTCCATCCGGAAGACGATCGCTGCATGATCGAACTCTCAGCCGGCGGAGAAGATGCGGTCACTGAACGTGAGATCGACCTGAAGACCGGCAAGTTCGTCGACGGCGGATTCGTGCTGCCGCGCGGGAAGCAGTCAGAAGAATGGCTCGATAAAGATACGCTGATCATCGCGCGCGACTGGGGTAAGGGCACCGTAAGCGAGTCCGGATATCCCATTACCATCCGCGTGTGGAAGCGCGGCCAGCCTCTCGCAAGCGCGAAAGAAATTTTACGCGGCAACGTGAAAGATATCGGCGTCAACCCTTCCGGCTATGTCGATGGCGAAGGGCACCGGGTAACGATTCTTGAGAGAGACGTGACGTTCTTTGACTTTGAATGGAGCCTCCTCGTTCCCGAAGGCGTCCGCAAGATCAACCTGCCAACGAAATCCCACATTGAAGGCTTTGTCGCCAATCAGCTCATCTTCTCGCTCCACCAGGACTGGACCCCACCTGGACAATCCACAACGCTGAAACAGGGATCTATCATCTCCTTCGACGCGGATGAGGTGCGCAAAGAACCCGACCACCTGAAACCGACTATTGTCTTTACACCAACATCGCAGGAGTTTGAGCAGCAGATCGCCGTCACCCGCCATCACCTTCTGCTAACGTCCATCGAGCACGTGCAGGGACGGGCCTATGTTTACACGCGTCAGAAGGACGGACAGTGGACCCGCCGCAAACTCCCTATCCCGGACAATCAATCCGTCACGATCGACACCACCCGTCCGCTCGACGATCAATTCTTTCTTTCTGAGACCGGATTCCTGAACCCTGACTCTCTTTTCCTTGGGGATGCGTCCACAGCTTCAATGAAACTCGCCCGCCAGTCGAAATCGTTCTTCGATGCTTCAAACGACGTTGTGGAACAGTGGGATGCCACCTCAAAAGACGGCACCAGGGTTCCATACTTCATCGTGCATCGCAAAGACATGCCCTACGACGGCAACAATCCCACGATCATGAATGCGTACGGAGGGTTCGAAGTTGCGGTCACTCCCTACTACGACCTCGTCATCGGCAAACTTTGGATCGAACATGGCGGCGTCTTTGTGATGGCCAATATCCGCGGCGGGGGCGAGTTCGGCCCGGCATGGCACGACGCCGGCCTGAAGACTCACCGCCAGCGTGTCTATGACGATTTTTACTGCGTAGCGCAAGACCTGGTTGCGCGCAAGGTCACATCGCCGCGTCGCTTCGGCATTTTCGGTGATTCCAACGGCGGCCTGCTGATGGGCGTCGAATTCACGCAGCACCCTGAAATGTGGAACGCTGTTTCCATCGGGGTGCCACTCCTCGACATGCTTCAATACGAACACATGTCGGCGGGCGCCTCCTGGGCCGGGGAGTACGGTTCGGTCTCCGTGCCTGAGGAGCGGGCCTTCCTCGCGTCAATCTCTCCTTACCACAATCTCAAACCCGACGGCCATTATCCTGAGCCTCTCATCTTCACCACCACCAAGGACGATCGAGTCGGTCCCGTCCATGCGCGCAAGTTCGCAGCGTTGATGGAGGAATACCATCTGCCTTTCTATTACGATGAGATCACCGCCGGAGGTCATGCCGACGGAGAAGACGAGAAGCAGGAAGCCCACACCGACGCAGAAAAGTACACATACTTCATGCGCAAACTCGTGGATTGAAACTCAAAGATCAAACGCTGTGCTGTAAGCCGCCCGTCCCATCCTGTTACGGATTCGAAATCTTTGGCGGATTGGGCGAGGGGTACTGGCGCACCGGCGTCGCTTTGCGGCGTCGAGCCTTCGGCTGATCCGCGCGCGTTGGCACATCGCGTACCGGTTCGTCCTCGTGCGGTGCAAAGAAGCGGACGCCCTCCTGGTTATGCTCACCCAGAACGTGCAGACGCAGGAAGTTGGTTGAACCAGACTTGGTGCGCGTGCCGGCGACGATGGCGATCACCTCGCGATTGCGCACATAGCCATGCTGCTCCAGCAGGCTCTCGGCCACGTCGACCAACGCTTCGGTCGAGTTGACCTTGGGGCAGCGAATCGGCGTCGTGCCCCAAAGAAGATTGATGCGGTTGATCGTGATGTCGACCGGGCTGAGCGCAAAGATCGGCGCGGAGGGGTGGTACTTCGAAAGTTGGCGCGCCGTCGCGCCGGACTCGGTGAAGAGCGCTATGCCGCGCAGATCGAGATCGTCGGCCGCGTGCGCGGTGGCTTCGCAGATGGTCTCAGCGATGGAGAGATGCGTCTGGCGAAGCAGCGGCTCGTTCAGGTGATCTTCCTTGATGTGGCGCTCCGCTTCGCTCACAATGCGGCCCATCATGGCGACAGCCTCGATGGGATACTTGCCGACAGCCGACTCGCCCGAAAGCATCACGGCATCGGTGCCGTCGTAAACGGCATTGGCCACGTCGGAAACCTCGGCGCGCGTGGGGCGGGGATTCTCAATCATCGATTCGAGCATCTGCGTCGCGGTGATCACGGGCTTGAAGTACTCCGATGCGCGCCGGATGATGTGCTTTTGAATCGCTGGAACCTTTTCCGGCGGAACTTCAACGCCGAGGTCGCCGCGCGCCACCATGATTCCGTCCGCGGCCTGCAGAATGCTGTCGAGATGTTCGATGGCCTGCGGCTTTTCAAGCTTGGCGATAATCCATGTCTCGCTTCCATATGCTGAAACGCGATTGCGGACCAGGCGAACGTCTTCCGCAGTCCGGACAAAGGAGACGGCAATGGCATCCACGCCATTCTTTAGAGCGAACTCGAGGTCCTGCGAATCTTTTTCAGTCAGCGAGGGAACGCGCACAGGAATACCCGGCAGGTTGATGCCCTTGTTTTCGCCGAGCATGCCGCCGTTGATGACTTCGCAAACCACGTCGGCGCCGATGACCTCGTGAACGCGGAGTTCAATCAGGCCGTCAGAAAGCAGAATATGCGAGCCCTGTTCCACATTTTCGGCCAGTGTCTTGAAGGTGGTTCCGACCAGCGAGGCGGTTCCGGGAACGTCGCGCGGAGTGATGGTAAGCCGTTGACCCGCTTTGAGTAGAACCTGGTGATCTTTTAGCTTCGAGGTGCGGATCTTGGGGCCCTGCAGGTCGCCGAGGATGCAAAGCGGCTTGCGTTCTTCGCGGCTGACTTTGCGGATCATCTGGATGAGCGCAAGTTTCTCTTCGTGGGTACCGTGCGAAAAGTTCAGTCGGACAACATCGATCCCTGCGCGGACAAGGTCGCGAAAAACCGGCTCGGTGTTCGATGCGGGACCGAGCGTGGCAACAATCTTGGCACGGCGCTGGACAGGATTGGCGTTCAAGTTCGTATCGGCGAACGGCATGGGTATGACTCCAAAAAGATTAGGTAAGAGGGACAGGGGAAATAGGAGTGCGGTTCCCTTCATTATACAAAGTCAGCTGTTCGCAGAGTCTCCCGCTCCATTGTGCGGTCACAGCGGCACTTCGGCCGATTCGAGTGATCATCCTGAACGAATCTGCGTCGATGGACGTGTTGGGTTACAGGCGATGATTGCGCTCGCGAAAAAGTACGCCGTTGAGTTCGGCGCCGAGCAGGGCGCTGAATGACGTGATGTAGAGCCAGACCAGGGTGGCAATACCTGCGCCGAATGATCCATAAAAGATGGTGTAGTCGGCGATGCGAGTGACATACCATCCAAAGGCAAGCGTTGCCGGGAACCAGACTGCGCTGGCGGCAACGGCGCCAGGCATGACGTGCAGCCAGTGCTCCCGGCGCCGGGTTCCGAAGTGGTAAAGCGTGCCAAGCACCGTGAGACTGGTGATGAAGGCGAGCGTCCAGCGTGCGAGGCGCCAGAGAAACAGCACGAGGTGGCGCAGGTCGTGTCCGGTCTTGAAGACCATCCAAAGTTCAATTGCGCGGCCAAACACCAGCAGAAGCGTCGCCAGCGCCAGTGGAACGAGCACAATGAGAACGAGAAACAGCGCCCGGAGACGCCTCTCCCAGAAGCCCCATTCGCTTCGTGGAAGCCGATATGCGCGCCGAAAACCTTCCATCAGGGTCAGCATCAGGCCGAGGCCCGCAAAGACGCTGAGCGAGATGCCCGAGACGATGAGGCGCCCCGGGTGGGGATTGCGCTCCTGCATCGAGGAAAGCAGCAGACGGACGGTATCCGCAGGAAGAATCTGCTGCGAGACCCAGCGGATTTCGCCCACCACCGTGGGCCCCTCGGGCACCTTTGCCACCAGCGCGGTGAGAACGATGAATGCCGGAAAGAACATCAACATGCCGGAATATGCGGCGGCCTTGGCCGTGTTGAGCACGTCGTGCTCGACAGCCAGAAAAACTGCCTTCCGGAATTGTCGAAGAATCGGCCGCATCAAAATCCTTTCCGCATCAGAATCCTCTCAAAGAGTAGAGCATTTCACCCTTCCCTGCGATGGATGGCGTCGCCCTTCCATCGCAGATAAGGGGACGCGCGAGCGATTCCTGACCGGTACGGCTCAAACGGTTTATCATTTTCCCGTCATGACGAAATTGAGGGCCGCTGCGGCTCAACCGGTTACATTCCTTATACTGCTCGCCGTTTTCGGTGCAATCTTCGCGTTTGGCCAGGATCGCGCCATTCCCAACCCTCAGTTGGCGTCAAAGGAAATCAATTCCCGCGTGGAATCCCTGCTGAAGCAGATGACGCTCGAAGAGAAGATCGGGCAGACGGTGCAATATGCGGCGGGATTCGCGACCGGCCCCTCGGCCTCGAAACTCACCTACGACGAACTGGTTGCCAAGGGGCAGGTTGGGTCGATGCTGAACGTGGTGGGAGCCGAGCAGACGAACCACTATCAGCACATCGCGATGGAGAAGTCGCGGCTGCATATTCCCATTCTGTTCGGCCTTGACGTGATTCATGGTCATCGCACCATCTTTCCCGTGCCGCTCGCGGTGGCTGCAACCTGGGATCCCAAAGCGGCCGAGACGGTGGCGCGCGTCGCTGCGGAAGAAGCACGTGCGGACGGCGTTGCCTGGGTCTTCTCGCCGATGGTGGACATTGCGCGCGATCCCCGCTGGGGACGGATCATCGAATCGAATGGCGAAGATCCCTGGTTGAGTTCGTCTCTTGCACGCGCATGGGTGCAGGGATACCAGCAGGGTGATCTGTCGAAAACGGACTCGGTCGCTGCGTGCGTGAAGCACTTTGCAATGTACGGCGCGGCCATCGCCGGTCGCGATTACAACGCAGTCGACATGAGCGAGTTGACGATGCGCCAGGTGTATCTGAAGCCGTATCACGCGGCGGTGGATGCGGGAGTGGCGACGGTGATGACGTCGTTCAATTCAATTAACGGCGTTCCCGGGACCGCCAATCCGTTTACGCTCACCCAGGTTCTGCGCAAGGAATGGCGCTTTGATGGTCTTGTGGTGTCGGACTGGGGCGCCGTTGTGGAGTTGAAGAATCATGCCATCGGCGACGGGCCCACGGTGGCGCGCAAAGCCCTGGAAGCGGGCACCGACATGGATATGGAGGGCGATCTCTACGGCACGGTGATCGCAGCGCAGGTCCGGTCCGGCAAGATTTCAGAGAGCGTCGTCGATGAGGCGGTACGGCGGATATTGCGGGTGAAGTTTGCGCTTGGCCTGTTCGAGCATCCATATACCGACGCTGGTCCGGCCTACACACCGACGCAAGAGAAGCGGGAGATTGCGCGCAAAGTTGCAGACGAAACCATGGTGCTGCTGAAGAACGATCCGGTGGAGGGCATCGGTGCCCTGCTCCCGTTGACGGCGAAGGCGAAGACGGTGGCGCTGATCGGGCCGATGGCCGATGACGCGCTCGATCTGCTCGGCGCGTGGACGGTGACCGGAAACCGAAAAGACGTGATCACACTGAAGTCGGCTCTGAGTGAAAGGCTCGGAGACAGGTTGCTGTATGCGCCGGGGTGCGGGCTGCTTTCAGGAGAAGACGAGAATGTTTTGAACAGAGTGATGTTCACCGGACAAACGGCGAGTGCGAATCAGCCATTGCTGGATGACGACAAGACGATCGCTGAAGCGGTAGAGACCGCGCGCAAGGCAGACGTGGCGATCCTCGCACTGGGTGAGTCCACGAATTGGATGGAAGGCGAAGCCGCCAGCCGCGTACATCTTGGCTTCACGGGAAATCAGGAGAAACTGCTTGAGGCTGTGGTTGCGACGGGCAAGCCTGTGGTGTTGGTAGTGCTGGCAGGAAGGCCGCTCGAATTGAAGTGGGCTGCGGAGCACGTTCCGGCGATTCTCGAGGCATGGAGCCCGGGAATCGAAGCGGGCCCGGCGGTTGAGGATGTGCTGTTCGGCGATGTGAATCCGTCGGGCAAGCTGCCCTCCAGCTTTCCGCGCGCGGTGGGGCAGGAACCGCTTTACTACGCTCAAACGCCAACAGGGCGGCCGGCCCGGGGCGACCTGAGTCGACTGCCACGCAACGCAGCGGAGAAATTCGTCTCGCGCTATATGGACGAGCAGAATTCTGCGTTGTTTCCCTTCGGATGGGGACTGAGTTACACGCGCTTCAGCTACGGCACTCCAAGTGTCGACCGCGCAGAAATTCCCGTGCGCGAAGTAGCGGACGATCATCGGCCTGTGGTGACGGTGAGCGTGGATGTCAGGAATACCGGCAGCGTCGCGGGCACTGAAGTGGTGCAGATGTACATCCGCGATACCGAGGCAAGCGTGGAGCAGCCACTGCGCGAGCTCAAAGGCTTCACGCGCATCACGCTCGCGGCGGGCGAGTCAAAGCACGTGACCTTCCCCGTCGGATTCGACGAGTTGAACTTCTACAACGCGGACCTGAAGAAGACAGTGGAACCGACCACGTACGACATCTGGGTCGGTGGAAGTTCGCTGGCAACGGCTGAGACGAAGCTGAAGATCGTCGACTAGCTACGTGCGGCGAATCGCAGTTAGAAATGCCGAATCCCCGATCTGCATCCAGATCGGGGATTCGTGTTGATAGGGTTGCAACTTTCGCTCTAGCTTCCCGCTGTTTTGTAAGCGGAATAGTTTTCGGTGAACAGCGTGTGGCGCAGGATGAAGCGTCCCTGGGGTGATTCGGGGAGTGGCTGCTCCAGCGTGTCGATGGTTACGAATCCAGGAACTACGACCTTTTTGTCGCCAACGGTTTCGACTCCGTAGTCGATGCGCTGATTTTCAGCCTTCACGGGGTCGGAGCCTTTGAACTCGACCTCGGTGATCAGGCGATAGATGACGCCCGTGTCTGGGTCGATGAAGATCTCCCCGTGATACGGCTCTGTCGCCTTGAAGTCTTTCCAGGTCGCATTGGTTTGGTAATTGCCCGCACCGCCCGCTGATTCTTGCCCGCGCATCGAAACTTGTCCCACCTGGCTCGTCTCAGGAAAGCAGCAGTATTGTACGGCGTAGTGGCTTTTCTTCTTGTCGACCGAATAGGAGAAGACCGCCAGCTCGTGACCTGCGACGGTTTCCCAGCGCAGCCAGCCGATCTTGCCGGCAGACTGGGCTTCCTGCAATACGGTGCCGGGATCGGGAGCCTGGCCAATGAGCGCAATCATGCTGTTCTCGCCCCAATGTGCTTTCTGACCTGCCAACGGATTTACCTCTACGCCGTTCTTGAACGTGACGGTCGCGTCGTCCGAGGCGGTATAGCGAACGGGCGAGTAGGTGGCAGAAAGCGTGGCCGTGCTGTGCGAGCCAAGGGCTGGCTGATCCTGTTGTGCGCTGTCCTGGAAGCGGCGCAGCGTGCGCGTCGCCGTCAGGGCCGGCATTTGCGCGTAGGTCTTCGTTGCGTAGTCAGTGGCCTTGTCGAGGATGGCTTTCTGTTTGGTTGCGTCTGGCGCCGCCGTGGCAGGTATTTCACTGGCTGGCGGTGCCAACACGGCGCTGCGAATCTCAAGCACAAAGAGCTGCTCGGTGGTGAGCTGGCCCGGAACTAGCGGTTTGAAGCTGTCCATCGTGCCGTGCGTCATCTCTTCCGTCAGTTCCACATCTTTCAACTCGCCGGCCACATCGGCGTCAGATTTCTGCGATTTCTGGTCCGCTGCGAGAAGGTCCTTGAGTTGTTGAACGGTCATTTTCTTGGCGGCCCATCCGGGCGCGGCTATCAGCAGAATCACAACCAGCCATACGAAGCGTTTCACCAATGTTTCCTCCGGGGAATGCGGTGCCGCCATTGTAATCACCCGGAGGCGGGCGGGAACAGATCAAGCTTCCCCAGCGTAGATGAACGGGTACACTGTCTCGACAGGAGGTCCGCATGCAGACCCGGATCCAAGGCACCACCATGCCCGTTCTTGATGTGCAACTTGACCCCAACGAGAGCGTTTTCTCTGAAAGCGGTGAGCTCTCATGGATGACCGGCTCGATCCAGATGACCACCCATACGCAAATGGGCGGCGGCGGGGGGCTTTTTGGCATCTTGAAGCGCGTAGCCGGAGGCGGAAGCCTCTTCATGACCGAGTACCGTGCCGTACAGTATCCCGGCGAGGTGTCGTTTGCCACCAAGGTCCCCGGACACATCGTGCCGGTGCAGGTGGGCCAGGGGCAGGAGTTCATGGTGCACCGTCACGGCTTTCTGTGTGCGACACCGCAGGTCACCATCAGCGTCGGCTTCCAGCAGTCACTGGGCGCGGGAATCTTCGGCGGCAGCGGCTTTCTGCTGCAGCGGCTTGGCGGCATAGGCACGGCATGGCTTGAGCTTTCCGGCGAGCTCGTTTTGAAAAATCTTGCACCCGGCGAGGTACTGCTGGTGCATCCGGGGCACGTGGGTGCGTTTCAGGCAACCATGGGATTTCAGATCACCATGGTCCCGGGCATCAAAAACATGATCTTCGGCGGTGACGGAATCTTTCTTGCTGTCCTGACTGGACCCGGATCGGTGTGGCTGCAGACGCTGCCCATTTCCCGTTTGGCGCATCAGATCAGCGAATACCTCCCGAGTACCGATCGCCGGGCCGTTGGCAACACAGCGACCGGGGCGGTTCTGGGTGGCGTGATCGGTTCGATTCTCGGCGGAGATCAGTAAGACAGGGAAGAGGGATCAGCGAGTAGCGAACTTGGGTGTTCGAAGGATGAGCGGAAGGGGCTTTTCATCAGGCGCGAAGCGAACGCAGACATGAATCAAACCGATAGCAGAGGCCGTGATCTGCGCGGCGACATCCTATTTGCGTTCGCACTGGCTATCGCCTGCTACCTGGCGTGGCAATTGCGGGCCGTGCTGCTTCTGCTCTATGTAAGCGCGCTGGCCGCGGTGGTTCTCACGCCGGTAGTGCGCGCCACATCCCGCTTCAAGGTGGGGCGCTGGCGTCCTTTCAAAGGGCGCGCCATCCTCATCCTGCTGCTGGCCGTGGCTGGGGCTTTGACGGCATTTGGATTTCTCGCCTTTCCGCCCGTCATTCGCGATTTGCACGAGTTCACACTCGAGATGCCGACGCGTTTGCCCGGTTTTCTCGACAAGTTGAAGCGAATCCCTTTTGCCGACCAGGTCAATACTGACGAGATCAGCACCAAGGTCCAGGATTTCATCAGCAATGCCGCGACCTACCTGCTTCTCTCCATCAAGAACTGGGCTGGCGCGATCTTCAGCATTGCGATGGGCCTGATCCTCACCGTGTATTTCATCCTTGAAGGCGACGTTGCATATCGATGGGCGCTTTCGTTTTTCCCGTTGGAAAAGCGGCCACGGCTCGACGCCGCATTGCAGCGCGCAGAAGTCCGCATGGGTCAATGGCTCCTCGGCCAGGGAAGCCTCATGCTGCTCCTCGGGCTTGCCAGCACCATTGTGTATGTGTCGCTCCATGTCCGCTATGCATATGCGCTGGGAGTGTTGACCGGCCTACTGAATATCATTCCTGTGATCGGTGCAGCTGTCAGCATCGCCCTGGCGTTGCTGGTTGCATCCATCGACTCCTGGGGACGCGCATTAGGCATCGCAATTTTCTACCTGGTATGGATCCAGGTGGAGAACTCGTTCCTGGTGCCGCGCATCATGGGTACGCGGGTAGGTTTGCCGGGATTGTCGATCCTGATCGCATTGCTGGTCGGTTCCGAGCTCGGCGGAGTCCTCGGCGCCATCGTCTCCGTTCCCACCGCGGTGCTCGTTTCGGTGCTGATTGACGAGTACCTGGTACAGAAAGAACCAGAGGAGATCGTCGTCCAGGCAAGCGTGGACAGCCCGTCTTAGACGCTAGGGTTTCATGGCCACATCGGATGCAACCGACGCGGTGAGCATCATCCCCGGCTCGATCTTCGCTTCATTGCCCGGAGGCAGAGGACCGGCCACGTGCACCATGCTGGTGTCCGAGATGTGATTCAATTGCGAACCGATATCGGGTGCGACCAGCGTGAATGATCCGCTCAGCGGAATGGTGGCTCCGTGCGCGCTGAGGTCCGTCAGGTGAAAGGTGATGACCCCGGATCTACCGTTCTGCCCGGCGTGTTGGACCGAGGTGATAACGGCTTCGACCGACATTCCGCGCGGAGCGACGACATTTCCGTTCACCACGAGATTCTCATCGAGCAGCAGGTAGAAATGGTCGCCTGGATTCGCCGTCTCTGAAGAGACGCGGTTCCCGGTTTGCATCCGCAGCAGGGTGCCCTTGGTCACGGTTGACCCGGAGACGTCGGCATTCACCGGAAGAGGCGCGGCGGCGCCGCTGATGGTGTATGTCGCAGCCACAATCGGGCTGGGAGCCTTACCGGGCTCTTGGGAGTATGCCTGAATGCGCATCGGCCCGTTGACCACGATAGGATCACGGTATTGCGTCGACGCCTCCGTCGGCGTCCAGCCATCAATCGTGTAGTAGATCACCGCATTGGGACTGGGGCTGGAAAGGATAACCGGCGTGCCAGCGGGAATCTCGCGAGGGCTGGGCAAAAACATTGGCGCCGGGGCGCAATGGCAATCGGGCTGCCCCCGATACATGTCGTTCACCACCTGCACGCCGCTCTGCTGTGGCATGCCAGAGCGCGAGTTCAGCGGGCTGGGAGACACCGTAGCGGCAGCGCCGGTTTTATGAACCGCGGGCTGGCTAAGCTGGATCGATTCTCCAAAGGCCTGTCCGAATGCGGCACGTGCAAAGGCAAATGCGCATAAAGCGGAAAGAGGAAGGACTTTCATACACACATCCTCCGATGAGGGGATTCAATGACAGAACAGCAGAGTTGAACCCCGATTTCAAGCCTAAACTGCAGTTACCTCTGACCCAAAGGAACCTGCTCCCTTGGGTACGAGGCCCTGAGGGTGGCATCGACCGCGGCATCGACTGCCGCTTTCATCACGCCGCAATTCGACAGGAAATGCACCATCGGCTCCGTCAGGGCTTCGGGCGCAAGGTCTCCGGCCGCCAGCTCGGGCGACGCCCGCATAGTGCCCGGTCGGCTCGCGGATGCAGACTGCAGCGCTCCTTGCGACCCCAAAATGAAGGCTGCCAGCTTGCGCGCCATGGGCAGGTCGAAGCTTTCAGAAACAAACACCATCTTCCCCTGCCGGGTGATGACGAGCGGCCCTTCGTCAGAGTTGTACACCTGTTGAACGGTTCCGTCGGATTCGCCGGAGCCGCTGGATGTTGCCTTGTCGAGCTTGATCCCGGAGTATTGACGGCCCAGTTCATCGGAATACAGATGGGCAAACGCCTGTGCGGAGGCTTCGTTTTTCCAGATGGACAGGTAAAACAGCGAAATGGACTTGGTGCTGGCCAACTGCTCCGGAGTCGTTGCGCTCAGCTTCTGCCCCGCCCAATAGATCCCTCCATCCCATGCCGGGGTCAGGTCGCTGGCAGCACGATCGCCCCCGAACAGCCCGGTGAGGATGTGCAGGTCGAGCTGGCCAACCTGGCCAATGTCGTAAGGACGATAGGTGCTGTCAAGAAGTGGATGAATATCAGGAAGATAGGGGATCTTCGACACGTGTCCCTTTTCATATTCCCGGGGATTCATGATCTCCCAGGAAGACGACGGCGGGCGGTCCAGAGCGCCGGTGAACGCGGCTGCCTGCCCGCGGTCCATCCACAAATCCTGCTCAAAGCTCAGGCCTTCGCGATACGGAAACAAGAGGGACTCGGAGAGGAGCAGTGGCGCACGGGCCAGAACCGGTGAATTCTCTGACCCCGCCATATCCTGCTTGATGGTCTCGACGATTTCCGGATCGCCGATCAGGCTCTTGCCCATGGGCTTCAGCAGTTGGTCGAACATCACTGCGGTGGCCTGGCCTTCAGTTACAGCCTCGCGGGCGGTATCGAGCTCGTCCTTCGCAAGGTGATCTTTGTCTTCCGGCGCGGTGTGGGAGACATCGGGAGGCGTCTGATCGCTCCATTTATCCAGATCGAGGTGCTGGTCCTGCAGGGCGTGGGTGAGTTCGTGAGCGAGCACTGGTTTCTGCTCGTCCACCGCGATCCAGTCAAGCATATTCACGGTCTTCGTCTTGGGGTCGTAGTAGGCCTCGATCTGCTCTTTCAGCAGGGCGAGCAGGAACGGCTTCAGATTGAAGTCGCGATCAAGGAGTCCGAACTTCTTCAAGACGATTTCGCTGCGCTGCATGCGCTTGGCGTCCTCGTCATCGTTGAGTTTTTCGAGGAGATACTTTTCGACCTCTTCACGCGTGGTCATCCGGCGCTTGACGTCGCTCTTGATCGGCAGACCTGTCTCCTGCGAGGAGAATTTGAGCAGTTGGTCCACCAGCCCAAACAGTTCCTTGGCCTCATCCGGAGTGATATGCTTCTCGCCGTTCGCGGTCCCCGTCTTGGCCTTGCCCGGCGTTTGCGCATCCGGTTTCCCTTGCGGCCCAGAAGGAGATTGAGTGCCCGGCTGCGCCTGAGGCGCGGGTGCCTGTGCCGTCGCTGCTGCGGTCGCGATGCAGAAAACTGCCGCAAGGCACAGGATTCCCCGAGCTATCTTGCTGATTTGGAATTTCTTGCTCATTCTCTCTCCTTGGGGTTTTGGGACGGTCGTACCGGCGAGTCTAGCATCTAATCTCAAGGCTATAATTCAGGATGCACTGCCGCGCGAGATTACTCAGAATTGCGTGCTGTGCTCGTGAAACGCTCCCCTATGACTGAGAATCTTGCTGTAACCGTTCTTCAAACACCGCTCGCCACACAACTTGCTTCGATAGCCCACGCACCCAGGTTGTCTGAGTTTCACGGTGTGCTGACCCCCCATGAATTTGACGTGCCAGCCCACGAAATAGAGGCATTGGCTCGGGCTGCCGCAGCTCACGACCTTGGTTGGATGCGCCGTGTCAGCGTTCGAGGCGAAGACCGCTTTCGCTGGTTGAGCGGTATGGTGACCAACACCGTCAACGATCTGCCCGCGAACGGAGGAGCCTGGAACCTGGTGCTCAACGCTCAGGGCCGCATCCAGGGAGACCTCACGGTCTGGCGCGACGGCGATGCGCTCGAACTGGTGATCGCAGCCGATCAGTACGAGAGACTCCTGGCGCACCTCGATCGCTTCATCATCATGGATGATGTGGAACTGATCGCACATGACGCCGTAGCCGAAACCACCTTGGGCCTAACCGGACCGCAAGCACACGAGGTGCTGGCGCGCATGGGACTGCCCGCGCCGACCGAGCCGATGACCTGGCAGCGCGTGGAGTGGAACGGGCTGGATTTGAAGATTTACTGGAATTACGGCACTCTCGCTGACCACTTTGAGATCGCAACACCGCTCGCGGGATTGACGCTGTTGTGGCGGGCCTTGTCGACTGCGGGCGCCACCCCGGTGGGAACGGCCGCGCTGGAAGCGTTCCGCGTCGCGGAGGGAATTCCCGTTTACGGTGTCGACATGGCCGAGCGCGACCTGCCGCAGGAGACCTCGCAGACGCGCGCTTTGCACTTCAGCAAGGGCTGCTATCTCGGGCAGGAGATCGTTGAGCGCATCCGTTCGCGAGGCAACGTGCACCGCCATCTGCGCCAGCTCGAACTCGACGGCCCCGCGGCCAAAGTCGGAACGGAACTGTTTCTCGAAAGCGCGCCGGTTGGAGTGATTACGAGCACTGCGGAGCTTGCGCTCGGTGGCAGCGTCCGCCGTGTTGCGCTGGGTATGGTGCGCAGCGAGGCAGAAGTAAAGAGTCAGCCGCTGACCGTTGCGGGCGCAACAGCCGGTACGGCAAAGATCCTGGATAAGCCGCCGGCTTTATGATCGAGAGTGACTGGAAAGTAGGATTATGAGCGACACGCCAAAATTTGAAGTGATCGATCGCCGCAAGATGAAGAAGGAAGAGGAGCAGGAAGGCTCTTCGCACCCAGCCGCTGTGGAGCCCGTCGCTGAGCCGGAAACCAAGTCGGCTGGGCCGCACCTCGTCGAAACCGAGAAAGAAGAGGCGCCTGCAATGGAAGCGCCATCGGCAGAAGATGAATTTGGCGCTGAAATGCCTCCGCCTCCATCCGTTGAGGAGATGCGTGAGCAGGCGACTGCGTATGGAGCTTCGGCGCAGCGAGTCGAAGATCTGATGCGCGCGCAGAACCCGACCCTGGGAGCGCAGCCGCCGATCAAGTTCGAACACCTGGTGCAGCAGCTTTATCTCTCTGCATTGATGCAGATGGGCGCGGCAACGCCCGAAGGCCAGCGCCCGCGTGTGGACATCATCGGCGCGCGACAGAGCATCGACCTGCTGGGCGTGGTCGAAGAGAAAACCAAGGGCAATCTGACGCCAACGGAAACACGCATGCTGGAGACGGTTCTGTTTGAACTGCGCATGACTTTCCTCGAGCTGACGAAGATGATTTCGCTGCAGGGTGTGCAGGCTCCTCCCCCCAAACCGGAAAAGCACTAGCGGTAATGGAAGGCCGGCTGACATTTCTGGGCACCGGAACTTCCATGGGAGTTCCCACGCTGGGCTGTGGCTGCCCGGTGTGCACGTCGACCGATCCGCGCGACCGGCGCCTGAGGCCATCTGTCCTTTTGCAATGGCATGATGGGACCCGCGATCGCGTGGTGCTGATCGATACCGGTCCGGATTTTCGCGAGCAGGCACTGCGCAACAAGCTCACCCGCGTCGATGCCGTCTTCTACACCCACGGCCACGCCGATCACATTTTCGGCCTCGACGATCTGCGGCCGTTGAGCTTCACGGTCTTTCGAGAGGGCGGACGTATTCCGCTCTACGCAGCGCCCGAGACCGAAGAGACGCTCCGCCGCATTTACGACTACACCTTCTCACCGAAGGCGACTTATCCAAATCGGCCCCGCGTGCATATTGAGCCTCTCGGCGATCGTGAGCGCGTTTTTGGCGTGGAGTTCCAACGGGTTCCCGTGCTGCACGGGCAACAGGAGATTTGCGGTTTTCGCTTTGGTCGCGCAGCTTATCTCACCGACGTAAGCGCAATTCCCGACGAGAGTTTTGCATTGCTCGAAGGCCTGGACCACGTTGTGCTCTCGGCCCTGCGCCACAAGCCGCATCCCAGCCACGCCACGGTGGAGCAGGCTGTGGAGTGGGCGCGGCGCATCGGCGCGAAGCATACCTGGCTGACGCACATCGCCCATGAGCTGGGCCACGAAGAGACGAATGCGAGGCTGCCCGAGAACATTCAGATGGCCTATGACGGCTTGAGTTTTCCCATCGAGCTGGAAGGCGCGGACGCATGAACATCGTCAGACAGGATCCGGGTGCGCCGCATGCTCGCGTATTCCGCTCGCTCGAAGAGGTGCCTCGGGACTTCGGCCCGTCCATCGCAGCCATTGGCAACTTCGATGGCGTGCATCGCGGTCATCAGCAAATATTGAAAACAGTGGCAGCAGAAGCACGGGCGCGGGGAATGCGTTCCATTGCCATCACGTTCAATCCACACCCCGCGCAGTTTCTCCGTCCCAAAGAGGCGCCGAAGCTAGTCACCTTCCTGCCGGAGCGATTGAGGCTTCTGGCCGAGACTGGAGTTGACGCGATTCTCGTATTGCGCTTCGATGAGGCGCTTTCACGCATGACAGCGGAGCAGTTCGTGCGCGACGTTCTCGTCGGTGTGCTGCAAGTGCGTGAAGTTCACGAAGGCGGCAACTTCCGCTTCGGCCACGGCGCGAGGGCCGGAGTAAACGAGCTTTGCGCATTCGGCAAAGACTCGGGATTCACGGTTGAAGTGCATTCAGCGGTGCGTGTTCATGGCATGGAAGTCTCAAGCTCTGCAGTGCGCAGCCTCATTGCCGCCGGCGACGTGCGCCGCGCGCGGTGGATGCTGGGACGCGTCTTTGGTGTGCATTCCCATCCGGCCAAAGGCCGCGGTGTAGGAACGAAGCTGCTGGTGCCGACGGTGAACCTCGCGGAGTATGAGGGGCTGCTTCCCGGATTCGGGGTCTACGTGACCCGGCTGACGATCGGCGACCGATGTTTCGAATCTGTGACGAACGTAGGCAATCGTCCTACCTTCGAAGGTGTCGGATTCGGTGTCGAAACCCACATGCTGAATTTTGAGCCGGTCGATCTCACCGACGAAACACCGCTCTATCTCGAGTTCCTGTCTCGTCTCCGCGGCGAGATCCAATGGCCGTCGACCGAAGCCCTGAAAGCCCAGATATTCAAAGACGTCGCACGCGCCCAGCGATATTTCAAGATCGCGGCGCTTCGTCGAGGGGATTCGTCAGTCCGCTAATATTGCGCGCTGACCTCGCGGGCCACGCTAAACGTGGCCCGCAAAGTTCAGGATTGCAACACGAATGGATTATTTGGAGGCGAGTTGTCGCAGTACGTACAGCAGGATTCCACCGTGCTCGTAGTACTCGATCTCCTGCGGCGTATCGATGCGGACCTTGGCGTTGAATTCCTTTACCCCGCCATCGGGAGTTTTCGCTTTCACTTTCAGTGTGCGTCCATCGGCAAACTTCGCTTTGAGCAAATCGGTCAGCCCGGCGAAGTCGTACACCTCTTCGCCCGTGAGACCAAGCGACTCGACATTCTGCCCTTCTTCAAATTGCAAAGGCAGGATACCCATGCCGACGAGGTTGGACCGGTGAATGCGCTCGAAGCTCTCCGCGATCACAGCGCGTACGCCTAGCAGATTCGGTCCCTTGGCTGCCCAGTCACGCGATGAACCGGAACCGTATTCCTTGCCGGCAAGGATGACGAGGGGCACCTTGCGTTCTGCATACTTTACGCTGGCGTCGAAGATGGACATCTGTTCGCCTTCGGGCAGCAGGCGCGTCACGCCACCTTCCGTTCCCGGTGCAAGCTTGTTGCGCAAACGCACATTCGCGAATGTTCCGCGCACCATCACTTCGTGATTGCCGCGCCGCGATCCGTACGAGTTGAAATCAGCGGGCTTGACGCCATGTTCGGCGAGATACTTCCCTGCTGGGCCGTTGGCCTTGATGGATCCGGCCGGGGAGATGTGATCCGTTGTCACCGAATCGCCAAGGACCGCCAGCACGCGGGCGCCCAAGATGTCGTTGACCGGGGCCGGCTGTTTCTTCATGCCGTCAAAGTACGGCGCCTGGCGAATGTAGGTCGAGTCTGGCTCCCACCTGTAGACGTCGCCGGTCGGGAAGCTGAGCCCCTGCCAGCTTGCATCGCCATCGCTTACCGTCGCGTATTCCTTGCGGAATCCTGCGCTGCTGACTCCCTTTTCGATCGCCGCAGCAACCTCCTGCTGCGATGGCCAAATGTCTTTGAGATAGACCGGTTGCCCACCATTGTCTCTTCCGAGAGGCTCGGTATCGAAGTTGTGTCCGATACGACCAGCGAGAGCATACGCGACAACAAGCGGCGGGCTCATCAGGTAGTTCGCACGTACATCCACATTCACGCGGCCCTCGAAGTTGCGATTGCCGCTGAGCACGCTAACTGCAACAAGGCCGTGCTCGTCGATACTCTTCGAAACATCTGCGGGCAGCGGACCCGAGTTACCTATGCAGGTGGTGCACCCGTAACCTACGACGTTGAAGCGCAGCTTTTCGAGATAGGGCAACAGACCCGATTTCTGATAGTAGTCGGTAACCACACGCGATCCAGGCGCTAACGATGTCTTGACCCACGGTGGAACAGTGAGCCCTTTCTCGACGGCCTTCTTAGCGAGAATTCCGGCGGCCATCATCACCGAAGGATTCGATGTGTTGGTGCAACTTGTAATCGCCGCAATCACCACCGATCCGTGATCGAGATACTTATCGGGATCGATATTGAAGCGCTCCTTTACTGTCGTGGTAATCGGCCCCGTCTTCCACCCCAGCGACGACGACCTGTCGCCGGGGACCCCGGTTTTGAATGTCTTTTCTTGCCCTGCGGCTTTGGTAGCAGCCGATGAAGTAGCCGGACCTTCATTGTCCTCGGCCCCAACAGCCAGAGCGATGTCCGTAATTGCAGTTGGCTCCCACATGGCTGCGGTGCGCGTACCAAGCGGCTTTGCAGTGGGCGCCAGCAGAGATGGCAGTTGCTTGGCGAAGCTTTCCGCAGCATCTTTCAACAGCACGCGATCCTGAGGTCGCTTCGGTCCGGCCACGCTCGGCTCCACAGCCGCAAGATCCAGTTCCAGCGTCTGCGTGTATTCAGCTTCGGGCGAGCCCTCGGTGTGGAAGAGGCCCTGCTCTTTGTAGTAAGCCTCGACCAGCACGATTTGTTCATCGCTGCGGCCGGTGAGTTTGAGGTACCGAAGCGTCTCCGCATCGACAGGGAAGATGCCGCAGGTTGCGCCATATTCCGGCGCCATGTTGCTGATCGTTGCGCGATCGGCGAGTGGCAGCGCGGCAATGCCTGGCCCATAGAACTCCACGAATTTGCCAACGACGCCAAGCTTGCGCAGCGCCTGCGTCACGGTCAGCACAAGGTCGGTTGCCGTTGCACCCTCGCGCAATTTGCCCGTCAGCTTGTAGCCGACAACCTGCGGAACCAGCATGCTTACGGCCTGCCCCAGCATGGCAGCCTCGGCTTCGATTCCCCCAACGCCCCATCCCAGAACTCCAAGGCCATTGATCATCGTGGTGTGCGAATCGGTACCAACTAGCGTGTCGGGATACGCCTGCAACTCGCCATTGACCTCTATCGTAAATACGACGCGCGCAAGGTATTCCAGATTCACCTGGTGACAGATGCCCATCCCCGGAGGCACGGCACTGAAGTTACGGAACGCTGTCTGGCCCCACTTCAAAAACGCATAGCGCTCGCGATTGCGCTGAAACTCGAGCAACGAATTCGCTTCGTACGCCTGAGGTGTGCCGAATTCATCCACCTGGACAGAGTGATCGATTACGAGTTCCGCTGGAACCAGCGGATTGACGCGCTCCGGATCGCCGCCCAGCGTCTTGATGGCATCGCGCATCGCGCCAAGGTCGACGATTGCCGGGACGCCCGTGAAGTCCTGCATCAGTACGCGCGCCGGCATATAGGCGATCTCGCGGCTCGGCTCAGCCTTGGCATCCCACTTCGCCAGGAATTCGATGTCGGCGGCGGTCACGTTCACGCCGTCTTCGCGGCGCAGCAGGTTTTCCAGCAGGATCTTCAGGCTGAAGGGCAACCGGCCCAGGTCGATTCCGCGCTCGCTCAATGCGGGCAGACGGAAGATGGTGTAGGTCTTGCTGCCGGATTTCAAAGTGGCACGGCTATTAAAGCTGTTCATCAGGGGACCTTTCTATCCGCTGAGAGGCGGATGAGCTTGAAAATGCAATTTGCGGAATTTACGCCGCGACAATTCCCGCCGCGTGCTCAGAGCGGCACAGAGGGATAAAAAGTGACGGGAATAGATTACTCAGCGGGAAGAGTGGCGTCCACGATCGGGGCGCCCACGGCGAAAGCGTTTCAGCAAGGGCGTCGATGAAATCCGGGCTGCGGCGCGATTGAACATATCGGACCTTCAGATTTTACCGCGGTTGTGGTACAGCGGGAAAGACAAACCTGTGATCGCAATGACGACGGATTGCTTGCGAACTTTGTCACCAGCCGCTACGCTCAATCCGTACCCAGGGAGGTCATCGATGCGTCCATTCGCGGCCGGTATCGCTTTCGCCGCTTTGCTTCTCGCCTGCACCCATGCCTTTGGTCAAACCAGTTCCCCGCCAACTCCACCGGCCAGCCACTGGCTGGCCCAGGAGGGCACCGTCACGCTGCCCAACTTCCGCTTTGGCACCGGCGAAGCATTACCGGAATTGAAATTGCACTACCTCACGCTGGGCTCGCCGCATCGTAATGCCGCCGGGCACGTCGACAACGCGATCCTCCTGCTGCACGGCACGGGCGGGAATGCGCACTCACTGCTGAATCCCATCTTCTCTGACGTGCTGTTTGTGCCCGGTGGCATTCTCGATATCCAGAAGTACTTCATCATCCTGCCCGACGACATCGGCCACGGCCAAAGCTCCAAGCCGTCCGACGGCATGCGCATGCACTTTCCCGCGTACGACTACGACGACATGGTGCGCAGCCAGCACATGATGCTCGACCAAATGAAGGTCGATCACTTGCGCCTCATTCTCGGCACTTCGATGGGCTGCATGCAGACTTTCGTGTGGGGCGAGACCTACCCCGGATTCTCAGACGCGCTCGCGCCGTTTGCCTGCCTGCCCGTGCAGATCGCCGGACGCAATCGCATGATGCGCTACATGGGCATCGAGGGCATCAAGCTTGATCCCGCGTGGAAAAACGGTGACTACACCACCGAGCCGGTGGAAGGAATTCGACTGGCTGACTCGCTTATTTTCGTCATGGGTTCTGCTCCTCTCGTCATGCAGAAGGCGGCCCCCACGCGCGAGGCAGCCGAGCAATATGTCGATCGCTATTGGGCGCGCCCTGCGCCGGATGCGAACGACATGATTTATTACCTCAACGCCAGCCGGAATTATGATCCCAGTCCGCGCCTCGAGAGCATCACCGACCCGGTGCTGTGGATTAATTCCGCCGACGACTTCATCAATCCGCCGGAGCTCGGCATCGCCGAAAAGATGGTCAAGCGAATGCCGCACGCACGCTTCATCCTCATCCCCATCAGCGACCAGACACGCGGCCATGGCACGCACACCGCCGCAGCAGTCTGGAAGAACTACTTGTCCGAGTTCATGCAACAGACGGCGCCTAAACCGTAATTCGGCTCTTCCGAAGAAACGGCTTGATCGCGGAGCGTAGCGAACTCCGCGCGTCCCATGCGCTTCTATACTGGAAAGTGCACGTCTCTCCATCGAGGTTCCCTAAGAATTGAGTGAAGGCAATTGGTTGCGAAGTCTTTTTTCGCGCACGCTGGCCTGGTTTACGCAACGCATGGCCAACGAGCGTCAGCGATTGCTCGCCGTCACCATCCTTGCCGGCGGGCTCTGCGGGCTGGCGGCGGTCGCCTTCCATCTCTCCATCGGGTGGCTTGAGGCTCTCCTCATCAATCCCGCCAATCATGCGCCTGGCTATTGGTGGATCGTTCTGACAATCCTGACACCGGGTCTG
The DNA here is from genome assembly GCA_963838295.1 of uncultured Acidobacteriaceae bacterium. Classification (GTDB taxonomy): domain Bacteria; phylum Acidobacteriota; class Terriglobia; order Terriglobales; family Acidobacteriaceae; genus Telmatobacter. The sequence goes on from CAWIQS010000008.1 coordinate 349,021, forward strand.
GGTGGCCTGATTGTTGGCCTTGGACTTACCTATTGGGCTCCAGCCGCCGCCGGCTCCGGAATTCCCCAGGTCAAGGTCGCTTTTGCACTTCGTTCCGGGCTCGTCTCCCTGCGCGAAACTGTCGGCAAATTTGTCCTGTGCGCATTCCAGATCGGCTCCGGCGGTTCGCTTGGCCTTGAAGGACCCACCGTGCAGATCTGCGCCGGCGTCAGCAGCCTGATGGCGCGCGCGGCGCGGCTGAGCCCGCAGAACTGCCGCCGCATGGCCTCTGTGGGCATGGCAGCCGGCATCGCCGCTGCCTTCAACGCGCCCATCGCCGCGATTACATTCACATTGGAAGAACTGATCGGCGACCTCGATCAGACCATGCTTTCCGGCGTTATCGTCGCGGCAGCACTTGCGGCCGTCGTGGAGCATTCCATTCTCGGTTCAAACCCGGTCTTCCACATGCCGCGCAGCTATACGCTGGGCGCCGCATCTTCGCTGATCTGGTACGCGCTGTTGGGGATCCTGGCGGCCGTTGTCTCCATTACGTTCACCGACGGCCTGTTAAAGCTTCGCGCACTCTTCAAGCGCTGGACTGCTGTGCCTAAATGGATTCATCCGGCAATCGGCGGACTTGCCACGGGCGCCATGGCTGCGCTGGCGCTTTACCTGTTCCATCTCAACGGAATTGCCGGCGATCCCTATAAGACGCTTGAACTCGCGCTCACAGGGACGATGCCGCTGGTATTCATGATTGGATTCTGCGTGCTGAAGCTCGCGGCCACAGTAAGCTCCTACTCGAGCGGCGGTTCGGGAGGCATCTTTGCGCCCTCGCTTTTCATGGGCGCCATGCTGGGCGGGTCGGTCGGCTATATCGACGTGACTGTCTTCCACCATCCGAAAGATGCGATTGGGGCCTTTGCGGTCGTCGGCATGGGTGCCGTGTTTGCCGGAATCGTTCGCGCGCCGATGACTTCAATCCTGATTGTCTTCGAGATGACGGGAGGCTACGGACTGGTGCTGCCCTTGATGATCGCCAACATGACTGCATTCGTCCTAGCCCGGCACTGGCGTCCGATTCCGGTTTACGATGCGCTGCTCCTGCAGGACGGTATCGAACTGCCCCATGGATCGCACCCCGTCGATCCACCCCACGCTGCTCACATCGGCGCCGAAGAACCAACCATGGACGCGACGGCCTAGGCGTTGTGCAAACGCCATGCAGTCATTTGATTAAGGGTGTCTTAGTCGAGTTTCTCGAGTCCGACCGTGTCCGTGGCTTCTTTCGCGCGTTCACCCTCAGCAGCGGCGATCGAAGGCAGATCGGAAGACGCAGGTGCCTGCGCAACCTCCGGCTCTTCTGGATGCAAAGCCTGCAGGGTTTCGAGTTCCGCGATGCGGTTCAGCAATATCTGTTTCAATTCAGCGACGTCCTGCCGGTCGGACGCAGGATCACTGGTCTGCTCAAGCTTTTGAAGCGTGATACGAAGGGATTCGAGGGTTTCTCGGGCAGAACGCGCGGTCATGAGAATGGGGGACACCTATCCGCTGTTAGATGCAATTTTGGCACTTAATTGCATGGCGGTGGTAGGTTTTTTTGCACGAAGCAAATGGATTTTTCAGGGGATTATTGTTCGACGTGTCCCGCTTCTCGACGGAGATTACCCGGCTGCCTTCGAACCTAGTGTCCCGGCTCCATGTTGTACATAAAAATAGCGCGCAGCTCCAGGTAGGGGCCGTGGAATTCCTTGGGAAGGGGAGGGTAGCTGGAGCCCCTGATGGCTCCCCAGGCGGCACGATCGAGCGCAGTATCGCCGGAGCGCCCTTCCAGGAACATTCCGTCGGGGTCTACGAGGCGTCCACTGGGAAGGACCCGGAAGCGAATGACGACTGCCCCCTTTTTGAGGATGGGCGGATTCACTTCTTCGGGAATCAGCGGATCCCAGGTGCGCTGGGTCTCACGGTGCCACCGCAATAACCACGAACTGAAGTCGACGCCCTGCTGGTCAGAGAGAATCTGCACACCACCCGTGCCCGCGCCCGGGTGCATCGGCAACCCTCCGCCCGCTCCCGGGTTAGATTCTGCGCCTGGCCCGGAACGAGCTCCGCGCATGGCTTGCTGCAACTGGTCTGTGGGGTTCGCCGAGCCCATGGCAAAGTTGGGCCGCGCCGGAACCGCCTGCGGTCTCGGAGCCTCGGCCGGCTGCGGCGCCGGTTCAACTTTGGGAACCGGACTCGTCAGCGCCGGTTGGTCTGGAGGGGTGGTCGGCTGCGACTCGGCCGGGGGGGAGGGGGTGCGGGCTTGTTCAGGGCTTCGAGGGTCTTCTTGTCGACATGTTGGTGCTGCTCCGGCACCGGCTTCACCTGCACTTTGGGTTGCAGCTTCTTAATCAAATCCGGCGGCAAGTCCAGATAAGTCAGGTCTTTGCGTTGCTTGATCGCGTCGAACGGGTCGATCACCGGTGTGACATGGAAGATATAGCGCGGAATCCAGGTAACGGCGGAAAGCAGCAAAATGTGGATCAGGACAGCGAGCCAGATGCCTTCACGAAGCCGTGCCCAGCGTCGCTCGTCTTCGAGCTCGCTAATCATCTGCAGCAGTTCGTGGGTATCGTAGTCTACCCAGCGCGAGGTGGCTGCTCCGCGTCGGATGGCCCGCAGTCCTCCACCTTCAGATGCTTCGGGATCTTCTTCGCTTGCCGTCGCGCCATCCTGCCGATAAGGCAGGTCGTCTTCTGGATAAGCCAGGTTCAGAGGCCCCGTGCTGGCCCTTTTCGGGGGCATTGCCTTGGGCTCGTCGGGCTCTTGCGCGGTGTGTTTTGCTTCACTGGTCGGCATGCATGCGGGCTGCGGCTGCCGCGGGTTGGTACGCCCGGCCAGCTCTGCTTTGAGTCCTTCTTTTCTATTCTCTCATTCCCGGCGTTTGCAGCCAATCGCACACGCAGAGAACTCCGGACCGTACAATTGATCTTTCTGAATGGACGTTTTAGAGGCCGAAAGGGACCTTTTTGAAGCATTTTTTTCACGCGATTTGGTTCAAATGGAAGCTCGTAATCCTTCCCGTGCTCATCAAATGGGGAATCCTGGGCGCCGGCGCGGTCGCCCTTCTCGATTCCTCCACAATTCCCGTGCCCATGGATGCACTTATCGCCGTCTGGGTGTGGAAGGACCAGGGCCATTTCTGGGCTTATTGCCTGTTGGCGGCCCTTGGGTCGGCGATCGGCGGGCTTCTGCCGTATGGGCTGGGCCGAGCCGGGGGCGAATTGTTCATTCTCAAGCGCGTGAACCGGGAGCGCTACGAGCGCATGAAGCTGCGCTTTGAGAAGCAGGAGTTCCTCGCCATGGCCATCCCGTCGGCCCTACCACCGCCGACTCCCTGGAAGGCCTTCGTCTTCGCCGCCGGGGTCTTCGAGATGCGCGTTATTCCATTCATGCTGGCGGTCTTCACGGGCAGGCTGGTGCGCTGGCTGGTGCTCTCGCTTCTGGTAATCAAGCTTGGCCCGGGGGCATTGGGGATTGTGCAGCACCACTCTCTGACGGGGCTGCTCGTGGTGTTAGGGCTGGCCGTTATCGGGTTCGGGATCTGGTGGATGCGGAAGCGACGGACCGGGGAGAACCGGCTGGAGAATTAGAAGTTTGTACCCCGGTGTTGGATACGTGACACGCGGATGGGATGGGACTGCGACGGTCCCGGTGGTGGGAACGAAAAGGATTCGGACGTCCCTCCGAGACTGGGCTCCTATTTGTCTGGCTATCCCAGGATTGCGCTGCGCTCCATCCTGGGCTATTGACCTGCGTTCCCTCCGGGAACTTTGAGGTCCGAGGTTCGCCTATGATAGCGGAATCTACAGGGGAGATCACTCGGCTGCGCTCGGGATGACAGCTTGTGCTCCGCTCCGTTTCAGGGTGACTATATCTATCGGATCCTAGCGGACCGCGACGGCACTTGGATCGCGCTCCATGCGCATCTTGCGTACCAGCACAGGAACGCCGAACGCCAGGCCTGCAACGATCGTCGTTGAGAGCAGGTCGTTGCGATAGAACGGCAACCCGGCCGCATAGCAGGTGATCAAGCCAGACAGCGTGTGCGGATACATGTCGCCGACGAGCCAGGCCGTGTGACTCGACATAATCCAAACCGCGTAATTGGAGACGAGGAAGAACGAAGTCGGCCCAAGCACCACGGCAGCGCCAAAACGCAGCCAGGTGGTCTTCGCCTTGAGCAGAATGAAACCGAGCACCATTGCCGCGAGATACCAGGCCCAGGTGGTTACATAGGCGGTCCACGCGAAACTGTAGTGATACGCGAAGACGGTGAGGAAGTAGTCCGTAGCCATGAGGGCAGCCAGCGGAGCCAGCATCTCGCGCCATGAACGCCGTGCGCCGAAATAGAGAAGAGCGCCTCCAACGGCGGTAAAGTTCAGCCATCCGTGGTGAGGAACGACGCGAGTGAGAATGGCAAAAACCAGCAGCAGGTAAGCGGGCATGTGGACCTCGATTGCGGAGTGCCGGAGTGACTGCACCGGTTCGGAACGCGACTTCTCCATTCTCGTGCGTCAAAGTCGGGTGGTCAACCGTTAAGGGGTGCCGGGTGAATAAAAGTTTTCATCTTGCGCGAAGCGAAGGCCTGTGAAACCAGAGGGAAGCAACAAGCTGGTGACGACGGTGTTGAACAGACTAATTACCTTTTACGCGGGTAAGGCGTCGAAGGCGTTGCGCGCGGCGAAGATTTATCGCATTGTTAAAGGAAGGTATTTTTCTGTGAAGCTTCAGCAGACCTTCATGATCGCAGCGGTGGTCCTCGCCATTCCGGCATGGGGGCAGCAGAGCACGCCGGGGATCGATATTGGCTCGCCGGCACCGGCAGCGCTTGATGCACCAGCGGCGGCCCCGATGGCTGCTCCGCAGATGTTGCCGCGTGCGGCCGTCTCGATGATCGAGGGTTTTCGTGATTCGGATGTGAAATTCGACCTGAATGAGCTTGTAGATATTCTTCGCGACCGCCGCCATGAAGGATGGGTGCTTGCAGCCTATCCCGACCCGAGGACGAGCCAGCCGCTGATCGGCGCGGGATTCAGCCTCGATCTGCCGGAGCGGCCTCATCCGCAGCCGGATCCTTCGAATCCACACCCTTTCCTGGAAGCGTCATCGGCTGATCTCTGGCAGGCGGCAGGGTTCGATCCGCAACGGCTGGACGACCTGCTGAGGGTCTTCTACGAACGCAGGGAGAAGTGGAGCAAGCGTACCTGGCGTCGCCAACTCTACACGCTTCCAGCACAGATTTCCGATGAAGAGGCCGTTCAGCTGGTGCGCGTAGGAGCGATTCAGGCGATCTACAATGCCCGGGCTTACTGCCGCAACTTTGACCGGATGAATGGGCCGCAGCAGATGGCGATGGCGCAGCTGGTCTATCAGATGGGTTTGAATCTGCAGCACTTCAACGCATTCCTGACGATGATCAACCCTGACCAGGATGCGACGGCCCAGGAGGCAGCGGCGGATTCGACGATGTTTGCACAGGCGGTGTCGGAAGCTGCGACTGAGCCTGGTGGTCTTGATCAATCTCCGGATTACTGGCTGAGCGTGCAGAAGTCGCTTATCGGCAGCCAGTGGGCACACAAGTATCGCACGCGCGCGATTTCGGTGATTGCCATGCTGGATCCAGCGTATCGCGACGATCCAACAGCGGCGGAGCAACGCGTGGGCGCTGTGCTGCGGCCGGCGGTTGTCCATCGCAGGGGACGGCACGCCGTGGCTACGACGCGGCAGGTTTCGGCGACAACACATCGTGGTCATGCGCGCAAGACGGGACACAGCGCGCGGGCGCACAGCAAGAAGCGGGCGTAGGTTCGTCCCATCTCAGTGACTGTCGATCGATGATTGACAGGTTTGAGAAGAGCAACCCGCAGGGGCTAAAGCCCATTCAAATTTGGCGGTCTCGCGGCACAACTGAAGTCGTGCGCTGACGCGCACCCACGCAGATAAAAGCTGCTTTCGCGGCGAGTGTTGAAACTATGACCTTCAGAAAGCAACTCCGCTATTTCTGTTCTTTGCCGCCCATCTCCTGGCCCGCGTCTTCATGGTTGTCGATGATGTAGACGGCTCCGCCCAGGCCTGAGGGCGGACGGGCGTTCCCGTTTCCTCGAAAATCGTAGCCGAAACGCAGATCGGTGAACTCGACGGTCGTCCATGTGCGGCCGGGCGGCAAGCGCGGCGGATCGATGCCGAGTTCTTCGACCTGGCCAACGTCCTGCACGACGGCCCAGCGGCCCCAGTCAAGATAGACCTTGCCCAGTGCGGTCTGCTTGGCGGCCTCGACCGCGGCTGTATCCGGCGGCTTAAACAGCTGGTCGGTCTGCGGGTCGCTTTCGACATCTTCGGTGCGAGTGTTCACTTCGGCGAACTGATAATAGTTTTGCGTTTCGACAATCACGTGCCAGCGAAACGGATTCCATGGGTAAGGCTCAGCTGCAATTCGCTCGACGGGGCTGGTGGTGATGGGATTGTTGACGATCAGGCCCATGGCCTGGACATGTTCGGCATAGCGAAGGCACCACAGCAGAAACATTCCCGAGAGCGCGAAGATGGCCCAACCGCGTCCGCGAAATGGAGTGCGCTTCGACGAGATCTCGCGCTCGGCGAGACCCAGGATGCCGGGAACGATGAGCGCGAGAGCAAAGAGTATCCAGAGCACCGGTTCGGCGATAAAGACGAAGCTGCCCTCATACCAGCGCGGATTGAAGGGGAAGAACGGGCGCACGCCGTAGTTGTTGGTCCAGTCGAGCAGTATGTGGCTGAAAGCGGAAATCAGCGCTGCCAGGTAGACCCAGAGCCAGCGCACCGGCTGCGGCTGAGGACGCGGCGGCGCTCCGGCCTCGAGCGGCACTCTGGTTTCCTCTCGACGCGCGTGGCGCCGCTTGACCCACTGATGGCAGATCCACGTTGCCCCGACAGCCGCAGCCGCCACAAATGGAACGGCGATGAAGGTATGGGTGATGCCGCGATGGTGCTTGAGCTCTTCGACGGGACCGGCGAAGCCCCAGAACACGTCAAGGTCGGCAGCCTCGGCGGCCAACACGGCGGCTAGCGTGGCGTAAGCGGTTCTCCGATTGAGTCCGGCGCGTCCGATGCATGCGCCGGTCAGGAAATGCGTGATGGGCTCCATAGCGTACTGCACTTCATGGTAGCGGAGGAGGGTGGTTAGCGGGGTTCGCGAGTTCGCGGAGGAATGGCGTCGGGAGAGCGGCCTGCGGCATCCTATAATCCTGCAGATGAGCGAGATAAACAAATCGCAGGCGGAAAAGCGCATCGAGGAGTTGCGCACGGAATTGCGGCGGCATGAGCACCTCTACTACGTGATGGATGCGCCGGCGATCAGCGACGCGGAATACGACAAGCTGATGAACGAGTTGAAGCGACTGGAGGCGCAACATCCGGATCTCCTTACGCCCGACTCGCCGACCCAGCGCGTGGGCGGCAAGCCGGCGGAAGGCTTCCAGAAGGTGCGACACTCGCGTCCCATGCTGAGCCTCGATAACGCCTACAGCGAGGAAGAGCTGCGCGACTGGGATCGTCGGGTGCGCGAGCTTGCAGGCAATCTGCCAGTGGAGTACACCGCGGAGTTGAAACTCGACGGACTGAGCCTTGCGCTGCACTACGAAGCGGCACCCGGCGGCGGCGCGCGGCTGGCACGGGGGCTTACGCGTGGAGACGGGCAAATCGGAGAAGACGTCACCACGAACGTGCGCACGATTCGGAGCGTGCCGCTCAGCATTCCGGCAGCGCGGTTGAAGGAGGCGGGCGTGCCGCCGGACTTTGAAGTGCGCGGCGAAACCGTGATGCCGCTGAAGGCCTTCGAGAAGATGAACAAAGACCGCGAGGCGGAGGGACTGTCGGCGGCGGTGAATCCGCGCAATGCGGCAGCGGGCACGCTGCGCACCATGGAGCCAAGCATCGTGGCGCAGCGGCGGCTCGATGTGTATGCGTATTTCTTGCTGACGCAGGGCGAGTATGCCGCGATGGGACAGGAGCAGACGCTGGACGCGCTGACGGCACTTGGATTTCGCGTCAATCCGCACCGTGGAAAGATGCACACCGTGGAAGAGATGATGGATTTCATCGAGTCTGCCGGGAAGCGCAGGGCGACGCTCGGCTACGACATCGATGGCGTCGTCTTCAAAGTGAATGCACAGCCGACTCGACAGCGCCTGGGGTACACCGGGCGCGCTCCGCGCTGGGCTATCGCCTACAAGTTCTCAGCTGAGCAGGCCGTCACGCAGATGTACGACATCATGATCACGGTGGGGCGCAGTGGCAAACTGACGCCTACGGCCATGCTGAACTCGGTGTTTGTGGGCGGAGCAAATGTGAGCCGCGCCACACTGCACAACGCCGACTGGATCGAGCGCATGGGACTGAAGATCGGCGATTGGGTGAAGGTGGAGCGCAGCGGCGATGTCATTCCCAAGGTTGCGTCCATTGTTGAGGATGCAGAGCATCCGCGTGGCAAAAAGACTTTTGCTTTTCCAACGCATTGTCCCGTGTGCGACAGCGCCGTGGTGCGCGAAGAGGGCGAGGCAGACTACCGCTGTGTGAATGTCGACTGCCCTGCCCTGCTGCACGGTACCGTCGAGCACTGGGCCAGTCGCGGGGTAATGAATATCGAGGGGCTGGGCGAAGCGTCAGTCTACGAATTAACCACGCAACGGGTTGTCAAGAGCGTTGCCGATCTCTATTCACTGAACGAAGAGAAGCTGGCTGCGCTGACACAGGAAGTTGATCGCAATGGAGTAAAGAAGCAGCAACGGGTTTTCGGGCCGGTGGAGATCAAGAAGCTCCTGAAACAGATTGAGAATTCGAAACACGCGGGGCTGGCGCGCGTTCTGATGGGGATGAGCATTCGATTTGTTGGGGAGCGCACGGCCGAACTGCTCGCGCAGGAGTTCGGATCGATGGATGCGATCATGAATGCCAGCGCGGACGAGTTGGAGAGAGTGGAGGAGGTCGGGCCACGGATTTCGCAGGCGATCACGGATTTTTTCGCGCGCGCAGCAAATCGCGAACTGATCGGTCACTTGAAGGCTGCCGGCGTGAACATGACGGCCGAGAAGAAGCAACGCACGACCCAGTTGGCGGGGATGACACTGGTGTTGACCGGAACGCTGCCGAATCTGACCCGCGATGATGCCAAGGCCCGGATCGAGGCGGCGGGTGGCAAGGTTTCCGGTTCGGTGAGTAAAAAGACGACGTACGTGGTTGCCGGCGAAGAGGCCGGATCGAAGCTCGACAAGGCGCAGGAGCTAAAGGTCCCGGTGCTGGATGAGGCAGGGTTGCTAAAGCTGCTAGAAGGATAAGGAAACGGAAGCTTTCAGCTTTAGCTCACAGTTGTCAGCTTTCAGTGCGCCGATCATCCGCCATCAGGCGATGGATCGGCGCGATGGTGCGGTTTGTTCTGCCTGTCGCTTCCGTTCGCGTTTCCAGGCTTCAGCCCTTAACGTCGCGGGGTCTGAAGCAGCCCTTGGGATTCTCTGCTCGACCGGCAGAATGAGTCGAGCCGAAGACTCAAAGTCTCCCACACACGCGCCAATGATCGGAAGTGCCGCCGGCTTGTGAGTCGTGACACGCGTCGGGCTTGTATCGGTAGACGCGATGGAGCGAACGGTACGATTGCGCATTGAAATGTCTGATCTAACAGAAGCGGCCGCAGCTGCGCTGAGAGTTCGAGCCATGAAGTCATCCACCAGCTTGTGCAGACATTTATGGCCGCAGAGGTGCCTGGCCGAGGCTCGAAGCCGGTTACGCGGGTCCCACGCGCTGATGCGAAGTTCCGGCCCGCTGTCGTACGCGACGAACCAGTGGTTGGCATTGAGCATTTCCGTTCCGCAGATGTCGCACGAAATGGCCTGGCGGATCACCGAGATTCCCCCGCCTTTATTTCATCGCATCGATGCGAAACAAGGCCTCCGCGCAGAGGAAGAATCGCGCAATGATTCGAAATCGGGCTGACGTGCGAAGTTCAGTGCCAAGATGGGACGGTCGAGTTCAAACGCTGGCGAGGATGGGAGGCTAGTCGCGTGGGGCGAAATAGCCTTTCTTGGCGCGAGCAATGTACCTGCGATCGTTGCAATAGAGGTAGATGGGCCGAAAGGCTCCGTTCGACTTGAAGTCCGCCGGCGTGTAGGTCAGCGCATATTGGCTGCGCAACTCCTCTTCAATGCTCTTGAAGCTGTTGCTCATCTCCTCTACTGAAGGCGGAAAGAAGGTAAGCCCGCCGGTTTCAGAGGACATCTGGGTAAGGACCTGGTCGCCTTTGCCGCGGCTGGGGGTCCAGTTGGTGCTGATGGCATAGATGATGGTCTCGGCGCGCTGGCACATCTTGATGGCTTCGTCGGGATGGACGCGGCTCTGGTTGTCATCGCCGTCGGAGATCAGGACCATGGCGTGGCGGACGGGTTCCTGCCCGCGCGCATCGAGAAGCTTGTCGCGGCAGGCGGTGTAGACGGCGTCGAACAAGGCGGTGCCGCCACCGGGGCGCAGGCGATTGATGCCGGTCTCCAGGGCGTCAATGTTATTCGTCCAGTCGGCAGTCACGGTCGGTGTCACATCGAATCCCATGACAAACGCGCGATCGCTCCTGGCCTTCAGAATCTGCAACAAAAACTCCGTCGCCGACTGCTGTTCAAATTGAAAGCGCGAACGGATCGACGTGCTGGCGTCGATGACGATGCCGACGCGCAGGGGGAGATTGATTTGCTGGCGGAAGGAAGTGATCTTCTCGGGGGCCTTCTGGTCGTCGAGCAGCGCAAAGTCGCTCTGCTTCAGGTTGGGAATATAGTGTCCGTGCTTGTCGGTCACGGTGAAGATCAGATTGACTTCATTCACGCTGACCCTGAAGGTCGGACCGGCGTCCTGGCTCTGGTCCTGTGCGCCGGGAGCGGGCTGCTGGCCGGCGGGCGTTTGTGCGGCTGGTGTTTGCGCAGGTTGTTGAGGTGCAGGCGTTTGCGCAGGCGGCGGAGCAGGCTGCTGTGCCTGCAGGGCGGGGAGACACACCGCAGCGGCGAGAACCAGGCCGAACAATTTTTTACTCATAGCAATCCTTATTTTATCAATGGCACACCTCCATCCGGTTTCGTTTCCGTTACGGAGGTATTGACAGAGTCTGTACGGCCCGATTCGAGACTGGCAAGAAACTCTTCGAGATCGCCGGGCAAGGGCGACTCCAGTTCAAGTGGTTTGCCGGTGATGGGGTGCGTGAACGCGAGCCGGGCGGCATGGAGGAAGTTGCGATTGAGTCTGAGGCGCTGGGGCTGGGAGTTCCGCCGTGCGGAACGCGAGGGAGCGGCCTGCGCGGCGACCTGGTCAGTGAGCTGAGACGAAGCACCGTACACCGTATCGCCGACAACTGGATGGCCGATGGAGGCCATGTGCACGCGGATCTGGTGGGTGCGGCCGGTCTCAATGCGGACACGCACAAGGGTGAATTTGCCGAAGCGCGTATCGAGACGGCGTACAACTTCATAGTGAGAGACGGCGGAGCGGGCGTTGTCTGCAGGGCGGGTGGTCATACGGGTGCGGCGCATCGGATCGCGGCTAACGGCGGCCGTGATCGTTCCCTTCTGGCGCTCGACTGCGCCATGCACGAGGGCAATGTAGGTCTTGCTGATTTGACGCGACGAAAACAATTCAGCGAGCGCGCCATGGGCCGCATCGTTTTTGGCGACGATGATGAGGCCGCTGGTCTCCTTGTCGAGGCGATGCACGATGCCGGGCCGGAGGTCGCCACCTGTCGCTGAAAGCGCCTTGAAACGAAAGAGCAGAGCGTTCACGAGGGTGTTGCTGTTGCGCGCGTCTTCTGTTTCGCCTGCACCGGCGTGGACCATCATGCCGGCGGGCTTGTTGACAACGGCGAAATGCTTGTCTTCGAAGACGACGTCGAGAGGAATGTCCTGCGGCGTGGCTTTGAGAGGTGCGGGGTGGGGCTCGCCGGTGATGAGTATGTGCTCGCCGCCGCGAAGCTTGAACGAAGCTTTGGCCTGCGCGCCGTTGACCGAGACATCGCCTTGATCGAGGAGGAGTTGCACGCGCGAACGGCTGACGCCCTCGAGTTGCGTGGCGATGAAGTGATCGAGGCGCTGGCCGGCGGCCTCGGGCGGGACAGCAAGCGAACGCGGCTCAGCCATGGGATGGTCTTTCAATTTCGGATAACGCGGAAGGTGATGCCTCAACGAGGGCAGACGCTACGGCAATGCGTTGTGGCCTGGATTCAAGCAGCATGGATGCTCCGGCAAGGACGAGAATGATTCCGGCAACCTGCGGACCCTTGATCACTCCCCCGAACATGGCTCCGCGGCCGAGTGGGTCGCGCCAGAACTCAGTGATGAAGAGAACGACGCCGGTTGCCGCAAGAAAGAGACCCGCGAGGTCGCCATGCTGGCGGCGATGCGGCAACCCGAGAAGAAGACCAGATGCAATCGCGAAGAAACCGAGTGCGGCATAAGCCTGGACGGGATGAACGGGAATCCCAAGTGGGGCATCGCTCCAACGTGCGGCAAGCGGGTCAGTGTAGGTGACAGCCCATGGAACGTGCGCGCCCGTGCCGTAGCCGGAACCGGCAAGCAAAGCGCCGATCTGTTCGAATGCGAGGCCGAGAGCGAGCGGTGCCGCGAGAACATCAGCGGTAGTGCGAAACCGCAAATGGTAGATGCGGACGTAGACTGCGGCAACAGCAAGCGCGATGACTGCCCCGATGGCGGCGAGAAGCGGATGATGAACCATCGCCAGGCTAAACATCCAGAGCGGATGGTGGCGAAGCACCGTCCAGTTTGCGATTACGAGCAACAGGCGCGAACCGACCAGCGCCGTAAAGAGCATGAGGACGCAGAGATTCCAGATCCGGTTGGGATCGACGCCAAGCTTGCGCGCAGTACGCATGGCGAACATCAGGGCCAGCAACACTCCCGCCGCGGCCATAGCGCCGTACGAGGGGATGACGAGCGAACCGATGTGAAAGAGAATGGGATGCACTGACCAAGGATAACGGTTCAGAGTGCGGGATGCTGAGCGAGAGGGTGGGGCGACCCATTCAACCTGCCTGCGAAGCAGGTACGCTGAGATCTTCGGCGACCGCACATCGTCGCTGAAGTAGAACCCGACCCGCTGGGCCGTGGGCAATGCGCTGGTGAACCCGTCCTAAGACGGCGGAGCTCCCCGTGGTTCATTAGGCATTCCGGACTGGCGGACACGGCACACAGAACCAATTTGTACGAGAAGAGCCCCTGTTCAATGAATGTTGGTTCAACCAGCGTTGACTACCCACCTGCTTTGCAGGCCGGTTTCTATTGCTGACTGTATGGATGTTGGCGAGGAATTGCAAGTCTTGTGCAGGTCAGCTCATTTGTGTTAGTAACTTGAAACCCCTTTGGAAATGTGGTTTGCAATACTCCCACCTAAGTCAATTCCTGGGATGACAGCGCACGTGGCCCCTACGAGCCCGTCTTGCGCTCGCCTTCCAAAACCTCGTCAAGCAAGCAGCTCAAATGGGCTGTGCGCATCCGGCCTTCGTTGGAGTCAACCACGGTTGCCTGCGAGAGCTCGTCGGCCAGGTTGAGCGCCGCCAGCACGGCGACGCGCAGTGAATCGACGGTGCGGCCCTGCGCCGCCACGGCCCGCATCTTGCTGTCAACCAGATCCGCAAGCTGGCGGATGTGGTTGGGATCCTGGCCGCGCAGGTGATAGTTCTGGTCGTAAATGCTGACCGTGGTGTAACCGGGCTTGTTTGGCTGGATTTCGTTGGCCATCAAAAAGACCTCACACTTCAAGTGCGTCGAGTTGCGAAAGCAGGCGCTCGACACGCTGGCGCACCTGGTCCCGCTCGGTGTTGAGTGCGCGCACTTCATCCTGCAGGGATTTGACGAGGGTAAGCTGCTCACCGAGTTGAGCATCGAGAGTGTCGGCTCGCTGCTCGGCGGCGGCGCGCGCGTGGCGTTCGCTTTTGACGACAGTGATGGTCCGCGCAATACGCTCTTCGAGAGCCGAAAAATCGGCGCTGCTCATGGCGAGTTTGCCGAAGCTGTCGTGATCGTGCATTTCAGACTGTTGGGTGTCGGAGTGTTCCGCGATCTGGGATTCCAGGGATGATGGCGACATGAAAGTAAACCTCCGCGCAATTGCGCTCTATTCGGGAAGTATAGCGCCGAAGGCGGGTGGAGGACGATGAGGGAAACTGCGATGAAACCGCCCGGCGCGGGGCTAGGTTCGGAGCCGCGCGCCGGCCTTGTTGATCGCTTCGAGTACACGCGACTGGAACGACTGGACTTCTTCGTCGCGCAAAGTGCGGTCGGGCGCCTGAAACGTCGCGCTGACCAGTAGTGAATATTCGTGCGCGCCGAGACGGGCATCGCGAAAGACCTCGGCGGCTCGCCACTCGACGAGTTCGGGAATCTCGAGCGATGCGAGCGCCTTGTCAACGCGTTCCCACGGAATGCTCTGATCGAGGACAAGCGAAAAATCACGACGCACGGGCTGGAAGCGCGAGATGTCGCGTGCGGCAGGCTTGCGCAACGGCAGTTTGTAAAGCCGATCAAGATAGATTTCACCGACCTGGACGGCGTCTTTGATTTTGCGGGCGGCTGCCTGATGCGGATGCAGTTGGCCGAACCATCCCACGGTGAGGCCGTCGGCCACTACTCGCGCACTGCGATACGGGTGCAGCCAGGAGGGCGCGAGACCGGACTCGGGCGGGAATCGATCGAAATATACAGTGCGCATCTGAAACCGCGCCAGAACTTGTTCGACCATCCCTTTGACGTCGTGGAACTCGATGACACGCGCGGGGTGAAGCGCGCTTATGTCAGGAAGAGTGCCCGCGGCTGCAAAAGCGAGTGCGGGACGTTCATCGACCTTTTCTGTGGTTCCGCTGAAAACGGTACCGAGTTCGAAGAGGCGCACGTCGCTGACGTCGCGGTGAAGATTTCCAGCAACGGCTAAGAGCATGCCGGGCACAAGCGAGGGGCGGAGTACACCGGCTTCTTCGCTGAGCGGATTGCCGATAGGCACGACCTGGCCCGGGATAGGCGCCGTAAGTATGGCATCCTGAGCGGAGCAGAAGGTGCTGGCAATGGCTTCGTGGAATCCGGCAGAAAGCAAGGTCTGACGGACTGCGGACTCGGCTTCCGCCCATGGCAGGGCTCTTACTCCTCCGCCGAATGTGGGGAGGGTATTGGCAAAGCGGTTGTAGCCGTAGACACGGGCGACTTCTTCGATGAGGTCGATTTCGCGTTCGAGATCGAGGCGCCAGCTGGGTAAGTTCACCTGCCAAGCGGGAGCCTGCGGGGGGTTGGCAGCAAGTTTGCAGCCGAGACCTGTGAGCGTGCCTTCCACAAGAGGCGCTGTGATACCTTCCTTGTCTTCCGTCCTGCCAAGGATGCGATGGACTTCGCTGAGGGCGAGGGTGATGGGCCGGCGATTGGCGGTGCGGGCTTCCCACGCGGAGACGCGGACGTCGACTAGATCGCCTTCGATACTGCCTCCGTTGGCAAGCAGGATGCGGCTGACGATTGCCGACGCGACCGGCCCTGCATTGAAGTCGGCGCCGCGCTCGAAGCGATGGCTGGCGTCGGTGTGCAGGCCGTGGCGGCGTGCCGTGCGGCGCACGGCCATCGGCTCGAACCACGCGGCTTCGACGAGGACGTTCTTTGTGTCGGGCGTGATCATCGTGTCCCAGCCACCCATGACTCCGGCGAGGCCGAGGGGCTTGACGTGGTCGGCGACAACGAGATCTTCAGGATCAAGGGTGCGTTCGACGCCATCGAGTGTCTTGAGTTTCTCGCCTTTGCGGGCGCGGCGGACAATGATGCCGCCTTCGATTTTGTCGAGGTCGAATGCATGCGTGGGCTGGCCCATGGCGAGCCACGCGAAGTTGGTAGCGTCGACGGCGTTGGAGATTTGCTTCTGTTCAAGCAGGCCGAAGTAGGTCGCCACTTCGGCTCCGGTGAACCAGTCGCGCGAGTCGCCAATGGTGATGTCGCGGAGAACGCGGGCGGTGAAGCGGCCGCATGCGTCTTCGGCTTCGATCTTCACGGAAAACGGATTCGGGACTGCCTTATGTTCAGGCAACGTCACATCAAGCGGCCTGAGTTCTACGCCGTAAATGGTCGCGGCTTCGCGGGCAATGCCGTAGTGGTTCATGGCATCGACGCGGTTGGTTGTGATGTCCATCTCGAAGAGCGAGCCGTTGCCTTCGCCGAGATCGAAGATGCCTTCGACGGCGATGCCGCGAAGAGTCAGATCTTCGGCGAGTTGAGCGTCGGAGATGGAAAGCTCGGGTAGATAACTGCGAAGCCACCTAGTCAGAATTTTCATGCGAATTGCCCCAGGAACCGCATATCCCCTGCGTACAACTGGCCGATTTCGCTGATGCCGTACTTCATCATCGCGATGCGCTCAACGCCCATCCCGAAGGCGAAGCCGCTGATCTTTTTGGGATCATAGGCGGGCTGTTTTTCTGCGGCGAATGCAAAGACCGCGGGGTCGACCATGCCGCAGCCGAGCAACTCAATCCAGCCGGAGTGCTTGCATTTGCGGCAGCCTTTGCCGCCACAGAAGATGCAACTGATCTGCACGTCGGCGCTCGGCTCGGTGAAGGGGAAGAACGATGGGAAGAAACGCGTTTTGACGGACGAGCCGAAGAGCGCCTTCATGGCGTGGTCGAGCGTGCCTTTGAGGTCGCTGAAGGTGATGTTGGTGTCGACGCAGAGGCCTTCTACCTGGTGAAAGATGGCCGAGTGCGTGGCGTCCTGCGCTTCGTTGCGATGGACCTTGCCGGGGATGACGATACGGATCGGCGGCGGCTGCTGCTCCATGGTGCGCATCTGCACGGGCGAGGTGTGCGTACGCAAGAGCAGGCGGTCGCGCTGAGAGCGACGTTCCTGATTCGCAATGACGAGGGTGTCTTGGGTGTCGCGCGCGGGATGACCGGGCGGAAAGTTCATCGACTCGAAGTTGTAGAAGTCGGTTTCGATTTCGGGACCGACGCCTACGGAATATCCGAGAGCGGCGAAAACCGAGACGATTTCGTTCATCGTGCGGGTGATGGGATGCTCGGCGCCGGTGAGGCGGCGCGTGCCGGGCAGCGTAATGTCGATTGCCTCGGCGGCGAGAGCGGCATCGCTGGGACCCGATCCGGAGGCCTGATCAATGAGGCCTTCGACAAGTTCCTTGAGCGTTTTGAAACGCTCGCCGACGGCTTTCTTCGCTGCCGGCGGAGCGGCCTTGAGCCAGCGAGCGGAGACGTCGTTGAGGCGACCTTGCTTGCGTCCTACCCAGCGGAGGCGGAAGGCTTCAAGGTCGTCAGGGCCGGAGATGGCTGCGGCTTCGTCCGTGGCCTGTTTAGCTAATGCTGCAAAGGCCTGGTCGAGAGCGGAGTCGTTGTACTCCGGCAGATCGGGAATTGCATCGTTCGTCATTGTTTAATCCAAAGGATAAATGACTGCATGATTGACTTGCTTCGAGACGGAAGCCACGGGGGCTAAAGCCCCCATCCTCCGAGTCCCTCTTCGGCACGACTGAAGTCGTGCCCTGACACAAACGAGATCAATGATGGATTTGCAGTGTCCGCAGAAAAGACGACGGCCCGAAGCTAAGCTCCGGGCCGTTGATGAGTCTGCGTGCAGCTCGGGCTTTAGGCGGCTTTTGTGCTGCTGGCGAGAGCGGCTTTCGCCTGCTCCACCAGCTTGGTAAAGGCTGCTGCATCGTGAATGGCGATGTCGGAGAGGACCTTGCGGTCGAGTTCGATGCCGGCCTTCTTCAGTCCATTGATGAACTGCGAATAGCTGGTGCCGTTAGCCTTGGCTGCGGCGGAGATGCGCACGATCCAGAGGGAACGGAACTGGCGCTTCTTCTGTTTGCGGCCGGTGTAGGCGAACTTGAGGCCGCGCTCGACGGCTTCCTGCGCTGCCTGGTAGAGCTTGGATTTGGTAAGGAAGTAGCCGCTCGCCCTTTTCAGGATTTTTTTGCGGCGGTCATTCCGCTTCGTACTACGTTTTACGCGGGGCATTGGTGTTCTCCATTTTGCGTTCGTTGGTCATAGCGGCTGGAGGCAGGAGGCCAGGACTTTTGTGGTCCGGCGTTAAACCTCTTCACTCGCTCGTTCAAGCCTGAATCTCTCGCCGATCAGGACGCATTTCTTTCCGGCGGGGGGCACTGCGTGCAGCGCCCCTTTGGACAAGTGTCCTCAGGCGTAAGGAATCATGCGCGCTACCTTCGCGTAGTCGCCATCGGAGACAAGCACCATCTTGCCGAGCTTGCGTTTCACTTTTGGCGATTTGGACGAAAGGATATGGCGCGTCTTGGTCTGGTGCCGCTTGATCTTGCCGGTGCCAGTCTTGCTGAAGCGCTTTTTCGCGCCCGTATGGGTTTTCAACTTGGGCATTCTTTTTCTCGTTTTGGATGAGGCCTGATGGCCACACCGAACGCCTCGCGAAACAGGGTTTTCCCGTCTCTGTAAAGGCTCTTATCAGTATAACCCAAGTGGAGTTACGGGAGGGGTGGAGATTTGGCGGAGCGAGAGAGCGGCTGCTGTTCATCCGTCACAGCAGAATCGTCGCACGTGCCGTTAGACTCAGGCGCGTGAAAGCAGAGACTAGGAATTTGTCTATCTTGATTATTATCAAGCTGCTACATACGGTAGCCTGGCTGTGTTTTGTCGCATGCATTGTGGCCGTCCCCATTGCGGCGGAAGTCAAGCACTTCCGAGTTGCAGCGATTCTCAGCGGAGTGGTTCTCGCCGAGTGCCTGACCCTGGGCGTAAACCGATGCCGTTGCCCTTTGACGAATTTGGCTGCGGCCTATACCGAAGAGCGCACCGACAATTTCGACATCTACCTGCCGCTGTGGCTGGCCCGGAACAACAAGCTCATCTTTGGATCGCTCTTTGTTGCTGGCGAGATTTTCCTGCTGGTGGAGTGGATGTCTCATTGACTCACGGTCTCTTCAGACTGGCAGTCAGTCGAAACGATACAGCTTCATTCTTTCGGTTTTAAGCTGGCGAGCATCGAAGCGCCAGAAGCTCCCCTGATCGTTTTCGTCACCATTCAGACGGCGGCCGGATACCCACTTACCATCTTCAAATGCTCCCTCGTCGATCGAGGCGATGCCGAAACGCAATGGGCCGGCTGAGGCGGAGGCGACGGAGACGCGAAAGCCCTTGCCGGCACCGATGAACTCCTCGGGGCCGGTTGCCATGATCAGACCATAACCGGACTCGGCATGTTGGCCGAAGATCTCATCGATACTGACATGCAGCGCAACGCCGTTGAGCGTGAAGTCGACGGTGGGATGTTGCTTGTCGAGGATGAAACCGTGGGCGTTGCCGGCGGCCTGCTGTTCAAGCAGAAGTGGAGCGAGAGAATTGATGGCTCGATAGCTTGAGGCAAGATCCTGCTTTGGGTCCATATCGTCTTCGATCGCGAAAGGGGAGAAACCGAATCCAGCTTCTTCGCCAACGGCGTAGAAGACGTTTGCTGCGCCGGGCGTGCCGCCACGAGTCTCGGGCATGAAAAGGGGGTTGCCGTCGCGGTGATACTGGCGGCTCCAGTAAACGAAGTCGGGCGCGTAGAGATCGGGGGCGTAAAAATCAATGGCGGTCCCTGCAGCACGCCAGATATCGACTACCCATGGCTCGGGGCCGCCGCTGGGAAAGCTGCCGGGTTCTGCGTCGTGTTCCGCGAGCCAGGTGTTCACATACATGGGGATGTTGTAGGCGGATTTACCGGCCGCGGTGACGGCGTGAATAAAGCGTGCGTAGCGCCATGCCATGAAGATCTCGTCGGCGCGACTGGAGTTGCCGAAGATCTCAGGCCATGTGCCGGAGGTCTTTCCGCCGTTCGCATCCCATAGTTCGCGCAGGCGCGGATAGAGGGTGTCGTGGTGCTCTTTGAGGTAGCGCGTTAGTTCGGCAGGGACAGGCGATGAGAAGGCGCGATCGGCTGCGGAAGAACGATCGCGTGAGTCACCGAGGACGCCGACTTCGTTTTCTACCTGCATCATGACAACTGTGTGATCCTGGGCGTCGACCTGCTGGAGGTGCTGCATTAACGCAGCGAAGGCACGGGCGTCGGCCTGTTGAGTAGCTGCGGTGGCAGGGCTGAGGAGCTCGATTTCCTTGCCTTTCACGACGACGCGCGAGAACCGCTTCGTATCCTGCTTGACCCAAACAGGCGCGTAACTCGACATGCCGTTCTTCCACGAGGCCAGCCAAAGAAAGACAACACGCTCGTGGGCTTCGCGTGCCTGGGAGAGCAGACCATCGACCAGCGTGAAATCGTACTTGCCTTCGACGGGCTCGATGAGTTCCCAACTAAGCGGGGTGACAACGGTGTTGAGACCCATGGCGGCGAGTTGCGGCCAAAGCGGCTTCATATAAGCGAGGCTGGACGAAGAGGAGTTATGCAATTCGCCGCCCAGAATCAGGAACGGCTTGCCGTCGACGATGAGTTGCGTGGCGGAGCCGCGTTTCTCGAGATGTGGCGCCGCACCTTGTTGCGCGGACAGGTTCGGACTTCCGAGGCTGGCGAGAAGCAGAAGAACAGGCAGCGTGCAACCGGGGATTCGCATATCGACAGGGAGAATAGCATGCGGCGCCGGACCGGAATTGTGATGGGTTACGAGGTTAGCAATCCGGCATTTGTGCTTTCCCACCCTTGACTACGTCAAGGATGGGGCACCTAGGCATCCAGGGTACCCGGGCACCCATGTCACCCAGGCATCAGGTCACTGGTGCTGCAATTCTCTTCTGCGCTTCCCTTTATTGCCGTGTCGGTGCTGTGGACGGTGGAGGAGTTGACGAGAACCCTGCGTTGATGAACGAGACGATGCGCTGGCGAACGTCGTATCCGTGCCAGGGTTCGGGCGACGGGTGGCCGAGCATGCCGATGGCGAGCGGGCCGTGGTTCTCGCGAGGATAGGTGACGAGTTCGACGGGGACGCCTTCCTGGCGGAGGGCACGGTACATCTCCTCTGCCTGGCCGACGGGGTCGGTGGTATCGTTCTGGCCCTGAATCAACATGAAGGGGGATTTGGCATGCGCCGCGCCGGCAAGCGGGCTCTGGCGCCATGCATCATTCATGTGCTCCCACGGCTTGCCGTAGTACCAGCGGTCGTACCACGAGCCGCCCTCGGTGCCGTATTCGCTGAACTGGTCGATGACGGGCGCTCCGCTGATGACGGCTTTGAAGCGGTCAGTCTTGCCTTCAACAAAGCCGGCCATCTCGCCGCCGTAGCTATAGCCCATCAGAGCCATGCGCGTGGAATCGATGGAGAAGTGGGCGAGAACGTAATCGACGCCAGCCATCACGTCCTGGTAGTCGCCCCCGCCGAGGTCGTTTTTGTTGGCCGCTGCAAACTTGACGCCGTAGTTGGAAGAGCCGCGCGGGTTGGGTCGAAGCACGGCCCAACCGTTGCCGATGAGGAAGTCGGCGAAGGGATCGCTGCGGTCTTCCCACGCGCCGAAGGGGCCGCCGTGGACATCGACGACGAGAGGAACTTTTGCTGAACCGGAGTCGGGCGGCAAATAGAGCAGCCCTTCGATGGTGAAGGCGCCGGACTTCCAGTGAACGAGCTGGGGAGCAACGGTGCGGAGGCTTGCCGGTGCGAGCTCGGGTGTAGGAAGTACTGTGCAGGGATCGCCCAGTTTCGCGGCGTAGCAGAGCTGTGTGGGATGTCCGCCAGCGTCTGCTAGCCAGACCCAGCCTGTCTGCTTGCGATTGGTGCTGATGCCGGAGATGACGCTGGCTCCGAGATCGATGGGGTTCACTTGCGTCTTCGCGGTACCCGCTCCCGCTGCAATGCGCACGACGGCGCTGCGCGTTCCGATGGCTGCGGGCGCAATCATGCCGCCATCCGGCGTGGGGAAAATACCCTGGCCTCGAAACTGACCGACGAATCCGCGGGTAAGGTTCAAAGGCTTTGCTTCCGCCAATTCCGTCGCAATCGTGTAGAGATCGTCATAGCCGGGAGGCGCATCGTCGGGAGTCGCCGCGGCGAAGATGATGGAACTGCCCGTTGCATTCCAGTTGCCGCCGCTGACTGTCGCAGGAACCGATTCGAGCTTGACCGGCTTGGCGGGCGCGGCAGCGTCGACGATCCAAGCCGAGCCTGCGGGACCAAGATCGGATGCGTCGTTCGGGGCCTCGGTGACCATGAAAAGCTTATCGGCGACAGGCGACCAGACAGCGCCACGAACATCAGGTGGAACGTCGACCGTTTTCAGGTCGCCGTCAATCGTGCCGTCGGCCTTGAGCGCGGCGAGATAGAGGCGCGTGAGGTGCTTCTCGTGGTTGACCCAGGATGCATCGATTTTCGCGTCCTTTTGTTTCTTCTCACCTGGTGTCTCGGGATCGTGTGCCCAGAGCGCGAGATATTTGCCGTCGTCGCTGATGGTGAATCCGGCAACGTCAATTGCAACCGGTTGAGGTCTTGTATCTGCTGGTTTCTTGTCATCTTTCTTTTCATTGGACTCGGGCGCGGGTGGCGGATTGATCGCATCTTTATCCTTCGAGACATCGACGAGTGGAAGGATCTTGAGATCGTAGGGTGAGGCTTCGCCGCCGCGCAGATCGAGGCGGAAGAGTTGCGTGCTCTCGCCGCGCTTGGCGAGAAAAAAGACTGCGGAGCTGTCGGGTGCCCACTGCGCATTATGTTCACCGCGCTTGTCGGCGGGCGGCGAGAAGGTGAGCTGGCGGGGTTTGTCAGTGCTGCCTGCCGCGGTTGAAACAATCCAGAGATGGCTTCCCGCACCATCGGCAGTCGCATGTGTGACGGTAAAGAGCACGCGCATGCCGTCGGGCGAAAGCAGCGGCGCGGAGAGCGCCTTGAAGTGCCGCAAGTCTTCGTTCTTCGGAAAGTGCGGAGCGGCTGGCGACGAGGGTGTTGATTGACCGGCGAGAAAAGGTGAAGCAACAGCGCAGCAGACGAGGGGAAGTGCCAGCCTGAATCGAAGCATGGCAGCAGAATACAACGGCACAGTGGGGTTCGCGGGGAATACGAATCAGCAGGTCAGCACGCTTCGCGATTGGCAAGTAAGCAACCTGAGCAAAAAACGAAAGGCCGTCTTTTGCAGACGGCCTTTCAAGTCTTGGTTTTCCTTTTACTGTGCTTGCGGAGGCGCTGCCGGCCGCGGAGGCTGCTGCGGTGGTGCTGGCGGCTTCGGCTTCTGGCCTTCGGGGCGTTTGCTGGGCGCGATGATCGCGTGCAGAATCGTGCCTTCCATGCGCGGCATGAACTCGACCACACCCGAATCGCCTATGTCCTGAATGAGGCGATTGATGATGTTGTATCCGAGATCGCGATGGGCCATTTGGCGGCCCCGGAAACGGAGACTTGCCTTGACCTTGTCGCCGCCTGCAAGGAACTTGACGGCCTGATTTTTCTTGGTCTGGTAGTCATGCTCGTCGACGGTGACGGAGAATTTGACTTCCTTGACGACAATGATTTTCTGCTTCTTCTTGGCGGCGCGATCCGACTTTTCCTTCTCATAGAGGAAGCGGCCGTAGTCCTGAATGCGGCAGACGGGCGGGATGGCGTTGGGTGAGACTTCGACCAGATCGAGCCCTCGCTCACGAGCGATTTTGAGCGCTTCGAAAGGGGCCAGAATGCCCATTTGTTCGCCGTTTTCGTCGATCACGCGGATTTCGCGGGCGCGAATGCGATCGTTGATGCGGATAAAAGACTTAGCCGAGCGTTTATCGAGTGCGATGGTACATCCTCCAAAGTTGCTGCGTGCCTTTGCCGGAGAGCTTCCGGCGTTCAAACGGGGCGCGCGAACGCACCCTGAGTATAGCACTGGTTTGATGCCATAGCCGACCGCAGAACTATGGATTAAAAGGCGATTTCGAAGGGATTAAAAGGTGGTTTCGAGGACCGATTCGCGGAAAACGGGAAGCGCATCGAGTTGGAAATCGGAATTGTAAGCGCCAGAGGAGGCAGGCATTGCCAGGAGCGTGTTATCGGCCCCCAAGCCGGTTACGCGCAGGCGGACGAGCTGATTGGCGGGAAGGTTGATGGCGAGTTCAACCGGCAGGAAGTTCTCAGTGAGAGCGGAAGTGCGGTGTGCGGAGGCGAGATCCTCCGCCGTGTTGAGGGTAATGGCCTCAAGATCGGAACCGCTGAATTGGCGGCGGTGCGCACGGGTCTTTTCGGAGTTGAGAGCGCGAAGAACAGCCATGCGTTCGTTGACGACCGCAACTGGCACGGGCGATGCGGCGTGGAGCGTCCATGCGCGCGTGCCGGGGCGCGGCGAAAACGGGAAGAGATGTAGATAGCCGAAGGGCAGGTTGCGGATGAAGTCGTGCGTCTCCTGAAACTCGCGATCGGTTTCGCCTGGGAATCCGACCATGACATCGGCGCCGAGAGTGAGCGAAGGGCCGGCAGCGCTCAGTAATTCGGAGACCTTGTCTGCATAGTGCCAGGGGCGGTAGCGGCGATACATGCGGCGCAGCACGGAGTCGGATCCGGATTGGAGGGGAAGATGCGCATGGCGGGCGAGCTTGCTGCCTCCATATTCGGCCATGAGACCGATGAGCGAGTCGTCCCAGTCCATCGGTTCAATGGAGCTCAAGCGCAATCTTGGCAGGCTGGTTTCTTCGAGGATTGTCCGGACGAGCGCGGCGAACGTGCGGATCGGCGACTGTGCCGGGACAAGGTCGCGGCCCCAGCGGCCGAGGTTGATTCCAGAAAGCACCAGTTCGTTGCCGCCGGCGGCGACAAAGCTGCGGACGCGTGCCAGGACTGATTCGGCGGAAAGGCTGCGCGAACTGCCGCGCGTCTGCGGAATGACGCAGAACGAACAGCGATTGGAACAGCCCTCCTGGATCTTGAGATTGGGGCGCGTCTGCGCACCGGGTGCGATCGGAGCTTCCTCAAGGAACGAGTGGGCGAAGGAGTCGTCGGCAAGAACCAGGGGCTGCGTCGGTACTGAGGCAAGCAGAGTGGAAGTGCTCACAAATTGAGAAGAAGCTTCAGGGGCTGAAGCCCTTGAATTTTTGGCCCCTCTATCGGCACGACTAAAGTCGTGCCCTGACACGTTCTCGTTGGCCAATCGAAGCGCGATTTCTGGAGCGAGGGCTTTGTGGCTGTTGCCGATGACTGCAGACACGCCAGGAATGACGGACAGTTCTTCAGGAGCGCGCTGGGCGTAGCAGCCCGTCGCGACGATGCGGGCCGTGGGGTTGAGGCGGTGCGTACGGCGGATGTAAGCGCGGGCTTCGCGGTCCGCTTCGGCGGTGACGCTGCAGGTGTTGACGATGACCACATCGGAGGCGGCCTGCGGGCTTTCGAATGCCCCGGAATTGCGCAGATGAGCAGCGATCGCCTCGCCGTCGGCGCGAGCAGCGCGGCAGCCGAAGTTTTCGATGTGGAAGGTGGGCGGCACAGGGTTATTTTAGCGGAGTTCGAATCGGCGAATATGATGGTCGCGAAGTCATTGGCAGAAACCCGAAAAGCAGATTCTTCGCTTACCACCCCCAAGCTGAGAAACGCTTGGGGCCCCGTGCGCTCAGAATGACACCCTCAACTTCTATTAGCTCGAGGGATGACACATGAGCTCGAGGGATGACACATCAGCTTGAGGGATGACACCCTCAACTTTTGTCAGCCTCAGGGGCAGAAACTTAGCGCGCAGCAGCGAGGGCATCGTGCGTCTTTTTGCCTGCGAGTACGAGGACGATCGCAAGTGCGGAGATTACACAGATAAGCGCGAAGAGAAACACGCTGGCATAGCCGAACAGGCCAATCACGGCGCCGGCGAGCGGGCCGACCATGAAGAACGAAACGTCGGCGAAGACGGTGTAGACGCTTAAAGCGGTGCCGCGATTCTCGAGTGGCACGCGCTCTACGGCTTCGACGCCGAGCGCGGGAAACACAAGGGAATAGCCAAAGCCGGTCAATGCCGCACCGGACAGCGCCATCCATGAAGATGTGGAGAGCCACAGCAGCAGCACGCCAAGCGATTCGACGACTAGACAAACCTTGGCGACCGGGAAGCCGCCAAAGGTGCCGATGGTGCGAATGAATGTAAGTCTTGCGGCGATGAATGCAATTCCGAATGCTGTGAGGCAGAGCGCAGCACCATTCCAGTGGCGGCTGACGTAGAACAGCGTAACGAAGGTGGCGAGGGCGCTGTAGCCGACTCCGCCGAGCGCGAGGCCCATGCCGTGGGGCGTAACGCGACCGAGAACGTTTCGGAACGGAAGATGTTCGCCGGGAGTGACGGGAACCGGCGGCTTGAGGGCTGCCCACGCGTATGCGAGGGCGCAGACGACGATGGTGAGAATCGCGACGGACGAGAGACCCCAGTGCGTTTCCATGACAACGCCGAGTGGCGCGCCGAGCGCCAGTGCTCCGTAGGTGCTGACTCCGTTGTAGGAGATGACCTTGGCCGTGTGTTCCGGCCCGGCGCTGGAGATGCCCCATAACGTCGCGCCGGTCGATCCGAGGCTTTCACCGACGCCGAGCACGAGGCGGCTGGCGATGAGGCTGGTGAGGCTAAGCCATGCGGGATTGCGGTGGAGGGCCGCCGCTCCGAGCATCAGGAAACCGCTTAGGGTGCAGGCGCCCATGCCCCAGAGGACGGAGATCTTTGCACCCTTGTGATCGGAGATGCGGCCGGCCCAGGGACGGCTTATAAACGTCGCAATGTACTGGATGCTGATGACGAGACCAGCGAGCGAGGCGTGGTAGCCCATCCGCATGTGGACGTATTCGGGCAGGATGGCGAGCGGAAGCCCGATGGCGAGATAAACGACGAAACTGAGCGACGTGAAGCTGATGATCTGCCAGGCACTCGCGTTCGAAGACACGGAGGGCGGGGCGGTTTTGCGGCTCATCATTGTTGCCATGATTTTCGGGAGGGTAAGAACGAATGTTGCTCTCCCCAAGTATAGCGAAGGTGATCCCAACGCATCACGGTGTTCACTCCATCCAGGTTACCGGCGTACAACCGGCAACCGTTTGGTTGCGGAAGGTACCCCTATTATCCCGACTCTTTGGGTAAACTCCCTGTAATTATTGGGTTGGAGAGAGGGGGTGGCGCTAAAATCCTGTATGGATTGCGATTAGCTGTAGATTCCTCTGCAGATTGGACTTGGCGGCGCGGTGGGGGTTGTTGGCGGAGTTAGCGTGCGCGAAGCGCGAGTCCGCGAAGCTGGCGGTTTCAATCACGATTCCATTGTGCGCCGGGAGGGAATAATTACCTGCAAAGTGGCGAGAAGTTTTTCGCGAATGAAATGAGAGGGTTAGCAGGAATTTTGCGTACATGGGGCTTGACGCGAGCGAGATGATGCCGGCAAGAGCATGAGTTCTGGGAACCACCGGCGCATCCACGGCAGGCGGGGCAATCGAATACAAAGCAATAGATACACCAAGCTCACCAGCCTATGCCCGGTGCTCCCTGCGCTTCGCTCCGGGCGGACTTGCCTCCGTCTAGGCGACAGGCCTCGACTAGGGAAGCTCTAATCAGTGGCAAACAAGAGCGCAGGGGCTAAAACCCACACTCATTTTGTTGAGTCTTCGGCAGGACTGAAGTCGTGCTCCGTGACAAAGCCTTGCTGTGTTTTCTAGGTCTGGTGATTTGCGGGTTGCTGGCGGCTGTGGGTCTGGCGTGGTGGGCGGCGAGGGTGAATCCCGTGGAGGCGCTGCGGACAGAATGAAGTTGGGATTTGAACAGTGCCAGCGAAGGGTTGAGGTTTCCCGGGTACCAGAAGCGGGGACCCTTCGGCTGCGCTCAGGGCAGGCTCTGGGGCACCCGGCTGAACACACTGCGTCAAAAAGCAGATCCTTCGCGACGCTTGCCCCACGAACGCTGTGCGTTCACGGGGCCCCAAACTGCCGCTCATTTAGAGATACAAGGATGACAGTGCATTGTGGTAGATGCCGTGGTGCGGAGGCTACGGAAAGGCGGGCCCTTCGCTCGGTGAAGAAAAACACCGCCGCTCGGGATGACGGCTCGTTGTCTTGGTTGTATGTCCGTACGGGAGAGACTTGCGGCAGAGCAAAACGGCCACCCTTGAGGGTGGCCGTTGAGTTAGGTCGCTAACGAGCTATTTAGACTCGTTCTTGCGCCAGTTGATGAGGTCGCCGAGGGTGGTGGTGCCGCTGGAGACGGACTGTTTGTGGCCGCCGCTACGTGCTTCCGACTTGTAGTCCTGCACCTCGGAGCGGCTAGCTTCATGGCCGGACACCGCGCGCAGGCTGAGGCCCACCTTCTTCTCTTCGACGTTGATCTTGATGATCTTGAAGTCATGCTCCTGACCGGCTTCGAGCTTGCTGGGTTCGCCGGGCACTTCGCTGGCTTCAGAGATGTGGCAGAGGCCTTCAACGCCCTCAGCGATTTCAACGAAAGCGCCGAACTGCGCGGTGCGAAGCACCTTGCCGTGGACCTGATCACCGACGCGGTGAGTGGCAAAGAAGCTCTCCCACACATCGGGTTGAAGCTGCTTGATGCCCAGGCTCAGGCGGCGGTTCTGCGGCTCGACACCGAGAACAACTGCCTTGACCTTTTCGCCCTTCTTGACGATTTCAGAAGGGTGCTTGACGCGCTTTGTCCAGCTCAGGTTGGAGACGTGGACGAGGCCGTCAATACCATCCTCGATTTCGATGAAGGCGCCGAAGTCAGTGAGGTTGCGAACGCGACCCTCGACAACAGTTCCGGCAGGATAACGCTCAGTGAGGTTCTCCCACGGATTCTCCATCAGCTGCTTCATGCCGAGCGAAATACGGCGGTCGGCGGGATTGACACTGAGGACAACCGTGTCGACCTCGTCGCCGGGCTTGACCAGCTTGGAGGGGTGCTTGAGGCGCTTGGACCAGGTCATCTCGGAGAGGTGAACCAAGCCTTCGATTCCCTGCTCGAGCTCAACGAACGCACCGTAGTCGGTAACCGAAAGAACGCGACCGTGGACGTGTGCGCCGACGGGATAGCGTTCAGAGGCATCGAGCCACGGATCAGGCGTGAGTTGCTTGAATCCGAGCGAGACGCGCTGCTTGTCTTTGTCGAACTTGAGCACCTTGACCTGGATCTCATCGCCGACGTTGACCAGATCGCGGGGATGGGTGAGGCGTCCCCAGCTCATGTCGGTGATGTGGAGCAGGCCGTCGATGCCGCCGAGGTCGACGAACGCGCCGTAGTCGGTGAGGTTCTTGACGGTGCCGGTAAGGATGGCGCCTTCGCCGAGATGCTCGAGAGTCGTCGAACGCTTGACGTTCTGTTCTTCTTCGAGGATCTCCTTGCGGGAGACGACCACGTTGCCGCGCTTCTTGTTGAGCTTGATGACGCGGACTTCGATCTGCTGGCCGAGATAGCCGTCGAGATTGCGGACGGGCCTGATCTCAAGCTGTGAGCCGGGCAGGAATGCCTTCAAACCGATATCGACCGTGAGGCCACCCTTGACGCGGCTGACGACGGTGCCCATCATCGGGGTCTTGTCGTTGGCGTGCTTCTCGATGGTGTCCCACACGCGGAGGCGCTGGGCCTTCTCATAGCTGACGAGGTAGCCGCCCTCGGGCTCTTCGCGTTCGATAACCACGTCGATCACTTCACCGGGCTGGAACCTGACTGCGCCGGTGTGATCCAGAACCTGTTCGATGGGCACGAGGCCCTCGGACTTGAGACCTACGTCGACAACCAAATGCTTATCAGTCTGCTTGAGGACGGTGCCGGAGACGACTTTGTCGCCATAGGCTTCGACAGCAGCAGCTTCAGCGGCTTGCTCGCGCTCAAAGGCTTCGAGGGCAGCTGAGAAATCATCAGCGGATTCGGCACTGTGTTCGGACGGTGCGGACGCAACGCGGGCCACGGGCTGTGCAAGTTCCGTGTGCTCTTGTTGTGCGGGAACGGCCTGAGCTACAGGCTCGGTTGGGGCATCGGCGTCCAGCGCGTGCGATTCGACAGCAGTTTGTGCTTCGGCGGTCTCTGGGTTGGACGTGGATTCGGACAAGGGAGCATCAAGCTCCATCGCAGGGTCTAGGGTGGGTGTTTCGAGTTCGGTGTTCAGGGTTATGCTCTCGGGTTCGGGATTGAGGACGTTTGGCATGACAGCAGCTCCGATTCATTTGCCCGGCAACGGTGTACTGTCGACGGTTGGCATGTGCTCACCGCGGTGGCGAGGCAATGCCGGTGGCCGAGACCTCGACAACCGAGAGCCATTTCCGTGGAGTTTCTAGAGAGACGGGGCTTCAGCCAGAGAGCTGGCGGTAAAGCGACTCGTCTCCTTGGGAAACACCAGGCAGGCAACGGCTGGCTGGAGGGCGGCCGCAGCTAACTGCTGGAATCCGCGCAGGAAGCTACGCTTTCAAGTGTAGCAATGGTGTGTTTTCCCCGTCAATCCAATGCTTTGGCAGTTGTTAACCGGGGATGAAAAAGTGCTGCGCGGCTGGTGCAGTTCGTCGGAGATTCGGTTGAGGTTAGCGATGACCTGTGACGTCGAACACAGGTGTCGGCAGCTCTTCGGAGGAATAGGCTCTGTTGTTTGGAGGGTCAGCAAGAATCGCGAACCCGAATGGAACAGCGCACTATACTGAGGTGCGACCGAGACGGCAGGGTAGAAAGGATTCGCTGCGAAGCCCGAATATGGATCAGCTCTGGAGTCCATGGCGATTTGCGTATGTGACGACGGCGGATGGGGCGCCTCGGCCCGGCGTGCCTGCGCGCTTGAATGCATGGCCGGGGGACCTGAATTGCGTGTTCTGCAACCTGATCGCCAGCATCGATTACGCCATTGAGCACGGCATGAATGCCGATGATGCAGAAGAAGCCGGAGGGCTAATCAAGCGCGGCAAGACCTGTTTCATTTGTCTCAATGCGTACCCGTACACCTCGGGGCACGTGATGGTGATGCCTTATGCGCACCTCGACCGCATCGCCAAACTCGAACCCGATGCCGCGCACGAACTGATGGACCTGGCGCAGTTGACAGAGCGTGCGCTGGAGCAGCTTTACCGTCCTCATGGATTCAATTTCGGATTGAACCTGGGCCAGGCGGCGGGCGCGGGCGTTGCCGGACATCTCCACATGCATGCGATGCCACGGTGGATTGGCGATACCAACTTCATGACGACCGTGGCGGAGACGCGGGTGCTGCCGGAAGACCTGGGGACAACGTGGAAGCGGCTGCGCGGGACGTTTGCAGAGTTGGAAAAACCTTAGCAGCGCTACTATGCGCAACCGGATGGTTGCACTTTCCAATTTTTCTTTCGCGGTGGGCGAGACGAGGATTGCTATTTCTTTTGATTCCTTAGAGCATCGAGAGATGCTGCAAACTCCTGCCATTCATCCTTGACAGCTGGGGCTGGCTTCGCAACGCGTAACTCTGCCGGAGCGGGCTTGGCAGCATGTAATTCTGCCGGTGCTGGCTTCGCGACTGGTAGTTCTGCGTGAACCGGCTTGCCGCTCAGCTGAGTCACGGTCGGGGGAATTTCGACGGCAAATTTTTTCACTGCAGGGGGCGCACTCTTCTCAGTGGCGTCGCGAGGAGGCTCTTCAGTCTGCTTCATCCTCTCCTCGATCGACTTGAGAAGATTCTGTATGGCCTTGTCGGCCGATTCCGGAGGCGGAGGCTGCGGCTGTACCTTTTCAGCGGGAATCTGTTCGTACTGCGTGTTGTTCCCGTTTGCGTGAGCGCCTGCTCTGCCGGCGACGGAACTGCGCGTTCTCTCCGATTTCAGTTGCTCAACCTGTTCGCGAAGGCGGGAGACTTCTTCTGCGCTGGCGCGTAGTTCGGCGAGCTCAAGCATCTTGTCGTCCAGCTCTTCGCGCACCGAGAATTCGCGTGCGTCGGCGGAGACGCGCGCCTTATCCAGCGCATCTTCGATCTGCGACCTGACGTTGGAACGGCCCCAAAGATACCCGCAAATTAAGCAGATGAGGCCAGTCCCTAGCGCGACCGCACCGACGAGTATGACCGAACTCCCCATGCGTACCAGTGCCTAATCCTATATTTAATCGGAGTCGGGGGGCCTTTGCGGTGGGGTAACGCTGACTTTCCGGGACGAAAGTAACGGAAAAGTCCTGTTATCTGAGATTGGTCGGAGGAACTTGACGTCGCCCGCGATATCGGCGCGTCAATCCTGCCCCTTAATGCTTATATCCTCTGGCAATTAGCCTTTTCATTCGATTCGAGAAGACACCCCGTTGCCTGCCTCTTCGGCTTCGGCCGCGAGGGCCAACTCCTCCTGGTCTACAGCTGCGCGATCAAGAATCTTCCTCGGAATTGATTTGTTGGTAGGAATACCGAGTTGCTTGAGCTTTTCGACTTGACCTACGAGGTTGCCGGGGCCTTCTACCAGTTTCTTCCACGCCAGTGAATAATTCTGGTCGGCCTTACGGATGCCATCGCCAATCATTTCCATGTCGGTGACGAATCCCACGAATTTCTCGTAGAGCTTTGTGCCGCGATCCATAACCCTTTGCACGTTGCGAGCCTGGCGTTCCTGCTGCCACAGCACGTTCACGATGCGGATGACATAGAGCAGCGTGGTGGGACCGACGAGCAGGATTCCCTGCTTGTAGGCATCGGCCCAAAGATCGCCGTCGCCTTGCAAGGCTAAAAGGAATGCCGGTTCGATGGGCACGAACATTACGACAAAATCAGGAACCTCAATGCCGGGGAGATTGTGATAGCCAGCGTTGGCAAGTCCTGAGATGTGGGAGCGCATGCTGGCCATGTGCAATTTGAGCGCTGCCTTGCGAGCTTCTTCGTCGGTTGCGTTGACACAGTCGGTGTAAGCAGTGAGCGAAACCTTCGAGTCAATCACGAGGTTGCGGCCGCCTGGCAGGAAGACGATCACGTCGGTGCGAACAGTGCGCGCACGCTCGCCGTTTTCACTTTCAACGGCGAAAGACTGCTGAAATACATATTGCTCGCCTTCGCGCAGGCCGGCCTTGTCGAGCAGATCGCGGAGGATGAATTCGCCCCAGTCGCCTTGCGCTTTCGAAGAGCCACGCAGCGCGGTGGTCAGGTTGCGGGCTTCTTCCGTCAAGGCCTGATTGAGATTTCCAAGAGAGCCGATGAGGGTCTCGAGCCGGGTAACGCCGGTTTTCGAGTCTGACTGAGCTTCTTCCACTTTTTTGCGGAAGTCTTCGATTTGCTGGCGAAGCGGGTTGAGGAGCGTGCCGATTTCCTTCTGACTGCCATCTGAGAACGACTTTGATTTTTGATCGAGGATGTCGGATGCCAGGGCCTGAAACTGATCGGCAAGAGCCTTCTTCGCATTTTCGAGGAGCTCGACTTTTTCGCCGAGGCTTTTACGCTCGTTGTGAAGGTCGGCGTCAAGCTGGCTGATGCGGGCGGCGTGGGCGCGCGCAGCGTCGGCGCCGGTTTGCAACTCAGCACGGAGGCCGTCGCGTTCCGAGGTCAGACGGTTTATGGTCTTGTCACGCTCAGCGGCGAGCGATTCAAAACCGGCCCTGGCGGCGGACTCCGCATTGGCTTGCGCCAACTGCTTTTGCAAAGCTGCAAGCGCATCGAGGGACTCGCGATTGCGCAGATCTAATAGGGCCAACTCCCGTTTACTCGAAACCATGCGGATATAAAAGCCCAGTAAGATTCCGGCGACAATGGCTACAACAGCGATAACGGCTTGCATGGAAAGCCTCCGAGCGTCCTTCGCCTAATGTACGCCTTTTGGATGTGCAATTCGTGTCCCTAATTGCCACTATCAGGCAGGGGGTTCCAGCGAAGTCAGGAGGGTCCGAGTGGGGCTTAGGTGATTGATTTATTTCCACTCTGAGTCGCTTTACACACTGGGAGCCACCCGATAGACTTGGAGTTTCGGGGCTGGGCGATCTTTTGTCGACGCGGTGGGACCACCCCTGCGACGTGGACCTATCGCAGGGGACCCCGGAGTTGTGTTGGTGTGCCGTATGCCGTTATTGTAGGCAGGCGGAATGCAAGCGGTTGAATTCCCGGATCAAAACTGGATTTTTGGACCGGATTTTTGGCAAACAGAATCGAGGAGAATCAGGCATGGCGGTAGAAGAAAAGGTAAAACAGATCATCGTCGAGCAGTTGCAGGTGGACGAAGCCGAAGTGACCCCCGGCGCAAGCTTTCAGGAAGACCTGGGAGCGGATTCGCTGGACGTGGTGGAACTTGTGATGCAATTTGAAGAGGCGTTTGATCTGGAGATCCCCGACGAAGACGCTGAGAAGATCAAGACCGTCAAGGACGCGATTGATTACATCGAGAAGAACGAAAAGACCACGAAAGGCAAGTAGCCGGTGAATCGCAGAGTCGTGATCACCGGCCTCGGGCTGGTGTGCGGTGTGGGCAACACCGCTCCCGAAGTGTGGGAGAAACTGGTGGCCGGTGCCAGCGGTATGGCCCCGATTACAGAGTTCGACACAACCGGGTTCCCTGTCACCTTTGCCGCCGAAGTCAAGAACTTTGACCCTCTGAACTTTGTAGAAAAAAAGGAAGCGCGCAAGATGGGGCGCTTCATCCATTTTGCTTTTGCGGCAACGCAGGAGGCGATGGAGCAGTCTGGCCTGAAGATCACGCCCGAAATCGCCGAACGCGTGGGCGTGTTCATTGGCTCGGGCATTGGCGGGTTCGAGATCATCGAGCGCGAGCATACGAATCTGCTGAACGGTGGTCCGCGCAAGATCTCGCCGTTCTTTATTCCCGCAGTCATCGTGAACATGGCGGCCGGGCAGATCAGCATTCGCTACGGAGCGCAGGGCCCGATTTCTGCGACTGCCACGGCGTGCGCGACGAGTGCCAATTCGATTGGTGATTCGGTGCGTATGATCATGCACGGTGATGCCGACGTGATGATTGCCGGCGGCGCGGAAGCTTCCGTAACTCCGCTGTCGGTAGGCGGATTTGCCGCGATGCGCGCGCTTTCCACGCGCAACGATGAGCCTGCCAAAGCAAGCAGGCCGTTCGACAGGGATCGCGATGGATTTGTGATCGGCGAAGGCGCGGGCATCCTGATTCTGGAAGAGCTCGAGTTTGCAAAGAAGCGCGGCGCGAAAATTCTGGGTGAAGTCATCGGGTACGGTATGAGCGCGGATGCGTATCACATGACAGGAATCGCTCCGGAAGGCGCCGGTGCGCAACGCAGTATGCGTGCTGCTCTGAAAGATGCGGGGATCAAACCGGAAGACGTCGGCTACGTGAATGCGCATGCGACCTCGACACCGGCCGGTGATGGAAACGAGTCTCGCGCCATTGAGTTGGTGTTCGGCGAGCACGCGCTCAGCCGCAAGCTGAAAATCAGTGGCACGAAATCGATGACTGGGCATCTGCTCGGCGGCGCTGGAGGACTGGAAGCAGGCATCACGGTGATGGCCCTGATCAACCAGGAGCTTCCGCCCACGATCAACCTGGACAACGTGGATCCCGAGTGCCGGCTGGATTATGTGCCGAACAAGGCCATCAAGCACAACTTCGACGTGGCGCTATCGAACTCCTTCGGCTTCGGAGGAATCAACGCGACGCTGATTATGCGGCGATGGACGGAGTGAAGCAGGGATTAGGGATTACAATCAAACGGCGCACATCGCGAGATGTGCGCCGTTTGGTTTTGCGCTGACAAAATTTTCTGCTTCAGATCGCTGCAAATCCTATGAACACCAGCGTGACGAGTATCCACCAGCCGAAGACGGCGATGTAGCCCGAGGGCCGCTTCACGCCGGCAACGATCGATACTCCAATCGACGTTACGACGAGACACCAGATGGTGGGCGCATCGAGTGCGGAAAGGAGCGTGTAAAGCGCCTTGCTGGTGTCTGCCGGATTGAGAAATGCGGCGATGTTGGTGGGAGCAGGGTTGCCGACGTTGAACCCATCGGGTGAGGCGCCGGCGAAGAGAGAAATGCCTCCGAGTATTAATCGAATGGGCCACAGCACAAGCCCCGCATAAACGGTTACGACGAAGAGGGAGCCGAAGGTGGCTTTACCTCCGAAGCCGAAGTTGAGAGTGGGCCAGAGGATGAGGGCCATAATCAGGTCCTGAAGCAAAACGCCAAGAGGAGAGAGCGCCCAGGTGACGGCCTGGTTCTTGGGGCCTGCGGCATCTGCTTTTGCGCGCTGCTCAGGCGGCATCTGATCCATCATGCGTTTTGCAAATTCGGGCGCAAGCTTTTGCTGGTTTTCGTAGACGGTTTTCCAGGTCACCTGCATCGTGATTGCGGTATAGAGAAAGGCTCCGCACAGCACCGTGATGAGGAACGGCAGCCACCAGCTTTTGTGGCCGGCCTTGATGTCGGCAAAGGTTTTCGAAGGTGCCGCATAGACATTGATGACCCTCTGCAGTTGAGTGAGACCCTGCGTGGCTTCGCCCGCTGGTTGCACTGCCTGATCGCTCATGATTTGCCTCTCGAAGAAATTGATTGAAGTCTGATGTACAGACCAGACGGCGGAGGAATTCCGACCGATGGTCCCAGGTCCTTGGCAAAAATCACGCCAAACCGAACGCACGGAGGATTTGCGCTCGCCGCGATTGTAGCGCGTCCAGTGCAGTTTCGGAATGAATTTAAAGATTGGCGCGGTGCTGGGAGAGAATTTCCTGGGCAGGTCCGGAAAATTATTGATTGTCTGGAGTGGTACTGGCCGGGGAGGGCGTATCTTGCGAATCCATTACCGGGGTTGCTGCCGCGCCAGCGGCGACGGTAGAGCGGCGCGTCTGCGATCCTGAACCGTAGTTCTTGTACACCGTGATGTGGAAGCAGCGCTGATGGAATTCTTCCTCCACATCGATCACGCCGGCGTTTTGATAGGCGACCAGTTCGCTGCGCATCCACTGGAGTTCGCGGCGCGAGAGGCCTGACTTGGCGATGTCGATGGTGGCGCCGGTGATATGCGGACTGACGATGTCGCCTTCCGCGTCGGCGGCGTTGCCGTTAATGCGCATCAAGCGCATCTGGTACTCAACGGTGCGAACCGCGGAACTGACCATGAGCGGCGTGTGGAACTGGGTACGGTGCGCACGCGCGAGTTCGGTGAGAAAGTCGGCGGTCCAGGGACGGCAGTAGCGGCGATTGTCAGGCAGAGCGGGATTGACAGCAAGAGCTGCGGACTCGGGAACACGCACAAGCGATCCGCGGTCGATGCGATCCTGCAAATCCACGTCGTTTTCGATGCGCTCGAGATTCTCTTCTTCAGAGCGAGTGTTCTGGCGTACAAGGGAGTCGTGGGTGCCGCGAAGCGTATAACTCGAAACGCGGCCAGAGAAGAGTGGCGGGCGCGTGAGTTCGGCCACCTGGCCGGAAGCCGCGGAGATGGGAGGGCGGGATTCGCGCGGCGCGGCAAGCGGGTTTCCTGCTGAGGCCATTACGGATGGATCGGTGCCGGGAGCCGGCAAGGTGTCGGCTTCTCGGGGTACAGCGCTTCCTTCGCCTGAGGGTTCCACCGTACGCGGCGTTGAGCCCTGGTCAGGGACTGGATCGTTGCTGGCGTTGCGCCTGGCAGCAGACCTTTGAGCGGAGTCAATCGCCGTAGCGGCTGAGTCGTCCTGTTCTTCCGAAGTTGGTCTCGCGGTGGAGGCGGCCAGCGGAACGAAGTGCGCTTTGGAGCGATAGGGGTTGTAGCGCGCGCGCCTGAATGTCGCCGGATGCCCGGCGGAACTGCGTGTGCGATACATTGTGTGCGATGCGGCGCGGGTGTGGCCTCCGGTCGTGGTGCGGTGTGCACTTGTTGTCCCGGAGCTGTGAACCGGACGGTTCCTGGCATTGGTTGGGGCGGGATGGAGCGAGCTGCGGGAGCGGTGCTGCGCAGATTTGCTGATCGTTGCATGCGCACGGGGCCGCGTTGGCACGATGCGCGCTGCGCTAGCAGTGATTGCAACGAACGTAATCAGCAAAAAAGTTAAAAATGCGGTGCGCACCATCGGGGGTACGCGGAGAATCCTGAGCACCACTAGTGTAAGACGCAGCCGGATCAATTTGGAGTGCTGATCGTGGTTCGGATTTGTCTGATAAGTTGCGTAATTTGGTACATGTCCGGCGATGGTCGCGGGAGAAGACCGGGGCAGTAGAATGGGCGGGATTGATAGCAAGGAGTTTAGTTGAACAGCAAGCGCTGGATCTGGGCGGCGGTGGCGTGCCTGTTGGCGGTGCAGGCGGCGCAAATGGCGTTTGTGGTGCATCGTGAGTCGCTCACCTTTGACGAAGACAATCACATGTTCGCCGGCTACATGATGTGGCACACCGGCGACTTTGGCCTGAATCCCGAGCATCCGCCCCTTGTGAAGCTCTTGGCAACGATTCCCCTGCTGGGACAGAACTTGTGGATTCCGCCTCTCAAAGGACGCTTCTTCAAGACAGAGGCTTACCTGGACGGGCGCGACTGGCTGGCGCGCAACGACGGCGGAAGCCAGCGCATGGTCTTTCAGATGCGTCTGGCTGCGGGTTTGTTAGCGCTCGGGTTGTCTCTGATGGTATTTTTTGCGGCGCGCGCGTGGTTTGGCGAGAAAGCGGCATTGATTGCAATGGGTTTAGTGGTCTTCGACCCTAACCTGCTGGCACATTCGGCGCTGGTGACAACCGATATAGGGATTACGCTGTTCTTCCTGGCTAGCATTTACAGGTTCTATCGCTATGTGAAGCAGCCGACCCTGGCGCGGCTCGGGATGGCAGGGATAGCTGCGGGACTGCTGCTGGCGACGAAGCACTCGGGGATCCTGCTGGCGCCGATGCTGGTGCTGCTGATTGTTTGGGAGATTGGGTTTGCTCCCAAAGGGGAGCGTCGGCAGGTCGCGTTGCGGCTTTGCGGTGCGTTTGCTGGAATTGTGGTGATCGGGATGGTGGTGCTGTGGGCGTTCTATGGCTTCCGGTACGCTGCGCGACCCGCGGGACTGAAGTTTCCTACGGTGGCTCAGTATGCAGAGCCTCTGAGTGATTTCAGCAAGTCGATGGTGATGTGGATCGGGCATGTGCACCTGCTGCCGGAGTCGTACTTGATCGGGTTGATCGACGTGAAGCTGATGGCAGAGTTCTATCCGACGTTTGTTCTGGGACGACAACTAGCGCACGGGGTTTGGTGGTACTTCCCTCTCGTAATCGCGATCAAAACGACGCTTGGCTTGCTGGCGCTGGTGCTGTTGTCGCTTGTTGCCGTGGCAACTGGCCGGTTGCGAGCGCGGCGCGAGTTGGCGTTCATCCTGATTCCCTGGGTGGTGTATCTCGGCGTGGCCATGGTTTCCGGCATGAACATTGGGGCGCGGCACATTCTGCCGTTATATGCGCTGGCGGCAATATTGGCGGGCGGCGGCGTGGTCGCGTGGGCAGCAAAGAGCCGGCGATGGGCCTGGGTTTGCGGTGTGTTGGTGGCGGCACATATTGTGTCGGCGCTTACCGTGTTTCCCAATTACATTGCGTATGCGAATGAGGCATGGGGTGGTCCGAAGAACGTACACAACCTGTTGAGCGACGCAAATGTGGACTGGGCGCAGCAGCTCTATCAAGTGAAGGAGTGGCAGGATCGGCATCCGGGCGAGGAGTGCTGGTTTGCCTATTTTGCATATCCCGTGATCGATCCGGCAACGTACGGGATTACGTGTCATCCTCTGCCAAACATCGATACGTTCTGGCTGGGAGAAGCGGAAGCGACGCCACCGGTAATCGCTGGAAATGTGGTGATCAGCGCGGGTGATCTGAGCGGGTGCGAGTGGCCAAGCGAGCGCATGAATCCGTACCGAATGTTTCGACAGATGCGGCCTGTGGAGACGATTGATTACAGCGTGATGGTGTACCGCGGAAGCTTCGACATGAAGCAGGCTGCAGCTTTGAGCCGCGCAATTAACGCAATGCACTTGATGTGGAAGGGCGATGCGAAGAATGCTCTGCCGCTGGCGCGGGAGGCGGTGGCAATTGATCCGACGGATATCATGAGCCAGACGGCACTGGGGAATGCGGTTGCGGCACTTGGGATGAAGGATGAGGCACGCGAGGCGTGGACTGCGGCATTGACTGAGGCGAAGAAACTGGAGCCGGATGCGCAGGTGAGCTATGTGCCGGAACTGGAAGCAAAATTGGGGAAGCTGTGAGTGAATCAAGAGAGCCGACTGGTTCTTACGCCAGCTGAATTTGAAATCTGCAGACCTGACCGCCGCGACGCGGTGACTCCAGCACTTTGACGGTCACGGCTTTTCCTGACACCGCCTCGAACAGCGCCTGATTGTTGGCAGCTGAACATTCGCGGTAGGGGTCGTTGGGTGTCGGAGAACGCTCGGGGCTCCAGCCACAGACGCACTTGTTGACTGGATAGACGAGTGCGACCTTACGGCCGGTGCGGGTGCAGTTCGCCGGGCCGACGATCTTCCCCATCAACTCGACGAGTTTGTCTACGTCGCCTTGACTGTCTGAGATGAGGTCCTGGCGGAATTTCAAGGCACGGCAGCAGGCGCGACCACGTTGGTGCATGAGCTTGATGAGCGCACCGTGGTCGAGGGTGGGCTCCTCCTTCGCAATGAAGTCGGAGAGGAATTGACGAACGGCGCTGGAATCGGAAGCACATGAAGGCGTGTCGCAATGACCAGTATCGGCTTTCGCGGCGACAGTAAGGATAGGGAGGGCTGCTGTTGTTGCGACGAGGGACTTCAAGATGGCTCTTCGATCCATGGCGGATCCTTTCTTGGAAGAGCGCTTCAGCGGGCAGCGCGCGAACATTCACTTCGACGAATTAGAAGAAGTGCGAGTGAAGACATTCTTCGGGTTGTAGATTGAAAAGTTGAAACAAGTCTATTCGATCAAGACCGCAGGTCATTGAAATTGGTTTGAGAGGGATTGCGAGTGAGTCCAGCAGGAAAGTCGAACAAATCTGCGGGCGAACCAAGCTCATCCCGCCCTATTCGAGGGCGTAGATATTGCCATCGGCGCTTCCAATGTAGACGACACTTCCGGAGATCACCGGCGAGGACAAGAACGAACCCACGGTGTGCGTTTTGGCGACGCCAACGATCATGTCATCGTAAAAGTTGGATTGGAAGACAGCCTCGTAATTGGGTAGTTTTCCGTCAGGCTTGGAGAGGGCGGCGAGGTTCTGGCGGGAGCCTTCGGACTGGAAGACCCATGCCGGCTTGAAAGTGGCGAGATCTACGGCGATAAGTTTGCCATCCTGTCCGGCAAGGTAGAGCGTGGTTCCGGCGATGGACGGTGACGAAAAGATAGGCCAGTAAAACTTGAGCGAATCGATTGGTGCGCCGGTCTTCGCGTCCATTACATGCAGGAGCGCTGTATCCGAGGTGGCGAAGTAGAGCTTGCCTGCTTGCACAACCGGTGAAACGATGACCCACGATCCCTTGTTGTTGAAGGACCAGAGTTTTTTGCCGGTCGCAGCATCCAGGGCGTAGAGGTTTGAGTCACGGCAACCGAAGTAGACCACGCCATCCGCCACGGTTGCGGAAGATTGAATGCCAACCTGGTTGTGCATGTCGGGATCTTCGCCGGTCTTGAATCGCCAGAGTTCTTTTCCGGTGGCGGCGTCGAGCGCGTAAAAGTAGCTATCCCAACTTCCGATGTAGAGTTTGCCGTCGACGATTGCAGGCGAGGCGTGAACAACATCGCCGGTCGTGAATTTCCATTTGAGGACACCACTCGCGGCGTCGAGTGCGTAGACATTGCCATCCCCGCTGCCGAAGTAGACGGCGCCATTCGAGACTGCGGGCGAGGAGAGATAAACGTCGAACGGATCGGGCATGGTTTCGCCCGCGGGCAAAGAGCCATGGAGATGAGTCGCCGCATAGCGTCGCTCGCCGGCGTTGCGGAATTTCCAGCGGAGCTTTCCGGTTGCCGTGTCAACGGCGTAAAAGTTGCCGTCGTAGCTGCCGAAGTATACGACTCCGTGATTGACGGCAGGCGACGAAGCGACGCGCGCCCCGGTTGAGAAGACCCATTTCTCTGTGCCGGTTTGCTGGTCGATCGCGTAAAGGTTGCCGTCGTTACTGCCGACGTAGATGACGCCGTCGACGATGGCCGGTGATGAGACGACCTCGCCGCGCGTGTGGAAGGTCCACTTGACCCCTTTGAGTCGCGGAACGCCAGTGGCGGCGTAAATGCCGGAGTGAGCGAGATCGTTCTGGAACATCGGCGCGTCCTGCGCGAAGGCGCATGTGGCGAAGAGAAAGAAGAGGGAGGATCTGAGAAGAAGCTTTGGTTCGTGCAAGTGGACTCCTCTTGGGTGAAGGCCCACTATAAAAGCTTCCGCGCCGATGCGCGAGGCAATTTGGATGAATGAACAGTGTGGTGTGACGGACGACGCGGGGACCGTGGTCTAGTGATTTGAATCGGGCTTGGCGGCAACGTGAAAAAGGGGTGCGTGTCTCGCACCCCTTCTCTTATCGCAACATCTGTGGACGGCTTTACTGGATCAACGTGCCTTGGTCGTCTTCCTTGCCGTTCACTTCATCCGGCGGGATGATGACAGCGGCGGCTACCTTATCGTCGTCTTCCAGGTTGAGCAGGCGGACGCCCTGGGTGGCTCGGCCGGCGGCGCGAACGGTCTTGGTGTCGATGCGAATGATCTTGCCCCACTGGCTGATGACCACCAGCTCAGAGGTTTCATTCACCAGCAGGATCGACGCGGACTTGCCGACCTTGGGCGTGGCTTTCAGGTTGTTCACACCCTGGGCGCCACGAGCGGTCAGACGATATTCGTCTACGTCGGTTCGCTTGCCGAAGCCGTTTTCAGTGACGGTCAGGATTAGCGATTTGCTGACGCAAAGCTTCTCGTCGAATTCCTTAAGCGCCTTTTCAGCGTCATCGCGCCTCTTTTCTGCCGTCTTCACCCCAGCTACCAAAGCTTCGGTTTCTTTCGGCGCTGCGCGTAGTTCTTCCCTGGCCTTCTGAAGTTTTTCTTTGGCTTGTTCGAGAGCGCTCCGCAGCTCGGTGAGTTTCTTCGTCAGGTTAAGGTTCTTAGCACACTCGTCGCGTTCCGTATCGCGGGTTTCATCGGAGTCTGTGATGGCAGCGCCGATGACGTAGTCGCCCTTCTTGAGGGAGATTCCGCGATTGCCGGCGGCGTTGCGTCCCATCGGTCGCAGACCAATGCCACTCCGCTCGGGATCGTACTCCTCGTCAAAGCGAATGGCCATTCCATCGCGCGTGCCGAGGAAGATTGTCTGCTTGCCGTTGGTGAGCCCCGCCGAAATCAGGTCATCATCTTTTTCGATGGCGATGGCAATGATTCCGCGCGACATTACATTGGAAAAGTCTTTGAGCGGCGTCTTTTTTACCACGCCATTGCGCGTAGCGAAGAAGATGAACTTCCCTTCCTCTTCAAGATCGCGTACGGGCAGGATGGCGCGGACGTTCTCGCCGGGCTGAAGGTTGAGCAGGCTCTGCATGCTCTTGCCCTTGCCTGCAGCGCCTACGTCAGGAACTTC
The DNA here is from genome assembly GCA_963838295.1 of uncultured Acidobacteriaceae bacterium. Taxonomy (GTDB): domain Bacteria; phylum Acidobacteriota; class Terriglobia; order Terriglobales; family Acidobacteriaceae; genus Telmatobacter. The sequence continues at coordinate 392,372 of CAWIQS010000008.1, forward strand.
GTAGACCTTGACCCAGTAGACTCGGCCGGTGTTGGTGAAGCAGAGCAGGTAAGCGTGCGTGGAGTCGATGATGAGTTGCGAAACGAAATCTTCCTCGCGCGTCTTCATCCCGGTGCGGCCGGTGCCGCCGCGGCGCTGCTGGCGATAGATGGAGATGGGCGTGCGCTTCAGGTAGCCCTGGTGCGAGACGGTGACGGCTACCTGCTCATCGGCGATGAGGTCTTCGAGTTGCAATTCGGCAGATTCGTCGACGATCTGCGTGCGGCGGGCGTCGCCGTACTGGTCGCGGACTTTCTCGAGTTCCTTGATGATGACGTTGCGCAGCTTCTTGTCGCTGGCGAGGATCGATTCGTACTCAGCGATCTCATCGCGTTTCTGCTGCAATTCTTTGAGGATTTCATCGACCGAGAGCTGGGTGAGGCGATAGAGCTGCAGTTCGAGGATCGCGTCGACCTGCTTGAGCGAAAGGCCGCGCTCTTCGCTCGCAAGACGCTCGCGATTGAGGTTGACGATGATGTCGGTTCCCTTGCCCCAGGTGTACAGATTTTCGCGAGCCTCGATGCGCGAGTTCGATCCGCGGATGATCTTGATGACCATGTCGAGGTTGTCGAGAGCGATTTTGTAACCTTCGAGGATGTGTTCGCGCTCGCGGGCCTTGCGCAGCAGGTAGGCAGTACGGCGCTGCACCACGTCGATGCGGTGATCGATGAAGGCGCGAATTGCTGCGTCGAGTGGGAACTCCCTGGGCTGGCCGTTCAGCACGGCCAGGAAGATCATGGAGAAGCTCTCCTGCATCTGGGTGTGCTTGTAGAGCTGGTTGAGCACGATCTCAGGCTGCGCGCCGCGCTTGAGTTCGATGACGATACGCATGCCGTCGCGATCGCTCTCGTCGCGAACGTCGCTGATTTCGTCGATGATCTTCTCGGTGACCAGCTCGGCGATGCGCTCGATGAGCTTGGATTTGTTGACCTGGTAGGGAATCTCGGTGACGATGATCGCCAGTTTTTCTTTGGTGATATTTTCAGTGGCCACCTTGGCGCGCATCATGAAGCGGCCGCGACCGGTCTTGTAGGCGTTGACGATGCCGCTCTTGCCGTAGAGGAATCCGCCGGTGGGAAAATCGGGGCCTTGCACGTGCTGAAGAATTTCGAGAAGGCCGGCCTTCGGATTCTTGACCAGCTCGATGGTTGCGTTCACAACCTCGGTAAGGTTGTGCGGGGGAATGTTCGTGGCCATGCCGACAGCAATTCCACTCGACCCGTTGACGATGAGATTGGGAATGCGGGTGGGAAGAACCGTGGGCTCGAGCGTGGACTCGTCGTAGTTGGGGACGAAGTCGACCGTCTCCATGTCGATGTCGGCGAGCAATTCGCCGGCCATGCGCGCCATGCGGCATTCGGTGTAACGCATCGCCGCTGGCGGATCGCCATCGACGGAGCCGAAGTTACCCTGTCCATCAACGAGCGGGTAGCGCAGCGAAAAAGGCTGCGCCATGCGCACGAGCGTGTCGTAAATGGCGGAATCGCCGTGGGGATGATAAACACCCATGGCCTGTCCGACAACTTTCGCGCACTTGGTGTACTTCTTATTGTACTCAAGGCCCATCTCGCTCATGGCGTAGAGCACGCGGCGATGCACGGGCTTGAGACCGTCGCGAGCGTCGGGAAGGGCGCGCCCGATGATGACGGACATCGAGTAGTCAAGATACGACCGGCGCATCTCTTCTTCGATATTGATCGAAATGAGACTGCCTTCGCGGGGTGGCGTACCGCCATCAAGGGGGAGCTGGGGGTTCTGATCGTCTGGCATAGATAGTTTTCACCCGTCGAAGAGGCGGCAAAAAAGTTCCGGAAATGCAGGGCCGGGAATCTCGAGGGCTGCAACTTCATTTTACGCCGCGAACAGCCCTTTCAGCAAGACGCGGCGTGCCCTCTAAATGCACTATTTCGTTATATTTATATGGAACTCATTCTCATCGAAATCTACCTCCTTCAAACGCACGCGGAAACGCCTTCATCCCTGCGAAATTCCGTTGCGTCAAGGGCGGTCGTCCGGGGGCTGATAATCATTGCCCTACACGCCATGGAGATATGGTGGTCCATTTTGCGAGTTCCTTTTTTGCCCAGGCATTCGATTTGTCTTTGTGGCACGAAGTACAGGGATTCGGAATGCCGGATTGCTCGGTTTCTGAGGGCGTGATGAAACGAAATGTGTGAGCGGCAACATAGTTGTCCTTGATGGTCTGTTCGATGCGGGGCATGTGACACGCCGTACATTTGCTTCCTGTGCTGCTGGCTGAATGATGCGTGTGCTCTGTCACGGTGCCGCGGAGCCCCGCAGGATTCTCACGCGTATGGCAGCCCAGGCACAAGGCGTTGCCGCTCACCGGAAGATTGGAGACTGCGCTGCTATGAACCTGGTGGCAGTCGAAGCAGCGGATCTCGCGGTGATACATATTGCTCTGGACGAAGTCGTTGCCCTGCATGCGATTCTTGTGCGAAGTAAGGTCGGCGAATTGGTAGAAGTTGGTAACGCCGGGCTTGGTTTCCTCGAATTGCCAGTAATCGGCGAGTCGTTCGCCCGCAGTAAAGCCAACGGGCCAGTCGTAGTATCGCCCTTCGATCGGATTGGTGAGCGGCCGCCCCTGGCTGTGGCACTGCATACAAACGTCGTTGGCGCGTACGAAGTCGAGCTTCGCGGGATTGACGATGTTTGCCCGCGTGGGATGCGCGGCGTGCCTGCTTCCAGGACCGTGGCATTTTTCGCAACCGACATTCCATTCCGTAACTTGCTTGGTGCGGATGTTGTAGTTTACGGAGTGGCATCCGTCGCAAGTCGGGCCGGTGGGGCGGTCGAAGTTGCTGGGACCGTAGAACGGCTCCCACCAGTCCGTACCCGCTTCAACGTGATAGGGCAGCCATTTCTGCTTTTGGACGTCCCATTGCGCGGGAAGGGGAAAGTAGTCGTCTCCCCGCTTGGTGAAATAGCGCTGCTTGAAGCGGCCGCCGTAGGTAAAGGCCACGTCGTCGAGCGAGAAGGTGCGAACGGGGTCGGGTTTTGAGAAATCGCCGACAACGGCCTCGGGATGCTGGCGCGGGTCGAGAAGGATGTTGGCCATGCGGCTCTTCTTCCAGCCGTTGTAGGCGGCAAGATGACAGGTCTTGCAGGATTCGGAACCCACATAGTGAGCCTCGCTCCGCGATGCCTTTTGGGAGAGTGGGGAAGCACTCGACGGAAGTTGCCGCGCGGAGACCGTGCCCGTGAAAGCGCATAGGAACACGGTCGCATTCGTGATGTGGAGAATGCTTCTGAATCGCAAAGCGAGTTTCGAGCAGTTCATCGAGACCTCTGCTCTCCACAAGATACAGAAGCCGGAGTGGCGCAGGCTACATCGTCAATTCGCCTTGCGGGAGCTGCTCTGCGCCGCTATTCGGTAGCGCTTCGTTTTGCTTTTCCCAGGCGCATATAGACTCCAACGATTGAGCCATACACGTTGATTCCAAAATCCTCGTATTTCGGCTCGGACAGATAAAAGTTGGAGACGTGCATGTAGGTCATTCCGGCAGAAACGCCGTATCGGGGATTTATGTTGTAGCGCGCGCCGCTGCCCACCATGAGCGTAAAAGTCAGGTCCTGTCCTTGTGCGTATTCGATGCCATCTGGTTCTTTCGCATTAATGTTTCCCACCCCTCCACGGCCTTCAACGTAGGGCACGATGCGCCACCGGGGCTGAATGAAATTCCGACGGATACCGTAGTCGAAAGCGAAGTAGCGCGTCTCGGGACCGCGGGGGATCGCGGTGTAGGAAGCGCTGAAGGTCATGTCGGTATTGCCGCGAAGGACAGAGCGGCCCCAGATGTTGTCGATGTCCCAACGAATCGACGCGATATTCGGGACCAGCGTGTAGTGCAGCGGCCAGGTGGAGTATTTGCTGCCGACCAGGAAATCGAAGACGAATGGAATATTGTTGGGAAGCCAGCCCGTTTCCAGTGAGAACTCGAGCTTGTTTTTGTAGTAAATATCCCGGTTGAAATCAGGAAGGCGCGAAACGCGATCGGGCGCAACGCTGGTCGCGGACGGAGCATCTGGAGTGTCGGCGCTTTGGCTTTGCGCCGTGTCGAGACGGAGCCCAGAGTCCTGCGAATTCTGACTCAGTGCGATTGGGCTTAAAGACACTGTGAGCGCGAAGAGCCCTACAGTTCGCGCGAAAGACCAACTGTTGAACATGCGCTCAAGATCTCGCAATGACGTTGAATCGCGCGTCTTGTCGTGAATCGGCGACCCGAACTCAAACGGTTCGGATGATTTGATGCAAGTGCATGGTTACAGGGGGTCGGACGAGTTGCAAAGAGCGAGAAAAGATCTTGTAGTGAGGTTGCAACCGATCCCTATCCGCCCAGCATCCATCCGAGGTCGTACAAATGAGTCCACGCTCTTGAAAGATGAAAATCGTGATCGCCGATCAGACCGGGCAAGGCCAGAACGCAGCAAACGGCCTGCAACACAACAAGCAAGCCGGCAGCGACAATGAAGATCTTTCCGCGCGGCGACTCGAAGCCGTCGGCAAAGACACCGCCAACAAACGTCAGCAGAAATGGCAGTGACCAAAGCCATGGGCTCGATTGCACGCCGGTGGTGACGAGCACCACGAGAACGACGAAGCATAGAAGGGGTGCGGTGTTGCCGAAGTAGCGCGATCGGCGCGCGCCAAGGTAGAGTAGCGCCGACGCAGCCGCTGCGATGATGACGCCGGAATTGGAGACAGTGGAGAAGAAGCGTTGAGCAGGCACCAGCGAGAGGGAAAGGAAGGCTGAAGCGGAGCGGAAAATATAGCTGAAGGCGTCCGGCGAGAAGCCATAGCAGGCGAAAACCAGCAGGAGCGCTCCCGAGGATGCGAGAAGCACTACAGGGAGAATCTGGCTGCGCCGGCCTTCCGCAATCCAGATCATGAGAACGAGGCCCAGAAGCGCAGTTACCGGCAGGGCTGCGATGTGCGCCGCAGCCGCAATTCCAAACAGCAATGTAAGCAGGATGATCCGCGGACGCCACTTTCTGCGTGGGCCCTGCATGGCATGTGCGACACCGATACAGGTATAGATTCCGCCGTAGACGCCGAGAGCGGCAAAGATATCGGGATTGGGCGAGACGCATGCCTTCAGGACCGGTGGCGAAAAGCAATAGAGCGCCAGGGCAACGTATCCGCCCATGTTGCCGTAGAGACGCCGTGTGACCCACCATAAGCCCGCTCCGAGGACACAACCGCATGCAAGGAACGGAAGGCGCAGCAGCAGAAGAACATGGGTCATCTGGTGCCGGAGTTCCCAGACGCTCAACCCCGCATTTCCCTGTCCGGCGGATGCCTGGACCACGCGGTCTTCGGGCTTGCGAAAAAGGTCTAAACCGCGCTGCAAAAGTAGATTGAGGGTAAGAGGCAGGCCTGCGACGCGATACGCAAGAATGCCGTCGCGGATGTTGCCGCAGGAGGTGTAGTAGCCGGCCAACGGGGATGGCTTTTCCCAGGTTTCGCGGCCGCAGCGCGCGTACTGGTAGTCGTGGTCAGAGAGGGTCTGATGGGCCGTAATCCAGAATCCCTGGATGAGAAACAGGGCAAGGAGCGCCGCCGCGATGCGTTGCGGGAAGTTGAAGTGGAAGCGGCGAAGGCGGGCGAATCGATGAGTCATTCAGGAAAGGCGATCAGGGTCCCAATCCAAGTCTAAATCTCACAGTTGGACCGGGATGAACTCCGTGTCATGTGGGGCTGCTGACCGGCTCGATAGACTTTGTGACGCTAGGTCGCTATACGCGCGAAGGCCGCCCGCATGGGGCGGCCTTTCGCGGTTTCGCTGGCCTTAGTAGAAGATGGCCGCTACGGTTTCGTTGGTGGTCATCGTGACCGTGCATGTGGGCGCATTGCTTGGAACGCAGTTCGCCGACCATCCACCAAACTGTGTACCCGCGCCTGGTGTTGCGGTTAATGTCACTGCAGTGCCGGTTACGAACGGCTGCGTACAGGAAGAGCCCTGGGCGGTGGTGCAAGAGATCACGCCGGGATTGGCAGCGGACCCGCCAGCTACCGATCCTGTGGCAGCACCGGTCCCGATGAGCGTGATACCCAAGGTCGCCTGATTCGGAGTAATCGTACCGCCGCTAACATCGAATGAGGCAGCGCCGGTCACGAGCGTTCCATCGGGATTTGCGGCAATTGCTGTGATTGCTGTCGACCCTATGGTCGTGCCAACCGCAGTCGCCAGGCCGTTCTTGCTGATGGTCCCGACGGAGACATCACTGGATTGCCATGAAACATAGCTCGTGCAATCTTGCAGCAGACCCGTGCTATTACAGATACCCTTTGTCTGGGCAGCAGTAGCCGAGAACGTCCCGATTGCGATGAACTGCGAGGTCTCTCCGAAGTTCTCCACCTGTTGGCTGGTTGGAATGATTGCCAGCGAAATGAGCGGTTCTGCTCCGGACCCTGCCGTGATGTTCACCGTGAGACTTGCGCTGCTGGTGACGACACTGCCATCAGGATTTGTTGCGATGGCATTGATTGCAGTCGTACCCGCGCCGGTCGCGCTGGCAAGACCAAAGGCGTTGATCGTGGCAACCGATGTGATGCTCGAACTCCAGGTAACCTTCGTCGTCAGATCAACGGTTGTGCCGGTACCCGTGGTACCGATTGCGATGAATTGCGCGGTCTGTCCGACTGCCAGCAGCGTCTGCGATCCGGGAATGACCGCAATCGACACGAGCGGTTCAATCGCCTTTGACGGACTGACTGTGAGCGATGCGGTACCAGACGCCGAGGTTCCGTCCTGATTTGTGAAGACGGCCGAGATGGTCGTTGTTCCCGCGTTCAGAGCGGTTGCAAGGCCGGTTGTGTTGATGGTCGCCACGGAAACTTCGCTCGATCTCCAGACGGCCAGATCGGTGAGGTCGACCGTACCGAGTCCTCCTGCCAGCGTTCCGATAGCGATGAACTGCGTGGTGGCATTGATTGTCGAGACGGTAGCGGACGCCGGAATGATGGAGATGGAGGTGACATCAGGAATTGTGGTGCCGCCGCCCCCGCCGCCGCTGCTCGGCTGCGTGACATTGACGGTCATGGTGCCGGCGATCAGGCCATTGAACCCGGGCATGCTGGCTGTAACCAGGATGTTGCTGCAGACGTTGCCGCCCGAGGTAATAAATCCAGTCTTGGTTACGGTCACACACTGATCGGCTGAAGTGGCCCAGGTGACCTGACTGGTGATGTCCTTCGTAATCGGCGGGTGCCCGGGGTGTGTATAGCTTCCGGTAGCGGTCAGCTGCGAGGTGACGCCCTGACCCCCGAAATTCACCACGTTCGGAGTGACAACAATGGAAGTGAGCGACGGTGAACTGGTGCAACTGGTGATTGGAAGCAGTACGCCGATGATTAACAAGGCACCTAACAAAGAACGATTACGCATACGAATCTCCTGGCGTCTCCGCCGAGCTGGCTCAGCATTGCCCTGGCCAACCTGCAATTCCAATGGACCTCAGCGCCCCGGGGCCATTCCCCTGCCAACACAAGCCGGTTTCTCGTGTGAGATGAGTAAGCTGCAACGTTGTGCAAAAACACGGTCCTGGCTCTGCAGCCATGACACAAATTCTTGCCCACTTAGCTCCTCACTGCGTGAAAGAACCGAGCAAACACGACAACATGCCTCTTGAGAGGTGGCCCAAGAATACGGCACCTTCAAGCGGCGAATCAATAGCAATCTTGGGTCAAAGTGCCTGAATTGTTACGCGCGTAACTTGCTAAATTGCGAACAGTTGGCAGCAATGGAGCCGTTGGAGTTATTGCTGCCGCAAGGTACCGCGCCAAGACCGTCGGGTGGCCGAATTTGGGCCTGCGGAGCCGTTTTACCTGGAGTACCTGCAACCGCTACACTTCTCGCAAGATGGCCATTGCGCCCGACAACTCTCCTGACCGGCTGGTTAGCGCCTCGCGCGCTGAGGAAGAACAGAATTTTGAGCTGAAACTGCGGCCGCGCTGGCTGAAAGAGTTCATTGGCCAGGAAAAAGCCAAGGAGCAGCTGGCCATCGCGCTCGAAGCCGCAAAGTCGCGCGGCGAAGCCCTGGATCACGTCCTGCTGTTCGGGCCACCGGGGTTGGGCAAAACGACGCTCGCCACCATCATTGCCAATGAGCTCGATGTAGGGTTTCAACAGACATCGGGCCCCGCGCTTCAGATCCAGGGCGACCTGACGGCGATCCTGACGAACCTGCGCGAGCGGCAGGTACTGTTTCTGGACGAGATACACCGCATGCAGCCCGTCCTGGAGGAAAAGCTTTATACCGCTCTCGAAGACTACAAGCTCGACATCATCATCGGTCAGGGACCGGCTGCGCGCACGCACGTGATGGAGATCAGGCCGTTCACCTTCATCGGTGCGACCACGCGTCCGGGACTGTTGAGTTCGCCCCTGCGATCGCGGTTCGGCATCCTGCTCCGGCTGGAGTTTTATACCGAGGACGAGTTGAAGGTGATTGTGGAGCGCTCAGCGGAGGTGCTGGGAGTGCCGATCAACGCCGATGGTGCGGCCGAGATCGCGCTGCGCTCGCGCGGGACACCCCGTATTGCGAACCGGCTTTTGCGGCGGGTACGGGATTTCGCGCAGGTGCGTGGAACGGGAAACATCGATCTTCCGACGGCCAATGCGGCGCTGACCTTGCTGGAAGTGGATGCGCATGGATTCGACGAGATCGATCGCCGGCTGATGCTGACCATTATGCAAAAGTACGACGGCGGCCCAGTGGGGCTAGGCACGCTGGCGGCGACGTTGGCCGAGGAAGAGGATGCGCTCGAGGAAGTGTACGAGCCATTTCTCATCCAGATCGGCTTTCTGGATCGCACGCCTCGAGGACGCGTGGCGACGCGATTGGCTTATGAACACTTTGGCGTGGATATGCCGCGACGGCAGCCTGGACTGTTTTGAGTTAGCGGAGTTAGGTTACAGAATTAGCGGGTTAGCGCCGCTTTGCGGTCTGGCAAGTTAGCAAGTTAGCAGGTTGTTGCGCGATGAAAATCCTGGAGTGATTCTATGGCTTTGACTGAATCGACGATGCTGGAGCTGGGAACGACGGCGCCGGACTTTGCGCTGCCGGATGTGGTGACAGGAAAGACCGTTCGGCGGGACGATTTTCGCGGGCAGAAGGGGTTGCTTGTCATGTTCATCTGTACGCACTGTCCTTTTGTGAAGCACATCGAAAAAGGGCTGGGGCAGTTGAGCGCGGACTACGCCGGTAAACTGGGCATCGTGGGCATCAGCAGCAACGATGCCGAGAGTTATCCCGATGACAGCCCGGCAGGATTGAAGCGCCAGGCGCAGACATTCGGTTTCAAATTTCCCTATCTGTACGACGAAACGCAGGATGTTGCACGCGCATACAAAGCTGCATGCACGCCGGATCTGTTCCTGTTCGACAAGGATTTCGAGCTCGTCTATCGCGGGCAGTTCGACAGCAGCCGTCCCAGCAACGGCGTTCCCGTCACCGGCGACGAATTGCGTGCAGCGATTAATGCAGTTTTGCGGGGAGAAAAGCCGAGCGCCGATCAACGCGCCTCGATCGGCTGCAATATCAAGTGGAAGGGCTAGCGGGGTTAGCGGGGTTAGCGGCGTTAACGGCCGCCTCGCAGCTCCTTAGTGGAGTCAGAGAACGCGAGCTGGAATTTGTGCTTTCCCACCCTTTCGCAAAGGACCGAAAGGATGGGGCACCCAGAATTCCCGTTGATGTAGAGATTAGAGCGGCAGGCTCTTTAGATATTCGCGAAACTTTTCGCCGAACTCGGGGCGCTTCAGCGCAAACTCCACCGTCGCCTGCAGCATGCCGAATTTGTCGCCGGCATCGAAGCGCTTGCCTTCGAAGGTGTAGCCGAAGACTTTTTCTTCTTTCAGTAGAGCTTTGATACCGTCGGTGAGCTGGATTTCGCCGCCGGCGCCAGGCGTGGTCTGCTCAAGCAATTCAAAAATGCGCGGAGTTAGCACGTAGCGTCCGATGATGGCCTGCTTTGACGGTGCGTCTTCGAGCTTCGGCTTTTCCACCATGCCGGTGCAGTTGTAGATGCGCGGATCGTCAGGATCAGGTGAGCCGGCCAATACGCCATACGCGGAGATGCCGGGCCCCTCAACCGTCTGCGTGGCAATCACGGAACCACCACGCTCGTTGAACACATCCATCATTTGCTTGAGGCACGGTACTTCAGAATCAATCACGTCATCGGGGAGGACCACCGCGAACGGCTCGTTCCCCACCAGTTCCTTGGCGCAGAGCACGGCATGGCCCAGGCCGAGAGGCTCGCGCTGGCGCACATAGCTCACGCGGGCCAGCGCGGAGACGCCGCGCGACACGGCAAGCAATTCTTTTTTGCCGCGACGTTCGAGGGTCGCATCAAGTTCGAAGCTATTGTCAAAGTGGTCTTCCATGGCGCCTTTTCCGCGCCCGGTGATGATGATGATGTGCTCGATACCGGAGGCAACTGCTTCTTCAACGCCATATTGGATGATGGGCTTGTCGACGAGAGCGAGCATTTCCTTGGGAATCACCTTGGTGGCCGGGAGGAAACGAGTGCCCAGGCCGCCTGCAGGGAAGACTACTTTTCGTACTTGCTCGCTCATCATATCTCCAGGAAAAGGTTTCAACGCCACCGAGGGGATCAGGCGCGGCCCAATCTTTCATTTTCCATCGGTCAATAACAGTGGGGCTCTAGCTCATTAGTGGTATTGGCCAACGCCATTTCAAAGTGGGGGAGAATCGTCGCCAAGCAGGGCTTCGCGGATGATCTTGATTGGCGGAAAACCCTGGCTGAGGAATTCGTCGTGAAACTCTTGCAGTGAAAAGGCAGCGCCTTGCTTTTTCTGGAGGTCTGCCCGTAGCTTCATGATCTCAAGTTTGCCCAACGTGTAGTAGAGATAAGTGGGATCGCCCGCGCCGCGCCTGGCTTCCACCGCAGCGGTTTCCTTGGGCTGGTAGCCTTCTTTCTGAAAGAATTCGACGGCCTGATCGTAAGTCATGTTCCCTGTGTGCATTTGGATGCCGACGATGAAGCGCGCGTTGCGCAGCAGCGCATCCTGGAGCTGACCAAGACGGAAGAATTTGGCTTCGCGTTCATCTTTGGCGCCCGAGCCCGGCTGGCCATATCCGTTATCGAGCATCATCTGCTCCGTGTAGTGAGCCCAGCCTTCGACGTTGGTTGTAGCGCTGAGGGTTTTGCGCACGCGGCTGGGCGCCTTGAGCGAATAGAGATATTGCACGTAGTGGCCGGGATAGGCCTCGTGGACGGAAGTCGAGATCACCGTGCCGATATTGAAGGAGTGCATGTATCCCTCAACTTCCGCCGGTGTCATGGAAGGATCGGGCAGTGTCACGTTGAAGTACGAGGTCGTTGCGTGCGTTTCGTAGGGCCCGGGCGAATCCATGCTGGCCTGCGTGGTTGCGCGCATAAAGGGCGGCGTCTCTTCCAGAACCGGGCGCACATCCGACGGAATGGTCACGATGTGGTGGGCGCGGATGAAATCGAGAAGGCTGGTGAACGTGGCAGTGAACGCGGGGATCAGCTGATCGGGAGCGGGATGCTGGCTGCCCAGCTCTTCGAGCACTTCGCGTGGAGTCTTGGCGGGCTCGAGTTCTTTGGCCACCTCGGCGAAGTGCTGCTGGTTCCGGTGCATATCGGCGTAACCGATCTCGAGAAGCTTCGGGAGCGGTACATCGACCATTTCGTCGTAGAGCAGTTTCTTCGAAAAGGCGTCGGCGCCGATGCGGTAGTCGCCGTTGGAGCGCGGCAGCAAGTCGGTCTTCAGCCATTTGAGATAGTCGTTGAGCGCAGCGATCACAGCGGCGTTGGACTGTGCGAATTCTGCTTTGAGCGCGGGATCGTGTGCATCGGCAAAGGCGGCGGGAACGTCGTGTTCGAAAAAGCTGACGATGCCGGGAAGCTGATCGATGGCGATCTCGGTGAAGATGCGCGGCGGATTCTGGAGATTGGTGTGCGCTTCGGCGAGGAGGCCGGGCATCTTCTTTTCCCGCGCGATGAGGGATCGGAGACGGTCATCGGCCGGTGCAAACTTGCGTTCCATCAGCACAAAGGCGGCGCCGGCGCAAGTGCTGGAGTAACTATCGGCATTCTTGGCCCACGGCTGGATCGTCTCGAGCGTGAGCAGGCGCGAGCGGATGTCGCCGAGGACCATCTCGCGATCGCCGCGCATCGTCTGATCGAGCGAAGCGGCGGGAATTGCGCTGACGCGCTTTTCAAATTCGTGCAGAGCCGCGACTGCAGCATCGATATGGGAGCGTGAGAAGTCCTCGAGCATCGCGTCGTACTGGTGATAGCCGGCAATCGTTCCGCCCGAGGGCTGATTCGGGAAGTAAACCTCGTCGAAATACGAGTCAGACACGTGCTGAAATTGTTGCCTCGCGGTTTGGTTTTCGGCGTGCGCGGCCATAAATGTCATGCAGGCTCCTAAAGCAAAAAGAGTGGCAGTTTTTCTCACAAGTCCTCTCGTACTGATTGCGAATTATGCGGTAACAGCATCGGGGGCGAGTTTAGTAAGCAAGTCGCGAATCTCCAGTAATACATCGTCGGGGCGGGTAGCGGCCAGCGGGAACTTCAGCAGGCCCTGCGGCGTGAACTGCGCTCCCCGCTTGGCGTTGCGGGCTACTAGCCGCATCAGGTGCTGCGGATCGATGGCGGCATTTTCAGTAAATCGAATCTGCAACTCGGCGCGTTTGCGGTCGATCTGCGCGATGCCCAGGCGTTCGCTTTCCAGTCGCAGAGCCGCCGCTTCGAGCAGGTAGACCGTTGCGTCGGGCAGCGCGCCGTACCGGTCTTCCATCTCCGCACGGAGGTCGGCGATCACCTTTTCGTTTTCGGCGCCGGCAATTTTCTTGTAGAGGCGCAGGCGTTGATTCTCTTCCGCGACGTAACTTTCATCGATCCGCAGCGCAATGCCGAGGTTGAGCTGCGTCGATGGACGTTCCTCGCCGCCTTCGCCCTTCAGTTCCTTCACGGCAGCCTCAAGCATCGACGTATACAGTTCAAAGCCGACCGCCTCGATATGACCGCTCTGCTCGCCACCCAGCATGTTCCCTGCCCCGCGCAGTTCAAGATCGAGGGCGGCAATTTTGAAGCCGGCGCCGAGGTCAGAGAATTCCTTGAGCGCTGCAAGCCGACGGCGCGCAATGTCCGTCAGTTCGCGCTCACCCGGAATCAGCAGGTAGGCATAGGCACGCCGATTCGAGCGGCCTACGCGCCCGCGCAGCTGGTAGAGTTCGCTCAGGCCATGGCGATCGGCGCGGTTGATGATGATGGTGTTGGCCAGGGGAATGTCGAGCCCGTTTTCAATGATCGTGGTCGCGACCAGCACATCAAACTCGTGCTTCATGAAGGCGAGCATCACGGATTCCAGATCCTTCTCGCCCATCTGGCCGTGACCGACAACAACCCGCGCGCCGGGTACGAGTTCCTGAATCCGGGAGGCAATTTCGTAAATCGTCTCAACGCGATTGTGGACAAAGTAGACCTGGCCCCCGCGCTCAAGTTCGACTTCAATGGCGGAACGGACGATTTTCTCATCGAACTTGGCGACGACTGTCTGAATCGCCATGCGGTCTTTGGGCGGCGTTTCAATCACCGACATATCGCGCAGACCCACAAGAGACATATGCAGCGTGCGCGGAATGGGCGTGGCACTCATGGCCAGCACATCGATTTCCTTGCGCATTTGTTTCAGCCGCTCCTTGTGGCGCACCCCGAATCGCTGCTCCTCGTCGACGACCAGCAGACCGAGGTCCTGGAACTTGATGTCCTTGGACAGAATGCGGTGGGTGCCGATGAGAATGTCGACCTTGCCCGTTTCGATCTTCTCGAGGATGACTTTCTGTTCCTTCGCAGTGCGGAAGCGCGAGATCATCTCAACGGTAATGGGAAACTGCGCGAAGCGCTTTTTGAAAGTCTCATAATGCTGGAAAGCAAGAACGGTTGTAGGCGTGAGCACCGCGACCTGCTTGCCATCCTGCACGGCCTTGAAGGCCGCACGCATCGCGACTTCAGTTTTTCCGTAGCCCACATCGCCGCACAGCAGGCGGTCCATCGGCGTGGTCGCTTCCATATCCTGCTTGACGGCGCTGATCGCGGTGAGCTGGTCGTCGGTTTCGCGGTAGTCGAATGAATCTTCAAACTCGCGCTGAAAATCATTGTCGGGCGAGAAGGCGGTGCCCTCTGCGGTGCGGCGCTGCGCATAGAGCTTGAGAAGTTCGGCGGCCATATCCTGCATGGCCTTCTTCACGCGCGCCTTGGTCTTGACCCACTGCTGTGAGCCGAGCCTGTTCAGAACCGGCGCGGGCCCGGTGTCGGTGGAGCGGTATTTCTGGATCAGGTCGAGCCGTGTGAGTGGGACATACAGCTTGGCCTGCTCCGCGAATTCGAGGATCATGAACTCGACGGAAAGCCCGTCCTGCACGATTTCTTTCAGACCCTGGTATTGAGCGATGCCGTGTTCCACGTGGACAACATAGTCGCCGATAGCGAGATCGCGAAAGTCGGAGAGAAACGCAGCGGTCTTCGATTTCTTCGGTTCCGGTCGTGCCGTGATGTCGGCATCGTCTGACAGATCGTTCGCGCCGAAGACGATCAGGTTGGCGTTGGGGAAGCTGACCCCGCTGGCAATCTGCGTGCGCACGATGACGGGCACGCGCATGTCGCCCGCGAGATAGCTGGCCTCTTCAAGCTCCGATCCGTGGGTGACAACGCGGCTTCCCAGTCGATACGGCACCTGGTATTCACGCAGCATCGTGGCGGTGCGTTCCACGTCGCCCTGCGTAGGAACGGCGAGAACAATGTGCTCCTCGGCGGCCATCAGGTTCTTCAGCTGGTCAACCAGCGCGGGAATGGATCCGTGAAAACGCAGGGTTGGCCGCGAGTTCACGGCGATTTCGCCCAGCGTGTTGTCTTCTTCGAGCACGTCGATCGCGCCAAGCTGATCGAGATCAAGACCGTGGTGCGATTCAAGCAGGCTCTCGAGAACTTCAGGGCGCAGGTAGATATCCTCAGGTCCGATAAGCGAGCCTATTCCCGAGCGCTCGTGGCGCTGCTCGACCTTGCTCCACCAGCGATCAATCTGGTTGCGCACCATGGCAGGCTCTTCGACGAAGAGCACGCTCCGCGGGAGCAAGTTGAGTAAGTGGTGATCGGCTCCGGCAACGGACGAAAAGAATTCCCAACCGGGAAAAACACTGACGCCGCCCGCCGCTTCCGCTTCGATGGCCATTTCTTGTTCGTCGGCGCTCGCGCCTTCGGCGACCTGCACCCTCTGCTTGCTCAAGCGCGCATGCACGGCGGCCAGCAGGCGTTCGGTCACCGGAGTCTCGGTCAGCGGCAGAAGCTGCGCTTCATCAAGACCGGATTGCGAACGCTGCGTTTCGGGGTCGAACTTGCGGATGGTTTCGATTTCGTCGCCGAAGAATTCGATGCGGATGGGCCGATCTGCTTCGGGCGAGTAAACGTCAAGAATTCCGCCCCGGCGCGTGAACTGGCCCGGCATTTCCACGAGATCCATCTGGGTGTAGCCCACGCTGGCAAGATGCCCGATGAGTACCTCGACGTCGATTTCTTCGCCGCGGCGAATGGTGACGGCGAGGCTCGCATAATAATCGCGATGAAAGAGGCGAAGCGCGGCGGACTCCGCGGGCGCAATCAGAATCGACACAGCTCCCGTAGCGAGTTTGTAGAGAGCGGCGGCACGCTGCTCCTGCACGTCGGGGTGGGGCGAGAGATTCTCGAACGGCAGGACGTCGTGCGCGGGCAGGCGAACCACCCGGTCGGGGTCGATGGCTCCGGTCAGGTCGCAGCCGGCGCGGAGCGCAGATTCCAAAGCCTCGGCGGCCTTGTTGTCCGCAACAACCACGATGACCGTTTGTTTGGCGGCCCGGGCAAGCAGTGGAAGGTAAAGAGACCGTGCGGTATTCGTGAGTCCGGACACACGTCGCCGACCGACACCGAGAGAGAGGTGCCTGCGAACGCGATCGAAGGAGGAGGACTGCTCCAGTTCCGCGAATATTTCGCGGACAAACGGGAGGATCATGCGGATTCCAGTCTATCAGCGGGTCCGAGGGCGACTGAAGGCCCGCGAGTTAGGGTCAGATCGACTCTTCGACTGCGGCGAGGTGAGGCGCCAGAGGTTGGCGCGGAGCCAGGATCGAGGCAAGCGCCATGCTGAGCGCGATCGTCCACAACCCGGCGGAGTAGGTGTGCGTGAGATCGCGTAGCCATCCCATCATGGCCGGTCCTGCAAAGGCGCCCAGTGCGCCCACGGAGTTGACGATCGCAATGCCCGCTCCTGCGGCTTTGCCGCTCATACGCGCAGTTGTGGCTCCCCAGAAAAGTGGCAGCCCGCCGAAGATTCCAATGGCAGCGAACACAAAGCTGACCATGGCGCCGGCCAAGCCCGGGAGCACGGCCAGTCCTATAAATCCGATGGCTGCAAAAACATATAAACCCGGTAGCCACCAGCGATTGCGAAAACGGCCGAAGACGATCATGGCAGCTGCTCCGGCCGCGTAAGGCGGAACTGCCCACCAGCCCGATGCGGTCGCAGTTGTTCCCAGCCCCACGAGGATTTTGGGAAGCCAGAAAGTAAGCCCGTAAAATCCAACACTCGCCAGCAGATAGGTTATGGAATCTCTCGCAACATGCAGCCACACTGACGTCCCCGATGCATGCGGGCTCTCGTCATCGCGCAGTTCCCCAGCTAGCTGGGTTCTTTCGCCGGGCGAGAGCCAGGACGCGAAGGTGGGCCCGTCAACCAGCACAAACCACGAAAGGACCCCGAGCAGGACAGCGGGCGCACCCTCAAGCACGAAAAGCCACTGCCAACCCCTGAGGCCTCCCTGATGCAGCAAGAGGATGTGTGCCGAGATGGGCGAACCAATGCAGTTGCACAGCGGCGTTGCGACCATGAAGAGCGCCATCACGCGGGCACGCAATGAGCGCGGAAACCACAACGTCAGGTAGAAGATGACGCCAGGAAAGAAACCGGACTCCGCGATGCCAAGCAGAAAGCGCAAGGCGACGTACTGCGGCTTCGCCGTGATGAATGCAGTGGCAACCGAGACTGCGCCCCACACCACCAGCAGGATCGCTAGCCATCGACGCGCTCCCATGCGCGTGAGCATGAGATTGGCGGGAACCTCGAAAAGGCAGTAGCCGAGAAAAAAAATTCCCGCAGCGAAACCGTAGAGGCTCTCGCTGATGCCGAGGTCGCGATTCATGGTGAGCGCGGCAAAGCTGATGTTGACACGGTCGAGGAACGCGACCATGTACAGCAGCATGAGGAATGGAACGAGCCGCCACGCGATCTTGCGGTAGAGCGGACTCATGGGGATTGGGCTCACTTGCCGCGGCTCCTTGGTGGGCGTGACCAAGCTTACAGGATTAAGACCTGGCCAAGGCTTCGCCCTCGAAATCGCCTCGGGCATCGTCCCTACTGGACTCGATTTGATTTATCGCCGGCATCCCCACGCTGAAGCGCGGGGCTAATGACCATTGCGCCTCCGGCGCGCGCTTTCCACGAATTCCTTGCAGTTGTTTTATCCAGGACTTGAGGCGCGATTATCTAGTGGGGACGTCCTGGCAGTACAAAGTGCTCGGCACAGCGCGGCTCGTAGGCGTCTCCGGGAACCTTGATCGGGCTGTCATAGGGCGCGGGTTTGCCGTCAATCAGGCGCTGCGAATAGAGCGCGCGGGCGCCGCAGGTGCAGTAGGCCATGCACTCCGTGATGCTGCCGCCGTAGGCATTTACGAGCCACGACAGGTTCAGCATCTCTCCGAAGGGCACGGCGCGAAAATCGAGATCGAGCCCGGCGACAAGCACATCATGATTGGCATCGAGCAGATTCTTCGTAAAAAGAAAAAGGTCGCTGACGAACTGGCCCTCGTCAATCGCGATGCACTCCACGCGTTTGCCGATCTGCTGTTCGAGGTCGTCGATGGCCTTCAAAACCGACCACGGATTGCTCGATGGAAATTCGAGCGCATTCATTTTGGCGTGGCCGTTCGGATTGCGGCTTTCTACGAGGCCCGGGCCACCCTTGGTATCGTCGCTTGGCTTGAGCACCAGCACATGCTGCTTGGCATACTGGCGGCGCATCTCGGCGCGACGCAGCATCTCGGCGGTTTTGTTGCTGCGCATTGGGCCCAGCATCAGTTCTATCTTGCCCGGCACTTTGGCGACTCCAGTGGACGAATGTGACTTGCGGATTTCCATCATAGTGCGACCGGGCGACACCTCGACGTGATGCGCTTCCTGTAGGAAATCATCAGCGACCGAGCGCTTTCGAGAAGGCGTAGAAGAAGTCCAGAGACTTCCAGTAGGAATCGATGGGCAAACGCTCGTCCTGCCCATGGGCGCGCACGTCGTTGCGCTCGAGAGCAGTCGCCGAAAAGCCATAGCAGGCATAGCCAGCTTGCGCAAAGTAGATGGAGTCGCTGGCGCCATCTTCCATTTCCGGCGTCACCGGAATTCCTGGCCAGATAGCGTTGGTAAGACGTGTGAGCGGCTCGAAGACCTCCTTCAGCGGTGCGGGCGGGACGATGGCTTTACGCTCGGGTGCAGTGTCGGAAACTTTGCCTCCATCGGAGACATACTTAACGTTGAGCTTGGAATCGCCGAAGAGAGCGATGAGCTGCTGGCGGATCTCTTCGGGCGAGTGACCCGGGAAGATGCGGCAATTGACGTTGGCCTGCGCGGTTTGCGGCAACGCGTTGTTGGCGTGGCCGGCGGCGAGTCGTGTGGCTACGCAGGTAGTGCGGAAGTTGGAGTTGAAACTTGGCTCAGCGCTGAGGCGCGCGGCCGCTGCCGGATCGGGAGGTGTGGCCAGGACGCCGTGAATGTTGTCTGCCATCTCACCGGTTTCCTGTTTCGCGAGATTGCCAAAATACACGCGGGTGACTTCGTTCATCTCGAACGGAAAGGTATACGCGGCCAACTTGTTGATCGCTGTCGTGAGTTCGTAGATGGCATTGTCAGGTCGCGGCAGGGAGCTGTGGCCGCCGCGATTGCTGGCCGTGACCTGGTAGTCGGCATAGACCTTTTCCGTGGCTTCGACGTCGCCGACAATCGCGCGGCCGTGGTCGAGTTCGACACCGCCAGCATCGGGATTGATGACGAAGGCTGCGTCGACGAGGTCGCGGTGATTTTTCACCAGCCAGTCAGCTCCATTGAATTTCCCGCCTTCTTCATCGGCCGTGAGGGCGAGAATCAGATCGCGCTTCGGCTTGTAGCCTTCGTGATGAAGACGCAGGAATGTAAAGACCAGGGCGGCGTCGGAGTCCTTCATGTCCTGCGTGCCGCGTCCGTAGAAGTAGCCGTCTTTCTCGACAAACTGGAACGGATCGGTGTGCCAGTCCGAGGGCAAAGCTTCGACCACGTCAATGTGGCAGAGGAAAAGGACGGGCTTTTCCGTGCTGGGCGCAGGGGCGCGCATGCGGACAACGAGGTTCTGCTTATTCGCGTCGGGACCGAGCAGGTGAACATCGTCGGGCGAGAAGCCGGCATCGAGGAAACGCTTCTGCATGGCTTTCGTCGCGGCCGTTACGCTGCCCTTGGGCGTGTCGGTGGTGTTGATTTCGATGAGCTGCTTGAAGATGTCGCGAGCTTGGTCGCGCTCGGCTGGCGACGTTGTGGGCAGGGCCGATTGCGCGAGTGCTGAAAGCCCGAAAGCTGCAGTGCATGCGACGGCTGCAAGGAGTGTGGGATATGTCTGGCGGGGCATGGGTGCATTGTACGGCAGCGCTCCTTCGGTTGTATCGGTGAACGCGGCGATGTGCGGCCGGTTTACAGGATGCACCAAATCGATTTATCGTGATGCCGCGAGTAATTGAGGTGCATTATGCATGTGAAGTTTTTGGCTGCTGCCGGAATGGCGGTATTGAGTGTAGCTGCGGTTGCGTTGAACGCGCAGGAACGGCCGAAGATTACCGGAATTTCTCATCTGGCTGTTTACACCTCGGACCCTGCCGCAACTGATCACTACTATAGCGTGGTTCTTGGTGCGGGAAAGGCTGGCGATCCCCAGAATCCCGCAGGCCTGCGCTACTACTTCAGTGCGGACCAGTTCATCGAGGTTTTGCCACTGCCTGCCGGTGCCGGGATCAACCGCATGGATCACGCGGGATTCAATACCACGGACGCGGAAGGCGTTCGCAAATACCTTGCAGCAAAGGGGTGGAAAACACCTTCAGCCGTCACTCAAAGCTCGGACGGAAGTCAGTGGTTCGAGGTTCTAGACCCCGAGGGCAACAAGATTGAATTCGTTGAGCCGGGGCCTAGACAGCAATCCTACGGCGGCGGTGCAAGAGTCGTCGGCCATCACATCATCCATGTGGGTTTCCTGGTGCACAGCCGCGAGGCGGAAGACAAGTTCTATCGCGACCTGCTTGGCTTCAGACCTTACTGGTACGGCGGCATGAAAGACGACAAGGTCGATTGGGTCAGCCAGCAGGTTCCCGACGGGCACGACTGGGTCGAATACATGATGACGAGCGGGCCATCGGGATCTGGAATTCCGGCGAACATTTCGCAGCAATCCCTGGGCGTGCTCGATCACTTTGCGATCGGCGAAAAGTCAGTGGAGGATGCGTTCAAAGTGCTGCAGGCCGGTAACCGGCTGGAAGGCAGGCACGACGCCGCTCCCAAGATCGGCAAGGACGGCAAGGGGCAGTTCAATATGTACGATCCGGATGGGATTCGTGCGGAACTGATGAACTTCCACGCGACAGAGAAGCCATGCTGCTCGCCGTTCACGGCGCAAGACCCGGCGGAGTAAGGACGAGTTGAGGTTTGTTGCTTTCCCACCCTTGGCGCAAAAACAGAAACGCGCCAAGGATGGGGCACCCAGTTTCGTGCCTGGCAAATATTGCTGATTTAATTCGCGCTAGAATTTGGATATGGCCGCAACTGCACTCAATCCTGACGTTCTCGCCAAGTACGAGCCGGTGATCGGCCTCGAAGTGCACGTGCAACTGCTGACTGCCAGCAAGATCTTCTGCGGCTGCGCTAACAGATTTGGCTCGGAGCCGAACACGAACATCTGCCCGGTGTGCCTCGGATTACCTGGCTCGCTGCCGGTATTGAATGCAAGGGCCGTGGAGTTTGCGGTGCTCGCCTCGCTGGCGCTGAACTGCGAGATACGCGAGCGGTCGATCTTTGCGCGCAAAAACTACTTCTATCCCGATCTGCCCAAGGGCTACCAGATTTCGCAGTACGACAAGCCGCTGGCCGAACACGGCTGGATCGAGGTGCCCACAGGGGACGGCGGCACGAAGACCGGGGACCCCGGCGACAGGTCTTCGTCGCTGGGGTGGAAGAAAATTGGTATCACTCGCGTGCACATGGAAGAGGACGCGGGCAAGAGCCTGCACGACGGCTTTCCCGATTCCGCTACGCGCACCTATCTCGACCTGAATCGCTGCGGCACGCCGTTGATCGAAATCGTCAGCGAGCCGGATATCCGCACCCCCGACGAAGCCTTCGAGTACCTAACGCGGCTTAAGGAAATCCTGCTCTACACCGCCGTCTCCGACTGCAACATGGAAGAAGGCTCGCTCCGGTGTGATGCGAATGTGAGTGTGCGTCTCCAGGGCGCGGAGCGCTTCGGCACCAAGGCGGAAGTGAAAAACGTGAACAGCTTCCGCTTCATTCGCCAGGCGCTGGAGTACGAGATTGAGCGCCAGATAGAAGTCATCGAAGAGGGCGGCCGCGTCACCCAGGAAACGCGCCTCTGGAACGCGAACGAAGGCCGCACCTACCCCATGCGTTCGAAGGAGCAGGCGCACGACTACCGCTACTTCCCGGAACCGGATTTGCCGCCCCTGATCGTGACGCCGGAGTTTCTGGCGGCTGCCAGGGCCAGGCTCCCCGAACTACCCGAAACACGCCGCAAGCGCATGATCGCTGAATACGAACTGAACCCGAAGGATGCCCACACGCTCACGGCTTCCCGGGAGTTTGCCGATCAGTTTGAGGCTGCGGCGAAGACGGCAAAGAATCCGCGACGCGTCGCCAACATTTTGCTGAGCGAGCTGGGTGGACGCCTGCATGCGCTGGGTCTCGAACTCGATCAATCGCCTGTTTCGATGGCGGGAGTGGTGATGGCGGCCGATTTGCTCGACGACAACAAAATCAGTTCGAAACAGCTGAAGGGCTTGTTCGATATCAGTTTTGAGAAGGGCGAAGACTTCCCTGCCGTCTACGAGCGCGAGAGGCCGCAGCAGATCACCGACTCCTCGGCCATTGAAGCCATGATCGACGAGGTCATCGCCGCCAATCCAAAGCAGGTTGAGCAATATCGCGCCGGTAAAAAGACGGTTGCCGGCTTCTTCGTAGGGCAGGTGATGAAGGCCTCGAAAGGACAGGCCAACCCTGCTCTCTTGAATGAACTGGTGACGAAGAAGCTGGACGGATAAGACGGCCGGCACTTCGAATTCCCGGCGACGAACGGAACCCTTGGCGCACCGCATGCGTATGCTGATGTGAGACGGGCGCTTCAGCCTTTCGGGAGGGTCTGCGATATGAACCTGCGCAAGGGATGTGCACTGTTGCTGGTGGGTGCGCTGCCGGCTCTTCTGGCGGGCTGCAGAGGATTCGGGTCGCGCTACATGAACGACGAGATGTCGAACAGTACGACCGGCGCGTCTGGCGAGGTGGTTATCAACAAGATGGGCGGCGGCATCGACGTTGCCAACGCACCGCACGGAGCCACGTTGTCTACCATGGGCGGCGGGATTCACGTCGGCAATGTTGCTTCGTTCGCCAGGATCAAGACCATGGGCGGCGGGATCGACATCGACCACGCAACCGGTTCGGTGGATGCTACGACGATGGGCGGCGGCATCATCATCAACACTGCCGAAGGCCCCGTGAAAGCTACTTCAATGGGCGGCGGAATCACGGTGCACGAAGTGGGAACCTCGAGCCAGCAGAGGGATATCCGCCTGGATTCGAAAGGCGGGACCATCGAGCTGACCGTTCCCAAGGACTTCGCCATGGATGTAAAGATCACGCTCGCCTACACGCGGACCGATCGCCAGTATCACATCGTGCAGCACGCCGGTCTTGACGTCCACGAATCGGGCGAGTGGGATAAGTCGTTCGGCACGCCGCGGAAGTACATTCGCGCCAGCGGGATTGTGGGCAACGGCACGAACCACGTGACGATCGAAACAGTCAATGGCGATGTAGTGCTGAACCAGGAATAGCAACCGCCGCAATCAATCAATGGTTCTTGAGCCGCCGGACAGCTTCACGCCATGGGCTGCGTATGGTGTAGGCGGGCGTTGCGGTTGCGCTCTCTTTCTTCACACCTAGAAGCCTCCGTTTGAGGAGCCAGCCGATCGCAGCCTGCGCTGAGCTTTTCGAAATTCCCACCGACTCGGCTAGGTGCTGATAGCTTGCCTGCACATCGGCGTGGGTTTTCGCGTGTTCCGCGGCAAGCCAGAGATAGACAAGAAAGCTCACCGGCTTGCGGTCGTGGCCAACCAGGTCGCGCATCAAAGTGTCTGTAACGTAATCGTCTAAAGTCGGCATGCTATACCAATCGATAGGTCATGACTGAAATCTGCGTGTAACGCTTATTTCTTCGCTGGAACAGACACATGATCCAGACCCTTCCTAATTTCGGCATACAACTCATCGAATGCCTTAATTTCAGAACCCGCATACGGCGGTTGAAACTTGTGCGTCGCCAGAAACCCCTGCAAGAAACGCTCTATATGTCTAGCGTTCTCATCCTGTAGTCGAATCTCAATCGTCTTCTCCATAAACATTCCTTTCAGGCAGTACCAATCGATACTATAGCATTCACTGCCTGATTGATCCCGCGCTCGTGCCACGCTATGCTCGACCCAATGTGAGGTCAGCATGATCAGAGGCATCAAGTTTGTCGGGATTCCCGTTCGCGATCAGGATGTGGCGTTGAAGTTCTACACAGAGGCGATGGGCATGAAAGTAATGACGGATCAGCCCTTCACGCCGCAGCAGCGCTGGATCGAACTGATCATTCCCGGCGCGGATACCGGCGTTGCGCTCTTCACTCCGGAGGGGCATGAGAAGCGGATCGGCGAGCACCAGTCTATTTCGTTCTGGTGCGATGACGTGTTTGCAACCGCCGAGGCCATGAAGAAGAAAGGCGTGGTCTTCACCAAGGAGCCCACGACCGAACCATGGGGCTCAGTCGCGGTGTTCAAGGATGCGGATGGGAATCAGCTCGTGTTGTCGAGCCGCGGCAAGCAGAAATAAGCGTTCTCTTCGAGAATCCGCCAGGGCTACGACGCCCTGGCGATACCTATTTCAGTTTCAACTCCGTCTCAAAGTCCTTGCGTGCATCCCACGAACTCACGGTTTTTGTGGGGCTCTTTTTGCCATCCTTCTCGGCCCACAGATCGTAGTCGTCGGTCATGTTGACCTGGGCGAAGCGAAAGCTGCCATTGCTGGCGGACGTATAACTGCGGATGGATTTGGTCTTCGTGTTCTTAAGGAAGACGGTGGCGCCCTGCACTGCTGCGGAGTTCGCGTCAATGACCAGGCCGCCGACATTACGCTGACCCAGGTTCTGGGCGTGGGCCACGCCGGAATTGTTCACCCCTGAGAAGATCACCACTGCAAAGGCGGCAAATGCCACCCAAGCCGCCACGCGTGCGCGGTTCCCTTTCACTCTTCCTCCTCTTCCTCAACCAGCAAGTCGTCTTCCTCGTCGATGCCCTCTTCTACCTTCGAGAGCTCGAGCGGTTCCACACCAACGACCTCGTACTCAGTTCCACATTCATCGCAGGCGACGACGTCGCCTTCTTCCACTTCTTCAACGTCGATATCGAGATTGTTTTCACATTCCGGGCAGCTTGTCATGGCAGCCTCCTCCCAAGGCTTTTCGTGATGTAGGATGGCGTTACCCCTAGGGTACGAACTTGGGTTAGTTTTAGGCAAACTGTTGGAAAGGTCAAGAGGCCGAATCCCCCACCTCTGCACCGAAGTACGCACACCGGAGAACAAATCATGAAAATTCCCCGCCTGGTCCCATTTTGCGGGCTGGCACTGGCGTGCGGTGCCGCGATTGCGCAGCCCGACTATGCGCTCCACGCCACTGCCGTCGGTCCCGCACCGGTCGATCCCGCAATATCCCGAGCGCTTACAGCCATCAAGCCCCAACAAATAGAAGAGACGATAAAAACGCTGGTTGGTTTCGGCACGCGCAGTACGCTATCGAGCATGGAGACCGATCTGCCGCCCGGCCAGGGGATCAACGCCGCGGCCGACTGGATCGCCGGGCAGTTTGATGCCATTTCGAAAGAGTGCGGCGGGTGCCTCGAAGTCAAACGTGACACCTTTACCGCCGATCCGGCAAGCGGGGCGCCGTGGGCGCGCCGCATTCCCAAGCCGACCACGATCACCAATGTGTACGCCATTCTGCGTGGTACTGACCCGGCGCAGGCAAAGCGCATGGTGCTTGTGACCGGCCATTACGACTCGCGCAATTCCAGCAATAACGATGACCATGGCGCTGCTCCCGGCGCCAACGACGACGCTTCCGGCGTGGCCGTTTCGCTCGAGTGCGCCAGGGCGTTGAGCAAATTGAAGTTTCCCGGAACCATCGTGTTTGTGGCTGTAGCCGGCGAAGAGCAGGGGCTGGTGGGGTCCGGCCACCTGGCCAAACTGGCCAAGGATGAAGGCTGGGGCCTGGAAGCGGCGCTGAACAACGACATCGTAGGCGGCAATACTACGCCCGGCGACACGTTTCAATTGAAGGATCGCGTGCGCGTATTTTCCGAAGGCGTTCCCCAGGCCGCGACGTCAGAGGAGGCGCGCGCCATTCGCGCTCTTGGCAAGGAGAACGATTCGCCCAGCCGTGAACTGGCCCGGGCCATCGCCGAGACAGCCCATACCTATCTTTCGCACGCGGGCGCGGCAAAACCGTTTGCCGCATCCCTGGTCGACCGGCCTGATCGTTATCTGCGCGGCGGCGATCACAGCTCCTTTAACCACGAGGGTTTTGCCGCCGTGCGTTTCACCGAATGGCGCGAAGACTACAACCACCAGCATCAGAACATCGTGATGCCGCCCGCCGGTTCAAACGATCCGATTCTCGGAGACCTGATCCGCTTTGTGGACTTCAGCTATGTGGCGCAAGTGGCGCGGCTGAATGCCGCAACCCTGGCTACCCTGGCCTTTGCACCTGGCGAACCGCAGAAGCTGACCATCGTGAACAAAATGACCGAGAACGGCTCGACCCTCACCTGGGAGCCGCCCGTTGGCGGCGGAGTTGCACACTATGAGGTGCTATGGCGCGAAACAACCGCATCCAATTGGCAATATGTGAAGCGGGTTGCCGCGACCGCTGCCGAGTGGCCGGTCACGGTGTCACTGCCGGTCTCCAAGGACAACGTGATCTTCGGCGTGCGCGCCGTCGACGCGAAGGGTCATCGGGGGCTGGTTGTCGTTCCCTGAGGCACTGGCTGGGCCGCCTGATGCATTGGCGGCTCAACGCATTCCCATGACACGCGCAAGCCGTTCCATTTAACCTGTTCACTACGATGCCCAGGACTGGCGCCACTCAACTTTCGTTTCCAAGCTTCAGGGGCGCAACCCGCCTGCTGGTGCTGACAAATCTGGCCGCCTTTTTCCTGCTGCTGATCCTTGGATCAACGAATGAGGACCTCTTCCGGTGGCTCGTCCTTCATGGCGCTTTTATACCGCAGGCGTTCTTGCACGGGTGGATATGGCAGCCGCTGACGTACAGCTTTGTGCAGCTCGGCATAACGTCAACTCTCCTCTCTTTGCTCGGGCTTT
The DNA here is from genome assembly GCA_963838295.1 of uncultured Acidobacteriaceae bacterium. GTDB lineage: Bacteria > Acidobacteriota > Terriglobia > Terriglobales > Acidobacteriaceae > Telmatobacter. Next base: position 419,227 of record CAWIQS010000008.1, read on the forward strand.
GGTTTCTGACCGGCTTCCTTGAGAACTTCCACGAACGGGACTGGGTTCTGTCGCTTTACGCCGTCTCGGTTCTGGCCACCGCTGCCGCAGGCCTGGTTATCTATCTGGGCCACGTGGCCCTTGGCTATGCGCTGCCCGAGATTCCACTCAACGGATCATTCGGCGGACTGTTCGGCTTCATCGTGGTCATTGGCGTCCTTTATGGCGATATGGAGTTCATGCTCTTTCCGCTCCCCATCAGCATCAAGGCTCGTTACGTCGCAATCATCGCCGGCCTGGTCGCAATTGCCTACCTGTTCAGTTCCATGCGCCTGTACGGCTTTGCACAGCTCGGCGGTGCGTTGGGAGGCTATCTCTTCGTCCGCACGGCGCCGCGTCGAGGGGTTTCATTTTTGTTCAGCGAAAAGTTGTACGGCCTGCGCAACGGCTACTACCGCTGGAAGCGCCGCCGAGCCGCGAAAAAATTCGAGGTCTACATGCGCTCGCAGGGCCGCACCGTGAAGTTCGACGGCAGCGGAAAGCAGCTTGACGAGGATCACGACGACAAGAAGCGTTGGAACTAAGTCGATCCGAGCGAGTTCCTCAGCCGGCGGTTCCCTCGTCGACTTTGCGCTCGTCGACGGATTCGTCCATGGGCTCGTCGATGTTGTCCTCCACCACCGCATCCGAGCGCGCAATCGACGTGTTGGGATGGTGCATTCGCAGAATGGCGCTGGTATCGTCCCGTCCAGGTTCGACGCTCAACCCACCGAGGTTCGTTTGGTTGGGATCAGCCTCGGTGAATCGAGCGATGCGCTCCTCTGCAGCTTCGTCCACCACCAATCCGGATCCGTCGCGTGAATTCGGGCGTTCGTCTTCCTGCATCAGGTTGAGCTGAAGCGCATCCAATTCCTCATCGGTCGTCGCCGCCAGTTCGTCCAGCTCCTCGCTGAGTCCATCGGCCTCCATTTCGGCGCGATGGTCGGCACCTTCGGCCAGAACTTCAATGCGCTCTTCGGTGCTGTCTGTCCCATCAGATTGCGTGGATTGCCGGCGTGGCCGTTCGCCTGTCCGGTCCGATTGCATGCCACTCGTTTGCATTTTGTTTTTCTTCACCATGTCCCTGCCTTCTGATTGATTTCGTTCTTCCCGAAAACTGCCGCAATCACTGTGATGCGCGTTCGCATGCAAGCGCAGGCTGGGCAAAGAGGCACTCAGGGAAACGCACACGGCCCGCGAGCCGGGCTGGGATACAATCCTCAATGGAATGAATAAGAAGATTGCATTTCTCTTTCCGGGACAGGGTTCGCAAACCGTGGGCATGGGGCGCGATCTTGCCGAGCGTTTCCCTGTTGCAAAACAGACGTTCGCCGAAGCCGATGAGGCCTGCGGGTTCGCCCTGTCACGGCTTTGCTTTGAAGGCCCGGAAGAAGACCTGAAGCTGACCGAAAACACGCAACCGGCCATCATGACTGTGAGCGTGGCGGCATTGCGCGTGCTTGCGGAACACGGAATTCAACCCGCGCTTGCCGCGGGACACTCGCTCGGTGAATGGTCAGCGCACGTGGCGGCCGGGACACTGACGTTCGCCGATGCCGTGCGCGCGGTAAAGGCACGCGGACGCGCGATGCAGCAGGCCGTGCCAGCGGGACAGGGGGCGATGGCGGCGATCCTCTCCCTCGATCCCGAGCAGGTCATCCAGTCCTGCCAGGAGGCCGCACTGGAAACAGGATTGACTGTCGCCGCAGCCAATCTAAATTCGCCGGGGCAGACTGTCATTTCCGGCGCGACAGCCGCCGTGGAGAAGGCCGCTGCCCTTTGCAAGGCCAAAGGCGCGCGGCGTACGGTGATACTTCCCGTCAGCGCTCCCTTCCATTGCGCCCTGATGCAGCCGGCACAGGAAGAAGTGGCGCGTGTGCTGGCAGGACTGCAGCTTGCCGAACCGCGTTTTCCCGTAGCTTCGAACGTGAGCGGGACGATGGTGACCGCGGCTTCGGGAACGCGCGATGCTCTCATCGAGCAGGTAACCGGCACCGTGCGCTGGGTCGATTGTGTCAGGACGCTGGTCGGTGCGGAAGCGGAACTTTTCATCGAAACAGGACCGGGCAAGGTGCTCTGCGGGCTGCTCAAACAGATCGATCCTGCACAGAAATCGCTGAATGTCGAAGACTCCGCCAGCCTCGAAAAGACGCTGGCAGAGTTGGCCGGAACCTGAGGTTCAACCGCAAGGGATTTGATTTTTCTGGCGTCGCCCGGGGTTACGGCCCCAGATACAGTTCCTCATCCGGCGGCGCGAAGTCTAGCGTGTGGTCTTTGGGATAGTAGGTAAGAAACAGTGCCTTGCTCTTGCGCCCGTTGATTAGGAGCCCTACGAGCAGCACATTCCGGAACACGCGTGCCGCCACAATCTGGTGGCTCTGGATGATTCCATATTCATTCTGAGTATTATTCGCACCCCAATCGGCCTGAAAGCGATCGAAGGGGTAGGCACCGTACTTGTTGGCGTGCTGCTGCCAGTTGGGATCATGCATCCATATCCCGTATGCCTGCTTGAGGTCGTTCTTCTCAACGGACTCCAGGAAGTTGTTAATGGTGTGACGGCCCCGCAGGTGCGTCCACCAGTTCCAGGGCCAGTCAGCCGGATGGCCGGACGCAATCCAGAAGACGACAATGAAGACGAAAAGCAGGCCGCCGCCGCTGTACAGCATGACGCGATTGCGCAGGTCACGAGCTTCGTCAAATTTGGGAGCATCCAGCAGGGTCATTCAGGCTTTCCTCGCAGTCAAGCATAAGCCACGGAAGGCAGTTGGGAACAGGGAGAAGGAATAACCAACGTCAGTGTTGCATTGCGCGACCATCGTGCGGCGCAGATCGATTGAGCGCAATCTAAACCCTCTTCTATCTTAGACACCGGCCGGACAAGGGTAGTTCCCGGGCTGTTGCGTCCAAATCCCTAGTCCCTATTCCCTAGTCCCTAATTAATGTTTCTCTTATTCTCTGCTGTAGGTGTTCCTGTTCTTGTCTTCGTGGCGCTCGAGCGCAAGTTCGATTAGCTGGGTGATCAGCGCGCTATATGGGATGCCTGTGGCCTCCCAAAGCTTCGGGTACATGCTGATCTGGGTGAACCCTGGCAGCGTATTCACCTCGTTGAGATAGATGCGGCGCTTGCCATCGGGCTCCATCAGGAAATCCACACGCGCCAGCCCGGAGAGATCGCAGGCCTCAAACGCGGCCACCGCCATCGCGCGAATCCGCTTCGCTTCGTCGCGCGTGATCTTCGCGGGAATCACAGGCACGGAGCCTTCCGACAGGTATTTCGCTTCGTAATCGTAGAACTCTTTGCCGGGAATGATTTCGCCCACCACGCTGGCCTTGGGATCATCGTTGCCCAGCACGCCGACTTCGAGTTCGCGGGCACGCGATTTCTTGCCGCCGACTCCCTGTTCCACAACAAGCTTGCGATCGTACTTCGCGGCCTCGTCGAGCGCGGGCCCCAGTTCTTTCCGATCGTGCGCCTTGCTGATTCCTACCGATGATCCGAGATTCGCAGGCTTCACAAACAGCGGATACTTGAGCGCGGCCTCGATCTGCGCGATGGCTTTTCGCGGCGATTTTTCCCACTCCGAGCGCAGCACAGTGACGTGTTTGACGATCGGCAGCCCTGCCTGCGCGAACAGCCGTTTCATCACGTCCTTGTCCATGCCTGCCGATGAACCCAGAACACCCGAGCCGGCATAAGCGATCCCGGCGAGCTCAAACAGCCCCTGGATGGTGCCATCTTCGCCAAACGTGCCGTGCAGAACGGGAAAGACCACGTCGATGGCTTTTCCCGCCGGACCTTGACGACCGGGCTCAGGCGCAAGCAGCGTTGGAATGCCCTCGTGCAGCAGCTTCGCTCCCGGCGTCGCGTCGGGATCGCCGGCACGCATCTGGCGTGCGACCGAGGTCTTGTCGCCCTCCAGCAGCCCGGTTGCGTCCGCAGCCGCCAGCCATCGGCCTTCTTTCGTAATGCCGATCGGCACCACGTCAAATTTGTTGCGATCGATTGCCTTGAGAATCGAGGCGGCCGAAAGCAGCGAGACTTCATGCTCGCCGCTGCGCCCGCCAAACAAAATGCCTACGCGAAGTTTCTTTGCCATCGTTCTTATTGTCGCTCAGAAGAACGTGCTAAAGGGTGACGGCCGAGATTCGTGCTTTCCCACTCATGCCACGAAGAAACCGCGTCATGAATGGGGCACCCGAATTTATGGTGGACCGCAGAATATGCAGCCGATCACAGTATCTTCTTGCCAAACGCCGAACACGCGAGTTCCACTGCCAGGTCGGCGGTCCGGTTGTGCTCGTCGATCACCGGGTTTACTTCAACAATCTCGAAGCTGACCATCCGCCCATGGTCAGCAATGATCTCCATGGCCAGGTGCGCTTCGCGATACGTCGCTCCACCGCGAACCGGCGTGCCAACGCCGGGTGCGTCTTCAGGGTCGATCCAGTCCATATCCAGCGAGATGTGATAGCCGGCGGTGCCACGGCCTGCCGCACGCAGCGCCTCTTCCATCACGGCGCGCATGCCGCGCTCATCGATATCCCGCATGGTGTATACCTCGCCCATCCCCGCGCGCCGGATGTTGGCGCGTTCCGCCGCATCGATGTCGCGCACCCCTACGAGCACGGTGTTTTCGGGAGCGATCTTCGGGGCAAAGCCGCCAATATTAGTAAGCAGATCAGGGCCTAATCCAAGCAGCGCCGCCAGCGGCATGCCGTGCACGTTCCCGCTGGGCGAGGTATCCGGCGTGTTGATGTCGGAGTGCGCATCGATCCAGATCACGCCGATCTTCTGGTTCTGTCGCCGATAGAACTCTGACACACCAGAGACCGTCCCGACCGCAATGGAATGGTCGCCGCCGAGCACCAGGGGGATCATTCCCTCTTCCAGCGTTTTGCAGACTGCATTGGAAGTACGCGTGCACGTATCGGCAATCTGTTTGAGATAGCGCGCATTCGGCTCGCCGACATTCTGGGTCTCCGCGATGTCTACTTCCACGTTGCCACTGTCGATCACATGGTGGCCAAGAGATTCGAGGCGAGCTTCGAGTCCCGCGACGCGCATCGCCGAAGGCCCCATATCGACGCCACGACGGCTCGCGCCCATGTCGAGCGGCACACCAAGCACTCGAATCTGCCGGGTGGGTAACGATTGGGTTCCGCTGGGTGAAAACGAGGTAACGGCAAGGGGAAGTTCTGGGTTGGATGCCATGCAGGGTTGCTCTCCCGAATCTGAGCCGTTGCCATCATACCCTGCGGCCCCCGCCGCATGCCCCGAAACGGGCCATCTCTGTTCTGAAAGTGGTATGCCCCGTGGCATCAAACTACCGCGAAAGGTGTAACGAGAGTAACTGGACTTAAGCGTAAAATTTTTCCAGTTGCAGTGAAGTCCCGCTTGGGTGCTGTATCAGCTAAGTTCCTCACAATCAGGAACTAGCAGGCAGTTCGAAGGAAGCTGGCATGATGCTCAGTGGCAAATCCCGGCAGTCTCTGGCACTCGCGGCCGCGTTTCTGGCTTCCGCGATTACAGTGCCGTCGGTGTATGCCGCAGAAGCCCGGAAGGCCGCGATCAGCACGGACGCTCCACTTCTTCTCAGCGCCTATTCGCTGTTTCCCATCGTGATTGTGCTGATTGCCCTTGTCGTCATCGTCGGCTTATGGGGCTGGATCCTTCGCAGGAAGGTCAATTACCAGACTCGGACCATCACTGAGCGCTCCGAATCCGAAGCCCGGATCGAGCGGCACAATGCGCAATTGGAGACCAAGCGCAGCAAGATTCTTGAGGACATTAACAGCTCGCGTCCCTTGCCCGAACTGATCGATGCCATTACAGAGATGGTGGCATTCAGCCTTGAGTTTCCGTTCTGCTGGTGTGAAATGACGGATGGAGTGCGGCTGGGGAATGCTCCCGCCAAGACCAAGGGGCTCCGCAGCATTCGCCTCGACGTTCCCGCTCGCGCAGGTGGTTCGCTTGGAACTCTCTTCGCTGCCACCGAGGTTGGTGAACCTCATCCCCACGACGAAGCCTCGGCCCTCGAAGCTGGCGTTCGGTTGGCGACACTCGCCATTGAGACGCGCCGGCTTTATAAGGACCTCGTCTATCGCTCGGAGTTCGATTTGCTTACGGATATCCACAATCGGTTTTCCCTCGACCGCTACCTCGAGGAGTTGATTGAAAAGTCAAAGGTGGATGGGTCGATCTTCGGCCTGGTCTATGTCGATCTGGATGAGTTCAAGCAGGTGAACGACTTCTACGGCCATCACATTGGCGATCTCTACCTGCAGGAAGTCTCCATGCGCATGAAGCGGCAGCTCCGTTCCGGCGATATGCTCGCGCGGCTCGGGGGCGACGAATTTGCCGCTCTTGTGCCCGTGGTGCGCAGCCGCTCCGCCCTCGAGGAGATCGCGCAACGGCTCGAACGCTGCTTTGACGCCCCCTTTGCTGTGGAAGGCTATGTGCTCCGCGGTGGAGCAAGCGTTGGCGTCGCACTTTATCCCGACGACGGGACCTCATCCGACAGCCTGCTGAGTGCCGCTGACGCTGCAATGTATGTGGCCAAGCACACCAAGCGCCATGGAGCCGAGATGCCGGATCGCTTGCACAAGGCGCTCTTCAATCCGGAAGAACAGCAAAAATAAAAGCGCGTCGATTCAAGTCGAACCGACGCGCTTCTCCCCCCTGGTAAAACCGACGCTTGGTTCAGCGCACGTGCAGTTGCGAGATCGTTACCTTTCCCTTGACCAGGTCCGCCTTGCGCCACTGGCTCTTTTCGTTCAGCGCCACCCAGCGGCGCTCTTCGCCGCGATAGTGCCAATCCTTGTCGAGCTGGTAATAGATCAGGGATCCGGCGGCTTCCATGACTTTGATGATGCTGTTGTCGTGCGAATTCTTCTCGTCATAGTCGGTGGTCGCGCTCTCGCCCATCTCCGAGTAGATCTCGTTCAACTCGAACAGCAGCGCGTTCACGTTGTCGTCCATGGCCTCGACGTTGAGTCCGATCCGTCTCGCCTCGCGCAGTGTGATGGGGTAGTTATGCGACGGGTACCCGGAATTCAGATTGTTGCTGATCTCGCGCGCCCGATCCTTGTCGTCCATGTGGTACGACAGAATCTCTTCGCAGATGCGCGTTGAAAGGGCGCTGGACCGGTCAACCGCTCCGATCACCAGGGGATGCACGTATGGGAACAACGATTCGTACGGATTGGTGGTCGAATCCTTGGCCTGCTCGGTCCACAGCCGGATCACGCGCAGCAGTTCGTCGTTGCTGACACTCACGCGGTCGTTGTCGCGATCAATAGGCGAAAGATCGTGCGTGAGCGAAGTGTCGACGGCCGACAAGTGCGCCAGCGGACCCATCAGGATGCGGTCGGCGCCCAGGGCCAGCATGGTTGCCGCCGACTGGCACTCTAGCGGCGCAAGCACCGTGAGGTGTTTCACATAGCGGCGCAGCAGGTTCACCATGCGCAGCGATGCCTGTCCTGATCCGCCGTCGGACTTCACGAACAGCGTCAGCCGTTCGACATTTCCCAAATTACGCACCAGGGCATAGAGGCCGGTGACGTCGTTCTGGCAGATGGAGCCTTTGCTGGAATTCCAGTAGGTGATGATCGGCTCGCCGAGTGCACGGGAAAGTTTCTCGAGTACTGGCTGAGTCCGCTCCATCAGCATTGGCGGCTTGGCCGCGCTGGGGCGTAGCACTGGAAATTCGGATACAGATGCAGATACAGCTTGGTTGGGCAATTCTGTTTACCGCTCCGATTGAATTGTCTTGAATGGCTAGATATTAGCACGATGTTTATCAGGCCGAAATAAAGAAGGCGCGAATTGATCCTGGATCCATTACGATCTGACGTCACCCGGTCACGGAATCTCGCGGACATCAATCACTTGCAGGTATTAGAGCCCTCACATGACTGTCGTCACCACCCGAATGGGTCAGACGCCGTTGAGTCTCATAGAGAAGGCGTAAAGATTGACGAAGATCGGTGTATGGAGAGTCTTCAACATGATGAGTTCCAAGTATCGCTCGTGAAGCATGCGATTGCCTCTTTTTTGATTCTTTGCGCTTTCGCCTTACCCGCTGCCGCAAAGACTGCAACTACCCGGACAGACGCCATGGGTGCACATGTCAACGCTGGGCGCGGCTGCCCCGAGTGCCACGCGCCGCACAGAACCTCATGCGGGGAGCGCAACACTCTGACGCGCAAAGCAAATCAGGGCGGGGACATGCTTTGGGGTCAGGATGTGACAAGCACTTACGCTGCCTACGGAAGCCCGTCTGATCACGCCGCCCCAAACGACGGCTCTGACTTTGCAGGTATTCTCAGGTGTCTAAGCTGCCACGACGGAAACTATGGTCCGCAAGCGATGATGCGGAATGTCGTCTACGAAACTATCCCACCGAAGTATGGATCCCTCGGCACCATCCCCACACTGACGGACCAGGAAAGCTTGATCACGGGCCATCAGATCGAAGACCACCCGATTGGACTTGAAGCTCAAATCAAATGCGGGGGAGCGCTTGGATGGGATTGCACGGAAACGAACGGCGTTATCACGATGGGCGGAATTCACTCATCGCAATTTGCTGCGAGCTATGGCTTCTTCGTCCAACCAAGCCACCACGGCAACACTTCCGTCGTAGCATGCACGACGTGCCACAATCCACACCTGATGACGATCACCAGGGTAACGGCGAGTTCCTCATCAAACCTTTTTCCGCCGGGGGTCTATTCGACCCGGCACTTTCTGCGCGCGCCGTCTGACCCAACAGGTATCGCAGACCCAAACAGCAATCGGTCCGCGCAATTTTGCCGTCAGTGTCACGCGGACAAATCGAATGAGATGAATGGCAGTTCGGCGACCACCCGCAGCTAACCAAAGCGGGTTGAGAGCCTCTCCACACCGAATTGATCCGAGAAACAGCGCGTGCGAAAATATGCGTGATGAATGAAAGGGCCCGGCTTGCGCCGGGCCTTGTGGGCGAGTCGGGGTTATCTGACTTGTTTCACTGGATGCTATGCGACTGTCTAGTCGTCCTGGCCTATCTTTCGGAATTGGGGGAAGTGCCGGAAAGCTTTAACGGGCAACCACAATCAATTCGATTTCTATTGGCGAGTAGTTTCACTTGCGGAATTCGCTGAATACGGAATCATGATCATTTCTCTTCGCGTGGCAAGCTGCACAGGCCGCTTGTCGCTCGACCGTTAGCTTCCCCTCAGCCGGATTGCCACCTGGGAAACTCATAAATCCCCAGCCAGCCGTTTCGCGATATTGTTGGCCCTGTTTCACCATGACGTCAACCCGACGCGTTGGCCCTTCAATGGTGTTGCCGGCAACCTCCTTCGTTTCCAGCAGGTCGTAGACAATCACAGAGCCATCAGGAAACTTGCCCGTCTCATAGCCCACAAGGGCTTTCTCGTTTGCGTAAATGTGGTGGATTCCACCCTCGGTTGCGAAGGCGGCGCTCTGAGGCCCAACCAGCACACTCTTGACATGGGCCCACTTGCGGAATTCCTTCGGGAATGGAGCGGCATCGTCGATTTGCGCCAACAGAGAAAAACCACCAACAGAGATTGCGGTGGCTAGCAGCAAGATCATATTTCTTTTCACCGTTACCTCCATCCTGCAGGCAGTCTGCCACACGCATGGCTGCGAAAAGTTAGATTTTGACCGGGCGGTGAACTGGTCTGACGAACTGGACTACGGAACGATCAGAAAGGATTGCAGATCAACGCCTCCGGCCCGTCGGAATCGGCGTTCGGGTGGCATCGACGAAACGCAGCGCAGTCATCCATCGCGCATGGCGCCACCCAAGACCAATGAAAATCAGTTGAGGTCGTGCTTTCCCACCCGAGCTGCGCTTGGATGGGGCACCTTTGTTTTGTGCAGGCCTTGAATTTTCAGGGTCGATTCTTCGATTGCGCTGGCGCTTCGCTCAAGATGACAGCGCTCAAGCCCGAACGGGTCGCTGCCTGACTTGCTCGCGACGAGATGGGCATGGCGAGCGAGCAGCAAAAGAAAGGACCTCGCTTTCGCGAGGTCCTTCTGGTTTAGGGAACCGATTTGTGAGAAGCAGCTTACTCGGCTGCCATCTCCTCGGCTTCGCCTTCCTGACGCATGAGTTCCAGTTCGCGCTCGGCGGCTTCGATCTCTGCCGAAACCTCCTGTTGAACGCGGGCTGCCGCTTCCTCAAGCTCTGGTGAGAGCTGGACGTTGCGGTAGTACTCGAGGCCCGTGCCTGCCGGGATGAGCCGGCCGACGATGACGTTCTCCTTGAGGCCGCGGAGATTGTCGATCGCTCCGTTGATGCTGGCTTCGGTGAGAACACGCGTCGTCTCCTGGAAGCTGGCCGCGGAGATGAAGCTATCGGTCGAGAGCGAGGCCTTGGTGATGCCAAGCAGCAGCGGACGACCGAGTGCCGGACGGCCACCTTCCCTGACAATGCGCTCGTTCTCTTCGCGGAAGCGGAAGCGATCGACCTGCTGCTCGAGCAGGAAGTTGGTATCGCCCACCTCGTCGATGCGGACCCAGCGCAGCATCTGGCGGACAATCACCTCGATGTGCTTATCCGAGATGGCCACGCCCTGCAGACGGTAGACTTCCTGGATTTCGTTCACCAGGTAGGCCTGCAGTTCCTTTTCTCCCAGCACGGCAAGAATGTCGTGCGGGTTCAAGGGACCATCCATCAGCGGGTCGCCGGCACGAAGGCGTTCGCCTTCCTGCACGTTGACGTGAATACCGCGAGGTACCGAGTATTCCTTCTCGTCGCCGTTGTCAGCCGTAACGTAGATCTTGCGCTGACCCTTGGCAACTTCGCCGAAGCGGACCACACCATCGATCTCGCTGATGATGGCCGTTTCGCGCGGCTTGCGGGCTTCGAAGAGTTCGACCACGCGCGGCAGACCGCCCGTGATGTCCTTGGTACGCGTGCTCTCCTTGGGAATCTTGGCAAGCACATCGCCGGGACCGACTTCGTCGCCGTCCTGGATCATGAGGTGAGCACCGCGCGGCAACAGATACCGCTTGTGCGTTTTCGCGTTCTTCACCATGAAGGCAGGCTGGCGCTTCTCATCGGCAGCGTCCGCAACCACCCAGCGCGACAGGCCGGTGACTTCGTCCACTTCTTCGTTGAGCGTGATGCCTTCCTGCAGATCCTTGAACTGCACCGTGCCGCCGATCTCGGTAAGAATGGCGTAGGTATAAGGATCCCATTCGGCCAGAAGCTCGCCGAGCTTCACCGCCTGTCCATCCTTCACGCGGAGACGCGCGCCATAGACCACCTGGTAGCGCTCCTTTTCACGGCCACGCTCATCCACCACGGCAATCGACCCGGAGCGGTTCATCGAAACCAGCGCGCCGTCTTTGCTTTCGACGGTGCTCAGGTTGATGAAGCGCACAAAGCCGTTGTTCTTGGCATCGAGGCGCGACTTGTCCTGCACACGGCTGGCGGTTCCGCCGACGTGGAAGGTACGCATGGTAAGCTGCGTGCCCGGCTCGCCGATGGACTGCGCCGCGATAACGCCGCAGGTTTCGCCAAGCTCGACCATACGGCCGGAACCCAGGTTGCGTCCGTAGCAAAGTGCGCAAACGCCGCGACGCGATTCGCAGGTAAGAACCGAACGGATCTTAACCTTTTCAACGCCAGCGCCCTGGATGGCGGAAGCGATGTCTTCGTCGATCTGCTGGTTTACGTCGATTACCGCGTTGCCGTCGTAGTCCTTGATGCGTTCGAGTGACACGCGGCCAATGATGCGGTCACGCATGGGCTCGATGATCTCGCCGGACTCAACGATCGAGCCGACGTAGATGCCCTCGCTCGTTCCGCAGTCGTACTCGGTAACGATCACGTCCTGCGCCACGTCGACCAGGCGGCGTGTCAGGTAGCCCGAGTCGGCAGTCTTGAGCGCCGTATCGGCCAGGCCCTTACGTGCGCCGTGCGTCGAGATGAAGTATTCGAGCACGGTCAGACCTTCGCGGAAGTTCGCGGTGATCGGCGTCTCGATGACTTCGCCCGAAGGCTTGGCCATCAGTCCGCGCATACCCGAGAGCTGGCGAATCTGCTGCTTCGAACCACGGGCGCCGGAGTCGGCCATGATGTAAATCGGGTTCATGGCTCCTTCGTCGTCCGCCTTCTTCATGTTGCCGAACATTTCGTCCGCGACCTGGTCTGTTACAGCCGACCACATCTGGATGACCTTGTTGGAGCGCTCGCCGTTGGTGATGGCGCCGTCCATGTACTGCTTCTGAACTTCGATGACTTTCTTGTCGGCTTCGTCCACCGTGGTGTACTTGCTGGCAGGAATGACCATGTCGTCGAGACCAACGGACAGGCCCGACTTGGTGGCATAGTTGAAGCCCAGCGCCTTGATGCGATCAAGCATGCCCACCGTGACTTCGAGGCCGAGGTTCTGGTTGCAATAGTTGACCAGCTGCCCGATGCCCTTCTTCTTGAGCAGGCCGTTGATGTACGGCATGCCGGAAGGAAGCGCGTCGTTCAGGATCACACGGCCGACGGTGGTGTTGATGTACTCGTTGTTGAAGTCCACCGGCTCGGTGTGCGTCAGATCCTGATCGTCATAGGCGGTGGTCATATCGAGCACCTTGCCCGTGTAGCGCAGACGAATCGGGGTCAGGGTTTCCACCTGGCGCGCTTCGAGAGCCATGAGGATCTCTTCAGTGTTCGAGAAGACACGGCCTTCGCCGATGCCACCTTTCTTGGCCTTGGTCAGGTAGTAGAGTCCGAGCACCATGTCCTGGGTAGGAACGGTGATGGGCTGGCCTGACGCCGGCGAGAGAATGTTGTGCGAAGCAAGCATCAGCACGCTGGCTTCAATCTGCGCCTCAGGCGACAGCGGAATGTGCACGGCCATCTGGTCGCCGTCAAAGTCGGCGTTGAAGGCGGTGCAGACCAGCGGGTGAATCTTGATGGCCTTGCCTTCCACCAGCACGGGCTCAAACGCCTGAATGCCGAGGCGGTGAAGGGTTGGGGCGCGGTTCAGCAGTACAGGGTGATCCTTGATGACTTCTTCAAGGATGTCCCACACCACTGGCTCCTGCATCTCCACCATTTCCTTGGCCTGCTTGATGGTGGTGCAGTGGCCCGTCTGCTCCAGGCGGTGATAGATGAAGGGCTTGAACAACTCGAGCGCCATCTTCTTCGGCAGACCGCACTGGTGAAGCTTGAGTTCTGGTCCGACCACGATGACCGAACGGCCGGAGTAGTCGACGCGCTTGCCGAGCAGGTTCTGACGGAATCGGCCCTGCTTGCCCTTGAGGGTGTCAGAGAGCGACTTGAGCGGACGATTGTTGGCGCCACGCAGCACACGTCCGCGGCGGCCGTTATCAAACAGCGCGTCCACGGCTTCCTGCAGCATGCGCTTTTCGTTGCGCACGATCACTTCAGGAGCGTGCAGATCCATCAGCTTCTTCAACCGGTTGTTGCGGTTGATGACGCGGCGATATAGATCGTTCAAATCCGACGTGGCAAAGCGGCCGCCATCCAGCGGCACCAGAGGGCGCAGCTCTGGAGGAATGACCGGCAGCACATCGAGAATCATCCACTGCGGCTTGTTGCTTGACTTGCGGAAAGCCTCAACCACCTTCAGACGCTTGGCATACTTGATCTTCTTCTGCGCCGAGGTTTCGGTCTTCATCCGCTCGCGCAGTTCCATGCCCAGCTCTTCAATCTGGACGCGCTTCAGCAATTCCTTGATCGCTTCGGCGCCCATCATGGCCTTGAAGCCGGACGGACGATACTGCTGGTCGAGCTCGCGGTAGCGGGCTTCGTCCTTGATGATCTCGCGCTCTTTTACGGGAGCGTCGCCCACGTCGACAACGACGTAGGACTCGAAGTAGAGAATGCTCTCAAGGTCGCGCAACGAAATATCGAGCAAGTGGCCGATACGCGACGGGAGGCCCTTGAAGAACCAGACATGCGAACACGGGGACGCCAGCTCGATGTGGCCCATGCGCTCGCGGCGAACTTTGCTCACTGTCACTTCAACGCCGCACTTATCGCAGATAACGCCGCGGTGCTTCATGCGCTTGTACTTGCCGCAGAGGCATTCCCAGTCGGTCACTGGTCCAAAGATGCGGGCGCAGAACAGGCCATCACGCTCCGGCTTGAAGGTGCGGTAGTTAATGGTTTCCGGCTTGGTGACCTCACCATGCGACCAGCTGCGGATCTTCTCCGGCGAAGCGAGCATGATGCGGATAGCGTCAAAATCGGTAATCGGGCTGGTGAGTTCAAACGGGTTTGAACGGAACAATGTAACCCTCCTTGGCGGGCCTTTCAGCACTCGCCGCGGTATCTCCCGGGATTCTTTTGCGGGTCCTTCCTTCCCGGGAAGCGGTGGTTACCGCTTTCAAGAAGGACCCGAAAAACAGTGGTCAGTGAAATCAGTGGTCAGTGGTCAGTGGTCAGATTTTCCTGAGCTATCCACTGTTCGCTTCAAACCATTTGCTGATCGTTGCAGTCGGCTGTTCGGTGATCACTGATCACTGAACCCTGACCACTAATCAGCGACTGCTGCAACTTCCGGCACGGGAGCCTTCTTGAGAAGGTCCGCGCGTTTGATGAGTTCCACGTCGAGGCACAGCGACTGCAATTCGCGAATCAGCACGTTGAAGGACTCCGGTACACCTGGCTCGATCGCCGCCTCGCCCTTGACGATGGCCTCGTAGATCTTGGTACGGCCATACACGTCATCGGACTTGGCAGTGAGCAGCTCCTGCAGGATGTATGCGGCTCCGTATGCTTCAAGCGCCCACACTTCCATTTCGCCAAAGCGCTGTCCGCCGAACTGCGCCTTGCCACCCAGCGGCTGCTGCGTGATCAGCGAGTACGGTCCGATCGAGCGAGCGTGAATCTTGTCGTCGACCAGGTGCGAGAGCTTGAGCATGTAGATGTAGCCCACCGTGACCGGCTGCTCAAACTGATCGCCCGTCATGCCATCGAACAACGCCGTCTTGCCAGATGAAGGCAGACCAGCCGAAGCCAGCAGAGCCTTGATCTCGTCTTCCTTGGCGCCGTCGAACACCGCGGTACCGAACCAGATGCCGCGCTTCATGCCCGCTCCAACGCGGAGCAGCATATCGTCATCAAGCTCGAGCAGCTGGCGCAGCGTTGCGGTTCCGGCAAACTCTTTCTTCATCAGTTCGCGGGTTGCCTCAACGTCGCTGTTGGCCTTGATCAGTGCTGCGATCTTGGCGCCCAGCGCATGTGCGGCCCAGCCGAGATGCGTTTCCAGAATCTGTCCGACGTTCATACGAGAAGGAACGCCGAGCGGATTGAGAACGATTTCCACGGGCGTGCCATCGGGCAGATACGGCATGTCTTCCTCAGGAAGAATGCGCGCGATCACACCCTTGTTGCCGTGGCGCCCGGCCATCTTGTCGCCGACTGAAAGCTTGCGCTTCATGGCAACGTAGACCTTGACCAGCTTGATCACGCCGGGAGGCAGTTCATCGCCCTTCTGCAGCTTCGCAATCTTCTCGTTGGTGATCTTGCGCAGGACTTCGATCTGGCGCGAGGTCATCTCTTCGATCTCATCGATCTGCTCGTTGACGCGAGGATCCTTGTCGTTGTAGCGGATACGCTTGAGGTTCTTGGTCGAGATGCGCTCAATGGTTTCGCGGTCCAAGATGGCAGCCTTGGTAATGAGCCGCTTGTTGGTCCGCTCATCGTGCAGATCGGCCAACACTTCCTTGCCGCCCAGAATCGCTTCGAGGCGCTTCAACCGCTCGTCCGTCAGAATGCGGATTTCGTCGCCGAGGTTCTTTTCGAGCTTGGCCACATACTCCGATTCAATCTGCTTCGCGCGCTCGTCCTTTTCCTGTCCCTTGCGCGAGAAGATGCGCACGTCGACTACCGTGCCTTCGATACCCGGAGGGCACGTGAGCGAAGCGTCACGCACATCGCCGGCCTTTTCGCCGAAGATGGCGCGCAGCAGCTTCTCTTCCGGAGTCAGCTGGGTCTCGCCCTTGGGCGTTACCTTGCCGACCAGGATGTCGCCGTGACCGATCTGGGCGCCGATGCGGATAACTCCGCTCTCGTCCAGGTCGCGGAGCGCATGCTCAGAGACGTTCGGAATGTCGCGCGTGATTTCTTCGGGTCCGAGCTTGGTGTCGCGCGCTTCGATTTCGAATTCCTCAATGTGGACCGAGGTGTAGTAGTCCTCGCGCACCAGCTTTTCGCTGATCAGAATCGCGTCCTCGAAGTTGTATCCGCGCCAGGGCATGAAGGCCACCAGCACGTTACGGCCGAGAGCCAACTCGCCTTGCTCCGTGCAGGGACCGTCAGCGATGACCTGACCCTTGACGACGCGCTCACCCTCCCGCACAACCGGCTTCTGGTTAATGCAGGTGTTCTGGTTCGAGCGCTTGAACTTAATCAGTGTGTAGATGTCCGAACCAACTTCACGCGACAGCTGCGTCGGATGATGTTCGCCCTCGACACGCACGATGATGCGCTCGGAGTCGACCGAGTCCACGATGCCGTTGCGCTTGGCCAAGATCACAGCGCCTGAGTCGCGCGCCGTAACGCCTTCCATCCCGGTTCCCACCAGCGGAGCCTCGGCCACCAGCAGAGGCACGGACTGCCGCTGCATGTTTGCGCCCATAAGTGCGCGGTTCGCGTCGTCGTGTTCAAGGAACGGCACGAGTGACGCGGCCACTGAAACAAGCTGCTTCGGCGAGACATCGATGTAGTCGACCTCGGCCTTGTTCACCAGCACAAAGTTGCCCTGCCGGCGCGCATTGACCAGGTCTTCCGTAATTACGCCCTGGTCGTTGAACTCGATGTTCGCCTGTGCAATGGTGTGCTTGTCTTCTTCCCACGCCGACAGATAGAAGCTGTACGGAATGTGATCGATCTGCCGTTTGCTTGCTTTCTTCAGCGAGGCATTCAGCTTGATCGCCTCGTCCTTCTCGATGTGGTCGCCCACGCGCAATCCGCTTTCGCCCGCGTTCACCACTTCAACGTAGTCGAGGATCTTCGATTCCTTTACCTTGCGGTAGGGGGACTCGATGAATCCGTACTCATTGATGCGCGCAAAGCAGCTCAGCGAGCTGATCAGGCCGATGTTCGGACCTTCCGGCGTTTCAATCGGGCAGATACGGCCATAGTGCGTCGGGTGCACGTCGCGGACTTCGAATCCCGCGCGTTCACGCGACAAACCGCCCGGTCCAAGAGCCGAGAGACGCCGCTTGTGCGTGATCTCGGAGAGCGGGTTGGTCTGGTCCATGAACTGCGACAGCTGCGACGAACCGAAGAACTCGCGGATCGCGGCCATGACCGGCTTGGCGTTGATCAGGTCGTGCGGCATCGCCGTCGAAAGCTCCTGATACACGCTCATCTTTTCCTTGATGGCGCGCTCCATGCGGACCAGGCCGATGCGGAACTGGTTCTCCATCAATTCGCCCACGGCGCGCACACGGCGGTTGCCGAGATGATCGATGTCATCCACCATGCCGATGTTCTTGCGCAGCTTCAGCAGGTAGCGGATGGTGCCGTAGAAATCTTCCGGCGTCAGGGTGCGATGGTCGAGACCGGTGGCGTCCTGGTTCTCATAGAGCTTGATGTTGAACTTGAGACGGCCCACACGCGAGAAGTCATACTTGCGCGGATCGAAGAACATGCCTTCGAAGAGCGCAGTCGCGGTGTCGAGCGTTGGCGGGTCGCCTGGGCGCAGCTTGCGGTAGATTTCGATCAGCGCTTCTTCCGGCTTGTGCACCGAGTCGCGCTTCAGCGTGTTGGTGATGATGTTGCCCACATCGTCGCGCTCGGGGAAGAAGAGTTCGAAGCTCGTCGCGCCGCTCGCCATCACCTTGTGCAGGCGATCGGCAGTCAGCTCCACGTTGGCTTCGACAACCACTTCGCCGGTGTTCAAGTCGACAATGTCGGCAGCCGTGATCGCACCAT
>CAWIQS010000009.1:0-14828 GCA_963838295.1 uncultured Acidobacteriaceae bacterium
AGAGGATCTGGTATTTACCGAGCGATGTCGAGAGGACTGCATTCGGCGGGGGAACCGCATCCGAGGCCCGGAGCGAAGAGAGTCGGGTCTCTCCATCGGTATCTAAATCCAGATAGAGATGGCGGACGCAAGCGATGCATTCTTTGGTGCGTTTGCGGCTGTCCGAGCGAAGCGGATTGGCAGCTACGTAGACATTCGCGCCAGCAGAGTTCTCATGTGCGAGCCAGGCGAGGTAACGAGGCGCGAGCGCAGTCTCCAATTGGACGATTCTCTGAATCGTCGCGCTGGGGACTTCACGCCGTAGAAGGAGAGCGATGGTCTCACCCGGAGCAAAGCAACGGGTAAGGAATTCAGCAGCTGTGACGGTTGCATTCTGAGTATTAGGCTGTGGCATGTTTCACCTCGAAGACCGGCTCTATCAGGAAGCGTTTTGCGTCCCGGTCGTATCCACGAATCGCCAGCACTTCGCGGAGGATGCGGCGCCCTGGCTGCCGCTCAACGTGGACGACAAAATCAACGGCTTCCCCGATCTCGGCTTCGGTGTCGGAGAAGGTGGTTTGCGCGTGGTTGCGCATGACCAGATTGGCGAACCGGCGGAGCGCTTTCTCCGCGGAATTCGCATGAATCGTCGCTAGCGAACCGGCATGGCCGGTGTTGAAGGAATCGAGCAGCGTTCGCGCCTCGATTCCGCGCACTTCGCCGAGAATGATCCGGTCCGGTCTCCAGCGGAGGGCGGACTTCAAAAGATCATCGAAAGAGATGTTGGCCTTGAACGTGTCGGTCTGGCATTCGGCCGGCACAATGTTCGGCTTCTGGATGTGAAGTTCGGAGGTGTCCTCAATGACCACGATGCGATCGTGGTCCGGAATGAAGTCAGCCAATATCCGCAAGAGCGTGGTCTTGCCGGTCCCCGTCCCACCGCTGATGAGCAGGGTCTTTCCGCTGCGGATTTGTTCCCCTAAGAAGTCCGCAAGTGGCCGCGTCAGCGTGCCACGAGCGATCAGGTCATCGATCGTGTAATGCCGGCTGGTGAACTTTCTGATTGTCAGAGCAGGTGCCGGGCGCACAACCGGAGGAATCACCGCCGCCAGGCGGCTTCCGTCTGGGAGCTGCGCGTGCAGCAAGGGATTGTCCTCGTCTAGCTTCTTGCCGAGTTGATTGGCGATCACTTCGAGGCCGGTGCGGAGCTGGCCAGCGTGGAAGGAAATGGTTGCTTCTTGGCGCATGATCCCGTCGCGTTCGTACCACCAAGAAGCATCGGGATTGCCCATGATCTCGCTGATGCTGTCGTCCAGCAGCAGCGGCTCTATCGGGCGAAGGAATGGAAGGATCAACTCGAAACTCATAGTGGGAACCTCACAGCGATGGAAGCCCAGCGGGTAGCCGGGCTTCCGAGAGTGAAGAGCAAGGGCCTATGCGGCCGTTTCCTCCTGGGGTGATTCATCGTGCTCCTGATCCTCGGCGGCGGCCTTTCTCAGCGCGGTCCAGCTTCAGGATCGAGGCGACTCGAATTTCCCAGACACGCCGCTTCGAGTCCGTTTTCTTGCTGTCGTACTCCCGGCTGCGCAGTTCGCCTTCCACCTGGATATGTGCACCCTTGGTGAGCGTTTTGGCGAACTCCGAGAGCTTGCCGAAGACGACGCAACGGTGCCATTCGGTGTGCGAGATGTACTTGCCATCCTTCTTGTAGGAGGACTTGGTTGCCAGCGAAAGGGTGGTGACGCTGAAATCCGGGCTGTTGGTACGCGCTTCTGGGTTGCTGCCGAGGAAGCCGATGAGAGTTACTTTGTTCTGATACATGATTGTCTCCGTTTGTTGAATTTCCCGATCTTGATCGGGGCACCATTAAGCGAGTGGGCCATGCTCCCAAGTGCCGAAGCTCTGCATTTACGGAGGCTCCGGAGAAATCTTTTCGGCGTTCTTTCCGAACAAGATTTGGAGGGAAACCGTAACCCGCAGGGCGGCGCAGCCGAAGCAGAAGAGCGAGCTGCCGCAGGGCGCATGAAAAGCCCCGAAGCGGTGCCCGAACAAAGGCGGGATACGAAACGGCAGACACTCTTCAGAGCAAAGTTTTCATGGGCACACTGGCTGCGGAAGGCCACCGCGATCAGCGCTCGCTCCAAGCTGGCATGTCCGTCGCAAGAAGGGTGTAGTTCGCCACCTCCGTCGCGCTTCGGAGCGCTCTCGTTCGCCAGGTCCACTATGCACAGAGACACGTGGGGCAGGCCAGCCGGATTGGCAGCAGAAATGGACATCGTTTAGTCTCGGGGATTCTCTAAGTATCCTTAGCTGAACGCCTGGTCGGCCCGGAAACGCACGATGGTCAGACCGAGGGGGTTCACGGCAAGCTCATTGTTCTTCACGTTCTCGCGAAAGACATAGGTAACGCTGGCTGTCCATCGCTCCCGCTTGAGTTCGGTATGATCCGCGGGATTGGTGTAAACCTTCTCGAACTCGATCCGCGCCGAATACGGAGACTGGCGAAGGTCGTCGAGGATGACGTTCTTGATCTCGACATCGACATACGGCAAGGTACTGTCTTTGACGTAGTTCTGAATGCTGTTGTCCTTGCGTTCCTGGTCGATGACGGCGCGTTGAACATCGCTATTGAGGAAGTAGAGTGACTGCGTTTGATCACGTTCAATGGTGAAACGATTGCGGTTGAAATACAGTTCGGCCCAGCGGGTCAGGTAATACTTGTTCTCCGCCTCCTGGGGGCGATACTGAAAGTTCCGGTAGTCGATCGCTTCCGCATGGCCCACGTCATTGATCCGCACAATCATTGGGTGCATGTTGGCTAGCGCCGTCTGGCTCTTGTAGGTGAGCCCAGCCAGGCTGACACACACCAGCGGCGAGCACAAGAATGGTCACTTTCAAGTAGGTATTCATCACCAGTGGGTCGCCGTACTGCTCCAGGTAACGCTCTGCGGCTCGGGTGATTTCCGGGGTGGCTTTGGTTTCTACGCTCATCGTTTCTGCGCTCATCTTGACCTCGTTCTCTTGTTGCCGGTTTACATCGCGCCCCGTATCGCCATCATCGCTATGCCGAGGCCCCCACCGTGTCCGCCGGTACCGCCGGTGAATAAGGTGTGCGTCATGGTCGGAATCTTGAAAAGGATGTAGATGTTGACCAGTACCAGAAGAACAAGAAGTGGCAAGGTCTGGACTATCAATGAAGGGTCCGACAAGCTCTGGCCAAGCTGGAGGTAGTAGTTGGTCAGAACATGAGACAAAACATTCAGAGTGGCCGCGGCCACAACTTTGTAAAAGCTGAATCCGAGATAAGCCTTGAGCCATCCCCAGAACAACCAATCGAGCTTGTCGAAGACAAGGAATGGAATAAAGATCGGCCCGAGCAATCCGATGATCGTCGCCGCAATTGCGCCGTAGGCCACGATTGCGGACACAATTGCGGCCAACAGGGCTAAGAGGAATTGCACCGCAAAGTACACGATCGCGTAGTAGGGGGACATCATGGTATTCAGCAGTCCCGGCCCTGTCTTGGAAGATGCCGCATTGATCTCGTTCAGCATGGTGTTGGAACCATCTGATCCAATTAGGTTCACAAGATTGATTGTGCCGCCGTCGATGAAGCCCTTGAGGGAAAAGCCAAGTCCGGGGATGGAACTGTCGTAATAGTTCACCATCACATAAGCGAAGGTAAGCAGCATGAAGAGGTTGAGAAACCTCCCCATGCTGAATCCGGCTTCGCCGTGTGCCGATGCAAGTGCTTCCTGCACTCCGAACCAAACCATCACGATGGTGGCCAACGCCAGGACGATGTGAATTCCCATCGCTGTGATGGAGGGCGCCGCCGTGGCTGCAAGCGACTGGCACGCCTGAGCGATAAACTGGAAGAGACTCATATTTCATCCCCTTGTGTTTGCTCCTACTCAGTACGCCTGCGTAAGGAGATTCCCCGACCCGCTGCTGGTTGTGGTGATGTTGGCGTTGTAATAGCTTTCGTATCCTGCCGAGTCACGGAATGCAGATTTCATTGCGTCTTGTTGCTGTTTTTGGGCAACGATCTGCTGCAGGGCAAGATTGGCATTGATCTGGTTCGCGTCCTGCTGGGTGCGGAGTTGCAAAAGCAATGCCTGGTTGATGCGCTGCAACGTTGCCATGATGGTCTGCTGGGAAGCGTCCTGGGTTTGAGTTGCGGCCTCAAGATTGGCGATGTCGGTTTGTCTTGAGGTCTGATTCGCGCGGATGGTCCCGAGAGCCTGCAAGTTGTTGGTCATTACGGAGTCGTTGATGTCAACGGTCGCGCCCTGCGCGGCAATCTGCAACTGGCCGGCAACACTGGCAGTGCTGTAGCCAGGGATTACGTTGGCGGTATTCGGCACGCTCACTTGCTGGTAGGAGGCCGCGGCCCCCTTTCCGGTATTCGCCGAATTGAGCCAACCCATCGAATTGCCGTAGGTATTCGAGATCTGCTGTAGCAGTAGCAAGTCGGAAGTTGGAGACAGAAATCGGGAATAGAGCATTCTTGGCGCGAGGATCATCTGGTGCACGAGGTTGTATTGCTGCTTGGCGACGTTGTAGGCTTGCAGCGCCGTTGTGGCGATCTTGACCGTGTTGGTAAAGATTTGTTGGCCCTGCTCGATCTGCTGAAATTGGTTGGAGATGGATCGTTCTTCGTGTTCGATCTGCGTAATGGCGTGGGCCGACTGCGTAGGATCGTAGACGATGCCGGAACCGAATTGCGCGTGCGCAGCGGGTTGCAATGCCGCAGCGAGGCCGATAGAGAGTGCGGTAACGATTAGCTTCTTCACTTTCTTGTCCTTTCGTCTGCGGTTGGTGTGGCAAGCTCTCACAGCAATACCGCGCTACTGCTGTGCGGCGATAATTTCTTTCTGAATCTGTGCAAGGCGGTCCGCTTCTGGCTTACACCGCGCGTCTCGTTCTTTCTTCTTGGCTTCCAGGGCCGCTATCTGCTCCGGAGTCAGCTTCTCTCCTGTCAGAAGTGTCTGACGATCCGGCGGTCACTGGATCGATGCAGTCCTTGGCATAGGCCGGGTATTCGGCGTTGTATTGATCCTGCAACTGTTTCACCTTTGCCGCTTTGCTCTGACAGCCGGCAAGAGTGAGAGTCCACAGAACGAAGAGGGAAAGAGCACTTTTTCGCATCGGAAGCCTCCTTAAAAAGTCTGTGGAATAGTGTGGTTCGAGTACGCAGGAAGAAGCAAGTCCTGCGTGAAATAGACTTTCACGCGATGTCCTTCCCGAATCGTGATCGTGGGTGGTATCTGGATGAAACGGTCAAGGATGGTCGCCGCGGACTGCGAAACACTGCCTGCTGCCCCGTTGGTGAACGCCTGGGAGCCACTCGTGGTAATGGTGCCGCCACCCTGCGTGATTTGGCTCGCCCCGGCGACTACACCCAAAGCGATCGAGGTGCCGAAGATCTGAAGGTAGTGATTATTGACCTTGTCTTTTAGCCCTTGCTCCCCGATCTGATCGAGACCCTGAAACTGGTCGAGATCGACGGAGTAACCGTCCGGCATGATGAGGCGGTGGAAAACAACGGCCATTCGCCGCTGTTGGCCGAAGCCTGCCGCTCCAATCTTCTTTGCTTCACCGAGAACCACCGTCCCCTCGGGAATGATTACGTGTTGATGATCGTGCGAATACAGCGGATTTGAGACAAGAACTTTGACCGGTCCTACGGCGTCCCCATCTAGGCGGTTCATCAGAACGGTGTCGAGCACTGAGCCCTCATAAATCAGATACGGCTGGCCGGTGGCTGAATCGACATTGGCCTCCAGTGGGCGTTTATAGCCTCCGGGCGTGTCTTCCTGTTTTGTGTCGGATTCTGGAGCGCCGAGATTACTGTTTGCCTGCCGTTCGGCGGGGCCATACTGGGCCGGCATCGTCTGGCCTTGCTGTTGTTGCGGCTGTTCGGCGGAGCCGGAGTACACAAGGTTGGAGGCGAAACGTGAGTTGTCTGCAGCGTTCACGCTCTTTCGCGGCGATTAGCTGCGCCTGCTGTTGTACGGGCGTTAGTTGCATCTGCATGTCGCCCTGCTGCAATTGCGAGCAGGGCTGGCCCGGAACACAGGGGGCAGCAACGCCGGTCGGGCCGTAGGCCGCGGCGGCTGTCCGCTGCGCGGGCGTCGCAGACGCAAGCGCCGGATCTCCCATTGCGGCAGCGGCCATTGTTGCCTGCCGCTCTTTCTGACGTTCGGCCTGGATCTGGTTCTTCAACTCCTGCACGTTGCTGTCGGTGTTGTCCTGCAACGTCGGTTGCGGCGGCTGGCCTTTCGCGCCGGCCTGTTGCGCGGGCGTCTTCTTTCCGGACGAACTGAAGAGCGCCGCCACAATCACAAGCAATGCCGCACCCAGATAAACGAAGGTCTTGAGGTTTTTCTGCAAGACTCCTTTCGGCAGTTCCAGGTTGCGACGCAACGTGGGATCGCCTTGGGGCTCGGTCTGCGCGTCGGTGCGGGAAGTAAAGATGTTTTCGGTCATGGCGGCTATCCCTTGCGCGTGAATTCCATTTTCTTTTTGCCCAGCTCTACATATCCGCTGTCCATGATCTTCGGGATGATGTACGTCCCTTCCCGGAGGTCGTAGGTGACGAGGTTGGGCTTGCCGTCCTTCATCTCATACACGCTGAACTTTTCAGGCGCATTCGTCTTGATGTAGGTGAACTTGTCGTCGTGATAGATCGACTGGATATCGAAAGGAGCTTCGTTCGCTTTGTAGACATAATCGAACTTGAGCTGGGTTGGATAGGCGCTCTTGTACTCGTCAACGGCCTGTTCAACAGTGCGATTGCAGAGCGGCAAGTTGCTGTCGCGACTGTTCGAGTTGGGCGGCCGGCACAAACTGCGGGGGGCCACTCGCGGCCACAATGGCGGAACGGTCGGCAGGTTCGACGATCACTTTTAGGTCAGGGCTGGTGGCAGGGGTGGAGCCCGATATGTCTTGGAGTGTGAAACTGTAGATGTTGCCCTTGTCCGTAATGAGGTTCAAGTTGGAGCTGATGCCTTGCTTTGCGGGATGCACAAAGCAAAAGTTGCCAACCACATCCACAATCCAGAAGTCCTTATCGCCAGTGGCGGCCTCCATGATCTTCTCGGTCGTGGGCAACTCGATAAGGGTTGTATATTTCAGCTTGGCGCGGATCGGGACGATGTCCTGCGAGTGATACTGCACCGTGCGTGCGGAATCTTGCGCCACGACGCCGATGGAGGAAACGATTAACAAGCAATTCATGATGACTCTCAGTTGGCTCACAGCGCTTCTCCTTTATGGTTCTTTGTAGGGGTTGATCCGGCCAGCGTGCGCGGCTGGAATGGGTAGTCTTCCGCGAGATGGCGAAGCCCATCTGCAAAGCCGAAGCGGTCGAAGTAGTCCCGCTTCTTGAGGTTGTCGCGGGCGTTGTTGGTTGCCATCCAGTGCGAGACCGAATCGACGTTCAACTGCACTTTCTTTGAGGTCTGGGCTTTCCGAATCAGCATTTGGCCCGGCGGAACAAGGCCGCCGATAATGTCCAGTTCCGTGTCGTTCAGATGAAATGCCTCGCGGTAGACTTCGCGGTTCATCTCCGGGTTGGCGAGGAAGATCTTCGTGGGGCAGCTCTCGGCCACTATCGCCAGCATTCCCGATTCCTCCAGCTCTTTGATGGATTGCGTTGCCAGGATCATGGCGGCGTTGTGTTTACGCCAAGTCTTCTGCGCCTGCACCACGTAGTTGCGGATCGTCTCGTTCTTGATGAACAGCCACGCCTCATCGAGCAGGAAGGTCTTGAATGTGGCGAGTCTTTTTGGGTCTGCGATCTCGTTTGACGCGCGATGCAAAACGTAAAACAGGAGTGGCTCAAGAACTTCCGGCGCATCATTCCAGCCGTGGAAGTTGAAAGTCTGAAAGCGGGAGAACGAAAGCGTGTCCTCAGCGTTGTCAAACAGAAATCCGTACTGTCCACCGCGAGTCCAGCGGTGTAGGCGTTCCTTCAACTCGCCGATGATGTTGCCGAAGTTCGAGATCGTGCGCTGGTTCGGCTCCAGCACGTACATGCGCTCGATCCCATCCCACAACCGGCGTTCTTCTTTGAAGTCGAGCCGGTAGCGCTGTTCGTTGCCCTCAATGAGCACACGGAAGAAGCTGAAGAGAAATTGCAGGTTCTCTTTGGTCTGAGGCAGGGAGAATGGATTGATGGTGAAATCCCGCGCTTCCTGGCCGACGTTCAGGTAGGAGCCACCGAAAATCGTCGTAAGCGACTGGAAGCTGCCGCCGATATCGAAGATGAAAGTTAGCGGTGCGTACTTCTGCGCGTTCTGCAGCAGGAAATTGCAAAAGTAGGATTTGCCACTTCCCGTCATCCCGAGAATCAGCGTGTGGGCAACCTCACCGTTATGCAGGTTGAGAAAGTAGGGCGTGCTGTTGTCGGTTTCGAGCGCAGCCAGGTACTCCGTACCGAGATGCGCGTTCGTCTTCTCGCCGGGCAGGATCGTAAAGAGAAAAGACAGGTCGGCATAGTTCGTGTTCAGCAGATACAGCTGGCGGAGGTTCATCGCATAGTTGCCCGGCACGGTGGCGAAATAGGCGTTGAGCTGGTTGTAGGTTTCCGCGAACAGATTGCCGTCCGCGTTGGTGAAGACGCCAGTAAACTCGGCCACAAGCTGATCGAGTTCCGCTCGTGACCGGCCATACAGCACAATCGTGAGCGAGAAATCGCCAAGCGATTGGCCGTCACCCAGGGCGCGCAGGCAATCTCCAAGATTTTCAATGTCGGCCTGCTTGGACTCATCCACCAGCACATCGCGTGGGTTCGTCTGCGTGGCGTCGTTGCCCATCTGAGAGACAAACCCTGTCTTCGACATATTGAAGTGGCGGCGGCGCTTGTTCACTTCTTTGCGGGCCTTGTCCGCGGGTAGCGGCGTCCACTCCGTGACGACGTAGAAGTTGGCGGGAATCTTCAGCAGCGCGTCGAGCACCAGGGGCCGCGTCTCTGTGATGGCCTCTTTCATCGTCAGCACACGGACGATGTGATCGCCTACCCGCAGATGATCGCGTTCCGCTTCGATGTCGGAGTTGACCACTTGATAGTCGAGAAACTGCGTGGACTGCGGCGTGCCGGCAATACGCCAGTCGTCATAATTCAGCAAGCGGCGGAAAAACCTGAATTGCCCCTGCTGATTCAAGACCTCGATTTGCATGAAATCTGCGAGCTGGCGAGCGAATGCCTGCACGTGCTGGTCGAGCCGTTGAAGATCGCGCTCGATATGCGTGCGCAATAGCGTCTTCATGCTGTCGTTGGTGAACTGCGATTTGAGTTCGGCAATCGCGCCCTCTGGATCGTGTAAGAGGCGAGCAAGCGCCGTTCCCACGCCGGTCTTCGACCGAGTGCCTTCGAGCAGGATGCAGTAGAAGATTTCAACCTGATAAAGATGGTCGCGCTTCCGTTCAAAGAACTTCCGCCGCTGATCGATCGCTGCCTCCACGATCGGGTCGTCATACGTTGCGAATGGGATGTCAGGGCGATTCGATTTGAAGAGGTATTGGTAGACGTGGAAGCCTGGGCCAAACGCTTTGAGCGCCGCTTCCAACCGCTTCACCGCATACTCCTGTTCCGAGCGGTCAAGACTCTCGTAATCCACGCCGGAAATACTGAGGACCATGCCGAAATCGCCGCTCTTGGTAAGGAAGGTCGTCTCATTCCAGAAGCCATAGAGATTGATATGGTCGTTGAGAGCTGCGCTCTCTTTCCACGGCTTGATGACTTTGTCGAGACGCAGCATCACACCACCTCCACGTGTGGGACTTGCTGTTTCGCAGCGTCATAGCGCAATTTGTAGCGTTCAGACTTTGCGAGGATGCGGAGAAACGCCGGATCGCTGTTCGTTACCCAATGACCAAAAGCAAAACCGCCAATGAACACGGCGATGCCGGCCAAGATGGAATTGAAGAGATTGAAGGCACCCACCGCGCCGACGCAGACGAAGTAGAACAGCGTGCGCTCGACGCCCAGGTAGGTGAGCGGCTTATGCATGCTCTTGAAGACTCGATTTGTGCGATGCTTCTGATCTGTGTTGTTTGGCATAAGGGACTCGTTCAGCATCTGTTGAACTAGGCGGGTAGGGCCTCCTATACGCCCCAGAGCCAACTCAGGACGTTTACGGCGAGGACGGCAATCCCGGTTCCGGCGGCGACACCGGCCAAGGCCTTCTTTGCGCCGGGTTCGCCGTGCGCGAAACCGTAGCCGCCGATCACGATCGCCACTAGACTTGCAACCTTCGCAATGGTGCCGGTGAAAAGACTTTGGATGGCGGTAAAGCCCGTGTCGAACGGTGAACCCTGTGCCAGCGCCGCCACAGGAATGAGGAAGGACAGGGCAAGAACAACTGTGGTTGGACGCACGCGCTTCGACTGAAGAAAGCGTCCGATTTGGCGGATGGAATGAGCTCGCGACCAACAGGGCATTTGCACCTCCGCAGCACCTCAAATCGGCTGCTTGTGGCGCAAACGTAACGCTGCTCAAACAACATGTCCAACAACTTCTCGTCCGCGTGTTATTCCTGGGAGGAATAATAGATGGACATGGTGTCGCGAGCAGGTAAATTGAGCCTCCGCTCGCTAATGAATCTTCGAGACAAAGCGATTTGTCGGCCAATGCGAGCCCGGCACTGACACAAGACGGAAGACGCATAAGTATTTGGCCTCCAGATACGATCGTGCTGGCCGGTACGTAATCACTTTGCTCGCAAATCTGCGTCCAAGTGCCTAGCGATGATGCAGATGAGGCTGTCGCGACTGTATGACTCGGTTCTGCTGTAATGCCAGATCGGCAACCGAGAAGGGATTGCTCAATGAAATGTGACGTGAGAAATCGGATTATCGCTGTTTGATATTCTCGGCGGGAATAACACGCGGACGAGAAGTTGTTGGACACGGTCGAGGAAACGAAGGAAATTGGCTGACATGGTCGGTTCGGCGCAATATCCAATAGCGCGAGGAACCGCATTGCAGCGAGGCTTCAATGTCGACCCAGCCCACTCGAATGCCCCCACGCGAGCGGCTACGCTCGGTTCGGGAACCACCCGTCAACCAACAATACGCCGCACGTTTCCTCAACCTTCATCCGAAGACGGTACTCCGCAAGGCTCGTGAGGGCTCGCTTCCCGCCCATCCGGTTGGGACAGGTCGGAAGCGCTGGTATTTCTATCTCTCGGAGCTAGACCATTGGCTTCGTTCTCAGGTAATCTCAGGCAGCCACCCGCATCGCCAACCCCAAGGAGATTACAGTGGCTAAGCGAACGCGGTATCAGGAACGCGGCTTCATTCTCGAACTGAGGAGATGGCAAGTGCTCTGTCTCGATTCCGAACGAAACTGGCTCTTCCCGAGTCCAGTGACGGGTCGACCGTATCACGCCGACTCGATTCGCACCGACTACCTCGTTCCTACGGGCCTGAAATTGAGACTTGGCAGGGATCGGGTTTCACACGTTCCGTCACATATTCGTGCCTGGCTGGACGAGACCGGAGCACCCGGGGGCGTATAGCAGAAACTCATGCGACATGCGCGGGTTTCAACCACAATGGACCAGTACGGCGATACCTCGGCCTTGGCCAAGCGCAAAGCCAATCGGCCAATCGTGCAACGCCTCTTGCGCAGGTTTGCCACTCAGCAGATCTTTATTCAATAAATAAGGGGAACTGTGACGCAGTTCCCCTTATTGGACAGTTTTGGACAGTCGTTACAGGGGCCCAGTTGCCCGTAACCTTATGATTGCGTTGGTTGCGGGGGGTGGATTTGAACCACCGACCTTTGGGTTATGAGCCCAACGAGCTACCAGACTGCTCCACCCCGCATTCTGATCATAGCAACCGGGCGGAGGGCCGTCAAACCTTGCGAGAACGATCGTTGCCGAGGCTAGAGTCCGGTGCCGACGAATCTTTGCAGGCATTACTAGTTCGTTGTTTCCATAGGGATTGAATTCCGTTTGCCATCACTGCAACCGAAAAAACCGTCGCATCCAATCGAACATCCTGGCATCCAAGCCCTGTTGTCTGAATCCGCCAAAACCGGTGTATTTCCCGAACCTGCTCCTGAATTCGCGCAAGTTTAGATTTGAAAGATAGACTCTTGTATAAAAAAGGAGAGTCCCGATGGCGAAAAAGGAAGTCCGCTCCTCCCGTGAAGCAACAATCAACGCACAACCCCGCATTCACCAGCGTGCCGCCGAGATCCAAGCGTACGGTACCGTCTCGCACGCTCTACCGCTCGATTTGGAAGAGCCAGTGCGCCTGGAAATGACCGAGCAACTGAATCTTTTGCTTGCCGATTCCATGACATTGCGCGATCTTTACAAAAAATCACATTGGCAAGTTGCAGGGCCAACGTTCTATCAGCTGCATTTGTTGTTCGATAAACACTTTGACGAGCAGGTGGAGATTGTCGACGAGATTGCCGAGCGCATCCAGTTGCTTGGCGGAATTTCGCTGGCCATGGCCGCCGACGTCGCCGAGACCACACGCATCGAGCGTCCACCGCGCGGCAGGGAAGAAGTGCCGGTCCAGATTTCCCGCCTGCTGGATGCGCATCAAATCATTATCGGTCACTGTCGCCAGTTAGCGGCCCGCGCTTCCGAGCTGGGCGATGATGGCACCAACGATCTGGTCGTCAGTGACGTTCTACGTGCCAACGAACTCCAAGTCTGGTTCTTGAGCGAACATCTGGTTGATGCTCCGTTGGTCCTTGCGGAAGACCCGCGCGCCCAAAGAGCCGGCTAGATTCTGAGCGTGCGCAAAACAAAACGGGCCGCTTTTGCAGGTGCGGCCCGTGCACTTCCTGTGCTCCCGAATCGCTTCACCATATCTTTAGTTCCCGATGTAGCTTCCGGCGCGACGCCTATTTCAACATTCATTTCGAGTCGTTATGCTGTATTCTGTCGTGACCTTGAGTCATTATCCATGCCAGAATCGCTATCGCTCACCGGTAGCGCGTTCAGGTAATCATTTATTCGCAAGCATAAAGCTCCATTCAATAGCATGAACATGCAAGCTTCAATTGAGCAGATTCTTTCCAGCTACGACGATCGGGCCCCGCTCGCGCAGGCCTCCACGATCCCCGCGCCCTGGTATGTCGATCCGCGCATTGGGGAACTGGAGCGGCTCAACGTCTTTGGCAGAACGTGGCAGCTCGCTGCGCGCACGGACCAACTGCACCAGTCGGGAGAATTTGTTTCCACGCGTCTTGCCGGAGAGCCGGTCGTTATTGTGCGCGGAAGTGACGGCGTATTGCGGGCTTTCTTTAACGTCTGCCGTCACCATGCCGCCGCCGTGGTCACGCAGGCTTGCGGTCAAGCCGCGATGTTGCAGTGTCCTTACCACGGCTGGAAATACGGACTCGACGGAGCTCTCAAAGGCATGCCGGAATTCGAGGGCGTGGAAACCTTCGATCGCGCTCGGAGTGGTTTGGTCCCCATACGCGTCGAAACCTGGGAGTGTTTCGTGTTCGTGAATCTCGATCCGCAGGCTGCGCCGTTGCAGGAATTCCTCGGCGGACTGGTGAAGCGCGTTTCTCCCCTCGACATCAGCAGGCTGCATTACTTCGACCGCAGAAGCTACGACATTCAGTGCAACTGGAAAGTCTACGTCGATAACTATCTCGACGGCGGATATCACGTGCCCCACCTGCACAAGGGATTAAGCTCCGTGCTCGATTACAAGCAGTACACCATCGAGAACGAAGATCGCTACTGCCTGCAGTCGAGTCCCATGGTTGCTTCCGACGAAGACGCCGCCACCGGAGCCACACGTAAAGGCGATCGCGCCCGCTATTTCTGGCAGTATCCCAACCTCATGATCAACTGCTACGAGGGATACATGGATACGAACTACGTGATCCCCGTGGACGCCGATCACTGCACTGTGATCTTCGACTTTTATTTCAGCGACGTGAGTGACGCGCGATGCGAGTACAACAACGAGTCGGTCGCTGTCGGCAGTCGAGTGCAGGATGAAGATCTGGGTATTTGCGAAGATGTGCAGCGCGGCCTGAAGTCGCGGGCCTACGGAGCCGGCCGGCTCTCGGTGCGGCGCGAAGCCGGAGAGCATTTGTTTCACCGCTTACTCGCCGCCGATTTGAAACGAAATCGATCGGGCAATTTGCTCGTAGAGACGTAGCTCGCTACGTCTTTTCCCTCTGCACCCTCTTTCCGAGCGTACGCGCTCACTCCTGCGGCTCCTGCTCGCGACGCATCGCCCGTAGATCGATCCCCAGCTGCTCTGCTTTCTTATACAGGTGACTCCGCTCCAAACCGAGTGTCTTTGCAGCCAGGCTCATGTTCTGGTGGCTCCGTTTCAGTTCCGCAAGAATCACCTCGCGTTCAAACGACTGCACGCGCTCGGCGAGCGTGCCGGAGCCAACCTCGGCACGCGCAGAAGCTGTTCCTGCAGAAATTGTCGGCAGTGCCATCTGCACCGTCGTCAGATCCACTTGACCGTCCGTCGCCAGCAGCATGAGCCGCTCCACCATATTGCGCAATTCGCGAACGTTGCCCGGCCACGAGTGCGACTGTAAGACTCGTATCGTTTCGTCGGTGAAGGGGATCGGCTTCCACCCGTTCTGCGCGCCCACTTGCGCACCGAAATGCTCCACCAGCGCGGAAATATCGTCGCGCCGCTCGCGCAACGGCGGAAGCAGCAACGGGAAAACGTGGATGCGATGAAATAAATCCTGCCGGAATTTCTCCTCGCGTACTCGCGCTTCCAGATCGCGGTGCGTCGCCACCACCACGCGAACGTTCACCGTAACCGGCTTGTCGCCACCGATGCGCTCTACCTCGCCTTCTTCGAGCACGCGCAACAGCTTGGCCTGC
>CAWIQS010000010.1:0-964760 GCA_963838295.1 uncultured Acidobacteriaceae bacterium
TGGTGCGCCCGGAGAGATTCGAACTCCCGACCTACTGATTCGTAGTCAGTCGCTCTATCCAGCTGAGCTACGGGCGCACACGTATGGCTTCGATCGAAACCATCATCAGATTATCAGGGTTTCCACGGGGTTGCAATGTGACTATCAGCTTGCGGGCGCAGGCTCCGCCGCCGGAGGAGGAAGCGCAACCTGCACTTCTTCAACGACCTGCAACCCCGCGCTCCGCACCAGTTGGATCACCGCCGCCGCGTTCAGGCGCGTCGCGTCATACTCCACCCGCAGCGTATGCGCCCCGCGATCGAAGCACAGCCGGCGAATCCCGTAGACCTCGCGCATTTTCCCCAGGGCGAATGTCATTGCCTCGGTAGGCGCTGTTGCGTAGCGAAGCACAATCTCCACCGTCGTCATGGAAAAAGCATAGCAGTTTCGCGCCGCCCATTGCCGTGAGGGCCCTCACAGAGAAACTGAAGAGTTTGCGAGTTTGTACTCGTCGGGTTTTGAAAGGGCACGGCCTCAGCCGTGCCCTAAAAGGTAATAGAATCTCGGGGCTTCAGCCCCTGAGGGATGCTCTGGATTTGTCCGATATCAACGCAACACTCAATCTTCTTTGGTCATTTCAACTACCGGCGCATCGTCACCGCAGTTCAGGCAGTGGATCCGGGCGCTCCGATCAGCAGTCAATGTCACCGTGAAGTCCATCATCGGGCTCGACGGTTTCAACCTCTTTAATTGAAATGAAAGTCTGCTCCTATCGATCATTGGGTGCACCAGAACATGCGGCTCGCACGCAACAATGTGAGGCTGTCCGCCCTCGCGGGTGATGATATTCAGCACCAGCGTTCCTTCCAGCGTTCCGGTATCTTCCCCGAGCGTCAATATCACGCTCGGCTGGCCGTCCAACTCGCCTCGCCACACGCCCAACCAGCCGGCATCTGAGTTCGACTGTGCCGCTGCGCAGCACAGCATGATCATTCCAACGCACACAACTCCACCCATGCGCATATTCATCGCAGTCACCTCCTGTTGGATTTTTGCTTTCGGGATTTCTAGATTCGAGATTTCTAGATCTGCTTCGCCAGGGACGCCGTCGCCAGCGACCCGCCCAGCCCCATCGTCTCCACGGCCGACGAGGGCACGATCACCATCGATCCGCGTTCCTTGATCGCTTCGTACAGCATGTTCATTGCCCGCAGGTGCAGCGCGGTCGGATTCGAACTGTACGCTTCCGCCGCCTTCACAAAGTTCTCTGAGATCTCCGTCTCCGCCTGGCCTAGGATGATGCGCGCCTGCCGTTCCCGCTCCGCCTGCGCCTGTCGCGACATCGCATCCTGCAGCCCCGCCGGAATACGCACATCCCGCACCTCCACCGACTGCACCGTGATCCCCCACGGAGTCGTCTTCTCGTCCAGAATGCGCTGGAGTTCGCGCCCCAGCATCTCGCGCTCCGTGATCATCTGCGCCAGTTCATGCCGCCCGATCGACTCGCGCAACGCTGTCTGCGCGCTCATCGTGATCGCGTCAAGATAGTTCTCCACTTCCAGCGTTGCCTTCTCTGCATTCCACACCAGCCAGAAAATAATGGCATCCACGTCAACCGGCACCGTGTCGCGCGACAGCGTCGATTCCGCCATCACACTTGTCACTCGCACGCGCTGGTCGATATACGCGCTCAGCGTCTCCAGCACCGGAATGATGAAAAAGATCCCCGGCCCGCGCAGCCCTACGTAATGCCCCACGCGCAGTAGCGCGACCTTCTCCCACTGCTGAACCACCTTGATCGCATGCAACAAATAAAGTCCAATGAATATCCCGATCAACAGCGGCGCCGGGTTCTTCGTCATCGCGCTCAAAAGCAAACCACCCAGTACGCAAATTACACACGCTGTTACTGCAACCCGGTTGTATTGCAGATTTCCTCTTCTGTTCATCGCTTTTCTCCTGCGGTCCGGCTTGTTGGCCGCGACCCGCCCTGAGCCGTTGCACGGCTTAACTGATCCAAAAGATCCTGCACTGTAAATCCCGCTGCTCCCGCGCGCGCCACTGCATCGGAAACAATCTGCGCAAGCTGACGCTGGCGTTCGTCTCCCGCCCGCGGCATCTTCTGATCGCTGATAAAGGTCCCGGTCCCCTGGTGCGTCTCGAGCAATCCGTCGTATTCCAGTTCACGATATGCGCGCACCACGGTATTCGGATTCACTTCGAGGTCCACCGCAAGTTGTCGCACAGTAGGCAACTGATCACCTGGCCTGAGCGCGCCTGATGCCACCGCTCCCCGCACCTGGTCCACGATCTGCCGATAAACCGGCATCCCGCTGTGCAGGTCGAGGTGGAAATGAAATGCCGGTTTTGAAGTCCTATTCATCGCGCCAATCAATGTACTATATGACTAATACGCCGATTCACTTTTCACGTCAAGCGAAATCACACCTCTAACCGTGCTCGTCATCCTAGGCGCTGCCGCAACGATTCCGCCGCGCGCAGCGCCAGTCCGTGCGCAACCGACGTAAATTCGTTGCCACCGCGAATCCGCGATGCTCCAAAGCGGCTCTCGAAAATCCGCCGCACCGCCGGCACAAACGAGGAACCCCCCGTAAGGAATACGCGATCGACAGCGCTAGCTCCAACTCCGGAACTTTTAAGAAGCGTGTCAACCGCCCCTTCGATCGTCATAAGGTCTTCCGCAATCCACGATTCAAAGCTCGCCCTTGTTACGGGGATCCGCAACTCCATTCCACCTCCGCGAAACCGGAACTCAGCGTTCTGATCGCGCGATAGTTTGAACTTCAGCTCCTGTACCGCCTGGTGGAGTTGATATCCCAGGTCCTCCTCCACGACGGCAATCAGCGCTTCAATCTTCTCCGGCTCAAGCGCTCGAATGCGTGCGCTCTTCAGAATCTCGCGAACGTTATTCGTGCGCAGGAATGAAAGGTAGTGCCACCGCTCGAGGTTCGCGTAGATCCATGCCGGCACCGCAGGCAGAAGCTTATTCAGAGATCGCGCTTCTGAATCCGAACCGAGCGCAGGCGAAACGAGTTTGCGAATGATGCGGGCGTCAAAGGCATCTCCGGCCAGGCCCACTCCACTGTTGCCAAGCAAATCCGCGGGCTTGCGTCCCCTGCGTCGCACTTCGGGCCCCACACGCAGCAGCGAAAAATCGCTTGTGCCGCCGCCGAAATCGCCGATTAAGATCAGTTCCTCATGATCGAGCGTCGCTTCGTAGGTGTAGGCGGCCGCTACCGGCTCCATCTCAAATTCCACGTGTTCAAATCCCGCCAGTGCAAAGGCGGCACGCAATCGCGAAACGGCGAATTCCTGGTCGTCCTCCGTCTCCGCGCCCACAAAGCGTACCGGCCGCCCCACCATCGCATAGCGAACGGGCTCTTTGAACTGGTGGGCCGCATGTTTACGAAGGTCGCTCAGCATCCGCGAGACCAGCTCTTCGAGCTTGTAACGGCGGCCAAAGACCTCCGTCCCCGTCAGCGTCCGGCTTGAAAGATGAGACTTCAGCGACTGTACAAGCCGACCCTTCTCATCGGTCTGCAAATAATGTTCGATGGCTGCGGGGCCGGTAAGAGAATGTGTCCGCTTGGCGCCTTCGTTGTTCTTGTACTGCTCAAAATACAACACCGAGCGAAACGACTGTGTCTCGGCACCCCCCGAAGAAAACGATGCAAGCTGTACCTGTCCCGCCTCATCCACAACGGCAACGGAGCTGTTGGTGGTTCCAAAATCAAATCCAACAGCGCTATGTCGATCCTCGGCAGTCCCCATGGTCCCATTATTTCGTATTCCGACAGACCCAGTCTCAAACTCGAAGTCGATGGAGAGCGAAGATCTGCGAAGCAACTGCAAGAAAATTTCACGAATCCCAGTATCTTGGCAAGCCCGCACGCAAATCGCCGTGAGGTCAATCCTCCATGAAACTACCTTCCCTCGTTCGCATGGCGGCAAATACTGCCGCGTGTTCTCTACTGATGGCCATTACCACTACCTCTAGTTCCGCACAAAAAGTCGTTGCCACTATCCCCGCACAAGAAGGCTCGTTCGGCCTTCCAATGACAATTGCCGTAAATCCCCTGACGCAGCTTGTTTACATTGCCGGCAACGGCGTAGAGGTAGTGAATCAAAAAACAAACACCCCGATCACGACCATTAACGTCGGACAAAATCAATTGTCGGGCATTGCCATCAATCCTGTGACACGCAGACTCTATGTCACGGATCTCAACACTGGCATGTACGTTGTGGATCTAACGACGAACTCCATCGTGGGTCAGTTCCCGTTACCCATCGCATGGACAGTCACCTATGACAGCCTCACAAACCGTGTTTACACGTTGGACGGGCAGGATAACGTCTGGGTGAATGACGGAACCACCGGCTCCCTGATCAAGGAGATTGCCGTCCCCCCACAAAGCGCGCTCGGTGTCACCATTACGCTGAACCCGGCGACCAAAGCTCTCTACATTCCACTGCAATCGAATCCAGGACAAATGCTGGTCGTGAATCCCGGCACGGATGCGGTCACCACCGTGCCCCTCCAGGGCGGATACAGTTACGACGCAGGGGTCGACCCGCTGCGCAACATCGTTTACGTCAGCGATCAGAACGGACAAATGGATGTGCTGAACGGAGCCACAAACACTGAGATTGCGCTCATCACTGGAATCCCCTTGCAACCTGAAGCACTCTCGGTGGATCCGCTAACGCGTCAGGTTTACCTGTCGAATGCCAATGGCAACGTGGAGGTGATCAACGGTAAGACGAATACGCTCACGTCGACCGTGATTCCGGTAGGGACGAATCCAAATTACTCGACCATCGATCTCGTCCACGGTTTGCTGTACGTGGGCAATACGGCGGAGTTTCAGCCGGGCACGCAGAACGTCTCGGTGATCAGTCTTAGGTGATCGGCCTGATAACTTCAGCAGGCATATTCGATCGAGAGAGCATTTCGCCGAAGATGGCCGGCATCGCCAGCGGGTGTCGCGCATCTTCGGCTGCAAACCCATTACGGAAATAGGTCCCCAGGTCCGGGATCCCCGTCGACAGGTCTGCGTCAATGGGGCGGAGGTATTCGCTTTTGAGACCTGGGAAAGCACGAACCCTGACTCTCTCATCGGGCGACCTGCTGTCCCTGTCAATACTGCATCCAGCCAGATTCCACCCAACTCGCAGATTCTATTCACAAAAAAACTGGTCCTCGTTTTGCAGGTAATTATGGGTCATAGGCGCACAATTAGGTCATTAAGCCGGAACCCCGGATACAGGAACACGAAGCATTGACCGAAAACGTTACCGTCGCCACGTCGCAGCGACCGTGAACGCCTAAAGCGCTGAGATTTCTACAGGCTTTTCAGAAAGGAACGAATCTCGGGATTCGACCAGTCCGGATCGCCAACAACCTTGCGCCGGATGAATCCCTTGCGATCGATGATGTACGTCTCTGGCCATCCATCGGTCCCATACAACTTCGCCACCGTCTGGTCCGGATCGCGCACCGTGTCCACATCCACGTGATATCGCGTCAGGAACCGGCGATAGGAGCCCGGGTCCGTATCGATGCTCACCGCAACAATCGCAATATCCGGCCGGTCGTGGTGCAGTTGCTCCAGCGCCGGCGTCTCTTGAATGCACGGGGGACACTGGCTCCACCAGAGGTTCAGCAAAACCACCTTGCCGCGATAATTCGCAAGATGAACAGTGTTCTCGCCGTCGCTCACCGTGAAGTCGGGAGCAACCCTGTCTGCGTTTGCAGGAACACCGCCGCGATCGCAGCTGCACGCAAGCGTCAGTGCAAACAGCGAGCCCATGGCAATGTAACCAGTAAACCGCACATCCTTATAATACGGAGCGACGGGTACTGAAAGAAAGGCCGAAGCACCAATGACGGACAAACCGGTTCAAGGCGAATCAAGCGCGCGATCGTTCAAGCCCGTTCTTGGTCTTTCCGATGAGCCCGGCGAACCGCTCGCCATCCCTGTCCGCACCGGCACCGTCTTCGATCAGCCTGAGCCCGACCCGCTCATCGAACTCACTGTCATCATTCCCGCCCGCAACGAAGAACAGAATCTTGCCGCTTGTCTCCAATCGCTTGTCGCGCAGGCCGATGATCTCTTCCAGCTTGGCCGCGACTGGGACCTCATCGTCGTCGACGACCAGTCAACAGACAAGACCGCCAAAATCGCTCGCAGCTTTCCCGGCGTCACTGTGTTCTCTGCTGACAAACTCGAGAAAGGCTGGACAGGGAAGAACAACGCCATCTGGACCGCCGCCCGCAAAGCTCGCGGCCGCTGGATCCTGTTCACCGACGCGGATACTATCCACGAGCCGGGCAATCTGCACCGCGCCGTCCACGAAGCCACCCGTCACAAAGCCGGGATGCTGAGCTACTCGCCTCGCCAACTCGTCACTGGCGTGGCCCAGCGCACGCTCATGCCGCTCGTTTTTTCTGAACTCGCCCTGGCCTATCCGCCTGCCAAGGTCTCAGACCCGAACCAGCGCATAGCAGCGGCCAACGG
Source organism: uncultured Acidobacteriaceae bacterium (assembly GCA_963838295.1). GTDB lineage: Bacteria > Acidobacteriota > Terriglobia > Terriglobales > Acidobacteriaceae > Telmatobacter. The sequence goes on from CAWIQS010000010.1 coordinate 6,522, forward strand.
CCAGTTTTTGCTCGTGGAGCGAGAAGCCTATCGCCGCCTCGGCGGCCACGCCGCAGTGGCTGATCGGGTCCTCGAGGACGTGGAACTCGCGTTCCTCGCCAAGCGCCGCAAGGTGGGTCTTCGCTTTCGTTATGCGCCGGATGCCCTGAGTACGCGCATGTACCGAACAACCTCCGCAATGATCGAAGGCTGGACGAAAAACCTCGCGCTCTTGTTTAACAACGCTTTGGCTACCTGTTTCTGGAAAATCCTCGACATCGTTCTGCTTATCGGCTTGCCGTGGCTCGCGATTCACCTCTGGAATGCCCGCTTCAGTCCGCATTCGCTTGAGTGGCTCGGTGCCGGTTGGGTGCTTCTTCTGCTCTGGCTCAGGACCGTGTTTCGCTTCTACGCCCGCGTCGCAAAATCGAATTTTCCATTCGTCGATTGCGCCATTTCGCCACTGGGGCTGCCGCTCTTTGTTGCGCTCCTGTACCGAAGCTGGTTTAGTCACAAGGTATTGAATCAAGTCAGCTGGAAGGGAAGAACCTATCCAGGCTGATGGCATACGATGCCACATTATGGAATCTGTTGCTCCAAGAATAGTGCAAACTACCCGAGAATGACCTGTAAGTTCCAATCATGGAGGACTTTACGTCTTAAGTGATGTGTTTTCAAGAGGTTGCAAGACCCCTTGACGGACTAAGTCGCTTGAAATCAGGACTTTGACCGAAAAACGAGATAATTCTTTGAAACTGAGGTTCACCAAATATCGGAGTGCCATCTGCAGACTCACGTCATCAACCTTGCCAGGGTGCGATAGCCCGCCAACTCAGCGTCTAAACTGAAGATTCGCGGACTCCCAGGCATCTAAAACATGAGGGCCGAATGATCGAACTCACAAGACGAGCCACATTTTCGGCTTCGCACTACTACTGGAATGAGGCCTGGTCACTCGAAAAGAACGAGCAGGTCTTCGGCCGCTGCTCTCGCCGCAATGGCCACGGCCACAACTACACCCTCGAAGTCACCGTTTCCGGCGAACCCGACCCTGTCACAGGTTTTGTGGTCGACTTGAAATGGCTGAAGGACGTAATCGAAGACGAACTCCTTGCCGCCTGGGATCATCGCCATTTCAACCTCGAAGTGCCCGAATTCTTGAACTCAAAACTGATCCCGACCACGGAGAACATCGCGATTGCCGCCTGGAAGCGGCTTGAAGCGCCCGTAAACAGGGCAGGCGGAGCACGGCTGAGTCGTATCCGGATTTATGAAACGCCTGAAATCTTCGCCGAATATCGGGGACAACGCTAATGGAGATCGCTTATTTCGGCCGCCGATACATGCTCAGTGCCAGCCACCGGCTCCATACCGACGTCCTCACTGATGAGGCAAATCGAGCAACCTACGGCAAGTGCAACAACCCACACGGCCATGGGCACAACTATGTCATTGAGGTACTTGTCAGCGGCCCCGTCGACAGCGAAACCGGCATGGTCATCAACCTGGCAACACTCGATGAAGTCGTGCAAACATCTGTACTGGAGCGCTTTGACCATACAAACTTGAACTACGATCCGCTGTTTGTGAATCAAGTGCCAACAACAGAGAATCTTTGTAGAGCAGTATTTGGAGTACTCAAGAGCGCGCTCCCGACAGCCAAGCTGAATTCGATACGCGTGGAAGAAACCGAAAATAACTTCTTTCAGTTCTCCGGCAATTAAGTCTCGATAGTGGAACGACGGCCGAGTTCCTGGGCCGAAAGGAAAAGGCAATGGCGCAACCGATCGCAGTGAGCAAATCAATTCGCAGGGCAATTGAAAGCGATGCAAGCCTTGGCAACATCAGCACGCAGGAGATGTATCGCGAAATCCTGTCCCGCCTTGGCGAAGATCCCGACCGGGATGGCCTGATGCAAACGCCCGCACGCGTCGAGAAGTCCATGGCCTTCCTCACCAAGGGCTACAACGAAGATCCATCCAAGATCCTGCGTGGCGCCATGTTCGACGTGGACTACGACGAGATGGTCATCGTGAAGGATATTGAGATGTTCTCGCTCTGCGAGCACCACATGCTGCCGTTTTTCGGCAAGGTGCATGTGGCCTATATTCCCAAAGGCAAGGTCATCGGCCTCAGCAAAATTCCACGCCTGGTTGAGGTCTTCGCACGCCGCCTGCAAGTGCAGGAGCGCCTGACGCGCCAGATCGCAGACACCATTCAGGAAGCCATCAACCCGCAGGGGGTCGGCGTCGTCATCGAAGCTCGCCACCTCTGCATGATGATGCGCGGCATAGAGAAGCAGAACTCCTCCACCGTCACGTCAGCCATGGTGGGCTGCTTCCGCCAAAAGGAAACGCGCGCTGAATTTCTCTCGCTCGTTCGCCAAAGCGGCAACGCCTCTCTCTAATCGGTCATCACTGTGAAACTGTGGTCAGTCATCTAAAGTAGTTAGGTGAACGGTCTTCTCGTCATCGATAAGCCAGACGGCATCACCAGCCATGACGTCGTGAGCCACCTGCGCAGAATTACGGGCGAGCGCTCAATCGGCCATCTTGGCACACTGGACCCCATGGCAACCGGCGTATTGCCGCTTCTGATGGGCAAATTCACGCGCCTCGCGCAATACTTCTCATCGGCAGAAAAGAGCTACACCGGAACTATCCACTTTGGCTTCGCAACGGACACCTATGATGCCGAAGGCGATCCAGTCGGCGTCCAGACGCACCCTTTATTCACGCTCGAACAGATCCGCACGGCTGCATCGCGTTTTCAAGGCGACATGGAACAGATGCCGCCGCCGTTTTCCGCCAAGAAGATTGCTGGTACACCGGCATACAAGCTCGCCCGCGCGGGGAAGCCCGTCGAACTCAAACCCGCGAAGATCGTTATTCGATCTTTCGCAATCACCGCGCTTGAGGGCGAAGAGGCGTCGTTTGCAATGAGTATCAGCGCCGGTGGCTATGTCCGCTCTGTCGCGCATGAACTTGGCCAGGATCTTGGCTGCGGCGCGCATCTCAGCAGCCTGCGCCGCACCCAGGCAGGAGCTTTTACGTTAGCCCACGCGCACAAGCTTGAAGAACTCGAGCCGTTAACCGGCGATGTTGCCGCTCTTGAAATGCACTGCTTGCATCCGCGCAGCCTGCTTCCTGAAATGCCCTCTGTCACGGGAGATGCTTTCTCGCTAGGTCGGCTGCGCAATGGCGCGCAGGCCAATCTGCCGGAGTTTTCGCAAGCAACGCTGGTGAAGGTGTTCGCCGGCCAGCGCGACCTTGTTGGCATTGCCAAGCGAGTCGCAGGAACGCTGTTCCAGCCCGTCGTCGTGATGGGCTGATCCGTCGAATCTTAATTCCGCAACAAAGGTCTGAGCGCGGGCAGCAACGTCTTCGCAATGATCTCCGACCCTTTGGCAGTAGGATGAATTCCGTCTCCCTGGATTGTTCCCGGCACATTCACCAGGTCCTTGTAGATCATGGGCACGAATGCGGCATGATGTTTCGCTGCGAGATCACGGTATACCTGGTCGAATGCGTTAATGTAATCCGGGCCGTAATTCGGAGGCAGCGTGATCCCGGCAAGGAGCACCTTTACGTGAGCAGTATCCAGCGCTGTCAGCACAGCATCCAGATTTTTCCGGGTCTGTTCCAGAGGGAGGCCGCGCAGGCCATCGTTCCCGCCGAATTCCACGATTGCAACCGCGGGATGTGTCTCCAACACGGAACGAATATTTGAGGCGGCATCCTTGCTCGTCGCCCCGCTGGTGCCCATATTCGATACCTTGTATGTATATCTGAGCTGGTCCAGATCCCGTTGAAGAGCATCAGGGTACGACTGGCCGGAGTTCAAGCCATAGCCCGCGGTTATGCTGTCGCCGTAGCAGACAATAAGTGGCCTGTCTGCAGCGATCGACGGGAGAGCAAAGATCGACAAACACAACGAAACGAGAATCCTGCGCCAAGCGTCCACATCAACAGTGTAATGTCGCAGAAGGGGAACGTTCTTCGGCCAGCGGCCGTATATCTATTTGGAGGCAATCCCGGGTGATCGAAGTCCGAAATGTTAAGCGCTGGATTCAGAATGGCTCACGGCGCGTTGACATCCTGAAAGGAATCTCGCTCAGCATTCCGGCCGGCCAGTTCATCGCCATTGTGGGCGCAAGTGGAAGCGGGAAAAGTACGCTCCTTGGCCTTCTCGCGGGTCTTGATACGCCCAGCGAGGGTGAAATCTGGCTCGACGGCACTCCGATTCACAACCTTGCCGAGGGTGACCTCGCCGCGGTCCGCGGGCGCAAGATTGGCTTCGTATTCCAGTCCTACCAGTTGATCTCGACTTTAACCGCGCTCGAAAACGTGCTCCTTCCGTTCGAACTCAACGTCGAAGGCAGCGGCTTGCAGCAAGCGCGATCGTTGCTTGAGGCTGTCGGCCTGGGTGAACGCATGGATCACTATCCCGTTCAACTCTCGGGCGGCGAACAGCAGCGTGTCGCTCTTGCACGAGCATTCGTCGTCAATCCGCCCATCATCATGGCCGATGAGCCTACGGGGAATCTTGATTCGGCCAACGGACGGATCGTGCTCGATCTGCTTCTCGAGCACAACCACCGCGCCGGCGCGACCCTCGTACTGGTTACGCACGATCCTGAAATCGCATCCAGGGCCGATCGCAAGATCGTTCTCAAAGACGGCATGATCATCGAGGACACTCTGCCTTCTGAACCCGTCGAAGCTCTCATCCAGAACGAGCGGGAAAATGGCTGAACGCGCACTCAATTGGCATCGCGCGGCATCCATCGGCTGGCGCGACCTCAAGTCGGCGCCGGGCAAGTTTGCCTTCGTCGTACTCTCTGTCGCAGTTGGAGTTGCCGCCCTCGTTGGTGTGCGCGGATTCAGCGAGAGCTTCCGCACCACCCTGATGACCGAGGCGCGGTCGCTCATGGCCGGCGATCTCAGCGCGCGCGTTTTTCGCCAGCCGAGCACGGAGGAATCGCAAAAGCTTGCCGACCTGGAGAAGGGAATTCCCGGTAGCGACCTCACCTGGGTCACGGAAACGATCTCGATGGCGTCGGTGCCTCGTGATCCGGTGCCGATCCTCGTTACATTGAAGGCGGTCGATCCCACCCGCTATCCGTTTTACGGCTCGGCACAACTGGAGCCGGCGATGAGCCTGCAGCAGGCTCTGCAGGGAGACTCCGCTGTCGTTGCGGAGGAGTTCCTGATTCGCCTGAATGGGCACGTCGGCGACTCCCTGCGCCTCGGTGGCAAGAACTTCAAGATTGCAGCGATACTCACCCAGGAACCGGACCGCATCTCGGCCGGCGCAGGCATGGGACCTCGCGTATTGGTCTCACGCTCATCTCTGGAGAGCACGGGTTTGCTTGCTCCTGGCAGCCGCGCCGCGCAGCGTCTGCTGCTGAAATTGCCGGCCACTGCGGACGATACGGCCGTACGCAAACAGGTTGAGGCGATTTTGCCGGACGCGCAGGTAATGGATTTCAAGGAAGGGAATCCGGCTCTCAGCCAGGGCCTCGATAATGCAACAGCGATTCTCAGCCTGATCTGCCTCGTTGCGATGGTACTCGGCGCGATCGGCGTTGCGATGGCGATGCACGCGCATCTCGAACAGCGCATGGACATGCTAGCCATTCTGAAGGCCGTTGGAGCGCGCTCGTCCGACCTGCTGCGCATCTTCCTGCTTCAGACGATGGCGCTTGGGCTTCTGGGAGCATTGATCGGTGTTGCTGGCGGAGCCGCCGTAATGGAGGCGCTGCCCGCGGTTTTTGGAAAGCTTTTGCCGGTCCACACCGTGATGCATTTCCCGTGGCGCGCTGTGGCGGCGGGCCTGGGTACCGGTTTGTTGACGACTCTGCTGTTCTGCCTGCCCCCTTTGCTGGATGTGCGCACTGTCAGGCCCATACTCGTGTTGCGTCGCCTGGTGGAACAAGGTCCAGGCAGTATTCGCGAGTGGTTCGCGCGCTGGTGGTCGCGCCGCCTGCAATTGGGCATCGGCGCGTTGGTCATCGTGGCGCTCGGTGCGATTGCGTGGGCACTTTCCGATTCTGTAAAGGTTGGAGGCTGGTTCGCTCTTCTGTTTACCATTGCGCTGGTGGTGCTTCTTATCCTTGCTGCGGTTGCGCTTCGGGTACTGCGCTTCGTTCTGAATCGAGTCCGGTTGCATTTGCCTTCGTCCTTGCGTCATGGACTCGCCAATCTTTATCGTCCCGGCAATCAATCCGCGGCGGTGCTGGCCTCGCTTGGCACCGGTGTCATGCTCATTCTTGCTGTCTATTTAATGCAGAGCACGTTGCTGCGAGAGATCCGTGAAACCGCCTCGCCCAAGCTGCCCAATGTCTTTCTCATCGACATCACGCCGGACGAAGTCGACGGGGTCCGGTCCTTTTTCCAGCACCAGCCCGGCGTCACGCAGCCGCTCGATTTGCTGGCAGGAGTGCAGGGTCGCTTCGTCTCTCTGAATGGGAAGTTGCTCGACGAGTTGAAGGACCAGCATTTTCCCCGAAGAATGCTGGAGAATGCTGAATTGAGTTGGGCGGATACGCCACCCGACGGCGACAAAGTGACCCAAGGCAAATGGTGGACGAATGCCAATGCGGCTGAAATTGCGATTGGCGATGGCACTGCGCAACGGTTGCATCTTGGCGTGGGCTCTTCCGTGGAGATCGCCATCGGTGGACGGGTGCACGCGCTGAAAGTGTCAGCGCTTTACAAGGCTGACGGACAACATCTCGCTGCCCGCATCGCGTTCATGCTGCCGTCCGGCCAACTCAAAGACGAGCAGGCAACGTGGTATGGCGGCGCACACATTGAAGCAAAGCAGGTCGCCACGATGGAGCGAGGGCTGTTTGCCGCTTATCCCACGGTGACGGTCATCAACATCGCTGATGTTCTGGACCGCATCGAGAGTGTCGTCGACCAGATCACCTACGTCGTCCGATTTCTTGCGGGCTTTTCGATTCTCGCTGGTCTCATGATCCTTGCTTCGAGCATTGCCAGCGCGCGCTTCCGCCGTATGCGCGAGGCCGTCGTGCTTAAAACGCTGGGTGCAACCCGCATGCGCATCGTGCGCACCTTCAGCGTCGAATTCAGCGTCCTTGGACTGCTCGCCGGTTCGGTCGGAGTCGTGTTTGCCAATATTCTTACCAGGGTATTGCTGCGCCGGCTTGAGGTGAGCTTCCACATCGATTGGTATGCGACAGCCATAGCGCTTGTAGGGACGGCGATCCTTGCCACGGGGACGGGCTGGATCGCGAGTTTCCGCATTCTCGGACTGCGCCCGCTCGAAGTTCTGCGTGAGGAGTAGATGTGACTTGCAGATCCTGCCAATAGCCCGCCTCGTCGCCGGATTATGCGTCAGGCCGAATGCAGGTTCATAGAGCTTTGGGCTTCACAATCAGCCTGATTTGCTCCGATTTTCGAACTCACCGGGGCGTTTGACCGGCCAAAAGTTTGCTCGTATGATGAAAAGGTTGGCTTTCCATCAGGATCAGACTCCTTTTTGCTGCCCAGCGAGGGCGGTTGCAGGAAAGCCAGATTTAGTTGCCCGTTCGTTCAACGGTAGGACAGCTGCCTCTGGAGCAGCATATCGGGGTTCGAATCCCTGACGGGCAGCCAATACCCACACTTTCCCGACCTTCCGCGAACCTCTCCGAACTTTCCTTCGCTATGCAATCGCCCACGGAATTGCCAGCCGGAATCCCGCAGCCGATTTCAAACCCACAGGACATTTTGATCGAAGCCACGGAAGAGAATTTCTCGCGCGTGGATGCTAAAGAACTCGGAACGCGTCGAGAGGCGTGCCGTCGGTCCGCCCTCGATTTCCCGCTTAGGGCATTCGCGATAGGGGGGACAAGCGAAAGATCCCCAGTCTTAAGCAATAAGAAGCCAATAAAGGCGGCTCCTGCCCACTTCCTGGTATCGTTGCCCGCGAATCAGGCCAAGCGCTCTGCGTCGGTCACAGAGCCTTGGCGCGCATGCGATCCAGCCACCTATCCGGGACTGAGCCAGAAGCAAAAGCAACAGCAACGATCAAGAGGAAGGGAGCCGGACGTCCAGGATCATTCACCAGGCATTTGCGCCGCGCTTGCTTCTCGATGGCTTGCCGGGAAAGGGAGGCCAAGCATTTCGCCGCTCCCTTTTATAGCAGAGAGCTAAAGAGGACAGACTGAGCGGTCGTTTCTTGAAATAATTTTGAAACACGAGTCTGTGTGAAACAGGAAGAAACGTACCATTCTGAACTCCGGAGAGCAAGGTTTGCCGGCTAGAGGTGAACCGTGGAAGAAATAAAAGCCAAGAACGTTCTCCTGATCGAAAATCAGAGCGAAGCACCTAGCCCGATTCGCGCGATCCTCGATCAAGCGGGTTCAAGCGTCTATCGGTTGGCTCGTGTTGAGTCGATTTGCGATGCCGAGAAGCATCTGGCAAGAAACCCCGAGGAAGTTGTTCTACTGGACCTTGGAACGCCGGATGCGAACCGATTAGAGACTGTCAGGCGTATTCAGATGACAGCACCCCACGCTGCGATCGTGTTGCTTTGCGATTCTGACGAAGAGCCTATCGCTGTTCATGCAATTCAACAAGGCGCACAAGACTATCTCATTAAAGGGCAGATTGAACCTCGCGAATTGAAGCGCGCTCTCTTCAATGCAGTCGAACGTAAAACCCTCGAAGAAATCCAACTTGCTGAGAAGGAACGCGCGCAGGTTACTCTCGACTGTATTGGCGATGCCGTGATTTGCACCGACGCCCGGGGCGACATCACATTCATGAATCGAGTTGCAGAGACGATGACCGGGTGCCAACTGAAGGATGCCGCGGGACGGACTTTGGTTGATTGCATCAGGATTGTCGATGCGGTTACTCGAAAAGCAATCCTGGATCCTATGGCGAAGGCAGCTTCCCAGAATCAAGCCGGAACTCTCCCATTGAACTGCGTTCTTATCAACCGCGACGGACGGGAGATTAATATCGAAGATTCGGTGGCCCCCATCCACGACAACAACGGGCAAGTGACCGGAGCAGTCATTGTGTTTCGCGACGTGAGTGCGACTCGGGCATTGGAGAAAGAATTGACTAACTCCGCCCAACATGACTTTCTAACTGGATTGCCCAATCGAATACTTCTGAATGATCGTATTGGTCAGGCGATCGCCCTTGCGCATCGGCAAAGGGGCCATGCTGCAGTGCTTTTTATGGATTTGGACGGGTTCAAACACGTCAACGACTCTCTTGGACATCCAATCGGCGACAAGCTGCTGCAGTCCGTCGCAAAGCGATTGCTGGACTGCGTACGCTCCCCGGACACCGTCGTTCGCCAGGGAGGCGATGAGTTTATTGTGCTGTTACAGGAATTGAAGCATCCGCAGGATGTGGTCTTTACCGTGGCGCGCTTGCTGAAGACGGTGGCCGAGGTGCATCTCGTCGACTCGCACGAGATTAACATTACGACAAGCGTCGGCGTGAGCGTCTATCCAAGCGACGGACAGGATGGTGACACGCTGATCCAGAATGCAGATATTGCGATGTATTACGCAAAGAAGAATGGAAGTCAGAGCTATAGATTCTTTAGGTCCGAAATGGCCGTCGAAGGCATAGAAGTTCGGCCCAGCGGCCGGGACATTTGGAATGGTCTGGACTGGTACGAGTTCAAGTCCGCACCTCCGGCAGCGAAACAGCTTGACGCCAACAACACAATAAATTGAGTCATTAGTCACCAAGGGAAAGCCCCCTCCACTATCTTCCGCACTGTTCCGAGAGATCCTGCGCGCGCGGTTCAAGCACAGCAGCGCTTCGCCGTCGTCCCGTCGCGTCACGTGCGGATAGTCTGTCCGACAAGATGATGTGTATAGAACAGACCAGACTGCGATCCCGGCACGTGGGAAAGTTGGAATGGAAGAGTGTGTGCAGACTATGGAATGAGCCGATCTCGAAAGGTCATCTGGTCGCTGGTGGCTCCCCAAAAGCATTCAGGCCAAAGTAGTCACTTTCGCATATTCGCGTCAGGAACCATGAACAGATTTGCACCTTGTCCCGAGCATGTGCATCGGTTCTAACACGCAGCAAAACAGCAACATGGCAGGCAACTGCCCAAGGAAAATCAGTGAATATCGCATTGTCGTTAGCTTTCACCGGAGTATTGTGCGTGACCGGGGTTTCCCGGGCGAACTCGCAGACCCAGGCATCTGATCGCCATGAAGACCGCGCTCCCGCATATCGTGTCCGTATGATCGGCCGCACGGTTGAGGCAGTGAATTACCAGCACCGGAGCAGAAGCACGAAGCTTGATTTTGCCGGTACTGACCTGATGTCCTCTGCAAGTGGGGAAGCTAAAGTGGACAGCAAACGTGGATCCCTCGCGATTGAAGCTGAATTCAACAATCTCGACAGGCCGACCAGTTTCGGCGGCGAGTATTTGACCTACGTCCTGTGGGCAATCTCGCCCGAGGGTCGCTCGATCAATCTCGGCGAAGTTCTGGTTGGCGGCAACAGCCGCAGCAAACTGAACGTGACCACAAACCTTCAGGCATTTGCTCTTATCGTGACTGCAGAGCCGTATTACGCAGTGCAGCAGCCCAGCAATGTGGTTGTGCTCGAAAATGTGGTTCGCGCTGACACGCGCGGAACAGCGGAAGAAGTTCACGCAAAGTATGAGCTGATGGAACGCGGCGGCTATCTGCCCACCGGATACAAAATCGATCCTATTGTCTTGAATGCCCGCTTGCCGCTCGAGTTCTACGAAGCGCGCAATGCGATGCGTATCGCCAAATCAGAGGGAGCCGAGCAGTATGCCGACGAAAGCTATGGCCATGCTGTCAAGCTGATGGACACGGCCGATCAATACGCGATCGACAAGCATCACAACAACAAGCAGCTGATTGCGATCTCCCGTGAGGCGGTTCAAACCGCAGAAGACGCGCGGACAATCGCTGTTAAGAAGATGGACGAGGCTCGCAACCACGAGGAGCGTCAGAACTCCGCCGATGCGCTGGCAGACTCGCGAGCGCAAACCGACGATGCAACGCGCCGCTCTGAACGCGCCCAGGCTGACGCTGCCAATGCGCAATCCGACGCCGCTCGCGCCCAGTCCGAATCCGCCCAAACCAAGATCGATATGGCGGCAAGCCAGCGAACATCTGCCAATGCCGTGGCTGACGCACAGGCTGATGCGACGCTCGCCAACAACAACGCACAACAGTCGGAAGTCGAAAAGGCAAACTTGCGTGCGCAGAGAGACAGCGAGCGCCAGACCTCGGCGGATGCGCTAGCTCAGACTCAAGCGCAAGTTGACGATGCCAATCGGCTGCGAGACAAGGCTCAGGCCGGCCAAGTGAATGCTCAGATTGAAACGAACCACGCACAATCTGACTCAGCCCAAGCCAGGATCGACATGGCGGCAAGCCAGGCGTCTTCAGCACATGCCCTGTCAGAAGCGCAAGAGGATGCTGCCAAGGCCAATCGCCACGCGCAGCAAGCCGATAGCGACAAGGCTGAAATGCGTGCCCGCCTCTCAACGCAACTGAATCTCATTCTGCAGACGCGCGACAGCGCACGCGGACTGATCGTCAATATGTCTGACGTTCTGTTCGATACAGGCCGATACTCCTTGAAGCCAGGAGCCCGCGAGAAGCTCGCCAAGGTTGCCGGCATTCTGCTTGCCTATCCTGGCATCAACGTCCAGGTTGGCGGCTACACCGATAATGTTGGCAACGACGACATGAATCAGGCGCTTTCAGAACACCGCGCCGGCTCAGTACGCGACTACCTCGTCGAATCCGGCGTCAATTCCAATGCGGTCACAGCCCAGGGCTATGGCAATACCCAGCCGGTCGCCACGAACGACAATCCAACGGGCCGCCAGCAGAATCGCAGAGTTGAACTGGTAGTCTCTGGCGATGTCATCGGAACCTCTGTGAACCCGACAACAGGCAGCCTCCGCTAGCCCCGCACAGTATTAAGCAAGATGCGCGGACTCATCCATTGAGTCCGCGCATTTTGTTTTCGTCCATTCGCATTTCGACGAATACCAACCCTACCTTTCAGGTTCTGGTTGTTCAAACTCCACCCTTCCGCCGGATTGGCCTCCAACGCCCTGAAATTGCGTGACCTGGAGGCCGACCGGCATGATCACTTTGTTCGATGAGCGACATAAATGAGCAAAACGATACAGTTTTCATTCCATGATCGTGGGAAAATAGCCCTGCAGTCAGGTGTAATTCGAGTTTGTGCAGAGGCATTTTCCATTGCCGCGCAATCGTCATCTGACCTAGAAGGTCTTTCAAATGAAAGTGATGGCTCTACCCGTATTCGATCTTGAGACCTTTCTTGAGACATCCGGAATCGGTCGAAAGACTGTCGAGCTGAAGGCGAAGCAATCTTTCTTCTTGCAGGGCGATGTTGCCGATTGCATCTACTATCTCCGAAAAGGTCGCGCGAAAGTCACCGTTGTCTCCAATGAGGGCAAAGAAGCCACCATCACGCTGTTAGCTCCTCTCGACTTTGTCGGCGAAGAGTCGCTTGCTTTGGTCGGCGGAAGGCGTCTGACCACAGCAACGGCTCTCACGGCTTGCACAGCACTTAGAATTGAGCGCGATGAGATGATTCGCGCCATGCACGGCGAGCACCAGTTTTCGGATTTGTTCCTCAAGTTCCTCTTGGTAAGGGGTATACGAACTCAAGCCGACCTGGTCGACCAACTGTTCAACTCCAGCGAAAAGCGACTCGCCAGAGTTCTGCTCCTAATGGCGGAGTTTGGCAAATCCGGCGAACCGGAGTCGCTAATTCCAAAGATTTCACAAGAAACCCTGGCAGAGATGATCGGCTCGACACGGTCCCGAGTCAGCTTCTTTATGAATCGGTTTCGAAAGCTCGGGTTCATCGACTACGACGGTCGCATCCGGGTCAACAAGTCACTGCTGAATATCATTCTCCACGACAAGTTGCCCGGCGACAACGCGGCAAGGCCACGGATTCTTGGCTTCCCAAAGGCGCAGCCGAGACAGAAAGCCTCAAAACAAGCCTAAATTCCAATCTGTATCAAAGTGCACAGAAAAGCCTGTTGCCCTGCAGGCATATTTAAACTGCACACTACTTCCTCGTCAGAGAATCAGGGATCCCGCGCAAGCAGTAGCGTCAAACAACGCCGGCTTGCTCGCGGTGGAGTGGTCCGAGTCTACGGAACTTCCAACATAGACGCAATGGCAGGCGAATTATCCGGGCCAATAATTCTCGTGAAAAGGAGCTCACCGTGGATCCGAAATCTACGCAGACCGTCGGCAACGTGCAATCTGGAAATGGTAAGGTTTCCGCGAGTGCCACCGCAACTACATCGGTAGAGCTATTTGCCACCGGCGTTGCTGGTCTTGACGACATCCTTGGCGGAGGCCTGGCTCGCAATCACCTTTATCTGATTGAGGGCGATCCCGGCACGGGAAAAACCACGATCGCAATGCAATTCCTCAGGGAGGGTATCAGTCACGGTCAAAAGGGCCTCTATGTCACTCTTTCGGAGTCGAAGACCGAACTTCTAGAAATTGCTGCATCGCACGGTTGGTCGCTCGATGGGATTGAAGTATTCGAGTTGGGCCCTGACGAAGAACATTTGAAGCCTGAGGCACAATACACGGTCTTCAACCCTTCTGAAATCGAATTAGCGGACACAACCAACGCCGTGTTATCCGAGGTCGAGAGACTTCAACCGGAACGCGTCGTGTTTGATTCGCTCTCGGAGTTGCGTCTGCTGGCTCGAGACTCTCTGCGTTATCGCAGGCAAATTCTGGGACTGAAGCAATACTTTGCGGGACGCAACTGCACCGTTCTGTTGCTCGATGATCGCACTTCCGAACGTCATGACCTGCAACTGCAGAGCATTGCTCACGGCGTGATCATGATGGAAAGCGTGGAGCGCGAGTACGGCATCAAAAGACGCCGGCTGGAAGTAATGAAATTGCGCGGTTCACGATTCCGCGAAGGCTTCCATGACTACTGCATCAAGCGCGGCGGCGTTGAAGTGTATCCGCGCCTCGTTGCCTCTGAGCATCTTCTGGCCCTGCAACCGACGCAGTTGAAGAGTGGCATCGTGGCACTTGACGCCCTGCTCGGCGGGGGACTCGATAGTGGTACAAGCACGCTCTTGCTTGGGCCTGCCGGCTGCGGAAAGTCCACCATCGCGGCCCGCTACGCCGTGTCTGAGATCGAACGCGGAGGCAACGCGGCGCTATTCGCCTTCGATGAATCACTGGCGACTCTGCTGATCCGGGGCAAGGGCCTGGGGCTGGATATCAAAAAGCATGTTGACTCTGGAAAATTTACTCTACGTCAGGTGGATGCCGCGGAACTCTCACCCGGCCAATTCGTCCACGAAATTCGAGCATTGGTTGAAAAGAAGGACCTGAGGCTTCTGATCATCGACAGCCTGAATGGCTTTCTCAACGCCATGCCCGGCGAGAAATTTCTAGCAATGCAACTCCACGAACTGCTGGCGTACCTGAGCCAGAAGGGAGTTGCCACGTTGATGACCGTTGCCCAGCATGGGTTCGTGGGAACGAACATTGATACTCCAGTCGATGTCAGCTATCTGGCAGACACCGTCCTCCTGTTTCGGTATTTCGAGGCGGCGGGCGAGGTGCGCCAGGCGCTCTCCGTCATCAAGAAGCGCAGCGGTGAACATGAACGCACAGTCCGCGAATTGATGATGAAGAACGGGGCCATTGAAGTAGGCGGTGTATTGACGGAATTCGAAGGCGTGTTAACCGGTGCGCCGACCTACCGTGGCGGGGTCGATGGCCTGCGGTTGACCAATCCGCCTGAAAAGCCGGGTGGAACCACGTGACCGGGCAGGAAAATGAACTCCGGGTCCTGGTCGTTGCTCCGACCGGACGGGATTGCGAGCTGATTTGCAATCTTCTGGTCGCCAATGACATCCCATGCGTTCTTTCAACGACGCCTGAAATAGCTCTGGTCGAATTAGACTCGGGCGCTGGGGCATTGATTATGGCCGAGGAAGCCCTCACCTTGCCAGCGATCTCGCAGTGGGCGGCGCGCATCGCCGAACAACCTTCGTGGTCCGACTTTCCCCTGATTTTACTCACAGTGAGCGGGGAAGTGAATGATGAGAGCCGCAGGAGAATGCGCGTTCGAGAACCTCTTGGAAACGTAGTCTTGCTGGAGCGACCGGTTCGACCAGAGACATTCGTCAGCACCGTCCAGGCGGCACTGCGCAGTCGTGGCCGTCAATATCAGATGAGAGATTTCATAGCCAAGAACCATGTCGCGGAAGAAGCGATTCGTCGATCAGAGAAGCTGGCCGTGGCTGGGCGTCTGGCCGCAAGCATTTCGCATGAAATCAATAATCCGCTCGCATCAGTTACCAATCTTCTCTACCTGATTGGCACCTCATCTTCGCTGCAAGAGGCGAAGAAGCACAAAGTGATCGCGGAAAAGGAATTGGCGCGAATATCCGAAATCGTGACCCAGACCCTGCGGTTCTATCGCGAGCCGAGCAAGCCGACATTGGTCCACCTCTCA
Source organism: uncultured Acidobacteriaceae bacterium (assembly GCA_963838295.1). Lineage (GTDB taxonomy): Bacteria > Acidobacteriota > Terriglobia > Terriglobales > Acidobacteriaceae > Telmatobacter. The sequence continues at coordinate 22,031 of CAWIQS010000010.1, forward strand.
GATGTAGTGGACTCCGCCCTGATCCTCTACCAGTCGAAACTGACTTACGCCGAAATCGTGATTGAAAAAGAGTTTCGGCCGAATTCGCCCATTGTTGGAATGGCCGGCGAACTTCGCCAGGTAATTCTGAACCTGATCGGGAACGCGTTGGATGCTTCAAGTCATGGCGGCAGGCTGAAGATTAGGGTTTCGAATACCCGCGAACACAGCAACGGTGCTCGTCCCGGCGTTCGCTTGACCGTGGCGGACACCGGATCCGGGATCAGCCCGGTGATGAAAAGGACGCTCTTCGAGCCGTTTGTCAGTACAAAAGGCGACACCGGGACAGGGCTCGGCCTCTGGATCAGTTCTGAAATTGTCCGTCGGCACAACGGAAAGATTCAGGTCAGAAGCAGCAGTCTTTCCCAATCTTCCTGGACCGTTTTCTCTGTCTTTCTGCCCCTGATCCAAACCGGTGGCGATCGCACACTTGCAACGGTATCCTCGACTCTGGATGGGAAAAACAAGGAAGCCGAGTCTGACTCATCACCTGCGATGGTCCTGCCGAGGCACCGCACGATGGTGATATAAACAGCTCTGGGAACATTGGTGTTGAGTTACGAATGGTCCTCAAGAGGCTTATCTGTCCAGACTCTTGCAAGTACGATCGCTTTGTTAAAGGCTGGTGAGTTTTTGACGTTTTGCACGTCCTCGGCGCTCTGCGTTATGGACTGATAGCACGGAACCGGCCGTGCATGCTTTGCCATAAGGCGTCGCAATAGGTCATTTGATGTGTGAAGCCAATCCGAAATGAGAATGCTCATAGTGGATCTCGCAAAGAAAGCCAGTAGTAGCGCCGCCAGCAGAACATGCAGCGAACCGGCCGAAGGGCAAACATTGCCAAAAGCCCGTCAAATGAACGCAACTCACCAGGTTTGAATTGAACCGAGCCGCAGCTAGGGCAAACGCGTTGGGGCCACAGAACGCGCGGCAGCCAGCTTGGCCAAATCGTGGTTGCAGCAGTCATCTGGAACTCCCTTTCAATGAAATGACGGCATGCGTCACCGCGCAACTCCGTCTCCGGAACTTGGATTTGATTCCAACCAGGCGAGAAGGGAGCGGATGCTGCCAGTTGCCAGGGCGATGCACGAGTCGGCGGCACCGTAGTAGAGATTGATCGTGTCTCCATCGACTCCAATTGTTTGTCCACACGGGAATACTACGTCGTTCACGTCTCCGCTGCGCTCATAGGGAGCTTCCGGGCCGAACATCCAGGATTCTCCCCGCTGCAGGCAAACGTGCGGTTTTTCCAGATCGAAGAGTGCGAGGCCCAGGCGATAGATGCTTCCCGAGGCAGTTTGCCGTACTCCGTGATAAATCATCAGCCATCCCTTTGACGTTTCGATCGGCGGTGAACACAATCCGATCTTGTTCGCATCCCACCATCCGCCGCGTCGCGCTTCCAGGATGACTTTATGGCTGCCCCAGTGCCTCAAATCCGGCGAATATGAAATCCACATATGAGCCCCCAACGTGGTTACCGGACGATGGATCATGGCCCAGTACCCATTGATTCTCCGCGGCAGCAATGCGGCATCTTTGTCTTCGGGAGGCATGATCACACCGTATCGATCAAAGGTCCGGAAGTCTTTCGTGAGGGCCAGGGAAACCCCGGGACCACCACGAGCAAACGAGGTGTACGCCACCGCGTATTGCTCAAGTTCAGGGACATACGTGATGCGGGGATCCTCGATGCCCCAGACTTCTTCAGGAAATTCACGCGGGTTTGCAACGAGCGTCGGTTCCTGGTCAATGCGCCATCCATCAATCCCGTTCGCAGAACGTGCCGCGCAAAGATGCGAAATTCCACGCCGATCCTCTACGCGACACAACAGCAATGTATTTCCATCCGCCAGACGCACCGCCCCAGGATTGAATACACTGTTGATCGCGTAAGGCCAATGTTCCCTGCTGAGAATCGGGTTGTGACCGTAGCGTGTGAGAAGGGGATTTTCGCTGCGTTCGAGAGCCGGTGAATCGTGAAACTGTGCTGTTGCGGTATTCGGATTCAACAGGGAACGCTCATTTCCGGGTACGTTTTTTCTGCACTTGTTTCACACGATGGCTGCATGTCAAGCAGGGCCATCAGGAAGGAGAGCGTCGATTCAGCTCCCTGGTTTTCGTTGACTCGATCTGGATGAAGTCCGTCTTTGCAGCCGCCCGTTGTGGCATCGTATAGTGCAACTCGAAGGTCGTTCTTGCCGAGAAACCAATCGAATACGCGATGTGCTTCGGCGCGCCAATGATCATCCTGGGTCAGCCTGCATGCCTCAAGGCAGGCAGAGATTGTGGCGCAAGCCTCGACGGGTTGCTGATCAAATCGCGATCTTTCTTTGCCCTCGCTGAAGGATCCATTGGAACCGATTGGTACAAAGATTCCATCGTTGCCACGGTGCTGCGCCGCAACAAGCCACTCGAGAGACTCGATCCCCGCGGCGAACATTGTTTTGTTTTCACTGTGCCATCCGGCCAGAATGAGTGCCTGCGGCAACCTTGCGTTCGAGTAGGAGAGGCTCTTCTCAAACCAATGCCACGTGTCATTGGAGCTTCGTGCGTAAATATCCAGCAGGCGATTGGCTAGAGTGTTGCGGTGGTGCTGAATCTCTCTATCGCCTGGGAAGCGTCCAAGGTACGCCTGCAGTCCGAGCACACCGAACGCCCATGCGCGCGGACTTGTAAACGCCATGGCGGAAGGAACCGCGGCCTCGAAGAGTCTTCCCGCCGCCCCGCGTAATCCGGCATTCTGAGATTGCCCCAGGACCGTTCCCAACGCCCAGAGAGCGCGACCATGGCTATCTTCAGAACCAATCTGCTCTAGCCAATTACGGTCGTAGCCGAGGAAGTTCCTGAAACGCCCCAGGTCGGAATTGAACGCGAGCCAGAGAAAAGCAAGGTACCGCCGAGAGAGATTGAGGTTCCTGGATTCGTTCACTTTCTCGAGCCGGGTGGAAACAATGAGAGCGCGCGCGTTGTCGTCCGTTGTGTACCCTTCGCGCGAGTTGGGCACAGAGAATATCGCATGCTGCAACATGCCGGTGTCGTCCGTCATGGTCAAGAGATGGCTGGTGTTCAGACCAGGAAGCCGATCTTCTGTCTCTGCCGGTATCACAACTAAATCGTCCGGGTGCGTGGCCTTCGGCTGTAGAGAACGCTCGAACCGCGCACGCTGAAAACTCGCCATATAAGCCTTCGCCGTTTTCGGCCAGGTTGTTCCACGAGAGTGCAGATAAGCCCTCTTGCGCATGGCATGGCGCTCTGCGTCGTTCTCCAAGAGAGCGAGAACCGCTTCGGAGATGGCATCGGGTTTCTCAAAGGGAACGATGACGCCTCTCTTCTCCGCAAGCAGCTCCTTGGCATGCCAATACGGCGTAGAGATGATCGCTTTGCCGGCTCCGAGTGCAATGGCAAGAGTGCCGGAGACGATCTGGGCTTCCTGCCGATAGGGAGTGATGTAGATATCAGCTGCCCCCACATGCTCCACGAGCTCTTCCGCGCTGACAAAACGATTGTTGAGGATCAGATGATTGCTGACACCAAGCTGCTCGGCAAGCGCCTCCAGGCTTTCACGGTAGCGCTCTCCTTCACGTCGTCGAATGTGCGGATGCGTCACGCCGGAAACAATATAGACCACGTTTGGATGGCGCTTCAGGATCGCAGGTAACGCGCGAATCACATTCTCAATTCCCTTGTTCGGAGATAAAAGCCCAAATGTGAGCAAGACAGACTTGCCCTCGGTGCCGAACTTGTCCTTGAAATAGTTGGGATCCATGAACGGAAGATCTGGTACCCCGTGCGGGATCACGTCTATCTTCCCGTCCGGAACCGCGTACACATCGCGAAGAAGCTGGGCCGCTAGTTCGCTCATTACTACCAGACGATCAGAGAGCTGCGCAATCTCTTCGAGCACGATACGTTGATTTGCATCGGGTTCGCGTAGAACCGTGTGCAGTGTCGTCACCAGCGGCATTTTCAATTTGCGAAGTAATGCCAGAATGTAACGGCCGGCGGCTCCTCCAAAAATGCCATATTCATGCTGCAGGCAAACAATGTCGTTGCCATTGAAGTTGAGGAACTCTGCGGCTCGCTCGTATGACGCCAGATCTTCTTGCGCCAGCTCAAGACGAACCTGCTCCGGGTATTCGTAACTTGAATCGGGATCGTTGACCGGAATTGCAAAGAGGCGTCCTTGTCCGTATTCGGCTGTAAGAGCATTGCACAGGTCGGTCGTGAAAGTTGCGATGCCGCATTCGCGTGGGAGATAGTTTCCCACAAACGCAATGCGAGTAGGCAGAGGCAGGGTTCCCGCTTCAAATGGGACGGAGAACGAGGGCGTGGCAACCGATTCTTCAACATGCTTTACGGCACTCTTTGTATTTGGAACGAACATTTATCCTGCTTTCAGTCTTGATTCGTGTCGTGCGGGACGCATTGCGCGCGCTGCACGCAGTTGTATCGATAAGCACGGGGCTCTCTTAATTTCCGTCAGCGCACCGATCGTGCCGGGATTGCCCGCGGATCGCTCACGTCCACAATGTCCAGCGACGTGTTTTGCTGAATCTGTCGGGCTTCCATTGTGACGCTCGCTATGTAGAAGCCTGGTAACCGCGAGATCCGAAGAGAATCAAACTCCGCTGCATTGAAGCGCTTGTTGATTCCTCTCAGCGCACGGGCTAGAGCCCTATCAATCGCACTCTTTTCGGTTAGTGCATATCCGTTGCGCGAACACGATCCCTGCACCCACATGAAGTGCCAGCCAGCTCTACGGATCATCACGTCGAAATCCGACGCTTCAATCTTCTCGACATGAGCCCAATTGTCACAAAAATGCTCTCTAAGCGGGTCAACACGACCCGGCAGTGCGCACCCGCTCCGCAGAAACACTGAATGCATCATCACGCTTTTACGTTTTCGGGAGTGACAATAGGAGCGGGTTCTGGGTCACTCAGGGTGGGAACATTCAGTGAGTTCTCAACTGAATCATTCACCTGCGGATCTTTGTTCGCAGGTTCCTCATGTGGAAAGCCGGTTGCACCTGACTGCCTTTCCGGTCGAGCCACGTGTATCTCGGTGCGATGGCGGGCAGTAAGGTGATTCTTTACATCTGCTTTTTTTATGAGGCTCATAGCAGCTCCAGTCGTTCGGTTACTTGCTTGGAAGGCGCTCGTCTGAAGCGAAGCCCGGTGTGCTGAAGGCGAGAGGGGGAAACAGAGTCTCTTCTAAGCATACGCTGACCACGACTCGCGTGCCGGAAACTCCCAAGGGATTCTACCTTGATGTTTCGCAATTCCTACGCACTCCGAAGCCGTCGAGTTGGTTTACGGCTGGTTGTTTGGGCAGCTTTCGTAGGAGACTTGAGAATTGCTCTGGGAAATGGGATTGGTGGCTTCTTCGCATTATGATCAGGCAACTGGTCGAGCAGGACTACATTCAGCAGCGACTTATGCACTTGGATGCGACCGTTATAACTTATGAAACCGAGCTTGCGAAAGCGGTTCATAAAGAAGCTCACGCGAGACCTCGTGGTTCCGATCATATCCGCCAATGTCTGCTGCGTAATTGAGGGAATAAAGGTTGCTGGTTCACCCGGCTTGCCAAATTCCGCCATCAACAGGAGAATCCGCGCCAGACGTTTTTCGCTGGAATTGAAAAGCTGATCGACCAGATCAGCCTGCACTCGCATACTACGGACAAGAAGAAACTTGAGGAACACATCGGCGAACGTTGGCTCGTCGTGCATCACGCGAATCATTTCATCTCTGCCGATCCTGAGCGCAGTGCACGAATTCACGGCAGTAGCGGTTGCCAGGTGCAAGCCGACGATCGCAGCCAGCGATTCCTCTCCAACAAAATCAGTAGCAGATAAAAGGGTGATCGTGGCTTCTTTACCGTTCTCGGATACAACGGTGAGTCGCGCTCGGCCTTTCTGGAGATAAAACACGGAGTCTGCTGCGTCTCCCTGGCAAAAAAATGTCTGCTTTGGCTTTAACTCGATAATCTTTCGGCCAAGCCCAGCGCTTGCCAGAAAGGCAGCGGAATCGAATGTTTTGTGGTTAGGGATCGTCAGGACATTACCTCGTTGCAGACCGTATGCTTTTGTGTGTGTGCCGCGAAGCCTGCCATGGTTTACCGGCAACGCCTCCGAATGGCTCATTGGGGCATAAATCAAATATCTGGACAGATAGTCTCAGATCGAGCATAACTGCTATCAATCTCTGTCCATCATCACTTAGGACGATAGGGCGCGTCTGGTCAATATTGCTCACCTCTTTGCGAAGCCAGCGGGTACTCCGCGGGTTGACTCAACCAAGAAATCATTGAACTTGTTTAAAATTGACCAGAATGTGAAATCGTTTCGGTGAGATCCTCATGGTAGTGTGGCGCTACCTGTTCGCTCACTACCCCTTTCTGAGACATCCTCGGAAGCTGCGCCAGGGCCTGAAGGCGGGTAGCCGAATGGGGGCTGAAACTCCAACCCCGGATTCATGAGTAGCGGCGGAATTATGCGCATGACAGGATTCTTCAAACGCGACAGGACATTCAGACAGCCAGCCATTTGGATAACGATCTTCTTCATGATCCTCTTTCACGTCGGCGCAGTGGCAGCGCTGTTCTTCTTCAGCTGGAAAGCCTTGCTTCTTGCCGGGCTGCTCTGGTGGGTTGCCGGGAGCCTCGGCATCGGGATGGGATACCATCGGCTGCTCACACATCGTGGTTACAAGGCTCCCAAGTGGATTGAATACTCGTTGGCCGTCTGCGGCACGCTAGCCCTGGAAGGAGGACCGCTACTTTGGGTTGCAACCCATCGCCTGCATCATCAGAACACTGATAAAGAAGGCGACCCTCATTCTCCCCACGATGGTGGCTTTTGGGCCCATATGGGCTGGGTTCTCACCGGTCAGACCATGCAAAAGAATTTCGCCGCGCTTATGCCCTACGTACCCGAGCTTCGCAAAGACCGCTTCCAAGTGTGGATCAGTCGCTGGCACTGGGTGCCGATCACGGTACTTGCCGGACTACTTTTTGCCGTGGGAGGCTGGCGTTGGGTTCTGTGGGGCATCTTTCTTCGTACGGTAATCGGGCTCCACTCAACATGGCTGGTCAACTCCGTCACGCACATGTGGGGAAGACGGCGCTTTCCCACGTGTGATGATTCCAGAAACAACGTTTGGGTGGCGTTGTTGACCTTTGGTGAGGGCTGGCACAACAACCATCATGCCTATCCTCAATCAGCCCGTCATGGCATGGCATGGTACGAATTTGACCCAAACTGGTACGGGATTCTGGTCCTGCGTATTCTAGGTCTCGCTTGGGATGTAAAGGCGCAGAAACTCAAGAGTGGCTAACACCACAGGAACTGAAATGCCACATTTGCGGGAGAGGTTGTCGACCCAGAACGGGTAAGTTCAACATTGGTGTTCGAGTTGCCACTCGCTCGGAAATAGGGCTTTGGGGCGCTCTCTAGGATATGTGTGGCACTTCCTGGGGCCATCATTATCGAATCCAAGCGACCAGATCCTCTGTTTCGGCGCTTCGATTGCGACCGGCGGTGTGGCAAGCGCGAATAATCTCAAATTTCTCGCCCCCCTGTCTATTCATCGGGGCGCGTTAGACCATTCGGTGCAGCGATAGTATTTTGAAGCGCTTTGCTCTATTCGCTATAGTTTTTTCGGAAGCAGTGCTTGTGCTGTGGACAAGACCTGACGGCCAATCAGCAACTTCCATTTACCAAATTTAAAGCGACGTGAACGGCGCCCTTCAGTTGGGCGTCCGCTCCCAGTGAACTGACGGTCAGCCGGGGAACCCCTCGCCGGTTCCACTGATCTAGAGTCTCCCGGGTCGCATCACAGAGGGCAGGATGCGCGCCGACGCTGCCGCCCAGCACAACGAGCGGACAGTTCAGGACCAGGGAGATGTTGTAGATGGCCTGCGCGAGCATGGTGGCCGATTGTCGAAGGACCGTCTTTGCCTCAGAATCGCCATTGAGCGCATGGTCAAATATCTCGGTGGCGTTCAGCTCTCTTGGCAGTGGTGTTCGTTCCGCGCTCCATCGTTTCTGCCATTGCGTTCTGATGCCCTCACCGCCAATCATGCCTTCCAACGGACCCGGATCGTGGGGCTTTCCGATACCCTCCGTTATTCCCGGCACCAGCATGTAACCGACTTCGCCGGCGGTCCAGCAGCTTCCGCGATAGAGCCGGCCGTCGAGAAATATACCGGCTCCGATCCCGGTTCCGATCGCGAGAAAGACGAAGTCTCTTACGCCAATTGCGACGCCGGTTGAGTGCTCTCCCACGGCGGCGAAGTTCACGTCATTGTCTACAACCACCGGTATGTTGAGTTCTTTTTCTACGAGCGCGCGCAGTGGCACATTTTCCCAGCCCATCAAATACGAGGTGGCCACTACGATTCCGTTTTCGACATCGGTAACGCCCGGCACACCAATGGCAATCGACTGAAGCGCACTCGAGGACGCTTGGAACTGTGACAAGACGTTCCTTACGCCGTCGAGTATGAGGCGGATTACTTGCTCGGGTTCACGTACGCCGACCGTAGAGGCAAACCACCTTGCCGCGATGTTGCCCGACATATCAGCCAGCGCCAGCCGCAAATTCGTTCCGCCAACGTCGACACCAACCACATAAGTGGGAGCCGTCTCCTTTGTCCCCCGCTGTTCGACAGCGGGAGTGCCGGTCAGTTCCTGTAACGCTTCTGAAGCTGCTGGATAGTTACCTTCAGGCATGATCGAAAGTCCCCTGTTCATTAACTCGGGGCTTCGCCGCATTGGCCTCGGAACTGATGGTCTCCAGTTCGCGTCCCCGGGTCTCCGGCACAATGAAGCGCACAAATACCACGGTGAGCACGCAGAATGCTGCATAAATCAGGAAAGTGAAAGCAGAGCCGGCGGCTTTGATCAGCGAAAGAAAAGTCATTGAGACCAGAAAATTCGCCGCGCCGGAGCCGAGCGATGCTGCGGCCACACCGCGCCCGCGCACGCGCAGGGGAAAAACTTCCGACACCAGGATCCACGCGATGGGCCCCATGCTGAACGCGAAACAGCTGATGTAAACCATCAGGCAAATCGTCGCAACCACTCCGGGCCCCGCTCCGAATGCGGCCGGGGAGTGAAATGAATACGCCAGCAGAACCAGGCATATTGTCATTCCGCCCAGCCCCGCATACAGCAGCGGCTTGCGTCCCACTCGATCCACCAGCACAAGCGCAATCACGGTGGCCAGCATGTTCGTCACAGCGACCAGCAGGGTAGCGAAGATCGCGTTTCTGTTCGATGTGATGCCCGCCAAGGCAAAAATCCGCGGCCCGTAGTAAATGATCGTGTTGATGCCAGTGACCTGTTGCAGCACGGTGAATCCCACCGCGATGAACAGGGAAGTTCGAACAGCCGGACTCCACAGTTCGCGCCAGCGCTGCTCCACCGGAATGGCAAGGGCCGCGCGAATTTCCTCGATGAGCGATTGCGCGCCTGCCTCATCGGTATAGCAACTGAGCACCTGCTGCGCTTCGGCCACTCGGTTTTGCGCATAGAGCCAGCGCGGACTTTCAGGAAGGGTGACGACGAGTACGAGCAACAACGCTGCGGGTAGGGCTCCCAGTCCGAACATCAATCGCCAGGCATGCTGCGCGGCCAGCCAGTACCCAACGAGATCGGCCAGCACGATCCCGATCGTGAGGGCGAACTGATAAAGCCCGATTAACCGGCCCCGCGATTGCGGGGGCGCCAACTCCGAGATATACACGGGTGCAGTGACTGAAGTGAAACCGATGGCAATCCCCAGCAACCCGCGAGCCACGATCAGCATTGTCGCGTTGGGCGACCAGAATGCGAGCAGCGAACCGGCCAGAAAAATCACGCCGCCCCACAGCAGCGTGGCCCGCCTTCCAATGTGATCTGCGATGCTGCCGCCAACGATGGCTCCAAGCATGGCGCCCACCAGCACCACGCTCACCACAATCTCCTCCATGCGCGTGGAAAGGGGGAAAGATTCCTGTACGAACACCATCACCCCTGCAATCACTCCCATGTCGAAACCGTAGAGAATGCCGCCTAATCCGGCAATGAACGAAACGCGCAACAGAAAGGCGCGGTTCACATGCGTCCCTGTTACGCTTCGACTGGCTGTGCTGAACTCGCGGTTCACAACGGCTCCTTCTTCTACTGCTCCATCGCGCCATACTGGAACCGTGGCGGCAGCCGACATCCGCTTCTTTCCACCATTGCCAGCGTGAGTGCTTGCGGCACCAGTAAAGCGCTAATGCCTTCCCATGGTTCCGGTACGGCATCCACGCGAACCGGCAAGAGCCTCTCGGCGGGAGGGCGATCCTCCGCAGATACCAGCACTACCTTGCCCCCACGCCGAATGCACTCATCGCTCAGCTTGAATCCCAGCGAGGCCGCGCGTCCGATGGCGAAGATGATGGCCACATGCGTACCATCCACATCCAGGTTCGGCCCGTGTTTGAAGCCGGCACCCGAGTGGGCTGCTGCGCGAAAGCCGGTCATCTCCCGGATAGTCAACGCGCTCATCACCGCGCTTCCATAGGCCGCGCCACGGCCGATGATTTCGATGTTAGCCGCACCTCGGCAGAACTCCTCTAGTACGTCGCGCAAGGCGAAGATGCGATCCAGTGAGCCCGCATAGACATCGATCGCGCGCTCGGCGTCTTCCTGCCAGGGAAGTTCCAGCATCTCCGATGCAAGCACAAGCGAAGCAGCAGCGGTGTTGGTAAAGGTCTTGGTTGCGTTGCCGTATTCCGGTCCAGCCAGAACCGGTAGCCGGTCTTCCGCCAATCGCCAGCAGGTGCTGTTCGTGTTGTTGCAAATCAGACCCATCGGATTGTCTGCACCTGCGCGGAACAACTCGACCAGTTCGGCGCTCTCTCCCGACGCAGTCAAAAGCACGGATACTGCAGCGTCCTTCCAGGCCGGTTGCGCATAATGCAACCACTCCCCCGCATCCACTGAAAACGATAGTCTTCCATGGCTCTCGAGGAGAACAGATGCGCTGAAAGAACTGCAGTACGACGCGCCCATTCCGATGAAAAGCACGGGTCCTTCCCGGCGCCCCAATTGACGTAACTTCATGAGTCCGGCACGAATCTCGGAATCGCTGACATAGTCCTGAATGAGTTCGCGAAGCCGACCTGGCTGCTCCCGGCATTCGATTTCCAGAATCTGGGTGCCCGTAGCGGTGAGCAACGCAGCCGGAGGTTCAACTCCTCCGATCCACCGCGGTTCGTTTTTCTTCACTGCTTCCATGATCGCTGTTGAACCGAGAATCCCTATCCCGGTTCTCCCGACTTCGTAATGTTTATTTAGTATCACTTCCCGCAGAGCCTGGAGGCAACAGTTTCTTCGCGATTTAGAAAAACGATGCAATCCACGCCGTGCGGACCCAGCATGATCAAACAAGCTGGCTGGTTTCATCGTGATGCGCATATACTTGCGGAGAAGAACAGTGAAGAAAAGACCCATTCCAATCGGCAGGCCTTCTGTCCTCCGGCATACCAATGCCCACGGTATTCTCAAGTTGCTGCGCGAATGCGGCTCCTGCTCGAAGGCAGACCTGGTGCGCGCCTCCGGGCTTAGCGCACCGACGGTCACCAACGTTGTTAACGACCTGCTTTCGGCGGACCTAGTTGAGCCGCTCGGCGAAGGTTCGTCCAACGGCGGACGGCCGCCAGACATGATTCGGTTCAAGGCGGAACGAGGCTGTCTGCTTGCGGTGGAAATCACCGCGAAAAGCATTTCTTTTCTTCTAACCGACCTGAATGGCAGCGAACTCGCCCGGGAAGAAATTTCGCTCGTAAAACGGAGGACCACCCCGGAAGCGGTCTGCGGCTTGATTGGCGATGAGTTGAAGAAGCTTCTGCGCAAACACGCGAGAAGCCGGGACAAGTTGCTGGCGCTGGTGATCGGCGTGCCTGCCATCACAAATGTGGAGGAAGGCAGCGTGCTTTCGATCAGCACCCTCGAGGGCTGGCGCTCGGTTCCCCTGCGAGCCATGCTCGGCAAGATCGCTGGCTGTCTTGTGATCGTTGAAAACGATATGAATCTTGCCGCGCAGGGCGAGTACTATTGCGGCTCCGCGCAAAACGTCAGGGACTTCGCCCTCATCCATATAGGTACTAACGTAGGCGCCGGCATTTTCCTCGGCGGAAGAATACATCATGGTGCCGATTGGTCTGCCGGAGAAATTGCCTATCTGCGTCTTCCCTCAATCTCTCGCCGTCAGCCAACGATCCATGAGTTCGGAGAGTTGGAAACTGTGCTGTCCGGTCCCGGAATCCTGAAGAGCTGGCGCGAAGCGTGTGCCAGTTCTTCGCGCGGTACGGGCAAAAAGGACATCGACGTGGTGGGGATCCTGAATCTGGCCCGGGCGGGCGATCCATGCGCCGTCAAGATCGTTCGACAGCGTTCTGCAATCGCTGCGGACATCATCGTGAACCTATCCCTCATCTTGAATCCTGGTCTGATCCTTTTGGGCGGAGAGGTCGGGAGCCATCCGGCATTGATTGATTTTGTCCAAAAACATCTGAAGGGAGGAGAGTTTGCGGTAACCAGAATTGCATCCAGCCCACCCAGACGGCGCGCGGCGCTTTGGGGCGGCATCTCCCTTGCCCTGGATGCCATTCCGTCCGTCCTGATTCCGCAGCCTGTGCTGTGAGCTTTCTCGCCGCAGAATCTTCCTCCTTGCAGACGCTACCAACTTTGTAATAAAACTTTATAAACAATCCGGCGGGCCCACTCGTTGCCTGGAAATTGAATCGCCAATCCTGTGGACGTTCGCGCGGGAGGAATATCATGCGAAAACTGCTGCCCTTTGTTTTGCTGTCGATGATGGCTGCGCCTCTCTATGCCGAATCGCACCCCATTCTCGCTCTCGGATCGGCTGCACCCCCTTTCAGTCTTCCCGGCGTTGACGGCAAGACCCACAAGCTCAGCGATTATGCCGCCAGTCAGATACTGGTGGTCGTCTTCACCTGCGATCATTGTCCGGTCGCTCAGATCTACGAGCAGCGCATCGAGAAGCTCTACAAAAACTATGGCCCGCGCGGCGTTGCCGTTGTGGCCATTCAGGGCAACGATCCCAAGGCGTTGACCATCGATGAACTCGATTCCTCAGACACGAGCGACACCCTTGCTGAGATGAAGATCCGTGTTGCGTGGAAGCATCTGCATTATCCCTACCTCTACGACGGCGCCACTCAATCAGTCGCAAGGGCCTACGGTCCGCAGGCTACGCCCCACGTATTCATCTTCGACAAAAGCCGCCTCCTTCGCTACGAAGGTCGCTTCGACGACAACTTTCGCATCGAAAAGGTGACCGTTCAAGACGCGCGCAATGCCGTCGACGCCCTGCTCGCCGATAAACCGGTGCCCGTCGACCACACAGCCGCCTTCGGCTGCTCCACTAAGTGGCAGGAGAAAGAAGCTCTTCGCGAGGAAGCAGAACGCAAGCTGAATGCGCAGCCCGTCACGCTGGACATGGTGGATGCCGCTGGCCTCAAGAAACTGCGGGCCAATGCCGGGGACAATTACACGCTAGTCAGCTTCTGGGCCACGTGGTGCGGTTCGTGCGTGGCGGAGTTTGCCGAAATGCAGGACACCCTCCGTATGTACAGCGACCGCGGTTTCGATCTGGTCACCGTCGCGGCCAATGCGCCGGATGAGAAGGACAGCGTCCAAAAGTTCCTGCAGCGCAAACACGCCACCAGCCGTAACCTGCTCTTTGCCTCCGACGATACCGCAGCGATGCAGAAGGCCTTCGATCCAAAATGGGAGTCAGCAGTGCCTTACACTGCCTTGCTTGCTCCCGGAGGCGAGGTGCTCTTCAGCACTACGGGCTCGGTGGATATGCTCGAGCTACGTCGGAAGATATTGGCTTCGGTGCCCGCTGCATATATAGGATTCCAGAAATACTGGGTTGGAAACTGAGTGAAGAGCACTGAGAGGATCTTGCGTAGGCAATGACCCTTCTAGAGTCCGAACAAAACAGACCAGCACAGTCTCATTGAGCCGGTGACTGGTGCGCAGCCCAGAAGATCGAATTGCGGAAGATCGTGGCAAACGCCGGGTTTTCGAACAGATCCGCATGATGCCCCATAAAGATATAGATGTTTCTGGCCTTGTAGTGCTCATTGGTCCAGATCACGGGATGATCGCCCATCTTGATCTTCGAATCCGGGCTATAACTGTTCTCGCTTACGCTGGCAAGCACGTGAACATTGGGTCGCGGCGACTTGTCCCACGTGTACCATTCCTCGTGCGCAACCGGAAACGGACTCGTCACGCCCTGCATCGCGGGATGCAACTTGTCTTCGACCGTCACCACTCCGTCGGCAAATGTGGCGATGTACTCCTTGAACCGGATGCCGCCCATGAACTGCGAAAACCACGGCCACATCTGGAAGCCGTCAAACTCCCCCAGAAGCGTAGCGTGGTGGAAGCCAATCCATCCGCCACGGCCCTCTTCGATGTACTTGATAATCGCGGCCTGTGCTGTCGGCGTCCAGTTGTAGGGCGGATAGTTCAACTGAATGAAGAGCTGATAATGGGAGAGAAATTCGTCGTCGATTTTATCTGTGTTCTGAATGTAATCGACTGCAAATTGGTTCTTCGCCGCGAGCTGATTCAGCCATACCTTCGCGGCTTCCACGAACGGCGCATGAATCCCTCCCGCCTCCGCAATAGCCACTACCTTGAAGCGCGGAGCGGCGGTCTCCGGCGTGGCTGCTCTCGCGCCTGCCGCTGAAACCAGCGACACTCCCATCCAAAAAATTGCCCTGCGCGATAATGCCATGCCTGCGATCCTCATAATCTTTCCAGTGATCATTTCCCTCGTGGCGGTGTCATCTCCAGCGCCCAGATCGCCATCGGGCGCATGTACATGCCTGCGCGGAAGTTCCCCGTCACATCCCATGCTTCCGGCGTCCGGAACCAGTAGCCCTTGCTCTGGTAGATCACGTGGTAGAGCCCCCAGGCCGACTTCCACGCCTCGTCCTGCATGCCTTCACTCATCAGCAACCCGGCATAGCCCGCGGTGGTGCCCACCCAAACCTCTTTGGCTTCTGCGTTGGTCAGGATTTTGCCGTCCGCAGACATACCATTGGCAGCGCCCATCTGCCCATCATTGAACTTCATCACGTTGAAATCGAAAATCTTCTTCAACGCCGATTGTTCCATCGCGTGCGGCACAATGTCGCCCAGGCCGGTTAGATTCGCATACCACTGTCCGGCAAGCTGGTCCGTTTGAATATCATCTTTTGACTCGCTGCTTGTGTCGTAGCGGAAATACTCGCCGTTCCACAACTGGGTCACGTAAGTCTTCTGTCCCTTCAGAAACAGAGCGTGATATTCGCTTGCGGTTTTCACATCACCCACAATGCGTGCCGTCTCTTCCCCAGCTCGTAACGCGGCAAGCCACAACCCACCGGAGTAGGCGCTTACGCCGCTGACAACCCAGTCATCGTAGGTCTGGTCGGGATAGCCACTATTCTCCGGCACACCTCCGCCGTGGTCGAACTGCCGCAGGTATTCAATTGCAGCGCGCATCGACGGCCAGCACTCGCGCAGGAATCCTTTGTCCTTCCTTCCAGTGAGCACATAGTCGCGATATACCATGAGCACAAACTTCGAGTTCAGATCCTTCCAGTCGTTCGTATCCTGCCAGCCGGGCTCGTTGACAGCGATGAACGGATCGCCCTCCGGCACGCCCAGGTCGTGCGGCACCGCGCCGATCTTTTTTCGCTTGTGCGTAACAGGCCCCCCTGTCTGCTGCGACTTCCAGACGGCCAACCCCTGCTCCGGCCATTCCTTCTGCACCGTGGCGGCGAACTCGCGCAGCACCTGCTTATCGATCTGCGGCCAGAACTTCAACAGCGGCAGCGATGCATAGAACCGCACATCGAGTGTCCCGTAATACGCATAATCAAAGCACTCCAGCAGCGCAAACGTAGCCGCAGCCTTCGGATCGGAACCGGCCTCGCGACCCCAGAACGTTCCGCCGTCTGTAATCGCATACAACTCGTTGAAGAGCATGCCCCGATACCAAAGCGGTTTGCTCTGGTCATTGATATACGGAGCCTGCCAGCGATCGATCTCCTCGCTCCACTCCGTGGCGTGCAGCAACCCATCCCGCGCGATCTTCCACGCATTCTCGCCGGAGGTTCCGTAGAAATCCGTGTACCGGCGCTGCCACTTTCTTCCTTCGCCAAACTGCACCACGGGGAAATCCCATGCCAGCACCATCGGGATGATCTTCTTTTCGCCAGGGTGCAACGTGAATCGAATAGCGATCGTGCCTGCCAGTTTTTCTTTGTCGCTGACCCACGATTTTGTGTCGTTGGCGAGCCGCCCGTCTTTGGAGAATGGGGCCCAAACTTCTTTCCCATCGCCCGACGCCTGCCATGTGGTTTGATAGGTCACTTCCATGCCGGGACTATCGAGCGCAGCAATCGCGAACTGGCCATCCCACTCGTTGGCCGCACCCGCATGGTTCCTGCTGAACACGATGCCCTTCATTATGCCAGCGCCTGCAATTGGCTCGCTGTGGTAGTCGTTATGGTTCCCCTGATTCGGCGTTCCCGCGAAATCCCGTGTAAACGTTCTGAACCATCCGGCCATATTGGTCCATGACAGCAGTACGGAGACTGTCACCGTCTTATCTGTAGGATTGTCCGCATGCCATCGATAAACCGCGACGGGGTAACTGGACTCGCGATAGTTGTCAGGCATCACGGGCGAAAACTGTTCCAGCGTTACGTGAGCAGGGAAGCGCTTCCACTGGTAGTCAAACCAGGCCTTAGGGAAAAGCGCATAGTAGTTGCCCGCGCCCACCGGGTAATTCCACTGCCATGTGGACAATTCGCCGCCCTGTGGCTGCCCGTTCATAAGCACCTGCGCCACGCCTTTCGCGTCTCCCTCAGATTGCTGGAACATCGCGAACTGATCGGCGTACACCGGCTCATACTTATGGACGGCCGCCTTGACGTGCCAACGTGCAAAGTCCCCGCGATAGCTGCGCGAGAACGTGCCCGCTCCCAACCCTCCCACCGGAACGCCCTGCCAGTAGCCGTCATCAATGTCGCCCGGCGTCCGCGTCTTGCCCGGGTTCTCGAGTGGCAGACCCAGAGGCCGCTTCCAGGCGGCTTCCGGAATTCTCGCCTGCCCCCAGGCTTCGCCATATCCTGCCGCGCCAACCGCTGTCGCAAAGAGCAGCACCATCATCGATTTGTGTTTGCAGAATTGCACCAACGATCTGTTCAGGATGCACCCCGGTAATTCAGCCTTGCGTGCAGGCTGTGCGTATGCGACCCATGCGGGGCGCGTTCGATCATAGTTCGCGTCTCAACCACTTCGATCGGGCAACGAGCTGGTGTCGTCAACTCTTGCCACCGAGCCACAATAGGGCTTTCTCAAAAAACAGGTTCTGCGTTGTGCTGTTCAGAATCTTGCCACCGTGTCCCATGTTCGTGTAAAGCATCTTGTACTTCGTATTCGTCCAGGTCACGGGGACATCGCCGCCGCCCAGGGTGTCCTTGAATCCCAGGGGAAAATTCGATGGAGCAAGTGTCATCAGCACCTTGATATTAGGATTGCTGCGCAGAGTGGGCTCCCAGCTATACCACTCGTTGTCTGGGGAAACGAAGCTGGCCGGCAGCCCCTTCACCGCCGGATGCGTCGTATCGTTTACTGTGAGCGTGGCCGGCAGCGGAGGCCAGCTATTGCCGGTAAATACCGTGCCCAAAAAGTCTGAGAACCACGGCCATGCTGCGCGATTTTCGGTCCAGCCCGCAATATGGAAGCCCATCCATCCACCGCCGTGCTCCATGTACTGCTCAAACGCTTTGCGCTGTGCGGGCGTCGAAGGAAATTCGTCAAGCCACATCACCACCTGGTAATCCTTCAGCACCGTCGGGTTCATATCGTCCCAGTTCGACGTTGCCTTGAAGTCGAAGTGGTCGCGCTTCGCCATCTCCTGGAAAAACGGAATTGCCTGCATGGCGAAATCCACGTGATCCTGCTCCACATGCGTCGAGTAAAAGGCAAGAACGCGAAACGGCTTTGCGTGGGTAACCCCCACCAAACCGAAAATGAGAAAACAAACAAGACGCACGTTCCGAATCATAGACAGGTTTTTTCCTCCGGACATGCCACGATTTCACTCGACCCGGACTTTGTAATGGTTAATAATATAGTTCCACCGAGGTTCAATCACAATATGATTCCGCGGGTTTCGATCTTTCCCTTTTTGCGCCGCTCGATTCCAGCCGCTGTTCTGCTGGCGGCGTTTGCGCCTCTAGCATGGTCGGCTGCGGAAGATGCTGCGTGGGGGCGCCTCATCACCAACGCCGCCATCGCATGCAATCCTTCCACGCACAAGGTCTATGCGGTCAACGAGGACACGGGCTCTGTCACCGTCATCGACGCTGTAACCAGTGCGATGCACACCGTGCAGGTCGGTCGGGAGCCGATCGCGATAGCGATCAATTCCACCACCAACAGAATCTATGTCGCCAACGACGGCAGCGCATCCGTCAGCGTAATCGACGGCACGAATGATACCGTGGTTGCCACTGTCACAAGCGCGCGGCTTCCTTACACCTTAGCCGTGGACGAGACGACCAACACCATTTATGTGACCCACACCTACACCGGTTCAGTGACGGTCATTGATGGCGCTTCCAATATGGCTCGGGAACTCAAAGTCGGCGACGCCGACGGCATCGCTCTCGATCCTCGCACCGGCACGGTCTTTCTTTCCCATTACGAAGAACCCTCGATCCGCTTTGTGGACGAAGCAACCGGCGCAGTCACCAAGGCCAGCGTCGGTCCCCATATCTGGGGCATGGTGTTCGATCAGCCCTCGGGCACGCTTTTCTTCACCCAGACTGCAGGCGCCGAGATTGTTGCGCTCGACGAGAAGACACATGCCGTAAGCACTCTTCCCGTGGGCAAAATCCCCTGTGCGCTGGCCATCAACCCACTCACGCGCCGGCTCTACGTGGTGAACTACGGCGACCAAACCCTTAGCATCCTCGATCTGCAAACAAGAAAGACGATTGCAACGTTGCCCGTAGGGCCACAACCGCAGGGGCTGGCCGTCGATTCCAAATCCAACCGCATTTACGTCGCGAACGTACACGGAAACAGCGTCACGATGATTGACGGTGCTAGGAATGCCGTCGTCGGCGTTCGTAACGCGGGCAGCCACCCCTACGCCCTAGCCGTCGATCAAGACTCTGGCCGTGTCTTCGCCGCAAACTATGCAGCGCCCTGGGTCACGCCGCTTTCGGGCGGACAACCCTCTATCCCGCAATCACCCGCCAAGTGACAGGAGGATCCTGAGTGTTGGGAAATTTAGCGAAATCTGCGAATGAAGAGAGAGTGGCGATCCGATCGATAAAGGCCAAGCACGTACAACCCAGGTCTGCCCGTAGTGAAGTAAATCTTTTGCCGAATCCGAAGGACCGCCGCGTTCAGAGGAATCTCCAGAAGCCGGGCTGTTTGAGCATCGGCAGTCGTGGCATCAACCTCTTCGTCGGCGTGGCCGATCTGGATTCCATAGTCGTGCTCGAGTATGGAGAACAGCGAAACTCGGTCCAGCCGGGTTTGTTTGAGACCCGCGAATTCGCCAGCAGAAAAGTAGCAGGTCTCGATGGCGCACGGTTCATTTCCGCTGAGCCTCAGGCGTTCGAGTTTAACCAGCGGCTCTGTAGCGGGCAACGCGAGTCGCGCAGCAATTTCCTGCTGCGTATGCGTGACGCTGAGCGAGAGCATTTTCGAAGTGACAGTCATGCCTCGGCCCGACATCTGCTCTGTGTAACTCATCAATTTGTTGAAATGGATCTTCGGCGGAGCGACAAAAGTCCCGGCGCCGCGGCGGCGCACCACCAAACCCTCGCGCTCCAGAGCGGTGAGGGCATGCCGCGCCGTCATCAGGCTGACGCCGTGAATCTTCGCCAGTTCGCGCTCCGAGTCCACAAGGTCGCCTGGCCTCAAGAGACCGCGCTCCAGCCGCTTCACAATCGCGCCCTGGATCTGCTTGTACGCGGGCAGCCCATTCTTGCGGACGTTTGGCATTACCTGACGCTCCCTACGAAGGTGCACCATACTACAAAGTGCTCTAGTGCTCCAACACTAATCCTACATGTGTTTAGACGAAGGACACTGGTAGGCACATGCAGCACCGGTCGCCCGCCGAGCAATCTCGCCATGGGACAGGAAGGTGCGATGCAAACTCGCAAAATACGGCAAAACCCGTCTGTAAACAGCCATCGGACGACTAAATTGTGCCCGGTCGAAATTCTTCGCCAGCAAACTCGACCTGACATTCCGTTAATCGCTTTAGCAGGATTTTGTAAGCGCAAATGCGGTTTTTTGCTTGACGTTCAGGTCTTCCCGCTATATAGCATTGCTTCATGAACTTTTGTTGAAATTCCAGGAGGCATGTAATGAGGAGTTTATCTGCGTGGTTCCGTTCACTCCTTCTATTTGCGACTGTAGCCGGATTTTGTCAATTCGGCTGGGGTCAGGAAGTAACGGCTTCCATTACCGGCACGGTAACGGATCCAAGAGGCGCCGCTTTGCCTGGAGCCACGGTGATGGCAACGTCACAGGAGCGTGGTCAGACTTACACCGCCCTCACGAACGATAGCGGTCTTTATCGGATCGCCCAACTTCCCGTTGGCACCTATACCGTTAAAGTCGAGAAAAGCGGATTCTCGTTGGCCTCCTACCCGGCATTTGTGCTTACTTTGAATCAGGTAGCCCGTGTCGACGTGGCGATGAAAGTCGGTCAGGCGAACGAGACAGTGGAAGTAAGCGGTACGGCGCCCGTCCTTGCAACAGAAACTACACAGGTCGACACCGTCATCAATGCCGCAACCAACGACAATCTTCCGCTGGCTTCACGCAATTACGTGCAGCTGACGCTGCTCGCCCCGGGCTCGGTTTCGACTGATCCCAGCAGTTTCAATAACGGTAACAACACTGGCGGTTATGGCGGCCGCCCGCTGATCAACGGCAATCGCGAGCAGGCCAATAACTTCATGCTCGACGGCATGGACAACAATCAGGTCTCGGATAATTTGCTGGGTTACACGCCGGCTCCGGACGCCATCCAGGAGTTCAACCTGATTACGAATAACGCACCGGCCGAGTTCGGCAATTTTGAAGGCGGAATCGTCAACGCGACGATCAAGTCCGGCACCAATGCCTTGCACGGCGATGTTTGGGAGTTTTTCCGCAACGATGTTCTAAATGCGAATAGCTGGTCGAACAAACTCGTCAGTCCTGCGCTTCCCAGGGCTGCCCTGCGCTGGAATATGTTTGGCGGCACCGTTGGGGGGCCGATTATCAAGAACAGGCTCTTCTTCTTTGCCGACTTTCAGGATCAGCGATTTGATATCCCGAATTCGTCGAGTCAGAACACGGTTTTCACTGCTGCTGAGCGAGGCGGTGATTTTGGCGCTCTTTGTCAGGGTGGCTTTCTCAATGGAGTCTGCACGGGCACAGGCCAGCTATACAATCCCTGCGCATCCTTCACGGCGCCGTGCACTCCTTCATCCACGCCCGCCACTGCGCGCCAGCCCTTCCCGAACAACGTCATTCCCGCTGGCATGATCAGCCCGGTAGCGGCTGCCTTGTTCAAGTCGAGTTTGTATCCGACTCCCGTCAACGGTAACCTGCAAAACAACGCGGTGAATACGAGTAATTCAGCTTTCAATGAAGAACAAGGCGACTTCAAGGTAGACTTCAAGGCGTCCCAAAAAGATAATATTTCCTATCGCTTCACCAGGGCTTATCAAGACAATCCTTCGTTCAATTCGCAGGTACTGTTGTCCGATGGCTACTCAACGACGCCGATTTACAACACGGTCGGCGACTGGACCCGCACAATCGGAAACAATCTCGTGAATGATGTCCGCATTGGTTGGAGCCATATCACGCTGAATAGCGGCAACGCCTGGGCATCCGGCGTCGGGCAGTTTGGCAACACGCTGGGGATCGGGAATGGCAACCCCGGAAGTCTCCCCGGCCTGCTTTCTCTCACCTTCAGCAATTCGGCTGTCAACAGCATCGGAGCCTCGGAGCAGACCCAGAGCTTCGATGACCACGTATGGCAATACGACGAGGGGTTGATTTGGAATCACGGGCGACATAACTTCAAGTTTGGTGGTCAATTAACTCGTCAAATCATCAAGACCTTCTACGCAGGCAACAATGGTCAGCTGGGCCTCATGGATTTCGACGGAAGGTTTACCAGTCCCGCCGTCGGAGCTAGCGGCGGTGACGGTGGCGCCGACTTTGTCCTCGGCCTCGATTATCAATATGGTCGCGGCGTCAGTACGGGGAAAACCTGGCAGCAGTCCAGCAACCTCATCGGAATCTATGCGGAAGACACTTGGCGTTTCACCGATCGCATAACCTTCAACCTCGGTCTGCGCTACGATGCGCACACGCCCTGGGTCGAAGAGAACGATCAGCAGGCAAACTACAACATTTCTACCGGCAATATCGACCTCGCCGGAAAGAACGGCGCCAGTCGCGGTCTCTATGATGGCTTCTATGGTGGCAGGGACTTCCAGCCGCGCATCGGCTTCGCGTGGACTCCGAGGGTTCTGGGCGAGCACTCGGTTATTCGTGCCGCGTTCGGAATTTCGTCGTATCTGGAAGGTACCGGCACGAATCTTCGTTTGACGCTCAATCCACCTTTCACTCCGGCAGAAATCAACGCGATCTATAACGGCACTTCGCTACCTCTGACCGATACAACAAATGGAATTGCAGGTTCGGCTTCGGCGGCTTCTTGCGCGGCCCCGGCTTATGCTTGCTACGCTCAGGCCTTTCTCCGCGTTTGGGATCCCAAGGTGCAGCCTGCGATCGCCGATGAATACAACGTGGCCGTGCAACACCAATTTGCAGGTAATACCACGGTCCAAGTCGGGTATGTGGGACAGAGGGGAACTCACCTGATGGTGCCCTTCGACTACGCACAACGCGTGCTCGAGTCGGATTCGTCCTGCGGCACTCCGCCCTGCTCCGCACCCAGCCCCTACTTCGCAGCTAACCCGACGCTCTACGCAGTTTTGGGCGATCCTTCTCAAGGCGGCGAAGGTGCGACTGTTTCAGGTACCAAGTCCAATGGCACCATGAGGTACAACTCGTTGCAGGCCGTGCTGCAGAAAGAAGCCAGCCACGGGTTGCAGTATCAAGTCTCCTATACGTTCTCCAAGTGCATGTCTGACAATACCGGATATTACGGCGCCTGGAACAATGCCCTGAGTGCCTCGGCATATTGGCAGAACGTATACGATCAGCGATCGGAATGGGCGCCGTGCTACTACGATGCCACTCACGTCCTTTCCGCGTATGCGGTTTACGACCTGCCCGTTGGCCGCGGCAAACTGGTGGGCAAAGATGTCAACAGGGTAGTCAACGAAGTGATCGGTGGATGGGCGGTTAGCCCCATCGTCTCGTTCCGCAGCGGCTGGCCATTGCCGGTTTACGGAGCCCAGGACGAATCCGGTACCTTCGGCCGCGGAGCACGTGCGGATTGCAGCGGCCTCCCGTCGATTACCAAAACATCCATACAGGGAGTAGGCGTTCAGTGGTTCACCAATAATGGACAGTTTACCAATCCTGCAGTTGGCTCCTTCGGCAACTGCTCACCGCAACTCGATGGACTGCGTTCGCCTCACTACACCGACGTCGACATGAGTTTGCACAAAGACTTCCCAATCAGAGAGCGGTTCCGGTTGCAGTTCCGAACCGATTTCATCAACGCTTTCAATCACGTCCAATTCAACGCACCCAACATGGGCTTGGGATCCACGATGGGGCAGATTACCGGTGCCCAGCCCCCAAGAAACATACAGTTGGCGATGAAACTCTACTACTGAAAATCGGACACGTATAATGATGCAGGCGAGCTTCGTCGCCTGCATCATTTTTGTTATCTCCCAGAAAAGGATCTGCGGAAGTCCACTCCAGATGCCTAGATACTTGGCGAAGGCCGCAGCATTTCTTGCCTTACCGTGTTGTTTCTGGCACGGATCGATTCTCCCCGCTCAGCAATCCAACGCTCCGGGTTCGCGAGCCGTTCTAGCTCCCGACCGCGCAATCAGTCTTGCGGAGCAAGGGCGCTGCGGCGAAAGCATCTCTGGACTGAAACATGCAATGGCTCCAACCGTCCCTGTTGACGTGCGGAAACAGGCCGGGGTCCTCGGCGTTCGCTGCTCTCTCGCCATGGACGACCGTGACTCGACGGATGAATTCATCCGCTCCTTGAGCAGGCAATTTCCCAAAGACCCGGACGTACTCTTTGTAATCGTCCACGCTTATTCCGACCTGTCCACACGTACGGCGCAGGATCTCGGTCGCGACGCTCCGCAATCCATCGCCGCGCATAAGCTGAACGCTGAAGCCCTCGAAATGCAGGGTAAATGGGAACTTGCTCAGCATGAGTACGAGGCAATAATCCAAAAAGACCCGAACATTCGCGGCATCCACTTCCTGCTGGGCCGCCTGCTCCTCTCGCGCCCGGATGCGGGGCCCGACGCCGCGGAGCGTGCCAGGCAAGAATTCCTCAAAGAGATTGCGATCGATCCGAGTAATGCTGGCGCTCACTACATCCTGGGAGAACTTGCGCGTCGCGATGAGAAATGCGAAGACGCGCTCCCGCAATTCTCAGACGCGATCAAGTCCGATGCCAATTTCGCAGAGGCCTACCTCGGCAAGGGGCTCTGTCTCGTAAGTCTCAAAAAATATGAAGAGGCCATTCCACCGCTGCGCAGTGCAGAGCGCCTTACACCAGGAAATCCCGAGGTCCACCACTCGCTTGCGACGGCTCTCCAGAGATCCGGGCACAAAGAGGAAGCAGATAAGGAATTCGCCATTCACCGCAGCCTCACTGCCGGGCAAGGACCTGAAAGTCCACAATAGCGATCACCCACAATGCCCGCGCAGACTCATTCGACGCTTGCGCAAACTGTTCCCTGTCGTTACTTCTTCACAAGTTTCAGCAATCCAAATCGTTCCGGCACGTGAAAGCTGTCGCTCATGGGGGAACTCCACGCAATCGCGTGCCGAGCCGATGCCGGTCCCTGGCTACGAAACAGGTTGATCCGAAGCACGTTGCCCTGCGCCGCCATACGACGATCGATGGCAATATAGGGAATTTTCATCGCCCCATACCAAACATGGGCAGCCTCATCGATGCGCGCGGAAACTTGAAACCCGGAGTTCCACTTCCAGCCATCCTCGTGATGCGGTTTGTTGAGATCAATGTCTAGGTCGATCCACTCGCCCCGCGGAGAAACTTCAAATTCCTTGTAACGCCGGATGTCGTTGAAATCATATCCGATAAAAACCTCCGCTACATCCCAATTCCACAGTTCGTAGGTCTCGGCAGACCGGTTTGGATCTGGCTTCAGGTTGAGA
This sequence comes from uncultured Acidobacteriaceae bacterium, assembly GCA_963838295.1. Taxonomy (GTDB): domain Bacteria; phylum Acidobacteriota; class Terriglobia; order Terriglobales; family Acidobacteriaceae; genus Telmatobacter. The sequence continues at coordinate 47,532 of CAWIQS010000010.1, forward strand.
TCTTCGTATGGGCATACGAACAGGAAGTACAGATTTTGGGGGGTCCACCGTGTTCGAACTTCCGTACGATACCTCGGGTCCGGCTTCCCATGAGCATCTGCGTCCATGTATGTCGGCAGTGAATCCCGCCAAAATAAAGACGCGGGATTCGTGTCAAGACTTGGATCCGAATCGGCCCAGTTGCTCTCCATGATCCGATCGTCCGCGGGCACTTCGCCGAAGCGCGTGAAGAACATCGTGGAGACGCAAATGAATCCAAGCACGGAGATTTTTAATCCCAACATTCTTAACTGCCTAGGGATTGCTCGACATTGCAAGCCGCGTCAAGTGATATGCCATTCCGTGATCAGGCGCCAGAAGTGCTTCTCGAAATTCTTTCTGCGCCAGCTGATCATCGCCCACAGAGCTATCGAGCATCGCCCTATTGTAGAGCCACCAGGCGCTCCTCTCGCCATCATTGTTCGACCGTTCGAGAATGTCTTTCAGTTTCTGTTTGGCGGCGCTTTCATCGAAATTGGGGAGTTCCCTCGATGCTTTCCACGACCAGACTGCGTTTTCAAGATCAGATTGTTGAGCACTGCGTTCGAGGCTGGCTCGACCTTTTTCGTGTAGGCCGCAAACCTTGTACACATGCCCAATAAGATAGCTGAATCTGGCGGAGCGCACGAACGGCTCTAGACCATCATTTGTAAACGGCAGCTCTGGTATCGGTTCCGCGAGGTGATCAGCAAGTCCAAGTGCCTCCGCGCATCGTCCCATTCGTGCGAATGAGGTGGCGCGTTGCACTTCTAGCTCGAGCCAGACTTGTCGCACATTGATACCGCCTTCTTCGCGAGGGAAGAAACGATTATGGAACAGTGCTTCAGCTTTCTCGAACTCTCCGGCCTCGACCAGGTTCAGAATCAATTCGTAAACGAGATTGGAAGGAATGTGGGCATGATCGGGATATCGTTCCAGGGCCGCCACACGTTCCTGCGGGGTGCGTTGCAGAATGCTCAGCGCCTGATCCATCCCCGTGTAGAGTTCGATATTGGCAGGATCCGCGCGCAGACCTTCCTGAAATACGCTCAAAGCCTTTCCGGGGTCGTCCTCTTCATGAAGTAATGCGCGCCCCAGGCTGGCATGCAGCACCGGAATCTGCGGCTTCAGCATTCGGGCCTGCTCCCACTCGGTAAGAGCTTCTCTTGTAAGACCTCGTGAAAAGTATAGGGTTCCGAGCAAATAATGTGCAGTCGCATCCTGCGCATCGAGACGAGCGGCGGTCCGCAAAACTTCCAGATCCCCTGAGCGGTTGGGAAATACATAATTCGTTGGAAGGCCCGCGGCAGCATTGAAATCTGCCGCGGAGGATTGGCCGAGTTTCTCGCGACAATATGCGCGGAAGTAGGCGACCATTGGATGTTTACCCGGAGGGAGCATTCCCGGTTCAGTTTGATCGGGTACAGGTGAGGGATAATTGCGCGACAAAACATCAAGCGCCCGCGAATACATGCCGAGACGCATGTACTCAGATGCGACATTCAATACACGCTCAGCGTCATCACCAAGGTGTTCGAGATCAGGCTTGCCGATTTGCTCCAGCAGAAAATAACGTTGCGGAAATCGTGCTAGCCATTCGTTAGCGAGGCTCTGAGCCTCTTCCTTCTGTCCTTCAGCCTCCAGGACCGTAGACAACTCTTCTGCAGTGCGCGGATCATCCGGAGCAGAGTGTGTTGCCGATCGTAAGTAAGATTCCGCCTGCTGCAGATTTCCCGCGCGGGCTGAAAGCTCGGCTAAACGCACTCCCGCTGCCGCACGAAAAGCCGGCAGTCGCTCAGCCGCTTCATAGGAATCGCGCGCCTCGCGAGTATGCCCCAGGCCTTCATATGCGATCCCGAGGTAATAAGAAACTTCAGCATCGGTGGTAGCTCGAGCCGCTACCGGCTCCAGAAACTCTTTGGCTTCTTCGTAGCGCAACAAACTCGCGCATAGGCGTCCCGCGGCCTTGCGTAATTGCATGCTCTCTGGAAATCGGGCAAGGGCATCGCGATAAGTTTTGAGGGCAACCAGGAGCCCACCGTCAAGCTCCTCTTCGCTTCCCAGTTGGAGCCAGTCATCTCCCGTGCGATGCTCCCGATCTGGGATGTTGAAGGAAGGCTGGGGGCCGGTTTGTATTTGTTCCGCCCGCGTCCAATCGTATTGACCCTCGGTTTGCCGCAGCAGCAGAGACCCTTTGCTGTCGCGAAGCTCAAATGTGTATTTGTGCTGCTCCTCGGCCTTTTCGAGTCGATGTGACCAGGGATGCTGCGGATTGAGGTCAGCATTCTTTTGAAAGACCTCATGATCTCCGGCCAGAATGCGAAGCGTGGCTTGGGGAACTGCCTGGTTCACGTTCAGTCCGGTAACAAGCGCTTGCTGCTGCCGTTCCAGATGGACGACCCCGATTAGGTTCGCCCTGGAAATTCCGCCAATATCACGTACCGGCATCCAAAACTCAGAGAATTGGATGGTCTGTCGCGGTTCGAGAAAGGCATAGGTTTCCTGATTACGGAAAAGCCCCGCCTGCACTTCGACGTACGCGCTGTTGTTGTCCGACAGAGCCGTCCGCCAGTCCAAACCATCGGGATCGGTACCCCATGACCAGATCTTCTTCGCAGGAAGTTGAGCGTACTCGGCGTAGTGAACGACGCCCGTGTTGGTGTGCGGGTTCCAAACGCCCATAAAGGGCTCGCGGCTGCCGTGCACAAATAGAGAGACAGGGCCACTCGTTTGATTCTTTACAATGCCCAGGTCGTTGCCGTCCGTCTCGATCGGCCAGGGCTCGACGTCTTTGAATCCGTGGCTAGCCGTGAATCGCATTGGGTACTGAATGCGCGAGTCATCCCAGACTTGCACGCCCGCGTTGTTCCACCAATAGAAGCGATGCCGAACGTCGCTGCGATTGTTGAGGGTGACTCTCTCCTCGAGAACGGTGGAATGTGGCTGGAGCACGAGTTCCACTGACCACTGCATTCCGTACACACGGTCAATATTGCCGACCTGAACGAATCCGCTGCCGTCGTCCTTTTGTCCGAAAGCAAAATCGACAGGAGAAAGACTCACCCAATTGTGGGAAACCGGAAAATTGAACTCGATGCCAAACGCCGCCCAAGCGCCCCGATAAGATATTGCCGCCTTTTTAATGGAGGGATTTGCGTAAAACATGGGCTGGCCGCTGATCTTGTCGGTGCAGGTGTAAAGATGGCCTCCAAGGTCGGGCAGCACCGAGCACTTCAAGTACTCATTCTCTAGGAAGAGAGCCCGCCAAGCATGATCGGTCCGTTGGTTGGTCAGATTCGTGCGAAGCGTATAGGGATAGTTGAATCGGTCGTTCGCATATTGATCAAACGGTGGATTGGGATCGGGCGCTGCTTCTTCATAGGTGGGCAGTGTCAAAGTGCCTTGCCACACCCGGACTTGAGCAGTTGCCTGGCATAAAGGAAGAAACAGGAAAGCACAGAGAAGTCTTAGTCGCATCATTTTGCCACACCCGCCATTATCTATGCCCCAGCCGCAGCGGTGTCAGATTTATTCGACGGCGTCGAGTTGGGCCGCGCCGCTCGATAGTCGATGTTCCCAAGCCAACTTTGCTTTCGAAGAATATCTGCAAAGGAGCGTCTTCTGCCTTGTAAAATTTAGTCAACTTTCTTGAACGTTGCGCCTGGCTCTTGAGCCCGTTCAGAAGCAAGGAAGTTCATGCGAAACGGATCCGAACGGTCCTTCATCCGAACAAAGACACTCCAATTCAGCTTGGTCTCAGCCCTGTTTCCGCTTTTTCTGGCTCCCTTTCTGAGCGCACAGGAAATGGAGCCCAACATGCCCATGCGAGCGCACCTTGAAGACGGTGCCGAATTTCGCTGGCTCCACAAAAAGGTGTTGGATTCCCGCGTGCTTGATAGTATGGAGAACCTCTCCTCATGGTCGTTTGGAGGCGTTGGCGAGATGACGCTAACTACGGATCGAGCCAAGGACGGAAAGTATGCTCTGCGGATCCGTTCAACCACGAATGTGGCCCGAGTTGGCGGCGATGAAGAATGGGAAGACCTGGTGGCCACGCGAAAGTTCCCCAATGAGGACTGGACTCACTTCAACCGCATTTCTCTGTGGGTATATCCCGACGTGGTCGGCGCTCCCGCGATCTCCTGCGCACTGGTGCTTCACAATGACGGCAAGCACAAACTGCCGGACAGCTATAACGAGGGCCGCCACGAATCCATCCTTCTCAAAAATCATGAGTGGAACCAGATCGTGTGGGAGATTGCTCCTCTCGACCGCGATCGCGTCACGGCCATCGATTTCGCTTACAGCCTCCCCAAGAAGTTTCCCGATCCCGGCGACCGCACGTCTCTCGATCTTGATCAGCTCGAGTTGCAGGCCGTAGCTGCCGATCACGTGGAAGGTTGGGACGTTGCTCCTGGCAAAATCGCCTTCAGCCACAGCGGATACACGGTAGGTACGCAGAAGTCCGCCATAGCCAGCAATCTATCCGCCCGTCAGTTTTCGCTCGTCGATCAAACAGGTCAGGTGGTCTTCACAAAGGCGGTCGAAGAACCAACGACTCCGCTCGGCAAATATCAGACACTGGACTTTTCTGAGTTTCGCCAGCCGGGCACCTATGCGATCAAAGCCGGAAACACGCTGACTCGTCCTTTCCGAATCGGCGATGACGCCTGGCGCAGCAGTATCTGGAAAGCAATCAACTTCATGTACAGCGAGCGCTGCGGAACAGAGATTCCAGGCATCCACAACCGTTGTCATCAGGATATCTACACCAAGCATGGTGACGAGCGGATCGTGGTCAACGGGGGATACCACGATGCCGGCGACCTCAGCGCCACCGGACATACGCCCGCGATGGCGTATGCGCTGCTATCTCTGGCCGATTCCCTCCAGCGCCAGGGCGACGATCCCGTTTTAACCTCTCGCCTGTTTGAAGAAGCGCGGTGGGGTTTGAACTGGGTTCTGAAAACGCGCTTCGGCGACGGCTATCGCAGCACTGGACAGCTCGTTAGCTATTGGACTGACGGCATCATGGGTACGGCGGATGATCGATTCGGAGATGCCGTTAACGATCCGGAATGGAATTTCCGCGTGACTACCGTTGAAGCTTTGGCGGCGCGGCTATTCAAAGACAGTGACCCGGCGCTGGCGATCCGCAGTCTGGCGACCGCGGAGGACGATTGGAAGTATGCGGTGGAAGGCCTCAAAACAGCTCCTCCGCGTCCTGAAGTGTACGGCGCATCCGACGAACTGGAGAGAATTTCGTATGGAGTCGTCGCATCTATTGAGCTCTACCAGGCAACCGGCGAACAGCGATACGCCGATGAGGCTGTCACTCTGGGCGATCAGGTGCTGGCGTCGCAGGAACGCGAACTGCAGCCGTGGAGCATTCCCCTCACCGGATACTTCTACACCAGCCCCAAACGCGAGAACCTGTTTCATCGCTTTCATCTCGGTCAGGAGCAGGAGCCGATCATAGCTCTGGTCCGGCTCTGTGACGCACTGCCGAACAACGACAAATGGATGAAGTGGTACTCGGCCGTGGTCCTGCACTCGCAGTATTATCTGAAGGCCGCGGCAGCCGTCGATGAGCCGTACGGTGTGTTGCCCGCCGCAGTCTATCGCGACAGTGAAGCCCGCCTCATTCCCGAATCCAAAAATTGGACTCCGCTGCGCGCCGCCGATCGCGATGCTTATCTGCAGGAAGTCCACAAAGGGATTCCGCTCGGCGGCGAATACTATCTGCGCAGATTTCCGGTCTGGTTTGATTTTCGAGGCAATTCCAGCGTTCTGTTGTCGCAAGCCAAGGCTCTGTCAGCCGCCGGACGGCTGCGAGGTGATCTGGACGCTGAAGATTTGGCTCAGAAACAGGCGCAATGGTTGGTCGGTCGCAATCCTTTCTCAGCCAGCCTGATGTACGGCGAGGGATATGACTGGACACCGCTCTACAGCGTGCGTTCCGGTCAAATGGTGGGCGCGCTTCCGGTCGGAATCGAAACCAGGGGCATGGAGGACGCGCCCTATTGGCCGACACAAATCTGCTGGACCTATAAAGAAGTATGGACGGCACCGGTCGGCCAATGGATATGGCTCATGCAGGATATCGCCGTGCCCGCGACCGTCAAAGGATCGGTTGCCCCGTCCAATCATCAACCGGTAGAGTTCCGTGAACAGAGAAGCGGCCAGCTCGTGACGACGACACCCATCGACGGCTCATTCAGCCTCCATCTGCCGGAAGGCCGCTATGAAATTCAGCAAGGTTCAGCCCACACCAGTCTTACGGTCTTGCCCGGCACATCCAACTCAGTCGATCTACGTCCGGAACACTTCCTCGATTTCAAAGTCTCCTTTCAGGATATTGGTCAGAACGAAATTCTGGTGCGGGTGACTGCTGAAGGAGCTGGTCCGCACGTGTTTTCGATTCGAAGCGATAATCTCGCCGTGCGAGAGCAAGCAACACTGAAAGTTGATCTAACGGCCGGCAAAGTTCAACAGGCCGCCTGGCACGCTCACGTTCTCTCCGCGAATACGCCATGGGTCGCGGTAGTGATACCGGACGATGTGCTGGCTGAACGCCGCGAGCTCACAGCTGCGGAAACGCATCATTGAACGAGAGAAACCGGCTCTACCGTCAGAGGTGAAATGTCATTTTGAAACACCGGATTGCGGAAACATCTCGGCGGGCGAACGACCTGGCGCATTCAGTGATCATGCGCTTCTTAACCGTGATACTTGCCGTCAGTCTGGCCGCCACCGTCGCGCTGGCTCCTGCCTTGGTCAAATCGAATGCCTCGGCACAAGCATCGGGCAATTCGGGAATCATTCGGTTCGAGGACAGTGCTGCCAAAGCAGGCCTGCGCTTCACGACTCAAAACTCCGCGACTGCAAACAAAAATCAGATAGAAACAATGGTTGCCGGAGTCGCGCTGCTCGACTACGACGGTGACGGCTGGCTCGATATCTACCTGGTGAACGGCGCCGCCATCCCTTCGCTAAAGAAAGATTCTCCAAAATACTGGAACCGTCTATATCGAAACAATCACGATGGCACATTTACCGACGTCACCGAACATGCCGGGGTCGCCGGCGTAGGCTACGGAATGGGGGTCGCTGTAGGCGACTTTGACAACGACGGCAAGCCGGATATTTTTCTAGCGAACGTCACCGGTAACCAACTGCTTCACAACAATGGCGATGGGACATTCACAGACGTAACCGCGAAAGCTGGGCTGAGCGGCGCCGAGATGAATGGCAAGAAGATGTGGTCGGTCGGGGCCGGTTGGTTCGACTACAACAACGATGGCTTGCTTGACCTGTTCGTGGTGAATTACTGCGGCTGGGAGGTAAACAAAGATCCGGTATGCCTGCTGAAGGACGGAGTGCGGGCCTACTGTCATCCCAAGAATTACACGTCCCTTCACAACACCCTGTACCGCAATAATGGCGACGGGACTTTCACCGATGTTTCGCAGGAGACAGGGATCGCCGCGCATATGGGCAAGGGCATGAGTGTCTCCTTTGCAGACTATGACGGCGACGGATTTCTCGACGCCTTCGTGGCGAACGATACAACTCCGGCATTCCTCTTCCATAATGTGGGTGGCAAAAAGTTCGAAGAAGTTGGCAATACGGCCGGAGTGGCGTACTCTCCGGAAGGCTTCACGCTTTCAGGAATGGGGTCGGATTTTCGGGATGTAAACAATGATGGGTTACCTGATATCTGGTACACCGCCGTAGAGCACCAGATGTTTCCCCTGTTGGTGAACGCCGGAGGCGGAGTTTTCGATGATGCAACTCACACCAGCGGGCTGCAATCGACCAACGAGATGTCGGGATGGGGCAATGGCATCTTCGATTTTGATAATGACGGATGGAAGGATCTTTTTGTAGCGAGGGCCAATGTGCTTGATAACGTCAGCGAGTTGACACCGAGTCGAAAATATCCAGAGCCCAATTCACTTTTCCGTAACCTGGGCAATGGGAAGTTCGTCGATGTAGGCGGCACGGCTGGACCGGATTTCCAGCTTGCAGCCCCTCATCGCGGAGTTGCATTTGGCGATCTGTTCAACGATGGACACATCGACGCCGTAGTGACAGTGCTCAACGGACCGGTCAAGCTTCTTCGCAACATTTCCAATACAGGAAACCATTGGATCCTTTTGAGACTTGTCGGGACCAAAAGCAATCGCATGGGAATCGGCGCGCAGATTCACATCACAAGTGAAGATGGACGGCAGCAGTGGAATGAAGTGACGACAGCAGTAGGTTACACGTCCTCGAGTGACAGCCGGGTGCACTTTGGCCTGGGTGCTAACGAGCGGATCAAAGATATTGAAATCCGTTGGCCAAGCGGGAACCGTCAGGTATTGCACAATGTTGCCGCTGACCAGATTCTCACCATTGAGGAGCCTCAGCACTAGCCTTCGGCGAAACGCTGGCTTCAGTTGAGGAAACGATCGCATCGACACAAGTCAGGGAAGGTCCCGGACGCTATGATCTTCTTCTTATGAGAAATATGCGCTTTCTGCTCCTTGTTTTCTTCATGCTTGCGGGCGGGGTTGGATTTGGACAAGGGACAGCGCCAACTTTCCGTTATGACGCGAACCACCGCCTGGTAACGCTGCCCGGTCGTGATCCGTCGCAGGGCGGTACGACGGTGATTCCGACGGTGCTGGTCCCCGTGAGGCTCGAGTTCCCAGCGCGGTCGGCTTCAAACACGCCATGGACTCTGGATGCCGCAAAGCATCTTCCGCGGGTACTCAATTCGCCGGTGTTCTCGAAGGGGGCATTCGGAGCCGAGGGAGCCACCCAATACGCGGATGCCATGTTGCGCGCTACGACGCGAACGTCCGCAGATTGGCACACGCTGCTCGGACAGCCGAGAGTGCTGCCGGTGACGGTAAAGATTCCACCCGGATACGGATACATGCTCACGTCGAAGCGGACCGGAACACGGCTGGGGATGGCGGACGTGGAGTATGTCCAGCAGGCGATCTTTAAGCTGATTCCGCGGCAGGAAGGGAAGCTGGTGATCGCGGTAACCTCGGATACCGCTTACTACACCTATGGCGACGCGACCGTGTGTTGCACCTGGGGAACGCATGGGGTAGACAAGACAACCGGCAACTCGTTTGTCCTGGCATCGTATTTGGAGGCCACTCCACCTCTAGTGGAACAGCGCGACGTGCAGCCGCTGACAGGGCAACTGGCGGAGTGGGTGAACGATCCGCTGCATGATCCACTGTTTCACGTTGCTTTCCGGGTTCCTCTACCGGAAGCAGAGAACGTGATTCCACGGTGGCAATGGCCGAGCGTGGAGAACGCCGAACGCCGCGGTTGCGGCGGAGATAGTCCGGCCACCCGGTACACGCTTCAGGACCCGCTGGATACCAACGAGCGCAGCGACCTGCCGGCTGGGCCGGCGTCGGTGGTGCATGCGCGCGGTGCGACCTGGCACGTAGCCAATGTGGCGCTGATGAGTTGGTACGCAAGTGGGGCGGAGCCGTACAGCTTCCCCGACTCGCGCCTGCTGCAGAAGGCGGCGACTCCTTGCCCTGCCATTCCATCTCCCGCATCGAGACTGTCGAATGAGCCCGCGCCTCCGTCAGCTGTCGCGGCAGTTCCGTCCGCAGCAGCAAAGAACGGGCACGAACTCATCGGGTACTGGACGGGAAGCGGACCCGGAGGAACGATCCTGCGCTTGAGAGATGTTGCGCCGCAGTGGGATGTGATCATCGTTGCGTTCGCAAACGTAAATCATCTCGCGCCGGAGGGCACGATGCAGCTGCACGTGCGGCCGGGGCTGGACCTCGCGCAAATGAAAGACGATATTGCGTGGCTGAAGAGCCAGGGAAAGAAGGTGCTGATCTCGCTCGGCGGCGGCGGTGAGTATTTCACGCTCGACAACCAAACCAGCATTCCAAATTTTGTGAACTCGGTAACGCAAATCGAAACGGAGTACGGCTTTGATGGAATCGACATTGACCTTGAGAGCCCCTCGCTGGCGCTGGACCCTGGAGACACAGACTTCCGGCATCCGAAGACCCCTTCACAGGTGAATCTGATCTCCGCTCTGCACCAGCTGCGAGAACACTTCGGACCAAGTTTCATGTTGACCTTGGTGCCCGAGGGGACGCAGATCCCGGCAGGCTATCCGGGCTTTGGCGGTCAGTTCGGATCGTATCTGCCCCTACTCTGGGGAGTGCGAGACATCCTGTCCTTTGTCGACGTGCAGGACTACAACACGCCGCCGCTCCAGGGACTGGACGGGGAGATTTATCAGCTCGGATCGGTGAATTATGACGCGGCGATGACGGAGCTGGTGCTGCACGGGTTTTCCGTGAGTGGCCACGCCGGCGATTTCTTTCCGCCCGTGCCTGCGGACAAGGTGGCGGTGGGATTTCTGGTGGGAACCGCAACACCGAAGCTGGTGAGTGACGCGATGCAGTACTTGATCACCGGGAAAGCCCCCCAAGGCGTAACGTACAGGTTGCGGCAGCCGGGCGGATATCCCGCGATGATTGGCTCAATGTTCTGGACGATTGACGGAGATCGGGACGAGAACTATGCGTTCTCGAACGTGATAGGGCCGCAGGTGCACGGTTATCCAACCAAGAGCGTGCAGCTGCGCAAGAAGAGACCGCGGATGGCCATGAATCATCCCTGATACAGTGGGGCGCCTGAAATGCTCTCGCCTGCCCAGGTGAGACCGGTGTCAGTGAGAAGAGGGAAGGGAACTATCGTTTCCATGGTGCTGAATCAAGAGTTGCGTCACGACAGCACAAAACCCTCAGATCAATCTGCCTCGAGATCGTGGTGGTTCGTCGCGCTGCGATTTCGCTTGATAATCTCCGAGGAATCTGCGGTCTCTAAGCATGCTGCATCGCAGAGCCATATCCGTTTGAGCCCAGCTCGACACCTGCCGAGGTCAACTCTGCAGCTGAGTTTCCAATAAGATTTAATGTTCCGCTGCTCGGAAGAAAGACGCGGAAACATGTGCTGCATCCGTCCCTCCTGCGCAAACTGCGAAATGAGATGCGGCCTTCGTATTTCTGCACAATTCCTCTGCTGATCCATAATCCGAGGCCGGTGCCTTTGGTGGACTTCGTGCTGAAGAATGGTTCAAAGAGTTTTTGCGAATCCTGCGGCTTCACGCCGACTCCGGTATCCACGATTGAAACACTGATACCGCGCCGCTTGAGCTGCCAGTCACTGGCTTCCCGCACCATGACTCGTAAATCCCCTCCATTGGGCATAGCCTGGATCGCATTGCCAATCAGGTTCAAAAACACCTGGCGCAGTTCCACGGGAAATCCATGAACATTGCCGGGAGTTAGATACCGTTTTTGCAGTCGGATGTGGCTCATATGTAACTGTCGTTCCTGGAGTCCCAGGACGTCGTCCAAAAGCTCGGTCAGCAACACCGCGATAGGCGTTTTCGACTCACGATAGAAACTCAGAGTCTGCCTCGTTATATGCGCAACACGCTGCAACTCTTGCTCGGCCATGGCTGCGCAATGTCGCGCTTCCTCATCGAGAGAGGGGTGGTTGCGAATCAGAAAGAAGATGTTGGTAATGGCAGCGAGAGGATTGTTGATCTCATGTGCGATGATGCCCGCCACTCGACCCATCGCCGCTAGTTTCTCTGTTTCGCGCAGTGCTTCCTCGGCCTGTAATTGCGCGGTGATGTCGCGACTTACCTCGAGCACCGCGTCGCCCTCGTGATTCATGATCTTACGACAGGCAACAATAACATCTGAGCCATCTCTTTTCTTTTGTAGGAGGTTTCCGTGCCATACCTTACGTTCGCGTAAGGTCGCTTCGATTTCCTCGCGTGGAACCGGAAAAACGGTGCGCAAGAGAGAGTGAATATCCTTATCCCGAATTTCATCGCGCTGCCAACCATACAAATGTTCGGCTCCTGCGTTCCAGAACAGGACGTTGCCGTTAGTGCCGCGCTCCATAATGGCTTCCGTCGCAAGGTCGAGCAACTCCGCTCGAGTGCGGAACTGTTCCTCTCGTAGCCGCAATTCCTCGGTGCGTTCTGCTACGCGTTGTTCCAGCTTGTTATTCAGCATTTCGAGCATGCGCGTTTTGCGATGGAGTTCAACGAAGATGCCGATCTTGGCTCGCAAAACATCGGGTACAACCGGAACAGAAATGTAATCCACCGCACCGCTTCGATAGCCCTGAATCTTGTCGGAGTCCGTGAGGTGAACGCCGGAGATGAAAATGATCGCCGTCTTCTGGAAACGAGGATGTTGCCGGATTACATCGGCAAGTTCAAACCCGTCGAGCTCGGGCATGCTTACATCCATCAGCACGACGGCAATGTCGTTCTTCAACAAGATGTTAAGAGCTTCGCTGGCTGAAGTCGCCTTGATGAGATTTTCCCCGAGTTCGGAAAGAATCACCTCGTAACTGAGAAGTTTGGCCGGCTGGTCATCGACCATCAGAATGTTGACCTTCGAATCTGCGTTCATCAATTCCTCTCGAGGTTCTCTGCCGCGCGCAGCTAGCGATGCAACCACATGCGCAGAGCGGAAAGCAGTTGTTCGGTGTTCACTGGTTTGGCAAGATATTCAGAAGCGCCTGCCTCAAGACATCTCTCACGATCACCTTTCATGGCTTTTGCAGTCAGCGCGATAATTGGCAGGCGTCGGAGAGCAGGATTCTGGCGGATCACCTGCATCGTTTCGTATCCATCCATTTCCGGCATCATGATGTCCATGAGCACAATGGCCAGGTCGGGCGTGGTCTCGATAGTCTCGATCGCCTCACGCCCCGTGCCCGCCGACAGAACCGTCATGCCGCGTCTTTCAAGCACGCTGCTCAGTGCAAAGATGTTTCGCACGTCGTCGTCGACGACCAGCACTTTGCGTCCCGCGAGTGCTTCATCTGACTGATGGAGCCGATCGATCATCTGCTGTTTGCCGGAAGGCAATTCCGAGACCACGCGATGCAGGAACAGCGCAGTCTCATCGAGCAGGCGTTCTGGAGATTCAACATCCTTTACCACTACGCTGCGTGCCAGCGTATGCAGCTGCGCATCCTCCTCGGCTGATAGCTCTCTCCCTGTAAAGACCACGACAGGAAGATCGCGTAGTTTTGGGTCATCCTTGATCTGCTCAAGTACATCAAAGCCGGACATGTCAGGAAGGCGAAGATCGAGCACGATGCAGTCGTAGGCGTCGCGCTCTAGCGCTTCAAGCGCCGCAGCACCCGAGTCGATCACATCGAGGTCGATATCCTCGTGCCAAAGCAACTCGCGTGTGCTCAGCTGTTCTGCCGGATTGTCTTCAACGACTAGCAAACGCTTGCGCCGCGGTTGCGAATATTCTCGAATGCGTGCCAACGCGGCGTTCAACTCATCTGTCGAGGTTGGTTTGGTCACAAAAGCAAAGGCTCCACGCGAAAGACCATGATGGCGGTCTTCGTCAAGCGTCAGCATTTGCACCGGTATGTGCCTCGTTTTCGGATCCTGCTTGAGATGATTTAATACTGTCCAGCCAAGCATGTCGGGTAGCACAACGTCGAGTGAGATTGCCGTTGGATGGTACTCTCGCGCCAAGGCCAGCGCTTCCGTTCCAGTCATTGCCACCAGGACCTTGAAGCCTTTATCTCGCGACAGATCGCAGAGCACGCGAGCGTAATGCGGATCGTCTTCGACGATCAGCAGCACCGCATCTCCATCTTCCAACGACTTGCGATCGTCGTCGATGCGGGCTTCTTGCTCAGCCGCCGCTACGTTCGAAAGGAACATCGGAACTGAAACCGTTCCGCCATCCCTCTCGGCTTTCAAAACCGTCGGTGCCGCCGGGCCGACGTAGGTCTGCGGCAGGTACAAGGTGAAAATGCTGCCCTTGCCAGGTTGGCTCCTTAGCTGTATTTCTCCTCCCAGCAAGTTCGCTAACTCACGGCTGATGGCGAGACCTAATCCAGTGCCTCCGTATTTACGGCTGGTCCCCGCATCGGCCTGCTGGAACGCCTCGAAGATGATGCGTTGTTTTTCCGGTGGGATTCCGATCCCGGTGTCGGAGACCTCAAATGCGATGACCGAGCCGGCGCCGCTGAGAATAGGGTGATCCGGTGTCCAGCCGCTCGCAGCCGACGAGACCGACAATTTCACTGTGCCTTGCTCGGTGAACTTGAACGCATTCGAAAGCAGATTCTTCAGAACCTGCTGCAAGCGCTTCGAGTCCGTAACGAGACTGCGGCCCATGCGCGGATCGTTGGTTACATCGAAGATGAGTTTACGATTTTCCGCTTCGTGCCGGAACGGCCGCGCCACAGTGTCAAGCAGTGCGCCAAAGAAGACTTCTTCCGCCTCCACTGACACAGTGCCCGATTCGATCTTTGAGAGATCGAGAATATCGCTGATCAGGTTTAGAAGGTCGGTTCCAGCGCCGTGAATGGTGCGTGCGAACTCAACCTGCTTGGCATTGAGGCTGCCATCGGGATTCTCCGCCAGCTGCTGGCCGAGAACAAGGATTGAGTTCAGTGGCGTACGCAACTCGTGAGACATGTTGGCAAGGAATTCAGACTTGTATTTCGAAGTGAGCGCCAATTCGCGAGCCTTCTCTTCAAGGGCGCGGCGAGCTTGTTCGATCTCCTGGTTCTTGCGTTCCACCTCGTAGTTCTGTTCCGCCAGCTGTTGCGCCTTCTGCGCCAACTGTTCGTTCGTCTGCTGCAATTCCTTTTGCTGTGTCTGCAACTCCGTCGCGAGTTGCTGCGATTGTTTCAGCAGTCCTTCCGTCTGCATGGTGGCTTCGATCGAATTCAGAACGATGCCGATGGACGAGGTCAGTTGTTCGAGGAATGAAAGATGCGAAGCGGTAAACGCGCCCAGGCTGGCAAGTTCGATTACCGCCTTGACGCGATCCTCGAACAGAACCGGCAGAACGATCACATTCTTAGGGATGGCCTGGAATAATCCGGAGCGAATTGGTGCTGTCCTCTTAGGTAGCTCAGTGATAAGCATGCGCCGTTTATCAGCGGCGCATTGACCTACGAGGCCTTCACCTACGCGCACCTCTTTCAGATAACCTTCGGGTGTATCAGCAAACGTAGAAAGCAGAACGAGTGTGGCCTCAGAACTCGCTGAGTCCGCACCCATCTGGTAAATAACGCCCTGCTGCGCACTGACCAGTGGCGCAAGTTCCGACAGCAGCATTCTGCCGACAGTCGCCAGGTCACGCTGCCCCTGCAGCATGCCCGTGAACCGCGCCAGGTTCGTTTTCAACCAGTCCTGCTCTGTGTTGCGATCCGTGGTAAGACGAAGGTTGTCAATCATCGTGTTGATGTTGTCTTTCAACTCGGCCACTTCGCCGCGCGCTTCCACCTGGATAGATCGAGTCAAGTCGCCCTTTGTCACGGCCGTCGCCACTTCCGCGATCGCGCGCACCTGGTTGGTGAGGTTATCGGCCAGCAGGTTTACGTTGCCGGTCAAATCCTTCCACGTGCCGGCGGCGCCGGGCACGTTGGCTTGGCCGCCGAGTCGTCCTTCCACACCGACTTCGCGCGCCACCGTTGTTACCTGATCTGCGAACGTCGCGAGAGTGTCTGTCATGTTGTTGATGGTCTCTGCGAGCGCCGCTACTTCACCTTTTGCATTCACCGTGAGCTTCTGGTTCAGCGCGCCGTTGGCGACAGCGGTCACCACCTTCACGATGCCGCGCACCTGCTCCGTAAGGTTGGCTGCCATCACGTTGACGTTGTCTGTCAGGTCCTTCCAGGTTCCGGCCACTCCAGGCACCATCGCCTGGCCACCGAGTTTTCCGTCCGTTCCAACTTCGCGCGCGACGCGAGTCACTTCGGCTGCGAAGGCGTTCAACTGATCGACCATCGTGTTGATGGTGTCTTTCAACTCGAGAATCTCACCCTTTACGTCGACAGTAATCTTGCGGCTCAAGTCACCGCGGGCCACGGCCGTTGTCACCTCGGCAATGTTTCTAACCTGCGCTGTGAGGTTGCCGGCCATCGAATTGACAGAGTCGGTAAGGTCCTTCCACGTGCCGGCCACACCAGGTACGTTGGCCTGGCCGCCGAGGCGTCCTTCCGAACCGACTTCGCGAGCGACGCGTGTCACTTCGGCTGCGAACGAGCGAAGCTGCTCGACCATCGTGTTCAGGGTTTCCTTCAACTGCAGGATCTCGCCGCGAACGTCCACTGTGATCTTGCGGCTCAAGTCACCATTTGCAATAGCAGTTGCCACTTCGGCAATATTTCTTACCTGGGCCGTGAGGTTGCCGGCCATGAAGTTCACTGAATCTGTCAGATCCTTCCATGTGCCGGCCACGCCCGGCACCATCGCTTGTCCGCCGAGTTTTCCGTCTGTTCCAACTTCGCGAGCCACACGCGTTACTTCGCCGGCAAATGCGTTGAGCTGATCGACCATGGTGTTGATGGTGTTTCTCAGCTCGAGAATCTCGCCTTTCACGTCGACAGTGATCTTGCGCGATAAATCGCCGCGAGCGACAGCCGTTGTGACTTCGGCGATGTTTCTTACCTGTGCCGTCAGGTTGCCGGCCATCGAGTTTACTGAGTCGGTCAAATCCTTCCAGGTTCCGGCGACACCCGGCACGTTCGCCTGACCGCCGAGACGCCCTTCGGTACCCACTTCGCGCGCCACGCGCGTCACTTCACCGGCGAACCGGTTGAGCTGGTCCACCATCGTGTTGATGGTTTCCTTCAGCAGGAGAATTTCGCCGCTCACGTTCACGGTGATCTTCTTGGAAAGGTCACCCGTTGCGATTGCAGTCGAAACTTCGGCAATGTTTCTCACCTGGCCTGTGAGGTTCGAGGCCATAGAGTTCACTGAGTCTGTAAGATCCTTCCACGTACCAGCAACGCCCGGGACCTGCGCCTGCCCGCCAAGCTTGCCGTCGGTGCCGACTTCGCGGGCCACGCGCGTCACTTCGCCGGCGAATGCATTGAGCTGGTCGACCATCGTGTTTAGCGTGTCTTTGAGTTCGAGGATTTCGCCCTTCACGTCGACGGTGATTTTGCGGCTCAAGTCGCCGCGGGCCACGGCCGTTGCTACTTCGGCGATGTTTCTCACCTGTCCGGTGAGGTTCGACGCCATGAAGTTAACGTTGTCGGTCAGATCTTTCCATGTGCCGGCGACGCCGGACACCTGAGCCTGACCGCCCAGTTTTCCGTCCGTTCCCACTTCGCGGGCCACGCGGGTTACTTCGCCCGCAAATGCATTCAGCTGGTCCACCATCGTGTTGATGGTGTTCTTCAATTCGAGAATCTCGCCCTTCACGTCAACGGTGATCTTGCGCGACAAATCGCCGCGCGCCACGGCTGTTGTGACCTCGGCGATGTTTCTTACCTGTGCCGTCAGGTTACCGGCCATCGAGTTCACCGAGTCCGTCAAATCCTTCCAGGTTCCGGCGACACCGGGCACGTTGGCCTGACCGCCGAGGCGCCCTTCTGTACCGACCTCACGGGCAACACGCGTCACTTCGCCGGCGAACCGGTTCAGCTGGTCCACCATTGTGTTCAGCGTTTCCTTGAGCTGCAGAATCTCACCGCGCACGTCCACGGTGATCTTGCGGCTCAAGTCGCCGTTCGCGATGGCTGTCGCCACCTCAGCGATGTTGCGGACTTGGCCGGTCAGGTTGCCGGCCATGAAGTTCACGTTGTCAGTAAGGTCTTTCCATGTTCCGGCAACACCCGGCACGCTCGCCTGTCCGCCGAGTTTGCCTTCGGTGCCCACTTCGCGTGCCACGCGCGTCACTTCGCCGGCGAAGGCGTTTAGCTGATCGACCATCGTGTTAATCGTGTCTTTCAGCTCAAGAATTTCGCCCTTCACGTCGACAGTGATTTTGCGGGAAAGGTCGCCGCGTGCCACGGCGGTCGTTACTTCGGCGATGTTTCTGACCTGTGCTGTAAGGTTGCCTGCCATTGCGTTGACCGAGTCGGTGAGATCCTTCCACGTACCGGCCACACCGGGCACTACGGCCTGCCCTCCGAGCTTGCCATCCGTTCCGACTTCGCGCGCTACGCGCGTTACTTCGGATGCGAATGATCGCAACTGATCCACCATCGTGTTGATAGCTTCCTTGAGTTGCAGAATCTCGCCGCGCACGTCCACCGTAATCTTGCGCGAAAGGTCGCCACTGGCGACGGCCGTTGCGACCTCTGCGATGTTGCGCACTTGCCCGGTAAGGTTAGATGCCATGGAATTCACTGAGTCGGTCAGGTCCTTCCACGTACCCGCGACACCCGGGACCACGGCCTGTCCACCAAGTTTGCCGTCGGTGCCCACTTCGCGTGCCACGCGGGTAACTTCCGCAGTGAACACACCCAACTGCTGGATCATCGTGTTCACGATGTTGGCGGAACGAAGGAACTCGCCCTCGAGCGGCCGACCATCTACGTCCAGCCGAACCGTCTGGGTCAGATTGCCCTGCGCCACAGCGGCGATAGCTCGGGTTACCTCGGTCGTTGGTCTCAGGAGATCCTCGACCAATGTATTGACCGAGACCTCCATGTCATCCCACGCGCCGCGCCTATGTTCCACGCGGATCCGCTCGCGGGTCTTGCCTTCTTTTCCGACGGCCAGGCCAACCCGCTTGAGTTCAAAAGCCATCTGTTCGTTTGCAATGACGATTTCGTTGAAATTGTCTGCAATCTTCCCCGGGAGCCCGGTCCATGATACCGGGAGGCGAACACTGAAATCGCCTTCTTTCATCGTCTTCAGGCTCTGCAGAATCGCAGTCAGGCACTCCGACATCGGTGGTTCCAACGCGCTGGTTGGATAGCGGTTATCTCCATCTTGCCCGCTGACGGGCGGTTCAATGGTCGTCGACATGCCGGATGCTCCTGGGTGGGATCTGACCACTCAGCACTGGGTGAGCCGTGCGATTCCCCAAACTCGGACCTCCCGAGACGCACGAATGCTGGAGTGCAGCGGGAGAGATAGATGCATCGCGCGAAGTGGGGGTTGCCTGGACAGCAAGAGGTTCGGGCAACAAGAGCTTCCAGCAAGTGGTCGAACAGAATCGCTTTCCATCACAATAAATATCTGATTTTAAGATAGATAGGCACCGATCATACTCCGCACAATCTTCAGCCCAACGCTCGAAATTTGGCTGTCTGCAACTCGGCGAGTCTTGGTGTACGAAACGCCCCTTTGTGTTTATTAGCCAATTCATGAAAAGATGATCACCGCGAAAACCTTTGGCGACTTTCACCTGTCAAACCATAGGAGCCAGACACCTGATTTCTCGATCGCGTGCAGGCAAAGGCAATCAATTTATAACCGAGTGGACGAATTTTCCAAGACGCGCTCTTCATCATCCCGGCTGCCCCTATTCTTTGTGGTGCTGGGCATTTGTGTGTTTTGTTGGGGCCTCGGCTATAAGTTATCGCTATACGACGTGCACGAGTCTAGCATTCACAGGATCCCGGAAGCTAAGCTCATGTCGCGGAATGAAGATCCAAATGCAACGGACAGTCTTCGGCTTTGTCTTGCTAGGTCCGTGTCGTTGGAGCAGGCTTCCTCGGGCACATTCGCTGTCTTATTCCTTTTAATTGGGAGCCTCACGGGGCCGACTTCGGCCTTGGAGAGGCAGAGATTTGTCTTGTCGAAGCCTTGGCGTCCGCGATCCGCAGCAATCCTAAGTGCATTTTTCCTTAGGCCTCCCCCGGTTCTCTCCGGATTATAACCCCGTACGCAAAATCATTTTTTTGAAATCCGGGCATCATCTCCTGGCGGGCATCATCTCCAGGATTGTTGGCTATCGGATGCATCATACGATTCGCTTTTCGTTGATGGCCAATGGGACCTCAATAAAAAAGGTGTAACTCGACATGCGAAAGAAGTCTCGTTTCATTTTGCCTATTTGGGTAGCGCTGGCCTATGTTCTGCCATTTGCGGGATGCCATTCAGGCGGCAAGGGCGCTGATGCGCACGCTGCAGAAACACCCACAGCGACGGTTGCGGCCGTAACGCGCGGTGCAATTGTGCATCGGTTAAGTCTGGCCGGCCAATTCCAGCCCTACCAGGTAATCGATGTCCATGCCAAAGTCTCCGGCTATATTCGCCATATCTACGTTGATATCGGAGACAAGGTCAGGCAGGGGCAGGTGATTGCTGTGCTCGAAGTGCCTGAATTGGACGCCCAGCTACGTGGAACTGTGGCGGAACTTGCTCGCAGTAAGGACGAAATCACACGCGAGCAACATGAAGTTTCGCGTGCCGAATCGGAACATTCCTCGCTGCATAGCGACTACAAACGCTTGAAGCAGGCTAGCGAAGCGCAACCAGGATTGATTGCACAGCAGGAGCTTGACGACGCCCAATCGAAGGATTTGGCATCGGAGGCACAAGTTGATTCGGCAAAGTCAGCATTAGCTGCGGCAATGCAGCAATCTGAAGGTGCCAAGGCCGACAATGAACGCGTCGGAGATCTTGCGGATTACACCAGGGTTACAGCTCCACTTGATGGTGTGATTGTTTGGCGCTATGCGGACACAGGCGCATTGATCCAGGCCGGCACCTCCTCCGACACGCAGTCATTACCGATCGTAAAACTTTCGCAGAGCGGCTTGCTTCGTCTGAGGCTTCCCATTCCGGAGGATGCCGTGGAGTTTATCCACGAGGGAGCGACAGTGAAAGTAAACGTGGACGCTGTTCATCGTTCGTTTGAAGGCAAGGTCGTGCGTTTTACGCGAAATCTCAGTCTCGCGACCAGGACAATGGAAACGGAAATTGATGTCGAGAACAAGAACCTCTCACTGACACCGGGAGAATACGCCAACACAACGATCGAACTCGAGCGGCACGACAACGTGCTTACTATCCCCGTGCAGGCCGTAGAAAAGAATGGCAACCAGGCCTCTGTCCTGGTGGTTGATGCGTCGCACCACGTGCAGACGCGAAATATTTCAACCGGCCTGCAAGGTTCCAACCTCATCGAGATCAAGTCGGGACTTGCCGAGGGCGATCTTGTAATCACGGGTAATCAATCGAACTATCAGCCAGGCGAATCCGTGACAACAAACGTTCAGCAGAGTTCAGAATTCGATACCAGTGAAGAACACTCGGGGGGAACGAAGTAGATGCCGACATTTGCATTAAAGTACCCCTTCTTCATCATCATGGTCTGTCTTGTAATTGTTGTCCTGGGAGTTGTGAGCGTTGCTTCGATGCCCGTGGATCTCTTTCCTCAAATCGACATGCCAGTCGTTGTGGTTGCGACATTTTATTCGGGCATGCCTCCGGAACAAATCGAAGCGGACATCACAGACACCTTTGAGAGATTCTTCACGCTTGGAAATAACATCGATCACATTGAGTCGCGATCTCTTACCGGCGTCAGCCTGATCAAGATCTACTTTCAACCCGGCACTGATGCCAATGCCGCTTTGAGTAACATCGCTAACCTTGCCATGGCGGATCTTAGAAGGCTGCCGCCTGGAACACTGCCACCTGTGGTGCTTGGAATGGATGCATCGAGCCAGCCCGTGTGTCTGGTCACGCTCAAAGGAAAAGGACTGAATGAGACGGACCTCAAAGACCTCGCTCAGTTCCAAGTTCGCAATCAGATCGCCAGTGTTCCCGGAGCATCGGTACCCCAACCTTTTGGCGGCCGCTATCGGCAGATCATGGTCTATGTCGATCCTTTAAAGCTGGAAGCTCACAACCTGAGCTTGATGGATGTAGTCCGCTCGGTTAATGACTCGAACCTGATTCTGCCGGCTGGCGATGTGCGCATTGGACCCAAAGATTACAACATCTACGCGAACAGTCAGGTGCCATCACCCGAAATGATCAATGACCTTCCGCTGAAATCCGTAGGAAACGCATCCGTGATGGTTGGTGACGTCGGGAAGGCAGAGGACTCTGGGACCTTGCAGACGAATATTGTCCGCATCGATGGTCAGCGTTCTGTGTACGTTCCCATCCTCAAACAAGGCGGCGACAGTAATACGATCACGATTGTGAACGGGATGAAAGCGGCTATCAGACATCTTGTAGATATTCCATCTAACCTCAAGACGGACGTGGTCTTCGATCAGTCACAGTTCGTAAAATCTGCTCTCAGAAACCTCGGCAACGAGGGCGGCATTGGCCTTGTCCTCACGGCCCTCATGATCCTCCTCTTTCTTGGAAGTATTCGCGCTACATTCGCGGTACTTCTATCAATCCCGCTTTCGGCGCTGGCCGCCTTCATCTGTCTACGTGCCGGTGGTGGGTCTGTAAATACGATGGTTCTGGCAGGGCTCGCGCTTGCTTTCTCCCGCTTGATCGACAACTCGGTCGTTGTTCTTGAAAATATCTTCAGACATCTCGAGATGGGAGAGTCTCCTGAAGTTGCGGCGGAAGCGGGTGGTAGGGAAGTGCAACTGCCGGTTCTGGCCGCAACGTTCACGACCGCTATCGTGTTCTTTCCGGTGGCGCTTCTGTATGGTGTGAGCCGATATCTATTCACGGCTCTAGCCCTTGCGGTCGTTTTTTCGCTTTTCGCCTCCTACCTGGTTGCGATGACCGTGGTGCCTCTTTACTGTGCGCGGCTTATCAAGCCGTCTGAAGCGCACGCATCTGAAGCCTCAGAAATAGAGGCGGAAGGCCATCCCAACCGCAAAAGCTCAAGGCGGAACTCATTTTTTCACAAGATCGTTCGTACATTCAATGATCGATTCCAGCGCATGCTTGAGATGTATGTGATAGCGGTGAATCGAACGATTCTACGACCGGTGGCGAGCACTATCGGAATTCTCGGAGCAGTCGTACTGACGTTTGCGCTTTATCCATTGATCGGAAAAGCATACTTTCCCCGAACAGATCCGGGCCAGTTTGTCATCAATATCAAATGTCCGAGTGGAACAAGGCTGGAGTTAAGCAATCAGTACATTGAGCAGGTCGAAAACGAGATCCGACAGATAATCCCTGAACATGATCTCGGCATGGTTGTCTCTAACATCGGCATCACGCCTGACTTGTCCGCGATCTACACCAGTAACTCCACGATGGATACTGCATTTGTGCAGGTGAGTCTGAAAGAAGACCATCGATTAGGGAGCTACGAGTACATGGCGCGGGTGAGGAAAAGACTTGCGCGTGACATGCCATTCCTTTCCACCTACTTTCAGGCAGGCGGGCTCGTAGATTCGGTCATTAATCAAGGCCTTCCCGCGCCGATAGACGTACAGATTAGCGGAAATGACCTTGATCAGTCTTTTGATATAGCGAATCAAATTGCCGGGAAGGTCCGAGGCATCAGGAACGTCAGCGATGTTCTGATCCCGCAGAATCTGCACTATCCCGGCCTGGAGTTGTCAATTGATCGAGAGCGAGCAAGTCTGATTGGCTTATCGCCGAAGGAGGTCGTCGACAACGTGATTACGGCGCTTACCTCAAATGGAATGATAGCGCCAAGTTACTGGATTGATCCGAAGACAGGGAATAACTACATGCTCACAGTCCAATATTCCGACAACAAGATTGGGCATATGAGTATGGACGATTTCAAGCAGATTCCTCTGCACGCTGCAAATCAAACCGATTACACACCCTTAAGTTCCGTCGCAAACATTACAGAGATAAATACGCCAACCGAGGTGGATCACTACAAGATCCGACGTGTGATCGACGTCTACGTTATGCCTTCTACTGAAGCGCTGCAACGAGTCAACCGTCACGTTCAGGACGTAATCGACAACATGAAAACTCCGGCGAATGTCAGGATCACCGTGCGTGGCAGCGTGGTGAGCATGAATGAGTCCTTTTCGCGATTTGCGATTGGTTTGATGCTTTCCATTCTCTTGGTCTATTTGATCCTGATGGCGCAATTTGCTTCATTCATGGATCCGTTCATTATTCTCATGGCCATTCCACCAGGACTGGCTGGGGTTCTTCTAATCCTGCTGATTACCGGCAGCACAATCAACATCATGTCCTTGATGGGAGTAATCATGATGGCGGGAATCGTCGTGTCAAACAGCATTCTTATCGTGGAATTCGCTGGCCATCTACATGAGGAGGGCATGCCGTTGGCCAAAGCAGTCGTTGAATCTTGCAGAATACGACTTCGGCCGATTCTCATGACTTCTCTCGCGACGCTTCTTGGCATGATCCCCATGGCTCTGGGTCTCGAGGCAGGCAGCGAACAATATGCACCTCTGGCCCGAGCGATCATCGGCGGTCTGGGCGTTTCAGTTGTGTTGACTGTCTTTCTGGTGCCGGCCGTGTACCTGATCATTCACGGTCACAAGGAGAGGGAACTTCCAGCCGAGGGAGAGGCATAAACAGATATGAAACTCGTATTGAAAATGCCGATCATTTCCATGGCAACGTTAATTCTGACCATCGCTCTTTCTGCTGATTCGATTGCGCAGAATACGCAGTCTATGGCTGTGATCCCCGATGCGCCAAAATCGCAATTGCTAGCTATCGCCGGTACCGGCAATTGGGCTATTGCGGCCACAGCATCTTCCCTCCAGGCGTCAGTTCCTCCGTCGCCTGGGGCCGCTCCCCGGCTTACGCGCAGTGAGGCGGAGCAGATGGCTATCAAGAATAATCCGCAGGTAAGCATTGCAAAGTTGATCGCGCTAGCGCAACACCAGGCATATCGCGAGACGAGATCTGCGGAATTGCCTACAGCGAACGCGGCAATCACCGCCGTGGAAGCTGAAGAAGCGAGTCGAATCTCCGCGGGATCTCTGACTGCATCGCGTCTGTTCGAACATGCAGGTGCAGGAGGGGGATTCTCGCAATTGTTGACGGATTTTGGGAGAACGCGCAACCTGGTGGCGTCTTCAGCACTTCAGGAGAATGCGCAAAAGGCGAATGCGGTGGCAACGCAGTACGATATTGCGCTTGCGACAGATCAAGCGTTCTTCAATGCCCTCGAAGCGCAGCAAACTCTAAAGGTCGCACAGCAGAACGTCACCACGAGGCAGACCTTGCAATCACAGATCAATCAAATGACGATGAATAAGCTTAAGTCGACACTGGATCTGAGCTTCGCCAATGTCAATCTGTCACAGGCCAAGTTGCTTGCGCTCGATGCGCAGAACAACGCAGACTCGACGATGGCTGCGCTCGATGCGGTCTTGGGACTCGATCATCAGTTGAATTTCGAATTGATCGATGACGGGCCGGGCATTCAACAGCCACCTCCGGATGTAGATAAATTGATACAGGAAAGCTTGAAGCTGCGGCCCGACTTGCAGGCTACGCAGTTCAGTGAGCAGGCTGCAGCCAAGTTCAGACACGCTCAACGAGACCAGATGTTACCGAGTATCGCCGCTTCTGGAACGGTAGGAACAGTCCCAGTGCATCCAACTCAGTACTACGTCACGAATTGGTGGGGGGCTATCGGCGTCAATGTTAACATCCCAATCTTTAATGGGTTTCTCTACACCGCACAGGCGAAGGAAGCGTCACTACGTGCCCAGGCGGCTTCTGAACAAACGAGAGACTTACGCGATCGAATCGTGCGAGACGTTAGAACTGCGTGGTTGGCAGCGAACACCTCGTACCAGAGAGTAGGAGTTACGGCAGAACTTCTTCAGGAAGCAAATCTTGGTTTGACATTGGCACAAACGCGATATCAGATGGGGCTTAGTTCTATTGTTGAGTTAAGCCAGGCGGAATATCAGCAGACGGATGCTGCAATCGGCAATGCAAATGCTCAATATCAATACCGAATGGCATTGGCAACGATGAATTATCAGATTGGGTCCGTGCCATAGCTTCTGCCGAAGCGCTGCGGTGGGTTAGTGGAAATCGTGTGAACTGACATTGGCGGATGTGATGTCGATCGGTCTGACCTGGCTGGCCTTTACATGGATTACGCCGTTCTGAATTTGCAGAATCCCTTCAATCTCAAGAAAGCGGCTGCGCGTGACGACTATTCGTTCCTGCTCGAATAGATCTGGTGTGATGATGATATTTGCAATTCCAGTTTCATCTTCCAGCGAGAGAAAGACAAATCCTTTTGCTGTACCAGGGCGCTGACGTGCGATAACACAACCTGCAGTTCGAACAAAACGTTTGCTACTTCCGTAAGAAAGGTCGTCAGCTGTAAGAAACCCGGCACACTTCAACGAGGCTCGATGATAGGACATCGGATGTGGTCCGCAGGTAAGACCGCTCCCTGCATAATCGGCAGCAAGGCGCTCATCGTTAGTCATTTTCCTCAACGGCATTAAAGCTTCATCTGCCTGGTTTTCAGTTGACGGCCGCAATAGAGGGCCGACCGGCCTGCCTGCCTGCTCTACCTGCCAGATCGCATCACGGCGATGTTTTACGTCTTTAACAGAATTCAAGGCACCAATGCTTGCGAGTAATACCAATTCTTTTCTGTTCAATTCTGGAACCCGGCGAGTGAGATCGTCGACGGATTGAAACAGGCCATGAGTATTGCGTGACGCCAGCAATGCATCGGCACAGCTTTGTTTGAGCCTCTTCGCGTAGTTAAGACCGATACGGACAGAGAAGCTGCCGTCGGGTTCATGCTCGATGGAGCATGGCCAATCGGATCGCTGAACACAGATCGGATGAACGCGCAATCCATGCCTTTGAGCATCCTTGACAAGCACGGCTGGAGCGTAGAAGCCCATTGGTTGGTTGTTCAAAAGCCCGCAGGTGAATGCTGCGAGGTAATGAACCTTCAAATACGCAGAAGCATACGCGATTAGCGCGAAGCTTGCGGCATGGGATTCCGGAAATCCATACATGGCAAATGACGAGATTCCCTGGACGATGTTGTCCTGTTCCTGCGGACCGATTCCATTGCGTGTCATACCTGCACGCAGTCTGCCCTCCAGATCGCGCATCCGCTGCATTGAGCGTCGCATTCCAACGGCACGACGTAACTCTTCGGCCTCTGAGCCGGTAAAACTCGCAACCACCATTGCCATTCGCAACAGTTGCTCTTGAAAGAGCGGTACACCCAACGTGCGCTTCAACACTGGCTCCAGCAGCGGATGAGGATACGAAACCTCTTCCTCACCTTGTCTACGACGCATATATGGATGCATCATTTTGCCGACGATCGGGCCTGGTCTAATAATGGCGACCTGCACCACAACGTCATAGAAACATCGCGGTGCATTATGCGGTAGGGAAGCCATCTGGGCGCGGCTCTCGACCTGAAACATACCAACGGTATCCGCTTTGCAGAGCGTGTCGTAGACAACTGGATCTTCCGGCAAGGATGCCAGATCAACATCTTTGCCATAATGGCGTGGAATCAGTTCCAACGAGTCTTTGAGAGTAGCCATCATGCCAAGGCCAAGCAAATCGACTTTGATCAATCCCAAGTCCGCGCAATCTTCCTTATCCCACTGAACAACAGTACGACCGGGCATCGATGCGCGTTCGATGGGAACTATACGATTCAGCATTCCTGCACAAATAACCATGCCGCCAGAATGCTGCCCAAGATGGCGCGGTAGGTTGTATATGCGCGTGCAAAGTTCTAGATATTTGGCAATGACAGGATGACGCGCATCGAAGCCAGCCTGATCGAAGTGCTTTGCCATGGTGTCATTAGTGCCGCGCCACTCCCAATGACCTACAAGGCTGGAGAGCTTTGATAACTGAAGTTCATCGAAACCGAGTGCTTTCCCTACTTCACGTGCCGCAGATCGGCCGCGGTACGTAATGACATTGGCGGTCATGGCCGTACCGAGTGCGCCATAGTGCTCATAGATGTACTGGATAACGAGTTCGCGATGGTTGCCCGATGGAAGATCGAGATCGATATCTGGCCATTCGCCGCGGCTCTCACTTAGAAAGCGTTCAAACAACAACTCCATTCCAATGGGATCGACTGCGGTGATTTCGAGGGTATAGCACACAACCGAGTTTGCCGCCGATCCGCGTCCCTGCACGAGGAAACCATTGTGCTGGCAAAACCGAATGATGTCCCAAACGATCAGGAAGTAGCCGGCGAATCCCAGCTTTGCAATCAACCCCAGTTCGTATCTGGCCTGCTTGCGTGCACGTTCTATCAGGTTGTGCTTGAGCGCGGTAGAATATCGCTTGCATATACCTTCCTCGACGCGCTTAGCTAGAAAACTATCCATATTTTCATCGTCAGGAACCGGATACTGCGGAAACTTGTAGCCGAGATTGTTGAGTGTAAATTCGAGACGTTCGCTCACAATACGCGTATTGGCAATTGCCTCGGGAATATCTTGAAAAATATCTGACATCTCTCTCGACGAGCGCATATGGCACAAGTTATTTCTACTTAACAGTCTGCCAGTATTTTGAACACTCGTGTGATGTCGAATGGCAGTAAATACATCGAGAAGGTCACGATCAACTTGTTTGGCAAAGCGCACACCGTTTGTCGCAATGATTGGAAGACCCATTTGCGAAGCAATATTGAGAAGTTCTGAATTTCTAACTTCCTCTTCCCGTTCGAGGTGGCGCTGGAGTTCAACGAATACATTGTTGTGGCCGTAGATAGTGGTAAGACGATCGAGTGCCTTGAGTGCACCAACCGCGCCTTCGCGACTAAGAGTCGCTGCGAGTGGCCCTTCTTCTCCACCTGTGAGACAGATTAGACCGTCTGAAAATTCTTCCAGGTCTTCAAAGTTCGCTGCACCTTCAGCCTTCGTGTCCTCGCGCATCTTGAAGCGTGTGATGAGTTGGCAGAGATTCTGATATCCAATCTGCGATGCGCAGAGGAGGACGATCCGCGGCGGTTCATCGATATATTGGTGCGGAAGCCACTTTTGCGGAATAAGCCTGTTACCGAACGATGAGACCGCTATCTCTGCTCCGATATGGGCTCTTACCTGGTTGTGCCTCGCTGAAGTATGAAAACGTGCAACACCATAGAGGCCGTTTCTATCGGCCAGTGCCATTGCCGGCATACCAAGCTCGACTGCACGTTCGATGAAAGATTCGGGTTCGGACGATCCAGCGAGAAAACTGAAGGCGCTCGAAGCATGGAGTTCGATGTATTCATCAGAACTGGATCGCGATGACAGATCGCAAATTGTGAAACCATTGCCGTCAGTCATACAGCGCATCCAAAAGCCATTGCTTCTTCAAATGATCGTGAACAATCAGGCACCAAATAGATTCGCCAAGATTGGTGGTAGCCACTACATCCCACTCTTCCAGGTCCCATTGGTTAACTGACCACCAGCAACCGCTCGTAAGCCATGGACCGTAGGCAACCTGCACACCGTAGCGGTCCGCACCATCGTGAAAAAATGCCGGTCTCGCATAGTGGAGATGCATACGAATCGGTCGAGACGGACGCATGCGACGCAGCGAGACTCGGACGTTAGTCTCCTCAGGCGAAGTAGGTTGACTAATTACAGAGAAGTCTTCCATAGCGAAGCTGTCACCGCGATGCGTATCTATTAATTTCGGTGAGCCAACACGGTCGTTGCCAACCAATGCCTTGAGACGAGCAAGGGTGACATCAAGACTCGATGGCTCTGGCGTCTGTGGCGCAAAAAGGCCCAGTTGTACCTTGCTTTGCTGTCCAGCCTCAGCCGTCAATGTGAGAGAGCGTATGGCTGCTTGCGGAGGGCAGGCTGCGATCTCAAGGTGTACTAATTTCAGCAGGAACTTTCTGTCGCTGGAGGGTATAGCAGGTCTAATCACACGCTTGTAGGTGAGATCCTTTTCCAGATCCATGTGAATACTGAGAGTCGCCAACGACAATGCTCTTGAAGTTGCACGTGCTATGAGATTGCTGATCATGGCTGCTGCTATGAAAATGAGAGAGTCGAGTCGTTCAATATGGGATTCGAATTCAATGTGCTCCTTCAACTCAAATTTGGCATCAATCGGAAGAAATATGTGTTCTGCAATGCCTCGTGCAAGTTTGAGCCAGAGCTGTGCCCGCTGCCCCAGACGCGTAATCAGTTCTTCTTCCGGCAGTTCAGACAGTTCGCCAAGACAGCCAATTCCCCAGATCGCAAATGTTTCGTATTCCTGCGCATCAAGCGACAATGCAGAGATGGGAGTGGTTGCAAGGAAAGCCGCCTCTAGCTCTTGAGGAACGACAGTAATTCCGCGCGAGAACGCAGCCTTGATGCGTGCAGTATCGAAGTTATAACTCACGGCAACTGACGCACGAAATCCGACAGAATGGATTGACGACTGAATACGCTTTACCAATTGTGCGGATGATCCAAACAGGCGTTCCGTACCACTAATGTCCAGTACGAAGCCGGATGCATTGGCAGCAAATGTCTCTTCAATGCGTGGGGAAAACTGCGACACACTCTCGAGAAGAATCATCCTAGCCGCGTGTTCTGTTTCGAGTGAACGCGACTGCACAGATATTCCACAGAGTTCTTCGACTTCAAGACGTGTCATGCCGGGTACGACACCACGCTTTCTGGAATGCAGATTGAGAGAACAGACACGCTCATGTGGAGCAGCGCCATCAAGTATGGCTACAGCATGAGTGCGCAGTTCGGGTCTCAAACGAATGATCGCCTGTGCCGGAAAATCCGCCGCATAAATTGCTGCGTAAAGCGCGTTGGATTGATTTGTCATACCTGTTTTTCAACGCTCCAGGGGGTCTGCGTGGACCATGTGGATACTGGCGGTTTGCGTGCAATGTTTGGTTGGGGAGAAAAACGCATGCGGCCACGTTGTGCTCTGAAATTAAAACCGCGAACTACAGTGCCCATTGCAATGTCGATTTGATTCGGCTGACATTCAAGAACGACGGCAGCACTCGACTGTGCGAAGGCTGCTTTGCCCAGCACGATCAGGCTGCAACGTGTTCGATTAGCGGTTTGACGGAAGCGATACCAGGTAGCCAATGGAATGCGACGACCGTGTTCGATGGCTTCATTTGCCAGGTCAAGCACGATTGCTGCGAAACCGCCGGCCTGCAATAGTAGATCTGTTGCACGGATTGCCTGATCGAGGCGCGTCCACGGATGTTTATTGTCAGCAGGCTTGCGGTGAATGTGTGGCGGAGGTTCTTCGATCGATCCATTTTTGCAGCGGACCCAAAGAAGATGCTTCAGGCTGACTCCATTCGCTGCGGCCGATTCGGGATCCATATTGTCGTTTGCATCAATCCATGCACAGGAATTTCCTTCCTGCGTGCGTCGGGCCAAAAATGCCAAAGCGATGGTTGTTCGCCCCGATGATGCGGAACCGGTGATCTCGCTGATCGCACCTACAGGCAGACCTCCATCAAGCAAAGCGTCGATTTGAGCGATACCGGTGCGTGTAAGGTCCTGTATTCCTTGCGCTGCCGGAGTCAACACAGAAGGATAGCGATGCTGAAAATCACGCTCGATTTGTTGTCGAAGTACGGCAGAGGAAGGCATAGCAGCAAAGACAATATTCGCCTTATGTTCGCCTAAAGAATCAAGCCCATCAGGATGGGTTGTCAACACTCATCTTGAGGAAACCTGCAATTATTTGAACAAATATCTCCAATTGTTAATTATAATAAACTCAATATTTTCATATATTTTCATTTAATCATCAAATAATAACCTTAACTAATCAAATGGGCTTCAGATGCGCTGTAAAATGTCGCAAAAAAGGCGCTTCATATGTCAGACACATTCCCTTGATCTGTTCGCGGTTCTTGAAGACCTCAATTATTATTTCGACCAGATAATCGACATGGCTCTGCGTATATACTCGACGCGGCATTGCCAATCTGACCAGGTCCATTTGTGCCGAACCCGAAAACATCAGGGTGCCTATCTCGACAGAGCGCACACCACCCTCGAGGTACAGTTCCGCACCCAGGGCTACACCGGGAAACTGATTAGCTGGAATATGAGGCAGGAAAGCGCGCGCATCGATATAAATAGCATGGCCTCCCGGCGGCTGGACGATCGGCACTCCGGCCTCTGCGATATGGTTGCCGAGATACGCAGTTGACGCGATGCGATAGCGAAGATAGTCCTCCTGCAAAGCTTCCTGGATTCCGACTGCGATGGCTTCAAGATCCCGACCCGCGAGCCCGCCGTACGTCGGATAACCCTCGGTCAGAATCAGGAGATCTTTCTCCTGCTGCGCCAGCAGGTCATCGGTGGTACAAAGAAAGCCACCAATGTTTACCATGCCGTCTTTCTTCGCTGACATGGTGCATCCGTCACCGTAACGGAACATCTCCTGTGCGATCGCTTTGGGAGTCTTGTCGGCGTAACCCGGTTCACGCAGCTTGATGAACCACGCATTTTCCGCAAATCGGCATGCATCGAAGTAAAGCGGAATCCCATGCTTTTTGCAGACTGCGCTCACCTGGCGCACATTTTCCATCGACACAGGCTGGCCTCCCCCGGAATTATTGGTTACCGTGAGGATGACCAGGGGAATGTGTTCGCGACCGACGCGTTCGATCAAAGCTTCAAGTGCGTCGACATCCATGTTGCCTTTGAAGGGATATTGCGAAGATGGTCGGCGGCCTTCGGGTATAAGCAGGTCTACAGCTTCTGCGCCCACAAATTCAACATTGGCGCGGGTAGTATCGAAATGAGTGTTGTTGGGTACGACATCGCCCTTCTTGCAGGTGACACCAAACAGAATGCGTTCGGCCGCGCGTCCCTGGTGAGTGGGAATGATGTGTTTGTATCCAACGATGTCGTGGACAGAATTGTAGAAGCGATCGTAGCTGCGGCTTCCGGCGTAGCTCTCGTCACCCTCCATGATTGCGGCCCACTGATGGGTCGACATGGCGCCGGTACCGGAGTCTGTAAGCAGGTCGATAAGCACATCGTCGGCACGTAACAGGAAGAGATTGTAGTGCGCAGCTTTCAGCAGTTCTTCGCGTTGCGCACGAGTTGTCCAGCGGATCGGTTCTACACTCTTGATACGAAATGGTTCGATGATTGTTCTTACTGGCATGATTCCGTCCTGATGTTCGATAGAACAGGTGATTGCCGGAGCGAAATCCAAAACGGTTGTAATCGTGTCGCAGTAAGCCGTTCTCTTCGCCAAAAGGGGGAAAGCATTTCATGTGGTTCAGTCGAATTGTAGTTTATTGCCAATATGTCTACCACGCGTGGCCTCTCATCGACAGTATCAACTCATGAAGTGCAGAATCGCTATGGCTCAGCGGCTAGCTTGCGCAGACGATCCCTTACATTCCAAAACGCGCGTCCATCGTGGTAGGCGGCCTTCCAGATCGAGCCCTTGTCTTCCGTAACGGGTGTGCCATCGGCTGTGGTCAGGTTGTAGTCGCCGTGGTACCGCCCATCGATTGTGTGGTTGCAAATGAAGGCCCACTGCTCAAGAAACCGCTCGAAGTACACGCCATCCTGGTTGCCGTAGCGCTCGTGCATCATCAGGAGTGCATTCAAGCCCTCCACCTGCCCCCACCATTCCTTCATCGTGTCTTCGGGTTTCCCGAACGTCGTGCCCTCGCGGAAGAAACCGCCGTTTTTCTGGTCCCATCCATAGGCGAGCGCATGATCCACAAGCATTCGCGCCATACGCTCAGTTTTTTCGTCGGTGGATCCATGCAAAGCCTCGTCGGTCTCCAGCATCAGGTAAGCCGTTTCGACGTCGTGCCCGTAGGAATCATGGCCCGGAATCGGTTTCCACGCGTTTGTGAAGTAGAGGTTCATCACCCCCGGTTCCACGCAGATCTTGTCACGCACGATGGCAAGCAATTCTTCGAGCCGTGAGCGCAGAGTCGGGTCAGGCCAGACTGCGTAAAGCTGTGTGAAAGCCTCCAGAAGGTGAATATGCGTGTTCATCGACTTGAAATTGATGGGTCCGATTGCGTTCGTCGCGACAGTTCCATTGGCGACGTGTAGCACTACGGGCGTTCCATCGCGCGAGAGCCATTCGAAATACCCGCCATGAACAGGGTCGTGCGCATGCTTGTCGGTCCAGAGAAATCCGTTCTTCGCGATCTCGAGCGCCTTCGGATCTCTTGTCGCCTGGTACGCTGCGGCGGCTCCGTAGACACAGAAGCCGATGCCGTAGAGTTCCTTTTCGTCGCCGAATGCCGGGGTGATTTTTCCTTCGTCGTCCAGGCCCCAGAAAAATCCGCCGTCTTGTTTATCCCACATCACGTTGATGAGAAAATCCACGCCATGACGGACAATTGGAACGAACTCGTCCTTCATTGCCGGCTCACGCATTACCACCTGCGCTGCAACCCACGTCATACGCCCTTGAAATACCGAGAATTTGCCGTCGCTTGGCAACTCTCGCCAGTCGCGCCCAAAATGCGAATGAAAACCACCAAACTTGGTGTCTACCGAACGCGGAAACCAAACATCGAGCACATCGGAATGAAGCGTATCGGTCACCTCCGCGGCTAGCCTCAAATAAGTTTGGTGGGTCGGTTCTGGTACTGCGGCGACAGACTGCGATGTCTGTGCCTGTGCGATAAATGGCCATCCGACGCACGTCAAAAAGAGCAGGGAATTGTTCATGGGACCGTCGGATCTCCTCGCGCGAATGCTACCACAAGAATTCGTCGTGCCCAGGACTGCGATGTACACCACCTTGTAAAGCGTCTCCCAAAGACAACTCGAGTTCCCACCGGCTCGAATGGTGTTACTTCTTTGCGACTCGGAAGAACTTTCGTTTGGCCACCTGGTGCCATCGATTCCTGTTAGGCTAAATACAAATACTTTGCTGAACTGCGGTCGGCAGCTTCCCTGGAATAGAGGAACTTGGGCATTGAGAAGTTGTGCGCCTGCGACCGGACCCGTCAAAGTCCATTATGTGCGGAAATCGATTTCGTCGATACCGTCAAAGAGCCCTTTCTTACAATTGTCAGAGGCCTTTCGGATGTAAGGGATGGTCTCTGGTTGAGTCCATTCCGGGGCATTCCCCGTGGACCGCAGGTCTCGAGATTCGACATCATTTATCTCGATGCAGACTGCAAGGTTCTGGATTACGTTGTGAATTTCGCCGAAGCCGAATTTGAGCCGATTCCCGAAATCGCTGCCAGCGCCCTCATTCTCCCTGCGCATACACTTGGCTCATTTCCTATCCGAAAAGGCGATCAACTGAGAATCTGCCAGGGTAAGAGCGTCCTCGCCGGGGGTCAAGATTCTTCGTCCTCAACAGGCTTCGAAGAAACACCCATCTGCACGACATACATGAAGACATCGGCAGATCAGCCAATACAACAGCATGCTGCGCCTGCCGCAAAGCCGCAAACCGCGACGGAGCCCTCCGAAGAAGAAAAACCTTCTCGCAAAGTCCGCTTCTTGCGCTGGTTGTTTCGGAAGCTTGCCCCGCCTGACAGGCGTCGTGGTGAGCGCTTGCCGGAACCTGGGCTCGTTGCGTACTACTGGACCGGAGGATCGCCGAACTCCTATCCTCTTGGTGACGTGAGTAGCAGCGGACTATATCTGATAACCGACGAACGCTGGCTCCCGGGAACACGTATCGTGATGACTCTGCAACGAAGCAATCCCGACGCAGCCAAAATCGATGATGCTTGTAAGGTCGAATCGACGGTAGTTCGCTGGGGAGAAGATGGAGTGGGTTGCGAGTTTGTCGAATCAGGATTTTTTGACCTGAATAGCGGCGAATTGATCGAGGGCCAGAAGTTTGACCACCAAGCCTTCGAGCAATTTCTTCTTCGCGCCCGGGGAATCGCCGGCTGATCTTCGTATTCGCTGCTTCAGGGACTCAGAGACCAATTGCGGCCCGCCGAAGGAGCGAGCCGCGAGATCTGTTTTGGGTGAACGTGGTTGGAGTTAAACTTGCAACACATCGCCATCGCGCGCAACCATCTCGTACAACACGGGATTAACAAAGAAGCCAAGGAAAAGCCTTGAAACGAGACCCGCGACGATGACAATCGCGAAGGGCTTTTGCGTGTCCGAGCCGATCCCGGTGGAAAGTGCAGCAGGCAAAAGTCCCAGGCACGCGACTAGGGCGGTCATCATGATCGGCCGAAGACGCAACAGAGAAGCTTCGCGAGTTGCAGTACGGATGTCTTTGCCTTCGAGCCGCAGTTTATTGATGTAGGAGACGAGGATGACTGCCGTTTCAACCGACACGCCCATCAGAGCGAGCAAACCGAGCGCCGAAGAGGCGCTAAACGAGGTGTTAGTCAACTTGAGTGCAATTAGTGCACCGACGGGCACTGTGATGATGACCCCGATGGCGATGGTTATGGGGAACTTGAAATTCCCGTAAAGCGCGAACAATATCATGAAGATGATGAGTATGGCCATCGGGACGATGTACTCAAGCTGCTGCTCTGCCTGAAGCAATTCTCCGTACTCCCCGCCCCATGTCAGCCTGTACCCGGGCGGCAAGGCCTTTGTAATGTCAGCGATGGATCGCTGACCGGCGAGCACGGCGCTTTGGAGGTCACGCCCCTCGACACTGTACTGCACCCCGATATAGCGAGAGTTGTTCTCGCGATAGATAAATGAAGCTCCGCCTGATTCGTGGATGTTGGAGAGTTCGCTTAGTGGAATCTGCTGGCCTGTTGGCGTCCCAACAAGCAGGTTTCCGATCTGTTGCGCATTCTCGCGAAACTCGGGCTTCATGCGCACGACGAGGTCGAAGAGCTTCTCACCTTGAATGACCTGCGTAGCGGCCTGTCCGCCGACGGCTGCCTGAACTATGGCCTCAACATCGGCTACGTTGATGCCGTAGCGGGCAATCTTATCGCGATCGACATCGATGATCAGGCTGGGCTGCCCGAGCTCGCGCACAACCGTCAACTCGGTGAATCCCGGAACCTGCGAAAGCCTCCGCTTGATCTCGAGCGCCTGGCTTTGAAGAACATTGAGATCGGGCCCGTAAATCTTGACCGCAAGCGCGCTCTTGAGTCCAGTCAATGCTTCGTCAACTGCATCTTCGGCGGGCTGCGTGTAATTGAAAATGACGCCAGGGAAGGCCTGGAGCTGGCTTTGAATGGCTTCAGTTAGCTCCGCTTTCGTGTGGATCTTGCCCGTTTTCCACGAGGCATCGGTATAGGGTTTCAATCCTACGTAAAACTCATCATTGAAGAACCCGGTGGGGTCAGTACCATCGTCTGGCCGGCCAAGTTCGGAGCCAACATCGGTCACCATTGGATACTTCAGCAGAATGTTGCGGACCTGCGGCGAGAAGTCACTCGCTGTTTCGAACGAGACCGTGTACGGCAGGGTCGCTCTGACCCAGAGCGCGCCTTCGTCGAGATGGGGCATAAACTCTCCGCCGATAAAGGGGACCAGCAGGAGGGTGGCTGCGAGAATCAAGAGGGCACTAAGCATGGTCGTCTTGGGGCGATTTAGACACCACTCGAGTTGCACCGCATATCGATCTCGCACCCACTCAAAAGGCTTGTTCACGCGCTCGTGAACTCCGCCCTTGAACCAATAAGCGCACAAGACGGGAACGAGAGTCAGCGTCAGGATGAGCGCGCCGATAAGTGCGATGGCCACGGTGTCTGCCATTGGCTTGAATAGCTTTCCGGAGGGTCCGCTAAGTGCATAGATTGGGAGATAACCGGCAATGATGACGGCAACGGAATAGAAGATAGGGCGGTCGACGTCCTTCGCAGCCTCCAAAATGACCTGTTTCAGATCATAGGCCTGGCCTTCACGCTCACCAAGCACGCGGAAGATGTTCTCCACCATTACCAGCGTTCCGTCAATCAGAATTCCAAAATCGATCGCACCGATGGAAAGCAGATTTGCAGGGATTCCTTGCGCGTGCAGGAAAATGAAAGAAAAGAGCAACGACAGTGGAATGGTGAGCGCGACAATCACGGCAGCGCGGATGCTCACCAAAAAGGCCATCAACACGAGAAAGACGAGGGCCATTCCCAGTAGCATGTTGTGTTCGACGGTGGTGATTGTCAGGTCAACGAGATCGCTGCGATCGTAGTAGGGGCGAACCTTTACGTCGGATGGCAGGATGCTTTCATTCAGTTCCTGTGTCTTCGCCTCAACGCCCTTCAACACGTCCTGTGTTTGTTCACCGCGTCGCATCATGATGACGCCCTCGACGGCATCATCTGTCTTATTGAAGCCGAACTCGCCCAGGCGCGGGGCGTTTCCGATGACAACATCGCCAACATCACGGATCCGGATCGGCACGCCGTTTTGCGATCCCACAACGACATTTCCAACGTCAGAGGTATCGCGGATGAGTCCCAGGCCGCGGACATAGTAGATCTGACCGCCCTGCGGATAGAATCCTCCTCCAGCATTTGAGTTATTCACGGACAACTGCTGAATTACAGCCGGTACGGTGAGGTGATAGGAGAAGAGCCTGGCGGGGTCCAGAACCACCTGGTATTGCATGACCGTTCCGCCGAATCCAGAATCGTCAGCGACGCCGGCTACCTGCTTGTACTGGCGTTCGATCACCCAGTCTTCGAATGTCTTCAACTCCTGGGGTGAGCGGTCGGGACTCTCAAGAACATAGCGATAGACAAGTCCGGACGGGCTCGCGAGCGGCGAAAGGGAAGGGGTCACTCCGGTGGGATACGTGACCTCGCTGAGTCGCTGAAACACCACCTGCCGCGCAAAGTAATCGTCAGTGCCTTCGTCAAAGGTCAGAATGACATCGGAGAGTCCGTATAGCGAGATCGAGCGCATGACGGACATCTTTGGAACGCCGTTCATCTCAACTTCAGTTGGAACGGTGACGAGGCGTTCGATTTCTTCCGATGCATGTCCAGGCCACTGAGTGATGATCTCGACCATCGGCGGCGAGAGATCGGGATAAGCGTCCACCGGCATATGGATGAACGAGGTGACACCACCGACGGTGATAAAGGCAACCAACAGCAAGACAAACATCCGTTGCCGCAGGGCGAATTGCACGATGCGATTAATCATTGGATCCTGTCTCCTCAGTGTTGCAGTGAATTAGCAAACTGAAGAAACAGGCTGCCGTCGCCGACGACCTTTTCTCCAACGGTAATCCCCTTAAGAATCTGCGTCTGGCCATTCTGCCTCTCGCCTAAATCAACGCCGCGCCTGCCGAATTGATTGGTGCCTGTTTCTACATAAACAAACGGCTGGTTATTGTCGTCTCGCAGAACCGATGAGTCGGGCACAGCCACCACATTGGAGATTGAGCCGGCTGTCACAGTGACAGTGCAATACATGTCCCTCTTAAGTTTTTCGCCCGGATTGTCGACGACGATGCGAGCCTGAAGTGTTCTGGTGTTGGGGTCCAATGCTGGCGAGACATATGAAATTTTTCCATGGAAGTTGCCTGGGTATGCGTCCGTCTGCACAACGACGTCGTCGCCGCTTCGAACATAAGCAAGGTCTGGCTGGTACACGTTCGCGAGGACCCAGACGGTGCTCAAATCAGAGATGGTGAAGGCCTGTGTCTGTCCCGCCTGCAACACCTGTCCTGGGGAGACGAGACGTTCCACCACTTCGCCGCTGATTGGAGCCAGCAGTGGGATTTGCGCTGAGGAAGGCGCATTTGCCAGATTGGCTGGATTCTTGATCCCGAGGATTTTCATCCCCTGCTCAGCCGCATTTAGATCAGCTTGGGCCTGGTTACGATCGGACTCCGCCTGCTCTAGATCACGCTCCGCGATCGCATGGTGTACATACAGATCCTGCGCACGCGCGTAGTTTTTCGACGACAGCCGAAACGAATCAGCGGCCTTCAAATAGGCGTCAAGTAACTGTGAATAGTCGGGGCTGCTCACGTCGGCCATTGACTGGCCTTCTTTCACGTGCTCGCCGGGAACCACGAGAATCCTGCTGACCGGCCCGCCCACCTGGCTGATTACCGGCGTTGTCTTAAATGCGTTGTACGCAACCGCCCCTGTCAGGCGAAGCGTTCGCTTCAGATTCGAGGGCACAACTGTAACAACCTGCACGTGCGACATCTGTTCTTGCGGAATGGTAAAGAGTTGCGGGGTTGCAGACTTTGACGCCTTCGCCGAAAATGATGTCATCTGGCTTGCCCGCTCACTGTCATTCGAGTGACAGGCAGTAAGAACAACTAGGCAAGTGATCGTCATCGCGCACGAAATCCTGTGGCGGCTTATGAATAGACTCTTCATGGCAAGCTCCTGGTACCGACAGCTTCGCGGAGTTGCTCGAGCGCGAGCAAGTATGTTGCGAGCGATTGTCGGTAGCCGAGTTGAATAGCTCG
Organism: uncultured Acidobacteriaceae bacterium; assembly: GCA_963838295.1. Taxonomy (GTDB): domain Bacteria; phylum Acidobacteriota; class Terriglobia; order Terriglobales; family Acidobacteriaceae; genus Telmatobacter. The sequence goes on from CAWIQS010000010.1 coordinate 87,568, forward strand.
ATTGCTTCGCTCCGCATCGAGAAAATCAAGCAGGCTTGCAGCGCCATGCTTGTAGGCGTACTCACTGATGTCGCGGGACTGCTGAGCTTCATCGAGATATCCAGACCGGTAGAGAGAAAGGATCTGGTCGTTGGTTCGGACGTTTTCGTATGCATCCCTTACGTCCGTGAGCACCTGCCCGCTCGCATACTTCTCTTGTTCCTGCGCTTGTGTGATCGCAAAGCCGGTTCGCGCGATCTCGCCCTGGTTGCGATCGAAGATGGGCATTTGGATTTGCCCGAATAGCGAGAGATCGTTGGTGTAACTGATATGCGTGTAACTCACTTGCCCCGTGACATCTCTCTTGCCGATGGACTGTTGTAGCGCGTGCTGGCTGTTCGCGGCATTTACACCCAACCGCGCCGCCTGCAAGTCGGGCCTGTTCTGTAGCGCCTTTGCTTGAAAGTCTTCGAGATTTCCGGCGACATGCTGGTAATCGAAATGACCCTGCAACGTCGTAGTCGGCGTCAATCGATTCATATCCAAGCAATTGCCGTAGATCCGAAAGTCCCTGCACTCTCGATAGCTGTGCCGCAGAGACGTCCGTTTGAAACTGAAGCATTTGCAGCTTCAGCTTCAGCAGATCGTCGAGACCGATGTCGCCCGCTTTATAACGCGCCTCGCCAATGTCCAGCGTGTTCTGAAAACTCTTCAAGTCTTCAGTCGCCAATTCCAGCGTCGACTCAGCAAGCTCGACGTTGACGAATAGCGATGCGACGTTGAAGGCAACGGTGCGCTCGCTGTCTGCCACCTGCGATCGTGTTACGGCGGTCTGATCCTTGGCTGCCTGCAGGCGATGTTGGCGCTTCTTGCCGCGTTCAAACAGATAGCTGACCCCAAGATCAAACTGCGCGGAATTGTCGAGATAGTCTGCGCTGAATTGACTCGGTTGAAAGATCGGAAAAAACTGCGAGTCTCCCGTCAGCACAGGGTTTGGCCGCAAATTTGCCGTTGTCTCCTCCGCCTTGTTCTGATCGATTGTGGTCCGGGAAGCCAACAGATTGTGATTGTGTGCCAGCGCCATCTGAATGGCATCATCGAGCGAAATGGTCTTTGCGCCTGGCTTCTGCGAGAGCGTGCTCGGCGATGGGGATGCCTGTGGAGGGCTTTGGCCAGGAGGTGATTGAGCTCCGGCGACTTCGAAAAGAGCGACGCAAGCAAATAACAATGACAGACAGAGATATTGCAAACGCATAGGCAATCAGCCTCCTTGACGAGACGTACAGTGATTCGTCGTGCCTGAGAGACACGGAAGGAATGGAGAGGCTATGCGGGCGGGGCTCTTGCGGGAATCTGCGGGGGAGCAGTCTGGGCAATGAAGTTAATGTAGTGTGGAAAGGGACCAGCGCCAATGGGGACCAGCGCGCATGCCCGGATGCCCGCCACGGTCGGAGCAATGACCAGGTGGCACAGCGAACACGTGTCGGAAGCAGAATTGGCATGGTGATGCCAGACCGCTCCGAGCGTAGCCCCCAGCAACAGCACCACGAGCACGAGCGGGACTACCACGCGCAACATTCGCTTTTGGTCAGACATTTTGAGGCCGACTCTAAATACCCCGTACGGGATAGGAGATAGTGTAGTCCAGAATACTCATTCTTGCGGATTTAGTCGATGTTTCCGCCCTCGGTCACTTGGCCTCGATTCCGATTGCCCTACAAGAACGAAACTCGGTGCCGGCCAGCCGCAATGCACCTCCCGATCCGCGACGTCCCAATATAGCTCCGTTCGCGGCTGGGGAAACTTGAGAGATAGATACCGCAGCGTAGGAATAGTGGTTCAAACCAAGACCGTTCAACTGTTTACGAAGTAGTAGTTTCCGGCGGGCCCACTGTTGCTACACGATTGCTCAGACAATGGCCGATCCTCCTGGCGCAGATTTTGATTCACTCAACGACAATCGCGTCGGAGGCGAAACGATGATCGGCAGAACCGTGGAAACAAGCATGATGATCGCGATCGTGTGCAGGCCACTTGTATACGATCCGCCTGGACCGAGCAATTTCACGAGCAGTTGCGGGCCGAAGTAACTGGCGAAACCCCAAGCGGTGAGCATGAGGCCGTAAATCGGGCCGACATTCTTTGAACCAAAGTAGTCGGCTGCAAACGCTGGCATGGTTCCGAAACCGCCGCCGTAACACATGAGAATCACGAACGAGATCACGGTGATGACTGCAACGGAAGTCAACGATGGCAGCAGCCAGAAAAGTCCGAACTGGAATAGATACATTGCTGCGAATGCCCAACGCCGTGTGATGCCGTCAGATGTCCAGGCCCAGAAAATCCGGCCAACCGAATTGCCGATGCTGACGATTCCCACCATGCCGGCTGCAACAGCGGCACTTGCAGCTGTGAGTTTCTGAAAGATTGGCGACTCCTGCGAGATGAGCGAGATTCCAGCGGAGGTATTCAGGAACAGCAGGAGCCAGAGCGCCCACCATTGCCAGGTTGCGAGCGCTGTGCCAAGCGTATAGTCCACCTTCGCACGCTGCGCCGTTTGCGTTGCGCTTGGAGTCCAGCCTTGTGGGGTCCACCCTGCGGGCGGGTTCCTCATGAACAAACCTGCCACGACGACCACAATCATGTACGCGACACCGAGATATGCGAAGGTCTTCAGCACGCCGACGCTTTGGATCAGACGTTGAGCCACCGGCGCTGTAACCAGGGCCCCGGCGCCGAAGCCGCCGACGGCAATGCCAGTGATCAAGCCGCGGCGATCGGGGAACCACTTGACCAGCACAGCGATGGGAACGATGTAGCCAAATCCGAGCCCAACGCCGCCAATCACTCCGTAGCTGATGTATAGCCACCAGAGCTTGTCTGCGGAGAAGCTCGCCAGGAACACGCCAAGCCCATAGAGAACGCCAGCCGTGAGCGCGACTACGCGGGGCCCCTTCCGGTTAAGCCAAAGGCCGCCAAAGAACGCGGCGACACCAAGGACGAAGATACAAATCGTGAAGGTCCAGGTGACCTGTCCGACTGACCAGCCGAACTGCTTTGTGAGTGGGTTGCGAAATACGCTCCACGCGTATACGGCTCCCAATGCAACTTGCATCAGAAAACCGGCCAGTGCAATGCCCCAGCGATTGGTAGCTGCCATACAACGCCTCCGAACCTTGCTTTAGAGGTGCTTCATTCAGTGGCACTCTCCACGGGTTTTGAGTTCACTCCCGAGGATTTCGAGGAATTTATTGATGAGCGCCATGCTGCGCCGTAACTCGGGTTGCCGAAATTCGGCCAACAACTTAAGCAGTCCGGGCGGTTCCACCATCGGCTTTTGGCAACCGAGAGTCTCAGTCATCGCAGTGGCAAATCCCTGGAGCAAGTCAGGGTTGATCGCACCGAGCATCTTGCCGAGGATGATTGCATTTCGCAGCCCGCGAATGCCCTCCTCGGAATCGGCCGCCCCAACCACCGCATCCAGGATCATGCCACCTGAGCTCACCGCTCCGCGCAGCAACCTTAGAACTCCGGAGTCGTGCAAATCCTTCAGGAGCTCATATGATTCCAGGAGCGCTTCCGCGTGTTGCTCAGGCGCCTCTTCCAGCCGCTTGCGCAGCTCTTCGCGCAGATCGCGTGGTGCCACTTCCAAGCCAATCGGTCGCGCCATATTTATTTCTCCTGTCCAGCGGGTATGGCTGTGCGGGTTTCAATCTGAACCAACCCATTGCCGGGCGGGTTGTAATCGCTGCGCGCCCACTTGCGCTCGACTTCCACACCCTTCTGGGGAGTGGGATGTCCATAACGCGGATTGGTCCGGGGCAAGGGATTATCGCCCTTTTTACTCAGCACTGTGAGCTGGACCGAGGTTTCCTTGTAGGCCGGCGTGTGCGTTACCTTGTCGGTGCAACTGCTGGTGACGCGGTTTACCGGTTCTTGAGATGAGTTCATCGGCATGTAGAGTTCGTTGCCGCTAACGCGAGGAGTGACAACGGCCTGCGCCTTGACTTCACCATACTTGGAGGCAAGTCGCACCCAGTTTCCCGTCTCGATACCGCGTGCGGACGCAAGCTCGGGCGAGACTTCAACGAACGTGCAGGGCACTTTCTCGCGGATGCCTTCGGTCCGGTAGGTCATGTTGCCTTCGTGGAAGTGCTCAAGCAGGCGCCCGTTGTTCAAGTGCAGGTCGAATTCTGCATCCACCTGATTGCTGGGTTCGGTCCACGGCACCGGGAAGAACGTCGCCTTACCGTCCGGGGTAGCGAACTTTTGCGTGTAAAGCAGAGGCTGATCACTGCCATCCGGCGCAACCGGCCACTGCAATGACTTGAATCCCTCCAGCCGCTCGTAAGTTGCGCCCGCCATCATTGGCGTGAGCTGCGCTATCTCCTGGTAAATTTCGGAGGGATGTTTGTAAGTCCAGTTGGCGCCAAGACGGTTGGCGACATCGATCAGAATCTTCCAGTCGGGACGGCTTTCACCCAGCGGTTCCATGACTTGATACAAGCGCTGGATCCGCCGCTCAGTGCTTGTGAAAGTGCCTTCCTTCTCCAGGCTTGGGCTCGCCGGCAGAATTACATTGGCAAAGCGGCAGGTCTCAGAGAAGAAGATTTCCTGCATCACAAAGAAATCGAGCTTCTCCAGCGCAGCCGCGACGTAATTCGCGTTGGAATCGACCAGGCTCATCTCCTCGCCAAAGACATACATTGATTTGAGCCGGCCGTCGTGGATGGCATCGATCATCAGATGGTTGTCGAGGCCGGCCTTCGGCGGCAAAGTGACGTTCCACGCTGCTTCGAATTTGGCCCGGATGGCCGGATCGTCAACTTTTTGATACCCGGGGAAGTAATTTGGCATTGCGCCATGATCGCTGGCGCCCTGCACGTTGTTGTGTCCCCGAAGCGGGTATGCGCCCGTGCCCGGCCGCATGTAATTGCCCGTGGCGAGCAGGAGGTTCGAGATGGCGGTCGATGTGTCTGACCCCATCACGTGTTGAGTAACGCCCATTGCCCACAATATGCAGACGCCCTTGGCCTCGGCGATCATGCGGGCGACTTTGATGATGGTTTCCTGCGGTATGCCACAACGCTCGCTCGCCATTTCGAGCGTGAAAGGATCGAGACTCTTGCGGTATTCGGCCGCTTTGTTCACCCATTTGTCGACAAAGGATTGGTTTGCCAGTTCGTGGTCAAAGATGTACCGCGTAACGGCGGAGAGCCAGATGAGATCGGTGCCGGGGCGCGGATGCAGGAAGACATCAGCGCGGCGGGCCATTTCGTGCTCGCGCAGATCGCTCACGATGAGTTTTTGACCATGCAGTTTGTGTGCTCGTTTGACGCGCGTAGCCAGAACGGGGTGGCTCTCGGCCGTATTGCTGCCGATGATGACGACGAGGTCCGCCTTCTCAATGTCCTTGATGGAGCCGGAATCGCCGCCGTAGCCCACAGTGCGGAAAAGCCCGGTGGTGGCGGGCGCCTGGCAATAGCGCGAACAGTTATCCATATTGTTGGTCCCGATCACTGCGCGCGCGAGCTTCTGCATCAGGTAGCTTTCCTCGTTCGTGCATTTCGACGATGAGATGAACGCGAGCGCATCGGGACCGTATGCGCCCTTGATCTCGGAGAACCGGCGCGCCACCAAGTCGAGAGCCTCATCCCACGTCGCTTCTCTGAATTTGTCGTTCTCACGAATTAGCGGCTTGGTCAGGCGATCGGGACTGTTGGTATAGTCCCACCCGAACTTGCCCTTGATGCAGGTCGAAACCCCATTGGCGGGACCATCGAGCGGCTCGACTTTGAGGATCTGACGCTCTTTCGTCCAAATGTCGAACGAGCAGCCCACGCCACAGTAGGTGCAGACGGTCTTCGTCCGCTTGATCTGCGATTGGCGCATGTAGGCTTCAACTTCAGAGAGCTGCATGATCGAGCTATAGCCTACCTCTAGCTCCACGCCTTTGACGATGTTGATCATGCCCTTCAGCGCCTCGTTAGGCAGACCGGTAAAGTAGCCGGTCTGACCGAGCATCGACTTCTCCATGAGCGCATTGCACGGGCAGACAGTGACACAGTGGCCACAGGAAACACAACTCGACTGGCCGATGGAGCCACCACCATCCCACAGCACGCGCGGATGAGGATCTTCCCAGCGAATACTGAGGGTCTCGTTTACTTGCAGGTCCTGGCAGGCTTCCACGCAACGCCCGCAGAGAATGCACTGCTGAGGATCGTAGCGATAAAAGGGATTGCTCGCATCGACCTCGTAGGGTTTGGACTTGAAGGGGGTGTCTTGATGTTCGACTTCGAGGAGGACCGCAGTGTTGTGGACGGTGCAGTTGTCGTTGTTATTGTCGCAGACAGTGCAGTAGAGCAGATGATTGCCCAGGATGTGGTCGAAGGCCTCACGCTGCGCTGCCTGAGCCTGGGGTGACCTGGTCTCGATCTGGGCGCCATCGACGGCCTCGGTTCCGCAGGCTCTCACAAGCTTGCCGTTCATCTCGACCATGCAGGTATCGCAGGTCTGGATGGGACCAAGCTGGGGGTGATAGCAGACCTGCGGAATCATGTTTCCGCTGCGGTTGATGATGTCGATCAGGCGCTCCCCAGGGTTGATCTCCTGAAGCTTGCTGTTCACGATAATCGCCAAGAAAGCAACCTCCCTTTATTGACTGCAGGATGCTAGTACGTAGCACGTGCAGGCGTAAAGCCTCAATTCGCATAGACGCGGCGAATATTGTTAACGCTTCATGAAAGTTGACAGCTGACCAGAGACATCGCCGGACCCAAATTCACAAAGATTTTTCTTTGGGAACGTTGGGAAGACAGCGAAAGTTTCCTGAATAAACAACGAACCGCTGCCCGCGCAGGAAACCAACCAGGGTCAGGCCCAGTTCGCGGGCTAGCTTGACCGCAAGGCTGGAGGGAGCAGAAACCGATGCAAGGACAGGAATGCCCGCCGCTAGCGCTTTTTGGATGATTTCGAAGCCTCCCCTGCCGCTGACGAGCATGATGAAGTTGCTCAGCGGCACGCGATCTGCGAGCAAAGCCCATCCGACCAGCTTGTCGACTGCATTGTGCCGCCCGATGTCCTCGCGAAGCTCGATAAGGTTGCCATGCACATCAAAGAGCGCGGCAGCGTGCAAGCCGCCGGTGCGATCGAAGACTGGCTGGTCGGCGCGCAACGTCTCCGGCAACCGGCACAGCACCTCAGGAGGCACGCGGAAGTCGGAATCGGGCGCGCGCAGGCCACGATGACGAATGGCTTCAATCGAGGCCTTGCCGCAGATGCCGCAACTCGAAGCGGCGAAAAAGTTCCGCTGCAGCTTTTCAGCCGTGAATTGGGTGTTCTTTAAATGCAAATCAACGATGTTGCTTTTGGCTGCGGAGTCGGGCGTGACGGCGCAATCCATGGCAAGTTGTTCGCGCGACTCGATGATGCCCTCGGTCAGCAGAAACCCCACAGCCAATTCGAGATCGTTCCCAGGCGTCCGCATCGTGACGCTCAGAGGTGTCCCGTCAACGCGAATCTCCAGCGGCTCTTCCGCGGCAATCGAGTCCTGCTGCGAGTGAACGGCGCCATCCTTCCATTCCGTCACCTGCGTGAATTCGAGGCTACGAGCTGGCGGGCGCATCCAACCTCCGGGTCAGTTGAATCAAGCTCGATTACGACTCATGTCCGATGCCGACAGGAGGCGTTTTCGCAAGGCTCGCATCGAATGCAATTGTCTTCGTAAAGGTCATGCGGATTCCATGTTTTGGCCGCAGAATGACCATCGGGCGCGGTTCGATTGTCTGCCCTGGAGTTAGCTGAAGGTCGTACCTTCTGAGCAGTTCGCTCAAAATCATGAGGATCTGCAGCATCGCGTAATTTCCGCCAATACAGCCCCTCGGGCCCGCTCCAAAGGGCAGGTGGGTGAAGGGTGTGTGCAGCTTCTCGTTAATCTTGGCGAACCGCTCCGGGTCGAATGTCTCCGGATTTGGCCAGGATCGCTGTGAATGGTGAGCGCCGTGCACGAACACTATGACGGTCGATCCTCGAGGTATATCGAGATCCCCCACGCGGTCGTCCCCGACAGCCATGCGGTCGATCATCCAAAACGGCGGGTAGAGGCGGAGTGCCTCCAGAATCACCTGAGTGGCAAACTCGAACCTCGGTACATCGCCAAAACTCAGAGGCGCATCACCCAACACGGAATGGAATTCCTGCCGAACTCTTTCAAGGCAATCCGGATGCATGCTCAAGAGATAGAGAACCCACGAAAGGGCATTGGAAGAGGTTTCGTGACCGGCAACCAGAAGTTGCATGCTCTCGCTCAGGACCAGTTCATCACTCATTCCTTCGCCATCGCTGTAACGGGCATCCATCAGGATCTGCAGCAGGTCGTGGCCGGGCTCCTGGTTGCGACGAACACGGATGTATTCCAGCAGAACGCCATCTGCGCGCACGCGCATCTCTTCGTGTTTGCGCAGTTCACCAGAAACGGCGAACCACGGGTTCAGGTAGGGCTGAAGAGTTTGCCGAACGATGAATTCCTGGACGGTGGAGATGGTATGGCTGACGAGGTCGATGTCTTCTTCCTTCAGCCGGGCGCCAAATAGCGATTTGGCGACCATCGAGAAGGTCATTTTCATCAATTGAGGGTAGATATCGACGGGGCCGAGACTAACTTGCGCGTCGAATTCCCGGAGCGATTCAGCGAGAGACTCTTGCATGATCGAAGAGAGAATCTCAAGCTGTTTTCGCTCAAATCCCCTCTGGATAAGTCGCCGCTGTATGCGCCAGGCCTCGCCGTGGGTGGTCAGCAGACCTTTGCCGAGGAAGTGGCCCATCCGTTTCACTTGAATTTCAGATTTTTGGTAATTCTCCGCGTTGGTCTTCAATACATGCTGAATGACGGCCGGATCGGTCGTCACGATGGCCTCCTTAAGACCACCCAGATAGAACCGGAACGTGGCACCGAAGACATCCGTGTATTTCGTCAAAATCTGCACGGCATTGCTGGCCATGGCGCGCGAATCCGCAAAGGAGCGAAATCGGGAAACAGCGGGAATCGACGTGGACAACCTCACACCTCTCTGCCCGCAGGTTTGTTTAGAGCGATGAGGTTTCTCATATGCACTGCCTGATAGGTAGGGTAATCACCATAATAAAGGACTAATCGCTCAAGATTAGGTTTCGTTTCCCAATTGCTTCAAAAGAAGCAGATGATGCCGGATCGCTCGAGTCATGGTTGGATGTTGGCGATAGGGGATGCCAAACTCTTCGGCGGTCTCTCTCACAATCCGAGTGAGCTGGGCATAGTGAGTGTGGCAGACGAAGGGGCACAGATGATGCGCGATGTGATGGTTCAGCCCGCCAACGAGCCAACCCACGACCGTGTTCTCTGTCGCATAATCAGCTGTCGTCGCGAAGATGTGATAGACGCCATTGTCAAACTCGCTGCGGTCCGACGGGAAGTAGGTGCTGTCGATTGTGTGTGTTGTTTGAAAAACTAGTGATACCGTCAAACCGATAATCAAATGGACCAGCACGAACGCCCCAGCCACCAGGAAGGGCGACTTTCCCATCACGAACACCGGCAAAATAAGCATGTAAGTGATGTAAAAAGCCTTCCCGGTAAAGAGGGCGGCGTATTCTTGCGCCGGATGCCGCGCGCGTTTCAAATACTCGTGGGTCGGGAAGAAAAAGGCCTCGAAGTCCCTCACGAAAACGTAGTCGAGAGAGAACATTGCATAGAAAAACAGGGCGTAGATGTGCTGGAAACGGTGATAGCTCGCGCGGGGCTCATGGGGAGTAAACCGAAAGATGCCGCGTCCCGTAAGGGCGTCATCTTCCCCGTGGAGATTGATGCAGGAGTGGTGCCCCCGATGATGGAGGATCCGCCACATGTATGAGCTGATTCCGCAAACATCGAAGACATAATTCAGGGTCTTGTTCACCGACGACACAGACGAAATAGCGTTGTGATTGCTGTCGTGGGCGATGTTCAGCAAAAGAAAGGTCTGCGCGAGGCCGCTCAAAAGGTAGAGGGCAACGAATCGCCACGAATCCGGCTTTAGCGCATAGAGAGCGATCCAGCTGCCCAACAGTATTGCCAGACCTACGGATATTTTGACCCACATCGTTCGGTCGGCCTTGGGAGAAATGTTCTGGTCGGCAAAGAATTGCTCCAGGCGGCGGCGTAAGACTTTCGGGAAGGAAGACACACTTGTGGGGTCGCCTGGCAACTGCCGCGGCGAGGCCTCCGATGGTACAAGATCATCGATATCCGGCTGTAGAGTGATCACCGCTTCGGTCCCGGACTCCACGGGCGCCCTCATAATCATGTTAACCGTGCCGCCTCAACCGGCCAATAGCACTGGTTGCCCGGGGTGGCAGCGGACTACTTGTCCCGCCGCGGGCGTCGAAGTGATACTAGCGTGTAGATTTATGCAGAATCAAGGAAATTCGGCCTTGACGGAGCTGGCACTGGGGCTTCGCCCTTAAGGGAAGATTAGTTGCATTGCTTCTCTCCTCTGCTAACATAAAGCGATCCATCGTGCACAACGAGGACGCTTCGAATGGTGCGCTAGACGCCCGGTCGTGGTCCTGCAAGATTTTCCCCACCTCGGCCAGCACTCGAGTTTCGCACTGGAGATTGGGACGAATTTCACCTCACCACGGGACGGGGAGTAGCAAGACGTTTCGTGTTCTTACGCAGTGAGCTTTTCTATTCCACCTTGGAGGGTTTCCCGCGTCAATTATGGCGTCAATTCTGGACCAACTGGATAGGCTGGGTGAGGAACACCCGCACAAACTCCTTTATTCGTACATCGACCTGAGCGGCAACCCGACGGAATGCTACTCGTACCAGTCATTCATCGATAGGACGAAGGCCATCGCCGGACACTTGCTGAAGGATGGTCATTTCGTGGCGGAGGACCGCCTCCTGCTAGCCTACCCTCCGGGACTCGAGATGATCTGCGCATTCTTTGGTTGCGTGCGCGCCGGCTTGATCCCTGTGCCCGTTTATCCCCCCAGTTCTCGTGGCTTCCAGAGCGCCCTGTACAAAATGGTCCACATCGCCAAGGATTGTCAGGCGGCTGGGGTTTTAACCAGCAGGGACTACCACGCCTCTCTGAAGACAAATCTCACTCGAAGTGGAGTCTCGGCATCGGGAGTTGACGTCGATTACATTTCTGGCCTTCCGTGGATCGTCACTGAAGAGTTCGTGGAATCGACTTCAGACGAACCTTTTGTCAATCTTTCGAAGATATTGTTTCTGCAATACACCTCGGGTTCGACAATGGAGCCCAAGGGCGTGATGGTGACGCATGAAAACATCCTGCAGACCTGTCCGCTGGTAATCGACCATTTGAATCCGGTAGTCGTGTCCTGGCTTCCGCAGTATCACGATATGGGTCTTATTGGTTGCTACCTCTATCCCGCGCTCCGAGGGGGTACGACTCATGGCTTCGCTCCGATGGACTTCATCCAGCGGCCAGTCCTCTGGTTCGACGCCATAAACACATATCAGGCAACTGCGACGGCGGCGCCCAACTTCGCTTACGACTATTGCCTGCGCGCCGGCAGGCTCTCTAAAGAGAGTCTGGAAGGGTGTGATCTAAGTTCGCTCCGAGTCTTGATGTGCGCTGCAGAACCCGTAAAACCAGACACTTTCACGCGGTTTCTTGAGGCATTTCAGCCCTACGGGCTCAAATCGGAGAGCTTTTATGCTGCCTTCGGCCTGGCCGAGAACACCCTCGCGGTTTCACTCGGCGGCCGCAATATCGTTTCGGTGAATAAGCGTGCCCTTGCGTTGGGGAAGGCTCGCATGACGACCGAGGTTTCCGAAATTGACACTTCCACGCAGATTGTCAGCTGTGGAACTCCACTCCCGAGTATGGACGTTCGGATCGTGGATCCAGATCAGCATGTAGCCCTTGAGCCCGGCCATATCGGAGAAATTTGGATCGCCGGAAGCGGGAAGTGTCTGGGGTACTGGAATAATCCCGAATTGACCCTGAAGCAGTTTCGTGCGCGCCTCGTGGACGACAGCCCCTATGACGATGGCTACCTTCGGACTGGGGATATGGGGTTCTTCCACGACGGAGAACTCTTCATTTGCGGCCGCATCAAGGACATGATTATCCTCCGCGGGCAGAATTATTACCCGCAGGATATCGAAAATGCCGTGGAGAGAGGATCGGGCCTGATCCGGCACAACTGCGTCGCCGCGTTCCAGATTCACGAAGACAGCGAGCCTGCACTGGCAATCGTGGCCGAAGTTAAGAATCCTAAGGCGCTTCCAGACGCGCGGAAGATTGCCGCCGCGGTTCGGAACTATCTCAACGTCGAAGTGGCGCTAATCTCCTTCATTGCCCCTCGTGCGATACCGAGAACCAGTTCGGGCAAGATCATGCGCCACAAGACCAAGCAGATGTGGCTTGATGGCGAGTTTACCGTTCTTTCTGAGTTTTCGAGGGAGAAGGACGCGGGATGCTCCGAATCTGGTTCCGAGATGCAGTCGGCTTTCGACGAATTGAAAGCCAGGTACAACCTGACAGGTACGGAATCGTACAACCTCGTTGAAGCCGGGCTGGATTCCCTTGATCTTGTCGTGTTCATGCACGAACTCAAGGAGCGTCTGAAGGACAAAGGCGCCGAGATGTTGGCGAGACAGGTCGATATCAGTGTGATTCAGCGGGTCAGCGTTGCCGAGCTCTTTCGACTTGCCGAGCAGCTAGAGCGAGCTCCCGAAGAGGCATTGGTTGAGCTGCGGCACTCCCTGGCGGCTTTCCGTGAGGAGTTGCGTGCCGCGGAAATGGAGATGATGAGCAATGACAAGAAGCTCATCTTCGCACCTGCAACACCTGCGCCATTGCCAGCAATACCGGTCATGAATCATGTGCTCCTGACAGGCGGTACTGGTTTCATCGGACCGTTCCTCATGAAGAGTTTGCTTGAGCAGACGCAGGCGAAGATCTATGTTCTCGTCCGGTCTTCCGATGAAGTACAGGGCAGGCAAAGACTAAGGGCAGCGATGGAGTCGATGGGGCCTTGCCCGGCAGGGCTAATGCAGATGTTCGAGGCTCGTGTGATTCCAATTTGCGGTGATCTCGGGTTGCCGCAATTGGGCCTCGCGCAGGACGTCTGGGATTTCCTGGCCAATGAACTCGACGCGGTGTTTCACAACGGCGCAACCGTGAATTACCTGTTTAACTACGACCGCATGCGGGACGCAAACGTCATGGGGACGAACGAGGTTTTGAGACTGGCGTTCGAGGGACGGTCCAAGGAATTCAATTACGTCTCGACAACCTTTGTTTTTGGCTGGGCCGTTAAGAGCGTTTTGTATGAGACCGATTTCAACAAGAACATGGAGCTTCTTGATTTCGGCTATAGCCAGTCCAAATGGGTAGCCGAACAGGTAGTTGCCGACGCGCGCAGTCGGGGCCTTTCCACACGGATCTTTCGGCCTGCTCTCGTAAGTCCCTCCGTTACGGGCGGAGGAAATAACTTCGATATCGCCGTTCGCTTGGTCGCATTCATGGTCAATCACGGCATTGGAGTTGATGCTCTGAACCAGGTTAGTTTCGTTCCCGCAGATATTGTGGCCAACAATATCGTCGCGATCTCGACCAGCCCCGGCACGCAGAACAAGACATACCACGTGGTGCGGGACGATTATGCGAACATGCTGGATATTACCGCGCTCATTACCAAGTCGACCGGACGGCAATTTGAAATATTCAGTGTGAAGGAATTCGTTCCTGAACTGATCCGGAGATGTCGAAAGGAAGATCTCCTTTTCCCGCTGCTTGATTTTCTGGTGGGCTCCGTCGATAACATCACCGCGATGGAGTTCAAACGCTATGAAAGCTCTACCTATCAACAAGCTCGGGATGCTTCGGCGCGAGGAATAGCGGATCCCTCGCTCGAGGATACGGTAAACGGGATTCTGAAATTCATGCACCGCAAGGGGATCATTTCGGTCGCGGCACGCGAGGTCAGCGCTGCTTCATCGCCCGTCGAGCCTGTTGCCTGCACTGACGCATAATCTTTTACTGTCGTTTGAACACAAGCTTCTCGGTGACACGCTGGCCAGATTCCAACGTGCCCGTGTCGGTCTGCGTCATTTGCTTCCCATCGTCTGAAACCACCCAGCTATCCTTTTCCGCAAGTTGATCGTCTCGCCGGTAATATGAGTCCACCGTGTGAGAATCGACAAGTTGAAGTGTCACGGTATCGTTGCGTGAGTTCTTCAGATCGTATTGCTTTCCGTCAAAACGGGCGTCGTAGCTGAAATCGCCCGAAAAGCGGACGCCGCCGTTTCCGTCCGGTTCGATTTTGAGAACCATCCCTTGGCTCAAACGAGTCTTGGTGAGGTCCTGCGTCCATTCACCGGCGAGCAGATCTTTGGCCACCTTCATGCCTCCGCTGCGCGTCCAAACTGTGATTTGGGTCGGATGGCTGTTGCTCGCGGTCGAAATTATCAGCTCGTTCCCATCATTCGATATTTTTTCGCGCACCGTCGCCACGACTGCTCCGTCCTTTTTCTCCTTGACCTCGGCTTGTCTCTTGCCGATTCTGTGCAGTTCGACCTGATTGAACGCCGGATTTCCGGGTACGGGCGTGTCGTGTCCGTTCGCCTTGGCGGTGAAATCGAAGTGAGTGTCGCCTGACATGACTACATGCACTCCATCATGCAGCGGCGTGACCGAGAGTCTATCTGGCGGATTCATGACGGACTGGGCAGATGTGAGCGTCCAGGTGCCAATGCGCGGATCTGCGGCGCCTGGTGCCATGGCGGCAAGAAGTATGAACAACGCGAATCTAAGAATTGAGCCTCCTAGGGCGACGGAACCAATTTAGCAGATTCAGACGGCCGGGTAGGTGACAGCCAGAAGGTCGATTATCACCAGGATAAGAAGCGCGCGGTGTCGAATTAGGTTCTCGCCTGGTATCCATTCTGATCCCAGGGTTCTCTAAATGCAGGAGGAGGAGGTCGATGACCCTTACCTTGCGACGATTTTGTATGAAATCATGAGCCTTATGCATGTGCTTCGTTTCGGGATGGCCCGTTTAGTCCTTTTAGCTGTCCTGGCACTTCTTCCATTCTCTTTTCACGCCGAACGCCACTTGGAGACGGCGACCCGAGTCGAGGGTAGCGAAGCGGAAACGGTCAAGCAGGAGTTAGTAAGTCGTTTTCGTTCACCATTTGTGGATCGCGTAGTCCTTGTAATTCAAGGGATCCCGCCCGCGGACTCCGAGGAAGGCCAGCAGGCGTTATCAACCATCGTCGCAGGACTGAAAGACGAACCAGGTGTGTCCGGAGTCGTTTCTTATCTTGAAATGCGCGACCCGATTTTCCTGGGCAAGGGAGGCGGGACGTTTGTTTTAGTGGGCCTCGCGTCGACCGAGGTACCTGTCGAGTCGCTCGTTCCTATGCTTCACGAGCGAGCCAATGCTCTCGCGAATACCTTGCGTGGCCGTTATCCAGGCGTAAAACTGGAGCTCACCGGCGAGCTTCCGCTGAATTTTGACATTCGCAAAGCGAGTGCCGACGACGTGCGGCGCGGCGAAAGTCTCGTGATTCCCGCCACCCTCGGACTTTTGTTGCTGGCCTTCGGAAGCATCGTCGCTTCTCTAATTCCCTTGGCCGTCGGTCAACTCGCCATCGCGACCACTCTGGCGATTACCGGATTGCTGGCCGAGCGCTTCCACCTGTCCATTCTGGTTCAGAATCTGGCGACCATGCTTGGGCTGGGTTTGGGAATTGACTACGGGTTGCTCATGGTCAGCCGCTTCCGAGAGGCGATTTGTGCCGGCAACGACGGTCCTGCGGCCTCGGTGATTGCGGCACGCGAGGCAGGTCACACGCTACTGATTTCAGCCTCGACGGTAGCCATCGGATTTCTGGCCCTCCTGACGGTTCCCATTAGTGAAATCCGTTCCATCGGCGTCGCTGGATTCCTGGTGGCGGGAATCTGTGTGTTGCTGACAAATGCTCTCGTTCCGGCGCTGCTGGCTTTACTGGGTCGGCGGATAGATGGAGGCCGGATGCCTTTCACTCCCAAGTTGGACGCGGATCGGTCGGCGCGCACGGGAATTCGGTGGAGACGATGGGGAAGGGTGATTGTCGCCCATCCGTGGTTTGCTCTTCTTCTGGCGGTTACTCCCTTGCTTCTTCTGGCCTGGCAGGCCACGCGCCTCGATACGAGAGTCCCGACAGGAACCTGGCTCCCAGAGTCGGCGGAATCGGTCCGAGCGCTTCACACCCTCGAACGAATGGATAGGGTCGGAGTTGTTTATTCGATGCGCGTTCTCGTGGAACTCCCAAACGAATCCATTGCGCAAACTGATGCGGGATGGAATGCCCTCGATCGCCTCTCCAAACAACTCGCCAGCGATCCTCGTAGCGCCCGTGTCATTTCCATCACAACGATTGCGGAGGGCAATCGCTCCTCCATCACGGACCTCTCGCGCGAAACCCGTCGATCGTTTCTGAGTAGTGACGGAAGGGAAGCGCTGCTTGAAGTGCTGCCCACTAGCTCGGTTTCCCTGCGTGATCAGGTTGACTGGGTGCGGGAACTCCGCAAGACAGGCGCGGTAGCTCTCACCGGAGTGCCTGGCTCAACTCTGAACATTGGAGGAATTCCGGCGCTTGACGCCGATTACCAGGCAATCGTCATGAACCGACTTGTGCCGGTTACGGCAATGGTAGTGGTGGGGACGCTGGCGGCGCTTCTGGCCGGGTTCCGATCGCTGTTCGCCGCGGTGAAAGCAGTCGCACTAAACCTGCTTTCGGTTGCGTCATCCTTTGGAGCATTGGTTTTAGTTTTCCAGGACGGACACGGAAGCAGCTTCCTGGGAGTTCAAGGGGGAACTGGCAGCGTGTTTCCCCTCGTTCCTATCGTCACCTTTGCCATCGTTTTCGGACTCAGCATGGATTACGAAGTGTTTTTGGTAGCGCGGGTTCTCGAAGCCAGGAGGAGCGGGCTGAGTGAGGCGGACGCAATCCCCGAGGGCTTGGCTAGGACTGCGGGCCTGATTACAAGCGCCGCCGCAATCATGATCGTGGTATTTGCGGCATTCACCTTCGGAAACTTCCTCGTCGTGAAGATGATCGGATTCACGCTCGCGATCGCTGTATTCATTGATGCAACCCTGGTCCGAATTGTGATCGGTCCCGCGCTCCTGCGTCTTGCAGGCGATTGGAACTGGTGGCCAGGGGGGCTCGACACAGCACGCAGGCGGTCGCTTTGATGAGCGGCAAATGATCCATTTCATTTCGAGTCGGAAAGAATCCGACCATCGCTTGAACGAGCTAACGAGGCAAGAAGATGGGGTTCGTTCTTTCGGCCCTTTCCATGCCCAATGAGTTGAAGAAAATCAATATGCCCTGGATGCCATGGAAGCCATGAATACCGTGGCGCATTTACCGGCGTTGCCTGCTGGGTTGATTCGTCGAAAAGATGCAAATGCGTCGGAACGGATCGATCGAACTTCCGCCGAGGCAGTATGGCTGACATCGCTGAATTGGCCCCAGCCATTGCAACTCCGCGCTAGCAGCGGTCATGCGCTCTTAACCGAGGAAGCCGAGATATGGGCTGGTGCCGAAGTTCGCGAAGTTCGGGAACACGGTTTTGATCTGTCCGTCGGATAGGCCGAACCAACGTGCCAAGGTGCCTGCATACTGATCTACGGAGGTGGTGGGAATCAGGCGGCCGGCGCCAAGGTCGTTGGCCTGATTGACACCAATCACCGGGTATTGTCCGTACATGTCGCCACCCACCACGGAGCCGCCAACGACGAAGTGATGGCTTCCCCATCCGTGGTCGGTACCGTCGCTGTTGGAAGTAAGGGTGCGGCCAAAGTCCGAAGCGGTGAAGGCGGTCACCTGGTTGCCGAGCCCGGCGGCAATCATCTGCGTGTCAAAGTACTCGAACGCCTGACCAAGCTGGGTGAGTAAGCGCGCATGCTGCTGGGCTTGGCCGTCGTGGGTATCGAAGCTGCCGAGTTGCACGTAGAAGATCTGTCGATTCACACCGAGAGTCGCGCGACCGGCGATAATGCGCGCAACGGTTTGCAGCGAGATGGCCAGCTGATTGTCGGTGAGCATGTTGGTGACCGGGTCGAGATACTGCGGCGGATTCGGAATGCCACCTACGCCTGCCGGCGCCATGGCTGTGGCGAGGAGTTGTTGCGCCTGCTGGGAGCGGTTGACAATGACTTCGTATTCCTTGGCAAAGAGATTGGTTTCATCGGCCGTCAGGATCGATTGCAGCGCGCTCGATCCCGCAGCATTGCCGAATAGTGGTTGCGCAGTGCCGTAGATAGGAATAGGCCCGGCGGAGGTCACGTTGAGCTGGAACGAAGATTGTCCGGCGAGAAAGAGGGCGATGCCTGCAGTCGAGATGCAGGTGAACATCGAGTTCGAATTGACGTTCATACTCTCGATGAGGTCGGCGACCGAGCCGCCCCAACCGACATGCTCCGCACTTCCGCCATTCGAAGCGATTGCCTGCCAGGCCGCAGTCTGATCGAAATGCGAGAAGAGAGAAGCCGGAAGCGGGATGGAGTTGGCATTGATCTGGGCCTTGGTGGCGGGTGCAATCAGCGTGCCTGTGTTGGCAACAACAGCTGCGCGGCCCGCATTGAAGAGATTCTGCAAGCCCGCAAGGTTAGGGTTCAACGCGAAGGTTCTGCTGTTCTGCGATGTCTTGGGTACGATGGGCAAGAGTTCGCTCAGAGGATAGGCCAGCCCAGGCGCGCCTGAGCGAGCCTGTGTGAATGCACTGAACGACGTTGGATCGGTCGCGATGACCGTGCCGTGGCCGTCGTTGCCGCCCTGCAGGAAGACACAGACGAGCGCGCGGTAGTCGCTCATGCCGCTTCCCTGGGCCATTGCCGCGAGCGAGTTCAGTCCCAGTAAAAACGGGCTGGCGTAGAGGCCCGACATTGAGGCCAGAGATGCGGTTCGCAGAAACTGGCGCCGTGAGTGGTTGAGCTTGCACATAGTATCTTCTCCCTAGAACTGAGCACAGTAGGACGGCGAAGCCATGGTGAGGAAGATCGCCGTTCTCACGCGGGTCGCCAAAGCAGCATTGATTGCGTTCTGATCGCCGGCCGGAATCGGGATGGCATTGACGGCACTCAAAATCTGGCTATATAGATTGCTGTCCATCTCGCCGGCCATAAGCAGCAGATTGACGCGGTCGAGCAGGGCGCTAGGGTTAGCCGCGAGGTTCATCTCGGCCCCGTAGCTCGAGAAGATATCGAAGCCATTCGTCGCATCTGAGCCGACTTCGGTCTGGAGGAAATTCAGATAGCCGACGACGGAGGTCACGTTGGTCATCTGCATCTCCGGTGCAACCATCCCAGCCTGCTCAATACTTGTTCCCGCTGGCACATAGCCAGGAGCAAACCAGTTGAAGACGGTGGGAGAGCGGAGAGTCATCTGCCCGAGGCCCCAGATGGGATCTTCGGTACTGCCGATCCAGTAAGCTCCGGTGCGCGACTGCGCGGTGAAGGCGCGGGCCCAGTGGGTGTAGCGGAGCAGGGGTTCGCGCACCTTGCCGAACTGCGGATTGCTGAGGCCGGTCGCGGCGTCGCGCGCCTCTGGATCGAGCAGAATCGCAGTGATCACCGCTTTCAAGTCACCGCGCACACCCTGGCCGTTGTCCTTGAACACGGCGGCAACACGGCTCACATAGGCCGGGCTGGGATTGCTCGTCACGAGGCGCTGGATCATCTGCTTGGAGAAAAACGCAGGCAAGTTGGGATGGTTAAACAACGTATCGAGCGCGATCTTAAGATCGCCGGTCGGATCGGCAGTAGCCTGCGTGGGAATGGTTACGCCGAGGAAGTCCTTTTCCGCTGTGGAGTGGTGACCTGGATAACTCTGCATCTGCAGCAGATCTTCGCCATAGCCGGGCCCGACGTAGATGCAGCAGTTCGACCACGCATTGTCGGAGGTATCGCCGGGTACGTTCCAGCTGAATCCCGTGAAGACCTTTGCCAGCCCTTGGACGTCCACGTTCGAGTAGGTCGGAATCGGCCTACCGGTCCCATCCAGCTTCTGCGTACCATCGTCGTTGAGCTGATAGAGACCTATGGTGAAAAGCTGCATGACTTCGCGGGCGTAATTCTCGTCAGGATCGGTTGTGGCGTCGCCTTTGTCATTGCCCTGCGTCGAAAGCCACTCGCCCATCATCGGGTTGAGCGTCACGTCCTGCAGGAGCTGGCGGAAGTTGCCGAAGGCATCGGCGGTGAGCATGTCGTAGTAATTTGCGGTTCCGCGCGGCATGTTCTGGACGCTGGTGGAGGCCATGGAAACGACCAGCATTTCGTGCAACGAATAAGCAACGCGCTGGCGCAGTTGATCCGGCGCCGTCAGACTCTGCTGCCAGAAAGCATCCTCGACATACGGCTGACCCTGGTTGTTTTGTTCGAAGAGCGCGCCGTTGCATTTAACGTCTCCCGAGGCACATGAAGGCTGAGCGTTCACTGTCAGCGCCTGCTCGACGCCGGGCTCCATGGTTGTCTGCGAGACCGCAAACTGTTCGTTCAGCCACCCCTGGTAGCCGATCAGCGAGAGATGGCGAATGTCGCCATCCGTCGCTCCGAAGGTTGCCTGATCGAGGAAGCGGGATGCATCTTGAGGAGAAACGATCGGTACCGGCGGAGTCCCGTTCACCGTCGCAATCAGATCTGCGGAAGTGGCAGGCCCCGGGCTGGGATTGAGCACCTGCAGATCGAGATTGCCTGGCTCCGTCGGGCTAACGCTTGCGGTCAGTTGCGTCCCGCTGCTGAACGTTGTCGGGACCGCCGTGCCATTCATCAGCACCTGCGCGCCGTTGATGAAATCCTGTCCTGTGAGAACAACCGTAGTCGCGGGAGGTCCCGGGTTCATTGTCATCGGCGATGCCGAGGTCAGAATCGGGATCGGGTTCAGTACCGAGATGTTCTGGTTGATGGATACGGTGGGATTGTCCACGCTGGTAACGGTCAGCGTCACTACGTTGTTTGGGTTAGGTACCACTGCTGGAGCGTGATAGGTGATGCTTCCATCCGAATTGGAAACTACCGTGCCCACCACAGTGTTGCCACCGCCGATGCCGTTGACCTGGAGCGTCACTCCAATGTTGTTTGTTCCGGTTACCGTAAGGGGAAGATTTAGCGTGTTGCTGACGCGGACGTCGGTCCCGTTGTAGGGCTCCACCATCAGCTTGACCTGTCCTGGAGCCACCTGCACCGAAAGATTCTTCGAATTGGCCGAACCGGGATCGGGGTTGGTGACGAACAATGGATAGGTTCCGGGGTTCGGCGCCGGAATGATGGCAGCCAGTTGCGTGCTGGAGACGTAGGTCGTCTCTACCGCCTTGCCGTTCCACATAACCTGAGCGCCATAGACAAACTGCGATCCAGTCACAGCGATCTGTGTCGTCCCTTCAGAAAACCCGGATGGATTGACGCTGGTAATAACCGGAATCGGGTTCCAAATGGGCAGTGAGGCTGATCCTGGAGGGAAATCCGGATGCGCTGCGGAAATGCTGGTGATCATGACCGAGTTGGGAATAGGCACAATAGCCGGAGCGGTGTACAAACCGGTACTGCTGATGGTGCCCACCTGGGCGTTTCCACCTTGAATGCCGTTGACATAGAAGGTTAGGGCGGTTCCATCGAACTGCGTGTGGGTGGACAACTGGGTTGTCTGGTTCACGCGCAACTCACTGACCGAGGTGGAGATGGCGGTGAAGCTGCTTCCGTTGCCGACTGTGATACTGGCGCAGCCCGTCATCAGCGCCGCGGCGCCCAAAGACGCTAACAGGTTGAGCAGTTGCTCGAAGACAAAATGACGTTCGGGTCGTGCCGGCAAGGAATCTCCTTTGGGGGATAACAAGATTCAATGCGTCTCTGGAAGGTCAGCATTTTTTGTATGTTTGTCTTGGGGGAGAATACCGGGCGGGTCGGATAAGTCCAACATCTTTCTGGAATTGGCCATCCAGTCTAGTGGTACGAAAGTCCGGGAGGGGCGCTGTCCGTTCAGGTCTCCCTTTCTTCCGAAATCCCTGTAACATCCGAAACTTGGCTTGAATCTCGCCCGTCCGAGACCTACCTCGCTCATCCAATGGAGAGTCTAGTGGATCGGTGCTTATGCTGAGCCGGGCACTACTGTCCGAAGGAATACCAACAGCATCTGGAACTCGCCGCGCGGGCGTCGGGGAAATGGCCTCCACGCAAAATGTCGGAATGCATGATTTGCCTCCTTCTATTTCAGGAACTCCGTGCCGTGCTGTTCAGAAGTCATGAAATTCGCGTACCAGTCCGGCCAGTCTTTGTCGGATTGCCCCATCAGTGCTTCATGTTGACTGTGCGCTGCCTCGGCCCTGCGCAATGCGTCGGCCAAGTCATTTGGTGACGCGTAGGTCGTTGCTTCCCCTTCGATCCTACCAGGCAAGCGCGTCGTGATCTCCTGCAGTAGCCAGCCGTTGCCATCCGGGTCACTGAATGTTGCAAAAGAACTGTAGCTGGCGTGATCGGGCGCTGGTCCGCTGACGCGACCGCTCTTGCCCACGGGCTGAAACTGAGCACCCGGCGTCACAGTGTGAAACGCGTCGCTAACCTCGACTCCGCGCGCGACGAGCTCCTTGCGTGCAGCGCCAATGTCGGAGACGATCAGGTAGGTGCCTTGCATCGAGCCGGGCGCGGCCGAAGTGATCTTCGTGCCAAATTGCACCGAACACCCCGAACCGGGTGACGTGAACTGAACGACTCGGAAACCATTATCGAACTTGAAGTCGGCATCGAGTCGCCAACCGAGTTTGGCGTAAAACTCCTTGGCGCGGTCAACATCGGAAACCGGGATGACCACTGCCTCCAGGTTCATTTCCACTTTTGCGGCGCCGGGCGGCGTGAGCTTTTCGTAACTGTGAATTCCACTGACAGTTGGCATCGTGCCCTCCTATTTGAGTGGGACATCCGTAAAGGTTCGGGTCTGCATCCGATCCGGCCGAGCATTACCCGTAAGTAAGGTTCGTGCTCTGTCCAACCTCGATAATGTAGCCGTCGGGATCGCGGATATAACAGCGGATCTCGCCGTACTTGGGGATCGGCGGCGTGATGAACTCCGCTCCCCGGCTTTTCCATCGTTCGTAGCAGGCTTGAATATCGGCGACACGAAAATTCATGAAACTGTTGATGTGATTCGGGTCGGGGGTGCTGAGCGTTACTGTCGGCTTGTCCGGAGTCGGGCCGCCCCCAACGTTCAGAATCATCCAGATATTCGCAAGCTGAAGGTACCCAGGCGCGTTGCCGTCGCCTCTGCTGAGAATGCGACCGCCGAAGACCTTCTCGTAGTAGTCGAGCGATCGGTTGATGTCCGTCACGGTGAGAAAACACGCGATGCTGATCCCATCCTTCGGGGGCATCTCATAGCTTTTCTGTTCCACTTGTACGCTCATTTGACTCGCTCCAATCTGGATAGACTTACCGGCAGCGGAAACCACGGAACCAGCCCTCACTAAGCGGCCCGCTTTTTCCTCGCGCCGAGTGCCGATAGAAGAAGTTTCACAACTGCTTCATCCGAGAACGGATTCTGACCGGAGATCAACTCGCGATCTTGCAGGACGTAGCTCTTCCATGGAGGCAGCACACTGACGTCGCCGCCGGCGGTACTCAAGGCGAAGTCCGGGTAGAAGAGAACCTTGCCATCAATCTCAAGCGGCTCGCGCTGCTGCTCTTCCGCCGTCGAAAAAATCGTCATCTTATATCCGGCATAGATCCAGCCTGCAGCCTTTGCGTGCGCTCCCGCCGCATCGTCCGCTGCCAGCGCCGCGACGAACTCCTTCGAATTCGGAAGAGCCGAGAGCAGTGAAATCGGGCCGTGGCACAGCACCGCCGTTGGCTTCGATGTCTCGTGAAAGTGTCTCATCACGATGCCGGCATCGGGATCATCCAGAAGATCGATCATCGGGCCATGCCCGCCAGGCACGAAAACAGCGTCAAATTGATCCAGGCCCAACGCGATGACATCCTTGATGCGAACCGGATCTCTGAGCCCAAGCAGGCCGTCGCGGAACAACATATAGTCCTCAAGCTTGGCCGCGTCCCCGCCGAAGAAATCGGCGACCTCTGAATGGACATCCACCTGGGGCGTGTTGCCTGTGGGATTGGCGAAGGTGATCTCGTAGCCCTCCTTCATCAGGGCGCGAACCGGAACCGTCACTTCGTTGAGGTAGTAGCCGGCGCCGGTATAAATCTTGCCATCCTTCAAGGGCAAGCCTCGACCGCTGGAGATGAGTGCCAGGATTTTTCCTGCTGTTGCCATTTTGTTTCTCCTCTCTGAAGTTGGAACGAACGCTGTGGATTATGGCTGCGGGAAGCCGAACATCAGCCACGACTGGTTGGCTACCCAATGCGGGTATATCTCCGTCATCTGATCGAACAACTCCTTGTCGGAGGTCGCGGTTTTCTGCAGCCGATCGAAGTCTTCGAGGTAACGCTTGGTGTCCTGGATCGCCGAGGGAGAGTCGGGCGCACCAGGCTTCTTGTGACCCGCGACAACGATCGCCGGATTCAGCGCTGCTAACCGGTCAAGCGCTGCGATCCAATTCTTTCGGCTCTCGGGGGTTGTGTCGCCGACATACATGCGGCACTGGTTGTACACAACGTCGCCAGCGACAATCAGGCCGATCGATGGAACGTAGAGAGACGTCGAATCGGGACTATCGGTGCGACCCTGTTCGATGATGCGCAATTCGTGGCCCTCGAGAGTGAACGTGTCGTGCTCATAGGGTTCAGGTGGAACCAACTTGGTGGGCACTTGCCCAGGAAACATCCGGCGGGCAAGCCGCTCCACTATGGGGGTGAAAGACATCTGCATGGCAGCGACCGCATTGGGCGTTGCTATCGCCCGAGCGCCGGGGAAACGATCGAGCAGAACGCTCAGACCGTAGAAGTGGTCGAAATGAGCGTGCGTTATATAGATGGTCTCCAGGTTGCGGTTGTGCAGGGCCACCCAATCCGCGAGAGCCTCGGCTTCAGCCACCGTCCCCATTGCGTCCACCAGCACCGCGTCGTACTCGCCAAAGATTAGAGTCGACGTGATCGGGTCAAAGCCAAGCGCTTCGCCAAAGGGTTTTGGGCGCTCGCCGACCATCGCCTTCCCCGGAGCCGTAAAAACGTTCACACCAAGGGTGCTCGACGTGGCCGGCGGGCTCACGGGCGAGGCCCCTTTCAGTCCATTGTTTTCGTCCACTTGATACCTCTTTTGATTCATGGCGAGTAGCTGTTCAAAGCGAGATTGGCAGAAGCCCGACAACAAATCTATTGGACGAACGTATCGAAGATACCAAGGTACCGGTCGGATATCGGGCGCAGAGTTATGCGCGGCGACGAACTAGTGCAGCAGTGATTCCCAATTGGCTGGCACTCTTCCTGCCGGTCCTGGTACTAGTTGATTCAGAGGATGCGAATGCGGCGGAAGCAACTCCACGCCCTTGATCATCGCGGCCTTGTCGTAATCGTAGAACCAATCCTCACCTGGCTCGAAGCTGGCAATGATCGGATGCCCGGTTGCAGCTGCGTGCCTGGAGGCATGCTGGCTCGGAGAGCTATCGCAGCATCCGATGTGCCCACACTGCGCACACCGACGAAGGTGAAGCCACCAACCTTCCGTCGCCGCCAGACATTCGACACACCCATTACCAGTAGGTTTTGAATCGGGGTTGATTCCACGCCGGCTTTTTTTCATTTCGGATTGCCTTCCGTGAACCCTGTTCGCAAAAGAATATCAAGCGACCAGCAAGACCTTCCCGACGCCACCCTTTTCTACGGTTGCTTGAGCCTTGGCCGCTTCACTGAGTGGCAGTTTCAGGCTAATTGGGATTACCAGCTTGCCATCTCGCACTGCTTCGGCCATGAACTCGAGCGTCTCCCTGTCGAACTTCGAGAATACGAACACCGGCTTTACAGAAGGGTAGTCCGCAGCATTCTGCGGTGTCTTGATTACCGATGCGAAGACCCCTCCCGGCTTGACCTTGGCCATCAGCTTCTCGGCGGTTCTTCCGCCGACTGTATCCGCCACCGCGTCGAACGGCGGAAGATTCGCAATCGCAGCGTCGTCGTCGGTCGCGACGTACTGATCGGCGCCGACAGTCTTCATGTCATCGATCTGCCTTTTTAGCACCCCCGCGATCACAGTCGCCCCGCGTGATTTCGCAGTGAATACAGCCGAACGTCCGACATTTCCAGCAGCACCTATGACGAAGACAGTTTGCCCCGCAGTAACTCCCGTAGCTGTCATGAGCTGGTTGCCGGTCGTCGTCACCAACGGCAGCGCTGCTGCCTGAAGCAAATCGAGACCCACGGGAACATCAGCTAGAACGTCCGCTTTCACAACGCAGAGTTCAGCGTACGTGTTGTCGGCCATTGCGAACACCTGGTTTCCCGCAGTAAAGGTTACAACTCCCGATCCGACGCTCTCCACCGTGCCCGACATATCGATTCCTATCAGGCCAGGGAACTGGATCGGATAAAAATCCTTCGTCAATCCAGCACGGCGCTTATCGTCGATCGGATTCACGCTCGCGGCTGCAACCCGTACCAATACCTCGCCCCGGCCCGGAACCGGGTCGGGGTATTCTTCCCACTTGAGTACTTCAGGTCCGCCATATTCGTGGACGACAATTGCTTTCATCTTCTATCTCCCTAGATCGCGGCGTGCTCCCTGGATCACCAACTCGAAGATGGCCCTTCGCACCGCAATACTCTCTACGAGACGAACTCAAATCTCGGGCCGGTTTAACGTATCTGGTACGGGTGGAAGATGTAGTCCTTTGCTTTCACAGCCACATGGCATGTGTTTCCGCAGTCTGCATGAGCCGTGGGATCGGGTGTGAACTTGCCGGATGCGGCGTCGTAGTTGAACACCGCGTAGCCCCAGCCGCCGGTCTTCGGAAACCTCTTGCTGTCCTTTTCCATCACGAAAGCCTGCTTAAAGACATCGGGCACATCCACCGCGAAAGGCGCTTCTGTGCTTTTCTTCGGCTTCCACTGCAATTTCACGATCATCGACCCCTCCGGAAAGAAGTGCCCGACTCCGGGCGATCCGCTTTTGTACGCCTTGATCATTTCCGGATTGGCGACGATTACCTTCAGGACTTCTTCCTGGTGGGCGGAAGAGACCACAGACCAGTCCTCGTATCCCCTGAAGTCGGAGAACGCGACTCCATCCGGGGATATCAGCGAGTACTTATCCTTGCCCTGGTCTTGAGCGCAAAGAAGCGCGCCGCTCAGGACGCCAAGCAGCGCCGTGGCCGTAACGATGGCAAAACGATTCAGACGCATTTCAGCCTTTTGCTCCTCGGCGCGAGACTTTCTCGTGGATCCTGTCATGACGTGCTCTCCTTCTGAAAACGGCGTCTACTACTCATAATTCTTCCGATCAGCTGCAGGTTGATTAAGCCCGAGAAATGAGGATGAATCAATTGGACGATCGTATCGATGATACGAAGGTATCAGTTCGACAATTCAGGGTCGGCACTGAAGTGAGATTCGACCGAGGTTGGTTTTTACGCATAGGTGACGCATGATACCGAGGAGCTTGTCATCCGCAGTTTCAGCGCCATATTCACCAAGTGAACGAAGGAGGTCGCCTTCATCTTCTGCATGACCTGCCCACGGTGCGCTTTGACCGTGATTTCGCTGATGCCTAGCTCTGCCCCGACCTGCTTGTTGAGTAGACCAGAAACCACCAGAGCCAGGACTTGTCGTTCCCGTGGAGAGAGCGATGCGTGGCGGTTCCGTAGATCGCGCATCTCCATTCCCCTATCAAGAACGGCGCGGCTGCGAGCGATGCTTTGGCGAATTGCCGCTACCATCAGCTCCTGAGAGAACGGCTTCAAAAGAAAATCAAAAGCGCCGGCCTTTATGGACTGCACAGCGGTTGAGACATCTTCGTAATCGGCAACTACGATGATCGGGATCTCTGCGTAATCCCTGGCGATCCTTTTCTGGATTTCAAGGCCGTTCGGACCCGAAGAAGAAAAAGCAAGGATCAAGGTGCTCGGGACAAACGCACGCGGCCTGGCGAGAAATTCTCGAGCTGAGCCGCAGGCCTCAGGCTGCCAGCCCTGGGAGCTAACTAGCAGTTCCAGCGATCTTCGAATATAGATGTCTTCGTCGACAATGAAAACCGTTGCTTCAGTGTGAGAAATGGTTTGTGATTTCAAGTCCCCACGAAGTGCGTTTATTGGACTTGGCAGGCGTCCCGTATTCATCTCGATCGCAGCGGCTGCACTCATATCCCTTCCTCCTGGAACCAGTCAGCATCTTTGAATCGGCAACGGAGCTTAGTGTGGGGAACCATTGCCGCGACTGTCAGAAGTGTGGGCGTGATCAGCCTTTTGCACGACACCGGTTGTGGTGGCGCTCTCCCCATCAATTTCAGTGGGTAGCGAAACGGCGCGTTTGTTACAGGCTGGAAACAATGGGTACAATCGAATCTTCCCCCCGCAGTTCCCCGGCTGGAGGTCAGAACAAATTGTGGTTACCGATCCGATTCGGATCCTCTGCGTAGAGGATCACCCGGTCTTCCGTGAAGGACTGAGAACGATCATTGGATATGAGCCTGACATGCAGATGGTCGGTCACGCCGCCAATGGTGTGCAGGCCATCGCAGAGTTTCGTCGTCTTCGTCCCGATGTGACTCTGATGGACTTTCGTCTTCCTGGAGCCAACGGTGTTGACGTTCTGATCGCCATCCGTGGAGAGTTCCCCCAGGCTCGCGTGATCATGCTGACCACCTCCGACGGCGATGCGGACATCCAGCGCGCAATGCGGGCAGGAGCTTCGGCTTACATCCTGAAGAGCATGCCGATGGAAGAGCTGCTGGGAGTCATCCGGTCAGTTCATTCTGGCCGGCGGCATATACCGCCCGAGGTCGCGGCCAAGCTCGCCGAATTCATGGGAGACGAGGACCTTACGGCCCGGGAGCTCGATGTTCTTCGCCTTATTCGAGAGGGCTATCGCAATAAGCAGATTGCGGATCAACTCACTATTTCAGAGAACACGGTTAATTTTCATATAAAGAATCTGATGGAGAAACTGCGCGCAAACGACCGAACGCACGCGGTCACCATCGCGCTGCGGCGGGGCCTGCTGCAAATCTGATGTTGTTACCCCTATCAGAAACTGTAGGAAATTGGCCACGCTCTTTGGTGTGTTGGGGCACACGCGTATAGCGGTAACGTGACACAAGAAGCTCGGATAATAAAGGCGGCGAATGTGAATCTTGACCGGCCAGTTGTGATCAGCTCTCTGCTGTTCTTCCTGGCCGTCTGTCTCGCGCGCGCACTTGACCCTACAAGTCACATCTCACAATATGGTCACAGCGTTTGGCGTGTGCGGGACGGATATTTCGGGGGAGCACCGCAGGTCATCACGCAGACCAAAGACGGCTACATTTGGGTGGGAACCGAGTCCGGTCTCTTCAAATTTGACGGAGTGCGATTCGTTCCCTGGGTTGCCCCGTCCGGGGAAGGGTTGCCCTCCTCCGAGATCCTCAGTCTGCTAAGCGCACGAGATGGAAGCCTGTGGATCGGAATGGATTCCGGTCTCGCTCATCTTGTCAA
Source organism: uncultured Acidobacteriaceae bacterium (assembly GCA_963838295.1). Classification (GTDB taxonomy): domain Bacteria; phylum Acidobacteriota; class Terriglobia; order Terriglobales; family Acidobacteriaceae; genus Telmatobacter. The sequence continues at coordinate 117,162 of CAWIQS010000010.1, forward strand.
CCACCGATTGATCTTCTATCAGAAGGACGAAGGATGGGCGGTCGACGGCATCTTCGAGGATAGAGACGGGAAAATATGGTTCACGCGTATTCGATCTGACGACAAGACACATTCTCCTTGCCAGGTGCTCGATGCCGGTGTTCGCTGTTTTGGAGGAAAGGACGGGGTTGACGTTTTTGGTACCGGGCCAATTGCACAAGACCCTTCGGGCGATCTCTGGCTCGGCAGCAGCACAACTCTTGTCAAATGGCGTCCCGGAGCATCGAAGGTCTACCGGCCGAGAGCTTTGCAATCCAACGAGGGAAATCGCGGTGTCGTCGCGCTATTGCCTGCGGCCGATGGCTCTCTTTGGGTGGGGATGGCCGTGGCTGCCCGAGGTGCGGGATTGCAGCGCATGGTGGATGGCACTCTAAAACCATTTCTCGCTCCAAACTTGAATGGCGAAACTCTGGTGGTGACGGCGCTGCGCAGTGATCGTCAGAACAGCCTGTGGGTCGGCACGACCCAGGGTCTTTACAGAATTCGAGGCACGGAGGTCGATCACTATGTAAATGCCGATGGATTGTCGAGCGACTGGGTAACGGGAATATTTGAGGATCGCGAAGGCAATATCTGGGTTGCCACGTCGCGGGGAATTGATATGTTTCGCGATCTTTGTGTGAAGAGCATCTCCCACCGTGAGGGACTGTTCGAGGGCGCAGTAGAATCGGTAGCTGCTTCGCAGGACGGCAACGTCTGGATTGCAACGGTCCCTTTGCAGGTGATTGGTCCTCGCGGAGTATCTTTGTTTGGTCCATCGAAAAGACTGCCATCGAGTCTAGCTACATCTCTTTTTGAGGACCACGCTGGTCGTTTGTGGGCGGGAATGATCAACCGGCTATTCGTTTATGAGCGAGGGAGTTTTCGTGAAATCACGAAACAGGATGGCAGCGCTCTCGGAATGGTGATGTCGATCGCTGAAGATCCCGAGCATAACATCTGGGTCGAGAGTGCGGGACCTCCAGGAACGCTCGTTCTGATTCGGGATCTGAAGGTCCGGCAACAGTTTCCGGCGCCAGCAATGCCATTGGCCAGAAGGATTGTTGCCGACCGCCAAGGCGGGATCTGGTTGGGGCTGACGAGAGGCGATTTGGCGCGCTATCGCGATGGCCAGGTGAATACATTTACGTTCGGTCATCACGCTAACACCCGCGTTCGGGCAATCATTGCAGCATCCGACGGCTCAATCTTAGGGGCAACGGCGTTTGGGATAGTTGGATGGAAGAATGGAAAACAAGAGATCCTTACGGTGCAAAACGGCTTGCCGTGCAATACCGTTAACACGCTCATTTCGGACGATGCTGGGAACTTATGGCTTAGTGCCGAGTGCGGCCTCATCGAGATCCCGAAGCAGGAGATGCAGCTTTGGTGGGAGCATCCCGAAACCAGATTGAGTCTGAGGGTTTTGGATATATTGGACGGTATGGAACCCGGATGGGCTCCATTCAATGCCAGCACAAAAACGCCCGATGGACGACTGTGGTTTACAAACAGCAGTCTGGTGCAAGTGATCGATCCGGCGCATATTCCGGAGAATGCCCTTCCGCCGCCCGTCGATATTAGCGCTCTGGTTGCAGACCGCAGGGCCTACCTGCCGGATTCAGCGATTCGACTTCCTCCGCTAACCCGCGGTCTTGAAATTGACTACACGGCGCTCAGCTTCGTGGTTCCGCAGAAAGTACGATTTCGCTACATGCTTGAGGGGCATGACGTCGCCTGGCAGGAACCGGGAACGAGACGCCAGGCTTTTTATAATGATCTGCGTCCCCGTCGTTATCGTTTCCGCGTGATCGCCTGCAATGAGGACGGAGTCTGGAACAATGTTGGAGCAACAATCGATTTCACGATTGCTCCAGCCTGGTTCCAGACAATATGGTTTAAGACCCTATGTGTTGGCTTGGCTTGTTACATGCTGTGGTTGTTCTATCGGATGCGCGTGCGGCAAGTTGCGAAGGCCATGTCTCTACGCTTCGATGAACGACTGGCCGAACGCACGCGCATCGCGCGAGATTTTCACGACACGCTTCTGCAAACCATCCAGGGAAGTAAGCTGGTCGCGGATTCCGCACTCAAACAATCAGCGGATCCTACCCCCATGCGCGGTGCAATGGAGCAGCTATCGGTCTGGCTGGGACGGGCGACGGAAGAAGGCCGGACAGCCCTGAACTCGCTGCGCACATCAACCACGGAAATGAACGACCTCGCCTCAGCTTTCCGGCGGGCGATTGAAGAGTGTCGAACGCAGAGTTCCATGGAAGCCTCCTTTTCAGTGGTTGGCGAGGTAAGCGAGATGCATCCCATCGTCCGCGATGAGGTCTATCGCATCGGATACGAGGCGATCCGCAATGCCTGTATCCACTCGCAGGCCGCCCGGCTTCAGGTCGAGCTCACATACGATGACGATCTCATCTTGCGCGTGCATGACAACGGCGTGGGCATTGCCCCGGCCATCGCGGATGGCGGCAGGGAAGGACACTTCGGCTTGCAGGGAATGAGGGAACGGGCTAGCCGCATCATGGCCAGGCTCACGGTTGAAACTTCCGCGTCCGACGGTACCGAGATCAAACTTGTCGTCCCCGGCAGCATCATCTACCGCAAACCTGGATCCGGGAAACGGAAGTCGACGGCAATCAAATCTTTCCTTAAGCGGATCGGTTTGACATCGGACTCGACTGACGTCTGAAAGCGAGCCGATTATATCGAAGCTCGCTTTTCAAGCCGGCACCGTCCGGATGCGATCGCCTCGCATGGTCTTTGCACGGGGATGGGATCTGAAACGACATGCTCGGTTCTTCCCGGCGAATGAGCAACCGATCAGTTGTTTGCACTCATGAATTTGCGGACAATATCAGCGATCTCATCTGCCTTGGTATCGAGGGCAAAGTGACCTGCCTCCAGCACGTGTACTTCCGCTTTCGGCACATCTTTGCGATAGCGCTCAGGTTCGCCGGGATCAAACGACAAATCGTGCTTTCCCCAAAGCACGAGAAGTTTCGGTTGAGTTTTCTGCATCCACGCTTGCCATTTGGGGTATGAGTCGACGTTGGTGCGATAGTCATAGAACAAGTCGCTCTGGATTTGCGCCTGGCCCGGACTATTCAGAAACGCGTACTCGTCGGTCCAGAGATCGGGATCATAAAGCTCCACATTTGGATCGTCGCCGACGTGGCGTGTTTTCGTGGCAGCCATCGAAAGCAGATTCTTTCGCAAATCCTCTTCATGCGCTGAGCGATCTGCCCAGAATGCCCGCCGAGTTGCCCAGTTCACTCCGAGTCCTTCATTGTGAGCCACCGCATCCTGCACGATGAGGGCCTCGACGCGCTCCGGATGTGCCAGAGCCATACGGAAGCCTACCGGTCCCCCATAGTCCTGCATGTAGAGTGTGTAACGGCTCAGACCAAGTACTTGGGAGAAATCATCGATGACGCGAGCGATATGGTCGAAGGTGTAGTCAAATTGTTTCGGGTCCGGCCAATCGCTATGGCCAAAACCCGGATAGTCGGGCGCAATCAAGCGGTACTTGTCGGCCAGCCGCGCCAGTAAGGGGTCAAACATGCGCGAGGACGAGGGCAATCCGTGAAGCAGAAGTATGGGTGGGGTATTCTTTGGACCTGCTTCGCGATAGAAAATCGTTAACCCATCGACCTTCGTCGTCCGATAAAACACCTGATTATCCATCGCCATATCCTTTGTCTGAGAGTTCAAACCTGACACGGTTGCGAAAGGGAACGCGAACGTTGTCAAAATGAACGGCACAAGCTTCATCTTCCGCATGCCCCCTTCTTATTACTCATGAAGCTCGAAGATGATCTCCAATTCGATGGGGACGCCCAAAGGGAGACTAGCGACGCCGATTACCGAGCGAACAGCCATATTTTCCTCGCCAAATACATCTCGCAAAAGATCCGAAGCGCCATTCGCGACCGCGGGCTGATCGACAGCATTTCCTGAAGCCACCATGAAGACGCTGAGACGGACGACGCGTTTGATTCGATCGAGAGTGCCCAGGTAATTCCTGGCTGCGGCGAGTGCGCCCAGCGCTGCAATGCGGGCCGCATCTTGTCCGGAATTCGTGTCGAGTTCCAAGCCGAGTGTGCCAACATACGCTGGTTGGTGATCGACTACGGGCAACATTCCACTGAGGTAGAGGAGGCTTCCCGTTTGCACAGCCTCCACGTACGACCCGAAGGGAGTTGGCGGGGCGGGAAGCCGAATGCCGCACTCCGTGATGCGGTCCTCAGCGCTAACCGGCCTTGCATCTGTCGCGCCTACGCTATCTTGGTACGTCATCCAATTCACTCCTCATGCGATTCTGAATGCGGCGATCGATCCGCGCACCCGGTCATTTCTGGATTAATTTCCTTCGGCAGCGCGTTGGTTAATGACTGCCGCGCCCGCCTCGCTTACGATCTCGTCCTGAGAATCCGTACCCCCCGAACTGCCAATTGCGCCGATGATCACTCCCTTATCGATGAGTGGGATACCGCCTCGGGACGCAATAATTCCGTCGAACGCGAGCAGATAGTTCAGGTGCATGAGCTGGATGCCGTCCTCGAAGACCTTGGTTGGACGCCGGAAGGTAGCAGCCGCTCGCGCCTTGTGTTGGGCAATCTGGATGGAGGCGAGCATCGCACCATCCATTCGTTCGAAGGCCACCAGGTTGCCTCCGGAATCTGAAACCGCCACGTTCATCTTCCAGTTTCGCTTCTTCGCCTCTGCCACGGCAGCGTGAATAACCGCCTCTGCTCGTTCCAGTGTTATCGAGAGCCCATAGGGCACATCGAATGGAATGTCGTTTGGGACGACGTCAAGAGGATTCGACGACTCTGCCCGTTCTTCTATGGTGCTTCCCGATTTGTTGCTTGACATATATTTCCTCCAAAGGGTTAAGAACCTGTGTCTGTAGATCCGCCGCCGCTGCGCGTCTTTGTCACTTGAGCTGCCCGTCAGAGCTGCGTCGAATCGATCACTTTTGTAACTGGCCAGCGAGCCAGTAATCGACACTGAGCTTTCCCGGACCAGAACAAATCATCCAGAAAAAGATGAGTACGTAGAGGACCTCTGGAAGGTAGAGCAGGTTGTCGACCCACTCGAGGGGCAATAGTCCTTTAGGCAGGGCGGAAAGCTTCGTAGTCAAAATGGCTACAGCCATATCGACCGACAAGGCCAGGCTAGCCAGACTCGACAGAAGCCCCGCAGCCACCAGAGATCCCCCAACGAACTCGACACTCGACACGAAATAAGTCATGAGGTTGGGAAACGGGACTTTGGCCCTGGCGAGGGTTTCGTACATGGTTTGCCTGCTGCCAGCCACAAACAATTTTCTTGCCCCGGAGATGGCGAAGAACAGCCCGATCGAAACGCGTACGAGCAAAATGGCGTATTGCTCCGAATCACTGCTACCTAGCAGCGCGAACTGCGCCAACCGTTTCCAATCCATCAGTCGTTCCTCCATCGAAAGCAAGTGTTTCAACGATGCCTCACGTCGCGGAGTCGAAGTCGGGCCTTCGGACTAGCGCGGGATTTCACCGAGGTAGTATCCGAGCCGATTCTCGACGTCTCCCGGTTTATGGAAGCCGCGCGCCATCAGCGCTTTGATTCCATTCTGCGCGGCGGGTCGTCCTAGCGAAGCGATGCATGCATCCCATCCTGCGCCGAACTCGACGTCCGGCGGCAGGCTCGTATTGACAAGGCGCTTGGTGTTAGCGATCGCCCATTTGTCGAACTTGGCGATTCGCGTTGCGAGCGCTTCTACGAATGCCTCCAGATCAGCGTCGGGCAATGCACGGTTCACATAGCCATAGACCTCTGCCTGGTCTCCAGTGATGTCTTCGGAGCTCAGGAGTACCTCAAGCGCGCGGTTTCGGCCGACGAGTTGGGGCAGCCGGGCCATGGGACCGCCGCCCGCGACCATCCCCACGCCCACCTCCCATTGCGAGATGATGGTCTTCTCGCGGCTGGCGAAACTCATGTCGCAGGCAAGCGTGATCTCGCTACCGTTTCCCGTAGCACGACCGCGGATGAGGGCGATAGATGCCACTGGCGCGCGAGTCAGGCGCACGAGAAAGTCAGGCCAAGGCGGCAAACCCGTGGGGCCGTTCGCCATTGAGGTCAAATCTTCGAGCTTGGCTTCGAAATCGGAGTGATTCAGAAAGTAGCCGTCGACTGCGCTGTCAAAGACCACGACCCTGACATCGTTGTCGGTCTCGATAGCGTGGATGACATCCTGGAACTCGCGGACCATCTCCGGGCCCATGACATTGATGGGCGGGTTATCGATTGTGACACGCCAATAGGCAGGCGACCGCCGGGTGATGCGAAGCTGTGCAGACTTTGCCGGTTGATTCGTCTGAGCGGGTTTCGTAGGTGCGGCCGTAGTTGCCATGGATTCTCCTCTGACATTGTTCTCGGAAACCGATTGATTGAAAGCGCCAAGTGAGCTCGCCACCTTCCGCCGTATTTATTGAATGCGCGATTTCGTTAATCACGATCTATTGGGCCAGAGCAATATGTTCTGCACAATTGGACGTTGGTATGGCCAATACCTTCGTATCGCTTGCAATTGCGGCGCGAAACTACAGCGCGATAAGGGATGTAGACCGCACGCTGGCTGCGCGGGAAGTCACGCTGCGACCTGCTGGGCAGACCGATCTTCATGTGGCGCACCCAGGAAAGGGAATTCGCAAAGAAGGTCTTGATGGGGTCCCACGTTATCGCTGGTAATCCTGCCATTCGTGAGGATGCCAAGGAAAACGTCAATCGCGTCGTCGGTGAGTGCGCGGCCATTGTGCGGGAAGACCGCCGGCCGACTGGGATCGTAGAAGAGAATGTCTGGTAGCAGAGTACGTGCGACCCGCGTTGCTTCATCGGGCGAGTAGCCCCCGGTGTGTTCAAGCGAGTGAGCGAAGACGGGGATGAATTGAGCATCGTCTTTCGGCTCACTGGCAAGAAAATCAGCTTTGCGATCGCCTGCGAGGAAGACAGATTGCGAAGGACGAGCACCTCGGTCGGCCTGAACCCACGTTCCACTTGCGCCGTCTACAGTGCGATGCCAGAGTCCAACTGCATGCGGACCCAGCGTGGAGGTTGGAACCTCGATCACAATGCTGCAAACATCTCCATTTGTGAAGAAATCGACGCCCGTGAATTGGAGGTTGTTGAGAGCGCCCTCCGTATCGAAAAAGAAGGGATCACTTCGCCAGCCGGCAAAGATGCGGTAGTCGCCCGCCTCTGCCACGTGTGCCGGCTTGCCTGTCGAAACCGGTACTCCCTCAGCGATAAGTTGACCGCCGTCGCCTGTTCCAGCGGTCTGCGTACCGTCGACCCGATAGACGGCAGCGGTCTGCGAACCGCGGTCGGAAGTAGAGAAGCGGATCCGGTACGCTATCTCGGCGACCGCATCACCATTGGTGTCGATCTTGAGTTCGTAGATTGCATTCGGTGCAAAGGGCTCGGCTGTGGTGGGCCCAGGCGGGTTAATGCCGATGGATGGATGCACGTTCATCACGAAGATTGTCTTCTTCTCCCTTCCGGGGCTGGGGAAGACGTAAAGATCAGTGAGGTCGAGCCGCGCGTCTCCGTGGGGAAACCCAAAATCAGGACCGGAGTAATGGTGTGACATGAATTGTCTCCTTTGCTCTACGGTCAGCAGAACCGCATTGTCATCAACGACGACTAGGTCCGCGGGCACTCGTTTGCTGCGTTAGAGTGTGCCGACGTCGATTACCGCCTTCGCAAATTCTTGCGGAGCCTCCTGCGGCAAATTGTGTCCGATGCCACCAGTGATGAGGCGGTATTCGTACTTGCCCGAGAACTTTCCGCGATAGGATGTGTCGACGGGATGCGGCGCACCGTTAGAGTCCCCCTCCATGGTGATCGTCGGCACGGTAATCACAGGACTCGCGGACAGTCGCTGCTCCAATTCGTCGTATTGAGACTCACCCTTCGCCAAGCCGATTCGCCAGCGGTAGTTATGAATCACAATGTCCACGTGGTCCGGATTCTCAAAAGATGCAGCGGAACGATCGAAGGTGGCATCGTCGAAGTTCCACCGCGGCGATGCGAGCTGCCAGATGAGCTTCGCAAAGTCGCGTCGATACTTGTCGTAACCCGCACGCCCGCGATCCGTGGCGAAATAGAACTGATACCACCAGGCCAGTTCGGCCTTCGGTGGCAGCGGAGCCTCGTTGGCGGCCTGGCTGCCAATCAGATAACCGCTCACGGATACCAGGCCCCTGCAGCGTTCCGGCCATAATGCCGCCACGATGTCGGCGGTGCGCGCTCCCCAGTCAAATCCCGCGAGGATCGCCTGCTGGATCTTCAGCGCATCCATCAGAGCGATGATGTCGACTGCGACCACCGACTGCTGGCCGTTCCGCACCGTTCCTCGAGACAGGAAGCTGGTTGTGCCAAATCCGCGCAGGTACGGGACGATCACGCGGTAGCCCTTGGACGCCAGCAGAGGCGTGATGTCGACGAAGCTGTGAATGTCGTAGGGCCAGCCGTGCAGAAGGATCACCGCGGGACCATCGTCCGGGCCAGCTTCAGCGTAGCCGACATTCAGCAGGCCTGCCTCGATCTGCTTGAGCGAAGCGAACGATGTGCGCGAAGCACTATCGACTGCGCCAGGCGCGACATTGCGTGGCTGCGCAGCGCCAGAACCGACCAAGCCAAAGTTCGCGGTTATAGCCGCCGCCGTGGCCGTTCCCAGAAAGCGACGGCGATCATGATCGATTTCTTGCGATGCTCCGATCGTATTCATTGTCGGGCTCCCTGTATCTCTGATTTATCGTTGAAGGTTGCGGATTTCTCAGATCTCGATTTGTGATGAGCAACTCGCTTATGCATTGCCGCAGGCTCCGCAAAATGCCTTCCCACTCTCTCTCTTGTTCCTGGTGCCACTTCAGCTGCCGCCATCCAGCAACCGAGGCACTCGTGAAATGCTGCGCGGATTCAATGTTGCGAGAAGCCGATTGGGCTGGACTATCTTGTCCTTGATGGGCAGCCATAACGTCTCCTAACTCATTGGCGATTCTTGTCATGACGACGTCGGTTGTGATTCTTACTCCGTTGGTTATCGACTATTTGCCCTCATAGCTGCCTGCTCGATCACGTCCGCCACCTCTTTCGGGTGAGTGAGCATCACCAAGTGGCCGGACGACAGCGTGATTGAAGTAGCCCCAATTGACGCTGCCTCGGCCTTTTCTAGTTCAGGCGGTATAGCACGATCGTTGCTTGCGATCACGCTCCATGATCGCTTAGCCTTCCACGCTGCAGTCGTGACTGCTGCGCCGAAAACAGTAGATGAGGTCTGCCCCTGTGTCGCTGTTAGAACTGGCTGCTCCTTAGCTGGTAAGTCCTGAGCGATGTCTTCGGCAACTCCTTTCGGGGTCACCGACAAAAAGCCTTGAGCGTCCGGCCTCAGCTCACCACCGAGGGGGGCCGGCGGATAGTTCTTGGCCACTGAGTTTATGGATTCGCCGTCGTTGGGGGCGAAGGCCGCTACGTACACCAATCCCACAACCTTTGGGTCGTTTCCTGCCTCAGTGATGACTACACCGGCGTAAGAATGACCAACCAACAGCACCGGTCCGTCCTGCAATGTGATGACGCGCCGTGTTGCCGCCACGTCATCAGCAAACGAGGTCAGCGGGTTTTGTACCGCGACGACATGAAACCCCTTGGCTTGCAGCAACGGGATCACTTTGGACCAGCTGGAACCATCCACCCATGCACCATGGACGATGACGATGTTCTTCACCGCTTGTGACGAGTTGGTCTGGGCAGTCATTTTCTTTTCACCCAGCACGACGAATAACAACGACGCAAGTGCGAACAATGCAGCACGGTAAACTTGCGGTACTCTCATACTTTCCTCCAGAACAACTTTTCTCGACTCGAAGTCCGCCTCCGGTTTGTCCGGTGCTCCTCAGGTCGGCCGAACGGGCAGCCGCAGACTGCTGAGGGTTGCCTCATGCCTTGATGAATTGCACATCCAGCGCGATCGCCACTTCGTCGCCCACCAGGACGCCGCCGAGCTCCAGCGGAGCATTCCAAATGAACCCGAAGTCTTTGCGACTGACCTTGGTTGAGCCGGAAAGACCAATGCGCACGTTGCCCCAAGGGTCTTTCGAGGGCTCGCTGACATCATTCACTATCAGAGTCACGGATTTTGTAACGCCGCGTATCGTCAAATCACCAGCAACTGCATAGTCGTGACCGCTCGTGTAACGGACGCTTGTAGATCTGAACGCGAGCGTGGGAAATTTCTCAACGTCAAAAAAGTCCTCGGCCTTCAGGTGAGCATCGAGCTTCTCGTCGACGGTTCTTACGCTTGACGCCGGGATCGACACCTCAACGCTGGAATGAGCGTAGTCGGTTTCGTCCAGCTTCAGCACCCCGGAGAGCCCCGAAAACTTGCCCTTCACATTCGAGATCATCATGTGTCTCACCTTGAACTCGGCCGCTGAGTGGGCAGGATCAATGTTCCAGGTGCTGAAGTTCTCAGTGGCGATACTGGAAATAGAGATTTGCGAAGTTGAAGACATGAGATAAATCTCCTTTTCATTTGTTGAGAGTCCTTGCAAAGCAGAGCCTGATGCAATCTCTCGGATTTGCCTTGACTTGCTCATCGTTGTCATTAAGCCAGAAGTGAGGGGACGAATCCATTAGACGATGGTGTCGTCAATACCTTGGTATGAGCAGTTCAACGAATGGTTGGATACTGCATAAGCCTCGCAGAAGATTGGCCGAAGGCGGACGACGGGATATACGATCGGAAACAGGCCGAGCAGGCGAACGAGTGCGCAAGGCAGGCTGTGATCAGCAGGCGCGAGGAGGCTCCAGTTATGACCTTCCACTTGCCACTGTGAGCGCAGGTCCACTCGAGGAAGCTGACCTGTTCATCCTGCGATCGGGCGAGCCGGAGATTGGAGAAGGTGACGGCGACCTGAACTGACCTGCCCCGGCGAGTGCGCGCTCTGATCGCAGCCTCGTGGCCATTCTTACCAAGTCCACGACAGACTTGGCTCCCATCTTTTGCATAACCCGGCCTCGATGAGCCTTTACTGTAATCTCGCTGATGCCGAGTTCTGAACCAATCTGTTTGTTTAAGAGCCCAGACAGCACTAATGCCATGACTTGCCGTTCGCGGTGGCTAAGGGACGCATATGAGTCGCGGACCGACCGCATTTCAGCTTCGCGGCCAAGCGCAATCGAGCTACGTTTAAGGGCTTCCCGGATTGCATCGAAAAGAGCGTCATCCGTGAATGGCTTTATCAAGAATTCCACGGCTCCAGCCTTCATGGCTTGAACTGATGTGGGTACATCCCCGTGGTCAGCGATGAATATGATCGGCGTTTCGGTACGTTCGGCGACGATCCGCTTTTGCAGTTCAAGACCGCTGAGGTCGCGAGGAGAAATATTCACCACAAGGCAGTTTGGAACATGTGGCCGGGGCCGGTCGAAGAACTCTTGGGCGAGGACGAATGTCTCTGGCAGCCACCCTTCGCGGCAAATTATCTTCTTCATGGATTCGCGCGCGGGGATGTCATCATCGACAACGAAGACGATGGGGAGATCATGTGATGTGCCTGAAGATTCGAACTTATGATTAAGCAAATGCCCCTTTGTATCTAAAAGATCGCCCGAGACCGGTAAGGGACTTGGAAGTGCATCGGTATTTGAGTCGATCACAGCATTTCCAGAACCATTGGATGTGCCCTGTAGTGCAGTCACCCTGGTCGACTTCCTGGGGATTGCAGATAAGAGATTCGGAAGAACCCCGTCGTTCGACAGGATTAACGCGCGTTCGATCAAATTTTGAAGCTCTCGAACGTTGCCGGGCCAGGAATGCGCGGTGAATGCACTCAAAGTCTCTGCCGGTACATTGTGAATTTGCTTTCCGATGCGTCGTGAAAACACTTCCACGAAGTGCGAGACCAACAAGGGTATGTCTACGCGGCGCTCGCGCAATGGTGGGAGCTTGATTGGAAATCCGTTCAGTCGATAGTAGAGATCGCTGCGGAATTCTCCCTGACCGATCATGCCCACTAGATCTCGATGCGTCGCAGCTATCAGACGGACGTTGACGCGATGCGTCTGGCTGCTTCCCGGGCGCTCGAATTCCTGCTCTTGCAGGATCCTCAGCAGCTTAGGCTGCAGCGTCGGGGGAAGATCACCGATTTCATCAAGGAACAGTGTTCCGGAATCAGCCATTTCGAAACGGCCTATTCTGCGCGCCATAGCCCAGGGGAAGGCGCCCTTTTCATGGCCAAAGAGTTCGCTATCCAATAAGTCGAAGGGAATTGCGGCACAATCCAATTTCACAAAAGGCTGGTCGTTACGTGGACTGAGATTGTGAATCGCACGAGCGATCAACTCCTTGCCAGTACCCGTCTCGCCGAGCAAGAGCACGGTGGCATCCGTCGGTGCCACTCGTTCCACTTCCGTGAGGGCGGATTTCAGAGAAGGGCTGATGCCAACGATCTGTTCAGATCTACGTTTGCCACAGGTCTGGTCAATCAAATTCAAATTAGACACAGTTAACCTCCACGCGGGAAAACCTGGGAAGCTCCGCGTACTACTTTGGCTAATCGTTAGAGCAGCGTGGACTTTCTCAAGCAGCTCTCCGGCATCGAATGGCTATCCTGACGACGCCTTTGTTGAGTCATATAGATGTCGAGCCGCCCTTGTCGTGCCCTAAGGCTGCGCGAAGGATTTGGAGTAGTTGCTCATCGCTAAAAGGCTTTCCTAAGAATGCAACAGCGCCCGCTTGCATCGCGCGACCACGCGATTCTTTGTCGTCATACGCAGTGATAAAAACGATAGGAATGCTGCAACCAGCCGCAGCGAGCTCTCTTTGAAGCTGCAACCCATTCATCTGCGGCAGCCGTACGTCAAGGATGAGACACGATGTATTGTGCTGCTGGCCTGACTGGAGAAAGCTTTCGGCAGATTCGAAGGCAATCGCCCGGAAGCCAAACGATTCTATGAGGAGTGTGGTGGTTCTGCGGATGGACTCATCGTCGTCGACCACGGCGATCAGATCTCTTGTCGCCCCTGATGTTCCTCGCAACGCTAAACGAATACCCTCAAGTAGCTCCTCGTCGTTAAATGGCTTTCCGAGGAATGCGACCGCACCGGCTTGCCCTGCCTGGTGACGCAAACCCTTGTTGTCGTACGCGGTGACAAAAATGATGGGAATGCCGATACCTTCGGCAGCCAGTTGGCTTTGAAGTTGTAGTCCGCTCATGCCCGGCATTTGCACGTCAACGATAAGACATGAAGTCTCGTGCAGCCGGAACGACTTCAGCAAATCTTCGGCAGACTCAAAGGCCGCTGCTCGAAAGCCGAAAGATTCGATGAGAAACGTCGTAGTCCTTCGGATGGACTCATCATCGTCGACGATCGAGATTAGAGCTTTTGCCACTTCTAACTCCATACTCAACAAACCTTATTGCCGAACGGAGAAAGAAGCTATTGGATCTTGGGATCCCCGGCTTCTGAAAAAGGCGTACGCGAATAAACCTTGGTTTACTGATTTCTTCCCGAGGGGGCTTTGAGCTTCTCAATCATTCTGACGAGATCGGCAAGAGATTCCGCATGCATCTTCTCCATTGCCCGGCTACGCTGGACTTTCACGGTACTTTCCGCAGTTCCAAGTTGGTCCGCGATCTGTTTATTGAGCATGCCCGACACGACCAGGGAGATCACCTCCTGTTCGCGCGAAGTCAATGAGTCGAAGCACTGCTTGAGAGCGGCTACCTCTTTTCCCTCTTCACGTCTGGCGCGGTCCCGCTCCAGTGCGATACGAACAGCATCCAACAGGTCTTGATCGCGGAATGGCTTGGTGAGGAATTCGACGGCCCCCGCCTTCATGGCGCGAACGCTCATTGGAATGTCACCGTGGCCTGTGAGAAAGATAATCGGGATAGTGATGTTTTTCGCCGTAAGCTCGCGCTGAAAATCGAGTCCGCTCAATCCAGGCAGTCTGACATCAAGCACAAGGCAACTTGGCGCATCTGCCAGCGTCTTGCGCAGAAAGGCATCCGCCGAGTCAAAGCTCTCAACTTGTAAACCAACGGTGCTCAAGAGGAACTTCAGCGAGGAACGTACCGATGGATCGTCATCGACCACAAAGACTACCGGCGTACCAGTCATGAGAGATTCCCGCCGGTCGTTGGGATTGTGAAGGAAAACACGGCGCCGTGAGGAGAGTTGTGGGTGGCCCAGAGTCGACCACCATGACCTTCAACGAGAGAGCGGCTGATCGACAACCCCATTCCCAAACCATTCGCTTTCGTTGTAAAGAAGGGTGTAAAAGCACGTTCTACTGCAGTATCAAAGCCGGTGCCTGAGTCGCTTACTGCAACGAGTACGTCACCAGATTGGTCGATTTGGGATTGCACTCCGAGCAAACGAGGTCGGTCTGTCACCGCCGCCATGGCCTCGATGCCGTTCATGATCAAATTCAGCAGAACCTGCTGCAACTGAACACGATCCGCGAGGACAGACGGCAGATCGTTTGTCAGTTGCTTTTCGAGCAAGACTTGATTCTCATAAAGCTCACGGCCAGCCAGGATCAGTACCTCCTGAATCACTTCGCTTACATTCAATTCGCTTTTCTCAGCAGCTTCTTTCTTTATGAATGCGCGGATTCGAGACAAAACGGCACTGGCGCGAGTGCCGTCGGCAATAATTCCTTCAAGAGCCTGACGCAGAACATCGGGTTCTAGATTGCGATTGGCAAGCAATCGCAAACACGCGCTGCCGTTATTGACTACTGCGGTCAAGGGTTGATTCACCTCGTGGGCGATCGAGGCTGCCAGTTCACCCATAGTTGTGAGCCTGGAAACCCGCGCGAGCTCCGCTTGTGTCATCTGAAGATTACGCTCGCTCAGACGAAGCTCATCTTCAGCACGCTTGCGTTCAATACCTTGTGCGATCAAGTCCGCAGTGGATGCCAGTGCTTCTGCTGTTCCCGGTGCAAGCGGCTTTCGAGAGAACATTGCCATCACACCAAGGGTTCGCGTTCCGGCCAACAGCGGGTATCCTGCAAAACTCGACATCCCCTCATTTGCTGCCCACGCCTTGTCGCTGATTCGAGGATCATTGATGATGTCGTTGGTGAGAACGTGTTTCTGTTCCCGTGCGATCGCCCCAATTTTGAGTTGGCCAATCGGTATCTGTGAGTGAGTTCCATTGAGGTGCGTGTAAAGCCCTGCACTGGCACTCAACTCCAGCAGCCTTCCGTCAGGACTCAGCGTCCAAATTCTCGCAAACGCTGCATCGAGATGCCGCACCAGGGATTCTGCACACTCGTGCAGGATCGCCTCAAGACTCTCTTTCTGTCCAAAAGCAAGACTCACATCCGCGCGAACCGCGACCTGACGGGTCTGAATCGCATGCAATGCTTCTTGCGCCGCTCTCCAGTCGTGCAGATCAACGACGGTTCCGAACCATCTGATGACCTTTCCTTCGAGATCACGCAATGGTACGGCATTGGAAATACACCAACGGTACCCGTCTGGCGCCCGCCGAAAACGAAACTCGCACTGAAATGCTTCGCCGCTTTCAACCGAGCCCAACCACGCTCGAGTTGCCTTTTCCACGTCGTCCGGATGAACTGCTGTTAGCCAGCCAGAGCCCTGCACTTCTTCGGCAGATAGTCCCGTGTAGCCGAGAGTCCGCTGGTTGCAATAGTTCAGTGTGCCGTCCTCCTCGGCACTCCAGAGCATCTGCGGAATCGTCTCAGTTAACTCACGCAGGGTACGCTCGCTCGCACGAAGCTTGTCCTCGGCCTGCTTTCTTTTACTGATATCGCGGATGAATCCGGTGAATATCTTATGTCCGTCTCTGGTTAGTTCCCCGAACGAAATCTCCACAGGAAACTCCTGGCCGTTCTTGCGAAGCGCGGTCAGTTCGGTCCCCTGCCAGTTGATGTGCCTCTGGCCCGTATCCAGGTAGCGCCTGAATCCATTGTCGTGAAGCTCGCGCATGAATTTTGGCATGAGTACGGTCAGTGGCTCTCCAATCAACTCCGCGGGGTCATAACCGAAGATTCTCGTGGACGCCGGGTTGGCAAACTGAATCGTGCCAGTGTGGTCCATGCTGATAATGGCGTCGTTGGCCGTTTCGACGACAAGGCGATGCTTTTCTTCACTGTAGCGGCGCGCCGACTCCTCATGTTGACGTTCCGTGATATCAGTCGCGACAGAACCGATGGCATAGACCACACCGTCCGCGTCGAACAGCGGGAACTTCTGAACGATGAGCCCGCGTTGCCCGTCTTCTCGAAAAAAGACATCCTCAAATCTCACCCGAGCGCGTGTCTCAAGCACTTGCAGATTCTTCGCTTGAAAAGCTGCAGCCTGTTTGACTGCAAACAGTTCTTCGTCCTTCTTCCCTTTGACTTGTTCTTCGGTGACGCGGAGAGCGCTTTGGAACTCCTTGTTAGCGTAGAGATACCGGCCTTGCCGATCTTCCAGCCAAATCAGGTTGGGACTGTTATCGCAAAACGCCTGCTGCAGGGCTTCGCTAAGTTGGAGCTTGACCTGGGCCTCTTTTCGCTCGTTGATATCTTCGAAAGCGATCAAAGTACGCAAGGACGCCTTGCTGCTTCGGGCTTCCGAAACGGCGGGGCCCCTTCGAATCGAAAACCAGTGATAGTGGCCGTCGGCGCGCCGCATTCGCGCTTCGGTCTCGAACGATTTGTCACCCGTCGGAGATGCGCTCCATTCGCTATTAAACTTCGTCACGTCGTCTGGGTGGATCACGGTTTGCCAGCCCCGACCGGTCAGTTGCTCTAATGAGCAGCCCGTGTATTCCTGCCAGGCCCGGTTTGCAAACTCGGCGGAGCCATCAGGTAGTGCACACATAACCAACCCGGGAATCATTTCGATCAGGTCCCGCAGATTCGGTGCTTCGCTACTCTGTTTTGCGTCGCGTGTTCCAGAGGTCATGTTCCCGCTCGCTCCACCGGTCGATACTGTTCCCCGACGGCGACCGCCCTGCCCCCACGATGACGGTTCGGCCCACTGATACCAAGGTATTTCCAATACCAAGTTCCAATTGCATCAGGCTATCGGCTCTGGCTCAATCAGTGCGTGTGCTTCGAATATGTACGGAAGGGAAAAGCCGCGCGTATCGTACTGCTTTCAAAAGGGCCCGGGAAGCTGGGGGAAACACGGATTTGAGCCTGGAACTAGAATACGTCAACAGCATTGCCTGTGGTGAATTCGCCAGAATCGAATCTGTCGGGCTGCGGGCACATAAAGAATCCATAAAGATTGTGTCAGGTGAAGCTCGGTCCACCGAGTCAGCAAGGCGAAACGAGTTCGTTCGTGGCATCGAATAAGGAGTCGCGTTCGCTGCACGGGCAGGAGCCCAATCGACGGAAAATTGACCGCACGGTGCCGGTACCTGTGGTCCAGTTAGCTTGTACCCAATTATTTATATTTCCGACACACTTTGGATCAAAGGGCTTCGTTTGCAAGGGTGACGAGTATGGGGAAGCCGATCACCGATCCGAAGGTATTGGCGATACCAACGTCTAATTGTCGGTCGACGCTCCCTGTAGTGCGATCCGATCAGGAGAATTCATCGGAAAGCGGAGAGCTGAATACGCGATTCCGACACGAAAAGAGGAAGAATGAACACGCATCTCGATCACAAACATGAGTCGCTTCTGGAAAGTCTCCTGGCCGGCAGCCTTCCACGTAACGTTCACTGGAGTGATGTCGTTGAACTGATCGGGAAGCTGGGTGAAATCGAACCGCATGGCGGCACTGAGTTTGCGTTTATAGTCGGCTCGCAACGTGCGTTCTTCAAACGTCCGAGTACCCATAGCCTTGATGAGGGGGAAGTATCGCGCATTCGAAGGTTCCTGCGCGAAGCCGATCTTGGCGCCACTCCAAACAAGCCTGTGCAACCGATGCGCAGCATTGTTGTCATCGATCACCATCTTGCACGGGTCTACCAGGATGTCGATGGCGAGCGAGCTCAGAGAGATGACGCTACGAGGCCGTATGATCCGCATGGATTTCATCGCCACTTGATCCACCGCAAGGAAACTCACTATCAAGGCCAACGGGTTCCGGAGGAGCCTTCGTTCTATGAAGAGCTCGCGAAAGATCTTCTGCCTTCCCAGGAAATCGTCCTGGTCGGCCACGGCACGGGAAAGAGCAGTGCTCTGGAATTTCTTGCAGAATATTTGAAGAAACATCATCCGACGCTTTATCAGCGGGTGATTGCAACCGAGATCGTGGACCTCTCTGCGCTCACCGAGCCGGAGATAGAAGCAATTGCGAAGAAGCACATGAGTTAGATGGAGTGGAGAACAAGCAGCCACTCAAGTGGGAGGTAGCATGTCAACTTTGGAACCAACCTGGGAGCCGTTCGAGGAAGCCACGCATCACATTACGCGAGGCGACCTTCCGGAGACGGTGTTTGCCTTTCCCAAGCAGCGCAAAGAGCCGATGACCGACGCTCAGCACGTGCGGAATGCTGTTGCTCGATTCGATCAAGTGCTGGAAGTATCAGACGGAGATCGGGCTTTAGCATTTGCCAACATTGAAAAGGCCGCTAAGTATTACGGCGTGAACCTTTCCGAGACCAACTGGCATGAACTCGGCAAACACCCGAATCCGCATAGGTTTGAGGCTGCAGCCAAAGCCGCAAGAACCAGAAAGCGCCTCAGCAAGGAAGCTCTCGGAAGAAAGTCTTAGCGGATAGGTCATCTCACTCCATCCAACTGCTTCCCCATCTGATTACCTCGCTTTCAAATTCTTAAATGGTTCTGAGTCATCGCCAGGAGGGCGCGTCGTGCCACAGAATAAAGGGCGCCTCCAACGGGACCGATGCCGCCTCGTGCTGGGGAATGAGGCGCGGTGTATAGTCCCCAGCTGGGCGAGTCGCGGGAACAAGAGCCTTATATGTGTAGCCCGTCTCCTGGCCAGCCAGCTGTTCGCCACGACTCATCTTTTCGATGACCGGGCCAGCGTCGTTCTCTCCGTTCGCGTAGAGTTCGACCTTTATCGCATCGAAGTTCATGTCACCCAAAAAGACCTGAACCTGGAAAAGCCATTGCTCGCCCGTTCGCTGAAGGGTCGCGGAACCGAATCGAAGCGAGGACCAGTGATTTGCCAAGTCCGCCTCCCATGCGACTAAATCTGCGCCGAGTGAGCCTCGGTTCTCGGCTCGCCGGCCAAAAGCAGCAGCAGTCGCGACGTAGCATTCATCGGTATATTGCCGCACCACGCGATTTGCTGAGAAGCCCGGAGTCAAGCGAGCCATACTTGCACGCATGCGATCGACCCAGCGGCGCGAGATTCCACGTTCATCCCGCGAATAAAACTCTGGCACAACTTCGCTCTCAAGTACAGCATATAGGCTTTCGGCTTCGGTCGAGTCCCATGAAGGATCATCCCCGTGTTCGCGCCCATCGCCGATTGCCCAGCCCACCTCTGGCGAATATGCCTCGGCCCACCAACCATCAAGTTCCGAGAGATTCAGCCCTCCGTTCACCAGCACTTTCATCCCGCTTGTACCGCTCGCTTCCCATGGGCGTCGAGGAGTGTTGACCCAGACGTCCACTCCCTGAACGAGGTGTTCCGCCATGAGCATGTCGTAGTCGGCGAGAAAGACCACCCGGGATCCCGCTTCAGGGCGCTGGGCAAATTCGATCCACTCCTTGATCATGTTTTGCCCCTCGACATCCTGCGGATGTGCCTTACCTGCAAGCACCAGCTGGACGGGATGCTCTCGATTCATCAGGATGTTAAGTAGACGCGCTGGATCATGAAGAAGAAGGTTCGGGCGCTTGTACGTCGCGAACCGGCGAGCAAATCCCAGGGTCAAAATATCGGCGTCGAGTATTCGTGCTGCCCGCTCCAGATCTTCCTTCGATGCCCCACGAGCGGCCGATTGACGGGTGTAGAGTCTGCGCACGTAGTGAATGAGAATTCGCCGGCCTTCGGCGCGCATTTGCCAAAGGTCGGAGTCGCCTACGGCGTTGACATCCTGCAACATGTTTGCCAACGCTCCGCGCCAACGGTTCTTGCCGCACGCCAATGTCCAAACGCGGTCTGCTTCCGCAGAGTCCCACGTAGGCATGTGAACCCCGTTGGTCACGTGCGTTACTGGCACTTCTCCTTCCGGCCATCTTGGAAACAGTCCCTGAAAGATTCGCCGGCTGACTTGGCCATGTAATTTACTGACGCCGTTGATGGCGTAGCTGCCTCGGACTGCGAGGTAGGCCATATTGAATGGCTCCGATGAGTCTTGCGGGTTCTGGCGACCCAATGCCAGAAGCTTCTCGAATGAAATCGAAAGCTTATCCTCCGCATACTTCTTGAGATATCGCTCCATCATGCCAGGAGTGAAGCGGTCAAAACCTGCCTCCACTGGAGTATGGGTTGTAAAGAGGTTCCCGGCACGAGTGACAGCAAGCGCGACATCAAAGGTCTGACCGCTATCTTTCATGTAGGAGCCCGCCCGTTCGAGCAGCGCGAACGCGGCATGGCCTTCATTGAGATGGCAAACCTCAGGCTGCAATCCCAATGCGCGCAGAAGTCGCCAGCCTCCAATACCAAGCACCAACTCCTGTCTCAACCGCAGCTCCGGACCGCCGCCGTACAGCTCGGTTGTAATGGCGCGGTACTCAGGAGGGTTTGCAGGAACGTTGGTATCCAGCAAATACAATCTCGTCCTGCCTACCTGCACCTGCCAGGCTCGAATCCACAATTCAAACCCAGGCAAAGGAAGGACGAGCCGTAACCATTCGCCATTTGACTTCCGTACCGGCCGGATAGGCAACTGGCCGGGATCGTTAAATGGGTACAACGCCTGCTGGTTGCCCTGAATATCAATTTCCTGGCGAAAATAGCCCTGCTGGTAGAGAAGACTGACTCCGATTACAGGAACGCACAGGTTACTCGCTGCCTTGAGTTGATCGCCGGCAACGTTTCCGAGGCCGCCCGAATAGATCGGCAGGGCCTGGCTTAACATGAACTCCATTGAGAAATACGCTATTGTCGACACGCCCGAATTCGGATAGGCCTTTTGAAACCACCCGTCCGACCGTTCATCATGCGTTTTCTCTTCTTGAAGCTGAGTTAGCAATTTTTCAAAGTCTGGGTTGGCGGTGACACTTTGCAGTTTTTCCTGAGATACGGTTTGCAGCACGACCCAGGGATTGTGCGTTAGTTCCCAGAGCTCAGGGTCAAGCTGCTCCCAAAGCCGATCCGCCGCGTGACTAAACGACCATCTCATATCCAAAGCCAGATCGGTCAGCGCATCAGAGATGCTCGCATTGGAGGAGCGACCAACGTTGATTGGGGAACTCATAAGCAACTCCTTCTCACTGCTTGTTAAGCTGTCCGAGTGTTGCTCGCCAGCGTTTCCGAAACGATCGCCTGCGCTTCCAGCTGGATCTTGCGAAGATGGTCCTGCCCGAGAAAACTCTCGGCATAAATCTTGTAGATTTCTTCCGTGCCCGATGGTCGTGCCGCAAACCATCCATCCTTGACGATTACTTTGATTCCACCAATTGCCTTCCCGTCTCCGGGAGCGGTGGTGAGAATCTGCTCAATCTTCTCGCCGGCAACTTCTGTTGCGTGAATATCGTCGGGCGATAATTTCTCCAGTACGGCTTTCTGTTCGGGCGTGGCACGAG
Source organism: uncultured Acidobacteriaceae bacterium (assembly GCA_963838295.1). Taxonomy (GTDB): domain Bacteria; phylum Acidobacteriota; class Terriglobia; order Terriglobales; family Acidobacteriaceae; genus Telmatobacter. The sequence continues at coordinate 138,874 of CAWIQS010000010.1, forward strand.
CGTCGATACGCTCGTAAACTGGATCCCCTAGTTCACGCGTGAGCTCGCGATAAACTTCGCCTGGATCTTTTCCCATGCGCGCGGTAATCTCTGCCGAGAGCAAACAAGGAATGATGCCGTCCTTGTCCGTAGTCCAGACGCTGCCGTCCTTCCTGAGAAAGGAAGAACCAGCGCTTTCCTCGCCAGCGAAACCCAAACGGCCAGCGAGCAAGCCACCGACGAACCATTTGAAGCCCACTGGCACTTCGTAGAGCGGCCGATGCAGGCGCGCGCTGACACGGTCAATCATGCTGCTGCTGACTACGGTCTTCCCAACGGCCACGTTCTCGTGCCAACGCTTTCGATTTGAAACTAGATAGTGCGCACAGACCGAAAGGTAGTGATTTGGGGGCAACAAACCGCTCCCCTTGGTGACGATACCGTGACGGTCGTGATCGGCATCCGCAGCAAACGCGAGGTCGAACTTGTCTTTCAGACCGATAAGCCTCTGCATGGCATACGGTGAGGAAGGATCCGTACGAATCTTTCCATCCCAATCCACAGTCATGAAGCGAAACGTGGGATCAACGGATTCATTCACGATCGTGAGGTCCAGGCCATACTTCTCAGCAATTCGTGGCCAATAGTCGATGCCTGCCCCGCCGAGGGGGTCGACCCCAAGCCTGATCTTCTCCTCGCGGATGACGGTCATATCCACGACGGTGTCGAGATCTTCGACGTAGGCGTTCAAAAAGTCGTGCATGTGCGTGGTGGAGGCTTGAAGAGCTTTCTCGAGGGAGACTCTCTTCACACCATCGAGCGCCGATCGCAAAAACTCGTTCGCTTTCGATTCGATCCAGGAAGTTACGTTCGAATCGGCCGGTCCTCCTTGTGGTGGATCGTATTTAAATCCACCATCGTCCGGAGGGTTGTGAGACGGCGTGATTACTATGCCGTCGGCTAACCCTGACTTCTTGCTGCGGTTGTACCGCAAAATCGAATGTGAGACGGCCGGGGTTGGGGTGTATGGGGTGCCTTCAGAGAGCATCACGTCGACGCTGTTTGCCGCAAGCACTTCCAGTGCGCTTGCGTATGCGGGCTCGGACAGCGCGTGAGTATCCATACCGAGGAAGAGGGGCCCGTCAATCTGCTGCAGTTTTCGATAATCACAAATCGCTTGAGTAATCGCCAGGATGTGCCACTCATTGAACGTCACGCTTGTAGCAGATCCGCGATGGCCCGACGTGCCAAACACGACACGCTGTTGCGGGTGACTCGGGTCGGGACGCAACTCGTAGTAGTCGGTGATGAGCTTCGGGACGTTCACCAGAATAGACGCATCAGCCGGTTTCCCAGCGGCGGCACTAATACTCAACTGGCACCTCCCGTTCATCGGTCAAGAGAATCGCACTCGAACGAGCTTCAACTCGAAAGCTGCTCTGCCCTTGCAGGGAGGGCTCTTTCCCAGCCTCGTAGAGATCGTAAGGGGCAAACTGCGCGGTATCCACCGCTAAACGCCAAGCCTTATTCGACGCTAACGAAGGAATGGAAAAATCAACCGGTTCGTTCTGGGCGTTAAACATCAGGAATAAGTCGGGCTCGGTCTGACCTAGAATGTGACACGCAAACGATTTCTGCCACTCGTCCGTCCAGTTCGGCGCTCCACCGTTTGGCGCGAACCATTTTAGGTCAGCATCTGTGTAGAAAACTTCCTTTCGCAAAACAGGATGTGCTCGACGAAAAGCGATCATTCCGCGCGTGAAGCGCAGAATGTCATTGTGTTTCTCCGCCAGGCTCCAGTCAAACCAGCTCACCTCATTATCCTGGCAGTACGCGTTGTTATTTCCGCGCTGGCTTCGACGAAACTCATCGCCGCCCAGCAACATCGGAATCCCTCGAGAGATAAACAGCGTCAAGAGGAAGGACTTGATTAAGCGGTTCCGTAGTGCGTCGATAGCGGGATCATCCGTTGGTCCTTCCATCCCGCAATTGTCGCTGTAGTTGGCATCGCTTCCATCACGGCTGTTCTCGCCATTCTCGTCATTGTGTTTCTGCTTAAAGCTCACCAGATCATTGAGTGTGAATCCGTCATGAGAAGTTATAAAGTTCAAGCTGGCTCGAGGGCCCTTCCCAGAGCTTTGGTATAGATCTGAGCTTCCACAGATGCGATTGGCAAACTGCCCCATCATGCCCGCGTCGCCGATCCAGAAGCGGCGCACATCGTCACGAAAACGGCCATTCCATTCTGCCCAGCGTTGCGTGGAGAAACACCCTACTTGATAGGCCCCGCCTGCATCCCAGGCTTCCGCAATAATCTTTATGTCGCGCAGGATGGGATCCTCGGCAATGCTTTCGAGAAGGGGAGCGTTGCGTAGGATCTTTCCATTCTGATCTCGGCCCAGGACAGAAGCGAGGTCGAAGCGAAAACCATCAACGTGCATTTGCATGGCCCAATACCGGAGAACCAGCATGACGAACTGTCTTACCACAGGATGATTCGCGTTGAGCGTATTACCGACGCCGGTAAAGTCTTTGTAGTATCGTCGGCCGTCCTCTTCCAACGTGTAGAAAATCGAGTTTTCAATCCCACGCAGGCAAAACGTCGGCCCCAGTTCATCTCCTTCAGCCGTGTGGTTCAGAACAATATCCAGAATCACTTCGATCCCGTCGCGATGAAAAGCCTTAACCATCTCACGGAACTCCAAAGCTTGCTGGCCTCGCGCTCCTCCGATGCTGTAGGACTGCTTCGGGGAGAACAACGCAACTGGGTTGTATCCCCAATAATTTGTGAGTTTCTTTTTGGTTACTGGGTTCAGTCGCATCAGTTCGTTTTCGTTAAATTCGGTAACCGGCATCAACTCGATTGCCGTCACGCCCAAGTCTTTCAGATAGGGAATCTTTTCGGTCAAAGAGCGGAAAGTCCCGGGATGGGCTACCCCCGACGTGGGATCGATGGTGAATCCGCGTACGTGCGTCTCATAGATCACCGTGTCGGATGGTGAATGATTCGGTGGCGCATCCGTCTCCCAATCGAAATCGTCGCTGGTAAAGATGCACTTAGGCGTGGTGCCTGCGTTATCGACAGTTGAAATACTCAAGTCACTTAGGCTGCTGGATGAATCGTAGCCGCGGGCGGCTGAAAAATCCCAATACTCTACGCCGGCAATTGCTCTTGCATACGGATCCAGAAGCAACCTATTTGAATTGAAGCGATGACCTAGTTCCGGCTGATAGGGGCCCTCGATGCGATAGCCGTAGAGTTGACCCGGCGGGATACCTCGCACCCAAACATGCCAGATGTCACCGGTCCGATGACGCGCCGGATCCAAATCAATGCTCCTGGCCGCAGACGAGTCGTTGGCATTTTGATAGAGTTCCAGGTGAACACGGGTCGCGTGGCGGCTGAACAAGACAAAATTAACTCCGTCTCCGGACTGATGTGCGCCCCCAATGGGCAGCGCATTTCCCGGCAGAACCTCACCCTCGACGAAAGCCGACGGTGGAGTGCGCGATTCATTCTCTTTGGCGGCCTTTTCAACCATCGAGCCTCCATACGAAATTTGATTCCCCTGCTTCCTATGCGTGCACCCTGCATGTCAAACCCTGCAACAAATCGGGGCAGTGCGCCATTGGACTTAGGTATCGCCAATACCTTTGTCCAATGGACTCGATGTCTTGCTTCAGGCTTAACCTTTCAGGAGACGGCTTTCCCCAATGTTCTCCCAAGAGATCCGAAAACGGCAACGGCCAATCTTCTCCGGAAGGCTCCAGAATCGTGAAGATTCAGTGGAAGCCAAAGAAGAGCAGGGAAGCTCCCTTCGACGTGGACGTGGCAGATGTCCTTGCCCAGGTTTTCGTCATGGAAAAAGACAGCAAGCGATTTCCGAAAAACGGCGGGGTGTGGGGGTACACGGTGTTCAACTACGATGCCTCATCGGGCAAGTTCTCGCATGATGCCAAGAGCCCCTCAGACTTCGGCAACGCCTGCCATACTGCCGTGAAGGCGAAGGACTACATCTTCCACCCGTACGAGACGCGTTGAACCGTGCCTGTCCGACTTTATTGGAGTGAGTGCTCCCGCATCGTCACGCTAAGGAGGAAAGAGCCGTGAAAGCAGCCAGAATTCATAGCTTCGGCGCGCCTGACGTCGTCGTGGTTGAGGATGTGACGGTGCCGTCGCCGGACCCCGGCGAAATTCTGGTGCGCTGCATGGCCGCCGGTGTTGCCCCGTGGGACGCCCTCATTCGTGAAGGCAAGAGCAAGGTCAGTCCGCAACCTCCGCTCACCCTCGGTTCGGACCTGTCCGGTGTCGTCGAGAAGGTCGGCCCCCGCGTTGCGGGTTTTGCGCCGGCCGACGAGATCTATGGGGTCACCAACCCACAGTTCTGCGGCGCCCAGGCCGAGTTCGCCGTGGCCATGGCCGGAATGGTCGCCCACAAACCGCAGTCGCTGAATTACGTAGAAGCAGCATCGGCTCCCGTCATTGCGGTCACCGCCTGGCAAATGCTCTTCCAATATGCACAGGCGATGCGTGGACAAACGGTAATGGTCGTCGGAGCCGCCGGGAACGTCGGCGCCTACGCCGTGCAAATGGCCGTAGACGCTGGGATCCACGTTGTTGCCATCGCCCACCTCGACGAAGAACGCCTGCTCCGTTCATTGGGTGTGAAATCCATCATCGACTCGAGTAAGCCCGCCTTTGAGAAGGACCTCCCTCAGGTGGATGCCATCCTCGACACGGTCGGGGGCAGTACGTTTCAGCGCTGCCTTGCCGCGTTGAAACCAGGAGGCAGACTCGTCACCTCGGTCTCCACCCAGCCTCTGCCGGCAGGGGCCATTTTCTTCTACGCTGAGGTGACAACTGCGCGCCTGCAGACGATCGCAGCATTGTTTGATGCAGGCAGAATCACGGCGCGTGTGGGTTCAGTCCTGCGGCTTTCGGAGGCGCGCCAGGCGCAGTACATGCTTGCGGGCGCACCACACAAGCCCGGCAAGATTGTCCTCGAGATCGGGCACCCGCAGTAGTACCCATTTCCGCAGCAAAGTTAGGAGTTCCTAAAGCGGTTGTTCCGTAACTTACTCAGACATGGCAGCTGATGTGACCTCAGTTGGTGCGAAATCCGCCATAACTGGCCAATACCAAGTCGCTCATCGAGGAAGCGGATTCACATGGACAAATAGTCGCCTGTTCGTCAACTTGAACATTGGTTGGCTGCTCCACGCCGGTAAGGGAGTCAAATCTACGACTAGCTGGTTTTAGATACACTTGCCGAAGATACGGTCGATCAGAATAGCTCAATGAACGCTTTGGCCTGGTGGCGACAGCTGAGATCGGTAGTCCTATTGACTGTCTATAAGGGATCATGTAACGTCTTATAGACGATCAATAGGAGAATCGATGCCCGCTCCGCAATTCGATCTGCTGCAAGGCACACTCGATGTCCTGATTCTGAAAGCCCTCGCGCTTCAGGAACTTCACGGGATGGGCATCTCCCGCAGAATTTCGCAGATGACCAGTGGCGCCTTCGACGTGAAGGCGGGTTCTCTGTTCCCTGCTCTCCATCGTATGGAAGAGGCTGGCTGGCTCATCTCCACGTGGGGAGAATCGGAGACCAATCGGCGTGCAAAGTTTTATTCGTTGACAAAGGCTGGCAAAAAGCAGCTTCAGAGCGAGACAGAGCGATGGGAGCGGATCTCCATCGCAATGGCAGCGGCCCTGAGAACCAGCTAGGAGGTCTCCGTGATGAGTCGACTTCGTGCACTTTGGAGAAACATGTTCCATGGTGATCAGCTCGATCACGATCTGGACGAGGAACTCCATGCCTATGTGGAGCTGGTGTCAGCGGAAAAGATGAAAGCGGGGATGTCACCGGAGGAGGCGTACCGCGATACCCGAAGGGAGATGGGAGGAGCCGAGCAGGTCAAGCAAGGCGTTCGTGATATCCGTGCTGGGACGTTGCTCGACAGGCTCATTCAGGACATTCGCTATGCACTCCGGCAGATGCGGAAATCGCCGGGGTTTGCAGCTACGGCGATTCTTACGCTTGCGCTGGGAATTGGTGCGAACACGGCGATCTTCCCGCTGGTGCATTCCATCCTGCTCAAAAATCTTCCGGTGGTCGATCCCAAGGCGCTGGTACGGGTGGGTGACCACGAAGACTGCTGCATTCTGAATGAGTCCGCTTCGTCCCGTGAGGGCAGCTACTCCATCTTTCCGTACGAGACGTACAAGTATCTTCGGGACCATACGACGGAGTTTGAGCAATTGGCGGCGGTGCAGGCTGGCGGCGCGGACCTTTCGGCGAGGCAGGCCGGGAATGCAATGTCGCACTCGTCTCGTGGCGAGTTTGTCTCCGGGAATTATTTTGAGACGTTCGGGGTGCGGCCGTTTGCAGGACGTAGCTTGATGCCTGCGGATGATGCGGACGGAGCGGCGCCTGTGGCGATGTTGAGCTATCAGGCGTGGCAGCGCGACTATGCAGGTGATCCGTCTGTGATCGGCAGCAGTTTTTCAATGAACACGCATCCGGTGACGATTATTGGCGTGACGCCGCAGGAATTCTATGGCGACCGCCTGGCGGAGACTCCGCCGGATTTCTATCTCCCGATCTCGCAAGAACCGATACTTGGTTTTTATTCGGCGCGAAATACGGCGAATCTTGGTTGGCTATTTCTTGTTGGCCGCGTGAAGCCAGGTGTGGCGATCGGAGCCCTGCAGGAAAAGATGAGTGGTTTGCTGCGGCAGTCGCTCGGAGAGTTGGAAGGCTTCCAGACGGTACAAGGCAGGGAACTGCTGGCGAGGGCTCATGTTGTCCTGACGCCGGGTGGCCAGGGAGTCGCGAACATGCAGCATAGGGCGCAGAGCAGTTTGTACCTGTTGATGGGGCTCGCTGGGATGGTGCTGCTGATTGCGTGTGCGAATATTGCCAATTTGGTGCTGGTGCGTGGGATCGCACGGCGTGTAGAGACTTCGGTTCGAATGGCGCTTGGCGCTGCGCGAGCTCGCATCGCAGGACAAATGTTGACGGAGAGTCTGGTGCTGGCGTGCTTGGGTGGTGCGGCCGGATTGCTGGTGGCGTATGCGGGGGCGAAGCTGCTGCTGGGGCTGATGTTCACGCAGGCTACGGTGATGCCGGTTGATGCGGCTCCGTCGTTGCCGGTGATTGGGTTCGCGTTTGCTGCATCTCTGCTGACGGGGTTGATCTTTGGCGCGGCGCCGGCGTGGATTAGCTCAAAAGAGCATCCAGCGAACGCCATGCGAGGTGCGAACCGTTCCACTCGGGATAGGTCTTCATTGCTGCAGCGGTCGCTGGTTATTCTGCAGGCTGCTTTGTCTGTGGTGTTGTTGATTGGGGCGGGACTACTGGGCAAGAGTTTGAATAAGCTGCAGCATCAGAACTTGGGTTTGGAAGCGGAGAACCGGGTGATCGTCGACATGAATCCGCTGAAGGCAGGCTATAAGCCTGAGCAGTTGCAGGGGCTGTATCAACAGATAGAAGACAAATTTCATGCGATGCCGGGGGTGGAGCAGGTTGGACTAACACTCTACACGCCGCTTAATGGAGACATCTGGAGCTTCTATGCGTATGTCCAGGGCCAGCGCGCGCCTAATCCCGGACAAGATGCGGGTACTCTTTTCAATCGGGCGAGTCCGGAGTACTTCAAAGCCGTAGGGCAGCAGGTCCTTCGAGGACGGACCTTTACCGCTGCAGATACTGCAACCGCGCCGGGCGTAGCGGTAGTCAACCAGGCGTTTGTCCAAAAACTGTTCAAACATGGTGAAGATCCGCTTGGGAAGCGCTTTGGCGTGATTGACATTAAGAACTCCGGCGACTTCGAGATTGTCGGCGTGGTTGAGAATACGAAGTATCAGAGCGCCCGGGATCAGCCTGATGCGATGTTCTTTGCACCGATGCTGCAACCGGGACATATGAGCCCTCCAAAGGATCTGGATTCGTCACTCTATGCGGGACAGTTTGTGCTGCATCTGAAGGCCATGACGCCGGACCTGGAGGAACAGGTGCGGAAGACGCTGGCGAGCATCGATCCGAATCTGGCTGTCGATCACTACCAGACATTTGAGAAGCAGATCGAAGAGAACTTCAGCGGAGAGAGAATGATTGCTCGTCTGACGCTGCTTTTTGGCGTTCTGGCGTTGGTGCTGGCTGCTGTGGGTCTGTATGGCGTAACCGCGTATAGCGTGCAGCGGCGGACGCAGGAGATTGGAATTCGCATGGCCTTGGGTTCCTCGCGCCGCAGTGTTGTTGGCAACGTGTTACGCGGAGCAATGCTGCAGACAGCGGTTGGACTGGTGATTGGAATACCCGTGGCGCTGCTCTGTGTGCGCTCTATAAAATCTGTGCAGTCGCAGCTGTATCATGTCGTTGGACGGGATGCCGGTGTAATCGCTGCGGCGGTCTGCACATTGGCGGTTGCGGCATGTATTGCGGGGATTATTCCGGCGCGGCGTGCGGCATCGATTGATCCGGCGAAGGCGTTGAGAACTGAATAGCAAAGGTGGTTCAGTTGAGTCTAAGGTGTCGATTGTGAATAGCTCTATCTCTATATTTCTAAGGGTTGCATTGGTCCGCGAAATTCCAGCAAACGCCCACAGTGTTCACTGATCTCCATTGGGAACTTTCCACATGGCCGAATGGTCGCCTACTCGTCAACTTGAACTTGGGTGGCTGCTAATGTCAGTATGGCAGTCAAATCTACGAGCAGCCGGCTTTTTGGGCCAAGTGAAGCGAGCGCATGCGTACCACTTGCCGACATTTCAAGACTTATTCCTGCTCGAGACGGGAGGATGCACCTTGTCCGAACCAAGTGAAAGCTATCATGCAAAAATGCTGCTCCGGTTCCCAGGTCTAAGGAAGGAAACCGAAGTAGGAAGTCCAGGCGCATCAGACTGCTGGGCCCACTACAGGACGGGCTGCGCCGGGACATCGTAGAGCCCTTCGGAAGCCACTTCACTCTGGAGCCGATCGACGAGCTGTGCAATGGTCCGAGTGAGGCGCAAGAGAGCGCGCTCGCGCTCGGAGAATTCGGTTTTTATTTGTTCCGGCGAATCATCGAGGCGATCGAGGAGGCTTGCGAGCGAGCTGCCCCGATGAGTGTGCGTCGCAAGCTGGTTCTCGAGGCTCTCTGCGATGTGCAGGAATATGCGCGAACACTCAAATCGAAAATCGTCCTCGAATGTGGTAAATGACCGGGACTTCAAATCGTTCGCGGCGAAAATGCGGAACTGCAGGAGTGGTGCTTCGAGGAGATAAACACTGCGCAGCGGAGCCTGCCATCGCCGGATGCGGTCGCGAGCCGCCATATCCCCTGCGCGCAGAGGCCCGGTTTCGAAGGGGACGGCGTCGGATTGGGAATTGACTTCGCCGAAGTGGCGATAGACGGCATCGCGCTGGCGCCGGATCTTGAGAATGCCTGCCCGGTCATCGGCACGCGGAGTGGATGAGAAGAGATCTGCCAGCAGGCGGAGATTGGCGACAAAGATGCGCACCATTTCATCGGCGGCGGAGCGGGAAAGGAGTCGCTCGAACACGAGCCACATGATGGTGATGCCGAGCAGGACGCCGAGGACGCGGTCGCGCGCGATGGTGAGATTGGTCTGGATGGAAAAGTCGCTGAGGTGGATCAAGTAGAAGGCGAAGGCGAATTGCAGGCCGGCATAGGAAAGCCGCGTGCTCGATGTCCCGATCCACGCGGCGACAAAGGTTGCGGTGGCGAACAGGATCGTGAATCCGCCGATGGAATCGAGGAAGGGGAGAACGAAGATCTGGGATCCGAGGCCGAAGATGACTCCGCCAAAAACGAATCCCGCCATGCGGAGAATCTGTTTCTGGCGCGAGGAGCCGATGGTGGTAAGCGCCGTGAGCACACAGGTGGTGACGGAGGTAGAGAGGTTGGGCCAGTCGAGCGACACGTAAAAGATGTAGCAGAGCATGGACGCCGCTGTTCCTCCCAGGATGTAGCGCAGATGTTCGGGATTGGAGAAGGCGTCGGGGATGAAGATACGCATGGTGTCGGGCGGGTCCTCGATGTTCTCGAGGGTGGGATCGGGGGCGTTCTCGTTGCTGAAGATGGAGGGCATGAGCGAGACCATAGATTCGATCTCGGACATGAGCGGAGTGCCGGGACTGGGGCGGGGCTCAAGGACCGCCTCGCAGGGCTGGCCGTGCGTGTGGAGGCACTGGCGGATGTCGGCGATGCTTCGACTCAGGCGGCCGGCGCGATCTTCAAGCCCGGGCAGCGAAGGATACGCGTCGGCGAGGGCCGCAGCAAAATCAATGGAGCGCCCTACCAGGGATACCAGGGCACTCATGCGTGTGCGATAGAACTGCGAGTAGCTTCCGCGGGCCACGTGACGGCGCAGGGAACCAGCTCCCACCATGGCAAACTGCGGGAGGCGCGCGCGCGTGGCGGCGGAAATAGGCCGTGCCGCAGCGTAATCCGCCATAAGGTTTTCAATCAGAGCAAGACGTGTATCGAGGCCATCGATCAGGTCGTCGCGGCCATGTAGTGCGTAATAGACGACTTCGACGCATAACGTTACGAGCGCACCGATGAGAGTGGCTGCGACGTTCCACAAAGTCAGCTCGACATTTCTTTCCGCAGGGCCGGGCAGGTACCAGATGCCGACAACGTTGGCAACGACGAGTGCGATACCGGAGGCCACGGCGTAATTGGCGAGGCAACGGAGCAGAAAGAAGACGATGAAGAGGCTGCCGCCCACCCACAGGAAGTGCGTCTCGGGAGTGGAGGCGAACAAACGTGCGCCGACCGGGATGAACAGCGTTCCAAGAGCAAACGCGGTGATCAGAAAGATCGCCGACCGGGCTGTTGCCACGAGGTTTTCACGCGAGAAAATGAAGGCGGACAATGCGCCCACGACACCTCCGGGAATGCGAAAGGTGACGATGAGAATCATGGTCAGGGTGGCGGCGATGACGATGCGTGCGACGAGCGCCCCGCGGCCGGGATAAGGCGCAAGTTCGTTCTTGAGGAAGTCTGGGAACCACTGGCTGAAGTGCTCCTCGTGCGGGATGTGGATTGGCTCTGAGGCCATGTCTATTCCCCGGACTTCGGAGGCGCGTTGCCGCGGATGATGACTACCGCGGATTCGCCGAGGCGAAACACGTCAGTGGGCTGGTCCTGAATTCGCACGCGTACGGGAAAACGCGAGGCCAGATGCACCCAATTCAGAGTGCGCTGGACGTCGGGAAGGCCTGGTGAGGAGATATGGCCGACCACGTCGCTGTCGGGCGTAACTCCGAATCCAACGCTGTCGACGACGCCTTTGTAGCGAACGCCGGGACGGGACATCACATACACGTCAGCGAACATTCCCGGCTGGATGCGGCGCAACTGGGTTTCACGGAAGTTGGCGATGACCCACCAGATGCGGGTGTCGATGAGGGTGAAGATATGCTCGCCCACGGTTGCGTAGGCTCCCTGGGAAAGGGTCAGGTTGGTGACCCGGGCATCGAATGGGGCGAGGACACGGCAGTTGTCGAAGTTGTATTTTGCCGTGTCGATGGCGGCCTGCTTGCCGAGAGTCTGTCCTTCGAGCGGTTCGAGAGTGGTGACGTTGTGCGTTGCCTGCTGGACTTGCTGGTGGCTCTGCTCGAGCAGGGCCTGCACCTGCTTGTACTGTGCCTGGGAGGCCAGGAGGCTGGCCTCGGCCAATTCCAGTTGCGCTTTCGCCTGGTTAGCGGCCTGCGTACGCGAGATTTGCAAGGTGCGCGCCTGGTCTACCTGGTCGACGGTGACAAACTGACGCGCCAGCAATGGCTCAATCCGGTGCAGGTTATTCGAGGCATACATGAGCTCCGCATCGGAGCGGTCGACGGCGTACCTGGCGCTGGCAACATCAGCCTTTGCCTGTTCGATGGCGGCGGCAGCGCGGGCAACGCCGGCCTCGGAGCCCAGCACACTCGCCTTGGCCACATCGATGCCGCTCGATTTGGCGGCGATGATGCGGCGCTCGTCGCTGATCTGGCCTTCGAACGCCTGCTGGTCAGAGCGGGCACGGGCGAGAGCATAGGCATAAGGGCGTTCATCGATATCGAAGAGTGGATCGCCGGCCTTCACTTGCTGATTGTCGGAGACATACAGATGGGTCACGGGTCCGTTGACGAGTGGGGCCATGCCGATGTAATTCGCGAAGACTTCGGCATCATCAGTGCGCGGATTGGCATTGACCTCATGAACGACGAGCAGCGCGATCACGCCCGTGCCGATCATCACCGCGATGCTGATGGTGCGGCCCACGATGTGAAGGCGATCGTGCGATGTGTCAGAGGGCATTATTCCTCCTCGATTCAATGAAACAGGCAATCAACTAAACAAGATGAGCCAAAGCGAACAGGCGAAAAAGAGCGCGAGACACGGATAGACGACAACAGGCCAGAGGATCTCCTTGTCGAGCGCAAAACGAGCGAAGATGCGGTTGGCGACGGAAGCCAGGAGGATACCCGCAACCAGGCAGAGGAGCCAGGAAGGGAAGAAAGATCCGAGGATGTTGAACGTAGGAGAGCGTCTGCATCCGGTGAGAGCGGTTGCGAGCAGCGCAGCCGGCAGGGACAACAATAGTCGAACACGGTTCACAGTTTTGCATCGCTCCATTCGGATGAATTCAGAGTCATGGACCTGGGCTCCAGTGCTGGGTCTGAATGAGATCGCCGGTGCGGAAAGCGAGGTTGGTGACCTGAAGAAGCAACTGCGTCCGCGCCGCGATGTCTTCGGAGCGGGCCTGCGCCAGGATTTTTTGTGCCGAGACGACATCGAGGAGATTGCGGACGCCATAGCCGTAAGCTTCATGCGCCGCTTCGTACGATTGTTGGGAAGCAGTCAACAGGGCAGCGGCCGCCTGTTGTTGCCGCAGCGCTGTTTGCATTTCGGAGTAAGCGGCCCACACCTGGTTCGCAACCTGGTCGCGAAGCGCGTCGATCTCGGCTTGCGCAACCTTTTTGTCGGCCGTAGCCCGGGCGATATTGTATTCGCGTCTCGCGCCGTCGAAGAGGGTCCATTTGAGCTCTAGCTGCGCGTTCCACGCTTCGCCTTGTGCGTAGTGTCCGGGAAAAAGATCCTGCTGTCCGTAAGCCCGCGCCAGACCTCCATCGCCCATCAAGCTGAGAGAAGGAAAGTAGGTGGATCGAGCCTGCTTGATCGAAGCATCGGCAGCACGCACACGCGCCAATTGCTGGAGCAAGTCGGGGCGCTGGCTGAGGGCCCGATCGATTTCCTGATCGACGGAGCTGGCGATGGCGGAGGGCGGCTTCAACTCGTCGATGCCCTGGACCTTGAATACCGTGCCTGGCGCGAGTCCAACCGCTGTAGCAAGGTCGCCGCGAGCGATGTCGACCGCTCCGACGGCGGCCTGCAGATCGTAGTCGGCCTGGGTGCGCGCGGCAGTGGCCTCGAGTTCGTCGGGCTTGGTGGCGAGCCCGTTCGCGAGGCGTGCCTTCGCGTCCTCTTCGACGGTCTTGGCGTTTTCGAGGCTGATTTCCGCTGCCTGGCGCTGACCTTCGGCGTTGAGGAGGCGGTAATAGGCAGAGGCGACCTGATAAATGACGCGGCGATGGGTATCATTGAACGCGAGATCGGAAGCCAGCAGGTTGGCTTTGGCCGCGTCGATTTCCCCAGTACGTCCGCCGACGTCGAAGACCAGGTACTCGACATGCAGAACGGGCTCAAAGACGCCTTCCGTCTGGCGGTGAAAGAACTCGCCGATGAGAGCCGCGTCACGGAGGGTGACGGCGAGTGCAACCGCAGACATGGTGGGATAAAGGGCGCTGCGAGCAATGCCCAGAGCGGCAGCCTTCGATTTGGCTTGCTGCCATGCGACACGCGTCTCGGGATTGTGCTGCTGGGCAAGGTCGATCAACTCGGGGAGTGTATAGGTCTTGTCGGGAACGAGATCGATAGCTTCGTGAGGATGGGCGGCGAGTTCATGATCAAGAGTCTGCAGACCCTTGGGCTCCCAGACGGCACCCGATGCAGGCGGAGCACTCTGCGCTGCAAGACGGGCGTGCAGCATGGCCGACGCGAGGATTGCAATTGTCGTAACCCGGCCCGTCGTTGTCATGCGTGCATGATAAACGCAGACCTGCTGGAGCACATTGAAAATCAACAGGCGATAAATCCTGGAAACTGAACCGAAGGAGCGGTCCCATCAAGCCATATTGCGACAATCCGATGCCCTTGGGAATCCGCCAAGAGGTGGCGTCAGCGAGGATAACTTCACTGGAACTCCTTCGACCCTGCGGAAAGCGGCCGGAAATCTGTGCTATCGCAATGGCATGGTGTCTACTACATTTTCGATACAAGCGTTGAGAAAGGTTATGTTGGATCGGCGCATGGAGAGGAGAACCTTCTTGGCAGATGGCTAAATTACTCGGCGACAGGGCACGGAGGAAATAACCTTGTGCGCAAGCTGAACCCCGAGGCATTCGTCTTCACCATTTTGCAGCGCGTGTGTCGCCCGATATGAGTCCTGAAGATGTGATTCGATTGGGATGCACTTGGAAGGATCGACGCCACTCGCGCTCGCCACTCGGGCTGAACGACAACTGATCGCGCGACGGGCCAGACCCAGTGGGCACCCGAAATGAAATTGATTCTTCGATGTAATGGGTGGGCTGCCTTAGCTAGATTTAGCTCGAAAAATGAGGAGAAAGGCGTCTAAAAGAGGGTATTCGGGAGAATATCGGGACTTCGATGCGAGGACTAACCCACCTATTTATAGATATTTGTGCGACTTTATTAGATTCAACTTGACATGCTGGCGGAGAGAGTGGGATTCGAACCCACGTTAGAGTTTCCCCTAAACACGCTTTCCAAGCGTGCGCCTTCAACCACTCGGCCATCTCTCCTGAAGGGTGGTTCTTCTTGAATTTATCACAGTGCAAGCCTCACCTCTTGTTGCGGTGGAACATGCCGAAACCTCAAATTGCGGTATCCGCGTTGGGAATCTGAAATCGTTTACTTTCAGGGATGGCTGATTTATATTTCCGCATTGTTCGCGCTGAGCCTACGGCGCGAGTCCAGAAAGAGGATCTCAAATGTTCACCATCACTCGGCGTGACTTGCTTCATTCCAGTTTGGCACTTTCTGCTTCTTCGCTGTTGGCTCGATCGGCATGGGGACGTGCCGCCGCGATGATGTCGGGATACTCCGGCGTTGCATCTGCGGAGGCACTGGCCGCGGTGACGCCGCGCGAACACTTGCTCTTCGATGCCGGCTGGAAGTTCACGTTTGGCAATGCGGGCGATCCTGCCAGGGACCTCGGTTTCGGATACGGACAAGGAGATTTCGCAAAGACTGGACAGTTCGAATTTGCGAAGGCGAAATTCGACGATTCCAAATGGCGCACTTTGAATCTGCCCCACGACTGGGCCGTGGAACTGCCATTTGTTCGCGACAATGAACTTGCTTCGCACGGCTTCAAGCCGCTCGGGCGGCGTTACCCCGAGACGAGCGTCGGCTGGTATCGGCGGGAATTCGATATTCCAGCGACAGATACTGGTCGTCGCGTCTGGGTTGAGTTCGACGGCGCTTTTCGCGATGTTCTCGTGTTTGTGAACGGCTGCTTTATCGGCCGCAACGATAACGGATACGCACCATTTCGATTCGATCTCACGGACTTTCTGGCTTATGGAAAGAAGAACTACATCGTTGCACGGGTCGATGCGAGTTTTGGAGATGGATGGTTCTATGAAGGCGCAGGGATCTATCGCCATGCGTGGCTCACGAAAACCGATGCGTTGAATCTGGGCAAGTGGGAGAGTTATGTCCGGTCTGAGACGGCCGGGAGTGCAGCAACGCTCACGCTCGGAATCAAGGTGAAGAACGAAGGGAAACAGACGGAGTCCGCCAGGGTGAAATGGCAGATACTTGACACGGCTGGAAAGACCGTAGCGACGGCCGAAGCAGCGGCGCAATCGATCGTGGTCGATGGATCCACGATGTTCGTCGCGACTGCGAAGCTGGCGAATCCCGCGCTGTGGTCTGTGGAGGAGCCAAATCTCTATCAGGCGATCGTTTCGGTGGAGGCAGGCGGCAAGACGCGTGATGCCGAACGCGTGAGCTTTGGTGTGCGCACTGCAAAGTTCACTGCAGACAAGGGATTCTTTCTGAATGACAAGCATGTGAAGATTCAGGGCACCTGCAATCACCAGGATCATGCAGGAGTGGGTGCGGCAGTGCCGGATGCGCTGCAGTGGTTCCGGCTTGCCGTATTGCGCGAGATGGGTGGCAATGCCGTGCGCACTTCGCACAATATGCCGACGCCTGAATGGGTGGAAGCGTGCGATCGCATGGGCATGATGATGATGTGCGAGACGCGGCAGATGAGTGCGAATCCAGAGGGGATGGCACAACTGGAAACGATGGTGAAACGCTATCGCAACTCGCCTTCGATCATCATGTGGTCGGTCGGTAACGAAGAGGGCCAGATGCAGGGTCCGATGGCCGAACAGGGAGCGCGCATCGGCGCCGATATGGTGCGGCTGTGCCACGAACTTGATCCAACGCGCGTGGTATCGGCGGCGGTGAATGGAAACAATGAGCAGGGCGTATCAGATGCATTCGACGTCATCGGATTCAACTACAATTTGAAATTTCCCGAGCAGTTTCATCAGAAACACCCGAACCGACCGATTTACGGCTCCGAGACGTCGAGCGCGATTGGAACGCGCGGCGTCTATTCCTCCGATCCGCTGCGGAATACCGTGAACTCCTATGATGGCGTGGTTCCGTGGGGAGAAACCGCCGAGGACTGGTGGAAGTTTTATAGCGCTCACGATTGGGCGGCAGGTGGATTTGCCTGGACCGGCTTCGACTATCGTGGTGAACCTACTCCCTATGGATGGCCGTCTATCAATTCGCAGTTCGGCATCGTAGATCTGTGCGGCTTCCCGAAGGACAACTTTTATTACTACAAGGCATGGTGGGGCAAGGATCCGGTGGTGCATGTGTTTCCTCACTGGAACTGGACGGGCAGAGAAGGTGACGAGATTCCGGTTTGGGTCTACTCGAACCTTGATGAGGTGGAATTGTTCATAAACGGTAAGAGCGCCGGTAGCCAGAAGGTTCCGCATCTCGGACATGTAGAGTGGAAGGCGCGCTACGAGCCAGGTTTGATCGAAGCGCGCGGCAGTAAGGACGGCAAGGTTGTGCTCATCGACAAACGCGAGACGACCGGACCGACAGCAGCGATTCGATTGACTGCGGATCGCCGTGAAATCAATGCCGATGGCGAAGACGTTGCTGTGATCAAGGTGGAGGGCCTCGACAAGGAAGGCCGCCTGGTACCGATTGCGAACAATCACATCGGGTTCAAGATCACAGGCAATGGCGCGCTGATTGGCGTTGGCAATGGCGATCCCAACTGCCAGGAGAGCGACAGAGCGTCGAAGCGCTCGCTGTTTAACGGACTCGCGCAGGTGATCGTGCAGGCTACGAAGGAGCCCGGCGAGATCCAGATTGACGCGCACAAGGACGGCTGGGATGGGCCGAACCTGACGCCGGCAACAATCACAATCCGAACGAAGCAAGTTGAGCTGCGGCCGGCCGTTGGGTAACGCAAGGAGCAGGAGGCAGGGAGCAACAAGCAGGTGACGGGAGCAACCGCAAGTCCCTCCGCTCCGCTTTGCTCCGATCGGTATGACAGTGGCTCGTTGGGGTTCGTGCTTTCCGACTCATTCCGCGATGAGACTGCGTCATGAATGGGCACCCTGGTTCGTCACCATGGGTTCGTGGTCGACTTTGTTCGCGCACTCCAGGTTTGTTGCCCTGACCAGCGGGGCTGGCAGCGGATATACTTGCGACTTCTTTGGAATGAGGGGGCGATTGCGCATGCGTGGGATGGGTTTGTTGTGGCTGGCGGTTTTTGCAACTGGGAATTTGTTCGCGCAGGGCGACACAACGGCGCCGGTTGGGCCAGCGCATTTGCAGGTGGACAACCTGACGCGTCCGCTGGGGATTGACGATGCGACGCCACGGTTTTCATGGAACCTGAACGATCCGGCGCGTGGGGCGCGGCAGACGGCGTATCGCCTGCTGGTGGCAACGCGCGCGGAGTTGCTGACGGACCGCAATGCGGACGTGTGGGACAGTGGCAAGGTGACGTCAGGCGGTTCGCTCAACGTGAAGTACGCGGGACCGGCGATGAAGGCGAGTTCGCGCTACTGGTGGAAGGTGGAGATTTCGGGCGTGGACGGGAAGTCGTACCCGGCGAGCGCTGCGGAGTGGTGGGAAACGGGGCTGATGAGCCAGGAATGGCGCAGCGAGTGGATCGGCTGGGAGACGCAGGAGGAGGATGCGGTGCGAAAGGCACCCGCTGTCTGGATTGCGAACCCTGACGTGGTACCGGGTACAGCGAGGGCGAACGGCGAGCAGATATTTGCATATCGGCAAACTTTGAGCATTGATAAACCGGTGGAGCGTGCCCTTCTGTTTGCGACGGGTGAGGATACCGTTTTTGTCTGGGTAAATGGCAAGCAGGTGATGACTGGAGCGGCGTATCCGGCGTATCACCAGATGCCGTGGCAGAAGTTTGTGCGTGCAGATGTGACGGGACTGGTAGAACAGGGCCGGAACACTGTTGCGATCAAGTGTCTGCACTACATAGGCAAATACGGAGAGAAGAAGCGGAAGGACGCGCCCCCCATGATGGCGACCTTGTTGCTGTTTTACAAAGATGGGTCGACGACGGCGGTGGTGAGCGACGGAACCTGGAAGAGCGCGCTGCTTCACCCGACGAAGAGGGACCTGTCGATGGGGCCGCCCGTTAGCCACCCCCTGGCGTCCGCGGAACCGCTGGACGCCTGGGAGAAAAGAGAGTTCGACGATAGCGCGTGGAAGAACGCAATGGCCTGGCTACAGAAGAAGGGACCGGAAGAGACGCCGGTGCTGAATCCGTGGATTCCGGACAGCGTCAAGGCGCTGCGAAAGACGTTCGAGGCGCGAGGAGCGGTGAAATCGGCGCGGTTGTACGCCACGGCTTTGGGCACCTACGGGATGTTCCTGAATGGCAAACGCGTGGGCAATGACTTCATGGCTCCAGGATGGACGGATTATCGCGAGCAGGTGCTGTATCAAACCTATGATGTGACGGACCTTGTGAAGAGCGGGACGAATGTGATTGCAGCGCTGCTGGCGCCGGGTTGGTATTCCACTCCGCTGGAGTGGCTGCAGCAGCCGAACAACTATGGCGATACGCCTCCGGCTCTGCGGGCGCAGTTGCGAATTGAGCACGAGGATGGGAGCGTCGAGTGGGTGGCGACGGATGCGAGTTGGTCGGCGAATCCCTCCTATATTTTGAAGTCGGAGTTGTATGACGGGGAGACGCAGGACCTGCGGCAATCTCCACAGACGTGGAACGAGGAACGCAGTGGCGAGGGGAAGGGAGAGCAGGTCGAGATCATCCATCCCAAAGAGATCAGGATCGAGGCGCAAAGCTTCGAACCTATCCGGGTGGAGCGGACGATCTCCGATCCAGTGATGACCGAACCGAAGCCGGGCGTTTATATCTACGACTTCAAGCAGAACCTTGCGGGTGTGGAGAGTCTGCGCGTGACCGGGCCGGCAGGGACGGATGTGCAGGTACGTCCGGGCGAGGTGCTGAATCCAGACGGGACGCTTTATACCGATAATCTGAGGACAGCGAAAGCGACGGATCATTTCATTCTTAGTGGGCAGGGAACCGAGGTGCTGGTTCCGCATTTTACGTTTCATGGATTCCGATACATCGAGGTGACAGGGCTAAAGAGCGCGCCGGAGCCGGGAGCGGTATCGGTGCTGGTGCTCCATACGGATTTTCCGTTCACGACGAAGCTGACAACCGGCAGCACGATGGTGAACAAGCTATGGAGCAACATTCTATGGGGGCAGCGATCGAATTTTGTGGGGCTGCCGACGGACTGTCCGCAGCGCGATGAGCGGCTGGGATGGGCGGCGGATGCGCAAGTATTCTGGCGCGCGGCGTCGTACAACGCCGATTTGGCTTCGTTTACTCGCAAATTTGCGGCAGATTTCCGCGGGACGCAGGTGGGAACACCGTATTACGGGATCATTGCGCCGGGAACCGCGAGGATCGCTCCGGGCGTGGCGGCGGCGTGGAGCGATGCGGGCGTGATCATTCCGTGGACGTCGTGGCTGCAGACAGGCGACACGAGCGTGATCGACGAGAACTGGGCGGCGATGCGGAAGTATGTGGATGCCATCGATACGACAAATCCGGATGGAATCTGGCACAACGATTCGGGGATACCGTTTGGGGACTGGCTGTCGCTCGAAGGCAGAACCCTGGAGGATGTAGTAGCGACTGCGTACTGGGCGTACGACGTGAATATGCTGCGCGAGATGGCCCACGCGACTGGGCGCACCGAAGGAGAGCAGCATTACGCGCAACTCGAAGCCAAGATTCGCGGCGCGTTTCAGAAGAAGTTTGTCCATGAAGGTGCTTACATTCCCGGGGCGGACTATAGTCCCTCGCCGTTCGGGGACATCGACAATCCGAACGCGAAGCCAAGGGGTGGCGATACGCAGACGACATACGTTCTGGCGCTGCATATGAATCTCCTGCCGGAGGCGATGCGCGCGGAGGGGGCAGGAAGGCTCGTGAAAAAGATTGAGGAGAATCACGGGTTGCTGGGGACAGGCTTTGTAGGGACGCCGTATCTGCTGGAGGAGTTGACGAAGACCGGACACACGAACCTAGCCTACGATCTGCTGCTGAATACGAGGATGCCGTCGTGGGGATATCAGGTTGAGCATGGAGCGACGACGACTTGGGAGCGGTGGAATGGCGACCGGAAGATGGATGATCCGCAGATGAATTCGTTGAACCACTATGCGTATGGAGCGGTGGCGGACTGGATGTACAGATTTGCCGCGGGAGTCGATGCATCGCCGCTGGATGCTGGGTTCCACACCGTCGTGCTGCACCCGGTATTCGATGCGCGTTTGTCGCCGCTGAAGTTCGAATACCAATCATCCTACGGAGATATTAAATCGAGCTGGACGATGAAGGGGAAGTCCGTGGAGTGGAATGTGACGCTGCCTGCGAATACTACCGGGCGGCTGGAAGTGAACGCCGACGACGCGGCACGATGGAATGTGGATGGTGTGCGGTTGAGCGAGAGTCCTCTGGCAACGAAGGTGGATAAGGGATTTGAGCTTGAGGCGGGGAGTTATCGGTTCGATGTTGAGATGAAGTAGGGTCGGGAGAAAGTACAGAGCGCAGATCCCTCCGCTCGTGCTCTCCCACTCATGCCGCGACGAGACTACGTCATGAATGGGTTACCCGGTCAATCAAAGAGTGGTCCCAAAGCAAGTAATCTGGTTCGGATCGGGGGCGGAGCTTGCGTTGAGCCACGGCTCCATCGCCACGGTGGACGTGCAGGGGCCGAGCGTGCAGATGGTGATCAGTCGCTCGATACTTTCCGTCTGAAGTTTTCGCAGCACCGTCTTTAATGTGCCGCCGGTGAACGGCGTGTAGAGATAGAAGACTGTGCCGCCAGCCAGATTCGCGTCGGTCGCATTCTGGTGGACGAATGTAACGCGGTTGAGATGCAGGCTCCGGGCGCACTCGCGCGCGCTTGCGACGTAGGCTTCTTCGGCTTCGACTCCGATACACTGTGCGCCGGCAAGGATCGAGGCGAGGATGGGGATGTGTCCTAATCCCGATCCAAGATCGACGAGGGTATCAGATGCGGATAGCGCGCTGATCCGGATGAGTTGAAGAATGTGGCGCGCCGGTGTCGGCTGGTAGAAGACCATCTCGGGCAACTGGCGAAGTGGTTCGATAGTCGGCTCACGCGTCTGCAGGACGCCGCTGATCAATTCGTCGACATGGTCGTAACCCAGGCCAGGTTGGATTGTTTTCTTATCGCCGCATCGTTCAATCCACTGCCTCAATCTTGACGGCGGAGCGCCTTGCTTGATCTGGCTACGGATGGAATTGTAGATGACAGCGTTGGCGGATTCGAGTTTGTTGCGGAGAAGATTTGCCCGCGCGAACATGCGCGTGCGATCGGTTGCGGCTGTATCGAGGCTCCCGAAGTTGGCATCGAGCGCATCGAGAATTTCGAGGCGCTTTCGCAACTGATCGGGCTCGAAGGGTGATGAGTCGGCTTCGACTTGCGCGATGAGGATCTCGGGGTCGCTGGTCACTGGTCTAATAAACTCGTAGTGATCGTATCCCACTCATCCACAAAGAACGCAGGCGAATGTGGCACCCAGGCTCATTCGCTGCGGCACCTCCCTATAAATTAGACAGATGGGCCAGACGCGCGCCATGTGGAGAGCGGAGCTTGCAGCGATGATTGCGCTGGCGATTCCGGTTGTGCTCAGTGAACTCGGCTGGGTGGCACAGGGCGTTGTCGACAACATCATGGTGGGGCGGCTGGGACCGGTGGCGATTGGCGCCGTGGCCCTGGGGAATGCGGTCTTTTACACGCCGGCGCTCTTCGGAATCGGACTGCTGCTGGGTCTCGACACCCTCGTGTCGCAGGCATACGGGCGGCGCGATCACGACGAGTGCCACAGGTGGCTGGCGCAGGGTATTTATCTCGCGTGCATCGTGACGCCGCCGATCATGATTCTGCTGATCGGGCTGAGTTACGGGTTTACGCATTTCGGAGTAATTCCCGAAGTGGCAAGTTTGTCGGGCGGTTATCTGCGGGTTCTGAGTTGGAGCACATTGCCTTTGCTGCTGTATGGAGGCACGCGACGCTATCTGCAGGGCGTGGGACAGGTGCGCGTTATTACGATCACCTATGTTGTCGGGAATCTGCTGAACTGGGGCGGCAACTGGGTTTTGATCTACGGCAAGCTGGGATTTCCGGCGCTCGGCGTGAATGGATCGGCAATCTCAACGTGCATTGCGCGTGTGGGCATGGCGGTGGCGATGCTTGGGTTCGCCTGGAATTACGAACGCACGCGCGGGCATCCACTGTTTGCGCACTGGGCCAGCCCAGAAATGGACCGGCTACGAAAGCTGGCTCGAATTGGCGCCCCGGCGGCAGGGCAGATTCTGCTGGAAGTAGGCGCGTGGAACCTGAGCACGTTTGCAGCGGGCTATCTGACGCCAGTGGCGCTGGCCGCGCACACCATCGCGCTGAATTATGCGAGCGTTTCGTACATGGTGCCGCTGGGCATTGGCGCGGCAGCAGCGGTGAGCGTAGGGCATGCGATCGGTGCCGGCGATCCAGCACGTGCGCGTCGGGCTGGATGGTTGGCGCTGGCACTCGGAACGGGATTCATGGTGTGCGCGGGCATCGTGTTTCTGGTGGCGCCGCGGCCGCTCATTTTTCTCTACACGCATGATGCGCGGGTACTGGCGGTGGGGCCGAGCTTGCTGTGGATCGCTGCCGCGTTTCAGATTTTCGATGGTATCCAGACGGTTTCGACGGGCGCATTGCGTGGATTGGGCGAGACGCGGGTGCCGATGTTGGCCAACCTGGTTGGCTATTGGGTGATGGGACTGCCGTTGGGATTCATTCTGTGTTTTGTTTTGAAGTGGGGCATCAACGGGATGTGGATCGGCCTGACGCTTTCGCTGATTGTGATTGCGCTGGCGCTGCTGGCGCGATGGAAGCGGGATGCGATGGGGGTGGTGCTGGCCCATTCAAAAATATAGGGTTATTGTTCTGCGAGAGGTTGGGAACGCGGGCCAAGGTACAAGGTTTCCGCCCAGCATTTTCACGCTGCGAACAGACGTTGCTGCGAAAGGTACTTACGGTACAAAGGGGTGTGTCTGGAAGCGGTACACGTCACCCGATCGGTGACTATAATCACTATTGAGCGAAGTTTGTCGCTTTCCAACGCGTTCTCTCAGAACCTCCGCACTCCGAAGCCAAGGTTCGGTGATTTTCGCGACCGCAAGGTTGCAACGATCCCAAACGGCCTGAGGAGGAAGTGAACGGCCTCGAGACGCTCGGAAATTCACCTGAAGGGAATCCCGCCAAATGGCGACAGGAGACCTGGCCCTGGGTCAAGAACAGGGCGCGATGAGCGCGCGCAAGCGCGTAGTCAACGATTTCAGCATCAACGTGGCAACGGTGAACGGGTCCGGCTCGCAATCCGCCAATAGCGTTCTGCTGAAGAGCATCTTTGGAATGGGAATTCCCGTCAGCGGGAAGAACCTTTTTCCCTCGAACATCGCCGGACTTCCCACCTGGTACACGATTCGCGCCAGCAAAGACGGGTACGTCGCCCGTACGCGCGATGCAGAGTTCCTGGTGGCTTTGAATCCAGAGACCGCGAAGAGCGACATTGAAGCACTCCCCGCTGGCGGCGTGGCGATCTACGAAGAGAATGCAAACCTGAAGCAGTATCGCAGCGACGTTGTCTGCTACCCGGTTCCATTCGACAAGATCACGGCGGCCGTGTGCACCGAAGCCAAGCTGCGCAAACTGGTCAAGAACATGGTGTATGTGGGCGTGGTGGCGCAACTGCTCTCGATCGATCTCGCTGAGGTTGAGAACAGCGTACGAAAGCAGTTTGCCAAGAAGCAGAAAGTATTCGACCTCAACTTCGGTGCAGTGAAAGCCGGTTTTGAGTACGCGGGGCAGAAGCTGGTGAAGCAGGATCCGTTCTCCCTTGAACGGATGGACCAGACTGCGGGCAAAATCATCATCGACGGCAACGCGGCGTGCGGCATGGGCGCGGTGTTTGCGGGAGTGACGGTCGTGGCGTGGTATCCCATTACGCCGTCGACTTCGCTGGTGGAAGCGACGACGGATCTGCTGAAAAAATTCCGCGTGACGCCCGAAGGCAAGGCGACATTTGCCGTGGTGCAGGCTGAAGACGAGCTTGCGGCCATCGGCATGGTCCTGGGCGCGGGCTGGGCCGGAGCGCGGTCGATGACTTCAACTTCAGGGCCTGGCATTTCGCTCATGGGTGAGTTTGCGGGTCTGGGCTATTACGCCGAGCTCCCTGGCGTGATCTTTGACGTGCAGCGCACGGGACCATCAACGGGCATGCCGACGCGTACGCAGCAATCGGACTTGTTGTCAACGGCATTCCTGTCGCATGGCGATACAAAACATATTGTGCTGTTGCCGGGTACGGTAAAGGAGTGCTTCGAGCTAAGCATCGAGGCATTCAACCTTGCTGAGCGGTTGCAGACGCCGGTGTTCGTGCTTTCGGATCTTGACCTCGGCATGAACAATTGGATGTCGGAGCCGTTCGCCTATCCTGACAAGCCACTCGATCGCGGCAAGGTGCTCACCAAGGAAGATCTCGACAAGCTGGGCGGCTTCGCACGCTATCGGGATGTGGACGGCGACGGAATCGGATATCGTACGCTGCCGGGAACGATGCATCCCAAGGCTGCCTATTTCACGCGCGGTTCTGGACACAACGATGCTGCGGGATATACAGAGAAGCCAGACGAGTACCAGGCGGTGATGGAGCGGCTGTTGCGCAAGTTTGAGAACGCGCGCAAGCTGGTTCCGGCGCCGGTTGTTGTGAAGGACGGGACTTCGCGGGTAGGTGTTCTGGCGTTTGGCACAACAGACTTCGCACTCCGCGAGAGCCTGGATCAGATCAAGAAGGAACACGGCAAGGATGTGGATTACATGCGCATCCGCGCGTACCCCTTCGCGCACGAGATTCACGACTTTGTTGCCGCGCACGAGCGGGTATACATCGTTGAACAGAATCGCGATGCTCAGCTCGCTACGCTGCTGAAAATCGACCTGCCGGCGGACCAGGTAGTGAAGCTGCGCAGCATCCTGCACTATAACGGGCTGCCAATCGATGCCCGCACAATCACAGAGGAATTTGCAACGAAGGAGGGCCTGTAAAGATGGCAACCCAAACTCCAAGTCCGACTTCGGCTCCGGGACCCAAGGTCAATCACATCGGGCTCCCGGTTCTTGAATATCGCGGCGGCAAGTCGACGCTTTGCGCCGGCTGCGGCCACAACGCAATCAGCGAGCGCATCATCGACGCCATGTATGAAATGGGCGTGCAGCCTGAGCGCGTGATGAAGATGAGCGGCATCGGCTGCTCGTCGAAGAGCCCGGCCTACTTCATGAGCCGGTCGCACAGCTTCAACAGCGTGCACGGCCGCATGCCCTCGGTTTCGACCGGCGCGCACCTGGCTAATCACACCAACATGATGCTCGGCGTCTCCGGCGACGGCGACACCGCTTCCATCGGCATGGGCCAGTTCGTTCACCTGATGCGCCGCAATCTGCCGATGATCTACATCATCGAAGACAACGGCGTGTATGGATTGACGAAAGGCCAGTTCTCAGCAACGGCGGATATCGGCTCGAAGCTCAAAACAGGCGTCATCAACGATCTTCCGGCAATCGATACCTGCGCGCTGGCGATTCAGCTGGGCGCGACGTTTGTGGGCCGCTCGTTCTCTGGCGACAAAAAACAGCTGCTTTCGATGCTGAAGGCGGCGATTGCGCACAAGGGAACGGTAATGCTCGATGTCATCAGCCCCTGCGTGACCTTCAACGATCACGAAGGGTCGACGAAGAGCTATAAGTTTATGCAGGAAAACGACGAGCCGATCAACGATATTGGCTTTGTGGCCAGCTTCGACGATATCGCCGTGGACTACGACTCAGGCCAGGTCTACGAAGTGGAGATGCACGACGGCTCGACCCTGCGCCTGCGCAAATTGCACGAGGACTACGATCCGACCGACAAGGCCAACGCTGTAAAGACGCTGATGGAGGCCGAGGAAAAGAACGAGGTCCTCACCGGTGTGCTCTACATCAACACGGAGAAGCCGACTTTTACAGATCTGCTGAACCTGGTTGATCAGCCGCTGGGGACGTTGCCGGAGTCAATGACCCGGCCACCGAAGTCTGCGCTCGATGCGCTGATGGCGAATCTGCAGTAAAAGCAGAATGCAATGATCAGTGACTAGATAGCAAAGCCCCGCGGATGGCGGGGCTTTGTTGTTTGCGAAGGTAACGGGATGCGAGGCTAGGCAGTGAAGGTTTTGGCAGCGGCTTCAGCTACGGCCTGATCCTGCTTGCCAGAGCCTCCGCTTACGCCTACCCCGCCAGCGACCTGGTTTCCAATCTTGAGAGGCACTCCGCCGGCGAAAATCATGATCCGGCCGTGATTGGATGCGTGAATACCAAAGAATTGATCGCCGCTCTGCGAATTCTCACCGAGAGTCTTTGTCTCGATGTCGAAAGCACGTGCGGTGAAGGCCTTGTTGATAGAGATGTCGATGCTGCCGAGCCAGGCGCCTTCCATGCGCTCGAATGCGACCAGGTTGGCTCCAGCATCGACCACAGCGATGTTCATTGGCTGGCCGATTTCCCTCGCTTTTTCCTGCCCCGCGCGAATCACCTTGCGCGCAGCCTCAAGCGAGACATTCGCTGGCTCGCCCTTGGTTTTCGAATTTCCTGCCATTCATCCCTCCTTGGGAAGCTTCACTCGTTGAAGCGTGCTGAAAGTATATGCGAAGGACCAGCCGGCTCCGGCGCAACAGTGCATTCGGAAAAAAGCAAGGCCGGCTCGCTCGGATGCGGGTCGGCCTTGTCTACAAAAAATCTGCGGGTTATCGCTGTGCTGCGGCGGTGCTGTGGATTCCCATGGCGGTTAGCTTGGCCTTAGCCTGCGAGGCTTCGGGCGTCTGGGGATGGCGTGCAATCAGCAGGCGTAGCTCGTGAACGCCCGAATCTCGTTTACCTTGCTGAATCAGCGCAAAGCCCTTGTGTAGTTGCGCGGCCGGAGCTTTCGGGCTTCCAGTGAAGGTTTCAAGAACCGCGTTGTAGTCATTGATCGCGGCGGCATAGTCACCCTGCCGGTAGGCGATTTCGCCGAGATAGTACTGAGAACTTCCGGAGAGCTCATCCATCGGGTAGTAGTGGATCACGTCCTGAAATTCGCCCGTGGCTACGCTGTACTTGGCGGCGTTAAAGTCGCGAAGTCCTGCTTCAAAAGTCTCGTGCAGCGGAGGATTCGTGGCAGCGGCGGCCGCGACATTGGGAACGGGCTGACTTGGAGATCCACCACCGGGGGCCGCTCCGCCGTCGTTAGCGGGCGCGCTCCCGGGCATCGCGCCTTGAGCCGGCTGCGTCCCGGCGGGCGGAGCGCTCTGGATATTCTGCAATTGACCCTGGAGATCCGCGATCGATTTGTCCAGCTTGGCGATTCGCGTCTTCAACTCGTCGACGGAATCATTGAGGGACTGAACCTGTCCTGAAGCTGTGTCGATTTTGCCGCTCAGCGCGTCATTCTGCTGGTTTATCTTCTGCTGCAGCGTGTTGACTGTCTGGGTCATCTGGTTGGCGCTGTCGGCAGTCTGTTCCACAAGGTGTTGCAGGACGCCGAAACGGGTATCGAGCGTGGATTGCAGCCTTTGCACCATATCCAGCAGCTGCTGCACCTGCGTTTGCAACGCGATGATCTCCTTCGAGGCAGCATGCGCGCGCACGGGAGCCAGAACCAGTACCGCGGCCAGAGCTGCTGCCGCAACAGAACGATGACGGAGTGTACCTGCTTTAAGCATCGATCACCTACAGAATGAAGTTTTGCGCCCCGATCCAGTCGATCGGAAAGGTCCCAAGTTCGTTAGACGGGAGCGGTGCTTCCTGCGCTGCCTGAGGGGCGACCTGATTGGTGCAGACCTTCCGGGCAGACCGCCAGAATTCAAAACACAAGGGCGGCACCGATGGTGAATGGATGCCGCCCGAGCGGTTTGCTGGCTCCCTGGGCAACTACTGGTCTATCGAGAAGCCGGCGCGGCGATTTTGCTGCCAGCAAGCTTCGGTCGATTCGGTGCAGAAGGGCTTTTCCTTGCCGTAGCTGATGACGCGAATGCGGCTGGCTGCAACACCGGCCGTCACAAGCGCGGTCTTCGCGGAATTGGCACGATTTTGCCCGAGGCCGATGTTGTATTCGTTTGAGCCGCGCTCATCGCAGTAACCGCCAATGACGATCCGAATATTCGGATGGCCGTTCAGGTAAGCGGCGTCCTTTGACAACGTTCCCTGTGCATCGGGGCGAACGTCGTACGCGTCGTAATCAAAGAAGATGTCCTGCATATTGGCTTTGAACTCTTCTTCGGCGGACATTGACGTTGCGGGTTGCTGCACGGGAGGCGGAGAAGAAACCGTGACCCTTGCAGTGTCATCCGCTGTTCCGCCCTCGCCCTTTGCCACAAGGTGATAGTTGGTGGAGGCAGTTGGCGTAACGGTCTTGGTACCCGAGGTTTGAACATCGCCGATGCCTTCAATTGAAACACTTGTAGCGTCGGTGGTCTTCCAAGTTAGGGTTACCTGGTCGCCGGCCGAGATGGCGCTCGGATCCGCAGTAATATGCGCGGTAGGAGCGGGTGATGCTACAGGGGGCGCGGTATAGGGAGCTGGTGGCGGAGTCTTCTTCTTACATCCAGCTACAGCAACCAAAGCTACAAGCAAAGCAGGAACCAGAACGCGAGTGCAGACTTTCAATTCGTAACTCCTTCCGCAGGTTTATTTGCGTGCTCCAATGACTTCTCCATTTTAGACCCGTGCGGAGGCAAAAACATCGATGTGCACAACGTGGCTGTTATTTGCGAAGGTTCGCGTGGGCGATTCGGAACGATCGGGCCGGCCGTTCGTTGGATTCGAGATTCAATCGAACTGACCTTGAAGATGACTTGGTGGGATTCGGCGACGCGAAGACACCAAAGGCGCGCAGGTGGTCTTAAGTGATTTAATATCAGCATCAGGCGAATCGATTCGACCGCCGATTTCGCGTTCCGTCGTTTGGCATAGCAAGGCGGATTGGGGAGTCTTGAAATCAAGTTCAGGAGATCTTCATGTACCTCCGTCATCACCGATTGACTGACGCGATATTTTGCGGAGTGTTGCTTGCACCAGTCGCCGTATCGACGATGGCCGGGCAGAGCGGACGGAAAATCGAAGATCAAGTCGTGCTGCATCGGCAAGGTGACAGCTTTTCCCTGGCAAACGCGGTGATAGGCGCGCGCTGGTCGGTTGCGAACGGCAAATTGAGCGGATTGGTCGTCCACGACCAGATGCACGGCACAGATATTCGTGTGGATGAACCGTTCCGGATTCTGCTGGGCGATGAAATGGGAACGATTCTCGATGCTTCGAACCTGAAACTTGTTGGCGATGCAAAGACAACGCACATGACGCCAACACCCTCTGCTCCGCGCATGGCGGCGACGGTTCCGGGCGAATCGGTCGACCTTGCAATGGTGAGCAGCGATGGTTCGGTGCATGTGGACTGGTCGATCGTGCTGCTCGATGGCTCGCACTATATCCGCCAGATAGTGAGCATAGCGGCAGCAGGCGAAAAAGATGTGCGGATCAGTCGAGTGCAGTTGATCGACCTCTCCCTTGCGGGCGCGCGTGTAGTGGGCTCCGTAAATGGTTCGCCGATCGTGGCGGGGAACCTGTTCGTCGGACTTGAGCATCCGCTGTCGCAGAGCAAGGTGAGGGGAGATCGGGCGACGGCCTGGATCGAACGCGAACTGCCCTTGCGCGCCGGGCAGGCCGTGACGTATTCGTCTGTGATTGGCATCGCGCGCGAGGGGCAGATGCGGCGCGATTTTCTGGCGTACCTTGAGCGCGAGCGGGCACATCCCTATCGGACGTTCCTGCACTACAACTCGTGGTACGATCTCGGCTACTTTACGCCGTACACCGAAACCGATGCCGTGAACAGGATCAACGCGTTCGGCCGCGAGTTGACAGAAAAGCGCGGAGTGAAGCTGGATTCGTTTCTCTTCGACGATGGGTGGGACAAGCATGACTCGCTCTGGAAATTCAACAGCGGTTTTCCCGATGGATTCGCGCCGCTGAAGCAGGCGGCGGAGAAGTGCGGCGCCAACCCTGGAGTATGGATGTCGCCCTGGGGCGGCTACTCCAAGCCGAAACAGGAACGGATCGCGTTTGGCAAGAATGCGGGATATGAGATTGTGGGCGGCGGTTATGCGTTGTCGGGGCCGAAGTATTATGCGGCGTTTCGCGATGTGGCTCTCGAGATGGTCGAGAAGTATGGAGTGAACCAGTTCAAGTTTGACGGAACGGGCAATGTGGATTCCGTGTTTCCGGGAAGCAGGTTCGATAGCGATTTTTCGGCGATGATTCACTTGATCGGCGAGTTGCGTGCAGCCAAGCCGGATCTGTTCGTGAATCTGACCACGGGAACGTGGCCCTCGCCGTTCTGGGTGATGCATGCGGACTCGATATGGCGCGGAGGCGACGATGACTCGACAGCGGGCCGGGGTACCTATCGCGAGCGATGGATTACGTATCGCGATGCGGACACATACGAGCGCGTGGTGCAGATGGGGCCTTTGTATCCGCTGAATTCGCTCATGCTGCACGGGTTGATTTACGCGCGCGAGCACAAGGATCTGAACAAAGACCCGGGTAATGATTTCCGCAATGAGGTGCGGTCGTACTTCGGCACGGGAACGCAGTTGCAGGAGATGTATATCACGCCGTCGCTGCTGACCGCGCAGAACTGGGACGATCTGGCCGAGGCAGCGAAGTGGTCACGGGACAACGCCGATGTGCTGAAGGACACGCACTGGGTGGGCGGCGATCCGGCGTGGCTCGAGGTGTACGGATGGGCGTCGTGGACGCCAAAGAAGGGCATCCTGGTGCTGCGCAATCCTGGCGATCACGAGCAGACAATCCGGCTACGGCTGCAGGATGTGTTCGAACTGCCGCCTGACGCTCCCAAAGTGTACAGTGCACGGAGCCCTTGGAAAGACGATGCCCAAGGCGCAGGTCAAGATCATCCGGCGATTGTCCTTCGCGCACAAGAGGCACACGAGTTCCACCTCGCTGCGTTTCAGGTACTCACGCTCGACATCCTGCCCGCTCAGACTGCACGCCACTGAGAAAGGATGATGCCATTGACTACGCCTACGCTGCTTGTGCTTGCCGCCGGAATGGGTAGCCGTTACGGGGGCCTGAAGCAACTGGATCCCGTGGGGCCCGACGGCGAAACCATCATGGACTATTCGATCTTCGACGCCCGGCGCGCTGGGTTCGGGAAAGTCGTATTCGTGATTCGCAAGGAGATCGAGAAGGTCTTCAAAGACAAGATCGGAGTTCGCTACGAGAAGCGGGTTCCCGTAGAGTACGTATTTCAAGAGACCAACGATCTCATTCCCGGTTTTTCGCTGCCAGAGGGGCGCACCAGGCCGTGGGGCACAACGCATGCGCTCCTGGTGGCGGCCAACACGATTCATGAGCCCTTCGGCGTGATCAATGCGGACGATTTCTACGGCGCAAGCAGTTATCGGCTGCTGGCGCAGCACCTGCAGTCGGAGACCTCAGACTACGCGATGGTGGGGTTTGTTCTGCGCAACACGCTCTCGGAGTTTGGCAAGGTAGCGCGCGGCGTATGCCACGTTACTGAAGACGGCTATCTCAAGGACATTACAGAACTGAAGTCGATTGAACGCGAGGGGCCACGCATTACAAATATAGACGCCGAGGGGCAGGAGACAGTGTTGACCGGCAGTGAAACGGTCAGCATGAACATGTGGGGTTTCACGCCCGCAGTGTTTCCGCAACTGTACGATCACTTCCAGCGCTTCTTGAAGCGCTATGGAGACGATTTGAAAGCCGAGTGCTATCTTCCGAGTTCCGTGAATACGCTGATCCAGGCCAGACAGGTGCGGGTCAAGGTACTGCGCTCATGCGACGCTTGGTTTGGCGTAACCTATCGCGAGGATCATCCGCGCGTTGTGCAAAGCATCGGTCACCTGATCGCGCAAGGAACTTATCCACACAGGCTCTGGCAATGATTGACTTGCTCAGCCTTCTTGCGGTCACGCGTTGTTTCGAAGTCCAGGGACGATTTCGAAGCGCGAATCCATTTGGCAGCGGGCACATTCACGATACCTATTGTGTGACTTTTGACGGCGATCGGGAAGAGCGCATCATCCTGCAGCGTATCAACACGACGATCTTCAAAGATCCAGTCGCGGTGATGGAGAACATTGAGCGCGTTACCGATCATCTGCGGCCGCAGATGGCAGGAAGGGCGGATGCGGATCGGCGGGTACTGCGACTGATTCCGACGCGGAGCGGAGTTGCGTGGCACCTGGATACGGAGGGCGGCTACTGGCGCGCTTACCGGTTTATCGACGGTGCGAGTTCGTTCGATGCGGTCAGTTCGGCACGGCAGGCGCTTGAAGCAGCGCGTGCGTTCGGAGAATTCCAGAGGCGTCTTGCGGACCTGCCGGGACCACGACTGCACGAGAGCATCCCCGGTTTCCACGACTCGGTGCAACGTTTCGCAGCATTTGAGCGAGTGGTTGGCGAAGATGCGGCCGGGCGTTGCGAGACGGCGCGAGATGAGATTTCGTTTGCGATTGCGCGGAAAACGCTGGCTGGTGCGCTGCTCAATGCTGGACTACCCGAACGGGTAACGCACAACGACACCAAGCTGAATAACGTTCTGCTGGATGATGTGACCGGCGAAGGTATCTGCGTCATCGATCTCGACACCGTGATGCCGGGACTGGCGGCATACGATTTTGGCGACATGGTGCGGACCATGACATGTCCCGCTGCCGAAGATGAACACGATCTCTCGCGGGTTACTATGGATTTCGAATTGTTTGACGCGGTGTTGCGAGGCTACCTCGATGGGGCGGGCAGCTTTCTGACAGCGCAAGAGCGCAAATCGCTGATCATTGGCGCGATAGTCATCATCTTCGAGCAGGGGATTCGATTCCTGGCGGACTATTTAGCGGGCGACACCTATTACAAGGTCAGCCGGTCGGAACAAAATCTCGACCGATGCCGCACCCAGTTCAAACTGCTGGATTCAATCGAGCAGCAAGAGGGCGAGATGACGCAACTCCTGCATGCCCTGGCATGATCACGACCGTGGTCGGTGGCGCGCGCTTTGGGTTACTGCAGGCTCTTCTCTGCTTCCTTCAGCGCGGCGAACACACAACTCTCCTCGCTAGCGCACATTGCCTCACCGCCTATCCCGCAATTACGGGTTATTGCTTTGTATCGAGTGGGTGTTTGGCGTCTTCGAAGAACTGGTTTTGCAGTTTCAGGCTTTCGTCATCGGCCTTGATGGCCTTGAGCGCCTCCGCGATCTGACGCGACCACTCCTTCTGATCGAACTCGCCGAGTTCCTTGTTGGCCGCCGACGCGTCGCCCGCATAGTGATTAGGGAAACGCGCGTACCACCAGATGCCGGTGTAGACGGAGCCGGGCAATTTCACGCGATGTTGATCGGCGCCCGATTGCTGGCCGGCACGATCCTGGTGCACGAGATCGGGGCGGGCGATGAGCATGTTGGATGTTTCCACTTCGCCGGCATGCATGTCGTACGGAGTTTTGAGCGCGGGACGGCCGGCAACATTTTCGTTGGGCAGGCCGAAGACGTAGACCACGTAGTCTCGCTGGCTTGCGAGCTGTGCCTGGCCGAAGAGCGGCAGCAGCGATTGATTTCCCCCGTGGCCATTGACGATCACGACCTTCTTGCATCCATTGCGGGCCATCTCGCTCACGGTTTCCTGCAGCAGCGTGAGTTGCGTTGGGAGGCTGTAGGCAAGGGTGCCGGGTTGTTGGCGTGCTTCGAAGATTTGGCCGAAATAGTATTCCGGAAAAACGACGGCGTACTCCTGCTTCACCGCGTTCATCACTGCGAAACGCACGTCGAGCAGGTCGGTGCCGAGGGGCAGATGCGGTCCGTGCTTTTCAACGATGCCGAAGGGCAGCACGCAGACACCTTGCGACTGGTGGATGGCCTGTACGAAATCAGGGGCGGTGAGTTCCTCCCACTTCGCCGAGAGGCTCGACTGCGAAACAGCATGGCCCGCGTAGAACAGAACAAAAAAAGCAATGACGAAGGCGCCGCGAACAGACTTCATGATTCACCTCGAAGGATCAAAACAAGCGATTTTACTCCGCACGAGTCGGCACGTCACGTGCGTGAATGGGGATGCGAGAGAATGGTTGATTCCTGTCAGGCCCATCGCTGCGACAATGATTCGCAGTTAATCCTTGCCAACCTGAATGATCTGGAACGAGTGCGGGATCATGGGCGCGCGCGGTCCGCGTGCGAATGCGGGAGGTCCACCAGCTGCGGGCGCGCCCGGAGTTGCGGTCGGCGCCGGGCCTTGCGGCGGTGCAGGGGCGGCGGGTGTGGGGCCAAACTCGGCAGTGATGAGAAGGATGTGGCCAGTCTTCGTATCCAGCGTCAACGTTTTGGCACGCGCCGGCGTAGGCACGGTCTGCTCTACGCTGAAGCTTGTGGGCGATTCCTCTTTGATGACGGTCAACGTTCCGTCGCCCTGTGAACTGAAGGTCTCCATCGTCGCTGGGTTGAAGGTTGCGCCGTCGCATCCGTTTCCAATGGGCAGATCGGTGATGATGTGTCCGTCGGTTGCAGAAAGGATCACCATGTTCTTGTTGTCGCGGCACGCGGCGAAGAGGATGTTGTTCTTCGCATCAAGCGCGAGACCGGCGCAGCCGCCACCCTTGCTCGAAACATCGTACTTGCCCACCATCTTCATGGTGTTCGCGTCGATAACGGCGATTGCCGCTTTGTCTTCGATGTCGACGTAGATTTTGCCGTGTCCGTCAGTCGCCGCCTGTTCGGGCGCTCCGCCAATGTCGATCGTCCCCAGAATCGCCCCGTCCTTGTCGTCAAGGACCGTGATGTTCGGCGCTGCGTGGCTGAGGATGTAGTAGTGGTGATTGAAGGGGTCGTTCAAATAGCCGTCGGGACGGCCCTGCACGTCGATTTTCTTGATAATCGCAAAGGTCTTGGCGTCGAACATCGTCACCGGAATGGAAGTCGCGAATCCGTGTCCCGTCTTAGTGTCGACTGCGCCGCCGTGGGCGCTGGTGCCGGGTATATCGCCGACTTGCGCCAGCGTATCGAGATTGAAGACGCCGATGTGGCCGGCGGGTCCGGAGCGCGCGACATAGAGATTGCGCCCATCCGAGTCGGCTGTCACATAATCGAAACCGCCGTCTCCATCGACCAGCTGGACCTTCTGCACCTTGTAAGGACCGCTGTCCTGCGCATGGGCCACGCCGACGCATGAAAGCGCGGCGACGAGTGTATAAACGGCAAGCGTCTTCGAGGTCATTGTGTGTCTCCTATTTCGGAACTGTTAGCGGATTGGGGATGGAATCAGACGGTCCGCAGTCTTCAGATCGAGAGGGGGATGAAACTCTTTCCGCATTCGAGGATACACGCTGTCCCCGGATGCGCACATCGACGCCGCGAGAATTCATTGTTGAAACACAGGATGCAGCGGGCCTCTATAATCCACGGCGAGGGTAGAGCTTTGCATCTTTGGAAATACAAACGCAGGTTGTCTCTCGCTCTTGCTCTGTGCCTGTTCGCTTTTTCAATCCTTGGCCACGCTCAAAACCTTTCGCCCAAGCTTCAAAATGCCGTGGGCCACTGGCAGGTGATCAACAATGATGGCTCCAAAGGCGGTCAGGTTCAAACCTACATCGAAAATGGCGTTCTTTTCGGCAAGGTCACGGGGGCTCGTCCTGGACGCGCGCCAGACTCCGTATGCGACAGGTGTCCGGGGGCCCTGAAAGGGCAGCGCATCATGGGCATGATCGTGATACGAAACTTCCACGCGGAAGGCGATGACTGGGTCGGCGGAACTGTTGTGGATCCCGAGAACGGCAAGGAATACAAGGGAAAGATGTGGGCCATTGGAAACGACAAGCTGGGCATGCGCGGGTTTGTCGGCATCTCGCTGATCGGCCGGACTGCGACGTGGGTGAGGATTCCCTGACCGAAGGCAGTGTTCAGGGATCAGTGTGCCGCGAGGCTTATTTCCAGCTCCAGTCCGGCATGAAATTCTGACCGGAAGTGGTGAG
Source organism: uncultured Acidobacteriaceae bacterium (assembly GCA_963838295.1). GTDB lineage: Bacteria > Acidobacteriota > Terriglobia > Terriglobales > Acidobacteriaceae > Telmatobacter. The sequence goes on from CAWIQS010000010.1 coordinate 175,701, forward strand.
TTGGTGCTGTTGTGTGCCGTCCACCAGCATCGACCATACCTGGGTCCTTCCGCCGATGGTGCGCTCGAAGACGATGTGCCGGTTGTCCGGCGACCACGAGGGGTAGTCGTTGCTGCCTGAGTCGTGCGTCAGTTGGAGCCACTTCAGCGGCCGGCTTGAAATATCCATCACATAGATATCCTGCCCTCCGGGCGCGCCGGGGCCGTACTTGCGGTTCCATGCGAAGGTGAGCCACTGGCCGCTCGGTGCCCACGAGGGTGAAACCGCGTACCCGCCGTCGGTCAACCGCTCAACGTTGGCGCCATCCTGATCCATGGTGTAGATCTGCGGTAATCCAGTGCGGCCGCTCACCCACGCAATCTGAGAGTTGGTCCGCGGATTCCAGCAAGGAGATACATCCGGACCACGAAAGGACGTGATCTTGTGCGCCTGTCCACCTGCTGCATCGGTGATCCAAACCTCTGGATCACCCGAGCGCGAGGAAGAGAATGCAATCTTCGCGCCGTCTGAAGTCCATGACGGAGTGGTGTTGCTTCCTCCGACTGTGCCAACGGGGAAACTGACCAAGCGTCCCAGATCAAGCGAGTACATGCGAATCGACCAGCCATCGCGTCCAAGGCTCTCGAAGGCGATCCGCGCATTATCGGGCGAGATGCGCGGCGACATCGATACGGTGCCGAGGTGCGTGATGGCGTGCTGGTTCTGGCCGTCGTAGTCCATCACCCACACTTCCTTTGAACCGGTGCGGGAACTGATGAAATAGATCTTGGTCTCAGCAATGCCGTTGACGCCGCCACCCAGGCGATAGATGATCTCGTCGGCAAAGCGGTGAGCGACGGTGCGCGCCATTTCGTCGCTGGCGGCCTCGTTGTACTGTTTGCCGAGCACCTGCGGATTGGCGGTGTTGCGCGTGTCGTCAAGCCAGCCGTACACCACCAGTCTGCCGTTGGTCGCGGAGAGCGCGCCAAAGGCGACCATCGCGGCGGCGGAAGGGTCTGCTGACCATTGAGATAGATTGATTTCCTGCTGCGAGCCCGGCGTCGCCTGCGGGGCGTAGCTCTTCGAGACCATCGTAAAAATGCCGGCATTCTGCAGGTCGTTGAAGAGGGTTGAGTCGAAGGTGCCTTTCAGCGCAGATGTCTGAGGATCGGCGCCGACAAGCTTGAAGTCCGCCGCCGCGAGGCGAATGGGCGCGTTGCCCAGGCCTGACCCGGTATGAACCCAGTCCTGCGCGGAAGAGGGAAGAGAAGCGATCGATGCCAGAAGAAGTAAGACCGGAAAACCAAAACGCAACGTGGATTTCATGAGAACGCTAAACCCTTCCTGGGTGAATTTTCGAGCGTTGGGGAACTCTGCGTGTCTCGAGCGATTCTGTTTCGCGTGTGCGCCGCATATCGAACGCGGCCGGTATGTCTCGTCCCCTATTTTACTTGGACAGCTTTCGGCACCACTAGTAAGTGCAATCGAAGTAGACCTGCAGGTAACTGTCGCGATAACCCGCGGGCAAAGGGCCAAAGGTATCAACGCGTTGTGCGGCGCGGACACATACCGAGTCCCACGTCGGGCTGCCGCTGGTGCGGTCGAGGCGCACATCACTCTGCGATCCGTCGCGATGGATGCGAAACTCGATGCTCGCTTTGGCTCCCTTGGTCGTGCGCGGATCGGCCAGGGAACGGTAGCCATTTGCGTCCATTTTGCGGTTGATGTTGTCGACGTAATAGCCGAAGAGGCTGCCGAAGTTTGCGTCGGTAAGCGTAGTTGGCCCGTTGGCGACGCCGGATTGCGCCGCCCGCGGCATGACGGATCCGGCTTGCTCGCCATATTGTGCCTTGTTGTCGGGAACCGGCTGCGTCTTAAGCGGGACTCGCTGTGTCTGCTGCTGCTCCGGCTTCTTCGGCTTGCCGAGGATAGGAATCGCGGTCTGATCTTCTTCCTGCTTGGCCTTTGGCTGTGGGGGCGCAGGAGCCTCGCTGGGCGTTTCTGTCGACAATACGTTCTGGTTGGGTGGATGATCCGAGGGCAGCGGGATTGCGCTCGTGATGTTTACCTGAATGGCTCCGCCCGGGCCGGCGCCGCCCCACAGGTTGTGGTGAAAGAATCCACCGACAATGCCGTAGAGAACAATGGCGATGACGATGGCGCAGTGCAGCAGTACGGATCCCGTCGCCGGCCGGCCGAACGGCTCCGGCGCCAGCTCCTGCTGCAGATGCTCACCGCCTTGGAAGAAACTGCTCATCGTTCTGGTTTGGCCTTCTCGCTGTCGCGGTTATTTCGCGGCTGTATCAAGCGGCCGCGTTACCACCGAGATGTCTGTGATTCCCGCCTGCTTCACCGCGTCCATCACGTTGGCAAACGCGCCAAATGGCACACGCACATCGGCGCGAAGATAGATCACTTTCTTGCTGGTGGGGCTGCTCGAGCCCCGCAGTTTCTCGCCGAGATCGTGTATGTTGACCGGCTTGTCGCCAAGAAAGATGTTCTGATCGCGGTCGATGGTGACCACCAGGCGCTGCTCAGTAATTTCCTTGACGGTGCGGGTCTTGGGGATGTTGATATCAATGCCTGACTGCAAAACAGGCGCCGTGATCATGAAGATGACCAGCAGCACCAGCACCACGTCGACCAACGGCGTGATGTTGATATCCGCGAGCGTAGATTGAGTCCGGCCGTTGCTAGTCGTGAAAGCCACGTGCCACCTCTTGAGGCTCGTCGCGTGGAGCTGTCGAACCGCGGGCGGGAATCTCTTCCAGCGAATTAAGAAGCTCGCGGCAGAAGTCGTCGGTGGCCGATGCAAAGACGCGGATCCGTGCGGCGAACTGGTTGTAAGCGACAACGGCCGGGACCGCTACGAACAGGCCGGCTGCAGTGGTGATGAGCGCTTCAGCGATGCCCGGCGCTACGGCCCGCAGGGTTGCCGATCCGGCAGCGCCCAGGCCGCGAAATGCGTCAAGCACGCCCATGACGGTGCCGAAGAGGCCGACGAACGGGCTAGTAGCCGCGATGGTGGCCAGCCATGTAAGACGGCGCTCCAGCGCGGTGATTGCTTCACTGGATGCGGTCTGCGCGGAGCGCTCCAGCGGCGTGACGCTGCGTGGCGGTCCCGAGCCACCTGTCTGGCGCTTGTAGGTTTCGTAAACGTCGAGGTAGACCTGCGCCAGGGGGCTGTTTTTGTAGTTGTCGGCGATCGAAGCAACTTCATTGAGGCGAGTTGCCCGCCGAAAGGCATTGATGAAGTTACGGCTTTCGCGTGTGGCGCGGCCGAAGATAGACATCTTGCTCAGAATGATGGTCCATGAGTAGAGGCTGGCGATCAGCAAAATGACCAGGACACTGAGTGCAATCGGTCCAAGGTCGGTCATCATCTCCATCAACGCGCCGGTGCCCTGCGTAACAGGGCCAGCGGCCGGCGGGGCGCCACCGTCAACCTGGAATGCGAGGAGCAAAGTAACTGTAAAAATCGGTATTCACCTCAATATCCACGGTATCAGACGCGTTGCGGCGCTCCAAGTTATCGATCTGGTGCACTCGAAGCCGTGCATTTCAGGCGTGTTAGCCCTAACCCCTGTCGTTCGTGCTATGCTGCGCTCGGATTCACCTTCCATGCTGGTAGAGCTACGCGCCGAAAATTACGCCGTTATCGATCACGCCATTGCCGTCTTCGGCCCCGGGCTGAACCTGCTGACGGGCGAAACGGGCGCGGGCAAATCCATTCTTGTAGATGCGCTGGCGTTGCTGATGGGAGGCAAGTCGTCAACAGAAATTGTGCGCCATGGCGCCGACAAAGCCGTCGTGGCATGCGTGTTTGAGTCCACCCCGGCCGCCGAAGCGGTACTCGAGGAGAACGGGATCGACGCGGAAGGGAACGAGATCATCCTGCGCCGCGAGATTCTGTCCAGCGGCAAGGGGCGCGTCTTCGTGAACAACCAGCCGGCGACCGTGGCGGTGCTGCGGCAGCTTGCACCCGAGCTTGCGCTGGTGCACGCGCAATCTGAGACGCTTTCGAGCTTCGACCAGACACAGCAGCGGATTCTGCTCGATCGCTTTGCTGCCATCTCAACTGATGACGTGGCCGTGGCGTACGAAGCGTGGCGCGGGGCACAGGCCAAGCTCGACGAACTGCTGACCAATGAGCAGGACCGCCTGCGCATGGTCGACCTATGGAGCTACCAGGCCAAAGAGATCGGCGCAGCCAACCTTGTGGCCGGAGATGACGAGGCGCTCGAAACCGAGAAACGCGTGCTCGCGAACGCCGAGAAGCTCTACGCCGCTGCAATGAGCGCCTTCGATCAACTCTACGAAGGCGGGGCATCCGCGGAGGCCGCACTGCGGGCTGCCGGACGCAATCTCGACGAATTGGCCCGATACGACGCCAAGTTCAATGAAGCCGCGCAGCAGATTGAGTCGGCGCGCGCCACGATCGGCGATGTCAGTGCCACGTTGCGCGATTATGCCGACCGGATCAACGCATCGCCGGAGCGGCTGGCGGAGATTGAAGATCGCCTCGCATTGCTCGATCGCCTTAAGCGGAAATACGGCAAGACCGTCGCCGACGTCATCGCGCTTGGCGAGGAAGTAACGCGGAAGCTGGCGGAAGTGGAAGATCGCGACGAGACGCTGAAGGTGCTGCGCGCGGCGCTGGCGAAGTCCGCAAGCGCATATCGGCAGGCCGCTGCAACGCTCTCGGAGCAGCGTAAGGCGGCCGGCGCCAAGCTTGCCAAGCTTGCTGAAACGCAAATCAATTCGCTCGCGATGAAAGTGCGATTTGAGATTTCCGTAGCAGGCAACGACCAGGAATCCGCGTGGAGCGCGCACGGCTGGGACGAAGTGGAATACCGCATCGCCACCAATCCCGGCGAGCCGATGAAGCCGCTGCACGAGATCGCATCAGGCGGCGAAATGTCGCGCGTGATGCTGGCGCTGAAAGTTGCCGTTGAAGAAGCCTCGTCGAAAACGCGAAAGAAGCTGCCCACGCCGCGCACGCTGGTCTTCGATGAAATTGACATCGGCATTGGCGGACGCGCGGCCGACGCTGTTGGTCAGAAGTTGAAGGCTCTTGGCCGCGCGCAGCAGGTGCTTTGTGTGACCCATCTGCCCCAGATCGCCGCCTTCGCCGATCAGCATTTTGTGGTGGAGAAGAAGGAAGACCACGGCCGCACCAAGATGCATATTCGCCTGCTCGACGACCGCGCCCGCACCCACGAGGTAGCGCGCATGCTCTCCGGCGCCAAGGTGACGGAGACCAGCCTGCAGCATGCCGCGCAGATGATCGCGACCAGCCGCTGACGCCGATCCGCCCAAGGCACTAATTACGAAAGCCCCATGAGCATCTCACTCATGGGGCTTTTGCATTTCCTGATTACTTCAGGCCAGTCTATTTATCGTGTCCATGGCCGTGGTCTTTATCGTCGTGGTCGTGGCCATGACTGTCGTTGTGACTACTTGCATGGCTGTCGTTGTGACCATTGCCGTGACCGTCGTTGTGCGGGTTGCCATGATCCTTGTACTGCCCATAGTGGTTCCCGTTATCGTGCCGGACTTCGTTGTGATACTCATTCCCGTGCCATTGATGTTCCCAGCCACGATGTCTGCCCCAGTCGGCATGCTCGCCGCGCCCGGGGAACGGACCGCGGTATCCGAAATGCGGATCGTAGTCATGGTTGATGTAGCCATGAAAGCCCACAGGGCCGCGGAACCATGGCCCGGCGCCATAAAATACGCCTCCGCTGAACCACTCTGGACCGTAGTAGCCGAATGGCGCGCATTGATAGGGCGCGTAATTGAAGTAGCCGTAGGGGCACACCGGTGCCACTCCAATGCTGATGTTGATTTGGGCAGCCGCACGCGTATTGGCGCCTGCCAGGCAAACGAGTGCAAGAACCGGCACAACAAAAAGCCGGGAAAACTTCATTATGTCCTCCTGGTGTGACTCGGCTTAGTCTACCCGCCGGCTGGCCGTTCTCAACCTGCTATCGTGCCCGGAGCCGCTCAAAAGTCACCTGAACAAATGGCTTCGTCGGCGGAACAAATACTGCGGCTCCATGCAACCGACTCCATATCGAAAATGCTCGTACTGGGAGAGGCAGCAAGAGGCAACCCGCGCCACGCCGAACCTCTCCAACTTCACGTACACAAAGTCGATCCCGTTCTGCGCATCGGCGCTTGCGGGCAAGGTAGTCACAACAAAGGCGTGGTCGCGTTAACCGTATCTAGAACATAAAAGCAGGAGGACCCCGGGTCATGGATTTACAGAATCTTACCCCTATCCAGATCGCCGTTATTGTTGCCGTCATCGTGGTGATGATCGGCGCCATCGCGTTTGTAATCCTACGCAGGCGCCGCACAGAAAACCTTCGTCAGCACTTCGGTCCCGAATATGATCGTGCCGTTGCCGAGGGTGGCAACAAGCGTATTGCCGAATCCCGCCTCGAAGAGCGCACCGAGCGCGTAAAGAAGTTCCACATTCGTCCGCTGACCGCGGAAGATCAAGCGCGCTTTGCCGAGCAGTGGGATCGCGTGCAGGCGCACTTTGTGGATGCTCCGGCCGGCGCAGTCGCCGAAGCTGACCAGCTGATCGGCGACCTGATGGCAACCTGCGGCTACCCGATGAGCGACTTTGAGCAGCGTGCCGCCGACATCTCGGTCGATCATCCCGTAGTTACGCAGAACTATCGCTCCGCTCATGAAATCGCCCTTCGTCAGGCCAAGGGGCAGGCGAGCACTGAAGACCTCCGCCGCGCCATGATTCACTATCGCGCACTCTTCGACGAACTCGCGAGCCAGCGCCATGACACCACCGTCGTCGAACGGAAGCCGGTTACCACTGTCGATCGCGCCGAATACCCGCCAGAGACCGTGCGCGTGCGGCGCGGCTGATTTTACGCAGTGTATGCAGTTCAACACGCGTAGAAGTAGACGGCTCTAAGCATCCCTGGAGTGCCGCAATCGGTTGCGCCGGCACTCCATCGTTCGTGCGCGGCGAGTTGTTAACATCCTGCGAAGATGACAAAATCTTCATCTCGCGCATCCGGTTCCAGCCTTCCAATTGTCTGCTCACTGCGGCATACTCAACTTCGTCTGAATGTTCGAAAAAATCTCCTCCCGCCCGCCGATCAGGAGAAACATACATGTCGATCAAAAAGGGAATGTTCGCGTTGGCAATGCGAGCGTTCGTGTTTTGCTGTGCTGTAACCGCCTCGGCATTTGCGCAGACATATACTCTCCAGGGCAAAGTAAGTGACTCTGCCGGCCACGTGGTTCCCAGTGCGACGGTCTCGGCGAAGAGCGTGGCAACAGGCCAATCCTTCAGCACACAAACCGGCTCCGACGGCACATATTCCATCCGTGACCTCGCCGGGGGCGATTACATCGTGTCCGCGGTTGCGGGGGAACTGCAGGCGCCGCCAATCACCGTAACGCTGGCCGCTGCGCAGACCACCGATCTAACAGTGAGCCCCGTGCCCAAAAGCGAAGCGGGCATTCCCAACGCGCCGCAACAGCCGCAGAGCACTCCCTCGAATCCCAATGCGCCGTCGCTGTCAGATCTCGGCTTCACGCCGCAACAGACGCAAGCCAACGCACAGCTTCAGGCCACGCTTGCCAGGCGGACTGAGATGCTGAAGATTCACCAGCGCCTTGGCCTCATCACCACCATTCCCATGGCCGCTGCGGTATTTACCGGCCCGCTCGCCAAGGCGAAAGGCAGGAACGGCCAGATCATCACCGAACCCACCGATGCCAATCTCGACTTCCACGCCGCACTAGGAGGTTTGACCACCGCGCTCTACTTCACGACCGCTTCGTACGCAATCTTTGCTCCGCGCATTCCCAACAATCCGAAACATGGAGGCATTCGCTGGCATGAGGCTCTGGCGTTTGTGCACGGCCCCGGCATGATTCTCACCCCGGTCCTGGGCTATATGGCCTACAAGCAGGAGAATTCCGGCGAGAAAGTGCATGGTATTGCCGCGCAGCACGGCACCGTTGCCTATGTCACAGCGATTGCCTACGGAGCGTCGATCGTTGCTGTCTCATGGCCCATCCACCTCAAGTTCTGGGAAAAGCGATGAAGTTGACCCTTCTGCTTGGCCTCACGCTCGCTGCATTGTGCGTTGCCAACCCTCTCCTCGCCCAGTCTGACACGACCTACATCCTGCAGCAGTCCAGTCTCAGCTATCACATGTCGCATCCCATGCATGAGGTTGACGGCACCAGCCACGCCGCACGCGGAAAGGGCATTTGCCACGCGGGAGAGTGCGATTTTCTGATAGCCGCACCGGTCAAGTCGTTTGACTCGGGCGATACGAATCGCGACCTGCACATGATCGAGGCGACGAAGGGCGCACAGTTTCCCATCGTTCAGGTGCGCACGCACTTCTCTCAGTCCGAGGCTTCCGCCGCAACTATCTTTGCCGACCTTGAAGTGCAGTTCGCGGGACAGTCCGCGCACTATGCGCACGTGCCGTTTCAGCGGACGAAGGTGGGCACTGCCGTCCGCATCGCCGGAACCATTCCCGCTCTCTGCTCCGACTTCAAAATCGACCGTCCATCGTTTCTCACCGTCCCGATCAAAAACGAAATCCCCGTGCGCGTCGATATGACCTGGCTGCAGCAATAGTCTCTCGGCGGCTTCTTCCCTCGCCACTTTCTGCTGTTTTCCAATCACTGAATTTCGCCGCGACCAAGTTTCAAGAAATGCATGTGGACAAGACGCGCTTGACTGTCGCTGCGATTCAGTGCTACTAATTCCCCTAAGATGATTATGGAAGAGACTTCCGATTCAGGCGATCTGATTCAGGGCACTTTGGAAATGCTCATTCTCAAGGCGCTCAACCGCGGACCGCAGCACGGATACGCGGTTGCCGAATGGATTCAGCAAACCTCCCGCCAGGTTTTGAAAGTGGAGGAGGGCGCCCTGTATCCGGCATTGCATCGCATGGAACTTCGCGGTCTTCTGAAGGCCAAGTGGGGCATCTCGGAAAACAATCGCCGGGCAAAGTACTACGAACTGACGGCAGACGGACGAGCGCGGTTACACGGCGAGTCGCAGCGCTGGGCACGCCTTTCCTCCGCAGTGGCATTTGTGATGCAGGCAACTTAACGGCCCCCCGAGGTGATCGATGGCTGGACGTCTTGACGAGTTCGTTCTCCGCCTTAAAGGCCTGTTCTTCAGGCGACGGCTGGACCGCGACATGGCCGATGAACTTGCATTTCACGAGGCGATGCTCAAAGAAAAGCTACAGCGTCAGGGAACGCCGCGGCACGAACTTGATGCCGCAACGCATCGGCAATTCGGTAACAGCAGCAGATGGCACGAGCGCCTGCGCGAATTGTGGCAATTTCGATCGCTTGAGAACTTTGTACGCGATTTCAGCTTTGCGGGGCGTGTGCTGCGCAAATCGCCGGGGTTTACGGTGGTTGCCATCCTCACGCTGGCTCTGGGCGTCGGGGCAAACACGACGGTCTTCTCGATGATCAATGGCTTGTTGCTGCGGCCTCTGCCGGTTCACGAAAGCGGCCGCCTATGTGTGCTTGGAATACGCGACAATGGACCGCGCATCAATTACAGCTTCTCTGAGCCGCTCTTCCGCGGGTTACAGCGCAGGCAGCAGGTCTTCTCGAAGATATTCGCGTTCAACCATGCAAAGATGCAAGTGAGAGGACAAGCCGGAACTGAGAATATAAACGGACAACTGGTGAGCGGAGAATTCTTCCCGGCGCTCGAAACTCCTCCATTGCTGGGAAGAACGCTGACAGAGATCGATGATACCCAGGGCGGCAATCCTCGCGGGTTCGCGGTGGTCATCAGCGAGAGCTTCTGGCAAAACTGGTTCAATCGCCAGCCCGATGTGATCGGTCAGAAGCTCGAGATCAATAACATCGACTTTACAGTTGTCGGCGTCATGCCTAAGGCGTTTATAGGGGCAGACCCGTTGCAGCAGCCCGAGCTCTTTGTTCCCCTTGCCGCTGAACCTGCAATGAACGGCATCCGCAGCATGACAAAAGCAGGCTTTCATGCGTGGTGGCTTACGGTGATGGGGCGCTTGCAGCCGCAAGTCACGCTCGCACAAGCCAACGCACAAGTTGCCACCAGCAGCACAGCAATTCTCCATGAGGCCATCCCGGATGCGAAGTGGATCGCAGCACATGAAAAGCACGGTTTCACCTTCATGGCCGAATCGGGTTCGACAGGCTTCACCTATGTCCGGACCTTTTTTCGGAAGCCCCTTATGGCAGTATTTGCCATGTGCGGCGGCGTTCTGCTGCTCGCATGCCTGAACCTGGCAAGCCTGTTGATGGCGCGGGGAGCCGCACGCCAAAAGGAACTGGCCACACGTCTCTCCATGGGAGCCACGCGCCGTCGCCTGGTGCAGCAATTGCTGGTTGAGAGTTTGCTCATCGCAGTTCTCGGAACGGCTGCAGGCCTTGCTCTCGCACCGATCGTCGGTCAAGCGATTTCCTCCACATTATTGGGAGGACAGACCGAAATGCATGTTGATACGTCGCTCGACGTTCGCGTCTTTGCCTTCGCCGCCCTCGCCGCGATTCTGGCGGCACTCCTCGTCGGACTGGTCCCGGCATTCCAGGCCACTTCGAGGACTTTGAATGAGCAAATGAAAAATACGCAGCATTCGACTCAGGTCTACGAGCGTCGAGGTCTGTTGCCGCGCGCGATCATGGCGTCCGAGATCGCGCTTGCGCTCATGCTTGTGGTCGGTGCGGGTCTTCTTAGCTCCAGCCTCGTACGGCTCTATCGATCCGGCGCAGGGTTTGATCCGCATGGAATTGAGAACATCGAATTGAGCATGGACCAGCAACCTCTGACCGGGAATGCTCTGATGCAGTTCTATCGACAATTAGGACTGGAACTCGCTCATCAGCCGGGAGTCAAAAGCATCAGCTTCGCTCGCATGGCCCCTTTTACCCACTGGGTGTGGGACGAGGACTTCTCAGCTGCCGGTGGCAAGTCCTATGACATATACGAGAACAGCGTTGCGCCCGATTATTTTCAGACCATGCGCATGCCTCTTTTTGAAGGACGAGATTTCAACTGGAACGACACAGCCACTTCGAGTCCCAAAATCATTCTCAATCGGACAGCGGCGCGGCTGCTCTTTCACGATCAGAATCCGATCGGGCAGATGGTGAGCAAGAAGGAAGATACGGTAAAGCAGTTCGAAGTCGTGGGTGTCGTGGGAGACGCAAAGTACGAAGACCTGCGTTCGGAGGCTCCTGCAGCCGCCTACCAGGCCATGATGCAGGATGATGGCCGTGACTCACGGTCTTATTTGGCTGTTGTCAGGGTGGATGGATCTGCGACTCCACTCGCGGACGCTGCGCGCGCTCTCGTGAGACAGGCAGATCCCGCGATTCCAGCTCCCGTGATGACTTCAATGGACCAGGTAGTCCAGGATTCACTCAGCGCTGAGCGCACAATGGCAATGCTCGCCCTGTTTTTTGGTGTTTGTGCCCTCGTCGTCACCGCCATTGGCCTGTATGGAACGCTGGCCTACGCAACGGCTCGACGCACCAGCGAAATTGGCATTCGCATGGCCCTCGGCGCCGGGCGCATTCAAGTGGTTCGCATGGTCTTTGCGCAAAACACCGGCGTAGCCATGGTTGGCACGGCGGCGGGTTTGGTTGCAGCGCTTCTGGCGTCTCGCGCGCTCGCCAGCTTTCTTTACAGTACGTCGACCCGTGACCCCTGGGTCTTCGCGGGCTCGATCGCAGTCCTCGCAATGATTGCAAGCGCAGCATCGTTGTTGCCTGCACTGCGGGCTGCGCGGATCAATCCAATGGAGGCAATTCGCTGCGATTGAACCCACCCTGATGGTCATTGCTGACATCGCGCCCTGCCACCTACAATTCGGTAACCATGCGCATTCCCCGAATACTCCTTCTTGCCCTGACGCTTGTTCTGTGTTCGTTTGGCGCCTTTGCGCAGCAACCGCAGCACCTCTTCTTTCGCGTGACCGTCGGTCCCAGGTTCAAGACGCCTGTCTCTGGACGCGTGCTGGTCTTTCTCACCGCTGGAACGGGAGCGAAAGAGGTCGATGAGAATCCGTTTCAGCCGACCGCCGTCTACGTGGCCGCGAAAGACGTGTCCGATCTGATCGCGGGATCATCGGTGGATGTCGATACCGACGATGTTGCATTTCCCGCCGGTTTTTCGTCGCTGAAGCCGGGAGATTACCAGGCGCAGGCCGTACTTGACGTGAATCACGACTACAACTACGGCGGCCGTAGCGCCGGCGACCTCGTCAGCGACGTCGTATCACTCGCGTCCTTCACGCCGGGTCAGGGAGCGGAGCCTGTGTTTACACTCAACGAAGTCGCTCCCGGGCGTCCCAGCCGCCCCGATCCGCCGGAACTCGAGAAGAGCGCGCACCTCGAGGATTTCGTGAGCCCCGCGCTCAGCGCCTTTTCGGGCCGGCCAACCCACGTGCGCGCCTGGGTCATTACGCCGCCTGATTATGACGAGCATCCCAAGGACCGCTACCCCACCGTTTACTGGACGCACGGGTTTGGCGGCGAACTGAACGGAGCGAAGTTCTTCGGCGCCATGCTGTCAGGCATGATGGCGAAGAAGCAGATACCCCCCATGATCTGGGTCATGCTGGATGAGTCGTGCCCAACCGGGACGCACGAATTCGACGACTCGGTGAACAACGGACCGTGGGGCACCGCGCTCACCGCGGAGTACATCCCAAATCTCGAAAAGAAGTACCGCATGGATGCGCGGCCCAGCGGGCGCTTCCTGCAGGGCCACTCGTCTGGCGGGTGGGCAACGCTGCAGTTGCAGATCGATTACCCGGCGATCTTCGGAGGGACATGGTCGACCTCACCCGATCCCAGCGATTTTCACGACTTCACCGGCATCGATCTCTACGCGCCGCATGCCAATGTCTATCATCGTCCCGATGGAACCGCCTATCCGATCATTCGCGACCATGCAAAAGTGATAGGCACATTTGAACAATTCGCCAGAAACGAGCGGGTGCTCGGATCCTGCGGCGGACAGATTGCTTCCTTTGAGTGGGTCTTCTCGCCCCGCGGGCAGGACGGCAGGCCTGTCCCGATGTTTGATCGCGAGACCGGCGATGTCGATCCCGCAGTCATCGCTTACTGGCACGATCACTATGACCTGGCGCATATCGTTCAGACAATGTGGGCCCAGCGCGGACCGCAGTTGCGCGGCAAGATCCACGTCTTCGTGGGCACGGCCGACACGTTTTACCTCGATGGTGCCGCGCACAAGATGGATGCCGTGCTGAAGGCACTGGACGCCGATGCCCACTTCACATACATTCCCGATCGAACGCACTTCGACCTCTACACCGTATATAAGGAGGGCGCCGATCCGAAGGGCGATCGGTATGGATTGTTCAAACAGATAGGCGCGGAGATGTATGCGGTAGCGCGTCCGCATGCGAACTGGAAGCCAGCCGAATAAACACAGAAATGCCCAGGCATCCGTAGTTCACGAAGGATGCCTGGGCATTTCAGCAATCCTCAATCAGTATCGGATCAATGTGGGTGGCCGCCGTGCTCGTGTGCGGCGCCCTGATTCGAGTGTCCGTGGCCGTCGCGCATTTCGTTGCCTCTGAAATGCTCAACGTGGTCGGGGCGATGATGTTCATCAAAATGCTCGCCGCGGTGCGGATATTCGCCATGCCATCCATCATTGCGATCGAAGCGATTATCGACGTGACCCCAGAAGCGCTCGCGCCCGTGATACCAGGGCCCTGCGCCGATGAAGATGCCGCCGTTAAACCACTCCGGCCCGTAGTAGCCATAGGGTGCGCAGTCATAGGGCGGATAGTCGAAATAGCCGTAGGGACACTCAGGCGCCGGGCCAATCTGAACTGCGACCTGCGCCTGTGCCTTTTGAGCCGATGCCGCAAAGCAGAGAGCAGCGACAGCAATTAGCAATAGATATTTGAATTTACTCACTTATCCTCCTCGTTTGCTGGCGGGATTTGCGGCTCGGATCGCGTTTGGAGAATCGGAGCGATGGAACCAACGGGTTGCGTAAGAATCCAGGTGCCGACCCGCCTTTGAACAACTAGGGCTTGGATGAGAGTGGCGAGACAAGGGTTTTCGCCCGGAAAACCTCAGATCTAAACACATTGGATTGGCTTCCTCTCATGCTGTAATTCAACGGTCGTCTGCTTGAATCAATCCGCGTCGATTTCGTCCGCCATCAAAACGAGTTTCGTGCAATGCGAACCTCGTTTCACAATGCGGGAAACCTGATCCCCCTTGTGTCTCTCATCACAGCCCCTAAGCCCCTCAAAGCAGAGACTCCTCGTAGCGGTTTTTCTCCGCAGGCCGCGTTGTGAGGCGAAGCGAATGAGTGAACAGAAAATGGTGATTTTAGATGGCAACGAGGCCGCGGCTTCCGTAGCCTATCGACTCTCCGAAGTGGTTGCAATTTACCCGATTACCCCCTCGTCGCCGATGGCCGAGTGGGCCGATCAGTGGCGTTCGGAGGATAAGAGAAATATCTGGGGCGCATTGCCCATCGTGGAAGAACTGCAGAGCGAAGGCGGCGCGGCTGGCGCACTGCACGGCGCATTGCAGGCTGGTGCATTCGGCACCACGTTTACGGCCTCGCAAGGCCTGCTGCTGATGATCCCCAACATGTACAAGATTGCCGGTGAGTTGACTCCGGCCACAATGCACGTGACGGCCCGCACCCTGGCCACGCATGCACTCTCGATTTTTGGCGACCACTCTGACGTGATGGCCTGCCGTTCCACCGGCTGGGCAATGCTGGCATCGAACTCCGTCCAGGAAGTGGCCGACATGGCCCTTGTTGCGCAGATCGCCACCCTCGAATCGCGCATCCCGTTCATTCATTTCTTCGACGGCTTCCGCACTTCGCACGAAGTGGGCAAGATCGTCCCCATCAGCGACGAGACCATCCGCGCCGTACTCGACGACAAGTACATCATCCAGTTCCGGCAGAATGCACTCAGCCCCGATCGCCCCGTCCTTCGCGGCTCCGCCCAGAATCCCGACGTCTTCTTCCAGGCGCGTGAAGCCTGCAGCCCCTGGCACGCGGCGGTCCCGGGCATCGTGCAGTCTGTAATGAATCGCGTTGCCGCACAGACCGGCCGCCCCTATCACCTCTTCGACTACTATGGTGCTTCCGACGCCGAGCGGGTCATCATCCTCATGGGTTCTGGCGCGGAAGCGGTTGAAGAAGCCGTCGATCTCCTGGTGAAACAGGGCGAGAAGATCGGCCTGCTGAAGGTTCGCCTTTATCGGCCCTTCGACGCCGCTGCCTTCATCAATGCGCTACCCGCCACCGTCAAGTCCATCGCCGTACTCGATCGCTGCAAAGAGCCCGGCGCAGCAGGCGAGCCGCTTTATCAGGATGTTGTCACCGTTCTCGCCGAGCATGCTGAGACTTTGCCATTTGCCGCGATGCCGCACATTATCGGTGGCCGCTATGGACTTTCTTCGAAGGAATTCACGCCCGCCATGGTCAAGGGTATCTTCGACGAGCTCAGCAAGACGACGCCGAAGAAGCACTTCACCATCGGCATCGACGACGACGTCTCGCATACCAGCCTCACCTATGATCCGGAGTTCTCCACCGAAGACCCGAAGACCGTCCGCGCTCTATTCTATGGACTCGGCTCCGACGGCACGGTTGGCGCCAATAAGAACTCCATCAAGATCATCGGCAGTGAGACCGACAACTTCGCGCAGGGATATTTCGTCTATGACTCGAAAAAATCCGGCTCGATGACGACATCGCACCTGCGGTTCGGGCCTAATCCGATTCGCTCCACCTACCTGATCACCCGCGCCAGCTTCGTCGCCTGCCACAACTTCAGCTTCCTCGAGAAGATGAATGTGCTGGAAGCAGCCATGCCCGGCGCCGTCTTCCTGCTCAACTCTCCTTACTCCGCCGAAGAAGTCTGGGACAAGCTACCCAAGTCGACACAGCAGGAGATGCTGCGCAAGAAGATTGAGTTCTACGTGATCGATGGGTACACGGTGGCACGCGATGCCGGCATGGGTACGCGCATCAACACCATCATGCAGACCTGCTTCTTCGCCATCAGCGGCGTGTTGCCACGCGAAGAGGCAATCGCCCAGATCAAGAAAGCCATCAAGAAGACCTACGGCAAGCGCGGCGAAGCAGTAGTTCAGAAGAACTTCGAAGCGGTAGACGCGGCACTCGCGCATCTGCACAAGGTTGAATTGCCCACGGCCGCTTCTTCGAACTTCGATCTCATTCCGTCGATTTCAAGCAATGCTCCGGAGTTTGTCCGCAACGTGCTCGGCGAAATCGCTGCCGGCCGCGGCGATCTGCTTCCAGTCAGCGCTATCCCTGCCGGTGGCGCGTTCCCCACAGCGACCTCGCAGTGGGAAAAGCGCAACATCGCGCAGTTTGTTCCCGTGTGGGACAAAGATCTCTGCATCCAGTGCGGCAAATGCGTCATGGTCTGCCCGCACGCGGTGATCCGCGCCAAGGTCTACAGTCCTGAACTCGGCGACAAGGCCCCCACAACCTTCAAATGGGCCAAGCCGAAGTGGAAGGGCATGGAAACCGACCACTATACGCTGCAGGTTGCTCCGGAAGATTGCACCGGCTGCGCTGTATGCGTGGAAGTCTGCCCGGTAAAGAGCAAAAGCGACGCCAGCAAAAAGGCCATCAACATGGCGCCGCAGCCCCCGCTTCGTGAGGCCGAGCGCGAAAACTGGGAGTACTTCCTCAACCTGCCCGAGACCGACCGCGCAAAGCTCTCGCACTCGCAGGTCAAGGATCTGCAACTGCTGCAGCCGATGTTTGAGTTCTCCGGCGCCTGCGCAGGTTGCGGCGAAACCGCCTACATCAAGCTGCTCACCCAGCTTTTTGGCGATCGCCTCTACATCGCCAACGCCACCGGTTGCTCGTCGATCTATGGCGGCAACCTGCCCACCACGCCCTACAGCAAAAACGCTGCTGGTCGCGGACCGACCTGGGCCAATTCACTCTTTGAAGACAACGCGGAGTTCGGCTTCGGCATGCGCACCGCGCTCGATCAGCAAAAGATCTTTGCAGAATTGCTGGTTACGCGCCTCGCATCTTCAATCGGGCCTGAACTCGCAGCCGACATCGTAAACGCACAGCAGAGCACCGAGACCGAAATCGATGCGCAGCGTGAGCGCGTGAGTGTCCTGCGCGCGAAGCTCGCCGGCATCGACTCCTCTGACGCGCGCAACCTGCTCGCAATCGTCGACACCCTGGTTCGCAAGAGCGTCTGGATCCTGGGTGGCGACGGATGGGCATTCGACATCGGCTTCGGCGGACTCGATCACGTCCTGGGCTCGGGAAAGAACGTAAACGTGCTCGTTCTCGATACCGAGGTTTACTCCAATACCGGTGGCCAGTCGTCCAAGGCAACACCGCGCGGTGCGGTTGCCAAGTTCGCTGCGGCCGGAAAGCCAAACAGCAGAAAGGACCTGGCGATGGAGGCCGTCAGTTACGGCTCAGTGTATGTTGCGCAGGTGGCTCTCGGCGGCAACGATACCCACGTCGTCAAGGCCTTCCAGGAGGCCGAAGCGCACGAGGGGCCATCGATCATCATCGCCTACGCAAGCTGCATCGCCCACGGCTACGACCTGGTGCACGGACTCGAGCAACAGAAGCTGGCTGTGCAATCCGGCTACTGGCCGCTCATGCGCTATAACCCGGCACTGCGCGAAACCGGCAAGAACCCGTTCCAACTCGATTCCAAGGCACCTTCCATCCGGCTCAAGGACTATGCCTACCGCGAAGCCCGCTACACCATGCTCGCGCGCAGCAACCCTGAACTGGCTGCCTCGCTGCTCAAGGAAGCACAGGATGACGTGGAGCGCCAGTGGCGCGTCTACTCCGCCCGCGCATCCATGCCGGGCCGCGGTGAGACGCCTAACATTGCGCCTCAAGAGAAGCCTGAAGAAAAACTGGCAGCTCCGCCTGCCGGAGGATCCAAATGATCGATGTATCTACGAAATACCTGGGTCTGAATCTGAATGGGCCCATCGTAGTTTCTTCAACTCCGCTGTCGGAGTCGATCGAGAACGTGCGACGGATGGAAGATGCCGGCGCGTCAGCCATCGTGCTCACCTCCTTGTTCGAGGAGCAGCTCGCGCTTGAATCGCGCACGCTCGACGAAGACCTGTCGCGCGGGACCGAGTCGTTTGCCGAGTCGCTCGGCTATCTACCCGATCTCAACGATTACCGCATGACGCATGAGGTCTATCTCGAGCACCTCCGGCGCTGCAAAGAGGCGGTAAAGATTCCGATCCTTGCCAGCCTCAACGGGGCAACAACAGGCGGCTGGGTGCGTTTTGCTCAGGAGTCGGAGGAAGCCGGCGCCGATGCGATCGAGCTCAACACCTATGCCTTGGCCACCGATCGCAGTCAGACTTCATACGAACTGGAAGCGCAGCTGCTTGAACTCGTCGAGAGCGTCTGTAAAGCAGTCAAAGTTCCGGTCGCTGTCAAGCTCTCGCAGTCGTTCACCAGCCTGCCGCACATGGCGGCCAAGCTTGAAGATGCGGGTGCGGCAGGCGTGGTTCTCTTCAATCGCTTCTATCAGCCCGACTTCGATATCGAGGCTCTCGAAGTGCGGCCGACGCTGCACTTCTCCACGCCGTCTGAATTGCTTCCCCGCCTGCATTGGGCTGCGATTCTCTACGGCCACCTCAACATCGACATCGCCATCACCGGCGGCGTGCACTCGGCTGAAGACGTCATTAAAAGCATCATGGCCGGGGGCAGCGTTGCCATGATGTGCTCGGCTCTGCACATTCACGGCATCGATCATATCGGCCGCGTCCTCTCTGACCTGCAGTACTGGCTGGAGAAACGCGAATTCTCATCCCTTAGTGAAACGCGCGGTTGCCTCAGCCGCCGCTCCGTGCCCGATGTCTCGCCATTCGACCGCGGCAATTACATCAAGACGCTGAGCTCATACAGCCTGCGCCAAACGGTTGCTGCATTCTAATCGGAGACTGAAAGAGTTTTTCCTGGGTGCTGACGGCGGCTGCATACTTCTGCAGTCGCCGTTGGCTTTCTTACGCGCTGCAACCGCACGCACGAGCAGGGCACTCCGAGATCATGCGCCGCGCCGAGCCGCTCTTTCATAGAGATATTGCTTCCAGCTATCCGGCAACGCACTCAACGCGCCGGCTCTTTGCACCAGGCGAAGATCCTCCGCGTCATACTTCCTGGCAACGTATAGGCGCGTGATGGTGGAGACAGAAATCGACTCAGGGTCATGACTCAGTCGAGTGATCTCATCTCCCGCACCAACCTCCCCCTCGCGCGTCACCGCTAGATAAAACCCTGTGCGCCCGCTTGCGAGGAACCGCTGGACCATGTCATCCGATTCGAACCGAATGCCAAGCTTGTAACAGGGAAGTCGCGGTTGGCTGACAACGACCTCCGCCGAGCCGACCGCGAATTGATCCCCGATATTGACTGTGTCTTCATTCAAGCCTTCAATCGTGAAATTCTCCCCAAAAACGCCCAGGGGAAGCGGGCGCCCCGGCAGTTCCGTTTTCCAAAACTCGTAGTGTTCAACTGGATAGCAATAGACAGCCTTGTGTTCACCGCCGTGCACCGTCAGGTCCGACTGTTTATCCCCATCCAGATTGAGCCTCCGCAGTGCAACGCGGCCTTCTACCGGTTCCTTGAAAATAGATGTGGTCACCTTCGTGCCATGCCAGATGACTTCCTTGGGCAATCCGCAATTGACTGATATCAATCTCATGGTAGTTCTTCGGTTGGATGAAGCTCGGTGCGCGCCAGATTCGAAGAATTGGCGAATCTCCCAGATACCGAGAAGAACGACCGCCGCTCCGATGACGCTTTCTTGTATACGCGGTAGCATGGCCACGAGGGAGGATTGCAATGCCAAAAGTCCGCGTCGCTGGATTTGGAGTTTCATTTGACGGGTTTAGTGCCGGCCCGGAACAGGGTCTGAACGATCCCCTTGGAAAACGCGGCCCCGAAATCTTTCAATGGTTTTTTCACACCAAAACGTTTTGCGCCATGCACGGCCAACAGGATGGATCAATCGACACAGACGATGAATTCGCGCGGCGTGCGATGGAAAACCTTGGCGCCTTCATTCTCGGCCGCAATATGTTCGGCCCCGTTCGAGGACCCTGGATGGATAACAGTTGGAAAGGATGGTGGGGTGACAATCCGGTCTACCATGCGCCAACCTACGTCCTGACCCATCATGAACGTGAACCTCTCGTAATGGAGGGCGGAACCACCTTCCACTTTGTCACCGCTGGAATCCACGAAGCTCTCCGGCTGGCCGTTCAGGCAGCCGGCGGCAAGGACGTCAAGATCGGGGGCGGCGTGTCGACCGTCCGGCAGTATCTGCAAGCCGGCCTCATCGACTCGGTGCAGCTGGCAGTTTCGCCCGTCTTTCTGGGTCGCGGCGAAGCCCTGTTTTCAGGCATTGACCTGCCTGCTCTTGGATTTTCCGTGACCGAGCGGGCGACAACCGAACACGCTACCCACATCGTGCTTGAAAAGCGATGAGGGACGAAGCGCGAGACCGTATTATTTGTGAGTAATGCCCATGAGGCCGCCAATGATTCTGAAGCCGCTTGCTGTGCTGGTATCTTCCGCTCTGATCGCTTCCGCTACGCTGTGCTCTTCGCAGGCACCAGCGCACTACCAACCTACGCTGGAGTCGCTGGACCAGCATCCGCTTCCGCAGTGGTACGCAGGCGCCAAACTCGGCATCTTCATTCACTGGGGCCTCTACTCGGTGCCCGGCTGGGCTCCCCTCACGCACCCCGACCATGACTTCTCGTCGAACGACTACATCAAGTACGATCCCTACGCAGAGTGGTATTTGAACACGATGCGCATTTCCGGCTCGCCCACACAGGCATACCAGAAGGAGCATTACGGCGCCGACTTCAACTACTACGACTTTTCGCAGACGTTCAACCGCGAGTCGAAGAAGTGGGATCCCGACAAGATGGCCGCGATCTTCCGCGAAGCGGGCGCGCGCTACGTGGTGCTCACCAGCAAGCATCACGAAGGATTCACGCTGTGGCCGAGTACCACACCGAATCCAAATCCTAGCCTCAAGCCAAGCCAGCTGCATGCCGAACGCGACATCGTTGGGGAACTGACGGCAGCGGTCCAGAAGCATGGCCTGAAGATGGGCCTCTACTATTCAGGCGGCTACGACTGGACCTTCAATACCGGCCCTATCCAGGTCAACACCGACTACGACGCGGTGAAACCGCAGAGCGACGCCTACGGCAAGTATGCCTTCGCGCAGATTCACGAGTTGATCGATCGCTATCATCCGGCGGTTCTTTGGAACGACATTGATTGGCCAAAAACCGGCAACGTCCTCCAGGTCGAAGCCGACTACTATAACGCCACGCCCGACGGCGTGATCGACGACCGGTTCGGGATCAAGCACTCCGACTTCACTTCACCGGAATACGAGAAGCTCGACAAGATCAGTCCGAAGAAGTGGGAGGAGTGCCGCGGCCTCGGTCGGTCATTTGGCTACAACCGAGCCGAGGGCGAAAAGGAAACCATCGCGCCCGGTGAGCTGATCGCGTTGCTCGTTGATATCGTCAGTAAGAACGGGAACCTTCTGCTCGATGTTGGCCCCGAAGCCGACGGCACCATTCCGCCGGTGCAGATGGAACGGCTGCAAGCGCTCGGCGCATGGCTCAAGCAGAATGGTGAAGCCATCTACGATACAACGCCATGGACAAAGGCAGCAGGGAAGTCGGCAGAAGGAGACGATCTGCGCTATACGGTCAAAAGTGAAGACCTATACGTGACGATTCTCGGGGATCCAAAGTCGAAGACATTGACCATTCCCGATCTCACTCCCAAGGGAAAGCTATCGGGACTTCTTCGGCCGCCCGTGATTTCTCTGCTCGGGCAGGATCAACCGCTGGCGGTATCGGGGTTCGAGGGAGGTTTAAAGGTGAAGCTGCCTGAGAAACTTCCTGGGCAATACGCCTTCGTCGTGAAGGTGCCCGGATACGTCATGCACTATATCTCTCTTCAAGACTAGTACCTCGATCCAGGATTTGTCGCACAGCGTCGTCGAGCATTTTTGAAGCGCCTGGCAACGCATTGTGAACCGCTTCGCTGAAACCTTCGCGCAATTCGAGCGATGCCGCGCCGACGGTCAGCAGCAGGGAACTGCGCGGCATTGTTCCGTAAAGCTGCATGCTCAACGCGAGCAACTGCCCTGCGTCCAGATGGTGCGTCCCGATCTTTGAATTCTCGCCCGCAGGTTCGACCGGCATGGTGCGTACAAGACCCGCTTCGCAGTCTGTCGCACAATCGACAAAGATCACCGACTCCGCCTGCGCGACTTCTTCTACCATCTCCGGCGTCCACTGTTGATCGCACAGTACACGCACTCGCGGATCATCGCGCCAGTGCTCTTCGGCCCACTGCGCAAGAAACGGCCCGACGCCGTCATCTTCGCGGAGCGTGTTGCCGCAGGCGAGGATGAGACATCGGGCCGCAAAAGTCATGCTGTCATCGTACTCACCGAATGACTTGATCGACAACTGCGCCGTCGGCTGAAATTAATGTCATCGCCAGCGGCATCTGTCCAAAGGCATGCGTCGAGCAGCTCAGGCACGGATCAAATGTGCGGATCACGGCCTCAACGCGGTTAAGTGCGCCGGCGGTAAACTTGCCGTCCTTTACATAAGCCTTCGCCGCCTGCAGAACGCCCTTGTTCATCGCATTGTTATTGTGTCCTGTGGCGACCACCAGGTTGGCCCACGTGATCAGCCCATTCTCGTCCACCTTGTAGTGGTGGCTAAGAGTTCCGCGCGGCGCTTCGATCTGTCCCGCGCCTTCCAGGCGGTTGACGCCGGCCGTTGCGCGCACATGGGTGTCAAGAATCTGCGGGTCGGCAAGAATGTGTTCGATCTTCTCGATGCCGTAGAGCGCCTCAACCAGCCGCGCATGATGGTAGAAGAACGAGCTCTCCACTGGACCCGAAGCGAGCTGTTTGAATTCAGAGAGTTCCTGGTCCGCCTTCGGCGTCCCCATGCTCTTGACGATATTCAGCCGCGCCAGAGGTCCCACTCGGTAGCTGCCCTCGGGATAGCCAAGCGGCTTATAGTAGACGAACTTCGTGTAGCTGTAATTCTCCACAGCTTCGCCGATCACCTCGGTGAAGCGCTGCGCCGTGATGCCGTCTTCGATGATGTCACCCTTGGGGCCGATCAGCCGCAGAGCGCCATCATTAAACTCAATCGACTCATCTTCATTGATCAGGCCCAGGTAGTTCGACGGAAAATTGGCAAAGACCGAAATCTCCTGTTGGAAGCGGTCGGCGATCTGCTTGTAAGCAGCCAGCGCAAGGCTCACATCCGCGTAGGCCTCAGGCAGCATGGCGAGCATCTCGTCGCGCTTGGCAGCGCTGAGTGGTTCCGTCACGCCGCCGGGTACCACCCATCCAGTGTGGATGCGCTTGGTGCCCAGCAGTTCGATGATGTGCTGACCGAAGCGGCGCAGCCCGATTCCTGCGCGCCCCAGTTCAGGCCGTGCGGCGGCAACGCCGAAGATGTGCCGCTGCGCCGGATCGGACTCCATGCCGAGCAGCAGATCCGGAGAGGATAGATGGAAAAAACTCAGTGCGTGCGACTGCACCATCTGCGCCAGGTTGAGAACACGGCGCAACTGCGCGGCCGTATGCGGAATGCGCACCGACATGATGGCTTCGCACGCCTTGGCCGAGGCCAGCAGGTGCGAAACGGGGCAGATGCCGCAGATGCGCGCCGTGAGAGCGGGCATCTCATAGAAAGGCCGCCCCTGGGAGAACTTCTCGAATCCGCGCACCTGGGTTACATGAAAGTGCGCGTCTTCTACCTCGCCCTGCGCGTTCAGCTGGATGGTGATCTTGCCGTGTCCTTCCAGGCGGGTTACCGGATCGATCGTGATGGTCTGCGTCATAACGTGAACTCCTTCGGGGATCAGGCTCCAAAGCGGGTGAGGGCTGGAATATCCAGCGGCTCACCGGTAATCAGCGCCGTCAGCGCCGTGTGGAAAGTGTCGGCGGAAGGCGGGCAGCCGGGAAGGAATACGTCCACCTTCACAAATTCGTGGATGGGCCGCACGATCTTCAGAAGCTTCGGCACCACGACGCAGGGAATCTGCTTTTGTATCGTCGCGTTTTCGAAGTAGGCGCGATCAAGAATAGCTTCAGGGCCGATCGGGTTGCGCATTGAAGGAACGTTGCCCGTAATGGCGCAATCGCCCATTGCGATCAGCATCTTTGAGTGTGCGCGGATCTTTTTGATCTTCTTCTCGTCATCGACCGAAGCTACCGCGCCCTCGACGAGGACGATGTCGACATTGTCGGGGAACTCTTTCGTGTCCACGATGGGGCTGTAGACCACGTCGACGAGCGCGGCCAGTTCTAGAAGTCTTTCGTCCATGTCGAGGAACGACATGTGGCAGCCAGAACATCCATCCAGCCAAGCCGTTGCCAATCTCAGTTTGCTCATTGCGCTTCCCTCATCTGGTTCAGGTAAGGCAGAAAATCCGGATACTTCGGGTGATCGGAGCCGATCTTGCTCTTGTCGAAAAGCGCTCCGGTGGGGCAGACCTGTACGCACTTGCCGCAGCGCGTGCAACCGGATTTTCCCCAGTCCTCATGCAGGTCGGTGATAACCATGGAGTTGATGCCGCGGCCCATCACATCCCAGACGTGTGCGCCCTCAATCTCGGCGCAGACCCGCACGCAGCGTGTGCACAGGATGCAGCGATTGTGATCTACAGTGAAGCGCTCATGCGATGCGTCGACCGTGAGTTCTGGATTGCGATACGGCAGGCGCACATGGGTCAGACCCTGTTCCTGGGCCATCGCCTGCAGGTCGCAGTGACCGTTCGAAACGCAAACGGAGCAGACATGATTGCGTTCGGCGAAGAGCAATTCCAGAATAGTGCGGCGGTGCTTCTTCAGCCGCTCCGTATCCGTGGTGACTTCCATGCCTTCAAAGACGCTCGTGACGCAGGCAGGAAACAGCTTGTTGTTGCCCTTGACCTCAACCACGCACAAGCGGCAAGCACCCACATCACTGAGCCCGTCAAGGTGGCACAGCGTAGGAATGTAAATGTCGTTTTCCTTCGCCACTTCCAGGATGGTCTGCCCGGAGCGCGCGCTGACTTCCTGTCCGTCGATCAGCAGTGTCTTTACGCCTACGCTTTCGCTCATACCAGCACCTCCACGGGAACTTCTATTCCACTGGCTGATGCAACTATGTTGCAGACGCCAGCCGGACAGCGTTTGTGCACAATGTGCTCGATGTATTCGTTCTTGAAGTAGCGCAGCGTGCTTAGCACGGGGTTGGGCGCCGTCTGTCCAAGTCCGCAGAGACTGGTTTCCTTCACCGTGGCGCAGAGATCAATCAGCAATTCAAGGTCGGCCATGGTTCCTGCCCCTTCGCAGATGCGGGTAAGCAGCGTATGCATCTGGGCGGTGCCGGCTCGACAGGGAATGCACTTACCGCAGGACTCCGTCATGCAGAACTCGATGAAAAAGCGAGCCACGTTGACCATGCAGGAGGTATCGTCCATCACGATCATGCCGCCTGAACCCATGATGGATCCAACCGCGACCAGGGCATCGTAACTGACGCCAATGTCGAGCATTTCCGCCGGAAGACATCCGCCGGAAGGACCGCCCGTTTGCACTGCTTTGAAGGTGTGTCCATCCGGCACGCCGCCGCCGATGACTTCGATGATCTCGCGTAGCTTGATGCCCATAGGCACTTCAACCAGGCCGGTGTTGGTGATTTTGCCGGTGAGGGCGAAGACTTTGGTGCCCTTGCTGCGGGCGGAGCCCATGCTCGCGAACCACTTGCCGCCGTTGCGGATGATGGGCGCGATGTTGGCGAATGTCTCCACGTTGTTAATCAGCGTGGGGCGCCCCCACAAGCCGCTGACCGCCGGGTAAGGCGGCCTCGGTCTGGGTGTACCGCGCTTGCCTTCGATCGATGCGATGAGTGCAGTCTCTTCGCCGCACACAAAGGCTCCGGCGCCGAGGCGAATATCCACGTCGAAGTTGAAAGCCGTGTTGCCGATGTTATTGCCGAGCAGGCCCCGCCGGCGCGCATCGCGCAGAGCAGCGGCCAGGCGAGCAACCGCCAGGGGATATTCCGCCCGCACATAGATGTAGCCCTTGCTGGCGCCGACGGCGTAGGCCGCGATGGCCATGCCTTCAATTACGCGCTGCGGGTCGCTTTCAAGAACGCTGCGATCCATAAACGCGCCGGGGTCACCTTCGTCGCCGTTGCAGATTACGTACTTCAAATCGCCGGATGCCTTGGCAACGGTGCCCCACTTCAAGCCTGTCGGATATCCGCCGCCGCCACGACCGCGAAGGCCGCTTGCGGTGATCTGATGAACGACCCCGTTGGGCGTCATGTCGGTAATGGCAGTCAGCAGTGCCCGGTAACCGTCGCGGGAGATATAGTCGTCGATCTTCTCTGGATCGATGTGGCCGGAGTTCTCCAGAACCACGTGCACCTGCTGATCAAAGTGCTCGCGAAGATCGCATTGCAGAGAAGCCACCGGTTCGCCGCCAAGACTATTCACGACTGCTTCAGCGTTATCTGCCTTGACATGCTGGTAGAGTGTTTCTTCGGGATCAACCAATACCAGCGGCCCGGCAGCGCACAATCCCATGCATCCGGTACGGCGGACAAAAGCCCTTTTGCCAGACGCAGACACCGCGCTGGTCAACGCATCTCTCAGCTTGTCGGAGTGCTGACTGAGGCAGCCGGTTCCCATGCAGACATTAATCTCGTGGTCGAACTTCGCATTCTCGGTGCGAACGGATTCAGCGATCTGATCAAGTTCTTCGAGTGTCATTCGACCGCCCACCTTTCCAGTTGTTCGAGCATGGGTTCGGCGATCATCTGGCCTTGCAGTTCACCGTCGGTCAACACCACGGGAGCGCGACCGCAGGCGCCCACGCAACGCGCCGTCATCAGGCTGATCTTGCCGTCCTTGGTCGTTTGACCCTGCGAGATGCCCAGCCGCTTTTCGGCGGCGGCCACCAACTTGTCGGTGCCCTTGATGTAGCAGGCCGTTCCCGTGCAGATGGTCATGGTGTGCTTGCCCGGCGGCTTCAGGCTGAAATAGTGATAAAACGTTACGACCCCATAGGCCTGGCTCAGCGGCACGCGCAGTGACTTTGCGACAAACCGGATCGCGTCGTCGTCAAGGTACCCGAATGCAGATTGCGCGGTGTGAAGCGTTTCGATCAGGGCGTGGCGGGCAAATCCATTCTTGCGCATGGTGCCGTTCACGATCTTCCAGCGTTTATCATCGCTGGGCAGCGGTGGTGGTGTGAAAGCGGGCACAAATCCCTCCAGACATTGATGCCGAAGCACTTACCGATCCACGCTCCGCTCTCTGTCTGGTCTTGTTTTACGCCCGCGAGCATACGATCAACCGTGACCACGGTCACGCGGTTTGGCAGCGATTCCACAGGCTGGAACACTCGCCCAAATAGGATGGAGATTCAGGGACTTAGAGGGTTGACTCCGCCCGCTCAGCCGAGAGCCGGAAGGCGATCGGAGATCCCAAAAAGGAAGATCAATCCGATGGCGCAGCTATACACCGCGCCGGTCCATGCAATTACAGAGTAGAAGCGTGGGTGATGTCCGCCCGCGTTAAAGGCGCCGCCCAGCGAAGCTGTCATCAGCGCATTCATGGCGACAAGGCCAACGGCAAACGCGCCGAGACCGAGCATGCCTCGAGAGGTTCCGCCAAGATTAGCCGTAAGGAAGAAGAGCGCAAGCTGACTGGGAGTTTCCGCGCCAACTCCATGCAGAATCCCAATCACGAAGACGGACTTGCCGTTGTACATCCACTGAAATCGCTCCGGCTTCGGTGCTGCCGGGTTCCAGATGCGCCGTACACACCACGCTATCCACAACACGCCATTGATGGCGATGGCCAGGCGGCTTTCGATGCGGCCATGCCTGTGTCCGTGCGCATCCTTGCGCAGAATGCCCGCCACCACGCCAATGCCAAGAACGATCAGGGTCAGGCCAATCAGCCGCTCCGTCCAGTGATCCAGGCCCTCAGGCAGCCCAAGATGTAGTTGCAACACGACGATCCCCAGTGCCACCACAGTAAAGGCGTGTCCCAGGGCGTAGGTCACTCCCAGCCGCAGTCCGCTGCGCCAGTTTTTCTGAACGGCTGTGATGTCTGAGATTGCTGCGAGGTGGTCGTAGTCGAACCCGTGCTTGAGCCCGAGCACGAGGCAGGAGCCGAGGGCGGCCATCAATTTCCAGTCGCTCAGGATCGGTGTCACAGGAGCCCAGTATAGTGCAGGCCAATTATGGCTGGCGCGTTCATTCGTCACCCAGCTCTAGTGGAACCAGCCTTTCGGACTCCCCCAACCCCCGCCCTATCTGGCCTGCGCTTGCTTGTCTGGAACCAGCTGAAGCTGATAGTTCGAGTAATCGATCTTGACCGTGGTCTGCCCCAGCAGCGCACTGCCGGAGACAGCTTCGGCATGGGTCGCCATCGGCAACGCGTCCAACTCGCTGTATTGGCGCGAAACCTCCGCGGCACTTGCCAGAAAGAAAGCGCTTTTCGCGGCCGTGCCCTTCAGTTGCACGATCGCGAAGTCCTGCGCATCCACCCACAGCCTTCCTCTAAAGAGATATTCACTGTTGTGTCTTGGCGTGATATCCAGCACCAGGCAGTCTCGGCCATTCAGGCGATCCCTGGGGCTGGCGTCCAGCTTCATGTCGTAATTCGCGCTGTCAATGAGGGCCGTTTCCACGTTGCCGGGCTGGCTCATGCGCTTTTCGTTGTCCAGCAAGGTGTGAAGTACTTCGTTGCGCCACAGGGACGAGCCGCTCTGGGTCACGATTTCATAGCTTTTGCCGGTCTGCCTGGTGTAGGTGGTTTTCACCAGCATCTCCGCCGCCGGATGCGCTTCATCCTTTCCGCGAAAGACCGCATAGTGCTCCGTGACGGTATATCCGGCCAGCCGATCGATCCGGCTCTGCACCGATGCATCGACACCGCGAACAACGCCGCCGATGTCCGGTTGCTGTTGGGCCAGAGCCTGTCCCGAAGCGAACGGATAAGAAGCCAGAAGAACAAATGCAAATTTGGCGAACAGAAGTCGCCGCAGTTCCATCATGATTCGATTCTTTCATGTACGAGGACCCTCTGGATCCTCCGTACCTTCCTGTCTGTCACCGAAGGTCGCACGTTATTTGACGAAAGTCGTTCTCAAACAGAACGAGCATCCGGAATCCCTCCCGGATGCTCGTTGCCTTTCGCAACACACCTGGACTTAACGCGAAGCCGATTCAGCCCGAGCGCCGCGCACTGCTGCGAGGAACGCGTGGGCCTGCGGAGGCGGAGGAACCGATCCAGTGAGCACTGAGCGGAACGTGACTTCCGGACCGTAGACTGTCTTCATCGAGTCATCATCCGGCCGCACGGAGGCGCCCGACAGGGTCAGCCCGGCAAAGACGCCCTTGGCCCGCGAGTAGGTCAGGATTTCGGCGTTCATTTTCCAGTCCGTGTTCGCCGATGCATGACGGCCTACCGGTCCCGCTGCGGCGGATGCATCCGCCCCCACCTTGAATTTGCTGGCGAGCATATGCTTCATGCCCTCATCGTTCTGGAAAACCATCACCAGGTCGATGCCCTCGACGCCGATCTGAAGGCCCCAGCTTCCGCCGGTAACCGCGAAGAATGCCGGCGCGCTCCAACCGCTGTCAGTACGGCAGGTCGCAACGCCGCGGCCGCCCTCTGCGCCGAATACGAATCCGCCCTTCACCATGTGAGGAACAACGGCTACGCACTTGGCATGCTCCATTACTTCCTCAGGAATCCCTTTGTCGGGAGCTGCCATTACCTCATGCAGCACCGCTGCGGCCTTGTCGAGCCGTTCGGTGGTGTCTTGTTTATCCTGCTCAGCTGCACACGTCATGGCCGCGAGCCCGAATACCGCGAGCGTCATCATAATTTTCTTCATATCATTCACCTTTTCGCATTGAGCTGCCGGGATACCTTTGAATGGCCCTCGGGAGTTTGGGAGGAGGAAACTTGATTCTTCTTGCTGTGTAATGTCCAGCGGTGCTGCAGATTCGCGTGCACATTAAATACCGCTGACCAGTTTGAGCAAAGGAGGGACGTTTTGGTTGCCCCCGAACCGCTATTCCTCACCGCGAAATCACCCGAAGTTTCTGTAAGCCTTTGATTTGCGCATGGGCTATCCTTGAATTCGAGGCGTCAATTCTTGACCTTCTCCCCATCCGAAACGTCGCAATCTCTTTCCCCTCTCGAGCGGAAGAGCATTCGCGTCTGTGGAGTGGTCCAGGGAGTCGGCTTTCGCCCGTTCGTCTACCGCCTTGCAACCGAGGAGAACCTCTCTGGCCAGATCGGCAATGATACCAATGGCGTCATCATCGAACTCGAAGGACCGGCAGCACGAATTCAGACTTTTCTTTCGCGGCTCGCCGCGGAAACTCCGCCGCTGGCGCGTATTGACTCCGTTACCGGGAGCGATCTTGCGCCGACCGGCGAAACCGGCTTTCGCATTGTGGCCAGCGAGGTGCTGGGCCGCGTTGGTACCGGGATTCCTGCCGACGCAGCCACGTGCGCCGATTGCTTGCGTGAGCTGCTCGATCCCGCTGACCGCCGCTATCGATATCCGTTTCTGAACTGCACCAACTGCGGACCGCGCTTCACCATCACACGCCGAATCCCCTACGACCGCCCGCAGACATCGATGGCCAAATTTCCCATGTGTCCCGAGTGCCTGGCCGAGTATAACGATCCGCTCAACCGCCGCTTTCACGCACAACCGAATGCCTGCTGGCGCTGCGGTCCGCATGTCTGGCTGGAATCACAGGATGGCACCGCGATTGAATCAGCCGATCCTGTTGCGGAAACCATCGAGCGCCTTCTCCGCGGCGAAATCATGGCCATCAAAGGCATCGGAGGATTCCACCTGAGCGTGGACGCGACCAGCGAGGCTGCCGCCACGCGCCTTCGCCAGCGCAAACATCGCTACGGCAAGCCGCTCGCCGTCATGGTCCGCGATCTCTCCGCAGCTCGCGCCCTCTGCGAGTTAACTCCCGCGGAAGAAGCCCTTCTGCAGACGTCCGCTCACCCCATCGTTCTGGCACAAGCGCGCAGCCACAACGGAATTGCTTCCGCAGTTGCACCGGGCATTCCGTGGCTGGGTGTCTTTCTGCCCTACGCGCCGTTGCAGCATCTGCTGTTCGCTGATCCGCGCGTGAAGGCGCTTGTAATGACCTCGGCAAATCTCAGCGAAGAGCCTATCGCCATCGACAACGACGAAGCCCGCACCCGCCTCGCGGCCATGGCCGATGTTTTCCTCATGCACGATCGCGAGATCCTGCAGCGCTGCGATGATTCCGTCGCCGCCCTTGTCGACAACGAGCCACAGATCATTCGTCGTGCCCGCGGTTTTGTTCCCCTCGCTGTGCCTCTACCGCTCGAAGCTCCCCCGCTGCTTGCCGTCGGCGGCCATCTGAAGAACGTCTTCGCGTTGGCTCGCGGAAGGTTCGCCTATCAGAGCCAGCACATTGGCGATCTTGAAAATGCGACGAGTCTGCAGTTCTTCGAAGAATCCCTGCACCACCTGATGCACACCTTCGAAATCGAACCGCAGACCGTTGTGCATGATCTGCACCCCGGTTACCTCTCTACAAGCTGGGCCAAGCAGTGGGCCGGCGACCGCGGCCTGCGTCTGGTAGGCGTGCAGCATCATCATGCACACATCGCCGCTTGCATGGCCGAGCACTCTCTGGACGGACCTGTGATCGGTCTCGCCCTCGACGGAACCGGTTACGGGACCGACGGCCGCATCTGGGGCGGGGAAGTGTTGATCTGCAGTCTCGACAAGCTTGAGCGATTTGCTCATCTGGATTACGTCCCGATGCCGGGCGGAGAAGCTGCCGTTCGTGAACCCTGGCGCATGGCCTTCGGCCACCTTGTCGCTGCAGGATTTGATGCCGCTGATCCCGCCATTCTCGATCTTCTCGGTGCGACTGAGCGCGACGCGCGCATCCTTGCCCGCATGATCGAGCGCGGGGTCAACACACCGCTTACGTCAAGCTGCGGGCGCCTCTTCGATGCGGTTGCCGCCGTGGTTTTGCGTCGCCGCGAGGTTGACTACGAGGCGCAGGCAGCGATTGAACTCGAAGGGGCCGCGATCGAATCGCCATTCGAACTCCACGCGCCGGTGCAATACGAGGCAGAATTGCTTGGTGGTGATTGGAGCCGGCTGGAGCCGGTGCGCATCAGCGTCGCTCCGTTCTGGCGCGCGATTCTCGCCGATCTCGCTGCTGGCATCGAGGTGCCGGAGATCGCGACACGCTTCCATGCCGCCCTCACCCAGGCCTTCGTGCACGTCGCGGAGCGCGCTCGTGTCGCAACGGGGATTGAGCAGGTCGCGCTTTCTGGTGGGTGCCTCCACAACCGGCGTCTGGCCCGACTCCTCCGTTCCAGCCTCGAAGCGCAGGGCTTTGCAGTTTTCCAGCATCGCAAGGTAAGCCCAGGCGATGGCGGCCTCAGCTACGGTCAGGCAGCCGTTGCCGCATCCATCCTGTACAGTGAAAGTACCCGTTAAATCAGATACAAGGATTGTACCCATGACGATTCGTGGAATTATCTGGGTGGTACTGCTAGCCCTTGGGGGAATACTTAGCGCCTGGGTCAGCATCTTTGGCCTCATCGCGGCCATTCGCATCGACCTGCGCCAGGACACCCTGCTATGCCTTCTCTATTGCGGCCTGCCGGCACTCTGTTTGCCGGTCTTCCTGTTTGTGCGCCCGCCACGCCGCGCCGCTTTTTTTCTTTCATTGATGGCGCTTACCTATCTGGGGGCCTTCTCCGCGCTTAGCTGGCGCACTTGCTCCGAACTCGGCTATTGCCAGGGCCTTCTTGCGACCGTCATGCAGACGTTGAGCACCAACAGGGTTCTGGCATATTTCGCCGTCGTCATCGCCAGTCTTCTAGCGCAGTTGGCCGACGACCAATCGTCGCTGTGGCAGGGCGGATAACTATCCCGAAAGCTTTACCAGCTGCTCGGCCTCAATCTTCGGCCCGAGAATGGAGATGCGCGGAATGCGTCCCCGCACCATCGCCACTTCGTCGCAGCGATGCAGGCGGGGGCAGTTCTGGCAATCTTTGAATATCTTGTCGGGCAACTCCGTCTTGTCTTCGACGGTTCGAAACCCGTACTTGAAAAAGAAGTCAGGAATCCGCGTGAACAGGCATACGGACTGGATGCCGTGCTCCTCGGCCTCTTCAATCAATGCGCCCAGGATGCGTCCGCCCGCGCCTTGACCTTTGGCCTCATGCTTCACCACGATCGAGCGCACCTCGCACAAGTGCGGCCCATAAAAATGCAATGCGCCGCAGCCCTGAAATACGCCACCATCCGACTCCGCCACTGTGAAGTCGCGCACGTTTTCGCAGATCTCCGCAAACGAGCGCTTCAGCAGAGTGCCGTCGCCGGAAAGCGAATTGACCAGGTCATAAATATTGGTTGCATCTTTCAGGAGCGCCTTACGCACCAGCATGAGCCACCTCCGGTGCATTCGACTTTTTCAGCGACGCTACTCGACCAGCCGCCTCGCCTAACGCCGTCTTCACGCGATCGGTCGCGGTTCCGCCGATTACGTCGTGGCAGTCAAGCGTGGCCTCAAGAGTAACGGCTGCATAGAAGTCCTCGCCGAACTCGCTGCCAAACTGCCGTAGTTCGTCCATGCTCACTTCGCCCAGCTCAACGCCCTTCTCCAGCGCAAAACGTACCGCGTTGCCGATCTTTTCATGTGCCGTGCGAAAGGGAACTCCCTTGTGCACGAGATAGGTCGCCCCGGCCATCGCATTCAGATAGCCCGTCTGCGCTGCTTCGCGCATGCGGGCGAAATTGAACTCAAGCGCCGCCGTAAAGCGCGCCACCAGCGCCAGCATAGGCGCGACAAACTCCACCTGAAACGCGGGCTCTTGTGTCTCCTGCATATCCTTGTTGTAGGCCAGCGGCAACCCTTTCAATTGCAGAGTAACCGCTTCTGCCGCGCCGTGGATGCGTCCGACCTTCGCGCGAATCAACTCGGTCAAGTCCGGGTTCTTCTTCTGCGGCATCGCGCTCGACCCTGTAGAGAATGCCTCTGGCAGATTTACAAAGCCGAATTCCGCAGTCGCAAAGAGAGTGACCTCTTCTGCGAACCGGCTCAAGTGCAGACCCACGATCGTCAACGCCTGCAAGTACTCGAGAATGAAATCGCGATCACTCGTTGCATCCATTGAATTGGCAGTCGGTGCGATGAAGCCCAACTCCCGCGCCGCAATCGCACGATCCAGCTTGAGCGTTGCCCCGGCTACAGCGCCTGAGCCGAGCGGACAATAGTTGAGCCGCGCCGAGCAGTCTCTCAGTCGATCAGCATCGCGCAGAATCATCTCCACGTATGCCAGCATCCAGTGCACTACCAGCACAGGCTCTGCCCGTTGCAGATGCGTATAGCTTGGCATAACGGCGTCGCCGGTCTTCTCCGCCCTCTCCAGCAGCGCTTCGGCCCATTGGGAGAGTCCTTCAATCACCCGTTCGATCTGCCCGCGCACATACAGGCGCAGGTCCGTCGCGACCTGTTCGTTGCGCGAGCGCCCGGTGTGCAGTTTGCGCCCCAGAGAGCCAATCCGCTCCACGAGAGACAACTCGACAAAATGATGAATGTCTTCCGCAACCGGATGGTTGCGCACGCGCTCCGTACCTTCGGCGGTGCCGAATTCCTTTGCAATCGCGTCCAGCGCAGCACGCAGCTCCGCTGTTTCTAGCTCTGTTAGGATTCCCGCTGCAGCCAAGGCAGACGCGTGCGCCTTGCTGGCGGCCACTTCGTGAACAAGAAGCCGCCAGTCAAACACAATTGAGCGCTGCCACTGCTCGAAGTCCGTATCCAGCGGTTCGCGAAAGCGGCCGGACCACATCTTTCCGGATTGTTGTTCGTTCGACATTGCGTTAAGCGTTCTTTTCCTTACTGCTGTTCAGCTGCGGCATTTCCGCGCCGTGGCTCAGGGTTAGGAGGCCAGATTGCGCATACGTGAGGAGCTTTGCCCGCGTGTCGGTAATGTCCAGATTGCGCATGGTGAGCTGGCCGATGCGGTCGCGCGGAGAGAATGCGGAATCCGTCTTCTCCATGCTGAGCCGCTCGGGATGGAATGTGAGATTGGGAGACTCGGTGTTGAGAATCGAGTAGTCATTCCCGCGGCGCAGCTCAAGCGTGACCTCGCCCGTGATAGGTCTCGCGACCCAGCGCTGCGCGGACTCGCGCAGCATGATGGCCTGGGAGTCGAACCAGCGGCCCTGGTACAGCAACCGGCCGAGCTTACGGCCATTGTCGCGGTACTGCTCGATCGTGTCCTCATTGTGAATGCCGGTGATAAGACGCTCGTAGGCGATGTAAAGCAGAGCGAGACCTGGAGCCTCGTAGATGCCGCGGCTCTTGGCCTCGATGATGCGGTTCTCGATCTGGTCCGACATGCCGAGGCCGTGGCGTCCACCAATCCGATTGGCTTCGAGGAGCAGTGCCACCGGGTCTTCGAATCGTTTGCCATTGAGAGCAACCGGGAAGCCCTCTTCGAAGCGGACCGCAACCTCTTCGCGACGGACTTCGACGTCGTCCCGCCACGAGGCCGTCCCCATGATCGGCTCGACGATCCTGATCGAAGAAGAAAGATGCTCCAGGTCTTTCGCTTCGTGAGTTGCGCCCAGAATGTTGGAGTCAGTGGAGTAGGCCTTCTCCGCCGACATTTTGTAGGCGAAGCCGGAGCGTTGCATGAAGGCAGACATTTCGGCGCGGCCGCCCAACTCGTCGATGAAAGCGGCATCGAGCCATGGCTTGTACACCTTGAGGTCGGGGTTGACCAGCAGGCCGTAGCGATAGAAGCGCTCGATGTCGTTGCCTTTGAAGGTGGACCCGTCGCCCCAGATGTTGACGTCGTCTTCCTTCATCGCTGTTACCAGCATGGTGCCGGTGACGGCGCGGCCGATGGGGGTGGTGTTGAAGTAGGTGACGCCGGCAGTGCTGATATGGAAGGCGCCCGCCTGCAGTGCTGCAATGCCTTCGCGGACGAGCGGCCCGCGGCAGTCGATTAGTCGCGCTTTTTCGGCGCCGTATTCGAGAGCCGCGCGCGGAATCGCGTCGTAATCGGTTTCGTCGGGCTGGCCGAGGTTCGCTGTGTAGGCATAAGGAAGGGCACCCTTCTGCTTCATCCAGTGCAGAGCAGCGGAGGTGTCGAGCCCGCCGGAGAAGGCGATCCCTACCTTCTGGCCGATAGGCAATGATTCGAGAATTACAGACATGCTTGCGAAACCTCAGAAGCAGTGAACAGTGAACAGTGGACAGTGATCAGTTTGTCCTTGCTCCTATTGCTGCTGACGCTGAACTTCAAACTCAGTTTTCGAATGGCAAACTTCGCACAAAAACGCATCTGTGGATCTCGGCGTTGTCCCATGTTCACTGTGCACTGTTCACTGTCCACTGAACTTCTCCACGTTCGGTAATCCGCCAAGCAACAGCAGCAGCAACGCTTTCTGCGCGTGCATACGGTTCTCTGCCTGGTCAAACACGATGGACTGCGGCCCATCCAGCACCGCATCCGTCACCTCGGCGTTGCGACGCGCCGGCAAACAGTGCATGAACACCGCATTCGGCGCAGTCTTCGACATCAGCGCCTCATTGACCTGAAATGGCCTGAAGATCGGCGCGCGCTTGGTCGACTCGTGCTCCATGCCCATGCTTACGCAGACATCGGTGTAGATAGCGTCCGCATTTTCAGCGGCGGCTTGCGGATCCTGCGTCAGCTTTAGCTCACAGTTGTTCTGCTCTGCGATCTCGCGCGCCTTGGTCACAATCTCAATGTCGGGGGAGTAGCCGCGCGGCGTTGCTATCGTCACGTTTGCGCCAAGTTGCGCACCCGTCAACATCAGTGAGTGGCATACATTGTTGCCGTCGCCCACGTAGGTGAAGTTCAAACCGGCCGACGTGCCAAAGTGTTCTTCGAGCGTCATAAAGTCTGCCAGCGCCTGGCAGGGATGTTCGAAGTCTGACAACGCATTGATTACCGGAACGCGCGAATTCACCGCCATCTCGGTGATGGTGTCGTGCGCATAGGTGCGCAACACGATCACATCGACCCAGCGCTCCACGTTGCGCGCCACGTCGGCAACTGCCTCGCGCTCGCCAAGTGGAGAGCCAGTCTGGTCGACAAATATTGCGTTGCCTCCCATCGTGTTGATGCCCGTCTCAAATGCCAGTCGCGTACGCAGGCTCGCCTTCTCAAACATCAGTACCATCTGTTTCGCGTCAAGCGCATGCCTGTATTCGCGCGGATTCAGCTTCACGTCATGCCCCAACTTGACGATCGCGCGCACTTCGCTGCTCGAGAGGTCCGCGATCGAGCACAGGTCCTCGCCTGCCAGTCGCGCTGCCGCGGCCAGGATGTCTTCGTCTTTTTGTACGGGAACCGCCGGCGGCCGGCGCTCCATGGTTGCTCTGCTAGCCACGGCTATTTCCTCCTGCGTTCTGATGTGCGGCGCTTACAGCCGCGGCCTTCTCGGTAAAGATTTCGTCCAAGGCCTTGATTGCTTCATCCACATGCTTGCGCTCGATAACGTAAGGCGGCAGGAAGCGCAGCACCGTGTCGCTGGTGCAGTTGATCAGGATGTGCCGCTTCAGCATCTCGGCGACAGTCAGTTTCGCAAGGTCCGCCGAGTCAAGCTCAGCCGCCAGCATCAATCCTTTGCCGCGCACGTCCTTGATGCACTCGTGCTTCTTTGCCAAATTCCTCAATTGTTGTTGGAAATAGTCGCCAACTCCGGTCGCATGCTGGAGCAAGCCTTCGCTTTCGATCGCATCGATCACAGCGATCGCCACCGCGCAGGCCAGCGGACCGCCACCGAACGTCGTACCGTGCATGCCCGCGTGAATCGCCCGCGCCGCCTCCTCTGTGCACAGAATCGCTCCCAACGGAATACCGCCCGCAATCGGCTTGGCCAGTGTGGTTACA
Organism: uncultured Acidobacteriaceae bacterium; assembly: GCA_963838295.1. Classification (GTDB taxonomy): domain Bacteria; phylum Acidobacteriota; class Terriglobia; order Terriglobales; family Acidobacteriaceae; genus Telmatobacter. The sequence continues at coordinate 213,796 of CAWIQS010000010.1, forward strand.
TCCGGCTGAATGCCGTAATGCTGGTACCCGCACCACTTGCCCGTACGCCCCATGCCCGCCTGGATCTCATCGACGATCAGCAACGCCCCGGTCGAGTCCGCCAGCTTACGCGCCTCCGCGAAAAACTCCTGCGTCAGCGGTCGAATGCCGCCCTCGCCCTGGATCGACTCCACCAGAATGGCGCAAACATCATTGGAAAATTTCGCGCGCAGGTCTGCGACATCATTAAACTTTACGAACTCCACGCCCGGCACACCCGGCGCAAACGGCTCGCGATACTTCGCCTTGTAGGTCGTCGACATCGACCCGTAGGTCCGGCCATGAAAGCTCTGCTCCAGCGCCAGGAACTTCGTCCCGATCTGCTTGCCTTCGCTGCGCAGCAACCCGGCATGCGCGCGCGCCAATTTCAGCGCACCCTCCCACGCCTCTGTGCCGGTGTTCGAAAAGAACACGCGATCCATACCAGTGCGCTCAGTCAGCCGCAGCGCCAGTTCCGCCTGCCCCTCGTGATAGAAGAGGTTCGAGGTGTGGATCAGCGCGCGGCTCTGGTTCACGATCGCTCGCTCAATCGCCGGATGCCCATAGCCAAGCGCGTTTACGCCAATGCCGCTCAGTAGGTCGAGATACCTCGCACCACCCTCATCAACCAGGTGCACGCCCTCTCCGCGAACAAACAGGATCGGGTTCCGCTCGTAGGTCTGCAACAGTAGTTTCGACTCCGCTGCACGAATTTGTTCAAGCTTCGTCAATTCAGTAACTCCTCTACGCAACCATCACTTCAGTGCCATGCAAAACGCGGCTGCTGCACAGATCGGGAAGGGAACCGGCCGCCGCCGCGGGTAGTATCCGTACGCGTTTCACACCGTTCAACAGCGCTTCGCGGCAGGCGCCCAGCTTGGGCAACATGCCGCCGGAGATGATTGCGCTCTTTGCCATCTCCGCAATCTGGTCAATGCTGAGCCAGCGCAGAACATTGCCGTCTGCACCCTTGACTCCCGGAACGTCCGTCAGAAACACCAGTGCATCTGCATGACATGCGACGGCACAGGCTGAGGCCATCTCGTCTCCGTTGATGTTGTAGTACTCCCCATCGAAGCCCAGCGCGATCGGCGCAATCACCGGCACGCCGTTCAGCTTCCAGATCGACTCAATCCATCGCGGATCGCTCGCTACAATCTCGCCAACAAAACCAAGGTCCGGCGCAGTCCGCTTCTTGCGCGCACGAAACAGCAGTCCATCGCCGCCGGTCATGCCCACTGCGGGCTGCCCCAGCGCGCCAAGTGCCGCCACCAGTCCTTTGTTTACCTTGCCCGCGAAAACCATAACCGCAATGTTGCGCGTCTCAGCATCCGTCACCCGCAGTCCGTTTATGAACTCGCTCTTCACGCCGAGACGTTCCATCATGCGCGTAAGTTGCACCCCGCCGCCATGCACCACGGCCACCTGGTGGCCATCGCGAACCAGGTCCGTAATCGCGCGAACGCAGCCCTGCATCAACTCTGGAGTCTCGAGACCGGCACCACCAAGCTTCACCACATACTTCATGCCAGTCCCTCCGCTTCATCCCAGCCAAGCATCACATTCATGTTCTGCACAGCCTGCCCTGAGGCGCCCTTCAGCAGATTGTCAAGGCAGCTCACTATCACCGCCCGCCGTCCATCACCTGAAATCTGAAACCCAATATCCGCGAAATTGGTGCGCACGGAATACTGAATCTGTGGCAGCGCTTTTTCATAGATGCGCACCATGGGACTGGATTCAAAAAATTCGCGATAAATTCGCGCCACGCTCTCGTGCGTCTGCGCTTCCTTGAAACGCACATAAATCGTCGACATGATCCCGCGCGGAATCGGCAGCAGATGCGGCGTGAACACAATGTCACTCGCGCCAATCCCGATCTGTTCCAGCAGTTCGCCCGTGTGGCGATGGTTGAATACCCCATACGCCGACAAATTGTCTGCCGCGTGCATGAAGTGCGTCTTCGATGTGGGCGCCTTGCCGGCACCGCTCACACCGCTCTTCGCGTCGGCCACAATTCCGTGCGTCACATCCACAATCCCCGCAGCCACCAGCGGCCGCACTGCCAGGATCACCGACGTCGCATAGCATCCCGGATTCGCAACCAGCGTCGCCTTGGCTATCTCTTTGCGATGCAACTCAGGCATTCCGTAAACAGCTTTTGCCTGCGTTGTCACAGCAGTTTTCGCGCCCTCATCTTCAAATGCATACACCGCGCGATTCTTCGCGTCTGTCAGCCGCCAAGCGCCACTAAGATCTACGACACGCAATCCATGCTTCAACGCCTCAGGCACCCACTCACGCGATTGCTCATGCGGCGTCGCCAGAAACAGCACCTCCACGCCGTGATCCTTCAACCGCTCCCACGAAAATGGCTCAACCCTCAGTGCGCGGCTGCCATTGTTATCCGCAAGCTGCGGATGAATCTCTTCAAGGGGCACTCCGCCGCGTGCCGCATCCTTTTCATCCATGCGGCCGGCAAAGAGGGGAGGCCTGTCTTTCAGCCGCGGGTGATGCAGCAGTAGGCGCGCAAGTTCCGCGCCGGCGTAGCCCGTTACACCCAGAACCGCGGTTTGTACCCGCTTCGTCATTGCTCCAACATCCTTCTCAACCGCGCCTCCACCTCGTGCGCGCGTTTCAAATCCGGGCAAATCACCAGCACCGTATCGTCGCCGGCGATCGTCCCCACCACCTCGATCCAGCCTTCGCGATCGAGGGCCGCGGCCATCGGTTGCGCCCCACCCATGCTGGTTCGCAACACCACCTGGTTCATCGCACGGGTCACACTTAGACCGAAGCTCTCCATCATCTCGTCGGCGGAAGGCGGCCCATCATCGTCCGCGGCATGAGTTCCCGCACCATTTCCATTGCCGTTTCCATTAGGAAGGGAATAGCCCCCCGGACCCTTTGTAAGTCTCAGCTCGTGAATATCGCGTGAAAGCGTCGCCTGCGTCACTTCAAATCCACGGCGCCGCAGCTTGCGCCGTAACTCGTCCTGGTTGGCCACCAGGGCGTGCGCCACAAGCTCCCGAATCGCGTTGTGCCTTTGAAGCTTCATATCTTCTCATTGCCCGGCAAACCCAAAACCGGCGTTTTCAGGCAAAGCAAAAACGCGGCTCGCAGTGGCGGCCGCGCTTGCATAAATATACATAGAAAGTGTATAAGTATGCAAGACCGTTTTCCGCTGTCAGTCGGCGGAATCACCGAAGTAACATGCCAGATTTCAAGTCGCGAATTCGAAAACCAAGTTGTCGACGCCCAGCGCCTGTTGCGGGCTGTCCAACTTGCCCCTTTGTGCCGGCTGCATAGGCCGCTCGCGCAACTCATCAAGTCTCTAAAGGTCGTATAGTTGAATATGGGCTTCTCCTACCGGCACTCTTTGCGTCGTACGTTTTCCTCTCCGGCACCCTCAGCCGGAGGTGGTGCCTTCGCGCCCTTGCCTTCCTATATAGATGGAAGCCTGATCGATCCGCGTTTCGATTTCGACTCCTGCGGCGTTGGCTTCGTCGCCCAACTCTCCGCCGTGCCATCCCACGAAATTCTGCAACACGCACTTGGCGCGCTTTCACGCCTCGAACATCGCGGAGCCGTTGCGGCCGACGGCAAATCCAGCGACGGAGTCGGCGTCACCACCGCCATTCCCCGCGAGTGGCTCCTCGCCCAGTGCAGTCTCTCCCTTGATGAAAGCAGTCCCCTTGGAGTCGGTGTAGTCTTTCTGCCGAAGGACGACACTGCCCAGCGTGATGCCATCGAAACCGCTCTCTTCGAACAGGACATGGAGCTGCTCACCTGGCGCTCGGTCCCGATCCGCCCCGACGTGCTCGGCGAAATCGCCGCTTCGTCGCGTCCTGAAATCTGGCACGTCCTTATCACCTCAGACGACACGGAGTTTTTCGACCGCCGCCTCTTTCTCGCCCGCAAGCAATTCGAGCGCTCCGAACTCCCCGGCTACTTCGTCAGCATCTCCTCGTCCACGATGATTTACAAAGCGCTCTGCGCCGGGCGCCTTCTGTCGGAGTTCTATCCCGACCTCGCCGATCCGGAATACAGAACGCCCTTCGCGCTCTTCCACCAGCGCTATGCCACCAACGTCCTGCCTTCATGGGAGCGTGCCCAGCCCTTCCGCACCATTGCCCACAACGGCGAAATCAACACCATCTGGGGAAACCGTGCGCGCATGGAAGCCCGCGCTGCCACCCTGCCGCTCGACGTCTACCCCGTACTAACTCAGGGCGGATCGGACTCGACCTCGCTCGACGAAATTGTTGAACTCCTTGCCCACAATGGCCGCACGGTTGGCGAAGCCGTGCGCATGGTTGTGCCCCCCGCAAATCCTGGAAACTCGTCGTCGTTCCTGCAATACAGCGGCGATTGTATCGAGCCGTGGGACGGCCCGGCCGCTCTGGCGTTCACTGACGGCCACCAGGTCGGCGCCATCCTCGACCGCAACGGCCTGCGACCCTGTCGCTTCGCGCTCGACGACACCGGACTGGTCGTGGCCGGATCCGAAGCCGGTCTCGTCGACATGGATCCCGACCACATCCTGCACAGCGGCCGCCTCGGCCCAGGACAGATGATCATTGCCGATCTCGACTTCCATCGCTTCTTCGAGAACGATGAGATCCTGCGGATTTACGATGCCAAGCGCCAATACCAGGACCTCGTCAGCGAAGATGTGCTGCTCGAAGATTCCATCGAAGCACCGTCCCCGCTCGCAGCGTCTGAACTCAATCGCCTTCAGCATCGCTTCGGTTACACGCGCGAAGACGTGCGCATGATCATCCAGCCCATGGTCACCGACGGCAAAGATGCGGTCTGGTCGATGGGCGACGACACCTCGATCGCTCCGTTGGCTCGCGCCCCGCGCCCGCTCTACGCCTTCTTTCGCCAGCGATTCGCGCAGGTCACCAATCCGCCCATCGATCCGCTCCGTGAAACCGTCGTGCTGCAGATGCACACGCGTCTCGGCCCGTGGCCGCACATCTTTGAACTCCGCGAGCCGCTGCCCGGCCTTTCGCTGCGCTCACCCATCCTCTCGCTCGGCCAGATGCACGCTCTCGTGCAAGGCCAGCATCCCCAGGCTGAGAAGATGCCGCACGCCGTCCTGCACTGCCTCTATTCACCGGAAACCACGCTCGAGATCGCGGTCGACATTCTCACCGAACGCGCCATCGAACTTGTCCGCGAAGGCGCATCGCTGCTCATCCTCACCGATCGCGGCGCAACCCCTGACGCGCTGCCCGTTCCCATGGCGATGGCCGCCGGTGCTGTGCATATCGCACTTACCAAGGCGGGAGTCCGCGCCGAGGTCGGCATCGCCGTCGATGCCGCAGATTGCCGCGAAATCCATCACGTCGCGGTTCTGCTGGGTCTCGGCGTCGGCGCGATCTGCCCGTGGCTTGCGCTTGAAACCGCACGTAGTCTCAATCCCGAACACGGCGAAGAGAACCTGCTTCACGCGCTTGAACTAGGCCTCGCCAAGGTCATGTCGAAGATGGGCATCAGCGTTGTCGACAGCTATCGCGGAGCGCACCTGTTCGATGCCATCGGCATCGCGCAACACGTAGTGGACAAATGCTTCGCCGGTGTGCCGACCCCAATCGGGGGCGTCGGATTCACGGAGATCGAAAACTACGTCCGCCAGCTCTGGAGCGCAGAGACTGTCATAGAAAAATCTCCGGACAAAGGCCCTGCAGAATTCGTCTCCGCGCCGATCCGCGAACTGCCCGACTACGGCTTCGTGCGCTTCCGCAAGGCCGATGAAGCTGAGTCGCACGGCTGGCAGCCGACAACCGTGCGCGCCCTGCAATCCGTTGTTGGTTCAACCAAGCAAGGCGCCGCGCTGGCACTCACGCCTTTCGCCACGTTTGCCGCGCAGGCCGTTGAAGCAGAACCTGCGCACCTTCGCGATCTCCTTGAAATACGGCCCTCCGGGCATGAGCTGCCTCTCGATCAAATCGCACTAGCCGAGACCATCACAACCAACTTCATCGCCAGTGCGATGTCCTTCGGATCGCTCTCGCCCGAGGCGCACCAGACTATTACCGAGGCGATGAACCTGCTCGGCGCCCGCTCCAACACTGGTGAGGGAGGCGAAGATCCCGCAGTCTACACGCCCGTCAACGGCGCTCCATCTCTGCTCAACAACAAGATCAAGCAAGTGGCGAGCGCCCGCTTCGGCGTTACGGCCGAATACCTCGCCCACGCTGAAGAACTCGAAATCAAAATCGCCCAGGGCGCCAAGCCCGGCGAAGGCGGTCAACTCCCCGGCCACAAAGTTACCGAGTTGATTGCGCGCCTGCGGCACGCGCAACCCGGCATGCAACTCATCTCGCCGCCTCCGCACCATGACATCTACTCCATCGAAGATCTCGCGCAACTCATCTGGGATCTCAAACGCGCCAACCCACGCGCTGCTGTCGGGGTCAAGCTTGTCTCCGGCTGTGGCATCGGCACCATTGCCGCAGGCGTTGCCAAGGCCTACGCCGATTACATCGTGATTGCCGGTCACGCGGGCGGCACCGGCGCATCGCCCTTGTCGAGCATCAAGTACGCCGGCAACCCGTGGGAACTTGGCCTGGCCGAAGCGCAGCAGGTGCTCATCCACAACGGACTCCGCGGACGCGTTCGACTGCGCACCGACGGCGGACTGCGCACCGCGCGTGACATCGTTATGGCGGCCCTGCTCGGTGCCGACGAATTCGCTTTTGGCACTGCCGTTCTCGTCGCACTCGGCTGCGACATGGCGCGTCAATGCCACCTCAATACTTGTCCCACCGGCATTGCCACGCAACGCCCTGACCTTCGAGCCAAATTCCGCGGCAAGCCTGAGCATGTTGTGCGGTTCTTCAACGAACTCGCCGAAGAAGTGCGACAGCTTCTCGCAAAACTCGGACTTCCGTCGCTTCAGTCCGCCGTCGGCCGCACTGATCTGCTGGAACAAGTCCGCTTCAACGCCGGTCTCGATCTCGAACCCGTTCTCGCCGCAACCGCGGTCGCCGTGGCAACTGGCAATGCGATCCGCTGGGAAGGGAAGCGCAACGACCGCCCCGAGACCCACCCGCCCATCGACGATGCCTGGGTCGAGCCCGCGCTCGCCGCTTACAAGAGCGGCAAGCCCTGGTGCATAGATTCGCGGGTGACCAACGAAGATCGTACCCTCGGCGCACGCCTCGCCGGGCAGATCGCGCAATACCGCACCGACACTCCGGGCGCAACCAGCTCTAGCCTCACGTTCAATCTGAAGGGCGTCGCTGGCCAGTCCTTTGGCGCTTTCGCTACCAATGGGATGACACTCAAGCTGGAAGGCCTCGCGAACGATTTCGTCGGCAAGGGCCTTTGCGGCGGCGAACTCGTTATCCGTGGCCGAGGCCGTGTCGCCCAACAAAGCGAAGCGCATACGCTTCTCGGCAACGTCGCTCTTTACGGCGCCACCAGCGGCTGGCTCTTCGCCGCGGGCCGAGCCGGAGAGCGCTTCGCCGTTCGCAACTCCGGCGCACAGGCAATCATCGAAGGCGTCGGCGATCATGGCTGCGAATACATGACTGGCGGCCTCGCCGTAATCCTTGGTCGCACCGGCATCAACTTCGGCGCGGGTATGACCGGGGGTCTCGCCTGGGTCTACGACGAGGACGGCGACTTCCTCGGCCAAGCTCGCTATCACAGCGCGTTCCTTCAACCCGACTCCTGGGATCAGCTCGACGACGATGCCCGCAAAGCCATCCGCGAACTCGTGGCGCTTCACGCCGGCAAGACCGCCAGTACACGCGCGGAATGGCTGCTTGCAAACTGGAACCTGGAGGCACGGAAATTCGTCCGCCTCACGCCGAAGCCGCAGTCTTGATCCAGGATGAAATGATGTTGCGAAGATGAGCGCTGAGCCTTAGTTCACCAGCATCTCTTTGAGCAAACTTTCCTGGCGGTTCCGAACCTGCCCCGCTCGCTCCAGAAGTTCTCGCAGATTCTCCGGCGCATTCATGTCCGATGTCGTCACGTGTCCCATGCTGAACTTGATTGGAATCGGCCTGGTGCTCCGTGCCCCGCGCGCCGCCGTTGCAGCTTCAAGGCGTAGTGCTGCAACCGAGATGCCTGTGCGGTCAAATTGCCCTGCCACGGCAAACGAATCCGCGCCGATACGGCCCTTGATGTCCGACTCGCGGAAACTAGCGCGCAATAACTCACCCGCCTCTTTCAAGGTTGCAGCGGCAACATTCGGTCCCAGTTCCGTATGGATCTCCGCCAGATTCTCAAGATCGATATAGAGCACGGAGAAAGGAACATTCGCGCGTTGAGCCAGGCGCAGTGCATGCTCGGCCAGCATCTGGAATCCTCTGAAGTTATAGAGCCGTGTCGCCTCGTCGCGCAAAACCAGGTCATGGATCCGGTTTTCCATTCTGCTGATATGCCACGTGAAGTACAGCAAGATGCCGACCGCCACCGTAACTCCGGCTGAAGCTGCGAGGGCGGCATTCAGATGTCGCGCCGGACTAATGCGGCTCATCCATTCACTGGCCGCCTCCCAGACAAATGGCAGCACGATCAGGATCGGCGCAAAAATTCGAGCCAGCCTGCTCCCCACTCCCACCCCAAGAAAAATCGAGAACACGCCATGCTCCGCCTGTCGCAGCGTGACTGCGACCGTGAGCGCGACAAGGCAAATGAGGAGAGCGAATGCCCCAGGACTTCCCGTGGCTCTCCCGAATAGCGCAAACCTGCCAAACGCTGCGTCTGAAACCAGCAGCAGGCTCAGGAGGCAGAGTCCGCAAACCATGAAATCAACCACGTGGTTAATGAGCCAGTTCGCCCTGTCCAGCAAAAACACAACCAGCGCCAGCGCGATGAATCCAAGAGAGAATCTCGCCCCCAGAAGAGCGGCGTCGCGCGGCGGGTACGTTCCACTCCCGATGCGCGAACAGAAAAGGATCGCAACCGCGCCGCAAAGTACAAGCAGATTTGCCGCGCGCCCCACATAGGTTACAGCGACTCGAGTCCACTCCGATTCCGATAAGAACAGGCTTATGCCGCATAGCAGCGCGGTGATCAGGTAGGGAAGGCTTGCGCGCGCAGCGGTCGACGATGAACCGCTCATGTGCGTTCCAAACAGTGGCATCAGCCCCGATAGGATTCCGATTGCCACCACGCCCAGGCAAACGCGCTGCGCCCACCGAGCCGCACGAAATAGCTTCGGATCGGGCAATACCGTCAGCATCTCTGGAACGTTTTCATTCATGCGGTCAGTACCAATGCGCTTCCGGGGTCTATACGATGTGCTGATTCCAATTCAAAATTAGGCAGGCTCTCAGCGAGTCCTTTTACGCCCGCGCCACTCGCTTGCTCCGCTTGTCCCTGTACATCGCTTCATCCGCCCGCCGCACCAGTTCCTTCAGGCTCTCGTTCGAAGGATGATCGAGTGTTACGCAGCCGATACTCAGGCTCAGCGGATACTTTCTGCCGGCTGCAGACGTGCGCTCTGCTGCGGCGGCCTTCAGCCGCGTTGCGGCCAGCTCAATTCCCACCATGCTGAACTGACCGGCAACCACAAATTCGTCTCCGCCAAATCTTCCTTTCACATCGGTCTCGCGGAAGCAGGCCAACACCAATTCGCCGGTCTCCGCCAGGTATGTGGATCCCATGTTGTGACCCTGGTCGTCATTAATTTTCTTCAAGCCGTCGAGGTCGATGAACAAAACCGAGAAGGGCAACTCCGCGCGCTGTGCCAATCGCAGCGTCTGCTCGCCCAGCAGATAGAAGCCGCGCATGTTGTAGAGACCTGTAAGCTCGTCGCGCAGCGTCAGGTCGTGAATCTCCTTCTCCATCGTGTTGATGCGCCACACCAGCACGAGAAGCAGCACCATCGAGAGTCCTGCTGCCAGCGACGTGAGAATCGCCGCCCCGTATTGTTCCGGCACCAGGTCTTTCAGAATGAAGCGGGTTCTTGCCACCTCGATCAGGAAGGGAATTACCAAAAGCACCGGGGCGAAACCGCGTGCAATGCGGCTTCCAATCCCAGCTCCCACAAAGATCGACCACACGCCCTGCTCCGCCTGTCTCATGGCCACAACCCACGTCAGCAGCACCAGGCACATCAGTAGCAGGGGAGAAATCATGTTGTTGGCCGAAAGCCGCAAAAGCCCGATTGCTCCAAAAAGGTTTTCGCTCAGCAGTACAAGGGTCACCAGGCACACGAACGGGACAAGCCCATCAGCCACCCGTTTCAGATACGATCCCGAGCTGCTCACCAGGATCATCGCCAGGCTCAGCAAGGCAAACGCCGCCGGAGAATGTAACGGCAGCGATCCCGTGTTTCCCGGGGCCCGATCCGCTTCGAGCAGGGTGTCCACTGCCGGAAAGAGCCGATAAATCGATTCCAGCAGGATGAGAATCGCCAGCAGGCCGCCCTGGGCTGCGATGTACCGGCTCGCACGCGGCAAAGACAGGTGATTCCCGGGTTCCGACAGGGCAAGACTCAGTGCGCACAACAGCACCACCAGCGACATGGGAACGCTCATGCGCGTCATCGCCGTGGGCAGGTAGGTCGCAATCGGAGGGTAGAGCCAGCTTGCAAAAACCGTGAGCGCCATCAGCGCTACCACCAGAAGACAGGCCTGTTGCAAGACAGCAAGCTTCTCAAGAAGAGCTGGATCGGGCTCTCCGGGCGGCAGAGATGCAGTGCGCTTTGGCATGTCTAAGACGACGGCTGGTACCGTTTGGCTGGAGTGATATTAACCCACAATCAGCCGTTTCCGAGGTGACCAACCGCTTACCTTTGAAACGGAAGTTTGCCCCGAAACCTTGCAGAACATAGGGACTTATGATCCGTTGCGTCCGCGAAACCACCATCGCGGCGCGTCACCCGCCCGATCCCGACGCTGTTACACTCTCCATTGGCCTCAATTCAAACGGATCGGTAGAACGAAACGCCCGACATGATTCCTCCGCCGCTCTCGACAATCAACGACCTCTTTTGCCGCATGACCGCGACCGCTAATCCCCGCGCCATCCTCTGGCAAGACGAGTTCGGCACCTGGCAACCTCTCTCTTCTGACCAGATCTACCAGCGCGTCCATACGCTCTCTGAGGCATTTCTCTCCTGGGGCGCCCAAAAGGGCGACCGCATCGCCCTGATTGCGGAAAATCGATGGGAATGGGCAGTCGCTGACTTCGCCATCCTGGCCATCAATGGCGTCAACGTTCCCATCTATCCCACCCTGACCGGCGACCAGATCGCCGTCCTGCTCGCCGACGCAGGTTGCCGCATCGCCATCGTTTCCACCCGCCAGCAATACGACAAACTCAACGCGGTTCGCTCGCGAACATCCCTCGACCGCATCCTCATGATGGACGCCAAAGCCCCGGACGCCGCCATCGGCTTCTCCAAGATCCTTGCCGGGGCCGACGATGCGGGGCCCTATCGCGATCCGGTCTTCGATGCCCTCGTTCGTTCCGTCGAGCCCCGCGATCTCGCTACCCTCATCTACACCTCGGGTACCACGGGTGAGCCCAAGGGCGTCATGCTTACGCACGACAACATCGCGACCAACCAGAATCTGGCCGCGCGCGAATTCAGCTTCGACGAAACCGATGCCTGCATTTCGTTCCTTCCCCTGTCGCACATCACCGCACGCGCACTCGACTACGTGATGTACAACCATCGCGCGCAGGTCGCCTATTGTTCCCAATTCGACAAGCTCCCGCAGGCCATGAAGGAAGTTCGTCCAACGGTCTTCGTCGGAGTTCCGCGCGTCTACGAGAAGATCCGCCAGGCGGTTGAACAAAAGTCCGATGCCTCGCCCATCAAGAAACGGATTATTGCCTGGGCGCTCAAAGTAGGTGCGCACCATCGCGACACGGTCTACGGCGGCAAGCAGCCTTCTTCGCTTCTTTGGAAGATCGCCAACAAGCTCGCCTATAGCAAAGTGCGCGAAGCTTTCGGCGGTCGTGTGCGTATCTGGGTCTCAGGCGGAGCGCCGCTCGGAATCGACACCGCAAAATGGTTCGCTTCCGTCGGCATCGCGGCGTGGGAGGGGTACGGGCTCACGGAAACTTCGCCCGTTATCGCCCTCAACAATCCGGCCGTTCAACGTATGGGTGCAGTCGGTAAGCCGCTCACGAATCTCGAGCTCAAATTTGCAGAGGACGGCGAACTCCTCGTTCGCGGCCCGTCCATCTTCGCCGGTTACTGGCAAAAACCCGAGGCCAACAAGGAATGCTTCGATGCCGACGGCTTCTTCCGCACCGGCGACATCGGCCGCCTCGACGACGACGGGTTCCTCTACATCACCGATCGCAAGAAGGAACTTCTCAAGACCTCCGGTGGCAAACTTGTCGCCCCGCAGCCCATCGAAAACAAGCTCAAGAATTCCGTCATGGTGGCGCAGTGCGCGCTGGTGGGCGACAAGCACAAATTCATCGCCGCTCTCATCTCGCCCAACTTTGCCGCGCTCGAAGCGTGGGCCCAACACGCCGGCCTCGAAGGCGTCGACCGCCCGGCGCTCGTCTCTGACAACCGCGTCGTCGCGCTCTACGGTGAAGTTGTCCGCGAAGCCAACGCCGGTCTCGCCAACTTCGAAACCATCAAGCGATTCCGCCTCGTCGCGGACGAGTGGTCGCAGGATTCCGGCGAACTGACTCCGTCGATGAAGCTCAAACGCCGTGTTATTTCGGCAAAATATGCGTCGGTAATCGACGAACTTTACGCGGACGAAGCAACCGCACGCGCCGAATAGGCGATTCCAGCCGCCCGATCTCTTTGCGGAATCCCTTCCCTTTGCTCCACATCAACTGGAGACCGCGAAAGAACGGCGCGCCCCACGCACCCACGGCCAGCAGTCCGCCAAACAGAATCACCGCATCGATGCTGATACGCCCTTCGCGTGACCAGTAATCATTGGGATCCAGATTCAGCCACAGCGAGAACTCATCCAGCGTCAGCGCAGCGCCCACGCCGTAACTCACGCTCATCAGCCTGCTGAAAAAGATCGATAGCGGCGAGTGGCTCCGTCCCAGGTCGAGCAGCCATCCGTACCCCACCAGCAGCAGGATCATGATGCCCCACACCAGGTGGTGGATGTGATGGCCGCGCACCACCACCCAGTTGAACGGCCCGTGATTGTGAATGATCAGACCCACCAGAACCCTCACGCCCGCAAACGTGATCAGAAACGATGTCGAGGCAATGAACATGCGGCGGCGCGGCCGGTCTGGAATCGTCGACCGCACCACGAACCCGAGCCGCGTGAGTTGCAAAAGCACCAGCAGCACCACGACGACCAGGCTCGCAAATGCAAGCAGGATCAGGGCTCCGGTTCCAGGAGTTGGCATACTCTCCTATTCAACCATCCCCAGGCGCTTTTCTCTCAGCGAATCCAAGATCAACGGTGCGATGGCCCGTTTTATCAGCGGCGTGAGCGGTATCACGATATGGCTTTACAAGTGCGGCATATACTGTCTAAGGCGTCGAGAGCGTTGATTTCCATTTCACGCCGACGGCAGTTCACGCTTTTTCCGGCGCGGCACGCTTCGGCGCAGCTGCCCGAATCCGATCAGGAGAAATATACGATGCGAATTGCACTATTGACCGGCGGCGGCGACTGCCCCGGCTTGAATGCTGTCATCTACGCGGCCGTACGCAAAGGTATCCAGACCTACGGCGACGAGTTCATCGGCTTCCTTAACGGCTGGCGCGGCGTACTCGATAACAATTTCATCCCGCTCACCCTCGAAAACACCGATGGCATTCAACTCAGGGGCGGCACCATCCTGCATTCTTCGCGCACCAATGTCAAAAAGATCCCCGGCGGCATCGAGAAGGTGCAGGAAGTCCTCAAGATCAACAAGATCGACGCCCTCATTGCTCTCGGCGGCGACGATACCCAATCCGTCACGCTCTTTCTCGCCGACAACGGCATCAACGCGGTCGGCGTCCCCAAGACCATCGACAACGATATCAGCGGCACCGATCAGACCTTTGGCTTCGACACTGCTGTCATGATCGCCACGGAGGCCATTGATCGCATCCACACCACTGCCGACTCGCACAATCGTGTCATCGTTGTCGAAGTGATGGGCCGCGACGCCGGCTGGATCGCTTACGCCTCCGGTGTTGCCGCCGGCGCGCACGTCGTTCTTGTTCCTGAAAAAGAGATCGACATCGACCACGTCTGCGCTTTGCTCAAGTACAACTACGATCACGGCAAGCACTACGGCGTTGTCGTCGTCGCCGAAGGCTGCCATCTGCCGGCGGTAGGGCAGGTGACCGGATCGAAAGAAGTGGATTCATTCGGACACGCGCGCCTCTCCGGTATCGGCGAAGCGCTCGCCAGTCTCATCGAGAAGAAGACCGGATTTGAAACCCGTTCCGTCAACCTCGGCCACACACAGCGCGGCGGAGTACCCACCGCCTACGACCGCGTTCTCGGTCAGCGCTACGGCCTCCACGCCATCGACATGGTGCACGACAAGAAGTGGGGCCGCATCGCCGTTCTCCGTGGTCTCGATGTCACCGACATCACCATCAAGGAAGCCATCGCCACCAACCGCCGCCTTGACCAGCGCTTCTTCGACGTGATCCGTGACCTTGAAGCAAAAGTTTAATGACCAGCTGCAACCGTATGAATCTACTTCTAGTTTAACTGCGGATCCGGGTGCCCCATTCTTGACGCAGTATCATCGCGTCAAGGGTGGGAGACCACAAAATCTGCAGAGCAAATATCCCGCTCACTCGCTAGATCCGCTAACCCAGCACCACCTTCCCCATGAATTACCGCCTTTACGAATACGATGACTTCGACGACCTCTATGCCATTGAGGAGGTCTGTTTCCAGTCCCCGGAGCGCTTTACGCGGCGCTACATGCGCCAGCTCATTGCGTCACAGGAAACCGCGACCTGGATCGCCGAAGAAAACGGTCACATGGCCGGCTTTGCAATCGTCGAGTTTGTCCGGCAGGTCGCTCCCACAGTTGCCTACATTTCCACCATCGAGGTGTTGCCCGCGCAGCGGGGCAGCGGTATCGGCGCCGAACTCCTCCGTCGTCTCGAAGGCTCCGCCAATGCCGAAAGGGCCACCGGGATATGGCTCCACGTTGACCTGGAAAATGCTAAGGCTATCCGCCTATACGAGCGCCTCGGCTATCGCAAAGACAGTCGTGCCAACCACTACTACGCCCGTAACCGCCCCGCTGCTATCTATGTGAAGCAATTGGTTTGAGCGCCAGGATCGTTACTCATGCGTTCCACCGTCCCGCTATTCGCCGCATGGACCGCGAAATCCCACTAAAATAAGAGCAGTACTCATGTCCATCAGCAATCCCAATCTGCCCAAACTGGTCGTGTCTTTACGCCAGTACAGCGCGCAGATATTTCTGCACGATCTTCTCGCGGGTCTCACCGTTGGTTTGGTCGCGCTGCCCCTTGCCATGGCCTTCGGCATTGCCTCAGGCGTTACTCCGCAAGCGGGACTCTATACCGCCGTTGTCGCTGGTTTTCTTATCTCCGCCCTCGGCGGATCGCGCACCCAGATCGGCGGACCCACTGGCGCTTTTGTCGTCATCGTCGCCGGCATCGTCGCCCGTTTTGGAATGAGCGGCCTGGCCATGGTCACGTTGATGGCAGGCGTCATCCTGCTCGCCATGGGGCTCACGGGTCTTGGCTCAGCGGTACGCTTTATCCCTCGTCCCGTTGTCATCGGATTCACGAACGGCATTGCCATTCTTATCGCATCCACCCAGATCAAGGACTTTTTCGGCCTCCGCGTCGGCGCCGTTCCCAGCGAATTCCTGTCCCGCATGAAGCTCCTGATCGGCCACATCTCCAGCGTGAACTGGCAGACGCTTGCACTCGGTGCAGCCACGCTGGCGATCATGCTCATCTTGCCGCGCTTTACAAAGCGCATTCCCGCATCCATCGTCGCCTTGCTCGCCTGCACCATTGCAAGCGTTCTGCTCCATCTGCCGGTTGAGACCATTGGCAGCCGCTTCGGCGGCATCCCACGCGGACTCCCACCCTTCGCCATTCCCAGCTTCCACGCCGAGCACATCCTGCCGTTAATCCCTTCGGCATTCACCGTTGCGCTGCTGGCCGCGCTTGAAAGCATGCTCTCCGCGGTCGTCGCCGACGGCATGACCGGCGACCGGCACAATCCCAACGTCGAGCTTGTCGCACAGGGAATCGCCAACATGACTTCGCCGCTTTTCGGCGGCATTCCTGCCACAGGCGCCATCGCCCGTACCGCAACCAACATTCGCTCTGGCGCGCGTTCTCCGGTCTCCGGCATCGTGCATGCACTCACCCTGTTGGGCATTCTTCTCGTCGCCGCTCCACTAGCCAGCTATATTCCGCTTGCGACCCTTGCGGCTGTGCTCTTTGTTGTTGCCTGGAATATGGGTGAGTGGCGCGAGATCGGCGGAATTCTGCAGCTCGGCTTCACGGCCATTGCCGTCTGGATCGTCACCTTCGCGCTCACCGTCTTCGCTGATCTCACCGTCGCCGTCAGCGTGGGGATGGCCCTGGCCGCGTTGGTCTACATCTACCGCATCGCCGAAACCACGACCGTTAGCACCGTCACCGACGATTACATCCGCGATGGCCTGCCACACACGCTTCAGGGACGCATCATTCCGCCTTACGTCACGCTCCTGCGCATCCACGGCCCGTTCCTGTTCGGAACAACCGAGAAGCTGGTCGAGTCCACGTCCAACGTCGAAGCCTTTGAACCGGTCGTCATTCTCCGTCTGCGCAACATGACGGCCATTGACGCCACCGGCATTCACGCCATAGAGACTTTTGCCAGGCGACTCACCGAATCCGGTCGGACGCTGCTGCTCTGCGGAGCGATGGAGCAGCCCTCAAAGTTGCTTCAGCAGCCGCGCTTCCTCGACCATGTGGGCCGCGAAAACATCATGCCCAACATCCAGGCCGCCCTCGACCGCGCCAGGGAAATCTATGAATCCCACTCTGTCCTCGCCAGCTGAACCGGCAATCGCGCGTGATCTTTTTACGAAATAACGGAGGGAGCAGCGGCCATCAGGCCGCTCAAGAAATGACGGAGGGAGCTGCAGGCCGCTCAATGGGCACCCCAACGAACCGGCCTTTAAAATAATTAGGGGGAGCATCATGAGCGATGGTCGTGAAGAGCGCGAAGAACGCGAGAAACGCCGCGAGCAAGAGGAACGCGAAAACCGCGAAGACCGCCTCGATCCCTATCTTCCGGACCAATGGAAGCCCGAGCGCCCAGAATCCTGAACGTCGTTTGAAGTGGAACTGAAGAGAGCTTTGCGCTCAGTTTAGCAGCTACATTATCGCTTCAAATTTTTCCCATAAATAATTGCATCCTGGGCAGTTATCTCCATCTGTATGTTCCGCTGCATATCCGCACATCCCGCAGACAAAGAATGCATGTTTCTCATATTCCCAGCCCGGGCTGCCGCCGCCATTGATGCGCGCCATGATCTCGCCATACAGCTGCACGTGCGACTTATCCGCCTCGAGAGCCCAGTGAAAGCTCCGAATTGCGGTTGAATCGAACAGCGGAACCGCGGCGGTCAGAAAAGCGGGGTAGAGATAGTCAACTTCAAATTTCTGATCGACCAGCGCCGTTCTCAGGTTCTCAAATGATCCTTCGATACGTGGCATGGGCACGTCGATTCTCGGTGACCCGCCCATGTGCCGCAGGACCCGTCCGTGATTGCCCGCATGAATTTGTTCAGCCAGCGCCGTCGCGCGAAACAGGCTCGCGAGCCCCGAAAACCCTTCTTCGTCCGCGCGTGCCGCATATGCCTTATAGGCCGTGCTGGTCTTGGTTTCTTCCTCGAACGCGGTCTCGAGGTTGCGGATCACCGTGAGATCCTCAACCCCCACCACGTGAGCGATCATCCGATCCGTAGCCATAGCCTGCAAGTCCTCGTGTATTTGGATGCAGGGGATGACGTGCTGGTGATGCAAATCACACTGAATTGTCCAAAGAAAATCGAAATGGAAGGACAATGTCTATCTCAAAACCAATGGTTTGCGCAGCCGCCTGCGTCTTAGCGAATCCGCTCAAACCGGTCCCAGACAAAATTGCACGCCGGACAGTTGTCGGCTTCCTGCGTCTTCGCTGTATAGCCGCAAAGCGTGCATACATAGAATTCAAGCTGATCGGCTGTCCATCCGGGTCCAGCTTCCATGGATGCCACGGCATCTTCGTAAAGCCGTGCATGCGTCTTTTCCGACTCCATCGCCCACACAAACGATCGCATCGCACTCGTATCGAGCTGGGAAGTTGCATGCACCAGGAATTTGGGATAGAGCGAGTCGATCTCGTTCTGCTCGCCTCCCAGCGCAACCTTAAGATTCTCCAGCGTCGACTTCACACGAAACGGCAGAATATTGGCCTGCGCCTCGCCACCCATTTGGCGAATGACGCGCGCGTGGTTGCTGGCATGAATTTGTTCAGCCCGCGCGGCCGCGCGAAACAGGCTCGCCG
Source organism: uncultured Acidobacteriaceae bacterium (assembly GCA_963838295.1). Taxonomy (GTDB): domain Bacteria; phylum Acidobacteriota; class Terriglobia; order Terriglobales; family Acidobacteriaceae; genus Telmatobacter. The sequence goes on from CAWIQS010000010.1 coordinate 232,275, forward strand.
CCCCATTCATCCCCTCGGCTTCGGCTTTGACGGCGTAGGCTTTGTAGCGGACGTGCGAGTTCAGTTCGCCCTCATAGGCAGCGAGCAAATTGCCGACAGCGCTTTCGTTCTCGGCAGCAACCATAGTGCTCACCATCTTTCTTGATTGAACTATGGTCCAAGTCTAGGATGGCACATCCGTTCCCACCGTGATTGGAATCACAGGCTTAGGCACATCCGTACACCGTGGCGCGTTGCGCCTTCGCAGACATCTCTTAACAGAATTGTCATCCTGAACGTAGCGTCTTGGGGCCCCGCGGACGAAAGTCCGTGGGGTAAGCGGAGGGAAGGACCTGCTTTTGTTTCTCTCCAGCGGCAATCGCAACCACGCTACGGCACAAACTCACCCAGCACTGATCCGCCCCAAACCGCCGCGAGCCCCAGCACAAAACTTCCCACCGCATAGAGCGCAGCGATGCCGAACGCCCCCGCGCGCATCGTCGAAAGCGTCTCCCATTCGTAGGTCGAGAATGTGCTGTAGGCGCCGATGAACCCCACCGGAATGAGGAACCGCCACGCCGGATTCAGCTCCGCGCGCCTACCCAGATAGGTCATTGAGAATCCGATGACGACACAGGCCGTGATGTTGACGATCAGCGTGCCGTAGGGAAAGCGAATCCCCATCCGGCTCGCGATCGACGATCCAACCCAATACCGCGCAATCGAACCCAGCGCGCCGCCAATGGCAATGAGCAGATATTTCTGCAATGTCTTCCACCTGGCAAATGTACTCGGGGATCGCGCCGGGGTATGACTCCGCGACAGGACCACCCTGTCAGGAGTCATCATCTGTCCGGCCTTACGGGAGGGGACAGCGGTTAACAGCAAAGCATTACCAGCGTCGCTGCGCGGTGAACTCCATCACCACTACCACTGCATCTATTACACGGTCAGGTGCGATTTGATGTCAAGTGACCAGCGTGCACGGAGTCTCTCATATGTAATCCAGCATCGTCCGTGTCTAGGCGCCAAATCCCCCGACAATGCCGGGTGCCCCATCCATGACGCGTATTTTGCGTCATGAGTGGGAAAGCACGAATGCATCCAGTGCCGCACTCCGATCAACCCGTGCCAGCTTGTCATTCCGAGCGACCGCAGGGAGCCGAGGAACCTGCAGTTGTTCTTTGCCAACCAACCACCAATCCGGGTTCCCCATCCATGACAGCTGCTTTTGCTGTCATGGGTGGGAAGCACAGAAACTCACGCGTATACGCCTTTGTGTGCCCCTCAACCGGCCCGAAGCACCGCAATCAAAAAGCAAACCATAGCCGCCGTCAGCGATACGACCCGCCAGCGATGCATTGCGTCCCACTGGCTGTGCTCGATCAGGGACCGCTCAGGATCAGCGTCAGGATCAACGCGCGCCATCCGGTTGTTGATCGGTACCAGGAAAAGAAGCGTCAGCACGATTACGGCCACCCAGATCGCGCCCGCGGCAATCAGCAACAGGTATCCCCTCTCGCCATATCTCCAGACCGCCTCCGCAATCAGCAGCAGAAGGCTTGCGGAGTACCAGAATGGCATGGCCGCGCCCAGCTTTGCCGCGAACAGCCGAATCGCCCGCAACTCTTCGCGCACCCCAAGCTTGCGCAAAATTGGATTGATGAAGACTGCAACGGCAAACTCCGTGCCAATCAGAAGCCCGATGCAAACAGTAGTGACAATATCCAGTAGAGGTCTCATCTTCAACTCCTGAGCCTCAGACTCTCTACGGCGATAGAATGATTCAGTAAGCGGCGCTGACAAATATGTCAGTTGCGCGTTCCCCGATCAGGTCACAACATGCCGGTTTCAAAAAAGGAGATCTCCGAGTGCCCCATCGACGCCATGCTGTCCGTCATCGACGGCCGATGGAAGGGAACCATCCTCTGGCGGCTCTCTGAAAAACCCATGCGCACCAGTGATTTGCTGCGCAGCATTCCCGGTATCACCGAACGCATGCTGATCCGCCATCTCAAAGACCTGGTCAGGGACGGCATCCTCATCCGTCAGCGGGAGACGGGAACTCACCCCCGCGTCGTCTACTCAATCTCCGAATACGGAAAGACGATGCTGCCGGTGCTCGAACACATATGCGCCTGGGGACGGAAGCACATTGAGGTGCGGAACACGGCCTGCGCAATTCGCTAGTTGTGCTTGCCCTTCCACTCCGAGTATGGCCCCTGGAAATCCTCAATGCCTTCCGGCTTGAAGTTCCACAGCCGCGTCGCAACCTCGTCGATCAAATCATGATCATGCGTTACCAGCAGCACCGTGCCTTCATAACGCTGCAGTGCGATATTCAGTGCGTTGATCGATTCAAGATCGAGGTGATTGGTCGGCTCGTCGAAGATCAGGATATTCGGCTTGGTCAGAATCAACTTGCAGAAAACAAGCCGTGCCTGCTCGCCGCCCGACAGCGCCTTGGTAGGCTTCTCGCCCTCTTCGCCAGAGAAAAGCATCTGCCCCAGGATGCCGCGAATCTCCTCCACGTGCGCCGCCGGATTCCAGCGATGCAGCCACTCCGCCACCGTCAGCCCGTGCTCGATCGTCGCGCCCACGTCCTGCGGGAAATAGCCGATCTGCGCCTCGTGCCCCCAGAAAACGGTTCCCGAGTCAAGCGTGAATTCCTTCTCCGCCAGTCCCGGATAATTCGCCAGCAGGCTCTTCAGCAGCGTTGTTTTGCCCGCGCCGTTGCGCCCCATCAGGCAGATCTTCTCCCCGCGCAGCACATTCGCAGTAAATCCGTCGATCACCTTCAGGTCATCGTAGAGCTTCGTCAGGTGTTTGAACTCCAGCACATGCTTGCCGCTGGGCCGTACCTGGTCTAAGCGAATATACGGCCGTTGAATGTTCGATCGCGCCAGTTCGTTGGTCTGCAGCCGCTCCACTTCCTTGCGACGGCTCGTCACCTGCGAAGACCGCGTGCCCGCCGCAAATCGCGCGATGAATTCGTTCAACTGCGCAATTTTCTTGTCCCGCTGCGCATTCTGCGATTCGAGCGTGGAACGAATCTGCGTCTTCGCCATCACCATGTCGTCGTAGCCACCGCTGTAGATGATGATCGTCTGGTAATCGATATCCGCCGTGTGCGTGGTAACGCTGTTCAAAAAATGCCGATCGTGCGAAATGGCAATCAGCGTGCCGTTGTAGGCATTCAGAAAATCCTGCAGCCAGTGCACCGAATCCAGATCGAGATAGTTGGTCGGCTCGTCCAGCAGCAGCGCTTCAGGCTTTCCAAACAGAGCCTGCGCCAGCAGCACGCGCACCTTCTGGCCGCCCTGCAACTCGCCCATTTTGCGTTCGTGCAAGTCCTCGGTAATATCCAGGCCGTCAAGCAGGATAGCGGCGTCGGCTTCGGCCGTGTAGCCATCCTCGTCGCCGATCACGCCTTCCAGTTCGCCTAGCCGCATGCCATCGGCATCGCTCAATTCGGCCTTCTCGTAGATCCGATCCCGCTCATCCAGTGCCGCCCACAGCGGCTTGTTTCCCATGATGACGGTGTCGATGACGCGATAAGCATCGAACGCAAACTGGTCCTGGCGCAGCACGCCGAATTTGCGCGGACGCACCACCGTACCCTTTTGTGCATCCAGTTCGCCGGTGAGGACTTTCATGAAAGTGGATTTGCCTGACCCATTCGGCCCCGTCAGTCCATAGCGCCGCCCCGGCGTAAAGTTCACTGACACTTCTTCAAACAGAACTTTCGCGCCGTAGCGCATCGATACATTACTTACACTCAGCATTCGTCTTGTTTTCCTGTGCGCGAGCCGCTGCGCAGTTTCGCCGCCGTCGGCCCGTTGCAGATATAAATTGGCTCAGAATTTCGGGATTCGCGATTACGGATTTGGATCCCGTTAGAACTGCCGCACTTCCAGTTTCTCATAAGTGCGCGGCAGCCGCAGATTCGTCCGATCAGGCGAATCTTTAAGCACTTCTTCAATTTACCTTTGCGCAAATAGATCACTCTGCTCTGGCAATATACGTGCGTTGCAACTGCGCGAGGTGCGGCAGTGGGCTGTTGCGAGAATCAGACTGCGCGGAAAAGTTTCATCGTAATAAAAGGATTTAGCCTGTTATCCAAACGATTGCCTTCTGTCGCATTTGAGGCGAAACCTGCAACCACCCTGCTGCGTCAAAGACCGCAGAACGCAGCGTATCAGAGTGTGTCTAAATGCTGACTCCTACTGAAAGATGCTCTCGACGGCGGCCTCGGACATCTCCGGGCCTTGGTGTGTTCACCATCAACAAGGGTCCGTAAAGACCTGCAAGGCCGGTTCAGTCGTCGGTCTTGTTTTTCCGGTTCTGTGAATCCGGAATTGACCGCCGTTCTGACCGTTGCACAATCCCGAAAGTCTAGGTAATCACGGGTCGAGGGTTAGATACCCTCCGTGGCTCTGCGTCTCCGCCACGTGGCGGCGCGCAAGGGCGCGTGCGAACGAAGATTCGCGCGATCGGAAAGGGTGTGCCTCCGCGGCCCATTGCTCCCGGCTTCGAGGAAAGAACAGTGAGGTCCGTCGTACGCCGGGTCGTTTTTAGGAGGACAAATGAATGTAGTCAAGTGCGCACTCGGCGTTGCGTTGGTGACGTTCTCGTGCGTTGCATCCGCATGGGCGCAGGAGAATGCTGAAATCAAGGGCACGGTTGCCGATCCCTCCGGCGCCGTAGTTCCCAACGCAACCATCACCATCACCAACACCGCGACCGGCGAAGCCAAAACCACAACCAGCAATGGTGCCGGACTCTACGATTTCTCCAACCTGCAACACGGCAGCTACAACCTCAAGGCTGAAGCCAAGGGCTTCAATCCCATGCAGGTCAATGCAATCGTCGTCAACGTTGCGGCAACTGTTCCCGAAAACCTCACCCTGGCTGTCGGCACCGGGGTCCAGACGGTAACCGTCACCGCCGACGAGCTCCACCTGCAGACCGAGACCAACGAGGTCAGCAATCTCATCTCTGGGCAGCAGATCACGCAGCTCGCCACCAACGGCCGCAACATGGTTTCGCTCACTACACTCGGTACCGGCGTCTCCAACAACCTTCCATCGTTCAATGGCGTCACCGCGCAAGGCAGCGGATTCGGCCTCAGCTTCAACGGCATGCGTCCGGATCACAACGACTGGCTGATCGACGGCGGCGAAGCCTACGATCGCGGCAGCGGCGGCAAGTTTGACCTGATGCCCTCGCCCGACGCGCTCGCTGAGTTCCAGACACTGAGTAGCAACTACAGCCCCGACTACGGCATTGCCTCCGGCGGCACCATCACCATGGTGGTGAAATCCGGTACCAAGGACTACCACGGCGAATTGTGGGAGTTTGATCGCAACGATGCCTTCGATGCCGACAGCTACTTCGCCAAGCGCAGCGGCACTCCAACTCCCGAGCTGCGGCTGAACATCTTCGGCGGAAACTTCGGCGGTCCGGCCTTCATCCCCGGCATCTATCCCAAGAGCAAAAGCCGCACGTTCTTCTTCGTCAACGAAGAGTGGCGTCGTTTTATCAACGGCGTCAATCCCAGCCCTGAAAACACAATCCCGACCTCGGACTTCCCGGCGACAGGTGCAGCGTTGGCTTACACGCCCTTCAATGAACTGTCGCAATCCAGTCTGCCTTCCGGCGTTTGCAATGCCGGTGTCGCTCCACCCTGCGTTCCCAAGACCAGCGATCCGGCCAAGCTCGCCATCTACGCGGCTGACGGACTCACGCCTGGCGGACCGTTTCCCGGCAATGTGATCCCCGCCAATCTGCTCGATCCCAACGCGGTGCTTTTCATGGGCACCGGCAACATTCCCAAACCCAACACTGGCTCGGCCACCAATCCGCAATACGTTGCGTCTCCCAAGCAGCCCACGTACGTGCGCGAAGACGTAGTGCGCATTGACCACGACATCAACTCGAAAATGCATCTGATGGGGCACTGGATGCATGACCAGATGTCGCAGACTATCATTCCCACGATGTGGAGCGGCGATAGCTATGACACCGTTGGCGACGTCTTCCAGAATCCATCGTGGTCCTCGGTCATTCAGCTCTCCCACACCATCACCCCCAACCTGCTCAATGAAGTCGGTCTCGATGTGAATGGCAACACCATCAACATCAGTCCTACCTCAGCCGGCGGAGCCTCCTACGTCGAACCCGCGGGATGGAATGCGGGAAGCTTCTTCCAGGGCAACAACGCACTCAACCGCCTGCCGCAGGTCGGGTTCGGCAGTCCTCTCGGCACCACGTGGACTGAAATCTACTGGCCGTGGCGCAATGCTTTCCTCGATTACCAGCTTCGCGACGATGTCACCTGGAACAAGGGAAAACACAGCTTCAAATTCGGTTTCTCCTACATGCGCGTCGACAAGAACCAGCAACTGCAGGCAGACACTCAGGGCGACTACTCCTTCGGTACCGATTTTTCGGGAGATTCGTATGTGAACTTCCTGCTCGGATTTGCCGACAGTTACCAGCAACTGCAAACCCTCAACACCGCACACTGGCTCAACAACACCTACTCCTTCTATGGGCTCGACAACTGGCACATCGCTCCCCGCCTCACCTTGAACATTGGTCTGCGCTGGGACCTCATGCCGCACGTGTATGAGAAAAACAACGAGGTTGCCAACTTCGTTCCCGCCGACTACAACCCCGCGGCCGCCGCGATTCTCGATCCATCGAGCGGCTCGATTTGTACCGCAATCTCGGGGACATGTCCGGCCGTCAGTCCCGGCCTCTCGACCGTCAACGGAGGCACTTTTTATCTGAACGGCATCCAGCTCGCCGGCCAAAATGGATTCCCCCGCGGTATCGTGCAAAACGATTTCAAGACAGCCCAGCCTCGCGTGGGCTTTGCATGGGATGTGTTCGGAACCGGCAAAACTGTTCTGCGCGCCGGCGCTGGTATGTTCTACGAGCGCATCCAGGGCAACGATATTTACGGCGCTGCCACCAACCCTCCCTTCGCCTATCATCCGTCGGCGAATAGCGTTTACTTCTCCAGCCCCACAACCAGCGCCATCACCGGAGGTACCGCGGCCACGCCGACATTCCCGGCCGGCATGCAGGACCTCAGTTACTACTATCCCGATCCCGCAACCGCGCAATTCAGCCTGGGCATCCAGCAGCAAGTCGCTCCCGCGGTTGTTTTCGTCATGCAGTATGTCGGATCAACCGGCTGGAACCAGTCTGACGAACGCAACATCAACACCCTGCCGATCGGCGATCTCACCGACCGTCAAGCTGTTGCTTCTGGTGCGAACGCCAACCTCTACCGCCAGTACCTCGGTTACTCCAGCATCACGCAGATCGAAAGCGCAACCAACCAGAACTACAACTCGCTCCAAACCAGTTTGCGCTGGCAAAATCGGCACAATCTGACCATGCAGTTCTCCTACACCTGGTCGCACGAAATCGACATTCAAAGCGGCGATCTCGGTTCCACCAACATCTCCGGATCGGGTGGCACTGTCTCCAATCCCTTCAACCTCAAATACGATCGCGGCTCGGGCGTGCTCGACCGCCGTCACATCTTTGAAGCCAACTACGATTACCGTCTGCCGTTCTGGGTTCACGGCGGAAACTTCCTCGAACACGGCGTCCTTGGTGGATGGGAACTCTCCGGTGTGACTACTGCTGAGTCCGGGTCTCCCATCAATGTCACCTATTCGCCTGATACGCTCGGTCTGGGCGGCGGAACCGTCAATCGTCCCGACCTCAGCGGCAATGCGCGCAGCGGAGGAAAGACCGTTTCGCAGTGGTTCAACACCGGCGCGTTCGCGGCTCCGGTTGCTCCATGGAACGGTGGCACCAACCAGGGCTTCGGAACTGCCGGCAAAGATGCCGTCGTCGGTCCCGGCCTCTTCAACTGGAACCTCGCACTATTCAAGAGCTTCCCCTTTACCGGGAAAGAAAATCCGCATCTTGAACTCCGCGTGGAAACCTTCAATACTTTCAACCACACCGAGTTCAACGGTGTCGACACGGGATTCACCGACGGCAACTTTGGACAGGTAACCAGCACATTCGATCCCCGCGAATTCCAGTTTGGCGGCAAGATAGTCTTCTAGGAATACCGGCGTTCTCAAACCTGATGCCGGGTGCCCCATCCTTGCGGCGCTTTTGCCGCAAGGGTGGGAAACCAAGAACCTCAATAAACAAGAAAACGAGAGAGGGCGCGACAGTCAAAAGCCATCGCGCCCGTTCTGTTCCACCAAGCTCGCCGTGTCATCCTGAGCGCCGCAAGCCTGGGGCCCCGCAGACGTAGTCTGTGGGGTAAGCGGCGCGAAGGATCTGCTCGTGCTCTCAATACGTGTGTCATCCTGAACGTAGCGGCTTGGGGCCCCGCGAACGGAACGCTCGTGGGGTAAGCGGAGTGAAGGATCTGCTTTTGTATCTTCCGGCATGACCACGATTCGATTCGTGCCCAACTCACGGAATCCCGACAATCTTGTGCGTCTGCAAACTTAGCCTCCACTGCGGATGCGCCATGCAATACCGGACCGCCAACTCCGTATTAGCAACCCGATCAGGTCCGTCCATTGGCTGCAGAAAGAAGTTCCGAAAGCCCAGCCCCTCAAACTCCGGCGGCATCGCGCCAGCCTGCGGAAACACCAGCTTCAATTCATCGCCCGTCGTTTGCACAAGCCGTGCTCCAGCCTTCGGACTCACGCAAACCCAGTCAATCCCCGCCGGCGCCTCTACCGTACCGTTCGTTTCCACCGCAATCTCAAAATCGCGCTCGTGCAATTCGTCGATCAGCACGCGATCCAGTTGCAGCAGCGGCTCGCCTCCCGTGCACACTACAAATCGCCTTTCCTCCGTTCCACGCACGGGCCATGTCGCTGCAATCGCCTCGACGAGATCGCCGGCGGTCTCAAATCGCCCTCCACCCTCGCCGTCTACACCGACAAATTGTGTATCGCAGAACTGGCAGATCGCCGATGCACGATCGCTCTCGCGACCCGACCATAAATTGCATCCTGCAAACCGGCAGAACACCGCCGCTCGTCCCGACTGCGCACCTTCGCCTTGCAGCGTATAAAAAATCTCTTTGACCGCATAGCTCATCGGTTCGCCTTTTCCTCAGGATAGAGCAGGGGATCGTCGATCCTGTTTTCGCTGAATCCTTTTCTTCGCAGGAAACACGAGTCGCATTGCCCGCACGGTTTTCCGTCTGCCGCGGGATCGTAGCAACTGCTCGTGAGGCTGTAATCCACGCCGAGTTCCAAGCCTCTCTTGATGATCTGCGCCTTTGTCATTTGCATGAGGGGCGTATGAATCTCGAGCTTTTGCTGCCCCTCCACCCCCGCCTTCGTCGCCAGGTTCGCCATCGATTCAAACGCATGAATGAACTCCGGCCGGCAGTCGGGATAACCGCTGTAATCCAGCGCATTCACGCCGATAAACACATCGCTCGCGCCCAATACCTCAGCCCACGCCAGCGCAAATGAAAGAAAGATCGTGTTTCGCGCCGGAACATATGTCACTGGAATTCCATGTTCCATCTCCGCGCTGTCGCGCCCCTTCGGCACGTCAATATCATCCGTCAGCGCCGACCCGCCGAAAACCCGCAGATCGATCGTCGCCACTTTATGCTGTGCCACCCCTAGCGCCGCCGCCACGCGGCGTGCCGCCTCGAGTTCAAAGCTGTGACGCTGCCCGTAAGCGAACGAAAGCGCATGTACCCGGAAGCCCTCGTTCTGCGCGATCGCCGCCACCGTCGCCGAATCCAGGCCGCCGCTCAGCAGCACAACCGCTGGCTTCATCGGTTCAGAAGTTAAAATTTTCATTGCTCAAAAGGCGCTCCTGTTTCAGAATAAACAACCAGCGGACCGCTCCGAGAGCCGTTCTTCCCCTTCTCCTCTCATTTCTTCTCACCCGCTCAGGACTCAGATCCCTTTCTTCGCATCCAAGAAACCCGGGCCCCTTCTTCCGGAGGTCTTACCATGCGCCTTCAGAGTCTCCCCACTCTGTCCCTGCTTTTGGCGTCTCTCTCGCTTTCTGTCACGCCCCGCTTGCTCCACTCTCAGGCCTCTCTTGCGAACGAACCGACCGACCCGCCTTCGTCCGCGACAGCCGCAAACAGTTCTGCGTCGATCTCAGATTCATCCTCGCTGAACCGCGCCACTTCGCCTGCATCGCCCAACTCCGCCCAAGTGACAACGACCGCGCAGGTTGAGTCTTCGCTGAAAAATCTGAATCGAGTGCTCAACCTCTATCGGGTTGCGGGCAATCGTCGGGATGAAGCGCATGCCCTGGGCGCCATCGCCAGTTGCTACAACGCGCTACACCAGCAGCAGAGGGCAGTCGAAACTTATCAATCTGAGCTCGGCATCTGGCGCGAGCTTGGCGACAAAGAAGGTGAGGGAACTACCCTTGCACACATCGCTGATGTCTACCGCGAATGGGGTTTCCCCGATCAGGCAATCCACTTCTATCGCGATGCCCTCAAGGTATACCGAAGCCCCTCCGACAAGGGGATCGTAGCGGCCGTCCTGAATAATCTTGGTCTCGCCTACTTCGCGCTTCACGATAAGAAAAAGTCTCTGGAGTCCCTCGATCAGGCGCTCGCTGACTTTCGCGCCAGGCACGATCGTCAGGGAGAAGCCCTCACTCTCACCAATCTCGGTTCGACCTATGGCTTCCTCATTAATGATCCGCACAAGGCATTGGACTACTTCCAGGAGGCCCTCACCAAGCTGGAACTCGTGAATGACCGGTCAACAGAGGCAACGGCCCTCGAACTCATGGGTGGCATTTGGATCAAGTTGCAGAAGCCGGATCTCGCCGCTGACTCCTTCAATCGTTCGCTTTTTCTCTACAGCCGGCTTGGGAACGCGCAGGGAGAGGCCTCCGTGCGCAGGCAACTGAGGATCATGGGCGAATCGGAAGATCGGGCCTCCAACAATTGAGCGGGATTGACTCATGAGCGCGGCACGATAACAAACCTCGCCCTCACGCCTTAGAATTATTCTTCGCGTACCTTTTCATGAAGATTTTTCTTACAGGCGCCACCGGTTTCGTTGGCCATCACGTCGCGGAGGCCCTGGCCGGCGAAGGTGCCGATCTCCGCCTGCTCGTCCGCAAATCCAGCAAGCTCTCAAATCTCGAAGGCATCTCCGGCGACACAGTGGTCGGCGATCTATCCAAACCAGACTCCTACGCTCCGGCGCTGCAAGGCTGCGACGCCGTCATGCACGTCGCTGCGGATTACCGCCTCTGGATCCGCGATCCCGACGCGATGTACCGCGCCAACGTCGACGGCACCCGCGATCTGCTGAAACTAGCCCGCGAAGCCCGCGTTCGTCGCGTCGTCTACACATCGTCCGTCGCTACCATGGCCTTCCGGACGGACGGAATCGTCGTCAACGAAGACACCCCCGTCACGATCGATGACATGGTTGGCCACTACAAGCGATCCAAGTTTTTAGCGGAACAGCAGGCCATCGCCGCAGCCCAGGACGGCCAGCAGGTCATCATTCTCAACCCCACAACCCCCATCGGCTCCAACGACGCCAAGCCCACGCCCACCGGCCGCATCTTCGTCGATTTTCTCAATCGCAAATTTCCAGCCTACGTGGATACAGGCCTCAACCTCGTCGATGTCACCGAAGTCGCGCGCACCCACGTCGCCGCGCTCAAGGTTGGCAAACCGGGCCGCCGCTACATTCTCGGCGGTGAAAACCTCACCCTCAAGCAGATCCTCGACAAGATGGCTGCCATCACCGGCATCCCCTCGCCAACCACGAAAATCCCCTTCGCCATCGCCGCCACGTACGCATTCTTCGAAGAAACCATCACCGGCAAATTCCGCGGCAAGGAGCCAAGAGCCACGCTCGAAGAAGTGCGCATGGGCCGCAAGAAAATGTTTGCCTCTTCAGCCCGAGCCCAGCAGGAATTGGGTTTTCGCATCGTCCCCGTCTACCCCGCCATGCGCGCCGCCATAGAATGGTTCCGCGCCAACGGCTACGCCCCATGATCAAAGTAGAAAACAGGTTCACCCACAGTGTCATTCCGACCGACCCGGAAGGGGAGCGGAGGAACCTGCAGTTGCCTTTTACAGAAGCGATAAAGCGCCACGAAGGCCGGGTGCCCCATCCTTGCGCAGCAAGGGTGGTGAACCACGAACCCCAATCAGCAGGGTACCCATGACCCGCGTAGCCATAATCGCCGCCATGCCCGGCGAACTCAAACCCCTCGTCCGCAATTGGCCACACTCAACCCGCGGCACCATCCACTTCTGGGCCCAGCGCACCGAAGAAGAAGAGTGGATCGCCGCCTGTGCCGGGGCCGGCCTTGATGCCGCCACACGCGCCTTTGCCGGCATCGAAGACGGCGGCCCCATCGACCTCGTCCTCTCCATCGGCTGGGCCGGAGCCCTCACGCCCGACGTTGCAGCCGGCAGTGCACACAACTGCGCCGGCGTCGTCGATGCCCGCACCGGCGAACGCTTCCGGTGCGATGCCGGGGCGGGGCCTCTCTGGCTAGCCACAAGCCCCCGCGTCGCCAACGAACCCGAAAAGCGCCGCCTCGCCACCACCTACAAGGCCTCCCTTGTCGACATGGAAGCCGCCGCCATCGCCCGCCTCGCCGCCATGCGCAGTATCCCCTTCTACGCGATCAAGGGCGTTAGCGACCCACTCGATGCGAAGCTCCCTGATTTCAACCGCTTTATCGATCAAAATGGCCAGTTTCTGACGCGGAAGTTGGTACTTTTTGCTCTCCTCCGGCCCTGGATATGGCCCTCGCTCGTCCAAATGGGCGAAAATAGTAGGAAAGCTTCCCAAAGCATTGCGGAGCGGATCCACGAACTCCTGAACGAATGACGAATTAACAACGAGTGAGGTCACACCAACACGGATGGCTACCCAAACCACCAACGCCGCCAGCAACATCGCCAACAGGATCCCCACCACTATGCGCGCCGTAGTCTACCGCGGCATCAACGACATGCGTGTCGAGACCGTTCCCGTGCCCGCCATCGGCCCCGGCGAACTCCTCGTTAAAGTTGCCACCTGCGGTATCTGCGGCACTGATCTCAAAAAAATCCACACCGGCTCCCACTCGGCCCCCCGCATCTTTGGCCATGAGATGTCCGGCACCGTCGTAGCTGTCGGCCAGGGCGTTACCCGCTACCAGGGAGGCGAACGCGTCGTCGTCCACCATCATGTTCCCTGCGGCGAGTGCTTCTATTGCCGCAAAGGCACACCCGCGCAGTGTCCGCTCTACAAAAAGGTTGGCGTTACGGCGGGTTTCGAACCGTCCGGCGGCGGCTTCGCGGAGTATATTCGCGTGATGGATTGGGTGGCCTCGAGCTGCGGCGTGGTTCCCATTCCTGACGACGTTCCGTTTGAGCAGGCGGCCTTTGTCGAGCCTGTCAACACCGTGCTCAAAGGCGTCAAGATGCTCAACCTCCACTCCGACGACACCGTGCTGGTCATCGGCCAGGGCCCCATCGGCCTCATGCATGCCGTCCTCGCCAGCCGCACCGGCGCACGCGTCCTCACCTCCGACCTCTATCCCGAACGCCACGCCATCGCCGCGAAGTTCGGGCTCAACAATCCCATCCACGCAGGCAGCGAAAATGTCGTCGAACGCGTCCTGGCCGAGACAGATGGCCGCGGAGCCGATGCTGTCATTCTCGCGGTGGGTGGCAATGCCCTCATCCGGACCGCGATCGATGCAGCCCGCTGCGGCGGAAAAGTCATGCTCTTTGCCCAGACACAGCGCGGCGACGCAACTTTTGATCCCGGCGTGGTTTGTATGGACGAGAAGACGCTCATGGGTTCCTACTCGTCTTCATTCGACATTCTCAACGAGGTCACCGACCTTGTTTTCGGCGGTTACCGCAACGGGTTTGACCTGACCCAACTCATCTCGCATCGTTTTCCGATCGACCAGGCCGTGCCGGCAATCGATGTCGCATCACACCCCAAAGCTGACTCGATGAAGATTATGATTGAGCCCGTCTCCGGTTCAGGAGCAAAGTAATGCCAAACCCGGTAAAACGCGGTCGGCCGACGGTCGAGGATGTTCTTCAGGTTGGCCGCAGTACCGTTGGAGACGTGTTGCAGATCGGCCGCAACACCGTCGAGGAAGTCCTCCACGTTGGCAGAAGCACTGTTGAAGAAGTTATCCAAGTTGGCCGCAATACCGTCGAGTCGGCGCGCCAGCTGCGCCAGGGAACCATGCAGGCCGCAGTCCTTCATGGCCGCCAGGATATTCGCATTGAGGATGTACCGGTTCCTCGGGCTGCCCACGGTGAGCTGATTGTCCGCGTCGGCGCCGCCCTCACGTGCGGAACAGACCTGAAAGTCTTTCGTCGCGGCTACCATGCACGCATGATCGTCCCTCCGGCGCTCTTCGGCCACGAACTCGCCGGAACCGTCGTCGAGGCGGGGGAGGGAGTTGAAGGTTATCCCAACGGCAGCCGTGTGGTGGCCCTGAATTCCGCTCCCTGCGGCCAGTGCTACTTCTGCAAGCGTGGCCAGGAGAATCTCTGCGACGACCTGCTCTTCAACAACGGCGCATATGCTGAGTTCATCCGCATCCCCGCCCGCATCGTCTCCAAGAACACGCTCATTGTTCCCGACCACGTGCCGCTGGAGCACGCCGCGCTCACTGAGCCTCTCGCCTGCGCCGTCCATGGCTTTCTCGATTCCAACCCTCATCCTGAAGACACGATCGCGGTGATCGGCGGAGGACCCTTGGGCCTCATGATGGTTCACGTCGCAGCTCTTTCGGGTTGCAACGTGATTTCCATCGTCAAGCACGACGGCCAGGTGGAAGCAGCGAAACAGTTGGGAGCCGCGCACATCATCAAGTCTTCGTCAATTCAGAAAGCCATCCGCGAAACTCGCGCTCTCACGCCCAATAATCGTGGAGTCGATATCGCCATTGAAGCCGTCGGCGTTCCCGAGGCATGGGAGGAAGCGGTAGAAATGGTGCGCAAAGGCGGCACGGTCAACTTCTTCGGCGGATGCGCCGTCGGCACCCGTGTCACGCTCGACACCAACCGCATCCACTACAGCGACATCACCCTGCGCGCCACCTTCCATCACACCCCGGCCATCTGTCGCAAAGCTCTCGATCTCATTGCCAGCGGCCGTTTCCAGGCAAGCGCCTTCATCACCGGCCACGCTCACCTCTACGAACTCAATCGCGTCTTTGAGAAGCTGATGAACCGCAGCAGCGAAATCAAGACCGCGATCGTCCCATGATCGTCAATAAAAGATTTAGCTGTCATCCCGAGCGCACGGGGCCCCAAGCGTTCTTCAGCTTGGGGGTGGTAAGCGAAGGATCTGCTTTTGCTCTTGTATGTATCAGGGCACGACTTCAGTCGTGCCGCAAGAACGCAATAAAATTGAGAGGGCTTTAGCCCCTGAGGAAACTGTGGCGCAACCACAACAAACAGCCGAAGGAGAGTCAACGCAAGAGCGCCTCCTCGCGCTCGCCTGGTCCGCCCTCCCCGCCACCTATCGCATTCCCGACATTGCCCCCACCCTCGCCGAAGCTCGCGCCTGGTGCAAACATCTTGCCGAAACCCACTACGAGAATTTCCATGTAGCTTCATGGTTCCTGCCTGAAGCGCTGCGTCCCCACTTCCACGCCATCTACGCCTACTGCCGCGTCTCCGATGACCTCGGCGACGAAGTCGGCGACACCGCCCAATCCCTCGCTCTCCTCGACCTATGGGGCCGAGAACTCGACGCCTGCTACGAAGGCCGCGCGCGCCATCCCGTCTTTGTCGCTCTAGCTGAGACTATCCGGGCTTGCAAAATTCCCAAAGAGCCTTTCGCCGATCTCCTCACCGCCTTTCGCCAGGACCAGGTCGTCACCCGCTACGCCAACATGGATGAGGTCCTGCAATATTGCCGCTACTCCGCCAACCCCGTAGGCCGCCTCGTTCTTTACGCCTGCGGCTACCGCGACGAAGAACGCTTCCGCCTGTCTGACGCAACATGTTCCGCCCTGCAACTCGCCAACTTCTGGCAGGACGTTCGCGTCGACTTCGCCAAAGACCGCGTCTACATTCCCCAGAACGACATGCATCGCTTCGGCGTTACCGACGCAACGATCCAGCAGGGAATTGCGACGCCCGAATTCCGCGCGCTGCTCAAGCACGAAGTCGATTTCGCGCGCGATCTCTTCCAACAGGGCCTGCCTCTCATCAACATGGTCAACCGCGATCTCGCCCTCGATCTCGATCTCTTCAGCCGCGGTGGTCTCGAAATCCTCAACGCCATCGAGCATCAGGATTATGATGTGCTCAGCGCCAGGCCAGCCATTTCCAAGCGGACTAAGCTAGGCCTGGCTCTGCGCGCCGTGAGCGGAAAATTTCTACCGTTCCTGCGCCTGGGACCCAAAAGGAAAGCGGCCTGACTCAAGCGATGACGCAAGCGATCACACTGGACAGGGCGTATGCAACCTGCAGAGCAATCGCCAAACGCGAAGCCAAGAATTTCTACTACGCCTTTGTCGCCCTTCCTGAGCCGCGCCGCAACGCCATCTGCGCCATCTACGCCTTCATGCGCAAGGCCGACGACCTCTCCGACGATGAAAGCATTCCCCGCGAACAGCGCCTTCAGAATCTCGAGCAGTGGCAGGCCGCGTGGCGCACGGCCTCGCAAACCGGAGCCACGCAGGACCCCGTATTCATCGCCGTGCGCGATGCGACCGAGCGCTTTAACATCCCTCTCAGTCTCCTCGACGAACTCATCGCCGGCACCACCTCCGACCTGAAAACAAATCCAACAGACGCGCCAGACACCTATGCGACCTTCGCCGATCTCTACCAATACTGCTACCTCGTCGCATCCGTGGTCGGCTTGGTCTGCATTCGAATTTTCGGCTACACCGACCCCGCAGCAGAAAAACTCGCCGAAGAAACCGGTGTAGCCTTCCAACTCACCAACATCCTCCGCGACGTAGCCGAAGACGCCGAACGCGGCCGCGTCTATCTCCCCCTTGAAGATCTCGCCGCCCACGACGTGAAGCTAGACTCCATCCTGCATCGCGCCAAAGGCGCACCCCCCA
This sequence comes from uncultured Acidobacteriaceae bacterium, assembly GCA_963838295.1. Lineage (GTDB taxonomy): Bacteria > Acidobacteriota > Terriglobia > Terriglobales > Acidobacteriaceae > Telmatobacter. The sequence goes on from CAWIQS010000010.1 coordinate 249,318, forward strand.
CGCCCAACGAACGCGCTCTACTCGCCGAGATAGGCGCGCGTGCAGAGACCTACTACGCCTCTGCCGGCAAACTGCTCCCCCTCATTGATCGCGAGAGCCGCCCCGCGCTCTGGGTGTTAGTAAGGATTTATCGCGGCCTGCTGAAACGAATCCGCCGCGCCGACTACGACGTCTTTTCCCGTCGCATCAGCGTCCCAACCTTCCAGAAACTAGAAATCCTTGCAGTCGGAATGGCCCGCCTTGCCCTGGCGCGTCTTTCCCCATGAATGTGCATGAGACTTAATACCACTCACGGTGTCATCCTCAGCGAAACGCATTTGAACAAAAGTGTCATCCTCAGCGGAGAGCATTTGAACAAAAGTGTCATCCTGAGCAAAGCAGCTTGGGGCCCCGCAGACGTAGTCTGTGGGGTAAGCGGAGCGAAGGATCTGCTTTTGCACTTCGTCGATAGACATGACCACTGAGGAACACCTGAATTCAACACCGCAACAACCGCCACGATCCTCGAGAGGCGCGTGCAAGAAGTGTCAGGGCACGACTTCAGTCGAGCCAAAAAAGCACCACAATAGATTTGGGGCTTTAGCCCCTGGGGAAAATTTGCCGGAAGCGCCGCCACAATCCGCCCCCCGCACCGTCACCATCATCGGCGGCGGCGTTGCAGGAATGACCGCCGCATCCGCCCTCGCCGAAGCGGGATATCGCGTGCAACTCGTCGAACGTCGCGGCTACCTCGGCGGACGCGCTTCCTCGTATCTTCATCCCGGCGTCAACGAAGTCATCGACAACTGCCAGCACGCGCTCATCGGCGCCTACACAAACCTCATCGCCTTCTATCGGCGCATCGGCGTCGCCGACAAAATCCACTGGACTACCAACTACACCATGATCGAGCCCGGCGGACGCCGGTCCGGACTGGGTGCCTCGCGCTTGCCCGCACCGCTCCACGGCTTGCCCAAACTGCTTACTTGTGGTGCGTTCTCGACCACTGACAAGCTTTCACTCGTGCGAGCCTTCTCGGCGATCTTGCTCGGCAGTGGACACGATTCAAACGAGTCGCTGAGCGCATGGCTGCAACGGCAACGGCAGTCGAAGGGTGCAGTCGAGCGCTTCTGGCGCCTGGTCATCGCCAGCGCCCTCAACTCCGACATCGACCAGATCGGCGTCAACTACGCCACCATGGTTATCCGCGGCCTCTTTATGGATTCGCCCCAGGCCGGCGCCATGGGAATGAGCACCCTGCCCCTCAGCGAACTCTATGCGCCCGTGCCCGGATTCCTCGCCAATCGTGGCGGCGGCGTGCTGCTCAACGCAACTGTCGAAGCGCTAGCCTACGACGAACCGTCGAGTCAATGGAACGTCATCATCCGTGGCGAAGAATCGCCCGTCCGCTCCGACTTCGTCGTACTCGCATTACCCTTTGAGGCATTCGCGAAACTACTGCCGCTGCTTCCAGCCGTAGAGGGAAGGGAACAACTCGCGCAGCAGGTTTCGCGTCATGTGCATTGGCCCATTTCAAGCGTGCACCTGTGGTTTGATCGCGAGGTGACTGAACTGGAGCATGCGGTGCTTCTCGATCGCGAACTGCACTGGATGTACAACCAGTCAAAGCTGCAGCAGCGTCCCGGCAACTATATCGAACTGGTGCAGTCGGCATCGCGCGCCTTTGCCGCATTGCCGCGCGAGCAGGCAATTGCGCAGGCAGTGGCGGAACTGGGTGAGTTCTTTCCCGAAGCCAGAGGTGCGCAAGTCGTAAAGTCGGCGCTGACCAAGGAAGTGCGCGCCACGTTCGGCGTGCCTCCGGGCATTGACAGCGCGCGCCCCGCTTCTACCTCTCCGTGGCCCAACCTGTTTCTTGCAGGCGACTGGATTCAGACCGGCTGGCCCTCCACCATGGAAAGCGCCGCCCGCTCCGGCCACCTCGCCGCCGACGCCCTCTGCGCCAGCACCCCCACAGAAAGCCGCTTCCTCGAGCCCGACCTGAGGCCCCAAGGACTGATGAAGCTCATTTCCCGCTGATCAGACATTTGGAATTGCCAATAGGATGATTTCTGCGGGATACCGCGGCGTTTGATCCTGACAACTGAAAACTGACAACTGGAAACTGTCATTCAGTGCGCCAGAAAATAAACCCCCACGCACACCAGCACCGCCGCCGTCCAACGCCGCCGGTCTACCTTCTCCCGCAAAAACAACTGTGCCGCCACAGTATTCAACACCAGCGTGAGCGAAGCCGCGGCCGGACCCACCAGGCTGAGGTTCATGTGGTTCAGCGCGAACAGCAGTGAGAAGAACGCCACCGCCATAAAGAAAATTCCGCCCATGAATAGCGGTGAAGTCACAACGGCCTTGATCGCGCCGCCCAGCCCGCTCTTAGCTCGAATGTCATCAAGGTCGCCCATCGACTTCATCGCCGCCGCCGTCAGCACCTCACCCGTAGATGACGTGATCACGATAGTCGCCACCATCGCAGCAGCCTTCCAGAACGATGCTTGCGCCAACACTCCGGTCATCGCCCCGCCTCTTCCGCATCCATTCCTGCCACATCCGCGGGACCCACGGAAAGGGCTGTAGCTTTGAAAGGGCACGGCTTCAGCCGTGCCGCAAGCGCAGTGCTCTCAGCGTCGGCTTCAGCCGCTGAGGCAACGTCTTCGTTGATCCGCCAGTTCTTCATGATTCTTCCGCCGCCTGTGCCTCCACATTCACAACCGGTGTCGTAGTCGCCGGTCCATGCGCAACAAACGCCACGCCCACCGTGATCATCACGATCCCCATCCAGCGCATCCAGGAAATCTGCTCGTGCAGCCAGAAGTGCGCCAGCAGCGCCACAAACACATTGCCCAGCGCCGTCGCCGGCATCACAAACGTCAGGTCGGCCCACGACAGCGCCGTCAGGTAGCTGGCAAAATATCCGATCAGCAGCGCAATCCCCAGCGCAATCCACGGCGTAAACACCGCGCCAATCAGCGACAGCGGATGAGCCACTGAAATCGGAGGAAGGCTTGTCATGCCGCGCGAAAGCGAAGCGTCGCCCAGGGGCACGCTCACCGACACAAAGGCCAGAATCAGGTATTGATTAAAAGTAAGCCGATGACTCATGCGTTCTGCCGCGGCATCCTTTCCCGCAAAAGAAGAGGAGGGCAGACGCAGCGCGCCGCCCTCCCGTGTTTCGTGCCCCTGAATGCTAAGCGCCGTTACGCGCCCGCGTTCACCGGTGCAGTCGGTTTAGCAGGCTGGCTGCGTTTCTGCTTCACCGCCTTGTTCCGCTCTGCGCGAAGCTTCATGAACGCCTTCGCCTCAACGTAGAGGCGCGGCACATCGCGATTCACAATTGCCTTCCACACCACGCGGAACGCCGCCTTCGGACGGAAGTAGTACTCGTCGTAGAAGCGGTGCACCATCTCCATCACGTAGTCGACCGGCAGCCCCGGATACTCGATGTGCGCCATCTGGTGTCCGCCGCCATCTTCCATCTTCTCGTTGGTGATGAAGCCGTTGGCCTTGGCGTAATCATAGAACTCCGTTCCCGGATACGCGTGCGCAATCGAAACCTGGATCGTCTCGCAGTCCAGGGTCTTCGCAAAGTTGATCGTGTTGCGGATCGATTCCTTCGTCTCGCCCGGCAGCCCGAGAATAAAGTCGCCGTGAATGACGAGGCCGAGATCGTTGCAGTCCTTCGCAAAGGCCCGCGCCCGTTCAACCGTCGCGCCCTTCTTGATGTTCTTAAGGATCTGCGGATCGCCCGATTCGAATCCCACGATCAGCAGCCGGCATCCGGCATCCTTCATCGCCTTCAGCGTGTCGCGATCCGTGGTCACGCGCGAAGTGCAGCTCCACGTGATCCCCAGAGGCTTGAGCTTCTCGCAAAGCTCGATCGTGCGGCCCTTCTGAATGTTGAACGTGTCGTCATCAAAAAAGAATTCCTTCACATGTGGGAAGTTCTCATGCGCCCACTTCAACTCCGCCGCGACGTCGTCCGTCGACCGCTTGCGCCAAGCATGTCCGCTCAATGTCTGCGGCCAGAGACAGAAGGTGCATTGTGCCGGGCATCCGCGCGTTGAATAAAGCGCGATGTACGGATGCAGCAGGAACGGCACGTTGTACTTGGTCACGTCCATGTCCCGCTTGTAGATCTTCGTAGCCCACGGCATCGCGTCCAGGTCTTCCACCTGCGGGCGATCCGGATTGTGGAGGATTTTTCCATCCTTCTTGTAGCTGATCCCAAGAATCTCGTTCAGTGGCTTGCCCTGGGCAAACTCCACCACCGAGAAGTCAAATTCGCGGCGGCAAATGAAATCCAGCACCGCGCACTCGTTCAACGCGCGATCCGGGTCAGTCGTCACCGGCGGTCCAACGAACGCAATCCGGATAGATGGGTTGGCTTTCTTGATTGCTTCAGCCAACCGCTGATCGCCCTCCCAACCCACTGTCGAGGTGAACAGGACGAGGAATTCATAGTCCTTGCAGATCTTGATCGTCTCGTCCGCCGAAACGTGGTGCGGCGGCGCATCCAGCACGCGCGATCCTTCCAGCAAGCCTGCCGGGTAGGTGAGCCAAACGGGGTACCAATACGACTCGATTTCGCGCGTTGCGGGCCAGCGCGAGCTTGCGCCACCGTCGAAGTTCTCAAACGAAGGCGGGTTGAGGAAGAGTGTTTTCAGAGGCATAGGCATCCCTTCAATTCTAACATTTAGCGTGTTTTTATGCGGTTTTGCGCTGTGTATTCCAATGGTTACTTGCCATGCAGTTCGTCGAGCCAGTCGTGCATGTGTCCCAGCGCGCGCAGCAGGTTAAGACGTGCCTTTGCCAGCTCAAAACCCGCATCCAGTGCATCTTCAGTCTTTTGCCGCACATCGATCAGCGCCTGTTGCTCGGCCTTGGGGCTGGTTTGAGGTTGAGAACCCGGTCCACTCGTTCCGTTGCCCAACTGCAACTGCGCCATCACGGTCTTCAGCTGCTCGTCAGCGATCTGCTGTTTTAGACTCGCGATCTCCGCCTGGGTATCCAACTCCAGAATGCTCCCACTAAGGTCAGCAATTTCAAGGTCATTCTGCTTCTCTGCCTGCTCGGCCTCCACCTTCGCCCGCAGCGCATCTGCGGCAGATTCCTTGGCCCGCGCGCGCCGCCCCATGTCGAAAATCGGGATCTGCACCGAAATTCCTGAACTGAAATTGTTCGGCGGCAGGTTGTGCGCAAAGAAATAATTGACGTTATTCAGGATGTTCGTGTCCCGGTTGTATTGCATAAAGAAGCGCAACTCGGGCAGATAACTGATCTCAGCGTCACCCCTGGCCGTCTGCATCTTCGCCTTTGCCGTCAGTTTCGCTGCCTCCACGCCCTCCATGCTTCGCGACGCTTCGACGCCACGCACTTGCGGAATCTCCGGAATGCTTGCGTGCATGATCCGGATTGACCCGTCCGGAAGTCCCGTCAAAATTGAGAGCTGCTTATTCAGCACCGATGCGCGCGCCTCAAGGTGCAACCGCTTCAACTTGTTTTCTGCCGCTATCAACCTTGCTTGCAACAATTCGCTGAGGGGATCGACACCAGCCTCGGTGCGCTGCTGCTCAATGTCCACGAGTCGCCCGGCAAACTGCTCCTGCTGGTGCGCGCCTTCGAGTTCCTGGTTCACTGTGTCGAGTTCGATATAGGCAGTTGATGCGTCCAGCGCCACCTGCTCGCGCGCATCCTTCAGGCGGGCATTCGCGGCACGCACTCCGAGTCCCGCTGCATCGATATAACGCTTTTGCGGAACGCTGTAGACCAGCGACTGCACGGTCGCGCTCCAGATCGAGGGCGGCGATCCTGTAAAACCCACCTCGGGGAAAACCGGCAGACCTGTGCCGACTTCGACCGAAGGAATCACGGCGTCTTTGCTCTCTGACAACACGGCGCTCGCCTTGTTCACATCAGCCTGTGCCGCGCGCACCCCCGTACTGTTGCGCTGCGCCAGGTCTACCACTGTCGCCAGCGACACCTGGGCGTGTCCCTCGACGGGCAGTCCAATCAACGCGGACGCCAGGCCGGCTACAACTCCGGCGATGACGTTTGCCATCTTCGGTCTCCCGCCGTTCGTTCGTGGTCGCGCGTCTATCAAAATGTCAGCCCCAGTGCCGGCTTGTAATCGTGTGCAAGATTCAATGCGTCCGTTCGTGCCTGCCAGGCGCCGCTCTTGTCGCCCAGTTGTCCTCTCAATCTTGCAAGCCGGGTATAGGCAACAAACGCAGGCGCTTCCTCCGTTTTTGGATAGTCGGCAAGATATTCTTCCAGCATTTTGACCGCCAACGCCAGGTTCCGCTTGCCCCGCGCCAGAACCGAGGCTCCGTTGTAAAGCGCAGCCCCCGCACGCCTGTCGTGCTGCGCTGCCCGGTATCCCACTTCAACGGTCTGTTCCATCTCGTCCCAGTGTTCGTGCTTGCGATAAAAGCTTGCCAGTGTCATCCACGCAAACGCCGGATGTTCGCTTGTCGCGGCGGCCTGCTTATACTCCTGCTCCGCTGCGCCGTAATCTTTGCGGCTTTCGGCGATGCGCCCCAGCAGAATGTGCGCGCGAGCCTTGTCCACTTTTTCCATCGCGGGCAGCAGCGACTGTGCCTTGTCCGTGCCTCCACCCACCACTCCGGGGGCAGAGGAGTAGAACTCCCCAAGATCGGCCAGCGCATCACCATCATGCGGATCGAGATTCACTGCCTCTTCAAACTCCGACCGCGCCCGTTTTGCCAGGTTATACGCCGACAGAAACGTGGAATTGTCTGCCTTCTCTCCAATCGCTCTTCCCAACCACAAATGATCCCTTGCACTCTGGCCGCCTAGCTTCACTGCCTGGTCGCACTCGTTCGCGGCATCATCCCAGCGTTCCAGCGTGAAATAAACACGGCAGCGCAAATTATGTGCTTCTGCAGAAGAGGGTACGGCGTTCAAAAGTGTAAGCGCCCGGTCTGCCTCGCCCGCCTGCAGCGCAGCCTCGGCCTGTCCCAGGCCATCTTTCGGAACCTCCGCTGATGCGCACACCACAAAAGCGGCCAGCAAGGCGATGTGCAGTCCCTTCTTCACGGGACTCTCTTGATCGGAACGCCCTCTTGCAGGGTCTGTCCTGTCGTCGTTCCTGTCGCAATCATGTCGCCGTCCTTCAGTCCGGAAACAATGGCGACCTGGGTAAGGTTGATCGCGCCGGTTACCACAAATGCCTTCTTCAACTCATCGCCTTCGATCTTGTAGACAAAAGTCTTCCCGTTCTCAGATCGCAGCGCCTCTCGAGGGATGCTCAAAGCATGTGCCTGGCTCGAAGTAGTGTCCGTAACGGTCACGTGAATATCCGGCAGAAGCTGGCTGTCGGCATCATCGATGCGAATGATCGTTTCGCCGATATTACGGGTGCCGTAACCAACAACAGTGATAGGCGTGCGCTCGATATGGCCATGCCAAACCATCCCCGGCTTCGCATCCCACTTGATCAGGATCGGCTGGCCGACCGCCAGTTCTCCAATCTCCGGCTCGTCAAAATAAGCTCGTACGCGTTCCTGGTGAAGGTCCGCCATCTGCAGCAGCAGTTTTCCTTGCTCGGCAAACTCCGTCGCATTCACATTGAGGCTGTAAATGGTGCCTTCAGAAGGTGCTCGCACCGACGTCTGCGACAGCACCTGCCGTGCCGCCTTCTGGTTTGCCTCCGCATCATCCAAGGATGCCTGGGCGCGCGCAATCTCGGCGGCGGAGTAGCGGCCCTGTGCGCTTTGTTCTGCTGCATGCAGATTTGCTTCCGCTGTTTCCTGCCTCTGGCGTGCCGCAGCCACTTCGCTCGGCGCCGCTGCGCCGGATGCGCTCAGCTTCACCAGCGCGTCCACATCGTGTTGCGCCTGGGTCAACTCCAGCTTGTCGCGCGTAATCTCTGCCGCCGACGCCTGCCGCTGCTCCATGGTGCCGCTTTGCGTTGCGGCCTCCAGGCTCGCCTGCGCTGCCTTCACCGCGCTGTCAGCGCCTGCCAACTTTGCCCGTGCGTCGATGTCGTCCAGTTGCATTAACAGCTTGCCGGCTGGAACCGTATCTCCCGGCTGGACGTAGACCGCCTTCACGATCGCCCCAATCGGACCATGAATTTCGATATTGTGAATCGGTTCCACCAGTCCGTTGGTGTGGATGGTGCTCGCCAGCGGCTCCTGCGAAACCTCGGCGACGCGCACCGGCAGCCGGTCCCGCGTGAGAGACCGAACGCCAAAATACACCAGGATCAGGACGACGACCGCGCCAAACCAAAGCCATTTGCGGTCCAATTGCTTTCTTTCCGTTACCATGCAGGCGACCTAGGCCAGTATATAAGACTCTTCGCAAGCCCTTAAGAAGCATAAATTTGCATGAATACGATATAGAAACCTCGATGACGGGGTGTTCATGTTGATCCCCCTTACAATTGAGATATGTCTCAGCAACCTCGCTACACCGACGATCACGCCAAGGCTGGACTCGATTTCAAGTTTCCGGAGATCGAGACCTGGCAAAACCAGTTTCCCGGCTACGAAATCGTTATTGACGATCCCGAACTCACCTCCGTCTGCCCCAAGACCGGCTTGCCCGATTTCGGATCGCTCTCCATTCGCTACATGCCCCGCGGCCGCTGCCTCGAACTCAAATCGCTCAAGGAATATCTCTTCAGCTACCGCAACCTCGGCATCTTCCAGGAAAACATCGTCAATCAGGTTTTAGAAGATGTAGTGAAAGCCTGTGATCCAGTGTGGGCAGTAGTGCGCGGCGAGTTCCGCCCCCGCGGCGGCATAGCCACGACCGTAGAAGCCCGCTGGCCCCGCCCCAAAGAGTGAACTTACGCGGTGTCACCTTATCACCAGAAGTGTCATCCTGAACGTTCGCTAGAAGGCGCAAACCTTATAACCAGAAGTGTCATCCTGAACGTAGCGTCTCGGGGCCCCATGGACCCCCTGTCCATGGGGTAAGCGAAGTGAAGGATCTGCTTCTCCTCCGCGTCAGTCCGCAATAAGATGGGTGCCCCATCCAGGCTCCGCTTGGGTGGGAAAGCACGGACCCACACCCAAGCACAGTCCAAACCTAACGCTAGAAGGCGCAAACCTTATCACCAGAAGTGTCATCCTGAACGTAGCGTCTCGGGGCCCCATGGACCCCTGTCCATGGGGTAAGCGAAGTGAAGGATCTGCTTCTCCTCCGCGTCAGTCCGCAATAAGATGGGTGCCCCATCCAGGCTCCGCTTGGGTGGGAAAGCACGATCCTCCGCGGCGATTCCATTCTCCCCGGTGGCGTACAGCCAAATCTAGGGCTGCGGTTGCAGCCACCGAATGCAGTCAGAGAAAGCGTCAGGCGTCTATGTCGTTTAATGACAACATATACGCGTGGCAATTTGCCTTTTGGTGGCAAGTAACCTTAAAGTAACTTATATGAATTAATGTTTCTACTTTAGTTAGAGCCCAATAGATCGCATTCAAGCGACCGATCGTCAGACACAAAACGACGCAAAACAAGTTTGGCAGTTCAACTCTCCGCCCGAGCCATGCTCGGCGCGCATGCACCCGCGTGCGCAATGAAGGGAATTTTTGTAGATGCGTAGCAGTAAACCTGTTTTTGGAATTCTTAACTTCTTCCTCTCGATCAACAACTTCGGAAAAATCCTGACAATTCTCATCCTGTTGGCAGCTGCGGCAGGAGCTTCAGCTGCGCCGCCGTTGAGCCGCATTTCGTGCGCCTCAAACGCCTATAGCGGAGCATCGACAGACGCCTGCTCGGTCTCTCTGACGTCGACGACCAGCAGATGGGTCCATGTAACTCTGACCAGCAATGATCCGGCGGTGACCGTTCCCGGTCGCGTAACTGTGAGATCCGGAGCAACAACCGCTAGCTTCAATGCATCTGTGGCCAGCGTCGCGACAACGCAAGTGGCAACAATTACCGCTGTGGCAGGCGGAGTATCCACTACATTCAACATCACCATTTCGCCTTCCACGGGCGCAGCGGCCTTGAGCGTGAGTGGAACATCCCTCGGATTTGGGAGTGTGCTGGTGAATACGGCCGTATCGCAACCGGTGCTGCTGAGCTCGACGGGAACCGCGCCGGTAACAGTAAACTCCGCGAGCGTGAGCGGAAGCGGCTTTTCGCTCTCAGGGGCAACGCTGCCCGCCACGTTGAACCCTGGGCAATCGCTGACGCTGAATGTGCAATTCGATCCAGGAGCAACCGGATCGTATACCGGCAAGTTGACCGTCAGCAGCAATTCGCCGACGAGTCCAACCGTGACGGTGTCCCTGAGTGGTACTGGAGGTCCGCACGAAGTGGACCTGACCTGGAGCGCGCCGAGCGGATCCAGCGATCCAATCGCGGGCTACAAGGTGTATCGCGCTCCGGGCGGCACAAGCTCATTCGCTGTAGTGGACTCGATGGATACGCAAGCGGCTTATACAGATTCGGGCGTACAGGGCGGACAGAGCTATAGCTATTACGTCACAAGCCTGGACTCATCGGGCGTCGAGAGTTCGCCATCCAACACCACAACCGTGACCGTTCCATGAATTCGAGCGCGGCAGATGCAAATCCGCACCTGCCGCGCTTCGTTTCGTCCAATCAGCCATTTCTGGGTTATTACCGGTTAGACGGTTAACCGACCACGATGTTGTCACGCCGTTATAGAGCAGCTGTCGAAACACGCGCCACTTATGTGGACTCTGACCAGTCGTCGGTACCGAAGTCGTCAGAACTGCGACCGAAGTTCTTTGCGAAACGGTGTAGATCACGGATGAACCCGCCGCACACTTCGCATGCTTTTGCGTGGGGATGGTTTGCGATATCCGCACCCGAGGCGACAAGCTCGGCGAGTTGATCCTGGAACTCTTCACAAGTCAGCTTGCTTCCATCGTCGGGCATCAGACACTCCTCATGCGTCGAGTCTAGCAAAGTTGTGAAGATGAGCAGCTACGCATGTCGGATTCGGCTCTTGAGGCGCGCTCGACTTCGTCGAGGGTGGTTGCGGCCGATCCTTCCCTACCCTGTTTGCACCAAAAATGGTAAGGGAAGTGTAGGCGGTCAACCACCAGTGATCGTCCCGATGGCGCACTGATTGTGCTGTTCTATGAATACTTTTCGTTTGACTTCCGGATCACTCGCGTGATCACCAAACTGGAAACCGAGCAACAAACTCAGTATCGAAGCAATGCCCAACTTCCCGAACGATTGCACGACCATCGGGCCAAACCGTCCGTCACCTTAAGGTAGATGAACTGCCGCGCATTCTCCGTGTGGACACGCCGCTGCCAGCACCATAGAAGTGATTGTCGGCCAGTCTTCCAGATTGGCAGCGGGGTTTGCATCTATGTCTGTTTTATGAACCAAAACCAATCCCCGCGCAGGAATTACCGTGATGAACTGGCCACCAGTTCCACGGGCTTCATAGGCCCGCTGGAATGGACTGGCCCACGTATTACCGGGATAAAACTTAGCATCCCAAACCCACCAACCGAACCCGAAACCCCACCGGCTCGGGTCGCCTCTCTGACGAAGGATTGGAGGCTCCATCTCTTCCCAAGGGGTCCAAACATCGATCATGTAGTTGATCCAGTTACTGTCAATGAGCTTGGTGCCGTACCAATCTCCATTGTTGAACATCAGCAGCCCGAGACGGGCCATGTCGCGTGTGGAGAGAAACATCGCATATTCGGGGTGCACTGAGCCGGGAGATGGTATTTTGTGCTGCATCTCGCGGTGGAAGTCCTGCATGCCCAAGGGAATCGCAAGATCATTCTGAAAGGCGTCATAAATGTTTCGACCAGCAAGCTTCTCGAATGCTGTTCCCGCCGCATCAAACTCCCAATTGTTATAGGCGAATACTGTGCCGGGGTAAACCGATCCTCTTGACGGCGCCTGTTGTACCAGGATGTCGCCGTCGGGGGAATCGCGATAGATTCCCGAGCGTGCGGTCATCAACTGCTCCAGCGTGGCCTTCTCTTCAATTGGGAAAAAGAACCTTGTCTTCGAGACCCATCTGCTTGACGGTTTTCGATGCATCGATTTGCCCGGAAATTACATACTTTCCCATCAGCATCGCAAGCACGCTTTTGCGGACGGAAGCGATCTTACTGACATGCGCTACATCGCCGTAGGAGAAGATGACTTTGCCGTTTGCAAGCACCATCATCGCGGCTCGTCGGCTCAGTTTTGAGCCATTTGCGGAGCACATCGAGCCGTGCGGAAGAGAAACCCTGAGACTCGGGCGTCGCGGTCGGCAGGTCAATCGACCGCTGAACTGGAACCGACTGTTGTGCTACAACAAGTGGCGCAAACAAAACTATGGCGCAGAAGAAGCGAAACATTCAGTAAGGATAAATCAGCGCCATTCTCGCGGGCTCCAGGATGCAGTTGCGCCCGAGTGGTGGACGACTCGGAAATAACCCCGTTTTTGGCGTTTCCGGGTTACTTCAGGGTTGTGACGGTGACACACCCAGAATTGGTGTTCGCTGAGTTCGTCGCAGACCACAGCTAACGTGCAGCACTATTCGAATCGAGCAGCTCGTTCAAACGGTTCGTCTCGGCCTCTCAATTCGTTCACCGATGCTAGCGCATGGTGAGGGTAAACACACCCAAGCCACCAATCACCAGGAGCGCAATCGATCCAACTTTCAAGGTGCCGATCTCGGGGCCCGTCCTCTGACGTCCGAGCACTAGTGTTCCAACCAGAAGAACCCAGCAGAATACAAGCGCCATCGAGGGCAGAGCCAAGCCTACATCTGGCTCTAGCTCGTATGTCAGAGTAATTGCCAGTGCATCCAGCAGGACCGCACATGTGAACGTCCATAGTGGTGGCGATATCGAATCTTGGCCTGCCCTACGCACGCCGTAGACGCTTGCCCATGCGACTATCAGGAAGAAACATCCAACTACTGTTGTTGCGAATGTTGTTATTAAGAGCGATGTGAAAAAGCCGAGGCCGCTCATGTCACCACCCACACCCCTCAAATCCTACCACTCGGATCAGAACTTGTGGCTAGTTGTCATGGCAAAAGCGTAACCGACGAATCAGCATAGAAAGTGGATTGTGGCCCACTCGGAAGTTATACCTTTGACAACACCTCGCGGCAGGTGTTGCTCAACGAGTAATTGCCGGGTCGACGATGACTAGCTCGGAGCGGCTTCTTGCGCTCAGACTGTACGATTGAAGCGGAGTTTCGATGACCTTCGCGAACGGGCTAAGAGCCGCTGTGTGGGTATCCGTCATGTACTCCTGGATCGCGCTCCTTATCGCATTGGTTCCGACACTGGTCGTAACGTTCGGGACTCAATCGCGCCGCTCGCACTACGCCGTTGCTGGGCTACTTGGAGGCATCGCAGGAGGATTCGGCGGAGCCGCAGCGTTGTTTCTCAGTCTCTGGATTGCCTGCCCGGGACAGAATCAGGCATGCAACACTGCGCAGGGTGACATGGGACTTTTAGTAACCTTCCCTGCAGGTTCATTCCTCGGTTGCATTGTCGCTCTGCTTTGCATGCGTCTCTACTCAGGCCCTAGCCCGTACCGAAATTGGGCTTATGCGATCTCATCTCAACTTGCATTCTGGGCAATCATGATCATTCTCTTTGCACGCTTGATGTCCTGACCTCGATCCGGTTTTCGGGTTATGTCCGGGTAGGCGGTTACTCGACCGGGATGCGAAAATTTGGAGGCTCTCGCAGAGTCCGCCTACGGCGAATGACGTTCCGCATCCCATCTCATTCAGCCACTACTGCCGCGCAATCTCCAGGGACATACCGTGCTTCTCCAGAATTGTTCTAACCTCTGCTTCGAGCTTTCGCTCGTCGCTGTTGGATGGACGATACCAGCGCGGCAGGACGAACTTCGATCCCGGAGGAAACTGACTGATTTTTGCCTCGAAAAGTAAGAGCGAACGGGCTCCATACTGCGCCACGCCGATAAATTCATCAACGATTTTTCCCGATTGCATTACTGAGTCAGGAAGGGTTAGCTGATAAGGACCAGTCGACGCGTGAGTATCATCTTTGAGTCGCTTGCACATCGACTCTCCGACGCACCTTTTCAGTACGCTCGCGATCAAGTCCGGGTCGGCAAACCATCCCTGACCCCTGATCAGTGCATTTCCAAGTTCTTCGCCAATTTCAGAACTGGCAAAATTCTTGTCCCAGTTAGTAGGGCCCGATTTATCGAGAAGATCCGCCTTGCCATCGTATGCCGCTGTCCATTCCACGTAGCGGCGCCACAATGGAGCTTCATCTTCCTTTCTGCTGTACGGAGTGAGGTATCGAACCGCATCAATTACGGTTTCGGGGACCGGACTATTGAGGTTTTCCACTCCCAGGTCGTTTAAGACGGGTGCTGTAGTCACTTCTGAAATCAATCTCAGTAGATCGGTACCGCACTTGCCCTCGTTTGTAGCAACCTCGCGCCTTAACCTTTCTCGCGCAATGTCGGGGCTGAACCGAGCCAGGTAGGCCAACGCAGCGATATGTGCATCGCAGGGATAGCTGCTCTTTTCATCCAGCTTGGCAATCATCTGGCTAGTCACGGCTCCGGTGCCAAAGCGCACAAGCAGAGAGCCGAGCGCCCGCTCGCGCAACTGACTTGTGGTATCCAGGAGCGCTTTAGCCCAGATTGGCTCGAACTGCGGAAATTGCTCCTCCGGCAGAAACGCGATCGATTGTGCAGCAAGCGAGGGAGAGGCGGAGCCGATTTGCGCCACGATCTCGCGATGCGCCCCCTTAGGATCGAGATCGTACCAGCGCTTGAGGGCCAGCCCCTTGAGTTCCTGCCTGTCATAGACAAAGACCTGCAGGTCGGTATCGTTCTGAACCGGCAGGCGGGCCAATGATTGCAGAACAGGGAGAAACTCCGGCGACCTGAGCCTGTCCCATTCGTTACGCAGATCGTCTATCTGGCTTCGGCTATCCAGATCGAGAAATGACAGCTTGAGCAGCGAAGCCATCTTCTGATTTACTTCCGGCGTCGAGATGTTTCGCCCGTAGGCGAGCAGGGTTTGCACCGTCTGCGCCCTGGCCTCCGGTTCTTTATTCGGCACGACCGAAAAGATCGCCGACCAGATCACGGGATTGATGGTTTCACGCTGCTTGCGAATACTTTCTTTCTCAGAACCTGGAGTCACGTGCAGGAATGACAAGGTAGAGAAGAACCACTGGTTGATGGGGAAATCACGCTCTTCGATTCTCTTGTTCATTGAGGCGATGGCGGTCTCGCGCATGGTTGTTGGTAACCCCGTCAGCCCGATAGCACACTGGTCCGCGAAGTTGTACTTTTCGCTCCGGAGCCGAAGAGTCATCTCGGCGATGGCTGCCGGTGTCGCGAGGTACTTGAGGTCGTCTCTTGCGTTTTCAAACAGCTCATCCCGGTGTTCCGCTTGTGCCTGGCTGGATTCCCCCGGCTGCGCTTGCGGGAGCGGCTGGTCAAACAACTCCAGATTCGGCAGGATCGACTTGAATTTTTCGTTCTGCCATTCCGGCGACGCCGGAACGATTTGCAGCGTGATCGTTCCTGAAAGCGAATAGCGCACCGCGCCCTGGACCTTCGAAACGCAAAGGCTTGTTACCTTTATTGTGTAATCGCCTGGCTGATCGAACCGAATCCATTCGTTCAGATTGACTGACGCTTCAACTGGCTTGGACGCCTTCAGGGGTGGCCAGCTCCAGCCGTGCCCTGTCCGGATGAAATCCTGCTTGAAGTACATCTCCAATGGGTCGGACCATCCGGTGGCCGGGCTCACTACCTCGAATCGATTGCAGTCGAACTCTCCGCCGCGGCCGCGTATCAGCGGCGCTCTCAGATAGTCGGTGTCGTTCGGGCTGCTGAACGTAAGTTTGAGCGGGATGCGCTCGCCAATGTGAAACGTGCTTTGCCCGTTTGTAGTTTCAAACCTCAGAGCAGCTTGATCCTTTTGCGCCTCCAGCGTCAACGCCGGAAGCATTTGCGCTGCAAAGAGCAATTGAAGATAAAGAAAGATCCTTATCTTACGCATATCTAGATGATTTTCCTTCGAGAGAGAGTATAGCGGTCGGATTGTGGGCCACTCGGCAGTAACAAAACTATAACGTCCGCATCGGCGGTCACTCGCTCAGAGCCGTGCTTTCATCCCGCGACGTCGAATACCAACATGGGGTAAAGGTCATTTCTTCGTGGCCGCCGAGGCAAGTAGAGAACCCAGACTCTCGCGCCCGTTTCATACTCAGCTTTACGATCGGAGTACCCCTTCATAGGCGTGCCGTCTGCGGTATGGAACTCATACTCGATGTGAAAAGATCCATCCTTCGGTATACAGCTCGTGACCAATGCTGATGCTACGTTTCCTTTGCGGGCCAGCGTTCTTTCCCGGACTAGAAGAACCAATGCCACACAGCCCATGGCCCAGAAGAAAATGTAGAAGGCGATCCAATCCCAACCGATAGCCGGAGACCACTCCCAAGCATTCGGATGATTCACTACGGGATTGGACGGGAGAAACCAAACGAGAATCGTGTCTGATTTGTGGAGCGATGTTCCTGATCCCGCGTTCGGCTCCTCTGCACTGCCCGAATAAGTCGCCCCGTTGAAGGCAAAGTTGTAATCGATTCTTGTTGGCCCGTGGCGATGATATGAGAATCCCGTGACCTCGCCGACCATTAGGCGGCCATTGCTGCGCAACAAGGCCCTTTCCTTGAACTGCTGGATATCGTCATAACCCTTCCATCCGAGCCAGATGCTGCCGCCTACAAAAAACAGTAAGACGACGATCAGCAGGTATCGTCCATCGCCATCAAGATTCAACGTCGCTGATCTTGGTGGTGGCCCCACAAGTTCCGAAGGAACCTCTAACGTCATACGACCAGAGTCTACAAGGTCCATCGTCCCGTCCGCGTGACCCTGGAAGCGTTCAATTCGGTCCGCGTCGGCGGTGGTAATCCCCAGGGCTACTTCGCGAGTAATCCCTCATTGTGCTCGTAGCTGATGACTCTTGTAAGTTTCCAGACGCCGTTGTCGTTGTGCCAGACATGCACAAACTTGGCATCTCCGATGTTGTTCGGCTCCTTTGGATGGTGAAATCGATGAATTCCGATTTCGACAGCTCCGTATCCTTTCAGAGGGTAGACCTCAAGTGTGTTCTCAATCAATGTCCGCTGCACCTTCCCACAGATGTTCTGCTTGATTGCCGCAAGGAATGGCGCTTTCCCCACTGATAAACCTGTCTGATCGTGGTAGAACTCGAGATCATCCGAAACCATGGAGCCGAGCACGGCCAGGTCGCAGTCGTTGACGGCGCCAAAGAGCTTGGCGTCAAGTGATTTGATCGTGTCGAAAAGGGCGTCCGGATGCGCGCTGGTCTGCCCAGTGCTGATCTGAGCTAGCAACGTGAGGGTAAATAGAACAGAGAACAACCATCTCTTGTTGATCAACGAACTCTCCTTCGACAACGGCTTCATTGGAATTGCACTCGAAATGCCATGGGTTCATCGAGCGAAAAGTGCATCTACGCGCGGTCGACATTCAAGCTCTCAGATTTCGACCTTATAGGTCGGCATCCGACCCCAAGGATGCCACTATTCGGGTCGGATGTCAACCCAAGGACACCCCGATTCTCCGAGAAACCGCGCCTCCGCGAAGAAGACTCGCCTTTCCCTCAGTCTGTCTTGCCGCCTGCCGGTCTACCATTCAAGGACTCTGTAATTCTCGGACAAGAATGGCGGCTACAGCATTTCTTTCACGCCGCCGTGGGATACTCAAAACCGAGGATCGTCCACCTTGGCTACAGCGACTTCATCCGCGCCCACGCGCATCACCCCAGCCCTCGCCACGCTGATCCTCCTCATCGCCCTCAACCTCCTCAACTACATCGACCGCTACATCCTCCCCGGCGAACTTTCCCTGGTTCAAAATGAATTCCACGCCACCCGCGAGCAGATGGGCGCGCTCACCACCGCCATGTTCTTTGTCTACATGCTGGCCGCGCCGCTCACCGGCTGGCTCGGCGATCGCTATCGCCGCAAGCCCCTCATCATCGCCGGCGCCGTGCTCTGGAGCCTCGCCACGCTCAGCACCGCGTGGGTCCACGGCTACTGGACGCTCTACTTCCGTCACGCCATCGTCGGCATCGGCGAAGCCTCCTTCGGCATTTTCGCGCCGGCAGTGATCGCCGACTTCTATCCCGAGCGCGACCGCAATCGTATCCTCTCCATCTTCTACGTCGCGATTCCCGTCGGTGCCGCTCTCGGCTACATGGCTGGTGGCCAGATGGGATCGATGTGGGGATGGCGTCAGCCCTTCTTCATCTGCGCGATTCCGGGACTCATCGTGGCACTCCTCTACGGCATCTTCGGCAGGGAACCAGTGCGCGGCGCAGAAGATCACATCAAGCCCACAACTGATCGTGCCACCTTCGCCGGACTCTTCCGCAATCCCGCTTTCCTCACCGCAACCTTCGGCCTGGCGATGCTCACCTTTGCCATGGGCGGCATCTCCAACTGGGTGCCTGAATTTCTGCACAACCCCATCGGACTCTCTGTCGCTAAAGCCAGCCAGCTTGCCGGAGCCAGCACGGTGCTCGA
Source organism: uncultured Acidobacteriaceae bacterium (assembly GCA_963838295.1). GTDB lineage: Bacteria > Acidobacteriota > Terriglobia > Terriglobales > Acidobacteriaceae > Telmatobacter. Next base: position 267,855 of record CAWIQS010000010.1, read on the forward strand.
CGGAATCCTCGGCACAGCCATTGGCGGCTGGATCGCACAGCGCTGGCTCCGCACCAATCACCGCGCCCTCTACCTGCTCAGCTTCTGGAGCGTAGCTCTCACGCTGCCCTTCGGCATTCTGCTTTTCTTCGGCCCCAGCGGTTGGGTTGTCCCATCGCTGTTTGCGGCGGAGTTCTTCCTCTTCCTCAACACCGGTCCGCTCAATACCGCCATCATCAATTCCGTCTCCGCACCCGTCCGCGCCACTGCTGTTTCGGTGAATCTCTTCTGCATTCATTTCTTCGGCGACACCTTCTCGCCGCAGATCATCGGCAAGATCGCCGACCACTCCACGCTGCGCATCGGACTCGGCGCCACGCTCATCTCCCTTATCCTCTCCTGCATTCTTCTGCTCGTCGGTTCGCGTTTCGCGCCGTCACTCGCAGACGAACCTGCCCTCCCAACAAAGGTGTCATCCTGAGCGAACGGGGCCCCAGGCGTATCTCAGCCTGGGGGTGGTGAGTCGAAGGATCTGCTTTTGTCTTCCAGCTTTGCGCAAGCTTCCGCATCCCATTGATCTGGACAAGACCGCACCCTGGATTGCCATCCGTCTGCGTAATACTGGCAACATGACTCCAACCGAGGTTCTGCGGGCTGCGTTGATCATTCTTGCCTGGCTGATGGCCCTCAGCTGGTTGCAACGCTCAGTCATGGCCCTGCGCGGTATGGCATCGGTCCTCGACCTGACAGCACTTGATGAACACGAGTTCCCGGCATTACCCGAAAGTCACAGCCCTGATGTCACCGTCATCGTTCCCGCGCGCGACGAACAGGATTCCATTCAAACAACGCTCGAATCGCTCCTTCGATCCGAAGCGGTTCATGCGCAAATCGTTGGCATCGACGACCGTTCCATAGATCGAACCGGCGAACTCATGGACGCGGTCGCCCTAAGTTCGCACAACGGTGCAAATACTCTTGAGGTCATCCACAATCGCGAACTCCCTCCGGGATGGCTTGGAAAGCCGCACGCCCTCGCTCTTGGCGTTGTCCGCGCACGAGCCCCGTGGCTCCTCTTTACCGATGGAGACGTCACCTTCGCTCCGCAAGCCCTCCAACTCGCTTTGCGCGCGGCCACCAAAACGGGCGCGGATCATTTGGTCGTCGTGCCGACACTAACTCATGAAGGTCTTCTCGCTGCCGGTGTGCAAGGCTCGGTCCAGGCGCTCGCTCAATGGGCTGCCCGCATGTGGAAGGTTCAGGATCCCGACGCAAAGGACTTCTTCGGCGTGGGCGGTTTCAACCTGCTCCGCGCCGACGCGCTCGCCGCTTTCGGCGGCATGGAGCGTTTGCGCATGGAGATCGTGGAAGACGTCTCGCTCGGCTGGCTTGTGAAAAAGGAATTGCGCCGGAAATCGATGATGGTGCTCGGTCCCGGGCTGGCAAAAATCGCGTGGATGCAGGGACCATTCGGAATCGTCCGCCTCCTCGAAAAGAACGCCTTCGCCGGAAATCGCTACAGCATCGGAATTACAGTCGTGGCTTCCGGATTGCTCATCTTGCAGGCCATGGTGCCGCTGTTGGCGATTGCAGCAGGTCCATGGGGAGTGGCCGCATGCGTCACGCTCTATTGCAGCGTTGCCATGAGCTTCCATGCAAACCGGAAACTGAATAACATTTCGCCGTTGCTTGCCGTCTTCTATGCACCAGGCGTGACGATCCTTGCGTGGGCATTTCTGCGCTCCATGATTCTCACGATCAAGCGTGGTGGCGTTATCTGGCGCGGCACTCTCTATCCGCTGGCGGAGCTCAAGCGGGCTATGATCCCGTGGCGTATCCGATAGTCCTACTTGCTCGGCAGCGCTTCCTGATCCCGCGAATTCATAAACGCGCGATGCCCGCCATGCGATCGCAGATTTGGATCGGCAACAGGCGGTTTCGCCTGATCGCCCGCAAATCCACGAAGCAGCTTCGGATTCGGTTTGAACTTCGGCGGCCCGCCATTGAACTGCCGCGCGTGGCTCAGCACCATCCCGTTGCGCCCATGCATCGGCTGAACAATCCCACGCACATGCACGTCCGCATCACGAAACTTCGCCAGTTCGCCCACATCCTCGCGATCCGCACGCAGACTCACGATCGTGAAGCGGCACATCTCATCTGGCGTCTCCGGCGCACACACATCCAGAAACCGCGTCCCATCCGGCAGCTCCACCACGTCATACACGTGTGCATCGATGCACACGTCCTTGTTTAGGACCTTCGCAGCGTCTTCTGGATTCACGCAGGGCTTTGAATGTGCGGCGAACGCCGCGAGTGGACATAACAATACGAACAGCGCAACGCGCCCCATCCCAACTCGCATTCCGGGGAAAGATCAGCTTACGCCGAAGCAGCCTGAGAGGCTAATAAGTTCAGCGACGAGGTTACTAACCACTGTTCACTGTCCACTGCCCACTGGCACCAGTTCCTCGCTCTTCGCGCTCTGCCCATAGTGGCTCTGCACGTAGTTATCGAGAATCGTCTTGAACTCCGCCACAATCGTGTCGCCGCGCAGTGTCGTGTAGAGCTTCCCATCCACATACACCGGCGCCTTCGGCTCTTCAAACGTACCCGGCAGGCTGATGCCAAGATTCGCATGCTTCGATTCGCCCGGCCCATTCACCACGCATCCCATCACCGCAAGCTTCAGCTCTTCCACGCCGGGATACTTCTTCCGCCACTCCGGCATCGACGTGCGCAGATAGCTCTGAATCTGCTCTGCCAGCTCCTGAAAGTAGGTGCTCGTCGTTCGTCCGCATCCGGGGCAGCTCGTCACCTGCGGCATAAAGCTGCGAATCGAAAGCGACTGCAGAATCTGCTGCGCCGCCTGCACCTCTTCCGTGCGATCGCCATTCGGTTTCGGTGTTAGGCTCACGCGAATCGTGTCCCCAATGCCCGCGAGCAGCAGCGGAGCCAGCCCGGCCGTTGAAGCAATCAATCCCTTCGCGCCCATACCCGCTTCCGTCAGACCAAGGTGCAGCGCATAATTGCATCGGGCTGCGAGATTCGTATACACATCGATCAGATCGCGAACGCCGCTCACCTTCGCCGACAAAATAATCTGATCCGCCCTCAGCCCGAAGTGCTCAGCAGCCTTCGCCGATTCCAGCGCACTCACGACCATCGCTTCCATCATCACGTCGCGCGCGGGAAGGGGATCAGCCTTCCTGTTGTTCTCATCCATCATCCGTGTCAGCAAAGCCTGGTCCAGCGAACCCCAGTTCACGCCGATCCTCACCGGCTTCTGGTTCTCGACCGCGCATTCCACCATCACCTGGAAGTTGTCGTTATCCTTTTTCCCAATCGACGCGTTGCCCGGATTGATCCTGTACTTGGCCAGCGCCTTTGCCGTCTCCGGAAACTTCTTCAGCAGCAAATGCCCGTTGTAGTGGAAGTCGCCCACGATCGGCACCCGGATCCCGCGCTTGTCCAGTCCCTCCACGATCGCCGGAACGGCTGCTGCAGCCTCCTCATTGTTCACCGTAACGCGCACAATCTCCGACCCGGCCGTGGCCAGCGCAGCTACCTGCTCGATGGTGCCGGCGGCATCCGCCGTGTCGGTATTCGTCATTGATTGCACAACAACCGGGACTTCCCACCCCACGCGCACGTGGCCGACCTTGACCGTAGGTGTCTTCCTGCGCTGAATCTCTGGCATAGCGACCTCTTCCTTTCCAGTTTACCTGCTTGCGGACTCTCCCGGCCCCGCTCCATCCTTGTGGGAACCATCTCCGCGAACCCCTTTTCCCCTCCGCAAGCCCGCAAACAATTACAAATCAGGATCTTCCCGCGCCGATTGCTGAAAGCCCTCAATCCCAGTCCAGCCCTCGCTTAGAGTGCACGCTTGCGGATACAATGCACACATGTTGTCCTGTTCTTCATTTCGCTCTCTCACCATCGCCGTCGCCCTCGTGGCGGTCTCCGGCATCGGGCTCTCCGCGCAGGATTCAGCCCATCGTGGTCGCAAGTACAAACCCCCGCCGCCCACTTCGCGCATTGAGGTTACGGTCCTTCGCGACACCGACTCCAAGCCCATTGAGAATGCCTCGGTCGTCTTCCAGCTTGAAGGCGAAAAGGGCAACATGGAACTCAAGACCAACGAGGACGGTAAATCTGTCATCGATGTGCTGCCCACAGGCTCAAACATCCGGCTCCAGATCATCGCCAAGGGCTACCAGACCTACGGTCAGGATTACAAGATCGACAAATCCGAAATGGCCTTCGGCGTTCGCCTGAAGCGGCCCGGAGAGCAGTACTCCATCTATAAGAACCACGACCAGGATGCGCCGAAGGACGATAAGAGCGGAGACTCGCCAAAGACCACGCCACCTCCGCCGGCAGAAAAACCCAACGGCTCTGCAACTCCGCCCACGAATCCCCAATCCAAACCGCAGTAGTCAAGCTGCTCGAACGGCGTAAAATTCTGCTGCGAAGCCTGCCATGATCAGCCAACCCCTCCTCGGAAAAACGGCGCTGGTCACCGGCGGCGCAAGGCGCATCGGACGCGCCATCGCCCTGGAACTAACGGCTGCCGGCGCCGACGTCACCATTACCTATCGCAATTCCAAAACGGAAGCTGAAGAGACCCTTCAACTCATCAACCAGCTAGGCAGGCAGGCCATAGCGCTTGAATGCGACGTGCGTTCCGAGCCTTCCGTGCGCTCTGCCGTCGCCAACTGCGTCAACTTTCACGGTCATCTCGATGTGCTGGTGAATAACGCGGCCATCTACGAATCTGCCTCGCTCGACACGTTGAGCATCGAGCAATGGGACGCCGTATTCGAAACCAACGCGCGCGGTCCGTTTCTCTTTGCCCGTGAGGCACTCCCTTATCTGCGCGCATCGCAGGGCCGCATCATCAACATCGGCTCGCTCGGCGGCCTGCGTGCTTGGCCCGGACACGCCCACTACTGCGCCTCGAAAGCCGCGCTCCACATGCTCACCGAGGCGATGGCTAAATCCTTCGCGCCTGAGGTTGCCGTCAATTGTGTTGCCCCGGGATGGATCGAGTTCGACGAAGACAAGGGTCAGCCTGCCGCTCTGCGATTCGCCGCTAAAACTCCTATGCAGCGCAACGGCACCGCAAAGGATGTGGCTGAAGCCGTGGCCTTCTTCGCAGGCACCACCAACTTCATCACCGGACAGGTACTCGCCGTTGACGGCGGCCTGGGGCTCTAGCTGGGCCTTAAGTCACGAAAGAAAAAGCTTCACCGCGAAAACAAGCGTTTCCAGAATCCTTTGCCGTCCGGCTTGCCCGATTCGGATCGAACCGCGTTCCGCCGGCCCTTGCCTTCCGCCTTCGGTTCGAAATCCAGCGGCACGCCCTCCCAAAGTCCGATGGGCTCCGGCTGCGCAGGCCACTTCGCACCCTCTACCGCTGCGCACGGGTTGGTGACATAGAGCCGGCGCGCCGTCTCCTCGCCGACCTTCGCAGTCACGTAGTCGTAACCCTTCTTCAAGTGCGTCGGCCTCCACTCGGGATGGTGCGCATCGCTGGCCAGAAAGTGAATCCAGTTGCGTTCCAGCAGCTCATCCGCTAAGGCCTTCGCGTTGCGACCGAATCGTCCGTACAACGATGCCGACGTAACCTGCACCAGGCATCCGTCACGCATCCACTCGGCCAGCGCATCCGGGTCATGCTGCAGCACCGGGTTCCGCTCAGGATGCGTGATGATCAGCGTGTACCCTGCGTTCCGCAGCCGGCTCAACGCCGTTGTCAGCTGATGCGGAATCAACATGTCTGGAAATTCAACCAGCAGGTAGCCCTTGCCATTGATGGAGTAGCGAAAGGGATTCTCAAGAGCATCTGCAATGTTCTCCACGTTCATGTGAAAGTCGCAGCCAAGGCTCAGCTTGATTGTGTTGCCGACCCGCTCTCTCAACTCCGCCAGGCGTTGCTCGTTCACAGCGGGCTGGTAAGGATAGCGCTCGCTGGCATGGGGAGTGCAGACCAGGTGTGTCACTCCCTCGCTGATCGCCGTGCCGATCATCTCGACCGAAGTCTCCAGATCAGGCGAGCCGTCGTCGACGCCGTAAATCAAGTGGGTGTGGATGTCGATCATGGATCCCGGCTTTCAACTTCGTTCGCACCGCTCAGCGCGTTGCCAGTGCTTCCAACATAGATGCGAAGATCTTCCAGCCGTCTGCCGAGCCCAGCAGTTTCTCGCTCGAGCGGTCCGGATGCGGCATCATCCCCAGCACGTTTCGCCCCTCATTCAGAATTCCCGCAATATTGCTCAACGATCCATTCGGGTTCGCTTCCGCGGTAATCTCGCCGCGCGGCGTCGCATATCGAAACGCAATGCGATCCTCGCTTTCCAGACGTTGCAACTCTTCCGGAGTGCAGAAATAGTTGCCCTCCATGTGACCGATCGGAATCTCGAGCACCTCGCCTTTACTGAGCTGATTCGTAAATGGGCTGTTCGCCGTCTCAACGCGCAGATGCACCTGCTTGCAGATATATTTCAGCCCCGCATTGCGCATCAGTGCCCCTGGCAGCAGCCCCGACTCGGTCAGAATCTGAAATCCATTGCAGATGCCCAGCACCAGACCGCCCCCGGCGGCAAACTTCTGCACCGACTGCATCACCGGCGAAAAGCGCGCAATCGCCCCGGTGCGCAGATAATCCCCATACGCAAATCCGCCCGGAACCAGCACCGCATCCACTCCTTTTAGATCCTCTGAGTCATGCCAGAGCATCGTCACGGGTTGATGCGCAATCTCCGCAATCACGTTGTAGGTGTCGTGATCGCAATTGGACCCAGGAAAGACCAGAACGCCGAATTTCATTCTTCTAGGTTAACAGCGCACGAATGTCCGGTTGTGATCCTTTACACAAAGGAATCCACCCTGAAACCCGCTGGCAAACCAAGAGGCCTGTCGTCAAGAGGTCTGTCATCAAGAAGCCTGTCACCAAGAGTCCTGTCATTCCGACCACCAACGGGAGTGGAGGAACCTGCAGTTGCTCTTAGCTCCTCAAAGCGCCAATAACTCTGGGTGCCCCGTCCATGACGATCGCGGCATGAGTGGGAAAGCACGAATCTCCCCTCAGTACGTCAGTTGCAACTGCAACCCCTTAGGATTGTCGGGCGCCAGCGCCGTCACGCGATGATGCTCCGCATCAAAGCTGGTCGAAATCGGCGACGCTCCCGGATGGTCGAGCGCCGTCACCGTTACCCCTGAATAAGGCTTGGTGACGCCATAAACCTCAATCGACAGCAGCTTCCACCAGGGCTGGAAATCGCCCGTGCGCGGAGCCACCGTCACAATCAGCCCCTGCGGGCTCAGCCTGCACGCAAACTGCATCCGTAAATAATCGCCCTGCTTGAAGTCGTAGCTAACACCGTCATCGAGGTAGAGCGATCCTTCGCAGTCGGCCCCCATCGTCGTCGGCGGATAAACCCGCAGCGTCAGTGGTCCCACCGGTTTCTCATCCGTACTTTGCACCAGCGGCTGCTCCGGCACAATCGATCCCGCACGCGCAAATACCGGCAGAGTTTCCAGGGTCCGGTGAATGTGAACTTCGGGTTGTGCAATTGCCGCATTATCAATACCTTTGCGTCCCGAAGTTGGATCAATTCTTGAACCTGTCCAGTAGTCGTACCAACTCGTAGGCGGCAGTGCCACCTGGTAGTCGTCCAGCTCATCCGGATACGGACTCTGCGCCACCAGCAAATCCGGTCCCACCATAAAGGCATTGCCCGTGCTCAGGTCCAGCGGCCCCCCATCCGCCTCGCCATGCGGAAACTCCAGAAACAGCGGTCGCATGATCGGCACCCCTGTCCGGCTCATCTCTTCGGCCGTGGTGTAGAGATAGGGCATCAGCCGATAGCGCTCCTCAATGTAGCGCCGTCGCAGGCTCACGTCCTCCGCCGTTCCGTTTTCCCACGGCTCCTGCGGAAGCGTCCCCACCGCCGTATGGTCGCGATCGATGGGATGAAACGCCGCTACCTCCAGCCACCGTGTTAGCAACTCCGGCTGCGGAGAACCCGCAAACCCGCCAACATCCGCGCCGGCCATCGCAAAACCGCTCAACCCCAGGTTCAGCAATTGTGGCGTCGTCTGGCGCAGGTGATCCCAGGTCGACGAATTGTCCCCAGTCCACGTCACCGCATAGCGATGCCCGCCCGCAAAACTCGCCCGCGTCATCACAAACGGCCGCAGATTCGGTTCCAGCTTCAGCAGCCCTTCAAACGTTCCGCGCGAATTCTGCATTCCGTAAATGTTGTGAACTTCCAGATGATTCGTCACACGCGTCGCAAATCCAGGCTCCTCGATGCGATGCTGCGTGTCGTCCGGCATCGTTTTCGAAGGCACCAGGAAAATTGACGGCTCACCCATGTCGTTCCAGAAGCCGGCCACTCCCTGCTTCACAAAATCCGCGTACAGCGTGCCCCACCACTCGCGCGAAACCTTCCGCGTGAAATCGGGGAACACGGCTTTGCCCGGCCACACCACGCCCTCATAGATCGTCCTGTCTGGATTCTTCAGAAAGTGATCGCCGGCAATCCCTTCCTCAAACGGCTTGTACTTAGCCAGCGGTTGATCGGCGATATGCAGATCCGTAATCACTACCGTCCGCAAATGTTCGGCGCGCAGGTCCTTGATCATCTGTTCAAAAGTTGGAAAGCGCACCGGGTCCACTGTGAACGGCCAGTTCTTGTACTGATAATCGATGTCCAGCCAGATCACATCGGCAGGAATCCGCTCGCTCCGCAGCCGATCCCCGATTCGTTCGACTTCGGTCTCGGGATAGTAGCTGTAACGCGATTGTTGATACCCAAGCGCCCACATGGGCGGCATCGGCGTCGTGCCCACCAGCCACGCCCACCGTTCAACTACGCTCTTCGGCTCCGGACCATAGAGAACATAAAAATCCAGCGGTCCGCCTTCTGACCCGAACGAATATCCGTCGCGATATTCCTTGTTGAAATCGAAGCTAGCCCGCCATGTGTTGTCGAAGTAAATGCCCGCACACACGCCCTTGTTGAACGTGATGAACCACGGAATCGATTTGTAAATCGGATCAGTTGACCCCTGCCATCCAAACGCATCGGTATTCCAATCGGTGAACGCTTCGTTGCGTCGGTCCAGCGGTCCCGGTTTGTCGCCCAGCCCAAAGTAGTGCTCTTCCGCAGGCGACTTCATGTACACACGAAACGAAGCACCGTGATACTCAATCGGCCTTCCCGGCAAATCCTGCGCAATCACATGTCCCGCGTGATCGGTGACCGCAAGCCCCAACGGATCCTTATGTACGGCCACATGCAACTTGGCCGTCTTGAACCCGACCGCCGATCCATTCGACTCCGGCGTCACATTCAGGTTCGCTGTCCGCGAAGAGGGAAGTACCGCCCACGAAGCATCTTCCGGTAGCTGCCCCGCCGGCCCCACGCGCACCCGGATCACATCATCGCGCAGCGCCGTTATCTGCATGACCGCCGCGCCGGAGCGAATCTCGATCCCGTTCGGAAGCGCCCGCGAGCCCGTCACCCGATCCAGCCGCAGAAACGCAGCCCTCTGCTGCGCCCCGGCGTTGACGGTTATTTGTGATGCGGCTAAAAACAGAACTGCAAAATTAACAAAGAAGAAACCGCTTGCTCGATGCACTCTTCACCTCAACTGCACGATGCCTCTGCCCGATGTCAAGACCCGCACAGTTCATTTCATTGCTAAACGCCTGAATTTAAAAGCAAAATTTCCTGCGGCATTTTGCATGTTATTTCCGGCCGCAGGTGCACAATAGAAACGAATGAGAAATAGGGAAATGTGGCTGGCTCGCATCCCTGATTCTCCTGTCTCAGAAGGCGGGATGTTTGACCCCACCCCCCCTCCCGAAATTTGCAGTTTTCCACAAAACTGTTGCATGTTTTTCGGAAGCGATTGAGGACTGAATCGCTCCAGTTAAGCCCGAATATCACCGCTGACTTGCTATCGCGCGAAGCGCAGCTGACTCGCTAAAACTACAACCGACTACGCCGGGTGCCCCATCCTTGCGACGCCTTTGTTTTTGTCGCAAGGGTGGGAAGGCACAAACCTCGACAAACCCAATCCTCTGACCAGCTGACACCTCAACCAACCTACTCTCTGAGTTTCGCCGCCCGCTCCCGCGTCTCCTTCATAAACTCGTCATCGCCAGGAAAGCCGGCCTTCATCGATCCCACGTTGATATCTACATTCGAGAGCGCCCCCGTCAGCGCCGCCCCCGCCAGGGCAATCCCCGTCGTCAGATCCGACGCCATATTCGGATTCGTGATCGGCTTCAGCGTCTCTGCAATTCGCGCAACCTCTGCTGCTCGCTCCGCCACGCCCAGCGGCACACTCGTCGCCTGTCGCAGCGCAGCATTCACACCCACGCCGCCATCATCGGACTCCCGCGCCGCGCGATACGCCTTCATCACCACGTTGTACGACTCGGCATCCGCATCGATCGCCGCCTTCAACTCCTCGCGCAATGTAGCGAGTCGCCCGATCGCCTCGCTCAACTGCGCCTCATATTGCAGGTAGGCTTTCTTGCCCCGCGACATTGCCGCCACCATGTGCGCCAGTCCCGCCGCCATCGCTCCACTCGCCGCTGCCGCGCTGCCCCCTCCCGGAGTCGCCGTAGGCGCAGCCAGCTGCTCGATAAACGGCTCAACGCCGGCGCGCAATCCGCCAACCGCCGTCTTGCCGCCCATCACCGCCGCCAGCCGGTTCTCCAGAATCAGCGATGAATCAAAGTTCTCCACCTGCAGAAACCACTCCGCTGCCTGCTCGATTGCCTTCTTGGGTATCAGCCCCACAATCTCGCTCGACACCGGCATCACACCATACCGCGCCGCCTCGCGCTTCACGGTCTCATACACCCGCGCGATCGGCGTCTGCTCAAAGTCGGTAAGGTTCATCGAGACCTGCGCCATTCCGCGCACCAGAAATCCGGCGCCCTTCACAAACCGGAATCCGCCCGAAGAAGCCCGCACAGCCTTCGCAATCTTCTTCGCCACATCCACGTCAGCCGTACTCAAAAACACGTTGTAAGCGATCAGCGCCTTGCGCGCTCCCACCACCGTCGCCCCCGCCGTGGGATGCACCTTCGCCTCACCGAAGTCTGGCTTCCGCGCCGGATTGGTCTCGATCTCCGCGCGAATCCCCTCAAACTGCCCCCGCCGGATATTCTCAAGATTCTGCCGCTCCGGAGTCGCCGCAGCGGCCTCGTACAAATACACGGGAATCGCAAACCGCTTCGCAATCTCCGCGCCTACGTGCTTCGCCATCGCCACGCAGTCTTCCAGCGTCACGCCGTCGATGGGAATGAAGGGCACCACGTCCGCCGCGCCCATTCGTGGATGCGCTCCCTGGTGCTGCGTCAGATCGATAAGCTCCGCGGCTTTGCCCACCCCGCGAATCGCCGCCTCCTGGATCGCCTCGCGCTCCCCCACAAGCGTGATCACGCACCGGTTATGATCCGCATCCATCTCGCGATCGAGCAGGTAGACACCAGCAATCTTCATGGCCTCGACAATGGCGTCAACCTTAGCCTTGTCGCGCCCCTCAGAGAAATTAGGTACGCACTCCACTAATGTGTTTGGCACGGATGAAAGGATAAATCAGCACACCACCCTGAATATGTCATTCCGACCGACCAACGGGAGCGGAGGAACCTGCAGTTGCTTTTTTTGCCCTGGGAGAGTCGGCCTGCACCAATCCGGAGAAAGGAGGCACCTTCACGCCCCAACACGCTTCGAGCACATCCCCGGTAGTATCCTCAACTTGACCATCAGGCCGGAGTTGACCATGACCACCAGCACCACATCCCCCATCATCCGCGCCCCGCGCGGCAACACACTCCGCTGCAAAGGCTGGCAGCAGGAAGCCGCCCTCCGCTGCCTCATGAACAACCTCGATCCCGAAGTCGCCGAGCGCCCGCAGGACCTCGTCGTCTACGGCGGCATCGGTCGCGCCGCGCGCAACTGGGAATGCTTCCACGCCATCATCCGCGAACTCGAGCGCCTCGGCCCTGAAGACACCCTCCTCGTCCAGTCCGGCAAGCCCGTCGCTGTTTTTCCCACTCACGAATTGGCCCCGCGTGTCATCATCGCCAACTCCAACCTCGTAGGCAAATGGGCCACGTGGGATCACTTCAACGAGCTCGACCGCAAAGGCCTCATGATGTATGGCCAGATGACTGCCGGCTCGTGGATCTACATCGGGACGCAAGGAATCTTACAAGGCACATTCCAGACCTTCGCCGCTCTCGCCGAGCGCCACTTCGGCGGAACGCTCAAGGGCAAGCTCGTCATCACGGGCGGCATGGGCGGCATGGGCGGAGCGCAGCCGCTCTCCGTCACCATGAACGACGGCGTTGTCCTCGTTATCGATGTCGATCGCAGTCGCATTCTGCGTCGCGTCGAGACACGCTATTGCAACACGCTCACAGAAAATCTTGATGAAGCTCTGAGACTCTGCGAATCAGCCCGCCGCGACGGCCGCGCCCTCTCCGTCGGCCTCGTCGGAAACTGCGCCGACATCCTTCCCGAAATCGTTCGTCGTGGCGTGCAGGTCGATGTTGTCACCGACCAGACCAGCGCCCACGATCCGCTCAATGGTTACGTGCCGCAGGGCCTTTCCCTGAGTGAAGCATCGGAGCTCCGCAAACGCAATCCGGAAGAATACGTCCGCCGCTCCACCGCCAGCATGGTCGTCCACGTTGACGCTATGCTCGCCCTGCAGCGCTCCGGCGCTGTTACCTTCGACTACGGCAACAACATCCGCCGCTTCGCCTTCGACGCCGGTTGCGCCGACGCCTTCCTCATTCCCGGCTTCGTCCCTGAATACATCCGCCCGCTCTTCTGCACTGGCCAGGGACCCTTCCGCTGGGTCGCGCTCTCCGGCGATCCCAAAGACATCGACGTCACCGATGAACTCGCCCTCGAGCTTTTCCCCGACAACGAAATCCTCAATCGCTGGATGCGTCTCGCCCGCGGCAGTTTCGCATTTCAGGGACTACCCTCGCGCATCTGCTGGCTCGGCTACGGCGAGCGTGCCCGCATGGGTGAAGCCATCAACGACCTCGTGAAGAAGGGGAAAATTTCCGCGCCTGTCGCGATCGGTCGCGACCACCTCGACACCGGCTCCGTCGCCAGCCCCTACCGCGAAACCGAAAAAATGCTTGACGGCAGCGACGCCGTAGCCGACTGGCCTCTGCTCAACTTCGCCCTTAACACCGCTTCCGGCGCAACCTGGGTCAGCTTCCACCACGGCGGCGGCGTAGGCATGGGCTACTCTCTCCACGCCGGCCAGGTCACCGTAGCCGATGGCACCGAGATGGCTTCCCGCAAAATCTCCCGCGTCCTCAACAACGACCCCGGCATAGGCGTAGCCCGCCACGCCGACGCCGGCTATGAGTCAGCCCAGCAAACCGCAAAAGAGAAGGGAATTCACATTCCGATGGCAGGGAAGTGATGGACGAAATCGAAACGAGCACAAAACTGGGTGCCCCAGGTCTCGATTCTGAGACATGGGATCGAGTTTGCGAAATTAGAAGAGCGCCCCGCAAATGAAATATCCTTTCGTTCCCAAATCGAGCCTCTCGCTGACTCCAGGTGATTTTTGGGGATTCAAATTGAAGAACGACACGTGGGCATGTGGGCGCGTGCTTCAATTGCGAACAGAAGGAAAGCAAAGCCGGATGTGGTTTTTCGGCGCACTGCTTGATTGGAAAGGAGAAACTCAGCCCACGTTCGAATCGATAGCGAAAGCCAAGACCTTTCGTCAGGGTACGATGCACATCGATGCCATTCGAAGAACTGGGACGATGGTGCTTGGAAATCGCCCCTTATCCCTTGATGCAATCGAGCCTTGGCTATGTATCAACGGAAATGACGTTCAGCGCGGATACGATTATGTCCGGCGTTGGAAGCGGAAGGATACTAATGTGCTTCCAACTTTCTCCTATTGGGGCGATCTGTACATTTGGAGCCTTGCCAATTTCCACTTTGCAGGCTATTCACCGCCTGACGGAGAAGTTCCAATTCTTTCCGCGATAGGGTCCATATGATTTCCGAATTTTAATATGATCACTATCGTCAACATCGGCCAGCTCGTCACGCTCGCAGGCTCCGCACGCCCGCGCACCGGCGCGGGACTCAGCAACCTCGCCATCATCAACGACGCAGCGCTCCTGATCGAAGACGGCCGCATCACCGCAGCCGGTTCACAGTCGGCCCTCAAATCGCAAATCCCACCTGACGCAACCATCATCGATGCCGACCATCGCTGTATAACCCCCGGCTTCGTCGACGCCCACACCCACCTCGTCTTCGCCGGCAACCGCGCCGCCGAATTCGAACAGCGCATCGCCGGGGCCACCTACCAGCAGATCGCCGCCGCCGGCGGAGGCATCCTGCGTACCGTCGCCCTTACGCGGGCCGCAACTGAAAATGAATTGGTGACCGCCGCCCGCCGCCATCGTGACTGGATGCTTCGCTCTGGCACCACCACGCTCGAAGTCAAATCCGGCTACGGCCTCGACCACGACACCGAACTCAAAATGCTGCGCGTGATTCGCCGTCTCAACGACGAAGGCCCGGTTCGGATCATCCCAACATTACTCGCCGCCCACACCGTCCCGCCCGAATACAAAGACCGCCGCGCCGAATACGTACGTTTCGTTACTGAAGAACTCATCCCCGAAGTCGCCAACCTCGGACTCGCCCAATGTTGCGACGCCTTCTGCGACGATCACGCCTTCACTGTCGACGAATCCCGCACCGTGCTCACCGAGGCGAAGAGGCACGGCCTCAAACTCCGCATCCACGCTGAGCAATTTCGATCAGGAACAGGCGCCGACCTCGCCGCAGAACTCGGAGCCGTAACCGCCGATCACCTCGAAACCGCAACCGAAGAGACTCTCCAGCATCTCCGCGCCGCCGGCACTCAGCCCGTCCTGCTCCCCGGCTCTGTCTTCGCCCTGAGCCGAACGCAATACCCGCCCACGCGCAAGATGATCGAAGCCGGACTCGCCATCGTCCTCGCCACCGACTTTAACCCCGGTTCCTCGCCGGTCCCATCCATGCCCTTCATGCTCTCGTTGGCTTGTTTGCAGATGGGCCTTTCGCCCGCCGAAGCACTCAGCGCCGCGACAATCAACGCCGCTCACTCGCTCGGCCTCGGTGCTGAGATCGGGTCACTGGAAGCAGGGAAGCAGGCAGACTTTGTCATTCACGAATTCACTGATTACCGCGAACTCGCCTACTTCATCGCCGCCCCCATGCGCCCCAGAGTCTTCATCGCCGGCAGGGAAGTCGCCCTCCAATAAAAGCAGTGTCATTCCGACCGCCCAAAAAAGCAGCGTCATTCCGACGACCCAAAAAAAGCAGTGTCATTCCGACCGACCAAAGGGAGCGGAGGAACCTGCAGTCGCTTTTCTTAGTACTTGTTCAGCGAACCGCCGCGCAAAGAGCTGGGGATGCAAATAGGGCGTTAACCCCGCTGCAAACTCACAACGTGACAGCGTTCCGCGCCCTTCGTCTCTCCGCCAAAAAAATCCCCACGCCCAACCCCAGCTGCACCAGCGTCGCCCCTACGACCTTCACCACCGCCATCAACTTGTCCGGCTGATCCGCTCCCGGAAACAGCGACAGCACAATCGTCGTCCCCGTCGCCGCAAACCCCACAACCCCGAGCGCAATCGCCACCGGTTTCCCCCCGGGCACGCGCCGTATATTTGGCCCCGCCGGTTCCCACTGCAAGCGAATCATTGTCGCGAACAACAGCAGGTACGGAATGAAGTACGAAATTGTCGCCATGCTTACCAGCACGTCATACGCACCGCGCACCGTTGTTCCCGTCTGCCCCAGGATCGCCACCAGTACGCTCGCCAGCCCATACACGCCGATCGCCACCCATGGCGTGCGATACCGTCGATGAATCGAGCCGAACACCGGCGGCAGATAATGATCGATGCCTGCCACAAACGGCAGCCGCGACGTCGACGACAAATTCGCCGCTGTCGAGCCAACGCTGTTTACGCCCACCAGCAGCGCAATCGGCACCAGCATCCAGCCCAATCCAAGCCTTGAACTCAGCGTCTGCACGCCGTTCACAAATCCTTCGAGACCGCCCACCGCATTGCTCGGCAGCGCTACCAGCAGCGCCATCGTTCCACCGATATACCCCAGGGTCACAATCGTGCCGCCCACCAGGATCGCCCACGGCATCGTCTTCCGCGGATTCTGAATCTCATCGCCCATCGCGCTCGCCGCTTCCACGCCGCCGAACGCGAAGAACACCCCCGACCAGAACACCGCATTATCCAGTGACCAGTGTGGCGTCATGCTCGCCACGGTAAACGGCGTCGCCGGTCCAAACCGCATCCACGACACCGCCGCCATCATCATCAGCAGGACGAGCGGCAACAGGCTTCCGATCGAACAGATGTTATTGAGCCATTTGCCCGCATCCACGCCGCGAATGTTCAGCACAATGATTACGGACAGCCAGAATGCCGCGAATCCCATAAAGTACAGCGGACTACTGTTCAAATGTGCGGCGCGCGGCCCGAACGCAATCAACACAGATGCCGCGCCGAAGTAGAGCACGCCGGCGAAGAAGGGAAGGTTGCTCATCCAGTACATCCACGCCGCCACAAATCCTGTGAAGTCGCCGAACGCCGTTCGCGTCCACACGTAAATTCCGCCCTCTTCCGGATGCCGCGAAGAAAGCTCCATCACGCTCGCCGCCAGCGGAATAAAGAAGCATGTCAGCGCCGCAACCCAGATGACAAGGATGCTCGGCCCCGCCGCCGCCGCCGTCGAAGTCCAGCGTACATTCAGCGCCACCACGACGTAGAACAGCGCCAGGTCGCGAAAGCGAATCCCGCGTTTCAGTGCTGGAGCGGAAGCCATGTGCGTCGCAGCATAGCAGAGCAGCAAGCCGCAAAGAAACTAAATCCGCGAACCAAAGTTCCCGGAGGGAACGCAGGAAAATAGCCCAGGGCAGAGCGCAGCGGGAGCCCCGGGATATCGAACATCATGAGCCCAAGTCCCGGAGGGACGTCCGAACCCAGCCGCATTCTCATGGTCTCTGGGTGGTGAAGGCGCCATCTTGCGCGGTGATTGCGTTTTCCGTCATGCGCAAGAATCTTCGCCGGCACCCTACTGAGCCCATGAAGATCGAGCGTAGAGAAGTGGCCTCTCTCTGCTGGTTCTCCAGAAGTAGACAAGGACGATCACGCTTGCAATCGCCGCATAGGCACACCACACCGAGGTAAACGCGTACCGCTTCACCGCGGTAACAATCAGCAGAATCGCCAGGTTTGCTGCGCCGAAGATTACCATCGCCTTGACCCTCGAGAAGAAGAGCGAACCGCAAGTGGCGATGAGATACAGAATCGCGACGGTCGTATGGTTTGTCGCCTGGTTGATATAGACAATGCTATTTTCCCTGATGTAAATCTGCGTTGGGTACGCCGCCAACCCCCACAATATGTAGAGTCCCGTTCCAACTCCGATGGCGAGGAAGGGTAGCATGCGTTTGCGGCTTACGCCATCAGGTTCGAAGAACAGCACACTCAAAGGCAGAAGGAAAGGCAAGAGCCCCTGCGCGTACAACATGTATGCCGCGCCCATATTGTGGGTCACAGCTGGCGAGAGAGTTCCATCTAATCCGAGCCAGACAAATCCTTCGATGAACTGGTGAATGGCGAAAAGGGTGGGAAGCGAGGCAAAAAGCAATTCGCGCTGATGCTTCACCTTCGTTAGAGTGACCACGCCGACGGCTCCAAGAACTCCGCTCCCAACAAAATTCGCTGTTGCTGAAAAGCACATCGCGCGTCTGCTCCAGTAGGTGGATTATACGTATCGCTGTCGCGTTTTCGGCGATTTAAATCTGGCGTCGGATCTGGCGTCGAGTAACTCAGGAAAGACCGCAGGGCCTGCGGGGTTTGAACCAGTTAGACCCGCGGCCTAATTCCCGCGCAGGTCTTTCAACACCGCCATCGCGGCATTCCGACCGTTGATTCCGATCACGCTTCCGCCCGGATGCGTGCACGCTCCGCACAGGTACATTCCCTTCATTGGTGTTCGTGGGCTCAGCCGGTTCGCCCACATGTATTGCGGCAGGCACTCTCCCTGAAAGATATGTCCGCCTGTGAGCCCCACCTTCTGCTCGATATCCGGCGGTCCCAGCACCTGTGCATCAATCACCGCTGAATCAATCCCGCCGTCGCCAATATTGCTGCAGAACCGTGCCAGGGACTTCATCGCAAGCTGTCGTACTTCGTCGCGCCGATTGTCCCAGCTGCCCTGCGCGAACTTATACGGCACATATTGCGCAAAGACACTCATCGTTTGCGTGCCGTGCGGAGCCACCGAGGAATCGTGCACGCTCTGGAAGTAGAGTTCGCACCACAAATGCTCCGGCAGTTCGCCGCGCTTTGCCGCGGCAAAGCCCGCCTTCCACTCATCCTTCGTCAGCGGAGCATTGATCTGTCCATAGTGGTGCGCTTCGTTCGTTCCCGGCCGCGCCTTGAAGTTTGGCAACTCGTTCAGGTGTACATTCAGCTTCACCGTACACCCTTCGATCGGCACTTCCTCTATGCGCTTGCGCCAGGCTGAGTCTGCCGCCGCTCCCAGCAGCCCAAGCGTCCGCCGCGGATCAGCATTCGACACCACCACCCGCGCCGCAATCCGCTCGCCGCCTTCCAGCACCACGCCTTCGCCCGGCAGAATCTCTGCCACCGCCACACCTGACACCACCGTCGCTCCAGCCTCGCGCGCCGCATCGCAGAAGTAGAACGAAACCATCCCCATGCCGCCCTTGACATAGCCCCACATCCCCGGCATGCCGCCCAGCCGTCCCGACGAATGGTGAAACCGAATCGACGCCGTCCCCGCATCGAACGGACTCGCGTTCGTCCCGATCACGCCCTGGCCGAGATAAGCCACCTGCAGCCGTTCGTCGCGAAGGTAGTGCTCCACATACTCCGCCATCGACCACTCGAACAGCACCGCACGGGCCTCAACGTCATCGCCGAGCAGCAACTCGATCTGTTCCTTCGAAGGCGCGTCACCAATCCACAAATCGTCTTCCCCGGCAGGCCTCAGCGCATCGCGCAGCCGGCGAATCACGTCGCACATCGCGTTAAAGCCGTTCACGTCATTGGGAGCGAGCCTTCGTACCTCCGCTTCGCAGCGCGCATCGTCATCCCAAAGCTGCACGCTCGACCCATCGAGGAAGGGAACAAACAGGCCATTCACCGCTGGCGTCCATTCAAATCCTCGCCGAGGCAGCTCCAACTCCTCTACCACCAGCGGATGCAGCAGCCCCGCCAGGTACGCGCATGGCGACATCCTCACCCCGGGAAAGGGCTCCTCGATCGTGCATGCTCCGCCCACGCGCGCGCGGCTCTCGATCACCAGCACGCTCTTGCCCGCCTTAGCCAGGTACGCAGCACAAGCCAGGCCGTTATGCCCGGCCCCAACCACAATCACATCCCAGGTCTTCGCCGACAGTTCGCGAATCGGCACCGGCAACCCGATCTCGCCCAGTACCGCCGCTGTAGGTGAGCTCATAGAGAATTACGTTAACATCTGTCGATGAAAATCAGGTTCGAATCATCATGTGCGACTCAGGCTTGCGCTGCCCCGCAAGCCTCCGAATGTAGCCGGTCTTTCAGCGCTGGGAGCAGCGGCTTCCGCACCCGTGTTGATCATGCATAAAACGGCCCTTCATTGAATGTGCCGAAGGCCGCCTTGTCTCTTGAGAGCTTCCTGATACGCCCTTTCTGCCTCGACATCGCGCGCGACAAGCTGCTCCTTTCGTTTTGCAAAGAGGGAAGCAGTCTCTGCATCTGATCCAAATGCCGCCAACGCCTGAATTTCTCCAGCTCCCGCGCTCGAGGCAAGCATCGCTGAAGTCATGCCCTCAGTTTTGCGGTCAGTGAAGATTCCGCCCGATTCGGAGAACGCTGTAATCTGGTCGGCGCTGCCTTCAGCAACGGCGAGTTCCGAAGATTTGCCTTTGCTCGTGACGTGGTCGGAAAATCGCCCACCGGCGGCGGCAAAGGCTCTGATTGTTTCCGGCCCGCTGAACACTGCGTAGATCTCTGCGGTGAAGCCCGCTTTATCCTCCTGGTCAGTGAAATGTCCACCAGCGCGTGCAAAGGCTTTGATAGCTTCCGGACCATTCTGAGCAGCGTACATGGCGGCGGTGCGCCCGTACCAGTTCTGCTGATCGCTAAATCGTCCTCCACCGGCGTAGAAGGCGTCGATAGCCGCTCCGCCGGGATTTACCGCCCCTTCGCGCATTGCTTTATCCGCGAAGCGGAGCTCAATCTTTCCATCGGGAAAACTGTCGTCCTGCCTCGCGGCTACGATCATGCCAACGGTGTTGCCCTGATGATTTTGCTTATTTGTAAAAACGCCTCCGGCGCGAGCGAAAGCGCGGATCGCGTCGGCGCCGTAATACGCTGCAGCCATCGCGGCGGTGTAGCCCAGCTTGTTCTGCCAGTCGGTGAATTTGCCTCCCGCTTTTGCGAAGGCTTCAATCGTCTCGGGCTCCGCGGACGCGGCAACCATTGCCGGCGTCAGATCCTCGGCGTTCGGTGCATCGTCAAATCGACCGCCTCGCTTGACGAAATCTTCGATTCCCAACGGACCCATCCTGATTGCCTGATACTCGTCAATTGCAGCAATCGAAGCGAGTCCGCCTTGACGTTTCACAGCGGCGCGATAGGCCTTCAACACACCGGGATCTCCAGGATCGTATTGCGCAGCCAGATCTGCGGCGCTATGTCCTGCGGAGTTGAGCCGATTCGTAAACCGTCCACCGTGCAGGGAAAAAGCCTCAACGACCTTCGGCCCACCGAGAATAGCCATCTCCTCTGCCCTCAGGCCATTCGTGTTGGGTCGGTCGTCAAACTGGCATCCGGCTTTTACAAAAGCTTCGACTCTCTGCGCGCTCCGGAGAGCGGTGTATTCGTCGTCGCTGGTGACGTGCTCAAGGCCGCCCTCGCGCTTAACGGCCTCGTTGTACGCTGCCAGCACCTCTCCACCTTTGCTTGTGGCCCAGTCGCCGGCTGTCTTCCCAGCACCATCCGTAAGCGACGTAAAAACTCCGCCAGATTCGACATAAGCCCGGATGCCCGCCGTGCCGCCAACAATTGCCATGAGCTCACGGCGATTGCCGAGACCCACGCGCCAGTCTGCATCTGGCGGGAGTCCTTTGCGGTATGCGCAAATCGCCACAGGATCATCCATAACAAGAGTGGATGGCGTCAGACCCTTCTTATCGCTTATCTCTGTAAACCGGCCTCCAGCTTTGACAAAACTTTCAACCGCTTTGGCTCGTTCGAGATGGTATCGAACCGCACCCGGGCCCGGATGGGCCTTCAGCTGCAAAAGATAAAACGCCGCAGTCTTCCCATCCTCGTCCTGATCGTCGGTAAACACTCCACCGGCTTCGTGAAATGCCTCGATCACCTCGGGTGAACTCGCCGCCGCCAGCATTGCGGCTGTCTGTCCGCGTTCGTTTTTCTTCCCTGTGAACTTCCCGCCAGCCTTCACAAAAGCTTCGATTCCGGAAACTCCATGTTCAACCGCGACCAGTTCCGGCTGATCGTGAGCCATCTGCGCACAAGCACCAATCGCGCTCAAAAAGATCAAACTCGATAAAGAACAGAATGACAGTGCCCGCTTCAAATACACCCCTGGAAGCAGGGAACGACTCCGTTCGCGCCCAACAAGTGTCCGCGTATCGAATGGCTTGATCATTGGCTTCAGCCTTTCGCCCCATCCTATTTACGGATTGAGAGCAATCCGCAGATCCTTCACTTCACGCTGATATCCCCATCCACATCCACCACCAGCGTGTCGCCCTCGATCGCCATCGAGTGCACCTTCAGCTTCTCCAGCATCACCTTGTACCCCGACGACGCCGTCGAGCCCTCCAGGGCCTTCCGCAACAAATCTGCCGCATCCACCTTCATGCTCGATGGCACTTGCCGGCTTAAAAATGGACTGAGCAAGAAATTGAGCTCCCGCTGATCGCTCACTTTGATCAGTTGCGCGTCGCGGAACCCGATTGATTCGCCCTCGCCGTAGGGCGCTAAGGAAACTTCGGCAGTCGGTGCAAGCGAGATCCCAATACAGGAGCCGCCCATGGACTTACCCATGCGCGCTCGCGTCTTCACCTTCACCACGATCCGATCCTGGACAAAGGTCAGCTTCGCATCGTCCGCATAGACCGAGCACGCCGTCCGCTCTGACCCCTTCAAATAGAACCGCCCTTCCGGTCCGCTAAATAGCTGTTGTTTCAATGTTCTTTCCAGGGCTTCCCGGCTAACCCGCAGCTCCACCGCGCCGCAGGGCAGCTCCCCGGCTGCCAGCAGCAGAAGCACTGCGGCCAGCGCCCACTGACATTTGTTCATAACGTTATGGTGCCATCAAAAGGCCCAGGGGACGTTCATTTCGACATGTCAAATCGAGGCAATCGCGCGGCTTGCCGGGAACTGTAACCCGTAAGTCGTTATGAGTGAGTGGTCTATAGTGATTGTTTTTTGAACACTTTGCGGCGAGAAAACGCTTGAAATGACCAGCTTTGCTATTGATTTTTGAACAAAATATCCCTAAAATAGAACTATCGAGTCGCCTTAGGGCCGTAAGGACCCCCAGCCCGTCGCCCGAGGCATTTCAGGAACCAAACTCCACTCCTTTCTAAGGAAAACAAAACCAAATGGCAAAACGTAGAGGAAATCCGAATTGGGGCAAGCCGGAGCCCATCGGCCCTGTTGTCCCCACCGTGACCTCCTTTGAACAGATCGTCAAGGAGTTCAAGCTCACCCCGGATCAGTACATCCGGTCTACCCGTCTTCGCGAGTGGGCCCGTCGGAACAAAAATTCCAAGTACATTCCTGAGGCGCTCCTTGAAGCCTGGGGCTTTGAGATTGAGTCTACTTTGTAGAATCCCGCTTCTCTAGCTGTCAACAAAAACGCCGCCCTCGGGTGGCGTTTTTGTTGCCCTTTAGTAACGTTCTTTGCCGATAGCCTCCCAATCGGCGAGAATGAATCTGTTCCCGATGCCTGACAGCGCTCGCACCTTCGAAGCTCCGTTCACCGATGTCCCGGGTGCCCTTGCCGACATCCGCGCCGGCCGCATGGTCGTCGTGGTCGACGATGAGGACCGCGAAAACGAAGGGGACCTGACCCTTGCTGCGGAGCACGTCACGCCCGAGGCCATCAACTTCATGGCCCGCTATGGTCGCGGTCTTGTCTGCCTGACGCTCACAGAAGAGCGCGCCGACTACCTCCGCCTCTTTCCCATGACGCAGCAGAACTCCTCGCGCTTCGGCACGGCCTTCACTGAGACCATCGAAGCTCGCGAAGGCGTCACCACCGGCATCTCCGCGGCCGACCGCGCCCACACCATCCGCACGGCCATCGATCCCACATCCACTTCCAGCGATCTCGTCCGTCCCGGCCACATCTTTCCTCTCCGCGCACGCCAGGGCGGAGTCCTCGTTCGCGCCGGACAGACCGAAGCCTCTGTGGACCTCGCCCGCCTCGCCGGCCTCCAGCCCGCCGGCGTCATCTGCGAAATCATGCGTGATGACGGCGAAATGGCACGCATCCCCGACCTCATTCCGTTCTGCACCGAGCACAACCTCCGCATCCTCACCGTCGCCGAACTTATCCGCTACCGCCTCCGCCATGAGCGCTACATTGTCCGCGCAGGCGAAACCCGCATCCAGACCAAGTACGGCGAATTCCGCATGATCGCTTACGAAAGCGAGGTCAACGGCGGCGAAAGCCACATCGCGCTCGTGCGCGGCGATCTGTGCCCCAGTTGTCCCGCCTGCCATGACGGCCCGGCCAACATCCCCGGCGACGCGCGTACCACAAGGCCTCCGTGCTCCCATGCCGTTCTCGTCCGTGTACACACGCGCTGCACCGCAGGCGACATCTTCGCCGCCGACTGCCACTGTCGCGAAGTTCTCGACAACTCCATGCGCATGATCGCCGAGGAAGGCTGCGGCGCAATCCTCTACCTCCACAACACCTCCCGTGGATTCGAGATTGACAAGCAAGCGCCCCTCGCCACTTCCTTCAATTCCAGCGGCACGGCCCTTTCTGACGGCGTCAAGGCCGCAACCGCCAACAACCTCGTCCTGCATCAGCAGCTTCGTACCCGCGAAGGCTCGCAGGCCCGCAGCGGTCGCATCCTTCGCGCCATCGGCCTGGGCGGCCAGATCCTCTCCGATCTCGGCATCCAGCGCATCCGCCTGCTCTCCAACACGCCCATGCACATCCCCGCCCTCGAAGGCTTCGGCTTGGAGATCGTGGAGCAAGTGCCCATCCCCGTAGAGGAATGCACTCGCGCCTAGTCTCTCCTCGCTCCCGTAACGTTGTCATTCCGAGCCTGTAACGCTGTCATTCCAAGCCTGCAACTCTTTCACTCCGAGCCTGCAACTCTGTCATTCCGAGCGAAGTCGAGGAACCTGCAGTTGCTTCTAAAACGGTACCGGACATGCAAAAGCCTCCAGTTTCCCGCCAGCACTGCTACGCTCACTGTCTTCAGTATTGTTTGAATGAAAAGAATCAGCACCTTCTGGAACAGAAGACCCGATGCGGGAAAATTGTCTTTGAGAACACAAGCCTCACTCGTAGCGCAGCGCCACCATCGGATTGACCTTGGTCGCTCGCCGAGCCGGAACAAAGATCGCCAGCAGCGCCGCTATCATCAGCAATGCCGCCGCGCCGCTGAGTGCCACCGGATCCCATGGCCGCACGGAGAAAAGCAATCCGCTCATCAATCGTGTGAGAAACAGTGCCATCACCAGGCCGAGTCCGAGTCCGATAGCGATGGTTGCCATGCCGTTCCGGATCAGCATGCCCAGCACATCGCCGCGATCCGCGCCAAGCGCCATGCGCAAGCCAATCTCCTTATGCCTCTGCGCCACTCCGTACGAAGTCACGCCATAGATTCCCACTGCAGCCAGCAACAGCGCCAGCCCTGCAAATCCCGCCAGCAGGATCAGTGCCAGCCGCCGACGCTCCAGCGAATCGCCCATCACCTCGGTCATCGTACTCATCTTGTACACGGGCAAGTCGGGGTCGATCGCAGCGACCTCTCGCTGGATCGTCGGTACGAGGTTCATCGGATTTCCCGACGTCAGCACTGTCAACGCCATCGCTCCGCTCGGTCGCTGATTCTCCGGCCAATAGACCTCCACGCGCGAACGCGCTTCGAGTGTCCTGTTGCGCACGTGCCTTACCACCCCAACGACAGTTACCCATGGAATCTTCGCTTGCAGACCGCCAGGATGTAGCCGCTTACCCACCGGATCCTGGT
Organism: uncultured Acidobacteriaceae bacterium; assembly: GCA_963838295.1. Lineage (GTDB taxonomy): Bacteria > Acidobacteriota > Terriglobia > Terriglobales > Acidobacteriaceae > Telmatobacter. Next base: position 293,202 of record CAWIQS010000010.1, read on the forward strand.
TCGGCCAATAGGCGTCCGCAAGGCTCTCGTCCACGATGGCAACTGGTGCCGCTGTATCAGAATCGCGAGCCTCGAATGCACGGCCGCGGACCACCGAAATTCCCATCGCCTTGAAGTAGTCGGGAGTCACGACGCGCTGATCGGCTTCGGGCGTGCTCTTTTCCAGTGGAACCGATTGCGTGTCGATCGTTGTCGTGCCGGAGCCGCCCTGCCCGCTCAACGGCAAAGCGGAAACCGCGCCCGCCGCCTGCACGCCCGGCAATCTCTGCACGCGATCCAGCAAATCCGCGTAGAATCCACGCACCTGTTCCGGCTTGCTGTAGACCGCATCCGGCAACGCCACACGCATGGTCAGCACCCCATCCGGGCGGAAACCGGGATCCACCTTCAGAATTTCGGCGAAGCTTCGTATCAGTAAACCCGCTGCGGCAATCAGCAGCAGAGACAACGCCGTCTCGCAAATCACCAGCGCGCTCCGCAACCGCTTCGGCCGCTTGCCCTCCGTGCTTCTTCCGCCCTTCAGTCCTTCGAACTCACGCTTGCGGCCCGCTTGCAGTGCGGGTGCAAGGCCAAACAGAATTCCGGTAGCAAGCGAGATGGTCGCAGTCAGTAGCAGCGCCCTGCCGTCAATCGATGTATGAATCGCGCGCGGCAACGACTTGGCAGCAATGCGAACCAGCTCCTGCAATATCCACGGAGTGATGGCCACACCCACAACACCGCCCACGAATGCCAGCACAACACTCTCCGTCAGCAATTGCCGCATCAGTCGCGTGCCACTCGCTCCAAGCGCCATGCGGGTTTCCATCTCCTGCTGCCGCTCGGTCGATCGCACCAGCAGAAGATTGGCAATATTTGCGCACGCGATCAGCAGCACCAGGCCCACTGCCCCCATCAGCACCATCAGAGATGGCTTCACATCGCCCACGGTCTCTTCCAGCAGCGGATGCAGAATGATTCCAAAGTCGAATTTGTTATATGGATAAGATCCGTGCTGTTCGATCATCGTTTTGCCAACGCGATCCATATCCGACTGCACCTGCGCCAGCGAAAGCCCCGGCTTCATCCGCCCCAATACCTCGAGGCCATGCCCCCCGCGACTGTTCTCGCTCAAATCGTCAGGCGAAAAAGCGAGCGGTCCCCATATCTCCGTCTCATCCGGATAGGCGAAACCTTCCGGCATCACACCCACCACCGACATGGGAACCCCGTCGATGTCGATCGTGCTTCCAATCACGTTTCGATTCCCGCCAAACACGCGGCGCCATAATCCGTAACTCAGCACCACTTCGTGATCACGTCCCGGTTGTGCCTCTTCCGGCAAAAACGTGCGACCCAGCAGTGGCTTTGCTCCCAGCATCGGGAAGAGACTGGGCGTAACCGAAGCGCCTACCACCCGCTGCGGGCTTCCCTTGACACCTAGATTGATCGAGCCCGAGCCGATGGCCGCGAGATCGCTGAAACTACTGTTCAACTGCTGAAAGTCGCGAAACTCCGGAGCCGAGACCCAATTCTGATCGTTGGGCGCGCCGATCCCGGTAAAGCGTGTCCAGACCTTGATGAGGCGATCTGGATTGCTGTACGGCAGCGGCCTCAGCAGCACCGCATCAAGCACGCTGAAGATAGCAGCGTTGGCTCCGATTCCCAACGCCATGGTCAGAACCACCACCGCCGTAAAGCCGGGCTTTTTGACCATCTGTCGAAATGCGAACCGCAAATCCTGCATGAGAATGCCCATTGCCTTGCCTCCGGGGAGCTTGATCGAAAGGGAATTGCCTTTCCAAAATCTGGCGGATCCAACAAAAGGGAAAGCAATTCTCCAGCCAGAATATCGACCTTCAATCCCTTGATCCTACGTCTTCCTCATGCCGCCGGTTCCCTCTGGATCGTTCAGTTTCGATTGCCGTGTACGAAAATGAACAGCCAAAGCAGCCGCCGTTGAGAATGCAACGTCCAGGGTTCCCAAATCCAGTCTGAGTTGAAATGCAAGCTTAGATATCCTCAGCTGAAGCTAGAGTATCCTTCGGTAATGCATGTCACTCCTCCACGAGGAGGATCGAGCCGATGCGTGCTTCCTTATCCGTCGCCACAGTAGCAGCAGTTGCACTCTCTATCTGCTCTTCCGTTTCTCAAGCTCAAGCCGTGCTATCCCTTCCGGGCTGCGAGGCGACGCCGGAAGTGCGCAAGATCATAGACGAGAAACTCGAATCGAACTTGCTCGACAAGATGAAATTCTCCGAGCGTCTGGCGTACCAGCGGTGGGTGCTCGAAGATCTCATAACTCGCTATCCGCGGGACCTGGAGCCTTTCGTTCGCTACTCGAATTTGATGAGCGAGTACGCTCCCGAGGAGTACGCGAGCGTCCGCGATCGCTGGGTGCAGTCCGCTAAGGATCATCCCGGCGACCCACTGGCTCTCGTGATTGCCGGCAAAGCGCTTGTTGGCAAGGACACACCGCAGGCCATCAGCCTCCTGGATGCGGCCCGCGCCAGAGCGCCCGACTTCTCCTGGCCGCCTCTTTATCTCGCATTGATCTATGGCTCAGGCAGGCGCGCTGACCCGGCCAAGACCAAAGAGAACTTGGAGACATTCCTCGCCAGCTGCCCGTCCTCAACGGACATTACAGTGCAGTGGCTGTTAAACAAAGATCAACCGGCCCAGCCCAAAGTGGCTGCGGCACTGCGCGTCCGCCTCGCAACGGAGACTGACCCGAAACGCCTGCAAGCCTATTCCATTCTTTGGGGACTCGATTTTCGCACTCATCCGCCCAGCGAACACGATGCCATTCGCGCGCAGGTCGCTCTTGACCTCAAGCGGCTCGAAGCCATCAATCCCCACGGAAATGCTGAGTGGGAGAAGTTCCTCCTTACCGGCCACAAACAGAGCGGCGCCTCCAAAGAAGCCATCACCGCCATGGAAGACCGTCTCGTTCACGACTTCCCCCACTCCACCGACGCATCCCATATCGCCTACGAACGCTGGGATAAGGCCCACCCCCAGCCCGAGGACCAGACCGACACTGCGGCCTGGACGAAGTACCAGAAAGACTACGAAGAAGCATTGAAGGGCTGGGTCCGCGAATTTACCGATAGCCCCTACCTCCAGCACGATGCATGGTTCTGGTTCTACACCATTAACCAGAATGAGACAGTTACCGAGAAGGAAGGCATCGCCGCGCTGGATGCGTATTTGCAAGCCGCACGCGACTACGAGTCGCCCATTGACTACGGCGACGATGAGGAAAGTGCCGCGGAATTTCTCGTGAAAAAGAAATGGCAGCCTGCCCGAGCCCTCGCTCTGCTTGAGGACGCAAAAGCTATTGCCGCCAGGAACCGCGCGACTGAAGAGACGAAGGACAACCTCAGCGACGAGGATGCCAAAGACCAGGCAAACTACCGCCTATTTGAAGATCAGGACCTCGACGGCCTCATCCTGCGCGCCGCAATTGAAGCTGGACAGAGCGAGCCGGCTCTCAAACTGAAGGCCGAGTTGGAAACTCCGATTCCGTCCGAAAAAAAGCGTCAGTCCGCCTACTGGCTCAATCGTGCTCGGCTTGCAATCATCGAGAAGCATCCTCAAGACGCCTTGACGTATTACCAACTGGCTCTTCAAACTCGCCTGTCGGCACCCAAAGTGTATCGCGGGAAACTGCAGGACGACCTGACCGACGAAGCCCGCGCGCTCTTTAAGGAACAAGGCGGCCCCGAGACGGCTTGGGCTGTCTGGAGTAAACCTCCCGGCGGCGCGGAACAAGCCGCCGAAGGCCGCTGGGAAAAGGCCACCAAACAGATCCCGGATTTCGAGCTTTCCGATATGGCGGGGAGGACCTGGAAGTTGAAGGAACTTGGCGGCAAGGCGCTTCTCATCAATTTGTGGGCCACATGGTGCGGCCCTTGCCAGGCCGAGCTGCCACATCTGGAGAAATTCTACGAGAAAGTAAAGGACCGCAAAGACATCCAGATCCTTACTTTCGATTTGGATGAGGATCTCGGCGTTTTGGCGCCCTACCTCAAGGAAAAGGGCTACACCTTTCCGGTGCTGCCCGCCTTTTCGACGGTTGTGAGCCTGCTCGACGGCTTCGCCATTCCGCAAACATGGGTCGTCGATCCGCAAGGAGTCTGGCAGTCCAAGCAGGTTGGATTCAGCGGCGGCAGCGACGCCGATTTCGAAAAGGAAATGTTGCAGCGACTCAACGCGGCGAAGACCGGGCAATAAGCTTTCCCTAGGGCGCTCTTCGCGGCTGTTCTCGCAGGGCCTGAAGCATCCCGTTTTGATTTGGATTTGTTTGGCCACCCGAAAATGCCGATCTCCAGTTATAGAATCTCCATCTTGTAAAGATACGCAAAACCGGGATCGCATGGGCAACGCTGGTTGTTTTCGGAGGCATTTTCAGTTCGCACTGTTCCCTTCGAAGAGCATGGATGAGCTTGTAAATTTCAGCAAGACAGCCGCGTCAGCCTGCGGTATGCTGCGTTCACAACATTGCCGTCCCTTTCGTGAACGCCTTCGATCCCCGGAGCCCCGACATGCAGACACCGGCCATCCCCGCCAATGAGTCCAGCAGAATCGCAGCCCTCTACGCCCTCAATATCCTCGATACCGCTCCTGAAGAGCGCTACGACAGGCTCACCCGCCTCGCCAAACGTGTGTTCAACGTTCCGTATTCAACCATCAGCATGATCGACGATCAGCGGCAGTGGTTCAAATCAATCCAGGGTCTTAGCCTTTGCCAGACTTCGCGCGACATCTCGTTCTGCGCCCACGCCATCCTCTTTGACGAAATTCTCTATGTCGAAAATGCGCTCAAGGATGAGCGATTCCACGACAATCCAGTGGTCGTCGGCGACCCGAAGATCCGCTTCTACGCGGGCTGCTCCCTGAACGTGAACGGATTCAAGATGGGCACGTTTTGCGTCTTCGATAAGAAGCCCAGGTCCTTCACGGCGGACGACCGCCAGTTGCTCAAGGATCTTGCTGCCCTCGCGGAAAGAGAACTGGAACTTCCGGAGCCATCCAGGACTCATTGAGGAAGTAACCCTTTTTTACTTTTTTTTGTTAAAGGCCTGTAATCAGATGGGTTGCTGAGTAGGGGGTACGCTAAAGATTTGAGTGGATTGAGGTTACTGGTAAAGATTTGTGAGGATTGGGCTTAGCGGCGCGATAGCGGTGCTAGCGGAGTTTGCATGCGCGAGGCGCACATTCGGGGAGATAGAGGTTTCAATCACGATTCCATTGTGCGCCGCGAGGGGATAATTACCTGCAAAATGGGCGAAAGTTTTTTGCGAATGGAATGAGGGGGTTAGCGAAAAGTTTGGCGGCGAGGGGTTGACGGCGCATTCGAAGTGACCCCACACCGCTCATGACTGTCCTTACCACCCCAGCACATAGGCGAACATCAGCGGAGCCACGATCGAGGCATCGCTCTCCACGATGAACTTAGGCGTCGTCTCGCCAAGCTTGCCCCAGGTGATCTTCTCGTTTGGCACCGCTCCCGAATACGACCCGTAACTCGTCGTCGAGTCCGAAATCTGGCAGAAGTACGCCCACAGCGGCACATGCTCGCGCTGTAGATCCTGGTGCAGCATCGGCACGACGCAGATCGGAAAATCGCCTGCGATGCCGCCGCCAATCTGGAAGAATCCCAGCGGCGCTGTCTTCGTCGTTTCCGTGTACCACTCCGCCAGCTCCATCATGTACTCGATCCCGGTGCGAACAGTGTGCACCTTCTTCACGTCGCCCGTGATGCAATGCCCGGCATACATGTTCCCCAGCGTCGCGTCTTCCCACCCCGGCACAAACATGGGCAGATTCTTTTCGGCCGCTGCCAGCAGCCAGCTGTTCTTAGGATCGATCTGATACGAAGCCTTCAGATCGCCGGAGAGCAGGATCTTATACATGAACTGGTGTGGGAAGAAGCGCTCGCCCGCTTTATCAGCGCGCACCCATTCCTTCAGCACCTCGTTCTCAATCCGCCGCATCGCTTCCATCTCAGGAATGCAGGTATCCGTCACGCGGTTCATGTGCCGGCCAAGCAGTTTCGCCTCATCGGCCGGCGTCAGATCGCGATAGTGCGGAACGCGCTCGTAGAAATCATGCGCCACAAGGTTGAAGACATCCTCTTCAAGATTGGCGCCGGTACAGCAGATCCCGTGTACCTTGTCCTGCCGGATCATCTCCGCGAGCGACAAGCCAAGCTCCGCGGTGCTCATGGCGCCCGCGATAGTCATGAACATCTTTCCGCCCGACGCCAGGTGTGCCTTGTAGGCCTCCGCAGCATCAACCAGTGCCGCAGAATTGAAATGACGATAGTGATGCTTGATAAACGTGGAAATTGCTGACATTTTTGCCTTTCGTTACTCCCGCTTCCTACGCTAACACAGCAAAATCAGAGCTCGATGAACGCGAATCTGCATGGCGCACGCGAAGCTTTCGACAAGAGAAAGTGCGTTACGCTGTCTTGATGATTAGGAAATTTGCGGAAGGCGAGCGGCGAGCTGAAGTGAATCGATGAAGGCGAATCATGGCCGGGCAACTTTAAACTCTTAGCGCGAAGTTAGGGACCGATCCCAAACTTCGCGCTAACACCCCACCCATCCCCTTCGAAACCTGTCTCACAAACTACATCGTATGCGGGAATGGAGAAACTTTTCTAGAGCCCAGACTAGGTGACGTTGCTGGTAAGGACGTTGGCGATGTCTGAGAAAGCATTGTTCAGGCCAGTCGCGAGGAATTGCATGCCGGCAATTGCACCGAACGCGATCAAAGCCACGACCAGGGCATACTCGACAAGGTCCTGACCTTCTTCGCGCTCGATCAGATTACGGACACGGAGATACAGATTGGTGCAGAGTGTATTCATAGCTCCTCCAGAGGGAATGAATGTGTTCGTATTCTGCACAGTTCACCTTCTACTTGCAATCAAAATGCGACAAATGTGTATGACCCGCAGGTAATGTCGATAGCTCAAAGGTCCATGATTGACTAGAGCATTTAGCGGTCGCGCCGGGCGCGCTCTTTGCAGTACTTCAACCTGCTGTAACTTAGTCAACGTGGATTAATCCTAAGCGGATTGTTTAGTCTAAGTCGTATAAAAATCAATGAATTCGTAGATAACTCAGATCCGATAACTCCCTTTTTCGATCTCATGCGCGGCACTCACGATCTGCTCGGGGCGGCCTAGATCGCGCCAGTAGTACTGGTCCGCACGGTACCCCAGTACAGTCTCATTTCGTTCAGCAAGCCGCAGGTACACAGGGATGATGGAGAAGGCGCCTTCTTCCTGCATGACCGAAAAAATGCGGGGAGAGAGGACATGAATCCCACAGAAGGCGAAGGCCTGCGTCATTCCTGCGTTACGGACAAGCTCGGGTTTGCCGTCCACGCCCGTGCGACGGCCGCATAGCTGTTCGGCCTCGTCGAAGAGAAGATAACGCGACGTCGTGCGGTCCTGAATCGCAAGGGTTGCAAGAGCATTTCGATCTTTGTGGAACTGGAGCATCTGATTGAAGTCGATTGTGCTGAGAACGTCGACGTTGTGTACGAGAAATGGCTCGTCGGAATCTCGGAAAAAAGATGCAGCCTTTTCCAGACCGCCTCCAGTATCGAGAAGGACTTCTTCGTGCGAGATCTCGATGTGCATTCCGAAGTTCCCATGGCTTCGTAGATAAGCATCGATCATATCCGCGAAGTGATGTGTGTTGATGATGACGTCCTGAATGCCGAAGGCGCGAAGTCTAGCCAGCGTAAGTTCGAGAAGCGTGCGGCCGGCGACTTCAACGAGAGCCTTAGGACGATCATCGGTCAGCGGGCGCAGACGCGTGCCCAGGCCTGCGGCGAGCACCATTGCCTTCACAGCGTTACCTTGTCAGGGAAATTCTTTTCGAGCTCGATGTGGCGTACTACCACTTCGACCTCGCTGGTTGACCGAAGGTGCCGTGCAAGCTGTTCCGCTAGAAACACCGATCGGTGCTGTCCACCGGTGCAGCCGAAGGAGACCATCAGATTACCAAAACCACGACGACGATATGCGGATACGCTCGCATCGACGAGCGTCTGCGCATGCGTGAAGTATTGCTGCACAGACTCCTCCTGATTGAGGTACTCGATGACCGGAGCATCTTTGCCTGTAAGTAGCTTGAAGCGCTCTTCCCGCCCGGGATTGGGGAGACTGCGCGCATCAAAAACATACCCTCCGCCGTTTCCTGAATCATCGGCGGGCATCTGATGATGGAACGAAAAACTGAAGATTCGCACCGTCAGGGAATTGGTGTGGGGCGCTAGCTGTTGAAGCTTTTCAGACGAGAGCATGCCCTGAAACGCGTCCATCAGCGCAGGCAGCGCTACAGGAAGCTTCACATTGTGGGCGAGCCAGCGGAGGTTCTTGAGGGCGTAGGGAACACTTTGCAGGAAGTGCGGTTTGCGCTCGTAGAAGCCACGAAAGCCGTAAGCACCCAGGGCCTGCATGATCCGAACGTAAACGTAGGCGTAGTAGTGCTCCATGAACGAGCTGCGATCGACAGGGATGAACTTTGACAAGCTGTCCAGGTAGTGATCCAGAAGTTCCTGTCGCACCGCGGGAGCCAGGTCTGCCTTTCCGTCGTAGAGAAGGGAAGCGATATCATACTGGAGGGCGCCTTTACGGCCTCCCTGGTAGTCCAGGAAGTACGGCTGCTGGTCGCGGAGCATTACGTTGCGTGATTGGAAATCGCGATAGAGAAAATAATCGTGCGGCGCGGCGAGCAGAAGCTTGGTGAGGCGGCTGAAGTCGTTCTCGAGAGCCTGTTCGTTGAAGGGAATGCCGGCGAGGCGCAGGAAATAGTATTTGAAGTAGTTCAGGTCCCAGGCAATCGACTGGCGATCGAAGCTGGAGCGCGGGTAGCAGACCTTGTAGTTCAGATCGCGTCCGGCTTCAACTTGAAAGCGCGGTAGGATGGCAACAACCTTTCGGTACGCCTCAAGCGCCGGAGGACCAATGAGGTCTCCATCGCGATGTTTGTTGAGGAATTCAAACAACGTGACGTCTCCGAGGTCTTCCTCAATGTAGGCGTTGCGCGCAAGGTCCTCGGCATAGATTTCAGGAACTGGCAGCCCGTGACGATGAAAATGGCGCGAAAATTCAAGGAAGGCTACATTCTCTTCGCGGACGGGATAAACGATGCCGATGGCACTCCCGGTGGTCCCCACGAGGCGAACGATGGTCCGGCCCGAACCGCCGAGTTGTCCCTGGAGAGGCACAACGCGATCGGCGGGGGAGTGGAAGTGATGCTGGTAGAGTTGCTTAAGAACGTCCATTGCTTTTGATTCCGTTCGTTTCGCGGCTGCTCTCTAAAGATAACGCAGCGAGTTGGAGAGAGACGTGTGACGATGTGCGTGCTTGCTGAACGCCCCGCTTCGGCACCGAGATACAGAAGCCTGGTGCCGGCAAAGGCAGATTTGAGTGACGATGAGGGCCAAATATCTTCCAGGCTGCTTCTCTCAATTCATTTCCCGGACAACTGATTCGGGTAGAAGAGGTTCCAAACCCACTAGTCTGGCCGCGCGAAGTCTCTTTGCGGGCTTTGGACGGAATTGCCGAACGGGCTGGAGATGCGCTGAGCCGGGCGGAATAATCCGAAGCCGACATTTATTCATGTCGGCACTCAAGGCCCGTGGATTCGTCGATCGCTTTCGGCCAACCCTGGCATGTCATAGAGAAAGCATATTTATTCAGGACAAGCCAGGAGTCCAAGGAGGATTTCCGATGCGTTTGTTGCGATGTGCGTGCTGGCTTCTGCCAGCGCTGATGATCCTGCTCGTTCCTGCACCCTCGTTTGCGGGTGTATCTATTTCCGTTAGCATCGCTCCACCGGTTTTGCCGGTATACGAGCAGCCTGTATGTCCGCAAGAGGGCTGGATGTGGGTTCCGGGATACTGGGCCTATGGCGATGACGGCTACTACTGGGTGCCAGGCGAGTGGGTGCCTGCACCATACCAGGGCGCGCTTTGGACTCCCGCGTGGTGGGGATGGGACGGCGGGCATTATAGGTTCCACGATGGCTACTGGGGCGATCGCGTCGGGTATTACGGCGGAATCGACTACGGGTTCGGCTACATGGGCGTCGGCTTTGTCGGCGGGGAATGGCGCGGCGGTGCTTTCGCATACAACACCGCGGTGATGCGCGTGGATAGAAACGTCATCCGCAACACGTACGTGAACGAGTCGATCGTTCGCAGCAATACCATCGCGAACTCCAGGCACGTTGCATTCAACGGAGGGCCGAACGGAATCCGCCATGATCCGACGCCGGTGGAGCGGGAAGCGATGAGTGGACGTCACACCCCGGCGACAGCTGCGCAGTTGCAGCATGTGCAGGCAGCGCGGGCAGATCGCACGTCGTACGCAAAGGCCAATGGGGGACATCCGCACACGCTGGCCGTGGCCAGATCGACGGAGGAGGGCCGCACTGCCGGAGCGAAATCAACGGCTGAACGAACCCCTGCACGCGAGACAACCCGGTCTGCAACTACAGCGCGGACTGCTCCGACCGAGAAGGCATCGCCAAGGTCCGAATCTCGCAGCGCATCGAATCGGGTAACTCCGGAGAGCCGCACGGCCGCCTCTCGAGGGACCGAGTCGCGAACAACTCCTTCTCGGACTGAATCGCCAACAGCTGCTTCTCGAACCGAATCGCGAACTGCGTCGGCACGAAGCGAGTCTCGCACAACACCCGAATCCAGAACCACGCCTTCTCGTACCGAGTCGCATGCAGCCACGTCGAAGGCGGAGACGCGGACGGAATCGCGAACTGCGCCGACAGAAAAACCAAGGACGGAATCGCACGCAACTGCTGCGCCTCGCGCTGAATCTCGTCGCGCCCCCGAGACCCATGCCGAATCGCGGCCCGCGCCGGCACCTCGCGCAGAGTCGCACGCTGCACCTGCTCCACGAACCGAATCGCGGCCTGCGCCTCAGCATGAATCCCGGCCTGCGCCGGCACCTCGCGCGGAATCGCATGCGGCGCCTGCTCCGCGAACAGAGTCGAGGCCCGCTCCGCAGCATGAATCTCGTCCTGCACCGGCGGCGCACCCGGCTCCTCAACATGAAGCACGCCCGGAGGCTCCGCCGAAGCAGGAAAAGCCGAAGCCGGAACCGAAATAGCATCAAACCAGCAGATCGACATCCCATGTCTCGCCCATCAACGATGGACGAGGCCGGGATGCCGACTGTCTCTTCGATAGACTTGAGGGTGTCGGTTTTGCGGCGCAAGGCTCGCAGAACGCACGGAGTCAAATGGGTTTGAAGAAGAGCAGGTGGCATTTGCGGACGACTGCATGCGTCGCATTGTTGCTTTGTTTGACGATCGCAAGCCACGCGGACGACAAGGTTCACACCAATTTGCTGAATCTCGATCCAGAGGTGCGCGAAGCCTATCGCTACTTCTATTTGCTCGACTATCCCGCAGCGGTCGGGCGATTTGAGCGCTTTCATGCGGAGCATCCCGGCGATCCTCAGGCAACGGCCCTGCTGCTGAATGCCGTGGTGTTTCAAGAGCTGTATCGCGAAGATCTGCTGGATACGACGTTCTACGCCAATGATGGATTCCTCACCGGTAAACATGCCACCGAAGAGGATCCGAAGACGCGGGACCGCATCTTCGCACTCGCTGATGAAGCAATTCGCGAGGCCGATTTGCGTGTGAGCAAGAATCCCAACGATGTGGATGCGCTGTATGCGAGGGGATGGGCGCGGAGTTTGCGATGCACGTATGTCGCGATGGTGGAGCGCGGATTTGGCGCTGGATTTCGGCTGGCTTCGAAGGCCAAAGATGATTGCGCGCGCGTTCTCGAAATCGATCCGGACTACCTGGACGCCAAACTGGTGGTGGGCGTGTACCAATACGTCGTGGGAGCGCTGCCGCTGCCATTCAAGTTTCTGATCGGCTTCGTTGGAATTACCGGGTCGAAGTCGAAAGGCATGGAGATGTTGAGAGATGACGCGCATCGCGGCCTCACCAATAATGTCGAAGCTCGGACCGTGATCGCCCTGTTTCTGCGCCGAGAAGGGAAATACAAAGATGCCATTGAAGTGGTGCGCAGCCTGAAGCAGCAGTTTCCGCGGGACTATCTGTTCTGTCTCGAAGAGGCGAACCTGCGTAAGGACGCAGGCGAGGGAATGGGGGCGGTGCATGCTTATGAGCAGATCGCGGCGGATAGCGAAAAGCCCGGGTATTTCGCCGATGCGAAGCTGGAGCTGACTTACTTTGGGCTGGGCGATGCTCAGCGCGGCCAGCGACACTATGCTGAGGCGGCGCATGCTTATGAGCAGGCGGCATCCTCAAACGGAGTGGGCCCGGAGCTGAAGGTGCGCACTCTTCTGGCCGGGGGCGAATGCCACGATCTGCTAGGCAACAGGCAGGCGGCCGTGAAGGACTACCAGGCAGCCATTGACGCTGGGCCTAATACGTCGCGGGCGGATACTGCGCGCAAGCGTCTCAAATCGCCATATCACGGCAATTAGACAGGTTACCCGGGTTGGGTCAGAGGGCGGGCTGGTGCAGACCGGAACTGACCTTAGTGCGTTTGCGTAGTGATATTGTGGGAATCGAAGTGCGATTCCCCGGAGGTTGGTCATGCCCTTCTACTGTCAACGCTGCGGAGCCTCATTACCGCCGAGTGCAAGATTTTGTTCGAATTGCGGAAATGTGGTGACGGCTATTCCTCCTGTGCCGGGCAAGCCGCTTGTGCGGCCGATCGCGGGCCGGGCAATTGCCGGAGTGTGCATCGGCGTAGCGCAGGCCAATGGATGGGATGTGACGCTGGTCCGCATTCTGACGGTAGTGGGTTTCGTGTTTACCAGCGGGCTTGTGGGTGTTGCTTATCTTGCGGGCTGGATCGGGATTCCTGAGGAGCAGATCGCGATGCCGGGGACCTATCCACCGGGAACTTATCCGCCCGGGGGGTATCCGCCGAGCGCGCCGGGCGGTTATCCTCCAAGCGTATGAGCAAGACGTACGATTCACACGGGGCCAAACTCAACTATTGGGAAACGGGCACGGGTTTGCCCGTCATCTTTCTCCATCCCACACCTCTGGACCATGATTACTGGCGCCCGATGATTGCGGAGCTGGGAGAGATGCGCGCGATCGTGCCGGATTTTCGTGGCCATGGCGCTTCGGAATTGGGAACGGATCTGCCGGTTGGCGGATTCGCGCAAGTTCCTGATGCTCCCGTATTGAGCATGGGGCAACTTGCAGCGGACATGCTGGCACTGATGGATCATCTCGCGTTGACCGACGCGGTATTCGCAGGCTGCTCGATTGGCGGTTACGTGATGCTCGAATTGTGGCGCAGGGCCCCGTTGCGGATGCGAGGTCTGGCCCTGGTGTGCTCGAAGGCGCAAGCGGACGCAGAAGCCAACCTGGCGAAACGGGTGGAGACGATTGCAAAGGTGCGCCGCGAAGGAACTTCAGGCGTGTTTGATGGAAATGCGCAGACGCTGATTGGCGCGAGTGCGCGAGAGCGGCGGCCAGAGATCGTGGGCGAGTTGAGAGCGCGGATGACGCTGACCGCTGAAGCTCTGATCGCGACGCAGGCAGGGCTGGCGACGCGACCAAATTCTGTGCCGGATATTCGCGGGATTGACGCACCGATCCTGGCGATTTGCGGTGGGGAAGATCCAGGGATCTCCGAAACCGAGATGCGAGCGTTTGAGGCGGCGGAAGGTGGGTGTGAGTTTCACCTGCTTGCAGACGCTGGACATTTTGCCGCATACGAGCAGCCGGGCAAAGTGGCGGCCCTGCTTGCGCCGTGGCTTCAGCAATTTGAGTTCTGACAAGGCTGCGCTGATACAGAAACTCTCAAGGCATATTTGCCTGGTTCGAATTGCGAGAGTGTGGCGATGGGGATGAGATAGGCTCAAAGCATCTCGTTCGGACCATGGAAGCCTATCTTGAATTCTGATTTGCAAAATTCACTTCGTCCTTTTCAGCGTAGTGGGGCGAGCACCGCATTGCATTGCGACGGCGTTTCGCTTGAGACGCTGGCGAAGGGGTACGGAACTCCGCTCTACGTGTATTCGGCCACGCAGATACTGGAGCGTCTGGGACTGTTTCAGCGGCCGTTTGCGGGGCGCGATCATCTTGTCTGCTATGCGGTGAAGGCTAATTCTTCGCTGGCGATTTTGAAGCTGCTGGCGGCGCGCGGTGCTGGGTTCGACATTGTTTCCGGCGGTGAGTTGGAGCGGGTGATTTCTGCTGCACCGCATGCGGTTGGACGCGCTGTCTTTTCGGGGGTTGGCAAGACCGCCGCGGAGATGGATCGCGCGCTCGATGCGGGAATTCTTCAGTTCAACGTCGAGAGCGAAGCGGAACTCGAGTTGCTGGCGATGCGCGCTCGGAAATTGAAAGTGAAAGCGCGGTTCGCGTTGCGTGTGAATCCTGATGTTTTTGCCGAGACGCATCCATACATTTCGACGGGTCTGCGGGAGCACAAGTTCGGAATTGACATTCGCAAGGCAGCGGAAATCTATCGGGCGGCGGCCAGGAACAAATGGCTGGAGCCGCACGGCGTCAGCGTGCATATCGGATCGCAGATTCGCTCGGCGGCTCCATTTGGAGCGGCGATTGAGCGCGTGTGCAAGCTGGCGATGCAGTTGAACCGCGAAGGAATCGCGCTGAAGGTTGTGGACGCGGGGGGCGGACTAGGCATCGACTATCACTCCACCCCAGCGACAAAGACCCGTCGCCGGGGACCCCGGTATCACGGTGGAACGGATGGTGCTGATCCCGCAGCGAAGGTGACAGAATACGCGGCGGCGATCGAGAAGGCGCTGGCAGGTTTTGACTGCAAGCTGCTGATTGAACCGGGGCGCTTTATCGTAGCGCAGGCCGGAGCGCTGGTGACGCGCGTGCTGAACGTGAAGAAGAATGGGAAGAAAACGTTTGTGATCACCGATGCGGCGATGAACGATCTGATTCGGCCGGCGCTGTACCAGGCTTATCACGAGATCGTGCCGGTCAAGCCACGCGCAGGACGCGCGCGGGCCGTGGATGTGGTTGGACCGGTGTGCGAGACGGGAGACTTTTTTGCGCGCGACCGGATGTTGAAGCCTGTTGAGGCGGGCGATCTGGTTGCGCTCCTCGATGCGGGGGCTTATGGCATGGCGCAGAGTTCGAATTACAATTCGCGCTTTCGGCCGGCGGAAGTGCTGGTGGAAGGGAAGAAGCATCGGCTGATTCGCAGGCGCGAGGAGATGAAGGATTTGCTGGCGACGGAGATCCTGTAGTTCTTGATTCAGGGTGTTTCATTGACCCGATTTCGTGCTGTGAAGGAAGAGCAAAAGCAGATCCTTCGCTCCGCTTACCCCAACTTCGTTGGGGCCCCAAGCCGCTTCGCTCAGGATGACAGCGCTGGTGGTGAGACTGTTGATGGTTCGGTCTGGCGGAAACTGCTGCGGGGTTGAGCCGGCCCTGATAAGGTATCTCGCGGAGGAATTTGCAATGTTTTTTCGTACGCAGGCATTTTGCGCCTTGGCGGCAGCGGGGCTGATGATGGGGCTGGCAGCCAATGGAAATGCAGATTCATTGAAGGTGAAGACAGAGCAGGGCAAGGTTGCCGGGAAGACGATCAATGACGGCAAGGTGCGCGCATTTATGGGGCTGCCGTACGCGGCGCCTCCCGTCGGCGACATGCGCTGGAAAGCTCCGCAGCCACCCGCGAAGTGGAAGGGCGAGCGGGATGCGACGAAGTATGGAGCGCATTGCGCGCAGGGACGGGTGTTCGACGACATGGTGTTTCAGGATGCGGAGCCTAGCGAAGACTGCCTTTTCCTGAATGTCTACACGCCGGCCGACGCGAAGAAGGATGCCAAATTGCCGGTGATGTTCTGGATTCATGGCGGCGGTTATTCGGGTGGCGCGAGTTCGGAGCCTCGTCATAACGGCGACTTTCTGCCATTAAAGGGCGTGGTGCTGGTCACGATCAACTACCGGTTGGGCGTGTTCGGGTTCCTTGTCACCGATGAACTGGCAAAAGAGAATAACGGCGTTGCCGGCAACTATGGGTTGATGGACATGGTGGCCGCGTTGCAGTGGGTGAAGAGCAACATCGGCGAATTCGGCGGCGACAAGAATAACGTGACGATCTTTGGCGAGAGCGCGGGATCGTTTGCCGTGAGCACGCTGATGGCTTCTCCGATGGCGCAGGGTTTGTTCGCGAAGGCGATTGGCGAGAGCGGCGCGGCGTTTCCGAGCGCGCTGAATCTTGGAGGACAGAGCGTTACAGAGCGGGCTGCCATTGATGGCAAGTGGGTGGCGACGCTGGGCGTGAAGGACCTCGCAGGATTGCGCGCGATGCCGACGGACAAGATCCTGGACGCCGCGAAAACAAAGGGCGCGACAGGATTTGCCCCCGATATTGACGGCAAGTTTCTGACCGAGCCTGTTCCCGATACTTACGCAGCGGGCAAGCAGGCGCATGTTCCGCTGCTGGCTGGATGGAACGCGGATGAAGGCAGCTTTATGGCCATGCGCGGCATGACGGCGCCGCAGTGGAAGGAGATGGCCAACAAGCTATTCGCGGATCGGGCGGAGGCGTTTTTGAAACTGTATCCCGGCGAGACGGATGCGCAGGCGCTGCGGTCAGCGGTTGATTTTGGGAGCGATCAATTTATCGCGTTCGGAACCTGGAAGTGGCTTGAAGCACATCGCAAGACGGGGGACGCGCCGGTGTACCGGTATCACTTCGAACTGGCTGCGCTGCCGAGCAAGTATCATCCGGGAACCTTTGCCTTCCACTCTGACGACATCGAGTATGTGTTCGGGACGCTGGATACGCGTCCGGGCGAGACCGTGCGGCCGGAGGATCGGCAGTTGAGCGAGGCGATGATGACGTACTGGACGAACTTCGCGAAGAACGGCGACCCCAATGGAACGGCCGTGCCAGTGTGGCCGAAGTACGACGCGACGGACAATTCGCTGATTCATCTGAACAGTCCGATCACGGCGGGGCCAGACACGACGCGGGATAGGTATTTATTCCTGTTGCAGGGAATTCCTTCGATGCGGTTTTAGAGTTGTTTCCAGCCAGTGACGGCGACAACCGCAGCTCTTTCGATTACCCGTTCGCTTCGATCCGGGTTTGCGCGAGATGACAGCTCTGCGTGAGGAAAGACAAAGGCCGCCTGACGGCGGCCTTTGTCGTGCGATTCGTGGTATTAGCGGTTGACGCCGGAGGCGGAGGCGAAGCCGGCGGCTTGCGCGGCGGGGATGTCGGTGGCGGGCTTGGGACTGGCGAACGAAGAACCGGAAGCATTGATGGCGTTGGAATAATCGGGGCCGAGGCCGAGCTTTTTGAGGGCGCGCGAGTCGGGCATGAGCTTGGTTTGCCAGCCCTGGTCGGACTGATATTTCTGCATCGCAGACATCGTTGTCGAGTCCCACTGCCCGGTGGGCTCTCCTGTCATGTAGTGCTCGCGGATAAGAGCCTGCTGGATCTCGGTGGCACGGGCGGTGTCAATGCCTTGCTGGCCATGGAGCTTCTTATGGCGGGACTTGGCGCTTGCCTTCGTGGAACTGCCCGAATGCCGCGTGGACCGGACGTGCGCGGTCGAAGACTTCTTATGGGTCGGGGTCGCGAAGGCTGTGGCGGCGCAAAGAGCGGCGGAAAGCAGAAACGCCAGGCTTGCTCGGAATGAAAGCATGCTGGTTACCTCAAGAAAACTAGGATCCTGGACGTGGAGCGAATTCTACTTGAACGTCCATCGAGTGTGCCAACAAAAAGGGATTGGCACCAGAGCAATATCGGCAACGAAGAAAACGAAAGTTCGGCAAAAAGACGAAAGTCCAATGCGTGCAGTTGTACTTTCGGCGGCCCGTCTGGGTCTGTGATGCCTGTCGCAATGCAGGGGCTAAAGCCCCTTTCTTCCCTGGTTGGCGCTTAACGACACGACTTAAGTCGTGCCCTGACGCTTCTTGCGCTCCTGATAGTTAGATGCCGGGGAGGAGCGAGAGGCTGGGTGCTCGCTCCCCGGCGCAGAACCTGCTACAAGGTTCCACCTATGTAGCTGATTCCATTTTCGGGATGGTGCGGATCCATGACTTCGAAGACCACGTCGTCTCCTGTTTTCAGGCTCTTGACGACTGCATCGAATTGGTCCTTGGTTCCGGTTGGGCGCTTGTTGATACGGGTAATGACGAGTCCCGGCTCGAGACCCTGCAGATCTGCGAAGGAGCCCGTACGCACGGACTGGACGATGACGCCGGAGGTGTGGATCCGCGAGGCCATCTGATCGGTGACCTGGCGCACGACGAGTCCCAGTTTCTCGCCCGCGTCGCTGGTGTGATCGGGGGCGGATTGCGGCTGCTGGCCGGTCAGTTCGGCAAATACCTTGTCGCGGTCGCCAACGGTGACGGTAGCGTCGCTCGGCTTTCCATCGCGCAGGAAACCGAGACGAATACTGGAGCCGGGGCGGCGGCTGGCGATGTCGTTGACGAGGTCGTCTCCATCCTTGATGTTGCGGCCATCGATGGAGGTGATGATGTCTCCTGGCTTGATGCCGCCCTTGTCCGCTGGTCCACCACTCTCGACCTGGCTTACCAGCACGCCGTTCTTAAAGCCGTAGACACGGTTGATTGCGCTGGAGAGGCCAGAATGGAAGGATATGCCGATCGATCCACGGGTGACTTTGTGGCTGGGGCTGACGAGGTCGTTGTAGACGGAGACCGCGACGTTTGAGGGCATGGCAAATCCGATGCCCTGATAGCCGGCAGACTGGGTATAGATGGCAGTGTTGACGCCAACCACTTCGCCGTTCATGTTGAGCAACGGACCGCCGGAGTTGCCGGGGTTGATGGCGGCGTCCGTTTGAATGAAGTGCTGGAACTGGCCGGGCACGCCCTGTTCAATGGTGCGGTTTTTGGCGGAGATGATGCCGGCGGTGACAGTTTGCGCGAGGGCGAAGGGGCTTCCGATGGCTTCAACCCAATCGCCGACCTGGGCCTGATCGGAGTTGCCCATCTTAACGGTGGGGAGGGGCGAACTGGTGTCGATCTTGATGACGGCGAGGTCGGTGGCCTTGTCGGTGCCGATGACGCGCGCTGGACGACCGAGATCCTGCGTATCTGGATCCGTGGAGAGCTTGACGTAAATCTGGTCGGCTTTTTCGATGACGTGGTTGTTGGTGATGATGTATCCCTTGGCATCGACGATGAAACCGGAGCCGAGGGATTCGCGGACCTGGCCGTCGTCACCGCCGTCGCCCTGGTCGGGGATCTGGCCGCCGAAGAAGCGATTGAAGAAGTCCTGGAAATTATTCTGACCTTGTCCCTGGCCTTGGCCCTGACCTTGTCCCTGCTGGTCCTGATCTTGATCCTGATTGTCGTCATCATCGCCGGGGTTCTGGGGATTGGGCTGGACGCGGCTATGGGGATTCAAATGGCGGCCCTTGAGGTCTGCGGCTTTGGGGAGGGTGCGGGTATTGATGTTGACTACGGCGGGTCCGACAGCCTTGGCGATCTTGACGAACTCGTTGGGCTGGATAGGAGAGTCGACGACCTTAAGGGGCGTGGCATCGCTGCTGTCGCTCGTTCTTTCCTGTCCGCGCACTCCGTGAGCTGCGAACGAGCCACCGACCAGGGCGGCAGAGACGGCGGCGAGAATAAGGAACGTCGATGCGAGACGATTCGCGCGCAGGCGTGCAAGAAGGGATTTCATAGGTTCGAAGACCTCTTAACGGGTTCAGCCAACAAGGCTGGGAAAATTCAAAGCGCCAAATTCAAGTATAGCGAGTCTGAGCTGTTCCTCTGACGTGCCACGAGGGAGGATCCGGGAGGGTCGGGCGTATGGGGCGAAAAGCAGGGCTACTCCCGGGCGAGATTGCAAAACCATCTCTCTTATATAGACGTTCTGAGGTGCAAAGAGTGTTGCATGGGCCGTGCTAACATCCGGCATGGCTTCCCCATTAAAGTGGTGCAGATTCATGACGATTGCGGCTGCGGCGTTGGCGGCCGGGGTGATGGTGTGCGCGGGGCAGACGGGCGCGACGCAGAGCGCACCGGGACCGGACGCGGCTGGATCTCAGCCTTCGATGCTGGACCGTATCAACCAGATGCTTGCGGGCGGGAAGAGCGCGTGGACCGACGAACAGATCCACACGATGGAGCGGCTGCGCGACGCGGCGATGAAGAGCGATTACGCATACAAGGAACTGGAGCACCTGACGGACAATATCGGGCCAAGGTTGAGTGGGTCTCCGCAGGCGCAGAAGGCCGTGGATTACGTTGCGGGAGAGATGCGGGCGCTGGGTGCAGAGGTAACTCTGGAGAAGGCTTCGGTGCCGCATTGGGTGCGCGGCCTGGAGACGGCGGAACTGACGGCGTGGCCGGGACAGGCATCTGGAACGACGCAGAAGATTGTGCTGACGGCGCTTGGGGGAAGCACAGCCACTCCGCCCGAAGGTCTGACGGCGGAAGTGGTGGTGGTGAACAACTGGAACGAGTTGCACGCGCTGCCGGCGAATTTCGTGAAGGGGAAGATCCTCGTTTTCAATCATCCTTTCGACAAGGAACTTGCGGCGACAGGGCACGGGCTTGATGCGTATGGGAATGGCGTGGTGTATCGCGCGGCGGGGCCGATTGCAGGGGCTGCGCTCGGGGCGGTTGCAGTACTGGTGCGGAGCGTCGGGGGAGCGGATTACCGTCTGCCGCATACTGGGCAGACGGAGTATGCGCCCGGAGCGCCGAAGATCCCGGCTGCGGCGGTTACGGCCGAAGATGCGGAGATGTTGAAGGTGTTGACGGGTCAGGGGCCGGTGACAATGCATCTGACGCTGACACCGCAGACGCTGCCGGATGCGGAGAGTTATAACGTGATCGCGGACTGGAAGGGGACGGAGCATCCCGAACAGGTGGTGGTGGTGTCGGGGCATCTGGACTCGTGGGATCTCGGGACGGGTGCGATTGACGATGGTGCGGGCGTAGCGGTGTCGATGCAGGCGATCCAGTTGATGAAGGAACTGGGGATTCATCCGCGGCGGACGGTGCGCGTAATTGCGTGGATGAGCGAGGAAGAGGGTTCAGAGGGCGCAGCGGCATACATGAAAGAGCACACGGCGGAGATGGGAAATCATGTGGGCGCGATCGAAAGCGACCTGGGCGCGGATCATCCAACGGGAATCTTCTATGCGGGCAAGCCGGAGCTAGGAAGATGGCTCAGGCCGGTGGCGCAGGTGCTGGATGCGAATGGTGCGGGTTCGCTCGAGAATGCTCCCGAGACCGGCGAGGATATCGCGGGAATGACGGAGAAGGGCGTGCCGAGCTTTGCGCCGGTGCAGGACAGCCGGTTTTACTTCAACTATCACCACACGGCGGCGGATACCTTCGACAAGATCGACAAGAAGCATTTGAACGAGAATGCGGCGATCATGGCGGTGCTGGCGTATGCGCTGGCGGATTCGCCGGAGGCGGCGGGACGGTAAAGCAGGGAATAGTGGCCGGGGGTCAGGGGCCAGGGATTTTCGAAGCTGGTGGCGTAAATCTGGAACTTCGAAAAAGCAGATTCTTCGCTCACCACCCCCGAACCTACCCCAAAGAGCTAACGCTCTTCAGGGCCCCTGGTACGTTCGGGCCCCGTTCGCTCAGAATGACACAGCCAACTTTTGTTCTGAACCTTAGAGACGGATTAGCAGGATTCTGCGCGCGACGCTGATGATGGCGGAGGCGCTGCGTTTCACGTCGTCGTCGGTTGTGGCCCAGCTGGAGACGCTGATGCGCATGGCGGTGTTTCCTTGCCATTGCGTACCGGCGCACCAGCAGGTGCCGTCGCTTTGAATGGCCGCGATGATTGCGCGGGTCTGATCGGGAGTTCCAAAGGACACCAGGACTTGATTGAGGACGACGTCATGGAGGATGGAGAATCCGGCGTCGGCGAGAAGTTGCGCGAAGAGACGCGCCTGACGGCAATTGCGCTCGATGAGCTCACGGAGTCCGGCGCGACCGAGGGAGCGCATGGCTGCCCATAGTTCAATCGCACGCGCACGTCGGGATGATTCCGGCACATAGTGCCAGGGCTCACGCATATCGCTGGATGCAAGATATGCGGCGCTGATCGACATGGCGGCCTGCAGATGTTTGGGGTCGCGCACAACTGCGAGGCCGGAGTCGTAGGGGACGTTGAGCCACTTGTGGCAGTCGATGGCCCACGAGTCGGCGGCATTGAACCCGGCCAGCAATGGCGCATATTGCGGAGATAACGCTGCCCACAGGCCGAACGCTCCGTCGACGTGTATCCAGGCATTGGCATCACGGGCGTGCGCGCAAATCTGTTCTGCGGGATCGAATGCGCCGGTATTGACGTTACCTGCCTGGATGCAGAGCAGGGTGCGGTCGTTGAGTGGTGGAAGCGAATCGGAGCGCATGCGTCCCTGGCTGTCGACGGGAACACGCGTGACGCGGGAGCGGCCGAGACCGAGAAGCGAAAGCGCTTTGAGCAGGGAGACATGCACCTCCTCGCCGACTACGACATCGATGGGCGGCGCGCCGAAGAGGCCATCTTCTTCGACATTCCATCCCGCGCGCTTGAGCAGCGCAGTGCGTGCGGCGGCGAGGGATGTGAAATTGGCCATGGTGGTTCCGGTGACGAACCCTGCGCCGGAGCCTGCGGGAAGGTCGAGAAGATCGATGGTCCACTGAAGCACGATTTCTTCGAGGCAGGCAGCAACAGGAGACATGACCTGCATGGCGCCGTTCTGATCCCAGGCGCCCGCGAGCCAGTTTGCGGCGAGCGCGGCAGGGAGCGTGCCACCGATGACAAATCCGAAGTAGCGCGGGCCGGCAGTGGCAACGGTTGCGGGTGAGCCGAGGTCGTCGAGCAGGGCGAGGACCTGCGCTGGATCTGTCGGTGCTTCCGGCAGCGGACCACCAAGGTTTTCGAGAGCGGCGATGGATGCGGCTGATGGAACGACGGAGCGGTCGGGAAGTGAAGAGAGGTACCGACCAGCACGATCGGCGGTTTCGTCGAGAAGTTTGTTCATAGTTCACCGGGGATTCTTAGACAGGATCGCCAGGAGTTTCGCATGGTTTCGGTATCGGAGATGGCTAGTCGGGGGCGCCGTCTTCTTCGGGGTTGTGGACGTGGACGGGTTCTACGTCTTCGAAGTAGGTATGCTCGTCGCTTACCTCTGCGGTGTGGCGGGCGCGGTAGAGCATGTACTTCTCGCTGAAGTAGAGATAGGGACGGTAGAAGATGAAGCCCACCGTGGCGCAGATGATGCCGACAAGCGAGAAGAAGGCGGCGCAAACCTCAAGATAGCCAAGCAAGATGAAGGGCTTGACGACGATGCTGCGGGCCGGGCCAAGGATGATCATGATCGCAGCCTCAACGCCGAGAAGTCCCGAAGCGATAAGCAGAATGGTGGCGCAGAGGGCGAGCAGCCTTGCGGGCCCACGGAGATTTCTCCACGGCATTTGCACTGCGCTTTCCTTTCCGGAGTGGATCCCAGCGGGGCTCGCTCTCAATTGTGCTACAAGCCAGAGACACGAGCCAATCAAAAGATAGTGAAGGGCCTCAGGAGAGGAACTGCCGCACAGATCTACCAGAATAAGGTAGCGAGAGCAGGCGGGAAGTTTGGTTCAGGCTTCGTGGGCGGTGGGGACATGGGGCTGCGGGACGAGTTCAGTGAGAGCAATGCCAGCGAGGATAAGGAATGCTCCGGAAGCGGGGCGAAGGCCAAGGCGCTCGCCGGTGATGAGAAAGGAAGTGATCCAGGCAAAGACGGGTTCGAGGGTGAGCAGAAGCGCGGTATGGGTGGAGGGCAGGATTGATTGGGCCCAACTCTGAATGGAGAAGGCGGCCGCGGTGGCGAGCGCGGCCGCGATGACCAATGCGGTGACGAGGCGAGCGGTGAAGTGGACGTGAGGGCGCTCGATGAATGGAAGGCTCACGGCCATGAAGACGGCGCAGAATCCAACTTGCAGGATCGCGAGGGGCTGGAAGGGAATGCGCGGGGAGACGTGCCCGAGGGCGATGCAGTGGAATGCGAATCCGATGGCGCAACCGAATGTGAGGATGTCGCCGAGGTTCATGGACGAGAGATCGGGCAGGAATGTTGAAAGTTCCGACGAAGAAGCAGGAAGAGTTGCGGGCGAAGTGAGGAAGAGGATGCCGAGGAAGGCGAGCGCAGCACCGAGAAAGGCATTCCAGCGGGGCACGCGTGCGCCGGGAGGGCGGAGTGCGGGAACGATGGAGAAAAGCGGAACGAGTACGACAACGAGGCCGGTGATGAAAGCAGACTTGGAGGGTGTGGTGCGGACGAGGCCGATGGTCTGAAACTGATATCCAGCAGCGAGGCAGAGTCCGACGAGTGCGCCGGCGGCGATGTGCGTGCGGCGGAGAGTGCGCCAGGAGCGGTGATACGCAATGGCGAGGAGGGCGAAGGCCAGCGTCATGCGGATGAGATTGAATGCCGCCGGCGTCGAGTCAGCGAGCGCGCCCTTGATGAGAACGAACGTGGATCCCCAGACGGCAACCACGAATGTCATCAGGAGGTAGGCGCGGAGTTTCATGTTTTTTGATTATGGCAGTTGAGCGCGGTGTGGTTTGTGGTTTCCCACCGAAGCCGCGATGAAACTGCGTCATGGATGGGGCACCCAGGATCGATGCGTCACGTGGTTGAAGGGAATCGCCAGATGCAGTTGAATTCTATTGACCTGGGGCGGCAAGGGCGTCCTGACCGGCGACAACGGTTTGGACGACTTGCGTGAAAAGCAGTGCTGGTGCGCCAACCTTGTAGAGATCGCGATCTACGATGATGAAGTCGGCGTCGTAGCCGGGAATGAGTTTGCCTTTGCGTTTTTCTGCGAATTCGGCGTAGGCGGAGCCCTGGGTGTAGGCGTAGAGAGCCTGGCCGCGGGTGAGCTTGTTTTCGGGGTAGTAAGTTTTTGTGCCGGCTTCGTTCATGCGGGTGACGGCGGCGTAGAGCCCACGAAAAGGCGTGATGGGTTCTACGGGATAGTCGGTGCCGAAAGCTAGCGGGACGCCTGCGGTGAGGAAGGCTTTCCACGCGTAGGAGTAGGCGGCGCGTTTGGGACCAAGGCGATCGACTGCCCAGTTCATGTCGGTAAGCAGATGATTGGGCTGCATGCTGGCGATGACGCCGAGTTTTTTGAAGCGAGGGATGTCGGCGGGATCGACTACCTGCGCGTGCTCGATGCGATTGCGCGCGGTGGAGGAAACGCCGGGCTGCGCATAAGCGTCGAGAGCCATTGAACTAGCTTTATCGCCGATGGCATGAAAGCCCAGTTGGAATCCTGCGGCGGCGCGTTCGACGGCCATCTTGTTGAGTTGGGCCTGCGTATATTGCGGGAGGCCGGTGTTGTTGGGATCGTCGGCATAAGGAGCCTTCAGCGCCGCGGTACGTGATCCTAGCGAACCATCCATGAAGCCTTTGAGAAAGCCGGTGTGGAGCAGGGGATCGTTGACGTCGTGATGCGACCGATGCGCTTTCAATTCATCGAGGGGGTCTCTGAAGGGAAGCCACTCGCTGATGCGGAGATGGAGTTTGCCTTCCTTTTCCATTTGTTCGAAGACCAGGAAGTCGTTCCAGTCGCTGAAGTCCTGCACGCTGGTTACGCCGTGCTTGAGTGCATCAGTGATGGCGAGTTCGTCCCCTTTGCGGCGCTCTTCTGGCGTGGGCGGGGGGATGACTTTGTAGACGAGGCCCTGCGCGGATTCGCGAAGGATGCCCGTGGGTTCGCCGCCGGCATCGAGATCAATGGCTCCGCCTTGGGGCGGTTGTGTTCTGCCAGTGATGCCGGCGGCGGTGAGTGCGGCGCTATTGGCAATGGCGATGTGGCCGTCGATGCGATCGAGGAACGTGGGGTGGTCACCTGTGACCTTGTCGAGATCCTGGCGGGTTGGAAGAACTTTTTGTTCCCAGAGAGTGTGATCCCAGTTTCCGCCGGTTAGCCAATGGCCTGCGGGCGCCGCGTCCGCAGCAGACTTGATCTTGACGAGCATCTCGGCGAGGGATTTGACGCCTGTGAGATCGACGTTGAGCTTGGTGCGTCCAGCGCCGCCGAGGTGCGTGTGGGCATCGTTGAAGCCGGGAAAGATGAAGGTGCTGGTGCTGGCGGAGTCGAGATCGTGGAGGACAGTTTTGGATCCGGCGAGGCGCGTGATCTCTTCGGTAGTTCCGATGGCGAGGATTTTGCCGCCGCCGATCGCGATGGCTTCGACGATCTGCGGCTTGTCTTCAGCGAATCCTTCGCCGGTGTAGATGATGCCGTCGAAGTAGATGACCTCGGGTGTCCCCGCGATGGATTTGGTTTTGGTGGAAGCGGTAAGCCTGGGGCGTTTTGACGTGGCGTGCGGGGCAGGCGAGGTCTGGGCTGGGCACAACATTGAGGCGGCGAGAGCCGTGGAAACGAGGGAAAGGATTGTGCGCATGGGCGCAGTTTAACAGAGACACGGAACGGGCATGGAGATTCGTCTTTGCTATTCGCAACGCAACGAAATGCTAGGATCGATGCGAGAAGCGCGACGCGCCGGGATATAGCTCGCAAGGAAAGCGACACAAGCCAGAATCGCTGGAACAACAACAAAGGTTGCGAGGTCGGTCACACTGACGCCGAACAGCAGGGAGCCCATCAACCGGCTGACAATGAGAGCACCACCGATTCCGATGGCAACGCCCCAGAGGGCAAGGGCCATTCCGCCGCGAACAATAAGTGTCATGATGTTGGCACGCGTGGCGCCAAGCGCCAGCCGGATGCCCACTTCGCGGCTCCCCTGGCCAACGAGATAGGCGATGAGTCCGTAAATTCCGATCACCGCAAGTCCCAGCGAAATCGCTGCAAACATTCCCAGCACTAGCATCGTGAATCGGCGGCGACTTAGAGAACTCTCGAAGCGTTCCTGCATGGTACTGACGTTATAGAGCGGAAGATCAGGATTGAGCTCGTGAATCTGCTGCTTTACCGCGGCGGCGATTGCAGAGGGATCGCCGCTGCTTCGCATGACGACGTTCATGGCTCGCGTCACGTATTGCGTTTGAGGAAGGTAAAACGCAATGCGCGAGTCCGAATCAAGGCTGTACTGATTCACTCGTCCAACAATGCCGACAACCCTAATCCAGGGAGAGGTCGTCTCGTTGATTCCTCCGATGTGAAAGCGCTTACCAATCGGGTCCTGGTTTGGCCAGAGTTGCTGCGCCATGTGCTCGTCGACGATTGCCACACGAGGTTTGCCGGTTACATCGTCATCATTGAAAAGCCGACCTTCCCGAAGTGGTATCTTCATTGCCTGAAAATAGTGTCCGCTGATCATGCGGGTATCAGCATTGATGAACTTTTCGCCCGGTTGGGGAACGCGTCCCTCAACGGTGATCGGTCCCCACGCAAACATCTGGCTCAGCGGCAGGGAAGTGACAGCGCCTGCCGAGGTGACGCCCGGCAACTTTTCGAGCCGCTGCCAAAGCTCGTGGTAAGCAGCGAGAATTGCTTCCTTGTTGTTGTAGCGCTCACCCGTCATGGTGAGTTCGAGGGTGAGGACATTACGGGGATCGAAACCAGGATTCACTTTGCGAACCAGAACAAAGCTGTGAATAAGCAAACCGGCGCCGATCAGCATCATGGCGCAAAGCGCAATCTCGACGACCACGAGCGAGCGGCGCAAGAGGTTTCCTCGTCCCCAGATCGCGCCGGCCCCGGACGAGGTGCGACCCGTATCCTGCAGAACTGCCTGCACGTCGAGCCGCGAAACACGCAGCGCCGGCGCCAGGCCAAACAGAATCGACGACAACACACAAACCCCGAATGTAAACGCGAGAGCGGCCAGTCCGATGCCGATGTCGTTCACCCGGGGTACACTCTGCGGACCAAGCAGGCGCACCAGACGCAGTGCAAGGAATGCCAGTGCGATGCCAAGTGCGCCGCCTGCAAAAGCGAGCACCGCGCTTTCGGTAAGCAACTGGCAAATGATCCTCATTCGCGTGGCGCCCAGTGCTGTTCGCACCGCGATTTCTTTCTGGCGCGCGATGGCGCGTGATAGCTGCAGGTTTGCCAGGTTCACGCAGGCGATCAACAGTACAAATCCAACGGCTCCAAGCAACAGATACAGTGTGCGGCGCACAATGCCGACCACCTGCTCGAGAAGAGGCACAATCCCAAAGGTCAATCCACCGTTCGGCGGGTAGACTTCGGGGAATTGTTGTCGAAGGCGCGCGGTGATGGTGTCCATCTCCGCCTGAGCTTGCTGCACAGAAACGCCCGGCATCAGTTTGCCAACGATGTTGTAGTCTTCGTGGTCGCGATTTTGAGCGGCATCGGCCGGGAGAGGAAGGGGCAACAAAATCTCGGCCTGTTCTGCGCCATCGAGTGTCGGCATCACCTCGCGGGGTAACGAAAATGATCGCGGCATCACGCCGACAATTTCATACGGCACGCCGTTCAAAGTAAGTTTCCGTCCGAGAACGCCGGGATCGGAACCAAAGCGGCGTGACCACGTTCCATTACTGAGGAGTGCGGTGGCCGTTCGGCCGGGCCGGTCCTCGTCGGGAAGAAACAGCCGGCCGAGAGCCGCCTTCTGCCCCAGCATCGGGAGCAAACTCGATGAGATGCGGATTGTTCCAACGCGCTCGGGTTCACCCGAGCCGGTGAGGTTGTAGTTGCCGCCGATGGCAATCGCGACCTGTTCAAAGCCATGATGGCCGTTCTTGATGTCGAAGTACTGCGCGGTGGAGAACCAGTCTTGGGTTATGTCCAGCCCTGGAGAGCGGTTCCAGAGAATGACCAGCCGGTCGGCATCCGCGTAGGGAAGAGGGCGCAGCAGGAGCCCATCGACAATGCTGAAGATCGCGGTATTGGCGCCGATTCCGATGGCCAGGGAGAGTATCGCAGCCGCGGTGAAGGCAGGTGCAGCGACCAGTGCGCGAAGAGCGCGCCGCACATCTTTTAGAAAAATGCTCACGCGGGGAGTGGGCCTCTGACGATCAATGTAACTCAGGAGACGGACAAGGCGCACGACAGAAAACCGCCCTGCAAGAAATGGGCGTATGGGAAGCGGTTTGGTCCACTGATCGTGAGCCGATCGGGCTCGATTCCGCGTATTGCAAAGTAGAAGCGGCTCAGGAAATCGCGAAGTGACAGGTGGCAAAACCAGCAGACGAGGAGTTGCGAATGCGATGCACACCGATTTTAAGGTTTTTGATCTTGTGTTCTGCCGCGGTTGGGATACAGCAAAGGTGCAAGGCGCAAGGCTCGATTCCCATTCCGAAGGTGGGTGACGGCTACCAGATCACCAAGACCGATGGCGGTGGGGCGGCGCCGGCGGGTTATGAAGGCCGCACTGACACAGCAACCGAGACTGCGGTAGGCAATACGCCGGCGACGGCAGGCAAACGGGTGGTAGCGAAGTTCACTCTCTCCAACCAAATCAAAACATGCCCTCAGGCCGATGGCACCGCAGAAGGCACAGGATTGTTCTCAGTGAGCGTTGATTACACTGACGCACAAGCGAACGGGACGAGCACGGCACATGCAGAAATGAGTGCGAAGGCGAAGTACAAGGGCCAGGTCGGCGACGATGCCTTGCTGCATGGCCCGGTGAATGCAGAGATCGACTACACCTACAGTCAAACGGGAAGCTTTCGCGGTACGAACGGCGCAATTGCATCCTCACCGCCGAGCAATGTACAGCAGCACATTACGATACCAGTTGTTGTCATGCCGGGGATGAAGCCGCCAGATTTCGGGCCTTTCAGCGGTGGCGATCCAGTCCAGGCACACTACGCGGAGGCATTCGGAGCGGGTATGGCACTTTCGTACTGGGCGGGAGTCTATTATTCCATCGCAGAACTCAAATGGTATGGCGGAGAACCCTCAAGCAACGGATCGGTCAGGGCAGGCGTTTGTGTCCAAATCGCGTTTGATCCGCCCAGCAACACACTGCAGCCGCCGCTGGGCGAAAATGCCAAGGTGAATGCGGTCGTCAAGACCAAGTCCGGCGAAAGCGTACCCGGAAATTTTGTGCTGGCTCACGCTTATTCCGGCATGATCTCGCCAACGGCAGGAAAATCGGATACGTCATCGCCGCTTCATTTCATTTATACCGCCCCAAGTCAGCAATCGAAGAATGCAGGCTTTCAGGTAGCCGTGCTTTCCCGCGCCGGAACGGCGGAAGCGCGATGGGATACGGGCCTCGGCACCGCCTGGAGTGGGCAGATTACGTATTACAAGACCTACACAGGAGACCAGGGTCACTATGACCTTGCAGACTGGGCAACTACTGTTGCAGAGAGCGTCAAGATTGACGTGAAGAACGGTGTTGCAACTTACTCAGGCCATGTGGAGCACAAATACGTATCTGAAAGTCGACACGGAGTCGCCCATAATGGCGGCGCAATCACCTTCGAAAAAGATGGCAGCGATGACAACGAGGGAACGGGAGACGGGACATATCCAGCGACGGTCACGGTAAATATCGATGAAGTGCACCACACCTACGAAATTAAATTTGGGGAACCGACCGATGCCAGGGGATTGCCCACAACCAAGTGGCAACCGCTCGGGAAGGAGCATTGGACTCGGTGCACCCGCGGCGATTGCCAAACTAGCGAAATGAACATCGAAATGCCAGGAATTGAATTGTCGGGCCCGCTATCCGGACCGCTGCAAGATCCAAACCACATTCAAGCTTCTGACTCGGAGCGCAAAGAGTCTCTTGGTAGAGCAAGAAATGGTGTGATGGTGAGGACGACTACGGTAAACCTGGCTCGTTCGGGGCACACGAACCGATCCAGCATTTCGAAATGAGCGTGCTTTCACTGGAGAGAGAAACCGATCCTTCACTACGCTGACCCGAGAACAATGTCGTCTATGGCTCGAAATGCTTCGTTGAGGATGACACGTCATTCCTGATTGAGAAGGATATCTGAGGGAGTTGTGCGATGGGAACGTAGCACGGAAATGCTATTGTTCGGCGGCCCATTCGGTCATGGCTACGGTGAGGAGGAGGACGCGGCGGAGGCCTGTTTCGCGATCTTTGTCGCTGTACCACTCGGCAAGGGTGTGGGCGCCACCGCCGTCGCCGCCCGCGCCCATGGAGAGGGCAGAAATGCCGAGCGAGATGGGAATGTTGGCGTCAGTTGAGCCGAGGCGCAGATCGGTTGGAATACCGAGATGGCGATCGACGGCGCGCAGGGCATCGAGGATGGGAGAGTCGCCGGCGAGTTGTGCAGCGGGACGGTCGCCGATTTTTTTGATGACGAAGGTGAGCGAGCCTCGATTGCGCTGGGCGAGATGCCTGGGGGCGGCGTTGGTCTGATCGACGGCATCCTCAACGGCGCGATGCAGAGCAACTTCGAGACGGAGGAGTTCGTCGGGGCTGGTGGAGCGGAAGTCGATGGAGGCCGTGGCGCTCTCAGGGATGGAGTTGACGCTGGTGCCGCCGGAGATGGTGCCGAGGTTGAGAGTGGTGCTGGGCCTCTCAGGCAGTGGAGTGCGCGCAATCGATGCAAGCGCGATGGCCAATGCGGCGATGGGATTGGGCGTACCGGCATCGGTGAAGCTGTGGCCGCCGGGACCGTTGATGGTGACCTGGAAGCGCAGGCTGCCGAGAGCCTGAGTGACGGCGGAGTCTGCACCCGCGCCATCGAGCACGATGTGGGCGGCGATGCGTCCGGCGAGTGTGGGCTGTTCGTAGAAGTGGCGTACACCGCGCAGATCGCCTTCACCCTCTTCGCCTACGTTGCCGAGAATGATAACTGGAACGGCGAGCTTGACCTTGGCATGGATGACGGCTTGCGCGAGAGCGAGCAGGCCAATGACGCCGGCGGCATTGTCGCATGCTCCGGGAGCGACGAGGCGATTGGCGCTGTTTTCGCGGGAAAGCTGGGGATTGAGCGGCGTCGCAGCAGGAAAGACAGTATCGAGATGCGCGGAGAGAACGACGACGGGTCCGGTGCTTTCGGCGGGAAGATGGGCTGCGGGTATGAATCCGATGACGTTGCAGACGCGGTCAATCTGAATGTTGGCAACGCCGATTTCGGCGAACCGTGCGGCGAGCCATTTGGAGCGTGCTTCTTCTCCGAAGGGAGGCGCGGGAATGGCGACAAGTTCGGCTTGGCGATCGATAAACGTTTTGGGATTGTTGTGCATCCACGTGAACGCAGCATGAATGGCGCGCTGAGCGGCAATTGCCGTTACGCGGGTGAAAGCTGTGCTGTGCGAGAAGATCGCCATTCGCTTTCAGAGTAGCAGGAGAGAAGCAGGAACGAGGGAACGAGCGAACAAGGGAACGAGTGAACAAGTGAATCAGGGAACAATGGGGATCGGGAAATTGGAACAGAGGATGTCAATCGTATTCAACGGAGCGGAGGAAGAGACCGCGCGCAGGGGCGGTGGGTCCGGCTTGGGAGCGATCATGGGCGGCGAGAATCGCGGGTATGTCCTTGAGGTGCATGTAACCGCGCGCGACATCGAGCATGGTGCCGACGAGATTGCGCACCATGTGGTGAAGGAATCCATTGCCGCGGACGCGATAGACGAGCAGGTTGAAGCCGTCGGTGGTTTGCTCGTGCCACGCGGAGGAGTAGACGGTGCGGACGGCGGTATGGGCTTCAATCGCATCGACAAAGACTTGTCGCTGGGGATCCGAGGGTAGGGTTTGAATCACGCTCCCTTCAGGAGGGCCTTCGGAACGGGTTGCGAGATCGGGATCCGAAGCGGCGAAACTGCGAAAGTCATGTTCCCCGATGAAAGTTTCAGCGGCCGCATTGAGGGTTTCGAAATCGAGCGGCCAGGAGTAGGGGTAGACGTATCGGGCGAGGAACGGCGGACAGATCTGATGACAGGCAGGCTCGATGGGGAGAACGCGGTACTCGTAGGTTTTGGCTACGGCAGAATGGCGGGCATGGAATCTGTCGGGGACGATCTGGGCATCGAGGACGCGGATTGATCCAGGGAGTGCCCGATTGAGGGCACGGAGAAAATTGGAGGGGGGGATGCGTGCGTGAAGCTGAAAGCTGGCGACCTGGGCGAGAGCATGCACGCCGGCGTCGGTGCGACCTGAACCCTGGGGCAAGGGGGATTCGCCGACAATCCGGCCGAGCACGGACTGCAATTCGCCCTGGATGGTTTGTACGCCGGGCTGGATTTGCCAACCGTGGAAATCAGTCCCGTCGTAGGCAACGGTCAGTCTCCACGTCCGGCTTTGTTGCGACGCGGCCTGGGAAGGTTCAGTCACGGGTATCAGTGTAGATAACAGGGTAAAGAACAGGATAATTGACCAAAAGGGCCGATCCGGTCAGGGGCATCCAGTGGGATATACTCAGTTTTTCGTGTCAATGTGCGCGGGGGCGGTCTGAATCAAGGGAACGAACTGCCCGCGGTGCGCGTAATGCTTGATGACCAAGACGGTCAATTGAACCAAGAGAACGGAAAGCACCGCGCAAGAGCACAAATTTGCGTCCGGAGAGGTTCACTGGACGTCATGTAGAACGGCACCCCACATGCCTCAGCGACTCGTGGAGAGGAAACATGCAATTGTTCGGTATTCGTGTGTTTGAGGATCAAGAAACCGCCGACCGGCGGGCGAAGCGCAACAGAACGCAGGGTTTGAGGTCGTTAGCGGCGGTGATGCTGACATTGACTGCGGGAGTTCCGCCAGGATTTGCGCAAGAACAGTCAGGTGGGGTGAGCGGAGCCGGCGCGAAGCAGTCGGAGAAACAGGCGTCCCAGTTGCCGACCGCTCCAGCGCCGATTTTGACGCAGCCGTTGGATCTGCGGCCGACTGGTCGCGACTATTCGAAACCGTTTGGGCCGCTGTTAGGCAATCCAATCAACGCGTACCGGCCGACCTCAATCGGGAAGGCTAGTTTTGCGAATTCGGTACGGCTCGACAACCTGGTGAAGGATGGAAAGATTTATCTGAGCCTGTCGGACGCGATCGCTCTGGCGATTGAGAACAATTACGACATCGCAATTGCGCGGTACGACCTGGATATTGCGGATACTGATATTTTGCGGACGAAAGCGGGATTCGGACCACTGGGTGCGCCATCGGGTGTGGTGACCGGCACGCTGGGTGGATCGGCTTCAGTGTTGACGACAGGCGGCGGTCCGGGTGGAACGACGGGTGGATCGGGAGGCGCCGGATCGGGCGTAAGCGGATTGTCGCTGACGACGGCAGGCGCGGGGCCCGCGCCGGAGTTACTTGATCCAAACATCACTGGAACAGTTCAGTTTGAGCGCGCACGGCAGCCGCAGTCGAACACGTTGTTTTCAGGCGGCAAGACTTCGCTGACGACAAATACGAACCTGTACGAATTCGGCTACAACCAAGGCTTTGTGACGGGCACCGCGCTGCAGGCGACCATTCAGAATACGCGCATCACCAGTGACAACCCATTTACGGCCTACAGCCCGCAACTGAGTTCGACATTCAAGGCGACGGTGACACAGCACTTGCTGCAGGGCGCCGGAATCTGGATCAACAAGCGGTTCATGTACCAGGCGATGAACGACCGGCGCATTACAGATTCTTCGTTCCGGGAGCAGATTCTCTACACCGTGAACCAGGTAGAGAGTATCTACTGGGGCCTGGTAGGTGCGTATGAGGATGTGCAGGCAAAGCAGCGTGCGGTGGATCAGAGCACGAAGCTCTCAGGCGATACGCATAAGCAACTTGAGATCGGCACCATGGCTCCGCTGGATGTGGTGCAGGCCGATTCTACGGTTGCCACCGACAAGCAGGCACTGATCAATTCAGAGAATGTGCTGAACTATCAGCAGCAGATTATCAAGCAAGCGATTGCGCGGAACCTGAACGACCAGGCGCTGGCGACGGCTCCGGTGATTCCTACAGATCGCATCACTCTTGACCAACTGACGGAGGAGAGCGAGCCGGTAGAGCAACTGGTGCAGGACGCATTCAAAAACCGGCCGGAGCTTGAACAGGCTGCGCTGACGCTGCGCAATGATGAGATCACCCTGAAGGGTGCTCGGAACCAGTTGCTTCCGGCGCTGGATGTCTACGGCTTCTATGGATCGAATGCCCTGGGTGGGTCGCAGAGCGCGAACTGGACGAATTTCCAAACGGGACAACCCAACCCACCGGGCACAATTCCGTCGAGTGGATACGGCACTGTGCTGACCAATCTGTTCAACAGCTCGGCGCCGGACAAGGGCGTCGGGTTCAGCATGACGATTCCCATCCGCAACCGCTCAGCGCAGGCTCAGCAGGCGCGGTCGCTGATGGAGTATCGCCAGGCAGAGTTGCGACTGGCACAGCTTTACACGCAGATTCGGATGCAAGTGGTGAACGCGCAGTTTGCGTTGACCAACGATCGCGCGGAAGTGCAGTCGTCGCTGGCAGCCCGCGACTATGCAGGGCAGAGTCTGGATGCGGAGCAGAAGAAGCTGCATCTGGGTGCTTCGACGACAGCTGCTGTGCTGCTGCAGGAGCGCAATCTTGCCACGGCAGAGAACAACCTGATCGCAGCGAATGCGGCGTTTGCCAAGGATCGCGCGGGACTATACCAGACGCTGGCCACGACGCTGCAACACTATGGCATCAACCTGCAGGATGCGGCGAAGGGAATAGTGAATACTGCCCCTACGATACAAGGTGTGCAGCCGGCGAGCACAACGCCCCAGCCGACAACAACACCAATGCCGGAGCAGCCGACGGCTCCGCCGCCGAGCAGGTAGTTTACTTGTGTGAGAGAGGCCCGGCGAAATGCCGGGCCTTTTTGTTTTTGGTTCGTGAAGGGCGGGGAGAGACTCGTTAATTCCCTCTCATGCCGCGATAGAACTGCGGCATGAATGGGGCACCCAGTTCGATGGGGATGGAGAAGCAGATCCTTCGCTTCGCTTACCCCATTTCGTTTTCGCGAAACGAGGCCTCAAGCTGCTCCGCTCAGGATGACAGCGCAGGTTGGGGTTCAAAGGTTGGTCAGCGTTCGGCTACCAGGTCTAGAAGGTCGAAGAATTCAGGGAAGCTGATGGCGGCGGATTCGGCGCCCTGAATCAGGGTCTCGCCTTCGGCCCGAAGTGCAGCGATGCTGAAGGCCATGGCGATGCGGTGGTCTCCACCGGAGTCGATGACGGCGCCGTGGAGTCGTTGGCCGCCGGGAACGTCGAGCCCATCTTCGAACTCCTCGACTTCGGCACCCATGGCACGGAGATTGCGCGCTACGAGGGCGATGCGATCGGATTCCTTGACGCGGAGTTCCCTGGCGTCGCGTATGCGGATGCCACCGCTCGTGTAGGGACCGATGGCAGCGAGGACCGGGAGTTCATCGATGAGTTGAGCGGCGAGGGCTCCGCTGATTTCGGTGGATCCGAGCCCTTCAGGATCGGTGGTGATCTGGACGGTGCCGACGAGTTCGGCGTGCGATTCTTCGAGTTGAAGGACGGCGATGCGCGCGCCGAGGGTGGTGAGGACGTCGAGAAGCGCGGCGCGGGTGGGGTTGAGGCCGATGCCGTCGAGGATGAGGCCGGAGTTTGGGAAGAGCGACGCGGCGCAGAGGAAGAATGCAGCAGAGGAGATGTCGCCGGGGACAGCGGCATCCATGGCATGGATGGTTTGCGGGCCGGTGATGGTGATGGAGTCGATGGAGCGCGTGAGTGTGGCGCCGAAGGCACGGAGGGCGAGTTCGCTGTGGTCGCGGGTGCGGAGTGCTTCGCGAACGATCGTGGTGCCGGTGGTCTGCAGGCCGGCGAGGAGAATGCACGTTTTGACCTGGGCGCTGGGGACTGGCATGGTGAAGTCGATGGGGTGAAGCTGTGCGCCGTTTATGGTGATGGGGGCGTGGCCGTCGGTGAGGGTGAGGCGCGCGCCCATTTCCCAGAGAGGTCTACGGACGCGATCCATGGGGCGGCGCGAAAGCGACTCATCGCCGATAAGGGTGAAGGCGCCTTTCTGCGGCGCGAGCAGTCCGGAGATCATGCGCATCGTGGAGCCGGAGTTGCCGCAATCGAGCGGATGATTGGCGGGAGTGACGCGGCCGCCTACGCCGTCGATTTCAATCCGGCCGTCATCGAGATTGCGAACTTTTGCGCCAAGGGCCTGCATGCAGGAGAGCGTCGATGCGCAGTCGGCGCCCGTGGAGAAGTTGGAGAAGCGTGATGTGCCCTCAGCAAATGCGCCCAGCATGGCGTAGCGATGGCTGATGGACTTGTCGCCGGGCAGGCGGAGGGTGCCAAGGATGTTTCGTGCGGGGCGAATGATGCGTTCCTGGGTGGCGGTGGACACGGGGGCTCCGGGAAGGTGAGGTCTGTTTTAGTTTAATCGACAGTGGACAGTGGACAGTGGAGAGTGAACAGTGGGCAGTGGACAGTTGAACAGTGGACGGTGGACGGCGGTTAGGTCGAACATGCGTGGGCGTCGGCAACGAACAGCAGGTCCTTCACTGCGCTTACCCCATTTCGCATGCGCGAAACGGGGCCCCAAGCTGCTCCGCTCAGGACGACACCTTTGTGCGGGAACCAATTGCCGCGCAGGACTGGAGCTACCGTACTCTGAGGACGATGATGGTTTCGTCGTCGAATCTATCTTTGGCGCCCTGGAATTGCGTCACGCTGGAGAGGATGGCGGAGGCGATGTGCTGGGCGGGAAGATCGCGGCTGCCGCAAAGCAGTGTGGCGAGGCGTTCTTCACCGTACATTTCACCCTTTTCGTTTTCGGCATCGAGAATGCCATCGGAGACGAAGACGATGGCGTCGCCGGGTTGGGTAGCAACGTTGAATTCCTCGTAGGTGGCGTTGGGGAACATGCCAAGGGGAAAGCCTTCGGCTTTGACGGTGATCGACTCACCGCTGCGGCAGAAGACGGGTTGCACAGCACCGGAGTTAGCGACTTGCAGCGTCTGGTTCTCGTCGTTCCAGAGAGCGAAAAGCATGACGACATATTGCGAATCGAGCCTGCGTTCCTGAAGAGCGTCGTTCAGAAGGGCAAGCATTGCAGCGGGCGGGAGCTTCTGCTGCGCGGCGGAACGCATGATGCCGCTGACGAGCGCGGCGAACAGTGCAGCCGGAGCGGCTTTGCCGCTGACGTCACCGAGAACAATGGCGGTCTGCTCGGGCGAGTATTCGAGGAAGTCGTAGAGGTCTCCGCCGATGGTGCGGGCGGGTAAAAAGCTGACGGCGAATTCGGCGTGTTTGTGAACGGGCGGCGTGTTGGGCAGCAGGCGGAGCTGAACTTCGCGGGCCATGGCGATGTCGCGCTCGAGTTGCTGCTCCTGGCGCTTGACGGCCTGGTAGAGGCGGGCGTTCTCAATGGCGATGGCAACCTGCGCGGCCATGGTGGTGAGGGTGCGCACGTGATCCTCATTGAAGAAAGCGGTACGCGTGTGCTCGAGATCGAGGACGCCGATGACGCGCTCTTTGTAGAAAAGAGGCACGACAAGTTCGGAGCGCGTTTCCGCATTCATGGGGAGATAGCGCTGATCCTTGCGCACGTCGGGTACGTTGATGGGGCGCCACTCGCGCACGGCTGCACCGACGAGGCCGCTCGTGACGGAGATGCGGCGCATGGGCGCCTGCGCGTAGCCGAAGCGCCACGCGTAGCGCGTGATGAGCGTCTCGCCTTTCTCGTCAAGCAGCATGATGGTGAACATCTGGTAGTCGATCAGGCGGCGAAGGAGCTGGCCGACCTTGGCCAGAAGTGGATCGAGATCAAGGATTGATGTGAGCTCGGTGGAGATTTCGTTGAGAACGGAAAGCGTCTCGGCCTGACGGGAGACGCGGGTGTAAAGGCGCGCGTTCTCGATCGCCTGTGCGACGCGCGAACCGGTGAGGGTGAGCAGGTGGAGGTGCTCGGGCTTGAAGAAGCCGGGCTGCTCGCTTTCGAGATCCAGCACACCGATCAGGCGGTTCTTTGCGATGAGAGGAATGGCGAGTTCAGAGGAGACTGAAGGGCTGGCAGGAATGTAGTGTTCGTAGCTCGTGACGTCGTTGAGCATGATCGGCTCACGGGTGAGGCCGACCTGGCCGATGACGCCTTTGCCGAGCGGGAATCGCATGCGGGCCGCTTCAGGGGTGTGGCCGATCTGAAAGCGCATGCGCAGATCGTTGGTGCGGTCGTTGAGGAGGAAGATGGCGAAGATGCGATAGGGGATGATCGAGCGGACGAGTTCGGATGTTCGATTGAGGAGGGTTTGGAGGTCGAGCGTGGTGTTGAGCGTGTCTGCCATCTGGGACAGAAACGCGAGGTCGGTGGTTTCAATGCGAGCGTTCTGGGGGTCGATGTGGGCGTGCGGGTTTTCGGGATCCGCGGGGCGGTAGTCGCCTTCATACTCGGGTTCCGGGCGGGTGATTGGCGGGGTGGAAGACATAGGGGAACTGGAGACGATGATACAAGAGCAGGGATTAGGGACTGGGGATTAGTGAAGCCAAAAAGCAAAAGCAGATCCTTCGCTGCGCTTACCCCATTTCGCTTTCGCGAAACGGGGCCCCAAGCCACTCCACTCAGGATGACACTTCAGAGTGGAGCGGTTGCGGGAAGAGATGATGGGCGCTATTTCCAGGGTCTCAGACGCGAGACCTTGGGCATCCAGAGGTTTTGCCGAATGAAGCCGCGCTATTGAATCCGCTCGAAGCGGAAGCCGGCTTCGCGTAAGGCGTGGCTGATGGCGGTGATGTGGGTGGCGCCTCGGGTTTCGAGGGTAACATCGATAACGGTTTCGCCGAGGCTGACGCCGTAGTAGGCGCGGTTGTGGATGGTTTCGACAATGTTGGCGCGCTCGCGGGCGAGGATCTGGGTGAGGTGGAGGAGGGCGCCTGGGCGATCTTGCAGATAGACTCGCACGCGCAGGAGACGGCCGTCTTTGACGAGACCACGTTCAATGATTTTGGCGAGGAGCGTGACGTCGATGTTGCCTCCGCAGACGAGGACGACTGTGCGGCGATGGCGGAGGTTGGTTTTGGATTGGACAACGGCTGCGAGCGCGGCCGCTCCGGCACCTTCGGCGAGGGTTTTTTCCTGCTCGAGGAGCATGAGGATGGCGCTCGCGATTTCCTCGTCGTCGACGGTGACGATTTCGTCGACGTAGCGGGTGACGAGAGGGAGGGTGATGTCGCCGGCACGGCGAACGGCGATGCCATCGGCGATGGTGGCTTCAGCGTTGATGGTGACGGGAGCGCCGGCTTCGCGCGCGCGGAGCATGGAGGGCAGGCGCTCGGGCTCAACACCGACGACGCGTATCTTTGGGTTGGTCTCCTTGAGAGCGCAGGCGATGCCGCTGATGAGGCCGCCACCACCGATGGGGACCACGACGGCTTCGATGTCGGGGACTTGCTCCAGTAACTCGAGGCCAATGGTGCCTTGACCGCAGATGACCTCGGGATCATCGAATGGATGGATGAAAGTACGACCTTCTTCGACGCGGCGGCGGAGAGCTTCGTCGCAAGCTTCGTCGTAACTCTCGCCATGGAGGATGACTTCGGCCCCGTAGGCGCGGGTGGCGGCGACCTTGATCTGCGGAGTGGCGAGGGGCATGACGATCTGTGCGCGGATGCCGCGCGCGGCTGCGTGGAAGGCTACTCCCTGGGCGTGATTTCCGGCGCTGGCGGCGATGACTCCACGCTTGCGTTCGGTTTCGCTCAACGTGAGGAGTTTGTTGAGGGCGCCGCGCTCTTTAAACGATCCAGTGCGCTGAAGGTTCTCGAGCTTCAGATGAATGGGCAGACCGGTGAGTTCAGAAAGATGATGCGAGAGCTGGCACGGAGAGACGTGAATGGAGTCTTCGATACGGGCGCGCGCGGATTGAATGCCGACAAGAGATACGGGTTCCAAGACAAGCTCCTCGATCAGAAAAAGTGACTGGAAATGCGAAAACCACCAGCCGCATTTGCGGGTGGTGGCCTGAGTGTTGCTGGATTACTGAATCCGGTTCGTCAGGCTTTTCCCGCGCGCTTGATGTGGTTGCTAATTCGAATGGCGGGAATGGGCGCGAAAGCGGATGGCGCAGAGGAAATGGCTGCGCGACAGGCGATCGCAAGGTGGCTGACGTTGTGCATTGCGTTGAATGCAGTAGACCAGAGCCGCGGCGGAGGCGTCAAGCGATTACAGAGTCTTGCGACTCCGGTGCGAAGGACTCCTGCAGCGCATGCTTCTGCTTGGCGATTTTGTTCAAAGCGAACTGGAAATAGACGAAGGAGCCCAGAAAAGTGAGAAACCAGTTCAGACGCATGTTGACCGGTTCGCGGCGGTTGTAGTGCTCGAGCAGTTCTTCGCGGAGTTCATAGATCACGACAATCCATAGGAGCCAGGAGAAGAGAAAACCGAATCCAGTAACGAGGGAAGCGATCGCCCAGTAGAGGGAACTGGACCGGTGGTCGATTTTGCGAACCCAGATGCAAAGGTACAGGGGCCACGCCACCGCGACAGCATAGACGGCGAAGTTGCGATAAGGATCGGGAACGAACCAGAATGCAAGCGCCTCAGCAGAAACGAGCGCGAGCAGCAAAAGCGCCCAATGAACCCTTGGCGGAGATGGATAGACCGGGCTGTGGCTTGCAGCCGGAACATCAGGGGATTGGCGCATACGCTATCTTACCCCGAAGCCGCAATCCCTAAAAGAAGTCAATCAGTTTTGCGAAGCCATCTACCTCAAAAAGGTACTGTCCGCCGGGCGGCGCAGAAAGGGCCGCATGTTCAAGAATCCATGTATCTTTATGGTAAAGAAAGACCGCATGGAGGCCGGCGGCGAGGGCTGGGTTTATATCGCTCTTGGGACTGTTGCCAATCATCCAGGCGGAGTGGGGGGAGATCTGATTGCGCGCCAGGACGGCTCGGTAGGCGGCTGGGTCTTTTTCCGCAACGATCTCGATGGCGGAGAAATTCGACGCAAGTCCCGAGCGGCGCACCTTGTCCGCCTGCTCCGCATGATCGCCTTTGGTCATCAGGATCAGGCGATGGCGTAACGCGAGATCCTGGAGTGTTTCTTCGACCATGGGCAGAAGTTCGATTTCCTGCTCGGCGATGGAATTTGCGAATCCGACGATGCGCCGGTGTTTCTCGTCATCCATCGGAGCGGGGCTGAGACGTTCGAAACAAGTGATGAGGGAGCGCTTAAAGCTGGGCAATCCGTAGCCGTGCGCGAGGATGGTCTCGCGTTCCACGGCGTTGAGGGTCTGGCGGACTTCAGCGGGGGAGTACTCGTGATGATTGAGATAGCTGATGAACGCTGCGATGGCACGTTCGAAGTAGATGTTGTTTTCCCATAGGGTGTCATCGGCGTCGATGAGGAGCGTCTGACCGGGCGAAAATTGGGGCATGAAGATATCGTACTGAATTTGTCTGAGGATTATTTCGCTGGGGTGGGAAGGGAATAGTCGAATTGGTAGGAGTGCTTTCCACTCACGATTTTGACGGTCATGGTTCCGGAAATGCCGATGAGGTTTTCTGTGCCTGAGCCGGGCACGACTTTGACGACGAGTTCGAACTTGTTGTCTTCCATGGTACCGAAGTGCTGCAGGGCAAACGAGCCGGTTCGGCCATTGAGAGTGCCGGTGACCTGTTCGATGGCAACGTAACCAGCGGTGCCGGTGGCGGGATTGCCGGCGCCGAGCATCTCGCCCTTGCTGTTGGCTTCGAGGTCCCCATGGAACTGCTTGTCGAGGCCGTAGCGTCCGATAGCCGTGCCAGCGAGTGCGTCGTCAGCAGTCAGCGGCGCATTCTTCACATCGAAAGTTCCTTCAGCGTGCATAGAGAAAGGGCCATCCTTCGCGGTGGTCTGGGAGTGGGGAACCTGGGCTGAAACGAGAGTCGGCATGATGAACCATCCTGAGAGGAATAGAAGGGTGACGATACCGATGTTCATTCGACGCACAATCTCTCCTTCGGTTAACAAAGAAATTGTACGGGGAGTTGCGGGCCCGCCTTAAACGATCGTTGACGCGGCCGGCCTATTCGGCAAGCTTGAAGATGCGGATCTGCACGAGTTTCGCTATGGTGAGGTTCTTGAAGCCGCGGTTCTGCATACGCTGGACGAAGTCGGGTGTGATTTTGAAGATGCGGATCTGGATAAGTTCGTCGAGCGAGGGCTGGTAGCCGAGAGCGCGAATCTGTTTGACTTCGTCGGAGTTGACTCCCTGGACCTTGAGGCCGATGAGCTTGTCGGCATCGGGCTGCTCATATCCCATCGAAACGAATGCCTGCGCATAGGCAGGATCGACTTTGAAGATGCGAAGAGCAATGAGGTTGTCGATCGTGATGCCCTGGATCTTTGCTTGCTGAAGCGAGCGTGCGAAGTCGCTGTCGACGTCGAGGAAGGCGTAGGCCTTGAGTTTCTGCGAATCGTAGCCGTTGAAGCCCAGCTTGCCCATGCGGTCGATGAAGGCGGAGTCGGGTGTGAAAAGGGAGTCGCCGGAGAGTTCATGATCGTGCACCGTGCCAATGCAGGTGAATGTGCCGGCCTCAGCAGCGAGCGTGGCGGTGAAGTGTGCGCCTTCGTTGTTGAGATCGGCAAGGGTGAAGCCGGTGAAGCGGCTCATCGATTCATTGCTGAAATT
Organism: uncultured Acidobacteriaceae bacterium; assembly: GCA_963838295.1. Classification (GTDB taxonomy): domain Bacteria; phylum Acidobacteriota; class Terriglobia; order Terriglobales; family Acidobacteriaceae; genus Telmatobacter. The sequence continues at coordinate 336,686 of CAWIQS010000010.1, forward strand.
CATGCCGCAATGTTTGTCACTCGGGCAGTCGGTATCACTCTCGTGGAGGCTGAATTCGCTGCCGTTCTCGCTGATTCCGATGACGCACCTGGCATGGATGGGGGCAAGCGATTGCGCGGACAACGCGAGTGTTGAGGCGGTGAGGGCAACGAGAAAAGCGAATTGGTTTTGAAGAAGCATATGTAACTCCTGGGAATTCCGCTTAGAGACGAGATTCCCCTGTACCGCGCGAACGCGGGAACTTCGAGATGCCGTGGTGGCGGAGTCGATTAGCTATTTCGCGGATTCGTCATCAAGTATGCCGGAGATGCGTAACTGGACGAGCTTCTTGAAGGGCAGATTATTGAAACCGTGCCTGGTCGCTTGCGCGATGAATTCGTCGTTGATGTTGAAGATGCGTGCCTGGACTAGTTCTTCCGCAGTGATGCCGGGGAATTTCTGCTTGAGAGTGCGGGCATACTCGGGCGTCACGTTCTGGACGCGCATGGCGAGCAATTGCTTGGAGGTGAGGCCGTCGAAGCCAGCGGATTTCATGCCGGAGACGAATTCGGGCGTGACCTGGAAGATGCGGAAGGAGATGGCATCGTGAATATCGTTGATCTCGAGTCCCTGCTTCTTCATTTCGGCAATCGCTTCGGGCGTCACTCCTTGAATTTTGCAGGCCACGAGATCGTCGGCGGAGAGTTTGCCAAAGCCGGCCTTGGACATCGCCTGCGCGTACTCAGGGGTTACATCCTGAATCTTCATGGCGAGGAGTTTGTCGAGATCGACGTCGTAGCCTGCAGCTTTCATCTGGTCGATGTAGTCGCTGTGAGGCCGCGCGGATGGGGTGGCCTTGTCGTCGGACTGTGGATCAGGCGCGGGAGTCGCCTCGGGCGTCGAAGAGCCCTGTTGGGCTGGAGACGGCTTTGCGGTGTGGATGGCGACTTCAGTGGCGATGACGGGTGCAATTGTGGGCGCGGTAACAGAAGCGGCGATTGCCGGAACGGCAACGATGGCCGGCGCGGGAGCTGATTGCGGTTTGGGGTTGAAGCTGGCCAGCAGGTGAGGCACGGGAAGGGCGAGGACGAGCAGTCCCGCGCAGGCTGCGGCTAGAGAGAAGGGACGAAGGCGACGGCTGGGAATACGAGTCATGGGTTCACCAAGGATGCGTGCAATACGCGTGAGCAGAGTTGCGTGAGATTGATGGCCATCGAGCGCCATAGCAAAGCGCAAGTGACGCGAGCGCTGCTCTTCGAGGTGAACCAGAGCGTGCGCATAGACGATGGGATTGGGGCAGATTTTGAGGGCGAGATCGTCGCAGCAGAGTTCGCGCTCATGCCGGATGCGGGCGCTGAGCCACCATACCGCGGGATGAAAGAAGAAGAGAGTTTCGGCGATGGTTTGCAGAATGTTCCAGAAGAAGTCGGCACGGCGCACGTGCGCCAGTTCGTGAGCGAGAACGACTTCGAGTTCCTCGGGTCCGAGCAAGGTGACGGCGCTGAGCGGGAGCAGAACGATGGCGCGCAGGGTGCCCATGGTCATGGGACTGTCGATGGCAGTGGAGAGACGGAGCGTGACGGCGCGGCTGAGGCCGAGGATTGTTGAGATGCGCTGGAATGCTGCGATAACGGAGGTCGGAGCCTCAATAGTAGACGCGAGGCGCAGACGGCGGAGATACCACCAGCCGCCAAGGCTGCGAACAGAGAGGGCAAAGACGCCGATAAGCCACAGGCCGTCGATCCAGGGCAGGAGGGTGGCGAGGCTCACATGCGCCGGAGCTTGTGCTTGCTGAATTGCGGCGATTCCAGGCGCGGTGGAGCGCGGAAAATCTGCTGCAATGGAAGCGCGAAGACTGTCTGCGGTGGCGGCGATTGAAGTAGTGGTCGAGTCAGTACGCAATTCCCATGCGAATGTGACGACGGCTGCGACAAGCATAAGAAGGAGCGCAGAGAGTGCCACCAGGTAGCGCGCCTGGCTGGAGCGGCGGGCGATGGCCAAGCTCGTCAATCGGTATGCGGCGGCGATGGCGGCAGCTTGCCAGCAAAAGTGGATGAGAGTCCAGGCGATGGCTTGGGGAAGTTGTGTCATAGCCGGTCCTTTTTTGAAGGGATGGGTCGGAAGTTTTTGGACTGGGAGTGATCGGTGGAATCAGCGTCGCGCTTGTGTTCGAGGAGGGCGCGTATTTCGGCGAGCTCGTTGTCGCTGGCAGGTTCCATCGAAAGCGCATGAAGAGCGAGTTGTGCGGCGGAACCGGCGAAGAGACGCTTACTGAGGTCCTTCAGAATCTTGCTCTGCATCAGATCCTGGCTAAGAGCGGCGCGGTAGACATGGGCGCGATTGGCTTCGTCGCGAACGACGAGTCCCTTGGTCGTCATGATCTGAAGCATCTTGAGGACGGTCGTGTAGCCGGACGGCCGGTCTTCATTGAGAGCATCGTGAATCTCGCGCACCGTGGCCGGCTGCTTCTCCCAAAGGATCTGGAGGAGTTCAAGTTCAGCTTCGGTGGGACGGGGGATGAGGGTGCCGTGTTCCATGATGAAGAGACGTTATACGAAGAGCTTCGTAATTGTCAACGAAATTCTTCGTATATTCATTTGTCAGGTGATTTTCGAACGTCTTGACATCGACCATCGCGGTGCCTAGGATGATCGGCGCTGTTCCGCCCGGCTGTTAGAGCGCATGATCGAAGACGCTCAACGCCACACCTCACTTGTTACATCGCTTTACTGGAGCCCACCGCATGAGAATCCCCCGACTCATCAGTTTTCGTGTTTCCTGCCTCTTTCAAATCAGCTTGCTGTGCCTTGGCATTTTCCAGGGCGTGCGAGCAGCCGCACAGGATCCGGCGATTCCCGCAGGCGACATTCGGATCCACTATCACCGGCCCGATGGGATTTATACGGGATGGACGGTGTACGCCTTCGACAACACCACTGAGGACCAGGGCAACTATGGTGGCGGTCCAGTACAGGTGACAGGGACCGACAGTTACGGTGCGTACTTCGACGTGGGGATTACCTCGGGCGCGCAGGAGGTTGGGTTGATCATCCACAACACTTCGTCGGGCTCGAAGGATCCTGGTCCGAATGAGTTTGTGGATCCTGCGACACAGGGGATCGAGTACTGGGCGTATTCGGGGATAGGGAAGCTCTACAACTCGCCGATCAATTTGAACAATCCGACGGCGATATTGCCGGGATATGTGCGTGTGCATTATCACCGCAACGACGGGAATTATTCGAACTGGACGGTGTATGCATTCTTTGACACGACGGAATTTGGAGGAGATTTCAACAACGGGCTGATTGGGCCGACGAATTACGACACGTTTGGGGCGTATTTCGATGTTGGTGTGATTTCTGGGGCGCAGAACGTGGGGTTGATTATTCACAACACTTCGACGGGCTCGAAGGATCCTGGTCCGAATGAGTTTGTGGATCCGACGACGGAGGGATTTGAGTATTGGGGAATCTCGGGAATCGGAAAACTCTACAAGAGCATGCCGAAGGTGGCGACCCCGAATGCGCTGCTTCCGGGCTACGCGCGCATCCATTATTTCCGGCCGGATGGGAATTACCAGAACTGGACGGTCTACGCATTTAACGACACGGCGGAGTACACCGGCGACTTCAACGACGGCTTGACCAGTCTGACGAGTTTTGACTCGTATGGCGCTTACTTCGACATAAGCCTGATTGCGAATGCGAAGGATCTGGGATTCATCATCCACAACACTTCGACGGGTGTGAAGGATCCGGGTCCGGATATGCATCTCAATGTCGGCGCGAATCTCGAGGCGTGGGCAATTTCGGGCAATGCGGAGGTCTTCACCACAACACCGACACCGACGCAGATTCTCGACAGCCTGCTGAATGTGTCACAGGGGTACTGGCTGGATCGCCAGCACATCGCGATACAGTCGCAGTTCGTGCAATCGGGCGGTACGTATGGTCTTTCGTTCAGCACGTCGGGAGGACTCTCGGTGACGACGACGGGGATCACCGGGGGCACGACGATTCCGTTGACGGTAGGGGGAACGCTTACTGCGGATGAACTGATGCGCTATCCGCAGTTGGCTGGCTACACGGTACTGGAGATTCCGTCGACGGTGCAGGTGGCCACACTCGAGACCGCGCTGACAGGGCAGCTTGCGTTTTCAGCGGTCGACTCCACGGGAACGCTGAAGTACGCGACCGGGCTGCAGATTGGTGGAGTGCTGGACGATCTTTACTATTATCCCGGCAGACTTGGCGTGGTGTTTCATTATCCGAACGATCCGACCTGGTCGGATTTTCCGCAGGATGAGAACTGCGGCGTGAAGCTGAAGGTGTGGGCGCCGACTTCGCAGGGTGTGACGTTACAGTTGTTCAACGCATCGACAGACACATCGCCTGCGACGAGGCTGCCAATGGAGAATCACGACGGTGTGTGGGTTGCGTGCGGGACGAAAGACTGGGCGAACAAGTATTACCTTTACTCGGTCAAGGTATGGGTTCCTGCGGACAGCGCCATCGACACCAATGTCACAAGCGATCCGTATTCCATCGATCTTGCTGTGAACGGAACCAAGAGCAGGATTACGGATCTGGAGTCGGAAACGACTAAACCATCGGGTTGGGATACCAGTGTTGCTCCAGCGCTTGCGAGGTTGGGCGACTTGAGTCTCTACGAGCTGCATGTTCGCGACTTCAGCGTGAATGATCCCACCGTTCCCGCAAATCATCGCGGGACGTACGAGGCGTTTGCCGATCAGAACACACTTGGCATGACCCACCTTCGCACATTGGCGCAGGATGGATTGAAGGCAGTGCACATTCTTCCGTCGTTCCATTTTGCAAGCGTGAACGAGGACAAGAGCACGTGGCTGATGCCTGGGAACCTGTCGCAGTATCCGGCGGCTGGCACGCAACAGCAGGCGGCAGTACAGGCGACGCTGACGAATCCTCCCTACAACTGGGGCTATGATCCGGTGCACTATCTTGCGCCGGAGGGTGCTTATGCAATCAAGCCGGACAACCGCGTTCGAGAATACCGGACGATGGTGGAGGGCTTGCATACGGCGGGGCTGAGGGTGGTCCAGGACGTGGTGTTCAACCACACAAACGCCAGTGGAGAGGGACCGAATTCGAATTTGGATGAGGTGGTTCCGGGGTACTATCACCGGCTGGATGCGAATGGCAGCCTGGAGAACGGTTCATGCTGCCCGGATACCGCGCCTGAGCATCGGATGATGGAGAAACTCGTCATCGATACGCTGGTGTTGAATGCGAAGGAATACAAGATCGATGGCTTCCGGTTCGACATCATGAGCTTCATGTTCACGTACAACATGACGAACATCCAGTCTGCGCTGGAAGCGCTGACCCCTGAAAACAGCGGTGTGGATGGATCGAAGATCTACCTCTATGGAGAGGGATTCAACTTCGGAGATACAGCCAACAACCAGATTGGTCAAAATGCCTCGCAGGTGAATCTGTACGGATTCGGAATTGGAAGCTTCAACGACCGCATTCGCGACGGCATTCACGGTGGCAGTCCCTTTACGGATGAGCGCGTGCAGGGGTTTGCGACGGGGCTGTTCACGGATCCGAGCGCTTACACGTCATCGACAATGGCGACAAGCGCGCAACAGAGCCAACTGCTGCAGTATTCGGATTGGATCCTGGTCGGGCTGACGGGCAACCTGCGCGACTACACATTCACAGACAGCGCCGGCGCAACGGTTACGGGTGCGGAAGTGAATTACAACGGCCAGCCGACGGGATACACGAAGAGCCCGATCGAGGCCATCAACTATGCTTCGGTGCACGATAACCAGGATCTGTTCGACCAGATCCAGTTGAAGTCGAGTTACAGCGACACGATCGCAATGCGCGCGCGCCGGCAGGTGTTGGGCATGAGCCTAGTGACGCTTGGGGAAGGGATTCCGTTCTATCAAGGCGGCGACGATCTGCTGCGGTCGAAGGATATGGATCAGAACAGCTACAACTCCGGCGACTGGTTCAACAAGATCGACTGGAGCGGACAGACTGCGAACTGGGGAATCGGGCTGCCGATTGCGAGCCAGAACCAATCGCAGTGGCCGATCATGACTCCGCTGCTAAGCAATCCGGCGTACACGCCACAACCAGCCAATATTGCGTTGACGACGGCGGCGTTTCAGGAGTTCCTGAAGATTCGCTACAGTTCGGAACTCTTCAGGATGGCGACTCTGGGTGAGATCCAGCAGAATCTCAAATTCCTGAATACCGGGCCGAACCAGGTTCCCGGATTGATCGTGATGAAGCTGGATGCGAATGGCGGCAACTACGGACCATACAAACATATTCTCGTGGTATTCAATGGAACCAATGGACAGGTGAATTTCAACGATGCCAGTTTGCAGGGATTGTCGTTGGCGTTGCATCCGTTCCAACGGAGCGCGGCTGACCCGATTGCGCGGCGATCGTCGTTTAATTCGAAACAGGGGATGGCAACCGTGCCGGCATTGACGACGGCGGTCTTTGTGGCTGAAAAGCAATAAAGCGCTCGTTGAACATCGCGCATGCGAATTTGCCGGTCTGATCCTAGCGGGTCAGGCCGGCGCCTCCGTCGGAGGTCTTCGGCTAATCACACGAAATGCAGAAGAAGATCCTTTGCTTCGCCTACCCACTGCGTGGGCCCCAAAGCGCGTTCGATACAAGGATGCCACGGGATTCTAGATGGAGCGCACGCTTGCTTTTAATGCAGAGGGCTAGAGGCGCTTGATGAAGGCGAGGGCCTGGGGCAGATCTGGGAAGAGGGCTTCGTCGGCCTTGAATTCGCGGGAGTGGACACAGCGGCGGAGTCCGCGCATCCGTACGGGATGCTTGAGGTGAAGCATTTCGTGGTAGAGCAGGTATTCGATCGCGTAGCGCGGGCTTGATGGGCGATCGAATACGCGGCTCACGACGATGGTGTTGTGCGCGGCGTCGTAGTGGCCGAGAGAGCGCTTGGCCATGCCTTCGCTCCAGGTGAGCTCAGGGCGGCCAAGAAGTCCGCCAAAGAAGCGGAGATTGAGGGAGTCGAAGACTTCATCAAGATTGTAGAAGTGGCCCTGCGGACCGGAGTAGCGCTTGCTGCCGCGGGCGTGACGAATGAGTTCGGTCTGGCGCGTGACGGCGGCGCTGGTGGTGAAGCGCTTGAAGCGCGCATTATGCGCGGGGTTGATCGGCTTCTTCGGGAAGTAGAGTTTGGAAAGCAGAATGTGAGCAATGGAACGGATGACGCTTTCAGGTGCGCCTTCCAAAAGGTCAGAGAGGCTGACGAAGACTTTGCCTTCGCGCAGACGGATGGTGGTGTTTAGCGAAGTGAAGCGGCGGAAGCGAACCGCGAAGGGAGGCATCGGCGCTCTAGGACGCAGGGCACGATATTCCTCCTGAAAGACAGGGATAAGGTCAGCAGCCACCACGTTTGAAATTAGCATATTGGGGCGGGAAAGAGTGGACAGTGCACGGTGGGCAGTGAACAGTGAACAGTGTGCTGTGAAGTACGTTACTGCTGCTGTGGTTTGGGTTCGGCGCGTTCCTGGCCTTTTTCATCTTTGTGTAAAGCAAAGTAGTCGGTTTGTTCGCGGAGGAGGCGCTGGGCCTGGTCGGTCAAATCTTCGCCGGCTTCGATGGCTTCTTTGCGGGATAGATCGAAGGGTTCCTCGCCTGCAAGCGCTTTGAGTGTTGTGAGCCAGTGTTGCGATTCGTCGGCAAGGGTCTTGAGCGCTCCACGGATATCGGCGTGCCGGTCGGAGTACTCATCCAGGTTGGAGCCGACCTCATCCATCAGGTCTGCGACATCCTGCAATTCATTGTCGAGGCGCTTAGCGCGTGCTTCGGACTTGGCGCGATTGGTGAGGCCTTTGACGGCGTTGACGTGATCATTCAGGTATTCGGTGTAGAGCTTGATGCGCTCGTTAGGTTCGATCCCGGCTTCGCGGATTTTTTCAACCTGGGCTTCGGTGAGGACGTCGCGTTTTTGTCGTTGTGCAAGGGCCAATGAAGGAGGGAACATGCCTACGCAGAGAAGGGTTAGCGAGACAAAGGGAAAGAAGCGGGGACGCATAGGCGAGTGCACCTGCATCTCATTGAATCACAAGTGAGCAACAGGCGAGAAGCGCGACGATGAAGACGCACACACCGATATGAGATCGATGGAAAGCAAAGTGAGGCGAGGCAGACTATTTGCGGAAGACTTCGAGCATCGTCTCGTCCTGCGCCTTGTTCACCTGGGCAAGGGTGGCTGCGACTAGGGGGCGATCTTCAAAGCTGCTGTTGTGAAGCATCTCATTGAGGCGGAATGCTGTGTGCCGGAGCAGGATCTGGGCGTTCTTGAGGCGCTTGTCGTTTTCGCCAACGCTGAGGTGCATTTTGTGGGTCAGCGTCTGGATCTGTTTGAGGAGAGAACTCGCCTTGTCGACATCGCCGGCGGCATATTGCTTGACGCTGAATTCCGTCATCTGGTGAATGAGTTCGGCGTAGAGGAAGCACTGCTCGCGGGGTTGTGCCTGGGGAATCCGGGCTTCGAGGGCGGCAATGCTTTCCTGGTCGATGATTTTATCGTCGGCGGAAGAGGCGAACGCGGGTATGGAAAGCGCTGCGATAGCGAGAATGGTGGTCGTCCAGGTCTGGTACCGCATGAGGAACCTCCGCTGAAGCGGAATTAAAGCAAAAACCAAAGGTCCCGTGCTGTGCCGTTGTGCACACTTGTCAGTATTTTGCAGAAAATACAGCTCGGAAGCTTTGTCCTTACTACTTCAAAACCGGTGCCAGCTTTTCCCAAGACAGCCAAACGCCTTACAGATAAGCGACTATAGGAGCATTTTTAGCGAACACGCAAGTGAAAAGACCGTCACAAGGGTAACTTTAATTCGAAGCGATCAAATAAATGTCACAGTCTTGTCTTTTGAATGCAGCGCGTCTATTTTTTCTCGAGTGCCACGAGTCGCTGGCGCGCCTGCCATTCCTGATCTGGGAACTTGCCGCCGGAGGAATCTAAAAAGTGGTGATAGTAAGTGATCGCCGCGTTCCGGTCGTTCAATGAGTCATAGGATGTGGCCCATAGAAAGTAGGTTGCTGGCACATCCGGGAGAAATCTTGAGCGCATGGTGAGTGCGTGGACTGCGAGCGCAGGCTGATGAAGTTTGGAGGCGGCGAAGGCAATTCCACTCCATGCATCGGCGTCGGCGGAATCGAGTTTGGTGGCTTTGTCGAAGGAAGCTAACGCTTCATTGAAGTGCTGTTGACGAATCAGATTCTGCCCGCGGGCGACGAGCAGTTCGACATCATCGGGCGACTTGGCCAGGAGAGCGAAGTAGAGCTTGTTGGAAGCCTCGAACTCACCAGCCTGGGCGAGAACATCAGCAAGCATGCGGGTGATTGCCGGGTCGAGAGGATGAGCAGCATGGAGTTTCTGGAGCAGCGGCAGAGCGTCGGCGTCGTTCTGTGCGGCCAGGACCGTGGCGAGTTGGGCGTTCAGAGCGGGATCGTCGGGGGACTGCTCCAGCGCGGTGCGGACGAATTTTTCGGCGTCGGGATAGTGCTTGCTTTCGATGAGAACGTGGGCAAGGCCGGAGTTGGCAGCGACGGATTTTGGATCAGCGGAGAGAACGCGGCGGTAGGCGGACTCGGCTGCGTCATGCTGGCCTGAGGCTTCGGCTAGCTCGGCGGCTAGAAGCGTGTCGCTGGCTGTTTCTGGAGCGAGCTTGAGAGCTTCGAGCAATTCGCTGGAGGCCAGTTCAGGATTTCCTTCGCCGTCGGGGCGGGGACTGTCGAGACGAGCGAGGGCGCGCCACGCGCGGGCTTTCAGCGCCGGACCGGCTTCACCGGGATCGAGGGTCGTCGCGGCTAGCAGTTCGGTGTGGGCTTCGTCGCGTTTGCCTTGGCGAGCGAGGAGGAGGCCGAGCGCGAGATGGGCTTCGAAGGAATTGGGATTGGCGGCGATGGCACGGCGGTAGAAGCCTGCGGCTTCGTCGAGATGATCCTGGTGGTCGGCGACGTATCCGGCGTCGAAGAGGGCGCGCGCGTCGGTCGCGTGGGAGGCGAGGTGGGCGTCGAGTTTGGTGGCGGCGGTCTTCCAGTCGGACTTTGCGATGGAGGCTTCCGCGTCGGCGAGTTCGGGCGAGACTTGCTGGGTCTGCCCGGCATCGGGCGCGGACTGCGGAGGCTCCTGCGCACGGGATGAAATGAAGGCAAAGGGGGAGCCAAAGAGAGCGCAAAGGAGAATCAATCGACGCACATGAACCTCAATCCTTAGTTTATCGGGATAGACGAAGATTAGACGGATGCGGGGCGCCAGCACGACGGCCGGATGGATGCGACGGCAAAGGTCGGATTGGAGACCGTCGTAGCAGTCTTCGTGTTGTGAGTTCCTTTTATGCCGTTTTTCAGGTAAAGCCATGATAACAGACGGGTTAGAGTTGTATTGGCTGCCGTAACAATCTGAAAACAAATAAGTTAGACCGCAAAGTATTCAAGAATAAAGACTTGGCGATGGACTTCGATGGTTTGCACCATTTCAGGGGCAGGATTTTCGCACATCGTGGCACGTCACCCCAAAAACGGAGCAGCTCGCTGTGACTCTTACCGGGCCGCCTGCGTTCTTGTCGCTTTTGTCTACTGAGACAAGTGTAGAGAGTTTGTAGAAATAACCTGCAAAATTGTGGAAACAATATGTGTAAGGGAATGAGATATTTGGCAAGAATTTTGCAAGGGCGGGGGTTGACACGCGATTAGGGTCGGACCCACGCACAATACGATCACAACTGTTTTCTCGAACGGAAATCAGGATGCCGAGTGCTCGAACGCGCTTTGCCACCATTTTTCTGCGTCGCTTTGTCCCATACCAATCACCCAGTCGTCGCCGAGAGAACCTATCCCCTCTGCGCCGAGGGATTCCGCGATCTGGCGTGAATGAGGAGGCAGCCTTAATGCATAGAAATCTCCCTCTGCAAATGCAAAGACGATTTCGGAGTCGGGATGGACAAGCGTTGCGGTCTCGAAGACGACCCCCCGACGCGACTCTGGAATCCTGCCATGGATTTGCGCCCATAGCCAGTTGACCAACTCTGGTCGAGCGCCAAGCGCAAGGTCCCCACGGCCCTCAGGCGAGTAACTAGGGTTCGTCGTCTTAGGATGGCTGTATCGTTTCTTTAGCCGCTGCAGTAGCGCAGAATTGGCATCAACGCCCAGCAACCCTGGGCTATTTTCCTGCGTTCCCTCCGGGAACTTGGTGGTTCAGGTCCCGCATGATCGCGGAATTCTCAGGGCAGATGGCTTGACTTCGGCTCGCTGCAAGATGACAAGCGCTTGCATACCTATCGATTCATCGACTTGGGCAGACGGAGTTCTGACGAAGGGCAACCGCAGATCTTTCGACTCCGCTTCGCTGCGCTCAAGATGACAACGGTTTTGGGGTTGGTGGAGAGCGGCCGACTGCACAGCTTGTGTACTGCGCGGAGATCCAGAGTGCTGCCTAGGCGCGGCTCAGTAAGCGCACGAAGCGGTTCGCAACGAAAAGAGGGACTCGGGCGGATGGGAGCACTAGACTGCTGAAGTGAGTGCGAAAAATCATTTTCGCGTCAGGGCAGATGGATGAGCGTGGAGCGATTTGTTTTCGGTGAATTCGAGTTTGACTGTGGCACGCGAGTTCTGACACACAAGGGACGCGTCGTTAAGCTGCAGGCGCAGCCGGCGCAGCTTCTGTCGGTCCTGCTGGTTCGAAACGGTCGGGTTGTTTCCCGGGAGGAGTTGAAGCAGGCTGTCTGGGGCGAAGACACGTATGTCGATTTTGAGAAGGGGCTGAATTTCTGTATAGGCCAGGTGAGATCGGCATTGCGGGATAGCGCGGCGCGGCCTGTGTATATTCGCACGCTTCCCAAGCAGGGATATCAGTTCATCGCTCCGGTGCAGAATGCTTTGACGCCGGCTGCGTCGTTGGCCAGAGAGAATCCTGCAAAGTTTGCGCGGGCGCGCTGGTTTTCATTTGCGGGCGGCGCGGTTGCGCTCATCATTCTTGTTATCGCGGCGGTCATGTATCTTTCCGGAGCGAATATTGGGGGTGCTCCGAATCTTGCGGTGCTGCGTTTCGATGCCGAGACGAGCGCGCCAGCGGGGCAGAAACTGGCTGACAACCTTACCGATGATGTGGTGGTCCAACTGGCGTCACGCAGCGGCGGCCATTATCGCGTCATCGGAAATGCGAGCATTCTGCGGGAGCCGCGCGCGCAGCGAGACCTCGCGGCGATTGCCTCGACGCTTCATTGCAAGTACGCGGTGCTTGGCCAGGTTCGGGTGGATGGGAACAAGGTCCTGATTCTTGCTCACTTGATACGCCTTTCCGATCTCACTCATATTGAAGTGGCGCGCATGGAGCGGGATGTCGACGATCCGATGACGATTGAATCGGACGCGGCCGCGCAAATAGCCGCGCGATTTGCTGCGAAGATGGCGGAACATCCGGAACGAGCCGCCTCATTTCCTTCCGCAGGGCATTGATTCGGCATTTCTAATCGCCTTTCCTGAATCTGATGCGCAACAGCACTCAACTGGGTTGATTCTGAATCGGGATTCGCCGATCGTTGGCTCCGGGTCAAATCCAATCAGAGGCTGCGCGCAATGTTTACACGACGTCGTTTTGTGCACTTCGCATCGGCTGCACTTTCTGGAAAAGCGTTCGCAGGGACAAATTCTATGCAGCAAGGATCAGAGCCGCAGCAAACGGGAAATCCTGAAACCTTGTGGGATCGGTATCCGGCTTATGCGCCGGATCTGATCGAGAAGATCGTGACGGTTGCACACTTCAGTCTCGACAAGGTTAAGGAAGTTGTGGAGCCGCACCCGCAGCTGGTGAAAGCGGCAATCGACTGGGGGTTCGGCGATTGGGAGACGCCCCTAGGCGCAGCCTGCCATATGGGCAGGAAAGACATTGCCACGTATCTTCTTTCGAACGGAGCGACACCGTCGCTTTTTTCGGCCGTGCTTTTTGGGGATCTGCCCCTGGTCAAGCAGATTGTGGAGCGCCATGCCGGGATCGAGCGAACCGCTGGCCCTCACAGCATCAGCCTTTTAGCGCATGCGCGGATGGGTGGTGGCGGTGCAAAGGACGTTTATGACTATCTGCATTCGCTTGGCGATGCCGATATGGAGAGCCCGTTGCCTCTTGCGGATAACGAGCGGAAAGATATCTGCGGCTCTTACCAAATTGGGCGCGACCCCTCGCATATCGTCGAGGTCACAGACGATATGCATGCTTACGCAAACATTCCGATGTATACCTACTCTCCGCAACTCAACTGGAAGAGGACCGGCACGATGGCAAGGCCGCTGTTCCACCTGGGAGGGATGACGTTTTATCCCGCGGGCGCTCCCTCGATCCGAATTCGATTTGAGCGGCAGGCTCACGCAACGGTGATGACGATGACGGATGGCGGTGAGGTGCTGAGTGCTTCGCGTTCTTCATCTGCTTAGGGCTTTGCGATTGCATGTTCAGGCTGACTAGCAGCTTTGTTGCTGGTGATTAACCGCCTTCTCCGACGTCGGGATTTTTCGATGCGAAGGATTTGAAAGGCAACTGCAGGTTCCTCGGCTTCGCTCGGAATGACATCCTCTTTTGGGGCGGCGCTGGTTTGCGAGCGGCCCTGATTGAAAGGGTGTTGATTCTAGTTGTGTATCTTTAGTCAAACGTTTGACCAGGGATGTCGGCGGATGATAACTTGGGCGGCCTGGAGGGGATTTCTTATGAATCGCCGTCAATTCCTGGGCAGTTCTTTAGCCGCTACGGGTGGGGTTGTGTTGGCTGGAAACAGAATTTCGCCTGCAGGTGCGGAGGCGATTGTTCCGGCGAGCCAGGCAGGAACGCGGGTTCCGGGAGCGGTGACGGAGGCGGAGATTGCGGGAGCGCGCTTTCCAGATGATTTTCTGTGGGGCACGGCTACTGCCGCTTTCCAGGTTGAGGGCGCATGGAACGAGGATGGAAAGGGCGAGTCGATCTGGGATCGATTTACGCACACGCCGGGCAAGGTGAAGGGCGGAACGACAGCTGACGTCGCATGCGATCAGTACCATCTTTATCCGCAGGACATGGCGTTGGCGAAACGCCTCAACCAGAAGAGCTATCGTTTCTCGATTTCGTGGCCGCGCATTCAGCCGTCCGGTATGGGCGCGCCGAACATGAAAGGCATCGACCACTACAGCAAGTTCCTTGACACGATGCTGGAGCAAGGGCTGCGTCCGTTTTGCACGATCTATCACTGGGACTTGCCGCAGGCGCTGGAAGATAAGGGTGGCTGGCCCAACCGCGATCTGGCGGGATATTACGCCGAGTACGCAGGCATTCTCGCGAAGCATTTTGGAGATCGCATTACGATCTGGGCACCGTTCAATATGCCATGGTCGGTCGCCTATATGGGATACGGCGTAGGCGCGCTTGCACCGTGCCGCGCGAACTTCGACGACTTTCTGAAATCGGCGCACACACTTGCGCTTGCGCAGGCGGAGGCGCTTCGATCCATCAAGGCGGCATCTTCGAAGGCGACGGTGGGGAGTGCCTATGGCATGTGCCCGGCGTATCCCAAGACCGACTCTGAAGCTGATCGCGCCGCAGCGGCTCGCTATCACGCGATGAACAATGTGTTCTTCCTCGAAGCGGCGATGAAGGGCAGTTATCCCAAGGCGTTTGTGGGAGAGCCTCCTTTTGAGCGGATGGGGGTGAAGCCCGGCGACGAGAAGATTATGCACGCGCCGCTGGACTGGGTTGGTTTTCACTACTACACCCGGCGGATCGTTTCGGACGCGAGCCATGTGCAGGGATTTAGCGGCGGTGGTTTCAGCGGAACCGAGATTGAGGCAGATCCGGCAACCGGACGCGACCCGTACACACGCTTCCGCGCGGAGATGCCAACGGAAGGGCCGCTCACCGAGTCTGGACTCGAGGTTTGGCCGCGCGGCATGTACGACCTGGTAACGCAGATTTCGCGCGAGTACGACCATCCCATTATTGAGATCACCGAGAGCGGATGCGGCTATCTCGATGCTCCGTACGCGAAAGAGAACGGCCGTGTGCCAGACACGCGCCGCATCGAGTGGTTTCGTCAGGAGCTGGCCGAGCTGGCGCGAGCGATTGCCGATGGAGCCCGCGTGCGTTCATTTCATGCCTGGAGCCTGATTGATAACTTTGAATGGGGGAACGGCCACACCGAGCGCTACGGATTTATTTACGTGGATTACCGGGATCAGAAGCGCACGGTGAAGGATTCGGGGCTGTGGTACGGGCGGGTGGCGGCGACGAACCGGCTCGTGTGAATGCGCTTGCTGTCATTCATGGCGTGCATCCGCGCGGAGCGGGTGGCGCATCGAAACTGCCTGGAGCGTGAAACCATGGCAAATGAAACGAATACGAACATGCCCGACCGTCCAGACCCAACCCCAATGGACAAACGAATCAATCCAGTGCCGACCGAGAAGGAAAGAGCGGACCGGGAAGCGGACAAACTAGCCCACAAAGGCGCGGAACGGGAGCATGAGTTCGATAACCAACAAAAGCCGTTTACCAAGTAGATGACCGTCCCAGCGCGATGCGGCGGGTAGACAGGTTACCCGCCAGTTCGCCGGCCAGGGCGAGATCACAAATCACCTGACAATAAATTGATATGTAAACTCGGTCTGTGGTTTGGCTTGCAGCGATTGCTAGCACCTTCGGGGCATGGTTCGACACAAAAGTCTCATGACCCTAAGTAACTCTTGCGAATAGGGCAGTAACCCCTGAAATTCCACTTTCGTGATTCTGCGACCACCAACGGGCGAAGCATCGGAGGGCGATTCTAGGGCATCCTTCTAACAGTACATGCAGGGCGCAGCAAGGCCCCGCAAATTCGCAGAACACCAGGTGACAATATGCTTCCCACCGCTTCAAAACGACCTAGCGATGTTGCATCGTACCTGATGCTTCAACACTTCCCGTTGAGTAGCGCTTATCTCTGCCAGGATTGCAATTCGATTGGCAACAATGCAAATCAATGCCCGGCCTGTGCTTCGGAGGTTCTTATGAACCTTTCGGCAGTACTGAACCGGGACGACAATGCGATTGCAACGCGGTATTCCTCTTTGCCGGTACTTGCTGTGGCCTCGGCCCACGCAGGATCGGCTTTAGCTGCCTAGGACTCTGGCTGCGCCATAGGCGCGGCGTTTCTCTTGTGTATGCGCGCCCGGTTCCGGACTGAATGATTGTTGGGGCTTTCCGGAGTTTCAAACAGGGCGCGACTACTTCCTTCTTTTTCAGGCAGTTCCTTACCGGGACACCAAAATGACTTGTTCCGCGCTCAGGGTTGGGGCGAAGAGCGAGGTTGTGTGGGCCTTTATAATGAAGAATGGCTGGTTGCGCCCTGAGCCTCTCTGAGGCCTCAGTGGCGCGGCCGGAATAATCCTTCATCCCGGTGTCTTCCCATTGACTTCATCGAACGACGCGATCGTCATCCGCGGCGCGCGGACCCACAATCTGAAGAATATCTCCTGCGAAATCCCTCACGGGAAGCTGACGGTGGTCAGCGGCGTGTCGGGATCGGGCAAGAGCTCGCTTGCCTTTGACACGATCTATGCCGAGGGGCAGCGGCGCTATGTCGAGTCGTTGTCGGCGTACGCGCGCCAGTTTCTGGAGCGCATCGAAAAGCCGGACGTGGACGAGATCGACGGACTGGCGCCGGCGATTGCGATCAAGCAGAAGAACACTACGAGAAATCCCCGGTCGACGGTAGCGACGGCGACGGAGATCTACGACTATCTGCGGCTGCTGTATGCGCGCTGCGGAGAAGTGCATTGCATCTACTGCGACGGACTGGTGAAACGCAACTCGATCGATGAGGTTGCGGAGACCGTGTTGGCGCTGGGCGAGGGAACTCGGCTCAATGCGTTGTTTCCGGTGAAGCATGAGGCGCCTGCCGCAGAGGCTGCGAAGCCGACAAAGCGTAGCGCGAAGGCGAAAGCCGGCGGAAAAGCTACGGCGAGTGCCGCTGTGCTGGAGCCGATGAGCGAGGGATTGAAGGCGCGGCTCATGGAGTTGCGCGGATCGGGATTCAATAGGCTCAATCAGAACGGGCAGATTTACGAATTTTCTACGCCGGAGTCGCTGATCGATGTGGACTTTTCGGCTCCGGTGTTTGTGCTGCTGGACCGGATCGTAGTCAGCACCGAGAATCGCGCGCGGATTGTGGATGCGGCGGAGATTGCGTATCGGCAGGCGGGCGAGGTGATTTTCGAAACTGTCCCACGTGAAGATGTTGTGGAGCAGAAGCAGTTCAGGTTTTCAGGGGAATACGAGTGTACGAGTTGTCATCGGCCGGGGAAGGAGCCGGAGCCACGGCTGTTCAGTTTTAACAATCCGTTCGGCGCTTGTCCGCGCTGCCAGGGATTTGGGAACACGGTTGATTACGATTTGAACCTTGTGATTCCGGACAAGGGGCTGAGCCTCAATGATGGCGCAATCGATCCGTGGAACCGGCCGAAGTATCGTTCGTGGTTTACGGAGATGAAGAAGCAGGCTGCTGCGCTGGGGATTCCAATGGACGCGCCGTGGCGCGAGATGAGCGAGGCGGCGCGCGAGATTGTGCTGCGCGGCAAAGGCACGTTCGAGGGCGTGCATGGATTCTTTGCGCAGATGGAGAAGAAGAAGTACAAGCTGCATGTGCGCGTGATGTTGAGCAAGTATCGCGGGTATGCGGAGTGTCCCGAGTGTAGAGGGCAGAGGCTGCGGGCCGAAGCGAGGGCGGTGCGGATAAACGGCCTCAATATTTGCCAGAGTGCGGCTCTGACGATTGCGAAGGCAAAAGATTTCTTTGCGGGGCTGAAGCTGACGCCGATGCAGGAGGAGATTGCCGGATCGATTCTGGAAGAGGTGCAGCAGCGGTTGGGTTTTCTCGACGCGGTGGGGCTTGAGTATCTAACGCTGGACCGGCTGGCTTCGACGTTGTCGGGCGGAGAGGCGCAGCGAATTCAACTGGCGACTTCGCTGGGATCGCAGCTGGTGGGGACGCTGTACGTGCTGGATGAGCCTTCGATTGGATTGCACTCGCGGGACACGGAACGGCTGATTCGCATTCTGAAGAAGCTGCGCGATCTGGGCAACACCATTGTGGTGGTGGAGCACGATGCGGATGTGTTGCGCTCGGCGGATCATTTGCTGGACCTTGGGCCGGGGGCGGGCGAGTTTGGAGGCAAGCTGCTGGCCGAGGGAGTGCTCGCGGAAATTGAGGCGAATCCTAATTCGCTGACGGGGAAATACCTCTCTGGGAAGATTGCGATTCCGGTGCCGACGCGTCGGCGTGCGCCGGGGCGCGAGAAGCTGGTGCTGAAGGGCGCGGTGGCGAACAATCTGCATGGGCTGAATGTGGAGATTCCGCTGGGCATGCTGGTGGCGATCACGGGTGTTTCAGGATCCGGAAAATCGACGCTGGTGCACCAGGTGCTGTATCGCGCGGTGGCGCGCGCGCTTGGGCAGACGGATGGCGGCGATCCCTCCGCGGTTTTTCGCTCGTTGACCGGCGTTGAAAGATTGAACGATGTTGTGCTGGTGGATCAGACGCCGATTGGGCGCACGCCGCGGTCGAATCCGATTACGTATATCAAGGGATTTGACCTGGTGCGCGAGTTGTTTGCGGCGCAACCGGATGCGAAGAAACTGTCGCTGACGCCGGGGCATTTCTCGTTTAACGTGCCGGGCGGGCGTTGCAATACGTGTGAAGGCGATGGCACGGTGACGGTGGAGATGCAGTTCCTGGCGGATGTGGAACTGCCGTGCGAAGACTGCAACGGGACGCGTTATCAGGCAAAGATTCTCGAGGTTCAATACAAGGGCAAGAATATCCACGAAGTGCTGCAGATGACAGTGAAGGAAGCGCTGCGGTTCTTTGCTGGGCAGACACGGCTGCTGGAAAAGCTGGCCGTGCTGGATGAGATCGGGCTGGGATATTTGAGGCTGGGGCAGTCGGCAACGACGCTGTCGGGCGGCGAGGCGCAGCGCGTGAAGCTGGCGGCGCATTTATCACAAGTGAGAGCGGCGAATGCGAGTGCGAAGCCATCGCAGGCGAGCCGGGTGCTGTACATCCTGGATGAGCCAACGACGGGATTGCATTTCGATGATGTGTCGAAGCTGCTTACGGCGTTTCGCAAGCTGATTGATGGCGGGGGTTCGCTGATCGTGATCGAGCACAATCTGGATGTGATCAAGAGCGCGGACTGGGTGATTGACCTGGGGCCGGAAGGGGGCGAGGGCGGCGGCCAGATCGTAGCTGAAGGAACGCCGGAGGAAGTCGCCGGCAATTTGCACTCGCATACCGGGGAGTGGTTGGCGAAGGTTCTATAACTCTGAAGAGCCCGAATCTCGAGTCGTTGCAGGGGATTCGGCGTGAATCTGCAGCTACTTTCTGTCCCCTGGCTTTGCGAAGAGCTTCGCATCAATGTCGCGCATCGGCACTCGTTCTTTCACTCTGCGAATCGTCAATCCATTTCCGGATGGGTTGAGGATCTGCACTAGAAACGGAAGCGTCACCCGGCCTACTTGTTTGTAGTCATCGAACTCTACGTCCCAGCAGGCGTCCGCAAAGTACGTCGGGAAGAATGTTCTGCGTCGAAGCAGCAAACCCGTTTGTTCGTCAAAATAGAGCCACACACGCTCGCCGTGGTCCTTGGCTTCCACGATCGCCACGGGGCGGCCCCGCGCGATGTCCATCTTGACCGTTCTCTGCCCAGTGATGTCTTTCAACGTCTCCCAATTGAATGATGCGGCTTCGCTCGAGATGTCGTTCATCTCGTTGCCGTCGGACGCCTGCCAACCATTCTCGCCAAGAGTCCAACTAGTGGTCCCGTCGCGGATCCACTCTCGCGCGCCGCTGTCGCTGCGCCAGCTCATGCGAAACCGGTCTGGCCCGCCAATGGTGAGCTCGATATTCTCTTTCCTAGGTGGAGCCTCCGAGAGGTAAGTGGTCATCTCGTAGGACAGCCGCTCCGCGTGTGGACCCGCGGCGGCGGCAACGCCCGTCAGTTTTTGATAACGGGCAATTAAGCTGGCCGCATCGGGCAACGCGTCTTCAACACGCGTGAAATCGATCCAGCGCTGCGCATCGAGAGTGGGCTCTGCACTCGGAACCGTGGTTCCGCGGTGGCAGCTATTGCAGGTCACCTTTTGGGTTCCGCCAAAATAGCGTGCATTCAGGTCGCGCACCATCCGGATCATCTGACGCGCCTTGACCTTCTCGGGCTTCTTGTCGGCCTCGAACGGGGTTACGTGGCAACGCTCGCAGTTCACGCCGAGGGAATCGGTGAAGAACGACATGGTCGCCCAGAACTGCCCCTCGGGAAGGTCGTTCAGCACCTGGACATTTTTGAAGGCGTCCCCTGCGAGCTTCGGCTTTTCAGGTTCATTCGATTCCTGAGCAAAGGCGAATCGCCAGGGCAAGGCCATCAGCAGAAGAAAACCGGATACTGCTTGAGCGAGATTCACGCAAGGCTCCGTTCGGCAATTCAACAGATTTTATTGGAGGGCGGATAAGTGACAGCGAGCTTTGTGACGATCTTTGTGACGAGATGGTGGAGGCCGGAGGAACGCCCGGCGAAAGATCGAGGCCGCAACTCCCTGTTCGTGCTGCTAGACGGTTTCGGGTTTGCCGTCGCGGAGGCGCGAGATGCCTAGCGGGTTGTCGTTTTGCAGTTCGTGCGGGAGCATGGCCTGCGGGAAGTTCTGGAAGCAGACTGGACGCGCGAAGCGGTAAATGGCGAGACTGCCAACGGAGGTGAAGCGCGGGTCGGATGTGGATGGATACGGGCCGCCATGGACCATCGCGTGGGTCACTTCTACGCCGGTGGGAAATCCGTTGAAGAGCAGGCGGCCGGCTTTCTGTTCGAGGATGGCGATGAGTTCGCGATTGGCGGCGAGGTCGTCGTCATCGCCGAGGATGGTGGCGGTGAGGTGGCCGTCGAGGGCGCGCGCGGCGCGCAGATAGTCATGCGAGGAATCGCAATTGACAAGCAGTGTGTCGGGGCCAAAGATTTCGACGGCGAGTTCGGGCTGGCCGATGAGTTGATCGAGGCAGACCGTGAAAAGTTTGGACCCCGCGTGGTATGGCGCTCCGCGCTCTTGAACCCTGGAGCCGGGTTGCGACTGTGCAGTCAGCGGGACGTGTTGTGAACGGGATTCGGAGGCGCGGTGATATTCACGGACGATGCCTTCCGTCAGCATGGTGAATGGCTGCGCCTGTTCCACAAGCTGCTTCAGTTCGTCTAGGAACGACGTGCTCTCGGGCGAATCGGCAACGAAGACGATGCCGGGCTTGGTGCAGAACTGGCCTGCGCCCAGAGTGAATGAGCCGAAGAGACTTTGTGCGAGCGCGGCGGGGCCTTTGCGCAACGCGCCGGGAAGGACGAATACCGGATTGCCGCTGGACATCTCGGTGAAGCAGGGGATGGGATTGGGACGGGCAGCGGCGATGTCCATGAGGGCACGGCCTGCGCGGAGTGAGCCGGTGAAAGCTACGGCGCGGATAAGCGGATGCTTGACGAGAGCGGTGCCAATAGCGACACCCGCGTCGAAGAGCATCGAAAACGTGCCGGGATGAAGGTCGTGTGCGAGGACCGCTTCGGTGATGATGGCGGCGGCAAGTTCGGATGTTCCTGGATGCGCGGGGTGAGCCTTGACGATGACGGGGCATCCGGCGGCGAGGGCGGAGGCGGTGTCTCCGCCGCCGACTGAGAAGGCGAGCGGGAAATTGCTGGCGCCGAAGACGGCAACCGGGCCGAGCGGGCGCAGCATGGAGCGGATGTCGGGGCGCGGGAGTGGCTGGCGATTGGGAAGGGCTGGATCGATGCGAGCCTGAACCCATGAGCCTTCTTCGACGACTCCGGCAAACATGCGGAACTGGTTGGCGGTGCGGGTAACCTCTCCGGTGAGCCGGGGAATGGGCAGCGCGGTTTCAAGGTGGGCGCGCTGGGCGAGTTCGTCGCGATGGGATTCAAAGGCGTCAGCGATGCGGCGCAGGAATGCGGCGCGGGTTTTGCCGCTGGTCTGCGCGTAGCTTGCGAAGGCTTCATGCGCGAGACGTACGGCGCGCTCCAGTTCCTGCGGTGTGGCGGAGCGAAAGACCGGCTGGATGGGCTCGCCGGTCTGGGGAGCAAACGCCTGGAAGCTGGAGCCATCGCGCGAGCCGCGGTGCGAGCCGATGAAGGAAGTTCCTGTGAGTTCCATGACAATTCAAGTGTAAGCCGCACGGATCTGGTGGAGGTGTGTGGAAGGTTATTGCTTTCCCACCCAAGCCCCTAAAACCTGGCTTGGATGGGGCACCCTTGATCGGGTGGAGAATTGAGGATGCATTTTGCCATGCTCTGTGGTGAGGTTATTGCTTTCCCATTGGTCGATGAAAAGCAAAAGCAGATCCTTCGCTCCGCTTACCCCATCGCGCTGGCGCGCGGCAGGGCCCCAAGCTGCTTCGCTCAGGATGACAGATCTGAAAAGGGAAGATTGACGGCGGGGCGAGACCCATTCATGCGGCAAATGCTACCGCATGAATGTGGCACCCGGCAAAACATGCCGCATGAGCGGCGCACTCGGTGTCGATGCCTACTGTTCGGCGACTACGGGGTTGGTGAGTGAGCCCAGGCCTTCGATGGTGATGGTGACGTTCTCTCCGGGTTTGAGCCAGCGCTTTGGGTTGCGGCCGAGGCCGACGCCGGGAGGTGTGCCGGTGGAGACGATGTCGCCGGGGAGCAGCGGGGTGATGGAGGAAAGATATTCGATCAGCTCTGGAATCTTGAAGACGAGTTCACGGGTGTTGGAGTGCTGGAGTGTTTCACCGTCGATGGAGAGGCTGATGTCGAGGGCGTGAGGGTCTGCGATTTCGTCGGCGGTGACGATTGCGGGACCGAGGGGGCAGAAGGTGGGAAAGCACTTGCTCATCGACCATTGCGTGCTGGCGAACTGCACGTCGCGGGCGCTGATATCGTTGACGATGGTGTAGCCATAGACGTGATCGCGCCAGGCAGATGCCGGGATGCGGTAGCCGCCTTTGCCGATCACGAAGGCGAACTCGGCTTCGTAGTCGGGTTGGGTAGAGTTTTTGGGAAGCACGATGGGTTCGCCGGGACCGATGATCGCAGTGGGCAGCTTGAAGAAGACGACGGGGCTAGTGGGAAGTTCCATGCCGGACTCTTTGGCGTGATCGCGGTAGTTGAGGCCGATGGCGAAGATGCGGGGAGGATTGGCGATCGGGGCGCAGAGGCGAACTTTTTCCAGCGGGATTTTCGCGGCGTCGACGGTTGCGGCGAATTCGCGGGAGATGACGGCGAGGGTGTCTTTGAATCCGCTGGGAGTGAGATCGAGGATGGTCTTCGTGTCGTCGAAGAGGATGCCGGGGCGGATTTCACCGGTTTTGGATGAGAAGGAAACTAGCTTCATGACAGCGATTCTCCGGAGTCAGGATTAAGAATAAATGGAGCAAGTCAGTGCCGCTTCGCGGCAAGCGAGTCAGCAGGCTGTAGCCAACAGTGGCGAGGTCAAGAGTTCGGCAGAACCATTTTCAGGGGCTAAAGCCGTGCTCCATTCTGCGCCATTTGCGGCATGACTGAAGTCATACCCTGACGCTTCTTGCCAATCGGCGTTCGTTCTTCGCTGTGACGCCGTGGGATCCTTGTTCGTTCTTCAGCAGACTGCGACGTCGTGCAACGATACAAACCGGTTTGTCCAGTTTTCTTCCAGCTTTTTCAGGCGGCGGTCCAGCCACCGTCGATGTTGAAGAGGGAGCCGGTAATGAAGGCGGCTTCGTCGGAGGCGAGATAGCGAACCATGGATGCGACTTCTTCTGGACGTCCGAGACGGCCAATGGGCTGGCGGGCGCGGAGGTCGGCGCGGACTTCTTCCTTGTTGTGCTTGTGAAACTTTTCGAGGTAGCCCTCGACGAACGGCGTTTCGACGGTGCCGGGACAGATGGCGTTGACGCGAAGCGTTTTGGGATATTCGACGGCGAGCTGGCGCGTCATGGCAACGACGGCGCCCTTGGTCGTGCAGTAGGCGAATCGCTGCTTGATACCGACGAGACCGGCGACTGAGGCGATGTTCACGATGACACCAGCGAGACCGGCGACCTGGTTCGCAGTAAGGAGCAGGGGAAGAAATGCGCGGGTGACAAGATAGACAGCGCGGACGTTGACGTTGAGAAGACGGTCGAAATCTTCGGGTTCGGTCTGCTGGATAGATCCCACGTGGCCGATGCCGGCGTTGTTGACGAGGATGTCGAGGGAGCCGATTTGCGCGACGGCCGAAGCAATCGACTCAGGATTCGTGACGTCGAGATGCAAGGCTTGCGACGAGCCGAGAGACTTGGAAAGCTCTTCGGCGGCGTATGTATTGATATCGGCAATCCATACGAAGGCGCCGGCGCGAACAAGCTCTTTGACGGTGGCTTCGCCGATGCCGCTGGCGCCACCAGTCACTAACGCGCGGCGGCCTTCGAGGCTGAAGGGTTGTGCGGCCGGCGAACCTGTGGGAGGGATCATTTAAACAGAATTCCTTTGCTGTCGATCTCGCGCTGTGCTGATTCAAGAATAGCGGTGGAGGGTTCATCGGTGGTAAGTGCTTTCGTGATGACGTCGTCGATAATCGCGGCGAAAGAGGCCATGGCCAGCCCGGAAGGCAGTTGGCGCGCGCCAAGAGAGATGGTTTCGACCTCGCGGTAGACGGGGATGCGTGCCTGGAGTTCGGGATTGCGCCAGGTGGAGAGACGGGCGCCGACTGTGCCGTGGCGAGTGATGCCGAGATCGCGCTCGGGTGATGCGACGAAGCGAAGGAATTGCCAGACGAGTTCCTTGTGGCGGGAACCGCGGCCCATGGCGAGCGCCCAGAAAACGGAGAGCGAAACGGGATTGGCGTTGTTTGCGGTGGGAATGGGCGCGATGGCGACTTTGCCGGCGAGGGGCGAGCCCTCGCGACCGGCGCGCGCTGCGAAGCCAAACCAGTTGGCCATCATGGCTACTTCGCCGGCGAGGAAAAGGTCGCCGGATTGGGTCGAGTCAAGTTGCGGTGAGCGCGGGTGGCAGAGCGCTGGGTCTCGGACAACGCGGCGATAGAATTCGAGAGCCGAATGCGCAATGGGAGTGATAAGGCCGGGGCGTCCGGTGGAGTCTGTGAGTTCGCCACCGCGGCTCCAGAGCTGGAGGGCGAAGTCGTAGAGGGTGTTGTGGCCATCGGGGAAGGCGGCGAAGACGGTGCCGTAGCGACCACTGGAGTGATCGGTGAAGAAGCGGGCTGTCTGCTCAAATTCTTCCCACGTGGTGGGTGGTGCGAGGTCGCGGGAGAACTGGGAGCGAAAAGCTGCGCGCGTGGTGGGATCCTGAAACAGATCGGTTCGGTAGACGAGGCATTCGGGGCCATCGTGCCAGGGGATGGAGCTGAGGTGCTGGCCGAAGAGGAGTGGCTGAACGAGCGACCGCGGCCATCCTGCGGGCCAGTCGTGGATGGGGATGAGCTGCTGCCAGTGATGCAGGTCTTCGAGCGCGTTGGCGGCCTGGGCTTCGGCGAGCCAGTCGGTGACGAGGAGGGCGACGTCGTAGTGGCCATCGCGAAGCCCACCATCAGTGATCGCGGACTTGTAGAGTTCGTGAATTCCGATGGAGATGAGTTCTATCGTCGTTCCGGGATGTTTTGCTTCAAAGAGTCGCGCCTCTTCAGTCAGGGCGTTTTCGAAGTCCGCATAATTGCGGAGTGCGATGCGCAGGTGGCTCATGCGGGCTCCGGCGGGGCGAGTAGAATTTTGTGGATTCTCAACCTCGAAATGGTCCATGACGAGACTCGACGAGATCAGGCGGCAGCCGCAGTATACCGCTTGTTGCGGCGATGAACGATACTGGAAGGTCGATGTACAAGGAGGATGCAGTGGCGTTGCTGCACGAAGACCGGTTGTTTCCGGCTGCTGAGCCTGCGAGAGCTATCGCGCGACGGCTGTATGAGGGAATCAAGAATCTGCCGATTGTGAGTCCGCATGGGCATACGCAGGCGGGATGGTTTGCGCGGAACGAGCGATTTCCCGATCCGGTGACATTGCTTGTGCAACCCGATCACTACATCTTCCGCATGCTCTACAGCCAGGGGATTTCACTCGGGGAATTGGAGATAGGGAAGACGCCGGTGACTGAGCCGCGCAAGGTTTGGCGCATTTTCGCAAGCAACTACCACTTGTTTCGCGGAACGCCTTCGCGGCTTTGGCTGGACTATGTTTTCGAGAAACTCTTTGGATTGACGGAGAGGTTGTCGGCGAAGACTGCGGATGTGTACTTCGACACCATCGAGGCTAAGCTGCGCGAGAAGGAGTTTCTGCCACGGGCGCTATATGAGCGATTCGGGATCGAGGTGCTGGCCACGACGGACTCGCCGCTCGATTCGCTTGAGGATCACAAGGCGATTCGGGAATCGGGATGGGAGGGGCGGATTCTGCCGACATTTCGGCCTGATTCTGTTGTGGACCCGGCGTTTGCTGGATTTGCCGAAAATGTGGAAGCGCTTGGCAAGTTGACCGGTGAAGATTCGGCTTCATGGCGCGGGTATCTGCGCGCGCTTGCGGCGCGGCGTCAATACTTCAAGTCGAACGGCGCTACGGCTACGGATCATGGACACCCGACGGCGAAGACCGCCGACCTTGGCGAGTCAAAAGCGGAATGGATTTTTGGCAAGGTGCTGGAGGGCGAGGCTGACGGAGAGCACCAGGAGCTGTTCCGCGCGCAGATGCTGACGGAGATGGCGCGGATGAGCCTGGAGGATGGGCTGGTGATGCAGATCCATCCGGGGTCGGTGCGCAATCACAATGCACAGTTGTATGCGCGGTATGGCCGCGACATGGGCGCGGACATTCCTCAGTCGACGGATTATGTGCATGGGTTGAAGCCGCTGCTGGATCGATTTGGCAATGAGCCGGGGCTGTCGATCATCTTGTTCACGCTGGATGAGACTGCGTTCAGCAGGGAACTGGCGCCGCTGGCGGGGCACTATCCGTGCCTGCGCCTGGGCCCGCCGTGGTGGTTTTTCGACAGCCCGGATGGGATGCGGCGGTTCCGCGAATTGGTGACGGAGACGGCGGGCTTCTACAACACAGTGGGATTCAACGACGATACGCGGGCGTTCTTGTCGATTCCGGCGCGGCACGATGTGGCGCGGCGCTCGGATGCGGCGTTCCTGGCGCGAATGGTGGCGGAACATGTGCTCGACGAGGATGAGGCGGTGGAGTTGGCGGAGGAACTTACGGTGGGGCTGGTGAGGAAGGCGTATAGGCTTTGAGGGACTGGGGACTAGAAACTAGGGAGCGCTTTTGGCTTACGAATAGGACGAAAGATCGCGGCTATTTTATTTGCGGATCTTTTTCGCGGAGGTCGGTCAGGACTTTTAGATAAGCGCGGGCTGTGTCGGTGATTGTTTCTGGGTGGCCGGCGTCGATGGCGGCTAGATTCACGAGATCGCCGCCGACTCCCAACGCGCGAGCGCCGGACTTGATGAAGCTTGCGGCTGTTTCCAGCGTGACGCCGCCGGTGGGGATTAGCTTGAGAAACGGGAATGGAGCTAGCAGCGATTTCAGGTAGCTGGCGCCGCCCATCGCTGAGCAGGGGAAAATCTTGACGTAGTCTGCGCCTGCTCGCCAGGCGGTGAGGACTTCTGTCGGCGTGAGCGCTCCCGGAATGGAAAGCTTGCCATTGGTTTTTGTCGTGTTGATGACTTCAGGGTGAAGGCTGGGGCTGACGACGAATTCAGCGCCGGCGTTAATGGTGGCCTGGGCTTCGGACGGGGTGGTAACGGTGCCGGAGCCAAGGAGAAGCTGGGAGCCGTATTCCTTCTTGAGTTCCTTGAGGAGGTCGATGGCGCCGGGAACCGTCATGGTGACTTCGACGACGGTGACGCCGCCGGCAATCATCGCCTGGACTACGGCGTGGGCCTGCTTCGCGCTTCTAGCGCGCAGGACGGGAATCAGGCCTACACGTTCGATGATTTCTGCTGTTGGATTGTGCATCTTCGTTCCTTCGGGCTGACGCCCTTTCATTTTGTGTACCGATGTGGCACGCCGAAGACTAAAAGCAACCGCAGATCCTTCGGCTTCGTTCAGGATGGCAACCCGATAAAGAACTAGCGGGCGATGCGGGCGCTGCCGCCTTTCATGGCTCGTTCTACTTCGGCGAGAGTTGCCATGCTGGTGTCGCCGGCGGTGGTCATGGCTAGCGCTCCGTGGGCCACGCCGCAGCGAACGGCCCAGTCGATTGGTTTGCCGGCCAGGATTCCGTAGATGAGACCGGAGGCGAAACTATCGCCGCCACCGACTCGATCGAGGATGTCGATTTCCTGTTGCGGCACGTGGACAATCTGGTCTTGATAAAGCGCGATTGCGCCCCAGGCATTGCGGCTTGCGGTTTGCGCCGTGCGCAGCGTGCTGGCGATGAGCTTGAGGTTCGGATACGCTGCTGCGACTTCGCAAAGCATGTCGGCGTAGGCGGCGATGGGTAGTTCGTCGAAGTCTTCGGTCACACCCTTGATTTCGACGCCGAGCATCGCGGAAAAGTCTTCTTCGTTGCCGAGCAGCAAATCGACCTTGCGGACCAGGGCGCGGTTCACTTCCTGCGCTTTGGTTTTGCCGCCGATGGAGCGCCAGAGGGAGTCGCGGTAGTTCAGGTCGTAGGAGACGGGGGTTCCGTGGCTCCGGGCTGCGTCCATGGCTTCTGCGGCGACATCGGCGGTGGATGCGGAGAGCGCTGCGAAGATGCCTCCAGTGTGGAACCAGCGGGCGCCGTTACTGGAACCGAAGATGGATTCCCAGTCGAAATCGCCTGGCTTGACCTGGCTGATGGCGGTGTGGCCGCGATCATTGCAGCCGGCGGCGGCACGCATGCCAAATCCGCGCTCGGTGAAGTTGAGGCCGTTGCGCACGGTGCGGCCTACGCCGTCGAAGAGGATCCACTTGAGGAGCGAGGTGTCGACGCCGCCCTGGAGGATGCAGTCTTCGACGAGGCGGCCGACGGCGTTGTCAGCCAGTGCGGTAGCGATGGCGGTGCGGAGGCCGAAGCAGCGGCGAAGACCGCGAGCGACGTTGTACTCTCCGCCGCCCTCCCAAACCGCGAAGTGGCGGGTGGTGTGAATGCGTCCCTCGCCCGGGTCGAGGCGGAGCATGACTTCGCCGAGACTGAGGCAATCCCAGCGCCGGTTCGCATCCGGAAGCAGAATAGGTTCCATATTCGATCCAATGAAACTGTAACGCATTGCGGAGGGCGGAGAGCCGCGATGTACCGCTGGTGGAGACAGGGTGCTGCTGCGGCCCGGAAGGTGAAGGAGGGCGCGTGATAGATTTTGGGGGTCGGGAAAATGGCAGGATATTGCGCGGGTAAATGGGAACGCCTGCAAATCTTAGAGTTATGCGAGGAATTCGATGAGTCAGGGTCTCTTCGATTTGTCTGGGAGAGTTGCGGTGGTGACGGGCGGGACAACCGGCATTGGCCACGCGATTGCGCTGGGATTAGCGGAAGCGGGAGCGGATGTGGTGCCGAGTTCACGCCGCGCGGAGCAGGTGGATAAGGCGGCGTCGGAGATTGAAGCGGTGGGCAGGCGCTCGTTGCGCGTGACGAGCGACGTGCTGGATCGAAATTCTCTGGAGAAGTTGCACGACGCGGTCATCAAGGAATTCGGCAAGGTAGACATCCTGGTGAATGCTGCGGGCGTGACCTACAAAGCTCCGACACTGGAGACTGCGGAAGCGGATTGGTCGCGCGTGATTGAGACGAATCTGACGGGAACGTTGCGGGCTTGCCAGATTTTTGGAAAAACCATGGTGAAGGCGGGCTATGGGCGCATCGTCAATATCGCTTCGCTGACTACGTTTGTCGGGTTCTTTCAGGTTGCGGCGTATTCAGCATCGAAGGCGGCCGTGGGATCGCTGACGAAGGTGCTGGCGGTGGAACTGGCGAAGACGGGCGTGAATGTGAACGCGATTGCGCCGGGGATGTTTCCGACGGACTTGAATGCCAAGTTGATTACGGGAACGGCACGAGGCGAGGAGTTGCATATGCGCGTTCCGATGGGGCGGTTCGGCAAGGCGAGCGAGCTAGCGGGCGCGGCAATCTTTCTGGCGTCGGAGGCGGCTTCGTACGTTACGGGCGAGATTGTTGCGGTGGATGGAGGGTTTCTGGCTAGTGGAGTGAATCAGTGAAGCAGTGAACAGTGAATAAGTGAAACAGTGCACAGTGAACAGTGCACAGTGAAGCAGTGAACAGTGTCCTCTTGTGACTGGAGCGCACGCATCAAGTGAAGATCACGAACGCATACGTCAATATCACTTCACCGGGGCGGAATTTTGTCACGTTGAAGATTGAGACGGACGAGGGGATTTACGGGCTGGGAGATGGCACGCTGAATGGGCGCGAGCTGGCGGTGGCTTCCTATCTTACGGACCACGTGATTCCTTGCATTGTGGGGCGCGATCCATTTCAGACGGAAGACATCTGGCAGTATCTCTATCGCGGGGCGTACTGGCGGCGAGGGCCGGTTACGATGACGGCGATTGCTGCTGTCGACGTGGCGATGTGGGATATCAAGGGCAAGGCGCTGAACACTCCTTTGTACAACCTGCTCGGCGGCAAGAGCCGCGAAGGCGTACTGGTGTACGCGCATGCGAACGGCGAGGATGTGGATGCGGCGATTGAGGATGTGGCAAAACACAAGGAGCTTGGATACCGGGCGATTCGCGTGCAGAGCGGGATTCCTGGACTCGCAAGCACCTATGGCGTTGCGAAGGGGCCGGGAAGATATGAGCCTGCCGAGCGCGGATTGCCGCATGAATATGAGTGGTCGAGCGAACTGTATCTGCGGCATGTGCCGAATTTGTTTGCGCGGGTGCGTGAAGAGTTTGGCGAAGAACTGCACCTGTTGCATGATTGCCACCATCGGCTGACACCCATCGAGGCAGGGCGGTTGGGACACGAATTGGAACCGTTCCATCTCTTTTGGATAGAGGATCCTACGCCGGCTGAGTTGCAGGAAGGCTTTAAGGTTATCCGGGAACATACAACGACGCCGATTGCGGTTGGCGAAGTGTTCAATTCCGTCTGGGACGCGCATGATTTGATGCGCAACCAGTGGATCGACTATCTGCGCATGACGGTGGTGCATGGCGGAGGGGTTACGCACCTTAAAAAAACTGCTGACTTTGCTGCGATGTATCACGTGCGAACGGGATTTCATGGAGCGACGGATTTGTCTCCGGTGACGATGGCGGCGGCGCTTCACTTCGATACGGCGATTCACAATTTCGGAATTCAGGAACACATGCCGCACACCGATGAAACCGACGCGGTGTTTCCGCACCGTTATGCGTTCAAAGATGGTTTGATGTATCCCGGGGATGGGCCGGGGCTGGGTGTGGATCTGGATGAGAAGCTGGCGGCAAAGTATCCATACCAGCGCGCATATCTCCCGGTTAATCGCAAACTCGACGGCACGTTGACGGACTGGTAGGCGATTGGCCAATTCGGCCGGGCCGGTGGAGACGCGGATGGAAACGGAAAAGCGGACAGAGCCAGTGGAACAGGTCGGAGAAGTGCCGGCGCTGCCAGGACGGTGGACTGTCTGCGCCATGCTGTTTGTGGCGACGACCATCAACTACATGGATCGGCAGGTTCTGTCGATTCTGAAGCCTGTGCTTTCGGGCACCGTGCTTCATCTGCAGCCGTTCTTTCATGGATGGCCGACGGTAGAGCGCTCCATCAACATGAACGAAATCCAGTATGGAAACATTGTCTGGTGTTTCCAGATCGCGTATGCGCTTGGAGTGATTTTTGCCGGGCGGCTGGTGGATCGGCTGGGTTGCAGGCGCGGTTATCCGATCGTGACTGCCGTGTGGAGTTTGTCGGCGATGGGGCACGCTTTCGTGACGTCGGTCTTTGGGTTCGGAGTGGCGCGGTTTTTCCTGGGCCTGGGCGAGAGCGGAAATTTTCCAGCTGCAATTAAAGCGACCGCAGAGTGGTTTCCACCCAAGGAGCGGGCGCTGGCAACGGGCATCTTTAACTCGGGTGCAGGCGTGGGAGCAATTCTCGCGCCCTTTGTGGTGCCGTGGGTGGCTCTGCATTTTGGCTGGCGCGCAGCGTTCCTGGTCACCGGTGTTTTCAGCGCGACATGGATTGTCTGGTGGTCGATCCGCTATCGGACGCCGCAGGAACTCCTGAAATCGAGGGCGAGTGAAATGGCCGCGGGTCGCGCTACCCCTGCGATGCCGTGGTGGCGGCTCCTGAAATACCGCCAGGCGTGGGGCTTCATTCTGGGCAAATTTCTAACGGATCCGGTCTGGTGGTTCTACCTCTTCTGGCTGCCGGGATATTTCAGCAAGGAATTCAAGCTTGATCTTTCGCACATTGGATTGCCGCTGATCGTGGTGTATGTCTGCTCCACGATCGGAAGCGTGTT
Source organism: uncultured Acidobacteriaceae bacterium (assembly GCA_963838295.1). Lineage (GTDB taxonomy): Bacteria > Acidobacteriota > Terriglobia > Terriglobales > Acidobacteriaceae > Telmatobacter. The sequence goes on from CAWIQS010000010.1 coordinate 369,128, forward strand.
CGGGGGCTGGTTGCCGAAAGGATATGTGCGCCTGGGAATGTCATTGAAAGCGGCGCGCCTGGCGGCGATGCTGACGTGCGCTTGCCTCGTGGTGCCGATTGCATTTGCGGGCGGACTGCACTCGATATGGACTGCCGTTGCGCTGCTGTGCATGGCAACCAGCGCACATCAGGGCTGGTCAGCCAATATTTTCACGACCGCTTCAGATATGTTTCCGGCTGAGTATGTCGGCACAGTGGTGAGTTTTGGGCAGGTGGGTGGCGCGCTCGGCGGAGCTATCTTTGCGCAGGTGGCGGGACACGTCCTGCAGTTGACCGGGAGCTATGTACCGCTGTTTATGTACTCGGGTTCGGCTTACCTCATTGCACTTGTGCTGTTAAGAACGTTGGCGCCGGGACTGAAGCCAGCGCAATTGGCGAGCAGTTGAATGTCCAAACTCGCTGGAGATTTGGGATTTTCTCGGAATTTACTGTGACGATAGTCATGATTGAAACGTGAATTCATGAGGATTCGTTTAATGGTGGCCGGTTTGTCGGATATACAGAATAGAGAAGAGATCGTATCCTGACGGGTGCTCCTGTGGGCACACAGTTTTGAAAACAAAATGATCCAGAACAAGAGGGATTGAAATGGCCGGGCAGCGAAAACTGCGCATGGGCATGGTGGGCGGCGGCCCCGGAGCCTTCATCGGGCCGGTACATCGGATGGCAGCCGAACTCGACAGCAAGATTGAGCTGGTTGCGGGGGCGTTTTCGCAATCGGCGGAGAAGTCGCGGACAGCGGGCGAGGCATACAAGATCGAACCCAATCGCGCCTACGCTGATTACAAATCGATGCTGGAGGCAGAGAGAAAGCGTCCGGACGCAATCGATTTTGTCGCCATCGTTACGCCGAACCATCTGCACCTGCCAGTGGCGCTCGCATCGCTGGCCGCCGGGTTTCCGGTGATGAGCGACAAGCCAGCCACCGCGACATACCAGGAAGCAGTGGAACTGGAGAAGGCGGTCGTGAAGAGCGGGCTGCCCTATGGGCTGACGCACACATATGCGGGCTATGCGCTGGTGCGGGAGGCGCGGTCGATTTGTGCGACGGGACAACTGGGGAAAATTCGCAAGATCGTCGTCGAGTATTTGCAGGGGTGGCTGTCGAAGCCCATTGAGACGACGGGGCAGAAGCAGGCAGCGTGGCGGTCTGATCCGGCGCAGAGCGGACTGGGCGGATGCATCGGCGACATCGGCGTGCATGCGTTTCACCTGACGGAGTATGTGACGGGATTGAAAGTCGTGGGATTGAATGCGTCTCTGCTTTCGGTGGTGGCGGGACGCAAACTTGATGACGATTGCACGTCGTTGCTGCGATTCGATAATGATGCGCAAGGTGTATTGGTGACGTCGCAAATTGCTGCGGGCGAGGGAAACGGACTGCGCTTGCGCGTCTACGGCGAGAAGGGATCGCTCGACTGGAGACAGGAAGATCCGAATCGGCTGCGCGTGAAGTGGCTGGATGGGCCGGAGGAGATTCGCCATGCGGCGGGCGGCTATCTGAGCGAGGATGCGCGTGCTGTGACGCGGCTTCCTGGCGGACATCCGGAAGGTTACCTTGAAGCGTTCGCCGTGCTCTATCGCGAATTTGCCGATGTGCTGATTACGTGGCAACAGAGTCGAACGAATAAAACTCCGCCGACGCTGCCGGGGATCGAAGCCGGGGTGCGCGGGATGCGATTTATCGATCGAGCTATCGAGAGCAGCAAGAGCGAGAGCTGGGTTGAGTTTTAACCCCATGGAGTTTATTTGGGGAGAATTGATTTTTGGGGGCACGCGATGAAGACGATCAAAGGACCCGGCATTTTTCTGGCGCAATTTGCGGATAACCAGGCGCCATTCAACTCGCTTGAAGGAATGGCACACTGGGCCGCGCAGCTGGGATTTGTGGGAGTACAGATTCCTTCGTGGGACAGGCGTCTTTTCGATTTGAAGCTTGCGGCGGAGAGCCGTGACTATTGCGAGGAGATCCTCGGGATTCTCGACGCGGCAGGTTTGAAGCTTACGGAGCTTTCAACGCATTTGCAGGGACAGCTGGTTGCCTCAAATCCAGCGTACGATTTGCTGCTCGATGGTTTCGCACCTGCGGAGCTGGCAGGCAGGCCGAAGGAGCAACAGGAATGGGCCGTGAAGCAGCTGGAGTGGGCGGCGGTGGCCAGCAGCAGGTTGGGATTGACCGCGCATGCAACGTTTTCAGGAGCGTTGGCATGGCCTTATTTTTATCCATGGCCGCAGCGTCCGGCGGGGTTGATCGAAGAGGCGTTTGAGGAGCTGGGGCGCCGGTGGACTCCGATCCTGAATCTTTTTGATGAAGCGGGCGTGGATGTCTGCTACGAGTTGCATCCGGGCGAGGATCTTCACGACGGCGTGACGTTCGAGCGATTTCTGAAGGCGGTGAACGGGCACAAGCGCGCGAATATTCTGTACGACCCGAGCCACATGATTCTGCAGCAGCTGGATTACCTTGAGTTTCTGGATTTTTACCATGATCGGGTGCGCGCGTTTCATGTGAAGGATGCGGAGTTCAGACCGAATGGGAAGTCGGGCGTTTACGGCGGCTACCAGGACTGGATCGATCGCGCGGGGCGCTTCCGTTCGCTTGGAGATGGGCAGATTGATTTCAAAGCAATTTTCAGCAAGATGGCGCAGTACGACTTTCCAGGCTGGGCGGTGCTGGAGTGGGAGTGCTGCATCAAGCATCCCAAGGCCGGAGCCTCAGAGGGCGCTGCGTTGATCAAGGAGTGGATCATCCGGGTGACCGATAAGGCGTTTGACGATTTCGCCGGATCGGGAGCGGACAACGAGAAGAATCGGAGAATCCTCGGACTTAACGACGTCTAACAAAAGGCGACGCGAGAAGAAGGCGGAACTGCCTAGGTGTTTATTCCTGCCGAGCGATAGATCTCAGTGATGTAGCGCATGTCGCGCAAGCCTTCTTCACCGGGCGATTGCGGTTCGAGTCCGTTCTGGACGCAGTGGGAAAAGTGTTCGGCTTCCGCCTGGAAATGCGACGGGTCACGAGCAGGATTAGGCTCATCCAGTTGTTTGCCGGAGCACTCGGCGCGCAGGTGCAGGCCTTCGTAGACAAAAGCTTTGTCGACCTGGAGCCATCCTTTCGATCCGTAGACGCGGAAATATCCGTCCATGTTCGCGCCATACGTGGTGCTGCAGCTGGCGACTATGCCTGAGGGGAAGTGCATGGCCCATGAGACATTCTCTTCTACCTCATTAAAGCGGCCGTCGTGATCGATGACGGATGCACTGGCGGAGATGTGGTCGGGCTCTTCGCCCGTCAGATAGCGGCAGGCATTGAGAGAGTAGATGCCAACATCGTAGAGTGGGCCGCCACCGGCCAGCTTCTTGCTGAGCCGCCATTCACCGGGAGAGATGTTGAAACCAAAGGCGCTCTGAATGGTCTGCACCTGCCCGAGTGCGCCGTCGCGGATGAGTTTTATGGCGCGCAGGTTTGTAGGCTCGTAGTGACAGCGGTAGGCGATCATGAGCTTGACGTTTGCGGCCTTACAGGCGGCGATCATCTTTTCGCAGTCGGCAACGCTGGTGGCCATCGGCTTTTCGCAGAGGACATGCTTACCGGCCTTGGCGGCGCGGATGGTGTACTCAGCGTGCATCGAATTCGGCAATGCAACGTAGACTGCATCGACCGACGGATTGTGTGCGATCTCGTCGAAGTTTTCGTAGTTGTAAATCGAACTGGCCGGGACGTTGTATTCGGTTGCGATACGTTCGGCTTTGTCACGATGGCCGCTGACCAGCGCTGTGATTTGGGAGTTGGTGGTGCTGCGCGATCCGGGCATAAAGTGACCAGCAATGCGGCCGAGTCCGATCACGGCATAGCCGATCTTTTTCGGGTTTGATTGCGCGCGCAGGGAAGCGGGCGCGACATGCGCGGCTATGCTCAAGGCGCCGAGGCGGGAGAAGTCTCTGCGAGTAAATTGCATGTGATCCTCTTAGTTCAAAGCGGCGATCAGTGCCGATCAAGCTGGACTGATTCTAGACGTTGGGCGCGCAGATTGGCGCATTGGAGTGAGCTTTAGCGGCGGCGGGTGCGTTTTTTGCTGACCGTGGTGAGTCTACCGAGGACGGCGTATTTTCTGTGCTCGACGGGCGACGAGAGAACGAGGCTTGTGACGGGATTGCCGTAGGGGAGCAGGGCCTCAATCAATGCCTCGAGATCGGCGAGATTGGTTGTAGTCACCTTTAGCAGGAAGTCATCACCGCCGGTGAGGTGGTGGCACTCGCGGACCTCTTCGAGGGTCTGGATGTATTCGAGCAGCCGGTAGTAATTCTGCCCTCCACAACTCATGCGGATGAAGGCGAGCACTTCGAGGCCGAGGGCTTCGCGGTCGATCGCGAGAGTGTAGCCGCAGAGTATGCCAGTCTCCTCCATCTGCTTGAGGCGCTCTGCTGTCGCGGTGGGAGAAAGGCCGATGCGGCGGCCAAGCTCAGCGATGCTGAGGCGAGCGTTCTCCTGGAGTTCGTGGAGAAGCTTTCGCCCAGGAAGATCGAGTAATGACGTGGAATCCATTGCCATAATCAATGATCATAGTTGAAACATGCAGTACGGGGGGATAACTGGGGTGAATTGGTCTTTCGGCTTTCCGGACATCCGCCTAAGATCGCTGCTATGGATAAGCTGGTTCTGAATGGGCAGGCGCTGACACTCGGCGAGATTGAAGCCGTTTCTTTGGGTGGATGCCGTGTGGAAGTGGCCGCGGAGGCACTGGGGCGGGTGGCGGAGAGCCGCAACCTGATCGAGAGCATTCTTGCCGCCGGAGAAACGGTCTACGGCGTGAATACGGGGTTTGGCAAGCTCGCCGATGTCCGCATTCCTTCGGACAAGCTTGCTGAACTACAGATTAACCTCGTGCGCAGTCATGCAGGCGGGGTCGGCCAACCCCTGGCGGAGGCGGAGGCACGTGGGATGCTGGTACTGCGCGCCAACGTACTGGCGAAGGGCTTCAGCGGCGTGCGCGTTGAGTTGCTGGAGTTGCTGGTTGGCTTGCTGAATGCGGGAGTCCATCCGGTGATTCCGGAGAAGGGTTCGGTTGGCGCTAGCGGCGATCTGGCTCCCTTGGCACACCTGGCGCTCGTGGTTGTTGGGGAGGGCGAAGCGTTTTATCGCGGCGAACGAATTGCTGGCGGAGAGGCGTTGCGCCGGGCAGGGTTGAAGCGGCTTCAGCTTTCGGCGAAGGAGGGGCTCGCACTGCTGAATGGAACGCAGGCCATGACGGCAGTGGGAGCGCTGGCGACTGCACGCGCTCGGCGTGTCGTTGAACTCTGCGATCTTTCCGGGGCGATGTCGCTCGAAGCGTTGAAGGGGACGCCAGCTGCCTTTGATGCACGGATTCATCGGGCGAGGCCGCATGCTGGACAGATTGCGTCGGCGGCGAACTTGTTGCGGCTGATGGAGGGATCGGAGATTCGCGAGTCACATCGCGAGCATGATTCGCGGGTGCAGGACGCCTATTGCCTGCGCTGCATGCCCCAGGTGCACGGTGCGGTGCGGGGAGTTTTGGATCATGTTGCGGGCGTGCTGGAGACGGAGGCTGGTTCGGCTACGGATAATCCGCTGGTGTTTCCAGACCAAGGCTCGGGCGGTGCGGTGATTTCCGGAGGAAATTTTCACGGAGCGCCCTTGTCGTATGCATTTGACTACGCAGCGCTGGCGATGACGGATCTGGCGGGGATCACCGAACGGCGCGTCGACAGGTTGCTGAACCCAGATATCAATGAGGGGTTGCCGGCGTTTCTCTCCACCGACCCGGGTCTTTCATCGGGATTCATGATTGCGCAGATTGTTGCGGCGGCATTGATCAATGAGTGCCAGGTGCTTTCGCATCCATCGTCAACGGGGAGTATTCCGACGGATGGCGGGAAGGAAGATCATGTGTCGATGGGAATGACGGGAGCGCTCAAGTTGCGACAGATCGTGGAACATGCTGAACGCATTCTGGCCATAGAGCTGATGTGCGCGGCGCAGGCGCTGGAGTTTCGGCGGCCGTTGAAGTCGAGTGCGCGGATCGAGGCGGCGCATGATGAGGTGCGCAAGGTTGTGCCGTGGCTGGAACGGGATCGCGTGCTGGCGCCGGATATCGAGGCGCTGGCTGGTGCGATCAGGGCGGGGAAGTTCGATGGGTGGCGGGAGTAGTTGCTGGGTGGTTCGTTGCTTTCCCACCCAAGACGCGATAAGGCTGCGTCTTGGATGGGGCACCCGGCTTTTGTGGCGACCAAGGAATATTTGAGTGGCCGTGTAGGATTGAGGCGAAGCCGGGGAGGCCGCGTGAGACTCTATCGCACGACAAACGGCATTTTTGCTGAAGAACTGGAGAGGTATTTTTCTTTGCCCGCCGACTCGTGGGATGCTTTGCTGGCGCGCGAAGACTTGCCGGAGTTTCTGAATGATATTGTGTCGACCGCGGAACCTTCGGAGGAATTTCACGATGCCAAGCTGCTGGCTCCGATCAGCCAGCAGGAGGTTTGGGCTGCGGGCGTTACGTACTACCGAAGCCGCGGTGCGCGCATGGAGGAGTCGAAGGATGCGGGCGGTGGGAACTTTTATGATCGCGTTTATTCAGCGGAGCGACCGGAGCTGTTCTTCAAATCGACTGCGAGCAGGACGGTGGGAACAGGCGGCATGGTGCGCATTCGCGGCGATGCGCACTGGTCGGTTCCGGAGCCGGAACTGACGCTGGTGGTGAGTCCGGCGGGGCGGATTGTGGGTTACACGATTGGCAACGACATGAGTTCGCGCGATATCGAGGGCGAGAATCCGCTGTATCTGCCGCAGGCCAAGGTTTACAACGGGAGCTGCGCGCTGGGGCCGGGAATCCTTGTGTCCGCGAGTCCGCTGGCGCATTCGACGGAGATTGAGTTGAAGATTTTGCGTAACGATCGGGTGGAGTTTGCGGGGTCGGTGGAGTTGACGGAGTTGAAGCGTGATCCGCAATCGCTGGTCGAGTATCTGCTGCGGGATAATAGCTTTCCGTCTGGCGTGTTCCTGATGACAGGGACGGGGATTGTGCCGCCCAGTACATTTACGCTGGCCAGCGGAGACCGGATTCGCATTACCATCGAGCCGATCGGGACGCTGGAGAATGTGGTGGCGTGAGCGGTTTCGGTTTCGCACTCATGTCGGGTGAGGCTGGCAGCCCAGGAACTGCAGGTTCCTCCACTCGCCTTCGCTACGCTCAGGATCGGTCGGAATGACAGTCTATTGGGTTAGCTAGGTCAGGTGCTTCTTCAGGAACGCGAGAGCGCGGGTGCGGGCTTGCGCTGAGGCTTCAGGGTTGTAACTGGCGCGCATGTCGCAGTTGAAGCCGTGGCCCGCGTTTTCATACCAGTAAATCTCGACTTCGGGATGAGCTTCGTGGACCTTGTTCACTTGTTCGGCGGGGATGTGCGTGTCGAGTTTGCCGAAGTGGAGTTGAACGGGAGCTGTCGGGGTTTCCTCGGCGAAGTTGCCGATTCGGCCGGCATAGTAGCCCACGGCTGCATCGGGATGGAGTCGCGTTGCACTGAGCCATGCCAGCAAGCCGCCGAGGCAGTAGCCGATGACTCCGGACTTTTTGCCGGTTTGTTGACGGACGTATTGGAGTGCTGCATCGACATCTTTGAGGGACTTGTCGGTGTCAAGTTTCTGCAGGATGGCCATGCCTTTCTGCGACTCGGGGCCGTCGTAGGGGAGCTCAACGCCGCGTTCTACGCGATCAAAGAGTGCGGGCGCAATGGCAAGAAAGCCGTCTTTCGCGTAGCCATCTGCGATGGAGCGGATATGGCGATTGACGCCGAAGATTTCCTGGATTACGACGAGGCCGGCGATGGGTTCGCCGGCGGGGCGCGCGACGTAGGCCTCCAGTTCGTGGCCGTCGGCGGATTTCAGTTTTACTGTTTCGCTCATGGGAGTGTTTTCCGGTATGGGGTTATTTGTTACACAAATGTTGATTGGGGGCTGGGGACATGTGGTGCAATCAGGCGGAGGCAAAAGCAGATCCTTCGCTCCGCTCAGGATGACACGCCCTGGTTGTGCGACTTGCAGCTGGCACGCGACCCAGAGTGCTGGTTGTTTGATGCTTCATTGGGCGTCGCGGACGCAGCGGAATCCTACGCCGCCGGAGCGGTCGTAGGAGGGCGCCATGAGTAGAACCTTGCTGTGTTCGTCGTTGCGGAAGGCCTGAGGAAAGTACCAGATGGAGCCTTGCGGCTGATAGTAGCTGCCGCCGCGCACGATTGCAGCTCGAGTGTGATCATCCTCGAACTCGTCGGTCCACTGCCAGACGTTTCCTACAAGGTCCTGCACGCCGTCGGGGCTGGCGCCTTGCGGATGTGCGCCGACAGGTTCAGGACCATGCATGGTACGGCCGGTGTCTGGTGTGGGAACATTGGCGGGATTCCAGTCGTTGCCCCAGGGATAGGCTCGGGCGTCGGTGCCTTGTGCGGCCAACTGCCACTCCCACTCGTGGGGAAGGCGCTTGGCAGCCCATGCGGCGTAGGCACGCGCATCTTCGAGAGATACCCAGGTGACGGGCCGATTGTCCCAGCCCTGAGGGTAGGCGCCGTTCTTCCAGTCGCGGAGGAAGTTGCCGGGATCACGCGGAGCGTAGTGCGTGGCATCGAGGAATTGTTTGAACTGCGCATTGGTGACCGGGAATTTGTCGATGTAGAAAGGCTTGATGGTCATCGTGTGCTCGTGGAAGCGCCGCGGAGAATCTTCCCATGGATACTGCACATCGACACCGTTCATGGAACTGCCCTCGATCTCCGTGCCTCGTACGCGAAAGATAAAGGAATCTCCGGGGATTTTTACCATCCCTTCGGGAGCGTCAGTGGCCGGTTTGGTGGGGGCGATGTCAACGAGATGCTGTTGCAGGACGGTCGGCTGGTGCGAAAAAGAGGCAAGGGGATTGGCTGTCATTGCAGACATGTGCTGCACCAGCGTCTTGATGGCTTCGGATGGTTCGCCAGGCGTCGCAAGGATCGCGCCGTAGCCATTGGCTTCGATGTTGAAGTTGAGGACGGAGTTTGGGTCATCGATCTCTGGCTTGAGTTCCACGCCGTGGTAGAGATCGAAGTAGCGCATCCCGGGCGTAGGCTTCACATCCATCTGGCGGCCGGCTATGTCGTAGGGATTTCGATTCACGATGGTCCAGACGGTTTGATTATCGAGCGGCCAGCGACTGGCATAGACGCCGAAGTTGTGCATGGAGTAGAGGGGCTCCCAGTCGGGGCTTAGGAGGAAGGGAGCGACAGTGCGCTCGATGGTGGCGATGCGGCGGGTGGCTTCGGCATCGCGTGGATTGATACCGTTCCAGATGCCCCAGATATTTTCCCAGCTTTCCCAGCCGATGCCGTTGAAGAAGGCGAATTGCAGATCGCTGGTTTTGTCGACTTCCCAGCGATCGCTGATGTTCACCATGTGTCGCGTCTCTAGCCACTTGTAGCGGTCGACCATGGGAATGAAAGGAAACGAATACTGACCCCAGGTCATGACATTCCACGCCAGTGCTTCGTCGCTGGGGCCGCCTTCAGGCTCGAACGCGAGAGGATGGTTGGTTGCATCTGCAGCGAGCGAGAAACCAAGAGGAACGCCATCCTGCGTGTCGCCATTGATGCCGTCGGCATCGACCTGTTTCATCAGGTCGGCGATAACCTGCGGCCATGGTTGCGTGGGCTGATGTGTGCCTTCATCCCACATCATCATGGGAAAGAGGACGCGGACGCCGCGGTGATGAAAATCGGCGACCATTTTTCGAACGCCTTCTACACCTCCCGGCATGGACTCGACCATTTCGAGCTGGTTGCGGTCGTCGATCCCCATGTTGGGATAGGTCGACCAGATGAGAACCGCGTCGATGCCGCCGTAACGTTTCTCCAGATCGTCGAGGTAGCGATCGACGGTGTAGCGTCCTGCAACCGGATCGTAGAAGTAGCGATCGTGGACCATCATCTGGGGCTGCATGAAGCTGGACTGCGTCCACTTGAGGGCAGGCAATTCGTAGCGGGAGGGATCGTAGGCGATGCGAATGCGGCGTTCGGCGCGCCAGTGCTTCAGGTCGGCGAGCCAGCGTTCATGGGCGAAGGGTGGGCAGGTGGTTTGCGGACCTTCCCACGCATTACGCAGGTTCATGCATGGGGGTGGTGGGATTTGCTGGCCGCGTGGTTGATAGAGGGTGTCCTGCGCAGCGGCGGTCACGGCCAGGGTTCCGAGCATGAGTGGCAGACATAGCTTGTGGATCATTCGGCTCATCTCCAAGCGGTTTCGTGAGGAGTGCGGATGTACCTAATGGGTTGGTCCAGAAGTCAGTGGCAAAAATCTGGAAGTGCAGAAGCAGATTCTTCGCTCACCACCCCCAAACTCCGCCCCAAAACGCACAAATCGCTTTTTGGGGACCCCGAGAACTACGTTTGGGGCACCGTTCACTCAGAATGACACTGCCACTTGTATTGTGAATTCCAGCGACAGGATACTAGATGGTTTCGCCCCGGTTGGCGAGGAACGTGTTGAGGTCTGCGCGCGTCGGCATGGAGGCCTGTGCACCGCGGCGTGTTACGGAGATGGCGGATGCGGCGCAGGCGAACCGCGCGGCGGCCAGCGGGTCTTTGCCTTCGAGGAGTGCAACGGCGAAAGCGCCGTTGAAGCAATCGCCTGCAGCGACGGTATCGATGGCGTCCACGGCAAATGGCTTGACCCAGCCTGCGGTGCCGCCTGCGATGGCAACGTAGGCGCCTTCTGCGCCGCGCTTGAGGACGACGCCGTGGAGGCCGCGTGCGAGCAACTTTTGCGCCGCAACCTCGGGATCGGCTCCGTCATTGAGGTAGAAGGCGGCTTCGGTTTCGTTTGGAGTGAACCACGTGAGTTGTTTCCATGCGGGATCGTTGAGCGCGGCTGCCGGAGCGGGGTCGAGCATGACGGGAATTTTGAGTTCGGCACAAAGGGCCAGCGTGTAATCGATGGTCTCCATGGGTAATTCAAGCTGGCAGAGGAGCATTCCGGCGTTGCGAATGGCGTCGATGTGTTTGTCGACATATGTGGTGTCGACCTGGCCGTTGGCTCCGGGAACGACGACGATGGCGTTCTGGCCGTCGGCGGCGAGGAATATCGGGGCCAGTCCGGAAGATCCGGATACGATTTCCATCGCGGATGTTTCGACTCCAGCGTCCGCGAGATTCTGGAGTAGTTGCGGGCCATAGACGTCGTCGCCGACCATGCCAATGAACTGGACGGGATAGCCAAGGCGGGCAGCGGCGACGGCTTGATTGGCGCCTTTGCCACCGGGCGTGGTGGAGAAACTGGTGCCGATGATGGTCTGGCCGATGCGGGGAATTTGCGGAGTGCAGGTCACCATATCCATGGTGACGCTGCCGACGACGACAATCGGTTTTCGAGTCTCTGGCATAAAGACCTCAATAAAGGGGAGCCATGGCGATGGCGCCAAGGCCCATGATGAAAAAAACGAACATGAGGACGAGCAGCAGGTGCGCGGCGCGTGGTGCGCCGGCAAATTCGCGCCAGATGAAGACGCCCCAGCAGGCGGAGATCATGGTGGCTCCCTGGCCGATGGAGTAGGAGACTGCAGGGCCGATGGGCTTGTCGAGGTGCGCGACCGATGCGATAAAGTTGGCGACTGCGCCGACGCACCAGATGGCTCCGCCAAAGACGCCTGCGAGGTGCCAGCCGAATGGAGCGTGCCAATAGCCTGAGCCATCGACAGGAGGCTTGCCATCAAGGGGTTTCGCCATCAACAACAGGTTGGCTGGAATGGTGGAGAGTACGACGCCGATAGCGAAGTAGAATGCAATGGCGTAGGGGCCGGGAGCAGTGCCTTTGCCCAGATCGTGGGTCGCGATGGGGTACCAGCCGCCCATGAGGACGCCCGCGACCAGCGATAGAACGACGCCGCGCGTTGTGGTGGCTTTCGCGGTTGATTCGCGCTTGCGATAGGCTGCAGCGTCGAGCACGATGGCGACGGTCACCAGGGCTACTCCGCCAAAGAGCAGGAGGGGATTGGCAGCAGGCGCGATGAGATAGCTTGAGACCGCCCCGATGACCAGGGCCAGCCCGATCCCTACAGGGAAGGCGACGGCGAGACCGGCGACTTCAATGGCGGCAACGAGCAACAGGTTGGCAACATTGAAGACTACGCCGCCGCACAGGGCAAACAAGATGGCGCCGGAGGAAGTGTGGGCCACTGCATCGAGGAAAGATGGACCCGCGTGGCCGAGGCTGCCGGCGGTCAGCCCCCAGACGATGGTGGCAAGCAGCAGGCCGATTGCGTAGTCCCAATAGAAGAGCTGGAAGCGGTAGCCGGGGCAGAGCTTGAGCGTGTTGGCCCAGGAACCCCAGCAGAGCATGCTGAGAATCATCAGAAAGAGTGCGAATTGATAGGTTGCGGGAATGATCATGCGCGATTGGCCTCGTTCAGGCGAGCTTGTGCAGTGAATAGGGAAACATAATGCCTCGGACTATCGGGGCGCAAACGCGAGTTTGGAGGCGGGGTCAGCCGATGATGCGGGCCAACGCCGCGCTCTCTTCAATCAAGCAGGGGTGATTCTCCTTCATGTACTGCAGGAGAGCTAAGCGCGATGATGCGAAGTTCGGTGGTTTTCCAGGTCTCAAAATCGAGACCTGGGGCACCCAAGTTCATGGAATAGGAAGGCTACTGGCGAGCGGATTTGATCGCTTCGGTGAGGGCGGGGACCACTTCGAAGAGATCGCCGACTATGCCGTAGTCGGCTACTTCGAAGATGGGTGCTTCTGAGTCTTTGTTGATGGCGACGATGCACTGCGAACCCTTCATGCCGACGAGATGCTGAATGGCCCCGGAGATGCCGACGGCGAGATAGAGCTTGGGCGCAACAGTCTGGCCGGAACTGCCGACCTGTCGCTCGATGGGAAGCCAGCCGTTGTCGCAGATGGGGCGGGATGCGGCAAGTTCTGCGCCCAAGGCAGTGGCGAGGTCCTGCACGAGAGGAAGGTTGTCGGCTTCCTTGATGCCGCGGCCTACGGCAACAATCAATGGCGCTGAGCCAAGGTCGACGGTCTGCGCGGTTCCGCGGAAGGGCTCGCCGGGCTTGGTGCGAATCTGTGCTGCATCGATGGTTGGAGCGAAGGTGGCAATTTCGGCGGGCGCGGATTGAGCGGCATCGGCGCGAAATGCGCCGGATTGCACGGAGACGAAGCAGGGGGCATTGCCTGCTGATTTGTAGTTGCCGCTGAGACGGCCCTGCATGAGCTGGCGGGTAAAGACGGGGCCTTCGCCGATTGCCGTTACGTCGCCGATGAGAACGCGGCCCAGGCGCGCGGCAAGGGCGGGAACGTAGTCGCGAACCTGGTAGGAGTGCGGGAATACAAGATAGTCGGGAGACTCGGCGCGGATGAACTGCTCAAGCGCTCTCGTGAATCCATCGGACGTGTATTGCGCAAGAAGGGGATGCTCGGTGCGCACGACTTTGGCCACGCCCTTTGTGGCAGCCTCGGATGCGAGGGCTTCGGTTTGCGCGCCGATAACGATTGCGGTTGCTTTCGCGCCTGACTGGGCGGCCAGCATTGTCGCAGCCGCGACTGCTTCCCAACTGATGCGGCTGATGCGGCCGCCGCGATCTTCAAGAACTACGTAAACGCCGTTCATAGGACGCGCACCTCGAACTTCAGTTTTTCGACCAGAGTTGCCGCAGCTTCTTTTGCGGAGCCGGGGATGATCTGAGTGGATTTTTGTTTTTGCGGGAGCGTGATTTTTTCAAGTACAGCGGTGGGCGCGCCGACTGCGCCAAGTTCGGAAGCGCTGATCTTGCGAAACTCCTTGGTCTTCGCTTTCTTGATTCCCATGAGGGTGGCGTATCGAAGCTTGGTGCCGCCGGATTGGATCATTAAGACGGCTGGGAGGGGAAGGTCGATGTTCTGAAACCAGCCCTCTTCAAGTTCGCGCTTTACCGTGAGGCCGGTGTCGGTCTTGTCGACGTGAAGGATGAGGGAAGCGTGGGGCACGCCCATGAGCTCCGCCATGATGACGCCGGTCTGGCCGTAGCCGAGGTCGTCGGATTGCAGGCCGGTGAGAACGAGGTCGGGCCTCTCCTGTTTGGCGGCGGAGGCTAGTAACTGCGCAACGCCGAGGGCGTCGCGCTGGGTCAGGTCATCGGCTTCGATGTGAATCGCGCGGTCAGCGCCTTTGGCAAGGGCTTCGCGAATGGTGGTTCCGGCGCGCTCGGGACCTGCGCTTAGAACGATGACTTCGCCGCCGTGTTTCTCTTTGAGTTGCAGAGCTTCTTCGAGGGCGTAGGCGTCGGATTCGTTCATGGCGAACTGCAGGTCGGCTTCTTCGATCCACTTGCCGGCGCTGTTGATGCGGACTTGTGCATCGCGCTCGGGTACTTGTTTGATGGCGACGATGATTTTCATGATGGCCTCAGGGGCTAAAGCCCACGATTAGGTTTGCGGTTATTTCGGCACGACTAAAGTCGTGCCCTGACACTTCTTGCTTTCGCGAGAGTCCTCCGGAGACGCGCTCTAGAGCGTTTAAGGAACAGCATATCGATGATCATGATTCGGACCTGGCGGAGACTTCATTTCGATCAGGTAAGTTTCGGGCGGTGAGTTGGGCGATGTCGAGAAGCTGCGGCGCGGCTTCGCCGGTTGCGGACAAGGCATCCCTAAACATTGTGTTGCAGAAAGGACAGGCGGTGCCGATGGTCGTGGCGCCGGTTGCGACGAGTTCTTTGGCGCGGGTCTGACTCACGCGATCGCCAGTTTCTTCGCCGAGGAAGGCGAGTCCGCCGCCGGCGCCGCAGCAGAAGCTGCGTTGATGCGAGCGTGGGGCCTCCACGAGTTCGCCGGCGAGGGAGACGATGGTGCGGGGTTCTTCGTAGACGTTACGATAGCGGCCTAGATAGCAGGGATCGTGGAAGACGATGGTTTCAACTTTGGGAGCTTGGATCGCAGGAGCTAAAGCCCCTCCTTCATTGGCAGCGTCTTCGGCACGACTAAAGTCGTGCCCTGACACTTCGTGCTTTGCCGAAGAAGTTTTTTCGTCGTGCCCTGACGCATGCGATTTCTGGTTTGGCAGTTTGTCGGCGAAACGGGCCAGGAACTCACTGTGGTGTTCGATCTCGGGCGGTGTGCCGAATTCTCGCCAGTCTTCCTGGATGGTGCGGACGCAGTGGGGGCAGATGGAGACGATCTTCTTTACCTTGTTTTGAGCGAGGGCTTCGAGGTTGGATTCGGCAAGTTGCTGGAAGAGGAGGTCGTTGCCAAGGCGGCGGACTGGATCTCCGGTGCATTTTTCTTTGCGCAGGACGCCGTAGCTGGTGCCGAGGTAGTTCATTATGCGCGCGAAGTCGGCAATAATTTCGCGGCCTTTGGGATCGTATCCGCCCATGCAGCCCAGCCAGAGGCAGTACTCCTGTGTGCCGTCGAAGATGGGGAACGCCTGCTTCTGGATGAATTTGTCGCGTTCGAGAGCGCCCATGCCGAGTGCGTTCGATCCGCGCTCGAGAGCGAGGAAGAGCTTGGCGCCATGATCGTCTTCCCATTTGCCGGTGTTGACCGCGCCGCGTCGCAGGCCGATGAGGATGGGCAGATGCTCGATGCCGACGGGGCACTGGTATTCGCACGATCCGCAGGTGGTGCATTGGAAATCGGCGGTCATGGAATTGAATTTGCCGATGAGAGATTCCTGGGAGGTGGGGCCGAACTCGTTCAAGTAGCTGCGAAGGCCGAGGATGATTTCCTTCGGATTGAGTTCTTTTCCGGTGTTGGTGGCGGGGCAATGTTCGCTGCAGCGGCCGCACTCGACACAAGAGTAGGCCTGGAGGCTGACTAGCTGGGTGAGGTCGGTTCCCGCGACGAGGCCGAAATCTTCATCACCGACGAGGGGCGGGATTTTGCTGAAGCCGCCACGGGAGAGAAAGATGGTGGCCGGGCTGAGCACCAGATGCAGGTGCTTGGTGTGCGGAATGATGGGAAGGAAAATCAGCAACGAGAGGGTGTGAGTCCACCAGAGGATGCTGGCGGCTGGGCTGGCGTCGCTGACGGCAAACGCAGCCAGGTAGGTCACCATGAGAAGGAAGATCAGGAGCGCGATCACGCCTGACTCGTAAGACACCTTTGTGCCCAACCATCGGGGACGCACGAAAAACCTGCGCACGAAAAGGCCAAAGATGCCGACGGCGCAGGTAGTGGCGAAGGCTGCTGCGAAATAGAAATAGAAACGCCCGACGATGCCATGGGGATCGAGGAAACCGATACCGAGGCCTACCGCGATGTGGTTGAGGGTGACGAGGGCGAATGCGCAAAATCCCCAGAATACGAAGGCGTGCGCGAGGCCAGGCAGGGGCCGTTCGCGGATGACTTTGGCCTGGCAGAGCACTTCCCAGAAGAAGTCCCAGACACGTTTGCCGACGGGCGCCAGGCGGAAGTTCGGGTCTTTTCTGGATTTGAGGATTCGCTTGAGAATGGGCGAGAGGCGGTGCCAGAACAGGGCGGCGGAAGCAACGATCAAAGCCGCCAGAAGCAACTTCTCCCACGGCGAGAAGCTATGCGGTTCAGCAAGCGTGGCGGAGAAGATGTTCATATCCGAACTCACTCACAATACACGATTAGGCCCTTGATCGGCAGGTTGAGGGGTCAACAGGTTTGAGGGCATGAATTCGTTTCTGAGGCGGCGTATGCGGAGGGGGTGCTGTTTGGGATGCGACGGCAAAGCAAAAGGGCGGGATCCCTTGCGAGACCTCGCCCTCGTGCTCTCCGAATTTTGGAAGATCCGGTTCGGTGACCGGATCACAACTCGGATCATGCAGATGAGGTAGTTCGATCGAGCTCCGCCCGAGTTTCCCTCCCCTGACCTGTACAACCCTTGATGCACGAGTGTACTTGTTGCCATTCGTGAGTTTCGTTGCCGATTCTCTTGAAGGCCATAGACGACTCTCTCCTTTTGGGAAGATTTCTCTCCCTCTAGCTCATTAGAGTCGAGGTCCGGGCGGGAAGTTGTCGCGCGCGAATCATTGCGTGGCAATGGCTGCCACATTGTAGGACTTCGTTCGAAGGCCGCTGGAGATTCAACATAAGCAGCTGACTGCCAATCAAATCAAAGCCTTCGGATCGATCGAATGCCCAGAGGACAAAAAGATGCGAAAAGCCTTCGACGTCCGTTAGACCCAACTCGAACTCGGGGAGAATCTCCAACACACCTTCGGCTTCTTGCTTTGCGCCGAGCCCCTTGGGTATGGATTTTGTGTCGGTATAGGGACTGCGGACAAATCCGATGGCTCTGGGTGTAAACATGCGGTCACGCTCCGGTGCGTGGATGCGAGATGCTGAGCGGCGTCGTCACCGGCCACAATCGGATGGTAGCGCAGAGGGGTCCTCGAAGGTTTCGTAATCGAATTTGCGAAGATTCCGCATACACTCGCCGAGAGCGCCTACCAGCGTTTCGCTCCATCCACATGGCTGAAACCGCAGTGTCTTCTGATTGAGTTCGAGATCGGCGGTGGCATAGAACTGCATGTCGCTGGTCTTGGCGGTGGCAAACTCTTTGACGGTGATGCGCGCTTCGATTTCGCCCTGGGCATGCTTCTTCTTGACGGAGAAGAAATGCAGACGAGCGAGTGCTTCGGAGGAATCCTTCTGAACCAGCTTCCATTCGTTCACGCTGTTGGACCTCGCGGGAGATTGGGTGCTTGATTGCCGAGTTTAGCGGATGAATGACAGGAATGGACAGGGAATTCTAGCGGCGCATTGGTGGCGCTTTCGACTCATGGCTCGAATTTCAGTTGCGTCTCCGTCGCCCGTCAGCAACGAACGATCTTTGACGAGTGGATGCCCTTGGTGGCGTTGCGCGTGTCGAGAACGAGTTGCGCCTGTTCGACGATCGCAGAGTAATCGTAGGAGGAGTGATCCGTGACGATCAGGACGGCATCGAAGGAGCCAATATTCTCGAGCGGGGTGTTGGTCATATTCAGCGCGTAATGGCGTCCCTGGCCAACTGTGGGAAAGTACGGATCGTTGTAGGCGACGTTCGCGCCTTTTTCGCGCAGCAACTCGATGATGGTAAGGGACGGTGACTCGCGGAGATCGTCAATGTCGCGCTTATAGGCGAGGCCGAGGACGAGAACCTTCGAACCGTTGATCGACTTGCGATGCTTGTTGAGGGCATCGGCGAGCTGGTCGATTACGAAGTAGGGCATGTTGATGTTGACTTCGCCTGCAAGTTCGATAAAGCGTGTGCGGAAGTCGAACTGCCGTGCTTTCCAGGATAGATAGAAGGGATCGATGGGGATGCAGTGGCCGCCGAGACCGGGTCCAGGATAGAACGCCTGAAAGCCGAAGGGCTTGGTTTTTGCGGCATCGATTACCTCGTGGATGTCGATACCCATGCGCATACAAAGCTGCTTGAGTTCGTTCACGAGGGCGATATTGACGCAGCGATAGATGTTTTCGAGCAGCTTGGTCATCTCCGCAACGGACGGACTGCTGACAGGTACAACGCGCCGGAAGATGGAGCCGTAGTAGGCGGCCGCAAGTTCGGAGGCAGCAGGTCCGCAGCCGCCAACCACCTTGGGGATGTCGTGACGTGCTACAGTCTCATTGCCCGGGTCTTCGCGCTCCGGCGAGAATGCGACATGAATTCCCACGTCGTCGAGATTGCGAGCGGTCTTCAGCCCGTGGGAATTTCCTTTTTCGATCAGCGGCACCACGATTTCCTCTGTGGTTCCGGGGTAGGTTGTGCTCTCGAGGATGACAAGTTGACCCGCGTGCAGATGCGGGGCGATTGACTTGACGGTACCCGTAACGTAGCTCAAATCGGGCTCATGGTATTCGTTGAGCGGCGTAGGGACGCAAATGATAATTGCATCCATGCGGTCGATTTCGGAGTAATCCGATGTGGCGCGAAAACCGGATTTCTGCGCCTTCTGAACGGCGTCCGGGAGAATCCGCACGATGTAGGAGCCGCCAGCATTCAGCGTGCTGACTTTTCTCTCCTCGATGTCGAACCCGGTGACAGCAAAACCTTCGCCGCTGAAAAGCAACGCGAGGGGAAGCCCGACATAGCCCATTCCGACGATGCCGATCCGTGCCTGCCTGTTTTCAATCTTCGTTTTCAGTTCCGAGAGGGGCGTTGCTGCTCCTGGGGTCATATTCGTCATTGTAGAACAGTAATTGAGGCATTGACCGTCGACCGGAAGGTGCCGATAGTACTCTTACTGACGGGGGATTAACGCGCGATTGGGAGGCTTGGTTGGCGAAATATCTTGTTACGGGAGCTGCCGGGTTCATTGGTCGCTCCATTGCTGCGGCGCTGTTGGAGCGGGGAGAAGCCGTGCGCGGCATCGACAACTTCATTACCGGGAAGCGGAGCAACCTGAAGGGCCTGGAAGCCGTGGAATTTATGGAGGGCGACCTGACGGACCCGGAACAATGTGCGCGAGCCTGTGAGGGGGTGGAGATCATCTTCCACGAGGCCGCGCTGGCATCGGTGCCGCGATCGGTGGCCGACCCCGCCGGTACGAATCTGCACTGCGTAACCGCGACGCTGAACCTGCTGGTGGCTGCACGCGCAGCGGGTGTGCGCCGCGTTGTGTATGCGGGGTCTTCATCGGCATATGGGGATACGCCCACACTTCCGAAGCGGGAAGAGATGCTGCCGGCTCCGATTTCGCCGTATGCGGTCGCAAAGCTTGCGGGCGAGCAATATATGCGGGCATTCGCACGAGTCTACGGCCTGGAGACCGTGGTTTTGCGCTACTTTAACGTGTTTGGGCCATTTCAGGACCCGACTTCGCACTATTCAGGCGTGCTTGCAATCTTTTGCCGGTGCATGCTGGCGGGGGAGCAGCCCACCATCTTCGGCGACGGTGAACAGAGCCGCGACTTTACATATATTGATAACGTCGTTCATGCCAATCTGCTGGCGGCCGATGCGCCGGCGGAGAGGGTAGCCGGTCAAATGATGAATGTGGCGACCGGCATACGTTCTACGCTCAATGAGACATTTCGCATTCTTCGCGAATTTACCGGTTACCGCGGACAGCCAAAGTACGATGCACCGCGGTCTGGGGATATCGTCGACTCGCTTGCCGATATTCAGCTGGCGGGTCAACTTCTGGGTTACAGCCCGATCGTGGACTTTAGAGAAGGACTGCGACGGACGGTGGATTGGTATCGGACCGGCTCATAGTTTGTTGGCCAAGGCTCAAAATTCGCGGCAATCTCTGCCCTCTCCCTATGTGATGCGGCGCACTAACAAGCTGGCTTCGGATTGGTGACACTGGTGGGTGACCAATCCGCTGAGGCCGTGCGTGTAGTTCTGCGGGCGCCTTTCGGAAAGCAACGGGAACGAGGAAGCCGCCCTTGCCGGAGACCATCGACGTCCAGACAGAGCCAGAGCGCGCTTGCGACGCGGCATCAAGCAGGGTTCCACAGCGAAATTCGACTCAGTCGTTTAGCGAGCTGTGGTCGGCAATCATGCGCAATCGCAGCCTATTTCTGTCAATTGTGGGATCGCTGCTGGGTGCATGCCTGCTCTATTGCCTGATTGCCCCCAATGAATATGAAGCAACAGCACGGGTAGCCCTGCACGGCACGCAGATTTCGCTGCTGACGCTCGATCGCAACGAGGGTGCACCGTCCGGCTCATTCGCATCAGGCCAGGTGCAGCTTGAAACACTGGCAAATGTTCTGCGCAGCGATCAAGTGGCCTGGGATGTGATTACCCGTCTCCAACTCTACAAGGCTGCAGGATTCAGAGCCTCCTTCGCGCAAAATTTTCCCGATTTCAGTGCGCATCAGCCCAGTCCCGACGGCAAAGACTGGCTTCTGGAGCGATTTCAGCGCAACCTCACCGTGCAGACGATTCCGCGCACGCTGGTTCTGCAAATCCAGTTCCGCTCACGCGACGCGGCGCTTTCGGCGGCGGTCGTGAACGCACTTATTGCCGCTTATAACGATCATGGTTCCGATGAGCGAATTGAGGCGACAAACGACGCAACCCGGTCTCTGCACACGCAATTGAGTGATTTGAAGTCGCGCGTAGACCGGGACGACGAGATCCTGGCGACGTTCCAGAAGCAGCACGGAATCCTGAATACCCCGGAGATGCTGGGAAATGGTCAACGGAGCGAAGTGGAACACACTGCAGGTCTGGTTGAAGTGGACGCTCTGAGCCGGGAATTGGCCAGCGCAACGACGGATCGGATCGTACTGGAAGCGGAGTACCGCGCGGCTGCAACGGGCGATCCGGAACTGGTGATTGCATCGGACCCGAAGTTCATGGCAGCGAGGAGCGCTCCATTCGCGCTCCTGCAGCAGTTGCGCACGCGTCGCAGCGATCTGGAGCAGGAACAAGCGCAACTGCGGATCGAGCATGGGCCAAACTTTCCGCGAGTCGTGGAGATTCGCAGCCAGTTGACGGATCTAGAGCTGCAGACCAAGGCAGAGGACAAGAAGCTGGTGGATGGCCTCAAAAGCGCGCGGGATGCGGCTACGGATCGGGAGCAGATGGTGCGCAAGAGTCTTGGCGATGCCACAAATGCCGGCCTGACGCTGAATGAAGCAGCTCTCAAGTATGCGGCAATGCGGCAGGAAGCAAACGCCAATCGCGATCTGTATATTCGACTGACGCAGCAGGCGGAGGAAGCCGGCCTGGCGGCTGGGAGCCGCGGATCCGAGCTATTCATCGTTGATTATGCGCGGCAGCCAGTGAAGCCCGTCTCGCCCAATCTACCGGTGTTGATGGCAGTCACTCTTTTCGTTTCTTTGTGGCTGGGCATCGCGGCGGTGTTCATGCGTGAAATGATCCGATCGAAGGTGACCCAGGTTCTGGTTGCGCTTGCGCTGGTTGCGGCGACGTCCTGTGTTGGGCGCGCGCAGGCGCCGACTCCGAGTACATCTGGTCTGCCGACGGGTGTTGCCCGCATTCCGCAATCGACGGAGTCGAAGAATTCGCCCAACGCAAAAGATGCGCCCGCCGTTTGGAATACCTCGCAGGGTGCGAGGCTAGCCGGAGTTCCGCCTGGAGCGACTCCTACGCAGGGCGTTGTGGTGGCTGCGCCGATCGGCCCGGGCGATTTGCTCGAAGTGTCGGAGGCGCATAGCCCGGAGATGCGCGCTTCGGTTCGCGTTTCAGGGGCGGGCACGGTGACCCTTTCGCTTGCCGGTGACGTGCACGTGGAGGGGATGGATGAAACTACCGCGGCATATGCTATTCAGACGGCGCTGATCGCGCGCGGCATGTTGCTTCATCCGCAGGTCACGGTGCTGGTGACTGCGTATGCAGGACAGGACGTGTCGGTCCTGGGCGAGGTTGCGCGGCCGGGAATCTATAGTTTCACGGTTCATCATCGATTGCTCGATTTGATTTCATCGGCGTCGGGCTTGAATCAAAATGCGGGCAGGCTTGTCACGATCAGCCATCGCAACGATCCGAAGACGATTGAATCGGTGGCACTGGATCCGGCGGGCACAGACACGACTACGGATCATAATCCGGAATTGCAGCCGGGTGACACCGTGCAAGTGAGTCGGGCCGGACTTGTATATGTAGTTGGCGACGTCATCAGGCCAGGTGGTTTTCCGGTAGACCCGGTGCAAACGACAACTCTTGTGCAGGCGCTCACGCTCGCATGGGGGCCGGGACAGAGCGCGGCGCTGACAAAGGCCGTTCTGATCCGCGAGAAGCAGGGAAGCCGCACTATTACAACATTGAATCTGAAGCGCATGCTGCGCGGACTTGACCCGGATATTCCGATTCGAGATGGTGACATCGTTTTCGTTCCCGACTCGATGGCGAAGAATTTGTGGAACCGGACGATGGAGTCGGTGATTCAGTCCGCGGCAGGCGTCAGCATCTATGCGGGCATGGTCTACTCGCAGAGGTTCTAGGGCCATGCGACGAATCGTCTGGGTGCTGCTGCTGCTCTTCGCGTTCTCGATCCCGTGGGAGTATTCGCTCGATCTAGGCGCTCCCTTCGGCAATATTGCGCGCATCGTGGGATTGATTCTGCTGATTGTCGCGGCCCCCGCGGCTTTGCAGGCTGGAGGCTTTCGCAGGCTCGGACCTCTGCACTGGCTGACACTTGCGCTCTATCTGTGGTTCTGCGGATCTCTCTTCTGGACTATCGGGCCAGATGCGACGTTGATCAAGCTTCGCGGCTATTTTCAGGAGATGATGATTGTCTGGTTGATTTGGGAGTTTGGCGAAAGCGCAGTCGATGTGCGCAACCTGATGCGCGCCTGGCTTGCCGGTTCGTGGGTCCTGGCGATCCTTACCATCGCAAACTTCGCGATTTCCGATCCCGGTTCAGCGGAGCAGATTCGGTTCGCTGCTTCCGGTCAGGATCCAAACGATGTCGCGCGATTTCTCGACCTGGGATTTCCGATTGCCGCGCTCCTGCTCGACGGCAGAGAGCGATGGGCCGGCAAAGTGCTTGCAGCCGCCTATCTCCCCCTTGGGTTCGTCTGTGTCCTGCTCACCGCCTCGCGGGGTGGATTTCTGGCTGCGGTTGTAGCCCTTGCTGGCTGCGCCGTGCTGCTGTTTCGGCGCTTTCGGAGAGGCATGGTGTGGGGAGTGCTGGCGCTGCCTGTTGCTGCAGCAGCGATCTTGCTATTGGTGCCGCGGGAGACTTTGGATCGCATTGCATCCATCGCCGGACAGTTGCGATACGGAGATCTCAACCAGAGGGTGAGCATCTGGTCTGCGGGATGGAACGCATTTCTGCGTGCGCCAATTTGTGGCCACGGGGCCGGTTTATTTGTGGTGGCGGCGAGGCTGGCGCCGATCGATACTGCGCACAACACCGCTCTCTCGATTCTGGTCGAAGGCGGCCTCATTGCATTGGCCATCGCAACCGGCATCGTTGTTGTTTCTGTGCGATCGGTCCTTGCCATCGGCGGCACGCTTCGGATTGCACTGGCAACCTTAATGATGGTTTGGCTGATGTCGTCGCTTGTGGGAACCGTGGGCGAAAGCCGCACCACATGGCTACTGCTTGCCGTAATCGCGCTGAGTAACCGTCTGACGGAGGAGACGCCGGAACAGGTCGAACAGCAATTCCCAAGCCCACTTTCCCCTGCCGAGTTGCGCCTGGCTGAGCGCATGCCATGAGCACGGCATCGATCTCTGCAAAAACAACTAGTACTAACCGCCGCATCCTCAATGCCGCTTTCGCTGTTCTCATCGCAACGCTCGCCGTGAAATTCGTGGCCACCGCGAAGGAATTTACGGTGGCTGGAATCTTCGGCCGATCCGACGCGCTCGAGGCGTTTCTTGCTGCGGCGCTGATCCCCGGTCTCCTCATTAACCTGATTGCGGAATCGATGAACCAGGCGCTTGTGCCAACGTTGGTACGGGTGAAACTCGCCGATGGCCTCGAGCGCGCTCAACAGCTGTTTTCGAATACGCTGAGTTGTGCCTGCTTGCTGCTCGTGACGGCTTCGCTGGGAATGGGATTGACTGCACGCTTCTTCTTCCCGCTGATTGGATCGCATTACGCACCAGGCAAATTGATTCTTGCCGAGCATCTGTTTTACGGATTGCTGCCGGTGGTTCTTCTTACCGGTATTGCTTCGCTGTGCATTTCCGTTATGAACACAACCGGCCGCTTCGCCGTGCCAGCACTTACGCCTATTGCTACGCCCTTCATCGTCCTCGCGGGCGTCTCGCTCTTTGCGGGCAGGCTGGGGATCTGGGCGATGGTCTACAGTACCGTGGGCGGCGCACTTCTGCAGGCCATCTGGGTGGGATGGATGATGAGATCCGGGGAGTTTCGGCTCAGGCTGCGATGGTACGGAATGGACGAAGCCACGGTCGCGGTTGCGCGGCAGTTTGGGCCCGTCTTTCTCAGCGGGCTGGTAGCATCCGGCGGTCTTCTTGTCGACCAGGCCATGGCGGCGATGCTTCCTGCTGGAAGTGTCGCCGCGCTGGCGTACGCAGCGCGGTTTGTAGGCGTACCGATGGCGCTGCTGGGAGCCGCCATCTCTTCATCTGTGACTCCATACTTCTCTGAAATGATTGCGAACGAGGACTGGCAGAACTGCCGCAGATCCTTGCGCACCTGGGCATTGTTGTCGGCGGGTGTGGCGACTTTTGTCGCGCTTGCGCTGATTTGCGGAGCACAAACTCTCGTGCGATTGATGTTGCAGCATGGAGTGTTCGGTTCCACGGACACGAATGCAGTTTCGATCGTACTGGTCATGTACGCTCTCCAGATTCCGTTCTTCGCGTGCAGCCGCGTCTTCTATCGCTTCCTCGTGGCGATGCGCCGAACCGATCTTGTCTTTTATTGCGGGCTGCTGAATCTCGCGCTGGATGTTGTTTTGAACGTTGTGCTGATGAGGCGATATGGCGTAGCCGGAATCGCCCTGGCAACATCGCTCTGGACCATGGGCACACTGATCTTTCTTGGCTACTGGAGCTGGAGAGTTCTTTCCAAGGCCGAATCGGGAATTCCGAATCGGGAAGGACGAGGGTTTCTTTCCAGGAGGGCGCAGTAGAGGTTCTCCCATTGGGTCAGCACGGCGTCGAGCACAAACCTTTTGCAAACGGAAGCGCGCATCAATCGGCCGAGTGCACGCCTGTCCAGATCAGGTAAACACATCAATGCGGTCATCGCAGAAGCGAGTGCATCTGCATCTCCAACAGGGACAGCTGTGCCGTGGAGTGAGTCTGGAAGCACTTCGCGCGAGCCCGGGATGTCGGTAATGACAGCCGGCAATTCGCAGGCACCGGCCTCAAGCAACGTTATGGGCAATCCCTCCCAGGAAGAGCAGAGCGCAAAGCCATCCGCCGCCTGCATCCACCGGCATACATCACTTTGAAAGCCCGGAAAGCTCACGCGGTCGCGCAGTCCAAGGTCCAATGCCAGGGAGCGCAACTCAGCGTGGAGCGGCCCGGCCCCTGCAATCACGAGCCGGGTCTTGCTTGCAATTTTGGCGAAAGCCCGCAATAGCGTGGTGTGATTCTTTACCGGTTCGAGCCGGCCGACTGCCAGCCAAAGGAACTCGTTGGACAATCCGAGTTCCTTGCGTTTGGCCGCGCGGACATCCTCGTCACGCTTCCAACGATCGGTGTCTACTCCATTTGGAACGATTGCCAGATTTTCATCGCGGATAAGACCCGCTTCAAGCCACGGTCGTGCAGCGGTGCAACTGACGGCAGTGACGGCGTCTACCATGCAGGCGCTTAATTGATAACCGATCTTCCGCGCTGGGCCGCCTGTTGCGGGCGAATGAATAGTGTCTACGGCTACTCGCACAGGTGAGGCGATTCGCGACCATCGCGCCAGCATTGACGCGTGAGGCAGATGCGCGTGAACGACGTCCGGATGGCTTCTTGCGATCCACGCAAGAAGCCGAAGCCAACCACGTGGATCGGCGAGGCCCTTTCGCATCTCAAGGCTATGGAACGCGACGCCTGCTGACTGTAACGTCTTTGCCGCATCTCCGCCGTTGCCGGACAGGGCGACGACACTCGTTCCCCAGCCTCTGCCTGCCAGTCCAGCTGCTAGTTGAAGGACTTGCTTCTCGGCGCCGCCAATGCGGTCGACGGTGGGGATCAAATATGCGACGCTATTCACGAATTGCGCTCCAGCAGGACCGCATCGATCAGGTTCTCATGGGCGAAGATTGCTTTGTCTTGATCGAAGGCTTCTATCCACGGATGCGGGAATCTCTGGCCTGGCTGGATGGATTGGAGAGCATCGGACAAAGCCACTTCGAGCGCGTGGGCCGACATTTCACTTGCCAGCCAGACGCCGGGACGCCCGCTTAAGAGCGACACCAAGCCCTGCGAAGCGGGGAGGGCGACGATCGGAAGTCCCGCGGCTGCCGCTTCGAGGAGCGCGTTGGACAATCCTTCGTGGCGGGAAGACAGCACAAAGACAGAAGCGCGGGGGAAGTATCCAGCTGGGAAAGCAATGCTGCCGTGGAATCGAACGCACCTTTCCAGTTGCAGCTTCTTTCGTTGTTCTTCGAGGGACGCTCTGCATGGACCCGTTCCCAGAATCTCAAGTTCAGCATCAGGGAAATTGCGATGAATGCCGGCGAAAGCTACGAGGAGCAGATCGATTCCTTTTTCAGGCGCCAGGCGAGCGACGGCAAGGAGTCGAGGGCCCGGCGAAGAACGAACGTTTGCTGCACCGGGAACTGCGCGGATTCGATGAATGTCTACCGGATTGGGCAGAACGCTGAGTTTTGCATTGTCGATGCAGAGGCTTGTTCGGAGTTCCGCTGCCATGGATTTGGTTTGGCAAATTACCCTGTCCGCGGATCGGTAGGCAGTCGCATACAGGCGCCGGGCTAGCTGCGGATGCCCAAGGGCCGCGAAGGTTGCCGGGAGCGCTCCGTTCTGACGCACGCACAGGCGTGTCCGCGCCGGAAGAAAGGGCCGAAGCAAGAGGACCAGCAGGTTGAGGTGAGCCATGCTCGACAGGATGAGTGCAGGTCTCAAGCGCCACACAAGACGCAAGAGTCTCCAAGCACCGTTGCGAACTCTCTTCGCACCTAGCGCATGGACGGCAACCCGTCGCGGAATGTCGTACGCGACCTGGGCTGATTGGGCAACGAGTCCCAAATGGACTTCGTACCGATTGGAATTGAGAGAACTAGCGAGGGTTGCGATGACATGTTCGGCTCCTCCGCCACCAAGATGCGGGATCAGCAGCAGGAGTTTTGCACGTCGGGGTGAAGGCATGTTTACCCAGCATGGAGATTAGCGGACAGCACTTGATGGGTATGTGACCAGACTCACAAGCACGATAAGGGCAAAGTGGTATCGTTTCGTTGATTTTAGAGAAACGCTTCGGTAGTGCTGTACGCGAGCGATTGCGAATGCCGAGGTCTCCACATCAGGCCGCTCGAAGATGCTCGCCACAGAAACTGCAAGATCCGGCAAAGAACCTCATGTCCGTCAAAGGCAGCCTCACATTCTTGTGGGTGTGACCAGCCCGCAGACTTGCCTCGTGCTGCATGGCAGGGTCCGCGCTCTGCGCGATGCGGGATTTAGAATTTCCCTGCTCTCCGCCCCCGGAGAGTTACTGGAACAAACCGCCCGAACAGAGTTGGTGGATGCCTTCGCTGTTCCGATGGAACGCGGGATATCGCCTGTTCGTGACATTGTTGCCTTGATTCGAATCTGGCGTCTCCTTCGCCGATTGAGACCCGATATCGTCGAATTCAGCACCCCTAAAGCGGGCCTTCTGGGTATCCTTGCTGCGCGTTTCTGCGCAATTCCAGTGCGAATCTACTTCCTCAGAGGACTCAAATTGGAGACTTCGCGAGGATTGCGACGACTCCTCCTTTTGTGGGCCGAGAGGGCTGCGGCGGGAAGTGCAGATCTGGTGGTCTGCAACAGCCGGAGTCTGCTTGAACGGGCGTTGGCAATTGGAATTGCCCCGGTATCGAAGCTTGTCCTCCTCGGTGGGGGAAGCAGCAACGGCGTGAATCTTGCGCGATTTGCACCGGGAGCCTCGAGCGTTCGAAAACAGTTCGGCATCCCACTCGATGCACCGGTAATTGGATTCTGTGGCCGCCTGACGGTAGACAAGGGTCTTCCGGAGTTGCTTGAGGCTTTCGCTGCGATCCTGCGCCAAGCGCCGAAGGCCTACCTGCTTTTAGTGGGATGGTTCGATGCGGCCGAGGATGCGCTGGAATGCGAAGTGAGAGCACGCATCGAAGGACATCCTCGGATTATCTGCACCGGCTACGTGGAAGACACGGCTCCTTACTACCGTGCAATGAATCTGATGGTGCTGCCATCGTGGCGAGAGGGCTTTCCGAATGCGGTCCTTGAGGCAGCAGCCACTGGTGTTCCCGTGATTGCAACGCATTGCACCGGGTCATGCGACGCCGTGCTTCCGGAGGTGACCGGGCTGCTGATTCCTACCGGCAATCCAGAAGCTATCACGGAGGCGGTGCTGATTCTTTTAGGTGACCCGGATCGCTGCAAGCGGATGTCAGTTGCGGCGCGCACCTGGGTGGCGGAGAACTACGAGGATCGGAGAGTTCTGGGATTGGCGGTCGTCCTCTATCTGAGGCTGATCGCGCGCACCGATGTCCAGATTTCCAAAACCGATGAGAAGCGGACGGACGCGGTTACTGGCTTACCTGCCGCACTGTGACTTCGGCCGGGACTGACGTTGCGGGTGGGGTCTGCAGAGTATGCGCGCCAGACTCACTGGCATGGAGGATGTTTCCGGGTGCAATGCCCAGGAGCAGCGTGGCGCCAACCGTAAACAGGAGCGCCGCACTTACTGCGATTCCCACCGGCATTACCGGCGATCGGTCCTGCGCGGCATCTTCGTCAGGGCGCTGCGCGGCGGTGAAGGCGAGCCGCAGATAATAAGCTGCCGCCAATCCTGAATTCAACAACCCGATGATGGCGAGCACCACCGCACCCCCGCCAACTGCGGCGGAGAAAGAGTAGAACTTGCCGAAGAAGCCTCCCGTGAAGGGAATTCCCACGAGCGAGACGAGGAAGAAGATCAACAGGCTGCCGAGCAGGGGCGAGCGGTAAATCAACCCCTTGTAGTCGTGGATGAGGGGCCTCTCGTCGTTATAGCCCCCCGCGAGCGTTACCACCGCGAAGATGCCTACGTTCATTGCGGCGTAGGCGGCTGTGTAGAAACTTGCTGCTGCAATTCCGCTCGTTCCAAATCCCGCAAAGGCTGCGAGCAGATATCCGGCATGGGCGATCGAAGAGTAAGCCAGCATGCGCTTCACGTTTTGCTGACGCAGCGCGGCCAGGTTGCCGACGGTCATGGACAGAACGGCGACGACCCAGAGTACCGGAGACCAGATAGCTCTTAGCGTTGGGAACATTTCGTAGACGACGCGGAGCAGAAACGCGAATGCGGCTGCCTTGGGCGCCGTCGACATGAGGGCCACAACCGGCGATGGGGCGCCCTCGTAAACGTCGGGAGTCCAGACATGGAACGGCGCTGCGGATACCTTGAAGAGAATTCCGACGAGCATCAAGGCGAGTGCGGCATGAACGAGCGATTGATTTTGTGAGGTGGAAGCGGTGCGGGCGATTTCGTAGACGGAGGTCGTTCCCGTCGCACCGAAGACCAACGCGATTCCATAGAGCAGGAAGCCGGTGGCAAATGATCCGAGGAGGAAGTACTTGATTGCGGCTTCGGGACCCTTGCCTGTCTGTTTGCGATAGCCGGCGAGGATGTAGGTTGAAATCGAGGAAATTTCCAGGGCGATGAAGACGACGAGCAACTCGACGGCGCTCGTCATCAGGCACATGCCCACGGCCCCGAAGACGATCAGCGCATAGTATTCGCCCTGGTGGTGGCTATCTTCCGGCAAGGTATCGAGTGAGAGCAGGAGGGTGACGAGGACGATGCCGCAGATCAGGACGTGGAAGAAGACAGTGAACGGGCTGCTCTCCACTGTTTCGGAGAAGCCTGTTCCGGTAGGTAGAGAAAGCTGCCAGAGACTTGCCCAGAGGGCCACAGTGGTGCCAATGGCGGCAACCCAGCCCATGCCGCGGCGGGAGCGTGCCGGAGCGAGAGTCGCATCGGTCAGCATGACGAGCACGCCAGTCACGGTCAGAACCAGTTCCGGAAGGATGCGGTAGATGTCAGGAACAGGATTCATCGCTGAACCTCCCCGGCATTCTGGTTTGTAAGAACATCGGGTTGTCCCAGGATCTCAAGCATCTGCAGTTGCTGGGACACGAGGGGTTTGGGAGCCATCTCGATGGTGCGAAGCCAGTAATTCGGCGAAACACCCATTACCAGCATCAGCAGGGCGAGGGGCCACAGCACCAACTGTTCGCCGAAGCGGAGATCTGGCGTTTCTGTAGCGGCCATTTTGCTCTCCGGGCCGTAGAAAAGTTTCTGCACCATCCAGAGCATGTATGCGGCGCTGAGGATCACTCCGAGCGTCGCGACGATGGCCCAGCGATGACTGACTCCCGCAAACGTGCTCGACAGGATCAGGAATTCACCGATAAAGCCGTTCATCAAGGGCAGTCCGATCATGGCGAGTGAAACGATTACAAAGATTGTCGCCAGTCGCGGAACTCTGTTGGCGAGACCGCCAAAGGCCGCAACCTGGCTTGTTGCAAATCGCATTTCCAGCGCGCCAAACAACACAAACAGGGCTGCGTCAATGAGTTCGTTGTTGAGGATCTGATAGGTTGCGCCGCTCCAGCCAGTGAACGTGAACCCGTAGATGCCGAGCGTGATGAGACTCAGGTGGCTGAGCGCTGCAAAGGCAAGAAACCGCCAGAAGTCACGCTGGACCAATGCGAGGCAAGCGCCGTAGAGAATGCCAATGACCGCGAGAGTGATTAACAGAGGCGCGATGGCTTTGGCCTGGGCGGGGAAGAGGCCTACATGAAAGCGGAGCATTGAGTAGAGGCCCAACTTTCCGGCAACGACCATGGCCATGGCTACCGGTGCTTCGCCAAAGGTGTCGGCGAGCCAGCCGTGGAGCGGAAATATGGGTACCTTCACAGCGAAGGCGAACAGAAATGCCAGAGCGATCCAGAAGAGCGCTCCGGCGGGAACGACCCCAGCGGCGACGGATACACGGAGTTCGCTGAAATTGAATGTGCCGGTACGGGAGTAAAGGTAAAGGATGGCAACGAGCAGGGGAGCCGATGGGATAAATGTGAACAGGAAGAACTTGGTCGCCGCCTTTTGTCCTTCCTTGCGGCCATACATCGCGATCAGGATCGCCATCGGCACGAGCGACAGCTCCCAGAAGCCGTAGTAGAGCATTAGGTCCAGCGAGATGAAAACGCCGACCATCGCCGTTTGCTGCAGGAGAAAGAGAGCGTAAAAGGCCTTTTCGCGGCGAGTGATTGATTTCCAGCTTGCCAGTACCCCGACAGGGCCCAGCAGGCCGACGAGGACGACGAGCCACATGCTCAAGCCGTCTACACCGACGTGATAGTAGATTGCCGGGCTCTCGATCCATCGCTGATTAACGACGAACTGAAATCCGGATTGGTGCATGTCGAAGTGTGCGGGCAAGTGAAGCGTCAGGCCGAAAGAGAGGAGCGTCGTGAGGAGAGTGATCCACGCGGATAACTTGCCGCGATCGGGCAACAGGGCGACGAGCACCGCTCCGGCCAGGGGTACGAGGAGAATCAACGTGAGTATTGAACTATCCATTGATGTCATCTCCTAGTGTCCCGCCCACTTGATGTCGATTCCAGAGGCTCCCAAGACGTAAGGAGCCAGTACAAACGCAAGCAGTACAGCCGCGCCGAGAGCCAGCCATGCGGCGTACGACCGCAAATTGCCCGACTGCCAGCGCTGGAGAATCGCGCCGCCGAGCATGGCAATCCCGGCCAGGAACCACGCGAGGCCACCGAGGATCGCCACGTCGACGACCCATTCCAACAGGTATTTCGAAAGGGTGAGGAGTGGCTTGACGATGGCAAAGTTGTAGAACTCGTCGACGTAGTATTTGTTTGCAAGAAGGTTGTAGCCCGCGGGCGTGCCGATGGCGAGTCCGTCGGCGGTTTTGGGACGATGGTACATGCGGTGTGCCAGGTACCAGCCGATGGCTCCTGCAGCGACCGCGAGGGCCATCAATGCGTACTCAAGTCCCCCAGCAGGTTCTTCAGGTCTCGCTCCAACAGACGGAGCGAGGAATGCACCGAAGTGTCCGGCGCCGATCCAGCCGCCACCAACCGAGAGCACGGCGAGAATCACGAGTGGTCCAAGCATCGCCCAAGAGCTTTCATGCGGATGGGCGTCGTGATTGCGCGACTCTCCGAAGAACGTGAGGTACCAGAGCCGGAACATATAGAACGCCGTTAGCGCAGCAGTAACGAGTCCGACAAACCAGAGGACTTTGCCCAAGCTGCCGCCCGATGTGAAGGCCGCGGAGAGGATTGCGTCCTTCGAGAAGAAGGCCGACATGAATGGGAATCCCGAGATGGCGAGGACAGCCATCGTCATGGTCCAGAAGGTCACTGGGATCTTTTTGCGGAGGCCACCCATTTTGCGCATGTCCTGCTCGCCACCGAGAGCGTGAATCACGGAACCTGCGGCGAGGAAGAGAAGCGCTTTGAAGAAGGCATGTGTCATTAGGTGGAAGATGGCTGCCGAGTAGGCTGCAACGCCGCAGCCCAGGAACATGTATCCGAGTTGCGAAACAGTGGAGTAGGCGAGGACGCGCTTGATGTCGGTCTGCACGAGGCCGAGGGTGGCTGCGAAGATGGCCGTTGCCGCTCCGACAATTGCTACGACGCTTAGCGCGAAGGGTGAGCGGTCGAAGATGAAGTGGGTGCGGGCGATCATGTAGACGCCCGCAGTGACCATGGTGGCGGCGTGGATGAGGGCCGAGACGGGAGTCGGGCCTTCCATGGCGTCGGGCAGCCAGACATAGAGCGGAAGCTGCGCGCTTTTGCCGGTTGCGCCAATGAGCAAGCAGAGGGCTATCGCGGTGAGAACGCCTCCGGTCATTGCGGGACTATCCGCGAGCTTTGCCGCAATTTCATTGAAGGTGAGCGTTCCGAAGTTGGCGAGTAAAAGGAATAGGCCGATCAGGAATCCGAAATCACCGATACGATTAACGATGAAGGCCTTCTTGCCGGCATCGGCTGCGGAGGTTTTCTGGAACCAGAAGCCAATGAGCAGGTAGGAGGCGAGACCAACGCCCTCCCATCCAACGAACATAAGCAGGGCGTTGCCGGCTTGGACCAGCACCGTCATGAAGAAGAGAAAGAGGTTCAGGTAGGCGAAGTAGCGCCAGTAGCCCTCCTCCTCATGCATGTAGCCAACCGAATACACATGAATGAGAAAGCCTACGCCGGTGACGACCAGCAGCATCACGAGTGAGAGCTGGTCGAGCACTGAGCCGAAATTCACATGGAGATTGCCGACCGATATCCACTCGGGCGCGCCCTGCTCGATGACCGGAAGGAGCAGAGATCCTGACCAGACCAGGAGCGCGGCGTGCAGCACAATGATGAAGGAGATGAGCGGGGCGACGAGCGCAATTGTCGAAACGAGCGACTTGGGCAAGCGACGGCCCAGCAATCCGTTGAGCAGAAATCCAACGAAGGGCACGAGCGGAATCAACGGCAGAAAAAGCAAGGGTCCGTTCATAGTTTCATCAGGTCGATGCGGTCGACCGCCAACGTTGCGCGTGCGCGGAATACAGCAATGATGATGGCGAGTCCAACGGCAGCCTCGGCGGCGGCGACCATCATCACGAAAAAGACAAAAATCTGACCCTTCACCTGGTGCCACTGGTGAGCGAAGGTCACGAAGGAAAGATTGACGGCGTTGAGCATTAGCTCAATCGACATGAAAACCGTAATGAGGTTGCGCTTGATGAGAAAGCCGACAACGCCGAGGCAGAACAAAACGGCGCTCAGGAGCAGATACCAGGTGAGAGGGACTTCCTGTTGAACGAGGTGAATGCTGTTCACTTGGTGTACCCCTTGTCTCCGTCTCCATGGCGCGCAAGCGCGACGGAACCCAGAATTGCGACCAGAATCAAAACGGATGTGATTTCAAACGGGAGCAGAAGCTTGGTAAACAAGACAGCGCTGAGATCGGAAACGCTGGTCACGTTGTCTTCCAGGGTCGCGGTGCCGAAGCCCTGAACCCGCAAAAGGATCGTTGCAAGAATGGCGAGAATCGCGGCTACTGCTGGAAGCCCGACGGTGCGCGCGGCACGGCTGCCGAGTGTGCGCTCTTCGCGGCCGGCATTGAGCAGCATGACTACGAAGGTGAAGAGCACCATGATGGCGCCGGCATAGACGATGACTTGCGCGGCTGCAAGGAACTCCGCACCAAGCAAGAGATAGAGAACCGCAAGTGAGACCATCACAACAATCAGCGAGAGGGAGCTGTTGATGGGATGCTTCTGCAGCAGAAGATTGACGGCTCCTGTCAGGCAGAGTGCAGCGAACACGATAAATAGAATCAGGTGCATCGTTCCGTCACTTAAGGGCGAGTGCCGATTGACTGCTCCGGCAGGTTGAGGGGAGGAACTATGCGAGCGGAACTCTCCGGCTCGTTGCAATCCCTTCCGATTCTAACTGAGTACATCCGGTCCAACGGGTGACCAATGAACCGTGCCTGCAACTCAACAGGCGGCGCGTACTCAGTGATAAGCGAGCCACAGGCTCGTTCCTACTATGTTAAGGATGGCGAGAGGCATCAGCCAGCGCCATCCGTAGTTCATAAGCTGGTCGTAGCGGAAGCGAGGCAGAGTTCCGCGCACCCACACATAGAGAAACAGGAAACTGAAAACTTTCAGCACAAACCAGAAAATCGGCAGCAGCGCGCGAACGATGAAGATGTCGGGCGTGGGGAACAGGTTTCCGAACGGACTCGTCCATCCGCCCAAGAAGAGCAACGAGGCCACGCAGCCGACCATGATCATGTTGCCGTATTCGGCCATGAAGAACATGGCGAACTTCATCGAACTGTACTCGGTGTGATAGCCGGCCGTCAGTTCGCTCTCGGCCTCGGGCAGATCGAATGGCGAGCGATTGGTTTCGGCGTAGGCGGACATCAGATAAATAAAAAATGCCACGAACTGAAAGCCGCCGAAAAGGTTCCAGCTGAGCAAGCCGTGATCTGCCTGGCTTTTTACAATCACGTCCAGATTCAGCGATCCCGCACGCAACACCACGCCTACCAGGGACAGTCCCAGCGCAAGTTCATAGCTGACCAACTGTGCCGATGATCGCAGCGAACCGAGAAGGGAATACTTGTTATTCGAGGACCACCCGGCCAGAGCGATTCCGTAAACGCCAATCGACGTGATGCCGAGAATCACAAGCAGGCCAATGTTTACATCTGCGATCTGGAAATAGTGGAAGTTGCCCGGTCCAACAACTCCGGGATCGCCGAACGGAACGACCGCGATCGAAATAAGTGCACAGCTCAGGCCGATGATCGGTGCGAGAAGATAAAGGGGCCGGTAGACTCCGGATGGGATGATGTCTTCTTTGAGAAAGGATTTCGCGCCGTCGACGAGTGGCTGTAGCAGTCCGAACGGTCCCACGCGGCTGGGGCCCCAGCGATTCTGAATGCGCCCCACGAGCTTGCGTTCCAGCAGCACCGTGTAGGCGACGGCCATCAGCAGCACCACCGTCACCACCACGACCTTCAGCAAGCTCCACAGAAAAAACTGCAAAATCGTCACGTGCCTTTAGCCTTTCTCGCCAATCGATCAGTCTGCCGCTGTTGCCGCTACTTCTGCTGCCTGGTGTTGCTCCAGATCTTTCAGTCCTTTGCTGTATCGCCCGATTGTGCCCGAGGTGAACAAACCATTGTGCGCCGGTTTGACCAGATCGGGGCCGCTCGACGTGAGTGCGGAAATTGGAACAAAACCCGGCTCGGTATGTACTTCATTTCCACCAAATAGATTCAACCGGTCCAGTTTGTATGCGGGCACAAGCCGTTCGATCTCATCGAGGAGGGCAAATGGATCGAATGGACTCAATTTCGGTTCCAAGCCGTTTGCGGAGAGCCAGACTGCGTGCCGGTCCGCCTCGCCAGATTGAGCGCCGCGCGACTGTCCCAGATCTGCTCTTACCCCGCCATTTCCGAAGGGCACGAGTCTCTTCACGTCCGCGTCCATGCTGCTTGCGAGGCGAACCAGAATTTCAAAGTCCGGCTTAACGCCGGACTTGTCAGCAGCTTTTCGTGCAAGTTGCAAATCGCCGTAGCTGTTTGTGACGGTTCCGGTCTTCTCATAGAGACTTGCAGCGGGGAAGACCACGTCCGCTGCCGATGCGGTTTCCGTCAAAAACAGATCCTGAACCACGACAAACGTGCTTTTGAGTGCGGTCAGATTGACTGTGCTGTTTTTGAGTGGATTGGCACCAACAATCAGAAGGGCACCCAGTGAACCGCCAGCGGCTGCTGACAGCATCTGCGGTTGCGTTAAGCCGATGGTAGCGGGCATTCCGGGGTATTCCTGCGCGAACCCATTTATCACACTCACTGGAGCATATCCAGGGAGGCGATCTGGAAGGAGGCCCATGTCAGCAGCGCCACGGGAATTGGAATGATCGCCGAGGTACGCGAAACTAACATTTCCGCGGCCCAGGCCCCAGGCCACAAGCTCATCTACGGCCGCTCCGCGATACTCCTCGCCAAAGATGACCAGGAGCTTCTCCTCCGCCAAGACAGCTTCTCGGAAAGCGCGATTGTTGATGACTGAATCTTTTCCGCCAAAGAAGGCGGCGAGTGCGGAGTATCCGCCAGGGAGCAGGCGGAGGGCGGCCTTGGCCTGCCGCTCGAGTTTGATCTGCTTCTCATTGGCCACGTAAAGGTGGGCTCGGTTGAGGCGGACGTTGGTGCGAATATTCCAAGCGAGGAGCGGATGTTCGTTGGTCGGGTCGCCGCCAATCAGCAGAATCGCGGGCGCGCCGGCAATATCGCGCAGGCTTGCAGACTTACCTTGATGCCCCGCCATGGCTCGCGCGAACGAAACGTAATCGGTTGTGCGCTCGTGATCGATGTTGCTGGTTCGCAGAATCGTACGCGCGAACTTCTGCAGCAGGTAGTTCTCTTCGTTGGTGGTGTGATTCGAACCAATGACGCCGATAGCGGCGCCACCGCGGCTGTCGCGAATCTCTTTGAGTTTTGCACCGGCCACGCGGAAGGCATGCTCCCAACTGACTGGCTCGAGTTTGCCCTGCGGATTGCGCACGAGAGGCGTGGTGAGCCTCTCCGGACTTTCGACGAAATCGAATCCGAACCGGCCCTTGGCGCAGAGGAAATCGCCATTGATGCCGCTCTTGTCGCGATTGTCGGCGCGCACAATTTCAGAGCCTTCGTTTGCCTGGCGTACGCCTAGCGTGACTTTGCATCCGTCGCCGCAATGCGTGCATACGGTGGAGACGTGATTCATCTCCCACGGACGCGTTTTGTAGCGATAGCTTCCGCTGGTGAGCGCGCCGACCGGGCAAACGTCGATGCACATGCCGCACTGTTCGCAGTCGAGGCGCTCTTCCTGGTTGGGTGCGATGACCGAACTGACGCCGCGGTTCTGGATGCCTAGGGCCCATACGTCCATGCCTTCGCCGCACATGCGGGTGCAACGATAGCAGAGAATGCAACGCGGCCGGTCGTAGAAAACGGCTGGTGACCATTGCTGTTCGTCGCGGTGGCGCTTGGCGTCGACCATGAGGCTCTCGCCGGCGCCGTACTTGAAGGTCATGTCCTGCAGTTCGCACTCGCCGCCGGCATCGCACACGGGGCAGTCGAGCGGGTGATTGCCCAGGAGGAGTTCAATGGTCGCTTTGCGTGCCTGTGCGATTTCCGGTGAATCGGTGGTGAAGACCTGGCCTTCGGCTACGGTTGTGGTGCAGGCTGTCTGCAACTTCGGCACTTTTTCCTGGCGCACCACGCACATGCGGCAGGCTGCCTGAAGGCTCAGACCCGGGTAATAGCAGAACGCAGGGATTTCGATGCCGGCTTTGCGGCACGCTTCAATCAGCAGCGTCCCGGCGGGAGCCGTCAGCTTCTTTTCATCGACTGTGAATGTTACGTCAGCCATTCGGTTATTTTCTGTCCTCTACTGCTGTGCCGTTCTTGTTTGAATCTCTCAGGGGCTAAAGCCCCAAACTCTCTGGTACTCTGCGGCACGACTAAAGTCGTGCCCTGACGCAAAGGCTAAAGCAACCGCAGATCCTTCGACTTCCTCCGCTTCGCTTCGGTCGCTCAGGATGACAGCGGTGTTGCATTTCAACTGCACGATTTGAATCGTGGCCTGATACGAAGCATCCCTACACGATCGTTAGCTCCGGCGCTCCTTGTTTGGCGAACGGGCAGGGCTTCCCGTCCAGGTGATCTTCAAATTCCTTGCGAAACTTCTTTACGAA
This sequence comes from uncultured Acidobacteriaceae bacterium, assembly GCA_963838295.1. GTDB lineage: Bacteria > Acidobacteriota > Terriglobia > Terriglobales > Acidobacteriaceae > Telmatobacter. The sequence goes on from CAWIQS010000010.1 coordinate 407,994, forward strand.
ACCTATCGTCGGCATTGCGGCTGCATCGCCGAGCGGGCAGAAGGTGCGGCCCATCATGTTTTCGGCGAGATAACGGATATTGTCGATGTCCTTGGCGGTACCGAAGCCCGCGTGGAAACGCGTCAGAGATTTCTTGAGCCAGTCGGTTCCTTCGCGGCAAGGGATACACCAGCCGCAGCTTTCGTGCTGATAGAAGCTGATGGTGCGCAGGGCGAACTCGACAATGCAGGTCTGATCATCGATCACGACAACGCCACCGGAGCCGAGCATCGATCCTGCTTTGCCGACTTGATCGAAGTCCATGCCGAGGGTCTCGATCTCTTCGGGGAGAAGAACCGGTGTCGACGAACCGCCGGGAACTACGGCTTTCAGTTTGCGTCCGCCGCGTATGCCGCCGCCCACCTCGTAGATCATTTTCTTCAGGTTGTAGCCCATCGGCAATTCGTACACGCCGGGCCGCTCAACGTGGCCGCTAATACTGAACAGCCGCGTGCCCCCGTTGCGGGGCGAGCCGGTCTGCGCAAATGTCGCGCCGCCCATCGCGATGATATGCGGCACCGTTGCGATGGTTTCGGCATTATTGATGACAGTGGGGCCGCCGTAAAGGCCAACAACCGCCGGGAATGGAGGCTTGATGCGCGGAACGCCGCGCTTGCCTTCGAGGGACTCCATCAAGGCCGACTCTTCGCCGACTTCGTATGCGCCTGCACCGCTCTGGGTGATGATCTGAAACTCAACGTCAGATCCGAAGATGTTCTTGCCGAGGAAGCCTTTTGCGTAGGCATCTGCGACGGCCTTCTCCGTGATTTCCAGGAGGTAGCGATATTCGCCACGCAGATAGATGAAGCCCATCTTCGAGCCGATGGCGAGGCCGGCGATGATGGTTCCTTCGATGACTGCGTGGGGATCGTGCAGGAAGATCAGGTGATCTTTGCAGGTGCCGGGCTCGCTTTCGTCGCCATTCACAAGCACGTATTTGGGCTTGGGCGATTGCTTGGGAACGAAAGACCACTTCATGCCAGTCGGAAAACCGGCGCCGCCGCGACCGCGGAGGTTTGAGGCTTTCATCTCCTCGATCGTCCACTCCGGACCTTGCGCGAGGCACTTGCGAACTGCTTCGTAACCGCCGAGTTCGATGTACTTATCGATGTTCGCCGCGCCCTGGCCAAAGCGCTTGGAGACAATCTTGACTTCATCGGGATGGGAGACAAGTCTAGGCATTCTTTTCCTTGTCTTGGACTTGGTTCCGATACCGGTGCAGAATCTCGGGCACGCTCTCGGGCGTCAGGTCATCGTGAAAGTCGTAATTCACCTGGATGGCCGGAGCCCAGCAGCAGGCACCGATGCATTCCACTTCTTCGAGCGAGAAGACGCCGTCAGCGGTCACGCCCTTGTGCCCGATACCGAGCTCTTCCTGGAATTTCTCGTAGACTTCGTAAGCGCCGCGAAGCATGCAACTGATATTCGTGCACACCTGCACGTTGAATTTGCCCGCAGGTTTGAAGCGCAACATCGAGTAATAGGTGGCAACGTTACGGACATCGAGTTCCGTAATGCCGATGCGCTGTGCCACTTCTGCGATCACCGCGTCGGAGAGATAGCCGATCTCATCCTGCGCATAGAGGAGCATCGGGACCAGCGCCGAGCGCTTCACTGGGATATTTCTCCACCAGCGCATCAAAGCGGGCTGCCACTTTGGGCGAAAAGATGCTCATGGTTTCCGGACTCATTGCATCAACTCCCGCGCCCATGCTCTCTGCCGCCATATCCATTTCTTCCTCACCGGTCGAGCTACGCAATTGCCCGGCTTCCGTCAGTTCCAGCATTCCGCTCCGTCCGTCGTCGCGCGTCCACAACACCTGCGCGCCTTTACGTTTCAAGTCGAGCCACGCATCCGCGTGACGCACCGTGATCTGTACTTCCCCCAACTCGACTGTCGCCTGTCGATTGCCATTTAGCCCGTGCGCCGCGGTATAACTGCGGAGCAGGGAAGCGAGCGATACCCAAAGTTCAACATACAACTGCGCCGTTTCCGGCATCAGCGGTCGATCTCCCCAAGCACAATGTCGATCGAGCCAATTACTGCAACTACGTCTGCCAGCATGCGCCCTTTGCACATTGTTTCGAGGGCCTGCAGGCTTGCGAATCCTGGATACCGCATGTGCACGCGGTATGGTTTCGCGGTTCCGTCGGAAACCACGTAATAGCCCATCTGGCCGTGACCCGATTCAATGCCTTGATAAACTTCGCCGGCCGGGACATTGAAACCTTCGGTGACGATCTTGAAGTGATGGATCAGGGCTTCCATCTGCGTCTTCATTTTTTCGCGATCAGGCAGCACGATCTTCGGCGCGTCGGCCTTGATGGGACCGCCGGGCATCCCGTCGAGGGCCTGCTGAATGATGCCAATGCTTTCGCGCATCTCGAGCAAACGCACTTCGTATCGTCCCCAGCAATCGCAGCGGTTCGAGACCGGCACTTTGAACTGGAACTTCTCGTAGCTCGAGTACGGCATGTCACGCCGCAGATCGAAATCAACGCCAGAAGCGCGCATCGTGGGCCCGGTCACGGCGAGAGCGATCGCGTCTTCAGCGGAAAGGTGTCCCACGCCCATCAGGCGGTTGCGGAAGATTGGGTTTCCGGTCAGCAGATTTGAATATTCGTCGATCTTCTCGGGGAACGTCTTGATGAAGGCCTGTATGCGATCGAACAGATCGAGCGGCGGCTCCATCGACAACCCGCCGATGCGGAAGTAGCTGGTCATCATGCGCTGGCCGGATACAGCTTCAAAGATGCGGAGAATCTCTTCGCGTTCCCTGAATGTGTAGAGGAAAACTGTGAGCGCGCCAATGTCCATGGCGTGCGTGCCGAGCCAGATCAGGTGCGAATTAAGGCGCGTGAGTTCGGTCAGGAGCACACGAATCCATACCGCGCGCTCTGGGATTTCAAGTTGAAGAAGTTTTTCGACGGCCAGGCAGTAGCAGAGGTTGTTGGCCATCGGGCCGAGGTAGTCTACGCGATCGGTGAGAGGAACCACTTGCTGGTAGAACTTCGCCTCGCAGGTTTTTTCGATTCCGGTGTGCAGATAGCCGATTTCAGGATATAGCCGGACGACGATCTCGCCGTCAATCTCGAGAACGAGGCGCAGCACGCCATGTGTCGACGGATGCTGGGGGCCCATGTTGAGGACCATGTGCTGGTCGCGCGCGCCTTCGGCCGGTGGCGCCTGCAGAATCGGAGTGCCTACATCCAGCATCAGCGGTAGCCCTCCACCGGGTAGTCCTTGCGAAGGGGATGACCGCCCCAGTCATCGGGCATCAGGATGCGGCGCAGGTTAGGATGTCCTTCGAAGCGGATTCCGAAAAGGTCGAAAACTTCACGCTCGTAGTAGTTGGCACCGGGCCAGACAGAAGTGATCGATTCAATTGCCGGATCAGAACTGTCTATCCACGTCTTCAGCCGGATCCGCTCTTTATATTGGTGCGACAAGAGATGGTAGCTGAGCTGAAAACGCGGCTCGGAGGGGAGCCAATCGACTGCCGTCATGTCTTCGAAGGCGTTGTATCCGGCATCTTTCATGGCGGCAACTGCAGCGCAGATTGTTTCGGGAGTGACAGTCAGCGTCAGTTCGCCGCGATCGAAGAGTGCGTCGGTAAATGCATCGGCATTCCAGGCAAGAAGCGCTTTGACAGCCGGGTGATCCGGCAGTCCATCGAGCACAGCTTGCCTTCCGGCGAGAGTTTCCTTTGGAGCTTCTGCCATTCTTAGAGATCCGCCTTGTCCATGCTCCAGTTCAGAATGCCCTTGCGCACGATGTAGTAGAGGCCCACGGCGATGAAGCCGAGATATACAAGCATTTCCCAAAAACCGAACATCTTATTCCCATTAACGTAGCGGGGAAGTTGGCGATAGATGACCGCCCACGGCATCATGAAGACCGCTTCAACGTCGAAAAGGATGAACAGCATTGCGACCATATAAAAACGCACGCTGAATCGAGCCCGCGCGTCGCCCACCGATTCGATTCCACATTCATACGCCGCCAGCTTTACAGGCAGATTGCGATGCCGCCCGACAAACCACGAGGCGAGCACCATCATGGCGGCAAGTCCAATGGCAAAAAGGATTTGCATCAGAAGCGGAAGATATTGCCAGTGGTAGGGAATCATGAGCACCCTGTTCCAAATGGTACCGAAAATTTGCGGCATTTTCGCCGGGCTGAACTGCGCCCACTGCGACAGGCCGCTGGTTTGAGCTTAGGTTCCCGACCTCATCCCGTCAAGGCGCTGTGACGCGATGGCGATCTGTCGGATTGATGCGATACTTCGAGTCCTGGTGGTTGATTTCGGGCTGAAACGACAGCAGAGCGATTTGTGCTCGTGCGCGGGAACACTCACCTCTCCTGAATCGGTATACCGTTCGGGCATTTCTTGCCTCTGTGAGATGTGTCACATGAATCCCGTTTAGTGAATTCCACTATTCAGTACCTGGATCTCGGCTTCATGGAGACTTGGGCGCTCTGCGCTGCCAATGGTAGGCTGAATTTGTGGATCTACCAATTCGAGAAGCCATGTTTAGGCGTGCGCGGACCTCCGCATTGTTCATTTTCGCTTGCGCACTTTTCCTTTACTCGTTTGCGCAATCGGCAGCAAAGATCGATGTAAATCCCACTTTCACCATCGCTAAATACCAGGCCGGTTCCCCGATCCACATGGTGGGTTACGGTGACATGCGTTTCACCGATCCATCGGTGAAGATCGGAACCAATCCGCGGCTTCGCAAATGGCTTGCCGAGCGCGTTGGTCAGGAGAATCCTGAAGTGCTGCTGCTGACCGGCGATATGCCGTACGTAGGTGGAAGCCAGGCCGATTGGCAGGTCTTTCAAGACGAGACGGCACTCTGGCGCAAAAACCAGGTTCTGCAACTCCCCACGATCGGCAATCACGAGGTGCGCGGCGGCGTTCAGCAGGGCGTGGCCAACTACCTGCAGAACTTTCCCGACATTCATGGTCATCGCTATTATTCAGTGCTGATGGGCAGCGTGGAAGTGATCTCGCTGGATATGACATCGCCTGCGGGAGGCACGAATGCGCAGCCAACGTGGTTCGCGGCGCAGCTCGACCATTTGCCGAAGCAGGTCGACTTCCTGTTCATCCTCTACCACACGCCGTGGGTCGTCGATGAACAGTCGAAGCTCTTTACAAATATGCCCTCAAAGGAGGCGCTTACCCTGCGTCATCTGCTGGAGATTCATCTGCACAAGATGCATGCCAAGGTGATTGTTTTCAATGGGCATATCCATAACTACGAGCGATTTGAGCGCAATGGGGTGGAATACGTCACATCGGGCGGCGGCGGGGCGGAACCTTATCCACTGCTCTTCCGGGGAGCTGAGGATCTGTACAGGGATACGGCTTTCCCGGTTTACCACTACCTCACGCTGGACTATAGCAAGGGTCAGCTTCACGCCGTCATGTGGAAGGTGAAAGACCCGGATGCGGCAACCCTCAGCGTTGAGAAGAAGGACGAATTTACCCTGACCGCCGAGCCGGGCAAGACCGGAGTCTTCATTCCCTGAAACTGGCGGCTATTGCCCTGCAACAAGAACCGCGAAGAGAATCATCCACGCCAGACCCATGGCATGCCAGTACCATGCCGTCGCATCCACCGCGACCTGACGCAGTTCCACGCGCTTGAACCTGCGCATAACTGCAAGGCACACGGCCAGCGCGATGACGCCGAGGATCAGGTGCGCCGCATGGAGGCCGGTAATGATGTAGAAGAAATAGCTTGCGGGCGTGGACCAGTGGTTAAATGCAAATCCCTGTGCGGTCAGCTGGCGCCACGCCGTCCATTGACCGGCGAGGAACATGGTTCCCAGCCCTAGGGTTGCAGCCATCCAGGGCAAGGTTCGCTGAAGCGCGGGATGGCCAAGCCCAAGCCATTCCTCGAGAACATCAATCTCGCGGAAGATATTCCGGCGGGCTATTTCCATGGTCAGGCTGCTGAGGAGGAGCAGAGCTGTATTCAGATACAGGATCGGGGGCAGCAGCACCGGATGCCAGTCGCCGATCTGCGCATGGGTGCGGGGATCCATGTGCGTGCCCGCCTGGCGCGCGAAGAAGAGCGCCACCAGGATGGCGAAAAACATCATATCGGCTGCAAGGATGGAAAAGACAGAGAAGCGAATCTTGTAAAGCAGCTCGCGCGGACCTCGCCGTTCGTGCTGCCGATCGTCATCGCCGCCGCCGCCCCCGCCGCCGGTGGGTCGCCGGTCAACAGGAGGTTTGCCGCCAATTCCCGGCTCTTTCCGTTCCGTTTCCGCAGGGGAATGCGTAAAGGTAGCGGGCATTCAGAAGCCTCTGTGCAAATCAGAGTACACCACAAAAGCGTTTCCGCATTTCATCTGCCGATAAGAGACTGCGATTATGCAGCCAGTTTTCACGGGAAGACCGAATCAGCAGGAAAATCTGGATCGGCCGTCCAGCTGCGGGACCGCTCTAGTCTTTGGACGCAGCCATACCCGAACGGGATGGCCTTTTTCTTCAATTCAATCGCCCACGGTTCGGAGCGTGGCTATTTTCGGAGGTTGGCATTCACAAGATCGACAAACGCCTTGTGAACACGCCGGTCGTTGGTCAGCTCGGGATGGAATGTTGCGGCCATCAGTTTTCCCTGGCGCACGAGCGTCGGGTGTCCGTCACGCTGGGCCAGTACCTCGACACCCGGTCCGGTTTCGACGATACGCGGAGCCCGGATAAACACCATCTCCAGCTTCTCGCCCGGCAGCTTTGAATCGGAGAAAAGGATGGAGGAGTCAATCTGGCGGCCATATGCGTTTCTCTCGACCACAACATCCAGCAGACCCAGGCTTCGCTGCGCCGGGTTCCGCACTTCACGTGCCAGCAGAATTGCTCCCGCGCAGGTTCCAAAGGCTGGCCGAGTTGAACAGAATTGCCTCAATTCGTCGAAGAGATGGCCGCGTTCAAGGAATTTCAGCATGGTGCTTGACTCGCCCCCGGGCAGAATCAACCCGTCCAGTTCAGACAATTCCTCCCGTTTGCGCACCTCAATCGGAGTTGCCCCTACCTCGGTCAGTGCTTCGGCGTGGGCCGCATAATCGCCCTGTATCGCTAGAACTCCGATGCGCGGGCGCCTGACTTCCGCGTTCAATCTTCGCTCTCCTTCGCTTGTCGTTGTCACAATGGGCGAATCAACGGCCATCGAGATCGTCGAAAACATCTTCGATGGCCGTTGATTCAAAGTATAAAAGCCGGAATTGAATCTCAATTCCGGCTTCCACATATCGAAATGCGTCTGAGGAAGGAAATTACCAGCCGCGTGTCTGCAACAACTGAGACTCCTCGATTCCAGCGGCTGCGAGGCCCTTCATCGTACCGGTGACCTGCTCGCTGGCTTCAGCCAGAATCTTGGGATCGTTGAAGTGGGTGGTTGCGATCACGATTGCCTTCGCCCGCGAAACCGCCTCGTCGCGCTCAGCCGGATCGTTCTCGACATCGAGTGGGGTCGCGCGCTCCTTCATGAAGATTCCAGATCCCACAAAGATTGCTTCGGCGCCAAGCTGCATCATCAGCGCAGCATCCGCCGGGGTTGCGATGCCGCCAGCCGAGAAATTAGGCACGGGCAGTTTGCCTGCCTGCGCCACCATCTTGATCAGCTCATAGGGTGCCTGGTGCTCCTTGGCGGCGGCGTAGAGTTCTTGCTCGCTGAGCACCGTGAGGGCCTTCATCTCTTTCACAATCTGGCGCATATGCTGCACCGCGTGCACCACATCGCCGGTGCCCGCTTCGCCCTTGGTGCGAATCATCGCTGCACCCTCAGCAATCCGCCGCAGAGCCTCTCCGAGGTTCCGCGCGCCGCACACAAATGGGGTGGTAAACGCATGCTTGTCGATGTGGTGCGCCTGATCGGCCGGAGTCAGAACCTCGCTCTCGTCGATGAAGTCCACGCCGAGCTCCTGGAGAATCTGCGCTTCAGCGAAGTGCCCGATGCGCGCCTTGGCCATCACGGGAATCGATACTGCCTGGATGATCTGCTTGATGAGGCTCGGTTTGGCCATGCGTGCGACTCCGCCCTCCGCGCGAATCATGGCCGGAACGCGCTCGAGCGCCATGACCGACACGGCTCCCGCCTCTTCCGCGATGCGAGCTTGCTCGACGTTCATCACGTCCATAATGACCCCGCCTTTCAACATTTCGGCAAGGCCGACCTTCAGGCGCAGACCAGTTCCTGGAATGCTCTTGTTTTCATTCTGTTGGGGCATGTTCGTTGACCTCAAATCTTAGCCGTCGTTCGCAAATCTCTCAGGCAATCTCTGTTTCTAGTGTAGCAGCGAAGCGAATGCTGATTGATGGCGCCGCACAACAAGAGGATTATCGGTTCCGCGGACGCATTTATGAGCTTTCTCTAATAGTTCGGAACCTGATCTGGTCGTTCCAATGCACCTGACTCGGTCAAATGCCAACCCAGCCACAGCAGGCTTCGCAGACTGCAGTCTCCGCCTCCGTCCTTCCCCAGATGGCCGTCGAAGCGGCTCTGGTTCAATCTTCACCGGTTCCCGGAGGGGATGGAGTCTCGAGGATGAATGCGCGGGTCTCGATGTTGCCAGTCGAGATCGATGTGGCGGTCCCGATCCGGAAGTTCCGCGTTCGCGATCTCCTGACACTCAAAGAGGGAACTGTCATTGCATCGCAGTGGATTCAAGGAGATGACATGCCATTGGGTGCTCCAGGTGCGCAGCTGGCCTGGACCGAATTCGAAGTGATCGATCAAAGACTTGCGGTGCGGATTACCCGCCTGGTCTGAGGAGAAAGAGCTTGGGAGTATTTGCAAATGCACTGAGTGTGGCCGTGGCGCGGAGGGGGCGATCTTCCGCAATCGCTCCGGACATTCGGCCCGGTCTGGCCGCGTGGCTGCTCGCCAAACTCCGCCGGGGTGCTCTCAAAGAGCAGCGGCTTGCGCTGGTGGAGAGGATCAGTCTTGCTCCGCGACAGATTGTTGCGCTGGTTGAGGCCGATGGCCAGCGATTTCTCGTGGCCACCTCGCCGGAAGGCGCGCCTGTGTTTTTTCCCTTGAAGCCCGATACACCACGTTCCGTTGCGAGGCGGGTGTGCCCGACTGAAGTTGAAGGCGGGAGTTCATGATCGGCTTTCTGCTCGCGACGCGCGCGGCTGCTGTTGAGGCGCCACTTCTGCCGGATCTGAACGCGCACCTGCATCCAGGGGACTCAACTCCCTGGACAATTCTTTTCGCCCTGACGCTGATCACGCTCTTGCCCGCGATTCTGATGTGCATGACGCCACTGGTGCGGCTGATGGTGGTCTTTCACTTTCTGCGCCAGGCGCTCGGCACACAGACTGCCCCGTCAAACCCAACGCTCCTTGGGCTCGGATTGATGATGACGTGGTTTTTGATGACGCCGGTGCTCACCCAGGTCGATCAGCAGGCTGTTCAGCCCTACCGCGCCGGACAGATTACGGGCTGGGATGCGATCGCGCAGGGCGCGAAACCCGTCAAGCACTTCCTGTTGCATTATGCGCGCGAGAAGGATCTTGCACTCTTTGCCGCTGCCGGCCAGCTTCCGCGCCCCAATGCGCCGGATGATCTGCCCATGCGGGTTGTCGTGCCGGCTTACATCCTCTCGGAATTGAAAGCGGGCTTCTCAATTGGCGCTGTTTTGTTTCTGCCATTTCTGCTGGTCGACATGGTGACTGCTGCCATCACCACATCGATCGGCATGTTTCAGTTGCCGCCTGTCGTGGTCTCCACGCCGCTCAAGATTCTGCTGTTTGTCATGGTGGACGGCTGGAACCTGCTGGCCCACTCGCTTTTGAAGAGTTTCTGAGGAAAATCGCATGACTCCAGATCTCGTCTCCGAATTACTTCGCCAGCTGATGAAAGAGGCCTTGATTCTCAGCGCGCCTGTGCTGGTTGCAGCCGTTGTGCTGGGCTTCGTGCTAACGCTTTTCCAGACCCTGACGAGTCTTCAGGAGCAGTCTTTGACAGCGGTTCCGCGTCTCGGGGCGGTCGCAGTCATTTTGCTGGTTGGCATGCCATGGTTTCTGGGGCGCCTCGCGGCCTACACATTGTTTCTGATGACCGACCTTCACCGATACCTCGGTTAGACCGAGCAACTTTGCAGTGCCCGAGGGGGCGATCCTGATGAGCGCGTGGGCAACTTTTCTCAGTGCGATGGTTCTCACCCTGGTGCGTGTGAGTGGAATCGTCGTCTTCGCGCCATTCTTTTCTTCCACCGCCTTCCCCGCGCGGACTAAGGCTGTATTCGTTGCGGCGGTGGCGTTCCTGCTCGCTCCGCTGGTCTCTGCGCTGCCCAATGCGCATGCTGAAATCACCCTGAACACGCTTCTAGGCGAGATCGCCGTGGGCCTTGTTTACGGGGTCGTCCTCTCTCTGCTGAACGAAATGCTTCTCTTTGCGGGCCAGATTGCCGGCGTGCAATTCAGCTTCTCCATGGTCAACCTGCTCGATCCAACCTCCAACATTCAAACTCCGCTGATGGGAGACCTGTTCCAACTGATGGGCACGCTGGTGCTGATTGCCGCAGGACTTGATCGGATCCTGCTGGCTTCGCTCATGCGCAGTTTCAGTGCTGTTCCGCTCGGTGCCTTCGCTTTTGCGCCTCTCACCGCGCGTGTGATTGTTCAGGCCGCCGGCGGCCTCTTTCTGGCTGCTGTCGAACTGGCTGCGCCGGTGCTGGCTGCGACCATGCTCATCGAGATTGCGATCGCGCTCCTCGGCAGGCTCAGCCCGCAGCTTCCGGTTATGTCGCTGACGGTGCCGCTGAAGACCCTGGTTGGATTCGCGGTTTTAACCGGATGCCTGGCTCTCTGGCCCCGCTTCATTGAGGCGCGTTTCGCCAGCTTACTCGACCTGGCCGAAAGGCTCATTCAAATGCCAGCGAGCGCATTCGGGGCAGGATCGGGAGGATAGCCGATGCCTGGAGACCGCACAGAACAGGCATCCCCGCATCGCCGGGAAAAAGCGCGCAAGGACGGCGATATACTGCACAGCCGTGAATTGGCCGGCGCCGCGGGCACGCTTGCCGGTGTCCTTTGCCTTGGATTTCTGGGGCAGAGAATCCTTGACTGCTTCCGCAGCTCTTTCTCCTCCGCCCTGGACCTCGGGCCACCGGATCGCTGGGAATCCACTACGCTTCAGCCAACGCTGCTAGCGGCGCGTCAACTTACGATCAATGCGCTGGCTCCCGTCGGAATTGCTGTTTCGGCCATTGCTGCCGCCGCATTGCTGGCGGGCATTCTTCAAACGGGTGGACTGCAAATCCATACCGGGTCAATCGGATTCCGTCTCGATCGGATCAATCCTCTCTCCAACGTGAAGAATCTTTTCTCGCTTCGCGCTGCCTCGCGTCTTGGGAAGTCCCTTCTGCCGGCCAGTCTTCTTGCCGTTTTCGCTGCGCAGCGGATTGCACGCGAGCTCACGATTCCACCCTTCTCCATTTCGCGTCTCGATAGTCTCGCGGCGGATATCTACGGGCTTCTTGTCGCCGCTGCGTGGTTACTGCTGGGCTGGGCGCTGATCGATTACATCGTCGAATGGCGCAGCCGCGAGTCGCGCCTCATGATGAGCCGCGAGGAAATGAAGCAGGAGTTCAAAGAGACCGAAGGAAGTCCGCAGACGCGCGGGCGCATTCGCGGATTACAGCGCCAGATGCGACGCCGGAAGGTGAAGGCCGATGTTTCGAAGGCTGCGGTCGTGCTGACCAATCCAACCCATTACGCCGTTGCCCTTGGCTTCGATTTTGTGACGATGGATGCTCCCAAGGTTCTAGCCAAAGGTCGCAATCTTCTCGCGGAAGAGATCAAGGTCGAGGCTCGCTGGGCCGGTGTCCCGATTATTGAGAACCCGCCTCTTGCGCGTTCCCTGTACCGCTCCGTTGAGGTAGGTCACGCCATTCCTGCTGACCTATATGCCGCGGTTGCCGCGATCCTGGCATATCTCTACCGCCAGCGCGTCGAGGCGGAGATGCGCGAGCGCCGTCAACGCCAGCAGGCTGCGACAGCGAGGGCCGCTTCAGCGAATCACACGAATACTCCGCCCGGCGCGGGGCGTTTTCCTGGTGGCCGCATGGAGAACAGCGGCTCGCATTTCAACCAACGTCCCGATGGAGACACTCGATGAGCACTGCCGTACTGCATCCAGCGCCCCTTGCTTCCGGCGGCTTTCTCGACCGTCTGCGCGATTATGTGTTGCCTGCTGGTGCGATCAGCGTGATCTTCGTGATGCTGATTCCGCTTCCTGCCGCAGCGTTGGATTTTCTCCTGGCTCTGTCGATGGCTGCGTCGATCATCGTCTTTCTCTCCTCGGTGCAGATTCGGCGCGCGGTCGAACTCTCGGTCTTTCCAACGCTGCTCCTGCTGCTCACACTTTTTCGTCTTGCTCTGAATATTGCTTCCAGCCGCCGCATCCTGCTGCATGGCTCGGAAGGGACGGCAGCTGCCGGAAAGGTGATCGAAGCCTTCGGTCAATTCGTGGTCGGCGGAAACTACATCGTCGGCTTCGTGTTGTTTCTCGCTCTCGTTGCCATCCAATTCCTGGTTGTCTCGCACGGCGCAGTCCGTACGGCCGAAGTCACCGCCCGGTTCACGCTCGATGCGCTGCCGGGCAAGCAGATGGCGATCGACGCCGATATGAACGCCGGGCTGATCGATGAGGCAGAGGCGCGCAGGCGGCGGCAGGCGATCGCACGCGAAGCCGAGTTCTATGGCGCCATGGATGGAGCAGCACGTTTCAACCAGCGCGATTCCATGGCGACGATCCTCATCACTGCCATCAACATCGTGGCCGGCTTGCTGATCGGCACGCTGCAGCAGGGCATCGAACTTGGCGAGGCGGCCCGCACGTACACGGTTTTGACGGTCGGAGACGGCCTGGTCACGCTGATTCCATCGCTCCTGGTGTCGGTCGCCGGGGGTATTACGCTGACGCGGGCCAATTCGGCCGGAATGCTGGGAACAGAAATTCGGCAGCAACTCTTTGCGCGTCCCGCAACACTTTATCTCGCGAGCGCGGTCTGTGCGGCAATGTGCCTGATCCCGGGCCTTCCGAGTCTGACGTTTCTCCTGGTGGCAGCAGTGCTGTTCTGGATTGGACGCCGCATCCCTGGCGCCGACGCGTCGACATCCTCGGCCGAGGTCGGCGCAGTCGAGAAGAAAAAACAGGATCGTACTCCCTCAGCTGAACTGGCGGGACTGCTCCGTCTGGAAGAACTCTCACTCGAGATTGGATTCCAGCTTATTCCCCTGGTCGATGAGAAACAGGGAGGCACACTGCTGAACCGGGTGCGCGCGCTGCGTCGCCACCTTTCCTCCGAGATGGGCTTTCTGGTGCCTCCCGTGCACATTTCCGATAACCTCCGCCTGCGCCCCCGGGAATACCTTATTTCGCTGCGCGGCATGGAGATCGGCCGCTGGCAGCTGGAAGGGACGCAGATGCTGGCGGTTTCGGGCGATCCGCAGCGCCGTCCGCTGCCCGGCAAAGAGACACACGAGCCGGCCTTCGGCGTGCCCGCTGTTTGGATCGCATCTGTCGTCGAAGAGCAGGCGATTGCCGCCGGCTATTCGGTTGTGGATGCGGTGACTGTGATGACAACGCATTTGGGAGAACTCATCCGGCGCCACGCGCATGAACTGCTGGGTCGGGCGGAAGCCAAGCGATTAATGGATTCGCTCAACGAGAGCCATCCGAAGCTACTCGAGGAACTGGTACCGAAACTCCTGACCCTGGGCGAGGTGGAGCGCGTACTCGAACAGCATCTGCGGGAGCGCGTGTCGATTCGTGACCTTGGCGCGATCCTCGAGTCGCTGCTTGAAGCCGCTCCGTTAAACAAGAGCCTGGTTGCGTGCGTGGAAGCTTCACGCCTGGCGCTGGGGCGTCGCTTGATTATGCCGCTGGTTGATGCCGACGGACAATTACCGGTCCTGCTGCTGGACCCGGCCATGGAGGAAGAGATCGTTGGTTCACTGTCGCCTGAGGGAAGCCAAAGGCTGCTTTCGAATGCCTCCGCTTCCGGAGTTCCCGTTGTCCGCCGTCTTGCCGATTCTTTGAAACATCTTATCGGTTCCTCCAGTTCTTCGGCCCTCCCCGTGCTCCTTTGTCCAAGTCCGGCTCGATACCACGTCAAGAGGTGGCTCGAGCCGGTGATGCCGAGGCTTTCAGTGGTTGCCGCTGCAGAGATACCGACGGAAATTCGCCTGAAGCCGGTGGGGACGGTCCGGTAATGAGATTCGTGGTTGGCTGGGGCGATCAGGGAAGAACGAAATCGCGAAAAGGGAGCACCGCATGGGATGTGATGTCGGACGCAATCTCGAGACACGGCGTAAACCTGCTGCAGCGGGCGGCTATCCACCCGAGGTCCCGGCGGAGGTGCTGAATGGCGAACAGGAGCGATTGCTATTGGAGCATCTGCCCATCGTGCGCTTTCTGGCCCGGCGCATTCACGAGCGGCTTCCGCAGCAGTGGATATTGAAGACCTGGTCTCGGCGGGTGTCGTCGGTCTGATGGATGCTTTCTCCAAATTCGACCCGCAGAAGAAGGTGCAGTTTCGCAGTTACGCGCAGTTCCGCATCCGCGGCGCCATCCTCGACAGCCTGCGGACGCTTGATTGGAGCCCGCGCGATCTGCGGCGCAAAGGAAGGGCGGCCGAAGAAGCAGTTCGCGTCGTGACGGCTCGCCTTGGACGCTCTCCCGGCGAAGCTGAAATCGCCGCGGAGATGGATTTGAGCCTGGAGGAATACCAATCCCTGCTAGGCGATCTGAAGGGACTCGAAATAGGCACATTGCATGTTGAACATAACGAGGATTCGGGCGAAGAGGAGATGGCGTATATTCCCGGGCGTCCCGAGGAAGACCCTCTGTTCTGCTGTCTTCGCGGAGAGCTTCAGGAAAAGCTGACGAACGCCATCGAGCGACTTCCTGAGCGCGAGCGCCTGGTGATGACTCTCTACTACTTCGAAGAACTGACAATGCGCGAGATCGGCCTGGCGTTAGGCGTCGTAGAATCCAGAGTTTCACAGATACACACTTCAGCCGTTTTGCATCTGCGGGTCGCGCTGCAGGATATGGGGGCTCGAAGAACGCGTGCCCATGCTTCCTGAAGGAAATGGTGCACTCAACAAATCACCTTGAAAGACGCGACGGGTTCACGCTATGGACAAGATATTGAAGCAGGACGAAATCGATGCGCTGTTTCAGGCTGCGGTCAGTTCACAGCCTGCGCCCACAGCGGCAGGCGTGAAGACAAATGCGGTGCCCTATAACTTCGGAAGGGCGGGCCAGATTTCCAACGAGCAGTTGCGCGCCATCAGCATGTTGAACGATCTGTTTGCACGCAATCTGACCCACAATCTTGCTGCCTGGTTGCGTTGTCAGTTTCAGGTCAACCTGGTGTCGGCGGAACAGATCCCCTTCAACGAATTCCTCATCCGCATCCCGGACATCAGTTATGTCACCTCGGTCCGTCTTGAGCCCTTGGGAGCGCTTTCGGTCATTCAGCTCGATCTGGCGCTCGCTCCGCCGATGATCGACTTGTTGCTCGGTGGAGAAGGGGTGGAGGGTCCATTGCGCGAACTGACGGACATCGAAGAAGCCATCCTGGCCAGCGTCGTTGAAATGATCTGCCGCGAACTTACCGCCGCGTGGCAGTCGGTCGGACTGAGCTTCAACTTCGAGCGGCGCCAGATGCAGACGCAGATTGCCCGCATCATGTCCGTCAATGAGAAGACGCTTTGTCTCAGCTTCGAAGTTCGCATGCCCCAGGGATCCGGACTTCTCAATCTTGCGTTCCCTGCAGTCGTGGCCAACACGATTCTTCGCCGTCTGACTTCTGATTGGGGAGGTCACCGTCGTCACGCGCCGGAGACGCAAGATCGGCTTGAAGCCAACGTCAGGAAGATCCGATTCGGTGGCTGTCTGCAATTGCCGTCAGTGCGCATTGCGGCGCGCGATCTTCAGGATCTTCAGCCAGGCAACATTCTGCGGCTCAATCTCTCCGCTGCGAGGTCTGCGGAATGGCGCGTTGCAGGGCAGGCCATGGCGTCGGCGCAGCCCATCCGGTATGGCGCGCATCGCGCCGCGCGGCTCCAGAATCTTCCCGAGGAGGAAACCGCATGAAGACCTACGTCGATTGCTGGATATCTGCGGCGAAAACTCTGTTTTCGCAGGCACTGGCAGGTGAGCCGCAGCTGACTGAGATGGAATCCACAGCCGGCGATATCACGGGTCATGCGTTCGTCGCGGAGATTTCCGGCGCGATAAGAGGACAGTTCAGCGTCATCCTCGAGCCAAAGATCCTGAACGTCCCCCTGCACGGGGATGGCATTGATCAGCAGGGTGCCTGGGCTGAATTGCTTCGCGAAGTGGCGGAGGCCGCCGCCGGCGAGCTTCTTGCAACCTCGGGGAAAGTCTGCCGGATCGATGCGTTCCGGGGCGTCGAATCGAGAAGCGTCGTCACCCGCGGCTTTCTTCTCAGTTCTCCCGGCAATACCTGGACGATCGCTGTCGAGGACAATCTGCAAGATACGGCAGAGAATATTCAGCCTGCGCAAGGTGTCAAGAAGGAGGTCAACCTTGATCGGGCCGTTCCGATCGGTCCCGGAGTCGAGTTGCTGCTCGATGTGGAACTTGAGGCGTCACTTCGTTTTGGCTGTCGCGAGATGCTTCTCGGAGACATTCTCAAGCTAGGTCCTGGCGACGTTGTGGAACTGGATCGCCATGTAAGGGATCCAGTCGACCTGGTCATCGGAGACAAGATCGTCGCCCGTGGTGAAGTGGTGCTCATCAACGGCAACTTTGGCCTTCGCGTCTCCGAAGTGGCCGCACCACAGAAGCGTCTGGAGAGCATTCGATGTCTTTTTTGAGCTCTCGGACTTCGAAAGTGACCGCCGAAGTCCAGGAGATGGATGCCGATTCCGCGATGGAATCCGATGATCGAACTGTTCCGGCCAACCTCGCCCATACAGGCCTGTTGGGTCGCTGCGCAAATTCGGGATGCCGTTCGGGCTGGATTCATCTTTTTCGGAAACGGTCGATACCGGTATTTGAAGGTGGCTGGACCTGTTCTCCGCAATGTACTGAAGCATTGCTGAAGGCAGCACTTCACCGCGAACTCGACGGCCGCCGACCGGCGCACGAGACGCATCACCATCGCATTCCGCTTGGTTTGCTCATGATGGAACAAGGGTGGATTACCAGCAAGCAGTTGCGCGTTGCGCTTGAGGCACAGAAATCGGCCGGGGCCGGCAGGCTCGGTGACTGGCTTGTGCAGCAGCACACGACCGATGAAGCCACTGTAACACGCGCGTTGGGTCTGCAATGGAGCTGTCCTGTTCTTTCCGCCGAGTTGGCCGACCCCGCGGCCCTCACCTCCCTGATGCCACGGCTTTTTCTCGATGCATTTGGCGTATTACCTTTACGGGTCGCGGCCGACAAACTTCTCTATCTCGGTTTTGAACAATCCCCCGACCCGGTGCTTACGTTTGCAGTGGGGCAGATGATGGGAATGCGCGTGGAAAGCGCAATTGTGCCGTCTTCTCAATTCCACAAGGCTCAGCACAGCATGCTGGGAGAAGAGTTTCCTGCGATCCAACTTGCTGAAGCCGTTTCGGAAGCGGCCGCGGCGCATCTTCTGGCACGCTCCATCGAGCGGCATCAGCCGGCGAATGCGCGCCTGGTCCGCGTGCACGATTGCCTCTGGCTGCGCATGTGGCTCGTCCGGGATAAGCGCACAGTTCCGCACATTCGTTCGGTCTACGATGTCGTCTGTTCGATCGGGACATTCTAACCGCGGGTGCGGTCTTGTCAAGAATTGCGCGCATTGGCCGATAGGAAAGAGAGATGAGGTTAAAAGGATGAGCGATATTCGCGCCTTGATCGTTGACGATTCCTCGGTGATGCGCAAGATCGTGGAAAGGTCGCTGCGCCAGGCGGGCTTGGAATCTCTGGTTGTTTTCGAGGCTGCCTCAGGGATCGAGGGACTCGAAATTCTCAAGTCAAAGAAAGTTGACCTGATCCTTTCGGATATCAACATGCCGTCGATGGATGGTCTCGAATTCGTACGTCAGATAAAGGTCCAGGAATTGGCGGCGGGGGTTCCGGTTGTCATGATCACGACGGAATCGAGCGAGGCGCACGTGAAGCAAGCCATCGAGGCAGGGGCCAGGGGCTATATCCGCAAGCCATTTACGGCCGACCAGGTAAAGCAGCGCGTGTTACCGCTGCTGTCAGCGTCCTGAGAAGGTGAAGATCGACATGCTGCTGACCGGCGTAAGAGCATCCGTGCGCGGCCTTCGTAGCAATCATGCCTCGATGTTCGGGGAGGAGAGAATGACACTGACTTTGCGCGATTCAATGAAACTGGTCTCTGATCCGGAAAATCTTGATGACAGCGTGCATGAGGTCTTTGAGACGATGCTGGGGGTTCAATGCCGTCGCGATCCCATCGATCTTAGCTTTGGAGAAGACATCTCCGAGGAGTCCGTTACTGCCGTTGTGGGGTTCGGCGGCATTCTTAGCGGCGCCTGTGTCTTTCGCTGTGATGCTCCTGCTGCGTGCCACATTGCGGCGCGCCTGGCGGGTCTGGAATTAGACTGTCTCGACGAAATTGTGAAGGATGCGATCGGGGAAATCTGCAACATGCTTGCCGGATCCTGGAAGACCAAGGTTCCCGCTCTTGCCGCCAATTGTGGCCTTTCAGTGCCGGCGGTAATCACGGGACGCGATTACAAGCTGCATGTACAGGCTCCCGAGTTCAGGATTAGCCGTACATACTCATTCGACGGCGTCCGATTCGAAATGACGATCGTCTGCGACGGCCTGAAGTAGACGAGGCTTCCGCGACGGACCTGCCCGGCGGCTTTGTCAAAGTCAACTTGACCTCGGAAGTTGCTCTCACCGGTTATTTCAAATTTTTCTAATCATTTCGCTTCCCATTGGTCCCTTTCGTGCACCATGCATGCGCGAAAGGATCATCGATGGACAGCGGGTATTACGCAGCGATGACCGGCCTGGTTGCACGGACCCAGGCTCTCGATACGTCGGCTGCAAACCTGGCCAATGTGCAGACCCCTGGCTACCGCGCCGAACGAGAATATTTTCGTTCATTTCTGGCTGGACCCGAAGGCGAAGATTCCCAGCTGGGGCAGGCAGTCAATCATTTTGGCTTGCTTGGCGGTGATCGGCTCAGCATGGCGCAGGGCCCTTGCAGAGACCGGGAACCCTCTTGATCTGGCATCGAGGGCAATGGATTCTTCGCGATTCAAACGTCAAACGGTGTTCGCTACACGCGCGATGGAAGCTTCCATCGTTCGCAGACCGGCAATCTGGTCACGGAAAAACGAGCCGGTACTGTCCTCAGGCGGTCAGCCGATCTCGATCCCACCCGGCGAAGTTGCCATCGGGGCAAGTGGCGTGATTTCGGTCAGCGGCGGGGCAGTCGCAACGGTCGGTATTTTCAATTTTCCGGAGGATTCACAACTTGAACCGGAAGGTGCAAATCGGTATGCGCCGCGGGATGGCGTCAAGGCCACGCAAGCCAGGAGGCCGTGGTTCACCAGGGAGCGATGGAAGGTGCAAACGAGGATATTGTGCAGGGGACGCTCGATCTGATCATGATGCAGCGCCAGGCCGAGATGATGCAGAAGGCGCTGACCGTCTTCCACACCGAATTCAACAAGACCGCTGCAGAGGACCTGCCCAGGGTCTGATCTTCATTGCTGACGAGGAGGAATGATGATTCGAGCACTGTATACCGCAGCGAGCGGAATGACCGCCCAGCAAATGAATCTGGACACAATTGCCAACAATCTTGCGAACTCTTCGACGACCGGTTTTCGCCAATTGCGCCTTCAGTTCCAGGACATGATCTATCAGAATCTTGTGACTCCCGGGGCGGCCCAGAGCCAGTCGACCGTGTCAGCCGGTTTGCAGATCGGACTTGGGACAAAGTCAGCCGCCACTGAGGTCATCATGACGCAGGGCGCTTTGAACCAGACCTCGAATCCGCTCGATGTCGCAATCGAGGGCCCCGGCTTTTTTCAGGTCCAGCGCCCCGATGGCACCATCGCTTACACGCGGGCCGGGCAATTTCATCTCAACAACCAGGGAACTATCGTGACGACCGACGGAGATCCAATTCTTCCCAACATTACGATTCCATCGAACGCCACGGCAGTCACCATCACCCAGTACGGAGTCGTGAACGCTACGCTCTCAGGCCAGCAGAATCCGTCGCAGCTCGGCCAACTTCAACTCGCGACATTTCCCAATCCAGGCGGACTCGAGAGCCTTGGATCCAATCTTCTTCAGGCCACCCTCAGCTCCGGCGACCCGGTGCTTGGAAATCCCGGCGGCGCCGAAGGACTCGGCACCCTCCAGCAGGGATACCTGGAAAACTCAAACGTTGACGTGGTCACCGAATTCGTGCAGATGGTGCTCGCTCAGCGGGCCTACGAGTCGAATTCGAAGGTGATCAAGGCTGCCGACGACATGTACTCACAAATCAACAATATGACCCGGTAGGGGTAAAGCAGCAAATGAAGAAATCAATCTGGCCTCGCACACTCTCCGTTGCATGCATTCCGTTGCTTGCTGCTTCCGTATTTTCTGCGGTAAAGCAGCAGCAAGACCCCGCACATCACAGTGTGGCTGTGTGTCTAAGAGATTTCGAAACCGTTTTCGGGACGCGGTATCGAGCGGTGCGAATCATCGACGATCCGGGCACGGGGCGCCGATGGTTGCTGGTCCAGCAATTCGCTCGTCCCGAAGCTCCGGCGTTGCTACCGCAGATGCCAGACAATCATTCGTGCTCCAAGTTTCTCTTGAGGACTTTGAATGGCGATCTCCAACCGCAAATCAGAAACTATCCCTGCCAGTCATTCGCCCCGGGGACTCCGTTATTTTGTCGGAGGACTCCCCGGTCTCACATGCGCTCCTTGAGGCCATCGCTCTCCAGTCGGCAGCAACTGGCCAGGTGCTGACGGTGCGCCTCAAGCTTGGCGGCCATCTTCTTCGCGCGATCGCAACCGCGCCCGGCTGCGCTCTTCTGGCTGAAGGAGACGAGGTACAGCGATGAAAGCTCATCGAGCCGTCCTTCTCCTTCTTGCCATCCTTTACCTCATCGGCGGCCCGGTGCAGCTTGATGCATCTGGAAAGCAGAAACCGTCTGCGCCAGCCAAGACTCCGCCTGAACTGGCGCTGCACGCCTACATCGACCGCGTACGCGCGCAGCACGCGGCAGAGGTCGGGACTGCTGGTTCAATCTGGAGCCCGGAGGGCAGGCTGGTGCGTCTCGGCACAGATGCCAAGGCTGTACGCATTCACGATGTCCTCTCCATCGTTGTCGTCGAGAGCCTTGCGGCATCGACCGACGGCCAGGTGAAAAACATGCGCGCATCGAACGCGAGTTCCGGCATCTCCGCTCTTTTCGGCGCTCTCAAGGCTTCGAACAGCCTGCAAAACCTTGTCGGACAAAACTCTTCCTCAGGTCTGACAGCGCAGGGGCAGAGCACAACGAACTCGAGCCTCTCCACGACATTCGGCGGCGAAGTGGTGGACGTGCTGCCGAATGGCATGCTCGTTGTGCAGGCAACGCGCCAGCTTACTTTTTCGCAGCAGACCCAGATCATCAAGCTGAGAGGTCTTGTGCGGCCCGAGGATGTAAGTGCAGAGAACCAGGTTCTATCGAACGCGATGACGGATCTGGAACTTGAAGTCACCGGGCAAGGGGATTGTGAGCGACTCGACGTACCGGCAGAATCCGCTGGTGCGCTGGCTGGAGAAACTGCTTGTGTTTTAAGAATTTCACGCGTTCAGAAAGCGAATACCACGATGGATCAAACAATGAATCCGATTGATGAAGGTACCGAGCCAGTTCCTATGCGGAGGCGTCGACCTTTGTCGAATACATCCGAAGGGATGCAATGGAGTTTGTTTTGCGGCTGGATTTTCTTTGCAGCCGCGATCGCCGTGGCCGCGGGGCTAGCCCGGAGCGAGACGCCGGGCCAACGGGCGCGAGTGAAAGATGTGGCAACGATTGAAGGCATTCGCGACAACCAGCTTGTCGGCTACGGTCTCGTGGTCGGTCTGCGGGGAACCGGCGATAGTTCGCAAACCGTCTTTCCCGCGCAAACCTTGATTTCAGCGCTGGAACGCATGGGCGTCACAGTGCCGCAAACCGGCTCAAACAGCGCCAGCAACATGCAGGTCAAAAACATGGCTGCTGTTTTTGTGGTGGCTACGTTACCGCCGTTCAGCCGGCCTGGATATCGCGTTGACATCACGGCATCGTCGGCTGGGGATGCGCGATCTCTCGAGGGCGGCATTCTGTTGATGACGCCACTCTACGGCCCCGATGGTCAAATCTACGCGCAGGCACAGGGAGCCCTGGTTCTGGGAGGCTATATGAGCTCGTCTGCCGGCAACACGCGTCAACTCAATCACCCCACAACGGCGAGGATTCCCGGCGGCGCGCTGGTGGAGAGGCCTGTGCCGTTCGAACTGAAACAAATGAGGACCGTCAGTGTGATCCTGAACGACGCCGACTTTCATACCGCGGAGCGTCTGGCTGCAGCAATCAATCAAACCCTTGGAAGCGCCCGCGCCCGCGCCGTGGACAGCAGGCGTGTCGAACTCATTCCGTTGCCCAACGAAGATATCCCCGCGCTTCTCGACACAGTCGAGGGCGTGGAAGTCGAGGTCTTTCCGCGGGCCCGCGTCGTGGTCAACGAACGCACCGGAACGGTGGTAATCGGAGGAATGGTGCGCCTGCAGCCGGTCTCGATTCTGCACGGAGGGCTCTCTGTCAGCGTGATCGCGCAAACCGAAGTCTCGCAACCGGGGCCACTGTCTGCGGGAACAACGCAGGTGGTACAGCAAACATCGGTGCAGGCACAGGACAAGCCCGTCAATCGCATCGATCTGAAGGAAGGGGCGACGGTCGAAGACCTGGTGCAGGAGTTGCAGAGAATCGGCTGCCGGCGCCCGCGATGTCATCTCCATTCTGCAAGCCATGAAAGAGGCTGGCGCGTTGGAAGCCGACCTGGAGGTTTTATAAATGCATGTACCTGGAACCGCTGCAACGCCGAGCCAGTCCACGAGCCTTCCGCAGCCGCGTCTTGTTCAAGCGGCGCATGAATTTGAAGCGCAGATGATGAAAGAACTGCTGAAACCGATGACGCGTGCAACCAGCATGGATGGAGACGAGTCCGACTCCGGCTCGGGCGGCGCGCTGGCGGACTTCGCTACGGAATCTCTCGGACAGTCCCTGAGCAGATCCGGAGGACTAGGAATCGCCACAAGCATTCTTCGCAGCCTTTCCCAGCATGAAACAACTCCCCAGCCATCTTCTGATTCGGGAGCGCAGGCGCGGAGGATTGAATGAAAAGTTACAGACGTACTCAAGTGAAGTCCAGGAATGCCGATAAGCTCGCTAAGGAGTATTGCGTATGGAAATCCGAAATAATGCTGAAGCTCTGAAGGCCTTTCTGGGTGTCTCCTCTCCGGCCTCGACACAGGCACCCCAGGTTCGAAGCAGTGACGGTACCGGTGTGCTGGCTGCGCTGGACGGTGACCAAGCCACGCTGAGTCGGGCTGGTACCGAGGTTTCCCAGTCTGATTCCACGGGCGGTGTCCGTGCTGACAAAGTTGCGGCGATCCAGCAGGCACTGGCGGCAGGCGCCTATAGCGTTCCAGCCGCGGCGGTTGCCAGCAAGGTGGTCGATACGATGCTCGAAGGTGGGGTTGGCCGCGGAGCTTGATGTGG
The DNA here is from genome assembly GCA_963838295.1 of uncultured Acidobacteriaceae bacterium. Taxonomy (GTDB): domain Bacteria; phylum Acidobacteriota; class Terriglobia; order Terriglobales; family Acidobacteriaceae; genus Telmatobacter. The sequence continues at coordinate 431,809 of CAWIQS010000010.1, forward strand.
ATTCCGTTGAGCGGAGAGAGCGCATACAAGTGGTCGGGAACAGGACGTCGGCAAGGGAATCGATGGGGACCATTATGGTGAAGCAGGGTTCTCAAAACACGAAATGGAAAGAGACGCTGGTCGATGCGTCGCGTGCACTGGCGCATCTGGATGCCGACCGGCTCGAAGAGATGGCTCTCTCATGCGCCGCGCTGGTTGGTGATGAGCATGCGCACTTCGACATTCGACGTCATGCGGAGCCAGGTTTCGGTGAAGCTGGACGGGAGCTGGCAAGCTTCGCGCGTGTTCTGGAGGCTACAAGGGCCAATCTGAATGTGATGCGCCGGCTTCGTGCACAGCAGCTTGAGTACGGCATGGCGCAGGGCATTTGCGATGCTCCGTTGGAGAGCGAACATGGCAACCATTAATTCCGCTTTCAATCTGATCTCGGGGGCGCTCGAAGCAGACCAGTCCGCGCTGAATATTGTTGCGAACAACGTGGCCAACGCAAACACTCCGGGATATACCCAACAGGTGGCGAACTGGCAGGAGAACGCGCCGGTCGAGATTAACGGGGTGAGCTATGGGGCAGGGGTAAGCGAAACCGGGGCGACCTCAGTGCGTGACCGGGTGCTGGAAGAGCGGCTCCAGCAGCAGCAGCAGGCAGCTTCAGCCTCGACCACGCGGCTGGCGTCGCTCGACTCGGTGCAGGCGCTGTTTCCGCCGGACTCCGGTTCGGCAAGTTCCACCGCAGGAGATATCGGCAGCGACATCACCACCTTCTTCGACTCGTTCGCGTCGCTCGAGGCTAATCCTACCGATAACTCGTCGCGGGAAGCCGTGCTCTCCGCGGCGCGGACACTGGCGGGCGATGTATCCAACGCGGCAGCCAGCCTGAACGCGCAGCGAACTTCACTCGACCAGGAGGCGGCGAGCGTAACAAGCCAGGTCAACTCCCTGACCTCGGCGATCGCGCAACTCAATGTGCAGATCCAGTCTTCTTCTCCCATCGCTGATGCGGGCACGCTTGAGGATCAGCGCCAGCAGGACCTGGGTCAGCTTTCGCAATTGATCGGCATCAACCGGATCACGACAGAACACAATGGTATTTCGCTGACCACCACTTCGGGAGCGATGCTGGTTTCGGAAGGCACGAGCACTCCGATCACCACCGGCACCCTTAACGGGGAGGCTCATTTTTTCGTCGGTACCAGCGATGTGACTTCGTCGCTGATGGCGGGTGGTGGGGAACTGGGCGGCTACCTCACGGCGAGGGACCAGGACATACCACAGGTGCTGACGCAGCTCGACCAGTTTGCCTACGATATCTCAACGCAGGTCAACTCGCTCAACAATTCGGGTGCTGATCTGAAGGGGGCTACAGGGAGCGCGGCGAATCCGCTCTACATCTTCAGCGAGCCGGGCGCGATGGCAGGCAGCGCGGAGAATATGAGCGTCGTGATGACGGAGCCGTCACAGATTTCCGCTGCCGCGGCCGGACAGGGAAGCGGCGACAGTTCCAATGCCGGCGCGCTGGCGGCCCTGGCAAGTCAGGCGATTGCCAACGGCTTGACGCCCTCGGATTTCTATTCCAACTTTGTGACTGCACTCGGTTCCATGGTCTCGCAGGTGCAGATTGAGAACACTGCGCAGAGCGCATCGGTGACTCAGCTGCAGACGGCGCGCGATGCACTTTCAGGCGTGAATCTGAATGACGAGGCCTCGTTCATGCAGCAATTTGAGCGAAGCTACCAGGCCGCTTCGCATGTATTCTCGCTCCTCAACACGGTGATGACGTCGGCTATCAACCTTGGTGTGGAGACAGCGGTATCGTAACGTCGCGGTGTTTCGCGATTCCGGCGATTTGCGGACAAGGCGAAACCTGAGAGCCGAGCCCCAGGGGAGGGTTTGCAATGCGAGTTGATCCTTTTTACGTAACCAATCTTGTGAGCGCTCTCGATCAGGCGCAGGGCAATGAGCAGAATTTGACGAACGAGCTTTCGAGCGGCATGCGATTCACTGCGCTGGGCGGCGATCCTGCTTCGGCTGGGCGAAATGTTCTGCTGCTGAATCAGATTCAGCGCGACGATTCGTTCACGCAGAGTTCCAGCCTGGTCACGGGGCAGTTGCAGGTAGCGGACTCGGCGCTGGGCAGCGTGGTATCACAACTCACGCAGGCCATCTCGCTGGCCACGAGCGCGAACAACGGCACCATGAATGCAAGCGATGTGCAATCGATTGGAGCGCAGATCTCGGGCGTTCTGAGCGAGGTGGAATCGCTCGCGAACAGCAGCTACCAGGGGCAGTACATTTTTGCAGGCGGCCAGACGACGACGGTTCCTTTCGCAACATCGAGCGCAACTTCACCGGCGGTGACGACTTATAACGGCGACAGTGATGTGAATTACCTGGAGACGCCGAACGGCCAGAAGATTCAGCTCAATGTTCCTGGGGACCAGATATTCCTGGGTACGAACAGCGTATTTGGAGTGCTCAACAATCTAGTAGCCGACTACGCAGATGGCACGGTGAACACGGCGCAGGCGACGCAGGACACACAGGCGCTCACGGCGGCCTTGAATTATGTTTCACAGCAACGGGTCACGATCGACAATTCGATGACGCAGGTCACCTCTGCATCGGGCGCGATTACGACGGAACAGACACAGCTAACGGCAGCTCAGACGGACCTGATGCAAGCCGATCTTGCAACCGTGGCAACGCAGCTTTCGCTTTCAAAGACGCAGGAAAGCGCTTTGGAGTCCGTGATCTCGCAGCTCGGGTCAGGGAGTCTCTTTGACAAGCTGCAGGGATGATCTGGGCGAAACGCCGTGTTCGTGTTCGAGAAGCGCATGACTCACGGGTGATTCTGCTTTTCGACCCCGGTCCTTCAGTTCCCATTTTCCTGTCCGTTCTTCCATCTTGGAGGGTTCTGTGCTCATTATCGATTGGCACCCGATGCAGCGGAGAAATCCCGGCTCAGCCCAAGCTTGATCGCTGCTTCATTGAGCCCGGCCTGCGTGAAGAAGAATTGATGCGTGAGGTTAGAGTTTGGGTAGAACCGGATGACGATCTCAGGTTTTTCAACCGAATCATTCTTCCCGTCGTGAAACGGATATCCGAGATCCTGTAATAAGTGAAGCGAGCCTTCGTCCCCGGTGGGATTGCCTGTATCTCCGACAATAGCGAATACGCCCTTGTGCGAGCGCTTCGAATAGACAGACGCGAAGTCACCCACTTTCACTCCACGCCGTCGAGCCAGGTCTCCACGGACGACGTAATTGATCTTACGGGCGTCGACGTAGCGCCTGGGATCCCATTCATTTTTATTCTCGATATCGGTGAAGGCCGTTTGAGAGATGTAATAGCCCGGGAAGGGATCATTTGGACTTTGCAGAATCGGCCGATTCTGTTCGTCAATCAGATAACCGACTATCTTTTTGTTATCGCGATTGAGGTAATGCGCATTCTGAAGGCTGTCGAGCGTCCGCTTGCCCGCGGGACCGTAGGCGTTAGGAGCGCCATCCACATCGACATCCATCCGGTGCGTCAGCATTTCGAAGGATGGGTGCTGCTTCCCATTCTGTCCGTGCTCAGCGACAGCGATGCTTAAGGCGAAAGAGCAGGCGATAGTGAGAAGCGGATAAATGCATCGCCAGTTCTTCAAAGCTGCTGTCTCCTGTGCGCGGCGACTGGACCTTTGCCACATTCAAATCTTGCAAATGTGCCGGAAATCCAGTTTCATCTTACCGTTCTAGTATTCGCAAAACCGTATGGATCACAGTACGATGGGTGCCAAAGGGAAACGGTTCACATATTCTTTTTCGTTCTTGGAAGACTGTTCGCCGCCAATGAAAAGAGGGGAAATGGCGGGGTAGTTGTGGATACCAGAGGAACGGTAATTTATCCGGAAGAGATTGGCCCTGGTCCCGATTTCGCTGGGATAACCAATCGCGAAACTGCGAATGCTGCCGCTCCGGCGGGCCTGAGGGAGCAGTACCTGGAAGTGGTTAACAAGATTCATCCAGACCGCGCCGCGAATGAAGCTGACCTGGCGTTGCGGGAGCGACTGATGAAAGAAGCGAATGCAGCCTTTGAGCGCGGCGATGCCGAGACGCTGCGACGAGTCTTGGAAGAATACAGGGTTGGGACGTTGGCATCGTGAGGCCCAACTGCACCCTCTACCATGCTGGGAAGCAGACTGGCAGCCAAAAGTCTAGAGGCAGCAAACCCGACCGATAAGGAGCCAGGTAAGTCCCATTCCCTTTGCAGCCGCGCTAACTTCACACCAAAAAACAAATGAACTACGAGTCCCAATTGTCGATAAGAGTACTTAGGTACGAAAAGGAAGATCGACAATGGGAAAGTGTTCTGGAAGGAAGTTGTTGTATTTTGCTGTTTCATTTATCTGCCTTGGTTCGGGTTTTATATATGTAATACCGGTTACGGCTCAGGAAGGCGCGGTTCATACGAGAGTAGTTGATACCAGGTTTCTCATCAATTCCGGTGTCCTGGCGGGCTCGTCTGCGTTTGATGTTGAGACAACCTTCAGGGCGTTAAAGAATCCCAATGCTCGCGAGGGAAATCCGATCATGAAGCCTCTGGTGGAGCTTGGACGCCCCGCCACCTATTCGTTTGTTGGCGCAATGGATGCGGGAAGCATTTACTTTTCTTATCGCATGAAGAAGAGCAACAGTCCGGGTCTTCGAAAGCTCTGGTGGATAGGCCCGGTCACCGCATCAACTGCGCATTGTCTTGTCGGCGGGCTCAATCTTCGAATTCGTTGAGCAAGCGGGCTTGAGCCGTTATCGAACTGTCTTGGGTAAATGAGCGCATTCGAGTTGAGGGCCCAGAAGCCTAATCCTGTTGGTCAGCCTAGGAACGCGCTTTTGTGCCGTAGGAGAGCGACGCATACCACGCCCCGCGACCTTGCGGCGTCAGATCCATGAAATTCCACACAGGGGCGAGCAAGTCAATACCGCGCTCCTGAATGTCAGGCGCCATTCGCGGATGCGCCGTATAAGAATGTCGAACATTGTTGCCGCCATCTTTGGTGAAGACAGATACAGTGGAATCCTGCGCGCCCTCGGCATCTTCGCTGCCAAGATCGTATTTAAACGCATTCGAGCCTGCGCTGAGCAAACGTACATTGTTCCAGCCGCGATTGCGTGCGTGATCGCGCAACGTTTTTGGATCTGCGGCTGCGACCACCGCAAAGTCCATGTTCTGCGCGATGTGCTGCGCCACTCCGTTTGCTCCATCAATCCACATCGTGCACATTGGGCATGGCTTGACATTTTTCTTGCCATACATGAGGTGGTAGATCACCAGCGGCCGGTCGGCTGCGGTGAAAAGCTGGCTGAGCTTTACGCTGCGAACGGGCTCGTCGCCAGCATCGAGGTTGACCGGCCCTTCAAGAAATTCGTAATCCTGGAGGATTGCGCCCTGCGGTAACGCGCGACGCAGCCCCGCTACCTTTTCGCGGTGTTTCATCAGCTCGATTTCTGCTATACGCAATTCCTCTCGTCTGGCGAGATATTCTTTGGATTCATTCGTCAAGTTCGTCTGCCGGTATGTTCCATCGATAAACTCATGAACCATGTCCCACCCTCCTCAAGCGGCCGGCGTCATCGCCGGGCAAGCATATTTGTTAGATGACGCGAATGCCTCATCGCAATCAGACAATCATGGACCAGAATCACCGTTAGCGTCGGGTCAGAGGCGGCCGCGGGTGGAGATTTACACTCGGAGGGGGGATTCAAGCTTTGTTTGGAGCGATGCGGTTTCTTTGGAATGCGACGCGCGGGCATCGGTTGACGCCGTGGCGGAGTGAATTTTTGCGATGGCGCGTGGAGACCTATTCGGGCAAACCGGCAGAGAGCCTGAGAGCGCGCGATGTGTTCGGGTTCATGTGGGAACAGAAGTGGGAGCTGTTGAGTTTTCTGTTCTGGGCCGGAGACCTGGAGCGGGAGGCGCGGCGGAGACCTTGATGGGGAAGCCCGATCCCACGCATGCGACAAAAATGCGCCGCATGCATCGGGAACCCGGCGAAAAAGCGGTAAGTTGAGGCGAACGCTGGATGGGGTAGTACGGTTTCCGGCCGAGGGCAGTCGATTCATGCAGAGGAGTGATTTCGGATTGATCCATTTAATGAAGTTTGGGATTGCGAGTGGCCTGTTGTGCGCGGCGCTGACGCAGGCGCAGCTGCCGCCGGTTGAGCCGCCGAAGCCGATGCCGGGGAATCAAAACAGCGCTCCGACGATTCGGGTGACGACGAATGAGGTGCTGGTGCCGACGCTGGTGGAAAAGCCGCATGGGGGCGGCATCGTCTACGGGCTGAAGCAATCGGACTTTGTGGTGGAGGATAACGGCGTTCCACAGAAGATTCACGTGCAGGAGGAACTGGACACGGCTCCGGTAGCGCTCGTTGTGGCGATGGAAGAGGGAAGAGCGGGTGCGCTGGAGTTTCAGAAGCTGGCCAAGCTGGGTCCGCTGCTGGATGTGTTTCTCTCAGACCCACGCAGCCAGGCCGCGCTTGTCGGGTTTGGATCGAAGCCGAGATTGATGCAGGACTATACGCACTCTGAAGAGGAACTGGCGGCAAAGTTGCAGCAACTGGAGCCAAGCGACGGCGGAGCGGCGATTCTGGACACGATCAGCTATGGGGTCGATTTGCTGGAGGATCAGCCAAAGGAGTATCGGCGCGTACTGCTGCTGATCAGCGAAGAGCGCGACCACGGAAGCAAGCACACCAAGCCTGCGCAACTGGTGAGCAAGATCGGGCGATCGGATGTGCTGGTGTTGAGCATTGCATTTTCGCCGTCGAAGGCCGAATTGGCGCACGACATCAAGGACAACGGCGAGGATCGCACGCTGAACATGGTGTCGACGCTGGTGATGGCGGTGCAGGCGTTCAAGAAGAATGTGGCGAAGCAGATTGCGATTATGAGTGGGGGGGAGTACACGACTTTTACCGGAGACCGGCGGTTTGAGGCGCGGGTGATGGAGGCGGCGAGGGATGTGCGCAATCGATACTTGATTACGTTCAGTCCGCTGGATCCGACGCCGGGACTGCACACGATTCGGGTGCGGACGGTGGAGGACTACGGCGCGAAGATTGTGGCGCGCGCGAATTACTGGCGGGAGCCGGGGCAGTAATTTGGGTGGTGCGAGGTCCACTCATGTGGCACGAGACGCCGCATGAAATGTGGCACCCGGCCCACGATCAAATCATTTCGATGGCTCTGAGGCTGCGCTCAAAAAAGCAACTGCAGGTTCCTCGACTCCCGTTGGTCGCTCGGAAATGACAGTGCTGACGAATGACCCGCAGTGCTGACCTGGGACTCACAGTGCTCAACTTGGCGAAATTCAGAAACACATTTCAGGCGCGGATCGGTTCGCTCTACGCGGCGGCGGCGAGGGGTTGCTGTTTGCGGGTGCGCGGGAGGGCGAAGGCTACGGCGATGATCCAGATGAAGCCCGGGAATCTTGTCAGCGGAATCAGGAAGAAGAGTTGCGGACTGATGAGATGGAAGACGCTGAGTTCGCCGCAGGCTGCAAGGAAGAGGCCGAGAATCATGATCCACCGGGGGATGAGTTTTGAGAGGCCTGCGGAGATGGAGACGCCAGCCATGAGAAGACCCATAGGGATGGAGAAGCCCGGGCCGCCGAAGGCATACGCGAGGTAGTTGAGGGCGACAAGGATTTGCGGATTTGCGGAAACGGCGGGACGGATGAGTGTCAACGTTGTGAAGGAAGCGGCCATGCTGTCGAAGACGCAGAGGAATCCGCCGAAGAGGGCGATGGTTACACCCGCCGCGCGTATGCCCAGAAACTGCAGGCGGCTGACAATGACCGCGGTGAACAGGCCGAGGCAGATAGTGGCGCCGGTTTGCAGGAAGATGCAGGCGAGCACGCGCGTGGTTTGAGTCTGGAAGAATGCGGCGATGACGGCAGGCGTTTCCCACGGGCCGGGCCAGTAGGGCATACCGCCATACATGGTGACGGGGAAGAGTCCGGCGTTGAAGAGAACCGTATAGAGAATTGCGAGAAGCCATAGGGGCGGTCCGGAATGCTTAAGAGTGGGATGCTTGAGGTTGGCGGTCGTGGCGGGGTACAAAGTTGGTGATGTCATAAAACGCTCCTCATGGGAGAGTTGGGAATTGTCGAGTCGGATGCGAATGCGCGGTGGCGATCGACGGAATGAATCCAGAATTCGAAGGCGAGGACGTTGATGGAGAAACCGATCCAGAAAGCGATGCCGAAAAACTGTTGCGGTCCGAGATGGGTGAGACGCGCGGTGGCGAAGAAGACGCCCATCACCGGACGCGTGGTTGCGATGCCGAGGAGGATGGCGATGGCGCGCAGTTGCCAGCGGCGCTCGCGCACATTGTCGGCATGCGATCTATATAGATAAGCGCGGGCGAGCGAGAAGAGGAAAAGTGTATTGAAGAGCAGGACCGCGGAGCGCTCTGTCCATCCACCGACGGAGTACAGACTCATAGCGTAGGCGGTCAGTCCCACGATGGCACCGAGCGGATAGAAGATGCGCTGCACCCAGGCAGGCTGGCGATTGGGACGGAACACAATGATAGGAACAAGAAGCACGAAGGGCAGTGCGGGAAGGATGTGGGCCAAGGTGAGGGCAGCGTGCGCGGCGAACGTGTTGTCGAGTGCGGCCATCTGGGGCGGTCCGTTGCGGGATGGGGTGGCCAGGGCGACGATGCGACGGAGGACGACCGCAACGGAGATCACGATGGCGATCCAGAGACCGGTGCGGAGCCAGAGAGGGGCTTTGGGACCGGATTGGGGAGCTGGGGCGGGTTGAGAGCGGGGCAGCATCAGCGACCTCCCACTGACAGGATTCGAGCTTAATATTAGTTTTACATATTGTCAAATGTAATTAAGATGGGTAAGATTGGATTCCATGGATAGCGACGGAAATGCTTCATGCAAGCGGCCTTATGAGCTGGGCAAGCGCCTTGAGCAGATGGGGCGAACCAAGACGGCTGTGCTCACAGCGGCTCGGGAACAACTCGAGTCCGGAGGGATGCGGGAGTTTTCGATGGAGTCGCTGGCCAGGGCCAGCGGGGTAACGCGGCAGACCATTCACAATCTTTTCGGCACGCGAACTGCGGTGCTTGAGACGCTGTTTGATCAGATAGCCCGCGATGGCGGGATGGAGCGGATGCGGGAAGTTATGACGGCGCGCGATGCGGGGGAGATGCTCGACGGGTTTGTTGATGTGTTCTCGACGTTCTGGTCAAGAAACCGGCTGCTGCTGAAGCGCATTCACGGAGTCGCCGCCATTGACCCGGAGTTTGCCAAGGCAATTGAGGCGAGAAACCAGCGACGGCACGCAGGGGCAGCACGGGTCATTGAGCGGCTTGGCGAGCGCGCGCCGGGACCGAGACCCGAAAAGATCGCATGCCTGGTGGCGTTAACGTCGTTCGAGTTTTTCGATGCCTTGGCGGAATCGTTTGGGAATGTGGAGGCGGCCCAGAAGCGGCTGCCGGGGCTGATCAGACGGGCGCTGCTGAACGATTAATCGTGGGACAGATTGAGGGATCCCATTCCTTGCGATTGAAAGCGTGCGGATAAAGAGTAAAACCAGGCTTTGCGCTCCGCTCACCCCATCGCGTCGACACGCGACGGGGCCCCAAGCCGCTCTTCTCAGGATGACACGTCCAGGAAAGGGCCGACGAGGTTTCAAACGTGACGGATGGTGTTGCGGGTGCGATCTCGCACGATCCCGTAAATCACAATCTGGAAGCAGAACACGGCGATCACAGTAATCGCAACGATGGTCATGAAGCGCTGGGATCCGTGCACTCCGTTGGGAAGCCCGAATGCGACTGCCCGGACCAGGGCGACGAATATCGCAATCAGAAACGAACACGCGAGAACGATCCTGTCACTCCTAATTGCGTTCCGATTGGGCCTGGGAGAGATGGGAGTCGCGTGGCGATACCAATGCATACCCCAAAGCAACAGAACGACGATGCCGAAGACGGAGCTGAAGTATTGGAGGATCCCATACCAGGGACGTGGACCGAACAGAGGAAGAAGGACGTTATTGGTGAGAAAGGGCAAGTGATCGGTGATCCAATAACCGGAGTGGGTAAACGAGTCCCAGAAGATATGAGTGGCAATGCCCACAAGGATGGAGAGGACGACCCAAGCGAGGCGGGACGGTGAGTTGATGGACAGGCTTCTGGGCCCGAGTTGAAGCCGTGCGCACGCGCTTGCGGGCAAGCAGGCGGCGAGAGGTTCCTTGGCATATCGGTGGAAGAGCCATAGCACGGCAAGGCTGAGAGGCAAGTCGAGAGCAAAGACGCCCAACAATGAGTGGCCGAAGCTCCCATGGTGTTCGAATGGAATGAAGTACTCGAAGTCAGGTGCCATGCAGCCGATGATGACGGCCGACATAATGAGACGCGATCGCCGGAACGGGAGGGCCGCGGCAGCATGAGAAAGAGTAAAAGGCATTATGAGAATTATGACGGTTTTGGCGGCGCAAAGGCACCAGCTGAAGCGTATGCGTTCCATTTGGTGAAAGCGTAGTGCTCAGTCGAACAGGCATTCATAAGCTAGATTGAATCATCTGTCGGAACCAAGAAAGCTGCGGTCAAACCATTCAGGGCGTCCGTTGGCGTGGCGGAGATCGGCGGCGGTTTTTCCGGTGCGTCGGAACAGTTCGTTGACTGCGTCGAGAAATCCCCACGCTCCTGTGGGTTCGACGGGGATGTAGCGATCGAGTTTACCGGCAGTTGCGAGGGCGGCTTCTTCGCCTTTCAGGATCGGATCTTCGAGCCAGTACCAGTCATCGGGTGCATCGTTGCGGAGGACGAATCCGGCTTTGCCGTCGGGATGATCGCCGTCCCAGTCGGCGTAGCGGAAGGTTTCGTTGATGCTGGCGCCGTAGAGGCTGCGGATCAGGGTTGCGACTGACACTCCGGTGGAGGGCGTGGCCGTGTCGATATATGGCCAGGAAGTGAGCCAGCAGCAGTCGTACATGCGGCCCAGAATAGTGAGGTGTGTGATGACGCAGGGGCGAAGATCGAAGCCGGAACCGGGCAGGACCTGGGCGATGATGGTGTCGTCGATATCGATGTAGAGGGTTGTCTTTCGTTGCACTTGTTGGAACTCCACGGCTTGATACCACTGTAGTTCAGGGATTGGAAGGAACGGTACAGGTGTGATTTCGCCGGAGGTATCGAGACTGCGGAGTTCCTCGTGCAAGTCATTCATGGTAATCTCTATCTAGACACTTGAGAGTGGACTGAGAACGCAAGAGGAGTAATACCGCCGTGCTGGCGACTGCCAAGAAAACTACCCTGATCGAACGCTTCCGCACCCATGAGAAGGACACCGGTTCCCCCGAAGTCCAGATCGCAATTCTGAGTGAGCGTATCGGCGAACTGACTGAGCATTTCAAGACCCACAAAAAGGATCATGCATCCCGGCGTGGACTTTTGATGCTGGTTAGCAAGCGCCGCCGCCTGCTGGACTACCTGAAGACGCACGATTCCGATCGCTATCGCGACGTGATCGGCAAGCTCGGTATCCGCAAGTAATCAGAAAGCAAACGTTGACCCGGAAGCGCCCAGACCGGATTTTGGTCACGGCCCCGTTTTACCCAGAACCTGGGGCCATGGTGTACCTGGCTAATCAAAGATGCCGCCAGGGCTTGCGCAGAGCTGTCGCCTTTGGGCGACATGTAAGCTCGGCGCGGCCCGCGCATTTTGTATCGATGCAATTTGGTTTTGTGCAGTCGCGTCCTGCGACTTCCGCGCATCGGTGTACCTACCGCATTTCCGGATTTTCCTACCCACAAGTTTCCCAAGCGAACAAAACGAAACGAGGACTCTATGTCTAAACAAGAAGTGACAGTCGAGCTTGCTGGCGGCAAGCGCCTGGTCTTTGAGACCGGCCGCATGGCGAAGCAAGCCTCCGGAGCTGCACTGGTCACCACGGGCGAAACCGTGGTCCTGGCCACCGCGGTCGCGTCTCCTGACCCACGAGAAGGCATCGACTTTTTTCCCCTCACGGTGGACTACCGTGAATACACCTATGCCGGCGGACGCATCCCCGGCGGATTCATCAAGCGTGAAGGCCGGCCCAGTGAGAAGGAAGTTCTTACCTGCCGGCAGATCGACCGACCGATCCGTCCATTGTTCCCCGATGGATTCCGCAACGAGACGCAGGTGATTGCCCTGGTCTTCTCGGCGGACAAGGAAAACGATCCTGACGTGGTCGGCATCAACGCAGCGGCCGCCGCGCTGGCTCTCTCCGACATTCCCTTCAGTGCTACGGTTGGCGCCGTTCGCGTAGGCCGCGTGAATGGGGAGTTTGTCATCAATCCCACTTACGCCGAGCGCGCTGAGACCACGGTCAACATCATGGTCGTCGGCCACAAGGACGGGATTGTGATGATCGAGTCGGGTGCCAAGGAAGAGACTGAGGAAGTCATTCTGGCAGCCATCGAATTCGCCCATGCCGAGATCAAGAAAATTGTCGCTGCCATCGACGAGCTGGTCGGTAAGGCCGGCAAGCCGAAGCGGGCATTCGTTGCGCCCACGACTGACGAAGGCTACTACGATGAACTGAAGAGCAAGATTGGCGATCGCCTCAAGGATGCTCTCGACACCAAGAAGTACGCCAAGACTGACAGCTACGCGCTGGTAAAGAAGCTGAAGGACGAGTTGGCTGCCGAGCTTCCTGCCGACGATGCGACGGCCAAGAAGAAGCTGGCCACGTATTACGAGCTACTCCGCGAGCGAACTTTCCGCGAGCAGGTGACCAAGGACCGCATTCGTCCTGACCGCCGTGCTTTCGACGAGATTCGCGAGATCACCATCGAGACGAGCGTTCTGCCTCGCACCCATGGTTCCGCGCTGTTTACCCGCGGCGAAACACAGGCCCTGGTGACGGCAACATTGGGAACTGCCGACGACGGACAGCGCCTGGAGAGCTATGAAGGCGAGAAGAAAAAGAACTTCATGCTCCACTATAACTTCCCGCCGTTTTCCGTTGGTGAAACAGGACGTATGACGGGAACCGGGCGCCGCGAGATCGGCCACGGAGCGTTGGCGGAGCGCGCCATCACCGCGGTTCTGCCGACTGCGGACGAGTCTCCGTACAGCATCCGCATTGTGTCTGACATTCTGGAGTCCAATGGCTCTTCGTCGATGGCCTCGGTTTGCGGCGCGAGCCTTGCGCTTTATGACTCGGGCATCGCGTTGAAGGGCTCAGTGGCCGGCGTGGCCATGGGGCTGGTGAAGGAAGGCGATGACTATGCCATCCTTACCGACATTGCCGGAGCCGAAGATCACTACGGCGATATGGACTTCAAGGTAGCCGGAACACGGAAGGGAATCACCGCCCTTCAGATGGACATCAAGATCGGCGGTTTGACGCGCGAGATCCTGCAGCAGGCCATGGAGCAGGCGAAACGCGGCCGGCTCTTCCTGCTGGACAAGATGGATGCGGTTCTTGACGGACCTCGCACGGAGCGCTCAGCTTATGCTCCGCGCATTGAGACCGTGATGATTCCGACCGACAAGATTCGCGATCTGATCGGCAAGGGTGGCGCGACCATTCGCGGCATCATCGAGCAGACCGGCGCGAAGATCGATGTCGACGACAGCGGCAAGGTCAGCGTTGCATCGAGCGACGCCGACGGCTTGAAGCGCGCGCTCGAGATCATTGGAAACATTACGGCGGTGCCTGAGATCGGCAAAGTCTACCTGGGCAAGGTTGTTCGCCTGGCGGAGTTCGGCGCATTTGTCGAGCTGTTCCCCGGCACGGATGGATTGCTCCATATTTCGGAGATCGCCGAACATCGCGTGAAGGAAGTGAAGGACGAGCTGCGCGAGGGCGACCAGGTGATGGTGAAGGTGTTGGCCATCGAAGGCAACCGCATCAAGCTCAGCCGCAAGGCGCTGATCCGTGAGCAGAAGGCGAAGCTGGCGCAATCGACGCCGGCGACAGAAGTTCCCGAAGCGACGGATGGTGTGGAAGATGCGGCACCGGCCGCGCCAGCCGTGCCAGCGCGTCCGCGTCACGAATTCGACGAACGTCAGCCTCGCTCGAATCAGAGCACGATTCTGATCGAGGGTGGAGAAGACTTCGATGACGATGACGAGGAGGGCGAGGAGATCGACGAGGAGAATGAGCCCAACTTCAATCGCGCAGATGGAACACCTGTTCCTGCAGGACAAGTTGTGGGTGCAGGAGGACCGCGGCCCGCTGGTGGGGGTGCCGCAGGAGGGCCAGCCAACAGGAACCGTCGTCGTCGTCGTCGCGGTGGACGCGGCGGACAGGGTGGCGGCGGCGGGAGCCGGTAAGGCTACCGAGACACACTGAAGAATCACACGCATGACAGAAAGCCCGAGCCTTACAGCCCGGGCTTTCTCTTTGTTTCGCTGGATTGATTCACAGTAGAATGCTACGTAGGGGGTGGAGGAATCTTCTTGAGGCATAGGACATGATGCGTTGGCTGAATAGAAAATGCTGCCTCCTGGGCACTATCTGGATTCTTGTTCTAGTGTCAGGGACTTTCGAGTGCATAGGGCTTTCAGCTTCCGCGCAAAGTGCCCAGCAGGATTGGGAAAAGGCGGCAGGCGCCAAACAGCAATTTGACGTGGCGAGCGTGCGGGAGAACAAAAGTGGCGGCCCCTCATACAGTAATTTTTCCCTGGACAATGGGAATGCGTATTTCATCATCAACAAGAATGACAAGCTGGACTTGAGCGGCACCCTCTTTTCTGCGAAGAACCAGTCGCTGATGCGTTACATCATCTTTGCTTACAAGTTGAGCGGAACGCAGGAACTTGCGCTCAGATTCGACTATTTCAAGGGTCTGGAGTTGCACGTACCGGCGTGGGTGAAAGATGGCGGCTACGATATTGAGGCGCGCGCTCCGCAGCCTGCAACCAAGGACCAGTTGCGACTGATGATGCAGAACCTGCTGGATGAGCGCTTCAAGCTCCAGGTGCATTGGGAAACCCGGGAGGCTCCGGTGTTCGCGCTTGTTCTAGAGAAGCCGGGGTCGTTGGGACCCCAAATCGAGGAGCACAAGGCGAGTGACGACTGCAGTGCTACTGCATTTCCGGAGGGCCCCAGTAAGGGCGCCGCCTCGGCGCAATCCCTCTCCGCGCTTCCGATCCCCTGTGGCCAGATCGCGCATCTGCCTCCTGGCGCTCCAGGTGCGAATCGCTTTGGAGGCCGCAACGTGACCCTTGCATTGCTGGGCACCTCGATGCCAACACAGACGGGACTCCTGACGCTGCCGCGGCCCGTGGTGGATGAGACGGGACTGAAGGGTGGATACGACTTCTGGATTGAGTGGACGTACGAAGACACGAGCGAAGTGGATAACGGCGAGACGGGCGGCACATTTCGCGAAGCGCTGAAGAACCAGCTGGGACTCAAGCTCAAACCAGAAAAAGGACCCGTGCAGGTGCTCGTGATCGATCATGTGGAGCGGCCGACGGCAAATTAAGAGTGGTCTTTGCGGAGAGACACGTTGAGCCGTTGGGATGCAGGATACGATCGATCATTCTACCGCTGTCCTGCTATCAGACCTTTGGTATGTGCGCGATCATCTTGAAGCCCTGGTTTTCCTTGCTGCGCAACTCAGGCAGTGGCTCTGACTTGACGGGGAGGCGCTCGGCGTCTGTCTCGCGCGATACGTTTTTGTCGTCGTACATGCGGAGATCGGCGGCAATGCAGAGAGCCTCAATGTCAGCTGCATCGTCGGGGTATACGGCGACGCCGATGCTGGCTCCGACCTTGAGGGTGTGATTTCCGACCTGCAGAGGTTGATCGAGCATCTCCATCAGCGACTTTGCGACCCACTTGGCGTTGGAGCGGTTGGTGGGCTCTTCGAGGATGAGCGAGAACTCATCGCCGCCGGTGCGGGCCACGGTATCAGAACGTCGGACGCGGCTCTGGAAGATCGAGCTGACTTTCTTGAGCAGCAGATCGCCGGCATGGTGGCCCAGGGTGTCGTTGACCTGCTTGAAATGGTTCAAGTCGATAACCAGCAGGGCGGCTTTGGATTCCATGCGGCGAGCGCGCTCAAGCGAAAGGGCAAGGCGGTCAAGAAACAGACGGCGGTTGGGCAAGCCGGTGAGTTCGTCGTGGAGCGCCAGGTATTTGTTGTGCTCGATCTGGTCTTCGAGGAGGAGCAGAATCATTCCGACGGCGACAACGTACTTTGGAAGATTCCAGACTTCGTTCTCGATTTGCGCATTGGGCACCAAGAATCCAGCAAGAGGCGCTGCGACAAACACCATTGCCCAACCGAGAAAACCCACGATCGTGATCAACGAGCCGGCGCTGACGCGTTCCCGGTAGCTGTACCAGACGTGCACGCAGCATCCGAAAAAGACCGTAAACAGGACTGCGTTGAATGCGATATCGAGTCCACTGCCGGGCCGGTTCTGGAAAGCCAGCAGGAAAACGGCGAGCACACAGTAAATGCCGACAAGCAACCAGCGGAGAAGGTGGGTAAAGTCCCGGCGCGCAGTGAGTGCGATGGTCAAGGGCGCGGCACCAAACAGGATTGCCGCGGTGTTAAGCGCCCAAGGCAGCGGGTGATCGAAGCCAATCAGCACAACGTAGATTGCGTTGGTGGCGAGCACAGAGATCAGCATCCATACGCTGGAGCGCTCAGTGCGATAAGGAACGGATGCCCACATGAAGAGCACGCCGGCAGAGATGAGCGCGATCATGCCGATGTCGGTTGCGATCGTCCCCCAGATGCCGGGAGACCGAGAGAAGATCGAGGCTGCGAAATGGACGGCAATGAGAACCCAGCCGGTAAGCCAATGCCGCGAGGCCGTAGTCTGGCCACGCCGCGCCACCGACGCAAAGGCACACGTCAGCGCGGCCACCGCTGCAAGGTCGGGGAGTTTGCTCCAATCCACCCGGGGTCCTCAGTTCCACAACGTCCTGCACCAATTTTAGATGCGGTCTTGTAATGAGAATGAACGAGATGACGCTTTTGTTGTATTGGGGTAGCACTCGGCATGAAACTTGCGTAATCTTGCGCCGCGGCGGAAAACATTAATCCTTTGGATTACCTGAAGGCAAATTGAGCGTTTGCTTCAGTTTCTCTCCACTATGCTCAGTATGATGGCTGCGAGTTTGTACATTGTCGTGGAAGGAGAAGACCCCGGCTTCGACATCTTCGTCAACGGCCACGCCCTGGCCCGGAATGAAGATGCGCTGGAGCGTCTGGCGGAGTCGCTGAGCGTTGCGCCTCTGCTGCAGTTCTTCTCTGCGGACGAGAACTCGATGTGCCTGCTGCTGGACCAGGGAGCGGGCGATCCGGAGTGGGCTCGCAACCTGCCGGAACCACAATGGTTCGACCCTGCGGACGGGTTGGTGTGCGTACGCGCGCTGATTCGCTTTCTTGCGGATACGCCGGTGGCGTTCGGCTCAGAGACGCTGCCGATCCTGGGCGAACTGCGGGAGTATGAGCGGGTGCTGGAGAAGACCGCGCAGTACAAGCTGCGTTGGCACCTGGCGGTGAGCTGGAGGTAGGGGACGGCGCTAGTCCGGTCCGCTCGCTCCTTCAGCGCGTGCTTTCCTGCCCACCAGATCGATTTCGCCGGTCATGACATGGGCGCGCAATCGATATTCGCCGTCGGTATTTTTCTTTGTGAAGCTGCGGAAGAAGCCGCCCTTGTCAGCGCCGTAAACACGCGCACTCACTTGGCCGATGGTCACCGATGCATTAACGCTGCGGTAGTTCCATTCGTGCGCAGAGGAGATCGTAATCTGGCCAGCGTAGAGATCGATATCCTTGTCTCCCTTGATCTCCTCCACCTTCACTTCTCCGGCGGGCATCCGAACGCTTAGGCTCGTTTTCCACGGCACCTCGATTCGGATCTGAAGGTTGTCGCCGTGCCTCACATGGCTGCCCTCGATGGTCAGTCTGCCTCCGTCGGGGTTTGCGGAGAATTGAAGGAGGATATGGCGAGCCGCGTCCTCATCGTCGCCGCCACTGCACGTGATGTGGATCGTCTGTTGATCGGTTCCAACGATTTCGAGGCCTGCCGGCCGCGAGTCAATCACGAGAAGGGCGTTTGAGCGGAGCGGGGATGTGAGGGTCTGATCGCACGCGACTTTTGTCTCAGCGAGCCCGGCAAGATTGCAGGCAAACAGGGCCGCGCCCGCGACGGCACAGACAAATCTCATGGCGTTAGGTACGGCAATTTCAAGATGGAAGTTCCCGAAGTGTTCAGATGGCTCGTGCAAATCGACGCAATAAAGCAGATTCTTCGCTCACCACCCACGAACTGAACTACGTTCGCGGCCCTTTTCGCTCAGAATGACGCCTCCACCTTGTATCTTGAACTTCAGGGGCAGGTTCCAAGTTGGTCGTTCGAGAGTGGAATTCAGAATCAGCTGAAGACGTTGCCCATGCGGCGGATCTGGGCCCCTACGCTTTCGAGTTTCTGCTCGATGCGTTCGTAGCCACGGTCCATATGGTAGACGCGATCGAGAATGGATTCGCCGTCGGCGACGAGGGCGGCGAGAACCAGAGAAGCGGAAGCGCGCAGGTCGGAGCACATGACGGCGGCGGCCGATAGTGGAGCGGGACCGCGCACGGTGGCGGTGCGTCCGTCGACCTTGATGTTTGCGCCCATGCGCACGAGTTCCTGCACGTGCATGAAGCGATTCTCGAAGATGTTTTCAGTGACCATGCTGACGCCTTCGGCCTGGGTGGCGAGAGCCATGTACTGGGCCTGCATGTCAGTGGGAAAGCCGGGATACTCTTCGGTGGAGATATCGGCTGCGCGAAGTTTGCCGGCGCTGCGCACGCGGACGGAGGCAGCGTTGAGAATGTCGACGGTCGCGCCGGCTTCCTGAAGTTTGGTGATGACGGCACCGAGATGGTCGGGATTGCAATCGGCAACGGTGAGGTCGCCCGCGGTGATAGCGCCGGCGATGAGGAATGTGCCGGCTTCGATGCGGTCAGGATTAATGCGGTAATGCGCACCTTTGAGGCTGGTGACGCCCTGCACGTGGATGGTGGAGGTGCCGGCGCCCTCGATTTTTGCGCCCATGGCAATGAGCAACGCAGAAAGGTCGCAAACCTCGGGTTCGCGCGCGCAGTTTTCCATCAAGGTTTCGCCTTCAGCGAGGACAGCAGCCATGAGGAGATCTTCCGTGCCGGTGACGGTGATTTTGTCGAAGACGATGTGAGCGCCTTTCAGCTTGGCGGCGCGGGCTTCAAGGTAGCCGTGCTCCTGGAGGATCTCGGCCCCCATCTTTTCGAGGCCTTTGATATGGAGATCGATGGGGCGGCCTCCGATGGCGCAACCGCCTGGCATGGCTACGCGTGCCATTCCAGCTCGGGCGACGAGAGGGCCAAGGACGAGAGAACTGGCGCGCATGGTTTTGACGATTTCGTATTTTGCCTCTGGGCTGGAGAGGGTGCGGAAGTTAATGCGCGTGACGTGGTCGGCAGTTCCTGTGCCTAACTCAACCTCTGCGCCCATGGCGACGAGAAGCTTGCGCTCGGTCTCAATGTCGCGGACCTGCGGAATGTTTTCGAGCGTGACTTCTTCTTCGGTGAGGATGGCGGCGGCCATGCAGGGGAGTGCGGAGTTCTTGGCGCCCGAGATGCGAACTGTTCCAACCAGCGGATTTCCGCCGCGAATGACGAACTTGTCCATGAAGGTGTGTGTGGCTCCGTGCTTCTCACAGTGTAATTCTGTGACGTGATGATGCAGTTGGCGAGGAATATACTTGGCGTGGTTTTAACGTTCAATTTTGAGGGCGCGGAGATGACAGGTACAGGCGCATGGATGAAAGCGACTAGATCCGTTCTTGTCGTGATGCTTTTGGAAACGTTTGCAGCGAGTTTCTTGATTGTGGCGCAGGAATCCCGTCCAATGGCGGCGTCTGCCAAGCCGATTCCATCGATCGTGCAGAAGAACGGACACTATGCGCTGATGGTGGACGGTGAGCCATACCTGATGCTGGGCGTGCAAGCGAATAACTCGAGCGCGTGGCCCGCGTATCTCGACAAGGTGTGGCCGGCTGCGGAGAAGCTGCATGCGAACACGGTGGAACTGTCGATTTACTGGGAGCAATTGGAGCCGTCGCAAGGGAAGTTTGATTTCAGCGTTGTGGATCTTATTTTGAAGCAGGCGCGGGAACATCATGTACGCCTCGTACTGCTGTGGTTTGGCACCTGGAAGAATGGCAGTTCGCATTACACGCCGGAGTGGATCAAGCTGAACCAGGAGAAATATCCATTTCTGAAAAATGAAAAGGGCGAGACAGTGGATTCGCCTTCACCGTTTTCGGCGGCATTTCTGGATGCGGACAAAACTGCATTTCGCGCGCTGATGCGTCACCTTGCAGCTGCCGACCAGCAGCGCACCGTGATCATGGTGCAGGTAGAAAACGAAGCGGGCGTGTGGGGTGGCGTACGGGATTACGGTCCGGCGGCGCAGAGGGCATTTGCGGAGCCTGTTCCTGAAGCGCTAGTGAAGGGGCTCGGGAAGCAGCCGGGAACATGGAAGGACGTTTTCGGCGAAGATGCGGATGAGACCTTCGAGGCATGGTACACGGCGGTATATATCGAGCAAGTCGCGGCGGCGGGGAATGCGGAGTATCGGCTGCCGTTGTATGTGAATGCCGCTTTGCGCGATCCGATGAATCCAGGCAGGGCGCCAAGTTATGAATCGGGCGCGCCGACGGATAACAACATCGGGTTGTGGAAGATTGCAGCGCCATCGATTGAGCTGGTGGCACCGGATATCTATCTGCCTGAGTATGCGAAGTACATGAAGGTGATGGATCTTTACGGGCGAGCGGATAATCCGCTGATGGTTCCGGAGACGGGAAACGCGGCAGTTTATGCGCACTATGTCTACGCTGCGATCGGGCATGGCGCGATGGGATGGTCTCCGTTTGGGCTTGATTTGAGCCGTTACAGCAACCAGACGGAGGGTCCGGAGGCGATGGAGGCAAATGCGCTGAAGCCGGTTGCGGAGCAGTATGCGTTGCTTGCGCCTATCGCGCGCCGGATTGCAAGGGCCAATCTTGAAGGAAAAGTTATGGGAGTGAGTGAAAACCCTGACCTCCATGCGAATGAAATTCCGCTTGGCCGGTGGGACGTGGTGGTGAAATACGGAATGCCATCGTTTGGGAACTGGATGCAGCCGAAGGGGAACACGCCTGCGGATGGCGGAGCCGTGGTGATCGAACTTGGGCCGGATGAGTACCTGGTGGCGGGGCATCACGTGCGCGTGGATTTCAAACCGACAGCGGCTGGGAAGAAGCGATTGTTCCTGAAAGTAGAAGAGGGGAACTACGACAGTGCCGCCAGCTGGAAGACGGTGCGGATCTGGAATGGGGACCAGACGGACTATGGATTGAACTTGAAGGCGGATGAGAACGTGTTGCTGAAGGTCCGGCTGACGACGTTCTGAGGAAGACAGCGTGGAGAACGGTTTGCCGCATTGATACGAAGACCTTTGCGGCGCAGGCAGCATGGTAAACTGCGAGCCTTACGAGGTCGATCATGATTCCCTTAGGTTTGAAGAATTTTCGCCCACTTCTCTGGGCGCGCGTTGCTGTTTGCCTGATTCTCTGCTTTCCGACTTTGACGGCGTTCGCCCAGTCAACCGTTGAGCCGTTTGCGGGCGTTGCTGGTCCACAGAAGGCCAACAACGACGGCCGCACACAGTTGCCGATGCTGGTGCGGAAAAGCGTGAGCTTCAGGGAGATCGGACCGGCGATCTCGGGCGGTCGTGTGACCGCGGTTGCAGGCGTTCCCGGCAATAGCGAAGTGTTTTATGTGGGCGCGGCCGATGGCGGGATATTTCGCACCGATAACGGCGGCACGACCTGGAAGGCGCTGTTTCAATATGAGAGCGTTGCGTCGATTGGAGCGCTTGCTGTCGATCCCTTGAATCCGCAGATTATCTGGGCGGGAACGGGCGAGGCCAATGTACGGAATGATGTTTCGTTTGGCGATGGCATTTATAAATCGACCGATGGAGGGGCGCACTGGAAGCGGATGGGGCTGGAGCACAGCTTCCAGATATCGCGGATCGCCGTTGATCCTCGCCACGCGGGGACTGTGGTGGTGTCGACGATGGGCAGCCCTTATGCCGACGACGAGGACCGTGGGGTTTTTCGGACAACGGATGGCGGCGCGACGTGGCAGAAGGTTCTGTACGTGGGACCAAGCGTGGGGATCTCGGACCTGGCCATTAATCCGGAGAACCCGCAGGTATTGTTTGCGGCTGCGTATCGTTTTCGACGGACGCCCTGGAGCTACTCCGATGGCGGGCCTGAGGATGCGATCTACCGATCGGTCGACGGAGGCACGACGTGGCAGCGCCTGAGCGGGCATGGGCTGCCTGCAAAGCCGGTGGCGCGTATCGGCCTGGCCATCGCGCCGAGCGAGCCCGATGTGGTGTATGCGGTGATGGGTTCGACCGAGGGCGTGCTGTGGCGCAGCGACGACTCCGGTGATCACTGGAGCCTGGTGAGCAAGAACGAGGAGGTGGATTCGCGCCCGTTCTATTTCTCGCACATTGCAGTAGACCCGAAGAATCCGGATCACGTGATTGCGCTCTCGAATCTGATGATGGAGTCGAAAGACGGCGGCCACAATTTTGGCTCGATCGCGAAGCAGATCCACGGGGATCATCACACCATCTGGATCGATCCATCGGGGAGCGGGCGGATGATCGAAGGCAACGACGGCGGCATCGTGATTTCGCGTGACAACGCCGCACACTGGGCCTTTGTGCACAACATCGCGATCGGCCAGTTCTATCACGTGAGCGCGAGCGGCGAGGCATGGACACGGATCTGCGGGGGCCTGCAGGACAACAGCGCATGGTGCGGGCCCGGAATCAGCAAAGACCCGAGCGGCATCCTCGATCGGCATTGGTTCGCGCTGAATGGCGGCGATGGGATTTTCGCGATTCCCGCACCGGACGATCCCAACCTTGTCTACAACAGCACGCAGAACCAGGTGCTGATGACTTTCGACCGCTCCGGTGAGCAGGTGCACGACATGGAACCCTATCCGCGCGACTTTAACGGCGGCGGCGTTGCAGATTTGAAATACCGTTTCAACTGGAACGCGGCGTTCGCGGTCTCGTCGCAGAATCCCAAGGTGCTGTATGCGGGCGGCAACGTTGTTTTCAAAAGCGAGGACCGTGGACGTGCGTGGAAGGCGATCAGCCCGGATTTGACGCGCAATGAAAAGGAGAAACAGCAGTCTTCTGGAGGACCGATCGTCAAGGACAACTCCGGCGCAGAAGTTTATGACACGCTGCTGGTGATTGCGCCTTCGGCGAAGGATGACAAAGTGATCTGGGCCGGCAGCGATGATGGCGAAGTGCAGGTGACACGCGATGGCGGCGGATCATGGAAGAACGTCACGGAGCACATGGCTGGATTGCCGGAATGGGGTCGCATTGAGTCGATCGATCTGTCGCCGGATGATGCGGGCGCGGCGCTGATCGCTGTTGATCGGCATTTCAGCGGCGATTTCAAGCCCTACCTTTTTCGCACTACGGATTACGGGGCGACGTGGCAATCGATCAACGGCGATCTGCCGCAAATCTACGCGCACGTTGTGCGCCGCGATCTGCACAATCCGCGCATGTATTATGCCGGGCTCGAGAATGGCCTTTACGTGAGCTGGGATGCCGGGGAACACTGGTTTCTCTTTGGACTCGGCCTGCCGGATGCGGCGGTCTACGATGTCGAGCTGAATGCCGCGAATAACAGCCTGGTGGTGGCGACGCATGGACGTTCGGTTTGGATACTCGACGACCTCGCGCCCTTCCAGGAGTTCAAGTCGCAGAGCGTTGGGCTGTTTCCACCTGAAAAGGCACTTCGCTTCTGGCCTTCGTCGCAGATTGAGGGACTGGGAGACGGCGCGTTCTATGGAAAGAATCCCCCGAATGGCTCGGAACTCAGCTACTATCTCGCGCGGGAATCGAAGGAGCCAGGCGCATTGGTCATCAAGGACGCGGCGGGGCACGTTGTGCGGACCATGAAGGGAACGCACACGCTGGATCCGGACGAAGCGCCGCCGGGGGATGAAGACCTGCCGGCCGCTTCAGAAGCTCAACCACCAGAGACTGCAAAAGCGCCGCGCTCAGAGCAGCACGAGGCGAAGTCTCCGCAAGCGCCTGCTTCCTCGCAGTCGCAGCAGCAACTGACGCCAGAGAAGCCGGGTGAGGAAGGGGCTTCATCGGAAAAGCCGAAGGAAGTGCCGTGGGTTCCGACGAAAGAAGGGTTGCAGCGAGTGGTTTGGGACCTGCGCGCCGACGGGCCGGTGCGCTGGGAGGGTGGCAAGGACTTCAACCGCGGTCCGCGCTCGGGCGCGATGGTTCCCCCAGGGGAGTACACCGTGACGTTGACGGTGGAAGGGCAGAAAAGTTCGCAGAAGCTTGTGGTGATGCAGGATCCGACTTCGCATGCGGACCGGGCAGGGATGGAAGAGCGTTACCACGCGATTGAGTCTGTGGTGCATGAGATCTCGCAGGTTGACATCGCGCTGAATCGTATTGACGCGATGAACGCCCAGCTCTTGGCATTGGGCGAGGCCGCCAAGGGCATGCCGGATGAGGAGAAGGTGAAGGGCGAGATCGAGGGCTTTGCAAAGAAGATGAGAGCGGCCCAGGGCGTACTGACAAGCAATGCGGGCGCAGGGGAATCGACGCTGCGCATGCCTGATCAGATTCACGAAAAGCTGTTCGCCCTGGATGGTCTGCTGGAGGGCGACGACACGGCGCCATCACCTGCAGTGATGGACGACAAGAAGCAGGTGGAAGCGGAGTATGAGACTGGAATCCGCAAATTCAACCAGTTTCTCGCCGACGATGCGAAGGCGTTCAACAGCGCCATGGCGACGCGGAAGCTCACCGGCATTGTGACGGGAGAAGCGCTGGAGCCATAGTGAGCAACGCGCTATCGGTTGGAAACTGACGAGGGCCGGAAGCGCCAAGACTCATTAGACTGCAACCGATGTTCCGCCCCAACTCTCTGGCTCGATGTCGGCGAGGGTCTGCGTGAAGTCCCAGTAGTGGCCGTGGAAGTCCTGCGCGTTGTATTGTCGCTCGCCGTACATGTGGTCAGTGGGCTCGGTGAGGATGATGGCGCCGGCCTGGCGGGCGCGCTCGCAGTGTGCCCGCGCGTCTTCTATGCGGACCTGAATGATGTGCGAACGATTCGGCACAACATCGCCCTCGGCGATGGTGAAGCAGCCTTCCCCGGCGCGCATCTGGATGCGGTGGTTGGCGATGCGCAGGCGCACAGTAAACCCGAAGGCCTTCATCAGCCAGTCGGCTGCGACGGAGGGGTCGGGGTAGATCAGAACGGGAATCACGGTGCAAGGCGGAACGGAGCGGTTGGTCAGCATGACGATAATTTATCAGGGAGCATAGCTTGATTTTCTTGGCACGGACAATATCGAGCGGATTACAATCGCGGACAATTTCGGGTACTCGAAAGGAGCTCTTGCGATGAACCTGCAAAGGTTTGATTCAATCGCCCGCTTGGGAAAATTCTTGCTCATGGCTGCCGGGATGCTAGTCGCCGCCTGCGCCGTTCCGGCAGCGCACGCAGCTACTGCCCCGGCGGATCCATGTTCTCTACTCCCTGCGGCACAAGTAAGCAAAACGATGGGACAAACGTACGGCGCGCCAGCAAGGAGCGTTGCTCCGCGTCCGTATGCGAATAGCGTGCAGGGGACGGACTGCACTTACTCCGCGGGTGGCTCGGGCGAGGTATTGTTCAGAATTTACTTTGATCCCTCGGCCGCGGCTGCGACAGACCTGTTTGCGAAGCTCAAGATGTTCTACAGCCCGGCTAGGCCGGTGCCGGGAGTGGGAGACGACACCTATTTTGATCCCCGACACGGCATCCATATCCGCAAGGGAAATGTTCGCTTCTTTTTGAGCGGCGGAGACAACGAGAAAGCACTGACCAGCCTCGCGACGCAGGTGGCCGCACAGTTGTAGCATCTGGAGAGCTGAGGTGCCTTGCTTAGCGCGAGGCGATGAGTTGCTTATCGAAAATTGCGACGATCCGGTAGGTTTCGGCTTCGGTTTTGCCGTCACTTCCCACTGGCCACTTAAGCTTCGCGTTCTTGCCATTCAATTCGGCTTCGACATGCTCGACAAGAGGCATTTCGCAAATGCGCCGGCTGATGTAGTTGCCTTTGGGCGAATACTTGTTGACGCAGTTTACGAGCGCGACTCTTCCATCAGGCAGAAGGAGCGAAAGCGTGGTGCCCACGAGGTTGTAGGCAACTTGGTTCTGCGAGGCGATCGCACCATTGGAACGGCTGGGTGAGGCGCAGGCCTCTGAGAGCGGTTCGAGGGAGCAGTCTGTGCCGCCTTCGTCGGGAGTGATGGTGTATCCCGGGATCACGGCGAAATAGTTCGAGTCGCTGGTTTGGCGGTAGAGCACGGTCGCGTCCAGTTTCTGCGCGCAGACCGACTGCACGCTCGTCGCGATTAAAAGAAACGCCATCCCCAAACCCATCCAGCGGGGCTCTCTCATTTCAGGACCTCAATCCAAGTGTTTCCCCGAGTGTATGGGGCCGGACAGTCGAATGGTGGAGCGTCTGCGCGGGTGGTCACTCGTAGGTAACGTGACAGAGGAGCTTCCTCCCTTGTGGCCATTCGGCACATGAAGAAATAGACCCGCAGTCGGACAGGAAGTTCCGCCAAGCCTGCAATTTAGGGAGAAACGCTGAGCGCAATTCCGATAGGGCCGGGATAGCTGCGGTTGAACAGGTAGTACCCGTCTCCCTTGTAGGCTACGTAGACGTCATCGGTCTCATACCATCTGCCGCCCCAACTCTCAGGGTAGGGATCCAGCATCGTGAACCAGTAGCCGTCGTACTGGAAACGCGGATTTCCAGCTTCGTAGGCGAAAGGAAGGCCGTAGATCCGGAACGCGTGTCCATCGCCGTAATGATCGCGGAAGTAGTCATCGGGAACGCGATAGCCGTTATAACCGCCTCGTTGCTGCCAGCTGCGGTGCTCGTATTCCCAGTGGTTCGCGCGCCGCTCCTGCCAGGCACTTTCCTGTTTCCTTTGCTGGTCATGCGCCTGTTCCGGTGAGCGCTCCAGCTGCTTCTGCTGTCCAGGGCTCCTGCCATTGTCGCCCGGTTTCGGCGGGTGCTGCACATGCTGTTCGGTCTGCGCCTTCGGCTGGTTACCCGGACCGGCATGTTTGTCCTGGTTCTGTCGTTTATCTTTGGCCTTGTCCTGATTGTCCTGGGCATTCAGGAAAGTGCTGGCCCCGAGAGCGAGAAACAGGGCGGAAACGGAAGCTACGATGCGAAAGTGTGTCATGCGTGTTCCCTCTGTACGGTTCCGGATGATCTCGTTGTTAGCGCGCTCGCCTTGCCGACAGCACTGAGTTGCCGTTCGGGAACAGATGTGCTCCCTATGCTACGCGCATTGGGGGTGTGGCGCTCATTTGTATCTCCTCATCGCAAATCCGAAGTTCCGGGGGCTTTTGGGCTTAAGACTTGTCTCCTGCTAGCAGCCTGGCGGGTCTGTGGGGGACTGGATGGTCTGAATTGACCGCAAACCGAAGGAACGAAGGGTTGGACGAAGATATAATTGCCGCCATGTTCCGCTCGATTTTGTGTTTGATGATCCTCTGCACCGGCACTGTGCATGGAGCCGTGAAGCATATCCCGATCCGTTCGGGCGTGGTGTTGAAGCCGGGTGAGGCGTACACGGCTAAAGTTGAAAGCGCCAAGCAGGTGGAGATCGGCTGGACGGCCGTTCAAGCGCAACCATGCACCATGGATTGCATCAAGATGACGCTGGTGAGTGATATCCATCCCGTATCGTTCACTGCGGCGCGGTCGGCGGTGGGGAAGTACATGCCCACGGACGGAAAACTCATAGTGGAATACAAGAACGTCTCGCAGCAGCCAGTGACGATCGATGTGTACCGGATCGAGCGAACCTGCGACGCAGAAGCGTGCAAGCTCTTCGACGACAGCAAGAAGGGGAGTTGGCTGGTGTTCAAAATCGATGAGTTCAAATCGATCACGAACAGTGTGGATACTTCCTACTCCGTGATCTCAGGGGTGGCGGAGAGCGGGAGGGCGTTCCGCATTCACGTTGTTTGGTGGACGGACCAAAAGGGCGCTGGGTTCATGGGCTGCCCGCGCTGGATCAAGGGATATGTGGACAACCACACGCCGAAGGAGAAGTATCGGCCGTACATTATTTCGGGGATGAACGTGGGGGACGAGAACAATGTTGTTCTGAAGTCGATCGATACCTGCGTGCCTTCTGCGCCGCACTTCGGAGTCAACGAGAAAAACGTTTTCAAATAGGCGGAGCGGACGGCGAGAGAATCGGTACTCTGGACTTGGTGTGATTTCCTGGGCAGTTCCTTCACAGATGGGCACGAGGGGTGAATCGTTGAAAGCTGTTTGCTGGGGGATCCTTGGCACTGGAGCTATGGCTGAGCAGTTTACTGAAGCCCTGTTGACCTTGCCCGACGCGATTGTTGGTGGTGTGGTATCGCGTACACGGGGGCGGGCGGACGAATTTGCTGCACGCTTTGGAGTGACGCGAAGTTTCCAGAACGTGGAAACACTCCTGGCAGATCCAGCCATCGAGATCGTCTATATCGCCACTCGAAACGAGTATCACAAGGAAGACACATTGGCCGCGCTCAATGCAGGAAAGGCGGTGTTGTGCGAGAAACCGTTCGCGTTGACTGCTGCGGAGGGGCGCGTTGTCATTGAAACTGCACGTCGGCTGAAGCTCTTCTGCATGGAAGCGATGTGGATGCGTTTTTCTCCCGGCGTGAGAGAATTGCAAAACCTTGTGAAGAGCGGGCAGATCGGCTCTCCGCAAATAATCTCAGCGCAATTTGGCGTTTCGATTCCCTTTAATCGCGATCATCGAGTATTTGCGAATCCGGGTGGAGGGTCACTGTACGATCTCGGTGTTTACCCGGTGTCATTGACGCAACTGCTCCTGGGGAAGCCGAAGCGCGTTTCCAGCTGGGCATGCATGGGGGAGACGGGTGTTGATGAGCAGTTCACGGCCATGCTGCAGTACGAATCGGGAACCCAGGCAATGATTGCCGCGAGTCTACGGACAAACCTCTCCAATGATGCCCAGGTTTTCGGTAGTGAAGGGCGGGCCAACTTGATGGGGGGAATCTATTTTCCAAGCGGTTGTCAGGTTGAGATGAACGAGACATCGCAAAATTCAGAGCAGCGTGCAGGGATCGGCCGGAAGGTGTGGTCGCGCGTTGCGAGAATGGTTCCGCGATATAGCGAGAAAAAATGGAAAGCATCCTCGATTCGTGAGGGCTATGCATGCGAAGCCAAGGCAGTCCAGCGGAGCATCCGGTCAGGAAGTATGGAGTGCCCCGAGATGTCTCTGAGCGATACGCTTGAGGTGCTGGAGATCATGGATGAAATTCGCAGTCACTGGGTCTAGAAATCTGAGACCGTCTCGAGGGTAAAAGATGCGGATTGCATTCGTTGGATGTGGATACGTTGCGGATTTCTACATCCATTCGCTATCGAACCATCCCGAACTTGAATTGGCGGGTGTCTATGACCGCAACGAAGAGCGTCGGAGAAAATTCTCGCAGCATTTTCGGGTACGCGCGTATGAGTCACTTGAGGAACTGCTGAGCGACCCCAAGGTTGAACTCGTGGTAAACCTCACGAATCCTCGAAGCCACTACGAGATTTCCAGGTCATCGTTGGAACACGGGAAACATGTGTATTCAGAGAAGCCTCTTGCGATGCGCGTGGAGGATGCAAAGGAGTTGGTGGAACTTGCCGAGAGAAGTCATCTGCTGCTGGCCTGTGCGCCATGCAACGTGCTGAGCGAAACTGCGCAGACGGTTTGGAAGGCTCTGCGGGACGGACGGATTGGGCAGGCGCGGCTGGTTCATGCGGAACTGCATGAAGGCCTGATCTCTGACGAATACAAGGAATGGCTCTCGGAATCGGGCACGCAATGGCCATTTGACGATGAATTTGAGACTGGCTGCACACTGGAACATGTCGGCTACTACCTGGGATGGCTGACTGCGTTTTTTGGTCCGGCGATCCATCTGGCAAGCTTTGGAAGGGTGTTGAGTCCTGGAAAGGGCTCATCAGGCGCATACACCACACCGGATTACACGGTGGGCAATATCGAGTTTGCATCGGGGCTGGTGGCGCGCATTTCCTGCAGCTTGTATGCCCCCCGGGACCACGTGCTGAAGATATTTGGCGATGACGGTGTGCTTTCGGTGCAAGAGTGCTGGGACTACGGTGCCGATGTGTTTATCGAGAGCAGAATCCCAAAGACGTGGCGCGAGAAGCATCCGAGGCGTGCAAGCATGCTGGGCCTGAGCCGCCCGAAGATTCCGCTGGTTCGAGAGCTGAACGGTCTGCATCACCGGTTTGGGCATCGGATGGAGTGGTGCCGGGGAATCGCAGAATTGGCTGCGGCTGTGGCTGAAAAACGAGAATCGCGCATGTCGGCCCGGTGGTCGCTGCACGTCAGTGAACTGTCTTTGGCGATCAGCAATGGATACAGCGGCCCGATACAGAGCACATTTGAGCCAATGGAGCCGATGACGTGGGCTCGTTGAGTCGCGATGACTCCTCGGCTACCCTATTATCCCGACTCTTTGGGTACATTCCCTGGAATCATTGGGTTAGAGAGGGGGAGTGGCGCTAAATTCCTGTGCGGTCTGGGATTAGTCGTAGATTCCTCTTCGGATTGGACTTGGCGGCGCGTCAGACGGAGCTGGGCGGAGTGAGGGCACGCGAGGCGCACGTTCGCGGAACTAGTGGTTTCAATCACGATTCCATTGTGCGCCGGGAGAGCTTAATTACCTGCAAAATGGCGGGAAGTTTTTTTGCGAATGGTATGAGGAGTTTAGCGGGAATGTTGGTGGCGAGGGGTTGACACGGGGTTGAGGTGAGTTCGCGTGCGGCGGAATTCGAAGCTGGGGTAGGGGATTTGCTTTCCCACCCTTGCTACGCAAGGGTGGGGCACCCGGATTTGGTGGTTGGGTGCGCCCACAATTGTTGGTGTTGATTTCGACCTCGTTTTCAACCGGCACACATCGCAGTTGCCTCCCCGGTAAAATGAAGACAGATCATGGCTGAATTTACTCATCTTCATCTTCATACGGAATATTCGCTGCTGGACGGGGCTTGCGACATTCACAAGCTCATTGACCGTGTCGCTGCGCTGGGGCAGAAGTCTGTCGCGATGACGGACCACGGGAATATCTACGGGGCGGTTCACTTTTTCAACGCTGCGAAGGCGAAGGGGATCAAGCCGATCCTGGGATGTGAACTCTACGTGTGCAAGGCAGAGGACCATCGCGCCGACACGCCCAACGACCAGTACAACCACCTGCTGGTGCTAGCGGAGAACGAAGAGGGCTATCGCAACCTGATCCGGCTGACGAGCGAAGCCAGCCTGCATGGGTTCTATCGCAAGCCGAGGGTGAGCAAGAAGTATCTTGCGGATAATGCGAAGGGGTTGATCGGGTTTTCCGGCTGCCTGAGCGGTGAGTTGTGCGAGGAGTTGATGGAAGGGCACTACGAGAAGGCCAAGGGCGCGGCCATGCAGTACCAGGACATCTTCGGGCGAGGCAACTTCTACCTGGAGATCCAGAACCAGGGGCTGGAGCAGGAACGCAAAATCCAAAACGATCTGTTCCGCATGGAGAAGGAACTGGACATCCCGCTGGTGCTTACGAATGACTCGCACTACCTGTGCGGGGAAGACTCGCATGCGCACGACGTGATGCTCTGCGTACAGACCGGCTCGAAGATTCACGATGCCGAACGGCTCCGGTTCGACTCCGATCAGTTTTTTGTGAAGAGCGCGGACGAGATGGCGCGCATTTTTCCCGATTCACCGGGCGTGACCACGACAACGATGGAGATTGCGGAGCGGTGCAACTTCAAACTCCACGCCGTAGACAATCCGTTTCCGGAGTTTGCGGTGCCAGCGGGGCACACCATCGACAGCTACTTCGAAGAGGTGTGCCGCGAGGGTTTGAAGAAACGGCTCGAAACCGCGGTGCGGCAACTGGAGTTGCGCGGGGTGCGCCGTTCGCAGCCGCATGAATATGAGTCGCGGCTGAATTTCGAGATTGGCATCATCAAGCAGATGAAGTACTCGGGGTACTTCCTGATCGTTTGGGACTTCATCAAATATGCGCGGGACAATGGGATCCCTGTCGGGCCCGGGCGCGGGTCGGCGACTGGATCGCTGGTGGCGTATGCGATGGAGATTACGAACATCGATCCGATGCAGAACGTGCTGCTGTTCGAGCGGTTCCTGAATCCCGAGCGCGTGACGATGCCGGATATCGACGTGGACTTTTGCCAGAACCGGCGCGGCGAAGTGATCGAGTACGTGACGCGGAAGTATGGACGGGAGCAAGTAGCGCAGATCATCACGTTCAATACGATGGCGGCCAAGGCTTCGATCAAGGACTGCGGTCGCGCGATGGATATGCCGTACGGCGACGTGGACCGGATTGCGAAGCTGGTTCCGCCGACGGTGGGGATGACGCTGGAGAAGGCACTCGAGGAGTCGCCCGACCTGCGCAAGGCCTATGACAACGACAAGCAGGTGCGCGAGCTGATCGATACGGCGAAGAAGCTGGAGGGGCTGGTTCGAGGGGCTGGAGTTCATGCTTCGGCGGTGGTGATTGCGCCGCGTCCGCTGACGGAGCTGGTGCCGCTGAACCGCACGAAGAACGACGAAATCGTGACGGCCTACGACATGAAGTCCGTGGAGAAGATGGGCCTGCTGAAGATGGACTTTCTGGGCCTGGCGACGCTGACGGTGATAACCGATTGCCTGAAGCTGATCGAACAGAATCGCGGGGAGAAGATCGACATCGACATGGTGCCGGGGGATGATCCCGAAACGATGAAGCGGGTGTTTCATACGGCACTCACGTCGGGGATCTTCCAATTTGAATCGAGCGGGATGAGGGACATTTTGCGGCGGTACAAGCCGGATACAGTGGAGGAGCTTACCGCGTTGAACGCGCTTTACCGGCCGGGCCCGATGAACATGATCGACGACTTTATCGAGCGCAAGTGGGGACGGCGCGAGGTGGAGTTTCTGCTGCCGGAACTCGAGGAGATTCTGAAGGACTCGCTGGGTGTGATCGTCTACCAGGAGCAAGTGATGCGGATTGCGCAGGTCTTGGCGAGCTTCAGCCTGGGAGAGGCGGACCTGCTGCGGCGCGCGATGGGGAAGAAGGATCAGAAACAGATGGCGGAGATGCGCGATCGCTTTATGAATGGCGCAGCGAAGCGGGGACATCCAAAGAATCTGCTGGAAGATTTGTTTGAGAAGATGGCGAAGTTCTCAGAGTACGGATTCAACAAATCACACTCTGCGGCCTATGCGCTGGTGGCGTACCAGACGGCGTATTTGAAGACGCATTATCCGGTGGAGTTCATGGCGGCGCTACTGACGAGCGAAACTTCAAAGCCGGAAAATGTGGTGAAGTACATCAGCGAGTGCAAGGAAATGAATATCAGCGTAGAGCCGCCGGACGTGCAGGTCAGTGGTGCGCAGTTTACACCGCATGGGGAGGCGGCTATTCGGTTCGGACTCGCGGCGGTAAAGAACGTTGGCGGCAATGCGATTGAATCGATCACGACCGCGCGCACAGAGGCTGGTGGTCGCTTCAAAACCCTATGGGAGTTCTGCGAGAAGGTCGACCTGCGGGTGATGAACAAGCGGGTGATTGAGTCGCTCATCAAGGCTGGTGCGCTCGATTCACTGGGCAAGCGTGCTCCGCTGTTTGCAGCAATCGACAAGGCCATGGAGCGCGCGCAGAAGGCGCAGAGAGATGCCGAGCAGGGGCAGGCTGGGCTCTTTGGATTGTTCAACGAGGGACCCGCGCAGGGAAGGCACGGCGATGACCTGCCCAACATTCCAGACTGGGAAGAGGGCGAGCGCCTGGCAAACGAGAAGGAAGTGCTGGGCTTCTTTGTGTCCGGGCATCCGCTGGATAAGTATGCAGACAAGATCAAGAATCTGAGCGGTGTGATTTCAACGGCGGATGCGCTGGAGCGCAAGCCCCCAGAGCGGCGGTGGGGGAAGGATGCGGACCCGGCCGATGAGATCCAGGTTGCGGGCATCATTCAGGGCCTCAGGGTGCAAAAGGGCAAGCGGGATGGAAAGCTCTATGCAACTGGGTCGCTGGAAGACGCGACAGGGAAGATAGAACTAATTTCGTTTTCGCGCGACTATGAGCGGCTGTCGGAACAGTGGAGAATCGAGGCGCCGGTGCTGGTTCGCGGGACGCTGATGGGCGATGAGGATTCGGCTCCGAAGATTTCAGTGAACAACATTCAGTCACTGGATGCAGTGCAGGTGAAATTGCCCACGGGAGTACGCATTCGCATCAGTCTCGACCGCGCAACGGAAGAATTGATGGAGAGTGTAAAGAGCGCCGCAGATGCCGCACCCGGTCCTGGCAAGGTCATGATTTTCCTGGAGAAGAAAGGAGAATTTCAAGTGATACTTGAACCGGAACAGATGAGCGTTGCGGCGGATCGGTGCTGGGTGGAGCGTGTGGAGGAATTGACTGGAAAGGGAACAGTGCAGCCTCTGGGTTGAGTGCGGGTCCGATCGAGACGGGGGCCTCCCCGAATCTGGCCAGCTTTGGTTCGCAAGAAAGGGTTTGTGTACCGAAGTTAATACGGTTTTGAACGAACGCAAATAGCACTAAAGTTTTCACCAGGTACCGGGGCTGAAGCCCGCTGATTTTAGGGCCGTTATTCGTGGGGCTGAAAGCCCCACGCTTCTTCCACTGGAAACGAAAAGCAGATTCTTCGCTCACCACCCCCAAACTCCGCCCCAAAGAGCACAAATCGCTCTTTGGGGACCCCTGAAATGCGTTTGGAGCCCCGTTCGCTCAGAATGACACTGCTGATTATGAGAAGAACTGAGTCAAAATGAGACCGCCGATTTTAGGAAGAGTCAGCAGTTGGCGAGATGGCTTGCCCAGCGGCGCAGCTTGTCTGGGGTGACTGGGCTGTCTGAGCTTTCGCTTGCGGCCAGCTGTACGGCGAAGTTGCCGATGGTGGAGCTTTCGGGGTGTCCGCACTCGACCGGTAGGCCGGTTCGCTGCGCGGTGAGATCGGCAAGAAGGCGGTTGCGGCTGGCGCCTCCGATGATATGGATGCGGGTGAGTTTTCGGCGCAGCATCTGCTCGAGGTCGGCGATTGCGGTGGCGTAGCGCGCGGCGAGACTTTCAAAGATCAGGCGCGCGAAGAGCGGCTCGTTGCCAGGGATGTCCGCGATGGGAGGATGGCCGGCTGCGGCGAGTTGTTCGTTGATGCGCGCGGGCATTTCTCCGGCAAGGAGCAGCGGCTCGGCATCGACGTTGATGATTTCGGTGGGAGCGCAGGCGGCGGCTCGCTCGACGAGATCAGGGATGGTGAAGTTGCGACCAGCTGCAGACCATTGCTCCATGCATTGTTTGAGGAGCCACATGCCATTGACGTTGGTGTGGAAGCAGAATCCGCCTGCGGCGGCGCCCTGGTTGGTGTATCGAGCGGCGAGAGCCTGCGGCGTGACTATAGGTTCGGACACGAGCGTGCCAATTAGCGACCATGTTCCGGAACAGATGTAAGCGGTTGAGTCGAGGTCCGCAGAAATGCCTGCGATGGCGGACGCGGTGTCGTGGCATGCGGGGGCGATGAGTTCGGTGCGGTGATAAGGCGGGAGGTCAGACAAGGAGCCGCCCAAGGGGCCAAGCCGATAACCACACGGAACAATGCGAGGAGCTGCATCAATCGAAATCCCGAGCACATCGAGAACTTCCCAGGCCCAGGTGCCTGTCGCCGGATCGACAAGGCCAGTATGCGTTGCGTTGGTGTATTCGGCAATCCTTGGCGCTCCCAGCCGATGCAGCACATACTCGGGCAAACAGATCCAACGCGCGCTGGCAATGTCCGGCCCATCTGCGAGCAATTGGTACACGGTGTTGATTCGCAGTGGTTGTGCCCCGGTTCGGCGAAAAGCGTTCTCCGGCGAAAGTATCGCGTCCGCGCGTAACTTTGATTTGATGGTGCGTTCATCGCGATAACAGAATGGATCTTGCAGCGGCTTTCCATCTTCATCGAGGCGCACATAGTCGACAGCCCAGCCATCGACGGCGATGGAGGCTATGCCTTCAGTCGCCAGATAGGCGGCCTGACGGAGGCCTTCATCGATGCCGGTGAGGATGCGATCGAGTGGCCAGTGGAGCGAGGAACCGCGCTGTACTGGTCCATTGGGGATGCGATGGACTTCGGAGATCGTGGGACGATCATCGATCCAGCGAAGGAGGGAGACGCGGCAGCTTTCAGCGCCGAGGTCGATGGCGATGCGGGCGCGGGGATCACGCGCAGGTTGGCTGGTGCGGCCCGATTCGCTCCCAGGTTTCAAATGCGAGACCTGGGGCACCCCCGAACTCACCGGAGAAATGCCTCGGCCAATCCACCGTCGACCGGAAAGATGTGTCCGGTGGTGCAGTGAGCCTTGGGGCCGGCGAGGAAGAGAATCGCTTCGGCGCAGTCGGTCGGATCGATAGGACGATGGGTAAGAGTTCGCTTCGCATAGAACCCTGCGAGGAGGGCACGCAATTCGTCGTCGGATTTGGATTCGTCGAAGGCTATGTTGTATTTGATGAGCGAGGCGCGGACGCGCTCGCGAGGAAACATGGTGCTGCCTTTGACGACAGTGGCGGGACTGACGGCATTGACGCGAACTTTGGGGGCGAGTGATACGGCGAGTTCGCGCACGAGGTGCGAGAGAGCAGCCTTGCTGACGTCGTAGGCCTCGCTGCCGCGCTTGGGTACCACGGCGTTGGCGGAACTGGTGAGCACGATGGAGCCGTCGAGATTCTGGTCGGCGAAGATTTTGGCGGCTTCGTCGGCGAGGATGTAGTTGGCGGTGACGTTGATGTTCATCGTTGCAGCCCAGAGGTCGTCGCCGATTTTGCCATCGGGCGAAGAGGGGAACAGCGCCGCGGTGTTGATGAGGATGTCGATGCCGCCGAAGGCAGCAATGGTGGCGCGGATGGCGTCGTGGATGGCATCGCGGCTGCGAATGTCGACCGCGGTTGTAGCGACAAATTCCTTTTGCGTGATGTGCGCGAGTTCATCAGCGACGCGAGTGGCAGCAGCATTGTCGTAGTCGGCGACCATAACATGCGCGCCGCGAGCGGCGGCCAGGTGTGCGACCTCGCGGCCAATGCCGCTGCCTCCGCCGACGATGAGAGCGATGCGACGGCTCAGCTCTTTCTCAGGAGGCTGACGGCGCAGCTTTGCTTCTTCCATCGCCCAGTACTCGATGCGGAAGGCTTCGATGGGCGGAAGAGCGACGTAGTTGCTGAAGGTCTTGAAGCTGGCTGGCTCCATACCCTCGCCGCACTGCGGAAGGGTGCCGGAGACTGCGCCTTCGGACAGGAGAGTTGCGCCCTCGATGACATGAATGGCGTTGGTGTAGAACTCGCCGACGATGCGGGCCTCCGTTTTGTTCTTGCCGAAGCTGAACATGCCAAGGCCGGGGATGAGAACGACCGTGGGGCTGGGATCGCGGAGGGAAGGCGAGTCGGGAGTGGCGAAGTAGTGGTAGTAGGTGTAGTACTGTTCGCGATATTCGGTAAGCGATCGATCGATCTGCGTCTTGAGATCGGCGATGGTGGCGCTCTTAGGCCAAGGCACGAACATGGGGCGAATCTTGGTGCGGATGAAATGGTCAGGGCAACTGGTACCGAGATAGGCCAGCTCCTCTGCTTCGGCGGAGTTGACGAACTGGAGGACGTCGGGCGCGTCGGTGAAGCTGGAAATCCAACAGTGCTGTGAGCTGATACGGCCGCGGAGATAGGGCGCAACTTCAAGTGCAAGAGCATGGCGGTCACTGCGCGAAGGAACGGCTTCACCGCCAAAGCGGATTGAGCCCTTTGTTTCTCCGTGGCGCGCGATGAACTGGCCGATTTGGTCGATGATGGTGATGGTGTTGAGATAGCACTCGCGCTGCGTCTGGCCCCAGGTAAAGAGTCCGTGGCCGCCGAGGACGATGCCATCGCATCCGGGATTGGCGCGAAGGGCATCACGCATCATGAGGCCAAGTTCGAAGCCCGGGCGCTGCCACGGAATCCAGATGAGCGCGTGGTTGAACTCGCGATTGAACTCGTCCATCTTCGTTTTGCCGTTGGCAGACGCAGCGAGGGCAATGCCCCAGTCGGGATGAAGGTGATCGACATGCGGGAAGGGGAGAAAGCCGTGCAGCGGCGTGTCGATGGAAGCCGCGACGGGGTTGTTGCGGAAGGCGCACATGGGATACATCGCCACCATGTCGTCTTCCGTGTCGACGCCTTTGTAGCCGCGCTCGAGCGCGAGGAGCTTTTCCTGGTAGAGGGTGGCGAAACCGGTGCGTTTGATGCTGCCGAGATCGCCGCCGGAGCCTTTGACCCAGATGACTTCGACGGATTCGCCGGTGAGGGGGTCGGTCTCCGTGACTTTGGAGCTGGTGTTGCCGCCGGCAAAGTTGGTGATGCGCAGGTCAGAGCCGAGCAGGTTAGAGCGATAGCGCAGAAGCTCGGGTTCATCGAGCGAAGCGGCAATAGCGGGATCCCAGCGATCTTCGAGGAAGCGGAGGGTTGCGGTTGAGAGAGTAGCCTGCGTCATAATGCACCACCGAGCGGGGTATTGGTCATAAGCCCAGAATTAGATTCTACTGCTGGCCGCACGAGGTCAGGCGTAGCTGCCGACGGTGGACTGCCTGCTGGCGCGATCGCGCGTGATGCGCTCGACATACCCGTCTTCGCGGAGCGCGGTGAGCGGATCGGCGGCCAGGCCGCGAGACTGACGCCATAAAGCCAGCAGGGGACGAACGTCGCGCCAGAAAGCGCCACGGAAGAGCTCTTCTGCCGCGACGAGATTGCACGATTGCTGCAGCGCCGCGAGCTGTTCCCGATCGATAAGCGCAGCTTTGAGCCAGAGTTCCTGCGCCGTGGCGACGGTTTGCACCATGGCCTCGATTTTGCCTTTGAGGTTATGGCTCTGATCGATCATGAAGGCCGCTCCGCCGTTTGGCTCTTTGGACTGGCTGCAATGCAGCTCATGGAAAATGCGGAAAACCTGGTAGGGGTCGATGGAGCCGAGGGTGAGGTCGTCGTCGGCGTAGCGTCGGTCGTTGAAGTGGAATCCGCCAAGGAGGTTCAGATGCAGGAGCCAAGCAACAATTTGCTCGATGTTCTGCGAGAGGTAGTGGTGGCCGGTATCGACAAGGACGAAGGCCTGTGGGCCAGCGGTGCGGCAGAGGTGCGAGGACATGCCCCAGTCGGCAATGTCGGTGTGGTAGAAGGCGGGCTCGAAGGGCTTGTACTCGATGAGAAGGCGCTGATCGGGAGTGAGGCGCTGGTGCGCAGCGACGAGTGCTTCTTCAAGCCACTCGATGCGGCGGCGGATGGACTGCGTGCCGGGATAATTAGAGCCATCGGCGAGCCAGAGGGAAATGTCGCGCGCGTGCAGATGGCGGGCTATCTCGATGGAGTCAAGAACGTGGTGCAGCGCGTTGCCGCGGATTTCTTCAGACGGATTGCAGAGCGAGCCGAACTTGTATTGCTGATCCTGAAAGAGGTTGGGATTGATAGAGCCCGCACGGATGCCGGTGGAATGCTCGAGTGCCTGAACCTGTTCCACATCTGCCAGGCCGCGAGGCAGATCCCACAAGACGTGGAGGGCTAGCGTGGGAGTTGCGCCGGTGAGGCGATGCACTTCAGCGGCATCGCTGAATTTCTCTTCGAGCGTAGACGCGGCGGCAGGCTGAACGAACTTGCCGAAGCGCGTACCGGTGTTGGCGAATCCCCAGGATGGGATTTCGATTTGGAAACGATCGAGGATGTGTGCCGCAGTTTCGAAGAGCGCGGAATCGGATGGGCTCATGGGTCCCTCTGCTCTGCAAGTGTAGCGCTGGAAGCGGGGGGAGTGCGCGGGACGGAAAGAAGGCCGGGGCTAAAGCCCGCTGATTTTATCGACCATTATTCGTGGGGCTGAAGCCCCACGCTCCCTCCGACGTACAAAACACCGAGCTTCTCCGCAACGGTGAAGCCCTGCGCTCCCTCCGACGTTCAAGCGCCGGCGAAGTTCTGCAAGTGGCTACAGGTCGCGGACGAGGATTACGCTGAGGAAGCGGGGGCCATGGACGCCCTTGATGCGGGTCATTTCGATGTCGGCGGTGGCGCTGGGGCCGGAGATGTGAGTCGCAAGTCGCTGCGGTGCGGGGCAGCGAGCGAAGTATTCGGGCAAGGTTTCAACTACCTGCGACGCGCGAAGAATGCAGAGGTGGAAGTCCGGCAAGAGGGTGATAACACGACGTCCCTCGGTGGGTGAATGATGGAGGACGATGGTGCCGGAATCCGCGACGCCCGCGAAGGAAGCGGTGAGGACACCGTCGCAGCGCTCGACTTCTTCGTTGGAGAGATTGTTGTCGAGCTTCAAGTTGACCTCGGGGGCCAGCCAGTCGGCGGGAAGGCCCGGGGGGGCGACAAAGGTCCGGCGCCCACTGGACTGAAGCCTACGCGTGATCGTAGCGGGCAGATCGGCAGGCGAGGTCTCGACGACTTCGGCGCCATATTCGAGAAGGCGTTCGGTCATCAGGCGGAGACGAGCGGAAGTATCGAGCGCGCCGCGATGCGTGTAGTTCCGTGGAATGTCGGCGTATGCATTCGCATCTGCGTTCGTGGCGGCGCGAACGCGAGCGAGGATTGCCTGGCGCGAGGAGGGTGAGGTCATTGGCTTGCCGGCTTTTTGATGGGCTCGCGCGCCGCCCACCATTCGCGAAAGGATTGCTCAGGGAGCGCGCGGAGATCGCGAGACATG
Source organism: uncultured Acidobacteriaceae bacterium (assembly GCA_963838295.1). Classification (GTDB taxonomy): domain Bacteria; phylum Acidobacteriota; class Terriglobia; order Terriglobales; family Acidobacteriaceae; genus Telmatobacter. The sequence continues at coordinate 472,715 of CAWIQS010000010.1, forward strand.
GTCCAGCGGGCACCGAGGGAGGGAAGGCGATGGATCCAGCCATCGCGGGCGGTGAAGACGCGAAGGCCGATGCGGCCGAGGCGCTGTGAGAGCTGGAAGCGCGATGCATTGCCAAAGGCGAGGTTCGCGGCTTTCATGCCGAGGTACATGGGGTCGAACCAACGCGCGGGCTGTGTGCGCTCCTGGTCGATGACTTGCGCACGCAGTTCGATGAGCACTTCAGGGATGTTGATTTTGACGGGGCAAACTTCGTAGCAGGCGCCGCAGAGCGAAGACGCGTAGGGCAGGGATTGCGCATGCTGCATCTGTTGAAGCTGGGGGGTGAGAATTGCACCGATGGGGCCAGCGTAGGGGGAGCCGTAGGCGTGTCCGCCGGTCTGGCGATAGACGGGGCAGGTGTTGAGGCAGGCGGCGCAGCGAATGCATCGCAGGGTTTGGCGTTCCACTTTTCGCCCCAGAATGCGGGAGCGGCCGTTATCGAGGAGGACGATGTGGAAGCGTTGCGGGCCATCACCGGGCACGATGCCCGACCAGAGTGAGGTGTAGGGGTTCATGCGCTCCCCGGTGGCGGAACGCGCGAGAACCTGGAGCATCACTTCGAGATCGGCGAAACGGGGCAGGAGTTTTTCGATGCCGGCAAGCGCGATAAGAGTTCGGGGCAAGGTGAGGCACATGCGGCCGTTGCCTTCGGATTCGACGATTGCAACGGAGCCGTTTTCAGCGATGAGAAAGTTTGCGCCGCTGATGGCCGTGGGCACGCTGAGGAATTTCTGCCGGAGATACGTGCGGGCGGCTGCGGTGAGAGCCTGGGGATCGTCGGAGAGCTGGGGAAGGCCCATGCGCTCGGCAAAAATTTCGCGCACCTGGCGGCGATTGACATGCAGCGCGGGCACGACGATGTGCGAGGGCTCATCGTTGCCGAGTTGCAGAATGAGTTCGGCGAGGTCGGTTTCGATTGCCGCGATGCCTGCTGCCTGAAGCGCGGGGTTGAGCTGGATTTCAGCGGAGGTCATGGTCTTGATCTTGATGACCTCGCTGGCGTTCTCTTCACGCAGAATTTGCAGGATGATGGCGCGAGCTTCGGCGGCATCGGTTGCCCAGTGGACGGTGCCGCCTGCTGCGGTGCAGTTGGATTCGAATTGCTCGAGATAATGCCCGAGATTCGCAAGCACGTGGGCGCGGATGGCGGAAGCGGAGGTGCGCAGTTGCTGCCAGTCGGTCTTTTCGCGGACGAGGTTGTCTCGTTTGGCCTGAATGATGTCGGTGGCGTGGGCTACGTTGGCGCGGAGCTGGGTGTTCTGGAGGATCGGAAGCGCGGCAGTGGGAAATGGCGGCGCAATACGCGGGTCCATCACCGGAGAATGATTGGGTGCGTGCGGAGTCACAGGCCAGCCTCGTGCGGATGCTGCGCAGTTGAGGCGAGAATGGCTGCAATGTGGATGGTTTGGAGATTTTTGCCTTGCCGGTGGAGTGCTCCTCCGAGGTGCATCAGGCAGCTGTTATCGAGCGCGGTGCAATAGTCCGCGCCAGTGGCAAGCACGTCGATGAGCTTGGCGTCGAGCATGGCGGTGGAGACTTCAGCGTTTTTCACAGAGAAGGTTCCGCCGAAGCCGCAGCAGCGTTCGAGGTTCGCGAGGGGAAGCAGTTCGAGTCCGCTGACTTTGCGGAGCAGGCGAAAGGGGCGATCACCCACATGCAATCCGCGAAGGCCGTGGCAACTGGCGTGATAGGTGACGCGATGCGGAAAATGTGCGCCGACGTCGTCAACCCCGAGTTTGTCGGTGAGGAATTCGCTCAACTCGAAGACGCGCGGCAGAAGTGCTGTTAACTCTTTCTGTAGTTGCTCATTTCCCAGTTCTTCAAACAAGCCCGTGTACTGGTCGCGGATCATGGCGACGCAGGAAGAGGAGGGGATCACGACGCATTCGGTATCGCGATAGAGCTGAACGAAGCGTTTCGCCTGCGAAAAAGCTTCACCGCGAAAGCCGGTATTGGCGTGCATCTGGCCACAGCAGGTTTGAGCGGGCAGAAAATCGAGCGCAACGCCAAGCCGCTCGAGCAGCCGCACCACGGCGCGCCCGGTTTCGGGAAAGAGTGTGTCGTTGTAGCAGGTGATGAAGAGCGATGCGCGCATCCGCGAGACCCGTCAGAGAAAGCAGGTGTGAAAGACGATGATATTTCGCGCGGAGAGGCTTGTCGAATCGCTTGAAGCAGAGTTGTTAGCAGGGGGAAAAAAGGCGGGGGAGGAATTGCTCCTCCCCCTATTTCCAGGGGAAGCCTATTTGGAGAGCTGGTCGAGAGCGAGATTCATCTCGAGGACATTCACGCGTGGTTCGCCGAGGAGGCCGAGGGTGCGGCCGGCGGTGTGCTGCAGAATCAGTCCGTTGACCTGCGCTTCGGTCAGCCCGCGGGCCTTGGCAATGCGGGGGGCCTGAAAGTGCGCATTGTCGGGCGTGATGTCGGGGTCGAGGCCCGAACCGGAGGTGGTGACTGCGTCGATGGGGACGGGGTGGCCGGGGTTTTCTGCGTCGAGCTTGTCGATGTCGCCCTGGATGCGCTGCACGAGCTTGGCATTCGATTGCGCGAGATTCGATCCACCGGAGGAGGTTGGATCGTAGCCGTTGCCGGCAGCGGAGGGGCGCGGGTGGAAGTAGCGATCGGAGGTGAAGCTCTGGGCGAGGAGTTCGGAGCCGATAACCTGGCCATTCTTGAGGATCAGGCTGCCCGCGGCCTTGTGGGGAAACATTACGCCTGCGATCCCCGTGACGGCGAGAGGGTAGGCGATGCCGAAGAGCAGTGTTGCAAGCAGTGTGAAGCGAATAGAGGTGCGCCAGACCGAGTGGGTGACGGCGGCTTGGGTGGGTATAGATGAAGCCATGGTGGTTGTTGCGTGCATTTTGGATCTCTCCAGGGGCTAAAGCCCCGCTTCTAACTGTGGCCTAACGGCACGACTGAAGTCGTGCCCTGATACGGGTCTTGCTTCTTGCACGACTGAGCAGCTTCCTGAAAAGTTGAAATCTTGAACGAAGGATTGCACAGGGGCTGAAGCCCGACTCTCAAGTTGTTGCATTTGCGGCCTGGCTGAAGCCATGCCCTTGTTACAAAACAGTGGGTTCGTCGAATTGTCCAGCAAGCTGTGAAGTCGTGCCTCGACACAGTCGAATTGGTTGAAGTTCCGCATACTCTTCATGCCATGTGCATGGCTACGAGCAGCATGTCGATGGCCTTGATGCCAATGAATGGAATGATGACGCCGCCGACACCGTAGATGAGCAGGTTCTGCCGCAGCAGCGCTTCGGCGGCCTTGGGTTCGTATTTGACGCCCCTTAGAGCGAGCGGGATCAGCGCCACGATAATGATGGCGTTAAAGACGACCGCCGAGAGAATGGCGGACTGCGGCGAATGGAGGTGCATGATGTTCAGCGCGTTGAGTACGGGAAACGCGACCGAAAACATTGCAGGAATGATGGCGAAATACTTTGCCACATCGTTGGCAATGGAAAAGGTGGTGAGTGCGCCGCGCGTCATCAGTAGCTGTTTGCCGATTTCGACGATTTCGATGAGCTTGGTCGGATTGGAATCGAGGTCGACCATATTGCCGGCTTCCTTGGCGGCCTGTGTGCCGGAATTCATGGCAACGCCTACATCGGCCTGTGCCAGAGCGGGTGCGTCGTTGGTGCCGTCCCCGGTCATGGCGACAAGCTTGCCTTTGCCCTGTTCGCGCTTGATCAGGTCCATCTTGTCTTTGGGTTTGGCTTCAGCGAGAAAATCGTCGACACCGGCCTCGCGGGCGATGACGGCCGCGGTGAGGGGGTTGTCGCCCGTGATCATGATGGTGCGGATGCCCATGGCGCGGAGGCGTGCGAGCCGTTCCTTGAGGCCGCCCTTGACGATGTCTTTGAGGTAAATGACGCCGAGGGCTGTGGAGTTTTCCGCGACGACGAGAGGTGTGCCGCCGGCGCGCGAAATCTCATCAACCGCTTCGCGCACCTTCTTTGGAAGTGAAGAGCCCTGGTCTTCGAGGAAGCGGGCGATGGCATCTGCGGAGCCTTTGCGGATGCGCATACCGGGAAGGTTGACTCCGCTCATGCGTGTCTGCGCAGAGAAGGGAACGAATTCCGCGTGAATGCCGCCGAGATCGCGTCCGCGCAGGTTGTACTTTTCTTTTGCCAGCACCACGATCGAGCGGCCCTCCGGCGTTTCGTCGGAGAGAGAGGCTAGCTGCGCTGCATCGGCTAGCCGTTCCGGTGTGACATCAGGGGCAGGGATAAACTCCGTGGCCTGACGATTGCCAAGGGTGATAGTGCCGGTTTTGTCGAGCAGAAGCGTGTTGACATCGCCGGCCGCTTCGACGGCGCGTCCGCTCATGGCCAGCACGTTGTATTGGACGAGGCGATCCATGCCGGCTATACCGATAGCCGAGAGCAGGCCGCCGATGGTAGTGGGAATGAGGCAGACCAGCAGCGAGACCAGCACGAATACCGTCTGCGGCGCCTTGGAGTACATGGCAAAGGGCTGCAGTGTGACGACTGCGAGCAGGAAGACGATGGTCAGGCCGGAAAGCAAAATCGAGAGCGCGATTTCGTTCGGCGTTTTCTGGCGTGTCGCGCCTTCGACCAGGGCGATCATGCGGTCGAGAAAGGTTTCGCCGGGATTGGAGGTAATACGGATCTTGACCCAGTCGGACAGGACTTTCGTTCCGCCGGTGACAGCCGAACGATCGCCGCCAGCTTCGCGGATTACGGGGGCGGACTCGCCGGTGATCGCCGACTCATCGACTGAGGCAACGCCTTCAATTACTTCGCCGTCGCCAGCAATGTAGTGGCCTGCGGGTACGTAGATGATGTCGCTGGCGCGAAGCAGGCCGCTGGCCACCTGTTCGAGAGATCCCGAAGCGGTGTAGCGTTGCGCGATGGTTTCGCCCTTGGCTTTGCGCAGGGTGTCGGCCTGTGCTTTTCCGCGGCCTTCGGCCATGGCCTCGGCAAAGTTGGCGAACAGCACGGTGAACCAGAGCCAGAGCGTGATCTGGAGATTGAACCCGAATCCGACGCGATGGTGGATGGTGTTATCAATCAGCAACGCGGTTGTCAGGACGCTGCCGACTTCGACAACGAACATCACTGGGTTCTTGACCATCCAGCGCGGATCGAGTTTGCGAAACGCGTCGATGAGCGCCTGGCGGATGATTGAGGTGTTCCACAGGCTCTTCTGTTCCACTACGCCTGCTGTCGATTTCCTTCGGCGATGCTCGTGATGCTCCGGCGGAAGCGCAGAGGAAACGCCGGGCTCCGCAGAAGGCGTAGGCGCCGCTGAATCCGAATGAGCTTCAGCCTGTGCGGGAGAATTGAATTTGTCGCTAATACTCATGTCAGATCTCCTCAGTAGAGCTGTCCGGATTTCAGCTGCAGATGGTCGAGAATCGGTCCCAGGCTAAGCGCTGGGAAGAAGGTGAGCGCGCCGAGAATGATGACCACACCGACGAGCAGGACGGTAAACAGCGACGTGTTCACTGGAAACGTTCCAGGCGAGGGCGGAATGCTCTTCTTCTGGGCGAGATTTCCAGCCATTGCAAGCACCGGGATGAGCATGAGAAAGCGACCCACCAGCATGTCGAAACCGAGTGCGATGTTGTACCACCACTGCGTGGTCGGATTGACCGGAATATTCAGACCGGCAAACGCCGAGCCGTTGTTGCCGGCGCCCGAGGTGAACGCGTAGAGGATTTCAGTGAGTCCGTGCGGTCCGGCGTTTGTGAGCGCGGACAATCCAACCTTCGAAGAAAGAACAAAGACCGCCGTGAGGTTGAGAATGATGAGCGGAAAGATGAGCACGTAAAGCATGGCCATCTTCACGTCGTAGGCTTCAATCTTCTTGCCCAGGTATTCGGGCGTACGTCCGACCATCAGGCCAGCGATAAACACCGAGAGAACAACAAAGATCAGCATTCCGTAAAGCCCGGAGCCAACCCCGCCGAAGATCACTTCTCCCAGCATGATGTTGGTGAGAACAACCATGCCGCCGAGTGCGGTATAGCTGTCATGAACGCCATTGACGGCGCCACAACTGGCGTCGGTGGTAATGGTGGCGAACAAGGCGCTTTCGGCGATGCCGTTGCGGACTTCCTTGCCTTCCATGTTGCCGCCAGGCGCAGTAGCGGTGGCGGTTTGTGCAGCGCCGTGAATCAGTGGATGGGGATGAGCCTCGGCCCAGTACACAGTGGCGAATCCCGCAGCGAACAGGACGTACATCGCTGCGAAGACCGCCCAGCCGTGGCCCGGCGAACCTGTCATGCGGCCCAGCGTGTAGGTGAGTCCGGCGGGAATGATGAAGATGGAGAGGATCTGCAGGAAGTTAGAGAAGGGCGTTGGATTCTCAAATGGATGGGCGCTGTTGGCGTTGTAGAATCCGCCGCCATTGGTTCCCAGCATTTTGATAGCTTCCTGCGAAGCAACAGGGCCCTGCGCGATGGTCTGTGTTTGACCCTCGACCGTATGGGCAACCGTGTAAGCGTGCAAATTCTGCGGTACGCCCTGGCCGACCAGCAGTAGTGCATAGACGATAGATCCCGGCAGCAGAATGTAGAGTAGCGTGCGGGTTGTGTCGACCCAGAAGTTCCCGATCGTGTTGGAGGTCGTCCGCTTGATCCCGCGAACCAGAGCCACCGCGACTACGATGCCGACAGCTGCGGAGAAGAAGTTGTGCGTGGCAAGCCCCGCCATCTCCGTCAGGTAACTCATGGTGGACTCAGGCGTGTACGACTGCCAGTTTGTGTTGGTGGTGAAACTTGCGGCTGTATTGAACGCAAGATCGGGAACAACAGCAGCGAGCCCCTGAGGATTCCACAGCTTGATCACGGCCTGTAGGCGCTCGATCCCGTAGGTGAGCAAGAGGCTCACCGCAGAAAATCCGAGAACGCCGAACGCGTATTCGCGCCAGTTCATCTCGTGATCGGCATGTACCCCGCAAACCTTGTAGATGAGTCGCTCGATGGGATGCAGAACCGGGTCAAGCCAGGTGCGCTTGCGTTCCAGCACTTGCGCAATATAGAGGCCGACCGGACGCGTGAGCAGCGCCAGGACAACCGAGAAGAAAAGAAATTGCAACCAGCCATTGGCAGACATGTCAGAACTTCTCCGGGAAGAGCAAGGAGGCAGCGAGGTAAATGAGCAACAGGACCGAGAGCAAGAGAGCCACTACAGTGACGAGGTCCATGGCTTACCTCAACTTCTGGCAGGCCTTGACGTAAAGAAAGGCCACAGCAAAGAAAATAGCGGTGAAGAAGAGCATCGTGAGATCTTGCATGCTAAAGGACCCTCGATTCAGAACGGCACGAAGACATAGGGACGCGTGCGATTCCAAAATCGATTTTGCAGGTGATTGCGTTGTGTTGGTGGAAGGGAAATCTAAAGGAAGTATAAAGACGCAAGCGGTTCAGTCTCAGATGCCTGCGGCAGGGAGTAGCGCCGGCCTACTCCTCTTTGGCGTTGAAGCCTTCGGGAACGAAGCGATAGCCGACCCAGGGTTCCGTTTGAATGAACTGCTTTCCGGACTCGGCCTCGAGTTTCTTGCGAAGCTGCCCGACAAACACGCGGAGATACTCCGGCTGGTGTGCGGACTGGGCGCCCCAGACAGCGGTGAGCAGGGCGCGATGCGTAATGACCTTGCCGGCATGGCGCGCGAGGTGGAGCAGAAGCTCAAACTCCTTGGGCGTCAGGTGAATTGGCTTGCCTGCGACCTCGATGCTGTGCGCAGCGGCATCAATGACGAAATCACCGGCCACTATGGCCGACTCGGTCCGCTCGGGTGCGCGGCGCAAGTGAGCACGAACGCGTGCGAGCAGTTCCTGGATGCTGAAAGGCTTGGTTACGTAGTCGTCGGCTCCAGAGTCGAGCGCCTCGATCTTGGCGCGCTCGTGATCGCGCACGGAAAGAACAAGGATCGGCGTGGAGGAGGTTGTGCGAATGGCGCGGCACACTTCGACGCCGCTGAGCCCGGGCATCATCAGATCGGTAATGACGAGGTCGGGCGGCCACTCCGCGAAGACGCGAAGGCCCTCCTCAGGATCGTTGGCGGTGCGCACATCAAAGGCTTGTGCCGACAAGGCGGCGCGCAGTACGCGAGTGATTTGCGGTTCATCGTCGATGACAAGGATTCTGCCGGGCATGTTCGTTCTTCTTCCATCGGAAGCTTACATCATTGGGCAGGCCGAGTATGATTCCGGTGGAGACCAGCATGGATTTGATGCCGAAGGCGCGCCATTATGTTCAATGGCTTGGCGCTACGCTGGCTGCGGGACTGACAACGGTTGGCCTGGCGATGTGCGGCGCGCGAGCGACGACTGCGGGAATGGTGTTCCTGATGGTTGTTGTCGTGACGGCGACGCAGGCCGGGATTGTGATTTCGCTCTATAGCGCCCTGCTGTGTGCAGTATTTTTCGATTACTTTTTCTTACCGCCCATTCACACGTTCATTCTGGCTGGTCCGCAGGAGTGGATTTCGATGCTGACGTTTGCGGTGAGCTCGGTGGTCGCGGGCCGGGTCTCCGAACGGGCCCGCAAGCAAAAAGACCAGGCCGAGCAACGCCGGGAAGACGTGGAGCGGCTCTACCTGTTGAGCCAGGAGATGATGCTGCATGAAGATGCGGCGGCGCTGATCCGCGATTTGCCGTCGATGGTGGCAAAGATTTGTGCGCTCCGCAGCGTGGTGTTGTTTGTGCAGGAGCGGGACCAGTACGTCTCGACCGAGGCGGAGTTGCCCGCGTTGTTCAAGGCCAATCTGCGCGAGGTGACAGGCGGGGCAAACCCAGGCATCGCGGCGCAGGATGGGTTCGAAGCTCGCGCGCTGATGGTGGGAATGCGCGCCGTGGGGGCGATGGCATGGAAGCCTGCGAGCCTTTCGCGGGAGGTCGCGACCGCCGTATGCGCGCAGATTGGGATAGCCATCACGCGGGCCATTGCCATCGAGGCTACCGCGCGCATGGAGGCTTCGCGCGAGGGCGAGAGATTGCGCGCGGCGCTGATCGACTCACTCACGCACGAGTTGCGGACGCCACTGACGTCAATCCGTGCGGCAGCGACAACACTGACACAGAATGAAGGTCTGGATGATGAGGTGCGCAGGGAACTTGCTACCGTGGTCGATGAGGAATCGGCGCATCTCGACGCGTTGATTGGCGAAGCTGTGGAGATGGCGGAACTGGATGCCAAAGTGTTGAAGGTGCAACGTGCGCCGCAGCATACGCGGATGTTGCTGGAGCACGCGATTGAGGCGTCTCGGACCCTGCTGCGTCGGCACCAGGTCACGGTGATGGTGCAGGAACCCGATACACCGGTGTGGTTCGACGCCAAGCTGCTGGGCCGCGTGTTTCGCCACCTGATCGAGAATGCCGCTCAATATTCTCCACCGGAAGGCCGGATCGTGCTGCGAAGCCGGCGCGTGGAAGGCCGGCTGGAATTTGAAGTGGAGGACAGCGGGCACGGTATCGACAAAGGCGATTTGCCGCATATCTTCGAGAAGTTCTATCGCGGCAAAAAGGGCGCGAAACTCGGCAAGGGAACTGGCATGGGGCTCGCCATTGCCCACGCCATCATGCTGGCGCACGGTGGCGGGATCGCGGTCGAGAGCAATCCGGAACACGGGAGCGTCTTTCGTTTCTGGGTGCCGCTGGAAGAGAAACAGGCAACCGAAACCGCGTGATGATCAGGCTGGTTCTCCGCTCCAGTCGCACTCAATGTCGCGGTCTTCGCTGGAGCTTTGTTTCGCCCACTCAAGAACGCGGGCCACGCGCCAGGCGTCAATGGGAGTGACGGGCGGCGCAGTTGCAGAACCGAGCAGGACATCGCGAACGCCTGCGTAGAAGAGGCGGTAGTCTCCGGTCGCCGAGGGTTCGGGCCGCGTAACGAGGCTGCCGTCGTTTTCGACGCTGAGAGTGCCCCATCGATCGCTCGGCTCCTGTCCCCAGTTGGGGTCGGTGATCCTGGTGATGGCATTCAACGCATCTTCCTGCGGGTCCAGTCCCCATTTCCAGAAGTTGCCGCGCGTGCCGCGCAGGTGGAAGCGCGGGCGGGCGAGGGAAGAAAGGCAGTTGGCGCCGAGAGTCACGGAAAAACCTGTCAGGTAATGCAGCCGGATCGTGATGGCATCGTTGGCGCCCTCGCCATCGCGCTCGCGCCGGATCTCGGCGCCGACGGACGAAGGCTCGCCGAAGAGCACAAGCGCCTGGTCGACGAGGTGCGTGCCGAGATCGTAGAGAATGCCGCCCTGGTCTGTGTCCTCTTTCCAGGCACGGGTCGAGAGGCCGGGGCGCCAGCGGTCGAAGTTCGATTCGAAGTGAGCAAGGCGGCCAAGCGCATGTTCACCTATCAGTTTGCGAATCGTCAGAAAGTCATTGTCAAAGCGGCGGTTATGGAATGGGAAAAATTGCAGACCGATGCCGCCAGCGAGTTCAGAAAGCTGGGCAACTTCGGTTGCGCTCAGGGCCACAGGCTTGTCGACGACAACGCTCCTTGCCGCCTCCAGCGCTTGCATGGCGATGGGGAAATGCGTGCTGTTGGGGGTGGCTACGACAATTAGTTTGATCGAAGCGTCGGCCAACAACTCTTCGATGGAGCGATAGGTGGTGATGCCGGGGTAGCGCTCGGCGGCCTTGTTTGTGGTTCGCTCGACGACTGCGGCGAGTTCGAGACCTTCGACAGACGAGATGAGCGGCGCGTGAAAAACGCGGCCCGCCATACCGAAACCTACCAGTCCAACGCGAATCATAGCTTCCCCCGATCGCACCGACAGTTGTTTGTTCTATTTAGCCTTCGAGTTTATACCGGGTTTCAGCGAGGCGATAGAGCCGGCGCCAGACGAGTCGATTCATGGTGACGACCATGAGAGAAATCATGATGGTGGCGAGCAGGATGATGGGGAAGCGTCCGCTGTCAGTTGCGGAACTGATCTCGGCGCCGAGGCCGATGGTCTGCAGGGTGCTGTCTTTGAGGTGGGAGTATTCGGCGTAGACCGAGGCATTCCATGCGCCGCCGGAGGCCGTCACCATGCCGGTGATGAGATAGGGGAATATTCCGGGAAGGATGAGCTTGGTCCAGCGTTGCCAGCGGGTGAAGCGATAGAGCGAGGTGACCTCGCGCAGGTCAGAGGGGATGGACATGGCGCCGGCGATGACGTTGAAGAGGATGTACCACTGTGTGCCGAGTAGCATGAGCGCGATGGATCCGATGCCAAGTCCGCCGCCGATCTTGACCAGGCCAATGAGGATGATGGGGAAAAAGGCCGTGGCTGGAATGGATGCCAGTACCTGGGCGGTTGGCTGGACGATGCGAGAGAGACGCGGATTGAGGCCGATGGCGACGCCGACCGGGACCGTCCACGCGGCAGAGATGAGAAGAGCCGCATTGACGCGGCCAAAGGTTGCAGCAGCGCCTTCGAAGAGAAGTTTTAAGTCGGGCCAGCTGATCGTTCTGAGCATGACGACAGCCTGCAATGCTCCCCAGCCGACGACTCCCGCGACCGCAACCGCCAGGAGATAAAACCAGACCGAGCTCCGGGTAGGTTTCTCTTCGTCGACGGGGTGGACGACGCGGCATTCTTTCGTGCGGGAGAGCCGGCGAAAGATTGGCTCTTCGATGCTCGTCCAGGCGCGGCTGGGGAGCGAGCTGAGGAGGCTGGAACGGCGCAGAAGAGCGAGGATCGGAGAGCGGACGCGGTCAGCGGACTCGACCTGTTCGAATTTGAACTTGTCGCTCCAGGCAATGAGTGGGCGCCAGACAAGCTGATCGGTGGCGACGACGATGAGGATGACTGTGACGATGCCGAAGGTCAGGGCCCGGTAGTCGCCGGTGTTGGTGGCGACCTGAAGATAGCTCCCGATTCCAGGAAGCTGGTAGGTGTAATTGGCGAAGGGCGAGATTTCGCACGCGATGAGGGCGAACCATCCGCCGGCCACGGAGACGATGGAGTTCCACACCAGGCCAATGGCGGCGTAGGGCATTTCAAGCTGCCAAAAGCGCTGCCAGGCGGAATAGCGATAAATGCGCGAAGCCTCCACCATTTCGCGAGGGATGGATTTCAGTGAGGAATAGAAACTGAAGGCCAGGTTCCACACCTGCCCGGTGAAGATGAGGAGGATGACGGCCATCTCGATGCCCAACTGGTGGCCGGGAATCAAAACGACCATGAAAAGGACCACGGGGGGCAGGAAGCTGAGAACCGGGATGGACTGAAGAATGTCAAGGACGGCGACCATCCAAGGCTCAATGCGCGGATTGTAGGCTGCAATATAACCGTAGGCGACGGCGAAGACCAGGCTGAGCAAGTACGCGATGCCGATGCGGGTGATGGAGTAGAAGGCGTAGAGCGGCAGAGCGCTGATGGAGTGAGAGATTTCAGCGATGGGTGCAGGTTTGCTGAGCCAGTATCTGCCGGTGCCGACAATGGCAAAGAAGATGGCCAGACCGCAAGCAGCTACGCCCATGTCGATGACAAAGGGCCAGGTGCGAGCGGTGACAAGCGACCGCGCGAATGTGCGCTGCAAGGTCACTCATCGCCTCCGGCATCGGCTGCTTCTTCGAGGGCGTCGGGCATCACGAAGCGGCGTCGTGCAGCGTCGAAATCGAAGAGTTCTCCATAACGGCCCCAGTTGACGGCGGTTTCAATCTGACGGTGCGATTCTTCGTCGCTGAACTGTTCGTCGAGCATATCGAGGAAGAACTCATCGGGGACGGTGTGGTCGCTTTTCGCTTCAAGGGCGCGGCGAATCTGGCGCAGCAGCAGGACATTGGCAAGGGCCGCGTCGCGGAAGAGTTCCTTTTGCCGGAGGATTTCAGAATTGGCGAATTCGGTGCCCGTCTCGGTGATAGAGACGTCACCTTCCTCCACTTTGAGGAATCCGAGCAGCTGCGCGGCATCCACGATGGGCAGCAGGTCGTCGATCTCGAAAGCAAGGTCGTCGGCGAGGCGGTAGATGTCGTCGCGCCCGCCCTTGTCGAGCAGGAGTTCCAGCAATCCGGCCACGCCGCCGGGTCTTGCGTGGGGCAGCATCTGGTACTTCATCTGGCGCTGATCGCGGATGCGCGGGCCGGGATGCTGATGCTCCGGCGCCTCGGTGGGAGCGACGTCGGGCCGCGTGAGTACCTTGTAGATATAGTCAACCAGTTGGGTGAAGGCTTCGGATTTGCGATCGCGCGGCTGCGGAAGCTGGTTGCGAAAGTCGGTGCGGATATGTCCGGGATTGCGTCCAAGCACGATGATGCGATCGGCGAGCAGGACCGCCTCTTCGATGTTGTGGGTCACGATGAAGACGCAGCGCGTGGGCATGGTCTTTTTCGCCCACAGTTCGAGCAGTTCACTGCGCAGGTTTTCGGCGGTGAGGACGTCGAGGGCCGAGAAAGGCTCGTCCATGAAGAGGACCTCGGGCTCGACCACGAGGGCGCGGGCAAAGCCGACACGCTGCTTCATGCCACCGGAGAGCTCCTTGGGATAGGCGGATTCGAAACCATCGAGACCGACGGTGTCGATCATGCGCATGCTGCGGGCGCGGCGCTCTTCCGGGTCGACGCCGCGGGCCTGGAGGGGTGCCTCAACATTCTCGAGGACAGTAAGCCAGGGGAACAGGGCGAAGCTCTGGAAAACGATGGCGACGTTGATTTCGGCAGCGGCGATCGGCTTTTCGTGCCAATAGACCTGGCCGGCGGATGGGCGCGAAAGGCCGGAAAGCATACGGAGCATGGTGGATTTGCCCGAGCCGGAAGGGCCGAGCAGGGCGACGATCTCCCCGGGAACGATGCTGAGGTCGGTGGGCGAAATAACCTGAATGCGATTCTGGCTGGGCTGCGCATAATACTTCTCGATCTTTTCGGCGCGAATGATTGCTTCGCCGGGCCGGGGAGTGGATTCACCAGCGGGATGATTCGCCGGGCCGGGGGCAGGGTTCAGCGCCTCGTTCTGGATGCCTGCTGACTGCATGCGTGCCTCTTCGCCTCTAGATTCGCCGGGAACTCGGCGGGGACGGACGTTTCAAGAGCTTATGTGGGTTGCGTTGCTTCCCGATGAATTTTCGCCGGGGTGGGAAGTGTCCGCGCAATTAGAGTAACGCACTTAAGGGGAACCCGCCGCAGGCCACGCGCCAACGGAACTCGCCCAAAAGAAATCGACTCGAACAGGTCACTGCCAAGCCCTGCGGAGCGTCCAAGAGTAAAGCAAATTTGGAGAGGTACCAACCATCTTGCGCAAGTCCGAACGCATCCGTAAACTGAGGGCCGGGCCCCCGAAGGGTTGCACGTTGTCCCTTTCCGAAGATGTTATCCTTAACAAAGTATTTACCGAGCTGATCGTACCGTAAGCGGTGCCTTTCAGCTTCGTCGCGCGGCGCGTTCGACTGAAAGGCTTTTTCGCCATCCCTTTGGCGTCCAGGAGTATATGCCCGATAATCACGTTAAGCCCAAGGTTCTAGTGGTAGATGACGAACGCGTCATTGCGGATACACTGGCAATGATTCTCAATCAGAGCGGTTTTCAGGCGCGAGCCGTTTATTCCGGAGAAACCGCGCTGGAAACGGCCTCAACCTACGAGCCGGATATGCTGATTGCCGATGTCATCATGGCCGATCTGAACGGCATCGACGCGGCGATTCAGATTCGGGCACTGCTGCCAAAGATCAAGATTCTGCTGTTCTCAGGCCAGGCGGCAACGGCCGACCTGCTGGAAAAGGCACGCGCGCAGGGCTATGAATTTGAGATCCTGGCCAAGCCGGTGCACCCGCAGGACCTGTTGACCCGGCTGCGCAGCTAACCAAAACCAGAGTCGATCAGGGTTTCATCTCGTGGCGGCCTTCGATGGCATGCGCCATGGTGACTTCGTCTGCGTATTCAATGTCGCTTCCGGCAGGGACGCCCATGGCGATCCGCGTGACGCGCACCTTGAATTCGCGCAACGCACCGGCCAGCCAGCTCGCCGTGGCTTCGCCTTCGAGGGTGGGGCTGGTGGCAAGGATCACCTCATCCACTTCGCCGCGCTCAACTCGCTGGACAAGACCGCGACCGCGCAACTGCTCGGGGCCGACACCATGGAGCGGCGACAGCGTTCCGTGCAGCACGTGGTAGACGCCGCTGTAACGAGAACGCTCAATCGCATCGATATTGGTTGGCTCCTCAACCACGCAGACCAGGCGTTGGTTGCGCGTGGGGCTGGCACAGTACGCGCAGGGATCGACGTCGGTAATGTTGTTGCAGACCGAGCAGAGGCGCAGGCTGGCTTTGAGCCCGCGCACCGCGTCAGCCAAAGCGGAGGCATCGTCGTCGCTGGAGCGCAGGATGTAAAAGGCGAAGCGCTGGGCAGTCTTGGTTCCCACCCCGGGAAGCTTCTTCAATTCGTCGATGAGCCGGGCCATGGGCTCGGCATAGCGTGCCACAGCGACTCCTCCTAAACGGTTCGGTAGACGATACCCACAAACATGTCGGGCGCAAAACCGTGCGCCCAATCCGCGTCAAGGTCGGCCGTGGGCTTTTTGCCAATCACTTCCTGTTCGCTGGCGCCTCCTTGCTTCAGTGCCGCAACCTTGTCGCGGACCATCGAAAGCATGTCGACGTATTTCTTCAAATCGGTCTTGTCTCCCAGCGGGCCATGCCCGGGGATGATCCTGGTCTTATCGCCGGCCAGCGCCAGCGATTTCTGCGCTGCCGTAATCGTGCCGCCAATCGAACCGCCGGTGCCTTCATCGATGAAGGGATAGGTCTTATTGAAGAAGATGTCGCCGCAGTGCAGCACGTCGGCATTGTGGAAGTGGATGTAGATGTCAGTGTCGGTGTGCGCGGGGTCGTAGTGGACCAGATCGATGCTGTCACCGTTGTGGTTGTGGTGCATCGAGGTTGCGAAGGTGGTTTCGGGAAGGGCACTCACGGGATACGCGGGCAGAGAGAAGTGCATCAACTTCATCTCAGCCGGCTGCGACATACGCTCTTTCGTCTTCTCGTGGGCAATTACGTGGAAGCCGGCGGCGTGCATGCCTTCGTTGCCGTCAACGTGGTCGATGTGCCAGTGGGTATTGATCAGCGCGTGGGGTGCATCCGTGCTGACCGCGGCGATGGCCTCGCGGATATGAGGAACGGCTGTCGCGAAACTGGAATCGATAAGGATGGTTCCGTCCTTGCCGCTCTGGATCGCCATGTTGCCGCCCGCGCCCTGCAGGAGCCAGAGGTTGTCGTAGAGCTTAGTGGTCTTGATAGGGGTCGAAGCGCCCGCTGCGCGCATCTGAGCGACGCGATCGGCTGGAGGTGCTGCTGGTGCAGCTTGTGCAAGCACCCATCTTGGCACGAGCGCAGCTACGCCGGCCGTTGCGCCTAGATGGAGAAAGTTTCTGCGATTGATTTCGACGGACATCATGACCTCCTGATGCTACACAACGATCGAGGAAAAGCTCAGCAGAAGCAGGGAAGAAATGGAGTTTAACCGAGACCGGGAATGTTCAGGTTCAAGCCGCCGAGCGCGCCTTTGACGCTGGACTGAATGGCTTCGTCAGCTTTGCGGCCGGCATCGTTTACGGCGCCTACGATCAAGGCCTCGAGCATCTCCACATCGGGGCTGGCACCGCTGAAGCTCGCGACGGCCGAAGGATCGATCTTGATTTTGAGCACTTCTTTTTTGCCGTTCATAGTGACCGTGACGGCTCCGCCGCCGGTTGATCCCTCGACCACCGTTTCCGTCAGCTTGCGCTGCATCTCTTCCTGCATTTTGTTGGCCTGGGAGAGCATTTCGGCGATCTTGAGCGGATTTACCATTGCGGCCTCCTCGGTTCTATTTGCTGCGCAGGTCGACTACGCTGCGCACTTCGGCATTAAAGATTTCCCTGGCCCGCTGCACCATAGGATGTTCGAGCGCGGCCTGCTGGATGCTGCCCTGGACTGGCGCCGCAACGGCAGATGTGGCGGCCACGCCTTCGCCGGGAATCACCATGAAGCGCGCCGGAGCGCCAACGCGCTGCAACTCCTGCTTGATGATTTTTTCGGCGGCGCCATTGACGGTGAGGGCGAGCATCTTCTTGCCGATTCCCGGAACCTCGATGCGCAGGCTGGTGGCTTCGAGGGTGAAGCGGGCGGTGGAGAGCAGGGTTGAGGCGGACGCGTGGCCATTCTGCGCAAGACCCGCAACGATGGCCTGTTGGACGGATTCGGGAGTCAGTTCTTCAACCGAGGCTAATGGAGTGGTCGAGGGTGCGGGAGGTGGCGCAATCGCCGATTGGAGAACAGGTATTTCGGCCGGATCGCTTTCAGTCTCGATCGTTTCAGGCTCGCTGGGTCGCGGCTGAGGAGTGCGGAAAGGGATGACGGCTCCCGCATGCGCTACATCGGGGCGAGAGGACGCCAACGCAACCGACCCGCTTACCGCGTGGCTCTCTGCGATGGGCGCGGACTGCATCACGGGGCCGGATCCGAAGGGCGAGCGGGGCGGCGGCGGAGCGCTGGAAGCTGGCGAAGAATGGCTGGGCGAGGAACTTCGCGTCGGCGCGGAGGATGTACGCGGTGCGGACGATGCGCCGCTGCTGACGGGCTTGCCACTGGCTACGGAACTGAGCAGTTCTTCAAGCGGAAGCAGACGTTGCGCGTGGACGAGTTTCATCAGGCCGAGTTCGAGATGGAAGCGCTGCTCCTGCCGGTAATTCAGATCATCGAAGGTGCGCAGCATGATCTGAAGATTGCGCGTGATTTCTTCCTCGCCGAAGAGCAGGGCGGTGCGCGCGGCACGGGCGCGCTCGTCGGCGGAGATCTGCAGCAACTCAGTCTGTTCGCCGCCGAGCTTGGCCATCAGGGTGTTGCGCAGGTAGCGAACGATTTGCCGGGCAAGGGACTGCGCGCTGTGTCCGGCGTTGAGCAGATCGCTCAACTGCGTCATGACCGGAGCGCTCTCACCCGCAGCCACCGACTCAAGCAGATGCTCGAAGACGGTATTGGGAACCGATCCCATCAACTCGCGAATCTGGGCAGTGGAGAGGACGGGGCGATTGTTCGCGTCGACAGGGGCGGAGGCGATGGCCTGATCCATGATGCTGAGGGCGTCGCGCATCGATCCGTCGCCAGCCTCGGCAAGCAGGGCGAGCGCGGCGTCTTCGGCCTCGACCTGCTCTTGCGCGGCGATCATCTTGAGCTGCGCGAGGATGTCATCGAACTTGACGGCATGAAAGCTGAAGTGCTGGCAGCGCGACCGAATGGTCTGCGGAATGTTTTCCGGTTCGGTCGTCGCCATCATGAAGATGACGTGCGACGGTGGCTCTTCGAGGGTTTTGAGCAGCGCGTTGAAGGCGGCTTCGGTGATCTGGTGGGCTTCGTCGAGGATGTAGATCTTGTAGCGGTCGCGGGCCGGCGCGTAGCGCGCAGCGTCGCGCAGCTCGCGAATTTCGTCGATGCCGCGATTGGTGGCCGCATCGATCTCGATCACATCGACGGCGTTGCCCTGGCGGATTTCGACGCAGGAGTCGCAGATGCCGCAGGGTTCGGGCGTTGGCCTCTGGGCTGAGCCGATTTCAGTGCGGCAGTTCAGCGCCTGTGCAAGGATGCGGGCGATGGTGGTTTTGCCGATGCCGCGATGGCCGGAAAAAATGTAGCCGTGTGCGATGCGGTTCTGGGTAAGCGCGTTGAGCAGAGTGCGTGTAACGTGATCCTGGCCGGCGACGTCGGCAAACTTTTGTGGCCGATACTTGCGAGCCAGTACCTGATAACCCATGCGATCAACTACTCCCAATGACCTTGCGATTTTGATTCGAGTGCCAGGTTGGATTGTATCGTTCCGGGGTGCGGCCGGGCGGAGGTGGAAAATGTTGATCGAGCAGCTTTCAGATTGTGGGAAACGGCTCAGTTCGCGTCGAGGTTGAAGCTGATGTCGTTGAGCCATTCGGCGATGAGGTCTTCGTCGCCGGGATCGAAGACGTAGGCATCGTTGAGCAGGAGGATTGTTGCCCAGTAGACGAGGTCGCGCTCTGATACGAGGCCGAAACGCTTGTGCTCGAGCGCGTTGGAGATGTGCTCGCGGGTGATGACGATGCCGGGCTCAGGGATAGGGAAGCGATTATTGGCGGAGCGGCGCTGAGTGATTCCTTTGGATGTCTCTTCCCTGGGATCGAAGTTGATGTCGAAAGCCCCGGCAAGTGCCTGCAGCATGTCGTCCCGACTCACCTCGAAGAGGGCAAAGCGGCGCAAAACATCGAGTTGCAGATCGGTGAGGGGCGGTTGCTCTGGCTCTTGCGTCATCCTGCCCTATGCTATCCCCCGCAGTGCCTGCCTGTATCGGGTTTCGCAGGGCAAGACTTAGTCAGGCAGCGTCTTCCTGCTCCACAACCTCGGGAGGGCGGGCAATGGGAATCTCTGTGGCGCGGGAGCGGCGTTTTGCTTTCTTTTTCTTTTCTGCTCTTCGAGCTGCGGCTTTGCGGCGGCGAATCTCCAGGGGAGAGTACATGGTGCCGCGGCACCGTTTTGCGCCGCAGTTGCAGATGGCCTCGTCCGCGCCCCCGTCGTAGAGGCAGTAGTCGTAGGTAATCTCTTCTCCCGGCTCGATTTTGCGGATGGCCGTGATCCAGACGCGTCCGCGGATCTCCTCGGTCTCACAATTCGGGTTGCAGCTGTGGTTAATGAACATGGCCATGCAATGACCGTCGATGACGATGGAGCCGTCACCGAGTCCAAACAAGTAGGTAATGGGCGAGTCCTCATTGGACGCGTCGGCCTGGTCTTTACTGAGACGCGGCCCGGTGTACTCGGCAACGCGGGTGCCTTTGCGAACTGCGGTCGTGCTATAGCAGCCGGCGGCATGAATGGCAGATGAGCGGATGATGAGTGCCATAGGGGAAGCGGCTTTTTCCTGGTGTGGGTTGAAGTGCTGTATGCATCGCATCGTAACATTGATGTGATGAGAATGAACGGCGGGACGCGAAAAGAACTGAAATGAATCTGAGATATCACATGGCTCTTGGGTTGGGATGCGGCTTGATGGCGGCAACGGCGCTGTATGCGCAGTCCACACCGCCCGCGCAGAAGCCGAATCCGCCGGCGAACCCATCGCAGCAACAGCCGCCTGGGCAGAAGCCGGCTGACTCATCGAATCGGTTTCCACAAGATACGAACAATGTGCCGGTAGTGCCGACAAGCGAAGAGCCGGCGCCACCGCAGCCTGTGACGGGCACCGGCGAAAGCGCGGGAACGACGACCCTGCTGCACGACGATACTGACCCCGTGCACAGTCCCGACGATCCACCGCCCGGCGCATCGGACTCCAGCGACGGATTCAGCTCGAGCCTGTCGGGAGCCAACGATGTGAACATTCCGGACGAGCCGAGGCCGGGCAAGCACGGGAAGAAGAGCGACGAGCCTCCCGTCCACCAGGAGACAGCGAAGGAAGATGAGGACGTCGGGTCCCTCGAACTGAGCCGGAAGAACTGGAGGGCGGCACTGTCACGGTACCAGTCAGCCCTGGTCACGGATCCAGAGAATCCTGATGTGTATTGGGGACTGGCGGAAGCGCAGCGCAATACCGGCGACTATGCGCATGCGAAGGCGAATTACCAGAAGGTGATGGAGTACGACCCCGACAGCAGGCACGCCAAGGAAGCGAAGAAATGGCTGAAGGAGCCGGAACTGGCGAATGCGCCTGCGGTGTCGAAGAACCAACAATCGAACTGAAATCTGTCATTCCGACCGATCGACGGGAGTGGAGGAACCCGCAGTTGCCGGTTGCAAAGTCCGATTCAAGACAGCAGCCTGTCAGCGCCCTTCTATAGTCCGCCGGCTCGTATTCAAACCAATCTGTGCTCAGATCGACCCAGGTGGGATTTATCCGTTCAATCAAGGTGATCTTCTGCCCGCATCGGGTTCGCTGTGACGGAGACCAGCGCACGAGGCAAGGCGAAAAACAACTGCAGGTTCCTCCGCTCCCGTTGGTCGGTCGGAATGACAATGTTTGCAGAGTTTAAATTAGCGCAATCCTACGAAATGCAGGTAGGCGGCGATGAGGGGTTGACCCCAGAGAGCGCTGATGATGCCGCCGACGCAGAGGAATGTTCCGAGGGGCATCTTCGACAGGAGCCATGTGTCGGATTCGCGTCGGGCTGTGGGAATGGCGAGCACTACGAGCGCGAAGGCCGCGCCGAGCAGGACGCCGATGGCGAAGGAAAGTAGAGCAGTGGCAAGCCCGAGCCACGCGCCGAGAAGCGCCATCAGTTTGGCATCTCCGAGGCCGATGCCCTCACGCTTTCGAATGAGCCAGTAGGTCCAGCGGATGACGAGAATGAGTCCTCCGGCGGTGAGGATTCCCAGCAGAAACTTTGTGACAACCCATGCGGCTCCCGAGCCAATGCCGATCACTCCGATAGGCAGAGGGAAGAGTAGGAACATGGCAAGGTGGGCAATAAAAAGCAGGCATCCCAGTGCGATGCCGGACAAGATGATGCTATCCGGGAGCCAAAAATGCTCCGCGTCGAGCACCGCAAGAGCCACCATGATCCAGCAAAAGACCATCGTCCCGACCATGGAGAGAATTGCGTCATCGAGGTAGAAGGTGAACGGATGAGGAAACAATAAGTTTGGAAGTGAGCGCCAAACTATGTATGCCCACAAGGTTCCCATCGCAAACTCCACCAGCGGATAGCGCCAACTGATTTTCGTATTGCAGGTGCGGCAATGCCCGCGCAGGGCGAGCCAGCTCAGGAGCGGGAAGTTCTCCCACCAGACGAGGGTGCGGCCGCAACTGGGGCAGTGCGAGCGCGGCTTCACGACGCTCTCGCCCTCGGGCCAGCGGCTGAGGCACACGTTCAGGAAGCTGCCGAAGGCCAGCCCGAGCAGCGCCGCCATTGTCGTGCCGAAAATGCGGATCATTAAAAGTGAAATCACCGGGAAGGTTGAGTATACGGCCCGCAGTACATGCGTCAGACGTTACACAAGTTTCGAATCGCGGACCGGATCGGTCGCCGATGCGAGAAGGAAAATCCTGCAAACTTTTTGTGGAAAACCGCAAATTTCGAGAGGGGGGTGGGTCAAATTGTCCCGCTTGGTGGAACCCCTGAAAGGCTGTGATTGCGGCTTTCACGGTGAATTGGCGTGGTTGTTTTGCATCGATTGTGATTATGCCTG
Organism: uncultured Acidobacteriaceae bacterium; assembly: GCA_963838295.1. GTDB lineage: Bacteria > Acidobacteriota > Terriglobia > Terriglobales > Acidobacteriaceae > Telmatobacter. The sequence continues at coordinate 494,824 of CAWIQS010000010.1, forward strand.
AACAGGGTGAAATTACCTGCAAACAGAGGTCAAGAGAATTCCTTTATGATTCAGCGGTTTGGCAATGATTTCAAAAAAACCGGGTTGACATCGCATAAGCCATGGCAGAGCGAACAGCTATTCAGATAGCTCTACTGGTCCTTCTTGTCTTCCTTCTCCCGCGCTTCGCGCAGTTTGTCTCCGGCCAGCTTCTGGGCGGTGGTCAGGGCCTTAGAACAGAACGGCAAGTCGATTGCAAAACATGGGAGACCTCCAGTGAGTTGAATTGCGAAGCGGAGAAGGGAAGAGCGCTGCCAGGAAGACCGAAACCTGATGATGAGACGGCGCCTTGCAGCCGCCGGTTAAAATGAAACCACATGGACGCACCGCCTGCCAGCCCAAATCCAGAGGCACCCGCGGACATTATGCAGAGTGATCCTGCGCGTGCGGCAGAACTGTTTGAGCGGTCGGTCGCAATCATGGCCCGGCTGCGCGCTCCCGACGGATGCCCGTGGGACCGCGAACAATCCTTCGACACCATTCGCAAATACACGCTGGAAGAGGCCTACGAGGTCTTCGACGCCATCGAGCGGCGCGACTTTCCGCACCTGGCTGAAGAACTGGGCGACCTGCTGCTGCAGGTGCTGTTCTATGCGGAGATGGCTGCCAATGATGGGCACTTCACAATTTCCGATGTGCTCGACCATCTGAACCGGAAGCTGGTGCGGCGTCATCCGCACGTCTTCGGCGAAGAGGCTTCACGTGCGGCGGGCAACGAAGCGACTGTGGATTCCGCAGTTGAAGGGTCGGCGGCAAAGGTGCTGCGTAACTGGGAAGAGATCAAGGCTGCGGAAACATCGCATGCAGCGGCCTCTTCCAGTTCCAAATCGAGATTAGACTCCGTGCAGCGCGCGATGCCAGCGCTGGCCGAGGCCGCGAAGATCGGTGCGAAAGCCGCGAAGTCCGGTTTCGATTGGCCCGACTGGCGCGACCTATTGCCGAAGCTGGTGGAGGAAACGGCGGAGCTGGAGGCTGAAGCCGCGGCTGCCGAAAAGTCCAACGACCCGGCTCACAAAGCCGCCGTCGAAGCCGAGCTAGGCGATCTGCTGTTCACGGTCGTAAACCTTGGGAGGCACCTCGACGTTGACGCGGAGATGGCGCTGCGCGGGTGCAATCTGCGGTTCCGACATCGGTTCGGGCAGATGGAAATGGATAGCGAGAAGCCACTTGAAGAATTGAAGCCGGAGGAGCTAGAGGCGCTTTGGGTGGAAGCAAAGCGGAAGCTGGCTGGCCGGGGAGGAGGCAAAGGGTGAGGATTTCGTGCGAGACGGGGAATGAGAGTTCCCCCGCGGCTAAAGCCGGCGCCAATGCTCTTGGCTTTATGCGGGGGCTGAAGCCCCCGCCTCCCTCCGGATCGAGTTTTTCCGAAGCCTGGGAGCGCGGGATGGATCAACGATGATCCTGATCCGCGCGTGTTCGGGACATGATGAGCTGGAAGCCTGCGTCCAGATGCAGATCGAGACGTGGGGCTACGACGACAGCGACATCATTCCGCGCAAGGCATTTCTGGTGGCGCAGAAAATCGGTGGCCAGGTGCTCGGGGCTTTCGATACGACGCTGCCTGGCGCCGCACCAGATGGCACGCCCGAGTCGATGGTCGGTTTCGCCATGTCTTTGCCGGGAGTGAAGACTGGCAAGAAATCCACAGACGGAAATCCACAGCCCTACCTTCATTCGCATATGCTGGCAGTGCGCGACCGGTATCGCGACCGTGGGCTTGGAGCGCAACTCAAGCTGGAGCAACGACGTGAGGCACTTTCACGCGGCATCCGGCGCATGGAGTGGACATTCGATCCACTGGAGATCAAGAACGCGCATCTCAACATACATAAGCTAGGCGCGATTGTACGTAGCTATTACGTGAATTTTTATGGTGTATCCTCTTCTCGACTCCAAGGTGGACTTCCAACTGACCGTCTCGTTGCAGAGTGGTATCTCGACTCCGAACGAGTCAACGGTGTGCTGGAAGGCCGCCCCGCGGTCGCATACGAAATTGAAGAACGCATCCTGGTCCCAGCCGCCATCTACCAATGGAAGGCTTCCTCCGGTGGCCGGGAGCAGGCCCTTGCTGTCCAGTTGCAGAATCGCCAGAGGTTTCAGGAAGCCTTTTCCAAAGGATTAGCCGTCGTCTCGTTTAATCGGGACGCGGAAGGTAACGGGGTCTTTGAACTGGGCCGTTGGGCCCAACCGGCGTAATTCTGAGAGGGTTTTCAGAGCCGGCGCAAGGAAGTACCAACATCTTCATAAGCTGTGATCCGAAGGAAGCAACAATTTATGAGAATTGACGGAATCGTTCTCCGCGAGCTGCACCTGCCCCTGGTGCGACCCTTTGAGACAAGTTTTGGTGTAACCCGCAACCGCAGAATCCTGCTGGCCGAGATCCGGTCAGAAGGACTGGTGGGATGGGGCGAGTGCACTGCAGGTGAGCGGCCCCATTTTTCGGGCGAGTCGACGGACACGGCCTGGCAGGTGATTGTGAACGAGCTGGGCCCCATGCTGGCCAGCGCCACGGTGGAGCACGGCGGCGATTGCCCGAAGATTTTCAATGTCGTGCGCGGCAATCCCATGGCCAAGGCTGCGCTTGAAAACGCGATCTGGGATCTTGAAGCGCAGCGGGAAGGCATTTCGCTGTCGCAGTTGATTGGCGGCGTGCGTGACAGGATTGCATGCGGTGTATCGCTGGGGATTCAGAAATCAATTCCCGAACTGCTGGACATTATTGATCGCGAAATCGCGGCGGGGTACCAGCGCATCAAGCTGAAGTGCAAACCGGGCTGGGATGTCGAAGTGTTTGAGAAGGTGCGCAATCAGTGGCCGGATATCATGCTGAGCTGCGACGCCAACTCCGCCTACAGGTTGCGCGATGCGGACCATGTTTCGACCTTCGACGCCTTTGACCTGCTGATGGTGGAGCAGCCGCTCTGGTATGACGACTTCTACTATCACTCGATGTTGCAGAAGCGAATGAACACGCCAATCTGCCTTGATGAGTCGATTCGCAACCGGCGCGACGCGCTGGCCGCGATCGAGATGGAATCGTGCAAGATCATCAACATCAAGCTGGGCCGCGTGGGAGGGTTCTCCGAGGCGATCGCTGTGCACAATGCGGCGCAGGAGCGCGGGATTCCGGTGTGGTGCGGCGGGATGCTGGAGTCGGGCGTGGGACGCGCGCACAACATCGCGCTTTCGACGCTGGAGAACTTCCGCCTGCCCGGCGATGTTTCTGCGTCGGCTCGGTACTGGCACGAGGACATTATCGAGCCCGAGGTCACGGTCACATCGGAGGGCGAGATTCTCGTCTCGGATGCGCCCGGCCGCGGCTACGAGGTGCGTACAGACCTGGTTGAGCAGTTGACGGTTCGCAAGGAAGAGATTCGCGCTTTCGAACTGGTGGGACAGGACTAGGGCGATGAGTCTGCGTTTTTTCGTGGCTGGAACGAAAAGCAGATCCTTCACTTCGCTCAGGAGATTCTTCCTTCACCACCCCGAAACTGAAGTACGTTTGGGGCCCCGTTCACTCAGAATGACACTGTCAATGACGGGAAGAGTTTTGGAATTGGGAAACTAGAAACCTTCGGGCAAGTATGAACGAAGCCATCGAAGAAGCCATCGAGGTCGTACGGACGCTGAAGTTGCGGCACGGCGACCTCGAATTGCGTCTGACGGACTACTCGCAGCACGCGTATCACCGGGTGCCTACGTACTTTTTTCGCATGATGAGCGTTGACCGCCGGGAAGAGATGGGCATCATCAACCTGCGCATCGGCTCAACGCCGCACCTGGAGTTGTATGCGGGCCACATCGGATACAGCGTGCATGCGACCTATCGCGGGCATCATTACGCGGCGCGTTCGGTAAAGCTGTTGCTGCCCCTGGCGCGTACGTTCGGCATCGATCCGTTATGGATTACGTGCGATCCCGACAACGTGGCGTCGCGGCGCAGCCTGGAAATCGCTGGCGCGGAGATGATTGAGATTGTGGATGTGCCGGAGGATTGCGGCATCCGCAAGTATGGGGGCAAGGCGCGGAAGTGCCGCTATCGGCTGTAGATGAGTCGCGCCGGAACTATCCGACAATCTGCATCGTACTGTCTAGCGGCGGAGCAACTTTGCCGGCGGGATCGCGTCTCAATAGCGAGAGGCGGCCCGACCACGCAGTTGCCGGCCGCCGGAGGTTATTTCGTTGACTCCCCAGGAAGAACAGCTTCTTAGCTCGCTCATCGAGCGGGTAAACCAGACGCAACTTCAGGAAAAGGACCCGGACGCCGAAGCGCTGATCAATCAGAAGCTCGGCCCGAATCCCGATGCACTCTACATGCTGGCACAGACCGTGCTGGTGCAGAACATCGCACTCGACCAGGCCAGGGCGCAGGTCGGACAGCTGCAGCAGCAGGTTCAACAACAGCAGAGGCCGCAGCCCGCGCATACAACAAGCTTTCTGGGACGGCTGCTGGGTGAGCACGATCAAGTGCCGCAACCGCAGCAGCAGGCTCCCCCACCGCCGGCCTATCAGCCTGTGCCGCAATATGCAGCGCCGCAGGGCCAGCCTTATCCCCCGTATGGCCAGCCGCAGTATGCGCAAACGCAATATGTTCCCGTTGGCGGGCAGCCGAGTTTTCTGCGCGGCGCCATGCAGACCGCTGCCGGCGTTGCAGCGGGCGCTCTTGCCTTTGAAGGCGTTGAATCGATTCTTCATGGATTCGGGCATGGCGGCTTTGGCGGTCCGGGCTATGGCATGGGCGGCTTCGGCATGGGAGAGCGTCCCGTTGAAGAGGTGATCAATAACAACTACTACGACGAGCCCGGGCGCGGCGCGGAGCATGGCGAACACCACATGCAGGACCAAAGCGCCCAGTTCAGCGACGGCGGCCGCGACGCAGGTGCGGGCTACGATCCGCGGGACAACGATCCCAACGACAACCTGCGCGGATTCGATGATCAGAATGCGGCTTCCGGGAACGACCAGGACCTGAGTGCTGCCGATAATGTTTCGGATTTCGCCGACCAGGCGAGTTTCGACGACCAGAACGCGGATGATGGCGGCGCGGGTCTTGACGATTCAGGCAGTGGTTTTGACGGCGGCGGCTTTGACGGCGGAGACAGCAGCGGATTTTGAACTGCGAGCCAATCTTGGCTTCGTCAATTTCTTGACCTGCACCTCTCTTTAGACGTTCAGATGTCCAGCATTTTCTGACGTTCATCGTCAGGAAATGCTGGACAAGTCATTCCGGCATCCCTCAAGATTTCCTCACACCTCGCACGAACCCCCGTCCGTGTTGCCCCATCGTGACGAATGTGAACTTTCTTTTATCAATTGGAGGTCATGGAGATGCGATTCTCTCGATCGCGGGCCCTTGTCTTTTCTGTTGCCCTGGGAATGGCTGGGATGCCGCACCATGCCTCAGCGCAGACGGCACTTCATGCGGTGGCGGATGCTCCGGAGAAGTCCGCGGCTCTGCCGGCCCTCGACAATCGTCTGATGGACACCAGCGCCGATCCGTGCGTTGATTTCGCCGCATATGCTTGTGGCAATTTCAGCAAGGTTCACCCCATGCCGCAGGATGAATCTTCTTTCGATTCGTTCGTCCTGATGATTGAGAGGACTGAGCCGGAGTTACGGAAGCTGCTGGAGAGTGTGTCGGCAGACGATGCTAAGCGCTCGCCGGATAACCAGAAGATCGGAGACTTCTACGCCACATGCATGGACGAAGACGCAATCAACAAGCAGGGCCTGAAGCCCTTTCAGCCGGAACTGGACAAAATCGCTGCGCTGAAGGACAAGAGTGAACTGACGGGATTGCTGACGCGGTTTCAACTTCTCAATGTCTATGCTTTTTTCGGGACAGGCGTGGTTCAGGACTTCAAGGATGCAACCAAGCAGGTGATGGTGGTGGACCAGGCCGGGCTCGGGCTGCCGGAGCGCGACTACTACTTCCGCACGGGCGATGCAGCTGAGACGACACGGAAACAGTATGTGGAGCATATCGCCAAGATGCTGAAGCTTATGGGCGAGCCGGAGGAGAGCGCCAGGGCAGATGCACGCAAAGTGATGGAACTGGAAACCGCACTTGCCAAGGTTTCGATGGACGTGACGTCTCGCCGCGATCCGAAGAATGTCTATCATCCGATGACGGTGGATAAGTTGTCCGGCCTGACACCGCGTATCGAGTGGCCGCGGCTATTTGCGAGTATCCACAGTCCGATTGACGAAGTGATTGTTGGCAATCCGGATTTCTTCACGGGCCTTCAGAAGATTGTTGAAGCCACCGACCTGGAGACGATCAAGGTCTATCTCAGGTGGCAGCTTATTCATTCGACAGACGCCACGGCGCTGCCCAACGACCTGAACGACGAAGAATTTGATTTCTACGGGCGCAAGCTCAATGGCCAACCGGAGCAAAGGGCGCGGTGGAAGCGTTGCGTCGATGCTACCGATGGCGCGATTGGCGAAGCTTTGGGGCGGCTCTACGTTGCCGAGTATTTTCCTCAATCGAGCAAGGATTATACGGTGCAGATGGTCCGGGATATCGAGGATGCGTTGGATCGCGAAATCGATACGCTCGACTGGATGGGCGGCGAAACGAAGGTGAAAGCCAAGGCGAAGCTGCACAAGGTTGCCAACAAGATCGGATACCCGGACACTTGGCGCGATTATTCAAACCTGAAGATTGCGCGCGGGGACGCGTTAGGCAACCAATGGAAAGCTGTCGAATTCGAGAATCGACGTCAGTTCGCGAAAATCGGCAAGCCGGTGGATCGCCGCGAGTTTGGAATGACGCCTCCGACGGTCAATGCCTATTACAGCGCCAGCATGAATGACATCAATTTCCCGGCCGGCATTTTGGCAACTCCGTTCTATGATCCTGCTGCGACGGATGCTGAGAACTATGGCCACATTGGGTCGATTGTGGGTCATGAATTGACGCATGGTTTTGACGACCAGGGAAGCAAATTTGATGGCGATGGGAATCTTTCAGACTGGTGGACGCCGGAGGACGAGAAGAAATTCAACAGCATGACGGATTGCGTTGTGCAGGAGTATGGGACATTTACGGCAATCGATGATGCGAAGGTGAACGGCAAACTGACTGCCGGCGAAAACGCGGCCGACAACGGAGGGTTACGCATCGCCTTCCTGGCTTTTTTGGCCGATGCAAAACGCAAGAGCATTGACATCACGGCGAAGCAGGATGGATTTACGCCGGTCCAGCAATTCTTTCTGGCGTACGGGCAGAACTGGTGCGCGGAGGTGCGGCCCGAGCAGGTGCGCACGCAGGTGCAGACGGATCCGCATGCGCCCGACCGCTTTCGCATCGACGGCGTAGTGCAGAACATGCAGGAGTTCGGCCAGGCATTCGGATGCAAGAAGGGCCAGGCGATGATGCCGCAGAACGCATGTCACGTGTGGTGATCGAGACGCGTGGCCAACAGTTATTGATGATCCTTGGGGCCACTCTTGGGCTGGCCCCATCGAATCTGCGGCTGGTGATGCCTAATCCGGAGTTGCTACTAACTCGAGAAGCCTCTCAATCGCGTTACAAGCCAGCGACGCCGCGTCTTCGGCGCGGATTTCCTGGCCGATCTTCGCGGCTTTTTCTGCAAATTGAGGTTCGGTGAGAAGACGCCGGATGGCCGCTGCCGCGTTATCGACGGTGTACGCTGAGCGAGGAAGATGCAATCCGGAGCCCAATCGCTGGATGCGCATCGCATTATCAGGCTGATCCCAGCCATAGGGAACGATGAGAGTCGGTTTTCCTGCAGTCATTGACTGGCCGGTTGTGCCCGAGCCGCCCTGGTGCACGATCGCCGCAGCACGCGGAAAAACCCAGGAGTAGGGCGCGTAAGGCACGGCCAGGATGCCAGGCTCGATCACGGTGGGCGCACCGCCCGCGCCGACCAGAACCGCGCTGCGTCCGAGACGTTTCGTTGCTGAAATGCTGACTTCATAGAACTGGCCGGGATTGTGCGCAGCGGTTGAGCCCAGGCTGAAGACAATCGGAGGCGCGTCGCTCTTCGCAATGAAACTCTCAAGTGCGTTTCTTAGTTCCGAATCCATTTCGGGCCGGTCATAAAAAACGAATCCTGGCTGCACGGTATGCGCGGGCCAATCAGGTTGTGGCGACGCCAGATGTTTCGAGAAGAGGGCCAGGACAAGATGCGATGAGAATTTGTCGCGGAATACGGGATTGCATTTCGTGTGCAGACCTTCGGACTTTCGCAGTCGCCTCACCGGGGTCCACCAGTGCCGAATGAACGGCTGAGTGGAATTGAGAATCATGCGATTGACGATCCAGCCGGCCTTGCGCAGGTGGAGGAGGTAGGGCGCATTGACTAGAAACGAGGGATCGTGCGCGGAGAAGAATGAACATGGCGAAAGGATCGCCGATGCCCATGGCAGTCCAAGTTTTTCGGCAACGAGGGGTGCGGCAAAATTCAATTCACCCGCGATCATCAGGTCGGCATTCGCCGCGGCAAGCTTCAGATCGGCGTACGTATCACGAATATGAGGCAGAATCAGATCGCGAAATAGAACCTCCGGTCCACGCTTCAGATTTTCGCAACGAGCAATCAGGTCTTTGTCGGTTGGATCCCAATTTGGCCGGAGTGGCGCAAAAGCGAATCCCAACGTTTCGATGTTTTCGCGATAGAACGGGGTAGAAGCAATCGTGATGCTGTGTCCCCGGCGCTTGAGTTCTAGCGCCAGCGCGATGCAGGGATGCAAGTCGCCGAGAGAGCCGATGCTCGCGAACAGAATCCGTTTACTTCTGCTGAGGTCACACGCAGCAGTCATCGATCGTCATCAATTCTTGTGATGTCCCCAGTCGAAGCGGCGGCCGAGGATGCCTTTGACGATCCAGTGGTCGGTGGCTGCGGTCGGTCCTACGCCGACGCCGAAGTTGATCTCCCATTTTGGCGAGACGGTCAGATCGACGGCAGGGAAGATCTGCTGCTGCTGGTTATGGAGGCTGGCGATGTCGGTTAGGCTCCCGTAGTCGGCGTAGTACTCGACGCCGCCGGCAACGACCTTGGTGAAGTTCCAGCTCAGCTTTACGGCCGGAGAGAAATCGAGACCGAGATTCACGTCGGGACCATGCCATGTGCGTTCGAGTGCTGGGTTGACTGCCCAGTAGAAACGGCCCTGCTGTTTGTCGATGATGGGGCGGATCTCCCACGTCCATGTGTCGCGATCGAAGAAGGCGCGCTGATATCCGGCTTCCATGGAGAGACTGACGCCGACGGGCCAGTGCCACGATTCGGGCGCGCGCACACGAGGGCGGATGTGGTCGCCGACCCATTGCACGCCGGTGCCGCTCTGCTCGCTGGTAAAGAAGTAGAAGCCGACTTCAGCCCAGTCTTTCAGTCCCTGCGTAATTTCGATGGTCTCGTGCTCAGCATGATTGGTGGGATCGACGCCATCGATGAAGCGTTTCTGGCCGACCGCGGTGTAGTTGGAATGGAGTTCGACCATTGTGCTGCGGGGCGCCTGTGTCTCAGAGCCGTAGACCTGGATCTCGTAGTTGCCTTGCGCGTGGGCGAATCCGGCTGCGACGGAGAGGAAAATGAGGAGAGAAAGAAAGCGCTTCAAGCAGTCTCCTGAAATGGGCAGGTTGTGGAAAGGGTCAATGCGAGCGATTCTTTCTGGTTGCAGCTCTCAAGAAATTGTAAGGCGTCATGCAGCCGGAGAACCCAAACCTTGTAAATGAACTCTTGTTCATTTTTGATGATGATGTTTGAGCCAAGTCCAAATGAGCCACTGGATTGTGCCAACTCCGGTACAGCCGGTAACGGCCCCTGGGACAACCCTGACCGCAGCGGATTTGCCGACGGGCGCATCGTCGAGGAGGCCCCGACCGGGCCCTGTAGGAATATGAATTGGCTCATCGAGTTGCGCGTTGGGAGCTCATTTTCGCCGTACCTTCCCGGTGGTATACTCACATGGGCGGGTGCGCCTGCTGCACCCGCATTTTCACGTATATTGAGGTTTCCATGTCCGGCCATTCGAAATGGGCCACAATCAAGCACAAAAAGGGCGCGCTGGATGCCAAGCGCGGCAAGATCTTCACCCGCCTGCTAAGGGAAATCGCCATGGCTGCCAAGGGCGGTGGCAACCCTGACAGCAACGCTCGGCTTCGCACCGCCGTTGCCGCGGCCAAGGCCGAAAACATGCCGCAGGACAACATCAAGCGGGCGATCCAGCGCGGTACCGGCGAACTGGAAGGCGTGAGCTACGAAGAAATCACGTTCGAGGGCTACGGGCCCGGCGGCGTGGCAATCGTAGTGGAAACGCTGACCGACAATCGCAACCGCACTGTCAGCGAAATTCGTCACGCCTTCTCAAAAAATGGCGGCAATCTTGGCTCGACAGGTTCGGTGCTGCATATGTTCTCGAAGAAGGGCGTGATCGACATCGAGAAGTCCAATGCCACCGAAGAGCAGCTGATGGATATCGTGCTGGAGCACGGCGGCGAAGACCTGCGTGACGAAGGCGAAGTGTGGGAGATCGTGACCGATCCCCATGGCTTTGAGGGTGTGTTGAATGCCGTGAAGGCTGCGAAGATTGCTGTGGCTTCGAGCGAGGTAACGATGCTGGCTTCGACCTACACCAAGCTTGAAGGGCCGGCGGCGAACCAGATGCTTCGACTGCTTGACGTGCTCGAGGACTTCGACGATACGCAGAATGTGTACTCGAACTTCGATATGGACGCCGAGCAAATGGCGCAGATGGCTGGATAATAGCGGGCTGGCTGGCAATCCGAAGGCCGCCTGAAGATGGCGGCCTTTTTCATGCAATACAGAAGTTGATATCCAGGAAAAAAGGGAAGAGCGTTGACTCCAACTGCGAAGTTCTTTGTGTTGACCATTGGTGTGATGACTGCGTGCCTGGTTGCTTCCGCACAGAATCCAGTCGTCGACGCCGAGCCGAATGGCGAAGCTATCGATACCCTTCTTTATTCCAGCCTGTTCTCCACGCCGCCGGATAGCGCCGTGAGCGAAGTTCGCAAGGAGCGGAGCTGGGAGTATGCGCCGTTTGTGAATTACGGCAACGGCATTGGCGGCGATCGCTCCAACTATCATTTTTTCTCGCTGGGAGTTGAGGCGGGCAAAATACTGACGCCGCCGATTCATGCCGGAATCCTTAGCGGGCAGTTTCAACTTGCGGTGAACATCATGCCGTTCTGGCAGGCATACACGCCCGCTCCTCACGTGCAGACATTCGTCTATCAGGGTGTGACCTATGAGGAGCCGGTTGGGGGCGGGACTTATACAGGCGGGAGCATCACGCCGGTGATCTTCCGCTGGAATTTTCTTACGCATTCGAAACGGGTGCAGCCGTGGTTCCAGGCAGCAGGCGGGCTGATTTATACCACGCACAAGTTTCCGCCCGATGTGCTGGTGCCGCATGGAACGCCGGGCGCGACGTCGGTGTGGAATTTTTCGCCGCAAGGTGGAGTTGGAGTCCACTACTTCACGCGTCCGAAACGATCGATCGATCTGGGTGTGAACGCAGTTCACATTTCATCGGCGTCGCTTGGCGATCACAATCCGGGAGTGAATGCCAGCATCCAGGTGCAGCTGGGATACACATTCTGGAAGTAGAAGGGCAGCAGAGCGCATTCGGATCCCGCGATGCGCTGGCAGGTTGAAAGACAAAAGATGAAAGAGGCAGTTGTTGAGTGCGTTCCGAACTTCTCTGAAGGCAGGGACGCCCGGCGTGTGGAAGCCATTGTCGCTGCGATGCGGGTGGAGGGAGTGCGCCTGCTGGACTGGTCGAAGGACGCGGATCACAACCGCTCGGTAGTTACCATTGCCGGCGCGCCTGCCGCGGTGCTGGAGTCTGCGGTGCGCGGAGTGGGAAAGGCTGTCGAACTCATCGATCTTACCAGCCAGGAGGGCTTGCATCCCCGCATCGGGGCGGCGGATGTGATTCCGTTTGTTCCCGTCTCCGGCATCAAGCTGGAGCAGTGTGTGATGCTGGCGCGGCAGGCCGGTCTTGAGATCTGGCGGCGGTTCGGACTTCCGGTGTACTTCTACGAATCTGCCGCATCCCGTCCTGATCGCGCCAACCTCGACGACGTACGGCGCGGGCAGTTCGAAGGGTTGCGCGATGCAGTGCGGAAAGAAGCTGCGCGGCGTCCCGATCTGGGCGGTCCGGGATTGCACCCTACGGCCGGCGCATGCGCGGTGGGGGCACGGAAGTTCCTAGTGGCTTACAACGTCTATTTCGATTCCGCCGATGTCGCGGTGGTGAGGGCAATTGCGCGCGAAGTGCGGACAGCTTTTGGCGGGTTGCACGGTGTAAAGGCGCTCGGCGTGCTCGCGCACGGGCGCGCACAGCTCACTTTGAACATCACGGATTTTGAGGCCACACCGGTGTCGCAGGTTTACAACACGGTGTCAAGACTGGCCTTGAAGCACAAGACAGCGCCGGTTGAGGGCGAGGTTGTTGGGCTGATCCCCGAAGCTGCCTGTGAGCGGGAAAGCGAATGGATGCGTCAGTTAAGTGAGTTCGATGACGAGACCAAGATCCTGGAGCGGCGGCTTGATTCGCCGTTATCCTGGCCTGGCGAAGGTAACAGTACCGACACCAAACTGGTCAACGTCTAAAAACTATACAGAGGTAAAATGGGGATGCAGGGTGGTGCGTATTCTGCTGCTTTTGCAGCCTGGAAAACGGCGAGCTTTGTGGCTTCCCGGAGGATAAGAGTGTTCAAGTTTCTGGTCAGAATTTCGGTTCCCGCGGTCCTTGCGACGATGACCCTTGGCGCGCATGCGGCGCAGCTTTCCGGCGACGCCCGCTCGGCCATTCCGCACAACGTACAGCAACTGGTGGTGATTGACTACCGCGCCATGCAGAACTCCAACACTGCCATGGAACTGCGCGACCGGGTGATGCCTCCTGATCTGAAGCAATTCGACGAGGCCATCCGCAAGTCGGGCCTGAACGACAATCACGATGTGGACGAGCTGGCATTTGCTCTTTTTCGTACCGGCACTTCGAGCGACAACCTGGAGACGGTGGGTATTGCGCAAGGGCAGTTTGACGTGCAGGGCATCATGGCCAACTTCCGCAAGCAGAAGATCCAGGCCAAGCTGGTGCGCACCAACCACGTTTATCCGCTGGCGCACACCGGGATGGTTCTGGCCTTCTTCGATCCTTCAACCATGGTTTTCGGAAGCATCGAGGCAGTGAGGGCCGCGCTCGATGTACGCGACGGATATGCGCCGGGAATGCTGACCAACGCGCCGATCATGGAAGCGATGCAGTCGGTCGATTCGGAGCCTTTGTGGAGCGTGCTCGACAAAGCCGGAACCGAGATCATGATGAAGGCAGTGCTGGGAGAAGCGGGATCAGTCGCGGACTTCGAATCGGTGCGCAAGCGGCTTGATTCCTCGTGGTACGGCATGGATTTTCAGCACGGAGTGAAGTTCGATCTGACGATTTCTACCGGCGACTCGTTCGCGGCTGCGACAGTTTCATCGCTGCTCTCTGCTGCCATCGTCTACAAGAAGATGAGTGGGGACGAGACGGAGAAAGCTGCCCTGGCGGCGACGGATATCAGCTCGAATTCAGGACAGCTGAACATCCACTTTGCTACGTCGGACAACGACTTCAACAGCCTGCTGAAGTCCTCTCTGTTTCAGAGCATGGTTCACTGATTCGGCTGAGAATTCAGCTTTGGAAACGGGAGCTTCGGCTCCCGTTTTTTGCTTAGTTTTGATGCTCATCCCGCCTTCAGAGCGACTTCTTGCTGCGCCTCAGTGTCAGCGCTGCAGACCCGGTTACGACCACCGTGCTTCGCCGTGTAGAGAGCCTTGTCGGCGCCATGCATCAGAGTCGAGGCAGGCAGGCCAAGCAATGGGACGATGGTCGAGCAGCCTACTGAGATCGTGACCCAGCCGAGCGGGTTGGTGTTATGGGGAAGTTTTCGGTGCCGCACGGCGGAGCATATCAGTTCCGCAACTTCGACCGCGCCGGCGGCAGAAGTGTTGGGAAGAATGACGGCAAACTCCTCGCCCCCTATGCGCGCCACCAGGTCGCAAGGCCGGCTCACGACGTCCTGCGCGGCTTCGGCAATTTGCTTGAGACAGCTGTCGCCGTGCGGATGCCCATACGTGTCGTTGTAGGACTTGAACCAGTCCACATCGAGCAGAAGCAGGGACAAAGGCAGTTTGTCACGCATGCAACGCCGCCATTCGCTTGAAAGGCACTGGTCGTATTTGCGTCGGTTGGCAACATGGGTGAGTGCGTCGGTTAGCGACAGCGCCTCGAGAGCGGCATTGGCCTTCTTCAACTCGAGTTCTACCTTCTTGCGCCGAGTGATATCCCGCGCCATATTGAGAAGCCCGATCGGAGTACCGGTAGCGGGATCACGCACCGGGCGAAGATTCGCTTCGACCCAGATGAATTCACCGGCCTTGTTTCTCAAGCGACATTCCACCAGGCCCCCGTCGCCGCCCGCTCGCAGACTGCGGATCATGGTCTCGACTTTGCAGCGGTCCTCAGGATGGACAAGCGAGAGGGTCTTGATGGCCACCAATTCTTCTCGCTGCCATCCACCCCACGTCGCAGCGGAGGCAGATACGTAACTCCGATTGCCCTCAAAGTCGGCCAGGATGATCACATCTCTCGAATTCTGAGTAACGAGGTCATGAAGAGACACGACCTCGCGCAGGCGACCCTCTGTAGCGCGCAGGGTGTCCAGAACCGAGGCGGCGGCGAGGACAAGAAACATTCCCGACGCGATGTAGAGCTGCAGCAGGACTGTGGGTGCAACCGGAAATGCCGAGCTCATTCGCGCAAAGGGGCCCAGCCCATGGATGGTGAACCAACTTCCTACCGCATTCACAAACAGCGTGCTGATCGAAGCCCATCCAAGACCGAATCGAAAAAGAATCAGCGCTACGGTCGGGTAGATGAGAAATATGACCGGTACGCGTGCCTGGCAGAACGAGACAAGAGTGACGGGGACCAAGACTGCCAAACACCAGTAGGTTCTCGAGCGTTTCGGCAGATGCAGGTGTAATGAGAGAAGAGAAGTACAGGCGGGAGTGACGACGGCGGTTCCGAGTCCGTCTGTCGTAATCCACGAGAACAGGGGATGCCACGGTGACCCTTTCATCCAAAACCAATAGGCTGTCGCGAACAAAATGGCGGCGGCTGTCGGGGCTGCCAAAACAGCACATGCGGCAAACCGGAACAGATAGCGCTGATCAGTGAAGCGAGGCAATTGTGTTGAGCGTCTGCGGAGCAAGAATGCGGCCAGGGCAACTTCGGCCACATTCAGGACGCTGAGCGCGAGGCATTTCGGCCATTGGTCAGGGTTTACCGCAAGGCCACCCATGAGTATCGCCACAAATCCCACGACGAGGTAGTGCTTCCACAGCCATCGCGGTGCAAGAAGCAGGTAGGAAAGTAAAAGGCCGTTGGCAATCCAGACGAGATTGCCGCTGTCTTCCAGCCCGACAGCGACAGTTGCCGCGAAGATCGCTCCGAAGCAGCCGCCGAGGCGCAGGACGAGAGCGTGTTTACGCACGAGTCGCGCAGGATTCGTACCACTGCGAAGCTTTAGGCCCCAGCTCAAATTGATCCCCATAGGACTTATCGGCCTTGGTCGATAGGGAATGAATGAGCTTGAGAAAGGCCTGCGATAACGCGTGAAGAAGGGTTCGTTATTGCTGTGGACTCAGAGCTGGGTGAAACTCGGCCTTTCCATCAGGAAGCAGGACAATCTCGATGCTGCCTTCCTGCTTTTCGTAAAGAGTCGGTCCCTTTGCCACTACCTGGCGGCCGTGGGCAGCCGTGTATTGCACGCTGATGGGACCGCTGTCGCGCGTCTGGATGCGATGGTGGAAGACTTGATCGGCGGCGAGCGTATCGGCACCGAAGCTTGCGCTGGGGTAGTCAACTTCAAGCAGCGTGATGGCGCCTCCTGTGCGATTTTCGACGCTGGCTTCGATATGGTACGAGTGGCATCCGGCGGCGACCAGCAGGAGTGCCGAAGCCAACACAGCCTCACCAGCTTTTCCCCAGGCTCGCGCGATACCTTTCATTCTTTCTCCTCAACGTGGTTCGATACGCTATCTGCGGGAGTTGTTGCGGCAACGCGTTTTTCAAGCCGGTCGAGACGCTTCAGCAATTCCGGCAGACGCTGAAAGACAGCTACAGCGCGCAGCCAGATGCGATTGTCGAATCCGGGTGATCCGGAGATCATTTTGCCCGGCGGCACGTCGTGGCTCACTGCCGATTGCGCCGTGAGAATCACGCCATCGCCGACGGTACAGTGGCCGGCGATTCCGGTCTGACCGGCAAGAATCACGTTGTTGCCGATGACCGATGATCCAGCGAGGCCGGTCTGCGCGCAGACGAGCGTGTGTTTTCCTACGCGCGAGCCGTGACCGATCTGCACGAGATTGTCGATCTTGCTGCCGTCGCCAATCTCGGTTGCGCCGACGGTGGCGCGATCCACGCAGGCGTTGGCCTGGATGTCGACGCGGTCGCCGATGCGCACCGGACCGGATTGGGGAATTTTCTCCCACTGGCCTTGATCGTTCTTCGAAAATCCGAAGCCGTCGGCACCGACGATCGCTCCGTTTTCGAGCGTGACGTTGTCGCCGAGTTCGCAGCCTTCGCGGACGACGGCGTGGGCGTGAGCGAAGAGATGGCTACCCGCCCTCACTCCGGGATACAGCACCACATGCGGCAGCAGGGTCGCGTTGGGGCCGAGTTTCACATTTGGACCGATGACGACATAGGCTCCGATATGCGCTCCCTCGCCGATCTGCGCCGTGGGGTCGATGACAGCGGTGGCGTGAATTCCGGCGGGATAGGACGGAGGCTGGTAAAAGAGGGCGAGCGCGCGAGAAAAGGCGTGATAGGGATTCTTGATGCGGAGGGTCGCTGCCGTGATCTCGGGGAATTCCGGTTCGACCAGTACTGCGGCGGCGCTGGTTTTGCGCGCGAGGCCGGCGTATTTAGGATTGGCGACGAAGGTGATTTCCGAGGGGCCGGCGTCCTCAATCCCTTTCACGCCAGTAATTTCCAATTCCGCGTTGCCGCGCAATTCCGCGCCCAGCCGACTTGCAAGCTCGCCAAGTTTCATCGAGGAGATTGTAACGGAGTGGGCCATTCAACAGTCCCAGACTTTGTGCTCGGGGATGAAGTCTGGGGAGCCGGATCATTGCCTCAGACCAGCGTACTTTTCGTTATTGCCGAGTTGGCGGTTATTCGATAGCGACCTGTCGTCGCAGGTGTCCGCTTTCTGGCGGAGAACCTTTTCCTAGCCTAGATTCGCCTCAGATAATGCGGTTACTGTCACCATTTTTGTGGAATGTCGACGGCATCTTCAGCTATCCCAGCCCGCACTTCCCGCAGGTTGTCGTCTGTCAAAGGTGCGAATGCGGGAAGGCCGCTTCTCCCGAAACCAAACATAATCGCACGCCGGGGCAGATGTAGAAGGTCAATCGCTGTTTGTCGGGAAAGGGACGCAGGCTCGGGAACCTCAAGTAGCCCTTTCAGGGTCTCAACAACCCTGTAATCCACATATTCCTCTTCGCGTCCTGAATCTGCCGATTTCTTCTGATGCGCTCGTAGAATTTCTACAACGGCTACATTCGTGGTGTCTCGCCCCGCGGCGCGGATCATTGCGGAGGACCAAGTCACCGGCGATTGGTTTCCAGACGCATCCGATCCTATGTCCTGCTCTAGTCGGCGAGCCGCTACTGGCATCACCTGGTTCATCTGAGTGCATCGCCTAAGTGTTCCACCGATACAAGACAAATCGAAGGCGAAGGCGTCACGGATCTCCTCGGCACTTGCATAGGGCGTGAACTTGACCCACAGTGCTTGACAGATTTCGCACCCGCCCGGTCTTCCGAAACGAATGTTGGGATGCGCGTCCGGGCTCACATACATTGTTCTTTTAGAGAAGTCCCGCGTGGTTGCGGCTGTTGCGATGAGTGGATAGTCGTCTCTATCCGAAATTCCCGCGACAAAGTCCTTTCCCCACACCACACCATCGCGGATGCGTACCGTAGCTTCTATATAGGCCCAGCGTCCCCCAGCTAAACTCCAAGCCGTCCAAATAACGCGCCCCAAGCCTGCGGTCCCATTGTCGGAACCCGGAAATCTATACAAATGATTCAGTGTCACGGTGATATCGCATCGCATCTGCGAACAAGCCGCGTCAGTGCTCACGTGTTTCTTATTTCGTACGCGCATCCGCTCAGCATCCTGCCAGTTGCTCTTTCTCAGTTCGAGTCGTTTGATATCCTGCAGCAGCGCCTCCGCCCTGAATTGGAAGAATCTGTCGGACACCCGCACGAATACAACCCACGCCAACATGAGTGCAGCTGCGGTTGTGTAGATTCGCACAGCCCATTTGTTGGGAAAGTGGCGAACCGGATGAGATGGCGATAGTTCACCCGCAAGCTGCTTTCTGGAAAGTCCAAGGATTCCCCGACAAGCCGCGAAAAGGCCCAACAGTCCTTCAAGAAAAAGCCAAACGCGTCCTTCTGAATGGGACTTCCATTGCCATGCGTCCGGCTCTTTCTGCTTCGCATTCGGGACCGGCACAGCGTCGATACCAGTGATCTGTCGATCCCAGAGACGGTATTCAAATTTCACATACTCGCTGATACCATCGGCCCAAAATACGGCTGGGACGTTATCACTGCGGGACCTTGTCAAGAACAATTCTCGATATGGGGCAGTGTCGAACGAAGACTCATCCGCGGGAGGGAATCCCAAGTCATAGATCGACAGTGAACTTTCCTTGTCCTCGCTACCGCCGCTCCATCCAAGGACGTAACCGCTGAAAACGGCGTGTGGACTCGATCTGATGACCGTCTGAAAGCCGCCATGCAAGAAGGCGGCGATCCCAAGAAGACATAATCCGAGCAGATTGTTCTTATCGACGAGCCTGAACCGATTCGCCTCGATAAAGAGTGGGAGCGCAATCAATGCACACACTATGGCGATTACGTTGACGTATACGGAAACCCCTGCGAGCACGGCGGAATTATAGCCCGCTGCCATGGGGTGCTACTTCGTTGGCTGTCACTGTTGTTTCCAGGTTTCAGTGGTTCGCGATTCAAGGTCACAACTGACGGACGGAAATTGCGGGTTCCGGGCGAGTCGTGGACAACTCTTCAGTATGCCTTTCCTTCGCCTCCGGTGCTGGCCCAGCGGCGGGCACGTACCAGGTAGATGACGAGTGGGCGGTGACTCAGGAGTAATCGCGATCTAGTGCGGTGTCGGTTTCTCTTCGACTACCTCGATTGAACCTTGGCATTGAATGGAACCCACACCGAGAGTGATCCGCAAAATTGGCTTGGGGTTCCTGCGTGAGGAGAGTTTCAAGATATACCGGGCATGTTGGAATCCTCTTGCCTTCACGTCGATCTCATATTTTCCATCGGGTAAAGAATCGAAGTTGAACTCCCCTGTTTCACCGGTCACGATGGTTTGAACCGTCTCCTCCCCTCGCATCACAGTGACTTGCGCCTGAGGAATGGGGTAATCAGACCGGTCCATGACTCTGCCGTGAATGTGCCCAACCGTTGGCGGCTTGTACACACACACGTTGCCAAAGGTCTGCAGCGGGATTGTGCCCGCAACAAGCAGCGTAGAGAATGCGCGCCAATTCATTTCCATTTGCCTGTGATTATCGCTCGTTTGAGGTCGTGGGCGAATTGTGGCCTACTCGGAAGTATCTCCGATGTGGTCCAAACGAAAAACAACTGCAGGTTCCTCCACTGCCCCTTCCCGTTCGGCTTCGCTCAGGGTCAGGGTCCGGTCAGAATGACAGTCTTGGAGTGGAGGAGTCGTTGATTGGGCGAGTCGTGGGCAATTGGGAAGTAACCGCGTTTTGCGTTGTTTTGAATTCCGCAAAAGAGCAACCGCAGATCCTTCGAATTCGCTGCGCTTCGCTCAGGGTGACACGGGCTGAGGCGGGTTCGTGCTTTCCCAGGTCTCAAAAGCGAGACCTGGGGCAGCCGGGTTTTTGTGCAAGCACCGGTCGAGAACTCGGCCACCCGCCGAAGGTCTCCGGCTTTGAGATTGAACGATTCAGGCCTCGGCAATTACTGCGATGGAGACTTTCAGACCGGGGACTCGGACGGGGAGTTTCGCTCCTTGCCGTGCAGGCGGGTTTTCCGGAAACCATTTAATCCACTCTTCATTCATTCCGGCGAAGTCGCTCTCTTCAAGAACAATGACGGTGGCGCTTACGACGCGATCAAGGGACGTCCCCGCTGCCTTGAGGACGGCAGATATGTTCCGCAGACATTGCCTGGTCTGCTCCTGGATTGTTTCGCCCACGATCTTTCCGGTTATCGGGTCTTGAGGCCCCGTGCCCGAGACGAACACTAGACCCGCGGCGCGTACAGCCTGGCTGTAGGTTGGGGGTGGGGGTGGGGCGTCAGGGGTTCGAATGATGTCGATTGGCATGGAAAAGAAATCGTCTCACAGGCTCGGCACAGCGAGCTACGGATTTTGCATCCGCAATAATCGCAGAACTGGCTACTCGGATTCGGGCTCGGCGGGGAAGAGTTCGGGCTGGCCTTCAGTACCGAGTGCCTCCGGTCGACGCTTGCGGCCGGTTGACCCGATGAGACCAACGACTTCCAGGCTTTGGATTGCCTGGCGGGGGACGTAAATCCGCTGGGTGTTCGAGCGCGTATCGGGGGGCGTCAGCAGTAGGCCGGCGCCTGAGACCAGGGAACGGTCGTTGGCGGCGATCCCCTCCAGTTCGTCTCCGTCGTTGAGGGTCATGCGGAGCCAGAGGCCCGCCGCCCTGGGCCTGACCGTGAATTTCTTCTGGAGCAGGCGCTCGGGATTGTTCTGGTCTGAACTTGTGGAAAAGTCACGGAGATAGCAAACCCACTTGACCGTGTCCCAGGCGACGGTGAGCACCTTTCCGGTGAGGTCCAGGACCTCCAGAGCAGGGGAGTCCTGCCCGAAAACTGCGCCTGCATAGCCGGCATACCACTCGCGGGAGAACTTGCGCACAATCACCGGCTTACGAGCGGAGCCCATGGCTTGGATTGTCGCACGCAACCGTGCATACGCGCCCTCAAAAGTCGCAGAAATGGTGCTGTTCCTGCTGGCCAAGCGAAGAAGATTGTGATAAGGTACTGGTTTGCATACTCTGCCATGGCCCGCCGTAAGCTTAACGCCATCAGAGACTTGCCCTCGGTTTTGCATGTGGAAGCAGGAACGGAATGCCCGACTACATTTACCTTCTTGAGAACCGGCTTTCAGCCGATCAGCAGAATGCTCTGCGGCAGTTGCGCGAAGTGTGCCGGGAGGCCGGAAACCTCCTTTTTCTAACCGGAGACGCGGTTCGCGACCTGACCAGCGGCCACGCCGTTCGCGACATTGAAGTCGCGGTCCAGGGCAACGCGCTCAAA
This sequence comes from uncultured Acidobacteriaceae bacterium, assembly GCA_963838295.1. Classification (GTDB taxonomy): domain Bacteria; phylum Acidobacteriota; class Terriglobia; order Terriglobales; family Acidobacteriaceae; genus Telmatobacter. The sequence continues at coordinate 516,273 of CAWIQS010000010.1, forward strand.
CTGAAAAAGGCCATCGAGAAGCTCGGCGCCAAGACCTGGGGTGAGGACGAGACGTCCCGCTCGCTGTATCTCTGTTTTCCCGGAACGGTCCGGGTGGATGTGGTCAGCACCCATCGGCGGGAGTATCCCAAGCCGGGCAAGCCTGCCTACCACTTTTCCTCGATCCAGGACGATCTGCGCCGGCGCGATTTCACCGTCAACGCCATGGCGATTTCTCTGAATGAAGGCTCGTTTGGTCTCCTGATGGACCCCTTGAACGGAGCCGCGGATATTGAGGCGCGTACCCTTCGCCTGGTGTCGAACTATGGATTCCTGGAAGAGCCAGTGCTGCAGATTCGGGCCACTCGCTACATTGCCCGCCTCGGCTGGGATCTTGATCCGCGCACGCTACAGCGCTATGAGAATGCGAAGGCGGAGAACGTGATTGAGTTGCTCTCGGCCCACGACCACAGCCAGGAACTTGAGCAGATCGGGCACGAGGATGAAGGCCTGAAGGTGCTGCGGGCGCTCGAAGCCGAAGGCTGGATGAAGATTCTGTGCGCGACATGGACCTCAGCCAAGGCAGATGAAGAAAAGCTGACGGCGCTGCACGATCTGCGCGCCCAGTTGCAGATGCAGGGCGTGCACCCCGACATGTCGGCGGCACAGATGCAGTTGCTGACAGCGAAGATGGCGCCAAAGGATCTTTCGGCGCTGAAGAAGCAGTTGCTTCGGCCGGGATTCGTAGAGGAATGGAATAGCCTGGACGCTTTGGCCAGCGGCTTTGCCAAGGTGCTGCTGAACAAGGCTAATGCCACGCCATCGGCGAGCTACAAACTTTTCACCACGTACGATCCCGAAGCGGTGCTCTGGCTGGGCTTCACCAGCAAGGACAGCGCCGTCAAGGCGAAGTATGAGCTCTTCCTCAAGACGTGGCCGGAAGCGCGGCAGCGGATTCCCTATGCGCAGATGCAGGAGATGCGCATCACGCCCGAGGTGGCAACGTACAAAGATATTCTTCACCAGGTCTTTTTGCAGTTGATCGATGGCGGCTTGAATACGCCGGAGGAGATCAAGGCATTTCTCGAACCGCATTCGCCGCCCGCTCCACCTCCGCAGGTCACGATCAAGCGGACGCGCGCCAAGCGCAACGTTGAAAAGATCAAGGAGAAGGCTTTCGACGAAGACGATGAGGCCGAAGACGGAGCCGAAGAAGAAGACCTCGACGATATTGGTGGCGGAGATGACGAAGAGATCGATCTTGGGTTGCCGTTGATCAAAGGCGACGAAGCCGACGAAGAACTCGGCGACGACGACGAAGCGGAATCCGACGAGGCCGATGGCGACGACGAAGATGAAGAGCCGGTGCGCAAGGGACGCGGCAAACAGGCTCCAGCGGGGAAGCCGGGCAAAGCAGCACACAAGGCTGAGGAAGGAAAAGGCAAAGGCGGCGGTCAAAAAGCTGCTGTTGCGGCCAAGCCCGGAGAAGCCAAACTTGCAGCGGCGGCCAATCATGCACATGCCGCGAAAGGGAAGCCCGAGCCACCGAAGGCGGAAAAGGCAAAGACATCCACGCCCGCACCGGCGGCTAAAAAGCCGGCGCCTGTCCCGGCAAAGCCGGCATCTGCAGCGAAGCCTGCCCATGCTGCGAAGCCCGCGGCGAAGGCTCCGGCAAAAGCTCCCGTCAAGGCGGCCCAGGTGAAGGCGCATGCCAAGCCGGCTCACAAGGCTGTTCCTGCAAAGAAGACTGCACCGGTCGCGAAGGCAAAGCCGCATGCAGCGGCCAAGCCCGCAAAAGCTGTTGCGAAGAAGCCGGCGCCCAAGGCCGGCAAGAAGCACTGATCTACCGAGACTCTGCAAAAAGTGATCGGCATTTCCGCAGGGGCTGCGGTGACAAGGCCGGGGCTAAAGCCCCTTTCTATTCTGTTGCCGTTATTCGTGGGGCTGAAGCCCGACGCTCCCTCCGGACCGCGAGGCCCGATCTTTCCGACAGCCTCAGTCGGGCGACGAGCTGGTATGCTCTAGGCACAATTCAGACACACGGAGAATCCGCATGGTTCGATTGCTACCCCGCATCTCATTTTTCTGGCTGCTTTGCATGCTCCTCATGCCGGCTGCTCCAGCATTTGCGAAGCGCATCGCTCCCACTACGCCTTCGTTTGAAAGCAGCGGCGCAGGCTATCGCTTCGATCGCGGCGGATGGAAGTATGTGCACCTTGAAGGCACACCCGAACAGATTGGGTTTCAACATGGGCAGTTGCTTGCTGCCGAGATCGCCGACCTAGTGAACGTGCTGAAGGTGGAGTCGAAGCACGATACCAGGCGCGACTGGAATTTCTATCGCGATGCAAGCCGCAAGATGCTCTGGCCACATATCGGCGCCGAATATCAGCAGGAGCTGACCGGGATTGCAAAAGGCGCGCAATCGAAGGGAATAAAGCTCGATGTGTGGGACATCGTCGCGCTCAACGGCGGCATCGAGCTGCCGGATTATTACGTTCCGTGGCTCAACAAGAGCGAGCACGCGATGAATGCACCGCTGATTCGTCCGGAGGGCCACTGCTCTGCCTTCATTGCGACAGGCAGCTACACCAAGGGCGGCAAGATCGTGATTGCCCACAACAACTGGTCGAGCTACGCAGACGGCGAGCGCTGGACAGTGATGTTCGACATCAAGCCGGAGCACGGTCATCGCATGGTGATGGATGGGGAACCGGGCGTGATCACCAGCCAGGACGACTTTGGCGTCACTGATGCAGGCCTCATCATCACGGAGACGACGATCACGCAATTCGTTGGATGGAATCCCGACGGCGTTCCCGAGTTTGTGCGATCGCGCAAGGCGATGCAATACGCGAGTTCGATCGATGAATATGTCTCCATCATTAAAGAAGGCAACAACGGCGGCTATGCCAATGACTGGCTGGTCGGCGACCGCAAGACCGGCGAGATTGCCTATCTCGAGTTGGGCTTGAAGAACACTCCGCTATGGCGCTCAAAAGACGGCTATTTTATCAGTTCGAATTTTCCGCGGGATCCGGCACTAATCAAGCAGGAGACGGATGGCTTCGATTCGTCGAACATGTCCTCGTCGATGAATGCACGGCATGCGACCTGGGAACGAAAGATTGCAGGCAGCAAGGGCAAAATCGATGTCGATCTTGCCGAGCAGTTCCTTGCGAATCACGACGACAGCTATACAGGCAAGACCGGCCCGGATGCGCGAACGCTGTGCGGGCACATCGACGTCGATCCGAAGGGTGTTCCGGAATGGGGTGATGCACCCTACTATCCCGATGGGGCGGTCACGGGAAAAGTGACCGACTCGGATCTCGCCGCGAGTCTCTCCCTGATTGCAAGGGCGGGCCATCCGTGCGGCGAGGATTTCCTTGCTGCTCCATTCTTTGCCGCTCATCACGAGTTCGACTACCTGAAGCCGATTCTCAAGGATATGAAGGCTGGTCCATGGACGAAGTTTTCAGCGGGCGAGAAGTGAACCTGCGCGTCAGCTGACTACTTGAGGGTCGTGCACCATCACCATCTCGAAGATGGATTGAATGACGAGATCGGGCCGGTCGAGATGCACCCAATGACCGCTCTCGGCAGTGACCAACTGTTTAGCATTGCTACCGATGCTGTTGATTTCTTCGTCGCTCAGGGGCGTCGACTGTTCGGGCGTCAGCACGAGTACGGGAATGCGCTCGATGGCATCGGCATTGCACATTTCGCGCACGGTTTCGGGAACGGCCTGGATATGGCGGCGCATTCCTTTGTAGAACTCAGGCCGTGACCAATGCGCTGCGATCGATGGCAGGATTTCGGCCGGCATCTTCGCCAATTCGCCGGTCACGCGACCGAGCACATGGCGGCCGCCATCGCCGGCCGTGCTCGCCATGCGGCGCGCCAAGATTCCCGAACCGCAAAGCGCAGAGGTGACGGCAAGGCGAGCCAGCCCGACGTGCGCCAGCGGGACTGCACAGCGCAAGTATCGAATCGCGCGATTGAGCGTGGCCTGCCGCTCGGCATTGATCGGCGGCCACTCGCAACAGCGCATCGGATCGACGAGTACCACTCCGGCAACTTCGTCGGGATGGAGAAGCGCGAATTGGCGCATGACCATGCCGCCGAACGAATGCCCGACCAAGACATACGGAGGATGAATGCCCGCGACTTCAAGCATGCGATGAAGTTCGCGTGCAGCATTCACCGGCGTGCGCTCGGTGCGCGCAGGGCTGCTCCATCCGAGACCGCAGCGATCGTAGGCCACAGCGCATGCGAATCGAGACACTTCATTCTGGATCGCGCACCAGTTGAGATGAGTGGCGGCGATTCCTGACTCGAAAACCACGGTGGTGCTTCCAGTCCCTTTTTCGACGACGAAGAGGCTTTGGCGATCTCCGATTTCGATCCACCTGCCGCTGTTTGCGGAACGCCGGCGATCGCGCTGCGTAGCGGCGAATTGGTACACGCAGCCAAGAATGAGAAGCGCCGCGAGAAACCCGATTAGCAGAAGAAGTATGTGCATAGCGACGCTAGAACTTCAGAAGTTTCTCCGCACTGAAATCTGTTGCTTTGAGATTAGCCTTCGCGGCGCCCCGTTCGAACACGAACAGGGTTGATCCCGCTTGTCCCTTCAGCTTGCTTTCGATCTGGCTGGCGGACCAGACGCCGCCTACACGCCGCAGCCCAAGGAAGTCGATCTCCTCGACTTCACCGGATCCCTTCAAGGTTTTCTCTTCGTGCACGGGAAAAGCGATGTTGTGGTCAACCCAGGTGCGTACCTTGGCGTAGCGGGTGCGAACTTCGGCGCCGGGGTCGCTGGTGAGCGAGTCGCAATCGCGCGCGCCATACTTTGCGGCTTCCGTCGTCTGATCGGGCCAGTAGAACTGCGAATCGAGGAGGTCCTCAAAACTGAATGCCGGGCCGAAGAGACCGCTTGTCCATTGGCTGAAGGGGAGATCGGCAAACTCCTTGTCGCCCGGATGCGCGATCTTCATCTGCACATGTCCATTGGGCCGCATCTCCATCAAGACGCGAAAGCGCTGGGGCGGCGGGGAATTGACCTCAAGCAGCACCCGCAGCACGCCGGGAAACCAGTGAGCCTTCATGTTGACGGAGAAGTTGGTGCGGGCTCCTTTGGCGTCGATGCGCACGATGTGCCCGACAACGCGATAGTCGGCGGCTTCAATGCGCTGACGCGACGCGGCGAGAACGGGCTTTGGATCTGCGCCGTGGGTGAGACCAGGCAGCAGGAAGGCGAGCAACGCTGCGGCAAGAAATTTCATGCTTCGATCCTGCCGTCGCGAATGCGTATGTGGCGCGGCGCCGATGCAGCGATGTCATTCTCGTGGGTTACAACGATTAGCGTCATGCCTCTTTCCCGCTGGATTCCGGTAAGAATATTCATGATGCGCGCGGAGTTTGCGGTATCGAGATTTCCTGTTGGCTCGTCGGCGAGGAGAATGCCGGGAGAATTAGCGAGAGCCCTCGCGATTGCCACGCGCTGGCGTTCGCCTGCTGAAAGCTCGCTGGGCCGATGATCGAGCCGGTTCTCCATGCCCACTTCGCGTAGCAGGGTCTCGGCACGTTCTGCATGGTGATCTGTACTTTTCGCTGCCAGCATCGGCACCTGCACGTTCTCGATCGCACTCAACGTCGGCAGCAGATGGAATGCCTGAAAGATGAAACCGACGTGGCGCGAGCGATAGTTATCGGTGTCGGACGCGGAGCCGAGAGAGGAATTCTGGAAGAGCACTTCGCCGGTTGTGGGAGTGTCCAGTCCTCCGAGCAGGTGCAGGATGGTGGACTTGCCGCTTCCGCTTGGGCCGCTGATGGTGACAAATTCTCCGGCAGCGATGGCGAGGTCCACACCGCGCAGAGCCTGAATGCGTCCGCCATCGTAGTCCTTGGTTACGGCGCGCAGTTCGAGCTGCGGACTACTCATAGCGCAGCGCCTCCACGGGAGACAATCGTGCGCCGCGCCAGGCTGGGATAATGCCTGCAAGAAGTCCGGCGGAGATCGCGATGGCGAGCGCTTCAGCCAGGATGGGGAAGGGAAAGGAAGCGGAAACGATGCTGGCGGTTTGCGGCAGGCGCGCGAGTATGCGCAGTGCCAGCCAGCCGAATCCAATGCCTAAAAGTCCCCCTGCCATCCCAAGCGCTGCAGCTTCAAGCTGAATCAGAAGTAGAACGCGTCGGCTGTTCCATCCAAGAGCGCGCAAGACTCCGATCTCGCGTGTACGTTCGAAGACCGACATGGCCATGGTGTTTGCGATGCCGAGGATGCCGATCAGCAACGCGATGGATGAAGTTCCCCAAGCCGTGGCATGTGCGAGCAGCACGAGTTGATTGCTGCTTGCCCGTTCGGCAGCGGGAACCGCGCGAACTCCCGGCAGCGCCGACTCAATCAGACTCTGTGCGCGCGCTATGTAGTGCTCGGGCGACTCGCCAGCCGGAGCGGGTTTGAGGCGGACATGGAACGCCGTGACCTTGCCTTCGAGACTGCTGAGTTTCTGCATCTGATCGAGCGGCATAATGACAGCGCCTGCTTCGAGGGCAGAGCCGCCATGAAACACGCCGACGACGTTGAAATTGCTTCCCTGAATTTCAAGCGAGTCGCCAAGATGCTTCTTCATGCTGTCTGCGAGCAGCTCTCCGAGGATGATCTCGGGCTGGCCGTCGCGGAAGCGTCTGCCCGCGGTCATCGCGATCGCCGAGAACTCAAACGAATCGTCTTTCCAGCCGTAAGCAATGGCGTTGACGTCGGCAGAGAGGCTCATGAAGTTGAGCGTCATGGGTGCGGCCTGGGCGATCACGGGCAGCGTCTGCAACTTTTCGCCTACGGATTGGTCAATCGTAGTGTTGAGAAACGTCTCTGCAACGACCGCGATGTCAGTTCCGCTGTTGGCATACATTTGACGCCACGCCTGTTCGAACGCGCGTGAGAAGCCGACGAGGCAGACAAACGCGCCCATCGCCATGCCGATGCCCGCCAGCGTCAACAGCGTGCGCAGGCGTCTACGCCATAGGTTCTTCCAGGCGAACCGGATAAGCGTCAGTTGAGGGGCCATGGCTGGTTGAAGGATATCGGGGAATGAGTCGAATCGTGCGGAATTCTGCTCGCGCACGGCCAAACCCCGGGAATGGCTCCCGAGATTCACGTAGCGAGGGGTGATCCGGGGTCTCGCTGAAGCTCGCGTCCACGCGGTGAATAGACCATTAAATGATCGTGAATAGAGGAGGAGTGGGACACAAGAACGGTTCTCAAGAAACAGCGATCAAGACCTTAGCCGGTCGTGCTGTTTGCAATGTGTCTCAACTTACGTTGTCGTGCGACCGAGGAAGCCGGCTCCGAAGCTCTCATCGAGGCATCGGAGCCGGTGTCTCTCTAATAGCGTCCCGAGCGGGCGCCGCTGCTGCTGCCTTTACGTGCCTGGTAGCAATCCCGGCAAAACACCGGGCGGTCGCCGCGTGGTTCAAATGGAACAGTTGTGGGTTGGCCACAGCCGGAGCAGATGACAGGTGTTCCATGGGATGGAGCCGGACGATACCCGGAGCCTCCCCCACCTTGTTCGCTCTTCTTTGCCTGACGGCAAGGCTTGCAGCGCTTGGGGGTCGAATAACCACGTTCCTGAAAGAACGACTGATCCGCAGCGGTGAACGTGAAATCTTGTCCACAATCACTGCACGTAAGTTGAATATCTCCGGCCATTGGTGTCCTCTGGGATGTCCTCGTGGCGATTGTACATACGAGTTGGTAAATTTTATATAAGAATCTTGCTGAATGGCAAAAACTCAACTTGCCATTTAAACGATTTAGCAAGTTGGCGCGACCCCGCCGCGACAGGCTATAGTGGCTCTGCCAGCCGTGACATTGCAGACATGAAGCTCGGTGACGAACAGGGATGAGCGTGCCAGATCCGGAATTCGAAGCCGAGTGCATCCGCCGGATTCTTGCCGGCGAAAAGCACCTGTTTCATGAGCTGATCCGGCCGTGCGAACGCTCCATCTACTTTCTTCTGCTGTCCCTTCTCAAGAATGAAACCGACGTGGAAGACGCGGCGCAGGAAACGGTGATCAAGGTCTACCAGAACCTGGACAAGTTCCGCGGCGACTCGCAATTCCGGACATGGGTGCTGTCGATCGCTCGCAATGAAGGGCTGGGAAGGCTGCGCAAGATCGGCAGCCGCCGCGAAGACTCGCTCGACGCAGAAATTGACGGATCGAGCGGCGACTACACCCCGGCAATCCTGACCAGTTGGCGGGAGATTCCGGCTGAGGCTCTGGAGCAGAAAGAGCTGGGAGCGATCCTGCGCAAGGCCATTGAAGGGCTGCCGGAGATTTACCGTAACATCGTGCTGCTCAGGGACATCGAAGAAATGGATATTCGTCAGACGGCAGCGGTTCTGGGGATCAGCGAGGCAGCCGTCAAGGTCCGTCTGCACCGGGCGCGCGCCCTGCTGCAGCGTCACCTGGCACCGCAACTGAAAGGATATGCCCCTAAACGAAAGGGCTGGTTTGGGGGACGCGCATGAGGATCGACTGCAAACACGTCTGGGAACACATCTCCGCCTATATCGACGGCGAGGTAGATGCGTCTCTGCGCGCCGACATCGATCGCCATCTTGAAACCTGCGAGATTTGCTCCGCCGTGCTCGATTCCACGCGCAATGTGGTCATCCTTGTGGCTGACGAGCGCGTCTTTGAATTGCCAGCTGGCTTCAGCGAACGGCTGCACGCGCGCATCGACAGGGAACTGGAAGCGCCCGGCGGCTGAGGTTCTTTCGCTTCAAATGCAATTTCCGGTGATTCTGCAGGGCGGCGGTGGTCCCTTGCGGTGGACCATGGGATGCGTCCAGGTCTCGAGACCAACGAGAAGCAGCGTAATGATCGCGAGGCCGATCTGAAGGCGCTCTGATCGTTTTTGTTGCGGGGTCAGTTCGCGTCGCCTCCACTGCGCAGATGGGCGATTGCGGAGGTGGCGAATCCACGCGAGGACCGCGAGATTGACCACGGCTCCGGCGGTCGCAACGATCAGCATCGGGATGCGAATGGCGTCCTGGTGCCATCCTTTTGCCGGGGCGTATATTCCGCTGGCTGCGGCGAGCGCGGAGAGACCAATCGCCACGCGGATTCCGCTGATGGTTAACACGGCCGTGCAGAGGCTTTGCAGCAGGGCAAACATGGCGCTTGTCCAGCCGATCGTTCGCAATTGCCGAAGGCTTACGAGAAAGCCGGGCGATTCGGAATCGGCTGTCTCTGAGTGCCGTTTCTGCTCCTGAATCTGCAATCAATTGACCTCGAACGGAGAATTTTCAACACCGCTTTGACGCTCGGCTCTATCAGAGTAAAGCAACCCAGGCCTATGGCCAATCCAAACCGCTCTCCAGCCCGTTCATAGGACAAAGGAACCGTGGCAAAGATTTTCATTTTCACCATGGCCCCTTTCCTTGTAACCTTTCGCGCATGCCTGCACTCCTAGAGTGCGTGCACCAGATTGTGCGGCACCTGTGCCTCGGGCCAGACGTCGCATAGCAGAAAAACGGCGGCTTCCCCGCCCCAACCCCCAGCGAGGTCAATCACACATGAAGAACCAATTCAGTGCAATGCTGCTCACCGCTGCTCTCACCGGTCTGATGGGCGGAACCGTCGCGGCTCACGCGGCCACCACGAGTGCGAACGCAAACAATCCAACGGTCAAGGCTGCCAAGGCCGGACTGCGCTACACCAATGCCGACAAGCCACCCAAGCACTCCTGTAAAGGCAAGAACGATTGCAAGGGGCAGGGCGGCTGCAAGTCCAGCGACAACGGCTGCAAGGCCAAGAATAGCTGCAAGGGCAAGGGCGGCTGCGCGACCGACGGCTCCAAGATGCCGAAGTTCGTCTAAACACAGTGATCAGTGGTCAGTGAACGGTGATCAGTCCGTGGTCTCGCGCGATTCACTTCGGAGGCTTTGCCGAAGGAATTGAGCTTTCCACACTGAGCCCTGTTCACTGACCGCAACTGTGAACTTGGAACTGAGAACGCTCTTCAAATGGCTGGCAATCGCTTCAATGCATTCCAGAACCACGGCGTCGGAATTGGTTTGCGCATTCCGCATTATCAGCACATCTTTGCGCGCAAGCCCGTTGTGGACTGGTTTGAAATCATCTCGGAAAACTTCATGATCGATGGCGGCCGACCGCTGGCCATGCTCGATCAGATACTCGAGCGCTATCGGGTCGTGCAGCATGGCGTTTCGATGTACTTCGGCTCGGTGACGGAACCCGATCCCGAACACCTGAAGCGGCTCAAGACTCTTGTGCGTCGCACCGGCACTCCGTGGCTCAGCGATCATCTTTGCTGGGGCTCGGTCGACGGGACGTATACCCACGACCTGTTGCCGCTGCCTTACACCTGGGAAGCCGTTGCGCGCACAGTCGAGCGCGTCCGCAAGGTTCAGGACTACCTCGAAATTCCAGTAGCCGTTGAGAATGTCAGTTCCTACGCTGCGTTCACGGCTTCGCAGATGACCGAGTGGGAGTTCCTGAACGAAGTGGTCGAACGCGCAGACTGCGGCATTCTGCTCGATGTGAACAACATCTACGTCTCCTCGGTAAATCACGAATTCGATCCCATGGTGTATGTGAATGCCATACCTGCGCATCGCGTGGCGCAGATCCACATCGCAGGTCATTCGAAATACGAGAAGTACATTCTTGACACGCACGACCATCCGGTCATCGACCCCGTGTGGAAACTGTATGCGCGCGCAATCGAGCGCTGCGGACCGACGCCGACGCTGCTGGAATGGGACGATCACATCCCGAGCTTCGACGAGGTGCATGGGGAAGCGCTGAAGGCCAACCGATACCTTGACGAATTTGCTAAAGCAGAAAGCACCGTAGTCGCTGCTGATCCCGAGTCCTGGAAAACGCCCGTGGAGACGGCGCGATGAATTCCCAAGCCATGAGTCTCGCCCAACTGCAGCGCGAAATGGCACGTGCTGTGATGATGCCGCTGACTCCCGATGAGGACATGCGGCGGGAATCGCCCGATGGTCGCCCAATGGACCAGGTGGCCGCGTCCTTCATTGCACCGAACAGCCGGCTCAGTTCTTTCGAGCGCCTTGAGATTTACAACCGGCAGTACTGGTACCGCGTGCTCGGCGCGCTTGCAGAAGATTTTCCAGCGCTTCGTTCCGTGATCGGCGGCCGCGCTTTCGAAGCTATGTCGATCGCATATCTCTCGGAGCACCCCAGCCGCTCGTTCTCGCTGCGCAACCTCGGCTCGCATCTTACGGCGTGGCTCAAAAAGAATCCGCACTTTGCCGGAAGGCGCGCACGCCTTGCCGAAGACGTAGCCAGGATTGAGTGGGCATTCGTTGAAGCCTTTGACAACGCCGAACGCGAAGCGCTTACCCTGGAACAAATCTCGACGCTCGACGGCGACTCGCGGCTCGCGCTGCAACCGCATCTACGGCTGGTTGCACTCGATTTTCCCGTCGACGAGTTGGTGCTCAACCTTCATAGGAACGAAAAGCGCCAGACCAGCGAAGCCGGCGTTCGCCATGAGGACGATGAACAGGCTGCCGCGAAACTTCCGCCTATTCGCGGCAAGGCGACCTGGATTGCCGCCCACCGCGTTGATTTTTCGGTCTACTATCTGCGTCTTCGGCGCGATGAATTTCTGACACTGGCTGCCATCCAGGCAGGTGTGCCGCTTGCGCAAGCCATCGAGAGGGGTGTCACCAGTTCCCGTGTGCCGAGTGGGAAGCGGCCACAACTTGTGCGGGATTGGTTCACCGGCTGGTCAGAACTTGGCTGGATTTGCGCGCGCGACATCGACGCGCTGCCGTCCTGAGTATCCATGCTCCGCGAAATTCATGTAACGCACCGCGGTCGCGGCTTCTCTTAATAGTGGAATGACGATTGCCCAACAACGCACGTTCCTGACTGCAGAATGGAAAAATCTGCTGATGCTGAACTACGCTGTCGATTCGGCTCTGCTACGAAAGTATGTTCCCGCAGGTACTGAACTGGATCAGTTTGACGGCAAGACCTATGTCAGCCTCATCGGTTTCGAATTCAACAAGACGCGCGTGTGGGGCACGGCCGTTCCATTCCACCAGTCATTCGAAGAAGTCAATCTGCGATTTTATGTGCGGCACTCCGAGAGGAGAGGCGTTGTGTTCATCGGGGAACTGGTGCCCAAATTTGCAGTGACGGCAATAGCGAAGTTCGTGTACGGTGAGCGCTACTCTTGCGTGACGATGGCGCACCGCATCGACAAGAGCAATGGGAGCACGACCGTTGAGTTCTCGTGGGGATCGGGTTCAAATCGCTGTACGATTTCTGCCGAGACGTCTGGCGAGGGTGAACTGCCGCAGGAGGGTTCGCTGAGCCAGTTCATCACTGAGCACTACTGGGGATACGCTGCACAGCGAACCGGCGGCACGATGGAGTACCAGGTTGAACATCCGCAGTGGAATGTGAGCGATGCAAAACAAGCTCGCTTCAGCGGGAATGCGGAAAAGTATTATGGGCCCGAGTTTGCGAAGGTCCTCGAGAATGCGCCGGATTCCGCATTCCTTGCCGATGGCTCAGAGGTCACCGTCTTCAAGGGAGTGCCGATTGGGTGAGTCGAAAATCTTGCGGTCGGGGCCGCTGACAGATTTGAAAGGGAACGATGAGCAACTTAGTGAACACCGCGACGAAAACCTACACCGGCTTTGCCGCGATGATGAGCCGACTGCAAAGCCCGCTGCTGCTGGCGATCCGCCTTTATTGGGGCTATCAGTTCATGCAGGATGGCTGGGGCAAACTGACGCATCTCGATAAAGTCACCGACTTCTTCACCACTCTGAACCTGCCGGCGCCGCACATGACAGCATTATCGGTTGCGCTGATCGAACTCTGTGGCGGATTCTTATTCACACTGGGGATTGCGTCGCGTCTGACCTCACTGGTTCTGCTCGTCAACATGACGATGGCTTATCTCAGCGTCCCAGACGATCGCGTGAATTTCTCCCACATCTTTTCAAAACCCGACGACTTCTACGGCGCTTCGCCCTACACGTACTGGTTCGCCGCGCTTCTGATCCTTATCCTGGGGCCGGGCTTGTTTGCGGTGGATACGCTGCTGAAACGATGGGCCGGCACACGCAGTGAGCCTGCGCACACGGTTGCTTAGACGCGCCGCGCTATCATCTCCTGACTCATCCCTGAATGGACGCAGGAGATCATGCGCATTGCCTACATGCTTACTTCGCTCGGTTTCGGGGGCGCCGAACGGCAGGCCGTCGCACTTGCTGAACGCATGGCAGCGCGAGGACATGAGGTTCTGCTGATCGTGCTGCACCGCCGCGCAGAGCATGTGTGGCCGACCAATATTCGCGTGGTTTACCTCGACATGAGTAAAAGCTTTACGGGTGTCGTGAGCGGCCTTGTGCGCGGCAGGCGGGCCTTGGTAGAGTTTCGGCCTGACCTCGTGCATAGCCACACGTTTCCTGCCAACATGGCGGGGCGCCTGCTTCGTGCTTCGGGTGCATCGCCAAGGACTCTCTCGACGATTCACAACGTCTATGAAGGCGGCTGGCATCGCACTCTCGCTTACAGGATTACTGACAGGCAATCGATCCACACCACGGCGGTTAGTCACGCCGTTGCAATGCGCTGCATAGAAACGGGTGCCGTTGCGCGGCGCAAATGCTCTGTTCTCACGAACGGCATTGATACCGCACTTTTCGCGAAGGATGCGGAGCGCAAAGATGCAATGCGATGGGAGCGGAAAGCCGGTAGCAATTTCATCTGGCTCGCCGCCGGCCGCATCACTGCCGCGAAAGACTATCCGAACCTGTTGCGAGCATTTGCACGAGTGCACGCGGCAATTCCTCAGTCGCGTCTCTGGATAGCCGGCGAAGGCAGCAATCGGAAAGAAGAGCGTGCTCGCAAGCTCGTCATTGAAGTAGGGCTTGCGGACCACGTTGATTGGCTGGGGTTGCGGGATGACATGCCTGCTGTATTCGATGGCGCTGATGCGTTTGTGCTGAGCTCTGCATGGGAAGGCATGCCGCTCGTTGTGGGTGAGGCAATGGCGATGGAGAAGCCCGTGGTGGCAACAGATGTAGGCGGAGTGCGCGAGATGGCCGGTGACGCCGGGATGATCGTTTCGTCAAATGACGGCAGCGCGCTTGCCGAGGCGATGCTCCGCATCATGCGCATGTCCCACGAAGAGCGCAACGTTATGGGAGAAGCAGGGCGCGATCGAATTTGCCAGCACTTTGACATGAATGCAAAGGCAGAAGAGTGGGAGATGCTCTACTCGCGACTGCTCGGTGCCTCGCCGGTAGGCGAGCCGCTGCGGGATAGCGTTGTCGGTTGATTCCGGGGTTTGCTGCCTTTGGGTTTCTGTCGCCGGTTCACGAGAGTCTGTTTCGCAAATGTTCGCGGCGGTTGTTGAAGTTTCTCAGGGGTTAAACAGGCTGCAGAAAACTCGGATCCCGGTGGTGAGAGTTCCTCCGCGGCTAAAGCCGGCCCAATTTTGTTGGTTTTATGCGGGGGTTAAAAACCCCCACCTCCCTCCGGATCGAGTTTTTCCGAAGCCTGTAAAACCCGTTGCCCCTTTCGGCCATTTGCGGCACGCGACCCAGAGAGTACCCCGAGTCGTGCACTGTTACGAAGCCCATTTTTGACCGGCGCTCTAGAAAGAAAATACAACCTGGGCGAACACGCGGCGCGCCGCCGACCCGGTGCTGAATATCTGTCCGGCGAGGCTCGTCGAGTGGCCAAACTGGCTTCCGGGACCGTATAGCCCAGTGTCTGGTACGAGCGTAGGCACGATGGTTCCCGTTGGCGTTCCGTAGTCGATGTTGTTGAACAGGTTAAGCGCCTGCACACTGAAATTGAGGTTGTATTTGCGGCCCGTACTTGTGGGCCCAAACATCCCTCCAGGTCCACCGCGGCCGCCTCCACCGCCCAGACCACCCGGACCCAGTCCTCCTCCCGGAGGTCCACCTCGCCGGCCACCACCCCCGCCCCCATCTGGTGGCCCACCGCCCTGTCCCGCGCCGCCATTGGACGATTCCAGCTTGGGACCAATACCCACCGCTTTACTTACGCGCAGATTGACAGCAACGGCTGCGGGGCCAGTGCCGCGATTGATGGGCAACAATTGCTCGCCTGGCGTCGGGGCAGTGTCGAAACATCCAAAACTTGTCGCTACATACTGGGGCGACCCGCTCGCACAGAGGCTGGCGGCTGCGATGCCCGGGCGTTGATTAAAGAGATTGTTCAGTGGATCGCTGGCCAGGGTGACGTTGTATGGGCGACCCGACTGCGCGACCATGAAGGGACTGAAGCGGATTCCCCACGGTGCACTATAGCTTCCCATTGCGAAGAGCATATTGCGCGAGACAAAAGTAGCCGGGCCGTAATCCTGATTCAAGTTGTATGCATTCGATACTGTGCCGCCCGCTCCGTCGGTATTAGCAAAGCCCAGAGTATAAAAACCGGTCATGCTCAGGTTTTTCGTCACCTTTGCATTCAAGCTTGCGATCAACTGATTCTGCTTGAATACCGCCTCAGGGAAGTATTCATACAGATACCCGCCGGAATCATTCTGCGGAGTGCCGCCGACAGCCTGGTTGGCGTTACGCGTGACGATCTGGTGTAAACCAAACGAATGCAGGTAGGTCAACGTCACATTTGAGCCCGCGGTAAGCTGTCGCTCAAGGCCGATTCCCGCCTGCCCCGTGTAAGGCGCATGAAAATGCGGAGCAACCTCATACTTCACCGGAACCGACGCCGTGGCTTGCTGTGTCGTTCCGGCGCAGGAAGTCAAATCAATCTGGTCCAGCGAACTCGCGGATGCCCCTGCGCCTGTCGAACTGGAACAAGTGGGATTATTCAGGACGATCTGTTCCTGAACGTTCGATCGATTCACCGTCAACAGGCTATTGGTTTGCAAGCGGTCGTAGAACAATCCGTAGCCAGCCCGCAGAACGGTTCTGGTCTTTTTGTTCTTCGTCCCGCCATCGAGCGCATAGGCCATCGAGACGCGCGGGGCCCAGTCGTTATGGTCCGAAATGTGATTTTGAGACTCCCAGCGCAGACCGCCTGAAAGCGACAGTCGCGGATTTACTTTCCAGTCGTCCTGCGCAAACAGCGCCACATCGAACATGTTGGCGACCGTCGATTGGTTGCCCGCTGTATAGGCGGCGGAGATCGGCCCATCGCCCATGTTGACCAGTTGATCGAACGAGTCTCCGTTCAGCAGCCCGTTCGCCATCGCCTGGTATTGCTGGTAGTTCCCAAAGGTGAATGAACCATTGAAATTTGCATTGGTCAGATTCGCGTCCCGCGTATCGCGCATGCGCGTGCCAAATTTGATCGCTTGCGCACCGTGGCTGATGGTGGTGATGTTCCAGAACTCCAGTCGCGTGGTGTGATCGCGGCTCACCTGTCCGGTATAGCCGCCGCCGGTAAAATCTCCCTGCACTAGAATCGTGCGGTCCGTCGAATCAGGATAGTGATTCTCGTTCTGCCGCTCAAACTGGAAGCGCGTCTCGTTGACCGCGTGATCGCTGAGGATGAATGAATCGCTCAACTGCACCGTGTGATCCGTATTCGATTCGTGCGTGGATGCAGAGGGCAATGAGAGGTTATTCAAATCACCATGCTCTGACTCGGACCAGAACCCATAACGCGCCGTGAGGGTGTTCCGGGCGCCAAGTTGCAAATCAAATCTTGCCGAGGCGTTGTCTCGGATGCGCCGGTTCAGCAGGTTGACGCCATAGTTCGAAATATCGACAAACCCTGCTCCCTGATCGAGCACTGCGTTGAAGATCCTCCACGCGTTCACATTTTCAGTGTTGCGCTGCTCCGCACTCACAAAGAACGATGCCTTTTTCGAGAGAGAGCCATTCAACGTGGCGTTGAACTGGTAGCTGTAATATTCCGGAATCGTGCTCGTGAAGGGATTGCCCGTATTGAACGGCTTGTCGTTTCCCTGAACGAAAACCTGTCCGTGCAGCTTGTCCGTTCCCGGCTTCGTCAAAATCTCGATACGGCCGTAACCAAGCCGGTCATACTCTGCTGAAAATGGATTCTGGTTGATGCGAATCTCACGGATCGCGGACTTCGGCGGCAACTGCCCACCGCTGAAACCATCGATATAGATTTGTCCGCCATTGGGCCCCGCCGACGGCCCGGCAAGCGCGGTCAACTCGTTCGAGAGTTCATCCGGATCGTCGGAGAGTGCATCGAGGTCTTTGTCCTTCAGCACAATGGAATTCGCATTTCCCGCCGCCTCAACGTTTACCTGTGCGGACTCGTCGGTAACAACAACGCTTTGCTGTTCGACTTCAATCGCCATGGCGATATCGACGCGTTTGACTTGACCTGCCGCCACCGGGATGGGCTGCGACGTGAACGCCGCGAATCCGGAATAATCCGCATTCACGATGTAACTGCCGGCCGCGAGACCCGTGATCTGGTAGGCTCCGCTTGCGTCCGCCGTAGCGGTGCCAACGGTCTTGCCACTGGTAGTCGTGACGGTCACTTTGGCGCCGGGGATCAGCGCGCCGGTCTGGTCGGCGATATGGCCGTGAATGCTCGCCGTTGCGGCGGGAGCTGACTGCGCGTGAGCAGCCAGACTTGCCAACCCAAATGCCAACGCAACTAAAAAATGAAGGACATTAAAAAAACAATGATGTCTTGAATACACGTATTCCTCACTCAATTCCTGCTGATTGCAAATCGTCTATTGTGAACCGGCTTCTTCGCCGCCGCCCGAACCCATGCTCCAGTTGGCGAGCAAGTTGCGGGAAGCGTCAGGGCTCTCAAGCAGCGGCTCTACGCCGGCCAGCAGCTTGATCGCGGTGACATTGTCGGTGCCCTCTGTAGATACCAGCATCACCGCGTCACCCTTCTTCAAATCGCCAAGTTGCACGGCCGGTGCGCGATCAAGAGCCTGTGACAATCCGCCACCAGTACGGCGGCCCTGTCCTGCTCCCATTCCACCATTCTGTCCATTTCCACCTTGCGCCGCGCCACCCTGCTGCCGGGCCGAAACGCTGGCGCCGCCAGCCGCCGGAGCCCCGCCCTTTAAACGGGCGGCAATCATCTTCGCCATCATGTCCGGCAGACGGCGCATGTCCGCATCCGGCGTGATGTGCACAGTAACGCTTTTCTTCGTCGCCAGGTCCTTCACCGTCAAAGTTGAAGCACCTGTGTCGACCGCCGTCACTAAACCTGAAACATTTTTGAAGCTGCCCGAAACCACCTGCGCGGCCGTGATCTCCGTTCCGTCTGCGTTCTTCTGACCAAGCACCTGAAATTGGTCACCCGCATGAATCGCGTCCAAAGGAGCGGGTTGTGCATCGGCGAAGCGAACCGAAGTCGATGCGTAGCGCTTGAGAACGGCGTCTTTGCCGATGTGAACGGTAACGGTCTTGGCGGTTGGTCCCGCGCCGGTCGTCAATGTAACGACGCCCGCGGCGGTATCAACGCTCTTCACCAGGCCGCCTATTCCATTGCGCTGCCATTCTTCCTGCTCCTGCTGCTGCTTCTGCGCGATATCTGTCTTCTTCATCGCTACGATCTGAAGCGCCTGCGGCGTCGCGCTGCTCGGATCGAGTTTCACCAATACGCGATCGCCCGTAGCAAGGTCAGTCAACTGGATGGTCGCCGCCGCGGTCAGGTCCTTCTGTCCCGGCTCGAGGCGCTTGATTACCGCGGTTGCGGGGACTGCCACCTGCTTTGAATCGCCGGCGTCTGTTTTCACGGTGATGGAGTTGCCGCTGGTGGCCGTGATTGTGCCCACGAACCTCGCCGGGGCCTGCGCATTGAGCTTGTTGCACGCTGCTGCAACGGCGATCAGGAGAAGCAAGTATGCCATCCCGTCTGCAAATCGATTCCAGTTTCTACTCTTCATCTATCTCTCCGCGCATCTCGTCGAGCGGTTGCGCTGTAATCGTTATCTGTTTCGGTAGACGAGCCAGCCACGCAAAAGGTTGAGAATTGGTGCCAAACTGTGAACCCATTTTTGCGATCGAGCGGCCGAGCGCTATGTATTACCAAGGAAGGCACTTAATTGGGACGAAATCTTAAGCAAAACTTAAGCTCGAAGCCGTCATTAAACGGTGTTGCAATGCGACTGGACGAGGAAGGACGTCTGCGCGGTGCGAGCGATATCAGGGCTTCGGTTCAGCGGTCTCGAGAATTGTGAACATCGCTGCGAACGGCCGCCGACGAGCAGAGCCAGCGCGGCGAACTAAGACTGCTTAGGCATAGCTGACCTGTCCCAGAATTACGGGCCGTCTCGCACCGGTCGCGGAGGGAACATTGCCTGGAAGGTAGTGCCAGGTCATCCACGCCAGCAGCGCAAATGCGGCGGCCTCTTTGGCTTCAGCCGGCATTCCAAACTTTTCGATCGTGGTCAGCATGCAACCGATTGGCTCGAGCCGTGCGGCGAGCATCTTCATCAGCGTTGCATTGCGCGCGCCTCCGCCAGAAACGATATAGTCAATCGGCTTGCCTTTCATCGCGGGCAACACGAAGCTCTCGAAACTTCGTGCAATTGTCTCTGCGGTGAGCGCGGTTGCGGTTGCAAGAGCATCTTCGGGTTTCCTGCTGTGGCGGCGACAGGCTGCGAGAAACTTCACAGCGTACTCCCGGCCAAACTGCTCGCGCCCGGTTGTGCGCGGCGGCTTCAACTTGAAATAGGGATCGCGCAACATCTCTGTCAGCACCGGGTCAAGAACCTGGCCCTTTGCGGCATTCGCACCATTGCGGTCGTAAGGCTTGCCAAGGAGCTTCTGCGCCAGCGCATCGATCACCATGTTGCCAGGGCCGCTGTCGAAGGCAAATACCTTGTCGCCGTATGCGCCGGCGGGAAGGGCGGTCAGATTCGCGATGCCTCCAATGTTCTGCAAGATTCGCCCGCGCTTGGCGTCGGAAAACATCACATAGTCAAGGAGCGGAACAAGCGGCGCGCCCTGTCCCCCGTTGGCCATATCGGCTGTGCGGAAATTGGAGACAATGGGAACGCCGAGTTCCGTGGCAATCACAGCCGCCTCGCCCGCCTGCCATGTGCATGCAAAGCTTTTGCCGGTATAAGAGACAGCACGCGCCTGGTGATAAAGCGTCTGCCCGTGACAGCCGATCAGATCAATCTTGACGTTGTGCCGCTTGACTGTCGCTTTCACCGCATCGGCATAGGCCATGCCAAGTCGCCAGTTCAGCCGCGCCAGTTCCGCCGTCGTAGTTGACTTTGCATTCATTGCCGCAAGCACCGCTTGACGCAATGTAGCGGGATAGCGAAATCCTGCATGCGCCAGCAACGTGAGCCTGGGCCGTCCCTTCGCAGGAGCGATCTCGACTAGCGCGACATCGATTCCGTCAGCCGACGTTCCGCTCATCACTCCCGCCACGATCATCGGCTTCGTTTTCACGACGCCTCCGCGGGAGAGGCCGCTCGGGGTGCCGCTTCAGCGGCGGCATTCGTTATCGCGGCCACGCTCTGGTTGAAGTCGAGAATGTTTTTGCGCAACGCTTCGAGTCTGTTTGCGTTCAGCGGCAGCGATCCAGTATGTGCGTAGAGCCGCGCCCGTTTGCGTGCGGCATCGCGGGCTGTGGTCATCAGCACTTTGCGAAAGGCCGCCGAGCGCTCGCTTTCCGAAATCAGCGCCTCGTAGCTACGCAGAATCAGTTCCGGGCTGTGACAGATCTCCAGCAGGTCCGATCCGGCGCGGATGGCTGCAACCGCTGCTTCTTCGACGGGCAAAAACTTCAGGATGCCGCCCATCTCCAGATCGTCGGAAAGAATGATGCCTTTGTAGCCGATCTGTTTGCGCAGGGTTTGCGTGATCCAGAATCGCGAAGCGCTGGCAGGCTCGTTTTTGCCGGGTGTGTGCGGATAGGCCGCGTGATTCATCATGATCATCGGCATCGCGCGGTGCAATTCGCGATAAGGAACGACATCCTCATCCCACATCTGCGGCCATGTGCGCTCTATCTCCGGGGTTACAAAGTGCGTATCGCCCGCTGCTCCGCCGAGTCCTGGAAAATGCTTGCCGCATCCCACCATGCCGTGGGCCGCAACCCCGGCTAGAAACTCGCGCGCGTATGCGATCACCTCCACGGCATTCGCACCGGCCGTGCGCGATCCCAGAACCTCGGCCGCTTCAGGCAATGCCAGATCGACAACCGGCGCCAGCGTGGTGTTGAAGCCGAAGGCCTTCACCGCGCGCGCGATCAGTTCGCCGTGCTTCCGCGCCAGCGAGGACGACCTGGATGCCGACAGTTCGGGTGCCCCATCCTTTCGCGCTTTCTGCGAAAGGGTGGGAAAGCGCATCGCCGCGGCCACGGCCTGCGCCGACGCAATCGGCGCCAGCGCATCGCGCAAACGATTCACCGTGCCGCCTTCCACATCCACGCAGCGCACGGCCCTGGGGCAGCAGAACCCGGTGGCTTCCTCAAGAAGCGCGCGCGTCTGCTGTGCATCCTTGATGTTGCGCCGGAACAGAATGACGCCGCCCGGACGCACGAGCCCGAGCCATGCACGTTCCAGGCCCGTCAGTTCTGTCCCGCCCAGTCCCACCACCAGCAGGCTTCCCGCCGCCTGCCGTACCGTCATCGTCATGATTTTTCCTTGAGCTCCTGTTGAAGCTCCTCCAGAAGGTTCAGCGCCTGCAGCGGTGTCAATGCATTCACATCCACGGCCTCGATGCGATCGACGATGCGCTGCGACAGGGGAGTGAAGATGGTCAACTGCATCGGCTCAGGCGCGGTCTCGACCTGCACGCTCTGACGCTCCTGTTTCTCATGCTGACGCAACACATGTTTCGCGCGATCGATTACGACTGCAGGCAGCCCCGCCAGCTTCGCCACTTCGATGCCGTAGCTTTTGCTCGCGGCTCCGGGCTCGATCGTATGCAGAAAGACGATGCCGCTGGGGCCTTCCTTGACGCCGACACGAAGATTGCGCACGCGGGGCAGCTTTTCTGCCAGCATAGTCAGTTCGTGATAGTGGGTGGCGAAGAGCGTGCGAGCGCCCGTTTCGGCGTGAAGATACTCGACCGTGGCCCATGCCAGCGACAGACCATCAAACGTCGCCGTCCCGCGTCCCATCTCATCGAGCAGAATCAGCGAGCGCTTGGTTGCTGTGTTCAGAATGGTTGCCGTTTCCGTCATCTCCACCATGAAGGTGGAGCGGCCCCGCGCAACGTTGTCGCTGGCGCCGATGCGCGTGTAGATGCGGTCCACCAGCCCCAGCCGCAGACTCTGCGCCGGAACGAAGCTTCCAATCTGCGCCATCAGCACCAGCATTGCCGCCTGGCGGAGATAAGTACTCTTGCCGCCCATGTTCGGCCCGGTAATCAGCAGCAGGCTTGGTCCACTCTCGTTGGCGTTGAGATAAAGATCGTTGGCAATGAAACGTCCCTCGCGCGTGTCCTCCATCCATTGCTCGATCACCGGATGGCGTGCGGCTACGGCCTCGAGCACCGGCTCTTCGGCCAGCACGGGGCGCACATAACGGCGCAGTGCGGCGAGGTGGGCAAAGTTGGTCAGCAGGTCGGCCTCGGCCACGGCAGTCGATGCTTGCCGGATTCTGCTCGCTGCGTGCAACACGCTGGTTCGAAGTTCCGCAAGAATCCGCTTCTCGATCTCGATGCAGCGGTCGTGCGCGGTCAGAATCTTGACCTCGTACTCTTTCAGCTCCGGCGTCGTAAAGCGTTCCGCATTCACCAGCGTCTGCTTGCGTTCGTAGTCCGCAGGGGCCATGGCGAGGTTCGATTTGGTGATCTCGATGTAATAGCCGAAGACGGAGTTGTAGCGGACCTTCAGCGATCCGATGCCCGTGCGCACCCGCTCCCGTTCTTCGATCGCGGCGATCGACTGGCGGCCCGTCGACGAGATTGCGCGTAGGTCGTCCAACTCCGCATCCACGCCGGCGGCAATCGCGCCACCATCGGCCATGGTCAGCGGAGGCTCGGCCACAAGCGTCGAAGCAATACGCGCCGTCACATCCTCAAGTGTGTCGAGGCGGGCGACGAGTTTTCGCCAGCACGGAGCCTGCATGGCCTCGATGGCCGCCTTCAACCCCGGGAGATGCGCGAGGCTCGCGGCCAGGGCACGCACGTCGCGTGGACCGGCCGAATCCAGGCTCAGCCGCGCCAGCAGACGCTCGAGGTCGAGAATGCCATCAAAGGCCCTCCGCACTTCTTCGCGCTTGAGCAGATCGCCGTGCGCTTCAGTGACGGCCTCATAGCGAGCGTTCAAAACCTCGGCGTCGATCAGCGGCCGCAGAATCGTTGCCCGCAGCAGCCGCTTTCCCATCGGCGTCACGCAGGCGTCGAGCGTGCGGAAAAGCGTGACTCGCTCGTCCTGTCCCGCGAACAGCGGTTCCACCAGTTCCAGATTCCGCACCGTCACCTGGTCGAGTTCCAGCGCCGTCGAGTGCTCCTGAAACTTCAGCGAATCGATGTGCAGCGCCTCGTTTTTCTGCGTGGTGCGCACGTAATGCAGAACAACGCCTGCCGCAATTGCCGCAGCCTCGTGCCCGACGAGTCCGAAACCCTCCAACGATCGCACCTGCAGCTGGCGCTCCACCAGCGGCACCGCAAAGTCTCGCGTCCATACCCAGTCTTCGACACGCGTGCGCGCAACCAGGTTTTCGAAAGCGCCCGGCATTTCCGCACTCGAGGGCAACAGCACCTCGCTCGGCGCCGCGAGCGACAATTCCTCCATCGCCTGTTGCCGCGCCTTCGGACCCTGGAACTCCGCGGTACGAAATTCCCCTGTCGAGACATCGAGCAGGGCTACCGCGCACACTGTCTGCTTTTCAGGGCCGCTCTCGAAATAGGCTGCCAGAAAATTGTTCCGCTCCTGCCCCAGCGCCGCATCGAGTGCCGTTCCCGGCGACAGCACTCGCGTGACTTCGCGCTTCACAATCTTCTTGGTGAGTTTCGGATCCTCCATCTGGTCACAGATGGCGATGCGATAGCCCTTGCTTAAGAGCCGCCTCAGGTAGCCTTCGACCGAGTGATGGGGAACCCCGCACATCGGCAATTGCCGTTCGCGGTCGCGCGCGGTCAGAGTCAGTTGGAGTTCGCGGCTGGCTGTGATCGCATCGTCGTAGAACAGTTCGTAAAAATCGCCCATGCGGAAGAACAGCAGGGCATCAGGATTCTCCCGCTTGGCGGCCGACCACTGACGCATGAAGGGAGTTGGCTCCAGCGACTTCGCGGCGGCCTTCGTCGGGGATGCATCAGCAGGCGCCAAATCCACTTCTTCCGGGGCAGGGGGAGACGGCGGCGCCGCCGCGGATTGGAGATCAGCGGGTTGCACGATTGCCTACAGATTATCGTGATGTGACTCCGCCCGCCCTGTGCAGAACCTGCCCAAAACCTGAGGCAGGACAGGTGCCGGCTTCAAGGTACAGAAGCGGGAATCCTCCAGATCTTTCCACCCTTCAGATCGGTTAGCCAGACCGTCCCGAACGCATAGCGGACACTGTCGCCGCCATCGCCATGCCACTGCGCGACAACCTTATTTGTCTTCGCGTCGATCCGCGTCAAAGGAAACTCAGTTTCCGTGGCCCACGCCGATCCGCCACCAAAGGTGATTTCGCCGCCATGTCCCGGAATCCCCGCCGTAATGGTCGCGAGCAGCTTGCCTGTCTTCGTATCGATTCTGGAAACAGTTCCATCGCCCTGGTTCAGTACCCAGATCGACCCCGCGCCATAGGCGAGAAAGCGCGGCTTCGGTCCAATCGGCGTGGAGCTGATGACTCTATTCGTCGCGGGATCGACGCGTACCAATGCATTGCCGGTGTTCGAACTGACCCACACACCGCCTGCCGCAAACAGGGGATTGAACGACCCGGCCGGGATATTGATTCTCGCAATGACCTTATTGGTTGCGGCGTCGATCCGGGCCAATTCGCCTTTGGCCGAGGTCACAATCCAAATGCTTCCGGCTCCCGTGGTAATGCCGCCTTCTGAATCGGCTGGTCCGGCTGAAATGGTCGCCTGCGCGGCCCCGGTTTCCGCATTGACGCGCACGACGCTCTTGTCGCCGCAGCTCGGAATCCACAGGCTGCCAAATCCCACAGCCAGCCCGGAACAGGGCTTGTGCACCGTGACTGAGATTCCGGGCTGGTTTGTTTTCGGATCGAGCCGAACCACGCTGTCGGTCTTCTCGCTGGTCACCCAAACCGCATCCGATGTCGCTGTCAGCCAGTCAGGTTCCCCTTTCATGACAATCGTGGCGGATTTTGGGAGCCTGCCCATGGGGTGCTGCACACCCGGCGTCTGCACCCCGGTCTTTTTTGGGAATTTGGCTGCCTGTCCCGCAACCGCTTCAGTCATAAAGGCAAACAGGCAAACCGCCGCGCTGAGGCCAATTACGCGCATTGCTGTTCTGATCACTTTCAGTCCTTTGGGAACAGATCACAGCCGTCTGGTTCGCCCGATCCGTTACGGTGATTTGGATCACAGTATACTGAGAGCTAAGGCTTTAGATTTGAGTTCGGCATGCATCTCCTCTGGCTCCGAGTCGCGACGATCTTATACGCGGTTGCAAGTGTCACGATTTTCCCCGCCGTGCTCAATTCCTCAGAGCGTGCGCGACGGTGGTGCGTGCACCTCGGCGGCATGGCCTTCTTCTTCCATTTCGTCTCAGTTGTCGAAATGCTCGTTCAGGCCCATCGCTGGGTTCCAGTCGGCGCTCGCGAAGGCGAATCGTTGCTTGGGTTTGCTGTTGCCGGGCTGTTCTTTCTGGCATGGTGGCTTTACGATGCAATCTCGCTCGGCGTCTTCGCCTTGCCCATCACTTTCTTTCTGGTCTTTGTTCCCGCGCTGGGCATCCAGGGCTATGCCTTTCCGAGCCAGGGTGTTCGGACAAGCTGGCTGATCGCGCACATCACGGCACTTCTGGCTGCTTATGCCGCACTGGGATTCAGCCTGCTGGCGTCGCTGCTCTACCTGGTGCAGGAACGCCGCCTGAAAGCGAAACACAAATCTGATCAGGACTCCTGGTGGATTCCGCTGGACTGGCTGCCGCCGCTCGACACCCTGGAGCGCATCGCTCACGCCATGCTGCTGTTCGGGTTTCCGTGCATGACTGTCGGTCTCATTCTGGGCGCCGTTCTGGTGCAGGAGACCTCACTCGGCGCGGCCTACTTTATCGATCCCAAGGTCATCGCCTCCTACGCCATGTGGGGGCTGTATGTCCTGCTGATCTTTCTGCGCCAGTCTGCCGGCCTGCGCGGGCGCAAGGCTGCTTATCTTTCCGGTGCGGTATTAATCGTGATGCTCTGTGTGTGGGCAGCCAATACCGTCAGCCACGTGCACAGGTTCGGTGCCCCATGAGCCAGATTGTTCTCATCGGCATCAACCACAAGACCGCGCCGATCGACTTGCGCGAACGCATCGCCATCTCCCGCGAGGAACTGCCGGACGCTACCCGCGCCCTGGCGGCCCAGCCCGGCGTAAGCGAGTGCATGATTGTTTCCACCTGCAACCGCGTAGAGATTCTGGCTGCGGTGGAATCGCCGGAGACCGACCTCACCGCATTTCTGCACAATCACTTTGGCCTAGATCATGCGCTGCTCGCGCCGCACATCTATCAGCATCGCGATCAGCAGGCTGTCCGCCATCTCTTCCGGGTCGCGGCCAGTCTTGACTCCATGGTTGTCGGTGAGCCGCAGATCCTTGGCCAGGTGAAGGAAGCATTCGCCACTGCGCGCGCCGCCGGCACCATCTCAGGCCAGCTCGAACATCTGCTGCAATCGGCCTTCGCTGCTGCCAAGCGCGTCCGCACCGAAACCGCCATTGGATCGAACTCGGTTTCCATCGCGTCGGTCGCGGTAGAACTCGCCCGCAAGATTTTCGGATCTTTGCAGGGGCGCACCGTGTTTCTCGTCGGCGCGGGCAAGATGAGTGAACTCGCAGCCCGCCACCTGGTTCAACAAGGCGCAGGAGCAATTCTCGTCACCAACCGGACTCTCGAACGCGCCCGCCAGCTAGCCGAGCCATTCAACGGCCGCGTTATCCCCTTCGAACAGCTCTACGAAACGGCTACCGAAGCCGACATTGTGATCAGCTCCACTGGCGCGCCGCATCCGATTTTCCGGAAAGAGCACGGCCAGCAGTTCATGCATCGTCGCCGTAACCGGCCCATGTTCTTCATCGACATCGCCGTTCCTCGCGACGTCGATCCGGCGATGAACAAGGTGGAAGGCATCTTTGTCTACGACATCGACGATCTGCAGGCTGTGGCTGCCTCGCACATTGCGGAGCGTCAGACGCAGGCCGGCGACGCCGAAGCACTGATCAACGCCGAAGTCGAGCGATTCCACCAGCGCCGCCGCACGGTCAACGTCGCTCCGGCCATCGTCTCACTGCAGCACCAGGCTGAGGAGATCCGCCAGAGCGAATTGAAGCGCATACACGCCAAGCTGGGCGTGCTCAGTGCCGAGCAACTTGCCGCCGTCGAAGCGCTCACCCGCGGACTCGTCAACAAGTTCCTGCATCCGCCGATGCAGGCGCTCAAGCAGGCAGCGCGCGAAAATGACTCAACCCGCGTGGATGCTCTCTGCGAAGCGTGGTCGCTGCCTTCGGTAGCCGACGCAGCTCCGAAGTCAGTTGAAGCTCAATCGGAAGCTTCTCCTTCTGCCTACACCGATGAAGAGAGCAAAAGCGCGGAGCGACGGAGCCAAAGCGAGCCCAGCACCGTGGGAGGCAAATGAATCTACGCATCGGCAGTCGCGGCTCGCAACTCGCGCTCTGGCAGTCGAACCACATCGCTGCGCTTTTACGCGCGCGCGGCCACTCGGTGGAAATCGAGATCATCAAGACGACCGGCGACCGCCTGCAGGAAGTGACGTTCGCTCAGGTCGGCTCCAAGGGTATGTTCACCAAGGAAATCGAGGAGGCACTTGCGGAAGGCCGCGTCGATCTGGCGGTGCATTCGCTCAAGGACCTTCCGACAGAACTGCCCGAGCTGTTCACGCTGGCTGCGACGCCGCCGCGTGTCGATCCGCGCGATGTCCTGGTCTCGGTCAAATATCACAGCCTTCACAAGCTGCCCCAGGGCGCGGTGGTGGGCACAAGCAGCCAGCGCCGGCGGGCGCAATTGCTCGCTATCCGGCCCGACATCAGGGCCATTGAGTTTCGCGGCAATGTGGACACGCGCTTGCGCAAACTCGCCGAGGGCCAGGTTGACGCTATCCTGCTGGCTGCGGCTGGTCTCGACCGTCTTGAGAAGACCGAGTGGCTGCGCGAACGCCTTGATCCGAAACATTTCTGTCCTGCCGCGGGGCAAGGTTCGCTGGGCATCGAGACGCGCAGGGACGATAGCAGGATCATGGGCGCGATTGCCTTTCTTGACGATCCAGCCACCCGCTTCGCTGTCACGGCCGAACGCGCCGCCCTCGCCGCGCTCGGCGGCGGCTGCCAGGTCCCCATCGGCATCCATTGCCGTGTTGCTCCGCAGGACGAAGCCGGAGAGTGGCAGGAGATCTTTGCTGTGGTTGCGGACCCCGCAACAGGCAAGGCGGTTCGCATCCATCACGAGTCGCGCCGCTCTGAGATCGGGCCCGTCGCCCTAGGCCAACTCGCCGCTGAAATGCTTCTCGAAGCCGGTGCAGGGCCGCTTCTTGAGGCCACCGCACAGCCTCCGACCGGCGCCTCCGCGTAATATTGTTCCTTCACAGGGCTTGAGCTTTTGGCGGTAGCAGGCCTTTTGAGATGGGCATTCGCCGGAGAGCAGATTGAACACCGGATTCGAACCCGTTGGTCCCCGCGTGACCGCGCTCTCCCTCGCCGGACGCCGGATCCTCGTGACTCGCGCCGCGCACCAGGCAGGCAAGCTGAGCGAGGCACTGCGCGCCGCCGGGGCTGAGCCCGTTGAAGTTCCCGTCCTGGAAATCCAGCCACCCTCAAACTATGCACCGCTCGACATGGCGCTCCGTAGTCTCTTCAGTTACGACTGGCTCATCCTGACGAGTGCCAACACCGTGCGGGTCATCGCCGAACGTGCTGCAACGCTCAAAATCGCGCTTCGCGACCACGGACCGCACATTGCGGCGATCGGCCAGGCGACGGCAGAGGCCGCGCATCACGCTGGCCTTCACGTTACGCTTACGCCGGAAAGCTATGTTGCGGAAAGCATGGTTGCAGAGCTGGGCAGTCGGGTACAAGGCAAGCATGTGCTGCTCGCTCGTGCCGCCGTCGCCCGTGACATCATTCCAGACGCCCTGCGCAAGGCCGGAGCTATCGTCAACGTGGTGGATGCCTATCAGAATTCGATCCCCGCGGCGGCGCCAGACCATTTGTGCGCCGCTCTCGGTTCACAAATCGACGCAGCGACATTCACCAGTTCCTCCAGCGCGATACATCTCGCCGAAGTTGCCCGGGCAGCCCAGGTCACGTTTCCGTTTCCGGGTGTCAAAGCCATTTCGATCGGTCCCGTCACCAGCAGCACTCTACGCGAACTGGGATGGGAGCCGGCAGCGGAAGCCAGGCCCCACGACATCCAGGGTCTCATCGCGGCAACGGTAAACGCGCTTACCGAGGGCTAAGCAGGCGCGCGCCGGAGATTTAAACTTCATTCATGCGTCCGGCGTTCTTTCGCTCATGTGCTGCCACCGTCTACGCTGCCGCAGCCATCCTGATCTGCAACGCGCAACAACAACATACGATTGTCTACGCGCGGGGCAAGTCCATCACGCTTGCGTTGCCTCCCACGCTCGACATCAACATTGCGGCAACCGGACTCAAGCGCGTTCGCTTTTTCGCCAAGGCTCCCGACGGCCGTATTTTCGTGACCGGGATGCACGATCTCTCCGACAACCGTCGCGGTTCTGTCTTCATCCTTGAGGGTTGGAATGAGAAGACGCACACCTTCGCGAAAATCACGCACTATCTCGATCATCTCCGCAACCCCAACAACATCGCGTTCTGGACCGACCCCGCAAACGGACAGCACTGGCTGTATCTTCCGCTTACTGACAGGCTGGTGCGCTACAAGTACAACCCGGGCGATAATGCGCCTTCTTCGCCGCCTGAGACGTTGATCAAATTTCCAGACTACGGGCTCAGCTACAAATATGGCGGTTGGCATCTCACGCGAACGGTGGCCATTGCAAAAGTGGGCAGCGACACGCGGGCCTTCGTGTCCATTGGATCATCTTGCAATTACTGCCAGGAAGACGAGGTACTGCGGGCTTCAGTCGTCAGCATGGACCCGGATGGGAAGCATCAGAAGATTGAAGCGCAGGGACTGCGCAATGCGGTCGATCTACACCAGGTCATCCCAGGTGATAGCGGCGCGGTATTCGCGACCAACATGGGTGACGACCACCTGGGCGACAAGTTGCCGGAAGACACGTTTTTCGAACTCGGCATTTCGGCGAATACGACGCCGAACTATGGCTGGCCCGCCTGTTACTTCGCAAGCGGTAAGCCCGTGCTCGACAGAACTGCGCTTCCCACCCCCACCCTTAGTGACGCACGCGCACACGCCCTGACTGCGGCGGTGCCGGGGGCTGGCGCACCAGGGCAATCCGTCTACGGCAAACAGAACGGGGTTGCGGAGTCAGGAACAAATTTGAGTGCCGGCGGAGGTCATAAACGCGAAGCTGATCCCAACGCCAATTTGGGGCAAGCGCCCAGGCCGCTGCTGTCGTGCGAACAGGTACCAGCTGCGTACACGACATTTGCTGCGCATAGTTCGCCGCTTGGGTTTGCGTATTTCTCTCAGGATGACGGTGCGTTACGCGATAGCTTTCTGGTTGCTCTGCACGGAGCCAGCCATCCGGAGATTGGGTCAGGCTATCGCGTCGTGCAGTTCACGCCGTCTGACCGCAAGCCCCGCGATTTTATTACCGGGTTTCTGACCGTCGAGCATGGCAAGCCGGTGGTGCATGGACGACCTTGCGGAATTCTGCGCATGGGCAAAGACAGCTTTCTGCTGTCGGACGATTTTCTGGGACTTATTTATTTCATCCATCCGCGCGGATAAGAGCGCACGAATCAAGACGACCAGGTCTTGTCCTTGGAGTGGCAAAGCTGCTCAAGGTTGCACTTGTCGCACTTGGGATTGCGCGCGATACACACCTGCCGCCCGTGATGAATCACCTGGTGCGAAAAGCGAATCCAGTGATCCTTCGGAATCTCCTTCATCAAGTCCTGCTCGACCTTTTCCGCTGTGTCCGATTTGGTGAGGTCGAGACGATGCGCGATGCGGAAGACGTGCGTATCGACGACCACGCCCTCGGCCTTGCCGTAGCTCACACCCAGCACCACGTTGGCTGTCTTGCGCGCCGCGCCGGGAACAGTAATCAACTCCGCCAGCGTCTCGGGAACCTTGCCGCCAAACTCTTCGGTGATCTTCTTCGCAGCGCCCTTGATGGACTTGGCTTTGTTGTTGAAGAATCCGGTCGTCCGAATGATTTCGATCAGCTCCGGCAACTCCGCCTTGGCCATCACCGCCGGAGTAGGGAAGCGCCTGAACAACTCCGGCGTAACCATGTTGACGCGGACGTCGGTACATTGTGCGGAGAGGATGGTAGCCACGAGCAGTTCCCAGGGCGAGCGATGCGTGAGCGCGCACACCGCATCGGGATAAGCTTCGTCGAGGGCTTTCAAAATCGCGGCAATGCGCTCGGGAGAGAGATCACCCCGTGCCGGCGATTTCGTTCCGCTTTTTTTGGCGGGTGAAACGTCTGTCCGGGCTTTCTTGAGTGGAGTTTTCTTGCGTGGCGATTTTATAGAGGGCATTAGGAATTACTCCTTATTGAGACTTTGCCGGTTGTGGCGTTGCTACGATGGACGACTTCAACGCTTTCGCGACTTCGCCCGCAATGTCGTCCTGCACCATGATCAGATCGTCGAATGGCCGGTCGTAGGTTTCGGTCCAGACCACGTAGCTATTATCGGCGCGCACCAGGCGCGCCGCGATCCGCACACGCCCGCTGGACTTGCGCACGCTTCCGTCGAGCACGTAGGCCACGCTGAGCGCCTTGGCGATCTCCGCAACCGGCAACTGCTTTCCCTTGTAATAGAAGGACGAAGTAGCGGAGGGCACGCTCAAACCTTGAACCTTGCTCAGCTTGTCGATCAGTTCCTCGGTCATGCCATCGGCAAACTCTTCGTTGTGCATACCCGCGGTCAGGTCCAGAAATGGCAGCACGCCGACCGAGGCCTGCGGAGGCGCAGCAGAAGCAAGGGCTGCGGGTCGATTGTCACTGGCAAAACGGGCATGCAGCACGAATCCAAGGGCGACAGCAACCACCAGCGAGACGGCTGCCCACACGATGCCAACGAGGCGGCGCGAAGATGGCTTTGGACCAGTCGCATTTGTCTCAGGCTCTTCTGGAGCAGAGTACGTGACGGCCGGTTGCGGCAACGATTTCTCCCACGGGCCGACTGCGGCAATCATCCGGTAACCCAGCCGCGGTACGGTCTCAATATATGCGGGCTGACGCGAATCATCTCCAAGCTGTCGCCGTAGCGAGGTCACGGCCTGATAAACAGAGTCGGGCGACACTGCGACCTCGCCCCATACGTGACTGATCAGATCGTCGATGCTGACGACCTGCCCCGGCCGTTCGGCCAGGCACAGCAGTAGTCGCATCGCGCGCACATCCAGGCGGATATTCTCGCCGTTTCGCGAAATCCTCCCGGAGCCCGCGTCAACCCGCCATTCTCCGATGCGGAGCAACGGGGGAGCCGTGCGATCACCGTCGGAGCGTTGGGGGGTCTCTGTCATACGGCAGAAACAAGGTCCCTCCGATTGTAGCAACGCTGCAAATGCTCGGGCTCACCATCATTTCAGAGCGATTCAGAGTGTTTCAGACGAAGTTCAGGACTTTTCGTCCGGGTTCCGGGTAGAACCGGATTGCGGTTATGCAAGCAATTGGCGAGCGAAAGGCGGCAATATGAAGATCCGAACCAAAAGAGTGAAAAGCGCGGCACGTATTTTGGGAGCGTGCGCGGTGATTCTGACATTGTGCGAGTTGACCGTACTCAGCGGAGGAACAGCGGAAGCGTTCGCAGCGCCATCGGGCATGCCTCCTCTTCCGGCAGCAGGGACGTACGAGGTGGATCCCCTGCATAGTTTTGCCTACTTTGGCGCATGGCACCATATCGTCGGGCTGGTCCGAGGCAGGTTCGACAAAGTTACGGGAACCATCACGGCGGCGAAGACCCCGGCAGATTGTGCGGTGGACATTTCGATTGACACCGCGAGCGTTAATACACAGGTTGCGGAGCGGGATGAAGATTTGCGCGGCCCGGATTTCTTCGATGTTAAGAATTTTCCAGCGATGACCTATCACGGGCGCGGCATTCACCGTGTCCCCGATGGTGACTGGGTGATGGATGGATCTCTCACGATTCGCGGCGTCACAAAGGTGGTGCCACTGACGTTTCGGTTCAAGGGATTGTTCCCGGATACGCCTCCGGGCAAGCCGGCGCGCACATCGTTCCACGCCACTGCCGCGGTGAAACGCGGAGATTTCGGCATCAAGCGCGATAATCTCATGGAACTCGGGCCGGATCCCAAGGGGCCAGACGTCGAGATACAGATCGACGTAGAGGCGGATGCTGCTTCCACAGGTCAGCAGTGAGTCAGAGCTTGCCCTCGAGCCAGCTTGAAAAGCTTTCCACCGGCAGCCGAATCCCAAGATAGAACTGCCCGAACAGCGCATACACCGCGCTCACTTCATCGAAGCGCATCTCGTAGATCAGCTTTTTGAAAACGACCGGATCATCTGCGAAGAGATCGACGCCCCATTCCCAGTCGTCCATGCCAATCGAGCCGGAAATGATCTGCTTCACCACATCGCCGTAGCGACGACCGATCATGCCGTGTTCGTGCATCATGCGCTGCCGCTCGGTAAACGGCACCATGTACCAGTTCACCTGCTCACCGCGCTTGCGGTCCATGGGATAGAAGCAGAGGTACTTCGCTTCCGGAATGGAAGGGAAGAGACGCGGCTTCATGGCCTCCGCGCCGCGTTTGAGAGAAGCCTCAACCTCGGCATTCCACTCCGGTGTGTGGTTGTCGAAACCCTTGGCCGATGCTGCTTCGTAGGTCTTGCGGCTCGACTCATACAACCCCAGTTCGACGACCGAAACATAGGAGTGCGTCGGGATCAGAAAGTCATAAAACGTGGTCTGCGCGAGGTCCAGTTCCACCTGGTTCAGCGCTTCAAAGGAGTCCCGAAAGTGAACAAGGATCAGGTCGCCCTTGTGCCCCAGTTGCGAGAACAGCCCTGAGCGAATAGGCCAATCACGAGGACCCAGCCCCATCCGAATCCCCTCGTCGATTGTCATCCGCTCAAGTTTCTTCATAGTTGCCGTAAAGTCCGCAACCATCTTCGAACGTTCGGCGTCGGCGCAGCAACGCCACCCCTTCCAGTCAAAGCGGAAGAACTGATGCAGCAGCGCAGACCCTTCAAGGGTAAGCGGAACAGGAGGAAAGTCAGCCAACGGAAACACCTCGGACATGCGTTGAATTTCACTTCA
Source organism: uncultured Acidobacteriaceae bacterium (assembly GCA_963838295.1). Lineage (GTDB taxonomy): Bacteria > Acidobacteriota > Terriglobia > Terriglobales > Acidobacteriaceae > Telmatobacter. The sequence continues at coordinate 550,769 of CAWIQS010000010.1, forward strand.
ATCGTAGCAGGATGGTTCGTGCGGGATGGAGGAAGCAGGGGCATCAGCTGCAGAGCCTTTTCGAGCGACACGTCGGGAGCGGGCGTCAGAAGCACGTGCAGGTGGTCAGGCATGATCACGAATGCATGCAACGCGAATCGACCCTCTTCGCGATAGCCCGGAATATGAGGAGCATAAGATTGGCTGTAGCGTCTACCTGGAACAGCCTGCGACGATTCGCTGTAACCGCAGTGACAAAATAAGTACGGATTTCCTGGGGCGCGAGTTTCACCGCAGAGAGGATAAAAGATCCCGGGCCTAAAGGCCTGCGCTCTGGATCACACGCATTCATGGGCCTGAAGGCCCATGCTCCCTCCATATATACTGAATCAAGCCCATGACTGAACGCATTTTGCCCTTCTTGATTCACTTCGTCACCCAGGTCATCGGCTCATTGGGATACGCCGGTATTGCCGCTTTGATGGGCATCGAATCGGCCTGCATTCCGCTTCCCAGCGAAATCATCATGCCCTTTGCCGGCTACCTGGTCTACACGGGGCGCTTCAACCTGTTGTGGGCCGCCACCGCCGGCGCGATTGGCTGCAACATCGGGTCTGTGATCGCTTATTGGGTCGGGGCTGCAGGCGGGCGTCCTCTCGTCATGCGTTACGGCCGGTGGGTGCTCATGAGTCATCACGACCTTGACCGGATGACGCACTTCTTTGAGAAGTACGGCACCATCACCGTGCTTCTGGGGCGGCTGCTGCCGGTGGTCAGAACCTTCATCGCATTTCCCGCGGGCGTGGCCAGAATGCCCCAGCTGCGGTTCCATCTCTACACATTTATCGGCTCGTGGCCCTGGTGTTTTGGCCTTGCCTACGTCGGCATGAAGCTTGGCGAGAAGTGGCACACCGATCCAAGATTTGAACAGGCTTTTCATCGCTTTCACCTGGTGGTTGAGCTGGGGCTCCTCGCCGCCATCATCTGGTTTGTGTGGACACACATCAACCGCTTCCGGAACACCAGCGCTGCATGACGCAGCGCAGAGAAACTTCCGGTCTCGCGGGCGTACACTGTTGCGTCCTCGAAAATTGATTTTTAGATTGATTGAAACAAGTGATCAAGGAAGGTTAGGAAAAACGGAATGAGCTCTACAGAACAAAGCGGCCAGAAGACCGCTCAAATTGCGAAGCCCGAGCCCGCAAAGGGCAAGCTTGGAGTCATGGTCGTTGGACTCGGCGCCGTAGCCACTACGATGATCGCCGGCGTTGAAGCAGTCCGTCGCGGCGTTGCCAAACCCATCGGCTCGCTTACCCAGATGGGCACGATCCGCCTGGGCAAGCGCACCGACAACAAGTCGCCCCTGCTGAAAGAATTCGTCCCCATTGCGGATCTGAACGATATCGTCTTCACCGGATGGGACATCTTCGAAGACAACGTCTACGAGAGCGCGGCGCATGCCAAGGTGCTCGACAAGGACCTGCTCCAGCAACTCAAGCCATTCCTCGAGACCATCAAGCCGCTGCCCGCAGTCTTCGACCAGTACTACGTGAAGCGCCTGCACGGTACACACGTGAAGACGGGCAAGAACAAGAGAGATCTTGCCGAACAGGTGCGTGCCGATATCCAGGCCTTCAGGAAGACCGTGGATCGCGTCGTCATGATCTGGTGCGGATCAACGGAAATCTTCCTCGAGCCATCCGCGGTTCATCAATCCATTGAAGCTTTCGAGAAGGGCCTCGAATCGAACGATCCCGGCATCGCTCCGTCACAGATCTACGCCTATGCCGCGCTGAGTGAGGGCGTGCCCTTCGCCAACGGCGCACCGAATCTTACCGTCGATGTGCCAGCGATGATCGAGTTGTCGAAGAAGAACGCGGCGCCCATCTGCGGCAAGGACTTCAAGACTGGCCAGACCTTCATGAAGACGGTCCTCGCACCGGCGTTCAAGGCGCGCTTGCTCGGAGTTTCCGGCTGGTACTCCACCAACATTCTTGGCAACCGCGACGGAGAAGTGCTCGATGACCCCGAGTCGTTCAAGACGAAGGAAGAATCGAAGCTGGGTTCGCTCGAATACATCTTTCAGCCCGAGCTCTATCCGGACCTTTACAAGAACATCTTCCACAAGGTCCGCATCAACTACTACCCACCGCGCGGCGACAACAAGGAAGGCTGGGACAACATCGACATCTTCGGATGGCTTGGCTATCCCATGCAGATCAAGGTCGATTTCCTCTGCCGCGACTCCATTCTTGCCGCGCCCATTGCGCTCGACCTGGTGCTGTTCCTTGATCTCGCCAAGCGCACGCCGTCGCTCAAGTCCATCGGGATCCAGGAGTGGCTCAGCTTCTACCTCAAGTCGCCTCAAACGCGTGAGGGCCTTTATCCGGAGCACGACCTCTTTATCCAGTCGATGAAGCTGAAGAACACCCTCCGCCACATCATGGGAGCGGACTTGATCACTCACCTCGGCCTCGAATACTACGACTGAGCACAGGCCATCCGGCTCTCGCTAGTCGGCAAAAGCAAGAGGAACGAAAGCCCCATCTTTCAAGGTGGGGCTTTGGTCATTGGCAAGAACTTGACCTCGGACTGAGGCGTCGCTGAATCTTGATGCGGCTTGCATCGGCGCTGTGCTATAAACCCGCAATGCGAATCGTTCCCGGAGGACTTTCGGCGCTCGTGTGCATCTGCGCAGCGAGCTTGGCTGTTGGGCAGAACCAGACACAAGGCACGCATGAGCCACCCATGCTCGGCATCCACTGGCAGCGGGGAGTCACACCGCCGGATAGGGCAGCTGGCGCTCCCAATTCAAAAGCCAAGAAGGGCTCCGGCTGTTCGGATTGCGTCACCTACCATGGCGGCGAAATTCTTCCCGCCACCAGCATCTACGCCATCTACTGGGGCACGAGCTGGAGCACGCCCTCGTTTGTGCAGGACAAAATCAAGGGCATCGAACAGTGGTATTCCGCCTACCCAGGGTCCGACTACGAAAACGGAACAATGAGCGAGTATTGCTCAGGCACAACCGTTGGCAGCACTACCTGTCCCGCCACCGGCGTCACCTACATCGAAACTGCCGACAATCACACTGTTTCGGGAATCACGTACAACGGGTCAGAAGACACCATTGATACGAGCACCGCGGGAAGCGGAGCGAAGACATCGACGATTCTGACTGAAGTCTGCAAGGTGATTCAGAGCAAGGTCACAGCCAACACCGGATTCGTGCCCACAGCCAACGATTACTACCCCGTGTACGTGGATCTGCCGGTCTCCGGCGGCTACTGTGCGTATCACAGCTATGGCACCTGCACGTACACGCCGACAGGCGGAAGCCCAACCAATGTGACGGTGCAATTCGGCTTCTTCTGGGAGGCCGATGGCAACGCCGGCTGCGCGTCTGGCGACGGTCCGTTCACATCTTCCGCAACCGTGAATGGTGCTACATTCCCCGTTTCCTTTAAGACCATGCACAGCGAAGGACTCGCGTCGCTCATCGATTCCACCGCCCATGAACTCTCTGAGACCCGCACCGATCCAACCTTCTCTCCCACCGCGTGGATCGACTCCAACGGCCAGGAAGTCGGCGACAAGTGCGAATGGAACACAGGCTACCCGGGCCAGAATCAGAGCACTGGAATTCCCGCCGTGGCGCTCACGGACGGCAGCCTGTGGGTGGTTCAGCCCGAATGGTCGAACAAGGCCGCCCTTGCCGACGGCACCAGCCCCAATGGCCCAATCTGGGCCCAGCAGGGTTTGAACAGGAAGGGTGCAGCGAGCGGTTCGTACGGCTGCGTCTACGGGACCAGGGAGCCGCTGTTCTTCTAGCGAAACACAGCCAGTCTGGCCCAGATGCCGCTCGACGGCCATAAAGCCCCATCCGCAAGGGTGGGGCTTTCGTCTTGCGCCCCTGAATTCAAGCAAGTTCGCAGCAGGGAACTAAGGTACATGCACCCCCGGTATCTGTGATTAGTTCCCCGGAGAGCGTCTAGTAAGTCCATCGGGCATATTGGGTGCGAATGCGGCGGAACCCGCCGACTGGTCGCATCCACGACAGGGGATACAGAATGCAAGACCTCATCCTGAAGCTCAATGCTGTTGCAAAGTTGGTACTTGATCGCACCGAGGGCCAGGGCATGACCGAATACGCGATGGCTGTCGCCTTGATCGCATTCGGCTGTATCGCCGGCGAGGCCGCAATCGCCACCAGCGTGAATCACATTTTCGAAGCGCTGGGAACGACGATCTTGAACGGCGTACTCCAGTAGCGACGAAGCCGTACAGCAACTCGCAGTGTGCGGCTTTCTGTACCTGCGCGCATGCGCTCGCATTCCGCAAGTCCTCTCCGACTCCTTCCTTGTCCGTCGTCGACGCACTGCTGCTTTTGTAACCCTTGTGCGGATTACCCTCGTCATCTGATCCCTGGTCATCTTTGTTCCGATCTCTTCTCTTGAATGCAAACTCTGGTTCGCACGCGATCTTCGTGGTTGCGGTGACGCAGTTTCGTGATATTCACGAGAAGGCGAGAGGAATTAAATGCACGAACTGATCCGCAACCATTTCAACCAAATCACTGCGATGTTGATCGACGAAACAGGACAGGATCTGGTCGAGTACGGACTAACCATGGCTGTTATCGCCCTGGGAAGTGTCGCCGGTATGACTGCGGTCGCGCAAAGCGTGAATCAGACTTTCCTTGTCGTAGGCGGCCTTTTGAGCAGTTCGATCTCCTAGCGGTGACCAATTCTGATTCGGCCCCGCTCACCATCATTCTTCAGCGTCGCTGAGCAGCTTCAGCGCCCGTCCACCCACGATCACCGAGTCGCCCAGATGCGCTTCCGCAAAGGGATTGTCGATGTTTTCCGTATCGACAATCTGGCGCCAGGGCTTCATTCTCGGAGACGACGGGAGTTTGAACTCAACTCCCGCATCGGCAGCATTGATCAGCAGCAGGAAGCTGTCGTCGATGATCGAGTTCCCATCCTCATCCGACACCTGCAAGGTGCAGCCGTTGAGCATCAGAGCAATGGCCCGTGTCCAGCCCGCGTTCCAATCCTCGTCCGATACTTCGTTGCCGTCGGGGTTGAACCATACGGCATCCTTTTCCAGGAGCACGACCGAGCCATCCGAGCGCCTGCGAACTTCACGGTCCTGAAAGAACTTTCGCCGATGCAGGTTGGGATGGGAGAGGCGAAGCATAATGATGCGGCAGGTGAATTCGCGCAGGCGCTTGCGGCTTTCGTCCAGATTCCAATCCATCCAGGTGAGTTCATTGTCCTGGCAGTAGCAGTTGTTATTGCCCATCTGCGAGCGGGCCACTTCATCTCCGCCGGTCAGCATCGGCACTCCCTGCGATAGCAGGAGCGTGGTCAGAAAGTTCCGCATCTGCCGCTCGCGCAGCGCATTGATCTGGGGATCATCCGTGGGACCTTCGACGCCCATGTTCCACGAATCATTGTTGTCCGATCCATCGCGATTGTCTTCGCCGTTGGCTTCATTGTGTTTCTGGTTGTAGCTCACCAGGTCACACAGCGTGAAGCCATCGTGCGCGGTAATGAAATTGATGCTCGCGTATGGTTTTCGACCGTCGAACTGATAGAGATCGCTCGATCCCGTGAGCCGATAGGCAAAGTCTGATAGCTGTCCCGCATCGCCCTTCCAGAACCTGCGCACAGTATCGCGATATTTCCCGTTCCACTCCGCCCACAAGACAGGGAACTGACCCACCTGGTATCCGCCCTCCCCCACATCCCACGGCTCGGCAATCAGCTTGATTTCCGCGAGCGTCGGGTCCTGGTGAATCGTGTCAAAGAATGAGGAGAGCTTGCTTACGTCGTGCAATTCGCGCGCCAGCGTGGCCGCCAGGTCGAAGCGAAAACCGTCCACGTGCATATGCGTGACCCAGTAGCGCAGCGAATCCATGATCATCTTCAAGACTTGCGGATTGCGCACGTTGAGCGAATTGCCGGTGCCCGTGTAGTCCATGTAGAACTGCGGATCATCCTGCATGAGTCGGTAGTACGTAGCATTGTCGACGCCCTTCCAACTCAGCGTCGGGCCCATGTGATTGCCTTCGCAGGTGTGGTTATAGACCACGTCGAGAATGACTTCGATGCCCGCCGCATGCAGGGCCTTCACCATCTCCTTGAACTCACGAACCTGACCACCCTGGTCACCGCAGGAGCAGTAGCGCGACGTCGGCGCAAAGTATCCCAGCGTGTTATATCCCCAGTAGTCTCTCAATCCCTTTTCGACAAGATTCCCTTCATCGATGAAGTGATGGATGGGCAGCAACTCGACTGCGGTGATGCCGAGATTCTTGAGGTACTCGATGCTGGCCGGATGCGCGAGTCCGGCGTAGGTGCCGCGAAGGTTCTCGGGAACGTCGGGATTTCGGAAACTGAAGCCTTTCACGTGCAGTTCGTAAATCACCGAGTCCGGCAGGGGCGTCTCGGGCCGGGAGTCGTCCGACCAGTCAAATGGATCGTGGATTACGACGGACTTTGGCACTCCGCCTGCGCTGTCCTGCTTGTCGATTTTGAGCGGGTTACCCGACGCGACGTCGTAGGGAAAGATCGGCGCCTTCCAGTCAACCTGTCCAGAAATCGCCTTGGCGTAGGGATCGACGAGGGACTTCGCCGGATTGAAGCGCATTCCGTGTTCGGGGTCCCACGGCCCATACACGCGGTAGTTGTAAAGCTGTCCAGGCTTGATGCCGCTGACAAATCCGTGCCAGACAAATGCGGTGCGCTCCATCAGCCTGATGCAGTCGGTTTCAGTGCCATCGGCGTCGTAGAAACATACGTCAACGTGTTCTGCGCCCTCTGAAAAGAGGGCGAAGTTCGTGCCTTTTCTGTGTGCGGTTGATCCTAAAGGGTAGGGCTTACCGGGCAGCAACGTTCGGCTCATTATGCGCTTCGATGCACGGGAATTAAGTGCCGTTGTTTGACGCGGAATAGATCGTTATGCCGCCATGGCCTTTGCGAGCCGACGGATGGTGAGTACCGTAATGTCGTCTTCCTGCCCGAAGGCCTTCGCTGCATCGGCAATGTAAAACGCCGATTGGTTGCTCAAATTGTGGACGCGGTCGAATCCAAACAACTCGCCAGATCCAAGCCGAGCTTCGACCACGCCGTCTGACATCATCAGCAGTCTGTCGCCCGGATGCAGATAGAGCCGCACCTCGTCGTAGGTCACATCGGAGATCACGCCAAGCGGCAAGCCACCTGGCAGGCGAACCTCCTGCGTGTTGAGGTAGGGCGGCAGGTGCCCGGCATTGGCCACCACGACTTCACCGTCCGGGCCGAACCACGCTACCTGGCAGGTCGTAAAGCTGTCGCTTCCGATCAGCACGCGATTGAGCGACTCGAGAATGCGCGCCGGGCTTCTCTCTTCTGAGCGCCGCAGAGCGCCCATCAGCATGGAAACATTCATGGCCGCCTGCAGGCCGTGGCCTGCCACATCCCCGAGGATGACCATCAATCCATTATCCGGTGTGGGCTCCACGTGAAAGAAGTCGCCGCCTACTTCAGTTGCCGGGTTGTAGACGGAGTCGACCTCGTATCCCGGTGTCTCCACCTTCTCGCGCGGAATCATAAGCTCCTGCACGCTGCGCGCGGCAGCCAGTTCGCCGCTCGCTCGCTCCTGCTCGTGGTGAATGCGCAGGAAGCGCACAAAGATGATGACGATAATCGCCAGGAGGCCCGTAAAGTCAGCGATGGCTGCAAAGTGAATGGGAATGGGGCCTGCCTGAATGGTGAGCGGGGACTTGTAGGTGCCGCCGCCAAAGTCGCCCCAGCCGCCGGTCATGATCGGCTCCGCAATCCCGACCATCGTGAGCACCAGGGGAATCAACAGCAGCCCGGCCTCGAAGTTGCGTTTGACCGTGGCAACGATAAGTGTAAGAAACACAAAGATCGCCCAGCCGATCACCCAGAAAATTGCGCAGACAAATACGATTAGCAGCACAACGCCGATCGCTTTGTTGTGACCGACCATCAGAACCGTGGGAGCGATAAACGCCAGAATCGGCGACGAGTAGCGCAGGCCCTTGATATACCAGCGGCGCTTCAATGCCAGAAACGCCACCAGAAACTCGAAATACAGATAGGCGGAGATGAAAAGCAGTTGAAGATATAGCGCACCGTACCAAATGTTATCGAGACGCGCCGAACTTCCGGCCTGGTCAATAATCCCGATCGGCACCTGCACCAGTTCATGAAGTGCCAGCCACAGATACTCAGGGTGTCCCTTTTGCGTGAAATAGAGCGTGACCAGAAAGACCGACAAGAAGAGCAACAGGATGGCGATCACCAGCCGCGGCAGCCGCTCAAACAGCGTCCTCACCGACCAGAGTTCGAGAGTTTTGTCGAGGTCTTCAGGATTGCCGAGGCGAAAGGTTCGGTTATAGAAGAAGTTCGTGTAACCCGTGAAGCCAAACCGGACGTACAGCGTGCGAACCGCGAGCGTAAGTGATGTTTCAGACGGTGGAATGTTCAGGTTGTAGAGGCGTGAGATCTGCTGGTACTTGAAACTGTCAGTCGGATGCGGGCCCTCGGGCAGGATCAACTTGCCGTTCGCAAACACGTCGGCGCCCGGTCCCGTGTTGGAAAGGTTCGGAGCGGTACTCTGCGTTACAGGCAACTCGATCAGCAGCGCAATGGGTCCATGGTTCGGCGGAAGCTTCAAGTGCAGCCGGAACCACGCGTACTTGTCCTCGCGGTCAGACCGGTCGGAGTGGTCGGGGTCGTCCGACGGTTCGGCTACGTCGGCGATAGTGCCTTTTCCGTTACGAACCGCCCAACTGGAGTCGTCAAACCCGGGGGTTGCCGCCGCGGGATCTGAGCTGATTCCGACCTGCCAGCCCTTGTCGAGCACGAGCGGGGAGCCCAGGCTGGAGGTGTCGATAATCGCGACATCCTGGCTCGATTTGGGCGGAGCTTCGGACTTGTGAGGGCGCCCAAAACCCGGGAAATGTACAGGCGGATGCGTTTGCAGCGCAAAGCTTTGCACCGTAGCCAGCATGAACACGGCAATGGCCCAAAACGATACCCGGCGCAAGTCTCCTCCTGAAATTCTTCGTGTTCTTCAATTTAGTCTAGCGGGCTTCGCTGGCCCAAACAAAGTGCGCTTTTGGGCTAATTTAACCCGGATCCGCCGTCTGGAATGGCGTGCCGCGCAGGCATAAGTTCGGATGTGTAGTTTACTCTTGCGAAAATGTTGCAAACCCGGCTGCCAACTCGGCGCATACTAACGTCTAATGACTAGAGCGAAGCGGCAGAAATGCGTGCAGATGCATCGCAGGGAACAAGGCAAGCAGGCGGGGCAATAGTCAGGAAGCCAGGTCCAGAGGTGAGGTCATGACGGCAGCATTCAGCAGTTTCAGGACGGGCGTTATCGCAGCATTCGCGTTGGCCGTTGCCACCGCGTTGAGTGCGCAATCCACACCTCAGTCGACCCCGGCGAGCGACCCGACGGCTGCCCCGGCCCAGACGACTCCGCAAGCGACTCCCCCGGCGACAACCACGCCGCCCGCGACCGAGCCTTCCGCGAAGCCCGCACCCGGCACAGCGCCTGTAGGTGGCGACACCCCTGCCCAGCCTGACGCCCAAACCACCGGCAAAGCCTCCGCTCCGAAAGACAGCGCGGCCGCTCCCGATTGTGTCCCTTCCGATGACTCGAGCGACAAGAAGGAAAAGAAAAACAAGAAGAAGGATAAGGACAATCCTTGCCCCGCTGGAACCGAGCCAGTTAAGGGTGATGTGGCCGCCGCCAATGTCGACCCCGAAAAAGTGGTCGACGTGGGCAGCAATCCCTCCAAGGTCAAGCCGGGCAGCATCGATGACGTCAGCGCCGTGGGCAATCGTGACATTGGCGGTCGCGGCTTGGGCAACTGGTACTCCACCGACACCGAGATCAAGATGGGCAAGATGTACGCCACCGAGATCGAGAAGAGCACGAAATTCATCACCGATCCCACCGTCACCGAGTATGTGAACCGCATCGGCCAGAACATCGTCAAGAACTCCGATTGCAAGGTGCCCTTCACCATCAAGGTCATCGACTCGGACGAAATCAACGCGATGGCTCTTCCCGGCGGATTTTTCTACGTGAATTCAGGCCTCATCCTGAACGCCGACGAGGAAGCTGAAATCGCAGGCGTCATGGCCCACGAAATTGCCCACGTCTGCGCCCATCACGCCGTCCGCGAGCAGACGCGCATGAACTACGCGCAGCTTGGCACCATCCCGCTGATCATGATGACCGGCTACAGCTGGACCGGCTACGGCATCTATGAAGCTGTGCAATTCGCGGTTCCGATGACGTTCCTCAAATTTTCGCGCGACTTCGAGGCCCAGGCTGACTTCCTCGGCATCCAGTACATGTATCGTTCCGGTTACGATCCCCAGGCTTTCATCACTTTCTTTGAGAAGGTGCAGGCACTCGAAAAGCGCAAGCCCGGCCTGGTAGCGAAGGCCTTCTCCGATCACCCCCAGACTCCGGATCGCATTCTGCACTCGCAGGAAGAGATCGCCAAGATCTTGCCCGCGCGCGATGAGTACACCGTCACAACGTCGGAGTTCGATGACGTGAAGGCCCGGTTGGCGCGCATCGAGAACAAGCGGCGCCTGCTCGATACGAAGGACAAGAACAAGCCCAGCCTGCGCCGGGCCAGCAGCAGCGACCCCAACGCCAATCCCAATGGGCAGGCCGGCGACAACAGCGGCGACGACAGACCGACGCTTCACCGCCGCGACGATCAGAATCAATAAAAGCACCACTTCTTCCTGGGCAGAGACGCCGCCGATTCATTGGCGGCGTTTCTGTTTTTCCACTGTTGCGACGGAAAATCGCGATTTTTGACGAGATTGCGATTGCATCCACTTCAATTTCCGGGGTACAGTTCCTCCAATCTCACAGAAATTATGCCCCGCAGCAGTTCACCTTGATGCGGGCAACATACCTGAGTCCTGGAGGTCGGTCCATGCGCACCCCCGCCCATGCCTCACGGTTGATAGTTACCGTTGCCGTAACGATTCTTCTCTGCTCTCTTGCACTTACCCCGCTCGCTCATGCACAGGAGTCTTCTCTTGCGCCTGCAACTGGCTCCGCCTCTATCCAATTAGCTCCTGAGGTCGAAATCAGTCTCGCGGGACTTGAGGCCAGTCTCAAGGCGGCGATTGACGCGAACGACCTGAAAGCACAGGCGTGCGCGCTCGACACGATCGGGGCTCTCTATTTCACGCACGGCGATCCGGCTCAAGGTCTGAAGCATTTTGAGCGGATGCGCGCGATCGTGCACAAGCTCGATGAGCCAACTGCCGAAGCAACAGCATTATCCGACGTCGGCGCCGCGAACTTCGCGCTGGGCCGCAACGAAGAAGCGCTCGATGCCTTCAAACAGGCGCTCCCTCTGTGGCACAAGTTAGCGAATCGAGATCACGAAGCGGCAATTCTCGGCGATATTGGCGAAGTCTTTCGCGCGCTTAACGATCAGGACGAAGCATTGCACTTCGACGAGAAGGCTCTGCCCATGTACGAATTGGCCGGCAACCGGAACGGCCAGGCAGCGGTGCTCAACAATATCGGGCTTGCCTACTACGCATCGAAGGATAAGAAGAAGGCGCTCGATGCATTTCAAAAAGCGCGCGAAATGTATCACTCCGGCATGAATCTCTCAGGGGAAGCCAATGCATTGAATAACATTGGAGGAACCTATAACGCGTTCGGTGAAACCAAAAAAGCGCTTGAGCCGTTTCAACAAGCTCTCGCGATTCAACGCCAGTTGAATGACAAGAAAGGCGAAGCAACCACCCTGAACAATATGGGCACTGCCTATTCCCATCTAGGCGATGGACGGCGCGCCCTGGAGCTATACGAGCAGGCGGAACCTGCCTTCCGGGCAGCCGGCGACCATGTGGGAGCGAATACCGTGGCCAGGAACATCGAGCAGCTCTATGCCGACCGCCGCTTTCGCTCTTCTCTCGGAGAAAAGCCAAGAGAGCGTGAGTAGTCGCCCAAGATCATGCACAATGTCCTCCGGTTGGGCACCATCCGGTCCAACGCTCCTACCCTTAGGGGAGGGCCAGTCTGGCGGACCCCACAGGTTGCGGTTTCTCACCCTAACAATCACTTGCTGCAGCGGTTAGCATCCGTCGGTACCCGGTAATTCGCGGAGAATTCCCGAAAAACCCTTGAACTTCCGGGCAAAACCGCGATATAAACAGGATCACCGGCTCTCCTGCCGGAATCCCGTTCTGGGGTGTCCGCCATGCGAAACTCCGCCGCCCGTTCCAACCTCCTTGTCCCTGAGATCCGTGAAGTCATGGATATACGCCAGGCGTCGGATTACCTCGGCATCTCACCCGACACGCTCTACAAGTACGCCTCCGAGGGCTTTGTGCCAGCGTTCAAGCTCGGCAATCGCTGGCGCTTCAAGCGCTCCCGTCTCGACGAATGGATGGATCACCAGTCGGAGATCCAGGCCGCCGAGTTCAATCCGGAGATGAAGAAGCCCGTCAAGCCTGCAATGTAAGTGAGAGCGCCTGATTGGTTCGCCTTCAAGGGAGGATGATTCCCGTGAAGACCGTTTTGGCGACGATGCTGCTTGTCATGCTGGGTTTCCTGTCAGGCGACTCAAGTTCCCAGCCTCCCCGATTCCACCAAGTCTCCATTCGCGTCGATCGTGGACCTCACTGGGTTTCTGTTGCGGACGTGAATCACGACGGCAATCAGGACATTCTCGTAGCCAACGCAGATGCAGGCAGCGTCAGCGTTCTATTGGGCGACGGGAAGGGAAATTTTCATAACGCGTCTGGATCGCCTATCACCGCGGGGCATCTTCCGAACGACATCGCCGTCGCAGATATGAATGGAGACGGAAACCTGGATTTGGTGATTGCCAATCATCAGTCCCCCTATCTCTCGATTCTTCTTGGGGACGGGACAGGAAGGTTTGCGCCGGCTCCTGGATCGCCCTTTGATGTCCACTCGAATCCACACCCGCACGGTGTAGCGGTCGCAGATTTCGATGGCGACGGCAAGCCGGACGTGGCAACAGATAGCTGGGGCGCTAATCAAATCGAGTTTCTGCAAGGTGACGGCAAAGGTGGGCTTCGCTTGCCGGGCCATTTCTATCCTGTTGGTCATCGGCCCTATGAACGGTTGCGGTCTGCGGACTTCAATCACGACGGACATCCCGACATCGTTACGACAAATCTCGATGACGGGACGGTTTCAATTCTGCTTGGCGATGGAAAAGGCGGATTCGCTGAAGCACATGGCTCGCCCTTCGCGGCTGGAGCGAAACCCTGGCAGGTGTTTGTCGGCGACGTCAATCATGATGGAAATGCAGACCTCGTCATCATTCCGTATCAACGCGACATCGGGAGCGCTAATGAAAATGGAGTGACCGTGCTGCTAGGAGACGGGCACGGATCGTTTTCGCCAATGCCCGGATCGCCACTTCCGCTGGGCGAATGCCGAGGAGCCAATGGCGTAGCCGCTGGCGACCTTGGAAACGGCAAAATCTCGATCGCAGTTGCATGCGCAGAGAGCAGGGCATTGATGCTATTCGTGCCGGAAGCAAAAGGGCGATTCACCTCGTTCCCAATCCCAGCAAAAAGCGGGTGGGGCGGCATCGCGATCGCGAAGCTCACCAACGACAGCCGCGGCGAAATCATTACCGCCGACAATAGCGATGGAACCATCACAATCTATTTTCCGGACTGAGATCGCGCAACGCGAGAGGGATTTGAAGTGCAAGGGCGCCGTGATATACCTTTCCGGATGGACCACGCACGCAGAATCGGGATGTTGCGTCGCCGTATAACGAAGGCCGGTCTTTCCAGCCTCCTTGTGACGCATCTTTCCGACATCCGCTATCTTTCTGGATTCACCGGCTCAAGCGCAGCGCTCGCCGTGACGCGACGCAGTGCACGCCTCTTTACTGACGGCCGTTACAAGACGCAGGCTGCCGCGGAGGTGCAGGGAGCGCAGGTTGCCATTGTCACTGGCCCGCCCGCCATCGCAGCCGTGCAGTGGCTGGCTGCACAACCCGGTGCCGAGTCCGCGGGCTTTGACCCGTCCCACACAACGGTCGCTGAACTCACGCGCTTCCGCGCCGAGTTGCCGTCAAAGTTGCGCCGTACGTTCCTCGCCGCGCTCGCCGCTCCTCTCGTCGAGCCGCTGCGCCTGATCAAGGACGAAGACGAGCTGAATCTGATGTCGCAGGCAGCCCTGATCGGATGCGAACTCTTTGAGCACATTCTGACCATGATGCGGCCCGGCGTTCGCGAGGTTGAAATCGCCGCGGAACTCGAATACCAGGCACGCTTGCGCGGCGCCGAGGGCATGAGTTTCGAAACGATCGTTGCCTCAGGAGAACGTTCCGCAATGCCCCACGGAAAGGCCTCGACCTCGCAGGTACCGCGCAGGGGGTTTGTGACCCTCGACTTCGGTATAATCCGGGAGGGCTACTGCTCCGACATGACCCGTACTGTTTGCCTCGGCAAGCCAAAGGCAGAAGAACGAGCCGCTTACGAAGCAGTGCTGGAAGCGCAGGAAAGCGCGGTTTCTGCTGTTGCCGCGGGCGTCAGTTGCGGGGAAGTGGACGAAGCAGCGCGCAGCATCCTTCGTAAGGCGGGAATGGCCGACGCATTTTCGCACTCGACCGGCCACGGAGTCGGATTGGAGATTCACGAGTCGCCGCGAGTCGGTGCGGGACAGAAGACAAGGTTGCAGGCGGGCATGGTTGTTACCATTGAACCCGGAGTGTATTGGCCGGGCAAGTTCGGCATTCGTATTGAAGACATGGTGGCCGTGACGCAATCCGGTGGTCAGGTGCTTACCCCGGCGCCCAAGGCTCTGATCGAACTTTGACTCGATGACGCGCGATTGTGCGCAGGCAAAAGGAACGAATGAAACCACAGGACATCAAGGATCTTCAAGAGCTGATTGAGTTCCTTAAGAAATACCAGGTTGCCGAGTTCGATCTCGAACGCGGGGATATCAAGATCCGACTTAAATTTGCGCAGGCTGCAGCACCCACTGCCAGCGTAGCCGACTTGGCGCGGCTCGCAGCCGCAACCCCCGTAGCTGCTCCGCTCGCGGCATCTCCAGCGGCACAGGCGGCAGCTCCAGCTGCACCCGCCGATCCGGACGCAGGCCTGCACATTGTCAAATCGCCTATCGTCGGAACGTACTACGGCTCGCCATCACCCGGCGCCCCTCCGTTTGTTTCGCCCGGCGATCGGGTTGAAAAGGGCCAGGTAATCTGCATTGTTGAAGCCATGAAGCTGATGAACGAGATCGAGGCCGACGCTTCCGGCGAAGTCGTGAAATGCTTCATCAGCAATGGCCAGCCCATCGAGTTTGGTCAGCCGCTGTTCACGATCCGCGAAGGTTGAAACGAAAAAAGCGGATTTAGCATTGCTAGCGGAGTTAGCGGTGTTAGCCCGTTCCAAGCGGCTCAAACAATAGAGTGAGTGAATGAATGAAAAGAGCCCAATCCTAACTCCGCTAACCGCTAACTCCGCTTATTAAGGTTTTCAATGTTTCGTAAGGTCTTGGTTGCCAATCGCGGTGAAATTGCTCTGCGCGTGCTGAATGCGTGCCGCGAACTCGGAATTCGTACCGTCGCTGTCTATAGTGAAGCCGATCGCAATTCGCTCCATGTGCGCTTTGCGGACGAGGCGATCTGCATCGGTCCGCCGCGTCCAGCCGACAGCTATCTCAATGTACCCGCCGTTATCTCCGCTGCAGAGATCGCAAACGTTGATGCGATCCATCCGGGCTACGGACTGCTCAGTGAAAACGCAAACTTCGCCGAAGTCTGCCGCGCCTCCAACATCAAGTTCATTGGACCGCCGCCTGAAGTTACCCGCCTCATGGGTGAAAAGGAAAAAGCCCGCCAGGCGATGAAGGAAGCCAAAGTGCCTATCCTTCCCGGCTCCGACGGAGTTATAGCCACCGTTGAAGAAGCCCAGGACGTAGCCCGGGACATCGGCTATCCCGTAATCCTCAAAGCCAAGGCCGGGGGCGGCGGCCGCGGCATGCGCATCGTGCGCACCAACGAAGAACTGCCCAACTTATTCCATGCCGCGTCGACTGAGGCCGCCAACGCCTTCGGCAACGGCGAACTCTACATGGAAAAGTTCATTGAGCAGCCGCGCCACATCGAGTTCCAGATCCTCGCCGACGAGCATGGACATGTCACCACGCTGTTTGAGCGCGAGTGCTCGATCCAGCGCCGCCATCAGAAACTGATCGAAGAGGCGCCCTCGCTGCAGGTCACACCCAAGATGCGCGAGGAGATCAGCAAGACACTGTGCCATTGCCTTACCGAAATCGGCTATCAAAATGCAGGCACCGTCGAATTTCTGATGGACGAGGATGGCAAGCTCTACTTCATTGAGATGAACACGCGCATCCAGGTGGAGCACCCCGTCACGGAAGCCATCACCGGGATCGACCTTGTGAAAGCGCAACTGCGCATCGCATCCGGGGAGCGTCTCAGCGCCATCCTGCCTCAAAAGATCGAGATCAAGGGTCACTCGATCGAGTGCCGCATCAATGCCGAACATCCGGTGAAGTTCACGCCCTCTGCCGGCAAGATTACCGCGTTCAATGTCCCCGGCGGCAACGGCATCCGCGTCGATACGGCGCAATATGCCGAAGGCGTGGTGCCGCCTTACTACGATTCGCTCATCGCGAAGCTCATCGTCCACGGCGTTGATCGCGCAGAAGCCATCGCCAAAATGGAACGCGCGCTCAAGCAGTTTGTGGTGCAGGGGATCGACACGTCGATCTCGCTCCACCAGGAGATCTTTGCGGACGAAGATTTCCGCGCCGGCAGATTCGACACGAAGTTCATGGAGCGGTTTCTCGCGCGGCGTCAGAGCTGAGCGGGAGGGAGCAGTCGCCTTCAGGCCATTGAGGAATCGAGATGAGATCGTGAAGGCTTCAGCCCCGGAGAGTATTCCGACATTCCAGCCGTAGCAACTCCAGCAACTGCTCCATATGCTCTTCTCGCGTGCGGAAGTTTACCGGGTTGATACGGAACCACATCCTTCCCTTCAGCTCTGTTGTCCCAATCCAGAATTTGCCGCTTTTCTCCACGCGCTCCGCAACCTCCGCGTGCAAGCGCACCGCATCCCCGTCGGCCACGGGTGTGTATCGAATGCAGATGGCCGACATCGGCGGATCGCTCGCGGCTTCGAACTCCGCGTCATCCTTCACCAGGGCGTAGAGATGTTGCGCCTGCCGCACGTTGTTGTCGATCCACTCGCCAATCTGCCGCGCGCCATATCGCTTGAAACTCATCCACACCTTGAGGCTGCGAAAGCGCCGCGATTGTTCGAATCCATGCACGTAGTATTGGTATCGATCGTTCGCGTGCTCCATCTCGTCGGTCAGGTATGCCGGTTTCATGCCGAACGAAGCTGTGAGCCTCTTCTCATCTTTCACCAGGACGGCTCCGGCATCGAGTGGCGCATAAAACCACTTGTGCGGATCGATCGTGATGGAGTCGGCCAACTCGAGGCCGGCCTCGCGTAGCGCGAATTCACGCGACAGCAGCATGCCGCCTCCGTAGGCCGCGTCGGCGTGGAGCCACATGCCCTCGCGATCGGCGATACGACGCAATATGCGGATATCATCGACTGCTCCCGTATTGGTCGTACCAAACATGCTCACAATGCACATTGGCCGCACGCCATCCTTTTTGTCCTGCTCAATCGCAGCTTCCAATGCGTCGATGCGCACGCGAAACTTCGCATCGGTGGGAATGGCACGGTACGCCCTTCGACCAAGGCCGATGGCATCGACCGCCTTGTCGACCGAGACGTGTCGCTCTTCAGAGCCGTAAACAGCCCATTGCTGCTGGACTCCATCGTGCTGCGCGCGATCGCCCGAGGCCCAGTCGCGCGCGAGCTTCAGAGCGATGAAGTTCGCCATCATGCCGCCGCTTGTCAGGTTGCCGCCTGCCTGCTTGCCGTAGCCTGCAAGATCCGTAAGCCAGCGCACGGTCTGCCTCTCCATTGCAACCGCCGAAGGACCGATCGAGTAGACACCAAGATTCTGATTCAGCGCCGAACAGATGAAATCCCCAATCACGCCCACCGGGTTCGGTGACGGCGTTATGAGTCCCATATATCCGGGATGGCCAACGTGTGTGCAGTAGGGAAGAAGCTTCTCCTGGAGTTCCTGCAGAACGTTGTCGAAAGGTTCAGGGTTGTCGGGCAAAGGCCCTTCGAAGAGCCCATTGATGAATTTTGGATCCGCATTCGGGAAAACAGGCTTGTTCTCGATGCTCTCGAGATATTCCGATAACAAATCCACAACCTTATGTCCGAAAGTCTGGAATTCCTTCGCGTCCATCGGCCCTCCTGCAATTCGAGTCTAACGGAGACACAAAGCGAAACCCAGTCGCGCAGCAACGCCAGGCACTCACCGCATACGCCCTGCGAGCGTGTATTCTTGACCAGCCGACCTACGGGGCCTTGCAAATCGATGCGTCCGAAATCATTCCTGCGTACCACGATTCATCTTTGTCTATCCGCAGTTGTCGCTACTTCTCTCTGCTTCGCTCAGTCGCCGCAGACCGGCTGGCCCGTCTACAACGGCGGGCTTGACGGCGACCATTACTCACGACTCACGCAGATCAACCGCGACAACGTGCACCTGTTGCAGCAGGCCTGGAGCTACGATACTGGCGAAAAAGGCGGCATCCAGACCAACCCGCTTATCGTCGGCCGCATACTTTACGCCTACACGCCCAAAACAGAGGTCATCGCGCTGGATGCTGTGACCGGCAAGCTCAAATGGAAATTTGACTCCGGCATCGTCGCGGGACAGCCTGCGCGTGGCGTCACGTACTGGAACGACGGCAATCGCGGACGAATCTATGCTTCCGTGATGAATTTTCTGTTCTGCCTCGATGCTGATACCGGAAAACTCATCACCGGCTTTGGTGAAAACGGTCACATCGATCTGCGCAAAGGCCTCGTGATCGATGGCATGAAGACCGACTTCAGCGCCCTCTCCATCGCGCTCACAACGCCCGGCGTCATTTACAAGGACATGATTATCGTCGGCGGACGCGAACCCGAAGCGCATCCGGCACCGCCCGGATACATCCAGGCTTTCGACTTGCGTACAGGCGCGCTGCGCTGGACGTTTCACACCATTCCGCTGCCCGGCGAACCCGGGTACGAAACATGGCCTAAGGACGCATACAAAAATGCGGGCGCGGCGAACAACTGGACAGGCATGGCACTTGATGCCGAACATGGCATTCTCTACGCGCCGACTGGATCGGCCGTCATGGATTTCTATGGTGGCGACAGGCTCGGGAACGATCTCTACGCTAACTCACTGCTGGCCCTCGACGCCAACACAGGCAAGCGATTGTGGCACTTCCAGGGCGTGCACCATGACATCTGGGATCGCGATTTTCCCTCGCCGCCGGCGCTCTTCGGCGTGGAAAAAGACGGCAAGCATATTGATGCGATTGCGCAGACCACCAAGCAAGGCTATCTCTACCTCTTCAATCGCATCACTGGCGAGCCGCTCTTTCCCATCCACGAACTTCCGTATCCGCCCAGCACCATTCCCGGCGAAGTGACCTCGCCTACACAACCCAAGCCCGATGCACCAGAGCCCTACGCGCGGCAGCAACTGACTGAGGACATGCTGACAACGCGCACACCCGAAGCGCACGATTGGGCACTCAAGACCTTCCGAACCTTCCGCAGCGGCGGCCAGTTCTATCCCATGGCCATAGGCCAGCAGACGGTTGTCTTTCCCGGCTTCGACGGCGGCGCGGAGTGGGGCGGCCCTGC
Source organism: uncultured Acidobacteriaceae bacterium (assembly GCA_963838295.1). Classification (GTDB taxonomy): domain Bacteria; phylum Acidobacteriota; class Terriglobia; order Terriglobales; family Acidobacteriaceae; genus Telmatobacter. Next base: position 570,592 of record CAWIQS010000010.1, read on the forward strand.
GATTGATCCAATCCACGACGTGATTTACATCAACGCGACCGAGATGGCTTGGACCGGCGGCCTCGTTCCCAGCAAGGCAGGCAGTCCCGGCGAAGCCGTATATCAAAGCCAGTGCGCCATGTGCCACGGAGTCGATCGCGCCGGTTCACCTCCGACGTTTCCTTCGCTGGTTGACATCGAAAAGCGGATGCCTTCCGACAAGGTGATCGACAAGATTCACCAGGGCGTTGGGCGCATGCCCTCGTTTCCGAATATCGAAGGCGGACGTCTCGATGCCCTTGTCTCTTACCTGCGCAGCGCGGGAGCGGCGGGGGCGCCGAAGGAATTAGAGTCAGCCCCTGCAGCCGAAAGTGAAGCGAAAGCAGCAGCCGATCCGGCGGGCGTGAAGGTCTATAGCGAGCAGTGCGCCGCATGCCACGGCGATCATCTCGAGGGTGTCGCACCTTCACCGCCTCTCGTCGGCCTGGGTGCACGCATGAGTGCTGCACAGACCACGAACATCGTTCAGAGAGGCAAAGGCCAAATGCCTTCGATGGATGTGAAGGGTCTCGAACTCGAAGCTTTGCTCCGCTTCCTGCAAGTCGCACCGGCCGTGAGGTCGCAGGATTCCAATCCCGAAGAATGGTCAAACAAGTACATCTTCACCGGCTACCGCAAGTTCCTCGACCCCGACGGCTACCCTGCCATTGCGCCTCCCTGGGGCACGCTTAACGCCATCGATCTGAGAACCGGCAAATATCTCTGGAAGATTCCGCTCGGCAATTATCCGGCGCTGGCAGAGAAGGGAATGGCGAACACCGGAACTGAGAATTACGGCGGGCCTGTTGTTACGGCGAGTGGCGTCCTTTTTATCGGTGCCACTGTCTACGACCACAAGCTACGCGCATTCGACACCGTCACCGGCAAATTGCTGTGGGAAGGTGAACTTCCGTTTGCCGGCGTGGCCACGCCTTCCACCTACATGGTCGACGGCCGACAGTACATTGTGATCGCGGCCAGTAATGCGCGTACGCCTAATGCCCCGCAAGGCGGAGCCTACGTGACCTTCGCACTGCCAGACACGACCGCAAAACGCCCTTGAGATTCATGCTGACCACTGCGAAAAGCCAGTGCTAGACTCGCAGGAGCCTATGATCCTGAAACAGTATTACCTCGGCTGCCTGGCGCACGCTTCGTACCTTCTCGGCGATGAAGAGAGCGGCACGGCTGTCGTGGTCGACCCGCAGCGCGATATCCAACAGTATGTCGCGGACGCCGACAAATTCGGCCTCAAGATCCGACATGTCTTTCTCTCTCACTTTCACGCCGACTTCGTGGCAGGCCATCTTGAGCTGCGCGACGCGTGCGGGGCGACAATTCATCTTGGCTCGCGCGCGCAAGCAGAGTACGCCTTCTTACCAATGAATGACGGCGATGCGTTGGAGTTTCCCGGCATGCGTTTGCAGGTGCTGCATACGCCCGGTCACACGATTGAATCCATCTCGATCCTCGTATTTGATCTTGCGAAAGACAAGGCGAAATCGTTCGCGGTGCTCACGGGCGACACGCTCTTTATCGGCGACGTAGGCCGGCCAGATCTGCGTGTTTCTCTTGGCTGGACGGCAAATGAACTCGGCGGTCACCTCTACGAGTCACTGCATACCAAACTGCTGTCGCTGCCCGATGACGTTCTCGTTTATCCCGCACACGGGGCTGGATCACTGTGCGGCAAAAAGCTCTCGTCTGACCCGGTGTCAACGCTCGGCGATCAGCGCCGATTCAACTATGCGCTCAAGCCCATGAGCAAGGAAGAATTCACCCGCCTCGTGACTGCGGACCAGCCCGATGCGCCCCCTTACTTCACGTATGACGCGATTCTGAACACGCGGGAACGCGCCACGCTCGACAGGGCGCTCGAGGAAGGGCTCAAGCCGGTCGAACTCGATGAGGTTCTTCAACTCGGCGACAAAGGTGCGCAGATTCTCGATGTGCGCGAACCAGCCGAATATGCGAAGGGGCATCTGGCTGGCAGCATCAACATCGGTCTTGGCGGGCAGTACGCCACATGGGCAGGCACGGTGCTCGATCGCGCAAAGCCGATCCTGATTGTTGCCGAGCCGGGCCGCGAACAGGAAGCAGCTGTGCGCCTTGGCCGTATCGGTTTCGACCACATCATGGGTTTCCTGCGTGGGGGCATGGCGGCGCTCGCCGACCGGCCCGACCTTGTCTGGCCAACGGAGAGGATTGGCGTACTGATCGCTGCTGAGGAGTTGGAAACCAGCGACCCGCCTTTTCTGCTGGACGTCCGTACACCGGGCGAATGGGGAATGAAGCACATCAAGGGCAGCGTCAATGTGCCGCTCAATCACTTGCAGGAACGCATCGATGAATTACCGCGCGATCGGCGCATCGCTGTGCACTGTGCGGGCGGCTATCGGTCGTCCATCGCGGTCAGCATCCTGCACCATCACGGGATTACGAACCTGATTGAGATCGCCGGTGGGCTGGCGGCGTGGGACGCGGCGGGGCTGCCGATTGTCGCTGAAACAGCGCAACCGATCTAAGAGCCGGTTCACATCGGCAGCGAACCAGGCGGGAAAATTATCGCTTTTTCTTCGCCTATTCACAGAAATCCAGTGTATGCTGGCCTTCGCAACGTGGAGGTTGCAACATGGACTTTCAAAAGGATCTTATTGCTGAGTACGACCGGGAAACCGCCGGCACCCGAAAAATCCTCGAAGCTATTCCAGACGACGCCGACTTCTCCTGGAAGCCTCACGTCAAGTCTTTTTCGCTCGGCAATCTCGCTGGGCACGTCAGCGACACGACTGGCGATTGGGCGATTCACACTCTCACTACCGACAGGCTCGATTGGTCTCCCGAGATGAAGTCCGTACCCCCGTCCACCAAGAAAGAACTGCTAGCGCGTTTTGACAAGCAGGTGGCTGAGGCGAAGCCCGCGCTGGCTGTCATGACACCCGCGAAATGGGATTCAAATTGGAAATTCGTTGCGGGTGACCAGACCTGGATCGACGACACCAAGTACAACGTGTGGCGAACATGGGTGCTCAACCACCTCGTCCATCACCGCGCACAACTGGGAGTCTACCTGCGGCTGCTGGATCAGAAGATCCCCGGTATGTACGGCCCATCGGCCGATGAGATGTGAGAAGTATAGGGACCAGGGACTAGGGATTCGAAGGCTGGGATGCAGCTTGTGGTGCCAAGTGAGGACCCTTGCCGCATACTCGGCCTTTTCGCCTTCGGGAGAACATCTGAGTGCTGCGCTTTATTCTTGAGCCATGAAGTTCTCTTTTCCGAAGGTCTACCCAATTCTCGATTCCTCTGTTATTCCATCCGCAGGCAGGGCCGAGTTCCTGCACGAGCTTGGATCCTCTTTGGCGCGAGCAGGTGTGACACTGCTCGAATATCGGAACAAGAATGGCACAGACGAAGAGATCCTGGCGGACGCAAGGACTCTGCGAGCAGTATTGCCATCGGAGAAGGTAAGGCTAATTCTTGATGACAAGGTCGATCTGGTTGATGCAGCGGCATTTGATGGCGTACATCTCGATGCGGGCGATATGGAGCCTGCTGCGGCCCGACGGTTGCTCGGGCCCGACAGAATCATCGGCACGTTTGGTGGAAGCGATGCATTGCTGACCGGGATCTTGAAGGAGCCCACTGACTATTTTGCGATCGGCCCGGTCTTTCCCACGCGGACGAAGCAGACGGAAAAGGCGCCCATCGGCGTCGAGGGAGTTCGGCGGCTGCGCAAACAGGCGGGGCCCGACGTCGTTCTAAGTGCCGCAGCCGGAATCACGCTCGCGACCGCAATGGCTGTGCTGGACGCGGGTGCAAGCATGGTCGCGGTATCGGAAGCAATCTTCCGGGCGCAGGAGCCGGCGGCCGAGTTCCGGCGGTGGATTCAGCTGCTTGGGTGAGATCGGATACCAAGGGGGTGCGCTGATTCGTCAAAAAAAATACGCGAGACAATTGCTTTAAATTCAGATAAAACAAGCCCAGTGGCAACTCCCAAACTCACCTCAACTGAAAACCCCGCGGCAACCCACGATGCGCCCAAGATGGTGCAGACGCTGGGATTGTTCAGCTCCACTGCGCTCGTTGCCGGCTCCATGATAGGGTCCGGCATTTTTCTGGTCGATGCCGACATTGCCCGCACCGCGAACTCGCCGGCGCTGGTGCTTGGCGCATGGGTCGTCACCGGGCTCCTGACGGTGATTGGCGCGCTGAGCTACGGAGAACTCGCCGCCATGATGCCCAAGGCCGGCGGGCAGTACGTTTATCTGCGCGAATCGCTCGGGCCCCTGTGGGGATTTCTCTACGGCTGGACGCTGTTCCTGGTGATTCAGACCGGAACGATCGCCGCGGTTTGCGTGGCTTTCGGCAAATTCCTTGGCGTCTTCTTCCCGACCATCTCAACCACGCACTGGCTGTGGCATATCGCGCATGTTCCGCCCATCAAAGTTGGCCCCATGGTTCTGGGCAACATGGACATCGGCGTCAACACCGCCAATCTCACGGGTATCGTGATCGTATTCTTTCTGGCCTTCGTGAACATGTTTGGCCTGAGGCTGGGCGCGATGATCCAGAACGTGTTCACGTCGGCTAAGGCTTTGTCGCTCGCGGCGCTGGTGCTACTGACGCTTACCATCGGACGCAACGCAACAGCGATGGCCGCGAACTTCGGCGATGGCTGGAGCGAATTCTGGAAGAATGCCGGCTGGAGCGATATGCATCCCGTGCAGGTCGGTATTGGCGGACCCATCGTGTTCGTAAACCTGCTGGTGATTCTCGCGGTGGTGCAGGTCGGTTCGCTTTTTTCTGCCGATGCGTGGAACAACATCACCTTTACCGCAGGGGAAGTGAAGAACCCGCGCCGCAACATCCCGCTCTCACTCATCATGGGCACGGGATTCGTGGTGACGGTCTACTTTCTTGCCACACTCGGATACCTGATGGTGCTGCCGATGCACGGCGATCCGCATGGCGCGACGGCGATGGCGCGCGGCCTGCAATTTGCGTCGGAGGATCGCGTAGGAACCGCGGCGCTCGAAGTGATATTCCACTCCGGCGGCGCTTACCTGATGGCGGCGGCGATCCTGGTTTCGACATTCGGATGCGCGAATGGGCTGTCACTCGCAGGTGCGCGTGTCTACTATGCCATGAGCCAGGACGGTCTCTTCTTCAAATCCGTGGGGAAGTTGAGCGAAAAGTACAAGACACCTTCGGCGGGGCTTTTTGTGCAAGCTTGCTGGACGGCGCTGCTGTGCGTGTCGGGCTCGTACAGTCAGTTGCTCGACTACATCATCTTCGCTGTGCTGGTGTTCTACATCCTTACGATTCTCGGCCTGTTCGTTCTGCGTGTGAAGCAGCCAAATGCGAGCCGTCCTTACAAGGCGCTGGGATACCCCGTTCTGCCGGCGCTCTACATCGTCATGGCTTCGTGGATATGTATCGTATTATTGCGATACAAGCCCCAATACACATGGCCGGGCCTTGTTCTCGTGCTTCTGGGAATCCCGGTCTATCTTTTCTGGTCGCGGCGTTTGCAACCCCGAACGCAGGAATAACCAACCGTACCTGAAGCCCCTGTGGAGGATGTCCCTCACTCATGCCAAACTTGCTACGAATCAAACCGATGTCGATGCTCACCGAAGAAGCCGCCGAGCAGGGCGAACACACGCTCAAGCGCTCGTTGGGCGCGCTTAATCTTGTCACGCTCGGCATTGGAGCCGTCATTGGCGCAGGCATCTTTACGCTAACCGGCCAGGCTGCGGCGCTGCGTGCAGGTCCCGCGGTAGCACTGAGCTTCGTGGTGGCAGGGCTGACCTGCGCCTTTGCCGGTCTGTGCTACGCCGAATTCGCCTCGATCATCCCCATTGCGGGTTCGGCCTACACCTACGGGTACGCAACGCTCGGTGAACTGGTGGCCTGGATCATCGGCTGGGACCTCACTCTGGAATACGCCTTCGGCGCTTCGACCGTGGCCTCCGGCTGGGCGGGCTACTTCAACAGCCTCCTGCAGCAGTTCCATATATATCTTCCTCCGCAGATTACAGCCACTCCGGGCACGCCACTCGTTTTCTATCACGATCAGTGGCTGCAGTTGATGTCGCTGCCTCCAGGCGTGAGCGATGCCGGCTTGCCGCATGCGACCGGCGTGATCAACCTGATTGCCGTAGCTATTGTCATGGTGATCACTGCCATCCTGGTGATTGGCATCAAAGAGTCCGCCAACTTCAACTCTGCCGTTGTGATTATCAAGGTCACGATTGTCTGCATTTTCCTTGTAATTGGCGGCTGGTTTCTGTTCAAGCATCCTGAAATCGCAAGTGCGAACTGGCATCCTTTCGTGCCTCCGCCAGACGGGAATGGAAACTTTGGCTGGGGTGGAATTCCAAAGGCAGCGGCATCCATCTTTTTCGCGTATATCGGTTTCGATGCTGTTTCAACCGCGGCGCAGGAAGCGAAGAATCCCAAGCGCGATATGCCGATCGGCATTCTCGGATCGCTGGTGGTCTGTACGATTCTCTACATCCTGGTGTCGCTGGTACTGACCGGGCTGGTGAGCTACAAGACGTTGAACGTCTCGGCGCCTGTGGCGCTGGCGATTGATGCGACTGGAGTAGGCTGGGGATCGCTGCTGGTGAAGATCGGTGCAGTGTTCGGTCTCGCTACGGTCATGCTGGTTATGCTGCTCGGCCAGACGCGCGTCTTCTACTCGATGTCAAAGGATGGCCTGCTTCCGAAATGGGCTTCAGCCGTGCACCCGAAATTTCGCACGCCGTGGATCACGACGATCGTGTTTGGCTCCTTTGCTGCCATCATGCCGGCGTTCTTCAACATCGAAGTGCTCTCTGAACTCGTCAACATCGGTACTCTGCTGGCTTTCACCATTGTGTCGGCAGGCGTGTGGGTGTTGCGGGTGCGCCATCCACATATGGAACGGCCGTTCAAGACGCCATTCGTGCCGCTGGTGCCGATCCTGGGCATTCTCTCCGCGGTTTACCTGATGACGCGTCTGATGCTGTTTACATGGGAAGTGATGATCGTCTGGCTGGTGATAGGGCTGGTTATTTATTTCGGCTATTCGGTGAAGCACAGCAAGGTTCAGCGGTTGCCGGCCACGCAAGCCGTGGAAGGCGACTGATCGCACTCTAATCTCGGCTGGAAATGGAAACAGCCTCCTTCGCGGGAGGCCGTTTCTGTCTGCTAACAAAGCTTGAAACCATCTCGCAGCGGCTAAAGCCGTTCTCAATGTTGCTCGGCTTGCGGCACGGATGAATCCGTGCCCTTCCAATACTGCGAACGCTGTTCCGTTGGGAAGGGAATCGTTCGCTATGCCGTGGTCTTCGCGCAGAATTCATCGAAAGCGCGAACCAGTTCGCCGGCAATCTGCTGGGCCGTAGCCTGCTCGATTACAAAGCGCTGCATGAGGTAAACGAGTTTGCCGTCGCGCAGAATGGCGATCGCCGGCGATGTCGGCGGATGGCCTTCAAAGTAGCCGCGCGCTTTTTCTGTGGCCTCGCGGTCCTGGCCTGCGAACACCGTGATCTTGTGATCCGGAGCGTTCGCTGTGTTTTGAAGCGCCAGACGAACGCCGGGGCGCATCTTGCCTGCGGCGCATCCGCAGATCGAATTCACGACCAGCAGGGTTGTTCCGGGCTGCGCAAGAGCGGCGTCTACGTCTTCTGCAGTGCGGGTCTCGTTGATTCCAGCGCGCGTAAGCTCTTCGCGCATGGGGATGACCATGATTTCTGGGTACATGTAACCTCCGGCAGGGGTTCTGGCGGCCTGTGGCCGATTGCCTTTCTCTATTCTACAGAAAACCGTTATCAAATCCGGGATATGTGTACTGGTGTAGCCTTGCATCGATGCGCATTGAAGAAAACAAGTCGCTTGCGCCGCTCACGACGCTCGACATCGGCGGCCCTGCGCGGTGGTTTGTGTCGGCCTCAACTGAAGCAGATATCGCCGGATCGGCTGCATGGGCACGCGAAAAGGGCGTACCGCTTTTTGTGCTCGGCGGCGGCAGCAACCTGCTCGTTGCGGACGCGGGATTCAACGGCCTGGTGCTACACGTTGCTCTAAAGGGAATCACCGTGCAGGAGGCGACTGCGTCTCCGGCTGAACGGCTCTACCAGGCCGCAGCCGGCGAGGACTGGGACCAATTTGTGCAGCGAACAGTTGACGATGACTGCGCCGGACTGGAGTGCCTTGCCGGCATTCCCGGAACCGCAGGAGGCACGCCGGTGCAGAATGTCGGCGCATACGGGCAGGAAGTGGCCAGCGTGATCGATCATGTGCGGGCCTTCGACCTGCACGAGCAGGTGTTTGTTGAGTTCAGCGCCAGCGAGTGCGCGTTCGCCTATCGGCAGAGCCGTTTCAATACAACGGATTGCGGACGGTATGCGGTGACAAGCGTCGACTATCGCCTGAAACTGCGCGGCAATGCCACGTTGAAATACGCAGATCTGCAAAAGGTGTTCGCTGCCAAATCCATGCCCGGATTGCATGAGGTCGCCAAAACTGTGCGTGCCATTCGTCGATCCAAAGGCATGCTGATCGTCGAGGGCGACCCGGACAGCCGCAGTGCGGGCAGCTTTTTCAAGAACCCTATCGTGTCCCGGGAGCAAGCGGGGTGCGTTGCCTTGAAGGCCGGCGCCGATCCTCCCCGGTTTCCAGCTGGACCCGGCAAAGAGAACGATGTGAAATTACCCGCAGCCTGGCTGATCGAGAAGGCGGGATTTACAAAGGGCTACATGCTCGGCCCTGCGGGAATCTCAAGCAAACACACGCTGGCATTGGTGAATCGAGGCGGCGCAACGGCGGCGGCAATTTTGATGCTTGCCGGCAAGATCCGAGACACCGTTGAGGAGCGATTTGGGATTCAATTGCAAATGGAGCCCGTAATGCTGGGCTTTGATAAGTCCTGATTTTTCGCATCTCCCGTCATACAGGATGCCGCGAAAGCAGCAGGGAATGCCCGCCAAGCGTTAGACGATGCTCTGTTACGCTAACAGCAAGGCATGAACGACAATCTGCACACTCTACGTTGTTTCGGATGCGGCGCGCGCATCGCCGGTCCGGAGGCTCGGCCCGATTTCCGGTGCGCTGAATGCGGGGACTTATTTGAAGTAGAGTATGCAGGCTGGGGCCATCGGCAAGGGCACGACCGGCCTAATCCCGGAGCGCTGAAGTGGCTTTGGCGCGAGCGGCGCTGCTCCAGCGAATCCCTGGACCAAAGCGGCGTCTGGCGGTTTCGCGAACTGCTGCCGATTCTCGACAACTTCGGCAACGCGGTCAGCCTGCACGAGGGGAACACGCCCCTCTACAAGTTGAAGCGTGCAGCGGTTGCGCTGGGGATCGATCAGCTTTTTGCAAAGCATCAAGGGATGAATCCGACCGGATCGTTCAAGGATACGGGCATGACCGCGGCCTTGAGCGTTGCCCGCGAGCGCGGGTTCACGTGGGTGGCGTGCGCGTCGACGGGAAACACGTCGGCCGCGATGGCCGCGTATGCAGCGCGCGCGGGGCTACGCAGCCTGGTTTTGATCCCCGAGGGCAAGATTGCGTGGGGCAAGCTTTCGCAGGCTATGGACTACGGCGCAATCACATGCCAGCTCAAATCGGACTTCGATGGGTGCGTAAAGGTGCTTACGCAGATCGTGAAGGAAGCGCCAATCTACCTGCTGAATTCCGTAAACCCATACCGGCTCGAGGGCCAAAAGACCCCGGCATTCGAAATTGCCGAAGCATTCGACTGGACGGTGCCCGATCACCTCATCGTGCCGGGCGGAAATCTTGCCAATAGCTCGGCTCTCGGCAAAGGATTCAAAGAACTCCATGAGCTTGGCCTTGTTGCGCGCGTACCGCGTATTTCGGTTGTTCAGGCTGAAGGTGCCAATCCGCTTGCCCGCAGCTTCGCCCAAAACAATGGCGAGCGCATGGAGCCTGTGGAAGCGCATACCCGCGCAACGGCCATTCGCATTGGGAATCCCGCGTCGTGGCGCAAGGCCGCGCGTGTCATCAAGGAAACGGGTGGTTGGTGCCTCGATGTCAGCGAGGCGGAGATTGCAATCGCCAAGGCTGAACTTGGAACAGAGGGCCTGGGCTGTGAACCGGCTTCGGCTGTAACCCTGGCCGGCCTGAAGAAACTGCGTGCAGATGGCAGGGTCGCTGCCACCGACACCGTGGTGATTCTGCTGACAGGGCACACGCTCAAAGATGCGGACTACACCATCAACTTCCATCGCGGAACATTGCTCAGCGACGAGGAGGCCTCGAGTCTTCAGCTGGAGATCGTGGCGTTGCAGCGCAATGCTGTAGTTGTCGATGCCACGCCGTCAGCCGTGCTTGCTACGCTGCAGGGGTTGGCTGGATGACCAGGGCTTCAACAACTTTCAAAATGCGATTTCCGGCGACATCGGCAAATCTCGGGTCGGGATTTGATACCGCGGCGGTTGCATTGAATTTTGCTCTTCAGATTGAAGCACGGGCGGCGAAGGAATTCTCCATTGAGACGACCGGCCAGGACAGCGATCAATGCTCGCGGCTCGAGAACAACCTCATTCTTGAAATTTACAAACGCATTCTTGAATCGAACGCGAAACCAGCAACGCCACTCGCGATCCGGATGCACAATGAGATTCAGCTGGGGATGGGTTGCGGCTCATCGGCGGCCGGCCGGCTCGCAGCTGTCGCTCTTGCCGTGCATTTCGGGGATCTGCATTGGAGCCAAGAGCAGATTCTGGAAGAGGCCTGCGCGCTGGAGGGGCATCCGGACAATGCTGCCGCCTGCTGGCTCGGTGGATTTGTAGCAGCTGCAAATGAGGGTAGAGCCGTCCACGTCGCGCGCGTTGAACCGCCGCCAGACTGGCGCGCCATTATCGTACTCCCGCAGAACTCACTCGCAACCAGCAAAGCCAGGGCGGTACTCCCTGCGAGTTATTCGAGCGAGGATGTCGTTGCAAACCTTCAGGCCGTTTCGATGCTGGGTCTGGCTTTTGCGCAGCAACGAGGAGACCTTCTGCGGGTGGCGATGCAGGACAGGATTCATCAGCCCTATCGAGCCGAGATGTGTCCGATGCTGCCGAGACTGCTTCCGCTGGCGGGGAAGAGCGGAATTCTTGGAGTCGGCCTGAGCGGCGCCGGCCCGTCGGTTCTTGTTGTCGTCGAGAGCGATGCGAAGCTGCCTGCTGCGTCTGAATCTATTACACATGCGATAGAGGGTTTCCCCGAGCCGAGGCTTCTGGCTTGCAGTTTTGCGGCTTCAGGCGCCCGTCACTCGCGCGATCTTTGGTCCTGATTTTCATTCGATTTTGAGGGCCCAGCTTGTTCACTGAGCAGTTACTGTTGTGACGAGAGGATAACTGTGAGGTAAATCACCTATTAAAGATTACCTAACCGATTACCTAAGTTTCCTTGATATTGAACTCCAGACCACCTAAATTCGCACCGTGGGCAGTTCTGGGGGAGGGCTGCTCTAGCGCCCGTGATCCGACAACGGATCCGGGCGCTTCTATTTGAGTTGAGATAAAACGATTGGCCTCCTAAGGTGATAGCAGGCGGTTTGTGAGGGCGAGCAGTTTTTGGGGCCGTTGGTCCGGTTGGTCGCCTTGGGTCGATTGCGACTTTATAACTGCCTTGAGCATCCTATAGGGGCAGAGTTTCCGTTAATCTAGAGGGATAGCGGGCAGGACAAGGAGAATCATGGCAGGTCAGGGTGTTTTGGAAGTAACTGATGCGACATTTGAGCAAGAGGTGCTGCAGAGCGAGCAGCCCGTGCTGGTGGATTTCTGGGCGGTCTGGTGCGGCCCATGCCGGGCGATTGCGCCCATCGTGGATGGAGTTGCGCAGGCCTATGCAGGCAAACTGAAGGTGGCGAAGGTGGACGTTGATAGGAATGCTGCTGTGCCCTCGCGCTACGGCATTCGTGGAATTCCCGCACTACTGTTCTTCAAGGGCGGCAAAGTGGCGGACCAGGTTGTGGGATATGCTCCGCAAAGCGTTATCGAAGAGAAAGTGCAGCAGCTTCTGGCAAAGAGCGCAGCGCCTTCTGGAGTAATTGGCGCCTGATTTCACAGAAAAGCCCGGCGATTTGCCGGGCTTTCACTCTTTGGATGACAGGTTTTCAGCGGTATTTACGGAGAACCCCGAGCACGCGGCCCTGGATGGCAACCTGTGCGGCAGGAACGTAGATCGGATCCATGTCGACGTTTGCGGGCTGTAGCCGAATCATCTGCCCCTCTGAATAGAAGCGCTTTAAGGTTGTTTCTGAGCCGTGGACAAGCGCAACCACTATCTCTCCCTGTCGCGCCGTACGCGTCCGCTCAACGAGGACGTAATCACCGTTAATGATGTGCTCGTCGCGCATTGAATCTCCGCGCACTTCGAGCGCAAAAACATCCCGATTGCCTACGACGTCGTGAAGCGATATGGTTTCGGGATTCTCTGAAGTCTCCACCGGCAATCCGGCGGCAATGCGGCCGGCGAGAGGAAGCCGGTCACTGGTGCGATTGCGCGCACCTGGCGGCAGCAGATCGATGGAACGGCTGCGGTTATGAACCCTGTCCAGCAGCCCTTTCTTTTCAAGATTCGTTACGTGCTTATGGACAGTGGCGAGGCTTTTCAGGTTCATTCCCCGTGCAATTTCCTCAAAAGAAGGGGAATAGCCGTTGCGGGACACGAACGATTCGAGAAAATCGATAATCTCTTTTTGCCTTCGAGTGACAGCCATGGGCGGATTATAGCGAAGAAAAAGCGAATTGCAAGAAGAGTTTTTGTCTTCTGTTCCCCACAGAGCCTTTTGAAGCACGAACGCCCCCTATCTTAAGAAGTTCACTGATTCTGCCGATGAAGGCAGTAATGCAAACTTGCGCAGACTTGCCAACCGACCGATGTGCAATGGGGGCTGCCTGTTGATTTCACTGAAGAGATACCTAGATTCCTCCCCGATCCGGGGCAATGATGCGGGGGCTGAATGCGTGTCTGAACCATTCTTGATTCTCTTGTCCACCTATCGTGGACTTCTCGCAGACATTGGAGAGTGCGGTGAGAGCGTTTGTCCGGACCTCAGTGGGGAACTGAAATCGAGTCTCACCCGGATCGACGAAGAACTGGCGCAACATTCCACTGTGGCTGGGATCACGCGGACCAGGAGTGCCGTCGATGATCTGCTGCAGGGCTGGGGAAAGAAGACTGCACGACACTACCTCGCCAAGGCAGGCGAGGTAAGAGACCTGTTGCTGGTGATGGCGCGCACCGCCGAGTCTCTTGGGCATAAGGACGATCGCTACGCGCAGCAACTTGATTCCGTCACCACTCAGTTGGAATCCATCGCCAGCTTCGACGACATCTCGAAGATGCGTGCATCGCTCGAAGAGAGCGCGCGTCAATTGAAAACCTCTGTCGCTCAAATGTCGGCCGAGAACAAGTCGGTGATCGAACATCTGCGCGTGGAGGTCATGACCTGCCAGGCAAAACTCGAAAAAGCTAATCACCTCGCTTCGTTCGATGCACTGACCGGGCTCGGAAGCAGACTGTGGGTCGAAGCCAGGATGCAGCAGCGCATTGAATCCGGTTCGTCTTTCAGTATTCTGATGATTGATATCAAAGAATTCCGCCGCGTGAACGATGAATTCGGACGGATGGTCGGAGATCTGCTTCTGAAGGAATTCGCGAGGGAACTGCGCTCATCCTGCCGGCTGTCAAACCTTGTGGCACGCTGGACCGGCGATACGTTCCTGGTGGTTCTTGACGCAGCCGAGAACACCGCCCTCGAGCAGGCGGAACGCCTGCGTTCGTGGGTTAGCAGACAATACCTGATTCCCGGCAGGCCCGGTCATGCAAGCGTCCGACTGGATGCATCGATTGGTTGTGCTGAACATCGCGAAGGCGACACCGTACAGGCAATTCTGGAGCGCGCGGATGCCGCTCTGTGCGTGAGGCGCGATCCGACTGTGCAACGAAGAACCGCTTGAGCAAGCTCCATCGAAATGGGGGACTCGGCGTTTGAGTTGTTTCGTACTGGCATTGGCAGGCGTTTTGTATCCGCCATCACAGGTCAACGCACGAATTCCTGTCGCGGGAATTTCACAACCTCCCCACCCATTCTGAAATTCCCCTCGATCCTCCTCTCATACGAATCTTGAGTTCTCTCTCATTTCGCGCGAACGTGGAGATGTTCCGCCGCTTAGTGTCCTCCAAGACAAACGGTGCGGCGAATGTACGGAACGAAGGCCGGGGAGAAGCGAAGATGAGGCTGTTGATTGCCGAAGACGACAAAGCTCTGAGCCTGTTCCTAGGGCGAGGCCTTGAGAGCGAAGGCCATCGCGTACACACCGTTCACGACGGTGCCAGGGCGGTCGAAGCCTTCCGCGACGAATCGCCCGATCTCACGATTCTCGATCTGAATCTGCCTGTCATGGACGGGGAAGCTGCGCTCGTCGAAATGCGCCAACTGAATACGGACCTGCCGGTGCTGGTGCTGACAGCGCGGCTGGAAGTAGACACGCGCGTCCGTTGTCTCGACAGTGGAGCGGATGACCTGATGACGAAGCCGTTCAGCCTTTCCGAATTGCGAGCGCGATGCAGGGCCCTGCTGCGCCGCAGGCGGGAAGGGCAGATTGTATTGCGGGCGGGCGACCTGGAGATCAATCGTCTGGATCATTCCGTACGCCGAGCAGGAAGAATCTTGAGCCTCACAAACAAGGAGTTCGCGCTTCTCGAACACCTGATGCTCCATCGCGGCCGCTGCGCGTCGCGCGTCGAACTGCTTGAAAGCATCTGGAACATGGAACCCGCGCAATCGACCAACATCGTCGATGTTTACGTGAACTACCTGCGCAGGAAGCTTGACGATATGCCGCCGGGACTGCTGATCCGAACGGTTCGAGGCCATGGATACATGATTCCTTTCAAAGCAGAGATCGCTGCACGCGGCCCGGCATTCCTGGCCACACCGGATGTGTCCCAGTTGGCAAGATCGCAAGCACTAGCAATGGACTGAGATTGAATACCGAGGGGATTGGAAAATGGCAGCAACAGCGACATTTGTTGTACCGGCAAGTTCACGGATGCGAGCCCGCACCGCTTTAGTAGCGAGTGCCGACAGCAGTTTCCGGCAACGGCTCAGCGCGGTGCTGACAGGATTGCGGTGGCGGGTGCGCGAGGCAAAAGGGGGCGCCGAGGCCTGGGGAGAGGCAATGGACGCACTTCCCCAGGTGATCATTGTGGACTCCTGGCTGCCGGATCTGGACCTTGGCGAATTCCTGCGCGAATTCCGCCGAGCCTTTCCCGATGTGGATGTGGTGACGTCAAGCAATGCCATCAACATGGAGAGTGCGCCGGGACCCCATCGACAGGAAGTCCTGTACGCTCTTCAGCGCGTACAGGAGACTGATACCGCGGCTTGGAATACCGCACCCATCCTTGACGACACCACCGAGTTGACCGCACACAAGACTGCTCCGATGCCTGGCCGGCCGCTCGGAAAAGTTCCTGTGGCGCAAGACGATGAATTCGTCTGCAACCTGAACTCCCGAAAAAATCCTGCCGCAAAAGATCAGGACAGCGGCCGGCAGCGGATGCCGCAGTTGATCTCAGGGGGCGGCCGTATCCCGGAACTGATTGGCGACTCGCCGTGCATGCTCGAGATCAGCAGGCGCGTTCGGCTGGTTGCGCCGCGGACCACGCCGGTATTGATCGAAGGGCCCAGCGGCACGGGCAAGGAGGTGGTCGCGGAGGCACTGCACAAGCTCTCCACGCGCAGCCGCCGGGCGTTTGTGGCCATCAATTGCGCGGCCATTCCAGAGGCGCTGCTGGAAGCCGAACTGTTCGGTCACACCCGGGGCGCATTTACGGGAGCGGTGCAAGGGCGTATCGGACGCATCGAATCGGCCGACGGAGGAACCCTGTTCCTGGACGAGATCGGAGAAATGCCGCTGGGCCTGCAGGCCAAGCTGTTGCGTTTTGTGGAATGTGGGGAGTTGCAACGCGTCGGAGACAACGCGAACGCAAAGGTCGACGTGCGGATTATCGCCGCAACGCATCAGCCGCTTGCTCAGAATACCCAGGCGGGAAGTTTCCGTGCCGACCTCTACTACCGACTCGCCGTCTTCCTGGTGCACACACCCGCGCTTGCGGATCATATTGAAGATCTGCCCCTCCTGGTCGATCACTTCCTGGAGCGAATGGGTCGCGACCGGCCGGTCAAGCGTATTGACGAATCGGCAATGGAGAAGCTGAGAGCGCATCCCTGGCCGGGGAACGTGCGCGAACTTGAACATGTGCTCGAACGCGCAGCCATTCTTGCGGGGGATGAACCGATGATGACCGCAGCAGAGATTGATTTTGGGCAACCGACGAGTCGCGGTGGCCAAGAGCTACAGGCAGGTTGAGCCAACCTCATCCGAGGGAGAATCGCCTATGCAGATCGAGACGCGATTGAGCGACCAACTCGCCCAGTATCTTGACATGGCGGCGAACGAAGCCAAGCTGACCGCCGCCAACATGGCCAATATCGATACTCCGGGGTATCGGACGGTGGGACTCGATTTCGAGACGGAGATGCACAATGCGCTCGCGAGCGTGGATGCGCAGAAGCTTCAACCCATCCGTGTGAAGGAAGTGGACGGCCTGATCTCGCGGCCAGACGGCAACAATGTATCGATGGATCGAGAGGGCCTGAACCTGGCAGAGGCACAACTGAAGTTCAAAACCGGCATTGCACTGATGCGGCTCGAAAATCAGCGCGTCATGGACGCCATTCATGCAGACAAATAGCTTCCAGGTTGAACACGGGTCGGAGATATGAATCTTTTTGGATTGATGGATACTTCAGGATCGGCGATGCAGGCCGAACGAGCGCGCGCGGAAGTGGTGGCCGCAAACATGGCTAATGCCGAGACCACGCGAACCGAATCCGGCGGCCCTTACCGGCGGCAGCACGTCGTATTTGCCGCTAATCCAGTCGACGAAAACTTCGCTGGTTCATTCAGCGTTGCCGCGGGAAAAGGGCTCCAACCGGTGAACACCACTGAGACGCCGGGTGGCGTGCATATTGCGCAGGTGATCGAAGACACTGCACCTCCGCTGAAGCGCTATGATCCCGGACACCCGGATGCGGGCCCGGATGGCTACGTGTCCTATCCCGACATTAACCCGCTCACAGAGATGGTGGATCTGATGGGAGCGACGCGTGCCTATGGTCTTAATAGCTCGGCGGTGCAAGCAGAGAAGGGCATGATCACTTCAGCGCTCGATATCGCCAGATCCTAGGAACGAAGGGGGAAGAATGATCACAGCGATTCAGACCGCCAACCTCGCGAGCGCAGGCTTATCGGGTTCCCATGCTGCGATTGCATCCTTCCCAGCTTCGGGCGCGGCAGCATCCGGGGGAGCAGCGTCGCCCTTCGCCGATTTGCTTTCCGATGCCGTTCGCAATGTGAGCAGTCTCGAAGACCAGGCGCGCCATACGGTCGACGGATTGATGACGGGTTCAGGCGTGGACGTGCATCAGGCCATGATCGCAAGCGAGAAAGCAAGCATGGCGTTCGAAATGGCTCTCGCTGTTAGAAACAAGGCGATCCAGAGCTATCAGAGTGTCATGAGCATGCAGTTCTAATGAATTTGCGCAAGCCTGGCAGATAGCGCGGTCCAGATGCGGCGTCGAAGGTAAACGCCAGAAAAGGAAAGATGGCTCCTCCGGGGACACAATTGGAGAAGCGGGGAGCCGGTGGCGAAGCCGGACCGTTGGGTGCCGGCGCCGCGGCGGTATGGACCCGAGCACGCGTGGGCTGGGCGACGATGGCTCCGCAGCAACGCCGCTGGGCAATCACCGCCGGCATCATGCTGGCGGCATTGCTGGGAGGGTTGCTTTGGTATGGCCTTCGTACCGATTGGCGCACACTTTATGCGGGCCTCGATCCGGAAGACGCCCGGCAGGTTGGACTGACGCTGACCCAGGGGCAGATTCCTTACGATGTGGCGGACAATGGCATGACGTTGCGGGTGCCGGCTGCGCAGTTGGACAAGGCGCGCCTAGCCACAGCGGCGAAGGGTGTGAAGAGCGGTCGCATGGGATTCGAGCTATTCGACAAACCCAATTGGGTCGGTTCTGAATTTGACGAGCAGGTCAACTTTCAAAGAGCGCTCGAAGGCGAACTGGAGCACACGGTGGGCTCGCTTGCCGACGTGGAATCCGCACGCGTGCACCTGGTTCTTGCACACGATTCGTTGTTTCGCGACGAGGACCGTCCCGCGAAAGCGTCGGTGGTTCTCAAGCTTCGCCATGGGGCGCTCGCTGATGGCGAGGCGGATGCGATTCGCAACCTGGTCGCGTCGGCCGTGGATGGGCTCGGCGCCGATCATGTGGTCCTGGTCGATTCTTCGGGCCGCCTGTCCCTGGGGCCGAAGACACGTGAGGCATTGCAATTGAGTGGGGAGCAGGCCCTGGAAGAGAAACTGATTTCCACGCTTGAGCCCGTGACGGGAGCTGGGAACGTGCGCGCTTCTGTGACGCTGGATTACGATCCCGATGCACTTGAGGAAACCAGGGAGAACTACGACCCCGCGCAGTCGGCAACGCTTTCAATGGAACGCAGCGAGCAGACTACCGGAGGACAGCCAGTTGCTGCCGGAGTTCCGGGCACCGCATCGAATGCGCCGAATTCCCAGTCGCTTCCGGTGTATCCGAAGATAACCTCACAGCCGCAGACTTCGAAGACCGAATCGGGTACGTATGGCGTTTCGAAGACGGTTCGCCACCTGGTTGAAAACCCTGGCAAGGTACGCAGGCTTACCGCTGCAATCGTTGTGAATGACCGACTGATGCAGGAGTCGGGGAAAGGCGCGGCAGCCCGCTGGCAGAGCCGCTCGCAGGATGAGTTGAGGAACCTTTCAGCACTGGCACAGGCGGCGGTAGGATTTGACGCATCCCGAGGCGACGTGGTGACGGTGCAGGATTTGGCCTTTGATGAAAACCGCCCTCAGCCTGCTCCCTCTATGCCGGCGCAGATGATGTCAAAGGTGGAGGCTTCGCCGCTGCTCTTGAAATACCTGAGCCTGCTGATCGGTCTGATGGCTGTGCTCGCATTTGGTGTGCGTCCGGCCCTGCGAAAGGCTGTGGCGGGCGTAAAAAGCGCGCCCCGCGAACTCGCCGCCGCTGGACGATCGGCATTGCCGCAGCCCGAGGTTTCCATACCCGATCCCGCACACGTCCGCGCACAGGAGATCTTCCAGCAGGTTACCAGTCAGGTAAAGCAGGAGCCGGCGCAGACCTCGCGGCTTTTACAGAGTTGGATTCATTCGGAGTAGCTGAGGCCGAAACGGGACGATTCGCCAGCACTGATTCGCCGGGTTGGAGAAGAAGCAGAGGCTATCGGGAAGCGTCGGGAGGAGGAGAGAATTGGTAGGAGAGGGCGCCGATTTCGCAAGACCCGGGCAGGGCAAAACCGCAAATCTGAGCGGGGCGCGCAAAGCCGCAGTATTGCTGATGGCAGTGGGAGAGGATCTTGCCAAGGAACTCCTCCGCTCTCTTCCCGAATCTGATGTGGAGCGCCTGACAGAAGAGTTCGCGGACCTGCGAGGCATCACTCCGGAAATTACCGCTGCAATTCTCGAAGAATTCTGGGAACTGCTGGAGACCCAGGGTTTCATGGTGCATGGAGGTTTGGACTATGCCAGTCGTCTTCTCGCAGAGACCTTTGGAAAGCAGCGCGCGGACGATCTGATGATGCAGTTGCGCCGGGCACAGGAGGCCGAACAAGGCAACCTCGCCAAGCTGCAGCGCACCGATCCGCAACAACTCGGAAAATTGCTCGACGCCGAGCATCCGCAAACCATCGCACTGGTGTTGGCCCATCTCGACCCCAAGCGGGCCTCGCTCGTGCTGAGCAACCTGAGCGAAGAGCACAAAGTCATTTCCATCCAGCGTCTGGCCGCGATGCGGCAATTCTCACCTGAGATGGCGCAGAAGGTCGCGCATATCCTGCATCGGCGTCTTGAAACCGTTGGGGACAGCGGCAGGAAAAGCTATTCGGGATTTAAGGCGGTAGCCGACCTGATGAACCGCCTGAATGCGGAAGAGTCCAAACGCATTCTCGAAGTCATTGAAGAAGGACAACCGGAGCTGGCACTCAGTATCCGCAACTTGATGTTCACGTTTGAGGACCTCGTCACGGTACCACCTGCGACCATCCGCGAGATCGTCTCCGGCGTGGACAAGAAGCAACTGGCAATGGCGCTGCGCGGAGCCAACGAAGAACTGCGCGCCGCAATCTTCAAGGCCATGAGTGCGCGCGCGGTGGAGATGTTGAAAGAAGACATGGAGGTACTGGGGCCGGTGCGATCGCGGGAGGTCGCGCAGGCACAACAGGAGATTTTGAACCTTGCGCGACGCCTTGAGTCTGAGGGCAAGGTAATTCTGAAGCTCGAAACCGGCGACGAGATGCTTGCTTGAAGACAGTGGATTGAAGCGGAGTGGACAGAGTGCGCAACGGAACAGCATCGCGGATCGAGGTATTTGATTATCCAGAAAGCGCCAAGCCACTCCCGGTGCTGTGGGAGGACCTCGTTGAGGTAGGCGACGCATCGCCTGACAGCACCATTGACGACAGGGCTCGATGTACTGGATTGGATATGCCGTCCGAGGAGGCCTTGATCGCCGGCGCCGAACAGCGGGGGCGAAATTTCGAAGCCGGACGGGAGCAAGGAATTCGGGAGGGTCGCGAGACAGAAGCGCTGGAGCAGCGCGCGCTGCTGCGCGAAGCTGAGAGACAGGGAGCGGACCGGGCGGCGGACCTGGCCAGCCAGTTCGCGGTCGAACGAGACCGATTCCTGCAGACCGTGGAACACGAGGTGGTTAAGCTCGCACTGGCTATTGCGGCGCGCATTCTCCGCCACGAAGCCCAGACAGATCCGCTGTTTCTGGTGGGAGCGGTGCGCGTAGCGCTTGGGCAGCTCGCTTCAACGCTCCATGTGCGGCTGCGTGTTCCGGCTTCAGATGCAAGCCTCTGGGCCGAGACGCTGGCGCATATTCCCAATCTCAAGGTAAAGCCGGCGGTGGTACCCGATGATTCGATGCATGGCGGAGATTGCGCAATCGAAACCGAGATGGGTTCGGTGGATCTTGGTCTTCCTGCCCAACTTCACCAGATGGAATATGCGTTATTCGATGAAGCGCCCGTGAGAGAACGAGGGATTGGTGTTGGCCCTGACGCGAATCAACAGGAGATGCAGGTGTGAGCGGAATTCTGGATCGCTATGTGTCGCGCGTGCAGTCGCGGCAACCCTGGCGATGGCGCGGACGGATCGTGGAATCCGTCGGGCAGACGATCGAGTCGATCGGGCCGGTGGCATCGGTGGGGGAGTGCTGCGAGATTGAAGATCGCCTGGGTACAACCCATCTCGCCGAAGTGATCGGGTTTCGAGGATCGAGTGTAATCGCGATGCCCCTGAAGACTGCCGAGGGAGTCCGGTATGGAGACGCCATTTATGCCCTCGGTGTGGGCCCCGAGATCACGGTCGGCGACGGCGTGATCGGGCAAATTCTCGATGGCATGGGTGTCCCGATGGATGGAGGACACATTCGCGGAAAGACGGTGAAGTCGGCGCTTGAAGGACCTGTGCATTCGCCCCTCGATCGCGTTCCGATTCAAAGTCCCCTCGGTACAGGAATCAGAGCTGTCGACGGATTGCTCACGGTGGGCCGAGGACAGCGGGTCGGAATCTTTGGAGGATCGGGCGTGGGCAAGAGCACGCTGATCAGCATCATGACGCGGAATACCGAAGCGGACGTCACGGTGGTTGGCCTCGTGGGGGAGCGAGGGCGCGAGGTCCGCGAATTCGTCGAGAGTACGCTCGGCGCGGAAGGACTCTCGCGTTCCGTGCTCGTCGTTTCCACGTCTGACCAATCACCACTCATGCGGATGCGGGCCGCAATGACCGCCACCGCCATTGCCGAACACTTTGCCAGGAAGGGAAGGGCTGTTCTGCTGGTGCTTGATTCTTTGACGCGCTTTGCCATGGCGGCGCGGGAGATCGGACTAGCGGCCGGCGAACCACCCACGGCAAAAGGCTACACCCCCTCCGTATTCACCAGGCTGGCCAAACTGGTCGAGAGAGCTGGAAACTTTCGCGCCGGCTCGATTACGGCCTTCTACACCGTGCTGATGGAGGGGGATGACCAGCAGGACCCGCTGGTGGATGCGGTGCGTTCGCTGCTGGATGGACATGTTGTTCTCTCACGAAAACTGGCCGCGGAGTGTTGGTATCCGCCAATCGATTTGCTTGATTCCATCAGCCGATTGATGCCCGCGGTGACGGAGCAGGATCATTGTGAGCAGGCGTCTCTCGTTCGACGGATGATGGCGGCCTATGCGCGATCGGAGGACCTGGTGCGGATCGGGGCGTATAAGCCCGGTGCCGACCCGGATCTTGATAGGGCACTCCGTGCGCGCACGGCGATACGCGATTTCATGATGCAGACGCCGGATGAGCGATTAGCTTTTGCGGACTGTCGCGGTCAGCTTTTGGCAATGGCTGGGGAGATTTAGCCGATGGCCGCTTCAAGGAGCTTTAAGCGCCTGCTCGGTATTCGGCAAGCCGAGGAGGAATATAGCCGGTCAGAGATGGAGATGGCAATCGCAGAGCTGCAGCGTCTCGCATCGGCTCAAGAGATAACATGTGAACGCGGAAAGCGCGCACGGACACTGGTGGCTTCGAGCGCACAGACCGGAGAGCTGATTGACAGGATTGCCGGCTTGCAGGAGATGACGACGGCCAGTCGACTGCAGCGGATGCTCGTGGAATTGATCGACGCAGCGAAAGACAAAGCAGAACAGAAGAGGCAGGATTTGCTGGCCAGGCGAGTTGCGCGCCGCCAGGTTGAAGCGCTGGTGGACGCGAAGTCGGCCGAGGACAGAGCAGAGACAAATCGGATGACGCAGCGCGGGCTCGACGATTGGCATCGTTCGCAACGCACTCCAGAGAACCAGAAAGGCAAAGCATCGCCCTCCAAGTCTGACATTCCTCTAACCAAGTGACCTTCAGTTTGGCATGTCATCTGCTCCATTTGGCGGCATGAGCGGCGCGAGCAACATGAACGGAATTCGGGTACAGAAGCCGGGGCCGGAATTCGATCGTAATGTACCCGCATTCCCGCTTCAGAGCCATTCTGAATATTCAGCGATTCCTTCGAAAATACAAGTGAAAGACGCCAATGAGACCTTTCGGCAGGAGTGGCAAGCAATCGTTGGTTCATTGCATGCTGCTGACCAAGCCGGCGGAGACAATTTGCATCCTGGAGATTTATTGCGCGCGGCCGGGGCTTCCGCGTCCTTTCAGGAACCTGTTGTAGTTGCTGCTGACAAAAGTAAAGTGATTCAAGATATAGGCGAGCGCGCGACGGGCGAACTTGTTTTCAAGAGTGCTTCGACTGCGAATTCCGTTGCGCTGCGTCCCGCGATTGCTCCGAAGACCTTGCCTATGCAAGCGGCAGTTCATGCGGGTCCGGATCGACCAACGTCAAAAGAGCGCGGAGAGAACTCCGCTTCACATGCGACACTGTCATCGCTCAAAATCGATCAGTTCGATTCGCAACAATTGTCGAATATCCAGACCATTTCTCTGATCGCGCCCTATTCCGACTTTGGGACCGTAGCCGCGATCGCGCCGAAGCCCGCGGTTGTGCTGACCACGAAGCAGACGCCCCAAGCGCGGTTGTCCGCCACGGAATTTACGAATCGGAAAGGCGACTCGTCGGGTCAGGATGCTGGACTGGCGGGATCAGCTACCGTGACGGCGCGATCGTCTGTCACGGGCCGACAACCGACCGGCACAACCGGAGTCGAGTTCAAGAGTGAAGAACAGACGGTGCCCGCAACGGTTTCGTCTCAACCTTCGACAGAGCGCACAGACCAAGCGCTTAACGGTCCGAGTGAATACGTCTCCTCGCACAAGCCCACAGCTGTAGTTGAACAAGCCAGACCTTCCACGCCCGGCGAGCTCACGCCTCGGTTCGTTTTGAGCGGGGAATCAAACGCAACCTTTGCGAACAAGGGTTCCATCAGGTCGGGCGAGACCACGGAATTCACGCTCGATCAGGAAGTGCAAATCAACCAACCGTCAATCGGCCCGTTGAAAACGGACGCAGTTCGACGCGATCAGGCAGGCATAGTGGAATCCCCGTTGTACTCCAAGGCGAAAATCGCAGCGGCTCCCCTCATTCTGAACCAGACGATTTCAGACGCGAGTGCAGCTGCTGTCGGCCAGACGCACGGCGCTTCGGCTCCGCTCTCCTCAGCAGCATGGACGCCAACGTTGCCGGGACCTGACGCAGCTGATGTGACGCCTGGGAAGACCGCCCCTGCGCACGAAGCGTTTGCGGCCATGGATGCAGGTACGAACGATGGCTCTGCCAAGTGGATCATCGCAGACAGTCACCGTGCAGAAGCCGGCTTCCAGGACCCAGCTCTTGGATGGATCAGCGTACGCGCGCAGGCAGGTCCTGTTGGCATCCATGCGACGGTCTTGCCTTCAAGCGAGACTGCTGCAGAAGTTCTGAGCGGCCATCTTGCAGGTTTGAATGCGCACATCGCGAACCGATACGAGCACATGAATGCGGTCACTGTTTCAGTTCCCGGGACTGGGTGGAACGGCGCAGGGAGAGAGACGTCTCAGGGGAATCACAGAGGTTCGAGCCAAAACGACCGGCAGCAAGCGCAGGAGAATTCCGCAGCCTTGAAGTCAGAGCCGGTTCGGCAATTCGCAAATGGCCTTAAGGACGAGCCTATGAGCACCCACCTGCCGGTGTTCACTGCGGGGATGAATCTGCAGGAAAGTCATTTCTCTGTCGTGGTGTGACCTCTGAAAAGCAGGAGAGGGTTGTTATGAAGAGACAAGCGAGAGGAAAGAAAGGTAGGAAGCAATGGCAGCACAGATGAACCCGCTGTGGAACCAGATTTTGACGGCGCATGCGACGAGCAGCGCGCGGCCGCTCACAAGCAGGAATGGGCTGCAGGACCAAAGTCAAGAGACCAACCCGGTTTCCGGCGCAACCGCCAGCAGTGGAAGCGATAGCACCGATTCTGCAACCATCTCGGCAAATGATTTTCTTACTTTGCTTGTAACTGAGATGAAGAACCAGGACCCCACTGCCAATACCGATCCCAACGAGTACATCAATCAACTGGTACAGGTAAACAGCCTTGAACAACTCATATCCATCAACCAGACTCTCAGCACGGATTCATCCCCGACCCCGACGGGTGGAGCAGTCATGGCAGTCGGAGTTCAGCAGCTGTCAACAAGGCCGCCATCGCCGTCGCTTGAAAACGGCAACCTTACGATCCCGGCGAGCAATCCAGCGGCTCAGCGCGTTGCGGGGTCGTTAGACGTCCAGACCAACAGGCTGTGAATCACCCAGGTCTTCGCTGTCTACCATTCACCGTCGGCACATGAGGCCGGAGTTATCGCAGAGGAGAATCACCATGGCAAGTTTCTATATTCCACTTACGGGTTTGAACGCCGATTCGACCGCACTGAATACGATTGCGAACAACCTGTCGAACATGAATACTACCGGGTACAAATCGCAATCGGTGAACTTTTCCGATCTTTTCTATCAGCAAGTGGGCGAAGCGGGCTCCGGCGATCCGATCCAGCGCGGTTCGGGGACGCAGGTTTGCTCCATTGAGACAGACTTCTCCAACGGTTCGCCCAATACGACCAACGTGGACACGAACGTTGCCTTGCAAGGCAGCGGATTTTTTGTAGTCGGAACGGGCAACAATACCCTTCTGACCAGAGACGGCGACTTCTCGCTTGATCTCAATGGAAACCTGATCACATCCAGCGGACTCAGCGTGATGGGGTTCCCGGCCGCAAATGGAATTGTGAACACGAATGCTCCGCTCGCTCCTGTGCACATCCCGGTGGGAGAAGTTGAGCCACCGAGCGCAACAAGCAGTTTCGGAATGACGGCGACGCTAAATTCAAGTGCCAACGTTGGTGACAGCCTCTCCGGCAAGATCCAGGTCTACGATTCTCTGGGCAACGATTATCAAGCACAGGTGACGTATACCAAGACCGCTACCAACACATGGTCGTACAACGTGACGTTGCCCGATACGCTCGCCGCAAACAGCAGCAACGTCGGAGCCGTAAACACGCAGGTCTACAACTTTGGGTCGAGCGGCGGGACGATGGCCACTGTCGATCCGGCCACAAACCTGACGATTACGGGGCCCAATGCGGGCGGTGTCTCGACAACCATCAACGCGCCGATCGTCACGGCGGGCGAGTCTGTTGGTACGTACGCGGCTGATCTGCAGAATGCGCTCGGCGCGGCGGGTATTACAGCAACGGTGACTCCGACGGCTACGGGCCAGTTGACCATCAGCGGAACCAGCATTACCACGTCGGGAAGCATCATTCAGGATCCGGTGCCTTCAGCGACGGCCACCGGCTCGTTGACTTTCAATTCGAATGGAAACCTCGTTAGCCCTTCGACGGACATCACCGGCATTAGCTTCTCGGGGCTCTCTGACGGCGCCACAAATATGAACATGACGTGGAACCTGTTCGGAGCCGATGGGGCATCTACGTTGTCGCAAGTAGTGGAACAGACATCTGCCGTCTCCGCCTCAACACAGAATGGCTTTGCCAGTGGAAACTACAACGGGTTTACCATCGGCTCGGATGGTACCGTGACAGCAACCTTCAATAATGGGCAGAAGCTCAATGTCGGACAGTTGGCGCTCGGCAATGTTGTAAACCTTCAGGGCTTGCAGGACTCGGGCGACGGCGACTACGCAACCACGTTGGCCAGCGGCACCGCGACCATCGGAGTTTCAGGGTCGTCCGGACTTGGGACCATGCAGGGCGGAGCCTTGGAAGCCTCGAATGTGAATATCTCCGCGGAGTTCTCCGAGCTCATCATCGCCCAACGAGCATTCGAAGCAAACTCCAAAGCTGTGACGACCTTCGACACAATTACGCAGGAAACCATCAACATGATTCACTGACGCCTTCCTGGGTTGGAGGAAGCCAATATACGAAGACGCCGGGCCTCGGAGTCACCAGTTTTGCGGGCCCGGCGTCCTTTTGTCTTCGCAGTTCTTCCTTCTCACGCGATTCGAAAATGTACACTGAGTGTACTTCGATTGCTTCCCGTTCATGTCGGCACGGCCGCCGCTTTACGTGTTTCAGTACGCACGTGCGGATGGACTGGAGGCGTGAAGGCGGAGAGGTCATCTCGAATGCGCATCCTATATTTCACCGTCCTGGCTCTTGCATGTTCGGCCGCGGTCTCCGGACAAACCGTTCCCTCCGCCATCTACACTGACCCTCCGGCGGACGCAAAGCACCCAGCGGCCATGACGGCGCTGCATATCCCCAGTCATGGGCTCCTGATCAATGGAGTCGTATATTCTCCGGCGGGAGCGGGACCGCACCCCACAATCGTTATCTGCCACGGCTTGCCAGGAAATGAGAAGAATCTCGATCTTGCGCAAGCGGTTCGTCGTGCCGGCTGGAATGCGGTGACCTTCAACTATCGCGGCTCCTGGGGCAGCCCGGGATCGTACAGGTTTGCGCAGAACCTTGAGGATGCCGATGCCGTACTCGCTTATCTCCGCGAGCCAGCGAATGCGACTAAACTCGGGATCGATACCAGACGCATTGTCCTCGCGGGGCACAGCATGGGCGGATGGGTAACGGTGATGACCGCCGGGCACGATCACGGCCTGGCCGGCGTCATTCTAATCAGCGCAGCGGATATGGGTCAGCTCGGGAAAATGGAGCACGAAAGACTGGTCGCGGAGATGGCTGACAACATGGAGGGCCTCGCCGGTGTCACTGCCGAGTCAATGGCAAACGAAGATGCGCAGAATGCCCAGGCCTTCGGATTTGCCAATGCCGTGCATGGACTCAAGGATGTGCCCATGCTGGTTCTGTCGGCCAATGATGGGCTGGCGCCTCAGACGGACGCCCTTGTGAAGACAATTCAAGCGGGGGGCAACCACAACGTCAAGGCGGTCCACGCTGCGACCGATCATGGCTGGTCCGATCACCGCATCTTTCTCGAAAGCACGATCATCGAGTGGCTCTCCACGTTGAAGTGAAGGCTGGCGCACCCGGTTCAAACGGGCTTCGGGGGACGCACTTCGATAAACAGTCCTTTGCCCTGCGCAAGAGCGTGGCCGTCGCTGCCGAAGATTGTAGCTTCAACCCAATGCTTACGTCCCTCGTCTTTGACGACGCGGCCTTCCATGCGAATCTGCGTGCAGGACGGAACGGGGCGCTTGTAGTCGACTTCCATGTGGCGGGTCATGGCGGTGAGTCCCCGTGCGCGTACAGCTTTGCTCATTGTCTCGTCGAGCAACGTTGCGATGATCCCGCCGTGCAGGAAACCTGGATGGCCTTCGAACTGGTTTGGGATGGCGGCAGGGCAGACCACTGTTCCGTCCGCCGCCAGCAGGAATTCCAATTGAAGTCCCTGCGGATTGGCTTCGCCGCAGCCAAAGCAGCGATTCTGTGCTCCGTGCGCGAGAGGAGCCAGGTTGTCGAAATGCGGTTTCACTGTTGCACCGCCTCGCCCGCCAGCACGCGCGCAAAGACATTCGCATCGACATTGCCTCCGGTCAGCACGATGCCGATGCGCCTTCCGCGATTCACATCGTCTTCCTTAATGGCTCCCGCCAGCGCAGCTGCCGCCGCGCCCTCCGCAACGTTGTGCGTGTCGTGATAGAGAACTCGCATGGCCGCTTCAATTTCGGCGTCGCAAACCTCGATGACGCGTGACACATTCTGCCAAATGATTTCCATGGCCATGGGATTCGGGGTTCGGCATGCAAGGCCATCGGCGATCGCTGTTTGTGCGGGAGCCTCAACGACTTTTCGCTGCATGAAGCTGCGCGCGTAGGACGGAGATCCCGATGCCACCACGCCAACAATCTCCGTTGTCAGCCCCAGAGCATTGCGTGCAGCCGATACGCCGCAAATAGATGATCCGAGCCCGATCGGAACATACACCCGCAACATCGCGGGAGCCGATTGCAGAAACTCCAGCGCAAACGTCGCCGTTCCCATCACCAGGCGTTCGTGAAATGAGTCGACCATGACGAAATCGCGATCGCCGGCAAGCACGCGCGCGTGCTCGAGTGACTCCTGAAAATCTTGACCGTGCTCCACCAATTCCGCACCCTGCGCGATCATGGCGCGGTTTTTCTCGATGCTGTTGCCGTGCGGCACCACGATGACGCATGCGACTCCATGCAATCGGGCCGCCATGGCAACTCCCTGTCCATGGTTGCCGCGCGTTGCAGCAATCACTCCGCGCAGGTCCGGCTGCGTCCGCTTGAGCCATTCCATGTAGAGCATTGCGCCGCGAATTTTAAAGGCGCCCACGGGGGTATGATTCTCATGCTTCACCCACACCTCCGCACCCAGCCGGCGATTAATCAGCGGCCAACTGTATTGCGGAGTGGGCGGCATGTAACGGTAGAGGACCTTTTGAGCCTCGCGGATCTGCTCCAAAGAGGGAAGCGTCATGGCTCAAGCATATCGAACCTTGCGCCTTAAAATGGGAAGGGATGGTTCTTCAGAGCTCTCTTTCAATTCTCCTGCTGACGGCCGGCATCGCTATCAGCATCACGGCCTGTCGCGGCGCCCAGCCGCTTACGTCTCAGCAGGCAGAAGGGAAGCGCCTCTACGAAGGGCGCTGCGCCCACTGCCACAGGGACAATGATCTGGCTCTGAAGAAAGTGCCGCCTGACTTGCACGACGTTTTCAATGGCGCGAAGCTTCCTAGCGGCGCGCCCGCCACTGACGCCGAGGTGCGGCATGTTGTTCTTGCCGGCAAAGGAATGATGCCGTCTTTCAACGGCCGGTTCAACGAAGACCAGATGGCAGCGCTGCTCGCGTACCTGCACACCGGCCTGCGTTGAGGCTTTCATCCAGTTTGCCGTGGCCTGTCTTACTCGTAGCGAATCGCTTTCATCGGGTCGATGCCTGCTGCGCGCCAGGCCGGGATCATGCAGGCGACGGTTGCCACCAGCGAAAGCATTGCTGTCGCCGCGAGCAGCAGAAGGGGATCGCGCGAACTCTCCGCCGCCCAGGCCGCCATCACTCGGTTGAGCGCCAGCGTAAGCGCCACGCCCGCCGCCATTCCCGCGCCAACGCTGACCACCGTCGATCGAAACACAATCCCAAGAACATGGCCCTTCTTCGCACCCAACGCGATCCGGATGCCGAATTCGTTGGTGCGCTGCACCGCCGTGTAGGCTACGACACTGTACAACCCGACCGAAGCCAGGGCAAGCGCGAGGGCGGCGAATGCGCCGAAGAGCCACGCCACAAGCTGACCGCGCGCCCATTCTGGCTCACGCGTTATCCAATGCTCAAGATCGCGCACATCGTTGTTTGTCTGCTGGTCGGGGTCGATGGAATTTACTGCGGTACGGACCGCGCGCAGAAGGGTAAGCGGAGGTACATCCGATCGGACGAGTATCTGCGTGTACATGCCCATAGCCAACGTGTAAGGCATAAACGTTTCCGGCAAGATCGGCTTGGAAAGGCCATCGTCCAGTTTGTCTGCCACTACACCGACGATGAGCAATCCGTTCTCTGCGCCGGGAGCAAGCAGAAAATAGGGCGGCTGTGGCTTCAGTTCCTTGGCCTTGATCGAGTGGCCAATGGCATCGCCGGCAGGGAAGTATTTTTTCACGAAAGCGCGGTTGACCACGACGACCGCCGCGCCGCGTTGCGTCTCAGCCTCATCCCAGATTCTTCCTTGCACGAGCGGGATGTGAAGCACTGGGAAATATTCCTTGCTGACCATGTTTAGACGAAAGGTCTGATCAGCATTGGTCGGCTTGCCGACGATTTCAAGATGGACGGTGAAGCCGTTTGACGGGGGCGTTGCGTTGCTTGAAACAGCCACCATTTTCACGCCCGGAACTTCGGCGACTTTGGCGAATATCTGTTGGAAATAAGGCGCACGCTCGGGCCAGGTCTTGTAGGTTCCGTCGTGGATTGGAATTCCGACCGACATGACGTTATGCGGGTCGTATCCGAGTGGCGTGCGCGCGACCTTTATGAAGCCCTCAATGGCAGCGCCAGCTCCCGCCATCATCAGAAGGGTGAGTGCGATTTGGCCGCCGATGAGCACAGCATGCGTTCTGCGCCCTTTCACATCTCCCGTCGTTTTTCGCGTATTCGCCTGCATGACCTGGCTGACCTCAGGACGCGAAAGCTGCCATGCCGGCCATAACCCGAAGATAATTCCAGTGCCGACCGCTACCACCACGCAGAAAATGAGCACCGGCAAATTCATGCGAATGGCCGCTTCGTGTGGGAAGGAGTATTCGGGCAGGTTGGCCACAATGACCGCGATCGTCTTGTAGGCCAGTAGCAGCCCAAGTCCGGCGCCCGTCAAGCTGAGCATCACCGACTCGGTCAGAAGCTGGCGGACAATCCTCGACTGGCTCGCGCCAATCGCCGAGCGAACTGCAAACTCATGTTGCCGGGCCGTGGCACGAGCCAGCAGCAAAATGGAGACATTCCCGCATCCGATCAGCAGCAACAACGCAACCGACCCGAAGAGCAAATAGAGCGTTCCGCCAAGCTGCTTGATGAAATCTTCGTTGAGCCCGACCACGTGGAGATTCCGGAAGTCTTGAGGGAAGTTCTTCGGCGTCTCCTTAAAGAACTGGCGAATCAACGGCTCCAGAGCCGCATTTGCTTGCGCATGTGTGACGCCGGGCTTGAGACGAACTCCGGCATAGAAGCTTTTCGCCTGATTTCCGTTGATCAGCAGAGGAAGATAGACATCGCCATCGCCCCAGGTGAATCGCGAGCCGGCAATGCCAACGATCGTGTAGTTCTTGCGGTTCAGTTGTATGGTTTTGCCAACTACAGTCGCGTCGCTGTTGTAATGCCTCTGCCAGAACTTGTAGCCGAGCACCGCAACCGGTTGAGGATCCTGACCATCGATCGCATCGGAGGGTTGCAAGCCACGGCCAAGCGCAGTCGGCACGCCAAGGAAGTTAAATCCATTGGAACTCAGATAGACACCTTGAACATCTTCAGGAAGATCGCCTCCGGTTATGGATGGATTCCAGTCATCTTCAAGAAACGTGTCTTCCACCACTGGCGATTTGCGCAACTCCTGCCATTGGGTTCCGGTCACACCAAAACCATTCAGGTCGCCCGACGGCATGGTTAGGCGCATGTGGATCATCCGATCGGGCGCCTTGTACGGATACGGATCCATAAGGATCGCGTAGACCACGCTGAAGACCGCTGTGGTGGCGCCGATGCCCAGCGCCAGCGAGACGACCGAAGTGAGCGTGAATCCGGGCATCTTGATCAGCTGGCGGAACCCGAAACGAATATCCTGCAACACGGTCTTCATGAGTCTCCTTCTACGAAGCGTCAGGCGGACCACTGAAAGCAAATGCCGAAACCGTCTGGGTCTGTGAGGTACAACTGTTTCATTCCGTACCAGGCAACCTTGGGAGGGTTGATGGCGAGGCCCTGCGCAACAAGGTGCTGATAGGCGCCGTCGACATCAGGACAGCCGAAGTAGAGGCAGGTGTCCTGGTGACCCGACCAGCGGCCGGACTCTGGCGCCTCGGGCACATCGTCGGGATCGTAGGCAGTGTTCAACATGATCTCCGCCTGGGAAAGCTGCAGCAGCACCCAGTTGACGTCGTCAGGGTCGGCCGACATTGCCTTCGAACTGGACATGACCTTGAATCCGAGCAGGTCGCGATAGAAGCGAATCGATCGCGGCATGTTGAATACCTGGACCATGGGTGCGACGCCCCTGACTTCAATCGCCATCGTCAAGAACCCTCCAGGAACACTACTGCGCCGCCGCGCAGTTGAGGCTTTGCTTGCAGCGAAGCACGCACAAGTCCACTTGTAAAATTACGCAAGTCATTGATTCGATGTTGCGAAGGATGAGTGACCGGCGGAAGAACTGTGCGTTTCCGCGGCTCCGTGTCCAAAATTGGACGATCTGGTGCGTGCTCGGCGACCGCGCTGAACACTCCGGAGATTTACAACTTCGAAATGCTCTATACTCAGACTTGCCATGGCTTCCGAAAAAACCTTCTACCTAGAGACTTTCGGGTGCCAGATGAATGCGCATGACTCCGAGAAGGTCATCGGCACATTGCTGCATGAGGGTTATAGCCAGGTCGAAACCGAAGAGGAAGCCGGCCTGATTCTCTACAACACCTGCTCCATCCGCGACAAAGCCGAACAGAAAGTCTTCAATCGCCTGAACGACTACAAGAAGCTGCATAAAGCCGGCAAACGCTTTGGCGTGCTGGGGTGTGTGGCGCAGCAAGAAGGCGAGAAGATCTTTGAGCGCGCGCCGTATGTATCGCTCGTCTCCGGTTCTGCCTCGTATCGCAAGCTGCCCGAGATGCTGAGTCGACTTGAAGCCGGCGAGAATCGCATCACCGGGCTCGACGACCGGCAGACCGACGAGACATTTGAGACCGAATTCACCTCGCGCCAGAATCCTTACCGCGGATACATCACCATCATCGAAGGCTGCGACAAGTTCTGCGCCTATTGCGTTGTCCCTTACACGCGGGGTAAAGAGCGCAGCCGCGGATCCGCATCCGTGCTTGCAGAAGCGCGGCGCATCGCCGACCAGGGGTATACCGAAATCCAACTCCTCGGCCAGAACGTTAACAGCTACCGCGATCCGGAAGGGAAGTTGAGCTTCGCCGAGTTGCTTGCTGCCGTCAGCCAGGTGCCGGGGATCCGCCGCGTTCGCTTCACTACCAGCCATCCTCGCGATTTCACCCACGACATCGTTGAAGCCATCGACAGTTATCCGACGCTGTGCGATCACGTGCATCTCCCGGTGCAATCCGGATCGTCACGGGTGCTCAAAATGATGGCCCGTGAGTACACATCCGACTGGTACCTCGAGCGCATCAGTTGGATCAAGGCGGCGAAGCGTAAGATCTCGCTTTCCACTGACATTATCGTGGGCTTTCCGGGAGAGACCTCCGATGATTTCATCGCGACGATGGACTTGCTGCAAGAGGTTCAGTACGATTGCGTTTTCGGTTTTAAGTATTCGGGAAGGCCTAATACGCCGGCGCTGACGATGATCGATTCTATCCCCGACGCTGAAAAGTCGAAGCGGCTACAGCATGCGCTCGATCGCCAGCGTGAGATCCAGAGGGTCAATTATGCCAGGCATCTAGGCGAGGAGATGGAAGTGATGGTTGAGGGCACCGTTCCTGCGCGCGGCCAGGTTGCAGGCAGAAGCACGCAGAACAAGCCGGTCAACTTCACAACATCACTTCCAATTGCCCCGGCTCCCGGTTCGTACGCGAAGGTGAAAATCACAAACACTTTTCCAAACAGCCTGGTCGGTGAAGCCGTCTAAGCATCTAGCGAGAGGGGAAGTCATGGACATCGAAGTCCGAATCCGTGGTTTGATGATGGACCCATCCACCAATATGCCGATCGTCGTTCTGAAGGATGTCGGCTCCGATACCGTCATGCCTATCTGGGTGGGCATCTTCGAGGCCAATGCGATTGCCATTGAGATCGAGAAAGTATCGGCTGCGCGCCCCATGACCCACGATCTAGCACGTAACCTCATGCGCCACATGAATGGTCAGCTGGATAAGGTTGTTATTACAGAACTTAGAGATGATACATTCTTCGCAGTCCTGTGGATTCGCCAGGGCGGCGAGTTCATCACGCTAGACGCGCGCCCATCCGATGCGATCGCTTTGGCGCTTCGTTCGGATTGTCCGATTTTCGTCTCTGAGCAAGTGATGCAGTCGGCAAAGCTCAATACGGCAGGTCCGCCCGAGGGACCCACAGCGGAAGAATTACGCGGCTGGCTCGAGGGCCTCAACGATGAGGACCTGGGCCGTTACAAGATGTAGGACAGGGATCAGCCGTGTGTGAATTCGGGTCGAGCGCTTCATGGCGCAGATACGGGTTCAAAGATTCATATGGCCCCAAGACACTACGTTCGGGATGCAAGATGTAAATGGGACCGCCCCCGATGAGACCTGCAGGGAACTGATCCGGCCAACGACAACAACCGACATATTTACAGGGAGATAGCGGCTCTTCATCATGCGATTGTTGCAGTATACAGAATATCTGTTATCGGACATTGCGCATTGGGGCGTTATCTAGGCTTGCTTTGGCGTTTAAGGGCCAGGAAATCCTCGACTCTCTGTGCGGCTGCCTCTCCATGCTTCTCCTGCTCAATTGACCACAGGAGGCGTTCGCCGACCTTCATCGTCATGGCGTTCGCGGCAGGAGTTCCTGGCGCCCCTGACATCGCAACGGTTTGTGTCTCGAGAAATCTGCTGAATCCCACCAGCGCCGTCTGATTCGCATTCATCTCATCGGTGTCCGGATTTGGAAGTGTCACCGGCTCAGGAATGTTGGTGGGCGTTCCCTGCCGCAATGCAGTGGAGACCTTCCAGGTGGACGCGAACGATTTTGCAGCGGGCGCTCGGTTGGCCAGAGGCACGAGGGCCCACTTGTCGCTCAAATAGCGCAAGAGGCTAGTGTGGTCGAAGACATCGGAAACCACCTGGCTTTCGAGCCACGGCGATACCAGCACTGCCGGCACTCTGACCCCATACTGCGCAAAGGTGAAGCTGCTCAGGTTATTGTCGGGCGGAATGCAGGCCGGCGGATAGATGTGGTCATAGAAACCTCCATGCTCGTCATAGAGAACCACCAACAGCGTCTTCTCCCACAAGGCCTCATTGCCACGAATCGCGTTGTACACCTGGGCAAGCAATACCTCTCCGCGAAGGACATCGCTGGGGGGATGCTGATCGTTTTGATTCGCACCAAAATACGACGGCTCAAGGAAAACGTAGTTGGGAAAAGCAGCCTCTGGACCACTCGTGTCCTGAAAGAACTGAGGCATCTGGTGAAAGTGCCATGGCTGATCCCAAAGGTGCGTCATCGTCAGTGACTGGGGAAAGTCACCGTAATAGATGGCCCAAGTTTTTGAAGCGGCATTCAGCCTATCGTAGATCGTGTCCTGGTTATAGAGGTGCAGACTGGGATGAAAAATTCCATCAGGCATATCAACATGCCCAAGCGATGTCCCGCTGTGCACGAAGAAGCGATTTGGCCAGGTCGGTCCCGGAAGCGAACTGAACCAGTGATCGCAAATCGCAAAAGAGGCGGCGAGTTGGTGCAGAACCGGCAGCGAACCCTGGGCGTAATACTTCATCACTTCTGCCCAGGCATCGGGCTTGCACTGCGAGTAGTTCCTCGCAAAATTGCGGACAAACCCGAGGTTCGGGCCATTGATCTGCTCGAGCACATCGGGAAGATCGTGCTCGGGGTCAACCTTGTTCGAATTTGGATCGGCCGGATCGCACAACATCACCCGCATCGTTGTGGGAGCCTGGGATACGGCATTGCCGCTCGGGTCGGGATTCGATCTTGGATTCGCGGGATTGATCCCTTCGACTCCCGGCAAAGTGCCGAGCATGCGATCGAAGGAATTGTTTTCGAGCATGAGAACTACGACGTGCTCTATATCCATGTTTAACTCCTTCTGCAGTGCCGAATCTATGGCTGCAGCACCGGGCTCCGCGTTTCATTACCAGGTCGAACAAACGAAGGATGTTGAACGGGGTTTTGTCGTCACGACCATCAAGTGCCATGGTCGGAACTTTGCCTCAGTTCCGGATCTCCCTCAGAAGAGCCTCGACGTCGGCTTTCTGTTCCATTGTTAGAGGCAGCAGAGGCTGTCGCGGGTATCCGCCATAGTATCCGTTGAAGTCGCAGGCGTACTTCACCCCGGCGATTCCCATCTCAGCAACGATCTTCTGATTGGGCGTGGCGACACTTGCCTGCTTGTCTGCAGCCAGCTTCGCGTCGCGATCTTTCCATGCGAAGTAGACTTCGTAGCAGGCCTCCGGTGCGCAGGCTGCGAATCCGAGAATCGCGCCGGACGCGCCCGCCTCGAGCGATGGCAAGATTATGGCGGCTGAGCCTGTGAGCACTTGGAATCCGACTTCCTTCGTCCGCGTCTTCAGCGGTGTCGCGGGAGGAGACACCGCAATTGCAGTTCCACTGGCAAGGTCGCCGGCGGGCACAAACGTTGCTGAAACCGTTGCTACTGCGTTCAGCATGCGGGTCGTCACAGCCTCAAAAACCGGAGTGACCGTCACCGTGCGCTTAGCTACGCCACGCGTGGCTTCCACAATCGCCTTGATGCGGTCGAGGCTTCCGCTCGAGTCCTTGATGGCGATGATGTTGGGGTGATGCGCGAGTTCAGCCACGATCTCTACCGGGATCTGGTAAGGCACGCAGCGCGGAATGTTGTAGAGCACGACCGGCAGCGGCGAGCGGTCCGCGACCGCCCGGAAATAATTGGCGACCACTGACGGCGTCATCTGCGTGGAGTAATACGTGGGCGTCCGGACGAGGACAGCGTCGTATTGAAACTTGGCCGCTGTCTCTGTCAACTCGATGACCGCGTGCAGGCTCTCGCGATTCACCCCGGCGATCATCA
The DNA here is from genome assembly GCA_963838295.1 of uncultured Acidobacteriaceae bacterium. Lineage (GTDB taxonomy): Bacteria > Acidobacteriota > Terriglobia > Terriglobales > Acidobacteriaceae > Telmatobacter. Next base: position 608,141 of record CAWIQS010000010.1, read on the forward strand.
CCTTCTCCGGTGCAGCCGCTTCCGATGCTGTGCGGAGCATGTCTCTGGTTTCCGCATCATCGAGCGCCGGCGCTTCGCCCGTCGATCCAAGCACCACCATGCCTGCAAGCTGGCTGCGCGAGTACCGGGCTACATTGGCCTCAAGCTTACGGTAGTAGACGCGCTCGTCGGGGTAAAACGGCGTTGTAACGGCAGCAAAAACACCTTCGATCAGCATGACTCTATTTTAGGTGAGGCGAGTGAGTTCGCTTCTCGCTTCGTGCTGGGAACGGGTTGCGAGAACCATGCTGAAGAGCTTCCTAAATTTCTCCGGGGCTAAAGCCCACGGTTTTAAGCGCCTCTGGCGGCACGGCTGAAGCCGTGCCCTTTCAAAACAACCTCTTTTATGCAGCCGCTAGCGGCACGGCAAGAGCCGTGCCCCTTTTCAAAAACCCGATTTATGCAACAGTTCCATTTAGTCGGCCTTCGAGCCGTGGAGGGTTTGCAGCGCATAGACCGTGATGTTGTGCTGTTGCATCGCCGCGATACCTTCCACCGCGGCTTGCGCTGCGGCGATGGTCGTAATCGTCGGCACGCGCGCCAGTACTGCGGCCCGGCGAATAGCCTTCTCGTCGAAGAACGTGTCTTGTCCGCGCGGGGTGTTGATGATGAGCTGGATGCGATCGCCCTTGATCAGATCGACGACATTCGGCCGCCCCTCTTTCACCTTGAATACCCGCTCAACACTCAATCCGGCGCCCTCAAGCACGTTGGCCGTGCCCTCGGTGGCGACAAGGTGGAAGCCCAGATGCGCGAATCGCCGGGCAAGTTCGATCGCGGCGGGTTTGTCGTGATCATTGACCGTAAAGAAGACCGTGCCGCGCGCCGGCAGAACCTGCCCGGCTGAAAGTTGCGCCTTGGCAAACGCTTCGCCGAACGTCGCGGCCACGCCCATCACTTCGCCGGTCGACTTCATCTCCGGCCCAAGAACGGTGTCAACACCGGCAAACTTCGACCACGGAAATACCGGCGACTTCACATAGAAGTGAGTTCCTGTTTCGAGATCCTTGCCGGAAGCCAGTTGTTCGGGCAACAACTCGCGCAGTTTGCGCCCCGTCATGAGCCGCGCACCTATCTTGGCGAGGGGAATGCCGGTCGCTTTCGAAACGTATGGCACTGTGCGCGAGGCCCGCGGATTTACCTCAATCACATACACATGATCGTTGCCGTCGGCGTCGCGCTGAATAGCGAACTGCAGATTCACCAGTCCCACCACCTTAAGCGCCAGTGCCAGCTTGCGCGTGTGTTGGCGAATGGTGTCGAGCGTCTCCTCGCGGATGCTTACCGCCGGAAGTACGCATGACGAGTCGCCGGAGTGGATGCCGGCCTCCTCGATGTGCTGCATGATCGCTGCAATGATCACGTCCTCTGAATCGCAGAGCGCATCGACATCGACCTCGACGGCATTCTCGAGGAAATGATCCACGAGCACCGGGCGGTCCTGCGAGTACTCGACTGCCTGCTTCATGTATTCGGCCACTGCCTGTGCGTCGTAGGCAATCACCATCGCGCGTCCGCCAAGCACGTAGCTCGGACGCACGAGCACCGGGTAGCCGGTGCGTTCGGCAACGGCAAGCGCCTGGTCTGGACTTGTCGCGGTACCACCAGCCGGCTGCGGGATATTGAGATCTTCGAGCAGCTTTCCGAATTGTTTGCGATCCTCAGCCAGATCGATTGATGCAGGCGACGTGCCAATGATCGGCACACCGGCCGCAAGCAGGCGCTGCGATAGATTCAGCGGAGTCTGGCCTCCGAACTGCACGATCATCCCGATCTTTGCGCCCGACTGCGCTTCGTGGTTGTAGACCGCGAGCACATCCTCGAGGACGAGCGGCTCGAAGTAGAGCCGATCGCTGGTGTCGTAATCCGTCGAGACGGTTTCGGGATTGCAATTCACCATGATGGTTTCATAGCCATCGTCTTTCAACGCAAATGCGGCATGGCAGCAGCAGTAGTCGAACTCAATGCCCTGGCCGATGCGGTTCGGCCCCGAGCCAAGGATGATGATCTTCGGCTTGTCGGTTGGCGGCGCCTCGTCTTCTTCGTCGTAGGTCGAGTAGAGATACGGCGTCATCGATTCGAATTCGGCGGCGCAGGTGTCTACGAGCTTGAAGACCGGACGAATGCCTTTGCTCTCGCGCAGTTCCCTCACCTGCTTGATGCCCTCGTGGCCTTCGAGCTTCCACTCGGTTGCGATGCGCTCGTCGCTGAGACCAAAGCGCTTCAATTTCAGTAGTTGCTCGGCGCTGATTTTGTCGGGTGTGATTTCCTTGAGCGAGCCCTGCGCCAGTGTGACTTCGCGAATCTGGTGCAGGAACCACGGATCCATCCCGGTAAGCCGTGCCACTTCGCGTACGCTCATGCCGCGTTCGAAGGCGAAGCGGATATAGCCGAGTCGTTCTGGCCGGGGCGTCACCAGCATCTGCGTCAGGCGACGCGGCTCCAGTATCTCCGCACCGGTTTTCTTTCCCGTCTCGAGCGCGCGCCATGCCTTCATCAGGGCTTCCTTGAAGGTGCGGCCCATGGCCATCACTTCGCCGACGGATTTCATCTGCGGACCCAGCGTGTCGTCGGCGCCGGGAAACTTCTCAAACTGCCACTTGGGAATCTTGACGACGACATAGTCGATGGTCGGCTCAAAACACGCCGGGGTCTTGCGCGTGATGTCGTTGGGAATTTCATCGAGCGTGTAACCAACTGCGAGTTTCGCTGCGATCTTCGCGATTGGGAACCCTGTAGCCTTTGAAGCCAGCGCAGACGAACGCGACACGCGAGGGTTCATCTCAATCACGGTCATGCGCCCGTTGGCCGGATTCACGGCAAACTGCACGTTGGAGCCGCCCGTCTCGACGCCAATTTCGCGCATGACGGCAATGGCCGCGTCGCGCATTTTCTGATATTCGCGGTCGGTAAGCGTCTGCGCGGGCGCCACAGTAATGGAGTCGCCCGTGTGCACGCCCATGGGATCGAAGTTTTCGATGGAGCAGATGATGATGACGTTGTCGGCGAGGTCGCGCATCACCTCCAGCTCATATTCCTTCCAGCCGAGAACGCTTTCTTCGATGAGGCATTCGTGCACGGGCGAAAGATCGAGTCCGCGTGCCAGGATCTCCATCAGCTCTTCACGGTTGTAGCCGATGCCGCCACCCGATCCGCCAAGCGTGAAGCTTGGGCGAATCAAAACCGGGAATCCAATCTTGCTCGCAAAATCTAAACCGTCGCGAAGATTGTTGACCAATGCTGATTTCGAAACGTCGAGTCCTATGCGCAGCATTGCGTCTTTAAAGAGCAGCCGGTCTTCGGCTTTCTTGATGGCCTCGAGTTTGGCGCCGATTAACTCCACGTTGTAGCGATCGAGAATTCCGGCATCGGCAAGATCGACGGCGAGATTCAGGGCGGTCTGCCCGCCTACAGTGGGGAGCAGCGCAAACTTGCCGGAGCCTTCGCCGAGCATCGCGGTCTCAATGCGGATGATTTCTTCGACGTACTCGCGCGTAAGCGGCTCGATGTAGGTGCGATCGGCGAGTTCCGGATCGGTCATGATGGTGGCCGGGTTCGAATTTACCAGCACGACTTCGTAGCCCTCCTGCTTGAGAGCTTTGCAGGCCTGCGTGCCGGAGTAGTCAAACTCCGCCGATTGCCCAATCACGATCGGCCCCGAGCCGATTACGAGAATCTTCTGAATGTCATTTCTGCGTGGCATTCTTTTCTTCGCTTCCCTGACTCAATGTCTGTTTCTTTTTTGAATTTCCCGGTCGAAATCGTGCTTGTTTGTCAGGATCAATGAACACTCATCCTGGCATGCGCCGGGGCCTAAAATTACGTAGAGCCTTTTCCGCTCGAGGGCTGTCACTACCTCATCAGTAACTACGATCTCCCTGAGTGCGGGCGCATACTGTGTTCGCGTCACCTGAAATGTGTACGGTCCCGAAACATGCTCAAAGCGGAACCATCCCGTCTTGTCGGTTCGCGTGTTAAACGCGATTTTCCCGTCTCGCAACAACGTGACTTCTACATCCACCGCCGGATGCCCAACGGGATTCACGACGTATCCCTCAACATGCCCCAGGCGCTCCGGACCCGGAATATCGACCTGCGCACTTGCGGTTCCGGCGACGGTTACGTACACAAGCACGGAGAAAGCTGCGCTCAAAAAACAGCGGAGCCAAGGCCCCGCTGGTCTTGCCAAAATTGCCGGTAAAGATGCCCTTCGCTTCATCCCTTCCACTCCTCCATCATTTTGCGGAAGTCGCGGAACAGGTAATGCGAGTCGTGCGGTCCCGGTGCAGCCTCAGGGTGATACTGCACGCTGAAGAGCGGCAGCGTCTTGTGGCGCAGTCCTTCGAGCGTATTGTCGTTCAGGTCCACGTGCGTCAATTCAACATCGTTGGCGTTGATCGAGTCAGGATCGACGGCAAAGTTGTGATTGTGCGCGGTGATCTCAACTTTTCCTGTCGCATTGTTGCGCACGGGATGATTTCCGCCGTGATGCCCGAACTTCAACTTGTAGGTCTTGCCGCCCAGCGCCAGTCCGCAGAGCTGATGGCCGAGGCAGATGCCGAACACCGGCACGCGGCCCATCATGCCGCGGATCGCCCGCACTGCATAGTCAACCGGCTCCGGGTCGCCAGGCCCGTTCGACAGAAAGACCCCATTCGGCTTCAGGCCCATCACTTCGTCAGCTGTCGTCTGCGCCGGAACCACCGTCACATGGCAACCCTCGCGCGCGAGCATGCGCAGGATGTTCTGCTTGATGCCGAAGTCGTAGGCGACGACGTGGAGAGACGGCTTGTCCACCGCGGACGGCAACAGGGGATCGTCACCCTGATAGCGCGGATCTGTTTCGTCAAAGGTGTAGGACGACTTCGTGGAGACCACTTTCGCGAGGTCAGTCCCATCCATCTTGCGAATTTTTTTGGCTCTTTGGACGAGAGTTTCGGCGTCCGAAGTTTCCGTCGAAATCACGCCGCGCATCACGCCATGGGTGCGGAGATGGCGGACCAAGGCGCGGGTATCGATTTCCCCAAGCACAGGGACTGAATAGCGCTCCATATACTCGTCAGTCACTTGCTCGGAGCGCCAGTTGGAGCCGATCGCGGAGAATTCACGCACGATCAGGCCCTCGATATAGGGTCTGGCCGACTCGTTGTCTGCCTGGTTCGTGCCGTAGTTGCCGATCTGAGGATTGGTAAGAACGACGATTTGACCAGCATAGGAGGGATCGGTAGCGATTTCCTGATAGCCGGTTAGGGAAGTGTTGAAGACTACTTCTCCCTGGCATTCGCCGGGGTGACCGTAGCCCTCGCCGCGGAAGATGCGCCCGTCTTCGAGCGCAAGGGTCGCCTGCATCGCCTCTCCGAGGAGTGGATTCAATCGATTCACATCAGAGTGTGTTATCCTCTTTGTATTCAACAAATCTAATCTGCAATTTTGAGTTTTGCTGAAGATTTGCTGAACGAGGGCACAAACAATGACTAACGTTGAACCGATTGCCTCTTTCACTATAACAGTCTTCACACGGCACTCAGAGGATTGCCCCAAAGCCGCGAATCCACAGTGGAAACGCTGTGATTGCAGGAAGTCTCTCTACATCCGTGAGGGCGGCAAAACCGTGTACGTCTCCGCCAAGACGCGGTCATGGGAGCAAGCGGAGCGGGTTGCACAGGTCGAACGTGACAAGCGTGATCCGGTCAAAGTGGAATTGCAGAAAATTGCAGAATCTGAGGCCGCCAAGGAAGCTGCGAGACAGCAGAAGACTGTTCCACTGTCGGACGCTCTTAAGGAGTGGCTTGGCAGGATGAAATCGGTCAGGGGTACATCCCTCGCGGCATACGACTCAACCACGAAACGTATTCTCCGTTGGGCTGAGTCCATGCAAATCGTCAATGTCGGAGATGTGACCCCGGAGCTTCTCAGTCAATGGCACAGTGCATGGAGTCCGGACGCTGAAGAGAAGTCGAACCGTCTCGCTCTGACGACGCAAGCCGCTCTTCTGGTTCGTATCCGTTCGTTCTTCACCTGGGCGACTGCAATCGGATACACCGAACGGAACCCTGCTTCTCTGCTCAAGTCCATCACTCCCGGTGACAGTGAGACCATGCCCCTTACTCCAGAACAGTTCGAAGAGCTTCTGAAGGCTACTGAGAAGATGGACGTTGAATCGCGTTACAACTCCGCGAAGATTGGACAGCAACTTCGTGCAATCTTCCTCGTCCAGCGTTGGACCGGACTTCGCATCGGGGATGTTGTCAAGCTCCCCAAGTCTTCTTTGAAAGGCAACTTGATGCGTCTCGCCACACAGAAGACCGGAGAAGAGATTGAGCGTGTCGTACCAGACGAAGTTGTTAAGGCTCTCGCTTCCCTTCCCCTTCGCAAGGAAGAGCATCCTGATTACTGGTTCTGGTCCCGTAAATGTTCAGCACTGGTGAATACAAACAAATGGGTCAGGAAAGTTCGCCAGTTGAACAAGCATCTGAGTTTTAGGGATGAGGAAGAGCAGCCAATGGATTTTCGCAGTCACATGCTCCGTGACACATTCGCTGTCCAGATGCTGCTGAACGGAATGGAACTAGAGAACGTGAGCAAGTTGCTCTCCCACAAGTCAATCGCCGTCACGGAACGCTATTATGCGAAATGGGTGAAGGCGAGACAGAGGAAACTGCAGATGGAAGTAAAGGCTGCTCTTCGGAAGATGGGAGCGACAATCGGTGGCGACTAGGCACCTTGTAGATGACGTTCATAGACGCGACGCGCAACAGATTCTGGTATCCGCATCGATTTATAAGGTCGCTTATGCATTGTCTCGGGATGGTGCTCAACTAGGATTCCGGGTTCGGACTTGAACCACGACCGGATTGTATCAGTGCTGAATCCCCATAGCTCCGCGAGTTGTTTAGGTTTGAAATGCTGCTCTGTAATGGATTTAGAGTAAAGAATAATCAGTCTCCTTCGTTCCCAAGTTCATGGCTTCATACGCATCCTCGAAAGTGCCCTCAATGGCTGCATCCACAGTCACGTCGTGCTCGATGATTCCGGCAAGGCGCTTATGCAGAACCGCGCGTCCACAATCGTGAGGAACCGATAACACTAGACCAGCAATTTCGCCTGCATTTTCCTTAAGCGTCAGAGTCATGTCGGAAGGTGGAACCAAAACCCACTCTTTGCGCTCCTCAGTCAATTTTTTATCGATTGCTTGATTGTGTCTTTTTGCAGCCCTGCTTGCTTTGTCATCAACCGTGGTTCTGCCAATAATTTCTGTATCTTGATACGCTACGTATGCGTTCCTGCTCATAATGTTCTCCGTGTGTTGGACATTGGTTTTACGGACGCCACAAAGAGGGCAGGAATCCGAAGACCCCTGCCCAGTGTGTGTTGCTAGTTGTGGTGTGTTATCGGTGCTGGTTTGCTGACTGTTAACAAATACGACTAACAAACTTGTAGCGCCCGTTACGCTGCAGCGATTTTCAACGCCTGAATTGCACCTGCCTGAAGACTGGCGCTGCCGACACGTGTATAGACTATGATTGCCGACTCATTCACTTCGGCGAATCTCTCGACTATTGATACAACGTTCACGGCACTGGATACGACTTGGAATCCCTCGTACAGGCTTCCGAAAATAATGGGCTTCACTGATGCAGAGAACACGCCAGCAGTCGGACTCGCGAGCGATTGATTAATTACGATTGGCCTGCCCAGAAGCATATCCAGCGAACCTTCGTTTGGTGCTGGAATAAAGAACGGACGCGAAGTGTTGTCTTCTAACCCAGCCAAATAGTTCCGAGTTTTCGAACTCATTTGCCAAATTGCCTTGGGAAGATAAGCAGGGTCCAGCGCATCGAACGTTGCGACCAGGTCACCCCAGCCGATTCCCCCAGCGATGGTTGCCGTAGTCGTGGCAGTCTGTGCGATCGAGAGCAAACCAGGGTTGTTCGGAGTTGCGGTTCCAGACTGGTCAAGTCCCGATGTAAGCAATTTCTCGATTCCCCGACCTACACGACTTGCACTCAGGGTCGAGAGCAACTGGTTCAAATCGAAGTCGCTGTCTGAGAGAAGCTGGTTTGAGAAACGGATGATACCGCTTGAGAACAAGTCGGAACTAATTACGCTGGATGAGAACGTTGGATCGTTCTCAGGTAGAACGACACTGCCTTCGGTAAGCAGCGTCAGGCCGTGAGCTGTATCGTCAACCCGGCAAATCTTAACGCCTCTGCCGTTGGTAGTCTGCCGCACGTTCGCGTAATCGAACAACGGGGCGTAAGTCTTCAACGCTTCGGAGAGGAAGCCTGAAAACTCCTGAGGAACAACTGCTCCACCCACACTATCGCCGCTAGAAATAATGTCCCGATGCTCTTGTCCCAGCAGATATGCTCGGAAAGCTGAATTCAGTTTTGCACGTCGCTGTTTCTTGGTTTCACGTGTGCGTGTAGCAGGAACAACAGGAGCAGCAACAGGAGAGGGCAGAAAATTTTCTAGCCTTTTTAACATCGAAATCATTTCGTCCGCGTCATCCACTTTTGCGAGGAGTTTTCTGTACTCTTCATTCTGCTCCGGGGTCTTTAGTCCAGCCTGCACCAACATTGTGCAATCGGCGATAAGTGAGTTCTTACTTTCAATTAGATCGGTCAACTTAGACATATAATGTGTTTTCCTTTATGGGTTTTAGGGCGTGACTTGTCGCAGACACACATCGGGCATGGTCACGGTGTGGCCTAAGTTTTGAGATTTTGTTTTGGATTAGTTAGGAACTAGGAACGCAATCTACGGAGGAGCAATTCCAGATGAGCAGACCTCAACTGATTCGGACACCGTTCTTCGTCATAGCAATCGGGGTCATCACAATCAGGGTCATCGCAGTCTGAGCAGTTATCGTCAAGGCAAGCCTCACACGTGCATTCACAGCGGTCTTCCTCATCGTCACAGGCGTCGGGATCATAATCGGGCGAATCCGGGTTACACACGTCGTCCAGTTCGTCATCGTCGTCCTCTGTGCGCTTCAGCTTGCTGCGAAGAGAGGCAGGGCAGGAGCGAACATCGACGTGCGGTGCTCGATAGGCTGCCCAGGTAACCGGACTGATTTCTCCGACATTGATATCACGTAAAATGCGAACGACATTATCACCCTGCATCACCCACTCGTCGCCATCTGGTTCAATCGAGAAACCAAAACTTACGCTGTCAACCGTCCCATTGTTCACGGCCTGATAGGCGTTTTGTCCAAGCGGCGAGTTAGGGAGAGTTGCAACGAAATCGAGGCCAGCACGATTCAATGTGAGTTTCAAGGTGCCAGTCTTCACGCGCGAAAGTGGTTGCGAGCTATCATGCTGCCACAGCATAAAAACATCGCTGTTCCGAGCGAGTGACTTCTGCACTGCTTCGTACTTGCAGATTTCGGTAAAACCCCCGAGGTCTTGACTCGGACTGTCGAAACAAATCGCAGTGCCTTTCAATTCCATTGCACCGGTCGCCGACTTGCGAGCCTCTAATCGTGTGGCTTTGTAACTCCGGGTTTCCGGCTTACCGGACCGGATTTCTATCTTGATCGACTTGCGTTTGTGCTTCTTTGATTTGAGTTTCTTAGGCTTCATGCTGTCTCGTTTCTAGGTTCGGGTCGATATAAGTCGCGAACTCACGCCGGGGTTCGTATCGCTTCGCCTGTGGGAAGTGAGGCGACGCCAACATCCTGTCCCTGACGGTCATGGCCTCTTCCAACGTGTCGACAATGGGACGGTATGCGGCGCGGGGGATGGTCACCCGAAACTGTTTGGTCGCAGGCATGAACTCGATGTGCAAATAGATATTGGGTTCCTTCTTTACCGCTTCCAGTTCTTGTTTCGTATACACTGCTGTTCTCCAATGTGTTTAAAGGCGCGTGGGGGCGCGGATCGCGAGAATGAACATCGCAACCCAGGAACTACAACAACTTGTATGTTTGTAGTTGTGTCTATGCTGCTGCTAGGGTCACGCGTCTGAAATCTGTTGCGGCTCCACGAACGTGTATTCGTTTGCCCCAGACTTTTCCTAGGAACTGCGACAGGACCAGATGCTTGCCCTTGATGCGCTTGGCAGACTGGAACCAAACCGAATTCGTATGATGGTTCCTGCGAGCTGTCCACAAATAGTTGTGAAGACGGGGCGCATCGGCGCTGTCGACCAGCAACTTAAATATTCCGGCATCGCAAATGATTGTTAGCAGTGTGGTGCCGAATTCGGGACCGGCTGTGTATGTATTTTGCGTTTGCACTGATTCTCTCCAAAACAGACGTATGTACGCTACTTGATTCGACCCGGTAATTCGAGATATGCAAGATCAGCGTCGTCTTCGTCGTTATCGAGGAACCTGTCAAAAGCATCTCTACCATCAGCATCGCGCTCAGTGTCTTCCTCTGGTGCAACAACGCGACTCATGTCGAGCGGATTAATTCCCAATTTTGTGCCGAGCTTTACAAGGGCAGAGGAGTAGAGGATTTCTGCTCTGACTGACGGGTTGATTACTGGCTTCTCCGTCTTGCCTGTACGCGTCGTTGACGTGATTGTGATTATCTGGCCATTCGTCTCGACATCGAGCGCAGCTTCGCGCCAGCGTGAATATGTCAGACAGTAGTTAGCCAGGATCGAAACGTGTGCAGGTTTCAGTACACCTGCCTCCAGGAGCAGAGGCGCAACGGTACGCCACTCCTGATGTGCAATCTTGTTCTTCCTTACGAACGCAGGCGCTTTGATTTCAACGCCGTTCGCAGTCTCAAACGTGAGTCGTTTCTTGCTATCTCGATGGGGCTGATAAGTCCCTTGCAGCTTTTTCTCTGCAGTCGTTTTTCTTCTCATGTCACTCAATATCCTTTTGGTGCCGATTTCGCTTGATTCATAGCCGCTTGTTGTGTTAAGCTATTGAAAATAGAGTTGTTACCGAATTGCTCGCATTCTGATTCCTGCGAGAAAAACATTACTGATTCCTGCGAAAAACTACTGTTTGTGAGCGTTCGTGTCGGCGCGACGGTCCTCATGTCGCTGATTCTGCGCATCTTATCGACCCCCTATCCCCTATGCTACATAGGTGCATGTTAAGCCATTGATTGTAGTGCGCTTACGGCTTCATGGTGGTCTGGGCACAAGAATCCGGTCACAGAAGACTGTTCGCACGACTGTTGACAAACATGGGGCAGGTGTGATCAGCAAGACCGCTCACAAATCGACTACAGGGCAGGCTTGGCGGGCTTGCTGGGGTCTAGACGTACGGTAACTAGGTCCAAACGCGTCTACACGGCCTGTGGGCTTATGCTGCTGCATCTTGTGTAAAGGCGACAATCATCCGCACTATTCTTTGAGCGCGTCCGCGAGACCACTCCGTATGCTTTCCGCGAACAACTCGATCACGGTGTTAACGGTGCTATCAAATGTCGGTCTAAGAAAGGGCTGCGCGATGTACTTCTCTTTGGAATCGAACACCAAACTCGACCCACATGCCATAGATGGCAGGTACAAAACTGTGTCGACCGTCTGACCTGGGCGTCCCGTAGCACGGACCAACCTTCACGCTGCCCGTGGGAAGCCCTGCAGTCTTTTCGCTTGCCTTCCGAGTACGCACAACAGCGTGAATACTCTGTTTCAAATCTCCTTCCAAGACTGGCACTCTGCTCTGAACTGCAGGCACCCAAAATTTGCCGACATTTGTTAGCGCCTTCCTCAGAAGTTTTCTCGCAATCTTCGGTTCGACGTCCAGGAGCTTTTTGTCGACATTGTTGAGGTTCACTGTGCATTTGCAAACGATGTTACTCATATGTGGTTCTTCTTTCGATCTGGCTGCGGTGTAAATAAGTAAGCAAATGAAAAGAGGCCCACCGAAGTGGACCCCTGTGCGACAAAGTTGAAAAACCTCTACTGTTCCGGAGTCACTGTCACAGATGATCCGATTTCCCAACTACCCAGTCCCGGAGTGAACACTAACGACGTAATAGCGGAACCCGTGACCGTGTAGCGCCCGCCCGTCACTGTTATCTGGCCTCCCGAAGACGCCTGTGCGTTCGCAGTACATTCATAAGGTTTGTCAGCCGAAGTTGATGTATAGTTTGCAATTTCACATCTTTCTATACCAAACTGCGAAGTTGTTCCGTTCCCTATCTGCCCCATTTGACCGGCTGTTCCTGATGCGGCACTCTGAGCACTGGCCGATCCCGTATTCGTATAGTAGGCGTAGGTATAGTGTCCGGATGTGTTATCTCCGTTGGCCTGGAACACTCCCGTCGCGCAGCAAGATGATGTATTACTTTGCCCACTAAGGACTATTTTCAAGTTGTGGCATCCAGTCCCACCTATACTGGATACGGTCATAGACGCCGCGACTGAACCTGTCACCGTTGTGGTTATCGCGGAAGCCGTGCAAGTGCTTGTTCCCCCGCCCGAAGTCGCTGCCGTGTAGCAAGGATTAGGCGAACTTGCAGTTGTGTATTGCAGGTTTTGCCCGTTTGTCGGCGAAAATCCTGTACATAAGGGAACGCCGTTTATACCTTCGACAGTCGGGTTGGGATAAGTGCTTCCAAGGTCCCCACCAGCCGAACCTGTTGGTGAGCCACCACTACCTGAAGTGGTACACGCACCACCTGCATCAGTCAATTTCAGGAAACCACTCGATAAACCAAACTCGACACAATGCCCATTTGTAATTCCACTAGTGGGGATGAGCGCAAATATATAGTCAGACGCGTTTGCCCACCCATGCCAATTGCTATTAGTCGAATCAAAACCTACTTCTCCATTAGCAGCAGACGCGTATCCACCAGCCACAGGCAGTTTTTCCTGTGTAGCTCCACTTGCGTCCACAATACCAGTAAATACCGGAGAAGCCTTAGGCGCTAACAGTGCCAAGACTGCTTGAAGGTCTGTCTGTGAACCAATCGTTCCACCTATGCTGCCCCAAGCAACCGAGGTCTGATTACCTGTACCAGCATCAGATAATCCGAGAAGGTTCGTATTCAAATTGGCATAGATGTTGTTATTACTGGAGGCGTCAAGGCCGATTCCTGCCCCGAGTCCAGAAACCGTACCATTGGTGATGACGTTCGACATAATCTGTCCGAACGAGCAGTTGGCATATTGAATAATCGGACTGGTAAAGTTATTTGACAAGCCATTTATGAAGTTATTGTTAAACTGCACGCCGTTGGTTCCGCTGCAACTAATCGCCTGACCACTAGAAAGCGTGAATGTGTTGTTCTTGAACGAATCTCCTCCGAGAACTGTTCCGTGAACGTATATCGATGGGTGATTGGCTGTGCCGTGAAACATGAAGCCTTCAACTGAGACATTGGGTGTTGTATCAACCTCAATACCAGCCGTCTGTGAACCGCCAACTATAGTGAGCCATCCGGACGGTCCATTACCTAAAATATGTACATCCTTGGCGCTTGGGATGTGAATGTAAATGCACTCTACTGCACAGTTATCATAAGTCGGTGCGTGGACCCAAACGTCCTGTCCTATCGTTCCATTAAGAATAAGGGGCTTATCCACAAATGCTGTACCCGGTGCGTCGAAGTTCAAGTCCTGAATCGTGCCATCTACGGATGCGCCGATCACGACAGGAACAAATGTGTTCTGCTTGCCACAACCATTAGTTGTAAATACCGTGGAATTGAAACCGAATCCACTCCCGCCATGCAGAGCGTAACAAGTATAAGTTCCGCTCGAAGCGATGTGCGATCCGTATCCGTAAAGCACATCATTATTTACAAAACCCCCCGCAAGAAAACTCGGAGAGTCTTCGATATCGACCAATCCCGCATCGGTCACGGTGACATTATTCTCTGAAATATTAAGTGCGAAATGAACCTGAAGTGCAATCGCGGTTGTCGTAGCGACTGCTCCACGAGTAATCGCGAAGTTACTCAAGGTATTTTGTACAATTCGTGATCCACCTGTGCCTGCGCCAGTGACGCTGACAACCGTGGCGGCTGTATCCTTCGAGAAAATTGTGGAAATAGGTCCGGTTGTAACTCCGTATCCACCGGGGCACTTGCCGATAATTGATATACCTGAATCTACAATTGCTGGCCCCGTCGTTGCGAAGGCATAAGCGCCACATTCCATCAGCCATGCAGATGCGTGGTTTGCATGAATGGCCGCATACATCGCTGTCCAAGCCGCTGTATTGTCGGTACCCGTGTTGGGAGACGGTGCACCATCATCAACACCAGCCCACCATTCAATCGAAACATTCTGCGGAGCAAGAACTGCTGCGCCCGATCCAGCGAAGAACTGCGTAGGCGCACCATTTTCTCTGATTGCACTTGTAAAAGTTACCGTTTGTCCGCTGGCGATTGTCCAGACACCGCCCGCCCAGTGAGAGACATTGCATCCTGAGTTGATCGTTCCGCCTGTCACGATTGACAGCGGGATGGAAGCTACATAGGTTTGACCGCCAGTGCATTTCGCGTTGATGGCTGCAACGGTTGTGTCCGCTGATGAAGATGGAACGACATTGGTGTAACCCGAGCCACCACCACCAACAACAGTCAAAGTCGATCCTGCGAGACCAGGCGTATAGGTCGCGCCTGAATACGTCGTCACAGGAGAAGTGGAATGATACCCAGTACCGTCCGTGATGATAAACAGACTTGTGTCCTGCAGAAGACCAGTTGTCACACCATCGTAAGTCACACCGTTGGGATTGATCGTTAACGCACCTGCGCCCGTTCTCATCACGGCTACAGTGAATCCAGTTGTAACCGAAGACGGCAACGTCAGTGTGCATGCCGATGAGCAATTCATCTGGATGAATAGGCCACTGCTAGACACCGTATAATTACTGGTCTCGACTAGCGAATTGGCCCCGGAACCGCCGCCGCCCGTAATGCTGTGGCAGGTGTTATCAAACGGGGAATAGTATTGCAGTGTTGTACACGTCGGCCACTTGATCTGGTAGGACGGGTCCAGCTTGGTCTGCCCACTCACAGAGGTAAAGCAACCGAACACAAAAACAAACAAAAACAGTAATTTAGTAAAAATAGATTGCGATGAAAACATCTAATCCTCCATCCGCTAAAGTCAAAGTAATGTTTGCTCCTGTGATTGAATAATCTGGAGACCCGCCCAGTGATGTTTGAAACGCAGAGTTGCGTATCAACGCAATCACTTGTGTTGGTGTGTGAGCAAGAGTGCCCGCAGTGCCTGTAAAAGTAACCATTTCAACTGCTGTGCGCGGAGGCAGTGCGCTGGAAGGAGAAACGTCATCCCACGTCGTTCCGTCGTCGTACATAACGACGTGCGTGTCTGTCGCGAAGAAAAGCCGCCCTGGAATACTGGCGGCTGGAAGACTAGCTATAACGTCTTTAATAATGACGCTGGCAAGGGTGCTCAATTTGAAACCCCGGTCGCAACGACGATGTCGCCTTCTTCGATGAGCGATGCAGCGAAGATGAAGTTGCCGTTGCCGTCAGTGAGTGGTTCGTCGTGAGTTGTAAAGAAGGAAGGAAATAGCCTACGAAACAGATTTTTCAAGTAATCACTCCTGGAAGAGAAATGCGGGTGTGAACCGGGCGAAAGGCACCGGGAAACGAAAAGCCACCACCGTGGGAAGAGAGAAGCCACGGTGGTGGCGTGTTTTGACACATCGAGGAAGCGAGTCCCAAGGGCGTCAAACTCAAATTGTGTTTTTAGATTTGTTGTGGCAGACTACCGGCAGATACGGTGGCCGTTGTTCACGCACCGTTATATCCAAATCGTCTGCCTCTTTGGACCGATGCGTTGCACCCGCCAAAGATTGATGTCTTACGACTCCTGCATACCGCGCAGGCGCTTCTCCACTGATTCAACGAAATCGGTGATAACTGCGGGCAGAGCCGGTGTCGCGAGGTATGTCCCCATGCCAAGCAGCGATGCATCGAACTGAGCGCAAGCAGCCGTGAGCACCTTTGCCGCATTTTCGGGTAAGGTTTGGATTTTGGGGTTTGTCTCTAGCAGTTCATCCCGGAGCAGCTTGGCTAGAATCGAAGTGTTCGCGATCAACTGGAACCATTCCTGGGTTGCTGGCGTGTCCCTTTGCCGCTCACGCTGGTACACCTTTAAGACGTGTAGCAGGTGTTCTATAAATTCGGTATCGTATTCGGTCATTAGGTGCTGCCTTTCCTGGATTGGTCGCATATCTGCCCCTACACTCACAAACCGAAAAATCGGCACTTTCCTTTCACGGGGGTCGAAAATAGTTGAAATAATTTCGCCCTGTCAAAGAATCAACGACGCCGCACGCCGCGAAAGATTGTTTACCGCTCTCGCTCTTTTTTCTGCCTTTGGTTTTTTGATTCAGGTGTTTGGGGGATTAGGGGGTTGTAAATAGTTCTTTTTTAGTTTTAGTTCTTAGTTTTCGAAACCTAAATACAATAACTAGTTGCAAATAGTTAGTTATCGTTATCTGACACGAGGGCAGGTCAGTCATCCGGTCTAATAGATTCAACAAGGTAACGTATCTAAGTGCTCCCGCCAGAGCACATTTCCGGTCGAAAACATGCTCCCACCAGAGCACTTATACTGAGATGTCTAGGTATCAAGATTTAGGGCCATTCCGACCAGCTTGATACGGGTTCCTGTTGCTCCTGAGTTACGTCGTCTGTAGCCTTTTTTTGATATCGGCGTATGACTCTCGCTGTTACCACCTCCCGTAACCGTTTCGCGTCCCGGAGTCGCTTCACAGCTTCGATGTCAGTCTCCCCTGCCAGGTGCAATCCGGTCTTAGGGTCGCAAATCCTATACAGGTATTCATGGCCGCCTCCTAGTTTGAGTGCAGAGATGATTTTGCGTTTGTGCAGGTAGGCACGGTGTCTGACCAGAGACATATGGCCGAATTTCGCGAAATCTTTTAGCCAGGTGTTGCGCAGAATCGTTGCATCGCCATCCTGCTCCCGATTGATTTTCCAGAGCAAGACTGTGAACAATCTGCTGAGGGGATTGGGGTACAGTTCAAGGAACAGTCCCGGTTTCTCACTGTCGCTGGGGTTAGTCATGATGTCTTCGATAACAGGAAAGAAGAGTCCTCTTTTTTCGATAATCATCGTCGCGAGTCGAGTCATCGCTTGCCGCCGTTTTTGAATCTCTCATGCCGCGCCTTTAACGTGTCATTCTGCTGTGCCTCTAGCTGCTGCCTTGCCTGTTCCATCTTCTGCTCATTCTCAGCTTTATCCCGCTCACGCATACGGTTGAACCGGAGTGTGACAGCGTTCTCGGTCATACCCAAGACGTGCGCGACTTCTGCATACGTTCTGCCCCTCATGAAATAATCGCCATTCTTCTTCTGGTCTTGCACTTCGGTCAAGAGCAGAATGCAAATCTCGCGGTCCTTGCCGGTCGCGCTCTTCGGGATGCCGATGCCAGCGCCGTAGCCAGCGCCTTCGGCATGTATCAGGGGGTTCTCTTCCGTGAATGTTTCTATGCTTCCTCTCTCGCCTTCTTCTTCAATCTCATGGAACATCGTAACCTTAGTTTTCTTTTCCTCAAGCAAATCGTTGAATGCATCTGTGGCTTGGTTGAATGCAATCTTGTGAACCCACGAATAAAACTGTTCTCCTGTGCCTTCAAACTGTTTCGCACCAGTGCCGGTCAATCCCTGCCATACTTTGATGGTCACATCCTGCGCCCAGTCATCGGCAGTCTCTGCGGTTCCAAAATCCTTGAAGCTGTGCTCATGCTCCAGATGTGACACCTTCGTGAATGCAAATTTGAGAACCAACTTCATGAGAAGGTCCATGCTGCCAGGCTCTTTGCGTGCGTAAGAGTCGTATGCTGCAATGAGTTTTTGTCTTGTGTTGGTACGTTTCAATTCAGCGAGTTTGTCCGTGCTCATTTCTCCACCGGCAGTGGAGCAGAACTGTAGGCAGGGCTGGGTGTCTGTTTGTTTAGTTCTTCAATGCGTTCGAGGATGCGGAGTAATTCTTCGGCGGATTCAGCTGCAACGCTGAGGGACGCTTCGATGGTTGCTTTTGCTGCGGAGTTGCGACGATTCTTGCGACTCAAAATTTACATGCTCCGTTTCTGACCATCTGTCTGAGGGCCGGTTGCTGGTGCGCTGTTGATGGCAGCAAACAAGGCACACGAGGGGCATGGTGCCCGCTGCAATGAGTGCAGAGACACGATTCCCGTGAGCATGAAGGCAGACGCGCAAAGACACGTATGTGTCAGCCTGTAGGCTGCGAAGGCTATTAAGTGTTGTCTGTGTTGATTCCGTCGCTTTCCCGGCGACAGTCGGTTTCCGAATTTATTTAAGGCGTGAATCGAGGATGTCTGATTGACGATGCATCCCTTGTGCCTTTTGGTATCCCGCTTCCGGTGTTTTCCAAGCGGTTTTGCAATATCTGCTGCCCAGCATCTTATCGACGGTGTCGACGGTCTGGATTTGGTGCGAACATCATGTGTAATTTACAGGTTCAAATTTGCAGGCACCACGTCTTAGTGGTCATGGGTTTCAGTTCACTGTTGGACGATGGCTGCCTTACTTAGAACATTATCACCCTTTTCGTGTTCTCGTCAAGCCGCTGTTTGCGCATAACTTATAGACAACATTAAACTTACATTAAAATGATAGATCATATAAGACAGACCTGTTGTTGTCAACTGCACACTGCGCTATCCGCAAAGCGATATCAACCCTTACCCGATGACCACGGCGAGCGCCACGGGCAGCCTGGGGCCTATTCTTGAGCATCTGTTGACGCATGGGAGCACTCGTCCACCTGATTGCCGTTCCCGACCGCAATGGCAGATTCTCGGGATACTTCAGATGTTCCCTTTGCATGGCTGAATTTCGTCCGAATCCATTACCCACAAAGAGAACCGTTCGATCCTGTAGCCGTCGAATCTGAGTGGGCAACAGTATAGGACAGCGCATCCTTTTTCAATTCAAGGGGAAAGCCATCTCTTAAACGTGTCAATACGTCTTATGAGACTGAATATAAAAGACTTATAGCCGATTTTTCTTGACATTACAGCGTGACAAATGGGATATTGGCACATCAGTTCAACGCAATAGGAAACCCTAGCAACCACATCAACCGCGTACAGGTTGGAAACCAACCAGCCTGATGCCACAACTGCACCTATAGAGAGAGGAAGAAAGCCATGACAGCAACAACAGCATCAAAAGAAGACCTTCTTCGCATCACGTTCTCAACCTACAAAAAGCAGATATCAAAGAAGGAGCAGCAACGCCGTAAGGAATTGGCTGCCGCGATTGAAACGCTCATTGCGCATTTCGAAGCTACTTTTAGAACAGATATTTTTGAGATCGAGATGTATCCGTGCCCGAACGACTGTGAACATTGCCACGCTGATGCTGCTGCCTAAGCTGTCGGAACCGATGACCAAAACGTCATCGGCCCAACTCTTAAACGTGTCATCATATTTATGAAGATAAGTCTCACAAAATGAGCGGGCTTCAATGATACATTTTCTCCATCATGCGCAAGAGCTTACCGATCACTGTTCTCGCCATTCTGCTGTTGGCAATACTCGTTGTGTCCTCCTATACGAGACCCAGACACCAGGGCAGCAAAGACGAAGTCAATCAAGCGCAGACAGCAGACCCTCCGGTGGGATTAAGCAGACTTGTTGCATGGCCTGAAGGTGTAACGGTTCTGGCGCTAGTGCTCACGCTCTTTTTCATTGCTTGGCAAGCGATGTTAACCCGACAAGCCATCTTGTCCTCGGAAGAATCATCCAAAATAGAATTGAGAGCTTATATCGTTGTCGTTCTCAATAGTGGGTCGTATCAAGACCACGACAATGAAATAAAGTTCGAGGGAAGTCCGGCAATCCAGAACACTGGAAAGACACCTGCCCATAACGTGAAATATAGGACCAATTCCGCCGTTATCAAAGAGCCGCTTGCGCCGAGATACAATTTCGCTCCCGGCCAAGATGCTGCAGGAGAGTACGTTCTTGGCATGAATCAAAACTATGTGCTGCATATAGTTGCACAAGATTTTGTTGATCCGAAGGACGTGACAGACATAATGGAGGGAAAAGGCAGAGCGTTCTATTATTGGGGAGTCATCGATTATGATGATGTGTTTGGCGAGTCGCATTTTACAGAATTCTGCCACCGTATATTCTTCTATCCCGACACCGAAAAACCAGGCCAATTCAGGGTGAACGGAACTTATATTGCAGGTAAGAACAATGCGACTTGATGACATATGGAAGCTGTAAACTGCCTTAATGGTTGAGCGCCTGCATTATGAATCACCGGGCACGGTTCACTTCAATGTGAAATTCAAGTCTGGCGGCTTGCTCACCCGGCTCACGGAGCGGGAAATTTCAGGTCTACAGCCGCGTGAGATCGAATTCATTTATCTGGTCGAAAAGAAACGCAACGCGACTGCAGAAGAGATTCGACAGCTTTGCAGGCGTGCTCCGAAGCGATGACCACAAAATATGGCACACTATGACGTTCTACATATTTGCAGAAGAATTGCAGAACCGTACATCTGTTATTCCGCTTTTTTAGTTTCTATCGATTGTTTAAAGCTTTTGGAATCAGCAAGTCGTTTGGAATCATAATGTATTGATAAACTCAATCGATTTTAGCAGGTTTCGCGGTGGGGTGCCGGGCGTGGAAAACGCGATTCTATTTCACTTCGCCGACATCGCGCGCAGGCCAGTAGACGAACACGGCTTTCCCGTAAATCAGGTCGCGCTCAACGACTCCGAATTCCCTGCTGTCGGAAGAGATCGAGCGATGGTCGCCCATTACGAAATAGCAATCATCGGGAATGACGGTCGCAGCGTACGAGCGCGTATCGCGGTACATCGGAGGGACATACCTCTCCGCGAGGGCGTTGTCATTGACCCAGACCTGACCGTGATCAATACGGAGTCTGTCGCCGGGCACCGCAATCACACGCTTGATGTAGCTCTTCTCCGGGTCGCGTGGATAGTGAAACACCACCACATCTCCGCGTTCGATTGACGCAATGTGGTAGACGAACTTGTTGATGAAGAGCCGGTCGTGATCCTCAAGCCGCGGAAGCATGCTGGTGCCCTCAACGCGCACCGGCTGATAAAGAAAGAGGATGATGAGAACCGAAATTCCCGCCGAAATCAGCAGATCGCGAAGCCAAAGACCGAGGCCGAGGCCCGCGCTTTGCTGCGCGGCAACCGGTTGCGCTGCCGCTCCCGATGTTGCAAGTGGGGAAGAAAGCTCAGTTACGACGGGTTCTTGAATGTTGGTCGACATCTCTATCTCGAATTATTAAATGCTACGGAGTTTAACTGCAACCCAGGCCTCCCGGCGGGCATAGCAGCTGCGGATGCCCCGGCTTCTGCATCGGCTTTGGCTGGCTGGGAGAAGGAACCATGGCGGGCGCCGCTCCCGGCGCCGTTCCTTCGGCGAGATTTTCCTCTTCCAGGATCAAGGGTCTTTGCAACACCATTTCGACCTGTGTTCCTGATTCAATATTGACATCGGCTCCGCGGGTGAAGAGTGAAACCAGGCCGACGGCCGCAAGTCCCGCGCCAAGGCCCTCAAAGCTGCCGGCAAGCGGGTGTCCCCCGCCGAGACCGGCAATCGAGCCGACGGTGGCGCCGGTCGGCAACGCAATCTCAGCGGTCTTGGCGGCGTTGCGGGTCTTGTCCGTGTCCTGTTCGATTGTGCCTTCGCCGTCCTTCACTTTTTGCTTGCTGGCGCCGGGCAGACCGCTGACGACTCCGGGGATCTCAACCACCGTGCCGTTAGGAAAGATGATGGAGGTGAAGTGCATATCGAGCTGCGCTCTCCCCCTCACATGGCCCGCGCGCGCGACGCGGTCAACTACGCCCTGCACAAAGACGCCGGAGGGAATCATGACCCGGTTCCCCACCACGACGGGAAACGCTGATGCCAGGTAAACACCATCGCCTGGCCTGGCGCTTTTCGAATTCAAGGAGCTGCGCAGCTGCAGAAGGACCTTGGTTCCAGACGGAACGGTGTATGTTTTCCTGGGTGGGGTCGTTGTGTCCGCGCTTGCGGGCGCTGCCGGCTCAGGGTTGGCGGCAGCGGATTGAGAAGCGGCGGTCTGTACAGAGTCGGCGGTCGCAGGCGTTTGGGCCATCGATGCTTCCAACATGCCGAATTGCATGGCTGCGGCCGATAAAAGCGTCGCTGTCAACCGCTTGCTTCCGAGACGCATTTAGTCCTCCCCTGTTGCCCTTACAGAGATAGACGGACCGTTTCGCTGCAAAGATAGCTGCCCATTCTGTTTTCCGTGGGCACTATTTCAGAGTACGCTAAATTCGTGAGCATTGGAGAGGCTAACCGTGAATCCCGAGAGCACACATTCTCACGCGAGCGTCGCAGATATGCCTGAGCAATCGGAGCGTTTTGCGGGCGTTTACAAGGTACTGCAGGATGCCATTGCGGAGCACGCGTTCCCGGGCTGCGCATTCGGGGTATTTGCGGGCGGTACAACCGCTCTTG
Source organism: uncultured Acidobacteriaceae bacterium (assembly GCA_963838295.1). Taxonomy (GTDB): domain Bacteria; phylum Acidobacteriota; class Terriglobia; order Terriglobales; family Acidobacteriaceae; genus Telmatobacter. Next base: position 630,612 of record CAWIQS010000010.1, read on the forward strand.
AAGACGCACTCGGCCGCTTCACCTATGAATTCGATGCTCCTCCGGTCGAGCGGCACACCGTTTTTGACGTGGCCAGTATCACCAAGGTGGTTTCGACGACTGCGGCTGCCATGCTGCTCTACCAGCGCGGACTGCTCGACCTGGACACGCCGCTTGGCGAACTGCTTCCCGGCTTCGTGGTTGGCCGCGACAACGGAAAGCTCGCACGCCTCGTGACGCTTCGCCACCTGCTAGCGCATAATTCCGGCCTGCCTGGCTACGTCGAGTTCTTTCGCACCGCGGCCACTCCCGCGGAGCTTTATCGCGCATGCCTGGAACTTCCAATCGAAGCGGTGCCTGGAGAGCGGAGCGAGTACTCCGACCCCGGATTTATGCTGCTGGGCAAGGCGCTGGAAGTCCTGACTCGGGAGAACCTGGCGGTCTGGGCGCGTGAGGAAGTATTCGAGCCTCTTGGCCTCACCGCAACGCGGTTCTCACCGCCGACCGAGCGAAGAGCCCTGATCCCGCCAACCGAAATAGACAGCATTTTCCGGCACCGGGTCATCCAGGGCGAAGTGCAGGACGAGAATGCCTGGATTTTGAGTGGCGCAGCCGGCCACGCAGGCCTCTTCTCGAATGTGAGCGACCTGCTTCGGTTCGCCGGTGAGATTCTGTCGGCTTGCGATTCGGCCGAGCGGCAAAACCTTGCTCCGCAGAATCAGGCCCCATTGTTCAACCGCGAAACGATCGAGTGTTTCGCTGAGCGGCAGGGTCCTGAGGGGAGTTCGCGGGCGCTGGGATGGGATACACCGTCGCAGGAGTCCTCGGCAGGGGCATACTTCTCTCGCCATTCCATCGGACATTTGGGATTTAGCGGCTGTTCGCTCTGGATCGACCTCGATGCATCAGTCGCAGCAGTTTTACTGACAAACCGAACCTGGCCCGACCGCCAGTGTCAATTAATCAAGGAGGTCCGTCCGTCGTTCCATGACGCGGTCCGGCTGGCATTGTCTGGCGGGCAAGCCCTCTGATTTGAGCGCTTCAATGACATTAAAGTGACATTGGTCTCACCAGAATTCTGGGTGGAGTTGCTCGAATTGCAGATACAATAGATTCTGGGGACTGACTTTGATGTTAACCAGTACGACGACGCACGAAGGCGCCGGCGCTCACGGGAAAGAGGAAACCAAAACGGATCCGGCTTCCCTCCTCCAGCACCTGACTACCGAAAGCCAAAATGAAGCATCCCAAGGCTTTGACACCAAGTCGGCGCTGGAGATTGCGCGCATTATCAATCATGAAGACAGCAAGATCGCCGCAGCCGTCAAGAAGGCCCTTCCTGAAATCGCAGAGGTTATCGATCACGTTGCGCGCAGCTTGCGCGATGGCGGGCGCCTGATCTATATCGGCGCCGGGTCGAGCGGACGGATTGCCGCTCTGGATGCCTCTGAATGTCCCCCCACCTACTCCACGGCTCCCGGGCAGGTGCAATACATCATGGCGGGTGGCCCCAAGGCCCTTGCCTCCGCCGTCGAGGTCAACGAAGACTCAGAAGAACTTGGCCAGCGCGACATCGCGCGGCGCCGTCCCACCCGGAAAGATGTCGTGATCGGCCTCTCCGCTTCCGGCCGTACACCCTATGTAGTCGCCGCCACGGCTTATGCACGCGCGCGCGGCGCCTATACGGCGGCAGTCACCTGCAACCAGGGCACACCGGTTGCTGAAGTCGCCGATATTGCCATCGTCGCGGAGGTGGGAGCTGAAGTCATCTCCGGCTCAACGCGCATGAAGGCCGCCTCAGCGCAGAAGATGATCCTGAACATGATTACCACCGGCGCGATGACGCGGCTTGGCTACGTGTACGAAAACCTGATGGTCAACGTGCATATGCAGAACTCGAAGCTGGTGGAGCGTGGAATTCGCATCCTGATGAGTGCCTGCAAAATCGACCGCGAGACCGCTGTGCAGACCATCAAGAGCGCCGGGCGCAGTGTTCCGGTGGCGCTGGTCATGCTCAAGGCCAAGGTTGATAAGCCTGAAGCTGTACGCCGCCTTGCTAAATCCGATGGCAACGTTCGGCTTGCCATCGAAGATAACGTCCTCGAACTGTAGCAGCCAGCGGAAACAGTCTCGAAGACACCCCCTGGGGCTGAGGCCCCTTTCTCCTATAAGGCGCCAGTATGGCCCGGCTAATGCCGATCTTGTTACAAAGCAGAGGGGCGTTTCATCACGGCCGTCGTTCTGGCCTGAGTAAGCCTTTCCGGTTGAGCAATGCGATCGATGCGCGCCGTGACAGGGGCTGAAGCGCGGTTCTTCTTGTTGGCCATTTTCGGCATGACTGTCATGCCCTGACACAAACCTTGCTTCAATTCCGCGCACTTAATGAACCTTCAGGGGCTGAATTGCGGGTACCTAGGTTGTATTCGGTGGGCGCTAAGTTGTATTTACGGCTGTTTATCGCCGGCGTTTACTGATGCGACCAGCAGAGGTTTGTGGCCGCGAGGGTTCAGATTCGGGTGGATTGCTTCCAGCTACGGCCTCGAACCCGAGCGAACCTTGAGGAGAGATTCGATGAAGACGCGCATCATCTTTCACGGCATTGCGATTCTGGTGCTCCTGCTCACGGTTGCCGCAGCATAAGCGCCGGGAAAGATGCCATGACTCCACCGGCAGTCATACATCTCGGGTACGCACAAACTACGCTCAACCCAAGACTATGAGAATGGGTGGACTTCCCCACCCAAGTTTCGGTGCTTCGGACGTGTTCAGCATCCTTATCGTTATCCTTCTGACCCAAAACTAAAGAAATGCGCCCCGGACCGGAGCAACGTCGTCTGGCGTTCTGGAGGTTGGCCGTCAAAAACTTCCAACCAAAGCGTTTTATGAGCCCTTGCACCTTCGTGGGAGCAGGGGCTGCACAGGTTGTATTTACGGTGCCCCGGTGCGTCGAGTGTACTAACACCAAATAGCAGGGGCGGTATAAGCGATTCAGCCCCTCGTCACCTGGCGCACTTCGCAGGTTTTCCGGGAGTTGCAAATGAAATCACGGATTTGCTTTTATTTTGCCGCTTTAGTTGCCTTGGTTCTCTTCGTCGCTTCCTTATCCTCACACGCCACTGAGCGGCGCGATCCGCTGATTGTGCCGGAAGCGCAGCAAGCGCAGACCGCGAAGACGTCGCACGCCAGTCACGCGAAGATCTCGCCGAAAAAGCCGTCATCCCGCAATACGCAAAAGCAGAATATTTCGGGCGCATCCACCTCAAAGAGCAGCGCCCTAGGCGCGAGTTCGCCGTTTGAAGGCAAGGACCAGATGGTTTCGGAGACTTCGTCCGGTTCCAGTAAGAGCGCACGCAGCAGCGCGGGTAAGTAGTCCCTCGGCAAGAATAAAAAAATATACAGTTGCATGGATGTCGCTGCGCGACACCCGCAAAGAATGAAATCGCTACTAGTCAGATCGTGCTTTCCCACCCAAGCGGAGCTTGGATGGGGCACCCTCGTTCGTGCGGATGATCTAAATTTTCATCGCAAAGAGCTATTGAGAGCTCCTACTTCGGCTGCTTGTCAAAGGGCTGCTTGTCGGTGATGCGCGGGCGATTTTCTGCCTGCAGTTGCTTGCTCACTGCTTCAACTTCGCGGAAGACGCGGAGGAGATTGCCGCCGAGGATCTTGCGGCAGTCTTCAGGCGAGTAGCCGCGCTCGATCAGCGCCGCGGTGATCTTCGGAATATCGCCGGGCGAGTCGATGCCATCGGGTAGCTGGCCGGTTACGCCGTCGAAGTCGGAGCCCAGGCCCACGTGATCGACGCCGGCAACCTTGGCGATGTGGTCGATGTGATCGATCAGATCGGATAGCGGCGGACGCGGAATGCGATCGGCATACTGACGCTGCAACTTCTCGACCTCATCCGAGGGCGCTTCCTTCCCTTCCCCTTTGTACTTGTCCTTGAGTGCCTGCACCGCCTTGTCGACTTCAGGCTGCTGCGCTTCTTGCGCGTCGCGATATTTCTGCGAGATGAAGGCTGAATAAAAATTGACCTGCACGACGCCGCCCTTGGAACCGGGGCCGCCGGAATTGGCGACTGCGCGAAGCATGTCGTCGGTCATGTTTCGCGGTGCGTCACATAGAGCGCGAGCTGCCGAGTGCGAAGCGATGACTGGAGCGCGCGTGATGATGAGCGTGCGGAAGAAAGTGCGATCGGAGACGTGGGAGATGTCGACCATCATGCCCAGCCGATTCATTTCGTAAACGACGTCTTTGCCGAATTCGCTGAGGCCTTCCTTGGTGTGAGGGATCGATGCGTCGTTGATGTCGCCGGAGGAGTCGGCCCAGCCATTGGAGTTGGACCAGGTCAGCGTCATATAGCGCACGCCTAGTGCGTAGAACTGGCGGAGAAGGGCGAGCGAGTCTTCGATGGAGTGGCCGCCCTCGATGCCCATGAGCGCGGCGATCTTGTGCTCGCGGTGCGCCAGTTCGATTCCCTCCGGTGAGGTAACAAACATCATTTTGTTCTGGTGCTTCGCGACCTGCTGCTTGACGGCGTCGATCAGGATGAGAGTGCGGCGCGCAAAGTGCCCCTGGTTGGCCGCTGGATCAACCCAGATGGAGAAAAACTCGGCACCGAGGTTTCCCTTTTCAGCGGATTCGAGATTCCAGTTGCCGCCGTTCAGCGGATCGCCGAGGTCGTAGTTCTCGTCGACGAAGCGCTGCGGCGTATCGGCATGCGTGTCGATGATGATGGCGGAGCGCTCGACTTGTTCGGGAGAAGATTTTGTTGTCATCTTTGAGGGAGTTACGGGTGCAGTTTGTGCGCACAACATGACCGGAAGTGCGACCACCAGGGAGGCAAGCAAAGCATGAGTCCGCATAGGCTTGGGATGAGTGTACCTAAAGACAGGGACTAGGGAATAGGGATTAGGGATTAGCCTGCGAACGTCACGGGGGTGTCACCGCAGGTTCCTCCGGCGCGACGAGTTGTGGGTTTCGACAGCATGTTTGGCGGACTTGGAAAGACTTGCGACCAGTTGGTAACGTAGGCGGCCTGTCGCGAAGGCGGATTCTTGTTTTTCCGGGAGATGGAGAGTGCTAGAATTCATCCCAAATCATCGCTTATTGCACCGAAAGGGGTTAACGGGGATGCGTTCTCTTCGCCACTTGTCCGTACTGGCTGCTGTTGCCGCACTTGTGTTCGGTTCCTCGCTGCGTTTGGGAGGCCAGAGCGCGGACTTGCCGGATACCGCTCCGATTGCCACCATTGGGGCTGGATCGACCGTTGCTGTAAATACCGAGGTGATTCTGCCTGCAAATCAGGGAACGATTTACTTCCAGAACGGCGCAATTACGACCTGGGAGCAACTCGACAAGAAAGCCCCGAGCTGCCGTCTATCGACTGTCGAGAGCCAGGTAGTGCGGCGCCTCGTGCCGGGCAGGAAGATCGTCATTACAGGGACGCGGCAGAACAACGCAAGCGTGAACTTTTATGGCGACGTGCTCGAATTTCAAGAGGACGCCACGGTCGGCGAAATGCAATGCGCCCCCGGCCACAAGGGATCGATGTCGATCGGTGAACTGAAACAGGTGTTCGGAGCGATCTTCTCTCTGCTCCAGGCGCCACCGGTCGTGGGATAACCACAGTTCCGAGTTCTTAGTTTGGAGTTCAAAGTTTATTCATGCAGTGAGAAAAGCCCGACTTTCGAGTCGGGCCTTTCTGCGTTTGGGGCATTTTTGAGCGCGCTCGGATCGCTGCGCTACTTCTCCGACGTGAAGGGCGAGGCGGGCAGTCCTTCGTTGTTGAACAGATTGCATTGCGGGCTGTTGGCCCAGCCATAGCGGATTCGGACGGGTAGGGGCACATCGGGACTGGAGGCGACGATGGTGGTGCCGTCGATGGTTGCGGTGGCGGCAACATAGTGGCCGTCTCTGCCAGCGATTTCCATGCCGGTGACCGCACCGCCTTTGGCCGTGAGTCCCGCAGCATGATCGAAGTATGCGCGAATTGATCCACCTTCGGGCGTTGCCTGGCGGAACATGGGGCCGGAATACCCCACTGCTTCGCCGTAGGCAAGTGCGCGGGCTGCGCGGGCCAGTCGCAGGCCGACATCGAGCTTGTCAGTGGGATGGACGTCGGTGGGATTGCCGATGTCGATGGTAACGGCCATGGCGGTGTTGCGCATGGCGAGGGTGCGCACCTGCTGTTCGCGCAATTCCGCCCAGTCTTCGAGGGGCGTGGAAGTGAAGTTGGAAATCTGCACATAGAGGAACGGAAAGTCGCCTACGCCCCATTGACGACGCCAGTCCTCAATCAGCGTGCGCATGATGCGATCGTAGGAGTGGACGCGCGCAAGGGCGCTGTTGCTTTCGCCCTGATACCAGATGACGCCGCGAATCGGCAGTGGTGTGAGGGGCGCGATCATGCCATTCCACAACAGGCCCGGCCCCCAGCTATTGAGCGGCGGATGCCATGGAAACTGGGGTATGGGCTTGCCTGCGGCCCTGGCTTCGGCAATCTGACGCTGCTGGTCCTTTTCATCGGCAACAGCGTCGGCCGCGGTATCGGTCATTTTGCCGCGCGCTACGAAGATGGGCGCAAGCGATGCATCTTCACCGAGAGCGGTAAGGCGTACCCAGGATTCACCGACTGTGCCGCCCCAGGTGGCGTCGATAACACCGACAGTGACGTGCTGACGCGTGGCGATGTCGCGGGCAAAGTACCAGGCACCGGCGGAGAATTCTTTCGCGGTCTCGGGAGTGGAGGGCGTCCAGCCATCGGTGTCGGCGTCGGGCATGGCGTAGTCGGAGCTGCGCTTGCGGATCATCAGCAGCCGGAGTTGCGGATTTGCGGCAGTGGGTAAATCCTGCGCTGCGGTGGCAGCGCGACTCAAGGGAAACTCCATATTGGACTGGCCGGATGCGACCCATACATCGCCGACCATGATGTCGTCGAGCGTGATGGGTTGCTCGGGGGCTGTGTTGGCTCCAGTGGTCGGCACTCCCTTGACGGTTAGTTGAAATGGTCCACCGGCGGAACCGGGTTTGAGGTAGATGCTCCAATGGCCAAGCGGATCGGTCTCGGCTCCGCGCGCCTCACCGCGGAATGTGGCGGTGACGGGCTCGCCCGGAGCGGCGTTGCCCCATACATGCACGGGTAGATCGCGCTGGATGACCATGTGGCTGGAGAGAATTCTGGGCAACGTTACTTGTCCAGAAACAACTAGGGACGGAAATAAAAGAATCACAGGAATGATTGATCTGCGCACAGAAGCCTCACGCGGTGAAGATTAACCGAAGTCCGGAGCACGAAGGTGCTCACTCTTTTCAGAAAGAGAACGGTAACAGAGCCGGCCAGGGTTCGCCAGAAGACCATCGCCGGCGCGACTTTCAAATGCATCTTGTGTCTAAGGAAGCGACCCGATGGGCTGTGTGCTTTTATTTCCCGTTGGAGTTGGCTCCATTACATGAAAAAGCAGGCAGATTACTGGAGAGTTAGGACAGAATCACAATCTGACCTACGTCACATCGTTTTTTCGCGGATTTGGACATACTTGAAAGGAATACAACCCGACGAGGAGCCCAAATGCCCAGTTTGCGCACCCCACGCATAATTGCATTTACTCTCGTGGCCTTTGCATTTCAGCTATTGTTTTCGGCCCGCTGTCCCGCACAGGCCGCATTGCTCATGGAGGAGCCGTACGGCTTCTTCGGGACCGTCAACCCGACCGGGCATACGGCCATCTATTTTGCGGATATCTGCGCGGAGACACCCACGAAACTGCGCCGGTGCCAACCGGGCGAGATGGGCGCGGTGATCTCCCGCTATAGCGATGTGAACAATTATGACTGGGTGGCGATCCCGCTGATTCCCTACCTTTATTCCACTGAAGACCTCTCCGAGGTTCCAGCGCATGTGGATCGCGCAACGGTGAATCGGCTACGCGACGAGTATCACGAGGCGCATCTGCTCGGATTGGGCGAGAAGGTTTCGAAGGGCGGCTTCTGGCACGGTGGCTGGACAGAACTGATTGGCGTGTCGTACGAGAGGCGCATGTATGCTTTCCGCTTCGATACGACCGAAGCGCAGGACGATGCGTTTATTGCACGGATGAACAGGGCCAAAAACGATTCGAATTTTCAGCTGCTGTTTAACAACTGCTCCGACTTTTCGCGCGAGGTACTGAACCAGTATTTTCCAAGGACGTTCCGGCGCAGCATCTTTCCCGATGCGGGGATGACCACGCCCAAACAGATCACGTACAAGCTGGAGCGTTACGCGCGCAAGCATCCGGAGATTCACCTGGAGATCTTTGAAATCCCGCAGATTCCCGGGTATCGCCGGATGAGCCGGACAAACAAGAGCATTTCAGAGTCGCTGATTACAACCGCGTATGCGGTGCCGATTGCGATCGTGAATCCCTATCTTGCCGGCGGGCTGTTTGTCGATTATGTTGTGCGCGGGCGCTATCATCTCATTCCGAAAGACCTGGCGAAGCTGTCGCCCGACAATCTTGAAGCGTTGACATCTTCCGGCTTGTCCACCGAGAATCCCCTCAGCGCCAGTGTCCAGGTCCACAGCGCCGCTGCTGCCGGCGGCAGAGCGGAGATGCCCTCCACAGCGACAGCCAACTCCGGCCTGAAAGAAATCGTGGCCACGCATGAGTGAGACGCAGAGCCTGAAAAATCACGCTCGATTCGACCCTCTATATCACTTCTTCATCGCCTCGCTATACCTGGTCAACCTGGTATATGCGGGATTCCACCTGTACCGGCAACCGAGCCTATCTTCGGGGTGGTATCTTGTGCTGTCGCTGGCTGTGATCGTGCCGATTTTCAAGTTACGCACGTATCCACTGAAGGTGCAAGATCGGGTCATCCGGCTGGAGGAGCGGCTGCGGCTCCAGGCGCTGGCTCCGCAGCAGTGGCACGCACAGATTTACCGCCTCACGGAAAGCCAACTGATCGCGCTGCGCTTTGCCGGCGATGACGAAGTTGTGGAGCTTGCCAAGCAAGCGCTTGAACACAACCTCAATCGCAAGCAGATCAAGGAACGGATCAAGAGCTGGCGAGCGGATGAGTGGCGTGTGTGAGGACATACGAGTGTGGCGCGGTCTCCAAGAGATTTTGGCTCTGCTCGGGCAAACCAAATCGGGCATAGAATAGAGATATGAGGCTGAGGGCTGCACTCGCGGTAGTGGCCGTTGCGTTGGCATTGCCAATGTATGCGCAGCATGGCGGAGCGCGGGGCGGATTTTCGGGGCACGCTGGGTCTGGTGGTCACGCAGGCTTTTCTGGGCACGCTGGGTTCACAGGTGGGAGCAGAGTTTCGCGGCCTTTACCTTACTCCGGACAAGCCCGATTTGCGAGACCAGCTTTTGGGCGATCGGCCGGGCCAGGGTTTGCGGGAACACGCGGTCCCTATCGCGGATCGGGACTTGCAATGCGTCGGCCTTTGTACAGTCCGACCTATGGGGATCGTTCTGGATCCTGGAATCGGGCCCGCAGACGCGGCCCATGGATCGCCGGGGCGTATGGCTATGGGTATCCGGGATGGGGTGGCTACCCGTATCCCTATGTCATCGATCCGGGGTTTTACGACTGGGGAGATTCGGGCGACTCTGATTATGGGTCTGGTTATGCTGGCGGCGCGAACCAGGGCTATGCGGATCTAGTTCCCTACCCGAGCTCTGGCGATGCTTCGGAGCCGCCCCAGGAACCCATCAACACATGGCAACAATCTTCACCGGCGCGACCTCAGTATGCGGGATCGACTGCCACCTCTGAGGCACCACCCCTGCAACCTCTCACCGTGATTTTCAAGAACGGCCGCGCACCCGAGACGATGCAGAACTTCATGGTGAATGGCCGCGCTTTGACCGATCTCGATCAACAACATTACGAGCAGATCCCACTGGATCAGATCGACGTCGCGGCAACTGAGCAGGCGAACCGCGCTCGTGGATTGGATTTCCAGGTTCCTGCCGGATCGCGCTAGTGACTAGGCTTTTCTTCGACTTGCTTCGGCCGCTGAGAGACCTAAATTCAAAAATCATCAGAGATTGAAAAGCGCAAAGGGATGCCCTTCTCCGCGGCGACGCAAGATAGGCAGCGCTACATTGCAGACGCGGATTCCTGATTTGGTTTCAGCTGAGAAGGTTCCTTTGTGCGCATGTCCGTGAAGGGCCAGCACGGGCCTGTGTGTCTCAAGTGCGCGCCCCAGGCGTGAACTTCCCAGAAACGCGAAGATGGGTTCGGGCTCACCGGCTATGGTTTCCTTTATAGGAGCGTAGTGGGTGATGGCGATTTTTGTTTGTGCCTGTATCTGCGCGAGACCGTAGTCAAGCTTGATGGCCTCGCGTTCTGCAATCTCGACGAAGGTCTTAATGCCCTGCTCGCCAAAAGGCATCAGCTCGTAGGGTGCAAAGCCACCGCAGAAGCCTTTGGTGCCCGCGAAGCCGACGCCGGCGATTTCGTGGCACTGTCCGTCGAGCAGGTTGACACCGGCGAGGCGGAGCATTCCGGCAAGCTCGTCCTGGTGACCGCTCTCGTGGTCATGATTGCCGAGGACCGCGACGATGGGAATGCGAATGTGTTCGAGCACGCCAAGAACGGCGCGCATCTCCTCAGGCATGCCGTGGTTTGTAAAGTCGCCTGCTACGACCAGTACGTCAGCAAGATCGTTGACCGGCGAGAACTGGTGGACATCGCGCTCGTGATTTTCTGCAACGAGATGGATGTCGGCAACTGCTGCGAGCCTCATTCCCTGCTCCTGGTGGTGTTGATCTCCTGCAGGGGATGCGGGTAATTCTCGCAGAGTTCGCGGTAAAGATCGCGCTCCCCCCACTCCTTCACATCGATCGCAAACATGCGGGGATCGATGAGGGTACCGCGAAAGGGCTGGTCGGTCTGAGGCGCGGTAATGGACTTCTGGAAACGTTCGATAAACTCGCTCCAAATGGATTTTGGGATGTCGCCGGTGGATGCCGGATAGATGTATGCGAAGAGAACGAGCTCTCCAAAAAGCATCTGCCAGTGCGGATCGGTCAGCTTTCGAAGACGGTCCCAGTCCAGCGTGCGGGCGCATGCCTTGAGCAAGTGTGCGATGTCGGCCCCGTCAAATCGTTCCCGACGCGTGACGAAGAGCTTGGAGGCGATCATTTCTTCCGCCGGAAGAATTTTGCAGCGGATGCCGAGAACCTCGTCTTCCTGCGCGCGATCTATCCACGATTGTTCGACGGTGAGGGTCGCGTTACCAACTCCGGTAATGAGGTCGACAAAATAATCGCCGTGACGCGCCTTGGCAAGCCAGACTGGATCCTGCACGTAGGTTTCGAATCCCTCTTGCACCAGAACTTCGAATGCGCGGGGCACAGCGTCCGGCGGTACCACGAGATCGAGGTCCTTGGTGGTGCGCCAGATCCTGGTGTGGTGGTGAAATGCGAAGCCTCCGCTGACGGCGAAGGGGACGCCGGCCCCCAGCAGTCCGCGGACGACGCCCTGGTAGCATGCGTAGGCATCGGGAGCCCATACAGGCTCTTCTGATGACGTTATCGGTAACTCTGCACCGTCTTCCGACATAAGATACTTCGATGCAGACTGCGACGTTAAGCGAAAGGGAAAAATACGAAGCCGGAATGAAATTGTCTGGCAGAAATCTCAATCCAAAAGCGTTATGATCTGCACTGAGCGTGGCTCATGACTCAGAGGCGACTGGTTTGAGGTTGTTCAAGTTCGTTGCAGTTCTTATGCTCGCCTGGGTGGTGACAGGAGTATCCGCCGATAATTCAGAACTGACTGCCAACCAAGCTCGCCTGCTAGAGAGCGCCCGCGCGCTGGCGCTTGCATATACCCAGAATCTTCCAAACTTTATCTGTACGCAGATCACTCAGCGCGAAACCCAGGACCAGATCAACTTTGGTACGTCGTTCAATGGCGCCGGTTCTTCGCGAGGGGGAGCAGGGCTGGCTGGCGCGTCGCATGCGCCGGGAGGCATGCAGGACGTGATCGAGGAGCGGCTCACGTTCTACGACCAGTTCGAACACTACGAAGTAGTCGCAGTAAACGGCAAGAAAGCATCCGGTCAAAAACACATGCAATTTGCGGGAGCCATCAGCGCGGGCGAATTTGGCAGCGCGCTTAGCAATCTTTTCGATCCGCGTTCACAGGCGGAGTTTTCATGGGACAAGGCGACGAGTTTGAACGGCCGCAGCGTATACGTGTTTCAGTTTCATGTCCCGCGCCAGAACGGCACGATTGTGATGGACCGCGACACGGACCAGAAGATTCTGGTGGCATCGTCGGGAAAGCTTTTCGTGGACAGCAAAACCTTCGAAGTTGCGCGCATAAGCTCAGCGCTGGAGTTGCCGGTGGATTTTCCGATCAAGATGGCAACAATTGACGTCACGTACAAGCCGGCTGAAATTGCGGGCAAAACCTACAATCTTCCGAGCCGTTCCGAGGTGCGGATGAAAGACAGTGCACACCTCTATGTGAACGAGATTCAGTTTCGCGACTATCACAGGTTTGTCGTTGAATCGACGATCCACTACGACAGCGAGTCGCCGACCCCGAAACCGTGACGAAACGGCTTCAGTGCTTCGGGGCTCCTGAACTATTTTCGCGTGGTGCGTCGGTTGAATCAACGCTGGGCAGCGACTCCGTATCGAGCGCATGCTCCTCGCGATAGTGCTCTACCGGCATCTTGCCGTCCCACCATGCCCAGTTCATCGGGTAAACGTCGGGATCGAAGAAGACCTGGTAGAAGTGCCACACCACGATTGCCAGCGTGGCGAGAATGGCCTCGTAGAAATGCACGGCGGTGGCCACATCAACCCACCAGCGCGCCAGCAGATTGCCGACCCACACCTTGGCCCACATCATGATGCCGGTGACGCCCATGAGGCCGGTGCCCCATACGAGCGCCCAGTACTCGGCCTTTTCGCCGTAGGTGAAGCGGCCGAATTGCGGTTTCTTTTTGCTCAGGCCGAGGTAATAAAGCATAGCGCCGAGAGCATCCATGCCGTCTTTGGGGCGTGGAGCAATGTCGCGGAGGAGGCGGCGGCCTTCACGAGCAATGGATAGGTAGAAGACGTGGTAGAAACCCGCGCCGATCAGGACGACTCCGGCGATGCGATGGATTACGCTGCGCACGTGTTCGCCCATGCCTAGAATCTCGGCAAACCAGGAGTCCGGGAACTTGAGCGCGAAGCCGGTAATGACCAGGATGATGAAGCTGCTGAGAAGAATCAGATGCTGCCAGCGCTGGTTGGTAGTCATGCGCTTCATCATCGGGTTCTGCATGTGCCGGCGCGCGACCGCCTTGCTGCGCCAGATGATGACGTTGTGCAGGAACATGGCGCCGATGACGGCGAGGATGAGAACGATGTAGATGATGCGGACCCAGCGCGTGATGACTGAACCGATGTCTTTGGGGTGCACGCCGTCGGCCATGTGCACGGGTGTGAAGGTGAACTTCTGGGTGGCGCCCTTGTGACACTTGCCACAGGTGGCATCGAGGTTGCCTTTGTTGATGGTGGAGTGCGGGTCACTCGAGGGCAGGATGTTGTGGACGCCGTGGCAGCTCGAACAATTTGCAGCGACCAGGGAGCCGCCTTCTGCTGCCAGGCCATGGTAGCTATCCATGTATGTGGAGACGCGATTGCCCGGGACGCCGAACTCGCTGGAGAGACGCACGCCTTCGTGGCAGCGAGCGCAGGTATCGCGTGAAAGATTCTGCTCGGACACGGGCGAATTGGGATCGTTATGCGCCTTGATGGAATGAATGCCGTGACAATCGGTGCAGACGGGCGAGAGATTGTTACCCCGTGCGATGGCCTGGCCGTGAATGCTTTGATTGAAGGTCTGCGTGATCTCGGCGTGGCACTTGCCGCAGGTGGCGGGGACGTTGAATTTGGAGATTGGCGACTGGGCGTCGTTCGCGGGGCTGATCGCGTGCGCGCCATGGCAGTCAGTACAGACGGCAGCCTTGGAAGAACCTTTTTCGGTGGCACGACCGTGCACGCTGTCCTGGTATGAGAGGAAGGGTTGCGTGGTTTCCCCATTCGACTCCATCAGAAACTTCTGACCGTGGCAGCGCCCGCAGGTATAGGGAATGTTGGCGTGATTCACCGGGGAGTCAGGATCTCCGCCGGCCAACACTTCGTGGGCGTTTCCATGACAGTCCTGGCAATTGGCCGCGGTCTTGCCGGAGGCAGTGATCTTTGCATGCGTGCTGTGCGCGTAGGCGTCCTTCGCGTCAGCATGGCAATCGGCGCAGAGAACTTTTTGGGGCGGCGTCTCGTGCGCAAGGCTTTTCACGTCCTTGTGACAGTCCACGCAGGCCAGCTTCATGGAACTGTGGATGGAGTGCTTGAGCTTTTTTGCATCGACGAACAGAGAGACTGACTTGCCGTTGGCATCGGTCGTGAGGGTGGCGTCACCGTGGCAGGTGAGGCAGTCTTCATCTTTCAGCTTGTGTTGGGCGCGAGTGGGGATGGCCGAGCCCAGCAGAAAGAATGCGAGCGTACAGAGCAGGATTCTGCTGGAAACTTTCACGCTATCGAGCAGACGCTTGTGGCGATGTGACTGCCGTGATAGGTATCACAGGTCGATGCGAAACGCATCACAGCGAATATTTTCGGCGTCATGGCGAAGAGGGTACGGTCGGTGCGGGCGATTTCGTTTCTTGTTGGGCGCGCCATTCCAGGGCTAAAGACTGCGGAAGAATCTCGAATGTTGGGAAAACATCCCTCCGGGGCTAAAGTCCTCACTGGTTTTGCCGCCCAACGGCACGACTAAAGTCATGCCCTTTCAAAACGGCGAGTATATGCGCAGCCTGCACAAGTCTTACTTGAAGTAGGCAGTCAGCGTGAGAACCAACAGGGTTAGGCCTATAAAGATGGCCGTAAAGCCGACGATCCTGGAGCCGTTAACGAACCAGGGTGCCGGGGCGGTGCCCTGGCGCTGCTCCAGTTTGCCTTCGCGCACCATGCGTGCGTATTCCTGTGGACGCTTGTGCTTGAATTCCTCTTCGCTCTCGACGCCTGTGAAGATCACCATGTCCATTGGAAAGCTGTCGGGGCGCAGGTGCGTGTTGACGAAGTGAATGGAAAAAATGAAGAGAATTGCGAGCAGGCCTTCTTCGCTGTGAATCACGAGAGCTGCGTTGAGCGCCCAGCCGGGAAGGAAGCGCGCAAAGAACGGCGCGAACCACATGGCGTAGCCGGAGAAGCCGATCACGATCATTCCCCAGAACACCGCCCAGTAATCAAACTTTTCCCAGTAGGCGTAGCGCTCGAACTGCGGCTTAGGGCCGAGACCGAGCATCCAGCGCATATGGTTGAACATGTCTTTCGCGTCTTTCCAGTTGGCGACCATCGAAGTCGCGCCCCAGAAGATTCCCTTTTCGCGGCGGACGAGACCGCGCGTGAAGATCTCTCTCACGTGGATGAGGAAGGCGATGGTGAGCACGAGCGCGCAGAACTTGTGAAAGAAGAGGATGGCTCCGAAGCCGCCGACAGCGCCTGCCAATCCGCGCGCCCACATGCTTTCGCTGAAGCGCAGGGGTAGTCCGGTGCCGGCGAGACCAAGGAATGTGCTGAACAGCACTGCGTGCAGATAGCGCTGCTCGCGCGTGAATCGGTTGAAGAAACGGCCCGCAGCCGGGGTTTGCGCCTGGTTTACAGCGGGCGCCAATTCAAGTTCAGGCATCTTTGCCTCCATTTGCCGACTTTTTCCTGACCTGGTCGAATCGGGAACGAATCAGCCACAGAATGGTATGAATCACGAAGAATGTAAGAACGCTGACCAGTAGCAGGTTCATGAACAGGCGCACGAAATAGAGGGCCGGGTTGAGGTGCCGGTCATGCGCATTGGCGTGCGGCTGGTACTGCACGAAGCTTAGGTTTGCGCCGGCGTGGCAGCGCCCGCATGTCTTTACAAGATTGGCCTTGTTCACGGGCGAGCGTGGATCCGAAGCGGGGTAGATTTCATGCGCTCCGTGGCAATCCCAGCAGCGGGCCGTTTCCACGTAGCCGCCGAGCGAGCCGAGCTGCGAGTGGAACGTGTCGCGATAGGTGGAGAGTTTCTCTTTGTGGCAGGAACCGCAGATCGGCGTGGACTGCATGCGGAATGCGGATTCCGTCGGCTGCAGGATGGTATGCGCGGTGTGGCAATCGGTGCAAACAGGCGCCTTCAGATTGCCCGAAATGACAGCGTGACCATGGGCTCCGCCCTGGTAGTCGTCGTTGATCCTGGCGTGGCACGTGCCGCAGGTTTTTGGGATGTTAGCTTTGTAGGTCGGACTGGCTGGATTGTTGTGGCTCAGAATTCCGTGCGATCCATGGCAGCTCTGGCAGTTCGCTGCAACCAGCAGGCCCTCCTTGCTGAGCGCGAAGCCGTGGATCGAGTCCATGTAGTGTGTATAGACGCTGGGTAGACCTTTCTTGCTGGCCATGGCGCCATCACTGTGACACTGGCCGCAGGTCTTGGGCACGTTGAGCGGATAAACGGCGGAGCGGGCGTCGGTCTTTGGATAGATCTCATGCGCATTCCCGTGGCAGCTCGTGCAGGGATGTTCCTTTGAAGACGAGTGCACGCTGCTTGTCAGCTTTGAAGCTTCGTCGGCGTGACAGGTTTTGCAGTCGACCTTGGCGATGTGATCGGGGTGGGGGTACTGCTTGATGTCGGCGTGGCAGTTATTGCATTGCAGGCTTCCGTGCATGCTGGCACTGAACTTGTCACCATCGACCGCGATGCTGTGCCCTGCTGCGTCCTGCATGGTCTTGTCGCCGTGGCAAGCCAGGCAATCCGCTTGCGCGGCCAGCCGGTGGGGCATGGCGAGCAGGAATAGCGCGAGGAGGCCGAATGTGACGGCCCCGTGCCGCCGAAGCGCCTGGAACCAGCCGACGAACCACTCGGCTGGAACGACAACGATAGCAATCAAGAACGAAACGATGCGTGCGGCTTTGGTCATGCGACCGTATCTTCCTCCATGGTGCGCTTGCAGTTGCCTTTGCGCACATGGCTTCCCCGCAGCGGATTTCTCCGCTTGTTCGGAAAACTCTGACGGGGATCGCACCTTCGAGCAGACTCTCTTTGCGCAACCGCTGGCAGTGATAGTTGTCACAACTGAAGGACTTATGCCGCGCGTGGAAAGATTTCTCAGTGTGATGCGAGCCACTTCACGGTGGGCTTTGAACCGCGATCATGTCCATCCGTTTCGCTGGGACCCTCTGTCGAAAAATGCGCCCGAGATACTGATCGACGAAGATGGAACCGGGGTACGATTGAGGTATGCCCCAATCCGAGACCACTGCCGTCCCCGCCGAGGTCACCGAAACCGTCATGATCGATTCCATTGAACATGCTCGGCAGCGCCTGATCGTCGCGCTCGATGTTCCCGATGCGCGGTCGGCTATGCGCCTGGTCGCGGAACTTGAAGGAACATGCACATGGTTCAAGGTAGGGCTGGAGCTGTTTGTCGCGGCGGGACCTGCGGTTCTGGAACCAATTGTCGCGCGCGGACACAAGGTGTTTCTCGATCTAAAGCTGCACGATATCCCCAACACAGTGGCCGGAGCCGTTCGATCGGCGGCAGGGCTTGGCGTGCGCATGCTGACCGTGCATGCAGGCGGGGGCCCGGCCATGCTGGCTGCGGCAAAGGCGGCGCTTGCTGATATCGCGCACCCGCCGGAACTGCTTGCGGTGACAGTGCTGACCAGCATGGACGTCGGACAGTTGCAGGCAACAGGTGTCGATCAGTCGCCCTCGAAGCAGGTTGAGGTGCTGGCGAAGATGGGAATTGGCGCCGGAATTCGCGGATTTGTTTGCTCACCGCAGGAGGTTGCCGCAGTGCGGTCGCTCACAGGGCCGGAGGGAGTCCTAGTCATTCCCGGGATTCGGCCTGCGGGAGCGGCAATCGGCGATCAGAAGCGCGTTGCTGGCCCTGCGGAGGCTCTGCGGCTCGGGGCTAGCTATCTGGTGGTCGGGCGGCCGATTACGCAGGCACCCAATCCGGCGGAAGCGGCAGCGGCGATTCTTGAGGAGATGGCGGAGGCACTGTAGTTTTCGTGTCGGCATGATGGGCGGAACGCAGGGGCTGAAGCCCAGCGTTTTTAGGTGGCTTCTTGCGGCACGACTTAAGTCGTGCCCTGACACAGCGTCGTGCTCTGATACAGAGCCATCCTGAGTGGGTTGAAGCCTATCTTCTGGCAGAGTCGAGAGCGGTGAAACGAAAAGCCCGGCGGTGTGCCGGGCTTTATCATGAGATGAGACTTAAATTACTACTTAAAGTTTTTCGTAGAAATCGCACGCTGAGCAAGAGATATAGACTCCGCCGGGCACGCCGCGCTCGCGGTCCTTCACGCGCTTGACGATACGCGTCGGTTTGCTGCACTTGGGGCAGTCGGTGGATTTCGTCGTATCCATTGACTTCTTGCGGTCGCCTGTTTTGGCAATTTTGGCCATTGTCGGGTGTTTCTCCTTTGATGATTGTCTCTGCACACACGCGCGAAATTACTGCACGCGGCTTCAACGGCGCGGTCGATGAACTCACCCCTGCTTGCAATTGTCTGCGGGAGGCAGCCGGACTCGCTAGCTCCCAGTTTACATCAGCACTCAGTGTGGTTGGGCCGCATCGGCCGGCGGAGGCGTGGGCGGATTTGCCGGGGGTTGCGACGGGCTGCTTCCCTGGCTGGGTGGCTGTGGCCCTGTGCTGCCATCGGAAGGCTTGGTCTTGGGGGCGTCCGGCTGTGCATCCTTAGCTTTATCGGCTGCCTCAGCGGCCTTGGCCTGATCGGCGCGCCGGGCCGCTTCCACGTCGGGATAGTCATCCGGCTTCTGCGTCGGGAACTGGACCGGCTTCATCGCGCCCGGCTGATTCTGACCAGCTGTGTCGGGCAGCTTCTCTCCCGGGGCGGTAAGGGTGGGCGGAGGCGCAGCAGCCTGTTTGTCAGGATCGCGCTCGACATCGCCCATCTTGACGGTGTGCGTTGCGGGTCCATCGGCGGCTACCAAGGGCGAGCCATCGGTGCGCATCAGCCCTTCGACCTCATCCTTGTCGAAAATGACGGGGGCTTCGCCGACTTTGGCAATTTCGACGCGGATGACGCGATTTCCGTTGATGCGGACAAACTGGACGGGCTTGGGTGGCGCGCCGTAGATCCACTCCTCGAAGGGCATCTGTCCTTCGATCTCACGTACCTTGCGTTCCGGCTGGCCCATGGCAAATAACACCATGTCAGTGGTCATGCCGACAATTACGTTGTGATCGAGAATTGCGCTCTTGAGCTTGGGCGGAAGCGTGTCAGTAAATGCCTCGATGGGCGTCTTGACCCCGAAGGAGATAAGGGGCGCGAGAAGCGCTTCAACCTCGGTACCGGTCAGTTCGGGGATGTGGCCTTTGAATTCCAGCGTGAGACGGGCGCCGGTCGCGGGGTTGCCGTCGTCCTGCACAACGGGATTCATCCCTACACCGCCGCCCAGTTGGACGTGGCGCAAAAAGCGATGCTTCAGGTCGGGGCCGCCGTTCAGCTCGAAGATGATTTTGTTGTGGTCAAACTTGATATCGGAGAGTACCAGACGATCCCCAGGCTTGGCGCAGATTCCGAATTGGGTCACCATGTCGAGGTAGGATTCGCCAGCGGGGGTCATCTTGCCGTTTGCCTCCAGCTTCAGGCCCTTGTGCCCCATGGGGAAGGGGCGCATGGCAAATCCCTGCTCCGCTTGCAGCATCCGGATGAGCTCGCTTCGGGTTTTTGCGTCCAGCTCAGACTGGGTGAGGGGAACATTCGTAGGCTTGATCTGGGCGTAGCGCCGGTCGACCGTACCGGCTCCATCTCCCTTGTTTGCTCCGCTATGGGTATCAATCGTGATGGCTTGGGCGGCTGCAAGTACGCCGCTCAAGGCCAGCGCGAGCACACAGGCGCCCGCCCTGCTTTGGCGCCAAACTGCTGCAAAATGGCGAGGGGTAACGTCGGGAGAGGGGAATGTAGATAATGGCCTGATCATGGGCGTCCTCCCATGGCCGCGAGCGGCGATGAGCCAACAGTAGTTCCAATCAACCACAAAGGTCAACTCGAAGCTTCGAACCGGAGCACGGGGCCAATGAGCCGGGCGGGTTCAGCGAGGATCTTCCGGGCCGGCTGCTGCAGTCTCCGATGCACGCGGGGCAGGTGCGGGGGGCGCGGCGACCGGAAGAATCTGGACCAGTGGGGGCATCGACGGCTCAGCTGGAACGCCCATGGCCGTCTCATGCTGGCGGCGGGCGGCGGGATCAAGATCCACCGGAATTCCCCCGGGAACGATGACGGGCACGTTGTAGCGAAAATCGAGATCGCGCGTCAAGCGATGAACCACCGGAAATGCGGCGAGAAGGACGAGGCAGGCGAACCAGCTTGCATCGAGGCCAAAGCCGCCGCCGGTAAGCCAGAATGGTCCCATTGGATTTCCCTCAATGATCGGAGAGTGGCTGCTTACGCCGCTGACCGCCAGACCGAAGATGAGAGCCTGCGAGGCCTTCCAGGCAAAGTTGAGACCCCAACTCAGCCAAAGAGCTCGAGTGCGCAGATAAGCCGTGGTGAGCAAAAAACTGAAAACGACCGAGATGGCGATGCTGGCATTCGTCGACCCGGGCTGCAAGGCGTGGACGATCGCATAAAACAGGGCAAAGCCAAACGCCGCACCCGACGAACCGACAACGGCAGCAAAACGCTGAAATCCATAACCTCGGAAAGCGACTTCTTCGCCCAGGGCGAGCAGCGCGAAGTAGGCTCCGTCCGCAATCAGCCACGGCCAAGCGGAGGGCTGGGTATTGACGACGACGGCGATGCCACCCAGGATGACCATGGCGAGAACGCAAACGATGACCGCGCCCCAGCCAACAGCCATGCCGACGCCGGCCTCACGGGTCCAACCAGAACGAAGGGTCAGGCCCTGTGCTGCAATTGAGTTTGCCTGACGATCAAAGAGAGAGCCGAAGGCCGCGTATCCAAGGATGAGAAGCGCGGCGAATAGAAACTGTTCAAGCAGCGGTTCCCAGGCATCTCGATGAATGCGCATAGCCAGGCCTCGGGCGAAGGAATGCGCCGCGAAGAAATAGAGGACAGCTGCGACGAATTCGAGATAGGCGCGCATCTTGCCGCCGCGTACAGGCGCACTCATGCCCGTCTCCTATGAACTAGCGCAAATGAGTGGACGGCGGGCATTGGGAATCGGCGGCTGTCGTGCTCGATCGGATCTCGAAACGGCACGCGCATTAACTTTCTGTGTAGCACTGGGCGATGTTGCGGAATTTCTTTTGTCGGGCTGCGATAAGCACATCGAGGGGCATGGCTTTCAACTCGGCGAGGTGCTTCTGGATCGCCGCGCCAACCAGTCCGGCTCCCACGGGGTGATCGGTATGCGCGCCCCCGGGTGGCTCGCTGATGATCTCGTCGACGCAGCCAAGCGCGGCTACTTCAGGCGCCGAGATGCGCATGGCCTCGGCGGCCTGCTGCTTGTGTGACGCGTCGCGCCACATGATGGCCGCGCAGGACTCCGGCGTAATGACGAAGTAGAGCGCGTTTTCGAGAATAAGCACGCGATCACTCACGGCGAGCGCCAGAGCTCCGCCGGATCCGCCTTCGCCGCTGATGATGGAGATGGTGGGAACCCGCAGCCGCGCCATTTCGCGAATGTTGCGCGCGATGGCTTCGGCCTGACCGCGTTCTTCCGCGCCAAGTCCGGGATATGCGCCGGGAAGATCAATCAGGCTGATGACGGGGCGGTTGAACTTCTCCGCAATTTTCATGCAGCGGAGCGCCTTGCGATAGCCTTCCGGATGCGGCATGCCGAAGTTACGCTTGACGCGCTCCTTGGTGGAGCCGCCTTTGCGGTTGGCGATCACGAGCACTTCGTCGTCGCCGAGGCGCGCCATGCCGCAGGCTACCGCCGCATCGTCGCCAAAAGCGCGATCCCCGTGAATCTCGCTGAAATCCGTGAAGATTCGCTCGATAAAGTCCATGGGATAAGGCCGCTGGGGATGGCGAGCCGTCTCAATTCTCTTCCACGCAGGTGAAACAGGCTGCGGGACGTTGGTGGAACCTGATGGTTGTTCGCTCATCGGTAGTCGGCAGCGGCCGGGACATGAACGATCCTCCTGCCCCGCATGCTGCTCATTCATGATTCTACGGGGCGGCGCTGCGTTGGACAAATCATGGCTGGAATCAAAAGGTTAGATTGGGACCGAACGAGCGCTCCATCCCCTCGGATACGCAGAGTATATTGCTTCTAGTCTTGCCGTTTTCCCAATTCACATTGGCTTCGAACGAAGGAAAAATGACCCAGACACGCAGAGACTTCCTCACTGCCAGCGCGCTCGGAGCCTTGGGCGTAGCTTTACCGATTGATGCGCAGAGTGGCGCGCAGACTCCTGCTGTACCTGCCAACCAGCAGACGCCCGGAGCACCAACAGCGTTCGGCACGGCGGCACCCGTCGGGCCGCAAGTAACCGCTGCAACCTTTGCAGAAGCAGAGAAGCTGGTGCAGATCGAGATGTCGGCGACCGACCGCGCACAGGCTGCGGGCAACTGGCGCGAGGCGATGGCGCCACTTTATGAACGCAGAACTGGGCCGCGGAAGATGGTTCTGGAAGAAGGGCTTGCACCGGCGACGGTCTGGAATCCCATGCTGCCGGGACTCACGCCGGGCAAGTCGGGCCGCGGTGAGAGCTACTACATTCGCAGTGCCGACCCACGCGCGCCGTTACCGGCCAACGATGCCGATATCGCATTCTCTTCGGTTGCGCAACTTTCGCGATGGATTCAGTCGCGGCAGATCACGTCGGAACGGCTCACGCATATCTATCTGGACCGGCTGAAGCAATTCGACCCAAAGCTGCACTGCGTGATCACGCTGACGGAAGAACACGCCCTTGCGCAGGCGAGGCGTGCTGACAGCAGTGATTGCTGCGGGCCAATATCGCGGGCCACTGCATGGGATTCCGTGGGGGGCGAAGGACCTGCTGGATACGGCAGCCATTCCGACGACGTATGGTGCGGAGCCGTATCGCAATCGGGTTCCGAAGAAGAACAGCACGGTCGTGGATCGGTTGGAAGCTGCCGGTGCGGTGCTGGTGGCAAAACTGAGCCTCGGCGCGCTGGCGCTGAACGATATATGGTTTGGCGGGCAGACCATGAATCCCTGGCTACTCGAAGAAGGCGCATCCGGATCGAGCGCCGGCCCTGGAGCGGCAACAGCAGCAGGGCTGGTCGGGTTCGCCATCGGCAGCGAGACCGGCGGAAGCATCGTGAGCCCTTCGATGCGCTGCGGCGTTACGGGATTGCGCCCCACCTACGGGCGTGTTGCGCGTACCGGAGCGATGACACTGTGCTGGTCGCTCGACAAACTGGGGCCGATGGCACGCCATGTCGAAGACACGATCCTCGTGTTGAGCGCGATCTCCGGGCCCGACGCGGGAGATATGGCGAGCGTTCCGAGTACCCTTGCGTTCGATGCAAATGCCAAGGTTGCAGGCCTGCGCGTCGGCTACTTCCCTGCCTGGATGAAGGAGACGCCTGCGACGGATGTGGATCGAGCGGCACTTGACGTCGTGAAGAAACTCGGCATGGAGCTTGTCGAAGTTTCCATTCCTGACTGGCCCTACGATTCGCTGAACCTCATTCTCTTTGCTGAGGGCGCGGCGGCATTCGAGGAGTTGACACTAGCGCACAAGGAGGCCGAGCTAAAAGCGCAGGTTCCCGATGCGTGGCCGAATACTTTTCGGCAGTCGCGTTTTCTTTCAGCGGTGGATTTTGTGCAGGCAGATCGTATGCGGCGCAAGGTGGCACTGGAGATGGCGCGCGTGTTCTCGCAGGTTGACCTGCTCCTGGTGCCGTCGCTGCGCGATGAGATGCTGGTGATTACCAACAATACTGGGCATCCTTCGCTTACTTTGCGCGCCGGATTTGTCGAAGTGTCGGAGGCGCGGAGTGACTGGGCTCCCGATCCGCTGCATCCGCTGCGGAAGTTTTCGCCTCCGCGCAGAGTGCCTCACGGGGTCACGCTGATCGGCCGCCTCTTCGATGAAGGCACCCTGTGCGAAGCGGGGTTAGCGTTGGAGCGTGCATTTGGCGTTGCCTCGGAGCGGCCGGCGGGATTCTGAATGAGGCCTGGCAGGAGGTTAGAACTTGTTTCCGGCGCGTTGGTTCAATTCCCTCAGGGATTAATCGGCCTGCGGAAAAGTCTCGAATGTCAGAAAAACATCCCTCGGGAACTAAAGCCCTCACTGATTCTGCAGCTTTACGGCACGACTGAAGTCGTGCCCTGACCCGGAGCTTATTCATGAGACCCGCTTGAGGGACCTTGAGATGCGGGCTGCTAACTCTTGTCTGTCTTCTTTTTCGGTGCTAGCACTGCTTTTGCTAATTCTACGTTTGCAATATGCTGCTTACGCGCCTGGCTGTGGGCGCGCCAGAAGGCCTGTGCAGTTACCGGGCCGAGATCGGGCGGGTTCGGCTCCTGTTTGTGAAAAACATGCGCGTAGAGCATGGGACCGAGCAGCAGAGCCATGGCAGCTTCAAGGTCGAGATTTTGCGGCAAGACACCGCGCGAGATACCGCGCCTTAGCACGCGCTTCAAGCACTGACGCGGCGGCTCCATTACGCGGTGCCGCCACGCTTTGCCGAACTCAGGATGCACGGCCGAATAAGCGATAAGCGTCGGCATCATACGATTGCGCGCGTCATCGAATTTGTCGGGAGGCTTGCGCGTGAGAACCGTAGTGAGGTCGCGCTGCAAATCGCCTGTGTCGACGTCTTCCGGTTCGCGATCGAGACCGTTGACCATCAACATCACTTCCAGCAGCAATGCTTCCTTGTCGACCCAGTGGTTGTAGATGGTGGCCTTGCTCACGCCCGAAGCCTGCGCAATGGCATCCATGCTGGTAGCCTCGATGCCGCGCTCGGCGAACAGACCAAGCGCGGCGTTGAGGACCTTTTCGTGTGCTTCTGTGCTGCGCGATCGGGCCATACGCTAGGCTTCGATCTTGGAGAATCGCCAGGCACCAATGATCAGGAGAATCGTGCCGACCACAATGAGTACGGCGAGATCGATGCTGATACCGAACGCCGGACGGAAGGAAGCCGCGCTCAGGAGCACCGAACGCATGCCGTCGATGCCGTAGGAAAGCGGATCGAGCGCGGTGATGAAACCGAGGATTTTGCCCTGGTTGGTGAGCGGGAACATGGCTCCGGAGAGAAAGTAGATAGGAAGAACCAGGAAGTTCATGATGAGCTGAAATCCCTGCATGTCCTGAAGGCTGGAACCGAAGATCACTCCGAGCGCGGCGAAGAGTAAAGCGATAAGCACCATGAATCCGATGGCCACTGGAATGGCGAACCAATTTGCCGGACGGAAGCCGGAGATGAGACAGATAGTCAAAACGAGCAGCCCCTGGATGACAGCTACAGTACAGCCACCGAGGGTGCGGCCGATCATGATCTGGATGCGCGGCACCGGAGCCACCAGTGTCTCTTTAAGAAAGCCAAACTGGCGGTCCCAAAGCAGGCCGAGGCCGGAGAAGATTGAAGAAAAGAGCACCGACATTCCGATGACGCCCGGTGCGATGAATTGAAAGTAGCTGCCATAGCCGGCACGCTTGAAAACAGGATTGAGGCCAAAGCCCAGCACCAGCAGATAGAGCATTGGCTGACCCAGGGATGCAATGATCTGCGCGCGCGAACGCGTGTACCGCTTGAGTTCGCGCAGCCAGAGAATATAGATCGCACTCATCGACTACCTCCTTTGCTGCTGCCACATTTTGGCGAATTGGCGCATCTGGTCCGCTGAGCCGGCGCTCTCGTCGCGGATGTTCGAGCCGGTCAGCTTGAGAAATGCGTCTTCCAGCGTCGCAGCACCGGTCTTCTCCTTGATCTGCGCTGGAGTTCCTTGCGTAACCAGTTTGCCGTGATCGATGATGCCGATGCGGTGCGCTACGCGATCTGCCTCATCCATGTAGTGAGTGGTGAGCATGACGGTTACGTTTTCGGATTCGTTGACACGCTTTACGTGGTTCCAGAGCTGGTTGCGGCTCTGCGGATCAAGGCCCAGCGTGGGTTCGTCGAGAAAGAGAATTTTGGGCGTATGCAGAAAGCCACGCGCGATTTCGAGACGCCGCTTCATACCGCCGGAGAATTTCTTCACCTGGTCGTTGCGGCGCTCCCAGAGTTCGAACAGCTTCAGGAGTTCTTCGGAGCGATGATGGCGTGTCTTGTGCGGCACGTGATAAAGCACGCCATGGATCTCCATGTTCTCCCATGCGGTGAGGTCGCCGTCGAGGCTTGGATCCTGGAAGACGATACCGAAACGCTGGCGGGCTTCGTTTTGACGCTTCTGCGGGTCAAGTCCATCCAACTCGATGGTGCCGCTAGTGGGATGCAGCAGCGTGGTAAGCATTTTGATGGTTGTGGTCTTCCCTGCTCCGTTGGGACCGAGGAAGGCGAATATCTCGCCGGCGGCGACGTCAAAGGAGACGTCGTTGACGGCAGTGAACGTGCCGAATGTCTTTACGAGGTTTTGCACCCTGATCAATTGAGCGACCTCCCGGGACGTGAAAATCAATACTGAACGGTTCAGTTTAGTTTGTCAATAGATTTGTCCGTGATCGAAGGATTTTCATTAAAAACTCGTTCTCGATTATCTGTTCGGCTTTGCCGGAACTTCTTCTGAACGCTTCAACGGGTGGACGAGCGAGTCGTTCCCCGCAGACTCCCCTGCCTTTGTCGTCGCTTCCCTGCCGGCGACTGTATCCTTCTCGATCGGATTCGCTGACGTTTCGTGTTTTTTCGCATCGATACCCAGCATCGTCTGCAGGCGATAGCCTGCTTTGTCCGCCGCAACTGAAGCCTCATTCACGTTCGAGCTGAGTGCGCGGACCTGGGACTTGCTTGGCGCGGGCTGGCCGGCGATGCTCAGCAATTCCGGCATCTGCAGCCACCACAACAATTCTTCGTAGGGCTCACAAACCACGTATGTGCTCGCCCCCGCGTCGTGCACACCGGTCAGCCAGCGCACATCCGGATCGGACCAAAGCTCGCGCGGAATCCCGCACACAATGGGCTCCGCATTTTCTGAATCAGGGGAGGTTGCCGCACTCTGCGCGTCCGGCACCGACTCTGGCTCCGCAATTGGTTTCGAATCGGTTTCCGCGGGAGACGAAGGCAACTTTGCCTTCTCCCGCATTGTTGCTTTGGCTATTTCAGCCTGAGCCAGGAGCACGACCTTGATTCTTGCGGCGGCACGCCAGCCCGCTTCCCCTTCGAAGCCGAGAGCTTTGAACGCTTCACCAAGAGGCTGACGCAGGCGCAAGCGGTCGAAAGCCTCAAGAGCGATCTGTTCGGGGTTCAGGGCGTCCATCGATTCAGCCAGCGTCTCCAGCGCGCACCACGCAATGATCGGCGCCCACATGGCTGTCGCTGTCAACTGCGGACTGGGACTGGGCAGCACGCGCCGCGCGGCCGCCGTCCATGGCTGCGGGAACAGGGCTTCCACCACAGGAATGCGCATGGCAGCTGCGAGCCGTTCGCGGAACGCCGGGCCCAGCAGTCCCGGCATGGTCAACTCCGCTTGCCTACCGGAACGTGTGCGCCAGGCCTGCTGCGCGATGCGCACGAAGGCTTCACATCGCTTCCACGCGACATTGAAGAGCTCACTGCGTTTGCGATTCGCCTTGCGATCGATGGCGGCGCTCACGCTGCCGTTTCCGGCGGTGGTGCGCGGATGTTCTGCCAAATCCGTCAACAGGCGAATCGTGTCTTGATCGAGGAGAGAACGCAGCGCCTGGTACATGGGTTGGAGTTCCATGTCGATCAGCGCGTCTTCGAGACTGCGTACGCCGCGACCGTTGAGCTGATCGCACAGACGGTCCCACGGATGCTCGGCAGTAGCCCACTTCTCGTGCCAATCCATCAGGACATGGCACTGATAAGCATGCAGGTGGAACGTCAAGCCGCGCTCTGCGAATTCGTTGGCACGGCGCAGATATTCGAGGCCAGTCAGCATGTCCCGGTAAGCAAGAATCGCGCCGGAGTCTCCCGCAAATCCAAGGCCATCGCCAATCCGGCGCTGGCGCAGTTGCGCGTTGCCCTTGTCGGCGTAGGCAGCAGAGTTATGGATAGTGCCGTGCGCCTCACCATAGCGGTTGTTGTAGACAATGAGCGCACGCTCGTTGCCTGTGCGGTTGGAATAGGCGAAGACATTCTCGTCAACCGAACCGGAAGCTTCAAAAAAATCGTAGAGCAGGAAGTTGTGGCTTTCGGCAAAGACCCAGCGGCGCTTCAGCAGCGGAGCGATCTCTCGCTCATGACGCTCCACGAGCCAGTGGTCCGGCGTCTCGTCGTAGCGCGGGCGCTGATATTCCATGCCGTACTTCTCCGTGAAGCCTTCGATCTGGCCGTGTCCGAACATCGGCAGGCCTGGCAGCGTGGCCATGAGGGCCGTCACGCCGAAGCACTTATCCCCCTTGCCGAACTGGTCAATTGCCGTTCTTTCATCGGGATTACTCATAAAGTTCACGTAACGCTTCATGATGTCTGGGTCGAATTCCAGGGTGTTTTTGATGACCGAACGGTATTCCGCATTCTTCTCATCACGCAGCATGTTCATGAATGCGCTGTTGTAGACGCGATGCATGCCCAGGGTACGAACGAAGTAGCCTTCCATGAGCCAGAAAGCTTCGGCCAGCAGCAGCGTTCCAGGGACCTCGGCTGCGACGCGATCGACGACTTCGCGCCAGAATTCATGCGGCATGTGCTTGTTGAATTCCGCCTGGCTCATGCTGTACTCGGCGCGTGAAGGAATTGCTCCGCTGGATCCCGGCCCCGGAAACCACAGCCGATGAAAATGCCGCTTGGCAAGCGTCATGGCGGCGTCAAACCGAATCACCGGAAACAGGCGCGCCACATACAGAATGGTTTGGATCACCTGCTCGCGCACAGCGGCATTCAGATAATCGAGCTGCGCGGTGTCGTTCCACGGGAAACTCGTCCCATCGTTGCCGTGATAAATGAAGCGGGTTTCGCCGGTCCACTTGTCGCGGCGGCGAAACACCACGGCCGCGTCTGTCTGTTCGAAGTAGTGGTCTTCGATTTTGATCTCGACGCGGCTGTCGTGGGAGAGGTCAGGGCCGTTGAAACTGTACGCCGGATAGGGTGATTCGTTGCGCGAGATGAACCGCTCTGGATGTTCGATCACCCACGGCGAATCGATACCCATGTGGTTTGGCACCATGTCGCTGGCGAGGCGAATCCCCTTGTGGTAGCAGCGATCACGCAGCGTGATGTAGGCAGGTTCTCCGCCCAGATCTTCTGCAATCTTGTAGTCGAAGAGCGAATAGGCCGAAGCCACCGCATCCTGATTGCCACAAAGCTGCTTGATGGTCTTTGAGGCGCGGCTGCGTTCCCACACGCCGATCAGCCATAGCGAATTGATGCCGCGATGAGCCAGCGTCGCCAGCTCTTCCTCGGGAATCTGATCGAGACGGTGGATGTGCCGGCCATATTGCTTGCTAAGCTGCGCCAGCCACACGTATGTGCTCTTCGCAATCAGGACGGTGTTCGGCATCCAGGCGGTGTCAGGGCTGAACTTCTCATACTCGTTCGCGGGATCGCCGAATGTGGGCACCTGCGATTCGCTTACGATGGACGGCCATTGCTGGGTTCCCTGCTCGCGGCGGCGGCGTGCGGCATCTTCAGCTGCGGCCCGGGCGCGCGCTGCGTCGGGATTGAACTGCATCCAGATGGCTAGCTCTTCTTCGTGCAGGACTTCGCCGCCCATCATCAGGAGCCGGTCCATCGTGTCGCCCAGCAACGGCCGCCACAGCTTGCGGATCAGCGCCAGTTGCTCGCTGAGAGAAGCAGGCGCACCGCTCACCGGCGCACGCAGCAGGTCGTAGAGACTGATTGCCGTCGCGCCCTCCACAGGGATCAACGGACGCGTGGCAAAATACTGCGGAAGCTCCTGCGTCACCTGCCGGTAAACGGTCTTCTCGGCCAGCGGCTTGTCTTCGAACAGTTCTTCGAACTTCTTGAAAGCTTCATTGCGATTTGCCGACCACAGCAGCAACAACTCTTCGAGTGCCGCCTCGCGATGCGTCGACTTGCCCGTCTTTCCGTTCAGCCATTGCCGCGGAGTCTCTTCGCCACGCATCACACTCTGACCGGGAAAATGCTCCACAAAAGTCAGCAACATGGTGTCGAGTTCGCGCGTTCCCACGCGGCCGGCAAACCAGTCCAGCGCAGAGGTCATCACCTCGGGGTCAAACTGCTCGCGATACCGCGCCATCAGCACGTGGCTCGCCTCGTCGATCAACCCCATCGCGAACAACTGCCCAGCGTGCACCGCCAGATCAGGGTTCTTGTCCGCATGGCGCACGAGGTTCATCTGATGGGCGAATGCGCGGCAGGCCGCAACGTTAGCGAAAACCACGTTGCCGTTGTAGGAGAAAAGCGTATCCGCGAACCTATAGCGTTCCCGGGCCTTTCGCGAGATGTGGAACTCCATCATCTGGATTTCAGCTCCCCTGCAAACGCCGTGCAAGACGTGCAATCTGAATTCCCACCGGCCGCTCTCCTTGGCTTTTCGAGCCATCCCGCTGAGACAAATCAAGCCAGACAGTAAAGTAACACTTTGCGGCAGCGCATGGCTGCCGGCAATCGGGTAAACCTATCCCCTTCAATGCACCACGCGTGGGAAGCCTGTCCTTTCGCTGCCCGACACAGGGGAGCCTCCACGAGCCTGTCACCCCGATTTCAGAGCAGAATCGGACAGAAGTGCGCATCGAATTGCCACCTCGGCATCGACACCGGTAAACTTAAGATGCGCAATCGCATCGCAACCGCGATCCAGCATCTGGGAAACCTCCCAGTACGCGAAGATACGGCCCCGCGAGAGTCCGCGAATGCTGCCGCTTCTCGATATGGATCGCCGGCCGCCGGGCCCAGCGTAAGCCTTCGAGATGTGTTCTACCAAAAGCGGAGAGGTGGCAGAGCCCGGTTGAATGCACCTGACTCGAAATCAGGCATAGGGGTAACTCTATCGGGGGTTCGAATCCCTCCCTCTCCGCCAGCTCTTTCTCGACAACACTCGATCTAAATCGCTTATCCGATAAATAATTGAGGATTAAATAACTTAAGCGTTTCAATATTGTTGGCAATCGTCCAGATTCTCCGCTCTGTTGGCCATGCTTTGGGTAAAAAACATGACCAAATACTGTCGACATGACCATGACGCTTCTGGGATCGAGAAAGCTGTCTCTCCACCACTTCTTTCATTGGACAGCACGGCATGACCAAACATGACCTTGGAGATTCAGCAAGTACCCGGGAATCTGTTTTTCCCGGGGGTGAGTCCATCCCTGGCACTGATTTGCCGATCAATGCAAGTCTCGGAGAAACTCAGGAAAATTTGCGCTTTCAGCGCAGTTTTGTGTGCCACATGTGTGCCGGAGTCGAACGGTTGGACGGCAGAATCTTTCGGACGATTAAAATACGCTTGCGGCGATATCGACTATCGATTTTCCATTGACTACACTCCGCTCATCAGCACACCTATCGCACACCGTCGAAATCGCGGAACTGCGCAACTCGCTGCCGGCACTCCTCGACGCTGAGCGCATCCATCTCCTTGCGCCTCACCCGCGGCAGATCGACGCCGGCGCAGGGGTCTTCGGCCAGCATTCTCCAGCGGACTGCTTGGCGGAAGGCCGATTCCAACACCGCGTTCGTGTACCCGATGGTTCGGGCCGACAATCCCCTCTCGAACATCTGTGAGTAAAGTTCCTGCATATCAATCTGCCCGATGGCACCAATCAGCCGTGTACCGAGGACTGGCCGGATGTAAAGCCGGAGGAGCGTCTAATAATCGTAGAAAGTCCTTGCCCGGAGCTTCGGCCTAGCCACGGTTGTGAGCCACTGGTCGAGAAATTGGTTGAGGCTGATCGCCGCTGCGCGCAGCGATCCTGTCTTGTCTCTCTGCTGAAGCTTGAGGTTCAGGAAGCGCTGCGCTTCTCGCAGTTGACCGTGAACAGTTTGGTTCAGATATTTGCGCGTTCCCGTTTGGGGGTCGCGCCCCTGGTAGATGCGTACAAGCCAAGTGCTTTGACCGCGCGCAATAATCTGCCCTGGTTTGCGGGCCATGGTTCACCTCCGGCCCGCAGTGGGGCAAACAGCCGGCACGCCGAGCGCCGGGTAGATCAGGATTGTTTGGGGTTTGAGAGAGGTGATGTCGCGCCGAGAGGTTGAGTAGCCACGACTTCAAGGCAACTCAGGATCAGCGACGAGAAGCCGACTTGAACGAAGCCGCTGCGGCGGCGGACGCTTCCGCGTGCATCTGACCAGCCTTTGAGGCTATCGGGATAGGTTGGTTCGCAGAGAAGGAGGATTCTCTGTGAACCAACTACGTCAGCTCATGCTTGAGGAATTGCATCGCCGCAACTTCGCCGCTACCACCATCCGTACATACCTGCACGGTGTTGAGCACTTCAGCCGGTACTTTCGCCGTCCGCCCGATCAGCTTGGCCCTGAGGACATTCGCAAGTACCAGGCGATGCTGTTCACCAAGTTGAAGTTCAGTCCGAACACCGTCATCCTGCGGCTGGCGTCTCTGCGGTTCTTCTACATTCACGTGTTGAAGCGCAACTGGAGCATCGCGGAGACCCCCTATCCGAAGAAGCTGCGTCATCTTCCCGGGATACTCAGTCAGGAGGAAGTTGCGCGACTGATTCAGGCAGCGGACACACCCTTTCATCGCATCCTGCTGATGACTATGTATGCCACCGGCGCACGCCGCGCAGAAGCAGCCCGTCTCAAGAGTGAGCGACATCGACAGCAAGCGGATGGTGGTTCATATCCACGAGGGCAAGGGCGGCAAGGACCGCGATGTCATGCTCAGCCCGAAGCTGCTCGAAGAACTGCGCGCCTACTGGTGCGGCCTCCGGCGCAAGCCCAAGGAGTGGCTGTTTCCGGGCAACCGCTGGCACACATCGAGTCATCCAGTGACCACCAAGGTTCCATGGTCTGCATGTCAGATCGCAGCCGAACGCGCTGGCCTCGACAACAGGCGCATCCATCCCCACACGTTGCGCCACTGCTTCGCCACACACCTTCTTGAAGCCGGTGCCGACCTGCGCACTATTCAGATTCTGCTCGGTCATCGCGATCTCGAGGTCACCACAGTCTACCTGCATCTGTCCCAGCGGCATCTCAGCGCGATCTCGCGAGCAACTGAGACCGAAATCCGCGGAACGTCCGGATATGGGGGGAATCAGAAGTGATTTTAGGCGACAGCGAGACGGTTGAGAGTAAGAACGGTGATGTCATCGGTCTGGCCGAAGCGTCGCGCTTGTTCAGCTATGCTCTGAGCTGTCTGCACGCTGATTTGACAAGCACGTTCGAATCCGAACAACTCGCCAGTCGCGCTCTGCGCCTCTACAACCCCGTCGGAAAGCAACGTGAGGCGATCGGTCGGCTGCAAACTGAGAGCTATATCTTCGTATACCGCGTGGGGATCGATTCCGAGCGGCAATGTACCGGGTACCTCGATCTCGCGGCCGTTGCAGAAGGGAGCGAGGTGACCGGCATTGGCAAAGCGCAAGGTACCGCAGGAACTGAGCACCATGCAAAAGCATGTAACGAAGCCGTCGTTTGCGGCCCGCACGAGTTCAGCGTTCAGGCGCATCAGGATCGCGGCGGGGTCGAGTCCTTCAAAAGCGAGGGTCCGCAGAGCGCCGATGGCAAGCACTCCGGTCATCGCGGCTTTCAGACCTTTGCCGCTTACATCACCGATCGCAATGACGAGACTGCCGTCCTGCCGCGGAAGGATCTGGTAGAAGTCGCCGCCAACTTCCTCGGCAGGTAGATAAGCGGTTTCAATGTGGCAGCCGATAAGCGGAGGGATCGATTTGGGAACGAGCCTCTGCTGGATGTCACGCGCCGCTTCGAGCTCCGCTGTGGCCCTTTCATGTTCGAGAGCCATGCGCCGATGACGAAACAGGAGAACCGGGCCAATCGAAACCAGGAAGAAGAACATCGACAAGTCGTCATAATCAAAGGCAAAGCGGCCGGCGTGGAAACTCCTGAATGAGGGTAGGATGATCCCCAGCACTTCGAATGCGCTCGCAAGCAGAAATGAGGGCAACAGCAGACCGGCCTCTCGATTTCCGCGTCTCCATTTCCATCCAAGAAAGCCCAGCGAACCAAGAATAAACGGCACCTGGACGACGAGCAGGAGCGCGGGAAAGGCCCTGCCGGGGAATTGAGGCAGCCAAGCGAACTTTTCGCTGAGCACCGGAAGATTCATCAACACCGGAACCGCCAACAGCAAAATCTGATAACCGCGCATCCACCGGTTGAGACGGACTCTCGTGAAGGCCGCGATAAATCCAACGAGAGGCGCATAGCGGCCGATCATGCCAAGAGCGTCCGTAAGGTAACCCACCGAGCGTGGAAGCAGCGGGTACACATTCTTAACGACCGCCTCCAGCGACATTGAGCCGTCGAGCAAAAGGAACGCGGCGAACCAAAGGTACTCCCTTCCGCGCCGGTCATTGTAGAAGATCAGCAGCAGGATCACACTGGCCAGGAGTTCCCCCGTACTGAGCAGTGCTTCTGGAAGCCTGCGGTACAAATGGTTGGCGTCGGTGGCTGTTCGTATAGCCTCGAGAGTTAGCGCATTGCCGAAGAGCACGTCACCCCGGCGAGGAATTCTTGCAGGTCCACCGATGGGTCCGACGATGCGAATTGCGATCTGGGCCGTCCCGGCAGGCAAATGCACGAGCAGCCAGCGACGCGCGGAACTAGTTGTGCGCGGCCATTTGCTACAGTCTGCAGCTTTCTGCCCGTTCACGAATACCTGGCAATCGCCGGCATTCGGATTCACAAGCAGTGCTGGATCGGAGGGCAATTCGTCCGGCGTCACAGTCGCGCGAAGCCAAACGGTTTTGGCGCCCTGGGAAGGGATCTGTTCGGTGCTGAGCGTGTAGATTCGGCCCAGGCGAGAGTCGGCGGATGCGGATATGCCGCCGGGTGGATCGCTTTCGTAGAGAAGCCACGGACCGTCGAGACGCGCAGGTCCGCCCGCGCTGTGCGTCACGATTGTCTGGGCGCGAACACGAGGTGAAGCAGCGAAGGGGATCAGTGCCAATGCAACCACGAAACAAGCACGGCGCAAGATAGCCTCCCGGGGATGAGCAAAGCTTGTCACCATGGACCAGACTGTGGCAAGAGGCCAGTCGCGGCACTCCAATGAGAAGAGGGTTGTGCCAGCGGACTCTGTATCGCGTGATTGTAGCCGGGCAAAGCACTCATCGAGAGCGCCCGCAATCTGCCAAGACAGGATAGGGAACAGGAGGCGGGGCAGTGTTCCTGCAAATTGGGCAAAATTGGTTCAGGAAACTGGCGCGATGCCGACTTATCAGGAGCGACCTGAACCGGCAGGATCCTAGACTCTCCATAACCGTCACTGTCGAGACGGACGAGGGAACGGGCACCTTCATTGCGGTTGCGGAGGGCCTGCTGGCACATCTTCGTGGTTATCTGCATCCTCCTCTACGAGGCTACGCCGAACCCATAGGACCTTCGGCAAGACCCTCATAAGGAGTAAAACTTCAGCGGCCCGCCAGGTGAAGCTTTCAGTTCAAGTCGCCATACTTCCTTCCCATCGAGCGCAAAACTGGTGCTTTCAATCGAATACACGCCGACGATCTGAGCGATGGCGATCCTTTGCTTGATTAAGGTCGCGATGGCAAGATCATTAGGCATAGTCTGGAGCTCGGAAACGCTGCCAGGGATTTCCGAAAGGCCAGTGATGAATTCGGCCGTTAGGTACTCTTGAAGGGATTTGTGGGAGAACTCGAACAGGTCTACTGCGGATTGAATGATTAGTCCAGTATGCGTTTCCAGTTCATCGACGACCTCTTGGGCCTCACTCCGAGGGAGCCCACGCCGAATCGGTGCGGCGATGCGACAAAAAACTTTCGGGATGTTTCGATTACCAACTGCCGACCGGAGAAGCTACTGCGGATTCCACCGCAGAGAATATATCTGCACGACGCTGGTGTCGCTCATCATGGCGGGTCGCCCGTCGGATGTTATCGAGAGAAAGTTCTCGAAGGGGCTCGAACTAACTCGCAACCCATTAAACGGGGAAACCAGAGTCCATTTGGCATCGGCAATATTCAACCGGTAGACTCCCGGTTGCTCTCCGGGTTCCGCGGCTATTTTTGCCATCAATATGGACCTGGAGTCGTTTGACCACCTAAAGAAGCCCCAGTCACCTCCAAATTGTTTTAAGGTTCTCCAGGTTTTCGTTTCTCGAGAGTAGACGACCATCCGTTTAGGTGAGTCTGCGATTGCGACCAGGTATTTGCCATCGGGCGACCAGGAAGGGACATACATGCCCGCCGAGCCCGGCCACACGGACACCTTTTTGCTCGCGAGATCGAGAACTTTGATCCCGACGTAGTGTCCTGGAGTCGGGGTGTCACTGAAGTCAATCGATGTCCCGTCTGGAGACCAGGTGGGAGTGACCTCGAGATCGCCGCCTTCTGGAGTAAGCTGCTCGGGAACACCGCCATCAATCGAGATGCGGTAAATTGCCTTGAAATTACAAAAGACCACCCATTTACTGTCGGCAGACCATTCCGGCATCCATGCTGGTATGTCTGTCAACGGGAGCCTTTCGCTTCCGTCTAGCCTGCTACGCCATAACAAATGACGGGGGTAGTCGGCGTAAACCATCCATTGGCGGTCAGGAGAAATCACGAAACTCGAAGCGGCCAGGCCATCTAAGAAGGGAATGAAGCGTTGCCCCTTGGAATCGTAAGCCTGCATCGATCCTTGAGCGATCCTGCCGATCACAAGCAGGTTGGCGCTGTCCTTGGTCGAAGTCATCGCTACGACGTCCATCTGCTCCGGCGTAAGACGTACGGCCGATGCTTTCTTCCAGAATTCGAACCATCGAGGAGAAACGAGTTCGTAAATGCCGCTGAACCCGTCACGGTACGAGACAAATACGAAATGTTTCCCATCGGGGGTCCACTGGCCGTCCCATTGACCAGCGTCTGACGGCCAATCGAGAGGGAGTGCGTGAACATGACTGCCATCTGCATTCATTTCGAAAATTCGCAATGGATCGCCTGAGTTTTTCCCGTCCACAGTCACCTGAATTCGCTTCGAATCGGGGGAAAACCGGGGCCACCTACCCTCAACGGGGCGATTCGCATTCCAGACCTCTCTAGAATTTGCGCCATTCGCATCGCTGACAAATACAGAGTTCAAATCCGCGTATACGATCGAATTCCCATCCAACGACCAGCTTGCGCCACGCGCCATCAGGTTCCCTAGCCTTCGCGGCGATCCACCGAGAACCGGAATGGTCCATAAAGAGCCACGATCTGTCTCGTCGTTCAGATCCGGTTTGAACATCATCAGCTGGGAAGCATCGGGAGAGATGTCCCAGATCTTCATTTCCGATACAGACGCCTGCAACGGTTGCATGCTGCCCCCGGTTGCGGACATTTCGACAGGGTGCCCATCGCTTTGAAAATAGAGGCGCGCCCCATCGGTAAACAATCCTCCATCTTTTTTGTCGCCTGTAAAAGTAATCTGGCGTGTTTCCAATGGGGCTGAGGGGCCATGAGATCCGATCAAGCTGACAAGAAGGAAGACAAGACTTGCCGTAAGTGCCGCCGCGGCTGCAAGCAACCACAGCCGGACCTTCCTTCTTGTTCGTACGCCGGGTTTCCCGGCTGAGGCCGCTCCGCTCGTCGCCTGCGCGCCCAAGTGCCGCAAGTCAACCGCGGTTTCTTTAGCGGTTTGGTATCGGTCCTCCGGGTCCTTGGCGAGACACTTGAGAATAATGTCGTCAGCTCTTGCCGACAGCTTTCCGTTGATGCTGCTCGGCGGAGAAGCAGGACTATTCAGGATTTCATCAACCAGCCGCGCATGAAGCGATGAGCTATACAAGCGCTGCCCCGTTGCAATCTCGTAGAGCACGACCCCCAATGCGTAGATATCAGACCGAGTGTCGAGATTCTCGCCACGCAATTGTTCCGGCGACATATACGGCAGTGTACCCGTGATCGTGTTTGTTTCGGTCAACGGGCTTGAGTCGGATTGATTGGCCTCAGCTACCAGCTTCGCCACGCCGAAATCGAGGACCTTCACCAGCCCCGATTGAGCAACGAAGATATTGGCCGGCTTGATATCGCGATGAATTACTCCCTTGGAGTGTGCCGCGCCGAGCGCCTCGGCAATGGGCATTCCCAATCTCGCGACGAACTCAGTGCCCACCGACCGCCGACCGGCAATATACGTGGCGAGTGTCTGCCCATCGAGATATTCCATTACGATGAATTCCCGGCCCTCGTACACGTCGATATCGTGAATTGTGCAAATATTGGGATGATTCAGCGACGAAGCCGATCGGGCCTCGCGGCGAAAACGCTCCAGCGCGACAGAATCCGCTGCCATGTGCTCAGGTAAGAATTTCAGCGCGACCAGGCGGCCCAGTCTAGTGTCCTCGGCCTTGTATACCACTCCCATGCCGCCGAAGCCGATTTCTTCAAGAATGCGGTAATGCCCAACCGCAACGCCCTTCAGGTCGGGCCTCGGCGCGACCGGCGCCGTCGCGGCCCGAACGCTGCTGGTGTTCGTTCGGTCCGCAAATGCAGGCTGCTCGATGAAGCTGGCAGAGTCGCTGTGGTGAGCCAGCAGCGATTCAACCTCGCGGCGCAACTCTTCATCGCCGGCACATGACTCTTCGATTACAGAGCCGCGCCGGCTTTCGTCCGCCTCGAGAGCCTTGTGAAAAATGCTTTCGACTTTGCTCCAACGCTCAGGCTTCATCGGATTTGTTTTGGCTTAGGGCCCGCATCAGCCACGCCTTGGCCAACCGCCAATCACGCGCGACGGTTTCAGGTGAAACATTCAATGCTTCCGCAGTTTCCTCAACGCTAAGGCCGCCAAAAAAACGCAACACCACCACCTGGCTCTTGCGCTCGTCGACCTTTGCCAGTTGATTGAGAGCATCGTCTACAGCGACCAAATCAGCGGAGGGTTCTGGAGAGACTGCCAGAGCATCGTCCAATGAAATTGCGTTTGCACCATCGCCGCGTTTGTGGGATCGCCGGGCGCGGGCCTGGTCAGTGAGAATACGCCGCATTTGTCGGGCACACAGTGCGAAAAAATGCGCCCGGTTCTGCCAGTCGATCAGCTTCAAATCGGAAAGACGCAGATAGAGCTCATTGATCAGCGCTGTCGTTTGTAGGGTATGGCCGTCGCGTTCCCTTCCCATGCAACGCCGGGCAGCTAATTGCAGCTCGCGATAAACCTGCGGAGTCAGCTTGTCCAGAGCACCTTCGTCGCCCCGGCGCCATGCCTGAAGCAGTTGGGTGATCTCGTGTCCAAGAGCGTCATCCATCCAGATCCCTGGGCCGGAGAAGTGGCCGATTGCGTAAATATTACACCGCCCAGCAGTTTCAAGATCAGGCGCCCTAATAAGTTTCTCTCCCATTGCAGGTTTCGGCAGCGCTTCTCGCTATATCGGGTAAGGCGACAGCCAGGCGCGGTAAGAACGACAACCGCGTCCCAAATCAAAGGAGAGACGGACATGAAGTTGACATTCAAGAAATTGACAGCGATGCTGAGCATGCTTCTCGCTGGGGCTTTGCTTACGGTCCCGGCTGTAGCGCAGTCAGGTTCTTCCCGTGCCGATAACTGGCGGGACGACGACGAACAACTGGCCCAGATGACTGAACTGGAACAGCTTCACGCAACCTTTCACGCGGCGGTCAGCGTGCACGATCCAGTGAATGGCGATTCGCCGGCAGTCATCACTCAGCGAATCCGCGAGGCACTTTCCATCTGGGCTAAAGACGCCCAGCTTACGGTCGTCAGTACTGCCACAACGGCAGGAAATTATATTGGCAACGGCGACCCGGATGATCCTGAAAGTTGCCCTGAGCCCACGTTCGACACGTCTGCAACCGGTCGACAGGGCACGTTGTGCACGTTCTTCAAGTATGTTTCCGGGGGATTACAAATAGGCAATAAGTTCGTGTCGCTTTCCCCGGCGTACAAAACCAAGTATTTCCCTGTAAAGGGCGAGGACGGAGAATGGAAATCATCGGTTTATTTCGAATGCCATTACTTCGACGTGTCGTTGAATGCTGCCACCGGCCTACCGAACTGGACAGCCAAAAGCCATGTAGACCTTGACGGTGAAGCCAAAAAGATCGACGGGCGGTGGTTATTGACTCGCGTCAGCTCAGCTGCTGTTGGAATTCCGATTCCGTGAAGCAAAACACACGATGCACGCGCTCGCCAGGGGCGCAGCGCGTGCATCCGGATTCTGCCACCACTTGAGTACCTTTGATGCTGTCTGGGAGTTCGTCTACCGGGTCCTGCGCAGTCCCGAAGGAGCGCTCCTGCGCGCCATTTCGAAGAAGTTATTCAAGTGCCAAGTCTCGGCACTGTCGTCGCACCCGGTCCAACTGGTTTTCAGCATGGCTCTTCCTACCGGTTGAACGCGAGCTATGTTCCGCTTCAGCTCATTCTGGGTCTTGAGCAGTCAATACCCGACGGCCCATGGGGAAAAGTGGCTGCAACGGTTCCATTAATAGTGAGTGATTCTGCGCCGCATGGATTTGTATCCGATTGGACCGAGTTCAAGACTGGCGCTGGACTGCAACCAGTGCAGACTTTAGGAAGCTATGACGCGATCCGCGTTTACCTCTGGGCCGGCAT
Source organism: uncultured Acidobacteriaceae bacterium (assembly GCA_963838295.1). Lineage (GTDB taxonomy): Bacteria > Acidobacteriota > Terriglobia > Terriglobales > Acidobacteriaceae > Telmatobacter. The sequence goes on from CAWIQS010000010.1 coordinate 671,354, forward strand.
GCTGGATAACTCGACGAAGGATCGAGACGTCTTGTTGAAGGCCCTTGCAGGAATGGATAACTATCTTCGCAAGAATGCAATTCCTCCTGCGAAAGTGCGGCCGGATGGCACTGTTGAGGATCCTAAAGGTCCGGCGGGATTCTCCGCCGCGCTCATTCCTTACGCTGAAGCACTTCAGGATCAGCAAATCAAGAATCAACAAATCTCGCGCGTGCAATCGAAAGTCAACACGCAAACTGGATTACTCGGTGCCCCTCCGAAATACTACGACCAGAACCTGGCTCTCTTCGGCCTGGGCTTTTCGCAAAAACAATTCCGGTTTGGCGCAAATGGAGCGCTGGAGTTGAGTTGGAAGTCCAAATGAAGCGCTATTGAATCACTGGAACAATCGCGTCTCCCCGGAAACATCAGGCTCACGCGAGCGGTTTCAAATCTCCAAACGTCGTCGGAATTAACTCCGCCACCGTAGGGTGAATATGAACTGAGTGCGTGAGCAGCGAAGCAGGCTGGCGCGCGTACATTGCGGTGAGAACACAGTGGATTGCTTCATCGCCTCCGACCCCGAATACAGTAGCGCCTAGAATCTGCTTTGATTCTGCCTCCACCAGCACTTTGATGAAGCCGGCGGTCTCGCTCTTTTCAATTGCACGGCTCACACGTGTCATTGCGCGGACAGCCATCAGCGCCGGCTTTCCGCTCTTGCGCACCTCTGTTTCCAACATGCCCACGCGTGCCAGGGGCGGATCGATGTAGATCGCAAATGCAGGTATTCTGTCGCTCACCTTGCGCTTGGCACCTGAGAGCAGGTTGTCGGCGACGATCTCGTAATCGTTGTACGAGGTGTGTGTAAAGGCGCCGTGTCCATTGCAGTCGCCGAGCGCGTAGACTCCCGGAACACGGGTCTGCAATCCCTCATCTACATGAATGAAACCGTGTTCATCGACATCGATTCCCGCAGCCGCGAGATTCAGATCATTGGTATTCGGCACGCGGCCTACCGCCAGCAAAACATGCGAACCATCCACGTGAGGCGCGCCCAGATCGCACTCCAGTCCCACTGAAACTCCGCCGTCACGCCGTTCAAGATGAATGCAATTGGCGTTGAGTCGAACGTCGATGCCCTCCGCCGCGAATATCTCCTGAATGACCCCGGATGCGTCCTCATCTTCGTGCCCCGCGAGTCTCGCGCCCTTTTCCACAATCGTGACCCGGCAGCCAAAGCGCCGGAAGATCTGCGCAAACTCCAGGCCGACGTATCCGCCGCCGACCACGACAAGATGCTCCGGTAACTGATCGAGCGCAAGAATGCTGGTGCTGGTCAGGAACGGGACGATATCGACGCCCGGCATCTTCGGAATGGCCGGGCGTGCGCCGACGTTGAGAAAGATTTGCCCTGCCTCGTAATCCTCTTCGCTCACAGACATCGTGTGTGGCCCAGTAAACTTCGCCTGCCCTCGAATCACGCTGCAATTCGGGGTGCTTGCAAGCCACTTCTCCAACCCAGACCGCGACTTCGACACAATGGCATCCATGCGTGCCTTCACGATGGACCAATCCACTGTCACCTGCCCTGTTTTCACACCGAAATCCGCCCCGCGTCTTGCGAGATGCGCCGCATGGGCGCTCGCCACCAGCGCTTTGGTCGGAGTGCATCCGGTGTTCACGCACGTCCCGCCCAGCAGATGCCGCTCAACCAGCGCCACTTTTCGCCCGGCCTTCGCCAGACGAGTCGCCAGCGATGGACCCGCCTGGCCGGCGCCAACAATGATCGCGTCAAACCGCTGCGGCATCTCACCCCTCCCGAACAATCCCATACTCAAGGAACAACAGCAAGACCCAAGTTTATCGTAGCGTCATGTCGCGTCATTAAGATGCGAGATTGTTGAAAACTGCTGTTCAGTCTTCTGCACCTTTCACGGCTTGCCAGACATCTGAAAAGAAAAAGGAGATTTGAAAATGACGTCGAGATCAGCACTCGTGGAGCACCAGAAGGCTCCGCTGACCACCCCTTCCGACATCGAGCCAAAGGCGGTTCAAGAAATCGCCGGTGCGCTCAATGCGCTGCTTGCCGATGTATTCAGCCTCTATCTCAAGACCAAGAACTTCCATTGGCATATGAGCGGACCGCACTTCCGCGATTATCACTTGCTGCTCGACGACCATGGAGATCAGTTGTTTGCCATGACCGACGATATCGCCGAGCGGGTGCGCAAGATTGGCGGCACGACGATCCGCTCCATCGGTCACATCGCGCGACTGCAGCGCATTCCCGACAATGACGCCGACTTCGTGACTCCTGAGGACATGCTGGCTGAATTGCATGAGGACGAGAAGGCGCTCACGCTCAGCATGCGTGCGGTCCACACCCTCTGCGATGATGAGGGAGACGTGGCCACTGCGAGCCTGCTTGAGAACTGGATTGATGAGGGACAGCGCCGCGGCTGGTTCCTGTTTGAAACAACCCGTCACTCACGCGGCTGACTTTGGGTCCCAATCCAAACGAGAAACTCATCGAGTGCTACGCTGACCGCCGGGACGCTGAACGTCCGGCGGTCTCTATTGCCTACTCCGCCCGCAGCGCCTCAACCGCGTTCACGTTGGCGGCGCGTGCGGCTGGAACCGCGGAGGCAATGACAGCAGCGGCCAGAATGGTCAAGGCTGACGCTACAAATGCCAGTGCGCCAGGCTGATGGATCTCAGTTACGTATTTTCCCGCAATCGTTGAAAGACCGAAGCCAAGCACTACCCCGGTCGTGACACCAATCGCAGCAATTACGACTCCATCGACCAGAACGTCAGTGAGAATATTGCGTCGCTGGGCGCCGAGAGCCATGCGGATTCCAAATTCACGCGTGCGGCTGCTGACCGAGAAGGCCAGCACGCCTGCAACGCCAACCACGGAAATCAGCAGCGCCACCGCTGCGAATCCGCCAAAGACAACTGCATTCAATTTATCCGGAGTCAGCACCTCGGCACGCACGTCGCCCAGAGTACTGGCCTTCTCCACCGGCTGGTCTGCAGACATCTCGTGGATGGTGCGGCTGATAGCAGGCAGCAGCACGTAGGGATCGCTATGCGCGCGCACAAACAGCCGGCCGTTCCAGCCCTCCTGCTCGATTGGCTGGTACACCGTCATCGTGGGCGAAGGAATAATGTTCTCGTCGTCGAAGTCCGGCACGACAGCGATGATGCGGCGCGGTTCAGTGCTGATGCCGATAAACTTCATCACGCCATCAGTCCACCACAGCTTGCGATTCAGTGGGTTCTGCCCGGGATAGAGTAGATTGGCGAGACTCTGGCTGATGATCACCACGCGCTCCGAGCCTTCCTTGTCGCCTGGATTGAAGTCGCGACCCGACACAACCGGTACGCCGAATGTTGCAAAGAATCCCGGAGAAACCGAACGGTATTTGGCGCGGTAGTCCTGCCCGTCATTGCGCCGAGCCCCCTGGGCCGCAAAGGTGAAGGCAATGTTCAGCCCCTGGTCATCGCGCCACGGCGCAACAAATCCGGAAGAAGTATGCTCCACGCCCGGAAGCGCACCGACCCGGCGTTGCACTTCGCGATAGAACTCGCTGACCTGTTCCGGCGTCTTGCCATAAGACAACACCGGTAAATTAACGGCCAGCACATTGGCCGAATCGAAGGGTGGGCGCGTTTCCTCAAGCACGAAAAGCGTCTTCATCAGCACACAGGCCCCTGCCAGCAGCAGAAACGACGCCGTGATTTGCGTGACGGCGAAGATGCGAAGCCTGCGACTGCTTCCACCCGCAGCCCGCACTCCGCGGGCGGACAGGCCGCCTTGCATGTCATTCGCCGAAGGCAGACGCGGCACGTAGGCCAGAAATCCCGCCGCCACCAGGGCCAGCGCGATCCCAAACCACACCAGGCTGAAATCGAGTGTCAGGTCATTGGCGCGCACCGAGAATCGCGCAGCGTACCGGCCCAGTACGTTCACCATCGGAATCGCGAGCAGAACAGCAGCTATTGCCCCGCTGCCGCACAGAACCAGCCCCTCGGCCAGCAGTGAACGCCGGATGGCGCGCGTGCTTGCGCCCAGAGCCAGACGGACTGCCAGCTCCGATTCACGCCGCACCGTCCGCGCCAATACCAGGTTCGCGACATTTGAACTCGCAATGACAAACAGCAGTCCTGAAGCCGCAAACAATATCCACAAAATCGCATTCGCGCGGGCATTGATCTGGTCGTGCATCCGCGTCACGTCGATCTGGTAGTGATCGTCCGGCTTGTAGACCTCAGGGTGGGCTGCCATCATCGCGGCATAAACTGCACGTAGCTCAGCGCGTGCCGCCTCCACCGTTGCCCCGGGTGCCAGCCGCGCAAAGACTTCAGTCATGCGATGCTCGCGACCTGTCACCATCGTCGCCGACAGATGATGCGGGCTCGTCACGACGTTGGCAATGATCTCGGTCGCTACCGGATATGGCACCGATGGTTCCAGCACTCCCACTATCGTCGCGGAACGCGCGCCCATGACGCTTTCAAGCCGTACCTGCTTGCCAAGCACGCTGGGGTCGGAGTGAAGCGAAGTTCTCCAGAAGTGATAGGTCAGAACCACTGCACCCGCAGCGTTCTGTCCATCGTCGTTGGGGCCAAGCAGACGACCCAGGACTGGCTTCAGGCCCATCACATCAAAGTAGTGTCCGTCGACAACACCCGCAGGGATCTCGCGTGGCGTTCCAAGCCCCACCACGGTGAAGTCTATTTCTGAAAACGTACCGAGTTCCTGGATGGTCTTCAACTTGCTGCCGATGTCACTGATCTCGGGGATGGAAAAAGTCGCATTTGTCTGGCCAATTCCCGGAGCGCTTTGGCGCACGTAGAGGAGGCGATCCTCGTCACGATTCGCGAGAGGCCGTAGAAGCACCGCGCGCACCACGCTGAAAATGGCTGCGTTGGCACCGATTCCCAGCGCCAGGGTGAGCGCCACCGTAAACCACAAGGCGCGAACGCGGCCGAGGGAACGAACAGCAATTTTCAGATCATGCAGGAAAGACATCGGGAAGACCTCCGAAGGGAATCGGACTTGATCACCACGTCGTACTACTTGACAAATACGTTGATATCAACTAATGTTTCATTGTGTCAAGCACAAAAACGCTGCCGTTCGAGACAACTCTGATGGTCAAGGACCGCTGTCTTTGCCTCCATGTGCAGCGTGCGGCGCGCTCTCTCGCCCGGCGTTTCGATGAGGAACTGCGCCCCTTCGAACTGACCAACGGCCAGTTCTCTTTGCTGATGTCGCTTAATCGCCCTGAGCCTCCGCCGATGGGGCCGGTCGCTTCCCTGCTGGCGATGGATCGAACCACCCTGACCGCGGCCCTGAAGCCGCTGGAACGCCGCGGACTGGTGAAGCTTGAGTCCGACCACGCCGACCGCCGCAGCCGCATCCTGATCCTCACAGCCAAAGGACGCAGCCTGCTCGCTCGCGCGCTTCCGGTCTGGCATCGCACCCACGAAGAGATTGAACATCTGGCTCCCGACATCGATTGGAACGCGCTGCGCCAAACCCTCCACGCTATCTCCTGATCCGACTCCGCTGATTTCTTTCACGCTTCGCAACGCAGGTCTTTGCCAACCTTAAAGTGCCGGAGGACAATCGCGCTCACCATTACAATGATGCGATCCGGTCCATTAAGAGACCGAATCGGCCACAAGGGAGCGGTCAGGATCTCTCCCCGCTGTGATGGCAAGTTGCGGCAATCAGAAATACGTCTGCACTACATCCACTACGTTGTACGACTCGTCGAGAATTGGCAGCGTCCTCCACTTGTCGAATGTCAGGCAGGGGTGCGAAATGTTGAACCCGACCATATCGCCCACGCGCACATCATCCTCCACGGCAATCTTCAGGTATGCATGCTGATCCATCATCTTCGTTGTCTCCCAGTGTGCCGGACAAGCCCTGGGCTTGCCGCTTCCGGGTCGAAAGTGAAGCGCGGGCGTCGGGAGTCCAGAATCGAATGCCGCGTCACGTCTGCCCATAGTCATAACCGCCAGCCCGGCCTCAGGAATGGATTGGACGTACGCCCAAATTTGTAGCGCCGGCACCAGCCCCGACTGCATCTTCCGCGCAATCGGATTCGACGCGAGGATGCGTTTCTGCTGCGTCTCGTAATTGCCAACATCGTGCGTCAGGTAGCAGCCGGGGCGCAACACAATCTCCACTGCATCGTCAAATTTCGCTGCGGCAAACTCCTCGGCCACCACGTCGTACCACGCCGATCCCGCACCAGAGAGCAGTGCCGGCGCGCGCGCGAAGGCCTTCCGCTCCAGCAACGACCGCGTCACATCGCATGCTCGCTGCATCAACGCGCGGATGTCTTTCTCCTCTGCCAGCACGCCTTCGTAGAGTTCCACGCCGGAAAGTCGAATCGTGTTGTTCCATTTCGCCAGCGCACGCAGCACCTGCTCTAATTGCATATCGTCACGAACGCCGCAGCGGCCGCCCATGACGCCCAGTTCCAGCAGCACGTTCAGTCTCAAACCTTGAGAGGAAAAGAATTCTCCCAGCATCTCCACGCCCGCGGCCGAATCCACCAGGCAATAGAATTCGAAATCCGGATCACCGAGCAGGTTCGAAACGATCTGCATGTTCTGCCGCCCCACGAGCTCGTTGGCCATCAGCACACGGTGCACTCCGTGCGCATGCGCCACCGTCGCCTGGTGTGCACTGGCCAGCGTGATGCCCCATGCGCCGCTATCGAGCTGCATACGGAACAGACGCGGCGCCATCGTTGTCTTCCCGTGCGGCGCAAGCCGAACCTTGTACGCATCCATGAAGCGCTGCATCCACACGAGATTGTGCTCCAACCGTTCGCGATATAAGACCGCTGAGGGCAAGCTCAGATCTTCACGCAAAAGATTCCATCCGAGTTGAACAATTTCCTCGGGTGACGAATCCGACTGGACCGGGCCCAATCCCTTGTTCAAGCAGCCTATCGGCCGCTCCGCTTGCGTCTGTGTACTGTTTTCGCGAATGATTCTCACCTCGCCGGCAAGCGCATCTCGAACCCGCACCCGCGACCATAGTCTATATTCTGAGTCAGCCCAGATGCTGAATTGCGACACACTCATCCGCAACGCGACGGTGCTCGACGGCAGCGGAAACGACGCGCAGCTGCTTGACGTCGCTGTTCACGATGGCCGCATTGCCGAAATCGGCGCCTCTCTCCCTTGCAACGCCACGCAGATCATCGAGGCCGACGGCCTTTGCCTTGCGCCTGGCTTCATCGACGTTCACACCCACGACGATACCAGTGTTATTGAAACGCCGACGATGCTGCCCAAGATCTCGCAGGGCATCACCACCATCATCGTCGGCAACTGCGGCATCAGCGCCTCGCCTGTCCGGCTTAAGGCCGACCTGCCCGATCCGATGAACCTGCTGGGGAAGCGCGAATACTTCCGCTATCCGACGTTTGCCGATTATGTTTCCGCAGTCGATGCCGCGCGTCCCTCGGTCAATGTCGCGTCCCTTATCGGCCATACCTCACTGCGCAACAATCACATGGATCGGCTCGACCGGACAGCCACAGGGGAAGAGATTCAGCAAATGCGCGCCGAACTTGCTGCAGCCCTCGCGTCAGGAGCCCTCGGCCTGAGTTCAGGCCTGGCGTATGCCTCGGCCAATGCGGCCAGCACCGATGAAGTGATGGCGCTCGCGAGCGCGCTGATCGGCGCCGGAAGCGTTTACGTCACTCATATGCGCACCGAGGCCGACGCCATACTCGACGCGATGGAAGAAGCTTTCAGCATCGGCCGCTACGGCGAATCCCCTGTCGTTATTTCGCATCTCAAATGCGCGGGCATTGCCAATTGGGGCCGCAGCAGCGAAGTGCTTGACGTGCTCGAACAGGCGCGCAGTTCTCAGCAGATCGGCTGCGACTGCTATCCCTACGCCGCAGGGTCCAGCACACTCGACCTGAAGCAGGTTGATCCGCGGGTCAAAATCGAAATTACCTGGAGCGCGCCTTTTCCTGCAGCTGCAGGCCGAACACTCGCGGATATCGCCGCCGACTGGGAGCTCACGCAAGTCGATGCCGCACGACGTCTCCAGCCGGCGGGCGCCATTTATCACAGCATTAACGAGGACGACATGCGCCGCATTCTCGCGCATCCGGCCACCATGATCGGATCGGATGGTTTGCCGTGGGACCAGCATCCCCATCCCCGCCTCTGGGGTGCATTCCCGCGCGTGCTCGGTCGCTACTGCCGCGATCAGAAGCTGTTCTCCCTTCCGCAGGCGATTCACAAGATGACGACTATGCCCGCCCGGCGCTTCGGTCTCACCCAACGCGGGGCTATTGCGGAAAACTACTGGGCCGACCTCGTTCTCTTCAATCCCCGCACCATCGGGGACATTGCTACCTTCGCCGACCCAGTCCGTCCCGCACAGGGCATAGAGCGCGTCTGGGTCAGCGGCACCTTGTCGTACACTTCTCAAGGACTCACAGGAGACCGCGCGGGGCGCTTCCTTCCTCGCGGCGCAACCGAGTGGCTCCAATGAGACGCGCAGTTATCCCCCTGAGACCGGCCAGGCGATGATCGATCCGCACAGCATATTTCTGTTGCTCAGCGCGCTGGGCGCCGTTATCGGAATCATCCTGCTCGTCACGGTTCTCAAGCTCAACCCGTTCCTCAGCCTGCTGCTCGCTTCCCTGGCGCTCGCCATTGTCTCTGGCATGCCGATGGCAGATGTGATTCACTCCTTTGAAGCCGGGGTCGGCGGGACCCTCGGGCACATCGCCATCGTGGTCGCCCTTGGCACCATGCTTGGCAAGATGATGGCCGAATCCGGTGGCGCGGACGCTATCGCTCTTACGCTGATCCGCGTCTTCGGCGAGAAGCACCTGCCCTGGGCCATGATGGTGATCGGCCTTATCGTCGGCCTGCCCGCATTTTTCGAGGTCGGCTTCGTACTGCTCATCCCCATCGCGTTTACTGTTTCGCGCCGCACCGGAACGCCCCTCATTCGAGTAGCTCTACCGCTGGTCGCCGCGCTTTCTGTTGATCACGGCCTTGTTCCCCCGCACCCGGCGGCCTTGCTCGCAGTCAATATCTACCATGCCGATGTTGGCCGCACCATCTTCTACGCGCTGCTCATCGCCATTCCGACTGCGACGCTTGCCGGCCCTGTTTTCGCAAAAATCATTGCGCCCTGGATCAAGGTCCCCGCCGAAAACCCGATGGCGGACGACTTCGCCGATCACAATCCCAACCGCAAGCTGCCCGGCTTCTGGCTCACGATGGGCAGCATTCTGCTTCCCGTCGCCCTCATGCTCGTCGGCAGCTGGGCCGACACCTTCGCGGCCAAGGGCACCATCGCAAATGAAGCCCTTCACCTTGCCGGCAACGACGATATCGCCCTTCTGATCGGCGTCCTCATCAGCTTCATCACGCTGGGAGTCATGCGCGGTGTGAGCCGCGAAACCATCCTCCGGTTCAGCAATGAATGCCTGGCCCCCACGGCCACCATCACCCTGCTGGTCGGCGCCGGCGGAGGCTTCGGTCGCGTCCTGCAGGACAGCGGCGTATCGCATGCCATGATCCAGATCGCCATGCAGCGGCACCTGCCCCTGCTTCTGCTGGCATGGACTCTGGCCGCTCTCATGCGGCTTGCCACGGGTTCTGCCACGGTGGCCATGACTACCGCCGCAGGCATTGTGGCGCCGATTGCGTTGCAGACCCCCGGAGTTTCCCCGGAACTGCTCGCCATTGCCACCGGGGCCGGTTCGCTGATCTTTTCACACGTCAATGACGGCGGCTTCTGGCTGGTGAAGGAATACCTGAACCTCAGCGTCACCGAAACCATGAAGTCGTGGTCAATCTGCGAAACCATCATCTCGTTCGCGGGGCTGGGATTCGCCCTGCTGGCTTCCCTGGCAGTCTGATCCAACGCATCCATCGACTGACGGCATCTCGAAGCAGTGGCGTCGGAGCCCGAATCGGGACCGGGCTTGACTTGGTTCTTTCAATGAAGCCACGCTTTCATCCCCTGATTCGTTCCTGATCTTTGAGATAATTGGATGTGCGATATACCCCTGTTTTCGCTCTCCGATTCTTGAGAACGTCTCCCGGAACTCTCGCCAAGAGCTCTTCCATCTTGAACTTGAGGTCTGCGGATTGAGTGCATCGGCTAGTGGGCTCGCGCATATCTCGTCACCTTCCGGCTGCAAGGATGCAACTCTGACCGTATCCGTTGTCATTTGTACAAAAAACCGTCCCGCCAACCTCAGAGAGTGTCTCAGCGCGGTAGCGCGGCTGGACCCAATGCCCGAGGAGGTCCTGGTGGTTGACAACACCCAAGGCAACCAGGAAACCGAGAGCGTCTCGCGCGAGTTCGGTGCCCGCTATGTCGTCGAGCCGGTGCCCGGCCTGAGCCGCGCACGCAACCGCGGATTGGCAGAAAGCGACACAGAGATCGTGGCCTTTCTCGATGACGACGCAATCCCTGCGCCAGACTGGCTCGGCATCCTCGTGGGTCCGTTCGCCGATACCCAGACAGCCGCTTCTACCGGCCGCGTAATCAATCCAGGTTCTCGCCGCGTTGATGCCCCGCCCGAGTGTTTCCGCATTCTCAGCAACAAGGACCGCCACTGGTTTGAAATTGCGACCTTTGGCGGCATGGGAATCGGTCTGAATATGGCGTTGCGCAGAAGCGCTTGCATGAACTGGATTGTCTTTGATGAGCGCCTCGGCCGTGGAGCTCCCTTTCATATTGGCGAGGAAACGTACGCCTTTGCCGGGCTCATCCTTCGGGGGCACACGGCAGTTTATGTGCCTTCCGCCATCGTTTTCCATCCCATCCATCGACGCGACCCCGTTGAGATCGAAGCTCGCAACTCGTTCGCTTACTGGCTGCTTCTCTTTTCCGCATTTCCCACCGAGCGCCTTAGCTTGTTGAGCTTCATCTCGCGGCGTCTCCGCCGACGACCGCTTGACTGGCCCAGAGACCCGCAGGAACCAGGCGAGATCGTGACCAGCAGCTACCGTCTCTTGTTCAAGGCCGGTTGGCAGGGGCTCTGGCTGTTCCTGCGCACGCCAAGGAATTGGAATTCCAGCAAGTAGGAACTTTGCAACTCAGAAATGCGGATCAGGATTTCATGAACTCCCGAACTCCGCGAAGCCAGCGGATCCGGCGCCGCACCTGCAAGGCACGAACACCCACATTCCTCAGCGGCGGGAAACCGAAGAACTTATCCCCCAAAGTGCACCAGGGAGCCAGAAGGCACTTCTCAAGCACCGGCGAACTCGCAATCAGCGCTCTTATCCCCTTTTTCCAACCCGGATCGTTCTCCAGCCAGCGCAGATGCCCCTCGATCAACTGCCTAGGATGCTTGCGCGCAAACAACGCGTCAGCAGCGCCAAACGCGCGGGCATCCGCCAGCAGGTCTGAGGCGGTTTTATCGTAGTGTTGATAGGCGATCGCATCTTTGACATATTCCATGCGAATGCCGTTCTCTCGCAGCCGTATCCCAAGTTCCAGATCCTCCCGCATCCGGAATTGCGTCGATCATTCGGCCTGCTCTGCACTGGTGGAAATCAGGTTCATTCTCTCAAGCAGTCGGCGAATTTGGGCAGGAATCCTGCGCGCTGAAACAAGCTTAACGAGTCTCCGTATCGAATAAACCAAGCACAGAAGTGCCATCACGACACCCAGACAGATCGCCGGGAATGAAGGCAACAAAGTGAAGCCCGCAAACACCAGCGAAATGAGACACAGATAGAGAAGCCCGGTCTTCCTGTTTGCTTCAGACCATGTGAAGCCGCTAATCCCACCTACGATGAAGAGCAGCAGAACACCGTACACAAGATATGAGCCGGCAAACGCCATGCCGACGCCATTCAAACCCCACCATCGAATTCCGAACCAGGCAAGCCCAAGACTTGCGATGGCCCATATCACCTCACTCCCAAAAAAGAGGGCCTGTTTGCCCTTCGCCACCAGAACGTAGCTCATGGGCTAGGTGACCACCTGAAGCAGAGTGCCGAGGCATATCCATCGCAGAACACCAACCGCCGCAACGAATCTACTGCTGTAAAAGATAACAAGAACCAGGGGAGCGAGTGCGAGTGTGGCCAGGATTCCCGGACCTGCCAGCAGCAATCCCACCTCAGTCTGCTCATTCACAAGACGGTTGCACTGGGCATTATCTTCTGCGACCGCAGTCAACCGCGGATAGAAATCCGTTCCCATGGCCTGCAGGATAAATCCGACATACAATCCGCCAAGTGTCCAGGCAGCCTGATAAAGGCCCGTCGCTTCGTATCCGACTCTCCGAAGCACCATGATGCGGATGAGGTAACCGGCCCCCGTTGTCATCAGGTAGCTCGTCATAAACACGACTCCCAGTTTTAAGAGCGCCGATGCCTCTTCAAACTGCCGCGTTCGTGTCAGCGGGGAGGATTGAATGTGAATCTTGCTGCGATAGTGCGATGTCACAAGCAGCGCTACCAGCCCTGCGCCGATGATTGCCGGAACCACGCCCCTATCCCGCAAGAAGAAAACGACCGGAACGGTGACAAGCAATCCGAAACATGCGGTCAGGATTACGGTCATAGCCAGGTCGTGAACCTTGCGCATCCCCTGGATGAGTGCGCGCTGGCCGCCGGAGAGCAGTTCAAAAAATACAGCCAATGACAGCAGAGCGATGGCACCCGTGTGCCGAACGTCGCCAAACGTGAAGAGTGAAACGGGCCGGGAAAGAATCGCGAGCAATGCCGCGCCAATAAATGCAAGAAGCAAGGAAACGCGAAGCCGGATCCTCGAAGTCCTCGCAATTTGATGAGAATCGCCAGTCGCGGCAGACTGGGCTATTTGCCGTACAGCACTGCTGCTCACGCCCAATCCGGCAATGCACTCTGCAACCGAAATAATTGAACCGTAAACGCCAAATAGTCCGAAACCCGATGGCCCCAGAAACAACGCCATCGCTTTGGTCCTGACCATTCCAAACACGATCGTGAGGGCCGAAGAGCCCCCGATCAGAGCAGAAGACTCCAGAATCTGGGCGTAGGTATCGCCGCCTTCGGCCGGTCCACCGAGATTCTGTTGTTCGATCGTCATTGGAAAACGGCCCGATCCATGTTCTAAATGCTTTGAATTCTGAATGTTCTCCGGTTGATTCTATATCTCGCTCATCCAGCCACGCGGCGGAGCGAGATAGGTGCCTTGAAAAGGTTTGAATCTTGGTCGGCGCTCATAATATGTGAGTGGATTTTAATCAGATATTCGACGAGTCGCCCTTGACAAACCTCCATCACCCGACCTATCTTTAGCAATTGGAAGCAGTGAGTGCTAGCACCAGTCTTGCAGCAGTGCTTATCTCGCAGTTCGGCCTCCCTCGGAGACCTGTTTCCCAGAAGCTTTTATCCACAACTCAAAACCAATCCGCGGCCGGCATTTGTTCGTCCGCGTGTGAAGGAGAAGCGAAGCAATGGCAGCAACATCGGTCACCACAACCTTCACCCCGCTCCATGATCGTATCCTCGTCCGCCGTGTGGAAGAGGGAGAGACGGTCCGCGGGGGCATCATTATCCCCGACAGCGCAAAAGAGAAGCCACAGGAGGGAGAAGTTATCTCCGTGGGCAAAGGCAAGTCGAACGATGAGGGCAAGGTATTCCCTCTCGACGTCAAGGCCGGCGACAAGATTCTCTTCGGCAAGTACTCCGGCACCGAGATCAAGATTGACGGTGAGGAATTCCTGATCATGCGCGAAGAAGAAGTCCTCGGCATCATCAAGAAGTAGTCGTTTAGTGGTCAGTGAACAGTGCACAGTGAACAGACTCTTGGCACTCTGCTCTGACCAACGGCTCAGGTCTCATACCCAGACAAATACTGATCACTGTTCACTGAACACTGATCACTTGTTTTTAGGAGAGAAGCATGTCAAAGCAAATTCTGCACGGTGAAGATTCCCGTCAGGCGATCTTGCGCGGCGTTAACACGCTGGCAGACGCCGTGAAGGCGACGCTCGGTCCCAAGGGCCGCAACGTCGTAATTGAGAAGAAGTTTGGTTCCCCCACCATCACCAAGGACGGCGTGACCGTAGCCAAGGAAATCGACCTCAAGGATCCGATGGAAAACGTGGGCGCGCAACTCGTCCGCGAAGTCGCCTCCAAAACCTCGGATGTCGCCGGGGATGGCACGACAACCGCAACAGTATTGGCACAGTCCATCTTCCGCGAAGGCGTGAAGACTGTAGCGGCCGGAGCCAACCCCACAGCCCTCAAGCGCGGCATCGACAAGGCGGTCACCGCCATCATCGGCACTCGCGACAAGGATGGCAAGTGGACTGAGGGTGGCGCTCTCGGCAAGTTGTCGAAGCCTGTCGACGAGGGCTCCGTTGCCCAGGTCGGCGCAATCTCTGCCAACGGTGACCAGGAGATTGGCGACATCATTGCCCATGCCGTAAAGGTAGTTGGCAAAGACGGTGTCATCACCATCGAAGAGTCCAAGACCATGCACACCGGTCTCGAGACCGTCGACGGCATGCAGTTTGACCGCGGCTATCTCAGCCCCTATTTCGTCACCGATGCCGAGCGCCTCGAAGTGGCCCTGGACGATCCGTACATCCTGATCTACGAGAAGAAGATCAGCGCGATGAAGGATCTGCTTCCCCTCCTCGAGCAGGTCGCTCGTGGCGGCAAGCCGCTGTTGATCATTGCTGAAGATGTCGAGGGCGAAGCTCTCGCCACCCTCGTAGTCAACAAGCTGCGTGGCACGCTGAACGTCGCGGCCGTCAAGGCTCCTGGCTTCGGCGATCGTCGCAAGGCCATCCTGGGCGATATCGCGATCCTCACCGGTGGCAAGGCCATCACTGAGGACCTCGGCATCAAGCTCGAGGGCGTGAAGCTCGAAGATCTGGGCAAGGCAAAGCGCATCACCATCGACAAGGACAACACCACCATCGTCGACGGCGCCGGCAAGGCGTCGGACATCGAAGGCCGTGTCAAGGAGATCCGTTCGCAGATCGAGAAGACCACCTCCGACTACGATAAAGAGAAACTTCAGGAGCGGTTGGCCAAGCTGGTTGGTGGCGTTGCCATCATCAAGGTTGGTGCAGCCACCGAGACCGAGCTGAAGGAAAAGAAGGCTCGTGTTGAGGATGCTCTGCACGCAACCCGTGCGGCAGTTGAGGAAGGCATTGTCCCGGGCGGCGGCGTGGCCCTGGTTCGTGCAATTCCGACGGTCGACGCGTTGATCAAGACTCTCGAAGGGGATGAAAAGATCGGTGCGCAGATTGTGCGCCGCTCGCTCGAAGAGCCTCTTCGCCAGATCGTCGACAATGCCGGCGAAGAAGGTGCGGTCGTAGTTGCCAAGGTGCTCGAGTCAAAGGATCAGCACTACGGCTACAACGCTGCCACTGGCAAGTATGAGGACCTGGTGAAGGCCGGCGTCATCGACCCAACCAAGGTGACCCGGACGGCTCTGCAGAATGCAGCGTCGATCGCAGGCCTCCTGCTGACAACCGAAGCACTGGTTGTCGAGATTCCGGAGCCCAAGTCTGCCCCGGCTGGCGGCGGTCACGGCGGCGGCATGGACGGCATGTACTAAGCACCTGTGATGAGGCCATCCGCGCCTGCGGCGCCCCGCACAACAACCGAAAATCAAAAGGCCTCCAGCTTTGGCTGGGGGCCTCTTTGTTTCCGGATTCTCGGTTCAATAGTCATCCATGGCAGCCGGAGCTGCCATCAATCTCCCCTCATTCTCACGCGATCTGGCGACGAACTTCGTTGATCGGCGTGGGAACACTTACCGGAGCCGCCTTGGGCCGTGAAGCCTGGAGCCATCCGGCCGAGAGCCATTTCTCCGGAACGACAAACTCCGAGAATCCGCAGTCCAGGCAAATCTGAACGTCGGGCTGTGGGGACATGGGGGGATGACTCATCGTACGGGGAGCGTTGCGATAGAGCCGGATTTCAGCAGGGACCGTGGACAGGGCCCCGGACTTGCACTTGGGACAAACCATTGGACACCCCAGAAATTACTTGACCTGTGGAAAACCCAACTTTAATTCGGGTTCGGGCCGGAGAGCAACAAAAATAGTGCAGCAGATAAAACTTTTGGCAGGGTTTTCATCGGCACTTCAAGTGCGGACCCTCCCGCGGTCGCCCAATAGGCCATCGCGTGGACCGAATTGTCGGCCGTCACTGTCCCTGTTCAGCCAGTGCCCAATACCTCTTTTTCGCCCAAAACAAA
Source organism: uncultured Acidobacteriaceae bacterium (assembly GCA_963838295.1). Classification (GTDB taxonomy): domain Bacteria; phylum Acidobacteriota; class Terriglobia; order Terriglobales; family Acidobacteriaceae; genus Telmatobacter. The sequence goes on from CAWIQS010000010.1 coordinate 687,579, forward strand.
TTGGGAGCCCGAAGGCTCCCGATCCGCACCCATCCTGTCTGGTCGGGGTCAGTAGGTGATGTGGAAGCCCATGGTGAAGGCCCTCGAACCGCCGATCGTCCCGGTGACCGAGCCGAACTGCGCAGCGTTGTTCGGGCAGTAGCTTGTATTCGTGACGTAGAGGTTGGGGTTGCAATACGAGTCGCCGTTGCCCAGCGTCAAGGGAAGCTGCGTCGATTTTCCCGTTCCGCTGGAGAATGGCACCTGGTCCAGGTTGGCCAAGGCTGTTTGTTGATCTGTTGCATTGGCCGAAGTCACAATCTGGCCGTAACCGAGGAAGCTCCGGTACTGACCGCAATTGTTTCCACCGCCAAAAGCAGCAATCGCGGTAGCCGAACAGCCATTGTTCTGGCGAATCTGTGCTTGATCCTGCGGAACGTCGGGGCTGGCTGTGTTGGTCAGGTTGAAGACGTTGAGTTCGTACTCCGCCCTGATTTTTTCCGTAATTCTGAAGCCTTTACGCAGCGACATATCAAGACGCTTCTGCGGATCCTGGCGGAAGATGTTGCGTTGCCCCGAATTGAAGGCCGTCTCGTAGATGTCGGAAGGATCAGAGCCCGTTGAGACTGGAATTCCATCCTGGCCTGGCTGCAGGTAGCTGATTGCAATCTGCGAGGGATCAACGTACGGGATATAGTTGCCATTCGAAGCGCGGAATCGCCCTGGGTTTCCGGTCAGGGCCGATTTCGGATTCTTTGGATCCTTGATGCCTAGAACCGGGTTCATCAGCGTCGGGAAGTTGCCGAAGTTAATGCTTCCAACCGCACCATAGAACTCATACAGCGACCATGGTTCCCCGCTCTGCAGGGTTCCGATTCCGGTCACGTGCCAGTCGTTGGTGAAGTACGACGCGAAATTGTGTTCCTTGATCGCGTTGGGCACATCCACCTCGAAATTCGCAGTGAACACATGGGTGCGGTCAAAGTCAGACGAGGCCCACGAGTTTCGCAGGTGTTTCGGGTCGTTGCCGGTGAAAAAGAGGCCGATGTCGCTCTGTTCATCGAGCGAGTGGCTCCATGTGTAGCTTCCGCCGAACTGGAAGTGATGCGAAAGCCGCTTTTCCACGTGAGCTTCAAGGGCATCATAGGCCGAGACACCGACAGTTTTGAAGTCCGCGGCGTTCGGGCTGAATCCGACATACGGCGTTCTGAAGTCGGTATTGCCGGCGTCGAATGTTGCCCATGGCTCGACAGTGATCGGGAGATAATCATAGTCGGGTGGACCGCTGTCTCTGTCCTGGTTCATGACTTCCATACCGTAGCTCGAGGTCTCGCCCCAGATTGGGTTGGTCGATGTGGCAACGCCGGGCTCATTGATCGGAATCGGAATTACCGCGTGACGTCCACGATTGCCTGTGTAGCCTACCGAGACAGCGAGAGTGCTTACCGGCTGCCACTGGACATTCAGCGTGTAGTTCATGGTGTAAGGCAGCACGTTGCCCTTGTCATAGATACCGAAGTTCAGCGGCGTCGTGCAGAGGAAGTATCCTTCCTGTGCCTGCAAGCCGCTGCAGTTTTTGCCGTATTGCTTGTAGTAACCCGAAGTGGGTGCTCCCGTCATCTCGTTCAACTGGGACTGCAATGCCTGTGTAATAACACCCGGGTTTGAACTCGGCGGAACATAGCTGCCCGCCGGAGCCTGCGAGAACGCCAGGTTCCCCATCGGATTTTCCAGCGTAAGCCCCGAATCCGAATTGCCGTTCGCAAGGCTGACCAGAGGCGAGGATTCCGTCACGCCGAACGGACCACCGATCGAACTGCCGGCCGGCTGCGAGAGATATGTGAAGAGTTCGCCACGGTCGTAATAGATGCCGCCACCGCCGCTGATCACAAGTTTGCTGTTAAAGCTCCTCGGAGACCAGGCGAAGCCCAGGCGCGGCGAAATGCCCCATTGGCGCCCGTTCAGGGTTGATGCGGAAACACCCTTGGTGGGATTTTCCTTGTTGTTGCCCGCAATCACGAACCCTGCATTGACGACGTCAAATCCCGTGGTCGTGGTTCCGGTCACGTTGTAGAGCGTTGGATCGAAGTTGAACATGTCGCCATATTTCTCGGTCATGCCCCCGTGATAGTCGTAGCGAACACCGGCAGTGATGCTCAGGTTCGTGAGTACCTGCCATTTGTCCTGCGCATAACTGCTGAACTCATTGTTCCGATAGTAGCGATCCGCGTTATTGCGTTTCGTAGTGGGATCGATACTTTCAACCACGCTCGAACTGCGCACGTTGCCTTGGAGGAAGCTGTCAAATCCGTTGATGGTCACCTGCGCATGGCCCGTGCGGTTGTTAGTAATGTTCAATTGCGTATAGCTGAATCCACCACCCGCGACGATGGTGTGTTTGCCCGCCGTGAAAATCACGTTCGTCGAGGGGTTCACGCGGCTTTGGTAATAGCCCATATCCACGAATGCGCCTGGAACTCCGGCAGGGCCGACATATAGACGAGGTGAATATTGGTCGTTGTTGGCAAAGTTATTGATCTGCAGTCCAGGCAGAACATTGGCGACCAGGTTATCTGGCTGCGCGGCCGCAACGCCGAGATTGCCGCCGGAGAAAGCCTGCGTATAGTTGCTGAAGGTCCCACTCCGCAAGAACCCGAGACGTTGCTCCCAATTGAATCTCGGACTAACCGCAATGGTGTTGCCAAGCGAAAAGACCTGAGCTCCATTGTGTGCGGTTACTGGAAAACCAGCAGTATTCGAGAAGCCAAAGGGCCGGGTCACAGGTGCATTCTGGAAGAAGTATTTCGTCTCCACACGATCTTTCTTGGTTGCGTCGTAATCCAGCGAGATCGTCGCTTGATCGGTTCTCAAGCGGGAGGTCCCAATCAGATACCCATTTGGAACGTTCGGATTATAGGGTGCATTAGATTGTGCCGATGGAATCAAAAACTGGCCATTCGGCAGTTTGGTACTTAGCAAAGTGGCCGCAACCGGATCGATCGTGACGTTTCCCTTTCCACCCCAGGAAGCGTCAGCTGCTTCGAGCCCACCGGCGCTCCGGTCGTCGGTCAAGCCGCTTGGAACGTTAATTTCCGAGACTCCCGTTGCCTGGTCTTCATTGAAGCTGCGCTGGTAAGCCCCGAAAAAGAAAAGCTTGTCCTTGATGACCGGTCCGCCCGCAGTGACGCCCGCGGTCCAGCGCCGAAGCCAGGGGTTGACCAGCGATTGCGGGAAAACGCCAACCCCGGCCTGGGTCAACCGATAATCCTGGTTGAAAAAGAATGGCGAGGCGTTCATCAGGTTGTTTGCGTAAGCTCCGTAGAGCTGTCCATGCCAGTTATTTGTGCCCGTCGTCGTGTTCACATCAATCTGAGCGCCGGCCGTTGCGCCTTGCTGCGCGTCGTACATCGACGTATTCACGCGCAATTCCTGGGTGAACTGTGGCGGAGGGGAAGGCAGGCTGTTGCCGTTCGAACCATAAACCGACGTGCCCACCGAAAACGACCCGCCAACTGTCGGTGCGCTTCCAATGTTGAAGTTGTAACGCTGCGAGGAGTCACCGGAAGAAGTCATGCCATTGAACAGGTTGGTCGAATCAACACCGTTGACCTGGAATGTATTCGACGTAGCACGCTGCCCATTGGCCTGAATGTTCTGATTACCGAGGCCGGCATTCGAATCGAGGTTCGATAACAACTCCGCATGGACGCCTGGCGAAAGAACGGCTATCTGCGTAAAGCTACCCGTTGCGAGGGGGGTCAGGTCGATCTGCGCGCTGTCGAGCGTGTAGCCATTGGTCGTGTCCGTTGCATTCAGCAACGGAGTTGCCGTGACTTCAACGGACTCCGAAACCTGGCCGATCTTGAGCGTCGCATTCACAGTTGTCGCGCGCGCTTCCTGAACCGGGACACCTTTCAGCTGGGTGGTTTCAAAGCCGGCGTGGCTAACTTTGATCACATATGTGCCGATCGGAAGGTTAAATACCTGGTAGAACCCAGTACCCTGGGTCGTGGTCGTCGTCGAGTAGTTGATCGCCGAGTCCGTCACAGTGACGCTTGCACCCGGCACCGCAGCTCCGGACGAGTCAACGATGGTTCCATTCAACGAACCCAGTGTCTGTTGGCCTTTTCCATGCAGAGAACACATCATCACGGTCAGGCACAACAGACTGAATTGAGCGGCACTCCTCCAAAAAGGTCGATTCATATGCTCCTCACGGCAAAAGTTTTTGTGTGGTCATGTATGGGGTGGCGGCGCTATCGACACCACTACGGGCCCCGATTTTGAGAATTGCGTTCTGCTGATGCAACTATGAGGGTGGAAAGATCAGATTAGGAATAGTTTGTGACAAGCGGGCGGGTTTTCCCAAGAGAAATTCCTGTGACATCTGAGGAATCCGGACTGATCCTGTGGAAAAGCAGGTCAATTAATTGCCGGTCCGATCGTCTGGTGGAGACACACTTCCCTGCAACCAGTGCCCATCTTTGCTCCGGCGGCCGGTATGATCCCTGCCCGTTACCGCTGGGCGGAGGGTGTGACATTCGGCTTTTCCTTGCCCCACTGGAATTTCAACCCCAAACGCACGCTCGTCGGCAGGCTGACGTAACCGATGGGAGCGATGTGTTGGTTGTTGGTCAGGTTCTCTGCGAGCGCATAGAAGCCGAGCCAATCCCGCAGTCGGATGCTCCCACCAAAATCGAGCTTCGCGTAGCCATGGTCAAGGTTGCGATTGGGCAGCAGCAAACTGTTGCCCCCGTTGATGTCAAATCCGCCAAGAAAATCCGAATCATCCGACCGGCCCGCGAAGGCGGAGTTGAACAGGACCGTCAGCCAGCTATGCGAGTAGCTCGCCCCAAAGAATCCCGTGTGCGGAGGCCGTCTGAATGGCCTTGCTCCCTGCAGGGGCGAATCCGAGCCAACCGGAATGCCGTTAAAGGTCGGCACCGGCCCCAGTAAATTCACGTCGTCGTTTGTGTATGAATGCTGGATCGTCGCGTCGAGATATGTGTATCCGCCGCGCAAAAAGACCGACCGACCAATTCCGCTCTCCACCGTCGTCTCAAGACCCATCGCGCGATAGGCTTCGGAGTTCAGCGTCAGCTCATACGCTCCATCTGCCTGCAACTGCTGTTCCAGCTGGTTCTGCTGAGCAGGTGTCAGGTTCGGCAACAGCGCGGGAATCAGGTCCAGTCCCACATACTCGATCTGCTTGCCAAACTCATTGTGGAAGAAGCTCGTCTTGAAGATCAGCCGCTCGCTGAAGAACGATTGCTCTACTCCGCCTTCGTAGGTCCGCGCAGTCGGCGCTCCGATCGGCGTTATATGCAATTGCTGAATGGCCGATTGCCCGCCATTCTGATTGAGAAAGCTGTAGAGCGAATAGAACTGGTCGGTCAGGGAGGGCTCATGTACCGCATCGCCGTAGTTGAACATCAGGCGCGTTCCGCTCAATACGCCCTTCTTCGGTCTGAACGCATAAAACGAGATGCCTGCCCGCGGCGTGGTCTGCACGCCAAACAGCGAGTAGTGCTCCAGGTCCCCGCCGAACGTGTAGAACAGCCGATTCTTGAAGTCGCCATGCACCGCAGCACGATAGTCGTAGTTGCGGCGCTCCACCGGCGGGTAGAATGCGCTTCCCGGCTCCGAGCCGCGCTCGACTTCGTATCCGAATCCGATCTGCGCGGTCAGGTGCGGTGTGACCGTGTAGTCGCCCTGGTACACCAGCGCATCGCGATTCGAATCGAGCTGATACCCCTGCGGATACGTGCCTGCAAAATCCATCAGCGCGCGCCCTGTTACCGTGTAGCCGTTCGCTCCGGTAATCGTCACGAGGTCGCCAAAGCTGTCGCCAAACGCGTCAAAGATACCCGCGCCGGTCTGCTCCCACAGGTTGTACTGCTCGCGCTTTCGGGTCGCGCCGTATCGCACCATATTGTGGAAGTCCGCAGTGGTCTGGTTATCGATCGACCCGCTGATGTACAGGTCCTGATCTTTCTCCGTCGCGTTATCCGCCAGATGATGAAATTCCCACGTGCCCGGAACGCCGGTTCCGTCAACGCCATAGTGCAGCGTGCCGCGAAGCTGCGTTGAGCCCGTCGGCTGGAATCCTATATTCGCCGACGCTGTTCCAACGTGATATTCGTCGTGCGGCAAGTCGTTAGCTGTCTGCTGCCAGCTATATGCGCCCAGATAGTCGAGCTTGCCGTAGGTTCCCGCTGCTTCCAGTTGCTCTCGCGAGCTCTCAAAGTTTCCCCAGTCCCCGTGAAAGATCAGCGAAGGAAAACTTGTGGTCCCATGCGGGGTGGTCATGCTTACAACGCCACTCTCTGCATCCGCTCCGTAGAGGCTTGAATTCGGCCCGCGATAGACCTCGCTCCGCTCCACGCTCGTTGTGGAAAGCGGACCGAAATCAAATCGCCCGCCCAGATCCCCGGCGTTCACGCCATCGATCAGAACCAGGTTGTCATCCGAGTCTCCGCCGCGTACAAACAGTGAACTCTGCGCGCCGCGTTGCCCCGTTTGCGCTACAAAGGTGCCCGGCATCAGCCTGAGCGCGCTCACCAGGTCCTCGTTCAGCTCCAGTTCAGTTGGGCCGATCACGCTCGTTGCAGCGCCGGTCTGTGGCTGCGGCGTTGGCGTCCCCGTCGCGGTCACCACGATTGATTCGTGTGTCCACTCCGGCTCCAAAACGAGATTCCGTTCGATATTGTCGAGCTGGCCTGCATAGAAGCCAGGCGTCTCAAGTTGGCGGAATTTCGTAGCCGAGACCACCAGAAAGAACCGGCCTCGCAGACCCGTCATGATCTGAAAGCTTCCGTCGGCTCCGGACACTGCCGATCCCACCACCGACCCATTGGATATCAGGTCCACAGTTGCCCCGGTGACGCGGGCGCCGGAAGCGTCCGTGACCACGCCGCGAATCGACGCGGCACGACCCGCAACGGCAAAACAGACCAACAGAAATAAAGACGCGATGTAACGGGCTAATTGTTGACCGGCAAATAAGCGCTGAAGTGTACGAAATGACATGATGGCTCCTCCGTTCCCCTCGGAACGCAAGCGGGTTGAGCGCACAGGACCGGTCTCCTGACTTGCGCCACGCCGGTCCAACGACAAGGCTTTGTCGTTAGCCGGCATCCAGCCACCTTCCCGGAGCCATGCTCCAGTGGTCTTTGAGAGCCTTCGCCCATCTTGACGAATAGCTCTGGCTGGCTTCCTCATTCGACGTGGGTCGAATGAGAGGCGCTCACAGTTGCGGGGCAGTGGCGGAATTTCACCGCCTTCCCGAGCATCCTGACGATTGCGGTTGTTGACTATGTGGCCCTACGGCTGAGCCGCGATGGTGATGTCACGAATACAATTTCGATGACATCAACTTTTATAAATGGGTTCAGGGCGCGAAGTCAAAACAGCTCTCTGCAAAAAAAGGCCCCTTTGCTTCGGCCCTGGCGGCGCCCGAACCGGAACCACCAACGATCGTTACACTGCACGGCGATCCGCATGCTTCGCTTGAATTGTGGCGATGCAGCGTATTGCTATCCCGATGCAAATAAATCCCAGGAGATCTAGGTCTTAAACAGACGATCCACTGCAGAGCGATGCTAAATTCCAACCCGTTCACCTTTGTGAATCCGCCGTCTGGATAGTTTCATCGAAGTTGAACACGCACACGTACTGATGCGACGTGAACGACTATTCGCAGAGCACAATTCAAACGTGAACGGAGTCTGAGTATGACCGTGTGGCAACGCCGCAGCGCCGGCGCATCCTTTTTACTTTCCCCAATCGCATCCGCTTTTCTGGGTATGCTTGTAATTGGTGCCGGCTTACTTGCGGGCTGCGACAAGAATGCGAGCGCCGCATCAACCGGTGCTCCGCCGCCGATGAAGGTTACGGTTGTGAAGGCGCAGCAGACGGATGTGCCGGTAACTGGCGAGTGGGTGGGCACTCTCGATGGCTACGTGAATGCCCAGATTCAGCCGCAGGCCAACGGCTATCTGGTTCACCAGGATTACCAAGAAGGCTCCCAGGTCCGGGAGGGCCAGGTGCTCTTTGAGATCGACCCGCGTCCCTTTGAAGCTGCGCTCGAGCAGGCACAAGGGCAACTCGGACAGGCACAGGCACAGCTCGCTCTCGCCCAGATCAACGTCAGGCGCGACACCCCCCTGGCAGACGCTCGCGCAATCGCGCGAAGCCAGCTCGACAACGAAGTCCAGCAACAGGCCCAGGCGCAAGCCGCCGTGAAAACAGCAGAAGCGGCAGTGGCAACCGCAAACCTCAATCTCGGATTCACCAAGGTACGATCGCTGATCACTGGAGTAGCGGGCCAGGCAACGACCCAGGTCGGGAATCTAGTCAGTACCCAGTCGATCCTCACGTCGGTTTCACAGCTCGATCCCATCAAGGTCTACTTCTCAATCAGCGACAGCGAATACCTCGCGCTCACCAAGCGCGCCGGAGTTCACGATAGCGATTTGCTTCATGGGGCTTCAAGAATTCCGCTCACGCTGACGCTCTCGAATGGCGAAATCTATCCGCACCAGGGGCATGTTGTGTTTGTCGATCGGCAGCTGAATTCGCAAACGGGAGCAATTCGCATCGCGGCTTCTTTTCCGAATCCAGGCAACATCCTTCGCCCGGGCCAGTTCGGCCGCGTCAGAGCCGAAACAGAAACTCTGCGCGGCGCGGTTCTTATACCGCAAATCGCAGTCACTGAATTTCAGGGTCAGCAGCAGGTTTACACCGTAGCTCCGAACAACACGGTCCACGTGAACAACGTAAAACTCGGCCCGCAATACGGCGACAACTGGGTGATCGAAGGCGGTCTCCCCGGCGGTTCTCTCGTCGTTGTCGACAATCTTCAAAAGCTTCGCGAGGGTGCGCCAGTCAATCCGCAGACTTCGCAGACGCATGCCGGCGCATCAGCGCCGCCGCAACCGTCGGGCAGGTAACTCATGTCGAAATTCTTCATCCGTCGCCCGATCGTGGCGATTGTTATCGCTATTCTCACGGTCGTGATCGGCGTAGTCTCCATGCTCACGCTGCCGATTTCGCAGTACCCCAACATCGTTCCACCTGAAATTCTAGTCACGGCTACCTACCCAGGCGCCGACGCCAAGACGGTCAGCCAGGCTGTGTCCACACCCGTTGAGCAGCAGATGAACGGCGTCGACAACATGATCTACATGAACTCTGTCAGCGCCAACAACGGCGTTGTTCAGTTGTTCGTGGACTTCGACGTCAAGACGGATCCGAATATCGACCAGGTCCTTGCGCAGCTGCGCGTAGATCAGGCGCAGTCGCAACTTCCCGCTCAGGTCACAGCTGCCGGCCTTACTGTGCAGAAGGCCCTGACTTCCCCGCTCATGCTTATCGCCGTCAATTCTCCGGGCGGCCAACTGAGCCAGGACTTCCTTACCAATTACGCCATCATCAATTTGCAGGACCAGATCGCGCGCGTGAAAGGGGTTTCGCGCGTGCAGGTCTTTGGCGGCCAGTATGCGTTGCGCGTCTGGGTGCAGCCTGACAAACTCGCCAAGCTGGGCGTCACCGCAACGGATGTAATCTCCGCGATCCAAACTCAGAACAACGTGAACCCCGCCGGCCAGATCGGCGGTGAGCCGATTCCGCACGGACAAGAATTCACTTACACGGTTCGCACCCAGGGACGCCTCGTCAAGCCCGAGGAATTTGGAAACATCATCCTCCGCGCCAATCCCGATGGCTCCATCCTTCACCTGAAAGACGTCGCTCGCATTGAACTCGGAGATCAGGCGTATGGAGTTTCGGCGCGCTACAACCAGGCACCCGCCGGCGTTATGGCGATCTACCAGTTGCCCGGCTCCAACGCAATCGAAACGGCGGCCGGCGTAAACAAGCGCATCAAGGAACTCTCTGCTACATTTCCGCCGAGCATCACCTACAGCGTCCCTCTCGACACCACAAAGGCTGTGACGTCGGGAATTCGCGAGATTGTGTATACGCTGCTTGAAGCGCTCGGCCTCGTCGTGATTGTCGTCTTTGTCTTCCTCCAGGGCTGGCGCGCCACTCTCATCCCTCTGCTGGCGGTTCCTGTGTCGCTTATCGGCACGTTCATCATCTTTCCGGCGCTGGGTTTTTCCATCAACACACTGTCGCTTTTCGGCCTCGTGCTGGCCATTGGCCTTGTGGTCGACGACGCCATCATCGTGGTTGAGGCGGTCGAACATCACATCGACGAAGGCATGGATCCGAAGTCCGCAACCGAACGGGCCATGGAAGAGGTCGGCGGCCCTGTTGTTGCTATCGCCCTCATCCTCGCGGCGGTCTTCATTCCTACTGCCGCAATCCCCGGCATCACCGGCCGCATGTATCAGCAGTTCGCGGTCACCATTGCTATCTCGGTTCTCATCTCGGCCTTCAACGCGCTTACGCTTTCGCCTGCGCTTGCCTCACTCCTTCTAAAGCCTCGGGACGAAGGCCGCAAGCCCGGTCTCCTCGGTAGAGGATTCGCGCTTTTCAACAAGTTCTTCCGCCGCAACACGGATGCCTTCGTTGCTACTTCTCGCGTCCTCATTCACAAATCCTTTTTCGCCATGCTCGCTCTCGTATTGGTGGGCATCGCGGCTGTCTACTTAGGAAGCAGTCTTCCTGGCGGATTCATTCCCACGGAAGATCAGGGCTACATGTTCCTTGCCCTGCAGCTTCCCGATGGAGCCTCGGCGCAGCGCACCGATGCTGCAGAGCAGAAGATCAGTGATGCCCTGCTCAAGACTCCTGGTGTCGAGGGCGTCATTGCCGTGAACGACTTTTCGCTTCTTACTCAGGTTCAAAGCACGAACGCGGGATTCTTTTTCGTCAATCTCAAGCCTTGGGCAGACCGCAAGAGCAAAACGGAGCAGCTCGAATACATTCAGAGCAATCTGCAAAAGCAGCTTGGCACAAATCCGGATGGCATCGCTTTCGCCTTCCCGCCGCCCTCCATCCCTGGCATCGGAACATCCGGCGGCGTCACCATGATTCTTGAAGACCGGTCGGGCTCCGACGATCCAGCTACGCTCACCAAGAATGTCTTCACATTTCTTGGCGCGATTTCAAAACGGCCCGAGATAGCCGCTGCCATTCCCTCCTATCAGCCGGCGGTGCCGCAACTCTTCGTCGATGTCGACAAGGAAAAGGCGCTTCAGCAACAGGTCGATCTCTCGAATGTCTACACAACAATGCAGACCTTCATGGGCGGATACCTCGTCAACTACTTCAATCGTTTTGGCCGCCAGTGGCAAACCTATGTCGAAGCTGAAGGAACTTCGCGCACAAGCATCGCAAACATCGATCAGTTCTATGTGCGAAGCGCCAATGGCAGCCAGGTCCCGCTTAGTTCGCTGGTGAACGTCAAGCAAATCACGGGCCCAGAATTCATCTACCGATTCAACGAGTTCAACGCCGCTCAGCTCAACATCACCGGCGCCCCCGGATACAGCTCGGGCCAGGTACGAAAGGCGCTTGAAGAAGTATTCAAGGAGACGATGCCGCCTGGCGCGGGCTTTGACTATTCCGGCATGTCGTTTCAGGAGCAGCAAGCTGAACAGGGAGTGCCATCGTGGGCCGTGTTCGGTCTCTCCCTGATCTTCGTCTTCCTCATCCTTGCCGCACTGTATGAAAGCTGGACGTTGCCCTTCAGCGTTCTGCTCAGCACGCCCGTCGCAATTCTTGGTGCGTATCTGGCGCTGCACGCGCGGCACTTCGAGAACGACATCTTCGCGACCATCGGGCTCGTCATGCTTATTGGACTTTCCGCGAAGAACGCCATCCTCATTGTGGAGTTCGCCAAAATGAATTACGAACGCGGCGAGAGCATCTGCGAGGCAGCGCTCGATGCGGCGCGCCTCCGCTTCCGTCCCATCGTCATGACAGCTCTTGCATTCATCGTCGGCTGTCTCCCCCTGTGGGCAGCGAGCGGTTCAGGTGCAGCTTCCCGGCGAATCCTCGGCACCGTTGTCGTGGGCGGCATGACGCTCTCCACCATACTGGGCCTTATATTCATTCCCGTTACGTTCGCAGTAGTCGAGTTTCTCTCGCATCGCTTTGTACGTGGCGGCAAGGGCACCACGATGGACTCGATCTGCGGCCCCGGCGTTACTTCGAGCGGCCCCGTTGCGCCCATCGGAGCTGAAGCCGGCACGGAAGGAGGCCAGGCATGATTACATCCTCAAGGTTTATCAAGCTTGGCATGCTCGCCGCTGCAATCGCCTTTCTGACCGCATGCAAGGTTGGACCCAATTACCTGCGGCCTAACGTCACTGCGCCACCGGCCTATCGTGGTGCAGATAATGCCGCAGTCGCGGCTGACGCCCGGGGATCTTTTGGCGACGAACAGTGGGCTGCTGTCTATCGTGAACCCGAGCTTCAGGAATTGATTCGCAAAGCTCTCGCCAACAACTACGACGTCCGCATTGCCGCCCGACGAATTCTCGAGCAGCAGGCCCAGGTCAGGATCACGCGTTCGCAGCAGTTTCCAAGCGCTACCGTTGGAGGCACGGCCATCGGCGCGACGTTGCCGTCCTCCATTGGCACACAAATCCCGAGTCCACTCGTCGATGGTTCGTTCAATCTTTCTGCTGCGTGGACGCCGGACTTCTGGGGTCTCTATCGCAGGCAGACTGAGGCGGCCCGTGCGCAGTTGTTGGCGCAGGTCTGGGCGCAGCGCGCTGTCCAGCTGACACTGGTACAACAAGTTGCGACAGCATATCTGCAGATTCGTGCGCTTGACGCTCAACTCGAAATCACCCGGGAAACCATCAAAGTTCGGCAGGACTCCGTTGCTCTCACCAAAACTTTGGAGAGCGGAGGGTCTGTCCCGCTCTCCGACGTGCGCCAGGCAGAACAACTGCTCTACGCGGCTACGTCCGAGGTGCCTCAACTCGAAGAGCAGATTCAGCAGCAGGAAAACGCGATCGCGTTTTTGCTCGGCGAAAACCCCGGACCCATTGCCCACACCGATCCCAATGCACTTGCGCCACCGCCGCAGGATCTTCCCGCAGGTTTGCCTTCGCGTCTGCTTGAGCGGCGGCCCGATATTCAGCAGGCCGAAGAGACCCTGATCGCTGCCAACGCACAAATCGGCGTTGCGCGCGCGCAGTTCTTCCCCAACTTGTCCATCAGCGGCTCTGGAGGTGTAGGAGGCGACAGCCTTTCCAGCATCTTTGACCCAGCCGGAAAAACCATCTATGGCTTAGGCACGCTTACGCAGCCGCTATTCGAGGGCGGAAAGCTGCGGGGTCAGCTTCAGCTATCACAACAAACCAAAGAAGAAATGGTCCTCAACTATCAGAAGACGATTTCTGGCGCCTTCCGCGATGTCTCCAATGCGCTGATCGCTCTCAACAAGCAGCGCGACTATCGCGAGCAGCAAGAAAAGCTGGTTGAAGCCGCGAAAGATGCCACGCGCCTCGCGCGCATCCGGTATCAGGGTGGATCGACGGGATACCTCGAAGTGCTGACGACCGATTCCAATCTCTATGCTGCTCAATTGAATCTTGTGAGTGCGCAGCAGGGAGAGGCGCTCGCCCTCGTCCAGCTTTACAGTGCGCTTGGCGGAGGCTGGCAATCTTGACGCACGGGTGGGGACAATTTCTGCCATTTTCCATCAGGCCGCGGCGTTGATTTCGAATCGGCAGGCGTGGTTGAAAATGGTGACCCCGGGCTGATTCGAACAGCCGACCTGCGGTTTAGGAAACCGATGCTCTATCCATCTGAGCTACGGGGCCACTGCGGATATACGCACTATCAACAGGTTAGCATCAGGCACGTTTTTCAGTCGAAGCCAGCCACCTTGCCTCGGGATCCCTCGTAGAGTTTTGAAACCCCACCGACAACGCTATTCAGAGCCTGCGCAATGATCAGTTTCGCCGCGAGTTTCTCCACTTCACTCCGATAGACGGCCTCGATGAGCGCGTCGCGCGTAGGAAAGTGACGATAGAGCGTTCCCCCACCGACGCCCGCCTGCCTGGCAATATCGTCCAGACTGACGTCGGTGCCGGCGCGCGCAAATGCCTTTTTCGCGACTTCCAAAATTCGCTCGCGATTCCTTTGCGCATCCCTGCGCGGCTTTCTTGAGGCGGATTGGGCATGCTTTTGAATTATATGCAAAAGATTCTGAAACCGGAGACGTCCTCCGGTTATCTTATTATTCGGAGCTGGTCTCCGTTTCATGTTCGTTGCGGCGACTGGTCAATGCCGGGCAAGAACCATTCGAAGGAATCAAGGAGGATCAAATGGGACATGGGGCAACGTCGACCGGCCGCTTCACCTTGCACGGTAGTTCACGCACCGTGAATCGCATGGGCTATGGAGCCATGCAACTTGCAGGAAGGGATGGCGACAAGCTCGTGTGGGGCCCTCCTCGCGATGTGGACGAAGCGATCAGCGTATTGCGCGAAGCCGTCGCGAGCGGGGTGAACCATATCGATACCGCCGATTTCTATGGTCCTCACGTCACCAACCAGATCATACGAAAGGCGCTCTGCCCTTACCCCGACGATTTGCTAATCGTGACCAAGGTCAGCGCCCTGCGTGGAGACGATGGGTCGTGGATTCCAGCTCTCTCGCGCGAAGAACTGACCCAGTCGGTTCACGACAATCTCCGCAATCTTGGTGTGGATCTGCTGGAAGTGGTCAATTTGCGCAGCATGTTCAATGTCCATCATCCGGCTGAGGGTTCCATCGAGGCACCGCTTACGGTACTCGCCGAGCTTCAGCAAAAAGGTTTAATCAGTCATATCGGGCTGAGTAACGTGACGCCCGCGCAGGTCGCGGAGGCGCGACGCATTGTCCCGATTGTTTGCGTTCAGAACCATTACAACCTGGCGCATCGGGCCGACGATGCGCTCATCACGGATCTTGCCGGCGACGGCATCGCCTACGTTCCGTTCTTTCCACTCGGCGGGTTTAGCCCACTGCAATCGGGGACCTTGTCCGATGTAGCCGCGCGTCTCCAGGCCACGCCGATGCAGGTCGCGCTTGCGTGGCTTCTCCATCGCTCGCCCAACATCCTGGTGATTCCAGGAACATCTTCTTTGAGTCATCTTCGCGAGAATCTCCAGGCGGCTTCCCTGCAACTTTCGTCCGAGGCACTTGCAGAGCTTAATGCGGTATCCAAACAAGATTCCGCGATTCCAGTCTCGCTGAATGAGTAGAAATCGTTTTAACAACGCACGTTCAGGAACAGGAGAATTAATATGCGTGTTTTCGTTACAGGAGCGACAGGATTTATTGGTTCGGCACTGGTCCCAGAGCTGATTGGAGCAGGCCACCAGGTGCTCGGCCTCGTTCGCAGCAATGAGGGCGCGCAAGCATTGACTGCTGCCGGCGCACAGGCACATCGAGGTGATCTCGATGATCTGGGAAGCCTGCGCACAGGAGCCGCGGCGTCGGACGCGGTAATTCATACTGCGTTTGTCCATGACTTTTCGATATTCCAGAAGGTCTGCGCGATTGACAAACGCGCGATCGAGACAATCGGCACCGTGCTCGAAGGCTCCAGCCGTCCGTTGATCGTGACGTCCGGCGTTGCCGCGTTGGCACAGGGTCGCGCCGCGACCGAAAACGATGTGCCCCCTCCTGTTTCCGCCTTCTATCCTCGCGCGTCAGAGGCGACTGCTGTGGAATTGATGGAGCGGGGAGTGCGCGCGTCGGTCATGCGGCTGCCGCAGGTTCACGACGTCGTCAAGCAAGGGCTCATCACATACATGATCGCTGTCGCCCGCGAGAAGGGCGTGTCGGCGTATGTCGGCGACGGAAGTAACCGGTGGGCCGCGGTGCACCGATTGGACGCCGCCCGCCTTTACCGGCTTGCCCTGGAGAAAGGATCTGCTGGCGACCGGTATCACGCAATTGCTGAAGAGGGCGTTCCACTGAACGACATAGCCACCGCCATTGGCCGGGGGCTGAACGTGCCGGTCGCCAGCAAAGCCCCGGAGGAAGCGAACGAGCATTTTGGCTGGCTGGGATCATTCGGGGCGATGGACCTGTGGGCCTCAAGCGCGCAAACACAAGCAAAGCTGGGATGGACCCCCACGGGACCCGGTCTCATCACCGATCTCCAGAATATGAATTACTTCCCTGCCTGAGCTGCACATACCCAGGGCTCCGTCATCCCAGCGTAGCCGTGGGATCTAACTTAGCCTCGGCTAGTATTCTGGATCGTGCCCGTACAACCAGCCTTGCGAATCAAAGCTCTCAAAGGGAGCAGTCTTCTTCGCTTCTTAGCTCTCCTGCTTGGACTCGGTTTCGCTCTGCTTTGGTCGCTCGCCGTTCTCCTCCTTGTTGCCGCACGGTGGATCGACCCACCGACAACCGCCGTGCACATTGAGCGCCACATACAGGCCTGGATTCACCACACGCCTTATCACGAGCGCTACAGGTTCGTTCCCCTCAACCAGATCTCGCCTAATCTCCAGCACGCCGTCATCGCCGCCGAGGATGCGCGCTTTTACCTGCACCATGGATTCGACTGGCACCAGATCCAGATCGACGCTGAAGACGATATGGAAGGTGGCCGCATGCGTGGAGCGTCTACAATAACGCAGCAACTCGTAAAGAACCTTCTTCTCGGAACCAGCCGCTCGATCTTCCGCAAGGGCGCGGAATTTACACTCGTGCCGATGGCCGAACTCGTTCTCGGCAAGCGGCGCATTCTCGAGCTCTACCTCAACGTGGTCGAATGGGGGCCTGGGATATACGGCGCAGAGGCGGCGTGCCGCGCCTACGACGGAACCGCGCCGCGCAATATTGGCCGCGAACAGTCCGCGCGCCTTGCCGCCATCCTGCCTGCTCCGCTCAAGCGGCGGCCCGAGCGCATGAATCATTACAGTGCGCTCATTCTTGAACGAATGCGCCAGATGGGCTGGTGATGCCAACGTCGTTCGCGGTGCAATTCCCCAAAAATGAAAGCCCGCCGATTAGCGGGCTTACAAGCAACAACCGTGCTTCAAACAATGCAGGTGACGCCGTGAAGCGTCACTCAAAGCCGGAAGGCAAACACTTGCTCTATCAGTAGCCTAGGCCTAATTCGCCGAAAGCCAATACATCCTTTGACCTATGCCCTTTGCATCTTTAGGCCACACCCTCATCCAGAATTGTGCCCCATATCCATACAACCAAATTTAGAACGTGGTGTCGCATTACCGCATTATGTTTCAATTATTTGCAGATATTTATGCACGCAGAACCTTATATCCAAGGAAATCCCTCCACTTCAGTCGCTGCACCGCCAACTTCCTCACCTGCTACCATGTCCTTCGTGGTGCAATGCTCCTCGCGTCGGCAGTGAATTCTGTGGAATTCGACCGGCGATGTTTTGTGCCTCATTCGTCGTACATCACAGACTTTGCACGACATTCCAGGCAGAACGTGGCAATCTCCCTCTTCCCCAGCGCGGCCGCTCGCGGCCTCTTGTTCCTCGTCCTGATTCCCACGCTCCGGGTTGCGGGTGCGATTTCCGACACGCAGCAAGCACCCGGTCCTCCGCGATCGCCCGCTCGATTCGACGATCTCGCGGCCCGTGCCGCCACAGCTCGCGACCAGCAGAACCTGCCTCTCGCCATCCAGCTCTACTCCCAGGCCGAGCAGCTCAAGCCCGACTGGCAGGAGGGATGGTGGTATCTCGGCATTCTGCAATACAGCGCCAATCAGTACCCCGGCGCCATCGACGCCTTCAGCCACCTCCTGCAACTCGTGCCCACTGCAGTCCCGGCCATGGCGCTTCGCGGTCTTTGCGAGTTTGAAACTGGTGGCTACGATGACTCTCTCCGCGACCTTGAGCAGGCTGTCGCTCACGGAGCCCTTAACGAGCCGCGCAACGAGCAGATCATCCGCTACCACCTGGCACTGCTGCTGTCCCACACCGGCCGATTCCAGGAAGCGCTCGACCAGTACCGCTTCTTCGCTGAACACAAGGCAGACGCACCCGATTTGAAGATCGGCATTGGACTCGCCGGAATGCGCGTCGCCGCATTTCCAAAGGACATTCCCGCGCAGGAGAGAGACGTTTATCAAGCCGCCGGCAACGCTGGATACATCTTTCTTTCCGGCGACAATGAGCAGGCCGACGATCTCTTCGCGCGGCTTTTTGTTCGCTATCCTTCCTCTCCGAATCTCCACTACTTTTACGGTTTCCTGCTCTTTCCGCACGATCAAGATCTCGCCATCGATCAGTTCCACAGCGAACTGGCCGTCAACCCCACCAACGAAACTGCCAACGCACTACTCGCTTTGACACTTGTTATCGCCGGGCGCTTCTCCGAAGCTCTCGCTCCGGCACAGCGGGCTTATGCGAGCGCTCCCGACTTGGAGATGGCCCAACTCGCCCTTGGCAGGTCCCTCGCCGAAACCGGCGACACAAAGCGCGGCGAGGAACTGCTGAGGCAGGTCATCCAGCGCGATCCCAATAGCCTCGAAGCCCACCTCGGCCTCGTTTCGATTTACTCGCAGAGCGGAAACCGCGAAGAAGCCGCCCGCGAGCGAAAGGTCTGCCGTGATCTGGCAAAATAGCGCACGATCGATGACGGTCATCACCTGCGCTACAGCCGCGGGGGCTTCGCTCTGTGCATTGTCTGCGCCGTTTGCCGCTACCGCACAGCATGCCAAGCCATCGAGTGCTCCGGTCACCTGCGCAACGTGCCACAACGGCGCCGCGACTTCCTACGTAACCGCACCCATGCGGCACGCCATGGAGCCGCAAGGCGCAGACCCGGCGATGAACGCGCACCCGGATTTAACCACTCAAATTGGTGGCTATACGTACACGGTCCAGACCAGGAATGGACAAAGCACATACACCGTCTCTGATGGAACCGGCACGCTTACCGTTCCGATCCAGTGGATCTTCGGGCAGCGTTCGCAAACGTGGGTGCTTGAGAAAGACGGTCACTTCTTCGAAAGCCTCGTGAGCTACTTTCCCCGCGCCAATGGACTCGCGATCACGCCCGGCGACCAGATAATCACCCCTCACAACCTGACCGAGGCGATGGGCCGCCCACTTCCGATCTGGGAAACGCGCACCTGCTTCAACTGTCACGGCAGCGGCGTCACACCCGGCGAAAAACTTGTCCCGGCGAAGGTCATTCCGGGCCTGGATTGCGAGCGATGCCATGCGGGTTCCCAGCAACACATGGCCGATGCCGCGGAGGAGAACTTCAAGACCGTCCCTCCATCACTCAAGCATCTCGATGCCGAGCAGATATCCGACTTTTGTGGACAGTGTCATCGCACCTGGGACACCGTGATGCGCAATAAATGGCACGGTCCCCCTTTCGTGCGATTTCAACCCTATCGCCTTGAAAACAGCAAATGCTTTATCGGCAATGACCCACGCATCAGCTGCCTTGCGTGCCACAATCCGCATCAGGGGGTAAACCACAACGCAATCTCTTATGATGCGAAGTGCCTCGCCTGCCACGATTCGACCAAAGCTGCGTCGGTGCCTCCCGGAATAAAGTCCTGCCCTGTTGGAAAGGCCAATTGCACGAGCTGTCATATGCCCAAGGTGGATTTACCCGGTGGTCATGCTCAGTTCACCGATCATTACATCCGGGTGGTGCATCCTGGCGAAGCATATCCGGAGTAATCTCCGGCACGCGATTCGTCAGGGAGAGCACTTTCATCACTCATTCAGAACCTGCCGAACGCTGCTTCGGCGACCGCAATTGTGCGTGATCTTCGGCTCAAAAGAAAAAGGGCGCGGTGGCAAGAGCCCCCGCGCCCAATGGTTCAGATTCGAACTAGAAGATCAGTTTGCCTGCAAGTTCGAACGTTCTCGGATCCTGAACGCCGCTGACTTCGCCGAAGTCACCGCCGCTGACGTTATTGTGGAACCCGTTGAATTGGGTGTGGTTGAAAGTATTGAATGACTCGGCGCGGAACTCAAAGCGTGTGCGCTCAGTAAACGCAAACGACTTGTACACATTGGTGCCGAAGTTGGTGCGGCCGGGCCCTACAACAATGTCCCTGCCCGCGTTGCCGAAGCCCAGGTTCGGACCACCGTTCCAAGCTGCCGTCGGCTGCGAGAACCCGGTTGGGGAGACCCACTGGTAAACACCATTGGAGTCTCTCGTCTTCGGATAAGCGACCTTGCCGCTGAAGTTGGGACGGTTGGTGTAGTTGCCGCCGAGACCCACGGTGTCAGATCCGCCATTGCCTGGCGCGTTCGAGCCAGCCCAAGGCAAACCAGTTTGTGAAATCACCGTTCCGGAGATTTCCCAGCCACCAAGAATGCTGTGCGTCAAACCATTCGAGTGTGCAAACAGCGGAATCTGATACACGTAATTCATGTTCAAGATCTGACGCCGGTCGAGGTTGCCCGAGCCCTTGTCATACCTGAGGTTGAATGGATTACTTACACCGGTGAGATCGGCGCTTCCCAGCTGTGAGTCGATCTCATGTGCCCATGTGTAATCGACTTCGAAGCTCAGGCCGTGACGGCTCTGCTGCCGAAGTCCTGTCTGGAAGCTGTTGTAGGTGCCGGTAGCAATATTCGTTTCCTCTGTAATCTGATTGAAGCCAGGGAACGTCCGGGCCAACGTCGTTTGCGCGCTTGTGAGTTTGCCTGCACCAGCCAGCGCACGCGCTGACATCGATGTGCTCAGCGGGAACGTGTTGATCGGCAATTCGACATTCTGATGCCACGCCACATTGCCGACATACTGCGACATCAGGATGAGAGATGGAACGATCTCACGCTGCACGCCCAGGCTGTACTGAGCAACACCCGGAGCGGCATAACGTGGAGCGATCGATGTCGGGCCTTGTGGCACGACAGGCAGTTGGGCCGAAGACAAAGTAGCACCTGTCTGCCAGCTCAGGAACGGGTTGCCAAATGTCACATTGTTCAAGCTAGGCGTATTCGAGAACGGTGCCGCCGTCGCAATGTTGTACACGTCGTTACCCTGCATGCGCTCAAAGAACGTGCCAAAGCCGCCACGAAGCACGGTTTTGCCACTTCCGGTGAGGTCATACGAGAATCCGACGCGGGGCATGTACGTCTTGTAGAAGTTCTTCGTCATGCCGCGAGGCGTGCCGCCCTGTCCGGCAATCGTTACGCCATTCAGGTAGAACTGCGCACCCTCGAAGGTCTGCAATCCTGCGCTGACGTTCGGACAATTTGCCGAGACGGCCGTGCAGAAAGCGCCCGTGGTCATATCGATCGTCGGAGCGAGACCTGCCTGATACTGCGCAGGGTCAAAGCTCGCCAGCCGATTGTTCCGCTCCCAAGCGTGCGGCAGCGCGTCATAGCGGATGCCGTACTGCAAACTCAGGCGATTCGAGAGATGCCAGTTGTCTTCGGCATACGCAGAAACCGTCTGGTTTACATAGTGACGAATATCCTGATTCTGCAACTGAGAGTAGTTGGTGCTCAGTCCGAGCAGGAAGTCCAGATACGAATCGCCTGTCAGGTTAGCGGTTGTCGGAGCACCGGTCGTCTTGTCTCCGCCGTCGCTGAAGTTGAAGTAGCCGTTCGTATTGCCGAACAGCTGCTGGTTCTTGATGTAGCGGTTATAGCCGCCGCCGAACTTCATCGCGTGTTTCCCGTGTGTAACCGACAGGCCGAACACTTCCGCGTAATCAAACGCTGCATTTTTCCAGGGCTGTGACCACGGGTCGAATGCTGTTCCATACGAGCCGAGATTCACGCTGGGCAAACGATTCAGTGCGTCGGCAGACTGCGCAAAGAAAGACTGCCCCGTCCAACCGGAAGGCTTCTTGAAGGCCGGCCCAGAAGGCTGAATGCTGATCTTGTTCCCGTCAAAGTTAAACGCGGCCTCAAGCAGCACATTCGGCGTTAACGAACCGGTCAGCTTGATCACTGAACTCCACGATGGATTGCTGAAGTTCGATCCGACGGTCGGATAGTTGTCGCCGCTCCAAATCGAAGTGGCATACGTCTGTCCTACGGAATCGCCAATGTAGTGGCCGAGCAGCTGCCACTTGTCATTGATGTTGTGGTCGATGCGGAAGAGGTCTTCCCGCACGTTGGTCGGCTGTTTGCTCGATACAGAGGTAAGGTCGCCAGCGGTGTTTGCCTTGGGGATCGCCCCGACGGACATCAGCTGAAAGGCTGCCGCATCTACAAACAGGTCGTGCGGAATTAGGTTATTCGGAAACGGCTGTCCCGGAACCAAGTTGGCGTGACTGGAGATCGCCTTTCCCAACGGTGTCGTAGGATCGACCACCGGTACATAGACGCTCTTCTGAGCACCGGGAGCGTACGCCGGAAGAACAAACGTCAGATCCTGCGGTGCAGTGATAAAGTCGGCGGCCGGAATTGTGTGGATGCCCGCCGGAGCGCTGCCCTGGACGATTTTGCGCCACTCTTCGTTGTAGAAGAAGAATGTCCGTTGCTTGTTCTCGTTGTAAACGTGCGGAATGTAGACCGGACCGCCAATATTGCCGCCATAGATGTTCAAACGGAGCTCTGGCTTGGTGGCACCGGGCTTGTCAAAGTAGTTATGCGCCTGAAGTGCGTCGTTGCGATCAAACTCCCACAACTCTCCGTGGAATCCCTGTGTACCTCTCTTGATCGACATCGAGATCGTGCCGCCCGAAGAGATACCGTAGTCAGGGGGATAGTTACTGGCCATGACTTGGAACTCGCCCAACGCATCTTGCGAAGGCATCATGGACGATTTGCCGCCGGAACCGCGATCATAAGCTTCGCCGCCGTCGATCAGCCAGAGGTTGTGCGCCTGGTTCAGACCGTTAAAACTGATGGCAAAGCTCGAACCTACCGAAGTCGGCGTGTTCGAATCAGGCAGATTGCCGCTAACGCCGAGACCGAGCGTAGCGAGCGCCACAATATTGCGGCCGTTGGTCGCGAGTTCGGTGATCTGCTGCTCATTGATCAGCGTGCTCACCACGTTTGAGTCGCTCTGCACGGTCAATGCATCTGCACTCACGGTCACCGTCGTCGACTCCGAACCTACCGTCAGCTTGGGATCAACACGGAATGTGGCGGATACGTTGACGACGATTCCATTCTGAGCAAATGTCTGAAATCCCTTCGCCGTAACGATCATGTTGTAATTTGCAGCATTCAAACCGGCAAATGAATACAGTCCGGTTTCGCCGCTCTCTGTGACTTTTGCTGCTCCTGTCGCTGGATCAGTGAGAACAATCTTCGCTCCCGCGACGACAGCTCCCGTCTGGTCCGAGACGATGCCGGTGATGTTTGAGTTTGCCTGCGCAAATGCTCCCGCGCAAGTCAACACAAACAGCAACGGCAACAGAAGGAACCTGTAGCTCTTTGGGTTAAATTTCACTACCATCTGACTCTCCTATTCCGAAGTGATACTGTTTGGTGAATGCAGCCTGGGAACGTGCAATCTGCTTTCCCTTGTCGGGAAAGCTCGGCTGTTTGCCGATTTTTAAAAATCCTCTAATGACTTGCACTTTCCTCAAGGCCACAAGGCCTTAGTTTTGAGACTCAGGCTTCGGCCCATTCCTTCAGGCTCGCGCCCTCTATCGGCTACCCGCGCACGAAAACGGCGGTAATCAACACCTGCGAGAAAAAAGGCAAACGGAATAACTCACTCTCCGCTGCGACAGTCCTCACAAATAGCGAGATAACCCCGTGTAAATCGTTTCAGTAGACCGCCAAGAACGTTACTCCAGCCAGTGTGTATAGGGTGTGTGATGGCTGTCACCGATCGATGTTAGAAGGGGGATGCTGCTTGCAATTCTGGTAGATAGCGTTTACCCGCGAGGATTCAGACCCAAGAAAGATCTGCGCAGGCCTCCTCGGCGCATAAGCAGGCCATCCTGGCTCATCCGCAACGGGCAAAATTGTGCAATCTCAGGTGGTGGGTGGTTCGTCGGCTTAACGCCGGAATCGCGAAACGAGATAAAGGAGGATGGAGAGCAAAACGCTGATCAGGATCGAGGTTCCAAGCGGGATGAAGACCGTCACATTCTTCCCGCGATAGGAGAGGTCGCCGGGAAGCCGTCCTAGCGGCAATCCGAAGCGCGCGGCCAACACCAGGACCGCTCCGATCACAATCAGAAGCAGGCCGAGACCAAGCAAAAGTTTTCCAAGGTCAGCCATTGTCATTCCAGACGCCTGACTCAGCTAGGATACGGTAATCGGGTCGCGCAAATTGCCTATCCGAAAGGTGCGCCGCCGAAGGAGGTCGATGCGAACCGTCACAATGCTGGTGGGCATTCTCTGCTTACTGGTCGTCCTGCTGGACGCCTTTCAGACCGTCATCCTGCCGCGCCGGGCAGCAGGACGTCTTCGGCTCACTCGCATCTTCTACATCTTTACCTGGACTCCATGGAGATTCGTTGCTGTCCGAATCCATCATCCCCGCAAGCGCGAAACCGCCCTGAGCTTTTACGGACCTCTATCGCTTATTTTTCTTCTCGTCATATGGGCCTGCGGCATGGTCTTCGGATTTTCCCTCATCTACTACGCGCTCGGCAGCCCATTCATTGACGGGTCACATCCGATCGGATACCTGACCGATCTCTACGTCAGCGGCACCAACTTCTTCACTCTCGGGCTCGGCGACGTTACTCCTCACTCGTGGATCGCGCGCGTCCTCTCCACCTGCGAAGCTGGCACAGGCTTCGGATTTCTCGCCATCGTCATGGGCTACTTTCCCGTCCTCTATGGGGCGTTCTCGCGCCGCGAGGTTAACATCTCGCTTTTGGATGCCCGCGCCGGCTCGCCGCCGACGGCTGCCGAACTCATGCGCCGCCATTCCTTCGATGGAGCAGAAGACATCCTCGCCACGCTTCTCTCCGAGTGGGAACGCTGGTCCGCCGAGCTGCTGGAGAGCCACATTTCCTACCCATTGCTTTGCTACTTCCGCTCGCAACACACGAATCAAAGCTGGATCAGCGCACTAACAGCAATGCTCGACACATCGGCCCTGCTGATTGCGGGCGTTCAAGGACACGAAGCCCGCCAGGCGCAACTCACCTTCGCTATAGCTCGCCACGCCGTGGTCGATCTTGCCCAGGTTTTTTCACTGAAGCCTAAACAGGATCTTCCAGATAGACTGCCGCGGGAGCGCTACGAACAGCTTTATCGATTGCTTTGCCAGAGTGGCGTCAGCGTTTGCCGCGATGGAGAGTCCTTCGAGCGTCTCCGCGATCTCCGCGCTTTGTATGAGGGCTATTCTGCCTCGCTCAGCGAGCATCTCTGCATGCCGCTGCCACCGTGGATGACCGATCATCCCCACAAGGACAACTGGCTTGCCGTAGCCAAGGTTCGCGATCAGGCAGAGGCCGCCAATCCGGGGCCTAACACGATCGCCGATGTCATTGACCGGCACCATGAGTTCTAGATCACAAATTCCTGGATGTGCGCTGCGATAGACTGTTGCATCCAATTCACGTTGGAATTTCTTCCGCTTTCACTGCAACAACAGTTTCTGTAGCCTGTAAGAGACAGGCAGCGCAGGAGAACCTTAGAAAACATGAAACAATCCGTTCTCAACAACGAGCCAGCCGCCACCCAGACCCCTCCAACAACCAACAAACACCTCATTCGATGGGTCGAGAAAATGGCCGAGCTCTGCCGCCCCGACGCCATCCATTGGGTCGATGGCTCCCAGGCGGAATACGACTTTCTCTGCGACCGCCTCATTGATTCCGGAACCTTCACGCGCCTCGATCAGAAGAAGTGGCCCGGCTGCTACTATGCCCGCTCTGCGCCGAACGATGTGGCACGCGTCGAGGATCGCACCTTCATCTGTTCGCTCTCTCGCGACGCCGCCGGCCCCACCAATAACTGGGAAGATCCCTACGTCATGCGCCGCCGGCTCAAGCAGCTCTTCAAAGGCTGCATGCAGGGCCGCACCATGTACGTGCTTCCCTTCAGCATGGGTCCGGTCGGATCGCCGATGTCCGGCATCGGCGTGGAGATCACTGACTCACCCTACGTCGTCGTCAACATGCGCATCATGGCTCGCATCGGCGCGCCCGTCTTCGCCGAGATCGACAAGGACGAGAAGCGCGTCGTCCCCTGCATGCACACCGTTGGCGTGCCGCTCAAACCCGGCCAGCAGGACGTGCCCTGGCCCTGCAACGACACCAAATACATCGTCCATTTTCCTGAGACACGCGAGATCTGGTCCTATGGCTCCGGATACGGCGGCAATGCCCTGCTCAGTAAAAAGTGTTTTGCCCTTCGCATCGCCTCCAACATCGCCCGCGACGAAGGCTGGATGGCCGAACATATGCTCATCCTCGGCGTCGAAAATCCCGAGGGCGAGAAGACCTACGTCGCCGCCGCCTTTCCGTCCGCCTGCGGCAAAACCAATTTCGCCATGCTCATTCCGCCCAAGTCCATGCACGGCTGGAAAGTTTGGACCGTCGGCGACGACATCGCGTGGATCAGACCCGATACCCGTGGCCGCTTACGAGCCATCAATCCTGAATACGGGTTCTTTGGAGTCGCCCCCGGAACGAGCGTGAAAACAAACCCTTCGGCCATGGCAGCTCTTTCGCGCAACACAATCTTTACCAACGTCGCTCTCACTCCCGAGGGCGGTGTCTGGTGGGAAGGCATGACCGAAAAGCCGCCAGCTGAATGTCTCGACTGGCGAGGCCAGCACTGGACACCCGCTATCGGCAAAAAAACTGGCACCACCGCTGCGCACCCCAACGGACGCTTCACCGCTCCCGCCTCGCAATGCCCCACCATGGATCCCGATTGGGAGTCTCCCGAAGGCGTTCCCATCAGCGCCATCATCTTCGGTGGCCGTCGCTCCCACACTCTCCCACTCGTCTATCAGGCATTCAACTGGTCCAGCGGCGTCTACCTCGGCGCCACCATGGGCTCCGAGACCACAGCCGCTGCAGCCGGCACAGTCGGCAAGGTTCGTCGCGATCCCATGGCCATGCTGCCCTTCTGCGGCTACCACATGGGCGACTACTTCCGTCACTGGATCAAGATGCAGCGCGGCCTCGACGTCACTCCCCGCATTTTCAACGTCAACTGGTTCCGGAAAGACGACGACGGCAAATTCCTCTGGCCCGGGTTCAGCGAGAACATGCGCGTGCTCCGCTGGATCGTGGAACGCGTGCAGGGCCACGGTCGTGGTCGCGAAACTTCGATAGGATGGGTTCCGCGCTACGAAGACATCGACTGGACCGGCCTCGACTTTTCACGGGAATCCTTCGATGCTCTTATGACTGTCGATCGCGCGGCCTGGCGCAAGGAAGTCATCGCTCATGAAGAACTCTTCATTGAACTCCACGATCATCTGCCACCCGAAATGATCTATGAGCGGGAATTGCTTATTTGCAAATTGTGATCAAATCACGAAGGGTCCACGCCGAATGCGTGCACGGCGGTGTGGAAAATACGCCCACAATTCACTGATCTTGCAATTCGGGATCAGCATGACGATTTTTCAGCTATCATAAAAAGTTCAGCACTATCCCCGTGTGCCTGGGCCTGCCACGACGGGTCCGCTCGGAAGTAAGTCCGGCGAATTCCCTTGGAAAACGCCTCGCCGATTGTGTCTTTGCCGTTCACCACAACTGAATTTGCAAAACGACCTTATTCCTTAAGAGAAGGTACCAATGCAGACATCGGATTATCATCATCGCCTTCCGGCAGCCCAGGGTCTCTACCATCCGCGCAATGAACATGATGCCTGCGGCATGGGCCTCGTGGCCAGCATCAAAGGCGAAAAAAGCCACGACATTATCCGCAAGGGCCTCGAGGTCCTCATCAACCTCACCCATCGCGGAGCAGCAGGCTGCGATCCCGAGACTGGCGACGGCGCAGGCATTCTCATCCAGATCCCCCATGTCTTTTTCGCGCGCGAGTGCGGCGAACTCGGCATCCAGCTGCCCAGCCTCGGCGCCTATGGCGTCGCCATGGTCTTTCTTCCCGTCGACAAGCACAGCCGCCTCCAGTGCGAAGGCGTCTTCGAGCGCATTGCGGCCGCTGAAGGCCTCAAAGTCCTCGGCTGGCGCGACACACCCGTCAACGGCGATGCAATCGGACGCGAAGCCCGTGCCTCGCAACCGTATATCGAACAATTCTTCGTAGGCCGTCCCAATGGCATGGATGAGGACACGTTCGAGCGCCTGCTCTACCTCGTGCGCCGCCGCACCGAAAACGAAATGGCTCTGTCCGACATCGAGGGCAAGGACGACTTCTACGTCCCCTCCTTCTCCTGCCGCACCATCATCTACAAGGGCCTCATGCTGGCTCCGCAGATTGAGAAGTTCTACTTCGAACTCGCCAATCCCCTCGTCACCAGCGCCCTCTGCCTCGTTCACCAGCGCTTCTCCACCAACACTTTCCCCAGCTGGAAGCTCGCGCACCCCTATCGCTACGTCGCGCACAACGGGGAAATCAACACCATTCGCGGCAACGTCAGCTGGATGACCGCACGCCAGTCGATCCTCGACAGCCCGCTCCACGGCGAAAAGATCAAGGAACTCTACCCCGTCATCATGCCCGAGGGCAGCGACTCCGCCTCGCTCGACAACGCCGTCGAATTCCTCTTCCAATCTGGCCGATCGCTTCCCCACGTCATGGCTATGCTCATCCCCGAAGCGTGGGCCGGCAATCCCGACATGGACGAAGACAAGCGCGCGTTCTACGAGTACCACGCCTCTCTGATGGAGCCCTGGGACGGTCCCGCCGCAATCGCCTTCACTGACGGTCGCATCGTCGGCGCCACGCTCGACCGCAACGGCCTCCGCCCCGGCCGCTATTTCGTCACCAAAGACGATCTCGTCGTCCTCGCCTCTGAAGCCGGCGTCCTCGACGTTCCCGCCGAAGACATCCGCAAGAAAGGCCGCCTGCAGCCCGGTCGCATGTTCCTCGTCGACACCGTGCAGAAGCGCATCATCTCCGACGCCGAAATCAAAAAGAGCCTCGCCGCGCGCCAGCCCTATGCTGACTGGTTAAAAGAGCAGCAGGTCCTGCTCGATTCCCTGCCCGAGCCCGCCCGCGTCATCGCCTCCAATCCCGAAACACTGCTCCGCCGCCAGCGCGCCTACGGCTACAGCGAAGAAGACCTTCGCCTCCTGCTCGCTCCCATGGGTGCACGCGGCGAAGAGCCCGTCGGCTCCATGGGCACCGACACACCGCTAGCCTGCCTGTCCGACCGACCGCAGCCGCTCTTCAACTACTTCAAGCAGCTCTTCGCCCAGGTCACCAACCCGCCCATCGATCCCATTCGCGAAGAACTCGTCATGTCGCTCATCAGCTACATCGGAACCGAGCGCAACATTCTCGATGAGACTCCCGAGAACTGCCACACCCTGAAGCTGCCGCATCCCATCCTCTCGAATCGCGACCTGGAAAAGCTGCGTCGCGTCTCCTCCGGCGATCTGCTCGCCACAACGCTTCCCGCTCTCTTCCGCGCCGTAGATGGCGAAGCCCGGCCTTCGTCATTCGCTCGAAGAATTGAGCGCACGCGCTGCGCACGCCGTCGCCTCGGGATACACGCTGCTCATCATCTCCGATCGCGGCGTCGACCCCACCTACGCGCCCATTCCCAGCCTTCTAGCCATGGCCGCTGTTCACAATCGCCTCGTCAAAGAGAAGACCCGCACCCAGGTCGCCCTCATCATCGAGAGCGGCGAGCCTCGCGAGGTGATGCACTTTGCTCTGCTCATCGGATACGGCGCCAGCGCCATCAACCCCTATCTCGCCATCGAAACGCTGCACGACCTCAAACGCCGCGGCCTTCTGCCCCACAACGTCTCCGCCGCCCACGCCGAAAAAAGCTTCATCAAGGCCATCAACAAAGGCTTGCTGAAGACCTTCTCCAAGATGGGCATCAGCACCCTGCAAAGCTATCGTGGCGCGCAGGTATTCGAAGCCATCGGCCTCAACGACGACCTAATCCAGACCTACTTTCCTCGTACCGCGTCGCGTATTGAAGGTATCGGTCTCGACGTGCTCGCCAGCGAAGCGCAGATGAAGCACGCCTACGCCTTCCAGCCCCTCACTGATTCTGAAACCGAATTGGTCGTCGGCGGGCACTATCAATATCGCGAAGGCGGCGAGTACCACCTGCTCAATCCGGCCACCATCAGCAAACTGCAGCACGCCGTTCGCGCCAACAACCCCACCACCTTCCAGGAGTACACCGACCTCCTCGATCAGCAGAACACGCAACCTCTGCACCCTGCGCGGCCTGCTCAAGCTCAAGTACGCCGACACTCCGATCCCCATCGAAGAAGTCGAACCCGCCAAGGAAATCGTCAAGCGCTTCACCACCGGCGCCATGAGCTTCGGCTCCATCAGCGCGGAAGCCCACGAAACCCTCGCCATCGCCATGAACCGACTCGGCGGCATGTCCAACACCGGCGAAGGCGGCGAAGACGAAGCGCGCTTCACGCCCGATGCAAATGGCGACTCCCGCCGCAGTGCCGTCAAGCAGGTTGCCAGCGGCCGCTTCGGCGTCACCACCAACTACCTCGTCAACGCTGACGAGTTGCAGATCAAGATGGCCCAGGGCGCAAAGCCCGGCGAGGGTGGACAACTCCCTGGCCACAAGGTCGACGACGTCATCGCCAGAACACGCCACTCCATTCCCGGCGTCGGCCTCATCTCGCCGCCGCCGCATCACGACATCTACTCCATCGAAGATCTCGCACAGTTGATCTACGACTTGAAGAACGTCAATCCCAAAGCCCGCATCGCCGTCAAACTCGTCTCTGAAGTCGGCGTAGGCACCGTCGCTGCTGGCGTATCCAAAGCCCACGCCGATGTCGTCCTCATCTCCGGCGACAACGGCGGAACCGGCGCATCCCCGCTCAGTTCCATCAAACACGCTGGCCTCCCGTGGGAACTCGGCCTCGCCGAAACTCAGCAGGTCCTGCTCCTCAACGATCTTCGCGGACGCATCAAGGTCCAGACCGACGGCAAGCTCCAGACCGGCCGCGACGTCGTCATCGCCGCCCTTCTCGGCGCCGAAGAATTCGGCTTCGCCACCACGCCGCTCATCGCCATGGGCTGCATCATGATGCGCAAGTGCCACCTCAACACCTGCTCCGTCGGCATCGCAACGCAGGACCCCGTTCTCCGCGCCCGCTTCACCGGCCAGCCCGAGCACGTCGTCAATTTCTTCTTCTTCATCGCCGAACAAATCCGCGAGCACATGGCCAAACTCGGCTTCCGCACCATGGACGAGATGATTGGCCGCGTCGACAAAATCGAGGCCTCCCTCGCCGACGCTCATTGGAAAGCCAAGGGCATCGACCTCTCCTCGATCCTCTACGCGCCCAGCGTTCCCTCACGCGTCGCGCGCCGCAAAGTGCAGCCCCAGGATCACGGCCTCGATCAGGCCCTCGATCACGCGCTAATTAGTAAGGCCGCACCGGCACTCGAAACAAAAACTCCCGTCACCGGCAACTTCGCCATCCGCAATGTCCACCGCACCGTCGGCGGCATGCTGGGCGGCGAAATCGCCCGCCGCTACGGTTCTGCTGGATTGCCCGACAACACCATCCACTTCAAATTCGAAGGCTCCGCTGGCCAAAGCTTCGGCGCATTCGTTCCCAACGGCGTCACCCTCGAACTCGAAGGCGACAGCAACGACTACCTCGGCAAAGGTCTCTCCGGCGGCCGCATCATCGCCTACCCGCCCAAGACATCCTTCTTCCTTCCCGAAGAAAGCATCCTCGTCGGCAACGTCGTGCTCTACGGCGCCACCAGCGGCGAAGTCTTCCTCAACGGCATCGCCGGCGAGCGCTTCGCCGTGCGCAACTCCGGTGCAACCGCCGTCGTTGAAGGCGTCGGCGACCACGGCTGCGAATACATGACCAACGGCACCGTCGTCGTACTCGGTCTGACCGGCCGCAACTTCGCCGCCGGAATGAGCGGTGGTCGCGCCTTTGTCTTCGATGACCAGGGCGACTTCTCCACGCGCCGCTGCAATAAATCCAGTGTCGATCTGGAGGCACTCGAAACCGAAGCCGACATCGCCGAGGTCCGCGCCCTTCTCGAGCGCCATCGCGACTACACCGGCAGCCCGCGTGCCGCGTGGATCCTCGAGCACTGGGCCGAAGCTCAGTCCAAATTCATCAAGGTCTTCCCGCATGAGTACAAGCGCGTGCTCGGCGTCGAACGCGTCGACACCATCTACTGTCCGCCAACTAATGTAGCGCCTCAGGTCGAGGCCGCAGCCGCCGAGGTGCAGCATGGGTAAGGTCACTGGGTTTCTCGAAATCGAACGCGAACAAGCCGTCCGCCGCAGCGTAGAAGAACGCGTGCAGGACTGGTTCGAAATCTACCAACCGTTCCCGGAGGAGAAACAAAAAGAGCAAAGCGCCCGCTGCATGGATTGCGGCGTTCCCTTCTGCCACACCGGCTGCCCCGTCAACAACCTCATCCCCGACTGGAACGACCTCGCCTACAATGGCCGCTGGCAAAATGCCATCCGGCGTCTCCACGCCACCAACAATTTCCCCGAGTTCACCGGACGGATCTGTCCTGCGCCCTGCGAAGCCGCGTGCGTGCTGGGAATCGATCAGCCGCCGGTGTCCATCAAGCTCATCGAGAAGAGCATCGTCGAGCGCGCGTGGGATGAGGGCTGGATCCATCCCGAGCCGCCCGAGCACAACACCGGCAAGCGCGTAGCTGTCGTCGGCAGCGGCCCCGCCGGCCTCGCCGCGGCGCAGCAACTCCGTCGCGCCGGACATTCCGTCTCCGTCTACGAAAAGAACGACCGCATCGGCGGCCTGCTTCGCTACGGCATTCCCAACTTCAAGCTTGAAAAGCACGTCCTCGATCGCCGTCTCCAGCAGATGCGCGCCGAAGGCGTCACCTTCCTCACCAACGCGCATGTGGGCGGCAACGTCCCCATCGAATCTCTCACGGGACACTACGACGCCATCCTGCTCGCCGGCGGCGCAGAACATCCACGCGACCTCAAGATTCCCGGCCGCGAACTCAAGGGCATACACTTCGCCATGGAGTTCCTGCCCCAGCAAAATCGTCGCAACGAAGGCGACACCGTCGATCCGAAAATCGCCATCACCGCCGCGGGCAAACGAGTACTCATCATTGGCGGCGGCGACACCGGCGCAGACTGCCTCGGCACCACCCATCGTCAGGGCGCAAAGAGCGTGCACCAGATTGAGATCATGCCCAAGCCGCCGGAGACCCGCGCAGCATCAACGCCCTGGCCGCTCTGGCCCCTGCAACTGCGCACCGAAGGCGCCCACGAAGAAGGCGGCATCCGCGACTGGGCCATCAACAGCGTCCGATTCACCGGCGACGAAAACGGCAACGTAAAGCAGGTTCATGCGCTCCGCGTCGGTCCGCCACCCAAGTTCGAACCCATCGCCGGCTCCGAGTTCACTCTCGACGTCGACCTCGTTCTTCTTGCCATGGGCTTTCTTGGTCCCGTCAAAGGCGGCATGATCGAGCAACTTGGCATCGCTCTCGACCAGCGCGGCAATATCGCCACCAACGCCGAATACATGTCCTCCGTCGACGGCATCTTCGCCGCCGGCGACATGCGCCGTGGTCAATCGCTAGTAGTCTGGGCCATTGCCGAAGGCCGCAAAGCCGCCGCAGCGGTCGACACATATCTCGCCAGCAAGCAGCCCACCGCACCCATGGTCAGACACGCACGGGGATAGCCTGCCAGCGCTGTCATTCCGACCGATGTGGCACTGTCAGTGCTGTCATTCCAACCGACGTGGCACTGTTAGTGCTGTCATTCCGACCGACCACCGGGAGTGGAGGAACCTGCAGTTGCACTTCCTCGTCACGCCGCGAAAGCAACACGAAGTCCACCGGCCTTGTCCCAACTTCCGATTGGCTCAAATCTGAACAGCATTCCGCGAGACAACAAAGACATGGAATGCCGGTCCAACCCGGCATTCCGTCTTCCAGCTACTTCCCCTTCCGACTTCCCCGCCGATACTTCCACACCCCATACAACGCCCCCACCACCAGCAATGAAATATATCCGATAAGAATCGGCGTGCTCCAACCCTTCAGATCCTTCTGCCAGAAATTGATCACCACCCGCCCATACTTGTAACCCACCCAGGCCACCAGGCCATAGCGCACCGCGCGCGCCGCGCAATACGAAATCAAAAAACGTCCGCGCGAAAGTCCCAGCGCTCCCGCCGCAAGCAGAAACGGCATCAGCGGCACAGGCGGAGGCAGTAGAGAGGCTAGCGCAACCGAGAGCAGTCCGTTCCGCTTCACCCAGCCCTGTACGCGACGCACAAAGCGCCCCTTGCCCAATCGATCGAGCGCGGCCTCGCCACCCTTTTTCCCCGCAGCCCAAGTGGTGTAACCGCCAATCACCGACCCCACAAATGCGCAGGAACCAAACAGGATCGGCGAGCCAATCGATTGCGACCGGAACGCCGTCATCAGTAGCAGCACCAGGTCTGTACTTCCCGGCAGCGGTATCGGGATCACCGACGAATCAACCACAGCGAGCGCGAATATCCCGAGGGCGCCAAGATGCATCAACCAGCGAAGCGCGTGAGATGATCCCCCCTTCGCTGCAGTAGGATTGGGCGCGGCGTCAAGGAACGAAGCTGCAAACGCCGTCCACTTCTCCGAGGCTGGGCGCACTGCGATTCTCAACGCTGACCCTGCCGGCGCGTACGCTCGCGTACACCTTCACCATCTTCAAGATCGAAGGCCGCATTCAACAGTGCGATATGCGAGAAAGCCTGCGGAAAGTTCCCAACCAGTCTCTTCCCTTTCGTGTCGTACTCCTCGGAAAGCAGCCCAAGGTCATTTGTCAGCTTCAGTAGATCCTCAAACAGCTTCCTGGCCTCCGGCTCGCGCCCAACCGCTTTCAGGCTGCTTACCATCCAGAAGCTGCACGCCAGAAACACACCCTCGCCCGATGGAAGACCATCGTTCACCTTCGACGTGTCATAGCGAAGCACCAGCCCGTCGCGCATCAGTTCGCGCCTGATCGCCTCCACGGTGTTCTGCACCCGCCGATCCGATCCCGGCAGAAAACCCACCAGCGGCATCTGCAGCAGCGCTGCGTCCAGTTCATTCGACCCGTACGCCTGCACAAAGCAATCCCTCTCGACGTTGAACCCTCTCTCGCATATCTGCGCATGAATCGCGTCCCGTATCGCTTTCCACTCCTCAATCGGCGCCTTATACTTCATCTGCTCTGCCAGCAGCACGGCGCGATCAAACGCCACCCACGCCATCAGTTTCGAATATGTAAACTGCTGCGGGCCTCCGCGCGTCTCCCATATCCCCTCATCTGGATCCTGCCAGATCGTTTCCAGATGTTTCAGCAGCAGGACCAATACCCTGAAGTCCTCTTCGGTATGCCTTCCGATCTGGTGCTGGGCGTGGAAGAAGCAATCCATCACCTCTCCGTAGATATCCAGTTGGACCTGCATCGAGGCCGCATTGCCGATCCTCACCGGTTTTGAATTCTCGTATCCAGGAAGCCAATCCACTTCCCACTCCATCAATTGCCGTTCCCCGCGCAGACCGTACATAATCTGCACCTGGTCGGGACTTCCGGCCAGCGCCCGCAGTAGCCAATCCTGCCACGCCTCCGCTTCCTCGATGTAGCCGGCATTCGAAAGCGCCAGCAGCGTAAACGTCGTGTCTCGCAGCCAGCAGTAGCGATAGTCCCAATTCCGTACCCCGCCAATGCACTCGGGCAGCGACGTCGTCACTGCCGCCACCACTCCCCCTGTCGGCATATACGTCATCGCTTTTAGCGTAATCAGCGATCGCTCCACAATCTCGCGATATTGCCCTTCATATTGCAGAGCTTCTGTCCACTCGTGCCAGAAGTTCTCCGTTTCCTGCAAGGCATCATCCACATCCTTGCCGCCTGGATCGTCCTCGTACGAGAGCCCGTACGCCAGCGAGAACCAGACACGTTCCCCGGCCGCAACCTTGAACTCCGCCAGTGTTTTCAGATTCTCGCCCCGCGTCTCCACCGACGCGCGCAGAATCGCCAGGTTCGGCCCCGCCACGGCGCGAACTCCGTTTTCCAACGCTGTCACCCACGGTACCGTCCGTCCATAGTCGAACCGGAGACACAGTTCCATGCCCATCTTCGCCGTTCCGCGCAAACCTTCCACAACTCTCATCACGTTGGAGTGCGCATTCCGCACCGGCATGAAGTCCGTGAGACGCACCGCGCCCTCCGCGCATTCAAACACGGTCTCCACAATCAGCGTGTGCTCGCGATATTTCCTCGTCGTCTTCCATTCGCCGTCGCA
This sequence comes from uncultured Acidobacteriaceae bacterium, assembly GCA_963838295.1. Taxonomy (GTDB): domain Bacteria; phylum Acidobacteriota; class Terriglobia; order Terriglobales; family Acidobacteriaceae; genus Telmatobacter. Next base: position 723,753 of record CAWIQS010000010.1, read on the forward strand.
CGGTGCAATTCGCCAATAGCCGTTCTCCGCCGTACCCAGTAGCTTCGCAAAGCATGCCTCAGTGGAAAACGTCGGCCAGCAAAGCCAGTCAATCGAACCCCTCCTGTCCACCAGCGCGGCGGTCTGGCAATCGCCAATCAACGCGTAGTCTTCAATCCTCGCAGCCATATCTCGCTTTATTGTTCTCGATAATTGCGCATCAGCCCGCCGTCCACCACAAACGTCGAGCCCGTTACATAAGCCGCATCATCTGACGCCAGAAAAGCCACGACGCCCGCCACATCTTCTGGCGTGCCCATCCGCCCCAGCGGAATATTCTTCAGCAGCGCATCCAGTTTCGGCTTATCCTCCAGCAGCGATTTATTAATCGGCGTCACAATCGCCCCCGGCGCAACATTGTTCACCGTAATGCCCAGCGGCCCCAGTTCCACCGCAAGATTTCGCATCAACATACGCAGTCCGCCCTTACTGCAGCAATACGAATCGAATCCCGGGAAAACCATATCCTCATGCACCGAACTGATGTTGACCACGCGCCCGGGCTTCTTCGCATCGCGCAGTCGCCGCACAAATGCCTGCGTCAAAAAAAACGGCCCGCGCAGATTCACGGCCATCACCTGGTCATACTCTGACTCCGCCGTATCCCAGAACTCGGACTTCTTCTCCATCCCCGCGTTGTTCACCAGGATGTCCGCTGATCCAAACTGGCTCCAGGCCGTATCCACAAGGCATTCCACATCATTGATGCGCGTAACATCGGCCAGAACAATCTTGCCCTCGCCGCCGGCCTTCTCAATCGCCTTTTCGGTCTCATTTGCGCCATCGGGATTTCCCACATAATCCACGATCACTTTGGCGCCCTCGCAGCCAAGCCGCTTCGCAATCCCCTGCCCGATGCCCGATCCTGCTCCGGTAACAATCGCGACCTTTCCCTGAAAACGCTTCATCGCTCCCCCAAACCAAGAGAAAAGAATGCCTGTTCTTCGCATTAGATGCGCAATCAGGGGAGAGGCGCCGCGAAACTCGGCGATTCCGGAATTGAAAATCAGGGGATTTTCACAAACTCAATATGCGGGCACATTGAGTTTTATGGGGAAGGTATTGGCTCATTGCGACCGGAGAAACCCGAACAGCAGCACCGCCAACACCACTCCACTAACCGCGATATAGAGCTTATCCCGCTCGATTCCAAATGCAATCAGCGCAAAAACCACCCGCGCCACCGGTGTCGCTATCAGTAGCAGCACAGCCAGCTGAATCACGGCGGCGGAGTCGCCCGCCACTACTCCCTTGAGCACTCCGCCGACATGCCGCAACGCCTGCGGCTCGCTCTTGAATACCCGGTAATCCGGCATCATCGTGTGATGCGCACGCACATACAGAATTCCACCCGCCAACATCACAAATGACGCCAGCAGCACCCCAACCTGGAGCAAACGCCCCATGATCGTCTCCATCGTGCGATCGTTGAAGTGGTCTTCGCGTCCGTTCGTCCTCTGCTTATCTTTCAAAACCACTTCGTCACCCCGTTGATAATCATCTCGACTCCCAGTGCCAGCACCACGATCGTGAATACAACCCGAAGCACCCCAACATGCGCCCGCACCAAATAGCGCGCGCCGATCAGCGAACCAGTCAGAACCCCGAGCATCACCGGAAATGCCAGGCCCGGAGAAATCAAGCCCCGATGCAGATAGATCCCCGCGCTAGCCGCCGCCGTTACGCCGATCATGAAGTTGCTGGTCGTCGTTGAAACCTTGAAGGGCACCTTCATGATGCGGTCCATCGCCAGCACCTTCACCGCTCCCGATCCGATCCCCAGCAATCCCGACAGCGCTCCCGCAACGAACATCATGCTGAATCCGCCCGGAATATTCTCCACTTCATATTTGCAACGGGATCCGTCCTTCATCGGATAATCGCCGGAAAGCCTCAGCTTGTCCGACCAGGGGCTTCCTTTTGTCAATGGCGGAACCGGTTTGCACACTTGCTGCCACGAGAGGTAGGCGGAGTACAGCAGCACAACTCCAAAGATGATCGCCAGAGCCTGGGTGTGTACCACCGTCGCTAGATATGCTCCCAGGATCGCGCCCAGCGTCGTAGCCACCTCTAGAAACATACCGATGCGTACACTCGAGAATCCCTCGCGCACATACGCCGCCGCAGCTCCAGACGAGGTCGCAATCACAGAGATCAGCGACACCCCGATGGCGTAGCGAATGTCCACGTGAAACCCGAGCGTCAGCAGCGGCACCAGCACCACGCCGCCACCGAGTCCGGTAAGCGCCCCAAGCAGGCCGGCGAGTAATGCACCAATAAAAATAAGGAGCGTAAACGTCAGCAATGTCATATTCAGACTTCGTTCAGCGCAACGAGATCAGTCAATCGTGCCCTACGAGCTGCTTCGTAATTCGGCTGCGCGCCTAGCTCTGTGTCAGGGCACGAGTTTACTCGTGCCGCAATCCGCCCAGAATCAGACGTGGGCTTGAGCCCCTGCGCTCTCTCACAATGGCTTCCCCCGAAACAGATAAAACAGTTCGATGAGGAGGATCAGCACCACCGTAAACTCCAGGAAAAATGCCCTGCTCTGGTTGAACTGGTCCACCATATAGTTGTACAGGTCCTCGGCCGTCTTTAGCTTGCGCGATACCAGTTCCTTGTAATCCGGTACGCCCACCTTGGCCGCCGCCAGCCGGTAAAGCCGCGCTGCAAACATATCGCTCAAAAACTTAATCGCATTGTCTGCACGCTCCGTCAGTTCCGCCACATCCAGCAGCGTCGTGTGCAACGTGCGTGCCGACTTCGCCAGCCGCCATCGCGCAAAGAATCCCGTCCTCTGCTCCAGCAGCGCATAAGCTTTGCCCAGAATCGCCGTCAGCAATTCGTCGTAGTGCCGAAACTCCAGCAGCTGCGAATTGGCATACTCCAGCAGCTGAATCGCCGTCTCGGCGCCCGCCGAGCTGTCGTAGAGAAACGCGGCATTCCAGCCGATCACAGTCAGGTCATTCGCGTAATACGAAATCTGTGAATGCAAAACCTCGTTGCACTCACCTGGAGACAGCCGCATCCGGTCGCCGCGAACCACCTGCGCAATCTCCAGCCCGCGATCCCGAATCAAGTCAGCAGCCGGCGGCCCTCCCGGCGTCTCGCTCACATGAAAAATGAAATAGTCTTCGCTCAACCACCGCGTTGCCGGCCGGATCATCGCATCCGCGTACTGATCCAGTCTTGCCCTCACCAGCGGCTCGGCCCGCGACGCAAAATCGATATCCCACACCCATCGGCTCGCCAGCTGTACCAGGTTGTCCCACCCGCCCGAAAACGGCAGCTGAAACACCACGCTGACCACGCCGTAGTCGTAGTACTTGATCACGCCTTCCAGACGCTCTCCGCTGTCCAGCTGCAGCGCCTCCAGCGGCTCCGCCACCGGCGGTCGCTCATAGCGCACATACGCCGGCGCGCCGTGCTTCATACTCGGCTGTTGCTGAACCGTGCGCTCCTTCACGTTCCGCAGTTGATCTAGACGCAGCTCCTCGCACACGTCGAACTGGATCAGCACGAGAACTGATCCATTCAAGAGATTCGTTGCGGTCGTTGGGGAGGTATTCGGCACGTACAAGCGCATGGTAAAGCATCACACCCGCGTTCCGCCTCAATAGCAGCCAAGCCAAAGCTGCCTAACCAGCGCTCGACTTGGCCTTCTCCGATGCGGCCTTCACGCGCGCCGAAAGCAGCTTCTTCGCCCTTTCCAACTCCGCCCTGCGCGACTTGCTCAGCCCTTTGCCCGCTCGATTGATGAAATAGGTCAGCATCCGCATTCCCGATCCCGGCCCCTTCGGCGAAACCTTCTTCGACGCCAGTTGCCGCGCGATCGTCTCCGCATCCTTCGTAAATAGCCCTTCCGGCGGATACGTGGAAACCGTCTTTACCTTGCTCACCCACTTCCGTTTCGACCGAGCTGCAGCCCCGCTCTTCTCTGCTTTTCCCTTCAACCCAAGCTCCTAATGCCTCTTGAAGTACTGGACGTCGCGCTCATGCTTCTTCGCCTTCTCCAGCGTTGCAAAAGTCCCAAGGTGGCGCCGCTTTCCTGTCGCCGCATCCTTCTTCCGCGAATACAACCGAAATTCTCCGGATTTGAGTTTACGAATCATGCGACCTATGATGCGTCACCGGCCAGTCCTCGCTGCCTGAAGATCGTCCTTCCACCACCCGATCCTCAATGCCATCCGTGGGACAACTTGCCCCATAACCGCTACATCGAACGACCTAGGGTTGCGAGATCGGGCACTAGCCAACAATCACTATCCGTGCGCGCACCCAGGAGGCAAACATGGCTGGCCGTCCATTCTGGTCTGGGCAACTTCGCATCTCACTGGTGTCCTTTGGTATTCAGCTTTTCCCCGCGATCAGTGCCACGTCCGAAATTTCCTTCCATCAAATCGACCGCAAGACCCGTCAGCGCGTTCACCATCTCAACGTCATCAACGGCGATGAGCCGGTCGACAACTCCGACATCGTCAAGGGATATGAGTACAGCAAAGGCAAATACGTGATCGTCGAACCCGACGAAGTAAAAAAGCTTCGCCTTGAAACGCAGAATACAATAGACGTCGCGCAGTTTGTCGATGCTAAAGATTTACCTCCGGCCCTTTTCGAAAAACCCTACTTCGTTGTGCCCGATCCCAAGGGATCCACCGAGGCGTTCGCGGTCGTTCGAACCGCCATGCTCCAGGCCGACAAAGTCGCCATCGGCGAAGTCGCGTTCGGCGGCCGCGAGCACCTGATCGCCATCGCTCCTGCACCCGGGAAAAACGAGCGCGGTCTGATGGCATATACCCTGCGCTATGCCGAAGAACTTCGCGACGCTAAGGATTACTTCGGCGGCATTAAAGAACATGCCGTCGACAAAAAGGAGTTGGCGCTCGCCAACGATCTTATTCGCGCCCAGTCCGCGCCCCTCCACCTCAGCGATTTCAAAGACGATTACGAAGCTGCGCTGCGCGAGCTAATCGAAGCCAAGCGGACCGAGAAACCACTGCCCGTCGCAGAGGGCAAACCGCGCGCAAAGGTCATCAGCCTCATGGACGCCCTGAAGCGCAGCGTCACTGAGACCAGCGGCGCCACAAAACATCGCAAGGCTTCCACCTCGCACTCTTCGAAGAATGGCCCTACACTGGTGAAGTCTCGCAAACGCTCGCGTAAGGCCGCATAACCATGGCAAAGACCGCCTCTCGCAAAAAAGACCCAGCCCAAACGCTCGAAGATCAGTTGACACGTTACCGGGAGATGCGGGACTTCAATGTCACCGCCGAGCCCCGCGGAAACAAAGGCGCAATCAAGGCTGTTACCCAAAGTGGTGCGCTGCCATTCGTCGTTCAGAAACATGCCGCCACGCGCCTCCACTATGATTTTCGCCTCGCCTGGAATGGCGTTCTGAAAAGCTGGGCAGTCGCCAAAGGACCGAGCGATCTCCCCGCCGACAAGCGTCTCGCCGTCCAGGTGGAAGATCATCCCATCGAATACGGAAACTTCGAAGGCACGATCCCGAAGGGCCAATATGGCGGCGGATCCGTGATGCTGTGGGACTTTGGCGAATGGGAACCGGTGAAGGATTATGCCGACGTCGATCGGGCTCTCGCCGAAGGCCATCTCAAGTTTGACCTTAAAGGCCAGAAGATGCGTGGCCGCTGGGCTCTTGTGCGCATGCACACCCACGACGCGCGTCCCGGCAAACCGAATTGGCTCCTCATCAAAGACCGCGACGAGTTCGCCCGCACCGAAGATCAACCATCCATCACTGAACGTTTGCCGAACAGCGCGATCAGCAACCGCACCATCGAGCAGATTGGTAAGGACAGCGACCGTGTGTGGCACAGCAATCGCCCAGCTGACCAGCAACCTGAAGCGACGAAGCCGACTGCTCCTCGAAAGAAAACGAAGTCCAAACTGTCATTCACGGCAGCTCTAAAATCGGCTCCAGAGGAAAAATTCCCCAGCTTCATCGGCCCGCAGTTGGCCAGGGCTTCCACCGCTCCGCCCAACGGAGATGGCTGGATTCACGAACTCAAGCTTGACGGCTATCGCATTCAAATCCAGGTCCGCCCCGCCAGCGACTCCCGCAAAAAACAGGTCACTCTTCTGACCCGCAAAGGCCTCGACTGGACACATCGCATGCCGACTCTCGCGCGTGCGGCCGAACAGCTCCCGTGCGAAAGCGCCGTCCTCGATGGTGAAACAGTGGTGCTCGATGAGAAAGGCGCCACCAGCTTCGCGGATCTGCAGGCCGCGTTCCAGGAAGGCGCAAAGGTTAACCTTACTTACTTCGCCTTCGACTTGCTCCACCTCGACGGCCACAATCTCCGCGATTTGCCGCTCGTCGAACGCAAAGATCTCCTGGAAAAGCTCCTTGCCGGACTCGATGACGACGATCCTATTCGCTTCAGCGAACACTTCGAAGCTGACGGCAAAAAGGTCTTCAGCGAGGCCTGCAAGCTCGGTGCTGAAGGCATCGTCTCCAAGGTCGCGTCGGCTCCATACTCATCGACGCGCGGCAATTCGTGGATCAAATCAAAGTGTTTTCAGGAACAGGAATTCGTCATCGGCGGTTTCACCGATCCCTCGAATGGCAGCTCTGGCATCGGCGCCCTGATCATTGGATATTACGAAAACGGCAAGCTCCTATATGCGGGGCGGTCCGGCACCGGCTTCACGCAGAAGACTCAGCAAACCCTGCACAAGCAACTCAATAAACTCGTGCAATCAAAGGCATCCTTCGCAGATATTCCGAAAGGCGTCACGCGTGGAGTGCATTGGGTCAAGCCCGAATTGGTCGCGCAGATCTCCTTCTCCAACTGGACCCGCGACAATCTCATTCGCCAGGCTGCGTTCAAAGGACTCCGCGAAGACAAGCCGGCGAAGGAAGTTGTCCGCGAAAACGCCGAACCGCTCGAATCAACGAAATCATCCAAAGTACATCCAGCAAAGTCTGCGCCGGAATCAAGTCCAGGCCGCAGCACACATGTCAAAACCGTGACCGCGTCAAAGACCAATCTCCCCATCACCCATCCCGACAAAATCCTCGACCCTGAATCCGGGATGACCAAGCTGATGCTTGCCAACTACCTTCTGGCGGTGGCCGATCACATGTTGCCTCATATTGCTGATCGTCCGCTCAGCATTCTTCGCTGCCCCGAAGGCGCGGGCAAACCCTGCTTCTTCCAGAAGCACATCGGCATGGGGCTTCCTCGCGGCATCGGCAGCGTTCCCGTTCCCAATAAGAAGGACGCATCTATCGAGCAGGACATCACCCTCAACACTGCCGAAGGCCTCGTGGGCCTAGCACAGATGGGTGTGCTTGAAATCCATCCCTGGGGTTCGAAAAACGACGACCTTGAGAGACCAGACCGCATCATCTTCGATCTGGATCCGGACGAATCCATCGATTGGAAGGTGCTTGGCGCGACAGCCAGCGAGTTCCGTTCTCGCCTCGAAGACCTCGGTCTCCAATGTTTTCTCAAGACCACCGGCGGTAAGGGTCTGCACGTTGTAGCTCCAATCCGCCCAGAAAACGAATGGCCCGAGATCAAGGAGTTCGCACACAATATCGTTGTTGGAATCGAACGAAAGAATCCCGGCCTTTACGTCACCAAAATGACCAAGGCCATCCGCAAAAACCGCATATATCTCGACTATCTCCGCAACGATCGCGGATCAACCGCAATCGCTCCATTTTCGACGCGCGCCCGCTCCGGCGCACCGGTAGCCCTTCCGCTCGATTGGAAGGAACTCAACACCAAGATTCGTCCCACTTTCCACGTGACCGATTTCTATTCATGGAAGAAGCGCCTCAACACCGATCCCTGGGCCGAGATGCCGCGAATCAAGCAGCGGCTCACGGCCAAAATCATGGGTGCCGCGAAAGATTGATCAGCTTCGCATAGGTCGACGCAATTGTGGCTGCGGATTTTGGTCAGTCGTATGCCGGATCATTGGACGAACCCAGAAGTTCAGACGCACGCTCCAGCATCAGGTCGGGCATCACTGGCTTCGCCAGCACTTCGAAATTGTGCCCTTTTCTGCCCGCCTCTTCAAGCAGCATCGAAGTATTCGTATGACCCGAGAAAAGAAGCACATGGCACTTCGGATAATTCTCCTTGATCACGATCGCCAAATCGATCCCGTTCATCTCGGGCAAGATCACATCCAGGATCGCCAGTTCCGGCGCCCACTGCGAGATCAATTCCGCGGCACGTTCGGCCGAGTAGGCCACGCGCGCGTCATAACGTTGCATCTGGAAGATCATGTGGAGCGTATCGGCGATTGCCGATTCGTCATCGACGATGAGAATGCGCCGCCGACCCTTTACTTCCGACAGTCCCGGCACACTGCCCCATTCCGGCATCGTTGATCCTTGCACAACGTTGGACGGAACTGGTTCCGATACGTCAGAATCAACGAGCGAAGGTTCGCTGTTTTGTTCTGGGTCCCTCAGGACATCGTTGCCTGTTTCCGCGCACTTCTCACTGATCTCCGCCGCAGAACCCGGTTCTATAACCCCGCTCCCCATGCTGACTTACGATGCGCAGCAAAGCCTGCTAGTATACCTCGGATGACGATAAATCGTTGATTTCATTGAAGCAATTGCACTGATGAAATTAGCTGCCGAGCGTCCAGAAACCCCTCTGATGGCTGAACTTGAACCCACAACACGCGAATGGTCCGACCGCATTCGGCGACTGTTGAACGAACTGAAACTCACCCAGGCTGGCCTCGCTGACCGCCTCGGCGTTTCTCCGGCAACCGTCTCACGCTGGCTCGCGGGCAAAAACGAACCCACCGCCGAAACCTATGTCGCTCTCGGCAATCTCGCCGGCAGACCTGACGGAGCCTACTTCTGGGAACGCGCAGGCATCGACACTTCCGAACTTCCCGACGCCAGCTTGCGCCAGACTCTTTCTTCTATCCGCGCCACCCTTACAGACTTCAACCTCATCACTACCAAAAAAGTCTCGCAGCACCTCAGTGGCAAAGCAAATGCCGTTGCCATTCCACTCATGAACGTCTGCGCATTCGGCGACCGTGTTCCCCCCCACGAAAACGTGCGCCTCTCCCAGGCCAAAGTTGAAGACGTGCTCCTCGCTCCTCTGGCCTGGTGCCCACATCCTGAAAACATGATCAGTGTGCATGTCGTTGGCGACTCCATGTTCCCGGTCATCCCTTCCGGCTCCATCCTCTTCGTTGACACTGCCATCACTGAGCGCGCCGAACTCAATGAAAAGCTGGTGGTCGTTGCCCATCGCGATCTCGGCTTCAAAGTAGCGCGCCTTCAACGCCTCACCGGCTCCGACCTGCTCGTCTCCGCAAACCCCAAATACATTCCCCTCGACGTGAGCAACGCGACCAAGTGGAAGATCTTCGGCGAGGTCCTCTGGTGGATTTCGAAAGACGCAAAGCACGACTCCTGACCACCCGCTGTGACATTTCGTCCCAATCAGGCGATCATCTAATCAATCGATGTCGTCAACCCTCACAACCGATTCCCCTCCCGCCTCGCGCCACGATCTCGAGCGCCACATCGCTGCCGCTCAAGCACAGGTCAAGAATCCAATCAACGGCATTTTCGGCCCGGACTCCATCACATGGCGCATTAATCGTGAGTCGGCTCTCTTTCTCGGCGCGGGTCGCGCCGCCTTGCTGCAGCTTGCACACCCATGGGTGGCCGTTGCCCTCGATCAGCACTCCTCGCTGCTGAACAAGCCCGTCGCGCGCTTTCATGGCACCTTCCGCGTCGTCTTCACCATGATCTTTGGCTCCGCACCCCAGGCCTTTCGCGCCGCGCGTTCGCTCTATCAACTGCACACCACCATCATCGGCGACCTTCCCGCCGACGTGGCTAGCTACACCAAAGGCTCGCGCTACAAGGCCCTCCATCTGCCCGCGCTGCTGTGGGTCTACGCTACCCTCATTGACAGCGCCGCTATCGCATACCAGTCCGTGCTTTCGCCGCTCGGCGATGCCGAACTCGCGGCCTATTACACCGAATCGAAAATCCTCGCCGGTCTCTTTGGAATCAGCCCCGAAGCCCTTCCATCGGATTGGCCGTCGTTTCGGACTTACATGAGCGAGATGTACGCATCCCCGGTCCTCGGCATCGATGAGCGTTCACGCTTGATGGCACAGCGCATCATGACCGGCGCAGGTTCCATGATCCCGATTCCGCTCTGGTATCGGGCCCTCACTACCCAGTGGCTGCCGCCGCGCATCCGCGAGGAGTTTGCGTTGCCTTTCGGCCTGTCGGAGCAATCGCGCGCACAGAAAGCCCTGCATTATCTCCCCAGCATCTACACGAAACTCCCCGGGCCGCTGCGCTACGTCGGGCCCTGGCGCGAAGCACAAGCGCGCCTCACCGGCCGCCCCGCCGGATTCATCACCGATCGCTCCAACCGTCTCTGGATAGGCCAACCCCGCATGCCCTTCGCAGATTAAGTCCGGAGCAATCGCACACCGCGTCCGGGAAGCTCACTTCGCCAGCAACCCCGCAGCCAGTGCTTCCCACTCTTCCTCCAGTTCCGGACGATGGAACTCGCGCCCTGCGCGGGTGTACCAGTAGTCCGCGTTCTCGAGAGAGCCCTCCTTGCGATGCAGATAGGCGTGCACAGCCATGCCATCCTTCGTCTCCAACTCATCCACAAGGCCATGCGCCTGCGTCCAGTCACCCTTTGCATCCCACCACAGCGCCGACAGCGGAGCCGACAAACCTTCCGGCGGAAACTGCTGTCTTGTGCTCTCACGCAACTGACTCGCCTTCATCGCATTGCCCTCCCCGACTCTCGATCCCAGATGGAATTCTCCATCCATTAAGTGACCTAAATCACATCTTCCGGCCGCTTACACGGATAAGAATAGTCTCAATCTCAGCTTGCTATGAAGTGCGTTCTGAAGGGGTCGATAAGACAGACAGCGGCTTACCAGAAATACGTTCCTCCCAGGAGGTCGGGCCATGGGTTTCCCCGGAAAACCATCAATCCGGACTATCATTTGCGAGTCCGACCAAAATGGTCGTATACTGAACTCAGACCATTCTGGTCGTAGTTATCGGCTGCTGGCGTTTCGGCACCCGAAGGGAGTTCGCCAAGTGAATGTGTTGACGGATCTACGCATCGGCGAAACCGCTACCCTGGTCTCCCTCGAACTCCCCGACTCCGTACAGAACTACCTGATGCACATGGGCTTTGTCCCCGACGCCCTTGTCACCGCCCTGCGTCACGCACCCGCCGGCGATCCAACCGTGTACGGGATCGACGGGATGGAGATCGCGCTGCGTCGTGAGACCGCCGAAGCCATCCGAGTTCGCAACACAACCGATACGCCCCGCGACGAAATCGACGCTGAACTCGAGAGAATCGCCGCCGAAATCAAGCCCGGGCGTCAGACCGAAATTCATGAATTCGCCGGTGCCGCGAGATGAATGCCTGCTGCGAAACCCCGGCGTTTGAAGCGCCTCTTGCCCCTGCGTCGGGGAATCTCAAGACCGTTGTCCTCATCGGACCGCCCAATTCTGGCAAGTCCACGCTCTTCAATCGCCTCACTGGTCTGCGCCAGAAAGTTGCCAACTATCCCGGCGTCACCGTTGAACAGCGTATGGGACTCATGTCCGGCGTGGGCCGCGACGACCTCACCCTCATTGACCTGCCCGGTGTCTATTCGCTTACCCCTTACTCTGAAGATGCGCGCGTCTCCGTCGATGTGCTCAAGGGGCGGATGCCCGGCACGCCCAAGCCCGATGCCGTTTTGCTGGTGCTCGACTCCCTGCACCTGACGCGGCAGTTGATGCTGGCCGCACCCGTGCTCGCTCTTGGACTGCCTACCCTCGTCCTGCTCAACATGAGCGACTTGATGGAATCGCGTGGCGGCATGATTGATCCCCTGAAGCTCGCCAAGGAACTCGGCGCTCCGGTTGCTTTGATCAGTGCTGTGCACGGCACCGGGCTCGATGCTGTCCCACTCTTTCTCCATCAGCATGACTCGCCCCAAGCCGCACAGCGGCCGCTCTCGCTCCCCGTGCTCGGCAATGCCGCCAGCACCCACATCTGGGCTGCACAAGTCAGCCGTAATACCGGCTATCGCGCGCCGCTGTCCGCTGAGAACAGCCGCAAGCTCGACAACGTTCTCCTCCATCGCTTCTGGGGTCCGCTGCTCTTTCTGGTCGTCGTTATCGGTGTCTTTGAAGTCGTCTTCTCCATCGGGCAACCGCTCAGCGACGGATTCGGCGACATCCTGGCAAAAATGGGTTCGCTTGTTCGACCGCTGCTTCCCGCAGGCTGGTTGCAATCGCTCCTGCTCGACGGCGCATGGAAGGGCATCTCGTCGGTTCTGGTTTTCCTCCCCCAGATTCTGCTTCTCTTCCTTTTCATCGGAGTTCTCGAAGACTCCGGCTATCTCGCCCGGGCCGCGCTGATTGCAGACCGCGTCATGCGCACCATCGGCCTCAATGGCAAGGCCTTCATCCCGCTGCTTTCCGCTTATGCGTGCGCCGTGCCTGCAATCATGGCCACCCGCACTATCGAGAACAAGCGCGATCGCCTCGCCACCATCCTCGTCACGCCCTTCATGACGTGTTCCGCGCGCCTTCCCGTGTACATGCTCCTGATCGCGGCCTTCATTCCCAACATCGCCTTCCTGCACGGATTCCTCGGCCTGCGCACCATCGTCATGCTCGGTCTTTACCTCGCCGGATTCGTTGCCGCCATGACGACAGCCCGCCTGCTCAAGAGTTCAATCCTCAAGTCCAGCGAAGCTCCTTTCATCCTCGAGTTGCCGCAATACCGCATGCCTACCATTCGCTCATTGGTCATGCGCCTCGTCGATCGCGCCAGCGTCTTCCTTCGCCAGGCCGGCACCGTCATTCTCTGCGTAACGCTCGCTCTCTGGCTCCTCGCGCATATTCCGCCCGTGCCCCTGCACAACGGCCATTACGCCGCACCCGAACTCGCGGACAGTGTGATCGGAAAACTCGGCCACTTCATCGAGCCCGTCATCGCTCCGCTCGGATTCAACTGGAAGGTCGGCATCGGCCTCATCTCCAGCGTGCTCGCCCGCGAAGTCATGGTCTCCACCATGGGCACGCTCTATGGCGCCGATCCTGAAACGCAATCCATGCACCTGCAAACCGCCCTGCATCACGACATGACCATCGGCGGCGCGGTCGCTCTCATGATCTTCTTTGCCTTCGCCATGCAGTGCACATCCACAATGGCCGTGGTTCGCCGCGAAACCAACAGCTGGAAATGGCCCGCCATCCAGTTCGGCTATATGCTCGTCCTCGCATACGGCGCCGCCTTCGCCGTAAACCACATCATCACTGCCCTGTTCGGATAAAGGCGGTTCACAGTGGTCAGTGCGTATAGCGCTTTCTCTCACCGTTCAGTGATGCATCTGGGTGTCTCACTCACAACGTGTTTGCACACGAATCAATTTGACGTCACTTCGCAATGGGCTCACACTCAATCAACCACCATCTGATCCACCGACGAAATGGAGGCACCATGGAACTCGTTGATCACGACCTGAAGTGCATCTTCTGCCGAGCAATGATGGTATTTCTGATCCGGGATCAGGCATACCTCCGAGATCAGGGATTCAAACATGATCTTCGGTTTTGCAGCGGTTGCAAGTCGCGACCTGAGTGGACCGGAACCTCCAACATCGATCAACCAACCGCAAACTGATCCTTTGTGCTGCCACACTCAGTGCCGACTTCTACACCAGATGCACCTTTTCACGGCCGCGCTGAGGATGACAAGGATTCAGGGCATCCATCCCGTCCAGCCCCTCCCTCAAATGTTCCTGCTAAGCTGAATCTCGCAAGGCCATGCGACGAATGGCCTACGCTCGAAAGCTCGAATCCATCCCGCTCGCTACCCATGAAATCCCGCGACCGTCCGAGTATCGTAGGCACATGGGGTTTGGTTGCAAAATGAGGAGTGTTCAGGCCCGACATATAGCCGCAGGAAATCTGGCGATCCTTGTCATCGCCACACAGATCCTCGCAGCCCAGACTCCAACGCTGAAAACCCGGACAAAGGAGGATCGCGACCGTGAATTTCAGGCCAGTCATCGCATGACGCTCAACGTCCAGGTAACCGATGCCGCAGGAAAGCCCATCACCGACCTCGAGGCGGGGGACTTCGCCATCCTCGACAACCACCAGTCGCGCAAGATCACAGCATTCCACGCCATCGATGGCGAAGCCATGAACGATGCCACTGAGGTAGTCATCCTGCTTGATGCGGTCAACAGCACCGCCCCGGCCCTCGATGCGGAGAAAGACGGAATCCTCAAGTTTCTGGCCGCGAGCCATGGCGCCCTCCCCTACCCGACTTCGTTTGTCCTTTGGTCCAACGGCCATCTCAAGGCAACCGGTGCAACCACCGATCGCAATGCGGTGGGCCGTGCCTTTGTCAGTGTCACAAAGAACCTCCACTCCAACGCTTGCTCGCCGGTCGACGCCTCAGTGGAACAGGCTGCCGAAGGCGGCGGCCCGGGGGCTCTCGGAGACACCACCATCGGCGCCCGCGCGGCCGGCGTTGCCCGATGCCTTGAAGTGCACTTCAAGGATTCGGTTGCGGCCCTCGACGGCATCGCACAGCAGCAACTCGCCATCGGAGGCAGAACAATTCTGATTTGGGTTGGACCGGGATGGCCTCTTCTCTCGGATGTCGAGTTCAAGCAACTGACACCCGCCGCCCGCAAGACTTATTTCGGGGAGATCGTTACCGTGCTGCACGACCTGGATGCCGCGCAGGTCACGCTCGATGCGGTAGGCTCACGCGACGCCGCGCGCGAAGCCGAGATCGCCAGAGTCGATCTTCATACGCTTACAGCGGGCACCACATCGCCGGAGAATGCAGCTCCCAGCAGCCTCGCGCTTCAGATCCTCGCTCAACAGACCGGCGGCCACGTCGACTCGGGCAGTTCCAACATCCCCGCGTCTCTGGGCAAATTCCTCGACGATGCCGACTGGTATTACGCGCTGTCTTTCATACCGCCGCCCGCGCAAAATGGTGTGGAATTACGCGCGATTGAAGTCAAAGTCAACCGCCCCGGCGTCACCATCCGCACGGCCACCGGCTACTATCTTCAACCATGAAATTCTAGAAGGTGTTTCGTTATTCCAGCGTTTCCGGCTGGAGCGCAATGTTCTTCTCGCCCGCGGCCTTGCGCTCGTTGTAAGCCTTTAGCCAGTCTTCCCAGTGTTTCCCGGCCGCGCGATCTTTCCCCGAGAACTCGAGGCGCGCGATATCGGCATAGCTAAGCTTCAGTTTGTCTGGCGACTTCGGCGAGAAATACTGGAGATAAGAATCGGCGAGCGTTGCACCGGTCGCGCGATTGAAGATGTAAGCTTCTATCCGCTCACCGTTCTTCGTCGTGATGGTCACGTCGCCGCGATAGTCGAAGGCCTTCTCGAGCGCACTGCGCAGGTCAGCGTCGCTGGCAAGTTCCGGAATCCATCCTTCGAGATTCTCGTGAACCGTGCCCGGCGCAATCTCCAGGGCCTCAATCTCTGCCCGCGTATATTTCAGTACTTCTGCGCTCATGCGTTGGTCTCCTCGAGAGCAGGCGCAGATTTCTCAATCTGCACGAGAGGTGCATGGGCATGCGTATTCCATTCGTTAAGCTGCTTGAGCGCATGCTTGCTTTTGTAGCTGCTGAATGTTCCCTTCACCATGCCCCAGAATCCACTCAGCGTCAGGAAGCCGTCGAGCACTGCCGTCGGCTCGTAACCGCAGCTCACCATGCAGTTCGCGCACTTGGGATTGCCGCTGCCGACGCCGTACTCCTCCCACTTCGTCGTCTCCATCAGCTCCTTGAAAGTTTCCGCGTATCCGTCCTGAAGCAGGTAGCAAGGTTTCTGCCATCCGAAGATGTTGTAAGCGGGAGAACCCCACGGCGTGCAGTCGTAGTTCCGATCGCCCATCAGGAATTCGAGAAACAGCGGCGACATATTGAACTTCCACGACTTTTTGCGATTCGACAAAATGGCGCGGAAGAGTTTGCGCACGCGCGCGCGGCCCATGAAGTGAGTCTGATCGGGCGCCTTGTCGTAACTGTAGCCCGGCGACAACACGATCCCCTCAACTCCGATGGCCATCATCTCGTCAAAATGAGCGCGCACGCTGTTCGGATCGGTTCCATCGAAGAACGTCGAATTGGGAGTGACGCGGAACCCGCGCTTCACCGCTTCCTTGATGCCCTCGACTGCGATGTCGTATCCACCTTCGCGGCACACCGAGAAGTCGTGATGATCGCGCTGACCATCGAGGTGGACAGAGAACGTCAGATACTTCGAAGGCGTGAATTCGTGGAGTCGCTTCTTGAGTTCCAGTGCATTCGTGCACATGTACACATACTTCTTGCGCGCAACAAGGCCGTTCACGATGTCGACAATCTGCGGATGAAGCAGCGGCTCACCACCAGGAATCGCCACCAAAGGGACGCCGCATTCTTCCACAGCGGCGAAGCATTCCTCGGGCGTCAGCTGCTTCTTCAGGATGTGAGGCGGATACTGCACCTTGCCGCAGCCGGCACACGCCAGGTTGCAGCGGAAGAGTGGCTCAAGCATTAATACCGTTGGATAACGCTTGACGCCCGTAAGCTTCTTCTTCCACACGTAAGTGGCAACCGTCCACACCTGGGAAATCGGAATAGCCATTCTTGTTTATTCCTTGGGGGCAGTTGCCCCGTTGAATTCTTTTTCGTTCCAGCCCTGTTCACAGCGCAACTGGAGTTTGCCCTAAGCCGATTCCTAAACCTAGGAAGCGCGCTCTACCGTCCGCACGTAGCTTGTCAACGCCATGAGCGGGAAGTACTGCCGGTACATCGTGTATGCCAGATAGAAGACTTTGGGGAACCCTGTGCCCGTGATGATGCCCTCGCGCTGTGCGCCTTCACCCATCGATTCGTCCCAGCTGCCATCTGCAATCTGGCGTTCCAGCAACCACCGAACACCCTTGGCGATGGAGTCCGACCGATCGTCGCCGGCCGCTAACAGCGCGAGAAGCGCCCATGCCGTCTGCGAAGGTGTGCTGGGTCCAACACCGCGCGTATTGGGATCGTCATAGCTTCCGCAGGTTTCGCCCCATCCACCATCAGCGTTTTGCACCATGCGAATCCACTCGGCCGCCTGCTGCACCTGGGGTTCGTTGTGTTCAAAACCGATCGCGTCCAGCCCGCGAAGCACCAGGAATGTGCCGTAGATGTAGTTGACGCCCCAGCGGCCGAACCAGCTTCCATCCGGCTCCTGCTCGCTGAGGATGAATTTGATGGCCTTCTCCACGCGCTTGTCCGCACGAGTATACCCATAGCAGGCCAGCATCTCCAGCATGCGTCCCGTAATGTCGACGGTCGGTGGATCCAGCATCGCGTTGTGATCCGCGAACGGAATGTACTGGAAGATCATCTTCGTGTTGTCTTTGTCGAAGCTGCCCCAGCCGCCGTTGCGGCACTGCATGGCAAATTCCCAATCAATCGCACGCTGCGTGACCTGGTGCTGATAACGCTCACGTGAATTGTCGACCTTGCTTAGCGCGAGCAGCACTTGCGCTGTGTCGTCGGTATCGGGATAGAACTCGTTATTGAATTCGAAATACCACCCACCCGGCTCGGTCTTCGGAACCTTTACTGCCCAGTCGCCTTTCTGTCGCACTTCTTTCGAGAGCAGCCAATCTGCCGCCTTCAACATCCTGGGATCTGTGCGTGGAACACCCGCTTCTCCGAGTGCATAGAGGGCCTGCGCCGTATCCCACACCGGGGACATACATGGCTGCATCCGGAAGGTCGGCTCGGGCATGACTTCACTGGCGGGCTCCTCAATTCCAAGTTTCTCAAACTCGTCACGGGCTCGGATCACTTGCGGATCGTCTTCCGAATAGCCAAGGCAGCGGAGGGCAATAATGGCGTTCATCATCGCCGGGTAGATGGCGCCGAGGCCGTCCGTCATCTCGAGGCGCTCCAGCATCCACTTCTCCGCCTTCTTCAACGCAACCTTGCGGACCGGCCGAAGATGTACCGCCTCTGCCCAGTGCATCATGCGATCGATGGCAATGAAGAAGTTGCGCCAGGAGAACTTCTTGTTCCAATTCCACTGGAGTCTCAGGTTCGCATTGGAACGTCCGCCGACGAAGAGTTCATCAATGCTATGCTCGGGCGAAATCTTCTTGAATGGCTTCTTGGCGTAAATGATGGCCAGCGGCACGAGAATCGAGCGCGACCACGCCGATATTTCGTAGATGTTGAAATAGAACCAATTGGGAAAGAGAACGATCTCCGGTGGAATCGCGGGCACAGCGTCGTAGTCATACTGACCGAGCGCACAGAGATACATCTTGGTAAAGGTGTTGCATTCCACCACTCCGCCGTGCGCCAGGATCCACTCGCGGCACTTCGCGAGCCGGGGATCGCTCACCGGAATCTCCATCAACTTCGCCGAAAAGTAGCATTTCACGGAAAGTGAAACGTTGCCGGGGCCGCCGGGATAGAGGCTCCAACTGCCATCTTCCTTCTGATACCGCATCATCTCGGCGCAGGCGCGCTTCAGACGTTCAGGATCGCCCGATTCGAGCAGGGTGTGAAGGAAGATGTAATCCGCCTCCAGCATCGCGTCCGCTTCGAGTTCTCCGCTCCAGTACCCATCGGAGTGCTGCAGCGAAAGCAGATATTCGCGTGAGCGGTGAATTGCCGATTCGACGTCAGCAAGGGCCGCATCCAGACGACCGAACTTCGGTGCCGCGGATTTTGTCTGTCCTTGCAAAATGCCCATTCCGATAACTGGTCCTTTGTTGGTCAAAAATACCTGGAATTTGCGCGGTTCGCTGCACTATTTCTGGCAACAGAACGCCCCATCGACTAGCCAGTAAATGGTCCGGAACCTGTGTGGAAGGCTTTGATGCCTCCAACACTCCGGTTTTGCACCTTAACGAACAGGCACCGGTTGCGCACCGCCTGGCCCACCGATGGCTTGAATGATCTCAGGAGGCAAGCCAAAACGAACATTCTCAGGCATCACCTCAACCTCTTCGACGCTGGAATAGCCATTTTGACGCAAATAATTGACCACGTCCTCTACCAGCACTTCCGGGGCTGATGCGCCTGCAGTCACCGCGACTGTCGATACCTTCTCAAGCCATTGAGGGTTGATTGCCTGGGAGTTATCAATCAGGTACCCAATCGTCCCAAGATTCCGGGAAACCTCAACCAACCGGTTGGAATTCGAACTGTTGGTCGAGCCAACTACCAGCACCAGGTCAGCATTGTGTGCGACATTCCGCACGGCGACCTGACGATTTTCTGTCGCATAGCAGATGTCCTGCGAGTGCGGCCCGGCAATATTTGGGAACTTTTCCTTCAGAGCGTGGATGATGTCACGCGCTTCGTCGAGTGAAAGTGTTGTCTGGGTCAAATAGGCCACCCGATTGGGATCCGGAACTCGGAGAGCCGCGACCTCCGCCACATTCGAAACCACTTGCGTCACGTCAGGTGCTTCGCCAAGCGTGCCCTCAATCTCGTCGTGGTCGCGATGTCCGATCAGGATCAGCGAATATCCCTGCTTGGCAAACTTGACCGCCTCAATGTGAACCTTCGTGACCAGCGGGCAGGTCGCGTCTATCACCTTGAGACCGCGGCCTTTGCTCCGTTCGCGCACGGCTGGCGAAACTCCGTGAGCCGAGTAAATTACGCGTTGACCATCCGGCACGTCATCGATCTCGTGGACGAAGATCGCACCCTTCTCTGCCAACTCATTCACAACATAGCGGTTGTGGACAATCTCGCGGCGCACGTAGATGGGCGCGCCAAAGGTTTCCAATGCAATTTTGACGATGTCGATTGCACGAACGACACCGGCGCAAAACCCACGCGGTTTAAGCAGAAGAACCCGCTTCTGACCCGGGAAAGTTTCGCTTTGGACACTGTTTGGGACGGAATCAAGCGTGGTTATGGTCACTTCACCATTATACCAATTAGTGAGAGATCCATGCGGGTTCGGGTGTATCCGGACCCACACAGTCCATCAAGCATGTTGCTGAGCCTTTCCATTGACTTTCTGTGCGATAGACGTGAGTTTCTGATCGGCAGCCTTTTCCTCTTCCAGGGTCTCTTCCAGAAGCTTTGCAGCCTCTGCCTGCCCGAGGATTTGAGCGTAGGTTCGTACCGTTCCATATGCCGCCATCTCGTAGTGCTCCACCCGTTGCGCAGCTGATATCAGGGCTGAGTCTCGCACGTCACCCTCAGCAGATTCGTGCAGCACGGACGATCCCTCGTCCAGTACGCCTTTCATGCCTTCGCAGGACTTGCCCTTCGGACTGGCTCCCAGGATGTTGCAGATCTGCACCAGCCTTTCAATTTGACCTTCGGTCTCGCGCAAATGGTTCTCAAATGCTTTCTTCAGATCCGATGAAGTTGCGGCTTTCACCATCTTCGGAAGTGCCTTGGCGATTTGGTTCTCCGCAGAATACAGATCTTTCAACTCCGCTATAAATAGTTTCTCGATCGAGTCAACGCTCATCGCTAATTCTCCCTTGGGATTGGGCTGGGGCTTGCAGTTGCATACGATGCGGCATACCCATCGGTTGTTGCCCTTCTATAGATCCGACTTCATGGAAACAGGCGCAGACGAAGCGTTAATCCAACAGGCGTGAAGCTCATTGCATGCGCCAGTTATGCGAAACGTTCACTCCCATTGAGTAACTGGACCGCCATTACCACAAAAACCCGTCTGCATTACCAAATGGGTCTGGCAACTACTTGTTAGGTGTCCTAACGTCAAGGTCTGTCCGATCCTTGGCAGCGGAGCGTAAAAGTGACGATGGAAATGAATACTGCACTTCCCCAGAACGTGACCATCGGTGAGAATCACGTTGCAGTAAGAGAACGGTCGATCTACCCGAATCTTAAGCTTCGGGTATACACAACCGGCATGCGTCAGAATCGCCTGGCCAGGCTCGTGGGCATCGACGAGGCCTATCTGAGCCGGATTATCAATGGCGTTCGAGTACCGGGCAAGCAGATGCAGGAGCAAATTGCGCAGGTCCTCGGCTGCGATGCAGACTGGCTATTTCAGCAAACAACAGTACAGGTCCCCGTCGACCTGAGCGGCAAAAGCGCGAAGATGGGATAGTTTGAGATCGCGAGGTGAGGAACGCTCGCCATCTCTCTCGCGTTTTCTCACCCAATTTGCCTTGCCGGGCCAATAAGCGGCCCGCACTGCGCCAACTTAGTTGCACACGCGTTGGCGGCCTCATTTGCATCCGCTTGCGCAAATCACAAATCGATCCAACATTTCGGCCGAAAATCCATCGACCAGCAACGTACGTGCGGTAACAAACGGTGAAGTTACTGTTTTTGGTTAATGCGTGATCGACGTCGATTTATTTCTTTCTAATAAATATTGACCTCTTAGTTGTATGCCGTATCGCGTCTGTATTTAATACTCAACTGATTAATAAATAATGGCTTGTAGCATATTGTTCATCCCTGGAGCGTAACACGAAGGTAATAGACGTCCCTATTACTGGTGACGACAGTCACGGCCCTCGACCCTTCGATACGAGAGGCTAAGCACACAACAGAAGCCAACCTTGCGGTTGAATTTTGTGCCCGAGCCGGGCTCGGAGCGCAGACGCAAACGTGTGCGCTCTCGGAGGGAAGATAAATGAATAGATGTACAGCTATTTACAAGAAGCTTGCTTCAAACGCACATCCTAATAATCTCTCAAAGATCCTCACACTTCTTTTCGTGCTGGCGTCGTCGGTCGCGGCCTCGGCATCGGCATCACCGCAACTTAGCCGGGTCTCATGTAATAGCAACAATTACCGCGGCGCCGGAACGGACGCATGCACGGTATACCTAACGACGAACACGAATGCCAGATCCACTGTGACCCTGACGAGCAGCAACCCGGAAGTGAATGTGCCGAGCAGCGTAACGGTGAAATCAGGAGCGATCAGCAGTCGATTCAACGCGACCGTCTCGAGTGTGGCCACAGCGCAAACAGCAACCATCACGGCGCAAGCTGGCGGGATAACGCAAACATTCTCCATAACGCTTTCGCCTGCATCAGGCGTGGCGGCTCTGACCGTGACTGCTTCGTCGGTATCGTTTGGAAATGTTGCGGTGGGCACCAAGGGAACGCAGTTCGTAACGCTGACATCTTCGGGGACGGCGGCGGTTACGATTTCTTCCATCTCGGTAGCAGGCTCGCTGTTTGGAGCGATTGGAATCACGCCCCCAGTGACATTGAATCCTGGACAAACATCTACTCTGACTTTGACATTCAGTCCTCTGCAGAGTCCTGGATATAGCTACACCGGCGTAGTCACGATCACGAGCAATGCACCTACGGCCACGGTAAGCATGAGCGGAGCTGGCATAGCAGCGAACCCGACCGTGAGCGCGGTCTCCTGCAGCAGCACTTCCATCACAGGATCGCTGGCTGATGCGTGCACAGTGAGTCTGTCGGGTGCGGCACCGACCGGCGGCCTGAACGTCAGCCTTGCAAGCAGCAACAGTTCGGTAACAGTGCCGGGTGCGGTGATGGTACCCGCGATGGCAACGAGCGCGGCCTTCACCGCAAATGTAGCCTCCGTAAGCAGTGCGCAGGTCGCTACGCTCAGCGCGATCACGGGAACCACTTCAAAGACGGTCTCGCTGCAGCTAAACTCGGCTACTCCCGCCTTGACCGTGAGTACTTCATCGGTATCGTTTGGGAATGTTGCTGTAGGCACTGCGACAACGATGTCGGTCACGGTCACCTCGAGCGGTACCGCACCGTTGACCGTGAACTCTGCCACAATCTCCGGAGTTGGATTCTCGCTTTTGGGATCAAATTTTCCCTTCACGTTGAATCCGGGGCAGGCCGTGGTTGGAACGATTCAATTCGATCCGACCTCAGCAGGCGCGGTCACAGGGCAGTTAACGATTTCAAGCAACGCACCCACGGTTACCATCAGCCTCAGCGGCACTGGCACAAGCACAACTCCCACCGTGAGCGCGATCTCCTGCAGCAGTACTTCCATCACCGGATCGTTGGCGAACACCTGCACCGTGAGCCTGTCGGGTGTAGCACCGACCGGCGGCCTGACCGTCAGCCTTGCGAGCAGCAACAGCTCGGTAACGGTGCCGGGTTCGGTGACCGTGCCCGTGACGGCAATCAATGCAGCATTCGTTGCGAATGCAGCCGCGGTAAGCGCCGCACAGTCCGTGACGCTCACTGCGACCACGGGAATCACATCCAAGACGGTCTCTCTACAGCTAAACGCGGCTACTCCCGTCTTAGCCGTGAGTACTTCATCGATATCGTTTGGGAATGTTGCAGCGGGCAGCACGGCGACGCAGTCCGTGACGCTGACCTCTACGGGCACAGCGACAGTTACGATTTCCTCAATTTCAGTAGCAGGCTCGCTGTTTGGTGCGACGGGAATCACGACCCCGGTGACCTTGAATCCTGGACAGACAGCTACCCTGACTTTGACATTCAGTCCTCAGCAGAGTCTGGGCTATAACTACACCGGCATAGTCACGATCACGAGCAATGCACCCACCGCTACAGTAAGCATGGGCGGAGCTGGCATAGCAGTGATCCCGACCGTGAGCGCGGTCTCCTGCAGCAGCACTTCAATCACAGGATCGCTGGCTGATGTGTGTACAGTAAGCCTGTCGGGCGCAGCACCGACTGGCGGCCTAACGGTCAGCCTCGCGAGCAGCAACAGCTCAGTCGCCGTGCCTGGCTCGGTGACCGTGCCTGCAACTGCAACCAATGCAGCGTTCGTTGCGAATGCCAGCGCGGTAAGCGCCGCGCAGTCCGTGACTCTCACGGCGACCACGGGAAGCACTTCCAAGACTGTTTCACTGCAACTTAACGCAGCTTCAGCGGCCCTAACCCTGAATGCGACATCGATCGGGTTTGGCACTGTCGAGGTGAATTCGCCGGTTGCGCAACCAATCACATTAAGTTCGACAGGGACCGCCCCCGTAACGGTCAACTCGGCTGCTGTTAGCGGAGCCGGCTTCTCTGTCTCCGGAAACTCCCTTCCAGCCACGCTTAATCCTGGACAGTCGCTAACCCTGGAAGTGCAATTTGATCCCGCAACAGCGGGATCCTTTGCGGGCAAGCTCACCATCTCGAGCACCGCATCATCCCCGACCGTGGGGTTGAGCGGTGTCGGCCAGTCACTCCAGGTAGAACTGACCTGGCTGAGCCCTTCAGGATCATCAGATCCGGTGGTTGGTTACAACATCTATCGTGCTCCGACCGGTACGACGTCCTACCAGCGCGTGAATTCGTCGGTGGACACGCAGACGGCGTACACAGACGGCACAGTGCAAAGCAGTTCTTCGTATGACTATATCGTCACGAGCGTTGATGCCCGGGGAACCGAGAGCATTCCTTCAAACGCCACTACCGTCTCAGTTCCGTAACGCTCTATGCGCGGCAGTTGAAGTGAAAACTCCGCGTTTTATACACCGATAGGTAATCTATGTTGTTGATTACTCGTCACCATTTTGAACCTTCAGAACACGCTATTTAGGGCTTTCTCCTGTACCACCTTAGAGTTACGACCATGACCCAAATACAAATACTGCAATAGCTTGCGAAGGTAGTACAAAGGTAATCGGTACATACCACATTCGTGACGATAGTCACCTATACCGGTCCCTTCTCAGGGTCGATCCTGCTACTAGGCAGCAGATGCATCATCCACGATTATTTCCCCGCTTTTTGCAGGGGGGTTAAACGCATCGGCTGACTGATTCTCTTTGGCACAGGTGATGTCGAATGTGCGAATTTCGTAATTCTTTGTTTTTTGCAATTACAGAAGATATAACGGCGAGTCGGGCGAATGGCACCCAAACAAAAGGTAGATTCCGTGGAAGAATGGCGGGAAGCGCAATTGCCCTGAGCGTAGCCAGCATGGCGCTCAGCGTAGCCCTGTCCGGCTGCGGTTCAAACTCCCAGCCATTCTCCTCGACGAGTTCAGCCGCGGTGGGGCTGCAGATTAGCCCAGCGACAATCGACTTCGGCGACGTGACCGTTGGGACACCGGTGTTCCGGACCGTAACAATCGAAAATCCGAGCACCTCTTCGGTACAGGTCGCACAGTTGAGCAGTTCGAGCATCGCTTTCTCGGTGAATGCGGGCACGCTACCCACAACCCTGCCGGCGGGCGGCTCGATGCAAGTCCAAGTCCGGTACGATCCCGGTTCGACCACCGACTCAATCGGCCAGCTCAGTGTGAATGCTGAAACGCGTTCGTCGGGTAATTATTCCGGCTTTGTCAAGCTCCACGGCAAAGGAGCTTCTCAACAGGCAGCACTGGCTGCGCTGAGCTGTTCAACCTCGTCGATGACGGGCGCCGGTTCGGATAACTGCACAGTGAAATTGACCGCGCCGGCTGGGAGCAGCGGCATGGCGGTGAACCTGGCGAGCAGCAACAGCGCAGTGCTGGTGCCCGCTTCAGTCTCCGTACCCTCGGGCGCATCAAGCGCGAGTTTCGCGGCAAGCGTATCAGCGGTGAGTTCGTCGCAGACCGCAACACTAACCGCAACCCAAGGAACAATCTCAAAAACGACCTCTATCAGTCTGAGCGGATCTGGATCTCCGTTGGCCCCTTCGATCAGCGCCTTGTCGTGCGGCAGCAGTTCGTTTACGGGTGCGGGAACGACAACATGCACCGTATCGCTTAGTTCAGCGGCGTCTTCCACCGGCGTTAGTGTGACGGTGGCAAGCAACAGCAGCGCGGTAACGGTGCCCGCAGCCGTGACTGTAGCCTCGGGTGCGTCAACAGCATCGTTCACTGCGAAAGTAGCCTCCGTGACCACCTCTCAGGCGGCGTCGGTTGCGGCGAGCGCGGATTCGACATCAAAAAGCTTTGCAATTCAACTGAACGCTGCCGCGCCGGCTTTAAGTCTGAGCGTCAACTCGTTGGCATTTGGCAATGTTTCGGTGGGCACTGCTGTAACGAAGTCAGTAACAGTAACCTCAACCGGTACGGCGGCAGCGAACATCAATTCAGATTCTGTTACCGGAACTGGATATTCAGTTTCGGGCGGAAACCTTCCTGCAACTCTGAACCCAGGACAAGCTGCCGTGCTGACTGTTCAGTTTGATCCAACCTCAGCAAGTTCGATAACGGGGCAGCTTACGATTTCGAGCAATGTGCCGACTCCGGCTGTAAGTCTCAGTGGCACGGGCACGACGGTCACCCCCACGGTTAGCGCAATCTCGTGCACGAGTACATCCATCACTGGATCACAGGCGGATTCCTGCACTGTGAGCTTGTCGGGGTCTGCGCCGACCGGTGGGTTGGCCATTGGACTTTCGTCTAGCAATTCCGCTGTTGCGGTGCCGGCTTCGGTGACCGTTCCAGCAGCCTCGACCAGTGCTACTTTCACAGCGAACGCTGCCTCAGTCACCAGCACGGAGACAGTAACACTGACCGCGGCTTCAGGAAGTAGTTCGAAGGCGATCTCGCTGCAACTCAACGCTGGCACGGCGGCACTGGCCGTGAATGCCACCAGCATCGCCTTTGGCGGGGTGGCATTGAACACTGCGACGACACAGACCGTAACCCTGACATCAAGCGGCACGGCGGCGGTGACTGTGAATTCCCTCGCGATTACGGGAACCGGTTTCTCCGCTTCGCCGGTCAGCCTCCCGGCCACGCTTAACCCCGGACAAACGATCACGGCTACGCTCACGTTCGATCCGACTGTAGTGGGTGCGGCAAGCGGACAGCTGACGATTAGCAGCACGTCGTCCACAAATCCAACGCTGACGATTCCCCTTAGCGGTAGCGGCGACCCTCACAAGGTGGAATTGAGTTGGCAGCCGCCGTCAGGATCAGGCGTTCCTATCACCGGGTATAACGTATATCGCGCTCCAAGCGGTGGCAGTTCTTTCGCCTTGCTGAATTCCATGGACTCTCAAACAGCTTTCAGCGATACGAGTGTCCAGAGCGGTCAGACCTATAACTACTACGTAACAAGCGTAGACTCGTCAGGCGTAGAAAGTGCGCCATCGAACACAACCACTGTTGCCGTTCCGTAGAAAAGCAATCTAGATCCATCACCTTGCGCCGCTCGGATTCGGGCGGCGCGCCTATTTGTGCCGAATCAAATCGAGCAAGCAGGTAGCTGCATCAGCTGCTTCTCCACGCTCTCCTTCAAAGCAGAGGGCCTTTTCTGCAACGCGAAGAAAGAAGTCGACCATCTCGGGAGATTTCGCCATTTCGTGGGGGGTGTTGCGCAAGAGCAGCATGACCGCTTCGCCCTGCGACAGCTGGTGGATCTTCCATTGGCCACCTGGAACGTAGTCCAAAGCCAGAATCCAGCCGACGGGCGCTGGTTGCTTGGCGAATTGCGCATTGAGTTCTTCGGGCAGAACAAGCGACTGCATCGGACGTCCGTTACGGAGAAGAAGTGGGCGAGGATAAGAGTGGGTGAGGCCGTGATCGTCAATGAGAGCATATTCGTCGGAAAAATGGGATGCGCCTCGACGAAGGAGTTCGGCAACCAGGGAAGACTTCCCGGCGTGTGAGGTACCCGGAAGCAGCAACGCCTTACCATCTATAAGCAACGCGCCAGCATGCACCGCACGAAACATCTTCATCCGATGTACCACAGCGTCGTCGAGGGCCTTGACAGCGGCCAGGGCGGCATCGTGGAGCGTTATTGCAGACGCTGCGACCTTCTGGTCGATTTCGACCCGAAAGTGGTCCCCTCTCCTATCTATAACGAGATGTACATCCGGAGACATTGGGGCGGATTCGCTGCGCGGCAACGGCGGGAATAGATAGCGGTCGAGCACATCGCGAATCTCGGCGTCGGCGCAATCGACCAAAATGGAGGAGTCAAAGGCGCGGATTCCGAAGACAATGTTGCCGCGAGAGATCATGGTTAAGAGAATAATTGACGCGAACGCAAAAATGGCGGCCCTGCTCGGCCGCCATTTTTGCTTTGTGTACTGCATCGCGCTCCGCAACCCAGGCAGGGAACGACGTCTGGCAGATCCAGGGAAAATTGATGAAAACTATGTTTGAATTCGTTTCATGGGAACGACAACTGAGCCAAACAAATACGTTGGCTAGAAGTTTCGTTTGTGGTTTTTGGGGACATTGGCCCGTGGACTACGATAGTCGACAGAATCAGCATCCTGCGCGTGCGCCTTCTGCTGCCCAACAGTGAGTGAGACGACAAGAGGGAGCGCAACAGCACTCAATCCGGCGAGAACTTCGCGACGAGTCGCCTTCGGAGCTGAGCCTGAAAACTTCACAAGATTCTTTTTCTCAAACTGTAGAATGCACGCTTCAGCAAGCTCATCGGTGACGTTGGGATCAAAGGAACGACGCATCTCCGCCGCGACACCGGAGATCGTGTTGGCAGTAGAGCAGGCGTCCCAGGCAGCTGCAGCAGTCGCATTGAGCGCGAATACCGTTTCGTTGTTCGAGTTACGTATGACGCGAGAACCGTCAGGCATCGAGTTAACAACCAGGTCATTCGGATTCACACGCTCAAGTTGCATGGAGATTCTCCTTATTTACATCTGCTTTTGGGACCAAGGCACGACTTCAGAAGAAGAATAGCCGACGACAACGAAAGGACAACACCACAATCGTTCGCAGTGAGATTGCCCTAAGTAATTGAAACGGATTTTTGGTAATGTCCATGGCATGGTACTTTCCGGGGACATACAAAAACTTGGGATTTGGGGAGAGTAAGGGGAGCCAAGCCGAATTGCACCAATTGCTGCGAATTGACGGGCGAAATTACGCAATTTGCGCTTAGGAGGGATTTGAATGAGGGTCCTCGAGCACGACACTGGCAACCTGCTGCGCGCAGTTGTGCGCGCGCAGACCGACGCCTGTGGGACCCTTCAAGAGCCGGCTTCAAAGATCAGGAACTGGGAAGAAGCGATCGAAGGCGCCCGACAGCACGGTATTTTGCCGATGTTGTTCTCCGAACTCAGCGCGATTGAAGGAGCCATCCCGCCAGATGCCCTGGAACTCGCCCGAAACGAATTCGAACGCAATGCATTTCACTGCTTCGCAAACGCGGCGGAACTGCTTGAGGTTCTAAAGGTGTTTGAGGCGGCCGGGATCCCAGCCTTGCCCTTCAAGGGTGTGGTGTTGGGAGCGTCGGTTTACGGCGACATGACTGCCCGCACTGCCGGTGATCTGGACGTCCTTATCTACTATCGCGATCTGCTGCCGGCAACGCGCATCCTGAAGGAGCGCGGATATGAGCTAAAGACAAAAGTATTGGAAGACGGCTCGCCCGAAGCCGAAAACCACTTCGAATACCATTTCGAGCGCGCAGAGGACGGAATGGTGCTGGAACTGCGCTGGAGGCTTGAACTCACGCAGCCCCGCTACAAGCGGAACCTTGGAATGGACTGGGTGTGGCCACGGCGGAGGACAACCAGGCTGGCAGGTGCCGAGGTGCCGAACTTCGACGCGATCTCGGAACTATTGATGCTTTGCATGCACGGCAGCAAGCACGTCTGGTCAAGACTGATCTGGACCTGCGACGTCGCAAAACTCATGAAGAGCGAGCCAGGTCTGGACTGGAGTTTTGCAATCAGAGAATCGAGACGATTGGGCCTTTGGCGTTGCTTGGCGCTCGGGGTTCTACTGGCGCGCGATCTTACGGGTGTCCAGGTGCCTGCCGAAGCGCTTCGAAGTTTCGAGAAAGACCGGACGGTGCGGAACCTCGCAAGCTTCCTTCAGGAGCATGTCCCGTGCGAACCGGGCAAAGTTCCCGATGGTCGAGTGCCTTACGAGGTCCAGCTGCTTGGCTTTCGGGAAAAAGCCGGCGTGGTCTTCTCGCCGACATTTTTACGGCCAAATGCCCACGATCGGGCCTTTGTGAAGCTTCCAAAAGCGTTGGAGCCCTTGTATTACTTGATTCGTCCGTTCCGGTTGCTCCTGGACCGCACGGGACGTTAATCGTCCGATCACATCCCAAAATTTACCCTGTAGATAATACCAAGCTTGGAAACATTTACATGATCCAAGTCCTGTGTGGGCAGCTTTGCCTGTTGAAAACTTCCATCAAGAATATTGCAAGTTTAACGATTTATTTGACCTACCACTTTAGTAATCGCTGGTCACCAGTTTGGCCTGTTTCTTGCAACACTCTCGGTAGAGAACACGAACTTAGGGGCCCAAAAATTGTACTTACCGGGCTACTGCGTGCAAACGCTTATCACTACTTTTTGCATCCTTGTTGGAGCAACGAAGGACTGTTTTGCCTAATGATCGCCTGCTGACATCGTCCCGCGATCTGAAATAACAAGCCTTCCGAATCGAAAAGGAGATTTCGTTTGTCGCCTGAGAAAGTGGCGTCACGCGCTGGGAGAGTTTGTCTTGAGCGACCAGTTTAAGCGACTTGGCCAAACCAAAAAAGGGAGGAGTGACCAAACAAACCTGAGCGTCTGAAGTTCGCTGTACTTCAGGTGATCCATTTACGAAGTTCCAGGTCACCGTTCTTTGCCGAGCAGTTTCGTAGTTCTTCTTTATCTGCCGGCGAACAGATCGCGAGTGAAATGGGCTTTTCAGAAAAGGTGCACAAGCACCTGCCGAGGAGAAGTAGATGTACCAGCGTGAGGTTCGGCCGCGATTCGGCCATGAGTATGCCGCACAGTCGGCTAGTGAGCAACAAGGCAGTTCAGTTATTCGCAGGCATTTACCTTCTACCGCTTTATTCTTACTCTTATCCTTTTATACAAACAGACTCCTCCGCCGCAGCGCCCTGGCCGTGATAGCCGGCTGCCTTGTCGCGCTTCTTTCAGGCTGCGGAGGAGTAACTTTCAACTCGAGTTCGTCGCAGAGAGGCTCGGGAACCACAGCAGCTGCCGCTACACTCACGATGATTTCATGCGGTGTTCAGTCGTTGACTGGAGGGCAAACGAAAGCCTGCTCGGTTTATCTGAGCGGATCCGCAGCTAGTTCGACCACGGTGTCACTCACGAGCAACAACGCCGCGCTAAAATTGCCAACTTCGGTAGTAGTTGCGACGGGACAAAAGACTGCGGAATTCAATGCGGTTACGCAAGCAGTCGCAAAGCCAGTAACAGTGACGATTACGGGTGAGGCGCAGGGCGTGACGGAGACGGACGTCGTCACACTGAATCCGGTTGCCGACTCTCCCACGTCGCCCTTGGCCGCGCTGAGCAACATTTCGTGTGCGACGCAATCGTTGACCGGGCCGACAACGATAGCGTGTTCGGTGTCATTGAGCGGAGCCGCGAGCAGTCAGAAGGTCGTGACGCTCTCAAGCAGCAGCAGCGCGCTTCGGGCACCCGCTTCCGTGACCGTGCCGAAGGATGAGACATCGGCGTCTTTCAGCGTAACAGCAGCAGCAGTGAGTACTTCTCAGAAGGCAACGCTGACTGCCACGACAGGTGGTGAGTCAAAGTCGGATGTGATCATGCTCTACCCTGCCGCCCCTACCACACCTGCGCCGGTTGCTTCATTGAAGGGACTCTCGTGTGGGACGGACTCAATCACGGGAGCGCAGACCGAGGTTTGTTCCGTGTCTCTGAGTGCGGCCACAACCAGCCAGACCGTCGTGAAACTGTCAAGCAACAGCAGCGCGCTCCGGGCACCCGCTTCGGTGACCGTGCCGAAGGATGAGATCTCGGCGACTTTCAGCGTAACGGCAAAAGCGGTAAGCGCATCACAAAAGGCAACGCTGACTGCGACGGCAGATGGTGCGTCGAAGACGGATGTGATTACTCTTTACCCCGCCCAGACGGCTACGGCCACCCTGAGCAAGATTTCGTGTGGGACACAATCGCTCACCGGAGCACAGACCAAGAGTTGCTCCGTGACTCTGAGTGAAGCGGCAACCAGTCAGATGGTTGTGAATCTCTCGAGCAGCAGCAGTGCGCTGAATACGCCTCCCTCAGTTGCCGTGCCCAAGGGTGCGACCTCGGCGACTTTCAGCGTAACTGCAACAGCGGTGAACGCGTCGCAGAAGGCAACGCTGACTGCGACGGCAGATGGCGTGTCGCAGATTGATGTGCTCACCCTCTATCCAGGCCAGGCGGCTGTGCCTACACTTAGCAAGATCTCATGCGGGACGCAGACGCTGACGGGCCCGACAACTGAGACCTGTGTGGTTTACCTCACCACGGCGGCGACGACCAAAACAGTGGTGACACTCTCAAGCAGCAACAGTGCACTAAAGGTGCCAGCCTCACTGAGTTTGGCAGCGGGCGCGACAAGCACAGGCTTCAGCGTAACCGCATCGGCAGTCAGCACTCCGCAATTGGCGACGCTGACTGCGACATCCAATGGCGTTTCGCAAAGTGACGTGATTCAACTGGAGGGTGCAGGTGCACAACCAGCAACGCAACACACGGTTCAGTTGACCTGGTTGCCGCCGCCCAGTTCAACTGCAGTAGTTGTTACCGGATATCGAGTCTATCGGGCGATATCCGGAAGCAGCTATCAACTGCTGAATTCCACACTTGATGCTGAGACAAGCTACGCAGATTCAACGGTGCAGAGTGGCCAGACGTACGATTATGTCGTGAAGACCGTCGACTCCGCGGGAATTGAAAGCGCACCCTCAAACGAGACAACGGTTGTCATTCCCTGAACACGAAGTCGGTGCCTCTCAGGAAAGATGTGGCGCAGCGGCATCTGGGTAATGCTCCGCAAAGGAAAAACGGGAGTACAGATTCTCGTCGTCTGACGTGAACCCGTACTCCCGTGGTTCTTGTTCTGGGATCTAGGCCTGTTTCTCGGCGACGGAATACTTTTTTGCAACGATGTATGGCAAAAGCAGCATTTCGGCGAGGAACGGAAGCGGATCGGTCCAACTGAGAACCGCGTCCACCCGAGCTAAACGAAGCGAGCGAAGATATGCGGCAATGCTCAGGCTACCGTGCGCCAGGTCTGAGATAGCAGTGGGCACATCGGTAATAAGGCGCAACCATCCAATTCCTGCGGGCGCTCGCTTCGGCGCGCTCTCGAGCCCCAATTGATCGGCAAAAGCCAGATATGGAAAGTCGACACCGCATACCGAGCCTATCGAGTGATATCCCCAGGTCCTGGCATTCACGTCAAGCAGCTTGTATCTGCCGTCTCGTGGATCACGCTTAAACTCGACCTCGACGAGTCCATGGAAGTTGATTGCTCTCAGGAAGCGCTCTGAAAGTTCCTCGATTTCCGGCAACTCGACGGTCTCCACGCAGGTCGAGGCCCGCCCAAACTCTCGCGGGTGTTGTCGCGCCCGGCGAGCGGTCAATGTGCTATGGGGTCTCCCGTTCTGGAAAAATGCGCAATATGAGAATTGTTCGCGGCCGTCTCCCGGAATCAATTCCTGAATGAGGATTTCTTCGGGCTCGATCTGTCGCGCTGCCTTCTCATAGAGCCGATGGAGTTCTTCGGCCGTGTTCGCTCGCCACGCCTTTACGCCGGTTCCGTAGAAGAAGTTTTCTTTGATTGCCGGCTTGATGGCGAGGGGCAGGTTTGAATAGAGTGACGCCAGTTCCTCGCTGCTCTTCACATTGAACGTTCGTGGAATTGGGATGCCGAGATTCTGCGCCAATTCATATGTCTTTGTCTTGTTCCATGCCCATTCGACGCTGTTCCATGCGCCTGTTGTTATTCTGAAAAACTTCTCGAGTTGATCCCGATTGCGCGAAAATGCAGCTACCGTTTCATCCCTAGTCGGGAACAGAACCCAGTCCTGAAGATCAAATCGTCGTCCAATTTCAAGAATTGTGTCTACGGTTTTGCGCTCATCGAGCAAGTTGTCTACCTTGATCACATGTTTCGCATATTTTGAAAAGCGCGAGATGCAATACTGGTCGTCCACAATGTAGACCGGAATACCCCGAACTCCCAGGCTCCGTGCAATTCCCAGGCCCTGATAATCACCACCTACGACAACCGCGCCGACATTTGTTTTCCGGCTCGCGGAGGGTTCGGGTACCCGGGTCACTGGCGTCTCCAGCATCTGGGGAATGCTCATGAAGGCTAGTGGACTCCGTTCCGTGGCAGGGTCTTGACCATGTAGCGGGTTAGTTCTTTCGATGCGAACTCAGTGCCTGCAACGAAACATAGCAAAGGTCCGAACTTCCTGGCAGCCGTCGCTCCAATGAAGTGAAGACCGGGAACGGAAGTAGAGAAGCCCGCTTCAACGTCGGGAGAGCCGTCGAGCTTGCGTACATCCTTCACAAGCTCCTCGGAGAGAAAACCGCATTTCGATATATCGATCTTGTAGCCGGTGCCGAGGAGCACATGATCGACTCGAATTTCAGTGCCATTTTCGAGGATGAGCTGAACCTCGCCGCCGATTTCCCTGGCCGAAACCACGGAATGCCCTTTCGTAATTCTCACGTCCCTGAGGCGTGGGATGAGCCACGCGGACCCCGCAGCCCGGATGGCCCTCTTCCGGATCGGGTCCTTCACCCCCAGCGGAAAGCGATACATCAAGTTGGGATACGACACAAGACGACTGATGCCAAGTGGACCGACGTCATGTTTGGAATAGAGAATCCTGGAGACCACACCAAGCCGATGGAGGCGCTTGTGCATGCCGACCCAGTGAAGCTCAGGGTTCCTCGCGATTACCTCAACGTCGGTTCCGGCCTCGAAGAGGAGGGCAGCGCATTCCAGCGCACTCTGGCCGGCCCCAATCACTGCAACCCGCTTCCCAAGCGAGGCAAGATCTAAGCCTTCGTAACAATGTGAGACGCGGGAGGCTGGGAGGTCTGAATATAGTTCAGGATTTCTTCTGAATGGACCGATTCCCGTCGCCACTACCGCACGCTTGCTTTTCAACGTAGTGCCATCTGACAGAACGACCTTGAAACCCGATCCATTGCGACTCAGACTGGATACATTGCGCCGATCAACACCCGAGCCTAGCTGGCTCTCAAACCATCGTCCATAGTTGACAAACGTCTGGCGTGGAGTTTGCTCGACGAACTCGACCCCGGTAAGAGACTCGTACGCCTCCAAAGTCAGTCGCGCCTGCGGATCGGATATGTTTGAAGCTTCTCTGGGAGACCGAAGAAGCATGCCTGTGGGCATCTTCTTGTCCCAGAATTCCATCGGCTCCCCAAAGACCTGCGTGCTTATGCCGGAGGCGCGAAGGTGAGCGGAGGCCGATAGCCCGTATGGGCCAGCGCCGATGACGATCACATCAAAATCAACTGAATTACTCAAAGTTCTCTGCCTCTGTCGAGCGTTCTCTTTCACCTTAAGACAAACGATTTTCTTTGTTCCTGGTAAGCAATCGCTTTCGATTCTTGTTGTGGTTCAGCGTCTCTAGCACCGTACCTCAGTAACCATCTTTTGATCCGGAGCTAGCGCTTCCAACAGCATTCAAGCCGACGCCAATGAGTCCCGCGCCATCTCAACCACGGCCTCGGCAATCGACAGTGCCGCAGTTGCCGCAGGGCTGGGAGCATTCAGCACATGTAGCGCCCGTGCTTGCCGGACAAAATAGAAGTCCTGCACCAACTCTCCATGAGGCGAAAGCGCCTGTGCGCGCACACCAGCGTCGCCCTGGACCAAATCATCGATCCGTAGATCGGGAACGAGGCGCTGCAAAGAACGGCAAAAGAGCGCTTTGCTCAACGAGCGCGAGACCTCGTCCCAGCACATCCTTGGATAGCGAAGAAAAAACCTCCAAAAACCGCTATAGGTAAGTGTCTCAATCATATCGCGAATGACGATATCACTTTTGTGGTATCCCTCGCGGGCTAAAGCCAGAACAGCATTCGGTCCAGCTTCCACGCCTCCATGAATCATCCGCGTGAAGTGAACTCCCAGGAACGGAAATTTGGGATCCGGGACCGGATAGATCAGGTTTCTGACCAGGTTCTGGCGATCTTCGCGGAGTTTGAAGTACTCTCCACGAAAGGGGACGATCCGGGTCGCATCGTGATTCCCCGCCATCCGGCTGATGCGGTCGCATTGCAAGCCGGCACAATTGATCAGATAATCTGCTTCGTAGTCGCCGCTCGTTGTTCGAATCCGCCAGCCATTTTTTTCCTCAAGGCTGAGCACCTCCGAGGAAAATCGGATCTCCCCACCCCGGGAATCGACCTCTTTAGCAAGCGCATCCGCCACTGCCGGAAAATCCACGATGCCTTCCTGAGGAACCCGGATTGCTGCAAGGCCTGCAGCGTGCGGTTCTATCTCCGGGATCTCCTCTGCCTTGAGCATGCGCAGACCCTCTAACCCGTTCGCCACGCCTCGTTCGAACAAGGCATTGAGACGTGGAATCTCCTCCTGTTCCGTCGCAACCACGATCTTGCCGCACTGCTCAAACGGCACATTGTGCTCTGCGCAGAACTCAACCATTTTTCGAATTCCCTCGACGGCGAGGCGAGCCTTGGTCGAGCCCGGCTTATAGTAGAGGCCGCAGTGAAGGACTCCACTGTTGTGTCCGGTCTGATGGCGACCGGGCCCACTCTCCTTCTCGAGGAGAAGAAGACGAAGTGCCGGAAATTCGTTGAGTATTTGATAAGCCGTGGCAAGACCGATTATTCCACCACCGACGATTGCGACTTTCATTTTCACCGGTCCCGAGTCTTCATCCCATTCGATCTGATGAAGTCCGACCTGACCACCCGCCACATCTGCGGGACAAGTCCGTTACATAAAAAGGACAGCCATTCTCACTGAAGAACTTCGCGCGCGCCACGCTATTGTTCCGCCCAATGCATTCTAACTCGAGTGTGCCTGCTCATAGCGTTCCCGAATCATCCCTGCAAGCCAACATACCTTCAACTTGCTTGAGAAACGCTCTGGTTCGTGCGTGCTTATCGTAAATCGCAGTGTCCACACTGCAAGCCTGCGCAAAAGGTAAAGTGGAACCCCCCCTACGCTCCATTCCGCCTTCTTCGAGGTGCCCATTTCACGAATGTCCCCGCGACCTTTACCGAACCACCAGCTCTGAAAGTATTTTTTTCTAACCCGGTCCTGCGGAATGGCGTGGTAGACGACCGCGGTCGGTTGATACCAGAGGCGCTCTCCTGCCGCCAGCAACCGCGACCCAAATTCGGAATCTTCATTTCGTATTTCCGACCCAGACTGAGGGCCTAAATCGGTGCGGAAGCCTCCATGCTTCGCAAACATCTCCTTACGAAATGCCATGTTGGTGCCGAAGGGAGATTCCCTCAACTCGCCCGGTTCGTCTCCCAGATCGAACATCGCCAAAGGCGCCAGTCCGTATCGATCCCTAACGTCCATCCAGCGCAGCGGCACGAAACCCCGTTCAGGAAGAATGCATCCGCCGGTACCCACCCACTCTCCACACGTGAAAGGAACTGTCAAGTTATGCAGCCAATGCGGATCAACCTCGACATCGTCATCCATAAAAGCAAGTACATCCGCATTTGCTGCCTGGCATCCTGAATTAAGTGCGTAC
The DNA here is from genome assembly GCA_963838295.1 of uncultured Acidobacteriaceae bacterium. GTDB lineage: Bacteria > Acidobacteriota > Terriglobia > Terriglobales > Acidobacteriaceae > Telmatobacter. The sequence continues at coordinate 761,200 of CAWIQS010000010.1, forward strand.
GATTTGCCCTGTTTCGGCTCGAACAGATAACGGAACCTCGATGGGTCGCGCCGACAAAATTCCTCAACCACCGAACGAGTCTCATCGCGCGAATTATTATCAACTACAAGCACCTCCCAGTGAACCGATTCCGGCACCTCGGAGCGCGCGACACTCTCCAGGGCCCTGGCCAAGAATTGGGATCGATTGTAAGTGCAGAGTATGACTGCGATTTTCATGCCGCCGCGCCAATTACCGTTCGTCATCGTGGGACCCTATCTAGAGCTGTAGTGCGATCGAGAACTACTCCCATGAAAGTCGAGCCTGACAATAATAAATAGCCCCGAGGAAAAGCGCTGGGAGCATCAGTCGATGGTATGGAGATTTCCTTCGGGTAATTATACTTTTCGCTATTGTCTTAGTGAGGTTATATAGTTCTTTGAGAGCAATCCTGGCAATGTGAAAGTCGAACCGCAGAATATTCTTGACATAAAATGCCCCTCGTCCGAGGCCGTAGGCATACGATGTCTGGTTCTCATCCCATTCAGTTCTTCGTCCGTGATTATGAAAGACGATCACTTCTGGAGCGTAAACAATCTTAAAGCCATCCTTCAGTGAGCGATAGATGATGTCGAGATCTTCAACCGCCTTGCATTTGGTACCTGGACCGAGCAATGGATCAAATCCACTTATAGCCGCGAGAACCGTTTTCCTGAAAGCCATGTTGGCTCCAATGATCACGGGGAAGGCGCATACCTCCCAACCGTTTTTGACGAGCTTTCTTTCTTTCGAAAGCAATGTCGCCTGCTGCACATCCCTTTCGTCGTAAAGCTCTATTCGCCCGCCCAGCACCGATAATTCCCCGTCGGTATCGAATTCCTTCACTATTCTCTTCACCCAGTCCGGCGCCGGAATGCAGTCGTCATCAGTAAATGCAATGATCTCGCCCTTAGCCTCGCACATCGCGCCGTTAAGCGCGCGCGACTTCCCCGGCTTGCTTTCCGATAAATAGCGGAATACCGGATTTTCCACAGAAGTATATTCCGCCACAACCTCTTTTGTGGAATCGGTTGAACCGTTGTCGATCACGAGCACTTCCGTCGGTGTCAGTCCAGCGATGCCGTTGGATTTCATGGCGTCAAGAAACAAGCGAAGCTTATCGCATCGATTGCGCGTCGACAGCAACACGCTGACCCGTATTTCAGTTTGCCCCATGAAAGCTAATCTACCTGGCTCGAACTTTCCATATCCAAGGCGAACCGAGCTTCTTCGCTAAGAAGCATGCCGTTCACTGGACGAACCGTGAATCTCCGTTGGTGCCGGGAGGCCGGTGTAACAAATGTCCACGTTGCAACAACACGTGGCCGTGACCTAGAAATGCCGCCGCGATGAAGTCCTGTCGTATCACAAAACAAGAGCGTGCCAGCCTGGCCAGAGCAGTAGAAGTGCCGTGAGGCGGGGAAACTCTGCTCGACCAATTCCGACGAGGGATACAGATTCGCTCCCGCCGCTTTCCACTCACCGATCTTCTTGCCTTGGCCGCCGATCGCGTTGCTGGTGCCAAGGATATACTCCATGGCACCTGCGCTTTCGTCGACCTCTGAGAAGTATAAATAGACTTTCACCATCTGTTTATCCTCAGGATCGCGGTGCCACTGTTGCGACCCAATTCGCTTGCCGGGGTCCATTGCAATGGAATACCAGGCATCTGCATAGATAAGCTTGGGCCACAGATTCATATAGCTGCTTACTACTCGAAGGACGGGTGCGCTCAACCCAACAGCAAGCAGTGGATAACTTAGCGGATGAACGGCGTTTTCCGGATTCATTTTGAGGATGTAGTCATCAAGCTTTGCTTCGCTTTTGTCTCGAAAGAAGCGCCTGAACCGCTCCCGATTGTGCTCCAGGGAGCCCAGATCCAGGTTATCCGAATAGAAAGTCGTGGCGGCAGCGATGCGGTCCGTTGACAGACGAGCGAACTCGTTGATCACTTCCTGAAGCGCGCTCCAGTCGTGGGAATCAATACCAGCGCGATCATAACTTGCGGCAGCGACTCCCTTCGTGGTCAAGGATTCGACAAGCTCCCGCTGCCCAGTTGTCAGCATTGGACTATGTTTACCAAACTGTCTCTGACTCTGTGGGTTTCGAGAAATATACCAGGAAACCTTATGCTTCATTCGTAACAAAACGTTCTTACGTGTGTCAGCATGACTCATCTCGAGCAGGCCACGGCGCATGCTGTTGGCAAATCTAGCCGCCGAACCTATCACGGGTATCTTCTTTATCCGAGAACGAAGGGAGTTGTTCTGGGTCATAACGCCTCCAGGTGTATTTGAACTCTATCGTCATCTGGCTAACTGGCTACGCGGTTTCATTCCAACCTCAACACTCAAGCCTTTCTCGAGTCACGATGCAGAGCAAGAAGGATCTCAGTCGAAAGACAGGGAGTTGCGTCCTCACACAACTTTTTGCCAAAAGAATCAAACTACTTCTCGCTGGCTTTTCTCAACCGCGTCGAATACGGTTTCGCCAATCGAGTCCCAGGTCCATTTGTGCAGAAATTTGTTCCATGCATTTTCGGAAAGCTTTGCACCTAAGCTCGTGTCCCTCAGGAGGAGCACGCAAGCTGAAGCGAAGCCTCTAGGGTCGTCAGCCAACAGGATATCTTCTCCACTGAGAACCTCGTAGCCAAACGCGCCCAGCTTAGTTGAAACCACCGGGCATTTTTTACTGAAGGCTTCCACGATCTTGACACGGGTTCCCGCCCCACAGCGCACCGGTACAATCATTGCCGACCACGAAGCAATCTCACGCTCTGGATCTTCAACCCACCCTAATCCATCGATATCTGGGCCTGAACTTGCAATCGGTCCATCACTGCCGTCTCCCACGAGCCGAAGACGCACCGTCGATATCTCACGTTTAACGTGCGGCCAAACATCCTTTATGAACCATTCAACGCCGTTTCTATTCGGAAACCACTTGAGTGTTCCGATAAAGCCAATGCGAGGCGGATCAGTGGCAACCTTCGGATGTTGTTTTGTCGGCTGACTGAAGCCGTTCGGAACGACAGTAACGCTTGCCCCATTTCCAAGGTAGCGCCGGTCCTCTTCGCTCGCAGCGGCGATCAAACTGAAGCGCTTTCTCAGAATTCGTTCTCGGCGCCACCAGAGGAGAGCTTTACGATAAGCCACAAGCTTTTCACTAATGAATAGAGCATTATGCGCGCGCGAGGCGAAAAGACGGCTTGGAACATCGTCGATATCCAATATACTTCGCGGCCACTGATAAATTCCAAACATGTTCGCGGTTTGCAGACCGTGAACCCAGCAGACATCACTTTCAGCTATCAAATGCGAAATCGCCTGCCGGTCGGCATCGCGAACCTGGAAGCCCTCGGTCGCAACGCAGCCGGCCATCAGTTCGTGACGCACCCAATCGGCGGCACGCCGCCGGGGTGAACGAGCCAACTGGGCTATGAGTCTAACTTCGAATTCGAACCCAGCGATTTTTGCATCCAACTCGCGCTCATAATTGTCGGTGACCACAAATGAAACATGACCTATGCGCTTCAATTGTCGAGCAATATTCAATATCCGCAACTGTGTCCCGTAAGCAGGTGCAAACGGGCAGTGGGAGGTTACAAACAATATTGTCAGTTCATGCTTATCCACGTATTCGGAGCTTTCCGGCTTTCCAATAACCGTTGCTAATCTTGTGAGGAGCTATCTCAAGAGCGCCTAGGCTCTTAGCCTCAGTTATGTTTTCGCTTCCACACTGTGCAGATAATTACTTTGAAATAGAGCGGTAAAGGCGCTTTCCAACCTTAAGGAGATTAGCACCCGCGCCAAAAGGAAGTTTGCGGATCGCAGTCTTACTTCCTTGAGCCAATCGTTTTAGACCATTGATCGCGGGCAAGCGACGTTCATAAGCAAGATCGCGTAGAGAGTTTGGCGTTCTTTCCATCCATTCAAAGAAGGCCTCTTCGTCGGTCGGAAGGCGGGACCTCTCGGATTCGGTGGGCGACTCAAAAAGGGGTTTGTCTTCCAGAAGATAGTCACAGATGCGATCGAGCGTCTCGTCTCGCCCCGGACCTAACGCTTCCCTTCCCTGGTAATTCAGTTCCACGTCCATTACGCCGAAGACGGAGACCAACGGAAAGGGTAGCTCGAATTCAAAGACGTAATAATACGCGAGACGGTACGCCTCGCGACGCAGTTCTCGTGCCGAAAAGGATCCCAAACTCCTTTCCAGATCATCCCGGAGCGATTCTCGGGCGCGCACATTTATGATGTGAGACCCCACTTCGTAGAAGTTTCTGGCGGCGAGTACTACCGGTTTGCCTAACATCGCCATCTCTATCCCCGTTGAAGAACCAAAGGTCAACCCAACGTCAGCTTCGTCCATCAAGGCATAACTATTCAAAAGTTCATCGGGCATGACTATTCGAGTATTGCGGGGATTGGCTGCTTTCATCTCCTGGTAGAAATTAAACTCGTCATTTGCACGGGACAAACCCGACTTTCCGGCCAAGTGCGGGTGCACGCGAATTACGAGTTCTGCATCGTTTCTGTCCTTCACCCAGTTCACTACATCCTGGACCCATGTTGACTGCACTTCATAGGCACCCTCCAACTCTCGATCCCCGGCGGTCTCCTCGGTTGAAGAAGTGAATAGTGCCAGCAACTTTTTCCCCTTTGTAAGATTCAGCCGTTCCTTGAGCTTTCCGTCCCAAGTAGCAGACGGATTATAGGCATACCAAGTCAAACGCCTTCCGTATCGGCGGCTGATTAGCCAATTCATTGTTTGTTCCAACGCCGCCCGAGTCAAGGGGATACCACCCCAGAGGCGCCAGAAGTCCGCAAATGGTTGGGTACTCCAGCACCTGGCATTCGGCTTGACCATAATGTGGCCCGGTTGGAAAAACGGCGTTTCATGGGTCAAAACTCTGACGCCATTCTTCCGGAATAACTCAAAAGCGACCCGAGTGATCGATTGTCTACCGTTAAACAGCAGAGCGCAATCAACGGAATGCGTAGCTAAATACTTGAGCAATCCAACAACCACGAGTGCGCCGCTTAGAAGAAATCCTCGATAGACGTTGACCACCCGCCAGTTGTTCATGTCCGCCGGGTATTGACGGAAGTAGGAGAACACGGATGACTGAACCCATTCGCCGATCGGATAATCAAGATAAGTAGCTTTGCTTATTTCAGCCGGCGATAAACTCTGCGCCCATGCAAAAGCAAGATCCCTCTCTGGCTTGCTGACAAATTCTCCCAGCCAACGGTGAGGCAGGCCCATCTCTGCGATTCGTGCCTTGCTTCCCGCCTGGCACCATTCGCATATATCCAATGGCCGGGGACGATTCGTAGTCATGGAATCCCAATGCATATCGCATTCGGGCAACAGTCCATCACAAAGAACATATTCGACAGTTGCTCCACGCACCTGACAGGCTCTCGCGATGGTTCCTTCATAAAACGTGAGATGAGGGCGCATTGCGTAGGGCGAGAAGACTAAGAGTTGGGTCATGATTATGATTTACCTATCAATTGAACACGTTTCGAGCTTTCAGCTGTCCAGGCTCTTGTTTCTTTCGATGAATGTTATGTTTTCCTTAAACCGTTCGTAGGCACCTTGAGACTGCGCAATCTGCCGTCGGGCCGCCTCTTGTAATGGTAACCGCACGTTCTCTGCGGATTGCCATGCCCTCTCGATCGCGGCCGCCACCCTTTCCGATGGATCCGGTTCACCCAAAAGCACGGTTTCGCAACCTAGACCAAACTGATCCTCCAATCCAAGAAATTTGGCGGTGTAATCATCTGACGCGCTGAGACCAACAACTGGAATCCCCTGCGACAAGGCAAATACTGCAGCATGATACGCCCCGGTCACCACTATCCGGCAGCGTCCAATCTGCCGAATCACCTTCAGCGGTGTATCCAGCGTGACCCCGCCGTCTGAATGGTCATCGTATCCCTGCAGCAGACGCTGGATCGCCAGATGATCGCTTGCCCAAGCATGAAAAGCAATTGGAACCGGGAGCAGCGGCGCATTATGGCGACGCGCTAACTCGTGGAGTACCTCCCTGAGCCCATCGACCATATCTCCGTTGACGTTCGAATAGGACGCCACGCGAAGATTGATCCCCACCGCCGAGCCTAGATCTTTCTCTCTGCCTTCATACGCTATCTCAACGGCTTCATCGCCTGTGGTCAGTGTCCGAGACGAACTGAGACCTAACGATTGTGCGACGGCTGAACCGCCTCGACCACCTCGCAAAGTGAACACGCTTACTTTTGGCAAAATCTTCCGTGCCTGCGCCAAAACCTCGCGATCGCTAAGAGGTCCCAAGCCTTGCCCAAACATGACTACTGGAATCTTCCGGCGATTCGCCTCTTCGATACTATCGAGAGTCGAAATATTCCACTGACGAGTGGCATCAGTGAATCCCCCGGCTCCGCACACTACGAACAGATCTGCGTATTCCATGGCTTCTAAGAAAGCATTCACGTCAGGCCTGATATTCCCACGATCCCGAATGCTCAGTCTCGAGTCCAGGATTGACCGAAAAGTGCCTGGAAATCGACGCCGGCAGACTCTGGTCAAATCGCGTAAACCGATCGACACGGCCCGGGGCAGAAGCCTGTCAAAGCCCCCAATAATAGCGTCATCGCCGATCCACAAGTCCCTTCCGGCTCGCGGCAGGGGCCTTGCTTCAGCACAAAACAAGGCCAAATTAGTTGGAGATTCCGTCAGAACCTCAATTCGCGCAGATGGCCACAAACACCGGAGTCGTCTGACCGCCACTTGGAGCATGGCAATATCACCCATGTTCGAGTACTCAGCGACGCCGGTGTTCAACGCGGTGTCAACAACAATACGCATTTGTCCTCACGCACTGTCTGACAGCGAGCGAAACATCGGACTTCAAACCTACAAAAATCGCACCGAATCCAAAAATGGGCGCTAGTATTTCCGCTTTGGTAAGTGAGATTAGCAACTTTTCGCCTAATTGAACTTGAAAAGGAACCACACAGTTGAGCGGATCAAGGAGCGCCTCGGGATCACTCAGATGGCGCTATTTTAGCCATTGGTCTATGCCTGCACCCGCTCACGACGTTTTGCCAATAAAGACGGCAATGCTCTGGCTCAACGTGGTACGAATTCCCCCACCTTGTTGTTGACGAGAAAGCGGGGTCGACTCTTCAGAATTTCGAGTATGTTGGCCAGATAGGTCCCTAGTATCCCAATCAAGATAAAGAGAACGCCAAACATGAATGAAACGACGGCCAGAGTCGAAGCCCACCCTGAAACGGTCAGTCCGTGGGCGTATGCCCAGAAAATATATAACAGTTCGCCCATGGCAATCATCCCGGTGCAAAGCCCGAGCCAGATGCCCAGTTTCAAGGGAATGGTAGAAAAAGAAAAAAGGGAGGCGATTGACAGGCTGAGCATTTTTCGCAGGCCGTACTTCGACTGTCCGGCATAGCGAGCACCGCAATGGTATTCAAGTGTCTCTCGAGGAAATCCAATCCATTGCGAAAAGCCGCGAACAAAGAGACGTGAATCGCGCATTTCCTTGAATATATCCACGACGGTAGCGTCCATGAGGCGAAAGTCGGACGTTCCCGGTGATATTGGAAAGCCTGAGAGACGTGAAAACACCCAATAAAATGCGCGCGAAGTAAACTTTTTGAACCAGCTTATGTCGGCACCGTCGATCCTCCGAGTTTCGACGATTTTGTAGCCGCTCTTCCACGCGGTGTACATTTCCAGAACGACTGCCGGAGGATGCTGCAGGTCGCCATCCATGGTAATCACCGCCTGTCCTTTCGCATAATGAAGACCAGCGAACAACGCATTCTGATGACCAAAGTTGCGCGAGAGAGACAAACCCTTAACACGGTTGTGGCTGGCATTCACTTCTTGAATGAGGCGCCAGGTGTTGTCCGTACTTCCATCGTCTACGAGGATCAGTTCATAATCAAAATCTGCACCAGACAGGGTGTGATGAATAGTATCCGTAAGTTTTTCGACATTCCCCTCCTCATTGAACAGGGGTACAACGATGCTGAGAAATGGTCTTAACATTGGAAGTCAGAACTCCCGCAGTCCGGTTTCCTGTAGGTTTCCAGGGGAGAGTATGAGCAACCTCTGAAGGTTTTCCCATAGGCTTTTGTGTGCTTTCATCTCAGGCTCCCGGCTACTCATGATGCGACGCCATAGGCTCGAAAGGGCCTCCAATTCGGTGGGTGAGTTCTGCAACACGCGTTCTGTAATCTCCAGCGCCCTATCATAACTGCCGCTCATCGCGTAACCCTCAATAAAGGGCATCCACTCATTGGGATCATTCGGTTCAAATCCCAAACGACGCACCTCGTCGCCCAACAATGCAACCTGGCCCCAATCAGCCAAGTCGCATCCGAGTTCTGCCTTTTGAAAATAGAAGGTCCAGTTGTGCGGAGGTTCCTCGCCAAATAGTTTCAGGAATGACGTATCGGTGGTACGGGCTCCTTCGGTTACCGCCTCTCGGATCTTTGAAAGACGACATAAGGCAATGCACGACGGTGGCAATCCGGATATCTCTTGCGCACGGGACTCGGAGACGAACCTCATCGTTCCACTGGGAGAATTCCACATTACTATGGCGGATGACGTCGAACCATTGAAGACAAATGATCGAAGACTGCCTCGTATTGGTTGGTCAACCTTGAAGCTTGGAATAGAAGCCCCCGCGACATCGAATGGCTTATTTTGCAAATTCCTCAGCGACTCCATGTCAAAAATAAAATACTTCAGTTTGCCGTCACTACGATTGCCATCATATAGTAAGTCCACCAGCCCGGCTGAGTGATCCGACCTCAAGGAAAACGGCAGATGGTCTACGAATATGGTTGTCCCGCTCTTTAGCTCTGGAGCCCGCCAGGCAAGTTGCCAAAAGAACGATCGCTGGAAATTCCAATCGTTGCGATAGGCGCTTTCATTGTTGATTTGATATGTTGCAGCAAAGAAAATGAAGACGGCCGCAAGCGCTATATTTCCGTTTTGTCTCGAGCTCGCAACCCCACAGATTCCCACCAATAGCACGGAAGCACCCAGCAAATAGGGCAGCGTATAGCGATCGGCAAGGTAGATGGAATCATAGGCAACTCGCAAATTCGCGAAATCTATGGGCAGTCCACCAACAATGAGCGCAGCCGATCCTAGGATCAAGAATGAGGAGCTCGAGACATTTCCGGCCGGCTTATCTCCAGGTGGAATAGCCTCGCGCTGGCGTGCATGGAGCTTGCGCAGTGTTACGTATGATATGAAACATACGATCAATCCCATTCCCAATATCAGTCGAATGGTTCGTGAATTAAAATCCACCAGATCCAGCGTCACTACTCGTGACCACGCAACAGCGCTTCCGAGAACAATATTCTGAACTCCGCCTGCTATTCGACCCGATAACTCCTGTATAGGGTGGTGGACTATCCCCGCAAGTTGCGACATCCCGTCATACGCTGGAGGCCACGTGGTATGCAGGAAAAGACGCCAGATGGCACACGATGCCATTGCGATCGCATACGGCGACCATTTGATCGCGACGCTTCGCAATTCCGCCAATATACCCCTCTCCGATTTTGTCCCCAGTCCTAGGGCCATCGAAATTATGACGGGTCGCAAAAACTCAAGCCCGACAAAATAGTCGATGATCATGTAACCGAGCAAGGCTGCGATTACTGAGAATGTCGTAAACAACCATGCAAACCGCGGCGAACGAATCGCCCAGATCGTGAAACAAAGAGAGATCGTGAAGAACAGGAACGACAGTTGGTGAGGCAAAAATGTGACAGCCATAGGCTGCTCGGAGAATCCAGGATAGAGCAAGGCGAAGGCGGCAACCATCCATGCTTGGACCTCCCTCTTCGGCCATAGGCTGCAAAAGCCCAGGAAAAGAAATGCAGATGAAAGCCATCGCAGCAGCAAGGCCACAACATGCCAGCGAAATATTGATGTCCCGATAATGGGGAAAGCAATCGAGAAGACCTTCCCAGCTATTTCCCGGTTGCCCTTGAAGTAAACAGCAAAACCCTTGGCCCCCAGCGAATGATAGACCCACACGAGAGGCCAATCGTCTTGGTAAAACCCTAATCTTGGAATGAAGAAACCGTAGACTAGAACTGCGATCACCAGCAACGCGCCCAACGGGATAATGGATGACCTTAAGGCATCAAGGCTTCGGTAATGTCGATTGCGCCAAATATCGGGACTGGGCCTCATTTCATCTCCTGCAACTCGCCACGGTTTTCCCATACCTTCTCAAAGGCAGCTACGACATCATCCAAGTCCTGGCGACTCATGCCCGGGCGCATTAATTCATGGTTAATCAATTCGTCGAAATGCATTCGTTCGCAGACCGGACAAATCCCCTTGTCATAGCACACGTCACGGAAAGCATGCCCACACTTGAACGGGCAACCCGTCTTTCCATAAGCGATCTTCTTCTGAAACATAGGTGCCAGGTAAAGCGGCTTGACATATCCGCCCACGACTTTCACGCCTTCTGTCTCACGAAGTTCGATCGCAGGCAGTTCTGCTTTGACTGCCTGTACAAAGCGGTTCCGGTGTATCCCTGCAACCTGACTATCGAACTTCAGAATATGCATATAGAACGCATGCTCACATCCAGGGCGCACTTTGGCGGGATCGATGCAGGGTATGGTCGATAGCCTCGACGCTAGATAATTGACGTTCTCCTGCCTCTGCGCTACGAGCGATGGCAGTTTCTTGAGCTGTTCTCTGGTAATCGCCGCTTCAATTTCGTTCATCCGGAAGTTAAAGCCGATCATGTTGGTGAGATCCGTAACGCCCTTGTCTTCGACAACCGCCTCGGCGTGATTCCGGATGAGCCGCATCCTCTCCGCCAGGTCATCATTGTTAGTAACGATGACTCCACCTTCACCTGAGTGGATATGCTTATGGTAATTCAGCGAGTAGATTCCTATGTCGCCGAGTGTTCCGGAAAACCGGCCACTATACTTCGCATTAGGTGCTTGCGCCGCATCTTCAATTACCCATAACTTATGCTTTTTCGCGATCTTGTTAATGTTCTCCGCGTCGTATGGCTGGCCGAAGATATCGACAACGATAATGGCGCGGGTTGCCTCCGTGATTTGCTTTTCGATCGAATCGGCATCGAGGCACAGATAATCTTCTTCAATATCCGCGAACACCGGAACCGAGTTAAAGATCAGTGCCGCCGTGGCGGAGGCGCTCATCGTATATGGAGATACGATGATTTCGTCACCGGGCCCTGCACCAATGGCCCCTACAGCGCAGTACAGAGCTGAAGTTGCCGAGTTCACTGCGATAGCGTACTTAGCGCCAAAATACTGCGCCCACTCTTCTTCCAACGCTCTTACTTGAGGACCGCCGTAAAAGTCTGGGTGCCAGCCACCGACGAATCGGGACAGCACTCCCGACCGCATGACATCGATTACAGCGCGCTCCTCCTCTGAGCCGATGGTGCGGTAAGCCGGGAAGAGTTCTGTCCTGACCTTTGGACCTCCAAAAAGTGCTAGCTTGCTCACCTATATTCCTCCAGGTAGTTAGTGATTCTCTCGGTGGCCCCAAACGCAAAGTGCAGCTTTGGAACTTCCCTGTTCTTTCCATTAAGAATTCCGCGCAACGTCTGCTCTAATTCCTGCTCGGTCAAAATCGATCGCACCAGGCCCATCCGGTCGAAAACCAGCGGATTTTCCCGTTTTAGCCCTATCTGCACGCTGATGAAGCGTCTGTCCAGAATCGCTGCTTCAAGCAGAATCATGGAAAATATCCCGATGATCAAATCCGCCGATTTCAAAAGCAGATTGGAGTCAGTCTCCCTGTCAACGACAACGTTGATTGAGCTGGGGCAAGTTGCCAAGATGTCATCGTAAGCGCCTGGTTCATCCTTTGGGTGCATCCTTATCACCAGCGTTACGTTCACTGACATCTCTTCCGTCAGCTTCGACAAGCACTTTACAACCTCTTGCAGAATTGTCTCTTCGGTGTAGCCCCAATGGTCCTCGGCCATGCCGTTCATTCGATGAACACTCGCTAAGGGCTGGGATGCGAACACAAACACCAAGCCATCCTCGGTCCCGGTCAGTTTGCACCGCAGTTCGTCGATCTCCGCCGTCGCAACCCCATCTCCGGTCTTGCGCACGTAATCGAAGAAGGGCTGGCCGCTGACCAACAGTCTCTCGCGGTCGATTCCCAGCGCACACATTTCCTTCCTCGCGAAATCATCCATGATGAAGAAGAAGGAAGGGAGAATGAGGTCCGATGCGGGACGGTCTGCCGTGGGATCGTCTCCTTCGGAGATAAGCCGAAGGCGATAGTTCGTCCACTGGTCAAGGACCGCAAAGGATGTAATCCCCGCCGCCTTGGCTGCCCTCCACAGATGTCTCTCGGTAAAATCCTCTGAACTCGTCCCGGTCACGATCAGATCGGGAGAAACCGTTCGCACAAATTCGTTGGTCTCTTCCTGCGTGCCCGAAGGAATGCTTTCCGAGATGTCAGAGCAGTCTAGGTTCAGCTTGCGATAGATAGAAAGCGCCGCATCCTTCCCGTAGAGCTGTATCTCATTACCCAGGGCCCGCAACGGTTCGATCAGCTGCATCACTGCGTTGGTACCGCCAGGGTCCCGGGAAAGGATCAGTATTTTTCTCCCTTTCACTGTGCACGTCCCAGCGAGATTCTTAAGCAGGTCTTGACTGTCTCAAGCGATTCCTCCAGCGTGCATACCAGCGACTCGTTCCGATCTAGATTGTCGCGGATATTCGCAATCGCGTGATACATCGCTTTGGAGTGCTCCGTGGCATACTCTGCATCCTTGTTCAAGGTCCGATATCCCTCAAAGACCCGATTATCGCCCACGGAATATTCCTCAATGACCGTTCCGAGTTCGCGGATCCGGATCCGCTTCTGTTCGAACGTCAAATCCAATTCAAAGACATGGAATTTTCTGCAATCTATATGGCACAAGTGGAAAATGCCGCCACCGCGCATTGTGAGAAGAGCCGAGACGCTGGGGTCTTGGTCATAGAAGTCTGCCACTTCGCTGACCTTTGTCACCTCGCCCACATCGCCGACCAGGAACTGCAGCAGGTCGACCATGTGAGAACCATTGTGCAACAGCCCCTTGCCGTAATAGCCGGTCCCTGTCAGAAAAGTCCCGTAGGCGCCGCTCCTTATCGCTTCCCTGACCCTCCGGATCTCCGGCACAAACCGTCTCGTGTAGTTCACCTGCACTCTTATCGGCAATTCATCGAAAAGAGCGCTGACCACATCCGCCTCGGCCGCTGTCGTCACCGCAGGCTTTTCCAGAAAGATGAACTTAACTGGTTTCGCTGCCAACGCCACTAATGTTGAATAGTGCAACTCATCAGGCAGGCATATTGAAACGACATCAATGGCCTGCGAATCGAGAAATTTGTCTACGCTATCAGATGCGGTGCCGCCCCAACGAGCTGAAGCTGCTTCTGCCTTTGCGCGATCCTGATCCACAAAGCCAACGAGTTCAAATCCCTCACAGGCCCTGTATCCATGGGCATGGGTCAAGATGTGCGGACTGCTGGGATCATCCAGCATTGCACTGATTCTTCCGGCCCCGATAATTGCTACTCGATAGCTCATTCCTACTTACTGGTGACCGGGAACCTTTTGTGCATCAAGAACTCTGCGTAAGAGAAGTCTTCCTCACTGTCGATGTCGATGGACCGATACCGATCAATGACCAGGGCCTTCGAATCATCGAAGTACCAGTCATAGTTATTCGCCTGGAAATCGTTCCATCTCGCAATCCGGACCGCTCCAGTAACCCTGTAATACTGAGGCAGATCCTGCCTGTTCTTCTGGCGAATTTCCTTCGAGAGAAAATCTTTCATGCTCAACGACTCGTTCAGCGTGTTACACCAGACTGGAGGGACATCCACTTCAGTCACAGAGATGACAGACTTGGTGCGCGGCTCATTCTGGAGCACTGAAACCGCCCGATCGAGATCCTCGCTGATGGTGAAGGGCGAAGTGGCCTGAATCAAGCCAAACAGATCAAAGGTCTCGCCTTTTTCGTCGAAGAACTTGAAGGTATAGTCGATAGCTTCTCGAATCGGCGACTTATCCCCCGCCATGCTCTCTGGCCGTATAAAGGGGGTGATAGCCCCGAATTCATTCGCGATTCTTGCGTACTCTTCGGAGTTCGTATTTATCAGCAGCGTTCCGCCGGCGCGGTAGGCCTTGGAACCGGTAACCGCTTTTGCTGCGTGTGCAAATAGCGGGATCCCGTTGAGAGGCCGGATGTTCTTGCCTTTCACGCCTTTCGATCCGCTCCGCAACGCCATCATGAAGAGTGTTTTCAATGTGCCCCTTTTGAATTGGTTTTCTCGATCAGAATCCTCGTCCGCATCAATTCGTGACCTGTTCCTGGAGCAGATCCGCCGCGATGAGCTTCTCAATAATGGGATAGAGATTTCGAACCGGGACCTGGATGATATTGCTGATATCGATGAGGTCGTTGCTTCCGTCCGCGTAGGCGATGAAGTTCAACATATCAATCACCAGTCGATGTGATTCTTTGGTGGCGATAGTTGGATACAATCCACGCTTTCCGAGTTGTGGTTCCCCGAGACAGCGTGTCTTGTAAACCGTGTTGCGTTCTAATAGATCGATGCAGTCCCGATGCAAGTCAAAACTTCCCTCAAGTCCATCCGGCGTAACAAAGGTCAGGTCATCGAGCGACGTGTGATATTCGGGAAATTCCCGATACTTCGTGCGCATGAGCGATATCACGGGCAGATCAACACCGGGGCTGCAATATTGCCGCTCATCGCTGCCTCTGTCGAGGAAGGTGTAGTGTTTAAAGTCCGGATGCTTGGACCGCAGGACGTTGAGAGCCACCTTGTCTGCGAGCGTGGAACCATTCCGCGAAGGCAGGAACGAATATGCGCGCTCGTCCCCGACGCAGGTCAGGTTAAACCCGGCGACAATGTTCTTCTTCATGGGCTCCAGGTTCCTGCTCAAATAGGTGATGGAGCCTATTGTCTCAGGAATGAAGATTATGCGGTATGTAAATTGGCGAGGCTGGCTGGCAATCCACTTCGCAAGCGCAGTTACCACAACGGGACCAGATAACTCGTTGTTCGCCATGGACGGATGGCAGACATAGGTAGAGATAAAGATTTCTTTGCTGGAGGTCCCGGGAATGATTAACTCACCATAAGTCAGCGAGCCTTCCTTGAGCTCACTGTCAATAACAACGCGATAAGTTCCGTCCTTTAGCTTTACTCTCTCGTTGTGCGTAAGGCAAAAGCCCCAGCGTTCCTGATAGACGGAGGTGACCCATGGGATCGCATCCGGCTGATCCGGGAGCGAGTGCAGATGCTCCTGGAGTTCCGAAAGCGTGAGGAACCTGTCCACAGGGGCGGCATAGCCTAGCACGTGCAGGTTACTCTTCTTGAAATCCATGATCTTTCTACCATCCGGGTCGAGAACGTATGCGTCCCGGATATTCCATTCCTTCGGTACGGTCCAATCGAAGGCTTTTGTGCCCGAAGGGACTTCATGGATCTTGAGCGGAATGAGGCCCTGAAGAATGCGGAGTGTCTCGCGCACGCCGTCGCCTGTAATGCTGCGGCAGATCGGAAACAGCTGCGTCGCCAACTGATGCATAAACGGCCCACTATGCTCAAAGTCGATTTCGAGCGCTTCCTTGGCCTCCGCTACCTGCATGATGCCTCCCCGACAGCAGCCCCGGCCGCGATGGCCCGAACCTCGTCAATGACCCTGCTCTGTTCGGCCTCGCTTAAACCTGCAGAACACGGGAGGCTGACGGCTTGCCGGTAAAGGCTCTCGGCGATTGGCAATTTCGTTGCCCCGCTCGCTTTGTGAGCTCCAGACAAATGGATCGGTTGCCAGAGCGGCCTGGTCTGAATTTTCCTGGTGCTCAACGACCGTATCAACTGCCGTGAATCCGCTCCAAAGACGGCACTATCTACCAGAACGGTATACAGCCACCAGGAACTCGACGCCCATGGAGCTTCCTTCATCAGCGAGATTCCCGGCACGCCTCGCAACCCATCCGCGTACCGCTTGGCGATGCGCTTCTTTGCGGTAACGATCGTGTCCAATTGCTCCAACTGGGCACAGCCCATGGCCGCCAGAAGATTTGTTAACCGATAGTTATAGCCGACTTCTTCATGAACATATTCAATCGGGTCGTCTTTGGCTTGCGTGGTAAGATACTTTGCTTTCCGGGCCGACTCCTCGTTATTGGTCACAAGCATGCCCCCACCGCCGGTAGTGATGATCTTGTTGCCATTGAAGCTGAAGCAACCGATCTCTCCCATCGAACCCAGCGGACGGCCCTTGTACGTTGCGCCAAGGCCCTCCGTCGCGTCTTCGATCACCCTGAGGCCGTACTTGCGCGCGACTTCGAGAATAGGATCAATGTCTACCGGATGCCCAAGGATGTGAACGGGAAGTACAGCGGACACACGCCGCCCTGTAACCTTGTTGTAAAGCGCTCCATCGCGCCACTGGCATCCTTGCTCGAGGAACTCGACGACTCGGGATGGATCCATCTGCCAGTATTCGGGCTCGGCGTCAATGAACACCGGCCATGCGCCAACATAACGAATGGCATTCACCGGCGCGATGAAGGTAAGGGTTGAAACGACGACTTCATCCTCGGGCTTTACACCGGCTAGCAACAAGGCCACGTGCAGTGCAGAAGTTCCGTTGACGGTGGCAACTGCGAAGCGCGATCCGACCCGGCCAGCGATTTCACTTTCGAACCGATCCACGAAAGGGCCGACCGACGATACCCAGTTGGTATCGAGGCACTCCTTGATATAGCGCCACTCGTTTCCCTGGATTGCGGGCACCGCCAAGGGAATGAAGCCGACAGATGGAATTGCATCCGGCGTTGTTTTCTCAGTGATGATCAATTGCGATAGCTCCGGTCTTCAAAGTTGTTGATCACATTATCGCGCACCAACTTTGCAACTTCCGCGATACCTTCCTTTACCGTGCGAGTAATGCTGAAATTCAATTGCTCGCTAATGCGGCTGAACGAAACCCGGTAGTCCCGAGGATCTTCGGCTTTGTGCACAAATTCGACAAGGGCATCCGGTGCGTGTGGACGAATCAACTCGACCAGTTGCTGCTTTTGATAATTCTGGTCGGTCGCACCAACGTTGAATACCCGTCCCGCAACCTTTGCTGTGGTCGATTCGAGAACCAACTTAATGGCGCGGGCAGCATCACGTACGTGGACATAAGGCCGCCAAAACTGTTCTCCAAAAACGACAAGCCGTTTCTTCACCAGCATCTCCATGGTGAACTCGTTCACCGTTAGATCGAAGCGCATCCGCGGTGAAGTGCCAAAAATGGTCGCAAACCGCAGGGGTGTAGCAGACCATGCCTGGCCCTGTCCCTCGGCAAGCAGGAATTTCTCAACAGCTACTTTCGTTTCAGCATAGAGAGAAACCGGACTTAACTCGGATTCCTCATCCACGAGTTGATTTGCATCCTTCATCCTGCCGTAATTGCTGCACGTCGAGGCGAAAACAAATCTTTGAACTCCACGCCGTCGGCTCTCTTCAATGAGAGACAAAGAAGCATCGAGGTTTACTGACCGCGCCAATTCAGGATCACGAGCGCACGCGGGGTCGCCGACAATCGCCGCGAGATGAACAACGGCATCGATTCCCGATAAGGCGGATGTCATTGCTGAATGGTCCCTGATGTCGCCGGGGCGAAAGTCAAAAGCGGGATCCGACCATGCCGGAAGTAGTGGCGCCCCTCCGTGGATCAAGTTATCCAAAACTCTGACCGAGTGCCCCCCACTCAACAGCAGAGGAACAAGTGTTGAACCGATATAGCCGGCGCCGCCCGTAACTAAGATCTTCATAATTAAAATGCTCCGTTCTGAACGTCTTGTTGGGCCTTCGCGTAGTCTTCGTGCCGCCCCATATCGAGCCAGTATTCCATGATTGGAAAACTTACGACGATTCTTCCAGCCTCGATCAGTTTATTGATCAGTTCCGTCATATCGAAACGCTGGCCTGCAGGAATGAAGTCGCAAACGGAAGGCTCGATAAGATAAGTGCCCGCATTGATGAAAAAGCTCAGAGATGGCTTCTCTTCCAGCGCTTTGACGTGGACGTCCTCGCACTCGATAACACCGAAAGGAACTTGGACCTCGTATTTCCTCACGCCGACGGTGAGATCCGCATGGTATTCGCGGTGATAATCCAGCATGGCCGCGAACGGCACACCGGTCAGAATGTCCCCGTTAATTACCAGCATTGTCGAGTCGAATCGTTTTAACAGCTTGATTCCACCCGCTGTTCCGAGGGGCTGCTCTTCCTGCACGTAATTCAAGTGAACTCCAAACATTTCCCCAGTGCCGAAATGGTCGGAGATGCTTTCAGGAAGATAGTGGGTAGTTACATTCACATCTTTAATGCCAGCCCGCCTCAACTGGGCGATCGTCAACTCCAATAGCGGCCGGCCACCCACCGGCAGCATAGGTTTGGGAAGATTCTCTGTAAGCGGCATCAGCCGTTTCCCAAATCCGCCTGCCATAACCACAGCAGAGAGGGGTAATTCACGATTGGGCACGATGTCTTTGCTGAGAATGAGCTTGTGGACCTTCTTCTCGCTATCAATCACAGGCAACTGCCCAATGTCATGCTCGTTCATGATGCGCAAGGCTTCAGAGGGCGATGCAGAGACGGGGGCGGTAATGGGTTCAGAAGTCGCGATCGTTCGGCACGCTTCACTGAAGGGTCTTCGTTGTAGCATCGCCCTGCGAAAGTCCCCGTCAGTTAACAAGCCAAGGAGATGCCGACCCTCGTCGCATATCAACAGGACGCCGGTGGCCGCTTTGTCCAGTTGGGCCATCGCCTCTGAAATTGAAGCGTCGGGGGCGATGATTGCCGCTTTGAGCCGTCGTTCGTTCCAGACATAATCCCCTTCAACGGTCAGATCCTGCCGTAGCACGAGATCCAGAACGCGCCCCTCGGCATCCACTGCAGGCAAATGGTGGATATCATGCGCATCCATGATGCGCAGCGCATCTTCCGGTGTTACAGGTGCTTCGGCTCTAACCGGATTAAGGGTAGCAATGCCGCTACAGGAATCGTCGAGCGACCCGCCTTGCAAGATTGCACGTCGGATATCACCATCGGTTAGGAGCCCGCATAGATGGTTGTCGGCGTCACATAGCAGCAAAGCACCGATGCCATTACGTTCGAGCTGCGCCATCGCCTGTGAGATGGAGGTCCCCGGCGAGACTATTGCATCCGTCAACCGCGTCTTTTTCTCAGAGTCTGTCATTCACACTCCAAAGCTTTGGTGGGATGCCAATAGAGCCTGTCCGTTCCAAGAGGGCGGGAAACATAATCCGATCAAATGAGAGCAAGGATCATACTGAGATTGCTGCGTCGGCCGTCGCCAAATTCCAGTGTTTTCTTGAAACCTTTCCGGTTATGGGGTTGATCACCACAACCGTCGTGGCTCCGAACGCGTTATTGGCAGCAACTCCGATGGAGGTGAGGGCGGAGAGCGGAAAGGTCTCCTGATCGAAGACGTACTGCCAACGATGGAACGGAATGTCGATATCGAAGTTGTCGAAATAGTAGCTGCCGTTGACTGTCTTGAGAGCCAGCCAGGGCTGCGGTCCGAACGTGGGCGTGTTGGACTTCACTTCCAGAACGGCGGTCGATGCGTCGACAGACTCGAGGGTACATTCGATTTCGCAAGGCGGAAGCGGCTGCAGATCCAGTGCGGACCGCATTGCGCTAATGGCCTCAGAGAAGAAGAATGGGACTTGCGGAAAGTCGCGAGCAACCGCCTCGAGAGTCGTGCGGAAGCCGTCCACGTCCGGTGCCATGTCGCGGAAATCGTGATTGGTGATGCCGAGCACGACCGGTTTGCCGGCGGCCGCTTCGGCGAAAGCCTGACGTATGTCCTCTTCGCAAAGGACCCGGTAGCGTGTTCCAACATTGAGGCATCGTGATATCCAACGACGGCAGTCACCCGGAACCTGATAATCGTCGGCAGCCGGATGGTACGGTTCCCAGGAAACGGGGGCACGACGCCAGTCGCCGAAACGCCCGCTCGCCACACCAAACTGCTGCGAATCTGTGGCCGCTTGGGCCATGGACTGATTGGAGAAGTCGAACGGGATGTGCTGTTCGAGGAACCAGTGACTATCAGGCCGGATGACGTGGAATCCAGGACGATGAGCTGCCGGAAACCACTGATGATCGATCACTCGGCGCGAGATCGCCTGGTGAAGACTGTCTGATGATGCCCACCAGTGCGTCGCGCAACGGTGCGCCTCCCGCCGAAACGAGTGTGGATGGTAGTGAAAATGCAGGCCGTCGCGGGAAGCACGCTGCTTCAATATCCACTGGTAATGCTCGAAGACGTTGTGATAGCCGATATCCCGGCGGCGCGGATTCTCGTCGTAGTCGACATGATCCACGCAGAACCAGTTGTATACCCATCCCTCGCCTGCGAAATCCAGCACCTTATTGCGGAACGAATCATCAGTGATCCGAGCGAGCATGGAATCGACCTTTTCCCATGTGTCGTTGTAGGCGAGCAGGTGGGGATCAAGAACCTTCTGGACAGCCGCCTCGATACCATGCAGGTCAAGCGTTCCAGCCTGCAGTTTCCGCAACGTGGCATCGCTTGGCTCGAGGTCGAGATGGAAGATTTCGCGGAGGCGTTCGAACGTTGCTGTAAGGGACTCATGCAGCGGGCCCTCGGTATCGATGCAATGGACAATGTATACAGGTCGTGGGGTCATGGAATCTCTTCGTTATACCTAAGCTTTGACTCGGATCGGACGGGCCGGAACGCCGACGACTATGCAAGACGGGGGAACATCAGAGAGAACGACCGCACCCGCGCCAACAATCGCCTCAGCGCCAATGTGAACGCCCTGGATAACGGTCGCACCGGCGCCCACATGTGCGCGCGCCCCCACATGCACACTGCCACTTAGGACTGCTCCGGGAGCAACATGTGCGTGAACGTCGATGATGCAGTCGTGATCAAGTTGTGCCCCGGTATTGATGATGCTGTTCTCGTGAACAACACAACCGGTTTGAATGATGGCTCCAGCCATAATCTGGACTCCCTCGTCGATTCGCGCGTCGGAGACGATGCAGGCAGACGAATGAATGACGCTGGTAAATCGATAGTTCCGGCTAACGAAGAAATCGTGGATCCTGAAGCGGTTGCTTACCGACCCCACCGATCCGATTCCATTCACAAGGAGAACTCGCTGAGGATCATACGTGAGAACGGCGTCATCGTTCCCGATGCACGGAATTCCGAGTAGCACTTTCTCTGATGCCTCCAGTTCGGCGAAACCCACAACATGCTTTCCAAGTTGCAGCAGTGTACTGAGAAGCACACGAGCATGGCCGCCCGCACCGATCACGATCAGCGGGAGACTGGTATCCGATGAAGGCATCACAGCAGATGGTCCCAACGAAGCACTTGGTCCCCGACCAGATCGCATGCGAGCGTGCGGCCGGTTACAAACTTAATCTCATCGGGAGCAACACCAGTACCTGGCCGCTTGGCGTCGAAGTCGCTCTCGGTCAAGATTTGGCCGCGGCTGAGGGCATGCCGGGCAACGAGGCTGCGGCGAAACTTCTTCCGTTTCTCCATTTCCGCATCGCTGACCGCGCGACGGCCGCTTCCCATAGCAGTGAAGATGTTCTTCCCTTCTCTAACGATCGCACGCATCTGGTCAGGATTCGCGGAGATAGCATGATCCCACCCGGGCATATCCTGATCGAGAGTGAAGTGTTTCTCGATGACGCAAGCGCCGATGGCGATGGCTGCCAACGGAATGGCCGTACCCAGCGTGTGATCGCTAAATCCCACGGGACAATCGAAGGCACGCCGAAGCGTCTCGATATTGCGGAGATGAATTGTCTCGTATTCGGGGGGGTAAATGGATACACAGTGAAGCAATACAATCTTCTCATTCCCTTCAGCATGAACTGTATCGACTGCCTTTTCAATTTCGCCCATAGTTGCCATGCCGGTGGAGATCAGGACCGGGCGTTGTTTCCTCGCCACGTATCGCAGCAGGTGAAGATGAACAACATCCATGGAGGCAATCTTGAAGAACGGAACATCGAGCGATTCGAGCAAGTCGACTTCTTCAGGCGAAAAGGGTGTAGAGCAAAACGCGATTCCACGTTCAAGGCATCGCGCGTGAGCCTCGGCATGTTGGCTCCCTGTTAGCTGATATGCCGTGACCATCTCGCGGAGAGTGCCGAAGTGCTTTTTCTTGTCCGAGTATTCCGTATTCCGCACATACTCTTCCGCGGCGATGAGCGACTTGTCAGTCCACGACTGGAATTTGACGGCATGTGCGCCGGCCCCGGCGGCCGCGTCGATGAGCTTGCGGCAAAGATCCATATCGCCGTTGTGATTTGAGCCGACCTCCGCAATGATGTAGGGAGGTTGACCAGAGCCAACTTCGACATCGCCTAATTTGACTGTCTGCATAACACCTTTTCCTGCTTCCAAACGTGTGCTAAGGGTGGATAAGCCACTGATGTCCACCAGATAGGTTGCGTCACTACCCTGTTCAGTGACTCGACATATACTCTAAGTCGCTCAGAATTCTGAATGAATCTCTCGAACTGCTCAAGATCGTGTGCCGCCGAGAGAAGTTGTGTCCAGCGGCCTTGAAGAAATTGTGGCTGATTGCCCGAAGCCAACACAAGTTGAAAGTGTCGCCGCACGAGGGCGGTATCAGAGAGAACTTGCTCGGCACCGAATGGGGGACGTACGCGCGCCGTGTTGAAACCATACTGGCGATACTTCATTCGGATGCTGCGATCGAATGCCAACTCCGCACCATACAGCCACGCACGCGTTGCAAGAAACCAGTCCACCAGAACTGCCTCGCGCGGAATTGGTAGACAGCGCTCCAAAAGTTCGCAGCGATATGCGGAGTTTGAGAAGCCGAATATGTTCGTGCGCGGCAGAACCTGCGACGGTTTCAACACGGGATCAAGGTTGAACTCGGCGCTTACATTGCGTCCCGTTTCGTCCACAATCTCCAAGGCGCATGCCGCAAGATCGCTTCGCAGGAGAGCCTCCCGAGCTCCCGTTACGCGGCTGGGTTGAAGAATGTCGTCGCTGTCGACCAGGACGACGTCGAGCCCTCGCAATGCAATCTGCGAAAGCGCCAGTTGGCGAACCTGTGCAGGAGTAGAGCCTTCCGGCGCCGCGATCCAGTGCGCATTGACCTGGCGCCCAAGTACTTTCTCTATATCTTCCCGCGTCAAACAATCGAGCCCTATCCACAGTTCAAACTCCTGGTCGGTCTGCGATCGCACCGAATAATGCCACTCAGGCAGATACTCGAGGACTGCCGGATAGATGGTGGTATAGAGCGCCAGTTCGTTCCTGCGTGTGTGCATTTGCGGTTCTCGAAAGAGATCCTCGATCAGCCCTGATTTGCAGTCTGGGTCTAGAGAAACGATACGGTTTCGGTATCAATCTCCGTATGAGGTAGTGTCGCGCCCGTCAAGGACACGGATGCAACCGAGCCATCGGGCAAATGCCACTCATAAGGCACAACGACGGGCGTAGCATTCGATACACGCGAGAGGAATTCACCCTTGAAGCCGTAATTCGTCAGATCCCCAACCACGTTGAAGAATGCAACATTGGTATAGTCGAGGATGCGGTCGTTTCCGTTCTTTGTACAGATGGACATCTTCACAGAGTAGCTTTGAGGAAAAATTGGCAGCGCCTTAAAGCGGCAGGCTAACTTGCCCTCCCCCTCGAACACACCGGGGCGGTTCCCATCGAGCAGCATGTTTGCGGTGAAACATGATCCCTTCACGCCATAGACTGCCAGAATCACATACGGCGTTTCGATCGGACGCTCCGCCAGGTAGTGAATCTCAACGGTCATGTCCTCACCTGGCGAGAACTGCGCGGACTCCCGGCCGGACGCATCTCTTAGCACTACGCTTTTGATGGTAAGACCATATTGCTCATTTTGGGATGAAAATGAGAATTCATTGGACACCGCATTGAAATAGTTTTCA
This sequence comes from uncultured Acidobacteriaceae bacterium, assembly GCA_963838295.1. Taxonomy (GTDB): domain Bacteria; phylum Acidobacteriota; class Terriglobia; order Terriglobales; family Acidobacteriaceae; genus Telmatobacter. The sequence goes on from CAWIQS010000010.1 coordinate 785,316, forward strand.
ACAACCTCCTCGGCCGGGCCGTCCTCGTGAATCCTGCCGTCCTTAAGCCAGACTACACGCTGGCAGAGCGTACGAACCGCCTCGAGATTATGGCTCACGAACAGGACTGTTCTCCCCTTCTCTGCGAAACTGCTCATCTTGCCAAGACACTTCCTCTGAAAAGCTGCATCGCCAACCGCCAGTACTTCATCGATAATCAGGATTTCGGGTTCGAGATGAGCGGCGACTGCAAACGCGAGTCGCACGTACATGCCGGAGGAGTAGCGTTTCACTGGCGTGTCGAGAAATTCGCCGCTTTCGGCAAATTCAACAATCTCATCAAACTTGCTGATGATCTCGGCCCGACTCATGCCCAGGATCGCGCCATTCAGAAAAATGTTTTCGCGCCCGGTAAGTTCCTGATGAAAACCAGTTCCGACCTCAAGAAGGCTGGCTACGCGACCGTTGATGCGAATGCTGCCTTCGGTTGGGACAGTGATTCGGCTGAGCAGTTTGAGCATCGTGCTTTTGCCCGCGCCATTACTTCCGATAATGCCGACCACTTCACCTCGCTGGACCTGGAGCGAAACTCCGCGAAGCGCCCAGAACTCCCTCCTTTGATTGGGCTTGAATCGTTTGCGAAACGTCGCGAACGGCGATCGTAGCGCTTGCTCGATCGCGTGCCGAAGACCATCCTTGGAGTTTTGCAGCGGGTCAACATGGTACCGCTTGCCCAGGTTCTCAATTGATATAGCGATTTCTGAATTCATGTCGTAATCGAAGAATTCCACCAATGATTCTCAGATGATGTCAGCGAAAGTGCGTTCGGTTCTTCTGAAATACCACGTACCGGAAAGAACAAGCAGAGCTACATCGAAAACAGCGATGGCGATTGATGGCCAATAGACACCTCGCGAAGAACCGAGGATGCACCAACGAAAACCATCAATGATTCCGACCATCGGGTTGAGCGCGTATAAAAGCCGGAATTTTTCAGGAACAACGCTGCTTTGAAAACCCACCGGCGATATATAGAGCCCAAACTGGACTATGAACGGAACAATAAAGCGGAAATCGCGATACTTCACCATTAGTGCCGCTACCCACATCCCCGTCCCAAGGGACGCTCCGAAGACCAGGAGAACAAAGAATGGCACGAAAAGCACGGCAGCCGGCGGAACAAATCGATACCAGAACATCAGTATGACAAGAAACATGCAGGAAATGAGAAAATCCACGAGGCTGGTCATGACACTGCTCACGATAATGGTAAGGCGCGGGAAATACACCTTGGAGATCATGCCAGAGTTCGAAATCAGACTATTTCCCGCTTCAGTGAGAGATAAGGAAAAGAACAACCAAGGTAGCATTCCGCAAAAGACGAGCAAAGGGTATGGAACACCGCCGGCGGGCATCTTACTCAGCTTCCCGAAAACAAAGGTCAATATAGCCATCGTCAACAGAGGGCGGATCAGTGACCAACTGATCCCAACGGCGGTCTGTTTGTAGCGAACAAGCAAATCGCGCCAGGCGAGGAAGAAAAACAGTTCGCGATAGCGCCAGAGGTCGCGCCAATACTGACGTTCAGTGCGCCCGGCTTCGATGACAAGTTCAGACATTGAAGTTCTTTCTCAGATAGTCAAATATTTTTCGCAACAATGTGAGGCAGCATCAGGACTTCAGAAACGGACGTGAGCTAGATCCCGCCCGGAAAACCCGCCTCGGAAACAAGGCGCTTTCAGGCTTCTCGTGAAATCGTTTCAGTTCCAGGCGTTGCTGGTATTCGGTACTGGTTCGAGGGCCTCGGAAGAGTGCACCCTCGTTGACGGCTCGTCGACCTCATAGGCCAGACGATCTCCATCGAGGCACGCGTACGCAACTCGCGCGCGACCGTCTCCCGGATTCTCAATTGTCCATCCCTCTGGAGTCGAGATGAGCCTCATTCGAGCCCTTTGCCTCCACCATCTGTTGACCTCGCTGGGAGTAGTTACCCAAATGGCTTTCTTCTCGCGCAAGTCGACAAGATGCTGAAGTAATTCCTCGTAAATCGCACGCTCTCGGCGCTCGATTACATAATCAGGATGAACAATAAAGCTCATCAACCCAAACTTTGCAGTAATAATGTCGGTCTGTTGCCTCCAAATCCGAGTGGAGAAGTCATTGAGAATATTGAAGAGTGTGTAGTCCTGAATTGTGGTCACCGGTATTTCGAGAATATCGCCGATGAAATAGGGCATCACGGTGCAGCATCCGCCGCGCTGCGGATCAAGATGGGCCACGTTTGGAACGGACATATCGTAAGCAAATTTCAGTTCGTCGTACCACACCTGTTTTCTATAAAGAACCGCGGCGCGAAATCCCTCGGTCTTAAACGACCGACCATAAGCATTGATCTTTACGGCTCTCTCAACAAATTGCTCCCTGCTCTTGTAGAGGTGTCCGTCGTGGTTCAGGTCATGAATCGCCAACTCATGATGGCGCACCCTGATAGCGTTCAGAAATTCCGCGGTAACGTCGTAGCGCTCCTCCGGGACAATCTGGAATGACGCCTTGATGCCGAAGGAATCGTCTATATCCATCAGCATCCGGCAGAAGTCCCTGCCGATCTCCGTCTCAACATCGTGAGTCATCAGGGCACACCCTTTGTGTCCATCCGGCCAAAACCATATGAAAGGAATTTTCTTGATACCCGTCGCCTGGAGTATCCGCAACAGAAGGTGTCCCATCAAATTATCAACGGAGCAATCTACCGGCCAGCGCGGAAACGGAAGCTTGTCCCAATCTCGCAGGTAGACCTTCTGAAGATGCCGTCGCACCCCGACCGGAAGAAACGGCCGGATGAAATAATAAGGTTTCGAAAGCATGGAAAGCGTACCGCGACGCCACTCTTCGATATATCTCTCCCGATGCAAGTTATCCACGACTTCGGCTAAGTTGAACGGCAGGTGAACGACTCCATCCGCTTCCCGAACATCCGCGGCTGCGTCGTAGATATCCGCGGCCGGATACCTTGCCGCCGGATGGCCTGCCAGACGCCCGAAAAGTGCCGTATCCCTCCCGAATCGGAAATATCCGCTCTGAAATGAACATGACTCCGCGCACGCTACGCGTACATATTCTTCCGGACATCCGAAGTAGGTTGAGAGATAGCTTTCCATTCATCTCCTGGCTCATCGAGCAGATGTACCCCAAGATCCATTCATCCGCAGAACGTCCATAGATCCTGAGAATCACCGGCCGTGCGAGATCTTATCTGGGGACAGTTACATCGCCAATTCATCCACCAACGCTAGATATCCAGCTTTTTTTACGTCCCAGTTATTGTCAGCGATAAACGCCAGGGCGCATCTACTCAATGAGGACCGTCTTTCATTGTTCTGCATCAAATCTTCGATATTCGAAGCCAGATCTTCGGCGCTGCCCGAATCAAAGAACTGCAATATACTGTCGTTAAAATAGTGTTCATCAATACGGGTGCGCGAGGCAATTACAGGTATTCCTTTCGCCATGAACTCCATGATCTTTGTGCTAAAGGCCTCATTCCCAAAAGAATCCTTCCGCTTCGGTACCACACCTAAATCCACGCTGTCCATGAGATCAGCAACTTCTTCAATCGGAGCGAAGCCGCGGAATTCGACCCGCCCCTCCAGTTTGTGTGCCCGCACCATGGCCTTGAGTTTCTCACGCTCGGGTCCATCACCGACGATGAGGAATCTTAACCGGGGAGCCTTGTCCCGCAGCAGCGCGACTGCGGAAATAGCCACATCCAACCCTTGGTGCCAATTCAGGGTCCCCGGGTAGAACATTAGGAATTCATCTTCATTTCGCATCTTCACTATTCGAGGAGAGAAAATCGACAAATCTGGATAGTTGATGATTGTTGTACACTTTTCGGGCTTCACCGCCCGCTTCGTGATTTTTTTCTGCCAAAGGTGATTGGAAATGATTATGTGGTCCGAGTACGCAATCGACAATTTCTCTGCAAGAAGAAGACAGCGAAACATCCAGGAATGCTCGGCGACTTTGAATTTACTGGCATAAAACTCCGGTACGATGTCATGAATGTCAAGAATTACCCTCGCGCCCATAAGCCTTGGAATGAGCGTCGCGAACACCTGGAAATCCGGCACCGAATGAACGTGGATGACATCGTAAGGTTCCTTGATGTGCATGACGGTTGTCAACCACGCTGACCGGAAAAAGAACAAGAGCAGTTTCCAAAGATAAGTAAGCGGGCCTCTCTCATTGATCACGCGCTTTTGAATCCGATGCACGTTTACGCCGCGGATCACTTCGAATGGCTTTCGCCCGTCCCGCGAGAGTGCGATTGCATCAACCTTGTCTCCGCGCTTGGCAAGTGCCTCGGCATAGCGGCGGACCCGGTTATCGGTCTCGTAGAAGGTATAGGCAACCATGCATACGTTCTTCGGTTTACTTCTTTGACCCGTTGCCACTTGTCACCACCCAAAGCATTCTTCCAAATGCGATCATCACGGGAATGATTCTTCCACGGTGCATTTCGTCGTGCCGTCCAGCAAGACCTCTTTTCGGTCTAAGGTCGCGCATCAGGCGCTCCGTGTCAGAGGCGTCTACTGCGGCCATCCTCAACACCGATACAGGTGTCTCGAGACACAGATGGAAAGGAGCCCTTGTAGCTCCGGCTGCTTCCCTCTCTTCAAGCGAACTTGTGTTCACCTGGAATCGATCGTGTAAATTCTGTCGGCAGGCCAAATCGGCCTATTCGATCATCTGCTTCTGAAGATGCTCATATGCCTGGGCGACAGGCAGAATCTGTGCTCCTGATTCGATTGCATATTGCACTATATGTTCAAACAGGGCGGGAGTACAGCCCCATTGAGTCGGATTCTCACAAACGTCGTGAGTCGCAAAGATAAGCCATCCGCCAGCTTTTGAATTCTCATCTATCACGCGCTTGATTGCTTCCGGGTTATCCCTACTCTGTTCCAGAAAGTAAGCGGAAAGACAGTTTAGATCCGCTTCTCCAACATTGAACGTCTGTCCTCCTCCTCGGCAGCATGAGAAATACTTAGACACTCTCTGCTTCGTCCGCGCGCGCGGATGGCCGATAGGAAAGGACAAAGTTTTAAAGCACGCGCCGGGAATCATTTGCTGCAGCACCCTCTGGTTCTCGATGACATCTCCCTCAAACAGGTCCGGCGCTGTCTCCCACGAGTGACTGTGGTTGAATGTGTGGCAGCCCAACTCATGGCCTTGGTCCAACGCGACGCGCAGATCTTCCATCAGGAACATTGTCCCTGTTTCGATTTGTTTTCCAGCCAGCCCCAGCGAAGCATAATACGTTCCTGAGACCCCTCTGGACCGCAATATCTCGCCGCCTGTCAACAAGGCCGAACGTGGAAAATCGTCAAAGGTGAAAGAAACCATTGGGGTGGAATTCTTGACGAACATCGCGCGCCTAGAGAAATGACCAGCCACAAAGCGTTGATATTTTCCGCGAACTCTGCGCGTGATCTGCAAGCTACTCTGCGCTAGTCTGCTTGTCTCGTCTTCAAGACCAGACATCATCTGCTCCCGTAGTTTCGCCAAGGTCCATCTCACATTGAGGAGAAAGCGCTGAATGATCTTTGCCACCCGCAAACCAAACAGGCTTCTTATCCATTCGTACTTCCAGGACAATCGTGGAACTTGGAGGTGGTCGCCCATCTCGTTGGCCATGTCCTCCGCTTGAGCCACTATGTCAGGCCATCCCGGCCAAAAATAGAGCATCGAAGTTCGCATGAACGTGATGCAAGCCTGTCTGGTCCTCTCACTGTCTTCGAGCGATCGCAGGTAGCGCATCTGCAACTGCATCGAGAGCCAGAGCGCTCTGACTTGGCTATCCGACTCCCCGATGTAGCTGAGGCTGCGGAAGGCCACTGCCGGTCCTCGGTAGTACACCTTTGCGCCAGGAACAAATCTCACACTATTACTTGCGAGAACCATCCGGCCAAAATACTCGCCATCATCGTCTCCCAAAAGCCTGCTGTCCCAGGGCCCGGCGGCGTCGGATAACTCCCGACTTACAAGCCAGCAAGCGGTTTGCAGGAAAACATTCGCGTCTAACTTGCGAAATAACCATTCCAAGGGAGTCAGGTCGGCCCAGAGCACCGAGGGAATGAATTTCGACTTCTTTGGTCGACAGATAAAGCTTCCCCACCCCGAGGATAGAAGAGCGCGCTTGTCATTCAATTCCTGGGCGGCTTTCATCTGCAGGGCAATTTTGTCTGGGGACAGAAGATCGTCGGCGTCAAGCCACTGAATGTATTCACCGCTGCTCAACGACAACGCCTTGTTCCTTGCAGCCGCTGCGCCCTGTTGTCTTTGAGAGATTACGCGAACAGATTTCGACTCAAATTGTCTGGCGATCTCCAGCGTCCGATCGGTGGAACCATCCACCACAACGATGATCTCTTTCGATTTCCAAGTTTGTGCAATTGCTGAACGAATAGTGCCGGCGATGTACTTTTCGGCGTTGAAGGCTGGAATGAGAATTGATACGAGGGGCGCTGAAGCCACGCCTGACTCTTGTTTCTGGCGTTTGGGGTCGGAGTCCTGCAATGCAAAATGATGCCTTGTTTTGCCTAATTCTGCGCTCTCTTTCAAGCGTTCATTGAGTTTTGCACTCTCCCAACGCTGCGCGAGTCGATTGCTCAGGTACGACCTCCGCGGGCGCCAGGAACCTTCCATCATGTGCACGCCAAAATTACCGAATCGATTCCAGTTGTGAACATCGCATACGTCGTCTGGGAAAAGAACGGTCACAAGGTTCGCCACTTCCGTGTCTTCGGCCAGTGTTCGGCTAACCAAGCCCGGACCGGTTGAGTTCAAAATTTGGTAATCAGCCTTAGAAAGAGGAGGAACTCCGCGCATCATTGGTTTTACCCAGTCGGGGTCCCGTTGAGCTCTAACGCAGTTATCGATTAACGCACGAAGGAAGGGGTGACCCGGAGCAGCGCCAAAGGCATAGTTCCCAATCTCCCAATCCATGCCGTAGTGTTGACGAAGAAACTGGCTGAGAGTCAGACCTTCGAAAGAGAAGACGCAGCTGTGATGCAACAGGCTCGACAGACCAGTCGCTAGCAATATGTCCAAGTCAAAATAGAATCCGCCATAGTGAAAGACGGCAAGGTACCGAAAGAAATCATATTTCTGAATCGGAGCACGAAAAGACTCAAAGACGTCGCGGTATTGAGGAAACTCCCGGTCGATTAACGTCTGTACGCCTTCATCATCGAAAAACAGATATTCAAAATCCGGATTGAGCAGTTTGAGGTTCGCCGTCATTGCCTGGTTTCTTAGCGGCTGCTCACGGCTCTTCCCAGTCTGTATAATTCGCTTAGGTATTTGTAAATTCATTGAGCTTGCTATCCACCCCATATCTTTTCGGTCGAGCCAACAACTCTAGTCTGCAGATGTCAGGATTAGCTCAGAAGTTCCAGGTTGAAAAAATGACAATCAACATCCAAGCAACGACAGTCTCACTGAATCTCATCCGTTGATGTCGGCGTCGGGAACCAAAATGGCGATCTCACTTGCGCCTGTCTGATCGAGCCTGGAGTTCATTTTGCGCGCCAGAATGAAATAGAGGAGATAGACGCCCATCAGAACAGCATAAATGCCATAAGCGATCAAGCGAGATGCGGCCAACCCAATGGCGCCCCACTTGAGAAGGATGGCATTCATTCCCAGGAAAATCCCCCCGAAAACAACATTCAGCAGCAACCCCAGCCACATATCGCCGCATGCAGCCATGAGTTCACCCACGATTACTACAAGGCTAAGGATTCCTGCTGTGACCAAGACAACGTCGAGCGTCAGCCATCCACTCGCGAAGTCCCTTCCATAGCTCATCATGATATATCGGCTTGCGATGCAGCCAATCAGCATGACCGGAAGAACCGTTCCGGCATTGATCCCGAGCGTCATCTTCAAAAGCTTAATCGAGCTTGCTTTGTCCCCGCTCCCTAAACGCTCGGCAAGGACCGGCAAGGTCACCCCCGAAACAACATAGGGCAGCCACATCAAAGCGTTGAACCACTGGTTGGCTGCACTGAAAGCACCCATTTCCGCGTACCCGTTCCGCTGATTCACCAACATCGTTGCCGCAGCCCAACTCACTACGCTGATTAGCGCCGAGCCAAACACTGCTGGCATTGAGAACTTCCACACAACCCTCAAGTCTCCCAATCTCGGTCTGAATGAAACAGGGACGCCAAACTTTTCCATTTCGAGACGCATCGCACGCCAATTCAGGAGGCACCCAATTGCTTGCGCGATAACCATTCCCAAAATGACGCCTCGAAGCTGGAAGAAAAATGCGCCTCCAACGATCATTGGGAAATTGATGAGCCCGGTCATCCAACTGACCTGAGCGATACTCTTGAAGGCTTCAAATCCCGATAGAACACCGAGTTGAGCGCCATTGATTCCGCTTACCACGAGCAGCAGACCGCTAAGCCGCAAGGTATCCGTCAAGTGCGGGGCCGCAAGAGTATGTGCGCACAGCCACGGTGCGACAAGGTATAACCCGGCGAACAGCACCGCGCTGACACTCCATGAGACAAGACCGGAAATCGCAATGATGCCTCCAGCCTTGGCTGGGTTGCGGCTCCGCAATTCTGCGACATATTTCGTTGCCGTGGTTCCCATTCCAAAGCCTGCGAATGTACCGAGCATCCCAACCGTGCTTTGAATGATACCGAGTTCGCCATATACCGCTTTTCCAAGAATGCGGGCAGCGAAAATTGCGGCCCCCAGCCCCAGAGCACGTGAGATGACCGTCCCGACGAGTGTCCAGATTGTTCCGCGTAAGAGTCGCTTACCAAGTGGCGAGGATTCGACGCGACTCCATAGGCCCTCAAGAAAGCGCGGAGAGTGTTTGCGTACCCTGTTTTTGAAGGTGCCGTTCTGCAGCATACTTGTTATAACCGACTCTCAACGCCCAGGATGGCTTTCACGCAGGCGAGACCACTAGATGCGCAGTCTTCAGGGATGCCTTCCAGACCGGCAATGTTGACAGCCCAAGCGCAAGCGATGCAGGCATCTCTGTAGAGCATTGGAGGTACAGGGGGAGAAGCTCGTCTGCATCGATCAGCATCTATGGATATCGATGCTCATGACTTTGAAAGAACGGATGGACTGTAAAGGATGGGGATGAGTTCTGATTGAGCCAGGCGACCCAGGTGTTCTGGATTGCCTGGCCCTTGGAAGAGATCAACAAATCAACAGGACCTACTGAACTTGGCTCTGAAGGTTAACTGGTGGCGCCGGAGACTGTGCTGTTGTTGATGATGAATCCAGCGGGTGAGGATAAGTAAACGGGACGTATTTGTTGCTGTAGATTCCGCAGGTAGTCGGCTCAGTCGATCCCTGGCAGTAGTCCACGGCGCCGTTTAGTGTCCCCGAAACAGAATGTGGCGTCGATTTGATGTAATTCGCCATCGGTCGAGTGACGGTATTGGCTGAACCCATCGGTCCATCTACGGTCACAGTCACCGAATTCGTGCAGCTTCCGCCCGTCGAACAACTCGCTTGCGAACCGTTGTTCCAGACTAACAAGGGAACAGAATCTAAGCCCCCGCGTGCGCAGTTGCCTGCCTTGCAACTGAACCCGATCTGTCCGGCACAAGGCCAACCAGGAGCGTTTGAATCGCCCGCATTCCCATCCACGGCGCGTGACCCATTGCAATCGTAGAACGGACCGTTAGAGGATTCGCCGCCGGAACCGCGAGTCTCGTCCACGTGAATCGTTGGATCGCTCCAGTTTGTGAACGTGTTATTGAAGATCACGCCAGTACCTGCCCCAAATCGCATTGGAAACTGCCCGTTGGCACCCCCGTTATAGGAGTTGTTGTAGATTTCATACGTGTCGCCATCCCACTCCAGCCCACGGGTCCAGTGCGCGTAGTGGAAGCAGGTGCCGGTCAAGGTGTTATGACGAAACACCAGCTTCTGACCGCCCGACTCAGAGTCGCTGATTGCGCCTGAGTAGTTGCCGGTACAGGTGAATGTCGAGTCTTCGATGTAAACCGCGTTCTCGGTGCCGAGACCCGCAGGGAGTATCCTGCCGCCGTACTCTCCTTGAAGCTCAGTATAGGTGCCTGCGTGCGTGGCGCTGTACTCACCTGTGGTCAGATTCGCTTGTTCAAAATGATTGTTCGCGGTTGTCCCGTTGATATGGTCGAAAAGTCCAAACACGGGTCCATAGTAGATAAAGACATTCCCGGAAGAGGAATAGTTGTAGGTAATGTGGTCAACTCGGAAGTATCCGGCCCAGGTGGAAGCACCATAGCCGCCGCCATTGATATTCAGCAAATTACCTGAAGTGCTCCCAGTGAAACTGAATCCTGAAATGTGAAAGGCCGCACCTGTGGCTCCAGTGTTTGTTGTTGCCACGTCGAAGGCATCGCTGGATGAGTGCGTGATGGTCGGATTTGAGCCGATGACGTTGATGTTCTTGTTCGACCATGAAACTGAGCTAGACCACGAGCATGAGCCCGCAGGGACATACACGCCATCCCCGTCGAAACTCGTAGGACTTACGTATCCTTTGCCGCCAGCCGATGAAGCACTCACCGTAGCCTGTATATCGGACTGGCTACAGGAGCTAGCCTGTCTACAAGTCCCTGTCTCTCCATGAGAACAAGAAACTGTTGAATACTGAGCTCTGACTGCGCTACAGAAGGAAGATAAAACACAAAACACGATTGCAAAACGCGCGAATTTTCCGGATAACATGTTGCGACTCCTATATATAACGCTGACCAAGGCTATTAAAAGGCAGTTCATTTGGAGCAATTGTATTCGAGCTGCCGCGCCGATCAGGGCTTATAACGTTACCAAATGATTACATTGGTAACAGCTCAATAAATCTATTGATCTTGCGTTTTTCTTAACCCCAATAATAAACGATCTTCAGCCAGCCTGCCTTGCATCATTGTGAATTTCTTGGAAATGGGCAATTCCGGCAACCTGCCCTACTTCTGTATTCTATTGTTATATATAGACTTATCCGCAACAAAAGCGTGGAGTCGATTCGACAGATCCGCCGAAAACACCTCCGCACCCTCGTCGTTCAAATGCTGAGAGTTCTGGAAATACTTGGTCGCTGCGGCATAGCGCCAGTCGCTGTAATCCCAGAGAGGAACTTGATACTTGGCGGACAATTCTCGGAAATCTTCAAATACTTCACCCCGATTCCGTGTCAGGCGCTGCATCTCTGAGTATTCGGGAGGATAGACAAAAATCAATTGAATTCCGTTTGTCTGGCACACGCGAACAAGCTCTTCCAGACTCTGTCGGCCCTCAGGATCGATCGGCCAATTCACCCCGTTCGGGTTTGCGGCCTTGAAACTCTTGAACTCATCGGTCCACCTGAGGGGTCTCGGGTTGAATCCGAGAAAGTAGTCTTCGCGTGTAGACCAGCCGGCAAGCGCTCCCAAACCGAGAACCCAGGACATACTCATGTCGTCAACTACATATCCATACAACGGCACATACCGGCTCTTCCATATCTCGGGGCTGATCTGCCGCAAAGGCGTCCAAATTTCCCGATCGTGAAGATATGGCACATATTGAGCGGGGTTATAGACCTCTCGCGTCGCTTCAAACGAGAAACTGTCGAGGCTCTGTATCACTATCTCAGGCTTCCTGTTATGTTCCAGGTAGGCCTTGAGAACCGCCAACTGCATATCGGTCTGCGAGCCGTTTCGACCGATGTTATATGCACTCAGGCCGGTAATCCCTTGGATGACACGAGGGTCAAAACCGGACAATGCGCGCGAGGAGCCGTTGATCACGATCTGAGTGTTGATCTCTCCACGCATGAGCCTGTTTGAGACCCCATACTGCCCAGTCTTCACATGCCAAAGACCCTGGGTAATCAGCAGATTCAGTACCAGACTCAACCCTGCAAATATGCCGAAGAAACCAATCAACCTACGTACTACAAACACGCCCTCAGAGCTTCGGTTCTCCTCTTCAGGAGTCGTTTCAACCGCGGCTATTCCTTCGGGAAAGCTGCGCCTCTCAGCGACGAGATCACCCGTCACCGCATTCTGCTGCGAATTCTCGATGACATTTCTGTTGAATTTCATGATCAAGTGGTCACTAGAACTGGAAATAGATGAACTGCGTCTTTCGGTAGATGCCAAACATGACCACCAGCAGAACAAGGCCGGCGTACGCCACCCATCGGCTCGGTGGGGTTAGCCTGCCGAACACTGACGATACAGAAGCCTCACTCTGGAAACTTAACTGACACCCTTCAAGCACCAAGATCGCCGCAAATGCAATTGGCAGTTGCCGCAAGAAGAACTGCTCCGTCTTGATGTGGTGAAAGTCCCAACCCTGCAGCAAATGGCTGGAAACATACAACGCGTCCGCCAAACTTTTAGACCGAAAAACGATCCACGCCAAACAAGTAAGGACGAACGTGGAGGCCCACATGATTCCCCGGCGGATAGCTGTTCGTTCCCCAAGACCAATGCTACCGAAGAAGCGATCTCTCCACTCCTTGGTGAGCCATCCGCTTATGAGATACAAACCATTCAAAAGGCCCCACCACAGATACGTCCAGCTTGCCCCATGCCAGAGGCCGCTAATTCCAAACGTTATCAGAATGTTGATTGCATATCGGCCTGGGCCAACCCTGCTTCCGCCCAGAGGGATATACACATAATCTTTGAACCACGTCGAGAGTGATATATGCCAGCGGCGCCAGAACTCCGAGACTGAAAGAGAGTAATAGGGTGTCCTGAAGTTCTCCATCAGCTTAAATCCCAGTACCTGCGCGGCCCCAATCGCGATATCTGAATAGCCAGAAAAATCGCAGTAGATCTGGTAGGCAAAGAAGAATGTGCCGAGGGTTAACTGAAGGCCATTGTGGGCGCGGGGTGCTCCATAGACATCATTCACATAAAGCGCCAACCGGTCAGCAACCACAAGCTTCTTGAAGAAGCCCCATGCCATTCGTTTCAGCCCGCTCGTAATGTTTAGGTAATTGACCCGGTGCCATTCCCGGAATTGATGCAGGAGATTTTGCGGGCGCTCAATCGGGCCTGCGACCAATTGAGGAAAGAACATAACGTACGTCGCATAGACGATGAAATTTCGCTCCGCCTTTTGGTTTCCGCGGTAGACCTCGATCACATAACTCAAGCTCTGGAAGGTATGAAACGAAAGTCCAATCGGTAAGATGATATTCACGACTGCATTTGGCACCTGCCAACCGAACACCCCCGCTAATCCCGCAAAGCTGCTGGTTAAGAAATTCATGTACTTGAAGATAGCGAGTACTGTACAGGTCGACACAATGCTAAAAATAAGGAGGGGTTTTTTGCGACCTCCCTCGACCCGTTCTATATAGATTCCAGCAACATAATCGATGAGAATCGTCACGAACAGAATGGCGATATAGGCAGGTATGAAGGCCATGTAGAAAATGCAACTGGCCATCAACAGGAAATGCACCCTCCAGCGTTGCGGCAAGACATAAAAGAGCGCAACGACAATCGGGAAGAAGAACGCGAATTCGATGGAGTTGAACAGCATGGCTAGTTATGACTCAGTGTCTGTTGATTTTGACTTTGGGACGGTCTACGTACAACTCTTCTACTTGGTTCGAGCGATAACGCGAGTCACGCAAGCACTCTCAAACGGCGACCCCAGACGGGAGGCTCTCCTGCATTTGCGAAGCATTTCTCGCAGGTGCCCCCGCCTTCGGCGGCCGCGTATTCGGGACCTGAATGACCGCCCAGAGGAACGTAAACCACACAGGACTCATCATTTTGAATGAGGCTTCGGTAAAGTTGTATATCAGGCATATGACGAAGAACGTCACTTTCAGACGGGCAGCCATCCGATCTTTGCGAAGCTCCTGAACAATATTCCGATAGCCCACTACGATGACCCCGCCCAACAATATCAATCCACTAAAACCCATATTCAGGTAGATCTCGATGTATCCGTTATGAGCTTGGTTCAGCCCTCCCAGGAGCCGATTGAACAGCTCGATTCTGTCGCCGATCCAAAAGTTCTCGTACCCGGCGCCAATCCATGGGTTGACCGTGTGTGCGAGTAGGGTGTCCCACACCTCAGTTCTTCCAGTCAGAGTCGCATTTCTTCCCAACAATGTCAGCAGCCATGTTCCTACGCCAGCAATGAGAACACAGTAGGAGAGCCCCACCATGCCTATCACCATCATCGTAAGAGTCGCAGGCTTCCTCCATTTCGGCGACCACGCAGTTGCGACAATGAGCGTGCACCCCATCACGAAGCAAGCGAGTGCCGTTTGCGAATTCGCAACAGCCAGCAAGTAAACAGCCATTACAAATGCGATCCCGACCGCCCTAAGAATTTGCTGCCGATTCTTCGCCTTCTTGTCCGAGTAGGTATCTAGCCACCGCCACAGGAGCACAACCCCATAAATCATGCAGATCATCCCCAGCGCGTTCTTGTCAGTTCCCACCCCCGACCACTCCGGAACTCCGCCGCGAGAATAGAATCGTCCGAGCGCAGGATAAAATCGAATGAGGAGGATCGATAGCGGAATTACGAGATATCCAACCCGTGTGCAGAGACGCTTGAAGGCACTCAGTCTGTCCTTCTCGGTAAGAACAATCAGCACCATCACGACGTCACCTACGGAACGAATCCATCGTTTGAATACTACAAATGGATAGTCCGCCCATAAGAGACTCAGAAGGCAAAACCCAAAGTAGAAGATGATCGCTGGATTGGCTCTGAGTATTGCCATTACCTGGCCGCGCCTCTTCGAAAGAAAATACAGGCCGAGGGCCATTAATAGGGTCAAAATATTGCGATCGAGAGGACTCCCATCGATGTACTCGTTCGTCGTGTTTCCGGCTACGTTCAGAGTGATCCACGAGCTGACGGGCCGCGTGCTCTCGATGAGCAACCAGACGAAAGGAACCCATATCGCTGCAGAAATACCTGCATCCCGATTCTGATCCAATCGAAACAGAATAGTTATGGCGATAACCACGAGCACGGTGGCAACCAACGCAATCATACGTCTAAATCCTTTTGGTTTTCTGGCTACCCGCCGTCCGCACCACCGTGATCACACAAACTCCTCTACGAAAACACTGCTTTGTAGAGCGTATTGATTGCCGGCGCTCGCCGTCTCGAATTATCCAGCACTACCACGCTCAGGATCGTGCACCCAATACATGCCAGGAATGCGGCAATCGATGCACCGATTTCCGTGGTAAAGGCGCGAAGGCCGCTTCGCAGAATCTGGAGAATCACGATCTGAATGATGTACGAGAACAAAGAATATTGCCCTAAAAGGATCGCGATCTTGCCGCTGCCATGCCTTTCGACAATGAGCGTTCCGCACCAGTAGATAAAGAGCAAGGTCACGCAGACGCCAACAATCTGGAGTACATAGGAATCATTCCAAATCATAATTGCGAACAAGTACCCGACATATGCAAGGAAGATCAGGCGGCCATGTATCAACAGTCTGTTGATCTGATCCATCGAGATGTGCCCGATGCTTACCCCAAGCATGCCTATACTGACAGTCTGCACGTAGCCGCCATTGATTTTGCCTACCTCACACGCGATTGCGCCCAGCACCAGAACCAGACATGTAACGTGATAAGCATTCTTCCAATGTTTCGATACGAGGAAGATCCCCGAGGACAATATAAGCAAATATGCGATCGGCACGAGGACCGAAAATGCTATAGCGTGCTCTCCCAGTAGATAGTCCCATGCAAAAGCGGTAAATGACCAGTTACTTGCTCTCATGCGAAGGGTTTGAAAATGAAGCATCCGTGGCGCGAGGTTCAAAACGGCTACGATTGCAAGAAGTTTCAGCCCCCGTATGAATAGCCTTTTCGGAACCTTCAGATCGACTCTCTCGTATTTGGAGAGATAGACTTGTGAGATCAAAAAACCACTTATGAAGGTAAATGAAATGGGAAGAAACCTCAGATACTTATAGACCCAATCATGGCCTGTCACAAAGTAGTTGAGCCAGTGATAAAGCACCATGACCAGGACGAGTATGCCTTTTGTGAAATCGAGGGGAGCAATCCGTTGCGTCTTCCCGGCCTCTGCGCTTCCCGCGCGCTGGGTCGAATTGCCGACGCCATTGCTGACAGTGATAGGCGCTGCGAAGACTGAACCTCTTGAATTTGGCATGTCTGTCGGCTTGAGAATATAGGCCTATTGACTTCGGTCAGCGTCAAGCCTGGAGTTGAAGTGATTTGCTCGTGCTGGGTTCGATCGCTCTGTAGGTTTGACTGTCGCCGTCAATGAAAAGCCGGTGAATTAGCTCCATCGTCAGAAGTTTGTTGATGCCAAGAGTGTAGTTGCGCTTCCCTGCAATATGGTCTCGCACGATGGCCTTAACGGCATTTCGGTCAACATAAGGGCGCGAAAGCGACCGTTCGTCGAGGAGGGTTTCCTGGACATAGGAAGAAAGCCAATCGCGATACCAGATCCGGAAATGGTAAAACTTGTGCCTGCCCAGAAAGGCTCGCTCCGGGTGAAGTGCCGATAAAACATGGTCGACTTTAGCCAGCCATTGTGGCATCCCATAGTCATAGGCGTATTCCGCTTTGGCTGTAAATTCAAGAAAATTTCTGAGCACCGCTGCGCTGAATCCTCGATGTTCGCCTGCCAGCCCGCGATCCGTTCGAATTCGCATCAGAGACTTGTTCCCATCAGCAATGAGCCTCAAGGAAATCCCAGCACCTGCCAAAGCAATCGCTGGGGCGCGGAAAACCGTGCGGACCAACTCGTTGTCTAAGAAAGGAGCGCGAATCGCCAACTGCGTCTGCTCCAAGGCAAGAAGACCATAATGATGCCAGGGCGCCTGGCGAAAAACCGCAAAGGAGAGAGGATGCGTTTGAAGGTTCTCTTTGTAAGTCTCCGCAGCTCTGTCCACGCTTTGCATCAACTCCGGCGAAAACAATCCGACCGGCGGAGGTACCGGCTTGAACGCTCGTGAGCTGCGGAGAACCTCACTCCCATAGTTGCCAGTCATGCGGATTGGAGCGATTCTTGCCGCGCGCTCATTTGCGAAGAGATCAGGAGAATGGCTGACATCGGTGCACCCGTCGGTCAAATATACTGTGCGCTCTGCATAGTGCGAGAATCGCGACAGGAATTCCTTTCCAACGGAGATGATCTCATAGGGCTGCTCAATGGCTTTCGCTATCCTGCGGGCCAACGCCACATCTTCGCAGTCCCTGAACATCCCACCAAATGAGTAACAGGGCAGATCTCCAGGGGACGCCTTATGGAAGGCCAGGATAATGCGCGTATCTAACCCTCCCGTTAGGGACATCCCAAGCTTCTCACCGGGACCGAAGTATCGTGGCAGGTTCTGAGCAAAAACTGAACGCAGCTCTTCGTAATAGGCTTCCGGGTCCAGGT
Organism: uncultured Acidobacteriaceae bacterium; assembly: GCA_963838295.1. Taxonomy (GTDB): domain Bacteria; phylum Acidobacteriota; class Terriglobia; order Terriglobales; family Acidobacteriaceae; genus Telmatobacter. Next base: position 802,728 of record CAWIQS010000010.1, read on the forward strand.
GTGTTTGCTCTTCCCACTCACTCGGCTCAAAATACTCCTGCGTTTTTTCCAGCGAGCCGTTGCGGAAAGTCCATGCCGACCCACAGGGCAACACCTTCAATCCTCTGAAAAGTGTTCGGTTTTCCAGGACGCACCCGCAGGCGATGAATTCCCCCATTCCTTGGGGGTCCATTTCTCGGAGTTCCGGGCGAACCGCAAGAATCGCCTTAGCCTCTGCCGCAAAGTAGAACGCATCGTCGGTGCGATAGTAGTAGATTCTGCCCATGCCATATCGGTCATTGAACAGAATTGAGGTTCCACGAGTCCGATCCGTCAAAAGACCGTGAAACCGCCCATTCAAACCCGCTGGAAATCCGGGATCTTCGTCGTAGGCATCAAGCAGATACGAAGCACCGCGCTTGCCCGCTCCGTGACCAGGCTCAATACCGTATTCCCGACGGCTGGGCGCAGAATATTCCTCCCCGCAAAAGAGCAGAACGACATCTTTTCGCTGGTTAACGATCGGCAATTCATCTGCCTGGGGCCCTTCTCGCATGGCCCATCCCGCGTAAATTCCCGAGCGATCATCAATCCAAGTCCCGGTTGCGTACGATTGCTCGTGACGCATTACGCCAACCATGATATTCAACTCACGCTCGACGCGCTCTCTCGGCGCTTTTGTGATGATGCCTACAATGCCCGGCATAAATTTACCTTCATTGCCATGCTTGCTTTAACAGCTGGATTGTTGGAGGGAAATGACTAGGAGTTGGAGCCGGCGGGGGGATTTGAACACCCCATCTGCCGATTACAATTCGGCCGCTCTGACGTTAAGCTACACCGGCTTATCAGGCTTCTATATGCGCCATAAATTTTTGTACGCACCGCAAGGCCTGCGAGGATTATGCGATTCGGAAGTATGCCCAGAATACCACGATGAAGTCCGAATTTCAGAAGCGACTTACCCCAGAGCGTGAGTGGAACAAAGTACCGAGGTACCAAAACTTCTTCGAAGCCATTCCGGATTTTGAATTGTGTAATCGGCGTGTCACGCTTGTTGCCATAGTTGAACAGGCCATACGTGAAACATGTCACGCCGTTCGCCGCAGCTCTCTCAACGGCAGCGCTTAGAAGCGCGTTCGCCGGCCTCTTGTCCTGATGGCTGTCCTTTGTGCAAAGGTTCAAAACAGAAGCAACCTTGCCCCGGTACACCAGCTTCAAATATCCGATAATCTCGTCCTCGCAGTACGCGCAAATAAAGTCGCTGCGGTCCACAAAAGAACAGTGATCCTTTTTGGTCTGCTCGAACGATTTTCCGTAGTGATGATAGGGGCGTCCTTGACGAAGGGGGGACGAATTATTGATCTCAACCAGTTTGTTGACCAACTCATCATTGAACGGTTCGACTCTTACCCGAACTCCCCGCTTCTCAGCCCTCCTCACATTTTTTCGAGTCTCCTGTGGTAGACCTTCCCACCACTGCTTGAAAGTTGCGAGCCTGATGGCCGCGATGCTATCGGGCTCCTGATGATAATTGAACTCCGGGGGCCGACCGGGAGGCAACTGCGTAAAGGTGAGAATGTCACAGCGTCGACCTGACGCACGCAACATCTGGCGACAAAGCTCTGGGTCACGTAACTCCGTCTCGATCCACGCCTCATCGTTCACTCTGGCGATCCTGATCGATCCTCCTGTAACGATAATCGTGCAGTCTCCGCAGTGGATTGCTGGCACGTTCACCCACTTGCCCTTGACGCTAATTTCGATCGTCTCAGTGGCTGCTCCGGCTCCCACTTGTCCTCCCAATGATTTGCTCAAAATCTCTAACAGAAAACCCTGTGGAAATGGGCTAGGTCTCGCGTTCCTTGACTACAGCCCAGCCCGCGAATGAGAGCAACCTGCTCGCATGGTCGCATAACTTAACAAGATACCGGATGAATAGATGCTGACCAAGCAATGCCAGGATCGGCAATGCAAGAGTATAAGCAGGAACCGCCAGGACAGATTTGAGAAGGTTTGAAACACGCTTTGACGGATGTTTTGAGAAATTGCTGCCGCGGAGCAGCGCTCTCTTCAGCAGAAAGCTTCGCGTGCACCGCGCTTCAGGAACGAGTTCATACGCAACGGCCTCATTACACCAGATGAATCCACAGCCCTGTTCGATCGTCCTCCGAAAGAAGTCCATATCTTCCCCGGCAGTACCGAATTCTGATCGAAAAGGAACATCAACCAAACTGAGAATTCTCTTACTGAAGAGCACGTTCCCCGTACGGCACTCATCCCATCGCAGCTTGTACCCTGTCAGGTATTCGGGACGTTCAAAAAATCCGCCCTTTCGCACCCATTTCGGCGGGTCGTGATCGAAGTATGGCCTTACGGGCCCCAGGACACCGTCGGCTCGTTGGGATTGGAGTGTATTGAAAAGATTCCAAAGCCAATCTTCAATGGGAACCTCGTCATCATCGATGAATGCGACCAGATCACCATCGGCGTTCTGCAATGCTTTATTTCGAACCAGCGCGATGTTTTGCCGTGGCTCAACGCAGTATTTGATACTCAGACCCGTCGCAGCGGCAAACTCTTTAACGGCCTGCTCGGCCGACTGCGCAGAGTCGTTGTCCGCGACTACGACCGAGAATGTGAATTTCTCTTCGGTACGCTGGCACCTCAGTTTCTCGAGGAGCCGTATCAAAAGCTCACCTCTCTTGAAGGTGCAGATGCAAACCGAGATGTGATTCTGCATATCTGTCATGCCTTCGTTAGAACGCTGAGAGAATACCTAACTGACTCCAGGGGTTGGTGCTGCTGATCGCGCAACCGGCAAATCTGACTCGGTGAATGCCCTTTTACAAGTGCCTTCCCAACTCCTCATGCATTCGGGCGAACGGCGAAAGGATTGCCAGTTCTGACAAATGCAGCGGCCATTCGCCTGGCTCTCTCTGCGACTTTCAGAGCTGATCGGGAATTGTGGAGAGCGCGTCCAGGTACAGGGAATCCAAAAGCCTGCCCACGGCACCGTCTTGATTTTAGAGACTCGATAACCGATTCTTCTGTGACTTCCGCATTGATCTCGAGTACCATTCCGAGCGGGAAAGTCTGGCGTGACGTATGAAAATCCAGCCCGACAAATGGAATCGCGTTTCCCGACTGCTGGAGGGTGAAAGCCACCTCGCCTGGAGCCCAACCATCGTACTTCCGATTCCAGACCTCAATCCCAAGCAGTTTTTCAACCCACTCAGGCTCAAAGGATTTCCAAGCCTGCTTTCTTCCCGGATGAGCAAACACCGCGACGCCGTTGCACTTTCGCACAGCCTCCAGCATTTCTCCTGTTGGCAACCCTTCTCCGAGAAACGGAATCTTGCCCCAGACGAGCACGTGAGTGCGATTAGCAGAATCGCTGTACTCGATCCCAGGCACTACGAGAACGTCCTTGGAACTCGCCTCTGCACACGCAGTTCGATACTGTTCCCATCGCGCCGCTGTAAACCCGCGATCGTGCTCTGTCATCATGAGTATCCGGCAACCACGGCGACCAAACTTATCGCGAAGCTGATCTAACGACCACTTTCCGTCGTACGACCACACCGAATGCATATGACAGGCGGCGAAGACTTCCATAACCTCTCAGATCCTTGATCTACAAAGATTGTCGTGCATTGTGCAATAACAATCAGCAACAAATACCTTTTGGTCATCCGAACGCCAGTTGTAAAAGGCGTCCCCTTTGCGAATACGAAGCACATTCATCAGGGTGCTCCAGAACGAAGGCCAGTTTGTAAGTGCCTTGGACTTTGCGCCTTTGAGCACGAACAGTAAGTGCATCAACTCGCGTCCCACATTTCTGCAAACCAGGCCTGTATGCAAGGAGGGGGGTGCTGCCCCAACTGAAGACTGCTGATCCATCGCAAGCCTGACTTGCCATGCAGGGTACTCAAGCCCTTGCCGGCGGGAGAGTGCCATGCTCCCCCAAGGTCTGCCATTCAGTTCGACAAACCAGAGATTGCCAGAGTGATCGCGCAGGAGTTCGATCATGAACATCCCACGCCAGTTGACGCTCTTCAATAGCGCCTCAGCTTTTTGTTTGATCTCTGCTGGAACCGGTTGCGAAATGCAGGCACTCGAGCCCGACCCATGTGGATTCATCATCCTCAATCTGCGGTGAGCGCTCCATGCCCTGATCCCGTCCGGCACTACAAGACCAAAAACGCCTTCGCCCTCTCCCTCTATGAAAGGCTGAGCCAGAAGCGGCACACGTTCCGCCCACTGCGAAACAGCTGTCTTCAATTCCTCGTCACTGGCGCAAACCCAATTGCGGCACTTGTACAGCCGACCTTGGTGCGTTGGAACGCACTCTGCAGGCCTCAGAATGATCGGGAAAGACAAATCTGCACTGGACTTGAGTATGTCATCGGCGGACTTAAGGAGCAGAGTCTTGGGAACATTGAATCCCGCGTCGCGCGCTGCCTCCACCTGCAGGTTTTTGTTGAGCGCAAGATCGGCACTGCCTCCCTCGGGCCCTGCCAGGCGCCACCCGCCATCTAGCTCGATCGTACTGGACAAATACACAGCTTTGTCGTCCAGCGGCAGGAGTACCAATCCCTCACGATCCTCGCCGGTGCCAAGTGAAACCAGCAGAGCGCGCAGATCAGCTTTGGCTTCTTCAAGATTTGATTCTGGGGCGCAGATCTCATGGATTTCGACATGGCGACTGTAGCGCAAAGGCGACATCCGCCCTTTCCGGGCAAAGGCTATCACCTTGAAACCGTCGTCGACCAGGCTCCACACGACCTCGGGCGCCGAGAGTGCTTCTGCGAATCCCACGACTACCGTTGCCCGAGTCGCTGTGTAAGGAGCCGGCATGGAACTAGTCACGCTGAAATCTCCCGCAGCAACCACGAGTCGAGAACTGATTGAATAGAGTCGGCATGAAGTCCATCAATTTGAGTGAGCCGCTTGCACGCGCAAACGGAACGCCACTTCGTTACGTCGCTGGTTGATCCTGTCCTCCCGCAATCTGCGCCTTCTCGTTTCCCAGGACTGCCGATCGCATTCTCTCGCTGAGACACAGAATCTCATCCCCCATCAGAAACCTGAATTCTTCGGGGCGAACGGGATGCGTCTCAACCTCAATGGTGTACGTATCTGCCAACTTGAAGATTTGTTGCAGGCGCGTTCGAGGATCAAGCGGTTCGATCGAAAAAAAATAGTCTGTGATGCGATGTCGGCTTGCAAGCAGGCGGTCGATCAACCGCCGATAAGCGCGATTGACCCAGGACTTCTCTCCTGGCTGAAAAGTAAAGCTGCGTCGGACCAGCGTTCCGGCGGGCATCAGTCTTCCCAGCAACACATTCGAGCAAAGGTGCATGTGATGATGCCCGTCGAGTCGCTGAGGAACTTCACCATAAGTACGGTGGAACGCGTCAAGCTGATGGGAAACAACGTATTCGAAGGAATTGGCAAGCGCCGGGTGAAATAGAACCTGGGAAAAACGATTCGACAACAGATACTTCGCCAGCCTGCCCTGGTGTTCCAGTAAATTTGCCGAGCAACCTTTCGCTGAAAACGCTGTCGTGAAATTCAAGTGGAGACCAGCGTCGATCCTGTTCTCGCTGGCGATTGAAGCAGCTCGCTCCGAATCCTCCATGAAGACCATGGCACTCACAGAGGTGACGGTCCCTCGAGAGAGGCATTGAAACGTTCTGTCCGTATTGTCCCGGTCGCGCCCCCAATCGTCGGCATTTATGATGAGCGAGCCCCGACTACCGACAGTTGTGTCCTGCGTTGCTCCATCCTTCGCAGCACCACGAAGACCGCGGGACTGCTCAGGAGAAGGAAGCGAACGATCGGCGACTTCTAAAGAAGTAGGCATCATTGGCGGGTGGCTGAGAGTTCCTGAGGCTTGGACTGAGTTCCTCTCTTATGGAGAAAACCCTTCAGTCGCAGCATCTGTTCTCGTCTGAGGAATCGCATCAGCTCAACCGACACCGGCCTCTCTGCTCTGCTCACGCAGGCCCACAGATAACCAGCGCTCAGTGCAAGCCCGCCGACAACGAACGGCTTCTTTGTCATCTGATAAATGCTTCGGAACATCTCCCAGAGCGGGTGATTGCCGATTGCGTAATCTTTGCCGCCGGACTTGAATCGTGCTCGCGATGGACTTTGTTGCGCTGTGCCCATGGCGCGATGATGCAAGCAGGACATCTCCGTGTATGTCCGGGTCTTCCATCCCTTCATTCTCGCGCTGATCACCGCTATGTTATCGATCGCGCCGCCTTTGACAGGCAGATAGCCGCCTATACCTTCGAAGCACTCTCGACGGAAGACCTGGCAGGCCCCGGACACATGTTCGATGCTCACGAAGCGGTAGTCATAAACCTCGTTCGACAATTCGCGGAACGGCGTTCCTACAAGGCCAAGTGTGGGATTGGAAGCTAGTTTCTCGAGTAGAAACTCAAAATAGTCCTTCGAGAAGGTGATATCCCCGTCCAGGCTGACGATAACTTCATACGGAAGCTCTTTGACCTTTGACTGCCCCGCATTAAATGCCAAAACCTTGCCGGCAAAATGTCGCTCTTTGCGTTCTGGCATGCGAAGCAATTCAATCCAAGGAATCCTCGCAGCGTATTCCTTAACGATCTCGTCGGTCCGGTCCGTCGAGCCATCGCTGACAATAACCCATTTCAGCGGAGTTATTGTCTGCGAAGCCACAGACTGGATCGTCAACTCGATCGATCGCTCCTCGTTTCGCGCAGGTGTCACAATCACGTACGACGGAAGCTTTAGCACGATGACAACTCACTTGATGTCTGATGTAGCAGCCTCGAGGACGCTGGAACTGATTCGGCCAGAAGCCTCGAAAGAGCGAGAAACATCCACGCTTGCGTCCACCTCATATACGAGGTTCTAATCGTGCAGGAGCGAAGAATCCGATAGTAAAAAAAGCCCTTCTCGTCGTCCCACATATGCTTGCCGGCCCAGTCCAGAACCTCGTGAGCTAGCTGCACGTTGCTCGAATCAAGATCCTTAAGATCGAGAAGAGTAATTACGCTCTGCGCAACGCAGTGTGTATCGATGGGATAGGTACGGTCATGGAAGTATCGAACTGCTCCGTCTTCTCGGAAGAAATGCCCGCGATAGAAGCGGAAGCCACGTGAAACCGACTCCTCAAATTCATTGCTCTCGAGACTCTGTCCGATTGCGCGCAATGCACTCAGATTGAATCCCGTGTGGAAATTGTCAATCCAGCGCTGGCTCGCTGCTTCGCCGTAATCCCAGCCGCCATCAGCATGCTGCTGCTTCACTGTGTACCGCGTGACCTTCAGCGCGGGATCGAGAAACCTCTCTTGTCCGGTGTGTTTGTACAGTCTGCAAAACAGGGCCGATGCGAGAAGATTTGCGTTGTGAACTTGATTGTGGACCTCAGGAAGCGGGTACCCGAAGCCGCTGGTAGAGCCGTCCGTCCAGTAGAGCTCGTTGAGTAGGTACTCGGCTCCGCTAAGCGCCATTTTCAAACAGCGCTCATCCTGGCGCAGCTCGAAGGCGTCAAGCAGACCGCCGGCCGCAAACATTGTGCAAACAAGGTTGGGTGCCCATCTCGGCACTAACACTGTTCGAGTTTGCCAGGGAAAGTTATAGCCCCAGCAAAAATAAGGAGAATCTGAACGGAGTGCGATCAGCGCGTCAATCATTTTCTGGATGTAGTCCTGCTCCGTCTCAATGCCGGCTGCAGAAAGATTGACGAACGATGAAAGAAAAAGTCCAAGGGCTTTCGGATTCTGGGTCTTTGGTATCAGCAAAAGGCGGCGGAAGTTAATTGGGCTTCGCTTCAGGAACTGCGTAAACACAAGACGCGGAAGCCAACGGTTCATCAATGGCAACGCCGTGAAGATGCGGCTGTTGAGGACATCGTAGGGCTCGTAGCCTGCCCAATTATTGTCTTCGCAATAAGACCGCAGTTTTTGCGTCTTCGATCGAAGGTCTTCATTCAAATCGTTGCGTCTTTCGTCATTTTGCTGAATGTTCGTCACCGCTGCCTCGGCCTTTGGATGTCGATAGGTGCAATCTCTTGAGAGTGGAGTTCCTCAAGCATTCGTCTTCTCCCGATCCCAGGGTGCGACCGCGCCGGCGGCACTTTGCCGGACGGGGGCCATAAAGGAGCCGATCTCATCGGCAACTCTCTTTTGTTGCCTTGGCATCAACTGCGGAAACATAGGAAGGGAGACAATTTCAGAGGCGGCGCTTTCTGTCACCGGGAAGTCCCCAACGCTGTAGTTGAGCGAGGTATAGGCCTTTTGCAGGTGCAGAGGCACCGGGTAATGGATACCCGTTCCGATTCCCGCCTCTTTCAGATGCTTCATCATGCCATCGCGGTCGCTTGTCCGAATTACGTAGAGGTGATAGACCGCGCGAGACCAGGAAGGTTCGAAGGGCAAGCCAATCGCATCGCAGTCAGAGAGCAGTCGGCTGTATTCAGCAGCCTTCAGTCTGCGCTGCTCATTCCAGGATTTCAAATGCCCCATTTTGATCTGCAGAATCCCTGCCTGGAGCGCGTCGAGACGACCATTGTAGCCTTCAAGATCGTGGAAGTACTTGTGGCTTTGCCCGTGATCGCGCAACATCCTCATCCTCTCTGCCATCGTCGAATCGTTGGTGGTGATGGCGCCAGCCTCGCCGCAGGCACCAAGATTCTTTCCAGGATAGAAACTAAATGCCGCGGCACACCCCATTGACCCCGCCTTCATCCAGCGGTTCTGCTTTTTTGAGAAGTACTCGGCGCCGTGCGCTTGGCACGCGTCCTCAATCACGATCAGACCGTAGCGTTCGGCGAGATCCAAGATACCGTCCATGTCCGCCATCTGCCCGTACAGGTGCACAGGGATGATTGCGGTAACTGGATGTCCGCTTCGCAGACTCACAAGACGTCCCGATCTCTCGCGAATGCACTGCTTTTCCAGGTAACGCTGCAGCATCACGACAGACATGTTGTATGTCTGCTCGTCAATATCCACGAACTCGGGGATAGCGCGCGCCTGCGATATGGCCTCAGTAGTTGCAATAAAGGTATTGGGCACCGTCAGTACGACATCTCCCGGCTGGATTCCACTCGTGAGAATTGCGAAGCGAAGGGCATCGGTGCCACTGTTTACGGCGACTGCGTGGCCCGTTTCGCAAAACTCCGCAAATGTAGACTCAAACTTCTCCACCATGGGACCACCGATAAAACCCGCCGAATGCAACACACTCCTAAACAAGGCGGTGAGTTCTTCTTCAAGCTCTACATGCGGTGTTACCAAGTCGAGAAATGGAACTGTTACGTCAGTATTCATCGTTTCTCCTGACTGAGATCTTGAATTGTTGCTGAAATCCTGAGACATGGATCGAATGCAAGTTTGCGTAGCGTCTGCCGGGTACTTGAAAGGGATGGTGGAAAGACCGTCCCTTGAGCCCGGGTCACTTGCGGGTATTGTTTTGGGTTCAAACGTCCGCGTTCAGAGTCTTCCCCTTCTGCGAAGCTTCCAGGTAGCGCAGAACTTTTGCCGGATTGCCGGCACTGATCGAATTCGCGGGGACGTCTCTCGTGACCACGCTACCCGCCCCGACAATCGCGTTCTCTCCGATGCAGGTGTTGGGAAGAATCGTTGCGCCCGTTCCGATCGAGGCGCCCCGCTTGACGACTGTCTTCTCGACCTTCCAATCGGCTTCCGTTTGAAGCGTCCCGTCGGCACTCGTTGCACGAGGGTAGGAATCGTTGGTGAACATCACGCCATGACCAATGAACACATCGTCCTCGATCGTGACGCCTTCGCAGATGAACGTATGACTCGAAATCTTGCAGCGTCGACCGATGCTGGCATTCTTCTGGACCTCGACAAATGCGCCTATCTTCGTCTCGTCTCCGATTTCGCAACCATAGAGGTTGATGAATTTTGACAGACGCACATTCTCGCCCATTTTCACATCGTCTGCGATGCAGTTGAAGGGGTTCATAAATAAACGAGTGACCCCTTTTTGTTCAGCGACTCGTTTGCTTTTTCCAACATTCGCACTACCCGCAGACCTGCGCATCCGTCATTAAATGGCTGTTGCCCAGATGAAACGCATTCAACGAAGTAGCCTAATTCCTGGCGGAGCGCCTCGCCCTGTTCCAGTTGAGGAGACCACATATCGCCGGAACGATAGCTGACAAGAAGTTCGTACACTCCTTCTCTGCTGCTGATGTCAACACCCTTGTCGTAGATCTTCAGCTTCTCGTCAGCTTCGAGGTCATTCCACACCAGCATCCGTTTCTCGCCGCCGATAAGCGTGGTTCTCACTTTCACCGGTGAGAGCCAGTTCACATTGATGTGAGCGATGACCTTCTCGGGAAAATACAGGGTCATATACGCCACGTCTTCATGACCGTTGAGGTGACCCTGGCCAGTGGCCACAACGGCCTCGGGATCTCCCTTGATCAGGTAATCCATAATCGACAAATCATGCGGAGCAAGATCCCACAAAACGTTACAGTCGTGCTGAAACAGCCCAAGGTTGACGCGGGTGGAATCGTAATAAAAGAGTTTGCCAAGCGCTCCCTCGTCCACGAGCTGCTTGATTCTCTTCACCGCACCCGTAAAGAGGAAGGTGTGGTCGACCATGATCTTGAGGTTCTTTTGAACCGCCAGGTTGATCAGTTCTTCACCCTGGGCCGAAGTGCTGGTGAAAGGCTTCTCGACAAAAACATGCTTTCCATTTTCGAGGGCAGCCTTGGCCAATTCGTAGTGTGTCCACACCGGCGATACCACGGCAATGGCATCGATCTCAGGGGAACTGATGACTTCAGACGCGCTTCCAACAACCTTGACCCCTGGATGAGCCTTCTGTGCGCGCAAGCGCGCTGCCGGGCTTATCTCCGCTATAGCCAGAACCTCCGAGCCTTCAAGGCTCATGAGATTCCTCACAATGTTGGGTCCCCAGTAGCCGTAACCAATTACACCGAAAATCATGATTCGCCGTCTTTCTTCTGAACAGCCGATTGGTTGGGGGAAGACATACGCAGGAATCCTGTCCCGATCAGTAACTGTCTCTGCCGGGTTGAAGGAGGTTAGATTATGAAGGAAAAGTCCTCAGTAGGCGCCGGATCCTCGGATCACGGCAAGAGGCGTACGCAGGAGGATTTTGATATCGAGCCACGGATTCCATGACGTGGCGTACTTCAGGTCCAGGCGCACCATCGCATCGAAGTCGACCGTGCTTCTTCCTGTAACCTGCCATAACCCCGTTACGCCGGGCTTCACTTCCAGCAGTCTGCGACGATGCCATGTCTGGTAAGCGGCCAGTTCATAGGGAATCGGTGGTCGCGGACCGACAAGCGCCATATCGCCAAGCAGAACGTTCAAGAATTGCGGTAGCTCATCCAGACTCGTCCTGCGAAGGAATCGACCAATAGGCGTGATTCGCTTGTCCCCGGTCAGCTTGTAAACGGTGTCGGCCTTGCGCATCCCGCCTTCATTGCTTTCGTTGTTGATCAGCTTGGTCACGTACTCACGATGAATGCTGTGGTCGTTGTCTGCATACATCGAACGAAACTTGAGGAACATAAACTGCTTTCCGTGCTGGCCCACCCGCATCTGACGAAAAAGGATGGGGCCTTTTGAAGTGGCCTTGATGGCAATTGCGATCAAGACACAGAACGGGAGACAGATAAGCGAAAGAAGCAGACCTCCGACAATGTCGATGCTGCGCTTCAGAACCAGAAGAGGCAGCTTTCCGCTCTCCTGGGTGGAAAGGTCCGGATAGAGCGCCGGGTTGCTTGGGCGTCCCGGTCCATTTTCATCCCAGTCGTCTGGATAGTAGTGCAGAGAAATATTAATGAGATTAAATTGCTCGAAGGTCAACTCGTCGCGCAGTGTTTTGGTGGCTCTGCTCAGAATTGTCATCAGAATCGAGCTTTTGTCGCCGCCGCCCAGGCCAGTGAATAAGGCACCTATTGTCGTATTCGACTTGTACCATCCCACCAGATCAGTATCCCGGCTTGTCGCAAGCAAAACCGACATTATAGATTCCTGCGCAGGGACCGCCTTCTCTGCGTTCTGATTTGCAATTTCAAGGAGCATGAGAACAAACGGCGCCTTGGAGCGCTCGGTTCTTTTGCGCTCGATAGCGATGACTCGTCTGAAACTTTCTTCATTCAGGGCCTTGCGCTCTAACGCTGGCTCACTGAGTGGATCAATGAGGCTTATTTGCCGACCTTGCCGTCCCGTGTTCACAGTTCCCTCCCAAGGCACATAATCTCCTGTTTCCGCGTCTCGCAAATTGAATACTCTTCTAATTTCGTCTTGCCAGAAGCGCGAAAACAATGATCATTCGAAAGTGTTGCGCAATTCGATCTCGACTCTTGACCGCGAGAATACTGAACCCTTACAGATTACCGAGAACAATCAAACGTCCGCATCCTCGTTTGGTAACCGACTTGTGGGGCGATAGTAATAATCGGAGTGCGATACGTTCTTGGCACTGTTCAAAACCACTCCAATTAGTTTCTGAGTTGCGAGCGCCTCCAATCCGCGCTTCAACTGCTTCTTTTGGGTGGTTCCCTGCCGCGTTACAAGAAGGATTCCGTCTGCCATGTTCGTCCAAACGCTGGTGTCGGCAAGGGGAAGAACCGGCGGCGAATCAATTACCACCCAATCGAACCAGTTCATGAGCTGTTCGATCTTTGGCGTAGCTCCACCGGATTGGAGCAATTCCAGGGAATTCCCGGTTCCGGCTCCCGCTGGGAAAATCCAGATTCCTGGCTCCTTAAGCCGGTACATGCTCTTGACCAGCGACCGCTCGCCATTCAGCCATTCGCAAATTCCCGGTTTGTTGGCAATACCAAAAATCTTCGACTGCGTAGGCCTCCGAACATCACCCTCCAGCAGCAGCACCTTCTGTTGGGTGCGAAGCGCCAAGGTGCATGCCAGGTTGGCGGCCACCACGCTTTTGCCTTCCTGCGGAATGGTGCTTGTGATAAGAACTTTCTTCAGTGGCCGCTGGCGGCGCAAATGCCGCAGACGGACACCAAGCAGATGGAACGCCTCGCTGGCTGGGCTCTCGCTGTCGGGAAGAGACACTAAGTGGCTCTCGTGGCTTGCTGAGACGCTAAGGACCTCACATTGCATCGGTCCCTCATCGCGATCTTCAATGGGCCGCACATCGCCGGAAGTCACGGTATTCCCGTTAAGGCGATCAGCCGCGACCTCAGGCTCCCGCACCGCTTCAGCGATCGCTACCGCAGCACCCGTAGCCACCGGCATATTCCAGGCATTGCCCGACATGCTGGCCGCGCGATTAGCCGTGGCAGCGTTCTCTGCGTGTTGCAGCAGCTCGATTGGACGAGGAATCGCTGTCGGATCCTTGCCGATCCGCTCTGCTTCGGAACGCTGCAAAGCGTCAAATATCTGACTCATGGTCCCCCGCTTCAACCGAAATTGGCGTATCTAACTCCGAATTGGATCCACTCGGCCTTTGCATCGAAGTGTAAAGGTCAAGGAAAAAGTTCTTGGCTCGTTCCAGATCGAGCTCCGCATCGCCCTGCGCATTCTTGACCAGCATCGAGCCGTTGGAGGTTAAATGAAAGTCCTTGGCAACACCACCGATTATGTCGGGCATAATGCAGGGCAGTTGCCGTGCGTATCCCGTGATTAGCGCATTCTCGCAAATGGTGTTGATCAGTCGCGGAAATCCGCGTGAGTACCGGTGGATCGCCTTCACCGCTTCCGGTGAGAACAACGGCTCCGCCCGGAAACCCTGCCCGGCAATCATCAGGCGCTCCTGGATGTACTTCCCGGTGTCCTGCTCATCAAGTGGCGACAGATGTGCGCGCAACGCGATCCTCTGCTTCAAGGGCCGCAACTCAAACGAGTCGAGTTTCAAATCAAGTTCAGGCTGTCCCACAAGTACGATTTGAAGAAGCTTATCGTCGTTCGTCTCGAGGTTTGAGAGCAAACGAATCTCCTCCAATAGCTCCATCGATAGATTGTGAGCCTCATCCACAATCAACACGGTGGTAAGCCCCTGAAGCCCACGCGACGTTACATACTTGCTCAGCTCAATCAGCAGAGAACTCTTGCTCTGCCCGGCATCGGCCTTGAGACCGAAGTCCGAGGCGATGTAGTGCAGAAACTCCATCGGAGACAACCGGCAATTGAATAGGTATGCGTACGAAATCTCGCTGCTCGACTTGAATAGCTGCAGCAGGCAACGGAGCATGAGGGTCTTGCCAGTCCCTACTTCTCCTGTTACCACGACTACCCCTTTGTGTCGCACGATGCCGTAGTAAAGAGCAGCGAGCGCCTCATTGTGACGCTCGGTCGCAACAAAGCACGTAGGATCCGGCGACAGGTCAAACGGGCCGCGCGTTAGATTGTAAAAGCTCTTATACATTGCGTTTTTTGTACTATCCTCGCAGGAAGCTGAAAGTTGACCCAACCGCTATTACAACGGCAATGGCGGTTGCCATTGACCAGCCCAAAACCACTCGCCTTTTTTGTTTTTCCTGGTCAACCGTGCTCTGGATCTCCGGAATTTCTGCCATGACAGCGATGGGAAGCAGGTCCTTGATTTCCTTCTCTCCGTGCATACGATCGTCCAGGAACTCGAACACGAAAACGGTTAGTAATCCGAGTGCGAGACCGACCGCGATACCCATTCCACAGAACTTCAGGCGATTCGGGAAGTCGGGCTTACCGGGAAGGCTCGGCGGATCAAGCATCGTGAATCGCTCGCCTTGCTGCATCTGCTCCATGCTGGTGGCCATTACGGACTGGTTCTTCTTTTTCGAAAGGTCATCGTAGTTCGCCTTGGTTTGGTCATATCCTCGAGTAAGCTCGGCAAGTTGCTGCTCGGTGGCGGGTTCAGCATTCAGTCGCCCCTGATATTCGTTGATCCGGGCCTCCAGACTTGCAATTGAGCGCTCCCTGCTTGAGATCTCCAGCTGGTTCGCCTGAAGCTGGCTCTGCAACTGCAGCAGCGGCGCCGATTCCGTTGATTCCCCCTCCCGGCCCTTGGCCGTCCCTGTTTTTGGCGCTGCCAGCAGTTGCTGCCGCTGTCTTTCAGTTTCAGCAATCTGGGCTTTCAGTCTCTGTACGTCCGGGTACGAATCCGTATAGCGTGCCTTAAGATCCGTCAACTGGGAGCCCAGCTTTGCCAACTCCGCATCAATCAACGCAAGGTCCGTCGGCACTCCATCCACCGACTTTGACGTCGCATGCAGATTCCGGTATTGCTCAAGTTGCGACTGGTAAAAGACCCTCTGCTGCTTCGCCGTGTTCAGCGAATCCTGCTCATTCTGCAACTGCCCCTGCAATCCCGCGAGAATCTGCAGATTGCTCGCTTGCTGGGTTGGCAGCGCTCCTTCATGTGCTGCTTCGAACTGCTTCACCCTCGCCTCTTGGGCCGCGAGCGCCACCTGGGCATCCTGGAGTTGCTTCTCGATGAAATGTGTCGTGCCTTCGGACTGCTCCTGGGTGACTCTGTTGTTCTCGTCGATGAACAATCGGGTCAACTCTGTCGTGACCTTCTGAGCTAGAACCGGGTCGTGCGATGAAAAACTCACTTTGAAAGCCGTGATCTCATTGTTCCGTGCATCCTGAACAAGGTCGACGGGGCCGATGTCCTTGCGCATCCTTTCGACCTTGTCATCGTCACTCTTAAGGTTCTCGGAATGAGCGTAGAGACCGAGCTTGTCAATGATGATCAGCAACCGGGTTCGGCTGAGGATCTGCTGCTTGATGCTCTGCAAACGGTCCTGCAGATTCTCGTTCACATTCGGCGCCACATAGCTCTCCGGCATAGTGGGCTGTTGCACCAGAATCAACGTGCTTGATTTGTACCTTGACGGCAGAACCCAACTGACAGACCAAACGGCCAGCCATCCAATGAATAACGGCACCAGGAAGTACATGTGCCGGCGTCGCACGATGTCGACGTATCGATCGAAATCGGGCTGCGATGATTCCTGCTCTTCGAGTTCTTCTGGCATCGTTATCGTCCTAGTGGGCGGTTGAATTGATAGGTGATTCCGATGAATCCCCTGTTCGAATTGGGATCACTGGAGGCAATCGCAATACTTGGATAGCTCTCGTGGAAATATTGATAGCCGGCTATTGCATTTAGCTTCTCTGAAATCCTGTGTTCCACCGTAGCCCCGGCAGAGATCGTGCGGCCTCCAAGGTCAATTCCGGATACCCCCTGGTTGGAAATAGCACTATCGAAATTTGAGTAGCCGGCGCTGCCACCGATCGTCCATGTTCGCGTAAGCGAAAAACGCGCACTCACATTCGCCAGAGTCGACTTGTACGTACCCGCCAGACCGCCGGCTCCCGAGACGATATATGAGTAACTGGCGGAAACCGTCGACCGAGGCCTCTGCAATCCGAAACTGCCTTGCACCGCCGGAGTCCACGAACTCCTATGCGGAACGAGAGGAGCCCAGGTCGTGTAACTCTCCGGACCGCCCAAAACGGAAAGGGAGAAACTCCGGGTGAAGTAATGCGTGTAAAACCCGAATACCGCGTTCGTTACCGAATACGTGTCAATGGGGTGGGTGATGTCTTTCGAGAACTCGTACACGACTCCAACATACTGAGATCGACCGATTCTTCGACTGTAGAACACCGAAGCGTCGGTCGTGCCGGCATCATCTAGCCCTGTGGTTGTTGTCGCATTCGCATAGTGAAGGCTGGAGTAGCTTCCGCTCCCTCCGATCATTGCGTTCCTGCCGTATTGGTAATCGATACCACCGCTACTCGTATTCGTGAGTTGGTTTTCAAACGGCGCGATCAGCGCAGTGTTAGGCGATCCCGGCGTTCCTGTGATTCCGCTCGAAGAAAAAGGATTACCTTGATTGAAGAGGTTGTAGTTCTGCTGAAACGAGTCCCCGAAAACAATCACTGCATAAGGGCTCAGATGATAGCGGTATCCCCCGGATCCGCTCTGGCTTATTCCATTGAGTTGGCTATCGTGTTGATAGAAGTTGAACCCCGGACTGTAGTTCAGCGACTCACCCTGCCGGGCGGTTCTGCGATCGAGACTGATCGTGGGGAAAACGGAATACATCTCATCCGAAGTTGGGCTGTCCCCACCCACCAGGTTGTCGACATACGCGGTCGTGAAGACCAGCCCACCCGATAGATAATTGGACCGCATCTCAGTGCCGATCACCACCGGATATGCGTCTTGGCTCACTGGAGGTGGCGTCATCATGTGACTGTCGTCCAGGTCAAATCCACCACCGCTTGCGCTTGGTTCGACTTGGGACCACAGGGGCATTGCCGCTGCGAGCGCAATACAAAGACAGGCAAACTTTAGCATCGTGTCTACCCTCATGGAACGATGACCGTGTCATCGGGCTCGAGCTTGATGTTCTGGGCAATGTCCTTGCCCTTAATGAAATCCTTGTAGTTGAATTTCAGCCGGCTCTCTTGACCGTCCCCAGTCTTGCGCAAGATATAGACACCCGACTTCTTCGCGAAATCTCGAAAACCACCTGCTATCGCAATCCCATCCATGATGGTTGTTGAGGCCGTAAGGGGATAAGAACCTGGTTTGAGGACTTCCCCGAGAATATTGAACTTCCTGCTGTTCACCTTTTCAACGATCACATTTACTTCAGGCGCAGTGATGAAGCCCTTGAGTTTTTCAGTGACGTCGCGCTCAAGCTGCAACGGAGTCTTGCCCGATGCCTGCATCTCGCCCACAAGCGGCAGCGAAATCTTCCCGTCGGAACGTACCGGAATGGACTTCGTCAGATTTGGCTCATTCCAGACACTGATCGCCAGCACGTCGTCATTGCCGATAACAAAGCGGTCGTCGTGCGGCTTGTTCGTCGCACCCGTATCCGAGGTTGCAACCTCGCCTCCCGCCGGCGCTTTGTCCCCATTAGTTGACTGCGCTTGACCTGTTCGAAGACCCGGAAGGATGAGAACAACTCCGAGAACCAACGCTTGCAGGGAACTGCACTTCATAACCACTCCATCGTTCAACTTCCGCGTGGAAAACCAATGCCAAACGGCTTGACTCCCCGCGTTTACTACTTGAAACCTCTGATCTTCAATCGCCAGCCAGCGAACGCTGCCGCGGGGAATCCAAATGCGGGGACTCACCCCGCTGCAATGCAATTACCGCTTTCTGAACGACGGGCACAACGTCCAGAGCATCAATCTCGACTGATACCGATTGGGCCAACATATCAACCGACAAAACCAATCGGTACAAACTCTTCTTGCGCGCCAGGATGCCTTCGACGCCTTCGAGTGAGCCACGGACGACCCGAACCCGCTCACCGCAACGAAGGTATGGATGCGGCTCCACTCGGAGGTCCTTCTCAACTGTTCTCCGAATCGCTTCGATCTCTCCGTCTGGGATCGTTGCAATCTGCTCACCCCGGCTGATAATCATGTGCACTCCGGGGGTAGTCAGCACCTGCAGCCTGCGCTCGTGCGCTCCGCGCACAAAAACATAGCAAGGAAACAGCGGCAGCGATAAAACCTTCCGCCGGTCCTTCCACCGCCGAGTCGACTCATAAAGAGGCACAAAAATCTCGAAGCCCTTGGCTTTGAGCATCTCCCCTATTGTCTTCTCGTGCTGATGCCGGGTGTACACCGCACACCAGGGAAGTTCTCGATCCAGTCGCGTCTCTATGCACTGTAGCGTCACCACTTGCGTGTTACCTCCGTTGCCACTTGCACTTGCGGTTGAATCAGGACATAGCTTCGCCCTGTGGGCTACATACCCGAACTTTTTTTTGAACCCCTTGAACGACCGAATCTCTCTCAACTTCGGCACCTTACGACTCAAAACCGAGCGGCGGAGAAACCCTGTCCCATAGTCGGTGACCTCAGGGGGTTAAACAATGCCCTATTAGGGTCGCCGAAGTACCTCTGCGGTAACCAGTACCAGGTACTTTGAGTAACAATTCTCCGCTTACCACTGCCTCAGAGGACAAATCCATGATTCCAAAATCAATGCCCTTTGTTCCACTTGCTTTTCTCAGCTAAAAGTCAAAAGTGATCGTTGATTACCTTCGGGTTTTGTTCCGAATTCCCAGATCGCACCAAATCCTTTCAGATACTTCACAACTTCAACTATGTCTGCGCAATCGCCTCAAATGGCCCATTTGCTTGCGAACTACCTGTTTCCTCGTCGCCGGCTCCTGCCAGGTTACGAGTTGGCGGTTAAACTGCAGACCGATCGCTTCTTCAGCACCAAAAATGACGATCCTTGCAATCCAGTTCTCCAACTCTCGAATGTTCCCGGGCCATTTCCATTGCTGGAATACTTCTAGTGCATTTGAACTGAGGTGCGGGACCGGCCGCCCAAACTCGCGTGCGAACTTAACCAGCAGATACTCGCAAAGAAGAGGGATGTCCTGCTTTCGCTCACGCAGCGGAAGCAGCCGCAAATGATGGTGAGCAAAGGATTGCAACAGCTTTTCGAGAAGGCAGTGCTTCTGCAGCCCGACTTTTACGTCAACACTCGAGGCGAACACAAAGCGCGCCTCAACGCCCCGGGATTCAGCGCCACCACGAAGTCGGTAACGTCCAGAAGCGAGCGTCTCCGCCAGTCGCCGCTGCAGAGGCAAGTCCAGCTCACCGATCTCATCGAAGAAGAGCGTCCCACCCGACGCCAGGCCAATAGAACCTCTTGGAGTCGCTCGAATCTTGGCGGTTGCACCGTTTTCATACCCGTAGATTTCGTCTTCCAACAAACTTGTCGAAGAAGCTGCGCAGTTAAGTTTTAAGAACGGCCCCTCTCGGCGAAGCGAATACCTGTGAAGAAACCGGCCAATCACTTCCTTGCCCGTTCCGCTCTCGCCTTCGATCAGAACTGGCAAGTCGTCGTGAAACGACCGCTCGATCTTTTCGCGAATTCCGCGCATTCCGGCAGTAGTCCCAAAGATGAACTCAGCGCTGGGGAGTTCCATGCTTTGGACTGGTTGGGTAGTTTCCATGGACATGGGGGCTTTTCTTCAACCTGCCTTCTTGCAACACAATGACCAATAGTGATGAGAAGACGAGAAACATTTCAGCGGTTTTCAGGCTGTTTTCGGCCGAGATTTATGAGTTCTGGCCGCAAAGGCCCTCATCGCCGAAAGAATATGCAAGGTTTTGCATACTATTACCGCAAATATGTGCAAACGATTGCACTTGAGTCAGGCCGACGGTTCCTGTGTTTGAGAGCGATTCAAAAAGGGTGCTTTGAAGGCTGATTCAGCGCCTGAAGATGCTGCGCAGGTCGGCTCAACGACGGAGCTTTGGGCACAAGGCGATGTTGCTGGATTTTGTAAAGCAGGCCTCGATAACTGATATTGAGATCCTTGGCCGCGTGCCGCCTGTTCCAGCCTGAAACCTCGAGGGCATCCTTGATCATCTGTGCCTCGGCGCGATCCTTCATGTCGCGCACAATGGACCGCATGCCTGCGGTCTCGGTTAGCGGCAATGGGATCGGCTCTTCCAGCACTGCGCGAGAACCTCCGCCGATCTTTGTCTCCAATTCTCGAATTGCTGTCTCAGTGTCACGCATAGTGATCGTACGGGTAACGAAATTTCGCAACTCGCGAACGTTACCACGCCAGTCGCAAAGAAGAGCGGCGTCAATCAGCCGCGACGGGAAGGCAAAATCATGCCCGCTCCGCAACGCTTCGGGCAATCTGCGGATGGTTTCCTCTATCAAGTAAGGAATCTCCTCGCGGCGATCGCGCAGAGGAGGCACATTGATGGTAAAGACATTTAACCGATAGTAGAGATCTTCGCGAAACGTCTTACCCACCAACGCATTCTCAATCGGCACATTGGTCGCCGCGAGGACACGCACGTCTACTTTGCTGCTTTCGCGCGCACCCAGGCGGTTGTACTGCCCATCCTGAAGCACATGCAGAAGCTTCGCCTGCATCTGCGCGCTCATCTCGCCAATTTCGTCCAGCAGCAACGTGCCGTGATGGGCTTGTTCAAATTTGCCGGGCTTGTCCTTGATCGCGCCAGTGAAAGCACCTTGACGATATCCAAAGAGTTCGCTTTCCAGCAGATCGGTCGGTAATGCTGCACAATTTACGTTCACGAAACTATGCTGCGCTCGGCGCGAATGCTTATGGATCAGGTGCGCGATCACTTCCTTGCCAGTGCCACTCTCGCCAAGGATCAGAACCGGAGCATCCACATCCGCGAGAAGCTGGACCTGTCGGTAGATCTTCAACATGGAGGGTGTGGCGGCAAGAAAGTACCGTCCATCGCCCAGTTCCTCGCGAACCACTCCGCTTGCATCCGAATTCGCACCAACTGCTTTGGCTATGCGCGAACTTCCAGGCCCTCCTTCTTGCTCCTGGGGGCATGGATTTGAAACTTGATCCAGCATCGAGAGAACATCGCCCTCGACCAGTGGCCTCTCCAGGAAAAGACTCACTCCGAATGCTGTGGCCTGGCTCCTGGCGCGCAGCTCGACCGCACCAGAAACCAGGCAAACAGCAAACTTCGAAGAATCTCTGAGAATGTTGTGGAAGCCAGGAGAGCTCGTCGCCAGCGATGATTCCAGCATTACGAGATCGGGTTCGACTCCGTTGTCGAGAAGAATTCGCGCCTGCGCAAGGCCAGAAGCTTGCACCAGCTTGTGGCCGGCCCTCTCCAGGACTTGACTGAGCAAAGTACGTGTTTCGGCAGATCTGAGAATGCTGAGAACAAGCAGATTTGGACTCACAAGGCACCCGAGAGGGAGGAATTATTCCAATTGCAAATCGGGCTTTGCGTCATCCGTCCTGAAGTGCCGGATCGCTGACGCGAGCATCGCTCTGCACCTGTCCGCCAAAATGTCACTCGGGTCAGTCAGCGCTAGATGCTGAAAATGACCAAACCAAGAAAGAGGCGGCAGGTGGCCAGTCTCCTCAAAAAACCTCAGCGTCCATGGATCGCTACCAGCAGACACAATCCACCGGACCACGCAAATGCGGACCTCTTAACAGACCGAATCTTCCAACGGTCCCCTATCTGAACCAGTTTGGAGTCTCAACATTAGGATAAGTACCGTTATGAGTCAATAAAACTTTAGTAACAATCATAGGTGTAAGTTGCTGAAAAAGCTAGCGCTTTCAGCGTTTTAGCTTCCCACGTCGATGGTAAGTTACCATGCGTACACACAAGTGCAGCACGACCCACTCTATTGCACCTCCTCAGTGGCAATACTGATTTCCACAGTCAGCGTATGACTCTCCTGTGGACCCACCACGATCGCCGAATCCAGGATGTTTCCACCCTCAACACAAAGCATCCGGCGCCACTCATCTGCTCCGAGATCTGATATCGAATCTGCCCCAGCGCGCCAGGGATTCCAGACAATCGTCGAGTTGGAGTTCCGCTTTTCCGTCGTCACTCTTCGCCTGAGGAGTTCATCCAGAATCTCCACGGATCCTGAAGCTCCAACAAAGGCATCGTCGGTTTGCGCCGATAACCGAAGGTCGCCCGTTTGCGTCTTTCTCTGGTTCCTATCCCGATTATCCAGATAAGCGGCTCCATCCAGGCCCTTTACCTTCACCCGCTCCACATCAGGTACGTTGAAGTAGGTATGCAAAGCTTCTTCAAATCGGAACGCCGACCGGCCCGTATTCTTCAACCTCAGTTCCAGATTCAGCCGAACTCCAACCGTTATTCGATATTCCAGGCGAAACTCAAAAGGCCACCAGCGCCGCGTCGCCTCATCGCTTTCAGTCGAGAGATAGACGCACACTGAGTCGCCCGGCATCTCCGTAACCGACTCGAGTTTCCACTCCTTGGTGCGGACAAACCCGTGAGCCGGAGCCTGCGGGTCGTCGGCTTTTGCGCGGAACCACGGGAAACACACCGGAATTCCACCGCGGATTGCCCGACCGTCCTCCCAATGCGACTTCTCGCTCACAAAAAGGACTTCCTCGGCACCTGCCGGTCTCCACGATGTGACCTGCGCCCCATGGAGATAAATATCCGCGCCCGCAAAGGCAGTGTGAATCTGAATCTTCGGCAGGCCGCCGTTCCCGTCTACGATCTGCGCGCCCCCGGGACGGGCGAGACTTTCGTTCAGGGCGAGGATCCTCGCGTCGTTTGACATACTTCCCGGATTCTACTCAACAGACGCTCTTCATCGGACAACAGCGCATGAAGATTGCAGCATCTGCACTTCTGTATCGATATCGTGACCGCAGCCACCTGCACATGAACCTTGCCGTCAACCCGCCACTTCTCCCTATGCTCGCCAAACGCGTCGATGAGGTGCCGCGGCAGGGTAAATGGATCTACGAGCCAAAGTGGGACGGCTTTCGCGTTCTCGTCTTTCGGGATGGCGACGAGATTCTCATCCAGAGCCGGGATAAGAAATCCCTCAATCGATACTTCCCCGAGATGATCGATCCGCTCCGCAAGCAACTCCCCGCAAAGTCCGTACTCGACGGCGAACTCGTCATCGCACTCAAGGGACGACTCGACTTTGATGCTCTCCAACTTCGCGTTCATCCCGCCGCCTCGCGCGTGAATCTTCTCGCTTCGGAAACTCCCGCTTCATGTGTTTTCTTCGATCTGCTCTGCAAAGGCGATCGCGATCTTCGCGGCGAGCCCTTTCACAAACGTCGCGCTGCATTGGAATCACTCCTGAGATCCGCCAGGCCGCCCATACAAATCACGCCGGCAACCGCCGATCGGCAAGTTGCCCTCGACTGGTTCAAGCGATTCGAAGGCGCCGGCCTTGATGGAATTGTGGCTAAGCGCGTCGACCTTTCCTATCAATCCAACAAACGCGTAATGCTCAAAATCAAGCATGAACGCGAATGCGACTGCGTGCTTGCCGGCTTTCGCTGGTACCGGGAGGTCCCGGGGAAGGAGATCGGTTCACTTCTGCTCGGTCTATACGATGATGCAAAGCTTCTGCAGCACGTCGGCGTCTGCGCAAGCTTCTCCGCGGAAACCCGCCGCACCCTTCTCGATTTCCTCACACCATATCGCAAGAATGCCCTGCGCAATCACCCCTGGAAGAATTGGGAAAGTCCCGAAGAAACTAGCGACTCCAGCGAACCTCGCATGCCCGGCGGCAAAAGCCGCTGGAGCCAAGGCAAGGATCTTTCCTGGGAGCCTCTCCGTCCAGAACTCGTAGTGGAGGTTGCCTACGAGCACATGCAGAGCGGACGCTTCCGGCATATGGCCCATTTCCGCCGATGGCGCACCGATCGAAAACCTGAGTCGTGCACATTCGCCCAGCTCGAAGTGGTTCCTCCTGAAGAATTGAAGGCTATGTTCGCGCACGGCCGATAGGCATCAATGAACGCAGACTTTGAGCCAGTCCTCTACGGTTTGTAGTCCTTCGTCCCGGTCACATCCACCACTGCCTGCACCGGCAACTTGTCACTCGATCCACCCGCAAGGACACGCACCTTTTCCTTCTCCACGCGCCATACATGGTCCGGCGCATCCCAGTACGCGAGGTCGCGCGCCTTCAGTTCCAGCGTCACATCTTTCTCCGCACCCGCCTCGAGCCGCACCCGTTTGAAGCCCTTCAACTCCAGTTGCGGCCGCGTTACTGCGGCACCCATGTGCTGCACATACATCTCGACAACTTCATCACTCGCGCGCCTGCCGGTGTTCTTCACCTTCACGTGCACCTGCACGTTGCCGTCGGCATCCATCTGCGATGAGCTCGTGCTCACTCCGCGATAATCAAACGTCGTGTAGCTCAGGCCATACCCAAACGCATACAGTGGCTTTTTCTTGCTATAGAGATACGTCTCTCCATCCAGCAGGTTGTAGTTAAGAATCGGCAGCAACTGATCATCGCCCGTCGGCCACGTCTGCGTCAGGCGCCCAGCCGGTGAGTAATCGCCAAACAAAACATCCGCAAGCCCATGCCCTTCTTCCTGACTGTTGTGCGTCATGTGCACAATCGCCGGCACGTGTTCCTGGCTCCACACAATCGCATACGGAAAGCTCGACCGCAGCACTTCGATCGTTTTGGGATTCGCCGCGAAAATCTTCTTCACAAGTTCTTCCTGCTCCAGCACGATCGTCTTGCGATCCACGTCCTCTTTCCCATTGGAAGGCGTGGGACACTGATCCCATCCGGCATTGCACACAGGATGATTGCCGACAACTACGATCACAACATTCGCTTTCTTCGCAAGAGCCTCCGCCTCGCTCTCATCTGAGCCATCTGCAAACAGCACCTTCACGTTTTTGCCCACAGCCTCGCGAATTCCATCCAGGATCGTCACGTTGTAGGGCCACGTTCCGCTGTACCAATCTTGCAGCACTGTATCGACCCACGGCCCAATCACCGCGATCGTCTTCAACTTCGTTTTGTCGAGTGGCAGCGTATTGCTTTCATTCTTCAGTAGCACAATCGATTCATCGGTCGCCTGCCGCGCCAGTTCCCTGCTCGATTCTCGCTCCCACGGCGGAAGCTCTCCGTCCGTAACAACTCCGATCTTCGCGTAGGGATCTGCTCCCGGCGCGTCCATCTCTCCCAGCCGCAGATACAGCCTCAACAGATTCTTCAGCGACGCATCCATATCGGCTTCCGTCAGCAACCCGTCCTGCAGCGCCTTCGTCAGGTCTGGCTTGTATGTGTCGAGAAAGTGATTGACCCCTGCTTTGACCGCTGCCGCCGATCCATGCTCTTTGTCCGGAAACGCCTTGTGCGCCGTGATCAGCAGTCCCAGTGCGCCGCCGTCCGTGCAGATCAGCCCGTCGTTGCCCCACTCCTTGATCATCACGTTCTTCAGCACCGGATTCACCGTCATCGGCGTTCCATTCCATGCGTTATATGACGCCATCACCGCGCGCGATCCGCCTTCTTCAAATCCCATGCGAAATGGCACAGAATAGTACTCGCGAAACAGCCGTTCATCGAAATCGGAAGAAGTATGTGTGCGTCCGTTTTCGTTCTCATTTGCC
The DNA here is from genome assembly GCA_963838295.1 of uncultured Acidobacteriaceae bacterium. GTDB lineage: Bacteria > Acidobacteriota > Terriglobia > Terriglobales > Acidobacteriaceae > Telmatobacter. The sequence goes on from CAWIQS010000010.1 coordinate 828,623, forward strand.
ATGAAATGTTTCATCAGCGAGGCGGCTTGCCAGTGCTTTGGATCCGGCCCCTGCAATCCGTGAATGAACGCGACCGTCAGCGTTCCCACGAGGTACGGGTCTTCACCCATCGATTCTTCTGTCCGTCCCCATCGTGGATCGCGGCTCAAATCCGCGTTCGGCGCACGCACCACCACGCCTCCGCGGTCCCAATTCGGATTCTGATAGAAATAGCGCGTCTCATATCCCTCGAGCGCGCCGATCTTTTGCAGCATGTCCGGGTCCCACGTTGCGCCCAATCCCTTCTCCTGCGGAAATGTCGTTGTCGGCGCGGGCTGTCTTCCGCGCGCAGCCCAGTTCGCTGGTCCGCCCAGCGCTTCGCCGTGAAGCCCTTCGACCTGACCTGAAAAGACGATCCCCAGCCGTTCGATCTTCGGATGATCGCTCATAAGGGACACCTTCTCGTCGAGTGTCAATCGCCCCAGCAAGTCCTGAATGCGCGCATCGTCCGAAAGCGACGGATTGCGGAAGGGATAATCACTCTGGGCAGGTACAATCGTCGCCACACAACCAATCACCACAAAAGCCGACATCCAAATCCCACACTTACCCGCAGCCAGGCGCATCGCGAATCCCTCCTCAGTTCGAACACCGAAGAGTATCACGCCAGATTTCAATGAGCACTGGAGTAAATCGATTGATACGCAGCTCACGATTAGATCAACCCGACTCATCGAACCAAAGCAAAAGAGCGAAGCGCTCAATGCGCCTCGCTCTCGTTTGCAATCTCCTAATCCCTATTCCCTATTCCCTGCTTTTAGTACAGCCTGAAGTTAACCTCGATGCTCATCATCACCGGCACAGGCGTATTGCCTTTCATGGCAGGCTTGAACTTGTACTTTCTCACCGCTTCTAGCGCCTTTTCATCCAACCCCATGCCGAGCGGTCTAACGACGCGCGGATTTTGCGGATTGCCTTGCGCATCCACGATCAGCGAAATCAGACAGACTCCCTGGTACTTGGCGCGACGTGCTTCATCCGAGAATTCAGCTTCCGGCGTAAAGATCGGGATCGGCGCCGAAACCCCTCCGCCGATGTGGTAGACACCGCCGCCGGTATTTCCACCGCTGCCGGGGCCAAAGCCGTTGCCATTGCCTGAGCCAATTCCGCCGCCATAGCCGCTGCCCATGCCACCGCCGCCGCCTGAGCCATTCGAGGCCAGCTGCACATTGGCGGAGTTCTTGACTCCGAAGTTCACCATCTGCGGGTTATCCGGCAGGGTGATGTCCTTTTGCACGTTGATCGCCGGCTGGAATGCAAGCTTGGGCTTCTCCAGGATCGGAACCATCGGAGGAGTGATCGGATCCTTCATGCGTGGAGGCAGCTTGCCCTTCATTGGATCCACAATGTCGTGAGAACCACCACCGCCACCGCCACCGGCCGGGGTAGTCAACTTCGGCGCCTTCAGGATGTCGCTGACATCCACATTGGTCAAATTCGTCGCCGGCTTCACAGGCGGATGAATAATCGTGAGACCAAGCCAGATCGCCAGAGCCAGGATGGCGAGATTCACCGCGCTCGACGTACCCACGGCCCAGGGGTTCGCCTTGACTGCCATCAGGTCCGGAACAGGAATCGGCTTCGAGGTCAGAACCAGGGGGGGAAGCTTGGGCGGGAAAAAAAGATCATGAACGTTGCCGTAGAGCTCTTTCCATATCGGCTTCTCTTCGAATGACTTTCCCAGGAACGAGTCAAGCTCATGACCTTCCATCGAGGGTAAGTCGTCCTTTGTCTCCGCATCCGGCTGGATTAATACGTCGTTTGCCATAATTGCCGATACTGGCCCTCTCGGCAGCGACTGCCCTCGTTGGCTCTCGCTCGCTTCCTGGTCCTTTCCTCCATTATGCTCGACATTGCCCGTCCTTGTCTTTAGATGAATCGAAGAGGCGTTTTGGCTTGTCGCGCCCTCCAGAGACTCGTATTTCTCCGAAGCGAAGGTTCCCATAAACGATAGACGGCCCCGGAGAATAGTTGTTACCTTAAAAATCCTTTTCGCTCCTTTAGACTAAACATTCAAGATCTTTTCATCGCACCAGGGAGTTCCAATGTCTCCAGCGCCGGAGTTGAAGGCGACCTTGACCTTGCCGCAAACCGCATTCCCCATGAAGGCGAATCTGCCCCAGAATGAGCCTCTTCGGCTCAAAAAGTGGACTTCCATCCGCCTTTATGACAAGCTGCGCGAGGCCTGTGCCGGACGCCCTGCTTACTTGCTTCACGACGGACCTCCCTACGCCAACGGCCCCATTCACCTCGGCCACGCCCTGAATAAGGGGCTGAAAGATTTCGTCGTCAAATCGAAGACAATGGCCGGATTCGATTCTCCGTATGTTCCCGGCTACGACTGCCACGGCCTGCCTATCGAGATCAAGGTCGACGAACAGCTAGGCCGCAAAAAGCTCGAAATGCCTGTCCCCGAGGTCCTCGCGGCCTGTCGCGCTTACGCGCAGAAATATGTTGACCTGCAAACCTCGCAGTTTGAACGCATAGGGTGCTTCGGACGTTGGGAAAAGCCCTATATGACCATGGCGCGCGACTATGAAGCCCGCACTCTCGAGGCCTTCTACGGCTTCCTCGAAAAAGGCTTCGTCTACCGCGGACTGAAGCCCGTCTACTGGTGCATTCACGATCGCACCGCCCTCGCCGAGGCCGAAGTCGAATACGAGCAGCACAACAGCCCATCTATATATGTCCGCTACCGCCTGACCTCCGACGCGGCAGCGCTCACCCCGTCCCTCGCAGGCCGCGAAGTCCACACCATCATCTGGACCACGACCCCGTGGACCATCCCCGCCTCCATGGCCATCGCCTTCCACCCCGACTTCGAATACGTAGCCCTCGCAACCGAAAACCTCGGTTCGCAGCCCACAAAATCGGGTGCGGGTGCCTCCGGCCCCTCGCATTTGGGGACCGGGGATGCGAAGTCGACAGGCCCCGTCTATATCGTCGCCGCCGAACTCGCTCCGGCGGTTATCGCCGCCTGCAAACTAGGGGAAACCACCGAACTCGCCCGCTTCAAAGGCAGCGCACTCGAGCACACCACCTTCAAACACCCCTTTCTCGAGCGCAGCATCCTCGGCGTTCTCGCCACCTACGTCACCGCCGACCAGGGTACTGGCGCAGTCCATACCGCCCCATCCCACGGCGCCGACGATTTTTACACCGGCCAGCGCTACGACCTCGACCAGACCTGCCGAGTCGACGCCTCGGGCCACTTACACGTAGATTCTGCCGCGTGGCCCCATGCCTCGTTTCCTCCCTTCGAAGGGAAAAAAGTCTGGGCCGCCAACCCCATCATCGTCGCCATGCTTGAAGAACAGCGCGCACTGCTGGCCGTCTCCGACCTCGAGCATTCGTATCCGCATTGCTGGCGCTGCCACCATCCCGTCATCTTCCGCGCGACCGAGCAGTGGTTCATCTCCCTTGAAACTCCAATGAAGCGCGCCGGCGGTTCCGAAACCACCTACAGGCAATTAGCCATCGAAGAAATCGACAAAGTTGTCTGGGACCCATCCTGGGGCAAAGAACGCATCACCAACATGATCGCCACCCGCCCCGACTGGTGCATCAGCCGCCAGCGCATCTGGGGCGTGCCCATCGCAGTTTTCATGTGCGAAGGATGCAACCAGCCCATCATCGACGCCGCTCTCGATCGCAAGATCATCGACCTCTTCGAACGCGAAGGCGCCGATGCCTGGCACACCACGCCAATCTCCGATCTGCTTCCCGCCGGAACAAAGTGCGCCCACTGCGGCGGCGCAACCTTCCGCAAAGAAACCGACATCCTCGACGTCTGGTTCGACTCCGGCACAAGCTGGTTCGCCGTCTGCGAATCCGATCCGGATCTACGTACCATCTATAAGGCCTTCCAAACCCAGAACGCCCCCGAAAGCACGAAGCGTCAGGGCACGACTTCAGTCGTGCCGAAAAGGACGGAAAGAATGGGCGGGGCTTTAGCCCCTGCATCGAATTCTGAGCCGATGCAGGTTCTGTATCTCGAAGGCGGCGACCAGCACCGCGGATGGTTTCACTCCTCGCTGCTCACCTCGGTCGCTCTCCGCGGCCGCGCACCCTACTCGCACGTCGCCACCGCCGGTTGGACCCTCGATGAACAAGGCCGCGCCATGTCGAAATCCCTCGGCAACGGCGTCGATCCCGTCGACATCGCCGACCGCATGGGCGGAGAAATCGTGCGCCTCTGGGTGGCCTCCATCGACTTCCGCGAAGACATGGCCGCTAGCGAAAACCTTATGGCCCGCTGCGCCGAACTCTATCGCAAGGTCCGCAACACCTTCCGCTTTCTGCTCGGCAACATCACCGGATTCGATCCTGCACGCGACCGTGTCCCCGAATCAGAACTTCTGCCTCTCGATCAATACATGCTCGCCCGCACGCGCGAACTCACCGAGAAAATCCTCGGCTGGTACGCGGACTTCGAATTTCATCGCGTCTACCAGGCCATCAACGACTTCGCCATCGTCGATTTGAGCTCGTTCTACCTCGACGTACTCAAAGACCGCATGTACACCTTCGCGCCCACAAGCCTCGCTCGCCGCTCGGCGCAGACCGTCCTATGGCAGATCACTGAAACCCTTGTCCGCCTTGTCGCGCCGATCCTCAGCTTCACTGCCGACGAAGTCTGGGAGTATCTGCCGCCGACTACCACTCGCGAACCCAGCGTCCATCTCGCGCTGTTCCCTAAGCCCGAAGAAATCTATTCTGCTGATCCCACACCGTTGCTGGAAGAGTGGGGGCAGATCTTCGCCGTGCGCGATGAAGCCCTTCGCGTCCTCGAAGAAGCCCGCCAGGCCAAGCGCATCGGAAAGGGTCTCGAAGCCGATTTACATGTCTCCGCGACTGGCTCTCTCTTCAAGCTTCTTCAGCAACACGCCGCGGGCCTCAAAGAAATCATCAACGTCTCAGCAGTCAGCGTCGTCGAAAGCACGCCCGACATTCCTCTCGCCATCGTTGCGCGCCCCGCCGCAGGCCACAAATGCGCCCGCTGCTGGAACTTCATGCCCGAAGTCTCGAACTACGGCATCTGGCAAAATGTCTGCACCCGCTGCCACAACGCGCTCCGCGAGATGGGAATCCCCGAACCGCCGCCGGAGGCCACCCAGTGACCTTCCCCGCCCCACCCAAACCCTGTTCACTGTCCACCGTTCACTGTTCGCCGCCGGAGGCCGCCCAGTGAGTTTTCCCGCACCACGCAAACTTCCGTGGCTCCTCCTCATTTCGGTTGTCATTATCGTGCTCGACCGCGTCACGAAGTCCGTCGTGGCCTCTCATGTCCCCTTGGGTGACGGCATCCCCGTGATTCCCGGCTTCCTGCGCATCACACACTGGCTGAACGAGGGCGCAGCTTTTTCCCTCTTTGCCGACTCCGCGTCCCCTAACGCCGTCCGCTGGGGCCTGATCGCATTTTCAGCAGTTGCTGCCATCGCCGTCCTCATCGCGCTCATCCGTCTTGGCCAGCAGATAACCCTTGCCACCGTCGCTCTTGCGCTGGTGCTCGGTGGAGCGCTTGGCAACCTGCACGACCGCGTCGCTTACGGATCAGTTGTCGACTTCATTGAAGTCCACATCTTCGGCTACCATTGGCCCGATTTCAATGTTGCCGACAGCTCGATCGTGATCGGTGCCTGCCTGCTCCTCCTTGACTCCCTGCTCCCCCGAAAGACCCCGGAATCTACCGATTCGGTCGAAATCCAGTAAACTGGGCCCGCTCGTCACCCCGGCCCCGCGCCTGGTAACTTTCCGTATTACCAATGTGCGCCCCAGTACCCTAAAATTACGATGGCGAAATCAACGAGCAGCCAAGCTCAGTGATCGGGTCGCGCAAGCTGCCGTCCAAAGTACCCTGGCTTCCGCCTTCGCAATCCCGGGCACGAAAGTCTGAATGTTCACTGTCGATTAAAGGATGAAATGAGAATCTATCCCGCTTCCCCATTGCGCCTCGGGCGCATTGCTTTCACCTGTTGTCTCTTCACCGCAATCACATTTGCTGCAACCGTCACATCTCATGCCCAGCGCCTTCCCACCACCGTCCGTCCTCAGCATTACTCCCTGACGCTCACTCCCGATCTCAAGAGCGCAACATTCTCCGGCTCTGAAGTCATCGACCTCACGCTTGCCGAGCCCGCCACCAGCATCACCCTCAACGCGCACGACCTCACTTTCAAATCGGTCAAGATCGAAGCATCCGGCAAAGAGCAAACCGCCACCGTCTCTCTCGACAAGGAGAAGCAACAGGCCACCTTCAATGTCCCCGACCAGTTACCTCCCGGCAAAGCGACATTGAAGATCCAGTACGACGGAATCCTGAACGGCGAGCTTCGCGGCTTCTATCTCTCCAAGACAGCCCGCCGGAACTACGCCGTCACTCAATTCGAATCAACCGATGCGCGTCGGGCTTTCCCGTCCTTCGATGAGCCCGCTTTCAAGGCCACTTTCGATATTTCGCTCATCATCGACAAGGGCGACACCGCCATCTCCAACGGCCCCATCATCGGCGACTCCCCGGGTCCCGGCGCGGACAAACACACCCTCAAGTTCCTCACCACCCCGAAAATGTCCACCTACCTCGTGGCCTTCCTCGTCGGCGATTTCCAATGCTCCTCCGGCGAACAGGACGGCGTAGCCATCCGTACCTGCGCCACCCCTGACAAGGTTGCCCTCACCAAATACGGTGTCGATGTTGCCAAATATGTGCTGCACTACTACAACACCTACTTCGGAATTCCCTATCCCCTCAAGAAGCTTGACCTCATCGGTCTGCCTGACTTCGAAGCCGGCGCAATGGAAAACTTCGGCGCTATCACCTACCGCGAAACCGCTCTTCTGATTGATCCCAGGACCGCATCCATCAATGCCAAAACAGGAGTCGCTTTAGTGATCGCGCACGAAATGGCGCACCAGTGGTTTGGCGACCTCGTCACCATGCAATGGTGGGACAACATCTGGCTTAACGAAGGCTTCGCCACCTGGATGGAGAACAAACCCGTCGAAGCGATGCACCCCGAGTGGGATATCGATCAGGCTGTCGCTTCAGGCATGGACGGCACCTTGAACCTCGATGCCCAGCCCACCACGCGCGCCATTCGCGCTCGCGCCGAAACACCGGCGGAGATCGAGCAGATGTTCGACGGCATCTCGTACGGAAAGGCCGGTAACGTTCTGCTGAGCGTCGAAAACTACGTCGGTCCGGAAACATTCCGTCTGGGCGTTCACAACTACCTCATGGCGCACCAGTATGGAAATGCCACGGCCGAGGATTTCTGGAATGCCCAGACCACGACCAGCCACAAGCCTGTCGACAAGATTATGGAGAGTCTGGTCGCCCAGGCCGGCGTTCCGCTGCTCACATTTGGCCAGCCGGCGAATGGTAAGGTCGTAGTCTCGCAAAACCGTTTCTACCTCAGCCCCAGCGTTCATCCCGATGCAGCGCAGAAGTGGACGCTCCCCGTATGCTTTAAGACTGGCGAAGACAAGCAAGAATGCCAGCTCCTCACCCCTGAGACAACTTCTCTCACTGTGCCGCACGCACCGCTCTTTTTCGCCAATGCGGACGGCAAGGGATACTATCGCACTGCCTATACGCCGGACGCCTACGCAGCTCTCGCCTCGCACGTTGAATCCGGACTTTCGCCCACGGAGCGCATCAGCCTCATCGGCGACGAGTGGGCCCAGGTCCGTGCCAACAAGGCTGCTGTCGGCGACTACCTGAATCTCGTTGCTTCTCTCAAAGCCGATTCCAATTCAAACGTCGTCTCATCCGCACTCGATGGATTGGGCGCTGTCGATTCTCGAATTGCTTCGACGCCCGAAGAGAAAGACGCGCTCGACGCCTGGTTCCGACAAACCTTTGCGCCCGAATTCGCAAAACTAGGCCCCCCCGCCGACAGCGATTCACCCGACAAAAAGCAGTTGCGTGCGCTCCTCTTCGCCGCTCTTGGCGATGCTAAGGATCCTCAGATCCTCGAGCAGGCGCGCGAAATCAGCGCGAAATACCTGGTCAATCCCGATGCAGTCGACCCCAACATCGCACAGACTGCTCTGCAAATCACGGCGCGCAATGGCGATGTAACACTCTTCGATCAATTGCAGAAAATCTCGGAGACTTCCACCAACCCTGAGATTCAGATCGGCGCGCTTCGGCTTCTCGCCAGTTTCGAAAACCCCGATCTCGCCAGACGTGCTCTCGAATATGCGGTCTCCGACAAGGTTCGCAATCAGGACGCCGCTTTTCAAATCGCCATCTCTCTTGAAACCGATAAGAACCGCGATCTCGCATGGAAATTCATCCAGAGCCACTGGGATGATGTGAAAAAGGAGTTCACGCCAGAGTTGGGCAGCGTCATCGTCGGCGCCACCAGCACCTTCTGCTCGGCTTCGGACCGCGATGAAGTCTCGCAGTTCTTCGCTGAACATAAGGTTCCAGATGCCGACCAGACTCTCAAGCACGCCATCGAACACATCGACGGTTGCATCGAACTTCGCGACCTTCAGGAACCTCAGTTAAAGACCTGGCTCGCGAAGACTCCGCTTGACAATCACGCCTCGTCGACCGCATCCGGCGCGAACGTCCAATAATGCCCGTTGCAACTCCACTCACAGTGACCGAAACATCAATGGCCGCCGGAATCACCGGCGGCCATCTCTTTTCCAAAACTTCGAGCCTCACTCTGGATTGTCATTCCGACCGACCAACGCGAGTGGAGGAACCTGCAGTTGCCCTTTTGCTTTTCTTGCGGATCTAATCGCGCCAGCGCGGTCACCCTACCAGGCCACCTTCTCCGGCAAAAACTCGGCGAACAGTTCGTCATAATACGGCTTCAACTGCCGCACATCCGGCTTCGCATGTCCCTTCGAATACAGATCGTACTGATTGAATTTCAGCACCCACTCCATCATCGCCCGATCCTGGTCGTTCGCCAGATGATCGTAGGCTCCGTGACGATGCCAGGGATAAAACGAATGGAAGCGTAGCATGTAAAGCGACTCAATCGGTAAATACGGCTTCATCACTTCGGCAATATATCCGTCATGTCCAAACGACATATGAACATTTTCTAACCCGCAGTTCGGCTCATAGATTCCATACTTCGTCTGATATTGAGGCACGTTGCGATCAGGATTGTTCGCAAAATACTCATGGAACACGATCGCCTCTGACCAAGCACAACCCACCGGGAACGTATCGCCCACAACCGCCCACTGCGGTTCGCCATAAAGGCAAAGGCATTTCCCAAGGTCGTGCAGAAATCCCGTCAGCACCATCCATCGCGGATGACCGTCGCGTCGGATCGCTTCGGACGTCTGCAGAAGATGCTCGGTCTGGGTGAGATCGGTATCCGGGTCGCTGTCGTCAACAAGAGTGTTCAGAAAATCCGCCGCCTCCCAGATCGTCTTCATCCCCTTCTTCAGGCCAAAGTACTCCCGCTCTTTACCGAGAACGTAATCCACCGTCTGCCCCTCGTGATTCAGCCGGTAAAACTCCGCCACTCCGGGCGTTGCCGCCGCGTCATAAACGCGGAATTCTTCTTGAGACTTCCCTTCCTTGTAGCGACCCTCGACGAAATCGTCCCATTGATCCAACTGGGCCAGAGGTTGTGCGTGGGGAATTGATGCGCTCATTTTTGCCTCTCCATTCGTCAACAAGCGACGATCCAACCTGGGTTTGTTCTATCAAACGCTGACTTGTCCCGCAAGGTATCGTTTTTGCATTTAAGCTGGGCTGAATGCAATCAACAGTTTCCCTTTTCCTCTTGCTGGCTCGAATGTTACCTTCAATCGCAAGATGAACCGTTCACGCTGCTGTTTCCTTGTCGCCCTCTTCCTTGCCGTTTCCATACTTCACGCTCAGCAGTCTGCCCCACCGGTGGTGACGCAGGCCGTGCTCGCCGGCAAACTCATCGATGTCCGCACAGGCGCCATCCATCCCCACGCCTACATTCTGATCGCCGTTGACCGCATCCAGTCCATCGCTGATTCCGCGCCCTCCGGCGTCCCGATCACTGACCTCTCCGCATACACCGTCGTCCCCGGGCTCATCGACGCACACGCGCATACGCTTTCCAATCCCACTACACAGAACATTGCCGCACATTTGCGCACATCAATTCCGCAGGCAACGCTTTGGGGCACCTACAACCTGCGCCTATGGCTCGATCACGGATTTACTTCTCTCCGTGACGCGTGCGAAGGCCCCGCCGACTATCCTCAATTCGCCCTCCGCGATTCCGTCAAGCGCGGAATCATCCTCGGCCCCCGCATCACCGCCGCCGGTAGCTGTGTCTCGCTTACCGGAGGCCACGGTGACGGAACTCCCTTCTCGCCCGACATGGAACTTCCTCGCCGCGAAAACGTCGCTGACACCGTCGACGACATCGCCCACGTCGTACGTCGCGACATCAAATACGGCGCCGACTGGATCAAGCTCATGGCCACAGGCGGCGTCATGGACCCCATCTCCGACTTCCATGTGCAGGAACTCAGCGAAGCCCAGATGGCCGCCGCGGTTGAAATCGCCCACCGTGCCGGCAAAAAAGTCATGGCCCACGCCGAAGGCGCGGCCGGCATCAAAGCTGCAGTCCGCGCAGGTGTCGACTCCATCGAACACGGCACCATGCTCGACGAAGAAGGCGCCGCGCTGATGGAGCAGCATCACACCTGGCTCGTCCCTACGCTCTACTGCTTCCAGCACGACATGGAAACCGGACTCAGCAAAGGCCGCGATCCCGACTCCTACGCCAAGGGCGTCGAGATCATGGCCGCACAGGGCCCCGCCTTCAAACTCGCGCTCGCCCACCACATCCGCATCGCCTATGGAGTAGACGACGCCGACGTCGATGAATCCGTATCCAAAGAATTTGCTGCGCTCGTCCGGGGCGGCATGACCCCGCTCGGCGCTTTGCAGGCCGCCACCATCAACGCCGCCACCATGCTCGAAAAAGACAAGGACGTCGGCACCCTCGAGCCCGGCCGCTACGCCGACATCGTCGCCGTCCAGGGCGATCCCCTCTCCGACATCACAGTCATGGAACACGTATCCTTCGTCATGCAAGGCGGCCGCATCATCAAAGACCCCGCCCACCCCGACCGCAACCCCGTCATCCACGTCAAGTAGTCAACTGCTCAGGATCATTTCTCTTCTCCCAAAAACGACCGTGTCATCCTGAGCGAAGCGAAGTCGAAGGATCAGCTGTTGCCTCTTGCAAAATCAGCCGGGAGCCCTGACCAATGTTGCCTTCTTATCTTGCTCGCGATTGGACTCACCGCGGCAGGACGTAACGATGCAGAAACGCGTAGATCCAGAGTGCATCAAGTGAATCCCCGCTCTAAGATGAAAACAACTGCAACAGGTTTGTGATGCTCAGCAGTTTCTTCACCCGAGGCGTAAGGTTCACCAGTTCCAGCAGGCAGAGCCCGCGGTTGATCGCAGAGACTTTGAGACCCACAATCGCTCCCAGCCCCGCGCTGTCCAGATATTCGAGATCCGTGAAATCGAGCACGATGCGGCCCCCACGCACAATCAGCGGTTGTACAAGCTTGCGTATCTCATCCGTGTTTTCGCTGATCAGTTTGCCATGGCACTTGATCATCGTGGTTATAAAATCCCGCTCATCCTTGCTTTCTTCGATCTGGTAATGGAAAACAGCGCCGGGTGCGGTCGACATGGATTCTCCTTGGTTCAATACCGGCCAATTTTAATTTCCTCTGATCGAAGAGCCCGTTAATTTCTGATGACTCAGTAATCCGGAATTCTTTCTCAATGGCGGGAAGGGGTTGAGCGAACGGGATGAGCAGGTGAGCCAAACTCCCCTATAGACCAATGAATTCAGCATATTTGCCGAAGAAGCCGGACAAGAACAGGGCGACCGATGGTCATCTCCGCGTCCCAGAAACGCCGCATTCCCCGCGGAGCGCATGTTAGGCACGAAACCGTGCGGTTCATAATGTTTCCGTGACCAAATCGCGCGTTCTCTACCTTCTCTTCGCTCTCGCCGCATTCACAGTCTCCGCATCCGCCCAACAACTTGCCTTCACCTGGGATGATCTCCCGGCCCACAGCGCACTCCCGCAGGGCGAAACCCGCGTCGACATCGGCCACAAGCTCATCGCCGCCATGAAAGCCGCCCACATTCCGCCCGTCTACGGATTCGTGAACGGCATTGCCATCGAACGCGAGCCCGCCTCCGCCTCCATGCTCAAAGACTGGCGCGACGCCGGATCCTTCCTCGGCAATCACACCTGGTCACATATGAACCTCAACACCAGTTCCCTCGCGGACTGGGAATCCGACCTCCTCAAAAACGAGCCCGTCCTCGAACACGATGCCGGCAACACCGACTGGCACTGGCTCCGCTATCCCTTCCTGGCCGAAGGCGACACTCCCGAAAAGCGCGCCGACACCCGCAAATTTTTGGCCGCCCACGGCTATCGCATCGCCGCTGTTACCATGAGCTTCGGCGATTACATGTGGAACGAGCCCTACGCACGCTGCGTCGCCAAAGACGACACCGCCGCGATCGCTCAGCTCGAAAGTAGCTATCTAGAGTCCGCCTCGACCGACGCTGACTTCCGCCGCGCCATGGCAAAATCTCTCATTAGCCGCGACATCCCGTACGTCCTGCTCATGCACGTCGGCGCATTCGATGCCCGCATGCTCCCGCGTCTACTCGACCTCTATCGCAACAAAGGCTTCACCTTCATCACCCTCAAAGAAGCGGAGAATGATCCCTTCTACGCGAGTTCCATCGATCCATCACTCCCCGACCAGCCCGACAGTCTCGAAGGCGCAATGCACGCCCGCAGCCTCCCGCTCCCACCCCGTCCCAAGCCCAGCCTCGATCCCAACTCCCTCTGTCGCTGACTCACCCAAGTCTTCCTAAAATCGACACGTGTCATCCTGACCGGAGCAGCTTTGGGGCCCCCGCCGCGCCAGCGTGATGGAGTAAGCGGCGCGAAAGATTGGCTGCTCGGTGCCCCATCCATGACGCAGTCATGAGTGGGAAAGCACGAACCAACGCGTTATCATTCTCCCCGACGTCAACGCACAAAACTACCGGAGCCCAATGCCCCTCACCCGCCGCAAATTCATCCAGTCCGCCGCTGCGACCGCGGCCATCTCCGCCGCGCCCTTTGCGCGCGCCCGCCGTATCCCGGCACACGAACGCATCACCATCGGAGTCATCGGCTGGGGCATGATGGGCCCCGCAAACACAAAGTCTTTCCTCGGCTTTGACGATTGCCAGGTTGTCGCCGCCTGCGACATCGAAAAGAATCATCTGCAAACCGCCGTCGACACCATCAACACACACTACGGCAACAAAGATTGCGCTGCCATCCACGACTACCGCGAAATCATCGCGCGCGATGACATCGATGCCATCATGATCGCCATTCCCGATCACTGGCACGCCATCGTCGCCACTGAAGCTGCTGCGCGCAAGAAAGACATCTACGGCGAAAAGCCTCTGGCCCGCACTATCGCAGAACAGCAAGCCATCGTCCGCGCCGTGCACCAGAACAACATCATCTGGCAAACGGGTTCCTGGCAGCGCTCCGTGCCCCCATTTCACAAAGCTGCGGAAATCGTCCGCAACGGCCTCATCGGCAACGTCACACATGTCGAGGTAGGACTGCCCGGTGCGCCGCACGATTTCCCCACCACCGTTCCCGGTTTTCTCAAGCGTCTCTCCACCGTCTCCGACAAGATCAAGGACCCCTCGCAGGTTCTCCCCGGCACACCCGCATGGGATCTCGCTGTCACGCAGACTCCGCCCGATCTCGACTACGACACCTGGATCGGTCCCTCCAAAATGGAGCCCTACATCGACGTCCGCGTCTATCAGAACTGGCGCTGGAACTACAACACCGGCGGCGGCCAGCTTCTCGACTGGATCGGCCATCACGGCGACATCGCCCACTGGGGATTGGGCTTCGACCTCACCGGCCCGTCTGAAGTATTCGGTCACGGCGAATTCCCGCCCATCAACGCCGTGTGGAACGTCGCGCAGAAATACACCGTCGAGTGCACCTATCGAAAAGAAGTCACCGGCTATCCCAATGACGTATCTCTCACCATAGGTGGCGGCTCGCCTGCCATCGGCATGGGCACCAAGTGGATTGGCACCGACGGATGGGTCTGGGTCGATCGCAGCGGCTTCGACGCCTCCAATCCCGATTGGGTGAAGATGGATTCCCTCCCTGACAATCAGCGCAAGACCCCGCTCTACCAATCGTCAGAGCATCGGCGCAATTTCCTCGACAGCGTGAAGTCGCGCAAACCCACCATCGCACCCGTCGATGTTGCCCATCACTCGCTGATTCCCGGACACCTCGGACTCATCTCCATGCTCGTCGGCCGCAAACTCCAGTGGGATGTGAAGCAGGAGAAGATTCTCAACGACCCCGAAGCCACCACCCTGATGACCCGCGAATACCGCGCGCCCTACAAGCTCGGATGACGCGACCTGGCCCGACAGGGGCGCCATTCCTTCCCTCTTTGCGCCGCCGTGAAATCCGGCGGCGAATCTGTTATTAATCCAGCACATTCATTTCTTTTGACAATTTGCAGATAAAAATATACTTATATAAATCAAGCCTTTCCTCTATGCCTCGTCTTTCAACGCAAAAAAAGATCTCCTCGCGAGACTCTTTTCGAAAATCCGGGTCTATAAGAGGAGCAGGCCCCGTTTCCCTGAAGCTCAGTTGTAGTTCCACTGATTTTCGCACTTAGAGAGAGTTCCGGTTCTTCCCAACAAGAGGCGATGTAACGCTCGAGGATGAGAGAATTTCGACAATTCCAGGGGCCCTGCACGTGTACTCTCTGCCACACTCCCTGTTCATCACCGGGTCAGCTCTTTCTACCTCACATGGCACCGACGCCTTCATGCCGCACGATTTGATTTCATTCCCTCGCTAGCCTGTTTCCTTCGGAGTTTTCATTGTGCCGAGCACGAAAATGAACGGAGACGACCATGACCAGTCCTACCGCACGGCGGGTTCTCGTGCTCGACGACGAGCGGGTGATCGCCAATAGCCTGGCTCTCATCCTGAACCGCAGCGGATATGAAGCCCGCGCCGTATATACTGCCGAAGCTGCAATCAAGACCGCAGGCGAACTTCTGCCGGACATTCTCATCAGCGATGTCATTATGGAGGGCATGACCGGCATCGACGCGGCACTCCGCATCACCGAAATCGTTCCCCAGTGCCACATTATTCTGTTTTCCGGACAGGCGGCGACTGCCGATCTGCTAGAGCGCGCCGAGGCCAACGGCCATCGCTTCGAATTGCTTGTGAAGCCCGTGCACCCCCGCGTGCTCCTCGAACGCCTCAGCCAGATTCACTAATCCCTCGCACACGGAGTCGTTCGCAGCATTCTTAATGACTGTGTTGTCTGCTGAAATCAAAGCGGTTGCACCTAATCGGACCGCTGGTCAAGCCGCCTTTGACAGGCGCTCGCGGACCGCATCCGGATCGCTGAACGGCTGGCGCGCCGCCCACCACACCAATCCGGCTCCAACAACGGCAGATCCCAGGCTCGCCAGTTGCGCATTTGAAAGCCCCCACAGCACCTTGGGATTGCGCCGGATAAACTCCACCAGGAAGCGCGCAATGCCGCTCAGTACCAGGTACTCGCCTACGATTGCCCCGGTCCCATGCTTCCTGCCGCCTCTCCACCACAGGTACCAGCCAATCACCAGCCCCATGCCAAGTTCATACAGCGGAGTGGGATGAACCCGGACACCCGGTGCCGTCGGCTCAATCCCATTGGGAAAGCTCATCCCCCAGGGCAGCTTTGTCTCAATCCCATAGCACCCGTCACCGGATAAGAAACATCCGATTCGCCCGATGCCATATCCGATTGCTGCAGCAGGCGCAGCAAGATCCAGCGTGCGCAAGCTCCCGATCTTCGCCCACCAGCCTTGGAACAGCAGCGCGGAAATCCCGAAGACCAGCCCGCCAAACCACGCGAACCCCGCGGTATCCCACAGAACTCGCCATCCCATTTCGCGAAATTCGCTCGGCGTATCAATCACATGCCAGAGTTTGGCGCCCACAATTCCGGCCAGGACCGCAATCGCGACCATTCCCACTGCATCAGCATCGATGCTCGCTCGCTTGAACCCTCGGTCCATCACAAAGGCCGCAACCACCGCGGCGAGCCACAACATTAGGCCAAAGGTGGGAATCTCGGGGTGCCAAAAGTGAAGGTTCAGATGGAGATACGGAATCATTCTCTTCCAGTATAGACGGCCCCAGGATTGAGCCGGTTCTCGACCGTCCGATTGAGACATGGAAGGATTAACTCCGATTTTTCACAGGTTGTGATCTGAGCGCCCGAGAACTCGCGCGATACTGTTTCCATGGCCACCATCACTTACCAGGGACTTGAGGTTCTCTATACGCGTCAACAGATTGCCAGCCGCGTCGCGGAAATGGGCGCGCAAATTACCCGCGACCTCAATGAAGAGAAACTAGTGATGGTTGGCGTCTTAAAAGGCGCCGCGATTTTCCTCGCAGATCTTGCCCGCTCGGTCGACGTCGATACTACGTTCGACTTCGTCGCCGTCTCCAGCTACGGCAAAGGCCAGCGCTCCTCCGGCGCCGTCAAACTCATCAAGGATCTCGATGAGCCCATCGAAGGTAAGAATGTCCTCATCGTTGAAGACATCCTCGACACCGGACTCACCCTCGCCTACCTGCGCAAAATATTTCTGCAGCACAAGCCCAAAACACTGCGCATCGCCGCGCTGCTTGACAAGCCCTCGCGCCGCATCGAAAGAATTGACGCGGACTATGTCGGATTCTCTATACCAAACTTATTCGTCATCGGATATGGAATGGACTATGCCGAGCGCTATCGCAACCTGCCCGACATCTGTCTTATGGCCCCCGACCACCCCGAATAGTTCATTCGAACTCGGCTCCTGCGTCAGGGCACAGCCGTACAGGCTGCGAAATGAACATTCGGATCAGCGAGAAGCATCAGGGCACGACTTTAGTCGTGCCGAAGGCAAAAATGGCGGGGCTTTAGCCCTGCCTTGCTCGCCTGCAATCACGAAACTCACCTGGGGAACAATCCACATGACCACCGAGCTCGAAATTCTGCAAACCGCCTACCGCGATTTCAACGCCCGTAACATTGACGCGGTAATCTCGCGCATGCACCCCGAGGTCGAATGGGCGAACGGCATGGAAGGTGGCCACGTCCATGGAAAGGGGGAAGTTCGCGCCTACTGGACGCGTCAATTCACCACTCTCGATCCCCACGTCGAACCCGTCCGCATCGATCCGGACGAGCACGGCAATTGGGTTGTCGAAGTGCACCAGGTCGTCCACGACCTACAAGGCAACCTGCTGCTCGACACCACCGTCTACCATACGTACCGATTCCGCGACCAGCTGATTGCCCGCATGGTTATCAGCCAAACACAAGGAGAGGCCGCGCCAAACCAATGAGCGGGTCCGCTGATTCCTTTCGTCATCCCGCTGTATCGTGTGCCATTGGCTCAACAGAACACGAAGGGCTATACTCAACAGCCGGAATCAATCTAGCAAGCCGACGATTCATAGAGCGGCGTGGGTAAGAAGGAGCAAGAAAATGCCAGCAGTCACTCCCATTCGTGGTGAGGACCTTGAATTCGATCACGGAACGTTCGATTCGGCCGCATTTACCAAACAGGCCCTTTCCTCCTGGCAATCGCTTGCACAAGTCATTGACCACACCCTGCTGAAGCCCGACGCCACGCGCGAACAGGTCGAGAGTCTCTGCGACGAAGCCATTCGCTATCGCTTTGCCTGCGCCATGGTGAACCCCGTGTGGGTTCCCATCGCCGTCGAGATGCTCTCCGGCAGCGGCATCCCCGTCGGCGTTGTCATCGGATTCCCCTTCGGCGCTTCCCTCGTCTCCACGCTTCGCCAGGAAGCCGCCGCCCTGGCACGCCTCGGCGCCAAAGAGCTCGACATGGTTATTCCCATTGGCCAGCTCAAGAGCGGCAATCATCACGCCGTGCAGCACACCGTCCACGCCGCCGCCACCATCGCTCATCACAACGGCGCGCTTCTCAAGGTCATCCTCGAAACGGCAATGCTCACTGTAGAAGAGAAACTCCGCGGCGCAGAACTCGCCATCCAGGCTGGCGCCGACTTCATCAAGACCTCCACCGGCTTCGGCGGAGGCGGCGCAACTGCGCCTGATGTCGCCCTCATGCGCGGCGTTGCCGGCGGACGCTGCGGCGTCAAGGCCTCCGGTGGCATTCGTACATTAGCCGACGTCAAGACCATGCTGGAAGCCGGCGCCAACCGCATCGGCGCCTCCGCCTCCGTAACCATAGTCCGCGAACTAGGCGCAGAATAAATTCTCCGTGTCATCCAGAGCGCAGCAGCTTGGCGCCGTTCTGCGAAGCGGCATCACGGGAGTTGCATCCCCCGTGTCATCCTGAGCGGAGCAGCTTGGGGCCCCGTTTCGCGAAAGCGAAATGGAGTAAGCGGAGCGAAGGATCTGCTTTTATTTGTGGGTACCCCTGGTCTCGCTTTTGAGACCAGGGATCAACATCAAATTTGTACAGACGATTCGCTCATTTCCTGTGCGACCCGCTGATCCGCCTCGCCCCAAACCAGATCAGCCCAATCGCCCCCGCAAGAAAGATCGCATTCCCCACCCGCACGCTGGCATCCAGATTCCCCACCGCGGGATGCTGCAAAAAGGCATGCCATCCGTACGCCAGCGCCGCACCCGCTCCCAGCGCCAACTGATGCATCAATGTCATCGCGCCCATCCGCTGCCAGAACACCACCACCGCCAGCATTCCCGCATCCAGCCCCAGCAGCGTAGCTACCGCTCCCCATCCCCAATGCATGGGTACAAGCATCGCTGCCGACGCAAACGCCAATGACACCGCTCCAAGAATCCATGCCGAGGGCGCGATGCCATCAGTAGCATGCCGCCGACTAGCCGGTATGTTGAAAGCCAGAATTACCAGCACCACGATCGCCGCAGCCGTTCCGGCAAACTGCGCTATCGAAGCCAGGTAGTGATCCTGCCTGTACCCAATCGCCGCGTTTGCGCAAGCACCAAGCAAAAACACAATCGTCACGACTCCCAACCCCACGCGCCCAAGCCACGGCGACCGCGAACGATCGGGGACACATGCCTCCACCAGCGCAATCGGCGTCGAGATACTCCAGATCCCGTGCACCATCAGCATCCACAACGTCCACCACGCCCCCATCCCCAGCCAAGGAATATGCGCAGGTGTCAGCAATCCAAGATTCAGCTTCAGATAATTCGGATTGAACAAAGACTGCGTCGTGAACGCTTCCTCAAAAATCCCATACGCCATTCCCAGCAACAAAATGCTTGGCCATCCGCGTCCCGTTCTTCGCACCATCTCTCGAATCAGCAGCGCCCCGCCGCCATACATGGGCGCCAGCACTATCAGCGCAGGCAGCAGCTTGATCGGCAGATTCCCTAGCAGGAACTCGGCCACCAGCGGCGACGCAAATATCAGTCCCAGCGCCGGGCCGACGCCGCTGCGCTTCACTTCAAGCGCCGGAGTGTCATTGACCTTCGTCGAATCTGACAATTCCAAACCGGACCCCCATCTCAAATTCACTACGCGGCCCACAGACTACCACCTGCCATTTGTCGCGCATATGTTCCCGGCAGGGCTTTGCGCTCCCGCCTCAGGACCATTAACGTTGAAATACGAAATCCCAGGCGTCCCGGTTCTCCAGGAGCAAGATGTACACACCCAAATTCAACCAGGTCTCCGATCGCACCATCCTGATCGAATCCATGCGGGCCTACTCCTTCGCCATCCTCTTTGGTCCGCTCAACTCGACCGTCAGCACCGATGCAAACCACGCCACTCATCTTCCCCTTGTAGTCAAAGATGATGGCCCCCACGGCATCCTCGAAGGCCACTTCGCAAAAGCAAATCCTCACTGGCGGTCTCTCGCCAATCAAGAAATACTCGTCGTCTTCCCCGGCCCGCACAGTTACGTCAGCCCCTCGCTTTACGCCGAGGAGTTGTCCGTTCCCACCTGGAACTACATCGCCATCCACGCCCGTGGCACGCTCTCGCTCGTCGAAGACGATGCAGGCAAAGAAGCGCTCCTCGCCGGCTTGATTGAAGCCAACGAACCTGCCTATGCCGAACAGTGGCACAATCTCCCCGACGGATTCCGCCGCACTATGCTCGCCGGCATCGTCGGCTTTCGCATCTCGATCAATCGCATCGAGGGCAAATTCAAGATCAGCCAGAATCGCCCCGAAGTTGACCGCCGCGCCGTCTACGCCGCCCACTCCGCAGGCTCCCCCGACCAGCAACAACTCGCCTCCTGGATGAAGCGCCTCATCGAGTGTTAAGGTCGTTCCCGATAATCCAAGTCCAGATTGTCGAAGGATGTAAATCAAATGCGCAGATTCTGTCTCCTGCTTTTCGCCCTCGCAGCGCTCTCCACTTCCGCCTTTCTCTCAGCTCAGGCGTCAGCCACCGCCGACTGGAAAGAGAAGGTCTCCCAATCCATGCCCCTCCTCGGCCATCGCAACTGGATCCTCATCGTCGATTCCGCCTACCCCCTCCAGTCCTCCCCCGGTGTCGAAACTATCGAGACTAATGCGTCACACCTCGATGTCCTCCGCTACGTCCTCGGCGCCGTCAACAACTCCATCCATGTCCGTCCGCTCATCTACATGGATTCGGAGCTTCCCTTCGTGTCCGACAACGACGCCCCCGGCGCATCCGCCTACCGCGCCCAGATTGCTCAAACCCTCGCCGACTACTCAATCCAATCTATTCCTCACGAAAAAGTCATCTCCCAGATCGACGAAACCAGCAAGCAATTCCATGTCCTCGTGCTCAAAACCACCATGACCATCCCCTATTCATCCGTCTTCATCCGACTGGACTGCAAATACTGGTCGGCCGACGCCGAAAAACGCATGCGCGCCCGCATGCACTGACGATCATTTGGCCGCTTGCCTCAACCTGCCTGACCACTGATCACTGACTACTGCTTTTGGTATACTTAATAGGTTCACCTCGCGGAGGTGGCGAAATTGGCAGACGCACTAGCTTGAGGTGCTAGCGCCCACAAGGCATAGGGGTTCAAGTCCCCTCCTCCGCACCATTGACTCTTCAGCCGGGCCACCCGGTCAAGATTCGGAAAGCAGCTTCAGCAATGCAGATTCTTTTCTACTTCGTCATCACCGTCCACGTCATCGTCTGCCTGTTCCTCATTGGCGTCGTTCTCCTTCAGCAGGGCCGTTCCGCCGACCTCGCCGGCGCCTTCGGCGGACAGGGCTCGCAAACCGCATTCGGACCGCGCGCCGCTGCCAACGTCCTCACACGACTCACCACGTGGTCGGCCATCATCTTCATGATCACCTCGCTCTCGCTCACTGCGCTCTATGTTCGTTCTGGACACACGCACTCCGTGCTCGACGACGTCAAGCCTGCATCGTCAGCGCCAGCCAAGCCCGGCAAATAAGCCGCTCAAGCGTGTCGTCATCAGTCTCTGAGGCAGACCATTCCGGTCTGCCTCTTTCGTCGCACGCAACCATGTGCCCGCAGGGCTCTACAATGTGTCCATGATCCTCGAGATCTTTCCCGTTGGCCCCCTCCAATGCAACTGCACGATCCTGGCCGACGAGGAAACCCGTGAAGCCATCGTCATCGACCCAGGCGATGAGGTCTCCCGCATCCATCGCCGCCTCACCACACTCGGCCTCACTCTCAAGCAGATTCTTGTCACCCACGCGCACATCGATCACATCGGTGGCGCCAAAAAGCTCAAGGCCCTCACTGGCGCTCCCATCTTTCTCAACGAAGACGATCTTCCCCAACTCGAGATCATGGCTGAGCAGGCAGCATGGGTCGGTGTCGATACGCCCGAAACAGCCCCTCCCGACGAAGGCCTCAATGACGGCAGTTCCGTCGGATTAGCAAACTATCCTGCCCAGGTCCTCCACACCCCCGGCCATACCCAGGGCTCTATCTGTCTCCACTTTGCTCCGCTCAAGATGATCCTCGCGGGCGACACGCTCTTCGCCGGTAGTATTGGCCGAACCGATCTCCCCGGTGGAAACGGCGAACAGATCATTCACTCCATCCAGGGCCGTCTGCTCACCCTTCCCGACGAAACCAAAGTCGTCCCGGGTCATGGTCCAGCCACTACCATCGGAACCGAGCGCAGATCGAATCCGTTCCTGAAATAACTGATCAAGCCGCCTTTATGAGCTGGGCTTTAACGAACTGCAATTTATTGCTGATCGGCTAACCTGCCATGCCGCGGAGCGGCGCTGACTTGCAGCTTTTGAGTACATCCAACGCCCATCAAAGCCTCTTGGATTCCTAGGTTGGTCTCGTCGCCCTCAAAGCCTCGAAGGCGAGAAGTATAATCCTAATAAGTATCTATATTTCAATCGTCTACACAGTTTATGTGAATTTATGGTTCAACATCGACTAGACAATTGTTATCAGCTTGATGCGTTCTGAAATAGTTAACAATCTCCTTCACCCCCGTTCTGAATTCCTCAACAGGCCCCAGCAAACTCAGAACCAGCCACCCGCTCTCCCCCATACCGAAAAAATAGCCGGGTTGCACCCAGACCCCGCAGTTCAGGAGTTCCAGTACCGTGCGTTCATCTGCCTGGAGAGCCGGAATCCGAAGCACTGCGTACCAGCCGCCCTCGGCCTCAAGCCGCCGCACGATGTCAGCCTGTCGAATCTCCCCGTCCAGACACGCGAGGTTCGTTGCGACCCGCTCTCGGATCTGCCGCTGAATTTCCAGCCGTCCCGAAATCCAGGCCGGAATCGCCCCCTGTACCGGAGCATTCATCGACAAAAATGTGTCGGCAATCACCTCCAGGCGATCCATCGCCGCCTTGGCTTGAGGACCCGTCGCGACAACCCATGCCGCCTTCATCTGCGGCAACCCTGCAATCTTGCTTAGCCCGCTCACCACGTACACATCCACACCTTCGAGCCCCGCCGCGAAACTCGCCGCGTCCATCCCCTCGAATCCGTAGTCCAGAAATACCTCGTCAACAATCAGCGCAATTCCGCGCTCGCGGCAGATTGCCGCCAATTCTTCCGCCTCCCATGCCTTCATAAAATGCCCCGTTGGATTATTCGGATGAACCAACACTATCGCCCGCGTCGCCTGCGTGATGGCGCGCCGGAATCCCTCTAGCTCGATCTGCCATCCGTGGTCATATACCAGCGGCGCAATCTTGATCCGCACATCATCCAGCACTGCCAGAAAATCAAACAGCGGATATCCAGGCTGAGGCACGACAATCTCCTCCCCCGGATCGCACAGCAGTTTGAACAGGAAGCTGTACGCCTCGCTCGTACTCGTGGTCAACACCACCCGCTCCGGTGAAACTGCCACGCCATGATCCGCGTAGTAGCCACACACGGCCTCGCGCGCCCGCAGCAACCCCAGAGGCTGCGGATCATAATTCCGCGCTTCCGGATTGGATAAGGCAGCCAGCAGATCCGTGTCATATTGAAAGCCGCAACGCGTCGGATTCGAGGCCGTAAGATCCGCAATCGCCAGCCCGGCATGCACACGCTCGCGATGCGCCCGCGCCAGCGCACTCTCCTCCGTATCCCATTCCGTCCGTTTCGAAAACTTCATCACAACTCTTTGCTCGTTAACCTCTAGTTTCCCGTCCCTGGTTCACTGTCTCTTGATCGCTGTCCACTGTCCACTGCTCACTGTCCACTGCTCACTGTTCACTGTCCACTGTTCACTGTCCACCGTTCACTGTCCACTGCTCACTGTTCACTGTCCACTGTTCACTGTCCACCGTCCACCGTCCACCGTTCACTACAATAGAAATTGGCGTCCCTTCCACAATACAGGCCGCCTGTTTGAGGAGGGTTCCTTGTCTCTGCGCGCGGTCATCTTCGATTATGGAATGGTTCTCACCGGACAACCGAATGCCGACGCGCATGACGCCATGGTCCGCATCACCGGCCTGCCGCGCGAGCAATTCGAAGCCCACTACTGGGCCGATCGCCACGCTTACGACGAGGGCAAACTAACCGGCCTTCAGTTCTGGCAGAACCTGGTCCGCGACGCGAAGCTTAACCTCGGCGCCTCCACCATCGATGAACTCAACGCCTTGGATGCACGCATGTGGACCACGCAGAATCCCGCTATGCTTGCCTGGCAAATCGCACTCAAGCATCACGGCATCCGCACCGCCATTCTTTCCAACATGGGTGATACCGTGTTAGCCAGTATCCAGCGCGAATTCGATTGGCTCCCGCGTTTCGACGTTCTCATCTGGAGTTTTGAGCACAAGATGGCCAAGCCCGATCCAGCCATCTATCGGCTTACTCTCGAAAAACTTGAAACCCGGCCCGAGGAAGCACTGTTCATCGACGACAAACAAGCCAATATCGATGCGGCCCGTGACCTGGGCCTCGCCGCCATCCAGTTCTCCACGATCGAGAAACTCCGCAAAGACCTCGTCGCCACCGGTCTCGATTCCCAACTCCCGCTTCCGGCGTGAATGGATCGAATACCTCACCACGCGTGATGCTGCGCGGGCCCACTCCCCAACCGATAGATCAACCCGGCATTGAAATACATGAAGTCGATAGCCCGGATTCCTCGTTGCAATGCCGCCGTTCGAGAAATGAAAATCGCTATACCCAAGGCGAAGCGATAATCGCCGCGTCAGCGTCTCTTCCACGCCGCCGCCAAACTGCGCGCTGAAGCTTAAATGTCCATCCAAAGGAGAAAGAACCGGGTCGGGAAAAATCAGCATCCCGCCCTTTCCCATGAGATACAGCCTGAACGCCGCATGCCGTCGCCACAACAGGCGCACGCCAACCGGCGAGAAACCGAATCCGTACTTCACCTGTCGAGCTGTCGTCAAAGCGATGCTGTCCGCCCCGTACTGCGCTGGTTCGTTCAGCAGCACCACGGGCAGCACTTCTGCAACATAGTCCACGCGCGCGGTAAGAAAACTTCCCCACGAGTGGCGATCGTACTCAATGCCAAGTGGCGCAATGCGACGATCGTCGGCGAAAGCAAAGACATGGATATTGCCGACTGAACTGCCGCCCTCCACCACAACCTGGCTTTCTACAGGCCGCTTCGCATGGTCGGCGGTGCCCTGCGCTCGCGCCGTAAACTGCGCAGTGGTTGCCCCTACAACCAGAAACAAGCAAAGGTGCAACCATCTCATCCTAAGCAGCCCACCGCAACGAGAGGCTGGGCTCCGCCTCATTTCCCATGGCTCCATGCCGACAGTCTATCTTGCGCAATCGTGAGCAACACCAACGGCCTCTTCACAATTTTGGGAAGCTTTACCGAAGCGGCTCTCATCCAACCAACTCAGGAGACTCTAATGAACGTAGTGCTCTACGGCGCCACCGGAAAATCCGGCATCCGCATTCTTACCGAGCTTCTCGCACGTGGTCACAACATCACCGGCGTTGCCCGCAATCCCGTCGGCCTTCCCGCAAATGTGAAGACTGAGAAAGACGACCTTAGTGACCCAAACAAGATCGCCTCGGTCATCGCCGGCTCCGACGCAGTGATCAGTGCCTACGCTCCGCCGCAGGATGATACTGACCAGCTTCTCGGCGTCACCGAGCGCCAGATCGAGGCCCTCCGCAAGGTGGACAAGAACACCCGCCTCATCGTCGTTGGTGGAGCAGGCTCACTCGAAGTCGCCCCTGGCGTCACCATCCTTCAATCTGGTCATCTCCCGGCCGAATGGGTCCCCATCGCCACCTCGCATGCAAAAGCACTTGAGCTTCTGAAAAAATCCGACATCAACTGGACCTACTTCAGCCCCGCCGGTTTCTTCGAGCCTGGA
This sequence comes from uncultured Acidobacteriaceae bacterium, assembly GCA_963838295.1. GTDB lineage: Bacteria > Acidobacteriota > Terriglobia > Terriglobales > Acidobacteriaceae > Telmatobacter. The sequence goes on from CAWIQS010000010.1 coordinate 854,520, forward strand.
GAGCGCACAGGCAAATTCCGCCTCGGCACCGACCAACTCATCGCAGACGTTAAAGGCAACAGCCGCATCTCGATGGAGGATTACGCAATCGCCCTGGTCGACGAACTCGAGAAGCCCGCCCACAAGCGCGCCCGCTTCACCATCGGCTACTGAAAGCCAACTACCCAGCCAATTCCACAAACAAGGTAGTGTTCTGTTAGACAGCGCCCGCGCACATCATCAGCGTGCCCCCTTGCTATACACTTGCTTGCCGTAGCGATTCCGCAGTCAGATCAAGCGTTTTATCTGGCTGCTGAATCGAATCCGAGGGGGCAATTGTGGATCCAGTTCTTGTCAATTCAATTCGTTCTTCGCGCTCAACCATGCGCGGTTTGTTTGCGTCAGCACTCTTTGCTGTCGCCGCCACTTGCGCATTCGCGCAATCAGTTCCCGTCGTCACCGGCGATGCCCGCGTCGACAAGCTCCTTAGCCAGATGACGCTCGAAGAAAAGCTCACCCTGATCCACGGCACCAAAGAAGACCCATCCGTCTATCAGGGTCAGGCCGGATATCTCGCCGGCGTTCCGCGCCTCCACATTCCCGGCCTCCGCTTCGCGGACGGACCTCCCGGAGTCCTCACGCGCCATCCCTCGTCGGGCGAAACAGCCACCATGGGCGTAGCCGCCACCTTTAGCGTTAAAGACGCCGAAGACAATGGCCTCGTCATCGGCCGCGAAGCACGCGCGCTCGGCATCGATGTTGCCTTGCAGCCTTTCGTCAATATCGATCGCGACCTCGAATTCGGCCGCGGCTACAACACCTTCGGCGAAGATCCTTTTCTCACCAGCGAAATGGCCGTCGGCGAAGTCAAAGGCATCCAGTCGCAGCATGTCATGGCCCAGATCAAGCACTATGTTGGATACGACTCCGACAGTGGAAACATCTACATCGATGATCAGACCCTTCACGAAGTCTATGTGGCTCCTTTTGACGCCGCGATCCATCGCGCCGACGTCTCCTCCGTCATGTGCTCCTACAATCGCCTCAACGGCACCTTCGCCTGCGGCAACAAGGACTCGCTCACCACCATCCTCCGCGATCAGCTCGGTTTCAAGGGTTTCGTCACCTCCGACTGGGGCGCAGTGCACGCCGTCAACTTCATCAATGCCGGACTCGACATGGAAATGCCCGGCGGCCAGCCAGGCCCGATGGGCTCCATGATCCCGTCCTTCTTTGACTCTCTTCCTCCGCCGCCTCCGGTCCATCGTGACGCGAAGGCTACAGCCGAACTCAATGAAGCCATGTTCGGCGGCCACATTCCTGAAGAACCGGCACGCACTCGCGAAGGTGGAGGCTCGTTCGGCGTCAAGCTCAGCCCTGAAAAAATGCCCGAAGCCTTGAAAGACGGCAGCGTCACTGAAGCCGCCGTCACGCGCGCCGCAGGCCGCGTCCTCTACGAGATCGTTCACTTTGGCTATCTCGACGGTCAGTCAAAACACGAGGTCACCAAGCAATCCATTGAAGACAACGCCAAGATCATCGAAAAGACCGGCGAAGACGCTGCAGTCCTGCTCAAGAACGACAGCCACATCCTTCCCCTCAAGCACGATGAACTTGACTCCGTCGTCCTCATCGGTCCCACCGCCGCACAGATCGACTCCATCGGCATCAATGGCGAACGCTCCGTAGGCTTGCCGTGGCGTCAGGTCGGGCCGCTCGCAGCGATGAAGAAAATCTCCGGTAATTCTGACATCGGATTCGCAGTTGACGACGACATGACCGGCAGCCCCATTCCCGCCAGCGCCCTTAGCCACGATGGCCAGCCCGGCCTTCAGCGCGCCATCGTGTCCACATCGGCAAATTCTGCCAGCGCTTCCACACAAACCGACGCCCAACTCGACTTCTCCACGAAAGGCGGCAATGCGCTTCCACCCAATTCCGTCGTCACGTGGAGAGGCGCGCTGACCCCGCCCCACGCCGGCACCTACTGGATCTACCTTCAGGCCCTCGGCACCAACGCCATCATCAAGCTCGACGGCAAACGTCTCGCCGCCACTGGCGCATTCCAGGGCGGTGTCCACGGCGACATCCTCCAGGCCAACCAGGACAACGCCATCCCCACCACCGATGGCCTCGACAATGTGCGCCGTGCCGTGGAACTCACCGCCGGCCCCCACGACCTTGAGATCAACACCAGTTCCGACACGTCCAAAGCTCCCGTGCAGGTCCGCTTAAGCTGGTACACGCCCGAGCAGCGCAAGGCCGATCACGATCACGCAATCGCCGCCGCAAAGAACGCTAAGGTGGCCGTCGTCTTCCTTTGGACCCGCCTTGAGCCCGTCTTCGGTCTTCCCGGAGATCAGGACAAGCTTGTCGAAGAAGTGGCAGCCGTCAATCCCAACACCATCGTCGTGCTCAACACCAGCCAGCCGGTTGCGCTGCCCTGGGTCGACAAAGTCAAAGGCGTCCTCGAAATGTGGTGGCCCGGCGATGAAGGTGGATGGTCCACGGCCAACATCCTCCTCGGCAAAGTCAGCCCGGCGGGTCGCCTTCCCGTTACCTGGGGCAAGAGCCTGACCGACTACCCTGCAACAGATCCGAAATATCCTGAGCGCTCCAAGCAGGGCGTCGATAAAAAAACAACCTACAGCGAAGGCGTCAACGTAGGCTATCGCTGGTTCGACAAGGAAAATATCGAGCCGCTCTTCGCCTTCGGTCACGGATTAAGCTACACAACCTTTGACTATTCCGCCCTCAGCATCGCAAAAGCTGCTGACGGCGGCCTCGACGTCAAAGTCGCCATCAAAAACTCCGGCGCCGCGGCCTCGGACGAAGTCCCGGAGGTTTACCTTGGCGCACCAAGCGAAATCCCCGAAGGTGTGCAGTTCCCAGTGCGCGCCCTCGTCGCCTTTGATCGCATCCATCTCGCCGCCGGCGAATCCAAATCCATCACCCTTCACGTAGCCCAGCGGCAACTTCAGTATTGGTCCACCAAAGATCAGAAGTGGCAAACTGCCAGCGGCAAGCGCACCATCAGCGTAGGAGCATCTTCTCGCGACCTACGCCTCCACCAGACTATCGACTAACCGCACTCGCATCACATTCCAAAACCTACAGTCGGGGCAAATCTCAAACGAGTTTGCCCCGATTCTTTTCTGAAGAATTACTCGCCAACTGCGCCTTCCCGTGCGACACTTCTTGGCGGGTTGGGGAAGTATCCTAACCTGCGATCACGTTGCTGGTACCCGTTCCCCGTGTCGAAAAACACATCCAGAAAGGTTTGATCACCGTATGAAAATTCTCCATGCCCTAGCCCTCAGCACTATTCTCAGCGCCAGCCTTGTTCTGGCGCAGGCCCCTGCATCCTCAAAGCCGGCTGCTCCTGCCGCAAAAACCGCCAAGGCTGCACCAGCCCCCGCACCGTCCGCAGCTGACATCGCAAGTGCCAAAGCCAAGGGACTCGTCTGGGTCAACCTCAACACCAAGGTCTATCACTTCGCCACAGACTCCACTTACGGCACCACAAAGAACGGCAAATTCATGACGGAAGCGGACGCCAAGGCTGCTGGTGCCCGTGCAGCAAAGGCACCCGGAGGAAAATCCGCCAAAGCGCCTCCCGCCAAGTAGACCCGCATCGGTTCATCGTTCAGCCTATCTCGATCCCAACACGCGAAATGCCGGAACGCAACGCTCCGGCATTTCCTTGCAACTTAGAACTACCTACTCAGAACTGCGAACTTTCTTTACGACGCCAGCCCCACCAGGTTCGCCGCCAAAATAATCACCACGATTCCGGCGCACAGCAGCCGAACCGACCGGTTCGACACCCCTGCCCACTCGCCAAGAGCCAGCCCGACAATCGCACCAAACAGCACATACCCGCTCATGTGCAGCATCCAGTTCACATAACTCAACCGCTCCGGAATGTTTGCGGCACCCCACGCATAAAAGAAGAACTGCAAGTACCACATGATTCCACCTGTCGCCGCCAGCGCTGCATTCCTCCCAATCACTCCGCCGGGTTGCCGCAGATCGTCTCGGAGAGAAATCTTCTTCACCATCGCCAACCGTCCAAAGCAATAGGCGAAGTTCACCAGCGCGCCGCCTCCCATGATGAACACATAACTCGGCAGCGCCGAATACAACGGATTCACGCCCGCCTGCACCGCTGCGGACTGCATAGGCTTCGCAGCGTTCATCGCAAACGACATTCCCGATGAAAAGATCCCGCACATCACCGCCAGAGCCAATCCAAGCATCACGTTGAATTCGGTCGGGCTGCCGCTCCTCAGCTGTATCTCTTTCAAGTGGCCCGCATACGAGACGATGGCCACGCCTATCAGAGCGACCACGACGCCCGCCATCGTCAACAGCCCGCTTTTCGTTTCAAACAACACGCCCGCCTGGCCATTCAACAATGGTGGAATCAGCGTCCCCACCACCAGCGTCACCCCAATCGCCACGCCGATCCCCAGCGACATCCCCAGGTACCGCATGGTGAGTCCGTAGCTAACATTTCCGACCCCCCACATAGCGCCAAACAGCGCCATTCTTAACAGCACCCCGGACGGAATCGACTCGTAAAACGTGCCGAAATGCGGAAGCAGCAGATAACTCACGCCGATGGGCAGCAGCACCCACGAGAAGATGCCCGCGATAGCCCAGGTCGTCTCCCACGACCACCGCTTCACCTTCTCAATCGGCGCATAAAACGAAGCAGCCGAAGCCGCTCCCACCATATGCCACCCAATCCCCGCGACAATCCCCGCCATATCCCGCCTTTAGGTTTACTTGAACCTCACCCGCCATCCTACTTTGATCGCTGGACCTGCGCGAAGTTGTTTTCTTGGTCAGCACCAGTCGCGGGTGTCCCATGTCTCGCTTCTGAGACATGGGAAAACTGGCTTCCAACCCAGCCATCAACAGCACGGTTCAGCACATGTTGTCATTCCGACCGACCTGAGCACAGCGAAGGGAGTGGAGGAACCCGCAGTTGCTTTCTCTCCGCGTCGATCTCCCGCGTACTAACTGGAAGTGTCATTCTGAGCGGAGCAGCAGGGGGCACCGTGGACATGCAATGTCCATGGGGTAAGCGGAGCGAAGGATCTGCTTTTGCCTTTCGATCGCGCTACCACAGGATCACCCGTCCTCGCCTGTGCACCGTGCCTTACACTTTGAAAGATGCCCCTTCGCCTCTACGTGGCCACCACCAGTCAGGGAAAACTGCGCGACTTCCGAACCGCCGCCGAGACGCACGCCGTCTCCATCGACCCACTCCCCGACCTTGCCGATATCGAGCCCCCCGAAGAAGATGGAGATACCTTCGCTGAAAACGCCACCCTGAAAGCCGTCTATTACTCCCAATTCGCCCCCGACGCCCTCGTCCTCGCCGATGATTCCGGTCTCGAGGTTGACGCTCTCTCCGGCGCTCCCGGTGTCCGCTCCGCGCGTTTTGCCTCCGATGCCGGCCTGGTCGACTCACCCGACGCCAACGACAACACAGACGTTTGGAACAATATCGTCCTCCTCCAGCGCCTCGATGCCGTTCCGACCCCGCAGCGCACCGCTCGCTATCATTGTGTTCTCGTCGCTGCACGCGATGGCCAGCCCACAAACATGGCTGATGGAACCGTCGAAGGCATGATCCTCAACGCCCCGCGCGGCACCGGCGGCTTCGGATACGACCCACTCTTTTATCTGCCACAGCTTGGCCAAACCATGGCTGAGATTGATCTTCACACCAAGCTCGCGCACAGCCATCGCGGACGAGCTCTGGCCGCTCTGCTTGCCCAATTGAAGGTCTGACACAATATCTTGTCTAAATGTGGTCTACACCCGCGTTAACAAAGTTCCGCTAACCCCGCCATCCCGGCGCCGCCGCGCATCAAACCATAAGTGACAGTGAAAGAACTGCGGTCACTCATCCTCATTGTCTTCTCCGTCCTAACCCTTGCCTCCGGTCAGGCAAACGAGGGATCGCTGCGTCTGCGCGTCCACGACGCCACCGGCCATCCCATCGAGACGGCGCTTCAACTCATCAGCCGTGAAAATGCACTCTCGAAGACTCTGTCCACCCATAACGATGGCACCCTTGCCATCACTCATCTGCCCTTTGGCAGGTATCACATCGACATTCAGTGCCCCGGTTTCGCAGCCGTCTCCCAGTCCGTTGAAATCCGCTCCACGGCTCCCACCAGGCTCGCCCTTCAACTCACACTCTCTCCCATCACAGAATCCGTAACGGTCCACACGCCCGATACCCTCCTCGCCATCGACCAGCCCGGCTCAGTCAACATGCTTGGCACGGAGCAGATTCAAACTCGCCTCGGCTCCGTCCCCGGCCGCTCCTTGCAAGACCTCGTCGATTCCCAGCCCGGCTGGCTTTATGAGGGAAGCGCGGTCCTGCATCCCCGCGGGTCGGAATATCAGACTCAATTCGTGATCGACGGCGTCCCTCTCACTGACAACCGTTCCCCCGGCTTCGGACCTGAAATCGACACCGATGAAGTCCAGTCGCTCAACATCTACACCGCCGGAATCCCAGCCCAGTACGGCCGCAAATTGGGCGGTGTCATCGAAGTCGATACCACGCAAACTGCCCAACCGGGCCTGCACGGTCAGTTGCTGCTTGACGGTGGCAGTTTCGCATCGGCCGGCGGTGCCGCCCAGGCGCAATACTCACTTGGCAAGAACTTCTTCGGCGCGTCGGCTTCCGGCAGCCGCACTGATCACTACCTCAATCCGGTCGTTCCCCAGAATTATTCCAACACCGGCACACTCGGCGACTTTGCCCTCAACTACGAGCGCAATCAAACCCTGAACGATAAGGCCACACTTAGCCTTCGCCGCGAGTTCTCGCGCTACGACATCCCCAACGAGTTCATCCAGCAGTCCGTTGGACAGCGCCAGACAGCCGGCAACGCCGAGACCATGGGCATCGCCTCCTGGCAGCACAACCTCTCCGACCGCACGGGCACCGACGCGCATGCAATGCTCCGCGACAAGACCACCAGTTTCAACTCCAATGCGAACTCCACTCCCATCGCAATCTTCCAGCGCGATAACCTCCGCGAGGCTTACTTCAGCTTCATCGCCACCCTCGATCGCAACCGGCACGAGTGGAAAGCTGGAGTCGATTCCGAAAATGCCTTCCTTCGCGAAGCTCTGAACTACGCTGTAACCGACCCGACGCAATTCGACCCCGGAACCGCCGCCTCCTTCGCGTTCACTGGAACCCGACCCGACCTCGAGCAATCCGCATTCCTTCAGGACTCCATCCGCTTCCGGAACTCCACCATCGCCGCCGGCCTTCGCTGGGATCACTATCAGCTCCTGGTCAATCGCCAGGCCCTTGAACCTCGGGTCGCGCTCTCCCACTACATCCCAGCCGCGCAACTCGTCATGCACGCTTCATACGACCGTGTCTTTCAGACCCCCGCTACCGACAACATCCTGCTCTCCAGTTCCTCTCAGGTCGATACCATCGATCCCGGCAATTTCCTTCGCCTGCCTGTCAATCCGTCTACCGGCGACTACTACGAACTCGGCGTCAGTAAAGAAGCGGCCCACCAGCTCCGCTTCGACGCCAACTACTTTCGCCGCTTCCTCTCCAACTTTGCCGACGACAACCAGCTGCAAAACACCACCATCGCGTTCCCCATCGCATTTCGCAAAGCCATCATCTACGGTTTCGAAGGCAAACTTGAACTGCCCGGGTGGCACGGCTTCAATGGCTTCGCAAGCTACTCCTACGAAGTAGGTAACGTCTGGCTCCCTGTCACCGGCGGACTCTTCCTCGGATCTGACGCCTCCGCAGCTGCGGCCGCACTCTCCGGCCACATTCCCAATTCGCAGGACCAACGCAACACGTTTCGCGGTCGCATGCGCTACCAGATCAATCCGCGTCTCTGGATTGCCGGCGGAGCCGAGTTCGACTCTGGTCTGCCATTCGAATTCGAGGGCGACCCCGGCGCTGTGCTAGTCCAGTACGGCCCGCAGGTCCTCGCACGTCTCAACTTCGATCGCGGACGCATCCTTCCCGCGTTGCTCCTCAACGCATCGGTTGGCGCAACCCTCCACCGTTCCGAGCGATTCACCACCACCCTCCAGGCCGACGGCGAAAATCTCAACAACACCCTCGATGTCCTCGATTTCGGCGGCCTCTTTTCCGGAAACGCCATCGGTCCTCCCCGCAGTGCCTTTCTCCGCCTCTCCACAACCTTCTAGCCAGCCTGTCTCCAAAGTTCATAACGAAAATAGGCTGTCATTCTGAGCGAACGGGGACCCGAACGTACCAGGGGCCCTGCAGAGCGATAGCTCTGTGGGGCAGGTTCGGGGGTGGTGAGTCGAAGAATCCGCTTTTGTCTTTCCTGAGTTTTACAACTGACTTCAGAGACAGGACACGTGTGGTTCACCTGATCTGCTTCGCAACATCCCACGCGCTATTTCATATCTCGAATACTTCGCGCCCGCTGCGCTTGACGATAGCTATCTGCGTTACGAATAATGCAGTTGTAACTGCGCTATATACGCCGTCCCTCAATCTGATACCTCACCGCTCCGGAATCAGGACCGCCGAAGCACTTAGGAGCCACATCTCAATGGCAACCGCCCAAAATCCTGCTACGCCCAAGCTTCACGCCGGCGTGCAGCCGCTTCGTGCCGGTCAGGGAACCTCCTTTATCTGGCGCAAGCTCCATTCGCTCCTCGGCATCATCCCCATCGGAGCCTTCTTCCTCGAGCACCTGCTCTCCAATTTCGAAGCGCTCAAAGGCCCTATCGCCTACGGACAGCAAGTTAAATTCCTCAACTCCCTGCCGCTCGTTCGCGTCCTCGAATGGGTCTTCATCTTCCTGCCCATCCTCTATCACGGGCTCTACGGCCTCTACATCTGGTTCCGCGGCAAATCCAATGTCGTCTACTACCCCTGGGCCGGCAATTGGATGTACGTCGCGCAGCGCTGGACCGGTCTCATCGCCATCCTCTACATCGGCCAGCATGTTCTCCGTCAGCGCTTCATGGGCATCAGCCTCCCTGAGAACCCCGGTGCTTCTTTCGCAAAAGTCCAGCACGAACTCGCCAATCCGTTCATGCTAGCTGTTTATGTAATCGCCATGATCGCCATCTGCTGGCACTTCGCTTATGGCATCTGGCTCTTCGCGGCCAAGTGGGGCATCACTCCCGGCGAAATCGCCCGCAAACGCTTCGGCTATGCCTGTGCAGCCTTCGGCGTGCTCCTGCTCGTCATGGGACTCGCCAGCATCTGGGCCTTCATCAGCCCCAAATACCAGAACACTCCCGACATCGTGCCGGTAGCGGCCCTCCAGGCGCTCACCCATACCGTGTCATTTACGAATACCGCGTCAATCACCCATGCCGTGTCATCCTGAGCGGAGCGAAGGATCTGCGGTTGCTTTTAAGTTTGTATCAGGCCACGACCTTGGTCGTGCCGAAAGATGCACCAGTTTGAAGTGTCATCCTGAGCGGAGCAGCTTGGGGCCCCACGAAATAGGGTAAGCGGAGCGGAGGATCTGCTTTTAGCTTGTATCAGGGCACGACTTTAGTTTTGCCGAATTGCTCGATCAAATTGCAATGGGCTTTTAGCCCCTGAGGTACAAAAATGCCGGACCCATCAACTCCCAATCCGCGCATCACCAGCAAGGAGTTTCAAACCCACGCAGGCGCAGCCCATAACGCCATCGTCGCGCTTAGCCAGACCGTCGCCAATTCACCTCTCGATCCCGAACTGCAACAACTCGTAAAGATCCGCGCCTCGCAAATCAATGGCTGCGCGTTCTGCACCCAGTTGCACCTCAATGAAGCGCGCCACATAGGCATTGCAGCCCCCAAGCTTGATCTCGTCGCCGTCTGGCGCGAAGCCGGCATCTTCTCCGATCGCGAAAAGGCCGCCCTCGCGTGGACCGAGCTTCTCACGCGCCTTTCCGAACATCACGTGTCCGACGAAGACTACGCTGCAGTCTCCGCGCACTTCACTCCCAGCGAACTGGCATGGCTCAGCGCTGCCGTTGCCGTCATCAACACATGGAATCGCATCGCCGCACCCTTCCAGTACGCTCCGCCGATTCCGCGTCACACCATTCAACCAGCGCATGAACCAGCGCAGGTCTAGCAAAAGTTTTCTCCTGCTCACTTTGCAGGCACGTTGAAAGGACTCGAAAGCGAATGGCAGCACCCAAAATCATCGTGGTTGGCGGAGGCTTGGCCGGGCTCGCAGCAGTCATCAAAATCGCAGAAGCTGGCGGAAACGTTGACCTCTTCTCCATCGTTCCCGTCAAGCGCTCCCACTCGGTCTGCGCTCAAGGCGGCATCAACGCCGCCAAAAATCTCAAGGGCGAAGGCGACACCACCGACAAGCACTTCGACGACACCATCTATGGCGGTGACTTCCTCGCCAACCAGACGCCCGTCAAGGCCATGTGCGAGGCCGCACCCGCCATCATCGATCTCCTCGATCGCATGGGCGTCCCTTTCAATCGCACGCCCGAAGGCCTTCTCGACTTCCGCCGCTTCGGTGGCACTCTCTACCACCGCACCGCCTTCGCCGGAGCAACGACAGGCCAGCAACTTCTCTACGCGCTCGACGAGCAGGTGCGCCGCTACGAATCGGAAGGCAAAGTCAAAAAATACGAAGGCTGGGAATTTCTTTCGTCCATCCTCGACTCCAAGGGCGTATGCCGCGGCATCACCGCGATGAATCTCCGCACCATGGAACTTCGCGCCTTTCCCGCCGATGCAGTCATCCTCGCCACCGGTGGCGTTGGCGCCCTCTTCGGCAAGAGCACCAACTCCGTCGTCTGCACCGGCTCCGCCCAATCCGCCGTCTTCCAGCAGGGCGCCTTCTACGCCAACGGCGAATTCATCCAGGTCCACCCCACGTCCATTCCCGGCGAAGACAAACTCCGCCTCATGTCTGAGTCAGCCCGTGGCGAAGGCGGACGCGTCTGGGTTCCGCGCACCCCTGGCGACAAGCGCCCCATCAAGCAGATACCCGAGTCCGACCGCTTCTACTTCCTCGAAGAGTGGTATCCGAAATACGGAAACCTCGTCCCACGCGACGTCGCCACGCGCGCCATCCACAAAATCGTCTACGAGCACGGCCTCGGCATTGATGGCCAGCCCATGGTCTACCTCGACCTCACCCACATCGACCGCGAAACCCTGAATCGCAAGCTCGAAGGCATCCTCGAAATCTACGAGAAGTTCGTCGGCGACGATCCCCGCGAAGTTCCTATGAAGATCTTCCCCGGCATGCACTACACCATGGGCGGCCTCTGGGTCGACTTCAACCAGATGACCAACATCCCGGGCCTCTTTGCCGCGGGCGAGTGCGAATACCAATACCACGGCGCCAATCGCCTCGGTGCCAATTCACTCGTCAGCTGCATCTTCGGCGGATTTATTTCCGGGCCCAACGCCCTCAATTACGCAAAGAATCTGCCAGCCGTCGAGGGAGATGGCGGAGCCGCAGCTGAACTAGCCCGCCAGGCTGAGATGAACAAGCAACTCATCTCCAACGTCGGCACCGAGAACCCCTTCAAGCTCTGGCGCGAGCTCGGCGTCACCATGACCGAGCATGCCACCGTCATCCGTTACAACAAGGGCCTCAAGCAAGCCGACGAAAAAATAGTCGAGCTTCTCGATCGATTCCAGAATGTAAACCTCAGCGACAAGAGCCAGTGGGCCAACACCAGCTTCGCCTTCGCCCGACAGCTCTACAACATGCTCGAGCTTTCACGCTGCGTCGTGCAGGGCGCGATCGTTCGCGACGAATCCCGCGGTGCGCACTACAAGCCGGATTTCCCTGACCGCAACGACGAAAAGTTTTTGAAAACCACCAAAGCCAGCTTCACCGGCTCACCCGAAGGCCCGCGCCTCGAATTCGAAGACGTGGACATTCAATACATCAAACCGCGTCCCCGTCGTTACGACGCCGCCAAATGACCGCCGTTCTACATGTTTTGAACCGGAGGGAGCAGGGGCCTTCAGGCCCCTCGGTCCAGCCTCCATCAAGCACCAAATGTCATCCAGAGCGAAGTCGAAGGATCTGCGGTTGCTTTTAGTTTGTACCAGCAGGAAATTGGGTGCCCCATGTCTCGATTTTGAGACGTGGGAAAGCAAAGGTCTCAACCGTTTTCTATCAAAGGCACGACTTACTGTGTGCCACAAGCACTCGCACCACAGAAAGTGTCATCCTGAGCGAAGCAGCTCGGGACCCCACGAAGTGGGGTAAGCGGAGCGAAGGATCTGCTTCTGTTTTGCAGCATGGCGTCAGTCGTTGCGCCATTCAAGAGGACAATGGGCCTGAGCCCTGAGGAACCATGGCAACCAAAACCGTCAAATTCGAAATCAAGCGCCAGGCCAGCCCTGACGCGCCCTCCACCTGGGAAAACTTCGAGCTAGAGTGGCGTCCTGGCATGAACGTGATCTCCGCAATGATGGAGATCGCCGCAAACCCGGTGACGGCCGAGGGCAAAGCCACCACGCCCATCACCTACGACTCCAACTGCCTCGAAGAAATCTGCGGCTCCTGCGCCATGCGCATCAACGGCAAAGCACGCATGGCCTGCTCCGCTCTGGTCGAGAACTTCGAACAGCCCATTAAGATCGAGCCGCTCTCCAAATTTCCTCTCGTGCGCGATCTCCAGGTCGACCGCTCCGTTCTCTTCGAAAACCTGATGCGCGTCAAAGCCTGGGTCCCGGTCGACGGCACGTACGATTTAGGCTCAGGCCCGCGTGTCTTCCCCCAGCAGCAGGAGGCCAATTACCCGCTCTCCAACTGCATCTCCTGCACCTGCTGCATGGAAGTCTGTCCGCAGTTCAACGAAGAGACTGGCTTCGTCGGCGCCGCCACCATCGCCCAGGTCAAGCTCTTCAACAATCACCCCACCGGCAAAGTTTTCGCGGAAGAACGGCTCCGCGCCCTCGCCGGCGATGGCGGCATCCAGGAGTGTGGATTCGCGCAAAACTGCGTCGAAGCCTGCCCCAAGCAGATCCCCCTCACCAACGCCATCTCGGACATAAGCCGCGACGTCCTGATCCAGAAAGCCAAAGACTTCCTCCGCGGCTAAGTAAGCACCACCACACCCCTGGGTGCCCCACCCTATCCACGTCTTGTGTGGATAGGGTCGGATTGCACAGCCCTCAACGTTTCCTGTGTCAGGGCACGACTTTAGTCGTGCCAGAGCGGCGCCCTTTGAAGTGTCATCCTTGTATCTCTAAATGAGCGGCAGGATTGAGAGAGACTGTTGCAGTGGGGGAGTCGAGTGATCGGCTCCCCCGCGGGCGGACGGCTCCCGTTCATCCTGCGGTCTCAACGACCGTCGCTCAGCACAGGCGACCGCTGCCCAAGTCACGTACGACCGAACAGTCGCACGATTTTCATTCGAACATACAAGGCAGGTTACCGTGACACGGATTATTTGTGGAGTGGATATTGCTTCCTCATCTTTGGCCGCGCGCATCGGACAGGACGGCGCCGCAGCCACCTTCGCCAACACCCCGGAGGGCATCGCAGAGTTGGCTGCCTTCTGTGACAGCCATCAAGTGGCACTGGTGGCCATGGAAGCCACCGGCGGCTACGAACAGCGGGCCTTTGCGCAGCTGTCGGAACACGGCCTGCCGGTGGCGGTGGTCAACCCGCGGGCCGTGCGCCAGTTCGCGCAGAGCATGGGTTGGCTGGAAAAGACCGATGCCATCGATGCCGGCATGATCGCCTGGTACGCCCAGACCCGGAAGTCTCAGCCCCTCTCGCTGGCCCCGCCGACACAACTCGAGTTGCGTGCCCGCGTCACGCGTCTGCGCCAGCTCACCGAGGTTCGCACCGCGCAGTTGAACCAGCAGCGTCTGGTCACCAATCCCGCCATACAGCAGAGCTTCCGCCAGATGCTCAAGTTCCTCGCCGAGCAGATCCAGGAACTGGAACAAGCCATCGCCGCACTTATCGAAGCCGACCCGTTATGGCGCGAACTGAATCAAGCCTTCCGCATCATCAAGGGCGTTGCCGATCGCACCGTGGCCCGCATCATGGCGGAGATGCCGGAGATCGGCACGCTCTCCAACAAGACCATCTCCAAACTTGCAGGACTGGCGCTCTGGCCAACGACTCAGGCAAGCATCAGGGCAAACGCGCAGTGCGAGGAGGCCGCGCCTCCGTCCGAGACATCCTGTTCCTGGTGGGCAGCGTGGTCGCTCGTTACGAGCCGGACTTCCTCGCCTTCCAGCAGCGCCTGCGCGCCGCCGGCAAGCCACCCAAAGTCGTTCGTATCGCCGTGGCCCACAAGTTGCTCGTCCGCCTCAACGCCAAAGCCCGCGATGTTCGCCAACAGAACCAACACTTCGAACTGAGCTGGTCCGCCAGTCAGCAGCCGTAGTCGGGGTTGTGGGAAAGAGGAAAACAGCACCATCGTTTTCCGCTTTTCCATCAACCCGCCCTTGACAATCCAGACAGTCGCTGAGCGGAGCAGCTTGGGGCCCCGCAAAGTGGGGTAAGCGGAGCGAAGGATCTGCCGTTTGCTTTCTCTTCAGAGCAGCACGAAATAGGGTGGGATCCCACCACTCTCTCAGTGCATGCCAAGTACCCCACTCATGCGCAGAAAAGACTTCGCATGAGTGGGAACCTCAACCCACTCCCGTTTTAGTGGTGTCCGCCAGGATGCCCGCCGCCACCGTGATACCCCGGCAACGCATGCTCTCTCTCCGGGCCGTGCGGAGCCTGTCCTTCATGACCCCGTCCATCCCGCGCCTCATTCCCGTGGAAGTGGTTGAACTGCTCGGCTCCGCGTTCAGGCATAGGTCCGTGGTAACCGTGGTGAGGGTCATAGCGATTGTCGACGTGTCCAAAGAATCCACGAGGCCCGTGGAACCAGGGACCGGCGCCGAGAAATACTCCGCCCACAAACCAATCCGGTCCGTAGTACCCATACGGAGCGCAGTCGTAGGGCGCATAGTCAAAGTATCCGTAAGGGCACACAGGCGCCACCCCAATGTTCACGGAAACCTGTGCCGGTGCTACCGGAGCCCAACTGACCACAGCAGTCGCCAAAAGCGACAAAGCAAACGCCTTCATCGCCGCCGAACGCGAAACCGCAAAGACCTTACCGTTGAACATAGTCTCTCCTTGATTCAAGAAGACGGGCTAGGAGACGCGCAGGTCGCATGCAGTTCTGTGCATATCGCGGAAAAACATTCGCCCCCGCGCACAGGTCGAATACACAAAAGGAAAAGACGACCCACCGCATGACGTTAAGCTTTACTCGAAAAAATTCATTCAAACTATTGATTAGAATATGTTTACAATAGTCGTCATAATTGACGCCTTACATACTGGCGTAGAAGCTGGCCATCCAAGTCTGAAGCAATCCTGGTAGGCACCCTAGGATCACCACCAGCAACGCAATCATCGCCAGTACTCCCATCGTCACCGGGTTCGCGTGCAACGGCGTCTCTTCCACCGCCGGCATTACAAACACCCGCTTCAGAACCTGCAGGTAGTAGTAGAGCGAAACCGCGCTCATCGCCACCGCCAGCATCACCAACCCCAGGCCGAGACCAGTTGGATAAACCTTCAATACCGCTGCGAACAAATTGAACTTCGCCCAGAACCCCACCAGCGGCGGAATCCCGGCCAGCGACAAAAACAGCACCATCATCACCGCTGCAAGCAATCGGTTGCGCCTCGCCAACCCCAGGAAGGCATCCATCCGGTCGCTTCCGCCCGCGCGCTCCACCACCGCCGCCGCGCCGAACGCCCCAATCGTCGTCAGCCCATAGGTAAGGATGTAGTACAAAATCGCCTGCGCGCTCTGCGATGAATACGAGAAGAACGCCAGCCCCAGCAGAATGTATCCAGCATGCGCAATCGCCGAATACGCCAGCAACCGCCGCACGCTCGTCTGCGCCAGCGCCGCAAAGTTTCCCAGTACCATCGACGCGAGCGACAGCACGATCAGGATCTGCGTCCACGCTGTTCGGAAGTCGTGATAAACCGGCGCTTGCTGCGTATGAAATCCCGCTGAAATAGAAACATGACTGTGCAGTCCATCAAATACGTGCCAGGCTGCTGTGCTGATCCCGATCAGCAGTGCAAAACTCGCAACCTTCGAGACCGATGCGATAAACGCTGCCCCAGGAGCAGGTGCTCCTTCATATGTATCCGGCGCCCACAAGTGGAACGGCACCGCCGCCACCTTGAATCCCAGCCCCGCCGCAACCATCACCAGCGCCACGTACAGCAACGGTGCCATCTCGATCGCGTGTGGCTGATACAGGCTCAAAAGCATCCGATGAAGATTCGTCGACCCCGAAAGCCCATACAGATAGCTGAACCCAAAAAGCAGAAACGCCGCCGACATTCCGCCGAAGAGGTAATACTTGATGGCCCCCTCGGCGCTCTTGCCCGACTTCTTCGCAAACGCCGTCAGAATGTACAGGCCCAGGCTCAGCAACTCGAGCCCCACAAAGATGACGATAAGGTCCTGCGCCGCTGAAATCAGCATCCCGCCCGTTGCCGCCATCAGCACTACGGCAACATACTCGCCCACATGCTGTGTGAAATCCGAGTCGACCAGAAGGAAAAGAGTCAGAACCGTCAGTACCAGGATCCCTGTCTGCGCAATCGCTGTGTATCCGCCCGCGCTAAGCACCACATCCACGCTGCTCGGATACGTCAGTCCACCGAACGCCTGGAACGGCATCGCGATCAACGCCGCGCCGCATCCAATCACGCCCAGCAGAACCGCCGACATCACGCGCGTCTGCAACGCCGCCTTCCGCAGAAAGGCGAGATCGACGAACAACACCAGCAACGAAGCAACTTCCAGCGCCGTCTCCGGCAGCATCACGCGAAAGAGATCTGCGTAGTTCATTGCATCCCTCCCGCAAGCAGCGCCTTCACCGCAGGCTCAATCGAATCCAGCAGCACCCGTGGATACACGCCGACGATCAGCGTAGCTGCCATCAGCAGCGCCGTCCCCGCAATCTCCGGCCACGTGATCGGCTCAAACTTCGGCCAGCCTTCCTTAGGATGTTCTTCCGGAGTCGGCAGCCTGTCGCTGAAGAATGCCTTCTGCAGTGCGCGCCAAGTATACGCAACGCCCACCACGATCCCGACACCGGCCGCAGCTGTCCACCACGGCTTCGCAATCCACGCGCCCACCAGCACCTGCAGCTCAGCTACGAATCCTGAAAATCCCGGCAGCCCCATTGACGCCATGCCAGCAATCACAAACGCCCACGCCGCAAACGGCATTCGCTTGCCGAGATGCATCTTCTCAAGTTCCGCCAGCTGGCGCGTGTGCGTGCGCTCGTACACAATGCGCCCCACAATCGCAAACAGTAACCCGGCAATCACCCCGTGCGAGAACATCTGCAGCACCGCGCCTGTCACGCCGATCTGCTTCAGCGTCACCAGCCCCAGCAGCACAAATCCCATGTGGCTCACGCTGGAGTAGCCGATGACAAACTTGAAGTCCGTCTGCGCCAGCGCCACCAGCGCTCCATACACGATCCCAATCACTGCTAGGATCGCGAACACATCGCGCCACGACCCAATCCCCTCAAACGACCATCCCCACGGATCCATCCCATGCGGAAACAATCCAATCGCCACGCGCAAGCATCCGTATGCGCCCAGCTTCATCACCACGCCCGCCAGCAACATCGATGCCGCAGTCGGCGCTGCCACGTGGCCCGTCGGAGCCCATGTGTGGAAAGGCCACAAGCCAGCCAGGATTCCGAACCCGACAAACACCAGCGGAAACAGCCACATCTGGGAGTTCACCGGCAAATTCGCATTTGCCAGAAAAACCAGTCCCGTAGAATGACTCCCCGAAATCGCGTACGCCGCCAGCAATCCGATCAGCACCATCGCCGATCCAACAAACGAATAGAGCGCCAGCTTCATCGCGGCATACTCGCGCCGCGTCGATCCCCAGATCGCAATCAAAAAATACTTTGGCACAATGGCGATCTCGTAAAACACAAACAGCAGGAAAAGATCGAAGCTAAGAAACACGCCATACACGCCGCCGATCAGTGCCAGAAAGAAGGCGAAGAACTCATTCGTCCGCACTTCGATATTCCAGCTGAACAGAACGCCCGCCACCGCAGCCAACCCTGTCAGCAGCGCCAGCACGCGACTGATCCCGTCCGCTGCTAATGTGAAACGAATGCCCATCGACGCCACCCACGGCACATCGACCAGCACTACGCGCCCTTGCCCAGCACCCGCCGCAAACCCGGCAATCGCAATCGCAAATCCCGTTACCGCCACTGCAAGCGCAATCCATCGCGCCAACGCTGCACTCCCCTTGGGCAGCAGCGCCAGCACCAGCGCACCGGCAAACGAGATGTAAATCGTCCAAGCCAACATTCAGCTCATCCTAAAAATCGCAGCGTTAAAACGGCACGGCTCGGGGAGCCCACTTAGTGGGTCGCGTGTCATCTCTGCATTACCGACGCTCGTGTCATCCTGAGCGGAGCAGCTTGGGGCCCCAACAGTGTTGGGGTAAGCGACGCGAAGGATCTGCTTTTGTCTTGTATCAGGGCACGACTTTAGTCGTGCCGAAAAGTCCAAACAAAGAAAGCCGCGCTTTAGTCCCTGCGTCAATTTCCGCACCCTAACCATGATCAAAATCTCCAATGCGCCAGCAGATACTCGACCGTTGGATTCACATGTCCCACGATCAACTGCGGCACCACGCCCAACAAAAACATCAATCCAATTACCGGTGCCATTCCGAGCCGCTCCCCGGCATGCAGATCAGGAAAACTTGCCCACCGTTCCGGCACAGGCCCAGTAAACACTTTCTGGATCACCGTCAAAATCACCGCCGCGGTCACCAGCAATCCAAGCACCGAAACTGTTGCTGCCACCCACGACAACGGAAACACTCCGCGGAAAATCAGAAACTCGCCGACAAATCCATTCAGCCCTGGCAGCCCAAGCGACGAGAACAATGCAATCCCCATCAGCCCCGCAAACACTGGCGCCGGCTTCCGCAATCCGCCAAAGTCTTCGATCCCGCGAAGCCCACCGCTACGGAACTGAATCATCGCAATAAACCAGAACAGCGCCGCCGCCGTCAGCCCGTGATTGAACATCTGCAGAATCACGCCATTCAGCGCCATCGCCTGGCTCGTGCCCACTGCAACATTCGCCCCGCCCGGAACCGCTATCGCAAATATTCCCAGCAAACAATACCCCAGGTGATTCACAGACGAGTATGCGAGCACTCGCTTCAGATCCTTCTGCGCCGCCGCGGCCCATGCACCCATCACGACAGTGATCACGGCCAGCACCAGAAGCGGCGTCCGGATCTGTGCGATCTGCGCTCCGAAGAGCGGCAGCGCAATCCGCAGCAAACCATACACGCCCATCTTCGACATAGCGCCCGTCAGCAGCATCGTCACCGGCGAGGGAGCCTCCGCGTACGCTGCCGGCAGCCACGTGTGGAACGGCGCCATTGGCACCTTCACTGCAAACCCCGCCAGCACCCCAACAGCCAGCCACATCATCACGTGGCTCCCCGCAACCGATCCCAGCTGCGCAGTTACTTGTTGGGCCAGCGTTCCGTCAGCCGCCATGGCCGCCAACTGCCCAAACTCCATCGAACCGGTCGAATAGAAAACCGCGAGGAAACTCAGCAGCAACGCCACACTCCCCGCCATCGTGTACACAAAGAACTGCGTCGCCGCCGGCCCTCGCTTCGGACCGCCCCACAGCTTGATCAAAAAGAACGCCGGTATCAGGCTCAATTCCCAGAACAAAAACCAGTGGAAGAAATTCAGCGCCGTAAACGACCCGAAAAGTCCCGCCTCCAGCAGCAGCACCAGCGCGAAGAACAATCCAGGCTCGTGATGCACTCGATGTGCCGCATCCACGCTCATCAGTGTCACCAGCGCCGACAGCACCAGCATCAGCGCTCCCAGGCCATCAACGCCAAGGTGATACTGAATCCCCAGCGAAGGCACCCAGTTCGTGTGCAGTTCCTGCAGCCCGATCGATCCATCCCCGGGCAGCCGCAACCAGATTGCCAGCGACAGGACCAACGCCAGAGCGCCCGTCACCTGCGCAACTCCGCGCGCATGCTTGCCTGAAAAAAGAGCAATAGCCGCACCGATGACCGGCAGCACCGTGATGATCGTGAGCCAGGGAATTCCGTTCATGGCCGGCCGCTCCAGATCAGAATCGCGGCAAGCACCACGACCGCGAGCGCCAGCAACCGAAGATACATCTGCGCGCGCCCGCTCTGCACGCGTGCCAGCAGCCCGCCGCCTGTAGCAATCTCTTCGCAGCCCTTGTCAAAGGCACCGTCAACGATGTTGGCGTCGAGGAACCGATTGAGCCGAGCCCATCGCGTGAACAGGAAGGTAATGCTTGAAACCATATCTCCCCAGATATCGCGATCGATCCAGTCCGCCACCTTCGCCCACCACGCATAAAACGCAATCACCGTAGCGCCATACAACTCATCGATATAAAACTTGTCGCGCAGCACTGCCCACACCGGCGGCATAGCCTTCTCCAGCGCATCCGGCTCCTCAGCGGCCGGTGACTTCGCGCCGTAAATCCACCATCCCAGCAAGAGCCCAGCAATCACCACCAGCGAAGACGTCAGCATCAACGTCCCTAGCCCTGGTTCATCGAACCCTGCCCAACCAAACGTGGTCGCGTTCCCGTTGAGAAACCCCTTGAACCACGGCCATGCGGGCGTACCAATCACTCCCAGCGTCACCGCAAAAAACGCCAGAATCGCGAGCGGCATCGTCATCACCCGCGGACTCTCATGCGGTTGCCCATGTCCGCGGCACGTTCCAAAGAACACGTAGCTCACCTGCCGCGTCATGTAAAACGCCGTCAGTAGCGCGCCAAACACCAGCATGTAAAACGGCGCCTTCGCCACGCTCCAATGCTGCGCCGCTTCAAGAATTCCGTCCTTGCTCCAGAAGCCTGAAAAAAACAGCGGAAATCCGCACAACGCCAGCGTGCCGATTGCATACGTCCAAAACGTCAGCTGCATTGCGGGCTTCAGGCCGCCCATCTTGCGAATGTCCTGCTCCTCATGCGCTCCATGAATCACCGATCCCGCGCCCATGAAAAGCAGCGCCTTGAAGAACGCATGCGTGATCAGGTGGAACATGCCCACCGCCACGCCGCCCACGCCTAGTCCCACCATCATGTATCCGAGCTGCGACACCGTCGAATAAGCCAGGATGCGCTTGATGTCGTTCTGCGCCACGGCAACCAGCGCCGCAAACACCGCCGTAGACGCACCCACCCACGTCACTACCGTAAGCGCCGGCGTGCTTCCGCTCGCGGTAACAAACTGCCGCACCACGGCGCCTGCACTCATAAGCGGATACACACGAGCCACCAGGTAAACGCCCGCCGCCACCATCGTCGCCGCGTGAATCAGCGCAGATACCGGCGTCGGACCTTCCATCGCATCCGGCAGCCACACATGCAGCGGAAGTTGTCCGCTCTTCCCCACTGCCCCCGCAAACATCAGCAGCCCAATCGCGCTTGCCGCGGTCAGTCCCCAAGCCGCGTGATGAACCAGCAATCCACCCAGCGCCAGCGGCTCCATCGACCCCGCGCCATGGTTATAGAACAGCAGCGTTCCGGTTTGCGCAAACAACCACACAATGCCGAGCAAAAAAAACACATCACCCACGCGCGTCGTTAGAAACGCCTTCTTCGCCGCCGCTGCCGCCGAAGGTTTCTGATACCAGAACCCGATCAGCAGGTATGACGTGAGCCCCACCAGTTCCCAGCACATGAAAAGCAGCAGAATGCTGTTCGCAATCACTACGCCCAGCATCGCCCCTGCAAACAAGCTGAGGAAGCAGAAGAAGCGCGTGTAATTCTCGTCGTGCTCCATGTAGCCGGTCGAGTAGATGAAGATCAGCAGCCCCACAAACGTGACCATCACCAGCATCACTGCTGCAAGCGGATCGAGCACCCACCCAAGTTCCACCGGTGTCGTGCCCACCTGGATCCAGCTGAGGTTCGCCACTTCACGCACGGCATATCCATGCGACCACCCGCTCAGCACGTGTCCAAACGCAGCCAGCGCTACCAGCAGCGAAAACCCAAGCGACCCAATCGCGAGCCCCGACGAAAGTTTTTTCATCGGCTGTTTCAGCAGCGCAATCACGCCCGCGGCCAGCATCGGCACTGCCGGTACCAGCCACAGCCACTGCGCGACTCCACTCGCTCCCAGCTGCGGAGTGAACGCCAATCCTTCTTGCATCACTCCGTCATCCTTTCATCCCGTTCATCTGATCCAGGTCGGTTGTCTTCACATGGCGATAGATCGAAATCACCAGTCCCAGTCCCACCGCAGCCTCAGCCGCCGCCACCGCAATCGAAAAAATCGCGAACATCATTCCCGTCAGCATCTCCGGGTGCGGCCCATACCGCCAGAACGCGATCAAATTCAAATTCGCCGCATTCAGCATCAGTTCAATCCCGATCAGCACCAGAATTGCGTTTCGCCGTGTCAGAGCGCCCGCCAGGCCTATCGCGAAGATCAGCGCAGCCACCACCAAATATCCGGTCAACGGCGTCGCCATTACTTCGTCCTCACTTTTTCATGCATGGCCACAATCACCGCACCCAGCAGCGCCGCTGTCAGCAGTGCCGCCACAATCTCCAACGGCAACACGTACTGTCCCATCAGCGCCTGCCCAATTTCGTTCACCGTTACCTGCGGTACGGCAGTTTCATTCGGGAGCCACGGCTCCACTCGCAGCACTGCCCACGCCAGCATGGCAAACACGCCCGCTGCAATCGCTAGTCCGGCCAGCCACGTCTTGGAGAAGACGCCAACCTTCGGCAGTTCCGCCGCGCGCGTCAGCAAAATCGCAAACACCACTAGAATTGCAACCGCGCCCACATAAACAAGAATCTGTGCAAACCCCACGAACTCCGCGTCGAGCCGCAGAAAGAGGAACGCAATCCCAAGAAACGACACCGTGAGCGCCAGTGCGCAATGCACCAGGTTCTTCAGCAGCACCGTTGCCAGCGCTCCGCCCACGGCCAGCGCCGATATCAGATAGAAGACCACTCCCACAGCCAGCCGCTCCTTTCCCGCAGACTCACGCGAACTTCCTCGATTTTTCCGAACCCACTCTTCGATCCAGCGAGAAGCCGGGTGCCCCATCCATGATGCAGTCTCATCGCGTCATGGGTGGGAAAGCACGAACTCGTCTTACTCCGCATACCGATACGTCCTCGGCCCGAAGTGCTTCCTTCGCATCTCCGCGTTCCCCATCACCACGTAAGCCAGCACTAGCAGCGCCGAACAAACCACCCACCGCAGCCAACCCTCACCCATAAACCGCCACAGAGCCGCGACAAACAAATTCAGCAGGCACATCGGCAGCACAAACTTCCACGCAAAATTCATCAGCTGATCCTGCCTGAGCCGCGGCAGCGTTCCCCGCAGCCAGATGAACACGCAAATCCATATCTCGACTTTTCCAAAGAACCAAATCCACGACGGCACCCAGCCCAGGAACGACAACGGCGCCGACCATCCCCCAAGAAAAAGCGTCGTGCCCAGTCCAGCCACGGCAAACATCTCGACGTATTCACCCAGGAAAAACAACGCAAACTTGAAGCCCGAATACTCCGTGAAATACCCAGCCACCAGTTCCGACTCGCCTTCAGGCAAATCGAATGGCGAACGATTCGTCTCGGCGGTCGACGCGATCGCGAAGATTACAAACCCCGCCAATCCCCAAGGTGTAAAAACGAACCAATGCGGAAAGACGCCCGTGAAATGGTCCTGCGCCTCCACCATCTTCACCAGCGAGAGCGACCCCGTCATCATCACGATCACCACGCCCGACAGCAGCAGCGGCACCTCGTAGCTGATCATTTGCGCCACGGCGCGCATAGCACCCAACAGCGAATACTTGTTGCGACTCGACCAGCCGGCCATGAACACGGACAGCTCCGTCGTCGCGCCCATCGCAAAGAAGAACAGCAGGCTTGAATCCAGGTTCACCAGCACCATGTTGCGGCCCATGGGCATCACCGCAAACATCATGAAGACCGCGACCACCAGCACCACCGGCGCCATGAAATGAACCAGCGCGTCCGCATTCAGCGGCACAATGTCTTCCTTGGTCAGCGACTTGATACCGTCCGCAACCGGCTGCAGAATCCCAAACGGACCCACACGATTTGGACCGTAACGGTTCTGCATGCGTCCCAGTCCTTTGCGCTCCATCAACACCGCCAGCGCAAACAACGCAGGATACAGGCAGACAATGCACGCCGCGCTCAGAATCACGCCGACCGGAGCCTGCCATCCGCCAGGCAGGTATCCGAGGATCCAGTGCAGCAGCCAAACGAAGATCTGGTCGAGCCTGTCGATCATGCTTTCGGCTCTCCTTCAATCGGCTTCGGCGCAGGCACCGCAGGCGGATTGCCCGACGTCGTTCCCGCCGCAGCTGCGGTTGCTGCCACAGCCGCCTTCGCCGCAGCAGCATCGGCAGCTGCCTTGGCCTTCGCCTCAGCCTTCGCCTTCTCCTCGGCGAGCCGCGCATCCACCTCTGCCGCCTCGGTGGGATGAATCTTGTGGTAGTACTCGTTCGATTTCGCAAGCTCCTTGCGATCGAGCAGGAGTCCACCAAAGCGATCGTCGGTGCTCAGTTCGAAATCCGTGTCCATCTTGATCGCTTCAAACGGACAGACCTCCACGCAAATCTGGCAGCTCATGCACACCGAAATATCGATGTCGAACTTGGCCGGATAAATCTGCGGCTTCCCCACATAATCCGGCTTCTTATCCTTGCTCTTTTCGATGTAGATACACTTTGGCGGGCACTCTTTCTCGCAGATCTGGCAAGCCACGCATCGCAGCCCTGCCTCCCAGTCCGCGCCGTCATACACAAGGAACGGAAATACACGCGACGCTTCGATCGCAGGTGCCCGCTCCTCCGGGTACTGCACAGTCGTCAGCCGATCTTTTGAGACATAGCTCCCGACAAAATTCCTCGCCGTCTCCGCCAGCCCCTTCAGAATTCCTTCACCCAGCAATTGCTACTCCTCGATAGTGTTCGGTGCACTGTGGACGGTTCGCATGATCTTAGATTTCCACTCTTGCATTAATTCTCAATTCTGCATGGTCCGCAGGTTTCTTCTGATCACTGTGCACTGTTCACTGTCCACTTTTTGCTATCTGTCCACTTCACCCAGCACAATATCCACGCTTCCAAAAATCAGCACCACATCCGCGACGTTCTGCCCCAGGCACATATCTTCCAGCACCGTCAGATTGATCAAGCTCGGTGGCCGCACGCGGTAGCGATAAGGGTTCGGACTTCCATCGCTGATCAGATAAAATCCCAGTTCGCCCTTCGGCGCTTCAATCCGCCCATACGCCTCACCGGCTTTCGGTCTGAAACCGCGAATCTTCGCCTTCTGATCCATCACTGGGCCCCCCGGAATCTCCTTCAACGCCTGCTCCAGAATTCCCAGCGATTCGCGAATCTCCAACATGCGAATCATGTAGCGGTCATATATGTCCCCGTGATCGCCCAGCGGAACCCGGAACTTGAAGCGGTCGTAGATGCCGTAATGATCCACTCTGCGGATGTCGTAGTTCACGCCCGAAGCGCGCAGCATCGGCCCCGTCACGCCCGCATTCACAGCCAGTTCCGGCCGCAAAATTCCCGTTCCCTGCGTGCGTGCCATCAGAATTTCATTGGTCTGGAGAAATGCTTCAAACTCATCCACGAATGCCGGCAGCGCCGCTACCACTTTGCGCGTCGCATTCAGCCACGCCTCCGACGCGTCTACGCGGCAGCCGCCAAAGCGCATATAGTTGCACATCATCCGAGAGCCGGTGAGCGCTTCAAATAAGTCCAGAATTTTTTCCCGCTCGCGAAACGCATACATCAGCGGCGTGCCGCTCGCACCCATTTCCTGCAACAGGAATCCGATCGCCGATGCATGGTTCTGCACCCGCGTCAGCTCCGCAAGAATCACCCGCAAATACTCCGCACGTTCCGGCACCGTCTGCCCCACCAGCTTCTCCACCGCTAGCGCATACGCCCAGTTGTTGGTCAGCGAGCAGATATAGTCCAGCCGATCCGTATACGGCATGGATGCAAGGTAGCTTTGACCTTCGCCCAGTTTTTCGTGATTGCGGTGCAGGTAGCCAAAGACCGGCTTCAGTCTCACAACGCGCTCGCCGTCGAGCGCCAGGTCCATCCTGAAGACCCCATGCGTCGAAGGATGATGCGGCCCCATCGCAAGTTCGAGCAGTTCGCTCTCGCGATCCGTCTCAATCACCGGCGGCCGGTTCCACCCCTCTGCTCTGCCCGTCTTGGTCTCTGCCACACCCATGAAGTCGCGTCCCAATCCCTGTTCTCTAAGTCCCTATGTCCCTGCTCTTATGTTCTTGCGCTCTCTTCAGCACCTCATCGTGCGCCGTCGGCTCGTAATCATAATCATCCGGATCCACATAATCCCGCCGCATCGGATGATCCTTAAACTCATCCCACATCAGGAGCCGCCTCAGATCTGGATGCCCCTTGAACACAACGCCGAACAGATCGAAAACTTCGCGCTCCTGAAACTCTGCCGATCGCCAAACCGGCGTGAACGATGGCAACTCCACCTTGTCGGTGCGATTTTCCGTGCGCATCCTCAGCACGACCGGCCCATGGTTCTTCGCCATCGAGAACAGGTGATACACCACTTCGAGATACCCCGGTTGCACATGCTTGCGGGTCTCTTCAACGGTCTCTTCCACCATATGGACCTGTCCCGGATCTCCACCTTCTACCGGTTTCGAAACCTGCCGCGTCACTTTAACTTTCTCGGCAATCTCCTTGTCCAGCCAGTCCACACCCGTCACATTCGAAAGAAAATCAAGGGCCAGCTCATCGTCGTCGCGCAGAAACGTCGCCACAGCAACCGCACTCCCCGGCTTCAACAAGAGCGAATGCTGCGCGCTAGGTCCAGGGTTCGGCACAATCTCCACCCCGGCTCCCGGAACCGCCGCCAAAATCGCCGCCCTGATCTCTTCAACCGTCTTCACTGTTCCCTGTCCACTGACCACGTCTTCACTGTTTCACTTCTTCACTTGTTCACTCATTCACGCCTGTCCACTACCCACTGTCCACTGTTCACTGTCGTCACTGAATAATCGTCGGCACCGTCCACACGTTCTTATTCGCCGCCGGCTCCAGATCATGCTCGCCTTGCTCCGGAACCGGAAATTCCCCCGGCGCATTCGCATCCAGATGCCGCGGTCGCCCCTCTCCGGTCAAAGGCTGCGCATCAATCTTTTTCTGCAATGTGATGAACGCCTGCAACAGCGCCTCCGGCCTTGGCGGACATCCCGGAATGTGCACGTCAACAGGAATGTACCGGTCAATCCCCTTCAACACGTTGTATCCCTGCTTGAAGGGTCCGCCTGAAATCGCGCATGCCCCCATCGCGATCACGTACCGTGGCTCGGCCATCTGGTTATAGAGCCGCACTACCTGCGGAGCCATCTTTTTGGTGACCGTGCCCGAAATGATCATCATGTCAGCCTGTCGCGGCGAAGGCCGAAAGACCTCCGCACCAAACCGAGCCAGATCGTAGCGCGCCATGGTCGTCGCAATCATCTCGATCGCACAGCACGCCAATCCGAATTGCATGGGCCAGATCGAGCTGCGCCGGCCCCAGTTATA
This sequence comes from uncultured Acidobacteriaceae bacterium, assembly GCA_963838295.1. Taxonomy (GTDB): domain Bacteria; phylum Acidobacteriota; class Terriglobia; order Terriglobales; family Acidobacteriaceae; genus Telmatobacter. The sequence goes on from CAWIQS010000010.1 coordinate 882,216, forward strand.
GAGCTCCTCAATGGTCGTAACGAAGACGCCCTGCTTCCCCAGTTCGATCTTCAGATTCTGATCCACAGCCATTGGTCGCTTCGCTCCAGTGATCAGTGAACAGTGTTCAGCGATCAGTCAAATCAATTGCCAAAATGCCGGTTCTAGTTGAGCCCGCCCTGCACCTTAGACCATCGCGGCTGAGGTGATTAGGACCCGGGTTCTGACCACTGTTTCACTGAACACTGTCCACTGTTGACGGGGACTTAAATCGCACCGGCGATTTAAGCCCACGTCAACACTCCCTTGGCCCAGGCCCAGACCAATCCCTCAATCAGCAGCAACACAAACACCAGCATCGAAATGCATGCCGCCACACCAAGACCCGAAAATGCCACCGCGAACGGCAGCAGAAATATCGCTTCGACATCGAAAATCAAAAACATGATCGCGTAAAGGTAGTAGGCCGAGTGAAACTGGACCCAGGCATCGCCTTTCGATTCCAGCCCGCACTCGTAGATTGCGTTCTTGATCCGGTTCGGTTTTGCCGGCGAAAACACCCTCTGCCACAGCCACGCAAGCCCCAACGGAGCCAGCCCGAATCCGAGCGCGGCAACAAACAATACTGCGAGAGAGAAGTAAGGACTGGAGGCCATCTAGAAATACGTGATCTTACTCATCAACCGTACCAGTTTCGGCCCCCATTTGGCTAAGAGGATGTGCGCTGTATCACCCATCCAACATCGATTTATATCCGTTCATCCCACTCTATGAACCGCTCGCTGCAACAGCCAAATAACCGACGCGTCCCCAGGTCGCGATCATCGGCGGCGAAGCCCCTTGTGATCGATCGCAGTAGAACCGTGTCATCGTGGACGTAGCGCTTCGGGCCCCAAGGACATGAACTGTCCATCGCGGTGAGCGAAGTGAAGGACCTGCTTTTAGCTCTGTCCACCGACATTGAAGGCGTCCCAGTTCCCCGGCTGCCTTTTTGATCACGCTACGCACTCCACCTTTCGGTGGTAGACAGCCCAACCCCCGCGCCTGTTACCGTTTCTACTGTCCCTCGCATTTCCTCTGTCCGCCTGCGTGGAATGTTCAAGCATTGATTCGGGAGCTCTTTCAGAGATGTTCAAATCCTCGCCGCGTCGCTGGGCCTTCATCGGATGCCTCCTGGCCCTTCCGCTCACGGTCAATCTGGTTGTCCGCGCTGCCACCGATCCCGCATCTCCGCCGACACCGCCTCCCGCTTCGACCACTCCGGACGCTCCCCCCGCCGCCTACACCGCCAACATTCACGTTACCGGCCCCACCACCCAATTCCACGACTCTGTCTCCACCCGCTACAACTACGCCTTTGGCAAGGAATCGCCTTTCCTCCCGTCGAACGCCATGACCGCCAACGGCCAGTTCATCAACCCGCGCAGTGTCCTCAACGCCGAGTACTGCGGCCGTTGCCACCAGGAGGCCTACCACCAGTGGCGCCAGTCCGTTCACTCCAACAGTTTTCGGCAGCCCTGGTACTTGAAAAACGTCAACATGCTCATCGATGAAAAGGGCGTCCAGTTCTCGCGCCACTGCGAAGGTTGCCACAACCCCATCGCGCTTTTCTCCGGCGACCTCTCGCAAGGCATGCCCAAGACGCGCCCCTTCGAGCAGGAAGGCATCACCTGTTCCGTTTGCCATGCCATCCAGTCCACGGACACCACCGGCACCGGCAGCTACGTCATGGGCGTCCCGGCGGTCCTGGTCGACGAGAAAGGCGCGCCCGTCACCCACCCCGTTTCCGATTCCGAAATCCTCGCCCACCTCGATCGACACAAACAAGCCGTAATGCGCCCTCTCCTCAAGACAGCCGAGTTCTGCGCCGCCTGCCACAAAGCCACCATTACCCGCTCGCTCGACGACTACAAGTTCCTTCGCGCCTTCACCGTCTACGACGAATGGCAGGGCGCCAGCTTCACGAAGCAGACGCCGCTGCCCTTCTACCGCAAAGACACCGTCTCCACCTGTCAGACCTGCCACATGCCGCGCCAACCATTGGCCACCGGAGCACAAGACGCCGGAGCCAAAGACGGGACTCTCGTGTCCCATCGCTGGCTCGGCGGCAATAGTCTCAACGCGGCCTATTACAAGTTCGATGAGCAGTCGCAGAAACTCGTCGACTTCCTCAAGAACGGCTTCGACGGCAAAGGCGTCCTGAACGTCGACATCTTTGCTCTCGAAAAAGAACAACCCACAGCCGCATCACCATCCGAAGACAGCGCTGCATCAACCAATACGACTCTGATCGCGCCGCTGGGCAATGTCCCTTTCTCCGTCTCCCCCAGCGAAACCCTCATTGCCGACGTCGTCATTCAGAACAAGGGCATCGCTCACTCCTACGTCCCCGAGCAGCGCGACTTCTACGAGTCCTGGGTTGACTTCACCGTCAGGGACAGCACAGGCAAAGTCCTCACCGAGTCCGGCTTCATCAAGCCTGACGGCGACCTCGATCCCTCCGCCCACTCCTTCACCAACCGCCTCGTCAACACCAAGGGCGAACTGAACGCGCTCCACGAGATCTGGCATAACCGTGTGCTGGCCTACAACAACACCATCCAGTCTGGCCGCTCGCAACTCGTCCGCTACCGTTTCCGCCTGCCTAAGGCGATCTCCGGCGCCGTTACCATTACAGCGACCATCAAATATCGCCGCTTCGATCAACACTTCATCGACTTCGCAATAACCCAGACAGGCCTGAAGGAACCGAAGCCCTATCCGCAGCCCGTCCTCGAAGTCGGGTCCGACACCAGAACCCTGAAAATTGGCGACAACGCCCCCGACTCACAGCAACCTCAAGAGCAGTCGCCGGCCGTGCAGCCCGCATGGATGCGCTGGAACAACTACGGCATCGCCCTCCTCGACGCTTCGCAATACGAAGCCGCCGTCCAGGCCTTTCAGCACGTCGCCGACCTGCGCCCGGACTACGCCGACGCGTACACCAACATGGCCATCGTCGAAATTTCCTGGGAGCGCTACAACGATGCCAAGCCGCATCTCGCCAAGGCCCTCTCGCTGCTCCCCGGCGATCCCCGTGCCCTCTACTATCGCGCTCTCGTAGAACGCAACGCAGGCCAGATCAACGAAGCGATCGCCGATTTCCAGGGCATGCTTGCCAAATATCCGTTAGCCAAAGACGGCCTCCGCGAACTCGGCTTCTCCTACTACCAGGCGCATGACTACCCTAAGGCCCGCGACGAATACGAAAAGCTCCAGGCCATTGATCCCGACGACCTCGCCGCCCACTATCAACTGGCGATCCTCTACCGCCGCCTCGGTGAAAAACAAAAGGCTGCCATCGAGTCAGCGAAATTCGCCGACCAGAAAGACGACCCCACCGCCAGCACCTACGCCCTCGAATTCCTGCGCAAACACCCTGAAGTGGCCAGCGAATCAGTAGTCTGGCACACCCACGATCTGACCGGCGACCCCATCAGGCAGCCCACCAAGATCGAATACAAATACATCCCCGGCGCCGGCTTCTAGCCGAAAACCCGCCGCCCACTTTTGCGTATGTCATCCCGAGCGCAGCCGAGGGATCTGCGATTGACCTTCGCCCACCTCCACAAATGCATCGTCCCAACAGTAGCGCAAGCCAACACCTCTCCCCTTCCACAACGGTGTCATCCTTGAGCGAAGCAGCTTGGGGCCCCACGAAGTGGGCAAGCGGAGCGAAGGATCTGCTTTTCCTTCCGGCTCCACAGCGGCACGAAATCCGGTGCCCCATCCTATCTGCGTTTTGTGCAGATAGGGTGGGATACAACCACTCTTTCAGTGCAAGGCCAATAAATGCAGCCCGTCAAACAACAAAGTGTCATCCTGAGCGAAGCAGCTTGGGGCCCCACGAAGTGGGGTAAGCGGAGCGAAGGATCTGCTTTTGCTTGTCCTCGCATCTGCTCCCAACCGGCGTACAGCACAACCCGCCTAAACTGAGGCATGGCTGCAGCAACCTACACTCTGCACGGCATACAAGTTTTCGAAGTTCCCGCGGACGGCCCCGTCATTCAAACCGAACGCGAAGCCACCGACATCCTCGGCGAAGCAATTGGACGGGACGCAAAACTGGTCGCCCTCCCATCCGTCCGGCTCTCCCCGGCCTTCTTCCAACTGCATACCGGTCTTGCTGGTGCAATCGCACAAAAATTCGTGAACTACCGCATGAAGCTCGCCATCGTCGGCACCATTCCTGAAGAAGCTCTTGAGAGCACTGCTTTGCAAGCGTTCATCAAGGAATGCAATCGCGGCCAAAACATCTGGTTCCTCGATCACATCGAAAACTTGGACAAGAAGCTGGTGCCCACCCCGCGCTGATCATCTGGAAATGCCGGCAGTCCGCCAGAAGTGGGTGCCCCATGCGCAGTCTCTCCGCGCATGAGTGGGAAGGCATGGAACCCTGCCGCCAGAAATGTCGAAGCCGCACCCAGAATAGCGGTGCGGCCTGAATTGCGCTTTCAACAAATCAACCTGAGCCTGAGTCCTTAATCCCTCAGTCCCTGCCTTTTCACATAGCCCTCACAAACAACGCGGTCGCACCGCTGCTGTCCGACGTTCCCACCACTCGAATATGGTCGCCCTTCTGCGCCTGGAATTTCAAGCCGTCAACCACGCCCATATAACCTTCCGCAACCGTATCCGGCGCCACCTTGAACGTCTGCGTCGCTCCCGAAGTATCCTGCAACGAAATCGAGTGCTGCTTCGCCTCGTACTTCACTACAGTCCCCTCGACCGATGTGAACGGCCCGGTGCCCAGGTTCTTCAGCGCCACAGCGGTGCGGTCCTCATTGTCGCCGCAATAAAAAACAATGACGTATGCCCCTTTTTTCTTGAACGAATCAGGAGAGGGCGATTCGAGCACCACTTTCTTGTCGATCACGATGTGCGTCTTTGCACTGGTCATGTCCTTGAATTGTCCTTCCGAACCGTTGTCCTGAAATACGATCAACGTCTTCGAAAGGTCATCAATTGAACTCACAGTCCCCGTCAACGCATGGACAACCTGCTGCGCCCCCGCCGAAACGGCCAGCGAACTCAGGCAACCAGCGAAAACACAACCGCACCACATCGCTTTCAACATGTGACCCTCCGGCACCTACTCAATTGCAGGTTTGGCAACTCTGTCGATGACCGCCCCACGGATGGGGTCAGTATAGTTCGCAGATTTAATGCCCGCAATACCAATAGCCTAACCAATTCATATTCAATCGCCATCCCCGTTTCGCAGTAGCCCTTTCGTCACCGTGACCTTGGTTCCTGCCTGGCCTCCGCAACGATGTCGGATGCGTGGAGCAGGGCGGGACTTCGGAAGGTACGGGCTTCAGTCCGCACGATTAGAAGCCGTAAATCAAATGTGGGCTATAGCCCCCGAAGGGCCGCTCTTCGGCCGGATCGACTTCCTCCGCAAACTGCTTCGAGTAAAATTCGGAAACATGCGCGGACAGAATTGTGAGGGAGGGACCCCAATGAAGGCGGGAATCACTACAGTGAAGATTGCCGCCGGAGACAAGAAGCGTTTCTGGCATTTCCTTCGAGTAGCTATCGGCTCTTCCGTGACGATGCGGCTGTCTCTTTTCCTTCCAGTTACCCTTTTGACGTCTTCGGCCGTTTCCTGCTCCCACACGATCACCGTCAATTGGTCAACCACCCGTCAGACAATTGATGGTTTTGGTGCTTCGGGAGCGGGCATGGTAGAAACTCTAACTCCCGCGCAAATGAATTTTTTCTACACCTCTTCGGGGATTGGCCTTCAGTGGTACAGGATGCAAATATATCCCGACCTGACGGATTGTCAGAAAGATCAAGCAACGATCGCAGACGTCTGCGTCACAGTGTCTCCTGGACCGACAATTGCCAGTTCGGACCTTTCCATGGCTCAAGCCGCTGTGGCGAGGGGGGCGAGGGTCTTCGCAAGTGAGTGGAGTCCTCCAGGCTCGATGAAGGACAACGGAGCGTTTCAGACGGGCGGTAAGATGATTGGCAATTCCACGAATTACACGAACCTCGCCAAAATTCAAGCCGCTTTTGTGACCCTGATGGAACGTACTTACAAAGTTCCAATCTACGCGATCAGTCCGCAGAACGAGCCGGAAATGAGCGAAAATTATCCGAGCTGCGTGTGGACAGGCACGCAACTGCACGACTATATCCCATACTTGCGTTCAGCTCTCAACGCGGCTGGATATTCCAGCGTAAAGATCATGGTAGGTGAGGACGCGCCCTGGGGAATTAACATTGCGGCGGGTGCCATGGACGATGCCAAAACCGCAGCCGACGTTGCCATCGTCGCCGCTCACGGATATGGAGTCGCGCAGCCCAGCGGCCCGCTATCTTTTAAGAAGGATACCGGCCAGCACGTGTGGGAGACCGAGGTCTCGGATTCCAATCCTTACGATGGGACCATCACGAGCGCCCTCAACTACGCATCGCAGATTCACTATTATTTGACCAACGCGAGGGTCAATTACTGGGGATACTGGCTACTCGATGGCAATAGCGACTATTCCGACAATCAGGCTCTTACCGATAAGAACAGCAGTATCGCCAAGAGGGCTTACGCAATCGGTAATTGGAGCAGGTTTGTTTTACCCGGCTCCCGCATGGTGTCTGTCAACAACTCCTCGTCTCTCCTCGTCACAGCGTTCCTAAACCCCGCAGGAAATTCTGGCACCATCGTGACGGTGAACAACGGAAACGACCCCGTGTCAGTTTCGTTCTCGGTGGGGACATCTATGGGTTCAAAGGTTATTCCCTATCTCACGTCCAGCACTGCAAGTCTCGCCGAGCAAACAGCAATGACTGTTTCCTCTGGCACGTTTTCCGCAACTGTGCCGCCGCATTCCATTGAAACCTTCACAATCTCAAGGTAAGCGAGCCAGAGCTTGGGCGTCCCTGGCAACGTCGCCGGGCAGGCATTCTAGTGGCCTCCCGAAACTCACTCGCCGAACTCAGATACAAGTTCTCAAGAAGACCCTAGTGATTTTCCGGTCCTAAGTACTTGTCCAGCCAGTCGAGCGTCTCGCGGACAGCAGCTGGCCGTGGGAATGCGCCGTGTCCGCCGTCGTAGATTACCAGCCTTTTGTCCTTGGGTGCGGTTCCCATGAACTGGAAGAGCGGGCGCTGAGACGACTCGAGGGGGAAGTCGTCGTCGTAACGGCCATTGAGCACGAGTGTCGGTGTGTTTATGTGCGGATCGAAGTTGATTCCGTCTGCCTCCGGAAGATTCTGTCGCAGTGGAAAGCCTGCCGACAGAAGGATCGCCGCCTTGAAGCGCTTTTCAATCGCGAGCATGACCGGTGCTTGTGCTCCGCCAAGGCTGTATCCCAGGTACGCCACCTTCGAGGAATCAAAATCACGGCGCCTTTCAAGGTAATCCAGCGTGCGGCCCAAGTCCTTCGACCAGGCGATTAAATGATCGCGAAAAAACGCCGGCTTGTTACGCCCTGGGATGAACCCGTCGCGCCTCTGGTAAGTTCCCTTGTAAATGGGAACCACGATTGCCCGCCCGCTCTTGAGGATGAAGTCATAGGCGTTTTCGACGCTGGTCAGATCGAGCGCGTCGTTCAGGGTTGCCATCGCGCCCGGGAAGAACACCACCGTCTGCCAGGGCGGCGACGTGTTGCGCGGCAAGAACAGATAAGCCGTCACGCGCTCATGACCATACGCGGCATCAAACGAAACTCGCTCGCGTTTCGCATGCTCCGTTATGTCGGTCTGTTCCGCCCTGACATTCAGCGCGTCTTTGTCGTAGGAATAGAGTTCCTTGTAAGCCTTGAATATCTCATCCGGCACCGGCTTCTCTTTCCAGAAATCGCGTTTGTTCGACTCGATGTATTGCTGTGCAGCTAGATTGGGCGCCGAGAGCAGCTTCATGCAGCGGAAGCCGTAGTTGAGCCGACGGTCCCACGGCGATTGCGCATCAGTGAAATTGAACATGTAGTCCGGTTCCCCGAAGCCTCCGCCAAGGATGAGTCTCTTCGAGTCTTTTGTTTCATTCAGGCACCACTCCTTCACATTGCCCGCCATATCGGTGGTGCCCCATCCGCTCAGAGTGCCTGCCGCTCCGACGGGCTGGGTTCCTTCCCGCCCGAAGTTGCTTCCCGAAGTGATCAACGGGGTGTAGTCGTCGGCTTGCGAGGCAAGCATCCAGTGGAATGCCGTGGGCAGGCTCTTACCCGCAAACTCGGCGTACGCCGCTGCCTCATACCAGCTGATGCCGGAAACCGGATGGTTTCCTCGGCCTGTTGGAAAGTGTCCTGCCTCCCACGTTGCGGGCCCGGGACGTCCAGTTGTATCGCGAAAGAGCGCGATGGCCTTGTCCCAAGGGATGGTGCGGCCATCCTTGGCGAACGGCTGTTTCCAGAACTCCTGCCTTGTGTATCCACCGGAATCGACGAACTTCTGGTATTCCTCGTTGGTGACCTCGCCGCGGTCGATCAGAAAGTCATCGAGTTCCACGTCCGGGCTGCCCAGCAGGGGATAGGTCATTCCGGACCAACCACCGCCCACCAGCACCATTTCGGGAGGCACCTGGTGTTGGGAATGAAGCTTCAACGTCATATCGAAATTCCAGACGTCGCCCACTAAGAGAGTGCCGGGCGGGCTACCAACAAATGTTTCCTCTGCATAGTCCTGCTTGGTCACGCGAAAAAAATAAGAGTCTCGCGGCAAGCGCACTTTAATGAGCGGGGTATTCCCCAGCCGCGTCCAAATTCCCGGGTCTCCGCTGTAGAGGCGATAGTCAACCTCGGCGCCGGCAGGTTCGGTCTTGATGCTGATCTCTCCGGTCGCTCGTAGCCAAAGATTGTGAAGAGTGAGGTCGCCTGGAAGAGCGGTCTCCGCTTTTAAGGCCAGCGCGGCAGCCTTGGGATATTCGCCGGCCTCCAGCAGTCGAGCTACTTCCGGCTCCGCAACCTCTCGTGCCCACTTCTCGCGGGAATGCGTGCGCCAGAGCCATCCTCCGGCCAACCCCAGCAGAAGGATGGCGATTGCGGCAATACCCGCCCACACCGCCGACCGCGTGAGCGAGAGCCGTTGGGAGCCGCCTGAGGTGCTTAGATCCGTCCTGGTGCCAAGCCGAGGATCGTTGGCAGTGGCGGCATTGGGAAGATGTGACGTAACTGCTTCTTCTGACCGGTCGGGCGCTGACTCTACCGGGACCATGAACCGGTATCCGACCTTTGAGACCGTTTCAATGAACCGCGGAGAGCGGGCATCGTCGCCCAGTCGCTGGCGCAGCTTGACGATGCTTTGCGTGAGGGAGTTCTGGGTAACTTCAACATCGTCCCAGACAGCGTCTAACAACTCTTCTTTCGTAATGACTTTCTGTGCATTTCGCAGCAGGATCAGCAGTAACCGAAACGCGCGGGGCTCAACCGGCTCCATCACGCTCCCCTTGCAGATACAAAACTCTTGCTCTCGGACCTCAAACTCTGCGAACCGATAAATGAGGGGCTTATCGCGCGTCATAGCTCTTTCACAACTTCGTCACACGTGTCGCTGCAGATTTCAGGATTACGTCATGACAGTAGGCGAATGGGTCATGCAGATTGTTGCCAGTTGATTGGGAAGACGAATCCATTATGCATGCATTTCTTCTGCCCGGCCAGAGGCAATGTCGGGCTGCGACCGGCTGCTTCCTGCCTCTTTCCTTGCTGCATGCGGAAGACCGCGGTTGCAGGCCAGACTGCGGGGTTCGAGACGACTGGCACATCCCTTGCACCTCGAACACACGACCAAGCGGCCAAATGAACCCACCTGAAACTCAAAATCGACCTAAGGAGATCGACACCATGACTAACAGAAAGAGCTGGATCATCACCGTCGCCATCACGATTGCCTCGTTTCTCACAACTGTTCCCGCCCGCGCTCAGGACGCACATCCCTGCTTTGACCTTGCCAGTCTGCAAGGGAACTACACAGTCATCGGTTCGTACGGCGCCAACGTTGCCATCGCACTTGCCAAGCGATACATGGACGGAAAGGGCAATCTCACCGGAACATTCATCGTGAATGAGCCCCTTGCCGGATCCACCACCGGCCAGCGCAATATTGTGTCTGGAATGCAAGCCGGGACCTACTCCGTGAACTGCGACGGCACGGGAGTAATCACCCGCATTCTCACCGTTGGCACAACCCAGACAGAGCAATTCGATGATTTCGTGATCACGCACGCCATCATGGAGGACGGACATCTGATTGCCACATCTGTCGCCGATGCACAACGCACTCCGTCCACCATCGTCGCGGGCGGGATCTTTCTCACCAGAGTGTGGACTCGCTTGCCGTCGCACGGGAGTCACGAGGATTAGTCGAAGCGCAGCTTGAAATCGAGCGTCCTGTTCGAGCAACCCGGTCTCGTCACGTCATGTTGGAGTTACCTGCTGTGGCGATGGGCGTTGTGGGGTACATCGCTAGAGCCGCTTTGAGGCTGCGGGTGTATCACAACCCAACCAGTAGTAACTCAGAGTAGGTTGCGTCGGTCCAGCACATCAGCCAATCGGCAGCGGGCGGCTGCCAGGATGTACGCGACGGTTTGCACTGAGAATCGAGGCAGCGGCGGCGACGCGTCCTTGGCGGTCGCGTTAGGTGAGCACGAGCCCGATCGATGCGCGGTGCCCAGCGTGGCTAAGGCTTTCTCCAAGCCGATCACCCGGAGGTTGCGCGCATCGACGTCGGTCTCCTATCCGGCGAGGGTCGTGCGGGTTGTACGCTCGGAGCGAGGGTAAGCCGCTCATGGTTCTTAGTCCACTTGATATGGACCCATTCGGCTTCTGTAGCCTCTTCGCGGTCGGTTGATTCAAAATTTGTCAAGTGCTGCCGACCCACTTTCTCGAGCATCCCCTGCTGTATCAGGCACTTACCGTCTTCACAGGTTTTGCAGGTAATTTCTAGCAAATTTCGTATTCTAGATTTGTGTCAACCGTGGGGATTCAAATGACACCCGAGAAGCACCGCGGCCGATCCTCCACGCAGTTCCGCAATAAACCGAAACGAGAATCTCCAGAAGTCTCGAGGGAAACTTCACAAGACAAGTCCTTAAATATCAAAACTACTCGATTTGACTCGCAACTCATTTGCCAGGAGGAATCTACGGCGAAAGCTAATCGTATCAATAATTTGGCGACGACTCCGTCTGTAACCTCATGAATACAGGAAACTTCGGTCAAGAGATAGGGATAATAGGGGTCCCCTCATTCCAGCACTGTGGAAAACTTTCACTGGGGAGTTCGAGGTAATCAGAGCAGATATGGCAGACCATCGCGAAACGAGCGTTGTAGAAGCCATCATCGCTCCGGGACCGTGATCTATGTCATTCGAACCCATCTCCGGCGCCGCATTCCTCCGGGCAAGCCAGCTCCGTGCCGACCTGGCTTTGCGCAACCATCTCTGGGCACGCAGCCACCCCCACGTCGAAAGCTACGGCAGCAATCCCGTCATCGTTTACGCCCCCGAAGACTGCCTCCACGGCAATTTCTATTCGCCAGCCTATGCTGCCATCTCGACTCACCCCGCCTGGCTCCGCCGCTTCGACAAGATTCACGCCCAGGGCCGTTCGCTACCCCGTCCTTCAATCGATCCCGCACGCAGATGGCGCGAACTCGACTCCTGCATGAGCTCCGACGCCCTCCTGATGAATCTCTTCTGCACACCCGAAGTCATCGCATCATCCGGAATCCACCGCATGCTTGGCCTTGACACCGAATCCGAGCCCGTCTTCGGCTGGAAGGCACGCGTGCCGCTTAAGAACGGACGCTTCGATCGCACTGAAGTCGACATGCGGTGGGGCGATTTGCTCGTCGAAGCCAAGCTCACCGAGAACGACTTCCAGATCCGCGAGGCCTCACTTGTCGAAACCTATCGCGATCTCAACGAAGTCTTCGATCTCGATTTGCTCCCCCGTATCCCCATGCGCACTCGGCGCCGCCGCGATGCCATAGAACTCACCGAAGATTTCACCCAGGAATGGGAAGCACCTTCTGAATCCGCCGAGGAGATCGCACGGGAATTTCGCGCCTCCCTCGAAGCGCGCGCCGATGCCGAACAGCAGTGGCTCCCAGGCTTCGCCGGCTATCAGCTCATCCGCAACGTACTGGCCGCGCACGCTGCGGGTGCAGCCTTCTGCGTGATCCACGACGAGCGCCGACCCGATCTCCGTGAGGCGTGGTTCGATGTCATGCGCGCCGTCAAGAACGCCGCAATGCGCGTCCGCTGCAAGACTCTTACCTGGCAGGAAATCGTGCCTTGTCTGCCCACCGGACTCCGCGACTTCCTCGACCGCAAATACGGGATCGTCGCACCTGGTGAAATCCCCATGGCGATCGAAGACCTCGAAGCGCCCATCCATGCGACCGCGTCAAACAGGCGTGCGAAAATAATCAAGTGATCCCTCGGTTGAAGCCTTTCAGTTCTCTTCTGTTTCCTGGCCTCATTGCACTCCTTGCAATCCCCACCCAGCTTCCCGCTTCTTCAAAGAGCGACCAGGAGAAAGCCGGCGCCGTCCTGTTTCGCGACAAGGGCTGCACCTACTGTCACGGTGTAGGTGGGGTGGGTACCAAAAAGGCCCCCGCGTTGACCGATCTTCATAAGGACAAGGTCTGGACGCCGGAAAAGATCACCAGCCAGATTCTCAATGGTGGACAGAAGATGCCGCCCTTCCGCGAGTCCGTGACCGACGACGAAGTCATACAGCTGATCGCTTATCTGCGCGCAAAAAACAAGCCGGACCCGCCCCCCGCAACCAAACAGGACTCAGCACCGGCTTCATTGCCTCAATAAGACTTTAGTGCTCCACGGCTATGCCGCCGGCCACTCCACGCGCGTCAACCTCGTCGCCGTATCCCAAAGCTTTCGCCCCATCGCTGGATCGAGTACCCGCATATCGAGCGCCTCGGGAACCGTTGGACCAATCAACTCAGCCAGACTCTTCGCAGTCGTACGCTCCTCCTGCTCCGTCTCTTCTGAGGTCTCCAACAGTGCCTCGAGCACGCTGCCCTGCAGCTGTTCAGGCACAATTCCCAGCGCGCGGCGATACCAGCCCATCGAGCCGGTCACTTCGGTCGCATTCGCAAGCTGTGCCGCCCGCGTCCCGATCGGCTGGGCTGAATTCCCCGCCAGCCCCCAACGAAGCATTTCACTCTTCCGCTGCAACTCCAGAGCGAAAATCAGCATGGCCAGCTTCGACTGGCTGTATGCCTTCAGAGGTGTGTACCCATTCTCAAGCTGCAGATCATCCAGAAAAATCTCCCCGTGGTGACGGCCCGTACTCGTCAACTGCAGGACCCGGGGATGTTTGCCTGCGCGCAAAAGCGGCAGCAGCCGAGCTGTCAACGCAAAGTGGCTTAGAAAATTGGTCGCAAGATGCAGCTCAAATCCGTCAACGGTGACTTCTCGTTTCAGCAACGCCAGAGTCGACGCATTATTGATAAGAAGATCAACCGGCCTCCCAGCCTTCATGAGCCGGCTCGCAAAATCGGCGACCGAAGTCAGACTCTCAAGGTCCAGTTTTTCGAACCGCACCAGGGCATCCGGCGCCAGCGGCCGGATCTTGGCCAAAGCTTCATGGCCCTCTGCTGACAGCCGTCCGGTCACAATGACGTCCGCTCCCGCCCGTGCCAGCGCGAGAACTAAGTCAAAGCCGATTCCATTTGTGGAAGCTGTAACGACTGCGAGCTTTCCGACTTCAGGGGGGAAGATAGCCGCAGACCTACGCTGCGGCACATTGGACTCTTGCACGACTTCTTGACTCTCCTTATTGATCTTGCACCGGACGAGTGAATGACCACTCACTCATGGAATGCGTGAATTCAGGCCCCGGTTAGACCCCTCCAGAGCAGCCGGAACCCAAGTTCGCGGCTGTCTGCCTCCAATTCTTTATGTGCCCCAATAAATTCCACCGTCGCTTCAGCCTGGGCACGGAACATCAATACGAGGTATTCGGCAGAAGCGTTATGAAAGCCACCCCGTTCGGCAGCCTCCCGGGTCGTATGCAACAGCTCCGTGATTGTCATGTTCGGAGCTTCTGCATCCTTCAGCAACCTGCCCGAAGCCCGCAATTGCTGCAAAACCTTCAATCTCTTTGGAAACCGCATGGCCAGGCTCAAATAGCGATCCCATACATAGCGAAGCCGTGCGTGCGCATCTCCTGCAAAGGGATAATCGTCCATCTCCCGGTCCATCTCTTTGCGCAGCTCGCGATAGAGCTCGTTAATGAGCTCATCCTTGGTCTTGAAATAGGTGAACAGCGTTCCTTCTGCCACGGCAGCTGCCGCCGAGATGGCCGCGGTTGGAGCATGTCCAATTCCTCGCTCCGCAAACAGCTCCATCGCCGACTCAAGAATTGCTTTTCTCTTGTTATCGCTTTTAGGACGTGCCAAGCAAACTGATCTCCTTGGATAAGCGCGTGCTCACTCATTTAATGTAGTAACAGGTTCCATCAATAGCAAGAAAATTATTCACATTTCTGTAACAGAGAGCCGCCAAACGCTCCCCGACAGGGCAAAAGGGACGTTCTTTGGCAAAAACAAAAGGCCCCTGTTCTTTGAACCAGGGCCTTTTGGTTGCTTGAGACTGTCGAGAACTCGATGCCCTATTGAGGCGGCTTCGAATCAGGCGAACCCGGCTTTGCGTCTGGCCCCGGTGGTGGAGCCGGTGCCGCCGCCGGAGCCGCGTCGGGAGCCGCAGCCGCCGGACGCGTTGCCTTGTAGGTTCCGTTGTATTCGGTAAAAGCCCAGTTGCCGGTAAGCGCTGCGGTTTCGTCCAGTTTGCCGTCGATCTTCATCGAAGCTGTCGCACCCACCTCTTCCGAAGTGAACTGAAAATCCAGTGAAAGCTTTCCATCCTTGTAGGTACCCGCAACATCAGAAGGTCCCCACTTGCCCGTCACGTTGCCATCGGAATCCACCGCCAGATCGGCGTCCACTTCGCGGTCGCCCCCCGGGGTTTCAAGTACAAAATGCCACTTCCCGTTAATCCCGGCATCCTGGGCATGCACCACGGGACGCCCCATCACCAAACAAACCATCGCTGCTGCAATCACCAGAATCTTCTTCAAAGCCCGTCTCCTTGCTGAGATCGACCTATCCTACCGTTTTTTCAGGCGAAAATCGCCTGTGAAATTCTCAAACCGTCACTGGAACATTTGCCACACCGGCCGTTCCAAAGATTCGGCGATAGCGTTCGATCTCGGACGGCGGACCCATCGCCTTCTGATAGTTGTCTGAAAGCTTAACCGCCGGTCGGCCGTTTACTTCGCTGAGCTTGCAGACCAGGCTGACAGGGTCGAAGCTATCGTCGCAGCGGGGATTGCAATCACGAAAATCGTTCGTGAGATAGGTTCCCCAACCAGCGCTAAAACGAATTCGAGGCAGTGGCAGCCACTTTTGGGGATCAAAAAAGTCGCTGGCTGTGCGGAACTCGGAAAGATCAGTGTTATTGCGGATTGACCCACCGAAGTAAGCGTGGAGGCTGAGAATCGAATCGACGTCGAGTCCATCCGACGCAATCAGCCGCTTGGTGGTCGGATCGCAGCCCCGCGCGCGCAGCCAGGCAATGTATTCGTCGCCCGCCAGGTACGGATCCTTGCTGTCAATGCGCTGGCCTGTCCAATTCGCTACCCAGTCCGGCGCATGTTCCAGAAACTGCGTAGTCCCGAACGTATCGGGCAGCAATATCAGCAGTTCGCCCTGGTAAGTCTGTTGCCACAGTTCGAGCATCCGGTACTGCGCCTGCTTCCTTTCCTCATCGGTATCTGCAAGCGCGGCCATCGCCATTGGCAGTTCATGTGCATTCGTGCCGATCGCCTCAAGATCGTGCGTGTACGCCATGTAGGTGTTCGAGCTGCCGATAAAGTTCTCTCCCAGCACGTCACTCATCGCCTTTACCACGAACTCCTGCCATAAGAAGCTGTGACGCCGCCTTGTCCCAAAGTCGCTCACCGTCAATCCCGGCACGCCGCGCAGACGCGCCATCTTCTCCCAGAGCCGCGTCTTCGCTCGCGCATAAAGAATGTCGAGCTCTAGCTCCGTGAGATTCTTCAGGCTGGCGCGTGTCTTCAGTTCGTCAATGGCCGAGAGAGCGTAGATCTCCCACATGGTCGTCTCGGTCCACAGCCCGTCGAAGCGCAGCGAAATCTGGCCTTCGTGAATCGACAAGTCAAAATCCGAAAGCCGGAAGTCCCGCTCGAGCCATTGCAGAAACGCCGGTTCAAAGATGCCTCGCCGGCCATAGAACGTGTTGCCGGCAAGCCATATCAGCTCCGACTTGTGAAAGCACAGTTTGCGCGTTGCCTCCAGTTGCTCGCGCAGCTCACGCACATCCACAATGTCACCCAGCGGCACCTCATGCGTTCTGTTGATCACGGTGAACGTCGCGCGCGTATCCGCGAAATGCTTCCAGATAAACTGCAGCATCAGCAATTTGTAGAAATCCGTGTCGAGAAGCGACCGGGTGATGGGATCGAGCTCCCAGTTATGGTCATGCGCGCGCCTGGCCAGGTTGATGATCACGATGGACACAATTGTATTGAATGAGAGGAGAAACCGCCGAATTGCATGCGTTTCCGTTCAGTCCCCGACTCGTCTTCAAGCCTGTTGGGTCGCCTTCGCTTCGGGTTGCGGATGTCGCTCGGCGAGGTGTGCTCCGCAAGATCGGCGAACCACTAATCGCACCGGCACCAGCACATCACGAATCGGTAACTCGGGGTGCTCGAGACGTTCCAGCATAGTCGCCATGGCCACGGCGCCGATACCGGCGCAATCCTGATGAATAGTAGTAAGGGCCACCGGCAGCAGGCTCGCGTAGCGCACATCATCCATGCCTACGATCCGAATGTCCTCCGGGATGCGAATGCCGAATCCAAGCAGCGTCTGCATTAGCCGTGCAGCGGTAAGATCATTTGCGCAGACAATTCCTTCCGGCCTTGTCGAGTCCAGCATCCTGCGAACAAAGCCTTCGTCCTGCGGATCGCCGCGCCATGCCGGCTCGCCCTCCGGCCTCACCCCGTGTACGCGCAACGCCTCATGGAACCCGGTAATCCGTGCGTCCACGGTGTTGGCCGCCAGTTCTTCCCCAAAGAAGACAAGTCGGCGCGCGCCCAACTCGATCAGATGCGATGCCGCTAGGTAGCCGGCCCGCCGATTATCGACGCCTACCAGGTCGTGCTGCGAGCGCTCCGGATACGGCAGGTAGCATCGATCAAGCAGCACAAACGGAATCTGCGCCCGATCAAGTGCCCTCGCAAGGCGCCGGTTCGCCGCATCTTTGTCGCTGGTGAGTTCGAGCGGCGCGAAAAATACCCCCGCAACCTTCTGCGAGATGAACGACTGGACCATCTGTTCGGCGGCGTTGGCGCTGTCGTGCACCGAAACCGCGGAGTTGCCCCACAAAAGCGCATCGGGCCGCGCGAAATGCGTCCGCATCATTCCATGGCAGATAGGCTCGAAAATCTCGGTCAACCCGAGCTCGGGAATCAGCAACCCAAAGGTTCTTCCGCTGGGACGGTTTTCGGCCATCACGTGGG
This sequence comes from uncultured Acidobacteriaceae bacterium, assembly GCA_963838295.1. Lineage (GTDB taxonomy): Bacteria > Acidobacteriota > Terriglobia > Terriglobales > Acidobacteriaceae > Telmatobacter. Next base: position 899,749 of record CAWIQS010000010.1, read on the forward strand.
TGCCGGCACCGGGGCGCCGTGTCACCAGACCCATGCGCTGCAGGTCGTGTACCGCCTTGGCCACGGTGATGCGCGACGCGTCGAAAAGCTTGCCCAACTCCGCTTCGCTGGGCAGACGGTCGCCCGGTTTCAACTCGCCCGATTGGATGCTGGCCAGCAGATGATCGAAGACCCTGCGGTGTTTCGATACGTGAGCCGATGGGTCGCTTTCGGGCGGTGGCCCGAGTTTGCTTGCCGATCGACGGGATCTCTTCATGCGCGGTAGACCTGACCTCAAAAACGAAGTCCATATGAACACTACGAGATTGGCCGCCTCTTGTCGATGGAATGTCAATACATTTTGGTGCGCCAATCTCTGCAGCACCGGCCAGATTCGCCAGTACAAAGCAGCTTACGCAGACAGCTCGATAGCCGCATCGATCTCAATGCGTGTCGCGTCGGCTAGCGGCGGCATCGCCCCCGATTGCGAAGCAACCCAGCTGCCCCAGCGATTTCCCGCCTCATTGAGCACCGGCAGTTCCGCCCCGCGCAGAAGGTAGTTCGCGATCGCCGCCGTAAATGCGTCTCCCGCACCGATTGTGTCCGCCACTTTCACCGGAAATCCTGAGTGCTGATGCCATTCATCCCGGGTCACCAGCAGGCTGCCGTGTCCCCCGCGGGTAATCGCTATCAACTGCAAAGTTGGGAACTCAAGCAGCAGCCGCTCGGCGGCACGCCGCATCCCTTCCCCGCCGGCATCATCTTCGCCCGCCATTCCCAGCAAGGCCAGCACCTGCGAGACCTCCGTATCGTTCATCTTGAACACCGTGGCCAACTCAAGCGACTCCTGGATCACTTCGCTCGAAAAAAACGGCGGACGCAAGTTTACGTCAAAGATGCGGACGCAGCGCGAGGAAGCCTGGGCTGCAAGCGTCTGGATCGTCTGCCGCGATTCGACGCTGCGCTGAGCCAGAGACCCGAAACAGATAGCGTCCGCGCGTTCTGCAAGCCTCACCCACTCGTCCGACAGCTCCATAAAATCCCATGCGGCCGGGTGATGGATGGTATATGCCGGCTGGCCGTTGTCGAACGAGACCGTGACCCGCCCGGTCTCGTGCCTGGGGTCAACCTGGAGAAAACTGGTATCTGCCGGCAGAGGATCGAGCAGATGGACAGCCTCGCGGCCAAGATCGTCGCGACCGACGCGGCTCAGGATCGCTGCATGATTTCCCAAGCGTCCGGCCATAACGCTGAAGTTTGCCGGCGCGCCGCCTAACCGCGCCCCTTCAGGCAGCATGTCCCACAACAGTTCCCCGATTCCCAGGATCAGATGCGGCTCTCTCAAGGTCGTACTCCTCCGCGCTCCGGCCAGGATTGCGGAATCTGAATGCTCCGCTTTATCAGGCCGGCGCTGCCCACCGAACAAGTTCCACCCTGCGGGGTGGTTTCGTCAATACTTTCCGCAGTTTAGGGTCCACCAGTCCAGCGCCACAGGGAGCAGTCCTCGTAATTCGCTGAGGCGTATTCGCCATCGGGCTGGTTGGCCATGATCCGATGATCCGCAATGGCGTCGGCCCGCGAACGGCGTTCCCGTCCCGTGAAGAGCCGCGTAAATCCAGCTTGCCTCTCGATCACACTCTCCTGTTCAGGATTCACATACAGCAAATCGAGATGACCCACTCGCTCCGCAAACTCAACCGCAAGCCGCTTCAGCAAACGCCTCATTACCGAAGCGCCAAAGGGGTTGAACAGGAACACCACACAAGGCCCCTTCGCAAAGGTCGCATCGACAGCATCTCCGCAAATAACCTGCATCGGAGTCCGCGACCTTCCCGCTGCCTGCCAGAATTCAAGGTTGCGTTGAGCCACATTCACCAGAAGCGGGTTCAGTTCGATGCCGACGACCCGCTTGAATGGGTATTCCGATGCAAGGAGCATGGCGCGAGCCATCCCGGCGCCGACATCAATAAACGTAAACTGCTCGATCGGCGCTGCCGGCTTTGTCCGTAGCCAGCGCCTCAAGAGCGCCCAAAACACAGACGGTGCGACGCCGAAATACGCTGTCGAATGGCGGTCGTGCACGTGGCCCGTCTTCAGAAAGCGCCCCGGAATCAACCCGCTGGTCTGGACTCCCCACTTCTGATCGAACGGGTGCTGCGTGAATCCCTCCGCCTTCGTCATCCGCGGCAGTTTCAAACGCGACACAGGCGGGCGCGGCGAAGTATCCACTTTAATTGCGATCTTCCTCCGTCTCCCGGCAGTCACGCCTGAACCTTAGCACACAGCCGAGAAACGCTCCTCCCTCGAATCGGCGGCATTTTGAACCGCGGAGCAATATCTTGCGCAAGTTACCCAAAAGGAACACACGGCAACGCGCCAGGGCGGCCGTGACATTACCCGCCGAATCGCGATACCCTTGAATCAATCGCGCATCGACGTGACCAAGGAGCACGCGCATCCCCATGCCCATTCAGAAAACCTCGAATATCTGGCACAACGGCAACCTTATTCCGTGGGAAGACGCCACCATCCACGTGATGAGCCACGTCGTCCACTACGGCTCCAGCGTTTTCGAGGGCATCCGTTGCTACGCCCAGCCCCAGGGCTCCGCTGTTTTCAGGCTTCCGGAGCACATGCAGCGCCTGCTTGACTCAGCCAAAATCTATCGCATGCAGATTCCCTACTCGCTCGACGAACTCTGCGCAGCCGTGGTTGACCTGATTGAGGCCAACGGTGTCGCGCCCTGCTACATCCGGCCCATTGTGATTCGCGGCTATGGCGAGATCGGTGTCAGTCCCAAGGGATCTCCGATTGAGGTCTATATGGCCAACTTCCCGTGGGGCAAATATGTGGCCGGCACCGGGGGCGCAGACGTCTGCATCTCCAGCTGGAATCGTCTCGCCCCCAACACCATGCCCGCCCTGGCCAAGGCTGGCGCGAATTACATGAATTCGCAGCTCATCCGCATGGAAGCCGATACCAACGGCTACGTCGAAGGCATCGCTCTCGACACCAACGGTCTGGTCAGCGAAGGCTCCGGCGAAAATGTCTTCCTGGTTCGGAACGGCGTTCTGTATACGCCGCCCCTTGCCAATTCCGCACTCTCCGGCATCACGCGCGACAGCGTGCTCACCATCGCCCGCCACCTTGGACTGGCCGTTACCGAGCAGCCCATTCCGCGCGAAATGCTCTACATTGCAGACGAAGTCTTCTTCAGCGGAACGGCGGCCGAGGTCTCGCACATTCGCTCCATCGACCGCATCATGATCGCCGATGGAAAGATCGGCGAAATCACGCGAAAGATTGCCGACGAATTCTTCGCCATCGCCAACGGCCTCAAACCCGATCGCTTCGGCTGGCTCACACCAGTCAAAGTGAACGCCACCGAGCCCGTCACGGCATAGAACTCTAGCATCCGCGCACAAATAAATAGGCGGCCTTCATCGGGCCGCCTATTTTGCGTTCAGACCGCGTATCCGCCGAATCGCCGCTCAGGGCTTTTTGGTGGCAATCGGCATATATTCATCGCGCAGCTTGGTCTGCCGGCTCACCATGGGAATCGGATTGCCATCAATGAAGACCTGCTTCACCGAAGTTCTCACGTCGAGCGGATCACCGTTCGCCACCACCACGTTCCCGGTTTTGCCCACGTCAAGCGATCCCAGTTTGTCTCCCAGCCCGAACATCTCTGCCGGGTTGAGCGTGATGGCCTTCAAGGCCTCATCGTAAGGCAGCCCGTAGGCCACTGCGTATCCTGCCGCATAGGGCAAATTGCGACTTCCGCCTTCGCCGCCACCAGAAGACGAGATGGCGATCTTCACTCCCCTCTTTTGTAATTCAGCGGGCAAGGAGTAGACCGCATCGTATCGTTCGTCCGGATGGGGAAAGTCATAAATCGGTCCGACAATCACCGGTACATGGTACGAAGCGATCTCATCCAGCACGTCCTGCGCATGCGTGACGTGGTTGAGAATCACCTTGAGGTGAAACTCCTTCGCGATGCCCATCGCAACTTCAACCTCGTATCCCTCATACGCCGCCAGCACCACGGGCTTTTCGCCGTGCAGATAAGGCAGCAGGGCTTCCAGCTTCAAATCGCGCTTTGGCGCGGGTCCCTTGTGGTCGGGCTTCGTTCCCGCCGCTCTTTCTACTTCATAAGCTTGCGCATCGAGAAATGCCTGCCGTATCTGCGAAGCAAGTCCCATGCGTGTCGTCGGAAACTTCGATGGCCCGTTGAAGTTCGCCCTTCTGCGAACACTGCCTTCGAAATTCATCGCCAGCGCGATGTCCGGCTGCAGCAGCATCTCGTCGCGGTCGCGGCCGTAGAGTTGAATCGCTGCGTCCTGGCCGGGAATGGAATCCTCCGACGCGGGCGCAACAATCGCATTAGTGATCCCGTTCAGCCGCTCCACGGGAATCCGAACCGTCTCCGCGTGAAATGCGTCTCCCACGTTCATCTGGGGCTCGATTTCGTCCGCCGTTTCCGCTAGATCGTTGTTGTTCTGGTCCGAAGCAACTTCAGTCAGTCCCAACTGCGTTTCAGCGTCGAACAGTCCCGGATAGACCGTCATCCCCTTCGCATCAAAGACCTCCGCTCCGGCCGGAATCTTCGTCGACTTTGCCGGACCAACAGCGACAATCTTTCCGCCCGACAAAACAACCGTGCCGTCTTCAATCGTGCCGTGCGTGACCGTCAGAAGCTTCCCGCCGACAATGGCGATCGATTTCGCCGGCGCCTCAGCAGTACCGTTCGGTCCGGCCTTTTCAGGCTGCGCCAAGCCTTGCCGCGCAAAAAACGCGCACGCCAAACCCGCAATCAGGATTCCCGGCTTCATTGTCCATCTCCTTCATCGTCACTGCCTTCGGATGTGGCGTCGTGCATTGCGCCGCTGAAGTGCGTTGTTCCAAAGCCGGGCAGCTCGCTATCAAAAAATAGGTCGCCGTCGATGTATACCTTGTCCACCCGGGCATACGTCGACAGCGGATCCATATTCCAGATCACCACGTCTCCGTCCTTGCCCACATCCAGCGACCCCACCCGATCGTCTACCCCGATGATCCACGCCGCATTCAGCGTAATCATGCGCAGCGCTTCCTCTTCCGTGGCTCCGCCGTAGTGCACCATCTTGCCTGCCTCCTGGTTCAGGCGCCGCACATAATCATTCGAATCGCTCTTCAGAGCCACGCGCACGCCTTCACGCATGCTCATCACTGCGTTCCACGGAATGGCATCCCACGCCTCGTCCTTGAACCCCCACCAGTCCGCGAAGGTTGCAATGCCGGTGCCTGTGGGCGCAATCTTGTCGCCAACCTTGTACATCTCCAACGCGTGGTGGAAGGCGCGAATCTTGTAACCGTACTCCTTTGCAATCGCCTCTTCGGTCAGGAACTCATCGGCACGGTAGCAGTGAATCTGCACGTAGAGCTTGCCGCGCAGCACATCGGCCAGAGCTTCCAGCTTCAGATCCTTCTTCGGCGCCACCGCGTCTTTGTCGTTCTTCGCCACCTTCGCGTTATATGCGTCCCACGATGCCATGTACGCTTTCGCATCCTCAAAGGCCTGGCGCATTACTTCAAAGTTGCCCATGCGCGTGGACGGAACTTCGTTACGGCGACCATACACGCGCTTTGGGTTTTCACCGCTTGCAAACTTGATGGAGCGCGGCGCATTGGGAAAGAGCATTTCGTCGCGCGACAGGCCAAACTTGTTCTTGATCACGACTGCCTGGCCGCCGATCATATTGGCCGATCCATGCAGCAACAGCTCCGTCGTCACGCCGCCTGCCAGCGCCTGGTAGAGGGCTTTGTCCCGGTTGTCGAAGGCATCGATCATCATCATCGAAGGTGTCACCGGGCTGGTCGCTTCGTTAACATCGTCGGTCAGCGCCGAGTGCGAGTGCGGATCGATGATGCCCGGCGTGACAAACTTCCCCGCCGCGTCGATGGTCCTGGCGTCTGCAGGCGCTCCTACTGTTGCGCCCACCCCTGCAATCTTTCCGTTGTGAATCCACACGCTTCCGTGCTCAATCGTGCCGTGAGTCACCGTCATGACCGTCGCATTTCGAATCACAACATCGGTGACTGCGCTGCTTTGAGTTGTTTGTGCGGGAAGGTTGATGGGCGCTGCCCATATCCCTATCAAAAACACGGGCGCGCACCCGTGTCGAAGCACAGAAGAAAATCTAGCCATGGACTGGTCTCTCCGGGGAAGATCGTCAAGACAGATGTGGATGATAGTAACACGCTGCAGAAGCAGGCAGGCTGTGCGCCAACCGCGACTTTTTAGAGAACTTTCTGGCTCTAACCCGCGTATCTGCAAACTGAGACTACAATTTCGACCGAGGCCATCATGGACAATTTGCTCCAGGATCTTCGCTACGCCTTGCGAACCCTGCTCCGGGCTCCCGGCTTTTCTGCCATCGTCATCATCTCCATTGCACTGGGTTTCGCAGCCAACGCCACCGTCTTCAGCGTCGCCAACGGGCTGCTGTGGGGCCTGCTGCCCGTCAAAGATCCCGGACGGGTGGTCATGTTCGCCGAAGGCAACTCCTACTCCTATCCCGACTACCTCGACTATCGCGACCAAAGCACCGACCTCTTCGAGGGCGGAGTGGCGGGGCATTTCCCGTTAATTCCAGCAAGCATTGGCGGCAAAGGAGAGCCGGAACGGGTCTGGGGCCAGTCGGTCACGGGAAACTTCTTTCCTGCCCTTGGCGTGCCGATGACACTCGGCCGCTCCATCGGACCGGAGGATGACCAAGCCGGCAGTCATAACCACGTAGTGATACTGAGCAATAATCTCTGGCGACGACGCTTTGGCGGCGATGCCAATATTCTCAATCACGACGTAGCTCTCAACGGCCGGTTTTACACAGTGGTAGGAGTTGCGCCGGCCGGTTTCTACGGCGTTGACCGCGGCATCGTATCCGAGTTCTGGGTGCCGCTCGCCGTCGCGTCGGAGATTATGCCTGATTTGGTTACCGACGGTAGCATCACAACAAGGCGCGACAATCAATGGTTGATGATGAACGGCCGGCTCAAGCCCGGCATCACCCGCAAACAAGCGGAGGTCAAACTGAATGTCATCAAGAAGCGTCTCGACGACACCTATCGCAAAGACGAGAAGCGGCACGACACCCTGACGCTGCAAACGGCGGGCGGGCTTATCGCCGGCTCCGCAACTCCGGCATTCACACTCATGGCCGTGCTGATGGTGGTGGTGGGATTAGTGCTGCTTGTGGCGTGCGCCAACGTCGCCAATCTGCTGCTGGCTCGCGCCATCGGACGACAGAAAGAGATTGCCATACGCCTTGCGATGGGCGCCAGACGCCGGCAGCTGATACGGCAACTGCTGTTCGAGAGCTTTCTGCTGGCTCTGACGGGCGCGGGTGTTGGTTTCGTGCTCGCCGCTGGAGCCGCCCGTGCCATTTCCAACTTCCAGCTTCCGCTTCCGTTCCCCGTCGTCTTCGATTTCAACGTCGATTGGCGTGTTGCCCTGTTCACGCTTGGCCTCGCGATCATTACGGCTCTTGCGTTCGGACTGGTTCCTGCTCTGCGCGCTTCTCGACCTGACCTCGTCGACGCCCTGAAAGACGGCCAATCGGTGCTCGGTGGGATGGGGCGTTCGCGCTTGCGCAATACTCTCGTCGTTGTGCAGGTAGCGCTTTCGCTCGTCCTGCTCGCCACCGCCGGGCTGTTCCTGCGGAGCCTCGGCAACGCATCCTCGATCGACATCGGATTCAAATCCGACAATGTCCTGATCATGACCATGGATCCCAAGCTTCAGAGCTATTCGCATGACAAGACCGTGCAGTTCCTCAGCCAGATTCGCGAGCGCGTCTCCGCGCTGCCAGGGGTGCGGTCAGTAAGTTTCGTAGGAGTGGTTCCGCTGAGTATCGGCGCATCCAACAACAGCTATGACGTGGATGCAGTAAAGGACCATCCGAAACAGAACATCAATGCAGACACCAATGGCGTTGGCAGCGGCTACTTCAAGACAATGGAAATTCCCTTGTTAAGGGGACGGGACTTTGCCCCGTCCTCCGACGATCAGCACTCAGTCATCATCAACGAGACAATGGCGTCTCACCTGTTTCCCGGCCAGGATCCAATTGGTCGCGTGATTCGGCAGGATAAGGATCAATACACCGTTATCGGAGTCACTCGGAACTCAAAACTGCGCACGATTGGCGAGAAGCCTCTCGATGCCATCTTTATGTATCTGAATGCCGCCCCAGAAAAAGCAAACAGCTTCTTCGGAACGACACTCATCGTGAAGACTTTTGTGAACCCCGCTGCGATGGCTCAGTCTGTTCGCCAGCAGATTGCAGCGCTCGATCCCAACATGGCAGTCTTCAATATCGAAACGATGCAGCAACATGTCGACAAATCGCTGCTCCTTCCGCGCATTTCCGCTCTGCTGCTTGGGATATTCGGCGCAGTTGGCCTTACCCTCGCAGCCATCGGACTCTACGGCGTCATGAGCTATTCCGTTCGGAGCCGTACGCGCGAAATTGGAATCCGCATGGCGCTGGGCGCAAAGCCGCGAAGAGTCCTGAAGATGATTCTGCAGCAGGGTTTGACCCTGACCGCGCTTGGTCTGGCTATTGGACTCGCCATTGCCCTGGTGGTCGGGCGGTTCGCAGCCAGCGTGCTTTACGGCACAAGCGGATCTGATTTGCTGACGTTCCTGGTCGTTTCCGTCGTCCTGGTGGCCACGGCCGCAGTCGCCATCCTGATTCCCGCGCTTCGAGCCGCGCATGTTGAGCCAACCGTCGCACTTCGGTACGAATAGTGAATGAAGCCGGTTTATGAGACCGGCCCTAGTATCATGAATTGACGTCCACTATCGAGGAAAACCACCGCGCGTGAAACCCGACATGAGAGTGCAGTTCGCCGGCATAGAGCTGACCAACCCGGTCATCGCCGCCAGCGGCACCTTCGGCTACGGCATCGAGTTTGAAGAGATCGTCTCGCTCGAACGCATTGGCGCGTTCGTCACCAAGGGCATCTCGCTCGAACCCATGGCCGGCCACCCCGCGCCACGCATCATTCAGACCGCTGCGGGCATGCTCAATGCAATTGGACTCCAGAACATCGGTGTCGCCGAATTCATCGAAAAGAAGCTGCCGCCCCTCCGCAACTATCCCTCCTGCAAAGTCATCGTCAACGTCTTCGGCTATACCGTCGGTGAATACAAGCAGGTGGTCGAGCGCCTGAACGACGCCGAAGGAATCGCCGCCTACGAGCTCAACGTCTCCTGCCCCAACGTGCACGCCGGTGGTATGGCGTTCGGCTCCGATTCCGGATCGCTTGAGTACCTGGTGCACGAGGTCCGAAGCGTCTCAAAGCGTCCGCTGATCATCAAGCTCTCACCCAACGTCACCTCTGTCGCTGCTATGGCCCGCGTCTGCGCTACTACGGGAGCAGATGCCATCAGCCTGGTGAACACTTTTCTCGCCATGTCGATCGACGTCGAAACCCGCAAGCCGCGCCTGACCAACATCACCGGCGGACTCTCCGGTCCTGCTATCAAGCCCATTGCGGTCCGCATGGTTTACGAGGCGGCACGGGCCGTTAGTATCCCCATCATCGGCCTCGGCGGCATCGTTACCCCCGAAGACGCCATCGAGTTCATGCTCGCTGGCGCAACCGCCGTGCAGGTGGGCACTGCCAGCTACGCCGATCCGCGCGCTACGGAACGCCTCGCCAAAGGCCTCGTATCCTGGTGCCGCAGCCATCATGTCGAACGCATTGCCAGCCTCACCGGCGCGATTGACGTCTCTAAAAAACAGCCCTGACACCAATCGCAGCCGGTGCTTCCTGATCCGGTTGATATGATTCCGGTGGAGTCTCTCTTCCCTTCAAGGAGCACACCTGTGAATCTTCGCCGCATGCAGTCGCTTGTGCATATCGTCTCGATCTGGATCATCGCCGGAACCCTGGGGCTCAGCGCTCAGAACATCTCCCTCACCGTCGATGCAACCAAGACACAGAACAAGATTCTGCATGCGCACCTTGTAATGCCCGTGAAACCCGGACCTCTCACCGTCTACTACCCCAAGTGGATTCCCGGCGAGCACGGACCCGACGGCCCGATCGCCAGTCTCAGCGGGCTCAAGTTCACAGCCGAAGGCAAGGTGATTCCCTGGCGGCGCGACCTACTCGACGTCTTCATCTTTCACCTCGATGTTCCTGATGGCGCGAGCAAGCTTGAAGCGAACTATGACTACATCGAGCCCGATGGTGGCTCCGCGACCGACAAGCTTCTCATCCTTGAATGGAACGAAGTTGCCCTCTATCCAGCAGGAACGCCCTCCGAAAAGCTCATCTACGATACTAAGCTGATCATGCCGGAAGGCTGGAAGTTCGGCTCATCGCTTCCCGTCGCAACTGAAAGCGGAAACGAAGTCTCCTTCAAGCCCATCGCGTTTGATCTGCTGGTTGACTCGCCCGTTGCCATGGGCCGTTACTACCGCAGCATCGATATCACGCCGCCTGGCGAACCCATTCATCACCAGATCGACATGGTGGCCGACAGCGAAGACGCACTGAACATGAGCGACAAGGACCAAAAGGCGATGACTAACCTGGTCGCAGAATCGGGCAAGCTCTTCGGCGCGCGCCACTATCGCGACTACCATTTCCTTCTCGGACTCAGCGATCACGTCGCCCACTTTGGTCTCGAACATCACGAGTCCAACGACAGCCGCTTGCCGGAGGACACCCTTCTCGGTCCCGGCTCCGGCATGGCGCTCGGCGGGCTGCTGTCTCACGAATTTGTTCATTCGTGGAATGGCAAGTATCGCCGCCCCGAGGACCTGACGACACCCGACTTCGAGAAGCCCATGGAGACCGACCTGCTGTGGGGCTACGAAGGACTGACCGACTACCTTGGCCCGATGCTTGCGGCGCGCAGCGGTCTGTGGACTGCCGACCAGTATCACGAATATCTCGCCAGCATCGCCGCTTCTCTCGGACCCGGACGCCCCGGCCGGACATGGCGTCCCCTTCGCGATACAGCCGACGCCGAATTCGGCATGGGCTTTGGCGCGCGCGGCTGGCTCAACTGGCGCCGTTCATCCGATTACTACGATGAAGGCGACCTGCTCTGGCTCGAAGTCGCCACCGTCATCCATCGCGAATCGCACGGCACCAAATCCATCGACGACTTCTGCCACGCTTTTCACGGCGGCGCCAACAACGGACCAGAAGTGAAGACCTATACTTTCGATCAGCTCGTCAGCGATCTCAACGCGATCGCTCCCTACGACTGGGCCACGTTCTTCCACACTCGTCTGGCGTCCACGTCGCCCGAGTCGCCCGTCGGCGGAGTCGAGAACGGCGGCTGGAAACTCACCTACACTGACAAGCCCGCACACCTCGAAGGCCGCCGCGGCAACTTCGGATACGTCTATTCCATCGGCCTGCAGGTTGGCGCTGACGGCGCCGTCAGCGACTCCATGGTCGGCAGTCCCGCGTATCAAGCGGGCGTCTCGTCAGGAATGAAAATTGTTGGCGTCAACGGGCGCGTCTTCACGTCAGATCTGCTCGGCGAAGCAATCAAGGATGCGAAGGATCTCTCGAAGCCGATCACGCTGCTGGTTGTTGTCGATGACTACTACCGCACGTGCACCATCAACTACCATGATGGTCCGCGCTATCCACACCTGGTCCGCGATGACGCCAAGCCCGACTATCTCGATGAACTGATCAAGGCCCGCATTGGGCAGTGAATTAAGCCGTTAGGGAGCAGATCGCAATGACCCGGCCACCGAGAGTATTGTGGACCACTCGGCTGTTGTTCGGGAGTGAACAAAATCGGGGCAAAAAAATGCCCCGTGCCGAATGACTGATTGACAGATTGCAGGGATGGGCTCAGGTGGCATTAGGCACGACTGTATCAATCAACTGGAAACGCAGAGATGTTTCTATACCGCCGATCAGGCGATCAAGGCGCGGGCACTTCGATGCATGGGGATGCGGGGACGGGGTCGTCGAATTGGCCCAGGGCCTCGCGCAGCTCGTGCGATTCGCTCCATGCCATGCGGAGACACTGCGAAAACGGTCCTCGTCCCATCACGCGAACCAGTCCGATGCCCCAAGACATTGCTGAAGGCGGCGTTCCATCGGGCCAAAGATCACTCAACGGCCGCACCACGCCAAGCGCGTCGGGATGGAAGACACGCTCGTCCCACTTTTGTGAACCTTGCGGAAAGTCGGGGTAGTGCCGGATCGCATCGACGCACGAGCGCAACATGCGATGCTTCCATGGCTCGGCGTACTGGGGCATGAAGAGCACGTCGCTCTTTCTTTCGACCCGTATTTCCTGCACAAACTCAGAGAAGCTGGTTGCGTTGGTCAGGTTGAGATTGGCATTCGGCTCCAGGCCGTGACGATCGCCGCCCGAGATGAGCAACATGTCCCACTGCTCAGAGAGTTGCCGCACCGCACGATTCTCATCCCAGTCGCGCAGCCCGTTCAATTCCAGTGCGTGCAGCCACGTGCCGTACTGGTGAATGAATTCGTTGACCAAAAAATTATGCCTGCGCGTACCCACGAGGTAGAGGTCCCACATGGGATGGTTGAAGACCACCAGCACTTCCGGTTCGGCATCGAGAGCCACAAGAATTTCCTTAAGCCGATCGTCGCCGGGATTGCGGGTATATTCAGCCAGGATCTCCATCCATGCGGTAGTCCTGGCGGCAGGCAGGTTGTGCACGCCAAGGTGAAAGGACTGCTCGCCATAAGGGGCAGTCCACTCCAGTGAGACCGGAACAGACTCGGCGCCCGCCATGGAGCGCACCTTGATGGACGCGTTGATATTGTCGTGATCGGTGAGAGAAACAATCGAAGCCATCCCCAGCTCTTCGATCTGCTGGCTTTCAAGATCAAAGGCGCGCCTGGGGTTCAGCGGAGGCGTCCAATAGCTGGCTTTATAGTTCGCCCGCATTCCATGATTGGCTTCCGACCGGCGTTCCAGTTTGGCCATCAAGTGCCGCATCACGGCATATTGATTTCCAAACTTCGCCAGAGAACTCAACGTCTCTTTGGACTCGTTTGTGTGGCTGTGGAGAGAAATTCCGGTTCGAAATCCTTGCGATGCTCGTGGGTCATTCCAGAGGTAAGAAATCCTCGAACTGGCCATTATGCCCCTTGTTCAACTTGCAGAACAGTTGCGGATCAATGGTGTTTATGCGATGAACATGTCCGTCGCACCATGGCTGCAGGTCCCCAAAAAATAGCGAAAATAATGAAAGAAATGCGAAGTGCTCAGTGAGATCAGGAGCGCAGCTTTTGAGCCCGGATTTCGTTATCGTGGTTTTACTTGGAACCCTACCAGATCGTCGCTCGATTTGTTGATGACGTTTTCGTAATGTTTTGTATTGGCCTCCAAAGCCGTAACATTTCGCTTTTGCCCCAAACCTATTGCCCCATGCGGCTTGGACCCCAAGTCACGGGTCTGACTTGCCCGTTGTTTTTGGATAGCGCGGAATGAGTATGCGCGGGCGTGATACTCTCAGTGAAATTCTTGTCAAGCAAGCAGCCCGATGCGAATCGCCCTTTTTACCGAGACCTTCATCCCCAAGGTCGATGGCATCGTCACTACTCTTTGTCAGACCGTCAGGCAACTTAAAGAACTCGGACATGAGGTGCTGATTTTCGCACCCGAGGGCGGCTTCGAAGAGTTCGAGCATTGCCGCATCGTTGGCATGAAGAGTTCATCGTTTCCGCTATATCCTGAACTGTGCCTTGCCCTGCCGCATGCCTCAATGCGCAAGGTCCTGACCGATTTCAGGCCGGACGTACTGCACGTGGCTGAACCTGCACTGCTGGGGATTGCAGGCCTCTACTACGGCGGCGGAAAAAATGGCGGCGCGCTTCACCTCCCGCTCGTGATCTCGTACCACACGGACCTGCCGAAATATCTTCAGTACTATCGTCTCGGCTTTCTCGAACCTCATGTTTGGAAGATTCTGCGCATCCGACACAACCGGGCGTCCGTCAACTTGTGCACGTCCACGAAAATGCTCGACGAGTTGCGAACTCACGGGATCGAACGCGTCGCTCTCTGGCCCGGTGGAGTTGACGCCGATCTCTTCAACTCCTCGCGTCGCTGTCCGGAAATGCGCGCCCGCCTGACCCACGGGCATCCCGAGAGTCCCTTGCTGCTCTACGTCGGCAGGCTCTCGGCCGAAAAAGATATCGAGAGTCTCAGTGCGATTCTGCAGGCGTTCCCTCAAACACGCCTGGCCCTGGTGGGTGACGGGCCTCACCGCAAGGTCCTGGAAAACCACTTCGCCGGGCTGCCGGTTGTTTTCACCGGATTTCTTTTGGGTGAAGAACTTGCCCAGGCTTTCGCCTCGAGCGACATATTCCTGATGCCTTCGCGCACTGAAACACTCGGCCTCGTCGTCCTCGAGGCGATGTCGTCCGGGCTTCCGGTAGTAGCAGTGCGCGACGGAGGCATTCCCGACATGATCGAGGACCAGGTCAACGGCTATCTCTTCGATACAGCAGATGACGCGACCGCGATCATCGCGTCATTGCTCGACTCCAAACCAACGCGATGTGCCATCGGACGGGCCGCGCGGGAGCATTCGTCCCGGACAAGTTGGAGAGCCGCCACCATCGATCTCGTTGAACAGTACAAAAGAGCCTTCGATTCACAGCATCTGTACGAAAATCCACCTGACGCTGCACAACCTCGCAAACGAACCAGCAAAGCGCTTAAAAGGACGACGATGTTCGTCATTCGCAAATTGCTGCCCTAGTCATCCGGGAGGATGCGCGGTTTATCAGCGGGTCGCGGTTGCTTGCGATGCAACCGCATCGATCTGGTAGGTCCCGTAATCGATGGTGAATACGGCGGTTCCGCCAACGCGAACCTTCGTCTCGCTGCGATTCGATGTCGGCAGCCAGAAGTCTCCCGTTTTCGTGCTGCTGAATGTGATCTGCGGACGCTGAATCCAGAAGGAAGGATTTTTTGCCGGCTCGGCCTTGATCCTGGTAAGCGCGAAATCTGCCGCATCTACCCAGATCTTGCCTCGGTAGAGAAACTTGCTGTTCGTTACCGGCACGACGGTGAGGACATATGCCGGCCTGCCGTCAACGGTTTCGATCCCCGCAAGCTCGAATTGGTAGTTTGCAGGCGTCAAGGCTGTCGCGTTCTGGTCGTGCGCCGCTTCCACTTCACTGTCCACGGCTTTCTTGAGAACCTTGTCGCACAGCAGCTTCGATCCACTCTGCGACACGATGCGAAAGCTCTTGCCGGTCGCGGCGTCAAAGGTAACCGACACATCCATCTTGCCCACAAGATTGGCCGAAAACCCTTTGTACTGGACCTGGTAGTGCCGCAACTCCTGGTAATGCCTCAGTTGCTCGGCCTGCGCGCGATTGTGGCGGAGCATCTGCTCCACGATCGCCGGCGCGGCCAGGGAGGCGGGAAGGGCGGTATTCGGATTTTCTGTACGGGCAACTCCGGCAAACAGAACTAATCCTGCTGCCACGGAAACGGCCCCGATTCTGTTAGAGGGCATGAGAAATCATATCCCAGGAGAGCAAAGCCCGTGCTGTCTCCTTTTGCTCACCTTAGCGCGCCCGGCGGCGGTAATTGCTGTACGTTGTGACACTTCGTGAAGCTGACTTTTTCTTTCCGATTAATTTGTGAGATACGTCACACACGCCTCTGTGAACCGCGCTAAACACGTGATTTGCAACACTTGTGATGACGCTCACAGCCGATCGTATTTTCAGCTAAGTACTGTGCCTACATTTGCTGGACTTCCAGATGTGACCTGACTGACATGGGTCAGCCTGAGGAGATTCCGGTACCCGCATGGCAAGTGATGCTCTGCGAGAGATGCACTGCGACTGACGCACTGCAAGCGAGGTGGGCATGGGGCAAACGATTTGGCAGTCCATGGAAAACAAGGGGTACAACCGCAGACAATTTCTGCAGTTTTGCGCATCGGCGGCAGCGGCGGCAGGAATCTCACAGAGTGGCGTAGCGCAGGTTGTATCGGCGTTTGAGAAGAAGGAAAAGCCGGTTGTGGTGTGGCTCCACTTTCAGGAGTGCACCGGCTGCAGCGAGTCGTTTATCCGGTCGTCGCACCCGATTGTCGCAGATGCTCTGCTTGATGTTCTCTCGCTGAACTACTCCGAAACGCTGATGGCGCCATCGGGATTTCAGGCGGAGAAGAGCCTGACGGATACGATCCGCGACAACAAAGGCAAATACATCCTGGTAGCAGAAGGCGCGGTGCCGACCAAGGATGGGGGCGTGTACTGCATGATCCGCGGCAAGACAGCGGTTTCAATTCTGCAGGAAGTTGCAGCAGATGCGGCGGCAGTCATTGCGTGGGGCAGTTGCGCGTCCTATGGCGGCGTGCAGGCAGCGAAGCCAAATCCGACACACTCCACTCCGATCTCGAAGCTGGTGAACAAGCCGGTCATCAATGTGCCGGGATGCCCGCCCATCGCTGACGTAATGATGGCGGTGGTGACTCATCTGCTGGTGCTGGGCAAGATGCCGGCGCTCGACAGTCTCGGCCGTCCCAAAGAGTTTTATGGTCGCCGTGTTCACGATACCTGCTATCGCCGGCCAAACTATGATGCCGGCTTGTTTGTGGAGTCGTTCGATGACGAGAACGCGCGCAAGGGATATTGCCTGTACAAGATGGGCTGCAAGGGTCCAGTGACCTATAACGCCTGCTCGGTGGTGCGCTGGAACGAAGGCACGAGTTCGCCGATCCAGTCGGGGCATCCGTGCATTGGGTGCAGCGAGCCCGGGTTCTGGGATAACGGTCCGATGTATCAGCATCTCGCGTCGTTCCCAGGTTTCGGCATCGAGAGCACAGCCGATACGGTTGGAACGGTTGTAGCAGCAGCCACGCTGGCCGGTGTTGCGGCGCATGCCATCGTTACAAATATTCGCAAAAAGGAAGTCATCGCAGAAGTACACGCGGATGACCAGAAGGAGTCTTAAATGGCCTTGACACGTGTAGTGGTCGATCCGGTAACTCGCATTGAAGGTCACCTGCGGATTGAAGCGGTGGTGGATAACGGTGTCATCACCGACGCATACAGCGCGGGCACGATGGTGCGCGGCCTCGAGAAGATTTTGATTGGCCGCGACCCGCGTGACGCCTGGGCCATTACGGAACGCGTCTGCGGTGTTTGTACTACGGTGCACGCGCTGGCCAGCGTACGGGCGGTTGAAGATGCATTGGGTATCGCGGTCCCGCCGACGGCGGAGCTGATCCGCAACATCATGATGGCGACGCAGTATGTACAGGATCACGTGATTCACTTCTACCACCTGCACGCGCTGGACTGGGTAGACGTCGTGAATGCGCTGAAGGCCGATCCGAAAAAGGCAGCGGAACTGGCGCAGAGCTTCTCGAAGTGGGACAAGAATACGCCGGCATATTTCTCCGCGGTGCAGGACAAGATCAAGGCATTTGCGGCGAGCGGTCTGGGCATCTTTGCCAACGGCTACTGGGGACATCCGGCTTACAAGCTTCCGCCGGAAGTGAACCTGATCGGCGTAGCGCACTACCTGGATGCGTTGGAGTGGCAGAAGGAAATCGTCAAGATTCACGCGGTCTTCGGCGGCAAGAATCCACATCCGAATTACCTGGTTGGCGGAGTTCCCTGCTCAATCGATGCGGACGAGGTGGCGGCAATCAACACCGAGCGGCTCAACCTGGTTTCGCGGTTGATTTCGCAGGCCGATGAGTTTGTGAACGAGGTTTACATTCCCGATCTGCTGGCTGTCGCTTCGTTCTACAAGGACTGGTCAAAATGGGGCGGCGGGCTTTCAAACTATCTGAGCTACGGAGAGTATCCGACAAAAGGATACGGAAACCCTGAATCGTTCAAGTTTGCACGTGGCGTCGTTCTGAATCGCGACTTGAGCCAGGTGTACCCGGTGAATGCGAAGGATTCGCAGGAAATCAAGGAGTACATCGCGCACTCCTGGTACAGCTACGAGGGTGGAGACGCCAAGGGCGTTCATCCTTCGGAAGGCGAAACGAAGATCAATTACACGGGCCCGCAGCCTCCCTTTGAAACGCTGGCGGGATACGAGAAGTATTCGTTCCTGAAAACTCCGCGGTGGAAGGACAATGCGATGGAAGTGGGACCATTGTCGCGTCTACTTGTGTCGTATGCTGCCGGTCACGCGGACGTGAAAGAGCTTGTGGGGCAGACGCTTGGCAAACTCGGCGTGCCGGTGGATGCATTGTTCAGCACCCTGGGGCGCACGGCAGCTCGCGGATTGGATGCTGCTCTCGCGATGATCTGGTTGAAGGAATTCTTCGGCGAACTCATGGATCGCGTGAAGTTGAACGAAGTTTCGACCTTCAACAGCGAGAAGTGGGAACCGAAAACCTGGCCCAAGGACGCTGAAGGTGTGGGGCTGGTCGATGCACCTCGCGGAGCTCTTGCGCACTGGATCAAGATCCACGACGGCAAGATCGAAAACTACCAACTGGTGGTGCCGACGACTTGGAACGGCTCTCCACGCGATGCCAAGCTGCAGCGCTCGGCCTTCGAGCAGTCCCTGATTGGTACGCCGGTAGCAAACCTCGAGCAGCCGGTGGAGATTCTTCGCACCATTCATTCCTTTGACCCGTGTCTTGCCTGCGCCGTGCACTTGTACGATCCGCAGGGACGGCACCTTCACCAGGTTTCTTTCGAGTAATGACCATGAGCACGACTGGAATTGCAGGCAAATCCGTTTACGGGAACGGCAATCGTCCGGCAGAGTATCGGCGGGTATACGTTTGGGAACTGCCGGTGCGGGCCTACCACTGGATCAACGCGATTGCACTGGTGCTGCTCTGCATCACCGGCTATCTGATCGGCGCGCCGTTGCGGGTATTCTATTCGGCGGAGGCCTACCAGCAGTATTGGTTCGGCTGGGTGCGCTTCATTCACTTCCTCTGTGCGTATGTGTATGTCTTCAATTTCCTGGCGCGCCTCTACTGGGGATTTGTTGGCAACAAGTATGCGCGCTGGAACTCGTTCTTCCCGCTGAAAAAGGCGCAGCGTCAAGAGATTATCGACGTGATCAAGGCAGACGTGCTTGAGACGAAGCTGCATGGGCCTATTTCAACTGGGCACAATGCGTTGGCCGGCCTCGTCTACTTCTTCACCTTCCTGGCATTCGTGGCGCAGTCCATCACCGGGTTTGCGCTTTACTCCAGCATGAGCACATCGTTTATACCGCGGATGTTCACCTGGATTGTGCCTCTGATGGGCGGCGAAATGAGCGTCCGTTACTGGCACCATCTGTTCCTGTGGTTCTTTGTCGCGTTCATCGTTGTGCATGTGTACCTGGCTTTCTACCATGATTACATCGAGGGACGGGGAACCATATCCTCGATCGTCGGCGGTTGGAAATTCGACCGCGTGAAAGAATCGGGAACCAAAAAATAGAAATAATAATCAACGCCTGAATCACCCTCGGTATGGAGATTTCAGGGATACTGGGTGAGCGAGGTGTTGGTGACAACGGACGCGAAGAAGACGCTGGTACTGGGGCTCGGTAATGTGATCATGGGCGACGAAGGAGTCGGCGTTCATGTGGTCCGGGCCCTCGAAAAACATTCTCTCCCCGCAAATGTAGAATGCCTTGACGGCGGAACTGGCGGATTCATTCTGCTGGAACCGCTGCAGAATGCCGGCCACATCATCCTCGTCGACGCCACCGACGACGGGAACCCTCCCGGAACCGTGACGCGAACCAGGCCGCGCTTCTCTGCTGACTACCCCCCAACGCTCACTGCCCACGACATAGGTGTGAAGGATCTGCTGGACGCCTTCTACATGCAGAGTGGCGAGCGTGAAGTGATTCTGTACGCCATCACCATTGATCCCCGGCAAGCGATTTCGATGGAGCTGTCTCCGGACCTTGCGCGAGCGGCAGACGAGGCCGTGCACCGGATCCTCGAAGAGCTGAAGGTCGCCTGATTCCAAGACACAACTAATCCTGTGATTCCGACCTAGCTTTCACGTAGTGAAAGGGAGCGGAGGAACCTGCAGTTGTGCCTTCGGGGTGACGGGCGATACGACCATCCGCCCATCGGGCCTGAACTCGAGTCATCCGCCGACGCACTTGCATCTCTACGGTCCCACCGCTTAGATTTCAAACGTTACACAAAACGGAGATTTCCTCCAAAGCTGTACCAGCGAAAGGAACTCCATGGATCGACGTACGTTTTTGGCTGCTGCATCCGCAACCGCAATCTCAACCGGGGTTCAACCCATTCCTTCCTTCGCCAAACCCGACATTACAAAACTGCCGCCGATGGCGGTCGGTCTGCTTATCAGTCCCTTCAGCGACCCCGAAGGCACCATCAAGCGCGTCCACGATATGGGCTTCAGCAACTGCTTCCTCTCGCTCGACGGCTACATCAACAAGTTCACAGCCGATGCGGCGAAAGAGATTGCAGACCTGTTGGGAAAGTATGAAGTGGTCGCCACGACGGTCGAAGTCGTCGGACCAGGACCGCTCGAGTGGAACTTCCTGCAGGGGCCATCGACGATCGGTGTAGTGCCACCCAAGACACGAGCTGCGCGCATTGATGCGTTGCGGCAGGTTTCCGATTTTGCGAAGCGGCTCGGAATTCAACAGGTTCAAACTCATTGCGGATTCATCCCTGAGAATCCAACGGATGCACTTTACCCCCAGGCGGTCGCTGCCATTCGCACAGTGGCCGAACACTGCCACGCCAACGGCCAATACTTCCTGATGGAGACAGGACAGGAGACGCCCACCACCGTTTCGCGGGTGATTCGTGACGCAAATCTTCCCAATCTCGCGGTAGGACTAGATACAGCAAACCTGATTCTCTACGGCAAGGCCAATCCCGTTGATGCTGTTGACATCATCGGCGCGCACGTTCGCAGCGTCCACGCCAAAGACGGCAAATGGCCCACCGATCCCAGCAAGCTTGGCGAAGAAGTGCTGATCGGTAAAGGGCTGGTGGATTTCAAGACGGTGTTTACCAAGCTGCACAAGCTGGGCTACACGGGCGCAGTTACGATCGAGCGCGAAACCTCGGGTCCCCAGCAGGTTGAAGATGTGAAGAACGAGAAGATGTACCTGCAACGGATTCTAGATGAGGTCATAGCCTGATGGGAGGCGACCTCAGGGGCTAAAGCCCACGCCGGTTTTGCGGCGCTAACGGCACGACTAAAGTCGTGCCCTTTCAAAGCAACGAGTTTTCCGCAGACTGTGAAGCCATCCCCCTTCAAAAGGGCCGGATTATGACTGAAGTCAAAGCGCAGGCTAACTAAGATCTTCTTTGAACGCGAGGACACATGAATCGTCGGGAGTTTCTGCAGACAGGATCGGGGGTAGTTTCAGGCATGCTCTTGCTTAATCCACGCGCAGCATTTGGCTATGAAGCGAACTCGGCGGTGCGCCACGGACTGCTGGGATGCGGCAATCGCGGCACCAGCGTCGCCACGTCATTTGCAAAAAACACCTCGGCTCGCGTCGTCGCCCTCGCCGATCTCTTTGCTGACAATCTCGCCGCTGGCCACGATCACTTCGACAAACTCAATGCCAGCCTCTCGCAGCCCGCCATCGACAGCAAGCTGCTGTTCCATGGGCCGCATGCTTTCGAACAGCTCGCCGTATCGCCCGACGTCGACCTCATCCAGATATCCACGCCGCCGTTCTTCCACGTGCAGCACCTTGAAGCGGCAGTCGCCTCGGGCAAGCATGTCTACTGCGAAAAACCCGTCGGCATCGACATCATGCAGGCGAAGCACGCACTGGAAATCGCAAAACTCGTCAAACCCAATCAAAGTGTAGACGTGGGCTTCCAGTGTCGCAACGCTCCACCCATCGCGGCGTTGGACGAAAAGATCAAAGCCGGCGGCATCGGCAAAATTGTCACCGTCTCCGGCAACTACAACGCACCCGCCTCCATTGAGAAAAAACGCGAAAGCGAAGGCCCCGATGAATACCGCCTGCGAAATTGGCTCTGGGATCGCGCCCTCTCCGGCGACATTCTCGTCGAGCAGAACATCCACATCATCGACCTATGCAACTGGATGCTCGGCGCGCATCCGCTGAAGGCTACCGCCACTGGCGGCCGCAACGTCCTCACCCATTTCGGCGATTGCTGGGATAACTACCAGGTCGACTATACCTATCCGAACGACGTGCACTTCTCTTTCGCATCCACCCAGTTCGGGACGGACAATTTCTTCGACGCCGGTCTCAAGCTCTTCGGCGCCAGCGGGTCTGCGACGTGTCCCTACTCCGGCCCCATCGCGATCACCGGACCCAACGCCTGGGCGTATCAAGACACCACAGAAAGCACACCCGGCTCTGGCAAATTCGCCGCCAACGGTGCCTTTCTCGACAACCTCCAGTTCGCCGATCGCGACAAGGAGCGCACCTTCATCGCCAGCATCGTCTCTGGCCCTGTGCACAACCAGATCGCAGCAGGCGTCGAAACCGCTCTCAGCTGCATGCTAGGCCGTATGGCCGGTCTCCAGCAGCGCGAAGTGACATGGGAAGACCTGCTAGCCCACGGCGAGAATTACAAATTGGGATTCAGCCTCGATCAGTTCGCCTGATGCGATCGTTTCAACGGAAGAACGCCCCTGTCTGAAACGCGTGAAAGCCGATCAACCTAACTGAGTTGGTGAATGGGGTTGCTACACGAAGTCATGGCCACCGATGCCCACCGGCTCACAAGTCCTCCCGCTTGGGGAACGAAGAGCGCACAGACGCTACGGATGTCATGTTAGGTTGGGGCATGGGAGCAGTTCTATCTCAATCTATGCTCATCCGAAACATAGTGTGTCTCCTCTTGGCCCTGATCTCCTGCCCAAACCTGTTCGGCGCCGATTTGGCCATGAAGGTGACGGACAAGAATTACCTCGATACTCAGGGTTTTAGCGTATTTCTCTACGACAGCACGTATCATCCCATTTTCGTAGACCAGAAGAACACGGCCATGGAGATGATTCTTCACGGTCAGCGCATCGCCACGAACGGCGACGTACGCCTGATGCCAACGCCCGAGCAGTGGGACCTGGTGGCAACCCTCAAAGGGCGCCATGCCGATAAGGCCAACAACCGGCTCACCGCCGACCTTGCTTTCCCGACTTTCGATCTCAGCTATACCCTCGAAGTCGAAGCGGAACCAGGCGGCGTGAAGGTCACCATTAATCTCGACAAGCCTTTACCGGAGAAACTGGCCGGGCGGGCAGGCTTCAACCTGGAGTTCCTGCCGTCGATCTACATGGGCAAGGCTTACCTGGTGGACGGAACCAAAGCCGGCATCTTCCCGCGCACGCCTGACGATCCGATGGTCAAGGTGTTGCCGCTGGCGGATGAACCGAAAAAGGCGTATTACCTGGAGGACTGGGACAAGGCTAAGGGATATACGCAGCCGCTACCATTCGTGGAGGGCAAGAGCATCACCTTGGGGGTTGACGACGCGCTCGCGCGGATCAACGTCAAGTCGGATACGGCGGACCTCATGTTGTTTGATGGACGCAACCGTGCGCAGAACGGCTGGTTCGTGTTGCGTTCGCTGATCCCTTCGGGCAAGACCACTGGCGCCATCGTGTGGCACATCCGGCCCGACGTGATTCCGAATTGGACGCGGCCGCCAATGGTCGCGCACAGCCAGGTCGGTTATGCGCCGGGTTTCCAAAAGGTGGCGGTGCTCGAACTCGATCCGAAGTATGACGCACCAAAGACAGCAAAAGTGCTGCGCCTCACAGAAGACGGATCGTACAAGCAAGTCTTCGAGGGCCCCATCACGCCTTCAACTCCCTGGCTGCGATACGTCTATTCGAAATTTGATTTCACTTCGGTCAAAGACCCCGGCCTTTATGTCATTGAGTACGCAGACCAGCGTACGGCGCCCTTCCCCATCTCCAAAGACGCTTACGCGAACATTTGGCAGGACAGCCTGGACCATCACCTCGCCGTGCAGATGGATCACGTTTCCGTTCGCGAAGCCTACCGTGTCTGGCACGGCGCTTCGCACCTGGACGATGGCCGGATGGCACCCGTGGTAGGGGAGCAGTTCGATGGCTGGAATCAGGCTACGGCCTCGGATGGGAAGTTCAAAGGTGGCGATCACATTCCGGGGATGAACGCCGGCGGCTGGTACGATGCCGGCGACTTCGACCTTGAGGAGCCAGCGCAACTCAGCGTCATTCAGAGTCTTGCTCTCGCGTATCGCGAATTCAATCTCAAGTACGACGAGCTTACGGTGGATGAAGCGGCGCGTGAGGTTGAGATGCATCGTCCCGATGGCGTTCCGGACACAGTGCAGCAAGTGAAGCACGGCGCGCTGCTCATCCTTGCGCAGTTCCACAACATCGGCCACGCCATCCGCGGAACTCATGAACCAGATCTGCGCCAGTACACGCACCTGGGCGATGGAGCTTCGAAAACCGACGGCCGCATCTATGACCCAAAGCTCAGTCCGAACGAGGTCAAGGGCGACTACTCCGGCAAGCCCGACGACCGCTGGATCTTCACCACGAACAACCCGTTTTTCCAGTGGCAGGCTATCGCGGCGCTGGCTGCATCGGCCGATGTGCTGAAGGGTTATGACGACGCACTAGCGAAAGACTGCCTCGAAACCGCGATCAAAGCATGGAACGATGAGAAGGCTCACCCAACGCAGAATCCGGCACGCGGCGCCCCAGGCGGAGCGACTCCGGCAGGTGCCCCCACAGGCGGCGTTCTGGCTGCGTCGCAGGGTGTGGTGTCTGGCGCTCATAACGCGCAGGTCAGCTCGGGAACTTCAGCAAGTCCCGGCGCTACGACCGCGCCACCAGCTCAACCAGCCGGATTTGATCGGAACGCATTTCAGGCTGGACTCGAATGGGCCGCGGCTCTTGAATTGACCATCGCCACGCATGGCGCCGAGCCCTACAAGTCTCGTCTGAAGGAGTTGTTCCCTCAGATGATCACCCCGCAGCAGATGGGCTTCCGTGGCTGGACGGCAGTCCGGGCATTGCCTTACCTGGACGCGAGTGCGAAAAAGCAGATGAGGGAGGCGGTGAAGACATACATGGCGGGTTTGGACAAGCAGTTGGAAGCCACCCCATTCGGCGTTCCCCCGAGCCTCGGCACCTGGGGCGGATCGGGCGCCGTGGTGGACATGGCCATTCGGATGTACTTTCTGCACAAAGCGTTTCCTGATCTGGTAGGCCCCGAATATACACTTCGCGCCGTCAACTACATTCTCGGCACGCATCCAGTATCCAGCACCTCGTATGTAGCTGGCGTGGGAACGTTCTCGAAGACGAAGACGTACAGTAACAACCGTGCCGACAACTCGTACATTCCGGGCGCCGTCATTCCGGGATACATCATCATCAAGCCGGATTTTCCGGAGTGCATCGACGACTTCGGATTCCTCTGGTTCGAGGATGAGGCGGTCGTGGCCGGGTCGGCAAGCTGGGTCGTGGCAGGTAACGCTGCGGACGCGATCACCAAGGAATCGAAGTAGATCCAGTACTAGAAGCACTCCGCGGCCCTGAGCTTTTTTTGTTTGGGAGAAATCCCAATGCGGCGCGGGCTTCAATCGCATTTACGAGAGGGCGTCATACAGGATCACGTTTAATCCCTAACCATGAAATCTATTTCTCAATTCAGAAATGCGTCCTGATTCGGACGATCCAGCGAGAACGTCGGTATTTCGATATCAAAACGCTCACCGCTCTCATTCTCCATCTGGTAAGCCCCGCCCATCATCCCCGACGGCGTGTTGAGAGGCGCACCACTCGTATATTCAAAGCTCTCTCCCGGCTTGAGGACCGGTTGCTCCCCGACAACGCCTGGCCCTTTGACCTCGGTCAATTCGCCACGCGCATTCGTGATCATCCAATGCCGGCTCAGCAGCTGCACCGATTCCCGTCCCCGATTCTCAATGATCACTCGATATGCCCAAAAATACTGCGAACTGTCCGGCGATGACCTTGCCTCAAGGTAAGTTGGCTCAACGCTCACTGCTATTCCTCGAGTGCTTGCCATATACGGTGTCCAATTTGCCATAGAGAAAGTTTAGATCAACATTCACGCAAAGGCTTCTTGTTCTTCTTGCGGATTGGCCTCCTGCACCGCGGGGAATTCTTGTAAGGATACGCCCGAGGCTTTTTGCACAGCCAGTCTGCATTGGTCAACGAGCGCACTGACTATTCGCGTCAAGTAAAAATCTGGCCTTGCACATCAGCTTTCCTTGGTCCTGATGCAACTGATTACTCGAAATGCAGAGTCCTGGCGATGTCGAGCTGAAAAGCGCGACGGATGGGGACTAACGCAGCAATTGCGAGGATTGCGACCAGGATGGCCATCGCACTCCCGTAGCTGATTGGATCCAGACCGCTAATCCCGTAAAGTACACGGCGCAAAATCTGCGAGAGGCCCGCCGTGATGCCCACACCCGCGATCATGCCGAGCAGAACGGGCCAGGCAAATCGCCTCAAAACGGAGGCAAAAATCTCGATGCGATTGGCCCCGAGCGCGAGCCGAATGGCGAGTTCTTTGGTCCGCTGCGAAACGGCGTAGCTCACCAGACCGAGGAGCCCGACGACTGCAAGGAATATCGCAATGCTGCCCAGCAAGCTGACTCCCGCCGCGATCTGTTCAACCTGGGAGACATTCTTTCGGAATCCTGCGGTGAGTGGAGTAATCGTTGGATGGAGTCCGGTGTCGATGCTGCCAGCTATCGCTTTGATGGTTGGCGTGAGCGTATTCGGGTCGCCGGCAGTCCTGACCAGGACTGACATGTCGGAGAAATCATCGACGGTGGGAGGGTAGTAAATCTCCGTTGCATCTGTGTTGTTGAGTTCCATGGCCCGCGTGTTGCCTACAACGCCAACCACGATATTGCTGCTCTTTTCCCATTGCTTTCCGATGGGGTCTTCGCTCGGCCAGCGCTTGCGCGCCAACGATTCGCTGAGGATTACGGCATTCTTCTCGCCTTCGTGGAAGTAGTGACCACGCAGCAATGGAATCCGCATCGTCTGAAAGAATTCCGGACCGACCCAGTTGGGATAGATCAAGACTCGCCGGCCGTCAACATTGATGCTGGTGATCATGACGATTTTGTTCACCAGCGGAGGGTTTCTCGCTATCGAGACGAAGGTCGCACCGGGAACTGCCCGGAGCCGGTTCTGCAACTGATCGAGGTAGGCCTGGGCATGGGCAGACGCGAACCCATGTTCATTCATTCCTGGATCGATAGACAGCACCTGCTCATACCCAAAGCCAGGGTCGGAATATAGCGTGTGCAGGGTCGCTCGTACGAGTAATCCGGCCAGGATGAGTAGTACACAACTGGCACCGACCTGTGCGCAAACGACGAACTGATGCCAGAGGGAGCGATTCCCTTTCCGGCGGATCATCTGCAGCGTGGGCAGCAATCCAAAGAGAAGTGCTGCGAAAAAGCCCATCGCGGACGCAAATAAGAAAACTCGCCAGTCGGGCAGCGCACTCATCCATGCAGGGGCATTTGAATACAGCAGTACGAGACGGAGAACAAAGTAGCTAAGCGGCAATGCGGCTATCGAGCCAAGCAAGCCCAACAACAGATTCTCTGTAAGCAGCTGACGGAAGACGCGCAACTTCCGAGCGCCAAGGTCAAACCGAAGACCTATCTCCCGTTGCCTGCCCGCTCCGCGAGCCATCAGCAACCCGCCGAGATTGGCACAAGCAATCGCGAGAATCAGGAACACCAATAGTCCGACAAGCGCGAGAAGTGGCGGTGTACCCGGCTCTGCATCAAGCGAGAAGAAATGAGCGCCAGGAGTGATCACGATATATTCACGGTTCCAGATTACGGTTGGATAAATCGTTCGCAACTGGTTGGTGAGTGATAGAAGTTCCTGTTCCGCACTCGACCTGCTAACGCCCGGAGCAAGACGCCCCCACATCCCGATCAACCCTTCGAATTTAGGGTCCGCGAGTGGCTTGCTTCCTTCAACAAAATAAGTGTGCTGCAGTAGAGGAAGCCAAATGTCCGGATCACCGGTGCCAAGGTTAGCGAATGCTTCTGAGGCAACACCGATTACCGTGGCCGGCTCACCACCCAGACGAATCGTCTTGCCGACAATAGAGGGGTCGCCGTTGAACCGGCGCTGCCAGAGGCGAAAACTCAAAACACAAACCGGTGCAGACGAGAAGTCATCACGCGAGTCGTCAAAAAGGCGTCCAGTCGCGGCAGATCCCCCTAGTTCACTGAAATAATTGGAGCTGACAAATGTGGCGTTGACGCGCTGTTCATCCTGGTTTAGAACCATGGGCGCCGCGCCCATGGTCGCCATCACGGCTGAAAGTGATTTTGCGTGGTCGCGATAGTAGGCGATCGACGCATAGGGCACACCTGGGGTAATGTTCTCAGGAGACCTCCGCTGAATCCGTACCACGGTTGAGGGGTTGCGCAGGGGAAGAGATTGCAGCGCGGCGAGGTTGTATAGGCTAAACGCAAGTGTACTAACGCCGATGCCAAGTGCAAGAACCGCGATTGCCGTAACTGAGAATCCGGGTGACTTAGCCAGGATGCGCGCACCGAATCGCAGGTCCTGCAGAATGGACACAAGCCAGAGCGTTCCACGGCTTTCGCGGCAGTCTTGCTTTACCTGATCGAAACCTCCGAATTCAAGACGGGTTTCGCGCCGCGCCTCGGCTTCCGTTAGGCCTGCATGAATCTTGTCCGCTACCTGCGCTTCGAAATGAAAGCGAAGCTCGACATCGAGCTCCTTTTCCATCCGACCGGTTTTAAAAAGCCGCTGAAACCAGTTCATGAGGGTTCTCCAAGTGGGTGTTGCAAAATCAATGCCACTACTTCAGTCAGGCGCTCCCAGCTCTCAGTTTCAGTCTTGAGATGTGTGCGACCCTTCGCCGTCAACCGATAAAACTTTGCCTCGCGGCCCGTTTCGGTCGGACCCCATTCTGCTACAAGCAAACTCTTGTTTTCCAGACGGTGGAGCGCGGGATACAGGGATCCCTGTTGGATCTGCAGAGCCTCTTTCGACAGCATTTGAATGTGCTGCGCAATCGCATAACCGTGGATTGGCCCGCGCGCGACCACCTGAAGAATGAGAAGGTCCAAAGTTCCCTGTGGAAGATCGAACTTGGATGGATTCGACATGCCTATGACTTCTACATATACACGATCACGTGTAGAAGCGCAAGGTGTCATTTCGAAACATCGGTCTTTAGAGGTCGACTACTTGTCCTTCGGTGTGTCCAGGCGCTCTCGGTTAGCTGTAAACAGCTGGAATTTGTGGGAATTACTCCAAGCTCAGATCGACTGCCAACTGTTGTCAACTAGTGTCGACTTGTCTGTATACCCCGCTTCTTGCTTCCGTTCAACGCAAAGCTGCACGCCCCGTCGGTGAGCTTCGTTGGTGCGAGCGTCAGTTCGTGCAACTGATTCTTAACCAGGAGCGCGTTGAAATCGCTGGCTTGCTGCTGCGCGTTCTTCCACGCGTCCACTGTGTGGTTCAAGTCGTTGCAGTCACTCTCCCAGGTGGCGATCTGAGTAGGGGTAGGAGCCATGTCCAAGCCGACCTGCATCATGCTGACCATGGTGTTGTAAGCATTGTTCAAGTCCGCGAAGGATTTTAGCGCCTTGGGATCGGGAGTGGAAGGGCGCCCAGGACCTCCGCCCCCGAAGCCTGTGGGGACGATGCCGCCAATCTTCGTCAGACTCGCATCCAGTGTTTTCGCTTGCGCGGCGACATCAGCCGGAAGATTGCCGTGCATCAGTGCTGCCAACTGATCTTTGACGGCCTTTACTTCCTGATTGCCAGCGAAGCTCTGCTCCATGCCCTGGACGGAAAGCAGCGTGAGTTTGTTCTGAACGCGCAACGCAGCCATGAGTTCGGGGCTCTGGCCAGCGCGTGGATCGTTGACCACAGTGAGCATGCGCGTGTAGACCTGACCGTCCACGGTGAGCTTCAACGTAAAAACACCCGGAATCACCTGCGGCCCATGGGGACCGGGAGTGGTCGAGCCCGGCACCATGTTCATTTCATCTTCGAGGTCGTGGCGCAAGGCAGGCGGATCATCGTAGTACAAGTTCCAGTTGACTCGATTGAGACCAACACGCGCGCCGAGCGCGCGCGACTCGGGTGTGGCCAGCCAGTAGTGCGGGAACATTGCGCCTTCAATCGGCGGTGGCAACGTGCTCGACATCGTGCGAACGAGTTTGCCATCGGCGTCGAAGATCTGCAGTTGAATCGGCTCTTTGGTTTGGTGGTCCAGGTAGTAGTCGAGAATCGCGCCATATTGCACGTTGTTTGCGTGTGGAACTTCGATAGAGAATGGCTGGTCCCAGTTGCTGTTCATTCGCGCACGAATGGCATCCTCGGGCGGGAAGAAATACACAGGTGCAGAGCTAACAGCCTGAACTTTGGCGGCGATCTCGCGCAGCGGGGCGATGTCGTCGAGAACCCAGAAGCCTCGGCCATAAGTGCCGATCACGAGGTCGTTCTGGTGGTTATCCGTATGCACATCGAGATCGCGGATCGAAGTGCTCGGGAGATTCTGGCGCAACGACTGCCAGTGATCGCCATTATCAAAGCTGACGTAGACAGTGGTTTCGGTGCCGGCGAATAGAAGGCCCGCTTGCTGCGGATCAACACGCAGGCTGTTCACCCAGCTTCCGGTGCGCTCGTCCTTGGGGAGACTACTGACGATGCTGGCCCACGTCTTGCCGCCGTCGGTGGTGCGCCAGATGAGCGGAATATCCGCGTCTTCTTCGGGAGGCACAGTTTGGCCGCGAGCGCCGCCGATGCGGCCCGCAACGTACGCGGTGTTGGCGTCGTCGCCGGCCTCGATGGAGTAGAGGTTGGTATTCGGCGGCATGTCCGCGATGTTCGAGACGTTGTTCCAGACTTTGCCGTGGTCGGTTGTGATGTTGATCTGGTCGTTGGTGCTGACCGACCATATGATCCCGGGCTTGACCCTCGAAATGGAGAAGTCAGCGATCGAAGCCGGCGCCGGGGGCGGTGTCTGACCTGGTTGCGGGGTAGGCTGCGGGGGACGCGGTTTGCTGCAGTCGGCTGCAGGCCCGCCTTTAGCCGTCGTCAGATCGGGGCTGACCGCGGTAAACGAGTGAGCGCCATCGCGCGTGACCATGAGGCATTCGTAGGCGACGTAGAGAGCGCCAGGTTCGAACGCGAGATCGAACTTCTTCTGGAAATCGCGGAAGGCGATGTATTTGCTGGATTCAGATCCGAAGTTGGGGGCAACATTCTCCCATTGCATGGTCGACATGTTGATTTTGACCAGGCCGCTGCCGCCGCCGCCCGGGCCATAGCCGACACCATAGATGATGTTCGGGTTTTTGGGGTCGGGTGTGATGACTCCAAACTCCGAGGAGGGCACCGGGCTCCAGTCGTTGAAGTTGATCTGGCCGAAGTTGCCGCGACTCGAGATCTCGACTGCGCCGGTGTCCTGCTGCGCGGCCATGACGTGGTAGGGATACTGATTATCCGTGGCGACGTGGTAGACCTGCGAGATGGCCTGCGTGTACCACAGGCTCCAGGTTTTGCCATTGTCGAGCGTGACGCTGGCTCCCTGGTCGGAACCGACCAGCATCCGACTGCCATTCGTGGGATCGATCCACAGCTTGTGATAATCCTCGCCGCCGGGCGCGCCCTTGAAAGGCTCGAAGGTGACGCCGCCATCGGTGGAGCGATACATGGCGGTGCTCATCGTGTAGACGACATCAGGATTTTGCGAGTCGACGTAGACGCCGCTGCTGTAGGCTCCCTGTCCGTTGCTGATACGGATGTCCTTACCAGCCATGTGCTGCCAGTTTTCGCCGCCGTCGTCGGAACGGTAAAGGCCCGATCCGTTTTCAATGTTGTTGCCGACGATGTAGATGCGCTTTGCTCTGGTGTGCATGGCAACCGCCAGAGCAACGCGGCCGGGAAAAGGCGGAATCTTGATCTGGGTCCAGGTCTTGCCTTCGTCGGTGGATTTATAGACGGTTGCCGGCTTGCGCTTGGTCTGACCAGTGGGGGGACCGAAGCCGCCGCTCGTGCCCTGCGTGGCAGCCAGCATCACGCTCGGATCGTCGTAGGCAAATTGGAGGTCGCGGGTGCCGTCGTAGTCGGCGGGCTTGAGGACGTTGGTCCAGTTCTGTCCGCCATCGGTGGAACGCCAGACGCCACCACCCTTATGGTGATCATCGCCAAGGGCGGAGACGATGACGAGGCCGGGATCGGATGGGTCGACGAGGATGCTGTCGATCTTCACGGTGTCTTCAAGGCCGATGTGCTGCCATGTGCTGCCCGCATCGGTTGACTTCCACATACCATTGCCGAGGCTGCCGCCAATGGGGTCGCCGGCGCCGGCATAGATGATGCTTGGAGCGGAGGGAGAGACCTGGATCGCACCGATGCTATCGACACTCGTTTCCTGATCGAAGATCGGGAACCAGGTCACGCCTGCACTGGTAGTTTTCCAGATTCCGCCCAGCGGAGTTCCCATGTAGAACGTGCCGGGATCGCCAACAACGCCGCTGACGGAGGAGATGCGTCCACCATGAAAAGGCCCGGCGCTGCGCCATTGGAGGCCAGCGTAGAAGTTCGAATTCACTTGTGCCTTCACGCCCTGAACGGATGCCAGTACGCACAGAAAAAACAGCGGGGCGCAGACTGCCCACAACTTAAGCTTCATTTTGGATTGACCTCGGGGAAAGCGAGTCGTTTGCCGCGTAGTATACAGGAACGTCCGGGCAGAGCTGCTTTGGCTTCAGAGAGGCGAGTCGATCCAGGCTGCCTTTTCACTTAGCCACCAGGATGGGACAATCAACTCGTCGCGTGGTTTCCAGGCGATTCGTTACAGTGCCGTAGATGCTTTTTCTCGTCCACATTAACCAGCAAACGGAGGTATTCCCGTGTGAGGATGTGAGTCGCATCCATTGACATGATTAGCCATCGCATAGTCAGCGGCCACCATTGTGACTTCGTTCACAAAGATGAACGGCCTTACGGAATCAAAATTACCTGACTCAGGGCATATGCCGAGAGAGGCCATCAAACCGATCGCTTCGTTCTCGCCGTCACTACCGCTGTTCCCACCGTTGGTGTACACGTAAACCTGGTGACCAGCGGTACAGGAATAGTCACCTGCGATCGAGAATCCACCTTGCCCATGGGATTGCTCCAGCCGAAACCGCTATTCGCTATATAGACAGGTTTTCTCACCGAAAAATTCTTCGAAGAATCGATTCAGAGCGTTCACGCCGAGGAATGCCGGTCCGGCTGATTTCCTGGCTGCGGTTGGATCACCGCCATCCCCGGAAATTACAGAGAAAAGGTGACGTGAGGGGCAACGGTCTCAAAGCCGCCATGACAGGGGGGGCCAATCGGTTCCGCATCATGATGAGGGTGGTTTGCTCGGTGGGTCGAAAGCCACGGCAGATTCCGACGTTAGATAGAGGAAGGTAAAGGTCTCCTGCAAATAGAGTCGAACGCTGGTGTCAGTGTGACTCGAGTAGCCGATGGAGATGTCCTGCCCGAGATGAAGATCAAAGTCGCCTCCTCGAGTGGTGACGACGAAAGCGCCGTTGATGGCGGGAGCCCAGATGATTTTGCCCTCGACCAGGCGTTTCACATGCTCGAGAACCGGATAGCCGTAATCACTCGTCTCGGCGAGTTCGGTATAAGCATCGGCGCTGAGAAGGATAGTGTAGGGGCCGTTGACGCCCACGAGACGCAACTGGCTCAAAGCCTGCGCAAAGGCTTCTGGATACTTGCGAACGTCGGCGGGAAGTGGCTTTTTGGGATTATTGGTGCCCTGCCGGAACCCTATGATTCCAGCGGCGGCGTAGCCTTCGAAGATGGCGCGGTCTTCGGCAAAGGCGAGTTTTTGCGCTGCGTCTTTTGCGGGTTGCCAATCAGAGTCATTTGCGCCGCGTTCTACATCGTCAACCATCTGCCTATCGAGATCGAACGGAACGCGGATCTCGACAAGAGATTTTGCTTCGCGCTGTTGAGCGGTCACACCGTCCCCCGGCGCCTCGATCGCGCGCTGATGGCCTGTGGCCACTGCAGCCAACGCTGTGCCGGCAGGGCTGTGAACATCCGCAACGCGGCGACCGGCAAGATATCGCTTAATGGTGCGTGAAGTTTCTTCTTCAATTTGAGCCCAGGCCGCCGCAGAAATCGGTGCCAGCTCGCGATACAGGTTATTCATGGACTTCGCCTCCTTTGAGGGAACCTATTCCGAGAGAACCATCCTTTGTTCCCACGGGGTTTGCGCCAGTTTCACTTAATGCCGAGATTGGTGCGGAATCCTGAGAAGCGTACGCCGACGGTGCCGCCTGGTCAGGGGAAATACTGTCGAGAAACGTGGATGTAGGTATGAAGAATAGACTTCCAGTCACCGGAGTGCTGAAGTCGAGGATGCGATCATAGTTGCCCGACGGTCGCCCGATGAACATGTTTTCTAGCATCTGCTCGATCGTGCGGGGCGAACGGCTATAGCCGATGAAGTAAGTACCGAACTCGCCACGCCCGGGGCTCCCGAACGGCATGTTATCGCGCAGGATTTTGATTTCCACGCCGTTTTCTCCGATGGTGGTGAGGGCATTGTGTGCAGACGTGGGCTTGACGGAATCGTCCAGTTCAATATCAGAGACTTTTGAGCGCCCGATGATTTTCTCCTGAGCTTCGGTAGAGAGATTATTCCAGGCTTCGAGATTGTGAAGGTACTTCTGGACGATGACGTAGCTCCCGCCGGCGAAGGCCGGATCCTCGCCGCCGATGAAGACGGCGTCTGCCGCCGCGTTGCCTGTGGGATTCTCGGTGCCGTCCACAAATCCGAGGACATCCCGTTCGTCGAAGTAGCGAAAGCCTTGTACTTCATCGGCGGTGCTAACGGCGCCTTTGAGGCGGGCCATGATCTGCATTGCGAGTTCAAAACACAAATCCATTCGCTTGGCGCGAATGTGAAAGATCAAGTCACCCGGTGTGGCAACAGCATGTCGCGGTCCCGAGAGGATTTCCCGGAAAGAATGAAGTTCCGCGGGACGTGGCAAGCCGAAGAGGCGGTCCCAGGCATCGCAACCAATCCCAAGAATGCAGGACAACGCGCCATCGAGATTGCGAAAGCCAACACCTCGAAGAAGCGCGGAGAGATCCGCACAGAGGGAAAGAACAGTTGCACGATGATCGTCTCCGGGGTTGATTGTGACCACAAGAAAAATTGCGACCTTCGTGAGCGGAGACGAAACGAGTTGCGGAAGAGTTAAGGCTGCCGAGGCCTGCGCTGTTTGCGAGTCCGATGTCATTCCATTCGCTACCTGTCAGAAAGAATTGCCGTCAAGAGAACTATATCCTGACCGCAAAGGAAGCCATAAAACTCCGACGGCAAACATTCTCATTTCGGCCGAAGTAGTGACTGCAGGACGACAGCTTCGTTGTGGACTTCATCTTTCGCTCCATAGAGCAGCGTAATGGGCCCCTTGGCTGCCTTCTTTTTCAGAACGTCAAGTAGATCAGCCTCCGATTTCAGCTCCTGACGGTAGCGGGCTTGAAACTCGGTCCACTTGCTCGGATCATGGCTGAACCATTTGCGAAGCTCGGTGCTTGGTGCAACGTCCTTGAGCCAAAGATCGACCCGCGCCCTCTCTTTGGAAAGGCCTCGCGGCCACAACCGGTCGACAAGTATACGCGTCCCATCCGCGGGGCGAGGCTCTTCATACACTCGTTTGATTTCAACCTTCAACGAACACCTCCCTGCGACGAGTCAACTCAGGCCTCCAAAGTCAATCTCAACAACATGCGGGAGACAAAACAATTGGACAATGGTATCGGTCACACTTTGGTATCGGTCAATCAACCTCATGAGAGTCGAGTCATATGGCCTGAGCTGAGTCACCAACCATCACTTTGTCAGCTCACTTGAATTCGTCTCGTTTAACCGGTTTCTTGAGCACCGACGACATTCATGAGGAGCCGATACGAAGGTATCGTCGATACCATTGTCCGATTGTTTCTCTTCCACGATTCGAGCCTAATTGGAACTGCGCGAGAGAGATACTGATCGCGTCGAAATCGAGTCTTTCAAGGGGAGCAATAATGAGCGAAGCGATCTTCGAGCACGGAACAGTCCGGGAGGGGAAGGAGAGCAAAGTCGAAGCGCCTAAAGGTGTGGCTCGGCCGCACCAGCCTGGCGAATCGGTTGTCAAATCTACTTTACCTGAAGAAATTGACTGGAAGCCGTTCCCGGCTTTTCCATCTTCGGTCCGTCTGGCTGTTGTCGTTGGCACCCCTTCAGAGCGCGGTCCCTACACGATCAGGGTCAAAGTTCCACGCGGCGTCAAGTTGATGCCGCACAGGCACCCAGAGGATCGAGTCTACACGGTGTTATCGGGGGTCTTCTATATCGGGTTAGGGGATCAATTCGATGCCTATAAGTTGGAGGCTTACCCACCTGGCGCCGTCATTGTGCTACCGGGCAACACGTCGCACTTTCACTGGGCGAAATCCAGTGAATACATTACCCAAATCAGTGCGATCGGGCCACTCGGTATTGACTACCTCAACCTGAAGGATGATCCGCGAGAAAAGACCTGAATCTTAGGATCATTTGCTCCTGACAGGCTGAAGAGGGCCGTTCACCCCAACTAGGTACCGATGATGCCGAGGATTTTGGTGATGAGGTTTCGAATCTGGGCTAGAGCGATCCTAGGTGCTCCGTTGTTTGGTGGACTGACTGCGTTGGCCCAGTACGTCGTTCCTGCGACGCCTGCGCTGTACAACCCGATTGCTTTAGCCGAAATGATTGGAGGGCGCCTCCCGCGAGCCGCTCATGCAGGGCAGAACAGATCTCCCCCTTCTGTGGTCCGCCCATCGCCTCGTGAGAGACGGTAAAATGTAGTGCTTGTGGATCAGATCCTGGGAGGTTGCCACAGTGGAAAATGCGCGCGAAGAACTTGACCAAAATCAGGCTGATCGGTTCAGAGAAGCACAGGTCGTCGACTGGACGGGGACGGATTTTCGTCCAGACCTGGCGTTCCCAAAGCTCACCGAAGAGTTAGTTGAGCGACTCAAGCCCTACGGTCATGAAGAAGTGTTTCCTGCACATGAAACGCTCTACACCTATGGTGATCGGCACATCGATATGTTCGTCATCCTCGAAGGAGGGGTTGATATTTTCCTGCCAACGTCCGGCCCGGTGATGAAAATCTACAGGCAGAATCGCGTGTTTGACTTTACAGGGGAACTCAATCTTCTTAACTCCCAGCGGGTTGTTGTCGAGGCGCGCACCAGCAGCGAAAGCCGACTGCTGCGGATTGATCACAAGCAGCTGCGACAGTTGATGCGCGCAGAGGGCGACATCGCAAACCTCATTGTGCAAGCGGCGGTCTGGCGTCGCATCGGCATTATGAGGGACGCATCGAGCG
Source organism: uncultured Acidobacteriaceae bacterium (assembly GCA_963838295.1). Taxonomy (GTDB): domain Bacteria; phylum Acidobacteriota; class Terriglobia; order Terriglobales; family Acidobacteriaceae; genus Telmatobacter. The sequence goes on from CAWIQS010000010.1 coordinate 937,155, forward strand.
GCGTAGTACTGATGGGCCAGCCCAATGATGCACAGACAACGCTGCTGCAACGCTTCTTTGTGCGCAACAGTTATCCATATAGAATCCAGGAGGTCGGTTCGGGAATTACGGGCGGAACTGTCAGCGGGCTGCCCGCAGTGCGGCTTTCGGATGGGCGAGTGATGCACCAGCCGACCATTCCTCAGCTTGCGGATGAGTTGGGCATCACCGAGTTACCGGATCCGGGACTGATCTATGACGTTGCGGTCGTGGGTGCCGGCCCGTCGGGTCTTGCGGCGGCTGTTTATGCTGCATCGGAAGGGCTCTGCACTATTGTCATCGAAGGCCTGGCTCCAGGAGGCCAGGCGGGAACAAGCTCTAAAATCGAAAACTATCTTGGCTTTCCAACCGGCATCGGTGGACAGCAACTCGCCAGCCGCGCGCAATTACAGGCGTTGAAATTTGGCGTTCAATTCGCGATCTCACGAGAGACGGTGAGCGTCGAGCAGGTGGATGGAATCCACAAGCTGTTTCTCGCTGGCGGCATTCCCGTATGCGCTCGCGCCGTGGTCGTGGCCTCCGGGGCGCAATATCGCAAGCTGACGGTCCAGAACTACGAGAACTATGAGAACCGCGGTCTCTACTATGCGGCTACCCCGATGGAGTCGATTCTTTGCCGGGAGAAGGATGTGATCGTCGTCGGCGGAGGCAACTCTGCCGGTCAGGCTGCCATGTTCCTCTCGGGCATCGCCAGGCATGTCTACCATATCGTCCGCGGGCCGTCGCTTGCGGCAACAATGTCGCAGTACCTTGTGTCACGCATCGAGAGTTCCTCGCGCATCACTCTGTGCACTAACTGCGAAATTGTCGCGCTTGAGGGCGAGCCTGATCTGCAGGCTGTCACCTGGGTAAACCGCAGTACGGGTGAACGCACACAAAAGGCGATTGAAGACGTCTTCGTGATGATCGGAGCTGAGCCGAATACAGGCTGGCTCTATGGGACAGTACAGCTTGACAAGAAGGGGTTCATCCTCACCGGAGGGACCGCCGGATTTGAAAGCACTCCATATGCGACTAGCGTCCCCGGCATCTACGCCGTCGGAGACGTCCGCGCGAACTCGGTCAAGCGCGTGGCTTCGGCTGTCGGCGAAGGCTCCGTGGTGATCTCCGATGTTCACCGCTATCTCGCCAGTGCACGTAACCACGTGTCGCCAGATCCTGACTCCGCCCTGGCAGCCCTGCGCGCAGCAGGCGAAGCGACCGAAGCGAGAGCTTAGAGAACATTTCGCATCAGCGAGATCCGGTGCAAAGCGTTTGCTTCTCCGCGAGCGCTAAATCGCGAAAACTCGGGTGAAGGAGTTTGAGATTGCACGTTGAACAAGATGTCCGGCCACTGTCGCGGGCCCGCTTGCCAGTCGATACGACGGAGCTGGCCCGGTATCTTATCGGGAAGACGATCGTCCGCAAAGTAGGGCGAAGCCGGATCAGCGGACGAATTGTCGAAACGGAGGCGTACCCACCAGGCGACTCGAGCGGGCATGGTTACCGCGGACAAACGGCACGAAACCACTCCTTGTTCCTGGCCAACGGTTTTGCTTACGTCTACTTTATCTATGGCGTGTCTTACATGCTCAATGTCTCATCTGAAGAGCCGGGCATCGGTGCCGGTGTGTTGTTCCGGGCATTGGAGCCTCTTGAAGGAATCAACTTGATGGAACGTCGCCGCAAGACCGGCAAGCTTACGGACCTGGCAAGAGGGCCAGGTCGGCTTGCACTCGCATTACAGATCGACCGAAGTCTGGATGGAATTGACATGTGCGCCGAAGGGCCACTTTGGCTGGGCACAGCGGTTCGGAAGACCGGGCACATTGGCACAAGCACCCGGATCGGCATTACCCGAGAGGTCGGCCGGTTGCTGAGATTTTTTGAGGTGGGAAGCCCCTTCGTTAGCGGCCCAAGAGCCCTCTCGATGAAATGAGAACCCTGCGTCTATCGCGATTCGCGGTGCGTTCGCTTTGAGACGGTCCGAAGTTCCCGATATGCGGATATGAGTTCCTGGAGACTGAATGCCCGATTCAGCCCACTTGGATTGGGCAAGACCCAGACTTCAGCACCACCAAACCTCATGAACTGCTCTCCCCAGTTGACGCTTCCCTTTCGAAAGATAGCTGCAAAGGCAGGTTTACCGAGAAACGCCAGATACCGCGGGCAATAACGTTGAAGCTTTCGTTCGAGTTCCCCTGCGGCCTCCCGAAATTCATGACTTGTGAGCTCGTTGGCACTTACAGTCGGTCGCTCCACTGCAGCCGTCAGACCGCATCCGTATTGAAGAATCGTGCTGTCGTCTTCAGGTCGAATCAAACGTGGAGTAAACCCCGCCAGGAAAAGGACACGCCAGAATCGGTTATTCGGGCCCGAGAAATGGTGTCCCGCCCGGGCTGCGCTCAGCGCTGGATTAATCCCACAAAACACGACATCAAGGTTCTTGCGGAGTAAGTCGGAAAGTCGGAGTGTCGACCTCCGGGTGCTGTTTGGCCTCATGTGGCTCTAACTCGTGGAATGAAACCAGGACTGCCGGTGTTCACCACGTCATTGAGTCTCTGCCTGGTCTGAATGCGATTGATTTCATCAAACGCGTCCTCTGGAAGGGGACAGATGTTAAAGTTCTCCGCCGCGCGGGCTGCACTTCTGGGCGTGGTAAGCAAAGCAGAGCCCCGCTGCACAGCCCACGCCAGCAGCACCTGCGCCGGCGTCTTTCCAACTCGCGCGGCGATTGCTGTAATGACTGGATCTTCAAGCGGCCCCGGTCTGACCCCATGGCCCAATGGCGCAAAAGCCAAAAAGACAATGCCATTCTGCTTGCAGAATTCCAAAAGCTGCGTCTCTGGCAGATATGGATGTGATTCAACTTGAATCACCGCAGGTTTGATTCTCGCTGATTCGTAAACAGGCAACAACCCGCTCAAGGTGATGTCAGAAAGTCCAATGGCTCGGCATCTGCCATGGTCCACTAGACTCTCCATCGCCTGCCAGGTATCGAGCAAAGTCACTCCGTGGTCGTACAGGACGTTTCCGTTCTGATCGCGGGGATCCTGCTCCTCCCCGGGCTGAAATGCAAAAGGGGTGTGAATGAGGTAGAGATCCAGATAGCTGAGCCGGAGCCTGTCCAGACTGGCCTCGAATGCCGGCTCCACGCGCTCGGGCCGATGGTTCGTGTTCCATAATTTTGTAGTAACAAAGATGTCTTCGCGCGCGATTCCTTCAGCGGCAAGTCCCGCCCGCAATCCCTCGCCCACTTCACCCTCGTTACGGTACCGCTCCGCACAGTCAAAATGTCGAAACCCTGCCGCGAGTGCATTTCTGGTTGCGCTTATCGTTTCGGCTCTGTCGGCAATCAACGTGCCAAATCCAAGTGCCGGCATGAGGCCTGCACCGTGGCTTAATGGTAGCTTTGTAGCCCGAAAATCAGAAGCTGCAATCATCACTGCCCCTCGGCATTAACTCGCGTCACATTTACTTTCTATCGCACTGATCCTCGTCTAGCCGCCGGCTGAGTGTGACTGCGTACCAACTACGCCCATCTTTCCAGGTGCTCTCAATCTTGAAGCCCGAGTCGGAAAGGAGCGCGTCAAGAGTGTTGTCGGTAAATTTGTAACTGTTTTCCGTATGGATGGTTTCACCCTCTCTGAAGTGAAGCTCGAGCTCAGCACTCGCAATCTCAACGTATTGGTCACGCACGCATTCGAGGTGCATCTCGATACGGGATGCAACAGGATTCCAACGGGCACGGTGCCGAAATCCGGCAGGATCAAAATCCGCACCGAGCTCATTGTTGAGCCTATTCAGAACGTTTAAATTGAACGCCGCGGTCACTCCCTCATTGTCGTCATAAGCAGCGATCAGGGTCGACTCCTCTTTCACGAGATCCGTTCCAAGAACGAGCGCATCTCCGTTTCGTAGCTGCGAACCGATGTTTCGGAGAATTTTTCGCGACTCCTGCGGCATAAAGTTGCCGATGCTAGAACCGAGATAGAGCGCGAGGGTTGAGCCATCGAACTCTTCGAGCCTTGGCGGACTGTTGACGTAATTAACGACAACGGGCTCAAGCAGTACCTCTGGAAATGCCCTCTCAATATCCCTGCACGCGATCCCCAGTGCGTCCGCCGAGACGTCCAAGGGCATGTAGATTACGTCAATCCGCCTCCGTGCAGCGGCTGCGAGCAGCAGGCACGTTTTCGCGGCTGTGCCTGCGCCAAGCTCGACAACACGCAACGGTTGCGAAGCCGCGCATGCAGAAGCCACGATTGCATCAGCACGGCTCTCAAGCAGAGAACGTTCGGTGCGGGTCGGATAGTACTCGGGCAGCGCCGTGATTTGTTCGAAAAGTCGCGAACCCAACTCGTCGTAGAGCATCCACGGTTTGAGTGAGCGCGGGCGCGAATGAAGACCGTTTTGTACTTCTCGGATGAGTTCCGTGCGCGCTCCAAGAGCAAACTGGCACGCAAGATCAAAAGCCGGGGAAATCGTAGTCATGATCGACGCCTCACTTTGCCAAACGTATTCCTGAGAACTGCCAACGCGTTGCGGGGGGAAAGAAGTTGCGGTACGTTGCGCGAATATGATCCGCCGGAGTGACGCACGACCCTCCGCGGAGGATCATCTGACCGGACATGAATTTGCCATTGTATTCGCCCAGAGCACCCGGAAGAGATGTGTATCCGGGATAGCCCGTATAGGCACTCGCCGTCCATTCCCAACAGTCGCCAAACAGTTGCTCGACGCTCGCGGCCCCACTCGCAGCTGCAGGATGTAACCTGCCCGCATTGAGCGGATTCCCTTGCAGAGGCTCCTGGCTCGCGATGGATTCCCATTCAGCCTCTGTCGGAAGTCGACAGTCGCGCCACCTGGCAAAGGCATCAGCCTCATAGAAACTGATGTGGCACACCGCCGTATCAAGCAGGTCCGACAGCCCATGCGAGCCCCTCAGGGTAAAGACCCGCCAGCCAGTCTCATCACTGGCGTCTCGCTCCCAATAAAGCGGCGCCTCCCACCTTGACTGCTTTACAAGCTCCCAACCGTCAGAGAGCCAGAGCCCGGGCTGCGTATATCCATCATCAGACATAAACTCCAGATACTCACGACACGTCACGCTTCGGTTCGCGATCTGGAATGGTTGCAGATAAACCCGATGACGGAGAGTTTCATTGTCAAAGGAAAAGTCCAGAGGATCGTTGGCATTCGGCGAATAGCCGATCTCGGTCACTCCGCCTTCATGATTCTGCCATTCGAGCGTCGGCACTCCCCGAATTCGATCTTTGGGTAGAGCACAGGACCGGTATGACGGGCGGAGGGGATTCGAGAAGAATGCATGCTTGATATCGGTAAGCGTCAGTTCCTGATGCTGCCGTTCATGGCTCAGACCGAGGACGATGCGCCGGTATACTTCGGCATCAATTGAGTTCTCAAACAACCTTTCCATTTCCCGGTCCACATGAGCGCGGAATGCGACAACCTCATCAAGTGATGGCCGAGAAAATGACGATCGCAGTCTTTTCTCGGGAATCTCTTCTCCGAGAGAAATGTAATAGCTATTGAAGAGCCAATGGAACTCTTCGCGGAAAGGTTTGTAGTCGCTGAGGAACTGCCGTAACACAAATGTCTCGAAGAACCATGTTGTGTGGGCCTGGTGCCATTTCAGAGGGCTGGCATCGGGGCACGACTGAACCATCTGATCTTCGGCGGACAACCCTGCCACAAGAGAATCCGTCATCGATCGGACAGCGCCATATTTTGCGTGTATAGCGGACATCCCGTGCTTCGCAGGGGATTCCGCAACGCCACCGCGCGCCCTCATCCCTGCATCGACGGCGCTCCAGCTCTCCTCCGAACCCATTCTTCCTTCGCCGTGAGCGCTGCTCATTTTTTCTCTCCCGTCCTTGGATTAAGCCGGAAGCAGTGAGCGAAAACAATTGGACGAAGGTATCGCCAACACTTTGGTCTATACGGCTTTGCGCCTTTTCTTAGCGGCCGATGACTTCATCGGCTACGACCGATCCCCGCACGCTCCGTGTTACCACAAGGCGGTTGGGCTCCCCGCGACATCCGGGTTAGAAGCGGAAGGCAAAGAGTGCCAGTGGCCGAGTCGTAGAGTCCTGCCCCGTTGTCTGAGGTACTACCTCCGTAGCCCCAACAATTGTTTAGAAAGCCGCCGGCTAGCAAAACCATTCCGTTTGGCAATAGTGTCGCCGCCGACGATTAGCACCCTACCGTCGGCCAGAAGCGTTGCCGTATGTTGTTCGCGGGCCGTCGCCATCGCACCGGTCATTGTGAAAGTGCCAGTGGCCGGGTCGTAGATTTCCGCCGTGGCAACCGGGTCTGATGCAGATGTTAGGGCACCACCCACAATGAGTATCTTTCCGTTATGCGCGGGCGCGGAGCCTTTGCCATAACGCAGGAGAGGGCGATCAACAGAGTGCGATTGCGCTTTGGCGTTGTGCGGAGGCATTCGCGTATGCCGGGGACCTTACTCGGTCGGAATCATTGGCAGCGAAACTGGACCGGATGCTCCCTGAGGACACAATTCAACAGAACGTGTTCCTGCCGCTGATTCACTCTCTCGTCGAGCGGCAGCGGGGAAACACAGCGAAGGCCGTGGAGCTGCTCGCCCGAGCGGAGCCTTACAATTTCACCCTCGATGTCAACTACCAACGTGCACAAGCTTACCTGGCTTCAGGAGACCCTGCTCGGGCCATCGCCAAGCTTGAAAAGCTTCTCGATGAGCGCGGAGCGGGTTGCTGGCAAGTGTATGCCCCACTGGCGCAACTCGGCATCGCGCGGGCCTATGCCATGGAAGGCAACCGTGAGCAAAGCCGTAGAGCTTACGATCGTTTTTTCACCACTTGGAAAAACGCGGATCCTGATATCCCGATACTCCGTCAAGCCAAAACCGAATACAAGAAACTCAGCTCCAGCGCATCAGCTCACACTCCGGCGCCCGCGCAAGAGTCATAGCCAATCTTTCTAGTTACTCGCCTCCAATGGAATCGCCATCGTCGATCCTCACCGGTGTCAAATCCATTGTGACGATTCAGAAGATGCGAGCACCGGGCATCCGGTTTTAGGCGGTTAACAGCCCAACCGGAATGTATGGTCCGCCGCCGTTTTGCAAGCGAATAGTGAGGAAGGCAGAATTGGTCTGCGCGAATGTATTCGGCCTTGATTGGAGTAGCGAGCTCCTGGCCTGAATGGGATGCGCTGCGCCCTCGCCCTTTTTAGTAACGCTGCCTTTGCAGGCATTTTCCGGTTACAGGTTCTCGAGAGTGCCAGGATCGACCGTTCTTGCCATCTCATGGTTCGCCAGCAAACCTGGCAGGAATCAAAACTCAGATCAGTCGTCGTCGTTGGGCTGCAGATGTGGAATCGCGTCAGCGATTTCCAAGCCTGGCACCTGTGCCAGGCGTCATGTGCAGGCCATCAGGCTGCGATCACTTGTGGTGCTGACGGCGGGCGATAAGCTTCTCCTTTGGCGAGCAGTGCCCAGGCCATGCGTGCCATCTTGTTAGCTAGTGCCACGGTCGCGACTTGCGGGCGCTTGCGTGATGTGAGATTGACCAGCCACGTACTCAGTCCGGAAGATTGCTTTGTTTTCTGCAGCAGTACGGTGTGTGCCCCTTGCACGAACAGTTTCCGCAGGTATTTGTTTCCTCGTCTGCTGTACCGGTCAGCTTTTGCTTGCCACCGGTGGAGTGCTCGCCGGGCACCACTCCCAACCAGGCAGAGAATCCGCGGCCCTTCTTGAAGGCTGCACCGTTGCCGATGGCTGCCACCGTGGCCGTAGCAGTGATCGGTCCGATTCCAGGGATCGCGACCAGGCGTCTGTTCAAGTTCGCCGCAGATGCGCGCGATCAGCTTGTCGGTCTCACCGATCTGTCCGTGCAGATATTGCATCTCCGACCGCAGTTGGGTCAGAAGTACGCGTAATGCGCCGGACAGCTTGTTGTCGGGGTCTTCCAGGATGCCGGGTAGAGACTCCTCAATAGGATGGCGTCCCTTGCGAATAGTGATGCCCCGCTCCAGCAGCATCCCACGAATCTGGTTGATCACCGCAGTGCGGCGCACAACCCACCGCTCGCGCACGCGGTGCAGCGACTGCAGGTCTAGCTGGTCATCGGACTTGATCGGCACAAAGCGCATCGTCGGCCGGGTCACAGCCTCGGAACATGCTTCGGCATCAATGTAGTCGTTCTTGTTCGTCTTCACGTACGGCTTCACATACTGTGCCGGCATCAGGCGCACATCATGCCCTTGTTGCCGCAGAGCGCGGCCGAGAAAATGAGATCCTCCGCACGCCTCCATGCCGATCAGGCACTGAGGGAGGTTCGCGGTAAAGCGCAGCAGTTGAGTCCGCGAGCCCTTCTTGCGAACCACAACCTGGCCCCGTGCGTTGACGCCTACAAAGTGAAACACTGTCTTCCCTAAATCGATACCAATCGTACGAATCTCCATGGAACACCTCCTGTGCTTACCTCTACACCCTCGAGGGGCTTAGGCGGCGGACCATGCCAGTAGTAATCCCGAAATTGGGTTATGTCCGGATTGCCTACAACCCAAGTGCAATTCGGATCTTTTGGGCTCTGAGAACCAAATCCGCTCGATTTACTTGGGCGCCTCTTCCAAGAGGTGGAGTACCGCTCTCACGCTGTCTCCTACTGAAAGGTGTGTGGTATCCAGAATCTGGCAACCAGCCTCGAGGGCTTCCTGATGCAAATAACGACTCCAGCCCATTATGCTTTCGTCCGCAAGTTCTGGCTGGAGTCTGTCCTGAATCAATCGGCGACTCCGGGTGGCGTCATCACATTCGACGCAGAGAACGCGCGCGTTCTCTCCCAAAGTGGTGAGCGCGTCTTGAATAAAAGCAATTCGCATCTGCCCCTCGAACAGAACTGACGGGCTAACTCCGGGCACCAGATTTGCCCATCGAGGCTGGATACAGTCATTCCGTCGCGCTGTGTATGATTGTCGCCGCGATCCAGACCGGTCAGAAGGTCACCTTCGATGAAAAAACACAGCAAGTGATGGTGGGAAGCAAGGTTTATGCGTAGCATGGCAGTGCTGGTACTTGTCGCCACCGCAATGCCACTCGCAAGTTTGACTTTTGCCGCCTCACCGACGCGCGGCGTACAGGTTGTCGCGGACGAAGCTCATCGTCGCGTCGACATTACGATCGACGGCCAGCCATTCACCTCCTACATCTGGCCAGCTTCCCTCAAAAAGCCAGTTCTCTATCCGCTTGTCTCCGATGACGGGATCACTGTCACTCGCGGCTTTCCGCTCAAACCGCAGCCGGGAGAGCGTGTCGATTACCCGCATCATGCCGGCCTGTGGTTCAACTATGGCAATGCCAACGGCTTCGATTTCTGGAACAACTCCGATGCCATCAAGCCGGAAAGTCGCGCCAAAATGGGTACCGTTGAATTTGGGAAGATTCTGTCTACCAGGAGCGGTTCCGACGCTGGTGAACTTGTTGTTGAATCCACCTGGATTACTGGAGAGAACCAGCCGATCCTTGATCAGACAACGCGCTATATTCTTTCTCGCCGCAAACAAGCACGTGTCATCGATCAGGTAGTTACTCTCAAGGCTCTTGACCGTGCGTTTTCAATGACGACAAGGAAGGGCTGCTCGGAATGCGTGTCGTCCACTGGCTTGAATCGCCCGATGAAAAGGGCGGTGTTTTTATGGACGCCAGCGGAAGACCGACAAAGGTAGATGCCGCCGATACTAAAGACGCAACCGGCGAGTACTTGACGAGCGAGGGCGTCAAGGGAGAAGCTGTCTGGGCGACACGCGGGCGATGGTGCTCTCTCACTGGACACAACGGGAGACACACGGTGACCATTGCAATATTCGACAGCCCGAAGAATCCAGGTTACCCGACTTACTGGCACGCGCGAGGATATGGACTGTTCGCCGCCAATCCGCTTGGGCGCAATCCAACGCAGCCCGCATTGAACTTCACCATCGAAAAGAATCAGACAGCCGTTTTTCATTACCGAGTAGTCCTGTATTCGAGCGATGCAGGGGTGGACGAGTTGAATCGGGAAGCGGATACTTTCGCAAGTGAGTATAAGTAGCGAGCACCAATTCGTTCAGGGAGAACATCGGATGGAGCGTTTCAACTCGTTGCGTCGGGACTTTCTTCGCACGGGCGGCATGGGTGTCGCAGCTGCCGCGATGCCCATTGCGTCTTTTGCTGCCTCGGCTCAAGAAGGAGCACGCATTGCTCCGGGAGCCTCCGGAATATTTGACGTGCGCAAGTACGGTGCCAAAGGAGACGGCAAGACACTGGACACTGATGCCGTCAATCGCTCCATTGAAGCCGCGGCCGCTGTCGGTGGAGGCGTCGTTTTGTTTCCATCCGGATCCTACCTCTGCTTTTCTATCCATCTAAAGAGCCAGGTTCACCTAGTGCTTGCCCAGGGAAGCACTATACTTGGCGCCGATTCGCCATTGCCGGGACAACAGACCGGCTACAACGGCGGTGGCTATGATCCGGCTGAACCCAATACCGAGTGGGATGCCTTTCAGGACTACGGTCACAATCACTGGCACAATTCGCTGCTATGGGGCGAAGGAATCCACGACATCAGCATTACCGGACCAGGGCTCATCTACGGCAAAGGACTGAGTTTCGGCGCCAATCGCGTCGCTCGCGGAAACTACCCCATCTATGTTGCTGAGCAAGCCGGCGTTGGGAACAAGGCCATCGCTTTGAAGAATTGCTACAACGTCCTCTTGCGGGATTTTTCGATTCTCAAAGCCGGCCATTTTGGCCTGCTTCTTACCGGCGTCGACAATCTGACCATCGACAACCTCAAGATCGATACCGATCGAGACGGCATCGACATCGACTGTTGCCAAAACGTGCGCGTTTCCAATTGCACGGTTAACTCGCCGTGGGACGATGGCATCTGCCCCAAATCAAGCTACGCCCTGGGCTATGCGCGCCCGACGCGCAACCTCACCATTACAAATTGCTGGGTGACCGGTTATTACGAACTTGGCACCGTGCTGGATGGAACTTTCAAGAAATTTGCGCCGGACTTTCGCGTTCCCCGTACGGGCCGCATCAAGTGCGGCACCGAATCGAACGGCGGCTTCATTAACATCACGATCTCCAACTGCGTCTTCGAGGGTTGTTGCGGATACGCGCTTGAATCAGTAGACGGCGCATTGCTTGAAGATTTCGCCATTACCAACACTACTATGCGCGATCTGGCGGCGCCTCCCTTCTTCATCCGTCTCGGTGCGCGCCTGCGCGGGCCCAAAGAGAGCACCAAAGTCGGTACCATCAAGCGTATTTTGGTCAGCAATCTTGTCTGTTTCAACGCACCGCAGCGCCAGGGCTCGATTATCACCGGCATCTCCGATCATGCCATCGAGGATGTGAAGTTCTCCAACATCTATATAGAGACTGCGGGGGGTGGAACAGCCGACGACGCGAAGGCGCAGCCCACCGAGCAGGAAGACAACTATCCCGATCCGGGACGCTTCGGGGTAATCCCAGCCACAGGATTCTTCCTCCGCCACGTGCGCAACCTGGAAATGAGTCATGTGGAGATCGCAAACACGACTCCAGACGCACGGCCGGCGTTTTATTTAAGAGATGTTGACCGTGCCGATTTCTTCGCTATCTCTGCCCCACGCGGAGCTGAGGGCGCCTTTGCATTGCATGGCGTCAAGGACTTGCGCATCGGCTGGAGCCGGGCCGCCGCTGATGCCAATCTGAGCAGCATCGACGACAAGGTTTTGTGAGCACAAGATGGCGCATGTCTGAAACGCGACGTTTGCTGAAGAGACAATATTAGTCCCCTATAAGTGGATGAGGAGCCAGACACGATGAGTTCTCAAATGAAATTCGCGACTATTGCACTGATGATGTCTTTTGGGTCCGTCGTGGTGTGTGCACAGCAGGACTACTTCAGCAACTGGCCGGCAGGAAGATCTCCGCAGGAAGTTGGGAAGAAACTTGCAGAACACTTCATCACCAGTCCCCATCAGCATCAGACAATTTTCTACGGAGAGGTCGACACGTGGTATGGAGCGCTGACGTTCGCGAAATTGACTTCCGATACCGATTTGAGAGACAGGCTCATCAAACGCTTCGACCCATTGCTTCCGGGCGGATCCGAGACCAGTATGATTGGCCCACGCAGACACGTCGATGACGAAGTATTCGGCATCGTCCCCATGGAAATTGGTATGCAGGCCAAGGACCAGAAGTATCTCGACTACGGCAAGCAGTTCGCCGACCGTCAGTGGGAAAACCCCCAGCCGGACGGTCTTTCATCGGAAACCCGATATTGGATTGACGACATGTATATGTTGACCATCCTTCAGCTGGAAGCTTATCGAGCCACGGGAGACAAGAAGTATCTGGATCGAGATGCGCAGGAGATGGTCGCTTATCTCGACAAACTGCAGCAGGGGAACGGCCTCTTTTACCACGCTCCCGATGTTCCATTTTTCTGGGCTCGAGGAGACGGCTGGGTCGCAGCCGGAATGGCGGAAATGCTGCGCGATCTTCCGGTGGATCATCCGCAGCGGGCTCGCATCCTGCGCGGCTATAAAACGATGATGGCCGCTGTCCTCAGCCACCAAGGGAAGGACGGCATGTGGCGGCAGTTAATCGATCACGACGAAGCGTGGCCGGAGAGTTCCGGATCGGCAATGTTTACCTTTGCGTTGATAACCGGGGTGAAGAATGGATGGCTCGATCCTCGCACGTACGGTCCTGCCGCTAGAAAAGCGTGGATCTCCGTTACCGGATACATCGACCAGAATAGCGATGTAACAAACGTGTGTGAAGGCACCTCGAAGCAGAACGACCTCGAGTATTACCTGAACCGCATGCGCAAAACCGGCGACTATCACGGGCAGGCTCCGATCCTATGGGCAGCGGATGCGTTGCTGCGCTAGCTCGAGGTTACGTGTATCGACGACAGATTAGCGCAACGCGCAGTAAGCAGCCAATACAGATCGTCATCAGAAAGCAGAGCAACGCGATGAGAGGAAGATGGATAACTAGACTGGTAGTTGTCGTTCTCCTGTTTCAATCGCTCGATTGCTTCTCCCAGACCGCGTAGATCGATGACATTGCGCATATCGCGCTTCGCGTTTCAAACCTCGACAGTTCGCGAGACTTCTTTCGCCGCCTCGGTTTTGAAGAGTCGTTTTCTCTTGCCAGCGGCGGAACAACGAAAGAAGTCTTTGTCAAGATCAACGACCATCAGTTCATCGAACTCTATCCCCCATCGACTCGGGTCAGCCGTTGGGATAGATGCACGTCTGCTATGAATCAGATTCGCTGAACGACCTGAATTCAGCGTATATTGCGGATGACCAGAAACTCTCACCCGTGGTTAAGGCCGGCGCCGGCAACCTCATTTTCTCTCTCAAGGACCCAGAGGAACGGGTCGTTGAGTTTACTTAATATATGCCGGGATCTCTCAGTGGATCGAACTCGATGAAACGAGCGTTACTCGCCCGACTGAATTCTGGATGCTGGTACCCATTCCGACGCGGCAGCGCACGAGGCATTGAAGCTGGGGCCTGCAGCGAAGCGGAAGAAGAGGGTTGTTTTCATCGACGATCCGGATGGAAACATCGTTGCATTTACAGAGGTCATTGAGAAGGCGTGTGGACATACCAATCATGAATTCGCAAGATCACGGACAACTTGCAACGTCCGTTCAAAAGTGCGACCGATCATGGTTAAGAGCCATTAACCGACCGGCGAGTCGCGAGGATGCAGCGATACTTACCAGCCGCCACTGGGGGCTGGTCGGTTCTGGCGTCCTCTCCATCTCAGCCAGTTCGTCGAGCCAGATGTCTTCAAGGAGCTTTGCCCCTTCCGATCCGAGCAGGTCGATGACAGAGCCTACAAACGATCGCAGTTCTCGCTCTGCCACGGTGATCGACCGCTCGCAGCTAACCATACCTTCCCTTGGTTTTAGCCCCGGGCTGTCCATTGCTGTTCTCGATTTTTGAGATTTGCGTGCACGCCCGCACCGATAACCCCGGTTAGGACACGTTTCCTTGCTCCGGAATGTACCGAGGCCCCTTCGAGGAGCCGTACGCGGGCCCGGTAGAGCCTGGCCTTTGCCGCTGGTACCGAGATGTTCATGGTATCGGCAACCTCTTTCACCGAATACCCCTCGGCCACTTGAGCTTCGATCGCTACACGTAATGGAGATTCGAGGTTGCGGATAGCCTGTAGCACGTGGTCCCTTCTCTGGCGAAGGTCGCACAGTTGTTCCGGATTCGAGGATGAATCCTTGAGCTCAAGCAGAGAATCGCCATCCCCTTCCTCAAAAGAACAGGTCAGCAATGCCTCGGGGCGCGACCGACGCCGGCGCAAAACCATCAGCGCCGAATTGATGGCAATCCGCGTAAGCCACGAGTAAACGCTGGATCTGCCCTCAAAACCATGCACCGCCAAATATGCCCGTAGAAATGTATCCTGCAGGGCATCTTCAGCATCCTCCCAATTCTTTGTTACCCGAAGAATAGTCTTGAAGAGCCGGGACGAATACATTTTTTGGAGTTCGTCGAATGCTACAGCTGCTGCGAGACCTTCCGCGACGCACTCGTTGCGAGATGATTGAGTCTCGTGATTGATGGCGGCGCCAATGCGTGACGTTGGCGATCCTGGTAAATGAGTCCTCACAACTCCCACTTCTACGACCTCCCTGTGCAGGTTGCACCTCATTGATCGCTATCATTACGCCATAGACTCGCTCCGTGCGCCATTGGACAAAGGTATGGGGGATACGTTGGTATAAGCCAGCAAGGGTTCGCATGTTTTTGCTGATTCACGTCGCAGATCCAAGATTCGGGAATGGTCCGTTCGATAATCCAGCGCCTTAAACCTGAAGTGTGCGCCTCGAGCTTTCTGGTAGAAATTCATCCGGTCAAGCGCGCCGATCCGCGCATCTTATGTGACAAAGCGACCCATCGTAAAATCCAATGATCGACAGCCACATTGGTCGCTTAAGGGCCGGAGGATTTGTACTAGCACGTATCCGACTTCGACAATCTTCATGACGAACGAGGCATTGTCATACAAGGACTGAGAAAGGCTTCAGATCTGGTGAAACTCGTCTTGTTGGGATCGAGCGTCCTTGCGCCTTCGGTCTTGTTTGTTTAGAGCCGTGCTCAGCCGTTGCGATCTGTCAGAACTGTGCGCGGGTAGTGTTGGAGTAATCGGAGGTCTTTATAAATGATCAGCTCATCCGCATTGCGGTGCGTCGCGGCATTTTCAGATCTGCCTGAAGATCAGCTTGCGTGGTTTCTCAGTTGCGTAGAAGACGTCTCTCTCCAAGCGGGAGAAGTATTCGTACGACAAGGTGACCCAGCAGACTGGATGATTGTTTTCCTGGAAGGTCTTTTTCAATGGCGAGGAGAGTTCGGAGGCGATGCTGTCTCGCTCCCTGCACGAGCTGGTGAAATCAGTGGAGTATTTCCGTTTTCGAGGATGAAGCAGTTCACTGTGACGGGACGAGCACTAACCGATGGACGTCTGCTCAAGTTTCCGGCATCGCTCCTTCCAGAACTTGCCCAGAAGATGCCTGAATTGACGACAAGACTGGTCGCCACTATGTCGGACAGAATCCGCGAAGGAACCCGAATTGAGCAGCAGCGCGACCGTCTGGTCTCATTGGGCAAATTATCAGCAGGGCTTGCGCACGAGTTGAACAACCCCGCGTCTGCTGCCCAACGTGCGAGCGCCGGTATGCGCCACGCCTTGGCGAAGATGCGCAATGCCAATGCCGAACTGTGGCGGAGACCGATTCAAGAATCAGAAAGAGCCCGAATCGAGGCATTGGAAGCCTCACTGCTGCAATCATCAGCACCGTTGGATGGCCTTGTGCTCAGCGATTTGGAAGAGCATCTAGATTCAATCCTGAAGAGTCAGGGCTTCGCAAATTCATGGGAGCTTGCGGGCGCTCTTGCGAGAGGGGGCTTGCCTGCCGACACACTGATTTCTCTGTTGAGAGACATCGATGCTGAAACGGCTCGTGCGGCGATTTCCCGCGTCGCAGCGGCAGCAGACTTATCGGCTCTTCTCAGCGCGATCGAGAGCGGAACTGCGCGGATAGCGGACCTGATCCAGACGGTTAAGGACTATACCCGCATGGATCAAGCGCCGCCACAAAACGTCGACATTGCACGGAGCTTGGAAACTACGCTCAGCACCCTAGCGCACCTTTTGCAACCTTCAATCAAGGTGCAGCGCACTTATCCGACTGTGCCCCTCCTTCTGAATACGATGAGCAATGAATTGAATCATGTCTGGGCCAATCTTATCGAGAACGCCATCGAAGCGATGCACGGCCAGGGAGAACTCCGGCTCCGCATTTTCCGTGAAGATCGCAATGCCGTGGTTGAAATCGGCGATAACGGTCCTGGAATTCCTCCTGAGATAGAGCCCTACATCTTTGATCCCTTTTTCACGACGAAGGGCATTGGGGAGGGAACGGGTCTCGGACTCAACACTGTGCGGACGATCGTCAGAAAGCACGGAGGGAGCATTCACGTGAACACAAGGCCGGGAGACACTCGCTTTCAAGTGTGGCTTCCCAGCGCAGACCCCTCCGAATCGGATCTACCCAATGGCTAGCCGGCGCTCAGTGGTTTCGCTGGTACCGCAAATACAGGTGGTCCGCACTTTCTTTGACGCTGAACAGTTGAAACCATGGAGCACATTCCGGCGTAAACTCCGTTCCCTGTATGAGGGCAGGCCGCATTCCGTCAGACATTCGGCCCGCGATTTGCGGCGACAAAGTAAGAAAGAGTTCGTCAACAGCTTGTGCTGCCATCAACTCTCCGAAAAGTGAAGGCCCCCCTTCATGGAGGAGACTTCGTATCCCATACTGAGTGTGGAGCAATCGCAGGATCGCCAGGGGGTCGATCGCTCTAGAGCTGGAATCCAAAGCGTGTATCTGAACGGAAGGCAATTTCGCAGCGCCCGACACGGTGAGTGCATCCTTGCCCGCCGGGGTTGTTATCACCACCGTCTGCGCGTCTGGCAATCGGAAAATTGACCTCCCCAACTCCAGTTTTCCAGTGCCGCTCACGACTACGAGAAGCGGGCGCGGCGGTTTATGCAGAACGTTGATTCTGTATTCCGCGTACATATGCTTCGCATCGGGGTAGATGAATTCAGGAGTCCAGAGGCTTTGCGGTCCTGTATCGTGAACGGTTCGAGCGCCAACCATAATGGCATCTGCGGAAGCCCGCAACAAGCCCATGATGAAGCGATCAGCGGGGTCAGATCCACTGATGGCCGAGCCGCTAGCCTGACCCCTTATCGCGTAGCTGACGACACCGTCAAGTGTGGAAACGAAGTTTGCAAAGACGTAAGGACGCTCCGCAGGTGATTCTTGGAAGTGCAGATCCCCATCATAGAGATCTCTCAAGCCAGGCGGAAGACCTGGTTTCAATTTGTCCTGATCGCGATCAACGAGGGTTCGTATTGGCTTCATTTTCGTCGGTGGTCAAAGACAGCCGTAAGACGATCTTACCGGGCTTATGGGGCGCCCGCGAGCATCAGGTGCGCCTCGCGCGCCTCTGCCAGAGGCGGAACCGATCCCACGCGCGCCGAAATCGTTCTATTCTCGAATAGGGTGTTCAGGATTTCTAGGCGCGAGGTGGTGACCTCGGCGTAGAAAAAGACGACCTGTACGTCTGACCTTTGCGGAAGCAGCTCCGACGAAACAATAGAAACAACCCTGCCGCCCGCCTTCAGAGCGCCAAGAGATCGCGCCAGGGTGCCCGCTCCCACCGTGTCAAGGCTTGCATCCACGGGTGGCAGTTCCCTTTCAAAATTTGGCGGATCCGAGTCGACGATCGTCTCCACTCGAAGGCTGTGGGGCAACTGCACATCTCGAGCCCGCGCCACCGCAACCATACTCAAGCCCGCATCCAGGGCCATCTGCAATGCATACGCACTAACGTTCCCCACCACACCAAGGATCATGACGGCCTCCACCTTTCACCTGCGCATACTCGAACAACATCGGCCATGCGGCTACTGCAATTACCGGGATGGAAGCCGCGTGCAGAAAGTCCATTTCCTTCGCCTCCGGTGCTATCATTCCCGGCTGCGTCACTGCATACTCTGCCTGCGCTCCGCAAAACTGGGGATTGGTGACTCCATACACC
The DNA here is from genome assembly GCA_963838295.1 of uncultured Acidobacteriaceae bacterium. Taxonomy (GTDB): domain Bacteria; phylum Acidobacteriota; class Terriglobia; order Terriglobales; family Acidobacteriaceae; genus Telmatobacter. The sequence goes on from CAWIQS010000010.1 coordinate 955,359, forward strand.
TCATCCCCCGCGCTAAACCCCACCACGTGATTCACATACTCGACTCCGGCAAGACCCAATGATCTCGGGCGGAAGCGCCCGTGTTCAAAATGATCGAATCGGTGTCGCAGCCAATCTTGTGGCAATCCTCACGTTTGCTTCATGCCTGCTTCATTCCTCATTTCAGACACTGCAAATGTAAGGAGAGTCAGTCTCAATGAGATTGAATCACATCACGTTGGCAGCCCTGGGTATGGTGTGCGCTGCAGCATTCGCGAACCGGTTGTCTTTGCAGGCATACGGCGAACACCGAATAAGCGGGATGTTCCTCGACGCTCGCGCACCCGACCGACCACCTAAATACAGCCGCTCTGAAATCAGAAGAATGATCCAAGCCGCAAAGACTCCGGAGGACTTCCAGAGACTCGCAGACTACTTTGACTATCAATCATTGGCGTTCAAACAGAAGGCCAACGAACAGCTGAATGAACTGGAGCGGCTGCTAGCGCTTCGTTACCACGCCAAGATCTATCCGATTCAAGTTGACCACACTCGTGAACTTTTAAAGGAATCCAGGACCAAGGCCGATGAGTGCTCAGCTCGCGCCAGTGCATATCGCGCACATACGACGGAAAATCTGCAAACGCAATGACCTGAAGCTGTGCCAAGTTTCGAGAGCGCAGTGGCGGCCAGTTACGCCAATGAAAGCGAACAGGCTCGCCCTCGAGTTCTCGCTCTCGTGAGCTATTGGTTCTCTACACAGACTCGCTGAAGCGATAACCGATATGCGATTCCGTCAGAAGGTATGTAGGATTTGACGGATCGTCTTCAATTTTCATACAGACTCGCTGAAGCGATAACCGATATGCGATTCCGTCAGAAGGTATGTAGGATTTGCCGGATCGTCTTCAATTTTCATTCGGACCTGTCTTACAAACGTTCGGAGGTATTCCAATTCGCTTCCGTATTCAGGCCCCCACACCGTTCTGAGTAGCTTTGCGTGAGGAACGGGCTTGCCGGCATTTGCCATCAGGTAGTGAAGCAAGTCGAACTGTTTCGGGGTGAGATGAACGATTTTTCCACTCTTCTGGACCAAGTGGCGCTCTACATCCAGTTGAACATCGCCAATTGAAATTTGAATATTTCCGCTTTCAACCGATCGGTTTCGCCGAACTGCCGAGCGGATACGAGCGATCAGTTCACGAAGCTGAAAGGGCTTCGTAACGTAGTCGTCCGCTCCCGCATCCAGTGCCTCGACCTTGCGCTCCTCAGTGCCTTGCACGGTGAGCATTACGATGGGCAGCGGTGGCGCGATCTTCCGCATCAATCGACATACTGCGATTCCTCCCAGTCCTGGCATATTAATATCGAGAAGAACCACATCAAACTGCGCGGTTCGTACCAGCGCCACGGCTTCTTCTCCGCGCGCTGCCTCGACGACTGTAAAGCCCAGCCCCGTAAGGATGGTTCGCAATGAGAGCCGAATTGCGGGCTCGTCGTCGACTATGAGTACGGTGGTCTGATTTTCGTTCAACCTGGTCTCCTTCCGTCTTGCGGTAACGAAAGAAAGAACGTTGTTCCTTCCTCCGCATCACTTATGACCCATGCGTGTCCTCGATGCGCCTCGGCTGCCATTTTCACCGTCGAGAGTCCGATACCCGTGCCCTCTGCCATGTTCTTCGCATCGTCGCTTCGATAAAACCGTTGAAATATTCGTTGTCTCTCAGCGAGGGGAATTGGGGGTCCAAAGTTCTGCACCGAAATGGTCACCTCTGAGTCGCTTTGCCATGCGGCCACCTTAACCTTCTCGCCCGCAAACGAGTACTTTGCAGCATTGTCGAGGTACTGAACCAGTGCCATGGATAGCAGTTCCTTGTCTCCCCTGACTTTCAATGAAGAATCCGGATAAACGATCTCGACGGGGTGCCCTCCCATTCGTCCCGACTGCTCTAACAGAACGCGCGAGACCAGATCAGAAACCTTTATCTCGTCCTTGTGCAGCGTAACGTCTTCGGCATCGAGTTTCGCAGTTTGAAGCAGCCGCGTACAAAGCTCGCTTAGTTGGCTCGATTCTTTCTCGATGAGGGCAACCAACTGCGTCTGTGGTTCATTGAGCTGTCCAACCTCGCCCAAGCCGGAACTCGCCGTCTGGATGGCAGTCAACGGAGTCTTGACCGCGTGTGCGAGAGAGTCCAACACCGCTGCTCGGAGCCGTTCGCTCTGGTGAGCCTGCTCTATCTGGCTCTCTTTTTCGAATGAGACACAACGTTCGAGTGTGATTGCCGCCAATGAACCGAGCGCGTCTGTCACAAGCGGACTGAGATCCCCGCGAATTGCAATCGCACCTACCGAAGTGTTCTGGGTTCGCAAGACACGAGCAGAGATGCTCGTGAGCGGATCATCACTGTCTTTGTGGACGAAAAAGCAATCTTTTGCAAGATGTTCTTCACCTTCAACAAACGCACCGGCCAGGTCGCTCTTTCCGGTATTCGCATCGAAGATTGCAACTGCGTCAACCGAGAAAATTGTGCAAATGAGCTGTGCAAGTTGGGGGCCGGGCGGTTGGTGGAGATTGATGAGCAGCGTGCTGCGACTGAGTTCGTACAGCTGTTCCAGCGCATTCCGTTGCAAGCTCGCTTCTCGCGAACTGCACTGCTCACGCGAGGACACCCTGCTCACGACCAGCGCGCTAAGTTCAAAAGCGCCGAGTGCAACCCAATCTTGCGGATCGGTAATATTGAAAGTAAGAGTTGGAGCGTAAAAGAAGTAGTCCAGACAAGCAGAGGCCAGAAGGGATACAACTGTAGCCTGCCAGAATCCACAGAGAATGGCTTCTACCACTACGACGAGAAGAAAGAGAAAGCCAAGCGGCGCAGGATTGAAGTGCAAAACCCACCCTGAAAAACCCAGAAGTGCGACGACCCAACACCCTGCGAGAGACTGCCCGATAAAACGAAGCAGGCGCCTTCTCTGATCTTCATGAAGAATATCGGCGGTTTTCATATAGTCCCAGGAAAGTCCTGGTTCATGGGAACACTTGGTATGTCAAAGTTAACCAGTACCACATCAACAAACCATAAATGAGATACAAGGAAGTAATGAGGATGGCGTGTCTCAGATTCCGTCACTCCGGCGCGCGACCTCTCTGGACAAATCCCAGAAACCGCCTTGCCAACTCTTGAATGCGATGGTCCTGTCGTTTGACAAGGGCGTCCTTGGGAAGCAGTTCCATCCCAACTCCGAGAGCTGAGGCGCCCGCCCGAATGTAGCCTTCAGCCGTCTGCTGGTTCACTCCGCCCGCGGCTATCAGAGGAATCTGCGGAAGGGGGAGCTTTAGAGAGCGAATGTAGAGATCTCCTCCGAGCGAAGCGGCCGGAAATATCTTCACAAAGTCACCTCCCGCTTTCCAGCAGGCGATTACCTCTGTAGGGGTCAAGGCGCCGGGTATCGCGACTACGTTCGCCTTAAGAGTTATGGCGACCACCTCTGGTACGAGCCCAGTACTAGTGATGAATCGCGCTCCGGCGTCGAGGCAGCGCTTTGCGGTATCGCTATCGAGCACAGTTCCTCCTCCGACGACCATCTCGGGAAGCTTCTGTCCGATCTGACGAATGATCTCGATGGCATTGGGCACGGTCATCGTGATTTCGGCGACTGGGATTCCGGACCTAAACAGAACCTCGGCGCAATAGAGCGCCTGATCTGCCGAGTTGACACGAATTCCGGGGAAGACCCCGGTCTGCTCAATCAGATTTCTCGCTTCCTCACGAGTCATGCGTTAAATCCTGCCTTTCAGCGAGAATGGGCAATCGTCCCGTCTCGCGTTCTACTGGATTGCCTCTGTGCCAACCGCCAAATTTAACTGCCCAGCTGCCGTGAGATAGGCGCCGATCAGTTGGGCGTAGGCCAGTTGCACCTGGCGGTAGTCACTTTGCGCATTGAGGAAGTCCATAAGCGAAGCGCCGCCGTGTTCGTAGGCGAACGTGACCGTGTCGCGCACACGCAGGGCTTGGTCCTTGTATTTCGCCTTGTATGGCTTAAGCAGTTCAATGTTGCTGCGCACCAGTTCATATGCCGTATCCACATCGCTGAAAACCTGAGCGCGCGCGGCTTCGCTTGCCTGTTGACTGCGGTCGATGTCGATCAAAGTGCGTTTCTTCTCCCCCTGATTGCGGTCAAAGATGCGCAGCGGAACGCTCACGCTGACACCGATCGTCTCAGGGCCGTTGGGATTGTTGGTAGAAGAGTTATTTGTGAACCAGCCTGCAAAGGTCGGATCGGTAGAGGCATTCGCAACGGCCAACTTGTGGTTGGTCACGGACTGTTGAACCGTTTGCAGTGCCGCCTGTAGGTCGGGCCGCGCCGCCATCGCGGCATCGCGGTAGGTTTCCAGTGGCTGCAGTGCTTCGCTGAAGTCGAATTGCCCCGTTACGTCGAACTGCTCTACTGGGGTGCGATCGTTCAGCATCTGGAGGAGTTGAATTTTCGCGGTGCGCAGGTTGACAATCGCCATTTCGATCTCCGACTCGTATTGCACGCGCAATAGTTCGATCCGATCGAGGTCGATCTGCGCGAGGTCGCCGGCCTTGAAGCGGGCACGGCTTATCTCAATGATGTGGTCGTAATACTCAAGGTCGGCTTTCGCCAGATCCAGCACAAACTTGGCTTGCAGCGTCCCTACGAATGCCGTGCGAAGAGCAAACACCATGTTTCGTTCCAGGTCTTCATGCTGCGATTGCGTGATGCGTGTGCCCTCCTGTGCGCTCTCGAGGCGCAGTTCGCGCTTATGTTTACGCTCATGCAAGTAACTGAAGTTCGGCTGTTCAGTAGTTCCCTTAAAGGGCGTCCAGACCCCGTTGTGTGGTGCAGGTTGAGTGCCATCCACTGATAGAGCGAACTGCGGATTGGGGCGAAGAAAGGCTGTGATCTCCTCGGCTCGCATCTCGTCCACGTTGTCGGCATCGGCTTTCAGCGCTGGATTGACCGCCTCAAACTTCGCCTTCACTTGCTCCCAGGTCAGACTGGTCTGCGCTGATACCAGCTGCGATGTGACCAACAGCAGCGAGACCGCAATGACCTTTCGGGACGACGCAGAAAAAAGTCGAGTGAAAAAGAAATCAGTGCTCAAGTGAAACCCCCGTTTCCGGAGCAGGAAGTGTATCTCCGTCCCGAGCAATCCAGACGTAGAGCGTCGGCAGCAGGAAGATGCTCATCGCGAGAGCCGCCATGAGTCCCCCCACAATGACAATGGCAAATGGCCGCTGCGAGTCGGATCCGATAGCATGGGACAGCGCAGCCGGAAGAAGCCCAAGCGTAGCTACCAGCATCGTCATCATGATCGGCCGTAGCCGCAACACTGCACCCTCGACGGCGGCATCGACAACGGTATAGCCACGAACTCTTAATTGGTTGATGTATTCCAACATGATGACGCCCGTCTGAACCGAGACGCCGAATAGCGCCAGGAAGCCGACACCGGAAGATACGCTGAAGTATGTGCCAGTCACAAGCAGAGCGAGCAAGCCTCCAACGGGAGCCATGGCCACGTTGGCGAGAATCAGCAGCGCCCATTTGAAGGAACGAAACATGGCGTAGAGAATGATGAAAATCAAAAAGATCGTCAGGGGCACGATGAGGGCCAGCCTACTTTCGGCGCGCTTTTCGCTGTCGTATTCTCCCGACCATTCGAGGTGATAGCCACGAGGTAGTTGCACACCCTTGACGATCTTGTCGATGGATTCCCGGACAGTTGTGCCCAGATCGCGCCCGCGGACCTCAAAGCGGATGGCCACGTACCGGGAGCCATCTTCCCGGTAAATGTCATAAGCGTCATCGCGAACCTGGACTTTGGTCACCTGGGCAAGCGAGACGCGCTCACCTGAGGAAGAGAGCAATCGAATATTCTGGATAGCCTCCTTGGTATCCCGATACACTTTCTGATAGCGCACGACCACGCTGTAGACCGCCTCTCCCTGCAAGACCTGGCTGACAGGATTACCGCCGACAGCGGTCTGAATCGCATCCTGTATGTCGGCAACATTGATGCCGAAGCGCGCAGCCGCCAGGCGATCAACGGTGAGATCGATATTCGGCTGTCCCGTATCGCGTTGAATTCCCAAATCCTTGACCCCGTCAATTTTCGACATGACTTCTTTGATCTCGTCGCCCTTTTTCTCGAGAACGTCCAGGTCCGGCCCGTACAATTTGGCGCACAGTCCGCCCTTCGTGCCGGTCATCGTTTCATCCACATTGTCCTCAATGGGCTGAGAGAAATTCCAGAAAGCCCCTGGGTGTCGCTCCAGTTCGCGATCCATCGCGGCGATCAGCTCCTCTTTTTTCTGGTGAAAGACGGGTCGCCATTGCTCCTTGGGCTTCAAGTCGATGAAATATTCCGTGTTGCCGAATCCACCCGTGTCGGTTCCATCATCGGGCGCCCCAGCTTGCGAGACGACCTTGGTGACCTCGGGGAACGAAGCGAGGATATAGCGCGATTGCTGGGTGAAGCGCGTGCCTTCCGTCTCGCCTACGCTGTTGGCCATCGCACCGCGCGCCCAAATGGCGCCTTCGTCCAAGTGGGGCAGGAACTCCGAGCCAATGACACCGCTGCACGCCAGGAAAACAGCGACGGCCAACGAAGCCAGGCCAGCGCCAACAGTGATCCATCGATACTCAATTGCCCACTTCACCCCGTGCCGGTAACGTTCCTTCAGGAACTCCATAACCGGGTTGCGCCATTCCTTGACACCATGCGGGAATAGCAGGGCTGAAAGCACCGGGACAATGAAAATGGAGAATACTATGGCGCCCAGTAGTGCGAAGGCAACGGTCCAGGCCATAGGCCGGAACAAACGCCCTTCGACTCGTTGGAGCGTGAAGATCGGCATGTAGGCGGTGATGATGATGGCGATGGCGTAGAAAACGGGCCGTTGGACCTCGTGCGAAGCGTCACGAATCATCGCAACCGGCGTCTTCACGTTCCCCGTAATGCGGCCCGTCCCAGGCGAACCGTTCTTGGGATGACTGAGATGCCTCATGATGTTTTCCATCATGACGACCGCACCATCCACGACCATCCCAAAGTCGAGCGCGCCAAGTGAAATCAAGTTTGCAGGGATATGGCTGAGGTTGAGAAATATTGAGGCGAACAGCAAGGCGAAGGGAATTGTGAGCGCAACGATAAAGGCCCCTCGAACATTACCGAGAAACAGGAAGAGAATGATCGTGACCAGGATCATCCCCTCGCCAAGGTTGTGCAGCACCGTGTGCAACGTGAAATGAAGCAGATCGCTGCGGTCCAGCATCGGAATGACTTTCACACCTTCGGGCAGGATGTGGTGGTTGAGCTCGTCCACCTTTTTGTGAATCCCGTCGAGTGTAGGGCCTTCTTCTGCTCCCTTGCGCATGAGCACGCCGGCCTGGATGACGTCGGGCTCATCGACAATGACGCCGTCCGGACGATGATCGGCTCTGGCCATGTGCCCCAGTCGAATTTTGGGGCCCCAGTCAACGACCGCGATGTCCTTTACGCGAACTGGAACTCCTTTCGAAGTCGTCAGCACGGTATTCTCAATATCCTGCAGACTGCGGTAAAGACCGAGTGCGCGGACGTTCAGCTGCTGCGAGCCCTCTTCGACGAAGCTGCCGCCGGCATTCACGTTATTGCTCGCGAGCTGCTGCTCCACCTGGCTGATGCTCAAGCCGTAGGAGATGAGCTTATTCGGGTCGACGCGCACCTGGTATTCGCGCGCCGTGCCGCCGAAGTCGCTCACGTCTACGACGTTCGGTACTTTCCTGAACTCCTTGTACAGAGTCCAGTCTTCGATGCTCCTCAAATTCATCAGGTCGTACGCCGGATTCGTGCTCCGGATGGTGTACCAGTAGATCTGGCCCGTCATGCTCCAGTCCGTTCCAATTTGAGGCTGCACACCCGCTGGAACCTGGACCTGCGTGAGTCGTTCGAGCACTTTCTGGCGGTTCCAATCGTTGACCGATTGGTCGTCGAAGATCAGCGTAACCAGGGAAAGACCAAAAATCGATTCCGACCGCACGGTCGTGAGATGCGGAATTCCGAACATCTGAATTTCGACGGGAACCGATACTTGCTGTTCCATCTCCTCGGCGGAACGCCCGGACCACTGGCTGATGATATTCACATAATTATCAGCAATGTCCGGATAGGCCTCTACCGGCATGTTGTGAAATGACAGCGCACCCCAGCCGAGCAATAGCAGCCCAATCGCCAGCACCACGTAGCGATTATTGAGAGCAAAATCTACGAGACTGCGAATCACCGTTTCTTCCTCGAGTGCCAGAGTTGAGCGTCATTCATTGTCGATCGCATTTTGGAGATTGATCGCGTTTGACACGACCTGCTGGCCCTGCTGCAACCCGGATAGAATCTCCTGCATCTTGTTCGGCAACTGTTCGCCACTGACGACCAGGATCCGCTTAAACTTCTCTTGCGCAGGGATGTAAACCCAATCGCGATCATGCAGATGCACGATCGCGGATGCCGGGACAGTCGCGAAGGTCTGCTTTTCCTTGCCGAACAAAGTAGCCGTGGCGAACATACCGGGCCGCATCATCTCGCCTGGATTGGCCACTTCAATGCGGACTTTTGTTGTGCGAATATTCGGATCGAGAATCGAGCCGATGTTGCTGATCGTGCCCTTGAGAACCTTGTCCGGGTAAGCGTTCAGCTTGATGTCGGCGGGTTGCCCGACGTGCACGTTGGCCATGTCGTTTTCGTAGACGTCACAGACGATCCACACGGTGGTCAGGTCCGAAATAGTGAATGGGTTCGGCGCAGAGTAGGCCTGAACCGCCGCCCCATTCGTAACTTCCTGATCGGTGATCACGCCGGAGACCGGGGCGAGGATATCAACAATTCCCATCGGATCATTGGGATCGCTACCGAGCAGGTGAAGGTGCTCAGTGGCGGTATCGAGAGTGGTTTTGGCGTCGTCCTCGGTGTTTTGCGCGATCTCCAGGTCTCCAAGCGCAATAGCACCGTGCTCGTACAGCACCTTCGCTCGATCCAATTGCTTACGCGCGAGCAGTTCATCGGAGATGGCCTTGCGGTAGGCCTCGAAGCCTCCCGAAATGTCGTCGCTGCGAACACGCAGCAAAAGCTGGCCCTTCTTTACTGTGTCGCCGAGGCGAGCTCGGATGTCCACGATGCGACCTGAGGCAGGCGAAATTACCGGGACAGTTCGAGCGATGTCCGGAAATACATTGCCGGTGACCGACAATTGCGACGGAGCTTGGTATTCGGTCGCTGTTACGATCGGATACCACTCCGGATGCTCGACCGCGAAAAAGGTAACATCCACTCCGGAAATCACCTTGGCCGCTGGCGGCGCCTCCGCCGCGGCGTCCGCCTGTTTCTCTTTGCATCCAGTCAAGCCGGTGAATGAAGCACCA
>CAWIQS010000011.1:0-569122 GCA_963838295.1 uncultured Acidobacteriaceae bacterium
GGCACGGCACAAGCTGCGCCGCTGCCTTCGACCAACGCTACGACGACCTATCATCGCGTGCAGGTCGACGGTGTCGGGATTTTCTATCGGGAAGCCGGCCCTGAGAACGCTCCAACTATCGTCCTCTTGCATGGCTTTCCGTCGTCATCGCGCGAGTTTGACGCGCTCATTCCTTTGCTAGCGACAAAATATCATCTGATCGCCCCGGATTATCCTGGATTCGGGCTAAGCGACGCGCCCTCCCCGACCGACTACACTTACACGTTCGATCATCTTGCTCAGACGATGAGTGATTTTCTGGAGAAGCTGAAGGTCACGCACTATACCCTGTACCTTCACGACTACGGCGCGCCGATCGGCTTCCGTATCATTCTCGCGCACCCCGATCAACTGCATGCGCTGATCATTCAAAACGGCAACATCTACAAGGCGGGCCTTGGATCCAAATGGACCAAGATCGCAGAATACTGGTCGAATCCAAACTCTCATCCTGAGGTACTCAACGCTTTTCTTTCGTTCGAGGGAACCAAGGAGCGGCACGTCGCCGGCACATCCCATCCAGAGCGCTACGATCCGGATACCTGGATCAGCGAGTATGCCGATCTGTCGCGGTCAGGTCAGCGTGAGATCCAGGGAGAACTGCTCTACGACTACCGGACCAACGTCGAGCTCTACCCCAAATGGCAGACCTGGCTCCGCGACCACCAACCCCCAACCCTGGTGGCCTGGGGCGAGCACGACCCCTCCTTCATCGCACCAGGTGCTGAAGCATTCAGGCGAGACCTTCCGAATGGGGACATCCACCTACTCGACGCCGGACACTTCGCACTGGACGAAAAGACTGACGAGATCGCAGACCTGATCCTCCAGTTCATGGCCAAGCATTCTGGATGAAAGCAAGTGTTTGCGGAAGAACTGGAGAGCAGTGATGGCCAATAGGAGTTGTGACTCGTCGACTGAGCGTGCCGTTGAGGGTCCGAGCATTCGCTTGGCGTATAAGCATCCTCTTGCTATCCGCTGGATGCACTGGATCAACTTTCCGGTGCTGTTCCTGATGATCTGGAGTGGCCTGCTCATCTACTGGAACGATTCAGACAACGCCTACCTGCATCCGCATCGGGTATACCGCATAGGATTAGGCCGTTTTACACTCTTTCGGTTCTTCCCAGATTGGTTTTACGGCAAGCTGCATGTTCCTTACCATGTCACGCAAGGACTCGGCTATCACTTCTTCTTCATGTGGTTATTCGCTTTGAACGGGGTGATCTATGTGCTGTATACCTGGCTCTCGGGGGAATGGCGGTTTTTGCTGCCACAGCGCCGCAGTCTCAAGGATGCGATCCAGGTAACACTGGTCGACCTGCACTTGCGTAAAGGTCTTCCTCCCCAGACCAAGTACAACGGTGCGCAGCGTATTGCCTACACGTCGGTGATCCTGATGGGTGCTGGAATGCTGCTCACCGGCTTCGCGATTTACAAGCCCACATCCGCGCACTGGCTGACCACGCTGTGCGGGGGCTACGAGATGGCACGTTGGCTCCACTTCTGGCTAACGATGAGCTTTCTCGGGTTCTTCGGCGTGCATATCGCTCAAGTGGTTCTGGCCGGCTGGAACAACTTCCGGGCGATGGTAAGCGGACGCGAGGTTCAACGGGTCGAAGCACCGTCCCTGGAGATGGAACGAAGGAGCTGGCGATGATGCAACCAGACGAAGCGAAGCCGCTTGCAGATTCTGCGAAGCCCGCAGCCGAGCCAACCGAAGTCACTCACGGAGAGCAGAGGCCGGTAGATCCGGAAGATGCCGATGACGTGTTGACTCGTCGCATCGCGGCAACGGAGGCAGCCGATCACGAGGTACTCAGCGCATCCGCCCGCTACACGCGGCGAGCCTTTGTAGTTGCAGGTCTCGCAGCGGCCGCAGGGTATGCCGGATACCGCGCTCTTGAGGACGCGCCCGGCGACGAGATGCAGCCACTCCCGTTGCGTAAGGCGTTTCAGGTAAATGCCAAGCTCGCAAGAGACACTTTTCGTGACGTTCCTTTGGCGCCCACCTACTCTCCAGATAGAGCGGAAACACTTCGAGTGAATGGTATCTATGGTCTCAAAATGCAGATGAAGCCGGAGAGCTGGCGTCTGCAAACTGTGGGCGTGCGCAATGCGGCACAGCACGCTCGTTACTCAAGCGACGTGACAGCCTGGCAATATCAGTACGAAACAGCTCGGACTGCGGAAGACAAGGGACACGATACCAAGGTCGATCCGAAGCTGCTTTCCGCTCCCAAGATGGCGCCCGAGTTAATGATGGCCAAGGCGATGGAAGACGAAAACCACACGGGCAGGATGCCCCGCGGCTTCGAGGAATCAGGCGAGAGTGCTTCCACCTTGGCTCCTGGAACTGCGGGTTTGCTGCTCACCATGGCAGACATAACGCGGTTACCACATCGCGAACTGATAACGCAGTTCAAGTGCATCGAAGGCTGGAGTCAGATCGTGCACTGGGCGGAGTACGCATGGCTGACTTCATCGAAGCCTACCCTCCGGATGATATTGACGGACACGAACCGAAGTTCGTCTACATGGAAACGCCGGATGGTGACTACTACACGGGCTACGATCTGCACGCACTGAGGCATCCGCAGGCACTTTTGGTGACTGAGATGATGGGAGAGCCGTTGACTCAGTTTCATGGAGCGCCGCTGCGGTTGCACATGCCGACAAAGTACGGCTACAAACAAATCAAACGCATTGGCCTAATTGCGTACACCAACGAAAAGCCGGATGATTACTGGACCAAACTTGGCTACGATTGGTACGGAGGCCTCTAGGCAGGCCGCATGCCTCACGGCCACAGGTGCTCTCGAAGCCGATACGTTCGGTGTTCTCAGTTGTTGCCAACAGGCCAATGAACATTTCCAGCACAACTCCTTCTCGAAACGCACATCGGCGATGATGTGCCATTTTAGAGATCTGCTACTGTCTGCAAAGACTCAACTCACGGATGTTCCCGCGCCCAAATTACCCTCCAGTAGCTGGAGTATATGGTAGTGGCCCATTTTTCTTGCCCAAGCGATAGGCGTGGCCCAAAGCTCAGCGTTAGGTTCTTCGACCAGAGCGCCGCGCTTGAGAAGCAAATCCGCCATCTCTAACCGTCCCCACCGGCAAGCCCACCCCAGCGGAGTGGACTTCAGGATGTCGTCGCGGAGGTCGGTGCGGGCGCCGTGATCCAGCAGGATCTCGGCAAAGCGTACCCGGCTGGCTTCATCGAGGCCGTAGCGTGCCGCGGTGAAGTGAAGCACAGTGGCACTTTTCCGACCGACATTGGCATCGACGCCGTACGTCAGCAACAGCTCGAAGCAGCGGAAGTGGCCTTCGTTTGCCGCAGGATTGCCCGAAGCGCCACGCGGCGGCTGCATCAACACCCAGTGCCAGCGCGGATCGTCCTTTGCCATGGTCATGTGCGGCAGTGTCATCGCAACAATCTCCGGACAGCCATGATCGGCCGCCGACCACAATAATTCTTCAATCGTGTGTTCGTCAGGATTGTCTTCGAGCATCCGCTTCGCCATCGCGACGTCGTGATTGTAGGTCACGGTGTGCGGCTGTAGCTTCGCCCCGCGCTCGAGTAGCAAGCGCTTCAGCTCACCGTCTTCGTGATGAAACGTGTGACCTAAAGGCCAGCCCGAGGCATAGACATTCGCATTGGGGTCGGCGCCATGATCGAGCAGCACACGCGCAATCTCTACCTGGTTGTTGCGTGCGGCATGCCACAGCGGAGCACCCCAGCTCAGCGTCGGCTCTTCCAATTCCTCTAGCAGAACGCGCTCGTCGACATCTGCGCCCAGATCGAGCAGCACTCTCACCACTGCTATCTGGTCGTGATTCACTGCCAGGGTGAGCAGGCCACCGTTGCGAGACGTACGTTTCAGCGGAGCAGGATCGGCGGCAATCATGGAGCGCACCTGCTCCACATCGCCGAGCGCGACGGCCCCAGCAATTGTCATCTCCGCGCCGTGATCGAGGAGTAACCTTGCAATCTCGTGAAACCGCCACCCGGAGTCGTCGCAGGGTCCGGCGGCATGGGCTGCACGATCGAGCGGAGTGTCGCCCCGAAGGTCCTGCTTGCGAACGTTGGCCCGACGTTCCAGCAGCCACTCGGTTATTAGATCTTCGACGTTAGGCGACTTTCCGAAGGTGTCGGTCAAAAACTCGCCCGAAGAGCGAATCCAGAGGTCCGGCGACTTCACCATGAAATCGAGCAGGCCATCGCCCATCTCGGAAGCCAGCGGATACCCGACATCGCGCGACGCGCCGGCACCGAAAACGTATGTTGTGCTCATACTCGCTCTAGCTCCTTGTGCTCTGACGTACACCGCAGCTCTATTCCTGTTCTAAAGCAGGTTGCGAAGCTCCATGAAACGGGCTTGCACGATCTCCCAGGACGGGTGGGAGCCGAAACAGAGAATCTCGCACTGGCCCTCGTATTCGCGGCCAATCGCGGCAGAAAGGTCTCCCGTCGCAAAGAGCGCGTCGCTGTTGGCAAAGCTCATTTGATCCGGGTAGAAGTAGCTGCCAGGAAAGTGTGTGCGGCTGATGCGGTCGTAGTCCTGCTTGATCTCCCCATACTCGGCAGATTGCAGCATTTCTAAAATCTCGGGCCGGGATGCGAGTTGAAACAGGTCGTAGTAGTGCCGAGCGTAGGTGCCCAGAGCACGTCCATCTCGTTTGAGAATTTCCACTTTACTGTGAATGGCAAACATCTTCTCTACGAAGGTTCGCCTGAAATGGAGCAAGCGCATCGGGAACGAGCTTTCGTCTTCCGCCCCGAGCGTGACTGCTTTTTCACGTAGAAACTGACCGAGATAGGAGCGCAGCTCGACATTCGCGGTGGGTTCCCGACCGCTGGCTGCTCCTGCTTCGAGGAGCACACGGTTGACGACTTCACCGGGACCGCCGTGGAGCTGGTGATAGGAGAACCGGTCATTGCGCCCGAAGCCTCCTATGGTTTGGCTCTCCTCGGGAACAAACTGAAGAGCCGGATGCGCGGCCACGGCATCGCGCAGGCTCTTTAGTTCGCGGTCGATGCCGCGTTTGGTCAGAGGCGGCTCGAAGGCAAGCGGGTCGAGAAAGATGTCAATGTCCTCTGAAAACCGCTGAATCAAGTTCCAGCCTTTCGAGAGGCTGGTTCCGCCTTTGAAGATAACTTTGTCGCCGGCCGTAGCAGCGATGATACGCAGCACTTCGGTGACGTAGTAGTCCTTTTCGATGATCCCTGGGCGGAGCTGAAAGTGCTCTGCGGCCTGAAGGATCACCTGATCGAAGTCAGGATGTTCAAACAGTCTCACGTTTTGGGCCTTTCCTTGGCCTGCCACTCGCGCGCGTGCGTCAGGGATGTGAATTGTCCAAAGTCGAACCGGGAGAGCGGATTCAAGGAGGCACGCAGACGTGCTCGTGCGGCGGGATCTCGCTCAAGCTCTTCCGCCAGTGCGCCCAGTAGAGCGCGAACCCGTGGCGGCTCCGAATCAGCCACCTTGAGCAGTCGTTCAAGGTGACGATCCGTTGCCAGTAGGGCCAAGGTCTTCTGAATGGTGCGTTCGGCAGACAGTTCGCTTGTGCTACCGCCCTTGCGTAAAAAGTCGAGGAGGGCTGCTTCTGTCTCAGACAGGCTCTTCCATGCTTCCGGCCTCCGTGCATGAACGCGGGTCTCGGCGCCGATGAGTTTCCTGGGGAGACTGAGTGAGCTTGTTGCCAACTCGCTTCGCCGCGGTGTTTGCGTGCTGAAACCTAGCAGATTGGCGGCAGCGGTGCCGGATGGGAAGATCGTCTTGGTTCTCTCTGCCAGTTTCTTGATTGCCGTGGGGCTGGGACGGCTCGGCCCGAAGGCTGTTGAGCGAGGACGATAATAGACACCTTTGCTCAGCCGTTCTAATGTGCCGTTGCGGGTCAGGCGTGAGAGCGTCTGGGCAACGGCGGGAAAAGGCTGATCCCGGAAGTCATTGTGACGCCATAACTTCTCGCCGCCGCGTTCAATCTGTAGGCGGATGGAGCTGGCGGTGCTGCGGGTTTTGGCGGCCTTTGGCATCTCCTTTACTCTGTCCCACCTACGCCATATTGTCAAGTTTTTTTGCGACAAAACTTGACATACCCGTATCCGGAATCCATCCATCAGTCGGCTGTTCTCTACTAACTGGCATTCGACTGGTTGGGCGCGCCGGTGAATCACAAGCTCAATCCCTGGTCGGTGCCGACAGTGCCTTTAGCGATGGATTGAGCTTGAGAGATTTCGTTGACCGCAAGAGTGAGATGCCCAGCGTGTTCTAAAGCGTGTTCCTTCGCTATCGGCTGGGCATGGCGGTCGTAGAACTGACTCTGCTGGTCGATATGCAGCCAACCGCCAGTCTGGTTGTGCTGGTAGCTCTGGATGTCGCCGGTCTCCCGCTTCCACTCGTAACCAGAGGCTTCGTTCGGCAGACGCATTGTGGAGCGGTGCATAATGCCGTTGGTCGATTTCAGAGGGCGACTGCGCCTTGTCGGTTGCAGGATCGTGGGCTTCCTGTTGGAACTGCCTTCTTTGCTCTTCGGGGGTTAGTTCTTTGGTGTTTGTCATGGTCTGCTCCTTCGATTGGGGTTGGTGAGCTTGCGTTTCGCTGTTCGGTCTTGCGACCTCGACAGCGGAGGCTTTGCTGATGTCGGTACTGAGGCGTTCGGCGAGCGTTGTTGCGTCGTTCGTGTAGATTCGCGCGTCTTCGGACGCGCGAGAGACGGACACATAAGCGAAGCGAGTGTTGATGAGTTCGGGGTGCGCTTTGGTGTCCATGTTGACGAGGACACGATCCGTGGTGAGTCCCTGCGAGCTGTGCGACGTAACGGCGTAGCCGTGGTCGAAGTGGCGCATCTCGGAGGTGTCGAATGTCAGAGTCCGGGCCTTGTCGCCATCCATGCGGACAGTCATGTTGGTGCCGTCGATGCGTTCCACGGTGCCCAGATCGCGGTTCTTGATGTCCATGTCGGGCTTGCTGACGGTGAACTGGAGCCGGTCGCCTTCGGCAAAGTCTCTGGCGATTTCCCGGTAGGCGGCGATGCCATGCAGCCGCTTGGGATCGTAGGTGACGTGCTGGCCGTCTTCCCGTTCGACCGTGAGCTGGTTCGCTTTGGGGTCTGTGGAGACGACAGTAGCGTAGGTGCCGCGCTCAATGCCAAGTTCCTTGCTCCCTCGGGTGTAGTAGAGAACGTCGGCGGGCTGGTAGAGCGCAGCCCAGTTGCGGTCGGCGCTGGTCAGCTCCGAACGCTGGGTAAGAACGGTCATCGCGTGATTGTCTTTGGATAGGGCGCCGCTGCCCTGCAACTCGGCGCGGATGGCATCGTTGATGTCGCGGCGGCTGGCATTGTCGGGCGAGACAACCAGCGTGTTCTCCGGGCGTGCGACATAATCCTTGGCGATGGCCTCGATGCGTTGCTGGGGGTCGGGAATCTCGGTAATGCGGCCCTGCTGCTGAAGAAGTTGAATGCCGGTGGCCGTCTCGTTGCGAGAAAGATGTTCGACGGCGCGTAGCAGTTCCGGGTCTTTCTGGCGCACGATCTGGTCAAGCTGCGATGTCCGCATTCCGGCCTCCTGCATCTGCTCGAAGGGCTTTCCGGCATCGACGCCCTGGTGCTGCCGGGTGTCCCCAACGAGCAAAACCCGGTCCTGCGGCCCAATCTTTTCGAGAAACGATTGCATCTGCCGGGTGCTGGCGAGACTGGATTCGTCGAGCATATAAAGGTGCCGGGCGTTCGGGTCTCCCGCACTGCGCTCCACGCCTCCCCGCGCCAGAAAACCTTGCAAGGTGTCGGCCTGAATGCCGGCATCGCGGAGCTGGCCGGCGGCTCGACTTGTGGGAGCGAAGCCCTCAACGGCGTATCCGTTCCGCTCCGCGCCCTCGCGGATGGCCTCAAGGGTCGTGGTCTTGCCGCTGCCCGCCAACCCCTGCAGGCCATGTATCCGGTCCTGGGAGGTGAGCACTTCCTCGATGGCTCTTTGTTGTGCCGGATTCAGGAACTCGCGAGTGCGAGCGTGGGCGGCGGCGTTCTCCTGGCGCATGATCGGCTCGACTGTGGACTGGCCCTGCTGCATGTGCTTGATGGTCGCAAGCTCCTCGGCAATGGCCTCGCGGGTCGTGAACTGCCGCCCGGTGTCGTGCTTCTGGCCGGGTGCGCGCTGGAACTCTCCGGTGGCTTGCCGTTGCTCGAAGTTGTCGCGTACCTGGCCGTAAGTAAGGTCGCCCATGCCGCGCCGCAAGGCGTCGCGCATGATGTCTCGCTCATCGGTGACGGCCTCGCGCTCGAAGTTGCGGCTCTTGGCGAAGGTGACGGCTTCCTGAACCCGCTCCGGGATGTTCGGAACGTGCGTCTGCTCCTGAGCAGACGCCCTCGCCCGCGCTTCAGCGACGACTCGATCCGCCTGGTTGCCGAACTCGGCCGCAAGCTGCCGGTGGGCTGCCAGTACCTCGGAGGGTGTGTGAATCTCTTTCTTGTCGCGAGTGGAGTGGGCAGCGATTTGCGCCGCCTCCGGCCCGGCAAATCCGCTCTTTTCGAGGTACTCGCGAATCTGTTGGCTGCGCGGGCTGGAAGCGTCGAGATATTCCTGTGTGTATCCTTTTATCTCAGGCGCCCCACTTCTCCCAGGCGTGATTTCGTACCCCAGCCGCGACAGCCGATACATCAGCTCAGATTGATACACGGCTGTCGCGAACTGCTGGCTGTCGAAGTAGCTCTGCGGCTGGACGGCGCGGGTGGAACCGTCCGCTCGTTCGGTCATATTGAAGATGACGGCGTGAGTGTGGAGTTGAGGCGCGGCATAGCCATCGACGGGACGCGCGGTGTCGTGCTCGAACTTGGCGGCGACGAATTCCCCGGTGGTCTCGGCGGCGCGGTTGCCGCCGATCCGTGCCTGGGTGTACCGCTCCAGTTCCGTGAGAGCGGTTGTCACCGCCTGCCGGTGGGCCTCGCGGACCCGGTCGTCGCCGCCTACCAGAGCAGTCAACGACACCGACTTTGGCGCTGAAAATGTGGCGTCCCAACCGGCGCGGTGCTCGACGGGCTTCACGGTGGTTCCGTCAGCGGTCGTGTACTCCTGGCCGTTGCGGTGCCGCACCAACTGCTCTCCCGTGAGGGGATTCTGGCCCTCACTGAGACGAGCGAAGTGCTGCTCGTCGATGGCCCCGGCAAGGCCGTACCGCTCGGCCATCCGGCCCTGCCATTCTCCGAGGATGGTGTCGCCTTGCTTCCAATAGTTCTGCTCGGCGGACATGAACTCCTTGGCGTGATAGGTCTGCGCCTGGCTGGAACTGAGCGGTTTGGAGATGGTCAGCATGAGGCGATCTCAGAGACGCATCGGCTGCGGCTCGGCTACCGGAATATCCTCTTCATGCCCATCTTCCGGGCCATCGGGATCGGGGCCGCTCGCCGCGACTTCGGGCTGCGTTGGCTCGTGCGGCTCTTTCTCGTCTTCGTCATTCTTCACAACGGCAGCCTGCGGCTCTACCGGCGGAGCGGTTGTTTTTGCCTCTGGCGATGGAGGCACCGCTGCCTCCAAGTCGAGAGCCGGTTTGACTTCTGGCGATGCCTTCGGAACGAGCGTCAGTGGATCGAAGGGCAGTTCGTCATCCTCTACCTTGCGCGGCAGAAATGCCGGTGTGGTCTGCGGCACATCCATGTACTCGAAGTGAAAGCGGGCGACGTTGTTGCCCAGCTTGAGAAACGCATGGCGGTTCTCAAGGCCGGAGATTTCAGAGTCCATCACCAAGGGTTCGATCTGACGGTCTACGGCGAAGTTCCTGCCCGAGCGGGAGCCGTCGAAGTGCGTCTCCTTCATGCGTTCGATCTCAACTTTGCCGATGGCGTTCGACACCCATTCGGCTGCTTTCGGCTCCGTGGTCTTCAGAAATATCTTGGTGGCCGGCTGCGAGAGCATGACTTCGGCGAGGTGTCCGTAGATGACCTCCAACTGGGCTTTGCCCTGAAATCCGAGAACGAGCGGGTTCTTGGATTTCCGGTTTTCGGTGATGGCGGTATGGAGTTGAGGCAGCCGTTGCAGGCTGGCAAGCTCGTCCAAAACGAACCATACCGGAGTCTGTTTGTCCTGCGGCGCGGTCAGCAGCCGCATGACGAGCAGGTCGATCCAAAGGCTATGCAGCGGCCTCAGCGCCTCGCGCTCGGTCGGGCTGGAGGTAATGAAGATCCATCCCTTCCGGGTGACGGACCACTCGGTCGCGCTCCATGTCTTGTTCTTTGCCTGTTCCTTCGTCGGCAGCATACGAAGGCTGTCGGCAACCAAACCGAGCGAGGCCAGAACGCCGTTGCGCTGCTGCTGCGCTCCCTTGGCGATCATGGCCTCCATCTCGGTGCCCTGTACCCGCTGGTCGATCTCCGCGGGCTTCGACAGCCATTCCACGAGCTGCTGCGGATTCGGCCCGTAGGTCAAGAGATGGGCAAATATCTTCTGCGGAGTTTCGGTAAAGAACTCGCCCTTTTTGTCGCTGGTCGGCTGGTACAGCGAAGCCGCAATGGCCTTCGCTTCCGCCTTCCGGCGCAGCTCTTCGGACGGTCCCCAATAGGGGCACCGCTCGTCCAACGGGTTCAGCACGATGTCCTCGCGCTTCTCGTCGTAGAACCTCTGGATGAACTCGCAGGCCGGGTCGTAGACGATGGCCGCATGACCCCGGCTCTGAATCTGACGGAGGACTTGCATGATGAGTGTCGTCTTGCCGGCCCCGGTGTCGCCCATGAGTTCGATGTGTTGCGATTCGGCCTGCAGCGGTATCCGCATCATCTCTTTGGCCTCGGTGGTGACGAAGCCGATGCCGTCGCCGCTCACCGTCTTGTTGAACTGCTTGGGGGTGAGCAGGACAGGGCCTTTGAGCCGACGCCCGTACTTCAGTTCCTTGCGGCGGCGGATGTCTTTGCGGATGGAGAATGGGAGCTGCGCGAGCAGCGAGAGGAAGCCGAAGAGGAGCGGAAGCTGGTAGATGTCACGGAGCCGGTCGCCCCCGTAGACGGCATTCTGGAGGTATGTGTGGAGACGGCTATCAATGTATTTCTGCTCTGGGCCGCGATAGAGAACATCCAATCCCCGCGCTTCAGCCGCCGCAGACAGTGCCAGCGGAATATGCTGCCCGCCTGAGGCGAGAGTCGTACCATCCTTCACGTCTGACTCGGACGCAAGTTCGGCTCCGGTGCTCACGCCAGCGGCATAAAGCAACTGATATTTGTGGTTCCCGTTGAACACACCGCCCACGGCTGTACGGAAGTACATGGGCGTGTAGAACTGCTGCAAGGGAGACTGACCTCTGCTGAAGCGGAGGTAGACGAACATGCCGGTCAGTATCAGCGCGAAGAAGACCGCGCCGTAGGTGTAGATCGGCGAATGCGGCGGGAAGATGATGGTCTCTTTGCGGCCCCATTTTGGCGTATTCATCATGCACGCTCCAGGTCTTGCAGTGCGTCTTCGGCGACGCTGCGTTTGCGTTTCTTGACCTCGGCAACCATGTTGTCGAAGGCTTCGGGCGTGAGCTTTTGGCCGGTGGCGAGTGGCCGGAAGAGGTTGGTCAGCATGAGACGAATGCCCATGATCTCGGTAAGCTCCGTGCTGGCCGCAGAGGTGCCGGCGTCGCGTGCAAGCTCATCAAGGATAAGCTGGCGTATGAGCTCGCCCCGCTGCACGCCGCGACTCTTTGCAAGTGCATCCAGGTTCCGAGTCTCTTTGCGGGTCAATCGAGTGGAGACGCTGCGCTCTCGGAACACCTCGCGTCGTTGTGCGGCTTCCGCAATATCGTCATCGCTGAGTAATGACATTTCGCCCTCCAAATCACGTATTCGCGTGAATACGTCTGTCTTCAGGTGAATACACCGTGCCGGTAAGTCGTTTGTGTCCGTTGGCGCTGCTTCACGAATCCGTGTGGCACCGCTGCACGACCCTCGGAGGGGTGGAGTGTCAACATGCTTCCGGTGCGAAGCACCGTTTCCACCCCGCCACGGATTTACATGGAGGTTCATGCCTTCAATGCCCGCACAGTTTCCGTGGACTCCACCCCGGCATCTGCCCGTCCCATTGGGCTTCTTCGATGGGCGCGCTACAGCACCGTTGGTCGGCGCTTTTCGGATACGGAGAGTGCAGGCAACTTGGGTGGCTTGCGAAGTCTTGAGGAAGTCCTGGAAATCGCGGTCTTTGGCAAAGACGTAGTTGAGGGCCTTGTCTACAACATCGTCTGCCGATGCGTGAATGAAAGCGGCGTACTGATCGACCTGAGCCGCAGTTGTCTCATCGAGACGAATTGAGGCGCTGATCTGACGGCTTTGGCTGACTTCAAGTAGAGGCATTTTGGTACTCCTTTAGGTAAGGGATTGGGGTGTTGATTCACTGGCGAAAACAGACTCGATCTGGAAGCGTTTGGCATCGCGGTCGTAGCCGCGAAGAGCGAGCACTTCGCGGATGACGCGGCGGCCTGGAAGCCGCTCGACATGCACGATGAAATCGACGGCTTCTGCAATCTCAGCTTCCGTGTCAACGAAGGTCGATTGGGCATGGTTGCGCATGACGAGATTGGCGAAGCGATGCAGGGCCTTTTCGGCGGAATTGGCATGGATCGTAGCGAGCGAACCGGCATGGCCGGTGTTAAGCGAATCGAGCAGCGTCCGCGCCTCGATTCCGCGCACTTCGCCCAGAATGATCCGGTCCGGTCGCCAGCGGAGAGCGGACTTGAGAAGATCGTCGAAAGTGACGTTGGCCTTGAACGTATCGGTCTGGCATTCGACGGCCAGCATGTTCGGCTTCTTGATGTGCAATTCGGAGGTATCTTCGATGACGACGATGCGCTGATCCTCGGGGATGGCGTTCGCCAGAACGCGGAGTACAGTTGTCTTTCCCGTTGATGTTCCGCCACTGATAAGCACGGTCTTTCCAGCCGCGAATCTGTGCGGCCAATAGGTCAGCGAGCGGCTGCGTCAGCGTGCCGCGAGCGATAAGGTCATCGACGGTGTAATGGCGGCTGGGAAACTTCCGAATCACAAGTGCGGGCGAAGGCCGCACGACCGGAGGAATGACCGCTGCGAGGCGGCTCCCGTCAGGGAGCTGCGCGTGCAGTACGGGGTTGTCTTCGTCCAGATGTTTGCCGAGCTGGTTGGCAATGACTTCGAGGCCGGTGCGGAGCCTGCCGGCGTCGAAGCAAACAGTCTCTTCCCGGCGCATGATCCCGTCCCGTTCGTACCACCATGACGAATCGGGATTGCCCATGATCTCGCTGATACTGTCGTCGAGCAACAGCGGCTCAATGGGGCGAAGGAATGGAAGGATCAACTCGAAACTCATAGCGGGGCCTCACAGCGATGGAAGCCCAGCGGGTTAGCCGGGCTTCCGGGGGAAAAGAGAAAGAGGCTTATGCGGCCTCGTCCTCCTGGTTGAACTCGTCGTGTTCCTGCTCCTCCGGGGCGGCCTTCTCGGCGCGGTCGAGCTTCAGGATCGAATCGACCCGCACCTCCCAGATGCGCTGCTTTGAGTCCGTCTTCTTGCTGTCGTACTCCCGGCTGCGCAACTCGCCTTCGACCTGGATATGTGCGCCCTTCTTGAGCGTGCCGGCGAACTCAGAGAGCTTGCCGAAGACCACGCAACGGTGCCATTCGGTGTGCGAGATGTACTTGCCGTCCTTCTTGTAGGAGGACTTGGTTGCCAGCGAGAGAACTGTGAAGCTGCGGTTGTCGTTGGAGCGAACTTCTGCGTCGTTGCCGAGGAAGCCGATGAGGGTTACTTTGTTCTGATACATGGTCGTGTCTCCGTTTGTTGAATTTCCCGATCTTGCTCGGGTCACACCGGGCGGAGCCAAGCGAGAGGGCCCGGCTCCCAAGTGCCGAAGCTCTGCATTTACGGAGGGTCCGGTACGGAAACCGTAACCCGTAGGGCGGCGAAGCCGAAGCAGAAGAGCGAGCTGCCGCAGGGCGCCGGATAGGCCCCGAAGCAGTGACCGAGCAAAAGGCGGGATACATACCGGCAGACACATGAGGGAGCAAAGTTCTCATCCGCACTCAGGCTGCGGAAGTCCGCCACAAACGCAGCTCGATTCGAGTTGGCATGTCCTTCGCAAGAGGCGCGCAATTCGCCACCGCCGTTGCAGGTCTGGGCGCTCACGATCGGCCCGCTCAAACATGCACGGGGACAGGGAGTGGAAAGCAGCCGGATTGACAGCATGAAAGGACATGGAAAGCCTCTGGGATCGTCGATAATCCTTAGTCGAACGCCTGGTCGGCCCGGAAACGCACGATGGTCAATCCAAGAGGGTTCACGGCCAGCTCGTTGTTCTTCACGTTCTCGCGGAAGACGTAGGTCACGCTGGCCGTCCATCGCTCCCGCTTGAGTTCGGTATGATCCGCTGGGTTCGTGTACACCTTTTCAAACTCGATCCGCGCCGAATATGGCGACAATCGGAGGTCGTCAAGCACGACGTTCTTGATCTCCACATCCACATACGGAAGGGTGCTGTCATTCCGGTAGGTGAGGATGATGTTGTCCTTCCGCTCCTGCTCGATCACGGCGCGTTGCACGTCGCTGTTGAGGAAGTAGAGAGCGTTGGTCTGGTCGCGCTCGATGGTGAAGCGATTGCGGCTGAAATACAGCTCCGCCCAGCGGGAGAGGTAATACTTGTTCTCGGCTTCCTGGGGGCGGTACTGGAAGTTGCGATAGTCGATCGCTTCGGCCCGGCCAACGTCGTTGATACGGACGATCAGCGGGTGCGCGTTGATAAGTGCCTTCTGGCTCTTGTAGACGAGCGCGGCGAGCGCGAGGCAGACGACCACAAGGCACAGGATTGTGACCTTGAGATAGGTGTTCATCACTAACGGGTCGCCATACTGTTCGAGGTAGCGTTCCGCCGCGCGGGTGATCTCGGGAGATGCCTTTGAAGTTGCTGTCGTCATCGCTGTGCTCCTCAGCCC
Source organism: uncultured Acidobacteriaceae bacterium (assembly GCA_963838295.1). Taxonomy (GTDB): domain Bacteria; phylum Acidobacteriota; class Terriglobia; order Terriglobales; family Acidobacteriaceae; genus Telmatobacter. Next base: position 14,959 of record CAWIQS010000011.1, read on the forward strand.
ATGAGGGCGGCTGTTGCTGCGGTCGTCGCGAGACCTGTAATGACACCTGTGCCCGCGTCATGTCCGCCCGTGTGTCCCGAGAAGATAGTTGCCGTCATTGCTGGAATCTTGAGCAGAATGAAGCCGTTGACGAGGACACAAGCAGGATCAGCATGGGAAGCTCTTGACCATCGTCGCCGGATCGACGAAGCCGCCATGATGGCGTAGTAATGCGCGAGCAGATTGCGAAAGGATGCTCAACGTTGCGGCAGCGACCACTTTGTAGAAACGAGAAGCCAAGAAAGGCGCGAAGCCAGCCCCAGAACAAGAAGTCCAGTTTGTCGAAGACGAGGAACGGAATGAAGATCGGCCCGAGCAATCCAACAATGGAACTGGCGACAGCGCCGTAGGCGATGATGACGCTGATAAGCGCGGAAAGGCCGGCAATGAGCACCTGAATCAACGCATAGATGATTGCGTTGTACGGATTCGTGACCGTGGACATCATGCCCGGCCCTTCGTTCGATTGAGCCTGTTGGAGATGTGTTCAGGATTTGGTCGGCGCTGTCGGTCCCGATTAGGTTGACAAGTTACTGCGCGCCGCCGTTGATGAAGCCTTTGAGCGAATACCCGATGCCGGGGATGCTGGAGTCGTAGAACTTGACCATCGTGTAGGCGAAAGTAATGAGCATGAAGAAGCTCAAGAACCTTCCCATGTTGAAGCCTGGGCCTCCTTGAGCGGAGGCAAGGGCCTCCTGCACTCCGAACCAGACGAGCATGATGGTGGCGAGAGCGACACAGATATGCACGCCCATCGCGTCGACCGATGGAGCGACGGTGCTGGTCAGTGAATTGCAAGCTTGGGTAATCCAATTGCAGGAGATCCATAGTCTGCCTCGCTCTCGGTGATAGGTTCAGTACCGCATCGCTGCCGCAGCACCGGCAAACGACGGCGCGACGTGCGTTATAGCCGCTCTGAAACTGGTTGGCTTGCTGGAAGGTCGTCTTGAGCGCGTCCTGCTGCTGCTTCTGCGAGACGATCTGCTGCAGGGTGTACGCCTGGCTGATTTGGTTGGCTTCCTGCTGAGCCATTAGCTGCAAAATGAGCGCACGATTGATCCGCTGCAGGGTCGCCAGTTCTGTCTGTTGGGCGGGGTCAGTGGAGTTGGATGCCGCAGCCAGCGCGTTGATGTCGGCCTGCCGCTGCTGGGAGTTGGCGCGGATGGTCCCGAGCGTCTGGAGATTGCTGGCAGTCACCGAATCGTTCAGGTCAGAGGTCGCTCCTTGGGCTGCGATCTGCTGTTGGCCGGAGAGGCTGAGATTCCCGTAGCCGTTCAGTTGGCCCGTTCGCGGAACCGATGCCTGCTGGTAGGCATACGACGCGTTCACGCCAGTATTGGCCGAGTTGGTCCACGGTTGCGAGTTGCCGTAGGTGTTGGCGGCCTGATTGACCATCATCCAGACCGATGAAAAGGACATGAACGGCTGATAGAGACTCTGCGGAGACATCGCCATCTGGTGAGCAAGGTTGTACGTGGCGATGGCGTTGTCGGCCAGCTTTACGGAATTGGTAAAGATGTTTTGCCCTTGTTCGATCTGCTGGATCGCATGGGCAGATTGCGTCGGGTCATAGACGATTCCTGAGCCGAACTGCGCGTGTGCGTGCAAGCTCAGGCCGACTAGCGAGACGATGAGTGCGATTTTGCAAAAGAACGCTTCATGGTCTGTCCTCCTTCGGCTGAGTGTGCGTCGGTTACGTTGTGGTTTGAGCTGTTACTGCTGAAGCGGCTTGAAGCTGTTTTTGCAGATCTGCTGCCTGTTTCAGCCTCCGGCTCGCATTTCTGTTGTTGGGCAGCCTCTTCCTGCGGCGTTGGAGCCTTCGAAGCTTCGCCACTGAGCTGCGTCGCCAGCGCCACTGGTCATCGGAGCTACACAGTCATCGACGTACTGCTTGTGGGCTTGCTGATATTGCTGCTCAAGTCTGCCGTATCTCGCTTGCTTACTCTGGCAGCCGACAAGCGCTGCAAGACGAACAAGGTAGAAACGCAAATGATATCCGCATAGAAACTCCTCAGAAGGTTTGCGGGATGGTGTGATTGGTATACGCAGGAAGCAACATATCCTGAGTGAAGTAGACCTTCACGCGATGCCCTTCGCGGATGGTGATGGTCGGTGGTATTTGGATGAAACGATCAAGGATGGAGGTTGCCGACTGCGATACGCTGCCTGCGGCTCCCGTAGTAAATGCCTGAGAACCGCTGGTGGAAATCACGCCGCCACCCTGGGTAATCTCACCCGCTCCGGCAATCACACCCAAAGCAATCGAAGTACCGAAGATTTCGAGGTAGTGGTTGTTGACCTTGTCTTTCAGACCTTCTTCGCCGATCTGGTCGAGGCCGTGGAACTGGTCGAGGTCGACGGTGTATCCATCCGGCATAATCATCCGGTGGAAGGCAACGGCCATGCGGCGCTGCTGGCCAAAGCCGGACGCGCCGATCTTCTTGGCCTCGCCCAGCACGATCGTTCCATCGGGGATGATGACGTGCTGATGGTCGTGCGAGTAGACGGGATTCGAGACGAGCACCTTGACCGGGCCGACGGCATCGCCGTCAAGCCGGTTCATCAACACGGTGTCGAGCGTTGTGCCCTCGTAGAGAACATACGGCTGGCCCGATGCCGAATCTATGTTGACCTCTGGCGCTCGCTTGGGTGCCTGCGCTGCTGCCTGCGGCTGCTCGCCGGCCGCGCGGGGAGCAATCATGCTGCTGTCGCCTGCCGCGAGCGCGTAAGGATTGCCTGGCCTGAGAGCCAGCTCGGCGCAGTCTGGCTCGGTGCGGGTCCGGCGGGCGGCTGTAAGCGAGATTCGAGGAGAATCGAGACATTGTAGGCGCGTTCCCGGTCCTTCGCGGCGATCTGCTGTTCCTCCTGCTGCGCCGGAGAGACTGGCTGCGCCGCCCGCCTGCTGGGGATAGCCGTTTGGGCCGCATGGCTGACCGGGAACACAGCCCACGGGAAGGCCGCTCGGCGTGTATCCCGCAGCCGCCGCCTGTTGGGCAGGCGTGGCGTTCCTCAGTGCGGGATCGCCGGCGGCGGTCGCCGCAAGCGCGTCCTGCTGCTCCTTCTCCTTCTCGGCCTCAAGCTGGTTCTTCAGGTCGGCGACGTTGTTATCCGTGTTGTCCTGAACCATCGGCTGCGGCGGCTGGTTCTTCGCCGCTGCCTGGGTAGAGGACTTCTTGCCGCCAGAGCTGAAGATGGCGGCGAGAATGACAAGCAGCGCACGCTCCGAGAAAGACGAACATCTTCATGTTCTTCTGGAGCACACCCTTGGGTCATGGCTCGCTTTCGTGGCTCAATTCCGGCTCTGGCATGACGCTACCCCTTCCGCGTGAATTCCATCTTTTTCTTGCCCAACTCGACGTAGCCCGAATCCATCACCTTCGGGATGATGTATGTGCCATCGCGCAGGTCGTAGCTGATGAGGTTCGGCTTGCCGTCCTTCATCTCGTACACGCTGAACTTCTCCGGCGCATTCGTCTTGATGTAGGTGAACTTGTCGTCGTGATAGATCGACTGAATATCGAAGGGCGCTTCGTTGGCTTTGTAGTTGTAATCGAACTTCAACTGCATCGGGTACGCGCTCTTGTACTCATCGACCGCCTGCCCGACATGGGACTGGAGCGCGGCGAGCTGCTGCTTCGACTGCTCAAGCTGCGCGGCGGGGACAAACTGCGGAGGTCCGCTGGCCGCGACGATGGAGGACTGGTCGGCGGGCTGGACGAGCACCTTGAGATCCGGCGCCTCCGATGTGCCGGAGACATCCTGCAGCGTGAACGAATAGATGTTGCCCTTGTCGGTAATCAGATTGAGATTGGTGGCTGATGCCGGCTTTGGCCGGATGGACGAAGCAGAAGTTGCCGACCACATCCACAACCCAGAAGTCCTTGTCGCCGGTCGCGGCCTCCATGATCTTCTCGGTCGCCGGAACCTCAATGAGCGTGGTGTACTTCAACTTGGCGCGGATGGGAACGATGTCCTGCGAGTGATATTGGACGGTGCGTGCCGTCGCCTCCTGCGCGACGGCCACAGTGGAGGAGAAAGCTGGAATCAAGAACAAGACAAGTCCAGCGAGAAAGATGACGGTGCGGTTCATGCGGTTGCTCCTTTGTGGTTGTCAGTGACGGCGACGGCCATCGTGCGGGGTCGGAATGGGAAGTCTTCGGCGAGACGGCGCAGGCCGTCGGCAATGCCGAAGCGCGCGAAGTAATCGCGCTTCTTGAGGTTGTCGCGGGCGTTGTTGGTCGCCATCCAATGCGAGACGGAATCGACGTTCAATTGAACCTTCTTACTCGACTGAGCTTTACGGATGAGCATCTGCCCTGGCGGAACGAGGCCGCCAATGAGATCAAGTTCCGTGTCGTTCAAATGGAACGCCTCGCGGTAAACGTCGCGGTCCATCTCCGGGTTTGCGAGAAAGATTTTCGTCGGGCAGCTCTCGGAGACGATCTGCAACATGCCCGACTCTTCAAGCTCTTTGATGGACTGCGTGGCGAGAATCATCGCGGCGTTATGCTTGCGCCACGTCTTTTGTGCCTGGACAACGTAGTTTCTGATCGTCTCGTTTTTGATGAAAAGCCAAGCCTCGTCCAACAGGAACATCTTGAAGGTCGCCAGTTTCTTCGGGTCGGCGATCTCGTTGCTGGCCCGGTGCAGAACGTAAAACAACAGCGGCTCCAATACCTCCGGCGCATCGCCCCAGCCGGCGAAGTTGAAGGTCTGGAAGCGGCTGAACGAAAGCGTGTCCTCGGCATTGTCGAAGAGAAAGCCATACTGCCCACCGCGAGTCCAGCGGTGCAGCCGTTCCTTCAACTCGCCGATGATGTTGCCGAAGTTGGAGACGGTGCGCTGGTCCGGCTCCAGCATGTACATCCGCTCGATCCCGTCCCACAGCTTTCGTTCTTCCTTGAAGTCGAGCCGGTAACGCTGTTCCGTGCCCTCGATAAGCACTCGGAAGAAGCTGAAGAGAAATTGCAGGTTCTTCTTGCCGTAGGGCAGCGAGAACGGGTTGATAGTGAAGTCGCGTGCCTCCTGGCCCACGTTCAAATAGCCTCCACCGAAGATCGTGGTGAGCGATTGGAAGCTGCCGCCGATGTCGAAGATGAACGTCAGGGGCGCATACTTCTGAGCGTTTTGCAGGACGAAGTTGCAAAAATAGCTCTTCCCTGAACCTGTCATCCCGAGGATGAGCGTGTGGGCGACCTCGCCGTTATGGAGGTTCAGGAAGTACGGCGTGCTGTTGTCCGTTTCGAGCGCAGCAAGGTACTCCGTGCCGAGATGCGCGTTTGTCTTCTCGCCCGGCAGGATCGTAAACAGAAACGAGAGGTCGGCGTAGTTCGTATTTAGCAGATACAGCCTGCGGAGATTGAGCGCGTAGTTGCCGGGCACTGCGGCGAAGTAAGCGTTGAGCTGGTTGTAGGTCTCGACGAAGAGATTGCCGTCGGCGTTGGTAAAGACGCTGGTGAACTCCCCCACGAGCTGGTCAAGCTCGGCCTTTGCCTTCCCATACAAAACAATCGTGAGCGAGAAATCGCCCAACGATTGGCCGTCGCCTAGAGCACGCAGGCAGTCGCCCAGATTCTCGATATCGGCCTGCTTCGACTCATCTACCAACACATCGCGCGGGTTTGTCTTCGTGGCGTCGTTGCCCATCTGCGACACAAAGCCGGTCTTTGACATATTGAAGTGACGGCGGCGTTTGGTGACTTCCTTGCGGGCCTTGTCCGCCGCAAGTGGCGTCCATTCAGTCACCACATAGAAGTTGCCTGCGATCTTCAACAACGAGTCCAGTACCAAAGGGCGCGTTTCGGTAATGGCCTCCTTCATCGTCAGCACGCGGACAATGTGATTGCCGACGCGCAGGTGATCCCGCTCGGCGTCGATATTCGAGTTCGCTACTTGGTAGTCGAGAAACTGCGTAGACTGCGGCCTGCCTGCAATCTGCCGTTCATCGAAATTCAGTAGCCGGCGAAAGAAGCGAAGCTGTCCCTGCTGGTTGAGAACCTCGATCTGCATAAAGTCCGCGAGCTGCCTGACGAACGCTTGGACGCGCTGCTCAAGCCGGGCAAGGTCGGCTTCGATCTGGGTTCGCAGCAAAGTCTTCATGTTGTAATTGGTAAACTGCGCCCGCAGTTCGCCGACCGCCCCAGCGGGATCGCGGAAGAGACGCGCGAGCGCCACGCCTACGCCGGTTTTCGACCGCGCTCCTTCAAGGACGATGCAATAGAAGATTTCTACCTGATAGAGATGGTCGCGTTTGGCTTCAAAGAACTGTCGCCGCTGTTCGATGGCGGCTTCCACAACGGCGTCCTCATACGAAGCGAACGGAATCTCGGGTCGATTGTGTTTGAAGAGGTATTGGTAGATGTGGAAGCCGGGACCAAATGCCTTCAATGCGGACTCCAGGCGCTTAACGGCATACTCCTGCTCCGAATGGTCAAGGCTCTCATAGTCCACGCCGGGGACGCGCAATACCATCCCAAGATCGCCAGACTTCGTAAGGAACGTCGTCTCGTTCCAGAATCCATAGAGGTTGATGTGGTCGTTGAGAGACGCAGCTCTCTTTCCATGGCTTGATGAGCCCTATCGAGGCGGAGCATCAGACCACCTCCACACGCGGGATGCTCTGCTTGGCTGCGTCATAACGGAGCTTATATTTCTCGGATTTGGCGAGAATGCGAAGGAACGCCGGATCGCTTGTCGTGACCCAATGGCCGAATGCGTAGCCTCCGATGAAGACGGCGATACCGGCGAGGATCGAATTGAAGATGTTGAACGCGCCTACAGCGCCAACGCAGACGAAGTAGAACAGCGTGCGTTCGACGCCCAAATACGTGAGGGGCTTATGCAGGCTCTTGAAGACCCGGTTGCTCCGGCGGCTTGTGGTGTGTGTCTGCATGAAAGCCCCTCACAGTTGAGAAGTTGGCGCGTGGCGGTTGAGAGACGGGAAGCGGAGCCGTTTAGGTTCCCCAAAGCCAGCTCAGTACATTCGTGGCGAGCACTGCAATTCCGGTGCCTGCGGCGACACCGGCGAGCGTCTTCTTCGCGCCAGGTTCCCCGTGCGCGAAGCCGTAGCCGCCGATCACGATCGCGATCAAACTGGCGACCTTCGCGACCGTGCCGGTGAAGAGGTTTTGGAGTGAAGTGAGTCCGCTGTCGAACGGCGAGCCCGATTGTGCGTAAGCGGTGACGGGAAGGAAAAGGCATACGGCAGCAAGCAACGCGAATGGATATCTCCATCTGCGAAATGCCTGGAGCGTCTTCAAGGGAATTACGATTCGGATGTTGCGAGACATCAGCACCTCCAACGACTGTTGGATCAGTCGGGATATGCCGAGACGTTAGGCGCGATCTTCTGTCCCGTCCAATACTTTATTGCGATGGCCGTCCATGCTTAAACGAGATAGCAGATGAACATGCGCCGGAAGATGAGAGATCCTATTCGGACGTGGTGCTCTGACCGCCGAAAGACAACTGTTGCTGCTCCCGTCTTTCCGTCGCGCGTTGAGGCCGTTTCTTTTGCGAAGTCGGCTCCGCAACCGAGAACCGCTTTTCAAGATCGCGGATGAGCAACGGGAGTGCCTTTTGATCGTTTTCTCGCCGATAGACGAGAACCGAGTCAATGGTCCAGTTCACGCCCTGAATGGGCCTGCTGGTCAGGTGTTCGTGTAACGGTTCACTATGGCGAATTAGCGCGATACAGAGACGTTCTCTGACCATCCATTGAACATGCTCAGCGTTGAATGTGGGATTGGAAATCTTGGGCTTTATTCCTTGCCCTTCCAACATTTCCAAAAGCCGTTCATGCGCTCTCGGGTGATGTCGCGGGTCGCTGAAAATGGCGAGTCGCCCATTCAACGCCTCGGCTGGCAGTTCAGCTTGCTCGGCCAATGGGTCGTCCTTGCGAACGCAGACGACCAAGGGTTCGTGCATAACAGGTTGAATGCAGTAACCATCAGGAAGCAATGGAAGCGTGACAAGTGCAGCGTCCAATTCAGCAGCCATCAACCGTCGAATCACCCCATCTGTGTCGCCGTTCTCTGGTTGAATGCTGCCTTTCGGAAATAAGTCACGATACGAGTCACACACGGTCGCAAGAACCTGGTGTTCAACGAACGGCGTGAAGCCGAGTCGAAACGGTTGCATCGTGGCCTGATGAATCGCTTGCACAGCTTGGATGATATCTATCCGGGTTTGGAGCAATTCCCCGGCGAATCGGAGCAGCGATTCGCCGGCGGGAGTAAGGGTCATCCCACCATGATCCCGTTCAAATATCTTGATGTGTAATGCATCTTCAAGCTCGTTGAGCTGACGGCTGAGAGCAGACTGAGCCAGTGCAATGCGCGTCGAAGCGGCAGTGATTGTGCCCTCCTCCGCAATTGCGACAATGCTCTTGAGGTGTTTGAACTCAAGGTGATCGTAGACACTCATGGACATGCCCCCCGGATCTCTACTAATCGGTGGTGCTGCCGTGACGGGACGTTCCTTTCCCGTAACTTCTTTCTCTTCAATTAGAACCAAATTGGTCAATAAGAGTTGTCCATCCCAAGGCAACCCAATGAACGGAAATAGTAAAACGCAGCGAGACTCCATCTCGTTTAAGCATGGCTGTCTATCGCAATAAAGTATTGGACTAACGTTGATGCTCCAGTTAAACCTCTACGAAACAGGCAATCCGCGACCACCGAACCGGAGGAAGTAGCGTGAGTCTCAATTTGATACAAGAACTCGAATCCCGGCACGGGGCGATGAAGGTCTCAGACCTGACCGAACTCCTGGGAGTGGACGATAAACACATCTATCGCATGGCCGCACGGGGTCAACTTCCGAGCTTTCGCGTCGGTGGGGCCGTCCGCTTCGATCCCCACGAGGTCGCAAACTGGTTGCGCCTAAAGTATGGAGACCCGTCGCTCCCACCTAAGAAGAGTCCACGGCGAGAGGCTGCGCACTTGCCGGAGGCATCGAGCGCAGCGTAGTTCGGCGGTGGTGGGTCAGTTTGAAGTCCGGGCCAATCGAAGTTGCCGAAAACCCGTAATTCGTGCGCCACGGCTTCGTAACCGGGTGGCTGCAGCCGAATACTTCCGGCTTGTTGACAACCACTAGGAACACAAACCAATGTCTCCTCAATGAGCCTATTGCTCTGTTCTCGTTATTCGAGCGGTTTGAAATTGCTCCTGCTCCGTAGAATCGATCGATACCTTCGTCCAATGGAACCTTCTCCGTCGTTTTGGTTTAATCGCGAATATTGGAGTGTCGACTGGAGACTTCACATGATCCCACAATTCCTTTCCGTACAATCCGCATTTCGGGTTGCCTTCCTTCTCCTCGCCGGCTTGCTCTGGACACACCCCGCAGCTGCCCAGACTGCAGATTCGTGGCCGGCACGGGCGAAAGAAGGCACCTTTACGGCATCGCATTTCCGCTTCAGCGACGGTGAGACTCTGCCCGCACTGCGCCTGCACTATCGCACCCTCGGAATCGCGCGTCGTGGTCCCGACGGTCACATCGATAACGCAGTGTTGCTTCTGCACGGCACTGGCGGCAGCTCCAAGTCGTTTCTGATACCGACGTTCGCTGATGTGCTGTTTGGCCCCGGACAGCCGCTCGATATACATCGCTACTACCTCATCTTTCCTGACGACATCGGCCACGGCGAATCCAGCAAACCCTCCGACGGCCTGCATATGCACTTTCCCCGCTACGACTACGACGACATGGTGCGTGCGCAGCACCTGCTTGTCCAGGACGGGTTGCACGTCGATCATCTTCGACTCATCTTTGGCACGTCGATGGGCTGCATGCATACCTTTCTGTGGGGCGTCACCTATCCGGGCTACACGGATGCGCTTGCGGCCTTCGCCTGTCTGACCGTACCAATTGCGGGTCGTAACCTGATGTGGCGTTCGATGGCGATGGAGGACATCCGAAATGATCCAGCGTGGCTTGGCGGAGAATATAAGAGCGAGCCGGTCGCGGGCCTTCGTGCCGAAAGCAGTCTCTTCCTGATCGCAACGTCGTCCGCACAGCAGCTGCAGAAACGGTATCCGACGCGGCAGCAGACCCAGAACTACACGGACCAGTATCTTGGGCAGTCGGTCCACTCGATCGACGCGAACAACTGTCTCTATTTTCTTGATGCCAGCCGAAGCTACGATCCTTCCCCGCAACTCGGTCGCATCACGGTTCCAGTTCTTTGGGTCAACTCCGCCGATGATTTTATCAACCCGCCTGACCTTGGAATCGCCCAGCAAGAGGCCAGGCGGATGCCAAATGCACACTTCGTGCTGCTGCCGATCACGCCGGAGACGCACGGCCATCTCACCTTCAACTACGCGGCCGTCTGGCAACAATATCTGGCTAAGCTGCTGAAACGGTAAGGACGGCGAGAGCTCACGTAACTCCTCTCGCAGAATTCGCGTGAGCACTGTTGGCCTAACTGGCTGCTCCTTTGAGAGCTACGTGGCGTAGAGGCGGAAACGCCCAACCACTAGAAGGCGTCTTTCCAAAGTTTTTTTCACGCAAGCGTCGAGGTCGGTCCGAAAGCAGTCGGGAGACGTGCAGGACCGTAAAGGGCAACGTTTGAATGTTCTTATCGCACTGTCTGAGACCAAGGTATCGAGCGACACCATCGTCCAATAGATTCGCCCGTCCGCCTTTGGCTTAATGGAAATGTGCATCACGTCTGAATCAGTCGCGAATGCGCAACGCACGAATGACTCTATCTAAGGAGAACTCACCATGACTTTCGAAAAAGATTTGCATGCCGCCAAAACACACACCACGAGTAGTTGGAAGCATATTTCGATGAAGCCTTCTTTGCTGCATCTCGTAATCGCGTTTTTAGTCGCCGGAGTGGCAGCTCCCAGTGCAATCTGGGCCCAAGAGCAGGCACCCTCTCTGACCACGGCCGCGGCCTCACAACCATCGCAAACGACCGACTATCACTACGTTGTGCCACTCAGTCTCGCGCTTGAGGCCGCGTCCGAGTCTGTTCGTGTCTGCGCCCTACACGGATATTTCGTTACCGCTACAGTCGTCGACATGGACGGAACACCGCAAGTAGCGATTCGCGGTGACGGAGCGACCATCCATACCTCAGAATCGAGTTACGACAAGGCATACACGGTGGTCACGCTCGGGCCGATATTCCACTTTGATACGTCCGGTGAGTTTTTCAATCTGACAAAAACCAATCCGTTCGCGCCCCGACTCGGTTCAATGCGCAATGTTATGGCGCTTCCGGGGGCAGTGGCATTCAAGACGAAGAACGGCATCGTGGGCGCCTTGGGCGTAGGAGGTGCTCCCGGCGGAGACAAGGACGAAGTCTGTGCGCAAGCTGGGGTGGCGAAAATTGCTGACCGGCTTCCACGGTGAGTATTACCGAGGTCGGGCGGCTTTTTCGAGCACGCAATGATGTAGGTGCATGTTGGGCGTTTTTGTTCGATCTCCGCAAAATGACTGCGCCCAACTGTACTGCTCAGCGGCGAGAGTAACGGTCGTGAAAGGCCTTTCGGAAAAGCACTGCAACGTCAATTCAGAACACAGGTCACACCGACCGACGGAAGGACCGCCTGGGAAAGGGGAAACTTATGATAGGCGAAGCAAAACAAATTGACGGTGAAGCCCCATCAGCCTATGGCAGCGGAGGGCTTGCGGGCCGCGAGAACACACTGCGTTCACAGACAGACGCGTCTGCCAGCAACCGTGGCCCGCAAAATCTGCTTCTTAAACAACAGAATCCCAGCTCGAGTCTTCCGCCTATCACGGATCACGGTACCGTTCTCCCTATCTGGTACTCGTTTGAACTCGTTCATCGGCGCATGCAGGAAGGTGGGTGGACGCACCAAATAACGGAACGCGAACTTCCAAGTTCGAAGGAAATAGCCGCCGTTCAGATGCGCCTCACCGCGGGCAGCTATCGCGAACTCCACTGGCATATTGCCGATGAGTGGTCCTACATGCTTTCCGGGAAGGCGCGCGTAACAGTTTTAAATCCCGACGGGACCATGTTTATCGACGACGTAGAGGAGGGAGATCTCTGGCTGTTTCCAGCCGGCTATCCGCATTCAATCCAGGGCCTCGGCGACGATGGCTGCGAGTTTCTGCTCGTCTTTAACCAAGGCGACTTCTCAGAGGAGAGCACTTTCCTTCTGTCCGATTGGCTGGCGCATACTCCGCCCGAAGTGCTCGCGAAAAATTTTCAGCTCTCGCCTGAGTCTGTCGCGAAGCTTCCGACAGATTCGCTTTACATCTTCCGGGGCAACCTCCCGGATTCCCTTGAGGCGGATATCGCCGAGACGACCGCCGATGCCAAAGGCGAGAGTCCCCGCTACACGTTTAGGCTACGGGTCATGACTCCGAGTAAGAAGACTGCGATGGGTGAAGCGCGCATCGTCGATAGCAAAAACTTTCCCGTGTCCAAGAAGATTGCCGCGGCCCTCGTGATGGTGAAACCTGGGGGTCTTCGCGAGCTTCATTGGCATCCGAACGCCAGTGAGTGGCAATATTACGTGCAGGGCTCGGGGCGTATGACCGTCTTCAATTCCAGCGAACAGTCCCGCACGATGGATTTCAACGCGAACGACGTCGGCTTTGTCCCAGCTGTCGCTGGCCACTACATCGAAAATACCGGTGACACCAACCTCGTCTTCCTTGAGATGTTCGTCGCTCCCGAATTCATCGACTTTTCTCTCAATAACTGGATCCGCCATATTCCGAAAACGCTCGCGATGGACCATCTGGGTTTGAATTCGGAGGAAATCGATCAGATTCCTCCTGGCAAAGAAATCGTCCTGTGAACGCCAAGAGAGGATTTCATGACGCATTCGTCAAGTTCCTCACGGCGCATTCGTCACGTCCGAGGAACGAGCGTCGCGATTACGATCGCCACCCATCTCGCCTTCGGATGCGTGAGGAATGGAGAATGAAAACGCAGCTCCCGCACCGTCGTTCGGTGTTGCCCAGAGACGGCCGCGATGACTCTCGATAATGGAGCGACAGACCGAAAGTCCGATTCCCATGCCGCTAGTTTTCGTTGTGTAGAACGCTTTGAAGAGTCTATCGGCAACTTGAGGATCGAACCCTACTCCGGCATCCTCCACGGTCAGTCGCACTTGATCGCCTTCGTCTCGTTCCGTTCGGATCAGCAAGTGCCTCATACGATCATCGACTCCGCTCATTGCGTCCAATGCGTTCCGGAGCAGGTTCAGGATGACCTGCTGGAGCTGGACACGATCGCCTGCGACCAGCGGGATGTCGTTGGCAAGTTCAAGCCGCAAAACCACGTTGTTTCTCTGGAGTTCGCTCAACAAGAGGGCGATCACGTCTCGTGTAGCCTCGTTTAGGTCCATCGGTTCCGTTGTGGCGTCCTTCTTGCTATAAAGCGCGCGTAACCGCGTGATCACCTCAGACATTCGGTTGCCGTCGCGAATCGTGCGCCGCGCGGTCTCGCCCGCGCCATCGACATTGGGAGGATCAGCGGCTAACATCCGCAGACAGGTGTTGGCGTTGGTGATCATGCCTGCGAGAGGCTGGTTGACTTCGTGCGCGATCGATGCGGTAAGTTCCCCCATTGTCATCACGCGCGACATATGCGCGAGCTCCGCTTGCGTGTTGCGTAGATCTTCCTGGGCCTGCCTCCAATCGTGCATGTCCACGACGGTGCCGTACCACTTCAGGATGCTCCCTTGTCGGTCCAGCAACGGGAGCGCGCTCGTTACACACCATCGATACGTGCCATCGGCAGCGTGGATGGTGCGAACCTCAACTCGGTACGGGTTTCCAGTTGTGACACACGACGACCAGGCTCGGGCCGCCTGATCGGCATCGTCCGGATGAAGAAGCTTGGTCCAACCGTGTCCCACGATTTCTTCGGCCGAGAAGCCAGTGTAATCGAGCACGCGAGCATTGCAGTAATCGATTGCACCTTCCGGTGAAGCGCTCCAGAGCATCTCTGGAATAGTCTCGGTCATCTGGCGAAGATTGAGTTCGTTCTCTCGCAATTTTTGTTCAGCTCGTTTGGAATCGGTAATGTCTCGAATGAAGGCACTGAAAATCCACTCGTGTTCCAGTTTCATGGGTGATACTTCCAACTCAACTGGGAACTCAACACCGCTGCGCCGAACGGCCGTCACTTCGATACGTCGTCGCAAGATGGGGCCATCACCGGTAGCCAGGAAGTGATGTAGGCCGTGCTCGTGAGCCATCCGATGTTGCTCCGGAATGATGATGTCCGACATATGCTGGCCGATGGCTTCTGGACTACTCCACCCGAAGATGACTTCAGCTTGCTTGTTCCAACTAACGATGGTTCCTTGGGCATCCATCGTGATAACCGCATCTAAAGCAGTGTCGATAATCAACCGAGTTTTTTCCTCGGCGCTTCGTAAATGTTCTTGGGACTGTTTCATGTCCTCAATGTCTGTGGACGTACCGACAAATCTAAGGATCTTTCCTCCCGCATCATGCAACACCACGGCTCGATTGAGATGCCAGCGGTAAGTCCCGTCGAGCGCTCGACGAAACCGAGCTTCCATCGTAAAATCCTGTCCTAAGCGTACCCCGTCCCGAAAGCTCTTTGACGCCCCTTCCCGATCCTCAGGATGGATCGCACTCATCCACGCCTCGGGATTTGACTGGACGTACTCGAGTGCCTGACCGGTGTACTCCAGCCAGTTTTGGTTCACGAAATCTGGAGTCCCATCGGGCTGAAGCGTCCAAGCCGCCACAGGAATAAGTTGCAGGAGGCCAACCTGGAGCTGAAGCTCTTCGTTGGCTTCGGCAAGTCCTCGGGTGCTGCATTCCAGCTCTTGAGTCCGAACTCGAACTTGCATCTCCAACCCGCTTGCCAGTTCGCGCACCGCTGTTTCCGCTTTTTCGCGTGCTTCGATTTCCAATTTGAGGTTCTCAATCGACTTCACTACTTGGTATGCCGCAGACGCGAAAGAACTCGTACGTTCAAGCAGTCTTAGATCCTCGGCATCGAATTTGCGACGACTATCGTGAGCGAACGCCCAAATTGTTCCGACCGCTTCACCGTTTACGTAAAAAGGAACAAACAATCCTTCTTCGACCACGGGTATTCTCCGGCTGAAAATCTCATAACGCCGCTCCCAGTGGGTGAATAGCATTGGAGTATTGCGGTCGAGCACATCGCCGCAAGGGCAGGAACTGCGCGGGACATCGGCGCCGATGTGGGGTCGCCACGCGCCGGCTATAGCTGCCCAGTAGAACTTCGTTTCGTCCTTCGTCAATAGACTTAGGCCCGCCGAATCGGCATGCAGCAGTTCGTAGACTTTATCAGCCAGCGTTTGCAGAATAGTACTCGGGGAGTCGGCTAGCGCGCTGGCCAGTGCCACAAGCGCTCGGTTCTCCTCCTCGTACTGGGGAGGACGAGATGGCCGAATACGCAATTCCTCTGTCCGGAGAATCGACTCCAAAGGAACCGCGTCAGCGGAAATTGAATCGAAGGCTTCGAGATTTCGCGATTTGCCAGACTCGGGCACATTAGCACCGCAATCTGCCCGGTCGCGTACATAAATGGCGAGGGCGCCGACAATAGACCACGCGACTGAGCTCGTTGTCCAGTTCGATTCTCTCCCAGCAGATCACAATGCGCCCCTCTGGGGGAGAGCGTCCATTATACTTCGGTATCGGATTTGCCGCCGATATCAGCGGCAGCGCGTCCCGCGTCGGTGGATTCATCCTCTCCTGGCGGATTTCAGAATCAATTCGACGATCCGTTGAGGTTCGAGTCCGCTCGCGCCCGTAATGGCGATGTCCAGGCTTGGGCATTTGGTCTGGTCGACTCAATCGGGCGCGAGGAACTTTTCCGCCAACGAAAACTCTCGGGCCGGATAGCCGAATTGACGCCGCAAGTTGGGCAACTACTTTCGGATCGAAATGTTGCCATCGGCAACCGACACAAGTGATCATCTGACTTCCATAGCTTTCCTTGCAACGCAACAGTACCGGCAGGCGTCCCAATCTTGGGAATTCTGTTAGTACCCGTTACATCTTCGGCTGCGCAGGGAACAGAGAAAGAGAACGTAGCTCCCGGACCGTCATTCGGTGTTGCCCAGAGACGGCCGCGATGACTCTCGATAATGGAGCGACAGACCGACCGACTCTCTGTGAAAGATGGAGAGCCCGTCGATCTGTATCGTGCGATAGAAGTCGGGTACATCATAGAGTGTTTCTTCCCGGAGCAAGTATGGAAACGTCACACACCAACACCGCCACGCAGAAAACCAGCAAAACACACGCAACCTGGTCGTATTTGTGCGATGTGCATTGCCTTCTGCACTGGCTTGAACACCAACTACACCCCGAAGCGGAGTTCCCAGCTTTTCCGTGTTCTTACCCAGATGACACACAGAAAATACAGGTTAGTCACGCCGCCGGAGCTTTGCGGGCCACATCCGCGCGGGCAGTTGATTCCTCTACGATCTTGCCGCTGGGCGGATGCAGAATGGTCGGCACGTCCTTCGCTCCTACGAACACACTCAGGAAACGAACAAGCGTTGTGCCGTCGTTACGGCCGCGATGCCAGTGAGTCCTCGTCTGCAATAACGCCTGGCCGGCTTTGAAAGTCTGACGCGACCCATCTGCGGCGAACTCAACGGTCAGCGTCCCTTCAAGTACGTAAAGGTAGGGCTGAACGGGATGAACCATCCATTGCGTGACCGCTCCTGGAGCTATGGTCAAGATGCTTGAGGAGATCATCGGATTCGGGTTGGAAGGATACTCAAGCTGCTCACCTACGATCGTTTTGACATCTGTGGAAACATTAGTAATATTTGACATCGAAACACTCCTTTTTTCGTATTTGGATTACAGCATGCAATCGAATTGCATGCCGTTCATAGCGTGGCACATCCGTGTTTCTAGCGGAAACCACCAGCCTTCGCGACGACGGCATTACTGGCTTCCTCGATTAATTGCACGATGTCATCGGGGTGAGTTGCTATGGAAGCGTGACTCGTTTGCAACGTAATCGTCTTCCTCGCGTTGATTCGCTCCGCCATCCACTTTTCGGTCTCGGTGGGAATCAACCGGTCGTTTGCCGAGATCTGATACCAACTGGGCTTCACTTTCCACGCCGGTGGTCCCGACTTCTCTTCGAAGCAACGCGCCGCTGTTGGCTTCTGCGTAAGGGCCCAAACTAGCGATTCTGTTCGGTCTTCGAGATCGTGACAGAAAGTCTCGTGAAACTTCTCGACTTCGATCCATAAAAACCCATACTTGTCCTCACGGATATTAGCCGCCCCTTCAGGTGGTGCTCGCCGCGCCCAAAGGCTCTTGAGGCTCTCTCCTTCATCGAGAGCAGGTCCTGCCAAATAGACGAGGCCGACGACATTTGGCGTGAGGCCAGCGCCCGTGATGACTGCGCAACCATAAGCATGGCCGACTAATAGCGTGGGAGCATCCTGCGCAGCGGCCATTTTGATGGTTCGGTCGATATCGTCGGACAACGATGTCAGAGGGTTCTGCACTGCGAAGACCCGGTAGCCTTTTTCATGCAGGGGAGGAATGACATGCCGCCAGTGTGAAGCGTCACCCCAGGCCCCGTGCACTAAGAGAATGTTCGGTTTGTTCGGTGTCATCCTACTCCTCCGATTCAATGTGTTGCGTCGCGAGCCTGATGCAATTACTTTCGGTCAAAAGACACATTACTGCGCGTCCCATCAGGCGGCTTCGGGAGCTTGATACCAAGTTTCTCCAACCGCTGCTCGGCAACGGCCAACCGCGAGCTTTCGTAAGATTCCACTTTTGCTACCAAATTCGATTCAGCGGTCCCCCCTCGTGCGCCAGCTCTTGCGGGACTGGATTCGCGACCAGTTGCTTCACTTCCGCTGATCCACCAGAGGTCCGGATGCTGGATGGACCACATTGGGTACGCCTTTCCCACCGAAAAACACAGCAAGAAAGCGCATTGTTTGCGCGCTGTCATTTCGGCCTCGATGCCATTTCGATCTGCACTGAAGGAATCCTTGCCCTGCATGGAACGATTTATGCGACCCATCTTCAAATTCGACCGTTAAAGTACCTTCCAGGACGTAAACGTAGACTGGTGCAGGATGAATCATCCATTGCGATACAGAGCCTGGAGGGAATGTGAATACTACCGAGGACACTTCGGGGTTTGGAGTGCTGAGATAGAGTTCTGGCTCCCCAGCGATCGTTACGCTGTCGTGCGACACCGGTGTAATTGAAACCGTAGGTGCTGCCGGAGCTGTTTTGACTTGGGCCATGGCTGCAACCGGGAGCAGCGCTGTAACCAACAAGCAGCTGCATAGTAGTCGCACGGCGCGCGCCTTATCGAACGGCTTTTCAATTGTTGTGAGGTTGCGTGTCACGGAAATGTTCTCCTTAAGTAAAGAAATGTCTATTGCAGGCACCCAAGTCTTTCGCGGATCCCGTACACAGATGTGATTAAGCCGGAAGTTTGGAGGAGATTCAATTGGACGATGGTGTCGTCGATACCTTGATATCAGTCGACACATCGAGCGGCGTGCCGTTTGTATGACGAGCTCGGTGAAAAGTGGGCGATGTCAGATTAATCAGTTGTCACCTTTGTGCGGTTGTCAACGCGCTAGGAGATTCATGCAAAGTGTCTTGCACTGCGCGCTGACCGTAGTCAAGGTCAGTTGTGTTAGCGAGGCGACGACGAGTCTGAATGCGACTTCCAGAAAATCATCAGATTGGCACAGGGCACTCATGCTGATGTCGGCGGCAAAGCAATACCAAAGCATAATGGACGCTCGTCGTTTGAGTGGCGCATTCTTGTACTTGTGACGGTCAAACCTGCGCTAGTGACAGTGGTCGATGACGACGAATCTATGCGCGAGTCCCTACCCGACTTGCTATTGGAGTTCGGCTATGCAGCGCGAGCGTTCTCGTCAGCGGAAGAGTTCCTTGTGTCTGATTGCCTCGACCAAACCAAATGCCTTATCCTCGACGTCGCCATGCCGGGCATGACCGGACCCGACCTCCAGCAAGAATTGAAGGCCCGTCGGAAAAAGATTCCGATCATCTTCATCACTGCTAACAGAGATGAGACTCTCCGCGCGAGAATGCTCGAACAGGGCGCCGAGGAGTGCCTGTTCAAACCTTTCGGTGATAGCGCTTTGTTTCAGGCGCTCCAGTCTGCACTGAGCGGTGGATGAGCGATTCGCGCCTCGTTTAGGCGTCCCAGGAGTAATACAATGATTATGACGCGCGCACTTGACAAGGAATTGGGGCCACCCTCCATGTCGTATCCCCAGCCAATAGTGTTCGTTGTGGATGATGATCTCTCTGTGCGCGAGTCGTTGGAGTTGCTGATCCGTTGCGAAGGTTGGCAGCCGGAGACATTTGGGTCCGCGCAAGAATTCCTCAGCCGTCCAAGAGCTCTTGTTCCGAGCTGCCTACTACTTGACGTTTCACTTCCAGGCCTCAACGGCCTCGATCTTCAGAAGCGCGTCGCCGTCGAACGCGCTGAGATGCCGATTATCTTCATCACGGGTTATGGCGATGTCCCGATGACGGTCCAAGCCATGAAGGCTGGAGCTGTTGAATTCTTGACGAAACCGTTTGGCGATGAAGTGTTGTTAAAGGCCATCCGGCATGCGATCGAGCGCAGCCGTGTTGCTCTTGATCGCGAGGCAGAGATAAGGGCTCTTCGAGACTGTTACGCGTCTCTTACCCATCGCGAACGTGAGGTCATGGCGTTGGTGGTGTCTGGCCTGTTGAATAAACTGATCGGTGGCGAACTCGGCATCAGCGAGATCACGGTGAAGGCCCACCGAGGCCAGGTGATGCGAAAAATGAAAGCCGACTCTCTTGCCGACCTGGTGAAGATGGCGGCGAAGCTTCGCCTCGCACGTGCCCCAAGGCCTAATGTCTCCCGTGCGGGTTGATCATCTGCATCTACCCTTGGGTGATCCCCATTGCAGGTTGGACTAAATTGAATCCTCTCGTCTCGTGCTCCCAACCCTTAAGCAATTTGCAACCACCGCGAGCCACATCCGGCTTTCCAAACAAATCCGGTGCCGATCTTACTACCTAAAATGAGCGATGCGATCGCAGGTATCGGAGCATTCCTGCGGTTGGCATCGAATGGTCCGTTGATCAGGTGAGGGGTGCCGGGGAAGCAATTGCCGCCGCAGACTGCGATCTCCGGCTCAATCGAGCCTCGGTACCGGCGGCCGACACTCTGGTTTCCTTGTGGCGGACATGGACCCACTGATGCATTGCCGTTTAGGCGCAAGACTTACACTGGCGGCTTCAGCCTGTCGCCGACGCCGTAAATTCTTGGTCCGAGGGCGTTGATAGAAATCGAAGCATGAGTGTCACTTATCGTGTCGGGCGGCACCAAAGTGTTGGCGATACCATCGTCCAATTGTTTCGCGCCCGTGCTCCTGCTCTAATCGCATCCGTGATGGCAATAAAAGATCAGCTCGCGCTTGAGCAACACCCACAGCCTGTATCCAACTGGCTATTTGTGGCCGTTTTGAGCATCACCGCGGGCGCGGTCGATGTTATCGGATTTCTTGCACTCGGCGGCCTATTTACTGCGCACATTACGGGAAACATCGTAATTTTAGTTACCCATTACACAACCGGTGGCTTTAGCCGGATCGGCCCGATGGTCGCAGTTCCGGTTTTTGTCGCTGCTTTAGCGACCGTGGTTTGGGTTTTCACAGACAGACCAAAGCAGCCGACTTTGCGAGCATTGTTGATTTTACAGGTGGTACTCCTGACCGCATTTCTCGCGCTTTCTGTCGCGCTTGGTCCTTTCAGTAATCCCGGAAGCGCAGTTGCGGCGTCAGTGGGAATGCTTGGGGTGGCAGCGATGGCGACTCAAAATGCACTCGTCAAACTCGATCTGCCGGGCTTCCCTACGACGGCAGTCCTCACTACGGACACTGTCCTGTTAGCCATAGACTTCGTAACTCTGGTACGCGGCAATGTGTCGCCTGAGGAAACGGCCCAGGCTCGACGCCGAATACGGATGACGGTTCCAGCCATTGGGGGTTTCGTCGCCGGTTGTGCCGGAGGCGGATTTCTTGAAATTCACTTTAAGCTTTGGGCGTTGGTATTTCCAGTTGTCATGGCCGTGATTGCTGTCCCGTTGAGCGAGAGCATCTCACGATCGATACCGGCGACGAAAGCCAGTTTTCCTCGCGCCAAGCAAGCGTTTAGGAATTCCATTACCGTTTCCCAGGAGCAAATGCTCTCGAAAACTGCCAATGCGATTTGCATATCCGATGACGCTAAGACGGGCCCAATTGCTTGATCATCGGAAGGCTGTCCGATAGGGCAGATTTTGTGTTTGTGCTCATGAGTCTAGGGGTCGGAAGCGCGATTGATATGAAGGTATCGATCGATACCTTCGTCCAGTAGCTGTCGATGCTTGTGACTTCATCTTAATCAATGTACGGAATACGTTTCTGAACAGGAGATTTGATATGTCAGATGAGAAAAGAGCAACCTTGGTGGAAGCACCGCAAGACAACGTTCGACCCCACCAGCCGGGCGAAGATGTTTTTGCAGCGGTCCTCCCTGAAGATGTCAATTGGAAGTCCTTCGCGGCGTTTCCACCTTCCGTCCTTCTAGCGACCATTGTTGGTCGTCCCTCGCAGCCAGGGCCCTACACGATCAGGGTCCGAGCGCCCCACGGCGTGAAACTGATGCCACACCGGCACCCGGAGGATCGAGTGTACACAGTTATATCCGGCGTGTTCTACATAGGCCTGGGCGATCAGTTCGACCCCAATAAGCTGCAGGCGTACCCGCCAGGGAGCGTCCTCGTCCTGCCCGGCAATACGCCCCATTTCCATTGGGCGAAATCCAGCGAGTACATCACGCAAGTGACAGCGATTGGACCGCTTGGGCTTGAATACATCAACGCGAAAGATGATCCACGAAACCACTAGTCGTAGGAGTCATCTGGCTATTTGCCCGACGGCGTATAGAGCGGGGCTCGGAGTGTGTTCCATCGAACCGCGGGCGCTTGCGCACGTAGCAGGAGCCTCGCACGTGAAGGAGGCAGTTCAGATGAACAAGCAAATGCGCCAACTAACAAGCATCGCAGTAGCCTTTATAGGCTTCACAGTTTTCGCGCAGCAGGACAGGTCCACCCTGAAAGTGCCTGGTGGACTCGCATTTTCTGAGTTCAAGGGTTACGACAAATGGGAGGACGTCGCAGTCAGCGAAACGGAAGGCAGCGTCAAGGCAATTCTGGGAAACCCAACGATGATCAAGGCGTATAAGGAGGGCGTTCCGGGCAACGGCGAGCCTTTCCCCGAAGGCTCCAAGATCGTCAAAATCGAGTGGATCAAGAGGAAGAATCCGGCGTCCCCATATTTCGTGGAGGTGCCGGACGCGCTAAAGACGCTCTCGTTTATCGAGAAGGACTCGAAGAAATTTCCGAATACCCACGGATGGGCATATGCTCAGTTTGCGTATGACCCTGCATCAAAGACGTTGAAGCCTTCGGTCACTGGCGCCGAATGTGGATATACCTGCCACACGAGGGTAGCGTCGAGCGACTATATCTACACAAAATATCCGCCTCGGTAGCCGGATTTCCCGCTAATGATCGAAAATACGTTTTGAGCCTCGACGAGTGACAAATCTCTAGTGCCGTATCGACAGCGCTCCGCACGCAGAGGCTCCGCGTCGGCGTGGAAGCTGAGGCGGAGCGGTGTTGGTACGGCGATTTGCGCTAAGCCGCTAGTGCGGTGGATGTATGGGGATTGAATGGACTTTGCAGGGGGCCGATGGGGTGGGTCGCGTCGGGAACGCAGGGCTGTCGATCACGGTCGGGTAGTCTTTGAGACTGGTACTGCTTCTGATCGTGGTGCTGGGTCGGTTGACTGACGTCGGCGAGCAGGTTCGAAGCACACATCTGCAAACGGCTGGTGAAGACGCCGTGATCGCAATAGGTCGAGTTGAGACAGAGGATGATCATGTCTTCCTCAAGAGGAGTCGATTCTGGCGCCGGAGGTCATATGCGTTGTAGCCACTGGTTGACCGGCAAAAGAATGTGCGATGACGTGCAAGGTTCCGGCTCGACACTGCGGGCAGGAGCGGTTCAGTGCAGACTGTTGGTGTTCATCTAACAGCCCACTGAGGTCGGTCGTCGCGGAGTGGAGATGCATCCGGCACAGTTCCAACGCCTGTCGGCGGTTCCGGTTACCAAGAAGTCCAAAGTGTCGGATCTTGACGAAGCTGGCAGGCAGTACGTGAAGTAGGAAGCGGCGGATGAACTCCGTGGCCTGAAGTCTCATCGTGCTGCTCCGGTTGTTGTGTCGCGAATCGCGCCAGCGAAAGCGCACCAGTCCGTTATCGAGGCTTATGAGTCTTCCGTTGGAGATGGCGACCCGATGGGTGTAGCGGGCCAGATACTTCAGAACATGCTGGGGTCCGCCGAAAGGAGGCTTGGAGTAGACCACCCACTCTCTTCGTCGGAGGCTTCCGAGCAGAGTGTAGAAGACGCGCGGTGTCGAAAGTGCAGCCAGGTTGCCGGCAAAGCAAAGCTCTTCTCTCCGATAGCTACGCTTGAGAAAGCTGAGCAGCTTGCCACGGAACATGCGGCTGAGCACGCGCACCGGGAGGAAGAACCCGTGGCGTATGGTCGCGATCCAGCGCGAATTATCGGGGGCCAGTCCGCCGGCGGGAATGAGGCAGTGTAGATGAGGATGGAAACGGAGGTTCTGGCTCCAGGTATGGAGAACGGCGAGTATGCCAATGCGTGCACCGAGATGACGCGGGTCGGCAGCGATCTCCAGCAGGGTCTCAGAGGCTGCACGAAACAAGATCGAATAGAAAAGCCTCTGGTTGTGCAGTGCCAGCGGGCCCAGTTGTTCAGGTATGGTAAAGACCGCATGGACATAGGGCACCGGCAGCAGGCTGTCAGCCTGCTTGAGTAGCCAGCGATCGCGCGCTGAAGACTGGCACTTGGGACAGTGCCGGTTCCGGCACGAGTCGTATGCCACTGTCTCATAGCTGCATCGATCGCAGCGTTCCAGATGAGTGCCCAGCGCCGCTGTGCGGCACAGGCCGATATCGCGCAGCACCTTCCGTTGCTGGTCCGACAGCGCGTAACCCCAGCAATGAAGGAACTGGTCTTGATGCGCACGGAAGACATCGGCCACTTCGAGCCGATGTCCTGTCATGCCGTTCTGTTGCCTCCCTGCGCAGTTCGGGGAACCTGGATGGGAAGATCATCGAGCGGACTCGGTGTGGCGCGCAGCCTGGCTTCGGAAACATGCAGGTATCGCGATGTTGTCTCGAGATCGCGATGGCCGAGCAGCAGTTGGATGCTGCGCAGATCAGTCCCGGCATCAAGCAGGTGTGTCGCGAACGAGTGGCGCAGAACATGCGGGCTCAGCGGCTTCCTAATACCAAGTTGCTTACGCAGCTTCTGGCACACCACCCGGACTGCGTTCGCCTTCAGCGGATCTCCCGGCCGTTTCCCTTGAAACAACCAGTCCGTGGGCTTGCGCCACCGCCAGTACACGCGCAGGATCTCCAGCAGCTTCGGAGACAGCATGACCTGACGCGGAAACTTGCCCTTGCCTTCGCGGACGTGGATGACCATCCGCTTGCTGTCGATGTCGATCACCTTCAGATCCAGCGCTTCCTGACAACGAAGGCCTGCGCTGTAGTACAGGGCGAGCAGCGCACGATGCTTGGTGTTCATCTCCGCGTCGAGCAAAGCGCATACTTCCTCGCGGCTCCAGACCGTGGGCAGCTTACGCCGTATCTTGGGCTTGATGACCTCCTGATCAAACCAGGTCTGCTTCAGCGTCCGCGTATAGAGAAACTTCAGCGCTGAACGAGCACCCTGAATCGTTCCCCACGCGAGCTTGCGCTCGTTGAGCAGAAACAGCAGGTACGTACGAACATGCTCTGGGCCCAGTTGATCGGGTGACTTGCGGAAGTACTTCGCGAACTCAGCAACGGTGTGGGTGTAGTGGCGAACCGTGCGTTCGGAGAAGTTGCGCAGCCGGAGGTCTTCCTGCATGCGCTGGCGTAGATGAGTCATGGACACCTCCTTGGGTGTCCAACACTCTATCCAAACGCCACAAATGCATCCCCTCCCGCGCTAGCGGGTTAGTGCAAATCGCCAATGCACTTTTCCACCTGCTGCGTCTATGGAAACGTGATTTGGCTGAAGTCAATATCCAAGTCCGGCTACCCGGATTCCCCAGCCACAATCACATCCAAGCGAAGATAATCTGGGAAACTGCTCGCGGTATACTGAAGCCGGCGTATCGGACGCCTCCGTGTCCGCGGGCAGGGCTGAGCCCATCGACGAACCGTATTCCTGAGTGCATTCTGACAATCTTCTTTGAGCCCGCCGCGCGGACATCGGGCAGTGATCCAAAGGAGATCGTCATGTCCGACCCTCATTCCAATTCTGTTTCTCCTCGCCGCCTTCCCCACCAGCCCAATCTCGAACAGCTTAAGAAACAAGCGAAAGAGCTGCTTGAGCGATTCCGCGCCGGCGAGTCAACTGCCGTCGCCGAAGTACGTCACTTCGAGCGCAGCCCCGATCCTGGCCACTTCGCCCTCAACGATGCGCAACGCGTGCTGGCCCGCGCCTATGGATTCCAAAGCTGGCCGAAGCTCAAAGCCTTTGTCGATGGAGCGACCATCGCTTGCTTCGCCGATGCGGTGAAGGCCGGAGACATGGCCCAGGTGCGAAGCATGCTGGCGTTGCGTCCGGAATTCGTGAGCATGGACCGGGCTGGCAACGATGAGCATCGAGGCCTGCATTACGCAGTGCTGCGCCGCGACGTTCCGATGGTGAAGCTGCTGATGGAGGCGGGCGCCGATGCACGCAAAGGTATCTGGCCCAATCGCGATGCGACCTCGGCGCTGACCCTGGCTCGGGATCGCGAGTACGGTGAAATCGTCGCCATCATCGAAGAGGAAGAGCGGCTGCGGCGCGAAGAGATGAGTTGCCCGAATGCAACCGTCTCGCCGGTGCAGGATGAGATCAGTGCAGCCATCCTCAATGGCGATACGGCAATGGCAAAGCACCTGCTTGAAGAAGACCGCTCGCTGATTCAAGCATGCGACCGCAACGGCGCGACGCCGCTCCACATCGCCGCGCAGGTGGCCGATCTCGGCCTGGTGGCTTGGTTGCTCGACCGCAGAGCTAACGTCCGCAAACAGGATATGCGGGACAGCACTGCTCTCGATCGGGCCGCGCACTCTGCCGAGCCGCGCAACGATTATGCGCAGCGATTCCCCGCTTTAGCACGACTGCTCCTCGATCATGGAGCGGAGATCACTGTCTCTGCAGCGGTTGCGCTCGGTGATGTGCAGCGGGTACGCGAGATGATTGCGGCCGATCCCGCTATGCTGCACCGCACTCTGCGCAATGGCGGCCTTCTCTCGCTGGCTGTGAATCACAACCAGCTCGCCATGGTGAGCCTGTTGCTCGATCTGGGAGCAGATGTGGATGAGCGGGTGATGTTGGAAGAGTTGGAGGAACCGACCCTCAGTTGGGGTGCCCCTCTGTGGTATGCGGCAATGGGCAATCAGTTGGAGATTGCGCGCCTGCTGCTCGATCGCGGCGCCGATCCTAACGCCAATGTCTACGCTTCGGGCTGGCCGTTGAGCAATGCGTGGAATCACGAGGGCGGCGCCGTGAAGCGCCTGCTTCTGGAGCGCGGCGCACGTCCGCAGCCTCACACTGTGGCCGCAAATCATGATGTGGCTGAGGCCCGTCGGCTGCTCGCGGACGATCCCACCCAGCATGTGGTGGAGGAGCTGCTTTGGTCGGCGGCGGATCATGGCTGTCCGGTGATCGTCGCGATGGCCCTGACCCATATTCAGTGGCCACTCAGTGACCGGACTTCGCACTGGGTGCTGATGCAGCCTGTTCGTGGCGCCGGCGATGATCCGGCACGGAACCAGGGTCACTTCGCCTGCCTCGATCTGATTCTTCGCGAGGGTGTCGATCCGAACGTAGCGCGCATGGGCGCAACCACACTGCACTTTACCGCGGCGCGCGGTGGCCTCGATGGTGCCAGCCGGGCACGCTTCGCTGCCATGCTCATCGACTACGGAGCACGGCTCGATCTGCGCGATGATCTGCTGAAATCGACGCCTCTGGGATGGGCTTGCCGTTGGGGGCGATTGGAGATGGCGGAGGTGCTTATCGCGCGTGGCGCTCTGGTGGAAGAGACGGATGCCGAGCCCTGGGCAACGCCGATTGCCTGGGCCAAAAGAATGGATCACAGCCAAATCGTTTCGCTACTGGACGGCACTTCAGATGCGAGACATGGATGAGCTGAGCTTATGCGGTCTACTTCCAGCTGTCGCCAAATGATGCAAACTCGCTAACCCGCGTTTCCAGGCCTTCAGATTCTGGAAGCACGCTAAGACCTGTTCTCGTCAATTCTGGGATCGTGTCCAAGAAGAAATGTATGCGGGAACAAGCGGCAAGACGCATGGAGTGAGGAAGGAGACCAGCCCCGCAACGAACGCAGCAATAGGAAGAGAGAGCGATGACATGACTGTCCTCAAGCAATCCGGCTCACTTCTTGATCCATGCCGCTGCGTCGGCCTTAATAAACTCTTTGGCCCCCTTTCGTCCGGTTAGCCTCATCCAGAATGGACCGCCTTCTCGTTCCAGACGAAGTTGAATGTCGAAGAATGGGCAACATAACCGTTCGCCTGCAGCCCACTCCGCAACCAGAGCGATCGTCTTCGGATCCGACGGAAACTGAAATTCATATCCGTCCGACAACTCTCGCACACTCCTTTTCAAAGTGCGCAGCCAAGGTCCGAGTTCTTGAAAGTGCCGCTTCCTTGCTTCTGGATCGAGCGCCAGGCGATCGCAAGCGAAAGGGCTTTCGTGGATCTCAGTTGGTTGATTGGCCCCCGGCTTATCATTCCCGCAGCTCTTGGCCGACTTGCCTGCCGATGTCTTTGCCATAACAAGCGTTGGCGAGAGGGCTAATGCAAGCCCTATCGCAATCGGTACAATGTAGCTCGTCGTCTTCATGATTCAAATCTCCCTGAATTCAAGAAACCCTTGTTCTCTAGCGTGTTTGCTGCGACCGTTAAGACCGGTCTTCGAGTTAGCGGCTCGCTGGGGGAATGATCCCGTTCATGCGCAGATATTCCACCATCTGCCCGTAGTGGTTGAAGGAATGCGCGACAACATCCTCGGCGAGCTGCAGACGTGTTTTCTGGCTAGAGCTCGGAGCAGCGGTCATCGGCTCTAGCATGTTGCCTTCGTTGATCGCGCCCATCGCCAGATGCAACACGGCAAACGACCCCTTGAGGTATTCCATGATCTGAGCCTTTGATTGAACCGTGTCGGGTCCCGTTTCCGACATCTGATCGGGAGTTGGCTTCCGACCGAGGATGTACGCGGCCATACGGTAATTGTTGGCAGCAAGGTGTTTGACCTGCTGGGCGAACGTACGGACACCCGTGAACTCGCCTGCTTTGGGCGCGAAAGAATACTTACCTTCTGGCATGGCGTCGGCTGCACCAACCACTTCATTCTCGGTGATGGTTATCCAGGAATCGAGCGCCTGGCTAACAGTTCGAATCGGCATCGCCGGGTTGTTTTGCGCGCTTGCAGGGCCGCTGCCGATGAACAAAAATGACAATGCCAAGAGCCAGTACGATGACTTCACAGACTCCTCCATGAGAGCTGCATTTTGGTGCATTGCGCCCCCTTATTGCAACCCTACGACTTAAAGTTGACTTTAAGTCAAGCGCATAATTTCGCGGTCTCGTGCCGGGACCTCAAAATTTGGCTTTGGGCTGTGATCGGGGATGAACAATGGAAGTGGTCTAGAATGCCTCTATGTCTCAGTTGCACATTTCTGAAGTAGCACGCCAAGTTGGGCTTCGCCCGTCTGCGATCCGTTATTACGAACAAATTGGGTTGCTTCCGCCGGCGGAGCGCAGCGGGAACCAAAGACGCTACGACACGACGGTCCTGTATCGACTCGCGATCATCCAGCGGGCTCGGCAACTGGGTTTTACGTTAGATGAAATCCGACAGCTATTCTTCGGCTTCGGCCACGTTGCTCGTGCTTCGGAGCGCTGGCGAAAGCTGTCACAAATAAAACTCGCGGAACTCGACAATCTGATGGAAAGCATAAGAGCAGTCCGGCGCCTTTTGAATATGATGATGGAAAACTGTCACTGCGAAACGCTGGATCAGTGTGGAAAGGGTATATTTCGCAGTGGAGGTGGGGACCTTAAAGTGAAATATCTTCCCCTGAACCCCCGGCATGTGCGATAAGCCCAACACCGCCGCGCAGCAAGAGACCTGCGCTCAGCAATAATGCAAATTTCCCTCTTTGAAAGCAAGGAAGCTGATGTCGTCCGGGCGATGAATGAGTTCATTGCATCTCTGCCCGGCAAGGATTAGCGACACCCGACGCAGGGCCAAATGCTCAGTGCAACGGCAGAGGGCCTTGTCCCGTCGTTAAGAGCAGTCCCACGTTGCACTAGAAACGATGAAGTGGACAGAGGTCGACTGGACAAAGGAGGCGGGAGCAATAAGGGTGCGATATCCGGTTCCCAGAGTGTCCCAGGGCGCTTTAGGTAGCCATCCGTTGCGCCTGGTTTCAATTGGTTACGGGTTTCCGCCTTGCTGTCACGGCAGAGGTCTGGACAAGGGTGTCACAGACGCTAGACCCCAGGAAATCCGATCTGGAAACGTGCATTGGCCTGAAGTAGCCAGCCGAGAGCACGCTTCCACGCTGCTCGTATCCGGAGTTGACAATGCACCCCGGTTGTCAGCTAATTTGTTCGGAGCTTTGTGCACAAAATCGTTCTCTCAATGTCGATCAGGCGGCCCATTCATCGAATCGGCGCATGATATCCATGAGCCAACATCCCAACAGGATGATAGAGCCGCACAATATGAAGGGAACGCCGTAGAGTATGAGATGCTTGCGCGAACGGGCCAACTCAAACACCCGTACCTTCACGATGGCGTATACATTCGCAGCGAGATAAGCAACCGCCAAACAACTCACTACTAAGTTGTTCATCTCCCTAGTCCTCCTTCTACCGGCCTCCACTCCGCGCCGATACCCATCGGCCAACTCATCAAGCGAGGTCCAAGCCTTAGAGTTGAGACCACCCTCCGTCGACCGGAAGTTCGGCGCCGGTCGTGAAGGTCGCATCGAACGCGAGGAAGAGGACGGCCTTTGCGATTTCCTCCGACGTCCCCCAGCGCTTCATCGGGACCATGCCAATCATCTTTTCTCTAATCTGAGCGGCTGCGTCAGCGGGAAACGCCTTTTCGACGATCGGCGTATCGATGGGACCGGGCGTGACCGCGTTGACACGAATCTCGCTAGGAATCAATTCAGCAGCGAGCGTCCGAGCGAATGATCGCAGCGCCGCCTTAGCGGCTCCGTATGTGGCGTTGCCGACCATTCCCTTCACGTTGGCGATGGAGGTCGTGAGGACGACAGAGCCTCCTCGGTTAATTAGCGGCGAGAACTTCTGAACCGCGAAAAGCGGTCCCTTGGCGTTCAGGTTGAACATCTCGTCGTAGATGGCCTCGGTGATGCTCTCCAGAGGCGCTCGGGTGCTGAACCCGGCGTTGACGAACAGCAGGTCGACGGTGTCGAACTCGGCCTTCACTCGAGAGGCGAGTGCGTCGAGGTCCGTCAACGACCGCGCGTCGCTCGAAACCACGATGGCCTCATTGCCAAGCTCTTTCTGCGCCGATTCCAGGCCTTCCTTCGAGCGACCCGTCACCAGAACGCGCGCGCCTCCATCAAGGAGCATCTTCGCCGTAGCCAGCCCCATGCCGCTCGTGCCGCCGATGATTACCACCTTTTTATCTTCGTACCGTTTCATGCGTCTTCTCCTTGTGAATGGTTGTTCTTCGTTCTGTCGCCGTGATTCAAGTTAGGGAGGTGGCGATGTTGTTTGGCATCCAGTTGGGCGCCGATCAGCGCTCCTCAGGACACGGCGGTTAGGGATGCTGGGTGAGACAAGTCGACGCCAGAGACCTTGACGACGGCCTGCCATGCGGCTTCCTGGCTGGCGCGATCGTAGAGGTGTGGCTGGCGCTGCACCTCAATTGGGCCTGAGAACTTCCCTTGAGCCGAGGCGAAGAATTGCCCTGAGACGTCGGTTCCGAACTCCGACGCCTGGAGGTAGCGACGGGCCGCGGTCTCCGGCGTCTGATTCATGCCGGGAATGAGGTTCACGATTGGGATAAACAGATACTTCAACAACGGGCTAGCGCTTCGCACCACCTTGGTGGCGGTCGCCCCACCGGGCGAGACAGCGTACACGGCCATGCCGGAGGGCAGCCGGCGGGCCAGTGCCGCGGTCCACCAAGCGATGATGAGCTTCGCGTCGGCATACGTGTTGTTAGGCACATATTTCACGTTTGGCCCGTTGCGGATCAGGGCTTCCACAGCGGCGGTTCGGTTGGCTTGGTGGTATTTGGCCGCGAACTCCGGCAGGTCGGTGTACTTGAACATGGGTACGCCCCCGCGCGCAGGCTCCGCGCCGGCGATAACGATCCGCGCGTTGGGGCTCAGCAGGTTGGCATTGAGCAAGCCAACAGTCAGTTGATGATGGCCAATGAGCGGGGCCTGCGATGCTTCGACGCCCGCCGCAGTGATCACGCGCTGCTTATAGGGAACCAACCCTGCATTGAGCAGCAGGAAATCGACCGGCCGACCTTGCTTGACCAGCGCGGCGACGGCGGAGTGAACGTTGACCGGGTCGTTCAGATCAAGCTCCAGCGGCGTGAAGATCTGCCTGTCTGTCTCGGCCGCGAGTTGAGCGGCCGTTTCCTTGATCTGGGCCAGGCTGCGCCCGGTGACGATGACCTCGCGGTAGCCCTCGGCGGCGAGCAAGCGGGCTGCCGCATAACCGAGCCCGGAAGTAGCGCCGGTGACGAGTGCGATCGAATGTTTCATGTTGCTCCTTAGTGAAAGGGGAGAGTAGAACGGGAAGGGCACGAGGCCAAAGCCAGCTTGCGATTTACGAACTATTTAGTTCTATATTGGTAGAATGGACAGTGTCAAGGAGTTTTGAACCAAATGATTCAAAATACCGCCAGACCGCGGGGGCGACCGCGCAGCTTCGACGAGACGGGGGCGCTGGAGAAGGCGACTCAGGTGTTCTGGTCGAAAGGCTACGACGGCGTCACGATTGACAATCTCGTCGAAGGGATGGGTGTGGGACGGCCGAGCCTGTATGCCGTGTTTGGGGATAAGCGAGCGATATTCTTACGCGTCCTGAGGGCGTACGCAGAGAGGAAGGGCGCATTAGCTGCGAAGGCACTCCTCGCGCCGCAGAGTCTTCGCGACTCAATTGCGGGCTTTCTGAGGTACAACATCGAAAGTGCGACGGAGAAAGGGTCGGCTCGGGGCTGCCTTCTGATCTGCGTCGCGCCGCTGGTGAACGACGCTGAGGTTCAACGTTTTTTGCAGAACGCAGCCACCGGCGGCGCAGCGCTGCTGGAGCGCCGTTTTCGGGACGGGGTCAGCGCGGGAGAAATCCCATCTGACTTTCCCGTAGCAGCGCGCGCGATCCAGGTCACGGATCTGGCGCGTGGGCTGACCATGCGCGCGCAGATAGGCACGCCGCGTAAGACGCTCCTCAAAGATGCTGAGGAAGCGGCCAACTTGGTGCTCCTGCCGCGGCGCGTCTGACACTTCGGGACGGGCGGAATGCATGTCCATTTACGTCTCATCACCATGGCACTCATTGACAACCGATCACGACAAGCGCCTCGTGGCGTGGTGCGGCCCCTTGCCCTGGCGCGGTATCCAGCAATTCCCGCGAAAAGCAGGCCATGGCAATGGCAGAGTATGGAAAGCCTGGAGAGCCATAAAGCCGGCTTTCCACCCTTCCCACACTCGTTGGAAATGCCTTCGGGATTGCCAGATTCCCACGGCCTCGACGACTGGATATATGTTTTTTCGTGCCCACTCAAGCCGAACCATCGCCGCAAGGGTTGTAACGGATGTCTCAGGTCCACAGCGTAACGTGTGTCCCGGTACACTCACCCCTTAGCGGGCTTGTCTTCCTTATGCCTGCGCGTCAGCGCACCTGATTGTCAGGGTCGGCGTTGCGGGCAGGAACTAGGCTGTTACAAAACTCGTTTGCCGAAACACCTAACCTGGCCCGATGACGGGAGCTAAACTTTCATACTGGTCACGATTGATCCTCATTCCTTGAGCGAATCGCATCGATCCCCCTTGTCCCTGCTGACCAGATCATCCCATTACGCCGAAGCTGTGCGGCTCTGCGGTTTCGTTGTATCCAGCAGATCCGAGCGCCGTTAAGGATGCGGCATTGGAACACAGGAAGATCAGAAGCAAGTCCTGTGTGACATTTCTGATCCTGCGGCGAATCATGTAGCAGACAGGCGGAGATTACCCGAGCCCGCAACAGAGGAACCGGAGAGAAGGAGGACGGACGTGACGGGCAAGACGCCGAAAGAGTTCGAAACCCTTCTTCAGGCCCATCGAGCCATTGTCTTCAAGACAGTGAATACCTATTGCTGGAGACCGGAAGACCGGGATGACCTTGCACAGGAGATCGCGGCCCAGCTCTGGAAAGCTTGGCCAAAGTACGACCCTTCCCGCACCTTCACGACATGGATGTACCGCATTGCTCTGAATGTGGCCATCAGCTTTGTGCGTAGAGAGGTGCAGCAACGCAGGGTCTTTACGCCACTTGAGGAGGAAGTGCACGAAGCCATTCCTCCGCCCAACGGCGATCCCGGTGCAGCTGATCGCATGGAACGGCTGCACCTGTTCATCGCGAGGGAGCCTCCTTTCGAACGGGCGCTTCTGCTGCTGTACCTCGAGGACAAATCTCAAAAGGAGATCGCCGAAATTCTGGGTATCACGCCGACGAATGTTTCGACCAAAATCAGTCGCCTCAAACAACGCATTCGAACCGAAATCTAAGAACGATTGGAGGTAACAGCGATGGAACTCGACGAACTCAAGTCAACATGGCAAGCACTGGAGAAAGCGCTCGAACGCGGAAACCAACTGAGTGCGGCAATGTTACGTCAACAGAAGCTAAAAGCAGTTCAAAGACATCTCAGGCCGCTCAAGCTGAACCAGGCATTTCAGATTTTCTTTGGGGTGCTTTTCATTGTTTTGGCCGGGCTCCTTTGGAGCACAAACCCGACCGCGATTTCGGTCATTTTAGGAGGAATTATCGTACAGGCCTATGGAATTGGCTGTGTGATGACAGCGGGGATGGTGTTCTCCTCGCTGAGCCGCATCGACTATGCTGCGCCAGTAGTTGAAGTGCAAGGCGGACTGGCTCGTGTGCGTCGTTCGTACGGCATTTGTGTTCTGGTCGCGGGCCTCTCCTGGTGGTTCCTATGGATCCCCTTGCTCATGCTGCTGGCAGGACTCGCGCACATTAATCTATATGCCCACGTCCCTTCTGTTATCTGGATTGGCATGGCAACCGGAGTAGTTGGATTCTTGGGCACGTACTGGATGTATATCTACTCCCTGAAGTCATCCAATATGAAGTTGCGTCAGTTCATAGAACGCGCGACCTTCGGACGTAGTTTGCAAAATGCCCTTCAACAATTGAATGAGGTTAGGAAGTTTGAAGAAGAAGTTCAAACCTAAAGAGGTATGACGAGAAATAATTGTTTTACAGATGGATTGCAGAGACGATGTCCTCGCAAGAGCGAGGACAGGCGCAGGAAGGCCAAACCGCGTTTATCGCCTCTATGATGTCGATTGGCCCACGCAGAATCAAACCGCAACCCTCTTGGTGACCCGCGTTGTCGGCCCATCCGGAATGTATGGTCCGCCGCCGTTTTGCAAGCGAATAGTGAGGAAGGCAGAATTGGTCTGCGCGAATGTATTCGGCCTTTATTGGAGTAGCGAGCTCCTGGCCTGAATGGGATGCGCTGCGCCCTCGCCCTTTTTAGTAACGCTGCCTTTGAAGGCATTTTCCGGATACAGGTTCACGAGAGCGCCGGGATCGACCGTTGTGCCATCTCAGGTTTTCGCCAGCAAACCTGGCAGGAATCTCCAAATTCAGATCAGTCGTCGTCGTTGGACTGCAGATGTGGGAATCGCGTCAGCGATTTCCAAGCCTGGCGCTTTTTGCCAGGCGTCATGTGCAGGCCATCAGGCTGCGATTACTTGTGGTACTGTTGGCGGGCGATAAGCCTCTCCTTTAAACAGCACCGCCCAGGCCATGCGCGCCATCTTGTTGGCCAGCGCCACGGTTGCCACCTGCTTGCGCTTGCGGGATGTGAGATCGACCAGCCACGTACTCAAGCCGGAAGATTGCTTGGTTTTCTGCAGCAGCACGGTGTGCGCTCCCTGCACAAAGAGTTTTCGTAAATACTTGTTGCCTCGTCTGCTGGTGCCGGTCAGCTTTTGCTTGCCTCCGGTTGAGTGCTCGCCGGGCACTACTCCCAGCCAGGCAGAGAATCCGCGGCCCTTCTTGAAGGCCGCACCGTTGCCAATGGCTGCCACCGTGGCAGTTGCTGTGATCGGTCCGATTCCGGGGATCGCGACCAGGCGTTTGCACTGTTCAAGTTCGCCGCAGATGCGCGCGATCAGCTTGTCGGTTTCCTCGATCTGCCCGTGCAGGTACTGCATCTCCATCCGCAGTTGGGTCAGAAGTATGCGCAATGCGCCGGATAGCTTGTTGTCCGGGTCCTCCAGTATGCCGGGGAGAGACTCCTCAATATGATTACGTCCCTTGCGGATGGTGATGCCGCGCTCCAGCAGCATCCCGCGCATCTGGTTGATCACCGCAGTGCGGCGCACAACCCACCGCTCGCGCACCCGGTGCAGCGACTGCAGATCGAGCTGGTCGTCGGTCTTGATCGGCACAAAGCGCATCGTCGGGCGGGTTACTGCTTCTGAACACGCTTCAGCATCGATGTAGTCGTTCTTGTTCGTCTTCACATACGTCTTCACATACTGCGCCGGCATCAGGCGCACATCATGGCCTTGTTCCCGAAGAGCACGGCCGAGAAAATGGGATCCTCCGCAGGCCTCCATGCCAATCAGGCACTGAGGAAGGTTCGCGGTAAAGCGCAGCAACTGAGTTCGTGAACCCTTCTTGCGAACCACGATCTGACCACGCGCGTTGACGGCTACAAAGTGAAACACTGTCTTCCCCAAATCAATACCGATCGTCCGAATCTCCATGGAACACCTCCTATGCTTACCTCTACACCCGCGAGGGCTTTAGGCGGCGGACCATGCCAGTAGTAGAGACCATCGCGGGAGTTTCACCAACTTTTCTGTGGCTGCTTTTCCCATGTTCCAAGACCGTGGACTTCAAGGTCGCTATTTCTCAAGCACACCAACCCGAAATTTGGCAGGTCACCCGGATACGTAACGACTCCAAAAAGGCACGTGGTATAGGCTCAACAAGCCTTGGTGTGCTGGAAGACATCGGCCAATTTGCCATTTCAAGCCGATGGTTCTGCTGATCTGCGAATTTGCATGTTCATTTCTGAGCTTAAGTGCACAGAATCGCTTTCAGCTTGGTGGCAGAATCGTAAGCAAGCTCTGGGGAATTCCCTGCCCCGACAAGGATTCGAACATTAACCCAGCAGAGCCTTTACTGTCCTCACGGCCAACCATAAACGGAGGGCGATAAGGATGGAACTATGCGGCTCCTGCTTTTGATTCTGCATGTCCTCGCTGGAAGCATCGGCTTGCTGACCGGCACCCTCGCCATGGTTGTGCGCAAAGGCGGCAACCTTCATCGCGCATCCGGAAACGTCTTCACCGTTGCAATGCTGACCCTGGCCACCAGCGCCTTCTGCCTAGCCATCCTGAAATCCCAGCAGGGCAACGTGGTCGGCAGCGTTGGCACCTTCTACCTAATCGGCACGGCCTGGCTTGCTGGACGCCGCGGAGAACGCACACGTCTTATTGACTGGAGTGCGCTTTTCATCGGTCTCGTCGGCGCAGTTGCGGCCATCGCCTTGGGTATTTACACACTCCTCAATCCCGGCGGCGTCGACAAAACCACTGCTCCAGCCGGCATGAGCTTCTTCTTCGGCGCCATCCTCCTACTCGCCACCGCAGGGGACATTCGAATGCTCGCACGCGGCGGAATTTCAGGCCGGCAGCGTATCACTCGGCATCTGTGGCGCATGTGCTACGGTCTCTTCATCGCGACAGGCTCTTTCTTCCTGGGTCAACAGCAAGTTTTCCCGGCCTTCCTGCGCGGCTCTCTTTTCCTGACCATACCTGCACTTCTGCCGCTACCTCTGCTGATCTATTGGTTCCTCCGCGTGCGCTTCAGCAAGGCTCACAAGAGCCAGATCTCGCCCAACCCGCTACCGGTGGCCCCTTTATGACAGATGAGCTCCGCTCTCCGTTCCTCATCGAAAAAATGCCAGTGGGACGCGCGATTCCATCCGCCGGCGTTGCTTTGCCACGATAGCTACCGAACACGATCAGGGTGATCTCCTCGCTCAAGAGACCGGGGATGTCTGCAAAGGAGAAGATCTCTTGCGAATCGAAGATCCTGAGGAATGGATCGAAACCAACTTCGGAATTCAGAGTACGCCGGATCTGCAGAGAAAGGAAAGATTCGGACATTTGCCCGCGGCTAAGGAATTTTCGTCCCAATTGTAGGGGATCAGCTTGCCGGCACCATCAAAGCGAAGAATTCGAGAATAGGTTATGCCCGAACTATATCCCAAGCGGAAAAAATGAAAATGGTGACTTGACGGCACCAAACATCCGTCGCAGGGACGCAACTTTTCGATCATTCAATCTCGCTGGCGCTGCCCCCGTCAAGAGCCGTGCCGTGGCTTGCGGAATTCGTTTGGCCCGTTTGCCGGCTGATGAATCTATCGAACTTCAAATGGCGGAGCTTTCTTAATCCGAATCAACACCGATTCATCAGGCTTTCGATGCATCGACGCCATAAATACTCGATTTGACATCCTCCTGCCAAGAGACTACGTTCGCAGGTGAGGCATATAGAAACAGTCACCTCATTCAGGTCCCCTGAATATAAGTAAAGGCCATCTGAAGTACCCCCCCACTTATAAGCAAAACAACCTTTAGGAGGTTGAATATATGTACGCACGCAATGTCACTTTCCGCCTTAAAGCCAACATGCAGCACGATTACACAAACACATTCGAAAACCAGATTCTTCCCTTGCTACGGAAGCAGAAGGGCTTCCAGGATGAGATCACCCTGTGCAATCCCGGCTCGCAGGATGCGGTTTCAATCAGTCTGTGGGAGCACAAGAGCAATGCCGACGACTACAACACCCGCGTCTACCCCGAAGTGTTGAAGACCCTGGCCAAAACGATCGATGGAACGCCGCGTGTTCAGACGTTTGAGACGGTCGTATCGACCTTCCATCACGTCCCGGCAGCCGTCTAAGAGCAATACAGATTTCGTCCCGGAAGGCGGCTCGGGCCGCCTTTCTAGACGATGCTTTGCAATATTGCATGATTTCAGTGTTTGCACTTGTGAAGGACCGCTGCGACGAAGGCGGGCGCCCGATTGCTCAACACCCCGATTGTTCGCGACTAAGCTCTTCAGCGCTTCGCGCTTGAGTTTCACTTCGGCCAAGCTTGAAGAGCGGCGGCGACCACGCACAACAGATCGTGGCGGGTGGCACCGGTGGATGCCTGAACAGTCAAGCCAAAGTTGGCTGTTTGCACGAAGTTCGCGAGCGTGTTCACATCCGAGTTGATGGGCAGGTCGCCTTCGGAAACTGCCCGCAGGAAGCGGGCGCGCAAACCCTCGAATCCAGCGACACGCTGCGCCGCGAATTCCTTTCGTAACGGATCGTCCCCGCAAGAAAGTGCGCCATGCACCCACATACAAGTTCTCGGCGTATGCGGATCGGTCAACAGATCGACGACCCCGTAGAACACCCGCTCGACTACGGCGCGCGCTGTCGGCTCTCGGAGCGCCTCAGAGAGATAAACGGACGGGCCCTTGGAATAGCGGTCGAGCACTTTGCGGAAAAGAGATTTCTTGTTACCAAAAGCGGCGTAAAGACTGGGACGATTGATGCCCATCGCATTTGTGAGATCGGAAAGCGACGTCCCAAGGTAACCCTTCCGCCAAAAAACCTGCATCGCGCGATCCAACGCTTCCTCTGTGTCGAAGGCGCGGGGGCGTCCGACCACCGATGTGACTTTCTCGCGTTTCATACCGATAAGTAAATAAATCATTGACAGCTTTCCTGTCTATGATGTTTGATTATGTACCGCTCGGTAAGGAATAGCAACTAACCAACAGGTACATCAAAGGAGCCAAAGTCATGAGCACCGACAGACTTTCAGGAAAAATCGCCCTAGTCACCGGCGGAAGCAGCGGTATCGGTCTCGCCACAGCCAAACGGTTTGTGTCGGAAGGCGCGTATGTATTCATCACCGGCCGCCGCCAACCCGAACTCGACGCGGCCGTGAAACTCATTGAACGCGACGTTACTGGCATCTGCAGTGACGTCTCCAACCTTGCGGACCTCGATCGCGTCTACGCCGCCATCAAAAACGAGAAGGGTCGCCTCGACATTCTGTTTGCCAACGCCGGAGGCGGTGGCCTCGCGCCCCTTGGTCAGATCACCGAGGATCATTTCGACAAAACTTTCAATACCAATGTCCGTGGTCTACTATTCACCGTGCAGAAAGCGTTGCCGCTAATGCCGCCGGGGGCGTCGATTATCCTCAACGCGTCCACCACTTCGATCAAAGGCACGCCGGCATTCAGTGTTTACAGCGCAACGAAGGCGGCAGTGCGGTCATTCGCACGCAACTGGACGCTTGACCTCAAGGAACGCAAAATACGCGTCAATGCCGTCAGTCCGGGCGTCGTGCCCACTCCGGGTTACGATTTGATGGGACTGACTAAGGAGCAGGTGCAGGGTTTCGTGGACTTCCAGGTCACCACCATCCCGCTTGGTCGCGTCGGCACACCTGATGAAATCGCCAAGGTAGTTGTATTTCTCGCGTCTGACGACAGCAGCTTCGTCAACGGCATTGAACTTTTTGCGGACGGCGGCATGGCGCAAATCTGACAGCAAGAAAAACCACTGCGCGGTCACCTTAAACTTCCCCGGGGTTCCCCTTCCCTCTACAAATTTCCGCATCCTGACTCTTCGACCGGCATCAAATCGCCATATTCACGCAAGAAAAGAAGGCAGGCCTTTAGTGACAAACGAAGAACTCCTCGCCATCACCGCGCTCAACTCATGGAAGCTCGTGATTGGCCGCTTCGATCAGAACCTCGCGGACTCGACTGATGAGCAACTCCAGAATCAGATCGCCCCAGATAAGAATCGACTTTTCTACCTTATCGGTCACTTGACTGCCGTGCATGATCGCATGTTTCCGTTGCTCGACCTCGGCGAAAGACTGCATCCTGAGCTGGATGAGGTCTACATTACGAACCGGGACAGATTGCTTGCCGATCCGGTTTCACCTTCCGATCTTAGGAAAGCATGGGCCGAAGTCAATAGCAAGCTGACCGCTGCTTTCGAAAGATTCACGCCTAAGGACTGGCTGCAAAAGCACGCCGCTGTCTCCGACAATGATTTTGCCAAAGATCCCACGCGGAACCGTTTTGCTGTTGTGATGAGCCGCACCAACCACGCTTCGTATCACTCAGGACAGGCAGTGCTCGCAAAATAGTCCATTCGCAAATGCGCGGCGAAGGGCAGAGAGTTTTCAAGAGGATCGCTGGTGCGTCCGCCTTCGATCGAAGGAGGAACGACTCCCGACGGGGTTCGAACCCGCGACCGCTGCCGTGACAGTACAAAGGTGAGCAGTAACCTATTGAAACTACGCGTCACGGATGGCTTCTTTTGGCGCTCTGAGGTACCCACGGCAACCCTTATTGGACCCTTATCGGACCCCCGACCTCTGCCCTGTAAACCTCTGCCTCTCTTGTTCAGAATCGGCGGCTCATGTGTACTCGGTGATGAATGGTGCGAAGGGCTCGAGGATAATGGGAACTGCAACAGTGGCTCCTCTTAAGCACTGCGAACCAACTCTGGGTGCCATTAATCCTTGATATGGGAACAACCTAGAATCGGCAAGAGAGCGGCCCATTTTCTTTGTCCCGACTAACGAAAGACAGTACACGGAAGGCGCGGCCACACTGATTAACAAGTCCGAAGAATGGTGGACGGGATTTGTAAACACTGACCGGAGTTTCTTGTTACCGACAAGTTGTGCGTCGTAGCGGGCGATTCCTGCGCAAACCCCAATTTGCCGCAAGTCGGCCTCCGATCCTGTCTCCTGGATTCTTACAACTCGGCGAGCTCTTTCTCGGCCTCTTTGAGAATCGGAACATCGGGATCGGCATCTTGCCAGAGCGTGAGGAAATCGTGATAAGCCGCCTTTGCCTTGGCCTTTTCTCCAGCCTTTGCCAACGCCCTTCCCAATTCCAGGCGTGCCCGAGGGCCGACAGGGTCGGCCAACAAGAGGCCCGGCCGATCAAAAATCTTTTGAAATTCGGCGGCGGCTTCTGCCGGTCTATTTGAGGCCATGTAGGCTTCACCACGAACATAGGCTGGATACAATGCTCCAAAGAATGCGAAGAACGCACACCCGGTTACCGCATCCTCGTGCGGCGCGGGAATCTGTAACCGTTGGATTGCACGTGCAGGATCACCATTAGAGATTGCGAGAAGTCCATCGAGCGTCGGCAAATAGTTGTATCTCACCGACGCGTCTTCCGGAAAGCGCTTCTCCAGATCCTTTGCGAGTGCCTGCGCTCTCTGACTGTCCCCTGCGACGGCAAACGCGAATGCGGCGGCGAATTCCACGTCACGGCCGGCGGAAATCGTAAGAGCTTCGGTCGCGGTTCGTCTTGCCGTGGCCACATCGCCAAAGAAAGCCTCCCATACCGCTTCTCCGGCTTCATAGTTCGCCGCCCGCTCTCGTTGGCCTGATTGCTGAGCCAATTCTGAGGCGCGGGCTGCCATTTTTCTTGCCTGAACCAAGTGACCAGTACGTGCGAGCACAAGGGCCTGAGAGATGGTCAACCAATCTTCCGCTCCCGGCTTACCCGAAGCCATCGTCACTGCGCGGTTCATTCCCGACGTGTCGCCTTTCAACAGCGCGAGGTGATAACGCAGGAGCAATATCTCTGGCAATTCAACGCTGCGTTGCGGAGTGCGCTGCATGGCATTCTCAGCTTCGGCGAGCAGGCCCATGTAGGTGTAGGTATATGCGAGATTGAGATGGCCAAATAGTAAGTCGGGATCCAGCTCGATCGCCTTTTGAGCGTCTTCGATCGAGCGCCGATACTGCCCCAGGCCCTGGGTAATGAATCCTGACTCCAATCCGCGAGGAGCTGGGTCACGCGGGTAAGCTTGCTCCCACTGACTCGTGGTTTCCAGTGCCTTGTCAAGGTTTCCCGTGACCTGTCTGTCGTAGAGTGCCGTTATGAACAGCTTTTCCCGTTCACTTGTTCGATCACGAAGCCGAAAAGCCTCGGTTGTGCTGGCTGTAGACGAGACGGACTCGCCCAAATCGCTATAAGAAATCCCAAGTTGGGCGTGGGCTGTTGCGAAATTGGGATCGATTTCGACAGCACGTTTCAGAAAAGGCAGGCCTGCCGTCCAACCGGATAATAACCCGACCTTTACCCCCGTACTGTAGGCCTTCCAGGCCTCAAACGATGGGGTCGTGCCTTCGACCAGCGGAGTCGAATACTTTTCCACGGACGCACTCGACTCGCCAACCCGTTTTCTAAACTTGACTGCGATCTGACTTAGGGCGTTGAGCACATCTTCCTTTTGTGCGGCCTGCACCTGCTCTTCATCCAGGACATCGCCAGTCTGGCAGTTCTTCGCTCGAAGTCCAACCACATACTGAGTACCGAGACTCGAAATTGAACCTTCCAGAACGGCAGCACTTCCAGTGCGTTCACAGATTTCTCGAGCAACACTGGGACTAAGCGGCGTGTCGGGCGGCCGG
Source organism: uncultured Acidobacteriaceae bacterium (assembly GCA_963838295.1). Lineage (GTDB taxonomy): Bacteria > Acidobacteriota > Terriglobia > Terriglobales > Acidobacteriaceae > Telmatobacter. The sequence continues at coordinate 57,923 of CAWIQS010000011.1, forward strand.
CCCATCAATTGCAGCGTCTGACGGATCCGATCTTCTGAAATGAGGCTGAGGAAGGGCGACTGTTCCAATTGCACATCCATGCCCTGTCGCAACGCCTCTTCAAATGCCGGATCTCCAGTGGAATTGGCAAAGTCGGCGAGCACCACAGTATCCCGCTCGGTCAGCACGCGCGGTGATTGCCGCGTCAGACGGAATATGCCAAAGCCAACTGCGAGAACAAGCAACACCATCGCCGACGTCCAGCCCCACGATCTGCCTTGCTCGACCTGCACCTGGACTGTGGAGCGGCTCACTGCAAGGAGGTCGAGTTCCTGCTCTGGGATTGCGAACACATCGGCTGCCAAACGATACCCGTGTCCGGGCACAGTCACGATATACAGATGGTCCTTCGGAGTCTCGCCCAATGCCTTCCGCAACATGAATATTGTTCGAGTGAGGTTAGCCTCCTCGACAAATGTGTCAGGCCAGACTTCCTTCATTAACTCGTCTTTGCTGACTCCCGCTGAGCCATGGCGCAGCAAAATCACAAGCACTTGAAATGTCTTTGGCGTCAGTGAAACCGCCTCGCCCGATCGAAGAAGGATTTCCCGCTCAACGTCAACGCGGAAAGGACCGAATTCGTAGAGCTCCTTTCCCGGGCGGTCGATCGTCGCGGACATTGATGGCAGACTCCAGATCGTCCCATTGTGACTCGAGGTGTCCGAATTCTAGCATGCTTTGAGTTAACCTCCGATTCGTCTTCTCTCCCGACTGCAACCTGAATCTCCCTGTTAATACAGCACTTATCGCGCAAGGATATTTTCAGATAAGTTTTCATCGCCGCGGTAAGGACTTTTCAGCGCTCTCCCGGCCAAGCTGGCTGCGTTTCATCCGGAAATCCACCTGCAACACACGGAGAGACGTGACCAAGCGGACCACTATCACAGTTGCAACCGAATCGTCGGTTGTCCTTCGAACCCGCGGAGCGAAGCGCGTCTGGTGCTCTCGATGCGGGGCTGAAATGGAAGGGATTGCGCCGGGCACTCCACTCACATCGCCGATCCTGCGCGACGTGGGACAACTTCTTGAATCCGGTCGGCTGCACCAATTTGAAGCAGCCGATGGCTCAGCACTTCTGTGTCTGAACTCGCTGCTTGCCTTCGAACGGAAAACGAAAACCCTTAAACCACGGTAGCGCCGCGCTTGAGCACCACCCTATAGGAGGGAAAATGAATCTCAGAAAATTGTCGAATGCCGTTGCCATTGGCCTACTGACCGTGCTCACGATTTTCGTCGGCACCACAGCTCAGGCGCAGACTCCAAAGCCAAAGCACTACACCGTCATCGACCTTGGTACCCTTGGCGGAACCTATAGCAATGCTTATGGCATCAATGATGCAGGCGTAGTGTCGGGAGGCGCCGCTACACCGAGCCAGACCAATGGTCTCGCCCAAACTGCATTTCTCTGGAGCCATGGCAAAATGATCAGCCTTGGCACTCTTGGCGGGCCGAGTTGCCCTCAGTGCAGTAGCGAAGCTGGTGGTCCCAACGCGGAGAATGTCTCTGCGCTCATTTCAGAGACTGCGCTCACAGATCCGAATGGCGAGGACTCTTGCGGGTTCGGCACTCACCTTCAATGCCGCGCCGCCATTTGGAAGGAGGGTGTGATGACCGCGCTAAGAAACCTGCCGGGCGGTCACAATTCCCAAGCCTACAGTATCAATGCACGAGGTCAAGTCGTCGGGATCGCGGAGAATGGCATCTTCGACTCCACCTGCATCGTACCCTCCCAAGTAATGCGTTACGAAGCAACGCTATGGGAACCTGACGGCTATGTCAGGGAGTTAGCTCCACTGCCCGGCGACACGGTCAGTTTCGCTTTCTCGATCAACAACGAAGGCGAGGTCGTCGGCGTATCGGGGCGGTGCTCAAATGTCTCGCTGCCGCCCACCAATCCGGCCGGGCCTCACGCTGTGCTCTGGGAACGGGATGGCCATGTCATCGACCTGGGCAGCCTGCCGGGAGGCGTGATGAACAACGTCGCAGGCAGCATCAATAACCGTGGCGAAGTAGCCGGTACGTCGGCGCTGTCAGATGGCACCGTGCATAGTTTCGTCTGGACCAGGAAATCCGGTATGAAAGACATCGGTTCGCTTCCCGGAGCAGTTGTGACGGTGACACCTTGCTGCGGATCGCTCAATGACAGAGGTGAAGCTGTGGGCTTCTCCGTCGACGGGACTACTGGGAACCTTCGAGCCTTTGTCTGGCAGAATGGCGAAATCACCGATCTTAACTCGCTGCTTCCCCCCGATTCTCCGCTTTATTTGTTGATGGCGAATATCGTCAATTCCCGTGGAGAAATTGTGGGTCTTGGCCTGACAACCACCGGTGAAGTTCATGGGTTTCTTGCAAAACCAATCTGAGGTCCTCTTCACGGACTCAGGATGAACCGGTCGATGAATCCAGGAGAGGGCTCGCCCTCTTCTGGGTTCCGACTCCCGAGTCGCAGGGCAGTTTGCAAACCGGAGGTGGCCCCATTCTCCTTCTTGGAAAATACTGCTAGACGCCCATGTCGCCAGGATCCCGGGTGCTGCGTCACTCGCCGAGCACCCAGCGGAGAAATATCCAAATTGCCGGTTGGGGTCGGATTGCCGCCAATACAGAAGTAGCTCCGCCCGGAATGTAGCCCGCACTTCTGAGCACTTTAGTTCTGAGCAGTTCCTCCGAGACGAAAGGATCAGGGAAATCATGCTTCCAGCTGAGGAGAATCCTTGTGAAAGCTGAGCTGTCCAGCCTCGTAGTCGTCCTCGCCCGCCTCACGTCCCTCGCACCGGCTCAGGGCCATCATCCGTCCCTCGTCCCTTCCGCCGCCGTCAACCAAACAACCTGCATCTCCCACGTTACCGTCATCGACACTGGAACAGGGAAAGAGGTTCACGACCGAGCCGTCGTGATCTCCAAAGATCGAATCTCCGCCGTAAAGGCCAGCAACGAAGTCCATACGAGTGCGTGCGGGAAAACCATAGACGGAACCGGAAAATATCTGATCCCAGGCCTGTGGGACATGCATGCCCACATGACCAGCGTCGATTCGACCCTTCCGTTGTACATCGCGAATGGCGTCACCGGAGTCCGGGAGATGTTCGGGCCCCCGGACGCAAACAAGTTTCGATCCAACCTTGCCGCGAAACACATCGTTGCGCCACATATCTACCTCGCCAGCCCGCTTGTGGACGGATATCCTCCTGCATGGCCTCTGTCGATTGTCGTTAAGACCGCTGCCGAAGGCCGTGCGGCCGTCGACGATCAGAAGCAAAAAGGCGCCGACTTCATCAAGGTTTACGGCGGCCTCTCGCGCGAAGCCTACTACGCCATTCTCGATGAATCCAAGCGCCAGGGCATTCCTGTTGAAGGCCACGTGCCGGACAGCATCAACGCATGGGAAGCCACGGCCGCCGGCCAGAAGAGCATGGAGCACCTGAACGGCCTCGCAGTCGCCTGCTCCACCAAGCAGAAAGAACTCATGCCGAAAGTGGAAGCGGCAATGTCTGTCGAAGAGTCCGATCCGCTGTTTCTTGAGGCCGCGCACACCTACAGCGAAGAGAAGTGTCAACGCCTGTTTGCGGAGTTCAAAAAGAACGGTACCTGGCAGGTTCCCACACTCACCCTCTGGCTGACATTCGCGCGATTCAACGATCCGCAATTCATCAGCGACGACCGCCTGCGCTACTTCGGTGGACAGATGCGAAGCTTCCTGACCGGCAAAGATCCTGCAGGAAATGTTGATGCCCGCTTCAAGGGAATGACTGAATCAAGCTTCGCGATGAACCGCGAGGTGTTCACAAACGACGAGAAACTCGTCGGCGCCATGTTTCGCGCCGGTGTGCCGATACTGGCCGGCACTGACAACTCCAACCCCTACGTTTTTCCCGGATTCAGTCTGCACGATGAGCTTGCGCTTCTTGTCGAATCGGGCCTCACCCCTCTCGGCGCATTGCAGGCGGCAACCCGCAACCCGGCGATATTCATGAACGCTCAAGATCAATACGGTTCGGTGACGACAGGCAAAATCGCCGACCTCGTCCTGCTCAACGCCGATCCCTTGGCCGACATCGACAACACCACCAGAATCGCCTCGGTCTTCCTTGGCGGCAAGGAATTCGACCGCCCAGCGCTGGACCAGATCCTGAGTTCAGCCGAGTCTGCTGCGAAGCCGATATCCGCCCGCTGAGCCAAACCATGCCTGAACGCACTGATCAGAATTGACCAGATTACACGCCGCGTTTGCGATACGCAGATGAGCAGCTGAACTAGGCAGGGTCGCTGGTGGTTCGGCGGCCTATTTTTGTGCGTTGCTAGCCTGCCAGCGCTCACTTGCCCAGCCCCGCGCGCATGATGCGCCCGCTCGCGCGCGAGAAGCCTCCGGGGTTGGCCACCGTTCCGGGTAATTGCGCTCTCTCACCGCGGTGGTTGAGGGGTTTTTCAATAGCTACAAAGGTAGTGGGCGCTTCAAGAATCACTCCTCATGCAGGTCAAGAGGGGAGATCGGGACGCTTACTGCTATCCCACCCTTGGCGCAAAAAGAAAGCTCCCAAGGATGGGGACCGGCAGCATTGCTCCAGGATCACAAATCACGAGGGTGTTATTGGATACAGACCGGTCGTCGAAATATCAGCAAGCCACCTGGATCCGACGGGAGCGAGACTAAGGGGCCGCCAGCTGTGTGGAGGACACGAAGCTTCCAGCATGAGCGAGCTCGGAGCGGACAGAGTTCTCGCCGTTGTTGGTGGATTTCAGCAGTGCAGCATAGTAGAACTTCGCCTTCACATTGTCGCCGGCAGCCTCTGCCGCCCGGCCGGCGTTGTAGAGGCCATTCAGCCGGTTCGGGCTGAGCTTAAGCGCGACCTCGTACTCGGTCAACGCCTGCTGCGGATGTCCGAACTCAAGTTGCATGTCGGCGAGCATCTCGCGCGCCGGAATATCGACCTCGCCCTGGCCCACTTTGTCCTGCAAGTCGGCCGCATTCTGCATCTTGTTCAGCGCCACTTCCTGCTTGCCCTGGGCAAATGCAGTCCACGCCTCCATCTCGTCGCGCTCGATCCTCGGGGCTGTGCCCTCGGCCAGGTAGGCGTGCGAGCCCTTCCTGACCTCTGCTATCAATTCATCGTACCGGGCGAGGTCCGCCCGAGCCTGCTCAGGTTGGTGCAAGCGTCCATGAGCAATTGCTCGGGCCCAATACACCAGAGTCGAAACTTCAGGCGGCGACCCGGCCACAGGTTCCAGCATCGCCGCCGAGTTCCAGTCCCGCATCTCAAGCGCATAGAAGACAGGAAGCTCCGTGCGAAAATACGGGACCATTCCAAACATGTAGGAAGACTCCTTAGCCGGCATTGATGCGATCATGTTCAGAGGCGCTGAGATCTGATCGAGTGTTGCCTTGGCATGGGCGTCCTGGCCGCTTTGCACATAGGCATAGAGTAGAAAGTCGTAGGAGTGCGGTTCGTCCATGATGCCACTCTCCCCGCGCGCATCAGCGACCTGCGAGGCTGTGATCGAGCCGAGCTGGGAAGCGATATCCTGAGGCCACATCCCCAGGCGCGCATAGATGTGTCCGGGCATGTGGAATGCGTGCGGACCCGATTGCGCGATCTCGCCATAGTGGTTGGCTGCGACAAGCCCGTCGGCGGCCATGGCCGGGTTATCGCAGGCGTGGATGATGTAGTGCACCACACCGGGATTGTCTGGATAGTTTGCGAAGAGCGGCGTAAGCACCGCCATCGCTTTGTGTTCCTGCATGAGGCTCGTGTCGTCCGGCACCTTCGCCGCAAGCAGCGAAAGGGCGTAAAAGGCCCCCGCATCCACATCGCCGGGAAAGTGATCGTGTAGTCTGCCCATTGCCGTAGAGTAGGCCGCAATTCGGGCTGGATACTCCCTCGAGCCGGGATGATAGAAGTCGGCGAGTGCGGCGATATAGGCGCGCTCGCGCTCGGTACTCGAACTGAGGGATTGCGCTTTCTGCATTTCCGCCCATCCGAGCTGCATGCCGCTCGCGTCGGGGCGGTCCCAGATTTCGCGGAAGATGCTCATTGCTATCCCCCAGTGCGCCATTGCACATTTTGGGTCGCTCTTGGCAAGCCGATCGAACTGGCTTTGCGCCTCTTCGTACCAGAAGTCATGGAGCAGAGCCACGCCGCGGTTGAAGAGCGTCTGCGATGTTGCTGCGCAGGAGACGGGAAACGACACTGTTCCAAGCCGCTCACTTGGGGCGCTGGCGGCGGAGCCCATTGACGAGTGGATCACCGTTTGGGCCGCAAACGGAAGAGCAGCCAAAATAACCGGCAGGGCCAATAGGGTTTTCATGGCGGCCATTATAGGGTAGGGGGTTCATCACAGCATAGAGGTTCTGAGTACGAGGGGGGCAGAATGTCCTTACAGAATCGCGAAAGGTAGTGAAAAAGGCTAGGGTTTGGCGGTTTACCGGCTTCTCGACTCAACTGTTGCGTACAGGCTAATGCGCTCATCGAGGAGGCATTCGGCTCGCGTTCCCGAAAAGGTTTGCCAGCGACTCCGAGGTTGCAACAGAGATGAGTCAGTTCTGAGCAATTGTTTCGTAACAGTCTCGAACAGGCCCGCAGAGATTCTCTCTCGCGTGTTAAAGCTTTCTTTTCTCTTTAGGGGTGTCCAGAGGGATATTTCTCTTTTCAGAGGGAGCGCGACGAGATCATGAAAGCAGACGAGCTAGTGCTCTCAGCCAAAGGATTTCAGCAGCAAGAAACGTACTTGTGGTTGCCAATCACGGCTCGCCCTGAAGTCAACAATCCAACTTTGTTTGCCGGATTTCAGCCATCCGCCAACCCAAAAAGATGATCTGGGAAACTGCTGGCGTTATACTGACTTCGGCGTATCGGACGCCTCCGTGTCCGCGGGTAGGGCTGAGCCCATCGACAAGAGATGTCTCTAACACACTCGGATCATCTTCTTTGAGCCCGTTACGCGGACGCCGGGCAGCGATCAAAGGAGATTGTCATGTCCGATTCACATTCCGCATCTGTGTCCCCTCGCCGCCTTCCAAAACATCCAAGTCTCGAACAGCTTAAGAAGCAAGCTAGAGAATTGCTTGAGCGATTTCACTCCTGCGAGCTAGCTGCTGTTGCTGAAGTACGTCAATTCGAGCGCAACCCCGATCCCTCCCATTTCGCTCTTAACGATGCGCAACGGGTGCTCGCCCGAGCCTATGGTTTTGAGAGCTGGCCGAAGCTCAAAGCCTTTGTCGATGGCGCGACCGTTGCGCGCTTCACTGATGCAGTAAATGCGGGGGACATGGCGCAGGTGCGGTCGATGTTGGCCTTGCGGCCGGAGTTGGTTGGGATGGACGGGGCGGGTGGAGATGAGCGTCGCGCTCTGCACTACGCAGTGATGCGCCGCGATGCGCCGATGGTGAAGCTGCTGATGGAGGCTGGAGCGGACGCACACAAAGGCGTCTTTCCACATCGCGATGCGACGTCAGCGCTCGTGCTGGCCCGCGACCGCGGATTCCCAGAGATCGTTGCCATCATCGAGGAAGAAGAGCGTCTACGCCGCGAGGAGATGAGTTGCCCCAACGCCACCGTCTCTCCGGTGCAGGACCAGATCAGCGCGGCCATTGTGCATGGCGATACGGCCACGGCCATCGGGCTGCTCGAAAAAGATCGATCACTCATTCAGGCATGTGACCGCGACGGCGCAATGCCGCTGCACATCGCTGCACACATGGCGAATGTGGAGCTGGTGGAGTGGCTGCTGGACCGCCGGGCCAACGTTCGCAAGCAGGATATTCGGGGCGATACTCCACTCGATCGTGCAGCCCATGCGGTGCACGACGACTCCGGGCGGCGGTTTCCCGAGATTGCAAAGTTACTGCTCGATCACGGCGCGGAGATGACCATTGCTGCTGCCGTAGCGTTGGGCGATGTGGAGCAGGTGCGTTCAATGATTGCCGCCGATCCTGCTCCGCTGAAGCGTACGTTTCGCAACGGCGGCCTGCTCACCCTGGCAGTGAATCACGACCAGACAGCAATGGTGCGAGTGCTGCTCGATCTGGGCGCGGATGTCGACGAACGCGTTCTGCTAGAGGAATTAGAAGAGCCAACGTTGAGCTGGGGTGCCCCGCTGTGGCATGCGGCACGCAACAACCAGGTAGAGATTGCGCGTGTGCTGCTCGATCGTGGCGCAGACCCCAATGCGAATGTCTATGCCTCAGGCTGGCCTCTAGGTCATACGTTTCATCACGAAGACGGCGAGCTGAAGCGCCTGCTACTAGAGCGCGGGGCGAAGCTGCAGCCGCACACCGTGACATATAACCACGACGTCGCGATGGCGAAGCGGATGCTCGAAGACAATCCCGACGAGCACACGATTGAAGAATTGTTGTGGTCGGCGGCCGATCATGGCTGTCCGGAGATCGTTGCGATGGCACTGCGGCACATGACCCTGGCCAAGGACGATCCGCGCTGGCACTGGGTGTTGATGCAACCGCCGCGTGGCGCTTCGGACAATCCATCAGCAAACGAAGGCCACTTTCGCTGCCTCGAGCTGTTGCTGTCGTACGGTGTCGATGCCAATGTCGGTCGAAAAAGTGCGACTGTGCTTCACTTCACCGCGGCACGCAGCGGCCTCGATGAAGCGAGCCGGGTACGCTTTGCCGAGATCCTGCTGGATCACGGCGCCCGCACCGACCTCCGCGACGACATCCTGAAGTCCACTCCGCTGGGGTGGGCTTGCCGCTGGGGACGGTTAGAGATGGCGGAATTGCTTCTCAAGCGCGGCGCTCTGGTCGAAGAATCTAACGTTGAGCTTTAGGCCACGCCTATCGCTTGGGCGACAAAAATGGGCCATAGCCAAATCCTCCAGCTACTGGAGGGTGATGCAGGTGCAGAGCACAGATGAGTAGAGCCTCTGCGGACATGCATCAGTCATCTTGAAATGATGGAAGATCGCCTGTGCGCTCTTGCAGCCGACTAACCCTTAGCTTTTGGCAAGCGCATAGAGTGTTGGGCATGTCTGTGGCAGAGGAGGCCGCCAGTATGCCCAAGAGGATCAGAAAGCATGTCGTGCGGAAGACTGTTCTTCGCCTGCCAGACCTCGATCACGCGAAGACCTCAGTATTGAACAGCTTGAGTTCTCCGCATTCGCGGCGCAACTACAAGTTTGCGATGGAGCAGTTCATCGACTGGCACTGTTCGGAACCAAGACTAGCCCTGAATCGAACAGTCGTGCTCCGCTTCCGCCTACACCTCGAATCGCTCGGATTGGCCGCAGGAACGATGAATCAGCCGTACACCTCGCGGTGCACAACGCAAAACTCGGGGCCGAGTGGTTCGCTACTCCTTTCTCGTATGACTCTTGCATTCCCTGCTTCATGCCGGTTTATCCCGGCGCACTGACTTGGTGACGGGCGACAATTAGAAGTACCGGTCGTGTTGCCTCATTCGGAAATGTTACCGAAGAATTTTGTGCGTTTCTGGCCAGAATCTCACGCCGTCCGCGATGAAAATCTCTCGTCCGCCAAGACTATTCTGCAGGATACTGAATCTGATTGGTAAAGCGGAGGCAAGCTCTGGTGGAGACCAACTCGCCGAGGAATAATCAACTGGAGACTCATCCAGACGATGAGCGGGGGCGTTGATCCAATCGTCGACGTCCCCATCGGATGGAAAGATTTCCCCATGCCTTGAAAAACTCGCCTTTCAAGCTGCCGCGCAGCGGCATCAACATTGTTCTGCTCTGTCGAGACCAGATATGAATCGCCCGTCGAACTCTGTGTGGATTGCATTTCCGCTCCGTAGATCAGTTGCTGTACGATTTGTTTTCGCCAAACTCGAACTCGGCGCTGCAAGGTACGTAATTGCCCGTCGGGGAATTCGCCGAAGCCGCTGGCTTGCAAGCGCTTCAACATTGTTTTGGCCTCCATATCAGGTTTTTCTTCCAGCCATCCAAGCAGCACCGGCCAGACTGCAGCAAAGGGATCAGGCCGCGTTCTCCAACGTTGCCCCGGTTTTGCTTCCTGGCGATGCGTCGGCCTTACTTCGCCTGTGCGCCACGCTGTTGCCAAGCTTTTCACAAAGGTAGAAGCATCGGGCGCCGCCGTTTCCGGAGTTCTGTCTTTGCTCAAAGCCATCAGCATATCCTGAGCTTCGCGAATGCTTTTCAACAGCAACACTGGATCAAGCGGTTCCATCTGCCACTTCAGTGCTTCTTTGATCTCGGAAGAAATATCATCCCGCAGGAGGAGTCTGCGGCAGGGCGTTTCCGGAAGTTCATACTTCTTATGGACTCGCGCCCCTTCCCGCGTCTTCGACTTCAGCTTGAAGGATGGCTGGAAAAAGTTGATGTAGAGTCGGGAAGCTTCGTAGAGTCGACGCAATGCTGCCGTTTCACTTAGTCCCTCCAATCGACCATAACCAATCAGCTTGCGAACGACCGCCCCGTTCTTCTGCTCAACCCAAGCCTGATCATTTTTACGATACGCGCGGCTGCGGGTGAAGACGATACTCTCCTTCTGGCAATAGTTCCACAACGTGTCGTTCATAAATGCGCTGTCGTTGTCTGTATCAAGTCCGAGGAGGGGAAATGGAAGAATCCGTCGCAGAACGGTGATGGCTCCCACAATGAGAGTCTGCTCGCGAACCGGAATCGCCAGACACTCGGTCCAGCCAGAAGCTATGTCTGTCAGCACCAGCGGATGCACAAACGTTCCCACCAACTTCGTTCCGCAATGAACCACCATATCCATTTCCATGAAGCCAGGGCCAACATCGCCCCAATCCGCGAAGGTCCGAACTGGAACCAACTTCTTCACCCGACTTGGTCGAGCAGACTCCTTCTTGCGTCCTCCTGAAGCCTGCTCTCTGATCGGCCGAAGCAGCCGATCGATGGTAGCAGGACTGATAGCCAACAGTTGTTTCTTCACACCATCCTGCAGATGCAGATGTCCATGCCGCTCCATGGCATCTATCAACGATGGCAACAAAGCCTTCAGCCGCTTACCACAAATCCGGTCGGACGCCTCCCAAAGAGTGATCAGCGGTTCCTTCACCGCTTCCAGATAGGTACGGCGTCCGACCTGGCGCCCTTGATGAGTACATCCCTCTGTGGTCAACAGCCGGATCGCGTGCTTGCGGTGATAACTCGTTAACTTCACGAACTCATCCAGGATCAACTTCTTTCCACTTCGATCCGCCGCACGATAGCGCTGGCTGATTACAGACGTCAGATCCCGACGCGTAGTCAGCTTGATCTGTCTCCTCATTTTCGCCCTCCGAGGTGCCGTCGCCCTCGGTAGCATTTTCAATGAGGCAACGACCCCCCGCTCGGTAACAAAAATGGCGAGTCAATGCGACCGGAACAAGTACTTGACGCCAGACACTTGGCGATTTGCACTAAGCCGCTAGCGCGGCAGGGGATGCTTTTGTGGCACTTGGATAGAGTGTTGGACACCCAAGGAGGTGTCCATGACACATCTACGCCAACGCATGCAGGAAGATCTCCGGCTGCGCAACTTCTCCCAACGTACGATCCGCCACTACACCCATGCGGTTGCCGAGTTCGCAAGATACTTCCACAAGTCACCCGATCAACTAGGCCCAGAGCACGTTCGCACGTTTCTGCTGCATCTGCTCAACGAACGGAAGCTGGCCTGGGGAACCATCCAGGGAGCCCGGTCGGCGCTGAAGTTTCTCTACATGCGGACGCTGAAGCAGACCTGGTTCGATCAGGAGATCATCAAGCCGAAGGTGCGCCGCAAGCTGCCTACGGTCTTGAGCCGGGAAGAAGTCTGCGCTCTGCTCGATGCAACGACGAACACCAAGCACCGTGCACTGCTGGCCTTGTACTACAGCGCCGGGCTTCGCTGTCAGGAAGCACTAGACCTGAAGGTCGGCGATATCGACAGCAAGCGGATGATCATCAACATCCGCGAGGGCAAGGGCAAGTTTCCCCGCCAGGTCATGCTGTCTCCCAAGCTGTTGGAGTTGCGCCTTTATTGGCGTTGGCGCAAGCCCAAGGACTGGCTCTTTCCGGGACGATGGCCCGACCAGCCCATGGTGGCAAGCGGGGTCCGCATTGCCTGTGCGGAGTTGCGCAAGCAGTTGGGCATCTCTAAACCGCTCAGCCCGCATGTGCTGCGTCACTCCTTCGCTTCACATCTTCTCGATGCAGGCACCGATCTGCGCAGCATCCAGCTTCTGCTCGGCCACCGTGATCTGGAGACCACCTCCCGCTACCTGCACGTTTCCGAAGCCAGGTTGCACGCTACGGCGAGCCCACTCGACGATCTGCCTATTCGGAACATCCGCACTGCTCAGGGAGGGAACAGAACTGCATGACAGGACATCGGCTCGAAGTGGCCGATGTCTTCCACGCTCATCAGGACCAGTTCCTTCAGCACTGGGGCCATGCTGTCTCGGACCAGCAGAGGAAGGTGCTGCGCGATATCGGCTGCACTCATCTCGAACGATGCGATCGCTGCAGCTATGAGACTGTCGCGTACGACTCCTGCCGCAATCGGCACTGTCCCAAGTGTCAGTCTTCAGCACGCGATCGCTGGCTCCTCAAGCAGGCTCGAAGTCTGCTGCCGGTGCCCTACGCCCATGTGGTCTTCACCGTACCCGAACAACTGGCGCCGCTCGCATTGCGCAACCAGAGGCTCTTCTACACCCTGCTGTTTCGGGCAGCTTCCGAGACGCTGCTCAAGATCGCTGCCGATCCACGCCACCTTGGTGCGCGCATCGGTGTGCTTGCCGTGCTGCACACCTGGTCGCAGAACTTAAGACTTCATCCACACCTGCACTGCCTCGTTCCCGCCGGCGGACTGGCTTTTAATAACTCCCGCTGGATCCCAACCAGACGTCACGGGTTCTTCCTCCCGGTGCGCGTGCTCAGCCGCATGTTCCGCGGCAAGCTGCTCGCCTTCCTCAAGCAGAGCTACCGGCGCAGCGAACTATGCTTCCCCGGCAAGCTGGCCGAACTCTCAACTCCACACGCCTTTCACTCACTGCTTGGTGCCCTGCGCCGGCGAGAGTGGGTGGTCTACTCCAAGCCTCCGTTCGGCGGACCCGAGCATGTGCTGAAGTACCTGGCCCGCTACACGCACCGGGTCGCCGTCTCCAACGGTAGACTCCTCAGTCTCGACAACGGCCAGGTGCGCTTTCGGTGGCGGGACTCCCGGCGTAACAACCGCAGCAGTGTCATGAAGCTCGATGCGGTCGAGTTCATCCGCCGCTTCCTGCTCCATGTCCTGCCCGCCGGCTTCGTCAAGATCCGTCACTTCGGATTGCTTGCCAACCGCAACCGCCGCAAGGCGCTGGCTCTCTGCAGGCGCCATCTCTGCGCTCCCGCTGCGGATCTCGGTGCGCTGCTATCCGAGCAGCAGAAGTCTGCACTCAATCGATCTTGTCCCCATTGCAAATGCGGCACCCTGCACGTCGTCGCGCATTCTACTGCTGTTGAACCGCGCAACCACAGTTCCGCACTTCACTGCGCAGCCTTCGACTCATCCTGATCAAGACGATGCTGGCCTGTTTGACATCCCGACTCCGCGCCGCGACGGACTCTCACCCCGCCCTCGCTACCCTATGCCTCGAATCGGATCAGCGTAGTTCACCACAGCCATCCAGCCGACTGGCCACGCCGATAGCGGCAGCGCCAACGCGGTCAGCCATGGCTAACTGCGCATTCTCTCGTGCCCGGTCGACCGTCTCATCTCTCCGCAGGCGGCATCCAATCCCCATACATCCACCGCCCTAGCGGCTTAGCGCAAATCGCCGTATCCACAATGCTCCGCAACAACAGCACCGCCAAGGGCGAACTTCGCGTGCGGAGCACTGTCGATACGGCACTAGAGATTTGGCGTTAATCGAGATTCTGAACTGCGTTTGGCACCGGTCCCGAAATGCGAGGGTGGTAACCTCTGTTGTTGTAGATGATTGAAAGATCGTGGCCACGGCCAAAGTGCCCCTGCTCGGCAGATACTAGTTGACGAGTTGATGAGCGGGTGCTTTCGTCAATGCGCCGTTCAGTCTCTCTGCAGCCATTTGGCATAGGCGGTCATATCGATCGCCGAGACCGTTCCGATCTTTTGCAGTTTCGTGACGAGGTCGAGGAGGAAGCTCGTGACAGCCTTGTCGTGCTGCACCGTCGTCTGGCAGTTCGCGTCTTCGCAGCCAAAGGTTCCGTAAGCCGCAATACACCCAAGATCGAGTCGGCCATTGCCTTGATCCTTGGATAAGGCTTTCGCGATGAATTCGCCGGGATCGGATTTCCAGCCATTTTCAAAGGCCAGGAAGCCAGCCAGAATGGGCTGCAGCCTGGCCGTCTTCGGGCCGTCGATGGTCATCACCTCGGCACTGGTACGGTGGAGTCCACGAACCGAAGCGGCTTTTCGTTGGGCGTACTCAATATGCTGGAAATTGATTTCCTGCTTGGACTCGAACACCGCATAGACGGCCTCAGCCGGTATGACCTTCACGCCCTCAAGTTCAAATATCAGGAATGTGTACTGGCGGTCATAAAGCACGACATCGATTTCATGACTGAAGGCCCCCTTGCTGTCCATCACCGTCGCTTTGTCGGCGGCGTAGCGCATCGGGAGATAGGTCTTGAAGAGCTTGTGCCATACCCTCTCGCTGCCGTCGCCCTTGGCGCCGGATGCCCGATACCGGCGCGGGCAGCTTTCAGATCGGCGGAAACACGATCGTGCAGACCCTGCATCAGCACCGGAAGTGACCAGCTCACATCGCTCATCGAATGATGTCCTTCCAGTAAGGTGCCGTTTGGGCCTCGCCCGCAGCACGGCTCAACGCCTTCTTTGCGGTTTGTGTCAGATCATCTGAAATGACATTGTTGGTATTAGCGGGGTCAACGAAACGGGCGTTTTCAATCGAGTTCTGGATGTAGCGAAAAACAGCCTGCACGCGTGACTCAATAGATGGCTGAAAGCTTCCCTGAAGAGCCTTGATGACGGCAAGTTCTAGGTAGAAGGATGGAAAGTCGAGGTTCTTCTGGTTGCGCCACAATTTGAGCAAACGCGTCTCCTGCTGCCGGCCGCCGGCGATCACAGTTGAGATATGCGTAGCGACGTTGGTTTTTGTCCAACCACCGGTCTTGTGCTTGTAAAGGCTGTGATCGAGCGAAAGATTGTTCTGCCGTTTTCCCGGCACGAGATCGACCGAATATCCGCCAACCCTGACGTTGAGAGAAACATTTTGACGCTTCGGGGAATAGCCGCTCTCCGAAAGTTTGTTGAACAGAGATTCATGTATCTGTTGAAGGGCCTCGGGCGTGTCATGAGAAAGGGATATGAAGAGATCGATATCGGTCCCGCTTAGAACTGCCGTCCCTTTCATGAACGAACCACTCGGGTGAACGGTCATCAGAAAGCGATTGGCCCAGGTGGTGAGAAGCGGCATGAGTGTCGTCTGAACGGTTCGAACCGGCGAAAGAATACCGGTATCAACCTGTTCGCGCGCGAGAACACCATTCAAATATTGATCCGCGGTCACCCACACAGTCTGCCGCCATCCAGGATCAAGTGTCACGTTTTCAATTCCTCGCGGTGAAGTGAAGCAGTTTGCTGGGATAGGCCTAACTAATAATGACTCCGATCTCGCCCCGAATACAACCGTTTGGGCAAAATTCGGGCATTGCGGCGCGGTGCCCAGCGAAGACTCCAGTGGCAAGCGAATCAGACGCGGAGGCATCACTAAAACCGGCAACGCACACTTGCGACGAATCGTTGGCGAAGCAGCATGGAGCTATCGCCGTCCACCAGGTATCTGGTATGGGTTGCGCAGACGGCAGGAGAGCATTTCGGAAGAGGTCAAGGAGATTGCATGGAAGGCTCAACACCGCCTGCACAAGCGCTATATGAAGCTGGGTGCAGCCGGCAAGCCCCAGGGAAAGATCATTACTGCAGTTGCTCGTGAACTACTGGGATTCATCTGGGCTATTGGCACCAGAGCAGAGACGACCGTCAGCCAGCGAACTGCAGCCTGACAAGAACAAAAGCAAAAGCTTTCCAAATAAGGGAAAAACAAAAACAGTTCCTTGATGAAACGCGCCATCCAACTCGAGCACAGAGCCAGCAGCAGCCGGAGCAAGCACGAAGGAGAATCCTCGCTTGGCCTATGCGACAGGCTCGACCGGACTCGCGATAACAGTCAGAGGCAGCTCCCGACGGATCATGATTATGCGGTTCCGACCCGCGCATATCAGACTGATCAATCGTCGCTCAAACCTGCCCAGGCTGCTGCTCGCTCTGTCCTCGGGGAGAAGCAAAAACAGCGACAACAACAAAAACAAACCCATCGACTCCGCAGGGTTGACAGGGTCACTCCATATCAGGCCAAACCACTTATCGACAACCGAATATGCAATCAGCGGCACGGCGACTGAATTGCTGCAGTCAGACGACGCCACGTTTGGCGCTTTCGCGGCGAAGGTGCAGGCCGATGTCGAATCCACTCTGAGCAATTACGACATTCAGGATCACGCGGCGCTGCGGGATCTCCTTTGGGTGCGCCTCGATCTCCAGTTGCTGGCAGGGAACAACAAGGGTGTGCTTGAGACGATCGCAAAGCACCGACCTACCTGTATCGTAGGCAATGCGATCAATTACCAGCGCTACGACTTGTGAAACGTGACTGTCATCGTTGATGGCGAGGGGGCTGGGGTGACGTCTGTTTCGTTAACGCTCTTGCCGTTCGAACTCAGCACGAAGGTGTTTTCCCGGGCGACCTTACCATCATTGCGGTAGGTCACCTTCAGGGTACGGGGTCCGTCCTGCTTCACAGACATCGTCCGCCTTCCGGCGATGGTTGTCGGCGTGCCATCGAGCTTGCAGGTGATTGGCTTGTCGTTATCCGTTTCCTTGAAAGCGACACTGTCGCCGTTGACCTGGATGGCGAGCACTCCGGTGTCCTGCGACTCGGTGAAGTCCGTTTCCTTCCACGTACCGGATAGGCCCGGCCCACCGGAAATCCGCTTGGATGTAGTGGTGATGGTGTACGGGCTGTCATCCGGCGGCGTGACCTCAATGGTTCGGGTTGCTTTCTTGCCATCCGGGGAGATCTCGATTTTCACCTTGCTGACCGGCTTGCCGGCGCGAGTGTTCTCGAGTTCATAGCCGCTGCCGGACTTGCTGCACGTGGTCGTTGTTCCGTCGACCGGCGCGTTGGGCTTGCCATCGCAAACTACTCTGGGGCTGGCCTCGCCACCGCGCGTGACCGTGTAGCCGTTGGCGTCTGTGGCTATAAGGACGGTGGGACCATCGTATTTGAGAGTGGAGCGGTCTATCTTCCACGATCCGTTCCATGGGTTCTCTTGAGCGATGCAGGGAAGAGTGAAGGTCACAAACGCCGTGAGAGCGCATGCGCAGATGCGATACCATTTCATGCTGTTTTCCTCGAAGAGCAGATTTGGCAAGGTTATGCCTCAGTTTTAAGGGGAGGGAAAACATAGTGCATCGCGGCGCTGTCGGCTGTCAACTACTCCGGGGAATTGCGCTGGCTGAGGATCTGGCGGAGAAGTCAGGGGCATGGGATTTCCCAACCTGCTTCTGACTGTCGTTTCCATGCCATCTATCCGGAGCCCACCCAAGAGCAATCGCGTTATGCAATAAGTGAGCTGACCGCGATTAGCGGCGAGAAGCGTTGACTAGGATCTTCCGTACTCCTAATATTCCACCCGAAGGGCTCTCTTTGTGATCGGTCAGACCATCTCGCACTATCGCGTCATCGAGAAATTGGGTGGCGGAGGAATGGGCGTAGTTTACAAAGCTGAAGACATGTCATTGCACCGCTTTGCCGCTCTGAAATTCCTGCCGGATGACCTTGCTAGTGACCCCCAAGCTCTGATGCGGTTCGAACGCGAGGCACAAGCTGCATCTGCCCTGAATCATCCCAACATCTGCACGATCTACGAAATCGGCAAACGAGACGAGAAGGCGTTCATCGCCATGGAATTTCTCGAAGGCGTGACGCTCAAGCACTTCATCGCCGGCAAACCGTTGGAGATGGAGACAGTGTTGTCGTTGGGCATTGAGATTGCCGACGCTCTCGACGCAGCCCACTCCGAAGGTATTGTTCATCGGGATATCAAGCCGGCAAACATCTTTGTAACCAAGCGTGGACATGCCAAAGTTCTCGACTTCGGGTTGGCAAAAATCAACCCTGCCAGCGGCAAAGTGATACGAACGGAGGAAACAGCCGCCGAGGAGACCGCCCTGAGCATGGACCACCTCACCAGTCCCGGCTCCGCCCTCGGCACTGTCGCCTACATGTCCCCGGAACAGGCCCGAGCCCAGAATTTAGACGCAAGGACGGATTTGTTTTCGTTTGGAGCAGTCCTGTATGAGATGGCCACCGGTCAGTTGCCGTTCCGTGGGGATAGCACGGCCATCATCTTCGATAAGATCTTGAATCGGCCGACGGTAGCGCCCGTGCGTTTGAATCCTGAAGTCCCCGACGGACTGGAACGTCTCATCAATCGTGCGCTGGAGAAGGACCGGAACCTCCGCTATCAAAGTGCTTCAGACATGAAGGCCGAACTGCGCTGCCTTAAGCGTGATATGGATTCTTCGCAGATCTCCGCCGCGGCTGTCCCAAACGACGAAGGCCGTGCATCGCAAGCGGTTCCTCCCAGCCGGATATCCAGCGCGAAACGGGTTCAGCCGTTGAGCCAGGACGCACCTCAGGCGGATCCTCCAAATCGAATACGTACTTTCCCGTGGAAGATGATCGCGGCCATCGGTCTGCTAGGTGCCTTAATCGCCGCTGCCGGAGTTTACTGGCGCTCGCGTCTTTCCCCTAAACTGACTGACCAGGACACACTGGTCTTGGCAGACTTCAACAACTCAACCGGCGATCCCGTCTTCGACGACACCTTGAAGCAGGCAATTTCGGTGCAGCTGAGTCAGTCTCCCTTTCTGAATATCCTGTCCGACGCGAGAACTCGCGCCACTCTCCGGCTAATGGCGAAACCGGCTGGAACCAAAGTGACATCGGATGTGGCGCGCGATCTCTGTGAGCGCGCGGCCGCGAAAGCATATATCGCAGGAGCAATTGGGAGTCTGGGGAGCCAATATGTAGTTGGGCTTAACGCCGTCAATTGCAAGACCGGTGATCCCCTGGTTCAGGAGCAGGCGACGGCGGACAGTAAGGAACACGTTCTCCGAGTGCTGGGTGAAATGGCGACCAGATTTCGCAAGAAGCTCGGCGAATCCCTGAGCACGGTCCAGCGGTTTGACATCCCCCTCGATCAAGCGACCACCCCTTCTCTCGAAGCTCTGAAGGCCCTTTCGGTGGGCAGGACGACGCTGCAGGAGCAAGGGAGTGCCGCCGCGATTCCATTTTTCAACCACGCCATCGAACTCGATCCGAATTTCGCTGCAGCCTATGCGGCCTTGGGAATTTCATACTCCAATCTCCGAGAGCCCGGTCGAGCCAGCGAAAACTTGAAAAAGGCTTATGACTTGCGCGACAGAGTAAGCGAGCGTGAACGATTCCGCCTGTCGGCCACCTACTACCTTTTGGTCACGGGAGAGCTCGAGAAGGCGATTCAAACCTATACCTTGTGGGCCCAAACCTACCCGCGCAGCAGTGAGCCGTTCGGCAACCTGGGCGTCGATTACACCTATTTGGGACAATACGAAAAGGGTATCGAAGCCAGTCTTGAAGATCTCCGGCTAAACCCGGGCAGCGCCGCCGCCTACACCAACCTTGTAAGCCTGTATGCAGCCTCACAGCGTCTCGATAAGGCGAAAGAAAAGTACGATCAAGCGGTCGCCCACAAGGTTAACAATCCCTTCCTGCATGGGAACCGTTATGGCGTAGCCTTTCTCGAAAACGACGCTTCCGGGATGCAGCAACAAATCGCCGATGCCGCCGACAAGCCCGGCGAGGATGTACTTCTTTCGTTTGCTTCTGATACAGAAGCGTTCCACGGGCGTCTCGCGGCGTCACGGGACCTCTCCAAGCGCGCGATCGGCTCTGCGCTGCGCGACGATTCACCGGAAACGGCGGCAACGTGGCAGATGGATGTCGCCTTGCGCGACGCAGAGTTTAACAATGTCGCGCTCTCCCGGCAGGAGACCGCTTCTGCGCTCACTACTGCCTCCACACGCGATGTGAGCATTCTCTCGGCTTTAGCGCTGGCGCGTATCGGAGACACCGCCAAGGCAAAGCGCATGGCGGACGACTTGGCCGCACGCTTCCCGCTCAACACCGTCATTAATCACTATTGGCTGCCCACCATCTACGCTTCAATTGAGATTGAACGCGGAAACCCGGCGAGGGCCCTGGAGCTCCTTCAAACAACACCGGAGTACGAACTTGGCTCTCCCCTTCCTCAATTCGAGGTCGGCGGCTCGCTCTATCCCGTATATGTCCGTGGCCAGGCCTACTTGTTGTTGCATCAGGGCAAGGAGGCGGCGAAAGAGTTTCAAAAGTATCTGGACCACTCCGGGGTAGCGGTGAATTGCCCGCTAGCGACGATGGCGCGACTTCAACTCGCTCGCTCCTATTTGTTGACGGGAGACATGAAAAGAGCAAGGGAACAATACCAAGAGTTTTTCGTCCTCTGGAAAAGCTCGGATTCTGACATCCCCATCCTGAAGCAAGCCCAAACAGAGTATGCGAAGCTGCACTAGGCCTTGGTTTCACGCGCTCTTCCGGGTACCAATGCACCTTCTGGTGCACCCTCTATATGTCGGTCTCACCTAGATCACGAATCGAGGAACGCGCCGCGGATCACCTCTGCCCAGGCTCCGGCCTTCACCTGAGCGCTTTGTAATCCATGTGACTACCAATCGAAAAGAACCCCAGCCGGCTCCTCCGGAGGTTCCGCAGCGGCACTGGCCGCAGAGCTTGGTTATTTGAGCGTCGGCAGCGATATCGGAGGTTCGATTCGTATTCCTGCGCACTTCTGTGGAATCTGCGGGCACAAGCCAACCCTCGATTTGGTGAGCCTTCAGGGCCAACTGCCAGGTGGAGTCTACGGTGTTCCCGATTTCTCAACTCTGCTGGCGGTACCAGGTCCTTTAGCAAGAAGCGCCGCCGATCTGCTTGCGACCGTGAAAGTACTTGGCGGCCCGGAAGGTTGGGTTGCAAAGGCGTGGAAATGGGAGTTGCCTGCGCCCCGCGCAAAAAGCATAAAAGAGTTTCGCGTTGGTTATGTTTTCGACGACCCCATTGCTCCTCCCATTGGAGAAGACGATTCAGGTTTTGGACAAAGCGGGCGTCAAGCTGAAACCGGGTTGGCCTCGCGGATTCCGGGCGGCGGAATTGCTGGATAATTATCGCTTTCTCCTTGAGGCGTTCACGTGTGTCCCATTCGCCGGAGTCACCCTGCCTCCCCCGAAACAGAAAACCCCCGACATCATGCGCTATCTCTTCACACCAAATTCCTCAATCCCTGGAATGTTCATTTTGCCTTCATCCCTTAAGTTCAGTAGACCGGCTCTCAAGAACAGATACTGTTTTCCGTTCGGGAGCTCGGCAACGAATACTTCAGTAGGAGAATTTGGCTGAAGAACATCTATACGAATGCCCGAGTTCGCCAATTGCGACATGATGTTCAACAATTCCTGCTCCACTGGGCCCCCTCCAGTGGCCATAACGTGGCCCGATAGAGAACAGGCAGCCGATTAGCCGTTCCATTCTCCTATGCTGGATGCGTCCGAATATACCGATCAATTTCGGATTTCGCTACACCTATCAAGTAAATCCGGGTTGGCGGTCTTCCAGCGCGCTAGCTCGGTCTCGACCTCGAGAATTCTGGCGCGAAGACGTCTTTTGATCTCTGCAACGGTGTCACTCTCGCCGAGGTCGCCGGTCCGATCGAAATGGTGAAGGTAAGTACTGAGTTCCTGTAAAAGTTCACGGGGAGTCCTGGGCGCAGGATTGGAAGTCGTCACTGGGGGCTGGAGCCGTCGAGGAGAATCTGCCATTCGTCGGGATCTAGCGCTGGGGCTTCGAGCCAGCGATGGCGCGTCCGAGAAGGCTCTAGATTTCACCGAATACGGGGTCATGCTCGCTGTAGCCATAGGGTTCCAGTAGGATCGAGGTGCTGCCAGGGAGAGTGATAAGGGTCGCGCAAGGTCCATTGCTCATCATAGATGGCACCGATTGCAACCTGGATACTAGCAGCCGTGAGCATGCCAAAGACATGCACTTAGCTCAAATTAGGATTTCCGATCGATGCAGGCCCGTGGTCAATAGGGTCGAGGCGGTCAAGGACTTCGGCTAGTCGCGGGGTTTGGCGAGCAACCTCTGGACTACGGCAACCTCATCTGCATCTGCCTTGATGATCTTGTTGTGCAGAGCGTACAGGGCCAGTTCAAGGCGATCTGCGATGCCGAGCTTGTCGTAGATTTTGCGCAGATAGTTCTTTATGACCTGTTCGCTAGTTCCCAGCTGCCATGCAATTTCCTTGTTGCGCATGCCCTTCGTGATGCAAGTGATGATCGCCGTCTCTTTGGGGGAGAGACGCGGCTGCGTGCGCTGACTGGCGAGGGCAGTTGCCTGGCCACGGTAGGCTTCGAGAAGCCATTTCACCGCGTAGTTGTCGATCCAGGTCTCTCCGCTAGCGATGCGCCGCACGCAGCGTACCAGCAGATCGGGAGAGATAGACCGAGAGATGATGCCGCGAATGCCGCGACGATAGAGTTCCACTGTCTGGTCCTCGTCAGTGGATAAGGTCTGTACGATGAGCTTGATGTCGGGCGCGATGCGAAGGAGTTCCGGGATTGAGTTGAAAGTGCCAGTGAAAAGCTCAGCCCCGACAAGGGCAACATCGGTAGGATGCTGCTCAATCGCAAGGCGGAGATTCTCCAGCGAGTCTGCCTGCGCAACCACTCGAATATCGTCTTCGAGTCCGAGAATCTTGCGAATTCCGATACGGTAAATAGCCTGAGAGTCCGCAAGAACAACGCGGATCGTACCCGGCTGAACAGGTCCGTCTAGAATATCTCCGCTGGGTGCTTCATCCGGCTCCATGTTGCCAATGTAAGCGAGAGTAACCACCGAGATGATTACCCAAAGTGTGTAAAATGGTTACCATCGCGTTAAAGCCATAGTGGTTCCGCACGGATACGCAGGATTATCTTGTGCCAACGAAGACTCTTGAGAGAGCTCGATCTCTTCGCGAGTGAACGTCATAGGCACTCCCCAACACCCAAAGCTTTAATAAAATGATGTCGGATACACCACATAGACCTTCGAACGGTATTTTGTGGTAAACATTTCTTCGCGAGGGCATCGGGAGGTCTGTGTACGACATGTGTGTGGAGAACGCAGAAAAGGACCAAGCAACGACGTGAAGAAGTCCGCCTAAATCTCGTAAACGAGCTTGCAAAGATTATGGATCTCATCACGAGTCGCCCGACGCCGAAGTTCGACAATCCAAATCCAACTGATGTCCTCTGATCGCAGGCCGCATATAGCGCGTGCTATGATGCGCGTCTCAATGCTCGCGTTTCTGAAGTGAACATTGTAGTGAAAAGCAGAACGTTCGGAGTAAAGGTTCGTTGGCACGGTTCCTCATCCTGCTACTGGACACGAGATTTGCCAGCCCAAGCTTCCAAATGGATTCGCGCCACATGCAGACGGAATTGAGCCGCGAGCCACTCAACATTTTCAACTCTGTTTCTGATGCGTGGGTCGCTTTGCGGCATTTTCTCACCACAAAGAGAACACTTCGCCGAAACGGGAGTGCTGTTCTCGTCATAGCTCAATTGCAGTTCTGGAGCACGCGGTAGCATATAGGGATTCTAGTCCTGTGCCCAGTGGCAGCATCGCGCCTAGCGGGATCCTAGATTTCGGTGGTGAATCACAAGGCGAGTCTTTCCGCATCCGGCGCACCTGCCCCTCGCACGCAAGAACCCGTTCACGATTCCGCCCTTTGCCAGTTGTCGGACGGACTCGTTCGCTATTGAATAGTTCGTCAGACGGAATCTTGTTAGGATGCAAGCGTCACACAAGGACGCCCCGCGCTGGCTCTTGATGAAATCGGCAATGATGGAACGGTTGCTCACCTGCACCGTCATACAGGAATTCTAGTCCTTCACCGACTTCATGCGCATGTGAGCAATATTGGACAGCTAGACATATTCTCTACGTGCAATTGTCTCCGCATGAACGGTGAGATTGAAATACTGGCAGTTGAGTTGGATGGTAAAGACGGGCTGGTCGTGACGTTTTCGGACGGTACGACTGGCGGATACGTGGTTGAGGAACTGACCTGCCCCCATTTTCCGCACACCGATAATACTGCCTAACCAGCCGCAGTCGTGGCGGTGGGAAAGTGAAAAAAGGCCGTATCGTTTTTCAAGCGGACGGAGTCCGCGTCTTTTCCACCGCCTGCTCTTCGAGCGAACTCAGCCGGCGTCAGATAGTTCAGGCTGCTGTGAGGCCGTTGCTCGTTGTAATCCCGGCGCCATGCAGCGATGATGCGTCTTGCTTCGAACAGGTTCTGGAACCAGTTGATGCGCAGGCACTCCTCGCGCAGCCTGCTATTGAAACTCTCCACGTGTGCGTTCTGCGTAGGCTTGCCCGGCTGGATGTGAACCAGGTCGATCTTCTGATCCAGTGCCCAGGCAAGGAAGTGCCGACTGGTCAGCTCCGGGCCGTTATCGCAGCGAATCGACTGTGGCTGTCCGCGTTCGGCGATGATCTCGTTAAGCACGCGGGTGACGCGAAGGCCGGCGAAGCTGGTGTCCACTTCCATGGCCAGGCTCTCGCGTGTATAGGCATCAATCACGTTCAGTAGACGGATCGATCGGCCCGAGGCCAGCACGTCGTGCACGAAGTCCAGCGCCCACTCCTGATTGGCGGCCATGTATACGCCTAGTGGCGTGCTCACGCGCACGCTGTGCTTCCGCTTCTTGCGGCGCAGCGCCAGCCCGGCTTCCCGATACACTCGATGGACGCGCTTGTGGTTTACCGCTTCGCCGTGACGCTCGAGTAAAACATGCAAGCGTCGATAACCGAAGCGTGGCTTCTCCCGTGCCAACGCAACCAGACGCTCGCGTAAACCGTCGTCGCACTGGCGCGGCGTGTAGCGATAACTCGAAATCGGAACCAGCAACAAGCGGCAGGCCCGACGCTCGGTGAAGGCGAACTTCTGACGGATGTGCTCCACAGATGCCTTCATCGCTGCGAGCTCCATCCGTTTTTTTCAATCACCGACTGCAGGGCTTCCTTGTCCAGACTCAGATCGGCGACCAGCTTGCGCAGGCGGCCATTTTCATCCCGCAGCCGCTTGGCTTCCTGAGCCTCGCTCACATCCATGCCGCCGTACTTCGACTTCCAGGCGTAAATCGTGTGCGTGCTCACCCCAACCTCGCGGGCTACATCCTCTGCCTTGCGACCGGCCTCCAGCTGCTTGACCGCCGCGATCATCTGCGCTTCCGTGTGCTTGCTCCTCGACATCTCCGCTCCTCCTCAAACATACAATTTCGTAGTCAGAGGTGTGCGGAATTTGGGGAGCAGGTCAACATCTCCCCTCGGAGGAGATAGTGCCTACGTCCAAGGCGATCCGAAAGCGATCGGTGTTCTCTTTGCGCTGGACCCGAAGAGCGAGCGAAGCCTCGTGGTCACATCCTTCTCCCGTGATGAGGCCAAAACCAAGGCGGAGGCCGGCAGAGGACACGCCGCATCCTGTCGACGAGTACGTCCTTCGAGCTTCCCGTA
This sequence comes from uncultured Acidobacteriaceae bacterium, assembly GCA_963838295.1. Classification (GTDB taxonomy): domain Bacteria; phylum Acidobacteriota; class Terriglobia; order Terriglobales; family Acidobacteriaceae; genus Telmatobacter. The sequence goes on from CAWIQS010000011.1 coordinate 83,623, forward strand.
GTCGACGTTCGGAGGGAACCCAATTTACTAGGACTGATGTTGGCCGCGCACGCTTCCACTACATCCCTGGCTAAATGTGGCGTGCCACGGCACTCTGCCGAGCAACTCACATCTTTCGCTGGGATTTGGCTTCCGATCAAGGCCGGACTATGAATTCCTTGTTGCTCTTTACCGTTCCTTTCGCGGTCGTCACGGTGATCCAACCAGTGGTAGCTCCTGCGGGCACGACGACCTTCATGAAGTTAGGCTCAACTTCGGCGACCTGGGCGGAAACACCATTGAAGGCGACCTCGCTGTCGTTGGAGAAGTTTTGCCCCAGAAGTTCCACCGTCATGCCTACTCTGCCGTAGGTGCCGAGGAAGGAAACGAACTCGGGAAGTCCGAGATCGTAGCGGAAGAAGACACCATGGTCGCTGTTACCGCCGTAGCAGGTTTCCCCGTAAAGGAACCCGTTTGTGTCTTGCATGAGGGAATTTGGGATATAGCCAGTTGATTTCGAAAAGGTGTGAAGCACCTTGAAATCGCTGCCGGAAGTGCTGATGCGGAACAAAGTGCCGCCTTCAACGCCACCGCCGCTGTTCTCGGTAAGGCCATACAAGTATCCGTCGGTGGCCTGCAGGAAGCCAACGCTCGCGCCACCGCCGTCGCTTCCGCCGGTGAAGTGGTGGAGGACGGTGACCTTGTGGGTGAAGGTGTCCATCTTGAAGACGACGCCCTGGTCATGCTGACCTCCGAGATAAGTCGAGCCGTAGAAATTCCCATCGCTGGCCTGGATCAGGGATTCGGGATATCCCCCGTCGCCGTAGTTGAAGAGATGGAGAACCTGGAAATCGCCTTTGGAATCGACGCGGAAGATGGATCCCACGCTGTTTGGTCCGCCGTGCTCGGTAACGCCGTAGAACCAGAAATTCGACCCATCCTGGACAAGGGGTGCGGATGGATTGGCGCCTTCAGTGTAATCGCTGAGCGTGTGAAGAAGGGTGAAATTGCCGGCGCTGTCGATCTTGTAGATAGTGCCCGGGTCGGAGTTGGGATCGTTGTCATTTCCGTAGGTGGTTCCGTAGAAATCGCCATACAGGCTTTGCACCGGCGAAGCTTCAGGATTTCCGCCTGGCTCACTGAAGCTGTGCAGGACTGTGACATTTCCATCGGGGGTCATCTGGAAGACTGTTCCGCCATTGTTGGGACCGTTGAACAAGGCGCTGCCGTAGAAGAGGCCGTCCCGGCCGAGCGTGAGTCCACCACCAACGACTTCGCCATCATTGGTGACAAATTCGTGAAGGTCGGTGAGGACTCCCGACGTGGACATTTTGAAGGCCTGCCCGTCCCGCTCAGCGGTCGACCCGAGTGACGTGGTAACGAGCGAACCGCCGCGGCTCTGAGCGATGACAGGAGAGCCGAGCGGTAGCCCCGGGTCGCCGGGAAAGTTAGCCATGACCTTGTATTGGGCGGGCGCGGACAGAACCAAGGAAAATCCGGTCAGGAGGAGTACAGCGTTGTTTGTGAGAAATCTGTGCATGTGAAGAACCCCCGTTTGAGATAACAAGCCAGCACTTTCTTGGAAATGAGAAGAAGGTAGACTCGCTTAAGTCAGACGAAAGGGTTGGATGCAGAAGATTTAGGTCTGGCAGCTGGATCGCGCTTCAAAATGAGAAGCGCCTGAAGTTTTTGTTTCCATTCGCCGTTAAGGAAGCCTCATTCGAGCTCTGGTGAAGGCCTCGCAACTGCAACGCGGGCGGAAACGGAAGAACAGCCGCAAATGTGGTAGTGATCTTTCCTAAACGGGATGCGCCTGTGGCCTTAGGCGTTTCTGCGCGCCAGATTCACACCTGCTTCGACATCGGCTCCGCGAGAGACAGCGAATCCGTCGATCGCGTCGAGGAGTCGATCGAAACGAGCCTCGGCGCCCCGCGCACCATTACCAAACTTCACATGGCAGCTCTTTGCGCCTCCTTCGGATCCAGGGCCAGTCATACACCCGGCAAACCCGTCGAGCGTCGCGCGCGAGGCGATCATCACCATCGCCTACGTCCTGGCTCCGCGCAACGGCAAGACCAAGACCGGACGGCTCTGGACCTACGTGCGCGATGACGGGCCAGCCGGACCCCACGCTCATGAGAAAGATTGGCTTGTGCTTGTTTGCAGCAGCCTTATCTGTCGCCCCATTTACCACTGGCTGCACAATTCACGCGGGTACTGCGATCCGTATTATCACGACTACCATCCGGTTGACGGTGAGGTTGTGTATTACAACCAATGGGAGCACGACACTGACCGGGAGCATGTTTACCTAAAGCAGCGCAATAAAGCTGAGCAAAAGGAATACTGGGATTGGCGGCACAAAAACGATCACCCACTAAGCGCTCGTTAGCGGGTTGGTATTCCTGGTTCCGAGAATCGCCCTCTCGTCCAAGCGGTGGCGGTTCTTCGTCTCAGTGCACTTGATGTTTAAACGGAGAGGCGGTCCTTGCCAATTCTAAGCCGAAGCAAACTACGAAGCCCATCGGCCCGACCAGCGCGATGCCGCATTGAGGGCGAGATTCCCAAAAGAGGAAGCTGCGTTTGGAGCCTCGTTTCCTTTTGAATTGAAGGATTCGTGTGGGTGCGAGCGCTGACTGACCGTAAGTATTCCGCGCCGTGCAATCACTTTCTTTGCCCTGGAGTCATCGCAGTCGTTGCGGCATATTGTTGGCTCTCACCACCACTGGGCCGGCGCGTCAACTATGGGGCGATTCTAGTCTTATCACTTTACGGGCCCATGAGCGTCGGGGAGCACGGATTATAGCCCAGGCTTGATGGAGTTACAGGGGCGGGCGGAGTAGGCGGCGTGGCCCATGGCTTGGCGTTGAAGTCGAAGAAGTCCAGCAGGTTGGGCTGTGCCGCATCGCGTGCGGTCAGGTGCGCGGAACTCCCGATAAACCGGTTCTCCACAAACTTGATGACCGCGGTGTGGTCCATCGGGATGTGGGAGACGTAATGTTTGCGAGTGAACGGGGAGATGACAATGTTGGGGAGACGGAAACCAAGCTGGGCCGCAAACCCTTGCTGTGCAGGGGCGTCGGTACTCTTGGTGCCGGGGTCACTGGCATTCAAATCGCAGTGCAGGGTGGGAGTACCGGTGCTTGACCGGCACGGGATGAAGCTGTCGGCATTCACAGCGATGGTGGAGATGTCCGGAATCGAGCCCAGTGAAGAATCGGTGAATTTGTTGGAGGCCCCGGGCACAGGCGGCACGTGATCGTAAGGACCGCCTCCCTCGTCGTAGCTGAAGAAGAACGCTGTGCTTCCCCATGACGGACTCACCATCAGCGCGTTGACGATGTTCGCTACTTCGACTTGTCCCGTTAGGATCGACTGCCCCGAGCCGGGATGCTCGTCGTTGCGTCCGCTACCCGACTCGATGAATGCAAAGGCCGGCAGCGTGTTGTTTTTCACATCGGTGTAGTACTGCGCGAGAGGCGCGATGTGGTTCGGATCGACGCAGTAGTAATTGGAGGTGTCGCCCCAGACAGACGATGGCTTGGTAGTCCCGGTGCACGCCGCATGACTGGGGTTGGAGTAGACAAAGTTGGTGGAGTAGCTGAGCGATTCGAACGTCGTGTCGGGGAGATTTCCATTGCCGGTGCCGCATGCACTGCCGCCGGTGCATCCGCCGTCGGTCACGGTGTAATAGATCTTCCACGACACTCCCGCGTTTTGCAGTTCCTGGAAGATGTTATTGATGCTGAGCTGGGGCAGCTTGTCGTTTCCGGGAGGATAGGCCAGTCCCTGCGTCGTACCCCCGGTAAACGTCGCGATGCGATTGGGAATGCTGTTGGAAGCAATGGGCGAGAACCACCGGTCTGACACCGCAAATTGCGATGCCATGTAGTAGTACAATTTTGCCGTCATCTATGCAGGCCTGGGAGACAAAGACGAAGCTTTCGTCTGGCTCAATCGCGCTTATCAGGAGCGATCCTATCTACTGACGTATCTCACGGTAGATGAGCGCTTGGACAATCTTCATTCTGACCCCCGCTTTGACGAACTCCGCGCTCAGATTGGACTCCCTACGCTAAAGCGATAGCGATAACTACAACAGCTTCGATAGAATTGTAATGCCAGAATTCGCAAGCAGGTCTGCCGTAGGGAGTCTAGGCGCCAGGCAGATTGACGCTTCGAGTCCGAGTTCGGGGTCGGCTAGTATGCAGGGATCCGCAGCGTCATTTGTCGATTGTTGTTAACAGGCCAAAGCGCTCACAGAGCTATTCAATTCGATCCGTGTTCTAGCAAGTTGCCGTATCACGTGAAACGGGGACATCCCAAAAGCAATTTGCAGCGCACGAGGTCGACTGCCTTTTGCATTTGCGAAGGCTGGGGGAGCCGTCTGCCCTAGTGATGCGCGGTGCTGCTTGGGCGCGATCTGGCGCTGTTTGCGGCAGAACCGGCGCCGCTGGGTGACGAGCCCCCGGCGCTGGAACCATCCGAATTGTATACTCTGTCTGGCTGGGAGATCGCGATCAAATGCTCGGACGCACGATGACATCAGCTTTTCGCAGTCGTAGCAATTGTGGCGATACCTCGAAATTTGAGGATTGCCGAAGGGTAGAGGCTTCGACAGCGAATCGGAGCTCAAGTAGCCGCGACTTCAGCTTGTGGGTCGGCATCACAACTAGAGTTATCGTAGTGACTCTGCTCGGAGCTCCGCTAGCCGCTGGGGCACAGTCAGGCGACAAAAAGGCGATCAACAGTGAGGCTGACTTACCACGTTTCTCTTACTCCGTGACGGGCACCGCGCAAGCTCTGCTCATTTCGGACGCCCCGACATTCAATGCCCTTGCGAGGCGAGTAAGACACGATTTGGAATCTATCCTGCGCGACTACGACATTCAGGACCGTGCTGTTCTGTTGCATCTTCTGTCGGACGAGGTGGATTTGCAGATGCTGTTTGGGGATGACGCCGAGGCCTTGAAAACCTGCGAGCGGATGCGCGGGTTGTTTGATAGGCCCGATATGAAGACCACGGGAATGTTTAATGACCTCTCGTTCTTACGTGCACGGATCGCGACGGGTCAATCCAACGGTGAAGCATTTCAGTTGGAATATGAGAAAGACTTGCGTTCTCTGGTTGAGTCTCTACCCTGGGATGTTGTCGCTGAGCGAATCAGAAAACGCAAGGCTAGATTCGAGACGCTGAATGCTGAGTATGTGAAAACTCAGGTGGAAACTGAGATCGAGCCTTTCGTCACCAAGAACCATGCGCTCGATTTTCCCGTGGCGACGAGGTTGATCTTTTGGCGCGTCACTCTGCTTACCGAAGTTCCGCAACGGCAAATTGTCCTCGATATTCTTTCCACATATATAGAGGAACACGACGACCCCAAACAACGGCAGAAGTAGCAGTAAAGGCAGCGCGGGCGCGCCGAATAAACCTTTGCCGGAATAGGTGAAGATAAAGCCAGCAAAGACAAGAAGAGCCGCCACGATCGCGGCCCAGCGGATCGCTGCGCTAATTCCTTAGGAGACGATCAGCTATTGCGTTGCTCCTGCATGGTGGGCTATCCGGACAGAACCCCAATTTCGCATTCTCAATGGCATGGTCTGCCAGATGAGAACGAAGACCGGCTGGGAACTGAATATGGCCACGGGGCGATTCGGTGCTGTACCGCCTGCGTATCCTTATATAGATGGAGGGGTTGAAATGCCGATTTGGTGGGCCTACCGGGACTCGAACCTGGAACCAAAGCATTATGAGTGCTCTGCTCTAACCGATTGAGCTATAGGCCCTTACCGTTTGCTGCTGCTAAAGCGAGCGAAGTTGAGGATAATGGACCGTAATCAGCAGTAATTGAGCGTAGTTTAGGGATTATGAGTTCTCGCTTATCTCCGTAAGCCTATGATAATAAAGGAAAAATGAGCGTAATTGAGCGCAGGTTTAAGTAATTGAGCGACCCTCGTTTAGAGTAGTTCGCTGCAAGCGAGAAAAGCTGATGAGTGTACCGCAGCTGTACCTGCCAAATCTGCGATTGGGTTGGTGGCCGCGGATGCTCGCAGCAAGCCGGAATTTGCACGATTTCTCCCGCTCGCATATCCGGGGTATAGCCGTGTCAAACCGAGCGTCACGCGCCGGACTGTGGGCATAAATCAGCAGCCTAAGGCGCAAACTCCATCATCTTGATTACGCTTTGGCGGTCGTACTGGGTGAAGTAGAGGGTCTTGCCGTCGGCGGTGGCGCTTAGGCTGGGCTGCAGGCGCGCGGGCCGCTCGTCGAAAGTGAGCACGGGTGAGATTTTGCCGGTTGCGAAATTGTAGAAGTCGATGGTGGGGTGCGGTTCGGCGTCGTAGTCGAGTACGTAGAGGCCAGTGGCGGTGACGGCGTAGTGTCCCCAAAAGCCGAGTTGCGGGCGATCGCGGACGATTTGAGTTTCGGGGCCACCGCCGGCAGGCATCTTCCAAATACCTGCTTCGTAAAACCGCGTGTAGTAGAGGGTTTTTCCGTCGGTGGATTCGATCGGGTCGAATCCACCGTGTTTCGTTAGCTGAACATCGGTTCCGGTATCAAGGTTGTGCTTCCACACCTGCCGTACTCCGCCCCGATTTCCGGAGTAGTAGATGGATTTGCCATCGCGGGACCAACTGGGAACAGCGCAATCGAAGGGTGCGGCAATCACGGAGTGGAGATTTCTCCCGTCTGGTTCCACTAGAAAGATCTCGACTCGTTTGCTAGGGATATAGCTGTCGAAGGCTATCCATTTGCCGTCGGGAGACCAACGAGGAGTTCCTGAGTAGCGGTCAAGATGGGTGAGTTGTTTTTGATCGTGCCCAGCGGAATCGCTGGCGAATATCTCTTCGGCGCCTGTGCGCATGGACATCCAGACGATGCTCGTGCCGTCTGGAGACGGCTGCGCATCCATTTCCGGGAATTGCGATGAGATGATTTTGCCTTTTTTAATGAGGGTGCCCCCGGCGATGGCAAAGTCGGCGCGCCAGACAGCCGGAGAGTCGGAACTGGTGTGTTGAGAGTAAACGAAGCGCGTGCCATCGTGCGTGAAACTGCCGATTGCCGGGTAAGTGGTTTCGGGTTCGCTCGCGCCGCCGTTGACAGAGGTTCGAAAGAGCGCGGGAAGAGAGCTTCGAGCGGTCACATAAATGATGGACTGGCCATTGGGCGTCCACATGATGCCGCTGCAGCCGAATTCGCTGAGAGTATTGCAGCCGGTATGACCGTCCGAGGTGATTCGCTTCATCGGACCACCGTTGATGGGAACTCTATAGATGTCGCAGCAAAGCGCTTCGGTCATTCTTCCAAAGGCGATAGTCGAGCCGTCTGGGGAGAGCGCGAAACCGTAGCCGGTATCATCGTCCTTGTCGTCCGGAGCGTCGGTGACACATCGCTTCTGGCCAGTGGCGAGGGTGAGATCGACAACGCCAAAGCGGCCGTCGGGCGTGCAGTGATCGACCATCAGGATGTCGTTTCCATCGGCAATCCATGCGAGCGGGTTCGGAGTCGTGTAGTAGCAGGTGGTCGTGGTGAGTTGACGCTCCTCGCCGCCGAGCGCGGGAACAGCGAAGACACCATCGTTTTTTCCATCGCAACGCTGAAAAGCGATTTCGCGTCCATCGGGTGACCATGCAGCGGGACCGATGAGTCCACGCTGGTGATAGGTAAGGCGAAGTGGCAGGTCGGCGCCGATCAGTTGGACGTAGAGGTCGTAGCCTTTGCGATCGCTGCCATCCCAGACAAAGGCGATTTCGCGTCCATCGGGGGAGAAGACAGGAGATATGGCATCGCCCGCTGCGGAGGTGACGGGGACGGTGCGGAGGAGTTTACGCTCCGCGTTGGAGAGAGACTGACTGCCAGGGCGATGAACGAGAAGAAAGGCGATCACAGCGATGCTGACCGCTAGAAGCAGACCGAGTGCGAGCATGATCGGATGGCGGAGCGGTGAAGGCCGGGCGGCAGGCGGGGTCGCCGGCATTGGGATGGGTGGGGTGCTATCCACAGCGACCGATGAAGGCGAGACGCTTTGGGTTCCGGGTTCGGCCGGTTGGGTTATGGGAGCGATGAAGCGGTAGCCGCGTTTGGGAATCGTCTCGATGTACACGGGGGAGTCGGCGACATCGCCCAGGGCGTCGCGCAGTTTCATCATGGCGGTATTGAGGCTGTGGTCGAAGTCGACGAAGGTGTCGGCGGGCCAGAGGACACCGCGGAGGTCTTCGCGGCTGACAAGCTGGCCGGCATGCTCGAGGAGATAGACAAGCACCCGGAAGGATTGCTCGCGGATACGCACGGGAACGCCGTTGCGCCGCAGCTCGATATTACGAGCGTCGACTTCAAAGACACCGAAACGCCAGACCTGGGCGGTATTTTGTTGGATTGTCAGAGCGATCACCCCGACCAAGGTGCCCTTGGGCGGAGTCTAGCACGCGGGTTCCGTTGAGCGGCAGAAATCTTTCGAGCATAGTCTGGGTTAATTCTCTGAGATAGAGCGACTTGCGCGACTACATAGAATCGAGATGGGAATTACCTCGAGTGCATTGAGGAATTTGAGGAGAGGGCGCAACTTGGAGAGCATGGCAGGCCGGAACGAGCACAGCCGGCAGCCAAATTTACCCGGAGGTTCTCCCATGACACGTCAATTCGCATCATTCAAGAACATGATTCTGACCGCAACCGTTGCGCTGCTGCCTCTGGCTGCAGTGTATGCCTCGGCCCAGAACTCCGCTCACGTGAGTGTGCCGTTTGGGTTCGTGGCCAACCACACTTACGTACCGGCGGGCTACTATAAGTTGCTTTCCTCCGACACGACTTTAACCTTGATCAATGAAAACAGCGGGAAGGCGCAGGCGATCCTCCTGGTCCGTCATGAGGGTGGAGATGCCATCGAGACACAGGGCCGGTTGAGCTTCCAACTTAGCGGCGGCCGCCACATTCTCACCGAGGTCCAGTTTGCCGGATCGAGCACACACAGCAAACTGCTCGCTCAGCCGAAGCGGGAACGCCAGGTTGCGCGCAATGATTCGACCGACGCGACGGTTGAAGTGGCAATGAAGTAGCCCAGACGGGCATTCGGGCCGGGCGCTTCTCACGCGTCCGCCCTTGCCATGTCAGGCGAACGGGTCGCCAGGGCGGAAATTGGGTGGGGGTTACTTCGAAGCCGGCCGAGAATAGAAGTCGATGAGGTTCCCGTCCGGGTCGCGGAAGTAAATGGACCGAGTTCCCCAGGGTTGCGTCGTGGGCGGCTTCACCCAGACCTTCACTACGTCCTGCAGTCAAGATGATCGGCATTACATCCGCCAGCACGGCTTGGCCCGAAGCCAGCTGCGGCCCCACCCAGGCAGAACAAGGAATCCCTCCAGTTCTAGCTGGCCGGATGTCGATGATTGTGGCTGGGCAGGACAGGACGAGCGCTCCCCTGCATTTGCGCTTCACGCTCTCCGACCCAACCATCACATTGCTTCGAATAGAGATCGCGAATCAGTTGGACAAACGGGCAGAATGCGCCCAGTGCGTAAAGGAAGGTACCGGGGTCTTTCTCACGACGGCGGACCCCAAGGTCGTGCAGCGCTGGTACAATGCCAATCCATATTGGGACGGAGAGACGAAGCAGCTCCCAATCCGTGCATGCTTTACGACCAACGGAAGCGCCATCTGCCGAACAATTTGGGTCAGGATGCGCCCACAAATGATCGCAAGTTCAGGAGTCCCCGATGTCAATGATTTTGCTTGATTCCTGGAAGGCCCGTGCTCATTGGTTCGTCCGACACTATTGCCAGCCAGAGCGAACCAGTCTTCGGGTGCAACGCGGCTAGCGAGCTAATGAAATGTCCCTTTAAAGTCCCGTTCATAAAAACTGATTCACCAATCGAAACCATTTTTGACCTCTGCCCTATATCAACCGTGAGAACGCCTGACGAATTGCCCTGACCTCTCCCGCCAATATCTGCAAGACAGTCTCCTTCATTCGCGGCTCTCTATTCAGGAGTTCTGTTAATGCATCGGAACTAACCTTGAAAATCTCTGCATCCCAAGTTGCTTTGGCTGTCATTGTGTACGGCAGATTTCCAAAGACAACAGGAAGACCAAGAAGCGAACCCTTACACGCTCGAATTCGAATTTCTTTGTTGCCTACCAGCATAGTTAAAGAGACTTCACCCCACTTCACGAAGTAAAGGCAATCCCCCGATTCCCCTTGGCGGAAGAGAATTCCGTCGTGAGCGACGACCTCCACGGCCCGCTCAACAATCTTCTCTGCCAAGGCCCGGTCTAGGATGCATTCCAACGTGGGAATCAACTTGCAGTTCCTTTGCTATGTTTGCGCTTATCTCGACTCTGGCCCTTCTCACGTCTGATGCGGATTCTTACCCCTGAATGCCTCCACCGTGTGCTATCTCGTCACTCCAAATTCCTCAATCTCTGGGATATTCAATTTGCCCCCGTTCCTTAATTTCAGAAGACCGCCCACAAGAACAGATACTGTTTTCTCCCCCTATGGCAGTTAATTCCATGTAGTCCGGAAGCGCCCCTTCGTCATCGATGTTGTCCGTCAGTCGTCGATCTGTCATACACCTGAACAGATCCACCGATGTCGCGAAATAGCATCTGGGGTACCTTGCCATCCGATCCTTTCTCGAATGTGATTAGTGCGGAATCTCCCCGAATCACGAACGTACTGTCGGACACTGCCAGGAATTCGGTCTTCTCAGTTTCATTCGATTCCTGCGCCATGAGTTTGCCGCCTTCCCGGGTAAGGGTGATCGTCGAGGGGGCGCCCTTAGCAGTCCAGACGCCTATGTAGGTGTCGAGAATCTTCGGATCGACGAGCCTCGATTCCAAGTCGGCGAAAGGAATGGTTGCAACGGCGGAGGCGATCATCTGCCAGCCAGATCCGGTGCGCTGGTAGACCAATGTTCGTCGAATGTGCTGGTGAGCAACTGCGCCGGCATCGTCATGGGAGGTCCGCCTGAACACATAGGAAAAGATGGCCGCGTCGCCGATCTGGCTGAACTTCGTGTCCGACATTTCCAACGAATCCTCCATGACCTGCTGACGCATGTGTGCAAGCAAGTCCTGCTTGCTCGCCACAGTACCGTTTCCCAGGTGGAAGAGTGCGTCTTTGGCCACATTGTCGGACCACATCTCTGTTTTGGTGGGGGACTTTAGCCGGAGTGTTTCGAGAGCGCGAATTTCCTCTTCGGCTTTACCGGCTTTCGGCGCCTCTTGTGCCGCACCACATATTGCGGAAATCAAAGCAAAGACCAGCAAGCTTCGGACGATCATGTTTTTCCTTTCCTTCGGTCATAGGCGCCACTACTCGGGGCTTTACGGCTTTCAGTAATAATCCTTGCCAAAGGGCATAACCATCAGTCGGATCGAGACCGTTCCTCGTCTTTGAAGGCTCGGCTGCCCGATATCCGGAGCGCGGCGACCTCTGCGTTGGAAACCGAATTATGGTCGAGAGAGGTCTAGCAACACCACGTTTGAGCGCTCCTGCACTCGTTCGATCACCACGTCCCGACCGTCCGGGGAAATATCGAAATCGCGAATATCGAATTCGGGCGCGATGTGGGTCAACTGCCGCTCGGCTCCAGTCTCCAGATCCATGAGCCAGAGGTCCTTATGCTGAATTTCTCCTCGCAGCATCACGAGAGCCTGTCGCCCCCCACGAAGAAAGACTAGATGTCGGGCCCCCCGAGTCAGAGTGAGGGCCGGCAACGGGTGCGGCGCAGCCTCGGCCGTGACTGCTTTCACAGAAAATGTGGTGCCGATGTCGGGTCCGGAGTAGACAACAATGCTTCCATCAGGCGCCCACGCCGGATCGACCGAATACTCCCCGATGAAGGAAGTAGGAGCGCCGCCATTGATCGGCACGCGGAAGAGGTGTGGAACGCCGTGATCGTTGGCCGCCGAGGTTATCGATTGGCCATCAGGTGCCCATGCGAGCGCGCCCTGTAGATCGAGCGAATCAGTTACGACCCGCGCATTCATGCCGTCCGCCTGCATAGCATACAAGAGCGTTCGCCCATTTTGCCGGACTGAAAAGGCTATATACCGTTCATCGGGGGAGATTGCCGGGCCCCCAAAAACCCGCGCGCCTTCGCCGCGCCACAACTCCGTGCTGGTCCCGTTGGCCACCAGTTTCCAGATGCTCTCGGCAGTGCCCGCCGTAGAAACATACAGAAGATAATCTCGACCCAGCCGTGGAGAAGACCCAGTGCTCGTCGTCATTGAGATCTGTTTGACCTGCGATGCTTCTCCAGGTGAATCAGGGATTCGCAAGCGCCAGAGTGTTCCATTGACGGTTGCGCGTGTAACCACCAGCCGCCGACCATCGGCGCTGGCCGCCAACGACGTGTATCGGTCGAGGCCAGGGGTCAGTCGGTGAGGAATGCGGCGCTCGACGTCCATACTGTACAGCCATGGACCCGCACCATCGGGATCGCTGGCCAGGTACATAAGAGTGCGCTGGTCCAACATTACTGGATAGGTCACTCGACTATGGTGCGACGTGATCCGTTCGGGAGTTCCGCCGACCGGACGAATGCGCCATATGTCCAACTTGTCTGGCAGAGAACCCTGAACAAAATAGAGGAACGCCATGTCGGGCGCCCAAATCGGAAAGTGACCATGAAGCCCAGCAGGCGAAATGAAGATGGGCCTGCTCTCCGATCTCACGTTGCCGTCTGATACGAACAGCGGGTCTCCTGGTCCAGGCGTATGGTACGCGAGTCGTGAGCCGTCGCGCGTCCAGTCAAATTCGGCCACCCCTTCTAGGTAGAGCCTCGGCTCGCCGCCAAGTGTAGGCACTGCCCATACGCTGATGTCGCCGCCGTTCGCCCCGTCTTGCCTTCGGACCCAGAACGTGACCAGAGATCCATCAGGCGAGAACCCCAAAGTTCGGATCGACGGATTAGCCAGCTCGGGAACAGTCCCCCGGGTCAGATTGTGGAACTCACCAGATCCGACCTGTGTAACCCATACGTCTTTGGATCCGTCCCGGTCCGACAGAAAGGCTACGAGATGGCCGTCACGAGACACCGCAGCGGCCTGCGCCAATCCGTCGAATTCCGTGACCGTCTGAAATCGCGCATCTGCTAAAGGGTTTCGCCAGAAGCGCTCAGTGCTGCGTAGCCACAGGACCGCGCCAATCGCCACCGCACCCGCCACCGCCAGCGGCAAAACAAACCTCCATCTCGGAAGCAACGCCTCCTTCCTTCGCGCCTGTGCGGGAAGGTCCGGCAACGGAATCTCGTCCGCATTTTCCTGTCCTATCCGAAGATTCCTGCTACGCATCCACGCATCCAGGTCTGCCCGCGACGCGTACACCGAGCCAATCCTGTCATGCAGGTGACGGTGGACCGGCATCTCCTCCCGCTTCTCCCAGCGCTGAACTGTCGTTACGTCGCGTTTGAGGTAGACCGCAATCTCCTTCCACGAATCCAGCCGGTCTTCACTCGCGGATTGTGGTGCTCCAAGGGATGGTTCGCCCATCGCGCTCTCCTGGATGGTCCGCAGCCGTTACGAACCCGGGAACCAAATTGTACCCCCGCCCTGCAACGGCACGGCAAAAGACTGCATTCGACGGCAAACCGGGGAAACGCTCGTGCTTCTGCGCCTTACCGTTTGAAGACGCCCGACAAGTGGCCGATTGTTTTCATGCGTCTCAAGCGAATCTCAAACTGGAGGTCTCTTATGGAAAACAAAACCCTGGCTTCGGCGGCACGCGCACTTTCGCTGTTCATGTTGGTCTCAGCCACCTGTGTTTTGGCTCAGGAACGCAGACCAGTGCACTTCACTGGCCTGCTCAACGACTATGTACCCTTGCTTACGACTGTCAAAGGCAGCCCCTATGAAATGCATGGTCAATGGTCAATGGACGTCAACCCGGCGTGGGGCACCGCCGACTTCTCAGCGGATATGACGATGTCCAGCTTTGGGAAAACCGCGGCAGGCGCCGTAGATCCGACGCAACCCCTGGTAAACCCTCACACGCACCACATCAGATTGACCAACGTTAGGATTACCTGGGACATGACTGGGTGTCCCCCATACGCCACCCCCACCCAAATGGGCTTTCAGATAAACGGCACGGTCAGCCTGTTGACGGGGAATGGAAGCAATGGCGCCTTCGAGACGAATCCGCCTTCATCGACGCTGCAGGTCTGCGTCAATGGGGGGCTCGATGTTCCGTTCTCGGTCACGAATTCGAACATAACACTCGTGTTCGTGGGGCCAGCGACTTCACATTTCGGGCCTCAGGCTATCCATGGCGTCGTACGCGCAGCCTCAGACCGCTCGATAGGCGATCGGTAGAAAGGTCGATGAACGACCAGTCAGCTGATTGCTTTGGAACCATTCCTTCTCGGGTGTAATTCGAAGCGTCAAGGAAGAAAAACGATGGACGGGGGAGTGCGATTAGAGGAAGGGTCGGCATGGTCCGTCTTAGCCTCGCCTCCCTGGACGCCGTTTGCACAAAGCGACGAGCTGTGAGCATGCGCCTTCGTCGGTGGCGATGACAAGAAAAGGAGTCCGACATGCAAACGAGACTGGCATGCCTCGTGATGTTCAGCGTCACAATTGTGGCCACTGCCCTCTATCTTTCAGGAAAGGCCCAGGCGACAGAATCTGAAGGGTTCAAAAGCACCTCGCTCGCTCAGGGCCGCTTTCGTGAAATTGATGTCACTAGGACGTTTCAAGGTGACCCCGAGGCGGCCGGTGACAAGGAAGCTAAGCAATTACTGCAACAGACAAAAGGAATGTCAGACGTGTATGTGCAGAGCAATACCTGGGCTCCTGGCGGAAGCACTGGCTGGCACATGCATCCCGGGCAAAGCCTGGTTATCGTCACGGCGGGGACCGTGACGGACTATGAGGGGCATGATCCCGAATGCAGGCCTCACGTGTACACAAAGGGGACGAGCTTTGTTGATCCCGGTGGCGAACACGTACACAACCTTCGGAACGAAGGCGATGTCGAGGCAAGTACGATCGCGGTTCAATTCATTCCGACAGATGCGGCGCGTCGGATTGATGTTATAGATCCAGGGAACTGCCACTTCCACCGGTGACCAGCTGCTTAAACTCTCCTGCAAGCGAACCCGAATGCAAGGGAAGGCCTTCCGCTGCACAGCGACGAGTGATTATTCGAAACGTTCATTTCGGCGAGTTCTGCTTGGTTCGATTTGTGATCGACGCTGTGGAGAGTGAGCCTTCCCTCGCGGCGCTCGCGCTCCAGCGTGTTCTATGGGGAAGGTGTCAATGCCACAACCGAAAATCGTGTGTGTCTCTTCGAGCCGGTCAATCGCCGAATTCAACTCCGCGACGACCGCGTCGCTTTCCTCGGAAAAGACGATTAATTCGAGATCGAGTTTTTGACACTTCACAGATTTCGCCCCTTCCACGATCTCCGGTCTCTGGCCCGTTATCGCACCCCGGCAAAGTGCAATCACGTCCGCAAACGTTGCCGATGTGAAAGGAGCATCTAACTTTCATCAGTGGTAGGTTGGTGCTATGGCAAACGATAAGCGCCTCGCTTATGTGGTTGATGACGAAGAGACCATCGCAAAAACGCTTGCCTTGATCCTAAACAGGAGCGGCTTCGAGGCAGTGGCGTTTACCGAGCCGTTGAAGGCGTTGAGCTCTGCCGCAATGAGGTGTCCAGACTTCCTCAACACCGACGTGTCGATGCCATTATTGAACGGGATCGAGCTCGGCATCCAGTTCAAGGCTCTCTATCCAGTGTAAGGTTTTGCTGTTTTCTGGAGCACTTACGACCGCTCCCCTGCTCGAAGGCGCTGGACAAAGAGGTTTTGAATTCACCATCCTTGCGAAGCCAGTGCATCTTGGAGACCTTGAGTCGAATGGAGGGCCGTTAGACGATCCGGCATTATTCACATTGGCCCGAGATGAGCGGCCGAACACCCCAGTAAAGATTAAGTCGGGAGCCTCGCGACCATTGTGTATTCGTCATGGCAGCGAGTATCTATGGGTTTTTGAAGGAGCTTTCGCTTTGTTCTCGGATTCTGAGCTCGGCCTCTGCTTCGGTGATGCGAGCACGGAGGCGGCGCTTGATTTCTTCAACAGTCTCGCTCTCTCCGAGGTGTCCGGTTTGGTCGAAATGCTGCAAAAATGTGCGCAACTCATCGAGGAGTTCGCGAGGTAAACGATGTCCCATAAGCAGAGACATTGTTGCATGGCAGAGGGGCGGACGGTTTAATTCTCGCGGAGGTCACTCATCGCCGGACGGGCCATAGGTCGTGGATATTGGCAAATAGACGCGAACGGTCGTACCGTGGTCTTCCCCATTCTGCCTGCTCTCAATCTCGATCTGGCCCCCATGGCCTTCAACAAACTGTTTTGCAACGAACAAGCCGATGCCGGTACCCACGGTGCTGCGAGTGGTGAAAAAGGCCTCAAACACTCTTGGCAGATCAGATTCTGCGATCCCTTCGCCTTTATCCTGAACGGTTAAGACGATGCAATCTGAGGGTTCGGCTGCATCTTCCACCGAGATGGACAAAACGCCTCCTGCTGGCATCGCGTAAATCGAGTTCATGATCAGATTTGAGACCACCTGCATCATCTCCCCGTGACGCAGCACTATTTTCCTTGATGAGTTAATTGCTTTCTTTATCGCAATGCCATTAGCTGCACACCGTGGCTCATAGATCGTGATTGCATTGAGAACGATCTCACCGATTGAGGCGCTGTTTGCCGCAGCATGTTCGTGGTAATAACCAAGCGTCTGCCTGGCGATGTGCGCGACACGCCGGAGTTCCGTCTCGACTGACTGAACGTAACTGATACCTGCCGGGTCGGCAATCATCGGACGAAGAAGGTACACCAAGTTCATTACGGCTTCGAGAGGGTTGTTGATTTCATGGGCGATCGTTGCCGCCATGCGGCCCGTTGCCGCAATCTTTTCAGCCTGCAACAGGGCTTGTTCAAGCCGTTTGCGCGCGGAGACATCGCGCAAAATCTTGGACGCGCCGATTACCCGACCGTGCCAGTCTCTTATCGGAGAAACGGTGATGGAGACATCGATCAATTGTCCGCTCTTGGTGCGACGCACGGTTTCAAAATTCTCGACCGGCCGGCCGGCACGGATATTTTCCAGGATGGTCTTTTCATCGGAATGAAGATTCTCCGGAATGAGCTTGAGAATCGACGAGCCGATCATCTCTTCCGCCGAATAGCCGAAAACGCGTGTGGCAGCGGCATTCCAGCTTGTAACGATGCCGTTCAGATCCTTACTCACGATCACATCGTCGGAGGATTCCACAATAGCTGCGAGTTGGCCAAGGCGCTTGGAATTCTCCCTGAGCAGCTCGTCCTTTTCAGACAGGCGATCCTCTGTCCTCTGATGTTCCGTGCCAAGCAACTCGTAGTCCTGTTCGAGCCTTAGATGTCGCTCTTTCAAATCGCGCAAGGAGATCAGATCTCCTGAGATGCGGCGGATGAGCTTGCTTTCCGGCAATTCGGCAGGGTCTGCAAGCACATACTTGGCGATAACTTCATGGGTTGCCAGGAGCTGATTGATATCGTCTTCCAGGACCAGTTCAGGATGTATTTCGGTCCAGTAGTGGGCTGTGCGGATAAAGGCTAGAAGAAGCTTGGTGTACTCCAGCGTCTTCCCATCAAAGACACACTTGAGGGCATGTAGCGCCCTCGATGCATCGGGAGTTCTCAAGAAGACGTGTGCCGCGCACGCAAAAATTGCCCTCTCCTGCGCGCTGTTCGGCTCCGGGGGTAAAGATCCCATGCCCAGCCCTTCACATAAAGCGAGGTGCTGATCCAGATCGGACTTGAGAGGAAGATCTCCCCGGAGGAGCGGCAGTACTTCGACGACCGATTGCGGCAGGCACTGGAGGTCGCCCGCGGGCCGACCGAGACCCACCAGGAACCCGAGATGTCGGGCGATACAGTACCTGACTTCGCAGAAACGGGATAAGTAGACAAACAATCTCTCTTTCAGGAGAGAAGGCAACGGGTTGTCCAGGTATGCGAACTGAGCAAATCCCCACAGGTTTTCTGTGATCTCTGGATCGTCAACGGTGAGTCGAAAGAAGTTCGGAAGAACTCCAAATCGCGCCGCAACTCTCGACTCCAGTTCTGATTTCATTTTGCGTTGTTTTGACGTAAGTTCCCCCTGGCATTATCTCAGCGGCCGATATTTGGATTCTCTGGGGTTAGATGCGGACTGATACCTCGACCTGAAGCCAAAGTCGTTATACCATCCAATGGCACACTCTTGTCCCCGTCGAGATGGATTCCGTGGGTCTGACCAGCCTCAACCTTTGCTCGGTTGGGATGCCTGAGCGTGGCGTGAAAACCGAAATCCGGGTTCCGGGCGGATCAATACGGAGAGCGCCGGGATAAAACTCCGATGAGTGCTTCGCACGCATCCCTGGTGACGAAAACGGCGGTAAGCGCTTTGTGTTGACATCCGAACGGGTGTCTTTAGATCATTTTGCCCATCGCCGAGGGGGAGTGAGGGCTTAGCGGGATAACTGATCGCTTCGGCGGACCATCATACCTTGCTTAGGCAGGTGCTGTATGGCCGCTATCCCTCGGGTACTGCTCGTAGGAAATGATGTGATTTCGCTCCGTACGCTCAAGATGATTTTGGAAATCCAATTCAGTGTGAGCGTTTCTGATCGTTTCGCCGAGACGGTTAGTCACATCGACAGAGCACCGTTCGACCTAATGATCATTTGCGGTGATCCAGAAGACTGGAAGCAGATTGCAAATCTCGCAACCAGCAAGAACCCGCCCATCAAAATCATTGCGGTCACCTTAAGAGAGGATGAACACCCTGCATGGGTAGACGCCACTATCTGTTCTTTGCGCGGATCATACGAACTGCTGAGGCTGTGTGCGCGGCTATTCGGTTTGGCATCGACGGTGAAGGCTCATGGCTATTCGTTGGGGGGTGCCCGCGGGTCCCCATCTAAACGATCACAAGGTACTTCTAGGTGAGAAAAAGTCAGGGACGATCGCTCCGCGGATCCTCGTCCTCGCCGGTTCCCCTCCCAACACGGCGCAGGTCCCGTCCTCGTGCCATCCATCCGGCGCCAATATGGAGGGGAGTCCTTCCATCTCGATCACACGGGTGAAGGAGCGAAGGTCCGCTTCAAGTAAGCGGATGGCTGATGGACAATCCACTTTTGCACGGGGAATTGGTCACCATATCTTGCCAACGGCCTGATCACGTCTGAGCCTGCGTGCACGACCTCGAGCGCTAATACTATTGATTTGACCTAGGTCAACGACCAGCGGTCCAGCCGCCACGTAGTGGGCTAGAAATTGTCGATCATCCAAGCGTTGTTGTCGCCGGGCACTATCTGCCCAAGAATCCCATGATGACTATCGGGGGCCTGAACCATAAACTCGAATGGTATGTTCGCGGCGCCCTCTAGGACAACGGCCGCTTTCCCGGCTTTGTTGACCTCCAGGATAACGGGCGTTCCTGCCGGCGTAACGCTTGGAATCAGAAGGCCACTGCCATCGGCGTTCCAGTCGCCGTTATCCATCAGCCATTTATTGAGTGTGACCGTTTTATCTACCCTAAAGACTTCATTCTCAACGGAAAAAAATCGGATGCTGTGACCATGAGGAAAATCGGCGAGCGTTCTGCCATCGGGAGAAAGACTCCAGTCGTGAATGACGCCACTGGTTCTAAAAAGTTCGCGACCGAGTCCGTGCTCGGGATCGAAAGAGAAAAAAATGACGCCGGCTTTTTGGAATTTGGTAACGATGCACAACGTTGAAGGCAGACGCGCGCATTGGTAATTCCCAATACCGATAGCCCGCAGGACTTCATGTGGTGGCCCGCCGGTGACCGGCAGTCGCATCAGAGATATCGGAACCAAGGGGTGTGCCGGATCCGTTTGCGAGAGGTAGAGCACTTGCGAACCATCGGCACTCAGGCGGGGAAGGAATATGCTGTGTCCCTCAACCAGGACATTCGCCGTCGTTTCATCGATCGCCTGCTTAAAGAGAGCCCAGGTGCCATTCCGATTGGAAGCGAATAGAACGGTCCTGCTGTCAGACAGCCACGCTGTAGCCATATTCCCGTTCGCGTCCAGTGTCAGGCGCTGGGGCGTTTTCCACTTTCGCGCTCCGGCATCAAAGTCAGTGATGAAGGCTTGCTCTTGGGTGTTATTTCTCCATAGAACCAGCCGCTTTCCGTTAGAAGAGACGGTTATCCCTCCGATGGTCCCGACACCACTGGTCACCAACTGTGGCTGCCCGGTCGCTTTGCCGGTGCGTTCGTCCATGCGAATGGCATGTATTTCCTCATCGTCGCGCTCACCCCCGATATTTGCGCGAGAGGCAAAGAGAATTCGCCAGTCTGGCGCCCATGAGAGTGCGGACCCAAGCAAGGTATCTTTGAGGATCACCTGAAAATCGCCCCCGTTAGCGTCACGCGTCCACAAGGAGGAAAGAGCTGCGAGGGGCGCGAGTGCAGCACCCCGATGATGTTCGATGCAGGCGATTCGCCGACTATCCGGCGACCATGCGGGGGAAAGGATCGAACTACTTGAGTAGCCGGGCCCTTCGGGCTGGCTGGCCTCCGCTATTTTGTGGGGATTGGATCCATCCGCACCC
Organism: uncultured Acidobacteriaceae bacterium; assembly: GCA_963838295.1. Taxonomy (GTDB): domain Bacteria; phylum Acidobacteriota; class Terriglobia; order Terriglobales; family Acidobacteriaceae; genus Telmatobacter. The sequence goes on from CAWIQS010000011.1 coordinate 104,213, forward strand.
ATGACCCAGAGCTCGTTTTCGGAGTGAGGCAGCATCGCCACAAAGGCGATCCGGGTCCCGTCTGGAGACACCGACCCGGGTCCCCCGCGGTCGATGAGCATTTGGGGAGTGGCACCGAGCAGCGACAGCTTCCAGAGGCTGGACGTCGGCCCATCAAACCGTGCCACGAGTAAATGAGCACCGTCCGGAAACCAACTGGTGGGGTAGGCGATGAAATCCTTCGGCACGTCCCAGTGGCGAGTTTCACCGGAGGCAATGACGCGCAGATATAGTCCTGTCGGATCGGCGTAAGCGACGAATCTGCCGTCGGGAGAAACAACTGCAAACGCGACCGGGGTGCCCGGAGAATTGGAGGTTACGCGCTGCTCGGTCACCCGATGCGTTGGAGAGCCATACAGGATACGATGTCGGATCCCAACCCCGATGACCGCTGTTAGGATCAGACACGCCGCGAACAGCAGCCATACCAATTTCAGGGTCCTGCTCCGGCTCTTCAACAAAGAACTGGCACTCGGTTGAGTTTCAAGAACCGAAGCAGCGTCGGCAACGGGACGGGGCGGAGCCCCTCTATTTCTGGCGATTTGAGTCTGCGCCTCGCTCGGTCCTGACGGCGCCCGGAACGGGCTCGACGCTGGTTCCGGGAGGATCTCAACCAGCGCGATAAAGCGATACCCCTGTCCGGTCACTGTCTGTATGAATTGCGGGCTGTCGGCGTCATCCTTCAGCGCGTGACGAAGCTTCCGTACGGCGCCCCTGATGCTGTTATCGGTATCGAGGAAAACGCCTGTGCCCCAAATCCTCGAGACTATTTCCTCTCGGGTGACAATCTCGTCCTGGTGTTCAACGAGCAGGACAAGCATCTCCATGGGGATGCGCTCCAGCTTCAAGACACGGCTGCCGCGGCGCAACCTCCGGCGACGGAGGTCAAGCTCATAATCTTCGCCGAACCGGATCGATTGCTGCTCTCGGGCTAAAGTGAAAACCACGGCACCCCCCCAATCGGCGGGTGGGAGGATTTTACAACACATCGGTCAGCACCAACCGAAATGCCAAGCCTGGTTCAACTTAGCGCAACACAAAACATAACGCCGCGACACACGCTTTTGTATGGACAACCATGCCATCGACCGCCAGAATACCGTCCCAATGATCGAAGGCAGCGAGAATTAGGAGAAAGTCAATGAAGAGAATGTTTGGTGGTGCAAGCAAGAGGATGTTTGGCCTCTGCATGTTGATCGCGACTTTTCTGTTCGCGTCTGCCGTCGCAAAAGCCGATCCAGTCCTGGACTGGAACATGATCGCAGTGAATACAGCGGTCGCCAACAACCAGAACCCCTTTGCTCAGGGTCGCTACGCTGCGATCGTACAGCTCGCTGTCTTTGAGGCCGTCAACGCCATTACGCAGGATTACCAACCTTATATCGGTTCAATAACAGCTCCGCCGGGCGCCTCAGCCGAGGCAGCGGCCATTGAGGCGGCCTACAAGGTGCTCAGCACCTATTTCCCAGCCAGCCTGGCGGCCTTGGATGTCGATCGAGCCAACTCGCTGTTGTCCATACCCGACAGCCAGGCCAAGACAGACGGCATTACGACCGGTGATGCTGCGGCAGTGGCCATGTTCGCTCTGCGCGCCAATGATCATTCATCGCCCCCGCAGTTCAAGATACCCGGCCAACCTGGACCAGGCGAATGGCAGGCAACACCGAGCTGCCCGAAGAATGCTAATGGAATCGCGGTCGGAATTGCCTTCAATTGGCAGTACATCACTCCATTCGGGATATCGAGTGCGAGTGACTATCTCCTCGGTCCGCCGCCAGCACTCACGAGCGAGGCGTATACCAAGGCCTACGACGAGGTGATGACGGTCGGCGCCATTGACAGTACCGCGCGGCCCCAAGATCGGACCAACGTCGCGCTCTTCTTCGCAGCCACATCGCCAACCCAGGCATTCAATCAGGCGGCCCGCCTTGTCGCCGAGGAAAAGGGCGGTTCCCTCTCCGAAAATGCCCGCGCCCTGGCTCTGATGAATATGGCGATCAGTGACAGCTTGGTGGCAACATTTCTCAACAAATACCACTACAATTTTTGGCGTCCGGAAACGGCGATCCACGCAGGCGATACGGACGGCAACCCGAAAACCGAGCCGGATCCCGACTGGGCTCCATTCATCACCACTCCCTGTTTTCCGAGCTATCCTTCCAATCACGGCAGTGCAAGCAACGCGGCAGCCGAGGTGCTCAGGCGCCTTTACGGCGAGGCCGCACACTCGATTACGTTGAGCAATCCGGCCGTACCTACCATCGTCTTGCAATACGACTCTTTCAAGGAGATTACCGACGATATCTCTGACGCCCGCGTCTACGGTGGGATACACTTCCGCACCGACCAAGAGGCCGGCGCGGACCTGGGAAGGGCGATCGGCAAAGCAGTTTATAAGAACAACCTGCGTTCTGTGCATGACGATGACAGGGATGATGACTGAACGTTTAGGTCGAGTATGACTCGCCATGTGTGTCTTGCAGTTCGGAGATTGTGCGCTCAAGTTGCCCAAGCCTAGACCACGTTTCGCACGACCGCAGAATCGAGAGATGCGGGGCGCTTCGCCTACAGTTTGCCCGACGCGATTTCGGGCAGCGTGGCTGAGCTGAACGCATTTACGGTGCGATCGATCCAGGTGGCGATGAAGTTCGATGCGGAGCGTTCGGAACCGACTGTCGTGGACAAAGAGAGGATGTGGACTTCATCTTGCTGCGACTCTGAACCCCTCGACTCGGGATTTCATGCTGTTATTCAGCTCGTTAAGGCGCAATGCGGAACTCTTCTGTGGTCGAAAGCGTTTGACGTCGACCCAAGTGAAACTATTCCAGCTTCATCGAGGCGTCTTGCAACTGATTGTTCATAGGCTCCGCTGCCATACAGATTCTTCCCGAGTTCCACACGGACTATGGGCCCCGGGAATTTTAACGTCGACAACACTTGAACGCGGGCGTTGAGTGAACCAGCGATTCCGGAGTGCCGGCGATCCGACCGGAAAATTCAGGCAAAGAGCGCTTCAACATAACATTCGGGGCCGATTGCGCTCCGTGATGATGAACTTCTTAAGCTGAATGCTCACCATCGCTCGAAAAGGAGATAAGAACGTTCATCGAATCAACAGGGACGTTTTTGCAGGACCTCGTTCTGTAGGACATCGGACAGACAGTCTTCGTCTGGGACCTTACTCTTAGCGGGGAGGCGTTTCTCATGGCCCTTTCCAAACGTCCTCCTCGCGTCCTCTGCTTCAGCCGCGATCCGCGTTTGCTTGAAATCCGGCAGCAGGTTCTCGCCACTCGATATGCTGCCGCCCGGTCGGCAGCATTGAAGAGATCATGACACTCCTCAGCGACGAGGAGTTCGACGTGATCCTGCTGTGTCATATGCTTTCGGTTGAAGAATGCGACTCGTCCATGCAGATCGTTCGGGCACGGTGGCCAGGCGCAAAGATCGTGGCCCTTTCTGTCGAACAGGGAGGCTGCTCTCAAGCCGCTGATCGAAATATGCGCGGGCTTGATGGGCCCAGGCTCCTTCTGGATACGATCGATCAACTTGCGGCCACCTAGCGACCTGGTGACTGCTTGCATCTAAATCCTCATCGGTGAACTGTCAAAGTGACAGTTCACGCGACGGGGCCCAAAGATGCAGGAACAAGTCAAGCTCGTATCCGAAATCGGCGAAGATCGAATCCGGGAAGCATTTGAATATGCTGCGTCCGGCATGGCGATCACGGATCTGGACGGCCGCTTTCAGGAAACCAATCCTGCCTACAGGGAGATCGTAGGGCGAACTCACGGGGACCTGCAAGAAGAGTCGATTCTATCTATTACGCACGATGATGATCGCGAGAATTGTCGCTACCATCTGGATAAGCTTCTTTCCGGCGAGACACCCAGTTTTGTTCTGGAAAAACGCTATGTGCGTCCCGACGAAAGGTCAGTTTGGGTGCGCAATTCCTTTGCATTGTTGAAGGACGAACACGGACAGCCTTCCCACATCATCTTAATTTGCAATGACATCACGGAACGCCGGCGAGCTGAGCGATTACTCGTGGAACAGGAAAAACTTGCGCTCGTTGGCCAGCTTGCAACATCTATTGCGCATGAGATCAACAATCCACTCGAGGCTGATGTCGAATCTGCTTTATCTCATCAGAGAATCGGAAAGTCTAAATGAAGTACACGGATTTGCTGCGCAGGCAGAGGAGGAGATCCAGCGCGCCGCGCGGATCGCCAGCAACACGCTCAAGTTTCATAAACAGCAGACGAGACCTACACCCACCAATATGGTGCATTTGCTGGAATCAGTTCTAGGTCTATTCAAGGGGAAGTTTTCTGCCGCAAAGGTAGCTGTGGAAGCTGAGCCAAGAGGCAGGCCTGAACTAATCTGCTTTGCCGGCGAGATCAGGCAAGTGCTTGCGAACTTGATTGGGAACGCATTGGACGCAATGCCGTCGGGCGGAAGATTGCGAGTGAGGGTGCGGCCATCTACTGACTGGCGACAGGGCGAATCGGGAGTGCGGATCACGGTTGCGGATACCGGTTTCGGCATGAGCACGGAAACGCGAAGGCGAATTTACGATGCGTTTTTTACAACAAAAGGAACGTCGGGAACGGGTCTCGGACTTTGGGTAACTGCGGGTATTTTGGCGCGACACCGCGGTAGCATGCATCTGCGCAGCAAGACTTCCCCCGGAGCAAGCGGAACAGCCTTTACCTTGATTTTTCCGATAGTGGGTGCGGAGCGCGAATGAGCGCACCAGGACTCAAGAATTGGATCGTGCTCTCATCGATGCCTGCGACCACCCAGACTGACGTGCATGCGGTTTGAATCCACAAAGTTAGGGTGGTCATTGGATCGCGATCGTGTGACGTCAATCCTTCATTTACTGCTTCGTTGCTGATGGAGTATGCGCGGAACGAGGCCGCGGATATTATCCGGCTGTACTTGAACCCTCCGCAGCATGTGCGGTGTTTCGCGTTGATGAGAAGACGGCGATTCAGGCATTTGATCGGCCCGATCCAGTTCTGCCGCTTTCTCCCCGCCGCACCCCATGCAGAGACCGACATTCATAGCGCCCGAAATACACGACATATATGCGCCAGGGGCTCCTCTTGAGCCGAAGCGCCGTCACTGCCGAGGGGCTCAGCAACTTGCGCGTCATGATTATGCGCTTGCAACGTGAGCGATGTTGAACAGCAGTCAGGCAATTTACCTCGAAATCCTAGCATCATACCTACTGGGAAACAGGAGGAATCCCATGCCGTCATTCATCCCCCGTCACTACGACATCCATGCTTGGACTTTGGCAGAGGCTAGAAGGTATCTCGACGCGAAACATCAATTAGGATGGCGAGTAGCGATGATGGCGCCCAAGCCGGAACCCGCAAAATCGTCTTCCTTTTCGAGAAGGTTTCCACTTAAAAAAGCCCTTAGATTCCAACTGACCCACGAGCTCGGTGATAATCGGGAAGAAGGTAGCAGCCTGAATCCAAAGCCCCAGCCAAGGCTCGGGCTTTTCTCGTTCAGCCAACTGGAACGCGCCAAGTTGCATCTCAAAAGCACATGCAACTGCATGAGAAACTCTCCGAGCCTGAGACTCAAGTTCTGTCCGAAGAACTTTCCCGGCTCACGCGGCTCCAATATGAAGCCCTCCAGAAATCTTCTTACATTCACATGCCCAAGCAGGAAGCCGACTCCTATGATGAACGCCGCTGCCGGATTGCTGGTATCTGCGGAATGCTAAGACCGCATCGATAGGCACGCACCCTTGCCTCTTCATGCAGAATGTGAGCAATATTGGACAACCAGCCTATCTCTCCGCGTGCAATAGTTTCCGCATGAACGGCGAAATCCAAATACTAGCGGTCCACTACGCATTGCCGACATCGAAGCTGTGGAAGCTTTGAATTCCACCGAGGCTGCTCCCGAACACAAGGCGCGGCCACAGAGGCCAGCCCAGTCGAACCCGTGGTCGAGCAGTCGCCCGACCCAGTGTCACACCCCATCAAAGCTGCGTGGCCTTGTGCCGCCCTCCTCCCGTTCAGATTTCGCAGGACGCCTGTTCGTCCCATCGGATTCGGCCTCGATTTGAACGGATACCGCGAGTTCTTCCACCGCCGCCGCAACCCCTTCGCGCAGTTTTGCCAGAGCAGGGCTATTCTCTTTCAAATGGGTGCTTCGCTCAGCGGAGAGAAGAGCCAATTCGAGGATTGATATGAGCGTGCTGGCGGATGTAATGCCCCTCATCTTGACTTCCCAGACTGCTTATGAAGTGTCCTCCAGTCTCACACTCCGTCAGAAGCAGTTTTTCGCTGTTCTATGGCTAGATTCCGGGATGAAGAATCCCAATCATGAGCAGGAAAGCAAGAATCACCGCCAGAAATATGAGGAACTCCGAAATGTCACTAGCAGTGGCTGATTCGCCTTTCTGCATGAATGCTCTGCTTACGGTGTAATGAGCCATTTTCTAAGTCTCCTTATATTTATGTGTTTCTTCGACTGCGTTGTCCGTCAGGCCTCAGGGGGAAGCCAACGGACAGCGCAGTCCGCACGATTGCATCACCTCACAACAGAACTCAAGTTTGCCCTTGGGCGTTATATCAACGATCTTGAACGGGAGACCTCTAAATCACTTCAATCGCTACGCACCCTCCGGTCTCCTGAGCCAACTGGAAACGTGTGATCCTGCTCATTTCTTCGGTGTCAACGTTGGCTATGCATTCCTGGCGAATGCAGTGGGGCCGCGCATGGCGTAATAAGGGAAGAGTACAATCCTCGCAATTACCGTCAAATTGGGGACAACTTGGCCTGCGCGAGAAATATCGTCTATCACTATTCAGACCGTTTATTTTGCGACGATTTGGAGATCGATCTCACCGGCGACCTCACGTTTAAGTATGGGGACATCATTTCGCGGCGCGGCGAGAACTGGAAGGTCGATTCAGTTCACCAGGAAAGTTACCTCAACGATCTGCGAATGGTGACGATCTGGCTCTACTTGGTTCACGCGCTGGTGAACTGAGCCTTGACGGACGAGAAGCGTAGAATCTTGTAAAGATATGAAACACATTGTTTACAAATTCGATGACGGTCACTATGACGAGTGCGGCTAACCGGACGCGGCCTTTTGTCCGTTACGACACTTCCGGTTTGGCGACGACACGACAACAACTCGAGCCTCTGTCGCTCGGAGAAGCGGGCTCTTCGCTCAGCCCACGCTCCACGGCGTCCACAGCTCTCCTAGTTCAGGCTCTGCACTGTGAATCCTGCGTAGTCGAACGAGACGGGGAACGGCATCCTGTGCGGCGAACCGGGAGCCTCCGTCACGCTGGTCGGGGTCGCGTTAAAGATGTGCAGTTTCCCTGTGTTCGAATCGAAGGCGTACAGGTGGCTGGAATTATCCCAGCGAAAGTATGCGAACGACGCGGTGCTCACAAGGCCGGTGTAGGGCGTAATATGCACTCCGTCGAAATGGAAAAACTGCAGCCCTGCGGGGCCGCTGATCGCGATCAGCTTGCCCGAGGGCGAAAACTGGATGTTGAAGGCACCGCCGCCCACGGCGTCGGCAGGCATGGTCAGGTAGGTGTCTGTCGTGGTCAAGTTTCCGAGCGCATCGGCAGTAAATACTGCAAGCTGCTCAGGCCCCCATTGCGTGCCGGACGAATCTCCTTCATGGAAGATATAGGTCAGGACCAGATGATTCGCGGGGTCGGCCGCGGCGACCGTTCCAGGGATCGCTGCATATCCAACAGGAGCGAGCGGCGCAACCGAGGTGGATGGGCCGGCGGCCAATGAACCGTTGCTTGTGCGAGTCCACCCATAAACCTCCGGGCTCGTACCCGTTCCCGTGTAGAGATATTTGTCATTCGCGATGAACTTTGGCGGATAGTAAAAGTAACCCGTCGTTCCCGGCCCTCCGGGAAGGCCCGCAACGCCTCCGAGGTTCGTCAGCGTGCCCTTATCCCAATTCACCTGGAACGAATGGATGACCTGCTCATCGAAGTCGTCGCCTGTCACATAGAGAGTCTCGCCCTTCTTATCCAGGAACATGTTTTCCTCGAAATGAATGTCGTAGTTTCCGCCGAAGTCGATCGCGTTCACTCTCTTCAGCACACCCCCCGCTTCGATCTTGTACACGTAGAGAAAGTCGTCGTACGACGATATGTCGCCATCCCAGGCGAACATATAGGTTCCGTTTACAACCGGTGGGATAAAGGTATCCAGGATGCCCGAAAAAGGTGCGCCTTTCATGGCCGTCATGGTTCCATCAGCAGCAACGTTATAAGCGTGGATGGCGTCAGGGCCGCCAACGTAGAGGTACGAAACGGTCGGATTGATGCTTTGAGCCTGTACAGGCATAGTGGGTGACAAGGCAACGAACGCGCAAAGCGCAGCAAGACACATGAGTGGCTTAACACCGTGGAACATAGGGCCTCCTTCGCTAGGACAACATGGAGGATGTAGATTCGGCACTAAACGAAGGAGGTTGCACGATGGTTCTGATTTTTGGGCGAAAAACGTCAGGACTCTATCGGAGCTGCTCCTCGCGGTGAAGGCGCAAGTAGTGGTGAAAAGACGGCGCGGAGCAGGTCGGATAGAGCGGTTTGAAGGAAGGCGCTGGCGCGATCGGCGTAGGAAGCTAGCTATGGGTTTTTTATGGCTTCTGGCTGGACCGGTGCAGCGAGCGCGGCCGGCAGATGTGCCGATTCCTCTGTCCAGGCGCACGCGATTTGATGGGAAGATAATGCGGAACGAAGAGCGCTGCGGGCTGCGGGCAGCCATTTTCTGACCTGAGGCACACTTCTATTAAGCGTGCCGTGAAGCATACGTGGAAGGCCGCTTTGGTCGGACAACTAGGAAGAATCAAGCAGGATTCTCTCTTTCCTATCTGCGAATAAAAGTTGTGCGGCAGTCATCCGCTCGACCAGTTGCATTGGTCCATGGCAGCGCGGGCACTTCCACAAGGAGGGTTTTGAGGGGAGCGGCTCGAGCTATGTTCATCACTGCCGCGCGGTGCTAACGATCCCTAAGCGACTCCACCCAGCCAGTCATCAGTCATGACATGTTCGATCTTTTCCAACAACTTCAACGGGTGAACCGGCTTGGATACAAAACCGAAATGATGACCATCATTCTGCGCTTTTGCAACCAATGCGGGAGAAGATGACTGGCCGGAGAAAACCAGCACCTTGCAACTGGGGCGAAGTTCTTGTATTCGCATCGCCAAATCGATGCCATTCATTTCTGGCATTGCCATATCTGTTAGGAGCAAATCCGGCGATCCACCTGCGACAGCATCCAGAGCAGCTTTTGGTTCGCTAAAGGACCGCGCCTCGTATCCAGCTCCCCGCAAGATCATCGTGACCGTCTCGGCAATAACGAATTCGTCATCCACGACGAATACCGTTTGTTCTTTCGGCTGTATTGACAATGGTCACCTCCTCGGTGGCAATGCGGAACACAAAATACGCGAAGCGTATTTACTTATTCGGAGAATACTTTCGTCAGGATTGCATGGAAACGTAAGTGCAGGTGAGTAATGATTCAGAGACGGCGTTACGAAGCGTTCCAGAACGCATTACGAGTTGTTTCAACGCTAGAGTTACCGAAGGGTCATCAGGGGGACGAATCGTTAGCACACACATAGTTCGTAACCTGATGCCGCAGATGGGGATATGGGTGTTGCCGAATCTAGACGCTGCTTGGGCTGTGGAACGGCTCGGAACGAACTGCAGGTCTTCCCCTTTACTGACACTGAACAGACAATCAGCCGATTCGCAATAGCTGATCGCCCAGTTGTGGACATCTCAGAACGATGCCTTGGCGAGTGATGCGTCTACCGCAGTTGTGTCTCGGCCTTCGGCGTCAATAGCGATGCCGCTGCCTGTTTCATCGATTCCGCAAATTCTAAGGCTTGCTGCGGTGTCAGACGCCTTTTTCGAGTTGCTCAAGTGTTTGCACGTATTCAATGACGACTAACAGCCCAATCTCCCCTGCCGAAAGCAGTTCATAGGCAGTCATCGGATACGCAACAATGTCCCCATTGGGAAACGTTTGTAGCTTGAGCGGCGACATAGTTGGTGTTGACTTTACCAGCTGGACAGAGGCTGAGCCACGGTACCAAAGCTGTGATTGCAGATTGCAACGAAAATCCTGTTGACCATTGCAGAGTTTGTAGAAGTTCTGTTCGGCATTCTCTTCGGCTTAGAACATCTCATTCCCCGTATACATCATTGTCAGTAATCCAGTCACGATCCCGAAGCTTCCCTCGGTTCTTTGGAAAATAATATGGATACTTCTCATATATAACTAAGAACTATGTCTTGGGTTGAAGACCTGCCCTTATCCAACGCACTACCGCAATAACGCCGTATACTCCAAACCATCCAAGAGCAATCGGCAAAACTGAAAACTCGATGAACTCCCCGTAAGCGTCATCTCTCGCTGCGTCGTTCCTTGTTTCCTCCGCATCCGCGCAATGCTGTACATCAGACAGCTTCATCCCTTTTGAGGATTTGTCTGCTCCTGAACTGAGCTTCGCGAGTTGAATGCAATCTCGATACTCTCCCTGAGCAGCTTGCTTTGCCTCTTCGTAGTTGTATTGAACGAGGTAAAGCGTGTAAAGCAGCCAAGCGACTGACGCAGCAACGCCAATGAGTTGCCAGCCGTTCAATCGCTTCAACTTTCCGAACATGCGCCAGATTCTACATGAAACATGATAAAGTTCGGCCCATCAGGCTCAATAACAGATTTGTCACCTGTTTTGTGCTCTGTTGTCCTCTTGTGTTGCTGGCTGCACACTGACCCGCCCCGGAAAACTGTGCCGCACGCGATTGGAAATTTCGTGCCTGCGTGGTTCGGTTTGTGCCCGTTTGGCGGGCACGATTGCGGTTAATGTAACTCAAGTGATGGTCTCAAGCAAGAGCGTTGAGACCGGAGCGCAGTTCAGGCCACTGCCAGCAGCAGCCGTGCGATGGAAAAGTGGTAAACGCGGAGCGTTTTCCAAGGCGGCTTTGTCGCCGTCGCGGGACTTGGACATGAAGTGTTGGTTGCCAATGCGCAACGGATGGAAGGGAAAAAGCGTCGCCGGCGCAAGAATGACTTGATCGATGCCGCCAAGCTGGCCAGGCTGGGAGCCATCGTCTACGCCGTCTTCTCGATCGAATAGGCTGCCTACAGCAACTTCGAATGATCGGCGAAAATTTCCCTAACGACACGGTTTTCAGCCGGTACCCTAGAGGTGACCGTTGTGACCTGCTCCCCAAATTCCGCACACCTCTGACTACGAAATTGTATGTTTGAGGAGGAGCGGAGATGTCGAGGAGCAAGCACACGGAAGCGCAGATGATCGCGGCGGTCAAGCAGCTGGAGGCCGGTCGCAAGGCAGAGGATGTAGCCCGCGAGGTTGGGGTGAGCACGCACACGATTTACGCCTGGAAGTCGAAGTACGGCGGCATGGATGTGAGCGAGGCTCAGGAAGCCAAGCGGCTGCGGGATGAAAATGGCCGCCTGCGCAAGCTGGTCGCCGATCTGAGTCTGGACAAGGAAGCCCTGCAGTCGGTGATTGAAAAAAACGGATGGAGCTCGCAGCGATGAAGGCATCTGTGGAGCACATCCGTCAGAAGTTCGCCTTCACCGAGCGTCGGGCCTGCCGCTTGTTGCTGGTTCCGATTTCGAGTTATCGCTACACGCCGCGCCAGTGCGACGACGGTTTACGCGAGCGTCTGGTTGCGTTGGCACGGGAGAAGCCACGCTTCGGTTATCGACGCTTGCATGTTTTACTCGAGCGTCACGGCGAAGCGGTAAACCACAAGCGCGTCCATCGAGTGTATCGGGAAGCCGGGCTGGCGCTGCGCCGCAAGAAGCGGAAGCACAGCGTGCGCGTGAGCACGCCACTAGGCGTATACATGGCCGCCAATCAGGAGTGGGCGCTGGACTTCGTGCACGACGTGCTGGCCTCGGGCCGATCGATCCGTCTACTGAACGTGATTGATGCCTATACACGCGAGAGCCTGGCCATGGAAGTGGACACCAGCTTCGCCGGCCTTCGCGTCACCCGCGTGCTTAACGAGATCATCGCCGAACGCGGACAGCCACAGTCGATTCGCTGCGATAACGGCCCGGAGCTGACCAGTCGGCACTTCCTTGCCTGGGCACTGGATCAGAAGATCGACCTGGTTCACATCCAGCCGGGCAAGCCTACGCAGAACGCACACGTGGAGAGTTTCAATAGCAGGCTGCGCGAGGAGTGCCTGCGCATCAACTGGTTCCAGAACCTGTTCGAAGCAAGACGCATCATCGCTGCATGGCGCCGGGATTACAACGAGCAACGGCCTCACAGCAGCCTGAACTATCTGACGCCGGCTGAGTTCGCTCGAAGAGCAGGCGGTGGAAAAGACGCGGACTCCGTCCGCTTGAAAAACGATACGGCCTTTTTTCACTTTCCCACCGCCACGACTGCGGCTGGTTAGGCAGTATTATCGGTGTGCGGAAAATGGGGGCAGGTCAGTTGCATAAGCGGAAATGGCTTAAGGAGCCGCTGATGTACATAGGGCCTTTGCTTCTTAAGATCGCCTTGGGCTTTGCTATTGTGATACTGCTGGGGTGGCTACTGTTCCGAAGAATGGGCGCTGACTGGTTCGGCAGCCATCTCCAGGATTTGCCCGTCAGCCGTCTTAAATATCTTTTGACAGCGCGATTTTTTCGCATGACCTCCGTTGGCTTCCTCGTGGATATAGTCCTCGGCGGAAGCATGTCGCGGCCGCTCGTTTTGCTCTTTGCTTTGCTGTTTGGCCTCTGTGGCCCGGTGGTTTTGTTGCTACGCCACCGTCCTCCTTTTCAGCGATTGCTTTTTGTTATACCGATCGTTTTCCTTCTTTATGGAATCGCAATACTTCACCGGCACGACGTCGATCTGCCATCTTCCACTGCAGCTGCAGCCTATCGCTTCGACGCTATCTCTATCTTTGCAACCGCTCTGGCCAGCGCACTAGTAACCACTAAACACATCAACACGGAAGGAGCGCACCAGCTTCGCGCGGAGACCGAGCTGGAAGCCGCACGAGCCGTGCAGCAGGTGCTGATCCCGGACGAAATTCCGAGTGTGCCTGGATTCAAGATCGAGAGCGTGTATCGACCTGCTGGGCAGGTAGGCGGAGACTTCTTCCAAATTCTTCCCATGACGGGTGGCGGGGTTCTCGTCGTGATCGGCGACGTGAGCGGCAAAGGAATGCCAGCCGCGATGACGGTGTCGCTCCTTGTCGGCACATTTCGCACACTTGCCCATTACACCGCGAGCCCAGGCGAGATTCTGGCAGCGATGAACCGGAGGATGCTGGCGCGGAGCCATGGAGGCTTTACCACATGCCTCGTATTGCGTGCAGACCCAGACGGCAAGTTCACCATCGCCAACGCCGGGCATATCTCTCCTTATCTTGACGGCAAAGAACTGCCGCTGAACAATGGCCTTCCGTTGGGTCTGGATGCGGACACAACGTACCCCGAATCCGCATGTCAACTGCCCCCCAGCGGGCAGCTTACGCTGATCACCGATGGCGTAGTCGAGGCCCGCAGCAAAACCGGCACTCTCTACGGCTTTGAGCGTACGGCCGCCCTGAGCGTCCAACCCGCCGAAACCATCGCGCAGACCGCGCAGGAATTTGGCCAAGACGACGACATTACGGTCATCACCCTCACCTCTGCCCGGGTTCCGGCCTTCACCTGAGGGCTTTGCAATCCACGAAACCGAGCAAGAAGTGGCATCGAGTGCGAGTCTTCCGGTCTCAAGCGAGCGACTATCAACCGGAAGCAATTCTCGAATCGTTGAATCGATAACGGGCCGATATATTCGTTGAACGAACAATGGACCGCGTATTCGATCCAGAAGCTCAAATGCCTTGCTTTCCTCATCGCGGGCGGATGGTGGCCAATCCGGACATTATCCCGATTTTTGAGTTCTGGACCCGGTAGGGACGATCCTCGCGGATCGCCCACTGGGTGGCCGGAGACAGTCACCCGTCTCCGGCTCCCACAGAACCCAGCGTGCAGATTTCCCGCACTGGGCTCTTCGGACGTTGATTCACAGTATGGCGATAGCCTGCAGCTCTCGATAGGAGTAATGCAGCTTCGGTCGAAGCAGCGGGAACTGTTCCTTGATCCGCTGAAATTGCTCCCAACGAATCGTACCGTGCCAGCTCCTACTGCTCAACATTTTGCGCCAGTAATATTCCACAGCCCTGTGAACTCGCAGCAGTGCCCGAAGATTCCCGGCAACGCCGTAGTATGCATAGTGGCCACGGAGCATCTGATTGAGATGGTTCACCTGATCTCGCAGCGACAAGTGCCGCATCCGCCGCATCTGATCTCGCAAGCGCATGAGCGCGCGTCGCAGGCGTGACTTTTCCGTAAGCATTGCAATGCGAAAGTTCCCTTTCTGATTGCGAGTGCAGTACAGAGTAAAGCCCAGGAAGTAAATCGTCTCTGGGCGTTTACGTCCACGTTTGCTTGCGTGTCGATACGCGTACCGACCAAATTCAACGAGCTTGGTCTTCGCCGCCTCCAAGGTCAGACTGAATTTACTCAGCCTCTTGGCGAGTGCTTCCTGAACGCGAAGAGCATCCGAACGAAATTGGAAACACAGCACGAAGTCGTCGATATATCGCACCATGCAGGCCTCGCCGCGAAGTCGCGGCTTGACCACTCGCTCGAACCACAGATCGAGCACATAGTGGAGATATACATTACTCAGCATTACGCTGACCGAACCTCCCTGCGGGGTCCCTTCTTCGCTTGGATGAACTTCTCCATTCTCGAAAACACCTGCCTTCAGCCAGCGCCGGATTAAACTAATCAGGCGCTGATCTCCCACTCGATGTTCCACGAAGCGGAGCATCCATTCGTGGCTTAGGCTCCCGAAAAAGTTCTTGAGGTCCGCCTCCAGCACCCACTCGATTTTCCCGCCAGCTATTCTCTCGTGGAGCGTTGCAAGCGCTTGGTGGGCGCCTCTTCCAGCACGTCCACCAAACGAGCAGGGTAGATAATCCTGCTCATAGATGGCAGATAGTACCTGAGAGACGCTTCGCTGAAGTGCCCGGTCCGCAACAGTTGGTACCCCGAGGGGACGCAGCTCCTGCTTTCCGGGCTTCGGGATATAGACACGCCGTATATCTGGCGCACGGTATCCTTTGCGGTGAACGGATTGCAACATGTCTGCAACCCATTCCTCAAAACTCTCTTTCGCTTCCGTTACGGTCTGTCCATCCACTCCGGCTGCGGACTTGGCAGGAATCTGATTGAGATTCTCCCAAACCCGCTCCTTTGTGATGTGATGGGCCAGCGACGTGAACCGAAGCTTCGGTTCGCACCGAGCTTTGACTGCTATTTGTTCGAGTCCTGTTGTAATGACTGGCTGATCTTCCCTTTGCATAGAAGGCCGAATCCTCCC
This sequence comes from uncultured Acidobacteriaceae bacterium, assembly GCA_963838295.1. Classification (GTDB taxonomy): domain Bacteria; phylum Acidobacteriota; class Terriglobia; order Terriglobales; family Acidobacteriaceae; genus Telmatobacter. Next base: position 119,691 of record CAWIQS010000011.1, read on the forward strand.
TTTGGATGGAGCTCATGTTTCCCACGAACAATTCAACTTCCGCTGCCCGCTTCCCCATGTAGCCGGCTCTCCCGACCTCGAAGTACTATCAGGCAGTCTGACTTCCGTCAGGCCTTCGGATCTTCCTCGCTACGAGAGCTTGTCAGACCCTACAAGCCAGGCTTGAGCCTGACGGATCTCCCTTGTTCCCATGAAATCCTTTGGTTGCATGCTAGCGGTACGAACCCCGGAAGCAACTCAGCACACTTGCCATGACGCATACTGAGCTTCTGCCTTCCCCGTTACGGGATAGGGTCGGCTACTTCCACCACGATCGATTTCGGGGCTATTTTTCCATTTACGGCATTCTGGCCTGCAACCTCCCGGTCTACGCTTCGCAATGGCCGTCTCCGGACATCACGCAAGACTTGGTACGCGGCTGCGAGCTAGGCTTTGCCGCGGTCTCCATTTCAGGAGACTGAACTTCATGAGTTTCAAGGCGCAACCCGGACAGATCCGTACGTGCGCGTCTACGCATACGGCTCTTATGAAGGATGGGTGGCGTAAAAGCGGGTGTCGGGATAAGGATGCAGAACGCGAGGTGGTGGTATCCACCGGTCGAAGGCCGGAGCGAACCTCTCCCACTTCTTCCGGGCGCGTTGGCTGCGACGAACCAGAACGGCATGCCACAGTCGATTGACGCGTTTACGGAAGAGGCGCAGTTGATCGATGTTGCCGGGCACAGCATGGTATTGGTAGTAGCCGGTGACCACACTCCGAAGCCATACACCGACCTGACTGGTGCGATCATGCTTACGGCGTTGAAGCTCAGCCTTGACGATCTTGAGCTTCGCAACCATACGCTTCTTCGCAGTGATTCGCCAGACTGTGAAGGTTTCGGTCTTGTGGCGTTGCCCACAGAAGTGGGTAAAGCCCAAGAAGTTGAAGGTCTCCGGTTTCCCTTCCCCACGCCGCTTCCGTTCACGGGCCGCATAGCGCCCGAACTCGATCAGCCGTGTCTTGTCAGGATGTAATTCCAAGCCGAACTTTGCCAGCCGTTCCTTGAACGCTTCGAGGAACCGCACAGCATCTGCTCGCTGCTGAAAACCCAGCACAACATCGTCGGCGTAGCGAACGATGATGACATCGCCCTTGGCCGCTTTCCTGCGCCAGACATCAGCCCACAGATCGAACAGGTAATGAAGATACACGTTAGCGATCAGTGGCGAAGCCACTGCTCCCTGCGGCGTACCTTTATCTGTCTTCGACCACTGGCCGCCTTCCGATACTCCCGCCTTCAACCATTTCTGGATCAGGCGAAGTATCCTCCGGTCGGCCACCCGATGCTCGATGAACTTTATGGCCCATTCGTGATTCAAGTTATCGAAGAAGCCCATAACGTCTGCATCGAGTATCCAGTTCACCTTCTTCCGCTGGATGCCCACCGTCAACGCGTCAAGCGCCTGATGCGGGCTGCGGCCCGGACGGAACCCATAGGAGAAGCCCTTGAAGTCGACCTCGTATATCGCTTGTTTCTTCTCATCCGAAAGCGGCGTGCTGCGGATCGTTGCGTCTAGGGTGCCGAGCTTGCGCTCGAACACGCCAGCGTCGAAGAGCTTTTCGAACATGGCGTTGTATGCTTCGCGGATCTCGCGGAGAGCTGCAGCGCGGTCACGGCCTTCGGCGAACTTGTCGTTCGCAATCTCCCAGCCGACGCGGGCAATTTCTGACATGGCGTCTTGGAACGAAGTGAGGGCGGCGTTCAGCATCCATGTGTCTGCGCGTTTAGCGCGCTCGCGGTGGATCTGATTTACGAGACCATTAATGTAGTTGCGGTCAAGGACAAGCCCCTGCTTCTCAAGATGCCGACGGATGCCCTCGCCGGAGATCATGGGTTCCTGGACCATGATGCTGCGCACGCGCTCGCGGTAGTAGCGTTTGGTGTCGGCGGAGATCTTAGGCATGTGAAGCGGGGATTAGAGGGTTTACTTAACCCTACCATCCCTGAAAGAATGTGCAATATTCTGATGCAAGCGAGGTAATGCTTGAATCCCCTGACATTTACCCTGATGTTCCCGTTGGATCATGTTGAAAAATGGGCGAACGAATATCCTTACGATAACGATGATCGCAAGGCATTCGGCGCTGGGAACAACATTCTGGCTGGCGATTTCAGTCGGGCAAATCTTGAGGCAATCGTCCACTGGAAATCCAATCGGAGGATAGCGCTTTTGCAAGATAACACCGATTCAGAGATTGCGGATGCGCTACAGTTGGCGCTGTCTGCCAGGGAGCCGCGGAGCGCAATAGCGGTGTTGAAGGGGTTGCGAGGGGTGGAGTTACCGATTGCCTCGGCGATCATGACGGCCATACATTCTGACCAATACACGGTCGCTGATTGGCGTGCGATGCAAGCATTGGGCCAACCGAATGCCGATTATTACAGAATTGATTTCTACGTTCTTCAGTATTTACCTGCGTGTAGGCGGCTAGCGAATGCCGCTGGCGTTTCTCTAAGGACGTTCGATAAGGCTTTGTGGACCTGGTCGCTCAAGCACGAGAAGTAGACGCAGGGAGAAGCTCATTCATGAGGAAGCGATTTAATCATTTCGGTAAGCTTCTTTAAATCCTCAAAGTCACCGATCAGTTCGATACGCGCTTTCATTTTCTGCATCTTCTTCGATACTTCGAGCTCGCCGTGAACGCTGGGATCATTGAGCGCTTTCTCAATCTCTTTCTGGCTCACGGCCGGGCCGAAGTTTATGGTGTAGCGTTCGATCATAGTAGATTGAATGGTAGATAAGTTCCGATCACAAGGGGGGCACATGGGAAAAAAGAGGTCCGTAAAAAAGCTCAAAGCAACCGCCAATTCAGGATTTCTCGTTTATCGATCAGAGAATAGTAGCGTGCTACAGATCAGTGGCAATGATATGACGGTTGCAGTTCAAGATGGAACGCTAATAGTTTCTAGTGGCGGCGTGGCGGTATATGTCTTTTCTCCTGGACAGTGGCTTACTGTAAATAGCACTCCTGTCTAGAAACTGAATGTGAATATTGCCGGGAAGCCCCTTTGCCCGACGGGTGGGGCGGTTGCGCAGGTATGGACGCCTTGTTCGGGCAAAATACCGTCTAGAACGGTTCGCGCCTATTGGTTCCTGCCGCGCCATTACTGGTTCGCGTTCCCGGCTTGATTGCTATTCTGCTTTTTCTTCGGCTTCCGGCTCGGCTTCGGCTTCCGGCGCTTCATCGCCTTCTGGCTTCGCCTCGGGCTCTGCGGTCGTTTCGGTCGTCGGCTCTACTGCGACCTCCGGCGCCGCATCGGCGGTCGTCGTCGCGGGTTCCGCGGGAGCGGCCTGCGCAGCGATCGCGGCCTCGGTCGTCACACCTCCGTCCGGATGCGCTACGAAGTGATTATCTTCTTGCATAACAATATTGATGATTAGGTTTATCTCGACCTTTTCGTCGGGAATGGATCATAAGCTTTTTATTCTTTCAGCTATCGTCCGATTGTTTTTTGCCTGGTCTTGGAAATATTTCGCGGCTTTCTCGCTGCCCTCCGCGTTGTCTTCCTCGGCTTTGGCAGTCGCTCTTTTGTTCTCCGCGATCTTCTGAGCCTCCGTCTTCTCTCGATCTGCTTCATACTTCTCCTGGCCGGTCATAAGGTCCCGCTTGATGAACGTCAATGGCTTGCCGCACTCGCACTTTCCATTGACCGGGTCGCGTGAACAACCGGACACATGGACGATGGGGATTACACCAGGCAGAGCGCACATACACATTCCTTTTTCGTGTCCGTTCTCGCACTCGTAGTAGCCCGCGGCGAGTTGGTCGTCCACCTTCTTGATGTTCGCTTCAATATCTTCTGCTTCCTTATTCAGCTTTTCGATCAGCGCGCGCTTCTCGCCGGCGAGCCGGAGCGAGAGGCCCGCATGAAGATCAGCGGTGGATGCCTGGAATTCCTGATTGAGAACGTAATACTTCTTTGCTGCCCACTTCGCTAGCAATCGAATCATGTAAGAGGTAATTAATTTAGAAGATCCGCGCGACGAGTTCGACCATCGCCACGCTTGCAAGGAATGTGAGCAGAACAGTACAGAGCAATCTAAGGAATTTCTTGAATGACTTGTCCGTCATGGGGAATGACTTAATCGTACAATGTGGGCAGGATTCGTCAATCCACAGGAGGGGCGAATGAAGGGCTATCTCGTACGTTGGAAAATCCGCGCAGGAGACGACCAGACGATCGATTACTGGTTCTCAACATCGCCAAGAGACGGAGCGACATGGCCAGCGCGGGAATCCGCAGAAGTCCATGTGGGCGACTTCAATCAAAAGGGCGTAACGATTCCTTCGTCACTTGGCGGCGGCCACACGATCCACGATTTCACAGTCGAGGAACGGGAAGATGGCAAGTTCGTCGTCTTCTGCGAAGCTCCGTTCATCGTGGAGAACTAGATGCCCTCAGGGTCCATGTCATCGGGGAGTCCTTCTTCCTCTTCTTCGGGGTCAAGTACTTCTACTTCCCCAGTCTCAAGATCCCTGAGCGGAATGCCGTGAACTTCGTCGCTGTCAATGTCGGTCTCTGGATTGGGCGCGAGCGGGTTGCCTGACGTAGCCATCTTTCCCTCCTGGCCTCATGGGATGCACGAAGCGACGTTCCGGCTGTCTCTTCGGATGTCGAGGCGACTGCGAAAACTATACAATATTAATAATCTTCGTCGATGAACGAACAGGTGAACGCATGTTTCTTGGACACGATCTTCAATGGTGGGGCGCGATATGCGGCATAGTAAGCCTCGTCATCGCTGTCATCGGGATCTTTTCGCCCATCTTTGTTCCCAAAGTTCAAAATTGGTGGGCTGAACGATCGACGACTTCCTTGAGAAAGCGAATTAAAAAGCTTGAAGAGAAATTGGCGTTCTGTGAACGTCTCCCGCTCATCAGCGAAGCGGAAGGTCTTGGTCTATCTAGTATCAGAATTATCGTGGCGACATTGGCCGTGTTAAATCTGATGGGAGAACTCATCTTGCTCTTCGTAAGCGAGCTAGGCCAAGAGGTAAGTTCAACAAAGCTCGGGAGCTTGTTGCATCAGGCGTTTACCGTCTTCGCCCTATCTCTCGTCATTACCTATGTGTTGATGTACATGGCCGCAAAGATCGGGGTGTTCCTTGAAGTACACGGACCTCAAGAACGGCGCGGTATGAAGAGGTCTCTCGAAAAGCTCCAGGCGAAATTGTCTGTGAGAATACCATGACGCCAGATCACAGCTTCACCCTCATCCTGTCGGCAGTAGGAATAGGCGGTGCATTATCGGGCATTGTATTCGGGCACTTCCTCACCCGGTCGGCACAACACAGGCAATGGCTTAGAGATAACCGAAAGCAGGAATTCAAGGAAGTAGTGACTGCAATGAGTCAATTCATTGTCGATCATATGGCCTATGCTTCATCGCTAAAATCAGATATGCCTCAGTCAAAACAGGCATACATTGATTCATACAAAGCTACCGCCGTCGTACTGTGTGATCGTGTTTATATCCACACCGATCTAAACGATAAAAACATACCTCACCGATTCCTACAGATCGCCGAACAGTACCATGATTCTGGAGCTGACTTCGATAAAACTAATCCACAAGCGGCGGAGCTACTTCAAGAGGTAATTATGCTGGCGAGAAAGGGCTAATGTCGGTGATCCGGCCTCAGCGCCCAATACAACTGCTCATATACCCTCGGACCCATCCGCGCCGCAGTCCTGAGCTGTCCAAGCTCTGTGTGATCGCGGGCAGGCGTACAATAAAATTATTATGTTGAGCAGAGATGGCAAGGATGTTTTATGTGACGTGCAGGGATGCAGCAAACTGGCTATTGGTGGATGTGAACTGAGAATTCATACAGGCTACAGCGGAAGTCAAGGCACTATCCCCGGAGATCTGGTCGCCTGGTGCGAGACCCATGAAGAGACTATCCGTGAAACAATAGTGACCGAATTCATCCCATTTAATATCGCGCGATTAAAAGCCGGGTACACCGCGCGGGGACCTCACCTGAGCCAGAACTATTTAACGACGAGGTAAGTCAAGTGGTGGTGCGAAAGGGCTATATCTGCAAATGGGAGCGCGACGTTCCCCCTAACGATAATCGAAACATCTACCATTTCTGCAGTCAGCCGAATGACGCAGCATATTGGCCAAGCCGACAGAATGCGGAAGTGGAATGCATTGAATTAAATCGGGGCGTTACGATTCCATCTGGCGGGACACACGTTTGTAGAAACTTTCAAGTGGAAGAATTTGCTCCGGACAAATTTCTCATCTATTGTGAAGCTCCTACATTTCCCGAGCCAATCGAGAACTGAAGAGATCTTAAGTCCCAGGGGCTGACCGTTTCGAAATCCGCGTACAATATTTAAATGTTGAGCAAAGACGGTAAGAAAGTCCTATGCGACGTAGTCGGATGCGGCAAAGAGGCAGTCGGTGGGTGTGAGCTGAGAATTGATGCCGGTCACGGCGGCGATCACATTACTATTGCCGGAGATCTCATTGCATGGTGCGAGGCTGACGAGGAAGGTCTCATTGAAAGCATCGAGGGTGAGTACATACTCCTCGATCTTCCGCAGCTAAAAGCGGGGTACACCGCCCAGGGCTCTAAACGTGGTCGGGCTACTTAACGACGAGGTAAGTGTGATCCGGGTGATCGGGAAGCCACATGATCTCCAGGAGCCGCTTTTTGAGCTTGTACACATCCGTCTCGAATCCCTTCACCTCCACAAGCTCATAGCTCCCTTCGTTCTGCTTCACACGAAAATCAACCCATAGCGAACAGATCTTCTCGCCGTTGTGCATGATTCGGACGGGATACTGCCGCTCCCAGGTGACCTGCCCCCATTCTCCGCACGGTGATCCTACAACTTAGCCAGCCGCAGCCGGAGCTGTGGGAAAGTTGGAAACGCCATCGGCGTTTTCAAAGTGGGCGGAGCCCACGTCTTTCCCATAGCTCATCTGCCGGGCAAACTCTGCTGGCGTCCGATAGTTCAAGCTGCTGTGAGGCCGTTGTTCGTTGTAGTCGTGGCGCCAGAAGGCGATCTTCCGCCTGGCGTCAAACAGATTCTGAAACCAACTTACACGTAAACACTCTTCGCGCAGTCGCCCATGGAAGCTTTCCACATGCGCGTTCTGCGTTGGCTTGCCGGGCTGAATATGGACCAGCTCGATCTTCTTCTCAATACACCAGGCCAGAAAATGACGGCTGGTCAGTTCGGGGCCATTGTCGCAGCGAATCGACCTCGGTTCGCCGCGGTGTTGGATGATCTCGTCCAGCACGCGTGTTACCCGTCGGCTGGCGAAGCTGGTATCCACTTCCAGCGCCAGGCACTCGCGGGTAAATGCATCGACCACGCTCAACACACGAATCGCGCGACCTGCCGCGATCGCATCGTGCACAAAATCCAGAGCCCACTCCTGGTTAGCGGCCGTGTACTGGCGCAACGGTGCGCTCTGTCTGGCGCAGTGCTTGCGCTTCTTCCGACGCAGCGTCAGTCCGGCTTCGCGATACACGCGATGGACTCGCTTATGGTTCACCGCGTCTCCGGATCGACGCAGCAGCACATGTAATCGCCGGTATCCGAAGCGCGGCTTCTCTCTGGCCAACTCCACCAGACGCGCCCGCAGGTCTTCATCTGAGCTTCGTGCCTGATAGCGGACGCTCGACACCGCGACCATCAGCAGTCCACATGCTCGCCGCTGGCTGAAGGCGTACTGTTGTTCGACATGCTCGACAGCTGCCTTCATCGCTACGAGCTCCATCCGTTTTTTCGAATCACCGACTGCAGTGCTTCCTTATCCAGGCTCAGATCCGCCACCAGCTTGCGAAGGCGGCTGTTCTCGTCCCGCAGTTGCTTGGCCTCTTGAGCCTCGCTCACATCCATACCGCCGTACTTCGCCTTCCAGGCATAGATCGTGTGCTTCGACACGCCTAACTCCCGTGCCACGTCCTCGACCTTCCGGCCTGCCTCGACCTGCTTCAGCGCAGCGATCATCTGCGCCTCCGTATGCTTGCTCTTCGACATCTCCGCCCCTCTTCCAAAATACGATTTCGTATTCGGTTATGTGCGGATTTTGGGGAGCAGGTCACAGGAATCAATATCCTTCGCCTTGAGCCTCATATCGAGGTTCATTGCGTAGTTTGCCTCGAACTTTGAGTCATACCAGAAGCCGTTATAAAAGCACGTCTTGGCGTGGTATTTGTTTGAGGCCATCGGCGCGGAGCCTTTGACCTTCCCGCACAGACAGACTGCATCGTTCGTATTCGTATCAACGAAATATTTATGGGAATGCTTTTTCGCAAATCGTTTTTGGAGGTAGGGGGCGAAGCTCATTCCCTTTCATAATTTGGTTTATGGCACTCGCATCCGCATTCGTGATCGTGTGGCTCATCGTATCCGCGCGGGACAAATCCATCGCAATCGTTGTGCCTACGTGACTTGCATTCCTGGCTGATGTAGTGGGGGCCGCGCATGAGGGGATATTTAAAGCGTACAATTCTTTCGGCTTCGGTTCAAACGGTGCGGATCATGCAGACCGGAAGAAATATCGTGTATCAATACTCGGACGAAACATTGTCAGATGAATTCGAGGTCGATCTTACCGGCGAACTTCACTTCACGATAGGCGAGATTATCGTAAGAGAGAGGAGACACTGGAAGATCAGCTCAATCACGATTGAGGAGCCGATAGACAATATACACAGACCTACGGTATGGGTCGAGTTGGTCTATGCGTCGGTGAATTGATGTATTGGGTATATTTGGCCCGCGTTCCGGTGAACTAGAAAGGAATCAAGTATGAGTGCTCTGGACACAAAACAAATCGTTTATCGGTATAACGGCGATCCGAGAGGCGATGATGTTGTTCACGATTTAGCTGGAGAGATTCCGCGCCATGCGAAAGGCGAGATCATTGAGCGAAATGGCAAACAATGGAAGGTTGAATTCATCAATGATGAATTCACTATTGTTGGACCAAAACACGTTCCGATTCATCACGTATTCCTGACTGATCAATTCTGATATTCGCTAATCCGTACGATTCTTCCCTCGTCGCGCACCGCGTAATGATGACCGGCTGCTCGCCCTTCCTGCTTAGCATCGCGCCCCACTCGCCGAACATGTTTTGCCAGCAGTCCCATCCGTTAAAGGTGAAGTCAATGCGGGCGCGGTGACTGGATTTGCATTCCTGGCTGATGTAGTGGGGGTCGGGCATGAGGTAGGGTGATAATCTAAGCGTACGATTCTAGAGCGATAAATCAAGGGGAGCAGCTTCCTGAAACACATTGTTTACAAATACGAAGACGATCAGCGGTCAGATGAGATGGACTTCGATGCGAAGGGGTCGCTCACTTTCACGGACGGCGATATTATTTCAAGACACGAAATCTCCTGGCGAATAAAGACAGTCGAGCAAGAGTTGAGTATGGGCAACCTCTCACTGATCCCTACGTACTGGATATATTTAAGCCGCGTTGTGGTGAACTGATGCGGGTGGTCAAAGAAACAGCAATGACTTTGCTTTCACTTTGCCCAAGTCGTATTCGATCAGCCCGAAAGATTTGAGCCGTCCACGTGGGTTCGTATAGCCAGTGCTACGTTCGTGCATGTATCCAGCCATCGCGCAGAGATCGGTGTTTGATATTCCCTCCGGGTATATTTCCAACAACGGCGTGAGCAATTTCCGTTCGGGACCATCAAGCTTGTCGAGGACTGCTTGATGCAACGCTTCTTGCGTGAGCGGAGATTCTGGACTGAAGGCGAGTGGTCTTCCCTCTTGGGTGAGATACACCGATCCCGCAGAGTAATCGATCAAGCCTTTCGATTTGAGGTAGCCCCGAGGGTTCGTATACCCGGTGGAGCGGAAGTGGCTATAGCCAGAAAGAAATGCCACAAGTTCATTGGGTGGTTTCTCATTGCCAATGGACTCGCACCAGGCGAGAGCGTTCAATACCGGTGTCTCCATATAGGCGCTGCTCCGAAGATCAGGCCGATACTAGCGTCAACCTCTGTCGGCTTGCCGGTTTTGCCGGTCCGCAGATCGAGCCTGACCACCTCATTGTGGGCTACGGGAAAGTTATACGTGTGATCGAAACCGTCGAGCCCCCTTCAAAAGCATAGGCCTCTCCGTCCACATCTACCAGTGAAGTGACTTGCAACTTCGTTTCCGCAACATAGGATGCATTTCCGGTGTGGGGATCGATCCGGTAGAGTGCCGGAGAGACGAACACGTGCGCGATCGTCGGGGGAGTCTTGTTCGGATCGAGCGCGAACGAATCGAACGTTGCATAGAGCTCTTCGCCTATCCCGTAGAAGCCCTCATCGCAAAGGTTGAAAGTGCCGTCACTGTTGAACGTGAATGGGATGTTCGGGTCGGGCGGCATACCTGTCGCTGCAACGGGAGTTGCTTCACCAGTCTCCCGGTTGACCACGTGGATGTTGTTGCTGAAATCGGTAAGATACAGCCTTCCCCGCACCCCGGCGAGAGAGAAGGCATTGAAGCCAAGCCCGGTCGATCCAATATCCGTGACCTCGCCTGTGCGGGTGTTGATTTTGGCCAGACTCCCGACGTCACTGCCGCTGGTTGTCAGGCTATAGAGGACGCCATCCTCCCACACCAGGTTCGACATAGCGTCTGGCGTCGGGTTGCCGATTGCGTGAAAGCTTCCGGTTGCAAGGTCCACAGTTCCGAATTGCTGACTGCTTGTAACCACGTAAACAAAGGGTGCGGCGCTTGCCGAAGAGGCGAACAAAACGAGCGCGAGCCAAACGATGGACGATAGTCGTGTGACCATCGCAAGACGGTGCAAGCGAACTGCCTGGGTATGTGCGTGATTCATCCGGTTCATTGTCCTTCTCCTTCTTTGGGGAGCCTTCGCTCAAGAATGTGGGGTTGGTGAACTTCGCTGGATTGGGAAAACTGCAACAGGGACGGAAGGCAGACCTGGGTCGTGCTGTCCGCCGGCCGCCACACGTGCAGCGAGCCGGCATGTATTCCGGCCAGCAGCTGGGCGAGGAAAGCGTCGTCGCAGAGCATGGTTTCTACTTCGGCATTACACTCCGGGCACCACGTCACGACAGTTCGGCCCTGACGAACTACCAACATGCCATCGGTTTCGATCGTGATTTTTGTCGTCCTGGTGATCATGGCTCCGCTCGGAATACAGCGCCCCGTGCGTGCGGCGTTGAATGAACGCATCCTGCCCCAGTCGCGAACAAGCGGTCTTTAAAGCCGGCATCAATATTTCTCAAAGAGTCTCAATGACCTGTCTGATTTCGGAGAATCAGTAAGTTAGAGCTCCTGGTCGTCACGCTCGAATGTGCAGTTCAATCCAGGCCGGCTCGTGGTAGATTGCCGATACACTCTTCGCTTTGCCCGGCGACGCTTCCCCGCGCCCCTTGACCATGAAAAGTGACCCCAAGGTCGTGTACGAATTCGGACCCTTTCGGATGGACCCGGACAAGCAGGTCCTGCTCCGCGAAGGTCAGCCCGTCGCGGTCACGCCGAAGGCATTCGAGACCCTGCTTGTGCTGGTACCCGCAGTCGCGAAGTGGTCACCAAGGAGGAACTCCTGAGTGCGGTCTGGCCAGACTCGTTTGTCGAGGAAGCCAATCTCAGCCAGAACATCTTCATGCTGCGGAAAGCGCTGGGCGACACCCTGGAGGAGCGTGCCTACATCGTCACTCTTCCCGGCCGTGGATATCGATTTGCTGCTCCGGTCCGCACCGTCACCGAGGGAAGCGAGGCCCTGATTGCCCGGATGCGGTCGCGCACCGAGATCACCATTGAGGACACCGCGTCCGAACCCGGCGCAACCATTCCCGCCCTTCCACCTGCTGTTCCATCTAGGAACTCGTTGAAATTCGCCTAATTACGGCATCTTTTCTCTCGATTTTCGTTTCTTTCCGTTCTAAATCTGTTTGAAGTGCGATTCGGGCCGGTGTTTATTGGGGTTTGCGAGCTTCAAGGAATCATCCCTGAGGCCTGCAACCGCTGCTCAGGCACACTGCTCCCTGGGCATTCCTGGTGATTGAGCGATGAGTTTGGGAAGCCGGATCAGGTTGTGTGCTGCGCAACTGAATACGAACAGCCAGTCCACTTTCTCGAGTCCGCGCAGCTTCACCTGCCGCAACGGTCCGGTCTGCTTCAGCCACCCAAAACCCTTTTCGATCAGCCAACGGCGGCTCAGACTGGTCGCATAGCCAGGCTGTCGCGTGGTTCTGCGGTCCAGGTTGCTGCTGCGGTTCTTGTCGTTCTTGGTAATGTGCGGAGTCACATTCAGCTCCCGTACGGTGCGCACGAAATCCTCACTGTCATACGCCTTGTCCGCGCCCACAGTGATGCGGCGGGCTCAGCCTTGTTGCTTCTCGGCCAGCATCAACAGCGCAGCATCGCGCTCGGCATAGCCATCAGCATGAGTCACCATCGCCGCGGCGATTAACCCGTTGCGGTTCTCTACCAGGGCGTGGCCAAGATAACTCAGCTTCGACTCCTTGCCGTAGCTCTTCTTGTACAACCGCGCATCGGGATCCGTGCTGGACTGATGCGTATCGTTGCTGCGCTTCTGTCCGCGAAAGTCCGTACCATCGTCATCGTCAGAGCCATCTTTGGAGCGAAAACTCTTCTGCGAGGCCCAGGCCTGAATCAGCGTGCCGTCCACAGTGAAGTGCTCGTCGGACATGAACTTCTTCGCCTCCTTGTTCACCTCGGCGAAAAATCGCTGGGCCACATCCGAGCTCAGCAACCGATCCCGGTTCTTGGAAAACACCGCATGGTTCCACACCGCATCGTCCATGCCCAGGCCCACGAACCAGCGGAACAGCAGGTTGTAGTCGATCTGTTCGACCAGCAATCGCTCCGAGCGAACCGAGTAGAACACCTGCAAAAGCAGCGCCCGCAGAATATACTCCGGCGCGATCGACGGCCGACCCGAAGCTGCATACAGCGCATCGAACTCCGCGCTCAGCGACCCCAGCACCCCGTCCGTCAACTTGCGAACCGCTCCCAGCGGATGATCCCCAGGTACCCGCTGCTCCAACGAAACATAGCTGAACATCCCGTCTTGTGTGCGTTCGTCTCCACGCATGTCTGTTAGACGACCTACATCTTCAACGCGACTCCGCAGGTACCTATTTCAACAAGTTCCTAGATGGAAGCCGAAAGTGATGTGGGTCTCAATGGCCTCGGCCGCTGCCCTCGCCCTCGCCGCCGGTCCTGCTTCGGCATCCCCAGCGAGTCCCCCTCGGCGAGAAGGACTTGGTATTGGTCGCTGATTTCACCAACAAGACGGGTGATCCGGTCTTTGACCAGGCGCTGCGCAGGGCCTGGAGGTCCAACTCGAACAATCGCCTTACCTGAGTCTCGTGTCGGAAGATCACGTCCAGCAGGCATTGCGTCAGATGGATCAACCGCCGGACGCGCACCTTATCGGACCTGTCGCTCGCGAGGTTTGCGTACGAACGGCAAGCGCAGCCATGATTGAAGCCTCCATCCAGAGCGTCGGAACCCAGTACGTGCTGAATTTTGCGTCCACCGACTGCAAGACCGGAGAAGTCATCGACCGTCAGCAGGTGCAGGCAGCCAGAAAGGACGACGTGCTGGCAGCCATCGGCGATATGACCAGCCGGTTTCGGAAACGCGTCGGTGAGTCGCGGGAGACGCTTCAGAAACACGACATGCCTCACTGGCTCCTCCGGGCTGGCGACCGAGAACGCGCTCAAAGCCTATCGACTCCGCGATCATGCCAGCGATAATGAACGCTTCTTTATCTCCGCCTACTATTTCGGGAGGGCGACCGGAAACCAGGAAAAGGCGCGCCAGGTGTGCGAGCAGTGGGCGCAGATGTACCCGCGAGACCCGCTGCCACATGCATTTTTGTCTGGCTTTATCTACCCCGTGCTTGCCAACTACGACCAGGCCATGGAGGAGGGGCGCAAGACAATGCAGCTCGCCCCGGACCGCGCGTTTGTATGTGTCAACCACGGAGAGAACGCGTTGTATATCGGCCGTTTCGACTTGAGCCGGGACGCCCTTCGCAGCGCGCAGGAACATCATTTGTCCAATCCGCTGCTGCTCGTCCTCCAGTACGATCTGTCTTTCCTTGAGAACGATCACGCAGGAATGCAGCAGGCGGTTGATGCTGCCCAGGGAAAACCGGATGCGATGGATTTGATGGCTGATCGCCAGGCGTTCGCCCTGGCTCATGCCGGACAGCTCAGGCGCGCACTGGTATTGTCGCGCCAGGCGATCGACTTGGCGCAGCAGCAAGGGGATCGCGAAAGAGCGGCGCAGTTCGCCGCCCGCGTGGGCCTCCGCGAAGCCTTCTTCGGCAATGCGCCGGAGACGAAGCAGGCCGTGACAAAAGCTCTCAGCCTGGCGAAGAATCGTGAAACAGAATATGCGGCGGCGGTCGCTTCCGCGCTCGCGGGAGACCCGCAACTGGCTCAGTCGCTATCCGGAGAACTGGAGAGTGGATTTCCAGAGGACACTTCCGTCCGCTTCAGCTATCTGCCAGTGATCCGGGCCATCCTGGCGATCCGGCGCAGCGAACCCCTCAAAGCCGTCGAAGCTCTTGAACCCGCCGCCCCGTACGAATCAGGAGTGCCACGTTGCGCTCTCACAGGCTTCTTCGGCTCCCTTTATCCCATCCTGGTTCGCGGCGAAGCCTACCTGGCCGCCCGCAAAGGCCCCGAAGCTGCGCGCGAATTTCAAAAGCTGCTCAATCATCAGGGGACCATGATCGGCGATCCGGTTTCAGTGCTCGCCCATTATGGCCTGGCGCGCGCCTATTCTCTCTCGGGCGATGCCACCAATGCGCGAGAACAATACCGGGAATTTCTCGCCGATTGGAAGGACGCAGACCCTGATATCCCAATTCTGCAGCAAGCCAAGCTCGAATATCGGGAGCTACAGTAATGACTTCTGCGAATCCGCGCCGGATTGCAGGAAACAGAGCGAGTCACTCGTTCACGCATCGGGTGAATTTTTGCGGATTCCGAGTGGTTAGTGGGCAAGTCGGAAGTTAGGCAAGAAATTGCCAAGTCGAGTAGGGCTATGGCGCTAAGCGGGCTTCGAATGATGCCGCCGTTTCCATAACCCCCTCTAAAATTCCGTACGGCGGGTTTTCCCCAGTACGGCTTCAAGGCTGACATATGAGATGATGTCTTCCTGTCTGTTGATTTGCTTAAGCCTGCTCCCGGCGTGCGCAACGCAACAGACAGTTTGCATTCATCCTTCGTATCTTCCAAGACTGGGACCTGTGATCCCGTTCAGAGCCGGGCAGGTTTTCTCTTCCGATACCGTCACCAGGGCCTCACGGCCTTACCCCAGAGGTCCTCGCTCCGGTCGGGGTTATATTGTCCCCGTCCATCGACACTTATTGACCTCATCCGACCCACTCGCGTGCACTCTCCGATTTCCCGGCATTCGCTGGTTATGCGGAGAGCCTTTGCTGTGCGGGAGCGCCTAGGCTGCCCGCGAGTGGTTCCGAGCTTTCACTGCTAATCCTTGTCAGCATGCAGCCCTCTATGACCACGGAGAACCCACCGGTTGCTTATACCCAGTTCCTTCACCGGCAGCACAGGCCTTCATCTTCGGAAGACAGATTCGGCATTCTCATCCATCCCACCACAGTCCGCTACCGGTGGGACCGCCTTTTCGCGGCTAACGGTTCGCTCCTTTCGCTACAGCCTGCTGACTTGCTAGTCCCCCTGACGGACCCGACGCTGCTTGCGCTTTGCCGGCTGGGACGTTTACTCCGGAGCATCGGCAAGAGAGGTCACCCTCTCCGCCGTCCGGTATGACTTCAGTAGCAACTGGGCAAGTTCTACTGGCAGGTTCTTCCCCTGCTGGATTTGCAGCTAGCTTCGCTGCACCTTCCGAGTTGGCGGTGATTCGACCGCAACCTCCTGTCCGGACGCGCTCCAGCTTCCTTTAGTCACTAGAGAGATGGCTCAAGCCGGTTACCACTGCTCGCTTGAAGGTGATCCCAAAAGAGCGTAATGTTTCCACCTCCGCCGGGAAGAAACTGGTGATTGCGCAGGCAGAATTTCAATTGCCATAAATCGAGGTCCTAATCCTCGACGTACCGACTCTGTCGTCCTTCTTGCTCTCACGGTCGTGAATCTGCTCTTGGGCATCCCCCGGGAAATCTCTGGAAGCGTCCATATCGCAGGCGAGGGATCATTGCGCGTGGAAGTTGACCCGAGAAATATTGGCGATCTGAACATGCCGGAGGTGTGATGGCAATCTGCTCACATTGCAGCGGGGGTCATTCATCGGTGGAAGAGTCAGGCCTGAGGATGCACAAATTCTCCGACCGTTGGATTTCGTGCAGCACGGAGGAAGCCGTCAAAGACGACTCCCTTGGTCCAATGCGAGCTGACTTATTGAGAATGGTGCTGGCAAGTTCTCTGGTGGTGATTCGGACATTGATAACCCGGATGCCAGCTCATTTTAGGTGACACTCACACTGGCGCAAGACATGAGGCAGATCAATGCAGATCAAATTTTCCCCAGAACAGTTCCTGGGCACTCCAATTCGAGGCAAGCAGTCCTCACGATGGAGAAGCCGGACCAAGCGTGCGCTCGCTGATCCTCTCGTGTTTTGTTTTCGAGCGCTGAACTCCGTTCGATGGAAGTCGTATTTCGCGCTTCTGAACTTATTCTGCGATGTTCTATTTCGATGGGGAAGCAAGCTTGGAGTTTCTGGGAATTTCCGGGGCAAAATGTATTGGAAAGCGGGCAGAAGAGAGATCGTACCGCTTCCACAGTTGTATGACTATATGCGGCAAGAACAGCCTCAGGGAGAATATTACCCAACAGCGCCCAGGTGGTCATCGCGAAGCGAAAGCGTAATAAATCTATTGTCTCCGCTGATAACGAAGGAATATAGCATTTTGGAAATTGGATGCAATGTGGGCCGAAATCTTAATCACCTTTGGCAATCTGGATATAGAAACCTCCGGGGCATGGAGATTTCAGAACACGTTGTTAGGCGCTTGCGCATCGAATACCCCTGTCTGGCGACGATACCGGTTAACATCGGCCCCGCCGAGGAATCGATCAAGAAATACTCCAGCAACTCGATTGATGTGATCTTCACCATGTCAGTTCTGGAACATTTGCACCCGGATTGCAGATTTCTCTTCGAAGAGATCGCTCGAGTCGCAGGGAAGTATGTTCTTGCGATCGAACCGAGGGGTGGGAAGCGTTCGCACATGCAATACCCTTGGGACATCAAGAACGAATTCACAACCGTTGGTTTAACTTGCATTGATACGAAGCCATGGAGTGTGCTGTGGGCGGGAGAATTGACCCCCGAAAATGAATGGGCGGAAGCAATGCATGATTATGATGTACTCCTCTTCAAGGTGAACTAGACGGGAAATTACTGATCCTTCTTTTGGAACAGAGAGACCGCCGCCAGAACCGGACTTACATACTTAGGTGCTGTCCAGTAGATCACGAGCATTGGGCTGTCAGAGGGGGAATTTCCCGGATGTCGCCAATCAAATTGCAGACCAACGAAAACGGCAGTGCTAGTTTGTGTCCACTAACGGCATTTGAAGTGCGTATTGCAACCAACGAGATGGTGATTCTCGTCCTTCAATATGTAGAGACGATTGAGCAATTCGATTCTAGGCAGCCGAAGCAGCTGCAAGTAGTTCTTCCTGCCAAGCGGGCACACGAACTTGCTGCGACCCTCGAAAAAGCAGCGGTGCTATTTCTAAGAGAGGGTTCCTATTCCCTCGTGCAGTAAAGGTACATCAGGTGATCCCGGATCAAGATTCACTCCTGCCACCGAGCCGCAGATGGGCCGATAGTGCCGCTGCCATCGCTCCAGCCGGATTTATTGCGAGATGATGACTTCAGAGGTACTCGTCATCGTGAGTGTTCTGGATGGAATGAATGGAATATTCCATGGAAAAGAATAGGTTACATTCACCATGACGTTGTTCCCGGGGTTGTTGCATGGGGTCACCGACGGAGTGCAACTTGCGCCTGTGTCGGGCCATGTCGTAGTCGCGGTCAGATTGGAAGAATTAAGTCCAGGGTATCCGAGATTCTGAACATAGGTTTGGACACTTGCGTTGGTCGCGACGGTGCATGGACTTGTGCAGTAGGATCCGCGGACCATGGCATAGCGCGATCCCTCTCGCGCCGCTTCGGCGATGAAGTTATAGGAATAAAGAGCCAGACCCACTTCGATGATGCCAAAGGTCATGGTAAGGAGGATGGCAAGACTGATTGCGGTCTCCAGCAGGGTCGCTCCCTCGCTCTCTAAACAGAGTCTGAGGATGCCTCGTGGCAGAAAGTGCCGCATATGGGGATCTGGAATGCGCAAGCAATGCGCAGACGGTTTCGACATCCGGTCAACCTTGGGCCGCGATTGAGCCTTTGGGACCATCGCTATTTGATCCTCATGATCGCTTGACCTTGCAGCGTGTATGAGGTTGGAAGTCCTGGGCACGTAACAGTTGTCGCTACCTGGGCCGAAGTGCTTACCCGAACATATGTGATGATGCGGCTGGGGCTGCTGCATGGTGCTGCACATGAAGCCATCGAAGTAAACGTCCCTGCGTTGTCGCATTGGCAGACAGTAGTAGGCGTCACTGTCAGTGTCGCAATGCCCGTCACATTTGGCGCATCATTCCTCGCTGCGGTTTGAATTCCCGACGTGTTTATCGAGGCAGCGGTGCTCTGAGCAGCATAGGTGACTCCTGCCAGCGCGGCATTGGAAACCTCGATTGAAAGGAATGCCATGCGCCCAAATTCTGTCGCTCCCAGCAGCAGCAAGATGAAAACCGGCGCTACGACCGCAAGTTCCACGAGCGCACCCCCTCGATTGTCGCCAAGTGCAGCACGAAGCACGAGGCCGCTTATCCGGGCTGCCCTGGTGGTTCGTGAAATTGATTGGCGGATGATCTTCATCGTTTACTCAGCTAGAACTGGATCAGGGATCGGTGATGGTATATCCAGCGGGGCATATGGGGTGATGCTCGAAGGACCGGTGATATTTAGCCAATTGACGACCAAATCGATGTTGAAGGTCGTCCCGCTGCCTCCGGTCATTGTCAGTCCTGCGTCCGGGAAATAGAGAATCCCATTGATGTTTCCCGCAGCGCCGCCGCCGAATGTTGCCGTCTCGGGGTCATTGGGATTCTGATAGAACAGGATTCCCTTGTAAGAGCCGCTGGTGGGAGCGGTGAGATTGAGTGTGACACTGCCTCCCTGGATGTCCAAGACGCCGTTGTTCGAGGCGCAGGTCCCATTACAAGCGATGTAGAAGGTGACGCCGGTAGTGCCATTGAGAGTCGACGATCCTTGGATCGTCAAGTTTCCGTTGATGTAGTACACGCCAGGCCGAAGCGTGACTGTGCCGCCGCCGATAGTGAGCGAGTTGTAACAGATCGTGCCATCCGCCGACGGTCCAATGGTTGTACTGCTGTTTATGTTCGGATTGGCGAGGCAGCCCCCTGGATTGCTGGGAGGTGACACGGTCCCGGCCAACGGGTCGCTCACCGGGCTCAATCCAGTGGTCACCGTGCTCGGATTCGTGGCCGTAATGTGACTCTCGACATTTAATGCGACGTTGCCCGCTGTAGTGACGGACCCCGCCGTAATTGAAGCGGAACCTGATAAATTGATCGCGCCATCTGAGTTTCCGATTCCGCTAGCGTTATCGACTATTCCGCAACTTGGCACGCTAAGCGACCCTGAGCCGCTTGCCGCGATGCCGGCTCCAGATGCTCCAGGCGGCGACGGGCTGGTCCCGAGCGTAACGACGCAGTCCTTGGACGGCGTGTTATAGGCCACCGCCCTGGCGCTTACATTGATCGACGGAAATCCGGCGACACCCATGAAGATGGTCTTCTCACTCTGGGTGGCAATCACTTCAACGTAGTTCGTGTTGCCCGCGTAAGCACCGGAGAGCGGCGGTTTGTTCACAGTGACCGTGGCCCCGCCTACTCCATCCGTCACGCCATTCAGGGCCGCGCCCGCCTTAGCTCCTGTATTCCAGTCACCGACGGGGATCTCAGCCGCGCTGTTCATGGCTCCGCCATCGGCTGCCGTCTGCATCACCCTTTTTGCGCGCCACAGCAAGCCGACATCCACCGCGAGGGCCACGAATCCCAGAAGCACTGACAGGCAAAGAGAAGCCGATACGAGTGTCTGTCCACTTTCGCTCGTGAATCTCTTCACGACGCTTCCTCTGCCGCAGTGGCGCTCCGGGCGAACGAGCGGGGGTGGTCGAAGAACTTCCGATGGCAGGTCCAACACGGGATAAGGCATGCGGGTTCGCGAACGACGCTGCATCTGATGGTCACTCCGGACCGTTATTTTTGAGCAAAATCAAAGGGGGAAAATGGGCCGCGCCGTTCTTGGACGTTCTTTCGAGTCATCTTGAGTAACAAACTTATATGACTCTTGGGCGGAATACCACGGTACTAAGGAAATATTGGAGACTCCTAAGGTATCGGATTTTCTGGGCTGTCCGAAGCCCCAGTTATCGTTTGGATCTACTTGAATCTATACGCTTGGCTGCGGCTTGGGTAGGTCGATGACAGCGGGGTAGCGAATTCATGACGAGTTTGTCATCGAATCAACGAGTCACTCCGTTGAGTAACTAACTCTCTAGCATGACTCCTATAACACCGGGGTGAACTGCCCTTGAATGGGATGTGGAACTAACTCAGGAGCCGAATGCGTCGATTTGCGCTGAACAGAGGCGGGTGCGTTTCGATTTGTTGTGGCATGGGACTTTCGGGCGACGATTCCGATGCACGGCCCTATTCATTGCCATCCTCCCACTGATTTTTGGGCTCCCACCAGGAAATCGAGAACTACATCAAGTCAAGCAATCATGCTATAAGCGTTAACTCCGGCTATGATGGACTCACCGCGCAAAATTATGCCCTCTGGAGGCTAACCGGAATCTTTCTGTTTCGGGGGAAATCAGGGAGATTCCGGTGCGCGGATTGGCGCTTCAATTCGTGACAATCATCGACTTGAGCCTGTCGATTATCACGGACGGGTGAACAGGCTTCGCCAAGATTTCAAAATCATGCCCGAGGTCATGAGCCACCTTCAGCATGTCAGCAGTCGCAATGTTTCCGGAGAACAGTAGCACTTTGCAATTCGGAAGAAGTTTGCAGATTTCGATGGCCGCGTCAATCCCCGACATTCCTTCCAAACCAACGTCGCTGACTAAGATGTCTATCGGATTTGTAAGGGCGTGGCTAATTGCCTCTGAACCGCTGTATACAGAATCGGCGTTGAACCCCTTCAAATTCAGAATCCAAGCGAGAGAATCAGCAACAAGTCGTTCGTCATCGACAACGAGGACGTTCAATTTGCGGGTCCCACTCGGAACAGTACTCATCTCTCAAAGCCCCAAACTACGACCCAGTGTTGGATGAGCGGATTCTCAACTGTGTTGATAGAAATCGTTACAAGAGTCATGCAGCTTCGGGGTCATTTCGAATGACCGATGGCCGAATTACGTCTTGAGGCGGAACGGCTTCCTGAACTCGGTCGTGATTCTCTGCTTCTTCAGCATTCGCCATCTCGACTGCTGCTCCGACGAATTCAAGGTCGGCGATGCGAAGCAGAAGGATACGCTTGAGTTCCGTAATGTGGGACTGGCCTGCGGGCGAGGCAAAGGTCTCCTCAACACTCTGCAAAACAGCGCGAAGGGATCGGATGAGTTCCGATGCTGGACGGTGAACCACGCCAAACCTATCCTCGTTCTGATGCAAAGAATAGTCGATGGAGATGTAAGCAAAAAGTTCGAAACCGCGTCAGACAATAGCTCCCTTTCTGAAGCTGAAATTATGGTTCTTCTTTGTAAAATTTCAGGGTGGGATTTCAACAGAAATCTAAACGTTGTTATTTAGTTATCTAGGGGCGATTTTAATCTTCTTGATTTTCACTCGTTCTCGAACTGGCCTTAGCTCCAATAGTTCCTCAATGACGAATCCGCCAGTTGTCCCGTCCGAAAACGTCACGACAAGCCCGTCGCAACCATCCAACTCGACTGCTAGTGGCCTGTCGCAGTGAAATCGTTACTGCGGATGCGCCGGGTGGTGTCGGAGTATTTCCACCGAATTGGTCGTGCATTTGCCGAGTAGGCGTTGATATATCGGCGGAGCTTTCGGGCCAGATCAGAGACTGAAGTGAAGACGCCGCGAGCAATCACATCGCGCTCAATCTTTGCGAACCAGAGTTCAACCTGGTTGAGCCATGAGGAATAGGTTGGGGTGAAGTGAAAGGATACGCGGGGATTCTGCTCCAGAAACTGCCGCACGAGCTTCGTCTTATGTGCTGAGAGATTGTCGAGAATAATGTGGACCTTCTGGCGGGGTGGACATAGGGCAACGACCTCCTTCAGAAAGGTAATGAAGTCCTGACTGGTATGGCGTGCGGCGGTCTTTCCATGGACACGGCCCGTGGCAGTATCCAGAGCAGCATACAAGGAGAGCGTTCCATGCCGGTAGTATTCAAACCCATGGCGCTCGACGCGGCCGGGGGAAAGCGGCAGAACCGGGTCGAGCCGATCAAGTGCCTGAATCGCCGTCTTCTCATCAACGCAGAATACGGCGGCATGCTGCGGCGGGTTCAGATACAGCCCGATAATGTCTGCGGCTTTCGTCTCGAACTCCGGATCATCGCTGGCCATATACCGCTCCAGCCGATGCGGTTTCAAACCCGCCTCTTTCCAGACGCGATGCACAGCATCTTTACTGACGCCCAGCGCGGCGGCGAGTTTGCGGCAACTCCAGTGAGTGGAACCATCCTTCGGCTGCCTGCGTGTGGCCGAGAGAATCCGAGCCCGCAGCTTCGGAGTCAACACCGAGGCCGACTGTCCGGGATGGCTGGTATCCAGTCCGTCCAGACCCGCAGCAACGAAGCGCTGCTTCCAGCGGATAATGGTCGGCGCCGTGGTTCTCAATCGCTGCTTAATCGTGCTGAACGACGCTCCTTCGGCCAGCATCAGAATCAACCTCGCACGGAAGACATATCCAGCAGGCAGGGATCGGGACTGGGCAATGCGGCTAAGTTCCATTTGCTGCTCTTCGTTGAGAACCACCGAATCAAGAGACATACCCTCTTAGATGGCAGAAGTATTAGTAACGTTTACTCCGCGACGGGCCACTAGTATTTGGATTCCGCCGTTCATTGGGAGACTATCGCAGGTGAAGCGAGTGGTGGACTGTTCAGAAATGCTCACATCTGTACGAAGTTCGTGAAGGGCACCGTTACCTCCGCGTCGAGCGCCCTCGATCCCATTCTTGATGTCAGGTTTGAATTCGGGGTACCCTCATCTAAAGCCCTGAATTCAAGGAATCAGCGATGCCGAATCTGATACTTGACATGTCCGAACTTGAGTTCATGCAGGAGCACTACTCATTCGGGCCGCAGATCGTGGACAGCGTTGCCGCCGAAGCGACAAAAGCTCTCCTGCAAGGAGGGCGCATATTTGTGGAACGCCGATACGAAAACGCTCTCCCTGACCGACTGGTTACAATCTCGTCCGTTGAGGACTTCAATCGCTTTTGGGCTCCATTGTTCTCCAATCTCGAAGGGTGACGGAATGGCGAGTGTGACCAAGAGGTCAGACGGATTCGAGTTCTCAGGTCTGAGCGGAACTGGGATGCGGCTGGTAAACAACTTTCAGCGTCAACATCCCGAACTGTGTTTGCCAAGTGCGGAGCCATCCTACAGATTTATCCGTCAGGGTTCTCTGGAGCAGAGTCTTCTGTTGGGAAGGCTGGTCGCCGATTTCAGGGAGCTCGACCCCGAACCAAGACCCGAAACACGGACACGGCGTCAATGGCACGCGCAATAAGTTTGCGGTTAAGATGAATTCACCGCGCCATGCCAAGTAGCCCTCTGGAGGGTACCTTGACCAGCGTCTTGGCCGCGCTCAGCGGCTCTGTTATCGGGGCTTCCACTCCCGTCCTTAGTTGCGGTTCGATTGCGCAGACTGGCTATTGTCCTTCGTGCCGAAGGCTCCACACACTCACCGTGCAGTCGGCACACTGCTGGACTCCCAGGGTTTTCAGTGACTGGTTCGCGGCGGCTCTCACCCGAAGGGCTTCGCCATGCGAACCCGTGTGTTCAAGCAGATAAGAATAAGCAAGTTCTCCCGCTAGATACCGGATGTTGTCGGTTCCCACGGTTTGCTTCAGGATCTCGAGACCCTTGTCCATACTCCGCACAGCGCCTGTGAGGTCGTTATCCAATTCCTGCGCCTTGCCCAACAAGAGGTAAGACCAGGCGGTAGTGGCATTCGTCTCGCCGAATTGCTGTTCGCACTCCGCCAAGGCCCTCGAGTACGCGACGACGCCTTCATGAACCTTTCCCATCGAAATCGCGAGCGAGCCACTCGTCGCATCGATATCCGGTAGGATTGCTATTCTTGGCTCGTGCGCCAATTCAGCTTGAGTTCGGGCGGCCAGGAGCGCGTCTTTGGCTTTTTTGTATTTCTTCCGCTCGATCTCAAGCTCCGCAGTGTGCGAGTAGATTCTCGCCAGATCCGCGTGGTTCGACAGCTGCCTATCAACGTCGGCAGCTTCATGCAGGGCTCTCGAAGCTTTGTCCAGATCGGTTGTGGGAAGCCCCGCGTACAGATCGAGAGCTGAGGCGTAATCACTGGATCGGTCGCCAGCCGCATCCATCAACCGAAGGGCCCGATCGAAGAAGCGCTGCGCGGACTGGAATTTTCCTTTCTCCTTGTATGCATAACCTAGTAACAGGTAGGCTCTGCCGCGTTGCGCAGCTGTGAGGTTCGGTACGTTGACCGCGGCTTCGAGAACGACAATGGCTTGATCCAGCCGTCCCTGGTGGATAAGATCAAACGCCTGTGAGTGTGATTGTTGTTGCTGTCCGGCGGTTTGCGGCGAGGCTGAAAAGAAGCTACAGATCGAAGACAAAGACACGAAGAGTATGAGAACCCGTTTCATGGGGAATCCTCCACACGCAAAGATTTTGAGTTTTCTCGCCTGTAAGGTTGGGCCCTTGAGTCGTGGCCAAGTAGAGACGCGCAGTTTTGGTGATTTTGGGCAGGGATGCCCCTTATATGAATGGTGGCACAGACCGAATAAAGATTAGATGAGTTTTGCGTGATTTCCGTGGCCTGCTTTGGAAACGCGTTTCGCAAAGTCACAATCACCGCGAAGGCCCGTTTGGGGAACAGGAACCGCTTGTCCGAGATGGGTGCCGCGAAATTCGTTCAATCGCATTCCTGGTCTCACCGGCGTTTCAGGGGGTAATTAACCATTGCGCAAAACCGAGGTTCAGCCAATTGAAAACAGCAGAAACACTTTTGTTAGGCAACGGACGATAGCCGGGAGCGGCAGTCACTGGCCTCTTCAGGGCTTCCGGCGTTTCGCGCTTCTTGTTTGAAACGTTGTGCGGAGAATTCTCCTTAAAACTCTAGAACAAGGCCGACTTCCGCCCGGATGACATTTTGTCGAGGCACAGCATAACGTCGGAGTCGCTCCCTAACGATCCTGATGAATGCCGGCTAATTCAGTTTATGATGCGAGAATGAATGCCACAAACAAAATCCTGCTCTCCAATTGGCCCATGGAGTATGCCGTGCGGCCAGGCGCAATCGCGGGATTTTTTGTGTTCGTGGCGCTCCTGTGGTCGATGCTCCTGCAGCATGTCATCGCCTACCCATTCGTCTTTCTTTTTTTCGGTGCGGTCATGGGCAGCGCATGGTTTGGCGGCATCATCGCCGGTTTCGTAGCGGTTGCTCTGTCCTCTGTCAGCGTCACGTATTTCTTCGTTCCTCCCCTGTTTTCGATGTCCGTAGCCAAGGAATCGCAAGGCTTTCTGGCAGCATTCATTGTCTGTTCCATTGCCATCACCCTAGTGAGCTCGGCCCGAAAGCGGGCTGAGAACGCAATCCGCATCTCCCGAGATCAACTCGAAACCAAGGTGCAGGAGCGCACTGCCGAGTTGCAGCGATCCAATATGGAGATACAGGAAAGCGAGCGGCAACTGCGGCTACTTACCGAAGCAATTCCGCAGCAGCTGTGGCGCACAGATGCTGCGGGTTGCATTGAGTTCTGCAATCACCACTTGTGCGACTATCTGGGCTTGCGCACAGAGGAGTTGAGGGGAGAGGCGCTCTTCGAAGTGATCCATCCTGAAGACAAGCCGCTCTATCGCCAATGTTGGCAGGCGGCTTTGAAAAGTGGCGAAAGGTTCGAGATCGAAGCACGGGTGCGCGGTGGAGATGGCGTTTATCGCTGGTTTCTGGTTAGAAGCATTCCGCAGCGTTCGGAAGATGGCCGAATCTCGCGCTGGTATGCGATCCACATCGACATTGAGCAGCAGCACCGCGCCCAACAAAGCCTCGTGCAGGCGCAGGACGATCTCACGCGCCTCCTTCGTTCACTCAGCATGGCGGAGATGGCAGCATCCATTGCGCACGAACTCAATCAGCCTCTGACGGCGGTTGTGACACATGCTTACGCCTGCCGTGAATGGTTGCAGAGCAGTCCTGCAAACCTCGAAAAGGCCGCAGCAACTGCAGAGAAGATCGTGCGGGAGAGCACTCGTGCCAGCGTTGTCGTAAGCCGGGTCCGCGCCTTGTTCCGCAAGGAATCTCTAGTGCGCGAATTGACGAGCATGAACCATCTTATCCGGGAACTGACGCGTCTGTTGCGTGACGAAGCGATTCGGCACGATGTGTCGATTAGGCTTGAGTTGGCAAGCGATCTTCCACAATTGGCGATGGACCCCGTGCAGATGCAACAGGTGCTCCTGAACCTGGCCATGAACGGTATGGACGCCATGAAGCAGGTTGCCAGACCGCGTGAACTGATCATCCGGTCAGAGAAGCAAAGCGACGGCGGAATTCTGGTAGCGGTGAAGGACCATGGTCCGGGCATTGCTGTAGAGATTGCGGCAAGAATGTTCGAGCCGTTTTTCAGCACAAAGCCGGAGGGAACCGGGATGGGACTGGCCATTTGCCGCAGCATTATCGAAGCCCATGACGGGAAGATTTGGGCGGAAAACTCCGTACGGGGCGGCGCCACCTTACAATTCACAGTGCGGTCGCAATCATGACGGAAAAGCCTGATACTTCGCGGAACGAACGGGAAACAGTCTTCATCGTTGATGACGATGAATCCATTCGCGAGGGAGTTTCCAATCTTCTCGAAGCAGTGGGAATCAACGCGAAGTGCTATTCCACTGCAGAGGGATTTAGCGCTCACTGGTCCGATGCAATAGCGGGGTGCCTGCTCTTAGATGCGCGACTGCCGGGAATCGGCGGCGTTGAATTCCAGGAGCGACTGCGGAAGTCCGGAGCTCATATCCCGGTAATCTTTATGACGGCGCATGGGGACATCCCGATGGTGCGCAAAGTGATGAAGGCGGGCGCGGTGGAGTTCCTAACCAAGCCGTTTCAAAAGGAAGAACTGCTGCATGCAGTCGGGCTGGCATTCGCGTCTGACCGAGCCCGCCGCAAGGAAGATGCAATTCTCGATTCGATCCGCGTGCGCATTGACTCTCTGACGGCGCGCGAGCGCGAAGTAATGGCGATGGTGACTGCTGGACTTTTGAACAAGCAGATCGCCGGCGAACTGAATCTAAGCGAGGTCACCGTCAAGATGCATCGGCGTCAGGTGATGGACAAGATGCGAGCAGGCTCGCTGGCAGAGCTCGTAAAGATATGCGAGCGGGTCAGACTGCCTTTGTGATCGAGCGGCTTGGCCAGATCAACAAGTGCCCATACGCATCATAGGACTGTCACACCTCCCTGAAAAGGGAAAGCTGACTATACCAAAGTATAGGTTGTATCTCCACTACGCGAGATCTATTGTTCCCTCGTACTGCTCGGCGACAAACCGAGATCGCGTTTCGTTTGCTTATTTCACGAATTCGCCGGCACTTAAGCATTGCGGTATCGGCGGCGGTGTTTCCTCAGTTTCACTCTGGTAATCAGCCACTTGGGCAGTTCCGGGCTCGATTGGCATTGGATAGTCGATATCGATGCAGGGCGGCACGCTTCGAGCGACTCGTCGACGAATAGAAGGGGCCAATCATGGCCTTTAGATTGGCCGTACTCGCGATGCGCGTGCTCGAAGTCATGTTCTTCACAGGTCTGTTGGGCTGCGCGGTGGCCGTAATCCTCAGCTGGATTTCTGTCGGCAAAGGCTGCTTTACGGAC
This sequence comes from uncultured Acidobacteriaceae bacterium, assembly GCA_963838295.1. Taxonomy (GTDB): domain Bacteria; phylum Acidobacteriota; class Terriglobia; order Terriglobales; family Acidobacteriaceae; genus Telmatobacter. The sequence goes on from CAWIQS010000011.1 coordinate 147,905, forward strand.
AAGAACTGACGACGGCTCAACCTGCTTGGGCGCAGAACTCCCGGAAACTGCCAATGCGTCTGTCGAGGTGGATTTCCTTTGACTGTTTTCTGAAGTCGCCGGTTGGTAAGGATGTCCGAGTGCGCAGAAGAGCCATCGTGGTGCGTCCGCTTGATTGAGCGGAAGGGGTTTTCAAGTTAATTCCTTATTTGATCCTTATTTCGAGCTCATTGGACTATACCAAAGGATAGATTGAATTCTCGCATAACAAGAACTACCCTCACCCCATAACCATTGGGTAATGGTCGCGAATTAAGTCTCGCCGGTACCATCGCAAGTTTGCCGCCCCAATTGTATTTCGCTTCTGCGACCACTTTCCGCATCTGCACTTGAATTCAACATTGGTCCGTATGTCTGCTGCAGCGACGCTGCAACAGGCGCACACATCTGCACTTAGCTGGTCATCCGGTTGTCGATCTCGCGGAGGCGAAATGAACACTCAGGCGCTTTTAGTCGAAGTTCTGCTCTCGGCATTCTTTGCAATAGCGTGCTTTCGTGCGCGCTCCGGTTCTTCCGATGTTGGACGCCTTGCACCAAAAAGACTCTTTGTCCTAACTGACCGGATAGAGCGACTGAGAATCTCGCGCTGGCAATGGTGCTCCATGGTCGTACTGTTGCTCCTGGTGCGCATGCAGCAGGGAGCCCCCATGGTTGCCGAACTTACCGTTCTGACACAGTTCATTGTCTTCCTCGCTTTGCCATCACAAAAGTCTTCGCCGCAGAAAACCCAATCGCAAAAACCCTTACGGGAGGTTCTACGCCGCTCATGAAAGAGTTGCTGCATGCTGCAGGCTTTCTAGGCAGGGTGCGAAGAAGATTGCGCTTCGGCGCCCTTTCTCGAGAACCACTGTTGTTGCTGCGATTCGAGTGGAAAGGAGACTCGGTGGAATGCGACTGGTTGATGCGTCCTCCCGATCCGTGGGACAAAGATCTTCCGATGCATCTGGCCAAGGACAACCAGACGCTCCAGGCGCTGAGAGATGCTTTGAGCTTGCGCGAAGCAATTTTTGAGTCGTTTCCGACTGTGATCAATGCCGAACTGCGGATGTTCCGCGCCGATGCGGAACACCGGCCAGAACTGTTGATGACCGGGAATGTGAATCGGGACAACGTCGTGTTTGAGCGCGTTGCTTCATTGGCTATGCGGGCCAAGTTGTGCGGATTCCACTTCACTATGGATGTCGGCGCGCAGCAGAGTAAGACTTCGGTCTCGCTGAGCTATTCCTGAACTCGTCTGACCTAGTGGCACGGCGTTAGGTCGCGGTTCGCATTCGGGATTCCAAACTTGAATCAAGGAGGGCAGTAATGGCGGCATCAAAATCGCAGGGCAAGGATCTAACGCTATTCATGGCGGGGCTGACAGCAGTCTGCGCCGGAATCGCATTTTCTACATCGGGCGCGGGCAAAGTCGTGCTTGTAGTCGGCGCGGTTGCCCTTGCCGTATCTCTTTGGGGGTTCTTTAAGATCAAGCCCCTTGAGGGCAAAACCGGGATCGGCCCACAACCCGCCGTGATGAAACTGATCGGCGTGGCTGTTGTGCTGGTGGGCTGGCTGACGGTGCTATTTGGATTGCACATGTCGGCAAGCGTAAGCGGGCGGATGGTGACGTCGGTTTTGGGCCTGACTATCTCACTTGCTGGAATCTTCTTCGTTCTGGCGCCAGCAGTCAGTAAGAACGCCATCTGGAAGGCTTGATTGCTCTTCCCTAATTGTCCTCGGCGATTATCAACCCACTCATGGAGCGAAATCTAATGAGAATTGCAAGCTTTGCAGCTTGGACTTGCGCCCTGGCAGTTGTACTTATGGCAGGCGCAGCGACCGTAGCTCGGGCTGACGCTGCACCATCGGCGTCGGCTGCCGAGTTGAAGGACGCCCTCTCAAAGGCGCCCACCACCGCAACTCTGGCGAATGGCGACCCCGGAGGCACGCTTACCGGTACCGTCAGCGACGTGCCCGTGGGCGATGCGAAGACCGGCCTCACCTTGGGTGACGTTGGCAATCAGGTGGGCCAGAACAAAATCGCGATCAATTTCGTGTGGACATTGGTCACTGGCTTCCTGGTCATGTTCATGCAGGCCGGTTTCGCGATGGTCGAAGCAGGTCTCTGCCGTGTCAAAAACGCTAATCACACCTACATGATGAACTTCTTCGTGTATGCGTGCGGATTGTTTGCGTACTGGATAATCGGCTTTGCCATCCAGATGGGCGGCGCCGCTGGCAACGGAAATCTCGGAGGTCTACAGTCGCTGAACTCCGAGCATACGCTGGCGCTATTTGGCACCAATTGGGGTATCTTCGGCCAATGCGGCATGTTCCTCGCCGGGCATACCTATGACGTGGGCGTCATGGTCATCTTCCTATTCGAAATGGTGTTCATGGATACGGCCCTGACCATTGTGACCGGCGCTGCCGCGGAACGGTGGAAGTTTCTCGCGTTTGCAGTTTCCTCCGTGCTGATGGGCGCATTTACCTATCCGCTGTATGGCAACTGGGCCTGGGGCGGTGGGTGGCTCTCGCAGATGGGCGTCAACATGGGGCTCGGAAAGGGCTATTGTGACTTTGCCGGATCGGGCGTTGTCCATGCAGTCGGCGGAATGACGGCGCTGGCAGTGGCGATGATCGTCGGTCCCCGCATCGGCAAGTTCAACCGCGATGGATCGAGCAACGCCATTATTGGGCACGACATCTCGGCAGTTCTTATCGGATGCTTCATTCTGGCCTTCGGATGGTTCGGATTCAATCCCGGCAGTACCCTTGGCGCCTCCGCCGCGGGCAACCTGCGCATCGGCTCCATCGCCGTCGACACCATGCTGGCTGGTTGCACCGGCACCTTCGGTGCGCTGCTCTACATGTGGGCATTGAAGGGCAAGCCTGATGCCTCGATGAGCGGTAACGGGCTGCTGGCTGGCCTGGTTGCAATCACTGCGCCCAGCGGCTTCGTCAGCACCTCTGGCGCCGCCATTATTGGCTTTGTCGCAGGCGTTCTAGTCTGCTTCAGCGTCGTCTTTGTTGAGAACTTCCTCAAAGTCGACGATCCAGTCGGCGCGATCTCGGTGCACGGGACCTGCGGCCTGTGGGGTGTGCTTTCAGTCGGTTTGTTTGCAGACGGAACCAGCAACTATGGCGGCTCATGGAACGGCGTTACCGGCTCCGTCACCGGATTGTTCTATGGAGATGCCAGCCAGCTTGTGGCGCAAATCGTTGGCATCGCGACTCTGGTCGGCTTCGTCTTCACATTCAGCTTTGTCCTAAACTGGATTCTCGACATTATCCTTGGACAACGCGTTTCCATCGAAACCGAAGTTGCCGGCCTCGACCTTCCTGAGATGGGTCAACTAGGGTATCCGGAATTCATGTTTCGACCAGAACCGGACTTCATCCAGGCTGCCGATCGGGTTGCCGTAGCCTAGTTCGCATTACTCATTCTCCAAGTGCAGCAAGGTTCGTTCATCTGCCATGGCCTTGCTGCACGACTTTTTAGTTGAGTGCGTACTACTTCGATGGAGATGCCAAAATGAAAATGCTGCACGATTCCGCTCAAGCTGACGGCGAGAGATTATTTCTCGCCCCTCCGTCCTCTTCCCATTTGGTTCTGTTCACCCTGCTGGGCCGAGAAGCTTCTGACGAGTTGCAACGCATGTTCCGCGATCCGCGCATACTACAACCCAACGAGCGCCAGGACTTGATCGCCCGTCTCCGCGAGGCTGTCGAGTTGGCACCCCAAGTGCCTGAAATCAGAGTGATGCTGGGCATGGCACTTTGTGTCGATTTGCAGGCGCAGGAAGCCATGGAGCAAATGCGTGAGGCCGTTAAACAGGCGCCGGATAGTTTCATTGCCCGACTCAAGTTTGGCGAGTTGCTCATGCGTCTGCGCATTTGCGACCAGGCCGCCGAACATACGCAGAAGGCAGCCGAACTCGCCAGCAACGATGTGCAGTCAGATTTGGCGCGCCGTCAAGCGGCCACGATTCGCACTATGCGCAGGGAAGGAATCGAACGTGGAGGATTCAACAGTCTGCGCTCCCGCCTGATTCCCCGCAGCCGAAAATCCAAGACAACAGGACTCTCAGCCCGTTCTGGCCGCTACCAAGTAGGACGGGATGCCCGCAACTCTGCAATTGGCGCTTCTCATCGCCATACTTCTTCCTGCAAGCAAGCTTGCGGCTTCCCTCTGCACGCGCTTCGGTATTCCCGCGATTCTAGGGGAACTTCTGGTTGGTGTAGTCGCCGGTCCAGGCGCATTCGATCTGATGCACCTCAGCCTTTTCCAGGGGGGACAGGCCACAAAGGCCTTCCTGATGTTGGCGCAGGTCGGCGGCCTGGTTTTGATGTTCATTGCCGGCCTGGAAACCGATATAGAACGGATGCGCGAGGCAAGTGTCACTGCATTCCTGGTGGCTTTGTCAGGGGTCATCTGGCCCTTCTTCCTCGGAGCCGGCGCTGCGCACGCTCTCGGCCTGCCCTGGAACAGCGCACTCTTCCTCGGAGGCGCATTGACGGCCACCAGCGTATCCATTTCAGCCAGAACCCTGATGGACGCTGGAAAGATGTCGACACCCGAGGCCTCAGTCATTCTCGGCGCTGCGGTCATCGACGACGTGATGGGCCTGTTTGTTCTTGCGTTCCTGGCGGCATCCTCGACAACTGGCACGACCGATTCCTTTGGTTTGGCCGCCTTGGCCTCCAATTGGTTGAGGTTGCATTCAGACACAGCGGCGCACCATCCCCTCTTGGCTCAAATGTCGCTCATCGCGGTTTGCGTGGCCATCTTTTTTACGATTTCATATGGTGCAGCAAAGCGTTGGCTCGATCCGCTCATCCTGCAATTGCGAAGGCTTTCCGCCAATGAGTCCGTAACTAGCTGCGTTCTGGCTCTTGTTCTGGTTTACGCCATCGCAGCGGAATGGCTTGGAAGCGTTGCAGGAATTACTGGTGCCTACTTACTTGGATATGTCTTCGCAGGATCCGAGTATAAGGCCGACATTGAGCGGACCTTTTATGCAATTGGACACGGCCTTCTGATTCCGCTGTTCTTTGTTTCTATTGGGCTGTCGAGTAATTTCCGCTCTCTTGGTGGACATTGGCTGCTGCTTGGGGCTATTTTCCTGATCGCCGTTGTCAGCAAATTGCTAGGATGCGGTGTGGCTGCTCTGGCGCGCGGCATGGGGCTGGTTCGAAGCTTCCGCGTTGGCTGCGGCATGGTCTCTCGCGGCGAGGTTGGTTTGATCGTAACCGCGATGGGGGCCGCATCCGGCGTCTTTCGAGAGCCGGAGGTTGCGGTCATGGTTTCCGTCGTCCTCTTTACAACGCTGCTTACACCGCTTGCGTTGCGTGGAGCATTTCACATCAGGTGCATAGAAGACGAAGAGATTGAAGAGCTTGCTGTGTATGAAGCTCTGCTCCCGTCGCCCGCCAATGGTTCAACTCCCTCGGGAATGGGCCAGTCGCCGTGAGATGTCACCATGGTCCCTTTTATTCTGAAGATTTAACAAAGGAGTGTAAGAGGATGAGCGGCGCGAAATGTCTGGTGTCTCCCGAGTATTTGGTCCTAATGACTAAGAATCGCGGAACTGCCGCTGATTGGCTCAACGTATGAAAGAAGTATCTATAGGCGACCAACTCGATCACTACCGGGTCGATGCACTTGCCGCAACCGGCATCCACGCCTCGATCTTTCGGGCAGTCGATCTGAAGAATGGCGCAGTTGTGGCCATCAAAGTGCCGCATATTGAACTGGAATTGGACCCGGTGTTTTACGAACGATTCCGCCGCGAACAGGAAATCGGCCAGAAACTAAATCACCCGAAGGTCATGAGGGTGCTGCCGAGTGAGCACCATAGCCGAAACTACATTGTCATGGAGTGGGTCGATGGGATTTCGCTTCGTGAGATCCTTACAAAGGGTAGGCTTCCGCAGGAACGCGCAACTTATATTGCCATCGGCATTGGCGATGCTGTAGCTTATATCAATTCGCACGGTGTCGTCCATCGTGACCTCCGGCCCGACCATATCTTCGTCGATAGCCACGACCACATCAAGCTCATCAATTTCGGGCTCGCATCGCAGGTTGCAGCCAAACGGATTACGTTTGTCAGCCTGGCACGCGAGCTGAAAACGGTGAGCTACGCCTCACCTGAGCAGATCAGAGGCCACAATTGCGATGCCCGCAGTGATGTCTACTCCATCGGCGTGATCCTGTATGAAATGCTTACCGGCAGGCTGCCCTTCGAGAACAATTACCTCCTCGCCCACATGAACGACCGTCTGCTCAAGGAGCCCACCCCGCCTCGAAAGCTTGAGCCATCGATCACCCCACAAATGCAGCAAATCGTCCTCCGCGCAATGGACCAGACGCCCAAATATCGCTATGCGAGCGCTCATGAAATGGCGCAGGATCTGACCCATATGCAGGATGTGGTCGTAGATGAACGTGGCGAATCGCGCAGGAGTTATAGAACGACGGCCGTCTGGAACAAGAATTTTCTCTTTTATATTGTGTTGGCAGCGATTCCCGTCGGTCTTTTTGTCCTAATGATGTTGGCCACACATCATAGATAACCAAAACTCAGACACGACGATTATGATGTCACCAAATCCGCAAGAAACGTCCGTTAGAGAGGACCTGAAATGGTCTGAAAGTTCAGAGACTAACCTCATCCTCATTACCGTGAGGGATGGTGATAACAATTTTTCCTTGCGCATGTCCTTCTTCGCGATAACAGAGGGCTTCAGCTACCTCGGCTAGTGGATATCGCCTGTCTATGACAGGTGTGATCCTTCCGGCTTCGAGAAGGTCTTTGAGGAGAAGCAGATCTGTCACGTTGACCTTCGCAATGAAAAAAAGCATTTTCTTGTTGCCGATCAACGAGAGAAGCGGTTTCAGTGAGATCGCCTGGAACATTCGACCTAAGCTACCTCCAGCCCACACAAGTGTTCCGTTCCGATTTAGCGCGCGTCTGTAATCGAACATCGAATGATGGGCGTTTGCGCCCAAGATCAGATCGTATCGCAACCCACTTAGCGTAAAATTCTCTCGGGTGTAGTCGATCACATGGTCCGCACCGATTGATCGCGCCCTGTTCATATTTCTCGGGCTGCAAACGGCAGTCACTTGGGCCCCAAATGATTTGGCGATCTGGACAGCGAACGTACCCACGCCGCCGGATGCGCCGTCGATCAGAACTTTCTGGCCGGGCTGGATCTGACCGTGATCGCGTAGCCCCTGGAGAGCAGTGATCGCCGCAACGGGCACGGCTGCTGCTTGCTCGAACGACAGATTGGATGGCTTCGGCGCAAGGCTGTCTTCACGAGTACATACATACTCAGCGAATCCTCCCTGGCCTTTTCCCGTGAACGATGCCCCAAAAACTTCGTCGCCCGGCTGAAATCGCTTTATATCTCGGCCGATCGATTCAATTCGCCCCGCATAATCAGCGCCGGCGATCTTGTGCGTTGGCTTGAGAAGCCTCCCAAGCTTCGGAACGAAAAACAACGCCCCTCTAATGGTGAAACCGTCGAGCGGATTGACCGACGAGGCATACAGCTTGACCAGGACCTCCGCTTCAGTCGGCTCGGGAGTCGCCACCTCTTTGAGTTGCAGAACGTCCAGTGGTGCCCCATATTCCCTGATGATCATGGCGTTCAATGAGGTAGGCCCCCTTCGACATGCGAGAAATGTAGCATAGTCGCGAATGGCCACTCTACCGCACGGATTCCCAATTGGTGCTGAATCTCTAGTGCCGTATCGACAGTGCTCCGCAGCAGGGATTGAGCGGTGGGCGTTGTTGCTTGGGATGCGGAGCAGTGTTGATACCGCGATTTGCGCGCTCCAGATACAGCACTAAGCCTTCGCGGTACTGATCGGTCGATGAGTGAATTGGAGAATTTGCGCCTGCTAGTGCCAGGCCCAGTCAATGCTCGTGTCTCCTGATAATGATGGAGAGGAGAGGGCCTCGACCTATGAAAAGTATGCCGATTCGTGGAAGGGGATCCTGGAAATGACGGAGCGATATTTGCGGTTCGTCTGGCTACCTATGATCTCGCCGCCAAGATGCTCAGCGATACGTCTGCTGGCGGTATTTTGCTCAGCGACTGGATAGATGAAGCTTCGTTTGCCGAGAGACCTGTATCCCCACTCAACGAGTGCGGCCACGATTTCTCCTCCAAGACCCTGCTTGTGCACGCTTTCCTTGATCCAAGACCGAGCTCTGGAGAATCAGAATTCGCATCTTCGAACGAAGCCATGCCTATACATTCCGCGCTATCCAACCTCCGAACGACGACGGAGAATTTGTTCGGTTCTGGAGCCTGCACTCTCTTCTCACATCGCGTCACGTACTCGCTCCATAATGGCGGCTCCCATGGCATAAATTTGGCGATGGCCGGAGTGATGCATCTGAAACCTCCTGTGCATCTTTCATTTCGAACACGCTAAGCTGCAATCTCCGAGATTGAACGACAATCATTGTGTCAGCTTATCAACGACGGAAGACTTGTGAGTTGATAGCTAGCGAGGGTCTGCCAATTCACGAATTGGGTCCTTCTGAGTTCAGCGCATTTCAGATCATAAGTAGCGATAAACGCCGAGCAGCCCGAAAGCTCTCGGTTGATGCCAAAGTGCGCTCACCAGCAGTTGAACCTAAGCCACATGGCCGTGTAGCACGCCTTTCCGGACAAGTGCACCTTGGCTCAACTGCTGCCAACAGTCAGTATGGAGCCGCGCAGGGCGGTTGCCGCCCTTCCCGATGCCAGAAACAGACTTCAGAGGCCTTAAGCCGTCGAATTTATTGACGACTCGGCAAGCTATGACCGTGGTCTCTCTGGAGCTTTGTGCCCGTTATGGAGCGTGGTTCCGGTGTGCTGGCGATTCATGATTTGGTGGCAGCTGGTGACAGCTTGATCCCGTTGGAGAGTTTACTAAACCGATGGCACCCGGGCCGAGTCCGTCGATTTCTGAGATGGAGGCAGTTCGATGGCTAAAGCGAGGGGTAGGCGGGGAACGTTGGACGGATTTGCGGAGATCAATCACGATGCCGCGGGCATCGATGTTGGCAACGCACAGCACTGGGTAGCCGTGCCGTCTGGACGGGACGTGGAGTCGATAAGGATGTTCGGCTGTTTTACGGCGGACCTGCATGCGCTTGCGAATTGGCTGGAGCGGTGCGGAATCAAGACCGTTGCGATGGAGTCCACTGGCGTTTACTGGATAGCCCTCTACGAGGTTTTGGAGAGCCGAGGGTTTCAGGTTTGTGTCGTAAATGCGCGTCAAGCTAAGAACCTTCCAGGGCGTAAAACCGACGTAAAGGACTGTCAGTGGTTGCAGCAGTTGCATACCTACGGGTTATTAACCGCGTCGTTCCGGCCACAGGGAGAGATCATCATCCTGCGTCGATACCTTCGGCATCGCGAAACGCTGGTGCAGGAAGCAGCAACCTGCATTCAGCGCATCCAGAAGGCACTCACGGAGATGAATCTGCAGCTGGCTAATGTGATCAGCGATATCAGCGGTACAACCGGCCTAAGAATCCTGCATGCGATCGTTGAAGGAGAACGAGATCCACAGCGCCTAGCCGCGATGCGAGACTGGCGCATCAAGGCCACGCCAGATGAGGTCGCCAAGAGCCTGCTCGGAAATTGGCGCGACGAGCTGATCTTTGTTCTGGGCGAGAATCTTGTGCTCTTCGAGGTATATCAACAGAAGATCGAGCGTTGCGACCATCGAATTGAGCAACATCTGAAAAGCATGTCCGCTCAGGTGTGCAACAATGCCAACCCGCTGCCGAAACCTCGGAAGGGAAAGCGGCCCCATGGCAATTCCCCATCATTTGACCTGCGAAGCGAGCTTTACCGGGTGACTGGAACCGATCTGACGCAAATTGATGGCATCAACGTCGTGACAGCACAGGCAATTCTGGCAGATACAGGGACTGACATGAGTGCATGGAAAACGAAGAAGCACTTCGTGTCGTGGCTTGGGCTATGCCCGGATCATCGTATCAGCGGTGGGAAAGTGCTTCAGCGAACAACGCGAAAAGTTACCAGCAGAGCAGCAACAGCGTTTCGGCTTGCAGCGAGCTCATTGCGGCGAAGTCAAAGTGCGCTAGGGGCCAAGTACCGGCGCTTACAGAGCCGTTTAGGAGCACCTAAGGCGATTACCGCAATGGCGCATCACCTTGCGCGTTTGTTCTACCGCATGATCAAGTACGGCTCAGAGTATGTCGATCATGGGGTGGCAGCATACGAGGCAAGGTTTAGAGAGCAGCGGATGATATGGCTCTCCAGGAAGGCCGCCGAACTCCATCTGTGCTTGTCACCTCTTCCGAATTCGGCTGGATAGTTTCTGGAGAGTGACCGGCACCGATGCGCTGATCGTGGGTTAGGCTGTGAGTTCAGAAGGACGCACAGTTCAGAGCCACAAGCGGAAGGGAGCCGGTCATGAAGGAAAAGTTACGATTTTTGGGTCTGGATGTCCACGCCGAAACGATTGCCGTAGCGGTGGCGGAGCCGGATGGGGAGGTACGGAGTCTAGGAACGATTCCGAACCGCGGCGAGTCGATCCGCAAGATGATCAAGAAGCTTGGTCCAGCAGAGAGGGTGAGAGCCTGTTATGAAGCAGGTCCGACGGGCTATGTCGTGTACTGGCAGTTGGCGGAGTTGGGCATTCAGTGCGAGGTTGTCGCGCCCACGTTGGTACCGGTCAAGGTAGGTGATCGGGTAAAGACGGATCGGCGGGACGCTGAGAAGCTGGCACGTTGTTATCGCTCCGGAGATCTGACGGCGGTGTGGGTTCCAGATGAAGGCTCCGAGGCATTGCGGGATCTGGTGCGTGCCCGCGAAGCAGCGAAGCAGGATCAGATGCGAGCGCGGCATCGGCTGAGTAAGTTTCTCCTGCGCTCAGGTCAGCGCCCACCCACCGGGGTGCGATCATGGACGCGCCCTTATCTGATCTGGGTTGCGCAGCTGCTCTTCGCACAGGTCGCTCAGGAGGCCACGCGGCAGGATTATCTACACGAGGTCGAGCACATGCGGGAACGGGTGGCGCGTCTGGAGCAGGCCATCATGGAGGCCGTGAAGCTGGCCTCGCCTGCGTTACAACAAGTCATCAACGATCTACAGGCGCTGCGCGGTATCGCAGATATCTCAGCTGTGACCATTGCGGCCGAGCTGGGCCAAGTATCCCGCTTCGGCAGTGCTAGGCAGCTGATGGGGTATTGCGGCGCGGTGCCAAGCGAAGACTCCAGTGGCAAGCGAATCAGACGCGGAGGCATCACTAAAACCGGCAACGCACACTTGCGACGAATCGTTGGCGAAGCAGCATGGAGCTATCGCCGTCCACCAGGTATCTGGTATGGGTTGCGCAGACGGCAGGAGAGCATTTCGGAAGAGGTCAAGGAGATTACATGGAAGGCTCAACACCGCCTGCACAAGCGATACATGAAGCTGGGTGCGGCCGGCAAGCCCCAGGGAAAGATCATTACTGCAGTTGCTCGTGAATTGCTGGGATTCATCTGGGCTATTGGCACCAGAGCAGAGACGACCGTCAACCAGCGAACTGCAGCCTGACAAGAACAAAAGCAAAAGCTTTCCAAATAAGGGAAAAACAAAAACAGTTCCTTGATGAAACGCGCCATCCAACTCGAGCACAGAGCCAGCAGCAGCCGGAGCAAGCACGAAGGAGAATCCTCGCTTGGCCTATGCGACAGGCTCGATCGGACTCGCGATAACAGTCAGAGGCAGCTCCCGACGGATCATGATTATGCGGTTCCGACCCGCGAATATCAGACTGATCAATCGTCGCTCAAACCTGCCCAGGCTGCTGCTCGCTCTGTCCTCGGAGAAAGGCAAAGGCAACTACAAAAACAACTCCACCGATCCAGTGGAATTGACACGGTCACTCCATATCAGGCCGATGCACTCTTCCAGCAGTGCTGCCGCTCGTTGACGATTCAAGGGCTTTCATAGGAACCCAATCAATTCGATTTGCGTATCATCGTCTGCATAGCGGAGTTCAAAATCAAAGAATTGGAATTGAACGTCGCTCGCCCGTTATTTTTTGGAGCAGAGAAAAGGAACCGAGATGCGCGGAAGGGCGCAGTTGGCAGCGTTTTTCGTCGCGGTTGAAGTGGCTTCGGCTTTCGCCGGCCAAACTGCTGTTGTGCGGCCTGATGGGAGTGCGATAACAGCCGCGCAGATTGATCAAAGCGCCAATCGATTGATGCAAAGCGCCCATGTGACCGGAGCAGGGATTGCCATTTTTCATCGCGGCAAGATCGAATACCTCAAGACCTATGGAGCACGGGACGCGGAAACAGGGTCACCACTTACCGCGGATTCGGTCATGACGTCTGCTTCGCTGAGCAAGGCGGCATTTGCCACGGTTGTCATGCGCCTGGTGCAATCCCACATTCTCGACCTCGACAAGCCCATCGACAAGTATCTGCCAAAACCGCTCCCCACGTATCCTCAATATGCCGATTTGCAGGGCGACGACCGTTGGAAGCGGCTCACCCTTCGCATTTTGTTAAGCCACACCAGCGGATTTCCAAACTGGCGCGCATTCGAGGACGACCGAACGCTCAGGATTCATTTCGAGCCTGGGACGCGATATGCGTACTCGGGCGAGGGCATCGTTCTTGCGCAGCTCGTTGTGGAGACGGTTACCGGCAAACCGCTCGAGGCGCTGATGCAGGAGGAGCTTTTCATCCCCCTGAAAATGACGCGCACCAGCATGGTGTGGGATCCGAGGTTCGAGAGCGATTTCGCCAATGGTTACGACGAATACGGCCGTTCGTTGGGACCGGAAAAGCGGAGGAGCGCAAATGCAGCCGGATCAATGCAGGCCACGGTCCGCGACTATGCTATCTTTCTGAGCGCGCTCATGAGCGGCAAGATTCTGGATAGACGAACAACTGGGGAGATGTTCGATTCCCAAATCAGCATCCACTCGGCACATCAGTTTCCTTCGCTCGCGGCCGAGACCACAACTGCCAATGACGGCATTCGTCTGCGTTATGGAATCGGCTGGGGATTGTATTCCTCTCCTTACGGCAAGGCCTTCTTTAAGGAGGGTCATGATGAAGGATGGAGACATCTTGCTCTCTGCTTTCGCCAGAATGGCGACGGCATCCTGATCATGACCAATAGTTCAAACGGCGAGGGAATGTTCAAGCCGCTGATCGATTCGTTGGTTGGACCAACCGGATTCCCATTCGACTGGGAGAGCTACACGCCTTACAGTCTGCTGCCTCCGTTGCCGAAGCTGAAAGAGCACAAGCAAGTTGCCCTGAGTACGGACCAGCTGCAGAGGCTTACCGGCCGTTATGCGCTTTCGCCGGAGGTCATGCTCGCCGTAACGCTCGATAGTGGACATTTATACGTGCAGGAGAACAACGAACCCAAGCAGGAATTGCTCGCGGAAAGCCCACTGGATTTTTACTCGGTGAATTCGAGCCATGAGTGCAGCTTCAGGCTATCGAACGATGGTGTCGCACAGTCGTTGGTTCTGCACCTGGGCGGGAAAGATGTTGAGCTCAAGCGCGTTCCGTGAGCCGAGCTAGTGATGTGGGAACTGAATGGGACGCGTACCTGCACGGAGAGTCTCATTCCAACTCCGACTGACGACAACAGGACGAGTCACTCACGGAGCCGCGGCAGGCTCGTAGTCGCCTCGATTTGATACTCAACGATTTCGCGTCAATCCAGAATCATTCCTGGCAACAAACGCGTTTACGGGTACTCATCCTGTATGTGAAGCCAATGTGTGGGAGAAACAAGCGCATTGGCTTGAATGTGACAATCCAGGTATCCTTTGGGCTCAAATCGGCAGACTGCTCAAGGCGAGATCGACGATGTGAGACATCTGCCTCCGACTGGCACCATTCGCCGCTTGAACGCCAAGTCCTGTGAGCAGCGCCGAGACATAGCGAGCAAGATCACCTGGATCGAGGGATCTCTTCAGGTCACCCTGCTTTTGAGCACGCCGGAATCGTTCTTCCAACAAGGCTTCTCCACGCTTGCGCCAGTCGATGAGTGCTTGCTTGACCGTTTCTCCGCCAGTTCCATTGGCTAATGCACCCTGCACGGAGAGGCAACCTCGCGGATTTCGCGGATTACTCAGCAACTCCAGCGCACCGTGCAGGAGTGACTCGATCACCTGTCTTGCCGTGGATTCCTCAACAGACTTTCTCACGTACACCGCCGTTACCATCTGCATAGCGGTCAATCGCCTTCCGAAACAAAGCCTCTTTATCGCCGAAGATGGTGTACATGCTGGAGCGGTTGATTCCCATAGCCGAGGTCAGATCGCTGAGTGTCGCGCCATCGTAGCCCTTCTCCCAGAAAACGCGCATGGCCGCCTCGACAGCCGCATCTGCGTCGAACTCGCGGGGGCGCCCCATAGCCCGGGTCTCACCGTCGCGGCCGTAATGGCGATCGCGCTGGGCATTGGAATCAACGTCGGCATTTTCTCGGTCTTGAACGGCTTGGCGCTGCGGCTGCTCCCTGTTCCGCGCGCGCAAGAGCTGGTAAGCGTAAACCAGATCTTCCATTTTCAGGGACGGGGGGACCGGTTCATTCATAACGGTGCGAACTGGTTCTCCTACTCTGAGTATTTGGACTATCGCGATCATAATCACGTCTTCACCGGGCTCGTGGCCTACGAACCTTACATTGAGGCAAACCTTCGCGATCCCCTTGAGACGTGAGGAGGCTCCCGCGCATCTGACTTAGAGGTTGAATATGCCGGGAGTTCCTGGAGGTACGCGATGAGAGCAGTGGTGCTGCATGAGTACGGCGGTCCCGAGAAGCTGAAATTTGAAGACAACGTTCCCGAACCGCAGGTCAGCGGGAGTACAGTACTGATCGCGGCAGCCGCTGCAAGCGTGAATCCGATCGACTGGAAACTGCGTTCAGGGGTGGTGCAGAAAATGTATCCGTTGTCGCTGCCGGCAATTCTGGGCCGCGATGTGAGCGGCATCGTACGGGCGGTGGGCGCAAATGTGAAGCACTTCAAGGCGGGCGATCGCGTTCTTGCACTCTCCAACAAGACCTATGCCAAGTTGGTTGCAGTGGACGATTCGGACGTGACTCATCTACCGGATGGCTTGGACCTGGCGGACGCGGCCGCGATCCCGCTGATTTCTCTCACAGGAGACCAGCTAGTGCGCCTCGCGACAAACGTCCAAAAAGGACAGGTAGTTCTGATCACGGGAGCGCTCGGCAGCGTTGGACGCGCGGCGGTGCATACGGCGAAGAAGATAGGTGCGCAGGTGATTGCAGGGGTTCGCGGAAAAGAGCTGGAGGCTGCCCGGTCCCTCGGGGTCTCTGACGTGCTCGCGATTGATGACGATCAAGCGATTGAGAACTTCCACTTCGTGGATGCAATTGCAGACACCGTTGGCGGTGACCTCGCCGCCAAACTGATCGCGAAGGTAAAACCGGGCGGCTCCGTTGGCTACACCTCTGTGCTGCCTGAGAGCGCGGCGGCCCAAAATCCGACCGTGAAGATCACGCGTGTGGGTGCTCGGCCGGATCCATCCAAGGTGCGCGAGTTTGCCGATGACGTGCGCGATGGCAAATTCGTTCTGCCTATTGGCCGCCGGATGCCGCTGCGCGATGCGGCTGAAGCACATGTGCTGGGGCAGAAGGGCGGCATTGGAAAGATCCTCTTGCTGGCGCCGGATTCTAAAGAGTGATTTGGTCATGTTTTTTGTTTCAGCACTCGGATAGATCGAATCCAACAACGACCTTCCTTCGAGGCCTCATCCGCCAGCTTTCCTGGAGGCATAACTTGAAGGGCAGGAAGCTGCGCATTTTCGATCAAAGCGATCTAAGGTTGGTATCCGTCCGCTATCCACTTTGCGAACAATTCAATCCGGACTTGCGGCCAGGGACCTTCGCCTCGTGGAGGAGGCGGTGGCATCACGGCGCCCCCGATACCTCGAATCCGGTCGTAGATAGCGGCCGCATGTGCCTTCACGTCGTCATAACTCGCCAGATCGAAGGCCTTACTCATGGCATGAATGTCTCGGTCTGTGAAGAGCGGCCGAATGTCTCGGTCTGTGAAGAGCGGCCGAATGTCTCTTTGAAAGCTCGTCAGTTCTGTCATTTCCCTCACCTAAATGGGATGGACCTGCTGCTGTCGTTAGTGTTTCGAATCAATTCGAAAGTCGAGCTACTGCCATTGTGGCATATCGAGCAATAGCGGTCCGTTCCACTGCGCTGCATTTCTACTGTGTGGCGCGAAGGGAACGTTGGGCTGTGATCCTGATGGACCACCGCAAACTGTAACCAGGGTTCACTCGAACCCTCTTCCCTTGACACATCTATTGCTATATGGCAATATAGCCACATGGAAATGCATGGACAGTTTGATCCCCTTGGGTTGACCTTTTCAGCGCTCGCGGATCCCACGCGACGAGCGATCCTTGCTCGCCTAGCGTCTGGCGACGCGGACGTGTCGGAAATCATGAAGCCGTTCGCGCTAAGCCAACCAACTATCTCCAAGCATCTCAAAGTGCTCGAGCGGGCAGGACTCATTACGCGAGGCCGCGACGCTCAGCGGCGTCCACGGAAGCTCGTGGCTGTCCCACTCGAAGCTGTGGCCGAATGGGTAGAACCCTATCGACGATTTTGGGAATTGAAACTTGACAGCTTGGACGGATATTTGAAAAAGGTGAACGCAAAGGAGAAGAAGCGTGTTCGAAAGACTTAGCGTGACTGCGGAGGCTGGAAGTCGAACGATCATGGTGACGCGTCACTTCGATGCGCCTCCGGTTACGATCTTCGAAGCCTGGACCAAGGCTGAGCATGTTGCACATTGGTGGGACCCGAGCGGCAAGCCCCTCGCCATTTGCGAAATCGACCTGCGCTCAGGCGGCGCATTCCGATGGGTAAACCAAGGAGACCAGGGAATGGAGTATTCGTTCAGTGGAATCTACCGTGAAATCACACCGCCTGATGGGCTCGTATTCGCCGCCCGCACGTTGCCGTCGAGCCCCGAATCGATCGCGACACTCAGCTTCCTTGAGGACAGCGGCGGGACGAAGTTCACCATGACGATCGAGTGCCAATCGATTGCGGACCGAGACGCATTGCTGGCGATGCGCGTGGACGTGGGCACAGCTCGAACCCTGGAAAATCTCGCCGCGTTTCTGGACAAGATCGGCCGAACGGGGAAAACCAAATGAAGACGCAGAATTTTCGAAACCACACCTACTTCCCTACCATGACTCCTGTGGCTGGATTCCCTGCCATCATTGCACTGCTTCTGTTCGGCTTTGAAGCTTTCCGCCACCCGTCTCCGCAGGCATTCGGCCTTATCGCTCTTGCGTTTTCCGCGATTGTGTTGGCTCTGATCAGTCGTGCTTACACGGTTCGCTTGCAAGACCGGATCATTCGCCTGGAGATGCGGCTCCGCCTCGAACGGCTCGGAAAGGCTTTGGAGTTTACACGCCTAACCACATCTCAACTCGTGGGGCTGCGGTTCGCATCCGACGCCGAGTTGCCAGGCCTGGTGGATCGCGCACTGAGAGAGAATCTTGGGCTCGATCAGATCAAGCGCTCAATCCACGACTGGAAACCTGACTTTCACCGCACGTAACGGCACGGTTCGCCGTGGCGCATTTTTCCTGTGCGGCACGGGCTCGGCTGCTGGCGTTGGCACTCAAGCTGCGGTTGGAATGATGGCGTCCAACTTCCTGAACCGGGGAAGGTGGGGTAGAGGGGTGCGGGGAGAGGGGGCGCGTCTCCCCGCAAGTGAGCAAAGCGAATGCCTCACTCCAAGTAGAGGTCGACGGCGCCAAGGTCTTTGGCTCGAGTCTGCATCAAGATTTCGAATGAACTTCCAATCTGCCCGCCTACTTAAACAATTGTTAAGTGTGAATTTGTAGCGCAGAATTCATCATGCAGAGTGGAAGAAAATGAGAGATCCAAAGCACATTTGAGCGCACGACTTACGCCCACATGGCGCAGTGCCATTTCTGCCCTGATTCGGCGAAAGTCATCGCTTCGACTGCCGGTGAGACTCATCGCTTTCCCTCGGCGAAACTCCAGGCTTCGGCCCCCGGCAAAGCTCATCGTGTTAAGCCACACAGAATGAAGACGGATAGGGATTCCCCCTCCCCCGGAGCTGGTGCTTTGCAGAGAGTGGATCATCGTCTTCACCGGACCGCGGTTGCTCTCGCAGAAGAACTCGACGTCGAGCGTGCCGCACAACGACTCCAGATTTCTGTTCCGGAGTTGAAGGAGAGGATTGACCAACTCGAATGTAAGCTGAGCCTGGTTCTCTTTGAGCGCGACTCGCACCATGTTGCGCTGACCGCTGCCGGGTATCTCTATATTGAACAGCTTCGTAAAAGCCGTCTGCTATGAGCCAAGTGAAGTCGAATACCGAGCAACTGCCAACGCATTCGATGAGATCACTCCCCAATGCACTTTTGGGACACGAGAGTTGACAGAGCAATGACGCAGTTGATATCAAGATGAGCTATGACCTTCGACCACACAACCCAGTCTGCGGTTTCGTCGCACTGGGCGCCGCGCGTGGAAGCAACGGTCAGCATTCTTGTCGCCATTATTAGCCCTACGATCGGGGCGAAACCGGCGGCTTAGCGAAGACACAAGATTCCCAAAAAGCCACCATTCGCCCCACGCGGATGGTGGCTTTTTATCTTTGGAGAGAAACAATGCGCTGGTGCTTTTGGACGCAAATGGAAGACCTCGGGCGGATGGAGTCGCGGGTGATGCAGGTGCTCGACCGCCGCCAGGCCATGGTTGTCGCACTCTCGTTGGCCAGGCTAGATGGATCCATCTTCCTGAGTGGCGTGGTCGAAGCCGAAGAGGAGCACGCCCGCCGCATTGAACCTCTCTTGCGAAAGATCCAGGGCATGTGCTCTGTCAAGGTGCTCGCGGAGACGGTCACCACGCAGCGCATGATCGCGCTGGTTCGCATTCTCTGCGACATCGCCGGCCGGGCCGAAGTGCTGCACTTCGTCCACGCGGTGAACGCACGCGCCATCATGGTCCGGCCGCTATGGGTGGCGTTTGAAATCGTCGGCACACCACAGAGATCGAGGGCGTCTATCAATCGGCGCTGGGATATGGCATCGTCGATGTGGTGTCGTCGTCGTGCGCGATCATGACATCTGAGAACGACTCTGACAGAGCCAACACTGTGCTGACACCAAGGAATGGATTCTATTACCGGCGTATGAGTGAATTGGAGTCTGAGGACAATCAATGTTGACTGCCAGACAGTACGAGGGTATCGGAAGGTTCACGATTGCATTCACGTTCCGTGAGTGTTAGCTCAGCGCCTCAGCCATCGTGTGCGCACACCCGGCATGCAATCGGAGGCAGCGGCGGACGTCGTTGCTCCATCCTGCCAGGGTGATTCCGGCCCAATCGGCAACATGCTGAAGTCAGGATGCCTCAAGTGCAGCCTCTATACCAAGGGCTCTGCAGGGAACGCCGCGATTGGTACAAAGTGCCTAGCGCGCGACCCCGGTCCGTCGGAGCAGGCTCCTACCGTTCCGCGTCGAGCGAAGCGCGGCGCAACGAAGGTGGCGCACGTGCCGCCCATTCAGGTCGCACAAGTCACGAGGACTTGTGCGGTATTTTCAGCAACCGTACGGTTGATATATTCGGCTGCACGCTGGGCATGAGCCGCAGCCGTGAACACAACGCGGTTGTCCTGGGCGAGGACGTTCAGCCAGGTCGCGATGTAGGATGCATGATCCTCGCGAGGTTCCAAAGAGATCTCGAGGTCCGCACACAGGAACGCGGATCCCAGCTCAGCAACCAGTTCCTCGATGGCATAACCCTCGCTGCCGAAACGATGTCCACCGAAGTCACGATTGAGTCTGCTCGTGCTCCCGGTCCAGTGCGTGCACTCGTGGGCCAGAGTCGCGTAATAGCTGTCCGCATCCAGGAAGCTCACGAATGGCGGCATCTGGATGGTGTCGCTAGTGACGCTATAGAACGCGCGATTCCCGCCCTGGCCTATGACTGCACCAAGTGCTGCGAAGAAGCTCTCCGCACGTTCGATCCGAGCAACCGGATCAAGCTGCGGTGCTGCTTTCGCATAATAGACCGCCGGCAAGCCATCGATCTGCTCGACGTTGAATACGGTGTAACCCTTGAGGGACGGGATCTCGCGCTCGGTCTCATCGCCGGTCTTGTCATCGGTCTCTTTGCGCGTAATCGAATCGGCATAGACCACCAGCGAGCCCTTCTCCCCTTTGCGGATGTGTCCGTCAAGCTCGGTGGCCTGCTTAAAGGTCATCCAGACGGGAGCCGCGAAGTTCTGTGCCATCGCGCTGGCCCACAGAGACAGCACATTGATGCCGCTGTAAGGCATCCCGTTGTGGCGGAGAGGCCGCGTGATTCGCCCGGCTGCGTGTTCAGCGTTCCAGGGTTTGACCCACGGTCTCACGCCGCGCTCGAGATGACTCACGATCTCGTTCGTGATTCGAGTGTAGATGTCCGGCTTTTCAACTCTCTGCATGTCCTTTTCTCCTTTATGAGGGGGAGAACAACCTCATCCCCTCGTAGCGGAGAGCTGTTCAGCAGAGGCGAACCGAGCCGTCACAGGGCAGCCGAACGTTGGCTGGCGCGAGCTTCACCCTTGACGGCGGGAAGGGACGCCTCTGCTAGAGGTTTTCGCGGAGGGGATGAGGTTAGAACGCGAGGAGGAAAAGGAGATGAGAGAGAAGCATGAACATCCTTGAAGAAGCGACGAAGTTAGGCAACGAGCGCTACAACCGTGACAAGTTGCTCGCGATTACCAGCGGGTTGATCGCTCGATTCCGCCCTGCCCTGCGCGCAGGATATCCGCCTGAATTTATGCCGCGAGCATCGCTAGGGGGAATTTGCCCACCTGACGGATGCGGAAGTGGCGTCGATCGAGGTCATCATCCCGGCAGCATTCGATGGCTACGAAGGCAAATAGAATAGCGCCAGAAATAGAGGAAGCCGACCTAGTGGTCGTTCAAGGGCCTCTAAATAGGAATCGACCGCTCGCGCCCGATATGGCACCCTTTATAACTTCGGATTTGATCTTGCTCGGATCGGCTAACCTCCGAGAGTTAACCCGCGTCCAGAATTTCGATTCTGCCTCGAGGTGATGGTTTCCGGCGTCGAAGCCCATCTTTGGGATTGATCATTCGTCGCAAACTCCAATGCCGAAGCCTTGGTGACGTCGCGACTGAGATTCTCTGCGAGGGAAGATGCATCGTTCGTGAAAATCCTTACGTCGTGCGAAGCTCTCGAAACGGAAACATAGGCGAATCTGCCGTTGATAAGATCTGGGTGCACATCGGTATCCATATTGACAAGAACTCGCTGAGCGGTCAGACCCTGTGAGCTGTGAGAGGTCACCGCATAGCCGTGATCGAAGTGCTGCATCTCTCTCGGATCGAACGTGACCTTGGTTCCTTTACCATCGTCCATACGGACCTTCATCGCCCCTTCATCAATCTGTTCAACGGTCCCGAGGTCACGGTTTGCGACTTTCAGGTCTCGGTTTGGGGCAGTAAACATCACCCGGTCACCTATTGCGAATTCGCGCTCGATCTCGCGATATGCACTGATTCCCCGCAATCGTGACGGGTCGTAGGTTACTTGCTCCCCGTTTTGCTTTCGCACGGTGAGGAGGTTGCTTTGGGGATCTGACATGATCACACGGGCGTAGCTGGCAGCCTCGATACCGATGTCCTTGCTACCGCGGGTGTAATGCAGAACATCTGCCGGCTCATAGCGTGCAGCCCAAGCGCGATCCGCTCCTGTCATGTCCGAACGGAGCGTCAAGACACGCATCGAGTAATCGGCCGCACCGAGGAGACCGCCAGTCTGCAATTGCTTTCGCACAGCCTGATTGATCTGTTGTCGTGTAGCGTTATCGGGCGAGATGATAATGGTGTTTTCCGGGTGGGAGGCATAGCTGTTAGCGATAGCCTCGATGCGCCGCTCCTGGTCAACGATCTCTGTGACGCGCCCTTGTTGCTGAAGCATTTGAACTCCGGTGGCCGTCTCGTGCTTGGACAGGTGTTCGACAGCTTTCAGCAGCTCGGTATCCTGTTGACGCACGATTTGGTCAAGCTGCACGGTTGGCATTCCGGCTTGCTGCAGCTGCTCGAACGGCTTGCCTGCGTCAACTCCTTGATGCTGGCGCGTATCGCCAATCAGCAGCACCTTGTCCTCCGGACTGATTCGTTGGAGGAAGTCCCGCACCTGCTTTGTCGATGCCAGAGACGACTCATCGACCATGTAGAGATGCTTTTGCGTCGGGCCGTCGTCGCGCCGATGGCTTCGGGTTAAGAAGCCCTGCAGCGTGTCGGCGGCGATACCGGCGTCACGGAGTTGCCGGGCCGCGCGGGATGTCGGGGCGAACCCCGCGACGTTGTACCCGTTCTTTTCGGCGCCCTCACGCACAACATAGAGCAGGGTCGTTTTTCCAACACCCGCACTTCCCTGCAATCCCTGTATTCGATCCTGCGATGTGAGCACCTCTTCGGCGGCTCGGCGCTGCGCCCGATTGAGGTGGGAATGTGCTTCTGTCAGAGGAATCGCCTCTTGAATGGGCATGATTTGAGAACCGCGGCCCTGGCTGCCCAATACCCTTTGGACAATCTCTCTTTCAGCTTTGATCGTTTCCGCGGTTGTGAACCGACGGCCAGAATCGTGCTTTTCTCCCGCGACAAGACGGAACTCACCCGAGGCGACCCGCGCCCGGAAATTCGCGCATACGTCTGGGTAAGTTGTTTCGCCCATTCCACGGCGAAGCGCATCGACAAACAGCACACGTTCATCTCTGACGGCTTCACGCTCAAAGCTATGGTCACGGGCAAAGGTCACGGCCGCTTGCGCCTGCTGCCGGCGCTCCTCAGTCGTCTGTTGCTGCATTCGGCCGCGGCTCCGCTCCTGCGCTCGGGCAACTACTTGGTCGGCCTGGTTGCCGAATTCTGCGGCAATCTGCCGGTGCGCGGCCAGCACCTCCGCGGGAGAGAGGATTTTCTTGCCATCGCGGGTATTGTGGGCAGCGATCTGCGCGGCCTCCGGGCCGCTGAATCCGCTCCGGGCAACAGCCTCCACGATCTGCTGACGGCGCGGGCTCGAAGCGTCAAGGTATTCCTGCGAATAGCCCTTGATCTCCGGTGCGCCACTCTTGCCGGCCTCGATCTCATAGCCGAGAGCGCGAAGCTGATGGGTAAGATGGGATTGGTAGACAGCAGAAGCAAACTGCTGGCTCTCAAAGAGGCTGCGTGGCTGTAATGCGCGCATATTTCCATTCTCGCGCTTGGTCATATTGAAAATGACAGCGTGAGTGTGGAGCTGTGGCGCGGCGTAGCCGTCCACCGGGCGGGCGGTGTCATGCTCGAAGGTGGCGGCGACAAACTGCCCTGTGGTTTCTGGCGCATGATTGCCGCCGATGCGCGCCTGCGTGTATCGCTCTAGTTCGATCAGAGCCACATTCACGGCCTCGCGGTGAGCTCCGCGCACACGGTCATCACCGCCAACAAGGGCAGTCAATGAGACAGATTTGGGTGTGCTGAAAGTCGCATCCCACCCGGCGCGATGCTCCACCGGAGCTACTTTGCGCCCGTCTTCGGCTTGATACTCATGCACTGCACGATGGCGTACCAACTGCTCGCCGGTCTGCGGGTGCTGGCCTTCGGAGAGACGCGTGAACTCCTCGGCTCCCACTGCGCCGGCGAGGCCGAATCTTTCGGCCAACCTGCCACGCCACTCCCCCGGAATGGTATCGGCTTGCTTCCAATAGTTCTGCTCTGCGGCGGTGAATTCCTTGGCGTGATACGTCTGCGCCTGAGTAGCGGAGAGTGGTTTCGAGATAGTCAGCATGGCAATACCTCAACCGCGCAGAATCAGGTTTTGTGTGTCGTCGGCATCGGGCGCGATGGCGGATTCAGGCTTGATTTGCTCGTCCGCCGCAATCCCCTTGGACTGTGCAGGAACGGAGACATCCTTCCTCTGCCGCAATTTCGCAGCGGGTGCCTCCGGTCCACGCATCCGCTTCGGATCGTAAGGCAACTTGTCATCCGGGCGCTCACGCAGCTCAAAGCCATTCGCCACAACGGGCATATCGAAGTATGGGAATGAAAACCGGGTGACGTAATTCTGATACTTCATATAGGCGTGGAGGTCGGCGAGGCCGGAGATTTCCGACTCCAGAACCAGCGGCTCCACTTGCCGGTCGAGCGCAAAATTTCGCCCTGAGCGTGTGCCATCAAAGTGCGTCTCGCGCAACCGTTCGACTTCGACTTTGCCGATGAATTCGCTCACCCACTGACCGGCCTTCGGCTCTTTGGTGGTGAGCCAGATGCTGGTTGCGGGCTGCGACAGCATCACCTCAGCCAGATGGCCGTAAAGGTACTCAAGCTGGGCCTTGCCCTGAAAGCCAGAGACGACCGGATTTCTGCTCTTGCGGGCTTCGGTGATGGCCGTGTGGAGTTGTGGAAGTTTCTGCAAACTCGCCAGTTCGTCGATCACAAACCAAACGCGCCGCTGTGCCTCGGTCGGTTCGTTCAACAAGCGCAACACGAGCCAGTCGATCCAAAGGCTCTGCAGGGGGCGAAGAGCCTCCCGCTCAGCGGGTAGTGACGTGAGGAAGATCCAGCCTTGGCGCTTCTCACCCCACTCGGTAGCCGTCCATGTGCCATTGCCTTCATGTCTTTTGGGAAGCAGCCGGAGACTGTCAGCGACGAGGCCGAGAGAAGCTAGAACACCCGCCCGCTGCTGGTGCGCGCGCGGGTCAATCAGGTGCGCGTGTTCGGTGCCTTTGAGCCTGCGGTCGATCTCTTCGGGGTTCGCCATCCATTCGACCAGCTCCTCCGGCGTGGGACCGTAGGCCATCAGGAAAGCAAAGATTTTCTGCGGCGACTCGATGAAAAACTCGCCCTTTTTGTCTTGGGGCGGCTGGAACAAGGACACTGCCAGCGCCTTCGCTTCGGAGCGGCTGCGAAGTTCTTCAGCAGGTCCCCAATAGGGGCAGCGATTGTCGAGCGGGTTGAGGATCACGTCGCCGCGCTCTGGGTCATAGAACCGCTTCACGAACTCGCGGGCCGGGTCGTAAACGATAGCCGACTCTCCCCTGCTGCGGACCTGCCTGAGTACCTGAAACATGAGTGCGGATTTACCGGCGCCCGTGTCGCCAATGATCTGCATGTGCTGGGCCTCGGCGCGGGCCGGGATGCGAAGCATGGCCTTTATGCCGTCGATCTTGAATCCGATACCATCACCCCTCACAGTCTTGTTGAATTGGCGCGGTGTCAGCATCTCAGGGCCTTTGAGTCTGCGTCCATACTTCAACTGCTTTTGCCGCTGGACGTCTTTGATGGTTGCAAACGGCAACAGCAGAAGAAATAGCGCTGCACCGACGAGTAGTGGCTGGCGAAAGAAGCCGGAGAGCGAATTCCCGCCATAGACCACATCTTTCAGATAGTCGCGCAGCCGCGCATCGACATAGCTGCGCTGTGGCCCATCGAAGAGCAGCGAGTATCCGTGCTGGCGAGCATTAGCTGAGAGCGCCAGCGGGATCGGTTTGCCGTCTTTCGCCGGCGTTCTGCCCAACACCACGTCGCCGTTCATGGCTGGCCGTGGTGTAACTCCACGGCCACTGACAAAGAGCATCCGATAGTTGCTGCGGTGGCTCGCTAGGAATGCGCCAATTCCAGAAGTGCGTTCGTAGACCGGCAGGTAATACCGCTGCAGTGGTGCGGCGACATGGATGAAAATGCACACGGCAATGAATGTCATTGACACAGCGGCGAAGGCCAGTCCGTAGGTGTGGATGGGCATGTGGCGCGGCCAGATGATTGTTTCTTTCCGTCCCCAGGTCGTCTTTGCCATCGTGTTATCTTCTTTCCTCAGAGATGAGTTTTCCCGCCAGCTCGTGCTTGGCCGTGCTGATCTCGTCGAGCAATTTGTCGAAGGTTTCAGGTGCGAGTCTCTGGCCTGCGGCCAGTGGGCGCAGCACATTGACCAGGAGCAAACGGACACCAAGAAGTTCTGCGAGCGCGACATCATTGGAGCGAGCGCTACGCAATTCGGCCAAGAGCACATCGCGTATCCACTGCCCACGGGCAAGGCCCTGCGATTGGGCAAAATCGGTTACTGCTTTGCGCTCCTCCTTTGTCAGCTTTGCCGTGACTGGGAAGACGCGAAACCTCTCACCGTCACCGTTGTGTTCTTGGTCGGCCTTTCTCTTCAAGAGCGCCATACGAGCCTCATTTTTTCAGGTGCACCCAAGTGCACCTGAAACCGCTATGTCATTGAGGTCGATAGAAGTGCACCGCAGTGCACCTGCACGACCCTGCGAGGGGTGGAGTGTCAAGATTCTTCCGGTGCGAAGCACCGTTGTGGCCCTGCCACAGAATCCGGCGCGGGATCATGCTTTCGATCCCGCCACAACAGCCGCCGAATGCGCTGCGATTTGTGTCCCGCTTACAAGTTTCTTGGCGGGGGGCTCTGCTACTTCTGGAGTCGGCGCTTTGCGAATGCGAAGGGTCGACGCAACTTGCCGCGCTTCCGGCGTCTTCAGGAACTCCTGAAAGTCACGGTCTTTCGAGAAGACATAGGTTAGCGCCTGTTCGACGACATCATCGGCGCAAGCACGGATGAAGGCGGCGTACTGATCGACCTGGGTAGCGGTTGTGTCCGTCAGACGAATCGATGCGCTGATCTGGCGAGTTTGTACGACTTCAAGCAGGGGCATGGGGGTTCTCCTTTGGGTACTGATTGGGAATCTGTTTGCGTGCGACCATGCGTGCCGCTGTGTGGGCGATCTCGCGCGCACGAGCGGAGCAAAGTGCAGCTGAAAGCTCAGCGTTACGACGGATCTGAAGCATGGTGATTACGTCGTCGATAGGCGTGCCGGCGAGCAGCACGAGACGTGCAGAAGCCATGTCCACGGTGCGTTGGGCGTAGTACAGAGGATTGGGCTTATCGGCGCGGCGCATAGCAAGGGTGTCCGTAAGTTGCGCTGCATCCTTTCCGCTAGTAAGTTCAGACAGAACCCAGGCCCAGTCCTGCTCGGAATGTGTGACCTTGCCGCCCAACGATGGCCGTCCGAATCCGCGCAGTGGAAGCAACGCATCCGATGAATCTAGGGCGAGGCGGAAGTCCTCCGGATGAAATATTGAATCGCTCAGATATTGAACGGCGACCGGGTGGGAAGGCGTGTACTTGCGGTTGTGGAACCCAGGGACGCGAATGACGCGGTTGCAATCGGTGCAAGCCAGATCGCCGCCGAATGAGATTGCGAGCAATTTGAGAGTTTGTTCCTGATTGGAAAAGTCGAAGCCTTCGACGCGCCAGAGCACCTGATACTTTCCCGGCGAAGTGGAGAGAGTTGCCGTTGGAGTGGGGACTCCATTGCTAGCCCGCAGTGCAGCGATTCGGGAGTCTCCGTCCACGTCAATATCTATATATAGATGGCGAACATCTGCGATGTTCTCTTTGGTGCGCTTGCGACTGCCTGGACGAAGCGGGTTGGCTGCCACATACACGTTCGCGCCGCTGGCATTCTCGTGCGCCAGCCATCCCATGTATCGAGGCGTCGTGGCAGTTTCCAAGGTCAGGATGCGCTGCGTTGTAGACTCAGGATTCTCACCGCGCAGCAACACCGCAATGGTGTCTCCGGCTGCGAAGCAGCGGGTTAGGAATTCACGGGCTGCGGTCGTATTCATTGCGGGCGTCCCACAGGGATAGAAGCCCGGCGTGAACCGAGCTTCTGAGTTTATGGAAGGAGGCGGCTTATGCGGCCGCTTCCTCCGGAGTTTCGTCGGCGGCTTCCTGCTCTTCCGGGCTGGTCTTCTCGGCCCGGTCCAGCTTAAGAATCGAGTTCACCCGGATCTCCCAGATGGTCTGTTCCGCGCCGGTCTTCTTGCTGTCGTATTTCCGGCTGCGCAACTCGCCTTCGACCTGGAGATGAGCGCCCTTCTTGAGCGTGCCGGCGAACTCGGCGAGCTTGACGCCGAAGACTACGCAACGGTGCCATTCGGTGTGCGAGATATACTGGCCGTCCTTCTTGTAGGAGCTCTTGGTTGCCAGCGAGAGAGTGGTGAAGCTGCGGTTGTCGTTGGTGCGAACTTCTGCGTCGTTGCCGAGGAAGCCGATGAGGGTGACTTTGTTCTGGTACATGGTGGTGATCTCCGTTTCGTTGAATTTCCCGTATCCTGCTCGGGTCACTCTTGGCGAAGCCAGCGAGAGGGCCCGGCTCCCAAGTGCCAAGGAGTGCTTTCTTGGCGGGGCCCGGAAGAAGTTTGAGCGGTGTTCTTTGCCGCCGTTCTCAAACTTGTTTTGGGAGGAACCGAGACCCCGAAGGGGCGCTGTAAGCGAAGCAGAACGACGCCGTGCCGCAGGGCGCCGGAGAGCCCCGAAGCGTGACCCCGAGCAGAGGACGGGATACGAGGCGGAAAGCTCCGACTGGACCGAGTCAGACTCATTCCACTCGGCAGCGGATGTTCGTCCAAACCGCAGTTCAATACTGCTGGCTATAGCTCCACGAAAGAAGGGTCCCTCGCACCTGCCGTTGCCTTCTTCGCAGCTCGATGACGACATGCCGAAGGCGTTTAGAAACAGGTGGCACGTTGCAGCCGTTGTGGCAGCATGATGGTGCATTAAATAGACCTCATATCCGGGTTCGGTTCTCTAGCTGCGTGCCTGGTTCGTCAGGCCGCGGAAGCGCGATAGACCTCCTCGGTCTCAAAGCACTGGTCCGCATGGTCATAGCCAGCGACGGTAATCAACTCGCGCACGCGACGGCGGCCCGTATGGTCGCGCTCGCAATAGAGGACGAAATCAATTGCTTCTGCTGTTTCAGAACGCATGAATGCGTGGTTCAAATTAGGCCGCGCACTCAGAGCTAAATTGGACAAACGGTTGAGAGCATCCCAGGCCGACTTTGCGTGAATGGTAGATAGGGTTCCACCGTGCCCGGTATTCATGGCTTGAAGCAGGTCGTAGCCGCATTCATTGCGAATTTCGCCCATGATGATGCGGTCGGGGCGATGGCGAAGAGCGGCCGCCAAAAGCTCACTCGGAGTGATCGCAACCTGGCCTGGAATCTCCTCCACAGCTTCCCAGCGAACAGCATTCGGATGAGAGACTTTCAGCTCGGCGGGCTGCTCGATGATGAGCAGGCGCTCGTGCTCTGGAATATGGTCAAGGAACGCTTTCATTAAAGTCGTCTTACCCGATCCCGTTCCGCCGCTGATGATGCCGTTCTTCTTGTCCGAAATGAACCCGACAACCGTGTCCCGAACATGCTTTGGCATGCTGCCCGATTCGATTAGCTCGTCTGATGTGAACCAGCGATTGAATTTTCGTATGGTTAGCGTCGGTCCATTGATCGACGATGGAGCGCCCACGACCGCAACGCGAGAGCCGTCCGGCAGACGCGTATTGAGTATCGGATTTTGGGTAGTAAGATCCTGACCGAGAATCCGTGCAACGCGCTCAATCGCAGCTTGCAGCCGGACGTTGGTGTACGGCGTGGTCAGCGGGATGTGCTGCACCACGCCACCACGATCCGCATACACTCCGGTGGTCCCATTGATCATCAAATCCGAAATCGACGGGTCAAGCAGAAGTCCACGCAACTCTTCGGGAAAGAACGGCAATATCAGCTGGTAGCTCACCGTGGCCCTCCCGGTGCTGGCAGCGGGGTGACGCCGGACCTTTGGACCGGTGTGCCCGGGGCGATCGGATCAACGGATACACGGTTCTCGTGGAACTCGGTGATGGTCAGACCAAGCGGGTTAATGATCTCGAACTGCGGAAAGATCTTTACCTGATCGCTGACCTGTTTCGGGTTCAGGTAGTAGGTAATGCTCAGCAGCCAATGCTCCGTCCTCGGCTCCCGTGAATTCCGCGGCGAATAGAGCTTGTCGATCGCGACGAGCGCGGTGCCACGCGCCATGATCGCGCCTTGCACGGTCTCCTGCGACATAGAGGTAATCGTGACGTTCTTTACCTCGACATCGCTCTGTTCTATCTGTCCGCCCATGACCTGCGATACGAGCCGGTTCTGGTTGTCTTCGGTCATCAGTTGCGAGGCCAGATTCTGCGACAGGAAGTAGTAGTTGAGCGGGTACTTCTTGGCGATCGTGTCGCGGCCAATCGTATAGCGATAGTTCGCCCAGTCCGTCAGATATGTCCGCACTTCGCCCTCACGGGGGCTGTAGTTGAGGTCGCTGTATGCGATCGCCTCGGCGCGGCCCATTTCATCGATCCGGATGTACCGATTCGCAATCGGACGGTGGGCCACGGAGAAGATCACTCCCATGGACGCAAGAAGCAGAATCGTTTCCGTTCCGATGATGAATCTGCTCAGCTTCCGCTCGGCATAGTGGGAAGCATAGACCTCATTCCCGATCTCATCGGTGAGTAAGGATTGTTCCGGCGTCAGCCGGGCTTCAATGGGCAGAGTGCGGTTGGACATGATGGCCTTGGCTCCTTTGTTCAATCGCGTGGAAGACAACAGCAAAATAGATGGCGCCGGCGATTACGCAACCCAATAGAATCAACAGCAGCATGCAACCGAAGGGACGACCCAAACCGGCTTTTCGCATTGCAAGCGCATGAATTTGATATCGGAACATTGTCAAGCTCCTCCCGCGATAAACATTGTTGAAAGAACGTTGCTGACCGCACTGCCCATATTTCCTGCTAAACCCGCAGCTCCGCCAAAGATGGCCTGCGTCATGCTGGGAATAAACAGCATATTGATGATGAATGCAACGAATACCATCGTGCATGGGATGAGATTGGCCAGCCACATCTCCATTGAATAATTCCCGTTGAATGTCTGCTGAATAAAGGCATTCATAAACCCCGCCCAAACGAAGATGAACGCGGCAGCGACAGCGCGAATCATCGCGAAACTGATCAGAACATCCAAGAATTGGAAAAACTTCCCCCGAAAGTTTTTCGTCATCAGGAGGGGGATAAAGATCGGCCCGAAGAGAGCCGTGACCCCGTACAGGATGAAGGCACTGCAATTGATTAAGAACAAGATTGCAGACGCGACGCCCAAAAGCGCCTGAACAAAGAAATAGCAGAGGATCTGAATGGGTGCAGTGAACGACGGCATGGAGGTGTTGTCGCCAGCCGTCTTGAGCAGTTGCAGTAGATTGTCCAGCGAACTCTGATCCAAGGCGGCAACCATCGCCTGCGCGATGTAAGAGAAAAAGTGATTGATGCCGAAGCTCGCTCCGGGAAACGGGTTGACCCAGTAGTTGAGAAGAAGAGAGCATACGATCAGCCGCAGTAGGAAGTTGGTCAGGTCTCCCGCCCGTACGGGTCCCTGATGGAGCCGCAGTGTCATAGTGCTGGTATTCCACTGGACGACCATGCTGACGAGAACGAAAAGGGAGATGCAGCTCAACTCGGTCAATCCGAGCTGGGTGAGCGCGCCCCCGTTCTGGGTCGTCAGATTGGTCAGATTGTTGGTGAACTGATACAGCCAATCGACGCCGGAGCTGGCAGTCGGCAGAGCTTGTGCTAATAGGGCCGCGGAAACCATATGCTGCTCTCTCAAGAAAGTTAGATGGTTGATTTTCAGGGCAGGTACGTCTTCCAGGTCTTGCCCTCGTGGGCGGCAGCGGAATTGTGGCGCTTCTTCACCGCTTCGACCTGCTTGCGGAGGGCGTCGTTTTCCTGCTTCAGGTACTCGTTGTCGTCCCTCTGTAACTGAAGGATCTCGGCTGCTTTGGCGGCTGCTGCGGCTGCCTTCGCCTCCTGGTCGCGTTGATAAATCACGGCACCGCCAATGACGGTCAGTGCCGCAAGGATTGCAAGGAGAATCTTCGTGTTGATTAAATTCAGCATTTGTTCTGCCTCGGACTAAGGAAGGTAGTTCTGCCAGGTGCTGCCTTCGTTCGCGGCACTGGTATCATTGGCGGCGCGCTGCTGCTGGACCATGGCCGCCGTATTCAAGTCCTGGGCCGCTGCATTGCGCTGTTGCATGTTTGCAACGGTCATTTGAGAAGCGATGCAGGTCTGGAGCGTGCCCTGGGACTGCATTTCAGCCATCTTCTGGGCTTCCGCCGCGTTCAAGAGGTTCAGTTGCTCGACTTCGCTGTTGGTGCTGTCGCTTACGTCAAACTGGTCCTCGATCAGTGCGCTATTGGCGGTTGAGTTTTGGCCTCTCGATGCGCGATACTGCCCCACGGCTGTCAGGCAGTCGGGAGAGGCGGAGTCAGACATCTCGATCATCGCGAGCTGGGAAAGCTGCGAGCTGTCGCCAAGCGTTTGCCCTTGCAGGTACGAGTTGGTGTTGCTGTTGACCGGGAGCGTGGCTGTTTTCCATGCGCTGATGGAGGCGCCGGGCGAGTTGGTATTGAGCGCGATGCTCATTCCGGCGGTTTCACCGAACATGTTCGCAACGTTGGCATTCTTAAGCATCGTGAGCGTGGTCTGCCAATGCTGCTTGAACGAGAAGTGCTCCACGTTGTTCTGAATCGTCTTGAATTGGTTGAGAGCCGTGGTGGCCTGCGATACAAGGCTGGCGTAGCTGGTTGGATCGAAGACGATGTCTCCTACACCGAACAACGCGAAGCTGGGGGTTGCCGTGGCGACGACCAAGCCGACAACGATCAGGGACTTCTTGCGCTTCGTCAAGTGGAACTTCATTAAGCCTCCTGAGACGGTTAAAGGTGATTGGTTTCGGAAACGGTGGGGTTCATCCGTTCCGGCAGGTTTTGGAGATTGGTCACCACCTGTTTCAGACACTCTCCAGGCTCCTCCGTGAACCGGATGCATGGCTCGAACAACCCGGCCGCATATCTCCACAGGACCGGCGCGGCAATGGGTGATGTCATACACACGGCTAGTCCTGCTGCGATCAACTTGCCGGCATGTGGAGAGCGGCGGATCATGGAGAGTCCTGACAACAACATGGGCGGTTAGAGGGTTGGAACAACGCGATGTTCGGCGTAGGACGGGATATAGATATCTGTGCCGATATACACACGCGCACGGGAACCCTCCTTCAGCGTGATCACCGGAAGACGGTTCAGGAAGTGATTGAGGACCTGTTCGGCTTCTTGGGCCGATTGCTCCGAAATCCCGTTCTGGATCTCTGTTGAGGGGGACAGGATGCTGCCGTTGTTCCCGATCTGCGCGAGCCCACCCAGACCACCCAAAGCAGCAGCGGCGGCAAATGCCTGCAAGTAGCCGTGGTCAACTTTGCTGGCCAGGCCGGTCGTGCCTAGAGGGTCGAGGCCCACATACTTGTCCAGCTCAAGCGAGAATCCGTCCGGGCAGATGGCGCGATGGAACGTGACGAACATCTTTCGCTGCTGTTCGCTGCCGACGCGCTGCACGGTTCCAATCAGCCGAGTGCCCTGGGGCATTAGGAGCTGCTGATGGTCGTGGGAGTAGTAATCGGTGGTCAGCATGACGATAATCGGGCCGCTGAATCCCCCGTCGATATGATTCGTGACGACACCTTCGAGAACGGTTCCTTCAAAGACTCGATAGAGCCTGCCGTCGTAGGTATCGAAGTCGTAGGGCGCCATTGGGTCGGGCTTTTTCTCAACGCGCTGCTGAATGGAAGCGGGCTGCACGGGAGATTGCTTGGCGCCGCTGTCATCGCCGGATGAGACGCCCGGAATTGTTTCCGAGGTCTCCGTTGGAGACGACTGCTCGTGTTCTCCCATTACGGCGGTCGATATTGGTTGAGTTGCCGCGGCCGGATGCGCAAAATCGATCGCTACGGTATCGCTGTTGAGCGCATCCTGCTGCCGTTTTTCGCGCTCCAGTTCCTTCTGTTTGGCTTCGGCCTGTACCTGCGATATATTCGAGGTCTGCAGGGGAGCATTCGGGCTATCGCCGTAGATCGCCGCTCGTTGCGCGGCGGTCATCGGCGGAGCCCCACCGGCCTCGGGGCCGGGAGCGTCCTGCGCCGCCTGCAGCTTCTGCATGGCGGAGGCGATCTCCTGCTGGCGTTGCTGCTCATCTGCATCACGGCGTGCCTGCAATTGCTGCTGGGTCTCAAAGCTAGATACCTGCTGCGGGTTGGCGCTCGCGGGCCTCATGGACAATGCGCTCTGCGGAGCGGCCTTCTTCTTTCCGCTGACCAGGCTCGAGATATTGGCGATCCCGATCAGCGCAACGATGACGACAAGCGCAATCACAACCGGCATACTCTTGCGGACCGGAGCAACGGCCTCACGCTGCGGGGGAACGGTCGCGGGCACATCTTGATTCGGTTCCTGCATGGCCTAATTCCTCTCTCCCGTGCGGTGGAAGTCCACCTTGCGCTTGCCGATCACCAGGTAGCCGTTATCGAGTTCCTTCGGGACGGTATAAAGTCCGGCGTTGTAATCGAAGTTGATGAGCGAGCCTTTGCCGTCTTTCAGCTCATAGAGAGCAGGCGTCTCCTGAAACTGGCCGCGGAGATAGGTGAACTTGTCATCGCGCCAAATCTCCTGCAAGCCAAGCCCCTTACCTTTCTTTTGGTCCCACGTGTAGTCAAAATGCAGACTGCCGGGGTACTGGCTGCGGTACTGCTCGGCTTTTGTGTCCTCCGCCTTCAGCTCCGCGCTTGCCGCGGCTCTGGCTGCGTTTGCTTCCTGTTTGGCCTTGTCCAGTTCGGCTGCGGGCACAAAGACGGGCAGCTGAGCCAGCCTGTCTTTGGCAGCCTGGTCGCCGGGCACGATGAAGATCTTGGAATCGAAGTGGGGATCGCTGTCATTCGACACCTCGCGAAGTTGAAGGGTGTATTCGTTGCCGTGGTCAGAGACGATGTGGATGTCGGTCATGCTGTTGGCCAGCCTGGGCTTGACGCTGATGAAGCGGCTGGCCACATGGCCGCCGTCGAAGACCCAATCCACCGTATCGCCGCCGAACACGGTCGCGACCTTCTCTTCGGCGGGGAGGAGAATAAGGGTCGATTGCAGCAAGCCGGCACGGACGACGGGCGGCGTATCCGATTCAGAAACGGTGACCGAGCGGGGCGCGTTCGGCTGAAGGGGAGGGTGCTGTTCGGTAGCGGCGAAGCCGGGCGCGGACCCGGTGAGGAGCGCTAGCCCACAGGTGACGCAGATGATAATAGGTGGTTTCACGGGTAGTTCCTTTCGTATCTGGATGTGGGTTAGGTCAGACAGCCTCGCCCTGGGCGAATCGGGCGATGCCCTCGGTGAGTCCGTATTTTTCGATCAACTTCGACCGGCGCACGCGGTCTTTGGGCTTGGTTGAGAATGTTGCGTAACTGCGGCTGTCGAGATTGAGGATGACGACTTTGGTAAGGCCATCGCGGCGGATGTAGAGTGCCTCGCGGTCTTCCAAACTCTCGAACAGAGCAATCTGCTGTTCGTTCATCTTGAACAGTTCGGCATAGCGCTTTCGGTTGAACGTGGCGTCTTTGAGGAACAGAAACGCCGTGCAGGAGCTCACAATGCTGCCGGCGTTTTCGCCCAGATCGTCTGCCGACTGGCCAATCATGGTCACGCCGCCGAGATTCTTGCGGACGGTCTTTATCGAAGCAAGCGCCCCTTCGAGAAGCTGCTTGTTCTTCATCGAAGAAAAGATCTCCTCGATGAGGATGTGCTTGGGAACGCCAAGATTGGCTGGGTTGTAGAGCACGTCGTTGATGCGGCGGAGAAGCCACACCATTAGCGGCTCGATCAGGTCGGCGTATTGCTGGTTATTAACGCCCTGGAAGTCGAAGCACTGAAGCCTCGACAGACACAAGCTGTCTTCGACGTTGTCGAAAACGGCGTTGTAGATGCCGTTGCCGACCCACTTCGACAGATAACGGTCGAGCTTCTTCGGTAGAAATAGATTGGACAGCCGGCGATTTTGCTGGTCGAGCAGGTACATGTCCCGCACGGCCTTATGGATGACCTCATCGTCTTCAGGCTGGAGTTCTGCGCCGCCATTCGTGAGTAGCAGTTTGATGAACGAATATAGGAACTTGATGTTGCTTTCCGTGGGCTCCAGGGCAAACGGGTTCACACGTGGCCCATCTTTGCCCACGCGGTCCACTTGTCCGCCGTACAACTCAACAACGCTCTCATAGCTGCCGCCGATGTCGAAGATGTAGGTGAAGCCGCCGTACTTCTGTTCAAGCGCGATGAGCTGATTGCCGTGAACCGACTTGCCGGTTCCTGTAGGCCCGATGATGAGCATGACGCGAACGCCATCCACATACACGTCCTGAAAGAACGGCGTCCGTGTGCGCGTCTCCAGAATGTTCAGGTACTCAGCGTCGAGATCTTCCGACTGCGGATGGCCGATGTGAGGTGCGAACACAGAGGAGAGTCGTGCGTGATGGTCCTCGGCGAGCCACAGGGGGAAGACGTTGAACTTGTGATTGCCGGGGAACATGGCATAGAACGCGGAGAGATTCCCAAGCGTCTCTTCCATGACCTGTGCACGCGCCTCCACAAAGATGCGATGGACAGCGGGAACCACATCGCGCAATTGTTCCGGACTGCGGGCGGCGAGCAGCAGGCGAAGCGAGAACTCACCCTGGGCTTTCTTATCGAGCGAGCGGATCACTTCGCTCAGGTCCTCTACGTTGTTGTTTGCAGCCTTGGCGCCCGCGCCGGTTTCGAGCGAAGCCGTATCGCGCCCGCTCATGACGCGCGTGAGCACGCCAACTTTGAAAAAGGAGATGAATTTCTCTTGCGCATCAATCTCCTTTCGGGCGGCGGCCGCGGACTTCACCCGCCATGTGGTCGAAAGCACGCTATCGCAATTAAGCGTCAGCAGATCGGAAAAGAGGCATGGACGCGACGCCTCGGGTGTGGTTCTCAACGAAAACATCTGCACATGGCGTTTGCCGACCTGAACGTGGTCCTTGTGCCAGGCGACTGGACTGTTGACTATTTGGCGGTCCACGCCGGTGTCGCCGCGAAGCTGGCTATTCTGTGCCCATTCTTCGAGATTGAACAGGTAGGTGAAAAATTGAAAGGCTTCTTTCTTACCGAGCAGCCGAAGGCCAAGGGACGAACCGAGATGCCCTTCGAGCAGTGTGGCGGTCTTTTCGAGTTCCGCCAGCATCCGTGAGGTCTCATATGCGTTCTCGTTGGGCTTTTGCTGGAATGTTTTGGGCTTCTCCGGCTCCAGAGTGAGGCACCAATGAAGATCGATGCGGCGGAATCCTGCCGTTTTTTCCAAAAGCGCCAGGCGATCACTCGCGAACACCTCGGTGACGGTGTTCTTGTACCTTGCCTGGCGCGGAAGGTCGAAGCCTGACATCACCCGCATGTACTGGTAGAGGCACGACCCAGCGGGCAGCCCACGCAATGCGCCCTCGATCGACCTCACTCGGGATTCGAGTTCGAGATCCGTCAAGCTCTCTTCGTCGATTCCAGTAAGGGAGAAGAGACATCCGTAGCCGCCGCCTTTGAGCGCGAATATGTTCGCACTGACAAATCGGGAGATGGGAAGGATGCTGCAGGCCGCTCCCGCCTTTGCGAACCACGGTGTGTGCTTCAGTTGTTCAGTATTTGCGCGCGTCATAGTAGGACTTCTGGTTGAGGCTGAGGCCCCAGAGTTGAAACATCTTTGGGTGTTTGCGGACGATGAGCCACGCGCCGCCTGCAAGTGTTGGAAAACTTAGAATGGCTAGCAACCGGAACCCAGCAAGGAAAATCGTTACCGTCACAAACACGATGACCATCCACGTTGAGAGCTCGAGCCCGAGCTTGGCTCTCGGCCGGTTCAATGCCTGATTGATCGGTAACGGTTCTCCCCGCCTGGTCGTATGCATGGCAGCACCTACATCGACTGCCCGGTAAGAGAACCGATCCAGCCCGCGCCCCAGCCAAGTATTCCGGCGCCAAACAGCGCACCGAAAAGACCGGGAATGGCATCCTGAAAGCGACCGCTCATCATTCGAATGCCGGCGAAGATAAGGCCGCCGAAACAGATGACAGCGCCCGCATAGATGGCGAAAGTCTTGAACGTCCCCATAAGCGTCTGAGCGCCGGAGAAGTCCATCGTTCCTTGTGCGTGTGCAACGCCTGCGAATGTGAGCACAAACAGGGTTGGCGCGCACACACGAAACGCGTGAGCGAGTTTGCTGGGGAGGGATCGCGACCACTTCTTGCAGAGTGGCCAATTGAACTGAGCTATTTTGCGAAGGGAGACAACACGGACTTTGCGGAACATCGGCACCTCCTGCGACTGGGATCAGTCGGGTATGCCGAGACATTAGGCGAGATCTAAAATCTCGTCCAATGCTTTATCGCGATGGCAATCCATGCTTAAAGGAAATGGCCAATCGCTTCGAGCATTGTCTCGAAAAGCTCTACTTGGAGGGATGGTCATTCGCACCGAATGAGAACTTTTGCTGATCTCGTTTGTTTGTTGCTCTTTGGGGAGGCTTCTTTCCCGCAGTTGGCTCACCAGCGGAGAAGCGCTTCTCAAGATCGCGGAGCAGCAGTGGAAGAGCATGTTGATCGTGCTCCTCTCGATATGCAATCGCCGAATCGATGGTCCATGTCACTCCCTGAACCGGTCTAGTCGTGAGGTCGTTATGCAGAGGCTCACTTTGGCGGATGAGAGCAATGCACATTCGTTGTCTAACCATCCACTGTACATGTTCAGAATTGAACGTGGGCTTGGCTATCTTCGGCGTGATGCCCTGGGCTTTCAGCATTTCGAGGAGCCGCTCGTGTGCTCGCGGATGGTGTCGCGGATCGCTGAAGATCGCCAGCCGGTTGTTCAAATCCTGCGAAGGCAATTCATCCAAATGCGCCAGTGGATCGTCTTTGCGAATACAGACGACTAACCGCTCATGCATGACGGGTTGGATATGGTATCCGTCCTGCATGATTGGAAGCGTGACGAGTGCAGCGTCAAGTTCAGCTGCAATAAGCCGATTTATGATGTCATCCGTATCGCCATTCTCAGGTTCAATGCTGCCCTTGGGAAACAGATCGCGGTATGCATCGCAGACTGTATTGATAACCTCATGTTCGATGAACGGCGTGAAGCCGAGTCGAAACGGCCGCATTGCAGCCTGATGAATAGCCTGGACGGCGTTCACTATGTCGATACGTGTTTGGAGGAGTTCCCGGGCGAACCTTAAGAGTGATTCACCGGCGGCAGTGAGAGTAGTTCCCGCTCGATCACGCTCAAATATCTGAATGTTGAAGGCATATTCGAGATCGCTGACCTGGCGGCTTAGCGCAGATTGGGCAACATGGAGCCGATTTGCCGCCGCCGTGATGGTGCCTTCCTCGGCGATCGCGACAATGCTCTTGAAATGCTTGAATTCGAGATCATCGTAGTTGCTCATGGACACGCCCCCCGATACTCAGCAAAGCGGTGGTGCTGTCGTGACAGTAACTGCGAAATGTGACTTCTTCTCCTTAGTTAGAATCAAACTCGGCAACAAGAGTTGCAAACGCGAGGCAACCATTTTTGATGTGTCATCTCGTTTAGGCATGGATTGCCATCGCCATAAAGCATTGGACGGTGAACCGCCGCCTGTTCGAATCTTGACGGACAAGAGTTGCGGGAGAACGTCGCTTGGAGGAAATCTCGTGAGCCACAACCTCATACAAGAACTGGAAGCCCGTCATGGAGCTATGAAGGTCTCCGAACTCACCGAGATATTGGGTGTGGATGACAAGCATATCTATCGAATGGCAGCGCGAGGTCAGTTGCCGAGTTTCCGAGTTGGAGGCGCTGTCCGGTTCGATCCCCAGGAGGTGGCGAACTGGCTCCGGCTGAAGTATGGCCGTCCGCAGCTCTCGGCCAAGAAAGAAGCCCATGGAGAGCAGGCACAGGCCCGTGGGGCATCGAATGCTGCTTAGATTCTCCTTCGCCACTTTTCGAATTTGATCCCGCTAGGATTGCGAGGATAGGCGTACGGTCGAGGCTAGCGATCTACTCCCTGTGCGTTCGACGGCGAGTACAAGTTATGCGGTGGCGAGTTTGTCCAACGCGCGGTTGGACAAATCGAACTCAATTCTCTGGCTATTTCTTCCCTTTATTCCTCTTCAGTTCTGCTTCCAGCTCTTTCGTAGTTGGGAGATTCCCGCGCAACTTTGTAGGCAAGCTCGTCGTCAGGCGGTAGGCCGATACACCGATCGGTCGAGTCGCTTCACGAAGTGCGTATTCAGCGATAATCGCGTTCTTTGATTTGCAGAGGATGATACCGATACTGGGTTGGTCATCCTGATGGCTCATGAGGTCGTCGATTGCCGCCAGATAGAAGTTCATCTTGCCCGCGTGCTCAGGCTTGAAGGGTCCCATCTTGAGGTCGATGATGACAAAACAGCGCAGCTTAATATGGTAGAAGAGCAGGTCGAGCTTGTAATCTTCACCGCCTATTTCGAGTGGATACTGGCTGCCAACAAATGCGAAGCCGACACCCAGCTCAAGGAGGAATTTGCGGAGGTGCTCCAGTAATCCACCTTCGAGTTCCTTTTCCCGCGCGTCCTCGGCAAGGGTGAGAAAATCGAAATTGTAGGGGTCTTTCAGAGCCTGTTGGGCGAGTTCCGATTGCTGTGCGGGCAGTGTGGCTCGGAAATTTGTCTGTGCCTTTCCTTGCCGCCGATAGAGACCGCTTT
This sequence comes from uncultured Acidobacteriaceae bacterium, assembly GCA_963838295.1. Lineage (GTDB taxonomy): Bacteria > Acidobacteriota > Terriglobia > Terriglobales > Acidobacteriaceae > Telmatobacter. The sequence continues at coordinate 188,494 of CAWIQS010000011.1, forward strand.
CAATCTGATGGACGAGAACATTGCGGCTCCACCCGTGTTCAATCGCCCGATGAATGTACCACTGGCGTTCTGTCGGAGTTTTCACGAGGTCCAGAAGACGAACGTTGTGTCCCCACGGGATTTGTCCAACAACCTGTTGGACAATTTGCTCATCTGGCCACGCCTCTGCGAATGCCCGCATGTAGAGCAGGTTTGTTCTCGAAAAGCCGGTCATCCCTGGAAATTCACGATGCAGATCAGTGGCGAGATGTTCAACGACTTTTGCGCCCCACCCCGCCGCACTCTGGCGCTTTAGGATTTCGCGACCAACATGCCAGTAGAGAAGGATGAGTTCGCGGTTCACGGCGAAGACTGCTCTTACTTGAGCAGTCCGAATACGCTGCTTTAGGTCTTGCAGGAATTCGTCGTATCCAGCGGGGCGTGTAATGAGGGAGCGCGCCATCATTCGATTGGCTTGATCCTAGCACTTTGCCCATCTCCGTAGGAATTGAGAAGGCGGGTCGGTTTGGGTCTCGACGAGCCCGGGTTTCGGTGCGATCGCTGCTTGCATGTCGCAAAGCGCCGGATGCTTGAAAAGGCCACCAGCGATGGTGGCTTTTTCCATTGGAGGTGGGACTCAGGCGACCAGCGACGCCAGCTCTCCGCTGTTGACCTTCATCGCGGCATCTTTTGATCGGACGCCTTTGAGATACACCATGGTCGATTGGATGTCGCGGTGGCCGAGCCAGTTCTGCACGGTGCGGATGTCCACGCCGTCGCGCAGATGGTTCGTGGCGAAGGTGTGCCGGAACTTGTGCAGGAAGAAGTTCATGCAGTACGGTCCCTCGGCGCACTTGTTGTTGTGCTCGGTCACGCACTGTCCGCAGTTTAGCCCTGCGCGTTCTGCCACGCGCTTGACGACCATATCCATCTCGCTGTCCGGGCGACCTTTTGTATTCCCGAAGACGAAATCGTGCGGCCTCGCCATCTTCCTCTCTTTCCGCTTCCGGAGACGTTCCATCAACCCCGCTGGAAGCGGCACTGTGCGTTCCTCCCAGTTCTTCGGCGTAAAGCCCCACTTTGCTTTGGCCGTCACGCGCGCGAGTTGATGCCGGAAGTCGAGGTCCAGGTACTCTACATACCGGATCTCCTGGTCCCGGAAGCCGGAGCCGAGGATAAATTTGAGCATGTCGGCCTCATCTTCGGTCGCCACCTTGAACATCGCTGTCAGCTCTTCAGCTTCATACATAGGTCGAATGGCGTCCACATACTTGGGCCAGTCCCCCTTTTCCATCAATCCCGAGCGTCCGTGCTTCTTGAACAGTTGCAACACCGTCACGACTTTGTCGTAAACGGTGCGCGCTCCCAGGCTGAGTTCATAGCAGTACGTCATGAAGTTGAGCACATCGTCGCGCGTCGCATCCTCGACGTACTGTTTCTTGTACGAAGCGCGGAGCAGGACATCGAGCGTGTAGCGATAGGTGAGGTAGGTACGCGGCTTGCGCTGCATCCGCACGTAGCGGAGATAGGCGTCAATGGCGTCACCTATTTTCGTCTTGGGCGCGGCCTCGGGTGCTGGCTCCGGGGAGGCGATCAGGCCGTCGCGGATGGCGCGAAGCTCGACGGCTTTGCGGCGGGCTTCATCAACCGCGTCTTCGCGTTGGACCGAGACGCGGCAACGCTTGCCACGCTCGCGCCACTCGATGTAGTAGGCGCCTTCGGGGTGAACTTCGACCTGGCCGTTGATCCGTACCTTGTCTCTGAGACGGCCGTTCGATTCGGGAACGACGGGCGCAAAACGCCAGACGCTTCCGACTTTAATCTTCTTGATGAGGTTGACGCGATCCGCGTATTCAGGAGCGTTGAGGGGACTGTTGCGGGGCTTCGGAGCAGGCATTCATTGATCCTCCTCTGAGGCTTCATAGCCTATCAAAGTTGAGTCAAAATGGACACCAAACTGGACACCAAGGAAGTATGTTACTGATTCCTAAGGCAGCCGGTTAGAAGGCAGCGCTCTAACCAACTGAGCTACGTCCCCAGAATGAATCTGGAAAACCTGCTGCATGCCGCGGATGATCTCGAAGTGAATTCGTTTTCACCACGCAGGCAACCGCCTTTTGAGCGGGAAGCCAAGCTGCACCCTTGCTTCTGCAACATCATTGAGTGTACCAGAAACACTCGCCACAATGGCATCAACAGCCAGACCTTGAACGAACATTTCTCACACCACCGGCGCCGCATCCCCCTCAATTCAATAATCCTGTTCGCACTCGCCGCCAATGCTCTACTCTGCCACCATGATGCGATCTAAAGCTCGAATACCGATTGCCGCATTCGCCCTCGCAACCCTCACTTCGATCCACGCCCTTGCTCCAACCGGATCCGAAGCACGCGCCCGCGAACTAAGAGAAACGTTGCACCTGTCGGTTCTGCCCAAAGAGTCCGGATATCTCGGATTAATCGGGGAATCGGCTCAGAAAGTGCAGATCGACGGACGGTCGCTCGCGGTGCAGAGCCAAGTCTACTACATGCTAACCCGCGACCGGCCCATCAACTATCTCCACTGGCTGGCCTCTGACGACACGCATATCCTCATCGAGGGCGGTCCCGTCGATTACTTCATCTTCCACCCCAACGGCCACGTGGAAGAAATCACGCTCGGCCGCGACGTATCCGCAGGCGAAAGACCCATAGTCGCCGTTCCTGGAGGATGCTGGAAAGCACTTCGCCTGCGCGCGGGTGCCAATTACGCACTGATGGCTAACGCGCTCTCACCCGAGTTCACGCCTGATCGCGTCCGCATTGGAGAAGGCGCTGCGTGGGTTAAACGTTTTTCCGGAGCAGCCCAGTGGGCTACTCCGGAAAATCTGCGTAACCTGATAGGTCCGAACTGGATCCGCTAGGCTGTCCAGGCTGCTGCCGCGCGATTCCCACGCGCTGCGGCCGTAAAGCCCATATCCATCGAAATGCCGCGTACGCATTGCAGCAGGTGATTGGCAATTGACGGCAGTTTCTGCGCCGTCACGCGAAACGAAGGACCAGACACGCTAATCGCCGCCACCGGCTGGCGTTGCGCATCAAGCAGCGGAACCGCGATACAGCGAAGACCTTCCTCGAGTTCCTCGTCGTCCACTGCGTAACCTCTGCGGCGCGTCTTCTCAATCTCCGTCCGCAGCGCCTCTGCCGTGGCGATCGTCCGATGCGTGAATTTTTCAAATCGCGTCTTGCGGATGATTTCGTTAATGCGATCTTCGGGCAGAAATGCCAGCATCGCCTTTCCCACCGAGGTGCAATGGACGGGATTGCTTGAACCCACACGAGTGATCATGCGAACCGAGCGCGCCGGCTCAATCTTGTCGATGTAGATCACGCGCGACTGCTCCAGGATGCAGAGGTGCGCGGTCTCTTCGGTCTCGGCAACCAGGCGACGCAGGTGCGGTTGTGCACGTTCGCGCAGATCATATTGCTCGATGGCGCGATTTCCAAAATCAAAAAGCCGCAGACCGAGGCGGAATTTCCCACTCGTCGTCCGCTCGACCATCCTGTGCCGCTCCAGCACCATCAGAAAACGATGCGCGGTGCTTTTGTGCAATTGGAGCGATGAGGCAACTTGCGCCAGTCCCAGCGGTACCTCGCTCTCGCCAAGCAGATCAAGTACTGCAAAGGCACGATCGAGTGCTTGAACTTTGTATGTTCCTTGAGGGGCAGTGTCTCGCATTTTGGTCCTCTATTCCGTCTGGAAGTACAGCTTCAGTTTCTCAGAATATGGGATTGATAGTCAAGAAAATGAGACGATCCGCCAGAAGGGGGCTAATTCCCTGCAACACGCGTAAGTGTTTTTAACGTTTGGAGTTAGAGTGGCAGTCGGCGCTCCTGCCCTTGACCGAATTTGGGGTGAACATTCCGCCATTGGTTACCCATCACGCGATTTGCTGCGTCATGGCTGGGCACCCAATTTCTTGAGGACCGAGACAGTGTGACCTGGGCGCCGTCATGGATGGGTCACCCGGGGATTGGTGGCTAGTTGGGAAAGAGCAACTGCAGGTTCCTCGACTCCCGTCGGTCGCTCGGAATGACCGTCCTGCTTTTTTAACGCTCGCAATGTCAATTTCTAGCTCTCCGCGTTAGTCGACGCGAAGGGCTTTTACTGGGTTGATGGAGGCGGCGCGGCGGGCGGGGATCATGCCGGCTACGGCGGCGGCTAAAGTCAAAATGCAGATAGCTCCCACCATGACGCTCGGATCGACGCGGGTGATTTCGTAGAGCTGGGATTTGATGTAGCGGACGCAGAGGATGGCGATGGGGGCGCCGATCGCGAGACCGACGACCGCCTGCGCCATGGCGCCGCGCATAACCATGCCGACAACGCGGATGCGTTCTGCGCCGAGAGCCATGCGGATGCCAATCTCAGGAGTGCGGCGGACGACGGTGTACGAGGTGACGCCGTAGAGGCCGATGGTCGCGAGCAACAGAGCTAGCGCGCCGAACAGCGAGGTTAGGCGCGCGATCATTCGGTCGTCGTTGAAGCGGTCGGCGATTTGTTGATTGAAGGTCTGGAACTTGACGATGGTGAGGTTGGGGTTGATACCGGAGAGCGTGCGCTGTGCGAGCTTTTCCATATCGTTCATGGGGCGATCGGTCTGGAGGATGATGGCGCCAGCGTAGAGTGAGGTGTCCTGCGAAATCGGTTCCTTCTCGCTTGCCCCCCGTTGCGTGATGGGCACGAAGAACATGGCGTGGTCCTTCCACTGCACGGCGGTATAGGTGGTGTCTTCGACAACGCCCACAATCTCGTAGTCCCCCGGGCTTGTCGGTCCGGGTGATCCCAGACGATGGCCGATCGGATTCTGGCCTGGCTTGAAGAAGGTCTTTACGAATTGCTGATTGACGACCACGACGGACGGGGCGGTCAGCAGATCCTGGGGCTTGAATCCGCGACCCATCAGAACGTGGGTGCCGACGGAATCGAAGTAGTCGGCGTTGCCTTTGACCCATGACGCACCCTTGTTGGGATCTGGCTCTCCCTGGATTTGAACGCCTCTACCCCAATTGTTGTCTTCCATCGGCGTGTAGGTGGAGAGGCCTACTTTGACGACACCGGGCAGCGCATGGAACTGGTCCTCGATAGTGCGATAGAGCGCTTCAACCTGGGTGGTGGCGTATCCGGCTGCCTGGGGATTGAAGTGGACTATGTAGCGATTTTTCGCGTCGAGATGCATGTCGGAGCTTTCAAGCTTGTTGAGGCTCTGGGCGAAGAGTCCTGCGCCGACGAGGAGTACGAGAGACAAGGACGCCTGCAGGATGACAAGCGAACGCTGCAGGATAGATGCGCCGCCGGCGGTGGTGCGGGTGCCGGAGCGGAGGGCATCGGCCGGCTGTGCCTGGGCGGCGATCCATGCGGGTGCTACGCCGAACAGGATGCCGGTGACGAGCGAAAGTCCGAAGGCAAAGAGGATGACGAGCGGCGATGGAGCCGCATCGATGGGGACATTCTGCGCGCCGGGGAAAGCGAGGGCGAGCAGCATGTGCGCTCCCGCATAAGCCACGGCGAGGCCGACGATGCCACCGAGGCCGGCGAGAAGAACGCTTTCAGTGAGCAACTGGCGAATGATGCGGCTGCGTTGCGCGCCAAGGGCCGTGCGCACACACATTTCAGACCGGCGGCCCATGCTGCGCACCAGTTGCAGGTTGGCAATGTTCGCGCAGGCAACAAGCAACACCAGAGCGGCGATCCAGCTAAGGAGGTGGAGTTGCGACTTGGCGTTGTCCTGCAACTGCTGGATCCCTGCGCCACCGGGAATGAGGACGACATGCGTGCGGTCGAGAAACGTCTTGCCGCGTGCGGTCGAGAATATCTTGAAGGCGGAGAACTCCTGACGAAGCAAGGTGCTGATCTTGGCTTGCAAAGCAGGCAGCGATACGCCCGCCTTAACGCGGCCAATGACGTAAACCCATTCAACCTCGGGATCGTGGAGGTAGGGGACATTGGAGATGACAGCCATGGATTCGATAGGCAGATAGAAGTTGGGAGGGGTGCTGGTGAGTCGGTCCCCAAAGTAGCCCTTGGGCGCTACGCCGATGATGGTGACGGGCTGGGTATTGATGCGAAACGTGGTTCCGACGATGGAGGGGTCAGAGGCATAGTTGTGCGCCCAGGTGTCGTAGCTCATGACGGCGGTAAAGGCAGCGCCCTTGGTGTCGTCAGCGTCGGTAAAAAAGCGGCCTGCGGTGGGCTGAAGGCCGAAGGTGCGGAAGTAGTTGCCGGAAACGAACTCGCCCATGATCGACTTTGCGACACTCTGGGAGTCTTCGCGGCGCGCGGTGAGCGGGCGGTAATCGAAGCCGGACTCCATCGCGGCCAGTTCCTGGAATTCCGAGAGGTTCTTCTTCATCAGAAGGTAGGAGTCGGTGGAGAAGAGCGAGTAGTCGCCCTTCTCGTCGTATCCGGAGTTGACGCAACAATCGTCGGTATCTCCGACGCGGATAAGGGTCTTGGGATCCACGACGGGGAGATTGCGCAGCAGAACGGCGTTGACGAGGGTGAAGATGGCGGCGTTGGCGCCGATGCCGAGTGCCAGGGTGAGGATGACGGTGGTGGTGAAACCGGGCGTCTTGCGCAACTGGCGAAACGCATAAACCAGATCCTGGAGCAAAACCGTCATGGAGTACCTCCGAGCACAATTCGATGTGCGATGGAACAAGCACGTTTGAGGCCACGATGCGCCCAATGAAATCGTTGGTTTATCAAGGGATGGAAAGAGGCCAAGCGTTCAAAAACAGGTTGGAGTGTTCGAATTTGAACGGTGGGTGGTGTCCGGCGTGTCCGGCTTCCCGCGTTGGTTCGCGATTCCGACGCAAAAAGCAACTGCAGGTTCCTCGGCTTCGCTCGGAATGACTACGTTGAAAACGGATCGCTCGGAATGACAAGTTTGTTGGTGAGAAGGTTTGTTAGGGAATGAGGTGCTTGATGGATTGTGGATTCTAGTTGCGACTTTTTTGCGGTTCGGCGTAGTAGCCGGTTTTGTGGCGGATGTTGAAGGACTCGGTGGCAGCGCGGGGAACGGTGACATCGATGCGATGGAATGCCCTTCCGGGCTCCTGGTTGTGGGGATAGTAGCCGATCATATATTGCGTCCGGAGGTCGTCACTCACCTTCGCGAAGGCCCTGTCGAGTCCCCCTTCGTCGACGTAGAAGTGCTTGCCTCCAGTGTCCTCTGAGAGCTGAATGAGCGCGTGCTCGCCGCCGAGATCGCGACCGGCGCTGGCTTCGATGGGCACATCAATAATGGAATAGATCATGACCTCGTTGCGCAGCGCCTGCTCGAGCGCTTCGTCGTAGGTCGAGCCTTTGACCGTGTCGCCGCCGTCGGAAACGAGCACCAGCACTTTGCGGCCGTCCTTTTTGCCGAGAGCTTGAGACCCGGCATAGATCGCGTCGTAGAGAGCGGTGCCGCCGGCGCCACGCATGCGATCGAGACCGTGGTCGATCAGAGCGACCTTATTGGTGAAGTCGGTGAGCTGATACACATACGTGTCAAATTCGATGACACTCATCTGGTCCTGCGGCCGAATCATTGCGCGAACGAATTTCTTGGCAGCCTGCTGCTCGATCGATCGGTCCTTGTACGTGCTGGAACTGGTGTCGATGGCAAGCGTGAGGTTGAGCGGCATCTCTGACTGGCGCTCGAAGACCGCGATATTCTGAGGGCGGTTGTCCTCGGAGAGTTTGAAGTCCTCCTTCGTCAGGCCGCCAACGATGGCGCCGGTCTTGTCGGTTACGTTGACGAAAATGCTGACTAGTTTGACGTCGAGACGAAGAGGCTTGTCTTCCTGCGCGACGAGGCGAAGGGCAATGCCGAGAGACAGGACGATGGCGAGGAGGCTCGGGACGGCAATCTTGAGGTCAGGCCGCAGGGCCATCGGCTCCCTCCACGGCGTATCCCGGCGGAAAGGGCTCGCCATCGGCCCAGACGGCGCCGTCCACAAAGGTTTCCTTTTTCCAGATGGGCACGGTTTTCTTGAGAGTGTCAATGAGCCAGCGGCTGGCCTCGAAGGCCTGACGGCGATGCGCAGAAGCGACGATGATGAGTACGCTGGTTTCACCAACCTGCAGACGGCCGAGGCGGTGAATGATGGCAACGTTGCGCACGCCAAGGCGGGTGATCGCTTCGCGCGCCAGTTCGTTCATCTGCTTAACGGCCATCTCTTCGTAAGCCTCGTAGTCGAGGTAGAGGGTCTTACGGCCGCGGGAGTTGTTGCGGACGATGCCGTCAAAAACAATGACGGCGCCGTCTTCGCCTTGCTTCGCGGCAGCGACGAGGGCTTCAGCCTCAATAGGCTCGCGGACAAGCCGTATGAGAACGCAATCCTCGGTTTTCGCAGGCTCATTGGGAGGTGCCCCCCCGGAGACAGGCGGAAGCAGCCCAACTTCGTCGTTCTCGCGCAGGACGTGCAAACGTTCGGCGTACTCGGCGTTGACGCTGACCGCAATGCCGAGTGTTTCGACGGCGGGAGCCTGGACGCCAAGTCGAGCGATCAGGTCAGCGACCGTCGCTCCGCCGGGAAGATCGAGGACGAAGGGGGCGGAGCCGAGAGACTCCTTGAGAATGCCGAAAGGGAGAATGCGTATCTGCATGTTTAAGAAAGAATACCGCCTTGAGTGTTAGACGCGGGAAGGCGCAGGCGGTGTGGTGCAGGACTCCAGAGGGTCTGGCTACGATTGCGCTGGAAATGGCGGCGGGCTACCCCAAGCGGAGGGATTCTTCACGGCCGGGCGCAAACCGGATGATTTCGAGTTACGGCGATCACATTCCTGTGTTTAGAAGGAGTGGTATTCTTGCGCGTCGTTTGATGGTACGAGGAGGATGTCGTGAAAACAGGCGTGACGATGGCGTTGGCGGGATTGGTGTTTCTGGCGGGATGCAACATGGGAGACAATGCTGCCAAGGTTCCCGCGAGGCCCAAGTGGCCGGGGGCCGCATACCATCTCGCGTTTGACACGCAGGCAACCAAGCCGAACCCGGCGGGCGTCACCATCCCGGCTATCAAATACACGGCTAATCCCGAGGCGCTGGAGAAGAGAGCTACGCTCGTGGTGCGATTCGACGCTTCCGCTGTGAAAAAAGACGGGCCGGTATCGAACCAGATGGTCATGGGTCCGGTCGACGTTCCTACGGTGGAGGGCACCCTTCCCGCGGAGTACATGGAGGCGGCAGATAAGGGACTTTCTACCTTTTTGAAGGCCTACTGCATGAACGGAAAGATAAAGCTGACCGTTGCGCTCGCACGGTCGTCGCTTTCGAGCCGGCCCGGAGATGCGGAACTGAACAACAAGCGGCTCTCAGACTGGATGCCGATCGAAGTCGACTTCAAGAACCCGCATCCGAAATGCTAGGCCTCAACGAAGAACTTGCGGACAGCTATTGATCGCGCCTAAACTCCTTCGCAGGATGCGACCGATTCCCCGCGTTGCCGGATTTACTGCCCGCGCACTTCCCTCTCAGCGACTGGCCCAATAACTGGCTGCAAGGTATTTGCCTGGCCGATTTTCAAGTTGATCAACGAATGAAAGGGCTTCCGGCCGAAGCCCGTCGGACGGAGACTCCGGATGATCAGGTTTCTCATTGGATTTCTAACAGCAGTCGTTTTGGTCCTGTTGGCGCTGTTCTGCTACGTGCGCTTTGGGTTTGTCGATCCACGCGCCGACCTTGCGCCAGGTGCGTTGGAGATGAAGCTTGCAATGCCGGCTCTGGATGCTTCAGTCGATCGGCGCGCACCAGATGTGAAGAATCCCATTCAACTCACCAATGAAAACTTGCTGGCCGGTATGAAGACTTACCAGTCAGATTGCGCGGGCTGCCATGGGGACATTTCTCACCATCATTCCGCCTTCGGCGATTCGTTCTATCCACGAGCGCCCCAATTCGTCGAGGACTCGCCGGACATGCCAGAGAATCAGAACTTTTACATCATCCAGCACGGAGTGCGCTTGAGTGGGATGCCTGGGTGGAAGACGATTCTCAAAGAATCGGAAGTATGGCAAGTGACCACGTTTTTGAGCAACATGGATAAATTGCCGCCTCAAGTCCTGGCTGCCTGGAAGAACGCTGCGACTGAACCCGGAACGGCGGTTTCGGCAGATGAGGGAACGAATGCTGCAGCAAAAGCCAAGCGCATGGATATGTCCGGACACTGAGTTTGGAAACTTGCGAAAAGCTATTGATCGCGGCTAGACTCCTTCGCATGATGCGACCGATTCCCCACGTTGCCCGACTTGCCGCAGTCTTGCTGTTTCTCGCTGCCGTTTCAACCTGCGCACAGGACTGGGCCAAGGCCCGGCTCGATGCTTCGCCGCGACACCATGAGTATGTGACTCTGAAGCACGACAACCGAAGCCTGCAGGCCTTAGTGGTCTACCCCGAGGTCAAGGACAAAGCTACTGTTGTCGTTCTCATCCACGAAATCTTCGGCCTCAGCGACTGGGCCAAGGAGATGGCCGATGAACTTGCCGGACAAGGCTTCGTCGTGGTCGCGCCGGATTTGCTTTCCGGCATTGGTCCGAATGGCGGTGGATCAAGCGCGTTTCCCGACAGGGACTCGACGACCAAAGCTGTCTCGGGGCTGGACAAAGACCAGGTGACGGCCGATCTGGATGCGGCGGTGGATTACGGAAAGAAGATTCCTGCGGCGAACGGGAAAGTGGTGACAGTGGGATTCTGCTGGGGCGGTGGCAAGTCGTTCGCGTTTGCCACGCATCGCAAAGACCTTGCGGCGGCATTCGTGTTCTACGGACCGGGGCCTGCGGATGTGAGCTCGATTACGGCGCCCGTGTATGGATTCTATGGCGGGAACGATGCGCGCATCGGAGCTACGATTCCGGCGACGACGGAGGCGATGAAAGCGGCGGGCAAGACGTATGAGCCGGTGAGCTACGACGGCGCGGGGCATGGATTCATGCGCGCGGGCGAGGACCCCACGGATACGAATCCAGCAAACAAGACGGCGCGGGAGCAGGGGCTGGCGAGGCTGGTGAAGCTGCTGAAAGGGCTGTGATTCGGGGATCCTGCTTTCCCACCCATACTCGATGGTCGGCTGAGAAAGAACAACTGCAGGTTCCTCGGCTCCCCTGCGGTCGCTCGGAATGACAAGCTGAATATGGTTGATCAGAGTGACGGCACCGGAGAGGAAGCGGCTCTGTAACCTCGGAGGACTTTCGAGAGTCTCATCACAAGGCGCTCGGTTTGAGGAGGTTTCATGCTGTGTTCGGTTCCACACCAATTGAGTCGATTGGCTCTCGTGCTTGTTTTTGCACTCAGCGGCTGTGCAGAGGCTCATATGCAAGGTCAGATTCCGGCGCCACAAACCGACGAAGCAATTGCGCATGCCTCGGGAAAACAGACTGCAGTCTTCGCAGGAGGCTGTTTCTGGGGCACGCAGGCCGTGTTTCAGCGTGTTAAGGGAGTGATTGCGACAACCGCGGGCTATGCCGGCGGTTCCGCTGCAACTGCAACGTATGACCAGGTCACGACTGAAACGACAGGACACGCTGAATCCGTAAAGGTGGTCTTCGATCCCTCTAAAATTACCTATGGCAAGCTCCTGCAGATTTTCTTTTCCGTGCATGACCCAACGCAGCTCAATCGCCAGGGCCCTGACGTGGGGACGTCTTACCGCTCGGCGATCTTCTATTCAAGCGACGAACAACGAAACATCGGCTCAGCGTATATCGCACAACTCAACGCCGCACATGTCTTTCCGAAGCCGATTGTGACGCAGGTGACGCCCTTGAAGGGCTTCTACGACGCGGAGACTTACCATCAGGATTACGCGCTGCACAATCCTGACAACCCCTACATCATGGTCTGTGACCGGCCCAAGATTGCTACGCTGCGGAAGGAATTTCCTGAGTTGTTCCAGGAGTACAAGGGCAAGTAGGTTGAAGCGTCCTTCTGAGCAGAAATGGGAAAAAGCAGATCCTTCGCGCCGCTTACCCCACTTTGCGGGGCCCCAAGCGTGCGGCGCTCAGGATGACAAGCATCTATAGAAAACGAGCAAACAATCGAAGGAAAAAGGCCGGCGGGTTTGCCGGCCTTTCTAATTCTGCTGCCGATCGCGGCGTTATGCTGCGGCCGAGGCACCGTGTTCGGCGGCAATCGATGTGACCTCGGGCTTGGCTTTCAACAGTGGGAGAGCCACGGCCAGCACGTCTTCGATGCGGCTGGCGTAGTGGATTGAAACTCCGTCAATCATTTCGGGCGTCAGGTCTTCTTCGACGTCCTGGCGGTTGTCGGCGGGCAAGATGATGGTTTCCACTCCCGCACGGCGTGCTGCCAGAAACTTCTCCTTGATGCCGCCCACAGGAAGCACGTTTCCGCTGAGCGTGATCTCGCCGGTCATCGCGGTAAGCGGACGAACCGGATTATCAGTCAGCAGCGATGCCAGGACCGTGGCCATGGTGACGCCGGCCGAAGGGCCATCCTTCGGGATCGCGCCTGCGGGCACGTGAATGTGCAGGTCGAGGTCCTTGTTGAAGTCCTCTGACAGACCAAGCAATGCCGAGTTGGAGCGCACCCAGGTAAGCGCGGCCTGCATGGATTCCTGCATCACTTCACCAATCTGGCCGGTCATCGTAAAGCCGCCCTTGCCCTTCATCTTGTTGGCTTCGATGAAGAGGATGTCGCCACCGGCCGGCGTCCATGCCAGACCTACAGCTACACCAGGACGCTTGACGCGCTCGGCAACTTCGGTTTCGACGCGGACCTGGATACCCCCAAGAAATTCCTTGAGCACATCCTTGTCGACTACAAGCTTCTCCAGCTTGCCTTCAACAACGCGACGCGCTTCCTTGCGGCATACCGTGCCGATGACCTGCTCGAGTTTGCGCACTCCAGCCTCTCGCGTGTAGTGGCGCACGATGTGGCGGACAGCTGCTTCGGGAAATTCGATCTGCTCCGGCGTAATCCCGTTCGCCTTGATCTGGCGCGGAACGAGGTAGCGCGCCGCGATGTGCACCTTCTCCTCCTCGCTGTAGCCTTGGAGCGGAATGATCTCCATGCGGTCGATCAGCGGCGGAGGCACGGTGTCGAGCATGTTCGCCGTGCAAATAAATAGCACCTTCGAAAGATCGAACGGCACGTCGAGGTAGTTATCGCGGAACGTGTTGTTCTGCTCCGGATCTAACGTTTCGAGTAGCGCCGATGCAGGATCGCCGCGGAAGTCGCGTCCGAGCTTGTCGACCTCATCAAGCATGATGACCGGGTCGTTGGTTTCGGCGCGGCGGATGCTCTGGATGATCTGGCCCGGCAAAGCTCCAATGTAAGTGCGGCGGTGTCCGCGAATCTCGGCTTCGTCGTGCATGCCACCCAGCGATACGCGTTGGAACTTGCGTCCCAGGGCGCGCGCGATGGAGCGGCCAAGCGAGGTTTTGCCCACGCCTGGAGGTCCGACAAAACAGAGGATCGGCCCCTTCATGTCGGGCTTGAGTTCGAGCACCGACAAATAGTCGAGAATGCGATCCTTCACCTTTTTCAGTTCGTAGTGATCCTCATCGAGGATTTCGCGAGCCTTGTTAATGTCGATTTTGGAGCCGGAGCTTTTGGCCCATGGCAATACCGCGAGCCACTCGATGTAGTTGCGGGTGAGCGAGTAGTCGGCAGCCATGGGAGACATCCGGCCGAGGCGCGAGAGCTCTTTCATCGCCTCTTTCTTCACGTCTTCAGGCATGCCCGCTTCTTCGATCTTCTTGCGCAGGTCTTCGACTTCGCGCTGCCCCTCATCCTGCTCCCCGAGCTCCTTCTGGATAGCCTTCATCTGCTCGCGCAGGTAGTAGTCGCGCTGCGACTGCTGGACCTGGTCCTGCACTTCGCTCTGAATCTTGGTGCGAAGCTGCTGGACTTCGAGTTCTTTGGCAAGGTGCTTCGTAAGCAACTCGAGTCGTGCCGGAACGCTTGCAGTTTCAAGCAGCGTCTGCTTGTCGTCCGTGGTCAGGAAGGGGAGGGAGGAGGCAACAAAGTCTACCAGGCGGCTTGGATCCTCGATGTTGCCGGCAATAGTGCGAAGCTCATCAGAAAGCGTGGCCGATTCGGAGACGATCTGCTGGAACTGGCCGACTACATTCCGGACGAGCGCCTCGACAGAAGACGTGGTTTCTCCCTCGACGTCCTCGACAGTCTCAATTTCGGCGATCATGAATGGCTCGGTCTGAACATAGCGGAGCAGGCGCACGCGCTCGACGCCTTCGGTAAACACGAAACGGCTCTGATTGGGCATGCGCACGACCTTATGCACGGTGGCTAACGTGCCTACTTCGTGCAGATCGGTCGGCTTCGGCGCGTCAAGACGCGGGTCGAGTTGGGCCGCAACAACAATCGAGCGTTCTTCCCCTAGGGATTCGATCAACTGGATGGAGCTTTCGCGACCAACTGTAAGTGGTAGAACGGCATGCGGGAAAAGAACAGTGTCGCGTACGGGTAGAATGGGAATGCGCCTGGGACCGGAAAGCGCCCGTTTCTGGGGATTTTCTGGTGGCAAAATGGAAGGCTGACTTGGCATTGAGTGTCCTCTTATCAACTTTCCTTATTAGACAACACAGAGCATTAAAAGTTTCAAGAAAGACCCGGCTCTTGAAATACTTCTCATGCGCTGCCGGTTATTGAGGTTTACGTTGTTGACCTCGTTCGGGTTCCGGAGTACCCGAAAACACCGTTCAACTGGTTCATCGGCAGGAATGGAGGAAGGCTGAATGGAGCGGGGGGACGGATGCGCCAAAAACATGACCATGACTGGGTCGGGAGATGAGCCGAGCTTGGCAGGAGGTGCGAGTTCGCCCATCGTGGCTATCCCTCAGGGGGCTGGAGCCCGGCTTGAAGACAGCTGCCGAGGGCGCGGCAGAAGCGGCGCCCTCAGGAAACTCTTAATTTCCGCACAGGCCGTGTGGCCCGACGCGTTTTTGAGACAAGCGCAGTATAGGCGCGTTCGCAGCCTTCGCGGCTGAATTCTTCGACCTGGTGAATCAATCTTCCTTTTTGATGGCGGACTCGATGCGTTCCCACAGGCTGTCTTCGGGTTCCTGATCGGGGAACAACTGCTTAGCTGCCTCGGCAATGGTCTGGAGTTGCTCGTACAACTCTCGGCAGATTTCGCATTCCTTGATGTGGGGGTGGTTCTCGACGTCAGCCCCGGAACCGACGAGGTCCGACAGTTGATCGCGGAATTCCTGACAGCCCATGGTCCTGGGGTCGGTCATCATCGCCGGTCTCCCTTCCGAAGCGTGAGACGCAGCGCATCACGTAGTTTTAGCCGGGCCTTGTGGAGTTGGGACTTGCTGTTTCCAACCGAACAATCAAGCATCGCCGCTATCTCATTATGCTCAAAGCCCTCCACATCGTGAAGGACAAAAATGAGGCGGTAACCAGCTGGTAAAGCGGCGACCGCACGTTCGAGTGCCAGACGGTCGATGGAGCCAGTCAGAGAAAGGTCGGGTGCGCCAAAGCTGCGACCGGGACCGTCGTCGTAGGAGGGCTCCATGGCTTCATCGAGAGACATGAGGGGCAGCCCCTTTTTGCGCAAGTGCATCAGGACGACGTTAATGGAGAGACGATGCAACCAGGTGGAGAAAGCCGAGTCGCCGCGAAAGGTTCCGATCTTGCGGTGAAGCTGAAGGAAGGCCTCCTGGGTGAGATCTTCCGCTTCGGCAACGTTGCCGACCATGCGAAGACACAGGGAGTAAATGCGTCTCTTGTGGAGCGAGTAAAGATGGGCAAAGGCATGGTGATCGCCGGCCTGCGCCCGGGCAAGGATTTCTGCATCGGGAGAGAGCCGTGGAGGAGAGGTCGTTTCGGGTGCAGGGTCGCCAACCTGGACAGCACTCTCTTTTTCCACAGCGGAATCAGACGAGGGTTCATCCGGCGTCGGCTTTTGAAACCTGGTACGTGGCATGCGCTTCCTTTGGGGAGGGATATCTGTAGCAGTAAGAATCGTCTGTTGCTGCGCCAAGCTTCTTTCCTCGTTAGTATAAGGTGCAGCAGTGAAAAACCTTGAGCTGCGGCATGAAGGAACCGGATAGGCTCTCAAGTTAATGGGTTAGATGCAACCAAATGGCTCAATGCGGGTCTGTATGGATAAATTCTGGGAGATATAGTGCGTAAGGCAACGCCGGCATGGCAGCTCGGCTTGGAATTCAAGCTGGGGAAGCTGTCGGCTCATCTATTTCTTGTACTGATGGTGGCAAGCAGTTGCTGGCCGCAGGCTGTCCGTTCGGGGCCCGGCGGGGTTGCGGAAGAGCACTCGAAGGATAGCCCTGCGCATGGTTCGACTGATTCGGTTGGCGGGAACGACAGCGAGCCGGATCCGATGGCGCAGTTGCAGGGACTGCCAGTTCGTGAGGTTGCCTTTGAAGGAGTTTCAGCAGATCGGCTGCAGCCTCTGGCGGGACACTTGCCGCAGGGTGTCGGAGCTCCACTGAACCGCGAAAACATAGCCAGCAGCCTGCGCGTGCTGTTTGAGACGGGTCTATTCAGCACGATTGAAGTGGTTGCCGCGAGAATGGACACCGGCGTGAGGGTCGTCTTCCGTGGCACCGCGCGGGAGTTCATTGGAACCGTCAGTGTTGACGGAGCCAAGGGTGCGACGATCAATGCGCAACTGCAGGCGGCAAGCCGGCTGACGGCCGGGACGCGGTTTACGCAGACGCGGCTGGATGCGGCCATGGGACGGATGCGCCAGGCGCTGGCCGATAACGGATTCAACGAGCCGATGATCACCTACAAACTGACCCGACATGCGAACGAGCAACTGGTAGATATCGCGTTTGCTGTGACCTCGGGAGTGCAGGCACGCGTGGGAGGGGTGAAGGTTTCGGGCGACTCCGGCCTGAACGAGACGCAGTTCCGTCAAGATGCACATCTCAAGATGGGAAGGAAGATCGACCACGACACCAGCAGCCGCGCGCTGAGCGGCGTACTGAAGCACTACCAGAAGGAAGATCGGCTAGAGGCAGACGTCAAACTGGAGTCGGAACTGTACGTCCCGGCAACGAAGCGATCGGATTTCACATTTTCAGCAAATCGCGGACCCGTGGTGAAGTTAAGCGTGCAAGGAACCAAGATCGGCGGCGACCGGCTGAAGAGGTTGGTTCCGGTTTTTGAGGAGGGTACGGTCGACGAGGACCTTCTGAACGAGGGAAATCGACGGCTGCGCGACTACTTTCAACGGCTGGGCTACTTTGACGTCAAGGTAGATCATACGGAGCAGCAGAACCCCGACGGTGGAACCGTCACGATCACCTATACGGTGGCGCTGGGTGCGCGCAGACGTGTAAGCAAGGTGTCGGTGCAAGGCAATCACTATTTCGATGCGGCGACGCTGGAGGCATTGCTGGCTGTCCATGCGGCCGACCATCTGGATCATCACGGCGCATACAGCCAGGCCCTGGTTGCCGCAGACGTGAGCGCAGTACAGGCGGTTTACCAGAGCAACGGTTTCTCTAAAGTAAAGGTGACGCCGGAGACTGTGAGTGGAGGCGTGCAGACAAGCGCTGCTACGCCGGGATCCGCACGCAATCCAACCGAGCCAATCGCGGTGATCTACCACATTGATGAAGGACAGCAGCAGGTTGTGGGTGCGTTGAGTCTGGATGGCGTGGAGAAATCGGATGGGACCAAGCTGCGGGCGCTGATGAATACTGCGTCGGGACAGCTGTTTTCGCCGCAGAATCTTGCCGGCGACCGCGATGCGCTGCTGACCGACTACCTGAGCCGCGGGTTTGACCAGGCACAGGTCGAAGTAGAAGAGCAGACCGAGGCGAAGGATCCGGCCAAAGTGGACGTGACCTTCAATATCCACGAAGGACAGCAAATCTTTGTGCGCAAGGTTCTGATATCGGGCTTGCACTACACGCGTCCGGATACGGTAGCCAAGGCGATCACGCTGCACCCGGGCGATCCTCTCAACCAGACAGCGCTGGCACAGACGCAGCGAAACCTTTATGAGTTTGCGTTATTCAACGAAGTGAATACGGCAATCGAGAATTCAACGGGCTCGGAGCCGTATAAGACAGTGCTGATCCAGACGACGGAGGCGCGGCGCTGGACGCTGACCTACGGTCTTGGATTCGAGGCGCAGACAGGGACACCCCAGAACAACTGCAGCGGCATCGCAACAACTGGCGCGCCGTGCAGCCCCAATGGAAAGACGGGCATCAGTCCCCGCGTGCTGGGGGCTATTACGCGCAACAATCTGTTCGGAAGGGATCAATCTGCGTCCATTCAGGGAACGTACGGGTTGCTCGAACAGAACATCAACCTGCTTTTTCAAAATCCGCATTTTTTCGGCAACCGCGATCTCGGATTTACATTTTCGGGGGGCTACGCGAGCAGCCAGAACGTGACGACGTATGTTGCGTCGAAACTGGATACAGGCGTGCGCTGGACCCAGCACTTCAGCCAGCCGGGCTCGTGGTTTTCGAAGGCGAATACGTTTGTGTATGAATTCGACTTCAGGCGCGTGAAGGTAGCGGCGGAGAGCCTGCAGGTGGGGCCAAGCGAGATTTCAGTGCTATCGACAGCGGTGCGCGTGGCTGGGCCGAGCCTTACGTGGATTCGCGACACGCGTGATTCGGCCCTCGATTCGCGCCGCGGAACATACACGAGCTTTCAGGACTTTTTTTCGAATCAAACCTTTGGCGCGCAGGCGGAGTTTAACCGGCTCGATGTTTCAAATTCGAGCTACTACGGCTTTGACAAGAGCCGGCTTGTGCTGGCACGCAACACGCGTTATGGCCAGGAACGGGCCTACGGATCGCCTTCAGAGGCGCTGATTCCGTTGCCGGAGCGCTTGTACGCCGGCGGCCCCACATCGCATCGCGGATTCGCAATCAACGCGGCGGGGCCGCGCGACCCCGAGACGGGGTTTCCCATTGGCGGCGCGGGTGCCCTAGTGAACAGCACGGAACTACGGTTGCCGCCGCCGATACTTCCCTTCTTCGGCGATACACTCAGCTTTGTTTTATTTCACGACATGGGCAATGTGTTTACGAATGCGGGGGACGCGTGGGAGAGTGCGGTGCGGATCCACCAGCCGGATCGGGATGCGTGCAAGGTGACAGCGGCTCCTACTCCCCAGCCTCCGCCGCTTCCGCCGATTCCACCAAGCCCGACGGGGCCCGTGACCTCAACCGGGCAGCAGGGGCAGTGCAGCTTTAACTACTTTTCGCACGCGGCGGGATTGGGAATGCGCTACCATACGCCGGTCGGGCCAATCAGGCTCGATTTCAGCTACAACCTGAATCCTCCAATCTATCCCGTAAACATTAACTATTCGATTGGCTTCTCGACTGCCAATCCGTTGGGCCCCTATTCCTCACCGCATGTTGGCGAGGCGCAGCACTTCAACTTTTTCTTCAGCCTTGGGCAGACGTTCTGATGACCACGCAGCGAATAACTCGAATGAGAATTGCCCGGGTGGCGCTTCGCTGGCTTTGCATCACTGCGCTGATGGGAAGGCTGTTTTCCGCGGATGCGCAGCCGAAGGACAAGGCTGAGGATGCAGCAAAGGCCGTCCGCATTGATCGGGTGGTTGCGGTGGTGAACCGACAGCCTATTCTGCAGAGCGATATCGAAGACGAGATGCAACTGTCGGTACTCGATCCGAGCACGAACTCGAAAGAGCAGACGACGCAGAAGGCGGCGCTGGAGCGGCTGATCGGCCGCGCGCTGATCCAACAACAGATTCAACAGGAAGAGTTGGAGGCCACGCAGCCGAAACCCGAGGAGGTCGCGGCGCGGATAGAGGAGATTCGCCGAGAGGTGCCAAACTGCGTTCGCGCGGATTGCAAATCCGACGCGGGCTGGAAGGCTTTTCTGGCGCAGCATGAACTGACACCGGCGCAGGTTGAGAACTACATGCGTCGCCGGATGGAAATTCTGAATTTTATCGAGCTGCGATTCCAGCAGGGCATTCGCATTGCGCCCGACGAGATTGAGACCTACTATACGGGGACCCTGCTGCCGCAGTACCCGGCCGGAGATAAGCCTCCGCCCCTGCAACAGGTGTCGTCACGGATCGAGGAGATTCTGCTGCAGCAGCGCGTGAACGTGCTGTTCGACGCCTGGCTTTCGAATTTGCGAAAACAGGGTCAGGTTGAAGTGCTAGACCCGGCACTCGAAACAGCGGATACAGCTGCCGATCCCGGAGCGACGAAAGAATGAGCGAGACCCGCCAGCTCCGTCCGTTACCGACTGATTCTCCCCAGGAGAGCAATGAGCAGCAGCTCGCCTGGCATCGGCGTTACCTGCGCCACGTGCTGCGGGTAGGGGCCGTCCTTGCGATTTTGCTGGTAGTGGGCCTGGTGGGCTTGTACTTCTGGGCCAGCTCTTCGTCGTTTGAAAACATCATGCGCAAGAGGCTGATTGCGCGGATTGACGCCGCGACAGGTGGGCGCGCGGAGATTGGTTCGTTTCACTGGAATTTGCTGAAGCTCCAAGCCGAGGCTGACAGGTTTGTTCTGCATGGCCGCGAAGGGGCGGGCGAAGCACCGTACGGTCAACTGGATTCGCTGAAGGTCGACATTGACGTGCTGGGCTTCTTCAGCCCACGGATTCTGATGCGCGACCTCGTACTCGAACGGCCGCAGATTCACCTGATTGTTTATCCGGACGGGACAACGAATCAGCCACAGCCGCGCGAAAGGACAGAGATGCGTCCGCTGGACACGCTGTTTGACCTCCAGGCTAATCACGTCGCGGTGAATCACGGCGCATTCGATTACGACAATCGCGCGGACGCAAACGACTTTCAGAACCGGCATATCCCGGTGGACTTTGAAGCGAGCGACGTTTCGCTCCTGCTGAAATACGTCTCAGGCAGCGGTATCAGGCAGGAAAGCTATCACCTGGATGCCGGCATTCGCGACATCCGCCTGCTGCGCGGAACTACGGCACACCCGGACGCTCCGCCAGTGGAAGGGTTTGCGCAGGCGTCGGTCGACTTTACACACAACGCCGCGTATCTGCGATCGCTGCAATTGACGGCGCACAGCAAGGGATCGGCAGATCGCGTGCTGAATGTTGCCGGCGAGCTCGATGACTTCAGCCGTCCGCGCTGGAAGGCGACGGCTCAGGGCGAACTGGACCTGAAGCTGATGGAGCCGGCGCTGGGATATCCGTCTACGCCGGAGGGCATCGCGAAGGTGAACCTAGTGGCCGCAGGCCAGGAGGGCGAGTTCCGCATTGATGGAACGGTCCATGCCGACAATGCTTCGTACGTCGATCCAGCTGTGGTGGCGCGTGGCGTCGGACTTGACGCGCATGTACACGCGGATGCGCTGCGATTGCAGATTACGAATGTGACGGCGCGATTGAAGGCCGGGGGACAGCTTGAAGGCGAGGTGTTGCTGGATCACTGGATTCCGCCCCTGGCAGGTGCCTCGGTGGTGCAGTCGGCCGAGCCGCCCAAGCACGAGAAGAAGGGCCGCAGCCACGAAAAAGCCACCGAGCCGGTGACGGCGAAGATCGACACCGACCTGCATACCAACGGGAAGGTGAATGCCTATTTCAGAGGCGTCGCGCTCGATACGGTGCTCGATATCGTAACCCAGCCTCCGTTCCAGCGGCTGGGACTGGATGCGCGGATCAACGGCCAGACCACGGCGGTGTGGACCGACGGCGATCAGAATACTTTGGCGGTCACGGCGAATCTAAACATGAGTCCATCAGCCCACGCCGTCGCCGGGGAGGCACCCACGAGTGGTGTGATCGACGCAACCTATACACAACGACACGGCTCCGTCGACCTGCGCAATCTGCAGGTGAATCTGCCGTCAAGCCACATCAGTGCGCACGGACAGCTGGGCGCATTCCCGATGACCAGTCCGACGGGAATCGCGGTGGAGTTTCACTCGCACAACCTGGATGACTTCGATACGCTCATCCGCGACCTTGGGCTTACGCGGGACGGCAAGAGCGGAACATCGGCGCTACCTGTTGATCTTGATGGACAGGCGGACTTCAAGGGATCGTGGACAGGGTCCCTGGTCGATCCGCACCTGGCAGGGGATCTTCAGGCGACGAATTTGTCGGTCGAACTGCCTGCCGCCGGTAGCACGGCCCAACCAAGGCTGATGCACTGGGATTCGCTCGATGCAACGGGAAGCTATTCGGCGTCGCGGATTACGATCGAGCGGGGGCAATTGCGGCACGGAGATGCGTCGATCAGCGTAGATGGCACACTTACGGCAACTGAAGCTCCCTCACCGAAGGCTCCGGGCACGCCTTTGTTCGACGCGCATTCGCTGCTACACGCAAATGTGCGTGCGAACGCCGTTAATGCCGAGGACCTGGCGCCGCTGTTGACAGAGAAGCTTCCAGCGACGGGGCTGCTGAGCACGGAGATAGCCGTAGACGGGCCGGTCGACACACTGAGTGGAAATGGCTGGGTGCAGCTCGACAATGGGACGCTCTATGGCGAGCCGCTGACACGAGCACGCGCGCTGGGGAAGATCGCGGGGCAGGTGGTACAGCTTTCGTCCGTCACATTGAACAACTCTGCGGGTGAGGTCACGGCCTCCGGCAGCTACGATCTGCACACGCGTCAGTTTAAGGTGGATGCGCGTGGGAGCGGGATCGATATCGCGAAGATCGACAGGTTACGCAATGAGACCACGGCGATGACGGGCAGTCTTGCGTTTTCGCTGGCGGGGTCGGGAACATTCGACGATCCGCAACTTAACGGAAAAGCGACGCTGGACGACCTGTCAATAAGCGGCCAGCACTTTGGGGAGTTCAACGCCGTCGCGCATACGGCGAATCACGAGCTGACATGGGACATTAGTTCGCGCCTCCAAGCGGCTGAGCTGACTGCGCATGGTCAGACTGCACTGGGTGGAGACAACGAGACGAAGGCAACGTTGAACTTTGCGAAGTTCAACATTGGTGCGCTGCTTGAGACCGCGCACATCACAGGACTGACCGGCGAGTCAGACCTGGAGGGCACGGTGAATGTGCAAGGTCCCCTCGCGCGGCCCGCGGAAATGCGCGGTGAGGCGCGCATTCAGCAGCTGGCCGTGACCATCGCAGGCGTGCACCTGAAAAGCGATGGCGGCCTGCACGCGAGCATGGGAGACTCGAAGATTTCCCTTGATCCGCTGCATGTGACCGGCGAAGAAACAGACATGCGGGTGCAAGGCACTCTGAATCTTACCGGGAAGCGGCAACTGGATGTTGCGGCGAATGGAACCATCAATCTGAAGCTGGCTGAGACGGTCGATCCGGACCTGACAGCGCGCGGCACAACTACATTTCGTGTGGAGGCGCACGGGCCTTTGGACAATCCAGGTCTGTCGGGGCAGATTGATTTTCAGGATGCGTCGCTGGCGTTGGAAGATCTGCCCAACAGCCTGAGCCAGTTGCATGGGACGCTGGTGTTCAACCAGAACCGGCTGGAAGTGAAGTCGCTGACGGCGATGAGCGGTGGCGGGTTGCTCAGCGTGTCAGGATATCTCGCCTACCAGCACGGTATCTATGCCGACCTTGCACTAAAGGGCAAGTCAATTCGCATCCGCTATCCGCAGGGCGTGAGCTCGGGTGCGGATATCAATCTGCAGCTGCAGGGAACGCAGAGCAACCTGCTGCTGAGCGGCAACGTGATGATCACGCGTTTCAACGTGAGCCCGGAGATGGACTTTGTGGCATTGGCGGCGCAGGCCGGCAAGTCGCAGCCGATTGCGCCCCAGAATGCGCCTTCAAACCATATCCGGCTCGATGTGCGCATCCAGTCGTCGCCGCAGCTGAACTTTCAGAATGCATATGCGAAACTGGCGGGCGACGTGGATCTGCGGCTGCGCGGCACTATTGCCACGCCATCGCTGCTGGGGCGGGTCTCGATTACCGAGGGCAGCGCAACCATTGCCGGCACGCGTTACGAGTTGCAGCGAGGCGAGATTACCTTTACGAATCCGGTGCGCATCGAGCCGCTGATTGATCTGAACGCCACGGCGCGCGTCGAAGACTACGACATCACGCTGGGGCTTCATGGGTCAGTGAATCAGATGGCGGTGACGTACCGCAGCGATCCGCCTCTGCCCGAAGCCGACGTCGTGGCGCTACTGGCTCTGGGACGCACACAGGATCAGCAGCGGCTTTACACGCAGCAGCAGGAGCAGATTGCAACCAACCCGGCAACCGATGCCCTGCTCGGCGGCGCGCTGAATGCGACGGTAAGCAGCCGCGTGCAGAAGCTGTTTGGAGCGGGTTCGGTGAAAGTGGATCCAAATTACCTGGGAGTGCTGGGCAACTCCACCACGCGCATCACGGTGGAAGAGCAGCTCGGCAAGAATCTGACCCTGACCTACGCAACTGACGTGGACACCACGGCGCAGCAGCTACTGCAGGCCGAGATCGCAATCAACCGGCACGTTTCGCTGCTGGTAGCGCGAGATGAGTCGGGCGTCTTCTCGATGGTCGTGAAAGCAACGCGGCGCTTCAAATAGAGTCCGCAGAGCATCGACTGTAGCCGCCCCGTCACCCCTGACAATCCCCTTCCGCCTACGGCGTTACATACACACCCAATACCTGTTACGTACCGCCGCCAGATCTGGATTTCGATAAATAGTGCTGCTAAACGTGGCCGTGTAACTTTTCTTACGCATCTGTGTCTAAAGCAAGCAACACGGATCTCGACTCCAGTAACGCCGGAGACGAGAACCATGGGCAACCGCAAAGTTGCGATAAGGAGCACGAACATGAAAGCAACAAAATCCATTTTCTCTGCCGCTGTAATAGCGGCTGCGTTGGCGCTAGGTGTTTTTGGAAACATCCAGGCTACATATGCATTGCCCCGCGCTGGAATCGGAGTCGGGCAGGACGGAGCCGGCGATGCCCAGGCGAAACTGAACAAATCGCAGTTCAAGGATGTAAAGGTCGCGGTCGACAACGGAATCGCCACGCTGAGCGGAACTGTCAGCCTTTACGAATACAAGAAAGACGCGGCCAATCGCGTCCGCAAGGCGAAGGGCGTGACGGCAGTGCGCAATGAAATTGAAGTCGCCGGCCCCGGTGCATCTGACAGCGACTTGAAAGCGAAGCTGCTGGAGAAGCTGACTTACGATCGCGTGGGCTACGGCAACGCTTTCAATGCAATCTCACTCGACGTCGAGAATGGCGTGGTGACGCTTGGAGGACACGCACGGACCGACGTCGATAAAGACTCGGCGGTGGCGCTGGTGTCTACCTACCCAGGTGTGAAAGACGTCGTGGATGAGATCGAGGTCAATCCCACGTCGATCATGGACGACCAGACACGGTTCGCGGTGGCGCGCGCCATCTACGCTTATCCCTCGCTGAACAAGTACGCGATCGATCCGGCCAAGCCGATTCGCATTTCGGTGCAGAACGGTCATGTCGAGTTATACGGAGTGGTGGATTCGAAGGCTGACAAGGACACGGCATATATTCGTGCAAACGCCGTAGCCGGCGTCTTTAGCGTTAAGAACTATCTGCAGGTAGCAGGCCAGGCGAGCGAGAGCGAAAAGCCACAACAGTAAGCCTGACTCGGATTTAATCCCGGCAATGAAGGGATGTGACGGACGCGTCGTTAGCGAAGTATGTGGGTGGAACGTTGGGCTGCAACGGCCTTGCGACGCGTCAATCCTGGACGAGCACTTCTCAGCGTTTTTACTGGACGGAGGTTCGGCCCACATGCGACATTTACAGAACTGTAATCAAACAGTCCGTTTCATTCCCTACACTTGAGTCGCTATGTTGAACGACGGCCCACTGACCATCGATTGCAAAGAAGGGAAGAATCCCGGTACACGGGTATTCTGTCTGTCTGGACCACTCACGCTGCGCAACCTGTTCGAACTCCAGACCGAACTACGCAGTTCGGAGCCGCCGCCGATGACCGTGATCGACTTGACGGACGTGCCCTACATGGACTCGGCAGGGATGGGACTGGTGATGAACCACTACGTTCGATGCCAGACCAAGGGTGTCAAACTGGTGGTGGTTGGAGCGAATAGCCGCGTCATGGATCTGTTCAAAGTGACGAAGGTTGACACGGTGCTGCCGCTGGTGAGAACGATGGAAGAGGCGGATACGTAGGTCTCTTCTCCTCTGGACGCCTTACAACTTCAGCCTTCT
Organism: uncultured Acidobacteriaceae bacterium; assembly: GCA_963838295.1. GTDB lineage: Bacteria > Acidobacteriota > Terriglobia > Terriglobales > Acidobacteriaceae > Telmatobacter. Next base: position 214,605 of record CAWIQS010000011.1, read on the forward strand.
GCGATTCTTCCCTTCTTAGAGCTGCCGCTTGTCGCCTTCAGTTTGCTGCATCCACAGAAGAGCACGTGCCCTCCATTACACTGGATGACGGAGTTGCACGGGATGGGCCTGGCCGCGAAAACACGGACAACGCTGGAGATGATCAAGTGGGAACACTCGATCTTTGCCCTGCCTTTTGCGCTGACCGCCGTATTGCTGGCGAGCCACGGAACGCCCGGTTGGCGCACGCTGGCCTGGATCCTTGTGGCGATGGTTATGGCACGTTCTTGCGCAATGGCCTTCAATCGCTGGGCTGATGCGGACCTCGATGCGGCCAATCCCAGAACGAGCTCCCGGGCAATTCCGGCAGGACAGTTGTCACGTGGATTTGTGGCGGGGTTCACGGCATTGATGGGGCTGGGATTTGTGATTGCCTCGGCCGAATTGAACCGGCTGACCTTGCTTCTGGCGCCGTTTGTGCTTGCCGTCCTGCTTGGCTACAGCTATATGAAGCGATTCACGCGCTGGTCGCACCTGGTGCTGGGACTGGCACTGGGGCTGGCTCCTTCGGCTGCCTGGATTGCGGTACGCGGCAGCCTCGATCCGCGCATAGTAGTGCTCACGGCCGCTGTGATGTTGTGGGTAGGCGGATTCGATGTCCTGTATGCCTGTCAGGATTTCGAGCATGATCGGCAAGCGGGGCTGCATAGCATTCCGCAGGCGATGGGCGTGCCAGCTGCTTTCATGGTGGCGCGCGGGATGCACGCGGCCATGCTGGGGCTGCTGATCTGGTTCGGGTACCTGTTCAACTTCGGGATCGCGGGCAGGCTGGGCGTTGCGGCAGCGGGACTGCTGCTGGCCTATGAGCACTCCATCGTTTCGCCCCGGGATATGCGGCGGCTGAACGCCGCGTTTTTCACCATGAACGGCGTCATCGCCATGGTTTTCCTGCTATTTGTGGCCGCCGATATCTGGCTGCGGAGGTAGGGCGCAATCGTGCATGAAAAGTCAAAGAAGGCGGCAGTGGAGCTGTGGTATGGTGCGAGGAAGCAATCGGTCGAATCGCCGGTTGCAACGCGAGTGACAGGCATGAAGGAAAAAGAATCCGACGCCGGAATGAAGATTGCCATCCAGGGGGAACCGGGCTCGTTCAGCCACGAGGCAACGCTGGCGATACTGCCGGAAGCGGTGATTGTCCCGTGCACCGTGTCGGCCGACGTATTCAATGCGTTGACAGAGGGATCGGTCGACGGCGCGGTCATTCCGATTGAGAACAGCCTTGCCGGATCGGTGCTGGAGCACTTCGACCTTCTGTTGCAGCATGACGTCACGGTTGTGCGCGAGTCGCAACTGCGCATTCGGCACAACCTGATCGGGATTGCATCCACGCTCGACGATATCGACCGCGTGTTTTCACATCCGGTGGCGCTGGCGCAGTGCCGGCGTTTTCTCGCGGCCCATCCCAGGATGGAGTCGTTCGCCTTTTACGACACGGCTGGCAGCGTAAAGCAGCTTGTGGAGTTGCGCGACAGGCACGCGGCGGCAATTGCTAGCGAAGCAGCCGCTCACTACTATGGCGCGCAGATCTTGCAGGCGAATATCGAGGACAATCCAGAGAATTTTACGCGCTTCTTTCTGGTGCGGCGCGCAAAAGAGGCCTGGTTCGATGCCGATGCCAACAAGACCAGCCTTGCGTTTTCAGTTGAGAACCGGCCGGGATCGCTGGTAGCGGCACTGAGCGCACTTTCCGCCACAGGGACCAACCTGACCAAGATCGAGTCGCGGCCTGTTCAAGGAAAGCCGTGGGAGTACGTCTTTTATGTGGACTGCCAGTTGCGATCGTCGCAGGAAGGTGAGCAGACAATCGCGGCGCTGAAACCCCATTGCGCAATGGTGAAGGAACTTGGTAGATACCGGGAGGCGGGGAAGAGGCTAGCAGTTGGGAGTATGTAGTACGGATTACGGACTAATGAGCAAGGAATTGGCAAGAATTTGAAAACAAAGAGGGGATGGCGCCAATGTGCCATCCCCTCATTAGTGTCTGCAAACCTTCAATCGTGCAGATCGGGATTTTGCCTGCTTTTAGAAGTGGTATGCCACGCCGAGTACGGGATTGTAGATGTTGTACCAGCGATTGGTACTGAACTGGTTGTCGCCGAAGGTGGGCACCTTTGTAACGAAGCCGCGGTATTCCGCGCGGATATCGAAGCTGGGGCTGATTTCATAGGCGATGCCGCCGCCATAGAGCCCACCAATCGAGGTCTGCTGCTTCACGTCGATGTTGGTGGTGCCGGAATTGCGAATCGGCAGAAAGATGTACGCGCCAGGTCCGGCCTCGACAAACGGATTGAACTTCTTGTAGGTGAAGCTGCGCACAAAGGCCGCTGAAATCTCCTGCGTGCGGGTGTTGACCTGGTAGTGATTCGGGTTCACGTAATAGTTGATCTTGTTCTGGTAAGTGATTCCATAATTGACTTCAAGCGCGCTATTGGGAGTAAGCATGAAGCGGTAACTGACCAAGGCACCATAAGCAGCGTTTGAGTGAACTTGTACATCGGTGGAGGATGCCTTAAACGGCTCAATCAAGCTCGTTCCACTGATGCTGATATCCTGCCGGCTCTCCTGAGCGCGGCCCGCTGCTACGCACACGGCCAGCAGAAAGACAATTTGGGCGATCTTCTTCATTCGGTCTTGAACCTCACGACTGCTCAACCGTCCGGCTGGCAACCAGGTTGTTGATTAGGGCGCGCCGGATTCCCCCACGCACCGCTCTCAGCATTGTAAATGGCCAGAACGGGTTGCAGGCGGAAGCGGCTGACTCGGAATGATCTAAGTCAATAGACGCACAGCCCTGAGAATGGGAATCGTTCACGTGCAGGGATTAGCGAATAGGAAGCAGGGACTAGGGATTAGAAATCGTGCCGGGCTCATAAGGACTGTGAATCGTCGACTCATCGACCATTGGCATAAATCCGTGTCCCCATCCTTGTTCCCTCTACCTGCTCTCTATTCCCTAAACCTATTCCTGTTCCCCGCTTTCATCATCCCGCCCGTTCTACGTGGTAGTAGTAGGGCGGTCCGTGCTTCTGGGCGAGTTCGCGGACAGTGCGCAGAAAGGCCTGGGCGGCGTAGGAGAGCGACGACTGACGGCGATGGACCAGCCGCAGCACCCGCTTGAATTCAAGTTCGTCTACCGTGACCCGCACCAGTTCGCCGGCTTCGAGTTCGTGGGCAATAGTCAGGTGTGGGACAAGCGCTACCCCGTTGCCCATGGCGACAAAGCGCTTGATCGCCTCGATGGTGGGCAAATCGATGCCCATGTTGAGCGGCGTGCGGTACCGCTGGAAGGCTTCGATGACCTTTCGACGGAGGGGCGATGTGACGTTGTGAGCGATGAAGATCTCTTTGCCCAGGTCGTTGATGGACACACGGGATGCCTTGGCGAGGCGATGTTTGGGACTGACGATAAACGCCAGACTGTCGTTGTAGACCGCGATGGTCCGAAATCTTTCCGGATCGAGCCGGAACGAGGTGACGCCGATTTCGAAGGTGCGCAGGCTCAGTTCCTCGGCAATGCGGCTGGCCAACATGCGGTGTACCGAGATGCCGATTTCAGGAAATTGGTGGCGAAACTGGTCGATGGCCCTGAGCAGGTACATGCAGGTGTATTCGTTGGCAGCAAGCTGCAGGCGTCCGCGCTCCAGGCTCTTCAACTCGTCGAGCGCGCTGGAGGCCTCCCGACGCAATGCCAGTAATCGCTCCGCATAGTCGCGCAGCAGCTCGCCGGACGCGGTGAGCGAACCGTCGCGGGCAGCGCGATCAAAGAGCGTTTCGCCCAGCGAGGCCTCCAGCTTGCGAATAACCTGGCTGATAGCCGGCTGGGTGCGATGCAGCCGGACAGCAGCGCGGGAGAAACTGCGCTCTTCGGCAACGGCAAGAAAGGTTTCGAGTTGAGAGAGTTCCATAAGAGTTATCAGTTTTCAGTCATCAGTCTTCAGTTGGCGGCTGCCAGTGGTCAGCATTGTCCCGTCGGTTACGCGCAAACCCTGCTGTGAAAGCCCTACATCCAAACGATCGGAATTCTGCTTTTCTGACGACTGAAAACTGACGACTGACAACCTGGTCATAAGCAATTGTAATAGGTTCCCCAAAAAGAATAACTTTGCGTTATATCGCCAGAATGCGAGAAAATAAGAGAGTTAAGGGAACGTCTTCCCCGGCAGGCGTGAACACGATGAACAATTCAAATCACGTTGCATTCTTCGACACCACTCTGCGCGACGGCGAGCAGTCCCCCGGCTGCAGCATGACCACGCAGGAAAAACTCACCATGGCGCATGCCCTCGAAGACCTGGGCGTCGACATCATTGAGGCCGGCTTTGCGATGGCTTCTGAAGGCGACTTCGCCGCGATTGCGACGATCACGCAGGCAGTGCGCAAGCCGCGCATCGCTTCCCTCGCCCGCGCCAAGAAAGAAGACATCGAGATGGCGGCCCGCGCTCTGCAATTCGCGGAACGGTCGCGCATCCACGTCTTTCTCGCCTCGAGCGATCTGCATCTAGAGTACAAGCTGAAGATGAGCCGCCAGCAGGCGCTGGACCAGGCAGCGGAGTCGGTGCGTCTGGCGCGGACGTTTGTCGAGGACGTTGAGTTTTCGCCGGAAGACGCAACCCGGTCAGACCGCGACTTCCTGGTGGAGATCGTGCGCGTAGCCATCGAAGCCGGCGCCACGACGATCAACATGCCAGACACTGTAGGCTACTCGACGCCGGAAGAATACGGGGAGATGTTCCGCGAAGTGCGCGAACGAATTCCGGCTGTGGACGCCCAGAACATCATTCTTTCGTCGCATTGCCATGACGATCTCGGACTGGCTGCGGCAAATTCGCTGGCGGCGATCACTGCCGGAGCGCGGCAGGTGGAGTGCACGATCAACGGCATCGGGGAGCGCGCGGGCAACGCGTCGCTGGAAGAGATCGCGGCCGCGTTGCACGTGCGCGGAGAGCGCTACGGCGTTACAACCAACATCAAGCTCGACCAGCTTTATCCGACGAGCGAGGTGTTGGGGCAGATCATCACCTTCAAGCCATCGCCAAACAAGGCGATTGTGGGCGCGAATGCGTTTGCGCATGAGTCGGGCATTCATCAGCACGGCATGCTGGCGAATCCATTGTGCTACGAGATCATGACGCCTTCGTTGGTGGGTGTATCGAAGACCAACCTTGTGCTGGGCAAGCACAGCGGACGCGCGGCGCTGCGGCATCGACTGGAGCATCTTGGCTACACAATCTCGCGCGAGGAGTTGCAGCACGTGTACTACCGCTTTGTTGCGCTTGCCGATCGTAAAAAGAATATTTACGACCAGGATTTGATTGGAATTTTGCCGGATCCGATTCGCGACCGGAAGCATGAACCGGTGACCGAACTGGATTGATTGTCTCCCTTACTGACAACTGGTTACTGATAACTGACGACTGGATTACGAATGCACCTGAAGATTCTTGTCACTGCCGGCGACGGCATCGGGCCTGAAGTCACCAACGAAGCTGTCGCCGTGTTGCGCGAAGTGGCGGAGTTGGGCGGCCACACTATTCACATTGATGAGAGACGCATTGGCGGCGTCGCGATTGTGAAGGACGGATCGCCGCTGCCCGAGGACACACTGGATGCAGCGCTTGCCAGCGATGCGGTGCTACTGGGCGCCGTGGGCGGCAACGATTTCAATTCCCTTCCCCCGGACAAGCGTCCCGAAGCCGGCCTGCTGCAGCTGCGCGCGGCACTCGGCGGATTCGCCAATCTGCGGCCCGCCTTCGCATTCAAAGAACTCGCAGTGAACAGCCCGTTGCGGCCGGAGATCATTGACGGTGCAGACATTCTCTTCGTGCGCGAACTGCTCGGCGGCCTCTACTTCGGCCAGCCACGCGAGTGGAACAAGGCAACCGGCGAAGCATGGAACACGATGCGCTATACGCGCGACGAAGTGGCTCGCGTTGCGCGCATCGCGTTTGAGCTGGCGATGAAGCGGCGTAAGAAGCTGACCAGCGTAGACAAGGCCAACGTGCTTGAAGTTTCGCAACTGTGGCGCGCGACGGTGAATGAGGTTGCCGCTGAGTTCCCTGGGGTGACGGTCGAGCATCAATATGTCGATGCTATGTCGATGCACTTGATGAATCAGCCGCGCAACTATGACGTTGTGCTTACGGAGAATCTTTTCGGCGACATTCTCAGTGACGAGTCGGCGGTGATTACCGGATCGCTGGGCATGCTGCCCTCGGCCACCATCGGCGGCAAAGTGAATTTGTATGAGCCGGTACACGGCTCAGCGCCGGACATCGCTGGCAAGGGGTTGGCAAATCCCCTCGGCGCAATCCTCACGGGCGCCCTGATTCTGCGGCACTCCGGCGGACTTGAAGCCGAAGCCGGGGCAATCGAATCCTCCGTCCGCAAGGTATTGGAGCAGGGCTTCCGTACTCCCGATTTGGCGCGCGCGAATCCGCAGGGCTTCCCGGTACTGTCGACGAAGGAGATGGGCGCGAAGGTTAGGGGGACGGTTAAAACACAGCTTTCAGCCGTCAGTTCTTAGCTTGATCGTGGCAAGCGCCGACAGAAGTCGAATTTTGCTTAATCCTTGGTGATTCTGCATCGATCACCCAAACACAGCTGAAAGCTGACGGTTGAGAGCTGAAAGCTTATTCCGAGGAACTGATGAGCAGCACACCCAAAACATTATTCGAGAAGGTCTGGGAGCAGCATGTTGTCGCTGAGCCGCAAGGAGAGCCGACGTTGCTCTACATCGATTTGCAGTTGCTGCACGAGGTCACTTCTCCGCAGGCGTTTGAAGGACTGCGGCTGGCCGGGCGCAAGGTGCGCCGCCCCGACCGTTGCATCGCCACAGTAGATCACAATGTGCCAACGACGATTGAAGGCCGCCTGCATATCCTGGATCAGATTGCCGCCACGCAGATCGACACGCTCCGCAAGAACTGCACGGACTTCGGCGTTGACCTTTACGACGTGAACAGCCGCGAGCAGGGTATCGTGCACGTAATCGGTCCGGAGCTCGGGATCACCAAGCCGGGCATGACGATTGTGTGCGGCGACTCGCATACGTCGACGCATGGGGCATTCGGCGCGCTGGCATTCGGCATCGGCACCAGTGAAGTGGAGCACGTGCTGGCCACGCAGACTCTGCCGCAGTCGAAGCCGAAAACTTTTCGCATTGCCGTAGAAGGCAAGCTGTCGCAGGGTGTGACGGCGAAAGACGTCATCCTGGCCATCATCGGGAAAATCGGCACAGACGGTGCAACGGGCTGCGTGGTTGAATATGCGGGTTCGGCGATTCGCGCGCTTTCGATGGAAGGCCGCATGACGATCTGCAACATGAGCATTGAAGCCGGTGCGCGCGCAGGCATGATCGCTCCCGACGAGACGACGTTTGCCTACCTCGAAGGGCGCAGATTTAGTCCGAAAGGAGAAGCCTGGAACGCGGCGGTCCGCGAGTGGAGCAAGCTTCCTAGCGATCCCGATGCAAAGTTCGATCGCGAGCTTGTGATTGATGCATCGACCCTGGCGCCCTACGTTAGCTGGGGCACGAGCCCTGGCATGGTGGCGCCGATTACATCCGCGGTTCCGGATCCCGCTGCAGTTAAGGACGAACAGGAGCGGAAGGGGTTGGAGCGCGCACTCGAATACATGGCCCTGAAGCCCGGAACTCCTCTGGCCGAAGTTGCCATCGATCGTGTGTTCATCGGGTCATGTACGAATTCACGCATTGAAGATCTGCGCGCGGCAGCGAAGATTGCGGCTGGACACAAAGTCTCAAGTCACGTGAGCGCGATGGTGGTTCCGGGTTCGCAGCAGGTGAAGGCGCAAGCGGAGAAAGAAGGCCTTGACCAGATTTTCAAAGAGGCCGGTTTCGACTGGCGCGAGCCGGGATGTTCAATGTGCCTCGGCATGAACCCTGACATTCTTGCGCCGGGCGAGCGCTGCGCTTCGACCAGCAATCGCAACTTCGAAGGACGCCAGGGACGCGGTGGACGTACTCATCTTGTGTCGCCTGAGATGGCGGCAGCCGCGGCAATCGCTGGACACTTTGTTGACATTCGCAACTGGGAAGTTCGTGAGGAGGTCGAGGCCTAATGGAACCGTTCAAGACAATAACTTCAATCGCAGCTCCTCTCGATCGAACGAACGTCGATACCGATCAGATCATTCCCAAGCAGTTTTTGAAGCGCATCGAGCGCACCGGCTACGGCGAATTTCTGTTCTTCGACTGGCGTCGGACGGCCTCCGGCGAACAGAATCCGGATTTCGAGTTGAACGATCCGCGTTACAAGGGTGCGCAGATACTCATCGCCGGCAAGAACTTTGCGTGCGGATCGAGCCGCGAGCATGCTGCGTGGGCGCTCAGTGATTACGGCTTTCGCGTGGTGATTGCACCGACGTTTGCGGACATCTTTTTTTCGAACGCAGGAAAGAACGGAATCGTGCTGGCGCGGCTGACGGAGGAAGAGGTAGCGACGCTTCTCCAAAATGCAAAGAACATTCCGAATTACAAGCTGACTGTGTCCCTCCAGGATCAGACAGTGACGGACGATCGCGGATTCAAGGCAACATTTGAAGTTGATCCCTTCCGCAAGTTCTGCCTGATTGAAGGGCTGGACGATATTGGCCTCACCTTGCGGCACGCTGCAGAGCTGGACGCATTCGAGGCTAAGCACGATGAAGCCGGTTGGCTGAAAGCTAAGTAATCTGGGACGCCACTGGCCACTGATCACTGACAACTGACTACAGCGAACGAAGAGAGCAAATGACCATCGAAGGCAAGCGACATAGCATTCCATTGACTGAGGGCCCGAGCCGCGCGGCTGCGCGCTCCTACTTGCGCGGGTCCGGATTTGCAAAGGACGATCTGCACAAGCCGATTATCGGCATCGCGAATACGTGGACCGAAATCGGCACCTGCAACGTGCATCTGCACGAAGTGGCCGAGGCGCTGAAGGAAGGCATTCGCGAAGCCGGCGGCACGCCGATGGAATTCAATACCATCACCATCTCGGATGGCATCACCATGGGCACGCAGGGAATGAAGGCGTCGCTGGTGTCGCGCGAAGTGATTGCCGATTCGATCGAGCTTGTTGCCCGTGGGAATCTGTTTGACGGCCTGGTGGGAATCGGCGGATGCGACAAGAACATGCCGGGCATCATCATGGCGCTGTGCCGGCTTGATATTCCGGGGATGATGCTTTACGGCGGGTCCATCGCTCCGGGAAAGCTGAACGGTATCGACATCACGATTCAGAACGTATTCGAAGGCATTGGCGCGTTCGCGGCGGGAAAGATTGATGCTGCCGGCCTTGAAGCCCTCGAAGCGAATGCCTGCCCTGGCGCCGGGGCGTGCGGCGGGCAGTTCACCGCGAATACGATGGCCATGAGCGGCGAGATGCTTGGGATTTCGCCGATGCAACTCTCCGGCGTTCCTGCCACCGATAAGGACAAGCACGCGGCGACGCGCGAGGCCGGGCGCATGCTGATGGATGCAGTGCGTGCGAATCGCCGGCCTTCGCAAATCATTACCAAGACTTCGATCATGAACACGATTGCCAGCGTCGCAGCCAGCGGCGGATCGACCAACGCCGTGCTGCACCTGATTGCCATCGCGCGTGAAATTGGCATCGAGCTTTCGATTGACGAATTTGATGCGATCTCGAAGAGGACGCCGTTCATCTGCGATCTGGTTCCGGCCGGCAAGTACATGGCGTCGCACTTTCAGGCGGCGGGTGGCTCGCGGCTGCTTGCTAAGCGCTTGATCGACGCAGGGCACGCGGATGGTTCGACTTTGACCATCAGCGGGCGCACGCTTGCGGAAGAAGCGGCACTTGCCGTGGAGACACCGGGACAAGTCGTGATCAAGACCTTCGAAGATCCGATCAAGGCGACCGGCGGACTTGTGATTCTGAAAGGCAATCTCGCGCCGGAAGGCTGCGTGATGAAGATAGCCGCGGCCGATCGCTACGAGCATCGCGGCCCCGCGCGAGTGTTCGATTCCGAAGAAGACTGCTTTGCAGCAGTGCAGGGCGATAAAGTGAAACCGGGCGACGTGCTGGTGATTCGCTACGAGGGGCCGAAAGGCGGTCCAGGCATGCGCGAGATGCTGCAGGTAACGGCCGCGGTTAGCGGTCATCCTGAACTCAGCCACACCGTTGCGCTGCTCACCGACGGGCGTTTCAGCGGTGCAACGCGTGGATTTACCGCAGGGCACGTGGCACCTGAAGCTTTTGTCGGCGGACCGATCGCGGCAGTACGCGAAGGCGACATTATCTCTTTCGACATCAAGAACCGCACACTGAATGTGGAGATCAGCGCAGAGGAGATGGCTGCGCGTTTGAAAGGCTTCAAACCTCCGGCGCTCCGTTGGCCCTCCGGTGTGTTTCGCAAGTATGTCGATCGGGTAACGAGCGCATCGCAAGGGGCAACTACGTAAGAGTAAAAGCAGCTTCTAGCCAAATTGCGAAAGGGGATAGATCAATGAGCCAATACCAGTTTGCTCTCTCGTTCAACATCGTTGGTTCGCAAGCGGATCCGCCTCCGAAGATCTTGCTGCCGGCTAATGTTACCCCGCTGATGCCCACGATCGGGTCGACGGTGAACATCCCCGATGGAAATGGCAATCTGATCCAGGGTACTGTGCAATCGATCGCATACAACATTGGTGTGGCGGAAACGACGGCGGTCATCGCTATCAGCCCAATTATCGGCACAACCTCAAATCACGCTGTCAAACTGTCATAAGAACCAACTTAGAGAGAGGCCCTCCATGACGAGTAAAGAATCTCCGCAAGCGCACTTGACCACGCCGACGCGCCTTACCGGCGCAGAGATCGTATGGGCCACGCTGGTGGGCGAAGGTGTATCCACGGTATTCGGATACCCGGGCGGGGCCATTCTGCCAGTGTACGACGCGCTGCGCAAGTTTCCCATCCATCACGTACTCGTCCGGCACGAGCAGGGCGCTGCGCACATGGCCGACGGCTATTCGCGCGCTTCCGGCAAGGTTGGCGTGGCGATGGCGACAAGTGGCCCGGGCGCTACCAATCTCGTGACCGGCATTGCAACGGCGATGCTCGATTCGATTCCCATGGTGTGCATCACCGGCAATGTTTCCAGCAAGGTGCTTGGAACGGATGCTTTCCAGGAAGTGGACATCACGGGCATCACGCTGCCGGTAACCAAGCACAACTTCCTGGTGAACAAGACGGAAGATATTGCGCATGCGATCCGCTACGCCTTCCAGATCGCACAGAGCGGCCGACCCGGCCCTGTCCTCGTAGACATTACGAAGGATGCGCAGCAGGGCTCGGCGATTTTTGATTTCGAGGCAGCCAAGCCGCGGCCGTATCGCCCGCATCCGATGCTGCGTGTGGAAGAGAGCGGGCTGAAACATGCGGCGGAGCTGATCAAAAATGCAAAGCGGCCCGTGATCCTCGCCGGGCACGGCATCTCCGAGTCAGGCGCAATGGAGCAGGTGCAAACGCTGGCGGAGCGCGCGCAGATTCCCGTAGCGCTTACGCTGCTGGGCCTGGGCAACTTCCCTGCTTCGCATCCGCTGAACCTCGGCATGATGGGCATGCACGGCGAGTCATGGGTGAACACGGCAATTCAGGAAGCAGACCTTCTGATCGCCTGTGGAATGCGCTTTGACGATCGTGTGACCGGCACGCTGAGCAGCTATGCGCAAAAGGCAAAGAAGATTCACATTGAAGTCGATCCTGCGGAAGTCAACAAGAACGTCAAGGTCGATGTGGCGCTTGTCGGCGATCTGCGCGAAGTGCTCGAAGAACTGTTGCCGCGCATCGCAGGGCGTGATGGTTCGGCGTGGCTGAAGACGATTGAATCGAGCAAGGGCGCGGTTTCGGTACGGGACATCAAGAACCTGCCGGATTCGGGGCATCTCTATGCTGCGCACGTGATGCATGACCTGTGGCGCATTACGGGCGGCGACGCGATTGTGGTGACCGATGTGGGCCAGCACCAGATGTGGGAGGCACAATACTTCCACCATGAAAAGCCGCGTTCGCTGGTGACGTCCGGCGGCCTGGGGACAATGGGATTTGCGCTGCCCGCCGCGATTGGCGCGAAGATGGCGTGCCCCGACAAGGAAGTGTGGGTGGTTGCGGGCGATGGCGGATTCCAGATGACGGCGGCGGAGCTTTCCACCATCGTGCAGGAGAAGATCAAGATCAACATCGCCATTATCAACAACGGATATCTCGGCATGGTGCGCCAGTGGCAGGAGTTCTTCTACGAGAGCAACTATGAAGCCACGCCCCTGGTGAGTCCCGACTTTGTGAAGCTGGCAGACGCACACGGCATTGGCGGACGAGCGGTGAAGACGCGGACCGAGCTTGCCGATGCGGTGAACGAGGCCCGCAGCGCACCTGGTGCGTTCCTACTGAATTTCATGGTGGAGAAGGAAGATTCGGTGTACCCGATGATCCCAGCAGGCAGTGCGCTGCATGAGATGATTCGGCGTCCAGGCAAGAATCCGCTGGTCGAGTCGGCAGACGACGAATAGCACTACAGTCAACAGTGAGCAGTGGACAGTGAACAGACAACGACACTCCCGCAAGCTGAAGTGAATTGCGAATAGCGAAGCACCGTAACGCGCGGTTTTACTGAACACTGTTCACTGACCACTGTTCACTTGAAAGGCATTTATGTTGCACACATTTGTCGCTTACGTTGAAGATTTGCCGGGCGTGTTGACGCGCGTGGCGTCGTTATTTCGGCGGTTGAACATCAACATCAGTTCGCTCACCGTGGGGCGCAGTGAGCGTCCGGGGCTGTCGCGTCTGACGCTCGTTTGCGAGGCATCGGAGGAGTCGGGGCATCGCATTCGCGCCAGCCTCTTCAAACTCGAGAACGTTGTCGATGTGGACGATATCGCCAAGGCTCCCAATGTGACGCGTGAACTCGCGCTGATCAAAGTGGCTGCCTCGCCGCGCAACCGTGCCCAGATCTTCGACCTCGTCGAGGTGTTCCGTGCTCGCATCGTCGACCTTACTTCGGAATCGCTGATGATCGAGATGACCGGTGTTGAAAGCAAGATCGAGGGTCTGATCGAGGTGCTGCGTGAAGACGACGGACGTATTCTTGAAATCTGCCGCAGCGGCAAAATGACAATGCGGCGCGGCCATCATACTTCGAGCGTGCTGAAGGCAATGGGCACGGCCGCGGATGAGAACCCGCTGCCCGAGGACGAAACGGAAGTTGCGGCGGACGAAGCCGCGGATATCGAGCCCGCGTAACTGCTCATTCAACTGCCAGCGGTAAGGCGGCATTGGTATTCTCACCTGGAAGGATGACGATCATGGACCCAGATAGCAAAGCCTGCCCGGTTTGCGGAGAAACCATCAAGGCCGCGGCCATCAAGTGTCGTTTTTGCAACACTGACCTTGGCAACTACGCCACAGCGAAGGAAGTCGAAGTCGAGCGCGACTTGTTTGTCGGTCACCCGGCATTGATCTATACCGTTGGACAGCTCACGCCCTTCCTCATTGTGGCGGTACTAACCGCGGCAGCAGGATACGGCATTTCGAGGCAGTTTCCCGAACAATCCAACGAGTACTTCCTTTACCTGGGCCTGTTCTTCGTTGTCGCCTGCGCTCTTATTTGTTTCACGTATTACATGAAGAGCCGGCGCGTTTTCTACCGGATCACTACACAGCGCATCAAATTCGAGCGCGGACTGCTCTCCAAGGTGCAGGAGTCGCTCGAGCTGTTTCGCATCGATCACTTCGAGCTACGCAAGCCCCTCGGCAGCCGGCTGCTCGGACAGGCTTCTCTGCATCTGTTCTCTTCCGACGCGGAGCTTGAGAACTTTTCAATTTACGGCGTGCCTCATTTGGAGGCTCTCGCAGACGAGTTGCGCGAGTGCCAGTTACGCGAGCGGACTCGCCGTGGCGCCACCACGTTTGTGAGGGCGTAGATGAGCTTGTTCCACACAGGGGCTAAAGCCCGTCATTCTTGCGGTTCAATTCGGCACGACTGAAGTCGTGCCCTGATACACGAAAGTTCCGGTGGTTGGACTGAAGTCTCCGACTGCAAGTTTTGAAGAACAGAACGAACGCAAAGGAAAAACAAGATCATCATGGCTAAAACATATTACGATCACGACGCTGACCTTTCCCTCATTCAAGCCAAGAAGGTAGGCATCATTGGCTACGGTTCGCAGGGGCATGCCCACGCTCTGAATCTCAAGGACTCTGGAGTCGAGGTGAAGGTCGGCCTCGCAGCGAACTCAAAGTCTATTGCCAAGGCGCAGAAAGTCGGTCTTGAAGTGGACACGGCTCCCAACGTCGTAAAATGGGCTGACGTTGTCATGGTCCTCGTCCCCGATCAGACCGCGGCAAAGCTGTATGCCGAGGAGATTGGACCGAATCTTTCGGCCGGCAAGATGCTGCTTTTCGCGCACGGATTCAACATTCATTTCAAGACCATTACTCCGGCGGCCGGCATCGATGTTGGCATGGCCGCGCCGAAGGCTCCGGGGCATCGTGTGCGCGAAGTCTTTACCGAGGGCGGCGGCGTTCCGGGGCTGATCGCGATCCACCAGGATGCGACGGGCAAGGCGCACGCGCTGAATCTCAGCTATCTCAAGGGTATTGGATGCACGCGCGCCGGAGTGCTGGAGACCACGTTCAAGGAAGAGACCGAAACCGATCTCTTCGGCGAGCAGGCGGTGCTGTGCGGCGGAGTGAGCGCGCTGATCAAGGCCGGATACGAGACGCTGGTCGAGGCGGGCTATCAGCCGGAGAGCGCCTACTTCGAAGTGCTGCACGAACTCAAGCTGATCGTCGACCTGATCTATCGCGGCGGGCTGGCATACATGCGCTACTCCATCTCCGATACGGCGGAGTGGGGCGATTATGTGAGCGGTCCGCGCGTGATCAACGACGAGAGCAAGAAGGCGATGAAGGCGATTCTTACTGAAATTCAGAACGGAGAATTCGCCAAGCGCTTCCTCGCCGATCAGAACTCGGGGCGCAAGGAGTTCATGGCCTTCCGCGAAGCTGAAGCCAAGCACCCAGTCGAGATCGTCGGCAAGAAACTGCGGGCCAGCATGCCGTTCCTCGATCCGGTGACGGTGGAGGAAGTGGCGAAGACGCGGTAGTCGCTAGTCGTCAGTTTTCAGTTTTCAGTCTTCAGTTTTCAGGTATTTGGCCTTGCTGGTGCGTGACTCTGTGGTTAGAGTTGCGCGCCAGCAGGGCTTTCGGTTTTTTGGGTCAGTCGACGAGCTGTTCCGCAATGAGTTTCACCCACGTTTGCAGGAGATCAACTGAAATCTACCTGCTGCAAACGGGAAATTCCAAAACACCAGGCAAATGCCCCGCCTAGCGTGAAAACCGCGGCAACGGCGAAGGCTACTGCGAATTGGCCGGTCCAGTCGACGAGGAAGCCGGTGAGCGCCGGACCGATGACTCCGGCAATGTTGGCGATGCCGTTTTGCAGGCCTACCCACCGGCCCGCGGCGTATGGACCAGCCAGAGTCTGCGCGAAAGCGAATGTGCCCGCATTTGCGGTTCCGCTTCCGATGGCGCAAGCGAGGAGGCAGGCAAGATACGTGCGCTCGCTCGCGATTGCGCAACCCATGAGCGAGACGGCTGCAAGCGAGAATCCAAGAGCCATGGCCCACTTGCGCGCGAAGGTCGGGCTGGCGCCTCGTCGAATGCATATATCGGTGACGGTGCCAGTGGCAACCGAACTGAGCGAATCGACCACCCACAATGCGCCTGCCGCAACCGACATAGCCGCCATCGACAGATGCCGTTCGTGAACGAGGTAGTACGGCAGCCAACTCATCAGGAAGTAGACCAGGTAATTCGCGCAGAAATGGCCCGATGCAGCACCCCAGAAAGCGCGCTTCCGCAGGATCGCTGCAAATCCTCCGGTGCCCGCGCCAGGGCCAGTGGCTATCTGCGCCGGCGCCTTCCAATGCGACCACGCAGGCAGCCATAGCAGGCTCACAACACCGATAGCGACAAATGCCGATCGCCAGCCATAGGCCGCTATCAGCAAGCCTCCCCCGAGGGTCCCGATTGCCGAGCCCCAGCGCATCGCTGCATTCATCAGTCCATTGGCGAAGCCGCGGGCGTGCTCAGGCAGATGCTGTGCCATGATCTTCGAACTCGCTGGAAACATCACCGATTCGCCAATGCCGAGCAGGAGGCGCATCGCCAGCAGCGTGACGAATCCCGTGGCCGCACCGGTCAGCACGGTCGCAAGGGACCACGCGAGAAAGCCGAGCGCCATCAGGCGATTCGCACCCCAGCGATCCACAAACAGGCCCATTACAAACTGGAGCGCCGTGTACGTCCAGAAGAAGGCTGAAAGCAAGAGGCCAAGCTGTGATGCGCTCAATCCCCATTGGACTTTCAGGAGGGGCGTAGCCAGGGCGAGGTTGCCGCGATCAACATAATTGATAAGCAGGGCGACAACGAGCAGAATCAGCGTAGGCGCAAATGCCCGTAGAGCTGCATGGTCGGCGGATTTCTCGACGCTGCCCGGGAAGGTCACAGGTCAGCAGTGTACAGTCCCGTGGTCAGAAATCACGATAGCGCATTGCGCTGCCGTTGCGTAATCTTGAAACGCAGGCCAGCAACGATCCAAGGAGGTCCTTCATGGTCAGGCTACGCATGGTTGTTTTGTTTCTGGTTGTTCTCTGCGCAACAAAGCTGCATGCGCAGGATCCGCTGGATGGAATCTGGCAGGGGTATGACGGCGAGTGGCGGCACGTTTCAAACCAGCTCATTGCGCTGGCTGAAGCTACTCCAGCGGACAAGTTCGCATGGCGCCCCGCGACCGGCGTGCGCTCCACCAGCGAAGTCTACATGCACATCGTCGTGGCAGATTTCTGGCTCTTGAGCGTCACCGGGCCAAAGATGCCTCCTGATCTGAAAGAGGATGCAGAGAAGGCAGTCACGTCGAAGCCGGAAGTGATCGTATGGCTCAAGCGCTCGCTGGAAGCCGTAAAGCAGGCGCACCTGGCAGAAGATCCCAAACACATTGCGCTCAGAGTAAATGTCTCCGGCCACAATGCGACCGTTGATGGCATGTATCTGCGCATCATCGTACACGCCAACGAGCACATGGGCCAGTTGGTGGCCTATGCGCGCATGACGGGCGTAGTGCCGCCGTGGTCAAAGTAATCTGACCAATTCCCAACTGTGTTCGGCAGGTGCTCGAGCAGAGCGAACTTGAATGGCGCGGCATTGGGTTTGGAATGTAGTATCGGTTCAACTTCCCCGGAGGACGAGAACCTGATGCTTGCGCCATCGTGCTTCCCCGCACGGTTCACACGAGCGTTAACCCTGCTTTGCTTCTGTCTGGCCCTGGCGGGTGCAGGCCAGGCAATTGAGCCGACGCCACTCGTCCTGCAAGGATTGGGACGCACTTCTCTGCCTGTCGGCGGCACATGGCAATTCCATGAAGGGGACAATCTTGCGTGGGCTTCGCCGACGTTTGATGACTCTGGCTGGCAGCCGATCGAAGTTGGCCGCACGTGGGAGGAGCAAGGGCATCACGGCCTGACAGGATTCGCGTGGTATCGAAAGCGACTGGTGATTCTGTCCGGGGAAAACACCGGCTATACGCTCGCGCTTTACCTGCCCCAGGTCGATAGTGCTGCTGAGATCTACTGGAATGGCGTGAAAGTCGGCGACTTTGGAAAACTGCCGCCCCATCCGGTCTGGTACGGGAGCGAGGTTGGTACCGCAGTCACCAAGGGGCAGTTGACCGAACTCGGTCCGCCGCAATCGGGTCTGCTGGCGATTCGCGTATGGAAGGCCCCGACGGTCTATCTAGCTTCTCCGAATGAAGGCGGCCTCATTACCGTTCCCCAGGTTGGGAGCGCCGATGCCGTGGCCAGTTTGCAACTTGCCGCCAGATATCGGCACATCGAAGGATCGCAGTTCACCGAATCTGTCGGCAGGATTTCCGCGATCGTGGGCTTGATGGCGCTGCTGTTGTGGCTGCGCAACCGCAAGCAGCTCATGTTGCTTTGGCTCTCGCTCGCGATGATTCTGCCGTTTGTACGATACGTGTTGTTGAGCGGGCCCGATCCGCCTACGATGCGGTTTTTTTACGGGCTTATTGGACCTCTTATTGCCATTGACGACTTGGCGATCTGGTTCCTGCTCATTGCACTGCTCGGTTTGACTGAGCGCAAGGGGCTCGTCCGATGGACATGGATTATCGCACTCACGGCGCTCGGACTGGATTTGATCGACACTGTTTGCATGCTTTTCGACTGGACCACCTGGCCTCGGGATTTGTTTCTCAAAATCGATTTCGCCAGCGCGACACCCGCAATCTACTTGGAATTGTGGGGACTGGTCATCGTATTCGCCGCGCTGGGCAAACGCCTTGATGCAGCACGCTGGATTCTGGCGATTGCAGCTTTGCTCAGCGATCTGCTGACGGCAATGGGAGATATCACCGGTCTCGGCCAGCGATGGACCCACTGGACCCTATCCCAAAAACTTCATGCCACGTTGATCACCATCGACGGAAACCCGATCGATGCCGGATCCATCGTGAACACCTTCCTGCTGATTGCAATGTTGTATGCCGCCTGGCGCTACAGCCTCGAGCAGAGCCAGCGACAGAATGCGCTGGAGCAGGAGTACCGCAGCGCGCAGGAACTGCAGCAGGTATTGATTCCCGCGTCCATGCCGACACTGCAGGGCTTCGTAGTAAAGGGCGCCTATCGCCCGGCGCAGGAGGTGGGCGGCGATTTCTTTCAAGTGATTCCGCTGCAGAATGACGCGGCTCTTCTGGTCGTGGGCGATGTCAGCGGCAAGGGGCTCCATGCAGCAATGACTGTTGCCCTGATTGTGGGTGCAATCCGCAGCACGGTGGAGATAACGGAGGATCCTGCAACAATTCTCACATCTTTGAATCGTCGCCTTCACGGCCGCCTTCACAATGGATTTGCGACCTGCCTCGCAGTTAAGCTCGAAAAGAGCGGCACATGCGTCATGGCCAACGCCGGGCACCTGCCGCCTTACCTGAATACTGAGGAGTTGCAATCGCCGCCTGCATTGCCTCTGGGCATTGTGCCTGCGGCAGAGTACGACGAGGTGAGATTCCAGCTTACCGAAATCGACCGCCTCACCCTCTACACCGATGGACTCCTGGAGGCGCGCAATGCGGCTGGTGAACTCTTCGGATTCGCGCGCATTGCAGAGTTACTGGGAAGCACAGGCGATGCCGACAAGATTGCGGACACCGCACAGCAGTTTGGCCAGGACGATGACATTACCGTGCTGACCGTAGCGATGGCGATGGCGGCCGCCGAAGTCGCGGTGCGAAGCGCACAATGGGCCACAGCGTCATCCACGGCCAACATCGTCTAGAGCGGTAAACCTCATTTGCATCGAAGAGGAGGCAAGGTTGAACAAGCAACAATTTCCTGCAGAACTCGACGCGCTCACCGCGGCGCCGGAATATCACAAACTTCTCTTCGAAAACGAATCGGTGCGCGTGCTCGACACATGCATCCCACCTGGCAGATCCACTCCACTGCACACCCACCGCTGGCCGGGCACTCTCTACATTCTCAACGCAAGCCACTTCGTGCGTCGCGGCGAAGACGGCGCGGTCATACTCGACAGCCGTAAGATTCCTCCTATTGCAGCAGACACAGCGCTATGGTCGGACCCCCTTGGACCGCACACGCTTGAGAATGTGGGTTCCGATGACTTGCGAGTAATCGCCGTCGAGTTGAAACAACAGAGCTAAGACTTTCCTTGCGCCACATTTCCGCGATCATTCGAGCTAGCGTTTTGGCGTCACCAGCGACAGCAGCGGAAGCCCGGCGCAGATCACATACGTAATGCTGAGCACCCAGTTCAGCCATTTTTTGCCGGGATGATTGATCCAGTAACACAGCAGCGCCGACAGCAGCAGCGCTTGCGTCACGATCTCAAGATAGCCGCGCAGTTGCAAATGGATCGGCGTTGTCGTGTAGATGAATCCTTCGAGCGATCCTGCCGGTGCGGCAAAGGTGCCTAGGATGCCGACGCCGATCAGAATCCAGGCCATCAGCAGCCAACCATGTTTGGGGTTGAAGAGCAATGTGCGCAGCGGGAAGAAAATCGAAGCGAACAGCAGTCCGCGAAACACCTGCAACGGCACTCCAAGTATCAACCAGAGACTGGTGGTCGGCCGCATGCCCGAGCATGGATTGTTGATGAAATCCGCGTAGTGAAGAAAATGGTAGGCGAGCGCGCCCATCACCATGTAGGTGATGGAGTGGCACACCACAGTCTTGACCGCCAGCGGCACAAAGCGAGGTTGCGAATCTTGCATAGCATCCTCAGATTAATTTGGCGTTGGCGGAATTCTAGTCTCAGCGGCGCATTGCGGCAAATGTGGCTCGGGCAGGCCTTAGCTTCGCAGTGCCTTTATGACCTTTGCGGTGGTGACCACCTGGCCGACGTGGCGCTGGGTGTGGTCGGCGACATGGACGAGTGCGCCGCCGATCGAAGTCGGCAACTGCTTGCGGCCAACGCCGCGAAAGGTGTTGAAGTCTGCGGTGGCGAGCACGCGCACGCGGTCTGCCGCGTTGGTGAATGCGGTTTCCACTTCGGCGATTAATTCAGCCAGCGTCTCGCAGCCGGATTTCTCCGACTTCAAGAGCGCCAACTGATCGGCGGATATCTGGCCGCCCTCGGCGTAGGTGAGTAACCGGTCGGTGGAACGCGCAATATGCTTCAGGTGAAACGAAATCGCCGGGAGGCTGAGTGGTTGTGCATGGATCTCGAGGTCGGTCAGGCCTTGCGTCCATTTTGCAATGTCGTCGAGAGCGAGGTCGAAGGCGTGGAGGACGGCACGACCGACGGCGGGAGTTTCAGCGTGTGTGCCGCGAAGCCAGGGTTCAACGTAGGGAACTGATGATGGGGATGTGCTCATGGGAAGGCCTCCAACTTACCGCGTTCGACGAATTCGAGTGCATCGATCGCAGTTGTAAAAAGGCGTCCAAAAATCGCTGGCTCGATCAGCATCACACCTTTTCCAGACGATTGGATGTACCAATTTTCATCTGGGTCGTCGGGGTTGGATGCAATCAGTCCTGCCTGTGCTGGGATCTCGTCGTAAAGGACACGATCGCCCAGTTGGATCTCCTCACCCGACGCATACCGCAACGAGTCGCGCATGTCATCACCGGTAGTAAATTTACCCTGCGCTCTTGACCCTGACCACCGTAATCTTCTCAAACCCTTCTTCGAACGCCGGCGCCTTGAGCTTCTCGGCCATCTTGCGCATCACGTCTTCGCTGACTGAGCGGTCGCGCTGCCGATTGCGGTCGAGGCAAACCTCAAGTGGAACATCAAAAAAGACCGCCTGAGTCTCGTATCCAAAGCTCTTGGCCATCTTGATCCACTGCCGCCGTTCGTGCGTCGACAGGTTGGTGGCGTCTACATAGTTCCACGGCATTTTGGCGATCAGCCTGGCTCGCAGCAGCGAGCGCAGCGTGGAAAACACGAGCCCCTGGTAGCGCTGCTCTTCCACGTCGTCGAAGAGAATGTTGCGCAGAAGGTCGCTCGATAGCGGGGTAACACCGCGGCGGCGAAACCACGTCGTCTTTCCCGAACCCGGCAGCCCGATGGCCAGCACTACGTAGCCCTTGGGCGCCTGCGGAGAGCGGCTTGCAGCCTGCGCCTCGGCTGACGGCACCGATGGCGATTCAGGCTGGGTTTCCATTTCCAGGCGGCCTGAACCGGCAGGCTCATTCCACTCCTGCGGAGCGCGCTGTTTCGGCTGGCTTGGCGGCCGCGGAGGGCGTGGCTCATGGGGCACGGCGGCAGGCCGCGGTGTGCGACCCTCAGGGACCGGTGCCTGAGCCCGCGACACGCGCGCCTCTTGAGCCGCAGCCGGCGGACGCGCGGACCGCGCCTCACCCGGTAAAGATTCATCCGGATAGAGCGGCACCAGCGGGCGAGGCTGATTCTGTGGGAGTTCCTGGCCGATTTTGCCTGTGGATTCTGAATTATTTGCTGTGCGACGGGAGCGTCTTCTCATTCCGCTTTCTGCACCTTCACTACCGGGATACCACACCGACCGGAGCAACTGCAAACACCGCAAAACACGTATCATGCGCGAGGTGACTTAGAACACAACAGGACGCGGAACGTGGAAGCTTTCGCGGCGCGAGAGATCCGCTGGCAGTGGCGCCCGTCACATACAGTCCCATACCCGAACCCACAAACTAGCGTTGAGCGCATTTTGGTATGGAGTTGCAATTCTCCGACCGTTCATTTGGTTCTGCTGGACAACAGTGTTAGCCTGATGAGTTTGGTGGAATTGCCTGACGCGCACATTTGAGGCGCCGAACCCCACCACTCACTCAATTTAAGATTTACCCATAACGAAGGAGAATATTCATGGCAGTGAAGGTTGGCATCAACGGCTTTGGCCGAATTGGCCGCAACGTTTTGCGCGCCGCCCTCGGCAATCCCGAGATCGATTTTGTTGCCGTTAACGACTTGACCAGCCCGGCGACTCTCGCCCACCTGCTCAAGTACGACTCGGTTCTTGGAAATCTGAAAAACGAAGTCACCTCCGGCGACGACTTCATCTCCGTCGACGGCAAGAAGATCAAGGTCTGGGCCGAGCGCGATCCCGCCAAACTGCCCTGGGCTGACGTAGGCGCACAGATCGTGATCGAGTCCACCGGACACTTTACCGATGCCACCAAAGCCAAGGCTCATCTGGGCTCGACGGTAAAGAAGGTCATCATCTCCGCTCCCGCCACCAACGAAGACATCACGCTCGTTCTCGGAGTCAACGAAAACAAGTACGATGCGGCCAAGCACAACATCATCTCCAACGCCAGCTGCACCACCAATTGCCTGGCGCCGGTCGTGAAGGTTCTGCTGGCTCACTGCGGCATCGTCAGCGGCATCATGACCACCATCCACAGCTACACCAACGACCAGGTCATTCTCGACTTCCCGCACAAGGACCTGCGCCGCGCCCGCGCTGCTGCAATCAATATGATTCCCAGCTCCACCGGCGCTGCCAAGGCCCTCAAGCTGGTTATCCCTGAGACCGACGGCAAGCTCGACGGCTTCTCCCTGCGGGTTCCAACACCCAACGTCTCCATCGTCGACCTCACTTTCATCAGCGAGAAGCCGACAGACGTCAAGTCAATCAATGCCGCTCTCAAGGCCGCCAGCGAAGGTGAGCTCAAGGGCATTCTCGGCTACGACGAGAACCTATTGGTCAGCTCGGACTTCAAGGGCAATCCGTTGTCCTCCATCGTCGACGCACCGCTGACCAAGGTCATCGGCAACAGCGTCAAGGTGCTGAGCTGGTACGACAACGAGTGGGGCTACTCCAATCGCGTAGTCGACCTCGTCGGCTTCCTGGTCAAGAAGGGGCTGTAATCGCAGTGAGCAGTGGACAGTGAGCAGTGGACAGTGAGCAGCCTCGGATCATCTGTCCACTGCTCCGCAGTTCCTGTTCACTGACCACTGTGCACTGTCCACTGTTTCTGATCACTGTTCACTGGTTTCTCTCCATGCGCCAGAACATCAGCGGCGGATCACCTTTTGAGCCCATCATCGGGTTCTCGCGTGCCGTGCGCGTTGGGAACGCCGTTCACGTTGCCGGAACCGGCCCTGTTGGCGCCGACAACGAAGACGCCGGCGGGCAAACTCACCGCATTTTCGCCATCGCTGAGAAAGCCTTGGCTGAAGCCGGAGCATCTTTTAAAGACGTCGTTCGCACCCGCATGTATCTCACCCACGTCGAAGACTGGGAAGCTGTTGGCCGCGTCCACGGCGAGTTCTTCGGCGACATCCGCCCCGCCGCCACCATGGTCGTTGTTGCCGCCCTTCTCAATCCCAACTGGCGTGTTGAAATCGAAATGGATGCGGTCATTCACAACTCTTCAGCCACCGAAGTGGCCGCAGCGGTCCCAGCCACTGATCACTGACAACTGATCACTGACAACTGTTCTCAAGGAAAACCCCATGTCCAAGCTCTCTATTCGCGACGTCGAACTCAAAAACAAGCGCGTCTTTATCCGCGTCGATTTCAACGTGCCGCTCTCAGAAGATGGCCAGGAAATCACAGACGATACCCGCATCGTGGCCACGCTGCCGACCATCGAGTACGCACTGCGCCGCCACGCCAAGGTGATTCTCGCGTCCCACCTCGGCCGCCCTAAGGGCAAGCCGAATCCGAAGTATTCGCTACGCCCCGTCGTCGACCGCCTGCGTGAACTGCTCGACAAACAACTCGGCGAATCCGTCAATGTGGCCTTCGCGCCTGACTGCATCGGCGAAATCGCCAGCGAGATGGCCCGCCAGCTTGAGTCGCGCCAGGTGCTGCTGCTGGAGAATCTGCGCTACCACCCCGAAGAGGAAGCCAACGATCCGGCCTTCTCCAAAGCTCTCGCGTCGCTGGCCGAAATCTACGTCAACGATGCTTTTGGCTCCGCCCATCGCGCCCATGCATCAACAGAGGGCATCAC
This sequence comes from uncultured Acidobacteriaceae bacterium, assembly GCA_963838295.1. Taxonomy (GTDB): domain Bacteria; phylum Acidobacteriota; class Terriglobia; order Terriglobales; family Acidobacteriaceae; genus Telmatobacter. The sequence goes on from CAWIQS010000011.1 coordinate 239,125, forward strand.
GCATTTTCTCAAGCCCGCCGTTGCCGGCCTGCTGATGGAAAAGGAAATCACCTATCTTGGCAAGGCGCTCGAATCGCCAGAGAAGCCATTCGTCGCGATCATCGGTGGATCAAAGATCAGCGGCAAGATCGACGTCATTGATAATCTGCTTGACAAGGTCGACACGCTGGTGATCGTCGGCGGGATGGCCTACACCTTCCAGCGCGCTCTCGGCGTGGCCACCGGCAAGTCGCTCGTCGAAGAAGACAAGATCGACATGGCAAAGGCCGCGCTTGAAAAGGCGAAGGCCAAGGGCGTGGAACTCCTTCTTCCGGTTGACAACATCCTCGCCGACAGTTTTTCACCCGATGCGAAGACCCAGCCGTGGGATACGTCGAAGGACTTCCCCGCCGACTGGCAAGGCCTCGATATCGGCCCCAAATCTGTCGCTGCGATTGAAGAGGTCGTTTCCACCGCACGCACGATCGTGTGGAATGGTCCTGCCGGGGTGTTTGAATTTCCTCGCTTCGCCGTGGGCACCAACGCCATCGCCAAGGCAGTAGCGATGAACAAGGCTGCCATCTCGATCATCGGCGGTGGGGATTCAGTTTCGGCCATCAACAAGGCCGGCTATGCTGACCAGGTCACGCATATCTCCACCGGCGGCGGCGCCAGCCTCGAATTCCTCGAAGGCAAGAAGCTGCCGGGCGTGGAAGCGCTGACTAACAAATAGCAGACTCTGTCGAAGAGTGGGCTGACAGGATTCACCAACTCGACACATGAAAGGCCCGGGAATTCAACCCGGGCCTTTCCTCTTTTTTGGCGGCAACTTTGCGACATTCGAACTTCCTCATTCCAAAGGGTAAGGGAAGTTATCTCTTACATAAAGTATAATATTTATAACTTAACGTTAAATAAACTTGACATTACGTAAATTATTTCTTACTATTACTTCGAGTTGATTCAGGAGCAATCGAAGATGCCGTATCGAGAAAAGACCGCATGGTTATCGCTCTTCGCGATGATCGTCACGTTTGGCCCATACTTTATTCATGTCGCAATGGACTCTCGCCCACCAACCCCTTTGCCCGACCTCCACGAACTGAAATACTACGCCGCGATCACCATTGTGGAACTGATCATATTGGGCATCGGACACCTTGTGTTCCGGCTCAAGTCGCCAGAGGAGGCGCGCATTCCTCTTGATGAAAGGGATGAAGCTATCAAGCGCCGCTCGCTCAGTTCGGCATATTACGTTCTGATCTTCGGCATGATCTATGTGGGGTGCATCATGCCCTTCACGTTCAAGGGATGGTCCCTCGTTCATGCTTCGATCTTCATGATCGTTTGCGCGGAAATAACCCGTTTGAGCGTGATCGTCATCAGCTACCGCAGGCAGGCGTGATGGAAGGAAAAATCTCCAACCGCATTCGCATACTGCGTTTCCACAACGGCGAAATGTCGCAGGCCGAGCTTGGCCAGCGCATTGGTGTAACACGGCAAACCATCGCCGCAATCGAAGCTGGAAAATACTCGCCGACTCTCGAGGCAGCGTTCCGGATCGCCAATGTTTTTAAAGTGCCCCTTGGAGAAGTATTCCAATGGGATGAGAACGCTGCTGAGTAAATTGCTGAATTCTGTGCAGGTGCGCAGAAGAGATGTCCTTCGAGTGGCCGCCCCACCCTAAACGCGCATTATGTGTTTTAGGGTGGGAAAGCACGGACTACAATCGACTCGTATCCCGCATCACTTCCTTCCCTCTCCAACCGGCCCATAATCCTTAACCAGAATAGAGATGCCGATGCGAGATGTGCCGCAAGCGGCGTCTCTCTTCTGGGTAGCTCAATGAAGCATCGGATCTTGATTGCGATCGGTTCCGCACTGCTTTTCATAGGTGGCGCCGGCGTTATTGTCACGCTGGCGTGGCTCACCGCCGGCAACATTAATGGCTCGCTCTCGTACACGCTGGACCAACGCGTAGAAACGCTGATCTACGTGTTGCCAACATTAATGCTTGTCGTTGCGATTGCGGGGGCTGGATTTCTGGCAAGCGCGATTTCGATTCCGCCGCGCGAAGTGCGCACCGCACGCGATCTACATCCGCACCTGCGCTTCCACGGGTGACGGTGCGGCTTCAGACGACGCCTTGCACGCTGAATGCCTGTCTTTGGCGAGGCGTTTCTGTTTTCGCTCCCATTTCCAGACGATGTAAAGATATGCTTGAAGTGGCCCCTCTCAAGGAGAATCCCCGTGTCCTATTACACGCGAGTCCTATCCAAAGACGAAGAGTTCCCTGCCTTCGACGAACTTGCGGAATTTGTACGCAGCGGTCATCCGGACTACAAGCTGACCGTCGAGGAAGGCACGGAAGAAGAGTGGGAATCACTGCTGCTGTCGGGTAATGACGAAGTCGAGGTTGCGCTGCTTGAGCGGATTCCGGTCTACGATGAGCACGATGTTTCTGACTTCATCAATGACACCCGGGACTGCAAGCCGGAGACTGGAGTTGCATGGCTCCATGAGTTCCTCGCTGAAGTAAAAAACATATACGAATTCCAGCATCTGCAGGGATCGGAGACAGTCGACGGGGGCAACGCCCTTCACGGACTGCGCTCGCACCTCTGGGAACGTGGGGACGCAATTCTGCAGGCCGACAACGAGGGATTCACCAACGAAGAAGGCTTCCACATCGTCTGGCAGTTTTCTGATTCGGTTTCGGGACCGTGGAACATGGGCATCCTGCAGGACGGCACCTGGTTCCACTTCAAAATGGACCTCGGCGATCCGGACCATCGCGAAGCATTCCTGAACGGCGAAATGCCGGGCGACTTGTCCGCCATCCGCCAGTCGGAACCGCGGGGCTGATCTTGCAAAGCCTTGTCATCCTAGCAAGCGCAGCGCTTCGAAGGATCTGCGGTCGTCTCTTACGGCATCCATCTGTGCTTTCCGTCACCCGACGCCTCGGTTTCCCTCGATAAAATGAAGGGGAGGACTCCACACAAAATGTCACGCAAGAAACTGATTGCCGCCAATTGGAAGATGTATAAGACTCCGGCCGAAGCCAATGCGTTTGTCGACGCATTTCTGCCGCTCGTCGCCGGGCACACGCGGGACGAGATTGCGATTTTTCCGTCACCCGTCCTGCTGCCTGCCGTCGTCGCCGCAGCCAAGGGATCGAATGTGTCCGTGGGCTGCCAGAACATGCACTTCGCTGAAGAGGGAGCCTACACGGGTGAGACCTCGGTTGGCCAGGTGATCGCTGTTGGCGGAACCCACACTCTGATCGGCCACTCGGAGCGTCGCCAGTACTTTGGCGAGACTGACGAGATCGTCAACAAGAAGCTGCACACGGCGCTCAAGCACAACATCATTCCCATCGTCTGCGTTGGCGAAGTACTGGCCGAGCGCGAAGCCGGCAGGACTGAATCCGTTCTCAAGACGCAGGTCACAGGCGCCTTCGCGGGCATTACACACGAGGCTGCCGCGCCCATCGTCATTGCCTATGAGCCTGTGTGGGCCATCGGCACCGGCAAGACGGCAACACCCGAGATGGCCGTCGACGCGCACAAGATCATCCGCGCGGAAGTCGCCAAGCTGCTCGGTGCAGATGTTGCGGCAAAGATGCGCATCCTTTATGGGGGAAGCGTGAAGCCCGATAACGCCACAGCTCTTTGCGGCCAGGAAGAGATCGATGGTGCATTAGTCGGCGGCGCAAGCCTCAAGCCCGACTCCTTCACTGCCATCGTCAAGTATTAATCGGCCCGGACGCGGAAGCCCCAAGTCTCGCAGCTGAGACGTGGGGCTTCATTTTCAGGCATGGTGGCTTCGCACTCGCAGGGGAACAAGAAGCTGCAGCACGCACGGGAAACTTTTGCGAACTGAAAGGGACCGTGCTTCGTACTATGACTCATGCCCGGAAGCACGGATGTTCTAGCCGTTGAAACGGTCGAGCCGGTGTCGGTCACTCGTATCGCACCGCGGCGTGACCTCTACATTGATCGCCTGCGGAGCGTGATGACTGCCTTTGTGATCTTCCACCACACTGCGATCACTTACGGCGCCGTCGGCGGATGGTTCTATAAAGAACTTCATCCTTCGGATTCGGTCTCAAGCCTGTTGCTTACACTGTTCTGCGCTACTCAGCAGGCTTACTTCATGGGCTTCTTTTTTCTACTTGCTGGGTACTTCACTCCGGCCTCGTTCGAACGCAAGGGCTACGCTCGCTTCATTTCTGACCGCTTCCTTCGCCTTGGCCTGCCTCTGCTTGTGTTCGGGTTCATTCTGGGACCGTTGACGGATGCGATGGTCAATGCCGCCGAAGGCCGCGGCTTCTGGTCCACCTTCGCGTGGCTTTGGGACCACAAGGTGTTTGGCAATGGTCCTCTGTGGTTTGCGCAGGCTTTGTTGATGTTCTGCCTCGTCTACTGTGCGTGGCGTGCAACATTCGGCCCATCGCTCAGCGAAGGGCAGCAGATCGCAGAGCGTGTTCCCGCGTTTCGCTGGTGGCTTGTCTGCGCTATCGGAGTCGGCGGTGGCGCGCTCGCAATCAGGCAATTCGTGCCGTCGGGCGTCAACATCATCGGTCTCCAACTCGGCTACTTTTCCAGCTACGCCTTCCTCTTTGCGCTCGGCACTGCAGCGTGGAAACATGGCTGGTTCAAGCAGCTTGAATGGAAAGACGTACGGCCCTGGTTGATCGTGCTGCTGCTGGCGTGGCCTTGTCTGCCCATCGGCCTCGCAGTCGCAAGCCGTCTCTACGGCGCCGGCAAAGCGAGTTTCGGCGGTGGGTTCACATGGCCCTCTATCTTGTATGCATTTTGGGAGCCTTTTGTAGCGTGGGGCCTCATTGCCGCATGGTTATTGTTCGCGCGATCCTATATGAATAGGCCTTCGCGGTTCTGGTCGTGGCTCAATCGTCGTGCATACGCGGTCTATATCCTTCATCCGGTAATACTGGTTGGTCTGAGCCTGATGCTTCATCCCTGGATCGCGTCCGCGCTGGTCAAGTTCGCAGTGACCGGGACCCTCACATGCCTGGCAACGTGGCTCGCCACTGATCCACTGGTGCGCATTCCGGGAATTCGTCGAGTTGTGTAGTGGGAGACTCAGAGGATCGAGCCGCGCGTCAAATCCAACTCATACAACTTGCCTCAAGACCGGTGTCATCTGACCTGCGAGGAGGATAGTTATGGCAACGAAGAAGGCAACCAGAAGGGCGTCTGCGGCAAAGAGTACGCGCAGTTCTGCAGCAAAACGATCCAGTTCGAAAAAATCATCAGGGCGCAAATACTCTCCCTCCTCCGGCGCGGACGTCGAAAGAGAAATCCGCGCGATGAAGCAGGGTAAGTTGAAATCGGGCCGCAGCGGCAAAAAGGTAACCAGTCGGAAGCAGGCCATTGCGATCGGCCTTTCCGAAGCGCGTAAAGAAGGCAAGAAGGTTCCGGCGAAAAGGAGCTAGAAACTGCAGGGTGTGGCATCATCAGAGAACGATGCTTCGCCTGCTTCGCGCAATCTCCGTTGCGATTCTTTTTTGCGGTTGTCTTGTGCAGGCGGCCGGCCCCACTCCGGGCCGGTTCTTGATTAGCGGCAATATAGTTGCACCCCAGGGCGTGATTGCGAACGGCTGGCTCGAAATTGAGAACGGCCGTATCGTACAGATCTTCACTGCAAATCCGGATTCGGCAGACCTGCCCGTGCTTGAGACGGATGACTTCATCTTTCCCGGCTTCATCGATCTCCACGATCATCCGACCTTCAAGGTCTTTCCGCGTTGGACCCCGCCGCATAAATTCCCGAATCGCTATGCGTGGCGCGCCTGGGATGTCTACCGGCGCGACTTTGAGGATCGTGCAAATGCGTTAACGCGCGGCGGCGACAGCTTCTGCGATGTTGACGAATATGTCGAGGTGAAGGCCCTGATCGGCGGCATCACTTCGATGATCGGCTTCACCGGCCACGGCCGCGCGCCCAGGATTCTGCCCGACTGTATCAAGGGCCTCGTACGCAACCTCGATGTATACACCGGCTTTTACAGTCCAGATGAGGGTCACGAGCGCATTGTCAATTCCATTGGCGTCACGCCGCTCGACATGACGGCAGCTGAAGCCGCCGACGTAAAGCAGCGCATCTCAGACGGGAAGATCGACCTTCTGGCCATCCATATTGCCGAGGGCCTGCCCACCGATCCAGAATCGGCGCACGAGTTGGACGAACTGGAGGCAGAGGTCTGCTGACCGCACACACCACGCTCATTCACTCCGTCGGCTTGTCGCCGGCGCAACTCAAGCGTGTGCATCAAGCAGGAGCGTCGATCGTGTGGTCACCTCACTCGAATTTCGAGCTCTACGGCGTGACCGCCGACGTCGGCGCTGCATATTGCGAAGGCGTGACCCTTGCGCTGGCGCCGGACTGGTCGCCGACAGGATCCGACAACATGCTCGACGAGATCAAATATGCGCACGATGTGAACAGAGACAGGCTCGAAGGCCTTTTTTCAAGCCGCCAGCTTGTCGAAATGGCTTCGAGTATTCCTGCGCGGATTGCTTACATTGACGACAAGGTCGGCTCGCTCGCTCCGGGCATGATGGCAGATTTCTTCCTCGTGAGGCCGCCAGAAAACGTCGCCAACCGCAATCCCTACGACGCTCTCGTAGCCAGCGACGTCATCCATGTTGACCTGGTGGTGGTGGGCGGCGTTCCAGTGTATGGCCAACTTCGCATGCTGGAAGCGCTACACCTGAAAACGGAATCGATTCAGGTGTGCGGCGCGACCCGCGCGCTCAACGTCGATGCGCTTCCGGCAGGATCGTTCGCTGACGTGGAGGCGCGGCTGACAGCAAAGATGAAGGCTGTAGGTGCATCATTGGCGCCCTTGGCTGAATGCGTTCGATAGCGCCAACGTCAGAGCCTTCCGCGGAGTTCGCCGTCTTCAATCTTCGACTCAATCGCGATGGCCCTCACTTCAGGGTCTTCCTCATTTTCGCCGGTGCAGGGGTCGAATGCATACGCGTGCCATGGGCAGACAACTTTGCCTCCCTCAATGGATCCTTCGGCAAGTGGGCCGCCTTCGTGCGGACAGGTCCCGTCGAGAACGCAAATCTTTCCGTGCACATTGGCCACACACAGGGCACGGCCAGCGATCGTGAACTCCTGCAACGCGCCCGCAGGAGGCAACTCGCCCTCAGAACAAATTCGCACAAACTCCGACATGGCCACTCTCCTGTATGCCGCTGAACGCCTCGTAGTAACCGCGATGGCCCAATTAGCATAAACCTGTAGCGCTACTTGTGAGCAAGTGAAGATAAGCAAAGCCAAATCGAAACAGCAGGGCCGCGCGTCGCCGGCAGCGCGCCCTGCCAACCGGCGATCCTACGGCAGCGGCACATCGGCGACCCCTACTGTTTCTGCAAAGTGGCTGCTGAGTGCCGGTATGATGGCAATCGCGGGCGCGCTGTTCTGCGCCTGGGGCACACTTTGCTTCCTCTTCTGGCAAGGGAATTGGCAGCTGCTGTATCACCCTTGCTCCGCGGTGACGCGCACACCTGCCAGCGTAAATCTACCCTTCGATTCCATCGGATTTGCCAGCAACACAGCCGGGGATCCGCAACTGCGCGGCTGGTGGATTCCCGCATCGTCTCAAGCGCGTTTTACCGCGATTTACCTGCATGGCGCCGATGGTAACCTTGGCGACACGGTCGACGCCCTTGCGCGACTGCATGCGTCAGGGCTGAATATTCTTGCCTTTGACTTTCGCGGATACGGGCAAAGCCGCTTCGCCCATCCCAGTGAAGCGCGGTGGCGCGAAGACGCGGATTCTGCCATCGGCTACCTGTCTGGAACCCGGCACCTTGCGATCAATTCCATCATTCTCGTCGGTAAAGACCTCGGCGCCAATCTCGCAATTGAGACCGCCGCAGCGCATCCCGATCTCGCCGGCGTCGTCCTCGAGCAACCGCTCGCATCTCCCACCCAGGCTATTTTCAGCGACGCGCGCGCACATCTTGTGCCTGCGCATTGGCTGGTAAGCGACCGCTGGCAAACTTCCTCCTCTGCCGGAAACATTCTGATTCCTTCGTTGTGGTTTTATTGGACGGCCGAGCGCAGTGCCGAGCTGGAGCATGACAAGCCCGAAGCCTATGAAAGGGTACCAGCGCGCAAAATGCTTGTCTGGCTCACCAATGCGCCGGATGAGCAGGAGCAATTCCGCTCCGCGCTGTCGAGTTGGCTTGATCAGCTGCCAGCAGCGGCGCGATGACTCAGCTGCGGCATGTCGCGGTGAACAGCCTTGACCTGGTATCCGGCCTTCGTCAGCCGCCTGGTCATCTCCTCGGCCATCATGACGCTGCGGTGTTGCCCGCCCGTGCACCCAAACGCAACCGTCAGGTAGCTCTTCCCCTCCTTCACGTAGTGCGGCATCAGGAAGAGCATCATGTCGGTGACCTTCGCAAGGAACTCCCCGGTTTGCGGAAAGCCAGTGACATAAGCGGAAACCTTCGGATCGAGACCAGTCTTGTCGCGGAATTCCGGGACAAAGTGCGGATTGGGAAGGAAACGCACGTCGAACACAAGGTCTGCATCCAGGGGCACGCCGTTTTTGAATCCGAAGCTGAGGCAAGAGACCAGCATGGTCTGGCTCTGATTCTCATGGCCGAATCGCTTTTGAATCTCCGCGCGCAGTTCATGCACGTTGAACCGTGACGTGTCGATCAGGGTATCGGCAACGTTGCGAATGGAATCGAGCATCTGACGCTCTTCCACGATGGAACGCGAAACGGTCTCGGAGCGCCGCAGCGGATGGGGTCTGCGGGTCTCGGAGTAGCGGCGCACCAGCACCGGATCCTGCGCATCGAGAAAGACCACTCGCGTGGGCAGCACCAGCTTTACCCGCTTGATGATCTCGGGCAGCCGATCGAACGCCTGTCCTTCGCGCACGTCTACCACAATCGCGGCACGATCAATGTCTTTGGATTTTTCCACCAGGCCGGCAAACTCCGGCATCAGTTCCAGAGGCAGATTGTCCACCGCCTGATAGCCAAGGTCCTCGAAGGTTTTGAGCGCAGAAGCTTTGCCTGCACCGGAGATTCCGGTCAGGATCACTAATTCCTTCTTAGCGGTTTTCGCTGCTCTTCCCCGTTCCTTCGAACGACGCTTTCCGGAGGTCGGATGAGGAGGAACCATGCGCTCATCCTACACCCTTTGGCGCGCACTTCAATCTGTCGATTTCCGGCTTGTTACACGAAGGTTACACACCCTTCATCAGGGAACTTCGACCAACTCCATCTGTCCGTCGCGCCGGCGATGCAGCACGAACAATTCGCCGATACGATTGCGAAAAATCAACAAATCGCGGTCGCGAAACTCGGCGTCTTTCACCGCTTCCTCAATGGTCATTGGTTTCACCGCGATGGCCTCTCCGCTGGTGAGAATATGCGGTTCGACCAGGGTGGAGCTAACCGGGAACGAGTGCACGGCGATGGCTGTCCTTACTTTAGCGCGGGTCAGCTTGCCGTTTTCGGCCAGCCCCTCCGGCTGCGCGCCGCGCTTCGCGTGGGTCACAGGTGGCGCCGTCAGCACCTTGTCGAGCTTGGGCAGGCGTTTGCGCTCAAACTGGCGATCACGATAGCGCAGCGCCTGGTTTTCGGCGTGCTGGATGGCGATGCGCAACGCCGCCTCAATCGTATCGGCTTTGCCCGCCGCCTCAATGGTCTGAACTCTTGCCTTGATGGTTAACTCTGCGATCTGCAGATGCCGCTGCGCGCGAAAGGTGATGCTGGCGCGCGCGGTCTTGCCCAGGATTCTGCCGACACGTTCCAAACCTTCTTCTGCCTGAGAACGCACGGATTTGGGAATGCTAACTTGCCTTGCGGTGAACTCCACTTCCATGGTCAGCCTCCGCTCTTCCCTCTCCGGGCCAGCGAGGCTTCCGGAGAGACTCGGATTGTATAGCATTTCGCCGCGGCGCGAAAATGCGCGCAATCTGCTCGTTCAAGGATTCTACGATTCCGGATGGCCGGCAGGCGAGGCCCCGGTCTGGAATGCTCGACCGGCGAGTGCCGAATTGGAAGAATGAGCCGAACCGCGCATCAAGTCGATTTGCGGTTACGCATGCCGGAAGATCGCGCATTCCGTTGACCACACGCAAAAATGACTTCGCGATTTGCGGTACGAGCAGAATAGAATGTGCACGATGGCCCCTCCGACCACAGTGCCAACTTTGAAGTACGCCGATATGGATGGCGAGCACTTTTTCACGCTCGCTTCCGACTGCACCAGCATCGGCCGAGCTCCCGATCAGGATCTCGTCCTGAAAGAGGCATATGTTTCCCGCCGCCATGCGATGATCAGCCGGCTGAATGGCCACTTTGAACTGGTCGATCAGAACAGTTCCCACGGTACATATCTGAACGGACAGCGAGTTGAGCGATCCTCGCTCAAATCCGGCGACAGTCTTCAATTCGGTTCCCTTAACGCTGCCACGTTTCGGTTTCTGCACGCTGCAGGCATCGTAGACGGTGGTTCCAGCCTTGCCACCGATCTGCTTTCCGCACTCTCAGTCTTCGCGCCGACCGACAAGAACATTCCTCAGCCCGCCCGCGAGATCGAGAAGCTCAATTTTCTGTTGAATGCGGCGCGCCAGCTCAATGCGGGTGGCGCTATCACGGATGTCTTTCACGTGCTTCTGCAGCTTTCGCTGCAGCTGACTGGGGTTGAGCGCGGTTTTGTGTTCCTGCTCGAAGGCGAAGAAATGCGTTTGGCCCTGGGTCTGCGATCCGATGGAAGCACGGTCGAAGAGGATTCGTCAGTCTCGCGCCGGGCCATGCAGAAAGCTGTTGAAAGTGACTCGAAGTTCTTTCTCAGCGACACGCTCGCTGATGACAGTGCTTCAGGCTGGGCAAGCGTGCTGGCCAACTCCATCCGCAGCATTTATTGCATTCCCCTGCGCAAACATATTTCGCCCGCCGAGCCCAATCGCCTGCTGGGCGTGCTTTATCTCGACAGCCAGGTCGGAGCGGGCAGCCTGAGCGAGATCGACCACCAGGTGCTCGACACGCTTGCCAACGAGGCTTCAACGCTGCTGCACAACGCACTGCTGGCCAAAACCGAACAAAGAGCTCGCCAGGCCGCAGAAGAACTTGCCGTCGCCGCGTCGATCCATTCAGGGCTGATGTCGATTGCGATGCCGCGGCTCGACTTTGCCGAGCTCCGCGCACGCAGCCTTCCCTGCTATGCGATCGGCGGAGATTTCTACGACGCCATCGTGCTCGATGACAGCGTCTGCCTGGTCATTGCCGATGTGTCCGGAAAGGGAGTTCCAGCGTCGATAGTCGCCGCAACGCTGCAGGGCATTATTCATGCCCTGTTGCTGACTGGCCAGACGCTGCCTGGGATTGCCGACCTGGTGAATCGCTTCCTCTGCACGCGGCAGGTGGGCAAGTATGCCACCATGATCGTGCTGAAATTGTTCCCCAACGGTTGCGTCGAGTACATGAATTGCGGTCACATTCCGCCGCTGCTGATCACTCCGACGGAAACGCGCTACCTGGAAGAGGGGAACCTGATTGTGGGGATCATCGCCGAAGCCAATTACGAATCGACGCAGTTCACCCTGCAACCCGGCGACCGCATCCTGTTGACCACCGATGGCATCACGGAGGTCGAAGACAAGAGAGGCCAGCAGTTCGGGATCGAGGGCCTTGCTAGTCTTGCATACCTGCCTAGTCTTGAAGCACTGGTCGAACATCTCGCGCGGTACCAGGCCTCGAGCGAAGCCCAGGATGACTGGACGCTTCTGGATATTCGCTATACCGGAAAGTAGCGCGATTCCCAGGTATTGTCCCGTTGAAGCTTGAGTTGTGTCGCCGACTCCCTGATGGTCGCGTCGACTTGAAGGTATCTGCTTCGGGAAACAGCAACCCGAGCCCCGATGGGGGAAATCGGGGCGGTTTCTTGACTCAACCCGATACGGTGATCGTGTGGCCAGTGTCCCAGTCTCCGTCGGGATTGCACTCGCCGGTCAGCGGGCAGCCATAACTGACCTGCCCGTCGCCCTCAGGAATGTAGTATTCGTCGTTACCGGGATAAGTGCCAGGTTCGACCTGTCCGGCGGGAAGAAAATTAGGAAATACGTCATCCTCATCGTCATAGCACCACTGGCACTGCTGGGTTACGTGAATCTGGAGTTGATCCTGGTTCTTATTCAACTTGAGATTGCCGCCGTTATTGGGAATCGTGAGTGTTTTTGTACTTCTTGGCATTCGGTTTTTTGACCCCCTGATTTTCTGACGTTGCACAGCACTATCCTGCTCCCACGAATTGCAGGCCCTGGGCTTGCTTTGGCTATTTGCCTGCCGGCTTGAATCGCGAATCTGCAATCAATCCCTGCAGGCCCGGTGCATTGCGAATGTCCTCGAGCGCGTATCCCTTGGCAATGGATTTTTCAACGTACGTCAACGCTTGCTCTCGGTCCCCCATGTATTCGTAAGCCTCCCCAATATTTGAGAGTACATTTGGATCGTCCGGCGCAAGCGCCAGCGACGTCCTGATGCGGAGCAGCGCCTTATCGTTCATCTTGTCGGCGGCGTACAGATCTGCCAGCATCGATTGAGCAACCGCATCCCGCGGCTTCAGTTGTACAACCTTCTCGGCAAGTTCCTCCGCCTTTCGCCGCGCGGCCGCCGCCTTGTCTGTCTGCTTCGCACCTTCATAGGCAATCATCAGGTCGTTCCATGCCATGTAGTCATTACCATTGATTTTCAGACCCTGTTCGATAGCCTCCGCGCCTTCGAGATAACGCCGCTCCTGTATGAATAGCATTCCGAGATTGACATACGCAGGATACCCGGGACTGAGCGCAATTGATTTCTTCAAGGCCTGCTCAGCCAAGGGCATCGCCTTCGCGCCGCCTTCATCCACATAAACGCCGCCAAGGTTCGAGTACACCTCAGCGTTATCGGGTGTAATTTGAATCGCCTGCTGATATGCCGCGATCGCCTGCGGGTACTTGCCTTGTCGATCATAGAAGGCTCCCAATTCGTTGTATCCAAACCACTCATCCGGCCTCAATGCCGCGGCTTCCTGGAATGTCTTTTCGGCATCCGCGATTCGACCCGATGTTTCATAGGAGCGCGCCAATCCATCCAGCGCCGCGGCATCTTTGGGATCCAGTTGCAGTGCGTGTTGGAATTCCTGCAGCGCCAGATCATGTTTACCCAGCGCATCGTGAATGCGCGCCAGCGTCACAAACGTCGCCGGCACCCGATTGTCCAACTCCGATGCTTTCTGGCAATACGCCTGTGCCTCGTCGAGCCAATGTGCGTTCTGCTCCACGATGTACTTCAGCCGGTATGCCTCGCCCAGCTGCGCATAACCAAGCGCAAATCCTGGATCGGTCTGGATTGCTTTCTGAAGCTCAGCGATCCCCAGGTCAAGATTCCCCGGTTTGTCATATCGCTGCGTATAACCCAATGCTGTCAGGTAATCTTCATACGCCGCCGGGTTCAGCGACCCTCCCGTATTGCGCAACATGTCTGCCGAAACCGAGATCCTCATCAGCTTGGCCAGCCGCGATACAGCTTCATCCTCCAGCGTAGACAAATCTCCTGCCGGGTCCTCCAGCATCGCTGACCCCACTTGCCGCAAATTCTTCGTATCGATCAAATTCACCGTCAGCCGGATATCGTTGCCATCGCGCTCCACCGAGCCTTTCACCACGAGGTTCGCGCCCAATACCTTAAGCGCGTCTCCCGGATCGTTGATATTCCGCCGTCGCACCTCGCTGTTCGGCACTACCCACAGCGACTGGTTTCCGACATCCAGGTTCGACAAGCGTCCCGCCAGCGAATCCATCAATCCGTCGGCTAGTGCGGCGTTCTCAGGGTTGCTGCCGATGTTGTCGAATGGGAGCACCGCCACGTGTTTCTCAGCCGGCGCGCCGGTAACCAGGGCAACCAACTTTTCGCGCAGAGGCCCGATGAATCCGAGGGCAGCGCCAACGGCCAGCAAAACGACCAGAGCGCCAAGCAGCCAGTTGGTTAGCGCGGAACTCTTTTTTGCAGTCGGCCCCCAAGCCCCGCGCGAAGCCTCTTCGATCAACCGCTTCGTATGCGCGCTGGTGCGGTTGCCGCGCGCGGTCGAAGGCAGCTTCTGCGTCGCGTCTGCGTCCGCCTCGTCGGCTGGAATTTGCTTTTCGGCCGCATTCAAGTCCGCCAGGAACTCCGCACACGATTCGTATCGCCGCTCAGGATCCTTGGCCAGGGCACGATACAGGATTGGCTGCAACGCCGGATGTACCCCATCCAGCCCTTTCGGAGGTTCGTTCAGAATCGAGTACAGCATGGCGGTGATGCTTTCGGCATGAAAAGGCGTGTTGCCGGTCAGCATCTCGCCAAATACCACTCCCAGGGCCCAGATATCGCAGCGCTGGTCGACGGCCCGGTCCATCGCCTGTTCAGGCGACATGTAGCGCACCGTTCCCGTCACACCGGTCTGCGAAGCCGTCTGTTCGGTCATGGCGCGCGCCAGGCCAAAGTCCACAATTTTGACCAGGCCGGAAGCCGTCAGCATCACGTTCGAGGGCTTCACGTCGCGATGGATAATGCCGTGAGCGTGGGCCTCGCCCAGTCCCTGCGCCATCTGTTGCGCGACGCCCATGGCTTCGCGTACCTTGAACGGGCCCTTCCGGATGCGCTGCGCCAGCGACGAGCCTTCGTAGAAGGCCATCACGATAAATGTGAGGCCGTCCTCGGTTTCCTCGATACCGTGGATGACGCCGATGTTGGGATGATCGAGTGATGACGCGGTGCGCGCTTCGCGCAGGAACCGATCCTTTTCGCGATCGCTGGCGTTCAGCTCCGGAGGAAGAAACTTCAACGCAACGGTGCGTTCGAGGCGCTGATCGCGGGCGCGATACACAACCCCCATGCCACCCGATCCGGCAATCGAAAGCACCCGGTAATTGCCGGCAATGAGATCGCCCTCAGAGAAGCTTGTCTTCAACACAGGCACAGGCCGACCTCAACACTCAGTTTGAGCGCTCTTGCACAAACGCAAACAAGGACGACCGGCAATCCAAGGGGGGAGCGCAACTAACGGGTGCTGTGAGAATACGACCCATGGGAAGGCTATTGCAACAGTAACCAGCGTTTGAGCTTAGGCGTCGCGTTGCCTGCGCTGGTGCGTGGAGGGGATATTCATATCTTCGCGGTACTTTGCCACCGTACGCCGGGTCAGCTGGATGCCCTGGGCCTGCAACTGGGCGGCGAGCTGGTCGTCCGTCATTGGGTGGCGCGGATCTTCATCGTCAATCAGCTTGCGCACCTTGCGCTTCAGCAGCAGCAGGGGAGTATCGGCGCCTTCCGGCCCATTCGAGCCCTCTGAGAAGAAGAAGCGCAATTCGATCACGCCCTGGGGCGTATGAGCGTACTTGTTGGCCACAGCCCTGCTTACCGTCGACGGATGGACACCGATCTCCTCGGCCACTTCCTTGATCATCATCGGCCTTAGCGCTTCGATTCCCTGGTCGAGGAAATCCTGCTGCCTCCGGACAATCACCTCGCAGGTTCGCAGAATCGTGCTCTTGCGCTGCGCAATGTTGCGCATAAGCTGCATCGCCGAACGGAAGCGCTCTTTCACGTATTCCTTGACTTCCTTCTCGGTGCCCTCAGCCACCAGCATGCGCCGGTAGCGCGCGCTCAAACGCAGGCTGGGCAGGTCTTCTTCGTTCATTGAGACTACCCACTCGCCCCCGCGCTTGGTGAACACCACGTCGGGCTCGATCAGGCGCGTCTGTTCGCGGTTGTAGAGCCGTCCAGGGCGCGGTTCCAGGGTGCGGATGAACTCCACGCCCGCATGGGCCTCTTCGGGCGTCACATGTAGCGCCTTCGCCAGATCCTTCACATCGCGCTTCTGCAGCAGCTGAAGGTGATCGTGCACAATCTGCGCGGCCACTTCCATCGAGCGGCGTCGCTCTTCGAGCTTTGTCTCAGCCTCCACTTTGAAGCTGCGGTGAGGATCTTCTTCCCCGTTTTCACCGTGATGCGCATAGACCTTGCTCAGTTCAGCTTGCTGGGCGGCAATCTGGGTCAGAAGGCATTCGCGCAAATCAGACGAACCAACCCCGGCTGGATCGAGGTGCTGCACGAGGTCGATGCCTCGCTTGAACTGCTCTTGCACGGCTTCCCGCGGCTGTCCCTCGTTTTCAGGAAATTGCGCAAACGCGTCGATCAATTCCTCGTGGCTGACGGTCAGATAGCCGTCCTCGTCAAGGTTGCCGATAATGAACTCGGCCGCGAGAGCCAGCTTCGGCTCGAGCGTCAATGCCCCCAGTTGCCACGCCAGATGATCCGACAGGGTGGTTGGCTGCGAAAGGAAGTTCTCGAACGAGGGCTTTTCACTATCTTCATATTCCGGCTGGGTGCGGTACCCCGGATCGAGGTAGTCCTGGAAATATGAACCGAAATCGATCTCGTTGAAGGGATCCTTGGGTTCTGCCGCCGGCTCCGTCGTCCCTACGTCGAGCCGCTCCGGCGGCTGCAGATCGTGCTCCTGCTTGCTGGCCACCTCGTCCAGCATCGGAACCGTCTCATCGATCTCCTCCAGGACGGGGTTTTCCACCATCTCGGCATCGATCATTTCCTTGAGTTCCAGCTTGTTGAGCGCAAGTACGCTCACCATCTGCATCAGGCCCGGTGTAAGGACCTGGCGTTGCGACACCTTCAGGTTCAATCTAGGTTGTAACAGCGCCATACAAGGGACTCGATTCCCAATAGGACTTGGAGTAAGTGTAATCGGGTGGCGGGCGCGATGCACGCTACCCCCGGGCTCAGGCCCCGGAGCGATGATTCAGCCCCAGTAGAATTCCTGAACTTGGCACAGAAATCCTGTCAATTCAACGAGAATCCCTCACCCAGGTAGATGCGGCGAACCTCGACATCGTTCCCCAACTCGTGCGGCGTACCGGCGCGGAAGATCCGGCCTTCCGCAATGATATAGGCGCGGTCGGTCACGCTCAATGTCTCCCGGACATTGTGGTCGGTAATCAGGATCCCGATCCCGGCCGCTTTGAGGTCGAAAATGATCTTCTGCAATTCCAGCACCGCAATGGGGTCGATGCCGCTGAAGGGTTCGTCGAGCAGAATGAAATTCGGTTGAATGCACAGCGACCGGGCGATCTCAACCCGTCGCCGCTCGCCGCCCGACAGTGCATATCCTTTGGTGCCACGAATATGCCCGAGATTCAACTGGGCAATCAGGCGCTCAGCCCGCGACTTGCGTTCCCGCGTGTCGAGCGCCTGGGCTTCGAGCACGGCAAGGATGTTTTCCTCCACGGTAAGCTTGCGAAAAACCGATGGCTCCTGGGGCAGATAGCTGATGCCGAAGTTGCGGGCCCGCAGGTACATCGGCACCCGCGTAATATCTTTGTCGTCGACCATGATGCGCCCGGTTTCGGGAACCACCAGACCGACGATCATGTAGAAACTCGTCGTTTTGCCGGCGCCATTCGGCCCCAGCAGCCCAACGACCTCGCCGCGCGAGATCCTCAGGTTCACTCCGCGCACCACTTGGCGGCCCTTGTAGCTCTTTCCAATTCCCTCAGCGATCAGTGTTTCCATCTAGCTCTCGAGCGTTGTCAAAAACGCCCCAACTACTTTGGTGCCGTCGTTACCGTCGTGGTCTTGCGTCCATCGCCTTCGATACTGACGCTATCATCGCGACTATTGAAAATCAAAGCCTGCCCGGTCACCGTCCCGTGCGTTGGATCCGTCAACTTCGGCGGTGCCTCTGCGGTCCCGGTCAATACATAGTAGCCAGTGTCGTTTGTATAGACGAGTCGTTCGCCGGTTCCGCGACGGTCCCCGGACGAAATCTCCACGTGGCCCGTCGAGATCATCCGGTCAACCTGCGCCGCCGCGCCGTCCTTGCCCGCATGATTTCCCGGCGGCAGCAGCGTAAGTTCCACTTCATTCGAAAACGTGGCTTCATCCGCGGTGCTCGATACGACTCTTCCGGCAACGCCAGCGCGCATCACAGCCTTGCGCTCAGCGCTCGAATATTTGAGGTCGCCTCCGCGTACGCTAATCACCGACGGCGCTTTCTGCTTTTGCGAATCCCCCGCTCCCGGAACTGCGGTTGTCGCACTCACCATGACCACCTGAACCGGGCTCTTCGTGCTTGTCGTCTGCGCCACCAGGGTCTGCTTGCTTCGATCGAGCACAATCACCGGGGCAGTCACAGAATTGCCCTGCTGCCACAGGCGCACTTTGCCGCTGAAGGTCGCGGTGCCGGTCGAATGCTGCAGTTCCGCGTTCTCGGCGATAACGTGCGTCGGGCCCTGCGCGCCGAAGTTCGCATTCACGCTACCGCCGCTTTTGTTGTCCCTCCTGGTTCTGGAAGCGTCACCTGTCCATGTTGCCTTGACGTTCCCCTGCGCGAAGGCATCGCCGGACTCCTGCGACACATTCAGTTTTTCTGACGTCAGTTCCAGCCCTCCATCCGTCACGCCCGGGCTTTCGGTCAGGTGCAACCATTGCCCGGCATTGTCGTAGTTCGCGCGTCCGGCAGTGGCACGCATGGCCGCCTGTTCAATGCCTGCTTTCGCGGGCGGCTGCTCAGTCAGCACCACATGCCCGTTCACCGTGGCCGTTTCGATCTGCATCTCCCCACCCGTCGCGATGCGGGTGCCCTGTTGTGCGTTCGCTGCTGCGGCCAGGTGAGCCTCAAGCGCGTCGCCGCTCATCGTCTCCTGCGTTCCGCTCGCCGTGGTCTCCGCGATGGCCGTGTGGCCGCGCCCAATCAGCTTTTTCAGCGCTCCGTTGGCGCCGAATTCTCCGATGACATCATCCGCAGTCAGCTTTTCGGGAATCGGGGGCTCATTTCCGCGCCGGCTCGTTGCTCTTACTGAGACGCCTCCGGTCCCGTGAATTGTCGCCGGTTCAACCTTGCCCTTGCCTGCGTTTCTGAATGCGATATCCGCCACCGGCGAAGTCCATTCCCGGTGTGAATGCAGCGGTCCCCGCACGGATGATGTCTCATCGTCGCTTGCGATCTGAACGCCGCGCTCGAGGTGTACGCTGCGCAGCACTCCCTGCGATGCGAAGGCCAGATCCATGGTTGGCGAAGTTCCGTGCATCTTGCGGCCATTGTTGTTGGAGTCAATGGTGACACCGTCTTGCAGGTGCCCGCGCAGCGGCTGGCTATGCTCGTCAAATGCGAGCGTTCCTGTGGGCGCCACCAGCCGCCCGCCCGTCGCTGTCTCAAGCTGAAACCCCTTGTTCGCTTGAAGATACTCAGCTGAACCATCATCTCTGAAGTTAACTTCGGCCTCTGCGGCGCTGGAAACATCTTTGCGATAGCGCACCTGCGCAGCTTGAAGCTCGCATACCTGGTTGTCACGATGAAAGACTGCATGTTGCGCGGACAAATCAACGGGATCAGAGCCGCGCTCAATACGCAATTGCACAGCGTGGTCGAGCGCCAGCAGGCCTTCGTGCGAGTCGTAATTCGCGCCCATGGCGCTGCCGCTGCCTGCCGTCAGCGTGAACGCTACCTTCTCGACGGTGGAAGCCTGCCCGCTATTGCGGTCAAAGATAAGTCCGCTGGTCTTCACCTGTATTTCCCCGCTGGCAGCGGTATGTGCCGCCGAAGCCAGCGAACTATTCTTCTGTTTTTGGGTCATCGCCTGATTTGTGGTGGCCTTAGGGGCGATCGCTGGAGCCACGGTGGGCTTCATCAGCGTGATCTCCACCGGGCCTACGGCCTTTGCAATTCCACTGTCCGGGTCATATTCGAACTCATCGCCCGCAATGCGGTCCACGCGGCTGCCATCTTCGGCGTAGAGTTCGATATTCACTTCGTGCAATTGCAGAAATACTTTCCCGCCCCGTTTCAACTGAACCTGCTTTGAGGCGCGGATCCTGTAAAGCAAGTGTCCCCGCACTTCGTGCGTAACAACCAGGCCGTTCGCCTCTTCTTGAATATTCAGTCCAAGTTTTTGCGGCAGGTCTTTGCGAATAAAGCGATTTCGAAACCGCGCGGTTCCCAGGAACACGCCCAGCGCGATCACCAGCAACACCCCGGCCAGCAACACCAACGTACGCAGTCGCTCGATCGTGAAGCGCATCTTAGTTCGTCATACCAAGGCGCGCGGCGAGCCGCTGCGCCAGGCTTTCTCCCAACTCGCTCCACAGCAGGCGTGCAGTCGCACCCGAGTCTTTCTCCGCCGCCGTTGTCAGCTCCACCAGCTGCCGCACGTTCTCTTCCACATGGCGCGCCGCGGTGGTATCGAGTTCGATTTCCTCGTCGAGAAAAACTGCATCACTGCCGAAGTTAATGCGGATGTGCCCATCCTGTTCGTAGGCGCCTTCGTCAAAGAGAGGCCCATATCCGGTCACGCTCACCAAACGCGGATCCCGTGCCCAGCGCGTCTCCAGATCACCATTACCGGGTTCCGCTTCCCACAAACTCCAGCCGATCTGAAACTCGTAGGCATAGTCTTCGTGCAGCAGTTCCAGGGCATCTTCCACGGCCTGCCGCGGCTCAAGCCCGCGTTCTCCGCGTCCAAATACCTTTTGAAACACCGGGGATTCGCTCCAGCTCACCGGCCACACAGTCGCGGAATAGACGCGCGCCTCGCCGCCGTGCCCGGCAAATGCTCCAAGCACTGCAGTCAGCTTGTCTGCCAGCCCGGCGAGGCGCAGATTCGGGTACCACAAACTCAGATACAGGGTGTCCGCCATCTCTATTGATTGTAGACGCGAGCCATCCCCACTCGATTCTCTCCAAATCCGCCGGATACCTCTTGCGACCGCAGCGCAGGAGCGCACATCCTATAAGAGCGAAGGAGTTTTTATTCATGCCTACAGCCTCTCAAGCCGTCTCCGCTGCTGCCGCCGGAACCATCGCACTCAGCGATCTCACGGTTAACCGCCTCGGCTATGGCGCCATGCGCATCACCGGCAAGGGCATTTGGGGACCGCCCGCCGACCACGCCGGCGCAATTGCCACGCTGCGCCGCGCCGTTGAACTTGGAGTCAACTTCATCGACACCGCTGACTCCTACGGTCCCAATGTTTCCGAAGAATTGATCGCAGAAGCCCTCGTACCTTATCCCAGTGGGCTGGTAATCGCCACCAAGGGCGGATGGGAGCGCGTCGGCCCCGGACAGTGGATCCACAACGCCAGCCCGAAGCATCTTCAAGAGGCCGTTGAAGGCAGCCTCAAGCGTCTCCGGCTCGAGCGGATCGCCGTTTACCAGCTGCACATTCCCGATCCTGCCGTCTCGTTCGACGCGTCGATGGAAACGCTGGCACACCTGCGCGAGGCCGGCAAAATTCAGCATGTCGCACTCTCCAACGTGACCCTCGAACACCTCGAGCGCGCCCGCAAAATCGTCCCCATCGTCTCTGTGCAGAACCGCTATAGCTTCGCCGACCGCGAGTGGGATTTTCTGCTCGATCATTGCGAAAAGAACGGCATCGCCTTTATTCCCTGGGCTCCTCTAGGTCAAAATCGACAAGCAAACGATCTGCTTAATCGCGTCGCGAGCGAACTGGGCGCGACCCCGTTGCAGGTCGCGCTTGCGTGGCTGCTTCGCCGCTCCAAAGCAACGCTGCCGATCCCAGGCACGTCCTCAGTTGCACACGTCGAAGAGAACATCGCAGCGGCAGGTTTGAAGCTGCCTGACCAGGTGTTCAACGAACTATCAGCGGTACAGTCGCCGCACGCCGTGCTGCGCTAAAACAATTGCGGCTTCGATAATCGCCAAATGCAGCTTTGTTAGTTTCTAAGGTGTCATCCTGAGCAGAGCCGCTTACCCCACAGACGACAACACGTCGGTTGTGGGATGAGCGGAGCGAAGGATCTGCTTTTCGCAAGCACTTCCCTCCACCTGCTATCCTGCGCTGCATGAAGCATGCGACCTACTTCACCGCCATCGCGCTTCTTCTCCTCAGCGCCTGCAAGTCCAGTCCCAATCCCGCGTCGGCTGTTCCCAGCGCGTCGTCAGCCTACGACCGTGCCAAGCCGCACGTGGCGACCGGCTCCGGCTTCGACTACTACCTGCTCAACCTTTCCTGGTCGCCGGAGTTCTGCTACTCGCATTCCGATGCGCCTGAGTGTGCATCGCACTCCACCTTCGTCCTGCACGGCCTCTGGCCACAGAACACCAGCGGCAGCTATCCCGAGAATTGCTCGAATGCCCCGGGCCCGAGCGATCCTTCATCCTTCAGCGACATCTATCCTGATCAAGGTTTGCTCCAACACGAATGGAGCACGCATGGCACCTGCTCCGGCCTTAGTGCGAACGACTTCTTCAGCAACGCGCGCACGGCCTACCACTCCATCACCATTCCGCCAACGCTTGCCGGACTCACTGCACAGACCTCGATGCCGCCGGACGAAATCGTCTCGCTCTTTACACGCTCGAATCCAGGACTCGCGGCAGAAAGTATCGCCATCAGCTGCGGCCACAACTTCCTCACCGCTGTCGAAGTCTGCCTCGACAAGTCCCTCCATCCCATCGCCTGCGGCCCCATCCGTTCCTGCCGGGCCAACACCGTCCGCATTCCGCCGCCGCGGTAGCTAAACCCTGGAATTCGTTATGCCGATGCCCGTCACTCTCAGGTAGCCGGCATCATACTTAATGGAGGAACCATGAAAGCTGCCACGCTTGTGGGCATTTTGTTGATTGTCGTCGGGATTGTTGGCTTCGCTCTCGGTGGATTCAGTTTCACCCACGAAAAGAAAGATGTCGACCTGGGTCCCTTGCAGGTCTCACACAAAGAAACGAAGACACTTCCGATTTCGCCGATTCTCAGCACCCTTTCCCTGGTCGCAGGCGTAGGTCTGGTGGTAGTCGGCGCACGCCGCAAATAAGACCAGTCCTCCCCGCAGCAGCGCTGATCGAGATCGAACGCTCATGGCGAACAACCTGGTTGCTCCCCGGTGTCGCGGCTTCCGCAGCCGACTCAACGGCTTTCTCGTTGTCGCGACACTGCACGCACCCTTCCAAATCCGTTGATCATCGGGGTATTTTGGTCACCTCGCATTCATCGATCCTTCATTTGTGGCTACAACTTTGGTTGTATATCTATGCCTGAGTCAAACCAAAACTGACTGAGGGCCATTCTTATATGCGGTCGAAAACGTTCTGTGTCTATGCGCTTTACCTCCTGCTCTTCACCGGTTTCATCCAGGCTCAGAACGTGCCTCGATCCTCACATGTATGGATGATCACCGAAGAGAATCACAGCTACGAAGCCGTCGTGGGCAATTCGCAAATGCCTTACTACAATCAGCTGATTCGCCAATCTGGATTAGCTACACAGTTCTATTCCGATCAACACAGTTCACTTCCGGCCTTGATGTGGCTTGTTGCAGGAGCCCCGGTTGAGTTGAACAATGACACAGTTTCATGCGCGCATACCGAAGACAATGTTGTCCGCGAACTCCTGAAACAGGGTTACACCTGGCGGTCCTATCAGGAAAACCTGCCCTATGCTGGATTTGAGGGACTCTACGGCGGTACGAATAATTCCTACTATCGTCGTCATAATCCTCTGCTCGACTTTTCCGATGTCTGCCCGGGAACAGGCCAGGACAAAAACAGTGTTCCCTATTCTCAGATGGCAACGGATTTTGCAGATGGCAAGACCGTTAACTATGCCTATGTCACTCCGAATTCAGATGAGGATGCTCACAATGGCAGTCTTCAGTCCGCGGATCAATGGCTTCAAGACAATGTCCCGGCAATTCTCGCCCGGCCCGAATTCGCACCCGGTGGCGATGGCATCCTGTTCATCGTCTGGGATGAAGGCACTCTTTCCACCGACAACCGCTGCTCTGCCACTGTGACGAGTGGATGCGGCGGCCGTACCGCAACCCTCGTGATCGGCCCCCGCGTGAAGGCCGGCTACCAATCCACCATCACCTATCACAGTGAAAATGTACTCAAAACTGCGTGTGTCGCGATGGGCTTGTCTCCCTGTCCCGGCGCCGCCCAGAATGCCGCGCCCATGGCGGACTTCTTCACAACGAGCACTTCCTCTGACACTCCATCCAACAGCATCGTCATCTCAACCCCGGGCAATGGATCTTCGATCGTCGGAGCCGTCCATTTGATGGCAGCCGCTTCTGAAAGCCAAACCGTGAGTCAGACACAAGTATGGGATAACGGCAATAAGCTCGGAGTCTATGGAACTACGATCGATGCGACCTATAACCTCGCGCCCGGTGAGCACACAATCACGGTGTTCGATCAAAATACTTCGTACCGGGAGATTCGCTCATCCTCGATTACGTACAACGTGGAGTCCTTGGTCGACGGGGTGCAGGTCATATCGCCCACTCCTGGCGAAACCTTCGATATGACCACTGTCCACGTTGTAGCGCATGCAAATGAATCTGTGGCTGTCAGCCAGATCCAGGTCTGGGACAACGGCATCAAACTCGGCCGCTATGCAGGCGCCGACGTAAATGAGTACTTCAGTCTTACGCCCGGATCACACACCATTACCGTGCTCGATCTCGACAGCAAGTACAACGTCCTCCACCGAGCCAGCGCTTTCTATTCTGTAAAGTAACTTCGGCAGTTATTGATAAGAACTGAGTCGCGCGGGTGCCCCACTCATGACGCGCACTATCGCGTCATGAGTGGGAAAGCTGGAGGATGGCAGCGAATAGCTAGCCCGTCACGATTTCCGAGAAGTCCGCAATGCCTGAGAACCCGCGCAGCACACCGTCGATCAGGCCAAGATGCGCACCGCGTACCGCAGCATCCGGATCGAGCACCATCACCTTGTCGAAGAATGCATCCACCACTGGCCTCAGCGTGGCAATCTTTGCCAGCGCCTCGCCATACGCTCGCTCGTGACGCAGCTTCGCTACTTCAGGAGCCAGCGCCCGCGCCGCGTCGTACAGCTTCGCAGCCTCTGCCGACAACACCACGCTATCCGGCGATCCCACGGCAAATCCCTTCTCCGCCGCTTGCCGCAGAATGTTGTTAATCCTCTTGAACGCCGCCGAAACCGCCTCAAAGTCCGCCGAGGCCCGCGCCGCTGTCAACGCCTGTGCCCGCGCCATCGCGTCGCGCACATCATCCGCGTCGGCCGCCAGCACCGCATTCACCACGTCATACGCAAACCCGCGCACGTCTTTAAGATAAAAATGCAGCCGCTCGCGCAGAAACGCTAGAACCTCGCGCTCCTTCACATCGTCGGTCAACGCGGAGTGCGCAACCTCGCTGAGCTTCAGCGGCAGGTCCGACTCGGCCAGGATCTTTACAATCGCATTTGCCGCACGGCGCAGCGCAAACGGATCCTTCGAACCTGTCGGCTGCAATCCAATTCCGAACATCGCCGCGATCGTCTGGATGCGATCGGCAAGACCCAGCAGCTGCCCTTCCACCGAAACAGGAATGTCATCGTCGGTCGAGGCCGGTGTGTACTGTTCGTAGATAGCCAGCGCCACGCGCTCGCCCAATCCCTGCGCTCGCGCGTAGAGCCCGCCAACAATACCCTGCAACTCGGTGAATTCCTTCACCAACTCGGTTGTAAGGTCCGTCTTCGCCAGCCGCACCGCTTCCATGAGCGCGGTTCTATCGAGCTTCGCACCGGCTTTTGCCGCCGCCTCTGACAACCAGCTCGCCGACTCCAAATTCTCTTCCGTCTTCCAGTGATAGCTCCCCAGTTCCTTCTGGAACGTAACGTTCTTCAGGCTCTCCACGCGCTCGGCCAGCGGAACCTTCTGATCGAAATCCCAGAAGAACCGCGCATCCTTGAACCGCGCCCGGAGCACTCGCGCATTGCCATGCCGGATGATGGCGTTTCCTTCGTCATCGGCCTTCGTATTCAGCACCGCGAGAAAATGTGGAGCAAGCTTGCCATTCGCATCTTCAACGGCGAAGTACTTCTGGTGGTCGCGCATCACCGTCACCAGCACCTCTTCGGGCAGCGCCAGGTACTCTGCTTCGAAGTCGCCGAGAATTACCGACGGCCACTCGGTCAGGTGCGTCACGGTTTCGACCAGTCCCTCATCCTCGCGCCACCGCGCACCAGCAACAGTCCGCGTTACCTTGTCGAGTGTCTTGCGAATCATCTGGCGGCGCTCGGCGACATCGACCAAGACGCTCGCGTCGCGCAGAGCTTCGGCATACTCCTTCGCCGATCCAATCACTACAGGCGCATCGCCGTGTAAGATTCGATGTCCGCGGCTGGCATTCGTGGCGTGGATCCCCGCAATCTCCAGCGGCACCACCGTGGAATCGAGCATCGCCACAACCCAGCGCACCGGCCGCACAAACCGCTCCGGCTTGCCCGCACGCCAGTACATATTCTTCGCCCAGTAGATCCCAAGCACTTCCTTAGGCAAATCCGCAGCCAGCACCTGCGCTGCGGCCACTCCCTTGCGCGCGATCGTTGCCCCGACGTACTCGCCCTTCGCCGTCGTCACCTTTTCAAGGGCGCTGACTTCCACGCCAGATTTCTTCGCGAAGGCTTCCGCAGCCTTTGTCGGAGCCCCTTCCTTGAAGGCCACTGTCCACGAAGGACCGGTCAGCTTTTCTTCCACATCGGCCTGCGCCGCACGCAGTCCCTCGACGAGCACAGCCAGCCGTCGCGGCGTCGAGTAGGTCTTCAACGTGGCACCGTCTTCGAGCAGCCGCTCGCGCGACAACAGATCGTGCACGCGCCGACCCAGTTCTGCCTCGGCCCCCGCAATCATCCGGGCCGGAACTTCTTCCAACCCAATCTCCAGTAAAAAGTCAGACATGCAATTGATTCTTTCTCGCTAACTCCGCTAGCTCCGCGAACACGCGCGAAGTGCGGCTAACTCTGCTATCAAGCCACAATCTCGGGTGCCCCATCCATGACACAGCCTCATCGTGGCATGGGTGGGAAAGCACGAACCTCACGCCGTTTGTTGCAACGCATACGCCTTAGCCACACCCACCGCTAACGCGCGAATCCTGCCAATCACACCTACCCGCTCCGTCACGCTGATTGCGCCACGCGCATCCAGAATGTTGAACAGGTTCGAGCACTTCAGCGCAAGCTCATACGTGGGCAGCAGTGGAAAGCGCTTCTTTTCCACACTGGCTGTCTCGCTCGCGATCAACTCGTTCGCACGCTTCAGCAAGTCGTGCGCCTCGGCTTCATACAGCCTGAAGTGCTCCCACAACTTGGGAATCTCGGCTTCTTCAAAGTTGTAGACCGAAAACTGCAACTCTTCCGCGAGCCGCACTTCGCCATACGTCATCTCTGCGCCGTTCTCCGGATCGCGGGCCCACACAATGTCGTAAATCGAGTCCACATCCTGCAGAAACTGAGTAATGCGTTCGAGCCCGTACGTCAGCTCCGCGCAGATCGGATCGAGATCCATCCCGCCACATTGCTGGAAGTAGGTAAACTGCGTAATCTCAAGTCCATCCAGCATGACCTGCCAGCCCACGCCCCAGGCACCGCCCGCCGGCCATTCCCAGTTGTCTTCTTCAAACTTGATGTCATGCTTTGCAAGATTGATCCCAATCGCCTCAAGTGATTGAAGATACAGTTCCTGCGCATTGACCGGCGGCGGCTTCAGGATCAGCTGGAACTGGGTGTGCTTGAACAGCCGGTTGGGGTTCTCGCCGTAGCGCCCATCCGCTGGCCGCCGAGAAGGTTGCGCATAGCCTACGCGATACGGCTTGGGTCCCAGCACGCGCAAAAACGTCTCCGGCGCCATGGTGCCCGCGCCCACTTCCACGTCATATGGTTGCTGCAGCACGCATCCGCGCTCCGCCCAAAACCCCTGCAGGCGAAACAACAGTTCCTGAAACGTCAGCGCTGATTTTTTGTGAGAAATCACTACCGATGTAGAAGCCACAATACGGTCATCTCTTTCAATGGACTTGCCCCGATTCTACCAGTCACCGCGCGCTATCCCCTTCTCCAAGGACCCATGATCAGCGAGCCGCGAAGGCGCTCCTCCGAACCAAATCCCGTAATTCAACCAAATCGGCAATTCAAAAACTGGTGCTAAAGTCGCACCCCGCTACCACGTTCCGCCTCTGTTGGTACGCCACTAAGCTCTCTAGAATTAATGGCAAGGGGAAGCCCGCTTTGCGCACGAGCACGAGATTCTGGATAGGCACGGCGGTCATCCTGACTTTGGCGCAGGTTCTGGGGTCTTTATTTCTCCCGCGCGGGTATGCCCTCACTGCCGTCAGTGACTTCACATTAGCGCTGCTCCTGCTCGCGCTCGCAGTTGTCTTCGCCAAAAACGCCATCCCCACCCGTGGACGCCTGCGGGCTTTCTGGATCATGCAATCGATCGGCTGGTTCATGTTGTTGGCCGATCAGTTCGGGTGGATGCTCTACGACCTGGTTTGGCGCAAGCCGGTGCCCACGCCCTTTGCCATCGATGTGCTTCTGTTTCTTCCCGGCGTCCTCATGCTGGCAGGCTTCCTGCTCCAGCCCCACCTCGAGCAGTCCAAGCGCAGCGCACGGCGGGGAACCCTGGACTTTCTGCTGCTGATGGTGTGGTGGATCTTCTTTTACGTGTATCTGGTTATCTGCTGGCAATACGTCTCGCCCAATGTCGACCTATACAACAACAACTACGACCGCCTGTACATGGTGGAGATCATGGTTGTTCTGGTCGTACAGTGTGTTCTTCTCAAGCGAAGCTCGGGAGCATGGAGACGGTTTTACGCCTTCTATCTCGTGGCCGTGCTGTTCAGCTATTTCAGTTTCAGTTTGGAGAACCGCGCCATTGAACTGAATACTTATTTCAATGGAAGCTGGTACGACCCTCTCTACGTAGCGTCCTTCGCAGTCTTCATCATTGTTGCTTTAAGCGGCCGAGGACTGCAGCTTTCCCGCGATACTGGCGATCACGAAAAATACGGCTCGTGGTTGGAACGCCTGGCGATTCTTGCCGTCCTGTCGCTTCCCGTTATCGTCCTCGCGGCTGTGCTTGAACACGGGGTATCGCTCGAGATCATGCACTTCAGGGTACTGGTGACGGCCGTGGCCATGTTCGCCATGGCTGCCCTGGTCTTCATGAAGCAGAAGCTGCTGCACCAGGAGTTGAAGCAGGCAAATCAGGTACTGGAAGAATCTTCCACCACCGACCCGTTGACGGGAATTCGCAACCGGCGCTTCCTCGTGAGTTCCATTCACGGCGATGTCGCCCAGTGTCTGCGCACCTACGCTGAAGAAGGCGACGTCACGGAACGCGATCTCATCTTCTACGCCATCGATCTAGACAACTTCAAAAAAGTGAACGACCATCATGGCCACGATGCGGGCGACCGCGTGCTCATCGAGGCTTCACGGCGCATCAGTTCCGCTATCCGCAACTCCGATCTGCTGGTGCGCTGGGGCGGCGAGGAGTTTCTGGTGGTTTCGCGCTTCACCGATCGCAGCCAGGCCGCTATCCTTGCCGAGCGCGTGCTCGATGCATTCCGAGTAAAGCCCTTTTCCGTCGGCGACGACGAAGTGGTGCACCAGACGTGCTCCATTGGCTGGGCAGCATTTCCGTGGATCGAGGAAGATGCAGGCGCCGTTGGCTACGAAGGCGTATTAAAGTACGCAGATCGCGGCCTCTATCGCGCCAAGAAAGCCGGAAAGAATCAGGCAGTTGGTATGGCTCCTTCACGCGAAGAATCGACTTCGGCAGAAGAGAGCGATCCCGGCCTCGATCAGCCTCGGCAGAATAAACCTCTTGCTCATCCTGCCGAGCAGCCGGCAACCGCTTCCATCCTCGAAATTCACGGCTGATCCGGACAACTTCTCAAGCTGCTTTCTGTTTTCCTCGCAACACATTCGTCCTGCTATACTTCCTCCCACCCCAGCTCAGGACATTTCGATGCCCACGACTTCCTTGCCCGACATAATGATTCGACCCGCCACTCCACAAGACATTCCCGTCTGCGCCGACATTTGCTATCGCGCCTTCTCCGCCATTAACGCTGCCCACAACTTCCCCAGCGACGTCCCGGTTCCCGAGGTCGCCATTGGCATCATCAGCGCATGCTTCTCGGCTCCCGATTTTTACTGCGTCGTGGCCGAATCCAACGGCCAAATTCTGGGGAGCAACTGCCTCGACCAGCGGTCGATCATCCACGGCATCGGTCCTATCACCGTCGACCCGGACACGCAGAACAAGGGAGTGGGCCGCAAGCTGATGGAGGCCGAACTCGAACGGTCTCGCCAGCGCGGAGCCGCCGGTGTCCGTCTCGTCCAGGCTGCCTTCCACAACCGTTCTCTCTCGCTCTACGCCTCACTCGGCTTCGATGTTCGCGAACCGATTGAAGTCATGCAAGGCCGAACGCGCGAGCGTTCGATCCCGGGGTGCACCGTGCGCCCCGCGACCGTTGCAGACCTGCCGGCATGCAATGCGCTCTCCCATCGCGTGCACGGATTCGATCGCGGCACTGACCTCGCACAGGGCGTCCAGGAAGGCGGCTCTTTGGTTGTGGAGCGCGGTGGCTGCATCACCGCCTACGCATCGCATCTCGCCTTCTTCGGCCACGCCACAGCGGAATCGAACCAGGACCTGCAAGCTCTACTCTGTTCGGTCGACTCGTTCGGCGGGCCCGGCATCCTCGTTCCCTCCCGCAACGCCGCACTGTTTCGCTGGTGTCTGTCGAACGGCTTGCGCGTAGTCGAGCCCATGACGCTGATGTCCATGGGACTCTACAATCAGCCGGCCGGGGCCTTCCTGCCCTCGGTTTTGTTTTGAAAGCGCGGCAACGCATTCGGTAGAATTGCCGCGCCCATTCTCAGGAGGTCCTTCGCATGCTCCCGATGCTGTCGACGATGTCTGACTATCAACTCACCATCGGCTCAGTCTTCGAGCACGGTGTCCGGGTCCACAGCGAGAGCGAAGTCCTCACATGGATGGGCGATCACGCACGCCGCTCCACCTTCCGCGAAGTAGGCGACCGCGTGCGCCGCCTCGCCAATGCGCTTCAGCGGCTCGGCATCAAACCCAGTGACCGCGTCGGAACATTCTGCTGGAACCATCAAGAGCATCTCGAAGCCTACTACGCCATCTCCTCAATGGGAGCAGTGGTACACACGCTGAACATCCGCCTCTTTCCAGAACAACTCGCCTTCGTTATTAATCACGGTGCAGATCGCATCATCCTTGTCGACGCGTCGCTTTATCCGGCGATCGCGCGCGTGCGCGACAAGCTCACCACACTCGAGCACATCATTATCGTGGGTGACGGGGCTGCCTTGCCCGATAATCTGCTCCACTACGAAGAACTTCTCGCCGTCGAGAAGCCGGAGTTCAGGTGGCCCGATCTCGATGAGCGCTCCGCCGCCGCCATGTGCCACACCACCGGCACCACCGGCGATCCAAAAGGCGTGGTCTACAGTCATCGCTCCATTTACCTGCACGCACTCACCATCTGTGCGCCATGGTGCATCGGCGTTAGCATCAACGACCGCGCCCTCTGTATTGTCCCCATGTTTCACGCCAACGCATGGGGCATGCCCTACGCGGGCTGGCTTGCCGGCAGCGATTTCCTTATGCCCGGGCCATATCTCCAGCCCGAGCCGCTCTGCCGCTTCATCACTACCTGCCGCCCCACGGTCTCAGCTGCGATCCCCACTATTCTTGCCGGAATGCTGCACCACGCCGTCACCAATCGACTCGATCTCTCGATGTTCCGCATTCTGTTCTCCGGCGGAGCGGCCCTTCCGCGCAGCATCGCCGAAGGTTTCAAGAAGCACTTCAATGTTCCGGTCGTTCAAGGCTGGGGACTGACGGAGACCAGCCCTGTGGCTGCCTCCGCGCGTCCTCCTCGCCACTGCCCTCCCGACGAAGAGATCAACTTCACCACCAGGACGGGCCGCATCATCCCCGGCGTTGAAATGCGGCTCTGCGATGGCGACACCGTTCTACCCTGGGACGATGAGTCGATCGGCGAAATTGAAGTGCGCGGTCCGTGGGTAACCGCTGCCTACTACGGCAATCCGGCGCCGGAACGCTTTCACGATGGCTGGCTGCGCACCGGTGATGTGGGCGTGCTCAACGAGGGCGGCTATCTACGCATCACCGACCGATCGAAAGATGTGATTAAGTCCGGCGGCGAATGGATCTCATCGGTCGAACTTGAAAATGCGCTCATCGATCACCCCGATGTGCTCGAAGCCGCCGTCATCGGCGTTCCAGATGATCGCTGGGACGAGCGGCCTCTCGCCTGCGTCGTGCCCAGAAATGGCGCGCCGATCGACATCGCCATCCTGCAGGCTCATCTTGCCTCACGCGTTGCCAAGTGGTGGATACCCGAGCGCTGGGCATTCATCGCCGAAGTCCCGAAAACCAGCGTGGGAAAATTCGACAAGAAGAATCTCCGCGCCCAATATGCCGCTGGTCAGCTCAACGAGATCATCGACCCCGGCGAGCGCGCCAGAAAAGAGAAACTCTCCGCCGATCTCGTCGGCTAGATTATCCATCGGCTGAACTCTACGTTTGACTGAATGTTTAGATCTGTCATTCCGAGCGACCAGCGGGAGTCGAGGGACCCGCAGTTGTCTTTCGCTCATACCCGCACAAACCCTGGGGGCCCGATAGGTGCCCCATTCATGCGCGCTTTTTGTCCGTGAGCGGAAACCATGAACCATCGTGCTCAACCTAATAGCCGCCCCAGCATCTCCCCTGATTTCAGCTTCCGTTCCATATGCCGCTCCAGCGACTGCATCGCAAACCTCCGCAAATCCTGCCCGCGTCTCCGCGGCCACGCCTCGCCCGCGAACGCCCCCACCGGCGCCCGCAGCATCTTCAGCGCCAGCTGCCACGAATCCGCCGACAACTCGCTCGCATTGCCAGCGCGGTGCACGCAACAAAACAGCCCATCGGCATAATCATTGAAGCTAATCTCACCTGGTTTCAGAACTTCACCGCACGCCGTGCAATGGGCAATGTCCGGCAGCAACCCCATCAGCCGTGTCATCCACAACGCGAAATACGTCAGCGGCATCCACGCCTGCTCCACCGTCGTCTGCTCCAGCACTGAAACGATCAGTCGAAACACAGTCTCCTGCGGATCGTGCTCGGGAAGCGCCTGCTCCAACACCTCGGCAAAAAAACTCAGCACCGTCAGTCGCGTCGCATCCACCGGCAGCGACAGTGGCGAGCGCACAATCTCCAGTTGATCCAGCCGCATCAGTTCCTGCTTCGGCCGTTCTACAAACCAGGCCTTCGCCACCGTCATCGGCTCCAGCGCGCCGCCAAATCGTTTGCGGCTCTTTAGCGCCGACTTCGCCACGCCGGTCATCTTTCCGTAGTCGCGCGTAAAAAAGCTCACAACGAGGTCGGCCTCATGTACTGGCCACGTCCGCAAAACCACGGCTTCTGATGTAAGGACTGCCACGATCGTCCCTCACGATGCACAAACGCACAAACGCGCCCGCCGCGGCGGACGCGTTTTGACATCACGCAAACGTATCTGCGTTGAAACTCGACTACCGGCCGAAATGCTCAGCGTTCTTCTGCGTAAAGTGGGCCCACTTCTCCGGTACATCGTCTTGCGCGAAGATGGCCGATACCGGGCACGCCGGAACGCAGGCGCCGCAATCAATGCACTCGACGGGATCGATAAACAGTTGCTCAGCCGCGCCGTGATCGGCCTCGTCCTTCTTGGGGTGGATGCAATCGACTGGACAGGCGTCCACACAGGCGGTGTCCTTGGTGCCGATACAGGGTTCTGCGATTACATAGGCCATTTCTTGATTTCTCCGACAGAGTTGAAGTCTCGACGCTGATAGTAGCACACGCCCCCACGGCCTGACTGCCGCCCAGACCACCTCCGTTTTGCCATGCGGGAATCGTCTTAGCTTCAGCCCTCAAGACCGGCCCATCGCAACAAAACCGCCAGCCTACCCCAGCCCCTTGGCACGCAGTTCTCTCATCGCGGCAAACTCTTCCGGCGTCGGAATCGGCGCGAGCCCGCGACCGGCAAAGAGATCCACGAACATCCCGACCATCTCATCGTGAATCAGCCCATTCGTCGCCAGCACCTCGCTGCTCTCGAGGCGAAACGGGCCGCCGGCAAAGTCCGACACGCGCCCGCCCGCCTCCGTCACTAGCAGAACCCCGGCTGCCGTATCCCAGGGGTTCAGGTTGAACTCCCAGAAAGCCTCCAGCCGTCCCGCCGCCACGTACGCGAGATCCAGAGCCGCCGACCCCGCGCGGCGCACCCCGTGTGAACGCAGTGTGAACTCGTGGTAGAAGTGAATGTTAGGATTCTGGTGCCGCTTACGACTCGGAAACCCGGTCGCCAACAGCGCCTCCGCCAGGTGCGACGTCTTCGATACGTGCAACAGTTTGCCGTTCACCGTCGCACCACGTCCCAATTCGGCCTCAAACAGTTCGTCCCGCATCGGGTCGTAGATCACTCCCGCCAGAATCGTTCCATCCTCATCCGGCTTCAGCCCGGCCCCACGTTGCTCGAGTCCCAGTGAGACGCAGAATTGCGGAAACCCGTGAGCAAAATTGGTCGTTCCGTCGAGCGGATCAACGTACCAGCGAAACTCCTCGTCCATGCGCTCTCGCGTGCCCTCTTCGCCGTACATTCCATACTCAGGAAATGCTTCGCCGAGCCGCGTTCGAATCAACTTTTCCACGGTGCGATCGGCCACGGTCACCAAGTCCACATCGCCCTTGTACTCCGTGGCAACGCCCTCAACGAAAAATTCACGCAACCGCGCGCCTGCTTCGCGCGCAATCTCCGCGGCAACCGGCGTCCAGGTCATCTGTGTCGC
This sequence comes from uncultured Acidobacteriaceae bacterium, assembly GCA_963838295.1. GTDB lineage: Bacteria > Acidobacteriota > Terriglobia > Terriglobales > Acidobacteriaceae > Telmatobacter. The sequence continues at coordinate 273,852 of CAWIQS010000011.1, forward strand.
CGCAGACCCGGCAGCAGTCTCGCTCACTGACCGGCCTTCGGGGCTGATGTCTCGCCGGCCCGGTTCCGCAGTCCACGGCGCTTGGCCGTCTCTGTAATCGTCTCGATCTGATGCTTGTAGATGAACAGATTCGGCTTGCCCTCGCGCGTCAGGCGCAGCATACCGTCGTCGAAGTACTCGATCCAACCGCGGACGATTTCGCCGCCACGCAGTTTTACGGCAACCGGAACCTGGCGCTCGCTGAGAGAACGCAGATAGAGGGCTTCTTGCCCTGTTTCGCCCGGCGGAGGCGTCTTCGCGTGCTTTCGCGTAGAAATTCCAGGAGTCATAGTGTCATTTTAGATGCAGCGAGCAGCTCTCCCGTAGAAAAGCTTCCGCAGCCATTCTGCCCGTTCCCCGCCCAGCTCATCCTCATGTAGACTCGTGTCACTCGCAATCGCCCAGCTTCCCTGCGCAAGCAGATGTTCCCCGTTCAATGCTGGCTGGCCACTCTCACGGGCGAATCGAGATTCTCCGAACGAAAGAGATACTATGACTGCGTCCGCACCCTCGCCCGATCACATCCTGCAAACCGGCTTGGCTTTCTGGGCCTCGAAAACTCTGCTTAGCGCCGTTGAGATGGAAGTCTTTACCGAACTCGCGAAGGGCCCGGAAAGCCTCCAGTCCCTGACCGGCCGCCTCGGCCTGCATCCTCGCTCCTCACGCGATTTTCTCGATGCGCTCGTCGCCCTTGGTTTCCTTGAGCGTGAGAACGGCAACTATCGCAACACGCCTTCGAGCGACCTCTTCCTCGACAAGCACAAGCCGTCATATCTGGGTGGAATTCTTGAGATGGCCAACAAACGTCTCTACCATCACTGGCGGCATCTCACCACGGCCCTCCGCACCGGCGAAAACCAGAATGAAGCCTCGGGAGAAGTAGAGCCGTTCTCCGCGCTCTACGCCGACCCCACCCGGCTCAAGGGCTTTCTGCGCGCCATGACCGGGATCAGCCACGGCGCCAACATGACCATCGCGGGCAAGTTTCCGTGGAGCAAATACAAGACCGCGGCCGATTGCGGCACGGCGCAGGGCGATCTCATCGTGCAGGTCGCATTGAAGAATCCTCACATCACCGGTACCGGCTTCGACCTTCCTGAAGTCGCGCCGATCTTTGAGGAGTATGTCGAGCACAATGGTCTCTCCTCGCGTGTCAGTTTTAAGCCCGGCAGCTTCTTCGCCGATCCATTGCCCAAGGTCGACGTCATCCTGATGGGACATATCCTCCACGACTGGAACCTCGACGAGAAAAAGATGCTCATCCGCAAGGCATACGAAGCCATCCCCGAAGGCGGCGCGTTTATTGCCTACGACTCCATCATCGATGACGACAGGCGAACCAACGCAATGGGTCTGATGATGAGCCTGAACATGCTCATCGAAACTCCAGGCGGCTTCGACTATACCGGCGCCGATTGCATGGGCTGGATGAAGGAAGCCGGATTCCGCGAAACCCGAGTCGAGCATCTCGTCGGACCCGACTCCATGGTCGTCGGCATCAAGTAACACCAATCAGGCGGGATGATCCGATTCGTCCCGCCAATCTGCCCTTTCGTTACATTTGCGGTGCCTGCGAACTTTTCCCTTCGTCTTGGCGTACCTTTGGTTACGGCCGCATGCTCGTCGCGGCTACGTGCGGAATTCCGCACATCCCCCAAAGGTCAGGTAGCCGGTCATGGCATTCTTCACCGATCAGCTCAAGCAAGTTTTCAGGAGGCTCGCACGGGCGCCCCTGTTCACAACGATCACTCTGATTACGCTGGCGGTCGGCATCGGCGCAAACACGATTGTCTTCAGCGTGGTTGAGGGCGTTCTTTTAAAACCGTTGCCTTACCCGCAGGCGGATCGGCTCGTCGGCATCTGGCATTCGGCCCCGGCAATCGGCTTTCAAGGCGACCTGAACATGGCGCCGTATCTCTACTTCATCGATCGTGAGCAGAGCAGGACCCTTGAAGACGTCGGCATGTACAACGGAGATTCCCTCACCATTACCGGCGTAGGACAACCGGAACACGTAACAGGAATGGACGTGACCGACGGAACCCTGCCGATGGTGGGTGCACGACCGGTTTTAGGAAGGCTTTTCAGCCACCGTGACGACACCGCTGACGCGCCCAAGACCGTCATTCTCTCCTACAACTATTGGCAGAAGAAATTCGGCGGAAGCGATTCCGTCGTCGGGCGCACCCTCAATATTGGTGGCACTAACCACGAGATCATTGGCGTGCTGCCTCGAAATTTTGAGTTTATGGACAACTACGACGCCTCGCTGTTTTTGCCCATGCAACTGGACCGCAGCAAGGTGAAGCTCGGCAACTTCAGCTTTACCGGAATCGCCCGGCTGAAACCCGGAGTGACTCTGAAGCAGGCCAATGCGGACATCGATCGTCTGCTGCCGATCGCAGCGCATAGTTTTCCGCCGCCTGACGGATTCAGTGCGGAACTCTTTGAAAAGGTCAAGGTCAGCACAAATCTGCATACACTCAAACAAGATGTAGTGGGAGATGTTGGAAATGTTCTCTGGGTGTTGATGGGCTCGATTGTCGTGGTGCTGCTGGTTGCCTGCGCCAATGTTGCCAATCTGCTGCTGGTGCGGGTTGAAGGACGCAGACAGGAATTAGCAGTGCGGTCTGCCCTCGGCGCCGGACGCGCCAATATCACGATGGGGCTGTTGTTCGAGAGCGCCGTTCTTGGAATCACTGGCGGCGGAATTGGACTGGCTCTGGCCTTTGGAGCACTGCGCGTGCTGGTCGCGGCCGCTCCCACAGGTCTGCCGCGGCTTCACGAGATCGGCATCGATTTTCCTGTGCTGCTGTTTGCCGCCGGAACTGCGCTCTTTGTCAGCATGGTGATCGGCCTGCTTCCGGTGATCAAGTACTCGGGCGTGCAGATCAATACCGGTCTGCGTGAAGGCGGACGCGCTTTGAGCCAGAGCCGCGAACGGCATCGCGCCCGCAAGGCGCTGGTGGTCGTGCAAGTGGCTCTCGCGCTTGTCCTGCTGATTTGCTCCGGCCTGATGATCCGCACATTCCAGGCGCTGGCGAATGTGTCTCCGGGATTTGCCGATCCCACAACGCTTCTGAAGTTCCGAATCTACGTGCCTGAAACGACCGTGCCTGAAACACAAAGGGCAAACGTGGTTCATATGGAGCAGGCGATTGCCGGCAAACTGGCCGCGATTCCCAACGTCTCCTCAGTAGCTTTCTCGAGCCACGTCCCGATGGATGGAAACAATTCGAACGATGTGCTCTACGCGCAGGACCACACGTATCGCGATGGTGAGGTCCCGCCCATTCGGCGCTTCGTCAACGTGTCTCCCGGATACTTCTCCACAATGGGCACCCCACTGATTGCAGGCCGCGATCTGACCTGGGCTGAAACTTACGAGAAGCGGCCGGTTGCACTGGTGTCTGAAAATCTTGCCCGCGAATACTGGGGCGAGCCGGCAAATGCACTGGGGAAACACATCCGCGTGGGAAATACGGACGACTGGCGCGAGGTCATTGGCGTCGCGAAGAATGTCTACTTCGACGGTGTAAGCCAGAAGCCACCCACGACCGTCTATTGGCCGGTGTTCCTGGCCAAATTTGAAGGGCAGCCGGAAGACGTGCGGCGCAGCGTGTCGTTTGTCATTCGCTCGCCTCGCGCGGGTTCGGCGGCTTTCCTGAGCCAGGTGCAACAGGCGGTGTGGTCGATTAATGGGGACCTGCCCCTGGCAACGCCCGCGACGGTACAGGAGCTCTTCACCAAGTCAATGGCACGTACTTCCTTCACACTCGTGATGCTCTGCGTTGCCGGAAGCATGGCTCTGCTGCTGGGCATCGTCGGCATCTACGGTGTAATCTCCTACGCGGTTTCACAGCGTACGCGCGAAATCGGTATTCGCATGGCGCTTGGCGCTCAACGCGATACACTCACGGGGATGTTTGTCAGGCAGGGATTGTTCCTGGCTGCCATCGGTGCGGTCTTCGGTGTGGGCGCTGCCTTTGCCACCATGCGCTTTATGGCGTCGATCCTGTTCAAGGTCAGCCCCATGGATCCCTGGACATACTCGCTGGCAACCGTAGTAGTGATTGCAATCGCCTGGATAGCCTGCTACCTGCCGTCGCGCCGTGCCGCCCAGGTGAATCCCGTCAACGCCCTGCGCGCCGAATAAGCAAGCTGTCGATCAAAACGGAGCGTTTGATCTAAGGCTGATATGTCTCCTGAGGATTTGAGAATGTCGTCTCATCTTGATGATCTAAGAATGAATGATGTGTCATCCTGAGCCCCGCGCGCTTGGGGCCCCATGAAAATGGGGTAAGCGGGGCGAAGGATCTGTTTCTGTTCTTTCCCACCGGGTGTCCCATCCTTGCAGCGATTTTGCTGCAAGAGATGGAAACCACATCACTTCTCTTCACTCAGCTCTCATACCGCATTGCGCGACTTCGAGCCGTAGTGTGACCTTCCGCACACCTCATTTTCCTCTGCCGGGTAAAAATGAAAGCGTCAGGCCGAGCGGTTCAGATTTCCGTCCCGGCCGCGGAGAAAGAACACCATGAGCGATCTCGCCCCCCTTGCCGAAGCAGTTGTCGTCGATCCGCTGGTCGGCCATCCCGCCGATTATCACGTATTTCACAAGTTTCTCGACCGCTGCAAATCCCTGCCAGCCATTACCACCGCCGTCTGCTGGCCGCTCTCTGACGTTGCCCTGCGCGGCGCCACTGAAGCCGCGGAGGAAGGGCTCATCAAGCCCACGCTCATCGGTGACGAAGCCGCTATGCGCGCCTTGGCTGCAAAAATCGGTGTCGACATTTCGCAATATCCGATCCTCGATGCGGACGATGAAGTCAAGGCTGCCGAAATCAGCGTCAGCATGTGCCGCAGCGGAAACGCCCAGGCCATGATGAAGGGCAGCCTCCATACCGACGAGTTGATGAAGGTCGCCATGCAGCGTGACACCGGCCTGCGCACCTCGCGCCGCATCACCCACGTTTTTGTCATGGACACGCCAGCATACGCGCGCACTCTCCTCATCACCGACGCCGCCATCAACATCAAGCCTGAATTCGAAGACAAGATCCACATTGTGCAGAACGCCATCGACCTGGCACACGCTCTCGGGATTCCCGAGCCCAAGGTCGCCCTGCTCTCAGCTGTCGAAACCGTCAACCCGAAGATCCCTTCCACGATGGAAGCGGCGGCACTCTGCAAGATGGCCGATCGCGGACAGATCACCGGCGGCATCCTCGACGGACCGCTGGCCTTCGATACCGCCGTCAGCGCCCATGCTGCAGAGATCAAGCACCTTCAATCGCCGGTTACCGGGCAGGCCGACATTCTCGTCGTGCCCGACCTCGAGAGCGGCAACATGCTCGCCAAGCAGCTCGAATACCTTGGCGGAGCGCAACTTGCCGGCATCGTCCTCGGCGCCCGCGTTCCCGTGATACTCACCAGCCGCGCTGACTCCGCCGAAACACGCCTCACCAGTTGCGCCGTAGCCTGCCTGCTCCACTACGCCACGCACCCGGTCGAAATCGCGTAGTCGACATCCGTTCAACGCTGCAAAGGACAAAGGGCGTCAATTCGAAGGGGTTGACGCCCTTCTTTTTCCTCTACGCTCACAAACTGCAAAAAAGTGCGAAAAATAGGATTTTCCCCGATGGAAAATGATTGGTTCGTCCACTAATCTTGCGCAATAAGAACGAATTTTCAGTCGTTTGAACCAGACCGGGTAGGACTCTCCGGCAATTGAATATTTGGCCGTTCCGGCCGAGGCAGTACTCATTGCCATCGCTCGTATCGCTTTGGTTGCCGCTCATTTATCAGTGGAGATGGTCGATCTTCGAGCCAAATCCTGATTCATCCATAATTCATAGGCCCTCTGGACAGGAGAAACAGCGCAATGGCTGCAGTGTCGAATAATGTGCGTAGCCCCAAACCGGACAGGCACCCCACCAAGCCAAGAATTGAAGCAGTGGACGAGACAGTGGAAATCACACTTCAGCCGGAAGTGCTGAAGAGAGTGACGGCTGCGGCGAAGGCAAGCGGACAATCGCCCAGTGAATGGATTCATGAAGCAGTCGTCGAGGCCGTTGAGCGGAGAACCCCGGAACGGCGCGATCACGCGAAGCCAAAGCAATAAATTGGTTTTACCGTCCTGAATCTGGCACTTTGAAGCCGATGGCTAGTAGCTAAAGGCTGTCTTTCAGTCCATCGACAGGCTAAGCTGGTGGCGCACATCGGCGCCGCGAATCCAGAAGATCACGTCGGTCGCAATATTGGCAGCGTGGTCCGCGATCCGCTCCAGGCTCCGCGAAACCATCAGCCCGTTCATCGCCTGCTGCGTAAACTTTGGCTGCTCCTGAATCATCTTCAGCAGGTCCGCCTGCGCGCGGCGGTTCATGCGATCAATCTCATCGTCCATCTCGCGAACTCCGTCGGCCAGCCGCGCGTCCCCTTCCAGCAATGAAAGGATCGCCGTCCGGATCATTCGCCCCGCCACCTCGCCCATCGCGCTGAAGTCCACCGGCAGTTCCGCCGGCTCAGTCTTCATGATGTCGCGCGTGCGCCGGGCGATGCCCATGGATTGGTCGCCGACACGCTCGAGGTCACCGTTGATCTTGATCACCGCGAGGATGAAGCGCAGATCGATTGCCATCGGCTGTTCCTTGGCGAGAAGTTCGTACGCCATTTCATCCAGTTCGCGCTGGGCTGAGTCGATTGCCGTCTCGTTCTGCTTGACGAACAGGCACAGGTTCTTGTCTCGCGTAATGTAGGCGTCGACCGCGGACTCCACCGCCTGCTGCGCCAGGGCAGCCATGGCAAGAAGCTTGTCTTTAAGTTCGGCAAGCTGAATTTGAAAGTGAATACGCGGCACAGCCCGTTTTTCTCCTAACAACCATTGTGCATCAGCCAGTGTTAAGGGGAGACAAATTTCCCCCAACGCATCCTATTTGACACGACCTGCGCTCCAATGTCACCGTTCCCGAGCACGTCCGGATGGCAGCGATGCTCTAGGCTAACAGAATATGAACGAGTCAGCTTCGACACCAAGGTCCATGCTCAGCATCGATCCCGCCGTGCATCCTCCGCGCCAGATTTACAAATTGATGACAGGCATCATTATCCCGCGGCCCATCGCCCTTGTATCCACTGTTGACGACGCCGGACACACCAACCTTGCCCCGTTCAGCTTTTTCGCTGGCGTTGGCTCAGCGCCGCCGACGGTGCTCTTCTGCCCAGCTTTGCGTCCCGCCGGGACCGACAACGCCGGCCAGCGCAAAGACACGCTCCGCAACGTCGAACAGACCCGCGAATTTGTTATCAATATTGTCAGTGAATCCATTGCCGCCCAGGCCAACCTAGCAGCAGCGGAAGTCGGTCCCGAAGTCGACGAATTCTCGCTCTCCGGCCTGACGCCGGTGGCCAGCGAACTGGTGATGCCACCGCGCGTTGCCGAGTCTCCCGCACAGATGGAGTGTCGCCTGATGCAGGTGATCTACACTGGCGACCAGCCCGCCAGCGGAGTCGTTGTGCTCGGCGAAGTGTTGCGCTTCCATGTGCGCAATGACCTGTTCGAAGACTTCCGCGTCGACCCCGCGGGCCTCGATGCCGTTGGTCGCATGGCAGGCAACACCTGGGTGCGCACGCGCGATCGCATTGAACTCATCCGGCCGAAATAGCCAGTCGCCTTGCGCTTCCGCCAAAGCTATACTTGTCCCCGAGAACGCCGGGCCGACCCGTGGAAGCCGCGAAGGATGGCTGTGCCAATGCAATTCTGCGAACCGATTGCCCCCGCTACACACGCGGCCAACCTGGCGGCCCTCATGCTGCGTTTTTTTCTGCTTCTGGCGCTTCTCCTCGCTGCGCCCTTCTTCGCCGGATGCCGCCACAACGATCCGGTCCCAGAAGCCGCAGCTGCGGCAGCCACCCAGGCGATTGCGCCCCTCGTGCTTTCCAGCAGCAGCTTGCAGAACAGCGAATATCCAAAGCAGTTCACCTGCGACGGCGAAGACAGTTCTCCAACACTTGCGTGGACTGCACCACCGCCAGCAACCAAAAGCCTGGTTCTCACCGTGACCGATCCCGATGCGAGCACTTTCACCCATTGGGTGTTATATAATCTGCCCGCGAGCGCAAGCTCGCTCCCCGCAAATGTTCCCAGGCAGAATCAGCTTTCGGACGGCTCACGCCAGGGACGCAATGACTTCGGCAAAATCGGCTACGCAGGTCCCTGCGGACCGCACGGCTCAACCCACCGCTATTTCTTCGATCTGTTTGCGCTCGACTCGATTCTTGATCTGCCCACCGGCGCCACGCGTGCGCAGATTGAAGACGCCATGAGCACCCACGTCCTCGCGCGCGGCAAGCTCATGGCACGCTACAGCCGGTGACCTGCATCGCTACTGTAGATAGGCAACGGACAGATATCTCAATCCGCCGCCATATCCTTGCCCTTCACCTCGTTCCCCAGCGAAGCCAGCAGCGCCAGCAACAGCGCCACAATCACCACCGTTATCGCCAGCACGTTCCGATAGCTTCCCCACTTCTCTGCCGCCAGGGATTGCGCGTTCGCATTCCACGAGGTCACCAGCCCCCCGAGCTGATACGCCAGTCCCGGCGCAGTCGCGCGCACCGGTGCGGGTGTCAATTCGGCGAGATACGCCGGCACCACGCCCCAGGCGCCCTGCACCATGAACTGCATCACCACGGCGCCGATCGCCAGCGTCACTGCCGAGTGACCATACGCCCAGGCCGGTATCGCCAAGAGCGAGAGCAACGCCGCTGCAATAATCGCGCGCTTGCGTCCCCACTTCTCTGACAGAGTCCCGAAGACAAAGCCGCCCAGGATCTGCGCAAACCCGTAGATCACGCCAATCGTCCCCACCACGCGTGGCGACAATCCGATCTGCACCTGGAGAAACGTCGGATACACATCCTGCGTCCCATGCGAAAACGACATGAACGCCGTCATCAGCACGATCAGAAAAAGAAAAGTCGGCACGAACGACTTGAGCGACGCAAGCTTTTTCGCAAACGAATCTCCAGTGGGTTCAGATCGCCGCTTGCGATCGGCCGCAAGCCACACGGGCGACTCCTTTACGCGCGCCTGCACATAGAACACCAGCAACGCCGGGCTCGCTCCCACCATGAAGAGTCCGCGCCACCCGATCGCGGGAAGCATCGTCATCCCGTGCCATTGCGTCCCCGCAAACAACAGCGCATACGCCGCCGACGCCAGGATCGAACCGAATGCGTATCCCTCCTGCAGAATTCCCGAGAAGCCACCACGTCCCTCCGTTGGCAGCGTCTCAAACGCCAGCGCGGCGCCCACTCCCCACTCGCCTCCCATGGCGATGCCGAACAACGCGCGCAATACCAGCAGCACGCCCAGCGAAGGCGCAAACGCGCAGGCCAATTCGATTACTGAAAAGCTGAGAATATTGAACATCAGCACCGGCCGCCTGCCGTAGCGATCGGCGAGCATCCCGAACACCAGTGCTCCAATGGGGCGAAACGCCTGCGTCAAAAACACCGCGCTCAGCACATCCGATGGCTTGGCATGAAAGTCCGCGGAAATCGCCTTCACGCAGAAGATCAGTAGAAAGAAATCGAGACTGTCCAGCGTCCATCCGAGGAAAGACGCAACAAAGGTGTGGCGCTGCGACGAACTCAGCCTCTGGAAATCGCGAATGAACGACATTAGCGGGAGGATACAACAGCCGGCGTCCGGCAAGAAGCACCATGGACTCAGTCACGCAGAAAAACATTCAGAAGCGTCCTGTGTACCTTGATCTCGCCGTTGTAGTCGATGAAGCCCAGCTTGCGAAACCGGTTCATGAAAGGTGTTCACGCACGGCCGCGGAGCCTTTTCTTACGCCCCTCGGCGCACATCCCATCACTCTGATCGCAGCGATGCCACGATTAAGTGCCAATCAGGCCCATCAAGCTGCGGCGCCACTAGTTAGCGATCACCATCAACGAGGTACTGTGAAGACTTAGTGTCGACTTCGGAACGAATGGAATGCTTAGACGAAAACTGTAGGTGACTTTCACTTGCACGGCGTCGCCTGGCGCATTACACGTCGAGCCGCATGCTGTCCAGGTCGTGGGAGGAGAAGAACTCGGGCTGTACCATGTTGTCGTTGCCGTCGTATTGGCGGAATTCATTCCCGGATACCCCAGACCCTGCACGTACGTCTGAATCTGTGCCGCCGTCACTCCGCAGTTGGTGAGTTGAGTGCATGATGATCCGCGAACAATTGCATACCGCGTCGCTTCCCTTGCCGCATCCGAAACGTAGTTGTAGGTATACAAAGCCAGCGACAGTTCGATGATTCCAAACAGCACAGCGAACAAAAGCGAACTCACGACGGCCATCTCCACAATGGCTGATCCTTCATCGCCGCTAGCACGTTGGCTGCCTTGCTTCCCTATCGAAAAGCTGATGCGGGCAAGATAATCCCGCCCTCTTCGCATCAGAATGCCAGTCTCTTCCTGCAGGTGCTCTGTCTTCATCATTGGAGCACCTTTTCCACGGCCTTTCCGTGGAGCGTGAGCGTTGTCGGCAGTCCCGGCACACGAATTAACGGAGTTACAGTGGCTTGGGTACTCACGGTGAGAATTGTCTCAATGCTCGAACCGGAGCAGTCCGTTGGCTGGCATGTGGAGGCCGTTCCATTAGAGCAGATGCACGAGGTGCTAACGGTTGTCGTTCCTAACGGAATATCCGGGGCGTCCAGCGCGGCGGTGTTCTGTATGCCCGCCGTATCCCCTGCCGCGGTCGAATTCTGGCAGCCATAAGAAGCACCTGCCCTCGCGGCATTCATGACCTCAATCGATCCGTATGTCACCCATCCAAGTTCAACTGCTCCCAAAATCATCGCGACAAGTACCGGCAGCGTCAGCGCGAACTCTACAAGAGCACTCCCCGCTTCGCACTTGCTTTTGACTGCCCCGCGCAAATTAAAGCGCACTACGCTCGAATCACGAAAACCTGAAGTCTTCATCTTCACTCCACAAGTGCAAGTTTTGAAAGAACAGAATTGGGGTTAACTACCACTGAATAATTCGTGTCTTTGATAGATCCGCTCCCGGTGACGGTCATCGAATCTGTGATCATGTCCAGCGACACATTCATGCTGCCCGATCCAGTCAAAGTCAGAGGCGAATCGGATGCGTAAAGAATTCCCTGGATTTTGTCCCCGCCTGAACCGGTGAGCGTAAATGCTTTCGAATCGGTTCGTGACTGGAAGAACAGCACACCGTTGTAGGTTCCTGAAGTCGGCGCCGTAAGACTCATGCTGCCGCTTCCTGTAACAGCGGTAGTGCCTTCGGTGTAAAAGGTGATGGATGACCCGGACATCGCGCCCGATCCTGTCAATGTCAGATCGCCGCCAACGACATAGAGGCCAGATCCGAGTGTCAGCGATGAACTTCCCGTGCTGGAAAAATTTCCCCCGATCGTGTAGTTTCCCGCGCCAAGAATCAGCTTTCCGCTTCCGTTATTCACAAGGTCTCCGCTGATGATGTAGTTTCCCGGGCTCAGGGTCAGCGTGCCGCTGCCTGTGTTTTTAATGGAGGTGTAGTTTCCCGGATTCAGCGTGAGGGGTGTCGAGCCGTTATTTGATGGAGTGCAATTCGATGAGCATGTCCCGGTTGGAATGGGAGGCGCCGGCAGTCCTGCAAGCGGATCTGCCGCCGGGGCAATTCCCGTCACCGGAGTTGGACTGATGCTCCCCGAGCCAGTTTCCTTGTAACCGCCCACGATGCCAATCTCCTGGGCCGTTATCGAACCGCTTCCAGTCAGCGTCAGCGCCGTAGATGCATTGCTGGAGTCGTCGTAAATGTCGCAGTTGGTAGCAGTGATCGCGCCCGAGCCGGTCAGGGAAACATCCGTGCCCGACTTCGCCAGTGTCCAGATACACCCGTCCGTCGAACCGGTACCTGCCACGGCCCTCGCTCCGACGTTGAGGGAACTTTTACGAGTAACCATGTTCATGAAGATTGTGGGACTCGGATCAACGACAATTGCCTCGATGAATCCGCTTTCTCCGGCGAAGGCTCCCAGGGTCGGAGGAATATTGATCGAGACGGTGGCACCGTTCGTGCCGTCAGTCACCCCGTTGGCAGAGGATGCCGCCTTGCCGGCGGTCTTCGCCGATGTAGTTGAGTTGTTGTACTTGTAGTCCAGAGCTGCAGCGATGGCGGCAGCATCTGCCGCCGTTTGCACGTTGCGACGCGCGCGAAACAGCAGCCCCACGTCGATGGCAAGCCCCATAAAGGCCAACAAGAGTGTCATGCACAACGCGACAAGAACAAGCGTTTGTCCGCTCTCATCCTTCGGTGATCTCACAGTGACTCCGTGCTCGAATCGCGAAGCGAGTCGAGTCGCCGTGGCGGCTTGCCTACCATGCCTGCCTGTGATGGTCCTCCAGAGGGTGAAACCGGACGGAGACCGACCATTTCTCCGCTGTTTACTCAGTTACCGTTACTGATTCGCGCCGTCGAATGAGCGCACTCTCGAACGGCACAAAACTACAACGCCCGCCTCAGAAACTCTTGTAGAGACTTCCTGCCCACCGGTTTTCCCGGCTCGCGATCATCTTTTCCCGCGTCATCGTTTTCCGGAGCAATAAATGCGAATCCCACGCCATCCGGACCCCAGCGGATCACCTTCGAGTACACGGCTATCGAATTCCCCAGTCTCTCGCCTTTGCTCCCCGTTCTTTGCAGCGTCATCAGAATCAGGGTTCCGGGATATGGCCTTTCGTCAGTAATGAGGAAGAATCCGGATTCGCTGATGTCGCCGAGCTGATAGGGTTGGGGCGTCCCCCCGCTCCAGTGATACGCCACAAGACCCGGCAGCATCCGGCGATTCGATCGCTGACTGCTCGCCGAATCGGAGGAAAACCATCGCTTGATCCGAGCCGTAAATGACGGCTCTTCTGCAGGTGACGACTCGGCATAGCCAGCGTTCTGTTGCGGAGGCACACGATGTGAGCCGGAATCCGATGGGAAGAATTCGTTCCCTGCAGCTCGTGGCTTATCCGCAACTCCCGTGCGTTGCGCGCCTGAACTCTCGTCCGTTCCCTCAAGCGCTTCGAGCATGTCCTCGAGCTCCTCAGCGCCGCATATTGAGAGTTGATCGCCGCGCTGGAGCTGTGACGCAAAAACGGTATGGGCCGGCAGAAGCAATGCGCTCGCAGGCTCATCCTCTAAAACTGTGAATTGGGGATTGGGATAATGGTCTACGTTCCACGCGACGCGATTCTCTTCATCGAGATAAACCAGATCGAAGAATTTCGCGCCCTGCGAAGCAGGAACGCCTCGGTACGGCCTTAGCCATAATCCCGTCTCGGAGCCGTGTATGAGGAAGTCAAAGAGTCTCTTCAGGGGCTCTGCAGTCGTGTCAAAGACCGCGACTTCTAAACTGAGAAAGTTTTCTGTGGAGCGGTTGTAGACCCGATACGGTTCGTCTTTCTTTGACGAACGCCCGCGCTTGTCATCCGGCAGCGGATTGTGAAGCGATGGATTTGGATCTGCGTCGGCTGGAATCATGCATTCACCAGTCCGCCCGTCATGAACCAAGAGGGGCCCAGAAAAACCATAAGTGCGCTTCGCATTGTTGCAAATAACACTTTCGCGGTAGAAGCAGTACTTTTGAATCATCATGCCCGACTGATTTCCATCTCGATATTGCGCAGATCATCAGAATCGAATTACAAGAAATTTCAAAGTCAATTTTGATTGGTGTCCACGCGAGGAAATTACCCGACTTTCGTACCGAAATTTGAGAACCTTCGTTACCGAAGCGTTAGGTACCGTTGGACGTTCGAGCCATTTCGTATTAAATCGATCACCCCTAGAATCCGTCTTAGGCTTGCGTTCAGCGGTGACACTTCCAACCGTCGCCTCTGGAGGCGGACGCAAAGCCTGAAATGAAAGGGCTGCGATGTATTTCATGGGCTTTGCCGCCCCGCCTTCGGCGGTTAGCGCTGTTCCACCTTCCCTTGCCTCCACCGAACCTTCCGAATTGAAATCAAGACCCTCGCGAATGCTTCGGCCTTCGATTCGGGGAGACCATGGCGGCGCGCTTGTTGAGATGGCGCTCGTCATGCCCATCATGCTCGCGATGCTGACCAGCATCTTCTCCTTTTCCGTGGTTCTCTATCAGAAACTCCAGCTTGGCGAAGCCGTCAGCAATGCCGGCCGCGTCATGGCTCTTGAACGTGGCGACACGGATCCCTGTGCGACAACAGCGAATGCGATCTATGCGGCGGCGCCTGCATTGGCAAAGTCCAGCATGACGCTTACGTTTACTCTCGGCGGCTCAAACTCGGGCGGCAGTGTTTCAGGCGGCACGAGCTATGGCGGCACAAAGGGCACAGCACCCAGTTGCGTTGCCGCGGGCAATGGCGGCTCCGCAGCCTTGCAGTCCGGTTGGCCTGCGCAGATCCAGGCAACATATCCCTGCAGCTTCTTTGTCTACAACACCAAATTAGGAGCCTGCTCGGTCACCACCCAAGTCACGGAGGTCATTCAATGAATCGGAAATATCCTTCGTTGCTCGGCCGCCTTCTGCGCGACGAGCGCGGCCAGATTATCCCCTGGATGGGATTCCTGAGCGTGCTGATTATCGGCGCTGCGGGAATCACCGTCGACCTTGGTCATGCTTTTGTCTGCTTCCGCCAGCTCCAGGCGTCCACGGATGCTGCGGCCCTTGCCGGAGCAAATGCTCTGGGCCAGGGTTCCGCAACAACTTCCACCGTCACCAATGCGGTCGATCTCTATGCCTCGACGGCCAATGGAGCGAATTTCAATACCAATCTTCCCAATCCCACCATTTCTGTCAGCTTCAGTTGTGTTACGGATTCCACCATGGTCGCGGCGCCGTGCCAGGCTTCTGGAACAGGAGACAACGTCGTTCGCGTTACCCAAACCGCCACCATTCCCACCTACTTCATTCGAGTGCTTGCGGCGATGCACATGAATGCCGCAAAGTCACTCACTCTGACAGCAACTTCTTCCGCCACCATGGCCAGCGGCCAGAACGACCAGGTCAACGTTGCCATGGTAGTTGACTCGACGAATTCCATGACGAACCAGGACACGGACGCAAGCTGTGGGAATACCCGCCTGTACTGCGCGCTGCAGGGCGTCCGCACGATGCTTGGCCTGCTTGCGCCGTGTACCGCAGCCACTTCGAAGTCCTCGGCAACATGCACTCCCTATGATCAAGTCAGTCTCTTAACGTTTCCGACCATCGCCTCGACCACCGCATCACTGTCGGCCGATACCGACTGCAGCACCAGTACACAGCCAAGCGTTATCCCGTACACTACTCCTCTCGCCGGAGCAACCTGGTCGGCTCCCACCGGCGGAGCGGGCACGTACCAGATAACTGGTTACGCGAGCGACTGGACCTCCTCCAACTCTGTGGGTGGGTCCCTGAATAGTTCTTCGACCCTGGTAACTGCGGCGGGCGGGACATCCGGCACTTGCGGCCTCGATGGCAAGGGAGGCGACGGCACTTACTACGCAGGTGCAATCTATGCAGCGCAATCCTCGTTGGTGGCCGCGCAGCAGGCCGCGCCAGGCTCTCGCAACGTCATGATCATCCTGAGCGACGGTGACGCCAATGCGGTAAGCGGAAAAATCCAGAGCACCGCATCCAACGGAACCGTCACAAACGTCGGGCACAATGGCAATACCTATCCCTCACTCGATGACCAATGCCACCAGGCGATAACCGCGGCGCAGTATGCCGCAAGAAGCGGAACAACGGTGTACACGATCGCTTACGGCGCTGCGAGTTCGGGATGTTCCACGGATACAGGCAGCTTGTCCATTACGCCTTGCCAGGCAATAATGCAGATGTCTTCGGGATATGTGTCTTCCACCGACGCGCCCGATTTTTACTCTGATGCTACTGCCTCTCAAAACAAAGGACAGTGCAATTCGGCAAGCAATCCAAATCTCACTCTGAAGGGAATCTTCGGCAACATTTCCGCACAGCTCACAAAGCCGAGATTGATTCCGAACAACGTGACATAGGGTGCATATTCTTCAGTTACGTTGAAGGCCGGAGAGTGATCTCCGGCCTTTCATCTTTTTTTGCGCACGAACTCGATGTGCCCTCCCCCCATTAGTCGCGAGTCGCGACAGCATCGTGCGCGCCCTCGCTCGATTCTCTGGCGGCATGCGCAAGCAAAATTCGATACACGCGATCGGAAAAAGTTGCGCATATTTATTTCATGCGTAACTCCGCAACCTTCGCGAATGCCAGTGTTTGTACTCCACATGAACGGCGCGGCAGGAAGCAGCAGGAGCCAAGCTTCCAGGGCCGGCAGCCGAAATGGTTTCACCAGTGGAAAAACGGAGGAGTTATGAAAAACTTTGGCAAATATGTGCTGGGTGCAGCGTTATTGGCTGGCGGGTTGGGCCTTGGAGCGACCTCGGCCCAGGCAGCCGAGTTCAGGATTGCGATCGGTGGGCCGGCGGCCTACGTTCCTCCGTGCCCGGGACCGGGATATGTCTGGGTGGCAGGCTACTACAACAACGGGTACTGGATCCCCGGATATTGGAACTACCCTGCGGTTGGTTTCGTGCGTGATCGCGGCCCCGTTGTCGTATTCGATCGCGACCACGACCGCCGCTTCACTTACGCTGACCGCGACGACCATCGCTTCGATCGCGACGACCATCGTGGCGGAGACCGCGACGGAAACCACTTCCGCCGCTAAGCGTTGAGTTCGCCAACTGAACTGCCTGATTTGTCCGACCCGCCTCACGGCCTCCCACTTGGGGGGCCGTACTTTTGTGCGCGTCTTCCCTTGAAAAGGCGAAGCGCTCCAACGGCAACGGCAACCGGAACCGAGAACAGTATGGCAAATCCGACGACGTTGCCGATTACTTCAACCAGCAGCAGCGTGGCCGCCTGTATCGCATTCATCTGGCCCGCGCCAGATCCGCGTACCGCAGGAAACATCAAGGGAAGAACTGCAGACGAGTTTCGATGGAGAAACCCGCCGATCTCAATGAGAACGGTGTAGCCACCTCCAAAGAGCGCTCCCGCCCCTGCCGCCACCAACACCGGATGACGCTGCCACGCGTTGATTCCTGTCCTAAGCATCGCCCCATTCTAATAACTGTCGGGGCGTGTGACCGCAGAGAGGCGGCTCCGGCACGCAAAAAACGCTACGCCTGGCCGAATGCCTTCGGCCTGTATCGCTATTCTTTTTTCGGGTAACTTTCTGGTTGGAATTTCGCGATCACTGCAAGGCGCCGGGTTGATCCACAGCAGGATCTGTCTGAGCGGGTTCATTACCGGCCGACTGCAGCCGGCTAATCTTTTCTGCGACGGCGATGGTTATGAACTGGTTGAGCGAAACTCCATCGAGAGTTGCCAATTCATTGGCCTGCATCCGGGTTGTGGTTGGCAAGCGCAGGGGAAACACAGAGTTAGGTTTGTTCGGTTGCATTATCATCCTTCAAAGTTTTTGGTCGAACAGGGGACACACTGGTGGCTGCGTAAGGCCACAGAGCCGGATGGCTCATGTCCCTTCAATGTCCTGATTTTCTAAAAGATTTGAGGAAGGAAACCGACGAGCACAAAAATCGTGCGAGCTCGCGATCAGGGTGAGCTCTCCACTGTTCTAAAATCGATTTACCTTAGACCACTATACAGTATATTCGGCAATTTGTTGTGATTTATATCACCTTTTGTCCCCAACTGACCGTCACGCCTTGCGCATGTCCGTGATGTGCCAAAGAACGCTCGTTGGGTCGCTCAGGTAGAGCACCCGAATACCCCAAGGCTGCATCTGCGGGGGTTTGCACATGATTCCAGGGTACTTCCTGACCAACTCAAGCCTTTGGATGTGCTCCCACCAGACGTCCGCGTCCTCCACGGCCAGGCTCATCATGAAATTTCCGGCATGCTCGGCAACGTAAAACGTCTGCAGTAGGAAACGGAACCCACCAATCTGCAGCTCGGCAATCTGTTCGTTGCTCCAATTGATCGTAAAACCAAGATCCGCATAGAACTTCCTGGATAGTTCAGCGTCTCTGGCCGGTACAAATGCCTTCAGATCGGTTATGGGGCCAGACAGCATGGCCCATCACTTTAGCACGACTCAGCACGCCTGGCACCCAAGCGACCTCAAAATCCAAGATCTTGCGTGGCTCGGCGCCCGCCTAAGTGCTTTGATTCAAGCCGGAAGCTAAACTTTCAAAGTAACCGCAACTTATTCCCAGATCAGTTGTTCAAATGTACAGTAGCCGGGAAAAGCAAAACGCTGACCGGCATGTGCTGAAAAGCCAATATCCTGAGCCGGAACGCCCGATCAGGCAGCACTAGGAGGACGTAATGAAAAATTTCAAGTTGATGCTATTCGCGATGATCCTGGCGCTGCCCTTCGCGGCAGTCTCTGCTAAGGCCCAGGTCGCAGTGGGGGTTGGGGTCGGACCGGAAGTAGTTCAGGCGCCAGTGGATTATGGTCCTCCCGTATGCGATTGGGGCTATTACTCTTATTATCCTTATGCTTGCGCGCCCTACGGCTATTACGGGCCAAACTGGTTTAGCGGTGGCATCTTCATCGGCGCGGGTCCCTGGTATGGATGGGGCTGGCGGCATGGTTGGGGTGGGTACGGCTACCGTGGCGGATACGGCTATCGCGGCGGGTACGGATACCGCGGCGGGTACGGGTACCGTGGCGGATACGCTGGCGGGTATCGCGGCGGGTACGCAGGTGGTGGGTATCGCGGTGGCTACGCGGGTAGAGGCGGAGTTGCTCCCCGTGCCTTCAGCGGCGGTGGCAGCCGTGGCGGATATGCAGGCGGCGGTCATGCAGCCGGCGGTGGCGGATTCCACGGCGGCGGTGGCGGCGGCTTCCATGGTGGAGGCGGCGGACACCGGTAAGGTTTAGAACTACATATACTTCAAAGCCCGGCTGCTTCGGCAGTCGGGCTTTTATATTCTGCGGGCTTCCGATTCCACGTTTCTATCGTTTCGAGTGCGGCCTGTTAGCCTCGATTCACCGTGGACTCAGTGTCTGGTACTTCGCGATCGTATAGCCAAGAGCGGCGCCAAGCCAGACATCCGATGGGAAGTGCGCCTGCTCGGTGATACGCGATGCGCTGATGGCGGTCGCAAGCGTATACGACAAGAACGGAATCCACGGCTTGCCCCGATGCCGGTACCGCTCGGCGACAACCGTCGCGACTGACCACACAGCGGTCGCGTGCCCCGAAGGAAAACTGCTGCCCTTGAACGGCGACTTGCCCCCATTGAAAAAAGTGCCGGTGAATGAGGCACCATAGGGAACGTCGGCGGGGCGTTCTCTGCGCGTTACAGCTTTGATCGCCAGGTTGATCACCACGCTGTCGCCATAGGCCTCAGCCGCCAGAAGCGCCGTATTGACCTCGCGATCGTCATGGCGGATGTACCCTGCCGTCATCAGACCCGCCGGCAGCGAAATCACTTCCCCCGTCGTGATCATCGGATCGAAGACGTCGTTGAAGTCGTCCCAGTTTTTCTGGTGCGTTTGGAAGTAGGGCATCGCGTGCGGGTCGGCGTAGATCAGCCCCGCGGTTCCCCCCACGACAATCAGGGTCGGCACCCAGTGCTTCCCCTTCGCGAGTTGCACCGGAAAAAGCCACAAGCATTTCTGGTCGTGGAGAAAATCACCGGGCAGGCTTCGCCATGTCGCTTCTCTTTGCGGAACACCGGTCGTGGTATCGACTGCGGGTTTCATCGCCTGGCCGGGATGGTCGGGCAGCTTTGCAAGCGCGCGTCCGGGATCATCCGGGAGGCTCGCAAAGTCCTGGGTCTGGGCGGTGGTTGAGACAGAGGCAATGGAGAAAATAGCTGCCAGCAATAGTAGGGAGCGACTCGTCATCCTGATCATCAGCAAGGTTGGATGCAGGATTTCAACAAAACCGCTAGCTTTTAGCCCGGAACTCCTTGAACCAGCGCGCCGTTGCAGGCTG
Source organism: uncultured Acidobacteriaceae bacterium (assembly GCA_963838295.1). Classification (GTDB taxonomy): domain Bacteria; phylum Acidobacteriota; class Terriglobia; order Terriglobales; family Acidobacteriaceae; genus Telmatobacter. Next base: position 293,865 of record CAWIQS010000011.1, read on the forward strand.
GAACAGCAGCCATGCGATTAGAACGCAAAGCGCCGCGTGCACCAGGAGTTCTTGCAGGGGGTGGAAGAGGCTGATGACCACGTGAAAGACCACCCACGCCAGCGCCAGCCACCGAGCCCAGTTCTTTCGCATCAGGAGAGCCACGCCTGCTATCACGGCCGTCAGTTCCGTCAGCTCAATCGCGATTGCATCGCGATGACCCGCTGTCAGCTCGGGAAAGTGATATCCGAACCCAATCACGCCCACCACCAGGTAGACGACAGCCACGATCAGCACGGAAACAGGTCGCTTGCCCATGACAGCAAGTATCCACGATCTGCGGTTTGTTTCCCCACGCAAATCAGCACCGAACCGAATTCGAAGGAATGGGGGAGGGATTGCTTTCTATTCGTCAGGCGCAGTGCCACCGCACTTTCTCGGCAACTGGTACTTCGGCGTCTCGCGGATCACTACGAGGTCAAAGCACTCCGAGTTCGTCGAATCCGGTATCGCCGGAACTCCGCCACCCCCACCACCACCGACTCCCGGCATCGGCATCGGAGGCGGCGGCGCAAAGTGAGGCGCCAGCTTCTTCTGCAACATGGCCGGAGCAATCTTGTAGCTGGCAAAAACCGCCCCTGCCAGAGCCTTTTCCTGTGATGCCACATTCGGTGGGGCTTGTGCCAGCTTGAACATCACCTTGTATGTACCACCCGTATCCACCGGTAGAGAACACATCAGCAGGCCAAATGCCACGGGGCCGGTCATACTGTTGAAGTTTCCGGCCAGCCGCCCACACTGCACGTTTGGGACGGGCACCTGGATCGGTGCACTCGACGCGATCTTTACCTGGGGATCCGGTTTATTGTTCATCGATGCGCCCCACTGCTCCAGCATCGTGAACTTCTGATCGAGGCTTGCCGAATTCGGCATCGAGAGATCGATCCCATTGCTGGGCTGCTGCCCGAGTTGGAACGCTGCGTTCCTTACGACAAAGGTGAGACCAAGATTGATCGTCTCGCCGTTGGGGCCGGTCATGAGGATTGCCGTCTCCGCTCCCTTAACCACGTTCCATCCGGGCGGCACGCCGGCCTGCGCGCTTTGATCGGGAGCCGTGTACGGCTGCAGCTGGGGCGTCCCCTGGGAGGACGCCTGCCCTGCTGCGCTTATCGCGGTGACCGCGCTGAAGACAGCGGTCAAACCCGACAAGAACAAAATCGCGGAAGAATGTCGTTCACCATTGCGGATAAGCACAATCAACGCTCCTTATTGGCTCGATTAGATTCTGCCGGCCGAAGAATTTCCGATTTCGGAGAGACTTCGGAGTTCAGCTGGCAAAGCCTAGCACGGACCATCCATAGAAATGAAGGGCCATATCGTGCCATTTCATGCCAATGCTTTTAAGATGGTGAAAAGGGGAAATTTCTTGCCAGCATACGAGTATCTTTGCGAAGAATGTGCCTGTCATTTTGAGCAGCGACAGAAGATGTCGGACGCCGCGATCGACCAATGTCTGCTGTGCGGAGGTCAAGTCAAGGCCTGATCGCGGCGGAGCCGGCGCCATCACCAGGGGTGCCAGCCACGCTCCAGAGCCAGCCTGCGCATCCAGAGCCTGCTGCGGAGCCGACATGTGCAACTATCCCGCCAATTGATAAGGGGGCATGACCGGCGTGAGTTCACAAATCGATTCCTGATGTCTCCCGACGTCAGCAAATACGGAATGATTGCACCCGCCCAGATTAACGAACGTGTCAGACTGATGTAACTCTGCGTCATGCTTGCGTCCGGAAACAGCGAATTTATTGCCGCTGTAGTGGCAATAAGATAAAGCCACGGCCCACAACCAGCTTGAAAATTTAGCCTGGTTCGGGCTGCGCATCTCCTTGGGCGTCGGCAGCGAGGGGGTAATCGTTTCTCCCGCCGCGACTGCGACGAGATTCTAGCTGACGCACATCATGCACGATCCCACACCGTCGGGTATGTGCAAGCCACACAACGTGCATTGTGTTGCCATCGGCCCCTCAGTTTTGGGTTTTGTCGATCATCCCGCGGGGGCCGCATCTTGTCGATTGCTCAGAGGTTTTCCCTTCTGAGGTTGCCGGCATATTGCAGTTTTGAGGTGCCGGCTTGTGGGCAGGGTGACGTGCCGTCGATCAGGCGAAGACCAGCCCAAGGGCCGAATCAATCTGTTGCTTCATCGGGACCGGGTCGGAGCTCATCTCGTGCGCCAGATCGGCCGAGGACGATGCTTCAAAGTCGTTCCCGACAAGAATTTTCAATGCACTGATGGCCGAGTCGATTTGCTCCATGCGATTCCGCAGCCGCTTGGCCTCCTCGAACAGACCGTCCAATTCGCCCGTGGCCGCTTCCATCGCTGCGCGATAGGTACCTACATATGCTTGGTGGTTCATGTCAACCTCCATGGCAAAAGTCTAGCCCTGTCTCGACCGCAAAGCCCATTGCACAAACCGTGCGACAAGAGGCCACTTTCGTGCTACACCCCTTATTCCCACCAACAACGATGGCTTCAGCCACAAGTTCTCCAGGGTCAACGATCGCTTCGGCGTCTCGTGGCAACTGAAATCTTCATGGAGCGAATCTGTCAAACTATAAGACAGTGGAAGATCCATCAACCCCATCCGCAGCTCCGTCGCCTCTTCGCGTCCTGATCGCAGGCGGAGGCACAGGTGGGCACATCATCCCTGCTCTTGCTGTCGCGCACGAACTGGTTACGCGGCACGGGGCCGACGTTCTGTTTGTGGGGACACCGCGCGGGATGGAGTCGCGTCTGGTTCCTGCGGCCGGGTTTCAGTTGCGGCTGATTGATGTGGGGCCGCTCAAGAACGTCTCGCTCGCAACGCGGCTGCGCACCCTGGTCGATATTCCGCGCAGTCTCTTCGAGTGCCGCCGTCTCATCCGCACCTTCAAGCCAAACGTCGTGCTCGGCGTCGGTGGATACGCATCGGGTCCGGGAATGGCGGCAGCGCTGATGATGAAGATTCCGACGATGGCGTTCGAGCCGAATGCGATGCCGGGGCTCGCAAATCGCCTCGTTGGAAAGCGAGTGCAGGCTGCAGCCGTAAATTTCCCGGCAGCGGCAGTTTTCTTTCGCAATGCGGAGGTGACCGGCATTCCCGTGCGGCCGGATTTCTTCAAACTGCCGCCCACAACCGGGGAGGCGCCGCACCTGCTCGTCTTTGGGGGATCGCAGGGAGCGCGGCTCTTCAACAACACTCTGCCGGCCATCGCGCCTGACCTGCTGGCATCTGTGCCTGGACTTACGATTCTCCACCAGGCCGGCATGCGTCATGTCGAGGCCACCGAGGCTGCCTACAGGGCGAGCGGCGCCGATCCCGCGCAATGGCAAGTCAGTGGATTCCTCGATGACATGCCCACGCGGTTTGCACAGGCCAACCTGGTCATGTCGCGCAGCGGAGCCTCCACAGTGGCTGAACTCGCCGCCGCCGGAAAGCCGGCGCTGCTGGTGCCCTTTGCCGCTGCGGCCGACGATCACCAAACTCGCAACGCCGAAGAGATGGTCAAGGCCGAAGCCGCGGTGATGCTGAAAGAATCTGATCTCGCAGATCACGACAAGGTTATCGACACACTCATCCAACTGCTTGGATCACACGAAAGGCTAGCGGCCATGTCCGCCGCTGCGTTGACTCAATCTCATCCGCGGGCCGCGGAAGACATCGCCAACCGGCTGGTATCGCTGGCAGGTGCCCGGTAAGGACCCGTGCGTCCCGATGATGACACTCCGGAACTTCTCCATCGGCGAGGGAGGCATAAAGGCAAAAGCTAACAGACCTCAACATTCCTGCGCTATACTTCTCGCCTTCGAACATTGCTGAGCATTTCCCCCCGAAGAAATTCTCACTTGGAGGTTCGCATGAAAGTGATGTCCACGTTTAGTGTGCGGCCCGGCTGTCTCAAAGAAGCGGCAGCACGCTTTCTCGCCGGTCAGGCCGCGCCGGTGGAAGGTACGACTTTGTTGGGACGCTGGCACAACGCCGATGGCAGCGGCGGATTTGCCCTCTTCGAAACCAGCAGCCCCGAAGCCCTGTATGAAGGAGCCGTGAAGTGGTCCGATGTGCTGGAGATCCACGGCAACGTTGTCGTTGAAGACGCCGCCGCAGGCGCCTCCATGGCGAAGTACTACGGCAAGTAACAGTGCTTGCAGTTCCAAGTTCGTAGCTCCAAGTTCGCAGTTTGTGTCCTGGAATTTCTAGCCTCTGGTGATCCCAGGTCCGCAAATCCGGTCCTGGGAACCCGTGCCTTAATTTCAAAACGTGTCATTTTTCTTTTCGCATCGCGGGGGTGAACGTGATTCCGATCAGCAGTCCTTCGGGCGCGAGGAACCGGCTGACGATTTGTCCCCAGGGTTCCTTCTTATTCTTGATGATCATCCGGCATCCTCGCGACTCCAGTTCCGCTGTAGCCTGTTCAACATCGTCGACATCGAATTCGAGCCACGCCTGCGGGATCGGAGTGCCTTCAGGCCAGGAATCTTTAGCGAAACAGGACTGAGCCGCTTCAGAGAGCGGCCACAGAGCAAAGGTTTTTGCGCCGTCCAAGGATTCTGTATGCAGATAGCCGCCGGTTTCCTCCTTGAAGCGAATGCCGAGAACATCGCCATAGAGTTTGCGACTTGTCACTCTGTCAGGAACAATGGGGCCAAATCCCGCGATGAACAGAATCCTGCTATTTTCCATGATGCGACCTCTGCTGAGGTTTGAAGCGAAGGTTCGGCTGTCGGTTTACTCGGAGCTGCGATGTTTTAATACCGTGCAGGCTGTCGCGTGCCTTAGGAAAGACAATCGCGGGAGAAACGACTGCGGCACGACTGAAGTTGTGCCCTTTCAAAACGCCTGCGGCCCACTCGTGCGCACACTATGCGCATGAATGGGCCGCAGGATTTCCAGGTCCTTCGCTATGCTCAGGGGAACGCTTGTGTGTTTACGATCCCGGGCACGGTATGGCGGAGGTGGGCAGCGCAGTCTCGTTGGGGAAGCTGAAGGCTCCGTCGATGGCGCTGGAGGTTGCTCCCATTTCGAACCATTGGTAGAGAGCGATGTTTTGCGGGTGGTAGACAGTCGCCTTCCCGCCCTGCTTGACCTCGATGGCGCTGGTGGCGTTGGCTAATCCCTCGATGGGGTCGCCGGTTTCAAGATTGGCCTGGCACACGGTGGATTTCGCGGGCTGACCGGGGAACTGCCAGTTGGGGGTCCCATTATCGAGAAAGGGATCATCGAAGGATTCGCTGGTTTCGTGCGAAATCGCGACCACGTCCTGAAATCCCGCCGGGAAGACTCCCGGCGAGACCCAGCTTGCAAATACTGTGATCCAGCGCGGCTGCGGAAAAACTCCGCCTTCGAGGAAATAGGTGTGGAAGCCGAGCGCGCAGCAGCTGCCCGGTGTGTTGGGGTTGCTGGTATTGAGATCGAAGAGGAAGGTGTTGGGGAACAGCGTCATGGCTACGCCGTTGGTGGTGAAGTTGCCGAGGTTGATCTCGTTGACGACTTCATTGTCAAACAGAAAGTCGAAGAGCGGTGAGAGCAGGAGGACGTAGGTGTTGCCGTCGGAGGCCGTTCCGGTGAAATAGGAACGGGCCTCAACAATGTCGCCGTTATCAAGCTCGACATTGACGGCATAGGGAACGGTGAGGGTCACGCGGTTGACCACCTGGGGAAACAACACGGTGTGCCAGTTGCTCTTCATGGAGTTGTAGAACTCGGCGCGATGAACGGCGTCGGCATATTCCACGTTATGGCCGGAGCGGTAATCGAGCGGAACGAAATTCGGGGAGCTGAGGGTCTTTTGCTCAAAGGGAGCGTAGGAGACGGTTTTGAAAACGCTGCCGTCGGCGTTGAGAAGCTGGAGAGAAATCTCGTCGATTGTGGCCGGGTAAACGGTGCTGCCGCCGACGCGGGGATCGTTGCCCATCATGGTGAAACGGAAATCTCCGTTTTGGCTGCCGCCGGCCTCGGCCACGAATACGCCGTCGAAGGTGGCTATCGTGTTGAGACCGTCGATCGTGGGCTGATTGTTGCGCGTGTCGCCCACGTCGAAATTGTTGTTGCTGCCGGGGTCGGTAGCGGCGTTGCGGTTGGCGGTGATGTGTGCGGTGCCTGAGCCGCCGCTGATCACTTTGCCCGTAGCTCCACTGATCGTGATGGCGTTGACGGAGTAGCCGGCGGAAACGGTAGAGACTTTGACGGGTTGCCGATCGGCATATCCGGGATGGGCTGCGGGCGCTGCGCCGGTAGCGAGGCTCACGGCCTGAGCAAAACTGAAGGTGGAGAAACAACACGAGACACATAGCAACAAAACACGCGGGGGAGTACGCATGGGAAAAGTCTCCTTGTACAGACTGAAATCAAGAAATTGTCAGACTTGAAGTGCGAATGCTTCACGTTTCTGAACACGCGCGAGCTATCGAAGCAAGAGCAACAATGAAGGGATCGGAGCGAGAAGTCAAGAAAAAATGGGGTGAAGCGATGCGTCTGGACGCCAGTTTCGAAAGGGGTTCAGTCGACTTTCTTGCTGATGTTGAGCAGGATTCCGATGCCGGCCAGTGTGAAAAAGAGGCTTGTGCCGCCGGAGGAGATGAACGGCAGAGGAATTCCCTTGGTGGGCAGCAGTGAAAGCACGACGCTGATATTGAAGAAGGCCTGGAGCAGAATGGCTGTCGTAAGTCCGAAGGCGGTGAGGCGGGCAAAGGGATCGGTAGACCGATAGGCGGTGCGCAGGCCGCGGTATCCGAGCACGACAAAAAGCGCGAGGACGCAGATGGCTCCGACGAAGCCAAGCTCTTCCGCGATGTTGGCATAGATGAAGTCGGTGTGAGCTTCGGGCAGATAGAAGAGCTTTTGCATCCCTTCCATGTAGCCGCGTCCGGTAAAACCGCCGGTGCCCACTGCTATGAGGGATTGATTGATGTGGAACCCGGCGCCCTGCGGGTCGAGGTCGGGATGCATGAAGGCGAGCATGCGGGCGCGGCGCCACGGGACCCAGAAAAGCAGCGCGGCGAGTGGCGGCGCGGCGGCAGCGACGGCGAGGAAGAGATACTTCCAGTCCATGCCGGCAAGGATGAGCATCATCGCGGAGACGCCGCCAACCACAAGAGCGGTGCCGAGATCGGGCTGCTTCACGATCAGAAGCATGAAAACGACGGGCATCATGGCGGCGCGCAGCAGGGTGTTGCGCCAGTCGTGCATCTGGCCGAGGCGCGTGGAGAGAAACCACGCGAGAAAGAGAATGATGACAGGCTTGGCGATCTCAGAGGGCTGGAAGGAAAATGAGCCAAAGCGAATCCAGCGATGCGTGTGGTGCGAGTCGCGAAAGAAAAGAACTACGACGAGGAGCAGGGTGGTGATGGTGAGCGCTGGATAGACGAAGCGCGGCGAGTTGTATCGCGTGTAATCGATGCGCGACAGCACGATCATGGTGAGGATGCCGGCGACGGCCCATAGCGCCTGGCGCGTAACGAAACCGTAGGGGGAGTGGTAGCGCTCCTCGGCCACGACAGCGGAGGCGGAAAAGATCATGACCAGGCCGGCGATGACCAGCAGCAGGGTGGTAAAGAAGATCCACTTGTCGACGCCAACGCGCTTTGCCATTTGCTTCCCGACTTCGAGCGGCGATATCCCGAGTCTCAAAAGGAGACATAGGCGCCTAGTTTTTGGTCTGGGTCTATCGTTTCACGGGCAGGCTGTGGAGATTCATGGGATGGACGGTGAGTGAATCAAAGTAATTAAGTTTCGGCGTGTCATCCGGAGCGTAGCCGAGGGATCTGCGGTTGTTTTTCGCCGGGACTAGGCGTTCTGCCAGACTTTCCACCCGCGCCACTCGTTAACAAGCTCTTTAAAAACGCGGCCACGGTGCTCGTAGCTTTCGAACTGGTCGAAGCTGGAGCAGGCGGGGGCGAGCAGGACAGTATCACCGGGATGAGCAGCAGCAGCAATCGCGCTCACGGCCTTGTCGAGGGTTTCGCAGGAGTGAATTGTGACAACCCCGCGCAGTTGCGACTCGATTTTCGCCGCGGCTGATCCAATCGTGTAAACGGCCTTGACGCGAGAGCGGAGCAGTTCGGAAAGCTCAGTGTAATCGGAGTTCTTGTCTTTGCCGCCCAGGATGAGGTGAATATTGCCTGGGAAGGCGGCGATGGCCTTTGACGTCGCGTCGACATTTGTCGCTTTCGAATCGTTATAGATATCGACGCCGTTCAGCGTGGCGACATATTCGAGGCGATGCTCGACGGCCTTGAACTGCTCGACGGCGTTGCGGACAGATTCGGCGGAGGCCCCGGCCAACCGCGCGGCGCAGACGGCGGCCAGCACATTCTCAACGTTGTGTTCGCCCTTGAGCGGGATGCTGCTCAGCGGCATGACAGTTTCGGATGCGGCATCGGGCGCGGTGCGGAACAGGATGGCGCCGCCCTCGACCCATGCGCCCTGATCGACCATGTGCTCGAGAGAGAACCAGTAGACCTTCGCCTTGGAGCGCTTCGCAGAGGACGCGGCGCGGACGTTGTCGGCGTTGAGAATGCAGAAGTCGTGCTCGTTTTGCTCGGCGAAGATGCGCTCCTTGGCGAGAGCGTAGTTTTCAAAGCTGCCGTGGCGATCGAGGTGGTCGGGTGTGATGTTGAGGATAACGGCAATGGCGGGATGGAATTGTTCGGTCGATTCGAGCTGGAAGCTGGAAACCTCGAGGACCGACCAGGTGTCGTCGGTCGATTCGTCGATCAGCGCGACGACCGGTACACCGATGTTGCCGCCGACCAGAGTGGGCATGCCGGCCTTTTCGAGGATTTCGCCCAGCAGCGAGGTCGTGGTCGTCTTGCCATTGGAACCGGTGACGGCAAGGATTTTGCCTTTCAGGAAGCGCGCGGCCAGTTCGAGTTCGCCGATGACAGGACGGCCGAAATTGCGGGCCTGTACCAGCTCGGGTGTATCGAGCGGCACGCCTGGGCTGACGACGATGAGGTCCTGGCGACGGAAGGTAAGCAGGCCGTGCCCGCCGGCCTCGACGTTGATGCCCTCTTCGAGCAGAGCGGGAATGTCTTTGGCGAGAGCTTCGGCGCTGCGAATGTCGGAGACGGTTACCTGGGCTCCTCGGCGGCGCAGGAAGATGGCTGCAGCCAGTCCGGACTTACCCAGTCCGACGACGAGAACCTTTTTGCCTTTGAGCTCCATCATGATTGGTCAGTCCAAGGATACTTTATCGCGCCGAGGGGTGGCTTGGCGTGGACGGCTTTAGAGGAAGCGCGCTGGATTAGCGCAATTTCAATGTCGTAAGCGCAAATAATGCGAAGACCAGCGCCATGATCCAGAAGCGGACGATGACCTTGGACTCGCTCCACCCAAGCTGCTCGAAATGGTGGTGCAGCGGCGCCATCTTGAAGATGCGTTTTTTGCGGAGCTTGTAGCTGCCTACCTGCAGAACCACGGAGAGCGCCTCGAGAACGAAGATGCCGCCGATAAAGGGCAGCAGGAACTCCTGCCGGATGAGGATGGCGACCGTGCCGATGGCACCGCCCAGCGCGAGCGAGCCCACGTCGCCCATGAAAACTTCAGCGGGGTGTGCGTTATACCAGAGAAATCCGATCGACGCCCCGACCATCGATCCACCGAAAACAGTCAGCTCACCGACCAGCGGCATGCGCTGCAGTTCGAGATAGTCGGCGAAGACCACGTGGCCGCTGACGTAGGTAAGTACCGTCAGCGCCCCGGCAGCGATGATGGTGCAGCCGATGGCAAGTCCATCGAGGCCGTCAGTGAGGTTGACGGCATTGGAGGTGCCCATCAACACAAAGATGATGAAGCAAACGAACGGCACAAAGGCCAGCAGGCCGAGGTGCGGCAGCGTGCTGGGCCAGTGGTGCCACTGAAGATCGGGATGGTAGGCCTTAAGGAATGGAACGCTGAGCTGGGTCGAGAATAGCTTGAATTGGGTGAGAACAATCAGGGCAACCGCTACGCCGGCCCCGGCAAGCGCCTGCCAGAAGAGCTTGGCGCGGGCGGTGAGGCCAAGATTGCGCCGGTTGACGACCTTGGTGTAATCGTCTGCAATTCCGATGGCGCCGTAAGCCAGTGTGGAACAGACGGCGATCCAGACAAAGAGATTGCTGGGGTCGGACCAGAGCACCGTGGGTAGCACGATGGCGATGACGATGAGGACGCCGCCCATGGTGGGCGTACCCGATTTTTTCTGGTGCGATTGCGGCCCGTCTTCGCGGATGTACTGGCCAATCTGGAATTCGCGCAGCTTCTGTATCACGTAGGGCCCGATGAACATCGCGATCAGCAGCGCGGTGAGCGACGCAAAAACGGTGCGAAACGTGAGATAGCGAAAGATCCGGAAGGGGTGAAACACCGGGTACAGCTTTTGGTAAAGCAGCCAGTAAAGCAAGAGAACTCCAATGCCGGATCGAATGAATTCAGCTTGATTCTACTAGGGGGGATCGGTGGACGGACGCGGGTTGACGATCCCCGAATCTGGGGAGTGAATGGCATTCGGGTTCGATTCTGGATACGACCGAAAAACGCGCCTAGTGTTTCCCGACGATAACACCTGTCCCCGGCGGAACAAATGTACAGTTCCCGTTACTGCAGGCGCGCTCCATCATCTTAACGGTCTCGAGCTGAATAAACTGCTCGGGAGAGAGTTGCATCGCCTCGCGATACGCATTGTCGGCCTTTGCGCGGCTTTGTTCCGACTGGGCGCGCGCATCCTCGGCGAGCTTCTTTTGCTGCTCGGTTTGAATGCGCTGTTCCTGGGTGGCTGTTTCGATTCGCTGGTTCTTGACGGCGTCCGGTGGAATCGCACGTCCGACCGTTAGAGTGATGAGTTCAACGGGCAGCTTCTTCGCTGTAATGAACGAATTGAGACCCTTGGCAATCTCCCCGTCAATCGTGTCAATTGCACTTGCACTGATGGCGACCTCATTCATACCGTGCTGGCGCACCTGTTGACGGACCAGGCTCATGAAGGGCGCGTCAAGGTTATTGGCATACCAGTTCGAACCAAACTGGCTGATAAGCTTCACGGAATCGGTGACCCGGATGTTCATAATGGCGTGGAAGCTGACCGGCACGCCGTCGGCCGTCATGGTGTCAGGCAAATCCTGCTGATAGGCTAGCGGCTGCATGTTCACATCGATCCCGTCGGTTGTAGCCGCTACGAAGGTGCGGCCGGCGCGAACTGGCTCAGGGTCTATTCCTCCATGTCCAAAGAACATCGGTTTCTCAACGAGAACAACCTCGTGTCCAGCATCGGGTGCGATCGACTTGCAGCCAACCAGTGCCGAAGCGAGGATAGCCACGACTGCTGCCATCACAATGACCGCCGAGTTCTTCGCGAACAGTAAACTGCCGTTGTGATCGTCACCAAGGACAGGAGAAGTTCTCATTCGACGTTCACCCCTGGGCTATGTTTTTGTGGTAGCAGGATTCTAGCACTCGATGTGTTGACCGCTCTATTTGCCCAGAACGGACGATTGCTTCTTAAATTCCGTCTCAAACGCCTGCTCGCGGTCCGCGATGTACGCCTTATATCCGTTGGGATCGATGAATGTGTCCTTGTCGCCGTTCTTGAAGCGGTCATATTTCGGCAGCAAGTCGAAGTAGGCGCCGTGGGCGCCGAGAAAGATATCGCAAGAAAGCTTCTTGAGCTCTACAAACTGGCGCTGGTAGTCGCTAGCGATCTGCGGGTACGCCTTGTTGTTCACGAGCTTGTATCCAGGATTGACGTTGGGGCTGCCGACGATCACGACGTGCAGCAAGCGGCCATTCTCCTTCTCGTCGAGTGTCCAGGTGGTAGTGCCCTTGGTGTGACCGGCGGTGAGATGCGCGGTGAGTGCGGTGCCGCCCAGCAACACGGTTTCGCCATCGTGCAAGACGCGGTCGACTTTCGTCGGCGGAAACCAAAAGGTCTTGTCCGAAGCGTAATGGAAATCGTTTTGGCCGCCTGACTGGACCACTGGCACATCCTGCGCCATCACTTCATATTTCGCCCCGGTCTCGCGCTTGATTTCGGCGCTTCCGGCGCAGTGGTCGTAGTGTCCGTGGCTGATCAGCAGAATCTTTGTGTCGCTGTATATGAAGCCGAGCGATTCGATGCTCTTCCTGATCTGCGGCGGCGACGACTGGAGATTGCTATTGATGAGGATGTTGCCCTGCGGCGTAACGATGAGATACGCGGCGAGGTCCTGGCTGCCGACGTAGTAGAGATTTCCGACAATGCGGAAGGGCGGGACCGGAGTCGTCCAAGACGCAGGAATTTGCGCTGCGAGTTGCAGACCGAAGATCAAAATGAACGCAGATGCGATGCGGGGAAGGATGCGACGAATCACTGGTTCTCCGTTGCAGCGAAGTGTGTTTTCAGGATTTCGATGGCGCGTTCGAGCTGCACTCCGCGCGAGCCCTTGACGAGGACGACATCGCCGGGCTGCAGATTCTTCACCAGCCACTCGCCGGCGGTAGGCGCATCGGGCAAAAAGATCGAAGCCACTCCGCAGAGGCAGGCTGCGGCGGCTAGATGCTGCGCATTGCCTCGCACCCCAACCACGAGATCGATACCCTCATCGGCGGCCGCTTTGCCACCCGCAGCGTGCAGCATCGAGGCATGCTCGCCGAGTTCGAGCATTTCGCCCGCTATCAGGATGCGCCGCTTTGCCGGACGCACGGCCAGCGTGTGAATCATCGACTGCAGAGCTTCCGGGTTGGAGTTGTAGCTGTCATTGAGAAGCGTGGCGCCGCCAATCTCCAGCACCTCTCCGCGCTTGCTGCCCGGCGTGAGCGATTCCAGCGCGGCGGTTGCTGCATCGAGCGGAACGCCAGCTTCCAGCGCAACGGCGAGGCCAGCGACGGCATTCTGCGCATTGTGCGCACCGAGCAGATTGAGGTGGAAACTTCCATTGTGCTCGCCTGCACGGAAGTGTACGTCCAGGCCCGAGGTATCTTCCTTTATGTCGAGAATTGCCGGATCGCCGCACGGGCCGATGCCGAAGTACACAACCTTGCCGTGAAAATCACGGCCGAACTGTGACACGTATGCATCGGAGCAATTGAGAAACGCGACGCCTGTTCCCGGCAGCGCGGCGATCAGCTCGTATTTCGCGCGGGCGATGCCGGCCTGACCCTCGTCAAAATTCTCAATATGCGCGGTACCCACGTTGGTCACAACGCCCCAGTCGGGCGCGGCGATGCGGGCAAGGGCGGCGATTTCGCCCTGATGGTTCATGCCCATTTCGACAACAGCGTATTCGTGCTCAGGCTCAAGCCGCAGCAACTGCAGCGGCAGGCCGAAGGCGTTGTTGAGATTGCCCTGCGACTTCAGCACATTGAACTTCGCCCCGAGCGCAGCGGCAATCGCTTCCTTCGTGGTGGTTTTGCCGGCGGAGCCGGTGATCGCAACCACGCGCTTGCCCCACTGCCGCCGTACGCTCAAGGCAAGCGCATGCAGGGCGACGAGTGTGTCTTCTGCGATCAGCAGCGGAACGGCGAGCGCAGCATCGGGCAGTGTTGCAGCCTTGGTGCGGGAGACCACACCGGCAACTGCGCCGCGTTCGAGAGCGGCAGTAACGAAGTCGTGACCGTCGAGGCGCTCTCCGCGCACGGCAAAGAAAAGATCGCCGGGCGATGCTGTGCGCGAGTCAATGGAATAGCCCGTAACAGCGAGCATGCCGGGGCTCGAAATGCCCGACGGCGCTTCGAGTACCGCGCCTGCCCCGATCGCCGCTTCTGCGAGGGTCAATCTCATGACACACCACCGTAACCCAAATCGCGCAGCGCGGCGAGTGCAATCTCAGAGTCGTCGAAGGGAATGGTGCGATCGGCGAGAATCTGCTCCTTCTCGTGGCCTTTCCCGGCCAGCAGCACGACGTCGTTGGGCGTGGCAGATTTGAGCGCGAGATGAATCGCCGACGCACGATCAGGCTCGATGGTGTAGCGGACACCGCTGGCCTTCAGCGCAGGTTCAATCTCGTTGAGAATGGCATGCGGATCTTCGGAGCGGGGATTGTCGCTGGTGGCAACGACAAATTCGCTTCCCTCACCCGCGGCGTAACCCATCTTGGGGCGCTTGGTGCGATCGCGGTCGCCACCGCAGCCAAAGAGCGTGATGACGCGGCCTCCGGATTTTGTAACGAGTTGACGCGCAAGGGCGATCAGGTTGCGAAGCGCGTCGTCGGTGTGTGCGTAGTCCACGATCACGGTAAACGGCTGGCCGCCGTCGACGGGCTGAAAGCGCCCGGGCACGGGGGTGAGATGCGGAACCGATGCCACGAGCTGATCGAATGGAATACCGCGCGCGTGTACGGCGGTGAAGGCGGCCAGCAGGTTGAGGATGTTCACTTCGCCCGCGAGACGGGAGGTTACGTGTGCCGAGCCAGCGGGTGTTTCAAGCTGGATGGTGGCGCCGCCGGGCGTGAGCGTGTATGACACTGCGCGGAAGTCGCCGAGTCCGATGCCGTAAGTGCGAACCTCGGAACCGGCGACGCGTGCGGCTTCAATGAGTTCGGCGGTTCGCTCGTCGTGCGCATTGAGAACAGCAACGCGAGGTGCGGGATAGATGGTGCCGTCGAAAAGAAGGCGCTTTGCGGCGAAGTACTTGTCCATCGTCTGGTGGTAGTCGAGATGGTCGCGCGTGAGATTAGTGAAGACGGCAACATCAAACGGAATGCCATAAGCCCGGCCCTGGTCGAGTCCGTGGCTCGATACTTCAGTGACCAGCTCGGTGGCACCGCGGCTAGCACCCTCGGCCATCAATTCAAACAGATCGCGTGACTCGGGCGTGGTGTGGAGCGAGGGACGCACTTCCCCGGCGAGGTGGTATTCAATGGTGCCGATCAGAACCGTTTTGCGAGCGGCGGCGTTGAGCAGCGCTTCGGCGAGAAAGGCCGTCGTCGTCTTCCCGTTTGTCCCGGTGATGCCGGTGGCGGCCATCGTGCGCTCGGGATGGCCGAAGAAGGCGGCGGAAGCTTCAGCCAGGGCGCGGCGGCCGTGCTCGACTTCCGCAACGGCGATGTCAGGCTTGTAAACAACGAGATGATCGAAGGTCGGGGATGAGTCAGTAATGATGCCGATGGCGCCGGCGGCGATGGCTTTGTTGATATAGCGATTGCCGTCGGTGGTACCGCCCTTCATCGCGACAAACACGGAACCGGGATGGACGCGGCGCGAGTCGTACTCGATGCCGGCAACTGGCTGATCGGAGGAGCCGGAGGTACCGACGGGGGTGATTTCGCCAATGAGTTCGTGCCAATGCATGTCTGGTTGATTGTAGATGGCGGGGGCGATTTCGTTCTGTGACTTCAGGCCAATTTGCGGAGTGCCTGTTGGATTACGGATAGGTTTCGACAAAAGCTTCGATTACCTTTTCGGTCTCTCGGCGGCCGTCGAAGTTCGGGTCGCTGAACTGCTCGACGATTTTCGACAGGCTGGCTTTCATCTTGTCGTATTCGGCAACTGCCTCATCCTCTTTCGCAAAGAAACGGGTGTGGAGCATCCATCCATAAATGCCACTGGTGATGGCGAACGGTGCGATCTTCGCGTTATGCTCGAGCGTGATGCGTGCGCCAAGAGCATGCTCCTCGTCGCAAATTGTCTCGCCATCCTCAGAGCCTTTCAGGCCTAGAGTGGCGCCATTGTCAAAGGAATGCCACATAGCTCACCGCCCGCAGCGGACGATGATTTTTGTGCCGCTGGGAACATGCGTGCCTGCCGCCGGTGCCTGTTCGCGCACCTTGCCGCTGCCGGTGATCTCCACCTGCAACCCCTCGGCGGCAATCATTTCGATCACGCTGCGGATGGGCAAGCCAACCAGCGAAGGGACGCTGAGTTTCTTGCCATCGCTGATGCTGACGTAGGTGGACACGCGGTCCTGCGGCGGCGAAGATGGGGAAGCCGCCGGCTGATCCGATGCTGTCTGTTGCGCCGTCGCGTCAGGCTTGCTGTTTCCAGGCGCGGATTCGTCCGCCTGTACTGGCGCTTTCTGCGCAGGTTGCGTTGCGGCCTGTTGCGTCTGGCGCAGCGGATCGTCGGCTGGGAGATCATTGGCGGCCGCGAATAATGCGTTTACCTCCGCCTGGTCCGCGTCGGAGTCGTCTTCCTCTACCGGCTTTTCCGCCTTGGCCTGCTCCAGAGGAGTCTTCGCCGGGCGCACGTCGATATCGTGCGGAACGTTGAGGTATTCAAGCACCTCCTGCGCAACCTCCCCGAACACAGGCGCGGATACCGCGGTGCCGTAGTACGAGGGACCGCTGCGGGGGTTGTCGATGACGACGGCGACAGCGATCACCGGATTGTTGACCGGTGCGATGCCGGCGAACGAGGCAATGTGCATCGTCTTCGAATAGAGGTGCGTGACCGGATCGACCTTTTGCGCGGTGCCGGTTTTGCCGCCAGAGGAGTAGCCATTGAGCTGCGCGGGTTTGCCGCTCCCGAAGAGAACGACGCCCTCCATCATCTTGCGCATCTGCGCGGCGGCCATCTCAGAGATAACGCGGTGCGCGCCAGCAGGCAGTGGGTTGGGCATGTCCTCGCCAGGTCTGAAAGACGACGGCTGCAGCGTCGCAGGCTTTGCGCCAGACGTCAACTGATTCGGCATCAGCACATGGGGCGGGAGGTACGTGCCCCCATTGGCGATGGTCGAAACCATGGAAACCAGCTGCACCGGAGTGACGCCCACTTCCTGGCCAATAGCGAGAGAGCCGATGGAAGAGCCATTCCACTTGTTCGGGGGTCTCAGCAAGCCGCGAGTTTCGCCAGGCACTTCGACGCCGCTGCGGCTGCCGAAACCGAAGTCGCGAATGTAGTGGTAGAAGCGGTCGGGCCCGACCTTCAGCGCCAGTTTCACGGCGGCAACGTCGCTCGACTTGGCAAGCGCCGTGGCCACGGTGACCACGCCCATGCCGCGATCGCTCTTGTCGTCGTGAATGATGCGGCCGGCGAGCGTGATTTGTCCTCCCTGGCAGTCGATCAGATCATCGGGTTTTGCGACATTCGAGTCAACCGCCGCTGAGTAGGTAACCAGCTTGAAGACCGACCCCGGTTCGTAGACATCGCTGACCGCGTGGTCCTTTAACAGTGCAGCCGTGGTGTGCCGAAAATCGTTGGGGTTGAATGTAGGCCGAATCGCGAGTGCTAGAATCTGGCCGGTGTGTACATCCTGCACCACGATGGTTCCGTTGTCGGCGTTTGTCTTCTCCATCACGTGGTTGAGCGCCTTCTCAGCCATGAACTGAATGTTCTCGTCGATCGTGAGTTGCAGATTCTGGCCGGGCTCTGGCTCGTGGGCGACGGAACCAAGGACACGGCGACGGGCATCCATAGCAGTGAACATGCGCCCCGGTACGCCGTGGAGCGCGCCATTGAATTTGCCTTCGAGGCCGCCGAGACCGTTATCGTCGACGCCGACATAGCCCAGAACCTGCGCGGCAATCTGGTTGTCGGGATAGAAGCGCTGGAACTCATTCTGGAAATAAATGCCCTTCATATTGAGGGCGCGAATCTTGGTGGCAATCTCCGGCGTAACCCGCCGCGCCACCCAGGCAAAGTTCCGCCCCTCGTCGAGGCGATGCGCGATCTGGTCTTCGCGGGTCAGCTTGTCTTCAGGGTCGGTGTGGACGATGGCCGCAAGCACGCGGGCGGTGCCTTTCTGGTCATCGATCTCCGAAGGAACGGCATAAATCGACTCGACCTGTACGGTCATGGCGAACTCGTGCATGTTGCGGTCGTAGAGAACGCCGCGGCGGGGAGCGACCTCAAAGGTGCGTTGCTGCTGCTTCTCGGCGCGCTCGACGTAGTCGCTGTGGCGGATGACCTGCAGCCAGAAAAGCCGCGCCGCAATAGCAACCGCCCAGACGAGAAAGAAGCTGCAGACAAGCCAGAAACGCGCCAGCTTCATGGGCGTGGCGCGCTGTGTGACGGTAAGCGGACGGGTTGCGCGAAGAGCTGCCTGCATGGTTGATCGACGATTCGAGTTTCAGATTAGAGCATCGAAGCGCGACACCATGTGCCCAATCACACGATGTGCGCAATGGGGTATCTCCTGAATAATCGGGAGAAGGAAATGCAGTTCGGCTCAGTTGACCGGATCGGCCTGCGGCGCATTGTTCTGCGCCATCACCGGCACGCTCGAGTCGAAGTGCGAGGTGGCGCGGACAACCTGTCCGGGCTGCGGCTCGCTCATTCCAAGCTGACGCGCCATGCCATCGATACGGCCGGGCTGCGAAAGCTGCGCTTCGGTCAAACGAAGCTGCCGATTCTCTTCACGCAGTTGGTCGCGCACCTGCTTTTCTGATTCGATGCGATAGGAGTTCTCAATCGCGTAGAAGTGCTGCAGGCCGTACACCATGATGAGCGAGAACAGCACGGTAGCGGCTGCCGCGAAGATTCGCATCTGCCGCGCGCGCACCGGATCGGGCGCCTTGACGAGGCGCGTGTTGTCGATGTGGTGCGTGAAGATGACTTCCGGCGTGCGCACTCCGCGACGGCGCATGGGCTGCTGGGCCAACAGTGCGGCATTGCGCTCGGCCACGCGAGCGGTCCAGCCGGGTTTCGTATCGAATAATGTCGCAGTGCATGCAGCCATGTTGTTTCTCCTAGCTTCTAGCCGCTAGCTTCTAGCTGCTAGCCGGAATCTTGCTGAATTCTTTTCTTCGACCCATCGCAGTAAACAAGTAACTGAATGGTCGTAGTTGTATTCCCTAATCCCTATTCCCTAATCCCTGCTTTTCCGCGGCTCGCAACTTGGCGCTTCGTGAGCGTGGGTTGCGATCCGTTTCTTCTTCGCTGGCGGTGACCGGCTTTTTGGTCAGCAGCTCAACGATTCCCTGGTGCGCGTATTCACGCAAAATGTCTTTCGCAATGCGATCTTCCAACGAGTGAAAGCTGATGACCACCAGTCGTCCGGAGGGCTTAAGCAATGATGGTGCGGCCTCCAGCAGCGCCCGAATTTCATCCAACTCGCGATTCACATAAATCCGGAGCGCCTGAAATGTCCGCGTTGCCGGGTGAATCTTGTCCTGTTTCATTGCCGGGGCGGCTGATGCAACAATCCGGGACAACTGCCCGGTGGTTGAAACTGGCCGCCCGCGAACAATGGCTCTGGCGATTCTCCGCGACCTCCTTTCGTCTCCGTATTCGTAAATAAGGTCGGCAAGCTCGCGCTCGTTCGCCTCATTCACCACTTGTTCGGCGGTCAGCCCCGATCGCGTGTCCTGCCGCATATCCAGGGGTCCGTCCGCCATAAAACTGAATCCTCTGCGCGCTTCATCAATCTGAAGGCTGCTGACACCAAAGTCGGCCAGGATGCCGTCAAGCGAGGCCGGTAGAACGTGCTCGCTAATGGAACTGAATGCCTCGCCGATGAAAGTAATTTGAGGCGCCTGGCTGCCGAGCTCGCTTGCGACCTGATCGAGGCGGGCTTTTGCAAGCTCGAGTGCCTCTGGATCGCGATCGAAGCCGATCAGACGACCCCGCGGACCAAGGCGGCGGGCAATTTCTGCCGCATGGCCGGCAAGGCCGAGGGTGCAGTCTGCAATGACGCTGCCTGCGCGTACATTGAGAAACTGAATCGCATCTTGTAAAAGAACCGGCACATGACGTTCACTCTGCTTCGACATGTGCTCCCCCTGGGGGGTGTGTCAGGCCATCGGCCCGAAAAATCATCCCTTGTGGCGAAGAATTTCCGCCATTGCCTTGCGATCGTCGGCGGTTAACTGACTGGCCGCCAGATTCTGTTCGAAGATCTCCCGGTTATGAACTTCCAGGTACGTCCTCATGCCGAACACTGTGACTTCTCCATCGAGCTGGGCAGCGTTGCGGAGGATCTGGGGGAGGAGAAGCCTTGCCTGGTTGTCCATCTCCACTTGCTGCCCGTAATAGCTGGTCACGTTGAGGTACTTGCGAACGGCGTCGTCCAAGGTGCTGGAGTCTGCGAGCTGTTGCTCCCTTTTCTCCCACTCGGGCAAAGGCCAGATCTCCGCGCTCTTGCCATCGGTGGAAGTGACATAAAACTGGGTTACACTGGTGGCATCGACCAGTTGCTTGAAAGCGGAAGGCACCTTAAGCCTTCCTTTTTCATCGACTTTCGCTGGATGATTGCCACGAAACATGCTTGTCGTTCGCCTCGTCCTGGGTTGCTGTCGCTGGTTCCGAACCTGGGTTGGAGCTCCGGAATCGGCCGTGAAGAGGAGTAATCTTGCTTTGGAAGTGAGTTGCTAGATCCCTTTTGCTCCACTTCACTCCACTTCAGACACGATAATAGCCCATGGAGTTTTCCACACCAACCAGAATCTCTGTCGAAATCCTGCAACTTTAGGGGGTTAGGAGCGAAACGGGCACGGTTTCCGTTTCCGGGAAACTCCTAATAGGGCGAGGCGGCACAAGGCCACAAGATATGGTGTTTACTCACTTGAGTACCCTGGTCGGATAGGCACTTCTCAAAAGAGTCGTCTGGCTTTATAGGAGAATAAAAAGCGAAACTAGTCCGCTGGCTGGGATTCCATGGGCTTGCGGCGGCCGGTAACAATCTTCATCAGATAGATAAATACCAGCACATTCACCACCAGAAGGCCCACCCGCACCCAGGTGAGCCGGTGGAAGATCTCGAAGATCTCCCACGGCAAAAATGATGCGGTGATGGCGAGGGTCAGGAATTCGCCCCAGGCTTTTTCGAGGTAGAGACCGATGCCCTCGGCCAGGCTGAGTCCGGCGTAGCTGAAGGCCAGCGCACCGATGCGCCTCAGAAGCGGATCGTTAATGATCGATGCCCTGTCGTAGAGGAAGTTGACGAATCTGGATTCGGGATTGAACCGGAGTAGATCGCCAATATGGCTGATGACGTCGTCGATATCCTTATGCATCAGGCGCAGTGCGCCTACTCCAACTGCAACGAACATCGCGGCCAAAAGAAACTTGTACGCTGCAATCAGTACGAGCCATTGGTTGTGTTTCCGGCGCTCCTGGTCTAGCTTCCGATTCGAATCAGTCATGCTCTCCGGCAGTTCGGAACCTGATCGAACCGTCACTCTCATCTTACGTGAGCGCTCGTCCGCAAGTTCACCGGCCCGCAGTGGTGCTGCAAGCTCCGCACGAAGCACGGCAGCTTTAGCGCGGCCGCCAAAGCCGAGTTGTTTTGTGGACTGGGTCAAAGTCTTGCGTGATCCCCCGAATCCAATAGATGCGCAGAAGCGTTCAATGAGAGTAGTCAATTCCCCCATCCGGAGGCAATACACCATGTTTCAAGCACGCAGAACTCTTGTGACCGCGGTAACCCTGATCGCGCTTTGTTTCACTTCGGCATCGCTTATGGCCGAAAACGACCCCGATGTGGGCGGCGCTGCCATGTATCCCACAAAGAATATCGTCCAAAACGCCGTAAACTCCAAGGATCACACAACGCTGGTGGCTGCGGTAAAGGCAGCCGGGCTGGTCGACACGCTCCAGGGACCCGGCCCCTTCACCGTATTTGCTCCCGTGAATGCGGCGTTTGACAAGCTTCCAGCGGGCACTGTGGAAACTCTGCTGAAGCCCGAAAACAAGGACCAGCTGGTGAAAGTGCTCACCTACCATGTCGTGGCAGGCAAGGTCAGTTCGAAGGACCTGGTGAAGATGATCAAGCAGGGTCACGGCAAAGCCGAGTTGAAGACTGTGGAGGGCGGTACGCTGACGGCCACGCTGCAGGGTGGAAAGGTGGTGCTTACTGACGAGAAGGGCGGCATGGCAACCGTGACGATCGCAGACGTGTATCAATCAAACGGCGTAATCCACGTGGTCGATTCAGTTCTGCTTCCCAACTAGCCTGACCGGCTCGTAAATCTCCGGAGCATGCGACAGCGGCAGCAAGCTGCACGCATGATCCGGGGAGATTCAAGGCTTTTGCTGTAGATGAGGGCAACGCAAAAGGGGAATCTGCAATCTAAGTTGCAGTTCCCCATTGCTTTTCTCGCGGCACCACTTACCGGGCCAGTATCCGTTCCATATTCCATTCATGGGAACCCAGGGAGGATATGCAGCAACGCTTTGTTACGTATGACTGGGTACCGTTCACGGTTGACGTCGTCTTCGCCTTCTTTTCCAACCCGCATAATCTTCCGGCGCTGATGCCGGACAAACTGCAGACGCGCATTGATCGGGTGTCGCTTGAACCACCTCCGCCCAATCCTCTGCTCCCAGCCTCGAATTGGAATCCTTTGCTCACGGCGTCGGGTGGCCATCTGCTGGCTGCAGGTGTCGGTTCGCGTGTCTGGTTGAGCTTCCGACCGATTGCCTACGTGCCCATGCGCGTGCGCTGGGTGGCACGCATCACCGAGTTTGCGTGGTACAGCCACTTCTGCGACGAACAGATAATTGGCCCCTTCGACTACTTTCATCATCGCCACGGGATTCGTGCGGAGATGCAGCAGGGACGCATTGGCACACAGCTCATCGACGAGATTGACTTTGAATTGCCGATGGGCACGATGGGACAGCTTTGGGATACGGCTGTGTGCCGCCAGCTCAAGCGCACATTTGCGATGCGCAAGGAGCGCCTGCCCAGGATGCTCGATCATGCCGTTCGACAGATGGCATAGCGCCCCGGCGCGAACAACCGGCCCGCAGGCTATCTGTGCAGCTTCAGCAGGGCATCACGATCCATCACATTGCCATCAACGATAAGGCTGGTGATGCGGCGCGCGTTCCAGATGTTCGTGGTGGGATCGGCATCGAGTACGAGGATGTCGGCGCGCCGGCCCGGTGCAATTTGCCCAAGCTCGTTCCAGCCGAATTGAAGGGAGTAGTTATTGGTCGCGGCGGCGAGCGCTTCGCGCGGCGACAATCCGATTCGCACCAGCATCTCCAGTTCGGTGTGCAGGGAGATACCGGGCATGGTGCCCATGGCCGGAGCACCTGAAGCCGCCAGGTAATGCGGATAGGCGCTGAAGATCGTCTGGTTGATGCGCCACAAACGCATGGCAGACTGGTCGGCTTTCTTGCGCTGGCTCTCTTCCATCCACCGCACCGAAACGTTGGGAAGATGGCGCGTCCAGGGCGAGAGCGGGTAGTCAAGTTCGCCCGTCGTGCTATTCGATGGCATATACATATTGACGGGATTGAGAATCGACGCCGCGGGCTCCTTCCACAGGTTGCGATGGTTGGGAAGGTTCAGGTAGTAGAGGCTGAAGGTGGGCATCAACGCGGCATGGTGCGCTGCGATGAAGTGGCCGTAGTTGCGAAAGTGCGGATCGGTGGGCGGCAGGTGTTCCGCGTAGTCATATGCCGTTGCAGCCGACGCGCCGGAAGGATCGTCGACCAGCGGACGCTGTAATTCGTCTGGGATTACGCCGAGTTCATAGCGGCTCATGTGCAGCAACGCGTCGACTCCGGAATCGATGCCCACCGTATACGGCGTGGAGATGAACTCTCCATAGGTGACAAGGCCGAGCTGATGTGCGCGGGTAATGATCCATTGCGCATTGGCAGCCGTGATATCCCACCCCAGCCACAGCACGCGCGTGCCCAGGTGCGCAGTGTCGTTGATCTGGCTCGCGGTGTCTTCAGGGCTCAGTTCCGCGGGATGCGCGCCTTCATGGAGCTTTTCGGTCCACTGGCCGTGGCCCATCAGCAGGCTCCAGTTGTCGGTGGTTCCAACGGAGTCGAGCAAGTAGAGGTGCGGCGCCGGATTTGCAGAAAAATCGACGTGGCCGCGATGGTCGTCGCCGCTCGCGACGATGGTAGTGACACCCATGTAGAGATCGGCGTTGGCTTGTCCCTGGCTGTTCATCCCGGTGAAACCGTCAACGAGGCCGGGGAGAAGGAACTTTCCGGTGCAGTCGATGACGTCAGCGCCCTTGGGAACCGAAATCAGGAATCGTGAGCCGACGTCGGTAATTTTGCCGTTCTGGATAATGACGATGGAGTTCTGCTGATCGAGCGCGGAGCGGCCCCAATCGGTGACATCAACGATAGTTCCGCCAACCAGAACGAGGGGCGGCTTGGAAGCAACCTGGGCGGGATTCTGTGCTGACGCTGGAATGCCGGCCAGGAACGCCAGGAGCATCCAGGCCAGCACAATAGGATGGGTTCGCATACGAAATTCTTTATGCACTGGATTGTCGCATACGACCATGTCGGGGTTAGATGGCACAAGTTCCCGGTTCGGGAATGATTCTTTGATCCACAAGGGCCAAAGACTGGACTGTAAGGCCGGAGGCGGCACTCAATTCAATGCGAGAAGTTTTCAACTGGCAACCAGGGTGCGGCGTTTGCGCGAGTGCAGCAGCGGCAGCACCTGCTCGTATGCGTCGTCAACAGTGAGGCCGTATTTTGCGCGGAGCGACTCGATCTTTCCGTGCTCGATGAACTGGTCAGGCCAGCCGATGCGGACAACGGGGACGGCGATACCCATATCCTGGAGCGCCTCGATGACCGCCGAGCCAAAGCCGCCCATCTTCACGTGGTCTTCAATGGTGACAAACGCGGCGACGCGGCGCGCATAGGCAGCCAGCATCTCGCGGTCGATGGGTTTCACGAATCGCGGATTGATGACAGCAGCGGAAAATCCGTCGCGCTCGAGGCGATCGCCAAGTTCGCGGGCGAGAATCGTCATGGGGCCGAGTCCAAGAATCGCAACATCGGAGCCGTCGGTGAGCACTTGCGCTATGCCGACTGAAATTGGTTGTGGATACGGCTTGCAATCGACGCCGGCCACGGCGCCGCGCGGATAGCGGATCGCGCTGGGGCCGTCGATGGTGAGCGAGGTCGCCATCATGTCGGCGAGTTCGTCTTCGTCCTGCGGAGCCATCAGCACCATCTCCGGAATGCCGCGCAGGTAGCTGATATCGAACAAGCCGTGGTGCGTAGGACCATCGTCGCCGGAGAGGCCCGCACGATCCATGCAGAAGGTCACGGGCAGCTTCTGCAACGCAACGTCATGCACGACGGGATCGAATGCGCGTTGAAGAAATGTGGAGTAGATGGCGCAGAAGGGCCGAAAGCCCCGCGTAGCCATACCGGCGGCAAATACCACGGCGTGCTCTTCCGCAATGCCGACGTCGAAGTAGCGCTTGGGATGGTGCGGCCGGAAGAGATCGAGACCGGTGCCGTTGGGCATGGCGGCCGTGATGGCAACAACGCGCTCATCCTTGTCGGCGATTTTCGCAAGAGTGCCCGCAAAGACTTCGGCATAGGTAGGCAGGCCGGCAGGCTTGGTCATGCCGGTTTCGGGATCGTAGGGGCCGAGGCCGTGAAACTTCTTCTGGCCGTCGAGGGCGGGCTGGAAGCCGCGTCCCTTCTGCGTGAGCACGTGCAGCAGCACAGGCCGATTCTCAGCCTTGAGAAACTTGAATGTCTCGATCAGCAGGGGAAGATTGTGCCCATCGATGGGCCCGAAATACTGCAGGCCGAATTCCTCAAACATGATGGAAGGCCACAGCATGCTCTTCGCGGCTTCTTCGGCGCGACGCACCACCTCGACGGCAGTCTTGCCGCCGATCTTCTCTACAATGCGGCGTGCCGAGTCGTGCAGGCGATTGTAGTGCTCGTTGGTGACGATGCGGTGGAAGTAGCGCGCGATGGCGCCGACGTTGCGATCGATCGACCACTCGTTGTCGTTGAGCACGACGATGAGCCGCTTGGTCTGGTCTGCGATGTTGTTGAGAGCTTCAAACGAGATGCCGTTGGTGAATGCGGCGTCTCCGGCAACGGCAATCACATGCTCGTTGCCACCTGCGAGATCGCGCCCGACAGCCATTCCCAGCGCAGCCGAGAGCGCGGTGCCCGCGTGTCCGGCACCGTAGCAGTCGTGCTCGCTTTCGGTGCGCAGCATGAAGCCGTTGAGTCCACCGGGCTGGCGGATCGTCGCAAAGCGATCGAGGCGGCCGGTTAGAATCTTGTGGATATAGGCTTGGTGGCTGACGTCGAAAAGGATGCGGTCCGCGGGCGTATCAAAGACGGTGTGGAGGGCGAGAGTCAGCTCGACGACACCAAGATTGGGCCCGAGATGGCCTCCTGTTTTCGAAAGCGTCTGGATGAGGAACGCGCGAATTTCCTCGGCCAGTTCCGTCATCTGAGCGGGGTTGAGGCGCTTGAGGTCGGCGGGCGAATGAATCGTCTCAAGCAATGCTCCCATGTTCACCCTTCCCCCGGGAAAAGCCGGGCGTTCCTGGCAACCAGCCCTCATCGGGCGACCGCTTTAGAAGCCAGCTTTGCCAACCAAGAGTATACCAATGGCGCAGTTTCCGGCACTCGGTTGTTAGACGAAGTTTTAACCCTAAGGTATTGCTTTAATGGGACAAAACAGCAGTCAGCCGGGCACGATCCGGCCCGATTGTGTACGATTTTCAGCAGAGACAGGTGCGCCGATGAAGGTGTTGCAGTTTGCAGGAACAGCAAGTCGCGGATTTATGTGTGGTTTAGCAATGGCCGGGCTTTTGGCATGTGCCGCTGGGCGTGCAAGTTGGGGACAACTACCCATCGGAGGGGAGCCGCAGTCCGCGCCGAATCCCCTGACCGACCCCACTGCCAACCCCGGAAAAGTGCTGCTGTTCGACCTCGATGCACGCTTTGCAAAGGACGTGCTTCAACGCGGCGGCGCCGCATTTGCCGACTGGTTTGCGCCGGACGCTGTTGCCCTGAACAACGGTCAGGCTCCGTTGGAAGGCCTGGTCGCCATCGTCAAATCGGCTAACTGGGATCCCAAGGTTTATCAACTAATCTGGACCACCACCGACGCGCAGATGGGTCCCTCGGGAGACATGGGCTATACATGGGGCCACTTTGAAGGCCGCAGCAAAGATGCCGCCGGCAATCCGGTAACAACTTCCGGCCGATACATCACGATCTGGCGCAAAGAGAAAGACGGAAGCTGGAAGGTTGCGCTCGACGCCGGCGCCAATGAGCCTGCCGCTGCCGGTGATTGCTGTAAGCTGCCAAACAGCTAACCGACAGCGGCAATGCAAAGCGATTCCCGACCAGAAAGCACGGCTGGAGATTATCGAGACTCAACATAGCCGAGCTTGCGAGACAGTTTTTCGCCGGGCGCAAGGTAGAGTAGGCGGTCTGGCTGGTTGTCCCCGATAAGAACATCCGTGGCGGCGAGGAAGAGGCAGAGAGCTGCGATGCCGGTGGCGACAGCGCATCCTGGGCATGCCGCTGCGAACACGACGGTGCCCCAGATTGCCGCGCCTAACCCTGCGTTGAACCCGAGCACCAACCAGAGCCTCAAGTGGCCGTCACCGGGAAGGATGAGGGCGGCGACCTGCGCCGGGAGGTAGGTGCGAGAACCACTGACGGCGCGAAAGCAGACGAGTTTGTCCACGGTGAAGGACTTGATGCGGCAAGCTTGCCGACGGTGGGGCTGGTCCAGGGTGACAACGAAGAGCCTGCCCGTGGAGGAGCCCACCTGCTGCGCGACTTGCCAGGAGTTACTCGTAGGAATGTTGCCGACTGGACTGGTGACGGTCTCGGTAGAAGTCGGAGATTGGGCGAAGGCGATGGTTGCCGAGACGAGGACGAGGGGAGAGATGATGAGGATACGGCGAATTGTTTGCTGGGGCATCGACGGTCTCCTGAGGCTGTACATCCTCGATGAGACATGGAGATAATCGTCCGATGAGGCGCCCTTGGGACAGATTCGCGAGTGTCACAGGCAACTAAGGTCGGGCCGGCAATGGTCGCGAGGCAGCCTGAATTCAAACTGACCTTCTATCCTGGAGAGCATTTCAGGGATTCGTACGAATCTCAGGAGCAAGCCATGACCGATGTCGAGACAAATACGCACAGGCTCGCAAAACTAGCGGCAATCTGTATGGCACTGCCCGGCACGGTGCGCGAGGACCAGGGATCGCATGCGAGCTTCAGGGTTCCGAAGAAAGTCTTTGCCTACTATTTGAACGATCATCACGGAGACGGCATCGTCAGCATCTGCTGCAAGGCGCTGCCCGGTGACAATGAGCGCCTGATTGCGTCCAGTCCGCGAAAGTTCTACATGCCGGCATACATCGGCCCGCGCGGTTGGGTCGGGCTGCGCCTCGACCGGCCCACGGTGGATTGGTCTGAAGTGAAAGAGCTGGTGCATGGCAGCTACCTGCAAACTGCGCCAAAAAGGCTCCTTAAGCTCCTCGAAGAAGTTTGACTTGTGCTCATTGCAAGGGATGTGAGACGACAACGCATACCCGCGCTGTTTTAGCCGGTAATGCGGCTGCAAGTAACCAAAGAGCATGCGCTAGAGAGCTCTGATCCGCGCGATTCCGATTGAGCGGAAGCGGTTTGTTGTGTATTCTGGCGGCACTTTCAGCTGGGGGGGCCGGGCCCATAGGATTCATTAGTCGCTCGTTCCTGTTGTTGCTTGCTTTGTATGGCCATGTGTTCGCGGTTGGAGATGCCTACCTGTTACACGGCAGGCTGCCAATCTGGGTGGGTATTGCGTTTGCAGTCGGCATCGTCGGACTGCAATACCTGCTTTCGCCGTGGTTGATCGAGTGGTGTTTCAGCATCACCTGGTATGAAGACGATGTCCCGGCACGACTACGCCTCTACATTGAGCAGCTTTGCAAACAGCACGGGTTGCCGATGCCGAAGATAGGGATCATCGAGAGCGGAACGCCGAACGCGTTTGCCTTTGGAAGATTGCGCCGCGATGCACGGCTCGTCGTCACGCGCGGACTGCTTGACCTGCTAACCGAGGAAGAAGTCGAAGCGGTGGCAGCGCACGAAGTGGGCCACATTGCGCATTACGATTTTGCCGTGATGGCAGTGGCTGCCATGGCGCCGCTGCTGCTTTATCAACTCTATGTCTGGACGCGCGGCAACAACAACACGCGCATTGTGAGCTACGCCGCTTACATCTGTTACCTGGTCGGACAGTTCATAGTCCTGGCGCTGAATCGCCAACGCGAGTTCGGCGCCGATCATTTCTCGGCATGCGAAGCCCACGCGCCCAATGCGCTTTCGTCGGCGCTGGTGAAGATTGAGTTCGGCATGGTGAAGCAGAACGGCGAAGTGGCTCGCCTTGCCAAGCAAGGCAGTAAGGACGAGAAGAAGGATGCAAGCAAGGCAGCCCAGCTGGGACGCGCGCTTGGCCTGATGGGCATCATGGGCGCCAGCAACGCCAACGCAATAGCCCTCGGCGAATCGAGCCCTGAAGAAGCGGCACGCGTGATGCGCTGGGACCTCGTGAATCCATGGGCCCGCTTCTACGAGTTGAGCTCGACACACCCGCTCACAGCCATGCGTTTGCGCGCGCTCAACCGCGAAGCGCAGGCGCAGGGCCAGCACGTGATGTACGCGCTGCCTCAGGATGCGCGGATGCGCTGGGGCGGCTTTCCGCTGGAGTTTGCGGTTTGGGCAGCACCGCTGGTCTGCGGATTCCTAATCTTCAGCCGGCTCTGGATTGGACGCCCGCTCGCAAGACTCGGCTTCCATTTTCTGCCCCACTTCGCTCCTGTGCTCTTTGTAGTCATGGGCATCACGTGGATGGTGCGCATTGCCTATCGCTATCACGGCGAATTCAAATCGACCCAGGTGGAAGAACTGCTGGAAGACATGGCCGTCTCGCAGATGCGCACAGCGCCGTTGAACTGCAGGGCGAGATCGTGGGCAATGGCGTTCCGGGCGCCTTCTGGAGTCCCGACCTCGTGATCCGCGACAAGACCGGACTGATGTTCGTGCTCTACCGTTCCTCGATTCCCTTTGGCCGTCTATGGTTCGCAGTCTCCAATGTCGATCGCTACATCGGCGAACAAGTCACCATCAAAGGTTGGTACCGGCGTGGTCTGAGGCCATACGTCGAACTGTCGCGCATTGAGGCGCAGGTGACCACGGCAACGGCGACCGGTGGGCCCATCACCTTGTTCGGCAACAAGGACAATCCCACACCGCCGGTGCAGGCAACGCTGGTTTCGCGTTCGTATTCTCGCTGGACCCAGATGGCCGGCTCCGCACTGGCAACGGCAATCGGCGTGATCTGGCTGCTCGGAGATTTCGTGGCACACTGAGAGCGGTCGGTCGGCTGGGTGGGGAAACTGCGTTACGCATTGTTCATCATCGACGTGAGACAATGCGCTCGACGATGTTCCCCACATCTAACTCTGACAGCCGCACAACTCCCGTATGAATGTCTCCAGGAATCTGATCACCCTGCTGCTTGGGCGCCCTCTCGCAACCAGCGAGGAGCGCGCCGAACACATCGGCCCGATTGCCGGCATTCCAATCTTTGGCCTCGATGCACTCAGTTCCGCCGCCTATGGTCCTGAAGCTGCGCTGACGCTGCTGCTGCCTCTGAGCCTGCTCGGCGTGAAGTACATCGTACCCGTCAGCATCGCGATCGTGATCCTGCTGGCTATTGTCTACGTCAGCTACACGCAGACCATCGATGCGTATCCCAAGGGCGGCGGATCGTATACCGTGGCCTCGCAAAACCTGGGCGAAGGCGCGGGCCTGCTGGCGGCCGCGGCGCTCATGATCGACTACATCCTGACCGCGGCGGTGGGAATTTCAGCCGGGGTCGGCGCGCTCATCTCCGCGGTGCCGAGTCTGCAGCCGCATACGCTGCAACTTTGTCTCGGCGTGTTGGTGATTCTGACCATCGTAAATATGCGTGGCGTGCACGACACGGGCGTCGTTTTCATGATTCCCACCTACTTGTTTACGGGCACGTTGCTCATCGTGATCGCGGTGGGCATCTTTCACGCCATCGCGAGCGGCGGCCATCCGCAGCCAGTTACACCGCTACCCGCGCTGCCTCCGGCGACAGCCGCGGTGAGCGCATGGCTCTTGTTGAAGGTCTTCTCGTCGGGCTGCACCGCGATGACGGGTGTCGAGGCCGTAAGTAACGGGGTGATGGCGTTTCGCGATGACACGCGCAAGAACGCGAAGATCACGCTGACCATCATCATTGCGCTGCTGATGATCCTTCTCATCGGAATTGCCGTGCTGTGCCGCGCATACGGCGTGGGCGCCACCGACCCCAATGGCCCCAGATACGAAAGCGTGCTCTCCATGCTGACCCGCGCGGTCATGGGACATGGATGGTTCTACTACGTCACTATTGGTTCGGTGCTGCTGGTGCTGGCGCTGTCCGCCAATACAGCCTTCGCGGATTTTCCCCGACTGACGCGAGCGATCGCGCTTGACGACTACATGCCGCACGTCTTTCTGCTGCGCGGCCGCAGGCTGCTCTATTCGTGGGGTATCTACGTTCTCGTGGTGCTGACGGCAGTCCTTCTCATGGTCTTTCGCGGCGTCACAGATCGCCTGATTCCGCTGTATGCGATCGGTGCATTCCTGGCTTTCACTCTCTCGCAAGCAGGCATGGTGATGCACTGGAAGCGTCAGGGCGGCTCTCCGCTGCGTTTGTTTGCCAACGGGCTCGGTGCGGTGGCAACGGGAATCACGGTCATCGTGGTATTGTTGGCCAAGTTTACCGAGGGCGCGTGGATCACGGCCCTTCTGGTCGCCGTGATGATCCTGTTCATGCACTCGGTAAAGCGGCACTACGTCCGCGTTGATCGTGAAGTTTATCTTGACCGCCCGATCCAGCCCGCGCAGTTGCAGGAGCCGATTGTGGTGGTCCCGATCGACCGCTGGAGCCGGATTACAGAGAAGGCACTGTCGTTTGCGCTTTCCATGTCGAACGACATTCGCTGCCTGCATGTGCAGGTGGCCGATGATCCTGACGAAATCTGCAAGGACTTCGAGAGATTTATCGCCGATCCGCTCAAAGCTGCCGGCAAGTGTGTGCCGAAGCTTGAGATCCTGCAGTCGCCCTACCGGTATGTGCTGCAACCGATGGTGGACTACATCCTGAAAGCCGAGAAAGAGTCAGACATTCGCAAAGTGTGTGTGCTAGTGCCGGAACTTGTGGTACTGCACTGGTGGGAGAATCTGCTGCATAATCGTCGCGCCAATCTGCTGAAGGCCATCTTGCTCATTCGCGGCACCCGGCGAATCATCGTCATCAATATTCCCTGGTATCTCGAGAGGGGCTGATGTGCTTCGAGAAAGCAATCGATAATTCCTTGTTGTTGATTCCCCGTCTGCATTCGTGTCTTCCGAAACTGCGCTGAAACCGTCAGAATGGTGAGTGGTCTCGACGCCGACATATAAATCCGACCGGCTCGCCGAAACCTTGCGCCCCGCGCGTCCGTGGTTGCGCGCGATTCCGGCCAAGCCCATGCTGGCAGGCCTTCTGGCTCTTGCGTGCTGCCGTCTTGCCATGGCGCAGGATCCGCAGGCCGCGGCTCCGGGTCAGGCAAATCCCAGTTCGGCGGCCGCCGTGCATGGCATTGTCCGCAATGGTGTATCCGGTGATCCGCTGCCGCGCTCTCTGGTGCGCATCAACGGCGACGCCTCGACCGGCGTGCTGACCGATGGCGATGGCCGCTTTGAAATCGCAGACGTTCCCTCCGGCCCCCAGGAGTTCACGGTCGTCAAGCCCGGGTTCATGGACCAGGTAGAAGCCGCCGACGGCAGCGACGCGCGCAATGTACACGGCTATGGCCACAACATCATGGTCGTTTCCGGGATGGGCGACGTAGTGTTCACGATGATCCCGTTGAATTCCATTGAAGGGACGATTCAACTCTCCACCGGCGACGCAGCCGAAGGGATCCAGGTTACGCTGTTGCGCCACACCGTGCAGGATGGACGCGTGGTGTGGCAGACGGAGGCAAGCGCCAAGACCAACGTTGAAGGGGTATATCACTTCGGCGCGCTCTCCGACGGATTTTACGCGGTCTACACCGAGCCCGCGATGGACAGCATCGCAGCCACCAATCTCGTGGAATCCGGCAGCGGAAACAAAGTGGAGCGCAACGGATATGCAAGCACGTTCTACCCCGATGCGCGCGACCTCGCCGGTACAGCGAAGATCCACGTCGCCGGAGGCCAGCAGGCACAGGCAAATATCAGCCTCACGCTGGAGCCTTTTCATTCCGTGACCGCAACCGCAACGATGCCGAAGACGGGTGCCAGAGAGGCCGAAAATATTGCGGTGCAGGTGATGGACGCACAGGGACACTCCCTGCCCTATCCGGCTCAATATGAAGCAGCAACGCATACGGTGCAGGCGGCACTGCCCGATGGAGCATATACCTTTCTGGCAAGTCTGCAGACGAACGTCCTTCGCGCCCTGTCATTCCGAAACGGAGAAGCCATGAACATGGCCACAGCGTCTCCCCGTTTCGTCAGGGGTGAAGCCAGCTTTGCGGTCGCGGGCCGCGCGCTCTCGGGATTGCAGATTCCGATATCGGAGCTGGGTAGCAACGCGATCCAGGTGATCATGACCCGCAATCCGAACGGAAGCGCGCAGACGGGGGATCCGAGTATCTATGTCACGCTCAGCCAGACCGGCGGATGGTTGGGCGATGGGATGGTTGGCAGTTTTGCGGAGGGTTCTGGTATCGCGCCGCTGCAAACGCAGCACCCTCCCCCAGGTTCCTACTGGGTGCATACCGCCATCGGCTCGAAGACAGTGTGCGAGAGTTCCTTCACAGCCGGCGGCGCCAGCCTTGCGCGGGAACCGCTCGTATTGACCAGCGCAGGAACGACGGCTCCGCTGGTGCTTTCGCTGCGGGATGATTGCGCCGGGCTCACGCTCTCGCTTCCCGGTTCGGTCGGCATGGCCGCCGGCGAGGAGCCCTTCTTTACCGTGTATGTGGTCCCCGACTTCGACTCCACTGAGGATGTGGTGCCGCAAACGTTGCGGCAGTCCACCGGCGGCCGCGTCAAGCTGACAGGACTCACGCCCGGCAACTACCACGTGTACACCTTCGACAGGCCCGTCGCCCTTGCATACCGCGATCCTGCGGTGCTGGCATCTTTGCCGGGGCAAGCGGTAACGCTCGCTCCAGGCGCCGACGTGGAACTCACCGTTGAGGTGCCGCAACGATGAGAGCTGAAGTGTTTGCATTGCGCATTGCTGCCGGCCGCCTCGCAGGAGTTTTGGCTTGCGGTGTCCTGCTCGCAACCGCACAGAATCGACCAAGCTACTCAAGGACCCCGGCAAGCGCAACAACGTCGGGTCCTTACATTATCGCCGGCGTTCTGGTGAACGCGGCGACGGACGAACCAGTGCGCCGGGCAACTGTGGAAGCCCTGGAAGAAGCCGACAGCCGCGCCGTGGCATCATGCATCACCGATAGCGAGGGGCATTTCGCGCTCACAGGTCTTGCCGCCGCGAAGTATCAACTCACCGCATCCAAGCGCGGATTTCGCACCGCTTTTTTCGACGAGCATGAAGGGTTTTCGACTGCGATTGTGACTGGTCCGGACCAGGACACAACGCAACTGCGATTCAAGCTGATGCCCGGGTCCATGTTGCGTGGCATGGTGACCGGGGACGACGGCGAACCCGTGGCGAATGCGCGCGTGATGTTGTTTCAGAAGCCAACCCTTTCGGGCGCAGGTGCGCGAATGGCCCAGGTCGATGGAGCCACGACTGACGATGCAGGCGCCTACGAGATTGGTGACCTCGCAGCCGGAGAGTATCTTCTGGCTGTGACGGGAGCGCCGTGGTACGCCGTGCATGAAGGTTCTCCCGCAAAACGAAATCCGGCACTCGACGTGGCCTATCCCGTCACCTACTTTGACTCGACAACGGAAGAAGGATCGGCGACGCCGCTCATTCTGACAGGCGGGACCCGGCAAGAGGCGAACATCAGTCTCCACGCTGTACCGGCGCTGCACATCCGCGTCGATTCGCCGGCCAGGCCCGATCGCGGGATACCGGCCAACCTGCAACTGACAGTCTTTGGCATGCCGGCAGGGTTGGAAGGTGAGAGCATTTCAGGAGACGGACTGCACGGCACGATGGAGATTTCGGGCATCGCTCCGGGCCATTACGAGCTAACACAAGGCAATCCGCCGCGCATCGTAGATCTTGATCTCTCCTCGAGCCAGCAGGTGGATCCAAACGCGGGCAGCCCCACGCTTGCGGTGACCGGCAGGCTGCGCATGGCCTCAGGCGCGCCGGTAGCCGGAGAGTCAACCATTTCCCTTGCGCGCATGGATGGCGGAACAGGGCAGCCCGTGTATGCGGCGCAGGCGCACGGGGGACAATTCACAATCGACGCGGTGCCGGCAGGCCAGTGGGCGGTGATGGCGACTGGGACCGGCACGATGATCCCGGTAGTTGCAGTATCCGCGGGAGCCGTCCAGCATGCCGGGAATGTCGTAACCCTGCGCGACCGTGGCGCTGATCTTGTCGTCACACTCAGCGATGCGGAGACGCGCGTCGAGGGTTTCGCGCGGAAGAATGGAAAGGGACTGGCCGGGGCAATGATCGTGCTGCTCCCGCGGAATCGGGCGCTCTGGCAGTCGCTGACGCGCCGCGATCAATCGGACTCCGATGGGAGCTTTGCGCTGCAAAATGTCGCCCCGGGAGAGTACACGGTGGTCGCCATCGAGGATGGCTGGCAGATCGATTGGACCAGTCCCGAAGCGATGGCCCGCTACCTTCCCGGCGGGACCAGCGTCACAGTATCAGAGAAATCAGGCACGCTGATCCATTTGGCTTCACCGGTGATAGTCGAGACTCCCTGACGCGTTTCCGAAACCGACGCGTTTCGGAAATCCGGGTCTGAGCAGGTAGTCTATGAGGGTACCTTTTGATGGACGGCACCTGAGGGCAGAAGCCAGCGATGGCTGATGGGGCCCACCACGGTGTTGAGGAGAATCCGCATTGAAGAGTAAGAGGTTACTTTCCTTTTTGGCCGCCGCTTCGGCCATTGTTATTCCATTCTCTGCTGCAGGCCAGGTGGCCCCTGAGCGCGCACCCAAGGATTTGACAGGGCCCGATTACAAATACGAGGCCTACGTCGGCTACGGCTACACAAGTTTGAACCAGGTAAACCAGTCGCGTAGCGGCCTGCAGGGCGTTAGCGGGTCGGTCATGCGCGATCTGGGCGAGCACTTTGGCGTCAAGGTCGACGGTGGCCACTATGCGTGGGCCGTGACAGCTTCGAATGCCGGAGCACCAACCGTGGATTTATTTCTGGGCGGCCCTGTAGCTCATGCAAATCTCTTTGAAAAATGGAGCGCCTACGCCGAAGTCCTACTGGGCGGAGCGCACACCGGCGGCGTCACCATTCAACCGAAAGTATCCTTCGCAGGCGGCTTTGGCTTGGGCGTGGACTACAACAAGACTGCGCGCTGGTCGATCCGGGCATTTGGCGATGACATCGGTTCGTCGTTCACGCTGACTCCCTTCCAGCCGGGCGATTCGCCGCATATGCGCTGGAATGCGCGCGCCGGCATCGGCGTGGTGTACCACTTCTGATTGGTTGACGATCTCGGAAATCGAAAGGGCGGAGGCTGCGGCTTCCGCCTTTTTGCTGCTCCCCGCATCAGATAGCCGGTTCGGGACCGACACTGTAAGTCAGTGAGACGATGCCGCTGGGGAATGTTCGCGAGTCCTTGAACTGGAGCGGCCAGCGGCGTCCTGCGGTAACGAGAGGAATTCCACCGCCCAGCAGCACCGGAATGACGGAAACTTCGACGCGATCGACCAGTCCTGCGTCGAGCAGGCTGCGAAACGTCGTGCCTCCACCGAAGAGCCAGATGTCTTTGCCGGATGTGCGCTTCAGTTCCGCCACCGTGGCCGACAGGTTCGAACTCAGGATCGTAACATCGCGGTGCTGTGGCGGATCAAGCATTGTGGATGCGACAAAGACCTTCATGCCGAACTCCTTCGGCGAGCGGCCTTCGCGCAGTATGAATTCGTAACAGTTGCGCCCCATCACGATCGTGTCGAAGTGGCCAAAGATTTCGCCAAAGTCGGTGGTCGGGTCCTGGATGATCCAGTCGAACTCGCCCTTCGGACCGGCGATAAAGCCGTCAAGGCTGGTGGCTACGCTATAGACAAGCTGACGCATGGATTGCCTCACAAGAATACCGCCGGACCAGCTTCTACTTCCTTAATTCAATCGCAAGCACCTGGCCGTCAACGCTCTTATCGGTGGTTTCGGCGTAGCGCACCTGCGCCTTCATCCCGTTGAGGTCTTTGCATGGATTCATGGATCCACTTAATGTGAGTCCGGCTACCGTAAAGTCGATTTTCGTAAAATCGTTGCTGTACAGCTTGGCCGTGGTCTTCGCGCCTTCCACCTGAAACTCCATCACGGACGGATAGCTGCAGGTAACCTGGCGCAGGACGCCAACGATGATGTGCTTCGGCCCATTGGCCTCGTCTGGATGCTTAGGCGCACTCCTCGCATCGACGACCTCTGTAACCGGCTGGCCCCGGCCCTGCCCTCCCGAGTCGCTCGGCATTTTCTCCGCGTGAGCTTGTGCCTGCTGCAACTGGTTGAGTTGATCGATGCGCATTTGCACCAGATCGGCCTGGCTGCGATTGCGCGCCAGTTTCGACGCAGTCTGCAATATCGTAATCGCGTCGGCATAGTGGCCCATGCCGCTGGCAACGTTGGCTGCATTCATGCGGAAGTACAGGTTGCCGGGATCGAGCCTCACAGCGCTGTTAGCCAGTGATGAAGCCTCATCGAGATTCGTGTGACGCATGACGAGGAATCCGGCCAGTCCGTCATAGGCCGGCCCGAACCTCGGATTGAGTTGGATCGCCGCCCTGAAGCTCGACTCGATCGCCGCGTCGTCATCGTGTCCCCCGCTTCGCATCGAGATGATTGCGAAGTAATAGTTCGCCAGGTAGCTCTTTGAGTCGAGCTTCACGGCCTCGCCATACCACTTGCGCGCGCCCGCGGAATTGCCGGAATGAAGCTCGATGCCGCCCATTATTTCCATCGCACGCACATTGTTCGGAACGGTCCTTAAAATCGCATCGATGATCTCTCTGGATTCCCTTTCCCGCTGAACCAGCGCGAGAATCTCTGCCCGGTCTGCATCGGCGTCCACTTGCGAGAGAGGCTTCACCGTAAACGATGCTTCATCAATCGGCGCGGCGGCGCTTTGCATGACGAACTGCTTGTACTGGCTTGCGTGAATATAGTTCTCGAGGCCTGCCTGCAGCCGTTTGAGATCTCCAAAGGCCTTCTCCGCTGCGACGACTGAATCTTCGTGTTGCGCCATCAGGTTCAAATAAGTCTGCAGCCGGTTGGTCTTGTTTTCCCGGTCCGTAATCATCAGCATGTGGGTCAGCGCCCACGCTTCGGCGTAAAAGATGTTGCCCTTCTGCTCCTCGTGATAATACGGCGAACGGGCGTCGACCTTGAGCAGCACCGGCAGTGGAATCAGGCTCTCATGGCGCAACAACATAAGATCGTCCACACTAGCCTGCCCGAGAATCACATCCTTCTCATGAATATCGGTGTTCTGAAAAAACTCGGCCAGCCCCTCGTTGAGCCACAGCGGCATCCACGATCCGGCACTCCGGAACTGCAGGTGCGTGTACTCGTGATAGACGATGGCGTAGGCATGCTCCTGCTCCGCGTCGAGGCGAACGAGAATGTAGTTTTTGTCCTGCGCGGTAAGAAAATAGCCGGCCAGCGTGAGTTGTCCCTTGGCGAGGTAAGCCTGCGGCTCTACGGACTGAAACGTCTTCCCGTTCTTCGCCGCGAACACCATGATCGATGTCGAAGGATCGGCGTTGAGCTTGGGAAAAAGCGTCTGAAAGACCCACCGCATCCGTTCGAACTGATCGAGAATGTGCCGTGCCTGCTTTTCGCCGGCGTTCGTCACCACTTGAAAATGACTGCTGCTGACCTCGGTCCATTGGTCGCCGGCCGCCACGGCAGCCGGACACGCCCCTGCAAACACCAAAATGAGAACCAACAACTTCTTCAGCATGGTTGGCGACCAGTCTAGCAAGGTTTGGGAATTTAGGAAGTGTCCCACGGGAAATATGGGAGGGAGCAGGGGCCTTCAGGCCCCTAAGCTCGAATTATCAAGATAACCGGCTTCAGCCGCGGCAAAACAACGCCTGAGTATTCAACGAATGCCGGGAACATTTGCGAAACAAACTCTAGGAATCCCTCAGCCCTCTTCCGCTTCGCGCAACTTTGCAATCACCGTAAAGTCTTCCAGCGTAGTCGTGTCGCCTTTGATTTCTCCATGGGTTGCCAACTCGCGCAGAAGCCGCCGCATGATTTTGCCGCTGCGGGTTTTGGGCAGCGCCTCGGTGAAGCGAATGTCGTCAGGCCGCGCCAGCGCGCCGATTTCCTTCGTTACCCATTTGCGCAGCTCATCTTTCAGCGCTTCGCTGGGTTGGTTGCCGCTCTCGAGCGAAACAAATGCAGAGATGGCCTGACCCTTGAGATCGTCCGGACGGCCAACGACAGCAGCTTCCGCAACCTTGGGATGCGCGACCAGTGCCGACTCCACTTCCATCGTGCCCAGGCGGTGGCCGCTCACGTTGATCACGTCATCGACGCGGCCCATCAACCAGAAGTAGCCATCGGCATCCTGCCGCGCGCCGTCGCCGGTGAAGTAGCAGCCGGGAACATCAGACCAGTAGGTTCGCTGGAAGCGCTCGGGATCACCGTAGACAGTGCGCGCCATCGAAGGCCAGGGCTTGCGCACAATCAACAGTCCGCCCGAGCCGGCGGGAACAGCATGGAAATTCCCTTCCGCGTCGGGCTTTGTCACGACTTCAGGCTGAATGCCAAAGAAGGGCCGCGTGGCCGATCCCGGCTTGGTGGGAACAGCGCCTGGAATCGGCGCAATCATGATGGATCCGGTTTCAGTCTGCCACCAGGTGTCAACGATCGGGCAGCGGTTGTGTCCGATTCTTTCGCGATACCACATCCATGCTTCGGGATTGATCGGTTCCCCCACGGTTCCAATCAGTCGCAGCGAGTCCAGTTTGTGTTTGTCAACGTACTGGTCGCCCCACTTCATGAAGGCGCGAATCGCAGTGGGAGCGGTGTAGAAGATGGTGACGCGGTGATCGTCGATGATCTTCCAGAAACGAGAAAAGTCCGGCCAGTTGGGCGCGCCCTCGTACATCAGCACCGTCGCGCCGTTCTGCAGTGGCCCATAGACAACATACGAATGCCCGGTGACCCAGCCGATGTCGGCGGAGCACCAGTAGACGTCGTCGTCCTGCAGATCGAAGACATACTTTGTCGTAATGTACGTCTGCACCGCGTAGCCGCCCGTCGTGTGGACCAGACCTTTCGGCTTACCAGTCGTGCCGGAGGTGTAGAGGATGTACAACGGATCCTCGGAATCCATCGGCTCTGCAGGGCACTCCGTGGGAGCGTTGGCGACGATGTCGTGCCACCACCAGTCCCGGCCCGTAACCATGTGTACCGGCGATCCAGTCCGCTTGTAGACGATAACGCTATTGACGGTATGGCAGGCCGGCATAGCCTCGTCCACGGTGCGCTTGAGCTGGACCTCGTTCCCACGGCGATAGCTGGTGTCCTGCGTAATGATGGCCACGCATCCGCAGTCATTCACGCGGTCGGCGATGGCATTGGCGGCGAATCCGCCAAAGATCACAGAATGAATGGCGCCGATGCGTGCACAGGCCAGCACCGCAATCGCCAGTTCCGGTGTCATGCCCATATACACAGCGACGCGATCGCCCTTCTTGACGCCGAGTGCTTTCAGGCCGTTGGCGAAGCGCTGCACTTCGGCATGGAGTTCGGCGTAGGTAAGGCGGCGAACTTCACCCGGCTCACCTTCCCAGATGATCGCAGTCTTGCCCGCGCGCTCGTTGTGCACGTGGCGATCGAGACAGTTATAACTGAGGTTCATCTTTCCGCCGACAAACCATTTAGCCCACGGCAGGTTCCACTCCAGCACCTTGTCCCACGGCTTGAACCAGTGCAGTTCTTTGGCAATACCCGCCCAGAATTTTTCGGGGTCTTGAATGGACTCCTGATAAAGCTTCTCGTATTGCTCGAGGCTTTTGATGTGGGCGTGCTTCGCGAACTCCTCCGGCGGAGGAAACACGCGGTTCTCGCGAAGCGTCGATTCGAGGTCCTGGCTGGAAAGCGATGAGACTGATTTTGGATCTGCAGGAACGTGCGCGGAAGACATGAAATAAGTCCCTTCAGGGAAGAACGCAAAGCAGCAATATGGGGCTGGCGCTATTTGGTTTACGGCAACCGCGCGTATTGCATGTGGTGCCACTTTATCGAGGCAGGGGCACCGACGGCAAGCCACCCAGCTACCGAGACCTGTCGCCGGGACTATTCCCCAGCTGCAACGGGCGGAATCGCTGCCTGTGGCGGCCCGAGCGCATTCTTTTCCGGTGAAACTTCCTCCCAGATCAGCGTGCCATGCGTTTCCTTCAGAAAGACCATTCCAACGACAAAGCAAAGCGCGGAAACTCCAATGGGGTAATAGAGGCCGGCAAAAATATCGCCCGTCGAGGCACACAGGGTTAAGCCGATCAGCGGTAAAAGTCCTCCAAACACTCCGTTCCCCAGGTGATACGGCAGAGAGATGGAGGTGTAGCGAACCTTCGCTGGAAAGGCTTCAACCAAATATGCGGCGATAGGACCGTAGAGCATGCAGCCAAAGATGACCTGGAGCCAGATGAAGAGGCTGAGCATGGGCAGGTTGGCGTTGACCGCCTCTTGCGCCGGGACCAGCTTGCCGGTTGCGGAGTCCACGGTGAGCGGTGTGAGCCTGATGGCGCCGGTTACCCGGTCTTTCACCGAGCTGACGGTCACCACATTGTTGCCGGCGGCGTAACGCATGCCTTTGTAAATGGGAATGAGGCTGAAGACCGCAAGCACCAGGGCAGTCATCATCAGTTTCTTTCGACCGACGCGGTCAGAGAGTGCGCCAAAGACGATGTAGAACGGAATCCCGGCCATGAGAGCGAAGACCACGACGATGTTTGCGGTCCTCGGATTGACCCTCAGAACTGTCTGCAGATAGAAGAGCGCGTAAAACGATCCTGTATACCAAACGACTCCCTGCCCGGCGGTCGCTCCGAACAACGAGATCAGAATCTGCTTCAGGTTTGACCAATGCGTCAATGCGTCCTTCAGCGGTTGGGTGGAGTGCATGCCCGCAGACTTGATCTTCGAAAAGATCGGTGACTCTTTCATGCGAATGCGGATGTACAGCGAGACGCTCACCAGCACGAGAGAAAGCAAAAACGGAAGTCGCCAGCCCCACTGTTGAAACGAGGCAGCGCTCATGCCCTGCTGGGTCGCAAGGATGGCCGCAAGCGACATCAGAAGGCCCGCCGACGCAGTGGTCTGGATAAAGCTCGTATAGAAGCCGCGCCGGTCGTCCGGAACATGCTCCGCTACATAGACCGCCGCGCCACCGTATTCGCCTCCCAGCGCCAATCCCTGCAAGATGCGGATCACGATGAGAGCAATCGGCGACAGCCATCCGGCAGTCCTGAAAGTCGGCAACAGTCCGATAGAAGCTGTGGATGCGCCCATGATGCTCAGCGTAATGATGAAAGCGATCCGTCTGCCGAACAGGTCGCCAATGCTTCCGAAGAAGAGCGCTCCGAAGGGCCGCACCAGAAAACCGACGGCAAATGTTGCGAGGTAGGCGATAAGCGCGAATGTGTCGTTGCCGGGTGGATAAAACTTGAGGGCCAGAATCGTTGTGAGCGAGCCGAAGATGAAAAAGTCGTACCACTCGATCAGGGTTCCGGTGGCCGCGCCCAGGATGATTTGAGCCAGGAAAGCGGGCGTTGCAGCTGCAGGGCGCGAA
Source organism: uncultured Acidobacteriaceae bacterium (assembly GCA_963838295.1). Classification (GTDB taxonomy): domain Bacteria; phylum Acidobacteriota; class Terriglobia; order Terriglobales; family Acidobacteriaceae; genus Telmatobacter. The sequence continues at coordinate 336,434 of CAWIQS010000011.1, forward strand.
GATGCCGACGATGCCATTCGTTCTCGACCTCACAATCCGCGTAGCTCAAGTCCGATGAAAGATAAACGCGGTTCTGCGGCGCTTGGTTTTTTTGAAGAGTCCGCAGCCCACTCTGCTGGCGCGGCAATTTGAATGTCAAGTTAATTTCTTTAGATTGGCTCCGCTAGCTCGCCGTCTACTCGACAGCTACCGGAGCAGGCACGGGCGCAGGAATCTGCCAGGACTCCTTCTTTTCCATCAACACTTCGTTCCAGATCAAGGTCCCGCGGCTCTCTTTCAGGAAAATCATGCCCACCACGAAGCTGAGCGACGTGACGACAACCGGGTAGAGGAGCCCTGCGTAGATGTTGCCCGTTGAAGCGCACAGACTCACGCCGATCATCGGCAGCAAACCACCGAAGACTCCATTGCCAATGTGATAGGGCAAAGAGACAGAAGTGTAGCGGACTCTTGCCGGGAAAGCTTCTACAAGATACGCGGCAATGGGAGCATACGTCAGGATCGAAAACACCGTCTGCAGCCAGATGAGAAAGATAAGCGCCGCCTGATTGGGATGGCGCGCCTCGGATGCTGGAACGAGTTTGCCGCTGGAGGGATCGAGCATCAATGGCGTGAGGCGAATGTCGCCGGTCACTCTGTCCTTGGTTGAGCTCACCGTCACGACGTTGTTGCCCGCAGCCTGCTGCATCGCTTTGTACACAGGGAATACACAGACAACAAACAACAGCATTCCGGCCATCATGATCTTCTTGCGACCGATGCGGTCAGAAAGCGCTCCAACCATGGGATAGAGCGGTTGGGCGGCGATGATGGCGATGGCGACAATGACATTCGAGGTGTGGGCATTTACGCGCACGATGTTCTGCAGGTAGAAGAGCGCGAAAAACATTCCCGTGTAAGAGACAACAGACTGTCCTGCAGCCGCGCCGAACAGTGAGATAAGCACCTGTTTGAGATTCACCCATTTTCCGAAGGCGTCCCTGATCGGCGTTTTACATCCGGTCCCCGATGCCTTCATGTGCGAGAAGATCGGCGACTCTTTCATGCGGAAACGAATGTAGAGTGAGATGCCCACGAGCGCTATTGAAATCAGAAACGGCAAACGCCATCCCCACTGCTGAAAGCTTGCGGCAGTCATAAAGTGCTCAGTGGTAAGAATGACGCCAAGCGAAACCACCAGCCCCAGTCCAGCAGTCATCTGCAAAAAGCTGGTGTAGAAACCGCGCCGGTTGTCCGGCACATGTTCGGCAACATAAACGGCTGCTCCGCCATACTCTCCTCCGATGGCCAGGCCCTGCAACATCCGGATCACGATGAGCGCGACGGGCGAAAACCAGCCGGCGGTCTGATAAGTCGGCAGAAGGCCAATGGATGCAGTTGCGGTTCCCATAATGCCGAGGGTGGCAATGAAGGCAATCCGGCGGCCCACGAGATCGCCGACGCAACCGAAGAACAGCGCGCCAAAGGGACGAACGAGAAACCCCATCGCAAATGTTGCGAGGTAGGCGATCAGAGCGAATGTGTCGTTACCCGGCGGGTAAAACTTGACGGCCAGAACCGATGTGAGCGAGCCGAAGATGTAGAAGTCGTACCATTCGATCAGGGTCCCGGTAGACGCACCGAGAATGATTTTGGCGAGGCCCTTCGGTGCAGCAAGGGCCGTGCTGCCTGCGGCCAGGGAAGACATTCGCTGATCGACCTCGCGAAGTGTCCGGCTCATCAGCAGGGGCGCACCGGGACTTCAACGCCCACTCTGCTGGCTGCCGAGCTTCGAAGTCAAGCGAATTCGCCTCCAAAACGCGCTTCGCCGCCGGGAGTGACAGGCAGAAAAAGCGAAAATCTCTTGCCTGGTTCCCAGCGGCTTGCGTCCCTCGCCCGCAGGTCTCTCGACGGCGCCTAGGTCGAATAGCTGTATCCGAACCAAATCAAATCGCGAACGCCCGGCAGGTCCGACGACAAAAGAGGCGCCGCATTCAAGCGACGCCTCCAGAAGAAACTGGATGCAGTTGGATCGACCCCGGTTCTTCTCTCGGACGGCGCCCGAGCTTAGACCCGCGATTGCCAATCAGGATGTAACTTACTCAACTTTCTGGAATCCAGTGTCCATGGTCACTCTCGTTCCGATGACATTTCCCTGAATGTGCGCGAGCAGATTGCCCGATTCGTCCCACTGATCGATAGTAAATTTGCCAGTGGTTGCATCCCCTTTGGGATCGATGGTGAGCCATTGCTGAATGCGGGCGGGGCCCACAAGGTTTTGGCCGGTGGAGTCGTATGAGATTCCAAAGTGGTTCATCCGATAAGTCCGCGCGCCGGTTTTTATCCATTCGCCGAGGCAAACGTCGCCGGTCAACGGAGCGCGCAGGCCGGAAATATTGATCTCAGTGCCGTCACTGTGCCACTGGGCGTAGCCAGCGTCAATCTCGGCGCCGTCGGGGATTCCATCGCTGCCTTCGGAGATCCAATGCTCTTTCCAGGTTCCGGCCATGCTGGGTTCGAACCTTCCACCCTCGTCACCGTCGTTGAAGAATGCCGCCCGGAGCAGCCGCGGCGCAGCAAACTGGCGCTGCGACCCGGTATCAAATGACGCGGGCTGATAGAGTCCGCAGCCGGCATGGGCGCTGGGAATCCAGATTGCTCCGAAAGACAGCGTCGCCAAAGTTAGCATGAGTTTCCTGAATCGTACGTTCATCGTAGTTCCTCCTGTGAGATCAGCGGAAAGGGGCCGCTCGCGACGAAACCCTAAGCAGAAAGCCGAAGTATGGTAAGTTTCACCATGTAACTTACGGTCCTTTCCCCCGCGTAACGAACGTCAATTTCTTGCTGCATTCAAAGGACGCAATGGAGTCGGCGCAAATGCCTTCGGCGGAAGATATCCAGGTCGAACTGGAGCGCGTGCTTGCATCCGCGCCATTCGCCAACTCCCACCGCAGCCAGCGATTCCTCCGTTACGTTGTGGAGAGCTCACTGAATAACCGCGACGACCTTCTGAAGGAATATTCGATTGCGGTGGACGTATTCGAGCGGGACGCTTCCTATGACCCATCCATCGACGCCACCGTCAGGGTAGAAGCCGGCAGGCTGCGATCGCGCCTTCGGGACTATTACGCCGACGAGGGCCGCAACGATCCTGTGGTCATCGACGTACCCAAGGGAGGGTATCGCGCGACGTTCACAGGAAGTGTTGCCCCGGGTGATCCTGTCGCACCGGTAGATCCAGCTTCAGACACAGAGGACCTTCGTGGACGCGTCAGCAAACCGGTCTGGCGCAGGACGGCGCAGCTTGCACTGGCAGTAATCGTCCTGATCGCTGCAATTGCTGGCATCGGGTTGTGGAAGAAGCGAACGCCCCCCGCCATCACGGCCGGAAACGGTCAGAAAGTACTGGCAGTCCTACCCTTCTCCAACCAGACCGGAGCCACCGCCAACAGTTATCTCACCGATGGCATTACGGAAACCTTGATTCGCCAGTTTTCGCTGATCCCGCATTTAAGGGTGATTTCGCGCGCGGCGGCAGACCGTGTGAACAGACAGAATGCCGCCAGCGAGTTTGGTGTCGGCTACCTGTTGACGGGGGCGCTGGAGCGCAATGCCGATGGGCGGCTGGTATTGAACGCGGAGTTGAGCGACGCAAAAAACGGCACCGTTCTGCGCAGCAAGCAGTACATTCCGGATGAAGCAGATTTGCGCCCTATCCAGGCCGAAATCGTTCAAGATGGCGTGAATGCTCTGGGAATCCCGCTCGACGCCGTTGAGGCTGCGGGGGTTCAGAGATCACTCACTTCGAGCCCCGCAGCATTTCAGAACTTCCTGCGCGGCGTAGCCGTAGCACGTCTCCGCGACAACCCCGGCAACCTCCACGAAGCGATTCGTGATTTCGCTGAAGCCGTTCGGCTTGACCCTTCCTTTGCATTTGCGTATTCGTCGATGGCCGAGGCTCACCTGGCGTTGGCAATCTTCTACGAAGCACCGAGCGACCACATGCCCATCGCACGCCGATATGCTCAGCGCGCCCTCACGCTTGATCCATCGATGCACCAGGCCCACGGAATTCTGGGTCTTATCGATCTGCTCTACGATTGGAACCTTCCTTCGGCGCAAAGCGAGTTGGAGCAAGCCGACTCCAGAGACCACGCGATCTGGCAACTCGGCTGCACCTCTCACCTGCTAACGATTAACGGACGCTATCGTCACGCCGAAGAGGACCTGGAGAGCATGCTGGAGTTCGACCCGCATTCCGGAATGCTGATCGCCGAGCTAGGTTGCGTGAAATATTACGCCGGCCATTATGACGATTCGATCCGCTACTACAAGCAGGCACTCACCCTGGATCCACATTCAGTGCTTGGCTATTGGGGGATGGGACGGTCGCTTGCACGCGAAGGACGCTACAAAGAAGCGCTCGAAGATCTGAAACAGTTCAAAAAGTTGAACGGATTTGAGCCCCCCATTATCACCGCAGAGATCGGATTCACCGAAGCAGCCTCGGGCGATCGTCACGCCGCGATGGAGATATTGAATCAGTTGAAGGACGAATCAAAGCATGTATACGTAGATCCCTATCTAATGGCTGTCGTCTACCTTGGCCTGAAGGATCATGAAAATACCTATGCGTGGCTCGATCGAGCCTACCAGGAGCGCTCGCCGTTTCTCATTTCGCTCGCAACAGATCCAAAGTGGTCCGACTCGCGGAGCGATGCCCGCTTCGAGGCGCTTTGGAATCGCATGACGAAGACATCAGACAAATCAAATGCGCAAGCACCGGCTCAAGGCGCACTCTGACCGCCGAAGACCTCCCCTGTCGCAGATTGTTCAGTTTCAATAACCCTGTGATAAGCTTCTCCCCCGCGGCCGGCAGAGGCTTCATCTCGTTCTGTCGGCGTGCATGGTGCGTTTCCACACGGCTCTGAAAACTCAAATCCCCATCCGTTTAGCGACAGCACATTCCCAAAAAGAACAAGGAGAAATGATATGCGAAAGGTACTCTGCATTGCGTTGCTTGCTCTTGCTACAACAATGACCCTGTCGGCCGCTGGCCCAGACCATTCCCTTGGGACCTGGAAGGCCAACATTGCGAAGTCTAAGTACACTCCCGCGCCATGGCCGGTGAAAGACCTTACGGTCACGCGCGAAGCCGCTCCCGGCGGTGTCAAGGTGACCAACGTGGGCACGCGCAGCGACGGATCTGCGATCAACGCCACCTATACCGCAAAGTATGATGGCTCATCGTCCGAGGTAACCGGCGAAGGTTCGCCCTATGACAGCATTTCGGTCAAGCAGGGGGACGCGAACACCTTCACCTACGAAGCTAAGAACTCGAAAACTAAATATCGTGTGAGTGGACGCGTCGTGATTTCCGGCGATGGCAAGACCATGACCACCACGGCGTCGGGCGTTGCCGCCGACGGAAAGCCCATGACAATGAAACTTGTCTACGACAAGCAATAAGTCAGTCTTTGTACCGCTTCTGGTGCCAGACCCACGCTGTGCGCACGATGTCATCAAGCTGCGTATAGCGTGGGCTCCAACCGAGCTCACGAATCGCCTTCTCTGAACTGGCAACCAGCACCGCCGGGTCGCCTGCCCGACGCGGTTGCAATTCCGCGGGAATGGGATGGCCGGTCACACGGCGAGCTGATTCAATCACCTCCCGCACGCTGAATCCCTTTCCATTGCCAAGATTGAAGATCAGGCGCGACTTCGCCGCGCCATCGGTCTCCAGCGCCTTCAGCGCCAGCAGGTGTGCGTCCGCCAGGTCCGACACATGGATGTAGTCGCGAATGCACGTGCCATCGGGAGTCTGGTAATCATCGCCATAGATGCGGATCGATTTTCTCCGCCCCAGCGCAACATCAAGAATCAGCGGGATCAGGTGCGATTCCGGTTCATGATCTTCGCCACGTGTAATGCCATCGGGCCCTTCGGGCGCGCCCGCCACATTGAAGTAGCGCAACGAAACGGAGCGCAGTCCGTGAATGGCGTGGAACCAGTTGAGCATGGTTTCGACAAGCAGTTTTGATTCACCGTAAACATTGGTCGGCTTCAGGCGTGCATCTTCCCGGATCGGCACGGATTCCGGCTCTCCGTAGACGGCTGCCGTAGATGAAAACACAACGCGCCGCGGGCCCTCGGCTAGCACAGCTTCAAGCAATGCCAGTGTGGATGCGGTGTTATTACGAAAGTAGACTTCAGGATGCACCATTGATTCGCCGGCTTCGATCAGCGCCGCGAAGTGGAGTACAGCCTCAAAGGGCTTTCCTTCATCCTTGGCAACCTTGAAGATATTGGCAAGCAGAGCGCGGTCTGCGAGGTCGCCCTCGATGAAATCCACACCCGCTGGAACCATCTCGCGGCGAGCATGGCAAAGGTTGTCAAACACCGTCGGCTGATGTCCCGTGGCGGCCAGCAAAGATGCAACTGTTCCACCGACATAACCGGCACCGCCGGTAACCAAAGTTCTCACAAAAATACTGTCCTTCCAGAGCGGATTGGGTTACCGTGAGTCTATTACAGCAGGCAAGCAGGAGCGGCTTTTTGCCGTTCAACCTAAAGACCGCCTGTAAGGCGGCTTGCCCGAACTACGCAAAATATGAACGCGACTTGCGCTCATATTAGGGGTTTGAGGATGGGTACACTCTGCTGGTGGAAGTCCTTTTTGCCCCTCTCTCCGAAACGAGGATCTGCAACTTGAGTTTCGATGCATCTGTTTGTTGCCGCGGAGTGATCGGATGGGATCGGTTTGCGTACGAAAAATCGGGATTTCCGGCAGGTGCCGCACTTTGGAAGCCAAAAGCTTTCAGGGTAGCGCTCGTGTGTCCAATTCCGATAGCATAGGGGAAGACATTCGCGTCCCTTCAGTCCCGAACGGGGAGGGGCAGCGTCAAACACAGAACGCGGGTTTGAAAGGCGCTTCCATCCCCTGCCTGCAAACACCGTATAGCAAGCAACACTTTTCTTTTTGGAATCAGCCAGTTCCCGCAATCAGCGAGGATCGCTTGCGGCAATTGAAATTGAGTTCTGCATGCCCTGAAGAGGTTGGGGGCGAAATGGCAACATGGAGTCATTTTCCGGCATCCCTCCTCGTCAGGGCAGTACGCGGTTCCCTTCAGACTGAAACCGCCCTCTCCGAGGCCAACCCCGAGGTATGAAGATGCAGATGAGTGGCTATCCAATTCGTACGACGTTTGGCTTACTTCCTGAGCCCGAAGGCCGGTCTGCGCCGTTTGTAACGAGCGTAACCGTGAACGTAATCATTCTGTGCCTGGTGATTTATATCGGCATGACCGCCAAGCGCGTCATTCAGGAACACAAATTCGAGCAGACGGAGCTGATCTTCCCCACTACTCCACCTCCCCAGCCGAAGTTCAAGACCCCTCCTCCGCCCAAGCTCCCTGATCTGCCTAAGCCCAAGCTTGAGTTGAAGATGGACCAACCAAAGATCAACATGCCCAAGATCGAGCCGAAACCGGCTCTGAAGCCGATAGAGATGGAGACCAAGCTGAATACGCCTGAAATGAAGGCGGCAAAGCCGGCCATCATCCTCGCCCCGCAGCCCAAAGCGGCTCTCACCGCGGCGATGCCCGCGCAGAACAATACCGTGAAGGCTTCCACCAAGCCCGTGCACTTGGGTGAAACCTTCGGTGTGACGCCGAACCCGAATGCCAGCCGGCCGGCCACTGTCGCCGCGATCGGCAACCCCTACGGGGGGATGCAGGGGCCGGCCGTCGCTCCCCATGGCGTTGTAGGATCAGCAGGAATCGGCAATGGGCTGAAATCCGGTTCCAACGCAGGCGTAGTCGGCAAGGTTGCGCAGGCGGGAATCCCTGGCGGGACAGGCACGGCAACCACAGGGTATACCGGCGGCAAAGTAGCCTCCGCAGGAATTCAGAACCAGGTAGCGGCCGTCCCCGCGATGCAGCATTCGCCCAGTGAAGTGGCGCCTACCAACCTCGAAGTGCTGTCGAAGCCGGCGGTTCAATACACGCCGGAAGCGCGCCAGCTGCGGGTTCAGGGTGACGTGATTCTGCGTGTGACCTTTACCGCCGCGGGGCAGGTCATCATCAAGGACGTCGTTCACGGGCTGGGTCACGGACTGGATGAAGAGGCCCGTCGCGTAGCTTCGCAAATCCGTTTTCGTCCCGCTACACGCAATGGACAGGCAGTGGATTTAACAACGAATATCACCATCACATTTCAGTTGGCATAGCGTCCAATTTGCACCAATGAACACGACAATGCGAGAGCAGAAGCACCAGACTCGGCACTGTCTTAGAAATGCAATATCGACTCATCCTAGGAGATGACATGATGTACAGAAAGATCGCCCTTACCCTCCTCACCGTTGCTCTTGGGACGTCAGGGGCGTATGCGAAAAAGACTCCCGTTTTCGAGCAGACACACCAGCTGACCCCGGATCAGGCCGCGCTCGTACAGAAAGCCATCGGTCAGGAAAAGATCGTAATCAAGGAGATCCAGCAGCGTACTCCGCTCGTGGAGACTTACATCCAGGACACCAAGCCCGATGTAAAGCTCTACCAGGTCCCCGTGGGCGACCAGTACACGCTCAGCCGCGTCGATTTCGGCAAGGGCTTCTTCGACAAGACCTACGAAGCGAAAGACTCAAGCGACAAGAAGGGCTGGTTCAAGGGATCGTTTGGTGCCATCACAGGCTTGACCAAGGCGCTCGGACTTGACAAGCACTTTACGTATAACCCGACCGGCTTTATGCAGATGATGTTCCTCGATCCCACGGGCTTCGATCAGCAGCACTACGTGTTCAGTTATGTGCGCCGCGAATTCCTGGGCTCGGTTCGCACATGGGTCTTCGACGTGCATCCCAAAGTTCCGGGAATGGGCCGTTTCTACGGCCGCGTATGGATCGAAGATCAGGACGGCAACGTTGTCCGCTTCAACGGAACCTACACTGGACCGCGCTCCGAGGATGATTCCCGCTACTACTTCCACTTCGACAGCTGGCGCATGAATGTGCAGCCCGGCGTCTGGCTCCCGGTCGCGATCTACGTCGAAGAGACGACCCGCGCCGGCGACAAGCAGGAAGGTCTCAAGGCGCAGACCCACTTCTGGGGTTACAGCCTCAAGCTGCCCACGCGTGACAGCGAAAGCGTGAGCATGAAAGTGGAAGACGCCGAAGACAAGAGCGACGACTCGCAGGACGTGAGCCCGTTGCAGGCTTCGCGTCAGTGGGTGCTGCAGGCTGAAGACAACGTCATCGACCGCCTCGAACAGGCCGGTCTTGTCGCGCCTCTCACCCCCAATGGCTTCGAGCAGACGGTGCTCGATCAGATCGTCACCAACCTCGTAGTGCCGAACAACATTGCGTTGAGCATGCCGGTGCATTGCCGCATCATGCTCACCGATACCATCGAGACCACCACGGTCGGCAACACCATCCTTCTCAGCAAGGGCCTGATCGACACAATGCCCCGCGATGAGCCAACCATCGCCTCTGTCATCTCGCTGGAACTGGCGCACATCGCGCTCGGCCACCACATCGACACCCGTTATGCCTTCAACGATCGGCTTCTCTTCCCCGATGAGGCATCGTTCCGCAAGATCAACATGAACCACAACGATCACGACAACCAGGAAGCTGCAGCCAGGGCCCAGCAATACCTCGACACGTCGATGTACAAGGACAAGTTGTCGAACGCCGGGCTCTTCTGGGAGCAGCTTGCCGATCGCGGCCAGGTACTGAAAGGACTCAACACGCCGAAGCTGGGCGACTCGCTGCTCAAACAGGACGGCACGCCGTGGATGGCCACGCTGGCCCACAGCGCCCCCAAGATCAACTGGGACGACCTGACGCAGAGTGCGGCGCTTCCTCTGGGAAGCTGGCTGAAGACCGATCCGTGGGATGACCACGTGCACCAGTTGAATGCCAAGGTGTACGCTCCGCTGAATCCGCGCGACAAGATGCCGCTCGAAGTGACACCGGTTTACTTCAGGCTGCAGCGCTATGACGAAGCCCAATCCCAGGCCGCAAACGCGGCGGCCGCGGCCAAGCCAAATGCGGGCGCGGCAGCACAGCCCGCGGCAGGCGATCCGCCTCCCACTACTCCAGCACCACAAACTACGGGGGGAACACAGCCGCCGGCCGGTACCGACCAGCCGGTGCCTTCGCAGGCAGAGGGCCCCCAGCCACAGACGGGCGGAACACCGAACCCGCAGCAGTAGGGTTAGTTTTACCGTGCTCAGGTCGGATAGCAGACTCCCGCTATCCGCTCTGAGCCTTTATACTTAGTGCCGATTTAGAGTTGGATGGTCGACCGACTTAATGTGAAGAATGGACGATTTCCTTCCCATGAGAAAAATTGCGGTTTTTCTTTTTGTCTGCTTCCTTTGCGCTGCTGCTTCTTTGCATGCGCAAGTGGCGCCCTCGGCATATCGGGGCCAGTCGTCGCTGGTCGTTGGCGGAATGGGCTCCGTTTTCCAACCGGACTACGCGGGCGGCGGCATTCCCGAGGCCAGTCCGCAGCGGCTGTTCGGAGCCGGCGTTTACGCAGACTGGAAACTCACGCGCTGGATACAGATCGAGGGCGAAGCACGTTGGCTGCGTGAGAATTCCTACGTAGACATCACCCAGGACAACTACCTCATCGGACCCCGCGTTCCTATTCACGAATACAAGCGGCTCGGTTTTACTCCCTACGGCAAAGCTCTCGTCGGACTGGGCAGAATGAACTTCGAATACAACCAGGCCTACGGCCGCTTCACTGATCTCGCCGTTGGCGGCGGCGTGGACCTGAAACTCAGCAAACACTTCGTCATCCGTCCCTTCGACTTCGAATACCAGCTCTGGCCAAACTGGATTAACGGCACCCTGAAGCCCTACGGCGTCAGCGCTGGTATAGGCTACAGGATCTTCTGAATTCCGAGTTCCGAGTTCGAAGTTCCAGGCTCCATTCTCGCGTGTCATCCTGAGCGGAGCGGCTTGGGGCCTCATGGACACTGGTGTCAATGGGGTAAGCGAAGTGAAGGACCTGCTTCTCACACCGCGTCAAACTCCTCGACCCTGGGTGCCCCATCCTTGAATCGGTCTCTTCGATTCAAGGGTGGGTGAAGCACAAACATCCACCTCTCTGTGTCATTCCGAACATCTCCTGTCCCGCCGCACGATGACCTCAAGGCGGGTCAGTGCTACCCTGTTGAAATAGAAATGCCCGACCAAGTTCCCGCCAAAAGCACAAACCAGGCCGTCCGCTACGCAGCCTTTATCGGCGCGATGGTCGGAACCTTTCTCGCGCGACCCGTGATCAGACCATGGTTGCTTCGCCACGAATCCGTCTTCTCTTTCACCAGCGACTGGCCCGCTCTTGCATCCTTCGTGCCGTGGGTTATCTTCAGCCTTTACTGGGAAATGGCGGCGAAGAATTCCGCACCGGCAATCAAGTCGGAATCGCGCTTTTCGCGCGGCATCCATGTGGTGCTGGCCAATGCCGCGTTGCTGCTGATGATCGTGCCGATTCACGGACTCAACCAGCGCTTCCTGCCTGATCTCATGATTCTCAAACTTGCAGGCCTCGCGGCAGAATGCGCCGGCCTCGCCCTCGCCATCTGGTCCCGCCGTATCCTGGGCCGTAACTGGAGCGGCGAAATCACTATCAAGGCCGACCACGAACTGGTGCGCACCGGTCCCTACGGCGTGATCCGCCACCCCATCTATACTGCGCTGCTCGCGATGTACGCCGGCACGGCGATCGTCTCCGGCCAGATGCATGCACTGCTCGGGGTAGCCATTGCCATCATTGCCTATCTCCGCAAGACGCGCATGGAAGAGGCGAATCTCGTCACCGCCTTCGGCGAAAAATATAACGCCTATCGCGAAGACACCTGGGCGCTAGTTCCGCGAATCTACTAAGCCGCAATGCTGCGGTATGCGCAGTGAAGGACTCGCTCCTAGCACCGCGTCAAGCTCCTCGACCCTGGGTGCCCCATCCTTGAATCAGTCCCATCGATTCAAGGGTGGGAAAGCACAACATTCCCCCGCGGGGTCTGAAGGAAAGCGGGCTCCCCAGAGGAGCCCGCTACAACCACGAACTACTCAGCAGCAATTGCCGGATCGGTACGACTCTCCTCCCCAGTTTCGACATGGCCCGCCAACTGCCAGACAAACGTCGAGTCTGATTCGACTTCGACGACAAAGTCGTACCAGCCAAACGTCTGATGACGTTCGGAGTACTTGGTTGCCGTCTCCCCTGCCTTCAGATGAACCGTATGCACCGACCCTGTATAGATGTCTGTGATTCGAACATCGACAGCGGAGGCGCCATGATTCTCCAGATGCAAAGTGATTCCGTTGCCCTGCGGTTTGTAGCTAGTGTGAACATGCACGTTGGCCCTGTCCGCTCCTGAAACGCTTCCCTGGAATGCGCGTAAAAATCCATTGGGACCGTTGATCGACAGGTCATAGGTGCTAAGACTGTTTGCGGTGATCTGCCACGTATCCGAGAGCAACGCGCCCTGGCCGACGGTGTAATTCCACGGACCGAGCGTGCTGTTCCCCGAACGAACCTGGTAGACAACCGTCTTCCCACCGTTGCCAAAGTGAATCTTAAAAGTGCCATCCGCAAAATTCGGGGTTCCATGCACGTGCAATTCATAGGGCACCGGACGCGCAAGGCGCGTGCCGGATTCCTGCACCGGAAGCGCCTGGTCCGTGGGCGGTGTGGGCACATAGTCCGGATGTCGATTCGCATCCGGCGGAATGTACGCGACAGTGCTGGGCAGCGCGACCCTTGCGTCATTCGGTGATTTGAAATTGAACGCCGACGTCAGATCACCGGAGACGGCGCGCCGCCACGGTGTAATGTTCGGCTCAACCAGCTGGGGACTGTTGGGCCCAAAACGCTGCTCGATAAAACGAATGAGCGAAGTGTGATCGAAAAACTCCGAGCTGACGTATCCGCCCTTGCTCCATGGCGAAATCACAATCATCGGCACTCGAACCCCGAAGCCGATGGAACCGGCAGGATACTCGGCGTTCCCTTCAAAATACTCATTGACCGTATCGACAGTCGAAAGGCCCTGCGCGGGTGACGCGGGAACCGTTGGCGGCACTACGTGATCGAAGAAGCCGTCGTTCTCGTCATAGCAAAGAAAGAACGCCGTCTTGCTCCACACTTCAGGATTCGCAGTCAACGCATCCAGGAATTGCGAAATGTACCATGCGCCGTAATTTGCGGGCCAGTTGGGATGTTCCGTGTAGGCCTCGGGTGCGACGATCCATGAGACCTGCGGCAGCTTTCCGGCCGCGATGTCGGCACGAAATTCATCGAAGAGTGTGCCGCTGGTTGAAATATCCGTCCCGGTAAGCGCGGCTTCAAACAGGGGGCTGCCCGGCAGCGAATTCTGATACTGGTGAAAATAGAGAAGCGAGTTATCGCCATAGTTCCCGATATAGGCGTCAGAGCCCCAGCCCCAATATTCCGCCGCGGTCAGTCCTGCGCCTTGGTCCTGATAAATTTTCCATGAGATGCCCGCACTCGCGAGCCGCTCGGGATACGTGCTCCAGCCATAGCCGGCCTCGGCGTTATCCAGTACCGGACCGCCGCCGCTGCCGTCGTTGCCGACCCAGCCCGTCCACATGTGGTAGCGATTGGGATCGGTCGCTCCCAGAAATGAGCAGTGGTACGCGTCGCAAATCGTGAATGCATCGGCCAGCGCGTAATGGAAGGGAATATCGCTGCGGACGAGGTGCGCCATCGACGTGGTGCCCTTCTGCGGCACCCACTGGTCATACTTGCCCCCGTTCAAAGCATTATGCGTTGTGTCCCAATCGTGCGCCAGGTCTTCGAGAAACTGCAGACCAAGGCTCGGCGCTCCGGGATGAAACGGCATCACGTATCCACCCGAACTTGTGGGCTGCTTCCACACCGGGTCGCCGTTAGGCAGCTTGACGGCACGCGGATCTCCGTAGCCGCGCACACCGCGCAGCGTGCCAAAGTAGTGGTCGAAAGCGCGATTCTCCTGCATCAGGATCACGATGTGCTCGACATCGGCGAGGCTGCCTGTGCGGTTGTTGGCGGGAATCTCAAGAGCGCGTGCAATGCTGGATGGAAAAGCCGCTGAGAGCGCACTCGTGGTCAAAAGCTGCAAAAAAGTTCGGCGATCCGTAGACACAGTTATCCAACCTCCGGGGAAACGCGTTCTGCGTTTGCTCACCGAACCATAAGCTGCAAATGTTTCGGGATCATCATCGCCAAGTTGCATTCATGTGATCGTCTGATTGCGATCTGATGACTGGAATCTGCTCCGTTCAATCATCCGAGCAAAGTTGAAGGACTGCAGTTGCATTTCGTATCGAGCCGCACGACCATGGATGCCCACCCTTGTCCCACCTTCATCGTGACAAAGGTGGGAAACCTCGATCTAAAACCAACCTATGTCATTTCGACCGAAGCGCAGCGAAGTGGAGAAACCTGCCGTTGTTCTTCTTTCCCATCCGCACAAACGCGGGCTCGATCACCAATCGAGGTTTCGCACCCGCACAAAGAAACGGGCCGCTCGGTTGAGGAGCGGCCCTTGTTGATTCAATCTGAATTGCGATTTATGCGGGAGACGGAGAACCCTCCGGGAAGCCACCGCCGCCGCGCGTGTCGGGCTTGAGCACCTGCTGTCCGCCGGTGCCGCTGCCATCGCTGGGCGAAGCGAGGATGGACCGCATCGGAGGCAGTTCCTTGCCGTCGATCAGCATCTTCACTTCTTCCGCGTCGATGGTCTCGCGCTCCAGCAGGGCTGCAGCAATGCGATGCATCGCGTCCTTGTGCGCTTCGAGAATGCCGTGCGCTGACTGGTAGGCTTCGTCGATGAGCCGGCGAACTTCCAGATCAATCTGCCGCGCCGTCTCTTCAGAGAAGTCACGGTGCTGTGCGATCTCGCGGCCAAGGAAGATCTGCTCTTCCTTCTTGCCGAAGGTCAGCGGACCGAGGCGGCTCATACCGTACTCGCAAACCATGCGGCGGGCGAGGTCGGTGGCGTTCTCAATGTCGCTGCCCGCACCGGTGGACATCTGGTTGAGGAAGATTTCCTCAGCCGTGCGTCCGCCGTACGCGATGGCAAGATTCGCTTCGAGGTATTCGCGCGTGTAGTTGTGGCGATCGCCGGGCAGGAAGATCGTCACGCCAAGTGCCATGCCACGCGGAATGATCGTGACCTTGTGAATCGGATCGGAGTGGTCGTGCTTGATCGAGACCAGAGCGTGTCCGGCTTCGTGATACGCCGTCACGCGTTTCTCTTCATCGGTAAGCAGCATCGACTTGCGCTCGGCGCCCATCAGCACCTTGTCCTTCGCAAGTTCAAAGTCGTACATCACGACCTGCTTGCGATTAACGCGGGCTGCATTCAGCGCTGCCTCGTTGACCATGTTGGCCAAGTCGGCGCCGCTGAAACCCGGTGTTCCGCGGGCGAGAATATTGAGGTTAACGTCGTCTGCAACCGGAACCTTCTTCACGTGTACGCGGAGAACTTCTTCGCGGCCACGCACGTCGGGCAGTCCCACCACCACGCGGCGGTCAAAGCGGCCGGGGCGCAGCAGCGCGGGATCGAGCACGTCAGGGCGGTTCGTCGCGGCGACGAGAATCACGCCATCGTTCGACTCGAATCCGTCCATCTCGACGAGCAACTGGTTCAATGTCTGCTCGCGCTCGTCGTGTCCGCCGCCGAGGCCTGCGCCACGGTGACGGCCCACAGCATCGATTTCGTCGATGAAGATGATGCAGGGCGCGTTCTTCTTGCCCTGTTCAAACAGGTCGCGAACGCGACTTGCGCCAACGCCGACAAACATTTCAACGAAGTCGGAACCGGAGATGGAGAAGAACGGCACATTCGCCTCGCCGGCAACCGCACGGGCCAGCAGGGTCTTGCCGGTTCCCGGAGGCCCGACGAGCAGCACGCCCTTGGGAATGCGTCCGCCGAGCTTCTGGAACTTCTGCGGCTCGCGCAGGTATTCGATGATCTCTTTCAGCTCTTCCTTGGCTTCATCCACGCCGGCCACATCCTTGAACGTGACCTTCTTCTGCTGCATCGACAGCAGGCGAGCGCGGCTCTTGCCGAACGAGAGGGCCTTGTTGCCGCCAGACTGCATCTGCCGCAGCATGAAGAACCAGATCGCCCCCAGCAGGACAAAGGGGCCCACGTTGAAGAGAATCGGGAGCAGCAGATTGCTCTGCGCGTCCTTTTTCGAGAAGTTGACGTGAGCTGCCAGCATCGCCTTTTCGAGGTCTTCGTGGTTGTCTCCGACCGTTGTATGGAACTGCTCCTTCGGCGTCGCTTTCATGTGCCCGCGAAGGTCCGTTCCCTGGATCTGCGCATCCAGAACCAGGTTTTGCTGCACCCTGTCGTACAGCTCGGAATAATTGATTTCCGTGTCTTTACCCTGGCCGATTGTGCCGTGCTGGACAACGCCCCACAGCAGCACAAGACAGATGAGTATAAAGACCCAGAACATGATCGTTTTGACGGTCGAATTCACCAGGATCCTCTTTCCCGGCGGGGAGAAGCCGCTCTTGAACTTCCAGCACCGCCCGCATCATCCCTTTAGACGCCCGTACAGTCCCAGAAGTCACAGAAAGTGCAGCTTCTTTAGACCGGGTACACGTGACGCTTACCGCGCGGATGTGCAGTAACTCAGATTGTACTCCGAAGGCGAATGAAGTTTGAAGATGTGCACAGGCCCAAATCGCAGGAATCCGCCCCGTCAACGGGAATCCTCCTAGCGAAACGAGGCCGCTTTTCCATTCTGCTACCCGGATATCGCCGGGAGAACGCTCACCGAGACTTGAATGTCAGGGTCCGGCTCCAGTTCGACTCCGCGCATCCAGATGATTCTCCCGGCGACTTCAACGACGGGCCAATGAGCACGGTCGTCGCCTGTAACCTTCATCCGTTCAAGCACTTCCGTCACTTTCTTGGGGCCGGATGAATAGCGCAGGCGGACCCGGTCGCCAAGCTTCCACGAGCGAACAACCCCTTTCATCGGCGCTCCGTTCAAAGCGGCGGATGGGTCGGAACTGCCAGCCAGGCCGATCGAAAAGCGGCACGCAAACCCAGGCGCAATCACCTCCCCGGGGATAACACATTCGTACCGTTCGACTTTGGTGGGGGTGTTGGCGGAGGGGGGGAGGGGGGTGCGAGTCAGGCGCATTTCGCGGTGGGTTCGGTTTGCGCGAAGGCCTCCGGCGAGTTCAAGTTTCTGGCCGGCCTTTCCGGTCAGCGTCAAGCTGCGGAGCGCTTCGGTCGCTGCATAGTCAAGCTCGGATTCCAACTGCACCGCGGCAAACCGCAGCAGCCGGCGCTGCAAGGCGACCGGCTCTTCCCTCAATCGGGCGATGTCGAGCGCGATGCCTTCGGCCGTGGTGGTGGCGCGGCCTCCGCCGCGAACCGGACGACCGCGAAGAATGACTTCGGAAGCGATCCGCGCGACCTCAGACTGACCCCATGCCTCTTCGTCGCGGGCCAGTTCGGCCATCTGCGCCAGATGATCGCGGAGCCGCGGGTTCCAGGTGGCAAGTTGTGGAAGCAGTTCGTGGCGAATGCGGTTTCGCGTAAAAGTAAGGTGACGATTGGTCGAGTCTTCACGCCAGGGCTGCTTGCGCGCGTGGAGAAAAGCCTCAATCTCCACGCGGGCGGTGTGGAGCAGCGGGCGAAGGATCGCGCCCTCCGGGTATTCAAGTTTTGGATAAATGCCGGATAAACCCTCTGTCCACGCACCGCGCAGAAACTTGGCGAGGACTGTCTCGGCTTGGTCGTCCAACGTGTGTGCGGTGGCGACGGCATCAAGGGGAACTTCAGAAAGCAGCTTCCGAAACCACCGATAGCGCAGGCGGCGTGCAGTGCCTTCGATGGAGTCGGCGGGAATATCACCAGGCAAGTCCGTCACGGGAGATTTCGGAGCACGGCGCGCTTCGGCAGCAATATCTACGCGGGATTCATGGAAGGTTAGATCGAACCTGGCAGCAAGGTCACGGCAGAACTCAAGGTCGGCATCGGCTTCCGCACCGCGCAGGCCGTGATGCAGATGCGCAGCGTGGAGGACAAGGCCGAGTTCCCTGCCCTGTTCGACAAGAGCACACAACAACGCGACGGAATCAGCGCCGCCTGAGAGGCCGACCGCAAGGCGCATCCCAGGCTTCAGCAGGGTCGTGTCGAGCGGGAGGGACGGCGATGTGCGCACGAATGGATGATACGGCCCGGAGATGTTTCTGAAAAAGGCCCAACAAACGCACTGCGAAGCTCAACGGGAAATGCCTATACTCTTGGTCATGCTCGAAACGCGGAGGGCCACGATTGACGATGCGGAGCTGATCACGCGCCATCGCAAGGCCATGTTTGCCGATGCAGACAGCGCGCCATCTGCAGTGTTGGAAGAGATGGGACGCAACTTTGAACCATGGGTGCGGCGCATGCTCGTCGACGGCAAGTATGTCGGGTGGATTATCAGGGCCAGGGATCGCGCCGTTGCTTCGGCCGGCTTTCTGCTTCTGGACTGGGCCCCGCACTATCTTGATCCCACGGGAGAACAGCGCGGGTATGTGCTGAATGTTTTCGTTGAACCGGAATATCGCAAGCGCGGGCTGGCGCAGGCGCTGATGAGCGAATGCATGGATGAAGCCCGGCGTCGCGGCGTTCGCGTGGTGGCGCTGCACGCATCCCAAAAGGGCCAGCCGGTCTACGAGAAGCTTGGATTCACGACAAGCAACGAAATGCTGTTCGTCGGCGATCCAGCGGAATAGCCGGGGTTCCACCACACACCCTCGCCGGGCGGTTCTATTTCTTCTCTGAGCAGACAAAGTTCTCGGCGCTATTTTGGTCGCCGCTGCCCTTGTACTGTGCCAATAGCGGATAAGGGCAGAGGGGGCGCGTCATCGTGACGGCTCCTTGCGGTGTGTCGCCCGCATGCCTGCTTGCGATAAAGCTCCCAGGCGCGGTCCCCTTCTCCACCCAGTTCTCGAGTGCGACGTACGCGTTATGCTGAGGATCGCTGTGCGCCGATGCTCCGAACTGCCCGAATTCATTTGGACCTGTTCCTCCGCCGCAATGCTGCATGCCTGGGACCATGTACAGCCTTACAAACGAATCTGCATTCGTCTGCCCCATCTTCGCCAGGACCTCGTCGTAATAGTTGACGGTATTCAGCGCCGGAATCGCCGGATCATTCCAGCCGTGATACAAGATCAGCTTGCCTCCGCGCGCACGAAAGGGCGTCAGGTCGGCATTGACCGCATCGAGTGCGCCGGCCGTTTTTTCCTTCGCCGTTTGAATTCCGCTGTCGACTGAGAACGATTTGTAGTCCCATCCCCGCTTCTCATAAACCATGTTTGAGAAATAGCCGAGGCCGAAGAAAGCCTGTGCGCTCTTCCCCGGGGCCGGACCCATAATCCAGGTCTCCCATCCTCCACGGCCTTCTTCGGCCCCGGGCAGATATCCAGGGAATATCTGCTTGCCGGTCGCGTCCCGCAGACCTGCATAGATCGCCTTGAGACTCGCGACCTGCGGTGCGGTGAGGCACTTGTCCGTGGCTTCACCGGCCTTGCACTCTATCGAAGCGGGATCAAAATGGCACTGTCGCGGATCATTGAGAATGCCATCCGCCACGCTATCGAGTTTGTCGCATGCGGCAAGTACCGCGTTGGCAATCACTGGAATCTTGGCGGGAGGAATGAAGTTCTCTGGTGTTGCAGTCAGTGCCTGCAGATCGACAACCGCGGTTGAAAGCAGTCCGGTCCAGTAGTTGGCAGGCGCGCCGGCAAGGATGCCATCGTAGTCGTCGGGATAACGCTGGGCCTCCATCAGGGCTTCCCGGCCTCCATCGGAACACCCAATAAAGTACGAATGCTTCGGTCCTGATCCATAGAACGACTGGGCAACGAGCTTGGCCACGCGGGTCATCTCGTGAATACCGCGATGTCCAAAGTCTGCAACCTTCTCCGGATGCCCCATGGCCCACGCGGCATCGATGGGCGAGCCTGCATGACCCGTGTCGGTAGCGACAGCCCCGAATCCGTGGATGATCGCCGCACCGAGTCCCTCGTAGCCGATCTGTCCGGCAAAACCTCCATTTCCCAAACCTTCAAGTTTGCCGTTCCAACCCGAGAGCGGCATCCAGAGTTCGACAACGATATCGGAGTCAGAACTCGGCTTGGCATGCACCACCACGCGGCAGAATGCGGGCAGCATCTTGTAAAAGGCGGACAGGTCTCGCCCGGTGAACTCCTCTGGCGGCCCAACAAATGTCCCGGCGGGCACAGCCTTCGCCATTGTGATGCTCGCGTTGGACAGTTCCAAACTCGCCAGGTGCTCGCAGCTTTCGCTCGAAACTGGCGCGACATTCGGAACCTGCGTTTCGCCGGCAGGCGCTGCAATGGCTGAATTGCCGCACAGAAGCAAAGAAGCTGAAATAGACAGGAACAGACGAATCCGCATTTGTGTTTATCCTTCGCAGAAGCAGGACTCAATCGGCGACGCGATCATTCTATCCCCGCAAGTCGGGCAGTCAGGGTACCACTTCGAATGCCATTCAGAGTTGCGCGCTGAATGGAACAGCTGCAAAGCTGTATACTCGCGAAGTTATGCAGGTATTCGCAATTCTTCCCGCTGCGGGACTGGGCACGCGTATGGCCGGTCCGCAGCCAAAGCAATTCCTTTCGCTCGACGGGATCCCGATACTGATTCATTCGCTGCGCGCGTTTTCGGCAGTCCAGCGTGTGACGGCGATTTATGTAGCCGTACGCAAAACGGAGATGGAGCGGGTGCAGGCGCAGATCGCCGAATATGGTTGCACCGATCGCGTGCGCGTGGTGGAAGGCGGGGACACACGGCAGGAGTCGGTAATGCACGCGCTGGATGCCGTTCATGCCGAGCTCGATGACGTGATCCTGGTGCACGATGCGGTGAGGCCGTTGATCGACACGGCGACGATCGACAGGACCATCGATGCGGTCATCGAGCATGGCGCCGCCATCGTCGGTATGCCGGCGACCGACACCATCAAGCAGGTGGAACGCACCGCGCATGGTGCAATCGTCACATCGACGATCCCGCGCGAGTTCATCGTGCAGGCGCAGACCCCCCAGGGATTCCGGTTTGGACTGCTGCATAAGGCAATGACAGACGCCACGGCGGACGGGTTTGTAGGAACGGATGAGGCCTCGGTTGTGGAACGTGCAGGACTTCCAGTGGCCGTAGTTCACGGTTCTCAGGTTAATCTGAAGATTACGCAGCCGGGCGATCTGGAACTTGCGGAGTTCTACCTTCACCAGCGCGCTCGCTGAGTCCGGCGAAACCACAAGCAGGCACGGAGACCATGGAAACACGAATCGGATTTGGCTGGGATTCGCACGCATTCAAAGCGGGGATACCGCTGCGCGTCGGCGGCATGACGCTGGATCACCCCGAAGGCCTTGCTGGGCACTCCGATGGCGACGTGCTGCTCCATGCCGTAACCGACGCGCTGCTGGGAGCCGTCGCGGCCGGCGATATTGGGAGTTTTTTCCCGCCGGGCGATCCGCGCTGGAAAGATGCCAATTCGGCCATCTTCCTGAAACTCGCCATGGAGGAGTTGCAGCACGCCGGATTCCGCATTGTGAACGTGGATACGACCCTAATCATGAATGCGCCGAAGATTGCGCCCGTTGCCGGCGAGATGCGATCGACCGTGGCCGACTTGTTGGGAATTGAGATGGATCAGGTCAGCATCAAGGCCAAGACGCCCGAGGGGCTGGGCCTTGACCACGTGGCACAATGTCATGCAGTCGTGCTCGTGGAGCGGGCGATCGAACCCGACGAGTTGAAAAGCATGAGCGCGGTGATTGAAAGTCAGAAGCAGCTTGAAGATGTTGTCGACGACTTGCTCGCTTCGGTTCACGGACTGCCTAAAAAGCGGCCCGTCAATCCCGTGTACGATACAGAAGACATCACCTAGCAACCATCCGACCCGGTCGGCGGCAAAATATTGTCAATGCAAGCGAGGTGAGTCAATTTCTGTTGCCGTAACGCGCCTGAAACGCGTATCCTCCCGGCATACGAATTGGGCCGAAGATTGAACGACCTCGGTGGGGCGAGGCCACTTCCCAAGATGCGCGTGTTTCGGTTATCGGTAACAAGTAAGAAGATATCCACACTCGTCGCGGCCATCATTCTTGGCACGATGTCCTGCGCTTTATGCGCAGACACCTCACATGCGTCCCAAAGCGGCAATCCTTCCACAACCAGCGCAACCGCGTCGCCAATTTCACAGTGGGCTGAACAGGTTGTCCTTGGAACTTCGACTGCGGATTTGACTGGTCCCTGGAAGTTCCACAAGGGCGACAACCTCGAGTGGGCGCAGCCGGACTTCAACGACTCCGGCTGGTCTTCAATGGATCTGACTCCACCCTCCGGATCCTACGACCCGTTTCTAGGTACCAGCGGATTCGTGCCCGGCTGGACGGCGCTGGGCGACCGGGGCTATTCGGGATACGCGTGGTACCGCCTGAAAATCAATGTTCAATATGATCCAGGACTGTCAGAGAGCGGCCTGGCAATCAAAATGCCAGATGACGTCGACGACGGCTACCAGGTCTTCGTAAATGGAGAGATGATAGGGCAACTCGGACGGTTTACGAAGGATGGTGTTAGGACGTACCTCACACTGCCGCGTACTTTTGCGTTGCCCAAAGGAATCAAGAGCGGGATGGCGACGATTGCCATCCGCGTTTGGATGGACCCCTCGACTGCCCTCACAAACCCGGATGCGGGCGGCTTGCATGAGCCACCTATTCTGGGTCAGGCCGGTCCCATTGAGCGCATGCTCCGGCTGGAATGGGATTCCGTCAATCGTTCCCAGATGAGCCGCTTCCTCGAGCTTGCGGTGCTGCTGCTGGCAATCACGGTGGCGATTCTCCTCTACTGGCTCGATCGCAAGGAGAAGGCATACCTCTGGCTGGTTCTGACCTGCCTCGGCGTGACAGTGCAGACGATCGTAACGCTCGTCGGAAACTACACCGCGATTGTTCCCGCCTCCACGTTCTTCCTTCTTACGGACGCTGTGCTCGTTCCCGGAGTGATCGCTCTTTGGATCACCTTCTGGGCGTATTGGTTCCGGATGGGCCGCATGCCCCGGCTGCACAAGATGGTGTGGGGTTTCACCATTGCGCTGGCAATCACGATTGCCATGATGCGCGCGCCCTTGTATGGCCACCTTGTCCCTATTCATTCTGTCGCGATCTTGTCGCCGCTGACCGTCTTGCTCAAGTTGCTGCTCGGCGGATTGCTGCTCTGGGTGGCTTGGGAAGGCATGCGGAAGGACCATACCGGTGCGTGGCTGGCGATGCCCGCCGTGGGCCTGGTGATCGTTTCGCTATATCAGCAGGAGTTGCTGGTGCTGCACGTCCCGCTGCTCTTCTTCCCCTTTGGGCTGGCGGTCGGAATCAGCCAGATCGCGGTCGTGGTGTCGCTCTTTATGATCACGATCCTGCTGATGAGGCGCTTCCTGCAGTCGCTGAAGCTGCGCCAACAGTGGGAGGCGGAAATCGACCAGGCACGGCAGATTCAGCAGTTGCTGATTCCTGAAGCGATTCCGACGATTCCTGGATACGTGCTTGAGACCGAGTACAAGCCCGCGCAACAGGTGGGAGGCGACTTCTTCCAGATCCTGCCGGATGGACACGGCGGCGTTCTGATTCTGCTGGGCGATGTAACAGGTAAAGGCCTTCAGGCAGGCATGCAGGTAGCGCTGATTGTCGGGGCCATCCGCACCATTGTTGAAACCAGCTATGAGCCGCACGTGGTTCTGGAAGCACTGAACCGCCGCTTGTGCGGTCGCGGCCAGTCGTACGCAACCTGTGTCGCCATGCAAATCGCCGCCGATGGCAAGACCATCATCTCCAACGCCGGACACCTTGCCCCGTATCTGAACGGCAAGGAACTCACCATGACAGGCAATCTGCCGCTTGGGCTGAATCCCTCCATCACCTTCGACCAGGTAACCATTCAGCTGAAACAGAAAGACAGGCTTCTGGTGATCACCGATGGCGTGATCGAAGCCAAGAATGCCAAGAACGAGTTGTTCGGATTCAACCGCGCGCGCTCAATCAGCCACCTGCCGGCGGCGTTCATCGTCAAAGCAGCGGAGATTTTCGGCCAGGAAGACGACATTACCGTGGTCTCGATCTCCCGGGTGGCGCAGGAAAAAGAAGGCGATGTCTCCGCTACCCCACCGATGAAATCGGAAGTGGCGTAGAAAAAACCGCCGGTCGCTCGCCGCCGGCTTTTCCCTGAACCCCGCCTGTCATTCCGACCGACCCTGAACGCAGTGAAGGGGAGCGGAGGAACCTGCAGTTGCTTTTTATTACGAAGCGTGCGTTGGCAGGATCGTTATCAAAATTCCACTCCGTTCAAAGAAACTCATTGCGAAAATCTGTGATTCGACGTAGCTTGGCTCAGAACTCTATTCCATCTCTGGAGTACTTGTATGCATATGCTTGCGATGATGTTGCAGGACAACCAGCCAAGCCCGGAAATGATTCAACACATCATGGTGGCGATGATGGCAATCATTCCCCTCATCATCATCATCTCGATTGCCATCGTGATGATCCCGTGCTGGTTCATTCTGAAAAAGGCAGGGTTCTCGCCGTGGCTGTGCTTGCTGTGCCTGATACCGACACTGGGCACGCTGGTGCTGCTGTATGTGCTGGCGTTTGCCGAGTGGAAGGTCGTTCCGGCGCCGCAGGCGGCATACCCGCCACCGTATCCGCCTCCCCCGCCGCCCTATACGCCCCAAGCGTGAGACGGCTCACCCGATTCGCCAGGGAGCAGATGCTAGCATCGTCATTGGAAAGCAACTGAAACGATGCCGGATCTGACTCCCTCACAATCTCTAACTCCCCGGGTTCGATTTGCACCTTCGCCGACCGGCTTTCTGCATGTCGGCAGCGCGCGGACGTTTATCTTCAATTGGCTCTATGCACGCCATAACCACGGCACCATGGTGTTGCGGCTGGACGACACGGATGTCGAGCGCAACACAGAAGCTAGCGTTCAATCCATCTTTGAGGGACTGCGCTGGCTTGGCCTTTCGTGGGACGAAGAATACAAGCAATCTGAACGACTTTCCCTGCACCGCCAGGCAGCCGACGCTATCTTCGCCAAAGGGCTTGCCTATCGCGACTTCACGCCGGCGCACTCGGCCGAGGGTGAAGCGTCGAGCTCGCAGGGAGCATGGCTGTGCAATCCCGGCATGCGCGAACTGTCTCGCGAAGAAAGCGACCGCCGTGCCGCGTCCGGCGAACCCTTCGCCCTGCGCTATCGTGTTCCGCGCGGAGAGGACCGGGTTCTGCGCTTTGTCGATGGCGTCTACGGCGCTCAATCCAAGCTCGCCGATGAAGTCGAAGATTTTGCCCTGCTTCGGTCTGACGGAAATCCGACGTATCACCTTGCCTCCTGCGTCGACGACGCCGATCTGCGCATCAGCGACATTATTCGTGGGCAGGATCACCTCACCAACACCTTCAAGCACCTGCTGATCTTTGAGGGTCTCGGCGCCGCGCCGCCACGGTTCGCGCATCTTCCTCTGCTGGTGGCGCCGGACGGTGCCAAACTTTCCAAGCGCAAGCACGGACCCGTGGTCAGCGTGACAACGTACCGCGATACCGGGTTTCTGCCGAAGGCTTTTATCAACTTCCTATGCCTCCTCGGCTGGTCGCCCAAGAATGATCGTGAAGTGATGACGCTCGAAGAACTGGAAGCGACTTTTACCATCGAGGGCGTAAACCGCGCCAACGCCGTCGTGAACTTCAAGGACGAAGACCCATTCGATCCGAAGGCAGTCTGGCTCAATGCGGAGCATATCCGCGCCCTGCCGGTCGACACGCTCAGCCAGTGTATTGCGCCGTTCTTTACGCAGGCCGGCCTGCACGCGTCGCCTGAAAAACTGCTGGCCGTCACGCCGCTCATTCGCGAACGCATCAAGCTGTTGAAGGACGCCGTCTCCGCCGCTGACTTCTTTTTCCTCGACCAGCTCCGGCCCTACGACCCTGCCGAACTGATCCCCCAAATCAGCAAGAAAGAGTCCGGCGATGCCGCCCTCGCCCGCCGGGTTCTTCAAACTGCCCTCGAGGTTCTGCCCGCGACTCCGTTCGATCACGACTCGCTCGATAAGACGTTGCGCGAAGCAGCCGCTTCGCTCGGACTCAAAGCCGGCCCCATGTTCCAGCCGATACGAGTCGCCGTCTGCGGCCGCAAAAACGCGCCGCCCCTCTTCGAAACCATGATCGTCCTGGGCCGCGACGTTTGCCTGGAGCGCATTCGCCAAGCCATAGAACACCTGCAATCGCTCAGCTGACCCCGCGCGTCCATAATCCTTGGGCTTTACAAGCAGCGGAAAGAGTCGCAGTTTTGAAAGGGCACAACTTCAGTCGTGCCGTATAGCTGCAAAAACCCAGTGCGGGCTTTAGCCCCTGAGGGATGTTTTTCTAACATTCGAGACCTTTCCGCCGCGACACCGATTCTCCGCAACGGCTGATCGATACATCTGACAGCCGCCTCCACGCCCGTGGAGCGAACCACACCCCTTCCGTGGAACAATATAAGCATGGTAGCCACGATCAGCTCGAATACGGAAACCCCGGAAACCCGCACCTCCAATTTCCTCAGCGACATCATCTCCGAAGACGTCCACACCAAAAAATACGGCGACGCAATCATTCAGACCCGCTTTCCGCCCGAGCCCAACGGCTACCTCCACATCGGCCACGCCAAAGCCATCTGTCTGGATTTCGGTCTTGCCGCCGAATTCGGCGGGAAAACCAATCTCCGCTTCGACGACACCAATCCCGAAAAAGAAGAGCAGGAGTACGTCGACTCCATTCAAAAAGACGTCCGCTGGCTCGGCTTCGACTGGGACAAGCCTCTGCTATGCCTCAGACTACTTTCGGCCAGCTCTACGAATGGGCCCTCAAACTCATCCGCGACGGCAAAGCCTACGTCGATGATCTGACCGCCGACGAAATCCGCCAGCACCGCGGCACCCTCACCGAGCCCGGCAAAAACAGCCCCTATCGCGACAGGACAGTCGAAGAGAATCTCGACTTCTTCACGCGCATGAAAGCCGGCGAGTTCCCCGATGGCTCGCGTGTCCTTCGAGCCAAGATCGACATGGCGTCGCCCAACCTGAACATGCGCGATCCAGTCATGTACCGCATCCTCCACGCCACGCATCATCGCACCGGCGACACGTGGTGCATCTACCCCATGTACGACTACGCGCACGGGCAGTCGGACTCGATCGAGCACGTCACGCACTCCATGTGCACGCTTGAATTCGCCGACCACCAGCCGCTCTATCGCTGGTACATCGAACAACTCGGCATTTTCCCGTCGCAGCAGATTGAATTCGACCGCCTCAACATCACCTACACGCTGCTCTCGAAGCGCAAGCTGCTGCAGCTCGTGAATGAAAAGCGCGTGAGTGACTGGGATGATCCGCGCATGCCTACCCTCTCCGGCTTCCGCCGCCGCGGCTTTACCCCTGAAGCCATTCGGACGTTTGTCGCAGCCGCCGGCGTCTCGCGTACGAACGGCAGCACCGACGTCGAGATGCTTGAGCACTTCCAGCGCGATGATCTCAACCACCGCGCCTCGCGCGCCATGGCCGTCCTACACCCGCTGAAAGTCGTCATCGACAACTATCCGGCTGGGCAGGAGGAGATGGTCGAAGTCGCCAATAATCCCGAGGATCCTTCAGCCGGAACGCGCCTGGTTCCCTTCTCGCGTGAGATCTATATCGAGCAGGACGACTTCCGCGAAGTTCCGCCGCCGAAGTATTACCGCCTTTCTCCCGGCAAGGAAGTGCGCCTGCGCAACGCCTACTTCGTCACCGCGCACAGCGTGGTGAAAGACGTGGAAGGCAATCTCACCGAGGTCCACTGCACCTACGATCCAGCCAGCCGCGGCGGCAATTCTCCCGACGGCCGCAAGGTGAAGTCCACCATGCACTGGGTTTCGGCGAAGCACGCCATCTCCGCTGAAGTCCGCATCTACGAAAAGCTCTTCACCAAACCGGACCCGCAGGACGTAGAGGAAGGCAAGACGTTCCTCGACAATCTCAATCCCAAGTCGCTCGAGATCATCGAAGGAGCGAAGCTTGAGCCATCACTTGCGAAGGCCAAACTCGAAGACCGCTTCCAATTCGAACGCGTGGGATATTTCTGTCTCGATCCCGACTCGACGGAAGACAAGCTCGTCTTCAACCGCACTCTACCCTTGAAAGACTCATGGGCAAAGATCGAGAAAAAGGCCGGGGCGTAGTCCACCCGCTATCGGGCGCTGAACACAAAGTCACCAGTGTCCAGGCTGGCCGATGGCCGTATGGAGCCGCGCAGTGGTGAGTACTGTGGACTCTGTCCCGACCGCGCCAGCACACCTTTCCGAATGGAAACGAACAAGTCGTCTGCCGTAAAGGTTCCACCGCCGTGCGATTGCATGGCCTGCAACAGGAGCGCGGCGAAGACCGAATGCCCCTGCGATCCAGAGTCGGACACCGGCTCGTCACTGCCGCTGGCCATGAGGGTCCTCGATGGCGCGCGCTGCATCCGGTGAATATAGGCCTGGTTGCCGTCGGAAGGCGAAAAGTCACCCGCGTCGCGCGTAAGATCGCCGGAAAAGCAGCTATCGGAAATGATGATGACGTGGCGGGCGGCCAGTCCGCGCACCTCAGTGATCAGGTCGTCTGCCGAGATGTCGCGCGACGTGATCAGCGGATCAGAGTCCGCATCCACGGGCAGCCAATAGCCCTTTTCCGTCGCGCGATCGTACGAGCCGTGGCCGGCATAGTAAATCAGAAAGCTGTCGTTTTCCGCGAGGCTCTTGCGGAAGTGCGTGATTGCGCCCAGGATCTTGTCGCGCGTCGCGTCCCGGTTCAGCAATGTTGTGACCTCGAAACCATATTTGCTCGAGAGCAGGCCGGCAAACGATTTGGCGTCATTGACGGCAGTCTTCAGTCTGGGCAGAGGCGAAGGATAATCATCGATACCGATCACGAGCGCAAAATTATTTCCAGGTTGAATCGGGCCCTGCTCAGTCTCGGGCTCGGGAGAGAGGCCGCGTTTATTCCGACTCGGAGCGGGCGCGCTCGCATCGTGACTTGAAGGCCGCGAAGGGGGAGCCGCAACTTCAGGTTGCGCATGCGAAGCTGCCACCGGCCCCAGCGGCGTACTGTCGCGCCTCCATGTCACCGTTTGACCCACTGCGTTGTTGCAGACAACCGAATCGGGATTCACAAAGTGATAAGTCCCGCCATTATTCGGAGGCGGAGCGGCTGCAATCCATATGCCATTGGCCGCCGAAAATGCACCGGAGCCCATGAAGACGAAGCCGCTCGGCGTTTGCACGTAATTCTTGAAACCGTCAGCATCGTGAACCGAAATAATCGTGACCGTCTGGCCATTGTTCGAGACCGTTATTTTCCATTGCCCGAAAAAGCGAGCCGTATCATCAGCGGCGCGCGCAACGGGCGCGGTGCCGATCAATCCGACCAGCCCTATCAATCCGGCAGCGAGCGCTCCGTTGAAGCGGAGTCTGATCGCAGGCTTCGGAATCTTGGCTGCTGATTTCACCATTGTGAAGTGGCTGACGAGGAAGCTAGTCCCGCAGGAAATTGCAAATAGCATACCGGTTTCATCGCCGCTGCATCAGAAATTTTGTCTGCCGCTGATCGGCTGACGGCCGCGTTGGCTCCTCACCCCGCTATTTCCCAACCACATCGATCGGCACAGTAATGGTCTTGGGGGGCATGCAGGCGTTCTGGTCACAGGCCTGGTAGTGGAGTTTCGCTTCGACCAGATGGTCGCCGGGGGCGGCGATGATGCGCGCGTCGATCGTGAATTCACCGGTATAGACCGAGAGCTTTTCGCTGGGATCGACCGGCAGGGTAAAGTCGGCGCCGACGGGATAGGTCGCACCCGCAAGACGCACGCCCGAGGAATCCGGAATCGAAAAGACGGTGGGAATGAGGTACTGCTCGCGCGGCGTGTGGGAGTTGATGTGCAGGTTCTGCTGGATGCGGAAGTGGAGCGCGATGGCGCTTGGCTTTCCGGCTGGAACCGTGATTTGTTCGGGATAGAGATATTGGACAGCTTCGGTTTTGAGAATAGAGCGATGCGGCGATTCGTTCAGCGGGTCCTGGGCGCGCGATGACAAGCAAGAGACACCGATCAGAAGGGCGCTCAAAGAACAAACAACGACTTTCTTCGCGTCGATCAATCCCCTGCTCCTCAATTACCCGGTGCCAGCGTCTTTTCGATGTTGGCCACCATGTCATCTTTTGACGTGATGCCGAGTTGCATCGCAACCACCTTGCCTTCGCGATTCACATAAACAGACGTGGGCATGGCGTCGAGGCCGCCATACTTGGTCGCAAGGCTGTCGCCGTTAACGAGGACCGGATACTGCATATGATATTCCTTCACAAACTTCGCAATCGCTGCCTTCTGGCGCGCCAAGCCTTCGGTGTCGCCAGGCTGCAGGTCGTCGCCTTCCGTCGAGATGCCGACAATCTCGAAGCCCTTCGATGCATACTGATTTTGCAGTTCGATGAGCCACGGAGTCTCAATCTTGCAGGGACCGCACCAGGTTGCCCAGAAGTTGATGAGCAGGGGCTTGCCCTTGAAGCTGGCGAGCGAAACAGTCTGTCCGCTCAAGTTCTCGAGTATGAAATCGGGCGCTGGCTTGCCTACCAGCGAAGACTGGCTCGGAACATCCCCTGCAGCCTCAACAAGCTCGCCATGCGATGCGGAAGCAAGCGCGCGTTCGGCGGCCTGATTTCGATACTCCCAGTTGGCCCAGCCAGCCCACGCAAACGTGGCCAGAATCAATAAAGTGACGCCAAGGACTATGGTGTTGCGCTTCACGGGGGACAAGACCTCTTTATCCCCATTGTACGAGGGAAGACAGTGAACAGTGAATAGTGGATAGTGCGAGGTGGACAGTGATCCAACCGAACAACCCGTTTCAAAGTACCCATTGGCAAAGCGACGGGCTCACTGACTGCTGATCTCCGTCACTGACCACTGTCCACTGTTCACTGACCACTGTGGTGTTACCATCAGAAACCGATGAACCGCAAAGATATGCAGAACTGCCTGACGCCGGGAGAGTTGGTGCGCACGGAGGCTTCGGCCCTGCTGGGATTAGCTGCGCGGCTCGATGGCGCGATGGCGGCGGACTTTGAACGAGCGGTCGATCTGATTGTGCATTGCGGCGAGAGCAATGGACGCGTCGTCGTCACGGGCATGGGCAAGAGCGGTATCATTGCGCAGAAAATTGCGGCGACTCTAAGCTCCACGGGATCGGCTGCCCTGTTTCTGCATCCTGCTGAAGCCGTTCATGGAGACCTGGGCGTGCTCATGCCGGGCGACGTGGTCATCGCGTTGTCGGCGAGCGGCGAGACGGAGGAGATTCTGCGTCTGCTGGCGACGCTGAAGCGCAAGGGCGACGCGCTGGTGAGCTTCTGCTGCAATCTGCAATCGACGCTGGCGCAGGCGAGCGATGTGGCGCTCGATTGCTCGGTCGAGCGCGAGGCATGCGGGCTGAATCTTGCCCCGACGGCGAGCACCACGGCGATGCTGGCTCTGGGCGATGCGCTCGCGGTTGCGGTGAGCCTGCGCAAGGGATTCAAGGCGGAGGATTTTGCGGAACTGCATCCGGGCGGGAAGCTGGGAAAACAACTGGCCAAGGTCAGCGACCTCATGCACGCGGGCGACGATGTGCCAGCCGTTGCGATGTCCACCCCGATGACCGATGTCATCTACGAGATGTCGTCGAAGAAGCTGGGGATGACCACGGTGCAGCAGGCAGGCACGCTGCGCGGCGTGATCAGCGACGGCGACCTGCGGCGCTTGCTCGAGCGCGAGGGCGGCGCAGCGCTCAGCAAGACGGCAGGCGAGGCAATGAATGCGGCACCGCGGACGATCGCAGCCGGCGATCTGGCGGCGAAAGCTCTGGCCATTCTCGAGGAGCGGAAGATCACTTCGCTAGTGGTCGTCGACAATGACGGCAGGGTTCAAGGCGTAATACACCTGCATGATCTGTGGGGCGTGGAGTTGATCTAACAACTGAGTGTCTGGGTTTGTCCCGGAATTTTGAATCAAAAATACACAGAGTCGAAGGATCTGCGGTTCGGGTACTCTCTCTCGACGCCACGAACTTGAAAATACGGACTGAGGCAATCTGAGCGAGGACTAAACTCGATCGCGAGAGAAGGCTTCACAAATGCGAACCGCCCTCATCACCGGCGCATCCAGCGGCTTCGGCTTGCTGATGTCCGTCACGCTGGCGAAACGCGGATGGCGCGTGCTGGCGACAATGCGCGACCTGAACCGGCGCGAAAAGCTTGAGAATGCGGCGCGGGACGCGGGCGTTCTGGAGCGGATCGAGTTTCACGCGCTGGACATTACGAATCGCGAACAGATTGCCAAAATCGCGAATCTGGTAGCCGGGCGCGGTGAGCCACTGCATGCGCTGGTCAATAATGCTGGCTTCGCAGTTCCAGGATTTGCGGACGACGTGACCGACGCGGAGTTGCGCGAGCAGTTCGATACGAATTTCTTTGGCACAGTCGCTGTCACACAGGCGTTGCTGCCGCAGATGCGGCGTCAGGGGTTTGGCCACGTTCTGATGGTGACCTCCATCTCGGGACGAATGGGTTATCCCGGCGTCAGCAGCTACGCCGCTTCGAAATTTGCACTTGAGGGATGGACAGAGACCTTGCGCTTCGAGATGCTGCCGCTGGGCATCCACGCGGTGCTCATAGAGCCGGGATCGTTCGAGACAGATATATGGACGCGGAATGCAAAACAGACCGCCGGCCTTCGTAATCCCGACTCGGCAAATGCAACGAGAGTGACGCGGTGGCGCGCCAAGCTGGCGCAAAGCGCAAAGAACAGAGCCGATCCGCAGGTGGTAGCAGATGCGGTTGCGGGAATTCTTGAGAATCCGAAGCCGAAGCTCCGCTATGTCGTGGGTCACGACGCGCGGATGACGCTGATGATACGGCGCCTGCTGCCCGCGGGTCTGTTCGAGCGAATCGTTGTAAAGATGAGCGGGATGGATGTCTGACTGCCGCTCGACTTATTCCAGCAGAAACCATCGCTTCAGCCGGTCATCCATGTCCTTCCAGAGAACCACTGTTTGTGGGGAGATTGGTTTATGGAATGGCTCCAACCTGAAGTCGAGAAGTGCGATCCGCCTGGCTGCATCTTTGTTGAGTCCGAAGAGTAGTATCCGATGAACCTTATGACGAAAGACATCGCCTTCCTTCACCTGCACTGAGCGCAGCATCTCCTCAGTCGGCGTTTCTGTTCCAGTCCAATCAAGAACCTCGCAGACCGGAGCAGTGCCGCCCTTGTCCTTGTGATATCCGATGACACGCAGCACTGCGAGATTGCCGGAATTCATCCGGTATGCAACCAACGATCCAACCGGCCAATCGCAAGTCGTGACAACAGGCTTTCTGACCTTCTTCGCTTCCGGCTGAGGCGAGGTGATCTGGACGCGCAATTTTTCCAGGACGACGCGGCGTTTCGCCAAATCCCTGGCATTCGATTCCCACCGCGCCAGATCGCTGCCGGAAGCGATGGCATGAAGAGCTTGTGTCAGCGTGTCCGGTTCGAGCCGTCCGTGCTTCCATTGCACGGCAGCCAGAGCGATCCACACCACCGGCGCTTCGTGCGGATCGTCGAGCGAGCTTTTGTATTCAGCAAGGATGCGCTTCGTGGCCTCAGGACCGGCGAGACCATTGCCAAGGTGGTCTTTGTATTCCTCGCGGATGTCGCTGGCTGTATCGTCCTGGAAGATAGCTGTTCCCCACACGCCCATGAACCAATTACATCCTGACAAGGCATGGACCGGCTAGAGTTTTTCCCTTCACTTCCGTGTCAACCCATCCACGCGCGTGTCGCGGTTGACACGTCTAAGAGGGAGGTCTGACGCCTAGGTTCTTTGTTTTCAGCAGCCGAGAATGGTCCCTCTTTTGCATTTCGATTGGGCAGAAGGCGCACGAAGAAGGAGTGGGGGCAATGCAAACGTCAGTCGCAACGTGGCGTGCTTTAGGAGGCACCGTAGAGGCGCCACCACGATACCCGGAAGACTACGAACATTTAGAATGGAAATTGGCACATCCAAACGCCTTGCGTCCGTGGTCCAATCGGCGGCCCAATGTTCCAGTGTGCCCCAATCAAACGGACGGGAAAGCAAGTAAACCTCTATTTATGCATCGATGGTCGAAGCTCTTTGTTCCTACTCTTCGTGAGGCCCCCACAGACGCCGAAGTGGCCAGTCACAAGTTGCTGTTGCGGGCCGGGTATATCCGGCAGCTTGGTGCAGGCCTTTACAGTTATCTCTTTCTCGGGCAACGGTCGCTGAACAAAGTGATCGGCATCGTGCGCGAGGAGATGGACAAGATCGGGCAGGAGTTCTACTTGCCGGCCCTGTTGCCTAAAGAACCCTGGGAAGAGAGCGGTCGCTGGTCGGCCATGGGCGACAACATGTTTCGCCTGAAAGATCGCAAGGGTGCCGATCTGTGTCTTGGCATGACGCACGAAGAGATCATGACGACAATTGCGCGCAGCGAGCTGCGCAGCTACAAGCAGCTGCCGCAGATCTGGTACCAGATTCAAACCAAGTTTCGCGATGAACCGAGGCCGAAGTCAGGATTACTGCGGGTGCGGCAGTTCATCATGAAGGACAGCTACAGCTTCGACCTGAACACGGAAGGGTTGGACAAGAGCTACAACCTGCATGATGGGGCCTATCGCGCCATCTTCACGCGGAGCGGGCTCAGGTTTGTCGTCGTCGAGGCTGATTCCGGCGCCATGGGCGGATCGCAATCGCAGGAATTCATGGTATACACCGACGCTGGCGAGGACCTGATTGCAAGCTGCCCGGTATGCGGGTACGCTGCCAATCTCGAGAAGGCTACCTCGAAGCTTGCGCCTGTCGCTGAGATGGAGTCGACGGGAGACGGCACCCCGGAGCTGGTTTCCACGCCTGGTTGCGCGGCGATCTCCGATGTTGCGGCCTTCTTCAAGATCTCGCCGGCTTCTGACATCAAGTGCGTAGCGTACATGACGCTCAAGCGCGGTGGACGGGGTGCGAAGGACACCTGGCACGGCGTTGCCGCGTTTTTGCGTGGCGATCACCAGGTGAATGAAACCAAGCTTCTCGGTGCTATCAAGGGCGCGGAACTCCGCACCATGCAGGCCGAGGAGTTGGAGCGATACTTCAAGGGCCCGGCAGGCTATCTCGGACCGGTGGGCCTGACGCCTGATGACAAGCCGCTCGGTGAAGGGCTTACGGTTGTGGTTGACAAGTCGCTTGAAGGGCGCAAGAACCTGGTCTGCGGCGCTAACAAACTCGACTATCACTTGCGCAATGTCATTCCGGGACGCGATTTCACCTGGACGATGAGCGCCGACATTCGCAACGTAAACGAAGGCGAGCCCTGCCCCGTCGACAACTGCAAGGGCAACCTGGTCGTCGGCAGGGCTGTTGAAGTGGGTCACATCTTCAAGCTGGGTTACAAGTACACCGAGTCAATGGGTGCCCGCGTTCTTGATGTGAACGGCAAGGAAGTGATGCCGATCATGGGTTGCTACGGCATCGGAGTCGAGCGCATTCTCACCGCGGCGATCGAGCAGTCGAACGACGCCAATGGATTCTGCCTACCCTCGTCGATTGCCCCGTTCACCGTGGTCGTTACGGTAACCAATGTTGGCGATGCGCTGCTGCGCGTTACAGGCGAGAAGATCGCTGCCGACCTTGAGGCCGCAGGGCTTGACGTACTGCTGGATGACCGAGACGAGCGGGCGGGCGTCAAATTCAAAGACGCCGACCTCGTGGGGATTCCTTACCGGATCAATGTGGGCAAGAAGACGGCGAGCGGCCAGGTTGAGTTGGTATCGCGCGCCAAATCGAGCAGTGTGGATGTTGTGCTTGATGAAGTCGTGGCGCAGGTGAAGCAACGCGTGCTGGAAGAAAAGCTCCTGGATGAGACTTCCTAGACAATCGGCCAAATGGGCCTCTTGTCATTAGCACAAAGAAGTACAGGGGATTGGACTCGATTGGATCTGTGCGAGTAGTCCAAACCGTGATGGAACAAATGTTCAGATCATCCGTAGATGAATCGAGGGATTGGGAATGGCACTGAAGATCAGACTGAAGAGACCGAGCTTCAAGCTCTCCTGGTCTTCGTGGCTGGTTCGCGGCGTTCTCGGCGCTGTTCTGCTGGTTGCGCTGATCGGGTTCTCGGTTTTCACCTTCTACTACAACAAGTACGCCCGCATCGTGGACGAACGGCTGAAGCAGCCGCTCTTTGCCAACACAGCACAGATCTACGCAGCACCGCGCGAGGTGCGTCCCGGGCAAAAGATGAGCGCCCATCTTATCGCTACTGAATTACGGGCGGCCGGTTACACTGTCGATGGGCTTTCGCACCCTGCGAAGATAGGCACCTTTACAGAGACTGCGGATTCGATCACCGTTCACCCCGGCCCGGAGTCGTATCACGCGCCGGACTCGGCCACGATTCGCACGCGCAAAGGCGAAGTGGACGCTATCACGGACGAGCACGGACAATCGCTCTCGAGCTATGAACTGGAGCCATTGCTGATTACGGGGCTCAGTGAAGACGCCAACCGCACCAAGCGCCGCCTGCTGAACTACGATGAGATTCCACCAAACCTCGTGCAGGGTGTTCTTGCCATCGAAGATCGCAAGTTTTTCGAACATGGCGGCGTGAACTATTCCAGCATGATCGGCTGGGCATGGCACGACATGGTCGGCGACCGCAAGCATCGCGGTGGCGCTTCCACATTGACCATGCAACTGGCAAAGCTGCTGTTTGTGGCCGACACGGGCACCATCAAGTACAAGATCACGCAGATTTTGATGGCGTTTCATCTCGAGAATCGCTTCTCGAAAAAACAGATTTTCGAAGCCTATGCGAACCAAATCAACCTGGGCCAGAGGGGCAGTTTTTCGATTGACGGATTTGGTGAGGCTGCGCAGGCCTACTTTGGCAAGGATGTGCATCAGCTTGACCTTGCGGAGTGCGCGATGCTGGCCGGCATTATTCAGCGTCCGAACTACTTCAATCCCTTCCGTCATCCCGAGCGGACAATCGAACGGCGCAATCTTGTGATCGATTCGATGGTGGAGACGGGCGCCATCAGCAAGGATCAGGCCGAACGCGCCAAGGATGAGCCCCTGCATCTAGGATCCGTCAGCGTAGACGCCAGCGAGGCTCCTTACTTTGTGGACCTGGTGCGCGATCAGCTCGTGCAGAAACTTGGCGATCGCGACTTCAACCGCGAAGGTCTGCACATCTACACGTCGCTTGATCCCGAGTTGCAGCGGATTGCGACGGAGGCCGTCAATTCCACGCTCCCCCAGATCGATGAGCAGGTCGAAAAGCGGCACGCAAGGCTCAAGAAACTCAATGAACCTATCGTTTACCCGCAAGTGGCGCTCATTGCCCTTAATCCGCATACCGGTCAGGTGCTAGCGCTGGTGGGTGGACGCGACTATGGCAAGTCTCAGGTAAATCACGCTGTGGCTCATCGGCCGACCGGCTCGATCTTCAAACCGTTTGTCTTTGCGTCTGCATTTCAAACTTCCGTAGAGGGCACAATGCTGCCCGGGCAGACTGCGCTGTTTTCGCCAGTCACCCTGCTGAACGATCAACAAGCAACCTACGGCGAAGGTACCCAATACGAGTACACGCCTCGCAACTACGAAGGCGCATATTACGGAGAAATGACTGCCCGCCTGGCGCTGATGCGATCAGACAACAACGCAACCATTGGTCTAGCTTCCATGGTGGGCTTCGATCGTGTTGCGGCTCTCGCTCGCGATGCGGGCATCAAGAGTGCACAGCCAACGCCTGCCATGGCGATTGGTTCCTATGACGCCACCCCGCTCGACATGGCCGGTGCGTACACCATATTCTCCAACGGCGGCATGCATATCGATCCGTGGGTGCTGGCCAGCGTACGCACGCCGACCGGCGACGTAATTTCTGACTACTCCGCAACGACCAAGCAGGTTCTGGATCCGCGTGTAGCCTTTCTGACCACGAGCCTGATGGAAGCAGTGCTGCAAGGTAACGGCAAAGCTGGCTGCAAGGTGAATGGGCTCGATTACTGCGGAACTGGCGCCGGCGTCCGCAACATGGGCTTCAGGGCTCCGGCCGCAGGAAAGACCGGCACCGACCATGACGCGTGGTTCGCTGGATTCACCAGCAGCCTGCTGTGCATCGTGTGGGTCGGCAACGATGACTACTCCGATATCAAAATGGAAGGCGCCCACGCATCCGCACCCATCTGGGCCGCTTTTATGAAGGCGGCTGTTCAATTGCCGCAATACTCCGACACCAACGAGTTCACGCCTCCAGATGGCGTGCAGCTTGTCTCTCTTGACAAGGCGACGAACCTGCTTGCCGACCCGTCATGCCCAGACGATTACACTACGGCATTCCTCGATGGCACCGCCCCTACGGACACCTGCGATCATCCTCCAGATCACCGCAACATCCTGCAAAAGATCTTCGGACTGGGCAAACCAGCCAACTAGAGGAATGTCTCCGTTGCGTCCCCAAAGAATCTCTTGAGAGGCTAGGCCTATGCGTGGACGAAGGAACTTTCTCAAATCCTCTGTCGCTTTGCTCGCCGCACCATGGTTCCCCGAAGAGATTCTTGCCATGCGGACTCCGAACACTCGAATCGGAGACGGCCGAGCGTTGCCGGACCCTGAAGTGGGCGGCCTGGAGATTCATCACATCGACACGGGTCGAGGCAATGCAACATTCATTCTGGGGCCGGATGGGACCTCGCTGCTAATCGACGCGGGCGAGGCACATAGCCTTGAAAGAACGATGTCCCCGGCGAGGCCAGATAAGAGTCGCAGTGCGGGAGAATGGATAGCGCGATACGTTCGCAGGCAGCTTGATCGGACGAGCCAGCAAAGCCTGGACGTCATGCTGTTGACTCACCTGCATGGAGACCACGTGGGTGAAGTGACCGAGTCCTCTCCGCTTTCTTCCCGCGGGAACTATCGTCTTACGGGCGCAGCGAATGTTGCCGAGGCGATTCATATCAACGAGATTCTCGATCGCGGATGGCCGGATTACGCCTATCCAGCCCCGCCCAAAGATCCCACTTCGCTGAACTACATCAGTCTGGCTCGAAGCATGGCTCAGCGTGGAACCACGGTGCAACGAGCGCGCGCTGGATCGTCGGATCAGCTTGCCCTTCGGCATAATGCTTCGGCGTATCCGAATTTCAGCGCACGCATTCTCTCTGTGAATGGCGAAGTTTGGACGGGCTCCGGCGAAAGAGCGAAGGCTATGTTTCCGTCGCCGCAGAAACTTGCGGGGACACTTCTACCATCGGAAAATATGTGTTGCGTGTCGCTCCGGATTCAATACGGCGCCTTTCGTTATTACTCGGGTGGCGACCTTACGTGTGACACGGAATACGGCCGCCTTCCCTGGCGCGATATCGAAACCCCCGTTGCCAATAGCGCTCGTCCAGTTTCAGTGGCTGTAGCAAATCATCACGGCTACTTCGACGCCTGCGGCCCCGCAATGGTGCGAGCGTTGCGGCCACGTGTATGGGTGCTCCCGACATGGCACGTTTCGCATCCGGCAATGAACGTGATGGCCAACATCTTCAGCACGGAACTTTACCCGGGAGATCGCTCGGTGTTTGCAGTTGGCATGACGCCGGAGGCCTTGCTGACTACCGAGAGATTTTCGAGCAGCCTCTCGAGCAGCGACGGCCACGTGGTAATCCGTGTGCCCCCGACTGGGCGTGAGTTCACGGTACACGTCATGGATGCGCGCGATGAGCTTGGAACCGTAGTCAAAAGCTTCGGGCCCTTCGCGGCATAGGTTTTCTCGTTTAGGTCACCCGTCTATCTGAGAGCCATCCGGCATCGGCTGGCAGTTCTGGCACCAGTACGTGACACGCGCTTCATCGCCTTGCAGGCGACGACGAATAGAGGCGCCGCAGCGGCGGCAGGGCTCACCCGAGCGTCCGTATACCCACAGGCTTTCGCTCGGATCGGAGCGATGCGTGGTGCGCCGTTGCGGACCGCGATAGGTGACGATGCTGTCGCCTGCCTCCTCGAGTACATTGGCCGCAATCAGACGTCGGGCAGTACTAATCAGCACTGCGAC
Organism: uncultured Acidobacteriaceae bacterium; assembly: GCA_963838295.1. Taxonomy (GTDB): domain Bacteria; phylum Acidobacteriota; class Terriglobia; order Terriglobales; family Acidobacteriaceae; genus Telmatobacter. The sequence continues at coordinate 376,659 of CAWIQS010000011.1, forward strand.
CTGTTCATCGTTCAGCGCGGATACGAGGCAGAACGGGTTGACCCTCTCAACGAAGCAGACCTCTGACTTGAACACATTCCCCAACCCGGCCAGTACGTACTGATGAAGCAGCACATTGCCGACTTCTTCGCCAGCACAGGCATGAAGGCGCGCAGCCGCAGCAATCGGATCGAAGTCTTCGCTGAGAACGTCGGAGCCTGGCGGCGGAATGCGCGTCTCGCGCGCCAGCGCCTGCGCAGAGTAGATGCGGGCGACAGGGACGGTAAAGGCCACGGCCTGGAACTCGCCGTTCTCGAGCACGATACGCATGTCGCGCGACGGTCTGCGCCAGCGCTCGCCGATGCGATAGAGGTGCCACGATCCATTCATCAGCATGTGGGTGGCAAGCGTGGCTCCGCCGGAGAGATGGATGAGCACCCACTTGCCGCGAGATTCAACGCGGTCGACAGTCTGACCGATGATCGGTGTATCGTCGTGGAATCGCGCCAGCAACGCGTAGTTGGACCGGAAGCCGGTAATCGGTTTGCCAACGAGTGCGCGGCCCATCGCGCGCGCGGTGCGGAAGATGGTGTCCCCTTCAGGCATGACCTACTGCAGTTCCTCAGTGGCTGAATCGCCGGCGCGCGGATCGTGATGAATCGGAGTGGGAATGCGACGCAAATGCAGGCCCAGAGGTCCGGGATGGAAGCCGGCATCCATCAGAAAGCGCGCCATGGGATGGGCAGCGACAGGCTGGCCGTTAATCGTGGTGATCAGCACGCCCTCGTGGTTGCTCAAGCGCATGCGTTCCTGCCCGCGCGCCGAGAGGAACTGCGCAAGTCCTGAAGATACTTGCGACCGCTCTGGTTCGTCGCTGGGAAGAAAGACGAGCAGGTTGGGATTGTTCCGGCGGAGCCATGCGACGAGCTGTCCGTTACGCAGGATCACTTCAGCGTAGACTGCGCGGGTGAGAACGCGTGGTGCCGATTCGGAGTCCTCATCCATTACCGGCAGATCGGGCCAGCGCAGAACGGAGCCATACGGATTGGCTGTGTCGGTCGCGGCAAGCTGGATGAACTCCGGCTTCTCAGCAGGAGGCTCGGTGCGCAGCTGGCGCAAAAGATCGACCGCAGCCGGCAATGCAAATTGCGTGGCGCCAAGTCCGGCGACAAAATAACCGCGACGAATGCGTCCGCCCTCCTCGAGAGCCTTCAGCACGTCATAGACGGCGCTGAATCCCCCTGGAATGTTTTCGGCACCCACGGCTTCGCGCGTAAGAACACCGTAGCGATTGAGCAGTTGCAGAGCCAGCGCGTGGCTGGCTTCAGTCTGCGTGGGAGCCTCTTCAGTTCCCTTCTGTGAGCCAAGCGGCAGCATAGACCAACGGCCCTGCGCATTCGGAGGCGTGGTACGGCGGGAGCGAAAGACCATTCCCGTGTGTGCGCGTCGTTGCTGGCGCGCAGTATCCGGGCGCGCGACGTAGGCACGAAGAGCGTGGAGCGAGTCGTTGGTGACCAAGCCCCGCCACACCAGGCTCCACAACGCGTCGATTGTTTCTCCCGGATATCCGCCGCCTACCGACTGGTGCACTGGATCGAAGAAGCTGGCTCCGGCGGATTCGAGAACCGCAAGGACTTTCTCTTCGCGTTCGGTGAGCGGTTCGGCAAGTGGGCGCTGCTGAGCGAGCAGTGGCAACTTGTCGGCGAGAAAAAGAGCGATGCGTCCGTCTCGCTCGCCTATTGGATCGATTCCGGCCCACGCAATTTCACCCGCGGCAATTAGCGTGTCCAGCCCTGCCGATTCATATCCGGCAACGCGTGCGGGAAGGATGGAGGTTTCCAGCAGCGACGCCGGAATGGGAGCGCCCTGCAGGCTTTCGATGGCATCGAGCAAGACATCGAGATGCGCGTGCGAAATGCGCCGGGGCGACAGCAGTCCCTGCCAATGGGTGAGAAATCGTGCCAGGGTGTGCTGCTCAACGGGTTCGACTTCCCGGCGAAGCCTGGCCAGCGATTTGCGGCGGATCTGGCGCAGAATCTCCGCATCGCACCACTCGCGTTGAAGGCCTCCGGGACGGAAACCTCCCTCAAGAACACGGCCCTCCACCGTGAGCTGATGCAAGGCATTCTCAACAACGGCAGGATCAAGCGCAAAGCGCTCTGCTGCTTCCCGCAGGGTGAACGGGCCGTGCGTCCGAGCATAACGGCGGACGAGTTCGAGAACCGGATGCTCCACCGGATCGATCAGTGAAACGGGCAGTCCAGGCGGGAGCGGGATGCCGAGGGCGTCGCGGTAGCGTGCGGCATCTTCGACGGCGATGAGGCGCCTGGCGTTTTCACCCCCTGGGGTAATGCGCAGTTCAAGCAGACGACGCGTGCGCAGCAGGCGGTCAAGGGATTCGAGCAGGGCAGAATCGACGACCCGGCGGGCAAGTTCTGCACGTGAAAGATCGCCGAGCTTCAGCAGCAAGTCATGAATGCCATCGGCAGATCGCGCTCGATACGATTCGGTGAGGCACTGGGCTGCTTCCTCGACCTCGGCAATGGCGTCGGCATCGAGTAATTCGCGCAGATCGGCTTCGCCGAGCAGTTCACGAAGCTGATCCTGATCAATGGTGAGAGCCTGCGCACGTCTCTCGGCCAGTGGCGCGTCGCCGTCGTAGACGAAGTTGGCCACGTAGCTGAACAGCAGTGAAGATGCGAAGGGAGAAGGCTTGCGCGTCTCGACCACATGCACGCGAAGCTGGCGCTGCTCGATGGCACGGAGAGTTTCGATGAGCGCCGGCATATCGAAAACATCCCGCAGGCATTCGCGATACGCCTCCAGCAGCAGGGGAAACGACGGATAGCGCGAGGCAACGCTCAGCAGGTCATAGGAGCGCTTGCGCAGTTGCCAAAGGGGTGAGCGCTGATCGGCACGGCGGCGCGGCAGCAGCAGCGCGCGACCGGCAGCTTCGCGAAACCTGCCGGCAAACAGCGCGGTCGATCCAAGCTGGCGAAGAACCATCTGCATCACTTCAGCCGATTCAATCAGGATCCAGTCAGGATCGGGTGGCTCGTCGGTATCCGGAAAACGCAAAACGAATCCATCGTCGCCCCAGAGAGTCTCCACTTCAGGGCCGCCCGTGGCGCGGATGCGTGCGCTGATCGCCATCGCCCATGGAATGTGGATGCGGCTTCCGAAAGGCGTCAAAACGCACACTCGCCAATCTCCCAACTCGTCGCGGGTCCGCTCAATCACGATTGTCTTGTCGTCGGGAACCTCTCCGGTCGCGGCCTGTTGGTCCGCTAGAAATTGCAATAGATTTTCTGCAGCGCTCGGGTCGAGATCGTGTTGGGTGACGAGGCGTGTAAGGGCTGCGGGCCTGGGCATCGCGCGCAATTCGCGAACCAGCGCACCGATGCGTCGGCCAAACTCGAGCGGCCGGCCCGGACCGTCGCCTTTCCAGAACGGCATCTTGCCCGGCTCGCCGGGAGCAGGAACAACCAGCACGCGGTCGTGCGTGATGTCTTCGATCCGCCAGGTCGAAGCGCCAAGGATGAACGTTTCGTTCGGATGCGATTCGAAGACCATCTCCTCGTCCAGTTCGCCCACCCGAACGGACTTGCCTTCAGTATGCGCAAGAAAGACGCCGTAGAGACCGCGGTCCGGGATGGTGCCGGCGTTGAGGATTGCGAGACGAGCTGCGCCGTCGCGGGCCGTGACGACATTGCGGATTCGATCCCAGGTAAGACGCGGGCGAAGTTCGGCGAACTCATCAGAGGGATAACGGCCACTGAGCAGATCGAGGACTCCATTGAAAGCTGCGCGGGTGAGAGCACCAAACGGCGCGGCGCGGCGGATCAAATCATATAGAGCGTCGACGTGAACTTCGGGCTTCGGCTCTTCAGCCGATGGATTCGCGGTCTCCCAGGCCTGAAAATCCGGACCTGGGGCACCCAGTTTGTGGGAAGAGCGTGAACCGACAATCCGGCGCTTGAGGGGTTTGGTACGAGTGGGAGCCCTGAAGCCCGGCGGGTGGGCAACGATGGCTACGAGTTGCTGGCAAAGGACGTCGAGAGGGTTGCGGGGAAAGCGGGTGGACTCGATGTGGCCCTCGTGCATGGCACGGGTGACGGCGGCACAGGCGACGAGGTCTGCGCGGTATTTCGGGAAGAGTACGCCCTCACTGACAGCATCGACTGAATGGCCAGCACGACCAATGCGCTGCATTCCGCTGGCGACTGACGGCGGAGCCTCGATCTGGATCACAAGATCGACAGCGCCCATGTCGATTCCGAGTTCAAGCGTCGAGGTGGCGCAGAGGGCTTTGATCTGCCCGGCTTTGAGCTGCTCCTCAATTACGGAGCGCTGGTAGGCAGCGAGCGAGCCGTGGTGTGCTCGCGCAATTGGCTCGCCGGCAAGATCGTTGAGCGCGCCAGCCAGCCGCTCCGCAACCTGCCGGCTGTTGACGAAGAGGATGGTGGAATGACGCTCCCGAATGAGTTCCAACAGCCGCGGATGAATTGCGTTCCAGATAGATACCCTGCGAGGTGTCTGCGAAGCTGGCCCGGAAGGGATTTCCTCCATTGTCTGGAGGCGCGCCATATCCTCAACTGGAACTTCAATCCGCAGCTTTAACTGCTTGTGAGCAGAGGCATTGACAATCGTTACAGGTCGAAACCGAAGCGAGGCTTCGCCCTCGGGGATTTTCACAGAAGAATCATCCGTGGCGAGTTCAGAAGGATCGACCAGAGCTACAGTTTCTGAGGACGCGGGGACCGCTACTGAGCCAGAAACCTTGGCCTCTCCGTCATCAAATCTCACATGCGTTTGTTTTTGCGCAACAATAGTTTGCCGGTCAGAACTTGAAGTCTGACTTTGCAATTCCCGGAGCTGCGCATTGGCCATGAGTGGCGTTGTCGACGCGACCTCAACGCCACCGAGAAACCGCGCTACCTCTTCGAGCGGCCGCTGCGTGGCAGAGAGACCGATGCGCTGCAGCCGGCGCCCGGTGAGCGATTCCAGTCGCTCCAAAGACAAAGCAAGATGCGCTCCCCGCTTGGTCGGCACGAGGGCGTGGATCTCGTCGATGATGACCGTATCGACGGTGCGCAGTGCGTCGGCAGCCTGCGAGGTCAGCAGCAGGTAGAGCGACTCCGGTGTAGTGATGAGAATGTCGGCCGGGTCGCGACGGAAACGTGCGCGTTCCTGCTGCGGAGTGTCACCGGTACGAATGCTGATAACAGGATCGTGGAATGGCACGCCTTTGCGCCGAGCCAGGTTCGCGATGCCTACAAGCGGAGATCGCAGGTTGCGCTCGACGTCGACCGCCAGGGCTTTCAGCGGAGAAATGTAGACGATCCTGCAGCCCTTTTTCTTTTCGTTCTCCACGTCGTGCAGCATCAGGCGGTCGAGACACCAGAGGAAGGCCGTAAGTGTCTTGCCGGTGCCGGTGGGGGCCAGGATCAGTGCGCTCTCGCCCCTGGCGATGACGGGCCATCCCAGCCGCTGTGGCGCAGTCGGCTCGTCAAAGACCGCCTGGAACCACTCTGCAGTGATCGGATGGAAGCAGCCAAAGGCTTCTGATTCATCGTTCGAAATGGGCGGACGGGGCGGCATCTTTTCCTTTGACGCACTTAGAGCATAACGCGAGCGGAAAGGAAAGAAAAGGCGAAGAGTCTGGGATGCGGATTCTCGCTATTCTCTCGAGCGGCGCCCGGCAGCGGCAGCCGAATTCGTGGGGTCTGCTCCGCTCCACGTGACATCGGCGGTTGGTCCGTATGTTGCCGGAACATCGCGATCGAGCATCCGTAGAAAGACCGTGAGTTGCGTACGGTGGTGAGCGGTGTGGAGCACGCGGCGCCAAAACACCCAGATGCGTTGCCGCCTCACATCGAAGAAAGGAACCGTCTCGAGCCACCAGCCCTCTTGTTGCGCGGCGAAAAAGCCAATGCGCGCCTGCGCAAGTTCGATGAATCGATCGGTGGCAGACTCAACCGTGAACGTGCCCGGAAGAACCTTGTCGGGGGCCGGCTCCGGTGTGCCCAGAAATTCGCCAAAGAACCGCCGCTCCGAGAGCAACTGGTGCTTGAGAATGTCACCCACCGTGCTGGAGCGCGGATGTGGTTTGTATGCCAGGTCCTCGTCGTTGAACTGCTTCCACGTCGAGGCAACTTTGTTGGTTTCGCTCACATAGGTATCGAGCAGGTGCTGAAACAAGGGATGGGCGGCGGTTGGGATCGCAGCCTCGGGAATAGCGGTCCAAGGGTAATCCATGGGAGAACTCCTCATTTGGGAGATGGAAATGTGCTTAAAACCGTCAGTCAAAGACTTCCGACTGATCCTCGAATGACATCAGTCTCATCATAAAATTCTGCGGCAAATGTTTTGACAAGAAACCAGAAGTTGAGGTACAGTCGTTTATCGATATATCGATCATCGATCAAAATATGCCAAAACGAAAGCTCGATCCCCTACCGTCCGCTGCATTTCAGATTCTGCTGTCTCTGGCTGAAGGGGACCTGCATGGATACGCCATTATGCGGCAGGTTGAGGAACAAACCGGCGGCCGCCTTCGCCTTGGGCCAGGAACACTGTACAGCTCGATCCAATCGTTGCTGGAGGAGAAGTTCATTGAGGAAGTCACCGGCAAGGAATCGGCAGAGTCGCAGCCAGAACGCCGCCGATTTTACCGTCTGACCACGGCGGGGCGAAAGCTGGCTCGATCCGAGGCCGAAAAGATGGCAGACGTGCTGCGCGTGGCGCGCTCCAGAAAAATCCTGAGAGGGGATTATGTCTGAGAAGGTCTACGCCTTGCTGCTTCGGCTGTATCCCTCGCGCTTTCGCAAGGAATATGAGGGTGAAGCATTGCAACTCGTTCGCGATCGCCTGCGTAATGAAACGGGGTGGATCCGGAGAGCCCGTCTTTGGGTTGATCTTGCGGCTGACATGTTCTCGGGGCTTCCCCACGCCTATCGGAATTCATACGCGATGACCAATGCGCCAGCGCTTTCACCGGATTCTGGCGGAAAGCCTTCCTTTGGTCTGCTTGAGAAAACTCCTCTTCGACCAGAATCGATCGTCTTCGGCAGCGCGCTCGCCCTGATTGCAGTGTCGGCCTTTGCTTTCGTGATGAATCATCCCGTCTTTGACCGTTCCTCTTCGAACGAATCCAGGTCTCCGATTGAGACTGTAATGCAGCGGCTCAATCGGCCGACGGCTCCAAACATACGCGCGAGTAGCAATTCGCGGCAGTCTGCACCCGCACAAACGGCAGCAACGAAGACGCAAATCCCCTCAGCAGCAGCGACGCGGCCGACTAGTCCCAATCTTTCGCAGCGGGATCAGCGCGCCGAAGACAAAACAGACCGTGCTGCGCCATCTGTGGCTGGGACTTCGAAGGAGTTTTTCACAGTTCCTCAAAGTACATTAAGGCGTTCGCGAGCGATTCTAACCCCAGTCAGACCATCGGAATCGAGCACAGCCGGTTTGCCCGAGCCAAGGTCGGAAACACCACAAAATACCAACGCGGGAGCCGCGCAGGTTGCCAATCTCGATTTGAAGGCTGCGGCAGCGCTCGCTCAGAACCCGGTCCCTTCAGAACAACCACGACCGGAAGACGCATCACAGGCAATGGCTCACCTGTTTCAAACTCACGATATCGTGCTCTTCGGCGAGGTCCATGGCAGCAAGCAGGAGTACGCATGGCTCTGCCAACTGGTTAACTCCCCTGAGTTCGATGATCGAGTCGATGACATTGTTGTGGAGTTTGGAAACTCTCTCTATCAGGACACGGTAGATCGCTATATCACCGGAGAAGATGTTCCCTTCGAGCAAGTGCAGAACGCGTGGCGGAATATGATTGCGTCGATTGGTCCCGTGTCTCCGGTGTATGGATTGCTGTACCAGGCTGTGCGCGAGGTGAACCTGAAACGTCGCGGCAAGCACCAGATTCGTCTGGTCATGGGTAGTCCCCCGGGCGACTGGGACAAGATCAAAAGCTCTGCGGATCTCGCTCTCTATGAAGCGGAGCGCGAGCAGTGGTATGTGCAACAGGTGAGGAGCCAGGTTCTGGCGAAGCACCATCGTGCCCTGTTGATCATGGGTGCAGGACATTTCCTCCGCGGAGAGGCCCAGGTCTTGCACGATGAACTCCTCATGCAGCAACATCGCGACGTGCCCCCGGTAGACAACTCCCAGCTTGGCCCTGGCTATATCGAACAGGAGCTTCGCGCTGCCGGCGCAAACCCATACCTGGTTGTCTTTGGAACGAATGCAATCGGTGACCAGGGAGAGGTGGACAAACGTTTCGCTTCGTGGCGAGCACCAGCACTCGTGCCGCTCTCTAACAATTGGGTTGGTGCACTACCGGCGCAACCCGTTATCTCCGGCGGTCACGCTCGTGCAACACCGCTCACGCTGGCAGATGAAGCCGATGCATTGTTGTATGTGGCTCCATGCAGCGAACTGAGCTACATGAATGTGTTAAGCGCAGAAATTCACGATACTGCGTATGAAAAAGAAGTCGCCCGGCGCGATGAGATCATCGTTGGTCATCCCGTTGATTTCCAAATTGGTGAAATTCCGCAATGCGCTCGTCCACCCTTGAGCCGTTGAGTGCGCCTTCTGCAACTTCGAACGCTCCAAATTCAGGTAATGCCAAGTGCGAGAAACATGCAGCGACTGGTGAGATTAGTCTTTATTGCTACGTCGGGTCTGTCGATGGTCATTGGCAGTCGCGCATCAAGATCGCAAGATCCTAATCACTCGACTGCCCTCGCAACAACAGGAAACTCGACGCTGGACACCGCCGAACGACAGCACGTAATTGAAGCAGCCGCGACCAATCTAAGACAGTATTATTTTGACCGAAACATCGGGCAGGCGACGGCGGACGCCCTGCTGGTGCATGAAAGAAATGGTGACGATAACGCCGCGATAGGCGGGGCAGCGTTCGCCGATCTATTGACCACGCAGATGAGGACCGCGAGCCACGACCTGCACCTTGTCCTCGAATACAGCCGCGACAGGATCCCTGACGGCCCACCCGTGCAAACACCCGCCGATCTGGCGCTCCACCGCAAGAACCTGCAGCAGAACAACTGTTTCTTTCGGAAGACTTCAATCTTGCCGCACAACATCGGATATCTGAAGATCGATTGGTTCGCCGAGCCTTCCATCTGCAGGCAAATGGCGGTTGCCGCGATGGCTTCGCTGAACCATGCAGACGCAGTCATCATTGATTTGCGCGACAACTCCGGCGGCTTTCCGGACATGGTTTCGCTGATCGCCAGCTACTTTTTCAATCATCCGGAGTACATGTACGGACCCCGGGGTGCACCAACCGAAGAGTCGTGGACGCATTCTCCCGTCCCAGGAAACAAGTTGGCGGACAAACCGGTTTTCATTCTCACCTCGGGCACGACCTGGTCAGGCGCGGAGCAGTTCAGCTACGACCTGAAGATGCTGAAGCGAGCCACGCTGGTCGGGGAGACAACGCGCGGCGGGGCTCATGCCGGTGTGTTTCACCGAATTGACGACCACTTTGGCATGGGCATTCCGGAAGAGAAACCAATCAATCCCTTCGGCAAGGCAGATTGGGAAGGGGTGGGCGTTCAACCGGATGTGAATGTGAAGGCAACCGATGCGTTGGCGACGGCAGAAAATCTCGCGCGGGGCGCGTTGCAGAAGAAGCAGGGGTGCCAGCTTCAGTAGAAGCTTCGAACGCACTTGTGGTAGTTGCGGAAGTACCACAGTGGGAAACGCGATAGCCGTGCTGCACTGCTAGGATTCGATTCAGGAGTAAGTTACGTGCGCGAGCACCTGGCGACGCTGCTGGACGATTTCAAAAAACATGAGCGCGAGATTGCAATCGTGCGCTTCCAGGGTGTGCGGCGTCGGGTAACGACGTACGGCGAGCTCGCGCGCCTTGCCGGCCGGTTTGCGGCGCTGCTCGAAGATCGCGGCATTGGCGTAGGCGAGCGCGTCTTGCTTTGGGGCGAAAACAGCGCGGAGTGGATTGCTGCCTTCTACGGGTGCATGCTGCGCGGGGTGATGGCGGTTCCGCTGGATGCGTTCGGAAGCGCCGATTTCGCGAACAGGATCGCGGCTGACGTCAAGCCGGCGCTTGCAGTAGGAGACGCGGGTCTGCTCCAAAAACTGCTGGCACCCGGCACGCCTTCGATCGCGTTTGAGACCTGGTCGGCTTCCCTTCCCGCGCGCGAAGCCGGGGCTGTGCCGGGACTGTCGCACGCGACGCCGCTGCAAATCCTGTTTACCTCAGGGACCACGGGCGATCCTAAGGGCATTGTGCACACCCACGGCAACGTGCTGGCGAGCGTGGCGCCAATTGAGAAAGCCGCGCAGGGATATCTGCGCTACGAGAAGCTCGTCCATCCGCTGCGATTTCTGCATACGCTGCCGTTGAGTCACGTATTCGGACAGACGATGGGGATTTGGATTCCGCCTATTTTCGTGGCCGAAGTGCACTTTGAAACGCGCCTCGTGGCGCCGAGACTGGTGGAAACGATTAAGCGGGAGCGTATCTCAGTACTGGCCGCGGTGCCGCGCGTCATGGAACTGCTGAAGGCCCACCTGGAGAACACAACGCCGGGGCTTGCCGAGCGTGTGGCAGCCTCAAAAGGCATCTCGGCGTGGAAAAGATGGTGGGTCTTCCGGGACGTTCATCGCACCCTGGGTCTCAAGTTCTGGGCTTTGATTTCGGGTGGCGGCGCGCTCGTGGGGGCGCTGGAGCAGTTCTGGAATGCGCTGGGGCTTGTCGTAGTGCAGGGATACGGCATGACGGAAACAACCGCGCTTATCACTCTGAACCATCCCTTTCACGTGGCCAGCGGCACGATAGGCAAGCCTCTGCCGGGACGGGATGTGAAGATCGGCCCGGACGGCGAAGTGCTTGTGAAGGGACCGATGATTTCGACCGCAACCTGGAGCGGCGGCGAGCTTCGCCAGCGTGACGATGAGTGGCTGGCCACCGGAGACCTTGCGGAAGAACAGGCAACCGGCGAGTTGCGCTTCATGGGCCGCAAAAGCGAGACCATTGTTACTGCGGCCGGAGTCAATGTGCATCCCGAGGACCTTGAAGCCGCGCTTGAAGAGCAGCACGAAATCGCAGCAAGTGCTGTGGTCGCCGTGGAAACTGCGACGGGGCCTGAGCCGTGCGCGGTACTCGTAGTGCGCGGAGGTGAAAAGCAGGCAGCTGAAGCCGTGGAACGGGCCAATACGCGCCTGGCGGAGTTTCAGCGGATCCAGCGCTGGACGCTTTGGCCGGAACCGGATCTGCCCCGGACGTCAACGGGTAAAGTGCGGAGAAAACCCGTTGCCGAGTGGGTCGCAAAGCATTTGGCTACCCCTGCTGCTAGCACCACAGATCGTGTCGCCGCAATGCAGAGCGAGCGCGGCGGAGACTGGCTGTACGCGCTGGTCGCGGAGATTTCCGGCGAGCGGCCGCCCGGGGAAGATGACTTGCGACTGAGCGAAGACTTTCACCTGGACAGCCTGGGACGCGTGCAGCTTGCAGCAGCGCTCGAAGAGCGGCTGACCGATGCTCCCAGGGAGGGCGTTGTGGATGCGGCGAAGACTCTGGGTGATTTGAGACGGGTTGCCGGCGGAGATCGCAGCTCTGACTTGGCGCAGCGAAATCGATCCGAAGGTCAGGCGAAGCGGGAGATAGAACTCGATGCTGCAGATCGAGACGGTGAAATCACAGCCACCGCAACACGGAATGCGGGTTTAGCTCCAAGTAATGAGGTAACGGGAAGTGCGACACAGGCGACTGCTTCGCAGCAGCAGGCAATATCCGCCGGCAAGGTGGAATTCAAGTATCCGCTATGGCCGTGGTGGTGGCCCATGCAGAGTTTACGCGCCGCGTTTCTTGAACTCGTTGCACAACCGCTCGTCTGGTTCCTTGGCGCTCCGCGCGTGTCGTCGCCGCCTAACATGAGCTCCGAGGAACCGGTGCTGATCGTCTGCAACCACGTCACCGCGTATGATGGCGCGCTGGTCGAGTATGCCCTTCCAAGACGCATGCGGCGTTGGGTCGCGGCTGCGATGCTGGGCGAAATGCTGGAGGACTTCCGGCATTTCCGCGATCCGGATACGCGTCGTTTTATGCTTTTTGGCCCTCCGGCATATTGGTTGCTCACCGCACTTTACAACGTCTTCCCGCTGCCGCGCCGGCAGGGTTTTCAGCGGAGCTTCGCCCACGCGGGCGAGGCAATGGACCGCGGCTACAACGTCCTCGTGTTTCCCGAAGGAACGCGGTCGGAAGCGGGCCAACTTGCACCGTTCAGGCCGGGAATTGGCCTGCTTGTGAGAGAAACTCACGCCCCTGTACTGCCCGTGGCGATTGTTGGATTAGGGGAATTGAAAGAGAGGGGTCGCGGATGGTTCCGATCAGGAAAGATTCACATCCGCATTGGAGAGCTCGTGCGTTTTCATCCGACTGACAGCGAAGCGGCCATCACTGAGCGCCTGCATGCCAAGGTAGCCGATCTGATGAGGGCTCCAGCCGGAATTCAGTGAAAAATTCTCAGTGGTCTGCAGACTGAGAAGGTAGCCGCGGACTCTCCGCCGAAGCGGGTGGGGCTTGGGCAGCGTAGTACTCGTGCGGGGCACCGCGGTGTCCCTGGCAGCGGGCAAACAATTCCAACCCAAGCGCCGTAGGCGTCAGGTTTGCATCCTGCTCGAAATTGAAGTATTTCGACTTCAACCTGGGCTCAAGCAGGCCGAGGTTGGCAAGCTGGAAGATATTGCGATCGATCTTCATCAAGTCGTGTGCGCCGGAGATGTCAATCAGGTCCTGCGGCTTGCACATCACCGGCTGGGCTGAAACCGCCCCCGAGCTTGCAAACACTTTTTGAGACTTCGTGCATGCGGTTGTGAAGAGACGACCATCGATAGACCCGAGCTCGGAAAGAAGATCGATGTAGGGGAGATTCGATTCGTCGTCCCCCATGAGAGTGCAGGCGGTGGCAAGAACGCCTGCCCAAAGCTGTTGGGTCATACCGTCTTCGGCCCACGAGCCTTCCTGGACAACGCGCATGACAACGTTCTGCGGGGCGCGCAGACGATCAAAATCTCGCTCCGCGGCGAGCATTGCTTCGGTGCGTTGGGTGATTCGGACGGCGTTTGCGACGCGAATATTGCTAAGCCCTTCCCGGAACAAGAGCTTCAGTTCCTGCGTTGCCGATGGGCAGATACGGCGCAGAAAGGCAAGCGATCTGGAAAGGCGAAATTCGCTGAGAATATCTTCGGGCTTGATGAGGTCGTCAGTCTTCCAAAGCCACAGGTCCATGCATTCCGGAAGGATGAAGGTTAGGCCCATGCCGTCTTCGCCCCAGCGTACCGCTTTTGTCTGCAGAGTGACCTGGTTGTCAGGAGCGTCATCGGCCAGTTCCTGATAAACGAGACGAACGGGATTCACTTCTCCCTCGGGCCAGCGTTCGCGCGTAACCAGGTACATGCCGGTCGCGCTGATGTTCTTTACAATGTCGAGCCCGGGAGAAGATCCGGTCCAGTGAACGGCTTCGAGGCCGGGTACTGGACGCCGCTCGGCACGGGGCCGCTGAGCCTCCGCTTGCGGGAACGTCTTTTCAAACCAGCTCCTCAGGGACCTCACCTGACCTCCTTGCAATAAGGGATGGAGCTGGCGGGCGCTGCGGGCCCGCGAACTCGACCCAGCGGACAATTCTTCCTGAGTGCATCCTACTCCGGCAATTCCTACTTCGTAACGGGGAGGTAATTACTTAGGCAGTAGCTATTCATGGGACCTTGTGAACCATAGTGATAGGAGCTTTAACGGGCCGAAACCAACTTCCGGTTTCCACCGTCAGCCGACTGCCGCGGTCTCAGCTCCGGACCAAGTTTCGTAGAACTCTTCTGCAGCCCGCCGATGACCCTGGCAACGCGCATAGAGTTCCAGCGCCGTTTCTGTCGGAGTAATCACCGCATGGTCAAGGAGTGAGAAGAATTTCCATTTCACGCTTTTTTCGATCAGACCAAGTTCAACCAGATGCTGAATATCGCGTTCGATGCGCACGCGATCATGCGTATCGGCTATTTTGACGAGTTCCGAGGCAGAGCACGTAAGCTGGCGCGCTGACAAGCGGCCATCCTGATGAAAGGACTTGATGGCCCGAACGCAGGAGCCGGAAAAGATGCGCGTTTGAATGGTCGTGATCTGGCTGAGAAGCGATATCAGCTTTAAGTCGCCCTCTACCGGCAAATTCGTCGTGCAGGATGTAGCAAGGAGACCTGCCCAGTAGTGCTGGATCCACTCGGTCTCAGCCCATGAACCGTCTTCAAGGATACGCACGACAACCGAGGGGTCCGTCTTGAGCCATATGCCATCGCCTTCGATGGACAGCAACTCTTCTGCGTGCAGCGCGATCTCGATGGCGCTTGCCAGACGGAAATTGCTGAGCTGTTTCCGCATCAGGAGCCTGACTCGATCGGTTCCTTCGGGGGCAATCCTATGGATAAAGGCAATGGCGGCTGCCAAGCGGAATTCCCGCACGACATCTTCAGGTTCGTCTGGGGTACATCAGCCGACTGTGCCAGCGGTCTCCGCTCCGGACGAGGAATCGTACAACTCCTCGGAGCCCGCCGATGACCCTGGCAACGCGCATGGCGTTCCCGCGGACGATAGACAAATGGCAGACGAAACCAGTTCCTCGGTGAACCCAACGATATCCTCCGGATCATACGATCAGGAAAGGCAGCTCGCTGGAGGCCTGAAGTTGAACGCTCTGACCAAGCTAGGTGCCTTATGGGGTGGATTTTATGGTGGGTGCTGAGGAGGTGATTGTGTCGCCGGTCACGGTTCACTGAGAAATGTTCCTAGCAGGAAGATCAGAGGCCGGACGAAAATGTCCCTGCGAGCTGTCAAAGGGCAGGGCGCGCCTATTCTGATGCAATCAGAATGGGCGCGGAAGTTACAGCCCGAGAGCGAGGGCGCCCGCAGGGGTCAGTCCAACGCCGTAGAAGTTCTGTGCCGTTCCGCGATGGCCATTGCACCGGGCGTAGAGTTCCAGCCCGAGACTGGTGGGTGCCACGGTGGTGTCGGTCATCTGTTGGAAGAATGCCGACTGCTCCCGGGACGCGATGACTCCTACTTCGGCCATGTAATTCAGCTCGCGATCCAGCTTGATGAGGTCGTGGGAACCTGAATATTTCATGAGGTCCGCAGCTTTCCAGTTCAGTGGACGCGTGGAAATCGAACCCGGCCCGGTAACGAGCTTGGTGGACTTGGTGCACGCAGCGGAGAGAATACGCAGATGAAGAGCCTTGAGCTGGCTGAGCAGATCAACAAAAAGAAGGCTCGACTCGTCGCCGCCCGAAGTGGAGCAGGACGCGGCCAGGAGGCCGGCCCAGAACTGCAGCATCCACCTGTCGTCGGATGACCAGGAGCCACCCTCAACAATCCGCATCACCACGTGAGGAAGGGCGTGCAGGTGGTCGCCTTCTACCGATGCTCCAAGCATTTTTTCCGCCTTCAGGGCAATTTCGACTGCATTTTCAAGACGGTAATTGCTTAACTCCTCATGGAGCAGACTGCACACCGAGTTGCTGGTTTCAGGTGAAATGCGAGAAAGAAAAGAGATGGCCTGCGACACGCGGAATTCGCGCAGAATGTCTTCCGGCTCATTCTGCTCAGCCGCGCTCTTGAGAGGACTCTGCCATAGACGAAGGTCAGCACCGGGAGGAAGAACAAACGAGATGGCCACGCCATGGTCGTCCCACCGAACCGCCTTGGCCTGCACGAGAAAGCTGTTTTCCTTTTCCAGTGGACCGCTGCGCTGAAGGGTCAGAGCGATTACTTCGCCGGGCTCCCACCGTTCCTGCGTCTCGAGGAATGCACCAGTCGCACTGATGTCGCGGACACTGTTTTGGCGCGGAATGGCACCCTTCCAATGATAGGCGGCAAGTGACGGCGAAATGCGCCTTTCAGCGCGGCGGCGTTCAGCAGCGAAGGAACCTTCGGAATGGGAAGTCATTGGGTTCATACAGCCCTCAGAGAGATTTTTCGACGCCTGAATTCGGGAGAAGAAGATTGTTGACCGGTTCCGAGCCCACGTTCCCGAAGACGCACAGACGTCGTACAACTCCCAATCTTACTCCCCAATGTCCCACTTTTGTGGGATTGGCTGGCATTACTTTGGGCACCAAATGCCGCCTTTTGGGTGTGGACGAATCGCGATAAGCTGGATAATAAGACCCACCTGACCGTAGAACCTGTCCGTTGGACCATTACGGCGAATTGCTGCGAGGTTGCTGTGTCGTTATTGCTGATGACAGAGGTTTTTGCCGCGGGAAGCATAGCCGCCGCGGGGAGCTGCTGCCTGCTTGAGGTCGCAATGATCCTGGAGATCAGGCGCAGCCTGGCTGGTTGGAAGCCCGCCCAGTTGCAGAGAGATATCGCGGTCATCTTTCGCAGCCATCGCCGGTTCCATCCTGGCTAGCCCGCTGCGCAGAGCATTCGTAGCATCCTCGTTTCTGCTGGGATGCTGCATCGCCGGACTTATCGTCATTCATCGTGTGACGCAGGGTATGTAAATCCCGCTTCCGTAAGGGTTTGACAGCGAAGGGACTGCAGTGCCGAATCGCCAGACCGCGCTTGAGATTCAGGAGTGGCCAGAAGGTTGTCGCGGCCTGAAGTGGCAGGTAGTCGACTCTTCAAAAAACCTCCACAACCTCCCTAACCTCCTTAATCTAATTATTGTGTGGAGCTTGCG
Organism: uncultured Acidobacteriaceae bacterium; assembly: GCA_963838295.1. Lineage (GTDB taxonomy): Bacteria > Acidobacteriota > Terriglobia > Terriglobales > Acidobacteriaceae > Telmatobacter. The sequence continues at coordinate 393,371 of CAWIQS010000011.1, forward strand.
AGCCAGGGAGGTTGTCGGTCTCCCCCGGCGTATCCTCCATCAAATACATCGCGGCAAGCTGCTGAATTTTGGCGACTGTCGGCTGATCGAACCTCAGACCATTTCCGGCTTGTGATATCCGGCAAGTATGCAGTCCGAGCTTACTCAGCTGGCGGCCGACGTTCTCGGAACCCAGCCGTGCCGTTTCACCTCGAGTTTCACGCAGACTGTTGGCCTTGGTCGCGATTTCCCCTGCATAGGCGTGTTTCCGCCCTTCACGAATGAACGCCAGAATCGCTTCCAAGACGATGGCCTCTGTGGTGTTTGCCATTTCATAGAGGCGCTGCTGATCCTGGGTTTTCAGCAGGGCCAGCGGCCTCTGCCGGAGCTCGGGTGCGTCCACGATGCAACGTCCGAGAGCTGTCGCAATGGCTGCTGTCGCGGAGGACACGCCGGAGGGGATCCATGTACAGTTGCGTACCGCACCGAAATTCATGTTGCGGTATTGATCCAAGTGAACCGGGATGCGCTCAATCATTTTTTGCAGCCCTTGGGGAGCGGCAGGTGGTGCTGCGTTTGCAGGGCTGATATGGATATGGATGGCGTTTTGGATCTTGTGTGATAGTGGATTCTCGCCGGCGTAGATGGCCGTCGACTTGGAGTAACAGCTCATCGAACCCCCTTCCACGACGAAGAAGTTCCGATCTGTCAGACTGCTTAACAACTCGGCTGTCCGTTTGTCGAGGTTTGGCTCCCAAATCAAGTTGGTCCCACAAGCCCCGCGGAGTACGCCAAGATGGCTCCGCCGGAATCCGGCCAGCAGTGCCGGCTGCCGGCAGAAGTCGCGGAGGACGCGCAGAACGACCCTTGCGTCATGGGCGGGGCCGGTGATTATCAAGCACGGTAAAACGGTCAACGCGTCCTGAAACCAGGTGGAGATCGCAAAAAAAGTGCCCAACTCGGCCGCATCCGCTGGCAGGTGCGTCTGCGCCAAGACGCCCTGCCTGGTCCACGTGAAGAGCTCGACTGGCGTGGCCACCCGAGGTGGCGGGAGTGGCGTCTCCACTGGCGCAGGGAGAATCTCGCTTGGGTTTGCCATTTCAGCATCGCCTGTGCCTTTGGCAGCCGCGAGAGCCGGAAGCCCCGTCTCCGATGTAGTGACAGTCGGGGTGGGCTCGATGCCAAAGTGGCGGCACATTTTGTCAATCGAGGCTGTCCATGCTCTTGGCTTGGGTTTCGGTGCCGGCTTGGGATAGGGGGATACCGAAGCCTGGGGAATGAATGGTTCAAAACATTCGCCGCAATCGAAGTCAGAAGTTGATTTGGCAATCGGCGGGAGGTTGTTTTCGGGGGTATCGGATTGGGCCGCGTGAACTTTGCTTTCTGCACCGGCTTCATCCTTCGTTGTCATGGCTTCAGACGTGTCGTCCTGAAGAGATGTTGGTGCCGCGGTTCCGGGTTTGGCGAGCTCCATATCTTCGAGTCTGTCGGATGCAATGGGCGCAGCTTGGCTTTCTGCGTCGGCCGCATCCTTCGATACTGTGGCTTCAGCCGTGTCAGTGTTTGGTTCGCCGGGTTCCCCGGCGGATAGGGTATGTGCGGTCGTCTTTTTTGGCATTGTGGTTCTCCTCCGTACATCGTGGGGTGAGTAGCGTCTACAAGGACTGGATCTGCAGGTTCGTTAAGCTTGTTGGACGCTACACAGGGTGAATTTTTCGCGAGCTAGGGCCTGGGCCACGTAAGCCTTGTTTTCTCGCCAAGCGACTCAAAAAATCGTGGGTCCTCCGGCCACACCCTGGATTCGAATATCGGAAAACACGACCACAGTTATCAATTTGGGTTAAGCTTCTGGATCTTTGCTGAAACAAGCTCGGCGAATTGAGTCGGGCTTTGGCTCTGACTGCCACCGAGATTTGCCTGTTTTAAAGGGATTTTCGGATGCTGAAGCTAAATTTCCGGTTTGCCCGGTCCTAGGGCGAAATCATCCAGAGGGGATCCGATCAGGGGGACACGGCCTGATCTGGCGGTGACTTGGACGTCAAGCTTTGGGACCGCCATCGCGGTCTCGCCCCCGTCCCGACCCTTCGCGGGTGCAGGATTCCGGTTGGCGCTCGCAGGTTTTGTGCTGAGATTCGAGGATCTCGACCAATTGAGGCTCGGGTAGGCACCCTTGTCGGTCCGCACGACGGTAAAGGGTTTAACGCCGGCTTCGACGACCACCCGGAACATTTCGTTGGCGTCAGAAATCACCGCGATTTCGGAGTGATCGGGCTAGTGCCTCGGGGTGACTTCATTTCGGACCATGATTAATTTCTGTCCAAATGCGGGGAAAGGCGGAGAGTTCAGTCTCAGAAATCATCCTCGCAGGCCCAAGAAGTCTCCAGGCACTTTGTACATTTGTAATGCCCGAAGTGGCCGTCCGTGCCGATGTTGGTCTGGCTGGTCGGAAGATGCATCGCCTCCATAATGCGCTTGACCACTGCCTTCCTCTTCAGAATGCAGCGATCAGCGTACAGTGCGAAAAGTTGTGTTCTTTTGTTGAAGACGACCCGGCCACGGGGAGGCTCTTCGTATTCAATTTCGCGCGACACCGCCCCGAGACACTGCTGCGCCGTCCAGTAGTCGATATGACTCGTCCGGTGGCCTAAACAGTCGCCATAAGGTTCTGCTTCACTGAGGGGACTCGTGTCGAGGATTAGCCGATCTCCCATCAACCAGAAAATCCCAACCATCGATTGTCCGTGATTTATTTGTTCGCTAAGCATCTTCGCTCTTTCTCATGAATGCCGTTAGCAACTCGTTGAATGTCATGTGCTGAGGAATGTGGCAAGAGTCGCGTACTTTGTCAGATTGAGAGCTCGATCGACGGCACAGCATATCGGCAGCACATATTCGCGCGTTAGAGGGAGCACCCGCTTGAGCGGAAAACCGGCACTTGCAGGATCGGATAGCGGGTCCAGGGCGAACGCAATTTTCTGCGTAGAAGACGTCCATGGCTGTCCCTCCAGTCGCAACGAACGTGCCGTGCCGAGTTGATGCGCGCGTCAGATTCCAATGCGTGGGCTGAAAAATCCTGCTAGCAGTGTGGGCTGTAGATCCATCGCGAGAGAGTGAAATCTCGCCGACTTTATTTCGCTTACGACGAAGGCACGGCGGCAGAGCAAGCCCGGCAGCGGGCCGAGAGTTTGATCACCCCGCACAGACCGCCCCGCCTTCTTCTTCAAACAGACCCCTTGTGCACGATTGAGTGGCATGCAGTGCAAAGAGTAATGAGATTTTGCTCTGCATCATCCCCAGACTGGCTGCGAAATTCCCGATGATGAACCTCGAGATGCGACATCGCGCCGCAACTCTGGCACCTCCATCCGTCCCGGCGTAACACCTGCTGCCGCAGATCTTCGTACAGTTTGGGAGCGAGGCGGGGGCGAGAACTCTTTGCAGGAATCCGGTTCATGACGCTTTCTCAGTGATCTGCTCGACAAACGCCTGCCGCTGTTCGCCAGGCAGGAACTGGAAAAACCGTGCCATCGAGGACAAGAGCACGTCTGGTTGTCCGCTGTCCAAATTGGCTCCCGCCAGGAAATCCGCGCAGATCATCTCCAGACAATAGCCGCGCGATTTGTCTGTGCCCAGCATCAGCGCTGCCGTCTCGATTGCCTGCTCAATCACGGGGATCTGGCTCTTGTAAAACTTGAAGTAGATGATCTCGGTCGGTTCGGTGTCCTTGCCGGTGAGGTGTTGTTCCACCTCGCGTTTGAACTGATCCCGGGGTAAGGAGCGGGCTTTGTGCATCCATGCTGCACAATCGAAATCCTTCCCGTCGGAACGCGCGACCTTGGTCAACTCCGCCGCCTTCGTCCAGCCCACCTGTTTCAACTCCCGCCGGATCTGGGGAGGCAAGTGTTCGTGAATGGACATCAGATAGTAAGCCGTGCGGCGTGAATCGGGAAAGCGTCTTTGCAGAAATTCATCGAACGACTTTAAGTTCTCGAGACGCCAGTACTGGCCCGCCCGCACCTCGCACAAATACCTGCCCAGATCGACGAAGCGCGCGTCGCGCTCGTCTTCTTTCTGCTTGTCCCATGCCAGGATCTCGTCGATCTTGGTCAGAACAAAGAGAGCACGCTTGTGGTTGAGCTTGGGCGGCATTGGCACCGGCCTAAAACGAAAGTTCGTCAAACAGACCAAGGTCAACTCCGGGCTTGCGCACAAGTGCAGTTTCGACCAAGTCGGATTTATCGAGGCAGAGCCCGATAAAGGGGCAGGTTGTGCACGGATTTTGCGGAAAGCGGATGCCGCTATGCGGCAGGAACAGCCCGGACTCGATCCGTCGGACCGTGTCATCGACCAGGGTTGCGAACTCCTGCCACTGTTCCTCAGAAATGGTGGCCCGGAGGTACTGAACTTCGACCTGCCGCTTGCGCACGAAAACAATTTGGGCGACTTCGTGGATGCCGGTCATCCAGGAATAGCAGACCAGTTGCGGATCCAGTGCGGAAATGCCGGCCGGTTCTTCTGGATATCGCGCAGAGCTAGTCTTCCATTCCAGAACGCAGGGCGTGCCGTCCAGTTCCCCAATGGCATCGACGTAGGAGACGAAATTGTTGCCCGAACCAAGTGTCCGATTGAACTGAATCTGCTGGCTTGAATGAGGGCGCCGAATACAAACGCGGTCGTCCTGAACAAAGCGCTCCAGCAACTGGACCCCTTGTCGCAGCATCCGATCCCAGGTTTCGTTGCCGGGGTAGGTTAATCCCATGTCCTTCGACAGGCTCCACTGCTCGCACAGCACGGCCGCCGGGTCTTCGCGGCGAAAAAGGGCGGCAACGGCCTTTTCGAAGGCTCGACCAAAGAGCATGGCGGCGCGCGTGTCTTTCTCTTGCCATCCGTCGAGGTAGCGGTGCCGGTAACGGCGCGGACAGCTCAGGTACTGACTGATCTGTGTGTAGGAGTAGGTCATCATAGGACGCCTCCGCATTGTTGGAGCGAGAAGCACTCGATACCGAACCCGCGGAGAGTTCTTCCCACTGGCTGGCAGGCGCGAAGCCGTCGAGGTTGATGAGCGAAATGCCGTTCATCACGGTGTGGCTGATCTTGACGACACCTCGGAGTCCGGGCAAAGCCTTCTCATCGACCTGTTCGTGGGCCAAAAGTTCAGGGTCATAGAGAAAATCTCGCAGAAACCAGCCCAGCTTCCACATCGCCTTCTCGGTACAGTAGAGCCGGCCGACAATCGGCTGCCCGGCCAGTGTCCGGGGCTCGATCACCGAGAGCCGGAGAACGTAGAACGGCTTGCGGGCATGCCAGCGGAACTGAGCGCCATCGACGCGCACAAGATAGATACCGTCGGGGATCTTCGGACGAGAATCGTGGGCAGTTTCGGCGAGACCTGGGACTCTGCGGGTCATGCGGCACCCTCCCGCTTCGGGTGCGTGTAGGTATTGAGCTTGCCGAGCAGACCATTTCGGTCACTTTCGGCCCGGTCGGCCAGTTGCAAGACGAAGTTCTCAACTTGTTCCCTGCTGGCCTCCCGGAGCGTCTCTGTTCCGCAGAAATCGACGGCGTAGTTCTTTACCAGTTCGGGGTCGAGCTGGTGCTGGCGGATGATCTGGCACAGGCGGTCGCGAACCCTGGGGCCAGTGCCGTTGCTGCTTCCATTCGCCTTTTCGGGCGGCAACTTTTCCTCGGAGTCGAAATTCGGGATCGTTCCGATTTCCTCGATCGAGCAGAGACCGATGCCGTAGGCCTTGCGCAGGGCACGGTTGACGGCTCGGGTCTCGGCCATCCGCATTTCGGCACCTCGCACAACAGAGGAAACGTTCGATGGATCGGCATCGCCAAACCCTACGAAACCTGGGGATTTGTCAGAAGGGAAGACCGTTGCCCTAAATGCCCAGCGGGCGCATTTTGGATCGCAAAAATCACTGACCATCTCAACTTGAATGCCTACGCAGTGGCGCCGAGAGGCCAATCGCAACAATCCAGAATGGGTGATGTACCAATGTCCATTGAGACAGATAATGTCTCCCCTGCCAACCGAAAAGCCGAAGTCGGAAGTGAGGCTTCTCAGCAAAGTAACGAGGTGACTTCGATAGCCGCCCCCAAGAATGCTCCGCTAACCGCTTATTAATTCGAAAGGCTCTTGAGGCTCGCTTCATGCGACTCTCCTTCATCCTTTAGCGATGATCGTTGAATAATTATAGCGCCATAGTGACGCTATTATTATAGCGCTATTATTCAGACCACAATCAAAATTGAGTTTTTTCAACGAGATCGTTGGCGGGAATTGAGCTTGCGCGCTTCTTTGAGGGAAGCGGAGGCTATAAATGAACTTAGGCTAATACCTTCGGCAGCGGCGGCAGATGCGATTTCGCTGTTGCTCTTTCTCAGTGTAGTAGGACGTAATCCTCTTCCTGATGGAAGTCGCCAATCTTCGACGTCGCGGAACATCTTTCTTCTGCATGAGTGAATCTTATCTTTTCCCTCAAGTGGATGGCCCGCTATGTATCTTAAACATACGGGTGCTAGGTAGCGGGATGAGCCTGAAGGCCGAACGATCTAACTTTTTGGCTTTTGGGGCAAGAATCCAAGAATTTGCATTTCAGATTCCCATCGCAGGAAACGGCGGGACGCTCCTCGAGATCGGTGAGGCACCGTTCCATGCGATCGAGCCCTTCCTGGCTCTCGATCAGAAACTCGCGTGTCAATTCTTCCATCGCGCTTGCTTCCTGCCGCACCGGCTAAAAATCGGTACAGGGTCACAAGGGATTTATCGGACTTGCAGGCGGAGACTTGAGAAGCGAAGCGGCGCTTCAGTTTTCCGTGGGCGGATCCATGTGGTCTACGACCATGACCTCGACAGGGCCTTTGCTGGACTTAAGTTCAAGGCCAAGCTGCTCCTTCAACGCTGTGAAAACGGAGACACCGCCATCGATCGAAGAGGTTGTCTCGGTATCTGGAACCCCGGATCGGGAATCTTCGGAGGTGAAGGTGAGGCTGATGCTGTAGACACCGCTCAGGCCAGTCCTGTCGAGAACAACCCTTCCGGCGTAGCTGTAGAGCATCTCCGCAAGATCGTTCATGGCGTGCGAGCTGTTTGTGATCTTCATCGAGACAATCCCTGCCCGAGAATTGGAATCGACGATGTTTTTAGGACCATCCTTGACGGGAGAGAATTTCACTCCTCCCTTGGCGGCGACCAGTTCATAAACTGGAAGTTCCCGGGACTCGCGATGTGCGGCGAGATGGAACCGGTCGGCGAGCAGCAATTGAACCATCTTCACGAGCTGATCTTTGGCGTCGGGATAAGGAAGAAGCGCCAGCTTGTCGGCAAGTGCCTGGTCAGACTTGGCTTCAATGTCGTATTTCGACGACGTGGCCCAGCCGGATGCACCGAGGATGCGCGAGCCGGGTAAATTCCAGGCGTATTGCAGCAGTTGCATCGGCGTAGCGTTGATAGCGATGAAATGGCCTTGGTTCGCATAGGAATAGATATGCGTGCGCGCCGTGTGATCGGAATTGTTGGGATGGATGGAAGCGACATCGAAGGCTCGTATCGGCGGCAGTGTCGCGGATCGAGCATCGTCCGGCGGCGTAGCCGCCGATTGCGGCGCGGTTGCTGGCGGCACATGGGCAGACTGCGCCCGCATCGACATCGTGGCGAATAGCGTCCCGCAAAACGTTGCAATGGCGGCAAGCCTCAGGGCACACACGCGGATGGCGATCGTCCTCACGTCAGTCTGCCGTTGTACATGGGGAGCAGTCATGCATTAGCCTCAAGGTTCAACCTGCGTACAGATGAGGACGCCATGATGAAGACGAGCTTAGCCCAGACGGCGCTCGACAATCTTGTGGAAGAGGCAACAAAAGCGGCGGAGAACTCCTATTCGCCGTACTCGGGATTCAGAGTGGGTGCGGCGCTTCGCTTGAACAATGGCTCTGTGGTCACCGGAACCAACGTCGAAAACGTAAGCTTTGGGCTCACCATTTGCGCCGAACGCTCGGCCCTGGTGCGAGCGGTGAGCCAATTTGGCCCTAGCATTCGCATCGAGGCAGTAGCTGTTGCAAATCTCAACAACGCGGCCAGTCCCCCATGCGGTGCATGTCGTCAGATGCTCTCTGAGTTTGCTGCTCCGGACGCACCGATCATCTTCCCCGCAGCAGGAGGAACAAGGACAATGGCATTCGAAGAGGTTTTGCCCCTCGGTTTCGACATGAAACTGAAGAAATCACGGAACAGCGAATAAACGCGTTGTACGATTCCTCCAACTGTTTTCTTCTATCTTGAAAAAACATGAAAATGAAGCTGTGGCTCGTAGTTGGATGGGGGATCGTGATTGTGCTGGCGCTGGGCAACGTCCAATCATTTGTGCGCGCAAAACAGAAAGAACAACAGCGCCAGGCGAGCTATCGCACGAAGGTGGACGTCTATCGTTCGATCCTGAAGCCCGGAATCACCCGCCAACAGGTGGAAGCGTATCTGCGCCAAACCGGCGCACCGTATCAGCGGAATTGCTGCGAGGCCGGCGTCTTCTCTGACCGCACCCCGGTCGGGCACGAAGCACCGGGATGGGTCTGCCGAAGCTGGGATGTCTTCGTTGAATTCAAGTTTGCAGGCAAATATCAAAGTGCTGCAGCCCCCGAAGACATGCTGCAAAAGGTCGACCTGTTTCAAAACGGCTCCTGTCTTTGATATCCACGCGAGCCTCGCCGCTGTCCCTGCGATAATCTCTTCTGTTCTGGGAATTGAGGTTAAGCCCCCATGTCTAAAGCCGGTGTAGCACCCCACATGATTGATCTGATTCGCAAAAAGCGCGATGGCGGTGTCCTCGATGCGCGCGAGATCGGGTTCATCGTGGCAGGCACCGCAAGCGAGACGATTCCTCTGGAGCAGTTGTCGGCCTGGCTGATGGCAACATGGCTGAATGGGCTGACCATCGAAGAAACGCGCGGGTTGGCCGTCGCGATGCGCGATTCAGGGGAGAAGTTCGATCCATCGCGACTGGGCAAGCAGGCTGTGGACAAGCACTCAACCGGCGGAGTGGGCGACAAGACCAGTTTTCTCGTTGCTCCCCTCGTAGCAGCGTGCGGCGTTGCGGTGCCCATGATCAGCGGACGCGCGCTCGGTCACACCGGCGGGACACTGGACAAGCTGGATTCGATTCCAGGATTCCGGTCAGCGCTCACGCTAAGCGAATTCGAATCGGTGCTCGAGCAGTGTGGCGCAGCGATCGTCAGCCAGACACCGACGCTGGTTCCCGCCGATCGCGTCCTCTATGCCCTGCGCGATCGCACTGCAACCGTCGAGAGCCCCGGACTGATCTGCGCCTCGATTTTGAGCAAGAAGCTGGCAGCCGGGTTGAATGCCCTGGTGCTGGATGTGAAAACGGGCTCGGGCGCCTTCCTGCGCAAGCGCGCGGATGCGGAGTTCCTCGCTGCGCTCATGGTGGCGACGGCAGAGGCTGCCGGAACGTGCACTGTGGCCCTGATGACCGACATGAGCCAGCCTCTTGGCCGCACTGCCGGCAACTGGATTGAGGTTGCCGAATGCGTCGAACTGCTGCGCGGCGGCTCGGCAAAGGGAAATGAAGACCTGCGCGAACTTTCTTTGCGCCTGGCGGGGTGGATGATTCACCTGGGCGGTAAAACCGAAACCGCCGAGCAGGGTTATTGGGCTGCAACGGGTGCGCTTGCAGATGGGACAGGCCTGAAGGTTTTCTTCGAAATGATCAAGGCACAGGGTGGCGACCTCGCGGTCTTCGACGACCTGAAGGCATCGCACAAACCCGGCGCAACGCTGGTGTTGGAGGCGTGGGAAACCGGCTACATTGCCGAGCTCGACACAATGGAATTGGGATGGGCCGTGCAGCGGCTTGGAGCAGGCCGCGAACGAGCCGGCGAATCCGTTGATCCGAACGCTGGCATCGAGTTTCATGCACGGCGTGGGGCGCGCGTAGAAAAAGGACAGCCCTTCGCCACTCTCTATGCCACCAATGAGACGATGCTGGCCGAACCACTGGAGCGCATCAAGCGGGCGATCACAATTCGTGAGGAACCGCCGGAATCGGTGCCGCTGGTAAGCCACATCTTTGCCCGCGAAAACGCGGAGAGATATCTCAAGGATGCGATAAGGTAAGTAAAACAGCGATTAGCCATCAGCTCTCAGCATGCTTTGCAACTCCATGCGGCCCCGATGAGCACCGAGTTCCGAAACTGGGCTGAAAGCCGATAACTGATAGGCGCGTTGCAGGAGCTACACTTTGGGACGATTTACGGGTGTGCTTGGGATACTGGCCGTTTTGCTGGCGGCGTGGCTTGGCTCAACGAATCGAAAGCACATCCGCTGGCGCACGGTGGCGTGGGGCCTGAGCCTCCAAATCTTGTTCGCATTCCTCGTGCTGCGTTTCGACTTCGGACAGAGAGCTATGTTCTGGGCAGGCGGCGTGGTCACGCAGATGCTGAGCGCGACAACCGCGGGAACTTCGGTCCTGTTCGGCAAGCTCGGCACGCCCGACACTTCGCTGGGATCGATCTTCGCGTTCCAGGTGCTGCCCACCATCATCTTCATCTCGGCATTCTTTGCTGTGCTCTATCACATCGGGGTCATGCAGATCATCATTCGCGGGCTTGCGTGGGTGATGCTGAAGACGATGCGCATCTCAGGCGCCGAAAGCATGAACGTTGCGGCATCAATCTTCATGGGGCAAACCGAAGCGCCGCTGACCATCCGGCCGTTTCTCTCCAAAGCCACGCGCAGCGAGTTGATGACGATCATGACCAGCGGAATGGCGCACGTTTCCGGCGGTATCATGGCCATGTACATTTCGCAGGGCATCGAGGCGCGGCACCTTTTGTCGGCCGTTATCATGACCTCGCCTGGAACGATCGTGATGGCGAAGATGCTGGTCCCGGAAACAGAAGTCCCCGCCACGGAAGGGAAAGTCGTCATCCCCGAAGATGAAGAACACAAGGACGAGAATCTAATCGGCGCGATTGCGCGCGGCACCATTGATGGCGGCAAGCTGGCGCTGAATGTCGCCATCATGCTCATCAGTTTCCTGGCACTCGTCGCACTGCTCGACATGCTGCTGGGTTGGGTCCACATTCACGCCGGGTTCCACTGGGTACCGGGCAGCCTCGGCGAGATTCTCGGCTATGTCTTCTGGCCGGTGGCGTGGCTGATCGGCGTGCCCGCGCAGGACTGCAGCCTGATCGGCAACCTGCTTGGCACGCGCATGGCGCTGAATGAAGTCATTGCGTATATCGCTCTCGGTGCACACAAGGCCATGATCACGCCAAGAGCCTTCACCATCGCGACCTTTGCGCTGTGCGGTTTCGCAAATCTCGGATCGATCGGCATGCAGATCGGCGGAATCGGAGCCCTGGTTCCCGAACGCCGCAACGACCTGGCGAAGCTTGGAGTTCGTGCAATGCTCGCTGGAACGATGGCCAACCTGATTTCGGCATCGATCGCCGGTATTTTCCTGGGCTAATCTGCGACAAGACTCGTCGTCCTCATGGGGCAACGCCGGAAGGCAACCTGCACTCCAAAAAGCAGGCATCGCGGCCAATTGTCGGCGCGGCAAGCGATCAGTTTGAATCGATTTGCGCTCGTCTGCAGCGATATTGCCTTGCACGATCCTGGTTCGACACACCGGTACACTTCCGGTGCTGTCATAAAGGCATAGATTATGGCTCATCCCTCGATATCGCCGCCTCCATCGGGCAAAGTCACTGCGGCGCCTCGACGCGGCCGTGTCCGGCGTAAAGTGCGCAGTATCTGGCACGAGGCTCCGCTCTGGGTCCACGTCGTTATCGTGGCAACTGGGGCTGTACTCGCCGTAGCCACAGTCTTCATCAGCGCCAACTGGCCCTACCGCCACCGGAAGATCGCACCCATGCTTGAGGATGTGCTGGCCTGCGATGTGACTTTCACCGGCTATCACCGTATCTACTTTCCGCGGCCCGGATTCATCGCAACTGGCATCACCATGCAACGCAAGTCGGCACCCAACCTTCCGCCACTCGGCCATGTAGACTCGATGCTCGTCGAGGGCACCTGGTCCGATCTTGTTATGCTGCGCCAGCGAGTTGAACTGGTCGACATTACCGGTCTCCACGTCACCGTCCCGGCGATCGGCAGCAAAGAAAGCCACGAAGACTTTCCCCCCGGCAGCGCTACCGATTTCGAAGGGCCGGACACCATGATCGAACGATTCGTGGTTCATAAGAGCGTGCTGGAAATCCTGCGCAAGAACGGAAAGCCGCTGTCCTTCCCGATCAAGCAGCTCGAGATCAGGAACCTGCACAAGGGCGAGGCACTGACCTACGCGGTAGATATGCAGAACGCCGTGCCCATCGGTCATATCCTTGCTCACGGCAGCATGGGACCGATGGTGGGAAAAGACTTCCTGGCAACACCGGTGAGCGGGAACTTCGCCTTTACGCAAGTGAACCTGCACGATGTTGGCGACATCGGCGGCTTCCTCGATACGCGCGGTGTCTTCAAAGGGGCGTTGCGGTCGATGCACGTCGAAGTGTCTGCGGAGACAAAGAACTTTGCTGTTGACGACGGCAAGCCAACGCCACTCAGCGCAACCATGCAGAGCACTCTGTCGGGCGACAACGGCGACATGGATATCGAGGCCATCGACGTGAAGATCGGAGCAACGAATATCCACGCGGTGGGCAGCATCAAAGGTGCTCCCAAGGCCACAAGCCTCGATATCAACGTGGATAACGGTCGCGCGCAGGACATCATGGGGCCGTTCGCTACGAAAGAAGTGCCCATCACCGGGCCAGTTTGGATCAAGAGCCATGCCTATGTTGGGCCTCCGGGCGACGGATTCATGCAGCAACTGCGTGTGACCGGCTCTTTTGATGTGCCGAAAGAGAGGCTAACGGACAAGGAGACGGAAAAGAACCTGTCCGCCTTCAGCGAGCGCGCACGGGGAGATCGCAAGCCCAATACCGGTATCAATTCCGATAACAAGCCGGAAGACCCGTCAAAGGATGTTTTGTCGTCGATCCACGGGGCAGTCAAGGTCGAGAATTGGGTAGCCTCGACATCGCGCCTTACCTTCAGGGTCACCGGCGCTGAGGCAACGCTTGCCGGTACCTTCGGTTTCCACGGAGAAGTCGCACATCTCACGGGAAATCTGAAGATGGATAAGGACATTTCGCATACGGCGACCGGTTTCAAGTCGGTTTTGCTGAAGCCGCTCGCACCGTTTTTCCGGAAAAAGAACGCGGGCGCAGTCGTGCCGATCGCGGTTACTGGAACCCCCGGACACTACAGCGTCGCGCAGGATATTACCCATAACAAGTGATTAATCGTTGGCGTATTCAACCTGAATATAAATGGTTTAGTTGACTGAAGAGGCCGAGGGACAAACCGCCCGTCGCAGACCCTGCATCTCACTGCTCTGGAGCTTTTTCAAGTTGGAGATGCCCAGAACATTACGGATTGCAATAGCCCTGCTCGCTGTCGGACTTCCAGCAGGGCTTCTAGCGTTGCGCGTGCACGAGCCTTCCGGTGCCGCGGCAGCAGTCATGGCTGTTCCGCCCGCCGGGCCCGAGTTGAAACCTGCTCCGTCAACGCCCATCGCGGAAGAGAAGGCCAAACTCGGCGATGACGAAACCTGGCGTCCTGAGTGGGACGCAACCATCGAAAAGGCGTTGCCCGCAGAACTCCTCGAGCCGAAGATGGCAAGGACCGTGCAACAGTTCTGCCCACGCTTCCGCTCGATGAGCGAACCGGATCGGCGCGCTTTCTGGGCCTACTTCTTCCAGGCGCTGTCTGGCGCGGAGGCAGGCCTCAAGCCCACCTCAAATGTGCAGCACACTGAGCCTCAAGTCGCGGTGACCGATCAAGTGAGTCATCGCATGGTGCGCAGCGAAGGCCTGCTGCAACTGACCTATGAAGACTCAAAGCGCTACGGATGCGACTTCGACTGGAACGCGGACAGGCATCTCGAGGAACACGATCCGAACAAAACGATTCTGCAACCGGAGAACAATCTGCTCTGTGGTGTGAATATCCTGGAGAACCAGGTGGTGGTGCACAGAAAGCCGCTGATCACGAAGTCGAGTTATTGGTCGACGTTGCGCCCCAATTGGCCGGGATACAAAGTGTTTCTCAAGCAGATGGCAAATGTCCCTTCGGCTTGCGAAAGCCGAGGCATTCCGAAACGCACAACTGAAGTCGGTGTATCCACAACGCCGATGTCTTTATCGTCACGCTGACAGTTCGCCTGCTACACAACTCATGAACGGGTTTAACGCGACCGATGAAGCGCCTGGTCCCTCGCTGGATCTGGGCTTTGATGCAACAACTCAGCCTGCGCCTGTTGTAATGTAGTCGAATCCGCGATCTGCTCGAAGTGCATCTTCACGTCGTCTTCTTCCTCCGAGATGTTTTTAAAGATCAACGCATGGCCGTGAATGTGAACATGCGTCTCCGCGATCTGCCATACATGCGGGCGAAGCTCGCGGCGTTCCACGTCGAACGTACCCCCGGATTCGAGATTCCCCAGCAAGCCATATGCGATCTTGACGTCGTGGATCAGACGCCCCTTCAAGCTGGCGATGCGATGCTGTTCGCGGTCGACAGCCATGTCGCCCTCCATGGCGGCGAAGACGCGAGCCTCCAGATCGGGCGGCCGAAACTGCGGATCAGGCTTGAAATGCAGCAGGATCTGATTCCCTTTCTGGCTTGCAATGTTCCAGATAAACGCGCTGGGAAGCATCTGCAGGAGTTCGGCCGCCTGGTCGTCATCGTGCTGGCCGCTTTTGCGCTGCTTCGTTTGCGCACCGGGGTTATTCATAAAGGCGTTCATCTCATCGCGCTGCTGGTTTTCAGCCAGTGCCTGTCCGTTCCGCTCGACCACGCGGTTGAGACTTACAGATCGCGCTTGGGCTACCCACTGTTTCACGGCTTTACCGGGTTGCAGGTCGATTTCGAAATAGAGCCAATGGGAATGGTCGTCGCGACTGGCGGCGAGCTCGGTTTGAACCGCCTGCCCGACAATGTCGCGTGGAGACTGCGCGAAACCCGCAAACGTTGAGGCCACAATAGATAAGAATATGAATAACCGAGCCCTGAGCACAGAGGACCTCTGGTCGAGCGACCATCCAACACTGAGTTAGATGCGAACTTCAGCCGGACAGCGATTTTCGAGCGGATCGCGGCCTAACTGAGCGTTTTCAGGCGCCGAATACGATAAAACACGGTCAGCGCGGTCACAGTTCCGCAGCTCAAGAAACTCGCCGCCATGCCGAGGATCAGCGACGGATCCCGCTGATAGATCCCATGCACCACTCCGATCACCTGCAGGACGCTGAATCCGCCAAACGTGATCAGCGAGATCCCTTCATCGGTCTTCTCGCGCCACACGGCTAGTACCTGGGGCACAAACAGCAACGCATTGCACAAGAGGCCGAGCCCGAAGATGACGGCGACAATCTCCTTCATGGCGTAGCTCTTTCGGGAAATCTCTGCGCGTTGCGAAGACGCGCTTTCGCCGCCTCTTCTTCTCGAGTTCTGGCTGGTGAGTTGGTTTCGAGCGATTCCAGCAATTGCGCTGAAACCCGGGCAACCTCGTCCACTGCTGCGAGGAACGCAGCTTCGTTAGCCTTTGAAGGTTTTGCAAAGCCGCTGATCTTCCGCACAAACTGCAGGGATGCAGCGCGAATCTCCTCAGGTGTGACCGGGGGATCGAAATTGAAAAGCGTTTTGATGTTGCGGCACATGGGATGCTGCCTCGGGCGAAAGCTTCGCCAGCGCTTCAACCGGTTCACGTACCAAACCGGGAACAAGCGCAGTTGTAGAATCGCAGGAACGGACTTATCGATACAAGCCATGAGCTACTTTGACGAAGTTTCTGAGGCCGCGCAATTTGTGCGCGCGAAACTGAGGGGTCTGAAACCCCGCCTGGGTATCGTGCTGGGCTCCGGATTAGGCGCTGCCGCGGATGCCGTGCATGATCGGGTCATTGTGCCCTACGAGAACATTCCGCATTTTCCCAAATCAACGGTGGAGGGACACTCCGGCCGCCTCGTTGCCGGTACACTTGGCGGAACTCCGGTTGTGGTGATGCAGGGGCGCGTTCACTTCTACGAGGGGTACTCGCTCAAGGACGTCACTTTCCCCATGCGCGTGATGGGCGCGCTGGGGGTGCGCGCGGTGATCCTCACCAATGCAGCGGGGGGCATCGCCGAAGGGTACAAGATCGGGCAGCTCGTGCTGATCGCCGACCACATCAACATGATGGGTTGGAATCCGCTGGTCGGCCCCAACGAACCCCGCTTCGCCTTCGACCGCCCCAACAGTGGAACTCGCTTTTTTGATATGTCAGAGGCGTATTCAAAACGGCTGCGCCAGGTTGCCACACAGGCTGCGGAACTGGAGGGCCAGACGCTGGAAGAGGGCATTTACCTCGCCGTCAGCGGCCCCAGCTTCGAGACGCCTGCGGAGATTCGCGCCTACCGCACCATGGGTGCCACGCTGGTCGGCATGTCGACGGTGCCCGAGACCATCGTGGCTCGCCACATGGGCATCGAGGTTCTGGGGCTCTCCTGCGTCACGAACCTGGCCGCCGGGTTGGGCGCAACGCCGCTCAGCCACGCAGAGGTCTTCGAAGCCGGCAGACAGGTGGAAAGAAAACTGGCCGAGTTGCTTGAGCGCATCGCCATGTGGATCGCGGCGCTGGTGGAAGCTGAAGCGTGAGCGAAGGTGCACAATACCTAGAGGCGGCCACGCCACGCCTTCCGTTTCCTCCTAGCATCATCGGAATCGCAGGCGCTTCAGGATCAGGCAAGACTACGCTCGCCGCCGAACTCGCGCGCGAACTCGACGGCCTTCACTTCCCTCTCGACAACTACTATCTCGACCTTTCGCACTTGCCGCAAGTGGAACGGGCCAAAGAGAACTTCGACGATCCGGCCCTGATCGAGAGTTCACTGCTGATTGCACATGTTGCCGCGCTGGGCCGGGGAGAGACAATCGAGCGGCCTCTCTATGATTTTTCCCACCATATTCGCGTTCCCGACCGCACTGAAACGATAAAGGCCGGCGCATTCGTCCTGGTGGAAGGATTGTTCGCGCTGTATTACCCAGTTCTTCTTCCGCATTACCAGCTCCGCATCTACCTCGACACGCCCGATGATGTCTGCTTCGATCGGCGCATGAGGCGGGATACCATCGAGCGCGGCCGCACTCCGGAGTCGGTTCGCCGGCAGTACGAGGCCACGGTCCGGCCTTCGAGTATTGCGTTCGTGCGGCCGTCCGCGGCCAACGCCGACCTCATTATCGACGGAACTGCGGCACTGGACTGGAAGGTCGAGCAGGCGCTCTCTGCGATGCGCAAACGCGGCCTGCTCCGATTACCTGGATAACGGGAAAAAATCGCGAAACCTGGTCAAAACTGACACTTTGGAGCGGCAAATACGTCAAAAGTGGAACAGTGTGCGGGCTTAAAAGGTGCCTATGCTGGTTGATGGAAGTCACAGCACGCTTCCGGATTCCGCATCAAACTGGAAGATGGTGCGAATTTTGGTACCGTTCACTGAACTTTTACGCAACATCTAAATGGGAACAGGTTTCGTACCGATAACGTAGGAATCAAGATGAGCAGATCACTCAGAGCGATGCGACAAAAAGCGGAGTCGTGGTTGCGGCAAGGCATATCGCCGCAGCGGCTTGCGCTCACGCTCGCCCTGGGTTTTGCTATTGGCTGCATCCCCGTAATTGGCATCCCGACCGCATTGTGTCTGGTGGTTGCTCTGGGATTGCGGCTGAATATGCCTGCGATTCAGGCGGCAAATTACGCTGCCATGCCTTTCCAGATTGCGCTAATTTTTCCGTTTGTGCGTCTCGGCGGATGGCTATTCTCCTCCAGCGTGCATCCGGGCCTCAACGCTTCCCTCGGTCACCAGTCTCCATCAAAGCTCATCTGGGCTTCGGGCAGCCTGGCAGGTGAAGCCCTTGGAGCGTGGCTGGTCACAGCGGTTCCCATGGTCCTGCTGCTCACGCTGGTGTTAACTGCGTTGCTTCGCAGGGTTCCTGTCCTTGCTTCTGCCGAAGCGGGCGATTGATCCAGCCGCAGACTCCGCAGTTGAAGCCCACACATCTCTTCACCGCTTGTTTCCCGACTTCGCGCAAGCAGTGTCCATGCTCTTTCGGCATGGTCAAGCGGTAGCAAGAAAATAGTGGATACCGAAGGGCGAAAGAAGTTCCGTTATACTTCCGGCATGATTCCCGTCGGTTCGCATCCGGTTTTCCATCCGGTATTCGAAACTCTCGCCTACGCGGCGGGATATGGCGTTTTCCGCATGGGTCGAGCACGCCAGGGAGATGTGCTTGCCGAGCCGCAGCGTTGGACGGTGATCGCGTCGGCTGCGGTTGGCGCGCTCGCGGGTAGCCGGCTTCTCGGCCTCGCGGAACAGTGGCCCACGGTTCTCAGCGCCATGCAGTCGCATCGGTTCTCCGCGCTGCTCTTTTCATCCGGCGGCAAAACAATTGTGGGCGGATTGCTCGGCGGCTGGCTTGCAGTCGAACTCGTCAAGGTCATCCTCGGAATTCGCAACCGTACCGGCGATCTCTTTGTGCTTCCGCTCTGCGTCGGAATCGCAGTTGGCCGTATCGGCTGCTTCTTAGCCGGCCTCGCCGACGACACTTACGGTAAGCCTACTCATCTTCCCTGGGGCGTCAACTTCGGCGACGGCATTTCACGCCATCCTACGCAACTTTACGAGGTTCTCTTCCTCACGCTGTTGGGATTCGTTGTCACGCGGCCTGCGAAATGGCCCGAGGGGGCTCGCTTTCGAATTTTTCTCGCGAGCTATCTCTCCTGGCGGATCGCCATCGATTTCCTCAAACCCCAGCCCCTGTTGGCCGGCATGAACCTCATTCAATGGGCCTGCGTGGCCGGCCTTCTGGCGCTTGCGATCCTTTCCATCAACGGCCTGCGTGATTCGAGTGGGAAGGCGCTTGCCCATGCCTCAATTGCTTGAACGCATCAACTTTCCCAAGGTCGTCACCATACTGGCGATCACCTTCGGCGTTGCCCTCGGAGCCTGCGGGCTTACGGGAACAGGAATTGCGGCGTCTCGCGGTGGCACTGAGATTCTTGTGTCGTTGGCGTTCATCGAGCTTGCAGTAGTACTTCTTTCCGCCGTAGGCCTGGTTCTCACCGTGGTGGTCTGGATCATTGCCTCTGCGCTTGGAAAAACTGAGCATAGAGGCTCCGCTCCTCAGAGCCTGTTTGACGACAAAGACAACAAGCGCTAGTTCGTTTACCGTCGAGGCTCCATGAGTTTTCAAAGTTGGTGGCAACAAAAGAATCGCCGCGCAAAGGCCGTCACCGTCATTGCAACCCTGCTCATTCTCCAGATCGGCCTCTGCTTTGGAACTCCCGTGGGCGTATCGTGGCTCGATGATCTGGTGGGAACGCACCTGGGTCGTGATCCGTTCGCCGCCCTTGGCTACATGTTTATCGAGGCCGTTCTCGCAATTGTTGTCTTTCTGGCTTTTGTCGGAGTCCTGATCTTCTACCGTCCGGCCGCGCAACGTGAGACACCAAGCATCGCACCCCACGAAGACCAGACAATTCCCGGAAATGACGAGAGAGACAAGTGATCCGGCCGCGTGCAGGTACACTTTTGCGAAGTGTCACAGCGAGAGATCGCACGGCCCACCTTCGTCCATACAATACTGCCATGTTTCAAAAGCTCAGCTCGATGGCGGCTTGCCATCGGACGGCTGGAACTCGCTGGTTGTAATGAAGCAAACTGCATATTCGCTGGCGATCTTCGTCGGTCGAAATATCGTTGATAACGCGCCCTCACACTAGTCCATGGAGACTCCATGACAGACAAGCTCCGCCCCTATCTTTTCTACGACGTCGCCATCTCGATCTGCTCCACGTGCTATCGGCGCGTTGACGCCAAGATCGTCTTTGAAGATGACAAGGTGTGGATGTTGAAGCGCTGCCCCCAGCACGGTCATCAGCGCGTGCTGGTAGCCGACGACGTCGATTACTATCGTCGCTCCCGCGAGGTCTTCATCAAGACGCCGGAGCAGCCGATGGTCTATAACACCCCGGTCAAATATGGCTGCCCTTACGACTGCGGACTCTGTCCCGATCACGAGCAGCATAGTTGTCTCACGCTCGTGGAGATCTGCGACGCATGCAATCTCACTTGCCCGATCTGCTACGCGGGCTCGGGTCAGCACCGCACCGAGTTCAGGACCCTGGCACAAATTGAAGCGATGCTCGACTGCGTTGTCCGCAACGAAAAACAGCCCGACGTGGTGCAGATCTCCGGCGGCGAACCTACGCTTCACCCAGACTTCTTTCGCGTCCTCGCCATGTGCAAGGATCGGCCAATCCGGCATCTGATGGTAAACACCAACGGCATCCGCATCGCCCAGGACGAGGACTTCGCCAAACGCCTCGCCGACTTCATGCCGCAGTTTGAAGTTTATCTTCAGTTCGATTCGCTGCGGCGCGAACCGCTGATGCAGTTACGCGGCGCCGATCTCCGCTCCATCCGCGAAAAAGCCCTCGAGCGCCTGAACAAATTTGGAATCTCGACGACGCTTGTCGTCACAGTTGAGCGCGGTGTGAACGACGGCGAACTTGGCTCACTCATCGACTTTGCCCTCCAGCAGCCCGCAGTGCGAGGTGTAACCATCCAGCCCGTCCAACAGGCTGGCCGTGTGCAGGGTTTCCAGTCTTCGGAACACCGCCTCACTCTCACTGAAGTGCGGCGCCGCATTCTCGAACAAACTAGTGTGTTTCGCCCGGAAGACCTGATTCCTGTTCCCTGCCATCCCGACGCGCTCGCAATGGCGTATGCGCTCAAACTCGGGTCGAAGACTGTTCCCCTCACTGGCATGGTGCCACCGGAGGTCCTGATCGACGGAGCCCGCAACACAATCGTCTACGAGCAAGAAAGCGGCATTCGCCAACACCTGTTCAAGCTTTTTGCAACCAACCACTCTCCAGCTTCACAGGCATCGACGCTACGCGAATTGCTCTGCTGCCTGCCAAAGGTCTTCATTCCGAAAGACCTCGGCTACAAGAATCTCTTTCGCGTGTTGATAGTGCAGTTCATCGATGCAGAGGCGTTCGACGTGCGCAGTGTGAAGAAAAGCTGCATCCACATCGCTCATCCCGACGGCAAGCGTCTCATCCCGTTCGACACCTTCAACATGTTCTATCGGGGCGAACTGGAGCACACTCGGCTCGCCGGGCTGCGAGAGATGGAAGTGGGAGCGATCTGAGCTTGCCCAAAGAGTGACATTCGGTCCGAGGGTCGCTGGGAGATGCCTGTGAACCCAGGGACAACCAGGCTCAGTTTCCCGAAGCGTGCTGATCAGGGACCGGGTTGCCGCTCTGCAGCCAGGCCGAATAGATCATGTCGCGGAGCATGCTGGCACCTACGGCGAGCCGATCAGCGGTGAAATCGCGCGATTCCTGCGTCCCCTGCCCCACAAACCCGCCGACTTTCTCCAATTGGTAGACCTTTTCGACATATTTTGAGCTTTGCCGAAGGTAGGCCATGTAGTCCGCAAAAACGTCTCCCTCAAGAGGATGGACGGGCGTCATGCGCGGCTGAACATCGGGCGCATGCAGATTGGCGCCCACAAACGGCCCTTCAAATTGCCAGTGAATCGTGTGCGCGGTGGTATAGCCATTGGGGTTAGGACCTGTCCATCCGTTGTATTGAACAGTGGTGTGGAGCGGCTGGGAGGCATCACCCACGTAGTGGCCCAACCAGCCGGCATAGAAGATCGCCGCCTGTTCTACGGCGCGCGTGTCCTGGTGTTCGGCGGAAAGACGGCGATATTCGCGCAGCGCCGCCTTGAGCCGCTCCCAAACCTCAGTGACTTCCCACGGTTGAAGGCCAATTTTTTCAGGGCGCTGGCCGGCGGCGAAGGCCGCAGCCTCAAAGTCAAATCGGCGGCGGGGCAGCTGCCCCAGCGCATCGGCGAGTTCCAGGTCGATGTAGTGTTCCGGAGCCTGGGCGGCATTCAGCTCCGGCTCAGCAGGAGACCGCCACCGATCCGGCTCGGGGCCAAGGTACTCAATTTCATCGCCCGCGGACCGAAGAAACGCCGGGCAGTCCACAGGCAGGTTCGTGATGGCCAAACGATTGATAATACGATGACCTTCGTTACCCCACGCATAGGCGAAAGGTGCATGCAAGAAGGCGCTTGCAAGCAGAATGAATACGGGTAGAGCGAATGTGTTACATGCAGTTGTTCGACGCATGGAAGCAAGTATAAGGCGAGCCAAACCGACGAGTCAGGTCGCCGTTCCATTTTTGATAGGCTGCGTGCGGCCGTGGCGTTTCGGGTACAACAGTATGCTGGTTCAGTAACATACGCTTGAAACCGAGGCTGATTTGTGGGAGGGTGCAAGATAAGCCTTATTGCGCTTGCGATCCGCCCGTAACTGAAGGGCTTTCGTACCTCGATACGGTCGAGGCAAGTTGGATGTATCCTCGCTTCAACAGTGCGAGCAAAATTGCTACGGGGTACGAGCCATTTGGCCCCAAGGCGCCTGCGCGATGAATAGCTTGTTGTGCAGCGGAAAAGCTATACCGGTGTATCTGCGACTTGGACGAGATTGAGGCGCGACAGATCCGGTGAACATGCAGGAGCGCAGCAACCCGATGGATTTACGCGAAGCGAGACAGTCGAGCCCGGAAGGAGAGACACACTCTCCGCCGATTTGGTCATCGCTGTCTGTGTTGGCCGTGGCCATGGCCGCCGGTTTTATTCTGGCCAGGCTTGAGGCGGGACCGAAATTCGATTGGCTTTTGCTGATGACCGCGATGGGGCTTACCGCGGCGGTATTGATGCGCGTGTTGGCCGACGTCTCTGCCGAGCGCGAAGCGGCTGCGCGGTATGCCGGCGATCCTCTCAAAGACATCTTGGACTCCGCAGGGACGATGGTGATCTCAGTCGACCTCGACGGCAAGCTCACCTACATGAATCCCACTGCCGAGCGCCTTCTTGGCTACCACGCGGTGGAACTGGTTGATAAGGAAAGCACGGAAAAGCTGCTGGCGCCCGGTGAAGAGGATCGGCTTGTCTCTGAGGTCCGCCGCCTCTATGACATCAACAAACCGGTCGCGGGTAAACAGGAAGGTAGCCTCGTGACCTACGCAGAGGTTGTCCATTCCCTCGCCCCCAGCCAGGTCCCTAGTTTTGAAACCCATCTGCGGCGCAAGGATGGATCGCTCTTCCCGGTCCGACTGCACATCTCCACGCTTCGCAATCGTGATGGCTTACCGACCGGACTCGTAGCTGTCGCGCTCGACCAGTCAGTAAACTCAACGCAGGGCGAAGGTCTGCGCATCCCGCGTGATCGCTATCGCGATCTGTTTGAGAACTCGAGCGAAATGATTTCGACGCTCGACATGGACGGCAAGTTCCTCTATGCCAATCCCGCGTGGAGACAGACGTTTCGTCAGGATAGAAACGCATCCCTGGAGCGAGACTCGTTCGCGGATATATTCGGGCCGGGCTGCCGCGAAGAAGTAGCGACGCTGCTGAAGAAGGCACTGGATGGCGTAACCGTAGATCGTGCTCCGCTGCGCACCGAGACAGCCGACGGTCGCGTCCTTGAGCTGGAGATGAGTCTGCATCAGCGTCGGCGCGCAGGCAAGCCGCTGGCGGTGCAATGCCTGCTTCACGATGTAACCCAGCAGAAGCAACGCGAGCACCGCCTTGCATTGCAACTGGTGGTAAGCCAGATCGTGGGCGAAAACATCTCGGCGGAGATCGCAACCAAGCGTGTGCTGGAGGCGCTCTGTATTTCGCAGGGCTGGGACGTCGCAGTTAAGTGGGACGTAAACGGTGAAGAAAACCGACTTGAATTCAATACGGCATGGGGTGTTCCAGGCAAAGGCGCTGAAGGCCTGATCCAGGAAAGTATGGGGATCACGCTGGCTCCTGGGGGAAGCCTGCCCGGCCGCGCGTGGAAGGAAGGCCGCCTGGTATGGGCATCGGATTTGGCGGTGCTCACATCAAGCCCGCGCATACAGGCGGCCACTCGAAGCAAGATGGTTTCGGGCTGGGCTGCCCCCGTACAGGTTGGCAATCATGTTCTGGCGGTGCTTGAGTTCTACTGCCACGCAAGAATTCGCGAAGATCGCGAGACCATCGCAGCCATGGAAACGGTGGCAGGGTCTCTGGCGCAGATGCTTGCACGGACGCGCGAACGCGAGCGCGCCGAGGAACTCAGTCGCCAACAAGAGATTTTGCTGGGATCGGTGGCCGACGGTATCTGCGGTGTGGATCGCAATGGCCTGGTCCGTTTTGCCAATCCGGCGGCGGCCCGTCTGTTAGGCGCGCGGCCGCAAAATCTGATCGGCAAACCGGTTCACCAGCTCGTGCACGGATCAGCGCCGCCCGATAAGAAATGCCCCGAAGATTGTCCGCTGCGGCGCGCATCGGGACAGAGGAAATCGGTAACCGGCGAAGGAACGATCTTCCGCAGCAACGGCACCGGATTCCCGGCAGAGTTCTTCCTGAACCCGATTCTCGACCAGGGAAGATTCTCAGGCTCGGTGTTGAGCTTCAGAGACATCAGCCAGCGGTATGCGCTCGACCGTATGAAGGACGAATTCGTTTCGACGGTAAGCCACGAACTGCGCACGCCGCTGACTTCGATTCGCGGCGCACTGGGACTGCTTTCGTCGGGCATGCTCGGGGTGATCAACGAGAAGGCCGCCAACCTGCTGCGCATCGCGCTCAGCAACTCCGAGCGCCTTGTTCGGCTGATCAACGACATTCTCGATCTCGAGCGCACGCAGAGCGGCCGCGAGCCACTCACATTCAAACCCATCCAGCTTGGCGAAATCGTGCGCCAGGCAATCGACGGCGTTCAGCCGATGGCCGACGAGGCCGGCGTGCTGTTGATTCACGACAAGACGCAGGTCGAGGTCATGGCGGATCCGGATCGCCTCCTGCAAGTGATAACGAACCTGTTGTCGAATGCAATCAAGTTTTCGCCGGCCAATTCGGCGATCTCTGTGATGTTGCGCTCAGGTGCAAGCGGCGTGACGCTTTCCGTCATCGATCAGGGCCGCGGAATCCCCGCAGACAAGCTGGAGGCGATCTTTGGCCGATTCCAGCAGGTAGATGCATCGGATTCGCGCCAGAAGGGCGGCAGCGGCCTTGGACTGGCGATTTGCCGCGCGATTGTCTTGCAGCATAGCGGGAGAATCTGGGCAGAACGGAATCCGGTTCGCGGATCGACGTTCAGGGTCTTCCTTCCCTATCAGCCGGTCGCCGCAAAGACAGAGGAAGGCGAATCGAGCCCCGCAGCGCACGGCGCGGTGCTCGTAGCCGATACCAATGGCGCAACACGGCCGTTGATTGCCGATCAACTCTCCCGATATGGATACCGTGTGGTGGAAGCCACAACGGTAGACCAGGCGGTTGCAGTCGCTCACGATGGCGTGTCGGCAATCGTGCTGGACACCACCATTGACGGCATCAATGGATGGGAGATACTGCCGATGCTGCGCCGCGAAGAACCGGAGGCGCACACGCCGGTCGTACTGTTGGGCGTTGCGCATCCACAGCCCGCGACAGAACCGAATCACAAGGTGGACCGTCTCTTCCCCAGACCCAGCGACGATGCTCTTCTGGGCGAACTGGTGAAGGTGCTCTGCGCTCCCGGCGAACAGGCACGTATTCTCGTCGTGGAGGATGATCTCGATCTTGGACAGGTTGTCGCCGAAATTTTCAGGCGCGAAGGAATCGTGGTGCGCGTGGCGCATACGCGCCAGGGAGCAATGGATGAGTGCCTGACCCTGCAGCCCCACCTCATTATCCTGGACATCGGAATGCCAAATGGCGATGGATTCAACGTGGTGGACTGGCTGCGGCAACACGAGGATCTGAACCGGGCTCCGTTGGTGGCCTACTCTGCTCATGGTTTGACCCAAGCCGAACGCATGCAATTGGTGCTAGGCTTGAGTCACTTCCTGGCCAAGGCCAGCGTTGAACCCGAACAACTGGAAGCCCTGGTGTTGACGATGCTGCGCAGTTCGCAGGAAGTCGAAGAATCCATACCTGAGGTTTCCGCCGGCCAGGGTTCCTGAGGCCGATTTCTGGAGATGTAGTTCATGCATCGCATTCTTATCATTGATGACGAAGACGATATCCGCGAAGTAGCTGCATTGAGCCTGGAGACAGTGGCGGGCTGGGAAGTGATGGTAGCCAGTTCGGGCGCCCAGGGACTGGCGCGGGCTACGAGTTACCAGCCAGACGCGATTCTGCTTGATGTGATGATGCCGGGAATGGACGGTCCCGCAACGTTTCGGGAACTGCAGAAGAACCCGGCCACGGCGCACATTCCGGTTATGTTACTCACTGCCAAGGTCCAGGCGACAGACCGCTCGCGCTTCGCCGATCTCGGCGTGAAAGCCGTGCTGGTGAAGCCCTTCGACCCGCTAACGCTTTCGCAACAGGTTGCCGGCATTCTGGGGTGGAGCTGAGGCGCCTTGGTGAGCGAGACAGTGGGATCGCCGCTGACTGAAGCCATGAATCGGCTGTGGACGAAGTTTCTGCCACAAATGATGGAACGCGTGACGACCCTGCAGAAGGCAGCAGAGAGCGCTGCCAGAGGTGCACTTGGCGCCGCTGAACAGCAAGCAGCAAGTTCAGAAGCACATAAGCTGGCTGGCGTTCTGGGAACCTTCGGGCTGCAAGAAGGAACGGAACTGGCTCGCGAAGCCGAGAATCTTTACGCAGGCCACCTGAGCGACTCCGCCGTGATTTCTGCACGCCTGGCGCAGATTGCGGAGCAGCTCCGTACAATCGTCGCCAGTCGCCCTTAGCGGGCACTCCCGGCGAGGCTTTTCATCGCATCTCAGCAATTTACACTCTTAGTGGTGACTCGACCGGACACATCTGTGCGACAGCTGGACCTGACATTTGAGGCGCCGCAACAAATGCGCCGCATCTGGCCAGTGCGCGAGCTTGTCGAACACGTCTGCGAGCAGGTTGAGCAGGAATATAGCGACATCTGGGTCGAAGGCGAGATCTCGAATTGCCGCCCCGCGCCTTCGGGACATTTGTACTTCACGCTGAAAGACGCAGATGCCCAGTTGCCGGTCGTCCTGTTTCGCCGACAGTCGCTTCTGCTCCGCTTCAAGCCCGAAGATGGATTGCATGTGCTGGTGCGGGGGCGCGTAAGCGTGTACTCTCAGCGCGGGCAATTGCAGCTTGTGGGCGAAACGATGGAGCCAGTCGGAGCGGGCTCGCTGCAATTGGCGTTTGAACAGCTCAAAGAACGATTGAAGGCCGAGGGACTGTTTGAGTCTGCGCGCAAGCGTCCTCTACCCGCCTTTCCGCGCTCGGTCGGCATTGTGACTTCGCCGACCGGCGCTGTAATTCGCGATTTCCTAAACATCGCGGGACGCCGGCATGCCGGGCTCAATGTGCTGGTCTGTCCGGCCGCCGTTCAAGGTGAACAGGCGCCCGGAGAACTTGAAGCGGCGCTGTTTCAGTTGAACGCCAGCGGCCTGGTCGACGTCATCGTGATCGCGCGCGGCGGCGGATCGCTCGAGGACTTGAGCGCGTTCAATGGCGAGCGGGTGGCGAGGGCAATTGTTGCGTCGAACCTGCCTGTTGTATCGGCAATCGGACACGAAACGGATTTTACGATTGCCGATTTTGTGGCGGACTTGAGGGCTCCGACGCCTTCCGCCGCGGCAGAACTGATTACCGCGGCACAGCATCGCGTTGCCGAGCGGGTTGAAACTCTGGGCAATCGTTTGGAACGCGCGGCGCGCTTTCAGCTGATGCATGCGCGGCAATCACTGGACGGTGTCCCATTTGATCGCGCGGAACGGCGCGTAACTGCGACGCTGCACCGAGCCAGCCAGCGGCTGGACGATCTCGGGTTTCGCCTGGAAGCAAGCCTGAGTGAGTTGATACGCGCTCGAGGCCGTGAAGTAGCGGAACTTGCGGCCGATGTGCTGCATCATGAACCGCGCCAAATGCTGGCTCGTACTCGGGAGAGGCTTGCCCATGGAGCGACAAGGCTCGAGCGCTCCTTCGAGAGAACGCTGCGAAGATGGGCGGCCCGCGTTGACGCGCTCGATGCTCGACTGCGGTCGCTATCCCCTCTGGCCGTATTGGAACGCGGCTACGCGCTCGTGCTGGACTCGGAGGGCGCAGTGATTCGCTCAATAGGCCAGATCGTTCGGGGAGAGCACATCACAACTCGGCTCCATGATGGTGAATTCGGCAGCACGGTTGACGAAGCACCTGGAAACAAGAAACGCAAGAAGTGAGGCTATGAGTAAAGGAACTGCACGGAAGCTCTTTGGAACTGACGGGATTCGAGGCATCGCAGGCGAGCCACCACTCGATGCGAGAACCATCCACGCAACAGGCTTGGCACTTGGACACTCGCTGCACGGCCGTCACGAGCCAAAGGTAATTCTTGGCCGCGACACGCGCGAGTCGAGCCTGTGGATCACGGCAACCATCTCCGATGCATTGCGCAAAACTGGAGTGAGCGTGGAATCCGCGGGTGTAGTTCCTACTCCAGCAGTGGCGTTCCTCGCACGAACGCACGGCTTTGATGCGGGCGTCGTGATTTCTGCATCTCATAACCCATGGCGCGATAACGGGATCAAACTATTCGGGCCGGACGGTTTTAAACTTCCGGATGCGGTGGAGTCCTCGATCGAGGATGAGATTATCCGTCTTGCCGAAGAGGCCGTCGTGCCGGAAGTGTCAGCACTTCCGCGCGTGGACGATAACGCGACTCTTGCCGACGACTACATTCAGTTCCTGATCGACTGCGTGCCGGGGTTGAGACTGGATGGCTTGCGCATCGTTGCCGACTGCGCGAATGGCGCGGCCTCGGCAGTTGCGCCGGAGTTGTTTGCCAAGTTGGGCGCGCGGATTCCCAAGGAGTTCACGTTACTGAATATTTCACCCGATGGAAGCAACATCAATGATGGTTGCGGTGCATTGCATCCTCAATGGGTTGCTGCGGAGGTACAAAGGCGACAGGCTTCGACCGGGCTCACCTTCGATGGAGATGCTGACCGGTGCATGCTAGCCGGCGCGCATGGAAACGTCATCAATGGTGACGGCATTCTGCTGATGGCCGCACGAGACCTGAAGGCGCGGGGAATGCTGACCGGCGATCTTGTCGTGGCAACGACCATGTCAAACATGGGCTTGGAAGCAGCGCTGAAGCGCTCGGAAATTCGCATGCTGCGCGCCCCTGTGGGTGACCGATACGTACTCGAGCAGATGCAGGAGCGCGACGCGGCGCTCGGTGGAGAGCAATCCGGGCACATACTCTTCCCTCACCTTGCAACCACCGGAGACGGCCTTCTGACGGCACTTGTCGTCTTGGATCTGGTGGCCCGCACGGGCAAAAGCGTGGATGAATTGACGCAGGACTTGAAGGTGTTCCCACAAGTCATTGTGAACGTAAAAGTGCGCGAGAAACGGCCGCTTGAAGAGATCCCGACCGTAGCGTCGAGCATTCACGCGGCTGAAGAAGAGTTGAAGGATTCAGGTCGCGTTGTGATTCGTTACTCGGGCACCGAAGCCCTGGCAAGGGTGATGATTGAAGCCGAAAGCGAAGAGGCGATGCGTCGGCACGCCGATGCAATCGCTAACGCGATTCGGTCGGAGTTAGGGGTCTAAGCCCAGTTTCCCACGGGGCTTCACCTCAGATGACGCGCTCCATCGTAACGCGTGTCACTTCAGCTCGCAAACACTAACTGGCCGCCGTCCGACGTTGGCTCGGAAGACGCAGCATCCAATGCGACGCGAACGCGTAACCAACCACAACGGCACTTTCGACTCCCTGGACCGAACCTTGGTCATATCTTCACCATGATTGGGCTGATCGCGACCAGACATGTCTGGGGTGAATTGCCATGTTAAGTCTCGCTCCAGAGTCTTCACTTGAATGCATCGCCAGGGAAGCCATAGACAAAGAGATCTTCCGTTTCCCACGCCCAGCCGTGAGGTGAGGTATACATCAATCGCATTCCGATTTGTCGAAGGGTCGCATCGTCGAGTTGCCACTGAGATAACAACACTGGAGACGAACCAAATTCAAGACGCAGCGACTGTAGCTCTTCCGAGGAAACCGGCCGACTGCTGTCCCATCCATTTCGAATTATTAGAAATGACCCGCGACAGCGACATGCCGGATAATAGCCGGAAGCGACGCCAGCGTAACCGATAACAGCAGGACCCGCCGTTTCAGACTGGAAGATGAATGGATGGTGCGTCAGATCGGCACTTTTCAACCACGCGGCTGTGGCTTTTGCGCCCGAGAAAGGATACTGCCATTCCAAGATGCAGTAATTAACGCATAGGGAAACCTGCGCACTCAGAAGCAGAATGAGCAAAGGTTGAGAGAGGTGTTCCGGCAGCCATGAGCGGTCGCGAGCGTCGTCTGAGCGGATCATCAGGGCGATGATGTAGCTAATGATGAGGAAAGTCGAGTGGGCTTTATGTGGGACGTGAACAGTTGGCCAGACCGCCGTAATCCAAAGAATGCTGGCCGAGAACATGAACCAGCGACTGCGACGCCCAGGAAGAGCGGAGAGCGCAAGAAGCCACAGACCGACGGTGAAACACGCATTCAGCACGGCCAAGCCAGTCAAAGGGCTGGTTGGAAACTGCCCTGGTCTAGAAAGCCAATCGAGGTTGAAAGGCAAAAAGTGAGTCCAAACTCTAGCGACCCCAAGAACTAGGTAATCAATTGGGGTTGCATTGACGACATGGTAACCGGGTGCATAGACATCCGGCGCAGGTCGTATGGTGAAGTAGCAGGCCGCTAGCGCAAGCGCCAGTACGCCCAAAGACATCCAGAACTGGCGCTCTTTCAACCGAATTGATCCTGCGACGCCGTCAGGAGATTGGGCTAACAAGTACATCCACACGAAGATGCCAATCACAACCGGTATTGCCAAAAAGTGGGCATTGATAGCAAGCGCCAGCAGCAACATTGCAAGCCAGTGTCTTCGTCGGTCGGCTTGAAGACACCGAGCGGCGGCGATTAGAAGAAAACCTGAGAGCATATAGTTCCGTGCAAGCACA
Source organism: uncultured Acidobacteriaceae bacterium (assembly GCA_963838295.1). GTDB lineage: Bacteria > Acidobacteriota > Terriglobia > Terriglobales > Acidobacteriaceae > Telmatobacter. Next base: position 424,461 of record CAWIQS010000011.1, read on the forward strand.
CCCATGAAGAAGAAAAATGGGCCGAAGAGAAACAAAACACGAAAGATGAAGGGCATGCGACGATAAGTGAGAATCAGATAGGCTGTCCCTAAAGAGAGTACGTAGTTGAGAACCTGCATCGACGTCATCGGCAGCGATAGGTGCGCGGGCAAGTAAAGGAGGAGATACCAGAGCACTGGATGGCAATCGTAGTGAAGCTGACGGATCAGGTCAGGCATGTTGTTATAATCACGCGCGACGAGCCACGCCTGCGCTTCGTCCAAATACATTTCATGCTTATAGCTCATCACGGCGAGGAGTAGGCCGAACAGCACCGTGAATCCGAAGATGGCGATCTGCTCCCGGGACGACTTCTGGTACCCCGCTCGAGGGTTGGGAACGGGGTCGCTTGCTACACCGAACATTTCATGACCTTTCAATTATCTCGGGTGGGAGTCTAGTGAGCGACACGCGGATGCGATTCTCGGCAACTGCCCGATTTAGATTGCGAAGTGTAGTAAACCCATAAATAGAAGATACCCATAGCAAGCAGAATTATTGGTGCCGGCCGATCGAATATGATCGTCAAAACCTTCCCGAACAAACCCGGCACTGATGAAACAAATGAGTGGGAACGAAGGGCCAAGATTTGGGCTGGCAGATCTCCGGTGACGCCAATACCCGTGGCGGTAACCAAAGCTGCGATCCATCCTCTCAGTCCGCGCTCGGCCCAGAGCATAGCGCACGCGGGAACAGTCAGCAATAGTAACCGTGAATCATGTTGGCGGTGATAAATCGGCAGCATCGAGAGCGCAGCAATTGTGGCTAACGCCAGCCATGACTTCGTCGGCGAGGGAGTGGAGCGCAATGTCACCACGATCCAGAGCAAAAAAAGCGGCACACAAATGATAAGGCTGACGGGTTGGTAGAAGTTTGGGTCGTCTTGGATGACGCTAATCGCAGTTTGTAAGTTAATTGGTATTGCGCCATGGGCTCTGGGATCTACTCTCGCCGGACCAGGATCGTTTTCGCCTTTATGCGCTTGAGCAATAAGCAGATTGGAATGCAGCTCTTGCTCCCATCCAGGCGCGACATGCGAAACCCAAAAGAGAGCCGGAATGCTGAGGACAATAGCAAAGAGAAATGCTTGCAGTGCTCCCTTTCGAAATCTTTCCCCTGCCAACAGAAAGTAGAGCCAGACGAAACCTACATCGTGGGGCTTAAGTGTGAGACCAATGGCAAGGCAAATGGCTCCAATCGAAACAACTTGATTCCGAGAAAAACACCAAACGGAGATTGCGCATAGGCTGACAACAATACCTGCGGCATTTCCAATCTCCAACAGTAGTACGCTGCCACCAAGGAGCATCCCGAGTAATGCTCCCGAAATCGCGGGCGAATAGGTCGCAGCGAGATTCCAAATCAACAATGAAGCGAGAACGAACAATCCGGCAGTAAGAAATCCCCAAACAATGTGCGCGGGCCCCCAAGGCAACGCTGCAAAGGGCGTCAAAAAAGTCAACGACGTTGGTATGTTCGTATTGAGACTTATGATGCTGCCTGTAAACTCCTTGTTCGGTTCACTCGGCCCTGATTCAGCGATGTAGAATCGCCGTACCTCGATCGGATTGTAGGGATCACAACGGTTCATCAGACAGCGAGTCCCGTAGTAAAGTGGCTTGAAATCCAACATCGATACCGGTGAAGCACGTTCGAATGCGGTACCAATCGAAAGAAACGCTACGGCGCCCATAAGTAAGAAAGAGAGACCATCTAGTCGCGACCTAGTTATCAATTTGATATCCCTCAAATGACATAACCGTGCGTCGAACAATCATTTCAGATCGCGCCAGTTAGGGCCGAATCCCAGGTCGGCAAGAAGGGGCACGTTCAGCTTGATCACGCCTTCCATCTCACCACGCACCAGTTCTTCCACTTCTTCCTTCTCCGCTGCGGGAACCTCAAAGAGCAGTTCGTCATGAACTTGCAGCACCATGCGAGTTTTCAGCTTGCGCTCGGTGAGTTTTCGATCGAGCGCGATCATCGCCAGTTTGATCAGGTCGGCAGCCGTTCCCTGCAGCGGCGTATTAACGGCGGTGCGCTCGGCAAATCCACGGGAATTTGGATTCCTGCTCGTGATATCGGGAATAGGCCGGATGCGTCCGAAGAGCGTGTGCACAGCGCCATCGCGGCGCGTGTCTTCAAGGGTTTTCTCGATGAAAGCCCTCACGCCCTGGTAGCGGGCGAAGTAGCGATCGATGTAGGCGCGGGCTTCCGCCTGTGGAATGCCAAGTTGCGCCGCTAGTCCAAACGGCGAGATCCCATACACGATTCCGAAATTCACGGCCTTGGCGCGATTCCGCGTCTCCTTGTCCATGGAATCAGCGGGGACGCCGAATACCTCGCTGGCCGTGATGGTGTGAATGTCTTCGTTGTTCTGATAGGCACGCACCAATAGCGGATCGCCGCTGAAGTGCGCGAGGAGTCGCAGCTCGATCTGTGAATAGTCTGCGGAGAGAAGTTCCGTGCCTGGTGCCGCGACAAATGCGGCCCGGATTTCGCGTCCCAGTTCGGTGCGAATTGGGATGTTCTGCAAATTCGGATTGACGGATGAGAGGCGCCCCGTCGCGGTTGCCGCAGCCTGAAAAGTGGTGTGAACACGTGATTCAGAGTCAGCGAGCAGCGGTAATGAATCGATGTAATTTGATTTGAGCTTGGAAAGATGCCGGAACTCGAGGACGAGTCTCGGAACTTCGCTGGTCTCAGCGAGATTCTCAAGTACGTCCTGCGCGGTAGAAATGGCCTTGCCCTTGCCATACTTGACTGGCACGGGCAGACCCAGGTCTTTGAAAAGCACTTCACCAAGCTGCTTGGGCGAGTTGATGTTGAAGCGGCGACCGGCTAGACCATAAATTCGTTCACCAACCCGTTCCAGCTCTTTCCCGAATCGAGTGGAAAGACCGTCAAGAACCGCCGTATCGATCCGGACGCCATTCTTTTCCATGCGAAACAATACCGGCGCGAGAGGCAGGTCAATATCGTCATAGATACGTGCGACTCCTAACCTCTCGACCTCCTTGCGCAGTGATGAAACCATGGTCTGAGTAACAGCCGCGGCCGCCGGAAGCGAAGAGGGGGCTGATTCGTTGTGTCGGGCTGCAACATCGGCAAGAGTCTGCGTGGTGTGCGTCGGATTCAACGCATACGAGAGCAGCATCGAGTCATCGATCTTGCCATGCAAGTCGACATCCAGGCCGCAGAGGACATGCATCGCTAGCTTCAGGTCATGGGTGCACTTTGGCACCGCGGCGTCTTCAAGCAGCGCCTTCAACTCGGGCGTAAGAGGGAGACAAAGGCCCTTGCCAGGTTCGGCGCTGACACCAATGCTCGATTCCGTCTTCGTTTCAGCCTCTTCGACAACCTCCAGCAGCGACATGGTCTGCTGAACCGGCTGTTCATCGGGTTCCGGCTCCGCTTCTGTTGGCTCTTTCGCGGCTAGGGCAAAAGCAAAACCATTTTTGCGAGCGGTTTCGTAAAATGCTACCTCCTGTTTTTCCGAGGCCTGATCAATGAGCTCGAGCGGAGGCACAGATGCAGACGGCGCGAGTTCGCGCAGCATAGACGTAAACTCGAGCTCGCTAAAGAGCGTGCGGCAGGCCTCCAAATCCGGCTCCTGTGTCTCCATGGCCTTCAGATCGAGTGGGAGCGGGACACGACAGTCGATGGTGACCAATTCCTTTGAAAGCAAAACCGCATCGCGATTCTGCTCCAGGGATTCGCGATAACTCTTGCGCTTAACCTCTGAAGCTCGATCAAGGACGGCTTCCACGCTGCCGAATTCAACAATCAAGTCAACGCTTCCCTTATCGCCGATTCCCGGTGCACCTGGAATGTTGTCCACACTGTCGCCCCGTAGAGCCATCACATCGACAACCTTTTCCGGTGGAACGCCGAGGACCTCGGTTACCTTGGCGGCATCAAGGATGAGGTTGTCTTTCTGCGGGTTCAGGACCCTCACATGGTCGGTGACGAGCTGCATCATGTCCTTGTCGCCTGAGACGATGAAGACCTCGTGACCAAGCTCAGCGGCTTCGCGAGCCAAGGTGCCAATAACATCGTCCGCCTCGAATCCGACTACTTCGAGAATGGGAATGTGCAACGCCTCGAGCGAGCGGCGAATATATGGAACCTGCCGCCGAAGATCCTCGGGCATCGATTCACGCTTGGCCTTGTAGCCCTCGTAGCTCACATCTTCGAAGCTCTGCAACTTGGAGTTCCACTTGCGAAGCATGCCCATTGCCTGGGCTCGTTCGTCGCGAAAGACGGCGCCGCTGGGATCGAAAACTGCGGCAAAGTAGCGCGGGGTAAAATCCTGGCGCAGCTTCTTGATCATGTTGACAAAAACGTACGTAGCCGCGGTGGGCAGGCCGGACCGCGTGGACATGGGACGGCTGCGCTGCATCGCATGGTATGCACGGAAGATGAACGACATCGCATCGAGAAGAAAAACAGGAGGCTTCTGCTGGTCTGGCACGGTATCGAGTTTATCAGCGGCGGCGAAGCAATCGTGCTTCCTATTCCCAGGAACCAAGATGTTGATATCTTTCAAACGGATCTGACTTCGTTTGACGCTATGGTCGAGGACGACTGCCGCACGTAAACCCACAGATAAAACATGCACATCGCGAGCAGAATAATCGGCGCGGGCCGGGCAGTCACTACGGTCAGAATCGGGTTCAAGAAACCACCAGGATTTGTTGGTACGTGCCGGCTTAGCGTCGTCAGAAGCGTCGACGGAAGATCGCTGGTCACCATGATCGCTGCTGAGGTCGTTAGCAGCCCAAGCCAGCGCCGCACTCCACCTTGAGCCCACAGTGCAGCACAAGCCGGCACCGCCAACAGCAGCAGTTTTGCGTCATAGGGGCGGTGGTAAACGGGAAGCATGGAAAGCGGGACCAGGGCTGCGAGAGCCGGCCACATCTCTGCCCGCGAACCCCCAGCGCGAATTGTGCGGATGAGCCAGAAGATAAAGAGCGGACAGCAGACAACCCAGGTTGCCGGATTGTAGAAGCGAGGATCGTCGCGAAAGACGCTGAAAACAGTCTGCAGATTGATGATCATCCCGCCAGTGCCGTTGCTGATACCGGCTGGACCTGGATCGGCAATTCCGCCGCGCGCCGAAACCAGCTCAAGATTGGAACGGATTTCCTGGCTCCAATGCGGGGACACTTGATATGTCCAAAGAACCGCGAGAATGCCGAGTCCAATTACAACGATCAAGGTTTGCACGGCCCGCCTGCGATACACCCCTCCGATAATCAGAAAGTAGAGCCACACTGCAGCCGAGTCATGAGGCTTGATGGCGAGGCTTGCAGCGAGGCAAGCCACCCCCGCAAAGGCAAATCTTTCGGTGAAGAAGCACCATGTGGCAATCGCGCACAAACTGACGGCGACGCCTGCTGCATTCCCGAACGCAAACACAACCTCCAGATTGGCGAGCATGAAGGCCACCAGCAGAGTGGAGACCGGCGGAGAACGATCCGCAGCGACGCTCCAAATCAGGCAGCATGCGAGCGTGAAGAGGAAGATAGTGAGAATCGTCCAAAGCGCTTGCGCCACTCCCCATCCGAGAACAGCAAACGGGGCGATGATCAACAGAGCGGTGGGAAGATAGACCACCGCCATAACTGCGCCTTCGAATTTCTGCCGCTCAACAGGATCGGCAGGAACCGTGCCGCCTTGCTCCTGGAAAACGCGAAGATATTCTGATTCGCTATAGGGGTCTCGGTGCTCAATCATGCATCGAGCGGCCAAGTATACGATGCGAAAATCCACGATCCCCGCATGTGGGCTTCGCTGCAGAATGACCGCAAATAGGCTCGAGAAGCCGCTCGCGAGCAACAACGCCGTTAAGCCAATGCGACGCGCCTTCATCATCACGATCCCCACCGTTTAAATCTATATTCGAGCACGGTGGGGGGGATGACGCGACCAATTTGGCGCATCCCGCCCGCAGTTACCTGCAAAGGCACCGGGGCGGAAGCAAGGAACTACGGCGCGTCTGGTCGCACCGAGTGACCTTGGGCATTCGCCATCCAGATTGGCGACTCGGCGCGATGTGCTTGTCATGTAATATCGAGAATCATGTCAGCCACTTCGGGATCAGACGGTTCGCGCAAGAACCACATATGGTCCGCCTTGCTCCTTGTTCTGACATGCGCATACGCCATTCTCTTTGGGTCTGTGTTTCGGCGTTCGGCCTTCGGAGAGCCGGGTGGGTTTCCCGTGTTTTATACGGCCGGAAAGCTGGCTCGCTACGATCTGCGCGGACTCTACAGCCAGCAACTGCAGAACGTCTTTCATCCCTTGAACGATGGTGTCGGCTATTTCTTCCACCTGCCCTACGAGACGATTCTGCTGGTACCGCTCAGTTACCTGCCGCAAACCCCGGCCTTCGCCTTGTGGACGTTGTTGAATCTTGCGTGCCTGCTGGGTGTGGCCATGATCCTGCGGCGCCACTTCCCCGAATTCGCGTGGCTCACGCCCTTTGCTTTCGGGCCGACCCTTTCGCTTTTGTTGAACGGCCAGGACCTGGGGATTCTCGCGCTGCTGGTTGCTCTCGCGTTCGATCGCTTCGTCGGGGAGAAGGATCTGCAGGCTGGCGCAATCCTTGCACTGGGGCTGTTCAAATTTCCGCTCATTGTCCCGCTGGTGGCAATCCTTGCCTTCCGCTATTGGCGCGTGCTGATTGGATTCATCGTTGTCGCGGCTCCGCTCTTGCTGGGCTCCGCTCTCGTCGTCGGAAAGCAAGGCATGCAGGATTACGTGGCCCTCACACATGGAACGGATGCGAAGGAAGCATTCGGAATCCTTATCAATCTTCGCGGCATGATTGGAGCGCTGTTCGGCCCGCACACCGTGCTCGTGATTGTGCTCTCGGTCGCCTTGGTTGCGTTGAGCGCGTTCATCAAGGCCGCACGCATTCCCATGTTCTGCACAGCCCTGGTTGTGACAGAACTGGTCAGCTGGCATGCTCACTTGTACGATGCGTTGATCCTGCTGATTCCCATGGCCTGGATGTCAAGAAGCAAATCTCGATGGATACGCTACACGCCGGCGGCGCTCATCGTGCTTACAGCGCCCCTGCTGCTCGATCCGTCCTATGGATATCTTCTGGCGATCTTCCTGTCCATCGTGCTCGCGGTGCTATTGATCCCGCGGTCCTCACGAATGATGCTGGCTGGCACCTGACGCTTTCGCGCCCTTCGCTTGTAAAAGTAAAAAAGAATCCAGACCTTCTGCTAGGCCTGAGTCTTCAGAAATTGATGCGTTCTCTTTCGGTCACAAGGGGCCGCTTTAGCACAAGCGTGTGGATGGAGCCGACGTATTCGCCGATGATGCCAAGGGCGATGAGTTGAATCGAGCCCAGGAAGAAGAGGCCTAGCACGACGGGCGCCACACCAACCGTGAAGTTCTTCCAAAACACTAGTTTGTAGACGAGGTAGAACATGCCGGTCAGGAAGCTCAGGAAGGCAGAGACGAATCCTGCGAAGACCACGAGGCGGAGCGGGACCTTGGACAGGTTGGTGATGCCCAGCATGGCGAAGTCATAGAGAGAGTAGAAGTTCTGGCTCGTAATGCCGCGGGCACGGCGGTTCTGGTTGTAGTGGATTGTGGTTACCGGAAGGCCCAGTTCGGCGATCATTCCTCGGAAGTAGGGGTAGGGATCGCGAAAATCGGCGCGAATCTTGTCAATTACGGCGCGATCATAGAGCCCGAAGCCCGTGAAATGCGCCATGATGCGCACATTGGTCAGGCGGGCTACCAGTCGGTAATAGGCTGTCCGCAGGCGGAACATGATCCTGCTCTCGTCGCTGGTGTTCTTGATTCCGGCGACTATGGGGGCACCGGTCTCCCAGGCGCGGATCATGTCGGGGAATAGCTCGGGGGGGTCCTGGAGGTCGGCTACCAGGATGCCGATGGCGTCGCCCTGGGCCTGGAGGAGGGCGTGCATCCCGGAGCGGTCGGGGCCTACGTTGCGGGCGTTCACGATCACCCTGACTGTGGGATCCTCGGCGGCCATCTGGCGCAGGACGGCGACGGTGCCGTCTGTCGAGGCGTTGTCAATGAACAGGTGCTCGAAGCGGTAGTTGGGCAGCGTGGCGGCGACGGCCATCAGGCGCTGGTGGAGCTCGCGGACGTTCTGCTCCTCGTTGTAGCAGGGAGTCATGATGGTGATGAGCTTCGGGGTCACTTCGACGCCCCGCGGTAAGGCAAAAGGCTTCGAGTTTGCAAAGCTATCAGGAAGCAAGACATGGCGTTAATGCCGCAAGTCTAGCATAGGGATGAACACGGGACTGCCAGGCTGGGGGAACGCTGGTAATCCGTGCTGATACTGCAGGAGGGGTCAGAATGGTGGGAAAGCTTTTACGGTTTCATGGCTGCGTGAAGGTTCGCTGCAAGGTCTATTTTAACGGGGTTAGCTATAGAGCCCCTGTAAAGGCGCGGGCATTTCTTTGAGAGCCGTGAAGAAATTGCGTTATTCATTGAGAAGCCATTACATCGAGGGGTGCAGCATGCAAATTTACCATTTTAAAATGGTGACAATAGGGGCCTTTTAGCCATAGATTGCACGTTTTGCGCATTAAGGCGATGTTGAGGCCTGGCTATCACAGTTTCACAGTTTCGCGAAGGGGGTGAAGTGGAGGGGTGCCCTCATCTTGAGAGCGCGAGCGTGGAAATCACGTGAAAGTCGTAAAGAACTAGTGTTGATTGATGCGCCGGGTCTTACTGCAATTACTTGCAAAACTGGCCGAGGGCACTTTTAAGCCGGCTGTTGATTGAAGTAGAGATTGGTCGAATCGGGCAGCAAATGGGCTTAGACAGCGCGCGATGGCTGCATAATCGTCGGTAATGCACCCTGATACTTGGCTGGGGCATGGATGGAATGTGAACTGTATCTTGGATACCAGAGACCTTCACGCGTGAGCGACACAGAGCAGCCAGGGATAGCGAAGAAACCGGGATGGCAGGAGTGGGTTGTCGACCACTTTCCGCCGGGACAGTTTGGCCGGTATTTGGTGGTGGGGCTGGTGAATACCGCGTTTGGGTACGGAACCTACGCGGGTCTGACTGCACTGTTGACCCCGCACATTCCCTTTGCCTACATCGCGGCCAGCGTAATCTCCAGCTTCCTGAATATCACCTTCTCGTTCTTGAACTACAAACGGTTCATCTTTAAGACGAAGGGCAATTATCTGAGGGAGTGGTCGCGGTGCATTGTGGTGTACGGTGGAACAGCGGCGATCGTCACGGCACTGTTGCCCGCCGCCGTTTTCGCTGTGCGTCATTTGTCGCCGGCCGACAAGTCAGCTCCTTACATCGCTGGCGCGATCGTTAAATGGCCTTACAACGATTGTTGGGTTCTTTGGACATAAGAATTTCTCGTTTGCACCACCAACCCAGCCTGAGCTAAGTCCGGTTGTAACCGCAAAACAAGCGTGACTCGGTGGACCTATTCTTCTTCGTTTTCCCCTGAAGGCCGGGGAGGCCCAGCCAATTTGATTGTTATAGTAGCGGCATGACCGAAACCTGGAGTAGCCGCCTGCAGTTTGCGCTGCACAGGCTTGCAGCGCGTTTGTCTTATGGATTTACAAATTATCGACATCCGCTGCGAAGAAATGCGTGGGCGGCGGCTAGCGAGATGCCAAGGCGCATTCCGACCGGGACGACCCCGCTCGAATGTGCAGAGCTGTTCAATGCTGTTGCCGCGTGCGAGAAGGTGAATGGAGACATGGCCGAGGCTGGCGTTTATCGCGGTGGAACGGCGGCGGTGATGCTATCAGCTTCGAGGAGACGGTTGCACCTCTTCGATACGTTTGAAGGCTTGCCACACGGAGAGGGCCAGTTCGAGAAGGGAGAATGGCTAGGTTCGCGAACCGATGTGGAGAGGAATCTTGGCGAGTGGCCTGGGCGAGTGGAATTCCATCCCGGGCTATTTCCAGCTAGCGCTGCAAATCTGGGCGATTATCGGTTTTCCTTTGTGCATCTTGATTTGGATCTCTATGACAGCACACTGGCGGCCTTGGAATGGTTCTGGCCACGATTGGAGCCAGGCGGAATCCTACTCTCCCACGATTATCCGTTGGCCGAGGGTGTCGTGCGCGCTTTCCATCAGTTTTTCGACAGCCGCCCCGAGCCCTTTTTGCCGCTCTCTGGGAACCAGTGTTTGGCGGTCAAGAGCCAGCTTCCCGAGAAGAATCTAGATAAGCGGCAAGGGATTTAAGGCCAACGCGCCATGAATTACGCAAGTGCTACACCGGTCGACGATTTGCTTTCGTTGCGCTATTCCTACGTGTACTCTAGCCTTGGAGCGTTGCGTGGTCGGCTTAGCTGAAATCCAGCGATTATTACCGTCTCAAGTAAAGTACTTCCTGAAACCTTACTACCGTAAGGTATTCGGCAGCCGTCTGCACGTCCTCTTCTGGCCGACCTTTCGCTGCAATTACCGGTGCTCGTATTGCACCGTAGTCACGAAATATAACCTGCTAAACAACTTTCCCCCGAAATCTGAGCGAAAAGCAGACGAATGGATTATCGCGCTCGAAAAGCTCCCTCCGGCAATGATCTACTTCGCCGGAGGCGAACCATTTCTGTATATGGGTTTGGCGGACCTGATCAACAACCTGCCGAAAAAGCACCAGCTGCTTGGGATTGTGAGCAATGTCTCGCAGCCGACTGCGATATACCGCAAAATAAAACAACGGTTCCACCTGAACGCGAGTTTTCATCGCGAATTCATCTCAGATGCGGATTTTGTGGCAAAGGTAAAGGAACTTCACGAGTTTCTGGACGTGCACGTAAACATCGTCGCAACACCAGAGAACCTGCCTGTAATCGCTTCGATCGACGAACTGATGAAGACACACCTCATGACCCTGCACGTTGATCCTCTGGTTGATATTGCATTTCGGTACAGCGCGCAGGAAGAGGTTTTGTTGCGGAAGTACACAAGGGCAGACCGTAAGAACCTCGTGCAATTCGACGACTTCAGCGCAAAGCAATGTTCGGCCGGCAGGAACTACATAAACCTGATGCCGGATGGACAGGTGTTCACCTGCGCAGGCGGTTTCAACTACAAGTATTCGCCTCTATACGCGCAGATGGTGCAAGACAGACCGCTTGAACATTTCCAATTGAGGAATATCTTCGATCCAGAATTCAAGTTGAATTCGGCCGACATGATCTGCGAGTTGCCGTGTCAACATGCATGTGACCGCGATACTGTCATCGTGAAGTCGATCAGCCCCGCACGCACGCCTCGCATGGCCTAGACGCTGGAAATCATTTCTCTCCGAGACACCAGACGATGCCCTCGTTGCCTGCTGTGGCGACAAGGGGATAGAAGCCGGAAGCAATAACGTTTCCGCCGCATCTGTCCATAAGTGTAGTGAGAGATCGTTCCGTGTAGTAGTTAATGTGCTCGTGCATCATAAAGATGGTTGCGGGCTGCAAGAGATGTACGGCGAGGCGCGATTTGGCGGCGGTCATTAGCGGGATCTGGGCTATGCGACGCAGGATTCTTCTCCAGCCAAACACATTTTCGCAGGGGGTCTCAAGGAAGACCAGACCGCCGGGCGGTGCGGCATCGAGGATCTGGCTGACCAGCACCCGCGGGAAGCCGACGTGCTCAAGGACGTTGCTGTTAATGATCAGATCGGGTCGGCAGGATGCTGGATCGGAGACAGCGGTGACGCCGAGGGCGGGAGCGGCACCTGAAATGTCGTACAGGTAAAGTTCGGCGTCACCGAAGAGACCGAGCATGAGGTCTCCGTGATCACCACCGTGGTCGAGGACGCGGCGAATAGTTCTGCCACGGAGATGCTGCTGGAAGATGGGCGCGAGCTTAGCGCGGCGCGACTCATAGTGAGCTGGCGAGGCGAGGTCGGCATTGAACTTCTCCGTGTACCAAGGCTCAAACGAGCGGCGCATTTCCAAGTACTCCGGGGAACGGTAGCCGGTGTAAAAGCGCTGCAGTTCGTCGTCGTCGAGACGCGGGTTGTAGAAAGCGAATGCACACCGCGAGCACAGGACGAGGTCGATGCGGAAGGGCTTCCTGTTCCAGATGCGCTTCGCCAGAAAAAGGAGCGACCATGGCACGCTTCAGGCGGCGAATGGGGCCATCGCAGATCACGCATGCGGGAACTTCAATCATCGTTAGCCCATTCTCCGTCGGCTTAGAGTTTCAATCCAGCCTAACCTGCTTGACTCTTGGAGTCGGTTGAACAATACCATTTGACAGTTATAAGGTAGATTCCTTCGGCAGAACCAAAACATCGATCGCCTCAAACCGCTTACCTTTGGTTTGGCGGATGCTTCTTTCGAAGACTTTCTGGAACTCCGTGTCTGCTATATTCGGGGCAGATTCAGCAACCAAAAACCTGCTATGGTGTCCTCTTTGAATTCCAATGACGACATAGAGCCCTGCCTCACCGCGGTTATGCCGGCCTATAACGAATCCGCCACCATAGTGCAGGTCGTTGAAGCAGTTTTGGTCGAGCGCCCGGTCCAGGAGCTTGTCATTGTGGATGACTGCTCGCAGGATGGCACCTGGGAAAAGATACAGCAACTCGCCAGTTCGGACCCTCGCATCAAAGTCGTACGGCACCAGGTAAACCTGGGAAAGGGCGCGGCGCTGCGCACCGGCATCAAGCTTGCGACTTCAGAGCTTGTCATCATTCAGGATGCAGACCTGGAATACGATCCGAAAGAGTATCACAGGCTAATCGCGCCCATCTTGTCAGGGAAAGCCGATGTGGTGTTCGGATCTCGATTTCAAGGTGGAAGAGACGCACATCGCGTTCTCTATTTCTGGCATTCCGTTGGGAACAGGTTCCTAACCCTGTGCTCAAACATGGCCACGGATTTGAATCTTACCGACATGGAAGTTTGCTACAAGGCATTCCGCCGGGACGTCATCCAACGGATTCACATCGAAGAGAACCGGTTCGGTTTCGAGCCGGAGATCACGGCCAAAGTTTCCAAGGCAAATGTGCGCATATACGAAGTCGGCATCTCGTACAGTGGCCGGACCTACGCTGAAGGGAAGAAGATAGGCTGGCGAGACGGCTTTCGCGCGCTATGGTGTATCTGGAAGTACAACCTCCGAAACCAATGACAAGTCAACCCAACGCGTTCGCTCAAACCGCCGATTTCGAATTTGCCGCACTGAACGAGGCGAAGAATTACCGGAACGCGCTGTTGCGGGACTTTCGATCGCATCTGCGTGGCAACGTCCTCGAAGTGGGCGCAGGGATCGGGCAGATGACAGGCGAACTGCTGAAATTGCCGGCAATCGAGCGATTGTGTTCAATTGAGCCGGACGCCGGATATTGCACCAGGATTCGCAAGCAGTTTCCCCAACTCGACTTGCTGCAGGGTACCGTGGGCGATTTGAAAGCGAACACTGACTGGAATGCCATCCTGAGCATCAACGTGCTTGAGCATATCGAATTGGATGAGGCAGAACTCGCCACCTATTACCGACTTCTGCAGCCGGCGCATGGTGCGCTGTGCCTTTTTGTCCCAGCGCGCCCCGAGATCTACGCAGCGATCGACAAGGACTTCGGTCACTTCCGCCGCTACACTCGACCCCAGTTGCGAACGAAACTCGAGAAGGCCGGATTCAAGCTTCATAGCTTCCGCTACTACAACCTGGTTGGCTATTTCGCCTGGTGGGCAAATTTCTGTCTGATGAAGAAGCGATCGTTTGATGTATCTTCGGTTCGATTTTTCGACCGTGCAATTTTCCCGACGGTCCACGCCGTGGAGTCGCGATTCTGTGCACCGCCGATTGGGCAGAGCCTTATGGCAATAGCGATGCCCTTCTAGAAGATCTGATCGTTCGCGTGTTCTCAAGGTTTCGGCTTCCAGAGCTCATATTGGAAGTTCGCCGGGGTACCCGCCGCTGCGAGTGTGTAGTGGTCGAGGATGTAATCGCACAGCGGCTTGCGAACGCTGTCGGGGTGAACGATTCTGGCTCCGTATGGGAATGTAAACAGAATGCTGATGAAACCGCTCTCGGTTTGATCGACCTTGCAAAGTACAGGCCAGCCCCTGGGAAGCAACAGACTCCTTTTGGGTGCTCGAGCAAGCTCATCCACTTTGTTGCGGATGGCATCCGGAGTGTTTGCGTTCCAGTTGTCGACGTAAAAACCGAGATCAATGTCGGGTGAGAAATAGAGACCGGTGGCGACTGGAGTGTATCCGAAGGGCGCTTGCAGAGGTTGTTCGGGTCGCGGAGGCGGCACTGCCGGGTAGAACGTATGAAGATCGAAGTTTTTGGGAAAGGCGGGAACAATCTGATTTCTCAGTCGAATTGAGATGAAAACGCCATACAACATGGAAAGCACAAAAAAACAGACGACGAATGCGTTGCGATAGAACTTCCACGCGCGGGGATGAGCCGATGCAAAGAAAAAGACCGCCAACAGAAAACCAGATCCGTTGAGCATGATGTGGCCCGGGTCGCATCTGCCGAGAGCAGCAGCTACCATAGGCAACGAAAATGCAAGCAGCGCAACCGTGTTATCCCGAGTGACAGGTCGCGAAAGCCGCTGAACCATATAGCAGGCGCACACGAAGACCGCGGCAAAGAATAGCAAAGTAGCTGGGGCTAACACGATTGGGAAGCTGTTAGCTCCCTGGCTGTCAATCGGGATGTCGTCGAATAAGCCGAACTTGAAAGCGACACCGAAAAGACAAGCCAATCCGGCGAGCATCACGGAATAAGCTGCTATGCGCCTCGATCCCGCCCGCCAAGGGCAGAGCAGGACGACGCACGCGAAGACATACGCAACCGTAATTTCCGGGGAAATCAGCGCTAACACGGCAGTACACGCGAGAGCGAGAGCGCCAGCACGGATTTGCGTGCTGCCCCGTGGGTTTCCACGATAGACGTTATAGGTGATCAGGATGAAATAAAGGGGACAGAAGTAGCGAACCAGGGCGTAATTGACACCCAGATTCAGGACTGAGAGCCACGCACAGCCACTGAAGATGAAGAAAATCGAGGTCTTGCGCGCAGTCGGAAAATCAACAAGATTGATCGTTGCATAAAGCAGTAGCACCCCGAGCAATGAAACTAAAATCCAGAAGACAAAATAGCTCCTGAGAACATCCAGGTGAAAAAGATCAGAAAGCCATTTTGGAGGATACAGAAAAAATGGGCCTCGATTGCATTCGAAATCGCGATAAGGGACCTTCCCCTGCGTAAGGAGCCAGATCCTGCTGACCTCATATTCCGGCTCTCCAAAAGATGCTCGTTTACCCGCCATGAGGTACATCGCCGCGCCGACAACAAATTCAATCGCCAGACTGAGCCATAAGTACTTCAGCGGGATTTTGGGTGAAGGGCCATTTGAAGAAAAGTTGAAATTGAGGCCTTTCGTCCATATCGCTCCAAACGAAACCAGCACCAACAAGAGGATGATGCCGACCCTGTTGTTGTATCCGAAGATGTATGAATCGGAGGTCGAAGGCGGCACCGGGAAGAAGTAAGGAAGATAAAAAATGGCGAACAGCGACAGGACGAGATAGAGGGCGAGCAGACCCTTGCCGGGGGTTCTCATGGCGAGAAGGCGTGTTGCAGCTCGATCTTCCGAGGCGGTATTCATATCGACATTTCGTCCATCCTTGTCGCAAAAATGGGGCCGGTTGGCCCAAAGGTTACGCCTAATGTCCGCAGTCCAGCGCGCGGAATTCTGGGTCGGATACTACGGGGTTGAGGGTCCAGACCCAGCTTTGCTTGTTCTGCCAGGCGGGGTCGTAGATGCGAGAGACGAGGTAGCTGATCTTGTAGGTCTGGCAGGTTGCGCGGGCTTGCTCGGCGGTGGCTCCGTTGAAGAGAGGGGCAATGGCAGCGGCCATAACCTTGCAGCCGCTGGGGTCGCCGCCCAGTTCAGAGCCGCACCACGGCTGGTCGCTGGCGATGGCTCTTTGGCGGTCGATGTTTACATCGTCGACCAGCGACCAGAATGCGTTGGGACTTGCAGGGTTGGGTTGGACGATCGCTTCGCGAGGAATGGTCGCGTCCAGCTGTCCGTAGCCGATCGCCGAAATGTAAGCGTTGTGGGAGATGTTGGCCGCGACAGGGTCCTGAACCGGGCGCATATGGGTGACCGCCAGCGCAATCGGAATCGTAAAGCGGAAGATGATGGCTTGGTGAATCGTTGCGATGATTCCTACGACGATGGCAAGCTTCGCAATGAATCGCAACCAATGGGGACTGCTGAAGTCCAATCCGCCAACATGCTCGGAGTTGCTCGTCGCGCAGCTGTCCGATCTCCACGCCAAAATGAGGTCTGATGCCATTAAGAGGGTTGCAAACTGCAGGATCAGGGCCGATCTCACGCCAAAATCGTTGATGTCGAGGACGTTCGACCGGATAAAGGAGGAAATCAGAAGAATGGCGACAGCGAAAAACACCAGCGATTTCCTCGCCGGCGATAGCGGCGATCGACCGCGCAAAGCAGGGATCAGATAAATGACAAGCACAATCAGGAATACGCCCAGCTCGATGGCGATTCCCGGCAGCAGCACGACCAGCCTGCTCAAACTGAGCGCCGTCCAGGGATGATTGTGCGCGAGGCCCTGCATCATGCCCCACGCCAGGATGCCGTCCGTGGGAAAAGTCTCGCGAACGGCAAATCCAAACAGGCTTGCGCCCGCTCCTCCGCCACCGTGCGTTCCGGAAGTGCCGTGCCCGAGTTCAAACAGATAAGGAAGAAGTAGTACAACCGCGCCGGCGCCCCCAATGGCCATCAATATTACGGGCCGGAACACATGCTCGATGGCAACCTGCCAAAGCGCCCAGAGAATCATCAGCAGGAAGAACCCGAATGCCACATAAATCGACAGGCCAAAGGCGCTGGCGAGTGCCGCAGCAATAAAAACTGCGGATGCTGTGCGCCGGTGCGAGCCACTCTGGCGCTCCATCCATGCCAGCAGGAACGCCAGCATGCAGCACACCATGCTCGAAATGTGATGCGGAACGAAGAGAAGCGAATCGTACCAGCTATTCAACTGTGCCACTGCCCAGATTTGCGGGGCTCCGGGAAGGCCTCCATGCCGGAAGAACGCCTTCCAGACAATTACGAGTGAACTGAACCCAGAAACGCAGATGAGCGAAAGAGTGATCAGGAACTGCTTGCGCAGGCGATCACCAACAGCAAGGAAGTGTTTGAGATAGAGCCCGATCAAGGCTGCCAGGATGAATCCGCCCCACACGCATCCAGCAACATAAACAGCCCTGACGGGAAGGTGCGATATGCGCGCGACGGCGGCGCAAATCACATTCCAGAAGTAGTAGTACCGCATGCTCGCGGGATGTTCGTAGTAATAAAGCGGATTCGCCGGCGGTATGCCAGTACGAAGGATGCTCTCCGTCCAGTTGACCCGCGATGCATGATCGAAGATCGTGAGACTCATGAAGAGCTGATGATCGCTTTGAAAATCGATCAACGACAGAATCGCCAGGACAATCCAGATCAATCCCAGGGTGAATGCCCTTCCCCCGAGCGGCCTCCACCCAATTACCCATTTCATTCCCGACTGTTTCAGCCGAACATGTTCCCAACCGAGGGTGGCAACGAATAAGCAAGCGCTCCCAACCAGAAAGATCACTACGGCCGTGAGCGATAACGCCTTGCCGATCAGAACGGCGGCAATTGTCGAAATGGCCACTGACAGCGGCACACTCCAGAAGAGACGCTCGACAACGGAGTGCCGACGAAAATCATGCAGGTTCGTGAACCATGCGGCAGCGTATCCGGTGCACAGCGTCGCCGGAAGAAATGCCGGCACTGCCAGGAGGCTGTCTACCGCTTGCTGCACAGTGATGGACGCGAAGCTGAAAATGCGATCTCCTCAGCGCTCAACTGGAAATCCAAGTGGATGGGCTCTTCGAAGCATGTCCTCGTGCGAAAGCCTTTGACTGGTTTCAGAATATTCAGAGCGCTGTTGTTTCAAATGACCGCGACGATCATCTTGCTCTCAGATTCGATCCGCATATTGCGAGTAGTACTGCTGGGTGACTTTTCTTCCGTTGGCGTCGAAGCGGGCCAGGTGAATCAGGCCCATCTTGTGCGCGACATAGCTCAGGGTGGTCGTGATCACGCCAAAGCCGTACTCCACGCTTCGTTTGAAGTTGATCGAGGACGCTTCTGCGAAGTACTTTGTTGGACACGAAATCTCCCCGATGCGGAAGTCGAACATCACGGCCTGCGCGATCATCTGATTGTCGAAGACAAAATCGTCAGAGTTCTCGAGGATGGGAAGGGTCTCCAGCAGCTGGCGCGAAAATGCACGGAAGCCTGTGTGGTACTCCGACAGCTTGACCCCCAGAAAGAGGTTCTGGAATGCGGTCAGGAAGCGGTTGGAGATGTACTTGTACAACGGCATTCCACCCCCCAGCGCTCCGCCGCCAAGAATGCGCGAAGCCAGAACCATGTCATAGACTCCGCTGGCGATCATGCCGGCCATGGCGGGGACCAGGAGAGGGGTGTACTGGTAATCGGGGTGAACCATGACAACGACGTCAGCGCCGGCGGCCAGGGCTTCGCGATAGCAGGTCTGCTGGTTGCGGCCATACCCGTAGTTGGAGTCGTGCACAAAGGTCTGGACGCCGAGCTGTTTGGAGAGAACCGCCGTCTGATCCTTGCTTGAGTCGTCGACGAGGATCTTGATGTCGACCAGTTCTGACAACTCACGCACGGTCATTTCCAGCGTTTTCTCCGCGTTGTAGGCCGGCATGACCACGGCGATGCGCTTTCCGTTAATCATCGGTTCTTCACCCAGTATCCCTCTATTCTCATCGAAGATTGGTCCCAATGCGTCAAGGAGCGCTGGGAGTAATCTGGCCCGACACCGGGTAGGCGAAAACAGCGACTGGCCGGGTATCGGGTAGCACGAGCCAAACTTTGCGGTCTCTATAATATTGAAACAGCTCGGCGTTGTTTGTGGGGTCCATTTCTCGGGCCCAGATTACCTTGGATTGGTCAATATCGGCTGCATTGTAGATCCACTCGTCCTGGGGGTTGTGCTGAGAGGAATAACGGACGATGGCGATCTGTCCCCCGGGCAGGCTCTCCAATTGATGCTCCACTTCGACGCGGTCTTTGCCGAAGACGTCAGGACCATACCAGCTGAAATTCCAGGTGGACGATGGCCATTCAGGGAAAGAGAGATGGAGCGGCTGGGCGTAGAGACGAAACCCGCACATCACGATCAGGACGACAACGGTAAGCCTTACCAATGCCAGCCCGACAGGCTGGTCTCCAGGCCGGAAGACTCGCATGTGACGCATGCCTTGTAGGCCGAGTGCGTAAATGGCCGCGGCGAAGGGCGCCATATAGTGGGGAATCAGAAATATCTCTACCATCATCCCTACCGTCAACACTCCAAGGCAAATCACAAGGAACCGGACGCGTCGATCATGGAAGACGCGCCGTGCCATAAAGAAGAACGGAAGCAATGCCAATCCGGTGAAGAAGATCGTTCCACTGACACCCTTGATCAAGGTCATTTTGATGAAGCCACCGAAAGAGTGGTTCCGCTGGAAATCGGCAAGCTCATCTTCATGGTAGAAGCGGCGCATCTCTTCGTGGTGGTAGGCAGGCTCAGGACGGGGATTCTGCCAGGCAAAGTAGGGCGCCATCGCATAAGTCGCACGATTGACCGCGTAGGGCAGCGTCAGGGGGCTGCCGAAGACCCGGTAATCGTAGTAGCCCATCCACGCAGCAGCAGCCACAACAACCAGCACGGGTAGAGCGATTTGGCGCGCAAGCGCCGAAGCTGCGGGACGGTTTGCTGCGCCGAGGTACCACCGGACCAGCGAAACCGCGACCGGAATGAACAGCAGCATACTTTCGAAGGGTCGCGTGGTGAACATGATTGCGATGCCGACTGCCATCAACAGAGCGTAACGAAACCTGGGTCGACGCTTGAACCTCGGCAATCCGCCAAGAACGAGCGCCCCGCCTAATGCCGCGATCGACCCAGCTGCGTGATAGGTGTTGATCCAATAGCTGAAAAGGCCGAGGTGAACTACAGCCAGCATGCCCCCCAGGAGAGCCCAGGTGGGAGGAAGCCATGCTTGCAGCATCCAGCAAATCGCTGCGCACATCAGAGCGCTTGTGATCAGGACGCCAAACCATGGATTGCCAAACACGAGCTTCCCCGCTGCCATGGCGAGGCCCTGTGTGGGGAAGTACATCGACATGTAGGTAGGCAGCATGTCGATGTGGATGGACTCAAAATGGATCCACATCGGAGGGGTGGGATTTGTCAGGCGACCGTGCGAGAAAGTGTCGGATGCGAGCAGAAAGCTGAAGTCATCCGGGACAAATGGAAGGGGGATTGGGCACCAGGGGAGAATCGCCAGCCGGATTCCCAGGCCGGAAAGGCCAACCAGAAGTACGGCAGCAACTTTCCTGCGTGCCAATCGACCGAGAAACCGCTCGATACGCGAAAACCAGGAAGCGCCCAAGCGCGGCCAAGCGAAGACCAGTCCCAGAACGATGGCGGTAAGACTGCCCTCAAGCAACGTCAATGTGACAGCTTGCTCTTGAGACCCAGGACTTGAAATGAACATACAACTACTTTGCCACAGCCGTAAAACCGGAGCGGCGATTGCGCTGGGAAAAATCAGAACGGCTACCAGAACTAGTAAAGCTCTGGAAGGCGATCAGCTTGCCAACGAGCCGCAGAAACCAAAATATTGACTTCAGCGGCCCGCCAGGATCACATGCTCCCAGTTCCACTCATCGCGAAGCTAAGGGATCCAGCAGCCTTCAGCTGGCTCGCCGCAAATGCGATCAGTGCAGCAATGCAATCTAGGTTATGTTGTTGGTGACTGTCGTCGCGATGTCGGAAAACGCGTTGTTAAGACCGGTTGCGAGAAACTGCATACCGGCAATCGCACCGAAGGCAATGAGCGCCACTACCAGGGCGTACTCGACGAGATCCTGGCCTTCTTCACGGACTTGGATGTTGCGCAGAAACTGGAAAAGATTCGTAGAAACTGATTTCATGTGTTCCCTCCTGGAGATTGATTGTCCTCATCTAACATCACAGTTGAAATGATGGCAACTTTCAAGAAACTCTGGTGCCATGACGCTAGTGCGAAATTGAGCCCGAGGGTAACCCGATTAATTCCAAAGAGACATGACCGACGTGATGTCACTTGTCTCACGTCTGAATCTCGCCAAAAAACCAAGCGGCCTGGCGAGGTTAAACACCAGGCTGCGGTTGGGTCATTCATCCGGCAACGCCGGGGCTAACTACGTGATGTTGCTGGTGACAACGGTCGCGATATCAGAGAACGCGTTGTTGAGGCCAGTGGCGAGGAACTTCATGCCGGTGATCGCGCCGAAGGCAATCAGAGCAACGACGAGCGCATACTCGACGAGGTCCTGGCCTTCTTCAAGGGCTAGGATGTTGCGCAGAAACTGAAAAAGATTCGTAGAAACTGATTTCATGTGTTCCCTCCTGGAGATTGATTGTCCTCATCTAACATCACAGTTGAAATGATGGCAGCTTTCAAAAAACTTCGATGCCATGACGCTAGTGCTAAATTGAGCCCGAGGGTAACCTGATTAATTCCAAAGAGACATGACCGATGTGATGTCGCTTGTCTCACGTCTGCAATCTTGCTGAAAAACCAAGCAGCCTGGCGAGGTAAAACACCAGGCTGCACTTGGGTCATTCATCCGGCAACGCCGGGGAGAACTATGTGATGTTGCTGGTGAGAACGTTCGCGATGTCGGAGAACGCGTTGTTGAGGCCAGTGGCGAGGAACTTCATGCCGGTGATCGCGCCGAAGGCAATCAGAGCAACGACGAGCGCATACTCGACGAGGTCCTGGCCTTCTTCACGCTCGATCAACATCTTTGCGGCTACATACATCTTGATCATCAGATCGTTCATTCGTAATTCTCCATTTCCTGGGTTGGGGTTCCAGTCAGAGACTGGTGGTAGTGCATTGTGAGCAGGTGTTGTGCCATTGTTTTTAGCACTTGGATTGATTAGAAGTCAATAATCTCCGCAGTGGGATAGCACAAAAGATGTAACTAACGTATACGTGCGGGGCTTGACAAACAGGAACCCTTTTATGCGCATACCACCAAAGTGGTATCGACAGCGGAACTCGAAGTCTTTAAGTCGTTTAGTCAAGATTTTGCTCTCGCTTTTACAACAATTAGATCTCTTTTCGAGGCTAAGCACCGGATTGCATCCGAGAAGAATCTTCCGACGCTAGAAGTGGGTTCGCGAGAAGCGTAGTGAATGCAACCAGCAAAAGACCCCCAATTACGTCGATTCCATAATGCCAACCGGTTGTCACAGTTGAGACCGTTACCAATGTCGCCACAATGATCGCAGGATAGCGAAGAGCGCGAAACGGCTGAAGAGCGTGGGCCGAAACAACTGCCCAGAACACATGGAACGAAGGGAAACAGATAATTCCACCAAATGAATCAGAACTCGACATAATGCCGCGGCGAAGCGAAATGATGTTCAGCTCAGTGGCTCGCTGCGCGATATTCGGAGGAAAGTGCCAAGCCACCCACGGTCCGACAGCAGGAAGCAGAAGCATACAAGGAAGCGCCAGCACGAAGGCGAAAGCGTTCACCAGTATGAAGCGTTGCGCCGCCACCCTCTTCCCGGCTAATGAAGGAAGAAAGATAGCCAACAGCATTATCGGATGAAGCAGCCAGTAGTAGTTGAACGTGAGTATGGAGTCGAAAAACGGATGGCCTTGAGTAAAGGCCATGATTGCGGGAACACTGATCCCCAGGTGCATGTCGATGTTCCGCCAAAGGTCGTCTCGAAGGGGGTAGTTATGGGCGACTGCCGACGGCGCTGCCTGTGTTACCAATGCTGCCATCACGAGCGTCCATGGAAGCGCGAGTGCAGCCTCTCTCCGCTCAAAGGCGCCACGCTGATGAAAGACTGCCGGAGCGATAAGTAGCGCGGGAAGTAACAAGACCGTTGCTTCGAATAAGATGACGCCAGAACCCATCGCTCCGCGTGGTGCAGCGATCAGATTAAAAGCGAGCAGGACAGCGCCGCAGCCGGCCAAAGCGAGGTGCACGGCTTTGGCAGATGGTGGGGGAGCCAAAACCTCGACCTGGTTTGCCGGGTCCTGCTGCGTCGCGGAGAGGGGCATCGACCTCTACTTTAAATCAAGTTGTCGTCTCTAACGCGGCCAGCCGAAGGGGAGCAACGTTACCAGCGAGAGACCACAACTCCGCAAGATATCGCCTTCCATTGTGCCTGGAGACCATAGGAATCAGGAGGCCTCCCTAATCCCACTGAGACTTGGTTGACCTTGTGCTTGGTTAATTGCGCTCGTTTCACGGCAACGTCGCACATAGACCGCCAAATAGAAGACTCCGAGAGCGAGAAGGACTAGAGGCACCGGGCGATCGAACAGGATAGTCAGCGTCTTGCCATAGACGCTTTCGGTGGTCTGGCTGAAGCCATCGGTGGCTTTTGCCAGCAGTGCAAGAGGAAAATCGGACGTAAGCATAATCGCGGCGGAATTGAGCAGGATTGCGATACGGCCAGTCAGCTTGCCCTCGGACAGCAGCATTGCGCAGGCAGGAAGGGTCAACAGAAGGAGCTTTGCGTCATGCGGGCGGTGATAAACGGGAAGCATGGAAAGCGCCGCGATGGATGCAAGAGCGAGGTAGTCCTTTTGCACTGACGATCGACCCCGCACACTTATGGCTGTCCAAACCGCCAGGAGCGATCCGCAGATCAAGTATGTAACTGGGTTGTAGAAGCGCGGATCGTTCCGAAAAACGCTTATCACGGTCTGCAAATCGATGATCATGCCGCCGCCGCTTCCACTCATGGAATTCGGACCCGGGTCGGTGATTCCTCCTTGAACCGATGTAGCGGAGAGGTTGCCGGACAACTGCTGCAGCCAGTGCGGCGCAATGTAAGAGACCCATAGAATCGCCGGCAAAGCGAGAGCAACTGTGAGTCCGAGAATCTGAAGCGCGCGCTTTCGAAATACGCCGCCCGCCAGGAGGAAGTAAAGCCACACAAAACCAGTGTCATGAGGTTTGAGCGCGAGACTCACTGCGAAACAGATCATCGCGATATATATATGTTTGTCCTGGAGAAGACACCAGGCCGCAACTACGCAAAGACCAATTGCCAGTCCCGCTGGATTGCCTCCTGCGTAGAGGATCCCCGAGTTCGCAAGAATAAAACACGCCAAATAGAAGGCGGCGTTTGGCGCGCGATCTTGCGCAAGCGTCCAGATTAGAAACGCGGCAAGGGTGAACATGAGTATGGTAAGTCCCGACCACAGCGCGTGAGCTGTTCCCCACGGGAGTAATGCAAATGGCGCGACATACAGAAAAGCGGTAGGAAAGTACACCTGCAGGGCGACGACTTGTCGAACCTTGTTCAGCTCGGCTGGGCTCGATGGGGGCTTTCCTCCCTCCGCCAGGTACACATTCATCAATTGCTTCTCGTCATACGGATCGTGGCTCTGTAGGAGACATCGCGTACCGATAAATACAACTTTGAAATCGACGATGATTCCCCGTGCAGCGCGCTCTAAAGCAAAACCCCAGAGAACCGAGAGTGCGCTGCTCAGTGAGAACAACACGAGAATCGTGAGACGCATTTTTGTCATGATCGGCTTCTCCGTCTCATCGAGCACAGGCGACATCGTGGGCGAGTTGATTGATGAAATGCCGGACGCAATTGGTCATGAACTCTGTGCGCAGGTCGCGGTCATCGTTTGATTCGACCTGGTCTTCAGAGCAATGACATAGGTGATCAACCATGCGCCCGCGGTCCACCACAGGAACATATAGCCAAAGCCAAACTTCCCCGCAAGATTGGAGATGTAGAACGCAAAACCGAGATCGGTTGCGATGAACGCCGCAAAAAAGATTCGGCGATTGCCGTTCGTATATGCCGCGATAAGGGCGGGTAACAGGATGATTTGGTCAAAAGGAAAGCTGTAATAGCTGCAAGCCACTGAGACAAGTAGAACCACCATCCCATGTGACTTCCAGTCCCACCCGAGACGGTGCTTCTTCCAGTAGAAGCCAAGCCACACCAGCCCTGCGATCTGCGGCAAAAATGCCAGGTCTCTGTATCCGGATATGACGTAAAGCAGTCCACCGATATTTGGGTATGGCATGGTTTCACCGGCGAACTCGCGAACAAATGCAATGTACTGGATAAAAACA
This sequence comes from uncultured Acidobacteriaceae bacterium, assembly GCA_963838295.1. GTDB lineage: Bacteria > Acidobacteriota > Terriglobia > Terriglobales > Acidobacteriaceae > Telmatobacter. Next base: position 449,714 of record CAWIQS010000011.1, read on the forward strand.
TGCGGATTCAAAAGCAATGTGACGCCGCTGGCGGCGGCGAGGGAAAGAGCCAGCGAGAGGAGTACTGCCCAACGTCTTGTTCGCAGAGACCAAAGCAGGATTCCAATCAAGAAAAGTAAAACAACGTGCGGCTTTACGAACGTCAGCGACAGGAATGCGCCGGCCAGCCAATCGCGCTTGCGTTCCGCCATGACCAAGAACAACGTCACGCCGAGAAGGACCAGAACGGCTATCTGACCAACCAGCAACAGAGCCACTGTGGGTCCGTATAAAAGGCATAAGAACGCGGGGGCGAGTGAAGACTCTGAATTGCCACTGAAAGACGACGAAGCGCGAGCGCAGCCCGCAACTATAAGAATGCTCAAGAGTGTCCAAAAAGCGAACGCAACGTTGTAGTTCATGTAGCGCAGCGCAAGGACGAGCGGGAACGCCGAAGGTGGGTTCCGCATCACCATTGCTGGCGAATTCATCGAATACCCCGATGCCCTTTCAAAATTTGTAACCAGCGTTTCCGAGTAGGGATTCTCACGAACCAGGTGTGCACCCGCCCAATACTGCGCAAGATCCTGCACGCGTAACGTGGAGGATGCGATGAAGGCAGCGAGAAAGAGCAACCCTGCAGCAAAGGCGATGAGCAGAATGCTCAGTATCTTCTGAAATCGCATTCAGGTATTCCTTCTCGAAGGCATCTTCCGGTGGTCTGCATCCTTTCAACGGTCAGACGTGCATTCATTGTGACATTCGAACGAAATTCAAAGTCTCGACGCATCCGACGGGTCCTGTACTGGTGAGAACTCGATGAGATCCCCGGGGCAAGACTGTGAATTCTGAACGGTCCCCACTGGCAGTTCGAGAACGGAGTACGCGGACAGGCAGGCCGAGAGACGCCATGGCCGCACGCTGCTGGCAACTTTCTTAACGCGATTTTTCCGATCGAGGTAAACAAGATCAATCGCGAATCGCATAAAGAAGGTGTGGATAGCCTCGCACGGAACAATCCACATGCCCTCTCCTGGCGCAAGGGAATCGCGCCCCAGAAGGCCCTTGGATCTTTTGCCGCCGCTTTTGGCCGCCTCCGCATTGCTCGCCAGGATGGTTTTCCGCGTGATATTGACAACCTGCAGCCGATCGGCATCAACCGGACCTTTACCTGATTCCAAACGGCTCCCCAAGTGTTGAGACGACTGATCGGCGGGTTTCATAAGGTGCCTTGGCTCCGTGACCGTGATGCGAATCGATCCTTGATTTTGACGCAAAATCCGCAACGCAGCGGATCGAGGCCGGCGCAATGGACCTCGGGTAGAACGAAAAGCCTGGGATATTGAAGGTGAGCCCCAGCGATGATATACGCTGGGGCTCACGTTGGGACCCGCTCTATCGTTGAGCGGAAATCGCATCTGTTGATGTTTACTGTGGAGCAGGTTGAGTGGAACCTGTACCTCCACCGCCACCACCAACACCCATTCCGCCGTCAACGACCAACGGTACTTCCGGTTTCTGGCTTTCGATCAGCTTCTCCACCGGAATCGTTGCTGGCGGAGGAGGAGGCGCCGTTCCAGCAGCCTTCGTATCTGGAGTGTGCATGGGAATTGGCGAATTCGGAGGCAGGAACCCTTCTGGAAATTTCAACTCGGGTACAGGCGTAGTGGCGTCGATCGGGTTCACGATCTCGGGAGTGACAATAACGATCAACTCCGTGTTGGTTTTTAGCCGCTGCATGGATTGGAAGAACCTGCCCAGAATCGGGATGTCGCCAAGAAATGGGATCTTCTGGAAATTGTCGCTTTCGCGGTTATCGAGCAAACCACCGATGACGAAACTCTGCCCATCGGACAGTTCGACTTCCGTCTTCACGCGACGAATGGTGAGAGCGGGAACGGTCGCGCCGCCGATGTTTACTGCATTGCCGTAATCCAGAGCGCTGACTTCCGGAGCAACTTGAAGCCGGATCGTACCACGATTCGTGATTGTCGGCAGGAAGGCAAGCAAGACACCGTACTGCTTATATTGAATTGAGATCGGCGCTGCCCCTCCACCTGAAGCTCCTGCCTGAGCAACTGGGTACGGGTATTCACCGCCTGCCAGGAAGCTGGCCTGATGCCCATTCTTGGCGAGAACATTCGGCTCGGCAAGAACTTCAGCCACCTGCTTCTGCTCGAGAGCTTCAAGAGTCGCGCCGAGATTGATGCCTGGATAGAAGGCAAAAAGGTTTAGCGGCGTGATACCGCTAAGAGTTGCAGAAGTACCTGCAACTGTTGGAACCGTCGCCGAGTATTGATTTGTCGAAATTGAGCCAATCGTGTTTCCAAAGCCCGTACTGAAAATGTTCAGGCCGAGCTGCTTCTCTTTTGTACGGTCGATACTCGCGAAGCGAACCTTGAGAAGAATCTGCGGCTCTGCTGCCGGCACATTCACGTTGAGCAGGTTCACAACCTTACCGGCAGTGCCGGCGATCATCATAGCTCGGTCAGAACTATTCAGATTGGTTACCGTTCCGCGCAGGAAAATGATCCCGTTGTCCTGAGATACCCTGACGTTTTGACCCGGCAGTTCCGCACGCAGTTCGCGGCGGATGCCATCCAGCAAGTCATTAGAAGCGAAGGTGCTTGGCCTTACCGTAACGTTGAAAAATTGCCTGCCGCCGCTTTGATCCCAGATAATCAGACTGGTCTCTCCAGGGGCTTTGCCACTGAGAAGAATCTGGGTCGGACTTACGGCTTGTGCATTGGCATAGTCGCCCATGCCCACAACGATGCGCGTTACAGGCCGAGCCAGATCAAGCACAACCGATTTACCCACCGCGAGGGACAAGTCGTTTGTAGAATCCTGACTGTTAGCTGCCGCCGGCTGGGCTCCCGGCGGGGGTGCCTGGGCCATCATGGCCGCTTCGGCACAGAATACGAGTGTCAAAGCGCTGACACTGGCGATAAAGATCCCAGTTGTAGCTTTCACTGTTTCCCCCCGGGCGATGCAAATTTATCTTCGGTTTTGGTGGCGCCATTGATGACAGTCACCGTAAACGTATCCTCTTTGGGCTTGCGGGGCGCGACGCGACCGGTCAGCTTGGGCTTCGAAGCCGGTTTATCCTGATCCAGAAACAGATTTGTCATGGCCGTCCCCTCCACCGGTGCAACCTTCGTGTCGAGGGGATTTCTCAACACCAGCTGAATCCGCGTCTCGTTGCTTGCGAGTGCGAGTACTTGCGCCTGTTCGGGCGTGACCAGCAGATTCACAACCTGCACTTGCTGGGGCTTACCCTCGGCGTCCTTTTGAATATCCGTGCCGGCTGAAAGAACTTCGATATTCTGCAACACGGTCCTCACCTGGGTATTGTTGTTGCCTCCGCTAGTCGCATTCGGAGGAACACCCGAGATCAGAACATCGACACGCATTCCCGGAAGCACGAAGCCGGCAACTCCAACGACCTGGTCGACTCGAACAGCGATCGCTCGCATGCCGTCCTTGATGGTTGCGGCCAAACCGCCGCCAGAGCCCATGGGAGCGAGGCGATCATCCAGTATCGGTTCGCCGGTGTAGATGGACGAAGTCACTCCGCGGCCAATTGCGTTCTTGGCATCGAGAATCGCGCTCTTCGGCACCGTACCCATGATTTGAATCGTGGTCAGATCGGGGGCGCTCAAAACCGTTCCGATTTTGATATCCCTGGCGGCGGCAACCACGCGCGTGGACGGTTGCGGTTTAGATGCAGCAATGCGCATGCCGACCAACCGGTAGACGAGCACTGAGCACAGTGCTGCCACTACAAATGCAGCAAGGAGAATGGTTACCAGTCTTCGGTTCATCAGAATCCTGTCTTCGCGAGGTGAAGCGCCCTGATTTCTGCCTCCTCTGCCCCTATCGCGCAGGCGCAGGGAGAAGTGGCCTCTTCACACAGAGTTAGTGGTCGAAATGGTGAACTGCCTGCACGGGTGAATGCGGCTAGAGTATAGCATTTTGTGGCATTTCGAGTGCATCGAATTTGGCCCCTCCAAACCGAAGTACCTAATAAGCCACTTAACGAAATGACAGCGTGAGGCTTGGGCTTACCGTGTTCGGTTGATTCGGTTTGTCACCGTATCTCCTCATGGCTTGCGATTGCTGTCAACGGTACCAAAGCGTTTAAGAAACGATTTGCAAAATGCTCCATTTCGACGGCATGCTCGACGAGATTCCCCCAACTGACGAAAGTGTTTCGCGTTACCTAAATGACCTTGTCGAGTTGACCATCAACGCGCATACTTAGAAATACGTTTGCCTTGCAGACACGGATCACGCGACCTTACAGCTGTGACCATTCCCGGGTGTATCTCCGCCGCTCCTTAAGACAGGAGTGAATCGAGGAGCAACACTCAACCAGAAACTGCACCTGTTCCCCCTGGAAAGCACGAGCAGGTCAACGACAGGAGAGGGAGCACCCGGCGAATGAGGTCTTCGCGAACAATTACCCTATTTTCGCTGCAGCCGGAACCACGCCGAAGTCCGTCGGCGCTGGTGGCGTCTGTGGTATTTCACGGCTCGGCAATCTTCCTGATACTTTCTGCCTTTCTCTTCGCTCCGCAATTCCGGCTCAACACCCCGGACGTATACATGATGCAGCATGTCAATCTGGATATGCCCTATCCGCCCATTCCGAAATCCGGCGGAAGTGGAAGCCTGAATGCGAAATCCTCCTCATCGGCCGCCGAATCGTCTGCACATGAGGAACTTGCTGCTCCCGCATCGAGCCGAGTTCGTTTCATGCGCCGCAAACTGGCCGCGCAAACACTGATCGATCCTGATGTTGACCCGAACAAGATGCTGCCGAAGGAGACCCCGCTTCCTGCGATGTTGCTCTGGTCCGGCCATCGGCCCAAGGTCCAGGTTCTAACGCCTCCGAAGCCGCAGCCTCCTTCCGTTACGCTCGACAAGCCAAAGCTGAACTTTCCCAACAAGGAAGTACAGATTGCCGACCTGAATGTGTCGTCAACGAACTTTCAGTCGAAGCTGCCCATGCCGATGCCGGCCAATTCTTCTCCTGTCGTTTTGAAACGTGAGTTGGAGGTTCAGCGAGTTCCGGAAACCAGCTCCGTGTCCTCCATCGATCCCACACCAGCCGCGATTCTCTCCGCTTCCGATCTTCATATGAACCAGGGCACGGTCACCATGCCGGGCGCAAACCAATCCGCCGAAGGTTCAGAGCAGGGTGGACTGGGAACCGGTAAGACACCGAATGCCCTGCAAAATGGCTCAGGAGACTCGGGCAGTACTGGCGCGGCAAAGGGTTCAGGAAAAGGGCAAAGTGCAAATGGCGGCAAAGCTGCCGGACCTGGAACTGGCGGCTCGCAAAAAGGCCCAGGGAGCGGCACGTCAGGAAGTGGCACCCAGGCGGGCGATGGGGGCGGCAAGGGCACAGGCCACAACCCCGGTGCAGGCTCGGGATCGTCGACTGGCCTTGGCGCAGGGGGCAGTGACAACGGTGCTGTCACCCGCATCAACGTGCCAAAGAATGGTCAATACGGCGTTGTCGTCGTAGGATCGTCGCTGGACGAGCAATACCCGGAAACCCAGGACGTCTGGAAGGGCCGGCTGGCCTACTCAGTCTACTTGCACGTGGGGCTGGACAAGAGCTGGATCCTTCAGTACTCGCTTCCGCGTGCCGCCGATTCCGCAACTGCGGGAAACGCTCATCTTTCTGCCCCGTGGCCGTACTACATTGTCCGTCCAAACCTGAATCCCGATGATTCCGACTCGGATGCCGTGATGGTTCACGGCTTCGTCGACGAGTCCGGTCACTTCGAAAAGCTCTCGGTAGTGTTTCCGACGGACCTCGGCTATGCGCGCGAGCAACTCGTTCTGGGTGCGCTTCAGCAGTGGCAGTTCCGCGCCGGCACCAATGACGGCCAGGTGGCAAAACTCGAAGTGCTGTTAATTATTCCGCAAATCAATCAATAGCCGCTTGAACGGTTATCGACCCCAACGCAGCGGTCAGTGGTTTTCCTGTCTTTCACCGGCGGAGCTGCAAAAACACGGCCACTATCCAGAATGTCACGGATGAGCCGTTGGCTCAGGATGGTTCCTGTACGCGCTGAATGAAGCGATGCAGCGCCTTCCTGCCGACTCCGGTTTCTGGCAGGGGCTCTCCGCTGTTCAGATCGACGGTATTGGATGGAACAAAGGATAGCCCAACTCCGTCTGTGCCCCAGCGGATCACCTTGGTCAGAACCGAGATGAAATCGTCCGGATCATCGCCATCGGTATTCGTTCGCTGCAGCGTCATCAGAATCATTGTTCCCGGAAACCACCGTTCGTCGGTCAGAAGATATAAACCGTTGGTGCTGATATCCGAGATATGAAAAGCCTGTGGAGCGCCGCCCGTCCAATAGTAGGCAACCAGTCCGGGCAACGGATGGCGTTTGGAACCCCGCCGATCGGTCGAGAGCCAGCGAAGAAAACGGATGAACCACGAAGCTTTCTGAAGTGCGTCCGCGTCGGCGCTGTCTTTCTGCGCGAGGCGCTGCTGGGCACTTTGCAGTTCAGCTGTCTGGTTCACATCTGAAGCCGGTTCCTGCACGGTTGCAGTTGAAGACCTCGCCGTCATGGATCCCGAAGCCACAGCGCTGAAGCCAGCTCCGTTTGAGGCGCTAGCCAGGTGCTCTTCCATTTCATCTGCCGCGCAGATAAGGAGCACATCGCCGGGCTGCGTCTGCGTGGAAAAAATAGTATGCCCTGCAAGCACCAGGGCACTTGCCGGCTGCTCCCGTGTCGGCTCGATCGCATGGTTCGGAAAGGATTCGATCGCCTGAATAACGCGGTTGTCTTCGTCAAGGTAGATCAGATCGACCGGCGTGAGGCCCTTCGTGGCCGGAACTCCGCGAAAAGGCGTCAGCCACAAGCCCGCGTTGGTTTGGATGGAGAGGCTGTCCATCAGAACTTTCAGCTGCTTGGCCGCAGTATCTGCAACACTCACGCCCAAACTTAGAAAGCTCTCGCGCGTTTGGTTGTACACACAATACTTGCGGGTTTCCATGATCTGCGCCTCTTCAGAAAGCTGCCCGGATGAAGATCGGCAGGAATGGGACCACATCGCTCCGAACTTCAAATTTGCCAGGAGACGCAGTAGATTCGCTGCGTCGGTGTTACCCCGAATGAGATCCGCTCAATCGACTAACAGCATTCGATCGCACGAAGAGGAAAAGCCTGTTGAAGTCTACCACCAAAATCCACTGGCGCAGATGAGACAGACCCAGCATCGCCGCAACAAGACGGCGCAATGCGAGGCAAGGGTGCCGGCACGATACACGGAGAATAACCTCCCGCGTCTCCTTCCGGCACCCTCGAAGCAGACGAGGCTACTTAACCCGTGTGCGGCGACGCTGAATCAGAATGACCAGCACGATAACAAAAAGGACCCCGGCTACAATCCGGATAATCGTGGTTTGATCCATATCGATTCTCTCCCTTCATGAAATGGTTTAAGGACTAGTGACCAAAAAACTCTTTGAACGAATCCATCATGACCAGAATTGCGGGTCCCAGCACGACCACGAACAGCGAGGGGAAGATGAACAAAACCAGGGGAAACAGCAGTTTCACCGAAAGCTTTGCCGCCTTTTCCTCAATCTCCTGAATGCGTTTTGTGCGCAGTGTATCGGAGTGGACGCGGAGCGTCTTGCCGATGCTGGTTCCGAATTGTTCGGCCTGCACCAGCATCGAAACAAGGTTACGGATCACATCAACATCCGTGCGTTCCGCCATGTGTTTCCATGAGTCGGAGCGCGCACGTCCTGCGCGCTGTTCAAGCGCAACAATTCCAAGCTCATCGCTGAGGGCCGGCTGGGCTTTGCTCAATTCGGCAGAGGTGCGCGCTGTCGCCTGGTCCAGGCTGAGTCCAGCTTCAACGCAGATCACGAGCAGATCCAGCACGTCGGGCAAACCCTTTCTGATCTCCGCCTGCCGCTTTGCAATCTTGCGCCCCAGCCAGAAGTCCGGCAAGAGGAAGCCGACTCCGGCCGCCAGGGTCAAAATGAAGAACGGGCTGAAGTGCATCAAACCCGTGACCCAGGACAGCAGGATCAGGAAGAGCGGCGTCATCACTTTCGCGCCATAAAACGTCTTCACGGCGGTGTCAGAACGCAATCCCGCGCGGACCAGACGCTGCTGCACAACCGATATCTCGGCCTGGCTGCGGGGAAGAATCTTTTCAAAGTGTTCAACCACGCCGCCGATCACATGGCGCGTCTCTTCAAGCGTGGTGGTGATGGTCTTCTTATTGGCACGCGGATAGAGCGCCGCCGAGATGCGTTCCTGGATCGTGTCGCGATAGAAGATCAGCAGGCCGCCGCTGGCGATAAGAAGAAACGCGATGATGAATGAAACGACTGCAAATGTCATGTTTCCTCGCTAGACGTCCATGTTCACGATCTTGCGAATGATCAGACCGCCGATGACAATCATCGAGCCAGCCAGCATAGAGGAGTTTGATTCCGAGATCCTTCTTCCATAGATTACTCATCAATTCCGGATTGACAAGATAAAGCAGGAAGCCCAGAACCACGGGAAGAAATGTCAGAATCAATCCCGTTAAACGTCCCTGCGCCGTATGCGTTGCAACCTGACGCTTCAGGCGGAACCTTTCGCGAATCACCTGTGCCGTCTTATCCAGCACTTCGGCAAGGTTGCCGCCGCTTTCGCGCTGGATCAGAATCGCCGTCGCAACAATCTTCACGTCCTGCAGGGGCACGCGCGTAACCAGGTTGTCCAGCGCTGATTTCAGTTCCAGCCCGTAGTTCATCTCGTCAAACGTCAGCCTGAATTCCCCGCCTAACGGGTTCCGCGCACTCGCGCGACACCAGGCCCATGGCGGCGTTGAGACTGTGGCCGACGCGGAGCGCGCTCACGATCAGTTCGAGCGCTTCGGGCAGCCCCTGCTCAAACTTGCCCAGTCGTATCCTGCGCTTCTGGTATACCCAGAACACCGGCGCCCCACCAGTCACGAACCCAATCACCAAACTGATAATCACCAGTCCAGTGCGCAGGTAAACCAGGTAAGCCGGCACAATGAAACAAACGCCACAGAGCAGGCTCAGCCCGCCTACCGTCCACTTCACATTTGCCTGATACAGGAAGCGACGAATACGAGGCGCGAGTTCGAGCTTTGAGAGGAAGCGATCGAGCCAGGGAATCGAACTCATCAGTTCGTTCTTGCGAACGTCAACGATCAGGTCTGCCATCTCAGGCTTACCTACGGCGATCGCGGACTCAAGCCGTGGTCATGATCGCGCGGGTCTGCTCCGTCGCTCCGGACCCACTCGCGGCCGCGATCAGAACAACAACCCCGAATACTCCAAGGAACACGAGTCCGATAATAATTCCCATATTTACCTCCGCGAACGCTTCGGCTAGTTCACTTCCGTTACTTTCTCAAACAAGCTTGGCGGCAGGAAGATGCCCGCAGTACGTAGCTGTTCGAGGAACTTTGGACGGATGCGACTGGGCACGAATGCGCCCTGCACTCTGCCATTTGGCCCGATACCCTTTTTCTGGAACGAGAAGATTTCCTGCATACTGATGACGTTCTCTTCCATGCCGGTAATTTCATGAATGCTCACGCATTTGCGCGAGCCGTCGCTCAAGCGGGATGCCTGCACCACGATGGTGAGCGCCGAAGCGATCTGTGCCCGAACCGTCTTTTCAGGCAGATTCAGGTTGGTCATCGCCACCATCGATTCCAAACGGGTCAATGCATCGCGCGCCGTGTTGGCGTGGACGGTGGTCATCGACCCTTCGTGACCGGTGTTCATGGCCTGGAGCATGTCAAACGCCTCTTCGCCACGACACTCACCGATGATGATGCGGTCGGGACGCATACGGAGACAGTTGATAAGCAGTTGCCTCTGTCGAATCGCGCCCTGCCCTTCCACGTTGGGCGGCCGTGTTTCGAGGCGAACAATGTTCTCCTGCGCAAGCTGCAATTCCGCGGCGTCCTCGATCGTGATGACGCGCTCGTTTTGCGGAATGTACTGCGAAAGAATATTCAGGAAGGTCGTTTTGCCGGCGCCCGTTCCGCCCGAGATCAGGATGCTGAGTCGTGCCCGGACCGCAGCCGACAGCAGTTCCATCATCTCCGCAGAAATACTCTTCAACTGCACCAGCTGATTCGCCGCCAGCGGACCGGTGCCGAATCGGCGGATGGACATCGAAGGGCCGTCAAGAGCAAGCGGCGGAATGATCGCGTTGACACGCGAACCGTCGGGCAGACGCGCGTCCACCATCGGCGAGGATTCGTCCACGCGCCGTCCCACACGCGACACAATGCGGTCGATGATCTGAAGCAGGTGCCGGTCGTCGCGGAACGAAGCATCCGCGCGCGTCAGCAGGCCGCCTTTTTCAATGAACACATGGTCCTTGTCATTGACCATGATGTCGGAGATCTTCTGATCTTTGAGCAGCGGTTCGAGCGGCCCGAGACCGAATACTTCATCCAGCAGATCGGTCTGGATCTTTTCCTGCTCATCGAAACTTAGCGGCACTCGCCGGTCGCTGATGATCTCGCTGATAATGCTCGAGACAGCCTGCCGCGCCTGGCTGGAGTTGATGCGGGAGAGCTTCTCCAGATCGAGCTTCGACAGCAGCGTACGGTGTACTTCTGCTTTGAAGTTTTCCAGATTCATTGATTCCACGATGCGCCGTCCTCAATTGCAAATTCCGTCAAATAACGGGGGATTATTTGAAAAGGCTGAAGCCTTTTCGCTTTTCCGGCTTGGGAGGCATCCCGCAAGCCGCTCGTGCCATGTCCTGGAGTACCCTTGAAATGGTTGAATCTTCGAGGGCCAGCGGTACTGCCTCATTCTGCATCCGCCGGACGTTGTAGTAGTCGCTGGGAATTTTCCATGCGATGGGTTTGGTGAGCGCTTTCTCGATATGTTCTTCGTCCACTCCCATGGAGCTTTTCATATATCGATTCAGCACGATCTCGAGCTTGGGAGTTCCCGACTTGAAAAACTCCGATATCAGCCGGTGCGAATTGCGCAGTTCGGGAATGCCCGCCTGCATCACCAGATAAGCCGTATCGGCCTGTTCGAACCACGCTGCATCTGTCAGATCGAATCGCGATCCGGCATCGATTACCACGTAAGAAAATTCTTGCCGGGCCACGTTCAGCATCTTGTCGATCGCGTCATTGCTTGCCTGAACCTGGGGAAATCTTCCCGGAGCCGCCAGCACCGGAAGACCGGAAGTGTGGGTCGTAAGCAGCTTGGAAAAGAAGTTCGTATCCATGCGGTCCGCGTTCTGCAGCGCATCCGCCGTGGAGAATTGCGTCGTCAACCCAAGACTGAGGGCCGCGTCACCCAACGGCAGATCGAGGTCAATCAGGACCGCGGTCTGCTGGCACTCCTGCACCAGGGCGACAGCAAAATTGCATGCCACCGTCGTAACGCCGGAGCCCCCTTTTCCGCCAAGAAAGACGAGGATTTTTCCACCCGTCTTTTTTGAGGATTTGCCGCCCTGACGGCGACCGAGACGCGCGGATCAGGGCGTCCGATAGAGCATTCGGGTCGATGGGATCCGACAGAAACTCGCGCGCACCGGCCCGCATCGAGCGAACCATCAGATTCGGATCGAGCCGCGAGGTATACACCATCACCGTGGTCGAGGTGCTTGAAGCAACAAACTCCACCAGTTCCAGAGCATATTCAACGTCAGATTCAAGGTCGATAATGACCGCGTCAAACGCCTTCTCGCCCAGCATCCTGGGCATCTCTTTCAGCGTCGGGGGATAAGAGGAGTATTCCCGCACAATCGCGGCATGCGAGCTGTTCAATGCGCTCGCAATTGTCCTTCTGCGCGCCTCACTGGGGCAGATCAGCGCGATGGACAGTATATTGCCGCTTAGGGGATCAGAGTCGTGCGTGTTGTCAGTCACAGAATCAAAGCTCCCAAGTTCTTGCGCCAGAGTTACGGAGTCACCGGATTCGGGGCGTTGTCAGCATACTCTAGTCGTTTTTCAAGCACGTTCTCAATGAGAAAAGAAGGAAAGAAGAGTACCAATTGCAATCGCCGGAGCATAGGGCATCTTGCGTGCCTTTGGGTTCGAAAGCTGTAGGTCTTCAGGCGTGTGCAATCCACGTTTCTTCCAACCAAACAGCAAATCCCCTGCCCCCGTAAACATTTCTCCCATGAAGCCTCCGACGAGCGCCCACCCAAGGGCCATGATTCCGCCGGCTACTGCGATAAAGACCAATGCAAATACCAGTTGCTTCCACCAAATCCAGGCCCCGATTGCGGCGCAGAGCTTAACATCGCCCATCCCCATGCCGCCCATCATTGCGAGTACCCCGTAAATCATGCCCCCGAGCAACAATCCCCCGAGGCTTTGTCCCAGACCATGCCACCCTGCGACCCAGGTCGATACCACCAGCCCGCCCAGCAAAAACGGAAATACCAGCCAGTTTGGGATCCGCCGGCTGCGAATGTCAGTAACGGTCGCCACAAGAAGCACCGCCAGGGTCGGCCACCAGGCATACGGGTGTTGCAAATGCTGCAAACTTCCTCCTCTTCGCTTCCCGCCAGGATGGCTGTCCGATAGAGCAATTCTGCCCTCATTTTCGCGCATGTCAACTCTCGCTGAATTCAACGCGTTACGTTGGGGGTATCGAGGCAAGTGTACACGGAAGTGCACCATGCGAGTACCCCTGTGCAATAACGGGTATACACCGGAGTAATGCCTACTTGCGGTTATGTACAAGGCAGGAAAACAGGTTGGCCTGATTCTTTCATTCCCGCGTTGCGTTTCTCTACAGAGCGGAATCGCGGCGATCGTCAGGGCTGGATCGTTTGACAACGTCCTCGGGACACATTCCGCCCTTTTTCAGCGCTTTTGACGGTCCGAATGAGATCGATCCCCCCGCAGAACTTCCGTTTCCTGTCTGCTTTCTGCATTCGAACCCCTTCGGTAACCGGCAGCCGGGTCCAGTCCGTTGTATTCTTCTTCTAATGTTCAGGCGACCCGCTTTACTCCTTCTGATCGTGGCGTGCGGAGTGTCGCCTGCTTTCACTCACGCGCAGACCGATCCCGATTCTGCGCAGCGCCCGGTCACCGCGACCCCGAAACCGCCGCAGTCAGCACCGAAACCAGGTACCGGAGTCACCTCCAAACCGGTTTCAGCTCCCGCAAAAGCCACCCAGCCTCTGCGCGTCGATCCAGACCCGGACCAACCCACGACCGCCACCCCTCCTCAGATTGTCGTCACTTCTGCGACAGCACAGCCTTCCGCCTGGACCTGGCACGACAAGGTGCTTTGGGGAGCGCTGCTCGTGCTGGTGATTCTGGGGTACATTGGCGTTGTCCTGGGGTTCAAGATCCTCCAGAACATTCAGCGGCAGACAGAATTCGGGGTGGCCGCGGCGCAGGCAGCTCTGCAATGCGCAAATGCCGCGCTCGAAAGTTCCCAGGCCATCGTCGACTCCGGCCGGCCGTGGATCGTCATCACCATCGAGCCTTTTCTCACCGTCGAGCACGGCTTCAAGGTGATGGCTACCAACCGTGGCCGTACCCCGGCCCGCATCCTGGCCAAGGCCGATTGCGTCAAGATCGCGTCCGATGAAACCAAACTGCCTGCTACGCCGGACTATGACAGCGGAAAATCGGCTACCCCGTTTGAGCCGATCATCCTGCTCCCCGGCGAGTCCGCGGGGATCCGGCCCTTCCGCCGCGCCGACGTTCGATCCTATTGCGCCTCCGATGATCAGTTCAGGCGCCTTGAAAAATGGGAGGAGAAGGTCTTTATCTATGGCCGCGTGATCTACCGCGACCTTATTTCGCCCCTGGACCAGCCAAATCATGAGACCGATTGGTGCTGCTGGTACGTATACGGAGATAAAGACGCACTCGTCATAGCCGGTCCCCCCGAATACAACAAGCACAACTAACGTTTGTCCGGTTGAACCAACGTTCCCTGCAACGCGAACAGTATCAAAGTGCCGACAAAGCAGCGTTCGGTACACTTCAAATGGACCTGCCCCCGGGTCCCGCTAAACCCCAAGCTCCAGGAGCAGGAATGCCAGTCGTCGAACTCGCAGGAGTCACCAAGGCCTACGAGAGCAAGGTCGCGGTACGCGATTTGAGCCTCTCCATCGATGCGGGACAGATGTTTGGGCTGCTGGGACCGAACGGCGCCGGTAAAACCAGTTCCATTCGCATGATGATGGGCATCACGTTGCCCGATTCGGGAACGATCAACCTCTTCGGCAAGCCCTTTGAGCGCGCGAGCCTGGAACGCGTCGGCTACCTCCCTGAGGAACGCGGCCTCTACAAGAAGATGAAGGTCATCGAGCAGCTTGTCTTCTTCGGCGAGTTGCATGGGCTCTCCGCCGCCGAAGCTCAGAAGCGCGCCAACGACTGGGCAAAGCGCCTGGAGATCGACGATGCCCTTCCGAAAAAGACCGAGGAACTGTCGAAGGGCATGCAACAGAAGATCCAGTTCATCGGTTCCCTGCTCCACGATCCCGGCCTGATTGTGATGGACGAACCCTTCAGCGGCCTCGATCCCGTCAACGCCAAGCTGCTGGAACAGACCCTTTTGCAATTGAAGGATGAGGGCAAAGCAATCATCTTCTCGACCCACCGGATGGACCAGGTGGAAAAGCTCTGCGACTCCATCTGCCTTATCAATAAGGGAGAGGCAGTCCTCTCAGGCCGCGTGCGCGACATCAAGTCGCGCTACGAGCGTAATCGCATCGTGGTGGAGTTTGAGGGAAGCGCCGAATTTCTCAACAGCCCGGAGATTGCCGAAGCCAAAAACTTCTCCGGACACGCCGAGATCCGCCTCAAGGAACACGGCGACGCACAAAAGCTGTTGCGCGAAGCCTCGGCGAACGCGCGAATCTATCGCTTTGAAATGGTCGAGCCTTCGCTCGAAGAAATCTTCATTCAGACAGTTGGAGGCAAGGTCGATGCGTAACATCTGGCTGGTTGCGAGACGCGAGTACCTCGAACAGGTGCGTGGGCGCGCCTTCAAAATGACGACCTTCGGCGTGCCTGCGATTTTTGCGGCAGTGATCGGCGTCGGCTATCTGTCGAGCCTCGGCCTCGGTTCAGGTAAACACCTCGCCGTCGCCTCCAGCGATCCCCTTCTTGCCGGCGAAATCAAGTCGCAGATCCTTGGAGACAAGGACGCAAAAGCCGATGTGGACGTGGTTGCGCCAGCTACCCCCGCCGATCGCGAGAAGCTAGAGGACGAAGTCAAATCCAAGACGATTGACGGCTTCCTCTGGGTCGATACGCCACAGGGGCAGGCGCCGACGGCCACCTACACGTCGCCTTCTGCCGGCGACTTCATCACCGGCGGCCGGCTCCATGATGCGGTCAATCATGCTCTTCTTGATGCCAAACTCATCGGCGGCGGCATGCCCCATGACGCGGCCGACAAGCTGGTTGACGGTGTTCACATTCAGACCTTCCAGGTGAAGAAGGACGGCAGCGTCGTCAAGAGTAATGCCGCTGCCTCGTTTTACAAGGGCTACATCATGGCGATCCTGCTATCGATGACCACCATGATCTACGGCATGAATGTCGCCCGCTCCATCATTCAGGAAAAGACATCGCGCATCTTCGAAGTGATGCTGGCCATCACCCGACCCGCGGAAATGCTTGCGGGCAAGCTTATCGGCGTGGGATCCGTTGGCCTGACGCAGATAGGCATCTGGCTGGTCGCAGGCGCCGTTCTTATTGGTACGCCGTACGCCGCCAAGGTCCTTTCCGGCGAATACGCGGTGCATATCTCCGTCACCGAAGCGGTGCTCTTCCCGGTCTATTTTGTATTGGGATACCTGCTCTACAGTTCGTTGTTTGCGGGCCTTGCGGCCACCTGCGAAACAGAACAGGAGCTGCAAATGTACATGCCGCTCGCGGCGGCGCCAACGTGGCTGAGCTTCTCGCTTATCATGCTGGTGATCAACGACTCAAACTCGTTCTGGTCGGTGGCAGCGTCTCTGTTCCCGCCCACTGCTCCGGTCATCATGTTTCTGCGAATGTCCTCGCAGATTCCCCCGGCGTGGCAATTCGCCGTTTCTATCGCCCTCCTGATCGTCAGCATTGTGGTAGTTCTTTGGATTTCGGCGAAACTCTACCGCGTGGGAATTCTGATGTACGGCAAGCGCGCCACGCTTCCCGAACTGATCCGCTGGCTGCGCTATAGCTGAGGAACAAGAAACCTTCGAAGCTCCCCTCTAGTTACTCAAGCGCGCCTCCGAATCGATTCGCAGACGGCGATGTAAACGCGCAACGAATCTTTTCGTCCTTACTCCCAGCGTCTTCAGAAGTGACGGTCTCTTCCTCCGCATACCTGTGGTCTGCGTTGACTGCACTTCAGACGCGATTCGGCAATCGGTTCAAAAAAATCGTGAACTACGGCCTCTAAACAGGGGACGAACCAACACAAAGAGAGGTTCGTGAAGGAATCGTGCGCGCACAAAAGTCGAGTTTTCGCCTCAATCGCAGTTTCCAAATCCCACTGCTTCCAATCGCGATCTTCGCAATCGCATGTGTCGGATGCCAGAGCAGGCCTCAACCGCCATTCGATACGGTGCTACCCGCAACCGCATCCAGCAAGATCCAGCACATCGTCGTGATCGTGCAGGAGAATCGCAGCTTCGACAACTTGTTTTACGGATTTCCGGGGGCGAACTCAGCCGCGGCTGCGCAACTCTCCACCGGCGGAACAATACCGTTGCAGCCGCTGCCCTTTGA
Organism: uncultured Acidobacteriaceae bacterium; assembly: GCA_963838295.1. Taxonomy (GTDB): domain Bacteria; phylum Acidobacteriota; class Terriglobia; order Terriglobales; family Acidobacteriaceae; genus Telmatobacter. The sequence continues at coordinate 466,440 of CAWIQS010000011.1, forward strand.
AGGCGGATTTGATCTCGGTCATGGTTTGACAGACTTTCTGACCGATTGGAACAACGGAGCCATGAATGGATTCGACAAGGATGGCGGTCCCACGGCGACGTGCTATGGCCAAAGTTGTCCGTCCACAATTCCTCATAATGCGGAGTTAAGCTACGTTGAACATTCTGAGACCGTCCCCTACTTTGAGATGGCGTCGAATTATGTTCTGGCCGACAACTTCTTCACATCTCAAGTCGACTCCAGCTACGACGCGCACCTGTTTCTCGTAGCCGGCAAGTCGACTATCGTCAACACACCGAACGCTTCGATCTGGGGTTGCGATTCGCCCGACGGCACAACTGTGTCGACACTGTTGCCGAATCGTGTGATCGGCCCTGGTGTCTTCCCCTGCTTCGACGACGACACGCTGGCCAATGAGCTCGATTCCAGGGGCTTTGACTGGCGATACTACGCGCCGTCCATCGGCGGCGACGACCTGGGACATATCTGGTCCGCCTACGATTCCTTCTCCCAGATACGCTATGGCCCCGATTGGACATCGAAGGTCGTGTCGCCCGAAACCACCGTGTTGACCGATGTACAAAACGGCTTTCTGGCCCCGGTGACCTGGGTGGTACCTGATATTGCGAATTCAGATCACCCCGGGTCAGGAAGCGCTTCCGGCCCCTCGTGGGTCGCATCCATCGTGAATGCCGTCGGACAAAGTCCGTTCTGGAATTCGACGGCCATCATTATCTATTGGGACGATTGGGGAGGCTTCTACGACCACGTTCCTCCACCACAACTGGACAATTGGGGACTTGGCTTCCGCGTTCCGATGATGGTGGTTTCGCCCTATGCAAAACACGGGCACGTTTCGCACGTCCGATATGAAAGCGCCAGCGTAGTCAGGTTCATCGAGTCAATTTTCTCTCTGCCCACTCTGGCCACCGCAGATGCACGATCGAGCGACCTGGGCGACTGCTTCGATTTCGCGCAGATCCCGCGGCAGTTTGCGCCCGTTTCACAGAGCATTTCCACCGAACACTTCATCCACGAAAAACCTTCTGGCAAACCGCCCGACACCGATTGACGGCGGAAGTTGGAACACCACCAGAATCCGCAAAGCTCTTTCGGGTCGGAATCCCGAGTAAAGCAACGCGCCAGACCTGCGCTCTTGCCTTGCTGATGCGCTCAAAGCGACTCTGTGGTCTCCAAAAAATGGCCGCTCTCTCTCGGAGCCGCGAACATTTCCGCACGTCTCTGAGTGTCTGTTTTTATCCACGTCGAATCACTTCCGGCATCGCAAAGCCCCTGCCTCAGGAAATCCCCCCCCCTTTTCGTTTTTGGGACTAACCCGTTCGTGTGATTGAATCTGCGGCTCACCGAAATATGATTGCGAATGACCTAAGTAATAGGCTGTTGCAGGGATTTTCAAACGGATATTGAACCTTCGTCATAGGGCATCGACGTTAGCTGCCATGCCAGATGTAGGGGGCGGCTATCCTACAGGTTGCGTGAATTCCTCCAGAGGGCTCGCAACCTGTAGCTTAATTTTCCCCATGCCATGTTGATAGCCGCGTGTTGAGCATACCTCAGCTTCACTGCCCAGTGCTGTAATGCAGAACGCACGCCGCGTAAAATCAGGGAAATGACCGACCAGAACAGGACCAGGTTTACCGTGGGCCAGCGGATTATGCTGGCAGTCGTGCCGCGGATGGTCTGGGCGCTCCTGTGGGTCGTGGGTCTGACCTGGCGCTTCGAAGTGATCGCGGAAGACGGCGTAACTCCCGTCGTATTCGGCCAAAAAGCAGGTCCTGAAATTTATTGCTTCTGGCACCAGTGCGTCCTGCCCTGCACCATGTATTTCCGCCGTTCTGGCGCCGTGATTCTCATTAGCCGCAGCTTTGACGGCGAGTTGATCACGCGTGTCCTTCGACTCTTTGGTTTCGACGCGGTGCGTGGATCGAGTTCGCGGGGCGCTCGCGAGGGACTCCTTGGCCTGAAGCGCGTGATCGAAACCGGATGCACGGCAATCTTTACGGCGGATGGTCCGCGCGGACCAATCTATGAAACCAAGCTTGGACCAATCAAACTGGCGCAAGCCACCGGCGCACCCATCGGCGCTTTCCATCTGCAGCCAGAACATGCATGGACTCTGAATTCGTGGGATCGCTTCCTTATTCCCAAGCCGTTCACGCGCATTGTTGTGAGCTGGGCTCAGTGGACACGCGTGCCCTCCGATTTGCCTGCCGAAGAATTTGAGGCCATGCGCCTGGAGCTGAACGCCGCCATCGAGCGGGCAAGGCTGCAGGCTCTCGCACACCTGGGACAGAAATCATCATGACGGATCTGCGCGTCACCGATTTCGACTTTGAACTCCCCGAAGAACTGATTGCCCAGCAACCACCCGCCGAACGTGGCCAGAGCCGCATGTTGGCGATGGACCGCGCCAGCGGAAAGTTGCGCGACGGCTACTTTAGCGAATTCGCCTCGCTGTTGCGCGAGGGCGATCTTCTCGTACTCAATGACAGCCGGGTGATTCCGGCGCGCCTCTACGCGCGGCGAACCCTGCGCCGCGAAAAGGAGACGCCCACCGGCCACATCGAAGTGATGCTTACCGAACCCATGGGCGACAACCGGTGGCACGCACTGGTGCGCCCCGGCCGCAAGATCGCCATCGGTGAGCGCCTCGTCTTCCCCGCCCCTGACGGCGAGATTGCGCTCGAAGCCGAAGTGCTGGAGCGTGGAGAATTCGGCAACCGGCTGATTGAATTTGCCCCCGTCGAAGACTTCTTTGGAATCCTGGACCGCATCGGGCACATCCCCTTGCCGCCCTACATCCATCGCGAAGATGAGTCTGCCGATCGCGACCGCTATCAGACGGTGTTTTCGCGCGAGCGTGGATCGGTTGCTGCTCCCACCGCCGGGCTGCACTTTACGCCGCTGATGCTCGAACAGATCGTCGCGTGTGGGGTTGAGATAGCCCATGTCACGCTGCACGTCGGCCTCGGCACGTTTGCGCCGTTGCGCGTTGAACGCGTTGACGAAGTCCGCCTCCATCGCGAGCGCTATAGCATCCCAGCTGAGACGGCCGATGCCGTGAATCGCGCACGCCGCGAACAGCGCCGCATCGTCGCCGTTGGCACAACCGTAGTGCGCACCCTGGAGGCAGGGTTGGCCGCAAATCGCGACGCCGGATCGGCATTGCTCCAGGCCCACTCCGCGGAAACAAATATCTTCATTGCCCCGGGCTTTGAATTCCAACTGGTGGGGGCTTTATTGACGAATTTCCACCTCCCACAATCAAGCCTGCTGATGCTGGTGAGTGCTTTTGCGGGCCGGGAGAACGTCCTGGCCGCTTATAGCCACGCTGTGGACAGCCGTTATCGATTTTTCAGCTACGGTGACTGCATGTTCCTCGCGTAAGTGCATCCAAGTGTATGCAAGAACGCCACTGGAAACGTCTTCCCAAACGTGGTTTTGCGGAAGTCTCGAAAAACCCATCCTACGAATTACGATAGACTTACGCGGTGTAGTTGCAACGGGCCCAGACTCGAAACGGCCGGTCATACAGCCATAGCGCGGCAGACCTTCCGCTCACTCCCTCACATTGAAGGAAACACTTTCTCGATGACAGACACCCAAAATAAGATCCTCGTTACAGGCGGCGCAGGATTCATTGGTTCGAATTTCGTGCTGCGCTGGATTGAGACAGTCGGCACGCCGGTCGTCAATCTCGACCTGCTCACTTACGCAGGCAACCCCGAAAATCTCGTGTCACTCGAGAGCGACGAGCGCTACCAGTTGTTGCGAGCCGACATTTGCGATGCCGATGCGGTTGCTGCCGCGCTCAACGAGCATCGTCCCCGCGCCATCGTGCATTTTGCGGCCGAAAGCCACGTCGATCGTTCCATTGTCGATCCCGGCGCTTTCATCCATACCAACGTGCAAGGGACGTACACGCTTCTCGAGCAGGCACGCCGCTACTGGATGACGCTCGACGACGGAGCAAGAGCCGACTTCCGCTTTCTTCATGTTTCCACCGACGAGGTTTATGGAACGCTTTCTCCCGAAGATCCGGCGTTTTCCGAGACCACACCATACGCGCCCAACAGCCCCTACGCGGCTTCAAAGGCAGCCTCCGATCACCTCGCACGCGCCTACTTCCACACATTCAAACTTCCCGTGCTCACTACCAACTGCTCCAACAACTACGGCCCCTTCCAATTCCCTGAAAAACTGATCCCGCTCATGATCATGAACGCGCTTGAAGGCAAAGCGCTGCCGGTTTACGGGGATGGCCAGAACGTCCGCGACTGGCTCTTCGTCGACGATCACTGCTCAGCCATCCGTGCCGTGCTGGAGCGCGGCATGCCCGGCGAGACTTACAACGTAGGCGGCAACAGCGAGCGCAACAATCTGCACGTTGTAAATACGATCTGCGACCTTGTCGACGAGTTCCGGCCCGACGCAGCCGTCGGCCCGCGCCGCAAACTCATCAAGTTTGTTGCAGACAGGCCCGGACACGATCGCCGTTATGCAATCGATGCACGCAAGATCGCGCGAGAACTCGGTTGGACGCCTTCCGTTGATTTCGAGCGCGGTCTTCGCAACACCGTCGAGTGGTATCTCAATCACGCATCCTGGATCGAGAATGTGCGCAGCGGCGCCTATCTCAAGTGGATCAAGCAGAACTACGAGGAGAGGGTTGCGCAATGAAAGGGATCATTCTTGCCGGTGGTTCGGGAACGCGCCTCTATCCCGTTACGCACGTCGTCTCAAAGCAGCTATTGCCCGTGTACGACAAGCCGATGATCTACTACCCGCTGAGCACGCTGATGCTTGCCGGCCTGCGCGACATTCTCATCATCTCCACGCCCGAAGACACACATCGTTTCGTTGAACTCCTCGGCGACGGCAAACGCTGGGGCATGAACCTTAGCTATGCCGTGCAGCCTAGTCCGGACGGCCTTGCCCAGGCCTTCACCATCGGGCGCGAATTCATTGGCAACGATACGTGTTCGCTCATCCTCGGTGACAACATCTTCTACGGACAATCGTTCTCGCGCGATCTGCAGCGTGCGGCGCAGTTGAAAACAGGCGCGCTGGTCTTCGCGTATCCGGTGCATGATCCCGAGCGCTATGGCGTGGTTGAATTCGATGACGCAGGCAAGGCCATCAGCATCGAAGAGAAGCCGAAACAGCCGAAGTCGCGTTATGCCGTGACCGGTCTGTACTTCTACGACAACGACGTCATCAAGCTGGCGACGGATCTCAAGCCTTCGGCGCGCGGCGAACTCGAAATCACTGACCTCAACCGTCTCTACCTCGAAGCCGGGAAGCTGAAAGTCCAGGTCATGAGTCGCGGGATGGCGTGGCTCGATACCGGCACGCACGATTCGCTTTTCGAAGCCGGCCTCTACATTCAGACCATCGAACGCCGGCAGGGACTCATGATCGCCTGCCCGGAAGAGATTGCTTATCACTACGGCTACATCACCGCCGACCAGCTTGAAGAGCTTGCCAAGCCCGTAGCGAAGAGCGGATACGGACAGTACCTCCTCGCGCTGCGCAACGAGCGGCAAATTCCCGCAGGAACCAGCGAGTTATGAATATTGAAGAAACCTCCCTCCCTGGCGTGCTCCTGATTACGCCCAAGATTTACAGCGACAATCGCGGCGCTTTCTGGGAAACCTGGAATCACAAGTCATTCGAGTCGACAGGATTGCCCTGCACCTGGGTACAGGACAATTTTTCGGTCTCCAAGAAGAATGTTGTCCGCGGGATTCACTACCAGACCCTCAACCCGCAGGGAAAACTGGTACGCGCCACGCATGGCGCCGTGCTCGATGTTGCCGTGGATCTGCGCCGCCATTCGCCCTGCTTCGGCGACCATGTCGCCGTTGAGCTGAGCGGCGAGAACGGCCGCATGCTCTGGATCCCCGAGGGCTTCGGGCACGCCTTCCTTGTGCTCACCGATGTCGCCGGGTTTGCCTACAAGGTCACCGACTCCTACAACCCCAAGGGCGAGCGCACCATTGTGTGGAATGACCCGGAACTCGCCATCGCATGGCCGGTTGTGCCAGAGGAAGCGATCGTGTCAGAGAAAGACGCGAAGGGGGCGACGCTCGACATTGCAGAGGTATTCGCGTGAGCATCTGGCCGCGCGTTCTCATTACCGGTGCTGATGGCCAGGTCGGGCGGGCGCTGCTCGCAAGCTTTGCGGAGTCCGCCGAAGTGATCGGTTGCAACCGCGCCTCCCTCGATCTCGCCAACGCCGATCAGATTCGCGACAAGGTGCGCGAAACTGCGCCGGACATCATCGTCAACGCAGCAGCCTATACTGCCGTCGATCGCGCCGAAAGCGAGCGCGATCTCGCCTTCGCCATCAACGCGCGGGCCCCCGGCATACTCGCAGAAGAAGCGCAGCGCGCCAGTGCCCTCCTGATTCATTACTCCACCGATTACGTCTTTAACGGTTCCAAGCAAGGACCATGGGGCGAAGACGACGCAACCGATCCGCTCAGTGTCTATGGCGCCAGCAAACTCGCCGGCGAAGAAGCGATTCGCAGTGTGGGCGGGCGGCACCTGATCTTCCGTACCAGTTGGGTCTACGCGCCCGAGGGCAAGAACTTCGTCCTCACCATGCTGCGTCTCGGCCGCGAACGCGATTCCCTCAACGTAGTCGACGACCAGATCGGCGCACCTACCACAGCCGCGGAATTGGCGCGGGCCACCGAAGCTATCGCCGGCGGCATACTGGAAAAGAAATTCGGTGTGGCATCCTCCTGGTCCGGCGTTTACCACATGACCTGCTCCGGTAGCGTCTCGTGGTGCGGATTCGCTCGCGCCATCTTCGAACGAGCGCACAAGCAGTTAGACGACAAGGTTCCTAAAGTAAATCCCATTGCGACTAGTGACTATCCCACGCCCGCAAAGCGGCCTCAGAATTCCGTGCTCTCCAATGACAAGCTGCACCGCATCTTCAACGTGTGTCTTGCTCCCTGGCAGTCAGCGCTCGACGAAGTTCTGGCGGCGATTCCTGCGCATCCGAAACTTTGATCACAGCCTCTCGCATGCAGACCATTTAGACTTCCACCGAATGGAATCTGCTGGAGGCCGTGTGACTCGAATCGGAAAACTTCACGCCGCGTTTCTGACCTCGCTCTTGTTGCTCCTGCCCGCCTGCACGGTGGCACAATCCACCAAAGGCCTCACCGCTGCAGAAGTGATGCAGCGCGTAATCGCGGCCACCGGAGCAACGCCGCCAGCCGGCACCGTCGACACTCTCAAAGCCGGCGACCCTGACACGGTAGTCACCGGCATCGTCACCACGTTCATGGATACCTACCCCGTGCTCGAAAAAGCAGTGGCCGGCGGCAAGAACCTGATCATCACGCACGAGCCCACCTTCTACAACCATCTCGACCAGCAATCGCAGTTCGCGGCCGATCCCGTCTTCCAGCAAAAGCTCGCCTACATCCGCGAACACCACCTGGTCGTGTACCGGTTCCACGACACATGGCACATGCGTCAGCCCGACGGAATTCTTGTCGGCATGGTCAACCAGCTCGGATGGAAGAAGTATCAGAACGGTTCGAATTCCATTCTGTTCACGTTTCCCAGAATGACCGTTGGCCAAATCGCGGCCTCTCTCCAGAAGAGCACCGGGGCCCGTGCCATCCGCATCGTCGGCGATCCCGCGTTGCCCGTCACCGAGATCGCGCTGATGGTTGGTGCCTCAGGCTCCGACGAGCAAATCAAGGTGCTCGAACAGGAAGACGTTCAGCTCGTTGTCGCCGGCGAGTCGCGTGAGTGGGAAACCGTTCCCTACGTCGTCGACGCCGCCGCCGAAGGTCGACACAAAGCCCTAATCCTCCTCGGCCACGACGTCTCGGAAGAAGCCGGCATGGATGAGTGCGCCCGATGGCTGCGGACGATCTTTCCAGGAATGCCGATTCAATTCATCCCCGCGGGAGAGCCGTTTCGCACCGTCCCGCCCGCGACCACTCGAAAACCCTGATCGGGGCCGGCCGCTCCAACGGTACCACCGTGTATTCTCTCCCCTAGTTGTACTTCCCCGCCAGATCGCCCGGCAGGTAACTTAAAACAATGGACTCCGCCTCCGCCATTGAGAGCCCCGTGCACACCGAGGACGCGCCCGTCGTGACGACCAGCCCCATGCTGCGCATCTTCAACCGCATCTTCTCGCGGCACCTGATGAATATCGCTATTCTCATGGTGCTTCCGGTCATCTTCACCATTACGCTCAATCCCACGCTCGAATGCGTGCGCGACCCAGACATCTGGTGGCATCTGGCGGATGCCCGGCACCTTACGTCGACGCATCACTTCATGACGACCGAGACCAACTCCTTCACCGTCGGCGGACAGCCGTGGGTGAACCCGGAATGGCTCGCTGAACTTCCCTACTGGTTCAGCTACCAGGCACTTCATCTGCGCGGCATCTATCTCGTAGAGTGGCTGATGATCTGCGCCAATCTCGTTTTCATGTACTGGCGCGGCTATCGCCGCTCTGGTCACGCCGGCGCGGCATGGTGGGCTGCCGGACTCGCATTCCTGCTCATCTCTGTAAACTCCGGCCCCCGCACCATCGCCATGGCCTACGTCGCCATGTCTTCTGAACTCTTCATTCTTGAATCGGCAGAACGCGGAAAGACACGCGCCCTCTGGCTGCTGCCTCCGCTCTTTTGCATCTGGGTCAATCTTCACGGCAGCTGGATAATCGGACTGGCTCTGTTTGTTCTATACATTCTCTGCGGCTCATTCGGCTTGAGAAAAGGCATTGTCGAACAGGAAGCCTTTACCTCTGCCGAACGAAATCGCTTCCTCGCCGTTCTGGGCCTGTCCGTCGCCGCACTCTTCATCAATCCCTACGGCTGGCGCCTTGCCTGGAACCCCATCGACATGATGTTCAACCAGAAATTGAACATCGCCAACGTGATGGAATGGAAGCCCCTGGACCTAACCACTGTCGCAGGAATCGCAGCTTTCGGCGCCATGTGTCTTATGGTCGTTTGTAACGCGATCCAGGGCCGCAAGTGGCGAATCTACGAATTGGCTTTCGTCTTCTTCGCATGGTACGCAGCGCTCGCACACATGCGCTTCCTCTTCATGGCCGCGGTACTCACCACACCCTTCCTCGCGGTCGACTTTCGCCGGGCTTTCAATCTCGGGTCGGATGAAAAAACCATTCCGGCGGCCAACGCTTTCATGGTCACCGCTGCCGCTCTCGCTTTCTTTTTCATCTTCCCGAGCGAAAAGAAACTGGACACCAAGCTGGGCACGTTTTTCCCTATGCAGACCCTGGCGTCCATTCAACCCTCGTGGCGCACCTTCAACTCCGACCACGTTGGCGGCATGATGACCTTCGAGTCCAAGCCCGAATTTATCGATTCGCGATTCGACATCTTCGAACATCGCGGAGTTCTCGCGGCCTATCTCCAGGCTATGTACCTTGTCCGCCCCCTCGAACTGTTCGATCAATACAAAATCGACCACGTACTCGTCACCGACAAAATGCCCGTTGGGTACCTGTTGAAGCACACGCCGGGATGGACCCTGATCGAACAGGAGACGACCGGGAAGGATAACTACGTCATGTTTGCCCGGACACCGGGAACCCCGTCAGGCGCGATTGCTCCGAGCGCTGTTGTACCCGTCAGCCAATAGCACCTCATCTCCGCTCAGTCGATGAATCAACAAGTGCAGCTAAAAACTTCGATAGAACGGTCAATCTCAATGGAGCTTGACCGGATCAAAATGATTCGGCATGTGATCATAAACTATAAGTATAACTACCGTATTTGCATAGTTTTACAGACTGAATGTGAACTCTTTCTTTGAGTTGGAATTCATGCAGCCTGACTCCACAAGCCTGTTTCAACCACCAGCATGTGACTAGCATCACAGGTGAGCGCATGGATCCATGGAATCATGCATTGGGATAGGTTCGTGAACGAGATGGCTACGCATACATTCTGGAGCGCTTCAGTGAATTTTGATTCTTCCTCCTTCATTGCGGACAAGGAACTCATCGAAGCTCTTGAAAAGCGCTCTTCGACCTTGGTGTGCACGGAACCGCGCTGCCTCTTCACGCAGGGGGGCGCACCCGCCGGCCTCTATATTCTCCGTAAAGGAAGCGCCCGGCTTACGATGCAATCCCCGACGGGCGGAAGCCTGCTGTCGATCGCACTTCATCCTGGTTCGCTGCTTGGCTTGCCGGCTCTTATCGGAAACGAGCCGTACACCCTGACAGCCAATGCCGAAAAGGATGCCGAACTCGGCTTTGTGACCAAGGAGGACTTCAACAGCCTCATGCTCAGCGATCCGTCGCTCACGTTAAGGTTGCTCCGCGTCCTCGCAGCCGAAGTGCGCACAGCACGGCACGCGATCTCCGAGTTTTAAAATCCCTTCCAGCCAAGGCCATCAGCAGCGCAACGTTTTGCGCTTCTTCCCTACTCGTCCCATCTTTTCGATCTTCTCGATGTACGCGGTTGCCAGCGGCACTTTGCACTCTGTCTCGCCCATATCCACCTTGACGGCGCCGATCTGTTTGGCAATTGCCTTGGCCTGCTGCAGGAGAGGTTTGACGTAACTTCCCACGGCAATCACGAAAATGTTCATCGTGTACTTCACGCGGTTCGGCACGGCGCCGATCTCCGTCGCAATCCTGCCGAGCAATCCTTCAATCTCCTTGAGATCCAGATCCTCATCAGCCTGCAACGACAGCAGTCCCGCGTAGGTGGACCAGCCGCACGCGGCAACGGCAGCATCCTTCGCTTTCATCCACTCCAGCGCCAGTTCGCGCGCCGACGCATTTTCGACTGCAAGCCATGGCACTGTGTATTCCGAGATCATCTGCAGACCGGCAGCGCTTTTCGCCCACTTGTTCAATTGCGCTTTGCTCAGTCTCGAGCCGTCGGCCACCATGCCAGCCAGGTACATCGCGTCCATAACTCCGGTTTCGTAGAGTTCGCACGCGAGAGCCTGCTCGCCCCTGATGGTCTTCGCGATCACCTTCATATCGGCGACGCTGACGCCGTACACGCGTTCCGGATCCATCCCGTGACGCGCATAAATTTTGCGTGCCTGTTCTTTGCCCTTCTTTTTCAATTCCGACATGACTGAGGCAACGGTGGGCATTGGCGTCTCCTGTCTCGCATATATCGCACGAGGTTTGTTGAGGATTATCTGACGTGACCGTTCTCAGCGCAATGCTTTCGTAAATCTATACGCTCGTTGCCTCCTCGCTCGCGGTGCCGACATGGGATGCCCCGCGCCGGAATGCGTTAGCATCCTGAGTGTGCCCGGCCTCGATAGTGAAATCCAGTTTGTACGCGGTGTCGGTCCGCAGCTCTCGAAGATGCTGGCCGAGAAAGATATTCGCACTGCCGAAGATCTGCTCTATCACCTTCCTTTTCGCTATGAGGACCGTCAGAACCCCCGCAGCCTTGACGAGCTCAAACCCGGCGAAACCGCCAGCGTGATCGCCGAAGTGCGCGGCGCTGCCCTCTTGCGCACACGCCGCATGCCGCTCTTTGAATTGACCGTTGGGCAGGGCCGTCATGTGCTCAAGTGCCTCTGGTTCCATGCCACTTATCTCGACGGCAAATTCCGCGCCGGACAGACCGTCGCTCTCTACGGCAAGATCGAGCCTTCCCGCTCCTCCAGCAACTTCAAAATGATCCAGCCGCAATTCGAGATCCTGCCGGACTCGAGCGATGATGCTGAAACTCGTCTTCTCGAGGTTGGCCGCATCACGCCGGTCTACGAGTCTCTCGGCGGCGCGCGACTCGCCTCCCGCTGGCAGCGCAAAGTGATTTTCAACTTGCTTGAGAACATGCGCGGTGGCGTACCGGAGTGCTTACCGACAACCATGCTCGGGCGGCTTGACATGCCGGATCGCGAAGCCTCGCTGCGCGAAGTGCACTTTCCGCCCGAAGGCACATCCCTGACCCAGTTGCAATCCTGGGCCACGCCAGCTCATCGCCGCCTCATCTTTGAGGAGCTGTTCTTCCTCGAGCTCGGCCTTGAACTGAAGCGCCGCCGCATGCGCGAACGTCCCGGCATCGCCTTCGAGACCAGCGACAAGGTCCGCAGCGCCATCCGCGAGGTCTTGCCGTTTCATCCCACCGCCGCACAAAAGCGCACCCTTGGCGAAATCGTGACCGACATGCGTGCGCCCAATCCCATGCGGCGTCTGCTGCAGGGGGACGTCGGATCGGGAAAGACGATTGTCGCCCTGCAGGCGATGCTCGTGGCCATCGAGAATGGCTATCAGGCAGCGCTCATGGCGCCGACCGAAATTCTCGCAACACAGCATTTTCTCGCCGCCCGGAAGCTGCTGGAGCGCTCTTCGCGCAAATACCGAATCGTGCTGCTCACTGGCTCCCTCGATGAGGATCGCAAGCGCACCAACCGCGGCCTTATCAACCGCGGCGAGGCGCAGCTGGTCATCGGCACCCACGCTCTCATCGAAGAGAAAGTCGAATTCGATCGCCTGGGGCTGGTGGTCGTCGACGAACAGCACCGGTTCGGAGTGCTGCAGCGCTTCAAACTGATGAAGAAGCCGAATCAGCCGGAACCCGACGTGCTGGTCATGACCGCAACTCCGATTCCGCGCACGCTGGCCCTTTCGCTTTACGGCGATCTCGATGTCAGCGTTCTTGATGAACTGCCGCCCGGGCGCACTCCGATCGTCACGCGCCGGGTCCCCGAGGAACGCGCCGACGATGTGTGGGACTTCGTGCGCAAGCAGGTTGCGCAAAAACGCCAGGCATACATCGTCTACCCCGTCATTGAAGGCAGCAGTGACGACCAGCCGGAACTCGATTTTGCCTCGGAAGAACCCCTCACGGAGTCGTCAAAGTCCGGATCCTCTGCCCAGACCCAAAAGACCAATCCCGGGGCGCCCCCCGCAACGAAGATACGCAAAGGTAAGACCGCCGATCTCTTCCCTGGCGTCTCCAGCCAGAAACCCGCCCCAAAAAGCAAAGGAGCGGAGCTCAAGTCTGCCGTGTCCATGCACGAAAAGCTTCGCACCGGCCCGCTTGCCGGGTTGCGGGTCGGCCTGCTCCATGGCCGCCTTGATCCGGACGAGAAAGAAATAATCATGCGCCGTTTTCAGCGCGGCGAAATCGATGTCCTTGTCGCCACCACGGTTGTTGAAGTTGGAGTCGACGTCCCCAACGCCACCGTCATGGTCGTCGAGCATGCCGAGCGCTTTGGTCTCGCGCAGCTGCACCAACTCCGCGGCCGCGTTGGCCGTGGCGCGGCCAAAAGCTACTGCATCCTCATCACCGGTCAACGGATCTCGGAGCAGGGGGAAGAACGCCTGAGCGCAATGGTCCGCACGCAGGACGGATTTGAACTGGCCGAACTCGATCTTTCCATGCGCGGCCCCGGCGAATTTTTCGGCACCCGTCAGGCGGGTCTGCCTGACTTTCGCGTCGCCAACCTCTTTCGCGACCGCGCCATTCTCGAACTCGCCAAGCGCGAAGCCTCGCACTTCGTCGCAATGCCCGATGAATACCCCAAGGCAGAGCAGGAGCGCATCAAAGCTCGTCTCAAAGAAGCATGGCAGCGGCGATATGGACTGGTCGAAGCCGGCTAGAAGCCCTAATGCGCCGGCAGAAGACAGCCGTCCCGCGCTTCAGGCAGCGGCGACGTCTGCACCTCCAGATCGATGCTGACAATTTCCTCCTGGCAATCTTTCCGCACCATCCGCGTGCACTGGCACAGCTCGGTAAAGCGAACGTGCGCAGCCTGGCTGAGTTCCAGCCCGGCGGCTATCAGAATGCTGTAGATTTCCAGGCAGGAACGCCGCTCAAATTCGAACAGAATCTCGATCATGCCCGTGTCGCTTGCACTCCGGCTCAGAACCCAGCCTCCGCATGCAAGAATTGCGCCGGTCAGGGTTTTGACCGTCCTGCCCGGCTCCTCCCGCGAGATTGCCCGCATCTGCAACGCCCATGGAATCGCACTTGTCGGTGGGGGATCGCCAAAACCTTGAGCCTGCCTCATGTCCGCTTTATCGGCGGCAGGAACGGAACGATCATGTTGTGCAAAAGTAGGTCGATGGCCAGCGACTACGCTACTGTTCCATGGGCATCTTTTGGTCAGACTGAGAAGAGCGCCAGTACATCCACAAATAGAAACCGCCTGTGAACAGCAAAATGATCGGCGCCGGAAGAACCGCGAGTGCGCGGACACACCGTTCAGCCAGTTCTCCGTCCACAAGATGCAGATTCAGGGCAAGATTCTCAAGGAACCGATGCGAAATATCTCCGGTAATGAAAAAGGCGCCCGCGGTAAGCGAGAGCGCAGTCCATGCAATGCGGCCCCGATGCGACCAAAGAAGCGACATCGCAGGAACGGTAAGCAGAAGCAGCTTGGTGTCGTAGAAGTGATGATAAATGGGCAGCATCGAAAGAGGCGCAATCGCCGCAAGCGCGTACAAGGCGCTTTTATTCGAGACCCGCTTCCCAATCGACATCACAAGCCAGCCGAGAAATAAAGGCGCAAACACCAGGTAACTGGCGAGGTTATAGAACATTGGCTGGTCATACAACCGGCTGATGATGACTTGAAGATCAACCAACTCATTGGCTGTCGGCGAAGACGGTCCCGGATCGGTGATCCCGCCATGAACCGAGAAGTGCAGCAGGTTGGCGTGGAGCTCGTCATTCCAATGCGGTGCGACGACCCACACCCAGACAATGAATGGAGCCACCGCGACTGCCGTGACCACCAACGTTTGCACTGCCCGCCTGCGAAAGGCGCCGCCGGCAAGCAAGAAGTAAAGCCACACAAGGATCGGCACTTGAGGCTTGATCGCGAGACTCACCGCCATGCACAAAATGCCGATGGCTACGAATCGATCCCGGATAAAACACCAGGCGCCGATCACACACAGGCCGATCACAAGCTCTGACGGATTCGAAATCGCGACGACCACATAGCTGTTTGCGAGCAAGTATCCGATGAGCGCGCCGGCCACGAGAGGCGCATCCTGGGCGCTGAGGTTCCAGATAAGGTAAGCTGCAACGATCAAACTGCACGAGCTGAGAAATGCCCACAGGACATGTGCCGCGCTCCAGGGCAGCAGCGACAGGGGAACCATGACCGCGAAAGTGCTGGGCGGGTAGAGGTACCGTGTGATGACGTCGCGAGTCACTGGGTTACTCAGCGAGTGTTCGCCGCCTTCGACGCGAAAGATATGAAGGACGTCGTCAGGGTTATAGGGGTCGCAGTGGTGGACGAGGCATTGCGCCGAATAGTAGCTGCCGATCAGGTCGTGAACCGCGTCCGGCGCCTTGACTGTCAGGACAAATGCCTGAATCAGGAGCACGATACCGGCTCCGATAGAGACCAGAATCAATCCTCCGATGCGAACCTTGGTCATGATGCTCTCAACAGACTCGACACCCCGATCACACGCGTGGCAATAGAATCAGATGGATGGCGCTGACGTAGTATTACACGAGAGCGGAGGCACAGCGTGCCGCCACGAATGTTAGGTTGGTACACAGCATGATTGTCGGGAGCGGCACTGACCTGGTTGAAATCGCGCGCATTCAGCAATCGTTTGAGCGCTACGGAAAGCGGTTTCTGGATCGCATCTTCACCTCCGCCGAACAGGCTTACTGCCTGCGCAAACGCAACGCTGCCGAAAGCCTCGCCGCTCGGTTTGCCGCCAAGGAAGCCGCCGCCAAGGCCCTGGGAACCGGCATCAGCCGGGGCGTGAACTGGCTGGAGATTGAAGTGGTGCGGGAACCCGGCGGTCGCCCCAACCTGCGCTTTCACGGCCGCGCTGCCGAGATAGCAGCGCAACTGGGCGTCGCTCACGCAGCGCTTTCGATCACGCATACCGCGAGCCTCTCCCTGGCCAATGTGATTTTGGAAAACCGCGACTGAGAGGTCAGGGCGGCAAACACGATCAAGTCACCCAATCGGCTGTTCGGGTCTAAGTGTCACAATCAAAATGCTGAAAGCCGTTGTTTGATCGACAACGTTTTCCACGATAAGCTGTCTCGAAAACCACACCAATCCGCTCGGTAACCCCTGCCCTTTCTGCTATTCTCAAGGCGATGGCGCAGACCGGTCGGGTCAGCTTCCTCATGAGGTAGGCGTGCCAAGCCGCAAAGAGATTCAGTGGTCCCAGCTGAGAGTTGGCGCATTGGTCCTGGCGGCCATGGCCGTTCTGGTTCTCGTCGTTCTCCTGATGTCCTCATCCGAGGGAGGCCTGTTCGCTCCCAAGCTCACCCTTCGCACTTATTTCAATAATGCCGGCGGTCTGAAATCCGGCGCTCCCGTCACGCTCGAGGGCGTCACCATCGGCAACATCACCAACATTCGCGTCGTTCCTGAGCGCAGCCCCAAACCCGTCGAGGTCTCCATGCGCGTCGGCGGCAAATATATCAAGATTCTGCACGTTGACTCGACCACCTCAATTGCGCAGGCGGGCGTCCTGGGCGACAGCTATGTCGACATCACTTCTGCCCACGCCAAGGGACCGCAACCGCCAAACAACAGCGAACTCGCCTCGATCGAAGCATCGAGCCTGCAGGGCGTCATCACGGCCAGCCAGGCCTCGATCGAAGAAGTGACCAGGCTAATGCGCAACGCCAACAGGCTGGTGGATACGCTGAACTCAACCCATGGAACCGTCGGCGGACTGATTAACGATCCCGCTTTCTATTCCAAACTGAATCGCATCGCGAGCAATCTCGACAAGTTGACGGCAGACATCGGCAATGGACAAGGAACGCTGGGCAAGCTGGTCACCGATGACACGCTCTACACCCACGCCAATTCCGTGATCGATAAACTCGACCAGATCGCGACCGGCATTCAGGGCGGTCAGGGCACCGCCGGCAAGTTTGTGAAGGACGACACCCTGTATAAGAGTCTCAACTCGACAGTCGACAACGCCAACCAACTCCTTGCGGACGTCAACGCCGGAAAGGGCGCCTTGGGCAAGCTTTCCAAAGATCCCGAATTTGCCAAAAAGCTCGACGACACCGTTACGCGCCTCGACGGCATTCTCACCAGCATCGACGAGGGCAAGGGGACCATCGGACAGCTAATGCAGAATCGTTCCCTCTACGACCACACCGACCAGACATTGGACCAGGCTCAGCAACTGGTCAAAAGCATTCGCAACGATCCGAAAAAATACCTCGTCATCCGCCTGAAGTTGTTCTAGCTCGCCGGGACAATTTTCCGATCTCTTCTGGTGAACTTCGGCCGGCGCTCATGCGTTCCTCAATACATCGGAGGTCAGCGTGCTCCCTGGGACTCGAACCATAGCAGCCGTCACTTGCTTACTGTCTCTCGCATTTACCGTATCCCTCTGTCGGCGTCCCGCCGTGATCGCTCAAGCTGCAACGAGCGGCGGCGTACCCGCCTATGCCGCCAACGGCGACTTGCTGCCCCTGCGGGATTATCGCGAGTGGATCTACCTGACCTCTGGCATCGATATGAGCTACTCGCCGAAAGCCGGCATGGAAGATCACTCCACGTTCGACAACGTATTCGTGAACCCCGCGGCCTGGCGCAGCTTTTTGGCAACCGGAACGTGGCCTGACAAGACTGTCATGGTACTCGAAGTCCGCGGAGCGAAAACCAAGGGGTCGATCAACCAGCGCGGCCATTTTCAGGACACAGCGGTGATGGGAATCGAAGTCCACGTGAAGGATGAAGCGCGCTTCCCTGGAAAGTGGGCCTTCTTTGATTTCGATTCACCCGACAAAAATGGCACCCTGATTCCCAGCGGCGCTCCCTGCTATACCTGCCACACAGCCCACGCTGCGGTCGACACAACATTCGTCCAGTTCTACCCAACGCTGCTGCCCATCGCGAAAGCAAAAGGAACACTCTCTGCCGACTATTTGAAAGAAGAAGCGGCAGCAAGTTCGAAATAGACATCGGAGCAAACTGCATGCGCGGATCGGCAGGAAATGCGTTTCGCCTGCTCCAAATGCAGAAGGACTCATTTCTACATGATCTGGGTTCGTGGAATCCTGCGCAGCTGGGTTTCAGTTGCAAACCGGGTTCGTGGTCGGCGCTTCAAGTACTCGACCACGTTGTAAGAACTGAGCGCGGCATCCTGGCGGAGATGCAGCAGAACGTGCGGCAATGTGATCGCGTACCCTTCGTGCATCGCGTCAAGAGCGATCTTCTCATTCTGCTCATGCGTTCCGCGGCCCGCGTGAAAGTACCCAGCCTGGTAGCGCCCGTAATTCTCCCCGGCTACGAACCCGATCTGTCGGAGTTGACTGCAGCCTGGAACGACACTCAAACGCAATTGGGGCAGTGGGTCGGTGAACTCCGCGAAAACGAAACCGCATATGCCGGCTTTCGACACCCGGTCAGCGGATGGATGAGCGTGTTGCAAGCCATCCTGTTTCTTGCAGCACACGTGCGACACCACAGATATCAATTGGAAAGAATCCGGCGGAATGCGGACTGGCCGCAAGCCGGCGGAGCGCCTGGGAGTCGCCATCCGTCAACGAAACAATGATTGTGCTTATCCCGCACGCTGATGAAGTCAATGTCCGCAATCAATCGGACCTACTGCGCTAATCCACCCGGTTCGCCCCGAAAAATCTGCCAGAAGCGCGTGAAGCACTTCAGCCGAACAAGCTGAAAGTAGTCGTGCGCAACGAGGTAAAACACCGTCGCCCCGGCCCACACAACGTGCAGCGCATCGCCGCCGAGCTGATCGCTGAAGGGCAGCGGCGCAGCCGACAAGACCATCGCAACCACCATCAGCGCCAGGTTCACGATCCCCATCACCATGCCGATCTCGAACAGCTCTGACCTGAAGGTCTTTCCCAGCCGCGTGGTCATTCCAAGAGCTGAAACGGCAGAGCCGCGTTCCATCAGCATCAGCACCGGCGCAACCGAAACGATCCATCCCACCAGCGCCCACAGCGTGAAGAACCCCAGCGAAAGAAAAATCAGCCAGATGGCAAGACCGATCAGGTCCGGCTCGCTGTTCGCGGGAAAATGCGTTGACGCAGCCCAGGCGACGGAGCGATACCAGCTCCAGCAGATGCCTCCAAACAAAATAAACCAGACAGTCTGCAGCACCATCATCGCCAGCGGTCGAAAGCGCAGCCCGGGCTGCATGAGCCTGAAGACGAAACTGCGTCCCAGTCCCGAGATCACGATCCACGCCACCGCCGCGACTGGCAGCAGCCAGCGCAGTTCGTGCGCAATCAGCGGATCGTACTTGATAACCGCGCGGCTGAAAGCTCCGGCAGCGAGCCACGGATTCGAAGGATCGATATTGCTCAGTCCCGATTCCTCCGGCGTGAGCACAGTCAAAATGTGATCGAGTCGCGATCTGCATACCAGCAGAAAGGGAATTCCGAAGAGCCACCGCCAGCCAACCTCTGCGGCCACCACTGCTGGATGTCGCAGCATCCAGCCCATCTGGTCAACCAGGGTCTGCGTGCCCCTGATCTGTTCCGCCCTGCTGCCTGTGATCACTCCGCCACCAATGACATCACCTGACGACCAAATTCACGGCGCGTCCCGGCACGACGATGATCTTGGCGATCGTCTTTCCGGCAATCCGTGCCTTTACCTTCTCCTCTTCGAGCGCGGCCGCTTCCATCACTTTGGAATCAGAACCGGCCGGCACACGGATCACGCTCACGAGCTTCCCGTTGATCTGCACCGGAATTTCGATTTCGTCTTCCTTGGCAAGTCCCGGATCGCTCTTCGGCCACGGCTGTCTGAGAACAGCTCCTTCTCCGCCGAGTTCTTCCCACAACTCCGCCGCAAGGTACGGCGCAAACGGCGCAAGCAGCAGCACCAGCGTCTGCAGCAGTTCCCGCATCACCGGCGCAGGCACCTCGCCCGCGGCCAGTTGGGCATCCGCCGCCTGGATCTCGTTCACCAATTCCATGATGGCCGCGACGCACGTGTTGAAATGCCAGCGGCCCTCGAAATCCTGCGTAATCTTTGCGATTGTCTGGTGCAGCTTGCGCAGCAGCTTCTGCGCAACGGCTCCGCCCTCTTGCGTATTGGATTGACCTCGAGCAGCTGATCGACAGACTGGCGCATATTTCGTCACGAGCCGCCACACGCGGCCCAGAAACCGGGTCACACCGGCAACGCCATCTTCCTGCCAGTCAAGATCGCGATCCGGGGGCGCCGCAAACAAGGCGTACATACGCGCTGCATCGGCGCCATAATGAGCCACCATGTCGTCGGGCGAGACCACGTTGCCTTTCGACTTCGACATCTTGGCGCCGTCCTTGATCACCATTCCCTGCGTGAAAAGGCGGTCGACCGGCTCATCATTCGTGATCAGACCCAGGTCGCGCATCACCTTGGTCCAGAAGCGCGAGTAGATCAGGTGCAGAATCGCGTGCTCCACGCCGCCGATGTACTGATCGATGGGGAACCAATACGCCACCGTCGCCGAATTGAAGGGCGCATCGGCATTCTTCGCATCGGTATAGCGGTAGAAATACCAGCTCGAATCGACAAACGTATCCATCGTGTCGGTCTCGCGCTTTGCAGGACCCTTGCATTTGGGACAGGTTACGTTCACGAAGTCGGGCACGCGCGCCAGCGGCGAGCCACCCTGCTGCGTGATTTCGATCTTTTCCGGCAGCAATACGGGCAACTGATCGTCGGGCACCGGCACGATGCCGTCGCGCTCGCAGTGAATCATCGGGATCGGCGTGCCCCAGTAGCGTTGCCGGCTCACGCCCCAGTCCTTCAGACGAAACGTGACCGTAGCCTCGCCGAAGGCACCGCTTTTCGCAACTTCCTGCAACTTCTTCTGCGCGTCGTGGCAAGTCATCCCATTGAACTCGCCCGAGTTCACCAGCACGCCATCTTCCGACAGGTAGGGCAACTCCGGCTCTTCGGCGCCAGGATCGGCAGGCGCAATGACGCGGCGAATCGGAATTGCATACTTCTTCGCGAATTCAAAGTCGCGCGCATCGTGGCCCGGCACGCTCATGATGGCGCCCGTGCCGTATTCGCTCAACACATAATTCGCCACCCAGATCGGCACCATTTCGCCGCTGTAGGGATTGATCGCGAATTTGCCCGTCGGAATTCCGTGCTTCTCAATCTCGCCAATATCGCCCGCTTCACGCGCCTTCTTCTGCTCATCAAGCAGCTGCGCAACCTGCTCGCGCAGCCCCGCATCGTCGGCAGCAAGGGATTTCACCAGCGGATGTTCGGGCGCAAGCTGCACGCTGGTCGCACCAAAAATCGTGTCCACGCGCGTCGTAAACACGCGAATCTTTTCCGGCCGGTTTTCTACGCCGAAATCAACCTCGGTTCCTTCGCTGCGCCCGATCCAGTTGCGCTGCATGGTGCGCACCTTCTCCGGCCAGCCTTCCAGCTTGTCGAGGTCGTCGAGCAATTCCTGTGCATACGCTGTGATGCGGAGAAACCACTGCACCAGGTCGCGCTGCTCCACAATCGTGTCTTCGTGCCGCCAGCAGCGGCCATCGATCACCTGCTCGTTGGCCAGCACCGTCGCGCATTCCGGGCACCAGTTCACCTTGCTCTTCTTGCGATAGGCCAGGCCCTTCTCGTACATGCGCAGGAAAAACCACTGGTTCCATTTGTAGTAGTCAGGCAGGCAGGTCGTAACCTCGGTAGCCCAGTCGAATCCCATGCCGAGGCGTTCGAACTGGCGCTTCATGGCCGCAACATTGGTCAGGGTCCACTCCCGCGGCGGCGTGTTGTTCTTGAGCGCGGCATTCTCCGCGGGCAGCCCAAACGCGTCCCAACCCATCGGGTGCATCACGTTGTAGCCGCGCATCCACATGTGCCGCGCCAGCGCGTCGCCAATGGAGTAGTTACGCACATGGCCCATATGAAGCTGGCCGCTCGGATACGGCAACATCTCCAGCACGTAGTACTTGGGTTTGCCGCAGGAGTGGGGCTCAGCCGCGTACATGCCGGGGTCCGCCGCCCACCGCGCCTGCCATTTTGTCTCAATTGTCGCCGGGTCGTATCGAAGTTCTTTATCTTCCGCCATCACTCTTCAGTGTAAATGGGGAAGGTCATCGGGAAGGCAGGCGCGGCGAGAGCCATTTGGGAACCGGCCTGAATAATTGGAGACCGCCGCCTTCTTCTCGAAGTGCAACTAGGCGGTAGGGCTGAGATAGGTCGCTGTTGTCATACACCCGAACGTTGCCGAACTCGAGCAGAGCCTTTTGCAGGTTATGCATCACTCGCGGGTAGCGCTCGATCAGTTTGTCCGCCGGAACATCATGGCCTCCTTGCGACACTCGCATGGCGACTCGATCGTCGGACATCTGCGGACTTCCAATCCCGATAAAGAAAAGCACAACTGTGTAGCCGAGCGCCTCGGCCTGCTTTAGAAACCCGAGTTTGTCTCCGACGGGATCGGAAAAGACGGTTTCAAACACAAAGCTGACGCGCTGCTCGAGCAACTGCCGCCGAAAAACCCCCGCTACCTGCGCGGCGCGATAAGGGTCTACGTTCAACTGCATAGCGATGACATCCGCATTCACAAAATAAAGCCCCGCGGATGCGAGAAACGCGCGATAGAAGGTTGTTTTGCCTGCGCCGTTCGGTCCCGCCAGTGCGATGAGAATCGGCCGTCGATCGAGAACATCCATTATGCCCGAGCCCGGGAAGGTTTCCGCGAACGGCCTGTTCGCGATCCAGGGTCCACGGCCCGCTGAGGTGCGATTCCGGTCTCAGCGACAAATTGGCGATTCACAAACCTGCCGACCGTCTCTGTCCCGTCTTCTTCAGTTCGCACAAGAATGCCGGGCCGCGTCGAATGCGATTCATAGTGCGGGTAGGGAATGCTTTCGAGGTAGCTCATCAGCCGTTTGCGACCAGTGGGCGAATCGATCTCGCTCACCGCCTTGGCCAGCGGTATGGCAGCCGCGCTCCGACACAACGCAAGCACCTGTCGGCCATCGAGCAGCACCTCGGCACTGCGGCCAAGCTTGGCCCAGAACTCCACCTGACCGGCGATGGAGCGCTCCTGGGCCTCGCCCACGATCCGTGCCTCCAAAACCAAAGCGTCCGAGAGCTTCACCGGCTGACTCATATATCAATGGTAGCATAATGCTACCTCCATTCCCCAGCAAATCCGGCTGACTGCTTTCACATCGCCAGGCTCTGCAGCACCCGAACATTTCGCTCTTCGTCGCCCGCCTCATCCACCGGTGTTTCGGCGATAAATGCACAATCCGCAAACCGGGGATCGTGCAGCAGCCAGCGGAACGGTTCCACGCCGATATTCCCCTGCCCGATATGCTCATGCCGGTCCAGCTTGGATCCTCGCGCGGCCTTGGCATCGTTGCAGTGCCACACCCGCACCGCGTCCACGCCAAAGGTGATGTCGGCCTGGGTAATGGTGTCGGCGTAGCCTTCGGCGGTTACGATGTCGTAGCCCGATACATGGGTATGGCAAGTGTCGAGGCAAACGCCAACCGGAGCGTGCGTCTTGAGCCTCTGCACCAGTTCGGCCACCTGTTCAAAATTGCCGCCCAACGAGCATTCTGACCCCGCCGTATTCTCAATCAGAATCGAGAAATCCGTCCCCTGCCACGGCAGTCCGTCGATGGCCTTGGCGATCGACTCGGCCGCGAGCTTCAGCCCTTCATTCCGCGTCATGCCCTTCCACGAGCCCGGATGCAGCACCAGGTACTCCGCGCCCAGCATCAACGCGCGCTCAATCTCCCCGCGAAAGGCCGTTACGCTCTTCTCGCGAATATCAGCCGTCTGGCTGCACACATTCACGAGGTAGCTGGTGTGGATCACCAGCGGTCCCACGTCCAGTTTCGCGCGGAGCGTCCGCATCCGCTCGGCCTGCGCGGGATCGATCTTCGGCGAACGCCACATCCGCGGGCTCGACGAAAAAATCTGGAATGTATTCGCACCAATTTCCTTCGCGCGCTCTACCGCATTGGAGGCGCCGCCCGCCGTCCCGAGGTGCACTCCGATCCGCTTGCTCATTCCCCGATTTTAAATCGGCGAAGAAGGTTAGATTGGGAGACTCGCTGGGTGCCCCATCCAAGCGCGCCTTTGCGCTTGGGTGGGAAAGCAACGGACCTGCGCCTGCAACGCGGCCGTAAAATGGCAGGCAGACCAAGAACCGCCGCTGCCCTGTGGCCTGGCACCGCTAACAGCGCGAAGCGCGCTAACCCCGCTGCCTTCCCTACGACAGCAGCTTCATCGCATCCGGGTCCCAGCGCACTACCTGCTTCCGCTCGATGCTCAGATTGCTCAGCAGGGCCGCGCCCGCCGCCCGATACCCGAATACGGCATCCTCCACCGCAGGCCTGCGACTCCGCACCGAGGCAAAGAAATTCTTGAAGTGGTCATACTGGTCGCTGTATCCCGGCGGAGCAACGTACTTCTCATAGCCCACGGGCGCCTGGCCCTCGGGATGCCTGCTCGGATATTTCTTCGCGTAGTCCGCCTCGATTTGTGCCTGCATCGCTTTCGGAAACGTATCGATGGTGAGCCCAGGCTCCTTCTCGCGAGGAACACGATTCACGGCCAGCCACGTCCAGCCAATCTCAATAGTCCCTTCATCGCCCGTGAAGATCAGGCTTTCGCTCTCATCGCCGCCATCCACGAAATTGACGTGCAGGCTGAGATTGAAGCCCTCGCGATAGTCGAAGAGCCCCAGCACCACGTCATTCGCATCTCGTCCATCCTTCCAATAGCGGATCGCACCGGTCGCCATGCCCTGCGTGGGCCCGTTCGTGCCGGTCACAAAATTTGTCCCGCTGAATAGATGCACAAACAAGTCGCCGGCTACACCGCTGCCGTACGCCTTCCACTTGCGCCATTGGAAAAATTGTTCCGCGCTGAACGGAATCTTCGGAGCGCTGCCCAGGAACTGCGGCCAGTCGCACGTCTCCGGCGAGGCATCCGGCGGAATCGTATAGTTCCACGCGCCCATCGATGAGTTGCGATCCCAGTAGGCCGTCACCATGTTCAGTTTGCCGATCGCACCCGAAGCCAGCACGGCCTTGGCCTTCGCATACAAAATCGAACTCACCCGCTGGCTGCCGATCTGGATGATGCGGTTCGTCGTCTTCGCTGTCTCGATCATCTCTGGGCCGTCCGCGTAGAGATGGATCATGGGCTTCTCGCAGTACACGTCCTTGCCCGCCTTCATCGCATCCACAGACACCTGCTTGTGCCAGTGGTCCGGCGTCCCGATGATGACCGCATCGATATCCTTGCGGGCGAGAATCTCCTTGTAATCGCGCGTGGTGAAGACATCGTCGCCCCAGACCTCTTTGCTGCGCGCCAGCCGCCCGTCGTAGCAGTCGGCCACGGCCACCAGCTTCACGCCCGGCACCTGCACCGCAGAGCGTGTGTCTCCCATGCCCTGTCCGCCCGCGCCAATCAGCGCGATTTGAATATGATCGTTGGCCGCCACCGGCCGTGCCGGCTCGTCCTGGGTGCTCAGCGTGAATATCCGCTTTCCTGTCTCCGCGTTTGCGTGAGACGCGCCAGCCAGCGACGCCGCTGAGGCTACTCCTGCTACCTTAAGAAAATTTCGACGATTCCAGATCTGCACAGCTCACCCCGACAGCAAAGATTTCCGCCGCCTACAACCATACACGCTCGGAACAATCAACCTGTGCGACCGCCGCCGCAAGCCTATGAGGTGTCATCCTGAGCGTAGCGGTTTTGGGGCTCCGCAAACACGACGCGTTTGCGGGGTAGGCGAGCGAAGGATCTGCTTCTCTCCGGGTGCCCCATCCAAGCCGCGCACTATGCGGCTTGGGTGGGAAAGCAACAAGCCTCAACGACCCGCACTAATCGTCATCATCCTTCTTCAACTTCCGCTTCTCCGTCAACATCGCAGGCACCGGTTTCGATCCCATCGCGTCTTTCCACAGAATCACATTCAGCTTTTGTGTGGGCGCTCGATCCGCATGCCGGAAGTCCATCTTCATGCTCTCTTCAGCACCGACCGCCTTCTTCGGATTCGCCGCATAGATCAAGCCATTGTCCCGGTTCGCGTAGTCTGCCGAATACGCCGGCTGATCGCCCGGCCCAGTGAACAACGTGGAAATCAACGAGCAAAATGCGTCGTTGTTGTTCATCGGCGGCAGCCCCAGCAACGTCTCCATCGTCCGGACCACACTAACCGTCGAATAGAATCGGCTGTCCACAACCGGGCCGCCGTCTTTTCCGTGCGGCGCATACTTGCTGATCACCAGCGCGAGGCTGCGATGCGCATCCACGTGGTCCCCGCCATCCTGCGCATCGTCTTCTAGAATGAAAAACGCCGTGTCGTCCCAGAAGGGCGAATGCGAAATCGCATCGACGGCGCGTCCCACCGCCAGATCATTATCAGAGACTGAGGCCTTCGGTGTCGGTGAGCCGGGGCGAGTGCCAGCGGTATGGTCGTCCGGCAGGCGCAACTGGATGAAGTTGGGCATCGTGTCGTTGCCATTCTTCAGGTCGACTTCCCATTGCTTCAAGTGGCGCAGGAAAATCTCAACGCGAACCTGATCCGGCACATTCAGATTGAAATCTGGGAACTCCGTGGCGAAATGCCCCGCAAGCTCCGGCTTTGTCGCCGTATTCGATCCAATGAGAGGAATCGCCCATGGCCACTTGTTCACCCCGCCTCCCCATGCGGCAGGCAGGGGCGCGCCCGGCGCGATTGCTTCCGGTGAACACGCCTGTCCAGGCAACACGGGCCCCTGCTGCGGATTGACCGTCTTCACCTCATCACAGAAGACCGTCGAAATGAATTCGCCGAAGTGGTAGTAGGTCTTGCCGTGCGCAGCCAGGTCGCCCCACAGGTATCCGCTGGCTGGCTCGTTCACGTCAGGAATTTTCTGCAGCAGCGGCAAGCCTTCCGCCACCACGCCCTCAAAATCGTAGCTGCGCTGCCCGCCGCGATACGCCTGCTGCCATGTCTTCTCCAGATAATCGGTTCCGATCGCAGCATTCGACCACACATGCCCGTCGCCCGATACCTCACCGGAATCGTAGAAGTTGTCGAGCACGCCGAACTGCAACGCCAGTCTATGGATGTTGGGAGTCGTTGACTCGCCATACATGGTCAGGCTAGGATCGCCATTTCCGACCGGCTGTCCGCTCTGTGCAAGGTCGCCAAGAATCTGATCGTAGGTGCGGTTCTCCTTGATGATGTAGATCACGTGCTTGATTCGATCCGTCGCACCGCCCGCAAATTTGATCTTTTCCGCCGCCGCCTTCATGCGGTTCGACTCGAGCACAACCTCGGTTGATTGCCGAAGATCGGTATCAATCTTTCCGGCATCAAGCGCAGCCAGCGAACCATAAAGCAGCGTTGCAATATAGGTCGGCCTTTTCAGCGGCCAGGTCCTCTTCTCTGCCTTTGAGTCCGCGCGCTGAATTATCTTGTTCGGCCCGGTCCCTTTTCCTTTCGCAGTAGCAACGTACAGAGTTCCCCCGGAGGGCGAAGGCAGAAACGCCATCGACATCGGCATCCATTCGGTGGGAACAAACCCGTTGGGCTCGATCATTCCTCGCTTCGCGCTCCTGGAGGTCAATTTGCCGGTATCGATAACCGCGATGGCATCGCTGATTGCATTGGCCACGTACAGGCGACTCCCATTCGTATTCAAAGCCAGCGCTTCCGGCTCTGCTCCAAAATAGCTCTGCCCCGGAAGCCGTGTGTCGAAATAACCCTTCACGCTGAATTGCCCTGCGCCTACATTCACTGCCGCAACCACGTCGCGATTGGCCAGCGCAACGTAAAGTGTCTTGCCTTCAGGAGACAGCACGAAGGCGCACGGATGCGTCCCCGGCGCGACCGGGCTCGATGGCCTCAGCAGCGTCAGCTTGCGACCGACAACATTCTTTTCCAGGTCTAACTCAACAATCTCCGATGCATTCCACAGCGCGACAAACGCACGCCGACCGTCCTGCGACAGTTGCAGAGCGATCGGATAGGTGGAAGGCACCGCGGCACTCTCGGCAAGATCGAAACGATGTTTGATGGCGCCGGTTGCCGCATCGAGCAGCAACACATCATCCGAGAGGTTTTCGGCTACCAGCAGCTCAGCTCCCTGCCCGCCAACGATGGCAATGGCCGCGGGAAACGGAACGCCCTTGTCCCCCTCCTTGTCGCCAATGAGCTTCGTCGTACGGCCCGGCGCCAGTTGCTGCAGAGGCAAAGAAATGAAGCGCTCGGGTTCAACCTTTCCGTCAGCGAATCGATAAACCACCACGCCACTCCCGACGTCGGCGAGACCATGCGACGGCGGCGCGGTGCCCAGGGGATCATCAAGCGACCCCATGCTCGCATACAGATGACTGCCATCGCTGCTGAAGGCCAGCCCGGAATAGAGCGTCTGCTTTGCGTGGATCATCGTGCGCGTGTCGGGGAAATCCGACACCGAACCGTTCTTCGTATCGAGGACAGCGAGCGACTGCTCGTAGTGCGACTCGTATGTGCCCAACCCGGCGTTCACTGTCACAACATAGCGCCCGTCCGGCGAGATCGCCATCGACATCGGCAGGCTATTCAAGCGCTGCGGACTGCCCGGGACCGGCTCCATCAGTTGCTTGCTCGTGGGCAGATCGATGGACTGCGCCCCGTTCGTCTGCACTCCAACCAACAACAAACCGCCAGCCATCAGGAACAACGCCGAATTTCGCATGGCAAAACAATAACAAACCAGCCTTGCCTGCGCGTTACACTTCGATGACAGGCGCTCGTCCCGTGCAGCACACGCATCCCCGTGCTCACCTGCAATAATGGATAGCCATGCAAACGGTAGTGACCGCTGAAAGACTTTGGGACGGAACCAGCCTCCATCAGAATCCCCTGATCCTTATTGAAGACGGCAAGATCGACTCCATCGCGACGCGCGATTCGTCGCAGACTCCTGCCGGAGCCAAGGTGCTCGACTTTCCCGGCGCCACCCTCGGCCCTGCATTTTTCGACGTGCATATTCACGGCGCCGCCGGCCACGACGTGATGGAAGCCACGCCCGATGCGCTCGATACCATGGGCACGTTTCTCGCTTCTCGTGGCACCAGCGCCTATCTCGCCACAACAGTCACAGCGTCGCTTGACGCCACTCTGCGCGCGCTCGACGGTCTGGCCAACGAAATTGCCAAGCTGCCGAAGCCCGGCTGTGCGCGCCCTCTCGGCATCCACCTGGAAGGTCCGTTCCTCTCGCACGAAAAGCGCGGCGTGCAGCCGGCCGAACATCTCCTCGCCCCCAGCATCGCGACCTTCGATCGCATGGTCGAGGCTGCACATGGCCACGTGCGCCTGATAACCGTTGCCCCTGAGTTGCCTGGAGCCGTCGAGCTCGTCGCGCATGCCACCAGTCGAGGCGTTCGTGTCTCGTTAGGACATTCGAATGCCATCGCCGCCGAGGCCCGGGCCGCCATCGCCGCCGGCGCCGTCAGCGCCACGCACACATTCAATGCCATGCGCGCACTCGATCACCAGGAGCCCGGAATCCTCGGAATTGTGCTCACCACCGATGAACTCTACTCCGAGTTGATCTGCGACGGCATTCATTCGAAGCCAGAAATCGTTCGCCTCTGGTGGCGCTGCAAGGGCTCCGAACGCGCCATCCTTGTTACCGATGCCATGTCTGCGGCAGGCATGCCCGACGGCGAATATCAACTCGGTGGATTTCCTGTGCAGGTCAAGGAAGGCCGCGCAACAGCCCGAGGTGTGCTCGCCGGCAGCGTTCTCACGCTCGATCGTGCGCTCGCAAACTTTGTGCGCTTCACGGGCGCGACCATCGACCAGGGCCTGCGCCTGCTCTCTACAAATCCCGCCGCGATGGTCGGTCTTGCGCATCGCGCAGGCACCCTGGCTCCCGGCAAAGCTGCCAATGTTGTTGCAATCGACGCCGAGGGAAAACTCGTCGGCTCGATCATGGGTGGGGTCCTGGCGAAATAAGACCCCGCCGTCAATGTCCGTGCCATCTGATCGTAGAACGCTGACAATTGAAATGCGACTATCCCGCCGACTTTGCCAGCTGCTGGGCACGCCACACAGCGCCTTCGATTCCCGCAACCTCGGTTTCTCGGACCGGCATCTCCGGTGCCCCGTGGTGCAATCCCGCGAAGAACTGCTCGCGCACCAGGCGGGACTTTCCAATCACGCTGCCGATCCACGCCACCGGAACTTCCCCTGCCAGCTTATGTTTTCTCTGCAGCTTTGCGCGTACCAGCAGCACGCTCTCGACAAGATCGGTGGCAGCCTTCCCCAGAACGTCGATCGCCACCGCATCACCTTCTTCGGCAAGCTGGCTGATCGCCGGGGCAACGGCCGCAAAATCCGGACCCGGTGTGCTGTCACCCAGATTGACCAGTTCTTCGATCGTCTTTGTTCCCCACAGCTCGCCAACCACATCCAGAATTCGCGTCGGCTCTTCGCGATCCAGCGCGTTCAGCGCTCTCCGCACCGCATGCAATCCAATCCAGTAGCCCGACCCCTCGTCGCCCAGCCGCGAACTCCATCCGCCGGCACTTTCGCGACCGCCGTCGGGTGCGCGGCCAATGCAGTTTGAGCCCGTTCCAGCTATTTGCAGAATTCCTGGACCGCCTTTGAAAGCTCCATCGAGCGCGATCACCTCGTCGCCCACCACCTCGGATCGCTCCACGCCAAAGTCGTCAAATACTGCGGTGATCCACTCCGTCACACCTGGCATCGTTGCGCTCGCTACACCCGCCGACGCGGCCTTCACGCCGCGCAATCCCGCTTGCGCAAAAACCTCTTTCAGCAATTCACGCAGATTCTCCTCTGCCGCCTCCGCACCCACGCGCAGCCTTTTGATCGAGCCATTCTCTTCAAATGCCAGCACCCGCTCGCCATCGACGATGGAGGCACGCGTTCTGGTACCTCCGCCATCAATTCCCAACACTGCGCTCATTCTGTCCTTACTCCTGTTTCGATTCGCCGCTGCTCGTCTCCGCGCCATTGTCGCGCAGAGTCCCCGCTAATACATTCAGACTGCCGTCGGTCTTCCCAGGTTGCAATCCCAGAATGTGGGCGATCCAGGGATAGAGGTTCACATTTTCGAAAGGTGCCACCGTTTTTCCGGCCACAATATCCGGTCCGGTGGCAAAAAAGCTCGCCTTCATCTCCGAAACCCTGTGCGGGTCGAACCCATGCATCCCCGGTTCCGGCGGTCCGTCCGGCCTGTCTGCCGCAGGTTTGTGGGCACGAATGGCATACGGCCCCGTCGCGATCACCACCGGATCGCCCTCGCGCGGGTTCTGGTTGTAGTCAAGCCCTGCCGGCACGTCCTTGCGCCGATAAACCACAAACTGCGAAGAGGCATGCTTCAGCTTGTCGTACGCTTGAACGCTGTCTTCTTCCGTCTTGCCATACAGCAGTGAACCGGCAGTTTCGAAGTTGCTCAGATCGGCAAACTCATCCAGATTGATCCAGCCGCCCTGCTCCTTCACCATGCCGTGATCGCTCACCACAACGAGGTCGATGGGCAGCTTTGTCGCGTCCAGCGCCTTCTTCAGCCTGCCAATCATCGCATCCATCTTCAGAACCGCAGCTTTTGTCTGCGACGCATCGGGTCCGAACTCGTGCCCTTCATGATCGGGCTCAGAGTAATAGATCGTGATGAAGTGCGGCCGCTCCGCTTCCGGCATCTTTAATAAGGCCACAGCGTCATCGATGCGTGCCTGTTGCACATCATCGGTAGCTTGCGTCTTGTTGTCGAATACCGCGTACCATGTCGGCCGGTGTCCCGCGATCTCCGCCTCTGAACCGGGCCAGAAGAGGCACGCTGCGTGCATGCCCTGGCCCTCCGCCAGGCTCCACAGCGGAACGCCGCTATACCAGCTCCCATCCCGCACGGCCTTTGCATCGGAGATCCCATAGCGCGCTTGCTTCGCAGGATCGTAGAAGCTGTTGGCCACCAACCCGTGATGCTCGGGGTAGAGTCCCGTCACGATCGTGAAGTGATTTGGAAATGTCAGCGAGGGAAAGCTCGGCAGCATTCCTTGCGGGGCCCAGACACCTTTCTTCCCCAGCGCCAGCAGGTTCACCGCTCCATCATGCCTCGCGTAATCCCAGCGGAATCCGTCCAGTGAAACCAGGACGACATAGTGCGCCTTCTGCGCTGCGGCTGAATTCGGCTCGCTCTGAACATGCACCAGGGGCAAGGCCGGGTTTCCGCCCTCGATGGGTTCCGACTGCTGCGCACACAGCGGCAACGCCAATGCCAGGCAAACCGTTGCAGTCCGCTTCAAGACACTGAAAAACATCCCTGATTCTCCCGGATCAGCTTATAGTACAGACGGTTCAAATCTGGAATTGGTCTCTACGTACTGCATGCGCGCCGGCCTATTCCCGCTCGAAGAGCCATGTTTTGAATCGCAGTGCTACGGTTTCTCCGCGGTGCCAGAATCACGCGGTAATGCCGACGCCAGGGCGAGCGCCGCGCCAGCGTAGAGCAATGTATCCGCAACGTAATTCAACCCGTCATTGACCTCCGGCGCGCCACGGGCAAGGATCAACTCCACAAGATACAGACAAAGGGTGAGGACGGTCATCAGTCCACCGATCGAGGTTGCAGCCGCACGGGATTTCTTGTTCACAGCCAGGCAAATTCCGGCCACCAGCAGGATCGCGCCCGCAAGATACGCCCAGACAATCGGAAGCGGAACCCACGTCGGCATCGTCTTTTCCAGGGGCACGCCGGGCGCGAACTGGGGATGAAGAAAATGTTGCACGCCATAGAAGATCGCGGCAATCGCCAGAACGAAGCGCGCGAACAGAATCATCCATTTCGATTGATGCGGCGATGCGGCGCGACTATATAGTCCGGCGAGAGCCCACGCGCCCGCAGCAAATGAGAGATCTCTGAGCGCATAGGTCCACGCGAATCGGCTTGCTGGATGCCGGAGCGCGGATGGCAGGTACAGTATGCAGACAAACAGGAAGAACATTAATCCCAGCAGGGTTGTCGACAGGCGTTCAAACTTCCTCAGCGTGAGACTGGTGGCCGCAGCGAGCAATGCGCATCCGACAAAATACGCCCAGAACGCATGTCCCGGCATCCACGATGGAACCATGTTCGCGACAAACTCGGGTCCGCGGAAATGCTCTGGAGCGAATGTCGCAAGGGAAGCGGCGATGAAGACAGGACCGAGGGCGATGAGTTTGTCCCAGCCGCGAGCCGCGCCAATCTCTTTGCGCAGCAGGAAAATCCCGGCGACAAGGTAGACAAGCCCCGCAAGGCTCATCCAGAGATTTGTGGGTCCAAGCATCAGTTCCCCGTTCACAGAGGTGCTGCGGCAGAGTAAATCATTAGAGGTGCCCTGCGCTCACAACGCTTGATGCAGAAATTCGGCTGGCGTATCTTCTTGCCATGTTGAAGAATCGCTCTGTTCCGGTTGACACCGTGCTTCCCCACGTCACTTACAGGAACCTTGCCCAGGCGATCGACTGGCTCACTGCAACCTTCGGTTTCGTCGAACACTATCGCTATGGCGATCCGGTTCAGGGCGCGCAAATGCATATCGGAAACGCCTTCGTCATGGTCAACTCCGCACGCCCAGGCAGGTCAAGCCCCGCGGAACTCCTCAGCGAAACGCAGAGTCTCACCATCTTCATTGAAGACGTAGAAGCCCACTACAAGCGCACGCACGCCGTGGCCCGAATCGTCGAAGAACCGCACGAAACCCCTTACGGAGAATTTCAATATGGGGTATTGGATCTCGAAGGCCATCACTGGCTGTTCGCCCGCCATGCACGCGACCTAAGCCCAGATGCATGGGGCGCAACTATCGCCAACCCGCTCCAATAAACAGCACCGATCCCGGACATCCCATCCTGCGGCTTCATCCATCCCCAGGGATGGGTGCCCAGATCTATTTGCTCGGGGAAGTGGACGGCGGGGGCGTTGCGGGGGTCTCCGATGGCGCCGGAGTCGCCGCCGGTTGCGCGGTCGCAGGAGTTGCCTGGTCCTTCGCCATTTTGCGAATATAGACAACCAGTCCGCGCACTTCGTCGTTCGTGGCGCGCCCTGTGTCCTCAGGCGGCATCTTCCCTTTCCCCTTGCGAATGACGTCAATGAGCGCCTCGTCCGACTGCGACGCAAGCACCTTGGGGTCCGTCCAGTCGACCAGCGTTAACTGCATGTCCTTGGCTAAATCTGTCTTGCCATCCCCAGTCTCACCGTGGCACAGTGCACAGTCCAGGTTGTAGACCTTCTTTGCCTTGGCCAGCATTTCGGGATTCACTTTCTTCGAGGCTGCACCCTGGCCTGGCTCCTGCGGCGGACGAGCGGGAGCGGATGCGGCTGCAGTCACTAGCAAAACAACCGCCGTGAAGAGCAGGAAGGACTTGAGCATAAATCGTCTCCTCAGTTGCAGGTGTCGGGGTTTGGCATCGTGCAGCTGTTCTGTTTAGATTCGACAGCATTATAGGCCTGTTTGAAAGTGAGGTGCATCACGTTGTTTTGCCGGAACAATTCATGCCACGCTTCCTCTCTCATCCCCCTCCCCGTTTTTGCTTCCGGTTGTGGTATACGTTTCCACATGTTGCGTTTCGGCTCGATCCTGCTCGTCTGCGTTGCCCTACTCTCTGGCTCTGCTCGTCCAGCTTTCGCCCAGAACCCGGCCCCCACCCCCCCCATGGGCTGGAATAGCTGGGACGCCTACGGCCTCACCATCAACGAAGCCGACTTCCGCGCCAATACCACCATCCTCGCCGGCATCCGCCAATTCGGCTGGCAATACGCCGTCGTCGACGAAGGCTGGTACATGCAGGACCCCTTCGGCAGCACCCTCGAGGCCCGCAAATATCTTTGGAATGAAAACGGCATCCTCATCCCCGATCCCGCGCGTTTCCCCGATTCCGCCAATAACGCAGGTTTCAAGCCCCTCGCCGATTGGGTTCACGCCCAGGGCCTCAAATTCGGCATCCACATCGTCCGCGGCATTCCCCGCCAGGTCGTAAAGGAAAACCTGCCTGTCGCCAACTCGACCTTCCACGCCGCCGACGCCGCTGACACCTCATCCCCTTGCCCGTGGGACACCGGCAACTGGGGCGTCGCCGACAACGCTGCGGGCCAGGCCTACTACGACTCCATGCTCAAGCTTTACGCCGACTGGGGACTGGACTACATCAAGGTCGACTGCATCAGCGACCATCCCTACCGGCCCACTGAAATTCGCCAGATTGCGGAAGCCATCCGCAAGACAGGCCGCCCCATCGTGCTGAGTCTTTCTCCCGGCCCCACTCAACTCGACCACGCCGCGGAGATCGCAAAATACGCGCAGATGTGGCGCATTACCGACGACCACTGGGACGCCTGGACCTTCACCCACAATCCGCCAACCGCCGAATATCCGTTCGGACTTCGCGATGAATTCGACCGCATCGCCAAGTGGGCGCCTTACGTCAAGCCCGGCAGCTGGCCCGATCCCGACATGCTTCCTGAAGGCTATCTCGGCCCGCATCCCGGCAAGGACCAGCCCCGCCAGTCCAACTACACCCACGACGAGCAGCGCAGCGAATTCACTCTTTGGGCCATCTCCCGCTCGCCGCTCATCCTCGGCACCAACCTCACCCGGCTCGACGACTTCACCCGATCCCTCATCACCAACAAGGACGTCATGGATCTCAACCAGCAGGCCGTTGAATCCGGGCCGGGCCTTCTGCCGAAAAATCATGGAAACTCGGCGTCCTTCCCGCAGCGCTACTGGTACGCCCGCACCGGCGGTTCGCATCCAGAACGCTACATCGCTGTCTTTAATCTCGCTGACGCAAAAACCTCGTCGAATCTTCCCTGGGCACTCTTCCACCTCGAAAACAAGCCGCACGCCCTTTACGATGTCTGGGACCAGAAGCACGTCCTCAGCGCGAGGACGCTGCATGTAGTTCTGCCCGCACACGGCTGCGCGCTATTCCGCGTCGAGTAAGGATGCGGAGAGAGCCCAGCACGGATCGACGGATTCGTCGCGAGCAAACGACGAACCACTCTTTTGAGCACTGTCATCCTGAGCGAAGCCGAAGGATCTGCGGTTGCCTTTTTTCGTCAGTGCCACAAAAACTGCGCCCGAAGAACGCGCTATTTCCGTTTCATCCGCGATGCTAACCTTCTGTCATGCAGATTGAAGAACTCTTCGGGGAGACACTCAAAGGCGAATACGACGACGAAGCGCCCTGGCACGCTGTGCATGCGCTGCGCCGCGTCGGTTCGCGCGAAGTGCTCGAAACTGCCGCGTCCTGGTGCCGCTCCGATGAGCCATTGAAGCGCGCTCGCGGCGCCGACGTTCTCGCTCAACTGGGCAAGACTGCGGATCATCCCGAAAACAATTTCCCCGAAGAGTCGTTCTATGAAGTCGCGGCGCTGGCAGAAAGCGAAAAGCACATACAGCCCCTCTCCTCTGCGATTCAAGCCCTCGGCCACATCGGCGATCCGCGCGCCGTTCCGCTTCTCGTGCGCCACAGCACTCATCCCGAAGCCGAGATACGTTTCGCAGTTGCCTGCGCCTCCGGCAGCTTTGCCAACGACCCCGCCCTGGTTGTCGTGCTGCTCGAACTCATGCGCGACCCAGACGAGGACGTGCGTGATTGGGCGACATTCGCTCTCGGCTCCCTGGGTGCAATGGACACGCCCGAAATCCGCGACGCCTTTGCAGAGCGTCTCAATGACTCGTCCGCTGACGTGGTCGAGGAAGCTTTGGCCGGGCTCGCGCAACGCCGTGACCAGCGCGCGCTGCCACTTCTCCTCGAGCGCTTGCGCCAGCCCGATGTCGATGACCACACCCTCGAGTCCGCCGGCGAAATGCTCGGTATGCATGCCGGCAGTCAGCCGATGGCGCCCGAGGACTACATCTCCGCGCTCCAGCTCCGCTTCCTGGCCTGAGCGTTCGCCCGGGAGGGGAACGCTGTTTTGCAAACGGCAAACTGTTTCACCCAAGCGGTGCACCCCAAAACGCTGTCAAGTACCCCATCGCCGCCCAGCACTCCAACCTGCACATTCCAAACATAAAATTCCCAGCGGAGTTTTGCAGGTCATTTGCATCATTTCAGGCACAATCATCTGGAGCACAAAATGTTCTCCCTGCAGACCAAGAGGCGGAAAGGGACACCCCCACCCCCCCTCCCAAATTTGCGGTTTTCCACAAAAAGTTTGCAGGAATTTCAACGCTGAAAGTACGACCAATTCAGTCGCCCACAAAGTGCGTTGACGAAAATGTTACGTCCAGTTGGCCCACGACTCGACCGCAACTCAGCAATGGAGAGATAATTCTTTCGCTGGACCTGCAAGGATATGCCTCGAAAAACAGCTTGCGCGGCAGAGAAACGACCACAAAACGTTGCGTGCCAGATAAGACTTACCAGAATCGGCAGCCTTGGGCGAACTTTGTGCGGAAGCATTTCTCAGCCCCTAAAACAACTGCGGGACTCATGATCTCAAGATTGTCGGTGACTTTAGGGTAGATGAACTTCCCGAACTCCAACTCGATCCAAAACCGAGCACAACCGGCATCTGCAACTTCTATTACATCCCCGGTCCATGGATTGGGGAAAATGCCTTTCTCGGCTGGGCTCTTGCACAATGCACCGAACGTCGGAACGTTCCGCGTGTTGGGGCCCGCCTCTACATCCCACGCCGAAGTGGAGACCGCTTCTGGTCGAAGCTCACAACGCACAGTACAGATGTAGTTCTCCTCATACTGAACGAAACCGTCCGTCTTAACGAAGAAATGCGTCGTTGCAACCCACTGACCAGATTGCATCACGGTGTAGTGCTCGAGCCCTCGATCAAGACCGAGGGCGGCAGCTTTTATATCCATGATGCAGGGTCACAATATGGGCACTTCAGTGAGATTTTCACCCCACTGTGCGAAGGCGTTCCTAAGGCAGAAACTCGATAATGGGGATTTGGGGTTTACAAAGTTGCAACGGGTTCGGTGAAACCGTGGTGGAATTGTATGAACTTGGCTATCGTACAGGCAGCATCAACAATTCTACAAAAGCGAAACCTAGAAGTCCCTTCGGGCGCGTTGAGTTTGTGCGACGGATGGGAGTCGAATGGTGGTTGACAATCAGGCTAACCACAGTCGCCCACGCCTGCGTGCTTAATAAAGGAACGCCGTCAATCAGAAGCCTCACATGGAGCTTACGGACGGCAAAAAGGAGATTCAAGGCACTTACCGGTGCAGCACTCGGTCTCGGATTTTCAGTCTGGCGACGACTAAGTTTGATTATCTGGAACGCCGGTGCTATCCCGATTCAAACCAGATGCCCGCCGACGCGAACGCCAGTTTGCAAACACAGAGATCAGCAGGATGAATTTTGGTCGTGGTGCTACTAATTCAGTTCGCAATATTTCGCCCAATGCACTCCGTACCTGAGATTGAGTTTCGGTTGAGTGACCGTCAACTCGGAAATATACTTAATCAACATCCCACAGCCCATCGCCAAACTTCGCCGCATCAAGCGTCGATCAATGCGCACCCACAGCGTTCCTCAACTCCGCCTCGACCGCACTCGCCGCGCCATGCCCATGCCACACCACATTCCCCTGCGCATCCAGCAGCATTACCTGCGGTTCCTGCGCGTTCGACACATCAAAGTATTTCTGCCATAACTTGTCATCCTGCGTCAGCACCACGCTGCGCTGCTGCTCAGCGCTCGGCATGCCTTTGCGCATGCCGCTCTTGATCATGCCCCGCAAGATTCCCGGTGCGCCCTCGAGCATGGCGATCTCGTACACATCCAGACCGGCCAGCGCCGCATCGCCGCGAATCGCCTTCATCCAGTCGCCGCATGCGATACCGCCATCATGGCTGAACCCCGCTACCAGTACCGTCCTATGCCCGCGCACTGCCTCCGCCAGCACGATCTTTTTTCCGCTCAGCGTCTCACCCGCGGTCGTCGGCATTTCCGGCACCTGCGCCTGTGCCAGCGCAATCGCACTGGCTCCAGCAGCTGCCCACGCCGCACAAACTACAATGAGGAATACACGCATGAGACCTCCACTCATCAATCAAAAGCAAGCCCTGCCGCCAACCATCCGCAGCCTCTTTAGATTATGCGAATACATCCCACATCGTTTCGCATCGCGGCTCCGCACTGCTGCCCGGCTGTGCGAAACTGTACTGTCCAGCGCGAATACCTTCTTCCTAGGATCATCGCCCGGCAAGGTTAACTGATGCCCGTACTCCGTTCCGCGTTTATTGCGCTCTCCCACAATCGCACTCTCCGAAAATTTGCCGAGCACTCCGCCATCGGCGGCAAGCTAAGCTCGCGTTTCGTCGCCGGCCTTGAAATCGAAGACGCCCTTCGCGTCTGCGCCCAGGTCAACCAGCAGGGCATGCATGTAACGCTCGATTCGCTCGGCGAAAGCGTCTCCACTGCAGAAGAGGCTCACAAGGCCGCCGACATTTACCACCAGCTTCTCGATCAGATCGCTGCCCGCAAACTCGACTCCAACATCAGCGTCAAGCTCACCCAGATGGGCCTCGCACTCGATCCCGCCCTCGCCGAAGCCATCGCTACGAGCCTCGCGCAGCATGCCCACGCCACCGGCAACTTCCTCCGCATCGACATGGAAGACACGCCCGTCACCCAGGTCACACTCGACATTGTCCGCCGCATCAACGCCCTGCCCGAGCTGCGCGGCTCCATCGGCATCGTGATCCAGTCGTATCTCTACCGCTCGCAGGCCGACATCGAGCAACTCATCGCCGACGGCATCCGCGTCCGCCTCTGCAAGGGCGCCTACAAGGAGCCAGCCGAGGTTGCATTCCCCAAAAAATCCGACGTCGACGCCAACTACATCAAGCTCGCCAATATGCTGCTGCAAAGCCCCATCTATCACGGTCTCGCCACCCACGACGAAAACATGATTGCAGCGGCAAAGGCATTTGCTGCGCAGCGCAACATTGATCGCAGCCGGTTCGAATTTCAAATGCTCTTCGGTGTGCGGCGCGATCTACAGCGCAAGTTGGTCGCGGAGGGGTACAACGTCCGCGTCTATATTCCCTTCGGCCGCGAATGGTATCCCTACTTTATGCGCCGCCTTGCCGAACGCCCCGCGAATGTCTTCTTCATCGCGAAGCAAATGTTCCGCCAGTAGCCGCCGACCCAATTCCTATTCGTCCCAATCGACGCTCAAATTCGCGGCGAGTTTGAAATGCAG
Organism: uncultured Acidobacteriaceae bacterium; assembly: GCA_963838295.1. Taxonomy (GTDB): domain Bacteria; phylum Acidobacteriota; class Terriglobia; order Terriglobales; family Acidobacteriaceae; genus Telmatobacter. The sequence goes on from CAWIQS010000011.1 coordinate 506,591, forward strand.
CTTACAGTTCGCGAATCGCAGTCACAGGGTTCCGGCGCATCGCTCGATGTGCGGGAAGGTAGCATGCTAGCAACGACATTGCTCCCAGGAGCATGACGACGGAAACGATGGTGACCGGATCGTTGGCGCCGATTCCGTACAACAGCCGGGCGATGAAACGTGTCAGTCCCAATGCAAACGCCAATCCCAGCGCCAGCCCAATGCCTGTGAGCCACAATCCCTGCAACAGCACGAGCCGCAGCACGTCCACACGTGAAGCACCTAACGCCATTCGTATTCCGATCTCGTGGGCGCGCATTTGGGTTCGATAGGCTACGACTCCGTAGATCCCCGTTACTGCAAGAACCAGCCCAATCAGCGCGAACATTCCCGCCAGGGTGCTCTGTATGACGGCGAAGCTGCTCGCCAACTGGGTGGTCTCTCGCATGGGGCGCACGTCGAAAACCGGCAGCCGCGTATCGATTGTGTGGATGGCGTTTTCCACCGCCGGCCCCAAGTCGGCCGGATTTCCCTCGGATTCCACCTGCACGATCGTCTCGTACCCTTGCTGGAAAAAGCTCATATACACCATAGGCTCCCGGGCCTCATTCACTAACATATGTGTCGAATTTCTCGCGATGCCTACAACCGTGAAAAGGCGGCCCCATATCCTGAGCTTCTTTCCCAGCGGATCCTGTCCTGGCCAGTAGCGCCTCGCCGCCGCCTGATCCACGATGAGTACCCTCGGGGCCTTTTCATCGTCATCCGGTGTAAACTCGCGTCCTTCCAAAATGGGTATATGAAGGGATTCGAAATACCGCGGGGACACCTCGGCGTGGTACACCTGCAAAGATTCATGAGGGTGCGGCACATACCCTTCCGGATACGCATCCTCGCCCTTGTGGCTCAGGCTCATCGGAATCCAGTCAGTAAAAGACGCAGCCTTCACACCGGGCAATGCCGACACGCGATCAAGTATCTTGTGACGGATCACCTGTTGCTCGTCGTTGCTGTAGCCGGCGATATTCAGCCCCACGGTCGCGGTTAGAATGTGGTCCTGCTCAAATCCGGGATTCGCGCCGGCGAGATTCCGCAGCGTTCGCAGAAATAGCCCGGAGCACAATAGCAGAGGAAGTGAAAGCGCGATCTGCGCCACCACCAGCCCGCTGAGCAATCTCCGGTTGCGTGAGCCGCCAGAGATACTTGCAGACTCTGCCTTGAGTACCTCAACTGCAGGCGCATGCGACGAACGCCAGGCCGGGAGCGCGCCGCAGAGCATGCCGACCAACAGGCTCGATACAGCAATCCCGATCACCACCTTGTGGTCCATGCTCCCGTTCAGGGTGGTAGGACTCGAGCTTGCCCGAAAGAACCATGCGAATGTCTTCGATGTCCACGTTGTCAACGCGAGGGCCACGGCTCCTGCGACGATGGAAAGCACCACGCCCTCCAGCACCATCTGCCGCACCAGTTGCATGCGATTCGCCCCGAGCGACTGCCGGATCGCAAGCTCACGTCGCCGGGATACAAACCGCACCAGCGTGAGCGTTGCCACGTTCGCGCTGGTCAGCAACAGCACCACAGCGGCGAAGGCCAGCAAGATGGGCAGCGTCGCCGCCATGAATCCGTTGGCGCCGAATGGCGAGCGCCACATGGGATCCAGAGTGATCCGGTTCTCGCCGAGATGATCGTCCGGAAACGCCGCGACAATATGGTGCATCAGGGTGTCGAGATCCTGGGCCGCCTGGCCACGGCTCACTCCGGGCCGCAATCTTCCTATTACGTTCAGCCAAACCGCACCACCACTGCGATGCGTGATCCGCCACACATCCGTCCCGAGGGGATCTAGCGTTACCCACAGATCGTCACGCAGCCCGGGCATTGCTCCCACAAACCCCTCCGGCGCCACACCGATCACCGTCACAGGATGCCGGGCGATCTCGATCGATTTGCCCACAATTGCCGGGTCTGCGGCATAGCGCGCCTTCCAGAGCGAGTAACTCAAGATCACGTTGGGAACCGCATCTGGACGCGTCTCTTCTTCAGCCAGAAAGAATCGTCCCAGCACCGGCTTGATGCCGAGCACATCGAAATAGTTCGCCGTCACGTTCGCTATGAAGACGCGCTCCGGCTGTGCGCCGCCAGTCAGCGTGATCCAATCGTGATGATAGGCAAGTATTCCGGTGAAGGTATGATTCTGCTCGCGCAGATCGCGATAGTCGAGATACGAGAAGGGCGGAGTAGGAGAGAAGTTCCGTTCTCCCCGCTGCAGGCTCACAAGGTCGCCCGTATCTCTCGCGCCAGGAATCGGACGCAACATTGTGCCGTCAATCCAACTGAAGACGGTGCTGTTGGCGCAGATAGCTACGGCCAGCATCGCCGTCGCGGTGATCGTAAAGCCAGGGCTCTTGCGCAGTTGCCGTAACGCGTAACGGAAATCCCGGCCTAGTTGTTCAAGCCACGCCTGGCCCCACATGTCGCGCGTCACATCTTGCACCAGAGGAATGTTTCCAAATTCCCGCGCCGCCGCTTGTCGCGCCGCCTCTGCCGTCTCGCCTCGCGCCACTCGATCTGCAATCGCCATCTGCAGGTGCGCATCAATCTCTTCCTGCAATTCGCGCTTGCGCCGCTGAAAACCGAAGCTCGGAAACCACTTCATGACTCACTCTCCTCCGGCTTGACGTACATCACCGACCCAATCGCTTCGACAATTCGCTCCCATCGGCCCAGATCCGAAGCCAACTGCTTTTTCCCCTTGGCCGTGATTCGGTAGTATCGTGCTTTTTGCTTGCTCTCTGACTGCTTCCATTCAGACTGCACCCAGCTCTGACGCTCCAATCGATGGAGAGCCGGATACAGTGATCCGGTCTCCACCTGAAGCACGTCTCCGGATCGCAAACGTAAAGCCTGGACTATGCCATATCCATGCTGCGGCCCCCATTGCAGCGTTTGAAGAATGAGCATGTCGAGTGTTCCCTGCAACAGCTCAATCCGATTCTTATACTGGTCCCTTTCGCTCATAGACGTAGACACTCTACTCCCCATGGAGGTAGATTGTCTACTTGGCCTTCGTAGTGACGCTCAAATTCGAAACCAAGCTACAGCGGATCCTCAAACGAGATCGCATCCGGTCTGACAGTGCTTAACCGAGGTTCCGGAACTCGAAGGTGTTATGCGATGGCTCAGTGGCCGAACTTTGACATCTGCCGACGAGTGATTTATCGCCAAATCACTCGTCGACGGCAGATTAGTAACAGAATGTCGCCTTATCGGAATTGTCACTGGGGCCGGTGTCCCGGATCCTTCCGATGCAAACTCGCGCAGGAATCGAGGCTACTCCGCTTCCCGAAACCCTTTTGGCAGGTCTCCGGTCCGAAGAGTGAAAATCCCACCTTTGGGACTTGGAAAAACTGTACCCCTACCATCCCTGCCGTGAAAGGGCACCGCGGCCGCGGAAGGGGTTCATCCTGACGTTGTCCAGCCCTCCCCCTCAGCATTCACAACCCAAACCCAACAAAACAAACGAAAGAAAAATCTCGCCGGATTTGCAGGTAATTTCCGCACTTTGGCGCACAATGAACCTGTGATGGGATCGTGGAAGAAGCGACGCTCTCACACAATGCGCCGCCCTCACAGCTTCGAAGTTTCCATAGCTAAAAATACGGCCAAAATGTGCCAAAACCGACCAAAATGAGCCACGATTTAAAAACGAAACTAATTCATACCAATCGCATAGCCGAAATATCCGTTCGAATCAAGAATCGGCGTTGTGAAACTGTGAAACTGTGAAACGGACCTGGGCCTAAGCCTTTTGTTGAGAGGGATCTACGGCTAAGTTCTTTTCCGAGAGAAATTTGCCGGCAGGCGTGTCCCGTAACCGACTGAAACGAAGTACTTTCTCTACAGAGACGGGATAATACCCCCCGAAACCCTTGACGGCCCGGATAGCTCACAGGCGGGGGGCTGTATTGAGTTACAGCGAACTGGCCGTTTCCGGTCGCCTTGCGCGACGCCCGCGATTCCGGATGAGCCGTGGCTTTCTGCAGATCGGGCACTCCCATGGATAGTACCCAAACAGAGGCAGAACGTGCAGTTGCAGAAAACCTGCGCGATGGATACGCCGCATCTCTGACCTTCCACAGTCCAGGCACCGCTCACACGAAGAACCCATTTCATTCGGATAAGACTGGTCGCTTGACATCGACTGACCTTCATCGCATGGCACAGCAGTCATTGGCGCGGGAAGGCATTCGAGGGGACGAAGCCCTGACGGTTTAAAAACTACTGCTCAGTTTTGGCTATCTGGAATTCCTTACTCTTCTAACCGACTGAGCCCATGTTTTGCAAGCCCCGCGATTGCGCGTGCCAGCGTAGGCGAGGCATTCAGTGATTCTGGCCGCTCCAGGCGAATGCCCAGCTTCGCCGCATACTGCCTGAACGCGATATCGACGTCGTACAGAATCTCGACGTGGTCGCACAGAAAACCAATCGGCTGCAGCAGGAGCGTCTTCACGCCTTCGCCTGCGATAGCAGTAAGCGTCTCTTCAACCGTAGGCCCGATCCACGGACCACCGCTCGCGCCCTGACTTTGAAAGGCGAACCACCACTTCGGAATTTCAGGAACGCGCTCCGCAACAAGTTCAGCGGTTCGCCTGGCCTCATACGCGTAAGGATCGGCACCCTCGCCCGGCCACAGCCTCGGCTGTCCCTCGGCCGCCGGTGTTGCTTCCACCGTTCTGGTAGGCACGCTGTGCGCCGTAAAAAGCACGGGCACTGGCGCGCCAGTTTCCTGAATCATGCGCGCCTGGGCAGCCTGCAACCGTTCGGCGAACGCATCAGCAAGCAGTGGATCCTGCGCCCACGCCTCGGTGAAATCAACTTTCAGCGCGCCGGCCTCAGCCTGAACTGCTCGCTTGTAAAGGCCCACGCTGGTCCGCGAGTTCTGCGGTGCAAGGCAGATGACAGCGGTCTCTGTCACGCCGTCGAGGCGCATCTTGCGAACCACGTCTGGGATGTAAGGCTTCCAGTTCCGCATGCCAACATAGACCTGCGCATCGATACCCTCTGCAACCAGCTGGGCTTCGACAAGCCGCCCCTGTGCCGCGGTGATCTCTGTAAGCGGGCTGCGACCGATCAGCGAATACCTGTGCTTGATCTCTTCGATGACATGCTCTGGAAGCGGTCGCCCGCTGACCACGTTGCGGAGGTAGTCCGGGATCTCTTCTATCGTCTCCGGCGTGCCGTGAGCGAGGAGCAGGACTGCTTGCTTAGGCATCCTGCTTCTCCAACCGGAACTCGCGCACCATGCGTACCACGGCCTGCACGTTTTCGACGGGCGTCTCCGGAACGATCCCGTGCCCAAGGTTGAAGATGTGCCCGGGCCGTCCCGCCGCGGCGCGGAGAATCTCCTTCACCCGAAGCTCGAGAACCTCGATCGGCGCAAACAGAGTGATTGGATCCAGATTTCCCTGCACAGCATGCGCGGGCCCGACTTCACGCCAGCCAAGATCAAGCGGCTGCCGCCAGTCAAGGCCAATGACATCGGCGCCGGTGGCCGCCATCTGCGACAGCAGTCCCGCCGTCTCAACACCGAAATAGATCACCGGAACGCCCATCCCCTGCACCGCGCGAACCAGCCGCTTCGATGCCTCGAAGGCGTAATCGCGATAGTCCTGCAAGGAAAGGGAACCAACCCAGCTATCGAAAATCTGGATGACATCGGCGCCCGCCTGCACCTGCAGCCGGCAATACTCTGTCAGTACGACAACAAGCTTGTCCAAGAGGGTGCGCCACGCAGTGGTATCGCCGTACATCATCTTCTTGGTGTGAATGTAATTCCGCGAGCCGCCCCCCTCGATCATGTAGCTGGCCAGCGTATACGGAGCTCCGCAAAAGCCTATTACACCGAGCCGGTCGCCGAAATGCGCGGCTACTTTTTCGATCGCGCGCGCTACGTAAGCAAGGTCGGCTGCGCGATCCGTGCGCAGAGCCTTTACGTTTTCAGCTGTGCGGACTGGGTGATGAACCACAGGGCCTTCTCCAGCCTGGAATTCGAATGGCAAGCCCATTGGCTCGAGCGGCAGCAGCAAATCGGCAAAAATAATGGCCGCGTCGACACCAAGCTTTTCGGCAGCAGTGATGGTCACTTCGGCGGCGAGTTCAGGCAGTTTGCAAATCTCGACCAGCGTGTGGTGTTTGCGAACGTCGCGATACTCCTGCATATAGCGCCCCGCCTGGCGTAAAAACCACACGGGCGTGCGATCTACGGGTTTGCGCAGGCATGCCCGCACAAACCTTGTGCCCTCGAGGATGGTCTCCTCGCCGGCAGGGTTGGTCTCAACAATATCCATATAGGCTGATTCTACCGGGCCGGAGGCACTTGGCTATACCGGAGGATTTCCACGTTCAAGGATTTTTCATTTTATCTGGAATCAACAAAGATTCCTTTCGGACAAATTGCATGTACGCCCACATTGCCATCCACTAGCTGGGTAATGTCCACATCGACGGCTACGCTGGTAAGCATGTAGGCGTCGTCGCGCGACAAGTGCTTTTCTGCCACCAGAAAATCGATCATGTTGCGGACCGCCATTTCGGTCGCCGTCTTCAGATCGGGACTGAAGCCCATGCTGATATAGCTGGTCGGAGTTTCGGCACGAGGCCATAGCAAATGCTGATCCTTGTGCACGATGAATCGGAAGGTCCCCGTCAGGAACGTCTCCATCGCGGTGATATCGACCTCGCCATTACCCTGACCCGCATGACCGTCGCCAACCTCAAAGAGTGCCCCAGGCGCATGAACAGGGATGAATAGCGTCGTGCCTGCTATGAGTTCCTTGTTGTCAATGTTGCCGGCGTGCATCCACGGCGGAGCGCTGTCATATCTCCCGGCCGATTCCGGAGGAGCTACACCCATGCTTCCAAAAAACGGATGCAATGGAATCTCAACGCCTGGGCCGAAATGTGCAAGCATCTTTTCGCGATCGAGGGGAATGATTTTGCGGCGTCCATAGGGGAAATCGTTGGGCAGGAATCCCCGTCCCACCGAGAACCCGTTGCATGCAAAAGGCACGTCGATGTCAATCTTTTCGATCTGGACTTCCAGTACATCGCCAGGCTCGGCGTCGGCGACTGCAACAGGCCCGGTAAGGATATGTCCACCGGGGCCGCGGTCTTTCACCTGGTCGTAGATCGTTGCGTTGTAGGCGGGAATGTCCTTCGCTGCCACTCCACTGGCTTCGAGCCGCTCAGTCGGCCCACATGTGGAAAGGGTTTGAATGCGGACGGTATCGCCGGAGTGGACGGTCAGAACTGGCTTGGCTTTCGACCAGTAGTAGCCCCACGCAACTGTCGACGGACTCGCCGGGAGAAAAACGGGTACACCCTGCGCGACCGCGACGCTCGCACAAAGCGCTGCGAGTGGCCAAACGAGACAACACTTCATGCGCACGCCTCCGGTTGATGAACTCAGGAGTTCATTCTGGACATCTTCTTCAGGCTTAACGAATTTGACTACTGCCGAGAATGGAATCATACCCGAGTTCTATGGAATCCAACTGACGATGACGGTGCGCAAACGTAGTCGTCAGCGGCCTACCAAAACGAAAGCGCCCCAATAATACGGCAGATCGTGACCGCCGTGCTCGCGCTTGACCTCTTCACGAATCTCCAACTGCGCCTGCTTCAGAGCCTCGTGCATCTCTGTACCCGCAAGCCATTTAGCGTAGAAGCGTTGCATCAGTTCCGTGGTCTCCTTGTCCGGCACCGACCACATCGACATGAGCACCGCCCTCGCGCCTGCTTCCTGCAGTGCACGCCTCAGGCCGAATACGCCCTCACCCGCCCTCAAGTCGCCCTGCCCCGTATTGCATGCGCTGAGTACCACGAGTTCCGTACCGCTCAGATTCAGATTGGCAGCTTCCATTGCGGTGAGGATGCCGTTGTCTAACCCGACGGCAGTTGGGGTGCCGGAAAGTGTGCGATCCGCACCCGCAAAGTACAGCCCGGAGCGCAGCATCGGATCCTCGATCACAGCGTTACGATTCTGAACGGAGTCACCTCTGCTGACTTTGTTTGGCTGATCGGGCAGGAAAAACCCGTGCGTTGCCAAATGGACAACAACCGGGCTCTCCGCTTGCTGCACCACCACCTTTAGAGCGGCGTCCCGGGTATAAAGACTGGTCTTCCAGCCCTTCGCGTTCATGAGGCCTGCAATCGTGGCGACTTCCGCGCCTGTTCCCGGCAAGCGCGGAAGTTCCCTCGCGCTTGCCGTGCTCGGCGAGGTGCTCAACTGGGATGTCAACTCAACACCGGACTGTGTGCTGCTCGACTTCAGCACGAGCTTCTTCATTGCTGCCGATTCCTGCTCGTCGTTCAGGTTGAATTCAGGATCGCCCAGAAGCAATGCCGTTCTATTCCCGAGCACAGGAGCTGCATTGCGCAAAATATCTTTCGTGCTCGAAAGAATCCGGAGATCGTATTTCTCCATCGCCACGTTTCCATCGGGCGCAGCGATGATCCCCAGAGGGACTTCGTTCAGCGCGCCGTCGAGCGAGACATAAACACGCTTGGTACCGGCGAGCGCAGTTTCAAGCGGCTTCCAGACCAGATCCCACGCATTTGCACCCGGCATCACATCTTCCTCTTCCGCAGCTAGTCCGCGCGTCTGAAGCTGCTGACGAAAGTGTGTAAGGACATCACTTTCGAGCTGCTTATCGTCACCCAGCACGATGTATTGCGGCGCGTCTTTCGTCTCGCTCGTAACGACGAGCGCCACGTAATACGATTTCGGCGTCCAATCCTTGTCAAAATAGCGAAAGCGCGCAAATTCGACAGCGGCCTCGCCGGGTGCCAGCGCATCACGCACCTGCTGCCATGTAGCCCGGTCCAGCTTCGTCTTCTCTGCGAAGGCTGCGGACCGTTCGACCAAACGCTTCTCCAATTCGTCGGCTTCAGTTCTTAATTGATCGATCTGCTTGCGCCAGAGATTGCGATCTGATGGCTTTGAATTCAGCAGCGCCGCGATCTCTGTCCGTTTCGAACCCAGATCTTCGAGCATCTTCAGAGCTTCTTTGTCTCCGGCCGCTTCGATTCTGTGTCGCATGTCTGTGATACTGCCGGCAATGAATCCTTTTTCCCAGAGCAAGAGATCATACATGTTGCCTGCAAGCTTCGGGTCCTTATCGTGATTGCGATATACAAAGCTGAAGTAGGTTGGAAAGTAATAGTCAACCGAACCGAGAAACTCCAATCTCTGCTTCTCGGTCATGAAGGTGAAGTTGTATTCGAATTGCTGGAACAGGATATTGAGAGCTCGCTCAAATAGCGGTTCCGCTTTGTCAGACTTGCCTTGGTGTTCGTATAGCTCTGCGAAATTACTCAGTGTGAGGATGTTATCGGGATGGTCGGAGCCAAGCACTTTGTCATCAATCTTCAACGCGCGATCAAACAGTGGCTCAGCATCGGCATATTTGCCTTCATCATCGAGCAGCGATCCAAGATTGTTCAGGGTTCGCGCCAGGTCTGGATGTTCAGATCCGAGCACTTTCTCATCGATAGTCAGACTGCGCCTATAGAGCGGTTCCGCTTCGGTGTATTTGTTCTGATCGACCTCGGCTAAGGCAAGGTTATTCAGTGCCGTCGAAACAACAGGATGCTCGAGACCATACGCTTTCTCCGTGATCTCGAGCGCGAGCTTGAATCCCTCTTCGGCATCGACGTAGTCGCCCTGGCTCTCAGAAACTTCCGCGAGGTTATTGAGGTCCGTAGCGATCTCGGGCGCATAGGGTGGCAGCATCTTGCGGTCGATCGCGAGGGCGCGCATCAACAGCGGCCGAGCATCCTTATAGCGACCCTCTTGTGCGTACAAATTGCCAAGATTGTTCAGCGCGGTCGCGACATCCGGATGTTCTGGACCGTCGGCCTTTTCGCGAATTGTCAGACTTCGTTGAAACAATGGCTCGGCAAGACCGAACTTACCAAGCGATTGGTATAAGTTGGCGAGATTGTTCAGATCAATGGCGACGCCGGGATGGTCAGGCCCGAGAGCTTGTACATCGATCTCACGAGCTCTCTTCAGTATCTGCTCTGCTTCCGCGTACCGCCCTTGCGCGATACGAAATTCGCCCAGGTTGTTCAGCGCTTCAGCAACCTCGGGGTTGTGGGGACCAAATTTCTTCTCCTTGATCGCGAGGCTCCGAAGCAGGAGCGGTTCCGCCTGTACGTAGTTTCCTTCCTCTTCATAGTCCTCAGCCAGGTTGTTCAATGCTTTGGCAACGTAGGGATGGTCGGGACCATATGCTTTCTCATTGATTGCAAGTGCGCGCACGAGCAGCGGCTCTTCGGTCGCATACCGACCCTCGGCGTCATAGAGTTCGGCGAGATTGTTCAAGTCAGCAGCGATATCTGGATCATCAGGCGTGAGAGCTTTCTCGTCGATAGAGAGAGCGAGTTGCAGAAAGGGCTCCGCGTCTGCATATCTCGCTTCTTCGCTTAAAAGATTGCCGAGATTGGTGAGGATCGTGGCAACATCGGGGTTGTCTATTCCCAGTGCCTGCTTATCGATGATGTAGGCGCGTTCATACAGCTTCTCGGCGTCATCATATTTTGCTTCAGCCTCGAGCACCTGTGCCAGCATGCTCATGGACCGCGCAACCTGCGGATCATCGGGCCCGAGCACTTTTGTCCGGATGGTCAGTGCACGCTGGAATAATGGCTCGGCATCTGAAAACTGGCTCTGTTTCTCGTAAAGCAATCCCAGATTGTTCAGCGCGGTTGCAACATTTGGATCGGTTACGCCGAACGTTGCTTCAGCCACGCGAAGGTCTTCTTTTGCAACTGGAATGGCCGCAGCGTAGTCGCCATTTTGGAATAGTTCTTCGACGCGGGCCCTGAGTTCTTCCCATTTTCGTTGCTGCGACGATATTTTGGGGCCAGAATTGAGAAACAGAAGCGTCAGAAGTCCCAAGGCGACGTGGCGCATATGGAGCATCGGCGACCTCCCGCGGGGCGTTGTGAGGCAGGCTACTCCAAGGGGGAAGGAACTATATTCCGCCGGATGTGCGGATCGATGCAATAGAGAATATCAGCCGTCTACAAGTTTAGTGTTGGCCACTTGCCTCCAACCCGCTGCACGTCGAAGGTTCGCCCGTGAACCTCGAGCCGATAGGTTCCGTCGGGCGGTGTCTGCGATGCCGCGGTGATTCGAAGGCTGGTCCAGACAGCAACGGTGGGTTTGCCATGATCAAGTTTGGTTACCAGTGCCACTGTGCAATCGCTTTCGAAGGCCTCACCCCGCAGAACGCCTCTTAAATGGTCGGTTGTATGCTTCTCCTTCTTGCCTCTTTCCATACACTCCTCTGGGTTGAAAACCCACGCGCTTGGGGGAAGGAATCCCGGCAGGTTCCGGGTTGCGGCTATCTTACTGCAACCGCCGGAAATCCCGATATGCATAGTAAGTTTGATGCTACCGGCCGGAACAAGAGGTGACACTTACGACAAAAATCAAGATGTGCGGCCGTTTAGGAGCTTGTGATGGGATAGTCCTGGTTGAACGGGAAGATCAGCTCGGCCTCGGTTGCCACCGGTTTGCCATTCAAGGTCGCGGGCTGAAAACGCCAGGTCTTGACGGTCTCCAAGACAATCTTGTCCAACCTGGTTCCCATCCCTTTGACGAGATTCTCGCTGATAACTTGCCCGAATGCGTCGACGCTGACATCGACTACGATTTTCTGTTCGGAGGAGGGGAGGAGGGTGCGGTCCGTGACGGGGGGGTGGGGGGAGAAGATGGGGAACGCGGGGTGGATGTCCTGGGCGTCGCTACCATTGCCGGTGACGGCGGTGGATGAGCCGTCGCCGTGGTGAGGTGCACGCGTGGAGCCGCCGCCTGACTTCTTGAGGGCGGGGACCTGCATGGGAATGTCAGTCTTCTTGGCGGCAGGAGCGTTTTTAGCGGGCTCGCGGGTGTGAGCTGCGAACTGGTCGATGGGCAACTCAATCCGAATGGCGTGGGAACCGCCGGAGAAGGTGAGTTGCGCGACGGACTGGGTCTTGACGGGGGGGATGACCCGAATGAATAACCGAGTTCCAAACAGAAACACCGAAGTGAAGAACGCGCCATGCACGGCGACAGAGATGATGAGCGCGCGATAAAGGAATCGAGAGCGTTCGGCTGAAGATCGCATGGTGACCTCGCCAAGGACGGGGACGGTCCGGTGAAACGATTGTCGCACAGGTTTGATGATGACTGCTGAGTGACTTCGGGAATGTGTCGAGCGAATTTCGAGTGTGGTTCGTCACTTGAAAAAACGGAAATTTGGCTATACTGGGGGCACACGACAACCCCAAATTCCTATGCAGTGGTGGTACCGATCCTTTGCGATTTCTAAGTAGAACCTGGAAGTTTGCTGAAGTGGCGGCGCTGTGTGCGGCAGCTATTTTGCTGGTCAGCGACAGCGGATTCGCTTTTCGTTGCGGTGTGGAAGAGCACCAGATGAAACGGCTTGTGAGCTATGCGGAACAACGCAGGCAGGCATGCCTGGAACTAGGTCTGCGCTGGGAAGCGGACGACCAGGAGCGCCAATATAAGCCGGGCTCGAGCGCTGGGACGAATGCTACGGTGGGTCCAATCTCCGGATTCATCATGGATGTCACAGAGAACGAATTCGGTCACGCGCAGGGACAGTGCCACGCGGTCAATGCCAGTTACAAGGAACTTGTGGCCGAGTACGACCACTAATTCCCCAGCCCTAAACTCATAGCTCTCGGCTCTCAGTTTTTCTGCGCCCTACCCATGTTCGGGCGCAGGAAATCCATTTTCAGTGGTTTACGAGACGTCAGCGCCTTGCCGCGTCCCTCTAAAGAGAATTTTCTGCGACTCACTCCTATTGACATTCTGTATGTCGCCGAGCAACACTCCTACAGAGGTTCGATAGGAAAACCGATGGAACAGACCCAGACAAACCTCCTCCAGGGAACTCTCGATCTTCTGATTCTCAAAGCGCTTGGTGACGGGGAATTCCACGGTCTGGGGATTGCGCGCCGAATCGAACAGATTACGCAAGGAACATTTCAGGTCAAGCCCGGCTCGCTTTTCCCCGCCCTTCATCGCATGGAAGAGGCCGGATGGTTAACCTCCTTTTGGGGTGAGTCTGAAAACAACCGGCGGGCCAAGTTTTACCGTCGGACAAAAGCGGGCGAGCGTCAACTTGGTGTCGAGACAAAAGAATGGGAAACCATCGCGCGGGCCATCGGGAATGCTCTGAACGCAACATAGGAGATGAGTATGGGAATCTGGCGGCGGATCAAAATGGCCGCTTCGAATCTCCTCCACAAGCGCACGCTCGAGTCGGACCTTGACGAAGAGATCCGTGAGTACGTTGAGGCTGCCGCCCAAGAGAAGATCGATGCCGGAATGTCTTTGACCGAGGCTCGTCGCAGTGCGTTGGCGGAGATGGAGGGAATGGAGCAAGTCAAGCAGGCGGTGAGGGAAAGCCGCGCTGGCACGACGATCGAGTTGCTCTGGCAGGATGCGCGTTACGCGATGCGCATGCTTCGGCGCAACCCGTCGTTTACATGGACGGCGGTGATAACGCTGGGACTGTGTATCGGAGCCACAACTTCGATTTTCTCCGCTGTTTATTCGCTGCTGCTGCGCCCTCTTCCATACGCGACGCCCGGTCTGCTGGTTTCGGTCACGGGTCAGAGTCCCAAGTTCCAGATGGACGTGCTGATATCGCCCGACTTCGTCGCCGCGCAACACGCGTTGAAATCCTTTTCTCAACTCTCGGGATACTGGTGGGCGAATCGCAACCTGACCGGCTCGGGCAATCCGATTCGCATCGTTTGCGCCGGGGTAACAGCGAATTTTATTCCCATGCTTGGAGTGATTCCCCAACTGGGCCGGAATCTTGCCGAGAACGAGGATCGCCCAGGCGGACCTTCGGTGATCCTCCTCAGCCATCGAATTTGGCAAAGTCAGTTCCATGCCGATCCCAAAGTGATTGGCAGGTCGGTAGCCATCGACGGCAGAGCAGAAACGATCATCGGCGTTCTGCCCGCAAGTTTCAGCTTTCCGAATTACGGTTTGGAGCCGGACATTTACGTGCCCGCGGATCTTGGCCTGGACACAAGCGTTTCCCCTGAAAGGCCGGTAATGGGCATCTTCACCATCGGAAGGCTGCGGCCCGGGGTGAGCGCCAAGCAGGCGCAGGCGGAACTGCAGACGTTTTTTGAAGAGCGGGGGCGCGCTTATCCTTCGGGATTCGAATTCCTGTCCAGTGGGCGGCGGGCAGTGGTCGAATCGTTGCGGAGCCATCTGACGGGCGATGACCGTCGGCCTCTCTGGATACTCCTGGCGGCAGTTGCCGGCGTTTTGCTGATCGCTTGTTCGAATGTCGCCAATCTCCAACTGGCGCGCGCTGTATCGTCGCAGCACGAAACCGCCGTGCGAGGCGCGCTCGGCGCTTCGCGATTTCGGCTTATCCGCAAGTCGCTGGTTGAGAGCCTTATGCTGTCGCTTTTTGCTGCCGTGATTGGCCTTGGAATCGCCTTGTTGGCAACAGAGCTTATACATCAGGCGGGGATGAGTTCTGGCGACCCGACGATTTCCTATGGTGGAGAGTCGTTCCAATTGCCTTTTCGAAAGCTGAGCACCGTAATTCAAGTAAACGGATGGGTGCTTGCCTTCACCGTCGGCCTGGCTCTCTTGACCACTCTGCTGTCGGGCCTGGCGCCTGCAGTGAATGGTGCGCGGACGGACTTGAGGAATGCTCTGCAAACGGCTGCGCTCCGTGTCACCTCGAGCCGGGAACAGCGGTTCTTTCGCCACTCCCTTCTCGTGCTCGAAATCAGCCTTGCAGTCATGCTTCTGACTGCTGCTGGATTGTTGGTTCACAGTTTTCTAAATGTGCTCCAATACGGGTCCGGCTTTGACGCGAACAATGTGCTCACGGGAAAGACACTGCTGACCGGCAGCCGCTATGAATCGCCAGAGACGCACCGTGGCTTCGCCCGCGATCTGCTGCCTCGGCTGGAAGCCCTTCCCCAAGTGAAAGCGGCCGCGCTGACAAGTGCTCTTCCGCTTGCACACGTGGATGGCGGTGCGGTCTCGTTCGAGGACAATCCCGATCCCCCGATCGGCTTACGTAAGGTCGTCACGATCATCTGCGTGACGTCGGATTATTTTCGCGCGGTCGGAACGCCCTTGTTGAAAGGAAGAGTCTTCGACAATCAGGACACGGCTACTTCGCCTCGCGTCGCTATTGTGAATCTCGCCTTCGCGAAGCAATTCTTCGCGGGGGACGCTTTGGGAAAGCACTTCAATGTCGGCCAATCGAGCAATGGCCAGTTCCGATTTCTGCCGTCAACGATTGTCGGGATAGCTGAGAATGTCCGGCACAACGGAATCCTGGAGCAGGTGCAGCCGGAATTCTATGTGCCTATGGACCAAATCCCTTCTGAGGAAGTCGATTTGATCCTTCGCACCAGCGCTGATCCTGGCTCGCTTTCAATTGCCATGCGCGAGGCGGTTACCGCTGTCGATCACCAACAGCCTCTGTTCGACTTGGAAACGATGAATGACCGGCTCTCCGATCTTGTAGCGTCGAGAAAGCTGATGATGTTTCTCATCGCTTGCTTTGCAGTGCTCGCCGTGATCCTGGCCGCAGTCGGTGTATTTGGAGTCTTCGCCTATACGGCGAGCCAGCGCGCGCAGGAAATGGGAATTCGGCTGGCTCTCGGCGCCTCGCGCAACAGCCTGATGCGACTGATTGGAATGCAGGCGGCACGGCTGATTTTCTTTGGCGGAGTCGTCGGAGTCGGGTCTGCCTTGCTTCTAAGCAAGCTACTAGCGAGCACGCTTGTTGGAGTTAGCCCTCATGACACATTGTCCTTCTCGCTGGCGTGGGCGTTGATGACGATCATTGCGTTATTCGCAAGTATCGTTCCGGCGGTGGGCGCGGCCCGAACAGAAATACTATCCGTGCTTCGTCGGGAATAGAAGTGTGCGTTCCTCGTGCCAAGATTACGAAGCGAAGTAACTCCGATCATCACGACCTGGAGACTCAAATCATGATTCTGACCGATAAAATTCGTTCGCTATCGCGGAGCAGTGTCGTTGCACTTGCCCTGGCTATGAGTATTATGTTTGGCGCGGGTGCAGCGCTCGCGAACGCGATGGGTCAGAAAGCAACCTCTGATCTCTCTAATACGGCAGAGCAGTTTGCAGGTACCTGGCATTGGATGTTCGATGGAAGGAACTTTTCCACGATGATTCTGGTTCGGAGCGGATCCGGTTTAACCGGAACCGTCACCCCAACTCGAATCGCGCTGAACGATGACGGAGAATTACTTCGAGCTGATCCGGCCGAAGACAGCAGTCCAGCACCGATCAAAGAGACAAAGCTGGAAGGCGCGGCATTGCACATCACAGTCGGCGATGGTTTTGCCTTCACCGTGACCTTGAAGGACAAGACACATGCCGAAATTCGCCCGGCTGGCGCACCAGCAAATATGAAACCGATACTGGCTGAGAAAGTTCGCTAGCGGTGTGCCGATGGTTCTGGAAGGCTCTATCAAGATCAACCCTTTGTGGCGAGACGCACGTCGCCCGAGCCCTCCGCAGCACGACGCACCCGCCAGCCTTGCAATTTTCTCGTTTCATCGTCACGGGCCTTTCTGGATTCGGATCTTGCTACATCTCGGGGTCAACGCCAAACTAATTTGTCGGCGACTTGCGGCATGACTTAAGCCACCCCATGGACGAAGACCTGTCCGCTGGGACCTTGCAAAGTCATGCACTCTCAAAGCATCCAGTTTCCACGACCCGGGGCTTAGAGGGAAAGGCCGATTGCTGTATCACTAATGGAGGCTTTCGCGATGCGATAGTCTTACCCTTTCAGGAGAATTCAGCCCACGATGCTCAAACTGCAACGACTCCCCTTCCCGGTTTTGGCTTTTATTGCCTTTTGCTGCCTATGCGCGATGGGAGCCGTTCCATCTTCAGGACAGGCTCCGGTCGAGGACTTTGTTCGCGCGCATTATACGAAGTACGAGTTTCGCATTCCGATGCGGGATGGGAAACGGCTGTTTACGGCGGTGTATGTGCCAAAGACGAGCGCCTTTCCCGGCGATGCGGGGCCGTATCCGTTTCTGATGGACCGGACGCCCTACAGCGTGGCGCCGTATGGGGAGGATCAGTATCCGAAGAACCTGGGACCTTCAGAGGAATTTGAAAAGGCGGGGTACATTTTTGTATACCAGGACGTGCGCGGGCGGTGGATGAGCGAGGGCGAGTTTGTGGAGATGCGGCCGCACATCGACAACAAGAAGGGTCCGCAGGAAGTCGATGATGCATCAGACACCTACGACACGATTGAGTTTCTGCTGAAGCATATACCGAACAACAACGGCAAGGCGGGGATCTGGGGGATTTCGTATCCAGGGTTTTACACGTCGGCATCCATGATCGATTCACATCCGGCGCTGGTGGCGGCGAGTCCTCAGGCGCCGATGACCGATCTGTTTCTGGGAGACGACGGTTATCACGGCGGGGCATTCATGCTGTCGGCGAACTTTGGATTCTATGCGTTCTTCCATCCGCAGAACGGCCCGCAGACGCCCAGGCAGACTCCGCAGTTTGATTTCGGCACTCCTGACAGCTATGAGTTCTACCTGAAGGCGGGAAACATCGCCAACCTGGTCAAGCTTTATCTGAAGGGGTCGAACTGGCTGTTCAACGACCAGGCGAAACACAATACCTACGACGCTTACTGGCAGGCGCGGGATTTGTCGCGGCACATGAAGAACGTGAAATGCGCGGTGCTGGTAGTGGGCGGATGGTATGACGCAGAGGATCTCAGCGGTCCGTACCGGACGTTCTATGCAACGTCGAAGTTGAATCCGGATACGCCGACGACGCTGGTGGAGGGGCCATGGGTGCATGGCGGCTGGGCACGCGGCGACGGGACGCACCTGGGAGATGTGCAATTCGGCGCGAAGACAAGCGAGTATTTTCGCGCCAACATTCAGTTCCCTTTCTTTGAGCATTATTTGAAGGGCAAAGGCGCGGCTCCAGCAAAGGCCGTGGTGTTTGAGACGGGGACGAATGTGTGGCGGCACTTTGACGAGTGGCCACCGAAGCAGGCGACGCCGAAGACGTTGTATTTCCATGCCGGCGGAAAGCTGAGCTTCGATCCGCCGACTGAGGTACAGAGCCGTGACGACTACGAGAGCGATCCGAATCATCCGGTGCCCTTTGTGGGCTACACGACGGATACAGTTCCGCAACGATACATGGTCGACGATCAGCGGTTCGCGAGCGAACGGCCGGATGTGCTGACGTATGTGAGCGATCCGCTGGAAGAGGATGTAACGATCGCGGGGCCGATTTCGCCGAAGCTGAAGGTGGCGAGTTCTAGCACGGATTCGGATTTCGATGTAAAGCTGATTGACGTGTATCCGGACAACTACCCTGATGCGGAAGAAGCGGCCGCCCCGAACAAACGTGTGCTGGATGCGCCGCCGCTGCATATGGGCGGCTACCAGCAATTGCTGAGGGGCGAGCCGTTCCGCGCGAAGTTCAGAAACAGCTGGGAGAAGCCGGAGCCGCTGGTGCCGGAGAAGATGACGGACATCAACTTCACCATGCCGGATCTGTTTCATACGTTCCGGCGGGGGCATCGCATCATGGTGCAGGTGCAGAGTTCGTGGTTCCCGCTGACGGATCGCAATCCGCAGATCTTTGCGGATATTCCCAACACACCGCCGGAACAGTTTACGAAGGCAACGGAGCAGGTATTTCATCAGAAGGATGCGGCTTCGGGGGTTGAGGTGCTGGTGATGCCGAGGGACTAGTGGTCAGTGGTCAGTGGACAGTGGACAGTGGAGACTAACATTCCCTGACTGCTGCAAATTGAATTGTTAACAAAGCAATTGTTCAACTTTTGTGAGGTGTTCGATGGTGGGTTGGGCTAAGTGTTCTGTTGTTTGTCTGGCGGCAGCCGTAGTGGCCGCTACACCTGTGATCCGCGCCGAAGAGGGGATGTGGACCTTTGATAATCCGCCGTTGAAGCAGTTGGCGGCCAAGTACAATTTTCATCCGACGCAGGAGTGGCTGGATCATCTGCGGCTTTCGAGTGTGCGGCTGAATGATGGGGGTTCGGGCTCGTTTGTGAGCCCGGATGGACTGCTGCTGACCAATCATCACGTGGCGCGAGGACAACTCCAGAAGAACTCGACCGCCGAGCATGACTATCTGCTGAACGGATTTTACGCAGCGACGCCCGACCAGGAGATGAAGTCGCCGGACCTTGAGATCAATGTGCTGGTGGGGATGCAGGACGTGACGGCGCGCGTGCAGGGTGCGGCCAAAGGTATTGCCGACGATGCAAAGGCGCTGAAGGCGCGCGAGACTGAAATCGCGGCGATCACCAAAGAGAGCAACACCAAGACCGGATTGCGTTCGGACGTGGTGACGTTTTACAACGGCGGCGAGTATTGGCTCTATCAATACAAGGCGTATACCGATGTGCGGCTGGTGTTCGCGCCGGAGGAGCAGGCGGCGTTTTTCGGGGGCGATCCGGATAACTTCACCTATCCGCGGTATGACCTGGACATGGCGCTGTTTCGGGTTTACGACAACGGGAAGCCGCTGCACACCGACAACTTCTTAAAGTGGAGCGCAAAGGGTGCGTCGCCAGGCGAGTTGATTTTTATTTCCGGGCATCCGGGATCGACATCGAGGCAGGATACGATGGCCGAACTATTGCTGGAGAGGGATGGAATTGAGCCGGCGATGACCGAATACCTGAAACGGCGAATTGCGGCGGCGCAGGCCTATGCGGCGCAGGGTCCGGAACAAGCGCGCCAGGTGGGCTCGTTGATCTTCGGGTTGCAGAACAGTCTGAAAGTGTACGTGGGACGGACGGAAGCGCTGGCGGACAAAAACCTGATTGCGAAGAAGCAAGCTGATGAGGATGACTTCCGCAAGAAAGTTGCTGCCAATCCGGAGTGGGAGAAGGAATACGGCGGAGCGTGGGACGCGATTGCGAAGGCTGTGGAGCAAGAGAAGCCCATGATCAAGCCACGGGTTTTCCGCAGGACTGACAGCAGGTTGTTCGCAATTGCGCTTCAACTAGTCGAGTACGTGAATGAGATCAAGAAGCCGGACGGCGAACGGATGGCAATGTTCCACGATGCAAATCTGCAATCGCTGAAGTTTCAGCTGTTGTCGCCGGCCCCGATCGAGAAGGCGACGGAGAAGTTGTACATGACAACGGCTCTGAACCTGGCCGTCGAGAAGCTCGGAAAAGATGATCCGTATATTCAGGCAGTCACGCATGGCGAGAGTGTCGATGTCGCCGTGAATTCGCTGATTGACGGAACGAAGCTGGGCGATGTTGCAGAGCGCAAGGCCCTGATGGATGGCGGCGAAGCAGCTGTAGCGGCGTCGACGGATCCTATGATTGTCGCGGCACGGCGCCTAGACCCGATTGTGCGGGAGTCGCAGCGGAAGATGCGTGATACCGTCTCAAGCGTGCTGGCACCTGCGGGCGAAAAGCTGGGGAAAGCACGATTCCTGGTTTATGGGAAGAATGCTTATCCGGATGCGACGTTCACGCTGCGGCTGAGCTACGGGACGGTCGATGGCTATCCCTATAACGGGACTATTGCGCCACCGCTTACGACGTTCTATGGCCTGTATGATCGCGCGGACAGCTTTGGCGATAAGGCGCCATTCAACCTGACGCCAAAGGAAGAGGCGGGGCTGGGCAAGCTGAAGTTGTCGACGCCGCTGGACTTTGTGTCGACCGGCGACATTATCGGCGGGAACTCAGGATCGCCGGTTGTGAATCGCGAGGGTGAACTGGTGGGACTGATCTTTGACGGCAACATTGAATCCATGGCTGGAGATTTTGTGTATGACGGCACGAAGAACCGCGCTGTGGCTGTCCACTCAGCGGGAATGATTGAAGGTCTCCGCAAGCTGTATGGGGCGGACGCGCTGGCGGATGAGTTGGAGGGGAAGAAGTAAGACAATTTTCAGTCGTCAGTTTTCAGTTCTTAAGTGATTGTGTGACCGAAGGGGAGCCCTGGCAGCTTCCCTTCCCTTTTTGTTCGAAGAACTGCGGTTATGTGCGATTCGTGTTTGGTTCGCGAAGGGTGGGGAGAAGGAGGGCCATTAAGAGCAAGGCGGAGGGTATGGTGAGCATTCCGGTGCGGAGGCTGCCGGTGTGGGTAGACGTGAAGCCAGCGATCCAGGGGAGAACCGAGCCACCAAAGCCTGCAGTGAAAAGAATCCAGCGAGAGTCGGCAGTGTGACGGCTGCGGGCGAAGAAGCCGGCGAGGACCAGGGGATAAGTAGGGGCCAGGGACGCGCCGAGGAGGAACATGGCGATGTTGCGGACGGGCAATGAAGACGCGAACACCAGAAGCAAGGCTGAGACGAATGCGAAGGCAACCGCGATGCGGAAGACACGCATGGGTTCGACGCGAAGCAGAAGCAGGGAGGATAGACCGCGCGAGCAAAGAAATCCAGCCCAGTAGAAGGAGGTGGAGGCGGCGGCCAGTACGAGTCCCGCGGCGGCTGTGCGTAGTGCGTATGTAGGGAGCCACGCTGCGACGGTGTTTTCGATGCCGACCTGGAGGAATGCAGCAAATGCGAAGACCACGATGAGATAGAGCGCGGTGTTGGTGCGCGTGTCCGCGGAGGCTCGCACGGGTTCGGGGCTGTCTCTCAGAACGAGCGCGCAGGCGAGAGTTGCGACGGCAGAAGCGAAGGCAAAGAGGATATACGCCACCTGGTACGAGTGGTGCATGAGCACGCGCGCGGCGATAAGCGGGGCGCAGAGGGCTCCGATGCTCCAACTGAAATTGAGAAATGTGAGGAGCGGCGCGCAACGTGCAGGATATGCGCGGCCAACGAAGAGCGTGACGGCAGACATGGGAACGCCGACGCTGATGCCGAGAAGCAAAAACGCAGGCGCGAGCAGTGATCGCGGACAAGCAGCCACTGCAAAGCAGGTACAAACCATCGCTGCAAATCCGATGGTGATGAGCCGCGCATAGCTGCCACGGCACAGCAGCGCGCCCAGCGATGTTCCCGCAAAGTAGAGGAGGAAGAGCAGGCCCGAGGTGGAATCGCTGAGGTGAAAGCGCGCGGCAAGGGAAGGAAGCAGAGCGCCACCGACAGTGTGGAGGACACCGGTGAGCGCGAAGACAGGATGAAGAACTGCGAGAGTGCGAACCGAAGAAGACCTGGTTGGCAGTGGGGATGACAATGGCATCGAAGACTCAGGTTCGCTTGATGCGGTTGCGTTTGGGATTGGGCGGGCTGGTGGACTCGCGGATGACGAGTTCGGGATGAATAGGAACGAAGTCAGGGAAGGTGGCTTGCCCGCGGATCCGCTGCAGCAGGATGCGGGCGGCGGTGGTGCCCATCTGAGAGAGCGGCTGGCGAATCGTGGTAAGGCTCGGATTGTGAAATGCAGCGCTCTGGATGTCGTCGAAGCCAACGACGGAGACATCGGTAGGAACGTGGAGTCCGTGGTTCATGAAGGCACGAATCGCACCGATTGCGGCGATGTCGTTGTAGCAGTGGAGCGCCGTGAAGTCGGCTCCGCGCTGGATGAGCTCGTTGGCTGGCTCGAATCCGAGCTCTGGAGTAGAGACGCGAAGCCGAAGTTGCACGACAAGCTCGGGCGGGACGGCCAGCTTGAGATCGCGGGCAACCGCCATAAGGCAGTTCCAACGATCGTCGGCGTCGGAGCTGTGGCTGCCGCCGCGCATGAAGGCGATCTTGCGGTGTCCGAGCTGGTAGAGATGGCGCAGGGCTAGCTCGGCGGCACGCTTCTGGTCAAGGACGACGTTGGTGACGCCTTCGATTTTGCGGTGGCCGGCAATGACGACGGCGGGGAGAACCCCGAGGCTCTTTTCAAGCGTCGTATCGATAAAGATGAAGCCTTCTACGGAGCGATCCATGAAAAGTCGCGGGTACTCTTCGATGAGATCGGGCTTGCGGCGGTGGCTCGCGGTTAGATAGAAATAGCCCTCCTCGATAAGGTGCTCTTCGACACCGCTGAGGACCTGCATGGCGTAGCTGTCACTGAGTTCGGGAACGAGGA
This sequence comes from uncultured Acidobacteriaceae bacterium, assembly GCA_963838295.1. Lineage (GTDB taxonomy): Bacteria > Acidobacteriota > Terriglobia > Terriglobales > Acidobacteriaceae > Telmatobacter. The sequence continues at coordinate 529,690 of CAWIQS010000011.1, forward strand.
CGCCGACGGTGAAAGTCTGGCGCTTGCGCAAGGACCGTGCGAAAAAGCTGGGGCGATAGTCGAACTTGGCAGCGGCTTCCACAACGCGGTCGCGGGTTTCCTGCGGGATGGAGCGGACTCCCGGAGCGTTATTCAACACCAGGGAAATGGTGGCCGGCGAGAGGTTGAGGTACTCGCCGAGCGTGCGCAGACTGATGGGCTGGCCGGGCTGGGGCGCCACTCCTGGTTTCGTTCGCTTGGGCATGCATCCCTGTTTTAACACCATGGAGCGGGAGTGTGCTGTATTTTCGCGCTGCGCCCGATGTTGAATGACGGTTGATACAAGCCGTCTGGGTGAAGATGGCAAGACGCGCGGAAGGTGAATGCGCGAGAATGATCGCGCCTGACAATTGCAGTGGAGGATGGAATGAATCGGTGGGTCTTTTTATTTTGTCTTGTTCTTGTTTTTGGATTGAGTACGCGATGCGCGATGGGACAGCCGGGATCTGGGCCCGTGGGGATGTTTGAAGGACACCAGGATGTGGGGACAGTGCTGCACCCCGGATCGACGAGCTACGATGCCGCAAAACAGAACTACACGGTAACGGGCAGCGGCGACAACATGTGGTTCGGGATGGATGATTTTCAATTTGCGTGGAAGAGGATGAGCGGCGACGTGGCGATCTCGGCGGACATCACATTTGTCGGTGAAAAGGGGAATCCTCATCGCAAGGCAGTGCTGATGATCAGGCAGAGCCTGGATGGAAACGCGCCGGCTGTGGACATTGCGCGTCACGGAGAGGGATTAACTTCGCTGCAGTTTCGCGATGCGGCGGGTGCGGATGACCACGAGGTGCAGTCGAATGTGTCGGGACCGCGGCGCGTGCGGTTGGAGAAGCGCGGGGACTATTTTTACGCGTTTGTTTTGGGACCGGACGGAGAGCTGGAACCGTCGGGCGCTTCGACGAAGCTGGCATTGAACGGAACCTTCTACGTGGGAATCGGGGTTTCTGCGCACGACAAAGACACGACGGAGACAGCGGTGTTTTCGAATGTGAAGGTTGAGGCGCTTGCAGCGACAGTTGAGAAGCCAGTCCTTTACAGCACCCTTGAGACAGTGCCGATTGCGTCGGCGGACCGGCGCGTAGCGTATGTTGCGCGAGCGCATTTTGAAGCCCCGAACTGGTCGCGGGATGGGTCCTATTTCTTGTTCAACCAGGACGGCGGGATTTATAGGCTGGCAGTGAGCGGGGGTGAGCCGTCGCGCATCAATACTGATCCGCAGGTAAAGTGCAACAACGATCATGGGATTTCGCCGGACGGAACAATGCTGGCGATCAGCGATTCGACGGAGACGGGCAAATCGCTGGTGTACACGGTGCCGATTGCGGGCGGAACGCCGAAGAAAATTACGCCGGTGGGGCCTTCGTATTGGCATGGGTGGTCGCCGGATGGAGGGACGCTGGCGTTTGTGGGGCAGCGCGAGGACAACTTCGATATCTACACGGTTCCGGTGAATGGTGGCGAGGAGAAGCGGCTGACGACGGCGCCGGGGCTGGATGACGGTTCGGAGTATTCGCCGGATGGACAGTGGATCTATTTCAACTCGGAGCGGACGGGGCATATGCAGATATGGCGGATGCATCCGGATGGCAGCGGGCAGGAGCAGGTGATCATGGAGGAAACGAACGATTGGTTCCCGCACATTTCGCCGGATGGCAAGTGGATGACGTTTATCGCATATGAGAGCGGTGTTACGGGGCATCCGGCAGATAAGGATGTGACGCTGAATGTGATGTCACTGGCAGACAAGAAGATTAAGGTGTTGGCGAATCTGTTTGGTGGACAGGGGACGAATAATGTGCCGTCGTGGTCGCCGGACAGCGCGAAAGTGGCGTTTGTGAGTTATGAATACTTGACGGATGGGGCGCGGGAGTAAGCGGCAACCAGAAGTCGTAGAGAACCGAAACCGTAAAGCGGAGAGCAGATGGACGCGAGGGGATGGCTGCAATCAGGCGGCATGAAGCTGGGCACAATCGTGACAATCGATCATCCGGCCATCGTAGAGATCGCGCGGTTGGCAGGGTTTGATTGGTTGTGGATCGACGGCGAACATGGCCGCTTCAATGAAGTGAGTGCGGCCACTGCATGCGCAGTTGGTGGGGGCGCGCTGCCGGTGTTTGTGCGGCTGCCGGATCGGTCTGCGACGGCGATCAAGCGGTTTCTCGACATCGGATGCGATGGAATTATTCTGCCGCAGATTTCTTCGGCGGAGGAGGTGGATGAGATTGCGCGGGCCGCGCTTTATCCGCCGCGCGGCGGGCGCAGTGTGGGCATTGCACGCGCGCAGGGATATGGAGCGCGGTTCGCGGAGTGCCTGGAAAAGCAGGATTATGCGATCGTGGTGCAGATCGAGTCTGTGGCCGGTGTGAAGAATGCGAAAGCGATTGTGTGTCATGACGCAGTGGATGCCGTGGTGATCGGACCGTATGACCTGAGCGGATCATTTGGAATTCCAGGCCAGATCGAATCGCCACAGGTGGTTGAAGGTATTGCCACGGTGAAGGAATTATGCAAAGCTTCCGGCAAGCCGTGCGGAATTTTTGCCGCAACGGCGGAGAAGGCAAGGGCTTACGCGGAGACGGGATTTGATCTGATTGCCGTTGGCATCGATTGCAGCGTTCTGTTAGACGGTTACAAGGCGATGCGCCAGGGCACGTCGTAGTGAAGAGGGAGCAACTATCTTTCGACCTGCCCGGGAGAAAGCCGACAAAGAGGCAGGTGATGAGTCGGGCTTTTTCTCGTAGAATTGAAGGAACGGAGAGCTGGCAGAGCGGTTAATTGCACCGGTCTTGAAAACCGGCATACCTGAAAGGGTATCGGGGGTTCGAATCCCTCGCTCTCCGCCATAAAGCTTTTACAATCAATAGTTTAATAGAAATAGTTGAAGTTTATCCGGATCTTTGGACCAATTGGTCCACCTTGCGCAATCTCAGTTAATCATTCTTAGGTGTGGAGAAATCGCGTTCAGAATCGTTCCTCAGTATGCTTCGGCTCCGTCGTATCAACGTCAGGTAAAGGGTTGTGATGACCAGCAGGAATGGTATGAAACTCGGAACCGAGTATTCAAGGCCCGCCACGTAAAAGGTGCTGATGGCAATGGCGGCGAGAACAACCAGGGCTGCGATCTGCGAGTAAGGCGAGAAAGGAAGGCGGATTGGGAGCAGTGCGACGCGGGCTTGTCCTATCGAGCGGCGAAAAGACAGATGAGCGAGCAAGATGATGATCCAGACGAAGAACATTCCAGCCACCGCCAAGCCGTAAAGAAGCAGGAAAGCGTTGCCCGGAACGAAGATGGCCAGCAGGATGGCCGCGACCATTCCGGCAGTCGACACGATCAGCGCGACGTAAGGTACACCGTTTTTACCCAGGCTTCCGAGCGCCTTCGGGACATAGCCGTCGTGCGACAGTGAAAAGAGAGTCCGGCTGGTGAGATAGAGATTGGTATTTGCGCTGGAAAGAGCGGCGGTGATGACAACCAGGTTCATGATCCCTGCGGCGTAGGGAATGCCGACCTTTGCGAAAGCAAGCACAAATGGACTGCCAGTGATTCCTGTGCCCATCGTGTCCCACGGAGTCATCGACAGCATCACGGTAATAGAGAGAACGTAGAAGAGGATGAGCCGAAGAGTGACCGTGCGCATGGCGCGAGGAATGGTCTTCTCCGGTTGCAACGCCTCACCTGCCGTGACGCCGATAATTTCCACTCCCATGTAGCTGGTGAGCGTGAGACTCAGGGCGAGCCAGACACCCTTGAAGCCATTGGGAAGAAACCCTCCGTGCGCGATGAGATTTGAGAATCCAACGGCACGCGCATGGCCAACACCGAAGATCAGTCCGAGGCCAACGAGTATGAATGCCACGATCGTGATCACCTTGATGATGGCGAACCAGTATTCGAATTCTCCAAACTTGCCCACACGCAGGCGATTGACAGAGACCAAACCCGCCGAGACGCCAACAACCCAAAGCCATTGCGGAACCGACGGGAACCAGACGGAAAAGTAAATTGCAACGGCCGTGACCTCCGCGCCGATGGCGAGGATTTGAACGAAGGCGTAGGTAACACGAACCGCGAAGCCTGACCATGCATTCAAATACGTCTGTGCGTAGACGCCGAATGATCCGGCGACGGGATGCGTGACAGCCATCTCCGCAATGGCGTAAGCCACGATGAGAGCTATGACTGCGCTGAAGAGATAAGAAAGGATCACCCCCGGCCCCGCGAGCTGGATGGTGACCGAGCTGCCGAGAAAAAGCCCGACTCCGATCGCGCCGCCGATGGTCATCATCGTGAGCTGGCGTTGCGTGAGCGCGCGTCTGAGTTCGGAAGAGCTCGCGGGCGTGCCGGCATGTTTCAAAGCTGTGGGCGCCTTGCTGGCGGTAGCTCGTTTATCGACCCCGAACCATGTCAAGCAGTACCTTCCCGAACTCGTGAATCTCGTGGAGGGTGTTGTAGTGGACAAGCGACGCGCGGTTCACACCGGTGTCGAGGCTGACGCCCAGGCGCTTCATCAGTCGCGGAGCGTACATGTGGCCATCTCGAATCCCAATGCCGCGTTCCGCCATGGTTTCGGTGACGAGTGCTGGCGCGATGTTTGGGAGGCGGAAACAAAATGTAGGAACGCGTTCAGCCACGCGCGCGCTGTCGTCAATGCCGTAGACGATGGCGCCGGCAGCCTGCAGAACTTCGAGCATCTCGAAAGACAGAGCCGTTTCGTACTCACGGATTGAATTCATGGCACGAACGAGAGAGACCCGCCGGGATGCAGGTTCAGCATTGTCCGCTTCGCCGCGCTGGCTTCCGCCCAGGGTTTCCAGATAGGCAATAGCGGCTGCCATGCCGGCAACATTTTCAAAAACAAAAGTACCGGCTTCAATCTTGCCGGGTGCAGCGTCTGGAATAAAGTCCTCGCGGAAAGTCGGGAGAACATTCAGGAGTTCCAGTCGACCCCACATGAAACCCATGTGCGGACCGAATATTTTGTACCCAGAACAAACCAGGTAATCGCAATCGAGCGCCTGCACATCGATGAGTGCGTGGGGTGCATAGTGAACGCTATCGAGAACGACCTCAGCGCCGGCGGCGTGCGCCAGCTTGGCGACGGCAGGAACATCAACTATGGAGCCGAGTGCATGCGAGGCAACCGTACAAGCAACGAGACGCGTCTTCGCGGTCAGAAGGGGCGCCAGGTCCTCCACGTGAAGGTTGTGATCTTCACGCATCTTCCACCAGACAATCCTTGCCCCTTCGCGTTCCAGTTGCATCCAGGTTGCGATATTGGCTTCGTGATCGAGGTCCGAGACCACGATCTCGTTGCGGGTCGCGAGCGTGCGCCCGATCGCCAGGCTCAGCAGACGAAGAAACGACGTGGCATTCATGCCGAAAGCGATCTCGTCGGAGTTGCGCGCGTTGATCAGGGCTGCGACGCTCTGGCGGGCGTGCACGATGGTTGCGTCGACTTCTACGCTTCTTGAATAGCGTCCGCCTCGCTGCACGTTGCGATGCAGAAGATGCCCGTTGATTGCGTCAAAAACATCCTGAGGAATCTGCGCGCCAGCACCATTATCGAAGAAGATGAGCCGGGGCTCCTCGTGCAACGCGGGAAAGAGCGAACGGATTCGATCGCATGGGAAGTTGACGGCTTGGGGTGCGAAAAGCTCTTGTTTGGCCACATGGCTCCTGGCGTTTGGTGGTCCGACAACGCAGGGTTGGGATACCGGCGACAACTTGCACCTCGCCCTTGCGATCGAAGCGTGTCGCTAGTATACAAATCCTGAACAAACCTCCGGTGCGAATTGCATGCTCTCGTCAAGGCATGGCCGGATCGAGGAGTTTCTGCGCGGTCTCGGCTCCGAAAACCGGCAAAGACGAATCGGTGAGCAGACCGATTTGTTTGAGTACCGATGCCTGGTCCCAGTAGATGCGCTCGTGTGCCAGCTTGCCCTCACGAAATCCCACGACAACAACGAGAGGGATGTCGACGTGTCGATGAGTCGGCCGAACTCCGGGGAGCATCCAGGGCATCTCTTCCGTATGGGTAAATGAGAAGATCATCTCGTCAACCAGCTGATCGCGGCCCAGGGTTCGAGAGATGAGTTTGATGGAGGTGTCCGCGGGCATCAGCGAGATAAAGTCCTCCGCATAAAACCGGCGCAGGGCTGCACGGCCGTAACCGCCGGTCATCACTGGAACGTGGTTGACATAGGCGTCTTCCACCATTGTTGCAATGGTCGACGAGACGTCACGAGTCGAAAATTCATAGCCGATGTGCTCGTTCCATTTGGCGATCATCTCTGCTTCGTTCATGACACGGCTCCTTTGTCGAGATTTTAATAGTCTCAGATTTCTCATCCGAAGAGAAGTTATGGAGCGGCGAACAACCCGTGATGCGCCGGTGAAGGGCAACGAGAAACCGCGGTTAGTACCTAACTTAGTTTCGCGAGAACTTGCAGATCTGTGATCGCGACGATGAAGCGAGAGACGAATGAAGTGCGCCGCATTCACTCCAGAAATCAGCCCTTCAAAGCGCGCGCTGCGCGAGTGTGTTCGTTCGCTTTCCCCGGCGCAGCCAGCACATCACGGTGTTCGTCTGCCATCACTCTGACGAGCTCTGACCATTCTGTCCCGCCTGCCGTGAATAACGACTCATCTGCGGATCATGCCTGGTCCGGAGTCCCATGAACCAGCTGCTCGATCCACGGCACCATCATTTTCTTGGGCTCACCCATCGCCGCATCCGACACTTCCTCCCATGCTTCCCATTCGGCTAGTCGCTCTGCATACGCGGCGCGTGCTCTCGGCAAAATCGAGTTGCCCAGTCCGAGTCGCAGCGGTGGATCGTCCGCGTCCACGAGCTTCAGGACGGCTTCTGAGGTCGCCTCCGGGTCGCCCCGTTCCATTTCGGCCAGACGCGTCAGAAACTGCTTCCGAAACTCCGCATACGGCTTCAGAGCATCCGCGATCTCTGCGGATTTACCGAAATCGGTTGCGTAAGCTCCAGGCTCAACCAGCGTCACCTTGATGCCGAAGGGTCTCACCTCCTGCGCCAGTGATTCGTGCAGAGCTTCCACGGCCCATTTCGTGGCACAGTAGAAGCCGATGAGCGGCAGCGCCGTAATCCCAAGACCGCTCGAAACGCCGAGAATGTGTCCGCTCCCTTGTTTCCGCAGCAGAGGCAGAGCCGATCGCAACACCCGAACCATCCCGATGTAGTTCGCGTCGAACAAGTCGCGGATCTGTTCGTCGCTCGCCTCCTCTGTGGCCGCGAACAGGCTCGTGCCTGCATTGTTCACAAGAACATCCAGCCTGCCGAAATGCTTGAACGCCTGCTGAATGACCTGGGACACCTGCTCCGAATTGGTTACGTCGAGGGCCATTGGCAGGACCGCATCTCCGAAGCGCTCTTCAAGGTCCACGACATCTTCCAGCCTTCGCGCGGTGGCCGTGACCTTATCTCCGCGCCGGAGCGCGGCCTCGGCCCAGATGCGGCCGAAACCGCGAGAAGCGCCCGTGATAAACCATGTCTTCTTCATATTGATTCCTCTCAAATTGGTTGAGTTGGGTTTGGCTTGTGCGCAGTATCCCTTTGTTCAGGCCTGCGTATAACGCATATTTCGAAGATCGGTGAGAAGGTCAGGACCAGTCGGGTTCCAGCCCAGCTTTGCTCGGGTCTGCGCACTGGAAATATGAGCGTCCCGCCCAGCGAAGAACCCGAGGAAGCCGAAATGCTCCTGGGCCTGTTCCGGTGTGATAGAAATGACAGGCACGTTCAGGCCGCGACCGATGGCGGTGGCAATGTCTTTCAACGGCACACCCTCTTCTGCGACTGCGTGGTACCGGGCTCCCGCGGTGAAATTGTCCAGAGCGAGCCGGTAGAGACGGGCGACATCTGTTACGTGCGCTGCAGGCCAGCGGTTGTGACCATCGCCGATGTACGCTGAGACTCCCTTCGCGCGTGCTATAGCAATCAGGGGGGTGATCAGGCCCTGTTTCACTGTGTCGTGGACCTGCGGCAAGCGCATCACCGAGGCGTGCACGCCTCGCCCCCAGAGCGCAAGAGCAGTCACCTCGGATACGCGAGGAAGGGATGGAGAAGAAAGCGGCGGATCGTCCTCCGTGGCCGCGCGCCCCTGGGCCACTCCAACTCCGGAGCTGACAATGAACGGACGGCTGGAACCGTGAAACACATCTCCAATAGCTTCAATGGCCCGTTTGTCGAGCTCACAGCTTTCCGCAAACTTCGTCCAATCGTGCCGGAACGCGATGTGAACGACGGCATCGGACGCAGCGGCACCGCTACGGAGGCTTTCCAGCTCTTCCAGATCGCCGCGATGGACTTCTGCGCCGGCTGCGGCCAGAGACTGGGCGCCCGCATCGCTGCGCGTTAGACCGAGCACCTGGTGACCTGCGCCGATCAACTCCGGGACAATCTTGGAACCGATGAATCCTGTTGCACCTGTCACGAAAACACGCATAGAACCTCCTTGATCTTTCTTACATTGAGCATTGACGAGCCGGTGTCTTTGCAACTAAAACGGAGATAATCTCCGAATCAATAGATAATCGGAGACTGTCTCCGGTTGCAATATATTCTGGGAATGATGAAGAAACGCACGCAACCCGTCCTGCGAAAGCCGCGATCAGACGCGCAGCGCAACCGCGAGCGAATTCTCGGAGTGGCAAAGGAGGCTTTTACGCGCCACGGCGCGGCGACCAGTCTGGACGACATCGCGAAGCAGGCGGATGTCGGAGCCGGTACCTTGTATCGCCATTTCCCTACACGGGATGCGCTGATCGAAGCGGTCTATCGGAGTGAGGTAGAAAAGTTGGCCGCTGCAGCGCGCGGGTTCGCTGCAGCGATGGCCCCGGTCGAGGCGCTGCGAGCCTGGTTGTTGCTGTTTGTCGACTACATCGCGGCAAAGCACATCATTGCGCCCGCTCTCAACAGCGTCGCCGGAGGCCCTTCCAGGCTCTATGAGGGTTCTCGCAGCCTGGTCCAGGGAGCTATCGAAGAGCTGGTGAAGCGCGCGAAAAAGAGCGGCGATGTGCGAAGAGATATTGATGCCTCCGATCTGCTTCGGGCGGTGATCGGCGTCTCTTATGTGAGCTCCGGGGGGGATTGGCAGCAAAGCGCCAGAAGACTGGTAGACATTCTCATCTCCGGTTCTCGCCCAGACGAATAAAGCAGTGCACGCGACTCGCCAGACCATGCACGCCCTTTCCGCGACGTCCGCACTGCGAAGTGTTTTGAACCTGCTATGCAAGCGACGAGATATTAAGCCTGCAGAGCAGCGAAACCAAAATGCAATACCGCAACCCTTGCCGACTTGAACGAAGCCGCCAAGGCGGCGGACGCTTACGCGTATTCTTGAACCGGCCTGGATGAGCTGACGACTAGCTTTGGTCACAGGGAAGGAGGTCCCCTGTGACCCATTTACGTCAGCTCATGATTGAGGAGTTGCAGCGTCGCAACTTCGCCGAGACCACGATCCGCTCGTATGTGCACGGAGTCGAACACTTCAGCCGGTACTTCCATCGCAGCCCTGAACATCTTGGCCCGGAGCATATCCGCAAGTATCAGGCGATGCTTTTTAGCAAGCTGAAGTTCAGCCCGAACACTGTGATTCTGAGACTGGCTTCGCTGCGCTTCTTCTACATCCGGGTGCTGAAGAAGAGCTGGAGCATTGCGGAGACACCGTATCCGAGGAAGGTCGTTCACCTGCCTCAGATCCTCAGTCCTGAAGAAGTAACCCGCCTCATCGATGCGGCAGACAGCCGCTTTCATCGCGCGATGTTGATGACACTCTATGCCACTGGTGCGCGCCGCACCGAAGCAGCGCATCTGAAGGTCGAAGATATTGATAGCCGTCGGATGGTGGTTCACATCCATGGAGGCAAGGGCAACCGGGATCGCGACGTGATGCTGAGCCCCAAGCTGCTGGAAGCATTGCGCGACTACTGGCGAGGACTTCGCCGCAGCCGCACCGAGTGGCTGTTTCCTGGAAACGCCTGGCACACATCCAGTCGCCCTGTGACTACCAAGGTCTTCTGGACAGCATGTCAGAACGCCGCAGAACGTGCCGGTCTTGATCGGAAGCGCATCTATCCCCATCTGCTCCGACATTGTTTTGCGACACACTTATTGGAAGCCGGCGCGGATCTGCGCACGATTCAGATCCTGCTCGGCCATCGTGATCTCGAAGAGACCACGATCTATCTTCATCTGTCCAGCAAGCACCTCAGCGCGACGGTCAGTCCTCTGGATGCGCTTACCCTCAGCGGACCGGGAGAACGAACCAAGCGATCATGAGTCGACCACCTCTTGAGGTGGCCGACATCATCCGCAGTCGCAGAGAGTCGTTCGAGCAACAGAGCCGAGGGTGGATCAACTGGCAGCATCGCAAGGTACTCGATGCCATCGTGCGATGTCGTACAGCTGCGCTCGGCGGTCATCGCGATCGCTGCTCAGACTGCGGTCACGTAGCGGCCTCCTATAACTCGTGTGGGAACCGGCACTGCCCGAAGTGCCAGGGCAACGCGCGCCTGCGCTGGCTTGAGGCGCGGGAAGGGGAGCTGCTGCCGACGCGCTACGTGCATGCCGTGTTCACAGTGCCGCGTGAACTGGCTCCTGTTGCATTGCAGAACAAGAAGGTCATCTTCAACCTCCTGTTTCGTGCAAGTGCTCAGACGTTGCTCGAAGTGGCTGCAGATCCTCGGCATCTCGGAGCGGAGATCGGGTTCTTTAGCGTGCTGCACACATGGGATCAACGGTTGCTGTTTCATCCGCATGTGCATTGTGTGCTGCCCGCTGGAGGGCTCGCTCCCGATCATGATCACTGGATCAGCTCTTCCCAACGGTTCTTTCTGCCCATCAAGGTGCTCAGTCGAGTCTTCCGCGGCAAGTTCGTTGCCGGACTGAAGACTGCGTTCAACGACGGATCACTCAGATTCCACCACAGCCTCTTACATCTGGCTGATCAGCGCCGCTTCGCAGCATGGCTGCGAACTCTGTTCCGCCATGACTGGGTCGTCTACGCCAAGCGCCCCTTCGGAGGTCCGGAGCGCGTTCTGCGCTACCTCGGCGCCTACACGCATCGCGTCGCGATCTCCAACCACAGACTCGTTGCACTGAACGATGACAACGTCTACTTCCGTTGGCGCGACTCCGCTCACGGCAACAAGAAGAAGCTGATGAGCCTGCCGGCAGGTGAGTTCCTGCGACGCTTCCTGCTGCATGTACTTCCACGTGGTTTTGTTCGCATCCGCAACTTCGGCTTCCTGGCCAACCGCCGTCGTGCTCGACTGCTGCCCATCTGCTTTGAACTGCTGCGTGGCTCTGCGGCTCAGCTCCCATCAGCATCGCGCGGCTCTCGCTTGAGTTCTTGGCGTTGTCCGAAGTGCGGAGCAAAGATGAGCGTCATTGAGCGTATCTCGGCTGCCGAACTTCTCCTTCGCTCTCCGCCACCGCTCACGAGCTGTGCTGCATGAATCGGCATCATGGACATCGACGCCACTACGTTGCACCCAACGAACAGGACATCCCTGTTTCCCATCACAGCAACAACCACGAAATCACTCTTCGCAGCGGCTATCTAAAGTCCCCAGTGCCTCGTGCAGAGGCGATCTGGCCTCATGACTCATCAGAACAAAGCTCTCAGCACTCCTTGGATTCGCCTGAAGTGCTTCCGGCCCCATTCAAACTACATAAGCCTCCGTCGCCCTGCCGGCTTCCTTCAAGTCGCTGTATCTAAAGCGCCCCTTCCAATCGCTGCGAAGGAACAATTCAGTGTGTCGCGCGGGCGCTCCAGATACAGCCCAAAGACTTACCATTACGAATCCTGTCTCGATGAAGGCCCGCGCAATGTAGCGATGAAGGGGAATTCCTTCGTGGCTGGACATACCGGCTATTTGTCTTCCGATTCTGTCACTCTTCTCTCAGCGCGAGCATCGGGTCGATCGAAGCAGCTCGGCGAACTGGGATGAATCCAGCGACGGTAGCACTGATGGCGAGTGCCACCGTCGCTGCAAGGTACGCCATTGGACTGGTGCTGCTGACTCCATAAAGCAGGCTTGCGCTGAGATGCCCTACGTAGAGAGCCGCAGGTATTCCCAACGCGATGCCTATGAGGATTGGGGAGAGAGCACCGCGCAGCACAAGCGAGATGATGCCGGAGCGCGACGCTCCCATCGCCATTCGAATCCCGATTTCTGAGGTGCGTCGTGTCACGAAGAACGAAATCACGCCATATAAGCCGACCGAAGCGAGGGCGAGAGCCAAAAGTCCAAACAGGCTGCTGAGCCGCGCGACAAGACGATCCTGATTGAAATTCCCCGCAACCTGGGAATCGTACGAGGAGAAATAGAAGACGGTGAGATTGTGATCGATCTCGGCGATCGCATGGCGCAGCAGATTCTCAGCATCAGTTTGTGGACGAGAGAACTGGACGATGATGGAGCCGACAAACATCGAACTCTTCTCGGAGGAAATCGCTTCAGGGTCTGTATAGGCGAGATATTGCTGCGTCAAGGGACGCAGGAAAAGTGGCGTGACTTCGCGACGGGGATCACTCATCTTGAAGTCGGCGAAGACACCGGCGATCTGGAATGCCCCGGAGTTTTTGGGAGACACCACGCCGAAATGTTTGCCGACGGGATCCTGGTTGGGAAAGAAGAACTGCGCAAAGGATTGATTGACGAGCACAACAGGAGTTGAGGTTTGCGAGTCCTGCGCGGAAAAGTCTCGCCCGCGCACGATGGGGACCCCGACAGTCTGGAGAAAGCGGCTGCTGACGCGGACCCATGAGGAAAAGCACTTGTCTCCCGGACCTGGTTTGGGGTGACCCTGCTGCACGATACAGGTTCCCCAGACGTTGCCGTCCAGAGGGGTGTGGCGTGCAAGGCTCACGTTCACTGCGGAGGGCAACGCGGAGAGACGGTTTTCAATCTCGCGATAGAGTGCGGGGAGACGTTCGACGGTGTAGCCCGCCCCGTCCGGGTCGATGCGGAGGACATAGCGATTGGCGGTGGCGATGCCGAAATTCTGATGCTCGAGGTTGGCAAGTGAGCGACCCATCAGAAACGCTCCCGAGAGCAATACTACCGACAATGCTACCTGCACAACGACCAGGGCTCTCTGGGGAACGGAGGAGCGATCGCCGGTGCTTCGATTGGCGGTCCGGAAAGCTTCTACTGCTTTGGCCTGCGAGGAAAACCATGCGGGCACGGTTCCGAAGCCGGCGCCGGTGAGCAGAGAAACAAGGAATGCGAACCCAAGCACGGCCAGCGAGGGGCTGCCGTCGATCGGCATATTGCGCGCATGCGGAAAGGCGAGCAGGAGAATCATCCGTGAAAACGCATAGGCGACGGCCAGACCAGCGGCTCCGCCCATGAGGCTGAGCAGGACGCTTTGGGTGAGGATCTGGCGGATGATCCTGGCCCGTGCTGCGCCGAGGGCCATGCGCACGGATAGTTCTGCACGTCTTGAAGTGCCACGGGCGAGCAGAAGATTTGCGAAATTGGAACATGCGATGAGAAGAACGACGGTGGAGAGAATCATCAACATGCGCAGGGCCTGGCCGGTTTCCTGTTGCAGACTCTGGATGCCGCCTCCCCCTTGAGAAAGAACGACATGTTGGCGAGGTATCAGCGCGGCGCCCCCGTTGGCGCTGTACTTGGAATGCGCGAACATCCATTGGCGCAATTCGGTGGACAGCTTTGACTGGAGCGCCGGAATGCTGGTCTGCGGGCGGATCCGGCCCAACAGGTAGAGCCATGCTGTGTCGTCGTCGCCTTGAGGCAAGAGAGATGTGCCTACACCTTGAATAGCGGGCTCGTTGGATAAGGGCATCCACACGTCGGGTGGACGCTCGACGATGCGATCACCGAAGAAATGCGGTGGGGTGATACCGACCACCGTGAAAGGAAGCGTCTGAACGTAAACCGTGGAACCCACGATGGCCGGGTCGCCGCCGAAATTTGACTGCCAGGCGGCATAGCTGAGAACCAGCGCGGGCGCAGCTCCGGCTTTATCGTCGTTCTGGGTGAGCGGACGTCCGGCATACGCGGCCACGCCCAGCATGGTGAAGTAGTTTCCAGAGACGAATTCAGAGCGCAGAGGCTGGGCGGGCGACGTACCCCAGCGGAGAGATAACGAAGATCCTCCCGCCTCGACGGCGGCAAGCTGTTCGAACTCCGGCGAAGATTGCTTCAGATTGAGGTAAAGGTCGTAGGGGAAGAGATCGAAGTCGCCGTCGTCCCTCTCAAATCCAGCGCCGTAGTAGCAGCAGGTGGTCTGATCGCCGACACGGTAAAGACGCGAGGGATCGGCCACGGGAAGCGAGCGATCGAGAACCGACTGAATCAGTGTGAAGATGGCGGTAGTGGCGCCGATGCCGAGCGCCAAAGTAATTACTGCGGTTAGCGTGAAGGCGGGCGATTTGCGCAGTTGTCGCAGGCCGTAGCGGACGTCCTGGAGGATCGACTCGACCCAAAGTGTGCCTCGCCGCTCGCGGCAGTGTTCCTTGATCTGGTCGATGGCGCCGAACTCGAGACGCGTGAGGTGGCGGGCATCGGTTTCGGGAATGCCGGAGCGGATTTTGTCGGCGACCTGCGCGTCGATGTGGAAGCGCAGTTCCTTGTCCAGATCGATGTCCATTCGTTTGCGGGCGAATAGTCTCTGCAGCCAGCTCATGAGATACCCTCCAGCGTGCCCTTGAGAAAGAGACCGACCACGTCGGTGAGCCGCTTCCAGTTCTCAGTTTCGGTTTTGAAGTACGTGCGGCCCCTGGAAGTGAGCTCATAGAATTTGGCTTCGCCACCGGTCTCGGACGACTGCCATTTTGCGCTGAGCAGCTTTTTGTATTCGAGACGATGCAGAACGGGATAGAGCGATCCCTGTTGGACTTGAAGGGCTTCGCGAGACATTTTCTGAATTCTCCGCGCGATGGCATAGCCGTGAATGGGGCCAGCAGGAGTGACCCTCATGATGAGGAGATCGAGAGTACCCTGCGGGAAGTCGAATCGGTCAGTCTTCATGATACCTATGCCTTCTACATATACACTCAGATATGTAGAAGATCAAACAAACTCGAAACGCCGCATTCGATTCCACCCCCGGCAAAATCTGCCTTTGCTTTAATCCGCACGGGAGCAACTCGAGCGTTGGACGTTGCCAGCAGGACAAAGAACTCATTGAGACTCGACTTGGACGCCACCGAACGGATAAGTATCGGGAAACGCCGTAGGGTGCGATAGACGGAATTGCGAACAGGGTCATGCTTTTTGCCACGGCGAATGGAGGCCGTTCCGATGGCAAAGGGCAAAGAAAAGCGCAAGCGGGTACCGAAGCATGTTTTGAAGCTTCCTGACCTTGAGCAATCGAAGTCAGCCGTATTGAACAGCCTGACGTCTCGAAGCTCGCAGAGAACCTACGATCACGCAATCAGGGAATTCATCGAGTGGTACTTCTGAGGACTCAATACACTTGTCTTGCTATCCTACGTGCATGTCGCGATCTCATAGGCTGGTAAACGTAGCCTCTGTTTTGTTGCTGACCTCGGCTGCGGCGAATTCGTCGGCCCAGACGGCCACGCGGTTTGACCAAGCAGTACGGACTAAGATGGACGAAGCAATTCGGCGCTGCCTGCGGGAGGATGGTACCCCCTCTGCATCTGTGGCTGTCGTCAGGAATGGAAAGATCGTGTACACGGCAGCATTCGGCTACGCTGTCTTGCGTCCCGAAACGATGGCAACCACGACGACCCCCTATCAACTCGCATCGATCTCCAAGACATTCACCGCGCAGGCTATTCTTTTGCTCGAAGCCGATGGCAGGCTTTCACTCGACGACAAAGTGAGCAAGTGGTATCCAACGCTGACGGATTCCGCGAATATCACACTCCGCGAGCTTCTCAACCATACGTCGGGGTATCCGGACCATTACCCTGAAAGCTATCCCGCCGGGCCCAAGGGAAAGGCGTCCACACCGGACCAAATTATTGAGAAATGGGGCCATCATGCGCTTTTGTTTCGTCCGGGAACGCAGTTTCACTACTCCAATCTTGAGTATGAAATTGCGGGCCGTATTGTAGAGAAAGTGTCTGGAATACCGTTGTTCCGGTTCATACAGGACCGAATTTTTGAGCCTCTGGGCATGAATGCAAGCATCGATCTGGATACCATTCCGGACGGCAGTACAGCGCTTGCCACAGGCTACACACAAACAGCACTTGCCGACCTGGAACCTGCGCCCTATGAAGGGCCGGGATGGTCGTTTGGCTCCGGACAGGTCGTTACAACCGCTCAGGATGTTGCCGCATGGGATCTGGCCTTCCTGGATCACAAAGTTCTGCCGCAGAAACAGGCTGACGAAGAGATCACGCCAGCTCAATTGAGCAACGGTTCGACCTACCCATCTGCTTTAGGCTTATTTGTTTCGCGGAATGAGGGCGTTAGAAGGTATTACCACACAGGTCAGGGGCTCGGCTTTGAAGCAGTGAACATGATCTTTCCCGATACATCGCAGGCCATCGTTGTGCTAACCAATACCAGCGTGAAGCCAACGTATCTGAAGATTGAAAACGAGCTCGCCTACATCATCGTGCCCCCCTCGACCGAGGACGCATTCGCACGCACGCTCTTCGCGGGGTTACGGAACGGCAAGGTTGACGACGCGGGTATAAGCGACGATCTCGGATTATATCTGACTCCGAAACGTTTGCTTGAATTTAGTTCGAGCCTCAGCCAGCTTGGGCCAGTAGAGGCCTTTTCGCTATCCCATACAGAAACCACCGACGGCCTGACAACCAGAAACTACAACGTGATCGCGGGAGGAAAAAGCCTGCGCCTGCATCTCTTAATGCTTCCGAATGGCAAATTGGAGGACGTAACCGTTTCTGTGGGTGAATGAGAGCCTACCGGTTCTGATTCGTGCTCATAAACGCCGTAGCAGCCGCGAATCGGTGCAGGTGAAACGATTTGCCCTGCTCTCCTAACCGTTCAACCGCAGCTTGGAAGAAAGAGAAAGTCTGGACGCCGGAGTATCGCAGTCGGTGGTCTGCTTCGTATGCAGCAAATCCTCCCGCGCCCATAAGCACAGCCTGGTTGTTTGCCGCCAATCAACTTTGTCGAGTGGCCAGTCCTTGACCATTACGTCGCGTGACGCTTCGGTGCCGAAGTATATAGACGGATGCGATGTCGATCGAGAATGATGGCAAGCTACGACCCGTCGACCTAAGACTCCAGTTCGGGGAGCCGTCGGGGATTCTCAACAGTTCTCGCGCCGCTCCTTACTCCAAATCGAATGAACGAAAGAAGAGATTCTGGCCATCGCGTTGGCTGAAGTCGGGCAATGTCGATGGCCTTCGCGCACCGGCGTGTGCTTCCCGCCAAACTGAATCCTATTCCTCTTTATTTTTCTGAATGGTGTCAGCCACGCAGGCGTGTGCTCGATCATCGCAACGTGATTTAGCATCGCATCCGCCATGCGTCAGATAGCACATGCAAAGCACCTCGTTTTCATCATTGCGGATACCGTAGCCGCGGCACGGCTTGCTCGCTATGCACTTCCCCTGAGTCCCATTCCTATAGCGCGGAGCACAGCGACCGCTGCTCGCAACTCTTGGAAAGTCGCGCACCGGGGTCGCGATGCTCGAGAATGGCCGGACAGACGGCGGATTATCCGAGGTAGAGGCGGCCTGAAATCCCGACATGTCGGCGCTTGCATCAGCCGCGGGATTTAGAGCGAGATCGTCCGGCAGCCCGGAAGCGGGATCCGCCGGACGGTGGGATCCACTCAGAGCCATCGCAGCGCTGAGAAGCAAGAAATAAAGTGTCACTCTCAATGTCATAGCCTTGTCCTCGTTTATGGGTTCCACCGCACCGCGCTCACGTGTTGATGTGAACTGAATCGAGCCCATCGTTCAATGCAGCCGAGCTGCTGGTCCCGCGTTACGAAACTCACAAACGCCGGAGGCAAAAGGCCATTATCGAGCACCACCATGTCATTGTAGTCGCCCCAGTAGTCTTCGCCGCCCTGTCGCACATCGGAACATACCGTGAGCAGATCTGGCAGCTCCACAGATGTGCCCACTGGCGTTCCGTTCTGATAATTGAGGTACATGTGGCCCGTCTGAATCGCCGTGTTATGCGCTCCGCTTACTACGTAGTATGCAGCTATCCATGCGCCCGGTAGGGTTCCGACGCCCGATGGCCGGAAGATACGATGCGTAGGCGACGCCTGCACCAGCGGGCCAAACGCCTGGTGCGGCAAGCCCTTGGCGTCGAGGGGGCCAATATGCCACTCGGGAACCGGGTGACAGCCAGATAGATCGGCGGCGCAGGCACTCCCTTCGATAAAGAACAATCCGTTCGGATCGAGGCGTGTCACCATGAGGCGGACTGCATCCTGGCCGCCCGCGGAGGACGAACCTACCGCGAACGAAAACTGTGGCCCCATCCGAATTTCCAACTCATTGCCGAGCACTGTCGAATTAAGGTCGATTGTCGGGACACTGGCCAGCATGATCTCGCTGGCTTGTTGGGGAGTGCCCCAGGCACCGTTCACGTAGCGGTTTATGAATACAACAGGGCCCGATTGGCCGTTCGCTAGGGTAGCGGCGAAGGGGGAAGCCACGTAAATGGATCCGTCGGCGGCCGCGCGCAAACGAGGGTGCATCAACGACATCATGTTTGGAAATGGCTCTGCAATCTGGACGA
Source organism: uncultured Acidobacteriaceae bacterium (assembly GCA_963838295.1). Lineage (GTDB taxonomy): Bacteria > Acidobacteriota > Terriglobia > Terriglobales > Acidobacteriaceae > Telmatobacter. The sequence continues at coordinate 548,447 of CAWIQS010000011.1, forward strand.
AGGGAGCATTGGCATTCGGAGCACTCCAGACATTGATCCGCGCCGTCGTGGTGTCATTGAACGCAGCGAAGATGGCACCCGACGGGGTCGCTGCCAACGTCTCGCCGTCGTAGAAATGTCCTGCTGGATCCGGAGCAGCGGTGTTCGAGATGCATTGCACGACGGCAAATGAGAGACCGCCGTCGGTGGATTTGGCGAAGCACGCCCCGCCGACCGACGTAACTGACCCTCCCGACACGAACTCGTCGGTGGGAATTGCCAGGTTTGCCATCATGACGACGGAGTTGGTGGGATCCGGCACCGCAGTCATCGCCGGGTCGCCCCATAGTGTCGGCCAACCGGGCGCGGTAGGGATCTTGCCCGCATAGGTCCAGGTCATGCCATCGTCATTCGAATAGGCCCAGCCCATAAGGCTTGCACCGGCGATTACTGAACGTGAGCTTGGCGTGAATGTGATTGTCGGAGGCGAAGTGAGCTGCGTTGAATCGTTGAAAGTGACAAGAATTCTGCGCCCACCTGAACGTTCGATCACGGTTGCGGCGGTTTCTGACTGGAAATAGGCGGCCGTCGCAGGCGTCGTGCCCGTCACCGGAAAGATATTTCCGCAGCCCAATCGAGTGTCCCGGCCATGCGTGATCGTGATGTCGAGGGAGGCGGGCAGGTTCTTCGGACACTGATTCTCTGTGCCGCTGTCATGAGAGTAATAGCCGTTATCACCAAGGGCATCGTCGACGTAGCCGAGCGTCAGGTTTCCTCCGGTCGAAGCTGGAAGCGAGGTGCTGTTGACGACCGATTTCAAAGGCACGAGACCAGAAGTTACGCCGGGGATATTGATCTTTCCGAAGTACTCATGGCCCGAATTTGGACCTCTTGGATTCACGTAGTCCTTCCAGGTCTTCCCCGAGCCTCCGGTCTGCACGCATCCTTGCGCAGCGATCCTCACCGCATCGCCAGGGCAGAAGCGCACGCTGGGGTAAGACTCTTCGGCCACGGTGACATCTGGACGATCGATATGGCACAACTCATGTGTTGTATCTGTGCGCACACACTGCCCGTAGACTGTTCCAGCCGCCATCGGAGGTGTCGCCACACGGTGGATCTGCAGATGCACCACAGCCCGTCCTCGGGTCGCGCCACTCTGATCCTTGCATTGATCATCAGTACCGTCATCGTGCGACCAATAGCCGTTATCCGAATAATCGTCATCCTCATAGCCCAGAGTCAGGGAACCCCCCGTCGCTGGTGGTAACGTCCTGTTGGCAATGGATGAGATCGGAACCAAGCCATTGGTGACACCCTGAATGGATATCTCGCCGTAGTACTTATGGTCTGAAGTAGGACTCGGGTCTAAGAAACGCTTCCAGGTCTTACCGCTGCCTCCCGTTTGCGCGCAGCCGGAGGCTGAGACGACGACAGTATCACCCGCCTGGAAGGTCAAGGACGCGTAGGGCGTTTGGTGGCTCAGTACGTTAGGTAGCAGAATGTCGCAACTGTCGTTGCCGTGGCCGTCGGCGGTGCACACGATCTGATCAGCGGAAGCCGGAATGGGCACTAAACATTCCAAGGTCAGTACAAGTAAAAGCGTCGAGTGGCGCACCATCTTTGGTCACCCCTTTAGCGTATTGAACCTCTTGCGTGCGGCGTGATCCGTCTGACAGGGCGGGAAGCCCTGTGATTTCGCCGCTAGCATAAACTCTTACGCCAGAAAGCGGGCGGTAGAAACGTTCAAGCCGGACTGCCCGCTTCTTCTCAATGGTGAAGGTTGCTGCCATAACGTTACAAAAATGGGCATTCCCATATTTTTTGCTAATTTTCTTAATTTGCCCATCGCGCTATATTCATAGCGCACTCAAGCAGCTGAACCTTGGCATCTCAGTTTGGACAAAAATCGCCGAGCACCATGTCGATCCTTCGATTGGCTGCGCTGTCTAAGAGAGGATTTTCCAACACACGCAGCGTTGTTCGTCGCCGCGAGGAGCACGTCAATGAGAACTCCGTTCATCCAGCCCGTTCGATTCATCGCGTTCGCAGCATATGCTTTCACCAGGGTTTGCGCGGTCAGTCAATCAGTCCAAATCGACCCGTCGAAGATGCAGCGTATCGGCACGGTTGATGAGCGATTCCAGTCGTACAACGTTGAAATGCTTGAGGTCACCGGCGGCAAGTTCTGGAAGCCCTACAGTTCTCTGGAAAAGCAAGCAGCCGCGCAACAAGCATCCTCAGGAGGCTCGACACCTTCGGGCATGGACCCGAACCTTTACGAGTATCGCGCTCCGCTCAATCTCGCGAATGCTCGCCTCCGCAAGATGGCACTTGCGCTCGGCCCAGCCTACATACGTGTGAGTGGTACTTGGGCAAACACCACCTATTTTCAAGACAAGCCCGGTCCCGCTCCGAAAACGCTGCCGGAAGGATTCGATGGCGTTCTGACCCAGGATCAGTGGAAAGGCGTTGTCGATTTCGCAAAAGCGGCCGATGCAAAGATCGTCACGTCCTTCGCCACGAGCCCCGGAGTACGTGACAGTTCAGGCGTCTGGGCGCCGGTCGAAGCAGACAAGTTTCTTGCGTATACCCGCTCTGTCGGAGGAGAGATTGCTGCGACTGAATACATGAATGAGCCCACTCTCGCTTCGATGGGTGGTGCTCCAAAGGGCTACGATGTCGCTGCATATGCTCGGGATGTAAAGGTCTTCGCCCCCTATCTCAAGAAGGCGACCCCACAGACGATCTTTCTTGGACCGGGCGGGGTAGGCGAGGGTGGGGCACTACCTCTACCTACCCATGGTCAACTGTCCACCAAGGACATTCTTGCGGCCACCGGGGCCGTTTTTGATTCGTTTTCGTACCATTACTACGGTGCGGCTTCAGCGCGCTGTGGGAAGGTAATGCCTGGTGCCATGACGACACAAGCGGCGGCCCTGAGCCGGGAGTGGCTAACGGGAACAGACAAGATCGAGAGTTTCTACGCCGGGTTGCGCGATCAATACCTTCCCGGGAAACGACTCTGGGTCACAGAGACCGCGGACGCAGCTTGCGGTGGGAACAAATGGGCTTCGACTTTTACCGATACCTTCCGTTACTTGAACCAACTCGGCACGCTCGCCCAGCGAGGCGTTCAGGTTGTGATACACAACACGCTTGATTCCAGTGATTACGGACTCCTTAGCGAAAGCGACTATAAACCCCGGCCAAATTTCTGGGCTGCCGTATTATGGCGAAGACTGATGGGGACTACGGTTTTGCAGCCGGGAGCATCGCCTTCGCCCGATCTTTATCTCTATGCACATTGTCTGAGAGGAGGGACCGGCGGCATTGCGCTACTCGCTATCAATGCTAGTTCGCGACCCCAGACACTGAACGTCCCGAAAGCGTCGGAGCGATACACGCTAACGGCGCAACAGTTTGACGGCCGGAGCGTTCAGTTAAACGGGCGCATTCTCGACCTTCAGACAGATGACGCCCTTCCGCCAATGAATGGCATCAAAACTCTGGCGGGGGAAATAGCATTAGCTCCGCAGAGCATTACATTCATCGGAATCTCTCATGCCGGCAACGAGGCTTGCAACCGATAAAGCGCCCCATTTGAAGGTACTCTTAGTGAACCGTACCTTCCCAAGAATGATGTCGCAAGCACTACACACGGAGGCCCACATGCCGGATGAAAAGAGATCAACGGAGATCCTCGCAGGTCTGAACGAAATGCTTCCTGAACTCGAGTCGATTTACAAGGACATTCACTCTCATCCCGAACTGTCGATGCAGGAAATGCGCACTGCAGGGATCGCGTCGGACCATCTCAAGAAAAGCGGATTCGAGGTTACTACAAGAGTCGGGAAGACGGGGGTTGTCGGCCTCCTCCGAAATGGTGACGGTCCCACCGTAATGCTGCGCGCTGACATGGATGCGCTGCCCATTAAGGAAGCGACCGACCTGCCCTATGCCAGTACCGTTACGGCGACAGGTCCAGATGGTAAGACCACACCGGTGGCTCACTCCTGTGGGCACGACATGCACGTGGCCTGCTTGATCGGGGCTACATCGTTGTTTGCTAACAGCCGCGAGAGCTGGCACGGAACACTCATGGCGGTCTTTCAACCAGGAGAGGAGACGGCACAGGGCGCGCAGGCCATGATTGACGATAACCTCTTCACACGATTCCCGAAACCCGATGTTGTTCTTGGCCAGCATGTAATGAGCCTGCCATCCGGGCAACTCGATTGGCGCACTGGAGTTGTCACCTCAGCTGCTGACAGCCTGCAGATCCGAATGTTCGGGCGTGGTGCGCATGGCTCCATGCCGGAGGCCAGCATTGATCCTGTCGTCATGGCTGCCTCTACCGTGATGAGACTGCAAACGATCGTTTCCCGTGAAGTCGCGCCCACGGATTCTGCGGTGGTGACAATTGGGGTGCTGCAGGCAGGAACAAAGGAGAACGTTATTCCGGACGAGGCACTCATTAAGTTGAATGTGCGTTCCTTCGATGAGAGGGTACGTAAACACGTCCTCTCAGCGATCGAACGAATCGTGAATGCCGAGGCAGCTGCAGCAGGTGCGCCGAAACCACCCGAGATCACGACCCTGGACCGCTACTCCTTGGTGACGAACGATGTCGATGCAACCAACAAGGTCGTTGACGCGTTTCGTCAAGACTTCTCTGATGGCTCTGTGGAGCAGACGAAGCCGAGCATGGCGAGCGAGGACTTCGGATGCTTTGGAGCAGAGTGGCACGCCCCATCGGTGTTCTGGTTCTTTGGTGGCGACGATCCTGCGGTCTATGAGAAGGCGAAGAAGGATGGCACACTCAACGAGCTTCCGACCAACCACAATCCGCGGTTTGCACCAGTGATCCATCCCACTTTGGAAACAGGTGTGAAGGCTCTGGTCGTCGCGGCACAAGCCTGGCTGGCATCGTGAACGACATTCTGATTCACGGAAAACACCTCGCGGGCCCGTTTCTTGTCGCGCTCGACCTGGTGGGTACATTCGTCTTCGCGCTCAGCGGTGCAGCAGCGGGCGTCAAGAGCAAGCTCGATCTGTTCGGCCTGATGGTGCTAGCCTTCGCGACAGGGAACGCAGGGGGGATTACCCGAGATCTGCTTATAGGCGCCGTTCCACCGGCAGCCATAAACGACTGGCGTTATTTGGGTGTCTGTCTGCTGGCTGGCTTGGTGATGTTTTTCTGGTATCCCAAAATCGACGTGCACCGCAGGCCTGTGCTGTTGTTCGATGGCGCCGGCCTGGCTCTGTTCGCCGTCACCGGTACGCAAAAAGCGCTGGCCGCCGGACTCAATCCAGTAATGGCTGCGATTATGGGGATGTTGACTGGAATTGGAGGCGGAATACTGCGTGATGTTCTTGTGAACGAAACTCCTACTGTACTCCGAGCAGATCTTTATGCCGTTGCTGCACTTGCCGCCGGCATTGCGGTGGTAATCGGACACCTTCTGCACTTCCCATCTTTTGCGACAATGATCGTGGGCGCACTCCTCTGTCTTTGGCTCAGAGTGATGGCCATATTCCGCGGGTGGCATCTGCCGATCCCAGGGACATCAGCTAGACAAGCATAAGAAAGGCAGCTTTCCCTGAAGGGGACTTCGTTACAGAAACCTACAGGCCAGACGGCACGAAGAATCAGAGAACGGCTGAAGAGGAAAAGTGGGATACGTCAGCCTCCGATTCGCAGTCGTGCTTTCACACGGGAACCGCGTATCGCTCGCTTACCGACCGTCCAACGTTACATAATGCCGATCTGTTTCATCAATCCGACTAAATCGTAGAAGAGCTTCTCTTCGACGATTTCGCCGTCCTTCCAGTACGCGACTGTGCAAAATTCAACATGAAATTTCTTGCCAGTCGGGGCGATCATCTTGCCATCCGCCCCCTTCATTGGACCGGTCATTGTGCCATAAAAATCCGCAACGGTGCAGGTCCAGTCGCCCTGAGCAATCTCAACTTTATAGGGATGATTGATCAGATGGTTATCGGGAAACGTCTTGAAAAACTGCACCGATTCGGCCTTGTGATTGTCGATGCCCCGCGTGGGATCCGCTTGGCCTGGCCAAGATACGACGGTATCTGTGGAGTGCCGTTTTTCAAACGTATCCCAGTCTTGCGCGTTCCATGAGTCATCGAGTGTACGCATCAGCTCCAAATTGCTCAATCCATTCGTCTCTGCCATTGATCCTCCAGTTGCATCGCAGATGACGCTCGCTCGGACCTGATTGAGTCGTTCTGTGTTTGGGAAGCGATCTCGGCTGTTCTTGAGCGGCTGTCATATTTCGTCCGCGGATGTTGGCCAACTATACTCAGGCACTCATCGGAACGCAAACCAGATCATCTCATCGAATCTATCCGCGGACTCGGTGTGAACACATTTGATAGGTGGCATACAATCGACGCGATGACACATGGAGGTTCACATGGGAATCGCTAGACCAACCACTGTAGACACAACCTCTTTTGGCATCCATCCTCCCACCTTTCGCCTGCCGGCAACAGCGAGGATCGGGCGAGTTCGCCTCGCGGTTTCGCAACTCGCAAGGTCCGTTCATTTCTATTCGGAAGTGATTGGTCTAGCCGTACTGGAGATTGACGGCAAGATCGCTAAGCTCGGAGCCCAGGATTCCAAACTTGTTCTTCTGGAACTGGAGGAACTGCCCGGAGTTCACGCTATTGGTCGCCAAACCCGCCTCGGTCTTTACCATACGGCGTTTCTCTTACCCAGCCGGCCAGCCCTCAGCAGCTTTGTGCAACATCTACGCCAAGACGGAATCGAATTCGGTGCCGGGGACCATCTCTACAGCGAGGCAATCTACCTTGTTGACCCCGATGGTCTCAGCGTTGAAGTGTATGCCGACCGGCCGCGTTCTGAGTGGGTTGTGGAGAATGGAGAACTTGTCAGCGCCGCGGATCCAGTCCGTTTCGAAACGTTTCCCGCAGTCGCTCCTGATAGTTGGCGCGGCGCACCTTCCGGAACGACCATGGGACACGTGCATTTCTACGTAGGCGACCTCGAACAGGCCAAGAAGTTCTACCATTCCGGGCTTGGCCTCGACATCACAACATGGCGCTACCCCGGTGCTCTGTTTACCTCGGCCGGCGGATACCACCATCATGTTGGCCTAAACGTTTGGGTGGCCAACTCGCCCGTTGCCTCAAATGAAGATTCACGTCTGCTCTTTTGGGAGATTCTCCTTCCAGATAGGGACGAGGTTCAGCGCGCCGCCGAAAGCCTGGTGAGGGCGGGCTATCCGCCCCTTCAAGAAAGCAACGGATTAATCTTCAGAGATCCCTGGGGAATCACCGTCGCCCTTAGAGTCGCGGGGCCGAATGATTGATGAATTCTTTTTCGGCAGGCCCGGACGGCGAACGCGGTGTCAATTTACCAGAACAGGCCAATGCACTCGTTGAGCTTGGGTTAAGAACCGACCTACGGATTAGTCCTCATAAACGCGCATTGCTACGGTTGTCCTCCGTGGAACTGACGCGCGACATCCCAGTTGCCATGCCGACTTTTCGGGAGTAATCGGCGTCGTTGAGTGCGTTGGCGATTCTGCATCATTCGACGGCGAAAGCCGCCGATCGCTGATCATCCAGCCCTGCTGATGGATTTCACACCATCGCCGCTGAAGGAAAGCCTCCGAGAGTTTTAGGCAACCCACCGCCGCGCCTGTTCAGTGGAAGGAATGTTCAGCTTCACTCCGTCGTTGAGTGCCCGGTGATAATCTACCCGCCGCAGATTGCGAGACTGGGCTCTTTTACCGGCAGCAATCTCCAAGGCGCGGTTCGACTACTGATGCATGCGTGTCAGGAGAGCGGCGTAGCGGGAGTCGTGGCGGACGGAATCGAACAGTGGGTCCACCCGGATGAATGCCATGCTGAAGCAGTGGCTGTCGAGCGCGTGCTGGAAGGAGTCGAAGGCATGGTTGAGTTCATTGACGCGAAGATCATCGACGCCGATCTCATAAGCGATGCAGGGGCGGGCCGAGGTGGCGGTGAGGAGAGCGCGGGTGCGTGCTCGCCAATAGGGCTGCCAGCCGTGCTGTCGGTACACGTTAAGAAGCGCGGCACTGTCGAGCTGAGGCTGGTACTTGTGCAGTTGAATGAGATTTTGCCGTACGGCCTCGTCTTGGTCGCCCTTCTGCTCGTAGATGAGACTAACGTAATGTTCGATGGAACCGGACCCTTGCTCCATCTCGGCGGCGCGCTGTAGTAGAACGAGTGCGGCATCGTATTGGCGGTCATAGTAGAGAGCAACACCGAGCCGGCGGTTGACGAGGAAAGATAGCGGATCGAGCTGAAGTGCTCGGCGCATGTGAGTGACGGCATCTTGCGGGCGGCCTACGGCGTCGAGGTAAACAGAGTACTTAAACTCAGCAATGGAATCGCTGGGATTGAGGGAGATGCCGCGGGTCAGGTTTTGTTCCGCTGCAGTCCAGTCCCACTCGTAGATGGTTTGGACGCTACCGAGCTCGGTGTAGGCTTCGCCGTTCTGGGGGTCGAGCTGAATGGCGCGCTGGGCAGCGGCAATAGCTTTGGGCATGAGCTGTTCGGGCGCGCCAATTTCGTAGGTGGTGGCTGCGTCCAGCGCGGAGGCGTACCCGGCGTAAGCCAAGGCGTAGGTTGGGTCGAGAGCGATGGCCTGCTGGAACGACTCGAGGCTGTGAGCGAAGTCCTGCTTATTAAAAAAGTAGCGGCCGCGCAGATAGGCGTCGTGCGCGGCCGGGTTGACGGGGGCGCGCAGCGAAGGTGGGACGAGGACGAGGCGGGCCTGGCTTGCAATCTGCTGGGCGACGCTGTCCTGGAGGGAGAGGACGTCGGAGGCAGGACCTTCAAAGGACTGGGCCCAGAGGTGGCGGTCGGTGCGGGCGTCGATGAGCTGGGCCGTGATGCGGATCCGGTCGCCGGAGCGGACGATGGAGCCTTCGACGATGGCGTCGACGTCGAGCTGGCGAGCAATGTCGGGGAGTGGGCGATGAGAGCCCTTGTCGGCCATGACGGAGGTTCGGGAGACGACGCGAAGGTTGGGGATACGGGCGAGCTCAGTGATGAGCTCGTCGGTCATGCCGTCGGCGAAGTACTCCTGGCCTGGGTCGCCGGAGAGGTTTTGAAGAGGAAGAACGGCAATCGAGCCGATGGCGGCGCGACTGTCTCGATGGAGGAACCGGGCAGCCAGCGGATGGGGGCCGAGGGTGAAGATCGCTATGGCGATGAAGACGGAGGCGCACAAGGCCCAGACCAGCCAAAGCTTGCGGCGAGGTTTAACGGCCGAAGCGATGGCGGGCGATGCAGAGGCCTGCGCAGGAATAGAGATCTCCAGCGGAGCAGGAACCTCGATTGGAAGATCGGGAGCTTGGGTTGGTTCGGTGACCTCCGGCTCAACCGCCGTAACGGTTGCGATGAACCGGTAACCAGATCCGGAGATTGTCTGGACGAACTGCGGCCGGTCTGGGCTGTCGCCAAGAGTCTGGCGAATTTTACGGACTGCCGTGTTGATTCCGAGTTCGATATCGACAAAGACTTCCTGCTCCCAGAGGCGCCCGGCGATCTCCTCCCTATTAACAACTTGTCCATGTTTCGTAACCAGCAGAACAAGGAGTTCGAGAGGCTTCCGCTCGAGCTTGAGCCTCCGGCCTTTGCAACAGAGCTCAAATTTGCCGCAATCAAGGCTGAAGTCCCCGAATCGGTAGACGGCAGAAGGCAACGGGTCCTCCCAAGGGTGACTGAAGTATAGCATCGGCGGAAAATCTCCCGGCATGGTTCCCTTTTATATTGAGTTACTTACGTCTTCAGCTTTCTTCACCTCTTGAATTCACGTTCCTCTATGGTTCGCGCACTCAATTTTGCGTTGTATGGAATGCGAGCCGGCGAATCCCCCCGGCAGAGGAGGAAGTGATGAAAGCAGTAACTATGAAAATCGTGCCGGTGATAAGCGTGCTGGCACTTGCAACTGTGGTCGTTCCCTACGCACATGCCGGCTGCGGCGAGTATCGTCCCGTATCATTCAATGTAAGTTCGCAGCATCAGTTCGGTTCCGCCTATTTCTTGCGGGCAGCGTTCAACGACGACGACAATGATTCCGCCAAGGCTGAACCCACCATAGTCGGAACCTGGAAAGAACACTGGATCTCCGAAGGCAGCGATGGAATTCCGGACGGTACCGAGATTGATGCCGGCTACGCTCAGTGGCACAGCGACGGCACCGAGATCAACGTTTCTGGCCTGCGCACTCCAATGACCGGCGACGTTTGCCTCGGCGAATGGATGAAAACCGGCGCGCGGACTTATCGGTTGAACCACTTTGGAATTTCGTATGACTCGACCGGCCTGAACCTGGTTGGCCCCGCCCGCATTCAGCAATGGCTGACTCTTGATCAGAAAGGGATGGCGACCTCGGGAAGATTCACCATCGATCAGTACGATGAGTCGGGCAACCTGCTTGCTCACATTCAGGGCAAGGTCATCGGAACCAGAGTGACCATGGACACCGGATTCGAGAAAGTCGAGTAAGTTGAATTCTGATTGGCGATCGCGGGTCTCGCTCAGCTCTGACCGGATCGGGGCGAGATCTGCGCTTGTTGTCGGCTATTGCTTCATCGCGCAGGTGATCGAAAAGGTGAGGGACAACGTGCGGCAGTGATCAATCAAGCGTTCCGCGGATCTCTATTTCAATCGCAAGATCTCGGCGCCGGCGTCATCGACGAGAGAGGCGTCAGAAAATAGATCATTGGAGTCGTGTGGGCGTGTCTGCATTCGTGACCCGGTTGAGCGGTCTTTTCCGGGCTGGGAACGTGCATGTCGCCAACTCGTCCTCTCCAGGCTTAACGAGCGGGGTCAACGCGCTTTCGTGTTGGGGAGTGATTTACATTCCAGAAACGCTTATGCGAGTTCTCCTTCGTCAATTCGCTCTCTTATTGCTGCGCGGCCCCGCTACTGACGACCTGTGTGCATGCGCAATCAGCGAACGAGAGACATCAGCCAGCGATCTTCTCGCTGGATCCGCAGCGTCAGCCAGTAATTTCGTTGGTTGGCCTGTGGCGATTCAAGCCTGGAGACGATCAGCGATTTGCTGAACCTGCCTACGATGAATCGGGATGGGCGCTCCTCCGATCCGACGAATCCTGGACCCGGCAAGGCTATGAAACCTTAACGGGATTTGCCTGGTATCGATTTCGGATTGTGCTACCGGCAGGCGCGTCGCACCAGAGTCTCCTTTTGCCAACCATATTGAGCGGCTACCAGTGCTTCCTGGATGGCAAGCTTGTGCATACGGAAGGCGCTGTGAAGAAGCAGGGCGTGACGCGGTATTCGATGCCCTCGGTAATCGACCTGCCGTCAGGAGAACAGACCAATGCGCAGACCCATGTAGTGGCTCTGCGAGTGTGGTTCGATCCGCGATTGGACCGGTCTTCTGAGGGAGGGCCAAACGGAACCAGCGTGCAAATCTCAAGTGTGGGAGAATCGGCGCCTGTCCAGAGCAGCCTCTCCGATTTTTTCGCTTTGCAGCGGCAGGATTCGACAGTAATTCTGGAGTTGTCGCTGCTGTTCATTCTCGCAGGAATAGTGTGCATACCGTTGTTTCTGATGGAGCGGTCGAACAGGGAGTATTTCTGGTACGGAATCGCGGCGACTTCATTCGGATTGGTGCTTGGCATCTACTTCGATCAGCTTACCCACGGTTGGCCAATTTCCATTTTCCTGTCCGTAAGCTCGCTATTGGATTGGGGAACATCTACTGGACTGGTTCTGTTCTTTTGCTATCTGCTCGAGATCAAGAGGAACTGGGTCACGGCTTTGGTCATTTTGGTCAGCTTCGCGGGAGCGTTTTGCAGTTCGTTTCAAAACGCAGGACTGATTGGAAGCCGGACCAGCGATCATTTATCGACACTTGGAGGTTGCCTCTTTTCTGCGTGGGTCATCGTGTCGGTTGCGCGCCGAGCAAGGCAGCGCGTCTTGGATGCGATGCTGCTTCTTGTGCCCGTGACGATCGACTTTGGTATTTTGTTCCTGGACTCGCTGCGTTCGGAGTTTCCTACAGCGGGGGCACCGATTGAGGCGCTTACCCAATATGTTCTTTTGACCTACCAGTTTCAGATCAAGGTCCGCAATCTTTCGGCTGCGTTTGTTTTACTTGCGTTGGTGTCGGTCCTGTTGAACAGGTTCGCTCGTATTCGACGCGAGCACGAACGGATTACCGCGGACATGAAGGCGGCGCGATCGATCCAGCATTTACTCATTCCCGATGTGCTGCCTACCATACCTGGCCTGAAGATCGAGTCCGCATATCATCCAGCGCAGGAGGTCGGCGGAGACTTCTTCCAGGTAATTCCCGTTGAATCGGGCAAAACGCTGATCGTTCTGGGCGATGTCTCAGGAAAAGGTCTGCCGGCGGCGATGACGGTCTCACTCATTGTAGGAGTTATGCGGACGCTGGTTGACTTCACGACCTCACCCGGGGCTATTTTGGCAGGTCTGAATACGCGGCTTTTGGGGAGAGGCGCGGGCTTTACGACGTGCCTGGCGATCGCGACGGATGGAACCTTGGTCTTTGCAAATGCCGGCCAGTTGGCGCCTTATCGCAATGGGGGTGAAATCGCGTCGGAAGCCGGATTACCGCTGGGGATCATTTCCGATGTAGTGTATCCGGAGTCAACTCTACACCTCGTCAGTGGCGACCGGCTGACCCTAATGACAGATGGAATCCCAGAGGCTGCGAGCAGTCATGAGCTGTTCGGCTTTTCGCGGACAGAGGAACTGAGCCAGCTGTCACCAGGTCGGATTGCGGAGGCCGCTCAACGCTTTGGCCAAACGCCCTAGTGTTCACTGATTTCCAGTGGGTGACTTCCACATGGACGAAAAATGTCGCTATATCGTACACCTGCCCTCTGCAGCTCCCATTCCGGAGTGATGAAATGCAGTTGTCCCGGTAGCCGGTTTTACGTCCACTTCCCGAGAACACTGATACGACTTGACTCTCTCAATTAGCGCGCTTTGCCCGGAAGTCAACAGATCACATCCCGGCTACCCATCGATCACTGAACACTGTGTATGGTCCGCCGCGTGACCGCTCTCGCGGGCGAATCAAGAGGCGGACCATCTTTCTAGCCGGCTTGTGGGACTAATCTGGGGCGGCTCGGCAACATTCAGTTGTGAAAGGCCGTCAAACCAGGTCCACATCTGCTGGGCCCTCATTGGACAACGAGCGTAATTACTGCCGAAACCGTTACTGTGTGTGTTTGAGGTTGGGTCGGAGTGGACTTGCCACTGCCGCAACCTGTGCTGACGGCCACGGTGAATAACAGGAGGCCTGCACAAGCTGTCAACCAATCATTTCGCGTCATCATCCTTCTCCTCATAAGCATGATCGGAATCAGCAGGATTGGGAGCACGAGGAACGCTGTCGCCGCGCCGGGCAGAGTCTCAGTAAATACTACGGTGATTGGATAAGTGCCGGCCTGTGTTGTCGCAGACGTTGCGATTGTCAATGCGCCGCTTGAATAGCTGCAAGTTGCACCACTCGGCAAGTTCAGACACTTAGCAGAGACGTTTGTAGCAGTGGATGGCAATGTAACCGGATATGAAGCGGTTGACCCAGCCGCGACTGTGGCTTTCAGAGTGGTAAATGTCGGTCCGGTCGAAGTTCCAGACCCGGAGGAATCCACTTCGAACTGCCAGGTGTTAGAAGTACCCCCACCGGGGCCAGGCGTCTGCACTGAAACGGTGAAGATCCCAGCGGACGCGATATCGCTTGCAGGCACAGTCGCCGTCAGCTGCGTTCCACTCACGAACTGTGTGGCGAGAGCCGAGGTTCCCCAATTAACTACTGAGCTTCCCGTGAATCCAGAACCATTCACGGTCAACGTGAAGGAGCTTCCGCCGGCGCTTACAAAAGTGGGCGATGTATTGCCGAGAGAGGGGACAGGATTTTGGGGAAGGTTAATGGTGTACGTAGCGCTGGCTATGGCACTCGCACTGTAGCCAGTGGCAGTTGCAATTGCCTTGATCGTCTCCGTTTGAGACACAGTGAGAGGTGCGCTGTACACATCCGAACTGGTAGTAGGCGTTGTCCCATCGGTAGTGTAGTAGATGATCGGATCCGGTGTTGTATCTATGATAGAGACGGTCTGCGCAGCGGTGTAGGTTCCCGCAGGAACGCTGAAGGTTGGTGCCGCTGCCTGCGGATTAGGCACAAGAACGAAGCCGTGAAGCACGGTGTTCCCATCGAAATATGCTCCTGCGATATCTCCGTTGGCGTTGATGCCAAGCCCCCCGGTTCCCTGGTTGCCGGCTGTTCCGGCGGACGGCGCATCGAAACTTGCAATGGTCCCGCTGGCGTTGCGCTCGAACCCGTGGAATACGCCATTCGCGTCCGCATAGAGACCCACAACGTAGTTGCCTCCAGGGTCGATTGCGAAAGGTATCGTTCCCTGAAGCATTGCGAGCGTAGGAGCGCCAACTCCAGGAGCGTCGAAGGTTGTAAACGTGCCACTGGCCGCGCGCACAAATCCGTGATGTTGATTGCTCACATCGGTGTAGACGCCGGAGATGTCCCCGGCAGAGTCGATGCTCACTGGGATGGTTCCTTCCGATTTCAATCCAATCCCATTGCCGGATGTACCCGCGCCTGGAGCATCGAATGAGGTAAACGTGCCGCTTGTGTCACGAATGAAGCCGTGTTCCGCCCCACTTGAATCCGCATAGGTTCCAGTGATGGTCCCTGAAGCATTGATAGCGGAGGGAGCAGTTCCCTGAGCTGTGTTCGTGCCTGCGCCAGGTGCATCAAAGGTTGTTATCGTACCGTTGGCGGCGCGCATGAATCCGTGGTAGAAGGTGGTCCCGTTCTGATACGTGCCGGTTGTATAGATTCCCGCGATTATTCCCCCACTATTGATGCTAAGAGGTATCGTTCCACGGTGGCCGCCCGTTCCTGCTCCAGAAACGTCGAACTCGGTGATGGTGCCATTGGCAGCACGCACGTAGCCGTGGTACGAATTGCCTGAATCAGCGAACATTCCGGTTATATAGTTTCCACCCGGGTCCATACTGAGAGCGAAAGTTCCCTGGGTTGAAGCTGTACCGGCCCCCGTTGCGTCGAAGTTCGTGATGGCTCCGCTGGCTGCGCGCTCAAAGCCATGAGTTGCTCCGTTACTGTCGAGATAGAGTCCCGCGATGTCGCCTGCTGCATCGATGGCAATGCCGACAGTGCCATGCCCCGCGGCTGTGCCAGCGCCTGTGGCATCGTAACTCGTGATGGTATATGAACTGCTACTTGTAGCCACCTGGGGCGATGCATACGGCCTGGGTATGCGGCTTGTTTCGCTCGGCGCGTCCGTGGCATCGCTCAAGAATTGCCTCCAGCTTTTCCAGCTCCACCCGTGCGCTGAAGCAGCCGAATCCAGGTAAATTGCCGCAAAGGCGAGTATCCCAAGGCAAAGCAATCCAATAGCCACAGATCCTCTTACCTTTTCGCAAAGCCTTTTCGTAGCAAGATTCAGACCTGCAAGAATAAAGGAAAAGTTGGATAGACCATGTTTCATTTGCCGTGCCTCCGTGGAATCGTCTTGTTGTTCGCCCCTGAGGACGTTCACGAGCCAAGCCCGTACATTTCTTTGTTGAGAAAACTGCACAGCCATCGGCCTGAGTAGACCAATCAGCTTGTGTCTCTTCCCGTCGTGAGAAATGACAGACTGAATTTGATTAGGGGCAAATATACAAGAGTAGTAAACGGTTGCAGGTACTTCCGATTGGAGTTGATATGAAGTTGATATGAAATCTGATTCGCGGCAACTGATGGATGTCGAAGATTTTGCGTGTAGGCGATCGATGCAGTCGGAAAGAGCTTTACTTCGGAATCCACCAGCCGAATCGTGATGTACTACACGACGAATCAGTTAACCGAGCAGAGTATTTCGCCCGACGGAGTTAACTTCGGCTCGGCTGTAGAAGCACAAAGCTCGGTGATGGTTACTGCAAGACCGGTATTCTGACTGCCACCGCCCGGACCTGCAGAGAACACGGCAACTTTTCCCGCTTTTAGGTTCACCTTGATACTGAAAGGCACAATCTGGCGATCAGATGTGACTTTGGAATTCAATAGGATCTTTCCATCGGCCACAATGCCGACGACGGTACCGATATCAAACTGAGCCCCGCGGAAGTTTCCGTTGATGGAATACTCGCCGCTTACGGGAGCGGTGAATATCAGATCGGAGTATTGGCCGTCGACACCAGCAACAAGGAGTAACTCGTTTGGCAGTAAGTCAATATTGCCATCGTTATTGGCTGGTCCATTGTTGTACTCCACAGCAGGCGAAGTGCTGTGGTTAGCTTCCGATGACAGCCAGTACTGGGTGTTTGGTCCGTTGATGCCATTTTGCAGGGTCTCATTGTAAAGGGATATCGCGCCTGTGAATCCACTCGAAAAGCCGTAGGACCATACGCCGTTGGGGTTGCTTCGCGTGGCCCATCCACTCGCGAACGAAGTTGCAGGATTAAACGTTTGGACCACGGGAACGAACTCCGCGTCGCAACCCACAAGGCATCGGACCTTCAGAAGGCCCGCCTCTTCTTCCGCGTTTAACAGGTGAGCATCGTTTCCGTTTTGATAAAACCGGTCGTGAGAGTTTTTGAATTCTTCGTTCTCGGGATATCCCGCAATCAGGTTGAAGTTCCTGTCAAACCCGTATCGGATTGGGCATCCAATGGGAGCGAGGCACTCCATCACACTCACACCGAGTCTGCCGTTCTGGATTGTGGGCGCAGAGGCATAGTTATACCCGAACGATGCCCGGTTCAAATCGCTGCGCGGAAAGAGCAGGCGTAGTCGCTCTTGAGCCGTCTTCACGCCGGGCATTCTATATTCCTGCTTGACCTCGTTCGATGCACCAGCCACTCGATCGGGATCCAGAACGACTAACGTGGCTTGAGAATCATAGCCGTGGGCAACCCCGGTGGCGATAATCTCTTGCTTACCGTTGCCCTCCAGATCCGCAATAATCAGGTCATGCAGACCCCCAGAGTGCCAGTAGTCCGCAAGCGTCGATCCATTTGAATCGATCACGGCTATCTGGCCCGGCCCACCCCACCACGGATTGAGATTACTGACGGCAACGATCCGTGGAGGTTGTTGCTTCCCTTGTGCCTTCAGGATTCCAACCGAGAAGGTCCAGAACGTCCCCACCTCTCCAGTTAGTTCCGGCAGTTCTTTCCCGGGCTTCCAACGCCATTTTTCGTTGCCACGGTCGGAGTAGCAAATAAGAATCGACGAGTGTGGCTGTGAATCTGGAGCGGGCAGATAGGAAAACAAGACGCTCGTATGGCCTTTTCCCTCCAGATCGGCAAACCAGATACGCGGACCGTTTTCTTTGTCGTAGTACGAACCTGGCCCGAAGCCTTTAGAAAAGTTCTTTCTCCAGAGTTCTTTTCCTTCGGCATTCATAATTACGAGCGACGTGTCGTCGAGTCGGCCGAGCCGGGGTTGGTCCGGAATCATGAATGCTCGCAGCGTCATTGAGACGACAGCAGCCAAAATGCTCGCGACTACGATTGCGCAGCCGAGCATCAGCCTTTTTCGGACGTTTGCGTTTTGTTCTGTCCGCGCATCACGACTTGTTGCAGCCATTCCGGCTGTTTCGTAATTTCCGCCCTCTGGTTCAACTATGATCCACGGCCGTTCGTCTGTGCCGTTCCCGGCGGCAGCTGCTCGATTCGGAAGCGCAATCCGACAGGGATCATCCTTCCCTTCGCCGTCGTAATAGGCATTCAGCGCACGCCGCAGCCGGTTCATCTCCGAAGCTACGTCTGCTGGACGCTTGGTTCGAATCTCGTCCGGCCACAGCTCCCTGATCACAGCATCCGAATTCAGACTGCTTTGCGATTCGATCTCTCTGCACAAGATCTCCAGGAGTCTCTTGAGCTGGCTCTTGTTCGCGAAAGTGGTGCTGTGGAGGATTCTGTTTATCTGGTTCTTGATGGCACTGCGGTCCACTGGTTCTCCTGCCTCTTGCGAGGGACCTGAAGTGACAGCCTGACTCTACTTAGCACGAATCTTGAGGCTAATTGTCGCATAGCAATGGCTTTAAATGTCAATGACGACAGGGCTCAACCGTGCAAACTTTCGCACTACGACCAACGCAAAGCTGAATGGTTCCGACGCATCTTCATTGTCGAGTATTCGCCGTCAATTCGAGAATTCTTTAACGATTGCTCCCCGAAACAGGGTTCAGTCCAATATCCCGCGACCTGGCATGCATCGATGAGCAGATTTCGCCAATGCACTCAACGACGACAGCACCTGAGCCACATGGCCGAAAAGT
Source organism: uncultured Acidobacteriaceae bacterium (assembly GCA_963838295.1). GTDB lineage: Bacteria > Acidobacteriota > Terriglobia > Terriglobales > Acidobacteriaceae > Telmatobacter. Next base: position 566,761 of record CAWIQS010000011.1, read on the forward strand.
CGCCTTTACGTCCACGTGGTGGGTGGCCGACTCATCCGGGTTCGATTCCAAGTTTGTCGTTTACCGCCACTCTCAAACGCGCCTGCAGCCAATATAGCGTTCAGTAGTTTGCACAGAGACATGCCCGAGAAGAAACTGGATCTGCTCGACGTTTTCCTCATGATTGCCTCTCCATTGCGGCGGATCATGAGGTTAGTCCAGTGAGAAGTGTGTCTGCCTTACCAGTTCTCATCTGCCCAATAGCCGGTTGTACGGCAACTTTGCCGAAGACACAGATCGATCTGAATGGGTCAATGAGCGCGTTGGCCTCTTGGCGTCAACCAAGGATCGTGCCTGAATAGGTAGGCGGACACGAGCCGACTTTTGGTTACCTATCGGTTCTCGGTGAGTGCCCTGGCGATCATGCACTCATCGAGATTCGCCGATTTCAGATGGCCGAGAAGCCGCCGTCTACAGCCAAATCCACCCCATTCACGTAGCTCGACTCGTCTGAAGCAAGAAACAGCGCGACCGCCGCAATTTCCTCAGGACGACCCATCTTTCCCCGCGGGATCAGGGATTCGAACATCTCCCTCGTCGCCTTGTCGAGTCGCTGGGAATCCGGTGTGTCGACCTGCCCCGGGCTCAGCACGTTCACTCGAATCTTCCTGTCCTTCAGTTCGTTGAGCCACGTGCGTGCGAATGAGCGCAAAGCCGCCTTGCTCGCCGCATACACGCCGAAACCAGGAAAACCTTTCACCGACGCCACTGACCCGATCATGATGATCGATCCGCCATCGTTGAACAGCGGCAACGCCTTCTGAACCGTAAACAGCGTTCCGCGCACGATCAGGTCGAAGCCCGCATCGAAGTGCTGCTCGGTAATCTCGCCCAGTTTGGCGGCTTCACCCTTGCCTGCGCTCGCAAACAGAACGTCGACCTTGCCCTTTTCTCGCTTGACTGTGTCGAACAGACGGTCGAGGTCGTCGAGATTGGACGCGTCTCCGCGCACGCCGGTCACGTTCCGGCCAATCAGTTTGACGGCCTCATCGAGCGCCTTCTGCCTCCTGCCCGTGATGAAAACGTAAGCGCCTTCTTCAACGAACCGCTTGGCGCTCGCCAGCGCCAAGCCGCTCGATCCACCCGTGATGGCTGCAACTTTTCCTTCAAGCTTTCCCATAATTACTCCCTTCGGTAGATGTCGCTGCGTTAGATCCTGCGGCTTTCGGCATCTCGGAGGCTCGCGCCAGTGCTTGCGTGTCGATATACTCCCGGATTTTCGTTAATTTGCCATTTCGAACGGTGATGGCGAAGACCCAATGGTCCTCGAACGTCCTGTTCGTGGCTTTGATTTTCCCCGTAGCGACGCCGATTACCAGAACCTGGTCTCCCTGCGCCACAAACTCGGGGGGCTCTGGGTATGTCATTTCTATCTCTTCAGACGCCTTCTGGAGCACATGCGCCAATCCCGCGTGCCCGCGGTGCGTGCCGGCCAGCGTCCAGTCCTCGCCCGGAACGATCCACTCGATATCTTCGGCGACCAACGCCAACACACGTTGCTTATCGCCGCTGCCTATTGCTGCAAAAAAATCTTTCACAACCTGGACGTTCTTTTCGATACTCATCGAAATTTCTCCATTTCCCTTGCATCGGATCGTGTCCGACCTGATCAAACGATTCGAAGCCGTCGATCACTGCTCCTTTTTGAACAAATTCTGGAAGATCAGCCGCCCCCAAGTCTTGCCGCGTGCGTGCACCAGCGCGCCACCCTCGTTGAACTTCCCCAGCTTGACAGGCGCGAATCCGAGTTGTTTGGCCAAATCCGATACGGGAGCAATCGCGTCCTCATCGTCGCTCGACAGAAAGACGACCCGGTGGCCGCCCTCGACGACCGGATCGGTAGCCAGGATGGCCGCAACCAGATGATTGAAACCTTTCACGACCTTAGCGCCAGTGAACGACCTCGCAACGAAGGCGGAGGACGGAAGACCGTCCAGCTCCTCAGGTGGAATTGGAAACGAGTTCATGGCGTCGATGACCGTCTTGCCTTTCCAACTCGGCAGGGCCTTCGCAACCTCGCGGTGCTCCCCGAACGGGACCGCCAGGATAATTGTGTCGGCCTTGATCGCCTCTTGCAGTGACTTGGGGGTGACGGTGGGTCCAATCGCCCGAGCCTGCGGCGCCAGCTCCTCAGGCGACCGGCGACTCGCGACGATGACTTCGATGTTCTTACGAGCAAAGGCCTGGGCGAGTGCCTGGCCAATCTTGCCGAATCCTACAATTGCGTAGCTCATATGTTCTCCTGTGGTTTACCGAACCCTACGGCTCTGCGGATAAGCGGATGGCCTGCTGCAGGCGAGTGGGTCAGATCTGCGCCAGACCG
>CAWIQS010000012.1:0-11152 GCA_963838295.1 uncultured Acidobacteriaceae bacterium
GGTGCCGCCGATTTTAAGGCCGGAGAGAGCGGCACAGGGATCGGCCGAGTGAGATTGGGCAGCCAAGGGTGCGCACTGCAGAGCCGCCAGCAGAAGCGAGAGCTTGTATTTCGTCATAACCGGCCTTCTCCGTAAAAGGATGTGAGCGTAGCGTGGACCATTTTGCATTGCGAGGCCCGGCGCAGCAGCTTATTACCTGATGGTTGCCTGAATTTCCTTGCCCTCGTAACTAATTTCCGCATTGACCGTAGCAGCCTCATCCAAGCCGATGCCATGTCCGCTTGCGACCAGGACGACGCGGAATTTGCGGTGTTCGATTATTCCGGGGAATGAGCCTTGCCTTGCGCCGATGGTGAGTGACAAGTTGTGATCGTTCCATTGGATTGGGATGACGGAATGCTGACCCTTCTCGTACTCGTATCCATCGCCTGCGTCTTCATAAAGATCAAATTTCCCATCGGCGCCGCGATAAATGCGAAGCTCGATCGGCCCTGCGGGATCCTGCGTGGCGTATTCGATCTGCGGACCCAAGGGAAGGATGGAACCAGCTCGCACGAAAAGCGGAATACGATCAAGCGGCGCATCGGCTTCGATCTCCTGGCCGCCTGGGAGCGAGTTGCCAGTCCAGAAGTCGTACCACGCAGCGGCTTCGGGCAGGTAGACACTTCGTTTGGCCGCGTCGGCTTTGAGCACCGGGTTGACCAGGATGGCGGGGCCGAACATGAATTCGTCGCCGAGGTTCCATGTGTTGGAGTCGCCGCGCCAGTCCATCACGAGCGGACGCTGAATGGTGTAGTCCTCGCTTGTTACCTTCCAGGCCAACGAATAGATATACGGCATCAGCCGGTAGCGGAGCTTGTCGTAGCTCACAAGGATGGGCTCGACTTTGTCAAAGGCCCATAGCTCGTTATGTGGTCGGTGCCCGTGCGTGCGAAAGATGGGGCAGAACGTGCCGTATTCGAACCAGCGCGCGTAGAGTTCCTGGAACGCGGGATCGGCGATTGGGTCTTCGTGCGGAGGCCAATAGCCGCCGATGTCAGTGGTCCAATATGGAGAGCCAGACAGCGCGAAATTGAGACCGGCTGGAACCTGGTGGGTCAAGCCCCAGTAGGTGCCGTAGACATCTCCCGACCAGACGGTGGCCCCTACGCGTTGCTGGCCGAGAAATGCGGAACGCGTGAGCAGAAAGACGCGCTTGCCCGGGTTCTGCGCCTTCCAGTGATCCTGCACACCGAGGGTGTGCGCAAGGGGAAAGACATTGGTGAATTCCGCGCCGTTGCCGATGGCGATCTGGCGGCTGCTGAGGATGGCGTCGCCCATGTGCGGCCAGTATTCTTCAGGCTCGGCGCTGTCGAGCCAGAATGCATCCCATCCCTGCGCCAGCAGCTTGCCGGGCAGGTGCTCCCAGTAGAGGTCGCGCGCCTCGGGGTTGGTGGCGTCATAGACGTGCGCGTCGGTCACAAGTTCGTGCTTAGCATCCAGGAGCTTAAAGGTCTCGGATTGTGGATCGAGCAGCCCCCAGACAGAGATCATGGCGTGCACGTTTTCTTTGTGCAGGGCCTCTAGATCCTGTGCGACGTCGTGATAGTTGGAATTGAAGACGGGATCGCCTTCGGTCTTCCACCAGAACCAATCCTGCACCATGGCGTCGAGCGGAATATGTTCCCGGCGATAGCGCTCTGCGATCCCGCGAATCTCGTCGAGCGATATGTAGCGGTCCTTCGATTGAAAAAAGCCATAGGCCCACTTCGGCAGCATGGGAGTGTGGCCGGTCATGGTGCGGTATTCGTGAAGAACGGCGTCGATCTCCGGGCCGTAGAGGAAGTAGTAATCGATCGACTTGCCCGCGATTGACGTCAGCTTCATATCAAGCGGGAAGCGATTGTCAAAGTACGTAAGCGCCGCCGTGTTCCACATCAGCCCGTACCCCTTGTTCGAAATCAGCAGGGGTATCGCAACATCGGTGTTGTTTTGACCCAACTCAACGGTGGCTCCGCGATAGTTAAACATACCGTTTTGGTGCTGGCCGAGCCCATAGACCGCTTCGGTGATCGAGGGAGAAAAGCGGTCCGTGACGCGGTAGGTGTGATCTCCATTGAGATCGACCGGCTCGTAGGTGCGCGGGATGCTGTTGCCTTCGTTCAGCAGCGATTCTCCACTGATGGTGCGAAATGAGAGATTGCCGCGTTCGATGTTGACGATCACTTCAAGCTGAGCAGTCTTCAAACTGGCCGCTTTCGCGTCCTGAGCAAACGTGAATGGCGCTCCAGGGCAGGATTGCTGTGCATCGAGCATCCACGGGACGCGGCGAGGCGGGGGCGGAAGGTGCGGGAGTAGCAACGACATGAATCACCGAGTCAGCACACACGGTGACCTCGAGGACTTCACTGCCCGCGGTGGCGCGGATGCCGTGGCTTGTCTGCTCGATTTGCGCGGGCGGAGGACCTGGCGCCTTCTGTCCGGGCATTTGTGCATCGGCCAACGACGAGGTAACAAAGAAGAAAAACAGGATGGGCATGAGTTCCCAACCATCACGCCCTGTGCGGAGAATTCCTGCTTTCCAAAGCATCTTTGATCTCGACTTTCTGTTTGCCGGCATTCTGCTCACTAACGGCAATCGGCTGTGAAGCAGAGGTTCTTACTGAAGAACGGCAGCACGTGGTTCTGGAATCGATCGGCGACTGCACTGACATGCGTGCCGGAGTAAATCTCAAAGCTGTTCGCGATTCCATAGTTATCGAGGATGGTGTGCAGCTTGGTAGCATCGAATCGCAGTCCGTCCTGATCGCCCACGTCCATAGAGATGGCGCGGTACTGCTTGAGATTGCCGATGTACTGATCGACGAATGGCAAGCGGTGAGTTGGCCGTGTATTTCGCTACGATCTCCGGTTGCGGAATGCCGTCCTTGGTTGGCAGATCGAAGTAGAGCGGCGGGTTTTTCGGATTGGGAGCCCACGCCGCTGCCGTTGCATATTGTGCGGAGGCGAAGCCCGGCGACTGTGCTGCCAGGTCCGCTGGAGACTTGGCTGCGGCAACCTTCTTCTCGCTGGCGATCGCCCGCTCCTTGATCTGATCGGCGGTGCCCGGTCCGCCCCCGACCATCGAAGACATGCAGCAGGGACTCATGATGTAGAGAGCGCCGAAGACGTCAGGATGCTTCATGCCGATGCGCGACGCGCCATAGCCGCCCATGGAGTGGCCGACAAGACCGCGGCTGGTGCGATCGGGGATGGTGCGGTAGTGCGCGTCTATGTAAGAGACGACGTCGTGCGAGATGAACTTCTCGAAGTCGCCCGTGGTGACGGAGCTTGAGTACATCGAGCCGTTGTAGATGGTTTTGGAGTCGGGCAGGACAACGATCATCTCGTGCGAGCCTAGCGCGAACGCACCTTCGACGGTCTGCGGTACGTGGATCTCATGCGTCCATTGCTCGGCGCCGATGGAGTAGCCGTGCAACGCGTAGACCACGGGATAGCGGCGCTTCTTGTCTTTCTGGTAGCTGGGCGGCAGAAAAACGATGACGTCACGATCGACGGCGTCGCCTTCAAGATTGCCTTCAAGTGCCGTGCCGTGGATCTTGATGTGCTCCACTGCCACAGGCTTTGCGCCAGAGACAACTTCGGGAACGTTCGTCTGCACCTGCGCTGCAAGCCATGAACCGGGTGCAACTGCCAATGTGATTGCGCACGCAATGAACAACTTCGTTGATTTCATCAAGACCCTCTCTCGAAAGACCTGGCTACTGCACCGGGTAGGAATAAATGTTCACGCTGAAGGGGCGCACCGTGATGGTGGCGGGCAGCGCACCTAGCGTCTGTTCTTCGACCTGAACCTCTGGTTTCTTGTCCACTTGAACCGTTGCGTCGATGGAGTCAGGAGCCATGCGCCACACCTTTCCTTCACTCGCAAGCTTCGTTCCGCTGATCGCAATCCTGATGCTCTGTTCGGAGTCGGATGGATTGAGTACGGCAATGGCGAGAGTCTTGCGATCTTCACTTAACGCGGCACTCACATCCAGCGGATACGTGTCGCTGCCGGGGTTGACCGCGGGTTGATCGCCGCCAGCCGGAAACGTTGGCTTCGGCTGCGGAGAGTCTCCGGTCACCTCGACGGGGATAGTGCCGAAGTGATCGCGATACATCTTGAACAGCATTCCAGTGGGATTGAGGATGGCTTCAGTTCGGTTCTGGCTCATCATCGCGGTTGCGAAGGTGAATGCGCCCATCTGAAAGATCTCGGAGTGGCGGAACATTTCGTGGAAGGCCCACGCGTATGCCGGAACAACCTTATATCCGTCGCGGTTGCCTCCGAAGTAAGCCCATTCGTCGATGGCGATGGGAACGGGTTTGGCGCGGAGAGCTGGGATGCGCTTCAGGTACTCCTGGTAGTGTTCATATTTCGCGCGAACCTGGACGGCGGGTGCGCGTTCCCATTCGAGCAGCGACAGAGGAGGCTCGATGGGCACCTTCTTTTGCAGCTTGATGTCTGTATGTTGCGTGCCCGATGCGTAGTAATGCTCGCTGACCATGTCGATGTTGTCGAGACAGTTGAGGAGCATCTGGCCGGTCCAGTCGGCTGGCGAAAGATAATCGGGAACATACTGGCCGTTAATACGCCTCGCCTGGTCGGCTCCTTCCATCACGTCGGGCATGGCTCCTCCCGCGATGAGCTTGATGGACGGGTCCACCTTCTTCATCTCTTTCGCGAAGAGGTTGTGCTTCAACTCAAATTGCGGAAGCGACATCGAGCCCATCTGGTAGTCGCCCCAGGGCTCGTTACCAACTCCCCACCACTGCACGTGATAAGGAGCAGGATGGCCATTTGCGGCTCGCCATTTTCCCATTGGCGTGGTGGCGGCTCCGTTGGTGTACTCGACTAGCTCGCGCGCAGACCATGCGTCGCCGAAGCCCGCATTGACGGTGATATAAGGATCAACGCCGAGAAGACGGCAAAGAGTGAGGAATTCATCCGTGCCGACATCGTTGGGCTGCACGGCGTGCCAGACGGGATCGAAGATGGGCGGCCGCTTATCGATGTCACCTACGCCGTAGCGCCACTCGTATGCGGAGACAAAGTTGCCTCCCGGAAAGCGGAGGACGCCGAAGCGCAGTTGCTTCAGCGCTGCTACGACCTCCGGACGGAAGCCTTCAATATTGTCCGCAGGCATGAGCGAGACCGCGCCGACATGAAAGGAGCCCGAGCCTGTACCCGTGATCTCAAGTGTGGCTTCGTCAGTGTCTGTTCTGGCGGTATACCGCAATGGGAACTTGCGGTACCCGGCACCGAGCGAGCCGATGGTGACTGTCTGACGATCGGTGGGCTCCTTGCCCCAGATGAGCGTCACTTTAACTACCGCGCCAGGTGAGCCGGAGAGTACGATGCGACCTGTGTAGCCGTTGCCTTTGCGAACTGCGATTCCGGATTGGCTCAAGCCGTGCGCTTCTTTTGCATCTAGCTTGACCAACGGCGAATGATCACCAGTGTAGGCATCCCTGGTGTCCATGGTGACCACGTCGCCACCGCCGATTGGAGACCACCAGCGCGTAGGAACGCGGCGAAAGCGCGGATTGCCGCCAGCACCGCCTATCACCGGAGGAGGCGTAGGCGCGCTGGCGGCGACCGGGTAGAAGAACTTGCGATCGACAAGCATCTCAGACCAAATGCCAGTGTTGACGATGTCGCCGCCGTGCTCGAGAAACTGGCCGTAGATATTTTTCGAGATGGGAGCGCCGGTCTTCGCGGTATCGATGGTTGCGGTGACAATGCGCGTCTGGGATGAAAGGGCGGCGGGCAGCGAAAGCAGCAGCAGCAGACACACTGGCAGATTCTGGGTAAGCGTTTTCGCGACGATCTTCAGGTGCAGAGGCATGGTCCGTTTCTCCTCAATACCGGATGGAGCAAAATGTGCGTACAACCGGCCCGTCGTTAAATTTCGAATCGAGTGGCCAGTAGTCGTGCTCAGCTCTCGATCGAGCGCAGTTCGCGATTACGGCTCAATCGAGATGACGGTCACTGATCGAGACGCTACCGTGAGCGAAAGCTTGCCGTTCTGAACCTTCACTGCAGTCGGCTTCGGCACAACTGTACTCGGTGAGTCAAAGGTGTTGATACTGTCTACTGCAACTCCCGTTAACGTCTCCGCCTTTGCCGACTTTGCCGCGATGCCGGTAACATCTACATCGATCGTTGCTGGGTTTTCCGCATCAAGGTTGGTGATCTCAAGCAGCAGCTTCCCGTCCGCCCCCTTTGCCGCAATCGCGTCGACACGCGGCAGGATTACGCTTCCATGGGTGTAGGTTCCCGCATCGAAGGCGACAGGAATGAACGTGGCATCTTGAAACGGAACGTACATTTTGAAGACGTAATAGGTGGGTGTCAGGACCATTTTCTCTTTGTCGGTGAGGATCATCGCCTGAAGCACGTTGATCATCTGCGCGATGTTGGCCATGCGGACTCGGTCGGCGTGGCGGGCAAAGATGTTCAGGTTGAGGGAGGCGAGAATAGCGTCGCGAACACTGTTCTGCTGGACGAGGAAAGCCGGATTGGAGCCGGGCAGCGGTGCATGCCAGGCCCCCCACTCATCCACAGACAAGGTCACTTTCTTCTCCGGGTCGTACTTGTCCATCACCGCTTCCTGTTTGCGCAGGAATTCATCCATGAACACTGTCGATTTCAGCGTCTTGGTGTAATCGTCAATTCCGAACTTCTCCGACGCGGTCGACGGCGGCCACCCGTTTGGCACCGTGTACCAGTGCAGCGAGACGCCGTTGATATCCCAGGCCCATGTGTGCTTCTTCCACGCCTGCATCACGGCTTCAGTCCACGCAGTGTCTGCCGTGCCGGGACCGACGGCGATCCTCAGCATCTGGTCCTTGCCCCGTTGCGCGGGATTCATGTTAAGAACGAAGCGACTGTACACCTTCATCAGGCTGACGTAGTACTCAGGCGTCATCGCGCCGCCACAGTCCCAGCTTTCGTTGCCGATGCCGAGGAATCCGACTTTGTACGGTTCGGAGTGGCCGTTGGCAGCTCGCTCTTTGGCAAGAGCAGTGGGCGCAGCGGCCGTCATGTATTCAAGCCACTCGGCCGCTTCTTGCGTCGTGCCGGAACCGACATTGACGGAAACGTAGGGTGTGCTGCCGATCTGTTGGATGAAGTCCATGAACTCATCGGTGCCGAAGGCATTCGTATCGATGACGTCGCCCCATGCCGAGTTCACTGTTGCCGGGCGCTTATCCCGTGGGCCGATTCCCTTGCGCCAGTGATACTGGTCGGCAAAGCAGCCGCCCGGCCAGCGGACGTTGGGCACCTTGAGTTCCTTGAGTGCGGCCACCACGTCGTTGCGGATTCCGCGAGTGTTCGGAATGGAAGAGTCAGGGCCGACCCAGATGCCTTCGTAGAGGCCATGGCCGAGATTCTCGGCAAATTGACCGAAGAGATTGCGATCGATTTTCGGCCCAGGTTTCGACGTGTCGACGGAGAGATGAATCACGTTGTCCGCAGCCATCAAGGGCGTGGACGAAGAGAGGGCCAGCAAGCAAAAAACCGCAAAGACGCGACGTATCACAAAAGCCTCCGCTCAACCGGAAGGCGTTGGAACTGGCTCGCAATTTTCGGCGATCGCTCTCGCCTGCCGTTCCGGAACCCTCGAATATACACAGAACAAGCCAGCGAAAACAAGTTCAATAAATCGCTTTATTTCTAAGCAGTAATCGTTTACTATGCGCATGGCCCGGGAGAGCTGATCTGTCCCGCGCCAAGCTGGCTCTCGCTCTCAACGCGTCCGCTCGGAGGTGAAATTTGAAAGTGATTGCATTTGCAATGCTACTGGCAGCGAGCTTCTGTTTAGCGCAGGACCAGGGCGATTTCAAGCCCGCAACATCGAACGTTCTGGATGCGCAGTTTCCGAAGGTCGACGGCAACTCGCGCGTGCAGATTCGGTTTAAAGCGTCTGACGCCACAAAGGTGAAGCTCAATTTCTGGAGCGGTCCCAAGGTTGACATGGAGAAGCAGTCCGACGGCTTCTGGACCTTCACAACCCCTCCGATGGCTCCCGGGCTTCATTACTACACGATCATCGTGGATGGCGCTGAGGTGAGTGATCCCGGCAGTACCGCCTATTTCGGAGGCAGCAAATGGGCCAGCGCTGTCGAAGTGCCTGAAGCCGGAGTGGATTACTACTTGCCCCAGAATGTTCCGCACGGGCAGGTGCGTGAGGTCTGGTATCACTCCAGCGTGACGGGCACATGGCGGCACGCGCTCGTATACCTGCCGCCAGACTATGACACAGCGAAGACTCGCTACCCGGTGCTATATCTGCAGCACGGCGGCGGTGAGGACGAATCAGGATGGATCCGTCAGGGAAAGGCGAACTTCATCCTCGACAATCTGATTGCCGGCGGAAGCACCAGGCCGATGATCGTCGTCATGGCCAATGGCTATGCGACTCGCGTCGGGTACGTGGTGCCTGACCTCACCGGCAAGCCGTTTCTTGGGCCTGACTTCATCAAAGTCATGCAGGAGCGGATGGGCGCTTTCGAAGACGATATGACCCAAGCGCTGATTCCTTTTGTCGATAAGACATTTCGCACCATTGCCGATCGCGATCACCGCGCCATGGCCGGACTGTCCATGGGCGGAATGGAGACGTTCCAGGTGACCTTCAATCATCTCGATCTGTTCTCCTACATCGGTGGGTTCAGCGGCGCGGGAAATCCTTTTCTGACGGGTACCAAATTCGACGTCAAGACCGCATACAACGGAGCCCTGGCCGACCCATCCGAATTCGCAAAGCGCGTTCATCTGCTGTGGATTGGCGTAGGCACGAATGAACCCGAACGCATGAAGTCTGGATTGGAGAGCCTACACACTTCGCTTGACGCGGGAGGTGTGAAGCACGTCTTTTATGAGTCACCCGGCACTGATCACGAATGGCAGACCTGGCGTCGCGACTTGAAAGATTTCGCACCGCGGCTGTTCCAGAGATCGGCGGCGGACAGCCGTAGATAGGAGTGCTGGTAGTCACCGTAAAGTTCCGTATCGAAGGCAAAATCGCGTTACCGGAATAAAGCAACATGTCTGGTTGGCGTGCGGCCATAAAGGAAGACTCATGCGCAGACGAGATTTCTGCAAATTACTCGCGATCGCCGCAGCATCGAAAGCTGTGCCAGCCTCGGCGCAGCCCGCGCAGCAGATTCAGCAAGTATTGCCGAGTGCCTTCAACCAATACACGCAGGACTATGCTCAGTTTTGCGCGTTGCCTCCGGACAAGAGAGTTTTCTACAAGGTGAGCGACGGCAAGATCGTCGAAGAACAGCTCGATGAGGCCGCATGGGAACCTTCAGCGTGGAACTACAACCCCACAGCACAGTCGATTGCGGGCGGACTTTGGGATGATGTGCCCCTGAATTCGCCAATCCCCAATCTTGCCGGCGATGGTCCGTTCAAACCCACGTGGGATTCGTTGCTTGAGTACGAGGCTCCGGATTGGTACCAGGATGCCAAGTTCGGCATCTGGGCTCACTGGAGTCCACAGTGCGTTGCTGAGGCCGGAGACTGGTACGCACGCAATATGTATGTCGAGGACCAGAGGCAATACAAATATCAACTCGAACACTACGGTCCACCTTCGCAGTTCGGGTACAAGGAACTGTGCGCACAGTGGACGCTGTTGAATTGGGAACCGGACGAGTTGATAACGCGCTACAAAAATGCCGGCGCAAAGATATTCGTCGCATTGGCCAATCACCACGATAGCTTCGACGCGTGGGATTCGAAGCATCAGCCCTGGAATGCGGCTGCCGTCGGTCCGCATCGTGATGTGATCGGCACATGGGCTGCGGCGGCACGAAAGCAGGGGTTGCGGTTCGGCGTAACAGTGCATCAGGCGCGCAACTGGTGGTGGTTCCAGCCTTCGCACAGTGCCGACAAGTCCGGCCCAAACGCTGGTATTCCATATGATGGCCGTCTGACGCAGGCAGAAGGTAAGGATCAGTGGTGGCAGGGGCTCGATCCTCAGCGACTCTATGGCGTAAAACACCCGGCCAGTGCATTGCCCGACACATCGTATGTGAAGAATTTCTACGATCGGACGCGCGATCTCATCGACCAGCACAACCCCGATCTGCTTTACTTTGACGATTCGCTTCTACCGCTAGGCTGGGCCGGGATGAACATTGCCGCCTACTTCTATAACAACAGCCTCAGACAAAACGGAGGAAAGCTGGAAGCCGTTTTGAACGTCAAAGATGTTCCCGACAGGCTGGCCAAAGCTGTTGTCGCAGACTATGAGAGTGGGCTTACTGCCGAGATCATGAGGCATCCCTGGCAATCGGAGACTTGCCTCGGTGCGTGGCACTATCTCCGTTCGCTCTACGAGAAACCGGGACAATACGGCGCGTATCTGCCACCACGTGACGTAATCCATTGGCTGATTGATACCGTGAGCAAGAACGGCACGTTCATTCTCAATGTCCCGGGCAGACCGGACGGAACCATTGACAGCAAGGAAATCGCGGTGCTCGACGGAATCACCGCATGGATGCAGACCAATCGTGAGGCGATCTACGAAACTCGGCCGTGGAAGGTTTACGGTGAAGGACCGAATAGCGTGAAGGCGGGTTCCTTCCAGGGCGGAAGCGTGAAGAAACTGGGAGAGAAAGATATCCGGTTCACGCGCAATAAAGCAAATACTGTGGTCTACGCACTGGTGCTAGGGTGCGCCCACGGGATCGTTCACCGTTCAGTCTCTGGGACTTTCAGCGCCAACAAGACCGGGAAGAATTGGCAAGCTCGAACTTTTGGGAACCCACCAGAGGGTTAGTTGGAAACAGCAGGCTGACGCCCTGATGGTGGAGCTTCCGAAACTATTTAAACCAGCCGTGGACTATGCGGTGGTGCTCAAAGTGACACTCGCGTGAATAAAACCGGCAAAGCTGCCTTGGGGCGCTTCGCCAAGAACCAATCAACATAGACGAGCCGGTCAGAGGCAGTGCCAAGATCGCTTCGATTCTCGCAATCTCAACTTGTTCTTCAAGGAAGTAAAACTTCATGCGGCATTCTTTGTTGCGGCAACTTTTGATTTTCGTCCTCGGTGCTCTCGCAGTATCATCCATCCCGCATGTTTCCGCACAACAACAGAGCCAAGCGCGC
>CAWIQS010000013.1:0-1554679 GCA_963838295.1 uncultured Acidobacteriaceae bacterium
GACTCGAACCCCCACTCGATTTCTCGATGCGAATTCTAAGTCCTATTTTACGGGTCAGAGCATAGCCTTGCACTCTCTAGCACCACAGCGAATAACGATAGCAGAATGAATGATTTGGATTCGATATCCACATTGCACAAGATCTCACAACAAGGAACCAAAACACGGTACAAAGTGGCACCAAAAGCGGCACCAGATTCTAAGGTCGAGCCGAGAGCAGCGAGATCTAGGCGGCAGGCATGCAACGTAGTTGTGCTTGGCTGTCGACGGCCGCGTGCTGCTGAATGCGCCAAGAATCCGCTGCAATATAACAATTAATGTTATATTTTATTCTACGAGGATTCTGTGACTGGAAATGCCCTGAGAACTGGACGCGAGGAAGCCAAACTCACGCAGCAAGAAGCGGCGTCAAGGCTTGGTCTCACGCAAGCTTACCTGTCAATGCTGGAACGGGGGCGTCGGCCGGTGACTACGGAACTTGCTGCGCAAGCAATAAAGGTATTCCATCTCCCGCCAACGGCCCTGCCCTTGGAACCGGAATTTCTTTCGACTCTGGATGAGAGTGCGTTCAAAGCAGAGCTCGGCGCATTGGGATACCCGGGCTTCTCCTACCTGCGCGGAAAGTCCCACTACAATCCTGCTCGATTGCTGTTCCTTGCACTCGACCAAGACAGCCTCGATAGAAGGGTGGTGGAGGCACTTCCCTGGCTGGTCTACACGTATCCGGGCATGGATTGGGAGTGGCTCACACGCAACGCCAAGCTAAATGATCGTCAGAACCGACTTGGTTTTGTTGTTGATCTCGCCGAACAATACGCTGAGAAGATGGGCGATGAATCGCGGAAGACAAGCCTCGACCAGAAAAAGGCCACTTTAGAGCGTTCTCGACTCGCAAGAGAAGATACCCTCTCCAATGAATCGATGACGCAAGCTGAGCGCAAGTGGCTTCGTCAGAATCGTCCCTCAAAGGCGCGACACTGGAATCTACTCACAGATCTCGACGTGCGACACTTGGACTATGTGCCCTCGTGAAGCAATGCCGGAGCCGTGGCGATCATTCCTGAACGAGTTGGACCGAATTGCGACCTCGACTGTTCGCCTCGATTGTATCGGCGGCTTTGTTGTCACAATGCTCTACGGCTTGAGCCGTCCTACAGCTGATGTGGATGTGCTCGAAATCGCTCCACGTGCTGCGGCAGATGCTTTCTCTCAGGTCGCGATGCTGGGCGGGCCATTATTCCATAAGTATGGCGTCTATACGATCTCGCGCGCTTACCAAGCTCGAACGCAATATAGAGCGAGACCGAAGCGATGTGCGATACCTGGCTCGTGCCATTCCTTTTGATCTGGAGCTGTTTCGCCATCGTTACCAGCAAGAGCTTCGTCCCTATCTAGGCAATCCGAAGCGAGAAGACTTGACGCTTCAATTATGGATTGAAGCCATCGAGGAAGACAGGGCCGTCTGATCGAATTGCTCTCTCTAAGTCAGTGAAATCTGCCTAACGCGTGAAGTGACGACTCGGAGGTGTTTGGCTGGATGCGTCTCGTTTTGATTTCAGATACCCACGGTCTCCATGATCGAGTTCCGAAATTGCCGCAAGGTGACATTCTCGTGCATGCTGGCGATTTCATGAACGCAGGTTATGATCTGCGGGAACTTGTCTCATTCAATCGCTGGCTTGGAGAACAGCAGTTCGCGCATCGCATCGTTTGTGGCGGGAATCATGACCGGCTGTTCGAGAACTCCCCGGAGCTGGCACGCCCGCTCCTGCCTAATGGAATCTACCTCGAAGACAGCGGAGCAACGATCGCGGGATTTTCTTTCTGGGGATCACCCTATACTCCCGCATTCCTTTACTGGGCTTTTATGTATCCCCGCTGTGAAGAAGCAAATGTGCATTGGGACCGCATTCCAGATGCCCTCGATGTACTCGTGACGCATGGTCCTCCTTATGGAATCCTCGATCAGACAACTTCTGGCGGACCCCATCTGGGCTGCGAAGAGCTGCTCAAAGCCGTACGACAGAAGCGCCCCAAGGTGCATGTCTTTGGCCATATTCACGGAGGCGCCGGAACCTATTTCGACGGAAGCACTCAATTTGTTAATGCCGCCTATTTGAATGAGACCTACAAACCCCTCGAGCCTGCAGGGAAGGTCCGGATAATCGATCTGTGAAATTGCAGCGTGCAGCTTTTTGGGGCTGAGATCACCCTGATTGCTCGTGGTGTGGCACCCAGCTTCGCCATGCGAGTGGGCTCGAATCGCGGAATGACAGCTGGAAAATGTATAGCGGGGACGACGGGGCTCGAACCCGCGACCTCTGCCGTGACAGCGAAGGTCGTAACTTGCAAAAAACAAGCGTCACGGATGGCTTCTTTGGGCGCTGTAAGGCACGATCGGGAACCATTATCGAACCCATATCAAACCTACGACCTCTGCCCTGTAAACCTCTGCCCGATGCGGGAACTTGGGTCGATGAGCGCTTTGGCCTGAAGTCAAACAGTAGACATAAGAGCGAACCTAGATCGCCAGGCATTGGCCTACTTCTGGGGAGGGGCGGCTCGACAGTCGATTAAGTAGCATTTCAGGATGGCATCGCTCCCTGAATTTGACAGGCCGAGCAGGATCACTACAGGTTTGATCTCAACTTGGGCGCATTGAAGTCGGCTTACTCTAAGGGTGCATTATCCACCACAGAAGAGCGGATGTGATCGCAATGGCGGTCAGAACCACTAAGGCGAGATGGACCAAATTGCGGTCTTTTGTGCTGGGTATTATGATCCGAGGCGCAATCGTCGTTCCGCGGCCGCCGGCATGACCCACCGCAGTCGTCTCGGCGGACGGGCTACTGCGATAGGGAAACCTTCCCGGCAGACGCGAAGCCGGAAACCACGTGTTTGGTTTCAGAACCGTGAACCATCCGGCAGTTCCAACTTCAAATCCCCGACGAGTTATGGAACGTAGAAGCTTCATAATTTCCTCCAGCCCCGTGCCTCCAGGAAGCATCTCCGGGGGCTAGTGCTCCGCGCGTATAGCCTCGATTGGATCAATCGTCAGAACTCGCGTGGTAGCTGACCATGCGGTGCCGACGGCAATAAGGAGCAGAAAGAGCGATGGGACGACGAATGTCATCACGCCCGACACATTGATGCCGACAAAAAGATGTTGAAGAAAATGTCCACATCCGGCAGCCCCAGCAATCCCGGCTAGGATACCGAAGGCGACCGGTATAGTGCCCTCGCGCAAGATCAGCGTTCGGATCTGCTGCATCGATGCTCCGAGCGCTATGCGCACGCCCAATTCGTGTTCGCGCTGGGTGATCGTGCGTGACGATGTGCTGTACACGCCCGCCACGGCAATCAAGAGAGCGAGAGCCGCGAGAAAGAGCACTGAAGTCGTGTAGAACCTTGGGCGTTCCATTGTTTTGCTCAAACTCTGATCGAGCGTCTTCACTTCATAGACGGGCACACTTCGATCTAGACCGACGACAGCATCCCGACACTGTGTCAGGTAATGGCGCGGATCTCCGCTCACACTCGCCACAAACGTTAAAGCTGACGGGGGTTCTTCCTTGACTGGCCAGTAGGCTTGGGGTCCTCCCTCGTATTCCGGGCCAGCCATGCGCGCCGTACTGACAATGCCTGCCACGAGGTATGGCCGGGATGTCCAGGGTGCGATGATTCTCCGACCAACGATGTTGGGGCCGAAGCCTGATTCCCGTGCGAAGGCCTCGTTCACGATCACGGGCGGTTCCGGCGAGTGGCTGAGGTCAAATCCGAAATCTCTTCCGGCAATGAGTTCGCTGCCCATGGCCCTGAAATAACCAGGCATCGACCCGTTTAGCACGACTCCTGAAACCTTTGGACCAGACTCCATTTGTATCGTCCCAGCCATAAGCACACTGTTCGAAAGGGGTAGATAGTTCACTGCGCCAACGGCTTTTACGCCTGGTATTGATTGCAGACGCTCTTCGACCGCGGAGTAGTATTGCCACTTGGCGCTTCCCACTTGGTACCTCGTGCCTTCAAGAGAGACCTTCAGAGTGACAGCGCTAGCAGGTTGGAATCCGAGATCGGTATGGACCAATCGAAGGAACGCCGATCCAATAGTGAACGAGCTCACCAAGAGAGTAAGCGTGAATGCCACTTGCAGGCCGACCAAGACAGCACGCAAACTGCTCGTGACCGGCTCGCTGGTGCCGAAATGCATACGCGCGACTTGTGTCGAAGGCTGGATGCGGCCGATCAGCCATGTCGGCATGATTCCGAATGCGAAGCCTGTAATCAGAGCTAGAGCGATTGCAAAACACAGAACATGCCAGTCCAGTAAGGTGTAATCCTGCGTCGCTAGTTGCGCCGGCATTACCGCGCCGGCGACTCGAGCGACAAGCAAGGCAACAATCATGCCAAGGACGGCTCCTGACATAGTGAGAGCAGCCGCTTCTACTGTCAGTTGTTGGATAAGCCGTGATCGGCTCGCCCCCAGAGCCGAGCGCAATGCAAGTTCCCGATGCCTCTCCGCCGTGCGTGACAGCAACAATTGCGCTACGTTGGCTAAAGCTGTCAATAGAACCAGAAGAACTACCGAGGAAAGGATCAGAACAGACGCACGGATCTGTGAGGAAAGTTGATCTCTCAGCCCGATCAACTCCGGAATAGAACTGTTATCCGGTCGAAAGCTCTTCGGGTTTACGTGAGCAACATCAGCTTTGAATTCTTGACGTGCTTGACTGATCGAGATCCCGGACCTCAAGCGGCCGATGGTTTGCCATATGAACGCGCCGTGTTTGGGGATCACCTCAAAATCGAAAACTGTAGGCGCCCATACATCGACGTTGCCCGGATAATCGAAGCGCGACGGAGCGACGCCGATGATGGTGAGAGCCGCTCCATCCAAATGAGCAACGGAGCCGATTACGGATGGATTGCCGCCATATGCTTGCTGCCACAAGCGATGACTAATCACGATCACATGGTTCTTGCCCGTCCGATCTTCTTCAGGGACAAATGTTCGGCCAAGTTGAGCCTGCACGTCGAGCAAGGAAAACAGATTTGCAGAAGTCTCTGTGACTCGAACTCGCAAAGCATCGCGGCCCGAGTTCAGGTTCATTTCAGATGTCGAGAATGTCGCCGCGTTTTCCAAGTAAGAACTGTGATTGCGCCATTCTGCAAAATTGGCGTGACCATTTCCCGCTGAAAATGGCGAAAAACGTAGCTCCACTAATCGTGATGCATCTCCGAACGGCAGCGTTCGAAGAAGCAGCGCACTGGTAACGCTGAAGACCCCGGTACTCGCCCCGATTGCCAAAGCCAGTGTGCCGATGGCGATGACGGCACTTAGGGGCCGTCGCCAGTAGACCCTCAGTGCAAACCGCAAGTCCTGACCAAACTCTCGAACCAGTTCTCGCGGTGCAGAGATCGCAACATCAGAAAGAGCGTGCGACCATAACCCAACGTTTTCTTTCCATCCCTGTGCATCGCGCTGTTCGTCACGAAAATGACGATCCATGGCTCCTTCATATTCCTGGCGAAAGCTCGCCGGATAGAGTCTCAACAATTTTCGGTACAATTTCGTGACATCAATCATGTTCACCTCACACAGGATCAGGAATCCCCAAGCGTACTTCTGCCAGTTGCAGCAGTGCCCGCAGCCGTGCGGCTTCGGCGTGAACTACGCGACGACCCAAAGGAGTGATTCTGTAGTATCGGCGGCGTTCGTCATCAAGATGTGGATCGGGCCGCTCGTCTGATTCCACAATCAGACCTTGTTCCAGCATTTTGTTGATGGCTCCGTAGAGTGCGCCCGAACCTAGATTGATTCGCTTATCTGTTCGCTGCAGAATCTCGCGTTTCAGCGCATATCCATGTCGCTCCCCTTCTGTAAGAGAAAGGAGCATATGGAACAACGGGAGAGACAGCGGGAGAAGTCCATCAACGCCTTTGATTATGCTTGCCATAGTATGTCACTTTCTGACACAGTATGACGGCGCTCGATATTACTTGTCAAGTCCGAGCTCTGGGATTCTCAGGAAAAGCGATACCGCTTGAGGTGAACGTATGGCGCAAATCGTGATTTACCAATGAACAGTGTCGACGAGCGCATTATCGCCGAGTCGTAAACTGACCCGCCGCTCCGTTGCCCTCCCGCTCGGTGAGCGGTTAGGCCTGATATGGAGTGACCCTGTCAACCCTGCGGAGTCGATGGGTTTGTTTTTGTTGTTGTCGCTGTTTTTGCTTCTCCCCGAGGACAGAGCGAGCAGCAGCCTGGGCAGGTTTGAGCGACGATTGATCAGTCTGATATTCGCGGGTCGGAACCGCATAATCATGATCCGTCGGGAGCTGCCTCTGACTGTTATCGCGAGTCCGGTCGAGCCTGTCGCATAGGCCAAGCGAGGGTTCTCCTTCGTGCTTGCCCAGCCTGCTGCTGGCTCTGTGCTCGAGTTGTGTGGCGCGTTTCATCGATGAACTGTCTTTGCTTTTTCCTTATTAGGAAAGTTTTTGTTCCTGTCAGGCTGCAGCTCGTTGGCTGACGGTCGTCTCTGCTCTGGTTCCAATAGCCCAGATGAATCCCAGCAATTCACGAGCAACTGCAGTAATGATCTTTCCCTGGGGCTTGCCGGCCGCACCCAGCTTCATGTATCGCTTGTGCAGGCGGTGTTGAGCCTTCCATGCAATCTCCTTGACCTCTTCCGAAATGCTCTCCTGCCGTCTGCGCAATCCATACCAGATACCTGGTGGACGGCGATAGCTCCATGCTGCTTCGCCAACGATTCGTCGCAAGTGTGCGTTGCCGGTTTTAGTGATGCCTCCGCGTCTGATTCGCTTGCCACTGGAGTCTTCGCTGGGCACCGCGCCGCAATACCCCATCAGCTGCCTAGCACTGCCGAAGCGGGATACTTGGCCCAGCTCGGCCGCAATGGTCACAGCCGAGATATCTGCGATACCGCGCAGCGCCTGCAGATCGTTGATGACTTGCTGTAACGCGGGCGAGGCCAGCTTCACGGCCTCCATGATGGCTTGTTCCAGGCGTGCAACTCGCCCCCGCATGTGTTCGACCTCGTGCAGATAATCCTGGCGCGTGGACTGGCGATCTGGGTGAAACGCAGCTGCGCCACCCAGATTAGATAGGGTCGTGTCCATGGCCTGACTCCGGAGGGTGGACGTTGGCCTGAGCGCAGCAGAAACTTACTCAAACGATGCCGCGCTCGCATCTGATCCTGCTTGGCTGCTTCGCGAGCACGTACCAGATCCCGCAGAGCCTCCGAACCTTCATCCGGAACCCATACCGCCGTCAGATCTCCGGAGCGATAGCAACGTGCCAACTTCTCAGCGTCCCGTCGATCCGTCTTTACCCGATCACCCGCCTTTACCGGCACCAGCGTGGGGGCCACAACTTCGCACTGAATGCCCAACTCCGCCAGCTGCCAGTACACGACATAGCCCGTCGGACCTGCTTCATAACAGGCTCTCAGCTTCTCTGCTGGACCAAGCTTCTTGATCATCTTGCGGATCGACTCGGCGCGGTTCGGAATCGTTCCCAGGCTTCTCACTTCACCCTCCGGCTCCGCAACGGCTACGGCGATTGTCTCGGCATGGACATCCAGACCCAAAAATCGTAACTTTTCCTTCATGACCGGCTCCCTTCCGCTTGTGGCTCTGAACTGTGCGTCCTTCTGAACTCACAGCCTAACCCACGATCAGCGCATCGGCGCCGGTCACACCATACTGACTGTTGGCGGCAAGTTGAAGACCGGTTCCCATTTCTGAACACAGGCCGACATCCAAGACTGATTGGCTTGATCGTAGTTACCGCTCTCGCTTTGAAGTGGGCAATCCGACTCGCCGCGGAGTTCGTCGAAGCGCGGATCAGTCGTCGGTACCGTCGACGTGATGGCAGGACGCGCGCGTCGAGTCACAGAATAGAACTGATGGCATTCCTGATGGCATCTTGAATTTAGTATCAGCTAAAGTATTGATTATAAAAGAGTGTTGGCTCCTCAGGTAGGACTCGAACCTACAACCCTTCGGTTAACAGCCGAATGCTCTGCCATTGAGCTACTGAGGAGTGTCTGGCGGTGAATTGTCCTCTATAAAGTTAACAGACTCAGAGGGTCGCGTCAAAATGCCCGACCCCGCCTGAAGACCCCTCCTGACTACCATGGACGCGGTCATCCGCTACCATAAATACAGCCCTCCAGGAGGCCCCCATGTCCCGCATATCCCGCCTCGATCGCAGCGAAGTCACCCCCGATCTGGCAGCTCTCTTCGACAAGGTTTTCGCCCAGCGGGGCAACGTTCCCAACATGTTCCGCGTCATGGCGCATCGGCCCGAAATTTTCGCGACCATGCAGGCACACTTCGGCGCCGTCCTGAACACGGGCACCGTCTCCACCAAGCTCAAAGAGCTGATCATTGTGCGCACCAGCCAAGTCAATCAGACGCCTTACTGTCTCGCCAGCCACACCATCCTCGCCAAATCGCTCGGCTGGTCCGACGACCAGCTTGCCCATCTCTCCGAGTGGTCGCGCCGCGACGACTTCACGCCTGCGGAAAAGGCCGCCATTCGACTTGCTGAAACCGTCACCCGCGATGCCCATGCCGTCACCGACGAAGAGTTCGCGGAGTTGCGTAGTTTCTACTCCGAGGGCGAAATCGTTGAGTTGCTCTGCGCTATCGGTCTCTTCAACTACTTCAACCGCTTCAACAACGCCCTCAAAATGGAGCCAACCAAACCCGGCGAAGGTGGCTGCACCGCGCCAGCCGAATCCACAGCTGCAACGTCAAGATAAACCACTCGCATTCCTACCCATTCCACGCAAGGCCTCAATCAAATCGCTGCTCAGGAGTTTTTCTCTTCCATGAATCTCAAATTACCCGAGGCCGATTTCCGCGCCTATCTGTTCGACTGCGATGGCACCATCGTTGACTCCATGCCGCTGCACTACAAGGCGTGGACAAAAGCACTCGCCGAGTATGGCGCCACTTATGAAGAAGATCTCTTTTACGCGTGGGGCGGCAAGCCGGTACGCAAAATCATTGCCGACTTGAATGAGATGCAGGGCCTTAACATGCCCGTCGACACGCTCGCCGCGCGCAAGGAAAGCTACTACCACGCGCAGCTTCATGAGTTGAAGGGCATTCCCGACGTGATCGAGCACATCGAGGCGCAACATGGCCGCATTCCATTTGCTGTGGTCTCCGGAAGCCGGCGCGCCTCCGTAGTGGGTTCGCTCACCGCCCTCGGTCTGCTCGACAAATTTGATGTCCTTGTCTGCGCCGAAGACTACAAACACGGTAAGCCCGCACCTGACGGGTTTCTGCTTGCCGCATCGAAGCTGGGCGTTGCCCCTGAATACTGTCTTGTCTTCGAAGACACCGAACTCGGCATCCAGGCCGCTAACGCTGCCGGAATGCAATCGGTCCTCGTCGCCCAGCCGGTGCGCGAGAATTCTGGAACCAGAACAAAGGCGGGAACGTAAGCTGAATCAAGGAGGGATCGTGGCAGACCTTCGTGTGCCCGCAGTCCCCATCGCTTACACCCAGCGCAATACTGCCCCAACCACCACAGCGAGTCTTCTTCCCGTCGTCTGCATTGCCGTTGCCGCCGCAATCCTGCATATCGCCACCAACGGCCGTTACGGTTTTCACCGCGACGAACTCCAGTTCCTCAGCGACGCGCGTCATCTCGACTGGGGCTACGTTTCCTATCCCCCGCTCACGCCGTTCATCGAGCGCATCAGCCTCGGCCTCTTCGGCCTCTCCCTCATCGGCTTGCGGATGTTTTCCGTCATCGGGCAAGCCATTGTGATTCTCGTCAGCGGACTTATGGCGCGCGATCTCGGTGGCAATCGGCTGGCCCAGTTCGCCACGGCTCTTTCGGTCGCATTGTCCGGGTTACCGCTTTTTGAAGCCACCGAATTCCAGTACACGTCGTTCTCGTTTTTATGGTGGGCACTGGTCTGCTGGTTCACCATCCGACTGCTGAAGACCGAGAATCCCCGCTGGTGGCTCGCCATTGGAGCTGCCATCGGAATGGGTCTGCTCACCAAGTACTCCGTTGTCTTTTTCGTGGCTGGCCTTCTCCTCGGACTCCTCTTCACGCGTGCCCACCGCTACTTCATCAGCCGCTGGTTCTGGGCTGGGGTGGCCATTGCCCTGGTGCTGTTCCTGCCCAACATCGTTTGGCTCATCCGCCACGATTTCATTTCCTATCATTTCCTTCAGCACATCCATGCACGCGACGTGGGCGAAGGCCGGGCTGAGGGTTACTGGAAATACCAATTCCTGCTCGACGTAAATCCGATTGCAACGCCTATCTGGATCATCGGCCTTGTCGCCTTTATGCGCGACAGCCGTTATCGCGTTCTTGCGTGGATGTACCTCGTCCCGGTTCTGTTTTTCTGGGTCAATAAGGGCCGCTTCTACTACGTCGCGGAAGCCTATCCGGTGCTGCTTGCTATGGGTGCTGCCGTCATTGGACGCTGCCTTGCGGTCAGTTCGGCATGGGCCCGCCGCACAATTGCCACTGCCTATTTCATCGGCTTGTTTGCGTTTGGCGCTATCGCTGTAGCCAGGCTGATACCGATCGCCTCCTCGGGCCCGTTGCGCGCCTATGCCCTCGAACACAACGGCGACCTTCGCGAAGAGTTTGGCTGGGTTGAACTCGTGCGTACTGTCGCGTCAATTCGAGATTCGCTGCCGCCCGAACAGCGAGAGAACCTTGGGATCACGACCGGAAACTACGGCGAATACGGCGCCATCGAAATCCTCGGCCAAGCTTACAACTTGCCCGTCCCGATCGGCACCACCAACTCCGAGTGGCTGCGCGGTTACCCGACTTCGCCTCTTTCCACATACATCGTCCTTGGGATCACCCGTGAAGAAGCCGACTCGATATTCACGGGTTGCCGGCTTGCCGGCCATAATGGAAATTCCCTCGGCCTCAAAAACGAAGAGAGCCAGGACCATCCTGACATCTTCGTATGCGGGCCGCCGCGCAAGCCCTGGTCTGAGTTCTGGAAAAATCATCAGGACTTCGGCTGAGTCCGGCAAAATCGATTTCAACAAATATTTACAAAGAGATCTCTACACTTTATCTAATTTAAATGTTACGTTATGTAACGTTACACACTGTAACGCATAAGATTTCCCACTCGTTCGAGATTAGAAGCACCCGTAAACGGCTGAGCGAAAGCGCCGCGCATTAACGTATCGGTGAATTCACAATTGCTGCCGCGCCCGTAATTGCACAGTGAACGTTTGATGCGTGAGAACACTTTTGCATCCCATCTGCCATTTCGTTGCGGATTAGGAGATAGAAGAGATCCCGATTTTCGGGCAGGCGCACGATTTGAAACAACGAACTCGTTAACAAATGTGTGTAGCTGACGTTGTAGAGGTATAGAGCGCAGACGACCACGGAGGAAGCCCAATGCTGCTTCGAACCGCGAAAGCCTTACTGCTATTGTCGTTCCTGTTCAACGCGTCTGTTACAGCGTCTGCAATATCGTCCGACCTGCGGCTTATCCAGATGGTGCCTCCGGAGAGCCAGGTCATTGCGAGCATGCTCAGTCCAACGCTCGATGGACAACCGAGCAGTTTTCTTCTTTTCACAGGAAACAACAGGATTGATCTCGAAGACTTCTTTGCCGTGACTGGGGCAGACGCATCGCGCCGGATTCACCAGGTTGTTTTTGCGGCGGAAGTCGGCGATGACGGAAAACTTAGCGAACACAGTCTTCTCGTGAGCGGGCACTTCAATCGCAATGCGATCTTCCGGTTTGCAGCGAGCGATAACCCAACAACGGAAAGTTATCGCGGCGAAGCCATTCTCATTGTTCAACCCCTCGCGCGCGAGCGCAGCACCTTCAAGCAATTGCGCTGGTTGGCAATCTTGAATTCGGACATCGCGATCTTTGGCACGCCAGTGAGTGTGCAACAGGAACTGGATCGGTGGATCGCGAACAGCCGGCCGGACTCCAGCCTGATGGAAAGGCTCAGCCGCCTGGACGGTCACGATGAAACGTGGTGCCTGTTACCCACATCTTCACCGGGCGGACTCGTAGAAAATACTCTCGAGAAGCTCGATCCGAAGCTTGGATCGGTTGCCGGAGAAGGCGGACCGATGCAGTACGGAATCCATTTCGGCAGGCTGGTCGAGATAACCGCCTCCTCGAACAATGTAGTCCGAGCAAGTTCGAAGACCGTGAACGATCAATCAGCCACTCACTCGACGCCAACGAATTATTTTCTCGCTGGCTCTCACGATGGCGGAGACGTCGACCGGAAACTTGCCATAGTCAAAATATCGAGGCGCCGTTACAGCGAGTGGCTCAATACTTTTTCCAAAGGCGGGCTCACGACTCAAGACAACCCCGATGCTGTCTGGTGAACGCACCGAATCCCGCCACTAAGCAAACCTGCGATCCGAGGCGACTGTACCCTGCAAACGGATATGAGATCAAGGTCAACCTGATTCCGAACCACGGCACAACTATTACCCGATTTCCTGCCAGGTGAATGCCAGGGCGTAGGAATCCGTGAAAAGCATCCACCTTCCGTCCCCGGAAAGCCAAAGCCAGCCGTGATTCGTCCGGCACGCGCGATCGGGCGCCAGTCGTCACGCCAGGGCTTCAATCGATCACAATTGGCGTCTGACCTGTGCTCGTCTGCTGGATCATCCTTGGTACGATTGCCCACGATCCAAGTTGCTCCTGAGGACTCCTGATGCCCTTCCTTCGCAATGTCGCACTGATTTGCGTGCTGACGCCTTTGGCGATGTCTCCACAGGCGCCAACGGCAAACGACGCAGCTGTCGCCGCCGCCGATAAGGCGTACAGTTCGCAAAACTGGACCGACGCCGAAACCCAGTACTCCGCTCTTACGAAGCAGAGTGCAACGAATGCGCACTTCTGGTACCGCCTCAGTATTTCCGCGCGCCACCGCAAAGATTTCGACATTGCCCTCAGTGCAATGCAAAAGGCAAAGACACTCGGTGCCGCGAACGGCCTTCCCGGCTTCATCGCGGACTATGAAATCGCCGATATCTACGCGGCGATGGGAGACTCAGATCACGCGCTCACGTCCTTGAAAGCCTCAGCCGATGGCGGCTTCTCTCAGCCCACTCGTCTCTCAAGCGACGCTGAGTGGAACGCGCTTCGAGAGAACCCCCGATTCATCGTGCTCATAAAGCAAGTACAGCACAACGCTGCTCCGTGCGAGGACGCGGCATTTCGCGCTTTCGATTTCTGGGTCGGTGATTGGGATGTCGTATCTGCTGACACAGGAATACATCAGGGTTCAAGCCACGTCTCAAAGGAGATGGGCGGTTGCGTCATCTGGGAGAACTGGACCTCCGCCGGCGGACCCTATTTCGGCAAGAGCTACAACACCTGGAATGTAAACTTTAAGCACTGGGAGCAGTACTGGGTCGACAATGCAGCAGGGGTCATCTTCTTTCATGGTGGCATTAAAGACAACGTGATGGACTACTGGACCGATGACGTGCCGCTATCCACCGGCGGAACACTCTTGCGCCATCTTCAGTTCTTCAACCTTGGACCGGACAAAGTCCGGCAGTTCTCGCAGGGATCAAATGACGGCGGCAAAACTTGGCACGTCGAGTACGACTTCATCTACACGAGAAGTCCGTCCCAACCTTCGCCAACGAACAATTAGTAGAGCAGCACCGCAACCCTGTATGCGGTAAACGAACCAACGGCCCCGCTGGGGTCGCAACTTCCCACGCTCGCCTCGCGATAGCGGCCCGATGCCAATTCATTCGACAGTTCCTTCGGCAGACGGCTCAGGCCCGAATCCTGCCAGCGCATCACGAAGAGTGGCTGCATCGCTCCTGACGACCGAGGCACGCCATTCTCCATTGGGCAGGCAGCACGCGCTAGCGAAGCATTTCCTCCAAGTGCTACTCCGCTCGGCCGGATCAGTTCCGCAACATGTTTCTCGATCTCCGTCTGCGAGAGCGCCTGCACGCCGCGCGCATAATCTGCCGTGGCATACAACACGCCGCGGCTCGCAACCACCGCGATCCCCACGCGATCCACATCCGGGTTGAGCATGTTTTCGCGATGCCCCGTCGAGTGCATCCACTCATCGTGAATCACCCAAGGCGTTGGACCGATTGCCACATTCTCCTCAACCAGGTCAAAATGTACGCCCGCCAATCCAGCCCGCTCCGAGAGATCGAGTTCCCCCGGATAGCGATGTGCGATTGGACCTTCTGCAGCCATGCGCATGCAATGCTTGCGCGCTGCCTCGGCCAGTGCATTGTCCCAGCGAAGCGGTGCCGCGCCGGCTGCTGCGCGAGCTTCATTCGCCAGCGCCATCAACTGCACGGTCCCCGGCTCCACGGCAAGATGCGACTGTGCCAGCGCCTGCGGCAATTCCCAGGCGCAAAGCACCAATACCGCGAAGGCGGCGCAAACCTGTTTACCTGAAATATTCACGGCTACCTATACACATAACTCATTTTGCGCCCGCAGTGTGCTTACCAACGTAACGTGCAACTTCTGGGCCATTAGAATGCGCATTCACCGTCATATTTCCTCTCACCGGGGCCATTTGACGATCACAAAAGAGTGCTCAAGCCGAATTCTGCCATCCGAGTTTTAGACGGCTGGTGTGCGTTGCTCCATCCTGGAATCGTCGCGCGGTCCGACCCATAGGACCAGAAGGAGAGCCGGCAATCCAACCACGCTGGTAAGCAGGAAGAAAGGCGCCCAGCCGATCTTCTCGGACAAGACTCCGCCCGAGGAGGCCACTACCGTGCGGCTGAGCGAAGCAAGCGAGGAAAGCAACGCGAACTGAGTCGCCGTAAAAGCGGGTGAGCACAGACTGGATAGCCAGGTTATTAACGCGGTCCCAGCCATTGCACCCGTGAGATTTTCGACGGTGACGCATAAGGCAAGGTAGCCGATCCGATGCCCACCGACGGCCTGCAAAACAAAGAACAGGTTCCCGACCGACTGCAAAATGCCGCAAAGAATCAGCGCGCGGCGGATTCCCAATCGGGTCGTCACAACGCCCCCTATGAGCGACCCTGTCACGATGGAGAAAAATCCAAATATCTTCGAGGCCGTCGCGATCTCTGGAAGCGAAAATTTCAGCGAGATATAGAGCGGCGTCGACATCACTCCTGCCATGGCCTCGCCCATCTTGTATCCGAAGATGGCAATCAGGATCACGGGCCAAAGCGGCCGATGCATGAAATCACGAAACGGTTCGATCACGGCTCTGAAAAGCGCGTGAAGAATCGTCTGCCACACCGAGTGCGCAACATACGACTTCTCCGCGGGCAGCTTCGGTTCCGGACCGAACAGAAACACCAGCAGTCCCACCCCAAGCAGTACAGCCATGGTGGCATAGGCTGCGAACCACCCTGCTGAGGCCGCTATGAACAAGGAGCCGGCGCCGGACGCCAGCATGCCGATCCGGTATCCGGACTGAATCATGGCTGCTCCGGGGGCCTGCTGATCTTTACTCAGGCTCTCCACGCGCCAGGCATCGATGACAATGTCCTGGCTCGCAGACAGAAACGCAACCACGACCGCCAGGATAGCCATGCGCGGCAGGTTGTGCTTCGGATCGCACGATCCCAAAGCGAGGATTGCACCGATGAGAAGTATCTGGATGGTGATGCCCCAGCCACGCCGTCGTCCCAAAGGGATGGGTGGAGGCAAGCGATCGATGAGCGGCGCCCACACGAACTTGAATGAGTAAGCGGTGCCAACCAGGGCGATCGCGCCGAGGGTTGCGCGCCGCACGCCCACTGTCGCAAGCCACGCTTGAAGAGTCGAATAGGTCAGCAGGAGCGGCAAGCCACTGGAAAACCCGAGTGCAAGCACCTGCAGCACCCGCCGATCCGTATAGGCTGCGACCGCGTTTCGCCAGTTTGTTCGAGCGTGTACTTCGTTGGTTCCGGGCAATTCCTTCATATTAGTTTTCAAGTATCCGGTTCCCGCCTCTTGCACTACTTTCTTAATAAATGATTGGAAGATGCAGGCGGTGAGCAGCATCGGCCAGATACAGGTGAAAGAGCCAATAGAGTCAACGTAACACGAGTGGCTTCACCTGATCCGGGCCTCGGTTACGCGAGATTCCATCTTGATTTACTGCAGCTCGTTCATTCTCATTCCGGTGGCTGGCGCAGTAATTGGTTTCAACTTTCTGGGAGACGCGGTTGCGTGATCAGCTCGATCCGCGCACCCGTCTGGAAATGGGGTTATGAGAAACCTATGGTCATCGTGAAAAAAGGCGATTGCGAGCATTGCGGGCGTCTCTATCGCTATTCGCTCTGGCACTCCGGCTTCGGCGACAACTCCTACGCATATTGCGACGATTGCGGCATGCTCGCTCTCCTGAACTATTCGAACCCGTATGTGGCCGGATTCCCTCCCCTGTCGATCCAGTTCGCAGAGATCGACGCAGCGTGGGAATCCCTTCTCCAGCCTTGCGCCTGTTCAGGACGCTTCCGCAAGGGCGCCTCGCCGCGCTGCCCCCATTGCAATGAGAAGCTCTCGCCGATGCATGCTGCCGCGCACATCGAGGCACAGGCAACAGGCGCGGGTAAAGACTGGAAGTGGCAAAGGAACTGGAGCGGCGTGTATTGCATGATGATGGATAATGCGGAGACACCCGGCTACCCCCGCCAGATGGTTGACCCCGTCCATCAACCCGAGATGGCAAAATCCAGGAGCCGCTGGTCACTCCTGTTCAGCTTTGGCCGATGAGGGTCGGCGTCGTCAGCGATACCCACGGCCTGCTCCGTCCTGAAGTCCTGCCCGCACTTGCCGGCGTCGAGCGTATCCTGCATCTCGGCGACGTCGGCGATCCCGCGATTCTGAAATCTCTCGCAACCATCGCTCCAGTCACCGCCATCCGCGGCAACGTCGATCGCGACGGTCTATGCAGCCGTCTTCCCGAAACAGAAGTCCTGCTGCTCGAAGGTCACTACATATATATGCTCCACGATGTTCAAACGCTGCACCTCGATCCCGCCGCAGCCAAGTTTGCCGCCGTCCTCTACGGCCATTCCCACAAGCCACATATCGCGCGTCGCAAGGGTGTGCTCTACTTCAACCCCGGCTCCTGCGGCCCTCGTCGCTTTGAGCTTCCGGTCGCGGTTGGATTGTTGACGCTCGAAAAGGATCTCAATCCGTCAGCGGAGATCGTCCAACTCTCCTCATTGAACGCGGATCCGCACTGAACCTCAGCGCATCTGCGTAATGCAAATGAAAAGGAGCAAAAGGCTCTGATCGCGGAATTCAACTCGCGATCGTGCCCATCTTTCATCGGTTCTCGAGCGGAAAACCTTAGAACTGCCGGCTGTACTTTCGCACGTCGCGGATACCGCCGCCGATCCCCAGCACGTGGTCGATGCGACGCTGGAATGGATCCGCGACAAAACCTTCGGGGCCCGCATGCGCCTCGACCGGCGTCTCCGCAGGCGCTTCCGCATTCTGCGTTGAGCCCGCAACAGGACCGCGCTCGGCGGTTTCCCCATCCTCGACAATAAGCGGCTGCAGAACTTGAACCAGCTTTTCGATGTGTTCTTTCCGAATGCGAAGTCTCTCGAATTCCGCGCTGATGTCAGTCAGTTCTGCATTGGCAGCATCAAATGCAACACGATATATTTCTACGTTTCCTTGCGGTTTCATGCCCTCTCCCGGCGCGTAGTCTAGCACGCGGTAAAGGACACAAAGTAAGAGTCAATAGTAAGAGTTACCGCGGCTTGCCATGCGATTGATTCGTGGTTTCTCACTCACGATGTGATGAAAGTGCACCGTGAATAGGACACCCCTGGGGCAGTATTCCAAGTCGTCCTCATCGCCGAACTCTTCAGATCGACGCAAAAAGACTCAACGGCAAGCCAGGTGCTTCGCACCGCTCACCGTTGAGCCTGGTCTGCTTCCCGCCTTAGAACTGCCGGCTGAACTTCCGGCCAACGCCGTGTCCAAGCGCACTGTCGAGTCGACGCGCAAACGGATCCGACGAACCGCCATTCGAAGTCTGGTATTGATACGTTGGAATCTCTTCTAATGCCTGGGCAGCCTCATTGGCGGCATCAGAAGCGCTCTGCACTGCCGCGGTCGCGGCGGCCGCTTCTTCGGCTCCCAGTAGCGGCTTGAGAGCCATCACAACCTTTTCAATCCGATCTTTGCGCGCCCTGAGTTCCTCAAACGCCCCGAGAATGTCGTTCAGTTCCGAGTTCGCCGAGTCAAACGCAACGCGATAGACCTCACCTTGATTGGGCTTCATATCGATCTCCACAGTGGCGAATTTAGCATGATTCTAGAAGCCCGCAAGACATTCCTTCTGCAACTATCAGGTTAGTCCATCTCTAACAAACTAAATTGCATAGACGCGACCAGGCGCTCTCCGCCTGGGGGCGGAAAGCGCCTGTCTGGGTTGACCATTTCCGCTCTCCTTGCGGCGGAATGGCTCGCATTTTATGGCCCTCGCTTCGACTGCATTCACGATTGGCTCGGTACAACTCTGGCCCTGCTCCTAGATAGGCGACAGAAGCCCCTCAGGCCTCTGCTGCCACCCCCACAATGCGTCGTCGATACGCCGCTGGAACGGATCCGCGGTGGGCTGGCGGAAATACGCAACCTGCTCCGGCGTCGCCTCGTCCATGGCATGCACCGGCTCGAGAACTTCTTCCTTCTCCTCCACGTGCGTTTCCACTTGAACCGGTTTGGACTTCTCAACCCCCATACCCGGTCCCGAGACCTGCATGAAGGTGAATTCGATGGGTTCTTCAGAAACTGTCTGTTCAACTACTGGCGCGGGGGCGAACTCGGGAGCAAAGAAGGATGCGCTCGCCTCAACGGTTGGGGTTTCAGCCTGCAGACCGATGAAAGGCCTGAGAGCCTCGACAATTTTCTCGATCTGTTCCTTCTTAGCTTTCAGCGAATCAAACTGCGCAACGATGTCGTTGAGTTCCGCAGTCGCCTGGTCAAGTGCGAATCGATAGGTTTCTTGTCTCATAGTCAACCCTTGGTGGCATTGTGTAGCACCTAGGTGTTACCAAACAAGTACTAAGTAACACAGGTCCGAATTACTCCTGTAACGCAAGTAACATGCCCGCTATGGACCATCGCGTCTAGCCAATCGATTTTTGAGCCCATTGACCTCCCTCGCTGTCAAGCTACGTTGTCTCTCAATTTCCTCTAATTAGCTGAAAATAAAGAGAAAATAAGTCAGGAGATTTTGCAGTTTATTTCTCTGAATTCGCTATTCTGGATCCATGAAGACCCGAAGTCAGCGCAGTTCCTGAACCTCGAACTCCGCTCCGGAAGCCAGGCACCCCCTCCCCCCTCCCTATGTAGTTTCGCTTTTTCGGTGGCTATTAATTTGTATATTGTTTATTTTCAATAGTATACATAAGTACATCAGGCAGATTTTTGCACCGTAATCAGTGCAATTGACGCAATTGAGGCCAGCTCAAACCTCTCAAACGCGGGTTCCGCTCAGTTTCCCGTCGAGCATGGAGCGCGTTTTCCCAGGAAGGCCGAGATCCCTTCCTGCGCATCGCACGCCACTGCGTTTGAGCTCATCACTTCCTGCGCATAAGCGTAAGCCTTCGCCTGATCGAGATCGATCTGTGCGTAGAACGCATTCTTGCCCAGCGCCACCACCATATCGCTCGCTTCGGCAATCCTGCGTGCCAGTCCCTCTGTCTCTGCACGCAATTGGTCTGATGGAACTACGCGGTTCACTAATCCCCAATCGGCCGCAGTCTGTGCATCGATCGCCTCACCGGTCAGCAGCAGCTCAAGAGCGCGCTTGCGTCCAACCGCGCGACTCAAAGCCACCATCGGTGTACTGCAGAACAGCCCGATTCTCACCCCGGGCGTGGCAAAACTGGCTTCTTCAGCAGCAATCGCCAGGTCGCAGGTAGCGACTAACTGGCAACCGGCCGCCGTCGCCATCCCTTGCACCTCTGCGATCACGGGCTGAGGTATCGATTGCAGCTTGGCCATCAGCTGCGTGCATACATCAAAGAGCTGTCTGTATTCCTCCACTTCACGCCCCACCATCTCCGAGAGATCGTGACCGGAAGAAAAGACGCTGCCTGCTGCAGCAAGAATGACCACGCGCAGATCTCGCCGATTGCCGATCGCACTCAGACAGTCGATAAACTCCTGCATCAGCGCAAGCGAAAGAGCATTGCGCCGCTGCGGCCGATTCAGAGTCACCACTGCGATGTTGTCTTTAGTGTCGAAGGAGATGTTCTCGAAGTTCATCCCACGATCCTAAGCCACCGGCGAAACCTTACACGATTCCCGCACGGGTAGTTCAGGATGAAGCCGAATTGCCGGAGTCGACAGCAGTGCCGCTCGTTATCTCGGCGGTCGAGTCGATGGGGTCGACGCGGATCTTCGCGATGCGGCGACCCTCCATCTCCGCCACCGTAAGCCGGCGGCCTTCGTAATCTACCGATTCGCCTACCTTGGGAATGTGGCCGAGCCGCGCAAGCATGAATCCCGCGATGGTCTCCACCCCTCCATCCCGCGGCAGGCTCCATTGCATCTGCGTCTCCAGGTCGCGCAGATTGGCGCCACCCTCCAGCACCAGCGTTCCCTGCGCGTTGGCGAGGACAGGGCGGGCAGGATCGTCGAACTCGTCTTCCAGTTCGCCGGTTAGCTGCTCGATGGCGTCCTCCGCGGTGACGAGCCCCACGGTCGATCCAAACTCGTCGACAACAATCGCCATCTGCCGGCGTCGCTTCTGAAATTCGCGCAGCAGCGCCAGCGCGGATTTGGTTTCCGGCACAACCATCACTTCACGCATCACCTGCTTCAGCCGCAGTTCCATGAACGGCAAGCCAAGCTGTGGGCTGGCTGGGTGTGAAACCGCCGCGTCAACACCGCTTTGCTGCACAGCCGGGCGCTGCTGCGATTTAGGACGGAAGAACATGAGCCGCGCAAGATCCTTCGAGTACACGATGCCGATAATGTGCTCTGGCCCCCGCGTCTCGTCGTACACGGGAACGCGTGAGTTCATGTGCTCGATCACCTGTGCGCTGGCCTCTTCAATCAGCATGTTCGACGGCAGCGAAAAGATGCGCTGGCGCGGTGTCATGATCTCCCGCACTGGAATATCATCCAGTTCAATGGCTCGATGAATCAGCGTCTCCTGAAAGCGTGGCAACAGTCCGAGGCGCCGCGCCGCTGTCGTGATCAGCTTCAGTTCCTCGGGAGAGTGAACTGCAGCCCGCTCCGTCATGGGGATATCGAAGCCACGCAGAATGATGGCTGCCGAGCCCTTCAGCAGCCGCACCGCCGGCCGTGCCATGCGCATAAAGATCAACATAGGCGGCGCTACGGCAACCGCCAACGCTTCAGCGCGACGCAACGCAAGTGACTTGGGAACGAGTTCGCCGATGGTCACGTGAAAGTACGTGATGATCGCAAAGCCGATGGCAACGGAAACTATCGCTACCGCGTGCGCATAAACCTGCGCATGGGAAGGCGGCTGGGGTAGCAGGTCGATCCAGCCAAGAACCATATTGGCCGCCAGCGGTTCACCGATCCACCCGATGGCCAGGGAACACAGCGTAACGCCAAGCTGAACAGCCGGCAGAAAGTACTCAAGATCATGCTGCAGGCGTCGAACGGCTCGCGCACCCGAAACTTTGGCTGCGAGCAGCTGCTCGATGCGGGTGTCGCGGGTGCTGACCATGGCAAATTCGGCGGCCACAAAGAAGGCATTGGCCAGAATCAGCATGGCTACGGCGACGACCTGGAGAAGCGGCAAACCGTGCATCTCGGTTGTGAGGATAGCATTCGCGACGGGGGTACCCAATTTGGTGCTCACCAATCCCGGACCGGGCCAGTCACAGCGATGTCTGGAACTAACCCCTTGCGGGGTGCGTATTCCGTTACAGCAGGCAGGGCGACCGAAACAGGAATCGATTCTGCTTCGTTCCATCTTTGGAACTGAAATTGCTGTTATCGGGGCGGGAGTTTCGATAGTTTAAACGGGAAATTAGCTCATTCATACGGCTTTCATATTCGGGGAGCGAGGGCTCCTGATTGGTCCTGGGGGTGCTCAATGGCTTCGCGCAAAAGCAAAAAAATCTGGATCTGGATTGGCTCGGTTGCGCTGTTGGTGATTGTGGTGATTGGTGTTGGGGCGGCGCGACTGGTGCGCACAACGAATATCGACCCCAACCGCATCGCCAAGGTGCAGCGCGGCGACGTACTGCGGTCGGTGGTGGCAACGGGCAAAATTCAGCCCATCACCAAGGTCGAAGTCAAGAGCAAGGCATCCGGCATCGTCACCAAGCTCTACGCTGACATTAATAACAAGGTTCATAAAGGGCAGCCTCTGGCGCAACTCGATCAGCAGGAGATTGAAGCTCAGGTGGATGCTCAGCGGGCGCAGCTCGCCGGGGCCCAGGCAAACGTCGCCACCTATGAGGCCAACATTGAGCAGGACAAGGTCAATGCCGCGGCGCCGGATCTGCCCATGTATAAGGCAACGCTCGATCGCAATCAACAGCTGTCGAAAGAAGGCATCGTGAGCCGGCAGGCGCTCGATGATGCGAACAAGGACTACCTCGCCGCCCTCACGCGCCGCGATTCATCCAAGGCACAGGTTGGCGTCGACACTGCCAAGCTGAAACAGGCAAAGGCGCAGGTGGCCCAGAGCCAGGCCAGCCTCAAACAGCTTGAAGAGCAGCTGAGCTACACCACGATTGTCGCCCCCATGGATGGCGAAATCCTGTCACGCGATGTTGAGATGGGCGATGCCGTGAGTTCGATTCTGGTGCTCGGTTCGACGGCCACGCTGGTCATGACCGAAGGCGACGTGAATCAAGTTTACGTGCAGGGCAAGGTGGATGAGGCTGACATCGCCCACGTTTACATGGGGCAGCCTGCCCGCATCAAGGTCGAGAGCTTCCGCGACCGCTTCTTCTACGGCAAGGTCACCAAGATCGCTCCGCTTGGCGTTGAAAAGGATAATGTCACTACCTTTGAGGTGCGCGTAAGCATCGACAACCCTGGCGGCGAACTGAAGGCCAATATGACCGCCAACGCCGAGATCATGCTCGATGAGCACAAGGGCGTGCTGATGGTTCCCGAAAACGCGGTGAGCTACGACGCGCAGAAGAATGCCTTCGTCCAGGTTCCTGACAAGAATCAGAAAGACGGCACGCGCAAGGTCGCGGTTGCTGTCGGCCTCTCAAACGGCTCGCAAACCGAGATCGTCAAGGGCCTCAAAGAGGGCGACCAGGTCGTACTGCAGCAATAGAACAGCTGCGAGTTTGTAATTCGATGTTTTGAGTTTGACTAACGAATTCTTGTTAACAACGACGGGTTCCAAACGTCATCCCTTTAGCAGAGGAACTCATGGGAGAGCAAGTGCGAAAGGTCAGTCTCATACGGTTCGCACACGCACCCTGGGCAGATTGTTCAGTGCCGCACAACAGTGTTCGCAAACGGACACTTGCGACGCGGCTATCAGCCTCTTCCCTGAAAGCAGACGCTAACAAATCAGTGAAGTTGCACCGGACTGTGCCTTTGGCAACGCGCATGCTCATCCCTACAGCGTGGACTTCATTTCCCTCCCCCATTAACTGAGGTAACGACGAACAAAACAAGGCCAGAAGCTACCAATCAGCAAGAAACAGATTTGAGTCAAAATCCGGAGCTCTGGCCACGGAACAGAAGTGAATCGAGGAACATGATGAAGCGATTTGCACTTGCAGCAGCAATTCTGGCTCTCGCCGCTGTTCCGGCGCTAGCCAACGAGGCGACTTTCGAGCGCAACCTTACCGTCAACGGGCATGTCGAATTGGCGGTCTCGACAGGCTCAGGACATATCCATATCACCCATGGGTCTGGGGACCGCGTCCATATCGTCGGCCATGTGAAATCCAACTGGGGCGCCAACGAAGGCAAGGTGCAGGAGATCGCGAACAATCCACCCGTCGAGCAGACCGGGAACATCATTCGCATCGGCCAGCGCCACGAAAACTATCACAACATCAGCATCGACTACGACATTGAAGCGCCGGCGAATTCGTTCCTTGAAGCCAACTCAGGCTCTGGCGACATCAACGACGATGGCGTCGGCCAGAATGCAAAACTCGGAACGGGTTCAGGCGGCATTCATGCCACGGGCCTGCAAGGCGGATTCAACGTCAACACCGGCTCGGGCAACATCTACGCCGAGCAGACCGGCCAGGGCGACGTGAAGGCGCAGACCGGTTCCGGCAGCGTCGAGTTGAAAAACGTAAATGGAAGCCTCCGCGCCGGCACCGGATCAGGCAACATCAAGGTCGCAGGCACACCGACTTCCGATTGGAAACTGGAAACCGGCTCAGGCGGCGTCGAATTCTGGGCCGGCAACACCGGCTTCACGCTCGACGCGTCGACAGGGTCCGGCTCGGTACACACTGATCAGGAAATGGCCGTGCAGGGATCGTTTGACAAGCACCATATTGTTGGCAAGGTGCATGGTGGAGGACCAACGGTACGCATCGAGACTGGTTCGGGCGACGTTCGAGTTCATTGATTTGTAGATGTTCTTGCGGCCAGGTCTAGGTGGCTGGGTTGGGCCGCGCGACAACAACAGTTTCATCAACAAGTTCGTTCCTCAGGCGAGGCTTCGGAGTTCTGGCATCAGACCGCGATGACTTAGCTCAACCTCCTGGGAGGCCTCGCCTGTCTTTTTTCCCTCCCCCATTTCTCGATCGGCCCCCCTCTACGGGATGAAGTAAAAAGGGTCAGGATACTTCACTGACAATTCCGCCTCCGGCTTGCCGCGCAAATCGCTCCACTGATCGCCAACGTTGAGGATGATCCGATATCCCGCCACAGCAATCTTCGCTCGCTCCCCGGATTTGTACGCCAGCGCCGTCATCTTCGCCTGCTCTGGCTTGCGCAGAATGAGTTGCTCCCACTTGCTGAATCCCTGCAGTCGAAGATTACTTTCCGTCGATGCGCGCTGGGCCTCCGGTCGTCCCGTAAGAAAGAACACTCTCACGCCTAGCCGCTGCGCCGCGTTGTAAATGCGTAGCGTACCCTGGATGGCCGGAGCCTGTGCCGACTCGACCCATGCATTGAAGGCCTTGCTGTCGTACTCGAAGTTCGCACCTGACATCTCCTCCCAGTTCGACAATGTCGTCTCATCGATATCCAGAACGAGTGCCAATTTTTCGTTGTCACGGCGATGAGCGCGCGTTTCAAGAAATGTAACGGCACGGTCCGCTTCGATGTCCATATCCTTCGCATAACAACCACACGTGCAGCTGCACGCGTGGTATTGCCTCAATTCCGACTTGAGCGCGTTCACCTTTTCGAGCAGCGGGCCAAGGTTTGAGATGTTTTCGCTGGACGCGACCGGTTCCGTGCGCGGCTGCTGTGCGAACGCGATAGGAACGGCTAGCATCAGCAGCAAAGAGAGACGAGTGAAACGGAATTCCATCGACGTGTTTCCCTTCATTGGCATGAAAATGCATTTTCGCACTGTGGAGAACATTTTGGGAGTGCGCGGTGTCCATACAAATGAGGGTTCTGTCGATGAATGGAGAAATTCCATATCCCGAAGAGGCGCAGTTGGCCCGGAGTCTCCAGCAAATGTGGCCCCATCGAGAGCACGAGTCGGGCGCTTTGCGCGCGTTGATGTGCCGTCTGGGAATGCGCCTCTGGCTACAGCCGGACTACAGCGGCATCGCGCCACGCCGGGCGGTGCGGTTCTGCCTGTGGTGCCAATGCGTGGAGATTGATGGGCGCCTCTATCGTTGAATGGCCAAGCAGAGCGAACGATAGAGTGTCTCCCCAAATTCAAGTTCTGCTAATATCGATTCATCCCAACACAGGAGAAAACATATGATTATCGATGACTTTGAAGAACTCTCCTGCTTTCGAGCGCAGCAGTAAGCGTCGTAAAGGCTATCCCTCCGAGACAAACGTAAAACGTGGACTCCGCATCGTTCGCGATGAAAAAGAGTTGCGCGAAAAACTTGGCCGCAACGATTTGTGCCCCTGCCGATCCGGAAGGAGCTTTCAAGAAATGCTGCCTGAAATGCGGCAGATTTGATGGCTCGAACCGCAATTACTTCTTTCCGCGAGTAGTGCGAACAATGGGACCAGCGACCTTTTCTTCCGCTGGTCCCGTTACACTGGAAACATGATTCGGGTTTTTCGTCCTGTGCCTGTCGACAGCCTTAAACTGCTGGTATTCGACCTTGACGGCACGCTCATCGACTCTGCGCAGGATCTCTGCAACAGCGTAAATGCGACACTCGAGAATTTTGGCCGTCCGACACTCTCCGACGAAATCATCGCGGGGTACATCGGCAACGGTGCGCTTATGCTCGTGCGCCGCGCCTTTGCTACCGATGATGGCCAAGAGCCGGGCGAGGAATTGCTCGCCGATTCGTACAAGTTCTTCCTCGACTACTATCGCGAGCACAAACTGGACTACACCTATGCGTACGAAGGCGTGCTTGAGGCGCTCAAGGCGCTGCACCAGGTACACGATCAACTTGATGTGCCGGCGCGCGCCATGGCAGTCCTCACAAATAAGCCGGTGCGTCCAGCGCAGGCCATCTGCGAGGCGCTGGGACTCGCCCCCTACTTTCTGCACATTTATGGCGGCAACAGTTTCGCAACCAAAAAACCCGATCCCGAGGGGCTGCTTTCCTTGATGAAGGATGCAGGAGCAACGCCGGAGCAGACTGTGATGATCGGCGACAGCCAGGTGGATGTGCTCACTGCCCGGAATGCCGGCGCATGGTCCATCGGCTGTACATTCGGCCTCGCGCCAGGGAGCCTCGAAGCGATTCCCCCCGACGTGCTCGTCGATTCACCAGCGGACTGGACAGCCGCTCTGAGTCCTGCGAGAATTGATTCATAAGGGCGCCCACAAAGAAGACTGCAAGTGCGTACGCTGCATAGAGTTAGAGCGCAGTCCAAGATCGTTCCGCAGCGAGAAAATCTGGAGACGAGCGTTTTCTCTGGGACTTTCGCCGGCAACGAACGTTCGTTTTGAACCGCGGACTTGAGCGCCCGAGTGCAAGTCAAGCCTTTCCCCGGGCCTTGATGTTGGGTTTCGTTGGAGATTCGCATGCTTCGCTTTTCTGCCTTGGTGGTATTGCTACTGTCGCCGGCTGTGATTCTCGCCGTCAATTCGTCGAATTCCAGTTCAAAGCCCGCGCCCGCCACAACCGTACAGGGCGTGGTCGCCGATCCCACGGGCGCGATTGTGCCCAATGCCGAAGTCGACCTGGTCAACACTGACGGATCGATCGCCGGCACTACCAAGTCCGACGGTGTTGGAAACTTCCTGATGGCCGCGCCCCACGCCGGCA
Organism: uncultured Acidobacteriaceae bacterium; assembly: GCA_963838295.1. Taxonomy (GTDB): domain Bacteria; phylum Acidobacteriota; class Terriglobia; order Terriglobales; family Acidobacteriaceae; genus Telmatobacter. The sequence continues at coordinate 27,344 of CAWIQS010000013.1, forward strand.
GTTTCACGCTGGTAATCTCGGAGCCTGGCTTTGAGACCATTCATCTTCCCGTGACAGTCCGGCCCAATGTGGTGTCGGCCGCAGCCCCGGCATCCCACGTTATGGCTGCGCCGCTGCACATCACGCTACCGATCGCTGCAGTCGCTACCAGTGTCCGCGTAAACGGTGATACAGACGAGGATCTGACCGCATCTGAGGACAATCGCGATTCCTCGGTCATGACTTCGAGCGATTTGAAAGCGTTACCAATTTTCGATAACGACTATGTCACCGCGATGAGTTCCTTCCTCGATGACAGCGCTTCAGCAACGGGCGGATCGGGCTTGATGGTCGATGGCGTCGAGGCCAATCGCGTAACCGTATCTGCTTCCGCTGTGCAGGAAGTCCGCATCAATCAGGACCCCTATTCGGCGCAATATTACTGGCCTGGCCGCGGACAGATGGAGATCATCTCGAAATCTGCCGCCGACAAATATCACGGCCAGTTCAATTTTCTCTTCCGCGATTCCGCGCTGAATGCGCAGAACGCTCTTGCTCCGTCGAAACCTTTCGAGCAGCGCCGCGTATATGAGGGCAGCTTGACCGGCCCGATCTTCTTTGCGAAGAAGAGCAGCTTTCTAGCCAGCTTCAATCGCGCTGAAGAAGATCTCGATTCGGTCGTCGATGCGACCATCCTTCCCACCACTGCCGATCCAGCTGGGCTCTTTCAGGCCAACGTACCGTCGCCAACACGCGACACTGAATTCAGCGTCCGCGCCGCCCACCAGTTCGGCGACAAGTATTCAGCCTATGCACAGTACAGCTACGAAGAGTGGACGGGGCAGAGCCAGGGCGTAGGCGGCCAGTCTCTTGCCAGCAGCGGTTACAACAGTGAGTACCACGAAGATGACATGGTGGCGCACATCGACTCGACGCTCTCCGCCGTGCTGCTTAACCAGTTTTCCGTCGTCGGCGAGCACGACTTCAATACCCACGCCAATGTGCTTGAAGCGCCGAAGGTGAACGTTGCCGGAGATTTCGTCGGCGGCTCTGCGCAGGGCGACTACCTCAGCACCGAATACAACTTCCGCATCAGCGACATGGTGACGTGGACACGCGGCCGCCACACCTTCAAGTTTGGAGCGGGCATTCCCCACATCAGCCGCCGCGCATTCGACGACAACACCAACGCGCTCGGAACCTATACCTTCGGTCCTACACTGAATGCCGACGGCAGCGTTGCCGAGTCGGCCCTCCAGAACTACGCTGACAATCTTCCATCGGAATTTTCGCAAAACACCGGCGACGTCCACTTCATCTACCACCAGCAGGAGATGGGCGCCTTCATCCAGGATCAATGGAAGATCAACCCACGGTTTGCCATTACGCCCGGCGTGCGCTACGACTGGCAGAACTTCCTCGCCACCAAGCGTCTCGGCTTCTCACCCCGCGTCTCATTCGCGTGGGTGGTCGATCAGGATTCGAAGACCGTCTTGCGCGGCGGCGGCGGAGTCTATTACGACCGCTTCGGCTCAGGACCGCTGCTTGACCTCGCACGCTACGAGAATGCGCGGCGCCGCTCGATGCAGATTTCTCTGAATCCCGCAGGCGAGCCAGCAACGGGTTGCGTGCCGGTCAGTGCATGCACCACCGTTACCGAACAGCCCGCAAACCTGGCCGAACTTGCTCCCAATGCGGCAATCCCCTACGAGATGCAGTACGGGCTCTCCATCGAGCGCCAGCTTGGCGAAAAGGCCACCGGCATTATCAGCGCCTACCAGACCCGCGGCATCCACGAGTTCCGTTCCGTCGACATCAACGCACCCACGCCTGAATCTGGCTACACCCTGCGCCCCGATCCCAACTTCGGACTGATCCGCCAGATGCAGCCGTATGGCTTCTTCGAGGGCAACGGGCTCGACCTGTCGTTTCGCGGCCGGGTCAACAAGTACTTCACCGGCTTCGGGCGCTACACATGGTCCCACTACGAGTCGAATACCAGCGGCATCAGCTGGTTCCCGCAGAACCAGTACGCCCCCAACGACGAGTGGTCCAACGCCAGCTTCGACCGGCGCAACCGGCTCGGCATGTACGCGATGGTCAATCCCAAGAGCGTCTACAACATTGCCGCCGGCATCTTCGCCAACAACGGCCGGCCATGGACCATTACTACCGGCAGCGATCTCTACGGAGACTCACTCTTCAACACGCGGCCCGACGGCGTCGGTCGCAATACCGAGAATGCTCCATCCTATGTGGATTTGGATCTGCGCTGGGGCCACGACTTCGCCATTACCGCCAACAAGGACGAAGATGCGCCACGGGTGGGCCTGTCCGCCGGGGCATTCAACCTGCTGAACCACCAGAACCCCTCGAGCATCGACACGGTAGATAGCTCGCCCACGTTCGGTGACGTCACCGCGGACGGTCCGCCCCGCCGCGTCCAGCTAGGCATGCGCGTTGAATTCTAGAGGGTTCAATATCCTCACAGCGCATTGTCATTCCGACCGAGCGCAGCGAGTGGAGGAACCTGCAGTTGCCTTTCAGCACTCCCTCCACTCGTCACACTCTCCTGATAGGGCCTCACCAGCCGTTCACCGCTCCCAGAACGGAGGCGGCTCGATTCCGAGGGCACGCAGATACACATATCCCTGGCCGCGATGGTGAATCTCATTGTCGATCGCATAGCGGATGGTGTCGATGCCGCGGCCTTCCCACTGGCCAAACGCCTTGTCCACCTCGGTGAACCGGTGTGGCGGAATCTGCGCAAACACCTCGTCCAGCCTCGTGGTTTGTTCATCCCATATACGCAACAGATCGGCCTTCTTGGTCACTTTCGCCTTCGATAGATCGAACTCCACCCACTTCCCCGTAGCTACACCCTCCGCGATCGGCACCGCCATGCGAATGAACTCCCACGCCAACTCCGAAAACGGACGCATGCCGCCAATTGAAAACTCGAAAAGTTTGTCTTCAGGGAATGCCTCGATTACCCTGCGCGTAAGGCGCCGGTGTCCCTGCCAGTTCTTCAGGAGATCGCTCGCCGTCTCCACGCCTACTTCCGCAATCGCGGTTGTCATATCGGTTTTCCTCCGGCCCAAAACTGAGCACAATCAAAGATGACAAAAGATACATGACAGAACATGTCATATTTGAGAAATAATTCGCGTGAATAGGATTTTGTGGAAATCAGCCGGTCCTGGAAAGGCCGCCTTCGCGCCGATTCCGAATTGCCGTCACTCGCTTGCGGCATCTCCAGCCGGGTCTGGCTTGAGGGGGTGGAGCGTGAGCTGGCGCTTGCTATATTCGGCCTTGATGTTTTCGCAATTCGTATGCAATTCATCAAGCCAAGATCGCTCAAGTTTTCGATATCAATCATCTGATTGCGAGCTTTATCGATAGCGCGAATGAGTTCGTTCAGCTTCAGGTTGATAGCTCGGGCGTCTCGGTTCTGGGTGTTCTGGATCAAAAAGACCATGAGAAACTTGACGATGGTTGTGCCCGTTTTGATGACCAGTTGCCACGTGTCGGAGAAGTGGAAGATTGGTCAACCGCCGCCCAGATGACAATCACCATGCCGGTTCCGGCAAACGCCCACTTCGATCCCAGCCAACCTGAAGCGGAGGCGGCAAACTTTCCAAAAGCATCATTCGTCGTGCGCGTCTGAACTTCGAGGGGCGGCTTCGTCACTGGCATTCCTTCTCTCAGTCGGCGCGGCATCCGAAGCCTGGCCGGCTCATGGTCTTCGCGAGTAACGGCCAACGCTGGGTTTATGGGGAATGTAGGTGACTGAAGGCCAGTGTCTCTCAGTAACCCACTTGCCATTTGCTTCGGAGACCCCTACACTCTGACCGCAGATCTCGCAGGGGTATACCCTCCAATCAGCCCTGTTGTCCTGGTCAGTGCGGAGCAATCGTTGCGCCTCATCGCTCAGTTTTCCCTTACACGGTTTAGTCAATATTGGCATAATCCTCATCTCACGGCCTGCAGTATATGAACCTTGGGCGGCCTTTTGGTCGGTCAACGAACGCCAGTTCGTTGCAGGCTGAGGGAAAATTCTCTTCGTCAAAGCCTTAGATCAGATTGGATGCGGTATGACGTTGCCAAGGTTTTGTCTGGGTCGATTTGCAGATAATCATGCGCCGGAAGAGCAAAATGGAAGCGCGTTAGAAAACTTCATCAATCAGTAGTCTGTTGATAGCACGTCTCTACTCCCAATGCGGTAGTTTTGCCGACCCCCTCAGAATCTGCGGTTTTCCGCATCCATACCGCAGGTTTTCAAGGATAGAATCAGAGCGATTCACTCCGTTGATCTGTGGTTTGCGGGAACCTTTTGCGGGGCCGGCTCGTAGACTTTCGGGTGAGGGCTACTATGACTCAACGCCTGTTCTCTGCCCTGCTGTTGTTCTCTGCAATTCTGGTTACGGCCACGTCCGCGCATGCCGACAAAGACGCGGTGCAGTTCGGCGACAATATCGTGGTTCCCGAGGGCCAGTCCGTTCACGACGCGGTCTGCTTCTTCTGCAGCGTTAATGCTAAGGGAGACATCGACCATGACGTGGTGGTTTTCTTCGGCAATGTGCACATCGCCCACCAGTCGAGGCACGATGTTGTAGTTTTCTTCGGCTCCGTTCGGACCGAAGATAATGCCGCAATCGGCCACGACGTGGTGAACTTCTTCGGCAACGTGCACCTGGGAGAGAACGTAACCGTCGGCAACGACCTGGTTGTCATGTTCGGCGGCCTGCATGCTGCCGATTCGGCGAATGTCACAGGCACCCGCTTCGCGCAGCCGATATGGGTGTTCTGGACTCCACTGCTCGTTCTAGGCTTGATTTTCGTTGTTGTTGTGCGCGAGATTCGAGCGCATCGACGGCGTCAATACTTCGCGACCTATGGTTACCCTCCGATGCCACCACAGCCGCCTTTTCAGCCCGGCCCGCCGACACAATAACCACTTCCGATACACTCGCCTAGATGACCACGAGTCGTTTCGCGGCACTGCGGCCACTCCGCATTGTCATTGCTGGTGGGAGCGGACAGATCGGGCGCGTTCTGGCGCGGCATTTCCATCGCCGCGGCAACCAGGTCACCGTTCTCACCCGCGGGCCGCATACAGCGGAGTGGCAAACCGTGCACTGGGACGCGCTGACGCCGAGCCTCTGGACGCAGTATCTCGATGGCACGGACGTCTGCATCAATCTCACCGGCCGCAGCGTCAACTGCAGGTATACGCCCGACAATCGGATTGAGATATACAACTCGCGCATTGCGTCCACCCGCCTGCTCGGCACGGTGATCGCATCGCTCGCACATCCCCCTCGCGTCTGGCTCAACGCGTCGACGGCTACCATTTACCGGCACGCGCTGGATCGCCCGATGGACGAGAAGACAGGCGAACTCGGCGACCGCGACCCCGGCGTGCCGGATACTTGGAACTTCTCTACTCGCGTGGCGCGCGACTGGGAGACTGCGTTCTTCAAGGCAGAAACTCCCAACACCCGCAAAGTGGCGATGCGCTCTGCGATTACTTTCAGCCCCGTTCCTGGAAATGCGTTTGCCGTCCTGTCGAACCTGGTACGCATCGGTCTCGGCGGAAAGCAAGGAAACGGGAGGCAGTGGGTTTCATGGATTCATGAAGACGACTTCGCCAGGGCCGTGGAGTTTCTGATCGGACGCGAAGATCTCGAAGGCCCCATCAATATCGCCTCCCCGAACCCGGAGCAGAACCGCGAATTCATGGCAATCCTGCGTGAAGCCTGGAACATGCCCAATGGAATTCCAGCTCCAGCTCCGCTTCTCGAAATAGCCGCATTCTTCATGCGCACCGAGAGCGAGTTGGTGTTGAAAAGCCGCCGCGTGGTTCCGACCCGGCTGCTGAACGCAGGGTTCACGTTCAATATTCCCAACTGGGCCCACGCCGCCGAGGACCTGGTCGAAAAATGGAGACGCAGAGCGTAACAAACCCGCTGCAATTTAATGCGGCGTAATATCCGTGACCGGCAGGTCCCAGTGCCCTGCGAGGATCTCGAAGCGGCGTTGCTCTTCCTTTTTGTAGGTGTCCTGATCCGGCCAGAGTTGCTTGATGAACGCTTCCTCATCGGGATTCGCGGTCGTCGCGACCGTGGAGTTCTTGTAGCGGATGGTTACGCGGTAATCCCAGCGACCATCTTCGGTGGTGTGATACGCAGGCGCCTCGATCTTGATCGAGAGCATGCGGCCGGTCGACTGAATCTTCTTCAACAGCGGGTAGTGATTCTTGAGGAAAAGGTCGAGAAACTCCTGCTGATGGCCCCATTGCACCTTGTAGTAGTACTCGACGGAGTAGGGCTGATCGGCGCCTCCTTGCGGCGGGGCACCTTGCGCCATGAGCGGCACAGCAGCTGCAAATGCGATCAGAATGGAGAGGATTGCGGCAACGACCCTGCGCATGGAAGCCTCCTGGAGGTAAATGGCAGATGGTTGGCTGCCATTGTAGCGCGAAGGCTTCCGTGCGCACTTGCTCGGGATTTTTTATAACTGCGTCGCCACGAACCCGGGCCCGGTTTTTATGTATATATATATCGCGGCGGATGAATATCAAACTATCGAACAAGCTTTCGCAAACAGTTTGGTAATCTCTTTTAGACTCCGGCCAGGTGCTCAAGTGCCACTCTACTGGGGATCTCGAGAATCGAGCCGTGAAATGCAACAAGACGGCGGCTTTTGAACGTTGACAGCGTGCGCGTGACAGTCTCGCGCGATGCGCCGATGAATTCGCCAATCTCTTCGTGCGTCAGCGAGAAGCGAAACCGCGTGCCCGCTTCGGTCTTCTGGCCGCCCTCGCTCCACTCCAGCAAAAGGCGTGCGAGTTTCTCGGGCGCCGAGCCGGAGAGGGCGACCGTGCGTAGTTGCTCGCACGCGACCTTGTATTGCAGGCTCAGTTCCTGCGTCACCACCTGGTAGACCTCGGGGTGGCGGCCCATGAATGCGATGAATTGATCCCGCTCGATGATGGCAATCCGCGACGGGTACAGTACCTCGGCCGTCATCTCGCTGGGCAGCCCCGAAAGAGCCGATGACAGACCCAGCACCTCGCCCGCCTTGGCAATACTGAGGATCAGGCGCTTGCCTTCACTTGAGTTGATTGAGAGCTTCACTTCGCCCGAAACCACGATGAAGATCCCTTGCGGCGTAGACCTCTCAGAGAATAGCAGCATGCCCGGTTGATACAACGTGGGGAACTCCATCGACTCCAGGTCACGCTGCGCTGCTGGCGAAAGCTTGTTGAAAAATTCGCCGGCCCGTTGAGTCTGCACTTTAGAGGTGTTCATCGTATCGCGTGTCATCAGCATTGTTATTCTCCCTCTTCAACTTTTACGACTTCGCTTGCGGTGACTTCTTCTGCTAGAAAGCTGGCCCATGGTGTGTTGGTGACGAACTCGGCGTGAGTCTGTGCGTAGATTGCTTTCAACACATTCTTGCCGGCGGCATCTGCGTACGTAACGTTGTGCAGATCGATAATGAGTTTCTTCGCAGCCACTCGAGGAGCCGTGTCCAGCCAGACCCGGTCGAGCTCGCTCGCCCACGGCCCAGCCACTCGGCCTTCCAGCCTCATCTCTACTGCTTCGTCCGTATCTTGAAATGTGATTCGCAACGTATTCAGGCCCTCACTGGCCTCGATAACTAGTAAGGCAACTGGCGTGCCAAACTCGCGTGACGAGTAAACGATGGCTGTGAGTAGCTGATTTTGAAGGATTTATTTTTGTGGAAATCATTAGCGGAGATAAAGTGACGAGCTCGGTATGACGAAGTGACGAAGACGGAATATCGTCACCAGACGAGATGTCGTCACAATCCAGGGTTCGTCGCTTATGAAAACGCCATCGGCATGCCCGGTAGATCGCGGCGCGCGATCTTACATATAGTCGCTGCGCTCAATGCCGAGCTTCTTAAGCTTCGAATTCAGTGTCGTCCGCTTCAGGCCGAGACGGTCCGCAGCGCCGTCCGCCCCGCCGATCTGCCCTTTGGTTTCGCGCAGCACGCGCAGGATGTGCTCGCGCTCCGCGGCGTGGAGGTTCGGGTTCCGCTCTTCCAACTCTGCCTCTTCCTCAGCAACCTTCGACTCAAGTTCCGCAAGCGGAACGTAGAGTTGAGTCCCGCGAGTGAGAATCACGGCGCGCTCCAGAAAGTTCTCCAGCTCACGGATGTTGCCAGGCCACGGCCAGCGGCAAAGAGCCTTCATCGTTTCGTCGGGGATGGTCTCGATGTTCTTGCCCATGCGCCGGCTGTGTGTTGAGACAAAGTGCCGCACCAGCACCGGGATGTCACCAACCCGGTCGCGCAACGGAGGAGCGAAAACAGGAAAAACCTTGAGCCGGTAATACAGATCGCTGCGAAACTCCTTGTCGGCAACCATCTGCCCCAGGTCGCGATTGGTGGCCGCGACAAGACGAATGCTGATGGGAATGGAACGCGTGCTGCCAAGCCGTTCGATCTCCCTTTCCTGGATTGCCCGAAGCAGTTTTGGCTGGAGGTCGAGCGGGAGTTCTCCGACCTCGTCGAGAAACAGCGTGCCTTCGTGCGCGAGTTCCAGCCGGCCGAGCTTGCGCGCGATGGCTCCCGTAAATGCACCCTTCTCGTGGCCAAAGAGTTCACTCTCCAGCAGTCCAGCGGGGATCGCTGCACAATTCACCTTGACGAACGTGCGATCCCTGCGTGGGCTCAGACGATGGATGGCGCGAGCCAGCAGTTCTTTTCCTGTTCCGGTCTCACCCTGGATCAGTACGGTCGCGTCAGTAGGTGCTACCGTCTCAATCTGCTTGAGAACCTGGCGTAGGCCGCCGCTTTCGCCCACAATATCCTCAAAGCGGTTCTCGAGATTGATTTCATCCTCGAGATACTCCTTCTCCTGGCGAAGACGATCACGAAGGTCCGCAATCTGGCGAAAGACCATCGCGTTATTCACCGCCATCGCCACCTGGTCGGCGACCTTCACCAGCACATCAGTTTCTCTCTCGCCAAATGCGCCCTCGATCCTGCTGGCAACGGCAAGCACTCCAATGGCCTGGCCGCGATGCACCAGGGGGATCCAGCAAGCGGACTGCATGCCGAGACTGGTCAAATGTTGAACGCTCTCCTTCGAGAACTCACTAGTTTCGATATGTTCGACGCAAATTGGTTCCCGTGTCAGGAAGGCCCGGCCCGCGGGCGAACCTTGCAACGGGACGCGGACATCTCCACGGTTAGGCTGCTTCTCACTGACGTCGAGAAACTGCACCATGATCGAATCGGATCCTTCTTCGTGGAGTCCCAGGGTGGTACAATCCATCGGCACCACCTCCTGCAAACTCGCCGAGATGGCCGATAGAAGCTTTCGCACGTCCATATTGGCCAGCAGCGCCTGGCTCAACTGCAGCATCACCGCCTCTTCAGCTCGCTTTCGATCGGTAAAATCGCGCGTCACCTTGGCAAAGCCTGTTAGTTCTCCGGTTTCATCCCGAATCGCAGTGAGAACGATGTTCGCCCAGAAGCGAGAACCGTCCTTGCGCACGCGCCAGCCTTCGTCTTCAATGCGTCCGCGCTGCGCCGCGAGCTTCAGCAACTCTTCCGGACGCCCGCGTTCGACGTCTTCCTGGGTGAAGAAACGCGAAAAGTGCTTGCCGATGATCTCCTCGCTTGTGTATTGCTTAGCGCGTTCCGCACCTGGATTCCACGTGGTGACGTGCCCCTCCACGTCGAGAAGGTAGATGGCATAATCCCGCACGCCGTCGAGCAACGAACGAAGCTGAAGATCCTTATGCCGCGCCAGTTGCTGTGCTGCGTGCTGCTCGGTTGCATCGCGGACGATGCTCAGCACAATCGTGCCTTCTGGCGAAGTCAGCGGCTTGAGCATGATGTCGACCGGGAATTCCGTGCCGTCCTTGCGGAGTGCGAAAAGGTTTAAGGCCGCACCCATCTGGCGGGCTCGCGGATGAGAGTGATAGTTCTCGCGATGTGCCGGATGGCGCGACCTGAAGCGTTCAGGTACAAGGCTCTCGATCCGCTGGCCAATCAGTTCCGACTGGCTGTGGCCAAAGAGCTCTGCGGCGCGCGGGTTGGCGTCACGGATGATGCCTTTGGCATCCGTGACAAAGATGGCGTCAGGAGAAATATCAAACAGGTTCTCCAGCGTCAAATGAGCGAACTCGGCCCGTCTGACCTCCGCCGCAGCCGCTGCGTCCTCTTCCGGGGAATCAGAAAGGCGCATTCAGAATCCAACCTATATGGTTTGAACCATAATTGCTCTCGGCCCCGCGATGCAATCGAATTGGGGGTCTTCCCTTCCTGCCATTTGAGAATCCCATTCGTCCCATCAAACAATGCCCGCTCGGCTCCGCTCCGCTGCTGAATTCCTGCACCTTAAGCGGTTGCCGGGGAATCCAAGCCTCGACAGGAGAAATTGGCCCCATGGCACAAAAGATCGCCTTCATTACGGGTGGAAATCGTGGACTCGGCTTCCAAACCGCCCTCGACCTCGGACAGAACAAGGAAGCTGACATCAAAGTGGTGATTGGCTCGCGCGACAAAACACAGGGAGAGCAGGCGCTAGCCAGGCTTCGCGCCGCCGACGTGGACGCCGACGTGATCCAGTTCGATATCACCAAGGCGGCGGACTACCAGGCCGCCTACGATTACTTCGATTCCAAATACGGCCGGCTCGACATCCTCGTCAACAACGCCGGGATCGCCGGAGGCACATTTCCCGGCGAGGGCCCGGAACATCGCGCGGCCGATGTGCCGATGGATCTGCTGCGCAAGGTCTTCGAAACCAACTTCTTCGCCCAGGTGGAACTGACCGAGAAACTGCTTCCCCTGATCAGGAAAAGCCCGGCAGGACGGATCGTGAATCTTTCCAGCATTCTGGGTTCGCTCAAGCTCCATGCCGACCCGAATTCGCCGATTTACCACGCAAAGTCCTTCGCCTATGACGCCTCGAAGACTGCGCTGAATGCATTCACTGTGCATCTTGCCTACGAGTTGCGAGATACCAAAATCAAGGTGAACTCCGCGCACCCTGGTTGGGTCAAAACCGATATGGGTGGCCAAAGCGCGATGATGGAGCTAAGCGAGGGTGGCAAGACCAGCGCGGCCCTGGCAACGCTTCCCGCCGATGGACCTACGGGCGGGTACTTCCACCTGGGTAAACCGCTGCCCTGGTAGACGAATCTTCGTTCAGACGCGCACTCCCTCCGGGATTGCTGCTCTTGAAAGCACGGCGGCATGGGGCGGTACAATCGTCCCTGTCTGGACTGGAGAAGAAGCATGCAAAAGGAATGGGCTTTACCTGCCGCTGCCGTCGTGCTTCTCATGATCTTTATCGTTACTCTCGTGCCGGTGTTTGTGAACGCGGACACATTCAGGCCAACGGTGGAGAGTCAACTCTCTTCGGCACTCGGCCGTGAAGTCACCATGGGCCGCCTGACTCTATCCATCATGGCCGGAAACCTTGTGGCAGATGAGATTGCCATCGCCGATGATCCGGCCTATAGTTCCGTTCCCTTCATCCAGGCGAAAAGACTGGATGTCGGCGTGAAGATTCTGCCCCTGGTTTTTCATCACCAGGTGCAGATAACGCGGCTGAACATCGACACTCCTTCCATTCAACTCATCCAGAATGGGAACGGAAAATGGAATTTCTCTACTATAGGTGGCGCTTCGGCAGCGCCTGGCCAGGCCCAGCCGAGTTCAATGCCCGACTTGACCGTGGACGAACTGAAAATCACCGATGGAAGCGCCACGGTTTCATCAATTCCGATGACTCAAAAGCCCTTTGAGTATTCGGCAGTGAATCTGACGGTGAAGAATTTTTCGTTTCTCAAATCGTTTCCATTCGATCTTTCCGCAAAGCTGCCGGGCGATGGCTCTCTGAAGCTCACCGGCGATGCGGGCCCGATCTCGCAGAAGGACACAAGCCAAAGCCCTTTTCAGGCCACGCTGCAACTCCGCGACTTCGACCCGGTCGCATCCGGCGTAATCGACTCGAGCAAGGGAATCTCAATGGTAGATGACGTGGATGCGCAGATAAAGTCCGATAGCGTCACAGTCTCGAGCACCGGAAAGATCACGGCCGTGCGCCTGCAGTTGGTGCCCAGGGGATCACCGGCGCAAGACCCGGTTGTGATGGACTACTCGATCACCGACAATCTCGGAACGCGCCTCGCAACTGTCTCGGATATCGCGGTGCACGCGGGATCGGCTGCAGTGCATGTCAATGGCACCTTCCAGTTCACCGAGCAAGCTGTCATGATCAACCTGCATCTTGCTGCCCCCAACGTTCCCATCGAGCAGCTTGAAAACTTGTTGCCCGTCGTGGGCATCCATCTTCCAAGCGGGTCTTCGCTTCGGGGCGGGACGCTGACGGCAAATATCACCGCCAGCGGTCCGGCAACCACGGCAACCCTGGTAGGACCCGTCGAGATCGATAACACCAAGCTTGTGGGTTTCGACCTCGGATCGAAAATTCAAGGGATGAACCCCTTTGGCGGAACATCCGGAGGCACGGAGATCCAGGTGCTCAAGGCAAATGTGAGTTCTTCGCCCGCGGGTGCCAAGGTCACCAACATTTACGGCAACCTTCCCCAGCTTGGCTCCGCTACCGGTGAAGGCACGGTCGCGCAGTCGGGGGCCATCGATTTCAACCTGACGGCAAAACTAAATTCGTCCAACGTTATGGGTGCCGTTGCCAACACCGCCGTCAACGCGGTGGGCGGGCTTGTCGGGGGCTTTCTCCACCCGAAGACAAAGCCGACCCTGGCGTCAGATCGCGGGATACCGCTTACGATTACAGGAACCGCAGCCAGCCCTTCGATCAAAGCAAACATCGGGGCGATGCTGAAGTAGAAGGCAGCCAGCAATCACGAGCGGCATGTGTTCACAAATCAACGGAGCGGACGATGGTGTGCGTCCGCTCCGCTTGTGTTGCGTTATTGCTGATCGAAGCTGAGCTTCACACCCGGAAGGACGCCCGTCCCTTCAAGACGCACACCGTCCAGTTGGCTCGGATTGAGACCGAGCACCTTGATGACCGTGGGAGCCACCTGCAACGTGCCAACCTCGGTGAAAACCGTGTGAGGTCTGAACGCCGGGTTCGAAAGCAGAAGCATGACGTTGGTATCGTCATGCGCAAATCCGCCGTGCTCCATCTGCTTGGCGGCGCTTCCCGTATAGGTTACGCCGACGTTCGGTGTCACAATGATGTCCGGCGTGCGCGGATCATTCGGTGCCAGACCGCCCAGATCGTAGTTCATCGCAACGGTCGGACCGTAGTAGATCTGACCGGCCTTGAAGGTCGTCAGGTTCGACTCCAGCAGCGCTACTGCGGCATCGGTATACGAAGGATTCGTCAGCCACAGCAGTGAGACGTCGTCTTCCGTGGCTCCAATGCCGCTGCCTTCGGGGTCCTCCGAGGCGGGCATCGCTGCCGGTAAGTTGTTTTCGATGATCGTCGCAGGAGAAAGACCGTTGCTGCTCTTGCCAGGTACAGCCTGATACAGGTTGGGATCGATTGGCGACTGCCCATGCTTCGAGGTGATGATAATCAACGTCGATTCGTACTGTCCGCGATCCTTGATCTTCGTCACCATCTGGCCGATGGAGTCGTCGACAAACTTGATTTCGCTCACCAGGTTCTCGGTAGGCGTTGCGGCAGCATCCAGGTACCCGCCCTTCACACTGTTCTCGATCAGCTTCTCACCGACGCTCACAGCCTGAAAATTCATCCCGTAGATGGTCGGCGTCTTGGCCTTGGCCGTGCCGAGATGATTCTTTCCCTCAATCCAGTTCAAAACCGCCTGCACCTTAAGGGTGTCGTAGCACTTGATATTTGCAAAGCTGTTGGTCCACGCCGTCAGATCTGCGCCGGTGTCAGGAATCATTGCGCAACTCACGCCGTCCGCCGTGGTTACTCCGGGCAGCTTCACCACGTTGGAGTTGATCTCGGGCGAGTAATAATCGTCGAGCTTGCCGCCGTGGCCTGCCACTGAGGAATACGAAGGGTGCTTGTCAGACCACGCAACGTATCCGCCCGAGGCATGGATGATCCCGAAGATGCTGTTGACCCGCACAAAATCCCAAGGCAAAACTGGCGCGCAACCCTTCGCCGGATCACGATCCAGCTTTGTCGTATCGAGCGATGCGATGCCTCCATCGGTCAGGCTGGCGCCCGGCGCTCCGCCATTGAGCAACATGTAGTTGCGGTCGATGCCTTCGTCGTACTCCGTCGTGAAGCCTGTCGGCGCTCCACCAGACGTGCACGGCCCGGGGCCATTTCCATACGCGGTAGCCGTCGAAGGCCCGTCGAGCGAACGGTCATAGGCCACGTCGTAGTAAACACCCATGGTGCGCGGAGTCGCGCCTGTGACGATGTTCATCAGCCCCGGAAACGAGTCTGAGGGCTTGGATGTGTTAGCCGCGACGTAGTTGACTCCGGTTGTGCCCAGTGCCGCCAGGTTCGGGCAATAGGGGGTGCCGTTGTTGACCGCGGAAATCCCGTTCATGCAGTTCAGGTAATCAACCGCGTGCATTCCATCGATGCTGATCAGCAGCACGTGCTTGATCTGGCTCTTATCCCAGTCGTTGTCGTGATCCTGGGCAACCGCACCGACAGAAATCAGTGCAGAGAGAAGAGTTACAGTGGGGATGAGTTTGCGCATGTTACCTCCTGAAAGAGGAAACTAGCTGCGCTTGATGAATGTGCTGGTTGCGTTCAAAATAAAATCCTATAAATTACAAACTGACCGTTTTGTCATCTGAGGGCCGCTGATTCCGCATTCGACACGAGCCCCTTTCTGAGCATCGAGAGAGCGTTCGGAACGATGTTTACGGCTGAACCGCGACAACCGCGATCCGCGTCAGGTTGCGAACCCAGCGGGCAGGGCGCTTTTCTTCCGTCGACACAAGCTTGAACGCTCCATCCTTGTCGAGGGCACGTCCGCCGATCGAGTCGGCCACGATTACATCGCCAGTGTGAATCGATGGATCCGCCTCGGCAAGCGAGTACAGCACGCTGTAATGATCGGTGCCTTCCGCCACCACCCCCGTCATGAAGAGCTTGCCCCTGACAGCTTCTCCGCTGGGTGTATTCACCTTCTTCAGTAGCTCTGCAAGGGCCACACCGGAATACCTTTCGTTTGCCTTCGTGTGTTCGTTATAGACCGAAACCGTTTTGTGCGGGAGCGCGGCAAGGTCCGCAGTTGTGAGATTCACGGTTTTCCCGTCGAGTCCTTGGATGGTCAGTTCTGTCGAGAGGATCGCGGGCTTGGCGTGATCCATCTCGCCCACGGGGGTTGTTTGCTGAGCGCATGAAATTCCGCACAATAACATCAGGCAAACCTGGATCAACCCCGAAACATTGATACGCGGTACGAGTCTCATGCGCATTCTCCAGCCAACCTGATTTTCCGGTCTTTCGGTCTACTAGTCCTAAAAGGGACATTTTCTAATTACGAGACGCTGAACGGCGGTGGTTATACGCGGACGATCATGACTTCCGTCGATTTCATAAGAGCCGCTGCGGTCTGACCTTTGCGCAGTTGCATTTCCCTGACCGCGTCAGCGGTGATGATGGAGGTAATCTGCTGGTCGCCGATGGCGAGCACCACCTTGGCCAGCAGTCCGCTGATCTTCACTTCCACGATCTTGCCCACCAGTTGATTGCGGCCGCTCACGTTGCGGAAACGTTCGCGGGACTGAATCCTCGGCTTGGTGGGTGTGGATTTCATCAACGGCCTGAGTGCGCTTTGCGGAATGCGGTGATGGCCACCGGGGGTCTTGGTGGTGGTCAGCTTGCCGGCCAGAATCCATTGTTTGATGGTTGCGTAACTCACGCCGAGCGTTGCTGCTGCTTCCCGAGGAGTCAAAACAACTTCTGCCTGGGCCATATCCTCACCTTAAATATTGCCATTCCAAGGTCGGGTCCAACACATAGGGATGATCCAAGGTTATACCGGAGCGCTGCTTCAATGGGATGCAGAGCAGAAATACATTCATTTTGGCATCTGAAATAGCGCATAGATTCGATATTGTCATTCGTTTAGAATCGTATAATTAGATTACATGTCGTCATTTTCATTTTGGAGGAAATGTGAACAAGACGAAGTTGGCTCTTATGGCGGCGGTCCTCTTCTTTTCAGCTGCCTTGGCGGTATGCCAGAACAACGCGATCGACAATAAGACGCCGGTGAAAGCCTCCGACGCCTGCGCGAGCGGCCACGAGTTCGCCACCACCGATTGTGCGCTTACCTGGCACGGCATCACTCTGTACGGTGCGTATGACGCCGGCGTTGGCTGGGTTAGCCACGGCTTACCTGAAAACGGTTATAACTATGAAGGCGAATCCCTGGTGAACCGAAACGGCTATCAACATCGATTCCTCATCGCACCGAACAACCTGCAGCAGACGAGCCTGGGCGTCAGGGGCAAAGAAGAGTTTGCGCATGGCTGGTCCGTTGTCTTCAACGCATCGACGGGCATCAATCCACAGTCCGGCCTGCTCGCCAACGCGTCAGCCACCAACACCATCAACAACGGCCTTCCCAGGAGCAGCTATTCGGAAGCAATCGACGGCGCGCGCGCGGGGCAACCCTTCAACGACGAATACTATGCCGGTGTTTCGTCCGCGCATTTCGGCGCGCTGACCTTCGGTCGTCAGCGTTCTCTCGGCACCGATGCGATGCTCGTTTATGATCCAGCCGGCGGCAGCTATGCCTTCTCGTACATCGGGTATAACGGCACGATGTCCGGCGGCGGCGACACCGAGGACAGCCGTTGGGACGACGCCCTCAAGTATCGCCTAACCTATGGCCCCGTCCATTTCGGCGCAATGTATAAATTCGCCGACGGATCTGCGGGCTGCTACTCGGCCTCCGCAGGCTGGACAGCTGCCAACTGTACGCCGGAGGAGGCACATAACAACGCCTATGGTTTCGACCTCGGCGGAGGCGGCAAGCTCTCCGGCGACCTCGTCTTCCAACATTACAATCAGGCGATCAGCGTATTGAATCCTTTGCAGGGAGCCCAGAGTCAAGCTCCATCGCAGTCCTACCAGTCGACTACGGACAGCATCAATACGAATCCGATCACCGGAGTCAATATCATCGCCACGACCAACACCGTATATGGCATCGTGACCGACAACAACGCAGTAATGGCCACAGCCAAGTACATGTGGGACCCAATCAAGTTTTATGCCGGATACGAATACATTTGGCAGAATAACCCCAAGAATCCGTTGGGCGTTGGCGCGTCAGACCAGGGCGGCTACATCATGAGCGGGGTCGAAGACGACAATCTTGACAACGAAAAGTTGGTGCAGATCTGGTGGACCGGCGCGAAGTACACCTACCGCACGAAGACGGACTTCACTTTCGCTTGGTATCAACAGCGTCAGAATGACTTCCGAAGTCCTCCGACCTGCTCGGTCGCGGCCGGTTTCCGCAGCTCCTGCGCAGGCACCCTTAACGAAGGTTCACTCTATGCGGATCACCACTTCACCAAGCGTTTCGACACTTTTGCCGGAGTTGCGTATTCCTACGTGAGCGGCGGGCTGGCCATTGCGATTCCTCATGGCCCCGGCGTGCCCTACAAATCCAACAACAACTTTGCTCCGACGCTCGGTAGTCGCTTCACCTTCTGACCATTCCCATGCCGGGCTCAGAATCGGAGCCCGCCCACTCGATGGTTATGGGCAGTTGGAGGCCTCCGATTGCCCATTCTTCTTTCCTCTCGAGCCGGCCGCGGGCGATTGGGGAGTTGGAATAGGACACTCGACCAGATAAAGGACCGCAAGAATCAGGCGCTGGCTCGAGGCTCGAAGGTTATAGAATTCGAACGAGTAAAGTCTTCCCGATCCACCCATATCCAGAACTCCGTTCCCTTGGGCGCGGTGCGTCTGCCACAGAGGAATCCGAACAAATGATTGCGATGACACGTGCGAAATCAATTGCAGGCCCATGTGCGGCTCTTGCCCTGGCTTGCGTTTCCGCCCTGGCGCAACAGCCACGCCAGTACACCGATCAGGATTATGCGAATGCCGAGAAGTTCATGGCCTACAACGTGAATCCACTTGCCTACAAGGGCCAGGTGAGTGCGCAATGGCTCGACGACGATCGCTTCTGGTATCGCGAGGTGGACCAAAGCGGAACCAGCTACGTGATGATCGATCCGGCAAAGGGATCGCGCGGACCTCTGTTCGACCACGAAAAACTGGCGGCCGCATTGAAGGAGATCGCCAAAGGAGGTCCCGGAGTCGATGCCCGGCATCTCCAACTCTCCGATATTTCGCTGAGCGACGGCGACCGAGCGCTCGAATTCAACATGCGCGGTGCAACGTACCATTGCACCTTGGGCGCTCAATCGGACCCGTGCAAGGCAATCTCGGGAGGGACAGGCCGGCAGGGGCAGCCCGCGCAACCTCCCATGAACCTCTCGCCCGATCGGAAGCTTGGCGCCTTCATTCGCGACTGGAATCTCTGGGTGCGCGATCTGGCCACGGGCGCCGAAACGCAGTTAACCACAGACGGCGTCAAAGACTTCGGTTATGCGACCGACAATGCTGGCTGGAAGCACTCAGACTCAGCCATCCTTCTATGGTCGAAGGACTCGAAGAAGATCGCCACGTTCCAGCAGGACCAGCGCAAGGACGGCGAGATGTACCTCGTCCCTGTCACCAACACGCATCCTGAGTTGAAGGCGTGGAAGTATCCGCTGGTCGGCGATAAGGACGTGACGGTGATCGAACGCGTGATCATCGACGTCGACGCGCACAAGGTGATCCGCTTGAAGATGCCGCCCGATCAGCATCGTTCGACTTTGTGCGATGACATCGCCTGCGACGGCGACAAGTTTGCCGACGTGGAGTGGAGTCCCGACGAAAAACACCTGGCTTTCGTATCCACCTCGCGCGACCACAAGCAGGAGTGGCTCCGCGTGGCCGACACCGATACCGGCGATGTGCGCGAGGTGTTGGGCGAGACTGTACCGAAGTTCTACGAAAGCGGTAACGGCAAAATCAACTGGCATTACTTAGCGGATTCGAATGAAGTCCTGTGGTTCAGCGAGCGCGACAACTGGGGCAATCTCTATCTCTACGACCTCGCCACCGGCAAACTGAAAAACCAGATCACGAAGGGGCCGGGAAACGTAACGCAGGTGTTGTATGTCGACGACAAGGCGCACGTGATTTACTTCACCGGCGTGGGCAGGGAGAAGGACCGGGACCCGTATTACGAGCACTTCTATAGCGTGAAATTCAACGGCACCGGACTGAAGCTGTTGACGCCCGAAAATGCCGATCATCGCATCAAGGTGTCGCATGACGGCCGTTACTTCACCGATACGTACTCGACTCCAACCCAGCCACAGGTCACGGTGGTGCGCGATAACGAAGGCAAGACCGTCATGGACGTAGCGAAGCAGGACATTGCACCTCTGCTCGCGTCGGGTTGGCAGCCGCTGACGCCGATCACCGTAAAAGGCCGCGACGACAAGACTGACCTCTACGGCTTCATGTTCAAACCGACGCATTTCGACGCATCGAAGAAGTACCCCATCATCAACTACGTCTATCCAGGCCCGCAGATCGGCTCCTGCGCCGCGCGCGACTTCCGCGCCGCTCACAACGATATGCAGGCACTGGCCGAGCTTGGCTTTATCGTCGTCTGCATTGACGGCATGGGAACACCTTTTCGTTCCAAGTCGTTTCACGAGGCCTACTACGCGGACCTCGGCGACAACACCATTCCGGACCAGGTCGCCGGAATGAAAGACCTCGCCAAGCAATTCCCCTTCATCGATCTCGATCGTGTTGGAATCTGGGGACATTCTGGCGGAGGCAACGCAACCGGCGCGGCCATGCTGCACTATCCGGATTTCTTCAAGGTAGGCATTGCCGAAAGCGGCAACCACGACGAGCGCGACTACGAAGACGACTGGGCGGAAAAGTGGGCCGGGGTCGAGGTCAAGAATCCCGACGGCAGCAGCAACTACGATTCGCAAGCCAACCAGAACTTCGCGAAGAACCTGAAAGGCCACCTGCTGCTCGCGCACGGAAGCATGGATGACAACGTTCCGCCTAACAATACCCTGCTGATGGTGGACGCTCTGATCAAGGCCAACAAAAACTTCGATCTGATCTTGATTCCCAATGTGCCGCATGGCTACGGCCCTGCTTCGCAGTACATGATGCGCCGCCGCTGGGATTATTTTGTGCGCTACCTTGCCGGTGACATCCCGCCGAACGAGTACCAGATGAAGCCGTACGGAGCCGCAATGGCCGTGACTCGCGGCGGCCCCGATCCGGACGACGATGAGTAGATCCATCCTGTGGGCTTCGCAGTTTCACAGTTTCACAGGGGGAGGGGAGGGGGAGGGTGTGTCGAGATTTGTCGACGCTCATTGCATGAGAACGGCGGCATGCACCAGGTTGCAAAAATGAGCTCCCATCATAGGCTGAGTTTCACGATCACACGGTGGATGAAGGAGAGGACGAAAAGCGAAAGAACAGAAATGATCACAGATCGTCTGCGTTTCCTGAGCCGCCCGTAGACTGTGGATCATCGAGATTTGATCCGCAAGACTATTGTCCCTTTTTCATGGGTAATTACCTGCAAATGTGGGGAGTCTGCAAGTAGCTCATTCTCGGAGGGTTGTTGAAATCTTTCGGAAAGTGGCCTTGACAGTTGGGGGTGCACCCCCTGCGAAGCGGGAGGAGCATTGGGAGAACTTGTGTTGGAACTGCGCAATGGGCTGTCGACAGTTCCGACTTCCGGTCACGTCTCTGGATAGCCGACCTCCGCCACAAAGCTGAATGCCTCCGAGCCTCATTTGTTCATGCACGGCGATCAGAGTCTGCATGTGCGCTATGCTGTGGGAACGGAAGATTATGGAGAGCGAAAATTCGTTTTGGAACCGGCGTGATTTTTTGAAGGTAGGCGGCACATCCGCAACGGCTCTGGGCTTCGCGGGGACAGCGGCTGTTCCGATGCAGGCAGCGCAGGCGCCTGCGGGTACACCGCCGGATACGCCCTATCCCAAGCTCTCCATCATCACGCCGTACTCGCCGCAGAAGCTCGCCTTTGCCGCGCAGGCCGGATACGAAGGCGTCGTGGTGACGCCGGGCACGGACTTCAATCCAAAACTGAGCGACAGCGCGATCGATCAGATTCTGGCCACGGCGCGCACCGCTGGCATTCGCATTGTCAGCATTGAGTACTTCGAACCCAACCACACGCATCCCGATGCGGGCAAGCGCGCAGCCGCGCAGGCCGATTTTATTCGGGCCCTGGAATTTTGCCATCGCCTGGGCTGCAAGTTTGTCGGCACTTTCAGCGGCGGGCAGCCGGGCGTCCGGATCGAGGATCAGGCCGCGGCCTTCGCCGATGTCTTCAACGAAAAATACCTGCCCGTTTGCGAAAAGCTCGACGTTGGGATGGGATGGGAGAACTATCCCACCGGTATCAATTTCGCGACCACGCCGGCAGCGATGCAGGCCGTTTTCGACCGCGTCCCAAGTAAGCGGCTGGGGCTGGAATTCGATCCCTCGCATTTCGTGCGGCAGTACATTGACCCGGTCAGTGCGGCGTGGCATTTCAAGGACCGTATCCTCGCTGTGCATGCCAAGGATACGGAGATCATTCAGCCTGTACTGCAGCAGGTGGGCATTGCCGGCCAGGGATGGTGGCGTTATCGGATCCCCGGACAAGGGATTGTCAACTGGCCGGCATTCCTCACGGTCCTGTTGCAGATCCGCTTCAACGGCGGCATCGCGGTGGAGCACGAGGACCAATTCTGGGATGTGCCGCGCACCGCGGACCTTCCCGATTTTCCGCAGCAGCGCAAAGACGGATTTGTCCTCGCACGACGTTTTCTGGAACAGTATCTGCCGGGACGCCAAGCATAACCGCAGTGCGGCTGCATTCCGGTACGTTAACGCTGATTCGGCTTTGCCGGGGATATACACATCAGGAAAGAGCCCAGCCGGAACGGTCTTGCCGTCGTATAAACTGCGCCGCCTGAGGACAGTTCTTCGCAATCATCTTATGTTCGTCCCACTCGATCTTCTGGCCCGCGCGCAAAGACACGCAGCCCAGCAACATGGTTTCCGTGAGGCGCGCGGCGATCTCAAAACGCGAGTAGCAGATCTCCGGCTTGTTTTCCTTGACGGCAACGAGCCATTCCTGCGCATGGGCAAAAACACTACCTCCGGATCTCTTGCCATCGCCAGTCTTGCCATAAACGTTGCGCGGAATGCGCTCAGGATATTGCGCCATCGCCGGGTGCTTGGTGTAGTGGAGGAACTTTGGATCGCCCTTCAGCTTCACGAAGAAACTGGTTCCATAATCGTCCGGTGAAAAGAGCGTGCCTCCGTCGCCAACCAGCAGACAACCGCTATCGGGAACCTCGCCGAGCAGCGCGACGATGTCGGCGGTGAGTTCGACCGGCGGCTTGTTGCTGAGGTCATGGCCGCCACGGGCGGTGGTGTCAGGCTGGCCGCCGTCGTACCACCACAGTGTCACGGCATCGTGCTCGATCTTTCTGTAGTGGTGGAAAAGATGCGGATGTTCGAGGGGAATGTGCGCTTTGCGCCTGGGAAAGTCGAAGCGAATTTTGGAACCTACGGGATACGATTCCTTGTTCATTTTGCCAAAGGGCATCGCTTCAATTACTGTCGGTGACTCGAGATTTAAGGCGCGAAACGGCATGTTGACGGTGTGGCACGCCATGTCGCCCAGCGCGCCGCAGCCGAAATCCTGCCAGCCCCGCCAGTTAAACGGCTCGTAAATTCCATCGCGAACCTCCGGATCGTGGCTGCCAACGTACGGCCGCATGGGAGCCGGTCCAATCCAGACATCCCACTCCAATGTGGCAGGAACCGGATCTTCCGCGGTTGGACGATCCATTGCCTGGGGCCAGACCGGGCGGTTGGTCCAGACGTGAACTTCATGCACTTGTCCGATGAGACCGTCTTGAATGGTCTCCACCGCGCGGCGCAAACCGTCGCCGGCGCTACCCTGGTTGCCCATCTGCGTGACGAGCTTTCTCTCCCTGGCCATTTTCCGCAAATAACGCGCCTCATAGATGGTCTGCGTCAGCGGTTTCTGGACAAAGACAGCCTTGTTCCTCTTCATGGCCGCCGATGCCACAATCGCGTGCATATGATCCGGCGTCGAGACCGTCACCGCATCGATCTGATCGCCCATCTGGTCCAGCATCTGGCGGAAATCTTTGTAAAACTTCGCGCTCGGATATTTTTTCGTCTGAGTCTCGTAAGCTTCTGAACCAGAATCCACGTCGCACAGCGCGACAATGTTCTCGCCGGCGCAGGCATCGGTGTCGCTCCGGCCTTTACCGCCGATTCCGACACAGGCGATGTTCAACTTGCTGTTGAGATTCTGTCCGCGCAAGAGCGCCGGCACGCCAAATGCGAGCGCACCGGCGGCCAGAGAACTTGTTTTGATAAACTCACGGCGGCCAATACGCGAGCGCAAGGTGTTTTCAGGAGTTTTCAGTGAGAGCATTGTTTGGATAGTTTCGACACTCGACAGCATACACTCGCCGGGGCGCCGGTAAGCAAGATCCCCGTCGTGCCCTCTTCCCAATTCCCTGCTTTCAGTCTTTTCCAATTGAAGAGTGAGACTGAAGGATCTGGCAGAGCGGTGGTTGTGCAAGGCTCCATTGGGACGTCCTTTGAGAAGGACGAGCAGGCGCCAACGCCGATTCGTCCTCTTAAGTCGCTTATCGGAAGAGATGGCTTACCGTCTCCGTTGTTGGCGTGTCGTAGCCGATGCGGAAGTTTGTGGGATTTCGCCAGGGTGGCGGCTCACAAAGTGGACTTGGATTAGGATGCATTCGGTCCTTCGCCTAATCTTCGCTCTTCATCTATAATCTTCAAATGGATTTTCAGTTGGTGACCAGCTACAAGCCTCGCGGCGACCAGCCCCGCGCCATTGAGGAGCTGATGGAAGGGCTCTCCGCCGGCGAGAAGCACCAGGTGCTGCTCGGCGTCACCGGCTCGGGCAAGACCTTCACCATGGCCAAGGTCATCGAGCAGTCGAACCGGCCTGCGCTCATCCTCGCGCACAACAAGACGCTCGCTGCACAGCTCTATCACGAGTTCAAGCAGTTCTTTCCTGGCAATGCCGTCGAATACTTCGTCAGCTACTACGACTACTACCAGCCAGAGGCCTACATCCCAGCCGGCGATCTCTATATTGAGAAGGAAGCCACGATTAACGAGGAGTTGGACAAACTCCGTTTGTCTGCTACCCGAAGCCTCTTCGAACGGCGCGATGCCATCATCGTCAGCTCGGTGAGCTGCATCTACGGTCTCGGCTCGCCGGAAGCCTACTACGGCATGCTGCTGCTGCTTGAAAAAGGCCAGCGCATCAGCCGCAAAGACATTACCCGCCGTCTTGTCGAAATTCTCTACGAGCGCAATGACACGGACTTTCGCCGCGGAACCTTTCGCGTGCGCGGCGACATCATCGAGGTTTATCCCACGTACGACGAGACAGCCTATCGCATCGAGCTCTTTGGCGACGAGATCGAGTCGTTGTCGCAGATCGATCCCCTGTTTGGGACGGTGAAGCAGAAATACGCACGGCTACCGATTTATCCCAAGAGCCATTATGTTGTGCAGCCGGAGCGCAAGGCCCAGGCCATCGACTCCATCGTTGCCGAGCTCAACGAGTGGGTGGCGCATCTCGAGGCCGAAGGACGCATGGTCGAGGCGCAGCGCGTGCATCAGCGAACACGCTTCGATCTCGAAATGATCAAGTCTATGGGCTACTGCCACGGCATCGAGAACTACTCGCGCCATTTCTCCGGACGCTTGCCTGGTGAAGCTCCGCCCACGCTGCTCGATTACTTTCCGCGCGACTACCTGCTCTTCGTCGACGAAAGTCACGCGACCATTCCACAAGTGCATGGCATGTGGCACGGCGACCAGAGCCGCAAACAGAACCTGGTCGACTACGGCTTCCGCCTGCCGTCGGCTCGCGATAATCGGCCGCTCAAATTCGATGAGTTTGAGAATCGAGTGCACCAGACGATCTATGTTTCCGCGACGCCCGGCCCGTATGAGCTGACTCGCTCCGCCGGAGTTGTGGTCGAGCAGGTGATCCGTCCGACCGGCCTTGTCGATCCGGAAGTGGAGATCCGTCCGGTAAAAGGCCAGATTGACGACCTGCTTGCCGAGATTCGCGATCGCGCCAAGCGCAACGAGCGCGTCCTGGTCACCACGCTCACCAAGCGCATGTCTGAGGACTTGGCCGGCTACTACACCGAAGTCGGCGTGCGCTGCCGCTACATGCACTCGGAGATTGAAACGCTGGAGCGCGTGAAGCTGCTGGCCGGCTTGCGCAAAGGCGAGTTCGATGTGCTGATCGGCATCAACCTGTTGCGCGAAGGCCTCGATCTGCCTGAAGTTTCGCTCGTAGCGATTCTCGATGCCGACAAAGAAGGCTTCCTGCGCTCGACCGGGTCACTGATCCAGACCATGGGGCGTGCGGCGCGCCACCTCGAAGGCCGCGCGATCCTGTACGCCGACCGCATGACGGACTCGATGAAACAGGCTATCGGCGAAACCGATCGACGTCGCGCTATTCAGCGTGCCTACAACGAGGAGCACGGCATCATCCCTCAGTCGATCATCAACAAGATGGATATGGGGCTGGCCCAGATTCTCAAGGCCGAGTACGGCGAGATTGAAGTGGAAGAGGCCGCGGGGCTGCCCGAGTTCAACTCACAGGCAGATGTGGATGCCTTCATCGCGAAACTGGAGACGGATATGCGCGAGGCGGCCCGAAAATTTGAATTTGAAAAAGCCGCTAAACTGCGCGACTCGATCAAGGAACTTCGCGAAAAGGAATTTTTGTTCGGGTAGCGGTACCGATCCGGCCAATCATCCACGCGATCTTTACGGATCACTTGATTAGCATCGTGAAGCTTCGCAATCCCTTCCTGACTCGATAATAGGGATGAGAATAGTCGCTACCGAGACGATTGGCACTTTCCCTGATCGAGTTCGAGATCGCGGTTGGTTTGGTGAGATGAAACATGTCCCACCGGACGGTGTGCTGACTCCGCTCCACCTCTTGTGTGAGGCAAATCACATGTCAGAAGCCTAAAATGATTGAGAATAAGCTCGTTCGATTCCCCTAAGGCATTAGTCCTCAGTGCGAGAATCAGAGATGGAGCTCTGATGGCAACGTTTGGAAGTCTCTCTCTTCTCATCGCTTTAGCGCTGGCAGCGTATAACCTCTTTGCCGGCATCGTTGCGCTGAGACTGCTGGCCACCGGCCAGCCCGCGCCGATAGCCCCGGAACGACTGGCCGACACGGCTCGCCGGGCCGGAATTGCCGTGTTTGCCGCGGTAACGGCAGCGGCAATTGCGCTGGTGTGGTCGGTTTTCACCAACGATTTTTCCATCACCTACATCACGGAGCACTCAAACCGCGCTCTCCCCGGCTGGTACAAGTTCTCAGCTTTGTGGAGCGGCCAGGAGGGTTCCCTGCTGCTATGGTGCTGGCTGCTCGCCACATACGGGTTTGTGCTGCGCCTGCGTCATAAGACCGACGTGAAGCTCTATGCCTATGCCGGGACGATCATGGCGGGCATTCAGGTCTTCTTCCTTGCACTCGTGAACTTTGCGGCGCCGCCTTTTGCGCTGCTCAGGGGTGCGCTTCCCGCCGACGGCAACGGCTTGAACCCGCTGCTCCAGTATCCGGAGATGGTGATTCATCCCCCGATGCTCTATCTCGGCTACGTGGGATTCTCGGTGCCATTCGCCTTCGCCCTGGGCGCGCTGATGATGCGGTACCCCGGCGAAAAGTGGATCAAGATCACGCGCGTATGGACGCTGGTGACGTGGCTCTTTCTCACAGGCGGCATCTTCCTCGGCATGCACTGGGCCTATGCTGTTCTGGGCTGGGGTGGCTACTGGGGCTGGGACCCTGTTGAGAATGCGAGCTTCATGCCCTGGCTCACGGGTACAGCGTTTCTGCACTCGGTGATGATGCAGGAGAAAAAGGGAATGATGAAGAGCTGGAATGTCTGGCTCATCTTCTCCACCTTCCTGCTCACCCTTCTCGGCACGCTGTTGACTCGCGCGGGACTGGTAAGTTCCGTTCATGCATTCGCGCAATCGTCCATCGGCACGTGGTTCATGGTCTTCATGGGGATCGTGCTGGCAGTTTGCACCTTCACCTACATTCTGCAGCGCAATCACCTGCAGGCCGAGCATCGGCTTGAGTCGCTGGTGAGCCGCGAGTCCAGCTTCCTGTTCAACAATCTTGTACTGCTGACCGCCTGCTTCGTGATCCTGTGGGGAACACTCTTCCCCATCCTGAGCGAATATGTCGAAGGCAGCAAAGTCACGGTGGGCGCACCCTTCTATAACAGGGTGGCAATTCCCATCGGCCTGTTCCTGCTGTTTTTGACCGGTGTTGGACCGCTGCTGCCGTGGCGCGCGACTTCGCTTCGCGCCGTTCGCCGCAACTTTGTCTTACCCTCGATCGCCCTGTGGGCCATGGTCATCGTTTGTTTCGCAGTCGGCGTTCGCCCGTGGAAAGATGGCGCCTTTGATCCCGGCAATTTCTACGCGATGGTCGCGTTTGCGCTATCGGCCAGTGTGACGACGGCTATCTTGTCGGAATTCTTCCGCGGAGCTGGCGTGATTTCCAGGCAGACGGGCAAGAACATCGCCACTTCGATGTACCTGCTGTCGCGCCGCAACACACGTCGCTACGGCGGCTACCTTGTCCACATTGGCGTCGTGATTGTCGTCATCGGTTTGGCGGGTTCGGCCTTCAATCGCAACACTGAAAAAGAACTCGCGCTGCACGACCAGATGAGTGTCGGGCCCTACACGCTTGAATGCGTCGGCTTCACGCAGGATTCAAACGCGAACTACAACTCCGACTACGCGCTGCTCGATGTGTATCGCAACGGCAAAAAGCAGTTTCAGATGGCGCCGGAAAAGCGGGTTTATCTTGCCAGCCAGCAGCCCCAGACCATGGTCGCGATTCACTCCGTTCCGAGCTGGGATCTGTACGTGGTTTTTGAAGGCACCAATCCCGATACCGGACAGCCAATCATCAAGGCGTTTCTGAATCCCCTTGTCAGCTGGATCTGGGCGGGGGTGGTGCTGATCGTGTGGGGCACACTTGCGGCGCTTGTTCCAAGCCTCAAGCCGGTAACAACCGGAGTGCGCACGCCCGCTGCACGGATCGAACAAGCCGAGCCGGTGTTGAAAGGCGGCGACTGAGATGCGAATTCCGTTGATCCTGAAGCAATGGAAGAAAGCGCTGCAAGCTGGAACGCTGGCCGTCGCGGTTTGCTTCTCGCTGGGAGCGACTGATGCTGGCGCGCGTTACGATCACCTGAACCACCAGCTGATGTGCAGTTGCGGTTGCGGCCAGGTTCTGGGCGAGTGCAATCACGTGGGCTGCCCCGATTCGCCGGTGCAGTTGGCTGAATTGCGCACGGCCATCAACGCCAGCTTGACCGACAAGCAGATCCTCGACAGCTTTGCCGCAAAATACGGCGCTACCGTTCTGGCCGCGCCTACCATGCATGGATTCAACATCGTGGCATGGGTCGCGCCTTTTGCGGTGTTTGGTGCGGCGCTGCTGGGAACGATTCTTCTGGTCCGGCACTGGTCAGTCGGTAAGAAAGAGGCCACGCAAACGGCGAGCACCCCGGAGATGGATGCAATTCACGAACGGATTCGACGCGAAACCGGCAGCGAAGGAGGTTACTGAGCGATGAGCGAGACCCTTGGATTGGCGCTTGGTTGCATGATGGCGATGGTGCTTTTTCTCTATACCTTCTGGCCCGAGAATTCGTTCGCAAGCCAGCGGCAGAAGACGCGCCTCGACTATCTCGAAGAACGCAAGGAACAACTCTACGAAAATCTGCGCGACCTCAACTTTGAATATCGCGCCGGGAAATATCCTGAAGAAGACTTCATGGCGCAGCGTGCGCAGCTTGAAAACGAGACGGCTCAATTGGTCGCCGAGATGAATCACCTGGAACATCAGGCATAGGCAATCAGAGATAAGGACTCCTGGAAGAATCATGAAATCGATGAAGACTATTTTGCATGCGGCCGTTGCCAGCTTTCTTTTTGCCGGCACATTCGCACAGGCCGTGCAGTTGACTGGCACAGTGACGGACAAGACAACCGGCAAGCCCGCGGCGGGCGATCCGGTGATACTGGTCGAACCCATGACGGGCATGACCGAAGTGGCGCATACCACCGTCGATAGCAGCGGACACTATACGATTAATCGCCCAAGCAATGCGCCGTCGCTCGTGAAGGTAACGCACCAGGGGGCCGAGTTCTTTGCTGACGCACCCCAGAGCGGCGCGGTTCCCGACATCGCCGTTTACGACGTGGCTCCCAAGGTGGAAGGCGTTTTTGCTGAAGCCGACGTGCTCGAAGTTGAAAGCTCGAACGGCCAGTTGCACGTGATCGAGCGCTACTTCGTTCACAACACCAGCATGCCGCCCCGCACGCAGTGGAGCCCGAAGAGTTTCGAGATCGTCCTCCCGGAAGAGGCCGTCGTCGAGTCAGCCCAGGGTCAGCGTCCGAGCACCGGCAGCTTGCCCACCACGCTCAAGTTGCAGCCCGATGGAGCGAAGGGGCACTATGCCTTCAACTTCCCCATCCAGCCCGATGAAGGCGAAAAGGACACGCAGTTCAATATCAGCTACACGATTCCCTACAGCGGATCGTTCACGTTCCATCCGCAGGAGTCGCTAAGCACGCAAAGCGTAGGCGTACTGCTGCCGAAGAGTATCACCTTCAAACCGGGCGCAGGCTCGGCGTTTACGGCGATCAACCAGGATCCGAACATCCAGACCTTTGTGGCGAAGAATGCCGTGCCGGGCAAAGCGCTTGAATTTACGATCTCAGGCACAGGATCGATGCCGCGCGAGGATCAGGGAGCAGCAGGGCCTGGCGGCCCTGAAGCCGCTGCGCCCGCTAATGGAGGCCAGCCCGGCGGCGGACTTGGCGAACCCATTAACACCCCCGACCCGCTCAGCAAATACAAATGGTGGATCCTAGGTGGCCTGGCTCTGCTATTCGTCGTCGCAGCCGCATTCCTCTTGCGTCGGCCCGCGGGAGCAGCCGGTGTGGTTGTAGCACAAGTTCCCACTCCAGGAGTGGCGCCGGTGGTGGCGCATTCATACTCGGTTTCAAGCTTTTCGACTTCGAAAAACGGCGCCCTGCTGAGCGTTCTGAAAGAGGAGCTGTTCTCGCTGGAGAGCGAGAAGCTGACCGGAGCCGTATCGCCAGCCGAGTACGCCGAGACCAAGGCCGCGCTGGAAACAGTGCTCAAGCGCGCCCTCAAAAATAAGTCGTAAGAATCAGGTTCATAGCCCCGGCGCTCGCACATGCACCATGTGCGGGCGCTTTCTCTTGCAGAGCACGCCGCCGCCAATCCCTAATACCTATGTCCCTATGTCCCTATGTCCCTATGTCCCTAACCCTGTTCCGTGTTCCCGGCATTTAGTATTCTTCCCAAATGAAGACGTTGTTTCGCACGCTGCTTTATCTCGCTCTCATTGTTTGGCTTGGCGCGGAGATCTTCTTCCCCATTGTTGCCGCTGTTACCTTCAACTCGATGCCCGGCAGCACTCACGCCGCCGGCACGATCGTCGGCGAACTGCTACGCATCCTGCATGGCATGGGAATTGTTTGCGGCCTCGTGTTGTTGGCGCTCCTGGCTCTTGTTCCGGCGTGGAACATTTACAAGCCGCGCTCGGTGCTCGGGCCCATGGTGCTCGTCGTCCTGATGCTTGCATGCACCGCCTACTCGCAATACGAAATCATCCCCGCGATGGAGCGCGATCGCATAGCAGCCGGCGGAGCCATCGACACCTCGGACACCACAAATCCCACAACGATGCACTTCAATATGCTGCACAATCGCAGCGTGCATGTCGAAGCCGCGATTCTGCTGTTGGGCATCGCGACCGTGATACTCGTGGCGCGCGCAGAGTCGACGCGGGCTTAGGAGGATTGCATGGGACGTGAAGCCAACTGCACCTGCTTGTGGAATAGAAAGAAGCATGAAGTGAAAGTGCTTCTCGAACCGCCAGAACTGATTCTGCGCGGCGAACTCCGTCAGCGGATTCCGTTCGCAAAAATCACCAGCATCAAAGCGGACGGCGATCACCTCGCATTTAGTTTGGAGGGCGATTCCATTCGTCTTCAACTCGGAAGCGCGATGGCGGCAAAGTGGGCCGAAGCAATCGTCAAGCCGCCGCCGAGCCTTGCAAAAAAACTCGGCATTTCCGGTGAAAGCATCGTGCGCATGATCGGCCCGGTCGATGATGCAGCGCTGAAGGCCGCGCTGGCAGAGGCGAAGGCCGTTTCGCAGAGTAAGGGCGATCTGATCCTCGCACGCGTCGATACTCCGGCCGATTTGAAAGCCGCACTCGCAAAAACCGCCGGCCAACTCGCGTCCGGTATTCCCATCTGGTTTATCTACCGCAAAGGTCCGGGGCATCCGCTGAGTGAGAACCTGGTACGGGACACGGCCTTGGCGACTGGAATCGTCGACACAAAAATCGCCGCCGTTTCGGGGGAATTCTCAGGCTTGCGGTTTGTGAAGCGCAGAAGCTGAACAGCTCGTCACTGCACTGAATCCCTGGCGATGTTATGCTCACTCGCCAAAGGAACGTCCGATGTCGCAAGTGGTCGATACTGTTCGCGAAGTGTGCCGGGAGACAAACACACAGCCGGCAATCGAGGCGCGCGTGGCAGCCGGGCGTATTCCATGGATAGCCCCATTCATCGTCATGCTTGCCCGACCTCTGATGCTGATCGCGTCTCAGGGTCTTGTCGCGCTGATCCTTACCGGAATGCACCGTACCGATGCGTGGCATGCTGCCGGATACTGGTGGACCGTGTACGGCACGCTCGTGGATCTTGGATGTCTCGCGACAATTGTCTCGTTTACACGGCGCGAGGGCATTCGGCTGTGCGACTTGATCGGTCCGATGCGGCTAGGCTTCGGCAAGGACATCTTTCTCGGACTTGGCTACTTCGCGCTGGTCTTCCCGCTCTTTCTCGTCGGCGGCATGGTGTTTCACAAGCTGCTCTATGGCGCATCGAGTGTGGATCCCGGCGCATACGTGATGCAGCCCCATCCCGTGCCGTTTTGGGCCGTTATCTACAGCATCTCTTTGTGGTGGATCGTCTGGTCTCCGACTGAAGAAGCTACGTACCAGGCATTCGCGCTCCCTCGCATGAGGGCGATCACCGGACGTAGATGGGTTGCGTTCGCTGTGGTCGGGTTCGTCTGGGCCTTCCAGCATAGCCTCCTGCCCTGCGTATTGGATTGGCGGTACATTGCGTTTCGCACGCTGGCTTTTGCACCGGGAGCCTTTGCCCTGATGGCGATCTACTGGCGCACGCGGAGGCTCGCTCCGCTGATCGTGGCTCACTGGCCTATGGATATTGCGGGAGCGCTGATGATGACCGTTTTGCCTAATTTGAAGTGATGCGACAGCGAGTGCAAGAAGCAAATTCCCTGTTCCCTAGGCTAAGCCCTGCTCTTCGCTCTTGTATCATCGTAGAGGCCCTGAAGCGCGCAGGTTATCGTGCAGGGGCTCCATCGGATACGCATGAAAACTGGCATTATCGGCCTGCCGCAGGTGGGCAAAACGTCCTTATTCAAGATCCTTACCAAGGCCAAGCTCGAAGATCGTGGCTATTCCAATCCCCGCGAGGCGCACATCGGCGTCGCACGTGTGCCGGACGATCGCCTCGACAAGCTTTCCGCGCTCTACTCCCCGAAAAAGACAACGCACGCGTCGGTGGAATTTGTCGACGTGGCGGCCATCGGGCAGGAAGCGCTGAAGGAGACTGCATTCCTCACGAGCCTTCGCAACGTAGATGCCCTCATCCACGTACTGCGCGCATTCGAGGACGATTCGATTCCGCATGTCGGGCCAAACGATCCTCTGCGCGATGTGAAGAACGTCGAATTCGACCTGATGATCAGCGATTTGACCCAGGTTGAAAAGCGGCTTGAACGCCTGGAGAAGGACTTGAAAAAGGGCCGCACTGGTGAACTGGAACGCGAGCAGGCTTTGCTTTTGCGCTCAAAAGAGGCACTGGAAAAAGAGCAGCCGATCCGTGAACTGGAAATGACCGCGGAAGAAAAGAAGCTTATTAAAGGCTTCATGTTCCTCTCGCAAAAGCCTGTTTTGTATGCAGTTAATATCGGTGAGAGCACGACGCTTGGGGATGATCTTAACGCGGCGGTGGAACGCTACAACCTGACTGAAGTAGCCCAGCGCCCCAATGCCGGGGCGACGGCGATTTGCGGCAAAGTCGAGGCCGAACTTGCCGAGATGGATGAGGCAGAAGCGGCGGAATTTCTCTCGAGCTATGGCCTCCACGAGAGCGGCCTTGTGCGCCTGATCCGGAAGAGCTACGAACTTCTTGGCCTCATCAGCTTCTTCACCGCCGGCGAAGACGAGTGCCGTGCGTGGACAATTCCCGCAGGATCGAAAGCACCCCAGGGTGCCGGTGCGATTCACTCCGATCTCGAACATCACTTCATTCGCGCGGAAACCATCCGTTGGGACAATCTGCTGGCGGCCGGCAGCGAAGCGAATGCGCGCGCAATGGGCACCCTCCGGCTTGAGGGCAAAGAGTACGTGGTGCAGGATGGCGATGTGATGCACATTCGGCACAGCGGGTAGCGCAATTCCTGAGTCGACTCAATCTCGAAGCCGTACACTCAAGTCGACGCGACCATCACGGAGCGGCGACCTTCGATGCCGCCGAAACTCAACTGTAACTCAGGAATTGGCCTAAGGTAAGCAAGAATGCTCAAACTCTCGGTGGCCCTGGGCATCCTGGCCGCGCTCGCAGATGTTGCAGGCGGACTTGTCCTGGTGCGGGCTCGCGGCGTAGAGCGCTACCTGCGCTATTTCGTCGCCCTGGGTGCGGGCTTCCTGATGGCTGTCGCCCTGCTGGAAATGACGCCGGAGAGTCTGAAGCTGAGCCCGGCACTCGGGCCGATCCTCATCATGATCGGCTACTGCGCCGTTCACCTGCTTGAGCACACCATCAACTCGCATTTCCACTACGGCGAAGAGACTCATCACGATGAATTCGTTTCGGCGCGCACCGGCTATTCCGTGCTCGGCGGACTCAGCGTGCATGCGCTCTTCGACGGCGTGGCCATCGGCTCGGGCTTCGTGGTGAACAGCGCTCTTGGATGGCTGATCTTTCTTGCAGTCTTTCTTCACAAGGCGCCTGAGGGATTCACGATGGCCTCTGTGATGCTGGCTAGTGGACGCAGCCGGAAGGAGGCCTTCTACTCGGCCGTGATGCTGGCCGCCGCCACCATCCTCGGAGTGCTGGTCATCGAACTCGCTCCAAAATGGATGCCCTACGGCCTGCCGGTTTCTGCGGGCGTAGCGCTCTATGTAGGTGCCAGCGACCTGGTGCCCGAAGTCAATCGCGAGCCAGGCATTCGCATGGCACTTGTGTTTTTTCTTGGTGTCGTGGGATTTCTGGCGATGCGCTGGGCGCTGCCGGCGCTCTGAACAGTCCAATCAGATCCGCGTCAATCGAAAGTGCTGACGGGAACCGCGCGGCTCGATCCAAACCGGCCGCGATATAGCCGTGCAAGCAGGCGGCCGTAATCGAGAGCGACCTTCATGTTCGCCTTGCTCGCGCCGCGATATCTCTGTCCAAAGGCGAACGGAACTTCGTGAATCGATGAGATGCGCGCGCGTACCAGAATTTCCAGCAGCAACTTGAAGCCGGCCTGCTGAAACGCAATCCCCGTCAGGCAGTCGCGGCGAACGAAAAAGAAGCCGGACATGGGGTCCTTGGCGCGCAGCCCGATGCGCTGGATGGGCCAGGTGGCCCACACTGCCGCAGCTGACAACAACTTTCTGAAGACATTCCACTCGCCAAGCCCGCCGCCCGGCGTATAGCGGCTGCCAATCACCAGGTCGCAGCCAGACGCAATGGCCGCCGTGAGTTCCGGCAGCAGTTCCGGGGGGTGCTGGAAATCTGCATCCATAACACCTACGATCGTGGCGTTGGTATTCTCCCATCCATGAAGAATCGCCCCGGACAAACCGCGCTGTCCTTTGCGTACCAGCAGGCGAATCCGAGGATCCTGCTGCGCAAGAGCGGAAACAATCTCTGCCGTGCCATCGCAGCTATCGTCATCCACAATCAGGATTTCGTAATCAAAGTTCAGAGGGTCCAGCGCGCCGCGCACACGATCAAGTAAGGCCGAGAGGTTCCCCGCCTCGCAAAGGGTCGGGATGGCCAGTGCCAGTTTTTGTGGAAAACGAGGGGTAGCGAGTCCCCGGGGTTGCGGGATTGTGGGCTCGTCGATCGTAACGCGAATTGGATTAAGAGATGCCGATACCATGCGCTGTATGTCTATGGGAGTATAGACGTATGAACCTCAGAAAGTGTACGCAATACAAAATACAGGGACTTTGCCAAAGCAGATATCTTTTACAGAAAGCCTGAATTACCGTACGCTGAAAATAAGAGATTTAAAGCAGGCAAGTCTCCTCTGATCTCTATTATAGTCAGCTAAACACCTTCCCTGCTCGTCCAATGGGTAAGTGCCTCTGAATGCGACGAGTTCTCGCCTCGGGAGGTTAGCAATCTTAAGACTTGCCCGAGGGTTGATGCGCTCCTTTGCGAACGGGCAGTGTTTGTGCCAGCACATTGGAAATCTGAACCGGATTTGTAGAGCTGAATCTTTTGGAAAACCGTCGCAAGCGCAACATGCTCCTGATCCTCGCCTTTTCGCTTCTGGCGATGGCGACCATGGGCTATCACCCCGGCATCGAGGATGACGGTGTCTATCTAACGGCGGTCAAGAGCGACCTGAACCCGGCGCTCTATTCACACGACTCGGCATTTTTTCGCGTCCAACTGCAGGCGACGCTCTTCGACAAGTGGGTGGCGGAGTTTATCCGGATCACCCATCTCCCCGTGTCCGCGACGGAACTGCTGTTCCAGTTCGTATCCATTCTGCTGATCATCGCGGGATGCTGGAGCATTGCGCGCATGCTCTTCAAGGACGAGCGCGCGCAGTGGGCCGGTGTCGCTCTTACTGCCGCAATGATGACACTGCCCGTTGCCGGGACAGCCCTGTACCTCGCGGACCAGCATCTGCACCCGCGCAATCTTGCCACTGCACTCGTCCTTCTCGCGGTTTCCCGCATTCTGGCAGGCCAACGATGGCTGGCCGTTCCCTTGCTGCTGATTGCGTTCGTGCTCCACCCCATTATGGCGGCGCTGGGAATTTCTTTCTGCTTCTTCCTGACCATGGCGATGCTTGAGCCGGTCCACGTCTGGCTGCGTTCGTGGCGCGACTCGCTGGCCGCTGCCATCCCGCTGGGCTGGATCTTCGAGTCTCCTACACCGATCTGGCACCGTGCCCTGCAGACTCGCAGCTACTACTTCCTTTTCAGCTGGACATGGTATGAGTGGCTGGGCGCGCTCGGACCGCTCGTGCTTTTTTGGATTCTATGGCGCGTCGCGCGCAAGCGGGGTGAAATCCTGCTGGCAAATTTCGCCCTCGCTATATTTTCGTACGGGGTCTTTCAGCAGCTGGTGGCGATGATCGTGCTCAAGACTCCTGCGCTGGTACGGCTGACGCCCATGCAGCCGATGCGTTTTCTTCATCTCATTTATTGCTTCCTCACTTTGATCGCAGGCTGCCTGATTGGCAAATACCTGCTCAAGTCGAGCGCCTGGCGCTGGGCCGTATTCCTCCTTGTTATCAACGCCGGCATGTTCGCATCGCAACGCGAACTTTTCAGCAGCAGTGAGCACCTGGAACTGCCCGGAAGACAGACCGCCAATCCGTGGTTGCAGTCCTTTGCGTGGATTCGCACCAACACCCCGGTCAACGCGTACTTCGCGATGGATCCGTATTACCTCGCCGCTCCGCACGAGGATTATCACAGCTTTCGCGCTCTTGCCGAGCGCAGCCAACTGGCCGACATGGTCAAGGACACCTCGGTTGTCACCCAGGTGCCTGAGCTTGGCCCGGCCTGGGAGCGGCAAGTTGACGCAACCGCGGGTTGGGAACACTTCAAACTCGCCGATTTCGAGCGCCTCAAGTCGGAGTTCGGTGTCGACTGGGTGATCGTTTCCTATCCTCAGCCGGCTGGACTTGCCTGCGAGTGGCACAATGCGTCGCTTTCCGTCTGCCGCATTCCTTAATCGGTCGCTAATCAACAGCTTCGTTTTGCGCCTTGAGGGTCCGTGCGCAAAAATGAAAGTGTGGTTCTTACCGGCGCGGAGCCCGGAAGATGCTGAATCTCACGCAGAGGTTGATTCTCGGGTGTGTCGTAATCGCCGCGCTCGCCGTGTGGCTGGTGGCAGCAACCCACCGCGCACTGGCTGCAGCCGGTGAGATGCACCTCGCCGTCGCGCTCCTCATCTCCCTCATCCTTGTTGAAGTGGCCACCGTCATGCTCGTGCTGCATCCGATCAGGATGCTGGCCGCCGATGCCCACAAAATCGCCCGTGGCAACCTCGAACATCGCGTCGAG
The DNA here is from genome assembly GCA_963838295.1 of uncultured Acidobacteriaceae bacterium. Classification (GTDB taxonomy): domain Bacteria; phylum Acidobacteriota; class Terriglobia; order Terriglobales; family Acidobacteriaceae; genus Telmatobacter. The sequence goes on from CAWIQS010000013.1 coordinate 64,910, forward strand.
TTCGGGGGCCGCGACAGCTTTGGCGAGATTGCAGCCGAGCTCAATCGCATTGCGGTACGCCTGCGGGAACTGCGCGATACCGATGCGGGCCGCCGCCAGATGGAATATCAACTCTCCGATGCCGTCCTGCAGTCCATTTTCGAGCCCATCATTGTCACCGACGCGAAGGGCCACATTCTCAAGCTCAACCAGGCTGCCTCCGACGTGCTGGGCGAAGCAGCCACTGATCGGCTGGCTCTTACCAACACCCCAGGGGGCGACAAAATCCTGAGCGCGATCCGCGATGCCATCTCCATGCAGAAGCCGATTGCCGCCGAAGGAGAGGCTTCCATGCTGCCCATGCGCATCGGCAAGCAGTCGCGCAGCTATCGCCTCCGCACCACTCCGATGCGCGATTCCGAAGGACGGCTGCTCGGCACCGTGACCACGCTTGAAGATGTGACCACGCTCCAGGACACCGACCGCTTCAAGACGCAGTTCATTTCCGTCGCCAGCAAAAAACTGCGCGATCCGCTGTTGCAATTGCGCCGCGGCATTTATGCGCTCCAGCATGGATTCGGCGGCGAATTGCTTCCCTTGCAATCGGAGTTGGTTCTCGAAGCGGGAAACGAGGCGGAAAAGCTGAGCGACCTGATGGCCGACCTCATTGAAGTTGCCGAAATCGACACGGGCAAGCGCGAATTCAAACTTGAGCGCCTGCGCCCGCTGCCCATGCTTGATGAAGCGCGCAATCGCTACATCGACGAAGCCGCCGCCAAAGAGGTCCGGATTGAAGTCAAGGCCTTCGCGGACCTGTCGTTCATCATGGCCGATCGCCGTGCAGTCCGCTCCATCCTCGACAATCTTGTGGGCAACGCGCTGCGTTATACCCCGCCCGACGGTGAAATCCTTCTCGCCGCCGAAGAGTTGAAAGATTTCGTGCAATTCACCGTGCGCGACAGCGGCCGCGGGATCGAAGCTGAGCGCCTCAGCAACATCTTCGATCGCTTCAATCCCTTTTCTGAGAGCGGCACAGGCATGGGCCTGGCCCTCGTCCGGCGTCTCGTCGAGTCCCTTGGCGGCCAGATCGCCGTGGAGAGCCGAATCGGACACGGCACGACCTTCCGCTTCACTCTACCCGTGGCAGTAGCCGAAGCGATTCCCCACCCTGTTGAGGTTGGCTGATGCCCGAAATCCAGATCGAACGCCTGCAGGAACCCGCCCGCCTCCGCATCTATCTCGGTGCCGCTCCCGGTGTCGGCAAAACCTATCACATGCTTAATGACGCCCTGCTGAAGCGAAAGCAGGGCGTTGACGTGGTGATCGGCCTGGTGGAGACACACGGCCGTGTGGATACCCAGGAACAAATTCGGGATCTCGAAATCGTTCCTCAGCGCGTGATCCCTTATCGTGGCGTCGATCTGAGGGAGATGGATATCGACGCAATTCTCGCGCGGCATCCGCAGATCGTGATCGTCGACGAGCTTGCCCACACCAACGTCCCCGGCAGCAAGAACCGCAAGCGCTACGAGGATGTTCTCGAACTCCTCGGGGCGGGCATCGATGTCTGGACCGCAGTCAATATCCAACACCTCGAAACGCTCAACGACGCCGTCAATCGCTCCGCCAACACAGTCATTCGCGAAACGGTTCCCGACAGCTTTTTTAAACGTGCAGACGAAGTCATTAACGTCGACATTACCGTCGAGGAACTGCGCTCGCGTTTGCGCGAAGGCAAGATCTACGCTGCTGAGAAGGTTGAGCAGTCGCTCGCCAACTTCTTCCGCAAAGGCAACCTGAATCTGCTCCGTGAACTCGCGCTGCGCGCAACGGCCGAACAGGTAAGCACGCGCGCATCCGATTACCGCCGTACCCAGGGCCTTGAACAAGCGCCCATCCCCGACAAGGTGATGGTCTGCCTCAGCACGCGGCCTGGAACCGAGCGTCTCATCCGCGTTGGCGCGCGTGTTGCCGGCAGGCTTGCCACCAACTGGTACGCCGTGTACGTGAATCGGCCCGACGACGATAAAGGCCATGGAGATCCTGAGGCTTTTCAGCGCATCGAGGAGTATCGCCGCATGGCCCGCGATCTCGGCGCCCAGGTGATCACGCTGAATGACAAAAACGTCGCCGATGCTCTCATCCGCTTTGCCCAGCAGGAAAGCATCTCGCATGTGATCTTCGGGCAACCGGTGCGCTCGCGCCTTGACATTCTGCTGCGCGGCTCCGTACTCAACCGCTTCCTCGCCGAAGTTCGCGATGTGACCGTGCAGGTAGTACCGATGCAAAAGCCACTGCGCCGAGGCTAGCCGACAACTCTCTACAAGCCGAGTTGCGCCGCCGCCAAAGCCGTTCCCTCAACGCGCGCGCCGATCTTCGCAAACGCCACATCGCGAGCCGTGGACACATCGTCTGCGAAAGGTGAAAAGCCGCAATCGTCCGTCGTTCCCATTCGATCCTGGGGCAAAATTGACGCGGCCTCCATCACCCGATCCCGCACCTGTTCCGGCGTTTCGATCTCTCGGGAGATTGGATCTATCACACCCACGAACACGCGCTGGCTGGCGCCCAGCAATTGCGCGATTCGCTTCAGCACTCGGTGGCGATCCGCCTCACTTGCCAGTTGCAGGTAGAACCTCCCCGCATTCATCGCAAACAAGGGCGGGAGCAATCCCTCATAGTCCACATCCGCGGAGTGCGTCGAATCGTGATCGCCTCCCGGACACACGTGGACACCAATACGCGCTCGCTCGGAGTTGGAGAAGAAAGCAAGCACCTTGTTGTTCAGTTCGACAAAGCTCTTAAGGAGCCCGCCGCTCGGGTCGAGCTTCAGCGAAAGCCGTCCCTCGGTGAAGTCGATCTGGACACATTCTGCGCCGGCATTCAGAGCCGAAGTGATGTCTGCCACCGCCTCGGCGATCAGGTCCTCGATGAATTGTTCGCGCGGATAGCCTTTGATCCCGTCCCCGGGGTAGAGCAGGCTCAGCGCCGAGGCTGAGATGACCGCTTGCTTCAATGGCCGATGCGCAACCGGCTTGGCTCGCCGTACATATTCCCCCGCATACCTGCCATAGCGAAATGGTCCGCTGCTTAAGCGCGGAAGCTGGCGCGTGTGTCCGTCCTTGAAGGGGATGACAACGCCATCGGAAGCCAGGTTCGTCAGCCCTTCCAGCGGATACGTTGCAAAGCTCGATTTGCGCTGCTCGCCGTCCGTGATCACAGGCGAGCCGGTAGCCTCGAAGCGCTGCACGGTGTCTCGTACGGCGTCGTCATAAGCCTTGTCCAGCGCATCGCTGGAAACTTGGCCAGCTGCGTTTGCCTGGATTGCGCGAAGCAGTTCTGCCGGCCTCGGTATGCTGCCGATCGGTTCCGTGGGAATAGCCATGCAACGGAGTCTATCCACGCCATGGCTGGAAACCATCCACCGAACGATGGAGACCGGGTGGCCCCGAGTCCTGGTCCCTTAGTCCCTGCTTCACTCGCTGAACACCTTCACCCTGGTCTTGTTGCCGTCCTTGCCGTCCACGTCCACGGTCAGATCTTCAAGGTGATCGATCAGCTCTTCGAGATTCTCCGGCTTGATCTGCGAAAGCGTTAAGGGCACGCCGTGGCTGCTGAGTGCCTGGTCAAACTGGTTATGCGCTTGCTGCGGAATCAGCGCCGCCAGCCGCACGCCTGCACGCAACAACTGCAGCGGCACGCGCACGTTGACCGTAGTCGGACCCTTGAGGCCGGTCATCTCTTCATCGGCCTCGACCAGTACGCGCAGATATTTGGCGCGCGTGCGGGGTGCACTCGGCTGTTGTCCGTTTGCGGCACTGCTCGTCGGCTTTCCCGCCGCCGGCGTTGTCTCAGGGTCCAGCGCAACGAGCAGCCGCTCGGCTTCATCTGCCGTGATCTTCCCCGTAGCCAGCATCTCAAGAATTTGACGTCTGTTGTCGTTCATAGCTGTCCTCCCCAAAGTTCCGTGATCGGCGAAAGCGCGTGGTGCACGGCCTCGGCCAGCGCTGGAATCTGCGCGCTGCAAAAGTGCATGAGGATCGGAAGAAGCTCACGCAGGTGAAGTTGCGCCAGGCAGGCAAACGCCAGGCAGAGACCAACAATCCATGCCGTCTCGCGGCTCTCGTTCCAGGCGGCCAGCAGGCGCTCTGCCTCGGTGGGGGTGATGCGCCCCATGACGACAAGCGAAAGAATGACTCGGCGATCGGTATTCATAGCGAACCTCTACAAAATCCGGACGAGGACGCGATTGCCCTCGGTTGAAACCCGTACATCTGTTCCCGGCAGGCTGCACACGATTGCCCAGAACGTGGCAACCGACTGCCAGAACGGAATCCCAAGACAAACACACACAACCAGCAGGATCACCAGGACGAATGGCGCCAGCAGGAGCGCGGGAATCCACAACAGAAACAGCGGCAGCCACAACCGGAAATTCGGCCCGTGCGGGTAGTTCAGGTGAACGATGGCAATATTCGGAGTCACTTGATGGCCTCCAGTTCGCTGATCGCCTCGGAAGCGGTGATCTCGCCGTTCTTGAGCCGCTCCAGGACATCCGAGCGCGACGGCATTGGGTTGGTATCAATAAACTGCAGCAGCCCGGAGATTCGGCTGAGCCGCGCCTTGATCGTCGGGTAACTCACTCCGAAAACCTGCTCCATCTCCTTGATCGAGCCGTGAGACCGCAGAAATGCAGTCACGAACACCTGGTCCTCCAGGCTCAGCCGCGCAAGTTCAGGCAGCGTAAACGCGCCCTCAATGGCGATTTCCTTCTCCGGGATCCTGACCCGCTCAATCACCAGGGGTGCTCCCTGGGCGATGCGCAGCAGGTCCTGCCAGTCTGAAGCGGCTTTGGGATCGGAAGCCATCCACGAAACTCCTTTTCTCTAGTACGAGAGAGATTATGATTAAGTTTATCAATTATTGCAATACTTATTTTTAATTTTATTTATTTATGCCCAAGGCAGGTATCAGAATCCTTGGGAATCCCGGCTCTCGTCCTCCGTGTGGCTCTGCCGCTGGATTATTTTGTCGGGGGAATTGCTTTTTTCTTACCGAAGAGATTCGAGAGGATGGCCTTATTGAAGATGTTGGTGCCTTTGCTGCGTAAGGCTGCGGCGTTGCCTTTCACCAGGCCGTTGACATCCGCGGTGATGACCGGGTTCTCCGCTGTGCCGGTGATATCGATGGGGATACCGCTGGCAGTCGAAGGTTTGGCCGACGCAGATGAGCCATTCAGCTTTGTGAGGATGTTTACGCCGACTTTATTGAGTCCCTTGGCGCTTGTGACTTTGGAGATCAAGTGGAAGTTGAGCTCGCCGGAGGGAGACACTGTGCCGCTGCCCGTGGACTCACCGAGGGCAGGAAGCACCGAGTAGATATTCGTGCTCTCGCTGCCTGATTTGGTTATGCGGATGTCGGCGCGGGAGATCTCGATCGCGGTGGTATCGCCGGTCTTGATGCCACCCAGGGCGGCGATGCCAACGATCTTGGAGCCGAGGTTGTACCCTACCAGCTGTGTATTTTTGATCTCGTAGGAGCCAACGATGACGTTGTCTTTTGCCGAGCCCTTGATGCCGAAGTTCGCCGACAGCGTTCCACCCTTGAGGACGGCGTCGTTGGGGAGCTTTACGCCGACGGCGGGCATAAGCGCCTGCAGGCCGTCGATGGGGACACTTTGGGCCAGTAGCTTGAGATCGAAGACGGGTACGTTCGCGGCGAGTTGATAAGTGCCTTTCATGTGAATCGCGACAGTCCCGGTCTGAAGAGCAAGATCGGAGACTTTGCCACCATGGTCCATGAGGGAATGAACAACTTGATAGTGGATGTCGAAGGGATGCGGAGCTGCGTTGCCACCTTTGAGGAGGATGAGGTGCTCGGCGTGAACGTTGCCGTCGCTGGTGACATTCATTCCGTCTGAGACAATGTGGACGTCGACGCCACCGATCATGGAGACTCCAGCCTCAGGGTCGACGTATCCGGCCACGACGGGGTCCAGGTGCATGATGGTGACCTGGGCGTCGAAGTTGGTGGAGGCGGCGTCTTGCGGATTGATAGGTCCGACGGTTCCGGAGACAGCCACTTTGCCGTCGCCGGGCAACGAGGCGCTAATCGTGAAGGGAAGGGCCGCGGCGAGGGAGAAGTGCTCCAATTTCACGTCGAGATGGTCGTAGACCTGGGGATTTCTCTGCGACGGCAGCTTCTCTATTGTGGCGTTTCCGTCTTTGATGGTGATGATGCCGACGGGGAGATCGGGTAAAGTGGCCGTCTGCGTGTTCTGAGAAGCAACGCCGTGGCTAAGGGTGGCGAAGTTCCACGTGCCATCCTCGGCACGGATCAGATGGATTTGGGGAGTATCGACCTCAAAACTCCGCACAATCAGCTGACGGTTGAAGATGAGCGGCTTCATCTGAACGCCGATGCGCAATCGTTTGGCGGTGAAGAATGGAGTCAGGCCGAACTTCGGGTCTTCGGCTATGGCGAGATCGTTCGCCACCAGGCTTCCTGTCATGACGGAGAGGCTCAGAGGGCCGAGAGTGACCTTGCGGGAAAGGGCTGCGCTGAGCCGGCTCTCGATCGCAGGACGAAAAGTGTTGGCGTCCACGAAGAGGTGAATGGCCGTTGCTGCGAGTAGTGGTACTGCTATAGCTGCAGCCAGACCGATCTTGACCGACTTCTTCATGAATCCTCCGAATGCTTTTGAAGACCTTCAGTCACGGTCGTTGAGCCGAGGCAAAGAGAAGAGCATTCTGAATGGATGCCACATTGCCGGCCAACGCGCTCACCCGAACCCAATTACTACCCAAAAGTCGGCTATTGTCGTGGGGTCCCATTCCAACACCTTTCCCGCACCAGATTGATGGCCTTCAGCGCGAAGGTCACTTACACAACGGGCGAAGATCAACGGTGTGACTGGGCACACTCTCCGCCGCACTTCGCTAGCCGTCTGGTGGTGGCTGGGGTAGACTTAGAAACAGTGCAGGAACTGAAGGGACACAAGTCGGTCGCGATGACCGCCCGGTCAGCTCACCTCGCCGCGACTCACAGGTTACAGGCGCTGGAGACCTTGGTTCGCCCGGGATCGGTTTCGGTACAAAGTGGCTACAATTTGGCTACCAGCGCTAAAATGCCGCGCAGAACCAAAACAGAATAGCATTTAACTTATTTAATTTAAATAAGTTGGAGTTGTTGAGAGCCCGTAGCTCAGTTGGTAGAGCAACGCCCTTTTAAGGCGTGGGTCCTGGGTTCGAGTCCCAGCGGGCTCACCATTCAAAACAAATGGTTTACTTGGCCGCTTTACGAAGGACCAATAAAGTGTCTGTGATACGAAAGTGATACAAGCTCGATTTCTCGCTCTCACGAAGCTGACTCGAAATGCTTAGTGGGTTGCACTGGAATGCATGCGCTCGCATTGAGCCGCAAATCGCTTTTGGTTATTGCGCTCGGACGGTTTCGGAATCCTGTCCAAAGGCGTCGTAATCGTAAGCGTCGGTGATTGCACGCGCTGAATTCGTCAACTCGCGCACCTCCATGCCCCCCCGTACTTCGCCTTCCAGGCATAGATCCTGTGCTTGCTGACGCCTTCTCGCGAGCCACATCCTCTGTCGCGCGACCCGCCTCGACCCCTCTCGAACTGGTTCAGCGCCGCAATGTTTTGCGCCCCGTGTTTCGGCTCTTGCTCATCGTCCTTCCCCTTTCCTTCGTCCAAATCGTATTCCGAATTGGGCGGATTCAGGGGAGCAGGTCACTGATACGCGTGATGCCGTAGGTGTATTCCCGCCGGAATGCGGTGAACCCTCCGCGTTTCCAATTGCTACAGCTCACAAGTGAATGCCGAGCAGCTCTTTTATGTTCTCGTCAGGCGTTTTTAGAACACCGCTCAAACCGACTCCAGGGCGAGCGCGCATCACACAGTGCGATAGGAATTCATCGGGTAACAATCATTTCGGCTAGGTTTATTGCGCAAATAGATAATACGAATTCTCGATCCCACATCGTATTCGTCGTCGCAATAGTTTTCAATTCCTTCCGACGTCGTCTTATCCTCGGTCGAGAATTCATAGTAGACCCTAAACTTGCGTCCGTTTGGTTCGCAACTCGTTACCCTTCCATCGACTACTAGCCCGCTGCGCGCCAAATGCCATTCTTTAAACAGGAACACGGCCCCAACAACGCCAAGAACAGGAAACAATAGGAGGAACAGATTGGGAATCAAGTCAGGCCACATCGGCCAACCCCAAGTGCTGGGGAAATTGACGTTCGGGTCAGTCGGCAAGAATCGGACCAGAACCTTGTCACCGACACCTGAATCGATCTGACGACCAGTTGGTACTTCAATCGTATTTTGATAGACCCGACTGTCCACGCTGAATTCGTAGCGAACGAAAGTTGAGTGCGTGCTCCTGATCCTCTCTCGAATCTCGCCCGTCACCTCACGGCCATCGCTTTGGACCTGCTCCCATTGCCGAGTCTGACTGAAAGCGTGGTAGAGGTAAGTGGAAAACCATACCGAACCACCTCCGAGAAAAATCACCACGCACCAGAACAATCTGCGTGCATCGTCTGAGAACAAGCGAACTTTTCTCGGGAGAGATGCATTCAGCTCCTTTAGATTGCTTGCTGCACCGTCGATGTCGATTGGCTCAGTTGTCATGTCTCACTCTTCGGCCTCCACATCGAACTCTGTTGCTAACTGTGTAGTAACGCATCCGACCACGGTGCCAAACGTATCTAAGAAAAACGGCCTAAAGGTTTGTTCATCTGGACTCTTGGCGTCGATGTACTCTTGTAAGTCGTGAACCATCGTGGCTAAGGACAAGGCGCAGGTTCCATAGTCCGCGAGCTTCTTAATTCCGAGGAGAACCTTTCCTGCATTGGATTCCGCAGTGCTCGGGAGTGACAGCGTGACGCAACCGTAAGCAGTTGCCGCGGCACCTGCCAAATCCCAATAGCTCAATTTCTTCGCCAGGAAAAGCGACGTGGAAGTAAGGGCGATACTCGCATAGCACCCGTAGGCGGCGACTCGTTCCGCCAGCGTGAACGAACGAGCGGCTAAATCAATATAGCCAACCAGTTCGCCATCCTCACCGCTTGGGTCGACATAATTGACCGGATCACCTCCGGCGTACAGGTACTTGTGAAGCGTCCTCGGAATAAAGGCAGTTCCGTCGAGCGGATCCCTGCTCATGAACCGGCCGGTGAGCGGATTTATCCAGCGCGCTTTCAAATAGTACAGCCCAAGATCGGAGTCGAAGAACTCGCCACGATACAAGTACGAATTGGGAGTGGAACCTGTCTTGTTGAGCAGATTGCCGAAGGCATCATAGTCGTACGCGTCGGTCACCGCGCCCAATGAGTTGGTCAGAGCACGAACGCTGCCGCCACCGTCGTACACGTAAAAGCTCGTCGTCCAACTGCCGGAGACCACCTGGGCTTGGCTGATGCGCTGGAGACCGTAGGTATAAGTGCGAGTGACCACCCCATTGGTCAATTCATCCACCACCTGTGGGTAGCCGGTCGGGTTCAGATCATCGACAAGATACCGAGTCGTGGTTCCATTGGCAACCTTGGCCACTCGATTGCCGTCGCCATCGTAGGCAAGGCCGACTGTGTTCCCCATTGAGACGAGTTGGTTTTGCGAGTTGTACGCGAAGCTCTTGCCGCCCGTCGAGATCACGTTGCCGTCTTGATCGTAAGTCTCCGCCGAGGTCAGTTCGTCGTCCTGATTGAAGGACCCCCCGATGGGAGTCAGGCCGGAGATCGATGAGGTTGCCGACGACCGGTTCCCTACTGGGTCAAGACTGTAATCGACCTGTCCGTTCTTCCCGTTAGGATCGTTCGCAATCGACTCGTTCTGGAGCCGGTTGGCGCCGTCGTAATTCCATGTGATGGATCGGCTGTCGAGCTCGAGGGCATTGGTGATCTTGCCAGCCGCATCCCGGATATAGCTAAACCCGACCGTCTGCGTGGCTGCTGCCTTCACCCTGTTCAGGTCGTCATAGGTGTAGGCTGTCTGAACCCCATTCGGATACGTCACGTTGGCGACGTTGTTGGCATCGTCGTAGTTATAGGTTGTCGTGCCTAGGCGGCTGTCTACCACCGTGTTCAACCTGTTCAGTGTGTCGTAAGTGTAGCTGACGTTTACTCCGTTGGGGTTCGATGAACTCGTCGATGCAAGATGCCCCGCTCCGTCATAGGCGTAAAGGAGCGTTCCCTCCGGCGTGGCTTTCGTCAATAGCCGGTCCATGTTGTCGTAAGTATACGTGGTGGTTCCACTGGCATCGGTCATCGTCTGCCGCCTGCCGGTGGCTGTGTAGGTGAAGCTGACTGTGGGCTCGCCCGTTGTCGCGCGCGACAGAAGCCGGTTCAGGTTGTCATAGCTATAGGTCGTTGTCACACCATTGAAGTGCGTCAACGTTTTGAGGTTTCCGGCTGCGTCGTACTCTCGGGTTTCTACCGAAGACGCGTCGGGAAGCGTCTTGCTCCGCAGTTCGCCAAGCAAATCGAAGCTCGATGACGTTGTGTGCGAGTTGGCGTCTTCCAGGGACGCCAGGTTGCCGTCGGGGTCATAGTCCATCAAGGTTGTATTGGCCGAGTTGGGGCTCGAACGCTGTATGACTTGGAGCAACTGGTTGGTGGCGTCATAGGCGTACTCGACGACATGGTTGTTCTGGTCGGTAACCTTGATCAGGTTGCCCGGCCCGTCGTACGCATTGGCGACGGAGGACTGGTCAGGATAGGTCGTGGTCGTCAGGCGCTTGCGGGCGTCGTATGAATATGAAGTTGTGTGATTATTTCCATCGGTAGTCGAGACGCGGTTGCGTGCATTGTCATAGCCATACCTGAAGGTTCCGTTCACCCCCGAAACCCCGGTCAGGTTGCCGGCCGCATCGTAGGCGTAGGTTGTTGCATGGCCCAGGTTGTCGGTTTCTGAGAGCTTTCGCCCGTCGTTGTCGTAAGCGTAGGTTGTGGTCGTCGCGCTCGACGTGCCGTAGGCCTGTGTGACCGAGACCTGGCGACCAGCGAGGTCGTAGACGTGGTGGGTCTGGTTTGCTGCTTGGTCCCACTCGTCGATGACATTGCCACGAAAATCGTAATTCTTCTTCGTGGTGGTGCTGTCGGGATACTTGATTTGTGTGAGTCGGTTCAGAGCGTCATAGGTATAGGTCGTGGTGTTGCCCCGTGCATCCGTGTCCGACACCTTGTTACCGTTCGCGTCATAGCAGGATTTCGTCGTGCGGCCGAGAGGGGCATCCGCTTCGATCAAATTCCCAAGGGCATCGTAGCTGTAGACGGTCCTAGCCTGTTCCGCGCTTGTTCCAGGCAAAAGTGGCACCGTCATTGAGGTCTTTTGTCCGAGGTAGTTGTAGGTGTACGACGTGCTCCGTCCCAGGGCATCAGTGCTGCCTGTCATATTGCCGTTTGCATCGTAGGTAAACTGCGACGCGCTCCTGGGGTTGGCGTTAAGGTCGTATCCGATCGCGCCGGACTGCATAGTACCATCGCTATTAAAACTGAAACTGGCTAGCGTACCAGCGCTGTCGGTAATGTTCTGCGGATTGTAGTTCGCGTCGTAGTTGAACGTCCGAACATTGCCAAGCTCGTCGGTTGTTGAGATCGGTTCGCTGTACTGGTTGTATAGAGCTGTTCTTGTTGTATTGGTACTCGTTGCGTTGGCTGGATACGTGACGGAGCTGCGGTTGCCGTTGGGGTCGTAGGTATACGACGTCGTATGGCCCAGCGGATCAGTGACGGACGTTAAATTTCGTTTTGCGTCGTAGACGTTGGTCGTGGTGTGGCCCAGCGGGTCTGTCGATGTCAGGAGATCACCGAAGGCGTTGTAGACCATCGTGGATTCTCCAACCACGCCAATGGCGTCGGGTGGGTAGGTGATGGTGGTGGAGTGCGCGTTGATGTCGTAGGCATAGCTCGTTGTCTGCCCAAGGCCGTTGGTCACGCTCTTAAGTCTGCCCGCGAGCGCATTCCCATTCGCGTCAGTATCCGAGCTCTCGTAGTAGGCGCTCGAAGGTAGCGGGTTGCTGCGGAAGTCGGTGCCGGTGAGGTAAAGGTGATGCGGATCGTAGGTGTAGGTACTCGGCTGCAACACGTTCGGGTATTGCACGCTGGCGAGATTGCCATTGGCGTCGTACGTGTATTGATAGATGTTGCCCTGGGTATCGGTGATCTGCGTGATGCGGCCGCTCGAATCGCGCACGAATGGCACGGACAAACCGGTCGTACTCGTGATTCCGTTGGGCGTGATGGTGAGTCCATTGCCGTTGCGATCCCCAATCGACTGCAACGAACCGCTTGCGCTGATGGTGTAAGCTGTTCCGCGCGGATCGGTGTAGACGTAACCGGAAGGATTGAACGCGCCGCCTCCCTGGCACTCCCACAAATTGCCATTGGGAACAACGATGTCGAGCGGACATGCTTGTCCTGCGGTCGTGAGCGTGCCGAACATGCCTGGTTCTGGCCTGTACGCGACAAAGTAGTAGGGGAACAGGCACCCGATCAGCGGCGAACAGGGCGGCATCTGCGGCGCCAGATAAAAGGTCTTTCGCTGTCCACCCAAGGTGAACGTAACGTCGCCGGCGGGGCTGACCATCAGGTTCACATTGATGCCGAGCGACCAGCCGTAGCCGAAGTCGCTGCTTGTTGCGGCGTTCAGGCTGTCGTAGGTGCGCTGAATGTTGATGGCGAGTCCGGTCGAAGGTACGACGAGATCGGTTACCGTGGCGGTGACGCGTCCCGGCTTGTAATCTCCGGTGGCTGTGACCATGATGAGGCTGTACTGAGAATCCCCGCTCGCGTCAACGCCGTGAAGCTGAATCCAGTAGGAGCCGTTCAGCAGTTGCGTCGTATCCAGGACGCCAATCTGACCCGAGCCAGTCACGTTCGCGTTCAACACGGTCACGTTGCTGGTATCTGTCGTGGGGAAGTACGTCAATGTCCCGCTTTGCAGCGAGACGCCCGGAGCGAGCGTGATGGGCACGATGCCGGAGACACTGGCGCCGTAGAGGGGAGATCCGATCCATCCTTGCGACACGCCGGTCGCCTGGGCCTGGCGGACGTTGATGGTGAATTGTACCGAGGCGCTTGCTGCATCGTCAGTGGCGTAAAGCTGCACAACGTAGACGCCTGGGTCGCTGAAACTGACGTTAGTTACGGCTTGATCCGCCGCAGAGAATGTCGCTGTTCCTGGGCCGCTGATCTGCGTCCAGGAGACGATCGGATTGATGCCCTGACTGTCTGTAACTGTTCCTGTCAGCGTGATGGAATTGGGAAGATTGACGGAACTCGGCCCGGATATGCTGGCCGTCACCGTATCGCTGCAGTTGACGCATCCCGTGGTACTCGTCGGTGTGGTCCAGGTTCCGGTGATGACGTTGGAGAAGATGGTGTTTCCATTCAGGGTTTCGATCGCAACGATGTTGAATGGGCCGGCGTTGTAGTGGTTGTAGCCGAAGGATCCGTGACCGGTGACGTCTGTGGTTCCAGCCTGCGAGAAGTTGTCGACTCCCCAAACGTAGTAGCCAAGGTTGGCATTCTTCACCGGTTGGTTTGTGGAATCTGTTGAGGAGATGTTGTAGACCTGGCCGATGTTCACGGCTCCGAAGAAGGCGAACGAGAGGGCTCCCGGCGGTGTAGGAGGAGTGGGACGGCTCACCCACGTAACGCTGCCCAGCTCAGAGGTTAGGACGCCGTTTCCAGCTGGGAATGCCTGCGCAACGAGGCTGTCGGCTCCGGCATTCGCGCCAGTGTAGAGGAAGGCGGCTTCGCCGCTGGCATCGGTGGTTGCCTGCAGGGTTTGCGGATTTGCTCCCGAAATATTGAGCGTCACACGGACGTTCGCCATAGGCGCGCCAGTCACGTCGAGCACCTGCGCGTCGAAGGTGATTGGCTGTCCTACGGTGTAGGCCTTGGTGGTGGTGTATTGCGTTGCGAAGGCTGCGCCCTGCCAGATTTGCGCAGCGGGAGTCCAGGTCTGATCGCCATCGGCATCGACGAGGGGACGGACTGGAAGATTGATGGAGGCCGTTCCGCTTTGGTAGGCGACGGTGACGGTGGAACCCGCGGTTAGATTTTGGGCAGCGATGACGGGAGGTGTGCCGTCAAGCACTCCATTCTGAATGCTGGGGTTGTAGATGCCGTATTGGAACCGGGCATTCTGGCCGCCAACGGTCCACACCCATGGCATGGCGGTGGGCGGAACGGAGACGGAGACGCCATTCACGAGGACAGTGAATCCGGCGCCGCCGTCATTGGGATAGTACTGACTGTTGATGCCGAGTTGGAGTTGCGTTGCGCCTGCGGGCACCGGGAGAGTGCGTGCGGTGGCACCGATGGCGATGGGCTGGATGACGTTTCCGGCGTTGTCAGTGAATGCGCCGATGAGTCCTCCAACGCCCAGTGAGGGAGGCGTAAGCAGAGCGACAGCGGCAGCGGGAGTGGTAGTGATTGGGTTCAGCCATGCAGCGTTGATGCTGTTTGAGACAAGCAGCTGACCGTTCAGGCTGATAGTGGCCTGGATGTTGTCTGTTCCGCTGTTGGCGCCGAGATAGGTGTAGGTTGCGACGCCGTTGTCGTCGGTGGTGGCGTTTGCGAATGCTGCGTTGGAACCGGTGACTGCGAAGGCGACGGTGACTCCGGTTGAAGGAGTGCCGTCTTCATCCATCACGGTGGCAGAGAAAGACTGAGTGGAACCTACCTGATAGGGAGGCTGTTCGTTGGCAGTCAAGGTGATGGGCAGCGGAGGCGGCAAGAGCGTTACCGTCGCAGTGCCGAGGTTGTCGCCATTGGCGCGGCTACTGGCGCTGACTGCAAGAGACTGCTGGGAAGCGATTGTGGCTGGTGCGGTGTAGAGTCCGGTGGATGAGAGAGATCCAGGAGCACCGGAGGCCAACGACCAGTTCACGGCCGAGTCGCAGAGACCAGGGACGGCAAACTGCTGCGCCTGGAGGGCGTAGAGACTTACCGAGGCCGGAGCAATCTGCGTGGTCGTGCGTTGGTAGAACTTGTAGAAGGTTGACGGTGAACCCTGGTTGTTGAACTCCGTCTGGATCCAGGCTGCGGAGAGCGGTGCGTTGGTGACTTTGACTTCGTCGACGGAGCCGTTGAGATAGAGCCAGTCAAAGTTCCCGTCGTCACCAAGAAAGGTGTAGGAGGTTCCAACGAAGTAGCTGTAGGACGGGCTGTATCCGGTTGGGAACTGATTCGTGGCTGAGCCAACGGCCTGGCCGTCGACATAGAGAGTGTCCGTGCCATCGAGAGCATACGTAACTACGACATAGTGCCAGTTGTTATCGTCGTACGAGTTTGCGCTCATGGCTCCGCCTCCGACAACTTTGCCGTTGTCGTCGACGTAGAGCATTGCGCCCCAAGATGCAGGATCGTAAGTGCCCGGCACAGTTGGATAGGTTCCGCAGATGATGTAGAAGATGCAATATGTGCTTATGCTGGGGACCTGACCTAGGAGTCCTCCCGGGACTGGGGTCTTAAACCACAGTCCGAATGAGGATGAGAAGCTGACCGGCGGAGTGTAATCGGGATTGGCAATATTGTCATATACTCCGGTTGGGAAATTGGGGAAGTCGGCCGAGGGCACTTGGAAGTAGCTTGAGCTGCCGCTGAACCCGACTCCGCTCGCCATGGTCGTGTTCACGGTCGATATTGAAGTCGGCGTGGCATTATTCGCATTCCTGGTCGAATCCTGCAGACCTTCATTGGCGAAGTGATATACGCCGAGATAGTTGCTGGTCCAGACACCCGCGGGATTCTGCTGCGTCGAGGTGATATTCGAATTGCCGTAGAAGACGTAGAGAACGGTGTCGGTGGTGTGGGAGAGGGTCGGAATGCGAATCCAGGCAACGACCTGCCCGGTGGCGGGATCGTATTTCTCCAGCTCGTAGTCGAGCTTGGTCATTCCATTCGGATCGGAGCTGAAGAGAATGTCGAAGCCGCTCGGACTCGCGACGTGTCCGCCATTGTCAACTGAGGCAAGATCCTGATCGGTGGTGTTGAACAAGAGTGGGAAGCCAGAGAGATCCGCGTTGCCGACCTTGGTGTGATCGATAACAATTACGCGCTGATAACCGTATGCCGCTGATGCGCACACCGTGGGGGTGATGGTCACGGCTGCGGAGGCGAACTTGGTTGGGTCTGCGAGGCTCTCCGCTGTAACGGTCGCCTGCTGAGGAGACGAGATTCCCGAGGGCGCAATATAGGCTCCAAATGGATCAACCGTACCCATTCCCGCAGGGCTGACGCTCCAAGTGACCTGAGGGTTGGGACTGTTGGTAACGAGGGCCGAGAACTGTTCGGACTGGCTCTCGCTCAGGGTCACACTCGATGGCGTGATGCTGACCGAAACTTGAGGCATCAGAGTCACTGTGGCAGAGGCGGAGAGACTGGAATCTGCCTGACTCGTTGCTGTGATGGTGACCGACTGCTGGCTCGCAACTGCGGCCGGAGCCGTGTAGAGGCCAGTAGAGGTAAGCCAGCCAGGAGAGCCATTGGGCATCGACCACGTGATACCTGCGTTGCATGAGCCCACAAATGTGAATTGTTGACTCTGTGCGGGGAATAGGGTTACCGCATTCGGAGTCACCGACTGTGTAGTTTCCGCCTGCAAAGCATAGAAGCTGCCTGGGGAACTTTGATTGTTGTACTCCGTTGCAACCCAATCAGCGGATCGAACCGTGGTCGAGATGCGCACCTCGTCGAGTAATCCGGCGTAGTTGCCGAATCCTGCACCGATGAGAGTTCCGCCTGAACCGGTCAGAGGTGATGTATCGCCTAAGTAGACAAAGACAGAACTCGGGTTCCCTACCTGTTTGCCATCCACATACAGACTGAACTGACTCGGGTCGACAGATGTTCCCGCAGGAGCGGACCAAGTACCTACAACATGGTGCCACGACCCGTCATTAAGAAGTGTAGTCCCCTCGGCGCCAATGAATATCCCTCCTGCATCATCACCGAACATCAGCTTTCCCGTGGGATTTGGATCCGTCCTGAGCGCGCATCCAATCGTGCTTCCGCAAGCTCCGTTTCCATCCAAACCAAAGGTCAGAGAATGACCATTCGAGCCCCGATCATCCACTACCGTGGCGACATTTGGACTCGATGTCGAGATCCACGCCTCCACCGTGTAAGCCGTCACGGCAGTCTGCACATAGCTTGTCGCAATCACCGAAGTCGAGCCGTCAAAACTCGCTCCCCCGTCGATCTCGCCGGGAACCGCCGTAGCGGTGGTAATGACGCCATTGTTGTTGTTCGCGGTCGAGTCGTTCGCTGAGAGGGTTGTGCCGTTCGGCATGTGCCACACACCCTGGTAGCTTTGATCCCAAACGCCGGAGGGATTTTGCTGCGGAGATGTTACATTCGGATTTCCATAGAAAATATAGAGCACCGTATCTGCCGAATGCGACAGCTTTGGAATCCGCACCCACGCGATCACCTGGCCGGTGGATGAGTTATAGGACTCCAGTTCCTCGTCGAGCCGTGTCTGGCCGTTGGGGTCAGTGCTGAAGATGATGTCGTAACCACTCGGGCTCGCGACGTGCCCGCCATTGGCGACGCTCGCAAAGGCCGGATCGGTGGTGTTGAACAGGAGCGGGAAGTTGGAGAGATCCGAATTCGGGATCTTGGTGTGATCGATGACGACTGCGCGCTGATAGCCGAAGCCCGTCGATGCGCAGGCCGTCGCAGTCAGCGTCACAATAGCCGAAGCAGACTTGGTGGGATCGGCTTGGCTAGTAGCCGTGATCGTGATCGATTGCTGCGCTGCGATTGCGGCAGGCGCCGTGTAAAGACCCGAACTGCTGAGTGTCCCGATTCCGGAAGGCTGCATGGACCAGGTCACGGAGGTGTTCGACGAATTGTTGACTGTTGCCGCAAACTGCTGCGATTGCCCGCTATCGAGCACAACCGAAGCTGGAGAAAGAGCGACCGAAACCGCAGGAGCCGCCACCGTTTGGGCGAGAGTGATGGTGGCCGATGCAGACTGATTCGCATCGGCGAGGCTCGTTGCTGTGACGGTGACCGTCTGCGATTGCAGGACTTTCTGCGGGGCAAGGTAGAGTCCATTCGGCGTGATGCTTCCTGCCGTCGTAGGACTGATTGACCATGCGACCGCTGTGTTGCTCGAATTTGCAACACTGGCAGTGAATTGCTGAGCGTCCCCAGCGGCCAGTGCTGCGTTCAGCGGAGATACGGCGATGCGGATGGCCGGCATCAGGGTGACGGTTGCGGTGACAGGCGCTGAGTTCGAGCCAAGAGTAGTTGCAGAAATAACGACGGTTTGCTGCGTTTGAACGGTGGGGGGCGCGGTATAGAGCCCGGACACGCTCAATGTGCCCAGACTGCCCGCCGGCATTGTCCAGCTTCCTCCGCCGGAGCCGCACAGTGCCGCGTCCAGAATCGTGAACTGCTGGCTCTGGCCACCATATAGCACGGGCGCCAAGGGGCTAATCGATACATTCCCGTTTAGCTCAGGCGACAGGCTAGCGAACGTTGCAGGCGAACTTTGGTTCAGGTACTCCGTTCGGATCCAGTCTCCCGATCTTGCGGCATCGGAGACCTCTATCTCTTCCAGCGATCCCTTCAAATAATCCCATGAAGCATTTGTTCCTGCCCATTGCCACGTGTAGCCCGTACCCACGAAGTAGCTGTAGTTCGAAGAATAACCGGATTGCAATGCCGCATACTGTGCGCCTACCGGCTGGCCGTCCACGTACAGTGTCTCGGTGCCATCCCCGTACGTGAGAGCCGCAAAGTGCCACTGGTTGTCGTTATACGGGGCTGTAGATACGATCTGTGGCGCGCGGTTGTAGTCGATCGTAGTACTGCCAAAAAATACATCCTGTTGCGCATTAACAAGATTGAACAAGGAAGCGCGTAACAAGCCCGAATTGTCAATATATAGAGCAGGGATCCAGTTATAGGGATATTCCCCTGGGCTCACCCCGGCAAGCGTTTGTCCGAGAATTACTCCTTCCTGCGAAGTCTTGAACCAAGTGGCCAGCGAAGTGGAATAGTCGGACGTGTAGATCCCATTTGCCGGATAGTCTCCAAAGTCCGCACCAGGAAGTGCAATGTAACTCGTCGACCCATTAAAGGCAGCCGCGACATCAAACACGCCTGGAGTGCTAAGCAGTCCGTTCGCACTGCCGTTATTCTGATTTCCAGTCGAGTCTGCCGTTGACGTCGAGGGTGCTCCCGCAAGGTGATAGATCGCCCCGAATTTGTTCTGCCATGCTCCTACTGGATTCTGCTGGGAAGCCGTGATCGCGCTATTCCCATAGAACATGTAGATCACGGTGTCTGAGTTATGGGAGAGCTTCGGAACCCTGATCCAGGCAGCGATCTGACCGGTAGCCGGATTGTATTGCTCGATTTCGTAGTCGAGCCTGTTGACGCCGGCGGGATCAGAACTGAACACGATATCATAGCCGCTCGGATTCGCAACATGCCCTCCATTCGACATCGCGGCAAGCGCCGAATCAGTGGCTGTGAAGAGGAACGGGAAGTTGGACTGATCGGTGTTGGGCACCTTGTTGTGGTCGATCGTGATGGAGCGAACATGGTTGTAGGACTTCGAGAGACACTGGGCAGGCGAAAGGGTAATGGAAGCCGACGCCGAGATCGATGGCACCGCCTTGCTGGACGCAGTGACTGTCACTACCTGCTGCGTCACAATGCCGTTCGGAGCCTGATACAAGCCTGACGCGCTAATGGTACCGAGACCAGCAGGGGAAATCGACCAGATTACATCTGTGGAGGTGGCGTTTCTGATTGTCGCTGCAAACTGTTCGGACTGACCCGAGTAAAGTGTGCCCGATTGCGGTGTAATCGAGACAGTGGGCGGGGTGAGTGTGATGGTCGCGCTGCCCTGTTGCAGGGGATTCGATGCGGCGGTCGCAATCACAGTGATGGTCTGCTGAGTGGGGATTGCGAGCGGGGCTGTATAGAATCCATTCGAATCGATCGTCCCTGCTCCGGTCGGAACGATGGTCCAGACGGACGGCAGAGGACATTGCCAGGAATTCTGGGACAGAGCGCCGCAGTTACTGAATTGCAGGGTCTGACCACCATAGAGAGTGGCGGTCGTCGGACTTAACTGGAGGGACGGGGAGACCGAGACAGTCAGACTCACCGCCGCATTGGGATCTGCGAGGCTGGTGGCAACGATTGTCGCAACCGAAGAACCTGTCCGCTGGGTCGGTGCCGTGTAGAGGCCTGTCGCGTCGATTGTCCCTTCACTGGCCGACCAGATCACAGGCATGTTGGCCGTAAATTGCTGGCTGAAGCCGCCGTAAATGCTGTAAATGGTAGGACTGATCACGAGAGGAGAGATCGATACGGTCGCAGAAGCGGACTGCGCAGGGTCGATCACGCTGGTGGCGGTAACGGTAACGGTCTGCGCACCAGAAAGAGAAGCAGGAGTTGTGAACAAACCGGAATTATCGATAGAGCCAATGCCTGCCGGACTGAGCGACCAGACGACTGCCGCGTTGGTGGCGTTCAAGACACTTGCCGTGAACTGCGTGGTCTCGCCGGAGCCGTAGAGGGTCACAGTCGCCGGAGAGACCGACACCTGGATAGGCGGGAACAACGTTATGAGAGCAGAGCCCACAGTCGAACCATCGACGGTGCTGATCGCTGCAACATTGACCGCTTGCTGTGCGTCGATAGTGGGCGGTGCGGTGTACAAACCGGCCGCTGTTAGCGTACCTGGCGAGCTTGAGGGCATCGACCAACTCACCGAAGGCAAACTGCCGCAACCGGTCGATGCGATGAACTGCTTGCTCTGTCCGCCGTACAGGGCAGCACTCGAAGGAATTACGACCGCATTCTCTCCTGACAGTTGATAGAACAGGAACGGAGTCGCCTGATTGTTGTACTCGGTGGCGATCCAATCGGCAGAGCGCACAACGTTGGAAATGCGGAACTCGTCCGTCGACCCTTCAAACGGCCAATCCCAGCTCACGTTTGCCAGGTACGCGTTTTGCGCGGAATCGTCTCCGGGCTGACCGCTGCCCGTCGCGGCTCCGCTCGCGACACCATTGATATAAATCGTGGCTTGTCCGCCATTGTCCGGCGTCCCTGCCAGGGTCACCGTGACGTAGGCCCACTGTCCGGGAATCAGATTTCCATTACTTGAGAACCCGAGCCTACCCTGGTCGTAAAGACTCTCGAAATAGATCTGGTGGTTGGGTTCAACATCCAGCTCCCAGCCGACGTTCTCGCCTGTGGAGTTTTCTTTGCCCATGATGATGCCGCTGCCGGTAGCGTCAACCTTGACCCATGCCGAGAACGTTGCGTTGCCGGACGGGAGGTTTGCGAGACTCGCGGACGCACCGATCGTTGCATAGGTGGCGCCGTCCGTTTGCATACCGCCGTCAATCTCACCTGGCGCAGCGATAGCTCCACTGTTTGTTGCGTTGTTGTGGTACGTACTGCTGTCGGCCAGGGAGAGCCGGGTACCATTCGGAACATGCCAGACGCCGAGGTAACTCGAGTCCCACACTCCCGCAGGATTCTGTTGTGCCGTATTGATGCTGTTGTTCCCATAGAACATGTAAATCACTGTGTCAGCGGTATGAGAAAGATTGGGAACACTGACCCACGCAATCACTTGGCCGGTTGCCGGATTGTATTTCTCCATCTCATAACTGAGCACGTTCTGGCCGGCAGGATCGCTGCTAAAGATAATGTCGTACCCGTTGATGTTCGCAACATGACCTCCATTTGCCGTGGTGGCAAACGTGGGATCCGTCGAATTCAGGAGGAACGGGAAATTGGATTGATCGCCGTTGGGGACCTGGGTGTGATCAATCACGATTGCGCGCGTGAAGCTGTAGCCGTTCGATGCACATACCGGCGGCGGCAGAACCGGTGGGTTCAGGGTAATTGTTGCCGTGACCGACAGCGTTGAATCGGCCTGACTCGTCGCTGTCACAGTGACAGTTTGTGGACCCGTAATCCCGTTGGGGGCGGTATACAAGCCCGTGGCATCGATTGTGCCAACACCGGCGGGATTGATCGTCCACGTGACCGCAGTGTTGCTCGTGTTCGTCACCGTGGCCGTGAACTGCTGCTGCTGACCTCCGTTACTGAGCGTGACCGCCGTTGGGCTCATATTCACAGCGATGGGAGGAGAGAGCGTGATCGTCGCCGAGGATGATTTGCTCGGATTCGCGATGCTGGCTGCAGTTACTGTTACGGTTTGCTGTGTGGCGATGCTTTGGGGAGCCGTATACAGGCCGTTTGCGGAGATCGTGCCGAGATTGGATGGGCTGATGGACCACGTCGCGCTGCTGGAGCAGCTGTTAACGGCGACGGCGCTGAACTGCTGGGTTTGAGATGCATACAGCGTCACCGGATTTGGGCTGATGGCGAAGAACGCGTTCTGCACCGAATAGAATGTCGCCGGAGAACTCTCATCGTTGTATTCCGTTGCTATCCAGTCCGTAGATCGAATGGTATTCGAGATTCTGAATTCGTCCAGCGACCCGTTGAACGGATGGTAGGCACTGTCGCCGTAGTTGGCATTCGCCAGATATGCGGTCTGAGAAGAATCATCGACCGTATCGCCTTGGCCACCCGAACTCGAGGCGTTGGCAACTCCATTGATGTAGATCGTGGCTTGGCTGGTCGCCGCCGTCCCGGCCATCGTCACCGTCACGAGCGACCAGGTGTTGGCAGGAAGAGGCGATGTGCCGATCAGGCTGAGATTTGCATTGGCGTGGATAACCGCGAAATCAACGTTGTTCTTCGAATCCAGGCCAAGACTCCAGCCTTCTTCATAGTTATCATCATCCTTCCCCATGATCACACCGCTGCCTGCGCTCGGATTCACCCATGCGGAAAATGTCGCATTGCCGAGCGCAAGGTTGGACAGACTGGCTGGGGTTCCGATCGTCGCGTAGGTTGACGAACCATCCGTCAACATTCCGCCGTCGATTTCACCCGCAGTCGCAACAGCGCCATTGTTCATTGCGTTGTTTCCGTTGCTTGTGCTGTCTACCATGGACAGGACGGTACCGTTCGGCACGTGCCATACGCCCTTATAGTGCGAATCCCATACGCCACTCGGATTCTGCTGGGAAGACGACACACTCGAATTCCCATAGAACATATAGATGGTGGTATCCGTCGTGTGCGAAAGCGTGGGGATACGAATCCAGGCGATCAACTGCCCGGTTGCAGGGTTATACTTTTCAATCTCATAATCCAGCCTGGTGGCAGCGCCTGGGTCGGTACTGAAGACGATGTCGTAGCCGTTCGCGTTGGCCATATTCCCGCCAAAGGCTGTCGTGGCGAACGTGGCGTCTGTCGTGTTGAACAAGAACGGGAAATTAGCCTGATCGGTATTGGGAACCTTAGTGTGATCGATCACGATGGCGCGTGCGGAACTGTATCCGCTTGCGACGCACTGGGACGTGGGCGTCAGCGTGATGGTCGCCGTCGCCGACCGGCTCGTATCGGCCTGACTGGTGGCCGTGACGGTCAATGTCTGCTGCGTGGTGATTGTTGTGGGCGCGGTGTAAAGCCCGGTCTGATCAAACGTCCCAACGCCCGATGGATTGATCGTCCACGTCACTGCGTTATTGCTGGTGTTATCTTCGCTCGCGGTGAATTGCTGGCTCTGCCCACCCGTGAGAGTCACAGTCGTTGGGCTAAGTGAGATCGAGACGGACGCGTTGACCGTCAGGGTCACGGAGGCCGTTGAGGTTGTGTAGTCGGCCGAATCTGTCGGCGTAAATGTAACTGAAAGCGTCTGGACTCCGGCCTGCAGCACGGTACCGGCAGTTGGGGTATATGCAAATGTTCCTGGAATGTTCGAACTCGCATTGAGCTGCGTCGCGCTTAATGCTGTTCCGAAGGTGACGGCCGCAGGCGCCGCCCACATGATCGCAGGTGTCGCCTGGTTGACAACAATCGACACCGTTGTCGTCGCCGCATTGTAGTCGACGGTATCAGTCGGCGTGAACGTCACCGTAAGTGTCTGTGTGCCCGCCAAGAGCACAGTGCCGAGTGCCGGCGCATATGAGAACATTCCTGGAATACTCGCGCTCGCATTGAGCTGCGTAGCGGAAAGCGCCGTTCCGTAGGTGACGGCGCCGGGCGTTGGCCACGTGATGATCGGTGTTGCTTTATTGATCGTGAGAGATACGGCGGCTGTGGCGGTTGCGTAATCGACGCTATCGGCCGGCGTGAGCGTCGTCGAAAGTATCTGAACACCTGCTGCAGGGACAACTCCTGCGGCGGGGGAATATGCAAAGGTTCCCGGAACGGTCGACGTCGCATCGAGTTGCGTCAATGTAAGCGCAGCGCCATAGGTGATCGCGGAAGGAGTTGCCCAGGTGATCGACGGTGCCGCCTTGCTGACGGTCAGCGATACTGTCGCGGTCGCAGTGCTGTAGTCGTCGGTGTCGGTCGGAGTGAAGGTCGTTGAGAGTGTCTGTGTTCCAGCCGGCGGGACCGTACCCGACGCAGGTGAATAGACAAAGTTCCCCGCGACGGTCGAGCTGGCATCCTGCTGGGTTGCGGTTAGCGCAGTTCCATATGTAATCGCAGCCGGGGCGGGCCAGGATATTGCCGGTGTTGCCTTATTCACCGTCAGGTGGACAGCGGCAGTTGCCGTCGTATAGTCGACGGTGTCGGTCGGAGTAAACGTGACTGAAAGAGTCTGTGTGCCGGCGGCCAGGATCGTGCCTGCTGCCGGCGAGTATGCAAAGGTCCCCTGCACATTTGCGGCGGCATTGAGCTGCACAGCGCTCAAAGAAGTGCCATAGGAAATTGCGGCAGGATTGACCCAGGTAATTGTGGGAGTTGTCTGGTGGACCAGCAATGTCACGGTCGCGGATGCCGATTTGCTCGTGTCCGCCTGACTGGTCGCAGTAATCGTGACGGTTTGCTGTGTGGTCACGGACGCTGGAGCGACATAGAGACCTGAGGAGCTGATGGTGCCGAGACCGGCTGGAGAAATCGACCAGGTCACGACGGAGTTGTTGCTGTTTGTGACGGTCGCGCTGAACTGCTGGGACTGTCCGGCATATAACGAAGTCGTCTGAGGAGATACGCTGACAGAGACGGGATTGATCGCGCAGCCCGTATCGCCAAAGGTCGAATTGCCGTTAATCGTGATCTTGTCCGCGACCGCAACCATGCAGCTGCCGCTCGGATTAGCGCCGCTGAACAGAAGGTTGTCGCTCTTGACGTACACTGCACCATTGAAGTTGCTCGTCGATCCGCCGTTGACCTGATCCTGGCAACTGCCCGGTGATGAGCACCCGGTACGATTTCCAAAAATGACGATCCCGGCCAGAGGGCCGGAATTTGGAGCCGACAGGGTGACCTTCGTCTGACCGCTGATGACAATCGGCGTGTAGCTGCTGCTCCCCGAACAGCCCCAACCGGAACTCGACGTGTTGTAGATCGTGACGCCAGATCCGCTGACGATACCCTGCGAATTAACAGTGAATCCGCCGCCTGCCATCACGATACGTGCCGGGACTCAGTGTGAATGTCGCCCCGTTGGTATTGCCGATCGTCAGTCCGCCGCAATATACACCGGAGGGGATGGTGTTGTTGGGCGGCTTGCTGTTCATGTCGTAATTTTTATGACTCGTCGAGACGATGGTTCCCGACGTTGGCGCCTGGATCGAAGCAAGCGGATCGCCCGGACTCGCGATTTTTACAGGCTGGACAATTTGGTTGCTGATCGTATCCTTGATGATCTCGCCGGTGGTCTGCCAGCCGCCGACTACGCCTACCTGCGCATGGTTCTGCAGATAGAGAGTCTCTGAGCCCTGCATGTCGAAGGCTTGCGTCGAATTCGATTCGACGACCAGACTGCAGCCCGAATAGACAGCTGTGCTTCCGGAAATGAGGAACGCGTTCTGTGCGGTCGGATCGAGAGCGTAGAGGCACCCACCCGTCACGCTTTGGGAAAGGGCCGGAACTGTGGCAATGAGTAAAAACAGCGCAGAAATCGCGCTCCGGGAGGAAATACGAACAAAGGCTTTCATCAGGTCCCTTTTACTTGCTGGTTCCCTGTGCTACTGCAGTCCGACTTCCCAAGCTCGCTTGAGCTCAACGTGAGTTTGCGATCGTGCGCTCAATCTTCGCGTCTTGGCTGAGGCGGAGGAGAAGCGGATGTTCAAGCGAGAAGAGTAAAAAATCGAGCAGTCAAAAATATAAACCGTGATAAGTCTCATTGAGACAAACACTCCCCTTGTGATTCTCCATCTCAGGCGAACCCGTTATTCAATGTCTTGGCAGAGCAATCTCGAAAGACACGGCTCGAGACTAGCCGCTCAATTCAACGCATAGCGGGACCCCTTGGTGCTCCCGCCCAACAACATGAGAAATGCAGAGTTGGTGCGAAGCATAACATGGAAATAACTGAAGTAATGCAAATAAAGTTTTCCACAGACAAGGTAACCATCTCTATGTACCACTTGGTAAATAGCCAAGACAATAGCCAAGACATAACCAAGACGGCGATCTGTTCGTACTCTTCTCAAGAAGTAAAACGATTGGTCAGATTCAGCTGCACACAGCTGCTCCCTGCGCGCGCGGTTGAGTCTGTCAGTTGAGTCGGAACTTCTGGTCGGCGTTGTTCGACGAGCGGTTGATTTCGCTGGGCCGGTCTAAGGATCTAGCATTTTTTCGGCACCGACTGGGGACCAAGAACCATGGTCTATAGATAGAGAATCAAGGCGGCGCTTGACGGCTGCGCGTAAGACGGGTCAACCGATTCTGACATTCCCCGGATATTGGAACGATAAGCCGAGGCTGAGAGGCCGGTGTCAAGGCTCATGACCGCGAAGCGGCGCGCGCAGCGCGGCCTTGACGCCGGCCGGGTCTCGGCTACGCTGCTGATATCCGGGGAATGTCAGTTCGGGTCTGGATTACATTCCCATGCCGAATCCGCGACCAATCTCGTGTTCGTGGGTGGGTCGTTGGTCTGCGGCTTGCTCGATGGCGTGTGAAATTGGAGCTTGTTGGATTGCGGGTGCGTGGGATACGTCGCGGCTGAGCACGGTGCCGAGTGCTGTTGTGTCATTGGTGAAGATTTGCGCGTCGTGTGCACCGCGTGAGACGGCGACGTAGGCCATGCGACTGTTGAGCAGGTCCTTTGCGCCAAGTTCGGTGTCCACATGGATCAGGACCCGGTCTGCTGTTTGCCCCTGGCTGGAATGGCTGGTAACGGCGTAACCGTAATCGAGATGCGCGTGGGTATTTGAATCGAGGTCGACGGCACGGCCACCGTCCATTTTCAAATGCAAGCGTCCGTCGTGGCCGATCCTTTCGATGGTTCCCAATTCGCGATTGGCCACCTTCAGGTCATTCGCTGGCGCAGTGAACTGAATGCGGTCGCCCTCCGAGAATTTGCGCAGTTCTTCGCGGTACGCGGTCACACCCTGCTGCCGGCGCGGATCATAAGTGCGCTCGGTCCCGTCCTGCAGTTCGACGGTTAGCCGATTGGCTGCTGCATCGACGGATTTGACTCGTGCGTACTCGCCCTTGCCAATGCCGGTCTCTTTGGAAGCGCGTGAATAGCGCAACACATCGCCGACTTCGTACCGCTCGGCCCATGTGCGGTCTGCGCCGGTCATGTCCTGGCGCGGCACGAGCGTTCGAATATGATGCTCTGCGTTTCGCACGATGCCTCGGCCCTGTAATTCCGCATGGATGCGCTCGTTGATCTCAACGCGCGAACGATTGTCCGGGGAGACGACAAGAGTCCGCTCCGGCGCCTTCGCGTACTCCTCCGCAATTGCTCGAATCCGTCTGTCGTGATCGGGAACTTCATGGACGCGGCCCTGCCGGTAAAGATTTTCGACTGCCTCATGAACCTGGCCGCGCGCAAGTTGCTCGACCACTCTCTTCAGTTCCGAGTCTTTCTGGCGCACGATCTCTTCCAGCCTGACCGTGGACATGCCCGCATCCTGAAGCTGCGCAAATGGCCGTCCGGCCTCCACGGCCTCATGCTGCCGCCGGTCACCTACCAATAGAACACGATCATTGGGCTGGAGCCGGTCCACGAAGTCATGCAGTTGCCGGGTTGATGCCAGCGAGGATTCATCGAGCACATAAAGGCGTTTGTCGCCTGTCTCGGGCTGCTCGCCGCGCGCCAGGTGCTTTTGCAGCGTGGATGTTTGCATGCCCGCCTCGGCGAGCTTCTGCGCCGCGCGGGACGTGGGCGCGAAACCCTCGACTCTATATCCATCCGCCTGGGCCGCTTCGCGAATCACGGATAATACTGTCGTCTTGCCTGCCCCCGCCACACCGTCCAAGCCGACAATCCTCTCACGAGAGAGGAATAAGCCCTCCACGGCGCCGCGTTGGGTAGCGCTTAGCTCCGCGTGCCGGTCTTTGATGCCGTTGCGCACCTGCGGCGAAACTAGCAGGGGATCGTTGTGGGGGCGCTGGTTGCCCTCCCGCATCCGCGCAATAATCTCGCGCTCCATGTGGATCATGCCTATGGTTGTGAAGTGCTGACCTGCGCCGTTATGAGCAACCTCGCGGAATTCACCAGTTCGAACTCGGCGCTCAAACTCCTGCCGGATGCTGGCATACGTCGTCTCACCCATACCGCGCGCCAGTGCCGATTCGAGAATCGCGCGGCGGTCCTGCACTGCCGATCGCTCGAAGACATGATCCCGCGCCCATGTCACCGCCCGTTGCGCGCTGGTCTCTGGTTCTCGCGCCTGGTATTGACCGTTCGCCCACGCTTGAGCGACCACTCGATCTGCCTGGTTCCCATACTGTGCGGCCAATTCCCGGTGCCGTCGCAACACTTCCTCCTTTGAGAGCAGCTCCTTTCGGTCGCGCGTGTGATGCGCTGCGATCTGCGCCGCCGCCGCTCCATCGACTCCTTGCTCACGGAGATGGTCTTTGATCTGTTCTCTTCGAGGACTCGACGCTTCCAAATACTCTTTTGTGTATCCCTTGATTTCGGGCTGGCCGTGCTTACCCCGTTCGAGTTCGTAACCGAGTTTTTCGAGACGCAGCGCCAATTCCGAACGGTACACAGCTGTCACGTAGCGCTGCGAAACAAAGATCTCATGCGGCTGCAGCGAGCGGGTCTGGCCGTTGTCGCGCTCGGTGACATTGAAGATGACGGCGTGCGTGTGCAATTGCGGGGCCGCGTATCCATCCACGGGCCGGGCGGTATCGTGCTCGAATGTGGCTGCAGCAAGCTTTCCAGTTGTCTCCGGCGCGTGGACGTTGCCGATGCGCGCCTGCGTATATCGCTCCAACTCTGCGAGTGCCGCGCGCACGCTCTCCCGATGTGCCGGCCGTACCCTGTCGTCGCCGCCCACAAGAGCGGTAATGGATACTGACTTCGGCGCAGAGAACGTGGCATCCCATCCGGCGCGGTGCTCCGCGCTGGTGACTTCCTTGCCGTTCTTTCCGTCGTAGGTCCGCGAAACCTGGTGCCGGACGAGTTGTTCTCCCGTCCGGGGATGCTGGCCCTCGGCGAGGCGCGCAAAATGCTCGTCATGGACCCGTCCGGAAAGATTCCATTGGCCGGCGAGCCTGCCTTGCCATTCCGTGTGAGCTTGCTGGCCGCGGTTCCAATAGTTCTGCTGCTTCGATGCGAATTCCTTGGCGTGATACATCCGCGCCTTACTCGCTGATAACGGTTTCGAAATGGTGAGCATCGGAATTGCACCTCGTTACGGTTTTCCGTTCATTCGATCGCGTCTCTTTCCGTCCACAGATAGGCCTTGCCGGTTCCGTTGTAGACACCGAAAAGCGGAAGTGCGAACGATGTGGGCTTCGCCTCCGGTGCGATCACGGGAACTGCCGTGCGCGGTGCAGCAGAATGCGTTGCTATACGACGCATTGTGATCTGGTGCAATGCTTTGAGCCCAGAGCGGACCTCTCGCACAAGCGCTGCACATCCCTCAAAGAAACTCGATGTCAGCTCTTCAAGAGCGGAATATCGCCGTCGCCATGCGAACTCGGAAGGCAGCGCCCGAAAGAATGCAATGAGCGGATACCAGGCAACAAACGCGGTACACAGCGCAGCGAGCCCGGACAACTCCGGCAGAAAGAGGAGATCCCAAAGGCTCTGGCCTTCGAAGGCCAAACCGGCCAAATCCTGGCTGAGTAGGTCGGCCGGAACCCGCTGCGGCGGACCTTCAATTAGCGCCTTCCAGCCAGCGTCGCGGGCCGACCGCGAGAGCATCATACCGGTTCCGTCGACCGAATCAACGGCATCGCGATCAGCGGCAAGTTGGAGTTTCCGATGCCGGCCAGTCTTCCAAATCAGCCGAACTTCGACGGTCGATGGGCCGACGAGCGGAAGTGAACTCCAGGCATATGCGGACAGGTAATGGCGTTCGATGGGTGTGGAGATTGAGCGGCAAAATATCCAGATCGTTACCGCCTCGGCAATGGCGGCGAACGCGAGGAATCGGGCGGCAATAAGAAGAACGCGCCTGGGATTCATCGCTGCTCGCCGCCCTCTTCGGACCGTTGCCCGAGGAAATCGGCGAGCATCTGGCGTGCCTGTTCCAGCTTCCTTGCGTCGGCGCGGTCGCGGATTTTGAGGACCGATTCAGGCAGCAATGGCTTGCCTTCTGCCGTCGCCTGAGCGCCCGCATGGAAAAGGCTCAGCAGCGTATTGCGCACCGCCCAAACTTCGGCTAGAAGCAACTCAACCGGATCGGAAGGCCGCTCTCTCGCGGCGGTCAATGCCGTCTCTCGCAGCCATTCCGAAGGCTGCTTTCCGGCCCGTTCCGCAGCCGATTCCAACTCGGCAACCTCGTCGGGAGTCAACCGCATTGAGATGGTTTTAGTGCGATAGCCGGGCCTGCTTTCGTCGCTCGTTGACGGCTTCTTTGCTTGCTCAGTCGTCGTCCGGAAGGTGTTCATCGGAGAGCCTCCCTTGCTGACGTGCGGATTTGACCGTGCCGTAACCCGTTCAATCGGACTGACGGAAGCCTCTTTGGCTTCAACGTGTTTACGCGTCGGGCGCTCCGCGACGCTTTCTCGTTTACATCCGTAAACGCGTGTCTTACCTGCGTAAACGCCAAAGTCTCAAGTTGTTGTCGCAGCGGAAGTTGACATTTGTAAACGTCGCCGCGCTCTGGAGCGATTTGCAGTTACCCAGTTGGGGGTGACGTGTCCATCTACTTCCGCTGCGACAGCAGCGCCGTTCTTAAATCTCGCCGTACTCCAGCATCAGCTCACCCGAGATACGCTGCAGTTGAGGCATCTCCCAGGCGCGATGAAAAGCCTCCTGAAGCGAAGCCCATTCCTCAGCCGTGAACCCGAACGAGACTGATCCCTGGCAGCGAACCCACACTGGCGGCACCGTGGTTTCCATCGCCGTGTATCCGAAGAACCAGCGTCCCTGCCAGAGCGAATTCGGTGTGCTCGTGTCCCAGTTCTCCAGCATCGACCGGAACTCCGCGATGACCGGCCAGGGCGCGATCTCGTACATCGCATGCCGGGTTTGCGGCAGACTCACCAGCACGGATAAATCCCGCTCGCCTCCCGTGGCAAAGGACAAAACAAATCCGCCCTCGAATACAGACGAAATGGCCGGACCCCACGGGTGCTCGGAAGCGGTTTTCCGGGAGGAGTCCCTGACCGGGTATCCACGAACCAGATAATGCCCTCGCGCAGCTACTCGCCAGAGCACCGGCCAGTACGGTTTCATCGCCTGATTCATCGCCTCGATTCCGAACGGTTCCTCCTCCAGAAACTCATAAAGATTCCGCGCGGCGAACTGCGGCCAGACCTCGTCCACATCCGGCAACGCCATGGCCCGAATCAGCCGCTCCACGGCAGTCGGAACATCGATCCCTTCCGCCTCGGCTCCATCGATCAGCTTGCCCCGCTTGTCGAGGACTGGCAGATTCGAGAGGTAATGGGCATCTCGGGTATCGCGGCTCGGCTTCTTTCCGCGCTGCACCTTGTATGCCGCAAGAAAGGCCTCCAGAATCCCGCGCATCGTTTCCTCGGAAACGCGTTCACCGATGTGGCTCTCAACTCCCAGTTGAACGTAGTAAGCCAGGACGATCCATTCGGCTCTGGAGAGGCTTTGTCCAGCTTCGCCCTTGCATCGAGCTGCGGCGAGCGCGACGGTTCCGTCGGCCAGTAGTTCTGCCACCTCCAGCCTGTCTTCCCGCGCCGATTCGAGAAGTTGTTTGGCCGCTTCCGAAGTAGAAACGTTTTCTCCTGTTCTTCGCGTCAGGATCTCCTTGAGCGACTCCAAACGCGCTCGCAGCGCCTCCGAGACTCGGATGGAGATCACGGGCTGTTGGGGCCATGCCGATTTCTCAGCCATCGATCCTCTTTCGCATCGTGTAAACTTACAACTTGACTGTAGGTCTGTGCCTACGCTACTGTCAACCAGTAAGAACGCCGAGGTGCTCTTTGCGTCCTTCTTCCCCCGCCCGTCACCGCCATCTGCAAACGGTTGAGGCTGGCCAGCTCACGTTGCCATTCTCGGTTGAAGCTGAGTTGTTAGGGAGCGCGGCTTCGAATTGCCGCTCCGACGTCGCCCCGCCTTCCTGCCTGCGAAGTTCAACTGGCAAGGCCGTGTCTCCGCAACATTCGAATGGCAAGGAACTTGGCCGGCCCAAAGGCAAACAGCGAGGTGGAAAGCGAAAGCCGCCAATGAGGAGTGGCGTACCACTCGAGGAGAAACTCCTCGTGAGTCGCAAAGTGGCTGCGGAGATGCTCACCATCAGCATCCGCAAAGTGGATTACATGATCGCAGACGGGCGGTTGTTGACAAGAAGAATCGATAGTCGCGTACTGATCCCAATTGAGGAGATCCGAAAGTTCGCCGCATCCGATCAACCGAGACGCATGGCTGGATAGCTGATCCGGGCGGAGCTATGCGTATACACCGTCTTTCGCCGTAATGTTCTTCGCGTGCTTGCCGTGGCCTGCTTTAGCAAGCGGACGCAACTCGATACTGCTTCGCATCTTAAGCCGATCCGCATAACCTAGTAATTTCTCGATGCTCACCTTGCTAATCCTGCCATTAAGGAGATTGCTGACGTTTGGCTGGTACTCATCCAGCACGTCCACAAGTTGACGCTGAGTAAAACCGCGTCGGTCGATTTCCGCGAGGATCGCCTCCACGATGGAGGCCTTGATCTTCAGCGCCGATACTTCCGACCTCGAGAATCCAAGGTCGTCCAGAATATCGCCTGTAGTGATATGACGTGAGATAGTGTGACTCGATCTGCTCATTTGGACCACTCCATTGGTCGATGCGCTCTATTTCGCATCCAGCAATCTTTGCCGGACTTCCTTCAGCCTGGCCTTCGCTACCTCGAGATCGCGTCTCTCGGTCTTTCTGCTGTCCTTTTCAAAGCAATGCAGAACGTGGATGGTGTCGCCGATCCGCGTCAAGTACATCAACCGATACCACGTCCGCTCGTCGCTATCCTTTAATTCCCACACACCCTTGCCCAAAGAAGTCATCGGCCGATGAGCACACCGAGGGCGATTCCCGCTCTGAAGCTGCCGCAATGAGAATCCCAGCGTGACCTTCACATCATGAGGGAAGTTGCTCAGAACTTCCTTGGAGTCCCCCTCCCATTCGATCTTCGCCGGTTTACGTTCGCTGGGACTCTTCATGGCTCAATTTGCAGTATATAACATATTATATATCCACTACAATTCGGCAGCGTGGGTCACCGTTTGCTATTCAGGACAGCCATCGCATCGACCACCTGAGACGGCGCGAAATGCGCATATCGGATCGTCGAGGCGATTGAGGCGTGACCGGCAGCTTCCTGGACCACCTTCAGATGCACACCGGCCTGCACCAGTCGTGAACAGAAGGTATGCCGGTTATCGTGCCACCGGTAGTTTTTGATGTTTGCATCGTCCAGAGCGCCTTGCCACCACTTCTTATTGTCAGCTTTGGCGAACACGACATCCTGCGGCGACTTGTTTGGCTGAGTCCCCGACCGGTCCCTGCGTTCAAGGTCAAGATCACGCAACTGCTTTAGCGCTGTCGCCACGTCGTCAATAATGAATGCGTTGCGCGGCTTTCCATTCTTGGTCTTTCGAAGGCGCACGATACGACGCTCGAAATCGACATCACCCCATCTCAGGTTGTATTGTTCCGAGCGTCGCATCCCCGACTTCAGCGATACTTCGAACTCCAGCAGCCTGTGGATCGCCTGCTTCCGTAGTTCCGGCTGCATGATCGGGTCGTGAGAATCAATGCTCCGTTGCAGGACGTCCCGTAGTCGCTTTTCCTCCTCGATGCTCAGGAACCGTTCAATCCCCTGCCCCACATCGCGTAGCGGGACGTCTGCCGCTGGATTCACTTCGACCAGATCTCTCCGTCTGCCGTGTTTGTACAGCATCGAGAACGTCCCTCGCATCTTGTTGACCGTGGCATTGGCCAGTTCCCTGTCCTCCTGTATCTCGTCAAACCAGGCCTCGATCTCAGACGATTTCAGTGTTGCCGCATTCCGGTCGCCAAACGCCTTTCTGATCTCGGCGACTCGCTTCGGCGGATAGATCTGATCCCGATACTCCTCAGGGTGAGCCTTTACGTACCGTACAAATTCGTCGCACAACCTGCCTACCGTGATCGCGTCGGGGTTTCCCAGCACGGCAACTTCGGCCGTCGTCAGCACCGGTCTTTTCGCGGTTTTTGGCAGGACTCCTTCACCGG
Organism: uncultured Acidobacteriaceae bacterium; assembly: GCA_963838295.1. Lineage (GTDB taxonomy): Bacteria > Acidobacteriota > Terriglobia > Terriglobales > Acidobacteriaceae > Telmatobacter. The sequence continues at coordinate 99,573 of CAWIQS010000013.1, forward strand.
TGCGTTTGATGGTCCGCGCCTTCTCGACCCAGGCGATCGCATCCGCCCTACCCTTGGGTCCCCGCCCAAAGCCCTTCCGGACCAATTTCCCCTCTACCCTGATCCGCGCAGACCAGAGATCGCTGCCAGGAACTCTTTCATAGACCCCGGTTACTGTCTTAGGCCGTTTTGCCATCCATTCGCTCCTGTATCACAGCCGTATCACATTCGGCTCGCCGCCGGAGACCTACGCCCCCGATACCAGAGAGGTGCTACCAAACGGCGCTAGTGTGATACAAGTGTGATACATGATCGGCGTATTCCTCGCAAGTCCCTGCGACGCTGTCGCTCTAAATTATGAAAGAATAGTAGCGCCAATATTGGCGTTTTGCATGATCGTGCGACCGGATGCGATTCGATGCAATATCATCGCAAATGCCCTTTTAAGGCGTGGGTCCTGGGTTCGAGTCCCAGCGGGCTCACCATTCTCCGAATGGACTTCCCCCCTTTTTCCCCACCCTGCAACATCCTCCCTCGATACTGCGGTGAGCCGATTGCGCCGATACAAGACCTGCAACCGCATGGTTGTCATAATGGTTACGATTGGCATCGTTCTGCACCGCGCAAAAGACCGCAACTCGCATCCAAGTAATGAATAGGGAGTGACTGGAACTCTGCCACAGCCGAAGATCGAATTCGGCGATCCGTGCTTGCCGCAATACGGGATCGAAAGAACGTTTGGCAGAGAGGAAGGCACAGCGCATCCTTTCCAAGAGCCGAGGGCCCATGACCGACGTGCAGAGCAGTGTCAGTACCGATCCATACATCCTGATGGAGATCATTCGCCTGCAGACGGAGATCGCCAAACTCGGCCTCGACCTCTCCGGTGTCGTGAACGCGGTCGTCGAACGAATCCCCGCCCTTACCAATGCCGAGGGCGCCATCGTGGAGTACACCGAGGGCGACGAGATGGTGTATCGCGGAGCAAGCGGCATCAGCCAGTCGCTGGTTGGCACACGCGTCAAGCGAGACGCCAGTCTGTCCGGTTTGTGCGTGCGCGAGGGCCAGATCCTGCGCTGCGACGACGTTCTTCTTGATCCGCGTGTCGATCGCGAACCATGCGAACTGGCGGGCATCCGCTCGATGGTGGTGGCGCCTCTCAAACATAACGGTTCGGCCGTCGGCGTTGTGAAGCTCGTATCGACGTCAACCTTTGCGTTTACCGCTCGCGATGTGCGCGTGCTCGAACTGATGAGCGAATTGGTCGCGGCTGCCATGTACTACGCCGCGCGCAACGAAACGAACGCGCTCTACCAGCAGGCAACGCACGATTCGCTCACCGGCCTCGCGAACCGCAACCTCTTTTTCGATCGTCTTCGTCATCGCATCTCAACGGGGCGTCGACAGATTGACCCGCTCGGCATCCTGGTCATCGACATGGATGGGCTCAAGCGCGTCAACGACAGTTACGGCCACCGCGCGGGCGATGCTGCCCTGCGCGAAATGGCATTGCGCATCAGCCGCATTCCGCGGCGATCGGATCTCGTGGCGCGCCTTGGGGGCGATGAATTTGGCGTCATCCTTGGCGATATCTCCGACCGCAATGACTTACTCGCCATCGTCGAGCGCCTCTCCCTGGAGACCGATCAGCCCTTTCGCTTTGAAGGTCGCACGCTCGACCTCACGGCAAGCATCGGTGCGGCTCGGTTCCCCGAAGATGGCAGAGACGTAGATGCCCTGCTTGAAGCCGCCGACCGCTGCATGTACCAGATGAAGCGCACCCGCACGATGCGCTCCACGCCTGGCGAACTGACGCAAAAGCACGTTTTTTGAATAAGGCTCAAACTAAACGCTGAAAGCAGACCGCTGATGAGAGGCTGTTTATCACTCTCTGGCCCAGAAATGCGTCTCCGAGCACGCGCGCAGCCGCTCTGCCGCGCTCTCCGGCGTGATGTCGCGCTGCGGCATTCCCAGCATTTCGAATCCGACCATGAACTTCCTCACCGTCGCCGAGCGTAGCAGCGGCGGATAGAAATGGGCGTGAAAATGCCACGCAGGATGTTGCTCACCGTCGGTCGGTGTCTGATGAAACCCCATCGTGTACGGAAAGCTGGTCTCGAACAGATTGTCATAGCGCGTCGTCAGCCGTTTCAGCGCATCGGCCAGCGCGTCGCGCTCGTCACCGCTCAATTCCGGCATTGCGCCAAGGTGCCGCTTGCTCACCAGCAGCACTTCAAAAGGCCACACCGCCCACCATGGGACCAGGACCGCAAAATAATCGTTCTCCAGAACCACGCGCTCTCCCGCGGCTTTCTCGGCTGCGAGGTAATCGCAGAGCAGGCACCGACCGGTCTTCGCCAGATGCTCTTTCTGCGCCACTGTCTCAGCCGCAGGTTCATCGGGCACAAACCCAGTCGACCATATCTGCCCATGCGGGTGAGGATTGCTAGCGCCCATCATCGCCCCGCGATTCTCAAAGATCTGCACATACTTGATCCAGTCGATCGCGCCCAGTTCCTCATATTCGTGAGTCCACGCATCAACCACGAGCCGAATCTCAGTCTGCGTCATCCGAGCCAGCGTCAGGCTGTGGTCAGGATGGAAGCATAGAACCTTGCAAAGTCCGCGCACAGGCTCTGCGATGAGCAATGGAGACGGAGGCGCATCCTGTCGAGGCGTCGCATCCGGAAGCAAGGCAGCGTAATCGTTTACAAACGTGAAGATGGATTCGTACTGAGGATTCACCGCCCCGCCGGCACGCGTGTTTCCGGGGCAAAGATAGCAATCAGGATCATGGTGAATTGCCGACGGTGCCGTTTTTTGCGCCACCTCGCCCTGCCACGGCCGTTGCGTGCGATGCGGCGAAACCATCACCCACGACTGTCGCAACGGATTCCAGCGGCGATGCGGATATTGCCACTTGCCTTCCATGCCTGCTCCCGCAGCCATTGTAAAAGGCCGCCCCGCAACCATCCGAATCTGGTCGCGTTCGATTGAGTACATTCCTTGCAAAAGGATTTGCCGCGCTATTTAAGGGTGACCTCAAGAATCCCAAGCGCTGTGCTCCAATTTCATGCAGCGCCGCCAGATCCTCACTGCGTACGTTGCCTTCGTCGATTCAGAAGTTATCGCTTGATTGGAAACACCCTGCGCAGCCCGCACTCGCGCAGATAGACTCCGGCCCAGAGCACCACTCCAAGAATCACCGGAAAGACAGTCTCAAACGTCGGACTGCCGGCGCGCATCTGGATCGCAACCGCGCCACCGAGGTACCCGGTCAGCAGCACAGCGCCCAGAACCGCACTTCGCGGGATCGCATAGATGATGGTGCTCACTGCGAGCAGGACTCCGATGGAGAAGATTTGCGGAGTCGGGATACCCAGCCGTGCGCATGCATCCAGCACTTGAACTGGCTTCGCAAATTTCCCGAACACATCGAAGAGCATAAACAAAACGGTCAAGGTGGACAGAATGCGACCCGTCCAGAGCAGCCCCCTCGATGCGGTTTTCGTTTCGCCTGAAGGCTGATCCAGCGCGCCCGTTTCAGTACCTGTGATTACCTGTGCCATGGGTGACCTCCGCTTCTTTTTTCTGGTCGGGTGGTTGATTTGTGGACCGCTTAGTGCAGAGAGGAAGTGCGGTCAAAGGGCTGGGATCATGATATGCGTTATCAGTTCTTCCGGGTGTTCGTTGAGACTCATGACTTCACCTCGGGATCCATTCTCTGATTTCGAGTTCCGTCTGCCACCCGTCACGCCGTAGGCTTGTCTGGCGGCGGCAGGGCCGCAAGGAAACGATGGGCGAACTCGGTGCTGTACTGGTCGAGCAATTCCCTTACCCTGCTCGCGCTGTCTGAACACACAATCAGCCCCGCGTGGTGATGCTTCTTCATCCGGTGCACAATCTCCGGCGCGTCGAACATGCTGGTGTCCGGTTCCTCGGTCTTCGCGAGGCACAAAACACTGCCCGCATACTTCTCGGTGAATTTCGGCAACACATACGGCTCGCTGCGCAAGTCCGCCACCTCGATTCGGGCCCATTCTCGCCACAGGTTGATCCCGGTCGCCGTCTCAATCAGGTCAGAAATAAATGCTCCTCCCACGCGCGCCGCGATCTCGAGAAAGTAGAATCTTCCATCCTCGTGAGCCCTGATGTATTCGCCGTGTGTAACCCCGCGCGCCATGCCCAGGTCCGGCGCCAAGCGCGCATTCAAGGCCGTCAGATCCTTCCAGTCGCGGCTCGTGCGGTCCACGGTACGCGTCGTAAACACGCCGCCCTCGTGCATCACCTGCATCGGCGGCTTGCCATACTGATGAACCGCCGAGAACACCACATTGTGCTCGCTGATCACGGAGTCGACGTGAAAAATATCCCCGGGAACGAATTGCTCCAGAACATAATTCGTCTGCAGATCGCCCAGTTCATCCAGCGTCCGCCACAGCTGCTCCGGCTCGTAGATCTTGCGGATGCCAAGTGCCGAGGCCTCGGCCCGCGGCTTCAAGAGCCATGGTCCATGGATCGCCTTCATATAGGCTCGCAGCTCGTCATAATTCAGTACGCGGCAAAACTCCGGCACCAGGAAGCCCGACTCGCTGGCGCCCGTACGCATGGCCAGCTTGTCGCGATAGTAAGCAGTCGACGTAACGCCCATTCCTGGAATCCGCGTATGCTCGCGAATCTTCGCCGCCGCATCCAGGTCGAATTCGTCCAGCGCGACCACGCGATCGAAGTGCCGTCCGCGGCACATCCAGCACACGGTCATGATCAACTCATCCACCGTGTAGATATTCGGCATGTAGGACACATCTTCCAGAATCTCGCGCGGCCAGGGCGCGTCGCGCAGCTTTTCCACCGTCAGCAGCGTCGGAATTACGCCCATCTCGGCGCACTGCCGCATGAAGTCCTGTCCCTTTTCGTAGCTTGAAATACAGAGAATTCTCTGATTTCCGTCCAGCATTTTTCCTCCGCCTCTTGGGACCCGGGTGAGGATAGTTCTACCATAGAGGCTGCACGCAACTACACACACTGGAAGGAGTCCGATGCTTTCGGCCGACGCAATTGTAAAGCTGCACGATGATTCGACCGCCGCATGGCATGTCGCCTCCGAGAGCAATCTGAACCCGGTGACCAACGATCCTTGGCTCGCCCGCGTTGCCCGACAGCACCGCGCCAACTTCGACCTCTGGCACATTGAGGACGAAGCCCGCGCACCCGGCGCCACCGACGGGCAGCTCGCCGTCGTCAAGCGCCGCATCGACCAAACCAACCAGCTCCGCAACGATCTTGCCGAGGATCTGGACCGCACCCTGCTCGACTGGCTTGCACCGCAGCGTCTGCCCGCCGAAGACGCCCAATTGCACTCCGAGTCGCCTGGTCTCATTATCGACCGGCTCTCGATTCTCGCGCTGAAGATCTATCACACCCGGGAAGAGGCCGAACGTACCGACTGTTCGCTCGGCCATACAGAACGCAACCGGTCGCGCCTCGCCGTTCTTACCGAGCAACGTACGGACCTGGCCCATTGCCTCGATCTGCTGTGGCGCGAGGCTCTGGACGGCACACGGCGCTTCAAGCTTTACCAGCAGCTCAAGATGTACAACGACCCCGCACTCAACCCTGCCATCTACCGCAGCGCGCGAGACTAGCTTCATTTCGTGGGTTCCAAGGAGGTCGGAAAGATGACTTTCTCGATTTCTGGGAAGAGAATCACTTCCTCGGAAGGCTTTTCAATAGAATCCCTCGGACGCGAAGGAATGAGATACCGCGAAGGCGAACGAAGTCTTTACGTCTTTACGGAATACCTCATCCCGAAGGGAATTGGTGTTTCAACCGAATCCATCGAACACTGGGATCCCCCCTTTTGATGGCGATGAAATTGGAAGCGTGAAAAAGGATGAAATTCTAGCCAGAATCCGGGCGGCTTTGGCATCCGTTGGCGAGACGGCTGTATTTGGCGCGTAGATGCAGAATACAGTCTGATCTTTGGCCGCATAGTGCTTATCCCTCTTGGTGAAATTAGCAGCGTGAAAAAGGAAGAAACCCTGGCCAGAATCCGGGCAGCCTTGGCATCCCGTTGGCGAGACGGCAATACTGGGTCCATGGACAAGATTTGTTTTTACAGTCTCCCTCGTGATGCAAATACTGATCCTCCCGGACCTCGCCCATTGACGTGAAACGGGGTTATGGGTATAAAGAGGGCCTAAGTAGTTTGAATCCAAATCCTGGTGATCCTGCCGGAATCATCCGGTTCAACTTTTGCACCGTAGAACGGACGTCCCCCATAAAATCCATGACGCAAGAGGCCAAAACCACGACGTCAAGCCGCAAAAAGACTCCTCCACCGGCTGCCAAGCCCGGCAGTCACTCGAGCACGGCAACAGGGCCTGTCTTCACGCACTACCAGGCCGCCGTTCAGCTTGTGCAGCAGGGAAAATACGACAGGGCCATCGCCGCATTCGAGAAGGTGCTGCCTGCCGCTCCGCCTGAAATCGTGGAGCGCTGCAAGATGTACATCAGCACCTGCCGCCGGCAACTCGACAAGGAAGGCCTTGCCTTTCTCACGCCCGGAGAACGCTACGACTACGCCGTATCGCAGATCAATGCCGGGGATTTCGAGGAGGCAGCCAACCAGCTCAAGGGCATTCTGTCCGACGATCCCCGTGCGGACTTTGCCTTCTATGGTCTCGCGCTGCTGTATTCCATCACCGGCAAGACGCAGGATTGCCTGGAGAGTCTCTCACAGGCCATCGAGCTGAATCCGAAAAACCGCCTCCAGGCGAGGTCCGACAACGACTTCCAGAGCATGGTTGACGACCCCCGCTTCACCGAGTTGCTGTATCCTGAACTTCCGTAGGGCAGCAACTCGCCCTCAGGCTATCTGTGACTTTTGGTTTGTCAACAAAGCTCGTTCCATCCATGTCGGGCGCCTCTGCTTCAGGCTCTGAGGCGCTAGAAGACCCGACCACCCATGGTGCCCTCCGGGTCGTTGCTATCGGCGGCGGCACTGGCCTCTCTACCCTGCTTCGCGGTCTGCGGCGTTACGTCGCCTTTCCCGACTGGCCCGCAGAGGTTCCCTGCCATATCTCAGATCTCGCTGCCGTCGTTACCGTCACGGACGACGGCGGTTCGTCCGGCCGCCTGCGCCAGGACTTCAACATGCTGCCACCCGGCGACCTGCGCAACTGCATGGTCGCGCTCAGCGCCGAAGAAGACCTGTTGTCCAAGCTTTTCGCCTACCGCTTTAAATCAGGAAAAGGGCTCGGCGGACATAACTTCGGCAATCTCTTGCTCGCCGCTTTGACCGACATTACCGGGGACTTTGCGCACGCCATCAAGCTGGCCTCCAAAATCCTGGCCACCCGCGGACGCATCTACCCGGCCACAACTTCCAATGCCACGCTTGTCGCGCACATGGAAGACGGTTCAATCGTGCGCGGCGAAACCAAGATCACCGCCAGCAAGCAACGCATTGCCGAGCTCATGATCGATCCACCCAACGCCGCGGCCATGCCGGAGACGCTGGAGGCCATCGAACGCGCCGACCTCATCACCGTGGGCCCGGGTTCCCTCTACACCTCACTCATCACCAATCTGCTCGTACAGGGCATTCCCACCGCTCTGGCAGAGGCCAGAGGTACACGCGTCTTCATCTGCAACCTGATGACCCAGGCCAATGAGAGTCTCGGCCTCAAGGCGTCGGAACACATTGAGCGCATCTACGAGCACACACGTGCGCCCATATTCGACTATGCCATCCTCAACACCGCGCCCTTCTCGCCCGAGACGCTCTCGCGTTACGCAGCCGAGAACGCTTCGCCCATCGAGGTCGATATCGATCGCATTGAAAAGCTGGGCGTCCGCTGCATCACAGGGGACTTCGCCAGCGAAGAGAACGTAGTGCGTCACGCGGCCAACCGCGTCACCGGCGCACTGCTCGCCCTCGGCCAGAGCGCGCCCAGACGCGCATAACCTGTCGCACGCTTTTCCCTGCACCTGCCGCCGAAATCCGAATCACTTCCGGTTTGACCATAACCCGCTCTGAACTCGAGATTTCCCCAGCATTTGCGCCGTCTGAGGGGGCGCAAACCTCCTATTTTTTGGGCTTCTCAGACTTTGGTATGAAGTATCCGCGCCGCGCCTGAACCTCCATCCCCTCTCGATCCACCTTCACTTTCAGGCGATGATAGCCGTCGTTTGCTTTCACGCCGTCGAGAGGGATCTCGAGCATGTAGAAGACTTCGGGTGCCTCGGTGATGGCCTTGAAGCCTGCGTGTAGGTCGTTGCTGTTGTGATAGAAAGTACCGCCGGTGCCATCGGCGAGTTCTCCCATCGCTTCTTCCGACGCCTTCATTGAACTCCGGCGATAATCAGCAACTTGTGCCGGATTCCTTCCTCGTGTGTCGTCGCCCGCGGACAGCGAGGCAGTGTAGACCCCGCGCGCATCAATCGCGTTTACGATCACGTTCGACTGCTCAGCGAGATCGATCACTTGTGACTCCGCGAACCGTGCCTCTTGCTCAATGGGAAGAAAGCCATTGGAAACCAGCAGGAGGGTGCGCTGTCCCGGCAGCGTTGCCATTCTGCGCACAATCTCTCTAAGGGTTGCGTAAGTAGCCAGAACATCCTGCTTGCCGAGGTTCAACGCGCGCATTGCAGCCGAATCCGCGAGCCTCTCGGCCAGGCTCTCAGGAGTTTTGGGACTGCAAACAATCATGATCTGGTCGATGACGTCTTTGAGGGCCGCGGGGTCGCGCTTGTTTTCGATGAGATCCGCCTGATAGTAGTCAATGTGTGGACAGTCGGCTGTGTCGGTTTGGTAGATGCCCTCTGGCCGCAGGTCCATAATCGCATGCTGCAACTTCGCGCGATCGCGCGTCAGACCACTGTTAATCTTTCCGGAAGTCGATACTACGGCGGCGACATCCGCGCCGCTTAGCGTCCCGTCCAAGGCATTCGAAGCAGCCTTCTGCACGTACGTCATATCTTCGAATGTCAGATGCATATCGTCAAACAGAAGCACGGTAATGTGCTCTGGCAGCATCAGTGATTGGGTTGCCGCGTCGCCATGTGTTGGCGCCAACTTATCGGGTTCTGCGACGTTCGCAGACCGGTTTTCGACCGAACCTCTATTCTCTTCGGTGAATGCAGAAATAGGCCGCGGTTTACCTTCGTCGAACACTCGGAAGTCCTCCTTCTTCAGGTCTCCGACCAGGCGACCCTGTTTGTCGTGGACTACAACGGGCACCAGGATTCGGTTGACATTTAGCTCGAGCGGCGGAGCACCGGACTTTGTTTTGAGTTCCGAAGAGGGCGTTACAGGTGTAGATGATGTTTGCATTGGACTGGCGGCGCTTGTCGCCGTGGATGGCGCAGCCGGAAGTGGGACAGCTGCAGGCTTCTCTTCAGGCGATAAACCGGTTGCGTCACTTAGCGCGTTCGGTTCAGGCGTCTTCACTCTCTCAACCGGTGCAGCCGCGGGAGCGTTCATCGGCAGATCGACCGTCGGAGTCACGGGCTGCTGCCGCACCGGCTTGGCAGGAGCGCCATCTGGATGCGATCCCTGTTCGGCAACGGGCGAAGGCTGGTCTTGGTGCGCGCTTGCCGTAATCGGTGGCGTCGACAATATTGATGCCGTCGCCTGCTCGTCGAGAATCCTCGACGTAGAAGCGAACATGTGATAGCTGGTGAACAGGTTCTCATTCAACCATTCTGTCGCGGCGCCCTTTAAAGTTGCGTTGACCGTGGCCGGCGCAGAAGAAAGCGCCAGACTTCGCACCGGGCATATCACCGTTCTGTCTGCAATTGGAACCGGGCCATAGTCCACGAGAACAGCGCCACGTTCAATGGTCGAATTCCCCTTCAAATCGGCCACTAGCGTCACGCGAAGGATTGTCCCCGAAGCTGGATCGATCCACAGGGATCCTTGATAGCCTGGTTTGCTACGAACCATGGCGGTCTTAATCGTCGCAGTCGCACCCCCGGCGCGAGCCCACCGATTTGAACCAGGGTTGGGCTCCATTTGTTCAACGGGAGTATCGATTTCATAGTGGGACGCGGTCTTGGGGACCTCATAATGAAACACTGCCACCACACCCGTAGGAGTGTGTTCCCAGTGACTCCACGTCGTCTTTCCTTTACTTGAATCGCTCAGAATGATAAGGAGCGTGGAGCCGAACTCGCCCCAGGTCATGAGTCCGCCTTGCTCTGACGATGATGCGGCCACGGTGCGTGTCGATGGATTCTCCTTCTCGTTCCGAACGGAAACCTCTGCTTTGGATGAACCAATCAAATGCAGCCCGATTCGCTGGAGATAACCTCCCTTCGTCACTTCCTGGGGACTGTCGTCGAAGCTGAAGGTGATTCGCGTAGCGAGAAGGTTGGGTAAATTCGGTAACGTCTCAACCGCGAACCTTCTCGCAGCCACCAGCAAATGCTGTTGCGTGGCCGCGTCAGGCGTGTGCATGGCGGGTAATTCGTTCGCAGGCGGATCTAGAAAGGCCGACCTGTCTGCCAGCAAAAGCAATGCCATCGCCGGTTGGGAGCCGCTCGCGAATTGCTTGCTCAATTGGCCGAGCGCTAAATCGGTAAGTCGTTCTGACAGTTCTACGTCACTGATCCTTCGCGCGATCTCAATATCCGACTTGTGCGCGGCCCTCTCCGCGCCTAGCATCTGCTCGAGCTGCACGACCGTCATTCGCTTCGCTGCCCATGATGGGAATGCCATTATGGACAGGATCACCGGAATGAGGATCCACCGTAACACGCAACTCCATTTCACCAAATACCGCGCGCGAGTAGACGAAATCTGCAATCAAAAAGCATACTCTTAATCCCATCGAGGCTGCTGTTCGGCCGACGCCCGAGTGCGGACCCTTGGCGCACCAGTTGCTCTTCGAGCGCAGGATCCCACTCCGGATAGAAGGATCTGTAGTAGCTGAGCATGCCGCCTGTTGTCATCCACTCGGGCATTTCCTGGTTCTCTGACACGTATCCGATTCGGGTAAAGCCTTTGCCCGCCAGGTGCGAAGCATCGGTTCCAAGGACTTCCGCGTGCCCGTCACTCGGCCTGAAGATATTCATCAGCATCTTGATGATCGTTGTCTTTCCTGCGCCGTTCGCGCCGACCAGCGCGTAGATTGCGCCTTCCGGTACTTCAAGGTCGACACTGTCTACAGCCACTGTCTTTCCGAATCTGCGTGACAGCTTTTCTGTGCGGATGGCGAGTTTCATCGTTCCCTGCGGCCTCCATCATTAGGCTTGTTACCGGTCGTATCCTCTTGCGTAAGGCGCTTCCAGTGATTCGCTATGGAATCGAGCATCTCGTCGAGGCCAATTCCTAATCGCTTGGCCTCCACGACAACCTCTTCGATCTCCTGCCCCAGCAACTGCGTGCGCTCCTTACGGGTGGAATCAGGAAGCACGGCAACCACCGTGCCTACGCCGGGCCGTGTCTCCAGCAATCCTTCATTGACAAGGTGTGCCACAATCTTCGCCGCTGTGTTGGGATTGATCTTGAGTTCCTTGCTCAGCGCCCTCACCGATGGAAATGTGTCGCCCGGGCGAAGCTGTCCGGCAACCATGGCTTTCTTTGAGGCATAAACAACCTGCTCAAACAGCGATAGGCCTGCGCGGAATTGCACTCGGAACGGGATCACGTGTGTACTATTACGCATAGTACACGTAAATGTCAAGCTCTCTTCTCCTATGTAGAATTTCTTCCTTTCCCCGCCGTCCAGTGGATATGATTCGTGCATTCGATTTGCTGGTCGACTTCTGAAGCTGCGAAATTGAGGACACTTCCCCACTCTTTTCGCGGTACCGTTCTCTTTGTTGTTCTGGTACCGTCGAGAGGCCAGACGCTTTAGCCCGCAACATTGCCGGAGAACGCTTCGTGAATCCCCGTATAGGACCTTGTTCTGGAACCAGGACAAAGGCAGGAGAAACCCAGGATGAATCGGCCCAATTTCCAGATTATGTTTTCGAGGATCGCGCGGAGCTTGTCTTCGCGGCTTTGGTGTGCAGCCGGCACAGCGTTGCTGCTGAGCCTTACGGCAATTTCAACGAATGCTCAAAGCAGTTCCACAAACGATGAGGGCTACACCAAGAAAATTCTGGAGGACACGACCGAACCCATCTTTCTGACGAATCTCGTCGATCATCTTCCGGCTTCTGCCACTGTTCCTACGCCCGAGAAAGTTCTCGGTCACATCATCGGCGCTCCCGACGTTCTCACCTACTCGAAGGACATTTACCGCTACTACGACGAACTGGCCAAGGCATCGCCGCGCGTGAAGGTTTTCAGAGTCGGACAAACGGAAGAGGGCCGCGACTTCGTGCTGGTTGCGGTGAGCGACGAGGCAAACATCGCGCAGCTCGACCAACTCAAGCAGATCACCGCCAGGCTCGCCGACCCGCGCAAGATTTCCGAAGCTGATGCGCAGCAACTGATCTCCACCGGCAAGCCCTTCTACTGGGCTTCCGGATCCATTCACTCACCCGAATCCGGCTCGCCCGAAATGCTGATGGAACTGGCCTACCGACTGGCCGTCGAAGATACGCCGATGATTCAGAATATCCGGAAGAATATGGTCTTTCTGATCACTCCCATTGTTGAAGTGGACGGACACGACCGCATGGTTGATTGGACCAACTACCGCAAGGCATACCCCACCAGGCCGCAGCCCGACCTCGTCTATTGGGGACACTATGTGCAACACGACAACAATCGCGACTCGATTGGCATGGGCCTCAAGCTGTCGCAAGTGATGATGAAGAATTTTCTTGAGTGGCATCCGCAGGTGCTTCACGACCTGCACGAATCCGAGCCCTATTTGTACATCTCTACCGGCACCGGCCCCTACAACGCGTGGCTCGACCCCATCGTTGTAAGCGAGTGGCAGAAGATGGCGTATAACGAGATCGAGCAACTGACCGAGAAGGGCGTTGTCGGGGTTTGGACCCACGGCTTCTACGATGGCTGGGCTCCGAACTACATGTTCTATGTAGCGAACGGCCACAACTCCATCGGGCGCTTCTACGAGACCTTCGGCAACTTGTATCCCGAAACCACCGAGCGCACCTTGCGGCCATCGGAAACATCCCGCACGTGGTACCGTCCCAACCCGCCCCTGCCGAAAGTGAAGTGGTCTTTGCGCAATAACACCAATCTTGAAGAGAGCGGCTTGCTCCTGGGGCTTGATTACATGGCCCAGCATCCGCAGGAGTTTCTCAGCAACTTCTATCTCAAGAGCAAGCGATCCGTTGCCAAGGCGAACACCGAAGGCCCTGCGGCATGGGCGATTCTGAATGACGGGAAGCGGCCGGCGCTCGCCGCGCAGCTCGCCGGTCTCCTGCAAAATCAGGGCGCCGAAGTGCAGCGGCTCGATCAGGATTTGGAAGTGAAGCCGACACCCGCACCCAGGAAAGCCGCCGAAGGAGATTCGAAAGAAGAAAAGCCCGCGACCGACAAACCGGAAGGCGAAAGCAGCCCCGCAAAAAACGCAGACACCAAAAAGCCGGAACCTAAAATTATCAAAGTTCCGAAGGGCAGCTACATCATCCGCATGGATCAGCCGTACAGCCGGATGGCCGACATGCTTCTCGATACCCAGTACTATTCGACGGCTGATCCGCGCCCATACGATGACACCGGCTGGACGCTCGGGCCGCTGCGCAACGTCAGCACTCTGCGGATTACCGACGCAGCAATCCTGAAAGCGCCCATGACCATGATCGACACTCCAGCGCGCAATCTGAATGGCGGCATCGCCGCGGCGGCTGCCATCAAGGGCAAATCTCCGGCCGCAAAGTGCTACATCATTCAAGCCAACGCCGAACCGAATCTTGCGGCTCTGCGCTTTCGCTTGAAAGACGCAAAGATCTTCGCGGCTGAAGAGCCATTCGATTTCGCGGATAAAAAATTCGTCGCTGGATCCTTCCTGATCCCGACCGATGGCAACCCGGCCGGTCTTGAAGCGGATTTGCAAAAGGCCGCGAGTGATCTGGGCATCCAGGTCATGAGCGCCGCCACAGAACCATCGGTCGCACGCCACGCGCTGGCGGCGCCACGCATCGCCCTGCTGCACACCTGGACGAGCACCCAAAATGAAGGCTGGTTTCGACTGGCTCTCGAATCAACCGGCGTTCCGTATACGTACATCTCCGACACCGCCGTGCGCACAACGCCGAACCTGCGCGACAAATTCGACGTCATTCTTTTTCCGCCTACTTTTTCCGACTTGCGTAAATTGCTTGCGGGCATTCCGAAGCGCATCCTGCCCGATGGCACCGATGCTGGCCCTATTCCCTGGCAAAAATCCGACGTCACACCAAACTGGGGAGGCATTGACGAGTCTCCCGACATACGCGGCGGGTTGGGATTTGAAGGCGTCGCTCACTTGAAGCAATTCGTCGAAGAGGGTGGACTCTTTCTCGCCGTCGGCTCCAGTGTCCACCTCCCCGTCGATCTGGGCTTGACTGATTCGGTCACTATTGCGGACACTCACCAGTTGCAGGCGCGCGGATCGATCCTCCGCGCCAAGGTTGAGGACGCCAAAAGCCCAATCGCCTATGGCTACGATGAAACCGTCGGCGTTTATTTCAACCAGGCGCCGGTCTTCAAAGTCTCTCTCACGGGAGAGGGCCGTCCTCCGACAGAGGCTTCGCGTCCAAGCGGGCGCGGTTCCGCGACCGATCCCGACATCCCACAAGGCCGCAATTGGACCACGCCCGAGGCCGAACCCGAGCGAAGCCGCGCGGAACAGGAATTGTATGTGGACCCTCAAAACCGCGTCTTCTTCAGCAGCGAACTTCCGCCCCCTTCGCTGTATCCGCGCGTCATCCTGCGCTTCTCCGACGAAAAGAACTTGTGGATCAGCGGCATGCTTGCGGGAGGCTCGGAATTGGCAGGCGCTCCCGCGATTGTCGATGTGCCCTCAGGGCGCGGCCACATCGTGCTGTTCGCAAACAATCCGATGTGGCGACAGGAGACGCAAGGCAGCTTCATGTTCGTCCTGAATGCCGCCCTCAATTTCGACCATCTGGATGCGGGCCGCAAAGCACCTGCCGCTCCCGCAGCCCAACCGGCGAAGACCGCGTTTTAATCGGCTGACCGGCGTTGCCTTGAATGCATCCATTGATAGCTATATTGGCGCTGATGGTCCCAGCAACTGAGTCTTCTTGGCGCCAAATGAACGAAAGGGCCAGATCGCAACAATCCGGCCCGATCTAGATTGGGGACAGACCATTGCCTTTAGTCGTTGTGCTCTGAAGACTGCTTCCGTGCGATGCAGTTGATCACGGTACCCGGGTCAGTGATGACGATCTGAAGTTCTTTTCCGGTCTCATCGACCACGAAGAAGGCGTCAACTGTTATACCTCCACCCGTGACCGTATAGGTACCGGTGCAATCAGCATTCACCTGGTAAGTGCCAGTTTCCACTCCAGCGGAAACGCTGCCGTTCAGGCTGGACACACCGCTAATCGTGATCTTTCCTTTTCCGTTGAAGGTATCCACGTTGACCCCGGCAAACGGTCCCACTCCTACAATGGTTCCCGTGTCCTGGTCTGCGTACGCACCCTTCAGGGTTGCGTTCGAGCAGCCGCTATCGGCGGCTTTTGCGGCGGGTCCTGCGGACAGGGCCAGCGCGAAAACCGCGACCATGGTAATTGCCTTTGGTGAATTAGTGAGTTTCATATTCTCTCCTTGGGGTTGATTGAGTTTCTGTTGCAGTTAGATCAGCCGAGAGCCGGTCCCTCCGTGCCTATTCATCCGGACCCGCTTGAGCATGGAGTTGAGGCAAATGAGATCGGCGCCGCCAGGCGTCTTCGTGTGGTGCAGGTCTGGCGACTCCATCCATGCCTGAACCTCCGTTTGCTCCAGGTTCGAAATCACACCAACATCACTCAGCGGGATCATCTCCGCCTCCGCACCGCACTGCGGGCACAAGGCCCATAGCGACTTTCGCCCTCGAAGAACCAGAAGCGAATCGGTTTCGACTGTGATCCTGGTGCGCTTTGCCATCGCTCCTGCCTTTGTGTCCCCGCGCGAACCGCTTGCCGGAAAGCATGATGGCAGATTGCCGGAATCGCGTTGGTAAGTCCTTTGGAGCGCGATGATTATTTCTGATGATTTCTCGGTCTCGTGCTAAGCGGCAGAAACAAGGGGATTTCAGCGCACTGCGCGGAGCGAGTCCTCGTGCTTGAGTCACAGGGAAATCATGCTAAAATCCGTCTCTACTGCAAGACCCGGAGTTGTCTCCCCACAGCCCATTCTCCAGATTTGGGCCGAACAGCATGGAATAACGAACTTCAGGTGCTGATCGAGCCATCCACGCTTTTGTTTTTGTTGGGCGTCAGGGGATGGAGCCGGAACGAGGTGCTTTCGCATGGACGCAAGCGTAGACTCGAAGCCCCGGCAACTCTACGAGTTCGGTCCATTCCGTCTCGATCCGGACAAGGAACTGCTGCTGCGCGAAGACGAAAATGTCCTCATCGCACCGAAGGCTTTTCAGGTCCTGCTGGTTCTTATCCGCCACAACAACCAGGTCGTTACCAAAGACGACCTGATGAAGACTGTCTGGCCTGACACGTTCGTCGAAGAGGCTAATCTTAGCCGCAACATCTTCCTTCTGCGCAAGGCACTCGGCGACAACTCTCAGGACAAGTACATCGTCACCGTCCCTGGACGCGGCTATCGGTTTGCGGAAGACGTACAGCTGGTGCCAGACCGGGAAGTCAATATCGTCGCCGCGAGCCATTCCAACGTGGAAGTTCTGGTGGAAGAAACCAGGCCCTGGGCCTGGATCGCCGCCGCGGCTATCCTTCTCGTCGTGGTGGTGGCCGGCGCCTGGAAACTTTTCCTTCATCGCGCACAAGTGCTTACTCCAAAAGACACCGTCGTGCTCGCCGACTTCACGAATTCGACCGGAGACACGGTCTTTGATGGCACATTGCGTCAAGGTCTGGCTGTGCAATTGGCACAATCGCCCTTCCTGAGCATGATCTCCGACGAACGTATCCAGCAGACCCTTCGCTTCATGGACAAGCCGGCCGATACTCCCCTGACCCCTCAGATTGCCCGCGAGATCTGCGAGCGCACCGCAAGTGCCGCCGCCCTGGAAGGCTCGATCGCAAACCTCGGGACCAAGTATGTTCTAGGGCTGAAAGCCATCAATTGCCGCAATGGCGAAACCCTCGATGAAGAGCAGGTGCAGGCAGCCCGAAAAGAAGACGTGCTCGACGCTCTTACCCTGATCGCCAGCAACTTCCGTTCCCGTGTCGGCGAATCGATCAGCACGATACGCGCGCACGACATTCCATTGGAACAGGCCACCACTTCTTCGCTGGAGGCTCTTCAGAATTACACTTCGGGCCTTTCCATCATGGGCCAGGGTCACTTTCGAGCGGCGATTCCTTTATTCGAGCGGGCGATCGCGATTGATCCGAACTTTGCCATGGCCTACTATCTCCGGGGCGTCGCGTATGAACAGATCGGCGACATGGAGCGCGGTGCCGAAAATGCGAAGCGAGCTTTCGCTCTCGTCGATCGCGTATCCGAGAGAGAGCGGACCGATCTCACAGCCTACCATTACAGGTTCACCGGTGAGTTCGATAAAGAAATTGACGCGTGGCAATTATCTGCCCGCAACTATCCTCGCAGATGGGACACCCACAACCAACTAAGTGTTACGTACATGGACATGGGGAGATTTGAGGATGGACTGAAGGAAGGCCAGGAAGCCGCTCGCCTTGAATCCCATGTGGAGCCGCCCTGGCGCCGTCAAATGGACGCCTTGATGTGCCTGAATCGGCTGCCCGAAGCTGATGCAGTGGCAATCAGCGTACGGACGAATGGAATCGATGGTCCTAGAATTCATCAGCGCTTTCTTGAGTTGGCGTATCTCCACGACGATCATCCGTCGATTGCCCGGGAGGTTCAGTGGTTTTCGGGCCACCCCGAAGAGTACATCAGCTTCGGCCTGCAGGCTGCCTACCTGAACATGCATGGGCAACGACGTGAATCCAGTAAGGAATATCAACGCGCTGCGGAGACGGCAAGAAAGCAGGGGCTTCGATACGTCGCTGACGATTTCGAGCAAGCGGACGCGCGTGCCGATGCATTGGCCGGTAATTGTCAAACTTCGCGCCGGCTGGGGGGTCCGGCCCTGGCGCTTGCAATGTGCGGCGAAACGTCCGAAGCTGAAAAGCTCGCTGCGGAAACGTCGAGACTCTCACCCAATGCAATAATCTGGAACGCTGTGCAGCTGCCCGAAATTCAGGCGATGATCGCGCTCCACCGCAATGAACCGGCCAAGGGCATCGAGCTGCTGGCATCCGCCTCGCCGTACGAGCGTGCTTATCCCGATGCGGTTTACGTGCGCGGGCTGATTCATTTGTCCATGAAAAGAGGCACAGAAGCGGCGGTGGAATTCCGGAAGATCACAGACCATGAGGGTGCCAGTTGGGGAGCCACATGGCTTCATCCGTACTGGGGACAGTACTATGCGCTGGCTTATTTAGGCATGGCACGCGGCTATGCGCTTGCCGGCGACGGCCCTCAAGCCAAGGCCGCCTACGAGAAGTTCCTGGCGTTATGGAAAACTGCCGACCACGATCTTCCTGTACTCAGGCAAGCCAGGGCAGAGTATGCGAAGCTGCGGTGAGATGGGGAGCGCGCGGGAATAGGCAAAAGAGATCCTCAGCCCCTGGGAGCAACTGGAAGCAACCTCGCCGAGTGCAAAATCCCGCAAATGCGCTCAGCGAACTTGCAGGCCTGAGAATTCCCTTGAAATTCGAGACCTGCTCGAATCACCGGTCAAGCGAGATCGCCGCTGCGCAGGAATCCAAAAATCCCCTCACCCTTCCACGGTCCGCTTCAGCTGACCGCACGCCGCATAAATATCGCGTCCGCGCGGACGCCGCAGATATACGGGCACGCCCCCCGCACTCAACGCGCGCCGAAATGTTTCCACCGCACCAGGCTGCGGCGTCGTATAGGCAATTCCCGGGCCCGGATTCCATGCAATCAGGTTCACCTTTGCCGGCAGGCCCGTGCGCCGCACCAGCCGCGCCACCTCGGCCGCGTGTTCCGGCTGATCCGTTACGCCGCCCAGCAGCACATACTCAAACGTGATTCGCTCCCTCGAACGCAGCCGTACAGCTTTGACCGCATCCATCACTGCTTCGATCGGCCACTTGCGATTGATCGGCATCACCTCGCTGCGGATTTCGTCATTCGGTGCATTCAAACTGATGGCCAGTTTGGGACGCACTTCCGGCGCCTCTTCGGCAAAGCGCTTGATACCCGGCACAATCCCTGAGGTCGATACGGTCATGCGCTGCGGGCTCAGTCCAACCTCCTCCACCAGCAGCCGTACCGCGCCCATGAAATTGTCGTAGTTCAAAAACGGTTCGCCCATCCCCATGAAGACCAAGTTTACGCGCTCTTTGCCCACCTCAACGCCATGCCTGTCCAGCGCAGCAACAACCTGCCCTGCAATCTCGCCCACCGTGAGGTTCCGCTGCAGTCCCAGCTTCGCCGTCAGGCAAAATTGGCAGTTCACCGCGCAGCCTACCTGGCTTGAAACGCAGATCGTCGCCCTCCTGAGCGAAGCCCGCGGCGCGGGCGCAGCCGAAGGATCCGTTTTGGGGGCGTCCGCCTCGCTCCCATCCCCCGCCTCGCCGCCATCTCCCTCCGGCATCCACACCGTTTCCACGGTCAGGCCATCGGACTCCTGCACTAGGTACCGCTCCGTCCCATCCACCGAGGTGAAAACCTGCACAATTCGCGGACGTCCCACCTGCCAGCCTTCATGGTCAAGTTTTTGCCGCAAGGCTTTCGAGAGCGTCGAAATTCCCTCAACATCAACAATCCGTTGGCGATAGATCGCCTCTGCCAACTGCTTTCCGCGCCATTTCGGCTCCCCCAGGCTTGCCATCGAGTCGGAAAGCTCCGCCGCATTCAGGCCAAATAAACTTCGCAGGCTTCCACCGAGCCTGTTCTTGGCGTCTAATGGGATGAATTGGGAGTTTGCGGTCACGGCTGGGCCCAGCATAGAGCATTTCTAGATCCCTTGCAGCCTCCCGCGATCTTCCCGGTAAATTGCTAATTTTTGTGTTCGAACACAGATGGCGAACGGACAGCTGTCTGCACACGCTTCGCCTACAATCGAAGTCGATCGAGTGACCATGACAAATCAGCGTAACCTTCGCCGTACGGTATTGCCGAACGGCCTTATTGTTCTCACCGAGCGCATGGAACATCTCCGCTCCGTGGCCATGGGAGTCTGGATCAAATCCGGTTCCCGGTGCGAATCCGCCGAAATCAACGGCATCTCCCACTTCGTGGAACACATGGTCTTCAAAGGCACCCGTTCCCGGTCCGCACTGAACATCGCCCGCGAAATGGACTCCATCGGCGGCAACCTTGACGCTTTTACCGGAAAAGAGACTATCTGCTTCAACGTCAAATCTCTCGCTGACCACGTTCCTATCGCGCTTGACGTTCTCGCCGACCTCGTTCTCAATCCCGTCTTCGCCTCTACCGAAATCGAGCGCGAGCGCGGCGTCATTCTCGAAGAAATCAAGATCGACGAAGACAATCCCGACGTCCTCGTCCATGAACTCTTTACGCAGAATTTCTGGAAAGACCATCCCCTCGGCAAACCGATCCTCGGCACCACCCAGACCGTCGGACGCCTCGATCAGCAGAAGCTCATCAACTACCACACGGGCAGCTTCCGCGGCGGCAACATGGTCTTCTCTGCAGCCGGCGACCTTGAGCACGACCAGTTCGTCCAGGCCGTTACCGACAAGTTCGCCCTCCTGCCACCCGGCGAAGCCGCACACGAGATGCAGGCCCCTCTGGCCACCGCGCGCATCCTGCTCCAGAACAAGAAATCCCTCGAGCAGGTCCAGCTCTGCATGGGCGTGCCCGCGCCACCGATTACCGATGACAATCGCTATGCCACGCTGATCCTGAACACCATACTCGGTAGCGGCATGAGTTCCCGCCTCTTCCAGACAATCCGTGAAGAGCGTGGATTGGCCTATGCCATCTACTCTGACCTGAGCCCCTACAGCGACACCGGTTCCCTCTGCGTCTACGCCGGCACATCCGCCGGCAAGGCTCTCGAAGTCATCGACCTTGTCCTCGCCGAGTTCCGCAACCTTAAGGAAGTCCCACTCACCGACGAAGAACTTACCCGCGCCAAGGATCAGCTCAAGGGCAACATCCTGATGGGTCTCGAAAGCTCCAACTCGCGCATGGCCAACCTCGCGCGGCAGGAGATGTACTTCCACCAGTTCTTCACCGCCGACGAAGTCATTGTTCGCATTGAAGCCGTCACCGCGGAACAAATCCAGGCTATGGCCCAGCGTCTCTTCGTCCCTGACCGCATCGCCGTAACGCTTCTAGGCCGCCTGACCGGCGTCAAGCTTAACCGCGATCGCCTGGTGTGCTAAAGGCAGTGAACAGTGGTCAGTGAACAGTGATCAGTTTTGATTCATCGGAGCTGCAATCATTCGCGGTTAGCATTCGAACATCTACTAAAATGCAAACTGACGCGAAGTCAAGCACCGCCGCTGACCACTGTTCACTGTTCACTGTTTTTGAGCGTTCCATTTCCCTTCCGCGTCTGTAAGTTGTAGGATTTTCTCGTGGGCGGTGGTGCGTCCGGCTGCCTGCCAGAGGGCATGGGGTTCACATGACTTGTACGTATCGGATTTTCGTCTCACCGCGCAGTGCGCGCATCCGCGCAAAGTCTTCCGGCTTCACGCTGATGGAACTGCTCATCGTCATCTCCATCATCGTCATCCTGATGCTCATCGCCATTCCAACTGCGAACACCATTCGGAAACACACGGACGAAGTCTCCGCGCAAAAATCGCTACAAACCATCGAGCAGGCGCAATCGATGTACGCCACGAACTACCCGGTCAACGGATTTGCCTGCACGCTGCAGGCACTCGCTGGAGAATCCACTGCCGGACCACCCAGCCCCACCTCAGCGCAGCTCATCAGCGGCCAGCTCACCACCGGCATCAAGGACGGCTACATCTTCAACATCACCAACTGCACCAAGGTGACCGTCAATAACACCGACCGCGTCACCGGCTATGTCCTTACCGCCGTGCCCGCTACCCCCGGCAAAACCGGCGACCGCGGCTTCTGCGTTGAATCGGGCGGCCCCATCAAGATGGATCCTTCCGGCGGCACCAACTGCACCCAGATGGTGCAATGACGCAAATATCGTCGACCTCGGCAAATCAAATCCACTGTCATTCCGACCAAGCGGAGCGCGCGGAGGAACCTGCGGTTGTCTTTTCAGCGAACAATCGCGCGGCCATGAGGCTAAGGTGTGCCGTGATCTCCCTTCTGGTCCTGCTTGCGCTCCTATTCTCTTCACCTAAAATCGAAGCCCAGCAACCCACCGCCCACGACCTCGCCCAGCGCGTCGATCGCCATTACAACCAACTCCACTCCCTCAAAGCCCAATTCACTGAAGACTACACAGGCCTCGGCCGCTCCCGGTCCGAAAGCGGAACTTTGTCACTCCTCAAGCCCGGGCGCATGCGCTGGGACTACTCCCATCCCTCCGGAAAACTCTTCCTCCTCGACGGCAAGTTTGCCTGGTTCTACACCAATGGCGACCCGCAGGTGCAGCGCATGGCCGCCAAGCAACTCGACGATTTCCGTTCTCCCCTGCGCTTCCTTCTCGGCCACACTCAGCTTGAAAAGGAAATCGACCACCTCACCGTCACGCCCGTGGCCAACGGCGCCTTCGCACTAGCCGGCGTCCCCCACGGTCAGGAACAGCGCGTGCAGCGACTCACCCTCACCGTCACCGCCGCAGGGGTCATCACCGCCATCGACATTCAGGAGACCGACGGCGCCGACACCCACTTCACATTCACAGGCGAACAGCCCAACGCTCCCATCCCGCCGGCAACCTTCCACTTCACCCCGCCCCCCGGAGTCCCTGTGGTTGACGCTCTCGCGCCCGTGTAGCGACGCTCGTGGTCGGCACCGTTCTCCCCTGGCGTGTCTGGTATGCAGCTACTGCTCTCGCAGCGTCTTCATCGGATCGAGACGGGCCGCGCGGTAGGCAGGCACGCTGCTTGCCGCAATGCCCACCACTATAAGCAGGACTGCGGTTAGAGCAAACGTCACTGGATCTGTCGGTCGAGTGTGAAACAGCATTCCCGACATCAGCCGCGTGATCATCGTCGAAACAGCAAGCCCTGTGCCCACCCCAATCAAAGCCAGTGTCAGGCCACGCCGCACAATCATGCCGAGTACATCGGATCTCTGCGCGCCGAGTGCCATCCGCAATCCGATCTCGAGCGTGCGCTGCACGACCATATACGAAAGCAAGCCATACAGCCCAATCGCCACAAGAACCAGCGCAATCCCCGCGAAGCCAGTCAAGAGCAATGCCTGAAAGCGCGGCTGCGCCGCCGATTTCGAGAGGTAGTCGTCCATCGGCGCGACCTGGTAAACGGGCACGCTCTTGTCGAAATCGTGGATGGCTGCATTGATCGCGCCTTCCATGGATGATGGGTCTCCAATAGTGCGCACAACCAGGTATGGATTCGTAATGATTGATTGCGCGTAAGGCAGGTAGTACTGGGGATCCACGTCCGCGGTGAGCCCCTTGCGCTTGATATCGCCGACCACTCCCACTACCTCGCGCATGGGATGCTCGAAGACATCGTCGCCAACGCGCACCTGGATGTGCTGGCCAATCGGATTGACTCTTGAAAAATATTTCTTCGCGAACGCCTGATTGATGATGATGGTTGGCGGTCCAGCCACGCCATCCCGATCACTGAAGTCGCGCCCTGCGACAAGCGGGATGTGCATCGCGGAGAAGTAAGCCGGCATCGCAATTCCCAGCGATTCCGTTGGCTCATCTCCCTTCGCCACGGGTTGACCTTCGATATTGAACGAAACGCTGGCAGAGTTATCGCTCATTGGCAGCGGCCATCCCGCCGACGCCGATTGCACTCGCGGCAATGCGGAGATGCGCGTAAGCAATTGCTGATAGAAGAGGAAATGCTCGTCATGCTTCAGCTTTTCAAACGACACTCCGATGCGGCTCGTCAAAACGTGCTTTGCTTCGAAGCCAGGATCGACATTCAAAATGTGAATGAAGCTTCGCATTAACAGGCCGGACCCGATCAGCAAAACCATCCCAATCGCTGTTTGCACGACGACCAGGATGTTTTGAATGCGTTGCTGCCCACCGCTTGCAGATAGAGCGCGCGATCCTTCACGCAACGCGCGGGCCGGTTCCGAACGTGACATCCGCCAGGCAGGAAACACGCCAAACAACAGCCCCGAAACCAGCGACACGGCCAGAACGAAGACGAGCACGCCGCCCTCGACACTTGCTCCCTGCATCCGTGGAATATCGAGGGGCATGAGCTTCAGGATTGCGTGCACCAGGCCGGCCGCCAGCGCCACGCCAGCCGCTCCGCCAAAAAATGATAGCGTGACTGCCTCAACGAGCAGTTGACGGATGATGACTGCACGACTTGCGCCAATCGCTGCGCGCAGTGCGAACTCCGCATTGCGGCGCGAGCCTCGCGCAAGCAACAACCCCGCTACATTCGCGCATACGATCAACAGCACCAGCGTGACCGCGCCGAACAGCACGCGAAGCGCCGGCCTCGTGTCACCTGTCAGGTGCTCGAGTTCCGGTTCGACAAGAGCCGAGGTATATTGCTTGTTGTTGTCTGGATAGAGCCGGGCAAGATTTCCCGCGATCACGCTCAGGTCGGCCTTCGCCTGTTCTGCTGTCACCCCTGGTTTCAGCCGCCCAATCACACCAAGGACATCGAAACCGCGCTGCCCCGTCTTTGGTTCCTTTCCGTCAGCATCGTCTGCAATCGATTTCCATAGAGCCGGCGCAGAACCCTCGAGCGGATACCGGAATCCCTTCGGCATCACTCCCGCCACGACGTAGTTTTGGCCGTCCATCCGGATTGATGTGCCGACGACATCTTTTGCTGAGCCGAACTGCGACTGCCAGAGTGCATAGCTCAGCATCACCGCGTGATTGCCGGCCTTCTCGTCGTCCCAGCGAAAATCCCGACCCAGAAGTGGCGCGGTGCCCAGCACGTCAAAGAAGTTTGCCGAGACAGTCTGCGCATCGAACCGCAGAAACTGACCCGCAGTTTCCAAGGTGATGCCACCGCCAGCATACGATGCCAGCCCGCTCAAGGTGTGATTCTGCGCGCGCCAGTCAAAGTAGTCGGGATAACTGAGAGCCTCGGATGCAATGCCAGGCAAAGAATGGTCCTGCTGGCTGATCCACATCAGCCGGTCAGATTCAGGAAATGGCAGCGGCTGAAGCAGAACAGCATTGACGAGGCTGAAGATGGCCGTAGTGGCGCCAATGCCCAGTGCAAGCGTGGCGATGGCGGTGGCAGCGAAACCGGCGTTCTTCGCAAGTTGGCGGAGGGCGAACTTCACGTCCGCCAACAGGCTCTCCGCCAGGGGCCACATCCACGCCTCCCGGCCTCGCTCCTCGATGTGCGTGATATTGCCAAACTCCCGTCTCGCCGCACGCGCCGCCTGTTCCCGGGTCATACCCTCGGCCACCAGCGCCTCGGTCTTCTCGTCGAGGTGCTGCTGAATCTCCTCGCCCAGATCGTCATAGATCCTGCGGCGCGTGAACAGTTGTTTGATCCACGTCATGCTTTTCTCCTAGGACTCAGACGGCGCAAGAACCCGTGTAATTCCTTCGAGCATCTGTTCAAAACTGAACACCTCGCGCTCAAGGTGTTTCTTCCCTTTTGGAGTAATTCGATAGGTGCGCACCCGGCGCTTGGAGGCAGAGATTTCCCACTCAGCCTTTACCAGGCCTTCCCTCAGCAATCGTTGCAATGCGGGATAGAGTGAGCCTTCTTCAACCTGAAGAAGGTCGTTGGACCGCTGCTTGATGTGTTGCACCAGCGCGTAGCCATGCATGGGCTCACGCATCAGCGAACCGAGAACCATCATTTCCAGCGCGCCGCGAAACAGGTCCCGCTGCTCATTCTTCTTCAGGCTTGTCATAGGCATATTCCAAACAAGCCTAGCCTAAAATAGTATGCGCGAGATGTCAAACAGGAATACGGAACACGCGCCCGTGCAATCAGGAGTTTGCAGCGGTCACCCGCGCGTTAGCGCCAAGCTCCGAGAATTGCGCCCATTGTGGTCAACGCGACTGTTAAATAGCCGCCGTTGATGAGCACGTACTTGAGCGATCTCCTCTCGAAGAGCGCAACGATGCCGATTCCCATAGCGACCCATCCGAAGCCGGCCAGAAAGCCGGCTGTCGCTCCCCACGCCAGGTTGGTCTTTGGGTCATTGAGAAACATCGCGAGATTCACTGCCATCACAAGGCTCAGTACGAAAGCAACGACAAATACTCTGGGGCCAGCCCCTTGTGCATCGGATCCAAATCCATTCACATTCTTTCAGGCTCCGCCAAGCAAGACAGGCGAATACCAGAGGCCTCCGATGAGGAACGCGGAGAGTGCAGCCACAAGAATGGCCCAGAAATTCAGCTTGTGAAAATCCACAATTGACCTCCTAGTTCGTCTTTGTTTTCGAGTTATCCATCACCTTTTCCCAGTCCACCGGGCCATCGACAAAGCGCCTGTGCAGCGACGCCAGCAACTGCGCATTCCCCGCAGCCAGGTATTCATAGGCTCGCGTCCACTCCTCGCCACTTTGCCAACCGGTCTGGGTCAGCCTGACGACTGTTGAGTTGCCGCGCGGCTCAAATTGGAATACTGCGCGCGTGCGAGTGGCCCTGACGTTCGGAAATTTGTCCGGTGCTAGAGCGGCTATGACGATTTCTTTTTCCGGAACGAAGCTCACGATTGTTCCGCCTCCTGTGCTTCCGCCGGGAAAATGCACCAGCCAGTCTCCACCCGGGCGCAGATCGACCGTCGCATTCGGAAAGAGCCACGTGCTCAATCCCTCGCTGGTGGAGAAAGCCTTCCACACCTCCGGGACAGGAGCCGGCACCTCTACCTCAATCACAAGTTGACGAGGAGCCTCGGCGACAGCCGTTGCGGAAGCGCTTTGCCCGGCTACATAATGCGCGGGAACAAGAGTCAGCAATACGGCGGCAAGGAATACGATCTGTATTTTCATGGAAGTTAGTTGATCATTCAAGTAAGATATTGGCAAGCAGTATTCTCTCTGTCAAGAACAAAAAGATGACGGCACAACAAAAATCGTCAAGCACACGCGATCGCCTGATCGACTCCGCCCGCTTTCTCTTCTGGGAGCGCGGCTTTGCCGGTACCAGCATGGCCGAACTCCTCGCCCACGCCCAGGTCAACTCCGGCAGCTTCTATCACTTCTTCGACAGCAAGGAAGCCCTGCTTCGCGCCGTGCTCGAGCAATATGCACAACTTCTCCGCCCCATGGTCGTCGATCCTGCCTTCGCGTCCTCCCGCAAACCCCTCGAACGGATCTTCGCCATCCTCGCCGGCTATCGCGAGCGCATCCTTACGACTGGCTGCCAATACGGCTGCCCCATTGGCCGTCTCGCCCTTGAAATCGATCCTGAAAATGCGCCCGCCCACAACCTGATTGCGCACAATTTCCAGGGTTGGATCGAGGCCGTTCGCGAATGCCTCCTAGAAATGAAGCCCTCGATTCCGCGAGGCACCGACATCGATGCGCTCGCCACCTTCGTCCTCGTCACCATGGAAGGGGGTGTGATGCTCTCACGCTCCTACCGCTCCGTCGAGCCCTTCGATCAGGCAGTCGCACAACTCCGCCAGCACTTCCATCTGCTGCTCAGCCAATCAAAGAAGAAGGGGGTGCGTTAGATCGGGACCGCGGTGGTCCCTAGTCCCTTTTCCCTAATCCCTATTTCCCGTTTTATTCGGGGTCCCCGGCGACAGGTCTTCGTCGCTGGGGTGACTACTCGTATCGCAGTGCTTCGATCGGATCCAGATTCGCTGCACGGATCGCCGGAATCATCCCGCTCACTAGCCCCGTCACGATCAGGATCGAGGTCGCCACAATCAACGACGTCGGAGAAATCAGCAGTTGAATGTCCGCGTTCTGCGCATTTGAAGCGAGTTCGCTGTAAAACGGAATCCGCCCCACCAGCAGCGATACAACATAGGCCAGCGCGATACCCCCCGCTCCGCCAACGCCCGTAATCACCATCGCCTCGGACAGGAATTGGGTGAGAATGTGGCGTCTCTGGGCGCCCAGGGCTTTTTCCACGCCGATCTCGCGCGTTCGCTGCTGCACTGAAACCAGCATGATGTTCATCAGACCGATGCCCGCGATCCCAAGCGTGAGTGCGCCAACCAAGGAGAGCAGCACCTGCAGCGCCAACGACAGAATGCTGAACTGATGCAGTTCCGTCATCAAGTTAGCAACGTAGATGGCATTATGGTCGGAAGACCTGAAGTGATGCGCCGCCCCCAGCACGTTCCGCATATTCTGTTCGGTCAGCATGTAATTTCCCTGGTAGTTGTACCAAATCCCGCCCAGG
Source organism: uncultured Acidobacteriaceae bacterium (assembly GCA_963838295.1). Classification (GTDB taxonomy): domain Bacteria; phylum Acidobacteriota; class Terriglobia; order Terriglobales; family Acidobacteriaceae; genus Telmatobacter. The sequence continues at coordinate 128,069 of CAWIQS010000013.1, forward strand.
TATTTGGTATCGGCCAGGTCGCTCATGGTGCTGAACGGCACATAGATCTGCCGGTTGCGATCGCTGTCCTCACCCTCCTGCATCTTCGGGCTCAGCACGCCGATAATTGTGAACACAACTCCGTTCAAACGAATCGTCTGCCCAATCGCCCATCCGCCGGAGAAGAGCTTGGTTTTGGATTCTGATCCGATCACGCACACATGTGCGCGCTGCTCCTCCTCCTGTCCGTTGAAGAACCGTCCCGCATCGGTGTCCAACTTCCAGATATCCTGAAACACCGGCATCACGCCGTTTACCGTCCAGGTGTAGGAGTGCAGATCGTTCTGCACGGTCACATCTTTATATACCGCCGGAGAAATATGATTGATTCCCGGAACCGCGGCGATAATGCGGTCTACATCATCCAGGGTGAACTGCACCTTCACGCCTGATTTCTCGCCGCCCGCCTGCTCGCTCGTTCGACCCGGAAAAACGCCGATGATATTGGTGCCCCACTCCGCAAAAATCGCCTCAATTGCGCGACTGAATCCCGCTCCATAGGCCAGCAGCAACACCACCGTCGCGATCCCCCACGCCATCCCGATCATCGTGATAGCCGTGCGGCGGCGGTTATAGATCATCGCCTCCCAAGCCTGCCCCAGTATGTCCTTCAGCATGTTCTTCTCCAGGTCACCGGCTTCTCATCAGCGGAGTTAGCAAGTTAGCGGAGCTAGCGGAGTTAGCAAAAAAAAGACCGGATCGAACTCCGCTAACACGCGCAAAGCGCGGCTAACCCCGCTACCATCTCAATCCTTCCGCAACGCCTCAACCGGATCCATCGCCGCCGCCTTGCTTGCCGGATACAGTCCAGCGGCGATCCCGCTCAAAATCAAAGTCCCCATCGCCAACGCCGCCGACCACGGAACCAGCCGAGGCGGATCCCAGCCCGGCATCTTGCCCGTCAGCAACGCTTGCAGCAACCCCATCAGCCCAGCCGAAGCCGCAATGCCAATCGCTCCGCTCACCGCTGTCAGCAACAACCCTTCCCAGAAGAACTGCCCCATGATGCTGCGTTTGGTCGCGCCCAGCGCCTTGCGCAACCCAATCTCGCTCGTCCGTTCCGACACCGACACCAGCATGATGTTGATAATTCCTACAGCGCCCAGCCCGAGCGTCACAATCCCGACACCGCCCAGAAAGATATCCATTGCATTAAAAATCGCGCCCACCATCTTCATCTCCTTGATGGTGTTCCACTCCTGGAACGCGTCTTTCATCGAGGGATCAAACCCGTGCCGTTCGGCAATCACCCGATGCACAGCCGCAACCGCCGCAGTCGCATCCCCCGGCGTGGTCGGCTGGTACTGGATCGAAGTCAACGCATCCTTCGCGATGTTGTCGCCCTTCAGCGGATAGAGTTCCTGCATTGTCGTTGCAGGAATGTACAACTTCTGGTCGTCGAAGTCGTTATTGCCGCGGCTGATCTTGTCCACTGCGCCCACAACCCTGAAGTCCGTGCCATTGACGGTGATCGACTCGCCCACCATCGGCCGCCCAGGAAACAGCAGCAAAGCAGCCTTCGCGCCCAGCACCGCTACTCGCCGGCGATCGCTCACGTCCTGGTCGTCGAGAAATCGTCCTTGCGCCATCGGAATATAGCGCACATGCGTGTAATTGGGCCACACGCCAATTACGTGACTCGACGTATTGCTGAACTGGCTCACCTCGTAAAGATCGGAGCGCGACAGCTCAACCGTAACCGCGCGCAACTCCGGCAAATGCTTCAAAGCTTCCGCGTCGCCCATCGTCAGCTGGTAAGGACGCATCCCCGTGTGCTGGTTGGCGACAGCGGGGATGGTCCCGTTCCACATCATGACCAGGTCATTGCCCATCTTCTCCAGGTTGCGATGCTGCCCCGACCGGAACCCCTCACCCAGACCCACAAGCACCAGCAGCGAGCCAACGCCCCATGCAATTCCGAACATGGTCAGAAAGCTGCGCAGCTTGTTTGCTGCGATAGCCCGGAATACCTCGCTCAGCGTGTCGGTAAAGCTTTGCATAGTCGTTCGACGCTTGCGTCCCTGGATTGGCTCGCCGTTCACGAGCCGTAATTTGAGCGCCTGTGACAAGATACGGTTTTCCGGTGACGACGGTTCCGTAGGCCCCAATGCTTAGAATGATTTTCAGGAGAGCGTCATGGAATCGATCGGCCACTCCGCGGAGTCCGTTGCGCAGGCATTCCTGCGCGCCATTAACCGGCAGGATGTTAACCGCCTGGCAGAACTCATGGCGCCCAACCACCGCTTTATCGACTCACTGGGCAACACAGTTGAAGGCCGCGAAAACATGCGCGAAGGCTGGGCCGCCTATTTCCGCATGGTTCCGGACTACTCCGTCGCAATCGAGGAGTTCTACCCCGCAGACCCGGACATCGTTATGCTCGGCATGGCCTCCGGCACCTTCACCCGTGACTGCAACCTCAATCCTGAGAACCGGTGGCAGACACCCATCGCCATCCGCGCCTCGATCGACGACGGCCTTGTCGCCGAGTGGCGCGTCTACGCTGACAACGACCCCATCCGCAAATTGATGTCAAGCGGCAAATAACCGTTCCCATGTGTCAGTCCGACCGACCGGAGGGAACGGAGAGCCTGCCCTCAGCAAAGCCGAAGGGAACCTGCATTGTTTTTCGCGTATTGCAGGACGGGATTCGTGCGGGAGGTAGAACCGTCCATGCTAATCTCCCCCACATGGTCCTGCCGCCTGACCGTCAATTGCTCGATTACCTCGCTGCGTACGACTCCCATGTCGCGAGCCTGTTTCTCGCTCTTCGCGAAATTGTCCTCGAGGAGGCTCCGGCCGCAATCGAATCGATATCCATGGGCTACGCTCTCGCGATTGGATTCTCGTTTACCGGCAAGCCTCTCAAGGATGGATTTTGTCACATCGTGGCATGCAAAAGCTGGGTAAACCTCGGTTTCAACCGCGGCACTCTGCTGCCTGATCCAGGCAATGCTTTGCTCGGCACCGGTAAATTGATCCGGCACCTCAGAATCAACAACCATGACGACCTCGACCGCCCTCTTGTGCGCCGGTTCCTTCGCGCCGCGATCGAACAGGTCGGCCAGGTCGCAAGTCCGTTGCAGCTCATATCCGCGAAAGCCGAAGAGTCAGCGACAAAGCGCACCGGCCGTCCAAAGTAACGTCGTCTCTCAGCCTCCGACGCAAATTGGTTGCAGCCCGAGCTACGCCATAGACCGTCTAGGACATATGGGGAATCTCTGCGTCTGGTCCATGAGGACTATCATGGGTTTCGCAACCCAGATATGGTTTTTGCCGGAGGGAAGTACTTATGAATCGTCCGATCGTTGCCATGTTCCTCTCGCTCGCGTGCGCGGTTCCGGCGATGGGGCAGGCAGATGAGTCTGCAACGACTCTGCGCGTCAATAGCAGAGCTGTCCTCGTGGATGTGATTGTGACCGATTCCTCAGGCAAGCCGGTTACTGGACTCTCCAGGGATGCCTTCAGCGTGAAAGAACAGGGCAAGCCTCAGACGATTTCGTTCTTCGAGGAGAATGGGAACACGCCCCCTCCACGACCCGTTGAGATGCCCACAATGCCGCCGGACGTATTCACGAATTTCTCGCCCTTTCCGCAGCCACCGGCAGTGAATGTTCTTCTGCTGGACTCGTTGAACACGCACATGGAAAACCAGAGCTATGTCCACAAGCAGGCGCTGCAGTTCCTTAAGAGCGCGAAGCCGGGCACACGCATGGCCATCTTTACGATGGGACTCGGCCTGCATTTCATTCAGGGCTTCAACGACGATCCTGCCGTGCTGATGGCGGCTCTTAACAACAAGAAGAACAACGAAATCGAAACATCTGTGATGCTGAAGGGGCAGGATGAGACGAATGCCCAGCAGAATGTGATCGGCATGATGAGTACGCCGGAGGGAAACGGCGCGACTGCCGCCCCGGCTGAAATGATTGCGGCGCTGCAGAACTTCATTAACGAAAACGACACCTCGCGTGGCTTTGATCGGATGTATGTGACACTGGCCAATATGCAGCGACTGGCAGCGTTCCTGCAGGGGTTCCCGGGACGCAAAAACATCATCTGGTTTGCGGAAAAGGTCCCCGCACTGTACGTCACCGGCTCCGACGCCTCCGGTGGCGTGGCTTCGGGTACGCCGGCTATCGTTGACGAGCTCAAGAAGACGCTCGCCATGCTTGCCGCAGCGCGCGCGGCGATCTATCCGGTCGATGCGCGCGGAACCTCCAATTACAGCCTCTATACCGCGGAAAGCAACCTGTCTCACGCGAACTCGCAAGCCTCCCAAATCATGGGATCCAGCGGAACCTTTTCGAATTCGATCAGAAGTGAGGGCGAGGATCGCAACTCCGACCAAGCGAACGCTCAGATCCTTGCCGAGCAGTCGGGTGGAAAAGCATTCGCGAATACCAACGGGCTTTCAGACGTAATCAACAAGATCACTTCGACCAGCAGTCACTTCTATACCCTCTCGTACTCGCCGACAAACGCGAAAATGGACGGAACCCTCCGCAACATTGAGGTGACGGTCGAAGGCGGCAAATACAAGCTCGCGTACCGGCGGGGATACTTTGCGGTGGAGGAAGCGCTTCCCGGCAGCGCGCTATCCGTCCGGAGTCAGGAGGTCCAGAAACTTGCCGCCAAAAACCCCGGTGCCATCGATCCACTGCTGCCGTTCATGGACCTGGGGATGCCGCAGAGCGAGCAGATTCTCTATAAGACCCTCATTGTGCCGGCTGCAGCGGGACAGAACGAGCCTGCCGACAAGAACAACAAGGACCACTACAAAGTTGACTTCGCCATCAATCTGAAAGACCTGCACTTGAATCTCGACAAGGACGGGCTCCACAAGGGCGAACTGAATATCTCGCTGATCGTTTACGACCGCTACGGAAACATCATCAGCCGCGAAGATCACCTGGTCCAACTGAACATCCAGCCCGACGTGTATGCGATGTTCCAAAACACCGGTGTGCAACTCCACGCCGACCTGGCCGTGCCGAAGGGCAACTACTGGCTGCGCACCGGCATTTTCGACCGCCGATCGCGCAAAGTGGGTACTATGGAGATTCCTCTCGCCGCAGTCAAGCCGCTGGAGACCGCCGCGAAGTAGTTCTCGACATGATCGGTGGTCGCTGGCCTGGCGATGACGCGGACAGCTGATGGCCTGGCTTGATCGTCTTCAGTTGAGGTTGGTGGAGACCCGCGCTTACTCGTCGCTGACCATCGTCTCGACGATATGCCCCATCTTCTCCTGCTTGGTACGCACATACGCCGCAAACGTCTCCTGCGGCGCAACCTCTGCCGAAACCCGCTCGCTGACCGTAATTCCCGCTGACTCCAGCGCCGCAACCTTGTCAGGGTTGTTGGTCATCAGCTTCACTTGCTTGACGCCCAGCATCTTCAGCACGCGCGCAGGCAATTCGTACTGGCGATAGTCCGCAGCAAACCCCAGCTCGACGTTCGCTTCAACCGTATCGAGCCCCTTGTCCTGCAGTTCGTAGGCCTTCAGCTTCGCCATCAATCCGATGCCGCGACCCTCCTGCTGCTCGTACAACAGGATCCCCACACCCTCCGCCGCAATCTGCGATAGCGCGAGTTCAAGCTGCAGCCGGCAATCGCAACGCAGCGACCCGAACACATCCCCGGTCAGGCATTGCGAGTGAATCCGCACCAGCGGGGGCGCCGTGTGAATGTCGCCCATCACCAGCGCTACCAGCCCTTCCACCTTTCCGGGCTGAGCGGCCGACCCGTTCTGGTCCCGCGACTCGGAGGAAGCCGCAAGCGTGCCCTCAAACCCAAGAATGCGGAAAGGTCCCCAGCGTGTCGGAAAATCCGCCTCTGCAACCTTCTTCACGCTCTCAAATGCCATGCCTTCATTCTACTTGGAGACGCGCACCCGGCCAGCACTACCCACATTGGACCGAATTCCAGAGACATAAGCGATCGCAAATCCCTGAGTTGCCGCCAGTTTACGTTTGGGTACGCGCTCGCGGCGCGATACAGTTGTGGGGTGACCGACAGCCTTATCCTGATAACTCTGCTGGTAAAGTTCGGAGTGGTCGCTTCCGTGGCCAGCGTGCTCGCCCGCGTCAGCACCTTTCGGCGCTTGTTCTTCGCTGACCATCGTCGCCCCGGTCAAACTCTTGGCCTGCTCGCCTTCTTTCTCGTCCCTCTCACCCTCGGCGTCTGGATCCGTACCTTTGTTCCCAACTTCCTCGCCGCCGACATCTCCTTTGAAACGATTATTCTCCTCGGCCTCCTCACCGGCCCGCGCTGGGCCATGCTGGGCGGAGTTGTTTTGTCACTTCCCGCCATGCTTCACGGTGAATACCTTTCCCTTCCCTTCAATGCGTCTGTCGGCTTGCTCTCCGGCATCCTGGGCAGCTTTGTCGAACCAGAGGAAATATGGTCGTTCACGCCGTTCGTCGACCTCAGCCTTTATCGCTGGATTCGCCGCATCCTCCGCCGCCCGCGCATCGACCGACAGTTCCTCATGCTCTTCCTCATCGTCGCTGCCGAGGCATGCCGGGATTGGCTGGCGATCGAATTTCCCCATAAGCTTTTTGCGCTGGTCTCCACGCAGCTATGGGTGCAAGTGCTGGTATGCATCAGTGCCCCGATCGTCGTCGGAATCGCAATCAAGGTGTGGAACGCTCTTCGCATCGAAATGAAGCTCGAAGAACAGAAGCATCTGCTCCTTGAAGCGCGCCTCGACGCCCTGCAGCGCCAGATCAATCCGCACTTTCTCTTCAACACTCTCAACTCCATCGCATCCCTCGTCCGCGTCAAGCCCGAACTCGCCCGCGAAATGACTGTCAAGCTCGCCAACATCCTGCGCGCCCTTCTCAAGGATCACGACACCTACGTCCCTCTGCGCAGCGAACTCAGCTTCACTGACGACTACCTCGACATCGAAGTCGTTCGCTTCGGCGCAGACAAACTGCACGTCGAAAAGGAAATTGATCCCAACACGCTCGACGTTCTCGTCCCCAGCATCCTGCTGCAGCCGCTCATCGAGAACAGCATCAAGCATGGCCTCGAGCCACGCATTCACGGCGGAACCGTAACCCTGCGCAGTAGGTTAACCGGGGATCGCGTCATCATCGAAGTAGCCGACGACGGCGTAGGCATGGGCGATCGCCCTCGCGCCGGTGTGCAGAGCAGTGGAAACGGCATCGGCATGAAGAATGTTCAGGAGCGCCTTGAAGTCCTCTACGGCGCGCAAGCCAGCTTCAAGGTCGTAAGCAATCCCGGCCGCGGCACATTGGTCTCCATCGAAATCCCCGCCGACCTGCCCGACGTTCGCTAGCTGTCGAGCCGCACCGGAGTTTTCACTACCGTTTGGATGCCAGGCTTTTCACGTGCTGCGGTGGAACACGGCGGATCACGATCTCCAGGTTGGCTGCGGCATCGTCCGTTTCAGCTCGCACGGTAGAGGGAGCTGACACCGTCTCGTACACACCGTTGGTGATGAACTCCTCTGGAGCAACGCTCAGCGGAAAGGGACCGTGCTTGCCCATGCGCGCCAGGAAGGCGCCTGTGCTGTCGCTGTAGACCACTTCCTTGCCGATGTGCAGCGCTGCTCCCTCCACAGGATTGCCCTGGTCATCTTTCACAACGCCTTGCACCAGGAATTTTGCGATCGAGAAAGTTTCAGAACGCGCGGACATCATGCCGCTCATGCGATACAGATAAGTGCTTATCCCGAATGTATAACGTACATGTCCTGTGGGATCCACATTGGAGGCAGCCGTAATCTGCATCGGGCCAACCACCCTCACCGAAGCGTTCAGTGCCAATGCCTGCTGAAACGGATGATCGGGACGAAATGGCAGATACAAATTCTGGTAGTCGGCTTGAAGCATCAGCCGATTGCTTGTAAAGTCCCCGCCAAAGGCAAACGTCGTCTGCCCGTTGGTTCGCGAAATCAGCTGCAGCAAGCTGAGGCGCGAAGAAAAATTCTCCCGTATTGTTCCCGAAAGGATTCGGCTGCTCGGTTGCCCTTGCGACTTGCTCTGAAACCAGTTTTCGTTGACCTCAAGCAGTCGACCGAAGCGGCGGCCCACGTACAGATTCGTTCCCTGCGTGCCAAGTCCGGAGCTACTGGAGGAGAATTGCCCGCTCCCGAAATAGAACTTCTGCACGTGGAAGTCGGCAGACAGCTGGTTCACCGTGGCTTGCTGCATCGTTCCGCCTAGCGTCAGTGGCTCCAGAAGATTCTGGTGTCCAGCGGTGAAGCTGACAAATTCCAGCGGCTTGTACAGCAACTGCGCATTCCCTTTGTTGACCTCGGAACTCAAGGGAGTGGCCAGCGAGATTCGCTGAAACGATTTACCGGTCAGCACATAGCTCGTCCTGAAGATGAGCTTCTGCGTCTCCGCGTCGAAGCTGGCAGCGAAGTATTTCTGATTAGATCCAATGCCGGCTGTGAGCGAAGCTTTCATAGATCGGTTCGGCTCATATTCCAGGCCCTGCAAGAGAGTCTGTCGCCGCGAAAGAATGTCCCGCGAAAAGAATTTGAAATGATCGCTGATCTTCCGTTCATAGAACAGCATTCCCACGGGATCGTCACTGGTTGCCGCGTTGAACAGACCTGTGCCCAGCCACGTCGAGGTCGTTCCAGCAAAGGCGCAATACTTTCCGATACCGTCTTTGTGAGTGACGCCGATCCCGCGCACTGAAAAATAGTGGCTGGCGTCGAACACATCGGTAGGCAGGACAAATGGAACGGTCTCATCGCCGGTCAGCAAAGTGAAGTTACGCAACTGGTAACGGTTCTCGGCTCCGTAGCGCAGATGCCCTTCGAAATAGCCCAGGTCTACGCTGCCATCATATTTAGGGGCCTTGAACTCGACCGATCCGCCCTGCGCATTGAGCATCGTCGAGGTTCCACCTTGCACGCGAAACACCTGGGCGTTCGCTCTCGCGGAGAACAGCATCGCGGCAGCCAGGAGCGCGTATTGGACTTGCAGGCGCATCGCTCAGCCCTAGGGCTTTTGCCCGGCGCTTCCTGTGACTGGGGATGATCCTGATGCCAGTTCGAGATCGCTGCTCGCTTTGACGTGCAGCCTCTCTTCGACTTTGAAATTGTCGAATTGGAAACTGACTTCAGTGGGAACCGTATCCCGATGAGGCTTTGCGTCGAGCGGCACCTCCAGGATGCGCTTGCTGTGAGGGAAGATTGGAAAACCCGGAGCGTCCTGCTTCTTCTTGCCGTCCGCCAGCTGAGTTTGCAGCACGCGCCCGAAGTTATCGCCCGTGTTCTCGACTTCGAGGAGGACCTTGTTGTCGGCCGCATCGAACTCTGCCCGCACAACCCGGACGTCCGCCTTCTCTGCCCTTTGTTTGGGTAACAGATAGACTGTGTGGGGCAGCTGCAACCGCACATTCATCCCCTGCGCGGTACGAAACGGGAACCCCGAGAACGATGCATAGATCACAAACCACGCTGGACTGGGCGGCGCACTCGCTTCGTAAAAAACGTAGTAGGTCTGTTGAGGCTGGATGCGAAAGCTCGTAGCCGAAAGTTTCAAATGAATGTTCGGGTCCAGGGGACGGTAGCTGAGCTCACCGTTTTCGGAAACCGTAAAACTCTTTGCCTCGAGCACGACATTCAATGGTGTGAGACTGTCGTTTACATATTCCACACGGCCCTTAGCCGGGTTGCCGAGTTCGCTGATCACCGGCCGCACGGTTTGTGCGATTGCGGCCGCGCTGAGAGCAAGAGCAAGGATTCCGTTCGTCAACAGGGGAAGTACTTTCATATTCGTACCCATGTAAATCAGAAGGCCTGAGCCTGGATGGTGAGGGTTCCCGTGTATACGCCGGTGGGTAAATTCGCCAGCGGCGCCAGATTGATGTTGAAATTCATTGCATCGCTATGTGTGCCCGTCTTGCTAAACCCCAGTATCAGCACAGACGATACCCGTAGTCCCGCATTAGCCCCGCCAAACGGCACTGTGTTGGAAAGCGCGGCAAATGCGCCCCCATTGTCCGAGATCTGAAAATCGGCCGACGGAATATTGTGCCCGGCTCCATCGCTCAGCGCAGCCGTCGATGAACTGAAAAATGCATAAAGTCTCAGGCTGTTCACGCTCGGCCTCAGTAACCATGTAGTGGTGGCCGTGATTCCCGTGCTACCCGGATTGTTGGGGCTGCCGCCAACGAGAGTGAAATTCACTGCATTGCCGGAGAGGGTGAGCGTGATCGAGTCCGACAGGACCGCATTCAGTGCAATCGGACTTGCTCCCGAATTCCGCACCTGTGCGCGAGCGGGCGCGGCAAACATTGCCGCCGCAACAAGCAGGGCTGCTGTTGCTCCGAATTTAGTCTGCATGTACATTACGCATTCCCTGGGGTCGATTCAGCACAGGGCGAGATCGAGTAGAGCGATTCCGCGATTCCCGCCCTTGCCGAATACAGTGATTTGCAGCGTTTACGGAGTTGCCTGCGCCTGGATGTTCAGCGTTCCGGTGTAGGTGTTCGCAGGAAGCTGGGCCAGTGTGCCGCCAGTGAGGTTGATATTGAACGTCATGGCGTCCGTTTGCGTCCCTGACCGATTCGCGCCCGTGATCCCGACCGTTGCCAGTTTGAGACCTGCATTCGCGGCACCGTATGCAACGGTGTTGGTCAGAGCGGTGGACGGGCCCGCATTATCCGCGATAAAGAAGGCAGAAGACGGAATGTTGTCTCCCGCGCCATCGGTCAATGCCGCTGCCGCGCTGCTGAAATACGCATACACGCCCACTGAGTTCCGGCCTGCCGCCAACGTCCACTTGGTCGTGGCCGTGATGCCGGCTGATCCGGCGTTCGTGGCGCTGCCGGCACTTAGGTTAAAGTTCACTGTGTTCGCCGAAAGTGTGAGCGTGAGCGATTCGGCTAAGTTGGCGTTCAAGGCGATTGTCTGAGCACCTGAGTTCAACTGCGCAGATGCCATCGAGGCCGGGAGTGTCATCGCGAAGCCGACCATCGCAGCCAAAAAGATTCTTCCTGTTTTCATCGTTCCTCCGAATGTAGCTATCAACCAACAGTTATTCACTGTTCGCGAAGGCCCGTTCGATGCATGGCATCTCGTAACCTTTGGCGTTTATATGAGAAGCAAACGATACCTCCTACAGCACTTACGTAATCAGCGTTCCCATTTTGATACACAAGAGGTTTCCGCAGAGTCCCAATTCGCGGAGATCTCATCAGTGATGTCACCTGTAATATCATTGAAAACAGGAGACTTGCGATTGGATCGACATTTGAGTTGTCTAAGCGGCTGTAAACAAAGATTTTAGTAACTGTGCCGTTGGTAACTCCAGGATTTTACTGTGGTTGTACCGGATCAGAAGGGCTATGTTATTGCAATCAAGAGCTAGCCCAGTCGGGATCTGAACGACATGAACGCCACTTCTTCGGGGGTGCAGTATCGGCGGTCAAGGCAACCGCCCTAATACCCCTCATTCCAAACATGAGATTCTCGAGGCGGCTCCCTATCCTCTCGGCCATGAAATCGTCGTCTGGCACCCCGAAACCACATCGCGCCAGACCGCCAAAGCGGGTTATCGTAATGGAGCCTGACAAAAAGGAGAAAGATCATGAGTCGTCCTGATGTCGCTTCCCCAGTCGTGAACCTAGAGAAGATCGGGCAAATCGCCATCACTGTCGATGACCTCGCCCGAGCAAAGGACTTCTACCAGAACATCCTCGGAATGAAGTTTCTCTTCGACGCCGGTCAGCTCGCCTTTCTCCAGTGCGGCGACGTCCGCCTCATGCTCACCACTCCAGAGAAACCCGAACCGCGTGGCGGCACCATCCTCTACTACAAAGTCGACGACATCCACGCCACCTGCGCTGCAATCAAGGCTCGCGGCGCGGCGCTGCTCGAAGAGCCGCACCTGATTGCCAGAATGCCCGACCACGACCTATGGATGGCGTCTCTGAAAGACCCCGCCGGCAACATCCTCGGCATCATGTGTGAAGTGCGCAGCTAGCTATGCGCAAGCGGGTTTGTGTCAGGGCACGAATTTAGTCGTGCCGTAACCGCACTCCCAAAAGTTCCGGGGCTTTAGCCCCGACCTATTACTACCGATCCTCCAGCGCCAGCACCGCATAGCTGGTCGCCGCATCGCTCATGAACATCCATGCGTCCGACTTCGGATCGCGATTCTTGTTCAACGACCACGCCGGCCACGCGCCTGTTGTCCTGTCCTGGTTCGCTTCAAGCCACGCAAGGCCCTGCGCGACATGTGGTTTCTTGTGCGAAGTGACTGGACTCTCTTTGAGCACAAGCACCGCAAGGCCCGTGGCATAACCATCGGATCGCGTTTCGAGCGGCGTGCCATCACGTCGCTTCCAGGTGCCAAGATCCGTCAGGCTCCAGCCGCCGTCTTTATGCTGAAGGGCGCCGAGTTCATCGACGAGCGCATGCATCTGGTCCAACGTCAACACGCCCGGAAGATAGCTAGAAGCCCACATTGCGGCCATCTTGTTGACCAGCGGCTGCGCGTCATAGTGGCTCTGCAGATAGCTGCGCAAGAGATCAAGGTTCACTGCAATCTTCTTATCGTTCATGTAGCGATCGGGCGCAGATCCCACAGCCAGCGCCATCAATGCAGCCCAGTGGTACTGCGATTCCTTCGATTCCCATGGCGTGTAATCGAAGTTCTGCCAGACCCACGCGCCTGCATCCGGTCCAGTCTTCGACTGCAACGCCCATGCATTGTCGAAGGCAATTCGCGTGCGTTCGCTAAGGTGTCCCTGGGGCGAGTCGTAGCAGTCAAGGATGAAGGCATTCAGCACCGACTCCGCATTGCGCGACTCCACTTCCTTTCCAGCGCCGTACACGGCATCGCTATAGAAAGGCTGCACGTCCTTCCACGCGCGAACGCGCTTCTCCACGCTGGCCAGCATCACTTGCTCTTGCGGTGTAGGCGCGCGCTCCCCGGCTCGACTGCGCAGCGTGGGCCGCGCAAGTGCGTAGCTTGCCTGCGTATGGCAGCTGACGCAGAGCGTGCCGTGGTCCTTTTGCGCTCGCCCCCAACCCTGCCACCAGCTCTCTCTGCTGTCGAGATACTGCGCCGCGGCTTTGGGATTCCATGCCTTGCTCTGAGCTACCGGTTTATCCGCCGCGTACACATCCACCCGTGGCACGCGCATAACCCCAATACATAGCGCGACGATCAGCAAAGCAACAAGGGGATTCTCTCTAGGCAGGAGCTTGTTTGTCATGCTCTGAACCTCTGAATGAATGCGGGGATCTTTCTACTGCCAGCATACGTCCGCGTGTTCCATCTCGGCATGCTTTTCCCTTTCCAATCCTGCAAATCAAAGGAGGTTCCCTCACGGTTAACCGCGAACCGCGTAATGCACAGGCCCGCGCGTTATGCTCAGTTCATGGTGCGGTTCACGGTACTGGCGTCGGGGTCGAAGGGCAACTGCACTGTTGTCGCCGGCGGCAATACGCGAATCCTGGTCGATGCCGGCCTCAGCTGCCGCGAGCTTTTCCGCCGCATGCGCCAGGTTGACGAAGATCCCGCGACCCTGGACGCCATCATTATCACCCATGAACACTCCGACCATGTCGGCGGTCTTGCCGTCACCGCGCGGAAACTTGGCATTCCCGTCTACTTCACCGAGGGAACCTACCGCGCCTGGGTACGCTGGCTTTCTCCACGCAAACAGATGACTTATGCGCAATGGATTGAACAATGCCGCCAACAGGCCGCCGCGCGCATGGCCGAAGCCGATGCTATCACCCCTGAAGAATGCGATCCCGATGAAGCCGATCAATGCGCGGAGCCGGAACTGGAAGATAAGCCTGAGCCGGCCCCCGCGAAGGCTGCCCCTGCAAAGGATCCCACATGGCTTCCGTCGCTCCAGTTTTTCGAATCAGGCAAGCCGCTTCAAATCGGCGATATTTCTGTCAGTCCTTTCACCATTCCCCACGACGCCGCAGATCCTGTCGGATTCGTCTTTCAGGCTGAAGGGGTGCGCATGGCCGTCGCAACCGATCTCGGCTACATCCCGCCCAACGTCAAAGCTCAGCTTAAGTGCGTTGATCTTCTGCTGCTTGAGTCCAATCACGACCTGGAGATGCTCCGCGACGGTCCCTACCCCTGGTCCGTCAAGCAGCGGGTTCTTTCCCGCGTTGGACACCTCTCCAATGAAGCGGCCGCCACCTACCTCGAAACCGAGTATGACGGCCAGGCCACCTATGTCATCCTCGGGCATCTCTCTGAAAGCAATAACCTTCCCGAGCTTGCCCGCATCGCCGCCGAGCGCGCCCTCAACGGGCGTGCCAGTCTCCTGGCCAACCGGCTGTTGCTCGCAGCGCAACATGAGCCCATGTCAACTATTTGTTTTTGATTAAACTCGATTACAATCGTAAGTGGGAGTAAAAGGGTCCTTGCTGAGGATTTATCGCAATCCCTGCGATGTAAGTTTATTCTTATCAGCAGGTTTTCAGTAATCCTGCATCCAAGGGTACTCGCCGAGCATCCAAAGCTACGAAGTTCAGTTGGCGTGTTCTCCGGTGCAAAGCGCGACAACTTCCATTTTGTGCACAAAGCGAGTCTAAAGTTTATGGCGAAAAGTCAATGTACCGACCGCGTTGTTGGCGCGATTCTTGCGAGCTGGCGGTATGACATTTCAGGAATTTCCCCGGAGATGCGCAGGGATTATGAGCAGCATTTCGCCGATTGCAGCCGCTGCCGCGCCCGCCTCCAATTTCACCGCAGCCTCGATGTATCTCTCGTCGTTCTCACCTCTCTCTCAGTTTTCTTCTCTCTGTTCGCGCTTGCGGTTCTGCGGCACATCAAGCCGCTCGAGCATGTAGCATTCAACGTGCTCGGCCTCGACATCGCCGACACTTACCATATGCTGGTCTCAGCGGCAGTGGCCGGGGTCTGTTTCTCGGTGATTGCCTTTGTGCTGGTGCTTACGGCGACACCCGTTCCGTCGTATCTCGGCGGAATCGCCGCGGAACGGGCCCGCATCCTCGAAGAGCGGCTCCCCGACGCCATCAAGTCCCTGCGGCCGCGCTAAAGAGGCCCGCATCAAGGGTTAAGCGGCCTCTCAACTGGGAGGCCGCTTTTGTTTCCTGTCACTCTTTTCTCAAGGCAAGCGGCCCGGCTGATCGTGCAGAATCTGGCCCGCTGCCATATCGCGGTCGACCGAGCGTGTTCGTGATGCAAGCACTGCGATGTAGAGCCCTGACGCAATAATCAGGCCACCGCCCAACACCATCCAGACTGTGGGAAGTTCATGCCACGCAAGATAGGAAACCAGCGCTCCTGTAATGAGTTGCGTGTAGTGATACTGAGACACGTTGGAGGCGGAAGTGTGTTTGAGCGCAAGGAAAAAGCAGATGCTCCCGGCTGAGCAGAACGCCCCCGTCCCAAACAGCCCCTCGAGTAATCGCATGCTCAGGGGCTCAGCATGCCACAGCATCGCGCCAAATCCCACGACCGCCATCACCATTCCTGAAAGGAATGCCAGGCTCTCCGGCGATTCGGTCCGCGTCAAAACCCGCGACCAGACCATGTTCACAGAGAAGCAGCTGACGCAAATCATGCATGCAGCGAAGCCGACCCAATCACCCTGCCTGGACGCTCCAAAAGGATTCACGGCAATCACGACGCCAGCAAAGCCGACAATGATGGCCACCGCCTTTCGAACACCGATCTTCTCATGCAAACAAATCGCCGCCAAGAAAGTGACGACCATCGGCGCCAGAAAAATAAGGATGTAGAAAAGCGTCAGTGTCACGTGACGAAGTGCAACAACGACGCACAGGTTGTTCACTAGGTCGAGACACGAGCGGACGAGCTGCCGGCGCGGTTGCGTAGGCCAGAGCGCCGAGATCTCACGACGCGCACCTGCATACGCTGCCAGAAAACCACAGATAAATAGCCCCAGAAAGGCGATGACTTCGTACGCCGGCAAGCTTGACCGGCCAATCACCTTGATGACGCTGTCGGCTAGAACCCAGAATGTGAAGCCACTCAAAGCAAGGCCGATCGCTCCCAGATCAGATGTCTGCGAAGTCAGTTTGTTGCCGGGTGGTCCGGGATTGGCACGCATAGTCAGGATGGCAGGACCAGAATCGAACTTGAACTCAGATTAACAACTTCGCTGACCAAAAAAAGAAAAGGCGAAGCCTCTTGGCTTCGCCCTCGCGATTTTGGCTGATTAGTTCGCGATCGGCACCCGCAGATCGCCACCCGTCATCTCTTTCGGCAATCCAAGGTGCAGCAGGTTTAGCAGCGTCGGCGAAATATCTCGAAGCGAACCATCTGGCCTTAGCCGATAATTTGGACCATCTTCAGCGACATAGATCATCGGCACCGGATTGGTCGTATGCGCCGTGTGCGGACCGCCCGTCACCGGATCGACCATTAGTTCGGCATTGCCGTGATCCGCCGTGATCAGCCAGCTTCCATTCTTTTCCTTGATGGCCTTGTAGATGCGCCCCAGCTGCGCGTCCACGGCTTCGCAGGCGCGAATGGTCGGTTCCAGCTTGCCCGAGTGGCCCACCATGTCCGCGTTGGCAAAGTTCGCCACCACCAGGTCAAACGCGGTGTCGTCAATCGCCTTCACGATCGTGTCGCCAATCGCCTCCGCCTTCATCTCCGGCGCCAGGTCATACGTAGCCACCTTCAGCGATGGAATCAGCGTGCGCTCCTCACCCGGAAATGGCTTCTCGATCCCGCCATTGAAAAAGTACGTCACGTGCGCGAACTTCTCCGTCTCGGCCACGCGCAGATTGCGCAGATTGTGTGCCGAAAGAATATTCGCCAGAATGTTGTCCATCGACTCCGGCAAAATGATCATCGGCAGCGCATACAGCTTGTCGTACTGCGTCATGCACAGATAATGCAAATTCTTCGGAATCTCGCTGCGTGGAATCGCCTCATCGAGCGCTTCCCAGCCCTCGAGATTGCGGCCGCCTTCTTTATTCAAGCCGCTCTCGCGCGCCAGCACCCGCGTAATTTGTCTCGCACGATCAGCGCGGTAGTTGAAATTGATGCAGACATCTTCGTCGCGAATCTGCCCAACCGGCTTCCCTGCCGCATCCACCACCACAAACGGAATCACAAACTCGTCGGTCACGCCGTTGTTGTAGCTCTCCTTGAGCCGCGCCACCGGATCCGGATACGCGCCGCCCTCGGCCTTGCCGCTTACCATCGCATCGAAAGCCTTGCGCTCGCGCTCCCAGCGCTTGTCGCGATCCATCGCGTAGTAGCGGCCGTTGATCGAAGCCACCTTGCCCACGCCGTACTCCCGCATCTTCTGCTCAAGCTTGGCAATGTATCCCGCGCCCGAATCAGGCGCGGTATCGCGTCCATCCATGAACGCGTGCACGAAGACATTTGGCAGCCCGTACTCACGCGCCGTGCGCAGCAGAGAGTAGAGATGCTCCTGGTGCGAATGCACCCCGCCATCCGAAACAAGCCCGAACAAATGCAGTGCATGCCGGCCGTCGCGCGCCTTCTGCATCGCCTTCACAATCTCCGTCTCTTTCGAGAATTGTCCCGAAGCAATCAGCGCGTCGATGCGCGTGATGTCCATCTGCACAATGCGCCCTGCGCCGATATTCAGATGGCCTACTTCGCTGTTCCCCATCTGTCCATCCGGCAGCCCGACAAAATGATCCGAAGCCTGGATCAGCGTATTCGGAAACTCACGCAGCAGCTTGTCATAACTCGGCTTGCGCGCCAGTGCGATAGCATTGTTGGCCGTTTCGGCACGAAATCCCCATCCATCGAGGATGGTCAGAACAAGAGGATGTTTGCTTGAAGCCACGAAGAAGATACCTCGTAATCGAACGATTTACTTGATATCAGGATAAATGCTCGACATGTCCAACTGCGTGGTTACCCATCACATCTGGACACGCAATCGCCGCACACCTGGATTAGAATTGGCCAACTTAAATTTCAGAATCTGGCTCGAACGCTAAAAACACCTGTTGTTCCGGGCCTTCGGGAGATCAATGAGATCAGGAAGTTGCCGGGTTTGCTATCGTCCTTTCGATCGTCTCAGTCATCAGTGCTGCCCAGGAAACACCCGTACTAGTACAGGGTTCTCTGGTCGCACCCGGCGGCGAGCCCTTTCATCTGAAGGCAACCATCACCGAAGAAGGCAACGACTCGCTGAAGGCGACAGTAGAGATTTTCTGGGTCACCCCAAACAAATGGCGTCGCGTTATCACGTCGGAGGAATTCTCGCAAACGGTCGTCGTGAATGGCGACCGTGCCCAGGACAAGCATTCCAGTGACTACTTCCCAGTAGCACTCAACACACTTGTTACGGCGATGGTCGATCCGGAGCCCATCCTCGCTGCATGGAGGCCTGGCGATATGGCACTGACGAAAGCAAACGGCGCGGTAAATGAGCGCGGAATTGAATGCTTCGATGCCAAACGCACGAGGTGCATCGTGATCGAAACGGGAATTCGGGAATCGATCGGTGCTGCAGGTCACAAGACCGTTTTCGGGGACTATCGGAAATTTGGCGACAGACGGATAGCTCGGCAGCTCACTTACACCGTTTCGCCTGGAGATGTTGAAACGCTCCGGATTACCGAACTCGAGCCGTATAAATCAGTCGATGAGAGCCAGTTTGTTGTGGACAACACTACACCGCCGGAAGGCCGACTGGCCCCGGCGACCCTTACTAACGAACAACTTCGAGCACTGACTGTCGATCCGCCGCAAATCATATGGCCGCAGGTGCTAGACGGAGGACAAACCGGCACAGCCACCTTCTACATCGCGATCGATCCACATGGCAAACTTCGCGAAGCTTCTCCAATTCAGACAGCGAATGAACGCTCCAATGATTCCGCTATTCGTCAGATCATGCGCTGGAAATTCCGGCCCGCTACCAACGACGGCGTCCGGTACAGGCAGAAGGTTTGATCACGTTGCCCCTGAATACTCGTGCCTTTGGCCCGGCGAACGTGTTAAGCGACGCCGAGGTTCGCAAACTCGCCACGAATATTGTTGAACCGAGTATTCAACCGGGCCAGGTCCCGCCGGGGACCGAATACAAACTCTGGATCGCAGTCGATTCCGATGGAATTGTCATCGAGCAAATCCACGAGGATGGCCCATCTGAGTTGGAGTATGCGGGCATGCGTTGGGACAATGGCACTTCAGTCCGATCATGGAGAACGGTCAACCGCGTCCCTATCGTGCGGAAGTCGTTTTCAAGTTCTAGCCAATGCAGCCATGAGGTGCTCGGCCCAACCTCTAGCGCACGTTCGACGAAGCGCCTGCGTCGCCACTCTGCGCCACGCGCATGCGCCGCTGATTGCTGGGCCTCCGCGCGCGGGCCTTCTGGACTACTCGCAAACTGTGCCGCATTCCAGCTCTCCTCGTTCGCACATCCGGCAATGGTGGCAACCCGGCAAGCGCCAGCAACCCATTGTTCGATGCCTTGAAGAGATTGAAGCCGGGCTTCCATCTCCGCCCCGGCCCGTCGGTTATCGCCACAAATAGTGCCGTGTGGCTGGCAGGATGAATCGCAATATACGTAGTAAATCCCGCGCCGCCGCCGGTTTTCTCAATGATGTGCGAAACGCTCTCGTTCCCGCCCACGTGCATCCATCCCAGGCCGATCCCGCTTGGTCTGCCCGCATGGTCCAGTCCATACTGCCCTGCCAGCTCCGACGGTAATAGATAAACACGATGAGCATCGTCCGCCTGCGCTGGGGCGCCCGCGCCCACAAGGTAGCTGAGAAACTTCACCATATCTGCCGGCGTGGAATAGAGGCCGCTGCTTCCCTCCGTGTTCGCTGTGATTGTGCACGGGCCCTCCTCGTGCGCACCCGTCATCAGCCGTTCGCACTGTCCTGGGTTTGGATAGAAGGTCGTATTCCACATTCTGAGCGGCTTCAGCGTGCGTTTATCCAGCAGCGCATCGTACGGCGTATGCGAAGCCTTTGCCAGCGCGTCGCTCAACAGATCGAACCCAACGTTGGAGTAGAACGCCTGCGTTCCCGGCGTGAACTTGAGCTGCGCGCTCGCCAGCCAGTGCCATCGCGTCTCGTAGTCGGGATAAGAAAAGTGCGGCGTCCGCCGTGGTGCCGTTCCAATCTCGCGTTCCAGGCCAGCCGTATGCGTCGCCAACTCCTCCAGGGTGATCGGCGCACCTTTCTCAGGAATGACCGCGCTTTCAGGGGAGTAGCTTTTGAGCGTGTCGTCCAGACGAACTGTTTTGTCGGACACAAGTTTTGCGAGCAGGTCCGAGGTAAAAATCTTCGTCAGCGAGCAGAGCCTGACCTCTGAATTCAGACTCGGCGTTTCGTGCGATCCCGGCACTGTTTCCCCATAACCCTTGAAGTAGATCTGGTTGCCGCGCACCACCACCAGCACTAGCCCGGTCGCGCCCGAGCCTGCATATAGATCGGCGCCCAGCGAATCAGCATCCTTCAGATTATGCAGAGTCAGCACAGGCGTCGTCTGGGCCGAGGCGGACAGAAAGCTCAAGAGGAAAAGGGAAGCTGTCAGGAGGCGCATTGTCTCTAGTGTAGGCCCATAATTCTATCCCTGAAGGTCACAAAAGTTCGGGGTGCCATTCTGAGCGAACGGGGCCCCAAACGCACTTCTTGGGGTCCCCAAAAAGTGATTTGTGCTTTTTGGGGCGGAGTTTGAGGGTGGTGAGCGAAGAATCTGCTTTTTGCACTTCAAGTCGGCGCATTCGTGTTCCCCACCCCTCCATATTCAGGACGGGGAAACGCGATGCAGTATCAAGAAGTTGCCGACGACGCCCTTAGTCTTCGTAGTTCAGCGCTTCAAGCCCCAGGTAAACCGCGCCGGCACCGAGTTCTTCCTCGATGCGCAGCAACTGATTGTACTTGGCAATGCGATCCGTGCGACTCACCGATCCTGTCTTGATCTGCCCCACGCCCGTCGCCACCGCGAGATCCGCAATGAACGTGTCTTCGCTCTCGCCCGAACGGTGCGACATGACCGACGTGTACCCGTAGCGGCGACCGAGCTCAATCGTCTCCAGCGTCTCGGTCAGTGTGCCGATCTGGTTCACCTTGATCAGAATTGAATTTCCGACACCTTCTTCAATGCCGCGCTGCAAACGCTTCACATTGGTGACGAAAATATCGTCGCCAACCAGTTGAATGCGGCCGCCCAGCTTGTCGGTAAGAATCTTCCAGCCGTCCCAGTCGTCCTCGGCAAGGCCATCTTCAAGCGATACGATCGGGTACTGCTGCACCCAATTGCTGTAAAAATTGACCATCTCTTCGCTGGTCAATTCGCGCTTGTCACTCTTCTTGAAGACGTACTTGTTCTTGTCCTTGTCGTAGAACTCAGAGGAAGCCGGATCGAGCGCGATCGCAATTTGCTCGCCGGGCTTGTAACCGGCCTGCGTGATCGCTTCGAGAATCAGCTCGATCGCTTCATCATTCGACTTCAGCGAAGGGGCAAACCCGCCCTCGTCGCCGACGGCCGTGTTGTAGCCCTTCTTCTTCAGCACGCTCTTCAACGTGTGGAAGGTTTCCGCCGCCCAACGCAGCGCGTCAGAAAAGCGCTCTGCCCCGACGGGCATGATCATGAATTCCTGAAAGTCCACGTTTGAATCGGCATGGGCACCGCCGTTCAGCACGTTCAGCATCGGCGTTGGCAGCACGCACGCGTTCACTCCGCCGAGGTAGCGATACAGCGGAATCTCCAGCGTCTGCGCAGTCGCCCGCGCCGCAGCCAGCGATACGGCAAGAATCGCGTTCGCGCCCAGCTTGCCCTTGTTCGCCGTGCCGTCCAGCGCGATCATCGTCTGATCAATCAGCCGCTGGTTCGCCGCATCCATGCCTTCCAGTTCTGGCGCAATCACCGTTTCCACATTGGCTACTGCCTGCAGCACGCCTTTGCCCATGTAGTGGCTCTTGTCGCCGTCGCGCAGTTCGACGGCCTCATGCTCGCCGGTGGAAGCGCCCGAAGGCACGATGGCGCGGCCAAGTGCGCCGCTCTCCAGAATTACATCGGCTTCCACGGTGGGATTTCCACGCGAATCAAGTACTTCGCGGGCGCGAATCGCTACAATCTCTGTCATCTCTGTCCTCGCAATGCGGTGCTGCAGCCGGTCATTCAGTTTGGGACGGCGATCCACGGCAACGGCCTCTCCGGCAGCGCTCTGAATTGTTTCCAGAAGCTCGTGCACGTGCTTCAATTCCCCTCCGTCCACGAAAAAAAGCGTGAAATATATTGAAAGCTGTTCAGTTCGGATTCTAACAAACGCACCATGAATGCTTCGTGTAACGCCGGTCACACTCAGCAAACGATTGCTGCGCCGAAAGATGGACCGGCTGTTATCTCAGTTGATTCGTACTGCCGAAGGCACCGGCCGCCCTTCGCAGTACTGTACCGATAACGGCCGCAGGCTAGCATTTATCCAGGCGGTTTTTGCGCCTGAGACAACTCCTTACGTCGCGTCTCAAAACTTTTTACCGCATCGCGGGTCCATATACGCAGGGGAGTACTGCCTGCATCACTCTAGAGGGGGAATTCGGATGAATCGGCCAATTCTTGCGTGTGCATTCTTTGCGTTGGCTACCACAGCCCTCGTGGCTCAGCAATCAAGCCAGACTAACCCTTACGAGGGAACGTCCACTCCGCCTCCGAACGACACCATCATTACCAGCGAGGAGGCGGTTCCCATTCCCAAGCCGCCGGCCGGCCATCCCATGCAGCAAGCGCCCGCAACCCAGCCGGCTCCGCAGGCAATGAACGCGCTGCAGACCGTCGGTCCGGTTCCGCGAAGCTACGGCGATGGCACTGACGACGGCATCGTCGGAGTCGCGTCTTCAGCGCCGGGCCTTGTCTCGCGCGCCAATTCAGCTGATCCCGATAACGACATCGTGCATCCTGAGCCGCTTCCTCCGGGAACGCTCGGCGAAGGAACTCTGATCCGCGTCCAACTCATCAACGAAATTTCAAGCGCATTGTCCGAACAGGGAGAGCCCTTCCGCAGCCGCGTGGCTAGCGATGTATTGCAGGACGGTCGCGTCGTGATTCCCGCCGGCGCCGAAATCGATGGTAAAGTCGCCCAGGTCTCCACCGGCCACTTCGCCGGTCACGGTTCCCTTCTTCTGGAACCACAAACCGTTACCCTTGAAAACGGCAGCAGATATCAGCTCCACGCCATGGTCGCCTCCACTCCGGGTTCCAACCTCAAGGTCGGATCAGAAGGAGTGATCACGCCCGGTTCGCGCCTGAAAAAGGACGGCTATGAATACGCTGGGGTAGGCGGCGGCGGCATGATCGTCGGCGCTGTCCTCGGCGGCCCCGTTGGCATGCTGGCTGGTGGCATAGTCGGAGCCGGCGTAGTCACAACCCACCTCCTCCTCAGCCATCCCCAAGCCAATCTTGAAACGGGATCCTACCTCATGCTCACGCTCACCGAGCAGGTGCGGCTCGTACCCGAGGGCTCTCAGGGCAATTAACTCCTCCGCGGAAATTGGGTAAATTGGCGGCGCGACTTAGTTCGCGCCGCTTTTGTCTGAACTCGCTTAAATAGGATTTGTCATTCCGAGCGACCATTCGGAGCCGAGGAACCTGCAGTTGCTTTTTGCCGCGCAGCCACGCATCAACCCGGTTCTTCGAACCAGCCCCACCCTGTTAAACTCCCTCTTGCCCGGGAGGTTCGCGCGTGGGGGAGATTCAGAAAGTCGCTGTAATCGGCGCAGGAACGATGGGTTCCGGCATCGCCCATGTGTTCGCCCGATCCGGCGTTCAAGTCATGCTGTGCGATGTGGAGCAGCGGTTTCTCGACCGAGCCCTCGCCTCCATCAAGACCAACCTCGGTCGTGAAGCCTCAAAGGGCAAACTTCCCGAATCCGAAATCGAGCCGACGCTCAGCCGCATCCACACCACCGTCGAGATAGAATCGTTAACCGGCGCGGAGATTGCCGTTGAAGCCGCTCCTGAACGCCTCGAACTGAAATCCGAAGTCTTTCGGGCCCTTGATCGCATCCTCCCGTCAACGGCGATCCTCGCCACCAACACCTCATCGATCTCGATTACGAAAATGGCCGCGCTCACTCGTCGCGCCTGCGCAAGTCATCGGTATGCATTTCTTCAACCCCGTTCCCGTTATGGCTCTGGTGGAAGTCGTCCGCGGAATGGCGACAAGCGACGCAACCTTCGCCGCGGTGCGCGACTTATCCTTCAAACTGGGCAAGACGCCTGTCGAAGTCAACGATGCTCCCGGCTTCGTCTCCAACCGCGTCTTGATGCCTCTGATCAATGAGGCGCCTTCGCCGTCATGGAAGGCGTTGCCACCGCAGAAGCCATCGACCAGGTCTTCAAACTCGGGATGGCGCACCCCATGGGCCCGCTCACTCTCGCCGACTTCATCGGCATCGATGTCTGCGTGGATATTCTGCGCGTCCTCCAGGAAGGCTTCGGCGACCCGAAGTATCGCCCCTGTCCGCTCCTCGTCCGCATGGTCGACGCCGGCTGGCTAGGCCGCAAATCCGGCCGCGGCTTCTTCCGCTATGAAAAACGGCCTTGAAAGTTCCCTCGTCAGAACGATCATCCCGATCGGCACTATTACCCCGGTCAGCACTGTTACCCCGGTCAGCCCTGTCATCTCTGGTCAGCACTGTGGTGCGGTCAAGTGTCATTCCGAGCGACCGACGGGAGCCGAGGAACCTGCAGTTGTTTTTTTAGGCGCAACCTCACTAGCCCTTGAACCAAGTCATTTCCCGAGCAATCGACCTTCGCAACAAACCACAAGGAGATTTAAAATGCGCGCGACTCGCAAAATAAAAATGGCTTGCTTCCACATCGCTCTTATCGCGTGTTTGCTCCCATCTCCAGGATCTGCCCAAACTCCCTCAACCGCCCCCGCGCCGCAAACGCAGCGCCCCGCCTTCCCCACCCGCGATGCCCACACCCCCGGTTACGTCGCTGCAACCCAATTGCCCGACGGCACTCTCCCATCCCCCACCGCCGACGGCAACTTCATCATCGGCCCTACGCATCCTCCCGCGCCTGAAACGACCGCGCCCGATCTGACCAATGGCATTGTTGTCGAGTTCACCATGAACTCCGCCGACAGCAAGTACTACCCCGGCATCGCTCGCGACAAAGGCACCTTCGGCACGCCTGATCCCGCTGACCCTGCCAAACTCATCATCACCACCAGCCACCCCGCACCCTACACGCGCAAAGTCACAGTGTATGTACCCAAGGCATATGTCCCCGGCACGGAAGCCCCATTCATCGTGGGCGCCGACGGCACGGACCGCATGCTCTTCACCGCACTCGACAGCCTCATCGCCGAACACAAACTGCCCGTCATGATCGCCATCTCCATCGGCAACGGAAGCGGCGATGCGCAGGGCAGCGAGCGCGGACTCGAGTACGACACCATGTCCGGCCACTATGCCGAGTTCGTCGAAAACGAGGTCCTTCCCCGCGTCGAGACCGAAGCCCACGTCAAGCTCACACACGACCCCGACGGCCGCGCCACCATGGGCGGCAGTTCCGGCGGATCCTGCGCCCTCATCATGGCCTGGTATCACCCCGATCTCTACCACCGCGTCCTCACCTACTCCGGAACCTACGTCAACCAGCAATGGCCCCCCGACGCGAACACGCCTCACGGCGCATGGGAATTCCACGAGCACCTGATTCCTGCGAGCAAACGTAAGCCGATCCGCCTCTGGATGGAAATTGGCGACCACGATCTCTTCAACCCCAACATCATGCGCGACAACATGCACGACTGGGTCGAAGCCAACGAGCGTATGGCGAAAGTCCTGGCCGCGAAAAAGTATCACTACCAGTTCGTGTTCGCCGAGAACGCCGGCCACGTCGATCGCGCCGTAAAAGGCCAAACCCTCCCAGAAGCCCTCGAATACGTCTGGCAAGGCTACAAACCAGCGCATGAATAATCAGAGCAGCCGGGTGCCCCATCCTTGACGCAGTCAAGGGTGGGAAAGCAGGGTCCCATTCGCTCTCCGCATCAAACCCGCGTCATGCCGAACGACACAAGCGAATCGAATACGAGGCAGCAGCAGCCTTCAGGCTGCTGAATCCATATGCAGAGAGAGAAAGGGCCTTTAGGCCCGGCCGCTCCTTGACGCAGTCAACGCACGAAAAACGCGAACACAATACCGGCAACACTTAGAGCCGATCCTGATCCTGTGCAATTTGCCTTCCTCATCTTCGCCATCCTCACGGTCGTCGGTGCATTTGCCGGCTGGCGAAAGAGCCCACTCTATTCCCTCAAAGCCACGCTGAAACTGATCGGCGTGTTTCTCCTCATCGTTGTTGTAGTGATGCTCGCGTCGCAGTTCATCGGGAACTGGCAAGTAGGTCAATCGCCTGTTGCAGCAGGAGTCGCGGGTTTCCTGGCCATCATTGTCCTCGGCAGCGTCTCGAGCATTCTCATCGTTCGCATCACAGACTCACACGTTGCACAATTACCTCCCTCGGCGAAACTGGTCAGCTTCAATCGCCACAAGGTGTACCGCTGGATCTGGCGCCTCGTCATCTTCGTGCTCATCAACGCAGTCGCTGCCCTTGCGTTGCCTGCTTCGCTCAACTGGCTGCCGATTGGCCTTGGAGGCTTCATACTCCTCCTTTGCGGCCCGATGTTGTCCATCGGCTACATGATGGCGCGACGAAATGACCGTGGCATGACAGCCGTCATCGCCAACCCCTGGGTGCACTGGCAATATGCTCCGGAGAAGTGGACGCAGTGGGCTCAAAACCAGCGCGAGTGGGAAGAATCGCAGGAAGGGCCATGGAATTGGAAGCGAGTCTCGCTTTTCATCCTGTTCTGTGCTGGGCTGTTGTCGCTTGGCACTCTCATTTCCGGCGGGAGCCTCGCGGAGAAACTCATCATCCTCTGCGGCCTCACAGGCTTCATGGTTCTGCTGGTGCTCGTAGCCTACTGGTTCAAGCGCACCAACTTCGATCGCCGCTATAGAGATCTCCTGGCCGCCGCGCCTGAGGCCTGGTTCGGTGACGAAGGTCTGTTCTGCAACGGCACCTACATGCCCTGGATACTTTCCGGAAGATATTTATTAAAAGCAAGCGTTGACAACGACCCGCCAACCCACTTGAATCTGATTTTTCAATCCTTCAATGGGTCTTCTTCGACAACCACAACCCAGCGAGTCCCCATTCCAGCCGAACACGTCTCCGACCTGCCGCGTCTTCAGCAGAAGATCAAATCTCAGTGTCCCACCGCATCCGTACATCTCGTTACGACATAGCCACAAACGCCTCCGAAACCAGGCTCTACTCCCGTCCATAAAACAGATAGCATTGTATGGAGCAGAAATCTTTGCCGGAGAACTGATCTGTGAGTGGTCTCGAAAAACTACGCGGAACCTGGGAGTCGCTCGCAGAGCAGGACGCGCTGTCTGCCATCCTCACCGATGGAAGCATGGGGGGCGGCAAATGGGACGTAGCAGAATTTTTCGCTACTGGTGAGGCCGAGATCGATACCGTGCTCAACCATCTCAAGACACTCGATGTGCTTCCCGATTTCCAGGGTGCGGCGTTGGACTTCGGTTGTGGCGTAGGCCGATTGACGCAGGCTATTGCGCGTCGCTTTCAGTCGACGGTCGGCCTAGATATCTCAGCGGAGATGATTCGCAAGGCCGAAGCGCTAAATCAAAACCCGCGCTGCCGATACCTGGCAAACACCAGCGCCACCCTGCCATTCGGCGAGGGCGAGTTTGCTTTCATCTATTGCAACATTGTGTTGCAGCATATTCCTCGGCGCTATGCGACGAACTACCTCAGAGAGTTTGCGCGCGTGCTCGCCAACCGCGGAGTGCTGGTATTCGGTGTGCAGGATTCGTTTGCAGCTCCCGACCTCGCTTCGAAGCTTGTTCGCGTTCGGCACGTACTCCATCTGCGATCCCGCATTCGAAGGGTATTTGGAAACGGTGCCGGAGACATGCAGATGCATTGCCTGCCCGAAAGTGTCGTTCGGGATGCCCTTGGCACTGCCCGAGTCGCCGATATTCAACTAACCAATACAGCGGCCAAAGACTTCAATGGCAAACTGGTGTACCTGCAGCAGGCACCGCGAGCCGGATATGTCGGCAAGCAGTATTGCGTGGTGAAGTGAGCGGACGCAAGTCCCGGAGACTCTACTTCCTGTCCAGCCGGAATGCCGCAGCCTGAAAGTCGCCCTTGAAGTCTTCGCTTATATCCAGACCATGGTTGATCCACCACGCGCCGCTGGCGGTCGTCGGACTTCCCTTCGCTGCCGCACCCTCAATCGGAGTAAGCGCATAATTTGCTTTGGGATCCAGCCCCTCCAGCTTCAGCCGCGGAAACCCGCGTCCCTCCTGCGTCGAATGGATAAACGCGAACACTACCGACTGGCTCCTATCACGATTTACTGTCTGCGTCGCCGAGAACTCGCTGCCCTTCCGCGGCGAAATCAACCGATACAAATCGCCCTGCACAATCGTCGTCTGCACCTGGTGATACGCGGCGATCAGTCGCTTCGCCGTCTCCATCTCCTCGTCTGTCCATTTGCTGATGTTCGCGCCAATGCCCAGCGAGCCCTGCATCGAGCTCAGCATCCGGTACTGAAGCGAAGTCACGCGGCGCTGTCCCTCAAGATCATGCGGCGAGTCCGTAACCCACGCCATCATGACCTGTGGGGTGTAAGCGTACGTGAATCCATCCTGCTGCGTCAGCCGGTCAAACGGGTCCGTATTGTCCGACGGCCAAACTTCATCCGCATATTGCAGAACGCCAAGATCCACGCGCCCCCCGCCGCCCGAGCACGACTCCAGTTCCACTTTCGGATGCCGTTTTTTCAGTTCCAC
This sequence comes from uncultured Acidobacteriaceae bacterium, assembly GCA_963838295.1. Classification (GTDB taxonomy): domain Bacteria; phylum Acidobacteriota; class Terriglobia; order Terriglobales; family Acidobacteriaceae; genus Telmatobacter. The sequence continues at coordinate 156,915 of CAWIQS010000013.1, forward strand.
AAGAATCGCATACAGGTTCCGCGTGAACTCCACGTAAACTTTCTTCTGCTCCGCCGCTGGAAGCTGATCCCATCCCGGCTCGCTCCAGTTCCGGTTGTAGTCCCACTTCAGAAACGCAATATCGTTTTCCGTCAGCAGCTTGTCGAGAAACCCAAGAATGTAATCACGCACATCCGGCCGCGCAAGGTTCAGGACCAGCTGGTTGCGCTGCTCCGAACGCGGCCGACCCGGAAAATTCAATACCCATTCGGGATGCTTCCGATACAAATCCGAATCAGGATTCACCATTTCTGGCTCAACCCACAGACCAAAATCCATCCCCAGCGCGTGCACTTTGTCGATCAGCGGTTTCAGCCCATGCGGAAACTTCTGCGAGTTCACATACCAGTCGCCGAGGCCTGCATGGTCATCCTTCCGCTGCCCGAACCACCCATCATCCATCACAAAGCGATCGATGCCAATATCCGCAGCCTTCTCGGCCAGCGCCTTCTGGCCCTCTTCTGAAACGTTGAACTCCGTCGCCTCCCACGAGTTGTAGATCACAGGCCGCGGTTTGGGAGCCGACCCGTCCCCCTCGCCAACGCGATGCGGCAGAATATGCGCAACCTCGAAGTGATGCAGAATCCTTGATGCCCCGCCAAGCCCATGCGCGCTGTAGCCGCCATAAAAAACCGGCGACTCCAACTTTTCCCCGGTGTGCAGCACATACCCAAAATCAAACGGATTGAATCCGCCCGTCACGCGAACAGCATCCAGCTGGTCCCGTTCGACCGTAATCCTCCACGAACCGCTCCACGCCAGCGCACCAAACCATACTTCGCCCGCATTTTCATTCGGTTGGTCGCCCGCCTCAATCGCGAACCACGGATTGGCCTGGTGTCCAGTAGACCCCCGCCGGCTCTCAATCACGCGTTCTCCGGGCTGCAGAGGCTCCTGCGTCAGGGTCCATTCTCCGGCCCAGCGTCCCGTCAGATAATTCAGCGTGTAATGCGCCGCAGGCAGAGCCCAAGCCGCCGCGGCTGCCTGCTCAATCGTGATCGGCTGTGCCTCCTGGTTCTCGATCGTCGCCGACCGCGCCAGAATTCCGCTCCCAGTATCAATCGAGTAGTGCAGCGTCACGAAGACCTGTCGTTTGATGTCTTTGAGAACAACATTGAAACCATCTGATGTAGTCTCATGCCGGTCGTAATGCAAAACAAGATCGCGATTGCCATCCGCAAACGTCGCCTTCAGCGCTGGCTCCACAAACAGACCTGATCCCCATCCCGCATACTCCTGCGCCGTGTTGGTGTACGGCGAGTCAAATGAAGCCCATTCGCGTGCCGGCACCGCACCAGGAATGCGGTCCGCGGCCCCCAGCCGACCACCCCAATAAAGCTGCTGCAGCTCGCCCCGCGCGTTCACGCCAAAGGCATACGTCACGTCGCCTCCGTCCAGCCGAAACACCTTTGTGCTTGCGTCGAATGAGCCTCTCGCAGACTGCGCGGTGGCCACAAATGAAGAGGAAACAAGGAGTGCGACTGAAAATATTCTGCGGAGCATAAAGTCTTTCCTCAAATGGTTTTTCAAACCGCCCATCATAGCATTGGCATCCCCTACTTCGCCGCACTTGACCGCCAATCATTCGCCGTTCACCCGCCCGCCATACCGCTTCACAACACTTCCTGCCAGCCTTCAACCGGGGTATGGGCTATCCTGAAGCTGACCCAGCCGGAGGTTCAGGATGCTCTCCCCAACCCTAACCGCGCCAGCCTGTCCGACTCCCGCCGAAACTATCGCGGCTGCAATCGATCGCATCGTCCCACTACAAGGCTTGTCGTTTGAAGATCGGCTCTGGCTCGCGCAGCATGGCGAGGAGGTGGTCGCGCAACCCGGCGACATTCTTTTCGAAGAAGGCCAGCCGGCCGATCGCATGATCCTTATTCTCAAAGGCGAAATTCAGGTGCGCCGGCAGCGCGGCGGCCCCATGGAGCTCTTTATCGGCCGTGCGGGACAGATGACGGGACTGCTGCCCTTCTCGCGCATGAAGACGTCTGGCGGCCAGGGTTTCGCAGTGACGCCGGTCTGGGCTTTGCTCGTCATGAAGGACAAATTCCCCGAGATGCTCGCGGCCATTCCCTCGATGACCCAGCGCGTCGTCTCCACCCTGCTCGACCGCGTGCGCGAAGTGACCCGCATCGAGCAGCAGGCTGAAAAGCTTACCGCCCTCGGCAAGCTGGCAGGAAATCTGGCCCATGAGCTCAACAATCCCGCATCGGCGGCCCAGCGCGCCGCTTCGAGCCTCGTCATGGAGTTACGCTCCAACCGCGAAAACCGCTTCAAGCTCGTCAATCTCTGCCTCAACGAGCAACAGATCGAGGGTGTCGAAGCCTGGGAACAGAAAGTGATGAGCCGGTCGACCCGCCAGGATGCCGGCCAGCAGATCCAGCTCGAAGAAGAACTTCGCAACTGGCTCACCGCGTTGCCCTGCGAAGGCGCGTGGGAAGTAGCTGCTCAGCTCGCTGAGCAGCGCGCCACAGTCGCTGATCTCGAAGAGCTGAGCACGTTGATCGGCGCCGGCGAAGCCTGCGTTTCGCTGCAGTATTTCGCGCGCTATTTAAGGTCGACCCGCTCCGTCGATACCCTGCTCAACTCCACCGCGCGCATTTTCGATCTCATCAGCGCCGTCAAGGCTTACTCTTACATGGACCGCGCTCCCATTCTCGAAGTCGACGTATCCGCCGGCCTTGACGCGACTATCCAGATGCTCCAATCGCGTATGAAGAACGTCGTGATCGAGCGTAACTACCAGCCCGATCTACCCCGCATCAGCGCGTACGGCAGCGAACTGAATCAGGTGTGGACGGCGCTCATTGAAAACGCGCTCGACGCCCTCGCGGAAACAGATCACGGCGGCAAACTCAAGCTCACCTGCCGCCTCGAAGGCGAAATGATGCTGGTTGAAATCTGGGATACGGGCCCCGGCATTCCTCCCGACTTGCAGGACCGCATCTTCGAGCCCTTCTTTACTACCAAGGCGCCCGGCCAGGGTCTCGGTCTGGGCCTCGACAACGCCATGCGCATCGTGCGGAAACATCGCGGCCACCTCAGCGTCCGTTCCGATCCGGGGTCAACCTGCTTCCGCGTTCGCTTGCCGCTCGACCAACTCCAGGCCTATTGACGCAGCAACACTAACCACGCTCTCACTGCTCGTCCAAACCATAGGAGTCTTCCAATGGCCGCTTCCCTGTCTACCGGCAACAAAGTTGAAACGACCATCACCACCATGCTTTACGTGCGTCGCAGCGCCGCTGCGGTGGACTTCTACACTCGCGCATTCGGCGCAACGCCCCTCGAACGCGTCGACAGTGAGGACGGCGGTGTCATCGCGCACCTCACCATCGGCAAGGGCAACTTCTGGGTCTCCGAGGAATCGCCCGTCCATCAGAACTTCAGCCCCGAGTCGCTCGGCGGCAGCACCATGCACATGGTCCTCATCGTCGACGATCCCCATGCCGTCTTCGATCAGGCGCTTGCGGCCGGCGCTTCCTCTGTCTGCCCCGTGCGCGACGAGGAGTACGGCTGGCGCATTGGCCGGGTGCTCGATCCCTTCGGCCACCACTGGGAAATCGGCAAGGTCCTCTCGGAGGCATGATGGAATTGGCACCAAAAGCCGTGAAGGCGACGGAGACAATTGAGACTGATCGGCTTCTCCTGCGCAGGCCCAAACCAAGCGACGCCCAGGCGGTCTTTCACCGTTACGCCTCCGACCGCGACGTCACGCGTTACCTAAGTTGGCCCGCGCACCGCAGCGTTGCTGACACCCTCGCCTTCCTCGCCATGAGCGACGACGAGTGGCTGCGCTGGCCCGCCGGCCCCTATCTGGTGCTCACGCGAGACAACGGCGTCGCAGGATCGCTCGTGGGAAGCACTGGCCTCTTCTACAAGAGCCCAACCCGCGCCATCACCGGATATGTTTTTGCAAAGGATGCCTGGGGCCTGGGCTATGCGACTGAAGCGCTACAGGCCATGGTCGACATCGCGCGACAGACCGGAGTAGCGCGCCTCGAGGCAATCTGTCACGCCGAGCACGCACCATCCGCCCACGTTCTCGAGAAATGCGGCTTCATCCGCGAAGAAGTTCGCCGCGAACACTTCGTCTTTCCCAACCTCAAGCCGCAAAAGAAAAGCGACGTCTTCAGCTACGTTCGCCTATTTCTGATTCGCCCTTCACCACCTCGCAGTTTCAAGCGCGTGTCATTCGCCGCGCGGTCTCAATGCCGTGTCATTCCGACCGGCGCGAAGCAGAGTGGAGGAACCTGCAGTTGCTCTTCCACTGCCCCGCCCAATGCGACAGGCTCAATCCGTGCGTTAAACAAGATGAAATGAATTGTGGTCCGGACGTAGCGGGCGGCGTTTGAGGTCAAGACATAGCATGCACACCCTCTGACCCGGAGGGAGCGTGTGACTTCAGTCCCACGAATAACGGAGGTCGAATCAGTGGGCTTTAGCCCCTGACGGCCTGTCGTCACCCTGACGATATCTCGTCTTCGTCATTTCGCCACTTCCTTCCGCCCCACGTGCCGAGATCTCGCAACTCAAGCAGCCTCAACACAAAACCACCAGATGCTTATTTGGCACGCCTCTTGCAAGAACGATGTGCGTCGCAAGACGTGAGCCAATCCACTTCGGAGTTCCACCATGATGCACCTGGCAATCTCCTGCTCGTCCTACCTGCTCTTCTTCATTGCCAAGGCACTGATGCCCACCCAGCAAGCAGCGTGGCGCGTACAGGAAACCCGCTTCAACCAGATCCCTCGGTCCTAAGAGCGTTCAGCGGCTTCGCAGCAGCACGACCGTTGCATCGTCCATGTCGGGGCATCCACCCACGAATTCCTTCACCTGGCGCACAAGGCCTTCCACGCAGGCTCCGGGCGCAAGAAAGTGTTCGAGAAGGCGGTCGGCGCCAAACTCCTCGGCTGAGGTGTTTTCCGCTTCCGTAATCCCATCGGTATAAAGCAGCACATGCGTATCGGCCGAGAGCGTAATCGTCTTTTCCGGATACGCTGACTCACTGAGACCCAACGGCAGACCCGTATCCAGTTCAAGAAACGCCGTCTTGTGATTCACAATAAGCGGATGCAGATGCCCGGCGCTTGCCAGCGTAAGTTCTCGCGTTCGCGCATTCAGCACTCCGTAAACCATCGTCACAAACTTGCCCGCTGGGAAATCCTCAATCAATGCGCGATTCAGCCGGGCCAGCGTCTCCGATGGCGACGGACAAAGCGGCGCAATGGAGCGCAGCAGCGCCCGCGTAGCTGACATCAACAGCGCAGCCGGCATTCCCTTCCCTGACACATCCCCCAAAGCAATGCCGTAGCGATCCTGCCCCAGATCGATAAAGTCGAACCAGTCGCCCGCAACGGAACCTGCCGGATGCCACGCCGTCTCCAGCGCAAATCCCGGAATCAAGGGCACCGGCTTGAGGAACAATGCCTCCTGAATCGCACGCGCGTCGGCCGACTCCTTCTGCAATCGCTGCCGATGCTCGCGCTCCAGTTGCAGAATGCGTGCATTCTCAATCGCAATCGCGATGTGGCCCGCGATCGCCTCCAGCACCTTCAACTGGTCCGGCGAAAATGCATTCAATTCCTCGTGATCGATCGAGAGCACCCCCATCAAGCGCTCCCCCGCCCTTAGAGGAATCGTTACGGACGAACGCGTCCCCGGCTCGCATGGCATAAAGTAGGGATCCAACGTGACGTCGGGCGCGTAATGCATGCAGCCCGAAGCTCCGACGTGACCCACCATTCCCTGCTTGCCGATCTGGAGCCGATTTCCCTTTGCGAACTTCGTGCAACCGCAGACTCCCTGCATCACCATCTCGTTTGCATCGTCGTCCCGCAGCCAGACAGCCACTTCCACGCTCCCAATCGAGCTGGCAATCTCTTTCACCACACGATCCACAAGAGTATCGAAATCCAGGGTTGAAGCAATCAGGTGAGTGGCCCGCTGCAACTTCATCAGCGTCTGCGTAAAGTCTTTGGAGGAGTGAATGCGGGCTGGGACAAATGTGGCGCGCGGACGAACTGTCGTGACTGAAGCCATGCAACTCACCTCTTGCCCTGGGCTGGGCTGACCTCCTTTATGGATGCCCGGAGCAGTAAGCAGATTCAACAGTTTTGCCCATCTGAACGTTCAGGGCGCGACTTCTGTCGTGCCGCAACCGTGTCGGAAAAATCAATAGGATTTAGCCCTGATGGCTTTCATTTTTTTACAGCTCCCACCCGCCAGATTCGACATGCCTTCGGCATGCTTTGCTTTCACACGGAAGATGCAGCATACTGCAAGTCCACAAAGCCGTTCTTGTAAGCAACCACGTTCTTCAAATCCCACGTCTTCTCCGCCGTGAGGTTCCCAAATAGCCGGAGCCCGTCACCCAACAGGACAGGCGCAATCGTCAACCTGATCTCGTCAACAAGGCCGAGCGAGAGAAAACGCTGGCATAGCATGGCCCCGCCCACCAGCCAGATGTTTCGAAATCGCGGCGCGAGTTTCGCGTGAACGAGTGATTCGAGATCACACGCATGGAACTCGACGCTGTTCCTGGCGGATGGCCATGTTCGTCCGGTCACCACTATCGTCGGCGTATCGCCATAGGGCCAGCCCAGTTCAAGTGCGTGTTCATACGTGCGCGATCCGAGTACATAGCAGTCGATGGCCTTTACGAAACTCGCCGCTTCTTCTTCCGAAATCGAAACCCCGGCCTCGTAGACGCTTCCCTGCACATCGAGCCAGGAGACGCTGTTGTCCTTCCTTGCAATGAACCCATCAAGGCTTGAAACCACGTGCAAGGTCAGTCTTGCTCCCGTCGCATTTCCTTCGCCCGGCATTGCTCCTCCCGCCTTCGTCCCAACTTCCGGTTAACTCAAGTCCGAACCACTCTCCACGCTACCGCTGTCATTCCGACCGACCAACGGGAGTGGTGGAACCTGCAGTTGCCCTTCCTCGCGCTGGTTTGTTTTGAAAGCAAATCCGGGGCGATCCGAATTGCCCTTCGTCTCGTCGATTTTCCCAATTATTCGACCTGCTCAGAACGACACATCTGCCGGTTCCGTCACCCGCATCACCGACTGGTCACCGGTCTTCTGTTTCCACGCCGACCGGATCGCTTCAACCTTGGCGCGATTCTCCGCCGTATCCGGATAGTCGATAATCAGCATCTTCGAGCGCAACCGCTCCGGCGTGGTCTGGTTCTTTCCTTGCCACTGTCCGTACACATCCACTACGCTCAATCCATCCGGAAACCGCGGCGTCACCTCCCGGTCGAGGAATCCCCGCCAGTCCGCTTCGCTCACTCCCTGTTCTGGATGATCAACGGGCCCCAGGCCAAAGTACAACTTCGTATCCACCCAGCCCTTTGTCTGGCCGGGGTGCGCCGTATCTCCCTGCAAGGTGGGCGCTGTGGCTGCTGAAGGCGGGATGGGATTGTGCGCACAAGCTGCCAGCGCAAGCGCCAGAACTGGCGCGAGAAATAGGCGACGGACGCGCATTTTGAGGCTCCCGAAATCGACCGGCGGAACTTACTTTTCTACTTCAACTCCACGCCAGAAGGCCACGTATCCTTTGATCTTACGGGCGGCTGGCTTAGGATCGGGATAGTACCAGGCCGCGTCCGGATTATCCTGCCCGTCAATATACAGGCTCAAATACCGTGCCTGCCCCTTCCAGGGACATGTGGAGGTGGTGCTGCTGGGCCTGAAGAATTCCCGCTTCAGGCTGTTTTCCGGGAAGTAGACGTTTCCCTCGACGATCTCTGTAGTGTCGCTTTCGGCAACCACTTTGCCGTTCCAGACTGCTTTTGCCATGATCTCTTTCGCACCGGCATTCGCCATATCGCTTTACCGCCCGGGCGAACGCTAACCGTTAGAACAGTAACAGAGATTGGATTCTATGGCGAGTGCGCTGGATTCGAGTATCGACGCGAGCACCGAATCGCCGCGAAGCCACAATTCCCGCCCCGGCGAACGCCAAGTCACTACAGAGACTGCCCTTTAGTCCCGTAGGGACTTCCAAGGATCGCCAAGGGTGAAACCTGGGGTTACGGTCCCAATCAACCGCACCGGCCCCGGAGGGTCGACCGAAACACCAGGAACTATGTCAAGCACCTACCCGCTCAAAACAAACGCCAAAACCAAAACGAGCATGGGCGGTTTGGCCATGCTCGTTTGTGCAGCCAGAAGCGCCCTTACTTGGCCGCTTCGATCGAATCAATGTGTACTGACTTTCTGTCTGTGTCCGCCGTCGCCTTCACCGTCACGTGATCACCGTAGAAGCTCTTCACGGCATCGGGGTTGTCGATGGTCCAGACCTGTTTCTTGCCTTCATCCACAAACACCGGGGCCATGCCGCCCTCGATGCACTTCTTCACGCATGCTGCACCCGACCCCGCGTGCTTTGCGCCGCACATCGAGTCGGAAATCCAGCCGTTGATTGCCTTGGAATCAGCAGCATTGGCCGCGACAGCGGCAAACGAGAGAGCTACTACCAGCATTGCGATGATACGTTTCACGTGTGACCTCCATGGGATATCTGATCCTGCCGACCCTGATCATGCGCCATCAGGCGCACCCTGCACAAGACCGATGCAGAAACGATTCTGTCGGATAACTACCTGACCTGCCATTGTTGACTCGGCTGCAACCTCTGACGACGCGCCTCAACATTCTTCAGAACTGCTTCGTACCGTGCCGATGCCGCCGTAAACCGGTTCACCAGTTCCGAGGTCTTGTTGAGGAATGTCGGCATCTTTTCGCGGATCGGCTCAAGAATGTGCGAGAACTTGGCCAGAAGGTAAAACCCCTCGGCATTGCAGTCGACAAAAAGCTCGGCCGACACAGCCCCATGCAGCACCATCGCGGCGGCCATCTCCCAGTATGTGATCACCTGCCGAAAAAAGGCGTTGTGCGGATCGGCCGGATTCTGCGCCACCGCAAAAAACTCCTCTGGCGTATTTGGCCAGAATTCTCCCGTCATCCAGGCGCGCGCCTCGCGCATCAGCGCTTCCGTGCGCAATTGGTACAGTTTGAGAATAATTTCAGCATCAGCGGGAGTAGCGAGCATCCGTTCCATTCGTGATAGGTCTCCGCTGCCAATGTTACCGGATTGCGCAGGAAGGTGCCGCCCGAACGCGATCTGGGTGGAAAGGTGCGGCGCGACCCGAACAATCGCGCCACTTTTTGGAATCCAGATGAACTGCCCGGCGATCAGGCCGGCTGCAGTTCTTTCTTTGCTTCCGGTTTCTCGATCACCGGCCCATGCGTTTCAGCCGTAGGCGGAGGCGGCGCATCCCCGATCCGCTTCGAATAATGGCAAACGATCGCCGCACCGGGTTCGGGCTCAACCGTCTTCTTGCCTTGCTTCTTCGGCTTGACCTCTTCCTCTGCGCCCCTCTTCTTGTTGGGGCACTCGAGGAAGATACCGCTCTTGAGGGTCTTCTCGACCAGGTATGCGTTGCCGCACTCCGGACACTTTTGCGCAACCGGCTTGTAGTTCGAGGTGAAGTCACATTTCGGATAGTTGGTACAGCCCCAGAAGACGTTGCCGCGGCGCGCCTTGCGCTCGGCAATATCGCCCACGCCGCACTTGGGACACTTCATCCCCTCAATCAGGTTCTGCTTGACGTACTTGCACTTCGGGTATCCCGAGCATGATACAAACTCGCCGTATGCCCCCTGCCGCAACACCAGCGGCTTGCCGCACACCGGGCACGCTTCGCCGGTAGGTTGGGCCGTGTTCTGCTTCTGCTGCTGCTTCTGGCTAAGTTTGCGAATCGTTTTGCACGGCGGATCGGCTGAGTAGTCCGGACAGCTCATGAACGGCCCCCACTGGCCGTTCTTCAGCACCATTTCCTTGCCGCAGTTGTCGCAGAATTCCTTTTCCGGAACGTCATCGGCACCGGGCGCGCTCAAATCCGGCTTGGCGGCGTAATTCTCTTTCGTGAAATCGCAACTCACTTGCTCGACAAAGACCTTCTTGCCCTTTGTCGCCGTATCATCAGCCGCTTCGCCAATTGCGGCAACCAACGCCTTCGTATCTGCCACTTCCTTCGAGAAGACATTCGTTTCCTCGATCGTGGCGCGAACCGTCATCGGGAAATGAAGCGCGGTCGTGATCTTCTTTGTGACGGCCTTGGGATCCTTCTTCCAGGGGCCCATCGCAACGGTGACCGGTTTCTTCTTGCTGAAGTTTGAACATGAGAAGAAGCTGCCGAATTTGCCCCACTTCAGAACCAGCGGACTTCCGCACTTGTCGCAGATCTCGTTGGTCGGTTCTTCCTTCCGCTTGATGTCTTCCATGTGCTCGCCCGCGACGGCAAGCTCCTCTTCGAAATGGTCATAGAAGCCGTTCAAAAGGTCAGTCCAGCGCTCCTCGCCGTCTTCCACGGCATCCAGTTCACTTTCCAGCCTTGCGGTGTATTGCATGTCGAAGATGTAGGGAAAGTTGTCCACCAGCAGCTTAGTCACAACAGTTCCAATCTCTGTCGGAACGAACTTAGCCTGAACCTTCTTCACATACTCGCGATCTTGAATGGTATTGATGATCGAAGCATAAGTCGACGGACGCCCGATGCCTTTTTCTTCGAGGACCTTCACAAGAGAAGCTTCGTTGAAGCGCGGCGGTGGTGACGTGAAATGCTGCTCATCCTCAAGCTTTTCCAGTTCGAGGACCTTCACATTGTCAAGGTTCGGAAGCTTGTTGGCCGACTCATCATCGTCGTCCTTCTTGTCCTCTGAAACCTCGTAGACCCTGAGGAAGCCATCAAAGCGAACGACCGATCCACTCAGCCTGAAGTCATAGGTTTTGCCGTTTTTCTCTGAGACCGCTTCAATCTTCGCCGTCGTCACGTCGAATATGGCAGGCACCATCTGCGATGCGATGAATCGTCTCCAGATCAGCGTGTAGAGTTTCAACTGCTCGTCGCTCAGATAGCGTGCAATGGACTCAGGAGTACGCGACGCATCGGTCGGACGAATTGCTTCGTGCGCGTCCTGCGCATCCTTCTTGCCTTTGTACTCATTCGCGGATCCAGGCAAATACTGCGGGCCCAACGCTTTTTTGATCCACGCGCGTGCCCCTTCAACTGCTTCCGGTGAAACGCGCGGAGAATCGGTACGCATGTAAGTGATCAGTCCGGTGGTTCCATCGGCCCCGATCTCGATGCCTTCATACAGCCGCTGCGCGACTCCCATCGTGCGTCTGACATTAAAGCCCAGCTTGCTGGCTGCATCCCTCTGCAACTGGCTGGTGATGAATGGGGCTAGCGGCCTTCTCTGCCGCTCCTGGCTTTGTATGGATGCGAGCGACCATTTCGCCTTCTCCAAAGCGGAAAGCACTTCCTGCGTTGACTTTTGATCGGGCAACGCATTCGCGAGGAACTGATCTTTCCCGTCCCTGTCTTTGCCGTTTGCGACGCGCACCGGTTCCCCATTGATGCCGACAAATCGTGCCTTGAAGCTCTTGTCGGCCTGGCGCTCGGGGTGCAGCAGGGCGTCAAGCGTCCAGTACTCGACCGGCTGAAATGCATTGATCTCGGCCTCGCGCTCCACAATCAGGCGAACAGCCACCGTCTGCACACGACCCGCCGAAAGTCCCCGCCGGACCTTATCCCACAGCAAAGGAGATATCTGGTAACCAACCAGTCGATCGAGCACGCGCCGCGTCTGCTGCGCATCCACAAGATTCTGATCCACGTCGCGGGCGTGATTGAATGCTTCCTGCACGGCCTTCTTGGTGATCTCGTTGAAGGTCACTCGGCGAATCTTTTTCCTTTCCTTGGCCGAGGTGCCGAGTTGCAGAGCCAGGTGATACGCGATCGCTTCGCCTTCGCGATCGGGGTCAGGCGCCAGGTAGATCTCGTCCGCGCTGGCAGCAGCCTTCTTCAGTTGCGCTACAACCTTTTCCTTGCCTGGGGACACAATCAGTGTCGGCACGAAGGTGCGGTTTTGCAATTCCACGCCGATGTCGTTCTTCGGCAGGTCCATGATGTGCCCGATCGAAGCCAGCACTTCGTAACCCTTGCCGAGATATTTTTCGATCGTCTTCGCTTTTGCGGGAGATTCGACGATCACCAGTGATTTGCTCATTGCCATCCTTGATTCCGTATTACTCTACTCCATCCGGCCTGTTGGACTCGGGCGAAGGTGGTTCTGTTGCCTTCTGCATCGGAAGAAATGTTTACGAAGAATGCGCATCGCATTCATCGCGCCCGGTCATCCTAAGCCAAAATGGGCTGCAAGATTTGCAAGCTAACATGGAATGCATCTTTGTTTCCACCCCAAATCCACTATCTCTGAATCTGGATCGCTGGCATGGTAACGCGCAAGGTTTCTGAAATGTGTAGTTCATCGCCTCTTGCGCTACCTCAAAAATATTGCTTGAAGTCCGTCGTCAATTACAGCGTGCGAACGTAGTTCTTTCCCGGCAAGCAGCGAATGCGCCCGCTCATTTCCAGTTCAAACAACGCCGTAAATACCTCGGATGAGGTCAATTGCGTCTCCAGTTTTTCAAGAATCTCATCGATCTGCAGCGACTCGTCGGCGCGCAATGCCTGAAGCACAATCGCCTCCTCCGGCCGTAGCACCGGGTCCGGCAGAAGAGATGCCGTAACCTCAGGTTTGGATTCAGTACCGGCCTCGTGTTCCAGTTGCAGGCGGACCTGCGAAGGCAGATCCTCCCATACGTCTTCCCAACTTGCAACCAGCTTCGCGCCCTGTTTTATCAGCGTGTTAGGTGTCCACGAGTTCTTGGCGGTTACATTTCCCGGCACTGCATATAGATCCCGATCCTGTTCCGCCGCGCAGCGTGCGGTCACGCGTGTGCCGGAGTTCTCACTTGCCTCCACCACAAGTACGCCGATGCTGAGTCCGCTGATGATCCGATTGCGACGTGGGAAATTCTGCGGTGCGGGAAAAGTGCCCATGGGCACTTCGCTCACAATCGTCCCTCCGGTCGCAATGATCTCTTCCGCTAGCCTCTTGTTTTCCTTGGGATAGACCACATCAATGCCCGTTCCCCACACAGCGATGGTCGGCGTGCGCGCGGCAAGCGCACCCTTGTGCGCGCAGGTGTCGATTCCGCGAGCCATGCCACTCACAATAATGAGGCGCCGTGCCGCCAGATCGCGCGACAACATCTCCGCCACGCCGGTTCCATAAGGCGAAGGATGACGCGTGCCTACCACCGCGATCGAAGGGCGGGTCAGCAGTTGCACGTTGCCGCGAACCCAAAGCACCGGAGGCGGATCGTAGATTTCTTTCAGCCTCTCGGGATACTCCGCGCACGCGAGCGTCAAGATCGAACCGCCATGCTGCACAATCTTTCCCCACTCCTCGTCGGCTGCGCGTCGAGCCTTGCCGTCAAAGATGAATTGCGCTGCATCCGCCGGAAGGCGCAGGCTCTCAAGCTCTGTCAGTGTCAGTGAAAAGATCTGGTCGGGCGCTTGCAACTGGGCGATTGCATCGACGATCCGCTTCGGCCCAAGGTTCGGAGTCAGCGCCAGGACCAGCATTGCCAGTTGGCTTTCATCGATCTTCGTTCCGGATAGGATTGCTGAAGAATTTCTATTTGTTTCGTTCAATATCGACATCTACTTACGCGCTTCATGCGCAGGCACGCGTGCTCTTTCCTTCAAAGTCGCCTAAAGAGATCTTTTCTTTAGTATTTGAGGCTCACATTAAGCTGATGGAACTTGGAAGTCAAGGCACATGGTGCGACTTCAGGTACGTGCCCGCAGAATCTGAATGCCCGGGTTGATAGTCTAAAGAGCAGAGTGAATTCAACTTCGCACCGCCGGCTTCGTGTCGCCGCCATCCGTTTTCTGAATCCCGCACCGCTGATGTGGGACTTCGAACATCCGCCCCTGAACACCGAGCTTGCCGATCGCTACGACGTCCAGTGGATGCTGCCTTCAGAATGCGCCGACCGTCTGGCAAGCGGCAACGCCGATATAGGCCTCGTGCCGATTGCTTCGCTCGCCACAACGGCCGGGCTTCGAATCCTGCCCGAATGCACCATTGCCTCCAAACAGCGGGTCCGCTCACTGCTGCTCGTTCGCCGCGCAAACCAGCCGCTCGCAAACCTGCGCAGCGTTGCCGCCGATATTGCAAGCCGCGCGACGCTCGCGTATACGCGCATCATGTTCAACAAGTGGGGCAATGCAACGGTACCCTACGTTTCAATGCCGGCGGACTTGGATGCCATGCTCGATCGCGCCGACGCCGCAATTCTGATCGGCGATCCCGCTCTGATGGCTCTGGAAGAGCGCGCCAATCGCTTCGAGCGCACCGGCGAAGAGCTTGTCTATCATGACCTGGCGGAAGAATGGAGAAAGCTCACCGGCCTTCCCTTCGTCTCCGCAGTCTGGGCGGCTGCGCCGGGCAGCCCTCTGGACGAGAATGTCGCAACGGATTTTATCCGCTCCCGCGATCACGGACTTGAGAACATTGACCCGCTGGTCGCTCAATGGGCACGGCAAATGCCGCTATCCGAAGGCACAATCCGCTCTTACCTCACGACAAATATCCACTACGTTCTCGATGAGGAATGCATACACGGCATGCGCGGTTTTTTCCGCATGGCCGCGGAAACAGGCGTACTGCCTGCCTACGAATTCGCCGAACTCGCCGGCAGATAGCAACGCCCGGCATTAAGCCAGGCGTCACATTTCTTAAACTGAATACCGATAACTGGCAACTGAAAACTGTCCTTTATATCTCCCAGCGAAGCAGTGCAGTGCCCACGGTGAATCCCGCGCCAACCGCGGCGATAAGGACGAGGTCGCCCTTCTTCAGCTTCCCTTCCTCAACCGCCGTTTCCATCGCCAGCGGAATTGTCCCGGCCGACGTGTTCCCGTACTTCTCAATATTGATAATCACCCGATCAACCGGCATACCGAGCCGGTCGGCGGTCGATGTAATGATCCGCTTGTTCGCCTGGTGAGGGATAAAGCAGCCGAGGTCAGCGCCAGTCACTCCGTTGCGCTCGAGCAGTTTCGTCGTTGCTTCCGCCATTTTGCGAACCGCGAACTTGTAAACCGCCTGGCCATCCTGGTGGATGAAATGCATCTTTTTATCGATGGTCTCGTGAGTCGGTGGATTCAAGCTGCCGCCGGCCGGCAGATTCAACGAAACACCACCCGATCCGTCGATCTCATGCACAAAGTCGATCATGCCGATTTCGCCTTCTTCCGCAGGTTCAATCAGCACCGCCCCGCCACCGTCGCCAAACAGAACGCACGTTGCCCGGTCGGTGTAATCGGTCATGCGCGTATTCGCGTCGGCTCCGCAAACCAGCACCTTGGACTGCGCTCCGCTCTCCACAAGCTTTACGCCGGCCTGCAGAGCGAACACGAATCCCGAACACCCAGCTGATACGTCAAATCCCCACGCACCCTTGGCGCCGATCTTGTCCTGCACCAGGCACGCGGTCGATGGAAACATCATGTCCGGCGTGACCGTGCCGACGATGATCACTTCAACTTCGCTGGGCTCGATGCCGCGCGCTGCCAGACACTTCTTCGCAGCCTCAACGCAAATGTCGCTCACGCCTTTGCCCTGGGCGAGAACATGACGCTCCTTGATACCGGTGCGCTCCACGATCCATTGATCGTTGGTGTCCACCATTTTTTCAAGGTCTTTATTGGTAAGAACTTGGGGAGGGACATAAGTTCCGAGGGCGCTGATTTTGGCGCGCCTGCCCACTACGGGACGCACGGAAAGGCTCAATGCATTTCTCCTTGCGGCGCCAACCTAGGCAACCGCTGGCAACTAACCATCTCTATGGCGCGAGGTTGTATGGATTCCGTCCCGACGCCTTGCATGGCACCGTTGGATGAAAAGGCCCGCGGCGCCAAAAAAGTACCGGGTGACCTACTGCGCCCGTACTAGCCCGTTACCGTTGCTTCCTTCCGGACCTGGCGGGATTGGCGGGATTACGTCGCGTAGGACCCGGCACTGATTGATTTTAACATCGCCCCACCCATGCGCGCGAACCCGAAACCGCTACCATGGGACGCCCCTGGACCTCGACGGCGTCTTTCCCTGTTGACAACTGATCCGCAATCCATTTATGACTAACGTCATTTATGACTGTGGTCATTTCCAGACGCGAACACAAGAAAGCGGCCGCCCGCTCCCGCATCCTCTCCACCGCGATCGACCTCTTCTCGCGCAAAGGCATCGACGCCGTCACCGTCGATGAGATCGCCGCCGCCGCTGACGTCGGCAAGGGCACCATCTATAACTACTTCTCCACCAAGGAAGACATCATCGTTGCATTCATGGCCGATCTCGAATCCCGCGTTCAGCTCCGTCTCCGCAGCTTCATCGCCGGCACCGCATCCCTCGACTCCATCCTTGCGCGCTTCATCGAATTCCAATTCCGCCTCAAAGCGCCCTATCACCAATTTGTCCGCGTCTTCCTCGGCCAGATCGTTCTCAGAACCGAACAGTTCATCCCTTACATGGTCGAAATGCAAAAAGTGATCGATCCGCCCCTCGAAGCCTTCTTCGCCGGTCTCCAGGCCCGTGGACTCATCAAGTCCGAGATCGATCTCGGGCAACTCGCTCTCTCCTTCAAAACCATGCACATGGGCTTGACCACGCTGTGGGCAATCGAAGGACCGCCGTTTCACGCAACCAAGACCGTTGTCCGAAAACAAATGAAGTTCTTTTGTGAAGGGATTGGTACATCACGATGATCAAGACTGTTGCGGCACTACTCCTTGCGTGTGGCCCCGCTCTGCTTGTTGCCCAGGCGCCGGTCAAGGCCTCGCCGTCGCTCCACCGCACCTATCGCGCGGGCGAAACTCTCGTCTATCGCATGACCGGTGTGAACGAGAATTGGCATTACCAGATCCAGGCAGACGGCATCGTCAAGCAGGATCCCGGCGGCCCCTTCCTCGAAGAATACCGGTGGTCCAATCTCGTCTCCGACAACCAGAAGACTGACCTCACCCCCGGCACCGCCGCCTTCCGCCAACAGCTCACGCTCGATCCGAACCGCAACCCGTTGATGCCTGACCTCGCCCACGTCGACCCCAAACTGATCGGACCCATCACCGACTTCATGACTTTCTACGTCGACCTCTGGCTCGCTGAAAAACTCGGCGAACTCAAAAAAACCGGCGACCATTTTTATTTCAAGCAAGGAACTCCGCAGTCGTGGGCCGACGGTCAGTACGTCATCCTCGGCCAGTCCTCCATCGACTTCGACTTCACGTGGAAGAGTGTCGACGAAGCCAGCCACATAGCGACTCTCGAAATCCGTCACGTTCCGCCCGAGAAGTCGCAGGTCACCCTCACCGCCGACTGGATGCACACCCCCGTAGCCGACACACCGAACAACTGGGTCGGCGTCAACCGCACGCAGGATGGAAAATTCCACGCTGCCGTAGGGAAAGAGACATTCGACGTCGAAATCAAGGTAAGCCTCGTCGATGGCAAAATCCTCTCCGGCTCACTCGACAACGTCGTCAAGACCGCCGAACGCGAATGCACTGACCAGGCCCTCACCCAATGCAGCGACCCGAAACCCCATGTCATCAACAGGAAAATCGACATCGTCCTCGAGCAATAACCACAAAGCCTGGCCTGCCTTTTTCTCGCGTCTTTCTCCGAACTCCGCGGGGCAGGCATCAATTCTTACTTCCCGGTACAATAGAGCTGTGAGCAAATCTTCCCAACCCACGGCTCCCACCGTGGGCTTTGTTTCGTTAGGCTGCCCCAAAAATCTGGTCGACTCCGAAGTGATGATGGGTCTGCTGGACCGCGGTGGTGCGCGCCTGACCTCTCGCCCCGAAGAGGCCGATATCCTTGTCGTCAACACCTGCAGCTTCATCGATACGGCCAAGCAGGAATCAGTCGACACCATCCTCGAAATGGCGCGTTTCAAAACCTCCGGCTCAGCCAAAAAGCTCATCGTCGCCGGCTGCCTCGTTGAGCGTTATCGCGACGAAATCATCAAGAATATTCCCGAAGTCGATGCCGTGGTCGGAACCGGCGAACTCGAGTCCATCCTGGAAGCTGCCGGCATCGCCCCGCTACGGCCAGCCACTCCATCGCCCTTCACAATCCTCAGCGGCAACGGACACGCCGAAGTGCGGTCCGGTCGCGAAGCCGGCGCCGGCACCCACAAAACCGAGTTCCGCCCTGAAGGCGATCTGCGCGAAAGACAAGGCCGCTTCAGCCGTGAAGAATGGCAGGGCGCAGCGCACATGCTGCCGACCTATCTCTACAACGAAGACACCCCGCGCTACATCTCCACCGGCCGCACATCGGCCTACATCAAGATCGCCGAAGGTTGCGATCATCCCTGCACCTTCTGCGTCATTCCCAATCTGCGCGGCAAGTTCCGCTCCCGTCGCTTCGAGTCCGTGGTCGCCGAAGCACAAAAACTCGTCGCCAGCGGCGTGCAGGAAATCACTCTCATCGGCCAGGACACGACCTGCTACGGCGAAGACCTCGGCATCAAAGACGGTCTGGCGCTCCTGCTCGAATCCCTTGCAGGTATCGAAGGCCTGCGCTGGCTGCGCTTCCTCTACGCATACCCGAACCGCATCACCGGCAAACTGCTCGACACCATCGCGAAGCACGACAACATCTGCAAATACCTCGACGTCCCTTTGCAACATGCCTCGCCCGATGTGCTCAAGCGCATGAAACGCGGCGCCGGCGCCGACATCTTTTTGAAGACTCTGGAAAAGGTCCGCGCGACCGTCCCTGGAATTGCCTTGCGCACCTCGTTTATTGTCGGTTTTCCCGGAGAGTCGCTCCGCGATTTTGAAATCTTGGAAGAGTTCATTACCCAGGGAGAATTCGACTGGCTCGGCGTTTTCAACTACTCCGATGAAGAAGGTTCGAAAGCCCACGCCCTCGACGCCAAGCTCCCAAAACGCACCATCGAATCGCGCAAGCGCAAGCTGATGCAGCTGCAGCAGAAGATTTCAAAGCGCGCCAAGCAGCAGTGGGTCGGTCGCGAACTTGTCGTTCTCGCCGAGGGCGAAAGCGAAGAGACGCCCTTGCTGTGGGAGGGCCGCACTGAGTTCCACGCCCCGGAGATTGACGGCAAGGTCTACATCAACGACTTCGGCGACCTTCAGGAGCTAGAAGCCGGAAAGTTTTATCGCGCCGAGATCACAGAAGCTCACGACTACGACCTGGTTGCCCGCGTGGTCGCCGGACCGCTGTAAGCTGATTCGGAATCTGCGAAACGCCTCGGAAATGCTGTTCTGCGCATATGATCAGCCGTAGTTGCAGCATTTCTGTTGCTTCACTTTTCGTTTCTGATGTATTCCTCTGGAACGGAGACCTGAAAACATGCGAGCCCCGCTGGTTGCGAGTTATCCATTTTTGTCGGCCACGATGCGTCTATCTGGCGTCGTATGCGCCACTTTGCTGCTCTTGGCGATTGCGGGAGAAAAACAGACAGTCGGCGCCGGCATTCGCTCGTCAAACGAGGGTCTCGACCGCGAACTCTACGTGCTGAGTATCGGCATCAATGACTATCCCAAGGAAGGCAACATTCCTAATCTGCGGTTCGCCGACGCAGATGCCCAGGCAATTGCAGCCACATTCGCAACAAAAGAGGTTGGCGCTACTTTCAAGCAGGTGCACGTGACCGCTCTGCTCGATTCTTCCGCTACCCTGGCGGGTGTCAGGGCCGCGCTTGAACATTTGATTAGCGTGTGCAAGCCCGAAGATCTGGTGGTCTTCTATTTCGCGGGCCAGGGTGCTGTGCTCCTGCCGAATTCCAAATCCTCCTCGCGGGACGCCGGGGCGGGAGAATACCACTTCATCGTTTTCGATAGCACGATAAAGGGCAGCGACAAGAACACGCTCCGTAATTCTCTGACCTCTCGCGAGTTGAGCCAGCTTCTTCTCTCCATTCAAGCCCAGCGGCAAGTCATCATCATCGACAGTTCCCACTCGGCGGCCGCTTTCGATTCCCTGAGGACTGCACTGAATTCTGATTCGGTCTTTACCCTGCATTACACGGGTCGGCGCTTCGCCCTGTTTGGTACAGAAGGAGCGGCAATCGAACCTCCGTCCCTGGGACATGGCCTGATGACTTCCTCTCTTCTCGATGCAATGAAGAGCACCTCGGAGATCGGCAGGAAGGGGTTTATCACCGAGGCCGACTTGGAAGGCCACATGATGTCGCACATGGGCCAGCTGAATGTCGAAGTCGGGGGCGATGAGCAACTCCTTAGCTACTCTGACCTGCGTGGCCTATGCCTCTCTGTGACTGATACGTCGCGAGGCATGAAAGACTGCCAGGCCTCTTACGGTTACGACCCGCATGTCAATAACCCAAAAATGCGCGGTGTCGAAGTTGAAGCCCCACCCGTCGAGGAGCAAGCCGCAAACCGCGGTACTGACTACGCGCTGATTCTGGCGGGAGACAATTATGACCACTGGCGGAAACTCGATAATCCCATATACGACGCGCAAAGCCTGCAGAAAGAGCTCGTGCAGAACTTCGGTTATGCACCGCAGAACATTTTCTTGCGCGAAAATCCGACCAAGCGCGACATTCTCGACGTTCTAACGGAGTTGAAACATCGGACTTTTGAAAAAAACGATCGCCTCCTCATCTATGTCGCAGGGCATGGCTTCATGGACGACTTTGGCGAGGGCTTTCTGATCACGCGTGAGACGCTCCTCCCCGCGGAGGATCCTGACCTGGGCTCGGGTCTCGACTTGTCCCGCCTCCGAAGTGCCATCGATCAACTGCCCGCTCCCCACATCCTGCTGGTGCTGGACGTTTGCTACGGCGGCAGCTTCAAGGAACGCAAAGTCATTCCTGCGTACACCTCCGAAAGCCTTGACGCGCCTGCTTCGCTCGACGCCCTGATTGCAAACAAGATGAAAAGCGTGTCGCGTCTTTACATCGCCTCGGGTGGGTTGCGACAGGCATACGATGGAAACCCAGGGATGCACTCTCCCTTCGCGCGGACATTTCTGAAGACGCTTCAGCAGTTCGGGGGAAAGGAACACATTATCGATATGGGCCGGATCGATGGCGCCGTGTACGGACTATGCCCTCATCCGTATTACGGCACCTTCGGAATTCAGCAGGAAGGCGGCGATTTCATTTTCGTCCCCAAGCCTGGTGCACAGCCTGTCGCAGATCCCGGCCTGGACGCAAAAATCGATGGCCCCCATTGCTCCTCCTGAATGCCGCTTGCCCTTAGCCTTGCAGGCTCCGAGTATCCACCAACGAGATGCCCTGAGCAGGCATCTGATCCACGGCGTTACGATATCCAAGGAAGCTGAACGAACCGAAGCCAATGGCCCCAAAGAAAAAATCCGCAAAGCTCCTGCACTGCCCCACCTGCGGCATGCTGGTCACCTCCAAGGACGAGGACTTCCCTTTCTGCAGCGATCGATGCCGCAAGATCGACCTGGGCAAATGGGCAACCGGAGTCTACAAGATCAGCTCCCCGGTGCTCGATCCCGAGGTCCTCGAGGATCTGGGAGAAGTTGGCCGTCAACGCCGGAGCCAGGATGATGAATAGTCCAGCGACGGTCGCCCAGCCACCTGAAAAACAGCAAAGGACGGCCTGGGCTTGGACGATCGCCACGTTCTTCGGCGCAGGGCTAGGTAAGCCCGGCCCCGGAACCTGGGGATCGGTGGCGGCACTTTTGCTGTGGGGCGCAGCCGCATGGCTCTTCCACCCAACGCCCAACATCCTTTTATTTGTTGTGCTTATAGGAATTACTTTATCAATTGCTTGCGGCGTTCCCGCAGCCTCCGTTGCCGCTCGCGAAAGCGGTCGCCACGATCCCCAATTCGTCGTCATCGACGAAGTCGCCGGGCAATGGATCGCGCTGATCGGCAGCCCGGCTGACTTTCGTCACGGAATAATTGCGCTCATCCTCTTTCGTTTATTCGACATCACCAAGCCGTTCCCGGCGCGCCAGTTGGAGCGGTTACCAGAGGGTTGGGGGATCGTTTTCGATGACGTGGCAGCGGGGCTGTATGCTTTGGGTGTGGCGTCGCTCCTGCGTCTGTGGATCCACTGAGAACAGAAATGCCGCGAACTCACCTCCAATCCGCACGGGAAGAAACGACACCCGAACCCCGCATCGACGAGGTCCAGCCGCCTGCAGCTCTGCCGCTCGGCGAAGTGGAACTCATCGGAGCCAATCTCGGCCCCAATCCCTATGGACCGCCTGTGGTTGTCCTCGGTACGCATCCGGCCCAGGTGCTGATGAGCCGCCCCGGACGCATCGCATTCCGCATTCCCGAAAATGCCGGCTCAGGGCTGGTTGAAGTGAGAACGCCTGCGGGAGTCAGCAACGCTGCACCCATCAGCATCGCGCGCGAACTTTCGGGTGGTTTGCACCCTGTTGCGAATCCTGCTGTAAGTCGTTCTGGCATGATTTACGCCACCATATCCGGCCAGCGTGGCAAACAAACCCCCGTTTCTGTAGTCCGCGTGAGCCCCGATGGACGCGGAACCCCGTTTGTAACCGGAATCCTGAATGCCACCGGGCTGGCCTTCAGTCCCGAAGGCGATCTGTTCGTTACTTCGCGCGCAGAGGGAAATGTCTACCGCATCGACGGCGCCGGCGAGTCCACGCTCTACGCTGAGGGCATGGGTGTTGCCACCGGCGCTGTCTTTGATTCGCATGGCAATCTCTTCGTCGGCGATCGCAGCGGAACGATTTTCAAAATCGATCCACAACGGAAGATCTTCGTCTATGCCACGCTTGAGCCAAGCATCTCCGCTTATCACCTCGCTGTGGATACAGAAGGCACGCTTTTTGTCACCGGCCCGACACTCTCTTCGAATGATGCGATCTGGGCCATCAACACGCACGGTGAGGCGCGCGTCTGGTATCGCGGCCTGGGGCGTCCGCAGGGCCTCGCGCTCGCGAAGAATGGGGATGTCTACGTAACCGCAAGTCTGCATGGCCGTCGCGGCCTTGTTCGCGTAACGCCGAATGGCGATACCGCCATTGTTGTTGCCGGGGTGAACCTCGTTGGCGTCGCATTTTCACCACTTGGAACTACGGTGCTCGCCGATAATGACGCAGTTTATGATCTGGACTTGGAAGTGGAAGGGATGACCGTCTTCTAGGCATTCTGATTCTAAAATTCTTCTCGTAATTGAGGTGTCATTCTGAGTGAACGGGGACCCCAAACGTCCTTCAGTTTGGGGGTGGTGAGCGAAGAATCTGCTTTTCGGGCTTTCCTCACTTCTCTTGTGCATTTCAGACTCGCCGCAAATTCCATCAACTAAAATTTCGTTAGACTAGAGGCCAGGAGCTGAAAGCCGTCCCATGAAATCCGAGATCATCGCAGTCGGCTCCGAAATGCTTACGCCGTACCGCCAGGACACCAACTCTCTCTACCTGACCGAAAAACTCAATGAGATCGGCGTTTCTGTCGCCTTCAAGACGATTGTCGGCGACCGCCGAAAAGATATCGTCGGCGCCATCCGCACTGCGCTTGCTCGGACCGACATCGTGATCCTCATGGGCGGCCTGGGCCCCACCGAGGACGACCTGACGCGCGAAGCCGTGGCAGAAGCTCTCTCTCTGAAACTCAAACGCGATGCCCCCCAGGTCGCCGCTCTGCACGCGCGCGCCGCAACCTGGCGCATCTCCATGCCCGAAAATAATCTGAAGCAAGCCGACCTGATCGAAGGCGCAACATTTCTGAATAATCCCAATGGCAGTGCACCCGGGCAGTGGCTTGAAACCATCCACTCCGGCTACCGCAAGGTCATCATGCTCGTCCCCGGCCCGCCGCACGAATGCAAGCCACTTTTCGACGACGAATGTTTGCCGCGCCTAAGAGAGATTGTTCCCGAACGCCATCTCGCTCAGCGCATTCTCAAGGCCGCGATGATACCGGAGTCGCAGGCCGACAAACTTCTCGCACCCATATACACCACCTACACCGACGTCGAAACCACCATTCTGGCCCACGCCGGCGACATCCAACTCACGCTGCTCTGTACAAAAAAGAACAAGGACCTCGCCGAACAGCGCGTCGAAGAACTCGCCACCAAACTCGAAGAAGCGCTCGACGACTGGATGTACTCCGCTGAAGGCGAATCGCTCGAGCAAATTGTTCTCTACTATCTCGGCCTGCGCCAGGCCACCCTTGCTGTAGCCGAAAGCTGCACCGGTGGCATGGTTGCACAGCGCATCACTTCGGTGGCAGGAAGTTCGCGATCGTTCCTGGGCGGTGTCGTGGTCTACTCGAACGAAATGAAGACGGCCTTTGCCGACGTGCCTGCCGATCTGATCGAGCAGCATGGCGCCGTATCGTCAGAGGTCGCATCCGCGCTCGCCGAAGGCATCCGCAAACGCACTGGCGCAACGCTCGGCCTCGGCGTCACCGGAATCGCCGGCCCCACCGGCGCAACAGAAACTAAGCCAGTGGGCCGGGTCTACATCGCAGTGAGCGACGCCCAGGCAACCGACTCCTTCGAACGCAACTTCCGCGGCAGCCGCGACCGCATCCGCGAATGGGCCAGCCAGCAGGCGCTCGACCTCGTCCGCCGCCGTTTGATGTAGCCCCGTCGGTCGATGTAACTGCGGCCCTTCCTGAATTTCATACAGAAATTTCGAATCTAGTCATCTGCGTGGATTATCTTCACTAACGTGGCGACCGAGTCTTTCAAATAGCGTCGCCTTGAACGGAGCATTCCCGCATGCCACTTCCCCAGGACGAACGCATTGTCGCTCTCGCCAGTGATTTACTGGCTGTCTTTCACACCCTTTTTGGACCGCACCCCGGCTTCCGTCCTGCGCACGCCAAAGGCTTGATGCTGAGCGGAACATTCAGGCCCGCTGCGGGAGCAACCGCGCTCACCAAAGCGCCACACGTCACGCATGCCTCCACGCCGGTCACCGTCCGGTTCTCGAACTCGACAGGCCTGCCTTCCATCCCTGACAACTCGCCCGACGCCAATCCGCGCGGCTTTGCCATTCGATTCAATCTTGCCGAGCATGTGCACACCGACATCGTCAGCCACTCGACAGACGGCTTCCCTACGCGCGACGGCGCGCAGTTCCTCGAGTTCCTGCGCGCTGCCCTCGCCAGCGGCCCGGACGTTCCATCGCCCAAGCCCATCGAACAATTCCTCGGTTCGCATCCCGCCGCTCTCCGCTTCGTGCAGACTCCCAAGCCATTCCCGTCGAGTCTCGCCCGCGACACGTACTACGGTGTCACTGCATTCCGGTTCATCAACGCGCAAGGTGAGAGCAAACATGGCCGCTATCGCATTGTTCCCGAGGCCGGAAACGACTATCTAAGCGAGGATGCCGTCGCCAAACTTGGCGCCGACTACCACTACGAAGAACTCGGGCGCCGCGTGAAACAGGGGCCGATCCGCTTCAAAGTGCTCGTTCAGATTGCCGCACCCGGCGACGTCACTGACAACGCGACCGTCCATTGGCCGGAAAACCGCCAGATCGTCGAACTCGGCACCATCGAACTCACCGGAGTGCTCGAAGACAGCCTCGCGCAGCAAAAGCACATCATCTTCGATCCCATCCCGCGCGTCGACGGCATCGAGCCATCTGCCGACCCACTCCTCGAACTGCGCGCCGCCATCTACCTGCTCAGCGGTCGCGAGCGCCGGGCCGCGAAAGCCTAGATTGCTATTCCGCTAGTCCCTATCCGACAATGCCTGGGAAGTGACAACTCGCTCAGGCCGAAGCGATCAATCCATCTCGTATTCCGTACTGAAGCTCACAAAAAAACGTCCCTGAAGTTCACGATAAAAAGTTGGCACTGTCATTCTGAGCGAACGGTGCCCGAACGTTTCAGGGGCCCCGAAGAGCGGCAGCTTTTGGGGGTAGGTTCGGGGGTGGTGAACGAAGAATCTGCTTTTTTGCACCTCCAGCCTTATGCACCCCACTCGGTTGACGCAATCGCCGCATTTTGAAAAACTCGCTCTATATGCGATACAGCGGCAGGGTTGAGTATGCGGACGCCCGAAAAATGCGCGTCCGCAACAAGGGATACTACCGGGTGCTGCATTGGCCCATCTGGATCTGGGTCTTCTTCCTCGCGCCCGGGCCGCTTGTCTTCAGCCTCTTCGCGCACGGTTTCAGCGTAGCCAACGGTGCATGGCTCGCACTCGTTCTTCTCGGCACTGGAATCGCCGGCCTGTACGGCCAGTTACCCGGAGTCGAGCCCGCGCCCTACATCCTTCGCTTCGACGAAGACCGCCCCAATCCTCTCTATCGAAAAGTCTGCTATACCTTCGCGTGGAATGCGGCAATCAATTTCGCGCTCCTCAACCTCATCGGTCTCGTCATCGCCGCCATCACAGGCATATGGACCATGAAGCAGCTCTACCAGTACGTCTACTTTCCTCTCGCCCTCGCGATCCTGCTGCTCGGTGCGTTCGGAAAACTGCCGCGCGTTGGCAAATCTACAAAGAACGAAGGAATCGAGCGCCGCTATTTTTACGGCACAGTGTGGGCAGTCACCATTTCCCAAGCCGTGCTGATGATTCTGTGGAAGACTCTCCCGCTCACGCGCACCGGTAGCCTCATCAAGCTTGCCATCTATGCGGGAATGCTACTCTCGATGGGCGCGGCCGCCTACAACGGCGCTCTTCCACGCACCCGTCCAATTCTGCCCGGCGAACTCATGGTGGATTGAATCTCAGAAGCACTCGATAAAGTGGCCGGCCACATTGAAAATGCACCGGCCAACTTCATTCGAATTTCTAACCGCGGCTCTACTTTCCTGCAACGGGCTTGTATCCCGATCCACTCGCCTTCTTCATGGCTGTAATGCCCTCCTCGACCGAGAGCAATGGAGTTGTCTTCACAGCGCTGCACGAACCACCCGCACTGATCGCCATCGCGAACGCCGCTGCACTGACGTTGTCAGGCATCTCGACCAGCACAACGGTGTCGTAGTCGCCAAAGGTAAGCCACGCCGACTTCAACGAACCGCCAAGCTTGGCAACGGCCTTGCCAACCACCGATGCACGGTCCTGCGGCTTTTTGATCATTGCCGCCATGGCTTCTGACGTATACGCAACCTGCACGAGATAACTGGGCATTGGTCTTCTTCACCTTTCCAGGAAATCAAATTCGGGAATCAGGGAACGGCTGAAGTATACATCTGGATCAGCTTGCCTCGCCTGCTGTTTTTCAATCTCTCCTCGCAGCCTCGGCCACCGCCCTTGCCTCGTCCTCTATCCCTTGCCGCAGTGAATCCGGCTCGACAACGCGCACTGATGACCCCAGTCCGAGGACAATAAATCGCGCTTCCCGATCGTTGTCGAAATCAACCTGCAACATCACTCGTCCAGCATCCGCCTTCCGCGCATCAAGAGGTTTCGCAACGCACCACGCCTGCACCCTTCTCGCCGCATCCTCCGTCAGTGAAAGAACCACGCGATAACCCGCTCTCTTGCTATTCAGTTCTGCGGTTGACGACTTCCAATGCTCTTCGAGATCGAATCGTGCAGGCCGTTCGAATCCAACCACCAGCACCGCTACTCGCTTCATGCGCGACACCCGGAACGTCCGCATGCCCTTCGCAGTGCGCGCCACAAGGTACCAAGTCAACCCCTTCGATACCAGGCCCAGCGGATCGACTGTACGGCTGGATTCCTCTCCATCAGCCTTGGTGTAGTCAAAACTCACCTTACGATCGCGTGCCACCGCATCCTGCACCGTGGCGAGCATCGACAGATCCTCACCAGTGTCGCGCCAGCCGGTAGGATCCACGTGGAGCCGCTGCTGCAAATGCGCGGCCTGCGCCTTCATCGGCTCGGGCATCGCCGCCATCAGTTTGTTCAGTGCACTCTGCGCGGCAGCCGCCAGCCTCGGATTATTACCCAGCCCCCGCGGTTGCGCCATCAAGAGTGCATGGATCTCGGACTCATTCATGCCGGGCACATGCGTGCGCCAGCCCTTTTCCAGTTGCCATCCGCCCTGCGCGCCACGAATCGCCGACACCGGGATCCGCGCTGCGCTCAGGGATTCAAGATCGCGATGAATCGTCCGCTGCGATACTTCCAGTTGCTCGGCAAGTTCTCGTTCCGTAACCTGCCCCCGAGCCTGCAGCAGAAGCAGCACCGACATCAGTCGATCAGCCTTCAATCGCGCTCACCTTCCCTCAACATTTCTTACTTTCTCAAACCATATATGACACATCTTGTCATATAAGATACGCGATCATCTTTTTATCGACGGAGGTTGCCGATATGAACACCCGCAATGTTCACCTTTTCGTGTTCGACTCGATGGCAGACTGGGAAGCCGCGTTCGCCATTGCCGGAATCAACAACCCCCAGTTCCAGAGGAACCCGGGCCAGTATCGTGTCGTCACCGTTGGATCGACCACGCGCGCAATCACGACAATGGGAGGAGTACGCATCTTGCCCGACATCAGCCTGTCCGAGATTGACCCCAACCAAAGCTCCATGCTCATTCTTCCCGGCGGCGATAGCTGGGAATCAAGAGGCAACGCAGAGGCCATCGAACTCGCGCGCACATTCTTCGTCGAGGCTGTTCCCATCGCGGCCATCTGCGGCGCCACGCTGGCACTGGCCCGGGCTGGAATGCTTGACGATTTCCACCACACCAGCAACAGCCGCGAATATCTCGCTGCGAGCGGGTACCGTGGAGGAAACTTCTACTGCGAGTCTCCAGCTGTCACCGACGAGGGTGTAATTACCGCATCGGGAATCGCTCCAATCGAATTTGCCCGCGAAATCTTCCGTACGCTCGGCCTCTACAGCCGCGAGGCACTCGACGCATGGTATGCGCTCTTCAGGTTTGGCGATGCCTCGCGATATTTAGAGCTGTCAAACTGCGTGGCCTCATAACCCATTCACTGGACCGGCACAGACCACGAAGGAGATTGCAGATGATACTTAAAGATTTCTTCCTCGCCCAACTCGATCGCGAAACCGCATCCACCCGCAAAGCCATTGAGCGCGTTCCCGAAGGCTACAACTCTTTCAAGCCGCACGAGCGTTCCATGGAGTTCGGCTATCTGGCTGCGCTTGTTGCCGGCATGTTGGGTTGGATCGCCCTCATGATTGAACGCGACGAACTCAATCTCGATACGGCCGACTCTGAAGGTTTTCGCGCCAAGCCCCTGGCAGGAAAGACCGACCTGCTGGCAAGCCTCGACGCCGCCTCGGCAAGAGCGCGCCGGGCACTTCAGTCCACTACCGATGAGCACCTGGCCACGACGTGGGCTTTCAAAATCGGCGGCAGGTCCGTGTCTGAGAATCAGCGCAGCATCATGATCTCCGATGCGGTTTTCAGTCATCTCGCCCACCACCGCGGTCAGCTCACGGTCTATCTGCGCCTCCTTGAATCCAAGGTGCCGGCGTTGTACGGCCCCTCCGCGGACGAGCGCGTGTAAAAGCTGTCCTGAGCGCAAATCGGCGTCTCAAATTTGCTGTGCCACACCTGCTAAACTCTGTTTGATCATGCTACTTGCGAGTTTGGTAATTGTGGTGCTCGCTTACCTGCTGGGTTCCATTCCAACCGGATACCTGCTCGTTAAGCTGTTTCGCCATGAGGACATTCGATCGGTTGGCAGCGGCAACATCGGCGCCACCAACGTGCTTCGCTCCGGCGGAAAAGGCCTCGGCGCAGCCACATTTCTGCTGGACACGCTCAAAGGTGCCGCCGCGGTGTGGCTGGGTTCTTTCCTGGCTTCTCATCTGCTTCCGTCCATGCCGTTCCGCGACGCCCAGGCCATCGCAGCCGTCTCCGCTGTTCTCGGACATATGTTCCCCGTGTGGCTCCATTTCCGCGGCGGAAAAGGCGTCGCAACCGGCTTCGGCGTTTTCCTCGTCGCTGCCCCGCTCGCGGCTCTGGCTTCCATCGGCCTTTTCGCCGTTGTCCTGATTCTCACCCGCTATGTATCTCTCGCCTCGATTCTCGGCGCCGGCAGCTTTCCCGTCTTTGCCTGGTTTTTCGTTCACGGTGAAAAGCCCCCGCTCTACATCGCGGCGCAGATCATCGTAGCTTCCCTCATCATCCTCAAGCACCACCAGAACATCCGCCGCCTCGCCACCGGAACAGAGAGTCGATTCGGCGCACGCGCGCAAGAGAGGAAAACCGCATGAGCCGGATTGTTGTCCTTGGCGCCGGCGCATGGGGCACCGCTATCGCGATGTCGCTCGCCCGTCGCGGCGGCCACGAAGTCACACTGTGGGCCCACAATGCTGAAGAGGCGCGGGTCATCGATGTCGCCCGCGAAAACACCTTGTTTCTCCCCGGATTTCCGCTGCCTGTCGATCTGGCCGTCACCGCGGAAATGGTGCCGATTGAATCGGCCGACATCGTTGTCTCGGTCATTCCCTCCGAATTCCTCCGCTCAACTCTGCTGCGCGTCAGGGCCCACCTGCACAACGGTCAGTTCGTCGTCAGCGCCACCAAGGGCATTGAAAAGGATACCTTCCTGCGCATGACCCAGGTGATCTCGCAGACCCTCGAACCCGCAGGTGTGCTTATCTCCATCGGTGCATTCTCCGGCCCAAGCTTTGCGATCGAAGTAGCCCAGGGCCAGCCCACCGCCGTCACCGTTGCCTTCAGCGACCCGCAGATCGCCGTGCTCATCCAGCAGGAATTTTCCTCAGAAACGCTGCGCCTCTATAGCTCCACCGATGTCATCGGCGTCGAACTCGGGGGCGCGCTCAAAAATGTAATCGCCATCGCGGCGGGCGTAGCTGCCGGCATCGGTCTTGGCCACAACTCAACGGCTGCTCTAATCACCCGCGGCATTGCGGAAATTACGCGCCTCGCCGTAGCCTGTGGCGGACGCCGCGAAACCCTCGCAGGTCTCAGCGGCACGGGCGACCTGGTGCTCACCTGCACAGGTTCTCTTTCGCGCAATCGCACCGTTGGCCAGGCACTCGGCCAGGGCCGCAAACTCCCCGAAATCCTAGAAAGTCTCGGCGGCAAAGTAGCCGAAGGCGTCCTCACCACGCGCGCCGCTCTGGGACTCGCGCGTGAGCATGACATCGAAATGCCCATCACCGAGCAGATGGAACTGATCCTCGAAAGAGGAAAGGATCCGCGCGAAGCGATCCGCGAACTGATGCTCCGCCCGGGCAAAGGCGAACACTAGCGAATCGCAGCCAACTGCTGCTTTCTTCGGCGATCCTTCCGCGCTCGTTCTTTCGTCGCTCCTGCTTTGCTGTCCCAACCACCTAAATCCAGCGCCACATTCATACATGCGTCCCGCAGTGCATCCGCGGCGGCGCGATTCTCCATCGCGCGAGCCACCACCATGCCGCCCACGCATAATGCAGCAACTGCTTGGGCCAACACGCGCCGGTTCTGCGGACCTTTTCGCAAACTTCGCTCCAGCACACTCACCATCCCCGCAAATACCGCCTCGAATGCTTGCTTGGCCTTCTGACCGCTCCGCGAAACATCGGTCGGCAGCGCAACCATCGGGCAGGAGTTCTCCACGTCTTCATAGTGCTGTCGCGACAGATACGCGCGAATCACCTGCGGCGCCACGTCTGCAGATTTGAGGTCGACCTCAACGCCTTCCCAGCAGTTCTTCCATTCCGGATCGGTGAAGAAGCAGCCGAGCACCTCGGCGTAAAGCTCGCTCTTGCTCTCGAAATAGTTGTAGAACCCGCCTCGCGTCATCCCCGCGCCAGCCATAATGTCGTCGAGTGAAACGTTGTCGAATCCGTGCCGGTTAAACAGCCTTCGCGCGCTCTCGACAATCTTCCTCTGCGTTTTATCGCGATGACCTTCTGCATAGGGCATTGATATGTGTCCTCAGTGCGCAAAAGTATCGCGCGGCTGCGGCTTGAATGTCGATCAAAATATGTTCTTGAACATAATGTTCTTGCATGTTCCGATGGTTCGACACCTGAACCGATGCCAATGCAAGGAGCGAACGAAATCGATGCCCATCACTCTCACGCGCCGCACTGCAATCGCTCACGTCGCCGGCGTGCTCGGCGCTTTGGCTGCATCAAGACACGCCAGCGCGCAGCAGGAACCGG
The DNA here is from genome assembly GCA_963838295.1 of uncultured Acidobacteriaceae bacterium. Classification (GTDB taxonomy): domain Bacteria; phylum Acidobacteriota; class Terriglobia; order Terriglobales; family Acidobacteriaceae; genus Telmatobacter. Next base: position 188,935 of record CAWIQS010000013.1, read on the forward strand.
CAGAACCGACGAAGGAAAAGCCTGCGACCGGTCCAAACAGGCTGCGAACTTCAATTCACCAGGAAGTGAATCTCCCAGCTACACCACAGCATGTCGTCGATGTCCTTCTCGATGCGAAGCAATTCGCAGCCTTTACAGGGTTGCCAGCCGAAATCGACCCGAAGCCGGGCGGCACATTCAAAACCTTTGGAGGATTGATCGAAGGCCGGAATGTCGAAATCATCCCCGGCCAGCGTATCGTGCAAGCCTGGCGCCCCGCCTCGTGGGATTCAGGCCTTTACTCGGTCGTCCACTTCGAGCTCAAGCCCAGCGGCACAGCCACCCTGCTCACCCTCGACCACACCGGCTTCCCTGAAGGCCTCTACGATCATCTGGCGTATGGATGGAATACAAGATACTGGCAGCCGCTCAAGAAATACCTGGGATAAGTGCGCAAATGGCCCGACTTTCCTATCCGCCCGCAATCGCGCCGATGATCAGCAGCGGCTCCATGCCATCGGCGACTTCCTTTGGCAACGGCGCATCCGGCGACTGGTGCGACAAGTCCTCCTCGCACGCAAAGAACCGCAGGAACGGCCGCCGCTTCAGCGTGTCGTGATCGCGAATGGTTCCCGCGAGCATAGGGTAACGAGCCTCCAGTGCATCCAGCACCGACCGCAGCGTGACCAGCCCTACAACCTCCAATGAGATCTCGCCATCAACATGCGCAAGATTGCGCAGATGATAAGGAATCTCCACGCGTACCGTGCTCGATTGACCGATCGTCCCGGATTCACCCGTGCCGATTACACTTTCCACTGATCACTGACCACTGTTCACTTCTCCTACGCCAGCGTTTGCACTTCAATCGACAACACCGCCGGCAGATCGTGCACAATTGGGTTCCACGAGTCGCCACCATCCGGCGAGACATAAACCTGTCCGCCCGTGGTACCGAAATACACGCCGCACGTATCCAGCTTGTCCACCGCCATGGCATCGCGTAGCACGTTCACATAGCAATCCTTCTCCGGCAGCCCCTTCGCAAGTTCCTCCCACTCGTTGCCACCGCTTTTGCTCCGGTACACGCGCAGTTTCCCATCCAGCGGAAAATGCTCCGAGTCGCTCTTGATCGGCACCACATAAACCGTCTCCGGCTCGTTCGAATTGATGTCAATCACAAATCCGAAATCCGTCGGGAGGTTGCCGCTGATCTTGGTCCAGTTGTCACCCGCGTCATCCGAGCGCATCACGTCCCAGTGCTTCTGCATGAAAAGCGTGCCCGGCCGCTTCGGATTCATCGCGATGTGATGGACGCAATGTCCAACGTCCGCCGTGGGATTGGGAATGTACTTCGAGTAGAGTCCCTTGTTGATCGGCTTCCACGACTTGCCGCCATCATCGGTGCGAAACGCGCCCGCTGCCGAAATGGCAATGTACATGCGCTCAGGATTGCTCGGGTCGAGGATGATCGAGTGCAAGCACATCCCTCCCGCGCCGGGCTGCCAGTCAGGTCCAGTGCCATGTCCGCGCAGCCCCGGCATCTCATTCCAACTCACACCGGCGTCCGTCGAGCGAAAGATCGCCGCATCTTCGACTCCGGCGTACACCGTATTCGCGTCGGTCAGCGAAGGCTCGACGTGCCAAACGCGTTTGAACTCCCAGGGCTTCTGCGAACCGTCATACCACTGGTGCGTCGTCAGCGGCTTTCCTGTTGCATCAGACGAGTCATACACGAAGCGATTGCTCTTCACCGGCGGCCACTGCGGTGTCGCATCTTCCGGCTTCACGCCCGGCTGGAACCATGTCTTGCCGCCGTCATTCGAGGCCTGCAGCAGTTGGCCAAACCACCCACTGGTCTGCGAAACGTAAATGCGCTCCGGATCCACAGGCGAGCCCTTCATGTGGTAGATCTCCCACCCCGCAAAGAACGGTCCGCTGACTGTCCAGTTATCACGCTTGCCATCCGACGAAAGGATAAAGGCGCCTTTCTTGGTTCCAACCAACACACGTACCTGACTCATGCTTTCCTCCCCTGCGAGTTGTCGAGTGCATCGCGAACGCGCAGGCCGCTTGAAGATTCTTCCTCAACCCCCAGCAGCAGTTCAAGCGGAAAACCCTATAAATGTTATGAGCCGACTGAAGAGTAGAAACCCTCTCACGGCTGCCAATTCACATTGATGGCACCGACTCCATTGGCTGGAATCGTATAAAGATGATTTGAACCACCCTCCCATTGCACCGATCCATCCGCATGCAGAACCAAAAATTTGAATTGAGATTTGGCCCCGGCGGGAACCGAAACGGTAAGCAGCGCATTTCCAGCGGACGGAATCACAGCAGGTCCGTCGGCGCCATTCCATGTCGTGGACCAACTGCCAAGTTCTGCAAGGCTGCCCGTCAGCAACACCACATCCCCTGTCGCAAGCGGTGGAACTCCCACGACAGAGAAGTTCACTGGGATCAGATTCCCCGTGGTCACGATGAACGAACCTACATTCGAAGAAGCTGAACCATTTGTAATCGTCACCTGCGCCGGACCCGCAGAGACGGCCGGTACTACCACCGCAATCTCGTTGTCAGACCACTTCGTAACCTTGGCGCCCTGCTTGCTTGCGCCCGTCGCAAAACTAACCGTGCCGCGTGTCTTCCCGAATCCCGCGCCGTTGATCGTCACCGTCGCTCCCGCATTCGCCACGCGCGGCGTGATACTCCCAATCGCAGGCCCCGTCTTGCCCGCAGCCACCCACAGGGAGACGCTGCGATGTGGCAGCGTAAAATTCATCGTCGCGTTGTTATCTCCGCCCGCGCCGGAAACGGTCAATCCCACCCCGCCCATCGTCCCCTTCAGATAGTCCGCATACTGTCCGGTCGCCAGAGAAGTCAGCAGCCCGCTGATCGGCTGGTCGTTTGTCGTGCTCTTGTTGATCGCCACAAGCACCACATTACCGCCTAGCTTGCGCTCATAGATATACACATCGTCGTTGATCCAACGCTGCTGCATTGTTCCATAAGCGATCGCAGGATTGGATGTCCTCAGTGCCGCAAGATACTGGATAAGCGTCACCGCATCCGTCGTCCCGAAGCTCGTCATCGCATTGCGATCGTAAGGATCGTTGCCGCCTCCCGTGTCGTTGTGCAGATACTGCTCGTCGCCGTAGTACACCACCGGTACGCCTCGGCACGTGAAGATGAAACTCAGCGCCAGTTTCACCGCCGTCGCATCCGCGCCCATCGACTGGATCCGCGGATTGTCGTGGTTATCAAAAAACGTAACCAGGTCGTTCGGCTGCGCAAAACCCTCCGCACTCGAATTACCCGCGCGCTCGAGATTCAGTTCATTGTCAATTTCGATAAAGCTCTTGCCCTTCGCAAACACATCCACGATCGGCCCGTAGAGCGGATAGTCGAGCAGATTCATCCCGCTGCGATTCGAAAACTTCACCGAATCCGCATACAGCGGATCGCCCGAACCTTCCAGCCACTCGCCAAACACAAACGGCCGCGCCGTTGCAGTGGGAAGGCTCTGCGCACCGCTCCAGTTTGCAATCGAATTCTCGAGGCTATACTCCCAACCCCAGTTCACATGCTTCACTGCGTCGAACCGAAACCCATCCGCGCCGTGAGCAAGCAACTGCGTAACCGCCGACTTGATGTAGTTATCCACCCACGGATTGGTCTGATCCAGGTCGGCCAATCCGAACAGCGTGTCGTACTGCAACTGGTACCGGTCCTCGAAGTCCGTCATGTTCGGCGTGTGATGGTAATAAGGAGTGGCCCCCGTGTCGCTCGAATAGTCCGTGACCTTCACGCCGTTGTCGTAGAGCGCGCCGTTCTCGCCCACACCAATGTCATTGGTATGATTGGCCACAAAATCCACAATCACCTTGATCCCATTCGCGTGTGCCGCAGCCGTCAGCTTGTCGAATGCCGCCCAGCTGTTTGCCGCGTCGCCAAAGTGCTCTTCGATCCGCATCATGTCGCGCGGCCAATACCCGTGATATCCCGAAGCCCCGCCACCGTCCGGTTTGTTCGCGTTATCGATCGGCGGCGAAATCCATATCGCCGCCACTCCCGTCGATTTCAGATACGCGATCTTCTGCGCGATTCCCGCCAGATCGCCGCCCCAGTAATCCCGCCAGTTCGCCGGATTCGTGAATCCCTTGGGATCAAACTCCCCGGCACTCTGCGGTGGATTGTCGTTACCGGTGTCGCCATTGAAAAACCGGTCCGTAACAATCTGGTAGATGAATCCCTCGTGAATGTCGTTGACAGCAGGAATCGGCGGCGGATTCTGACACAGCCCCGCGGCCACCGCAACAAAAGCGAGGATGATGACGATCAAGATCGAGTTCCCTTTGGCGGTCCTCATGCACTCCTCATGCGCAGCAAAGTAGCCGTTTTGATTCCCCAACATCCTAGTGCACAAGTGCCGGAAATCGTTTCGTTGAAATGACAGCAGTTTCGCCGCGGCGTTCGCGCCCACGCGCACAATGCTCTAGACTCAAGACTGGAAGCTTTTGCAATGATTACGCTATTCACCGGCTACGACGAAGAACCAAAAGATAAAAAGAAGGACCAGGAAGCACTGGCGGCCGAGGAAGAATCCGCAGGCAAATCCGGGTTCCCCGACGACGGGTCTTCGTCGTTGGGGCGTAAATCCGGCTTTTTCTCGCGCATGCGCCAGGCCGTTACGCGCACCCGCGAAACCTTTTCCACGCGCATTAACGACATCGTCGCGCTCACCCGCGAGGTCGACGAGTCGTCCCTCGAAGAACTTGAAACCGCGCTGATCATGAGCGACATCGGCGTCGAGACCACCAACGAAATCATCCAGGCTCTCCGCGAGCGCGCCCGTAAGCAGGCGATCGCCGGCGGCGAAGAACTGCGCGATCTGCTCAAAACGCAACTCCGCGGAATCCTCGAAGCTCCGATGCGCCCTGTTGCAACCCCCTCGGCGCCGCCCAAGGTCACCTTCCTCGTCGGCGTAAACGGCACCGGCAAAACCACCACCAGCGGCAAGCTCGCCGCCTGGTATCGCGCGCAGAATAGATCCGTGCTCCTGTGCGCCGCCGACACCTTCCGCGCAGCAGCAATCGAACAGCTCGAAGTCTGGGCCAGCCGCAGCGGCGTCGAGATGATCAAGACCCGCCAGGGCGGCGACCCCGCGGCCGTGCTTTACGACGCCGTCAGCGCCGCCAAAGCCCGCAACATTGCCGAACTCATCGTCGACACTGCCGGCCGCCTTCACACCAAGTCCGGCCTGATGGACGAACTCGACAAAATGCGCCGCACCGCATCCAAACTCATCCCGGGCGCTCCTCACGAAGTCCTTCTAGTCATGGACGCCACCACCGGCCAGAACGGGTTGCAGCAGGCGCGCCAGTTCACGCAGTCCGCCGGAGCCACCGGCATCGTGCTCACCAAGCTCGACGGCACCGCCAAGGGCGGCATCGCCGTCGCCATCGCCCGCGAACTCAACCTCCCCGTCCGCTTCGTAGGCGTAGGCGAGCAGATGAGCGACCTGCTCGAGTTCTCGCCTGAAGCCTTCGTCGACGCCCTTCTCGGATAACGCCAGCCAAGCTTCCGTCTACTAGGCTGTGTCATCCTGGTGCAAGGGGCCCCGAACGCATTTCAGTTCGGGGGTGGTAAGCGAAGGATCCGCTTTTTCTCGAAGCCTCCCTCGATGCTCAATTCGACAACGCTTCTTGCCACACCAAAAACTCGACAGTTGGAACATTCTGGGATGATTCCCTGACAATGTCTTTACGCTTTCTTGCAGTTTGAGCAATTACACTTCTTCCTGCCGCAATCTATCGATTGCACCCGCGCATGAATATCGACGACAAAGACACTTACTGGATGCAGCGTGCCCTCGACCTCGCGCGACGAGGAATCGGCGTCACCTCGCCCAATCCCGCGGTAGGCTGCGTCATCCTCGACCGCGCCGGCCAGGTCGTCGGCGAAGGCTGGCACGAATATGACCTCCGCGACCACGCGGAGATCGTCGCCCTCAACGAAGCCAAACAACACGCAGGCGATCGCCTCAAAGGCGGCACCGCCTACGTCACCCTCGAACCCTGCAATCACACCGGCCGCACCGGTCCCTGCACGCAAGCGCTGATCTCCGCAGGTCTCGCCCGCGTTGTCGCCGCCACCGGCGACCCCAACCCCAACGTCACCGGTCACGGCATGGACGCGTTGAAAGCGGCGGGCCTCCAAGCCACCCTGGGCGTCTGCGAAACCGAAGCCCGCCGCATCAACGAAGGCTTCGCCCGCTGGATCCAGCACAAGCGTCCTCTCGTCCTTATGAAAGTCGCGATGACGCTCGACGGTCGCATCGCACCGCCCCCCGGCCATCAAAAAGCGCGTGAGCCTTACTGGATCACCAGCGAAGCCGCGCGCGCCGCCGTACAGCCCCTCCGCTGGCAGGCCGACGCCGCACTCACGGGCGTCGACACCGTCCTGGCTGACGACCCCATGCTCACCGATCGCAGCGGCCTTCGACGTCGCCGCCCGCTCCTTCGCGTCGTACTCGACTCTGCCCTGCGCATGCCGCTCGATTCGAAGATGGTGCGCGGCGCTCAGAACGACATCGTCATCTTCACCGTCTCCAAAGACGAAGCCCGCATCAACGAACTTCGCACTCGCGGCGTGCGCGTCGAAGTTCTCCCGGCCGAAGCGGGAAACCCTGGCGACAGATCTTCGTTGTCCGGGTTGCAGGCGGGCCGCGTCCCCCTCGGCAAGCTCTTCGACAAGCTGGGCGAAGAAGGCATTCTCACACTTCTCACCGAAACCGGAACCCGTCTCAACACCGCACTTCTTGCCAGCGGCATGGTCGACCGGGTTCATCTCTTCGTCGCCCCCCAGATCATGGGCTCTGATGCGGTTCCCGCCTTCAAGGGCATGCCCTTTGCAATCCAAATGGCCGAAGTGGAAGTGGAGCGTTACGGCAACGACCTCGGCCTTTGCTCGCTCCTCCGCGATCCATGGCGAAAGCAGACGTGACGCAAACCAAACTCTCCGCTGATCATAACCAGCAAAATCAGATGTTTACTATTTGGTAAAAATTTTGTAAAAATCTAGGCCTCTCCAGCGACAACCCTTACCCCGGCACATCACGTCCAATCTGATGCACGTTCCGGCCCTGCTTCCAGGGTGGATTGGTGCCAGTTGTTCTGCGACGGGGGTCGCTCGGGCAATGCTTCACCATACTCTCGACTTTCTCGGAATAGGCCTTTTGGCGGCAGTGCTAGCCGTTGCCGCAATAATTTGCACAGCCCTGCGCATTGACAAAGATCCGGCAGTAGACGGACCTCGCGCGCTCATCTCGGAGTTTATCGGCCTCTGGCTAGCCTTCACCTGCTTAGCCTGGAGTTTCATGGTTGCAGATTCGGCAAATCTCCAGTGGACACTGCGTGGGGTGGCCGTCGGTGCCGCTGTGATTGCTTTCACCTTCGCGGCTTACTTCGCTGGAACGCCCGAAGTCCGCATCAAGCTTGATGAAGAGCCAAGCGGCTTCGACGATCCCACAACGAGCCTGAAACTGGATACGCCACCCTTGCCGCTTCCGTCCAGTCCGGTACCGCTTCCACCCAGTTCCGATGCGCAGCTCCGCAATCAGACCTGGTCTGAACTCGACAACAAATCTAACTTGGTCTGAACTGGGCAACCGAACGAATTAGTGATCCGTTGAGACTTTGGAGAAGTCAGGTTGTTCCGGAATCGCCGCGCCATCCGCGCGCGGATCCGATGCCCCGAAGTTCATGCGCGTACTGCTGTCGTGCAGCACTGCCTGCCCCCGCCCCATCTGCGATGTGTAATCGGGATGCACCTGCAGCACGTGTCCCATCTTCGTAAGGGCGTCAATCGTAGCCTGCGTCACTCGCGACTCAATCACGATCTTGCACGCCAACTGCTGCCGATCTGTAAAGCGCGGCTCTTCCATCGCAGCCTGAATGTTCATGTGGTAGTCCACCACGTTCGAAACGAACTGCGCATGGGCCAGCGGCTGATTTAATCCGCCCATGATCCCGAAGCCGATGTGCTGATCGCCATGCTGCATGAATGCAGGAATGATGGTATGAAATGGCCGCTTGTGCCCTTCGAGCGCATTCGGCGATTTGGGATCAACCGAAAACAATCCGCCGCGATCCTGTAGCGCAAACCCCATCCCCTGCACCGTTATCTGCGATCCAAAGTTCTCGTAGTTGCTCTGAATGATCGAAAGAATATTTCCCTCTCGATCCACGACGCTGAAGTATGTCGTATCGCTCTTCCCCAGCGCGGCGGGAGCCACCGTGCAATTCGCGTGCTCCGGATCGATCAGCGCGGCACGCTTCGCCGCATATTCCTTCGACAAAAGCTGCTCCACCGGAATCTTCCCGAAACGCGGATCGCCGTCGTACGCCTTCACATCCGCATACGCCAGCTTCATCGCTTCAATGCGATGGTGCAGCTCGCCCGGGCTGTGCGCACCCGCAGGATCAGCCGGAAACTTCTCCATGATGTTCAGCATCTCCAGCGCGGCGATGCCGTCGCCATTCGGCGGCAGCTCATAAACTGTCCAGTCGCGATACGTGGTGTGGATGGGTTCGACCCACTCCGCTGAATACGAAGCCAGATCGTCGGCCGTCATCGTTCCGCCCAGGTCCTCAGACGTCTTCAGAATCGCCTTCGCAATTTCGCCCTTGTAAAACGCCGACTCGCCCTGCTCCGCAATCAGTCTGAACGCCTTCGACACATCGGGATTGCGAAAGACTTCGCCGGATCCCGGCGCCTTCCCGCCAGGTAGAAATACACGCTGGCTCTCCGGATTTGTCAGCAGACCCTTCTCATCGCCCGCCCACCACGCATGAATAATCTCTCCCACCGCAAATCCGTGCTCGGCATAAAAGATTGCCGGCTGAAACAGATCCCGCCATGGAAGTTTTCCCCACCGATCATGCAGCTTCGTCCATCCATCCACGACCCCCGGCACGGTAACTGAGTCGATCCCGAACTCCGGCATCGCCGTCAGGCCCTTTGAACGCAGATGCTCAATGCTCAGCGCTTTCGGCGCCCATCCGCTGGCATTCAGCCCGTAGAGTTTTCCTGTTTTCGCATCCCAGTAAATTGCAAACAAGTCGCCGCCCATCCCGTTCGAAGTCGGCTCCGTAACATTCAGTACTGCATTGGCCGCGATCGCCGCATCAATCGCCGATCCGCCCCGTTCGAGCACCCGCGCCCCCGCCTGCGAAGCCGAAACTTGGCTCGTGGCAACAATTCCGTATTGCGTAGCAATCACCGATCGCCCATACGAACGATCCTGCGCACGAAGATGCGCTGTAAGGCCAAACGAGGTTGAAACCATTACTAAACAGGCGACTGCATATCGGGCTGCTGTCATGCGCGAGGCACTCCTGAAGTGTGCGAAGGTGCGAGTTCCGCTGAGATAAAAACCTATCAGAGCCGAGCCGAATTCTGGTGTACATTTGCGGTGTGCGCTCGCTTCTTGCCATCGTCGCCGTCTGTGTTCTAGCAGCCACCGCGTTCGCGCAACAGGCCGTTACGTTCTCCACCGAGGACGGCGCCACAATCGCCGCGCTGCAATATGGCTCCGGCGAACGCGCGGTGTTGCTCGTTCACGGTGGCAGATTCACCAAGGAAAGCTGGGCGAAACAGGTTCCTGCCTTTAGATCTGCCGGATACGCGGTTCTGGCGATTGACCTTCGTGGCTTCGGGCAGTCGCATGGCCCCGGTGAAAAGGATTCAAGCACCGAGCAGCAGGCAATCGACGTGCTCGCCGCCGTGCGCTACCTGCATGGCCATGGTGCAAAGACTGTATCGATCGTTGGCGGCAGCATGGGCGGATCCGCCGCAGGCGACGCCTCCATCACTTCCCGGTCCGGCGAAATCGATCGCATCGTCATGCTCGGCGCGGCGCCGAACCTGCCGGCTGACAAGCTCAAATCCCCTGCCCTCTTCCTCCTCGCACGCGACGACACCAGCGGCGACGGCCCGCGCCTTCCGGGAATCCGCGCGCAATACGAAAAAGCTCCGCAGCCCAAAAAGCTGATCATCCTCGAAGGTTCCGCCCACGCACAGTATTTGTTTCAAACGGATCAAGCCGACCGCGTGATGCGTGAAATCCTGCAGTGGCTCTCATCAAAGTAATTCCGTTCGCCGATCCACGTCCCTAGCCCCCTGGTCCCTGGTCCCTAATCCCTAATCCCTAATCCCTAATCCCTTAAAATAGTTCCATGTTCACCGGCATCATCGAGCAGACCGGAACCCTCATCAGCCTCACCGATCGCGGCGGAGTCCGCCGCATTACCGTTGAGGCCCCAGGTATTGCTAACCGCCTTCGTGAAGGCGATTCCCTCGCCGTCTCCGGAGTCTGCCTCACCGCTCTCGATGTCGACCCGACGTATTTCCATGCAGACCTCGCCCAGGAAACGCGCGATCGCACTTCACTCGGCGTGCTCCAGCCCGGTGCAAAAGTGAATCTCGAATTGCCCACCGCTGCCGGTAGTCCTCTCGGCGGCCACATCGTCCAGGGTCACGTCGATGGCGCCGGCGTGATGACGGCGCTCGACCCGGTCATTGCCGCGACCAGCCCTGACTACAACCGCGAAACCACAGACTGGACCCTGAAAGTCCGCGTCCCCGAAAATCTCCGCCAGTGGATGGTGCACAAAGGCTCAGTAGCCATCGAAGGCATCAGTCTCACCATCGCCAGCGTCGAGAGCGACACAATCTCGATCGCGATCCTGCCACTCACCTACTGGCGCACGAACCTCCACACGCTCGCCGCCGGCACCCCCGTCAACATCGAAGCCGATGTGCTGGTCAAGTTGGCCTATCAGCAAATGCAATCCGCAAAAAAGCCCGACTTCGATCTCACCGAATCCTGGCTAGTCGCCAACGGCTACTGAATCTTCTTTCGTGTTTTTGATTTGGACTAGGCAGGACTGTCGCTTTTTGCACGAGCGCCCAAAAATAGTGAGCTGCGCTGTCATTCTGAATGAACGGGGCCCCGAACGTACCAGGGGCCCCAAAGAGCGGTACGCTCTTTGGGGTAGGTTCGGGGGTGGGGAGTGAAGAATCTGCTGTTCTGCGTTCCCGACTATGCGACTACGGCTTCGCCACCTTCGGCGGATCAGTAACGTACTCATCGCCGGTCCTCGCCAGGATCTGCTGGCGCCGATCCGTGAGCAGCTTTATCTGCTTTGTAAGGTCAATGAACTGCTGCTTCTGCTCTGCGGTGAGTTGCCCGACCTGGGCGGTCTTGTTGAGATCGTCCATCTGCGCCTGCACCGTAGGCAGTTCGCGGTCGATCAGCTCTGGATGAATATTCGGCGTCTTTGCCTTCCCCGCCGCGAGCGCATTGCGATTGTTCTCGCCCCACACCGGCAGCATGCCCACATGCGCCAGTTCCACCCGCACGCCCCCCGGCCCGTAGTCATTGCGGACCACGGAGAATAGTCCGATCATTGAGTCGCGCGGATCTCCATCTTTGTCCGGCATCAATCCATCAACATAATTGCGCGACTGGTTCGACAGAAAATTTCCCAACGAGTAGAAAATTACCGCCATTCGCCCATCCGGCGCGGTGTAAGTTTCAATCGGCTGCAGCACATGTGGATGGTGCCCCACAATCACCGACGCCCCCGCGTCCAGCATCTTGTGCGCCATGTCCACGTCTTCCGGTCGCGGCGCTGGGGCGTATTCAATCCCCCAGTGAACGGAGACCACCAGCAAATCGCACTGCGCCTTCGCCGCCTTCACAGCCGCCAGCACTTGCCCCTCATCCGCTCCCGAAGCCCCGCCTGATTCGCCGGGATACGGGAAGAAGTTCACATGCGGCTGATCGTCCTTGTCTGGATTCCGGTTGCCATTGAGCCACCGCGTCATCCCCAGCCAGCCCACCTTGATGCCGTTGGCCTCTACGATCAACGGCTGCCAGGCTTGCGTCGCGGTATCCCCCGAACCCACAAACTGCAGCCCGATTTCACGCAGATGCTCGCGCGTCTCCGCGAACCCGGCCCATCCCTGGTCCATCACATGGTTATTCGCGAACGAAACAATCTTGATCCCGTTAGCCTTCAGCGCCTCGGGCAGCACCACCGGGGCATCAAACATGAACGGTTTCGATCCCTTCGAGTGCGCCGGCGCCACCGGCGTCTCAAGATTCACAAACCCAAAGTCCGCCCCTTCAAACACATCGCTGACATCCGCGAGAAGCGAACCCCACCCCTGCGCGCCGCCGCCCGCGGCTTCAGCAGCCGCCCGCACCGGCTCGTGGGGAATTACATCCCCACCCACGGCAAAACTCACGCGCGCAAGTTCATGGGGGTAGGGCGCCACCGCAGCTGCGCGATGCAGTTTCGTCGCAAATCCGCTGAAATACGACGCTGCCATCACCACGCCCAGCAGGACCATGACAGCAAGCGCAGCGGCACGCGGACTCAGCCCCAGAAAGTTGCCGTTTTCGGCCCCTTCTGCGGGAGGAATTCCTTCGCCGCCTGTCTTCATCCATCTAGCCGTTTGATCCATGGGGGGTGGCTTGGCTCATCCCCAGCATACCTCTCGGAAAAGACGCCGGTTAACACCATTTCGAACTTAAGTACCCTCAAGGTCATCTACGCTGAAATTGAGCGCTACAATCAACGAACGCTTCTTCATGAATCTGCGTCTATCATTTGAGCGAAACTGTTACCCTTGAACAGGAAAGCGAACCGAAAGGCCGGCAACATCCCCGGGGCTGGGCCGGCAACCTGACCTATGGCAGAGTTCGTAATCAAGTTAGCTGATGAACGCGGTCATGTAATGGAGCAGGTACAGACCGCCTCCACCGCGGAAGAACTGCGTGCGCGCTTCTCCCACGCCGGCTATCACGTCTTTTCCGTGAAGGCGCGTTCCGGCCTGGGCGGCATGTCGCGGCGCAAGGTCAAGCTCGAGCCGTTTCTGATCTTTAATCAGCAGTTTCTCACCCTCATCCGGGCCGGCTTGCCCATCCTCGGCTCACTGCAGATGCTCTCCAAAATCCAGAAGAGCCCCTATTTTCGCAGCCAGCTCGATGACGTTGCCAACCGCGTCAAAACAGGCGAATCGCTCTCCGGCGCATTTGAGGCGCAGACGGGAATACCGGTCATCTACACCACCACCCTGCTGGCCGGCGAACGCTCCGGCAACCTGCAGGAGGTCCTCGAACGCTACATCGGATTCCAGCGCGTCTCGCTCACCTTTCAAAAAAAGCTCACTGCCTCGCTCATCTATCCCGGCCTTCTCCTCACCATTGTTTGCGGCCTGCTGACCTTCATGTTCACGGTGGTCATTCCCCAGTTCGCGCAGCTCTATGACCAGATGGGCTCCAAGCTGCCGCAGATGACCCTCCTGCTCCTCGCCTTTGGCAAATGGACGCAGCACAACATTCTCTGGATCGCCCTCTCCGCTCTCGCTGTCGGCATAGGAATCTGGCGCTTTTCCATCACCGAGAAAGGCCGCGACACAGTCGACGGCATTCGTGTCCGCATGCCGATCTTCGGTAAAATCTGGCTCAAGTACCAGGTCGCGCTTTTCTCGCGGACCCTCTCCACCCTGCTCACAGGCGGCCTGCCGCTCGTGCCCTCACTCGAAACGGCGGCGCGCTCCATTTCCTCGCGCCGCGTGTCCAAGGCCGTCGGCGCAGCTGTCACTTCCGTGCGTGAAGGCAAGAGCCTCGCCGATTCGCTTCTCAACACCGGCGTCTTCCCCGACTTGTCCACCGAAATGATCTCGGTCGGCGAACAGACCGGCGCTCTTCCTCAAATGCTCAACTCCGTTGCCGAGTTTTTTGAAGAAGACGTAGCCACAGCTCTCACCGCCGCACTCTCATTGATTGAACCCGCCATCCTCATCGTGATGGGTGTGGTTGTCGTCTTCATTCTTATTTCTCTTTACCTGCCGATCTTCTCGCTCGGATCTGCGGTTGGTGGAGGACAGGGTTAATCCTTTATATGGCTGACACTACAATTACGGTGCCGACCGGGCCAATGGTAAACGGCCTCGACGAGCGTGCCCAGGCAGAAGCCCTGGCAGCGCGCTATCGCGCCGAATTCGTTGATTTAAAGAATTTCAAGATCCAGCATGACCTGTTGCGCACAGTTCCCGTGGAACTGATGTTCCGCTACAACTTCGTGCCCATCGAGCAGCAGGCAGATGTGCTCGTCATTGCCGTCAGCGATCCATCGCGCCTCATGGTGCTCGATGAAATCGCCGGTCTCCTTGGCCATCGCATCATCGCCCGCGTCGCCACCCTCTCCCAGATTACCGACCTGCTCAAGAAAACCGAGCAGTCGCAGCGCGTCCTCGATGAAGCCAGCGAAGGCCTCACCTTCGACGTGCTCACCGGCGACGATACCCAGTCCGACGAAAACATCTCCATCGAAAAACTGACCAGCGATGAAGACATCAGTCCCATCATCCGCCTGGTCGACACCACCATCTTTACGGCTCTCGAGCGCCGCGCCTCCGATATCCACATCGAAACCTACGACGATTCGCTCCACGTCAAGTACCGCATTGACGGCGTTCTGCAGGAAGCCATGGCGCCCATCGCGCGCGAGCACCACACCACGATTCTGAGCCGCATCAAGATCATGAGCGAGCTCGACATCGCCGAGCGCCGCGTTCCGCAGGATGGCCGCTTCCGCGTCCGCTACAAGGGCCGCCTCATCGACTTCCGCGTCTCCATCATGCCCACCGTGCATGGCGAAAACGCCGTCCTCCGCGTGCTCGACAAAGAGTCGATGAGCGAAAAGTTCCGCCACCTCACGCTCGACGTGGTGGGCTTCGCTGAAGAGGATCTTCGCCGCTTCCGCCGCTATATCCGCGAGCCATACGGCATGGTGCTGGTCACCGGTCCCACCGGTTCCGGTAAAACCACCACCCTTTACGCCGCGCTCAACGAGATCAAGAGCGACGAAGACAAGATCATCACCATCGAGGATCCGGTCGAATACCAGATCCGCGGCATCACCCAGATTCCGGTAAACGAAAAGAAGGGCCTGACCTTCGCTCGCGGCCTGCGCTCCATCCTGCGCCACGACCCCGACAAGATCCTCGTCGGCGAAATCCGCGACCAGGAAACCGCGCAGATCGCCATCAACTCCGCCCTCACCGGCCACCTCGTCTTCACCACCGTTCACGCCAACAACGTAGTCGACGTCCTCGGTCGCTTCCTGAATATGGGCGTCGAAGCCTACAACTTCGTCTCCGCGCTCAATTGCATCCTGGCCCAGCGGCTCGTCCGCACCGTCTGCGAACACTGTGTCCGCACGGTCAGCTATCCCGATGAAGTCCTCATAGCCAGCGGCATGAATCCGGCCGAATGGCGCGGTTTCGCCTTCCGCGAAGGCATCGGTTGCATCGAGTGTGGCGGGACGGGGTATCGCGGACGTACCGCGATCCATGAGCTTTTAGACTTGACCGACCCCATCCGTGAGTTGATTCTTGAAAAGAAGCCGACCTCCGAGATTCGCAAGCTTGCTCAGCGCGAAGGCATGAGCTTCCTTCGTGAATCGGCCCTCGACCGTGTTCGTCGTGGGCTCACCACGCTCAAGGAGATCAACAAAGTCACCTTCATCGAGGCATCGCGATAGTGAGTCCCATCCTCAGCAGATCGAAATCGGCAGCGCAATATACAGGCCGTCCGCCCGCGGCAATCGAACTCACGTCGGAAGGCGTGCTGGCCGCCGCGCTTCCCGGCAAGCATGATGCGCCTGTTTACGCGTATGAACCCCTGCGTCCCGGCATCCTGATCCCCGGCATTAGCGAGCTCAACATGACTTCGCCCGAGGCGGTATCTCTCGCCATTCGCAATGCCCTGGCCAGCGTCTCGCCTCGCAGCCGCTTCGTCACCGTCGTCATTCCTGATACGGCCGTGCGCGTCTTTGTCCTCGATTTCGATTCCATCCCCGCGCGCTCCAGCGAGGCGATCCCGGTGCTCCGCTTCCGGCTGCGCAAGATGGTTCCCTTTGACGTGGAGCACGCCGGCCTCAGCTATCAAATCCTCTCCGAGAGCAAGACCGAAGCCCGCGTACTCGTCGCCATCCTGCCCAGCAATATCCTGGAGGAGTACGAGACCGCTGTGCGTGCCGCCGGCTATGAGCCGGGTTCTGTCATGCCATCTGCTCTTGCCGCTCTGGCGACCATCGACTCTTCCGAGCCGCTGCTCGCTGCCTGCCTCAGCAAGGTCGCCATCACCACCTCGATCACCCGTGGCGAGGATCTGCTGCTCTATCGCACCCTCGACCTGCCTGAAGATCCTCAGCAGCGCCTCCTTGAAGTTCAGCGCAGCGTGGCCGTCGCAGCGGCATATTATGAAGACAAGGTTTCCGTTCTGCCCAAGGAGTTGTACTTTGCCGGCAACGGCACCGCGTCAGAATTTGAACACTGGTTCGGACCATCTGAGCTGAGAATTATTGACTTGGCGCCGCGGCCTTCAACGGGCGTCGCCACCAGTTTGTCGAACATGAGCACCGCCGGACTTACCGGCGCATTGGCAGGAGCCGTCTAGCGTGCGCGTAGCTATCAATCTTGCCTCACGGCAATTCGCCGATGTCGCACCGGCGCTCAAGAATCTGCGCATTGCGATGGGCGCTTTGGCGCTGGTTGCCATTGCCCTGGGATTCGGCCTCCACGCCCTGCACGACAAGGCAGAAGCCGCACGCCAGCGCGCTCACTCCCTCGACGGACAGATTGCGCAAATCACTCATGAGCGGCAGCAGTATCAGGCCATGATGCAGCAGCCTGACAACGCTCGCACCCTGCAGCAGTCAGAAAACCTCAATCGCTTCTTCGACGAGAAATCCTTCTCGTGGACCCTCGCCATGGAGGACCTTGAGACCGTCCTTCCCGGCGGCGTGCAGGTCAACACCCTCGAACCGACTGTAAAGGACGGCCAGATCTCCGTGCGCCTTCGCGTTGTCGGTCCGCGCGACCGCGACGTCGGCCTCGTCGAAAATCTTGAACACTCCCGCCATTTCCTCCTGCCCCGCATCGTGGGCGAAACCGCCGAGTCTCAAGGGGGGGCCAATCAGCGCCCGGAACCTGTGAGCGCCTCGAACCGCGTCAACTTCGACATGCTCGCCGACTACACGCCTGGCACCTCGGAAGATCGCAAGGTCGCCACAGCAAGAAATCACGGCAAATCAAGTCCGGATGACGGGCCTTCGCAAAAGAGCGTGCCGAGTGGTCGCTCTCCCTATACCGGCATGGCTCGTCCCCATGCCCCCGTGCAACCTCACAGAGGAGTACCGCAATGAGCCCCACCCCCGTTACAACACGCGAGCGGCTCTCTTCTCCTCTCACCTGGCACTATGTCGGCCTTGGCGTGATGGTCCTGCTCGTGCTCGGCCTCGCCCTTCGGCTCGGAATGGACTGGTCCGCCACCGACTCCAGTTCCACTGACGCCCTCTTCGCCAAGCAGATCGAACTCAAGACCCTCGAACTGCAGACAGAGCCCCTTCGCGGACTCGAAGACCGCGTCAAGGAATCGCGCACCCATATCCGGGACTTCTACGCCACGCGCATTCCCGCAAACTACTCCTCCATCGCCGTACCGTTAGGCGCCCTGGCCGTCAAAAACGGCGTTCAGCTCTCACGAGTGGGCTACTCGCAAGGAACAACGACAGGCGACCTTACAGAAATCTCGCTCGACTGCGCCATCAGCGGCGAGTACCAGCAAATCATGCACTTTGTGAACGGCCTTGAGCGCGACAAGACCTTCTTCGTAATTCGTGCCATGAACTTCACCGGCCAGCAGGGCGGCCTAGTGAGCCTCCGCCTGCGCGTCTCCACCTGGCTCCGCCCCTCCGATGTGCCGGGCTGGATGATGCCCACGCCCGCGGAAACGCCGGCAGCAGCCGCTCCGGTGGCAAAGGAGGGCGAGTAGCATGGCCATCGCTCTCGGCACAGAAAATAAACGCCAGGTCTACATCGTGATCGCGCTCGCGGCCATCATCGTCCTCGGCGGCGGCTACGAACTCTACAACTCCATGAGCGCCCCACCGGCACCGGCTGCACCCATTCGCTCCGCCACCGGTGCGCGTACCACGGGTGGAACAACCCAGCGCGCAAATGCCACGGGACCGCAGGCGCAGCACGTGGCCAGCAACAACATCGATCCCACGCTGCACTTCGACAAGCTTGCCCAGAGCGAAGACATAGTCTATTCCGGCACCGGCCGAAACATCTTCTCCGCCGAGTCTGCACCTGTGATCCCCCAGCCCATAGCGCCCGCAAGGCCCGGCAACCATGCAAACGTTACGGTTCCGACTGGGCCCCCGGCTCCGCCCGCGATCGACCTCAAATACTTCGGCTTCACCCAGACTCACGACAAGACCATGCAGGCGTTCCTCGTTCGCGGAGATGATATCTTCCTTGCGCATTCCGGTGACGTTGTCGACCACCGCTACAAGGTTGTCTCCATCATGCCGGGCTCCATTCAAATTACCGACCTCGGCTACAACAACACTCAGACCGTGCCCCTCTCCGTGAATTAGGAACAGCGAACGGGTTCGAAGGAACTGGCACGGTGATTTTGAAATAGCACGATGGTTTTGAAATCACAAGATGGTTTTGAAAGGGCACGGATTTATCCGTGCCACATGTCCAGCAACATGAGGATGGCTTTAGCCGCAGAGGGATAGTTTCAAGCTTTGTCAGTAGTTCTTGGCACGGTTTGCGCACCCTTCGGGGCAAGTCGGAAGTGTCATCCTGAGCGGAGCAGCTTGGGGCCCCACGAAGTGGGGTAAGCGCAGCGAAGGATCTGCTTTCCCGAGTCTGCATCGGGCGCAACATAACCGAGGGAAACACAAGCCAATCACGCAATGAATCTGCATCCTCCAATCCGTCGCCAGCCCTCCGAAGAGGGCTACATCCTCGTCGCAGTCATTTTCATGCTCGCCATCCTGATCCTCTCGCTCGCCGTCGCAATTCCCCGCGTGCGCGAGGACATTCAACGCGATCGCGAAGAAGAAACCATGCAGCGCGGCAAGCAGTACATTCGCGCCATTCAGCTCTATTACAAGAAATTCCAAGCCTATCCACCCAACGTTGACGCCCTCGTAAAGACCAACGACATCCGCTTCCTCCGCAAGAAGTACATCGACCCTACAACCGGCAAGGAGGAGTGGAAGCCAATTCTCTACGGCCAGAACAAGACGCCGCAGGCCATGGGCTTCTTTGGTCAGCCGTTAGCCGCCGCTTCCCTCGCCGGCATCGGCCCTGCGGGAGGAAACACGGGCCTAGCCGGCGCGCCTGGGACAAACCCGACAGGTGGAGGCGGACTTTTCACCCCCACCGGAACCGCCGACTCGGGCACAAGTACAACGACAACTGGTGGCACTGACGCAAACGGCAACCCGGTTGCCGGAACCGGAACGGGCGCGGCCGGCACTCCCGGCGCGGGAACGGGCACTGCCGCAGCTGGAACACCCGGCTCCGGCTCCGGCTCCTCCACCAACCCCACCGGCACCGGCCAGACATTCGGCGGCGGAGGCATCATCGGTTTCTCACCGCAGAGTCCGAAGCAGTCGATCTTCGTCTACAAGAAAAAGAACCACTACAACGAGTGGGAGTTCCTCTACAGTCCCTTGATGGATCAGCAACAGATGGCCGGCGGCAACACCGGCGCCATCGGCCAGCCCGCCAGCGGCACCACCACGCCCATCGGCGCCCCGACGACTCCCACCGGCTCAAACCCCACTACGCCGACCACGCCAACAGCCCCAACCACCCCGCAGCAATAGAGTCGCCGGGAAGCCTTCAAACGCACCAAAGCCCGTCCATCTGGACGGGCCTTGTTCGTGCCTAAGCAATGAGTCGCGTCACACGCTAAACGAAGAACCGCAGCCGCAGGTCGACTTCACCTGGGGGTTCTCAAACTTGAAGCCAGCAGCCTCAAGCGTCTCGACGTAGTCGACGATGCAACCATTCAGATACATAAGTGACGTCGCATCAACAAATACTTTCAGGTCGTCAAACTTGAAGACCTTGTCCATCATCCCGGCCTGGTTTTCGAAGGCCATCGAATACTGGAATCCGGAACAGCCACCGCCTACCACGCCAATGCGCAAGCCCGCAGGAAGCGGATCCTGGGTAGCCATAATCTCGCGGACCTTGGTAATCGCTTGAGGTGTCAGGATCAGGGGCGCTTTCTTTTCTGTGTCTTGAGTCGTGGTTGCCGGTGCTGAGGTTGTGGTTGCCATGGTTTCTCCGGTTCTGCTGATATCTTATCCTGAATTTACTCTACCGTCCCGTCAGGGGGCGTTACAAGTTCATAAGTCACCCAGTCCCATTAGATGCCACCACATAACTGAAAGTCGCGAAGATCTCGCTAATCCGCCTCGATCCTAATTCCCGCATTGTCAATAGATTCAGCGCCGCCCCCGCCCAAATTACCTGTGATTCGCGTCACGGGATGCCGACTCGAACCCGGGCTATGATTCAGCCGTACAACCACCGGATCGCAGCAGGTTACCAAATCTACGGGAACTGCCGATAGCCGGGTGGAATAACTCGCTGGAGGTAATTTATGCAGTTCGTTCCCGTCATGTGGTCCGTTTGGGGACTCACCATCCTGGCCATGGTGGTCATGTTCCTCTATCGCTCCCGGCTCACGAAGGATGAAGAAGACCAGATCTTTCTCGATGACTCCTTTAGCCATGAACGTACCGCCCAGCAGGCAATCATCGCCAAGGTCAACAAAGTTCAGCCACTGATTCGAGTTTCTGAGATCGTTGCTGCCGTTGCGACTCTTTTCGTCATCGGCTATTACGTCATCGATATCTTCAATCAATTTAAATAACTTGGTTTTTGCCCTCTCCCGGCAAGGACAAGCGGCAGCCTGACGGCTGCCGCATGCCCCTCTTCCTCTTTCCCGCTCTACTCCACTTCCTGCTTCGCCCGATAACCATCACGAGCAATAATGTCGTACTTCAGCGGCTTGTGCTTCTCATCCTGGAAGCGCAATGGCTTCCCTTCGTCATCCACGAGTTCTACGCGCAGCTTGCGATAGGTGCCATCCTGCTTAGCGTCCGTCGGGTGATACACCAATTGATATTTCGATCGGATCGCCTTGTTGATATCGGCGAAGATGTCCGGCATCTCACCGACAAACCGCGGCTGAAAAAACATCCCGCCCGTCATCTTCGCAAAAGTCTTCATTTCGTTGTCAGCCTGCAGGTAATCGATGTCGCGCATCTGTGCGCCCACGCCCGGGCCGCCCTCGGTCATGGCGCGCAACGCGCCGCCCGTCGAGATCGCGAAGATCGTAATATCCGGCGTGGTTTTTACTTTCTGATAAATCTTGTCGAGCGTGATCTTCGAGAATGTGTCGCGCCCTGAAGCGATCAGGATGATGTACTTGTGCCCGTCGATCCGGGTCAATCGATCCTCCGCCTCGTAGAGCGCATCAAACAAATTCCTTTCGTTGAATCCCGGGATCACCAGTGACTGGATCGCATTTAAGAGCTGCCTCTTGTCCTGCGTAAAGTCAAGCCAGATTTGCGTACGCATGTCGAACGTCATCAGCGCCACGTAGTCCTGCGGCCGCAGTTGCTGCGCAAACTCCCACGCGGCGTTGCGCATGTCGTAGAGGAAGGCATAAGTGCTGTTGCTGTTCGCAAATTCGCACAGCATCAGCGCCGTAATCGGCGCCTCCACTCGCTTGAAACCCGTGATCTTCTGCTCCACACCGTTCTCGTACACTCTGAAATTCGATGGTTTCAGCCCAGGAACAAACTGTCCCGTCTTTTCCAGCAGCACGCCCACATCCACCGATACCTCGGGAACATTCACGCGCAGCGAATAGTCCGCTGCGCCATCCGGATTCTTGAACTTAGGTTGAGCTGGAGCGGGTGGCGGCGTCGGTTCCGGCGCATCCTTCTTTTTCGGAAGTGCAATAGCCCCGTTATCCCCCGTTGGGCCACCAGCATCCGGAGCAGTCTGGTCCGGTTGCTGTGCCGGCGGGTTTTGTGGCGCAGGCGGAGTGCTCTGCGCCCAGGCTGCGGGCGCAAGCATCACAACGGCCAACAGCGGAAACAATGCAAAACGGCAACGGCGAATATCGTAACGGCAATTCGTTGGCATGACAGCCTCTGTGTTCACAGCATAGGGATAACCCGAAGGAATCGGCAAGCAAAGCAGAGCAACCGCGAATACAACCTGCAGCTTCGGGCGTCAAAACCTTAGCGCATGACAATCGGAAAGAACACGCAATCTCCCGGGGCGATGCGACACCGGTTTAATCTTATAGACGTGAAACCCTGCCATAAGGCAATCCCGACCCCGATTCGAACGCTCGCCGGACTCCCTGGTCTGCCCTTCTCCCGAATGCTTGCCGTCCTCCTCCTCACGGTGCTCGCCGCCGCTCTTCCCGCCCAGACCCAACCCACCGGCCCTCCCCCCTCCGGGGGAGGCTTTTTCCCGCTTAACGAGGTGCACCGCGGTCAGATAGCCACCGCCTGGACCGTTTTCATCGGAACCAAACCCGAGCCCATGCAGGTTGAAATCCTTGGGGTTCTGCGCGGCGCGCGCGGACCAGGACACGACATGATCCTTGCCCAGTTGCGCGGTGCCAAGCCTGAATACACGGGCGTCGTTGCCGGTATGAGCGGCAGCCCCGTCTATATCGGAAATAAGCTGCTCGGTTCCCTCTCCTACCGCATCGGCCAGTTCGCCAAAGACCCCATAGCCGGTATCACTCCTATAGCGCAGATGCTTGAAGTCAAAGACATGCCGGTGAATACCCAGTGGGCTTCGACATCCCCCGCATCCCCGCTCGCACAAACCGATAACGGCTTATCCTCCGGCGCCATGACCTTCCAGGCCATGGAAACTCCGCTCGTCATGAGCGGCTTCCGTCCAGAGGCAATTCGCCTCTGGCAAAAGGAAATGGCCGGCACCGGCCTCGACATCATCGCCGCCGGTGGAGGCAGCGGCTCGTCAAAGCCTGACACCGATGGCTCCTTTGGCGCCATCTCTCCCTCCGCCATTGCCAGCGTCGTTCCCGGATCGGCTGTCAGCGCCCAGCTTGTCCGTGGCGATCTTGAAATTTCAGCCACCTGCACGGTCACGTACGTCGACCCCAAGCAGCTTCTCGCCTGTGGTCATCCCATTCTCCAGGCCGGATCCGTCTCCCTGCCTATGACCACGGCGGAGGTGGTCGATACCCTTGCCTCCCCGCTCAACGCGTTCAAGATCATTAATACCGGCGACCCCATCGGCACTTTCACCGACGATCGCGATTCCGCCATCCGCGGCGTCCTCGGCATCAAGCCGCACATGATCCCGGTCCACATCACCGTTCACGGTGAAGGCGCAGATCGCAGGCTGAACATTGAAGTCGTCGATCTGCCGTCACTCACCCCGCAAGCCGTCCTGGTCTCGCTCTACGACTCTCTGCTTGAAAATAATCAGAGCGGCCTCGAAACCAGCTATCACGTTACGGGCAGCGTCAACATCGACGGCTATCCGCCATCTCCGCTCGATCTCTGGGCCTCTGCAAGCGACCAACTCTCCGCGCAGCTTTCAGCAGCCATACAGACCGACCAAACTTTCGCCCAGCTCTACGCAAACGGTGCGCGCCAGGGCGCGATCAGGGCCATCGACCTCGACGTTGATTCCATCCCCCGCCGGGCGCAGGTAGAACTCGAAACTGCGCGCATCGACTCCGGCAACATCGTCCACGCCGGCGACACCGTTGTTGTCGAAGCGACCCTGCGCCCGTGGCAGCAGCCTGAACGCAACATCCGCATCCCCATCGTTCTTCCTCCTGAACTTCCCGCTGGACCGATCCGTCTTCTCGTCTCCGATGCCGGTACCCTCGACCGCGCTCTCAATCCTCCGCGCATCTCCACGCGCACCGTGGACCTTGATACCGCGCTAGCTGAAGCGCAAAATCACCACGCCGCCGATCGCATCTTCGTCAGCCTCCTGTTGCCTGATGCCCAGGCCGGTGTCGATGGCCATACTCTTTCCACACTCCCGCTCTCGATGGCCAATGCTCTTGAGCCCATGCGCTCCGCCAGGGATGTCACCCTCAACGGTGAGTCCGCAGTAGTCGCCGGCGACTCTCCCGCAGGCGGCGTGCTCACAGGTTTTCAAATCCTCAATCTGCACATCGAGTCAGGCGCCGGTTTAGACTAGACTTGACCTGCACCTTTTACGTAAATTTGTCGCACTTTTTCAGGCCCAGAGATCTGGACCCTTTTTGCGACCCCCAGCGAGGACTGCGGAACGACCATGGCCTTAATCCAAGGACTAGCAGCTCATGCGGCGGGCGCCGAGCTTTTGCCTTTTCGCTATGACCCGGGTGACCTGGGCTTGCAGGAAGTCGAAATCGGCATCACCCACTGCGGCATCTGTCATAGCGACCTTCATCTCATTTCAAACGACTGGGGCATCAGCCAGTATCCCTTCATTCCCGGGCACGAAATTATCGGGACCGTCTCTGCGATTGGTTCGCACGTGAAATCGCTGAAGGTCGGCCAGCGCGTCGGCCTCGGCTGGCAAGCCAACTCCTGCGGCGAATGCGAGTGGTGCAGTCGCGGCCTCGAAAACTTGTGCGCGTCCATGGAAGCTACCTGCGTCCATCGCAACGGCGGATACGCAAGCAAGGTCCGCGCCAACGCCCGCTTCGTCGTGCGCATTCCCGACGCCCTGCCCAGCGAACAGGCTGCCCCACTTCTTTGCGGCGGAATCACCGTCTATAGCCCGCTCCGCGACCACGGCGTCAACCCCTCATCGCGCGTTGGCGTTGTCGGAATCGGCGGCCTTGGACACATTGCCATCCAGTTCGCCCGCGTATTCGGCGCAGAAGTGATCGCCTTCTCCACCTCAACCGGTAAAGAAGAAGAAGCTCGCGCACTCGGCGCGCATCACTTCGTGCATTCACGCGAATCGAAATCAATGAAAGAAGTCGCCGGATCGCTCGATTTCATTCTGAATACCGCCAACGCTGATCAGGATTGGAACGTCTATATCCAGGCGCTTCGGCCGACAGGTACGCTTTGCTTCGTAGGCGTGCCGCCATCGCCCGTTTCCCTGCAGGCCTTTCCGCTCATCTCCGGTATTCGCACCGTCACCGGAAGCCCCATCGGAAGCCCGCAAAAAATGCGCGAGATGCTCGACGTTGCAGCTCGTCACGGAGTCAAGGCAACGACAGAAGCCTTCGCCATGGCCAGGGCCAACGAGGCCATCGAAAAAGTCAAAAAGAACAAAGTGCGCTACCGCGCCGTCCTAGCCAACTAATATCTTGAGTTTGAAATTCTCCGCGTAATTAACTGTGTCGTTCTGAGCAAACGGGGCCCCAAACGTTCTTCAGTTTGGGGGTGGTGAGCGAAGAATCTGCTTTTTACCTCAATCTCTATGAAGATTTCAGACACACCGCACTAAATCAAATGGGCGCCTCCAGGGCGCCCATTGAACTTTCTGCTTCCACATCTTCGCCAACTTCTATTTCGCCGGTGCGGCTACGGGCCTGTTCGATTTCAGCCCTTCCGAGACGCGCAGCAGCAGATCCTGCGGATGCAGCGGCTTGTTCAGCAAGGTGAAATGATGTCCGTCCGCGCGCGCACTTGCCAGCAGATCGGCAGTCGAAGCTTGCCCTGAGAAGAGAATAATCTTGCAGTCGGGAAAGATGCGCCGCACTGAAATGGCAAGCTCAATGCCCGTCATGCCCGGCAACACCACATCCGTGATCAGCATCTCCGGCGGCGTCAGCAATGCGGTTTCCAGCGCACTGTCGCCATCGTATTCCGCAATGCCCGTGTAGCCGCTGCGCGACAGAATCTCTGCCAGCGTATCCGCAATCACACTCTCATCATCGACAACCAGGACCACCGGCCGGTAGCCGTTGGTATCACTGGCCCCGGCGCTCGCGGGCACGTCCCTTAGCAAAACAGTGGGGAAATTCTTATTCTTGCTCACTTGTTTTTACCTCTCAAATTACCCTAGCAGATTCCATTTTGTACGTGCTAACTCTTTGAGAATACGGGCTAAATGCTTATAATGTCGAGAGTTGTAGGGCATCGGTACAATACCTGTAGACGCTCTGCGACACACGAGGGTCTTCCTTATGTTTTCCTTATAAATGTTGACTTCTAGTATGCAATTAGTATTAGGATAGCTTTACGGCGGGTTACCCGTACGTTAAGGATGCGTCTTCAGAACGATCGAAGCAAACTGACCGGCCTGAGGGTTATTAGAATGGCGACAAACGCAAATTCCGACACGCCCCCCATGAAATACCAGTCGATCAAGCAGATTGATGTTCCAAAAGGCAGAGAAGGCAAACACAAAAAGATCATCACGCAACTTCTCAGCGACATCGAGCAGTTGGAAATGGATCGTGCCCTTAGAATTCCGCTCTCGGCTTTGCCCGACAGCAAGGAAAACATTCGCTCCGCTCTGAATCGCGCAACCCACCAGAGAGGGATTGAGGTCGCAACTTCGAGTGACTCCGAGTTCCTTTATATCTGGAGAACATCAAGCACCGCTTCCTGACCAACCCCGCGAGTTCCCTTGACAGGGCAGAACACAAACTCCGTTCGCATCGACAAGTGGCTTTGGGCCGCGCGTTTTTTCAAGACGCGCGCCCTCGCTGCTAAAGCCTGCGACCTCGGCCGTATCCACTCCAATGAGATCGAAGCCAAGCCCGCCCGCAATGTTCGCGTCGGCGACATGCTTCGCCTCCGCAATGAGGGCGGCGAATTCCATGTTGAGGTTCTTCAAGTGAGCGACATGCGCGGTCCCGCCGCAGTCGCGCAAACCCTCTACCGCGAAACCGAAGCCAGCAAGGAACTGCGTCAGCGCGAAGCCGCCGAACGTAAATCCATGCAGCAATACGCGCCGCTGCCCGAGCGTCGTCCTTCGAAGCGCGACCGCCGCCGCATCATCCAATTCCGGGGCGGCAGATAAGCCTTTGGTGTTTCCGATTCAGAATTGTCATCCTGAGTGCCGCGAGCCTGGGGCCCCGCGAACAACGTTCGTGGGGTAAGCGGCGCGAAGGATCTGCTCTTGTTCCTGCCCCAACGCGAACTGACTCCCGCCACAAGCAAGCCTGCGCATGCTCCTCACCACCCCGCTTTAGTAGACTCAACATCAGAATGTTTGCTGTGAAATCCCCATCCCTCCACCGCTTCGTCTTCGCTGCGTTCGCCACACTTTTCCTCGTCCACTCGCTCCACGCACAAGGCACGCACCTGTGGACGCAGTCCCGCACCGAAGAATTTGAAAAAGGGACACCGCAAGGCGTCGCCATCGGCAGCAACGGCTACCTGCGCGAAGGCCCCGGCCTGACCGACATCCTCACCACGCCTTCCACGTTCGTCTGGTCCGTGGCCGTCGACAAGAAGGGCACGCCGTATCTGGGAACCGGTTCGCCCGCCACTGTTCTGCGTGCAGGCACGCAAAAAGATTCAAAGCCATTCACCCTCTTTGAATCGCGCGACGTCAGCGTGCAGGTTGTGCGCGTCGGCCCCGACGGCTCGCTCTACGCCGCCACCGTTCCCGGTGGCAAAGTCTACAAGCTCGACCCCGGCGCAACCGCAAAGCAGGATGAATCCAGCGCGAAGGTCATCTTCGATGCAGCCAAGGCAGCGAGCGACGCCTCAGAATCAAAATCCACACGCGAATCAAAATCCCACTACATCTGGGACATGACCTTTGACGCCGTTGGCAAACTCTACATCGCCGTCGGTGGACCCGGCGCAATCTATCGAGTCGATCCCGCAAGTCCCAACCCCCGTCCCGAGCTATTCTTCAAGAGCGACGAACAACATATTCGCGCTCTCGCCTGGGACGCCAGGGGCAACCTCATCGCTGGCTCCGACGGCTCCGGCCTCGTCTATCGCATCAGTCCGCAGGGCAAAGGATACGTGCTCTTTGAAGCCCCACGCCGCGAAATCACATCCGTCGCCGTCGCCGCCAACGGCACTATCTTCGCCGCCAGCGTTGGCGACAAAAGCCACAATCCTCTGCCCCCTCTTGCTGTGCAGGGCGTTGGCACCGTCACCTTCACGATCGTCCAGCCAGGCTCGCTGCAGGCCGCAAACGCAAGCACCTCCACTCCTGAAGGCACCGAGATCTATGCCCTCGCGCCCGATCAGGCACCACGCAAAATCTGGTCAAGCAAAGACGACATCGTCTACGCGCTCGCAGCGCAATCCGACGGCGTGCTCGCCATCAGCGGTAATCGCGGTCACGTCTTCCGCATTCAGCAGAATGGCGACTTCGCGGACATCGCCCACATCGAAGCGCAGCAGGGTCTCAGCCTCGCGGAAGATCGCAACAACGGCGTCCTCATCGGCACCGGCAACACCGGCAAGCTCTATACGCTCGGCACATCCGAAAAACATGAATATGCCAGCGACGTTCTCGACGCCGGAGCATTTGCCCGCTTCGGGCATATCGAAGTCGAACCCGGCTCCGCAAACTACGAAATCCTCACCCGCACCGGCAACGTCGAACAGCCCCAGCGTGGTCGCGGCGACTGGGGATGGTCCGATTGGCAACCCGTCAAGGACGATGCCGTGCAATCGCCCTCAGGCCGCTTCCTCCAGTGGAAAGCCGTTCTCCGCACCGGCGGCAAACTCTCCGGCGTCGGCGTGAACTATCTTCCCGTCAACGCCGCTCCTGAGATCGACGATCTCGTCGTCGTTCCCGGCGCACGCCTGAATCCGCAGGCCTCGAACCCCGCCCAGCAGCAATCCGTCAACATCAACTTTCCCTCTGCAAACCAGCCCCTGGTGATTCCCGTCGATACCGGCAACACCGGCACTCCTCTTCCGGCCACCAAAGACCGCACTGCGGTCACCGTTCGCTGGGCGGCCCACGATGAAAACGGCGACGATCTCGTCTATTCGCTTTACCTCCGCGGCGATGGCGAGCCCGATTGGCACCTGCTCAAAGACGACATCACCGACAAGGCCTACAGCTTCGACGCCGCACTCATTCCCGACGGCGGCTATCGCATCAAGGTGGTTGCGTCAGACTCGCCCTCGCACAGCCCCGGCGAAGCCCTCACCGGCGCCAAGGAAAGCGAGCGCTTCGAAATCGACACCACCCCCCCCGTCGTCAACGGTCTTCATGCTGAAGAAGCCCTCGCAAAATGCGCGCAGGCCCCTTGCTCCGCTCCAGTGCACGTGACCTTCGATGCAGAGGACGCAGCCTCGCCCATTTCGCAGGCCGAGTACGCGCTCGATGCCGGCACATGGCAGTACATCGACCCCGTTGGCAAGCTCTCCGATTCAAAGCGTGAACACTACGACATCGAGATTCCGGCCAAGGCCCTCGAAGGCAAAACCGGCGAACACCTCCTCACCGTGCGCGTCTACGACCGCCACGACAACATCGGCGTTGCCAAAACCGTTTTCGGCTCATCGGGAACAAAGTAAGAAGCAGG
The DNA here is from genome assembly GCA_963838295.1 of uncultured Acidobacteriaceae bacterium. Taxonomy (GTDB): domain Bacteria; phylum Acidobacteriota; class Terriglobia; order Terriglobales; family Acidobacteriaceae; genus Telmatobacter. The sequence goes on from CAWIQS010000013.1 coordinate 218,345, forward strand.
CTACGAAAGTAAGAAGCAGGCAAGATGCGATTTGAACTCTACGTGGCGGCCCGATATCTCAAAGCCAAACGGCGACAGGCCGTCGTCGGTGTAGTCACCGCTATCTCCATCGCCGGAGTTGCCGCCGGAGTTGCCGCGCTCATCATCGCCCTCGCCATCACCAACGGCATGCAGCGCGACCTGCAGGACCGCCTCGTCGACTCCAGTGCCCACGTCCAGCTCATGCGCGTAAAAAACGACGGCATCCGCGACTGGCAGCCTCTGCTCGCACGTCTCTCCAAGCTTCCCCACGTTGTCGCCGCGGCCCCCGAACTCGACGAGCAAGTCGTAGTCACGCGTGGCGCCCGCGAAGGCTACGCACTTATTGAAGGCATCGTCCCCGCGTATGAAAGAAATGTCAGCAAGGTCCTGACCAACGCATCGTCCGAGGCTGTAAAAGCTCTCGAACCTCCGAGCGATACCGCGTCGCCGTCAGCCTCTGTGGACCGACCTCTCATTCTCGGAAAAGATCTCGCGGACTCGATCGGCGCCACCATCGGCGATTCTGTAACCCTCATCAGCCCGCAAGGCGACCTGACGCCCCTCGGCATGGTTCCGAACGTCATTCATTTTCGCCTCGCCGGCACTTATCACAGTGGCTTCTACCAGTACGACTCAGCCTGGGGATTCATGCGCCTTGCCGATGCCCAGCGTCTCTACGACGAGCCTGACCTGGTCTCAGTCATCAGCTTCAGAGTCGACAACCTCAAAAACGCTCCCGCAATCGCTCAGCAAATCGAGCAAGCCGCAGGCCCCGGCTTTCAGACCACCAACTGGAAAGACCAGAATAAGGAACTGTTCCGTGCCTTGGCACTGGAACGCATCGTCACCTTCATCGTCATCACCCTCATCGTGATCGTTGCCGCGCTCAACATCCTCATCGCGCTCACCATGATGGTGATGGAGAAAACCCGCGACATCGCCGTCCTTATGAGCTTCGGCGTCGATCCCTCGCAGGTGCGCCGCATCTTCCTGCTGCAAGGCCTCCTCATCAGCGTCGTCGGAACCGCGCTCGGCCTTATTCTCGGCTACATTGGCGCGTGGGCCGGCAGCCAATACCACGTCCACCTCTCGCCCGACGTCTACGCCATCGACACGCTTCCCTTCGCGCCCCGCGCGCTCGACGGCCTTCTCGTCTCCGCCGTCTCCATTACCATCTCGCTTCTCGCCACCCTCTACCCCTCCTCCACCGCCGCAAGAATCCGCCCCGCCGAAGCCCTCCGCTACGAGTAGCATCCCCGCCTGCCAGTCTCCGAAACGACGGCAAGAGCTGACAACCTCTTACAATCATCTCGTCAGCTCTTCGGTTTTCTGTCAGGGCACGACTTCAGCCGATGCCGAAAAGCCGCAAGAAGAACATCGGCCCCATTGCCCGGAAGTCATCACCGTCAGAAGACGAAATGTCCATCGCAACCGCCGCCTTCCGACGCATCGGTCACGCAGCTGGAGACGCCCGTTCTGAATCTCAGCAGCTTTCCGCCAGGCATAAATTCCGTCGCAAACGAATGGCGGCACGCCAGTATTTCGGAACAAGGGGCAGGCTTCATCAGTGACCTGCAGCAGTACAGGGCGAAGACGATAAACCAGAAAGCGTCAAATACCATCCGAGAAAGTTGCTGAACAGGAACACCAAAAACGGTCCGCCGCCACGCCATATCCAGGCAGATCGACAGTCGACGCAGAGAGCTTCCATTCGAGAAATCACCCAGGCCAGATAGTCGAAACCAGCAAGCACCGGGACGAAACTGCACCCAAGTCGCGCAAAGGTCTGACTACCTGTATGCCAGTGGAGCAGCACGCGAGTTCCCAGGAGCAGTAGCCGATTCCCAGAAAGACGGCTGGTAGATGTAGCAGAATCGGCACTTGAAACAATTTCGGTCCCATGAGGCTCGGGAGAAATAGGTGAGACCGAATGGAAGTCCGGTCCAGAGCATTCTGATTGGCTTCGCCGCGATGCGACTCCCAGGCTGGAGACAACGAAGAACCCACATCCGCGGTGAACGCCATAGAGGAAGCTTCCGGCCGCAAGGCAAAGGTCCTAGTTGGAACAACTGGCCATCATCACGAGCAGTGGATCGAAATCTTCTCCGGGTAGAGTTGGCGGACCGCACTCAGGGCATAAATCAGAAGCGCCGTCCACAAAACAGAAGACTGCCATGTGGCAATGCCGGCAATCTGGGAAGTCACCAATCTTCTCCGGGGCGCCAAATGACACGTCCCGGCAAGATCTTCCGCCCGCGGCAGGTCAAATCAGCACCCCGCACCATCTCATACTGCTTGATCGTCGCGTCATTCGGATAAACCTCGATCTTCCCCGTCATCCGAAATCCCAGCCGTTCATAAAACGCGATCGCCCCATGATTCACGCTTGTCACCATCAACTTCACGTCACGCATCTCGCGTCCGCGCGCCCACTCCACCACCGTCTCAATCAATCTCCGCCCGACACCTTCGCGCCGAACCTCCGGCGCCACCCACATCGAGACCACTTGCGCGCGTCGAGGATCGAGTTCCTCGGCAAAACTGAAAACCATCCCGCACCCACGATCCCCATCAAATGCAAGGAATCCCGCAGACCCGCCGCTGCTCCATCGCATCGAGCGTTTCTTCCACTCTTCATCCAGAAACGCCGACTCCTTCGCATACGTGCTTGAGAACGCCGTCGGCGCCTCCTGCAACGCTCGCAGCCGCACGTCTTTGAAGACAAGGGCGCTCCCGAGCGTGATGCGTTCAATCGCGATCAATTGGAGCTCCGCAAGAAGCAACGAATCTACTGCGGCGTGATGATTCCGCCCAGTGCATGACGTCGCGGCAACATAATTCCGCGATGATCTACTTCCGCCGGCGCTAGCCTTCGCCCCGACTCCGGCAACTCCGCCCGCTCCATCAAAGCCCCGCCGCACGCCGGGCACCAGTCCGCCTTCGTATCCCCACCCAGCTCCGCATGACAATGCGTACATATCCGTTCCATGCACCCAGTCTACCCAATTCGCAAAAGCCTGCCGCACAAACTCCGCGGAAGCGAGCCTCAGTGTCCCGACAAACTATTTTTATAAGCGCTGTATTCGGCAAACTCTCCCCGCTGCACTGGCGCCCCCCTTTTCACATGCTCTGCAATCCCACTCGCCCACCTCCGAATAAAATCCCAGTCGCGAATATCCGAAGCTTGCATCTTCCTCATGGGATTCCCCGGCAGTTTCATCGCCAGGCTGAATGGAAACGCGAGCTTCAAATGCTTCGGATCGAAACTGCCTCCCATCACGCGCACATCTGCTGCATGGAGCCACGGATACTTCGCCAGTTCCTTCCGCGCCTGTTCCTCTGCCGCTGCAAAATGCTTCGGTTCGTTCTCCGTTGGGCCCAGAACAAAGATCCACGGACGCACATTCCCCAGCTCCCGCCGAAACCGCGCTGCAAACCGGTGGAACTCCTTTGGAAAATGCCCGACATACAAAGCCGTGCCGATCACCAACGACCTATCGCCTGAAATCGACTCCACGTTCGCCATCGGCTTCACATCCACCGCCACTCCGACGCCTTCCATGGCCATACCCATCGCCTCGGCCACATCTTCCGTCGATCCGCTCCGCGAACAATACGCAATCAGCACTTCGGGCTGCATACGCGCCTCCGTCCAAAGGCAATTCTGCCCCGATTCCCATTCCAAGGGCGTGCCCACGGTCACATGGTGAAGCGCCCCACCAACTCGTTGCACAATTTTCCGCCCCCTGAGCACGAGGCGGAATGGCGCTTCCAAATTCCGTCATGGAAAGCCCGAATCCAGGTTTCGTCACTCGGAGGGAGCGTGGGGCTTCAGCCCCACGAATAACGCCAAAGGAATGAATGGGCTTTAGCCCCGGATCTTTCTTCGTCACACCGCGTATCTCCTTTTCGGCAATCCTCACTCTCTTTGGGATCGCTCCCGGTACACTAGACCCATGCATCCCCCCGTGCGCCTGGTGGCCATTGACATGGACGGCACCCTTCTGCCCACCTTCAGCCAGTCCATCAGCCCCCGCAACGCGGAAGCTCTCCGTGCAGCCCAGGAAGCTGGCATTACCGTCGCCATTGCGACTGGTCGCCGCACCGCCTATACCGCTCCCCTTCTCGAAGGCCTCGGTCTCCGAGCGGACATGCCCCTTATCACGTCCAATGGAGCAGTGACCAGGACCCTCGGCGGCGACCCCATCGATCGTTCACATCTCGAAGCACGCGTAGCGCGCGGCATCTGCAGCCTGCTCAGGCCCTTCGGAACACTGGTCTTCACCTTCGACCACGTTGGGCGCGGTGAACTCGTCCTCGAAGACTTCGAACAGGCACATCACCGGATCGCCCTTTGGGTCGAAGCCAATCGCGACGCCATCGAAGTCGTCAAGCCGCTCGAAAACGCCCTCTCCGATGGCAACGATCCTATTCAGGGCATGGTCACCGGTGGCCTCGACAAAATGCGCCAGGCCGAGAAGGCCCTGAAAACCAGCCAATGGAGCGGTTCCTGTGAAGCCGTCCGCACCGAATATCCCGCGCGCGACCTCTCCATCCTCGACCTGCTGCCCCCAGGCGTCTCCAAAGGATGGGCTCTCGAGCGCCTCGCCGCCCGCCTCGGCGTCGATCGCAAAGAAACCATGGCCATCGGCGACAACTGGAACGACGTCGACATGCTCGAATGGGCCGGTCAGGCCGTCATGATGGCCAACGCAGCCCACGATCTGCGCACCCTCGCCAAAACCCGCGGATGGAAGCAAACTCCACCCAATGACGAAGATGGCGTGGCAGTGACTTTGGAGATGGCCGTAGCCCGCCGCACCTCTGATAAAGTCTGAACCAGCCTGGGCAGAAGCCTGGAATAGAAGTCCGGAACAGAAGCAGAAAAACTCAACTTTGCGAACACGCCTCCAAATCGCCGCCGCTCTCGCAGCACTCGTGCTCGCGGTCGCGTCGCGTCCCGCGCATTCCGCCGAGCGCGTCAGCCTCACCAACGGTTACGACATTGTTTGCAATCATCACGCACAGGTCGGCTCCCAAGTCCGCCTCTACATGGGACCTGGCGAAAACAGCTACATCGATCGCGCCTCTTCCGACATCGCAAAGATCGAAACCGTCCCTGATCCGCCGCCAACTCCGGCCGAGCCGGCCTCCATCAATCCCCAAACCGAGGCCCGCCTCAATCCCGCCGATCTCCATGAAATGCTCGCCAAGGCCGGCCAGCAGCACAACCTCGACGCCGACCTCCTCGCCAGCGTCGTCAAGGCTGAGAGCAATGGCAACTCCCGCGCCATCAGCCGCGCGGGCGCCCGCGGACTCATGCAGCTCATGCCCAAAACCGCGGCAGAACAGGGCGTCGACGACAGCTTCCGTCCCGATCAGAATGTGCGCGGCGGCTCCGCCTACCTCAACGAACTCCTTGTGAGGTACCACGACAACATTGCCTTGGCGCTAGCCGCCTACAACGCCGGCCCCGCCGCAGTCGACAAGTACCATGGCATCCCGCCCTACCACGAAACCCGCGCCTACGTAGCCCGCGTCATCCACGAGTTCAACCGCCGCGTCCTCGCACGCCAAGCCCAGGCCCGCCAGATTCGCATTTCTACCGCAGCCATCGTGGCATCTCCAACCCGCTAAGTCCCCTCCGTTGCCCCGGCTAAAATTGTCATTCCGAGCGACCAACGGAAGCCGAGGAACCTGCAGTTGTTTTTGTCCCATCCAGCACTGTCATTCCGAGCGACCAACGGAAGCCGAGGAACCTGCAGTTGTTTTTGTCCCATCCAGCACTGTCATTCCGAGCGACCAAGGGAAGTCGAGGAACCTGCAGTTGCTTCTTTTCACGCCCACACCTAAAATCCGCCTGCCAGTTCCCACACCAACGTGGAATGACCCGAAGACGGCCCTTGCCCATAAAATAAAAACACCGAACGAAACGGAGAGCTCTTGAACAAACGACAATTGATTCTGGGGTTGGTACTCCTCGCAGCTCTCGTGGCTCTCGCCTTCTACGCACAGCACCGTCATCCAATTAACTGGCACGAGGTCATCGAACAGTTCGCTCTCTCCAGGTGGAGCTACTTCGGCATCGGGCTAGGCTGCATCTATGTCGCTTACATCTTTCGCGCGACCCGCTGGGCCTACCTGCTCCGCCATCATAAAAAGGTAAACCCTCTTTCGCTCGTGGGCTCGCAGGTCATGGGCTTTACCGCTGTTGCTCTGATCGGCCGAGTCGCCGACCCTGTCCGCCCATACCTCACTGCAAGGAAAACGGGGCTATCGATCGCCAATCAATTCGCCGTCTACGTCGTCGAGCGTCTCTTCGACTTCGGCACGATGGCCGTCTTCTTCTCCGTGGCCATGATTGTCCTTTTCCGTGATCAAAACGCCAGCTCAAGCCTCCTCGTCCAGTCCACCCATTCCGGCTTGCTCGCGAAATTTGCCGGCCCACGCATCGCTCAGTACGGAGGCCTTGTCCTCACCCTGTTTGGCGTGCTCTTCCTGGTTCTGGTGCGACTCCTCGGTTCAACGGTGGCCGTCATCATGGAAAAATCGCTGGGCCTCATCTCGAAGAATCTCGGACGAACAGTTGGAGAAAAGATTCTGAGTTTTCAGGCCGGCCTCGACACGATCCGGACTCTTCCTGACTTCCTCATCGCCGTAGGCACGTCGGTCGGCATGTGGACCGTCATTGCATTCGCCTATTTCATCACCATGCGGGGCTTCACCGGCAGTCATGAACTTGCTACAATCCGCTTCTCGCAGACGGTCGTTCTGATGATGATCAGCGGGGGAGCCAGCGTCCTGCAATTGCCAATCCTCGGCTGGTTCACGCAAATCTTCGCCGTCGCAGCCGTCTTGGCCAATGGGTTTCAGGTCAGCGCAGAAGCTTCCATGGCCTGCGCCGCAACCCTGCTCCTCGTCACCTTCCTCGGCGTGATCCCCATCGGACTCATCTGGGCCCAGTTCGAGCACATCAGCCTGCGCAAGGTCACCCACGAAAGCGAAGAAGAAGCCGAACACATCCCCGCCGACCCGTCCGCCGCCGCCAATCCCGAGTCGCTTTAGGACAGAAAATATCCCCTGTGCCTTGGCTTGATCAATATTTGTTTCCTGGCGATTGTCATTTCTGATTCTTTCCCGATGGTGTCATCCTGAGCGAAGCAGCTTGGGGCCCCACGAACGATTTATCGTTCGTGGGCTAAGCGGAGCGAAGGATCTGCTTTTGTTATTTCCGCGGAATTCGCTAACTTTTGTTCACCGTTTCACTGTCCACTGTTCACTGTCCACTGTTCACTGTTCACTGCTCACTGCTCACTGTTCACTGTTCACTGCTCACTGTCCACTGCTTCACCGAAACAAACTCAAATCAATCGAATCCGCCATAGCCGCGTACCCGGCATCCTTCGGGTGCAGGTGATCGCCGCTATCGTACTGCGGCGCAAACGTCAGCGGATTGGCCGGATCGCCTGTAGCTTTATCGAAGTCGATCGCCCCATCAAATACACCCGAAGTCAGAATCCAGTGATTGACAGCCTCGCGAATCTGCTCGCCCTTCTCCGTAAAATAGCCCGCGCCCTTATACCCCGTCAGAGTCGCACCGAAGACCTTGATCCCGTGTTCATGCGCGCGCGCCACCAGTTGCGCCAGCCCCTGCTCCAGATCTTCTGCGGTCAGTTTGTAGTCGGGCCGGTTGGGATTGTGCAGCGTACCGATGTCGTTGATTCCCTCCAGCACAATCACATACTTCACGCCCGCCTGCGATAGAACATCCCGATCGAACCGTGCCAGTGCATTCTGCGCGACGCAATGAATCAGAATGCAGTTTCCCCCGATGCCCTCGTCCAGCACCGCGAGGTGAGCAGTCGCAGGATTATTCTGAAGCCGCACTGCGAGGTAGTCCGGCCAGCGATGGTTGGCATTCTCCGTCGACAGCGCTCCGTCCGTGATCGAATCCCCAAAAGCCACCACCGCCCCCGCTTTCGCGCTCGTGGCTTCAACATCCACCCCCTTCAGGAAGTACCACGACCCGACCACCACCGGCGAAGCAAATGAAGCATCACGCACATGATTGCCGGTCTGGATAAAGTTGTCCTGCTGTGCGCTCGCATGCACCGTAACGTCGCTCACCTGCTGCAGCGGCAGGTAGATGCTGATGGCCAGATTCGTGAATGCCGGCACGGCCATCGACACAGGATCCGACAGCACTTCCGCTCCCGGTGGAATCACGATCGAGGGCGAACCGCCAAACACGAGGTCATGCAGCGAAGCCGCGTCCACGCTGCTTATCCCCGCACTCACTCCGATCGTCGCGGCATCCACGCGCAGTGGTTCCGTGCCAAACTCATTCGTCAGACGCACGCGCACTACGTTGCCAGCCAGCGACGTGTGCACAATCTCGCGCAAAGTCGAATCCACCAGTGTCGGCACGGTATGCCAGGGATCGCCGTCGAACACAGAAGCAGCCCACGTTCCAACCCATTGTGCAGGTACTGATCTAGCCGAAGGCGACTGTGCAGAAACCCCAGAAACAGCAACGAGCAACAAAACAGCAAGACGAAATCGCATTGGACGTTAACCTCTCTCAAGAATTTGAAGAAGGTCCATCATAAACGGCAAAGATGAGGGCGCGGCTAGTCGGAGGCAGGGAGAATTCGCGAGTCGGAGCGAAACAGGTGGTACTGCACAAATGCGATGTCGTTGATCATTGTCCGAACGGGCAACTCGCGGCTATCGGCTGCAAGTGCAGCCTTCCCGAGCAACAGAGGTTCATCCAGAGCCATGTCAGGCGCCTTTGCGTAGGCCTGCACAATGGCGACGCTGCGGAGCGGGCAAATATAGTTCTTCCCCCCAATCTCAACCTGGCCGTATTCAACGGCGAGATCGGCCCTGGTGAGTGGGAAGGAGTCCTTGAGGTCAGCCTGAATCGCGATGCGCATGATTGACCCTGTGGCCGGGTCGATCGCGACCTCGCCGTGATAAGCGGAGACTTGTTTGAAGAGGCCGATCGCGCTTCCCTCGGTGACACAGCAGTACTGGACTTCATAGTGGGATTTGTTCCTGGGAACTGCAAAATGGTAAACCGCGAGGGGACCAGCCGGCCCCGGATCCCAGCGGCTCCAGGTAAGGCTCGTTGTAGACGCATCCATCAGCACCGTGCCCAGAATTGGACCAAATTCGCCCTCGGTAACCAATCCGATCCCGGCGGCGTTGGATGTAGATTTGTGCTGGTCGGAATCCAGTTCCTGTTTCCCGTGGCGATAGAGAACAGTGGCCTGCAATCGATCGATCGAATGCAATGGCTGGTAGGAGAAGAAAGCACCCATCACCTGTCTTGCGGGCGAATCGGCGAATCGGGTTACGTCCCGTGTTGCAAAGAAATTCGGCAGCTTGCTGAGAGTGGTGGTCACAGATTGCGTTGCTGCTTTCAGCCATTGCAGCTGATCAGCCTGAGACGGCGTAGCGGGGAGAGCGACATCGGTCGCGGGCGGCTTGAGAAAGGCTGCCGTATCTGCCAGCGCGATGAGAACTTGCCTGGACTGGTTGCCGAGATCCGCATCAAGACGCCCCAGCTTCGCCGAGTCAAGGCGTTCGGTGAGTTCGAAGTTCATCAACCGCTTCGCAATCCCAGCATCCGGTTTGCCGCGAACGGCAGCAAGGAATTGCTCGAGTTGATCGACGGTGACGAGGTTCCGTCCCCGGCGAAGATGCGGAGGTGTGGTGTTGGGGCGAAGCGTCGCAAGGTCGCGAGGAGTGGCTGGGTTCTCCGCTCTGTTGTCATCCGCAATTGCTGAGGATGGAGGGCCCAGACTGGAGGCGTGTGTTTCCGGGGCGACGGGCTGCGGCTCACCGGCAGCGGTGGCCGATGCCGCGTTAGACGAGGCCAGCGTTGCGGCTTGGTTACTCGGTTCGGCTGCTGTTGAGGAGGTGGGCGCAGTGTTTGCGGTGCTGACTTGTTGGTCAGAGGTGGGATTGCTTTCGACAGCAAAATAGCCGCGGCGCGCCTGAATGGTGCGGCCCTTCTCTTTGGTTGTGAAAGAGACCTTGAGAGCGTGGAATTTGCCATCCCATTTCACTTTTTGTGGAGAGAAGGCAAGGATGTAGTGTGGGGGATCCTGGGTAAGAGCGGCGAATCCGGCCTTCAGATCGTTGTCGCGGCGAAAGAATTCGCCACCTGTGCCCTGCGCGAACTCAGCCAGCACATCGGCACGGACGAACTCCTTCGAAGCATCTAGGTGATTGCGGGCCTGCGATGCGCGCGCATCGGGGAGAACAATCGTATTGCGAGAGGCGTCTGACTCGCGCAGTAAAATCGCCAGGCCCTTGGGATCGAGAGAATCGATAACGATCTGCGCGCGAAGAGCGCGATCAACGATGCGGTCGAGAGTGTACTGTTCACTCTGCGAGAGAAACCCCGGGGAGACTAGGACGACCATGCGCTCGCCCGGCGCCGAAGCAATGGCATTCACCACGGTCTCGAATTGCTGAAGATTCGCGCGTGTCAGGGACTGAGCCTCGCCCAGGATTCTCTCTGCCAGCATGCGAATGGGTTCCATCGAAGCGAGACTGAGCTTGGATGGATCCAGGTTCGAAGGAACGTTGACGATCTTTACCGGACAAGCCGCAGCCTCGGCCAGCGCTGTCATCCAGGCGTCGCTGCTAAGGTCGTTGGTGTGGAGAATTTCGTACGCCTGGTAGTCAGACAGATCGGGGCAGAGGTGTTCATTCGCTGGGCTGCGGGTGCTGGCATGCAGTTGCGTGAGCGCCTCATGGATCCGGCGGGAATCGGAAGTGAAGTCCGACAGCATCTTTTCCGCGGTGAAGATCGCCACGCGATCGTTGGGCTGAAGACTCGTTGTGAGGTATCGATCAGCGGCATCACGAGCCTGGATCAGGTCGGCAGCAGACGAATTGAGATCGTCGAAATAGAACGCGATGTATCGCTCGGCCAGGCCAGCACGTGGTGATGTTGCCGTGGGTGTCGATGAGGCGGCGGTAAAGGAAGCAGACTCGTCGGGGGAAACCTCTTCAAATTGCGAGATTGTCTGTTCCTTGCCCTGGTCGCTGAGATGGAAGTCTTCTTTCTTCAGGCCGCGAATGGGGTTGCCCTTTTTGTCGCGCACCACAACGCGTACGAGCACCAGGTTGCTCTTCACCTGCATTTGAAAAGACTGCTCGCTGGGAGATTGCTTTACAGGGTTGCTTTGGGCGGTTGAAGTGCAGGATTGAAATGCGAGGAATGCCACAATGATGAAAACGATCAGGGGTCGACACGGATGTGGACCTGAACTGGGCACAGTGGGTTAGCCTTCCACGCAAGCAAGTTTAGCACTGCGTCGATAACGGCGTTTGCAGATCATTTCCGCGTAACCGCTGTCCTCGATCATGAGCCAATCTCCAGGCCTCTCCACATACCGATGGCATTTTCGTCCCTCACATCCACTCCCGCTCAGCGCCCATTCATGCGCGTTTTTGCGCATCAGTGGGAGGGTCGCCGACAAATTCACGACTACCGCCCCGGCGTCACCGCTTCTTGCTCCCGCTGCGAAAAAACAATGCTCTCCGGCGCCACCGCTCCACCGGTCATCAGCATGCTCATCGCCTGCTCCATCGTCAGATCCGTCAACGTCACCCGGCTCAGCGGCAGCAGTTGCAAAAAGGCCGACGTCGGATTGATCGCATTCGGCAGCAGCACCGCCGCCAGTTCCTCTCCCGTGTTCGAATCCACCAGTGTCCGAGTCAAAAACCCGATGCTCTTCTGTCCCAGGATCGGAAAATCCACCAGTACCACCCGCTGATTCGTATCTTTCTTCGCCAGCATCGAATCGATCAGTTGCCGCACCGACGAATACACCTTCGCCACAAACGGCAGCCGTTCCAGCATTGACTCAAACAAGCCGAACGCCTGCCGCCCAATCACCAGAGACGTCACCCGACCCAGCACATACAGCACCACCAGCGTCAGCAGCACCGCCAGCACCGACTGCATCACCGGCCCCGCCAACCAATCCTCAGGAAAAATCGCCGCCAGCAGCTGCACCAGCGGCAATCCCGCCTTCGCCAGGCTGCCCAGCACAAAGCTGAAGATCAGCCACGTTACAAACAACGGCCCCACCGTAATAATTCCCGCCAGGATGTTGCGCTGCAAACTCCTCAATCCACGTGCGATTACCGGATTCACATTCAGCTCCTGCTCCAAAGCATACGAGAATTGTGCCCCGGTTTTTCAGAATTGGGCTTTCTCGCGCCTTCCCCTATATTGAAGAGAGTGGTGATTCAATGATTGACCCCCTTGGCCCCGATCCGAACGACTCCGTCATCACCTCACGGAAGGTAGCTGACATCGTTTCCGAATTCGAGGCGCCGGGACCGCTGTCTCCCCTCCGGCCCAAGGTGCGCTACGCCAACTACGACAGTCCCGAGGCCCAGGTGCTCAAGGACGAGCCGCCTCGCAATCAGCCATCGCCCCGCAATGAAACGCGACGTGCCGATGTATTGCCTCGCAGAGACGGCCCTCCGCGGATTGAGGAAGCACCTTTTCCCATCCCTGCAGCGGAACCCTCTTCTTCGGCGCAGCCTGCGCCATCTTCCAACCCCAGGCTCAACCCCTCGATGGCCTCCACCGCCTTGGCACGCCCCATGCCGCGGAAGCCCAGCAAGTTCGAGCGAGCCATGGGTGTGGCCAGGACCGTCCTGCCCATCGTCGGCAAAATGCTTCCCTTGCTCGAAGGCAATGTCGTCGGCGCCGCTTCCAATCTCTTCGCGAACCGGCCCATGCACGAAGTCGATCTCAAGCCCCTCGAAGAGTCGATTTCCCGCCTCCAGTCCGAGCACCGCGCCCTTGCTTTCCACTCCGGTGAGCAGAAACGCGCCCTCCAGCGGCTCGAAGACGACTTCGCCGCGCTCCAGGATGCCGTTCAGAAAAATGCCGCCGACCAGGCCGAGCTCATTGAGCACGTCGCCAAGCTGGCCAAGCGCACTTCGTCCTTCATGCGCTTTGTTACCATCCTGCTCGTGGTTTCCATCCTGTTCACGGCCCTGCTGTGCGTACGCATCGCCTACCTCATTCGCTTTTGACCAGCCGGCGACCCGGCACAGCTCCTCCTGGGCCCCCTTTTGGCCCCCAAAAGCTTCGTCACATCCTCATTCGTACTGAATCGGCATTTGTTTTGATGTCCACAATAGACATTTCGATTTTGTCAAACTAACTTTGGCTTCCCTACTCACCTTTTACGATCTTCGTGATGCAGGTCATTGTCAGTCGTCTTATACGCGGTCTAGTATTCACTCCGTAGTTCAATTGGGGATCTTCCGCCCTGTGTCAAAACGCTGTTCTAACTGAGTTCACAGAGCTTCACTAACGAGCGGCGCGTACCGGCGTCCGCACACGGAGTGCCTCCATATGGCATGGTATGCCTACTGCATTGGTGAGAAACAAGCCTTCCCAGAACTAGCCCGCCACCGAAAACCAGTTCCGCTCGAGTCAGTACACGGTGTCAGCGGAAATCAGGTCTTCCTTTACCCAGCCAGTGATCTAGCCGTTATCGTCAGCGAACACAATCCCACAGAATCTTTAAATCAGAAGTCCGGTGTGGATCATGCTCGCGTCATCGCGGATTGCTTCAAACATTCCACCGTCCTTCCTTTCCGATTCGGTACCGTCTTTAACGACGACGAAAGCCTCCGTAAATCCATCCGGTCCAACCAGCGTCAGTTCCTCGGCAACATCGATAAACTCCGAGGAAAAACTGAGATGCACCTCAAGATCCTTGTCGACGACTGTTGCAGCCGCGAATTGGCCCAGCTCCAGCCAGACAAGGTGGGCCGCGGCTATCTCACCAATCTCCGCGAAACGGCAACCCGCCAGCGCGAACGTCAGACCCGCGCCCGCGCCGTAAGCTTCCAGATGCATCGCCTCTTTGCACCCCTGGATGAAGAAGTGAGCTGCCGCCTGACCGAGACCGGCAAGATGGTTCTCGATATCGCCCACCTGATCGAGCGCAAATACGTGGAGCGCTATCAGAACAAGTTCACCACCACCTGCGCCATGATGCGCGACTGCCAGATGCAGCTCTCCGGCCCTTGGCCTCCGTATCATTTCGTGCACCGCCTGACCCGTGGCGCCCACGTCCCGGCGCAGAGTTCCGTGGATCCTGTTGCCACCGCCGCCCCTGCCAGCACTCAACAGGTAGCGGCGATGGTCTAACTCAAGTTCACCCCAACAAAAAGCCCGGCTTCGGCCGGGCTTTTTTACAAGCTCTATCCCCATCATCTATCACACCTATTTGCTGTTCCTTCTTGTTCACTGCCCACTGCCCACTGTTCACTGTTCACTGTTCACTTTTTCACTTCTTCACCTGTTCACTTGTTCACTGTCCACTGTCCACTGTCCACTGTTCACTGTTCACTAAATCGACTATTCGTATCGCAGCGCAACCATCGGATTGATCTTCGTCGCCCGCCGTGCCGGCATGTACGAGCCAAACAACATGCACGCACTCACAATCGCCACAGCCGCAATCAGCGTAAGCGGATCCGCCGGGTTCACGCCGAATAGCCCAGCCTTGATCGCCCGGCTCGCCGCAAGACTGATCGGAATCCCGAGCACGACGCCGATCGCCAGCAGCAAGATTGCCTCTCGCAGCACCATCCACAACAACCCGTTCCTTGGGGCGCCGAGCGCCATCCTTACTCCGAGTTCGTTCGTCCGCCGTACCACGTTGTACGTCATCACTCCGTAGAGTCCGATTCCCGCAAGTGTCAGCGCCAACAGGGCAAAGAAACCCGACAGCTTCGAGATGAAAGCCTGCAGATCGATCAGATCATCGAGCTGTTCGTCGATGGTCTGCGTCTTCAAAACCGGCAGATTGGGATCGATCTCGGCCAGCGCCGCTCGAACCTCGCCCGTGATCTTCGCTGGATCACCCAAGCTCTTCACCTGGAGCCAATACGCATACTGATCGTCACCCGTGAGCTGAGTTACGGCCAGAAATGCGAATGGTTCCGGCTTCTCTGCGGGACTTCTGTGTTTCGAATCCCGCACAATGCCCACGATGTGCCACACCCCCGGAGCCGCAGGATCCGCAATCGTGAAGTTGTGCCCTATCGCATCTCCATTTGGAAAGTAGCGATCCGCAAATGTCTTGTTCACCACGACAGCTTTCACGGCGTCGGCGGTGTCCGACGGTTCAATCGTCCGCCCGCGCAGCAGCGGAATTCCAAGCGTCTCAAAGTATCCCGCCGACACCCGGTTCAACAGTGTGCTGATATCCTCGCTCGGCGGTGTGTGCCGTCCATCGATATCGATTGGCGAGCCCCAATTACCCCGGCTCACCGGTGGCCCACCCGACAGGCTCGCATTACGAACGCCCGGCAACTGATCGACCCGGTTAAGAATGCGCTCATACAGCGCGTTCAACCGTTCCGGCGGATAACCAGCAAACTTCGCATTGGTATTCACGAGCAGTACATTTGAGCGACTAAGCCCCATGTCCTGCGAACGCAGATTCTGCAGCGTCCGAATCAGCAGCCCGGCAACGCTCAACAGCACCAGCGAGAGAGTCACCTGCGTCACAATCAGGACCTTTGGCAACAACCCACGGGAGCCCGCGCTCGTTCCGCCCGAATTACGCGCATTCGCATTCAGCGCTCCCGCAACATTCGTACGCGAACTCCGCATGGCCGGTGCAATTCCAAACAGCGCCGCCGTCACAATGCATGTGGCAAATGTAAAAAGCAACACGCGTATATCCGGCGTCGCCGAAAGCGCCGTCCGGGCCGCACCCTTGTCAATGAAATGAATCAGAACCTGCGTTCCCCAGAAGGCCAGCCCCAGTCCGAGCGTCCCTCCAACCAGAGCGAGAACCAGCGCCTCTATCAAGATCTGCCGCGCGATTCGTGCGCGACTCGATCCGAGCGCAAGACGCGCGCAAAATTCCCGCTCGCGCGATGCCGACTTCGCCAGCAGCAGGTTCGCTAGGTTAGCGCACGCGATCAGCAGAACCACCCAGACCATGACTATCAGCACCTTCAAAGGAACCTGGTACTCCGATCGCATGTATGACAGCCCCGATCCTCCCGGCAAAAGCGGAATGAACGTTCCGCTGATCTGCTGCCGTCGCAACGCCGAAATCTGCGTCCCCTCCCGCTGCGTAAGAAAGCGCTGAAACTCCACCGTCGTCCACGCCTGCGCCTGCGCCACCGGAACATCGGGCCTCCGCCGCGCCATCATGTGAATCCAGAACAGGCCGTCCGGCTTCAGCAGCGACGGCTGCATCATCACTTGCGCCTGCATCGTGATTGGCAGCCACATATCTGGCATCTGCTCGTTCAGGTCCACTCCATAAAACGCTGCCGGCATCACGCCAACCACCATGAACGAATTTCCGTTGATCGTGATCGAACGTCCCACCGCATTCGGATCAGCCGACAAATCCTCCAGCCAATAGCGATAGCTGATTACCGCAACCGCATTGCTTCCCTCCATCGCCGTGTCGCCTGCATTCAACGTCCGGCCCATCAACGGCTGCGCTCCCAGCACACTGAAGAACGTTCCAGAGACAAGATGTCCTGTCGCCTGTGTCGCTGGGCCCGCCGAACCCGATCCCGTTCGCACACTCACCATCGTCGGAAAGCTCGCAAACGCGCAGATTCCATCGAATACATTCCGGTCCCCGCCGATGTGTCGAAAGAAGTCGTACGGAAAAATGTCGTAGGGTCCCGGACTACTGGAAGCGATAATTCCGTCGCCGCTACCATCGCCAAACGAAACCAGCATGCGCGGATCGTGAACCGGCAATTGCTTCAGCAGCAGATCGTCAATCACGGTAAAAATTGCAGTGTTGGCGCCAATCCCCAGCGCCAGCGACAGAACTGCAACCACCGACAATCCCGGCGACCGCAGAAGTTGTCGAAAACTGTATCGCACATCCTTCCACAACGATTCGACGCGCGATTCCCAGCTCGAAGTCCACACGTTATGTCGAATCATCTCCGCGCTGCGGATCTCCGCCCGCGCGGACCGCTCTGCATCCGCGCGGCTCATCCCCTCTTGCATTCTGTGTTCCACCGCCGCGTCGAGAAAGCTCTGCACCTCGGCCTCAATCTCGGCGTTACGTGCATTTGGGCGGAAGAGCGACTTGATCCCACTCAAAAAATTCTGGAACAGCATTGGAAATCTCCTTATGCTTCGAGAATTTTGCCGATCGCCGCCGTCCGGCGATCCCACTGCTGCCGTTCCTCTTCAAGAGCTTTCAATCCACGCTTAGTCAAGACGTAGTACTTTGCGCGCCGATTCGTTGCTGACACGCGCCACTCCGATTTCACATACCCCGCCCGCTCCATCCGATTCAACGCCGGCAAAAGCGACCCGGGATTCACTCTGAAAACGCCGTCGCTGATCTGCTCGATACGCAATGCAATGCCGTATCCATGCATCGGTTCCAGTGCCAGCGTCTTCAGCACCAGCATTTCCAGGGTTCCCTGCACCAGGTCCCGCGATTCATCACTCATAATTTCTCCACCACTAGATAATCAAGAGGTATACAGGCGCACCTCTTGACTGTCAAGTGGTTGGCCTTCAGCTCCAGTTTTGAGGTGTTTTTGATTATCGAGTAA
Organism: uncultured Acidobacteriaceae bacterium; assembly: GCA_963838295.1. Classification (GTDB taxonomy): domain Bacteria; phylum Acidobacteriota; class Terriglobia; order Terriglobales; family Acidobacteriaceae; genus Telmatobacter. The sequence goes on from CAWIQS010000013.1 coordinate 235,979, forward strand.
CTACGATGCTGGGTGCCCCATCCTTGTGACGTCTTTGTCTTTGTCGCAAGGGTGGAAAACCGCAAACCCAATCACGCCCGGGTGCCCCAGGTCTCGCTCTTGAGACCTGGGACGGCAATGCCATTACGGGACACCCCAGAGCCTGTCCTGAACTCTAAGCTTCAAACGCTATCTCGCCCGTGGATGCGTACGGTCGTACACCGCTTCCAGCTGCGAAGTTGTCAACTGCGTATACCGCTGTGTCGTCGACAATCTCTCGTGCCCCAGCAGTTCCTGGATCGCGCGCAAGTCAGCGCCTTCCTCGAGCAGATGTGTGCCAAATGCATGCCGCAACGTGTGCGGATGCACATCGGCCGAGAGCCCACGTAGAATCGCGACCCGCTTCACAATCCGCCCCACGCTTCGCGTCGTCAGCCGCCCCTCGCCGCCCGGCTTGCCCAACCCGCGCAGTTGCAGGCTCAGAAACAACGCCGGCGTTGACGAACCTTTAGCTCCAAACTTCGCGGTCAACCGCGCTGCCCGTTCGCCAAGATACGCGCGAAGCGCGTGCGCAGCGGCATCGCCCAACGGAACCAGCCTCTGCTTGTGTCCCTTGCCCCGTATCAGGATCGCCTCGTTTGCCCAGTGAAGATCGTTCAGATTCAGTCCGGTCAATTCAGCATTCCGGATTCCGCATCCATACAGCAATTCCAGAATCGCCTTATCCCGCGCCGGCCAACTCGCTGCATCTTCTTCCACGCTGTCCACCACGCGATTCATCTGCTCGATCGACGGCACTCGCGGCAAAAGCTTCGGAAGTCGCGGAGTCGCTACCAGCGAAGCCACGTTCTGTTCGACGCGCCCAGTACGTGCCAGCCACTTGAACCAGCTTCGAATTGCCGCCAGCGCCCGCGCTGTCGAAGCTTTCGATAATCCATGCTCCAGCAACACGCCAAGATAGGCGCGGATATGTGTATGCTCGATCCGATCCACCGCTCCCAGTGCAGGATGCCGCTCCCCAACGTACACGGCGAATCCCATCAACTCCCGTCGATATGCGCGCAGCGTATGCTCGGATGACCGACGCTCAAACTCAAGCATGCGCAGATACTCATCCACCAGCCCCGCCAGCGCCGGCGGAGCGACCTGCGCCGGAGTCTCCAACTCATCCAACTGATCCTCCGCGATGCTCATTGCTGCTCCTCATCAACACCCGCGTTCTCGGTTTTGTCACCGGCACGCTTCTTTCCTTTGCCGCCGTGAATGATGCGGAGTGAGCTTCCCTTCACAGCCTCGCCCTTCGTCGCACTCTCGTCCTGCGTCTTTGCCTTTGCCCGCGGATGATGCTCGCGATGCACGGCTTTCAACCGCCCCAGCGCCAGGTGCGTATACACCTGCGTCGTCGAAATATCCGCGTGCCCCAGCATTGTCTGCACGCTGCGCAAATCCGCTCCATGTTCCACCATGTGCGTCGCGCAGCTGTGCCGCAGCTTGTGTGGACTCGCGTCCTTGTTCGCCATCTTCACCAGGTGCCAGACCCATTGCCGCGTCAGTGGCATCCCCCGCAGCGAAAGGAACAGCCGTGTCGCATCCTGCCGCGAAGGAACCGTTTTCGGCTTCGTGCTGATGCGCGCCAGGTGCGGCCGGCCCTCGCGCAGGTACGTCTCAAGCGACTTCAAGGCTGTGCGCCCCAGGGGCACAATCCGTTCCTTGTCGCCCTTGCCGCGCACAAGCACCCGCCCGGCATCAAGCGCCAGGTCGCTGGTACCGAGTCCCGTAATCTCCGAAACCCGCAGCCCACCCGCATATAGCAGTTCCAGAATCGCGCTATCGCGCAACGCCGTCGCCTGCGCCTGCGGATGTTCCGCCACCATCGCCGCGCGCTCCAGCATCTCCGCAACTTCAGGCTCTGCCAGCGACTTCGGCAGAACCTTCCAAGCCTTCGGCGATTCAATATTCAAAGTTGGATCGTGATGGATGCGCCGATCCAGCAGCAGCCATTTGTAGAACCCCCGCAGGCAGCTCAGCTTCCGCGCGGCGCTGCGCGAGTCAATCGAATGTGTGCGCAAGTTCTCCAGAAATGCAGCCACATCCTGCTGTGTAGCCGTCACCAGCACACCCTGCTGGCCTTCTAGAAACTCGGCAAACGTCTTCAGATCGCCGTCGTAGGCCTCACAGGTCAGTGGACGCAACCCCTTTTCCACCCGTAGATATGCCTGATAGTCCTTCAGAAGCCCGAGGTTGTTTTCAACGCCCACACGGTCAATTATCCGCGCCGAATGAGGTGACCAGAGTCATCTTGCGGAGTTACCGAACCTCCTTCATTACGGCCTCAAGTTCGTTAACTCAATCGTCCCGCTGAAAGTAGCGCCTATCGCTCACGAAGAACCGTCTTTATCTCAACTTCCATTGCGTTTAAATCCGTCTCACCTTTGATCTGTTCCACAACAATTCCATCGCGATCGACAAGATAGGTCACGGGCAACCCAAGAACTCCGCCATACTCTTCCCCGAGCTTCGCGTCGCCTATCACAACGGGATAATTCAGATGCAGTCTGCGCGCCGTCCTGTGTACCAGTGCGGCGTTGTCATCCATGGATATCGCCAGAACCTGCAGCCCCTGCGCGTCATATTTCTTCTGCCATTCCGCGAACCGCGGCAGCTCTACCTGGCACGACGTACACCACGTTGCCCAGAAATTCAACAGCACGACCTTGCCGAGATAGTCCGTGAGGCGAACCTTCCGCCCCGCCAGATCCAGGCGAACAAATGCCGGCGCCGCCTTGTGCACCAGGTCCAGCGGAGGTGCCTGGGCGCACACTCCACCCGCGCACAAAAGCACCACGCAAATTGTCAGTCGAACCAATCGAAGAAGATGCATCCACATCCCGCGGCGCAGAGCCTGCCGCTACTCGCCCTTTTCCACCGGGTAGCCCTTTGCCAGCCAGTCATCTCCAAAGTTGTGCGCGATGTAAAGCACCTTCACATGGGTGAATCCAAGATCGCGCAGCTGCTGATACGCCGGCCCGATGTTGGGACAGTGATTCCACGGGCAGCACCCGCAATAGATTACGATCAGCTGATTCTTCGCGAGCGGCGCCGCAAACTTCTTCAGCAGTGTCAATCCCATCGGCTGCGAGCCGGGACCTGCGAATGCCGAATTCGGAATGTGTGCCTGCTGAAACATGACAAACGAACCCACCTGGAAAAGGATGGGGCGCTCTGCCCCGCCAGCCTTAAGCAACTGGGCCAGTTCTGCCGGTTGGATTAGCTGTTCCTTCGGTACAGTCATCGCACTCAACCCGCTCGCAGCACCATTCGAGGACTGAGCCCGCGCTCCCGGCACAATGACCAGGCCCGCAACTATTAGAAAGAGAAGAATTTTCAATGAAAAAAGCAAACGCATCGATAACTCCGTAGGTAACTGTTCATTCTATAGCCAGGTGCGCTCGCTGGCTGTGATCGACGACAATAAAGAGGGATACTTTAGAGAGGGATCAAATTCGCTTGGCATCAACTCAGCAACTTGAAGTGACTCGCTGGACCTTACAACAACTCGAACACCTCGTCGCCACGGCCGCTCCCCAAATCGCCGTCTTTGATTGCGACGGAACCCTCTGGGGTGGAGACTCCGGCAACGGCTTTATGGTCTGGTCGATCGACCAGGGCCTCGTCTCCCGTTCCACCTCCGATTGGCTCGACACCCGTTACCGCGCCTACCTCGCCGGAACCGTCGACGAAGCCACCATGTGCGGTGAGATGGTGCAAATCTACGCCGGCCTGCGCGAGCAGGAGTTACGCGGTGCCGCCTCCCGCTACTTCAGCGAACACGTAAGTCCACTCATTTTTTCGGAGATGGCCGCCCTCGTCGACTCGATGCGCAAATCCAACGTCGAACTCTGGGCCGTTAGTTCCACCAACAAGTGGGTTGTTTCCGAAGGCGTCCGCGGTTTTGGCATTCCCGAAGAACGCGTCCTCGCCGCCGAAGTGAAAGTGGTCGACGGCCTCATCACCAGCGAACTCGTCGACGTTCCCACAGGCCCGGCGAAGGCAGCGGCACTCCGCCGCGTCGGACTTCCCCATCCCGATGTCGTCTTCGGCAACTCGCTCCACGACCTGGCCATGCTCGAAATCGCTGCCCATCCCTTCCCCGTCAATCCCTCGCCCGCGCTTCTCGAGGAATGCGCCAAACGCGGCTGGGGCTACTTTCGCCCCCGCGAGGCCGCCAATTTGCCTGCCCCCATCGCCGGCGAATAGCCCTCTCTGAAAATCAAGCGGTCTGAGGTTGACACTCCATCGATCGGCCAAAGTATCTCTAGGCGGATCAATTGGTCAGCTGCACTGAGTATTCGATCAGCGCAGTACTCTGCATTCTGCGGAAAAACTCGTCGCTTTGAAAGGGCACGGCTTCAGCCGTGCCGCGAGCAGCACAATATCATCGTCGGCTTTAGCCGCTGAAAAATGTTTTCCTAGACTTATTAATGAGAATCTGGTCTCGATTTTATGTAAGTCCAAGCAACAAAATGCCGTGCTCCCAGTTCAGGGCATGAAATACTCTGTTCCCTGCGTCACAGCGGCTGTCGTTGCAAAGCGTTTACACTGAATATGTGGAAGAACCGCAGCCTGTCACCAACCCGCGCCCCCCGGGTCCCGCACTACGCTTTGTAGTCGCAGGTTTGCTGGTTCGCGATGGCCTCGTCCTCATCTGCCAACGCCGCCCAGACCAGCCCATGGCCCTTCAGTGGGAGTTTCCCGGCGGCAAAATTGAGCAGGGCGAAAGCCCTGAACAGGCTCTAGCCCGCGAACTTCAGGAAGAACTGGGCATCGCCGCGAAGATCGGTTCGCGCGTCACCCACATCCGCCACAACTATCGCCATGGCGGCGCAGTCGACCTGCAATTCTTCTCTGTGCCCTCCTTCGAGGGCGAACTCCAGAACAAGATCTTCCATCAGTTCAAGTGGGTCAAACTCGAAGAACTCCCCGACTACGAATTCCTCGCCGCCGACCGTGGCCTAATCCGCGACCTGGCCGCCGGTAAACTACTCTAACTTCGAACGAGAATTGTTAGAGTTTTTTGACGCGTCTTCATCCGCTTGATGACTTTGGTTAGACGAATTTCACTGACCACTATTTCTTAAGCAGTCCCAGTCTCACCAGACTCTCCGCCGTCGCCACCACGGAGTCTTCCCGTGATCGCGGTGACCACCCCAGCACCCGCTGTGCCTTTTCGCTCGTTGCGCTCTTCCACTTACCCAGTTCTGGAATAATCTGCTTCACCGCCGGCTCCTTGAAACGCGCCACCTTCACCAGGAAATCGGGCAGTTGCCGCGTCGGTACCCGCTTTGCCGCTTCGCCCAGCCGCGCCTTCAGCACTTTCGCGATCTCCACGATCCACATAAAATCCCCCGCCACTGCGATGAACCGCTCCCCTTTCGCCGCCGGATTCGTCATCGCTCTCAAATGCATGTCCGCCACATCGCGCACATCCACCACACCGAAACACAGCCGCGGCACTCCTGGCACCGCACCGTCCATCATCTTCTGCACCAGCAGAATCGACGTCGCATAATCCGGCCCCAGCACCGGCCCAAACACCGCCACCGGATTCACCACCGCCAACTCAAGCCCCGCACCTTCGCGCGCGATAAAATCCCATGCCGCACGTTCCGCCAGCGTCTTCGACTTGGTATAGGGCATCACATCCGGTTGTGTCGGATCGGTCCAGTCATTCTCTGTGAAAATCGCTTCCTGCTGCCCGTGCCCATAGCCCACCGCCGCAAACGATGACGTCATCACCACCCGCTTCACGCCCGCATCCCGCGCCGCTCTCAACACCCGCAGCGCACCGTCGCGCGCCGGCACAATCAGTTCGTTTTCATCCTTCGGCATCGAGGATGGAAACGGCGAAGCGATGTGCAGCACATATTCGCAACCAGCCACCGCAGCCGGCCAACCCGCGTCACCCATCAAATCCGCGGCAACGAACGACAAGCGGCTCCCTGCTTCGGATCCGGGTGGGGATCCCCCGTTCTTCAGCATCGCGCGCACGTCGCCCTCACGCGAAAGACTCCGCACCGTCGTCCGCACCCGCAAACCCGCCGCCAGTAATTGCAGAATCGTATGGCTGGCAATAAATCCCGATCCGCCCGTAACAAGTACCGCGCTCATCAATCGCTCCTTGCCATGTCTGAACCGGATGAAACCGACCACTGTTCACTGTTCACTGTTCACTGACCACTGACCACTGCATCTAGTGTCCCGGAATCAATCCCCAAAGCATCACGCCCGTCATTCCAATCACGATGATGCTGGTGCTCCATGCCACCACGTTCCACAGGTGTGAGTTCTTGTGCTTGCCCATCAGGTCCTGGCGGTTGATCAGCATCAGCATCAGGATGATCACCACCGGCAGCAGCACGCCGTTCAACACCTGCGACAAAATCGCAAAGTTGATCAGCTGCGCATCCGGCAGCATCAGCACGGTCACCGCGCCACCCGCGATTAGCAGCGTATAGAGCCAGTAGAACGTCGGCGCCTCTTTGAAGCTCTTATCTACACCCGACTCGAATCCAAGGCCTTCACACACGGTGTACGCCGTCGACAACGGCAGAATCGACGCCGCAAACAGCGAAGCGTTGAACAATCCGAATGCAAAGAGAAGAAATGCATAGTCGCCCGCCAGCGGCCGCATCGCCTCCGCCGCATCCGCCGCCACCTGGATTGCGCCCATGCCATGCACAAACAGCGTGGCCGCGCACGCCACAATGATGAACCAGGCCACAAAATCCGTGAAGAAGCTTCCCACAATCACGTCAAGCCGCGAGGCCCCGTAATCCTTCACGCGAATGCCCTTCTCCACAATCGACGACTGAAGATAGAACTGCATCCACGGCGCAATCGTTGTACCTACAATCCCGATGGCCATGTACATGTACGCCTTGTCGCGCCACACGCTGCGTTCCGGCAACTGGATGGTTGCATGCAGCGCCTGGCCCCAGCTAGGCTGTGACAGAACCCCGGCAAATATATACGCGATGTACACAACAGAAGCGATCAGGAAAATCTTTTCCGTGCTCTTGTAATTCCCTTTCACCACCATGAACCACACCAGCAGCGCGCACAGCGGCACGGAAATGAACTTGGTCACGTGAAACAGGTGCAGCGATCCCGCGATGCCGATGAATTCGGTCACCACGTTCGTATAGTTCACGAACACCAGCAGCACCATCAGCACGAATGTCAGGCGTAGGCCAAACTCTTCGCGGATCAGGTCGCTCAGGCCCTTGCCCGTGACCACGCCCATCCGGGCGCACATCTCCTGCACTACGATCAGCGCAATCGTGATTGGAATGATGGTCCACAGCAGGCTGTAACCGTACTGCGCGCCTGCCTGGGAGTAGGTGAGAATCCCGCCTGAGTCGTTATCGACGTTGGCTGTAATAAATCCAGGGCCGAGAACGGCCAGAAACAGCAGTATCCGGATTCGCCAGCGCTTCCACATGGCCGCGGGTTCCTAGGGTGGGGTCATTTTCTTCTGCCTTCACGACCATAACAGGCCACGCAAAGATTGGCGAGTGACGAACCGCCTCCCTGGCATCTTCCAAAATAAAAGTGTCACCCCGAGCGAGTCTTTCGCTTCTCTCTATTTGCCTTCTTCTCATCAGCGCGGTGTCATCCCGAGTGCACGGGGCCCCGTGCGCTTATCCGTTCGGGTGCATCAGCGGTGTCATCCTGAGAGAACGGGGCCCCACACGTAGTTCAGTTTGGGGTGGTGAACGTAGGATCTGCTTCTGCTTTTCGTGACCTGACGCGGACACCCGATTCCATAACCATCCTTGCGCACACCGATGTACTTTGGTACATTGGTACGCATGGCACAGGAAAAGCAAGACCACCCCCTCGTCGAAGTCGAGCGCGTCCAGACCGGCGTTCGCCTCGAAAAACGCATGCTCAAGGTCCTCAAAGCAATCGCCGAACAAAAGGACATGACTCTCGGCGATCTGCTCGAAGGCATCGTCCTTCACGCCTTCGAAGGCAAAGCGCCCTTCTCGCCGCAAACCCTTAAGGAAATCGAGCAGTTCAAATCCCTCTACGGCATGGCCCTCAAAGCCTCTGACAGCCATCACCTCAAGGAGCGTAAACGATGAAACCCGCACTTACCGCCGCTGCCATCGCCGCAGCAACCGCGATTGGTTCATCCGCACTCGCCCAGTCTCCGGCCGCGGCATACCAGCTTCTTCGAACCCAAACCGCCTTCGACATCGTCGTTCACCTGCCCTACGAAGAGGCCGCCCCACTCTTCGGCCCTGAAGGCGAACGCCCCTGGGCCGGTAAGCATTGGGACCCGCAATTTCTCTACCCAGTTCCCGCTCACGACGAACAAGGCGCCGTCTTCACCGTCCATCACGGACCTGTCACCGCAGTCTGGGTCAACACTCTCTTCGATCTCGAAGCGCGCCATTTCCAGTACGTCTACTTCATCCCCGACATCATGGTCACGACAATCGACGTGCGTTTCACGCCAGCCAATTCAACCACTACCCAAGTTCACGTCGTCTACACTCGCACCTCTCTAACATCCGAAGGCAATGACCACGTCGCCACCTTCACCGCCACCGACAAAACCGCCGCCCACGAGTGGCAACAATCCATCGACGCATATCTAGCAACTCTCAAACCCTGACTCAATTCTCAATAAGTTGTCATTCCGAGCGACCAACGGGAGTCGAGGAACCTGCAGTTGCTTTTCCTCGCACGACTTCAGCCAAGGTGCGACATCCTTGCGAAGCAAGGGTGGGAAAGCACGAGCCTCGTCCTCCATCCATCCGGCACATCCATCCGGAACCATCTGTCGCCTGAAAAACGATGGCACCCCGCCCTGCTATATTGGAGAGTCTTTGCCGAGCTTTCCAATCTCCTCCTCTATCTAAGGAGCGCCCGCATGCCCATCGAAAATCCCTCCGACAATCTCGCCGCAACTGAGCCCGCCGCCGCTCCCACCCGTCGCAAAATGCTCGGCACCCTCGCCGCCGCCGGCGCTCTCTTCGGCCTCGATGCCACCGCCTCTGCGGCTACTACAAAAAAAGAGGCCGAGCCGAATGCCCCCACTCCGCCACCAGCGCCCGACGCCCTCGTCTCCATGGCCCGCCTGCGCGACTACAAATGCCGCCGCTCCTCCAGTTGGGACCGCACCGGCGGCAACGCCGACTTCATCCCCCTCGATGCCGGAGCCACTGCTACCCTGCTCGATGTCAAAGGCCCCGGCGTCATCACCCACATCTGGTTCACCATCAACTCCGATGACCACATGCATCTCAAGAATCTCGTCCTCCGCGCCTGGTGGGACGGCGAGTCTTCCCCCTCCATCGAAGCGCCCATCGGCGACTTCTACGGACTCATGCTCGGCGACTACTTCGTCTATCAATCCGCGCTCCTCGTCGTTGCTCCGATGAAGGCACTCAACGCCTACTTCCAAATGCCCTTCGACACCGCGGCCAAAATCACCATCACCAACGAAGGCAAAGTCCGCACCAACAATCTCTACTACGCCATCGACTACACCACCGTCCCCGCGCTTCCCGCCAACACCGCCCGCTTCCACGCTCAATACCGCCAGGCCGCGCCCAACAAGAAATCCGCCGACACCAGCGGAAAGAATCTCAATGGAACTGACAACTATATCTTTCTCGAAGCCACCGGCCGCGGACACTTTGTCGGCGTAACCCACGGCGTGCTGCAAAACGCCGACGGCTGGTTCGGCGAAGGCGACGACATGTTCTTCATCGACGGTGACACCCAGCCCACCATCAACGGCACCGGCACTGAGGACTACTACAACGGCGCGTGGGATTTCTACGGCAACGCCTTCGCGAACCTACGCCAGGGTGCGCCCTACATCATCGACCCCGAGCGCACCGGCGGCCGCTACTGCCTCTACCGCTGGCACACCGAAAGCTTCATCACCTTCGACAAATCCATCAAGGTCACCATCGAGCACGGCCACGCCAACGACCGTGCCGACGACTTCTACTCCGTCGCCTACTGGTACCAAACCGAACCCCACGCCGAATTCCCCGCACTCCCGCCCCCCGAGTCCCGAGTCCCAAGAGTTGTGATGTCGAGCTAGCGCTTCTCCACAGCGACCCGTCTCAAATCGCCGGGTGCCCATCCTTGCCCGGGTGCACATCCCTGCGCAGCAAGAGGGAAAAGCACGAACCCAACCCAGCCAGTGTCATCCTGAGCCCCGGTCGACGGGTGCCCCATCCTTGCGAAGCAAGGGTGGGAAAGCACGAACTTGATCCAGCCCGTGTCATCCTGAGTCCCGCACGCCGGGGGCTCCATCCCGCGTGTACGCGGGTGGGGTAAGCGGGGCAAAGGATCTGCTTTTGCGGGCCTCTCTTCCAGATCTGAATTTTCTGGCACCTCACCAACACCGCTGGGTACCCCATCCTTGCGAAGCAAGGGTGGGAACGCACGAACCAAATCCAGCCGTGTCCCGCAAAGCAAAACCTCACCAACGCTGCTTCGCATGGTCCAATCTGCATCCTAGGTAAAGGGACGTCGATTCTCCATGCTACCCAAACGATTAACCCGTCGTGAAGTCTTGAAGATGTCAGCCGCAGCCGGAGCAGCAGGCCTTACCAGCTCCCTGCTCAACAGTTGCGGCGGACGCCCCGCCATACCCACTCCGCCCGGTACGACCTCCACCTGCGCCAAAATCACCGACATCGATCACGTTGTCATCTTCATCCAGGAAAACCGCTCCTTCGATCACTACTTCGGCAGCTATCGCGGAGTCCGTGGATTCTCCGACGCGAGTGCGGCTTTCAACCAGCCTTATCTCGGCAACACCTCCAGTTCTCCCGCAGGGGTGCTTCTGCCCTTCCACCTCGACACCACGCAGACCAACGCCGCCTGCACCCACGACATCACGCACGACTGGATTCCGCAGCACCAGAGCTGGGACAACGGCGCGATGAATGGCTTCGTCAATTCGCGCCTTCCCATCAACGCCAACGACGCCGTGCTCTCCATGGGCTATTACACGCGCGCCGACCTGCCTTACTACTACGCGGTCGCCGATGCCTTCACCCTCTGCGACAACTACTGCTGCTCCGTCATCGGCCCCACCGATCCCAATCGCCTGTACACCATGGCAGCCTCCATCGATCCTGATGGCAAAAACGGTGGCCCGCTCCTGCAAACGCTCGTCTCCAATCGCGCCACCATGTTCGGCAAGCTCACCTACACCACCATGCCCGAGCAGCTGCAGGCCGGCGGCATCTCGTGGAAGATCTACTCGACGCCAGACGCCAGTGCCTTTGGCGCTCTTGAAACCGACAACGTTCTTCCCTATTTCAAAAACTTTCAGGACCCCGCCACCGCCCTCTACCAGAACGCCTTCAACCCCGTGTTCCCCACCGACTTCGCTGCCGACGCGCTCTCCGGCAACCTCCCGCAAGTTTCCTGGATCATCGGCTCCGTCATCACCTCGGACCATCCGCCCGCTCCGGCTCTCTTCGGAGAAAACACGCTCTCCGCCGTCATCGCCGCCCTCACCGCAAATCCCCTCGCCTGGGCAAAGACCGTTCTCTTTGCCACCTATGACGAGAATGGCGGCTTCTTCGATCACGTCCCGCCCGTCACTGCGCCCCCCGGCACTGCGGGCGAATACATCACCGCGCCATCAGTCCCCGACCCCACTGTCGAGGGCTCCATCACCGGCCCCATCGGTCTCGGCTTTCGCGTGCCCATGCTCATCATCTCGCCCTTCACCCGCGGCGGCTTCATCTCTTCCGATCTCTTCGATCACACATCAGTGCTCCGATTCCTCGAGACTCGCTTCGGCACCGAGGTTCCCAATCTCTCTGCCTGGCGCCGAGCTACGGTCGGCGACATGACCAGCGCTTTCAACTTCACTAAGCCCGACACCTCCATCCCATCCTTGCCTTCCACGATTGCCGCAATCCCCACCATCATCACCGAGTGTGCCAACAACCTCGCCGGCTTCGCAGGCTACACCCTTCCCAGCGCGCAGACCATGCCCACGCAGGAACCTGGCTCCCCCATTCGCCCCAGCGGCAAGTGCTAGCGCCGCTAGTAACAAATCCACCTGCTACAGACAACCGTCTACGCAGCCGCTTACTCGCACCTGCCTAGTCACAACCGCCCACTCGCACACTAATACTCGTTGTCATCCTGAACGTAGCGCTTTGGGGCCCCATGGACAGAATGTCCATGGGGTAGGCGAAGTGAAGGATCTGCTTTAGTCCAACTCATCCGCCAGCTCTGTCTCAATCGTTTCGTCAGATATTTCTGTTAATACAGAAATATCTGATATAATGAACACATGACGCTTACCACCTCCATGAAGGAATTCATCCTCCACTGGGGCGAAATGGGCACCCGCTGGGGAGTCAACCGCACCGTCGCACAGGTGCACGCCCTGCTCTACCTCTCTCCCGAATCCCTCACCGCCGAAGAAATCTCCGACGCCCTCTCCGTCGCCCGCTCCAACGTCAGCACCAGCCTCAAGGAATTGCAGAACTGGAGTCTCGTACAGGTCGACAGCCGCATGGGCGATCGCCGCGACTATTTCCGCACCTCCGCCGATGTCTGGACCCTTTTCCTCACCGTCGTCGATCAGCGCGTCGAACGCGAAATCATCCCCACGTTAAACATGCTGCAACGCCTCGTGGTCGAAGCCCGCGACGAGCGCCCCGCTCAGCCTGCAGTCACTGCACGCATAACCTCCATGCAGGTCTTCCTCGAAGAACTACACGGCTGGTATATGCAAGTCAAAAAACTGCCCCCGTCGACGCTGCACTCGCTCATCAGCATTGGCAGCGGAATCACCCGCTTCCTCCCCAAATCCCGTAGAAGGAGACTCGACTGATGACAACCGCGCTCGCAACTATCGCAACCCAAGTCGAAAACAGTTCCGACAATTTCCAGCGCTACTACGAAGAAGCCGGTCCCGACTACGCTGCGTGGAGCCCGCACTTTAACATGCACTTCGGTTTCTTCCGCCGCGACATGAATCCCTTCAACCGAGAAGCCATGCTCGAACAGATGAATTGCGAAATCCTGCAACGCCTTCGTCTCGCCGACCATCTGTCTGCACCCACACATCGCCGCATTCTCGACATGGGCTGCGGCCTCGGCGCCACGTTACGCAGCATCGCCCGCCGCCTCCCCTCTGCCGACCTGCACGGCATCACCCTCGTCCCCTGGCAGCTTGAGCAAGGCCGTCGCCTCAATCAATCCGGTCGGCAATCGACCAACATCAACTTGAATCTCGGCGACTACGAACGTACCAGCTTCGCATCCGCGTCCTTCGACGCGATCTACGCAATAGAGAGCAGTTGTTACGGAACCGGCGCAAACAAGTCCCGCCTCATCCGCGAAGCCCATCGTCTCCTGCGCTCCGGAAGCCGCTTCGTTGTCGCTGACGGCTTCATAGGCCCCGGAAACTTTCGTGGCCCACAGAAATCCATCTACCGCACGCTCTGCGACTGCTGGGTGATTGATGACCTTGGCGACATCCGCGCATTCACCCGCGAACTCGGGCGATCTGGATTCCGCGATATCACAGTTGAGCAGATCCAATCCCGCGTTACTCCATCTATCCTTCACATCCCCTGGGTCACGCTCAAATTCCTTCTGACCTCCATCGTCTTCGGCAAACGGAAAATGACCCGCGCCCGCTGGAACAACCTTCTAGCCCCCATCCTTCTTCCCTTCGTCAGTTACCCCGTTGGCCCGCTTGCTTATTACATCGTCAGCGCGACCCGCATTTAGAAACCGACTGTCCGCCATTGAGTTGAGAGACGCAGTTAAGCGTCAGGGCACGGCTCGGGGTACCCTCTGGGTCGCGTGCCGTAATCGCCGCAACCTAACGAAGGGCTTTTAGCCCCTGAGCTTGGGCTCCTTGCTGTCTTCCAATTTGACCTTCCACGAAATACTGAAGTATCCACTTGACAATTCATCCGACCCGCTCGATACTGAAGCAGTTGCTTCACTATTGCGAAACCTCAAGGAGGAATCCCTAATGTCCGATCCCACCATCATCCACAGCACCTTCGTTATCGACCGGAACTACCCCCAGCCCCCGGACCGCGTCTTTGCAGCCTTCGCCCAGCCCGCGCGGAAGCGCCGCTGGTACGCCGAAGGCGACCACGAGATTCAGGAGTTCGAAATGGAATTCCGTGTCGGTGGCGCCGAGCGATTCAGTTATCGCTTCAAGGAAGGCCACCCCATCGCCGGGTCTCAAATTGCCAACGAGTCCACGTATCAGGACATCACGCCAGAGAATCGAATCGTCACCACGACAAGAATGTCCCTGAACGGGAAGCCCATATTGGTCGCAGTCCTGACCCTCGAGTTCGTCCTCTCTGCTTCAGGAACCGATCTAGTCTTAACGAATCAGGGAACATACATCGATTGGCCAGATGGCCCTGCAATGATCGAGCAAGGCTGGCGGAGCCTCCTCGCTCGTCTCGAAAAACATCTCGCCAGCCATTCACAATAAAAGTTGAGTGTCATTCTGAGCGAACGGGGCCCCGAACGTACCAGGGGCCTTAAAGAGCGCTAGCTCTTTGGGGTAGGTTCGGGGGTGGTGAGCGAAGAATCTGCTTCTCCATCTCCCTGCCCAATGCCACTGACTTCTGACACACCAAGTTAACCAACACGCCGAGAAGAGAACGCGATGCCGACAACGCCGCAGCAAATCGATCGCCTGTTTCACGCACTCGGGGATCCTACGCGCCGTGCGATCCTCGACCATCTCACCAGCGGACCGATGTCCGTATCGCGTCTCGCAGAACCTCTCGGCGTCACGCTCACGGCGGTTGCGCAGCATTTGCAGATTCTCGAAGAAACTGGACTGGTTCACACAGAAAAGCTGGGCCGCGTAAGAACCTGCCGCATTGAGCCAACCGGCTTTCGCGCCCTCGACCAATGGATTCGCGATCATCGCACTGCCTGGGAACGCAAGCTCGATCGCCTCGGCGCGTTCTTGGCCGAAGAAGAAGAAGATGGATCGCACTAAATGTAAGGAATTTCTTGAACGGAAGCCAGGGAATCGGCTCCGGCTCGATTCCTCGTTCATGACTTCAAGCCAAGTGCCCCATTCATGACGCGCCCTTTGCGTCATGAGTGGGACTCAAAATCACGCCGTAGCTGTGGCCAATTCGCGTTGTGCCGGTTCAGGCTCAAGAACCTTGCTCAGCAGTTCATTCACCACGTCCACTGCTGAATAGGTCAACCGATCAGCCTCGAGGAATTGCGCCGCCGTATTCAAATCGTCGCCGATCGTCACCAGGGGCGGTTCAGCCGAACCGTCCTTCCGCGTCTGCGCATGACCGATATTCGCCATCAGCGCATTGCACAGGCATTTGCGGCCAACCGTATCCTCTATCTTGCCACCCTTGGCCACATAATTCGCCACAGGCTCGGCCGAGCAGCGATAGCCGATCTTGTCTTCGCCCATCGCGTACGGTTCGCGCAAGTACCCAAGATCGCAAACCCGCGTCCGCGCCTGCGCGACGCCTTCGTCTGAATACGACCCGGCAAGCTGCGCCACCTTGAACGGAAACCCCGTCGGCGATGCCAGCGGATCCGTAAATACCTTCCCCGTCCCCGCTCTTGCCTGCGCCAATAATGACCTCTTCAGGTCCGACCGCATTCCCGACTCCTCGCTGAATGCAAACGCCGTCCCCACCTGCACACCCGCAGCGCCCATGTCGAGGGCTTCCTTCACCTTGTCCGCATGGCCATAGCCGCCCGCCAGCCAGAAAGGAACGCCCAACTCGCGCAGCTCCGCAATGTTTACTTTGTCCCGTTCACCGTAAATCGGCTCGCCCGCTTCATTCAGCTGCAGCTTTCCACGGGGCGGAGCATTATGTCCGCCAGCCGTCGGACTCTCAATCACCAGCCCGTCCACGCGTCCGGTTGCGCGTCGTAGCATCGTCGTCGCCAGCGTGTTCGACGAGACAATCGACAGAAACCGCGGCCGCTCCAAAATCGGTACCACGCCGTCTGCAAACTCCGCCGGATCAAACCGCATCATCGTGTCCTGCGTTGCAGCGGCACCCGTCACAGCAAGCCGATACTCCGCCGGCTTTCCCGCAGCCAGGTTATCCAGAACGCCCGGAATATGCAGCGGAATGCCCGCGCCCATCAGCACGTATCCCACACCCGCCAGCATCGCTCCATATAACGACGCCAGGTGCGGCAACTGCACCTTTTCCAGAAAGTTCACGCCCACCTTGTTCAAGTGCCCCTGGCGTGCAAGAAATACTTCGACAAAGTTGCTTACCATCAGCAATTCAAGCAGGTTGCGCGAATCACGCCTCTGGTGCATTTGTGTCGTTGGATACGGTGTGCCACTCGGCTTCCCGCCGGGAATAAAGTATTCGTTCCAGATCTTCCGCGCCATCTCGGGAAATGGAAATGCGTCCAACCCGCGGCGCACATTGCCGTCCTTATCACCATCGGCCAACCGGCGGACCAGCACCTGGTCAACCGCCGTGCCCGACACAACTCCGAGCTGTCCCAGCTTTGAGACCGTCTGCGCCAGGCGCCAGTTCGACACACCGACACCCATTCCGCCTTGAATAATCCGTGGAAGTTGGACCATCCCTGAATTGTTTCACATATTCTGTTCGATACCGGTCTTTAATTTAAAGCTTCCTTGAAGTTGGTAATGCTTGCGCGACAATTAAGCCAGTCCATCGCTCGGATGAGAGAGAGCCGGACCGCTAACTTATTGACCAGACTGGTGAATCGCCGCCTAATCCCAGGGCGTTTCCTTAAATGCCTGCTCCATCCCAGGATAGAACGCAAGGTATCCGCAAATCAGAAAGTTGACGATCACGCTGATCAGGAGCGCCGCTTCCTGGCCCGACGTCATCGGCGTTGGATTCCCCGCCGCACGATTGGCTCCATAATTGATGAGCAACTTCACCGCCGTCGCTCCGGACATAAACATAACCACCCACCGCACCTTCCAGTCGCGGCTGTACCACCGCCACGCCGTCAAACCATAGAGCAGTGCCATGATGTAAAAAACACCTTCGGCTGACACTTGCTTAGGCCAGGGGTCAAAATTCGCCGCAATGTAGTTGGCCGCATCGGAATCCGGAGCCAGACCCAGCGTCAATCCGAAAACCAGGTTCACCGCCGAACGAAACATTAGGAGCCAGATAAACAAGCGGATCAGCGCCGGGAGTTTGTTTCGCTCCACATAATCGCCCCGTTCGCGATTGGGTCCTGTCTGCTCTTTCTGCGGCACATACGTTTTGATCGGTTGTAACGGCGGCATACTCCTCCTGATGGTTCACATCCACACTCACATCGAAAGCATTTGCGTATCGTCATCTTTGGCCGAGAACGCCTTGAATACCTCGCGCCTCGCCAAAACCACGATTGCGGCCACATCGATGATCAACGTGGCGACGACCACGCTTCTAGGTATGTATTCCTTGATCCAGTTCAGACTGTACGCGTGCCCAACGACGTAGCCACCGCTCATAAACCCGATGGGCAGAACTGCGTAGAGCGCCCACTTCTGGAGGTTCCAAAGTCCAAATCCCAAAACCGCCAGGAAGATCGCCGTCATCGGAATAAAGACGAGGAATGGGTCGTGTCCCGTTCCAGACTGCACGTTTGAAACAGGAACGGTCGATGCCGGAACCGCCGACCAAAGTATCCAAAACTGGAGTCCGAGGAACCCGGCCTTTATCCATTCGTACGCTGCGACTGCGGAGACTACCGCTGGCCTCTCAGATTCCCGCGGCCTTTCTCTGGCAAGTAGGTCTTCAGGGATCTCACGCGGCGGTGGTATCGTGCCAGGGCATTCCGGCTCCATCATTCCTCCGCTGAGATTCATTACCTGATCCCGCAAACGCTTCAAGGCTGTCGCAAGCGCGAACGGGGCCCAGCAAGTTTCAAGTCAGATTTCAGTGAAGCGTAACACGACCTCTGCAAATGAAACTACAATTTTTCGCGAAGGAAACTGATCACGTGATCGGCGGTGACCACGCCCACCATGCGCCCCTGCGCATCCACCACCGGCAGCGCGTGCAGGTTGTACTTGTCGAACATCTCGGCAAGCTCGTTCTGCTTCATCTCCGCCGGGCAGGACAGCACCCGTGCCTCAGCCAGCACCGAAAGACGCGCATCCGGCTGCGCCACCACCAGGCGCGCCAGCGCAACCGACCCTTGCAGAACGCGCTTTTCGTCCAGAAGATAAATCTCGGTTACAGTCTCAATGTCTCCGTCGAAGCTGCGCAGCGCCGGGCCCACTTGCGAGACCGTCGCATCCGTGCCCAGGTAGACAAAGTCCGTAGTCATCGCTCCGGCTGCTGAGTGCTCGTCAAACTCGAGCAGTTCTTCGACCTCGTGCCGCTCCTCCGGCTCCATCTCTTCGAGAATCGCGTCCGACCGTTCTTCGGGAAGCTCCGCAAGCAAATCCGCCGCTGCTCCCGGATCCATCTCCTCCACAATGTCGGCTATTTTTTCTTCGTCCAGCTTTTCCAGCAGCGATACCTGCAGCTTCGGATCCACCTCTTCCAGCGTCTCGGCCGCCACTTCTTCATCCAGGGATGTAAAAACGGCATCGCGCTCCGCCGGAGCCAGGTCTTCCAGAATTTCTGCCAGGTCTGACGGGTGCATCTCCGCCAGCCGTTCGTACTCGATGCGGAGCTTCACCCGCCGCGCCGGATCCACCTCGATCACATCGACAAACTGCCAGGGAATCCCGCGTTCTTTGAACCTGCGCGAAAGTATCTCGAGCGATGCCCTCGGCAGCAGGCCTTTGAACACTCTCCGGAACGCCCCGCGCAGGCCCACCTCCACCTCGGCAACGCGCAACGTATGCTTAGCGCCGTCTTCCTTCCACTCCAGGTCCACATCATTTACGCGGACAACCTTGCGCCCGTGGATGTCGATGATTTGCCTGTCCACCAAATCCTGTTGCAGGTAGAGGTAGTTGCCCTGATCCTGCAGTGGCGCCAGCGTATCCGTCGATGTCAGTTCAAGCGTTCCTGCCGGCGTTTCGTGCACATCCTGCGAAGGCACCAGCAGCAATCCTGTGCGCGTCTTCAGCACCAGCCCTGCGACCTGCCCGGCCTCAGCTCCCGTCGCGACAGCCACATCCTTCAGTCTGCCCCGCACCTGCCCCTGCGCATCCGTCACCGCCGTTCCCAGCAGTGCCGTCAAACTTACGCGCCTTGTGGTGCGCTGATTCATATGCTGAGTGTACTGCGACGAACTGCAACGTGATGAACCTGAACACCACCTGAACCGCCTTCATCATCACAGTTCAAGATCGCTCCCCTCGGAGACCGTGTCATCCTGAACGGAGCGCATTGGGGCTCCGCGAACCACCGGTTCGTGGGGCAGGCGAAGTGAAGGACCTGCTTCTCTCGATCCTCGTTAGCTTCGATCGGGGTTGCGCCCCATTCAGGACGCAGCTTCATCGCTTCATAAGTGGGATAGCGCGTACTTGCAACCTGACCACCTTGGAACATCGATGTTGCTGACGTCCAATATCGAACTCCCTCACGTTGACCACTTCAAATTCTTGTCACTCCCCTCATTCCCTGGCCAGCAGTTTTCCATTTCGTAATCTGCCCAAACCTCGGCTAACTCAAAGCAGTTCTTGACACAACGCCCCTAAGCTATGAAACTGCCCTCTATACACGTTTTCCCGTTCAACTAGGAAAACCAAACCACTTCCTCTCGCGTTAACTCGCGGAGTCCCCAAGAACAGGTCCTGATCATGGGGGTGAGAGCCGGGCTTTGCCATTCCCGGTAGAGGCGGAGACGAAGCCTTTGATCGATCCCAGACCAGGTAAGCGGAGCTTCTCGCTACCCTCTACGATGGAGAGCGTCAGCGAAATCGAAGCTGCCGCGGACAAGCTGGCCGAAGACGCTGGCGTAGACGAAGAAGAGCGTTTCCGCATCACCATGGCCGTGCGCGAGGCCGCCGTCAACGCCGTCCTGCACGGCAACGACTACGACCCCGCCAAACAAGTCACCGCCAGCTTCGAAAATAACGGAAAATCTCTCGTCTTCACCGTCGCCGACCAAGGCAAGGGAGTGGACTGGGAACACCTCCCCGATCCACTCGCTCCTGAAAATCTCCTGCGCGGCACTGGCCGCGGCATCTTCCTCATCCGCTCCTTCATGGATGAGGTCCACTTCCGTCAACTCGAACCCGGAACAGAATTGACTCTTATCAAGCATCTAGTCCCGGCGCAGGAAACAACCTGAAGCATGTTTGTTGCATTCCTTCTGTGGATTCGGCAGAAACCGCTCCACGGCAGGTGTTGATATTTGCCGTGCGCCGCAAACCGGTCTTCTGTGCGGAGCGCCGGGCGCGGGGTACTCGCAAACAGGTGTTCGTTTGCGGGGTCGCAGATGCTATAACTTGTATGACTCACAAAGGAGGAATTTCCGTGGCACTTACTATTGCTTCCCGTGAATTGGACGGCGTCACCGTCCTGGACCTCAGCGGGCGGATCACTCTGGGCGAGGGCAGCGTGCAACTGCGCGAAGCGATTCGCGACCTGATCAGCAAGGGATCCAAAAATATCCTGCTGAACCTTGGCGACGTGAACTATATCGATAGCTCGGGCTTGGGCGAACTCGTTGGCGCCTATACCACTGCCAAGAATCAGGGCGCCGCTCTTAAGCTGCTCAACCTGACCCGCAAGGTCAAGGACGTTCTGCAACTCACCAAGCTCTACACCGTGTTCGACATCTACGACGACGAAGCCAGCGCCATCGCCTCCTACAAATAGCCGGTCCGTAAGCTCGTTCCGTGAGTCGAAATTCGCGATCTCATTCAATTGAATCGCGCCATCTCAGCGAGGCAGCCCCCTGCCCGTTTTCCTTCAGACACTCCAGGGCCATCCCTCCGAGGATGGCCCTCTTGCTTCGTAGTCCTATTTCCAAATTCGGTCGAGCAAGAATTCCAAAACCTGGGGTGCTGGGTGCCCCATCCTTGCGCAGCAAGGGTGGAAAAGCACAATGTTCACTCCATTCGTGTCATCCCGAGCGCCGCACGCTTGGGGCCCCGAGAACGCGACCGCGTTCTTGGGGCAAGCGGCGCGAAGGATGTGCTTCATCTTTTATCCGTTGCCTGGGGGAAAACTACGAACTCGTCTCCGTCCTCACCCACGAACGAATACTGATCGCATACACCCCGATACAAAACAGATTGGCCGGAATAAACCCAAGCTGTCCCGTCCGCATGCCGATAACACAAAAGATAATGCTATTCACGCTCGCCACAACGAGCCCGGTCCACCGCTTCCGACCCACCAAAACCGTCGACAGCACCGTAAGCAAACAAGACAAATAATCTAACCGGATCACAATAAAGAACCTCCGGGAGCACCAACGACAGGTTTTAGTTGTTGGGGCGGTTCCCAGCCTTCCCCTCCCTCCAATCTGCCAGAGGTTCGCCCGATCTACGGTGATTTATCGCACGTCATCCGAATCCAAGGTACCCAAGTTTCTCCTCGCAAACTCTTCCCACCACTGGTGGCGTCATTCTGAGGGAATGGAGCCCCAAACGTTGTTCAGTTTGGGAGTGTGAGCGAAGAATCTGATCTCTGTTGGTCGGTGCTTCGTTCAAAACAAAAGGCCGGAGCGGTATTGCCACTCCGGCCGCGATCGCAAGCGCAGACCATCACGCTAAACCAACTGACAACTGACCACTGAAAACTGTTCTTAGAACTTCACACTCGGCACCTGCTGCGCCGCCGGGCTCGCCTTGAAATACGCATCATTCGTGTGGAATCCCGCCATCCCCGCCCAGATGCTGTTGGGGAACTGTCCGATAAACGTGTTGTAATCCTGGATCGCCTGGTTATAGCTCCGCCGCGCCACGCCGATCCGGTTCTCGGTTCCCGCCAGCTCATCCTGCAGCCGCATGAACTGCTCACTCGACCGCAATTGCGGATAATTCTCCGTCAACAGCAGCAACCGTCCCAGCGCTCCATCCAGTTGCCCGTTCGCCGCGATCTTCGACTGCGGAGTCTGCGCGTTCAACATCCCCGCCCGCGCGTTCGCGATATCGGCATACACAGAGTTCTCTTCCTTCGTGAACCCCTTCACCGTTTCCACCAGGTTCGGGATCAGATCCGCTCTGCGTTCCAGTTGCACATCCACCTCAGACCAGGACTGCTTAACCGCCTGATCCTTCGCCACCATCTGGTTCTTGGCGCTCACATAGCTACCACCCACCAGCAGCAGCGCCACAATGATCACGCCCACCACACCCAGCACAACCAGCATTCCCTTGCTCATACCGTTCCCTTCTCCTCCGACCTCAAAGGTCCCTGATGCCTAGTCCTACGTCCCTAATCCCTGTTCCCTGCTTCTACCAGCTACCCCCTGCTCCCCCGCCCCCAAACCCTCCACCGCCGAATCCTCCAAACCCACCGCCACCCCCTGAATCCCCGCCACCACCGCCTCCAAATCCTCCGCCGCCCATAAACGGCCCGCCTCCGCCATAGTACCTGCGCCCGCCCAGCGCACTATTCAGCAGTCCCATCGCAAACAGCAGCCGCAACCCACCAAATCCGCAGAAAATCAGAATCAGGAAGATGAATGGAATCAAATTCGCCAGTCCGCCCGAGTGTTGCCGCTGCGGAACCGGAGGCGGAACGGGCAGCTGATCGCTCAGCGTCACATGCGCATCCGTAGCGATCACCTGCGCCACCTGCCCCACCGCGCCCAGAATCGCAGCATCGTAATCCTTCGCCCGCAGCGACGGCACCATCGCCCGCCCAAAGTCCCCCACCTTGGCGTCATTCAGAATTCCCTCAAGACCGTATCCCACATCGATCCGGTACTTGTGATCGTCCACCGCCAGCAGCACCAGAACTCCGCGGTCCGATCCCTTCTTGCCCATGTGCCACTTGTTTTCCAGCTGATTCGCCCAATCGGCCGCATCGTCCCCGTCCAGATTGTGCACCGTCACCACTGCCACCTCCGCGTTCGCCTGCGAGTGGTCGAGCTCCGCGCAAATGCGGTCCAGCTTCGCCACGGCATCCGCCGACAGCACCTGCGCATAATCATTTACATAATCATTGGGCTTGGGAAGGCTGCTGACTTGCTCAGCTATCGCAATCTGCAAAGGGAGAAGCAGAAAAAGAACCGCCGGCATCAGCCGGTACATCATCGAACTCGTGCGGTGAAAGCCTTCCATCGCACTCAATTGTACGTTCCACCCCACCCCAAAGTTCCCGTACCATCATCAACGCTGTCATTCTGAGCGAAAGGGACCCAAACGCTTTTCAGTTTGGGGGTGGTGAGAGAAGGATCTGCTTTTCACCTCGCACGCCGAGTTGAAACCCTTCCCATCGTTGAAGGTGTCATCCTGAGCGAAAGGGGCCCCAAACGCTTTTCAGTTTGGGGGTGGTGAGAGAAGGATCTGCTTTTCACCTCGCACGCCGGGTTGAAACCCTTCCCATCGTTGAAGGTGTCATCCTGAGCGAAAGGGGCCCCAAACGCTTTTCAGTTTGGGGGTGGTGAGGGAAGGATCTGCTTTTGCTTCTCGCTTTCCCCCGATGTAACTCTTCCCACCACCCCGGGTGAGCGATGAACAATCCCATGCCGGGACATCCCTCTAGCTATCCCCATAAACCGGAACCGCCGCCCCATGCACCACCTTCGCATCCTCACTGCACAGAAACAAAATCACCTTCGCAATATCCTCTGGCTTCGGCCACAGCGCAAAGTCAGCGCCCGGCATCGCCTTGCGATTCGCCTCCGTATCGATAATGCTCGGCAGAATCGAGTTCACCCGCACGCCGCTTCCCTTCACATCGGCAGCCAATGAATCCATCATCGCCACCGCCGCTGCCTTCGATGCTGCATAAGCCGCAGCGCCCGCGCCATGATCAAACGCTGCCTTCGCCGCTACGTTCACGATCGCTCCATGTTTCTGCCGCAGCATCGGAACAATCGCCGCCCGCGCAAGCGCGTATCCAGACCGCAGATTCAGCGCCAGCATCTGCTCAAATGTCTTCGTTTCGAGCTCCCACAATTTGACCCCCCCGGCATAACCGCCGACCGTATTCACCATCGCATCGAGATGTCCATGCGCCCCAAGGATCCCATCGACAAGTTTTCCGACCTCACTCTCATCCGTCACATCCACGAGATGCCCTTCGAGCGAAGTTGCGTTCGCACTTGCAGCCTTCTTCAATGCCGCAAATTCCGCCTCGTTCCGGTACGTCACAGCAACCGAAGCACCCTCCGCCAGGAACGCCAGGCTCGCCGCCCGTCCTAACCCTCCTGTGCCACCGGCCACCAGCACCACCTTCCCCGCAAAACTCTCATTCATCCCAGACCTCATCCAGTGAGCTCGTTATACCATCACAACTCCCTTGACATCCCTCTCCAAGCTCCCGCACGATGATGTGCCTCAAAAGGAGAAAGAACCTATGCGTATGTTGCTTCGCGTATCCATCCCCGTTGAAACAGGAAACGCCGCCGTCAAAGCCGGAACCCTCGGCTCCACCATTCGAAGCATCCTCGAAGCCCTCAAACCTGAGGCCGCCTACTTCTTAGCCGACGACGACAGCAACCGCTCCGGATCCATCGTTTTCGACATGACGGACTCCTCCCAGATTCCCGCGATAGCCGAACCTTGGCTCCTTGCGTTCAATGCCAAGATCTCATTTCGACCGGTCATGAACACGCAAGATCTCGCGACTGGAGCTCCTGGGATGGCCGAGGCCGCAAAGAAATACGGCAAGTAATCCCTGGCCTACACCCGCTCGTTCTATCGAAGTCAGGGGTCTGAGCTCCCATACTCCTGACTCGATCGAGTCCGTGCGCCCTGAAAGCTCTCCTCTACACTTGAACAAGCTATGACTGAACGCTCTGTCCCCCCCGTCGCCCGCAAGGATCTCCACGAAACCGTCCTCCACGGCATCACCCTCAGCGACGACTACGCCTGGCTCCGCGACAAGGAGAGCCCTGAAGTCACCGCCTACCTCAATGCTGAAAATGCCTATGCCGAGGCCGTCACCGCCGACCTCGCCTCCCTGCGCGATGAGCTCTACAACGAGATGCTCAGCCACATCAAGCAGACCGACGAGTCCGCCCCCTACCGCGAAGGCGACTGGTGGTACACCATCCGCACCGAAGAGGGGAAGCAATACAGCATCTTCTGCCGCAAGCGTGCATTCCTGGATGACAGATCCTTGAAGCTGGGTGCCCCATCCTTGACAGCAGCCTCATCGCTGTCAAGGGTGGGAGACCGCAACTCTCACCCCGCCCCCGACGCTCCCGAACAAGTCATCCTCGACGGCAACCAGCTCGCCGAAGGTCAGGCCTTCTTCGCCATCGGCGCCACCGACATCTCCGACGACGGCCGCTGGCTCGCTTACACTGTCGACCTCACCGGCTTCCGCCAGTACACCCTCCACATCAAGGATCTCGAATCCGGCGAAACCCTACCCGGTCAAGTCGAGCGGGTAGGCTCCGTGACCTGGGCCGCCGACAGTACAACGCTCTTCTACTCCGTCGAAGACGAAGAGCAGAAGCGTCAGTTCCAGCTCTTCCGCCACACCCTCCATGCGCCCCACGCCTCCGACGTCCTCGTGTACCAGGACGACGACGAGCGCTTCAACATCGGCGCGGGCCGCACGCGCGACGGCAAATACATCGTTCTCGAGTCAGGCAGCCACACCACCACCGAGTGCCGCGTCCTCCCCGCCGACCAGCCAACCGGCGAGTTCACCCTCATCAGTCCCCGCGAAGACGAGCACGAATACTCCGTCGATCATCGCAACGGCCGATGGTTCATCCGCACCAACGATCGCGGCCGCAATTTCCGTCTCGTCACCGCGCCCGTCGATGCGCCCTCGCGTGAAAACTGGGTCGAACAGATCCCCCACCGCGACACGGTCATGCTTGAGGACGTCGACCTCTTCGCCAACTTCTTCGTCGCCTGCGAACGCGAAGACGGCCTGCCTCGCCTCCGCCTCTGGAAGTTTCAGGACGAAACGCCCGAAGCCAACCCCGCAGGCGAAATCGCTTTTCCCGAACCCGCCTACGCTGCCACACCCGGCATCAACCGCATCTGGGAGACGAAGCTCTTCCGCTACGGCTACCAGTCCCTCGTCACTCCCGGTTCCGTCTACGAATACGACCTCGAAACCCGCGAATCCACCCTGCTCAAACAGCAGGAAGTACCCGGCGGCTTCGATCGCACCCTCTACGCCAGCGAGCGCATCCACGCCACCGCACCCGACGGCGTGAAAGTCCCCGTCTCTCTCGTCTACCGCCGCGACAAGTTCCTGGGTGCTCGAAGCAGCGTCAATGAGTCAGGGCACGACTTCAGTCGTGCCGAAGCAGCTCCTAATAAAGAAGGGGCTTTAGCCCCTGCGGAAAAGAACCCTCTATACGTCTACGGCTACGGCTCCTATGGCTACGCCCTCCCGCTCGGCTTCAACTCCAACCGGCTCTCGCTCCTCGATCGCGGCGTCGTCATCGCCTACGCCCACATCCGCGGCGGCGGCGACCTCGGAAAGCCCTGGCACGACGCCGGTAAAATGCTCGTCAAACGAAACACCTTCACGGACTTTATAGCCGCCACAGAGTACCTCACTGCCAACGGCTACGGCGACCCCGCTCGCGTCGCCATCGAGGGCGGCTCTGCCGGCGGACTGCTTATGGGCGCCGTCACCAACCTCCGCCCCGATCTCTTCCGCGCCGTTCTCTCCCACGTCCCCTTCGTCGACGTCATGAACACCATGCTCGACGCGTCTCTTCCTCTCACCGTCCCCGAATACGAAGAGTGGGGCGACCCCAACCAGGAACAATACTTCCGCTACATGCTCAGTTACTCGCCCTACGATAACTTGAAGCCAGCAAGTTATCCAGCCATGTTAGTCAAGACCTCGCTCAATGACAGCCAGGTCATGTACTGGGAACCTGCAAAATACGTGGCCAAACTGCGCACCCTCAAAACCGACTCAAACCCGCTCCTCCTCGTCACCAACATGGAAGCCGGCCACGGCGGCGCCAGCGGTCGCTACGACTACTTGAAGGAGATCGCCTTCGACTACGCCTTCCTCCTCCGCGAATTGAAAGTCATTTGAGATTCCTAATTTGAACGTGTCATCCTGAGCGAACGGGTCCCCGAACGCACCTCAGTTCGGGGGTGGTGAGCGAAGGATCTGCTTTTGCTTGTTGCTTCAATCTATGCTGTCTTATCTACTATCCGCTGTTATTCCGACCGACCGTAATGGCGAGAAGGGAGTGGAGGAACCTGCAGTTGTTTCTCGAGCTTTTCGCTCTTTCCGCTGTTCCCACCCTGCGTGATACAGTGTCTCTTGCTTCCTCAAACCAACATGAAACCCGCCTGGCTCCTAATCCTCCTCACCCCCTCACTCCTCATCACGCAAACCTCGCAGACACCTACGGAAGGCGATCCTGTCAAGATCTACACTGCCGGCCCCGGCATTACCGCCCCGGAGCTTTTGCCTCACACTGCACCAGAGCAGTTTGTCGCAGACCATTGCAACGGTGATCAGCAGGGCAAGATCTCTTTCTCGCTCATTGTCAATGCTAGTGGCGAGCCTCGTAATATCTTCTTTCTCCAACCCCTCGGCACCGACCTCGATGTTCTTGCGCTCAAACATGTCACCGACGACCGCTTCAAGCCTGGCATCCTGAACGGCCTCCCCGTTGCTGTAGCAGAGTCGCTCGATGTATCCCTGCGCACCTGCCTCCGCAATGAAAAGGATGAGCATGGCCAGAAGCATATGGTGCTCCATCTGGCCGCTGAACCGGAACAAGAACTCAAGCCTCCAGTTGATCCGCCGCAGCAGGTCGTCCTCGTTTCCGGAAATGGCGTAACTGCGACCCCCGACGATCCGAATCCGCTTGTCTACAAGGTCGGCGGCGACGTTAAGCAGCCGCATACTTTTCCCCCATCAGCAGACGAAATGAGATTTGCGCGCGGACTTCTCGACCTCGGCGACTACAAGGTTTCTGTCCTCGTGGATCGGAATGGAATGCCCTCAAGCCTTCGAATCCTCGATGCGGCTCAACCGGGCCGGGAGCAGCAGGTCGCGGGAATCGTGAGACTCTGGCGCTTCAAACCTGCGATGGTCAACGGTCAACCTGTACCAGCTCGCATTGAAATCAGTCTTCAATTCACCTCGCGCGGGCGACAGTGAACCATTGCAATACCGCTTTAGTTCGATAGACGCGACTTATGCGCCCACAACCCCAGCCCCGGATTCGAAACAAAAAACAGTTCCTCTCCATCGAGCCGGTTGTATCCATGCGATAACCGGTCCGGGTTGTACTGCTCCGACATCTCCGCATAATTGCCGTAGTTGAAACCCACACCCTCAATCTCTTCTCGGCTCATCCGCCCAGGGCACCACGTAATCGTGAACCGCCCTTCCGACGACCCATGAATCAGGTGCGCTGCCGCGCTCAACTCCGCCGCAAGATCGTCGTTCGCTTCCACCGCCGCCAGGGTCGCCGGTGTCCCGCGATATCCATACTTGCGAATCAGTCCATCGATGCACTTGTCTTCGCCAAACTCCCGCACCGCGGGCGCAAGAATGATCAACTCCGCGCCATCGGCCAGCGCCATGCGCGTGCGATACACAGCCTTGTTTCCCAGCCACGTCGAATGAAACTCGTGCGGATCAAGATACACCACGGCCTTTTTGATCGGCTCCGGGACCAGCTCAAAGTTGACCCTAAGGCTCAGTTCCGCCGCTCGATGGAAGCACTCCACATCGTCCCCGATAAACAGTCCCCGCACCGCCAACCCGCCATCCACCCGCCGCCCTACCACCGTCTGCACATACACGATCGGCAACTCATGCAAGAAAAGATCTGAAGCATAATTCAGCACCGCGCGCACTGGATTCTCAGCGCGCCCCATGATGCGCTCCATCCCATAAACCGCGCCCAGGTAATGGCTAAGATTAATGCTCTGTCGCCCGCCAGCGCCTATCAGGATGTTCTTGTTGTAGTTCGCCATCCCGATCACTTCATGCGGCACAACCTGCCCGATTGAGAGGATCAGATCAAACCCACCCTGCGATATCAACCGATTTGTCTGCGCCTGCCACGGAACGTTTAGCTTCCCCTCCGACTGCGCCAGGATGAACTCCGCCGGAACCTCGCCCAGCGTCTCCACATCGGTCCGCCAATTGTGCACGTGAAACAACTCATGCGGCACACCTGGAAACATGTAGTCCATCTGTTCCGGCGTCATTGCAGCATGTGTCCCAATCGCCGGCAGGATCGCCTTCAGGCGATCGCCCAGAAGATCCCGGGCCGCGCACGTCAGGACACCGGCTTGCGAATGCAGCCGTGTAATGTCTGGTGGCACAGCAAGGACTCGCTCGCGCCGCCCAAGTTTCACAAGGCTCTCCGCAAGCAACTCCTTCAACTGCGGCGACCCAAGCTCAACGTCGATTCCGCCGACTGCGCAAAACATACCCATGGGCTCAACTTTAACTCAAGTGCGGTCTGTCCCGCCCTGACATCCGTCGGGAGGGTCAAAGACACGTCTAGGTTTTGGGGTTCGAAAGAACGGGCGCAGCTTTAGAAGATGGAACAACGGTCCGCAACCCCTTGCCGCGCAGCCTGATTCGCAACGCGGTTGCGACGAAGCAGAGCAAAGCGGCGATTTCAACGAAGACTTTCCCGCCATCAAGAAGATCAGGGTGACCGTCCTTCAGGTCCGGGTCGGTGAGGATGCTGTGCACAAAGAGGAGAATTGCTGCCGGAAAGACCAGGTAGTGCAATCGCCTCCAGAGCGGACGCCCAATACGGGAGCGCAGAAGCGAAGTCAGAAAGACGATGAGCAGCAGATAGAGGGCAACGGCTCCGGCAACATTGACGAGCGGCTGCAGGGGCGAATGGATGGGCACAAGGATGTCGAAGACACGGAAGCGCGGCTTATCGAGAAAAAGCAGCACAAGCGGATGGCTCAGAGTCAGCGCAACCGTGGCATATGCCGTCCACTGATGCAAGCCAAAGAGATTCAGGCGCAGATGCGGCCAATACCGCACAGGACTGTAGCGCAACGAAATGAGCAGGCCGATCAGGAGATTGAGAGCGGCCGCTCCCGTGGCTCCTAGTCCGAGATATGCGCAAAAATCCAGCAGAGTCATGTATTAGAAACTTGCCGTAGAGGATTACGGCGCGATTTGACTCGGCCGATGGCGTGCTTTGAAATCGATCCAAATTGTATCGACTAGTATAAACATCGCCGGTTGTTTTCCGTTGCCGTGTGTTCCATAAGAACGGTTCGCAACACGGCGTGGATAAATTCTGCGCACAATGCGCTTGGCGAATGTATCTTTATATTGTTTTCCCCTCCAACCTCAATGCCAGCCTGAAACGTCTGAAGAATTCGATCCTGGAGCCCAGCCATGTCTCGTTTTTTGAGTTTGAATTCCATCACTTCTCCGCGAGCGTTCGCGCGATTCGGTGCAATTGCCGGTGTTTGCGTCGGCCTTGCCCATGCCTCTTTCGCCCAGCAACAACAACCCACAAAGTCATCCTGGCTGGGCGACGGTTTTTCCGCTGTCAAGTTCCGCCAGATCGGCCCCTTTCGCGGCGGCCGTGTCGACGCTGTAACCGGCGTTCCCGGTGAGCCCATGGTCTACTACTTCGGCGGCACAGGCGGCGGCGTCTTCAAGACGACCAACGGCGGCCACACATGGGAACCAATCACGGATGGGCAGATCAATTTCGGTTCCATCGGATCGATTGCAGTCGCGTCCTCCGATCACAATGTGATCTACGTGGGCACCGGTGAAAGTGCAATCCGCGGCAACGCCTCCCGTGGCGACGGGGTTTACAAGTCGGTCGATGCGGGCAAGACCTGGACCCACGTAGGTCTTGAAGACACCCAGCAGATCGGCCAGATTCGCATTGATCCGACCAACCCCGATCTCGTGTATGTGGCCGCTCTTGGCCACATGGCGGGACCCAACCCGGAGCGAGGCGTCTTTCGCTCCAAAGACGGGGGCAAGACCTGGCAGAAGGTTTTCTTCAAGAGCGACAAGGCTGGCGCGATCGACCTCGCGATGGATCCGGCAAATGCGCGCATTCTATATGCAGCAATCTGGCAGGTAGTGCGCAAGCCATGGACGTTCGAGAGCGGCGGTCCCGACGGTGGCATCTTTAAGTCGACCGACGGTGGCGATACCTGGAAGGAGCTGACACACAATCCAGGCCTTCCCAAGGGTGTTCTCGGACGTATTGGCGTCACCGTTTCGCCAGCTAACCCTGACCGGGTGTGGGCTCTGATTGAGGCGCAGGAGGGAGGCATATTCCGCTCCGATGACGCGGGAGCGACGTGGACGAAGATGAACGGGGATAACTCGATCAAGCAACGCGCCTGGTACTACTCGCAGGTCTTTGCCGATCCCAAAAATGAGAACACCGTCTACGCCGTCAACACCTCCTTCTTTCGCTCAACCGACGGTGGCAAGACATTTACCGGTATTCGCAACCAGCATGGCGACAACCACGATATGTGGATTGCGCCGGAAGACCCCAATCGCTTTATCGAGTCCAGCGACGGTGGAGCACAGATCAGCTTTGACGGCGGCAAGAGTTGGAGCACTGAAGACAACCAGCCTACTGGGCAGTTCTATCGCGTAGCCCTGGACAACGACTTTCCGTATCACATTTATGGCGCTCAACAGGACAATTCCACCGTTGGCACCTTGAGCCGTAGCAATGACGGCGCGATCACGGAGCGCGACTGGCACGATGTGGGCGGGGGGAGAGCGGATGGATCGCTCCCGATCCTACCGACTCCAACTTCGTGTACGCCGGGTCTTACGATGGATTACTCACCCGGTTCGACACCAAAACAGGCTCCATGCGCGACGTCAACGCGTGGCCAGACAACCCCATGGGATCGGGCGTGGAAGCGATGAAGTACCGCTTCCAGTGGAGCTTCCCGCTGCTGTTTTCGCCGAACAATCCCAAGCGGCTCTACGCCGGCAGCAATATCCTGCTGGCTTCTACAGATGAAGGCCAGCACTGGACAGAGATGAGCCCCGACCTCACCCGCAACGACAAGACCAAGCAGGGACCGTCGGGTGGTCCAATCACCAAGGACAACACTGCCGTCGAATACTACGACACGATCTTTACGGTCGATGAGTCTGCGGTGAAGGCGGGTGTGATTTGGGTTGGCTCCGACGACGGCCTTGTACATGTGACAACTGATGACGGCAAAAACTGGCAGAATGTCACTCCCAAAGATGCTCCCGAGTGGATACGCATCAACTGCATCGCGGCTTCTCCCTTCGATGCCGGTACAGCCTACGTGGCCGCCACCATGTATCTCTCCGATGACTTCCATCCCTTCCTGTGGAAGACGAGCGACTACGGCAAAACCTGGAAGAAGATCGTTACCGGGATTCCCGATAACGACTTCACGCGCACTATCCGCCCCGATCCAAACCAGAAAGGACTGGTGTTTGCTGGAACCGAATCGCATCTCTACATCTCTTACGATGACGGCGAAAAATGGCTTCCCTTCCAACTCAATCTGCCTGCGGTGCCGGTGACAGACATCGCCTTCCAGAAGCGTGACGACGAGATGGTCATCGCCACGCAGGGCCGCGGGTTCTATGTGCTCGACGACATGCCACTGGTGCGTTCGCTCGAACCGTCCAAATTCCAGCACAACGAGCCTTCAAAGCTTTTCCCGGTGAAACCTGCAATCCGAATTGCAGGCGGCGGTTTCGGCGGACGGCGCAGAAATCCCTTGGCGGGAGAAAACCCGGCCGACGGCGCATCAATCTATTACTTCCTCAAGGAAAAGCCCAAGGGAGAGCTGAAACTGCGCTTCCTTACCACATCCGGGAAGCTGGTTCGGGAGGTTTCGAGCAAGCCCCCGGCTCATGCGGACGAAGCCGAAGATCCGGAGGAAGAGAGACCGCGCAACAACACCCTCGCTCCGGCCAAGGACGGGTTGAATCGCTATGTCTGGGACCTTCGCTATGAGAAGTCCACCGGCTTCCCCGGCCTTCTCATGTGGGACGGAAGGCTGGATGGTCCCAGGGCCATTCCGGGAGAGTACAAAGTCGAACTGGTCGTTGACGGTAAGACGGAGTCGGAAAAATTCTCGATCGTAAAGGATCCACGAACTCCGACGACTCCAGAGCAGTTTGAGGAGCAGTTGGCTTTCGGCCTGAAGGTTCGTGATCGGATCACGGATGCAAACAGTAGCGTTGTTCGCATTCGTGCCATGAAGGACCAACTCAAGCCCTATCTCAAGGCATCAGACGGCGAGGTCAGTGCCAGCGCCAAAAAACTGACAGATCAACTCACGGCCATTGAAGAAAACATCTACCAGACCAAGCTCAAGGCGGGCGAAGACGCGCTCAACTTCCCGATCAGGCTCAACAACAAGATTGCTTCGGTAGGCGGCGGCGTCGACATGACGGATGTTGCACCGACGTCCCAGGCGCAAGCGGTCTTCGATCAACTTTCCGGCAAGTTACAGGTGGAAATCGACCACCTGCACGAAATCGACACGAAAGGAATTCCGGAATTCAATAAGCTTGTGCGCGACCGGAACATTCCCGCCGTTAATCCAGAACCTAAATCTGGACCCGATAAGGAGTAGAGATCGTATCGGGCACGGCAGACTCACAACCTGCCGTGTCCGACGTGGTTGCCACCCGGCGGACATTTGCCGTCGAGATTGTTATCTGCCCCTATTGAGTCGGCTTTGGTGCTTGCGCAGGTGCGCTTTCGCTGGTCGGCGGCACAATCCCTTTCAGCCGCATATAGGTGACCATGTTTCCATAGTGCTCATCTGTGTGAGCCGTATTCAGCGAGAACAAAGTGATCCTTGCCAGGTTGAAGTTGAAGAGCTTCACCATTTCACTACCCTTGGCATCCGTCATGCTGTCGAAAGACTTGGTGCAGTATGCAACTGCGTCTTTGACCGCGGCGACGAGATCAGCTTTGGTCGTCTTGGTTTTCTCGATGTCCTTCGACGGATTCGCATCACCGGTAGCCTGCGAGCAGAACATGTAGTTGGCGTCGGCCACGTGGCCCACCAGCTGGCCAAAACTGCGAACCTCCGGTGTCGGCTTGAACGAATAGTTTTCTTCAGGCATTTTCTGAGCCGCGCGGACAACCGCACTGCTCAGGAAGGAGTAGAGACCTTTTTCGCTCAAGGTTATTGGATTTGCGGGCGGAGCTGCCGGCGTCTGCGGCTTCTCCTGTCCGAGCAGAGTCAGTGGAGCAATTGCCATCGCGGCAAAGATGAAATATCGAATTTTGTACACAGGATACCTCCGGTGCAATCATGCCACATCTTCGAACGGCTCAAATAGGGAAAGTTCTCTGCCGGACTCTCAGCGGGTCGGTCCCGCCACGAAGGCGGTTGACGCGCGCGAAGAAGGGCGCCTATCCCTTCGCCACACCGGCGCCTTAGATCCAAGAAATGTCTGGACCGAGAAAGCGAATCTCTGTTTATATTGCACTTGATTGAGTGGAGATTTATGCGAGGTTCATCCGCAGGTGCCGGCGCAATAAGCTGCTCTCTTTTGAGCCTTATTCTAGGCGCCGCATCAGCCTTTGGGCAGAACTCACCCCCTCCTCATGTGACCATCCCAAATCCGACTCCTCGTCCGCCCGACTTGACTCAGGAATATAGCGATAATCCGGCGGATCAGAAGAAGAACGATGTAATCTCCATCCAAAACCAGCTTCGTGCTCGAGAAATCTGGCTCGAATCCAACCAGATATTATTGCTGGCTCAACAGTTGCAGGAACAGATTCTGACCGACAAGAGAGCCATCGCTACGCCCGCCAACGCTGTCAAGGTTGGAAAGATCGAAAAGCTTGCGCAGAGCGTGCAGGAAAAAATGAAAGTCCACTAGCGGTGTCTTTCCGCCTTCGTCCGGACCTGTTTTGCTGTTGCCGTCTGAGGAATCATCCATGTCGAGGTCTCGTACAAGCCGGAAGCTGATCCACTCGACCCTCTTCTTTGTACTCCTGTCATTGGTGTCTTCGGTCCCTGCGCCCTCCCAGTCCAATCCAGCCAACCCCACTTCAACCGCGCAGAAACCTCAAGCGGGTCCAAGCGCCCCTGCGCCAAATCCGACCCCAACAGTTGACTCAAATCCGGAACTTCCCCCCTCCGCCTCACCCGAAGAAATAAGACAGGCCCAGATTGAGGTCGATATAAAAAAGCTATACCAGCTGTCCGCCGAACTTCGAGCTGAAGTGGCCAAAACCTACAAGGAAAGTCTCTCCCTCACCGTGCTCAAAAAGGCTCAAGAGATCGAGAAGCTGGCCCGGAGCCTCAAGGTACGAATGAATCAGGAAGCAGCTGCGGCTGCCAGGAATCAGAATTAGTGGCGCGATATTCTTGCGGTACTCAATATCATTAAATGGGGGCCGCACAGAATGTTCCGAGCCAGAATCGCCGTTCTTCTCATTTTGGCTGGATTCCTTTTCCTGCGATCAGCGGTTGCCATTGCTTCTCCGAAAGAAGACCAGTCGGGAACAGATCGAACTGGCTATGTTGGCGATGCGAGCTGCCAGAAGTGTCACAGAGGTGTGGCTCAAAACTACCAGCAAACTCCCCATCACCTGACGTCCCAGCTTCCCACGTTCAAGTCGGTTCTTGGATCATTTCAGAGCGGTTCCAATTCGTTGGTCATTGTTGACTCAGCGCAGTCTGCCGAACCGGGACTTCAGTTTCATATGGAGTCGAAAAAGGAGTGTCTCTCCGAGACTGCCCAGAGCGGGTGGGGCTCTGATATTTACCGAAGATCTGAATGCATCAATCTTGTGACAGGTTCCGGAGTTCGAGGTCAGACTTACCTGTACTGGCAAGGCGATCGACTCTTCGAATTACCGGTCAGTTATTGGAGCGACGGACATCGTTGGATCAATAGTCCCGGCTATATCGATGGCACCGCGGATTTTTCGCGCCCGGTAAATCCGGCGTGCCTTGAGTGTCACGCGACGTATATTCGAGCCCTTTCCACCGACCCGGCAACTAATCAATATGATCGGAAAACCCTGGTACCGGGCATCTCGTGTGAAAGCTGTCACGGTCCGGGAGCGAATCATGCTCAACAGGAAATGCACTCCGCCACCACTGCAAAAGAGTTGTCAATCCTGAACCCGGCAAAGTTTTCGCGCGACCTGCAGGTTGATCTGTGCGCTGAATGTCATAACGGGATTCAGCGGGAAGGTCTGGCGCCGGCGTTCTCCTACATTCCAGGGCATCCGTTGAAGGAGTATTTCAAGCAGCTTCCTTCTCCCGATGTAGAACATCCGGATGTACATGGCAATCAAGTAGGCTTGCTTCAGCGTAGTAAATGCTATCGATCATCGGAGAAGATGAGTTGTTCGACTTGCCACGACGTCCACACTACCGGTCAGTCACTCGAATCCTATTCGGCTAAATGCCTCACCTGCCATAACTGGCAAAGTTGCCGTATGTCCAAAAGAATCGGTCACGAGATTATGAACAAATGCATTGACTGTCATATGCCGATCGAAGAAACCAACGTGATCGTATCTCAAACAGCAGGTCAGGTGGTACACGCCAAGATGCGCAACCATTGGATAAAAGTCTATGCTGACGTCCGGCTACCCGCGAATGGACGCAAAGCCGATCATCCTTAAAATGCGACTTGTGTCGCCTGTTTTACAAATCCATCAAGGAGTTGGAGACTCAATAGCGTCGATGATTTCCTCGAGAGATACATGACTCGGCAGCGGCAATCTCCTGGCCCTTTCAAGTTCAGCATTCGCTTCCTCTCGTTTTCCAACGGACTCATATAGCTTGGCGATCTGAACGTGGAATTTCAGATCCTCGGGATTAATTTGCTCTGCCAACTTAAGTTCTTGAATCGCGTCGTCAGTCCGTCCGTTGTGACCGTAGATAATGCCTAGATCAAGATGAACAATTGGTTCTGTCTTATTGCTGGCAACGAGCTTCTCCAATTCCGGAAGTGCTTTTGCGAACTCGCCCTGCTCAACCCACGAATCGGCAAGGTAGATGCTGGCTTTCGGATGTCCAGGATCGATCTGAAGTTCCAACTGGAATTGATTAGCCGCTTCAGACCAATTGTTCTCGGTCCAGAGGAGATAACCGATACCAAAATGCACGTTCGGCTGATTGGGATTCGCTGCCACGGCGGCCTGCAATTCCTTGATCGCCCCTGCGCTGTCTCCCATTTGGTCGAGCGCTTCGGCAGCCAGCATGTCCGCCTCCGCTGAATCGGGCTTCAACACAAGAATCTCCTTCTGCATATCGAGAACGCAGTGATACTGCTTGCTCCGAATGCAGCTGTGCGAAAGAGCCAATCGCAGCGGAATACTATTGCGATCGCTCTCAGTCGCTCGTTTCAAATACGGGATTGCCACCAGGTAGTCCTTCATTCCATAGTGCGCCATACCCAGCAGAATGGTAAGGCGAAGATCGCCGGGGTGCTTCTTTATCTCGGACGAGAACGATTTGATCGCTTCTGGAAATTGAGCAACCTTGAACAACGTCAGCCCGAGGTTCATCTGCAAACCCGGCAGATCCGGATTAATCGCTATCGCCCTGCGATAATCGTCAATCGCAGATTCGAAGTGTTCCTGACGAGCCTCAAGTAATCCAAGATGTGCAAATGCTTCCGCATCTCCCGGATCGGCCTTGGCAATAGCGCTCCAGATTTGCTCCGCTTCAGCATTCAGCCCCCGCTGTTCGAAAGCCATGGCATTCGAGCGAAGTTGCGTGCGATCCTGTTCCTGCGCCAAGAGTGCAGGCAGGACGGTAACTGCCATCGCGGCGAAGCTGACGAATGCAAGTTTGAAGCAGGTTCTGGCTCCCATCGACATCACAGGCGAATCGAATTCATCCTTTAAATTTACGCGCAAAATGCAAAGCGCGGCAGGATAACCTGCCGCGCTTTGGTGGTCTGGTTTTCGTCAGAAGATGAACTTGCCGCCGAATTCCATTGCGCGTGGATCATAGAACGAGGTGACCGTTCCAAAGTTTGAGTTGCCCAGTGAGTTGCCTACGCCATTGGGCTCGGCATGGTTGAAGGTGTTGAACGATTCTGCACGGAACTCGAACCGGGCCCTTTCCGTTATCGCAAACGACTTATAGAGCGAAGTCGTAAAGTTCACACGGTTTGGTCCGGGGATCGCATCCCTGCCTGAGCTTCCAAAGCCCTGGTTGGGGCCGCCTGCCCATGCCGGAGTTGGGAAACTGAATACGGATGTGTCAAAGGCATTCTTGACGCCTCCCAGCTTCTTCACTTTTCCGGATGCGCTGGGACGGTTGGTGTAGCCTCCGCCGAGGCCGATCGTGTCGTAGTTGAGCGACATGGCCGGAATGGTGGGTACACCGGTCTCATCGATGATGGTACCCGCAAGCTCCCAACCACCAAGAACCGAGTGAGTGAGACCCGATGCTTTGAAGATGGGTAACTTATAGATGTAGTTCATGCTCAGGATGTGGCGCCGGTCAAAGATTCCCGAGCCCTTGTCGTATTTCAAGTTGTAGGGGTTAGCAACGGTCGCGTCATCCTGGCTGGTGATGTCGACTTCGTGCGAATAGGTGTAGTCGACTTCGCCGCTCAGGCCCCAGCGGTTCTGGATGCGGAGTCCGGTCTGGAATCCGTTGTAGTTGCCGTTGGAATTGTTCTCCTGATCGAGGATGCCCCCAAAACCATCGTAAACACGCATCTGGTCAGGAATCGGAATATTTGTTCCTCCCGGATTCGTCCCTGAATGGTTGTTCGGGTCTCCAGCGTTCGCACGTGTGTACTTCAGGTAATCGTTGACGGGGCCTCCCGTTACATCGAACGACTGATTGTTGCCGCACGAGGGTGGGCACGGGCCCAACGGAGTATTCAGTGAATAGTTGTTGATGTTGCGGTCTTCGTTCTGATGCCAGGCTAAATTGCCGACATACTGAACCACCAGGATGACCGATGGGGCCAATTGGTTCTGAACACCGAGGCTGAACTGGGCCACCGCAGGCGGCGGGAAGTTCTGCGAGATGGATTCACTTCCTTGCGCAAAAAACGGTGTCGCCGCTGCGAGTCCTGAAACGTAGCTTGTGTGCGGATCGCTCAGATACACGTTGCTTGCGGATGGTGTGTTTGCAAACGGAGCAGCCGTCGCCGCGTTGTAAATGACGTTGCCCTGCATGCGTTCGTAGAACGTGCCGAAGCCGCCACGCAACACGGTCTTGCCGTTGCCGAAGAGGTCTTCAGAGAATCCAACACGCGGTTGCAAGCTGTTGTAGTCGTTCCTCACCAGAGCCCTGGGCGTGCCATTCTTTCCGGCCAACCGTACGCCGTTCAAGTAGAACGGGCTTCCATTGACGACCTGGAATCCGGGTCCTGTTGACAACTGGGATCCGCTGGCCAGCCACGTAGGAGACTGGACGCTCAGGTAAAGGCTCGGGTCGAAGGTAGCCACCTGGTTGTTGCGTTCCCATGCCTGTGGCAGCGCATCGTAACGAAGACCAAGTTGCAGGCTCAGCCTGGGAGTTACCTTCCACGTATCCATCGCATAGACCGATGGGGTCTGGTTCACGTAATGACGGATCGGAGCAGCCTGCGACTCGGAGTAGCTGGAGGACAAGCCAAGCAGCATGTCCATGAAGGAGTCGCCCGTTGCACCAGAGAACGCGTAGCTTCCTTCTGCGTTGAGGAAGAGCTTCTGGTTTTTGGTGTAGCGGTTGTAGCTGGCGCCAAACTTCATGGCGTGCTTGCCCATGGTGTACGAGACGTCCACCTTGGGCTCGAGGTCCTGGGCTGCGTTGTGCCAGGGCGCCGAACCCGGATTTTCCTGAACGCCGCCATAGACGCCGTTCCACTGCATGCTCGGTGCGGCCTTGGCGCCGTTGCTGAAGAACTTGTTGACTGAGAAGCCGGAAGGCAAGTTACCCGACGGGCTGTTCACGATGTCGATGATATTGCCGTCGTAGTTCATGCTTGCTTCAACCAGCAAGGTGGGACTGATGGTCGCTGTCAGCTTGACAGCGCCGCTGTTTGACGGGTTGTTAAGGGTACTGGTGATTGTTGGCCAGCTGCCCGTGGACCAACCTACCATCGGCGCAGGGAATGCCTGCGAAACGGAGTCGTGCAGGTAGTGGGCCAGGATTTGGTACTTGTCGTTGACGCGATGATCCACGCGCACAACATCGTCGCGCACGTTGATCGGGAGACTTGCTTGGCCCAGGAACTGATCGTTGGCCGTGTTCGGCTTGGGAACAATTCCGGAGCCGAGGTACGCCACTGCGTTGGCATCAAACAAGCCTGCCGGAATCACACCACCGGGAAAAGGCTGGCCTTGTACACAGGTTGGGCAATTGGCCGCTAATTTCGCCGCCCATGCGGGATCGCCGACGGTTGGCACAGTCAGAACAACAGGTGTCTTGGCGAATTTAGGCGAGACGTACGCCAGGTTTTGACCCGCCGTCGGGAAGTCTGCTGCAGGCAAGTCATTTTGCAGGTTCGGGGGGTTGCCCTGGATCAGCTTGCGCCATTCTTCATTCCAGAAGAAGAAAGTCTTCTTCCTGTCTTTGTTGTAGAGACCAGGGATGAAAAGCGGGCCGCCCGCATTCACGCCAAAAATATTGTAGTTCAGCTTCGCGCGGGCCGTAGGGGTTCCAGACGTATTCTTGTTCTGGAAGCTATTTGCGTTGAAAGCGGTGTTGCGGTTGAACTCCCATGCTTCGCCGTGAAAACTCTGTGTGCCGCTCTTGAGAGAGAGACTGATCGTGGCGCCAGAGGAGATGCCGTAGTCCGGCGGATAGTTGGAGGTAAGAGTTTCCATCTGGGCGATGGCATCCTGCGATGGCAGAATGCTGATGCCGCCGGCGCCGCCGCGGTCATCCGCTTCGCCACCGTCGATCAACCAGATGTTGTGGCTCTGGCGAAGACCATTCACGCTGATGTTTGAGCTTGCGCCGACGGAAGTTGGCGTATTGTTATCCGGAAGAGTCGAGCTGACGCCGAGTCCAAGCGCCACCAGCGATGCAAAATTCCGGTTCTCCGTCGCAATTTCAGTGATTTGCTCTTCGCTGACAAGTGTGCTCACTACGTTCGAATCCGTTTGCACGGTTAGAACGTCCGATTGCACAGTTACAGTTTGGTCCACGCTGCCGACAGTCAGTGTGGCGTCGACACGGGTCGTCTGCGAGACGTTTACGACGATTCCCTTTTCGACATAAGCATCAAAGCCCTTTGCTGTTGCTTTGAGATCATAGGTTCCAACATTCAAGCCATTGAATGTGAAGTTGCCGCTGTCATTGCTGATGGCCTTGGAAACGAAGCCCGTCTGCTGTTGCGTGAGCGTTACTTCCGCTCCCGGAACTAGTGCTCCATTCTTGTCAAGAACCGTCCCCGTTATTGTTGAATTCTGCTGGGCTTGTCCTGCCAAGCTGGTGAGAAGCAGAACGAGCGAAAACAGAAATAGTCTGTATTTCGCAAGTGTCGCTAGAGTCACTTTCATGCATCACTCTCCATTGAAAGTTGGTTTTCCATTTCTTATGGCGCCGCGTCCAAGTGCGATTGGAGCCACTCACATTGCGCCGCGGTGTTAATCCCGCTTTTTCTGCGCTCGAGACGACCTGACTTGAGTCGCCGCTCTGAGCGATTTGCATATCCCGGGTTGCAAGTGAACAAGTTGGGACGAAACTACTGTCCGTCCCGCGTTTCAGGACCCGAATTCGTTTCGAAATTCCAGACGAATCGCTAGGGAAGCCTCCAGCATTCAAACGACAAGTGATCAGATCTGGACTCAGTCTTCGGGGACCCGGGGAAGCAGCTGAGGCCAGTTGGCAGCAGGCTAAAACGCTTTACTGGTTCGGACGGCAATATTATTCAGCGGCAAGATCAGTGTCAATAGGAATTTGAATTGCTGCTTCACAGCGTTCTTGATAGCTCAACTTTCGGCTCGAAAGGAGTTAAGTAAACGCTATCCCAAAGCTTCAATTTCTCGGTTTCCCTCACTTGCCCGGTGAGTGAACAAGCGATAGGACCCCGGAAGCGTTTCCAAAGCTCATGAATGCTGCTTTCTGAGCGCACATGTCCAGACCGACCGCTCGCAAATACTACTGAAATATCGTCATCGACGAGCTGCTCGACAGGGGCAGGGCGCTCTGGGCAAAGAATGGCAACGGAAACTTGAAACTATATCCAACTGTAACCTTCACAAGACAATTGGGGCTATTAGCCCCGTCTTCCGAGTCGCATGTCCCGCCCGTTGAGGTTGTACCGGGCCACGAAGTCGACACCGTGAGATTCGACGATGAAAGCCCCGGAGGCAGCATCCTCACAACATAGTTCCGAATGTCCGTGCTCGATGCCGTGCAGTCCAGCAAGTTCGACGAGCACGACGCGCCATTCCAGCTCGAGCCGCGCACAATCGCAAAACGAGCTGCCTCATCTGCCGCGTTTGCGACGAAGTGCGCAGCATAAAGAGCAAAGGAACCATACATGACGAGAAAGGCTCCCATCATCCACACGCAAATGCTGAAGGCGAATTCCACGATCTCGCTGCCGCCATCATCGAGTGCGAGACGAACCAGGAGATCGATCGGCGCTTCCATCTCGTACGCTCGAGTTTTAGTTGAGGGCGCCTCCCGACCCGTCTTCATCTCAGTCACCGCCAACCCGCATCCTTGTCTCGCGGGTAATGTTCGTGGACGATGGAAGCCCCGGGTACTTGAAGGTCGTCACATAGGGAGCCGTAGCAACCACATCGATGTAAGTCACATAGTTGTATGTACAGGTCGGTGTCGAAGTGCAAAGCGCAACCGCCGAACTGCCATCGGAACACTCGCAACCGTACGTTGCCGTAGCCGTGACTCCCGAGAGGTTCGATGCGCCACCTATGGACGCGCTCTCCATCCCGGCAATATCGCCAGGATTTTGCACGCCGTAGGTTGCACCTGCTTCAGCCGCCGATGAGACCTCGATTGCCGCATAGAGAGCCCTTCCAATATCGACCGCCGGCACAAACATCAATAAAAAGATGGGAAGCACAATCGCTAGCTCGACGAAGCTCGAACCCTCGCTCTCACAGCTGCGCCGGCAAAATGATCTAAAGCCTTTCATCTGTTGCTCCATACACTTTTTTGCTCACGTTCATTGCACGAGAGACACGTTGTTGCCATTGAGCGGTGATCCATCCGGCAACGATGAGTAGTCGTTGCCGAACACACTTCCCACCGCTACATTCAAATGAATATCCTTTGCAACCAGAATGTTGTATGCCGATGAGATGGCGCTAACTCCGTAGCTCACATCGCCATCAGGCAGATAAATCGCCCCTTCGAGCTTGCTATTGTCAATCAGGTTCGCCACGAATACGGCCGTTGGGGTAGATCCGTGCGCCTGGAAGAACAATATCCCCGCGTAGGTCCCCGTCGTCGGGGCTGACAACGATACATTGCTAAGACTGAGCAGTGATCCCCCTGACACCGGCTCGACAACCATGAGGCTCCCTTGCGTCCCCTCGTTATAGAACGTCACACCGGTTCCCGTTATCGAAGTCAATTCATTAAGCGTTATGTTCAGACCGCCTTGGGTTATTCCCAATATCCCCGCATGGTCCTTAAGAATATATGTGCCTGGATTGAACTTGATGCTGGACAGGAGTGCGGCGGTAATTGAAATACCGCCACAGTAAACGCCAGGGTTGAAAACAACATTTCCACCCAGCGTAATGTTCACCGGAGACGACGATCCGGTATACGGCGAGGAGGTACTCGTCCCACAAGCATTGTTCGCAGTCGAGGGCGCAGGCAGGTATGCAAGAGGATCCGCAGGAACAGGCGCAGGCACGTAGGTTTCGGGCTGGGATGCAGCTAGGCACAGAAGGCTCTGCGACCCTCCCGAAACGCTG
Source organism: uncultured Acidobacteriaceae bacterium (assembly GCA_963838295.1). Classification (GTDB taxonomy): domain Bacteria; phylum Acidobacteriota; class Terriglobia; order Terriglobales; family Acidobacteriaceae; genus Telmatobacter. The sequence continues at coordinate 279,884 of CAWIQS010000013.1, forward strand.
ATTCGTGGTGCATACAGAAAAGCCCCAATCACACAGGACAGCGCATTAGTGGACGTCGATTCATCCACGATCGGGCAGCGGGACTTTACGATGATTCCAGCCACAATGGTAATCGCAGGCCCTGTCGGGTTGAGAGCGTAGATACACGGGCCGCTGAGTCCACGAGCCGCCTCGGCCCTCGTAGTTATCGTGACACTGTGAAGCCCCATCAAGCTTGCAAAGTAAGTCGGAACGGGTTCGGATATCATCGTTTCCGCATAGTTTGTTTTCCCCTTGTTGGGATCGCTCGATATGGCACAGGGCGGATTGTTGACAGTCAAAGTAACGCCTGCTCCCGCGGTCCCGGTGCAATTGGTAAGTACGGTCGTCGCAGTAAATCCATTCTCGGTGAGCGCATTTTCGGCGGCAGCCTGCATCGCTCCGCAAGCAGAGGTTCCATTACACGTTCGTGCCTCTAGCGCCGCAGCAAGCGCGGCGGCATCCACAGCGTTCTGCATGGTTCGCTTGACGAAGAGCAAGTGCCCCACATCCACGCCGAACCCAAGAATCGAGAGAAATAGTACGAGACACAGCGCCGTGACCGCGAGAATCGCTCCGCTCTCCTCCTCAAAGATTCGAATGCTCTTCATAGTGGTCTGGTTGAATCTCCTGGGTGACCGCTCACTCTCATATCTTCACTAAACTGGAAAACGTGAGCTCAAAGAACGGTTCGACAATTGTGGAGATTCTTCTCCTTTCCGTATTCCCTGACTGCTTCTCAGAAACCCATCTGACGGATCTAACTTCCCGTTCCAGGGTTTCAACACTTCCAACAATTCAGATCAAGATACGGAATGGGGAATATGAACACGATTCGCAGGAATCGCTAAAACAAGAATCACATGACGCACTTACTTTTCAAATACGACATAGGTGTCAGGATAGATAAGTGGTAACTCTAAACATCTCTGCAAGATGCGTTATCTTTGGTTATCAGGAAAACCCTTATAACTCCGTCTCGATATCATCAAATTCACTAGTATCATCTGAGATATCACTTCAACTAACTCGTAATCTTGCACCATCGCGATATCACCCGTGATGTCGCCCGCAGCGCATGCACCTGCGTGCCGTATTTGTTCGCCCATATGTACTGAGAAGCGGACAGCGACGGTGCTGAACATGCGCCGGCATTAGCTTTCCTGAGATCTGAAATAATCGATAAACTCATCGCAGGCTTCAGGGACGACGGGCCCATTCTCCACCTGCGGTTCAGTCGTCCGCCTAGTCCTCTCCGGGAAGCTCGCGGTAGTTGACTGATCCGTGCATCTCCAGGTTGCCGATCCGATCGACCCAGGACCACTGTTCCAGCCGAGTTATCTTCTCTGCAACTGCGAGACTTATGAATTGATTTAGCGAAAGACCATCCTTTTGAGCTAGATCATTTGCCTGGCGGCGAATCGAAAACGGGAGACGAAGGGGGAAGCTTCCTGGCTTGTTGTTTCCTTTAGTCATATTGCCGGTCCTCGAACTCACTTTCCTCACTCTTTGATGACGGCTCGTTGACATTCCTCAAGAATGCTGCGGAATCAAAGTAGCATTAAATTGACACAAAGTGATATAGCGAACATAGTCTCGCCTCAATTCCTTCATAGGGATTACCCCTATGCCTGACTCAGGAGGAAGCAGTTACCTCTGCAGTCATCGGGAATTTAGGGCTGCTAGTGTGTTTGAGTGGTTCACCAGACAGCCCCCGAGTTTCAAAGCGTGACGCGGTTAACCGCGATTTATGGCTTATTTTCCTCCCGGAACGAGTTGGGCGCGTCGATTTTGCTGATAACAATCATCAGTGTCATCCGAGCAGAAAGACCGTTCCTTTCCGTAACTGATGACTTGAATCCTTTCGACAGCTACACCCCCAGCGACGAGCGCGTCGCGAGTGGCAACTGCCCTTTGCATGCCAAGTGCAATGTTGTATTCAGCCGAACCGCGCTCGTCGGCATATCCAGCGATTGTGAGTTTGACCTCCGGATGCGAAACCAGGTAGGCGGCATCGTCAACCACTGCGTTGGCCGCATCGGGTCGCAAATCAGATTGATCGTAGTTGAAGAACAGATCCTGGAGGTGATCGCGAATAGCGCGGTCACTTCCGCCTTCACCAGGAGGTGCCTCGAGCTTGGTCATCATCATCTCGTCTTGTGCTTCGCTCGCTCTGGTAACCTGGAACGCGACCTTGCAGCTTGAAGCATTGGAAGGATCGGAATTCAAAAAAGCGTGTCCATCCACTTCGTACGTTCCGGGCCGCAAACTCGCTGTGTCCACCGTAATCGCATTGCCGAAACCTCGCACATGCCCTCCGCTCGTGGTCCAGTCATAACTGAGCGGGAACAGGTCCGGATCGACTGAAGGCTCCGCTGAAATGTGAACAGACTGCCCCGCTGCCACCAGCTGGTTAATCGTCGAGCATTGCAGTGATAGCTTTTTCGGTCGCTTCGCCGTCGCTATCCGTTCGAAATGCTGCGCTGGCCTTGACCCGCCGAAATGCATCACCAGACCCGACGTAATCTGCAGTTGCCGCTGCGTTCCGTTCGCTCCATTCGGCAGGGACGTATGCAGGAAGCGCGCATCAAACACCCGCACGCCAAATCTCTCGCTCCAGTTCCAATCGAACCCGCCACCTACCGCATAGGCAAAGCTGCTGGCGCTCGTTACCGCCTTCGTGCTCGTAGGGAAGTACGAATCACCGCCATGCGCACCCCCGGCCAGAAACTCACCGAACGGCGCATATCGATAGTGGCTGAACGAGATCCGCGGGCCCGCCAGGTACGTGCTCAACGTCAAGTCCTGGCCAAGCGAGCTAATGTTTGTTGCGTGGCCACCAGAGAACTCGCCCACGACCCCCAGCCATGGGCTAAAGTTCGCCTGGCCGGCCACGTAGCCGCCGTTCATCGTGAAGCACCCGCAATCTGCTGGAGGCGCATTTGCTCTCACAAGGTTGTAGCCAATCGCCAGATCCAGATGCGAATCTTTCAGCCCAGCCCCAGACCCTGCAAACACTGTCTGTTGTCCCAGGGCCATCGACGCGCCCATCAGCGTCAGAGCGAAACTCACTGTGATAACTCGTTTCATCTTCTTATCTCCCGTCGATTCTCAAATCCATTTCTGTGAAAGCTTCGCGGTTCAATACAACAACGAAACTCCTGGGGAAGTCGTCAGTGGATTCGTATCGACCACTACGAATCTGCCAGGGGAGATCGCGTAAATCACCGTGGTTCCATCTGCAAGCACATACCGGCCCGCGGTTGCAGCGGTCACATTGTTATTCGGATCTGACAGGCTGTAAGTGGTTGTCGCGGTGGTACCGAGTTGAAGGACATTCAGCGTCCCCACTCCAACGTTTTCGTCAAGCGTGTAGGTTGCGTTGCCGGCGCCATCCGCGATGAAGTAGCCGGAAGTGTTGATACTGGCCAACGAACTGGCCGGGATCGTTTGCTCAACATCGGTTCCCTTGAGCGTAGCGAGCGAGAACGGTGCACCGGTCTGCGGTTCAATGTGGCCGAGACCCGCGTACCCCGTCTCCAGGAAGTAGCCCTTATTCGGCGCAACAAGGTAGACGGTGCGTGCATCAGGTGCTCCGGTCGGCAGTCCCAGCAAGCCAAGCAGGATCGAGATGAGACCGGAGTGGTTGGGATAGCCGAACGTCCCCCGTCCCGTTGAGCTGACCGTGCAGGATGAAGTTCCTGTCGATCCATAAGAGCCCAGCAGAGCCTCGAGTAGGTTGTTCTTGTTCGAGTTCGACAGACCGGTGAGGTTGTCGACCAGACTGGTCAGGCCGCCGCTGTCAACGTTCGTCGTATTGCACGTTCCAGCTCCATTGCCGCTTGCGCGGAACACAGTGGCCGTGGAGAAGTTCAGAACATCCTGCAGGGTCGCGCCCAGCAGTCCGGGGTTCGATTGGGCATTCTCGTATCCGATAAATGCGCCGTCCATCGATGCATTGGAGAAGCTTGCCTGCGTCTGCAACTGTGCGGTTCCGGCAAGCAGTGTGTAATCCGAGTGCTTGTCGATCGACAGAACGAATGCCTGGTTCGCATTCACGATGTAGACCGCAAAGTCGGTTGGATAAAGACCGTCAGAGATACTCGAGTTAGTCATCGCTAACTGCAAGCGTCCGTTTTGATCGGCGGTCTCGTAAGTTCCGTTGAGTGGCGAGTTGGCAAAATTCACGCTGGCAATATTCGTATCCGCGGTGCCTGCGGTAAGGTTGCCGGAGCCGTCCGTCGTAAACACGCCAACGGTTGCCACTGGGCCGGAGGCCACACCCACAGTGCATGAAATAAGACAAGGCGTGTCGCCCGAGAAGCCGAAGGCATAGCTGCCCTTCAATCCCGCGGAGAAAGCCGTGGTGGTTTGAGCCAGCAGTTGGCCGGAGCCCTTGGTCCCAACGAGCTGATTGTTATCAAACTCGATCAGGCTGCCCTCTGTAGAAACGGTTGCCGGAGAAACCGGCGCCTTCAGAGAAATGGCATACGTAAACGTCTGGTCGGTCGTGCCATCAGGATTTAGAGTCGTGAACGTAATCAAGCCGCGGCTATCCGAGTTGATCTCGTAGGTGCCGAGGAAGTTCTGTGAAGCAATAGTGGTACCAGTTGGATTCGACGATTGATGATTTGAGTCGAGTTCTCCCTGGTTGATGCCGCCTATGCCGTCTGCAGTGAAGCTGCCGACGCTGCCGGTTTGGTAAGCGAGTACTCCAGCCAGGACGTCATCGTATCCCTGGAAGAGGTACGCATAGGGTCCTGTCAATTCCCCGTCATACGGCGTCGTCGGATATTCAACGAGCAGAATGAGTGGCACTGAAGCAGTTGCAGACGTGCTGTCGGTCACCGTTGCCGTAAAGCTGCTTGCGCCCGGTGTGGTTGGCGTGCCGCTGATGATGCCGTCAGACTGCAGCGTAAGCCCTGGAGGCAGCGAGCCCGCCGTCACTGCATAGGTGTAAGGCGGGAACCCGCCCGTGGCCTTCAGCGTGTACGAGTAAGGAACGCCGACCGTCGCAATGGGAAGTGTCGCAGTCAGGCTGAGAGTGCCCGAGGGTTGAATGGTAATGCTCTCCGGACCCGATACAGTTTTGTTCGGATTGCCGGAATCGGTGACCATGACCGTGATGTTCGAGGTGCCTGGCGCCGTCGGAATGCCGCCAACGGTGCAGCCAGTCAGCGAGAGACCCGCAGGCAATGTGCCCGACGTGATCGAACAGCTATACGGCGTGGTTCCGCCGTTCGCATCGATCGTTGCGCTGTACACAACTCCCACCGTGCCGTTAGGCAAGGAATTTGTAAGCGTAAGCGCCGCCGGATTGATCACGATTGTTTCTGGTCCCGACGTTGTTTGTGTCGGCGAACTAGCGTCGGTCACCTTCACCGTCACCGTCGAACTGCCCGCAGTGGTTGGAGTGCCACTTACCGTGCATCCGCTGATGCTGAGACCGGCAGGCAGCGTGCCCGACGTAATCGTGCAGCTGTAGGGAGACGTGCCGCCACTTACACCGATGGTTGCGCTGTAAGGTACGTTCACGGTGCCGTCAGGCAACGTCGATGTGGTGAGCGAAAGAGGTGCGGGGTTAATGACGATCGTTTCGTTCTGGCTGGCGTTTTGCGCAGGGCTGCCCGAATCTGTCACCGTGACAGTGATCGACGAACTGCCTGCCGAAGTAGGCGTGCCACTTACCGTGCAGCCGCTGAGGATCAGCCCCGCCGGCAAGGTTCCAACAATCGAGCAGGTGTCCGGCGAAGTTCCGCCCGACGCCGTGATTGTCGAACTATAGATGCTTCCGACCGTGCCGTTGGGCAATGTGCCAATGATGGTCAATGGAGCCGGGTTAATCACGATGGTTTCATTGGCGCTCACATTCTGCGCCGGGCTGCCAGCGTCCGTAACCTTCACCGTAATCGGCGATGAGCCTGCAGTAGTCGGCGTGCCGCTTACAGTGCACCCAGCTTGAGTAAGACCAGCGGGAAGCGCGCCAGTAATCGAGCACGTATAAGGTGTCGTTCCACCACTGGCCGTAATCGTCGCGCTATAGGATTTGCCAACTGTTCCATTCGGCAGCGTGCCGGTTAGCACAAGCGTTGCTGGAGCAATGACAATCGTTTGGTTTGAACTGACGTTCTGCGCCGGACTGCCTGAATCCGTCACCTTGACCGTCACGGGCGATGAGCCGGCTGCGGTTGGAGTTCCGCTGACCGTGCAACCTGTGAGCGTAATGCCGGCAGGCAATGTGCCAGTGATCGAACATGAATAGGGTGGTGTTCCGTCACTCGCCGTGATGGTTGAGCTATAAGGAACGCCAACCGTGCCACCAGGCAACGTGCTGGTGATTGTCAAAGCCGCGGGTGCAATGACGATGGTTTCGTTCGCGCTCGCGTTTTGCGTCGGACTCCCAGAGTCGGTCACCTTCACGGTGATTGGCGAAGAACCTGCTGTGGTGGGCGTGCCGCTGACGGTGCAACCTGTCAGGCTAAGTCCGGCCGGCAGCGCGCCGGTGATGGAGCATGAATACGGCATAACGCCGCCCGTTGCACCAATCAACGCGCTGTACGGCACGCCAACGGTGCCATTCGGCAACGTATTCGTCAGTGAAAGTGCGGCCGGCGCGATCGTAATTGGCTGGTTGGCGCTTGCATTTTGCGCCGGGCTTTCCGCATCCGTTACCTTCACCAGGAGAGTTACGGTGCCTGCCGTCGTCGGCGTTCCGCTCACGGTGCAACCCGTAAGGCTCAAGCCCGCAGGCAATGTCCCTGTGATGGAACAGGCATAGGGCGTGGTTCCGCCCGTTGCCGTAATGCTGGCACTGTAGGAGACGCCCACCGTTCCGTTGGGAAGCGTGCTCGTCAGAACAAGCGTTGCAGGCGCGATGATGATGGTCTCCACCTGGCTGACATTCTGCGCAGGAGAACCGGCATCGGTGACCTTGACGGTAACAATCGAACTACCGGCCGTTGTAGGTGTGCCGCTGACTACGCATCCCGTGAGTGACAGCCCGAGCGGCAACGTGCCCGTAATCGAACAGGCATATGGCGAAGTCCCGCCGCTCGCAGTGATCGTCGCGCTGTAAGCCACGCCCACTGTTCCATTCGGAAGTGTGTTCGTCAGATTCAAAGCAGTCGGCGCGATGACGATCGTCTCATTGGCGCTGACGCTCTGCGCGGGCGTGCTGGAATCGGTGACCTTCACCGTCACAGTCGAACTACCCGCCGTGGTTGGTGTGCCGCTCACAGCGCAGCCAGTCAGGCTGAGACCCGCCGGAAGCGTTCCCGCCGCGATCGAGCAGGCATACGGCGTAGTGCCGCCCGCTGCATCAATGGTCGCGCTGTAGGCGACACCGACTGTTCCGTTCGGCAGCGTATTCGTTAGAGTCAGCGGCGAATTGATCGTAATGGAAACGGCGGCCGTTGCAATGGCGCCGAGGCTATCCTTCACCTGGACTGTAAAGTTTGACGTGCCCTTCGCTGTTGGAATCCCCGCAATCAGCCCCGTGCTTGCGGAGATGCTGAGGCCTGGTGGCAGCGTGCCTGCAGCGATACTCCACGTATACGGCGTTGATCCGCCCGCGGCAACGAGCGAAGTGACATAGCCTACGCCCACTGTGCCTTCGGGCTGCGGTCCACCCGCAAGCGTGAGCGGCGAAACAATCGTGATCGACGCGGCAGCTGTAGCCACTGCGTTCGTCGCGTCCTGTACTTGCACGGTGAAATTCGAAGTTCCCTGCGCAGTCGGTGTGCCAGAGATGGCGCCTGTCGTCGGCGAGATTGAAAGACCGGCGGGAAGAGTACCGGAGGCAATGCTCCACGCATAAGGAGTTACACCGCCCGTTGCAAGCAGCGACGTGGTGTAGGGAATCCCAACCTCGCCGATCGGCTGAGGGCCGCCTGTCAATGTAAGCGGCGACACGGGATTCGAAATCACAATCGTCTCATTCGCGGTCACCGTAAACGGAACCGCGCTGGAGTCGACCAGCTTGACCGTAAAAGTAAATGTGCCTGCTGTCGTCGGCATCCCTGAAACTGCGCCTGTCGCGGCGTTGAACGTGAGACCCGCAGGAAGCGATCCGCTGGACATGCTGGTCGCAAGCGACGGTGTTCCACCAGCTGAAACGATGGTCGTGCTGTAAGGTGACCCAACAATGCCTGCAGGCGGCGCGCCCGCCAGCGTTGGATCGGGATTGACCGTGATCGTTACGGTTTCCTGGCTCTTTGAACCCGGGATCGCGGCGACCAGTGTCACCTGCATCGGCGACGTGATTCCGGATGGCGCTGTGTACGTCGTACTCGTGCCAGTGGGCGATGACAGTGTTCCGCATCCGGTGCCGCTGCACGACGCCCCCGTAAACGACCACGCCACTTCAAAGCTGCCGCTCAAATTGGCGGTGACAGGCATGGATTGCCCGGCATCGAGAACAAATGAAGTCGCCGAGAGGCTCGAGATTCCGCCGCCTGCGTATCCGCCTCCGCCGCATCCGCTCAGCAGCAGAGAAAGCATAACCGCGAACACGAAGAACATGCGCTTGCCGCGTGATGCATCTTTGCCCGCACTCTCGATCGAGCGCGACATCGTCTGCAGTGCATCAAACAGTCTGTCCTGGTGGACAGGAATACTCTGTGGAATCACCATGGGGAATCTGGCCTCCGTTAATTGCTTCGTGCACTGGGGCTCGACCTCTCGAATCCCGCGGTGCTGACTCTGCCGAACATATTTGCCTCAGAGTCATGCCGAGTTTTGCGTCATTCAGTTAGCGCGTCCATACAACCATTGAGCTAATACCGCACGAGTCGGACAATAACTCAGGTGTGATTTTTTTCATCGTTCATTGTTGGAGATTTCTATAACTTTAGTTTGTCTAATTATGTCTAGCTAACTTAGGTACTGCCTCGACAAGACGGCCAAACAACGCATGGATACAGCTGCTGCGCGCTTGATTAATGCGAATGATCGTTGGACAATCAGGGAGATTCGTTGCGCGGTAGTTTTAAGCTCGCTATAACTGGCGTTAATGCGACTTACCTATGACTTTAGCGGCACGACTTTCTCACGTCGCGTTGTCATCGGGCAAAAACGGCAATGTTGCAGGTGATATCACCGGGGACATCATGACTCCTCCACGCACTCCTGACTTCGAGTAATAACTGGCTTGCGATAGTCAGGAGAAACTCGTGCGCGCGACATCACCCGCAATATCATAACTTCTAATGAAAGTCGGAGCGAATGTCTCGTGGCAGGTCGTAGCGAGATTGCATTTCTCGCTAAGTTGCGGCGTGCAACACGCACAATTCGAGCATTTCGGACGCCCTCTTTCGTAACACTTGCGACCCTATATTTTCATTAGTTGAATAAGGGATTCCCTGATATCTCAGCACTTTCCAACTTACTCACAAAACTCGTCATCCGCTGTCTCGCGGCTCGTTTTTAAGAGAGCTTTTTGCACCAGCAGTCACCGGGCATTCGTCGAGTTAAAAGCTCGCACACCCCTCGAACTTGATCTCCGCAGTTTGTAAGACCGCGAGCCTGTCTTTATCGCAGAATTGCGCGCACGAGAGTGAACAAGTGCGGCACCGCATCATTGCATTTGGGCGAAATGAGATAAGGGGAATGGTGGGCAGTCGCGGACTCGAACCGCGGACTTCCTGCTTGTAAGGCAGGAGTCCTAAATCCGGCCCGCACTGCGTGCATCAAACCATTCATTCCAAAAGACTAACTCGCGTACTGCCGATCTAGGTTTATGCCACCGGCAGGAGTTCTAACCGGCCATTCCCGGCCTGGACACAATATTTGCACCTAGCTTGGTTATGCGCTGTGACTGCTATCACATAGCACTTAGCTTAGTTATGTGTATTGTTGGGTTGTAGGAAGGATGAAGCAGGCCGTGTTGCCATCGCGAGGTGAATTGATGTCTTCTGTCGCAAATACGCCTGCCGTCTCTACGCAGACGGAATTGAATCCGCTCCTCAATCAAGCGGCTCTGCTTGAACGCCTGGCCAGCCATCCTCATCCTCAGCGGTACGAGATAGCTAAGGCTGAAAAGGCGAAGGTCGAGCTGGCCAAGGGCCTCACCCACACCCCCAACCACATTGACTGTCCGGCCTGCATGGCCACCGACGAAATCCTGAAGGCCGACCCCGCCGCTATGGCTAAGATGACCTTCATCGAAGCCGCTGCCTACTGGCACCGAATTCGCTTAAACGATCCTGAGCTTAAGCCTCGTACTCATGAATCCGTCGACGGCAGTTTGAATGCACTCGGGAAATTTTTCGGCCACTGCCCGATGCATAAAATTTCCTCGGGAATGATCCGGCAGTATCAGGATGCACGCAAAAAGAACGAACTATTGATGGGATCCGAGATCCGCCATCCTTGGACAAAAGCCGCCGGCAACTCGGCAATCAATCACGACTGCAACGTTCTCTCGCAGATGCTGGTCTTCTGTGGCCGCTGGAAGAACATCGCGGGAGAGTATTTTCCTCTCAGAATCAAAGGGTGGTCACCCATCCCTCCCATCATGAGCGAGAGCGAGGTGGAGGACTTCTTCGAGCGTCTCTTCAAGGCCAATGACGACCGCGCCAATCTCGCTTTCTGGTGCGCCAAGGCCACTATCAACACCACGGCGTCAGGAATCGAGCTTCGCGGTCTGCGCATCAAGAACGTGATGCTGGGTGATCTCGATCAGATGTCCCGCATCTACATCCCGGACGACGCGGTCAAGAACAACTCTCGCCCTCGGGATATCGTGCTGAACGATGACGCCCGCTTCGCCTTCGCGAACCTGTTGCTGCGGGCGAACAAACTCGGCGCAACAGAACCAGACCACTTCCTCTTCCCGTTTCGCGTGAACCGCAAGCAGTGGGACCCCACGCGTCGCGCGGCGCGTGGCTTTCTCAGAAAGAGTTGGAAACGGCTAAAGGAGGTTACCGGCCGTAAAGATCTGCGACCCCACATGCTCCGGCACCTCGCAATAACAACGATGCTCGAGAAGGGGGTAGACCAGTCGATGGCCAAAGCCATCGCGGGCCACGTTACGCAAAAGATGCTCGACTACTACTCGCATATTCGCGCTGAAGCCCAGGCGGAGGCCGTCGCCCGGATCGGTCAGTCGAATGTTATTCAATTCGCGCCCAGCCGGCGCCGGAGGGCATGAAATGCAAAACCGCTGTCTGCGTTGCGTGCCTCGTTCTCTCGGTCCATTCCGATTGAATCGAGCCATGGTTCGAACGGGACGAGCCCGCAACGGCAGGGCCACGCGCTCACCTAACGATCGAGCGCCGCCGCCGATGCCGATTGACGGCCATTCAAGCCTGCTCGGCCCCGAACCGAGATCAACCGTACGGACGACTACAACCTGACTTGAGGAGGAGTACATGAAGAACAAATCCAATGAAACTCGCGCTTCAAAACAGTCGGATCGCTCAATGGGCGATTCGCTCTCACGTGAACAAATCTCTGCGATCGTCACCTCGGCGAACTCCGACCCTTCAATGAGCATTGTCCGCGATGTTATGCAAGTAGTTCTTCACACTGGCCTGCTCTCCAGTCAACTTTCCAATCTCCGAATCAGCGATGTGGATATTGAAAACCTCCGCCTGCGTCTCGATTCTCATTCGTCCCTCTCGGAACAGCGCTTCATCCCGCTGTCGCCCATGGTGCTCGTAGCACTGATGCACTTGCATGACCTCAATCCCGAGTCAGAATTTGTCTTGGGCGACAACCGTTCTGCCCGCATCTCGTTTGTCCGCCGCTCGCTCCGTCAGCTGGGCGAACAAACCGGCAACCGGCATCTTCGGCTGCATTCCTTTCGTTCAACGTTCGCAGCCATGATGGTCTCAGCCGGAGTGGACATATCAACTCGGGCGCAACTGATGGGGCACTCGCTGGCCAAGAAGTAGATTTGGAGTGTCCGTCGCTCAGCCTCGTCACACAACGAAACAGCCATCGATCAGCCGTGAGTCCACAAATTGTGAGATCACGGCTGATTGCTTTCCTGGCTACGCGGCCAGCGCCGCGGGCAATCTAACCCCCACTTGGGTTTCGGCGATTTCGGCTTTTGGGAACGTGGCCACCGAACTTTCCCACCGATCCTTCAAATTTGGATTGATTCGAGACTTTGTCGAGTCCGGACTGCTCATCGATAATAAGAGCCAGCAACCACGCTTGGTCGACGGAGGCAACATGACCCCGGCAAAACCTCGTTCCGCAACACACACCGGGGTGACCATATCGGGTTCAATGATCGCGGCCACGCCAATGCCCAACTGCGAAAGAGCGACTGCGATGCAATATTCACCGGAATGGGACTTGTCATCGATCCCAGAACGGGTCTTCGCCTCTGAAAGGGCTAGGCGGGTTGCCGCCAAGCGCAAGAAGTTCGGCGCGGTCAAACTCGCACCCTGCAAGGACTGCGGAAGGCTTATCAACGCACGCCAGCGTCGCTATCCATGTCCATACCATGTGGCACCACCTTCGGCGGACGATCCAACACGCGTCAGGAAGAGCCGTGACGAGGTAATATTGGCCCTTGCTCTGGCTATTGCCGAAGTTGGCCATCAGGGGCCTGGCAAATGGCATGCAGAGAAAACTGGCCGCCGAGACATTACATTGTCATACACCGCAGATCAAAAGGCCCTGCGAGGGACTGGTTTGTCAGTTTCAAAACTGGAGGACGCGATGATTGGTAAGGTGTGGGCACGGTACGGTGGGCCGAAAATCTTGGCGCATGCCGGTCTTCCTGTGCCTGACATGATCGGAGCCATTCATAGAATCATGGATGGCACGATTTCATTCTATGTGATTATTCCGTGTGGAGGGTAAGCCTTTATTATTGAAACTGTTGAAGAACTCTTCGGCGAGCCGGGCTTTTTGCGTCAGCCATCTAAGTCCGGAGATTTCAGATTGAAGACGGGCCTCGCTCACAGCTAAAATCCCCGTATCGAATTCTCTTCATTGATCACCTCAATTCCGACTCCAATTCTGTCTTTCCCCTCCGGGTGAATCACCAGAGATCGTTCTTAATCACGAACAGTCTGCCACAGGCCTTGTGAGTAGTGGGGATTATCAATCCGGAGATCCAAAACTAGGGTCTCACCATGCCCGTGGCCAAAGATTGTGCGTCCGGACAACACGATGACAACTGAGCCGGGCAAGCCCAACATACGACGTGTAGGAGGAAGCTTTGGACATACCTCCGGTCGATGTCCGATGATTGACGGGAAATTCTTTTCAAGAATCGGCGCTCACCGGCGGTTTCCTGCAAGATTCCCCGAGAAGATTCCGGGCGCGGGTGCGGCCGTTTCCGGTGCCTGGGGAAGCCATGGACATCTTTGATTTAGATCGTTGCCTTGTTGAGGATTATCAGCGGTTTGCCCGCTCTTTCACGACCATCAGGGCAAGAGATGTCCGGGAGCAGGTCAACAAAATATATGCGACCGGCAGGTTCTGGCCGGAACCTATCGTCAGCATCAATCCACATTACCAATCGGGCGACTCACTTTCAAAGCTCGTGAGCGAGGGGATGCTGGATGAGCGAACCGAACGGGTGTTTCGGATTGACGGACAACCTCTCACTTTATTTCGCCACCAGTCCCAGGCGATCGCAAAGGCGAAGCAGCGCCAGAGCTTCGTAGTTACTACAGGGACCGGTTCCGGAAAATCCCTTTGCTTTTTCATTCCGATAATCGATGCAGCAATACGGGCGCGAGCAGCCAGCGAAGCTGCGCGCACCCGCGCGATCATCGTCTACCCCATGAACGCGCTGGCTAACAGCCAGATGAATGAACTCGAGAAGTTCATTGACCAGGCGGATCTTCCCGAAGCACTGCGTCCAACCTTCGCTCGCTATACGGGCCAGGAGGATCAGGACGAGCGCGACTTAATTCGGCATAGAAAACCAGACATCCTGCTCACCAACTTCATGATGCTTGAGCTGCTGATGACTCGCCAGAGCGAGAGAGATCGACAGGTGATCGCGAATGCAGATGGACTCGAGTTCATCGTCCTCGACGAATTGCACACCTACCGCGGTCGACAAGGGGCTGACGTTGCGATGCTAGTTCGGCGGCTCCGCGACCGACTATGCAGGAGAACCGATCCGATCTGCATCGGGACGTCTGCGACGATGGCAAGCGAGGGTGGTTCGGAAGCCCGTGCTGCCGCTGTGGCTGGCGTCGCGTCGCGACTTTTCGGAACGTCAATCCCGAGCGAAGCAGTTATTGATGAGAGTTTGGATCGGGCGACCGACTCCGCCGCAAAAACTGATGGTGGTCTTAAGCACGCGTTGACCAGCGTTCTGAATCAACCGATCGGAACCGAATTACGGAACGATCAGCTCAGGGAACATCCGTTGGCTGTCTGGATAGAGTTGCAGATCGGGCTCGAAGAAGGCCAGAGACTGTCGAGACGGATTCCGACCACACTTGCGGATGCTGCGGAGCGTCTGTCGGATTTTACAGGGATTGAGCTGGCAATTTGCCGCACGCGGCTTCAAGAAATGTTGTCCGTCATGAGCAGCCCTGGATCCCAGCGAGGGGGTACCGGCGACCGCGCCTTTCTTGCCTTCAAACTCCATCGGTTCATCTCGGGCGCAGGACAGGTCTATGCCACGCTGATGCCGGAAGAACAGCGCAAAGTCACCCTTGACGGGCAGAGGTTTGATCCGGATGATCCGGATGCACGGCTTTACCCCATGTTTTTCTGCCGCCGCTGCGGACAGGAGTATCACCCCGTTACCCTCGTTCCTGAAGTTGGCACGGTGCGCGCCGTTCCCCGGCCAATCGATGAGACGCCTTTAGATGATGGGAACCCGGAAGTGAGAACGGGATACCTCGTTCCCTTGCGCGACGGAGATGATGATTTCCGATTCAGCGGGGAAGCTGAAGATTACCCGGAAGAGTGGCGAGAAGCCCGGCCAAGTGGCGAACGACTTCGGACGGATAAAGCAAAGTTCCGTCTCGAGCGAATCGTGGTTTCACCATCTGGAGAGGTCGGAGCTACGGGAATATCCGCATGGTTCATCCCGGGCAAGTTTCGATTCTGTCCGGCATGCAAGGATCAGCCTTCTACACAGGCAAGGGAAATCAACAAGCTCGCCGGCCTTTCGGCGGAAGGCCGGAGTTCCGCAACGACCGTGCTTGCATCCAGCGCCCTGCGCTGGATGAACGATCCGCAACACGGGATTCAGCACCACAAGCGGAAACTTCTCGCTTTCACTGACAATCGTCAGGACGCCGCACTCCAGGCTGGGCACTTCAATGATTTTCTATTCGTTTCCTTGCTTCGGGCCGGGATTCTAGCTGCAGCACGAGCTGCTGGCCCAGATGGTCTGGGACAGGACGATTTTGGAATCAAAGTTCGTCAGAAACTGGGTTTCATAGCAGCGAACAAGAATCGGCGCAAGGAATGGATGGCAGATCCGGAATCGATCGGCGTACGTCAATTGGACGCGGAGCGCGCGATTGGCCAGGTTTTGGCGCACCGCGTTTGGGCCGATCAGCGGCGCGGATGGAGATTCACCAATCCGACGCTCGAAGAATTGGGCCTCGTGCAGGCCATCTATCCAGGAATCGATGAATTCGTTAACGATTCTGAGCTGTTTCAAAATGCGCCCTCAATACTTAGAGACATATCGCCACAAATCCGCCGAGAAGCCTTTTGCTGCCTCTTTGATAACTTGCGTCGGGGACTCGCAACAACCGCCGAACCGTTGCAACAAGCAGTCACCGAACAAATATCATCGGCATCTCAGCAGTATCTCCGTGAGCCTTGGAGCGTGTCTCAGCGCGAAGATCTCAGGCGCGCGGCTGCGCTTATTCTCAGATCCGTGCAGGCTGGACCGCGGGACGACGTACTCGTCGTGAAAGCTGGTTCAAGCAGCAATCTGGCGCGTCAGCTCAGGAACGCAAAAGTTTGGGGCCAACGGTTAACCGTCAAGGAGTATCGAGAGATTCTCGAGGCAATGCTTACCGCCGCCGAACGGTACGGTTACGTCCGGCGCGTACAAACGAGTTTCGATGTCGAGGGATGGCAACTCGAGGCGAGCGCAGTTCGATTGGCGGCTCAATCAATTTCCAAGACAGCTTCGTCATCCAACCGATATTTCATCGATTTGTATGAGTCGCTGGCAATCATGCTCGAGTCTGGCGGCGAGGGAATTTTTGGATTCGAAGGCCGCGAACACACGGCGCAAGTCGATCAGGATCGGCGCCAGTGGCGCGAATTTCGCTTCCGATATGGATCAGATGACATAACGCAATTAGTCGAAAATCCCAAGAAGTGGCTTCCCGAGGAAACTAATTCATTCCTCCCGGTACTTTTCTGTTCTCCCACGATGGAACTGGGCGTAGACATCTCCGCGCTAAACACCGTGTATCTCCGGAACATTCCGCCGACTCCGGCGAATTACGCTCAACGCTCAGGCCGAGCGGGACGATCTGGTCAAGCGGCACTAGTCATTTCGTACTGTGCTGCCCAAAGCCCTCACGACCAACACTATTTCCTGAAGCCACAAGAGATGGTCAGTGGCGTAGTGAAAGCGCCGTCGCTCGAGTTGGCCAACCGCGATTTGATCGAGGCACACCTTCATGCCATCTGGTTGGCAGATTCACATCAGGAGCTGGCGCCCGACATCCCTAGGGTGCTCGATCTGGAAAGGGAAAGTTTACCCATTACTGACAGTGTTCAAACTGTAGTGAGGCAGTCTGATTTGACCACTCGTGCGGCGGAAAGCATGCTGCGCATTTTGAATAACGTAGCGAATGAACTGCCCGTCGATAAAGCTCCGTGGGCAGAAGACAGACCGGCATTTGCTGCAACTGTAAGTGCGAATTCGGCAGATCGCTTCGACCAGGCATTCTCTCGATGGAGGCAACTTTACGAAAGTGCACGTCGGCAGCTCACAGAAGCAAACCGTCGCTCTGAAATGCGCGGGCTTTCTGCTCAGGAGCGCCGGGAAGTGCGGTCCGAACAATTGCAAGCAAATGAACAGATCTCTCTGCTCGAGCGTGGCACCTCATCGACCGGCTCCGATTTCTATACATATAGATACCTTGCAACCGAAGGTTTTCTGCCCGGGTACAACTTCCCACGGCTGCCACTCTATGCTTATGTGCCCGCAGGCGGAGGAGGTTCGGGTAAGGCCACGTATCTGCAAAGGGCGCGATTCCTTGCGATTGCCGAATTTGGTCCGCGCAGCCTTATCTACCACGAAGGACGTGCCTATAGGGTCACAAAGGCGAAGCTGCCACCTGGGAGGCAGTTGGAAGACGCCGGAAGACTTCCGACCGATACCCTCTTTATCTGCGATCAATGTGGTGCAGCGCACACATCCGAAGTCGAGCGCTGCGTAGCTTGCGCTTGCAGTATGGCGGGGGTTCATCCGATCCGGGATATTCTCCGCATCGATAATGTTGAAACGCAGCCAGCCCTCCGGATTACCTCGAATGATGAGGATCGGCAGCGGCAGGGGTTCGAGATTCAAACCGTCTTTTCATGGCCGTTGCGCGACGGAGCCGTCGATGTCCACTCGGCAGTGGCGGAGCTGGATGGGGCTCCCGTTCTTTTTCTAGACTACGCATCAGGGACAACAATCAGCCGGATCAACAAAGGACTTCGCAGACGAAAGGAAAGAACGCTCTTCGGATTCCATATCAACACCTCTACCGGACGCTGGACAAAGGGAGAAGATGAACCCGAGGACGGACCTGAAGATCCCGAAGCGCCGACCACACAACGCATCGTGCCGATCGTGCAGGACAACAAGAACGCTGCTCTGCTCAGGTTTGCGAGTGTGCGTCCTAATGAAACCACGTCGACCACTTTTCAGCACGCGCTGCTTCGAGGGCTCGAACTGACGTTCCAACTCGAGGAGGGCGAGACTTCAACCGAGCCGGTTCCCTCGCGGGAAAAGAGAAATGCCATCCTTGTCTACGAAGCCACAGAGGGGGGCGCTGGTGTGTTAAGCCGCGTACTACAGGAACCCAAGAAGCTGGGCGAAATCGCGCGGACAGCGCTTGACTTGATGCATTATCAGAATCTTGACGCGGCCATCGAAGCTCAAGACCCAGATCTTCTAACGTCTGACCCGGATGCACGCTGCGTGAAGGGTTGCTATCGCTGCCTGCTTTCCTATTACAACCAGCCCGACCACGAACTGATCGACAGGACGGACTCAGAAACACTGGGACTTTTGCTGCACCTTTCCGCTTCAAGCGTGAATCCGGCGGCTACAAGCGGATCATCGGATAGCAACCCGGGAAAGTGGCTCCGCGCCTTCGAGTCCTGGCGAATTCCCAAGCCATCCACAGAAGCGTTGGAAGCCGAGGGGATTGCCATACCGCTAGTTTGGCGTGAACATCGGGTCGTGGCGCTTATAGGAGATGTGCCACCAGCGATCATCGCTAAATTGGAGTCCATGGCCTTCACTGTAGTCAATCTTCCGGATACCGTGCCAACCGAACCACTTGCACAATTGGCCGAATTATTGGGAGACCTTGTATGACCGCTGCCTTTGCCCCCGGCGATCTTGTTCAGGCACGCGGACGGGAATGGGTATCTCTGCCTTCTTCGGTTCCAGGCCTGCTTTGTCTACGTCCGCTCACTGGAAGTGAAGCCGACATTCAATTGCTCGATCCTGCGCTGGAGATCGAACCAGTCGTGCCGGCGAGGTTCGATTTACCGAAACTTGATGATCTAGCGACCCAGGATGCTGGAAGACTTCTCGCTGAAGCTCTGCGCCTATCGCTGCGCCGTGGGGCGGGGCCATTCCGATCAGGATCCCGGGTAGCATTTGAGCCTCGCGCATATCAACTTGTGCCTCTGCTTATGGCGCTGCGCCTGCCAACCGTCCGATTGATGGTGGCAGATGATGTTGGTATTGGAAAGACGATTGAGGCAGGGCTCATCTTACGCGAGCTGATTGACCGAGGTGAAGTGGACGGATTCGCCATCCTTTGCCCGCCGCACCTGGTTGAACAGTGGACTACGGAGTTGAAGGCCAAGTTCGACCTAGATGCCGTTGCCGTAACAGCATCATCGGCATCGCGCCTCGAACGAGGCCTCGCCGCTTCGCAAAACCTCTTCGATGTCCATCGATATACAGTCGTCAGTCTCGACTACATCAAGGCGGAGAAGCGTCGAGACAGCTTCGCCCGTGCTTGCCCACAGTTCGTCATCGTGGATGAAGCTCACGCTTGCGTCGGGACGCACATGGGAAAACAGCTGCGTTTCGATCTGCTTAAGCGCCTGGCTGAGGATGAGCAGCGACACCTTTTGCTTCTTACGGCCACACCTCACAGTGGCGATGAAGATGCCTTTGATCGACTACTTGGCCTCGTGAATCCCGATTTCTCCAGGGACTCGCTTGAAACCGATGCGGGCCGCAGGCGCCTTGCGCGCCATTTCGTTCAGCGTCGCCGCATCGACATTACTGGTCGCGAATGGGGTGAGGAACGCACCTTCCCAAAACATCTCACAGCTGAGAAGACCTACGAATTTACTCCCGATCATCGAGCCTTTCATGATGGGGTCCTCGACTATTGTCTCGGCGTTGTCGAAGGTGCAGGCTCCGACAATCGCAGCCGAAGGCTAGCATTTTGGAGCACGCTTGCCCTCATGCGTTGCGTTGGCTCATCGCCCTCAGCCGCGCTCAGCGCACTGCGCACACGCCTCGATAGTATCGAAGAGCTTGAGGACCAGCTTTGCGACGAGGATGAAGCAGAAGGGCTCGATGTGGAGCCAGCTTCCGTTGTTACAGAAGATGCACCGTTGCTTGCTCTCATTGAGCAAGCAGAGCGCCTTACGAAAGCCCCCGACCCTAAGCTCGAGAAGATCATCACTCTGCTGCGCCCGTTAATAGCAGAGGGTTCAAAGCCGATTGTGTTTTGCCGGTTCATTGCGACGGCGGATCACGTTGCGGCCGGCCTTCGCAAGGCCTTCCCAAAGGTTCGCGTCGAGGGCGTGACCGGTCTTCTTACACCTGAGGATCGCCGTGCACGGGTGGAGTCGATGTCTGACTCCGAACCGCGCATCCTCGTCGCGACCGACTGCCTCTCTGAGGGCATCAACCTGCAGCACCTTTTCGATGCCGTTATTCATTACGATCTATCGTGGAATCCTACCCGGCATCAGCAACGTGAAGGACGCGTAGACCGTTTCGGTCAGGCGGCCGAGGTCGTACGCTCCGTTCTATTGTTCTCGCCTGACAGCTCGATCGATGGCGCCGTTCTGGAAGTTATTCTCCGCAAGGCCGAAGCAATTCGCCTGGCGACAGGGGTAACAGTGCCTCTCCCGGAAGAGCGTTCTGCTGTCGCCGGTGCCCTGATGAATGCCGTGTTGCTGAGAAGAGGCAGAACGCAGCAGTTAGCGCTCGACTTCGGCGTTGAACTCTCCAGCGACTCGGCTCAGATGGAAGCTCGTTGGCGGGATGCCGAGGAGGGGGAACGGCGTTCGCGCGCCCGCTTCGCCCAAAATACGATCCGGCCCGAAGAAGTTGCGCCCGTGTGGCACCGCTGGCAGAGCCTTCTGGGTGGACCCGCCGAAGTCCAACGTTTCCTCGAGCGTGCCATGAGCCGACTGAATGCCCCCCTTGAAAGCGGCAGCGGCAATGCCATGCTCGCACATTTGGATGCACTGCCCTTGTCTCTACGTGAACGTCTCGCCGCCCGCAATCTGGAAGGCTCGCGACGGTTCGTCTTCCGAGAGCCCGGCCCCGGTAATGCCGATGTCATCGTACGCAACCATCCCATGACAGCTTTGGTTGCCGATTATCTTCTTGAAGGCGCTCTTCACCAGGGCGATACCACCGTGCCCTCACTGGGCAGAATTGGAGTCTGGCCAACCGACGCCGTCCAGGCCATCACCACGCTTGTCCTGCTGCGGCTACGGTTCAAACTCATCGTTCATGGCCGCCGAGAAAAACTCCTCCTGGTCGAAGAAGCTAGCGCCCTGGCATTCGCCGGCAATCGGTTCGGCAGCTACACGAGCGGCGATGATGCGTTCAAATTGCTCGAATCGCCGGCAAGCGGAAACCTGGCTCCCGCCGCGCGCGATCGCTTCCTTGCACAGGCTCGCGACCGGGTGCAGGCTGCACTCGGTGATGACGGTCCCATAGCTGCTTACAGCCGTGAGCGCGCAGAAGCTCTGCTCCAGGATCACGATCGCGTGCGTGCTGCACTTTCGCAAACGAGCGGCGTACCTCGTGTTACGGTCGAGCCAGTTCTTCCCGCCGATGTGGTCGGCCTGTTCGTTCTCATCCCGGGGGGCGTCTAACCATGGCTCGCGTTCGCAAATCGAACTATCATTCGACGCCCTGACGCTCGAAGGCTCCCTCATCTCTCCTGCCAAACTCGCCGAAGTGGGCGACCGTAAGGCTGGCGAACAATCCGATGCCGACTACCACATTCCCAAAGGGCTCACTCTTCGCGACGAGACCGCGCGCTACTTCCGCATCGGCCAAGCGCTTTTCCGAGAACTCTTCGCCGGCAGTCATCCATCGCAGCAGGCGACGATTCGATTCACGCAAGAGCTTTTGCGCGACGTATTCGGATTCACTGACGTCGCTGTTGCCAGCCCCAAGATCCTCGGCGACCGGACATACATAGTCAGCCTCGAAGCGCTCAGTGGACGCGTCCCTGTCGTCGTTGTTCCTCCGTCGGACGATCTCGACCACGCGAGTACCCATCTCTCGCACGATCGACGCCGTTCCGCCGCCACGTCGCTGCAGGACTGGCTTAACGCTGAAGAGAGCGCACTCTGGGGCGTCTGCTGCAATGGCGAACACCTGCGCCTGCTGCGCGATAACCAAAGCCTCACCCGGCCTGCCTACATCGAGGCCAACCTGCGGCAGATCTTCGAGAGCGAAGATTTCGCTGGCTTTGCTATCCTCTGGCTCATTCTTCATGCCAGTCGCTTCGGCCGCGCCGGCAGCCCCGCCACCGACTGCGCTTTAGAACGCTGGCGCGAATCCGGCAGCAAGGAAGGTCTGGCCGCCCGCGAGCGCCTGAGCATCGGCGTCAAGGAAGCCCTGCTCGCCCTCGGCAACGGATTTGTCAGCAATCCCGCCAACTCCGACCTGCGCGACCGACTCACTGGCGGCCGGTTGCCGCTGCCTGACTTCTTTAATGAACTGCTGCGGCTCGTCTACCGTCTCATTTTCCTTCTGCGGCGGAAGATCGCGGCTTGCTCCACGCACCGGATGCCCCGGACACTGCACGCAAGCTCTATGCCGACGGCTATTCGCTCGGGGCCCTGCGCGATCGCGCTATCCGCCGCAGCGGCTGGGACCAGTTCCACGACCGCTGGCAGGGCTTGGCTATCGTCTTCCGCGCCCTGGCCAATGGCGAGCCGCGTCTCGGGCTACCCGCGCTCGGCGGACTGTTCGAAGCGCATCAGACGCCGAGCCTGGACAATGCTCGCCTTTCCAACCGCGCCCTCATGGAAGCCATATTCCGCTTGGCCTGGTTGCGCGAAGACTCGAGCATCGTGCCCGTCAACTGGCGCGACATGGAAACCGAGGAACTCGGTTCCGTCTACGAAGGCCTGCTTGAACTCACGCCGCGTCTGACCCAGGACGGCCGCGGATTCGCTTTTCCGAAGGGCTTGAGACCAAAGGCAACGAGCGCAAGAAAACAGGCAGCTACTACACACCCGACTCTCTAGTTCAAGCTCTGCTGGACAGCGCTCTCGATCGCGCGCTAGACCGCGTCGAAAGCGAAGCGCAGGATGCACCTGCGGCATTGCTCGGCGTTACGGTAATCGATCCAGCCTGCGGGTCCGGACAATTCCTGCTCGCCGCCGCCCGGCGTATCGCCACACGCGTTGCCCGCCTTCGAACCGGCGGCGTTGCCTCTCGTCCGATTACCGCCATGCGTTGCGCGATGCCGTACGCTGCTGCATTCACGGCGTCGACCGCAATCCCATGGCCATCGAATGGCCCGAGTCGCTCTATGGATCGAAACTGTCCAGCCCGGCAAACCGCTCGGCTTCCTCGACGCCAACCTCCGCGTAGGCGATCGCTGCTCGGCATCTTCGATCTTATGGCGCTCAAAAAGGCATCCCCGATGCCGCCTACAAGCCGCTCACCGGCGACCACCGAGCTACGGCAAACGATTTCAAGGCGCAACAGGCGACAAAGGGTGAAGTAGCGGGACATCTCGATTCCCCGGCTCCCGGGGGACAGAAGCTTGATCTGCCTGGCCTCGCCGCCTCAATGCGCGCTGTCCGTCAGTTACCGGAAGATACCTTCGAGCAAATTCACTACAAACAAGAGCGATAAAGTTGGCGACGCAGACTCTGACCTCACGAACCTCGAGCAGGCAGCCGATCTCTACATCGCCGCCTTCCTTACGCCCAAGACGAAGGGCGAATCCCTGGATCTGCATACGGCCTTCGTGCAACCACGGAGGATGTCTGGGCGGCGATGCGCAGCGGAACAGTCTACGGCCCGCGCCTAGGAGCCTCACGCAAGATCGCGTCAGGCACGAGCCTTTCACTGGCCCATCGAATTCCCGGATGTGATTAACGCCGGCGGATTCCATGCGGTGCTCGGCAATCCGCCATGGGAGCGGATCAAAATCCAGGAACAGGAGTTCTTTGCATCCCGCGCAGCTTGGGGCGGAATAGCCGAAGCTCCAAATGCCGCGGCCCGTGGGCGCATGATCGAGCAGATCAAGTCGGCTCCAGAAGGAACACGAGAGCGTACCCTGTTCTCTGGAATTCGAATTGAGTAAGAGGATTGCTGCGGAAGCGTCTTCAGAGTTCGCGTGGATATTGATGGAAATCAAGGTGGGCGATTCCCGCTTGCAGGGCGGGGGGACGTGAATACATATGCGCTGTTTGCCGAATTGTTTCTGAGGTCGCGAAACGATCGCGGCCGTGCTGGAATCATCGTTCCAACCGGGCTGATAACAGATCTCTCCACAAGTCTCTTCTTTTTGGCTTTCTTGTTTCTTCCGGGCAGCTTATCCGTTCTCTCGCATTTGACAATCAAAAGTGCATATTTCCTGGGATTCATCCCGACACACCCTTCACTCTTCTCACCATGGGAAGCGGGCATCAAGCGGCTGAATTTGGGGCCTATCTGCTACAAGTGGAGGACATGGGGCAAAGGGAACGATTCTACGAATTATCTCCGGAAGAGATCGAACGGATAAATCCGAACTCAAAGACCGCACCCGTGTTTCGGTCGAAAGCAGATGCGATGTTAACTGCCACCATCTACGACAGAGTTCCTGTGCTGGTCGAAGAGAGAAATGGGGCGGCTGGCGACCCTTGGGGATTCGATTACATGACAAAGATGTTCGACATGGCCGATAGTAGCTCCGAATTCAGGACCGCCTCTGAACTGGCGGACGTGGGATAAGTATCTTCGGGAATGAATGGAGGAATGAAGGTGGCGAATGTTGGGCTCCGCCGTACGAAGCGAAGATGATTCATCTCTTTGACCATCGCTGGGCCACGTTCAGCGGCGGCGAGAGCCGCACGCTAACCATCGTTGAGAAGGCTGATCCGACGTTGGAGCTGCTTCCGCGGTACCGGGTTCCGAAGACGCGAGTCGCCGATCGGATTGCTACCAAGAACTGGACTTGTGGTTGGCTAATGGGATGGCGAGGCATTACAAACGCCACTAACGAGCGGACCATCATCGCTGCGATGTACCCTGCTACAGCAATTGGTCATTCAATTAGGAACCTTTTCGTCAAGGCTTCTCCGGCTCATGCTGCTGCATTCCTTGCTGGATTATCGTCGCTGGTGGCAGACTATGTTGCTCGGCAGAAAACCGGCGGCGAAAACCTAACAGTTGAAATCGTTAAGCAGTTGCCCATCCTGCCGCCTTCCGCATTCACGGAGTCAGATCTTCCATCATCGTTCTCCGCGTGTTTCAACTCACTTATACCAGTATTTCAATGACACCCTTCGCCCGCGATCTCGGCTGCGAGGGGCCGCCTTTTCCCTGGCAGGAGGACCGCCGCGCCCTCCTGCGATCGGAACTCGACGCGTGGTACGCCCGCGCCTATGGCATCACCCGCGATGAACTACGATACATCCTCGATCCCGCCGATGTGATGGGCCCTGACTACCCGTCAGAGACCTTCCGAGTTCTCAAGAACAGCGAGACGCGCAAATTCGGTGAATACCGCACCCGGCGCCTCGTCCTCGAAGCCCGGGATCGCATGGAGGCGGGCGATTTGCCTGCTCCCGTGCCATACGATGGGAACTCACCGGAACTGGTGGCAGCCATCGCGGGATAAATCCGCTGTTCGGCGCCGGTCCGCTTTTCGAGATTCCCGAGGCCGCACCCGTTCGGCCTCCAACCCGAGTCTCGATTGATCCGTATCGCCTGCCAGCGGCAGCCTGGGCAGCAGACAGCAGCCTGCCGGCCTACACAGTTACGCAATTGGCGGCGATCATTCATAGGCTCTCCGGTCCCACACCGATAACCCAAGTTCGCTTGGCATCACTTCTCGCCCTAGAACCCCATCTCTTGACGCGCCATTTGCAAGGTCGTGAACGCGGAGTCTGGCTCAGTCTCGTTGGTGACGCCGCACAACCGCCAAGCGCGAATAACGTCGTTGTATTTGCGTCGAAGATAAACGCCGCGTGGGGAAGGGCCGTCACGCAACTGCGCGGGATGGGCGAGATTCACGAGGATCTCAATGCCGGAACCTGGGCTGAGGGCTCAGCCAATTCTCAATATCAAATACCTGCGTGGGCAGACGGCCGCGCAGACTTTGTTCTCAGAGCGGTTTCTCGGATCAATTTCGATGTATTGACGGCCGATCTTTCATCAGAGGATCGAGCCTGGGTGAACATCGCCAATGTCGCCTGAGCTTTTCGAACGCGAGCGCTTCTCCATCGAGCCAGAAGCTGGCCGGACGGAACCGCGTCTGTGGATTCGTCGCCTCGCACTATGGAACGAGGGCGAAAAGCCATTTCGAGACATTCCGTTTAAGAAGGGCCTGAACATAGTCTGGTCGCCTGATCCTCGAAGCAGGGACGCGGCAATAGGGCACGGCGGCGGCAAATCGACTCTTTGCCGGTTCATCCGCTACTGCCTGGGAGAAGACAGCTTTGCGGCTGACCTTCAGCGACGGCGTATTGCAGACAAGTTTCCAAATGGGTGGGTTGGCACAGAGATATTTCTCGAAGGCCGTCTTTGGTCCGTTGTGCGGCCTCTCGGGTTTCGCAGGAAGGACGTGGTTGCCGAGGGCGTGACCCTTGAGGAGGCTCTGAACGCACCGGCAAAAGGAATTGAAGCATTCCGAGAGACAATCACAGCTACCGTGCTTGGCGATTCTGCAGCCCTCATGCCGCCAGCAATTGGGCAAGCACATGCCTGGGAGGCAGCTCTTGCGTGGGTCACCCGCGATCAAGATTGCCGATTTGCAGATTATTTGCAGTGGCGCGACCCAAAGACCGATTCTCACTCACCAGTTCGACAACTAAGCGCCGGCGAGCTCCTGGTAATTGTAAGAGCGCTTATCGGAGCGATCACAAAAGAAGAAATCACGACGCAGAATCTGCTCGAACAAAAGAATAGAGAGCTCAATTCTCGTACCCAAAATGCAGCTCGCCTCAAGTGGCAAATTGAGGAAACTAGGGATGCAGTTTTCAGCAAGCTAAACATCGTCTCAGCTGGGCCTCCGGGCTCTCCCATTGAGATTCAGATGTTCACCTTAGCCGCCGCAGAGAACCTAGCGCGGGAATCCCGGGTCTTGTTCACCTTGGTTGGCCAAGATTTATCTTCGGTCCGCGAACAACGTGATGAGGAGCTTGCCGCATTTCACCGGGTAAGCAGTGAATTTAGAGAGATCGAATCTGTTTTGCCTATTCGGGAGAGACTGCTGGCACAATTACTGGGCGAAAACCAGGATCTGGGGAATCAGCTTGTCACTGCGGCGAATCCAATCTGCACAATCTGTGAGGTGCCCATTGATGTGGTTCTTGCAGAGGGATGCCGAATATCCAAAGTCGCTTGTGATTTGGAGAAGGTAAGAGCGCGGATCGCTGCAATAATGGCTGACATACAGTCTGAACAGGATTCCATCCGTAAACTCCGCAGCGACATCGGATTGCTAACGCGCCGGCAAAGCGAGCATCGTGAACGCCTCGAAAAACTCGATGCGGCCGTGAAAAGTCTCGACCGAGCCGAGGGGGACCGTTCTCAATCCGTTCGTGATGCCCGAAATCTCGTATATGACGTTGAGCGTTACGGCGTGATGGTGTCGAGCTTGGAGGGCCATGAACGGGCTACTGAGCCACTCACCCAAGAGATTGAATTGCTGAAACAGAAGGCAAGTGAGCATAGAGCCGCCGCTGCCGACACCATTCGACATCTTTCACTCTTGTTTGCGGAAGTGTTACGCAAGCTAATTCCCGGAGAAATAGGAGGGGATGTAAAGCTTGACGGGAAAGGCTTGTCGCTAAACGTCAGGTTCCATGACAATGAGCGGTCGACGGCCGCAATTGATTCTCTCAAAGTAGTCGCTTTTGACCTCGCGGTACTTGCCATGTCTATTGAGGGGCAAACCCGTACGCCGAGTTTTCTTCTTCACGACAGTCCGCGCGAGGCCGATCTTGGTTTGTCCATCTACCACCAACTGTTTGAATTCGCGCGGACACTTGAAGCCTACGGCCCGGAACCGCTTTTCCAGTACATACTCACGACGACAACTGAACCGCCTAAGGACTTCATGAATGATGAATGGCTTCGTTTGAAAATCCGCGGAGCGCCTGCTTCAGAACGCCTGCTTCGGAGCGATTTATAGAGATGAGTGAAACGAACAGCATTGAGGCACCGCCCGGCTTCGTCGTTCGCGAAGAGGCCCACAAGGCCGCTTACGAAAACGGCTTCCGCATCGAGCTCGGCGTTCGCGACGGCTGGATCGGCTATCGCTCCGCCACCGCCCGCGGCGAAATCTGGGTCTCCCGCGGCGCTGACAAGGGGAGCTGGCTCATGTCGATTTCCCACGCCGGCGTTGCCGCGGAACTCGGTCTGCCGACCGCCGAACCGATTGTCGGCCCGGGCTTCGCCACGTTCGCATTCGCGCACCTGCATGAACTCTACGGGGTCCTCGCTCGCGTCTACAAACTTGGCGTCAGCCTGCCCGACGTTCCGCTCAAAGCCTTCGAGAAAGCCACATTCAATCTGCCACGCAACACGGAAGCGGAGCGACTCACGGTGGAGCGGATCGGCCAGAATTTCTTTCGCCAAGCGCTCATTGAATATTGGAATGGCCGTCTGCCCCCTGACCGGCATTACCGACCCGGCACTGCTGCGCGCCTCTCACATCGTCCCCTGGGCAAAATGCGAAACCGACGCTCTACGTCTCAACGTCCACAACGGCCTGCTCCTCTCTGCCCTCTGGGACGCCGCCTTCGACGCGGGCCTAGTCAGCATCGCCGACACGGCACCGTCCTCCGGTTCCCGGAACTAACCGCTCCCGCTGTCGCCGCACTTGGTCTCGACTCCGCGCTCCCACTAGTTCCTCTCACTGATTTCCACCGTACGAATCTCGCCTACCACCGCGCAAAGCACACTTTCTAGCTTTGCGTTCATTGTCGTTGTCATCATTTCAATAGTCTTTAGGAGAACGTCATGGGCTTTATTTGGGATGTACTGAAGGATGTGACAAAAACAGTCATCAATGTTCACTCTCTTGGCGCCGTTGATGTCGAAATAATTGGCAATGACGATGAAAACTCCTTCTCTGGCAGAAGTGAATCCGCGCCTTCAGAATACGGAACTCAGCGCGACGCGCAGGCCCAGCCTCCGTCGAGTCCATCATGGGAGCCAGCGGTTCCTCAAGACTTCTGCCATTTGATTCCTCAAAGTTCCCAAGCGAAGCCGAATTGTCTGAGGTGGCCACCCGTCTCTGTTCGGTCAGGCCAGAATACAAGTGGAGTTCGGGTCCAGATCCCGAGGACCACACAATTTGCGCAGTTGATCTATTTGGCCGTGTCCTCATATCCGGAGAAAGGCGGAAGTGTCATTTGAGCGGTGCGACCGACTATTATGGCGGGATACTAATACATTCAGTCGAGGTATTCCCAACTTGGAGTGATCCATTTGAGAGAGCAATTGAGGCCAACGTGTACCTGGCCAGTGTGACGGGGCGCGTCATCATGGGAATTGGGAATGGTGGCCGACCGCGAGAATCAACATGGTTTCGCGCGAAATGCCGTCGCGGCCAGCTGGTTTCACCACTGAAAAGCTTGACGTGCTCCATCAACTTGTTTCTCATTTCGTTCCTCGATTATCAAATTTTTATGCCGAATGTGAGATCAAACGAAATGGAGGAAATGGCATCATGGCTCTAGTCCAGGCAGAGCTGAACAACGTTCCTATTCAGGATTGGCTTCTTCAGCTGAATAAATAGGTTCAACGAGGTGGCCAAAGATCATGAGCGGCCGGTATCGGCTTAACGAGAAGGATAAGCGTTCTGACAAAAGCTCAACAAACTGGCATGCAGCTTCGCGAGTATCAGAAGGAAGCTTTGGCAAAAATCAAACACATGTATGCGCACGGAGTTAAACGGCGATCCTGTCAATGCCCACTGGACTCGGCAAGACAGTGATCTTCACTCGCTTGCACAAAGAGCTCAATCTCCGGAATTGCGTGCTCGTTATAGCTCATCGCAAAGAGCTTGTCGATCAGGCGGTCGAGCACTATCGAAAACTGGGTTACAGGTTCGGCCATGAACACATCGACACCTGGTATGAAAATGTCAGCACAGACAAGAAGATTTGGATCGCAACGTCCAGTCATTGACGCATTGAAAAACAAAGATCAAGCGTCTCGCTCCCAAGAATTCGATCTCGTTATGTGTGAGTAGCGCACGATAGCGTTGCGAAATCGTACATGTTTGTATGCGATCACTTCGGCATTACGCAAAAGACCTTTGCCGGGCTCTTTGGAACTTACCGAACACCTGTCGAATGACCGGAAGCCTCGGCGTAATCTTCGATCAGGCCGTTAACGTCATCGACATTTTTAAGGCAATTGAGGACGGCTGGTGGTTAGGATCAGATCTCTCCAAGCGCACTGCGCATTCCACTCAATGATGTGCCAATCAATGTTCCCAAGAGTTCAATTCGCGGCGCTCGGGAAGCGAATTGATCAGGATACTCAAAACAGCCTTATCTTAAGGCGTGGGAAGAGAAGCTCCGCAAAAGGACGATAGCATTCTGCGCCACGGTAAAGCATGCCGTGAACGTAGCCGAAACATTTCTGAAGCATGGATCTGCTGAAGCGATTCACGGACAATGCCGCTGGAACAGAGAAAACGAATCATCGAAGATCACAAGAAAGGTATCATCACGGTTCTTGCAAACTGCGAAATTCTTATGAGGGATACGACGATCCCGATGTTGAATGCATCATCATGGCCCGACCGACTCAGAGCCAACCGCTGTATGTCCAGATGATCGGAGAGGACAAATTGCCATGGGGTCGACAATCTGATCAATGCCACGGCATCAGCCTAACTTGATTCCGCGAAAAAGACGCAGTGCATCATCATCGACCTGTCGACAATTGCGCTAAACATGACATGGAAGTAGTCACCGCTCTGTCGTTGTTCAGCGATTCGGTGGACGCGGCAAAGGAATCAACTGCGCGCGATGTGCCGAAAAGGCCACCGCGCCTCCAAATGGCCATGCCCCCGCACCCGAAGTGTTCAATGCCGTCCGGCCCAGCATAGAAGAGATCGATTTGTTTGCAAGTCGTAAGCGGTCACTAAAACCAAGAAATCTGTCACCATTCGTCCTCAACAATTGACACCTGGGCCTCGCTCAGTGGGGAGTTGCTTCTTGGGGTGAACGGTACAGACAGCAGTTGCATGGAAGGATCGTGGCCCATTGGAGATAAGTTCAGGGAAGTCCAACAATCAGGTTTAAGAGGTTGAAGGATTCGGAATACAACGTTGCGATCGCGCTCAGTGCGCCAGGATCGTGGAGCTCTCATGCAATTCAGGGAAAGGGACTTCCACATCCGTACATTCAAGAACGTCTTCGATGCATTCGGCTGCGGGGAGTATTTCGTCGCGGTCGAGAACGGTGAACGCGAAATGCCCCACAGGTTCCAAGGTCGGCGGCTCCCTTCCATCAAAAATGTCTACTCCAAGTTGTGACCCGACTGTTAGTGAAGCCAGAACATTTGTGGAGGCGCAGCGAAGGATTACCCAGCATATGAAGTACTGATCGTTTCTTTGTGCTTTTGGAGGACTCCACGATGATTGAGCAATACAGATTCAACGACCATGACCGAAAGGTGATCGAGGCCCTCCAGACCCTTCTCTGGAAACTGATGACTGCCAAGGTGCTTCCTCCGGCAAAACTAATATCCGTTGCGAAGGTATTGCATGTGATGTGGCATCTGCCCCGTCCCACCAAAGGAGTCTCCGTCACAATCGAAATCGGCTATCGAATCCAGCAACAGGAGGGCATTTCGGGCGGATCGTCCTCAACACTGTCCGTCGAACCAGAGCTGTTGAATCTGGATTGCGGGGAGTCTTCTTACGAAGCAGGCTGCGGGAGCGAAGCGTGGACCACCATGTCCTGGTCAGCCTCGCTCGGTGAACGGACGGACAACGACAGTAGTTGGGATGAGAGCTGGCTGGGCGAACCCTACTTCGACAAGAGCACGAGCAATGATCTGGCCGAGTGCACGATTTCAATCGAATACGCCGACAATGACTTGCTCTGTGACGGCGGTAGCGAAGAGCAAGATAACGACGAGGACGTTTCTGGTATCCAACCGAATCGCTAGGGAGCAAGGGTTGATTCCAATCATCTTTTTTCAGCTCGCTTTTCGCGCACGGCCAATCCACAACATCGCTAAACTCACAGTCACACAGACGGAGCCGCCTGATGCCTGATCAGTAGTCGCAACTCCATCTCAGGAATTGCCATCTCTTTCCAGACAGCTTGAATCCACTGACGTTATCATTCACGATTGCGTCTTGAGGAATGAACGACATGAACCTTCCAGAAAAATATCTCGGCATCGTTACGCCCGATGAGATCGATAAGGTCCACTATTCTCTTCCTCCGGAGCTGCGTCATCCGCTAATAGCGCTTGCCAAGGGCGAGAAGCCGCACCAGGTTGCAACGAATACGGAACAGGCTGCTCGCGCCATTCTGCAGACTAATCAGAATTGGCTTGAAAAGCTCAAGCCTAGACTGGTTGATACTTCCGACCTTACCAATGCATCAGGAGCCCTCGGGGAAATCCGTGCATATGGCGCTCTCCTGGAAACAGCGATGAGTGTGACGGCAAACCCGACCGTCTCTGGGAAAAAGGTCGTCCCGGAATTTGATGTTGATGCCGGCGATGGAACGGTCATTGTCGAGGTTCATAGCCGCCAGCTCGACCCGGCGCAGGCGAAGGCACTCGCTGAAAGTCTCAAACAGCATCGCGCCGACCACAAGATTGCGGTGGAAAAAGCCAGAGAGAAAGGCAATACCAAAGGAGTGATCACATCTTCGGCAATAGGCGTGATCCCTCTTGGAGCGCCAGTTCCAGGTAAGGCTAGCGATTCTGTCCTGACGAACGCCATAAGCCGGATTTGCAACATTAAGAAGAGCGAGAAGCAAATTGATCCATCAAAGCCCTTTGTTCTGTGGCTGGACCTCCAGGACCCGACCGTCTGGGGCACTTCGATATCAGAACAACAATTCGCGCCGCTCTACAGCGAATTCAGGGGCGGCGAAGTCGGCACAGGCGCGCTCTGGTTTGCCCTTTATGGCCGCAAAGACGATCCGATGATTGAAATGCGAGGTTGCGACTACAGACAAATCAGTATGCTGCACGACGGCCGATTCGCTCTCTCCAGTAATATTTCCGCCGTCGTCTATTCACTTCCGCGCGCGACAGTCCTCATGGAGCACCCAGATACTACCATGCGCCTTCCTCCACATTTCCGGGCCTCACTGCTGAAGGCACCATTCTTCAGGCTGGATCTTTCGGTTTGCGAATGGACTGCCGGGCTGGTCGCCTCTTATCTAAGTTATCAGCGCGCAATGGTTGCAGCAGCAGCCAAGGCGCTCATCGCGTTCAATCCTCCGTAGTTTGCATAACCAACGATCTGAAAGAATCATTGGAATCCCGCGTCGCACAAGGTACTGATTTGAAGGGTTGAGGCTATGGCAGAGATCGATGGAATTTGCCTGAATGGTTTCTCGGAGCCGGTCACGATAGACGAGCTTCGTCGGACTCGCTATGCGGACATCCCGAATACTCCGGGCATATACCTCATCATCAACGCATCAGTTAGCGCGCCGCGTTTCCTCGTCAAGAGCACTGGAGGCTGGTTCAAGCGCAAAGATCCAAGTTATTCGCCCGATGTAGTACAGAAAAGCTGGATTGAGGGGGCGCGCGTTGTGTACGTCGGCATGACGCGCGCGCGAAATGGTCTCAGAGGCCGCCTGTGCCAATACTTTGATTTCGGCTCCGGGAAAAACATAGGCCACCGTGGGGGACGCCTTCTGTGGCATCTCGAGGACAGCGGCGATTTGCTGGTCCGTTGGCGCACCTGTTCTGCTGCCGAGGCTGATCCTGCCGAAACGGCAGCTATCACCCAATTTAAAGTGGTATACGATGGCAGGCGTCCGTTTGCCAATAGGATCAAGTGAATAGGATTGGCATGTATCAGGTCAGTGATGCGGAGGGCTGAACCGCTAACGGCTGTCGCGGTATCCGCGCTCTAATCGAAGGGGATACCACCAAGCTATGGCATTGTGCCGCACTTGCTCGACTGGTCGGTTATCTTCTGCTGCAAATCAATATCAAACCAATAGATCGTGGGGTTGAGTGCGTCGATTTCCGGCTTCTATGCGGGAGACCGCGCTCTTATCGATCTTCCCGCGCTCGAAGAGAGCATTGAAATCACTGTGGATGTTGCCAAATCCGCCTGTGATCTGCTGCTGCAGAGTTTCCTTCGCTTGCTCCCCAAAATTGGACTGTACAAACGCGAGGTTGCTGTTCAACTGCATCGCCCATTCATCGCGGGCCTCGCGATTGCCTTGTCGCTCCTGACCAACCTCTTCCATGGAATGCGCGCTCTTTAGTTTCCAGGCCAGTTGCCGCATTTTGAGAAGCCGTTTATCCATCAAATCACTGAGCTTTGCAACACCCGCGGTGCGGGTATCTCGCGCAGTTTCGCAGACCTGAACCAGATGTTCATGTGTCCACGAACGTTCTTGAAAGCGCGCACCTATCGCGCCTCCGATGATCGTGGTGAGCACGAATCCCAGCAGCAACAGTACAAGTTCCTGGTATTTTCCGAATAACTTGCTGTTCGGCTGTTTGTCGGCGGTCCCCGGTGCTGTCGTGAGTATGCTCGCGCCCACGAGAGATTTGGATCGCAATCCTTCCGTCGCATCGAGAATCGCCTGGAGACGCTCGGGCGAGGCTGCTTCCGCTTGGTTCTTGAACACGGCGGTGGCGTCGAATAGGGCGTCAATGGCAGCATCTTTCGGGAACACGACGGCCATGGAGTGGGCTTCCCGGATCCTGAACATGAGTTTGTTCCAGCCCTGCTGCCACTCATTGGTTCCCCATCTGGGGTCCGCCGGACTGCCGTAAGTCTTCTGGAAATAGTCAAGGAAGTCATATGCCTCCGTCGCCTTGAAATACAGCTCAAACCATTTCCGCTGCTGCCAGTCCCGCTTATCGCGTTCGGCGACCTGCTCGGCCTGTGACAGGGAGCTTTTCGCAATCAGGGCAGCAGCAATGGATGCAATGAGCGATGCGATAGCAACAGCCGGGGAAACGGAGTCATAGGAAATCGCAGAGCCAGCCATGAACACTATCCCCCGGCAAACCGTCATTGCCCGCATTGCCGCGCGCTGGAATTATAGGTGAGGAGCCTTTGGTGCCTGTGATGCCCCTGATCAGGGCGATAGCAACATTCTCTTCAATTCGGATCAGGCGCGAATCCGCGGTCGGATTTGCAAGTCGGTCGCTGCCCAGCCCAGTTTATTCATCTGCACAACCATTTCGTTGTAGACCGGCGCCTTCTTTTCAGGGTCAGAGACAGTGATGATGAGTACGCCGCGCTCGGGTGTAATCGATGCATGGCCTGCGCGGTGCGTGACCGAGAGATCAAGTCGCCACGTCTCGCCGCGCACTCCCCTTACCATTTCTCGCCGATACACTTTGACGGGCGACCACTTGAAACCGTGTTCCACTAGATCCTGTTCATAGGCGCTCCCAGCGAGCTTCGGATCTTCCGGAACCTGCTTTTTCTGATGACGGTTGCCGTCTATACCCGGATCGTATGTTCCGAGGGACACTTCGATGTTGCTCCGGCAGTATTCCGATCCAAAAGAGGCATCGAGGTCAGGCTCATGCACGAGTGTCATCAGGATATCGCCTCGATTCTGGTGGCTGGAGACGACATGCGTCTTTGGGATCACTCACGCTGCGCCACAACCGATGGGTTCATGCTGCGCCATGCGCAAGCGTTCGGCAGTGGCACTACAAGCCTACTGAGATCCCTGTCGGTCGCGGTTATCGGATGTTCGGGAACGGGAAGCATCGTCATCGAACAGTTGGCCAGACTCGGCATCGGGCGCCTGGTCCTCGTTGATCCCGATGCTGTCGAAGAGAAGAACCTCAACCGGATTCTGAACTCCAGCAAAGAGGATGCCTTTCTCCACCGCCCGAAGGTGCAGGTGATCGCTTCGGCGATAGCAAGGATGGGATTAGGCCAGGAAGTGGTGCCGATGGTCAGCAATCTCATCAACCGTGATGCCGTGCGTGCCGTCGCCGAATGCGATGTCGTCTTTGGCTGCATGGACGGGGTTGAGGGACGGCACCTGCTCAACCGGCTGGCAACCTTCTACAACCTGCCTTATTTTGACGTAGGGGTACGACTCGACGCTGATGGAAATGGCGGAATCGAACGGATCGCAGGCGCGATTCACTATCTTCAGCCGGGGCGCTCCAGCCTGCTAAGCCGTGGGGTCTATACCATGGGCCGAGTCGATGCAGAGGAATTGCGCCGTATCGATCCTGATCTCTTTCGGCGTCAGGTCAACGAAGGGTACCTTCGCGGCGTCGAGGAGGATCGGCCCGCAGTCATCAGCGTCAACATGTTCTTCGCTTCGATGATGGTCAATGAATTCCTGGCACGCCTGCATCCCCACCGCAACCAGGCAAACGCAGGCTATGCCTACGTTGGTGCGAATCTTTCCGAAATGCAGTTTTATCCAGAGCAGGAGGGCACGCCCTGCCCGCTCCTCCAGCGCCACGTCGGGCGCGGCGATGTGGAGCCACTGCTTGAAAGGACGGTGCTGTCATGAAGTGGCTGCTTCGTTTACTATGGGGCACCGTGAAGAAGCCTGTGTCCTGGTGGAGATTCCGAACCCGGATTAAGAGTGTCGCCGTCGAGGAACTCCCGGATCGGCTTCATAAGCACCGACTCTACCTGCTTGGGGCGATGGAGCCTTGGGCTGCAGCGTTGCTGTGCCCCTGTGGCTGCGGCGAGGTAATTCAGCTCAGCCTGATGCTCCACGACTCGCCCCGCTGGAATCTCCAACTGGAGCCAGAAGGCCTTGCAACGCTGACGCCGTCCATTTGGCGCACCAAGGGATGTGGTTCCCACTTCTTCCTGCGGCAAGGATCGGTAATCTGGTGCGGTCAGAAGTCCCCGAGAGATCAATTCACATCCGTTAGCAGATCAAGATCCAAGCAGCAAGCCTCATCGAGGAAGGCGGATGGGGCGCATCGGTTCTAGCGGATTGGCTGCAAACGCAAGGGATCAGACTCTAGCTTGTGCTATTGCAGGCCAGAACTAAGCAACCCAAATACCTTTTTTTTGACGATGAACCTTATGCCGCGACGATGGACAGCGCGCTCCTGGACAGTACGGTGGTTCTCTTCGAAGTTTTCTGCGGCCTTCACGAGGATGTGGTGCCGAAGCGCAGAGATGGGACATTCAGCGGCTTGCCGATCAAAACCCGTCAGATCGATCGGCCCGCCTAGAAAAGCCGCGATGATTCGGCTGGCTGCGCATGACGCCTGCTTTGCGCGGCTATACCTGTTCGAAACAGATCGGCTTTGTGGAGCCTGTTGTCACCTGGGCGCATCTTTTCTGACCGATTGAAAGAGGGTGGGTTACGATCTTTCCCACGTTTTTCCTGCGACATTGTTTTCGCAAGTACAACTCTCTGATTTTAAAGGGGCGTTCATATATGCCAACAACATCAATACCCACCTGAATTCAATGAGATGCGCGGAAAAGGCCGTATTAGAACGAATTCCGGGAACTGAAAGCACTCAAATACGTCCTTCTTTCCCACGATTTTCCTACGATTTCTGGAATGAAGAACCAACACGAATTTTGCGTGTGATGGCCCGTGGGCCATTCTGGAGCCTGAGTCCAACCCGAACCATCACAGACTCGGGAACCCTGATGGATGAGTAGCGGCGCTTATGCATTTTCTCGGGACGATCAACCCTCTGTACTCCCGGTTCGTCCTGAAATAGTTCGCGAATGAATCGGCCAGAACGTCCCCAAAGGGCGGCGATCTGCTGGGGGCTGTAGTGCTTTTCGAACAACAGTTGTTTGTCCATAGCAAATTGGCCTGCAACGCACGCTGCAGGCATGGAACCTCCTTGTCTTGTCTGTGAGTGAGAAATGGCTGAGAGCGGTGCCTGGCCGGAGCAAGTGCAATATGCGCTTCGCGCCAAAGCCAATGGAGACGAACGGAGAGATTGGAGAAAACTGACGAATCAGCGCGGAAACCGGTCAGTTCCGCTTCCCGCTTCCAAGCTTGTAGGTTCGTTTGCTCGTTCTTTTCAGGTTCCGACGCGACGCCGGCCAACGGGAATACGTCCTACTGCTGATCTTGCAGAATCCTTTTCCTTTCGAGACGTTGATGGATTTTGTGGTCCGCATCAGCTGACCGCAGGACGAACAGAAAACACGATCATTGGGCGCGCCGAAGCCGGCCAGCCGCCCGATCATTACCGATTTCACAATGCCGAACGCCGGGCAATTCTCGTACGCACACTTTGCACGAAGATTCACAATTCCTCCTAGTCCGAAACATCGGGAGATGCCTCACCTGCTTCGGTACTTGACTACAGCCTCAGCTTCGCGCAATCTGAAGTGACAATCTACTTCACAATCATGTCACCAACCCGGAAACATCAAATCGACGAAGGCCAATGGATGCGCTGCCGCAGCGCGGAGATCCAGGACGGAAATCTTGTGTGCGAAGTGGATTGGAACCGGACCTACGAACTTGAGAAGTCCTATCCGAAGGACCCGCATTTGCAGTTTCTAAACTGCGCCACCGCCGAAGACCTCCGTCGTTTTACGCGAGCATGGGGCCCACTCTACCTCCGAACCACAGGGGGGGCAGATGATGAATGGCAGACGGGGCGGGTGCAAAGGTCGGTCGTAGAATCGCTGGCTCAACTTCGGCGCTTTCGAGGGGTGAAGGGCATTCTTGAGGCCGCCAAGGGAATCGGGGACGAACGGGCGGCCCTGTCAGATTTTCTTGCGGCTGACGAAGAGGATTTCCGGTTCAGCGCGCTGTACAAGCCCGGCGATCCGCCGAATCACCAGTTCTCACTGAAGCTCTGGCTTCGTATAGAGGGTGGGATCTTTGATTGGATTAAGACCGCATCAAGCGCCCAAGTGAAGTTGGCGCTTAAGTATTGCGTCGAAGCGGAGGTCACGATGCCCTGGGCGGGCGGCGTGAGGGTTGTGCCTTACAAGGGGCACACGAAAGTAGTCCCGAGCTATCGCCTCTCCACACTCCGAGATGCCCTGTCGTGGATGGTGTGGTTCGATGAATGGAACACAAGTCCGCCTACGGTCTGCCCAGCTTGCCATACTGTCTTTCGGCCACCCAGCTTTCACAAAATGAAATACTGCGGTTATCGATGTGCGCACCGCATCGCGGTCCAAAAGTATCGACAACGGAAGAAAGGCAAAAAGCAGGAATCTGCCGCGGCATGACGATGCTTCGAGTGGGAAGGCTGGATTTACTGCGCCTCTGACCCAGATTGGCGAGAGTTATATGGAGCAAATGAAACTTCGATTGGGCTATCACCTGGTCGCTTTCCTCGATGTGCTGGGCCAGCGCAACTGCTTCAAGAGCCTGTGCCTTCCAAAGACTCCTGAAGAGTCATTCCTTTGCAGAACCCAGGAGGCGATTTAGTCGCGATTGTCTCGGTGATCTCCTGGCTGCCGCCGCAATCGTGATGCGCACTTGTTTGGCGACCAAGCACCTGC
The DNA here is from genome assembly GCA_963838295.1 of uncultured Acidobacteriaceae bacterium. Taxonomy (GTDB): domain Bacteria; phylum Acidobacteriota; class Terriglobia; order Terriglobales; family Acidobacteriaceae; genus Telmatobacter. Next base: position 319,147 of record CAWIQS010000013.1, read on the forward strand.
CTCGCGGGGGAATCGACGTTGGACTCGCCACCGAAATCAGCCAGAATGAGATTTACGGCGCCGCGCGGGAGCGGGATCATCTGATCGAGTTCAGGACGCCGGGTCTCACAAGAGATAGAGTTAAATTACGAAACGTTCGGTCGTATATCAAACAGCTTTTTGTGCGCTGGCAGGTCGGAACATGTCAGTACTTCGATCAAAGATCGTAGCCGCCCTTGACGAGTTGATCTCGCAGGAAGGCGGCATGCCGTTCCAGGCACTCGCTGTTGTGCTTGCGAAACGGCGTTGGCCCCAGCTTGTAGCCAGTGAGCGAAAGAACGATCACGGTCTCGATGCCCACACGCGTGGAGAACTTTTCGACGATGGCGTGGAAAAAGGGCTGGCGTCGTCGATTACCGCGACCCTGGCCAAAATCAAAGGGGATCTGGCGAAGGCCAAGCATCACTTCCCGGACCTGAGGGTGTTGTTGTTTGCGACTCCTAGAACGGTTCAGAAGGCCGTACAGGAGAAGTGGCGCGAGGAGATTTTGGAAGAATTCGGGATAAGTCTTACCGTACTCTCACGCGAAGACATTATCACCGAGCTGCAAAAGCCGGAGAATGCAGCCCTCTGCGAGACTCATCTCTTAATCCCGCTTCCCCCCAGAGAACCCACGGATGAACAGCTGCTCGAAGCTGGACAGGCTGCGACCCGTATGGTGGAAGGAAAGTGGTCGCGGCATCTCGAGGGGATGCCGCTGATCGAACCTCGTCTTCGGGCCGGGCAGGTAGGCGACGAGCCGACCGAGAAGATCACGCAGCTCGAGGACCTGGTTGGACTCCTCCGGACGGGACACCGGATCATCGTCGAATCTCCGGCTGGGCGAGGCAAAACGACGCTTTTGACCCAGCTTTCGCGCGCTGTGAATGCACAAGGGCAATTGTCCTTCCTGATCGATCTGCCTGCCTGGATCCGGCAGAACGTCGGTGTGCTGGACTTCATTGCTGGAATGCCTGAGTTCCGGGCCCGAGGGATTACGCCTGCAAATCTTGCCAGCATGGAAGGCCGCACTCAATTCACGTTCTTGCTCAATGGCTGGAACGAGCTCGCCCCAACGGAATCCTTGTCCGCATCCATCCAGCTTCGTGAATTGGACCGTGATCACCCCGCAGCCGGAATCGCGATCGCGACTCGCGCGCATCCCGTTAAGTTGCCGATCTCCGGGAGCGAGCGTTTTCAGTTGCTCCCCTTCACGCGGAAGCAAAGGTCCCAGTATCTGCTCGCTCGGTTCGGGCAATCTGGATTGGCGCTGGACGACCGGCTGGACAACGACACGGTGCTAGACGAATTGACTCGGACGCCGCTTGTCCTCGCCTATGTTGGATCCCTGTTTGCGGCTGGCCGAGAAATTCCATCAACTAAAACAGGCGTGTTGAATGCAGTAGTCGATCTTATGGAGAGTGAGCCACAGCATGCCGTAGCACTTTCAGAGCCGCCTCTGGCCGGTTTCGCTCGAACCTACCTTGAGGACCTCGGGTTCGACTTGATGGAGCAGGGCACGACTCAGATGGCCGCTGCGAAAGCACGCCAGGTGGTTGCCTCCGGCGCGAGGTGGCTCCAGGAGAGCAGCCAGATTGCAACGATTCCGGAGCCGGGTACGATCCTGAGAGAGCTGACCGCTCATCACGTCTTGGAAGTAACAACCTACCAGGACGAGACTTTTTCCTTCCTGCACCAGCAATTCCAGGAACTCTTTGCATCGCAACGCCTGCTTCGCCTATTGACCGAGAGCTTCGGCACACCCGCGGTGCTACGTGCGTTCATCGGCCGGTTCGTAAATGAGCCTGGCTGGTCGGAACCTCTGATGATGGCGGCGGAACAACTCGGGGTCAGCGCAAGGAATGGTGCGCCAGAGGCTGGGGCTGCGCTGGTGATTGGAGCGCTGGAGGTAGACCCGGTGTTCGCATCGGAACTGGCATTTGCAGCTGGTCCGGCGGTGTGGAACCAGGTAACCGCCGCCGTGTCTGCCAGGCTTCGCGAACTCTATGGCAGCACAAATGGCCACTGCCGGGCCTTGGGACTGATGGGAATGCTTGCCACCGGTTCCAGTGATTTTGGAGATGTGTTGATCCCTCTCATGTCTTCCACCGACGACAATGCGCGTTTTGACATCTATCACCGCTATGACGATTTCCATCTGAGCAGTCTTGGAGAGGGCTGGGTGCGCCTCGTATCGGAATGGCCGGAACAGGCGCGTATTGCGTTTTACTCCAGCATTATCCACAAGAGGCGACCGCCCCAGAGTCTCTCCGCGGTGGCGCTGGCAGATCCGAGTGCTGCTGTGCAGAAGGCGGTGGTGTCCGCGCTCGCCTGGATCGGGAACTTAAGAGACATTGCTCAGCTTCTCACGACGATTTCAGACGATCTGCTTCCAGACTTGCTGCGAGAGTTGCCTGCCGACTACATTCCCGAGGAGGCGCGCCCGAGAGTACGGGCCTTCGTCTCTTCCAGAATCAACGACGAGCAGATGCCAGTTCGCCAGCGAATCTCTTGGCTGGAGAAGGCCCACATACTGGGCATGGAAGGCTCGCTTGAACTTCTGAAGTCTGCCCTGGATGCCGCTTCCTCGTCCGAGATCAAGGAGTGGGATTCACATCGGTTGTATCGTCTCATCGAGATGTTGGCAACACACGATGAGCCATGGGTGTCCAGCTGGGTGATGAAGCACATTCGGTCTCGCGCACTGGGCATCCGAGACTGGAAGCACTTCGTCAAGGACGTCCCCACGGCGGAGCTCGAGTCCCTGACTGAGCGGATTCGGACGGCGCCAGCTGGAGAGGTCAGCCAGGGTCTGGAGGTCTATCTCATCCAGGCCTTCGGCGGTGTAGACGAAGCTGCCAGCCTGTTTCTGAAATTGTGCGAATTGGATCCAGTGGTGCGCGCGAGCCGGCATGGCGATGCCTTTGAGGGCGAGCGGTCGATGCAACGGCTGATCGAGGAGGCTCTGCGAAACATGCGGCCGGACGCTGCAATTGCGGGTTCGCTTCGCGCCGCGGCTTCGGTAGACGTTGTTCTCGCACTTCAGCTGATCTGCGATGTGTTTTATACCCAGGATCCGTCAGCGCAGGAACTCGGGATGACCCTTTCAGAAGAGGTGAAGAGCGAACTGCATGCATATCTCGTGAACTCCGCTGAGATGGTTCTCGCAGCGGAAGATCATGCTGGTCGCCTGAAAGGGGAATATGGAATTTTGCTGGCGGAGGTTGGCGCGGCGGAAGATCTGCCAATCTTCGAGAGACTGATCGAGGCCGATGTCGCCCGCTTGACGAACGGAAGACTGGCACGACAGACGAATTTCAGGAGTAGCCAGGCACAGGGTGCCACCATGAGTTGGACAGTGTGGCATGTTGGCTCGATCATTCGGCTGGCCCCGGAAGGGGCATGGAATCTGCTCGTGAGGCTGTTCCCAGAGCCGGAATATGAAATCGATGCGGCCTGGGGTCTCTTCCAGCTGTGCCTTCGACAGAAACTCCCGCCCCGCGCCTGGGCACGCAATATTCCCAACCTGTCCAGGGACTTTACACGGCTTCATAACACCGGCAACACTGCGGAGCCAAGATTCTGGGAACCGCAGCGGACCGTGCTGGCTGAGATTCTCAGAGCTCGATACCAGGAGTACGACAACGGTGAGGCTGAGAGTGCGGTATTGCGGGCCGAACGCCGTAGGTCCATCGCTGCGGTACTGGCGGAGGCCGACCCGGTCGAGTCGCGTGATTTGGTCTACGACGCGTTTCTGAACGCGCCGCCGCAACGCTGGCTACATGACGGCTATGCCCGGGTTGCTGCCCTCGAAGCCCTCTTGGCCGGGGGCGGCACGCTCCCGTACGAGCAAACGTTCAGAGTGTTGGAGCCTGTCTTTGCCAACTTCCGGCAGGAACGATGGAACGACCAGATACATGGACGCGCCGCCCAGGCATTCGCGTTATTGCTGTTTACCGACAATCCGGCGGCAGGCGCTTTACAAATTCAGACAGATTTTGCTACCGCTCCTTTGAATCTCTCGGCAGTACGCACATTCGTCGCTCGAATAGGCTACAGCGGAGTGCCAGAGGTGCTCGAGATCGTCAGGCAGATTCTCTCCCGGCCGCACATTCCAGAAAACCTGGGAGACGGTTGGGTGGACGCTGTAGCGCGCATCGGCTCGCCGGCTTCACGGGAGATGCTGCTGGACCTCATCACCGGTGCTGACGCCGTAGTTCCAAGGCCGAGCGGATTGGGTCGCAGCGATCGCGCCGCATTCGAGCTGTCCAAGCTGTTTCGTACCGATGATGCGGTGCGCGAGAGACTCCTGGCCCTGGACAAATCCACGTTGTCGCCTCGTGGCCGCGATCTACTGGCTCGTGTGCTGCTGAGCGTCGGAACTGACGAAGCGCTTTTGAGTTGCGTGGGCTTTCTCGTCGACGGTGTGGGCATCGAGGCTCATACCTCCTTTAAGTTGCAGGAGGCATTCGAAGAGGTTTTTCTTCAGCGTGTGCCGATCAGTCCGAATGCGAACGCCTATAGGGTGTCGCCACGGCCATCGAATGGCCTCCGGGACAGCCTGGCTACGATATCCCGGACGGATGGTCCGGCTCAAGAAGGCGCGCGCCGATTGCTGATGCGGATTGAGCATTGGCGCCTGGAACACGGCCGGCCGAACGGAGAACCGCGAAACCCGTTCTTTGGAGTGGGTGTCATCTGGCCTCCGTTCTGCAATGCGCCGATGGAGTAGTTTCGCAGAGACCCTGGGCACGATCCTGTGTCCTCTCTCGTCAGTCCGGCTCCGCACGGCTATTAGCGGCGTGGATCTCGTAGCGTCGTGATGTGAGCGATGGCTCGAACGGTCCAATGCTGCCATCCACATGCCCACTCCCATGATCCACCCGGCAAGATTCGCTTCACAACAGGCATCAACCTCAGCTCCGTGGATCAGGTAACAGCTATCGGGGACGGCGAAAAAAGCAGGCTGGCCACAAGATGGGCAAAAGTCCCTGGCTCAACCTCAGTCTCAGTTTGGAAGCCCATGAACCTCGGGCTTATTGGGTATCGACCTGAAGTACCGCAGCTCCGGACTCCAGCCCGATTGGCCTGCCTCTTGCTGCCTACAATAGACAGATAGGAACGGTTAACTTGATGCTGAAGATTGACCCAATTGAATTAGCGAATTCCTTCCAGAGGTCGGGGGGCACCGACTGGGTTGACTTTATGGGCAATGTGCTCTGGGCTGCATGCTGGCAGGTAGGCGTACCGGAGAGCGCCGTCGTGACGTGCCTTCGCACGGACATTCCCGATGGCGGGGTGGATACTCAGGTCTCGCTTGGTTCCGGCCGCGACGTAACCGGCTATCTCAAAGACCCCACCGTCTGGCAATTCAAGGCCGCCCGTGAGGCCAACCTGAGGCCGGGCGAGCTCGTCGCCGAGGTAAACAAGCCCTACGCGCGGGAAAGGATCTTAGCCGGGAATGCGTACCGGCTCTGTTTGTGCGCGCAGCTTCCGCCCGACGGCCGCGCCGAACTTGAGACGGCGCTCGAGGCTGCTGTTGCGGCCATCAACCCTTCCGCACCTCAGCCCAAAGTGCTGACGGTCGACGTCGTCGCCCGCATTGCGGGCCACTTTCCCAACCTGCTTCAAGAGTTTCACGGTCAATTTCTTCAGAGCAAGACCCTCACCTTCCCGACGTGGAGCAGAAAGGTCATCGCGCTGACTCCGACCTTCGTCCCTGGCGAAGCCTTCGAGCAAGTGAAGCTGCGGGTGGGCAAGCATATCGATCCGACGACGGTTCCGCAGCAGGCCGTATTGTCCGTGCGCGGCATGGCGAGCATCGGCAAAACGCGCTCGGTCCATGAGGCGCTGAAGTCGTTCCACGCATCCGCCAGCCTTGCACTCTATGTGGACGACGGACGCCAGGCGGAAGACGTCGCGAGATTGCTCGCCAATACGGATAGGATGAGCGGCGTTTTGGTGGTGGACGATTGCTCGGCTCAGACTCGCGATTATCTGAATGAGGCGCTGGCCGGCCATCGCGCGCGCGTGCGCGTGATCGCCATCCAGCATGACTCCGATGAGGACGTGAGCTCTTCGCCTGAACTGCAACTGCTCCGGTACTCCAGCGACGAGATCGCGGCGATTCTGCTGGCGAACTTTCAGGGCATCGCCCGGGAGCGTCTTCGCGCCTACATCGATTTATCCGATGGGTATCTGAGGTTCGCCATCGACCTCTGCCGCAGCGATCATGAGATTCAGCAGAGTCAGGGTAACGTTCCCGCGCTGCCGGCGATCATGAGTTACTACCGAAACCGACTCGGTTCGGATGCCGATTACGTGGACAGCCTGGGTCTGTTCACTAGGGTGGGCCGTCACCGGGAGCAGGGTGCGGAGCTCGATGCTCTCTGCAAGTGGAGAGGGTTCGACCGCGGACTCTTTGAGCAGCGGTGCGCCGAGTTGAAAGAATCGCCGGGCTTCGTCGAGCGTACCGCTGTCTACTATCGGATTCGCCCCGACATTATTGCGGTGCACGCCTTTGCCGCTGCCTGGAAAAAATGGGCGGAGGGAAGAGAGAAGGAGTTCTTGCGCGGAGTTCAAGCACTTCCAACCGAAATGCAGAAGAGCTTCCTCGATCGAGTCGTCAAGAGCGGCACTCCGAGCGCTAAGACCAACGTCCGCAACTTCTTCCAGAGCTTCGCTTCGAGCCTTACCGGAGCGGATCTCTGCGACGCCGAAAAGGTCGGCCGGATGATCGCGCTCGTTGAGGTCGATCCGGACCACTACCTGCCTCAGCTCCGCCGCCTGGTGGTGGATGCTTCGGACGCGGAGATCGGCGTGGAGCGCAGGAGCTTCTTTGGCTGGGGACCGCGCAGGCAACTGGTGTTTGCTGCCGAGAACATGGCGCATTTCGCAGCGTACTTCGACGACGCGGAGAGAATCCTCTTCCGCCTTTCCCAGGTCGAGATCGAGCCGGGCATCGGTAACAACGCATCGGGCGTGTGGGACCGGCTTTTCCGACCTCTCTATTCCGGGACTCCGGTTCCGTTCCCAAAGCGGATTGCCCTCTTAGGGGAGCGACTGCCTCCGCCGGACTGGCCGCTCGGGTCGGCGTTCAAGGCCGCGCTCGAGAAGACATTCGACTATCTTGGTACGGGCCGCGTAGCTCCCGGAATTCTTGCCGGTCGCATACCCGAACCGCAATGGCGCTTCGGCAGCGAGACAGACCGGGATGAGTCCATCGTCTCGTGTCTGCGACTACTCATGCAAACGGCGATACGCCGGCAGCAGGCCGAGGATGCTCACACTACCAACCTCATCCTGGTCAACGCGATCGATATGTTTGTCAGGGAGGGTTTTCTTGACATCGTCGAGCGGGAGATTCGTATTGAGAACTTGCCGGAACGTGTTCGCGCGAACCTGCATTCCCGTCTCGACCAATACGCAACTCGCTCAGGTATCTATCGGAGAATTCCTGAATCCAAATTAAGCTCTGATTACGCACAGTCGATTTCGACCTGGATCGCTTCCTTCGCGCCTGTCACCTTGCTCGGCCGCATCATTCAGGCGGCTGGGGCGCTGTCCATGCGGACAGGGGACGAATTGGGTGGCCCCTTGTCGCCGCTCGCGAAGGAGTTCCTGGCGCTATATCCGTCCGGTTCAGCGGAGGTCCTGGCCGTTGCCGATTGGCTTTATTCCGGAGACGTGCAAGGCGCCCTCCAATTCGGGTTCCAGCTTGGCGCTAGCGACGAGTCCGGGGCTTTGCTGACTTACGTTTTCGATCGCGCAGTGTCGAGCGGGAAGACGGAGTTCGCTCGCGGGTATCTTTCAGGCTCGGGATACAGCAATGCGCTCAACGGGCCTCGGCTGGTGGAACTGCTCGACGCGACTGAGGACGAACATCCCGAGACCGCGTTTTCACTCAGCCATGCGGCGGCAGCGGTCACGGACGCTTTTGGACGAGTGCTCCGGCTGGTCGCGGCAGGGAAACTACCGCCTGCAAGGCTGCAAAACTTTACCGTCTGGATCGGCACCCGCAAAACGACGCACACGGATGTCGAGCGCGCTCTCGACACTCTTATGCCGATGGTCGCGTCAGGCGCGCAGGGTACCGCTGATCTTGCGGTCGAGTTCGTCGCGTATCAGTACTCTCGAACCGCCGATCCCGACTGGATAGCACCGGAAAAGCAGTCGTTCGACGAACTCGCCTGGCTGGTAGTAGAAGCTGCGATTCAGGACGAATACATGCACGGGCACTGGTGGGGCGAGGTAGTCAAAGCATTGACGCGGGGCTCGGACCCGTTGCGCGCAGCAAGATTGCTGGTGAGGACGATGTGTTGCCGCAACTTCAATTTGAGGCAAAGAGCCGATGAACTGCTCGGTGAGCTCGCGGCAACGTCCCCACAGGCCGTCATGGACGCGCTGGGCAAGATGATGCTCGATGAAGAGATGAGATTGAACTTCCACGTCGAGCGGTTCGAAACCTTCCTGGCTTTGCCTCCCGAAGCTGTCGGCAACTGGCTGGACCAGCATGGGGTCGAAGGTGCATTGACGGTCGCTCGCCATATTCCGACGCCCTATCTCGATGTCGACAAGAACCCGCAACTTCACCCGCTCACGGAGCTGTTCCTTGCGAAGTATGCAGAGGATGAAAGCGTATTCAACCAATATGCCGGAGGACTCCACTCACTGCAGCCGTATAAGGGCGATATATCCGCGGCCAAGGAGGAGGAGGCAGAGGTCGCCAGAAAGTTCCTCGGCCACAAGCTCCCCCAAGTGCGGAAGTGGGCGTTGTACGAGATTGAAGCGGCCACCGGAGATGCCGAGCAATATCGCGCAATCTTCGACCAGCAGAGGAAATGAACGATTGGTATATATGCACTACTGAACGAACGCCGAGGTGACCGATGAGTGAGTGGAAGAAATACGGATTAAACGACGGCAAGGGCAAGCTCTCTGATGACGCTCAGGAGCTTGAGACGGTGTATCACATCGTCCACGCCCGGATATGCCGGCGAATTCTCGAAGACGAGAAGATGCGGGCCGGCATCATCGGGGACGAGAGCATTCTCAAGACTTCGAGAATCGCTGTGGTATGGACATCGGCCAACTACTGGCACAACGGCTCGATCTACGGGAGCGTCCGGTTTGGCTTCAAGTGGAAGAAGCTCGTGCGCAACCGCAACATCTATTGGGTCGAAGCCAGGGAGTACAGCAATCCCGCCTATCGCCTGTTGATCACCGAGCGCGACCTTAGCAATGACAAGCGGCTGCAAGCGTACGATCCGGAGACCGACGACGGACCCCTGCGCAAGATAGACGAGACCTGGTACTGGAACGGAAGGTATACATCCGAGTTCATGATCGACCAGGACATACCGCTCTCGAAGGTGGCTTCGTTCGACTTCGTAGGACATGCGAAGTGTCGCGAATCGCGAAGCTGCAATGAAGAAAAAGTCGGGCACCAATCCACGGGCGGACAGGTGATGTCCTTCATTCTCGGAAACGGGATCCACGGCCTGGATAAGGTACTGGTTGACGGCGGCGATCTCACATCTGAGGCCGATAGCACTCTGATTTCGGTCTACCGAGCGTTGATGCCGAAAGGGCGGAAGTTCGACGGAGTTCTGGGAAAGACCTCGTCGGTCACTGCGGTGCTTCGCGGAGCTCTCGCACTGCATGGCTCAGGCCAGCGTTCAGAAGCCATGAGACTCACCGCCACCATCAAGGATGAGGATGTCTTCGAGAATGGGCTTGAGGAGATCGTGCGCAGCCACTTCGATCTTGCCAAGTGGAAGTTCGACCAATGAAGAAGAGCTTTCTCATCATTCTGGGCGATGGAAGCTCTGTCGAGCAGGAGGTGCCTTCGGTCGCGACACGATGAACAGATTGCCATTGGACTCGGAAATAGGCTTCTGGGACCCCTTGTCAGGACTACTTCGGCGTGTCTTCGACTGCGATCTCGAAATATCTCAGGCTCTCTTCTCGACCCAGACAATTGCCTTCATCCCGACATTGCACTTTCCTGGGAAGATTCTCTTGTCGATCGGATTGTGAAGCGAGCACTTTTGGCTACGCGTGTCGACTAGCCCACTTGCTTGGTTAGCTCCCTGTCTATACGCCGTTATACGAGTCGCATATAAAGATTTGCGGCTCGTAAAACGGCGCGCTGCCTAATTGGCCATCTTCGGCCGCGCAGACTACTCAATTGACCGTTCCCTCCGCCCCTGGCACCGGCCGATCCACCAGGCTGTAAGCGTGGACCAGATGAATGCATCGATCAACTCGTGGGCCATTATCATCGTCGCGCATAGAATTGAGATGCCGAGCGCGGCGGCATGCGAGGGATGAAGATGCACTCCCAGAACGACGCCGAGGACTACCATCCAAACGCTCCAGAAGAAGATGAACACAGGATGCCCCAGCCTGACGGTGAAGCTCTCCGGGGTCGATCTCGCTTTATTCATAAGATTCAGTCTCCATAAAATGTGAAGGCCGCAGCCCCACGACCTGGGCTGCGGCTGTTCTTTGTAGACAGATGATTTCCGACGAGACGGCGGCAAAGAGTGCTGATGTGCAACCCTTCCCGATGCCCACTCGCGCTTTCTGGGCGAGCTTGTTGCGATGCATCAGAACAGTCGCGGCGATAATTGTGCGTCGGGTGAAATATCCTCCGCCTCGGCGCCAAGGTTGTCCGGCGCGTCCTGGGTCGCCGCCAACACGCCGCCGATTGCCTCGAATTGCTCGTCGGACAGACGAAGCATAATGCCTCCGCTGCCAATCTTGATCCCCCGCTCGAGTGCTTCCCTGGTCTCGCCGTCGACCAAGCCGTTACCGCGCCGTGCGGTCTCGATGATACTAGCTGCATCCCGAAAGGTGACGCGTTTGGGAAGCGGCCGCCAGTGCTCGGTGTAAAACCGGCAATGCCATCCATCCCAGCGACGGAAGGTCATCCTGACGTGATGTCTCCCGGTGCAGTTTTCGCAGCGCTTGCATTCCGGCCTATGCGGCTTCGGCAGCGGCCTCCGGCAGGAGCTGCAAATTTGTCCGGAGCGCATTTTTTGCCATGCGATCGGATCCCAATTCCTGGCGTGGCCGAATGCATTTTGTTCCATTATCAGCAACTGGAGTTCTACTGATTTCATAGATGCCCTCTTTAGGGTGAATCAGCTGTTGGGTAAGAAGCGCCAGAACCACATGTACCTGGCGCTCACAACTTGGATAAGCCGGCATCGCTCCCCTCTATCGCTGGCGGTGAATGCGGTATCCACCCTGCCACCCTCCCTGATTACAGGTTGGGAAACCCTTACGCATGTCCCGACGCGGCTTCTCGACCGGCGTTGTCGGTCGACAAGGAACCTGACGGGCAGGTGCCTTCGGCGCCGGTATCGCGCGCCCCGGAGGGCTATCTGGATTTTCGGCTGCGAGCAACTCACGCAATGCGTGCGGAAGCGCTTCGATCTCCGCGCCGGCGTTTACCCAGGCTGCGCCTCCGAACGGCGGCACAATGCAACTCTCGCCGTCGCCGAGGAGGATCACGCTCCGCGCCAGCTTTCTTTGGAAAGCGATCCGCATCAATCCGGACGGCTGCCGGAAGAAGGCGTATGCCTTATCACCGCAACGCGCCTGGAGGGTAAGGACTTCGTCGAGATCAGGGACCAGAGCGGCGAACGATGCTCTGCCAACCGCTCCGTCCAGGACCAGAACGCACACCCCGGACGGACCGATGGCGAGACGATACCCCCACAACGGCTGCGTCGCTACCGACAATTCATAAAGTAGCGAGGGGTTGTCCGTTGCGTCGGCAGATAGTCGGTCGGGGCAACCATTCAGCTTTGCAGCCAGGCTGACGGGGAAGAGCTTCAGGCCACGCCGCACCAGATCGTGAACTGCTTCGAGGAACTCTTGTTTGCGGGGGCAGTAATTGAAGCCTGCGGAAGGCGAGTTCGAAGACTGAGAAAGAAACTTTTCAAGGTCCATCATTGGTTTCCAATTCCCTTTCCAAAACAAAAAGGCCCGTCGCTTCAGCCTTGTAGGCAGAGCGACGGGCCATGTGGGTTGGTTGTGGTTCGAGGTTTCCCGTTCAGCAATGTTCGCGAAACGGAGTGAGGGCTAAATCTCCCGTGAAGGCCAGGCGAGAGGCTCTGGGAGACTGGTCAGCGTTTATGAGACAAAGAGTCGGTTAGTTTGACGGCGCGGAGTCCAGTGGCCCTTGGGATAGTCCGCGGCCCTTCACCTGCTCAGCATTGAATGCCGCCTCGGTCGGACCGCACTTCGTGGGTGCGTTGTTCCGCACTTTACGATGCCAAGAGAAGACGAGTGGGGGTTTGTGCTCCCCCAGTGGAATTATTCGGCAGCGGTATCCAGCCGGCTCGGTCACCAATTCCTAGGAGCCCATTTACGACTTCAGCAACACCTTGGAGTTGCAGAGGCGAAACCGTCCCTGTCTTAGCTAGCCCCTTTAGGAAAGTGTCGAGCACATTATGAACATCGTTAGCTGGTTCAAGATTCGCCGGCGCGGTGACCATCATTCCCATTCTGCGCATGCAGGTGATACTGTCTCTCTCCATCTTGTCCAGGCGCTCTTTCACCCACGGGGCATAGTATCGTTCCGTTGTAGCGATCGATTCGTGTGTCAGGAGCCTGGAAACTTCTTCAAGCGGCATGCCCTGCAACAGGTTCTGGATGGCGAACATGTGCCGGAGCAAATGGCTATGGAAGGGGATCCGCTCTCCAAGTTCGTCCGTGAAATTGAGGAAAGAATTCAGCATGCCGAAGTAACGCTCCCAGGTGCACACAAGCGAGCGCAAGTTTGAGATACTCTTCGGCCAGAAGAAGAACTCCTTCTTAAAGTCCTTGCGATCCACGGGCAGGGATGCCAATTCCGCCGCAACGAGATCCGGGATAACTCTTTTCTCAATGCGCATTCCAGTCTTCTGTGTGGTTAGGGTTAGCTGGTTGCCGACAAGTGCGGTTCTGGGAAGTGCAACGGCGTCACCGATGCGCAGTCCCGACCAACGTTGAAGTAAAGAAATTCCCCTCAGTTCCGCCGCGAGCCGATGCAAGTTGCCATTATCCGCTTCGCAACATATCGGAATTGCCGCAAGCAGGTCTTCAAACTGAATTGGAGAGAGAGACCGCACCTCCTTATCTTCCACCTTGATCGGCTTCAAGCCCTCTGCCGGACTCTTTTCCAGATAGCCTCCAAGGTCGACGATGTACCTGCAAATGCCTTTCAAATAGCTTTGAAAGGTGACCTGGGTGGACGGCTCCAGCTGGTTGTAAGGCTTTTCGGCCACGGGTGACCAGTCTTCACGCCATCCGTTGAGGTTATCTGGAGTGAGTTGGTCAACCGTTTCGATTTTGTTGTCTTTGGCCCAAGCCCGAACACGGCTTACCACCCACTGGTGGGAAGCTGCGGTGCTGACTTCGACTCCTTTCTGTGCTTTCGCCCAGCGCTCCGTCGCCTCTTCGATTGTCAGGGTCTTCTTGGCTACGGCGGCTTCGGCTTGCGCCTGGACAGCAGCGAGGCGTGCTTCGAGTTCCTTCACCTTCTGCTTATCCGGATTTCGCTTGTCCTTCTCGTCCTGAGCAATCTTCACTGCATCTGCCCAGATCCGTGTTCCGGCTTTAAAGGCGTTGTGCTTTCCATTCTCACGAATGTAAATCGACTTCCGGCAATTGCAATCCTGGTAGTCCTCGCCGAGGCCGGGGTTTTCTCTCTTACACACGGTCCCATGCCGCACGATTACTTTGATGGTGGTGGTGGATGGGCTCACTTCGTTCACTGAGCTTCCTCACTTTTCATGCACACCACGACTGAGACATCCCCTGAAGCGGGTTCATCGAGGTCGCTTGTGCTGAAGAGGGAGTAGTGATACGCTGACGCCGTAGAACTCCTGCTGAATCCATCAACGCTGCCTAAAATCGGCAGGAAGCCTAGATTTTGAGAGGAGGGCGCCATGTAACTAACTCCAAGTGGATGTTGGAGTTAGTCTTTGGAATGGTGGGCGGTCTCGGGCTCGAACCGAGGACCTCCTGCTTGTAAGGCAGGCGCTCTAACCAACTGAGCTAACCGCCCCCAGGGGCGAAGGGCCGATGAACGGCCCTCTCTCATCATACCAGCGCAGGACTTCTCCGCGAAGTTTGCAAGTCTTTCTGCCGAACGTCTGCATTGCCGCTGTGCTGAGGTTGATAAGCTAGTCTTTGTGCCCCGCCTTATCGTGAATGCCGACGATTTCGGACTCGCTCCGGGTGTCAATCGCGCCATCCTCGAGCTACATGCCGCCGAAGTGCTCACCAGCGCCACGCTCATGGCGCAGGCCAGCGCCACTGAAGAAGCTGTGAACATGGCCCTGGCGATACCCACACTCGGCGTAGGCTGTCATATTGTCCTGGTCGACGGCACCCCGGTCTCTGACAGGAATAAGATTCCCTCTCTTGTCGACCGGGCAACGGGGAACTTCCATCCGAGCCTTGGGGCCTTTCTGAAGCGCTCATTCACGGCACGCATCCGCAGCGCTGATGTAGAAGCCGAAGCTTCTGCTCAGCTGGCTCTCCTGCAGAGTTACGGCCTTCGGCTCACCCACGTTGACACCCACAAACATATCCATATGTTCCCCACGATCCTGCGGTCCTTGCTGCGCGCTGCGAAGTCGGCGGGGATCCATACCATCCGCAATCCCTTTGAGCCGGTCTGGAGCCTGAACGCCACAACCAATGCGCCTGAACTCCGCCGCGCTGAAGTCGTCCTGATGCGCCGCTTCGAGTCCAAGTTTCGGCGGATCGTCGAAGAAGAAGGATTCCAGACGACCGATGGCGCCGTTGGTGTCCTGGCTACTGGCACAATCAACATCGCAACCGTGAATGCGCTGATAACCGCAATGCCCGAAGGCACGTTCGAACTGGTTTCCCACCCGGGCTATCGCGACGAACAGCTTTTGAAGGCAAACACCCGTCTCTTGGAATCGCGCGAAATCGAGCGAAATGCCCTCATGGCAATCAAGGATTACCGGGGTCTCGACCTCATA
This sequence comes from uncultured Acidobacteriaceae bacterium, assembly GCA_963838295.1. Taxonomy (GTDB): domain Bacteria; phylum Acidobacteriota; class Terriglobia; order Terriglobales; family Acidobacteriaceae; genus Telmatobacter. The sequence goes on from CAWIQS010000013.1 coordinate 334,176, forward strand.
TCATTTGCCCATCTCGGTCACCCGATCCAGCAGAGTGCTGCTGACTAAACAACAGCGTAAAAGAACGCTGGTTTTGAAAGGGCACGGTTTTAACCGTGCCAAAGAGTGCAAGAGAATAAACGGCGTTAAGCCGCTGAGGGAGTTTTTCGTGAGATCGAGGCTGCTGAGTAGCCTGTAAAACCATAGAAATCGCGGGTTTTGCATCTTCCTTCAAACCCGATGCGTCAAACTTGGTAGAGTAGTTTTCCAAACCTGATTCTTTCTTTCTCTGAAATGTAAGGCACCTCATGCGCATCGGCATCACGTGTTATCCCACCTACGGCGGCTCCGGAGTGGTCGCCACCGAACTCGGCATTGAACTCGCCGCCTCGGGCCACGAGGTTCATTTCATTTCATATTCGCAACCGTTCCGCCTCAGCGGTCGCGACGACGGCATCTTCTACCATGAGGTCCCGGTCTCAAGCTATCCACTCTTTGAATTTCCTCCATACGACCTGGCCCTGGCATCGCGGATGGCTGAGGTTGCCGAATTCTGCAACCTCGATCTTCTCCATGTTCATTACGCGATTCCGCACTCCGTCAGCGCCTTACTCGCCCGGCAAATGCTGGCCGTGCGCGGCCGAAGGCTTCCTTTTGTCACAACCCTGCACGGCACAGACATTACGCTTGTCGGCCTTGATCGTAGTTACTTGCCCATCACGCGCTATTCCATCCAGGAAAGTGATGGCGTCACTAGCATCTCAAGCTATCTCAAGGAAAAAACCGTCGAAGACTTTGGAATCTCCCGGCCCATCGAGGTCATTCCGAATTTCGTCAACTGCGATGTCTACACACCCATTGCCGACCAGGAGACTCGCGCAAACGCGCGCGCCAAATTTGCCACTTCCGACGAGGCCATCTTTATCCACTTGTCAAACTTCCGCCCCGTCAAGCGCGTCGTCGATGTAGTAAAGGTGTTCGCTCAGGTGGTGCATGAGGTTCCGGCTCAGTTGATCCTCGTTGGTGATGGCCCTGATCGCTCCGCCGCCGAGTGGCTTGCGCACGATCTCAATATCAACCATCGCGTTCATTTCCTGGGCAAGCAAGACCGCGTCAATGAGCTTCTGCCTCTGGCCGACTTGATGATCATGCCCAGTTCGCTCGAGTCGTTCGGACTGGCCGCCCTTGAAGCCATGGCATGCAAGGTTCCGGCGATCGCGACCCGCGTAGGCGGCGTCTCTGAACTCATAGAGGATGGCGTGACAGGGCTGCTATTTCCCGTGGGAGCCGTAGACGAAATGGCCGCTGCAGCCATCGCCCTTCTGAAAGATCGCCCGCGCCTGGATGCAATGCGCGACGCAGCGCGTAAGGACGCACAGAAACGCTTCTGCGCATCTCTGGTTGTCCCCAAATACATCAAGTATTACGAAACAGTGCTTGCTGGCTGACGAATCCTGAGCAGCCCGATCACGGTAGCCGGTCGGCTTCAAATCTCGGAACGAATCCCACCCGGGTCCAGAACTCCTGCACCAGCGCCACAGTTTCCGCGCTCACTTCCGGCGGGGTTCGCAGCACAATCCCCGCGCCGCTTCCCTTCTCGTCGCCGTCCGTAATCGAGTAGCTGGCAAGCTCCCGCATCTCCACTGCAAGCGCCACGCACTTATCTGCCCGATAGGTACACGACGCGAGATCCGCGATCGAGAGTCTCGTCGTAGGAGTAACCAGAACCGTTCGCGGCGGAGACATACGGTCGAGCAGACAGAAAATCTCCAGCTTCGACTCCAGTTCGTCCGGCACGCAATCGATCACCAGGTCGGCTTCGCGCACAGCATCTTCGACCGTGGAGGCAAACTTCACCATCGGCAATGCCGTCGGCCCCAATTGCTGGCGCAGATACTCCTGCGCATGATGCAGGTTTGCCGGCATCACGTCTTCCAGCAGCACCGTGTAGCCAGTGCGGGCTGCAGCGAGCGCCAGCCATCTGCCCAGCGGCCCGGCACCGATAATGGCAACTTGCATTGGTATCCGGATTACTTTGAAGTAAGTGCCTTGGCCACGTCGTCTTCGTTCGGCCTGGAGCGCTCCAGGTGTTCGGCGATTCGTGCACGCTCATCGGCGCTGAGTGTGGGTACAAGCGCAAGAACGCGGCGGAGCGACACCGCAACATCATCAATATAGTTCATCAGTCGAATGGCTTCACCAGACAGCGGCATTGGGGTCCTCTTGATTGAAGTCAGTCCCCATTGTAGGCGGTACGGCTGCTGAGGGAAAGCGGGCAGAATGAGTGGTGACCGGGACTACTCTGGAAAAGCCGTCCTACTGGTCAAATCGCAGGAGTGTTGAGACCATTCCCTTTGCCAGGTCGTCTGTCTGCTCGGTGAGCAAAGTCGTTTGAGAGAACCAGGCAGTCGCATCCACGCCGTCACGCTCTTGCACAACCAGCTCGTATACGCGCTCGAATCCAAGCACTTTCCCAGTGAAGACAATCTTCTTTTTGTCGGGATCAAACTCCACCAAGAATCCCTGATCATCTTCGCGCCGGATTTCCAGGCGATTAGGGTCAGGCATGGCCCCCCGCAGAACGGTGCGGCTCGCTTTGGTATTGACGCTTTCGCAACGAATCGAAAAAATCTCGCACAAGGCATTCCATTGGTGCGGAAGCTGCCGAATCAGAAGTGCTGCCCTTGCATCGGCCTTCCGTTTTACCTCAACGGCGACTGCCCGCTTGGGCTCGTAGTTTTCCAGTTCTTCCTCTTCCCAGGTCAACGGGCGCTTTTTCTCGGGCGCAGCAGTGCTATCCACTGGCTTGGTTACCTCAGCGATGCGTTTGGAAATCGCTTCAGATGCGGCTTGAGTTGTCGTAGGCATAGGATTCACTTCCAATGTTAGCGCAGGTCCACTTTTCAACGACTCCCACTACCGTGTCAGGGTAACGGTACTTTTTGGTCAGCATCCTCTTCTGAGGCCTGGCGAGAAAGCATCGATCAAAATGTCGCCGGGTGCCCCATCCATGACACATATTTTGCGTCATGGATGGGAAAGCACGAATGCATCCAGTGCCGTGACTCGGATCAACCGTATTCAGCTTGTCATTCCGAGCGACCGCAGGGAGCCGAGGAACCTGCAGTTGTTCTTTGCCAACCATCCGCCAATCGCTGGGTGCCCCACCCATGACACATATTTTGCGTCATGGGTGGGAACGCACGAGCCTCACCGAACGCAACAAGGCGGCCCATCCTCCCACAAGGAATAGACCGCCCTATCGCATTCCGGACTAACTCCCTTGCCCGCCGGAAAGTCTTAAAGTGTCCGCTTGAACAGCGGAGTTGCAATCAGCAAGGTTCCGATACCAAAAAGAAACAGATACGCCAGATCCCCTCGAATGGCAACAAAACCGCCATCCTTCAGCAGGATCGCCTTGAATCCGTGAATCGCATACGTAAACGGATCGATAATCGCAATCGCCTGCAGCCACTTCGGAAACGCCGCAACCGGCGAGATCGCGCCCGACGGAAAGAACAGCAACGTGTTCAACACTCCAAACATCGCGCGCGGAACCAGTGGATCGTCCACCCGCACCATCATCAGGAACATCATCCCGTTGAACGCCAGCGAAGTCCCAAGTACCAGCAGCAGCAGATTCAGATCCGCACCCGGCCTGAAGATCACTCCCAGTCCCGCCATCAGCGAGCCGATCACCGTAATCGAAATGCCCGCCAGCACCGCCTTGATCGCGCCCGCCACGTTCAACCCCATCACCAGTTCCAGCTTGGTGATCGGCGTAACCAGATAGCCCTCATGCACTCCCCGCGCCTTATCGTCGATGTACAGCATTCCGCCGCCGATCATCACCGAGATGTACATAGCCAGCGCAATCGATCCCGATAACAAATACTTCATGTACTCCACGTAGGGGTACAGTTCCACGATCTCGAGCGCGATATTCTTCACCACGCGATCCTGGATCACCGGCTGATTCAGCGCGTCCACCAGCGACTGCATCTCGCTCTCGATGCTGCCGCTCATGATCTGGTCTGAGTTGTCCACCACCAGTCCGATCCGCGGCGCATCCTGCGAATACACACGCCGTGAATACTGTGCCGGGATGATCACCGCTGCATCCACCTTGCCTGTGCGCACATCCTCCTTTGCCTGCGTCTCGTCGTCGTAATTGATTGTGGTGAACGTCGCAATATTCGCCGCGACCGAGTCGAAAGCCTCGCGCACCTTCACCGCCTGCGGGCCCCCGTCGTGATCCACCACAGCCACCCGCGCGCCCTGGATATGCCCGCCATATGCATGGCCCAGGATCACCAACTGCACAATCGGCAACATCATCGACATGATCATCAGCACCGGCGAGCGGAAAAACTTCCGCATCTCGCGCTCAACAATCGCCATAAATCTGTTCATGGTTGTGCTCCCGGACGCGGTGGCATCATGAAGACCGACTTCACCTGCTCGTCGCGCAATTGCCTGCCCGTGTAGTGCACAAAAACGTCATCCAGCGATGTGTTCTGCACGCTCAGCGAAGTAAGCTGCTCGCCCAGCGCCTTCGCCATCTCCACCAGTTCCGTCGTAGTCTGGGATCCGTTCGACGTCAACACACGATAAACGCCAGCCGACTGCGACTGCACCTCCGTAACATCCGGAAGCGCCTCCAGCCGCGACTTCCACTCCGGATCTTCGCGATTGAATTGCACTTCAACCACGTTCGATCCTGGCACGCTCTGCTTCAATTCCACCGGACTGCCCAATGCCACCAGTGTTCCGTGATCCACAATGGCAATGCGATCGCACAGCCGGTCGGCCTCTTCCATGTAGTGCGTCGTCAGCAGCATCGTCAGGTTGCGGGTCTTCTTCAAATTGTTCAGCATCTCCCACACCGCGATGCGCGAGACGGGATCGAGACCGGTAGTCGGCTCATCCAGAAAAAAAATCCGGGGATCGTGCACCAGTCCGCGCGCAATCTCAAGCCGTCGCCGCATGCCACCTGAAAGCGTCTTCGTCTGCGCCGTCCGCCACTTCGTCAAGTCGACAGCTTCCAGCACTTCAGCAATATTCTTTTCCCGTTGCACGCGCGGAACGCTGTACAGCTTTGCATAGATGCTCAGATTTTCTTCGACCGTCAAATCCTGGTCGCTCGTCAACGCCTGCGGAATCACCCCGATCATCCGCCGCACCGCGTCGGGTTCCTTGCTCACATCGTGGCCGCCCACGATTGCCTTCCCGCTGGTAACCGGGATCAGCGTTGTCATCATCCGGATCAGCGTGCTCTTTCCGGCGCCGTTCGGCCCCAGCAGTCCGAATATCTCTCCATCGGCAACCTGGAAGTTCACGCCTTTCACCGCTTCGAAGTCGCCGTACTTCTTCACAATGTTTTCCACGCGAATTGCTGGCGGCGCCTGGCTATGCAGCGGGTCCGGCGTTGGCGTCACGGTATGTGCGTGCGATGTCATTGCTTCACCAGTTTGCTCTTGGGTACATAGACATCAGCCGTCATTCCCGGCACAAACTTCTCTTCGGGGTTGTCGATCAAAAGCTTCAATCGCACGGTTCGAATGTCGCGCTTGCGCCCGCCGTTGATGTCGCGCTGCGTCGCAAAATCAGCTTCAGCCGATTTTGCAATTACCTTTCCTTGGACCGTCGTTCCGCTCGGCATCACCACCTTCAGGCTGTCTCCCACCTGCACTGCATCGGCTTGCGTCTCCGGCAGCGGCGCATATACCCACGTCTGCGTCAGGTCCATGATGGTTGCAATCGTTCCGCCCGCGGCTAACACCTCGCCTTGCCGCGCCGCAAGCACATTCACAGGACCCGAAACAGGCGCAAACACCTTGGCATAGCCAAGCTGCACATTTGCCTGATCGGCCAGTGCCTTCGCATTCTGCACAATCCCGCGCGTCGATGCCACGGTTCGCGCTGAAACCTGCGCCAGTAACTCATGCGCGTGGGCCTGCTGCAATGCCGCATTCGCTGCCGCCACATTCGCCCTCGCCGTCTCCACTGCTGCCTCGGCAGCATTCAGGCTGGTCACGGCATCATCCTTGGCCTGATCGCTCGAAATTCCCTGCTTGGCTAGCGCCACGGTGCGCGATGTATCCGCCTTCTGGTGCTCAAGGTTCGCCTGCGCCTGCGCAAGCGCCGCCTGGCTCGCCTTCACCTGCGCCTCGGCATTGACGGCGGCGCTTGAAACTTCCCCTTGATTCTGTCGCTGCGTTTCTACTGTCTCCGCCAGCTTCGATTGATCGCTCTGGACGTTGGCCTGCGCTGCTTGTTCTGCCGCCGCCAGATCATTGCTTTCTACCGTCGCAATCAGGTCGCCTGCCTTCACAGCCTGCCCCTCTTCGACATTCAGCACCTGCAGACGTCCCGGTATCTTTGCGCTCACCAGAACTTCATTCGCATCCACCGTACCGATCAGTTTCAAGTCGCCTGAAGTGCGGGCAGTCAGCAAATACCACACAAACGATCCCAGGGTCAGCAACCCCAGGATCACGAAAACTCTATTTCTTGCGTTCATCGGTTCTCCCAAATAAATGCCGAGTGCTCGGTAACTCCGGCATCGGCGTGTCGGCAAGCACCCGTGCCGCTAATTCGCTGCCATGCGCGCGATCGATAAAAACCGCTTGACCCAGAAATTCAACAACTGCCCGCCGCCGCGCCGCGAGGACATCGGGCGCGAAGGGCTCAAACGGCATCAAAATCCGCCACACCGGCGCAGCCAGAAAATAAAAAACATTGGCGCCCAGCGTAGCCAGGTGAATCTGCAGCCAGTCCACGTCAATCAATTCACCCGAAGCAATTCCCTCGCGCATCATCGACTGATACATCGACTGCAGCGGACCAAATACACGCTTTACCAGGATCGGCAGCGCATCGGACTCACCCTGGTGAAGGCGCATCATCTCCTGCTGCATCAGGCTCTGAAATTCACCCTGCGCAAGGATGCGATCGAAATGGTTAAGCGCCGCCCTCAATAGCCGTTCGCCTGGAGAAGCATCTCGGAGAAAGACCGCCATCGACAGATCCCGGATCTTCGCGGAAATCATCTCTACCGCCGCGATGTAGAGGTTCTCTTTGCTGTCGAAGTGGTAATACAGCAGTGCCTTGTTCACACCCGCCGCGGCAGCAATTTGATCCATGCGTGCGCCCGCCATTCCCAGGGCGCTGAACTCGCGCAAAGCCGCATCGAGAATCCGTGCGCGGGTCTCGGAGGATCGGTCACTGGATGTGGATACGTTTTGCGTTTCAGGATTCATTTTGACCAAACGGTTAAACTAACTAGTTAGTAAAATAATGAGGACATCTGAAAATTGCAAGAAGGAAATTCTCTTGTCAACCCCTCTCCCTCGAAGATTCTCGCTAACTATCTCATTTCATTCGTCAAAAACTTCTCGCCATTTTGCAGAGAATTATCCGCTCCCGGCGCACAATGGAATCGTGATTGAAACCTCTAGCTCCGCGAACATGCGCATCGCGCACGCTAACTCCGCCAGCACCCTAGCCCTCGCGGCCAAGTCCAATCCGCAGAGGAATCTACGGCTAACCCCAATTCATGCAGGAATTTACTGCCACCCCCTCTCTCTAGCCCGATGATTAGAGAGTATTTGCCCAAAGAGTCAGGGTTAATAGGGGTCAAGGAGTCACGTCCATGCTCAACGAAAGCAGGGGTGCGATTCGTTTGTATTCGAAATTCGCCGGGGTGCCGGGTGCCCCATCCTTGACCCTCTTTTGGTAAGGGTGGGAAAGCACGAATGCATCGAGTCCGCACTCCGATCAACCCATATTCAGCTTGTCATTCCGAGCGACCGCAGGGAGCCGAGGAACCTGCAGTTGTTCCTTGCCAACCAACCGCCAATCTCCGGGTGCCCCATCCAAGCTCCGCTTGAGTCAGAAAGCATGAACCATCGCACGCCACACAGCGAAGCGGATTTACCATAACCCTCATCCCATGTCCGACCAAACCTCAGGCACCCAACCGATCCTTTGCGCACCGCTGCTTCGCCATGTCGACGCAAAGCTGATCCAATTGCTCCGCGATCTCCGCTCCGAGGAATGGGGAAGGCAGACCGTCGCTCCAGAGTGGAGAGTCCGCGACGTAGCAGCGCATCTGCTCGATACCGTGCTTCGCAAACTCTCCATGGTGCGCGATCACTTTTTCGTCGAACAGCTTCAGATTCGCTCCGCTCAGGACATCATCGAACTCGTCAATCGCCTCAATCGCGAAGGTGTGACCGTCTATCGCCGTCTCAGCCCGCCCGTTCTGATCGAGATGATGGACATGGCCTGTCGCCAGAGCGCCGACTTCCACGAATCCCTCGATCCCTTCGCGACCGCGGCTTTCAACGTAAGCTGGGCCGGAGAATCCACATCCCTCAATTGGTTCGACACTGCTCGCGAACTCACCGAACGATGGCACCACCAGCAGCAGATACGTCACGCCACCGATCGCCCGGGCATCATGACGCCGGAACTCTGCCACCCGGTTCTTGACTGCTTCGTGCGCGGACTTCCCTACGCCTATCGCGATATCGATTCGCCGCCTGGAACGACCTTGCAGCTCGACATCGCCGGTGACTGCGGAGGCAGATGGCTTCTCTCAAAACAACATTCAGGCTGGGCATTCGCATCGTCCGCAGATTCCCCCGCTGCCGCAGTAGTCATCCCGCAGGAAATCGCCTGGCGCGTATTCACCAAGGGAATCGATCGCAAAGAAGCAATCGCACACTCATCCATTGAAGGAAACACCACCCTAGGCGAACGCGTCTTCCATCTCACCGCCATCGTCGGCTAACAATGTAAGCTCACATGCAAGCCCACACCATCCGCTGTCATTCCGACCGACCAACGGGAGCGGAGGAACCTGCAGTTGCTTTTCGAGCTTCTTTCAATGTCGGTGTCGTTCTAACAAAATTCTGCCCAAAATTGACACTGTGTCATTCTGAGTGAAAGGAGCCCCAAACGTACTTCAGTTTGGGGGTGGTGAGCGAAGAATCCGCTTCTCGGCTTACGTGCCGAAAATTCTTCCCATAATTGACGCGGTGTCATTCTGAGCGAACGGGGCCCCAAACGTACTTCAGTTTGGGGGTGGTGAACGAAGAATCTGCTTTTCGGCTTTCGTGCCACACACGCCGCGCACGTCCGCCTCAAGCAAAAAAGTCAACCGCGCTCTCTGAATCAGAACGACCTGACAGCGTAGCCGCTTGATCATCGCCCTCTTCGGCTTGCTCCGGCTCTTCCTCTTCCAACCCGCGCTTTGGCGCACTACCGTTTCCGCTATACGCGTCGTCTTCCATGCGCGCCACAAGACTCAGATCAAACGGCGGCTGTATCTCGCTCTCAGCCTTCGGAGCGCTTGCCGCACCTACCGCTCGAATCTCGCGTATCGGGCTAATCTCCATCGCATTCTCAAGACCTGCCTGCGCAATGGTTATCGGCAAACGGCGGCAAGACTTTAGAAAGCCTGACCGCCTTTTTTACCGCTGCACATCTCCGGATCCAGCAACCGGGGACCGGGCCCTTCGGCCGCCAGGCAATCCCAAGGGTTCCGAAGCGGGCAGGTCTCCAGCGAAAGACACCCGCACCCGATGCATCCATCCAACTGATCGCGCAGTCGCGTCAACCTCTCAATCCGATCACTGAGATGCGCCCTCCACACGGCAGACAGCTTTTTCCAATCCTCCGAAGTCGGGGTTCGCTTCTCCGGCAACGTCGCCAAAGCTTCTCGAATCTCTTCAAGGGCAATCCCGGTTCTCTGCGCCACCTTGATCACCGCCACCCTGCGCAGTACCTCGCGCGCATAGCGCCGCTGGTTACCGCTGTTACGCCAACTGCTGATCAAGCCCTTTGCTTCGTAGAAATGCAGCGTCGAAATAGCCACTCCACTCCGCGCCGCCACTTCGCCCACCGTAAGGGATCGGGGGACGTCCTGCCGCTGTTTCTCGTCCATGGATCGCGCAATCATCAACCTTCCGCCTTGACCTCAAGTTTACTTGAGGTTTTACCCTTGAGTCAGTGGAGGAACTAGAAACCCATGGAGACACCGATCAAAATTGGCCTGGTTTACGGATCGACTCGACCGGGCCGCTTCTGCGATACCGTCGCCCGCTGGGCCGCGGGCCAGATTGCTGCTCGTGAAGGTTTTGCAGTCGAAGTCGTTGATCCGGCAGCAGTCGAAACTGCAGGTACCACCTCGCTGAACGCACGCGTAGCCGCATGCGACGCATTCATCGTGGTTACGCCGGAGTACAACCACGGCTACCCGGCTCCGCTGAAGGCGCTCATCGACTCGATCGGGCCAGAGTGGCACGCCAAGCCAGTTGCGTTCATCTCCTATGGCGGGATTTCTGGCGGTCTGCGTGCCGTTGAACAGCTTCGTCTCGTCTTTGCGGAACTGCATACCGTCACCATCCGTGACAGCGTCAGCTTCGCCGGCGCGTGGGAACAGTTCGATGCCAACGGCGCATTGCGCAGTCCCGAGCGCGCCGAGCGATCCATGGACGCGATGCTCCGCCGTCTCCACTGGTGGGCTGTCAGCTTAGCGCATGCCCGCAATATCTGGCCTTACGCGAAGACTGTTTAGACGATCGACTTGTCTCGCTCCACCCGCAAGATCGCGCAATCTGATCATCCTCGTAACGGGTTTACACGCCGAATGAAACGGAGGTACAGTCGTTCATCGATATATCGATCATCGAGCGAACATGTCGAAACGAAAACAAGGTCTGCTATCGTTCGCCGCGCTTCGGATAATACTTGCAGGCGCAACTGTGGGCTGCGCTCTTGCCGGCGTCTCGCAAACCGCCCAGCCCAAGCCCGAACTGTTCCTCTTCCATCCGTCCGGCCCGCTACTTTCCTACGAGGTCGCCACCGTCAAGCCGCTCGCTCCCAACGCCGCCAGTATCATGGTCAAGCTACCGCCAGGCGGCACTCTTAGCCCACTCAGCATCCGTCGCTACATCATGAACGCCTACGGCGCCGTTTACCCTGCACAGATCGTCGGCGGTCCAGACTGGCTCAACAAGGACGCTTACGACATCAAGGGCAAGGTCCCGGACGAGTTCGAGTTCACCCTCCAGAAAATGACTCGCGAGGAACGCATCAACAAGACCCGGCTCATGCAGCAGTGCCTGCTCGCTGACCGTTTCCACCTCAAGGCGCATTTTGAAACGCGTGTTTTGCCGGTCTACGAACTTGTGCCAGCCAAGAACGGCCTGAAAATTCTCGCGGTCCCCGCTCCGCCGGAAACCAAACTCGGGGCCTCGCCGATGCGTCTGGGCTCCGACGATCCACTACCTCCCGGTTCTTCGAGGACCGGACTGAACAGCAACGGCCTCACCGTGCTCAACGCGCGCGCCATCAAAATGCAGCTGCTAACCCGCATTATCGGTGACATCGGGGATCGTCCCATCGTCGACCACACCGGCTTCACCAGCTACTTCGACATCACCGATCTCACCTGGGCGCCACTCGGCGATGCCGGATCAACCAACGAGCCCGATGCTTCCTCGATCGAGAGCGCGCTCAAGCAGAAGCTCGGACTCAGCCACGTTTCCGCCAAGGATCCGATCGAGGTTCTCGTTATCGATAGCATCGAACGCCCCACACCAAACTAGATCTATGACCCGCAATCCTCGCCGCCGCAAGCCATCGATTGCTACACTTGAATCATGCAGGACGAAATTGAGTTTCGCCGCGCGGCGGAGAGCGCTCTCGATGCGCTGAAGAAACATTTGATCGCTCGTGAAGAAGAAGACGAGGCCGGCTTCGAGGTCGAGGAGCAGGGCGGCGTGCTGAACGTTGTCTTCGAAGAGCCCGCAGTAAAATTCGTAATCACACCGAACACCCCAGTGCGCCAGATATGGATCTCTGCCCTCTCCACCAGCTTCAAGCTCGACTGGGACGCCTCATCCGGCACATTCGTCTTGGCCCGCACTGGAGAGAAGTTGATTCCCCTCGTCGACCGCCTCATCCACGAGAACAGGCAGCACTGATCTGACTAACGGAAACTCGGCGGCCGATCTTCTGGTGCTGTTCCTCGCTGCATGTTCGGCTCCGTGCCCAGTTTGAATTGCAGTTGGTTTGTTCCAGTTCGGATCTTGCTGATCGGAAACCAGGAATTCGCGTAAGGAACACCGTTCAGCATGACTTCCTGCACGTAGATTCCCTGCCCTTCGCGTGACACAATCACTGTTCGTCCGTCCGCGAAATTAAGGGTCGCCTTGTCGAACATCGGCGTGCCAATCGCCAGCCCACCCACGCCAGGTACCGCCGGATAGAATCCAAGTGCATTCCACACATACACGCCCGACGTCGCTCCGAGATCATCATTCCCCGGAATGCCATCCGGTGCCGCCTTGAACGTCTCTTTCCCGATCCGCGTTACCACTTCCTGCGTCTTCCACGGCTTACCTAGAAAGACGTATGCGTAGGGCGCGACAAAGTCTGGCTCGTTCTCGATGTTAAAACACGGTTTGCCCCAGCAACGCAGCGCCGTAAAGAAGTGATCGAGTCGCGGCGCCACAACCTGCTCACCACCCATCGCTGCAAACAGTGCCGGGTAGTCGAATGGCACCATGAAAGAATACTGGTAGGTGTTCCCTTCCTCGAACCCCATCTGGTCGCTGGGCACGGGCACATTTGGACGCTTGGGCAGCGACCGCTCTGCATCGAATCCCGCCAGCCACGAACCGTCTGCATTCCGCGGCCGGATCCAGCGCGTCTCCGGATCGAGCAGTGTCTTCCAGTTCTCCGATTGCTTCAGAAAACGATGATATTCATCCTCGCGCCCGATCGCTTTGGCGAACTGTGCAATCGCGAAATCGTCACTTGCATACTCAAGCGTGTGCGAAGCTGCCCCAATGTCCCTGTCAATCGGCGCGTATCCCAGCTTCAAGTAATCGGCAAGGAAAGGCCGCTCTGAATCGTGATGCGGCCCCATGCCGGGCTGCGTCCCGCCCTTTACCATATACTCGAGCGCTTTCCCTGTATCGAAATTCCGCGCGCCAAACGCATAGGCCGACGACAACACCGCATCCGGCGAATCGCCGCCCATCACGTATGTCACGTCGTTAGCTGCCTCCCATTTCGGCAGCCACCCACTCTGTTCCGCATCGTTCACCAGCGACTGCATCATGTCGCTCTCGCGCTCGGGTTCATACAGCGCCTGCCACTGCACCGTGTTCCGGTAGATGTCCCAATCGGAAAAGTTCGCGTATTGCGCCTTCTGCTTTGTTCCGGTTACCGAATGAACCTTGTCATCGAATCCCATGTACTGCCCGTCTTCATCGCTGAAGAGGTTCGGAGACAAAAACGAGTGATAGACGCCCGTGTAGAAGATCTTCCGCTGCTCATCCGTTCCACCTTGAACAGACACACGATTCAGCAGCGCATTCCAAGTCTTCTTCGCCTGACTAGCTAGCTGCAGGAAATTGAAACTCGGAATTTCTTTGCCAAGGTTCGCTCTCGCACCTTCCTCGCTCACAAAGGAAACGCCAACCCTCAACTCCAGCGGCGTCATATCGGAATTGCCAAGCGACCCCGTCTTCTTCCCCTCAAAGTTCACCCAGGCGCCGGTATGCTTTCCAGTCGCACTCTTGGCGTCCTTCAGAAGCGCATCATCCTGCCACAGCCCAGTTGACGTAAACGGCCTGTTGAACTCGCCCGCGACATACAACTTGTAGTGCGAGTCGGAACCGCAAAAGCGTCCGGCGCTGGTCCACCCCGAGAAGCCCCCGTCCGGCTTGATCTCGATATGATTGGCAAACGCTGCGTGATCCTTCGGGTTCTCATATGGCGCCGAAATTGAATTCGCGCTGCTCCCTGCATTGATCAGCATTCGCATATTCGCCCCTTGGGGAAAGGTGAACCGCGCAATCCCAGCCCGCTCCGTGACTGTCAATTCCACGCGCACGCCGTTCGTCAATGTCACTGCATAATATCCGGGATGCACCTGCTCGTCCTTGCGATTGAATGCAACCGGAGTGAACTTCGTCCCGGGGCTCGCCGTCAGCTCATCCAGCACCGGCAACACCGCAAAGTCTCCATACAACGGACATCCCGCTCCGCTGATATGCGTCAGGCTGAAACCATACAACTGCTTCTCGTCGTAGTTGTACCACGCATCCGTATTGGTGTCGGGACTCCATTGCACCATTCCAAACGGCAGCGTCGCCCCCGGAAACGTATTGCCACCACCCGACGTGCCGATCAGCGGATCAACCGAGTCGTATGGAGACGGTGAAGATTGAGACTGCACTGGTGAAGTAAACAGAATCGGCAGGAATGCCAGGGCACAAAGAGCAGGAAGAACGCGCATCTGTAGGTTCCCTTGAATCGAAAGAATTTTCAGCCTCGAATTCTACTCTTCGATCCGAACCGCTGGCGTCGGACTATCGGGTTGAATCTAATCCAAAACAGCGGGGCCGCGCTCCGCGCGGCCCCATGTCATTAGCTCAAGATGTTTATTGCAACGAATAAATCGTCTTCAATTCCTTGTCTATTAGGCTCTGCGGTAGTGGTGCATATGACAGAGACGAGACCTGGCCTTCGCCTGATTTTAGAATCCAACTCAGCAAGTCCTTCAGAACGGTGCGATTCGTCTGGTTCGTGCTCTTGATCGGAATCAGAAGGTAGGTGAAGCTCGATATCGGATAGGCGTTGGCACCCGGAGCGTTGGTGATTGAAACTCGGTAGTCTGCCGGCATCTGTTTGACGCTTGCAGCAGCGTCGGTGACGCCTTCGATCGAGGCCTTGATATAGTTGCCGGCGAGGTTTTGCACCGAGGCATAGCTGATGTGGTTTTGTAGCGCGTAGATCAGTTCGATGTAGCCCAGGGCTCCCGGTAGCTGGCGGATCAAGCCCGCCACAGCCTCATTGCCTTTGCCACCTACTCCTACTGGCCATGCGACCGACGCACCCTTGCCCGGACCATCCGCCCACTCCTTACTGACCTTGCTCAGATAGTCTGTCCAGATGAAGGTGGTGCCGGACCCTTCGGAGCGATGTACTACGATGATCTTCTGGTCCGGCAATTTCACACCTGGGTTGTCCTTCGCAATGCGGGCATCGTTCCAGTTCGTGATCTTTCCCAAAAAAATGTCGGCCAGCACCGGACCGCTAAACTTAAGATCGGTAACGCCGGTGACATTGAAGGCTGGCACATCCGCGCCGAGCACGGTAGGAAGATGAATAAGCTTGACCGAAGACGATGCCAACATTTCATCGGTCATCGGCATGTCTGACGCGCCAAAATCCACCAGCCCCTTTGTCACTTGCGCGATGCCGCCACCCGAACCGATTGATTGATAGTTGATCTCGACGCCAGGATGAGCCGAGCTGTATTCTGCAAACCATTTCGAATACATCGGATAAGGGAATGTTGCACCGGCCGCGGTTAACTTCTGTGCCTGGGCTGTGCCCATGGCTAGAACCAACAAACCCACTGTAAGCAAAGTCTTTTTCACAGTTTATAGCTCCCGTGCAGGATCACTGCCGTAATTTCATTCTCGCTAGCCAATGTTACGGGGATTTGAAAAGCTGGGAGGTTTCTGATTTTTATCAACTTAAGCGTCATTTTGAGCAATTGCGGGCGCGTCTGAGTGCTCATCCAGACGATGTTTTGAGGGAACAATCGGCAATGTGAATAAAAATGAGGTCCCCGAGCCCAACTCACTTTCCGCGCGGATATGCCCCCCGTGTGCGTGAAGAATGTGCTTCACAATCGCCAGCCCCAGCCCCGTTCCTCCGGCTTCTCGCGAGCGCGCCTTGTCAACGCGATAGAACCGCTCAAAGATCCGTTCCAGGTGCTCCGATGCAATACCTGGACCAAAATCCCGCACATAGAACTCAATTTCGCCGTTGAGCGCCCGCGCACCTACTTCGATCCTTCCGCCTGACTTTCCGTACTTAACGGCGTTTTCGATCAGATTTCCGAAAACCTGGTTCATCGCGTCGGGATCGACCATCACCGACGCATCCGGCGCCCCTGAAGACTCCAACTCCACGCCGGAATCCACGACCAGGCCACCGAGCGAATCAATTGCATCATTGACCATTTCGCTCGCTCGGGTCGGCTGCATGGCAAGCTTGTAATCCGGGCTCTCGATTGTGGCCAATGCGAGCAAATCCTCCGTCAATCGATTCATACGAGTCGCATTCTTCAGGATCACGTGCAGGAATTCATGGGTCGTCGCTGGATTTGGATGCGGATCCTCCACGAGCGTTTCGACGTATCCCTGAATCGACGTGAGTGGTGTGCGCAGTTCGTGGCTTACATTGGCGATAAAGTCGCGACGCGACCGTTCCGCCGACTCAATACGAGTCACATCGTGTAGAACGGCGATCACTCCACCAGTTGGCAGCGGCGCTGCACTAATCTCAAACGTCCGTCCTGGCGCCAGCGAACTCGACCGCCCATACCGAACTTCACGCGATTCCTGTGCGCCTTTCACGCAGTCAAGCAGCTCCGGATCCCGCACTGAATGCACCAGGGGCCTGCCGACACGTATTTCAGTTCCAGCAATGCGCTTCATCACGGCATTCGACCAACGGACCAGGCCTTCCGCCGTAACCGCAACGACTGCCTCCTGCATCGAATCCAGCATCGTCGCCAGCTCGTGCCGACTACTCTCAATCTCGGCGAAACTCTGTCCCAGGCGCTCGGCCGTCTGGTTCAGCGCAGCCTCCATTGCGGCCAGTTCCCCACCGCTCTCGCGCTCCAGGCGCGCACTCAAATCTCCTTGCGCAATACGGCGAGCAAAGATCATCACGCGTTGTAACCTTGCCGCAATACGGCTTGCTGCCCACGCCGCGATCGGCAGCGCTACAAGCAAAGCGATCACCCCCGACCAGATGGCCTCGCTCCCTAGACGATGCAGCGTCTCTCCTGCGGAGTGCTCCATCATCCGCCGCAGAATGATCTCCATCGCCGCCGTCTCAAACAGCAGCAACAGCACGAACAGCGCCATCAACTTTGTGAATACTTTGCGAATCAATTCAGGGCCTGCTCATGCCGGGATTCTAGCCTGCGGTCTCACTCACCCTTTGGAATCTCGAACCGGTAACCCGCCCCGCGCACTGTTTTCAGATAGCGCGGATTCTCGGGATCGACCTCGATTTTCTCACGGATACGGCGCACATATACGTCCACCGACCGGGGCGTAACGAAGCGTGCATCGCCCCAGACAGAGTCCAGCAGGTGGTCTCGGCTAAATACGCGACCCGGGTGGCGGGCAAGGTAATCCAGCAGCCGAAATTCTGTGGCCGTCGTCGTCGTCAGTTCACCGCGTACCTTAAGCTGCATGGCGTTCGCGTCGATCACCACTTCCTCAAAGCTGATGACCGATGGCGTTGTTGGGCGCTCAAATCGCCGAAGTACGGCCTTCACCCGCGCAACCAGCTCGCGGGTCGCGAAAGGCTTCGTAATGTAATCGTCCGCACCCAGTTCCAGCCCAAGTACCCTGTCGTTTTCACCAGCGCGGGCCGTAAGAAAAATGATGGGGATCGTAGAAAGCGCCGGATGTGACCGCAGCCTCCGGCAAACATCCAGCCCATCGCCTCCTGGAACCATGATGTCGAGGAGAAAAAGCGCGGGAGGCTGACGCTCGGCGTCGGAAATCACATTGTTCGGGGTATGGAAAATTCGGGGTGCAAATCCAGCGGCTTCAAGATGATGTTGCACCAGCCGCGCGATGTCGGTGTCGTCTTCCAGTACAAATACGGTTTGGCTCAAACCGGAATGCCTTTCATCGGCGGCCATTGGATTTCGAATGCCGGGGCCGCTCGGATTCGTTAACAGAGTAATTCAGCAAGGCAAACAAATTGCAAACGTTTGATGAATTTGGAGCATCGGGCACTCTCTGGCTGGTCTTTCTTGACTCGGTTCGGCTGAGTCTGCGACACTCGCTCCGCAATAAGGAAAGGGCTTCTGCCCGTCTCTCCTCCCTCACTGGTGCAGTTTTGTGACGTCCGGTATATGCACGAAAGCCGGGCAACGGCAGTTCTCAGCTGTCAAACAAGGACTGGAGGAACCCATGAAAAAATACTTCGCAGAGTTAGTAGGCACATTCATCCTCGTGCTTTTCGGCTGCGGCACCGCCGTGGTGGCAGGGGACAAGGTTGGCATCCTAGGCATCGCCTTCGCCTTCGGATTAGCACTTATCGGCGCGGCCTACGGAATCGGTCCGATCTCCGGCTGTCATATTAACCCAGCCGTCAGCCTTGGAGTATGGTCCGCAGGCCGGATGAAGACCGGCGACATGATCGGCTACTGGATCGGACAATTCGCGGGTGCCATTCTCGCGGCCGGCGTGCTTTCGCTCATCGTTCGCGGCGTTGGCACCGGCTATGACATCGCAACAAGCGGCCTCGGCCAGGACGGTTGGGGACCTGGCTACCAGGGCGGATACAACGTCACCTCTGCCGTCGTGTTTGAATTCGTGGCCACGCTGATCTTTGTGATCGTCATCCTCGGAGCCACGCAAAAAGCCGCTCCCGCAGGCTTCGCTGGCCTCGGCATCGGCCTGACCCTCGTTGTCATTCACATCTTCGGCATTCACATCACCGGCGTGAGCGTGAACCCGGCACGCAGCCTTGGTCCGGCGATTTTTGCCGGCGGCACAGCACTCACACAGGTCTGGCTCTTTCTCGTTGTTCCCAGCGTCGCCGGCCTTGTCGCAGGCCTTCTGTTTCGCTTGAAATTGCTGGAAGCCGATGAGCCCATGCCGGAAATCAAGAACCGCCGCGGAGTCGAGAACGAAATCGCGGTGTAGCTGATTCGTCTAGTTTCAGCCAAAACAAAACGGGGAGATCCGCTTGTACAGATCTTCCCGTTCGATTTTTCAGCAAAGAGGAAGCCGGGTGCCCCATCCATCGCGCGTTTTTTGCGCGATGGGTGGGAAACTACGACATCACTCACATGGCCGGATCCGACGACTCCAGCTCGGCAATGAACTCAACCACTGCCTCACTCCAGCCGTCGACGTGCATCCACGCCCCGTATCCAACGCCGTTGCGGTTCGAAGCCACGTTGATCACGTAGCCGCGGCCGCGCGGTGCCGGAACCTGGTCGTGCGACTGCTCGTCAGTGATCACCACCATGCGGTCGTATCCCTTCCGCATGTCGGCTTCCACCTGCGCAATCGCCTTTCCCAGGTACGTTCCGCCGTGCAGCTGGCTCTGGTCCAGCGCATCGCGCAACGCCATTCCACGACGCGCTGCCACCAGCTTCGCCTCGTTCGAGAAGGTGTACACTGTCACCTTCTCTGCGATTTCGCGCAGCAGGATCGCCAGTCCGTATGCCGCATCCGTACGACGCATATCCGAGCGGTGCGAGATCGCTGACTCCATCGATCCGGAAACGTCAACCAGCAGTACCGTGTGTCCCGGCAGGCGAGCCGCACGGCCCTCGAGAGCGCGAAACATCGCCGTCTCCAGCGCCTGCTCCCACTGCGGAGCACTTCGAGCCGCAGCCAGAAAACGAAACGGCAACACGCGATCCGTCTTCATCGCTGCAAGAGCCTCCAGCACGAGATCCTCGCTGGCCGCTGCTTGCTGCATATTGCGCAGGTTGCGCAGCAGCGCCAGTGCACCGAGCTTCCGCTCGGCCAGAAGACGCTCCCACACCTCACGCTTCGCTACACCGTCACGTCCGGTTGCCGACAGCGCAACCTCCCACGTATCCGGCGTAGCCAGCTGATTCTCCGCCAGACGCTTCCACAGCGAAGCCTGCGCCTCATCCACCGGACGCGCGTGCGACAGGAACAGCACGTCGCGCAGACGCACTGCGCCAGCCCGGTCGTACTTGGCCAGCGCATACTCGTCAAACTTGCAGAACGCCGCAGCCAGTCCCTTCTTCACCTGCGCCGACAGCGGCTGACGTCCGCCCGCCCAGTAGATGGCAACAAACTCCGACAGCTCATCGGCACGCTGGATCACGCGCGTCAATGTCTCCGCCACAAGCCCGCGATGCGTTGCCAACCGCGCCATCTCACGCACCAGCAAAAGCGGCGCATGACGCAGCTTCATCCGCTCGCGTGCCTCAACAGCCAGTGCGGCTACCGTTTCCGCATCCACCTGCGGCACCAGCTCGCGGATGCGCCCTGCAATCTGCACGCCATCCTCGTAGAGTTCCCCCTCCCACAACATGCAGGAGAGAACCGAGCGGCGCAGCGCCTGCTCCGGCGAAATCGCCTTGGCCCGCGCTCCCTCGTGCGTGCGCAAACGTGGACGCAAGTAATGCTTTGCAATGTTCAGGCGCATCATGCGCCTCCTTTCCAAAATCCCTGCCGGGGAAAAATCGGGCACGGTCTTTACACCAGGCTCGCGCCCGGCGGCAGGATTCGAACCTGCGCTACCGAGGATACAAAGCATCCGCGGTCCTCTACCACTGAAGTATCCGTACCCTGCGCCACCGTCAGCTTGCTTTTTTTGATCAACAACCGTTTGCCCCATCTAAACCTGGGTGCCCCATCCATGCGGCGCTTTTGCCGCATGGGTGGGAAACCACGATGCTCGAATCACCCGTCTCGATATTCGCTCAAACAGCCCGCGCCGCCTCGTCTTGATCCTTATCATCGACACGCACCGTCTGCACTCTGCTCACAGTCTGAAACCCACGCGTTCGCGCCGAGAGGCGCACAGAGTTCACACGGATCGCGAGACGGTTCATCTGCTCGAACGTAGGCCTGTGCTTGTCACTGAATTCACTGCATTCGTACACCGCGAACGGCACACGGAAGCTTGGGTCACCTCGCATGCAGATGACCAGCAAATCTGATTCGCGGTAGCCAGTCACGAACTGGCCCCAGCTGCACCGCTTGCAAAGGTGCTGGTTGCCCACCGGAGTTCCGTTCCTTACATTGAGTTTGCCCATAACGCTATCGTTTCTATCCGGACGCGCCGGAGGTTTTTCAGCCGGGGAACAAACGGGGACGGTCCTTATTTGCTCTACCCACTGAGCTACCGGAATTGCATCCCGGACGGGAATTGAACCCGCGACTGAAGTATCCGTCACCTACGCCACCGGCAGAGGTGGTTGTTAAGGCGTGGTCAAAATAACACGCCGCATAGAGCAGCCGGGGAACAAGCGGAAGCGGAACGTTAGGCGCCTTTGCCAATAGACCACTTGAGTTCGCACTCAAGGCAGGACTCGAACCTGCATCTCCTCGTTGGACAGACGAAGTATCCGCCACCTACACCACCGGCCACATTCGTGGACGTTGCGACGCACAGCATCGCTACGTCAATTCAAAAAATGCCGGGGAACAAGCAGCCACGGAACATCAGGTGCTCTTCCAACTGAGCTACCGGGAATCGCTTCCCGGGCAGGATTCGAACCTGCGACCACCCGCGTGTCGAGCGAAGTATCCGTAACCTACACCACCGGCAAAACCACGTAAATCTCGCAACACCAAAACCACGCCGGGGAACTCGCGAAAAGAGTGCGGACTCGGCGCATCTTCTTCGCGGAACCCTTCACATCGGGACTACGCCCCCGTCCTGCGAACCGATCACGGCCGGCAGGTCTCCTCACCTGCGCGTCCTTTGGCGGAAGGAAGTAACTCTTCTCTTTCACCACCGGCGTTTTGTAACTTGTTCTCTTCCGTCGCGGCACACTTATCCTGTCCGCCGAATAGTCAACTGCGCAGCGCGCAGTGCTAAGTCAGCAGCATGCGATTGTTACTTAGTACTTACCGAGAGAACAATCAAGACAGATGGCCGGAATGGCCATCGATTAAGAGTCGAAGTATCTGCCTTTACCACCACTCGGGCCACGGCGAATCAGGAACTGGAACGAACACAGTGTTCCCGATCGGCTTGGTGCTTTTATTGGTTTGGAACGCGCAGGATCAGGACGCCAGAGGCGTTATCGAAGACTGACGAAGTACGCCCGGCGACCGGTGTGGCTCTTATCGAACCATTCCAGTCTCAGCATCGAATTGGATGTGATGCAATTCATCGGGCGTTTCTCCTACGCAGTTAGTACTTTGCCATAAGTAAGTTTGAAAAGCAAGCCTCGTAAACACTTTCTTAGCAATTCAATCTATATACACCTTGAATTGCACTTATCAGGCCGTTGCCACAAACCGCAGCCGTACGTAATCCGCAATCCACTTTCCCCCTTCGTCGCGCAGCGCAGGAGCCAGCAACACCGACGTCTCTTTGACCACTGCTTCACGCACATCCTCCGGCAATCCATCGAGGACTCCGCGGCGAAATGTGCGCAACCAGCCTTCCATTCCATCCTCCGCCAGTTTCGTCGGCCGTGGAATGATCGCGATCTGTTCAACCGTGAATCCGTGGCGCTCGAGCCGATCCGCGTAACTCTCCGCGGTTGGATAGTAATTGACGCCGTCTTCGCGGTCCCCGTATCCATGCCGGCCCAACACTGCCCTCAGCGCCACGTGAATCGCCGCAATATTCCCATGTCCGCCCATCTCTGCGACGAAACGCCCTCCGGTCCTCAGCACACGATGTACCTGGGCCAGCATCTCATCCTGGTTGCGCACCCAGTGCAACGCAGCATTCGAGAAAACCGCATCAAAAGTCCCATCATGAAACGGCAGCGACTCTGCGTTCGCCTGTTCCGCCTCGATTCCCCGCTCCCGCGCCGCCTCCACCATGTGCGCGGACGCATCGACTCCCAGCACAAGTGCGCCCGTTGCCGCAATCCGCTGCGTTAGCTGGCCGTCGCCGCAGCCGAGATCAAGAATGTACTCGCCTGGCTCCGCGTTCAACCACTCCAGCACACCGCTGGCAAGCCCGTGTACAAATGCACCGTTCCGTTCGTATGCCTGCGGGTCCCAGGTCTGCGTCATCGGCAACCTCCACATTCAGTCTCGACGCGAACCGTTGTATAACGCAAATTTATAATATTTTGCAATACCATAATATCCGTTTATATTGTGCTTAAAGCTCTGATCCTCCCTTTTCGAATGAGATGCGAAATCCCGGCTGCCTGCCCCACCCCGGCAGATAGAACTCCCTGTACTCAAATCGAAATTCATTGAAGTCGGTCTCTCTTTTGTCGTGACGCCACAGGATCCCTCCTCCGTAGTCGACACCATTGCCATTCACAAAAAATCGCGAGTACCCGCCGTTTAGAAACAGAAACTTCTTGTCCCTTCCCCGCCAATTCCCGCCCCTTCGCAAGTTGTATGTCGATTGAAAGTTCAATGCGAACAGCCCATCGACCAGGTTCTTCCGGACCGGTCCAATCAGCCCCAGTTCCAAAAATAGTCCCGGGCTCATCAGTTTTTTGAATGAGGTTGGCTTCTCAAAGTCCTTTGTATCGTAGATGCCCAGGTAGGCGCCCGCTGCGCCGCTCCTTCCGCCTGAACCATAGAATCCGCCGCCAGCCGCCCCATCGCTCTCTGTTTGCGCCAAACTCGACGGAATCATCCCCAGCATCAATGCGCAGAATATCCAGCCGCTCCGTAGCATCTCCCCTCCCAATCACTCCGGTTGAGAGGATTCTGCACAGGCTGACAAATTGCTGTATGACTCGATGTGATGCTTTTCGAATTGTCACAACGCGACGCGTGCCTAGATCGATTGCACGGGCAAAAGGGTCAGATCGTCAACCAGGCCGACTTCCTTCTGCACAAATGGCTCGCCATATTTCACGCCTGCCAATAATCCATAATGCCGCGCCTCGGCAAACGTGCGCTCCTGGATCTCTTCTTCAGGTACGAACAACGTGCTTCCCGCATCTTGGTTTGAATATTGAGACTTGTAAGCCATCAACGCACTGTGCCGCTGTTCGATAAACGGCGTGATGTCGACGACGAAGCTCGGCCGCACATCGGCATACAGGCTGGCATACACAATCTTGAATGGCCGATGCGGCGCCGCACCCGTCTCAATCTTCGCGAGGCCCGACAAAAAACACGCCTCATATCCGAGCGTGGCCACGATTGCGTGGTCAGGATGTCGCGCCTGCCAGTAGGGCAGTATCACAACCCTCGGCCGAACCTCGCGCAGCACGCGCACAATCTTCAATCGATTTTCCAGCGTGTTCTCGATCGCTCCATCCGGGAGGTCCAGTGCCTCGCGTTGGCTCACACCCAGCAGGCGAGCCGCTTCAGATGCTTCCTGCGCGCGGTTTTCCGCGGTTCCGCGCGTACCCGTTTCGCCCCTGGTCAGATCAAGAATTGCGGTTCGCAGTCCACGCGCCGCCATGCGCAGCAAAGTTCCCCCGCAGGTCTGCTCCACATCGTCGCGGTGCGCAGCGATAGCCAGTACATCCGAACGCCGGATATTGGAATCTTCGCTTGCAGGCATAGCTGCCTAGTAGACCGTGTTGTCGCCGTCTGTATGCGCGTCCATAAACGCGACATCGGATGCGGTTCCATTCACCGTCACATATTGGTTGTTGATCGACGAACCATCGGTGGTGTGGAAAATATAAACCTGCCCACCCTGCGCAACATACACCTTGTGTAACCCGGTTACAGCCGCGATGCCATCCAGATCACCAAGGTACGGCTCCAGCAACGTTACGGTGTTGCTGGTTGTGTTGAACATGGTCAGGCAACCGTAGGGCACGCCCGTCTTGAATCGCTCCCCGTTGTTGCACTTGGTCATGCCGATCCACAGAGTGTTGTCGTCAGCCACCGCCATGCGGCTCGGCGCTCCAGGTGCACCGTCGCTGATCGAAACCGGCGACGAAGCCGATATGGTGCTCGAAGCGGTTTGCGCCAGGTTTACCACCGTGAGGTTTCCAGTGAACAATCCATCCGGTTGCAGTTGCTGACCAGCGACATACATCGTCGTTGTCGAGACAAGGGCATTACTCGATCCGCCGGGAATCGCCAGGGTACAAGAACTCAGGTTCGACGTGGTCGCGCAATTGGCGTGCAGGGCATTATTAGTCGGCAAACTGCCAGATTGCTGCCCAATTAGGAAGATCAGCGGAGCCACCGGCACCTCGGTGATCGAAGAAGTCGAGCCGCCGCACTCGGCGCCGCAATTCAAAACGTATGCCGTATTGCCATCGGCCGAAAATACTGCCTTGACCGGCCGATCGAAGACGAGCGGCGCGCCATAGGCATTGCCCGTTGCATCCACACTGTCAGGACTTTGCATCTGAAACAGGCACCATCCGGGTGAATTCTGCGGCTCGCAATCCATGGCAGCTTTCGGCCAGGTGCTCGATCCGCCGGAGTAAGCAAGCGTCTGATTCGCAGTCAACTTGCGGACATAGTAGGCATAGTTGGAATTCTGCACAAACGCCATTGCCGCGGACCCGCCAGGATTGACGCTTACTCGATAAACGCCGGGCAGGCTCAATGCGTACGTGCCACCATTGGTGTTGTCGACCACCGTGAGCACCGTCGCCTGTTGGTTTGCCGCGAAGATGTAATTCAGATTACGCGTGATGAAAATGCTCGACGAAAGGCCGTTCAAGCCTTTTTGAACACCATTATCCGACTCTTTTTGATAGTTCTCTGTGTGCAGAGAACCGTCACCGGCGCCGTAAACTGCACCGACCTGCTCTTCAGGCATGTTCTGAATCGTGACTGGCAACTGACCAGAGTATCCGGTGATACTGAAACTCCCAACCTTCTGGTTATAACTGAAGCGAATATCGTAAAAGGCATCCACAAATGTGAGAGCACCGGACGAGGCGATGCTTGGGTTCTGTATGGCAATCAGAACGCGGTTCGTTAGGCCGCTGGGGGGCAGCGTCCTTCCCGCAAAGTATGTCGTGGAACCACATCCCGCCAGCACAATTGCCGCGACCAGGGATCCTGCGGCGCTATACCAAAGACTTCTTTTCTTCAAAATCTCTTCCCTCAAAACCGGCGCGGAGAGGCCGAAAGTGATTGCACTGCGGTTGCCGTAACTTGGACAAAATTAATGGCGATTGCCGCAAAACTGCCCGTCCAAACTAGCTGATCCTGGACTGGTTCTGCATAGCTTTTGACTCTCAAAGTATAACAAAGCAACCCGCTCGCCCGACTTAATGAGGTTCTCCAATTGCTGTCGAATGAGTCAAAACCGTTGAGTGGCTTTTTGCTTAAGAAAGAATTACCCTGCGGGATGTTGGAGACTCCACGAAGATTGGAGACCCCATCTCAATCGGCCGGCTCACATTCGGGCCCACGCGGAGCGCCGTTCGCCGCACAATCAGATACAGTCCGGCAAGGCTTGCGATAGCATGTCTAGAGAATGGCCCAGTTTGCCGATATTTTCTCAAACCGCCCCGTGCTCGCCGACGGCGCCATGGGTACGGTCCTCTATGCGCGCGGCATCTTCATCAACCGCTGCTATGACGAGCTGAACCTTTCCGACCCTAACCTTATTCTCTCGATCCACGAAGAATATCTCCAGGCCGGCGCCGAAATCCTGGAAACCAACACTTTTGGCGCCAACCGTTTTCGCCTCACCCGGCACGGCCTGGCCTCCAAGGTCGCCGAGATCAATGCCGCGGGCGTCAAGCTGGCGCGCCAGGCCGTTGAGCACCTGCAGGAAAAGCAGGCAGGAACGGCATACGTTGCCGGATCGATAGGACCGCTCGGCGTCCGACTGGAGCCACTGGGCAAAACCGGGCTCGATGAGGCACGCGCCGCGTTCGCCGAGCAGATTCGTGCCCTGGCTGATGCCGGCGTCGATCTGCTCATTATCGAGACCATGCCCGCGCTGAACGAGGCGCGGGAGGCGCTGCTGGCCGCCGAAGAAACCGCCCCCGATTTGCCCGTACTGGTCATGGTTACCGTTGACGACGAAAGCAACTGCCTCGACGGTTCATCCCCGCAGCAGGCTGCTGCCCTGCTGACGGAGTGGGGTGCAGGAGCCATTGGCGTCAATTGCTCCACGGGGCCATCCACTGTTCTGACGGCGATCGAAGCCATGCGGAGTTCCACCACGTTGCCCTTGGCTGCCATGCCCAACGCCGGGATGCCGCGCGCGATCGAGGGCCGCAACATCTATCTCTGCTCGCCGGAATACATGGCCAGCTTCGCCCGCAAGGCCATCGCGGCCGGCGCTCAAATTGTCGGCGGCTGCTGCGGCACCACGCCCAACCATATCCGGGCAATGCGTTCGGCCATGCGCGCCATCGATGCACAGGCCCGCGTAGCCGACGGTGGCAAGCACGCTGAGATTTCGACTGAAACGCCACCCGCGCCTCTCGGCCAGCGCTCCCAGATCGGTTCGCTCGTTGAACAGGGCGGATTCATCACACTCGTAGAAATTGTGCCGCCCAAAGGCATTGACTGTAGCAAGGAGATTGAAGGCGCACGGCTGCTCGCCCAACTCGGCGTTCATGCCATCAATGTCCCCGACTCACCGCGAGCTTCAGCGCGTATGAGTGCCCAGAGCCTCTGCATCCAAATCCAGCAACACACCGGCATCGAGACTATTCTTCACTACACCTGCCGCGACCGGAACGTTCTGAGCATCCAGTCCGACCTGCTCGGCGCTTCGTCGATCGGACTCAAAAACATCCTCTGCCTTACTGGCGACCCACCCAAGCTCGGAAACTATCCCGATGCCACGGCGGTCTTCGACGTCGACGCCATCGGACTCGTCAATATTGTGCGGCGTCTCAACCACGGCCTCGACATCGGCTCCAATTCCATCGCGGCATCCACCAACTTCACCATCGGCGTCGCTGCCAATCCCGGAGTGCCGGACATCGAACATGAACTGCGCCGCTTCGCCTACAAAGTTGAGGCTGGAGCGGAATACGCCATCACGCAACCCGTCTTCGACCTCCGCCTGCTTGAAGAATTCCTCAATCGCATCGAGTCCTTCCGCATTCCGGTCATCGCCGGGATCTGGCCTCTAACCAGCCTGCGCAACGCAGAGTTCATGAAGAACGACCTGCGCGTCTCAATGCCTGAAGAGATCATGCTCCGCATGGCCCAGGTCACTACACCGGATGCCGCCCGCAAGGAAGGAATCCTCATCGCGCAGGAGATGCTCGAGGCGGTGCGCCCCATGGTGCAGGGTGTACAGGTCAGCGCACCGTTCGGGCGCTACATCGCCGCTGCCGAAGTTATCGCCAGCGTGCTGCCCCAGAGCGCATCAGTCACGGAGTAATGCCATGCCATCGTTCGAAGATTCGCTCAAGAAACTCGAAACCATCGTCGATCAACTCGAAAAAGGTGACTTGAGCCTCGAAGACTCGCTCAAGCTCTTCGAAGAGGGCGTGGGACTTTCGGCTGCCTGCAAAAAGGAACTCGACTCGGCTGAAGGCAAAGTGCAAATTCTCATCAAGCAGCGTGATGGTTCGCTCAAAACCGAGCCCTTCCCTTCAGACAAAACCAGCAAATAGATAATTTCCTTGATGCGGAGATCGGCCCATTCGTTATCGACCCACTCCGGTGTGTCATTCCGACCGACCAACAGGAGCGGAGGAACCCGCAGTTGTCATTTTTAAATCCTCAGCCGTTCCCGCAACCAATTCATCATCTCCGGCGACAACTGGTCAGCTGACTTCAACCGGAAGCGGCGACTCTCCTTCGGCATCTCTGCGACCCCGCCGCATACGCTTACCACTGCATCGGCCACGCGCAGGAGACGCTCAAAACTCGCCTTCGTCTTCCTGTCCTCCGCCATTAATGCCAGACACACGTCCGTTTTGATCACATCCACGATCCGGTTCGACTCGTAGATCACATTGCGATCACCGCCGAGGACGCGGCGAATCTCCTCGACGGGAATGCGGTCATCGTGCCGTGTCACGAGCAAGGCACGGCGCGCGCCGGCTGCCAGGTAACGAGATGTGTCTGTCTCTCCGCCTGCGGTCGTCTCTTCGCGGATGGTTGGGCCGGATACAGCGTGATCGAGTGTATCCGCGATGTAGTCGTGGGCGGTGATCTTTACGGCGGTCCAATCGAAGTCCCGAAAGGCAGAGATGATTGCGCAGACCAGAGCGGTTTTGCCGATATCTTTCGTGCTGCCGCCAACGACGAGAATAGCCACGGTCTTTCCATTCCGAGATTCCGAAATTCAGTTGCGTCAGGCGATGAAACGCAGGCTGTTCCCATCGGCGTCTTTGACGTACATCTCGCGGCTACCCCATGTCTGATCGACTGGAGGGACAACGATGGGGACATGCCTGGCAGTGAACTCCCCATGGAGCTTATCGACATCGTCGACCATGAAATTGGCGACGCCTCCGGCAACGCCGTCGCCATCGAAGGACGAAAGATGGACCCAGACGCCGTCGCGCGAGATGCCCAGGTAGCACGGGTCCGTTGTCACGCCGTCAGGGCGATGCTCAAACTCGAGTTGAAACCCCAGGCCCTGGCAATAAAACACGACCGCCTCGGCCGCCCTGGATATGTGTAACAGGGGAATCGCGCGTCGGATCATTGCATCCCTCCTTCACTGACTTTCTGCGCTGGCCCTTCTCCATCTTCGGGTGTTGTGACACTCCCGCCAGGCCTTGCCGCATTCGTCAGTTTCGCCAGCGTAGCTTGTTCGCGCAGCACCTGTTTTAACGGTCGCGCCGGCGTTCCGAACATGACTGTTCCCGGTCGCTGTCCTTCGTTTGTGATGGTTTTACCACTGAAGACGCCGGACTGGCCTCCCAGAATCACGCCAGGGCCAACATGTGCATGGTCGCCCATGCCAACCTGCCCGGCCAGCACCGCGCCTTTGCCCACGGTGCACGAGCCGGAGATGCCGGTGAGCGCTACCACGATGACATTCTCTCCGATGTCGCAATTGTGGCCGATGTGAACGAGGTTGTCGATCTTCACGCCGCGTCGAATGCGTGTCGCCTCCAGCGCTCCCCGGTCGATGGTGGAGTTGGCGCCGATTTCGACATCGTCTTCAATAGTGAGTGTTCCCTGCTGGGGAAACTGGGTGTGCTCTCCGGTCAGAGAGTCGCGAACGTATCCAAAGCCGTCGGCGCCAAGAACCGCGCCTGCATGCACGATTACGCGATTGCCGAGGGTTGTGCCGGGATAGATAACGACGCGGGGATGAAGGTGGCAATGCTCTCCAATCTTCACGCCCTCGCCGATGACCACGCCGGCGTCGATGAGTGTGGCGTCGCCGATGCTCACGTGTGAGCCAATGACGGCGCAGGGACCGACGACCACGCCGGGATCGACCTTCGCGTCCGGAGCAACGACAGCCGAGTGAGCGATTCCAGCAATATGAACCTGCTTCTTGACCAGCTTCGCGGCCTTCGCGAACCAGAGTTTTGGCTGATCGGATTCAATGATGCACTTGGCGTGCGGATACTCCCTGACGGCGCCGGGCTTCAACACCACCACCCCGGCATTGCTCGCGAGCGCGGAGGGCACAGATGCATCCGAGTCGGCAAACGCAAGGTCGAAGGCGCTGGCCTTTTCGGGTGCGTTGACGCCGTCAACCATCCACTCCGGATCGCCTTGCACCAGGTTTCCACCCAGCTCTTCAATCAGCTCTTGCAGTGTCATGGGTTTGCTCCATTGCAAGGGTAGCGCCGGCGGCTGGCCGCGCCATCCCCATTTGGTTATGTAACCACGGCCGCCGTGTCGAGGCCACTGAACTAAGCTGCCCTATCCTTGCGGCGCTTTTGCCGCAAGGGTGGGAAAGCACGGACCTCACCAGCACGAAGCGTTTGCTCCCCTCCACATCAATGCCGCACACTGATCCTCATGCGAACAGCTTTCACGCTTCTCGCGCTTCTCGCAGCAACCACATCCTCCTACGCCCAGTTCACCATTCAGACCTCCAACACCACCGCCGACCTCCGCGGCATCCACAACATCGGCAACGGAGTGGCCTGGGCCTCGGGCACCAACGGCACAGTATTGCGCACCGAAGACGGCGGCTATGTCTGGCAGTCCTGCTCCATCCCGCCCGGCGCCGAAAAACTCGACTTCCGCGGCATACAAGCCTTCGACGCCAACACCGCCATCGTGATGTCGAGCGGCACGGGCGACTTGTCCCGTGTCTACAAAACCTCCGACGGCTGCCACTCGTGGAAACTGATTTTCACCAATCCCGACGAAGACGGCTTTTTCGATGCAATCCACTTCGCATCTGACGGCAAGCTGTACGTCCTTGGCGATCCAGTCAAGAATACATTTGCACTATTTCTGAGCGACGATCGTGGAGACACCTGGTTTGCCGCCGGCGACAAGGGCCGCGACGCCCATCCGAGCGAAGGAGGATTCGCAGCCAGCAACACAAGTCTCGCTAGCTACGGCCAGTTCCTGCTCTTCGGCACTGGCGGTTTGGACCACGTTCATGCCTACTGGACAGCCACAAAGTGCTACCCTCCGCCGGGCCATCCCCACGGACTCGCAATCTTCAACTGCGAAGTCACGTGGAATAACAGCGAAGTGCCCGTAGCCAGTGGAACGGCCGCATCCGGCGTATTCTCCCTTGCCGCCAAAGCCACGACCGCAAAGACTGGCGCGCCGACAGCCACTGTCATCGCAGTCGGAGGTGCGTACAACCATCCAGACCAGTCAACGCAAACTGCCGCATTCAGCATCGATGGTGGCCAACATTGGACCACCTCAATCACCCCACCCCACGGCTACCGCTCCGCCGTCGCTTACGACTCCGCCAGCAAAACCTGGATCACCGTTGGCCCCAACGGCACCGACATCTCCACGGATGACGGCAAGAATTGGCATGCCTTGCAGCCAGAGGCGGCGTTGCACGAGGCGGCGGATGCGGACCGGAACTGGAACGCGCTTTCGCTTCCCTTCGTCGTCGGTCCGCATGGACGCATTGGCAAGCTGGACGAGGCGGCGCTGAAACATTGAGGGCTCGAATCATCCTTCGCCGAGTCAAACTTCAAAGAGATGGTTATGCACTGGCGATTGTGCACTGACTAACCGACACTGTCTCCGTAAACAACTGATTATTCATAATTTGGTAGCGCTTCGAAGGCGTTGTCGTAAGGGTTGTCGGGGCTGCCCATAGTGGGCACGATGCCGTGTTTGTGGAGTAGGCTTGTGTGCTCCGAGGCTTACTGCACGCCGCGATCGGAACAGTGCACCAGGCCGGCTGTTGGTTGGCGCAGCGCTGATGGCACTTTGCGCGAGAACGCAGTCAGCACCACAGGCAGACGGACAAACTCCTGGCGGCCTGGAGTTTCACTTCGAGCAGGTCGCCTGCGCTCGCTTCTTCTTTGCAGCACACCCTCATGAAGACGGGATCGACACTAGAAATTCGGCGCCCATCCTCCGCACTCGCGAGGAGTTTCGAAGTTCGACCCGTTGCCGAGAATCCCAGCGTCTGCGCACCTGAAGCCGTGATCGATGACTGCCTGTTGATTCGCCATTGCCCTTAGATACATCTGAGTTTCGGCCGCGCTGCCGGGCCCCTGGCCAACAGATGCCGAGGCGACGGGAGTATAGGGCGAAAGCATCTTTTGCACCCAGCCGGGGGCAATCTTATAGCTCTTATAGACGGCCGCAACCGTGGGCACTGTCTGGGCAGCGATGGCCGAGGGCGCTGTTCCCAGCAAGAGGACAAGCTTGGACATCTGGGCGGTGTCCGGCGGGAGCGAACAAAATACGCCCATTCCTTTGGCTGGAGTGGCGGTCCCCACGAAGTCGACGGCAAACATGCCGCACTGGCCCATATTTGGCGGCACTTGAACGGGCGTTGCGTAGATGAATTTGATCTGTGCAACTGGTTTTCCACTGAGCGACTGTTCCTGCTGAAGAAACATGATGAGCTTGTCACTCAGCTTTGCCGAGGAGGGCATATTCATAAGCGCTGCCCCCGGGCCCTTCTGGCCCAATTGAAACGTACCTTCGTGCGCGACGAATACGTCCCCGAAATTGATGGTTTCGCCTTGTGGCCCTGACATATTGAACGACCCGCCCACAGCACTCATAACTTTCCATCCGGACGGCACACCAGCAGAGACGCTCTGATCCTGCGCAGTGTAAGGCTGCAACTGGACTGGGGGAGCGGGTGGGAGTGCGGCTGGTGCCGCTGACGGGGTCGCCTGCGCTCCAGCGGAGACAAAGGCTGAAACCCCGATGATGATCGAGATCACCGGCACGGCGACGATCCGCAGAAATTTATTGGCATCGCATTTTTGCATGGTCAAGGTCCCTCTTCCCAGGTTTTTGGCCCTTTGCTTTGCGCGAGGCACGAGCCACGTTGATTTTGCGCTTGCCTCTGTGCATGGATATGCGCAGGGTAGCATTCATCGATGGTCGATGGCTATCATCTTTGAGCGCGAAGGCACAGAACGTAAACTGCGACTTGAAAACCGGGAGCATGAATCACGATCTGGTGGAAGTGAGCCGATATCTCAGCGGCCATGCGCTTTCAGACCGAAGCTTATGGAATTAGAGCTAAGCGGGGACCTCGTCGCCTTCTCCGGGAGCAAGGAACAAATTCTCCTCCAGACCATGCTGGCGCGTGTAGAGGTCGTAATAGCGGCCACCCATTGCGAATAGCTCTGCATGGTTGCCACGTTCCACAATCCTTCCCTGTTCGACCACCAGGATCTGATCTGCGCGGCGAATCGTCGACAGACGATGAGCGATGACAAATGTAGTCCGCCCTACCATCAGTTGATTCAGCCCAGCCTGGATCATCGCTTCCGACTCGGAGTCCAGTGAGCTGGTCGCCTCGTCCAGAATGAGGATGCGCGGCTGAGCCAGCAATGCGCGCGCAATGGAAAGGCGCTGCCGCTGCCCGCCGGAAAGCTTCACTCCTCGCTCGCCGACAATCGTGTCATAGGCGTCTGGAAAGCGCTCGGCAAACTCGTCGACGCGCGCCGTGCGGCATGCAAACAGGAACTGCTCTTCCGTCGCATCGGGCCGCGAAAACATCACGTTCTCGCGAATGCTTCCATCAAAGAGAAACGAATCCTGCAGCACTACGCCAAGCTGCGACCGAAACGTGTTCAGGTCCACACTAGCAAGGTCGATCCCATCCACCAGGATCTGACCACTTGTCGGCGTGTGGAAGGCGCACAGCAGGCTGATGATTGTCGACTTGCCCGATCCTGAGGAACCCACCAGAGCCGTCACGGTTCCCTGCTCTGCTTCAAAGCTGATGCCATGCAACACCGGCTTGTCTGTCTCGTAGGCAAATTCCACATTCTCGAAGCGGACATTTCCTTCGATGGGCGGCATCTTCAGCGTTCGCTTCGGATCCTGGTTCTCTTCAAGCTCCGCCATGATCTCGCGGGTTCGATCAAGCCCAGCAAAAGCTTCTGTGAGTTGGGTGCCGATATTCACGATCTGGAATATGGGCATGACCATAATGGCAAGAAACATGTTGTAGCTGAAGTAATCGCCGACTGTCCAGGTGTGACTCAGCACGGCGTGACCGCCCAGCCACATCACAAGCGCCGAAACCAGTCCCAGCACCGTGGTGGACGCGGAACCGAGCACACTAGTCATGGTCAGGGACTTCATCACGTTGTTCAGCAATCGATCGACACCAACCCCAAAGACGCTGGCCTCGCGTTCTTCGGCGTGATAGCCCTTGATCACGCGAACGCCGCCAAGCGATTCGGTCAGCCGTCCGGTAACTTCCGCATTGATCTTCGCTCGTTCGCGAAAGATCGGCCGGATCTTCTTGAACGCATATTGCAGCACGAAGACAAACAAGCCAACGACAGTGAAAACGGTGAGCGTGACCAGCGCGCTTCGATTCAGCAGGTAGACAAAAGCCAGAACCGCAGTCAGCATGCCGCCCACAAACTCCACGAGCCCGGTGCCGACCAGGTTACGCACGCCTTCCACGTCAGACATGATGCGCGCAACCAGCGTTCCCGTGCGGTTCTCGTCGTAGTAGGCAACCGACAAAAGCCCAACATGCTTCTGCACCTGGCGTCGCATTTCGGCAATTAGCCGCTGTCCGGCCTTTGAGAGCAGCTGCGTCAGGGAATACGACGTAATCGCCTGCACAATCATGGCCGAGAAAACAAGAGCAATAATCTTCGCTAACAACTCGGGATGAGGATTCGTCGGTGAGAGAACCTTATCCAGCAAGGTCTTCGAAGTGTAGGGAAGCACCAGCCCAGCCAGGCGGTTGACTGCCATGAGCGCCATGCCCGCGATCAGTAGACCCTTGCGCGGCGCGACCAGCGCCTTGATCTCCGGCCACAGTTTTTTCAAATCAGGTTTTTTCTTTGGCAGCTCTGCGGCGCGCGCTCGCGCACTTCCACCTCGCGGAGACCGCTCCGCTCCCCCAGTCAGCCCCATCCCTGCGCCGCGCATGGTACTCATCCGCTAGACCTTTCCCAATCGCCGCGCTGCAATAAACGACCGCACGCACAGGATCACGTAGACGAGCAGCAACGCCGCCATCGCAATCTGCGCTTCCACAGCGATCGGGTCAACCGGCTTTCCCGTCGAGCCCGCGTGCGCAAATTCCTGCGCTGCCCGAAATCCCGCGCCCAGAAATCCCAGTAGCCCAATAGTTACATTGATGTGCATGAAAAGCTTGCGCCGCGCCTCAATTGGACTCATGGCAAGCAGCCCGAACAGCGCCAATGCCACACCAAACCATGTGGGAATCAGCGCGGTCATATGCTGGCTTCCCGTACCCACATACCCGATCAGACCAAGCGCAACCAGCAGAACCGCAAATATCAGGGTGACTCTTGCCAAGAAACACCTCTCCTTGAGGCTGACGTCAAGGATACCAGTCCAATGGATGCTCGGCGTTGCGTCGACGATGCGAAGAATAGGCAGCGCTTAGCGCTGGATGCGCGCCGAACCGCCCTGCGCGAAGGCCCGCACCTGGTCGAGCGTCGCCATCGTCGTGTCACCGGGGAAGGTCGTGAGCAACGCGCCGTGCGCCCAACCCAGCTTCAGAGCACTCTCGGGCGCCTCGCCACTGAGGAGTCCATAAATGAAGCCAGCCGCAAATCCGTCCCCGCCCCCCACGCGATCCAGCACGTCCAGTTCAGCGGTCGGCGCAGTGTAAGTCTTGCCCTCCATCCATGCCACTGCGCTCCAGCTATGCCGGTTGGTGGAGTGCACGTCGCGCAGGGTTGTCGCCACAATTTTGACGTGCGGCAACTTTTTCACCACCTGGTCCATCATCCCGAAAAACACGCTCGGATCGAGCTTCGACTTCGCCGCGACCTCAGGGCCCGGAATCCCCAATCCCTTCTGCAGATCCTCCTCGTTTCCCACCAGCACGTCTACATTTTCGACAATCCTGGCAATCGTCTCCACGGCGCGCTTGTCGCCCCCATGAATCTTCCACAGCTTCTCGCGGAAATTGAGGTCGAACGAAGTCACCGCTCCGGCCGCCTTCGCTTCGCGCATCAGCTCAGTCGCCAGTTCTGCGGTTGTTGCAGAGAGCGCGGCGAAGATACCGCCGCAGTGCACCCAGCGCACGCCTCCGCTAAAGATCGCCTTCCAGTCGAAGTCGCCGGGCTTCAACCGTGCCGCCGCTTCATTGGACCGGTTGTAAAACACCACAGGCCCGCGCACGCCGAATCCGCGATCGCTGTAAACGGTAGCCATATTCGGCCCGGAAACCCCGTCGTGTTTGAAATGCCGGTAGATGGGCTTGACGCCCATGGCCAACACTCGTTCCGCAATCAAGTCGCCGATCGGGTAGTCCGACATCGCCGAAGCAATAGCGGTTTTGAGGCCAAAGCAGTTTGAAAGATTGGCGGCCACGTTGAACTCGCCGCCGCTCACATGAATGTGGCACTCAGTCGCTTTGCGGAACGGAATGATCCCCGGATCGAGCCTGTGCACCAGCGCTCCCAGGGAAAGAAAATCAATTTCTCCATCTTTGCGAATCGTCATCCCGTCACTCATGCTCTCTCAAACCCTCCGTTTCGCCGGATTCACTCAAATGCCCCGCGGTTATTCTCCCAACGACTGCTTCACGTCCGCCACAACCTGCTCCGGAGTCCATTCATTACCGGGATAGAACTTCAATACTTTACCGTCTCTTCCAATCAAGGTGGTCGACAGTGTGTGCGTAATCGTCCCGTCGGTCGCGTCGCTCATTCCCAGGTCGAAATACTTGGCGATCTCCGTCAGCACCGGCTTCTCCGGCACCGCAAAATCCCAATGCGCAAACGCCGTCTTCGCGTCACCGCCCATGTATTGCTCCCCGTAAGCCTTCAGGCGGTCGGGCGTGTCGTGCTCCGGATCGAAACTGATGCATATCAGATGCGCCTTGTCCCTGGTCGCGGGATCGGACGACAGTTTTTGATTGATGACCGCAAAATTGCGCGTCACCAAAGGGCAGAAGTTCGGAAGAGGGCAGCGCGTGTAGATGAACGTGATCAGCACGTCTTTGCCGCGAAACTGATTCAGGTGAATGATGCGCCCATCCTCATTGCGAAGCTTGAAGTCTGGAACCGCATCGCCCTTAGCCGGCACGTGATACATCACCGCGGGCCGATAGTCCGGCTTGCCCTCGGCGACCACCACGATGTGATCCAGCAGAACACTGGCATCGGCCCCTTGCGAAACCAGCACGTCAGCCGTAACAACATCTCCCGGATGCAGTTCGCTCAGGATGTTCGGATCCTTGAGCTTGTAGGGCATTGTCATCGCGTCCATAAAGCCGGCGATGGCTTCATGATGCAGCGTGACCTCGCCCGTCGCAGGGTTGTTCGCGACGACCTTCCCGCGCAGTTTGTAGACTTTATAGGAAGTGTTGGCTGCGGAATCCTCCGCCCCATTCTGCTGACGATGACACGCTGAAATCGCCGCGATTCCAATCACTGCAACGACAAGTAGTTTCCGTATCACTCCCCAGTTTACAACCCACCCTGTTTCCCACAGCCCGCACGCATTCCGCTCCACGGTTTGACGGCGTATAACGCAGATATGGGCACTCAATCCTGGGACGAGATCGACGCATGGTTGCGCGACGGCGGTCTCGTGGTCGCCTCAAGCGATCGTGCTGCCCGCGCACTCCAGGCAGAATTCCACCGCCGACGTCGCACCGAGGGGTTGTCTGCATGGCCCGCGCCCAACATTGTTGATTGGAAGAACTTCACCCGCAGGGCATGGGAAGATCGAAACTCCGATGGACGCCTTCTACTCAATGCGGCGCAGGAACTCTCGGTGTGGTGCGAGATCATTCACAGCGAGCATCATCTTCCGACGGCGCTGAGCGCCTCGGTTCGCCGCCTCGCGGCGATGGCGGTCGAAGCATGCGATCTTCTCAGTTCCTATGCACCCCGGTTCCTTCGCGCGTCATCGCGGACCGGTTGGGATCGCGACGCCGGCGAATTCAGCAACTGGCTCGCCGACTTCGATCAGCGGTGCGCCAAAGATGCCTTCATCTCCATGAGCCATCTTCCTCTTGAGCTCATCCCTCTCCTCCTGGCAGATTCCACCGCTCGTCCACCGCTTCGTCTCGCCGGCTTTGACCACCTGCTCCCCGTTCAACAGC
Source organism: uncultured Acidobacteriaceae bacterium (assembly GCA_963838295.1). GTDB lineage: Bacteria > Acidobacteriota > Terriglobia > Terriglobales > Acidobacteriaceae > Telmatobacter. Next base: position 372,474 of record CAWIQS010000013.1, read on the forward strand.
AATTGTTCGACGCATGGGGCGAGTGGCAGCAATTTCAACTTAAAGGTGAGCCAGCCCAGACAAGCTTCTACCGTTGCGCTGACAGCCAGACGGAGCTCGAATCCTGTGCGTACTGGTGTCACGCGCAGCTCGAAGCCAAACCCAATGCTCGCATCCTCGTCGTCACGCAGAGTGCTTCGCAACGCCGCGGAGAAATTGAGCGCGCCTTCCTGCGGTTCTTCCATCCCGAGGGCCCTCTGCCTTTTGAATTTTCGCTCGGCATTCCGCTCAGCACGGTACCACTGGTGCGTTCGGTTCTTTTGCTTCTCCGCTGGCTTGGCTATTCGCTTAACGAAAACGAAATTGACTGGCTATTTTCAAGCAATCTCGCTGCTTCGTCCGCAGAGTCTTCAGTCTTGCAATCCTGCATGCGCACCCTGCGTCGCTACGACCAGCAGCGGCTTCAATGGCCTCTGCAAGGCTTCCTCAACCAGAGCCGGATTGCTCAAGCCCTTCCTGTGCTATGGAAGCGCCGCATGATCACGGCCCAGCGGAGCCTGAAGGAATCGGCTGATCTGCTCAACCCCATCGAATGGGCTGACAAGGTCCCACACCTGCTCGAGACCATCGGCTGGCCTGGCACCGAATCGAAAACAAGCGTTGAATTTCAGACGCTTCGACGTTGGCAGCAGGCACTGGACACGGCCGGCTCTCTCGGCTTCGATGGGCGCCGCATCCCCTGGCAAGACTTCCTCTCCGAACTCGAACACGCGATCAACGACATCCTCTTCGCGCCGCAGTCCTCCGATGCGCCCATCCAAATCGCTGGGCCGGCGGAGTCTGCGGGCCTCACTGCGGACGCCATCTGGTTCCTCGGCGTGGACGAGGAATCCTGGCCAGCGGTCGCCTCTCTCCATCCGTTCCTGCCAGCCTACGTGCAACGCGAATCCGCGATGCCGCACTCATCGCATCAATTGGACTGGCAATTCGCGTCTGCTATCACAAATCGATTGCTGGCCTCCGCGCCAGAAGTCATTTTCAGCTTCGCAGCGCAGAAGGACGACGCGGAGTCCAGACCCTCGCGCCTTATAGCCAGCGCCTCTCAGCTCTTGCCGGCTCACCTGGCTCCGCCACCTCATGACGAACCAATCGCCGTCTTCTTCAACGATGCCACTCGCGTTCCTTTTTCTTTGAACCATCTGCGGGGGGGAGCGAGCGTTCTCTCGTCGCAATCGCAATGTCCATTCAAGGCATTTGCAACTGCTCGCCTGGATGCGCGCGAATGGGACTCGGCCGAAGCTGGGCTCTCCGCGAAACAGCGTGGCCAGCTTCTGCACGCGGTGCTTCATTCCATGTGGTCGGGCCGGCGTCCTGGAATCAAGAGCCGGGATGACCTCTTCGCAATCAAGGGCATCGCCGGGTTCGTTGGTACGCATGTCAAAGCGGGTATGCAATCCGCGTTGCCGGCTGGAATCTCTGCAGAGATGCCCCCGATGTACCTCGTACTCGAGGAGATCCGACTCGCGCGTCTGCTTTCTGAGTGGATAGAGTTCGAAAAGTCGCGTGCGCCATTCACAGTCGAACAAACCGAAGTGCAGCGCACCGTTACAATTGCCGGCCTGAGTATGAATCTTCGTCTCGATCGAGTCGATCGCCTCGTCGATGGCTCCCCGCTAGTCGTCGATTACAAAACCGGCAGTGTTGATCCCAGGTCCTGGGACCTCCCGCGTCCCGACGATTTGCAGTTGCCGTTGTACAAAGTCTTCGGACTTGAGCCATTGCAACCATCCCTGTTCGACAGTTACGGCGGTCCCGCCCGCGGGGGACTGGTCTTCGCAAAGGTGCGGGCTGGCGAAACTTGCCTCGCAGGTCGCGTTGCTAACGCAAAGGACACCATCCTTCCTGATCTTCCCGGAAATAGCGCACTTGTCAGGCACAAGCTCACGGGCTTGGAAGAATCGCAGTGGAAGGAATACATCAGGCGGATGGCTGACGATTTCGTCCACGGCCGTGCCGAAGTCAATCCACGCGACTTCCCAAGAACCTGTGAGCGCTGCGGTCTTCAATCTGTCTGCCGCATTCAGGAACCCGAAAACCGTGCGAGAGCTGAAGAAGATTCGGGGGCTGGCGATGCGGCCGAAGAATAGCTCCGTACTTCCCGCCCCTCTCGACCGGGCACAGCGAATCGCAGCGCTCGACCCACTTCGCTCGATTCTCGTTCAGGCGCCGGCGGGCTCCGGGAAAACCGATCTCCTTACCCGGCGGTTTCTGCGCCTGCTCGCCGAAGTCGACGATCCGGGCCAAATTGTTGCCATCACCTTCACCAGGGCGGCAGCCGCCGATATGCGGCACAGAATTCTCGCCGAACTTGAGAAAGCCAATGCTCGCGAAGCCGTAGAGCTGGGCGCAGATGAATTCTCGATGGAGGCACTTGCCGCGCGTGCCTTTGAGCGTTCGAGGCAACTTGACTGGCGCCTCCTCGATCTCGCGGCGCAACTCCGCATCTCGACCATCGACTCGTTCTGTCGCGACGTTGCCATCCAGCAGCCCATCCACTCTGGCATTGGCAACAATCTGCAAATCAGCGAAAGGCCCGCGGAACTATATCGCCGGGCCGCGCGAGCCACGCTGCAGAAGTTAGGGGATGCGGGGCAACCAGTCCTGAGCGACGCGATCAAGGATCTTCTGCTGTGGCGCGATAACGGATGGAAAGAGTTGGAAGAGCTTCTAGTCAAGATGCTAGGCCAGCGCGATCGATGGATGCACAGGTTTGTGCTGACCCGTGAACCAGATTGGAATGAAATTCGCGAGCGGCTCGAACGGCCGCTCGCCGACGCCGTTCGCGCCGCGCTGGACAGTCTGACCCCACTCATGAACCAGGTTCCCGGTGCAGGCGACGAAGCAATCGAACTTGCGCAATTTGCGTGTTCCCACGGTGCAAGCGATCTCCATCGGGACCTCGCCGAACTCGCAAGCTTCCCCTACGGCCCGCATCAAGACAGCATCGCTCTTGAAGATTCCCGGAACGCGTACCTCTGCCTGGCAAATCTTCTGCTGACCGGGGAAGATCGCTTCCGCCGGCAATTCAACAAAACTCTTGGATTTCCAAGGGAGCACACCGAAGAGAAGTTGCGCATAAAGGATTTGAGCGAGCAACTCTCCACCGTGCCTGGTCTCGAAGAGGCTCTTGCCGGCGTTCGAAAACTTCCTCCCGCCCGTTATACCGAAGAAGACTGGCAGATCGTTCGCGCCAGCTTTACTCTTCTCCGGCACGCCGCGGGCGAATTGAAGGCCGTGTTCGCTGAAACTGGTACCGTTGACTTCATCGAAGTCGCGCAAATCGCCCGTGACGTCCTCAGCGGCGAAGATCAATTCCCCTCCGAAGCCGCGCTCGCTGTTGCCGATGGCATCCGACATCTGCTGGTCGACGAATTCCAGGACACCAGCCGCCGCCAGCACGAATTCATCTCCGCACTGATCTCCGCATGGCCCGATCGTGTCGGCCGCTCCATCTTTGTCGTCGGCGACCCGGTCCAGTCAATCTACTCTTTCCGCGATGCCGAGGCAGAGCTTTTCGGACGCGTTCAGGAGAGAGGTTTTGAATTCAGCGAGAACGAAACTTTTCCGCTCGATCCGGTTCGCTTGACTGCAAACTTCCGCGCCAACCCCCGCCTCGTCACTACGGTGAATGATGCATTTGAAAAAGTCTTTGCCGAGCCTGATGGCAGCGGAATCGAGTTCAACCAGGCAGAGGCCGCGCGATCCCCTTCCCGCAATTCCACCAAGCATTTCGAACTTCACCTCGCATTCATTCCTCAACCGAAGCCAAAAACCTCCAACGATTCCGGCACGAATTTCACCGCCGAAGAAGTCGCCTTGCAACGCGAAGCTGTCCGCGCGGCGCAGATCGCCGAGGTGGTTGCTCTTATCCGCACCCACCTTCAACGCATGGAAACCGCCAGCGGGGCCGGCACAAAATATCGCATCGCGGTGCTTGGTCGCGCGCGCACGGCCCTCGCTCCCATCGCTGCCGCGCTCCGCGACGATGGAATTCCCTTCCGTGCCGTCGAGCTTGAAAACCTGCAAGACCGTCCCGAGATCCTGGATGCGGTTGCGCTGGCCCGCGCGATGTCCAATCCTGAAGATCGCGTTGCCTGGCTTGGCGTTCTGCGTGCACCCTGGTGTGGTTTGAGTCTCGCTGAACTTCATGCCGTCGCCGGAACCGATGATCCAACTCAGGCACAAGCCAAGATTCCGCAAATGCTGGGTCAACGCCTCGATCTGCTCTCACTTGACTCACGTCGAGCCGCCAAGCGCCTGCTGGTTGCCTTCGCTTTCATTCCGCACTTGCGCAATACACTCCCGACCGCGTCCGTCGGCACCCTCCTTCAGCAACTCTGGCGATCGCTTGGAGGAGACCACTGTGTCGATGCCGGTGCTCGCGCGAACCTTGATCTTTTCTGGAAACTGCTCGACCAATTGCCCGAGGGCGAGCAGGATCTGAACGGTCCCGCGCTCGACGCTGCCCTCGAAGAACTCTTCTCCTTGCCCGACCCTGCTGCCAACAGCGAGTGCGGCGTTCAACTCATGACGATTCACAAATCCAAGGGACTTGAATTTGAAGTTGTGATCGTCCCCGATCTGCATGCACGCAGCGGCAGCAACAAACCTGAACTTCTATCCTGGCTCGAGCGCGGAGTCGTCGATCCGGACGAGTCGGGCGAGCTCACCGAGTTCCTGGTTGCCCCGCTTCAATTCAAAGGGTCCGATCCTGGCCAGGCCAAGCGGTGGGTCGACCGCACGCGGCGTGAACGGGAATTGCAGGAGACACGCCGCGTTCTCTATGTTGCCGCAACGCGGGCTCGCGAAGAGCTGCATCTCTTCGCGCAACCCGCATACAAGATTGAAGACGATGGATCACACACATTGCAGGATCCTCGCAACAGTCTGCTCGCCACTGCATGGCCCGCCTTTGAAGAAGAGATCAGAAATCGCTTCGAGCAATGGAACCTGCATGTCCGCAAAGAAGCCGAACCTGGAGAGATCATTTCTATTGCTGCCGGCGAAAGCAACGTTATCGTGTTGCCGCGTCGGACTGTCTTGCGGCGGTTGGCGCCAGATTTTGAATCAGCCACGGTCGTCGGCGCCAGCCTCTCCGCTTCTGAATCTGTGATCGGCCTCAACGACACCGCATACCAGCGCCACGAAGGTGGTCTGTTCTCGCGAAGCCTGGGCAATGCTGCGCACAAGCTGCTTGAAGAGCTCGCTCGCTTGCGCTTGTCACTCGATTGGCGTTCCTCATTGACAGCCCTCGAGAACATGCTGCCCCGCATCACGGCAATGGTGCGCTCTGCCGGCATCTCCCTCGCGCAAGCTCAAGACATCGCTTCGCAGGCATTCCACATCGCCCGCAACGCATCGTGCGACTCTATCGGGCAATGGATTCTCTCGCCGCATTCCGAAGCCGTCAGCGAATCTGGGTGGGCCGGCATTGTCGGAGGCAGTTTGCGACTGGTCCGGGTCGACCGTCTTTTCCGGTCAGGCCTCGAGCCCCTGCAGTCTGGCGACGAAGCGCTGTGGATCATCGATTACAAAACAGCGCATGCCGACAACCTCGATGCCAAGTCGGCCCTGCCAACGTTCCGCGCGACATATAGCCCTCAGTTGCAGGCATATGCCAGCGTATTGCGCAATCTGCACGGCCCGCAATTCCAGCTCCGTGCCGGGCTCTACTTTCCGAGGATGTCGCTTTTTGACTGGTGGGAGATTTAGCGCACCTCTGTCACAGCGCCAAGCCCGATCGAACGCATCAGTTCGAGAGCATTGCTCGTCTTCACCACTCCCGGCTTGAGCTTGTAATTGAAAATCAGCTTTCCTTCCTCGAGCCGATCTTCAAAGTGACAGTTAACGGCGCGGCCATTCATCGTTGCCGGAATCTCCGCCAGTGCCAGATCGTGCGTGCTGACAATACCGATTGCACCGTGCTCTACCAGGCTCTGCACCACCAGCTTTGTTCCCTCGAGCCTGTCATGCGAATTTGTGCCCGATAAAAGTTCGTCCATAAGAAAAAAGACCGGAATGGGGCCGGCCGAAAGATCCTCAGCAACCTTCAGTCTCCGAATCTCCGCATAAAACCGCGAAGTCCCTCCGGACAGCGAGTCGAGCACACAAATCGACGCAGCCACCGCAAGTGGCGACAACTTCAACGAACGAGCCCGCACCGGCGCGCCGCACTGCGCAAGAACAGCATTGATCCCCAGGCAGCGGATAAACGTGCTCTTCCCCGCCATGTTTGGCCCGCTCAGCACCATCAGTTGCAGGTCGCCGCCAAGCATCACATCGTTGCGCACGGCCAACTCTGCAGGCAACAGCGGATGTGTAATTTCCTTCGCATCAAAGAGAGGACCACGCTCTACGAACTCCGGCAAAACGTCGCCAGGATGCTCAAACGCATACCCAGCCAGCGCCGTGAGTGCTTCAAACTCGCCTACCTCGTCGAGCCAGCCTCGAATGTGCGGGCCATATTCCTGCTGCCAACTCTCCGCCAGAAAAAGACATTGCGCACTCCAGAACATCAACACATCCAGCAACCGCATTGCGGGATTTCGCCTGGATTCGAGGTAGCCCACAATGCGATTCAACTTTGCGATCGCATCCGACGGATCGAACCCCTCGTGTTTCAATCGAGCCTGAATCCGTTGCAACCTCGGTGCCGAAAATTGCCCGTGATCGATGAGTTTCAATATGCCTGCCAGCAGGTCCAGATCGGCCGCTGCCTCTTCGATCGCATCAGCAGACTCATCCCAGCGCGCGTGGAGACGGTGCGCCCAGGCCAGGTTCAACGCCGAAATCGCCAGGGCAACCGTGCCCAGTCCCCATGCCCCCCAAGCCACCACACCGGCGATCCACAGGATGCCGAGCACGGTTGTCGTGACGCGAATCCGCAGACTCTTGAGCAAGGGCTTGCGTTCGCCCCACGTCGCCAGCGCATCGGGATGCACCCCCGCACGCACTGTCTCTCCAACACAGAACAATTTCTCCCGCAATTTCAGTTGCGTGCTTAAGTCGTGAATTGCCCCATGCCGCGCCACGATTTCATCCACTGGAGCCGCGGCCAGTAACCAGGCGGCAAGCTTCTCTTCTCCGGCGCGGGTGCGCGCGGTACAAAGAAGTTCGAACAGCGAAGCCGGCCCAAATATGTCAAGATCGCGCGCGTAGGGGTGCGCCGGATCGAGAAATCGCTCCCCTGTCTCTCCCGTTCCAGCCCAGCGATCCTCAACGCGTGCGATGCCGCGCGCATGAAAGTCCATCGCGCGGGCCCGCTGCCGAATCCGCCGCAGAAGGTTCTCGTGCAGCACCGCGAGCCACGCGAACACCCCAACCGCCACCAGGAGCAGCCAGAGGAATTTGACAAAGTAGAGAAGGACAATCGCCGCGGCAATCGTAACGAAAGCAACTGCCAGCTTCGCGAATCCCAACCGGCGCTCCGCTCGCTGATCTACGCCTTGCAAGCGTTGCAATTCATTCAGTTGTTCCGCATATAGCGCGGCAGGGCCACCTGCACCTCGCGATGTCTCATCTGCGCCCATGGCACACTCCGCTGCTTCCCTTCAAGGTTATCGCAGTGGAGTTGGGGTGGAGTTGGGATTGAGAGAATGCCTGTCAGTTTGAGACTGAGGTAATTAACTCGTGGCCTCGGTAGGCTTCTTTTGCGCCATCATGCTCTTGTGGTGGCGCACGTCCGAGCCTTCGACCCAGAAGATCACGTCCTCGGCAATATTCGTCGCATGGTCTGCCACGCGCTCCAGCGCCCGGCAGATCATCAGCGCGTTCAGAGCCTGGGGAGCAATATGACTCTGATCCTCCATCACTTTCGTCAGCGATTTGTAGGCCGCGCGATTCATCGTGTCGACAGCATCGTCCATCATCAGCACAGCGCGCGCCAGTTCTGAATCGGCCTCAATAAAAGACTGAAGGCTCTTTCGCACCATCTCCGCTGAAAGCGTCGCCATTCGCGGAATGTCCACGGGCAGTTCAGGAACAGCCGGCATTTGCTCCATGTTGCGAACACGCTCGCTGATGCTCTTCGCGGAATCACCCACACGTTCCAGATCCGCATTGATCTTGATCACGCTCAGAATGAAGCGCAGATCAATTGCCATCGGCTGCTCCATCGCCAGAAGGTCGAGCGCTGCCTGGTCGATGTCGCGCTCCAGCCGGTTGATTGCAACTTCACTGCGGCTCACAAGGTCGCAGATTGACAGGTCGCGCACACGATAGGCTTCAATGGCGCGCTGAATCGCCTGCTCGGCCAGGCCGGCCATCACCAGCAGATTCTCTTTCAGCTGGTCGAGACTTTGTTGGAAGCGAATGCGCGTCATCCGAACCTGCCCGTAATGTAATCTTCTGTCCGCTTGTCGCTCGGGTTCGTGAAAATCTTGTGCGTCGAGTCGAACTCCACCATGCGGCCATTCAAGAAGAAACCGGTCTTCTCGGCCACACGTGCTGCCTGCTGCATGTTGTGGGTCACAATCACGATAGTGTACTGCGATTTCAACTGAAAAATCAGGTCTTCTATTTTCGAAGTAGATACCGGATCCAGCGCAGACGCCGGCTCATCCATCAGCAAAACCTCAGGATCGACCGCCAGTGCCCGCGCGATACACAACCGTTGCTGCTGACCGCCAGAGAGGCTGGCGCCGGATTTCGACTTCAAATCGTCTTTCACTTCATCCCATAGCGCCGAGTTCTTCAGGGAGCGCTCGACAATCTCATCGAGTGATCGCCGGTTCTTGTATCCGTTCAGCTTCAGCCCCGATGCCACATTGTCGTAAATCGACATGGTCGGAAACGGATTCGGCCGCTGAAACACCATCCCCACGCGCCGCCTGATTTCCACCGGTTTGGCGTCGCTGTAAATGTCGATCTCGCCAATCCGCACTGTCCCCGTCACGCGGGCGATCGGATTCGTCTCATGCATCCGATTGAGGCACCGCACAAACGTGCTCTTGCCGCAGCCTGAGGGGCCAATCAGCGCGGTCGCATGATTGGCTGGAATATTCAGGTTGATGTCCTGCAACGTATGGTTCGTTCCATACCATGCGTTCAGGTTCGTCACCTCGATGCCGACGCCCACGTTCTAATTTCTCCTTCTTCACTTCGCCGATGCAGATAAACTCAATTCGCGATTTTACCCAGAAAATCGCGATGCGCTACACCATCAAAAAAGCATTCTCTGAAGGAGAAATTTGCATTAACTTGCCCCTTTCAGAACTCCGCGACTGGTCACGTAACGCACCAGCGAAACCGCAATCACAATCAAAGCAATCAGTACCAGCGCACCGGCCCACGCCAGCCTGTGCTGGTCCTCATAAGGGCCTGTTGCATAAACCCAAATCTGCAGTGGCAGCGCCTCAATCGGCCGATTCGGAGATGTGCTCCAGAATGAGTTGCCCAGCGCAGTAAAGATCAGCGGTGCAGTTTCGCCGGCAACCCGCGCAAACGCCAGCATGCATCCGGTAATGATGCCCGGCGATGCGGTCTTCACGGTAATGGAGAGCACCGAACGCCAGTTCGGCAACCCCAGTCCCAGTGCCGCTTCGCGAATCGTATTCGGCACCATCAACAACATCTCTTCCGACGTGCGCGCAACCGTGGGAATCATCATAATTCCCAAAGCCACGCCTCCCGAAAACGCTGAAAAGTGACCTTGCGGAATCACAATCAACGAATATGCCGCCAAGCCCATCACGATTGAAGGCACGCCATTCAGCACATCCGCCGTAAAGCGAATTGCAGTGGCCAGTTTGGTGCCGCGACCGAATTCTGCCAGGTAAATTCCGGCTCCAACCCCAGTCGGCACTCCGATGGCGCTCGCAATTCCCAGCAGCACTGCCGAGCCAACGATCGCGTTCGCCATTCCGCCGCCGGATTCGCCTTCCGGCACGGGGTTCTGCACGAAAAATGCCAGGTTCAACGAACGAGCGCCCTTGATAAGCAAATAGATAAAAATCGCAACGAGGGGAACGATCACAAGCACCGTGGCAAGTATCGCCAGTCCCGACACCGCACGATCGGTTGCCGCTCGAAATCCTGATCGAAAGCTAGTCGTCCCCAATTCCCTTTTCTCCCGCCCGCTTATCGTTCGAATCTACTTCATGGCACCTTGACACAATCCTTCATCCCGCTATCTTGGCGGCTTAGTGCGCGCTGGCCGGTGTGCCGCGCGTAACTGCCCAAACCAGTAGGCGAGCGATCGCGTTCACAACGATTGTCACAATGAACAACGCCAGGCCAATCTCGATTAGCGAACTGCGATGCAGATCGCTTACCGCCTCACTGAACTCGTTCGCGATGACGGATGCCATCGAACTTCCATTCGACAAGAGCGACTTACTAATCTCCGGCGTATTCCCGATCACCATGGTCACTGCCATCGTTTCGCCCAGTGCGCGACCTAGCCCCAGAATCACGGCGCCCACAATGCCGATGCGCGCGTTGCGCAACACGCCCATCCGGATCATCTCCCAACGCGTCGCTCCCAGCGCCAATACGGCTTCGCGCTGTGAGTGCGGCACCGCTGTCATCACTTCCCGCGTCAACGACGAGATAATCGGCAAAATCATAATGGCCAGGATCACAGCCGCTGCCACATAGCCCAATCCCGTTGGATTGTCATCGACGAATAATCCGGACCATCCCATGTACTTCACCAGCAGCGGGTTTACATATTCGCGCAACAACGGAACCAACACGAAGACAGCCCAGAGGCCGTAAATGATGCTTGGAATTGCAGCCAGCAGTTCCGTAATAAAGGCCAGGGGACCGCGCAGGAACTTGGGGCACATTTCGGTCAGAAAGATCGCCAGCCCGATCGCCAGGGGAACCGCGATCAGAAGCGACAGAAACGACGACATCAACGTGCCGTAGATAAACGGCAGGGCGCTGAAATGCCCGTTCACCGGGTCCCAGTAGCTCGTCTGCCCCGAGGTCGGGTCGTGCGCAGGCGGCATGAAGAAGAAACGTAAGCCGAAGTTATGCCAAGCCAAGCTCGAACGAAGCATCAACTCCGACAAAATCAACGCCACGATGCCGAAAATACTCAAGCCGCATATCACCATCACCAGGCGAAAGACGCGGTCGGCAAGTGCTGAATTCCCTCGCGTCATTAGAAATTTGCGGACGTCAGAGACCTCAGTCCGCGGCGCTTCTGCGGCTCGCTCCGTCACCGAAACTTTGGGTGGAGTTGGAGATGTGGGTTGAGAAACGCGTATCTCAGGCACTTGAAGGCTCACCGTTCGTAGGCTACCGGGCAAAGATGAATAGAAGGTTACAGTGCTGCTAAATCAAACGCATATAACGCACTTCTGCGAAGAAATCCCCGTCTTGGTTTGCATCCCGTTTCCGTCCTCATCTTGTTCGATGCGGACTGCGTCAACCAATCCGAACATCTTTGCGGTGAGTGCATTTCGTCTTCTTGTGGCGATGACCTGCCAACTCCTGTAAGCTGATGCCCTGAAAGCTATTAGGCTAACCTTATGCGTCCGATTGTGCTCGCCCTCTTGTTCGCTGTCGCAACAATCCCAACCCTCGCGGAGAGTCCCGTCCAGCCCGATGCCCCTCACCGGGACTGGAAAGCCTCCTGGATCACGCACCCCACCGCGCCGCTTCGCGAGCCCCTGGTCCTCAATTTTCGGCGGACGCTCGACCTCGCATCGGTCCCCGCCACGTACATGGTCCGCGTGAGTGCGGACAACCGTTTCATTTTGTATGTGAATGGCAAGCGAGTAGGCGATGGCCCCGCACGCGGCGATCTTGCCCACTGGCACTACGAGCGTTTCGACCTGGCACCTTACCTCCAGCAAGGTCCCAACCTGCTCACGGCTACCGTCTGGAACTTCGGCGTCTACGCTCCGGTTGCCCAAATCAGCGACCGCACCGCCTTCCTGCTCGAAAGCGATCCTGCCGGTGCCACCGACATCAGCACCCCCAAGGGGTGGTTCGTCGAAGAAGAACCAGGCCACCGAATCCTGGCCCGCTCGACCGTGACCTACAAGACCTACTTTGCCTCAGGCCCCGGCGAAGAAATCGACGCCTCGAAATGCGATTGGAATTGGAACTCCTCCACCCCCGGCACGGCCTGGGTTCCCGCAGCTTCGCCGATGCGCGACAGCATATTCGGGGATGTCAATCACGCCCATTCCGCCGACACCACCGGCGACAACCCCTGGGGCCTCATTCCCGATGAACTGCCGCACATGGAGTTTGCGCGCACCGAAGCTGGATCGATCGTTAGCCTCGATGACATCGCTAATGAACAACCTGGGATTTCCCATTTCCCCGACGAATCCGCCGGCCTTCCTCCCGGTGTTCACGTTCACCTTCTCCTCGATCGCAAAACTCTCACCACGGCCTACCCCGAACTCACCGTCTCCGGCGGCAAAGGTTCCCGCATCGTCCTCACCTACTCCGAAGCTCTCTACGACAACAAAGAACACAAAGGCGACCGCGATTCCCTTTCCTACACCGACGAGAAAGGCATCCTGCATCCCCGCCAGGCCCTCGGCCTCACCGACAGCTTCCTCCCGGACGGCGGCCCGCACCGCGTATTCATGCCCCTCTGGTGGCGAACCTGGCGCTATCTCGACCTCGACATCACCACCGGCTCCGAACCCCTTACCCTCGAGTCGCTAAAGGCTTATTTCACCGCATACCCCTTCGAAGAACGCGCCAAATTCGCATCCGCCGACCCCGACCTCGCCAAAATCTGGGACATCAGCTGGCGCACCGCCCGCGACGACGCCCATGAAACTTACATGGACACGCCCTACTACGAGCAACTCCAATACGTCGGCGATACCCGCATCCAGGCCCTCATCTCCTACACCGTTGCCGGTGACGACCGCCTCGGCCGGCAGGCGATTGAAGCCTTCGACGATTCCCGTATTCCTGAAGGCATCACCCGCAGCCGCTACCCCAGTTCCCTTCCGCAGAACATTCCCACCTTTTCCCTGCTCTACATCGACATGCTCCACGACTACTGGATGTACCGCCCCGATCCTGGTGGCTTCGTCGCAAGCAAGCTCGAAGGTGTTCGCGGCATTCTCGACTGGTACGCTCAGTTCCGCGAACCGGCAGGAATCCTTCACGAAACTCCGTGGTGGTCCTTCATCGACTGGGTTCAGGACAAGCAGGAGATACCCACGTACTCGGCCAATGGCGAGTCATGCGTCACCACGTTGGAATATCTGGGTGCCCTCGACGACGCTGCCGACCTCGAAAAGGCAATCGGCGATAAGGTGCTTGGCAATAGAGATCGCGATAAAGCCGGTAGCGTGCGGACAGAGTTGTTCAAACGCTGCTGGAGCCCCGATCGTGGACTGCTTGCCGACAATCCCGACAAGAAGATCTACTCTCAGCAGACCAACATCCTCGGCGTGCTCTACGACGTTATCCCGAAAGATAAGCAGCAAGCCGTGTTGCACAAGATCCTCGCCATCGAGCCCGGCACCACCCCGGACGGCGTCCTCTCAGCCTCATACTATTTCCGCTTCTACCTCGCCCGCGCCCTTGACCACGCCGGCATGGCGGGCGATTATCTCCAGTCGCTCGACCCCTGGCGAAAACTGCTCCCGCTCCACTTCAGCACCTGGCCCGAAATCCCCGGCGACACGCGCTCTGACTCCCACGCCTGGTCGGCCCACCCCATCTACGACATGCTCACCCTCGTCGCCGGAATCGAACCCGCAAGCCCCGGCTTCGCCACCGTGCGCATCGCTCCCCATCTCGGCTCCCTCGACCATCTCACCGCGACCTTTCCTCATCCCAAGGGCGACATCGGGGTCGACTATCACTACACGGGTTCGCAGGACAACCAGCATGCCAAGGGAGGGTCCACTTTCCACGCCAGAATCACCCTGCCCGCGACCATTTCGGGAGTCTTCCAATTCGATGGCCGAAACTGGCCCCTCAAGCCGGGCGAAAATGAGATTGCTGTCCCCACGAAGTGAGTGCGGCAAAGCCCTGACTTGGCTGGTTACTTGTTAAGAAAATCGAGTTATTTACCTTTGAATCCCTGTTTCTACTTCCATGTAAACGTGCTACAACTCCAACATGGCAAGAAGTAAAGAAACGACGCCATCAGGGCACGTCAATTTAAGAACGCTTGCTGAACATTTGGAGCTGTCGCAAACCACGGTCTCACTGGTACTCAACAACTCACCTTCAGCAAAGTCCATTCCGCAGGAGACGCGCAACCGCGTCCTCGAGGCAGCGGCTCGCCTCAACTACCGGCCGAACTACTTCGCCCGGTCCCTGCGCCAAAGCCGCTCCATGTCTGTCGGCGTTCTCGCGCCCGATTTGAGCGAAGGCTACTTCACCCGCGTCATGAACGGTGTTGTTCAGCAACTGACCGAGGCACACTACTTCTATTTCACCGCCTGCCACGACTGGAGAAAAGAACTCATCGAGCAGTATCCGCGCATGCTGGTTGAGCGGGCCGTCGACGGCTTCCTGCTCTTGAACACCCCCGCGGATCAGATCGAAGTTCCTGTCCCCGTGGTTGCGATCTCGGCCCACAGCGCGGTTCAGAACGTCACCAACATTGTTCTCGATCATCACAAGGCGGTCGAATCTGCTCTTGTTCACCTCTACGGTCTCGGCCATCGCCGCATCGCCTTCATGCGCGGCCCGCGCGCGATTCCCGATTCAGAATATCGCTGGGAAAGTATCCAGCAGGTCGCCGGTGAAATCGGCATCAGCATTGACCCGGCGCTTGTCATCCGCATCGATTCTGCCGGGTGGTCGATGAAGACAGGCCAGCATCCCATGGCGCCGGAGATCGGCTACAAGCCCATGCAGGGCCTGCTCGAAAAAACGCACGACTTCACCGCCATCTTCTGCTTCAACGACATTGCTGCCATCGGCGCCATTCGCGCTTTGAAAGATGCCGGATTGCGCGTTCCGGAAGACGTGTCCGTGGTCGGCTTCGACGATATCCAGTCCGCGGCTTATTCCACGCCGTCACTCACAACGGTGCGCCAGCCGCTCTTTGAAATGGGCCAGCGCGGAGCACAGGTCCTGCTGGAACGCATTGCCAATCGAGAAGCGCCCTACCCTGCTGAAATTGTGATGGCGCCGGAACTGATCGTGCGCGAATCAACGGGCCCGGCAGGCACCAGGCCAACTTCCTGATTTACAAACCTATCCGCAGAAGGATTGGAACCACCGGCTGATATAGACCTGCGCATGCGCTTCGCCGCAGTAGTGACGCGCGTTGGGCTTGTCCGCTGCTTCCTTCGTCCATTTAAAGACCGTCAGCTGTGCGTCGCTGCAGTGGATCACGATCCATCGGACAGGCCTGTCGCTCTCCTCCCCGCAAATCTCACACCGATAAACCGTGTCAATCACCTGTGACCTCCAACCATCTGTTCACTGTCCACCATTTCACTGTTTCACTGTTTCACTGTTTCACTGCTACTCCAGCATCTGCAAATCCAGCGGCGCTTTGAGCAGACAATCCATCTTACCGATCTCGGCCAATGCCCGCTTCATCGCCGACGACTTGCACGGCTCCACCGTTACCACAAACGGCAGCGCCTCTGCCGGATACCCCGGCTTCTGCACGATGGCTCGAATATTGATCCGCTCCCGCGCTAGCGCCCCGGTAATTTCCGACACGATGCCGGGCCGATCCGAAACCAGGAACCGAATATAGTGCGGCACCTCGAACTCCGCGCCGATCTTTGCCGGAACCGAAGGAATGGCCACACGGCGCGACCCGTGCGCCAGGGCAAGTAGATCGCTCACCACCGCAACCGCCGTCGGATGTCCACCCGCGCCGTGCCCTGAAAACACCACGTCGCCGCCATAGTGTCCCGTCAGGATCACCATGTTCTCGGTGCCTCGCGACCAGGCCAGGGGCGAATTCCGATCCACCAGCATCGGCCCAACCGTCGCCGCCACCGCACCATCGCGCTCTTCGGCCCGCGCCACCTGGCGAATCGTGCAGTTCAAATCCCGTGCGTAACTGAAATCCACCGCTGTCACGCTCGTAATGGGCTGCGGCACAATCTCGTCGGGATCCACAACCACGCGAAGCGCCAGCCGCATCAGGATCGCCAGCTTCGACCGCGCATCGAATCCACCTACGTCCTCCGTCGGATCGGCTTCTGCGTAGCCCTTGGCCTGCGCCTCAGCCAGCACTGACTCATATTCCGCCCCGGCCTCCATCTTGCTGAGGATGAAGTTGCAGGTCCCGTTCAGAATCCCTTCCATGCGGGTAATGCGGTCGCCGGCAAGGCCCTGTTCCAGTCCGGGAATCACCGGAATGCCCCCCGCCACCGCGGCGCCATATTTCAGGTGTCCGCCTTTGGCCGCGGCCAGCCGCTCCAGTTCCACCCCGTGATAGGCAATCAGTTTCTTGTTGGCGGTAACCACGCTTTTGCCCGCCTCGATCGCGCGCCGCACCCACGTTCCCGGCGGATCGAACCCTCCGACGAGCTCCACAATCGCGTCCACGTCTGAAGCCAGAACCGACTCCCAGTCCTCGCTCCAAACCACGCTCTTTGGAACCCAGTCGACTTTCTTCCGCGCCACGTTGCGGTTATAGATATGCGTAAGTTCCAGCCCCTCGGGCTTCGAATCCAAAATGATCCGCGCTACAGAGCTGCCGACGGTGCCGAACCCGAACAGCGCGATGCGCAAAGTCGGCCGTTCGCTCGACGCAACGGCTGATCTTTCTCTTTCCGAGACAGAATTCTTCACGTGAGACGACATTCAACCTTTCAATCAGGAAGCGGGAAGTTGAGATGCATCGATGATACCTGAACGCCACACGCTTTCCCGAATCTCAGGTAACTCCAAAGTTCATGTAGTATGAATGCGAGATGCGGCGCGCTCTCTCCATTCTGTTTGTCCTTCTCTTTGGTCTGGCACCCCTTGCCGCGACCTTCGATGGAGACGACGCGTCTTTGCCCGCCTGCTGCCGACGCAACGGCACACACCACTGCGTGATGTCCGATGCAATGCTGGCGCGTATGATCCAGTCGGCCCTCAGCACTCCCGCATTCACGTCGCCCAGTCACTGCCCGCAATACCCCACGCTCGGAAACGCTGCGCCGACGAATCTGGCCCTTGCGCACGCACCTCAGGTTCAGACAGCGGGAATTCCGGCGGTCCTTCCAGTCGCTGCGTCCGCCTCACCTGCAAGCAGCATCCATCTCCATACCCCCGCACTCCGTGGCCCTCCAGCTCTGACTTCCGCCACTTAACTCCACATTCTTCTTCCCCGCTCGCGCTCGCGCCTTCCGCGTGTGTGCGCCATTCGCTTTGCTCGTGGAGGTCAACCTGATCATGAGCCGTCTTCGCTTCGTGTTAGGACTACTGGTCCTCGCTGCACCGCTTCTCGCGCGTGCCACCGTGTTCGCCACCATAGAGGGCGTCGTCCACGACCCCCAACACCGCCCCATTGCGGGCGCGCAAATCAAACTCAACGCTGCTGACTCTACATTCACCCTGAGCGCCGTCACGAGCGCAATCGGCAAATTCGACCTTGTCCAGGTTCCCATCGGCGTTTACACGCTCGAAGTCTCCGCTCCCGGCTTCACTTCCTCAACGCAGACCATCACCGTCGCTTCTGGCACCAACCCTGTCCTCCACATTCCGCTCGATATCGGGTCTGCCACACAGTCCGTCACCGTCAAAGCCGACGCCGGATCCGTTTCGTCTGCAGACACGGTCACTCCCACAACCCTGATCACGCGCCAGGTAATCGACCAGACTCCGGGAGCCACCGCAACCACCGGCATGCAGATGATCACGGACTATGTCCCCGGAGCCTACATGACCCACGACATGCTCCACATGCGCGGTGGACATCAGACCAGCTGGCTCATCGACGGCGTTTCCATCCCCAATACCAAGATCGCCTCCAACGTCGGCCCGCAGATCGACCCGAAGGACATCGATCAGCTCGAAACCCAGCGTGGCAGCTACGCCGCCGATATTGGCGATCGCACCTACGGCGTCTTCAACGTCCTTCCCCGCAACGGATTCGAGCGCGATCGTGAAGCCGAACTTCTGCTTGATGCCGGCAATTTTTATTCCGGCGAAGTCCAGCTCTCGCTCGGCAATCACACGGCGCGGAGTGCCTGGTATACCAGCGTCACCGGCTCGCGCTCCAACTACGGCCTCGCCACGCCGGTCCTGGAAACGCTCCATGACGCGACGAACTCCGGCAGCGGCTTCGTTTCCGTTATTCGCAACCAGACACCGAGCGACCAGATTCGACTCGATGCGCAATATCGGCAGGACTTCTTCCAGATCCCCTACGACCCCAGCAGCACCGACTACGAATGCACTTCCAACTACTATTGCTCCTTTGGCCTGCGCGACGCTCAGACTGAGCGCGACTCCTTCGTCATTGCCAACTGGGTTCACACGCTCTCACCCAAAGCCCTGTTCTCCGTTGCGCCCTTCTACCACTTCAACCAATCCAACTACGATTCGCGCAATTCCGACCTGCCCGTCGCCACCACCTGGCATCAGAATTCTAACTACCTCGGAGGCCAGGCAGACGCTCATGACGAGATCGGCTCCAACAGCTTCTCAGCCGGTGTCTCTACTTTCTACCAATCTGAAAAGGACCTGTTCGGCACGATCATCAACGACGGCTCCGCGCCCTCGCAACCGAATACGCAATCAAACGCCGGTGCAGCGATCTTCGAGTTCTACCTCGCCGACCACCTGCGCCTCGGCCGCTACATCACGCTGCTCGGCGGAGAGCGCTTCACCATTTACCACGCCGGAACCGATGAAACCGCCATCTATCCCCGCATCGGCGCCAGTGTCGAAGTTCCCCGTCTCCATTGGATTCTCCGCGGTTTCTACGGGCACTTCTTCCAACCCGCACCGATCCAGACCGTCTCCTCTTCCGTGCTCAACTACGCAGGCAATCTTCCTGGCGGAGAAAACACCTTTACGCCTCTGCCCTCCGAGCGCGACGAAGAACATCAATTTGGAGTCCAGATTCCCTGGCGTGGTTGGACTCTCGACGTTGACACCTTCAAGAACCGCATCAACAATTTTCTCGATCACTCCAACCTTGGCGAATCCAACATGTACTTCCCCATCGCCGTAGACGGTGCACTGGTGCGCGCCTGGGAGATGACCCTTCACTCGCCCGATCTTGCGCATCTCGGCCGCTTCTATGTGACGTACTCCAACCAGATCGCCGAGCAGCGCGGCAACATCATCGGCGGATTCACCTGCAGCGACCCCAATGATCCAGCTTGCAACCTTGGTCCCAGTTACACGCCAGTCGACCACGATCAGCGCCACACGCTCAACACCGGCTTTACCGCAAATCTTCCATTGCACTCGTGGTTCGCCAGCAATGTCTATTACGGTTCAGGATTCACCAACGGTCTGGCCGGCGCCGACACCGGCCCGTACAACGGCGAATATCTCCCCGTTCACACCACCTTCGATGTCTCTGCCGGACACACATTTCGCGAGAACTGGAGCCTCACCGCCAACGTCCTCAACGTCACCAACCACCGCATCCTGCTCGACAACTCCGTCACCATCGGCGGATTCCACTACAACGACCCGCGCACATTCTCCGCGCAACTCCGCTACCGCTTCCACTTCTGAAGCGCAGACATGTTCACCTCTTGTTAGGGTTGTCATCCTGAGCGACCAACGGGAGTCGAAGGATCTGCGGTTGTTCTTCGCTCGCAACTCCGCAATCCTGACGTGCGCAGCGAATGCAATCAACTTCGACTCGCAATACTCAATCGCAAACAAACAACCTCGGCAAAACTTCCCCAGCCTTGCCTTCCACCACATTCGTAAACGCGTGTGCATTCAACGGCGGCTCCGGTCCGATATACACCGTCCGCGCACCACCCTGCCTCGCCCAGTGCACAAAATTCGCCGCCGGATACACCGAGCCCGATGTTCCCACCACCACCATGAGCGTAGCCCGCGCAATCTCCCGCTGAATCCGATCCATCTCCAGTGGAATCTCACCGAAGAAAACAATATGGGGCCGCAGCCGCGCTCCGCATACGCAACGTCCCACCTCGTCCAGACTCTTGTAAACGCTGTGATCCACAACAGGCTGCCGTCCACACTCATCTTCACAGCGCGACTTGGCCAACTCCCCGTGCATGTGAACCAGCCGCTTCGAGCCGGCGCGCTCGTGCAGGTCATCCACATTCTGCGTGCAGAGAAAGAAACGGTCGCCCAGCGCAGCCTCAAGCTCCGCCAGTGCAAGATGCGCCGGATTGGGCTCGGCCTTCGCGCCCTGCTCGCGTCGTTCAGAGTAGAACTGCCACACCAGCGCCGGGTTCAATTCAAGTGCCTCAGGCGTGCACACATCCTCGATACGATGCCCGGCCCACAAACCATCGGATGCGCGAAATGTCGGCAGACCGCTCTCCGCGCTGATCCCCGCCCCCGTCAAAACAAAAACCCGATCCCCGGGCCCGACTGCAATCTTCCCCAACGAACCACTCCAGGATTTTCCTGTTCACTGTCCACTGATCACTGTCCACTGCCTCTACGGTTCCAGCAAAATCTTCCCCGTCGTCTTCCGGTTCTCCATATCCGTTTGCGCCTGCCCCGCCTCGGCCAGGGGAAACATATGCTCCATGCGCAGTTTCAAATCACCCTTCGCCACCCAGCCCAGTACCTCGCTCGCGCGCCACTCCAATTCCTGGCGCGTCGCAACGTAGTGCCACAGCGTCGGCCGTGTCACAAACAGTGATCCCTTGCCGCTCAGTTGAATTAAGTCGAACGGCGGCACCGGCCCGCTTGATCCGCCAAAAAGCGCCAGCAGACCGCGAGGCCGCAGGCAATTCAAGCTGCCTTCAAAAGTGGTCTTGCCAACCGAGTCATAGACCACATCGACGCCCTTGCCGCCAGTAATCTTCTTCACTTCGGCGACAAAGTCCTGGTCGTTGTACAGAATCACTTCAGCAGCACCGGCCTCACGGGACAGCTCCGCCTTCTCCTTCGTCGAGACGGTGGTGATCACGCGTGCGCCGATCCGCGAAGCCATCTGCGTCAGCAGCAATCCCACGCCGCCCGCGCCTGCATGCACCAGCGCAGTGTCTCCCGCCTTCAAGGGATACGTCGACGTCGCCAGATAATGTGCCGTCATCCCCTGCAGCATCGCCGCCGCTGCCTGTTCAGGCGTCAACCCATCGGGCACCTTCACCAGCTGCGAAGCGGGAACAAGCGCATACTCCGCGTAGCTGCCCAGCACCCCGCAAGAAGCAACAGCATCGCCGAGCTTGAATCCGGTAACGCCCGAACCCAATTCTTCAATCGTTCCCGCGGCCTCGCTCCCGGGAATCAGCGGCAGCGTCGCCTTGTAGGTTCCCTTGCGAAAATAAATCTCAATGAAATTTACGCCGATCGCCTCAACGCGAATCAGCACCTGTCCGGGACCTGGGACAGGAATCTCCAACTCGGCGAGCTGAAGAACCTCGGGCCCACCCGTGCTCTGAATCTGTATTGCGTTCATACATGCGCAAGAATGCACCCTTACACCCGGAAACTGCAAGCAGTCTATTTCCCGGCACATTCGCATTTACAGGTGAATCGCAAACCGGATCGGTTTGACCCTTGGATTCACAGCCAAATAAAAACCCCGCGAGGACTTCTCCGCGCGGGGCTCTTGCTTTTCTAATCCGTATTCCTATTCCCTGCTCTTAGAATCTGTCATCCTGCCGGTCCGACAGAATGCTCGGCTCCTCCGGCGTTCTCAACCGCACGATGCGATCGATCGCGTAAGGCGCGCGCTGCTGCGCTGTATGGAAGTGCCGCACCTGTAGCTCTCCGAGCAGCCCGATCGCCAGCATTTGGATACCCGCCAGGATCAGTACGCCTGCAATCACGAACAAGGGTCCGTGCACGTCCATCACGTTCTGATGCGGATTCACAATCTTCATCCCCAGCAGCAACGCCGAAATAAAGCTGCCCGCCAGAATTCCCAGCGCGCCAAAGCTTCCGAAGAAGTGCAGCGGACGGCTCATGTATTTCAACAAAAAGCGAATTGTTAGCAGATCGAAGAACACACGGAAGGTGCGCCCAATGCCGTAGTGGCTCTGTCCGCGCTCGCGGTGCACATTCTTGATCGGAATCTCGCAGATTGACGCGCCATACCAGCTCGCCAGTGCCGGAATAAACCGGTGCATCTCGCCATACAACGGAATGTTCTGGATCACTTCATGCCGATACGCCTTGAACGTCGTCCCGAAGTCATGAATATCCACGCCCGAAAGCTTCGCCATCAGCCAGTTCGCGCAGCGAGATGGGATCCGCCGCATCACGAAGTTGTCAATACGCTCCTTGCGCCAGCCCGACACCACGTCGTAGCCCTCTTCCAGCTTTTCCAGGAAGTTCGGAATCTCGTTCGGATCGTGCTGCAGATCGCCGTCCATCGCCAGGATGAAATCGCCCGACGCATGATCAAATCCAGCCGCCAGCGCCGACGTCTGTCCAAAATTGCGGCGCAACTTTACCACCAGCACACGGCTGTCCACCGCGGCAATCTCTTCGAGAAGCTTGTAAGTCTTGTCGCTAGAGCCGTCATCGACCAGCACCAGCTCAAAGCTTTCGTTCACCTGTTCCATCACCTGTTTCAGACGCGCGTACAAAACGGTTACATTGTCTTCTTCATTATGGAAAGGGACGACAATCGAATACTTCGGCATACTCATAGTATAGACGCGCCTTGATTTGGTTCGGCGCACTTATTCGTTACTCATCATGGGCAAGAATTTGCGGCTGCGCATTCGCGCCGTATTCGAGCAAAGAGTTTATTGATCCAGCTCGTCAATCATTCCCTGCATCTCGCTGAGTGCATGGCGGTTGCCAGTTCTCGCAGCGCAGGCAATCCCCGCCTTCAGCTTCCCCACAGCCTCCGGATTCCTGCCTGCCTTGGCCAGTGTTTGCGCCGACATGAAATAGGCCGCCGTATAGTCAGGATTCTGCTCAATCAGCACATCGAATTCCTTCAGCGCCGCTTCAACCTCGCCTCGGTTTGCCAGTTCCATGGCAATGCCGTAGCGCGCGAAGGCATTCTTCGGGTCAAGGGCAAGAATCTCTTTCAGTCCGGCAATTTTGTCCGTTGTGCTCATAATGGGATTCCCGCACCAGGGCGATTTGCGTAATTAGCGTGGATTGCCGAAACTGGAATCTGGTGCTTCGGCGCAGGAGTTCATTCTTATTTCCATTGTAGCCGGAACCGAACTCTCTCTGAAGCCCCTGCAACCGAAAGTTGGAGCTAGTGAATCCATGAGCACGACTGAAGCCAACCCGCTTGTCCGGACAGTGGCCAGCACGCAGTCCGAAATGACTGAGGTGATCCTCCCCAACGACGCCAACACGCTCGGTAATCTGCTTGGCGGCCGATTGATGCACTTCATCGATCTCACCGGTGCCATTGCCGCCTATCGCCACTCGCGCACCCACGTTGTCACCGCCGCCATGGATCACATCGACTTTATTCAGCCGGTTCACGTTGGCGATTTGCTCATCCTCAAGTCCAGCGTCAATCGCGCCTTCAATACGTCGCTCGAGGTCGGTGTCAAAGTCTGGGTGGAAGATCCACAGACCGGAACGCATTTGCACGTAGCCAGCGCTTACCTGGTCTTCGTCGCCATCGATGAACATGGCCGCCGCCAGAAAATTCCGCAGGTGCAGCCTGAGACCCCGGACGAGACGCGCCGCTATAACGATGCGCTTCTTCGCCGCCAGCATCGCGAATCCGAATCAGCCCGCCGCAAGCAGGAGCGGCGCGACACGGCCCCGCCAGTGTCTAGTGAGTCTCCAAGTGAAAGCCCGCAATTTTGAACGGGCACGACTTTACGCTGTTTTGAAAGGAAACGACTCTAGGCTGTTTTGAAATTGAGCGGTGTCATTCTGAGTGAACGGGGACCCAAACGTCTTTCAGTTTGGGGGTGGTGAACGAAGAATCTGCTTCTAGGCACGACTTTACGCAATTTTGAAAGGACACGACTCTAAGCTGTTTTACAAGGGCATGCTTTACGCGTTTTGAAAGGGCACGGCTTGAGTCGTGCTGCAAACGCAATCTAAATGAAGGGGCTTTAGCCCCTTAGGGAAGGTCTCCCAACAACCACGAGAGCTTCCACACGAAAACTAGTTCAAGGAGTAATTCGAAAATGGCCCACGGACACGCCACGCCTCAGCCTGTAGCTCTCCCCGGAGTATCAAAGATCATCGCAATCGGTTCCGGAAAGGGTGGGGTGGGCAAAACCACGGTCGCCGTCAACCTCGCCATCGCACTCTCCAAACTCGGCCAGCGCGTCGGGCTCATCGACGCCGACATTTACGGACCCAATGTGCCGCTCATGATGGGCTCAACGCAGTCACCGCGCGTCGGCGCCGATAATCAGATCCAGCCCAACGATACGCACGGCATTAAGACCATCTCCATCGGCTACATCTCGCCGGGCGACAAGCCGCTCGTCATGCGCGGACCGATGCTCCACCAGATCATCCGCCAGTTTCTGCAGCAGGTCGATTGGGGAGAACTCGATTACCTCATCGTCGATCTCCCTCCCGGCACAGGTGATGTCGTCATTTCGCTCGTGCAAACAGTTCCCCTTACCGGCGCCGTCGTTGTCTCCACGCCCAGCGACGTCAGCCTGCAGGACGCGCGCAAAGCGCTCGAGATGTTCGCACAGGTCAATGTCGAAGTCCTCGGCATCGTCGAAAACATGAGCCACTTCACCTGTCCCCACTGCCATCACGAAATCGACATCTTCTCCAAGGGCGGCGCCGAGCGCACCGCGGCTCAATTCAAAGTTCCCTTCCTGGGTTCAATCGAACTCATCCCCTCCATTCGTGAAGGAGGAGATCGCGGACTCCCCGTGGCCCTCGCCGGCCCCAAGAGCCCGCAAGCAGCCGAGTTCTACGGAATAGCTCAAAAGCTAATGGAGCGTGCCGATGCCGCAGCCGCCGCCAGCAGCGACGTTATCGAAATCAGCTAGTATCCTTGCCCTGAAGTTCACGGTAAGCGCTGGCGAAGTCATTCTTTGATTCGTATTTTTTTCATGGGTAGCGGTGTCATTCTGAGTGAACGGGGCCCCGAACGTACCAGGGCCCTAATGAGCGATTTAGCTCTTTGGGGTAGGTTCGGGGGTGGTGAACGAAGAATCTGCTTTTGTTCTTCGGTGTCCTTGTTTATGCATTCTTCCCATAAGTAGCACTGTCATCCTGAGTGAACGGGGCCCCGAACGTCTTTCAGTTCGGGGGTGGTGAACGAAGGATCTGCTTTTGTCTTTCAGACTTATGCCAACTACCTCCGAAACACAACGGAGAAAACATTGACCCACGACCTTCTGATCCGCCCAGTCCAAAAAGACGACTTCAACCAATGGAAACCTCTCTGGGACGGGTACAACGCCTTCTACGGCCGCAAGGATGCGACAGCACTGCCCGACGCGATCACCAACAGCACCTGGTCTCGCTTCTTCGATAGCTACGAACCGGTTCATGCGCTGGTCGCTGAACAAGCCGGACGAATCCTCGGCCTCGTCCATTACCTCTACCACCGCAGCACAATTTCGATTGCACCAACGTGTTACCTGCAGGACCTTTTCACAGTCGAGGCCGCACGCGCCAAAGGCGTCGGCCGCGCGCTCATCCAGGAAGTCTACCGGCGCGCCGAAGACGCGGGCTGCAGCCGGGTCTACTGGCAGACACACGAAACGAATGCCACCGCGATGCAGCTATACGACAAGGTCGCGGAGAAATCCGGATTTGTCGTCTATCGTAAAAACTTCTGAGATTGCTCAACGCCAACATCGTCGAAATGAGATCGCGAATGAAAAGAATCCTCGTCTCCTGGAGCAGCGGCAAAGATTGCGCTTGGGCTCTCCACCTGCTCCGCCGGCAACCCGGCATTGAAATCGTGGCGCTGCTCACCACCATCAACTCCGAATTCGACCGCGTCGCCATGCACGGAACCCGCACGGCGCTCCTCGAGGCCCAGGCCTCCGCCGCCGACCTTCCACTCTGGAAAATCCCGCTTCCGTGGCCCTGCTCCAATGAGGAGTACGAACGTCGCATGGCCGATGTCTGTCTTCGCGCCGCCAGTGACGGCATCAATGCCATCGCATTTGGTGACCTGTTTCTGCGCGATGTGCGCGCTTACCGCGAAAAACAGCTGCACTCCACCGGCATCGAACCGCTCTTCCCGCTCTGGGATATCCCCACTCCCGAACTTGCCCGCTCGATGATCTCCGGCGGCCTCCGCGCAAAGCTGGTCTGCGTCGATTCCCGCCAGCTCGACCCCTCTTTCGCAGGCCGCAACTTTGACGCCGCGTTGCTTTACGATCTGCCGGCAACTGCCGACCCTTGCGGCGAGAACGGCGAGTTTCACTCCTGCGTCTACGACGGACCCATGTTCTCGCGTCCCCTTGCGCTCGACCCCGGAGAAATCGTCAACCGTGATGGCTTCACCTACGCCGATTTCAAGCTCGCCGAAACTCCCATGGCCCTGCCGCATGCTGCCGCCATCGCCTGAATCCCCGAAACACAGGTTTCTAACTAACCCCTATGTAGCAAACTACTTGACATCCTTTATGTTGAATGCTACATAGGTGTACGGGGTCCCTCATATGCTCGAATTGCGACGCCTCTCCAAGCACTTTGCCGGAATCCCCGCCGTCGATGATGTGAGCTTCTCCGCCCATCCCGGCGAAGTTACCGGCTACCTCGGCCCCAACGGCTCCGGCAAATCCACCACCATGAAGATGATTACCGGCCTGATCGAGATGACCTCAGGCCAGATCCTCTTCGACGGCAAGCCCATCGATGACGACCTCATTGCCTATAAGCGCCGTATGGGCTATGTTCCCGAAGAGCCGTATCTCTACAACCATCTCTCCGGCGTCGAATATCTGACCATGGTTGCCGATCTACGCGGCATCTCCTCGCGCCAGGCCAGCAAGCGCATCGATGGGCTGCTCCGCCTGCTCTCCCTGCACGACGATCGCCACGCGGCCATCGCCGGCTACTCCAAAGGGATGCGGCAGAAAATACTCATCGCCGCAGCGCTCATGCACAATCCCGACCTCGTGCTCCTCGATGAGCCGTTCTCCGGACTCGACGTCGGCTCGGCTCTCGTCCTCCGCAGCCTCATCACGGAACTCGCCACGCGCGGCAAAGTCGTGCTCTTCAGCTCTCACGAACTCGACACCGTCGAACGCATCAGCAATCGCGTAGTCATTCTGCATCGCGGCAAGCTCGTTGCCGACGACTCCATCGAGCATCTTCGCTCATTGATGGCGTTGCCGACGCTCGAAGCCATCTTCTCGCAACTCGCCGTTGAGCAGGATACCGACTCCATGGCCCATCAGATCGCGGATTTGATCGATGCGTAAGCTGATCCAGGCAATTCTTGATCGCATCACCGGACGCATGGCTCCGCAGTTTCGGACGTTGCATCAGCAGTTTCTTTTGCGCGTCGTCGACCTCGAAGCCCTCTCTATCGAAGCCGACATCCCCAGCTTCCTCGGCCAATTCGCGGGCATCCTCATCATGCTCAGCCTCGTCCACGGCATCGGAGTTCTCTTTTTCCCTCCGCCTCCATCGATGGCCTTTTCGTACCAGCAATCGCGCATCTCCGACATGCTGCTCGTGATTGGTCTCTGCACCATACTCATGTGGGATACGACATTTCCCGACAAGCGCGACGTCATGGTCCTCGCACCGCTGCCGATTTCCCCACGCATCATTTTGATGGCCAAGATCGCAGCATCCGCAACCGTTCTCGGCATCGCGGTCGTCGCACTCAATTGCGCTTCGAGCGTCGGGCAGTCCGTCGTATTCGGAGCGCCCGCCGGCGGACTGCCCGCCATGTTGCGTTTCTTCCTTGCGTACTGGTTCACCATGCTTGCGGCCGCAGCGTTTCTCTACTGCGCCATCCTGACCATCCAGGGCTTCACCGCTCTCATGCTGCCCCGCCGCACATTCCTCAGAGTCTCGGCAATTCTTCAACTCGCGGCCTTCGGCGTGTTTCTAGGCGCGCGCTTTCTTCAGCCGTCTCTGGCATCCCACGCGGATCTCATCGCCCCAGCCAACCACTGGCTCCTCGTCGCTTCACCAACTTTCTGGTTCTTCGCACTCCTCAATCAGCTGAATGGATCATTGCCGCCAGATCTCCTCTGGCTTGCGGATCGTGCATGGCTGTGTCTCGCCGTCGCAGCCGCAGGGGCCGCAGCTTCGCTGCTCCTCTGTTACGTGCGCACAATGAAGAAGACCGTGGAAGATCCAGACCTGGTGCCGGGGTCACGAGGATTTCAATGGATGCCCCGTTTCGGCAACTCACTCCAGAGCGCCATCGTCATCTTTTGCCTGCGCTCCATTGCGCGCAGCCGTCAGCATCGCGTTGCACTGGCCTTCTACTGGTCGGTCGTAATCGCCATCGCCCTCTCGTGGATTCGCCGCGAAGCCTCAGGCCCACCGGAACCGATCGCATTCGAATTCATCCTCTCTTCGTTCCTGATGATGAGCTTTGCCGTTCTCGGCCTGCGCGCCATCTTTTCCCTTCCCATCTCGCTCAACGCCAACTGGATGCTCCGCATCACCCAGTTGAGGCCATCGCGCCATTACATCGCGGCGACACGTCGCGCGCTCCTGCTTCTCGGCGTGGCTCCCATCTGGACAATATGTGCCGCCCTCTCGCTGCACCTTCGCCCCAGGCCGCAGGCCGCTGAACACCTCGCCTTCCTGGCCCTGCTGGGCGGCATCCTGGTCGAGTTATCCCTGATCCGCTTCGAAAAAGTGCCATTCACCTGTTCCTACTTGCCGGGAAAGACAAATGTCCAGGCGGTCTTCTGGGGTTTCGGCTTCACTCTTCTCAGCCTGGAACTGCTGATCGGGACCTATGAGCTGAGCACTCTCAGCAATCCTCTCCACTACGCACGCATGATGCTCTGCGCAGCAGTCACAATTGCGGCGCTGTGGGCCGTCAACCGCCTTCACGCGCAATCGGCCGTACTGTATTTTGAAGAACTGCCTCCCGAAGTCATCACCAGCCTCGGGCTCATCTTCGTTCCTCCCCCACAGATCTCGGAACCATCCAAATCCCGGCGGCTCTGACAATACACTGTTTGGTCCACATCCCCTGTGTTTCGATGACCCGTGACGCACCGCTTTGTCCGCCCCCCTACTCCTTTCGTGCTACTTTATCAATCGCTTGATTACGTTAAAGTTTCTTCAAAAGAACCCCATTCCCCCGTTATTGCAGTTTTTGTAAAGCTTCTCCTTTCCATCGAACCAGCTTATGAGAGATTCCATCGGATCGAATGCCCCACCCGCGCTCATCGAGGCGAATTTTGCAGTCGCCGCACAGAGTGCGACGCGACGGCGGATTCTCACTTCCGCGACACTCGCAGCCGTGCTCATCTGTTCCGTTCATGCGGCAATCGCCGGCGCAGACACAGTGCGTGCCTCAGGCTGTGGCTATCTCGTCCTCACATTGGTTTTGTTTGGATGCGCTTGTGCCTTCTGGACCCGCGCGCGCTCAGCCCAGCCCACTCTTTATGTTCGCTGGTCATTCATCTCCGCAGGTGCGTTTGCGGCGGCCCTTGCCTATGTGCCGTCCTTTACCCAGGCCACCTTCAACACGCCGTCCGCACGACAGTTCCAAACCGCCAGCTTCAACGCCAGCGAGGCGTTGTACATGCTGGCGGCGGTCCTCTTCTGTTCAGGAGCCGCCCGATCCATTGTGATCGCGGATGTTTTTCAGGCGCTTCTTTTTACCATTCTTCGTTTCAATGTCATCTACTCGCCGGTCACGCGCGATCACTTCAACGTCTACCACCTGGCCATCGGCCAAATCGTGGCGCTCTTTTTGTTCCTTATCGCGATTGTTGCCTGCCTGGGAGCAACCTCCCGAGCCGAGATGAAGTTGCTGCAAACCCTTTCCTGTTTCCTCGGAATTCGTTTCATCTCGTTCTTCCTCGCAAACCAGGTGTGTTACACATGGCTGCACCACATCAATTGCGGACTTTTGGATGTCCCCGGCCCCGCACTCCTCGCCGGCTTTGCGCTCTACTTGCTCTACACCGGCAATTCAATAAACGCTGAGGTTCCCGAATCCGCGCCGCTCCGTCCTCCCAGCGTTACGGTGCGCAATCTCATGCCCTCGTTTCTCACGTTCGTGAACCTCACGCTCGGACTATTTGTTCTGCGAATCTCGCTTCCCCTGGCCGCATCCGCCATCTCCTTGTCTCTCGTCTGCTATGTCGCACGCACAGTACTGATGCAGGCTCAGGCTCACAAAGAGAAGGCATCCCTTGAAAGCCGCAACGAACAACTCGAGGGCCTGGCCACGCGCGACCCTCTCACCGGCATCGGAAATCGTCGGTCGCTTGCAGGGGTCTATGGCAAACTCCAGACCGCGGCTGACAGCGAAAACGTCTCTCTCCTCTTGATGGACATCGATTACTTCAAGCAGGCAAACGACTGCCACGGCCACCTGCACGGGGACAAGATTCTTGTCGTCCTGGCCAAAAAACTGGAAGAGATCTCATCCACGGCCGCCGGAAGCCATTGCGCCCGCTTCGGTGGAGACGAATTCGCCCTGCTGCTTGTGAACGTCTCCACCCAGAAAGCTTCCGCGCTGGCTGAAGAACTGCGCGCTTCCTTCCGCGGAAACGAATTTCAGGTAGAAAACGGAAAGGTGAGCCTCAGCATAGGCGTTGCTTCGCTGCAATCGGCCACCGATCTGCCGCTCGAGCAGCTGGTCCTTCACGCCGACCGGGCCCTCTACCGCGCCAAGCTGCTGGGCCGTAACCGGGTGGAGATCCTGCCCCGCTGCGAAACCGGAACCGTGGTCGACGATCCCAACGCTCCCACGATGCCGATGGAGTTCCAACACATCGTGGGATAGAAAAAGCGGGACCGAAGCCCCGCTCTCCCCCAAGACGATTACGCCTAGCGCCAGTGCCCTTCAACCAGCACCCAGCCACCATGACGGTGAACCCAGCGATGGGGAACCCAGACCGCGTGTTCATGTGGCGGACGGTCCCAGCGCCCTGGAACCCACACATAGCGTGCCCCGTCCCAGCGGTGATAGCCCCCAATCCACACGTAGCCATGCTCCGGCGGCGGGGGACGCCGTTCCACGATCGGGGCCGGTGGGCCCACGCGAACATAAACCTGCGCGTTCGAAGCCACAGGAAGCAGGGTGAAGGCAAGCAAAGCTGCCAGTGCCATCTTCTTCACGAGTCAACTCCTTCAGCAATCAGAATTGCCGGACCTCCACACTGCCTCTCCGGCTCGTTGTTCATTTCAACATGAGATCTGCCGAAAAGTTGTGTACCGAAAGTAACCCGTGCATGTCTTGAACAACGTTGGTCAACGCGCCCTCGCCACGTAAATCTCCTCAACCCTTGAAAGGTGCTTATTTGCAGTATTTTTCTGGCCGGTGAGCGCACTGCATAGTTGGAGAGTCTAGGCATTCCCGTTAACGCCACGTCGTCGATCATCCAATAAAAACGCCCTCATCATGTTGTCGATGAGGGCGTTGTGACCTGCGGAAAGAATCCTTGTTTCCGTCAAATCTTACGCCGCAACTTCCACCTCGGCACTTAGCGCTTCGATTGCCTGAAGGCAATCTTCCCGGCTCACATCGTGATGCGTCACCATCCGGATAGCATTCGGCCCCACGGTACTTATCAACACGCCGCGCGCCTTGAGCCGCGCCACAAGATCCGCCGCGCTCATGTCACCGGTGAGTTTGAAGATCACAATGTTCGTCTCCACCGCATCGAGATCGATATCAACACACTCCATGTGCGACAGTGCCTCTGCAAGCAAACGCGCATTGGCATGATCCTCATGCAGTCGAGCCGGCATCTTCTCCAGCGCAATCAATCCTGCTGCAGCCAGCACACCCACCTGCCGCATGCCTCCACCCAGCGCCTTACGAAAGATCCGCGCCTGCTCCATCTTCTCTGCCGAGCCAACCAGCATCGATCCCACCGGCGCGCACAGCCCCTTCGACAGGCAGAACATGATCGTGTCAAATCCGCGCGTCAGCGTCTTCACATCCACACCAAGTGCCGTTGATGCATTGAAAATCCGCGCGCCATCCAGGTGCACCGGGAGCTTCCGCTCTTTTGCCTTTTCCCAAATCTCCTGCATGACAGGCAGCGGCGTGCACCGCCCGCCCGTCAGGTTCGCCGTGTTCTCAATCTCAATTAATCCCGTCGCCGCTCGAAACGACCCTCGCTTGTAGATGACAGGCTCAATATCCGACCACTTCAGCCAGCCTCGCTCCGTCGGCACAGCGCGCACCAGGCAGCCTGAAAACACTGCCGTCGTCGCCATCTCCCAATCCAGAATGTGCGAGCGCGATTCGCAGATCACTTCCTGCCCAGGCTGTGTCAGAAGTCGAATAGCAATCTGGTTTCCCATCGTCCCCGTCGGCACAAACAGTGCATCTTCGCGTCCGAACGTCTCCGCAGCCCGCTTCTCCAGCAGGTTGACAGTAGGATCCTCGCCATAAACGTCGTCGCCAACCTCGGCCGCCGCCATGGCCGCTCGCATCTCCGGCGTGGGCCGCGTAACAGTATCCGACCGCAAATCAATCAACTCAGCCAATGCTTGCTCCCCGTCCTTCTCTGATCACTGTTCACTTTTTCACTTTTTCACTTGTTCCCACTGTCCACTGTCCACTGTCCACTATCCACTATCCACTATCCACTGCTTCTAAGGTATCTGCGCCATGGGCAGTTCCATCACCGGCGTCACTTTGCCATTCGTCGACGCATACGCCCACATCCCGTGAAAGTTCTCGCGCAAACCCGGCTGCGCCTTCAGCAGAGCCCCCAGCACGGCGATTGCCTCGGTACGCAATACCGCTGGATCCGTCGATCCCGTCGATTCATAGGAAACCCCAAGGTCGGCCTCATGCAATGAGGCGTCCAGTCGCACGCCATCGATCTTCCACGTCCGGTCGCCGCTCGTCACGGAATAGGGGAAGGTGTCCTGGCCGGGGCCGTTCTTGATCTGCTCCTGTTCCTGCACCAGTTTGTCCAGGTTCGGCGAGGACAGAAAATCCACGGGAAGTTCAAGGTAGCGTGCCGTTTCGTAGGTGTACCAAGCGGCCCACGGCAAGTTGGTCTGCGCCAGTTCGCGTGCCCGCGTCCAATACCACACCGCGTCGTGGCCACCAAAGTCGCCCTGCCGCGCCGAAAATCCTCCCAGCTTCCACCCCGGAACTCCGGTCGTATCCCACACCAGCACGAACCCCATCTGGCCTGCCAATGGTGCCCCGGAAGCGTCCGAAAGAATCAGTGCATACTTTCCCGGCGGCAACGCACGCATGCTGATCGTGACCGTCATTGATCCGTTTGCGTTCGAGCAGAAAAACTGGGTATCCGACGGCCCGGTTAGCGTGCTGGCGTCCAGCACATACATATTGCGTAATTGGACCTTGCCTCCCTTCACCAGTGGTGCAGCACTCTCAACTGCCTCACGGATTCCATCCCATTGCCCCGTTATGGCGGGAAGCAGAATACTTTGCAAGGCGCTCGTGTCCTGCCGGACCACAGCATCCGACAATTGCTCGCCTATCGACGCCAGGGTGCCGCGAATCTCAGGTGCCAGGGCTGCCTGGGTTGTACAACTGGCAGCAAACCCGGCCGCAGGGGCCATGATCAACAAAGCGGCAATGAAACTTCTCGAGCCAAAATACATCTCCTGATTTTCCTCTCTACCGCCAGCGAATTCCCCAACCAGGGTGTCGCCCGGCTCGCCAAGTCAAGAACCAGGCGCCAAGCCTGGTTCTGGGAATTCACCCCTGGGTCTGCCGATCGAGAAAGACACTCTAAAAACTCTATGAGCGTTCCACGGCCACTGATAGTCTAATGCAGTGGGGTAGTGCGAAAACTCCCGGTCAGACCCGCGCAGCCTCAAAGGGACCGCACAGCGCCAAGGATTTAGTCTCCATGCGAAGATACGCCGTGTTGCAATCACGCTTCTGTTCTTCTTCCCGATTGCCTGGTATAGCGCTCGCCGGTGCGTTCCTTGCAGGAGCCCTCCTTTGCAGCGCGCCCATCGCAGCGCAGTCCCCAGCCCAAAACGGAGTCGCACCCGCCACATCGAATTCTCAACTCGCCCGCCCGCATCAAACTCATCCTCACCGGCACTTGAAAAAGCCGGAGGCCGCACCTATAGCGCAAACACCACCCCCGCCTCCCATGCCGGACTGGCCGATCAACGACAAACCCAGCCCCGCCTCCGTTCTCTGGGATGCCAATGGACTCCGCATCAATGCCTCCAACTCCAGCCTCCAGCAGATTCTCGGCGAGGTCTCTACTGAGACGGGAACGAAAGTAGAAGGTTTAGGTGCCGATCAGCGCGTTTACGGTGCGTACGGGCCCGGCAAGACGCGCGATGTGCTTTCTCAACTTCTGCAGGGTTCCGGTTACAACTTTCTTCTCGCCGGAGATATCGGCCAGGGCACCCCACGTGAGGTCGTTCTCAGTCCGCGCCTCTCAGGCCCTAACGGCGCGCCGAATAACGCCACGAATCGTCCGCAGCAGGAAGGCGACGAAGACTCGCCGGAGCCGCCTGAAGACCCGCAGCCCCCCATACAGAACCCGCAGGTGCAAAACGGCCCGCGGCCTGGCTTTGGACCCGGGGGACCAAATGGTCCCGTCCGCACGCCGCAGCAGGTGATGGAGGAAATGCAGCAGCGCCAGATTCTGCAGCAACAACAGCTTCAGGAGCAGCAGCAGCAGCAACAGAATCCGCAGCAGTAGCTAGCGGCACCGCCCTGCGCAAAAAGAGAAGTTGTTCTTTGGATTTAATCCGTAAGCGCATGAAAACGCGCCGCTTCTTGCTTGAACTCGCGGACTTTATCTTGGCAGAGCTGTAGTTATTCCGGCGCCAGCTGGGTTCGTACTTTGATCGCAACGCGGGCTGTCCGCGGACGCATCAGCACAAAAGCGACGCGAAATATTCCATAAGCTGTGAGTACACCAAACGCCATTGCCCCAACCGCGGCGCAAACCAGCATCACTAAATTTATTACGTCTGCCATCTTATAGACCCCCGTAAAAATTGCTGGGGAAAGTTCCTTATGATTTGTTTTGATGCATGCCCGGCGATTCGCGCCGAATGCTGCATCTTTGTCTCAAGGGATTGTCTCAGAAATTCTGTCGCGTTGACCCTTGTTTCTATTGCCAAATAGAATACCCCTAGTACGTACGTAATTTCCGGACCTGGCTACGTAACGAAGGTTCACCGCGGGATTTCCTTGCGTAACATCAACGACGCATCGCCGTCCACGCACCCACCATCTCCACTTCGCCTGACCATGTCAATTACTCACATTTCGGTGCGTGGGGCGCGCCAGCATAACCTGCGCGACATCAACGTGCGCATCCCCCGCAACACGTTGACCGTGGTCACCGGTCTCTCCGGCTCCGGCAAAAGTTCGCTCGCCTTCGACACCATCTATGCCGAAGGGCAGCGCCGCTACGTTGAAACGCTCTCCGCCTACGCCCGCCAGTTTTTAGATCAGATCGAACGCCCCGACGTCGATTCCATAGAAGGGCTCAGTCCCGCCATCTCCATCGAGCAGAAAACCACCAGCCGCAGCCCACGTTCCACCGTCGGCACCATCACCGAGATCTACGACTACCTCCGTCTGCTCTACGCTTCGGTAGGAACCCCCCATTGCCCCAACTGCGGCCGCCCAATCACGCGCCAGACCGCAGAGCAGATCGTCCAGCGCATCCTCCAGCTTGGCACCGGCGAACGCGTCACCGTGATGGCTCCCGTCGTCAG
This sequence comes from uncultured Acidobacteriaceae bacterium, assembly GCA_963838295.1. Lineage (GTDB taxonomy): Bacteria > Acidobacteriota > Terriglobia > Terriglobales > Acidobacteriaceae > Telmatobacter. The sequence continues at coordinate 408,300 of CAWIQS010000013.1, forward strand.
AGGCCGCAAGGGTGAATTTAAGGATCTGCTCGATCAGCTTGATCAGCAAGGCTTTCGCGCCCGCGTCGATGGCGAGATCATCGACCTCTCCGAGCCCCCATCTCTAGACAAGCGCAAAAACCACACCATCGAAGCCATCGTAGATCGCATCCTGCTGAAGCCCTCATCCGCCGACACAGAAAAGCTGCAGTCCACTGGATCGCTGGGTGCCCCATCCTCTGCGCAGCCAAAGGTGGGAAAGCAGGAACCCCAGACGGGCAAACCCTCCGTAGAAAAACGCCTCGAAGCTGCCGTCACCAAGGCTCTCCAACTCGCCAACGGCCTCGTGCTCATCGGCTTTGCGAATGGCGAAGAGCAGATCTTCTCATCCTCCATGGCCTGCCCCGACTGCGGCCTCGACGTCCCCAAACTCGAACCCCGCAGCTTCAGCTTCAACTCCACATTCGGCGCCTGCCCGGAATGCCACGGCCTCGGGTCCCTCTACGATCTCGACCCCGCCAAGGTCATCACGGACTGGTCCAAGCCCCTGCTCGACGGCGGACTCGGTCCCGGCTCCGCCTCCCAATACCTGCTCCGTCTGATCAACCTGGCCTCCGAGCGCTACGGCATCGATCTCAAAAAGCCCTTCGAAGATCTGCCTCCCAAGCAGCAGCACATCCTCGTCTACGGACCTCCCAAGGGCGAAGCCCCCCGCACCGGCTTCCACGGCATCCTTAATTACCTTCGCGACACCATCGACGAAGCCCGCAGCGACGGCTACCGCGAATACATGATGACCTTCATGTCGGCCACGCCCTGCCCCGCCTGCCGCGGCAAGCGCCTGCGCCCCGAGTCCCTCGCCGTCAAAATCAACAATCTCTCCATCGCGGACTTCACCGGCCTTCCGCTCAACCGCGCACTCTCCGTGGCGTACGAGTTCAACTTCACCGCGCGTGAGGCTCTCGTCGCCGACCGCATCCGCCGCGAGATCATCGAGCGCCTCGAATTCCTCTGCGCCGTCGGCCTCAACTACCTTTCGCTCAATCGCAACGCCGCTACCCTCTCCGGTGGCGAAGGCCAGCGCATTCGCCTCGCCACGCAAATCGGCTCCCGCCTTCGCGGCGTCCTCTACGTGCTCGACGAGCCCTCCATCGGCCTTCACCAGCGCGACAACTCCCGCCTCATCGAAGCTCTGGTCCGCCTGCGCGATCTCGGCAACACCGTCCTCGTCGTCGAACACGATGAAGAAACCATCCGCCACGCCGACTACGTGCTCGACCTCGGCCCCGGCGCCGGACGCCTCGGTGGTTACGTCGTCGCCCAGGGCACGCCCGCCGACATCATGGCCTGCCCCGAATCGCTCACCGGCAAATATCTCTCCGGCGCCACTGGCATTCTTCATCGCACTGAGCCGCGCCCCCTCACCGGCAAGTGGATCACCGTCCACGGCGCGCGCGAGCATAATCTGCAGGACCTCACCATCCGTATCCCCCTCGGCGTGATGACGGTCGTCACCGGCGTGAGCGGCAGCGGAAAAAGCACCCTCATCAACGACATTCTCTATCGCTCGCTTGCCAAGGCACTCTACGGATCGCGCGAAGAACCCGGCGTCCACGAGTCGCTCGAAGGCGCCGACCAGATCGACAAGGTCATTCGCATTGACCAGGCGCCGATCGGCCGCACTCCCCGTTCCAACCCCGCCACCTATACGCAGGTCTTCTCGCCCATCCGCGATCTCTTTGCCTGGCTCCCTGAAGCACGCGAGCGAGGCTATAAGCCTGGCCGCTTCAGCTTCAATGTCGCCGGTGGCCGCTGCGAAGCCTGTCAGGGAGACGGGCAGCGTCGCATTGAAATGAACTTCATGCCCGACGTCTACGTACAGTGCGAGGTGTGCAACGGGCGCCGCTACAACCAGGAAACCCTCGCCGTAAAGTTCCACGGCTACTCCATCGCCGACATCCTTGACTTGACGATTGAAGACGCACTCACTGTCCTGGCTGACGTTCCCACCGTTCGGCAGAAATTGCAGACCCTTGTCGATGTCGGCCTCGGCTACGTACACCTTGGCCAGAGCGCCACGACGCTCTCCGGCGGTGAAGCGCAGCGCATGAAACTCGCGCGCGAGCTAAGCAAGCGCCAGACTGGACGCACACTCTACCTGCTTGACGAGCCCACCACGGGCCTGCACTTCGACGATGTTCGCAAGCTGCTCGAAGTCCTCCATCGCCTCACCGATCTAGGCAACTCCATCATCATCATCGAGCACAATCTCGACGTGATCCGCAACGCCGACTGGATCCTGGACCTCGGCCCCGAAGGCGGCGAAGACGGTGGCCGCGTCGTTGGCGAAGGCCGCCCTGCCAAGATCGCGAAAACCCCTGGCTCCTTCACAGGAGAATTCCTCGCGCGTTACTACGCCTCCCACAACGGCAAACTCGAAGAAATCACCCCATCAAACGTGTCGGACACCATGGGACTGGGTGCCCCATCCTTGGCGGAGCCAAGGGTGGGAAAACTGGAACGTAAGAACGGGAATGATAAGGTCAGTGAACAGAATGGCGGTAGAAAGCGCTTGATCTCAGATCCAGTTCCTGACAAATCAGAACGGTCGAAGAAATCCAAGGGTAAGAAACCGGTGCGCGCATGAGCACGTTCCCCGAGCCAGCACCGAACGAGCCCGAGAATCCCCTCACCGCCGAGGACGTCGCGCCACCATCCACCGATCCCTTCGCGCCCGAAAACATTCCCATACCATCCGCCGAATGGACCGGCGAGCCCGAAGCTCCCCCGCTGCCAAATGAGTTAGCGGCGCCTGTCTTCGTTCCTTCACCGACGCCCGAAGAGGTCCTGCATGAACCACTCTTTTCGGTCCCTGCGCCTCCGCCCATCGACCGCGACGAACGCATCCCACACGTCGGTCATCTCGGTATCCTGGCCCTGCTCGCCCTCTTCGGCCTGATCGGCACCCTGATGCTTGTGCCGCTCGCCCTCCACTTTCACCTATTCGGCATCACCAGTCTCACGCAGGCCGCCTCCGATTATCGCTATGCCCTCGGTAGCCAGGCCGCGCAGTACGTCATCACGTTCATCGGATGCCTCATCGTCTTTCCCCTCATCTGGCAAAAGCCCTATTTCGAAGGAATTCATTGGCACGGCGCAGACGCGCTCCACCGCACCACGCGCCTCATCAGCGCCGCGGTCCTCTGCTTCTTCGTCGCCATGATCAATGGCATCCTGATGCCGGGCCCTACCAACGCGCCCATCGACCAGCTCTTCAAGGCACCCGGAGCGGCATGGATCTTCTTCGCCTTCGGAGTCACTCTCGCGCCCTTCTTTGAAGAGATGGCTTTCCGCGGTTTCTTGCTTCCAGCGCTCTGCACCGCCTACGACTGGACCGTGGAACACTTCACCGGCGCCGCGAGACGTCACGTCGACGAATTCGACAACCCGCAATGGTCGCTCTCCGCAATGGTCCTCGGTTCCCTGCTCACCAGCATCCCTTTCGCTCTCATGCATGGAGCACAAACCGGTTGGTCGCTCGGACCGTTTCTCCTCCTGATCTTCGTCAGCCTCGTCCTCTGCTCCGTCCGCCTCTACACCCGTTCGCTTGCCGCCAGCACCATGGTCCACTCGTTCTACAACTTCATGCTCTTCTCCTTCATGCTCCTGGGCACCGGCGGCTTCAAGCACCTCGACAAAATGTGAGAAGAAGCGTCGAGATTCAAACTCCAACTTTGCAACTAGCGGAGTCAATTTCCCATAAACAGCGGTGTCATTCTGAACGAAGGGCCCCAATCGTAGTTCAGTTTGGGGGTGGTGAGCGAAGAATCTGCTTTTGCTTTTTTGGCTCTCTGCTAGGGACATCAGACTCACGACACTACGACCGGGAAGGTCTCGATTCTGCGCCGGGTACAATCGCATTGATGCCCACCCACGCCCAGCAACTTCTCTCTCTCCTCGCCCGCATCAGCTTCAAGCTCGGCCAGTTCAAGCTTTCGTCCGGCGGCACGAGCGACTACTACATCGACTGCCGCACCACCACGCTCCATGCCGAGGGAGGCCGCCTGACCGGCGAAGCAATTCTCGATCTCCTGAAGGAAAACAACATCGAAGCCGAAGCCGTCGGCGGACTCACTATGGGCGCCGATCCCATCGTCTCCAACGTCGCTACCGCCAGCGCCTGGCGCGCACAGCAGCACCATGGCGCCGCGCTCCTCCACGGTTTCCTCGTGCGCAAAGCGGAGAAGGCGCACGGAACCGGCCGCCGCATCGAAGGCTTCTGCCGCGAAGGCGCCCGCGTCATCATTGTCGACGACGTATGCACCACCGGCGCCTCCACCATCAACGCCATTGAAGCTGCGCGCGAATCCGGCATGATCGTCGTCGCCGTCATCTGCATCGTCGAACGCCAGGAAGCCAATGGCCGTCCCGCCGTCGAAACTGCGGCAGCCGATGCTCCGTTCCGAGCGCTCTTCACGGCCAACGACGTCCGCGCCGAGCACGTACGTCAACTTGAAGCGACCCGCTGACTCGCTGACTTGCTTTCCCGTTAACTTGCCAATCGTTGTAAAGCAGTAGCCTCTTTGCCCTATTCACTCGAAATGAGACACAAAAGAAATCAGGCCATCCGGGCGTTTACCCTGGATGGCCTGCAATTCTTGTTACTTTAATCTATCTATTCTTTCTAGAAATATTGGCTTTCGCCTTTACGTGTTTCTCTGCGGCTTTCGCCTTTAATCTTCCTAATCTATGAACAGCTTTCAACCATCTCTAGTTATTGCTGCTGGGAGGCGGCGGTGCGGCTTGCGAAGTTGCCGCAGGGGCCTGACCGTTGCTCATGTTGCTCAGCAGCTGTATTTCCACGCGGCGATTCTGTTTACGACCGTCTGCGGTTGTGTTCGGAGCAACTTCCTTGTCCTTGCCGATGCCGATCAAGTAGAAGCGGTGTGCGGCAATTCCATATTTCGCTGCAAGGTACTGCACGACTGAGTCCGCGCGGCGCTGGCTCAGGTCATAGTTGTAAGCAGCCGAACCCGTCGAATCGGTTCCGCCCGTCACTTCAACGATGTAGCTCTTCGCGCTTCCAAGCTGAGCTGCGAAGCTGTCCAGCTGATCCTTGTCGTCCTTGGTCAGCATCGCCTTGTCAAAGCCAAACGTCACGGTCACGTCGGCCATCTGCTTGTAGCTGTCGAGACCCTTTACGACAGAATCCAACGAGTCCGCACGGTGAACCGCATCGTTCGCTGCCGTATCCGCGGTGCCTGCATCCTTAGTCGCGTTTTGCGCATTCTGCGCGGCTGTGTCTGCTGCGCTCTGCGCCTGCTTGATGCCCGCATTTGCGCGGTCATCCACATCGTGCAAAGCACGGTTGTTCTCAGCAGTCTTCTGGTCGAGTGTGTTGGTGTGGTCGATAATCGGCGCTGTCTGGGATTTCACGTAGTTCTTGGTCGCGCAACCCGTCACGCCCATAAGTGCTACGGCAGCTGCAATCAGCAATCCATGTGAAGTTTTCATTCATCTCCCCATTTCTTTAGCCGCCTCGGTTTGCCTGTCCCTCTTAACCACCACCAGGCGGGCGGCGACATTTCGTGTCGCCCTCTACATTGCATTCCACCCGCCAAACAGGTCCATTTCGCTATCTTGCTCAAACAAGAGCACCTATTCCCCATCTGTGGAAAAGCGGTCAAGCCTATTGACTGTGTAGTTTTTACTCGGTGCGGTAAGCTTTGCATTTCCCGCGGCTGGAAACCCCCGTTTGCCGCACCCAGTATCCTAGGAATTGGCATGCACCCCGCCGCGTTGCCTGTCGCTTTGCCTGTATGGATCTTATTGAGAAAATTCGTCTCCTCCCCACCCAGCCTGGCGTGTATCTCTACAAGAACGCCGACGGCCAGGTCATCTACGTCGGTAAGGCCAACAACCTCCGTTCCCGCGTCCGCTCCTACCTGCTTGAGGCCTCCCAGGCAAACGCAAAGACCGGCTCCCTCATGCGCGAGGCCGTCGACATCGACTACATCCTCGTCGCCAACGAGCACGAAGCCCTCGCCCTCGAAAACAACCTGATCAAGCAGCGCAAGCCGCGCTTCAACATCCTGCTCCGCGACGACAAGACCTACCCCTACGTCAAACTCACCCTCGCCGATCGCTACCCCAAAGTCTTCGTCACCCGGCGCCTGCGCAAGGACGGCTCCGCCTACTACGGCCCCTACTTCCCGGGCAACCTCGCCTATCGCGTCGTCGAACTCATCCATCGCAGCTTCCTGATCCCCAGTTGCAAAGTCGATCTCTCGCGTTACCATCCGCGGGCTTGCCTGCAGTACTACATCCATCGCTGTCTCGGGCCCTGCGTTGAAGAACTCACCACGCCCGAAATCTACAAGCAGGCTGTCCGCGATGCGCAGCTCTTCCTCGAAGGCCGCCAGTCCGAACTGGAGCGTTCCCTCACCGCGCGCATGCACGCAGCTGCCGAAGCAGAACAGTACGAAGCCGCCGCTCGCCTGCGCGATCAGCTCTCCACCGTCCATCAACTCCAGGAAAAGCAACGCATCGCTACCGCCGAGCAGAGCGACGACGCCGATGTTTTCGGCTACCACTTTGAAGACGACGCCCTAGCCGTGAACCTCTTCCACATGCGCAACGGCAAAATCGTAGACCGCCGCGAATTCTTCTTCGAAGATCTGGCAGAGATCCTCGAAACACCGCACGCTGAAAGCGAAAAACGTACCTCTTCCGAAGCTGTCATCCTGAGCGACCGCAGCGTAGCGGAGGAAGTCGAAGGACCTGCGGTTGCTCTTTTGAAGGCTGGCCGGGAATCTGCTTCGGATTCCGAGACCTTAGGTGCCCCATCCTTAACGATGTTGGGTGCCCCATCCTTGTCGCAGTCAAGGGTGGGAAAGCAAGAATCCACCTTCAACGCCGGCCAGGTCTTCTCCGCCCTCCTTAAGCAGATCTACATCGATCAGCACTACGTCCCCCGCTCCATCCTCGTCCCCGTCGACTTCGACGATCGCGAAACCCTCGCCACGCTTCTCAGCGAACGCATCAACCACCGCGTAGAAATTGCCGTCCCGCAACGCGGTGAAAAGCGTTCCCTCATCGATCTCGCCGGACAAAACGCAAAACAGTCCTACATCCAGCGCTTCCGCGTCCTGGAGCCATCGCGCAAAGCCATTCAGGAATCCCTCGCCGACTCCCTCATGCTCCCCGAACTCCCCCGCCGCATCGAGTGCTTCGACATCTCCCACATCCAGGGCGCTGAAACCGTAGCCTCCATGGTCGTCTGGGAAGACGGCAAGATGAACAAGTCCGCCTACCGCAAATTCAAAGTCATGACCGTCCTCGGCGTCGACGACTTCGCCTCCATGCGCGAAGTAGTAACCCGCCGCTACAAACGCATCCGCGACGCCGCCGAAGCCAAAGAAGGAGTAACAAGCGATGCATTGGGAGGGCAAGAAGTGTCAGGGCACGACTTTAGTCGTGCCGATACCAGTCAGAAACAGAGAGGGGCTTTAGCCCCTGCGGAAAAATCTTCCAAAGAACCCTCCACAATGCCCTCCCTCATCCTCATCGACGGCGGCCTCGGCCAACTCCACGCCGCCGCCGACGCCCTCGAGTCCCTCGGCTTCACATCGCAGCCCCTCGCATCGATCGCGAAGAAGGAAGAAGTGATTTACCTGTACGGCAACGACGACGAGCCCGTAGTCCTCGACCGCCACTCGCCGGTGTTGCACCTGGTGCAAATGATCCGGGATGAGAGCCATCGCTTCGCCGTCGGCTATCATCGCAAGCGCCGCGCCATGCGCGACCGCGACTCGGAGTTGCTCAACATCCCCGGCGTGGGCCAACAAACGAGACAGCGTCTCCTCACCCACTTCGGCAGCCTCCGCGACGTCCAGCAAGCCACCGCCGACTCCCTGGCCTCCGTAGTCCCCCGCAAAACCGCCGAATCCATCTGGCGCCATTTCCACGAAGAGCAAGCGACAGCAACGGCTAAAGACTAGGGCCTGCAAACCTCGATCCGCTCGATCTGGCTCGCTTGAACCTGCGCCGTCATTCTCCTGCACCTTAGGCGTTTTCATTCCCTCGAGCTACGAGCTGTCATTCCGACCGGACTCTGAACGCAGTGAAGGGGAAGTGGAGGAACCTGCAGTTGCCTTACCAACTGTGCAGCAACCGCAAAGGCTGGTCCGCAACCGCAACATTTGTCATCCTGAGCGAAGCGCAGCGCAGCCGAAGGTGTCATCCTGAGCGAAGCGCAGCGCAGCCGAAGGATCTGCGGTTGTTTTTCGTGGTTTCCGCCAGAACTACGCCCAAAAAACGAGTCACTACTGGCATGGTCCGCCGCCTAAAGCCCTCGCGGGTGTAGAGGTAAGCATAGGAGGTGTTCCATGGAGATTCGGACGATCGGTATTGATTTGGGGAAGACAGTGTTTCACTTTGTAGCCGTCAACGCGCGTGGTCAGATCGTGGTTCGCAAGAAAGGTTCACGAACTCAGTTGCTGCGCTTTACCGCGAACCTTCCTCAGTGCCTGATTGGCATGGAGGCCTGCGGAGGATCCCATTTTCTCGGCCGTGCTCTTCGGGAACAAGGCCATGATGTGCGCCTGATGCCGGCGCAGTATGTGAAGCCGTATGTGAAGACGAACAAGAACGACTACATCGATGCTGAAGCGTGTTCAGAAGCAGTAACCCGCCCGACGATGCGCTTTGTGCCGATCAAGACCGACGACCAGCTCGATCTGCAGTCGCTGCACCGGGTGCGCGAGCGGTGGGTTGTGCGCCGCACTGCGGTGATCAACCAGATGCGCGGGATGCTGCTGGAGCGCGGCATCACCATCCGCAAGGGACGTAATCATATTGAGGAGTCTCTCCCCGGCATACTGGAGGACCCGGACAACAAGCTGTCCGGCGCATTGCGCATACTTCTGACCCAACTGCGGATGGAGATGCAGTACCTGCACGGGCAGATCGAGGAAACCGACAAGCTGATCGCGCGCATCTGCGGCGAACTTGAACAGTGCAAACGCCTGGTCGCGATCCCCGGAATCGGACCGATCACAGCAACTGCCACGGTGGCAGCCATTGGCAACGGTGCGGCCTTCAAGAAGGGCCGCGGATTCTCTGCCTGGCTGGGAGTAGTGCCCGGCGAGCACTCAACCGGAGGCAAGCAAAAGCTGACCGGCACCAGCAGACGAGGCAACAAGTATTTACGAAAACTCTTTGTGCAGGGAGCGCACACCGTGCTGCTGCAGAAAACCAAGCAATCTTCCGGCTTGAGTACGTGGCTGGTCGATCTCACATCCCGCAAGCGCAAGCAGGTGGCAACCGTGGCGCTGGCCAACAAGATGGCGCGCATGGCCTGGGCGGTGCTGTTTAAAGGAGAGGCTTATCGCCCGCCAACAGTACCACAAGTAATCGCAGCCTGATGGCCTGCACATGACGCCTGGCAAAAAGCGCCAGGCTTGGAAATCGCTGACGCGATTCCCACATCTGCAGTCCAACGACGACGACTGATCTGAATTTGGAGATTCCTGCCAGGTTTGCTGGCGAAAACATGAGATGGCACAACGGTCGATCCCGGCGCTCTCGTGAACCTGTATCCGGAAAATGCCTTCAAAGGCAGCGTTACTAAAAAGGGCGAGGGCGCAGCGCATCCCATTCAGGCCAGGAGCTCGCTACTCCAATAAAGGCCGAATACATTCGCGCAGACCAATTCTGGCATCCTCACTATTCGCTTGAAAAACGGCGGCGGACCATACATTCCGGATTGCCCACGTCTATGTAAGTCCAAGTCAAGAGAAAAGCACAGAATTCCTGGGCGCGCACCGGAGGGCGCGCAATTGGTCTGATCAGGATCCACCGTTACGCAACAGAGCCTCTCGGCCGATGATTCCTGCATCAAGCAGAACCACACATCCATTTGCTGTCTAAGACCCCGAAGAGTCCGCACAGAAGATTGAGTTTGTGTTCTCTGCCAGCCCCGAAACAATTCAACGGGAGCCTCCGGAGCTTTCACTCCATCGCCCAGTGGGCAACTTGCGGGGCCTGGCAGTCTGCGCATCGGAATAATCCTGGTGTTTTTCATTCATGGGCAAGTTTTTAGGCTGCCACCGTGCCTCCGAATTCCTCGGCAGGCACGAAGTCCTGTTTTCTGCGTTCGACTGCAACCATCCAGGCCACCATCTTCCTGGCTACGGCCAGCGTGGCGCGGTTGCGATTGCCTCTCTGCTTTTCCTTTTCGTAGATCAAGGCCAGTTCATGGCTGTATCGCGGTGCCAGCTTCGCCGCTTCCACCAGCACCTGCTGGATATGCTTGTTGCGCTGCTTGGAAATCGGCGTGCGCACGACCTTGTCAGCTGAACGCTTCTCGGCTCCGCACAGTCCGCAATAGCTGATGGCCTGTTTGATCGATCGGAAGCGCACCACATCCCCGATCTCCAGAACCCAGGTCAGCGCCGTGATCGGACCCACTCCGGGAACGGTTCTCAACCGCTTCAGCCGCTCGGCCAGCAACGGGTCGCGCTCGAGAGAACTCACCAGTGCATAGTCCAGCTTCTGTGATCGATTGATCGTCTCCCGGCTCAGCTTCAGCAGCGGCCTGACACAGTCGATCTCTTCGTTGCCCGACATCAGCTCGGTGAAGTAGCCCACCTTGTGCAATCGCTGCTTGTTGTAGCTCACGCCGGTCTCCATCAGCAAACCCGAGATCCGGTTCTTCATCTGAACCATCTGCTTCACCAGCAGTCCGCGGTAGCGCAGAGTTCGCCGCCGGTCGCGGATCTCGGTTGATGTCATGTAGCACTCCGGAAGAAAATCGCAACGAAGACAGTCGGCGATCTTGCTGGCATCGATCTTGTCGTTCTTCCGCTTGGCTGCGGCGATTGCTCGCAGCATCAGCGGGTGCGCCACCTTCACTTTTTCAGCATGAGGAAGAAGGTGATCGTAGATCCATCCGGTGAAGATCGTCGCTTCCATGGCCATCATCCGGGGTTGGGGAAGGGTTTTGATCCAGGCATCAAGTTCACGCCGCGTCGATCCGATCTTGCCTTCACTGTGGATCTTGCCGGCCGCGTCCTTCACGCAATAGCTGATCGTTTTCTTGTGAACATCAAGTCCGATGTAATACATATGTCTCTGAGGAGCCTCCGTGGGTAGTTCTCTGAATCAGCACGCAGCTGAGTTCAGCCTTTGTAACACCCTCGTGCTCCTCCTCGACTTAGCATTCAAACAACTCACTCGGAACCGTCAGCCTGCAAGTTAGGAAGCGAAGAATGACGTTGAAGTTGATTCGCAGTTGGCACGGGTGATGAAAAGCTGCTTAGCTGAAGCAAATCTTAGCCATCTCGCACGCTGACACTGTCATGCGGTTAGATCGAAGGGAAATGGATGTTCAGCCTGTGGCAAATGAAGAGAATCAAGATGGCGCCCAGCGTGGAAAAAATGAGGCCAGCGGGATGATATCGTTCGTTCTTCGGGCGAAAAATCATGTGGGTAACGCCGCCGCCGAGGAGCGATCCGATGACGCCGAGCACCAGTGTCCAGAAGAGCGTTATGTGCGTGTGCATCACCGATTTCGAGATAAGCCCTGCGAGTAGCCCGATAATCAAATACCAGATTATGTGAAACAAGCCTTTGCCTCCCTGTTTCTGCCTTCTACCGAAATCTTGATCTTCACTCTGTCAAAACCGAGTTTAAGAATTCCTCGGTCGCTCCTGGGCGGAGCGACCGAGGGGTTTCTTGTTCAAAGCAAGGATTGCGGCAGCTTAGTGATGATCGTGGGGAGCCTGGCGCACCGAAACGATCACCCCGTCCCGGTTGGCAAGCACGTAATTCCCATCGATCTGGCGCCACTCGTGCCCCGCTGGTGGACGGCGGAGGTGGTTCTGCCGGTAATCGACCTTGTCGCCTCTGTTCCAGTCTTCATTCTGAATCTTTGAACCAGACTTCCATTCTTCGTGCTGTTTGTAAGTGTGGTTGTCGCGATGATCTTGGTCCTGATGATCTTGAGCCAACGCGGGCACGCTGGCCAGAGCCACAGCCAGCATAGAGAGTGCGAATGTTGCGCGTATTATTTTCACGGATACTCCTGAGATTCAGTCGTGCCTGGAGGGAGCACGTCTGTCCGATGGAGCAAGCGTACACAGAACCTTCCCCGCCATTCCGATCTGTTTTGACCACATTTCTATCGTTTGGGGAATGACACCAATTCCGAGCGTGTCTGTCGACACTCTCGACTTGTGCCGGTGCGTGCCGTCCGATACGGTCGATCCTCGGAAACTATTGGCTAGCGACCATTACTCCTGGATCACCGCTAATCCGGACATTACCCCAAAACGGGATCACTTCCGGATTGCCGACTACTCGGGAGTTTCTCGGCTTTTGGCCTTCCCCAGCTCCGTGAGTAGGAACGAATGCTCGTCGAGACGGTCATCAGTAATTGACGTCTTTGAGGTATGAGGAGCTGTTGAGCTGAGTTGATATGCCTCGATGTAGCCAGAGTTTATTGCTTCGGCCAGTCCAACTCTGATCTTCGCGATATCGAGCCGATCACGAGGCATCTGCGTCCACGTTGCAATTTGATCTTCGATATCGCCTATCTGCTCTAGTCGTTTGCGACTGACTCCAAAACCATGAGAAGAAGCTCGTTGGACGCCATCCGCATTTACCCCTGCTGGGTTGAAGTCTGAGCAACGATAGCATGGTTCTGGAATCAAGACGGTGCAAGCAAGCGAATCACCGCCCACGCGGAAGTAACAAATCTATATACAAAGAGTCTCGTCTTTGGCACGGAAGTTTTTTTTTGGCGCGTGGCTAACCTCACTTCCGTCCCGCCTCGCTCTTCCCTTCCACCGCCACCATCCGCACAATCACCTTCTCCACATACCCGCCCCCATTAAACGCATCTCCCGGCAGCGCCCCAATAAACCGGATCCTGCCCGTTCTATCGAGCACAATCCCCAGCGGATAGTCCGTCGCTCCGAACATCTGCGCCGTCGTATCGGCAACCACCAGCGTTGCCGTCCCGCGCATCCCCTTGAAAATCTCCTCATGCGCGGCCTGCACCGGAATCACCGAATCATCCGCAAACACCAGCCCGTAAGCATGGATCGGCGTGTCTTTATTCACCTTCCCAAACTCCGTCAGCGTCTTCATCATCTTCCGACACCCGCCGCACCAGTCCGGAAACAGCACAAGCACCGTCGCCGAAGCAAAGTGCGTGTCAATCACCGCCTTCGCCGCAGGCGACTCCAGCGCCCGCAACACCTTCACCTCCGGCAGCCGCGCCCCCAGAAGTCCATATCGCGCACGCACCGCCGCAAGGCGTGCCGCATCTTCGCTCTTCAGCGGCACAGCCGGAGGAAGTGCCTGGTCCACATCCGCCACCGTCGCTGCGGCGCCCGCGTCGTCTCCCGCATACCTCTGCCAGAAAGCCAATTCAATCGCCGACTCATACAGCGCGCCCACGCTCATCACTGCATCGCCATGCGCAGCCTTCAGCGGCACATTCTGCGCCAACGCCGCGGCAATGGCCGGATGTTCCTCGGTCGCCAGTTCCAGGGCCAGCGGATTCGATGTCTGCTCCAACTGGTCCTTCATATACCGCACAGCGTACGCCACCTCGGCGTCATAAGGCAGACGCATCATCTCCCGTGTAGTCTGCACCGCCAAGTCAATCGCGTTAATGTGCACCAGCGCATTCACGCTTAACGCATAAGCCTGCGCACGATGCGCCTCCAGATGGCTCGCTACATATGCGATGGCCGCGGTGTTCGCAGCGTTCCAGTCCTGGCCGAGCGCGCACAGCCGCGCTAGATCGTACAGATCACCTCCTGAATAGTCGTCCGGCTTTACCGCATCGCACGCGTCCTTCGCCTTGTGCATTCCCACGGTCAGCGCGCCAAGCTCCGCGTCAGACCAGTTGTCCAGCGATCCACGCACCACCTCCAGCGGATGCATCGCTTCCTTATAGATTTCGCCGGGAGTTTGAGTAGGAGATTCGGCGGACTGCGTCGCCGTGGCTGGCGCGTTTGAATTCTGCGCGGGCTCCTGCACCGGCGGGGCTTGCTGCCCGCACAAACAAGTCGACCCGCCAACCAGAAGCAGACCGGTCAGCGAAAGTCTCCAAAGAATTCCCGTCAACCCGTCTCTCCTTTTGAGATGTGCTTTTGAAATGGGGCGCGAGATCGGCCGCTGGAAGATTGAGCCGCGCCTGGAACTCCTAAGGTCATAGTATAGGCCAAAAGCTCCTATATTTATAGGACATAAATTATGGAATCTGTTGCTTTCGAAGCTATTGCGAGTCGACCGGATCGGATTCATGTGCGTCTCGAGCCCTCTGGATGCAATTCGCTGACAGAGCACCCGGCAGGGCCAGAAAAACTAACAACCAGGCGACTTCTCATTGCATCCTAACCGGTGTTAGCCGAGGTGATTTGCCATGCCGCGCTTTGGTGTTTCCGCTGCTCAGCTCTTCGCTTCCGCCGCATTGCTTGCCGCAATCCTCGCAACCGGTTGCATGGGCGGTAACCATCCTGAAGTCAAATTGGCTGTCTACAACTCGCTCGATCAGAATGACCTCCGCAGCGTCACAGTCTCTGAGGACCGCCAGGCCGGAGTCATCACCCTCAGTGGCATCGTGGGCGCTGACGACCGCAAGCAACGCGCAGAACAGCTCGCCCAGCAAGCCGCGCCCGGCTACTCAATCGTCGATCGCATCAAGGTGGACAATGCCGGTTTGCAAGGTGAGGAAAAAGCAGCCGTACAGGCCGCTCAGCTCGACAGCGCTATCGAAGATCATTTCAGGGCTACGCTTCAGTCCAACCCTGCGTTGCGAAACCAAAAGGTCGAGTACTCGGCTTACAACGGTACCCTCACATTGAAAGGCTCCGTCAATACCATGCGAGATCGCAGAGAAGCCGAGGACCTCGCAAAGAAAATCCCCCAGGTGCAGCACGTCGTCAATGAAATCCAGATCAAGCCCGGCAAACTCTCGCCCGCGAGTTCCTGAGCGAACCACCGCTTACTTCAAAGCATGTCATCCCAGCGAAGCCGAGGGACCTGCAGTTGTCTTTGCACTATCACGCGAATCACAAATGTTTCCGATAGTCCAACGCCTTTCAGTGACCCAAAATAGAGTCACATCGCCCTGCGCCGCTGAATCAATCAATCGATGGTCAATGCCCTCCCAACCTAAAATCACGCCATCTGCTTCATTCCGTTGAATAAATTCTTCTTGAGATTCTGCAGGTTATTTCGGCAAGCTATCTATACTTGTCTCAATAGGAAAAAGTGCCGATGACCCCCGGCTCCTCGGGGAGGAATCATCGAGGGCTACCCGTCTTTGACCCCGGCCCACGATCCGGGGACGATCTTGCCCCCAAAACGGTGCACACCATCGAAATCCATCGCTAAGCCTCAATTTTTGAGAACTTTACGATCTAACTTATTTACCTTCAAAGAGTTACGACAGACCATCCAAACCTAACTCGTCTGTTATCAGGACTTTAATTAAAAAAGGACACTTCAGAATAAGAAGGCGCATATTGTTCGTAACGCGTCGCCACATTGAGACCACGGGGAAGAGAGGATAACCCGCAACCAATTGGTTGCATATACATCTCGCCTACCGCACTCCGGCCACGCCCTGGTGATCGATGATCGCAAACTTCTTGCTGCACACCGGGCACTCGTGTTCCTTCGCATCATCAACGCTGATCATCCGCGTGCCACACGATGGACACTTGCCCTTATGCTCGCCCATCCCCACCATCGGTCCGTAAAGCGGTGCCATCACGCCAAGCACAATCATTGGCACGCCGAGAAAGATACCCCAACCCAGCAGGCAGAGCAGAATACCCGGGATGATCAGGATAGGAGCCGCGATCAGGCCGTAGTACAACCCGCCAAATGCGCCGCGCACGGGGTGATGCTGGTGCTCGTTCGGGTGAACTTCGTGCGCCACTGTCGTTCCGCAATTCGGACAGAAGGTCCACGAGGATGCGAGATGAGATCCGCACTTCGCACAGTTTGCGTCCATAGGCAACCGCTCCCCACGGTTCACGCAGCCGACCGGAGCGCCGCACCTGCAAGACACATCCATCGCCCGCAGCCCGAAACGTTACCCCCGCCGCAACACCGTTGCCCGTGACCCGCATCACGGTTCGCGAAAGTAACTCTGGATAGTTGGGGCTGAGCCGAAGCCAGTCTCTCTGCTAGGTGTCGTGCTACCCTCACATCACCGCATGAGCCAGCCAGCCTCCGCCATCACCAACCAAGCTCAAGCTCCCGCCGATCTCCCTCGTGTCCTCGGTGCATCGCAAGCCACCGCCATCGTAGTCGGCACCATCATCGGCAGCGGCATCTTTCTTGTTCCCACCGAGATGATGCGCGACACGGGTTCCTCCGCGCTTGTCTATCTCGCCTGGATCGTGGGCGGCCTGCTCTCCCTATTCGGCGCCATGACCTACGCTGAACTCGGCGCCATGCTTCCGTATGCCGGCGGCGAATACGTCTACCTCCGCGGAGCCTACGGCGACGCGCCCGCCTTCCTCTATATGTGGACCTGGTTCGCCGTCGCCAAGCCCGCATCCATCGCTGCCGTCACCATCGGTCTGGCGCGCACGCTGGAATTCTTTCCCGCCTTCCAGTTCCTCACCGCGCACGTCTTCGGAACTCCCCTGCTCTGGTCGCAGGTCTTTGCTATCGCCGTCACCTGGTTCATGACCGGACTGAACTATCTCGGCATCAAGAAGGCTGGCGACTTCCAACTCGTCTTCACCATCCTCAAAGGCGTTCTCATTCTCATTGTTGCGGCGCTCTGTTTTGCCTCAGCCAGCGGCAGCATCAGCAATTTCTCCACGGGCTTGCCCACCGCCACCGGCGGCTTCAGCGGATTCATGCTCGCACTTATCGCCACGCTCTGGGCATACGACGGATGGAACGACCTCACCATGGTTGCTGGCGAAGTCCGACGCCCTGAGCGCTCGCTCCCCATCGCTCTCATCGGCGGACTCTTCATCGTCGGTGCACTTTTCATGGCCACCAACGCGGCGATTCAATACATCCTGCCTGCCGCGCAGATCGCCGCCACCGAACGTCCTGCCGTCGCCGCGCTTTCCATCGTCGCCGGGCCGCGCGGCGCAGGATTCGTTGCCGCTGCCATGGCCATCAGCATCTTCGTGACGCTCAACGGAACCATCATGTCCGGCGCGCGCATCCCCTTCGCCGCCGCCCGCGACCGCCTCTTCTTCCGCCAGTTCGCGCACATCAACGCGCGCTTCCAGTCGCCTTCCACCTCGCTCATCGTGCAGGCGCTGCTTTCCACAGTGCTGCTGCTCTTCCTCTCACAGTTTCAACAGCACTTTGAGCTCGCCGTCTTCGCCGAGTGGCTCTTCTATATGCTGACCGCGACCACCGTCTTCGTCTATCGCCGCCGACGCCCCGATCTCGCGCGCCCCTACCGCGTCTGGGGATATCCCATTCTCCCCGCCATCTTCGTTCTCTGCGCCGCCGGCGTACTTGTCTACAGCTACGCCGGAAATCTCGAAGGCTCCCTCATCGGCACCGCCCTCATCCTCCTCGGCCTCCCGGTCTTGTGGCTCGTCCGCAAAATCTACGGGCCCCCCAGTGACAGGCCCTAGGCGCTGGGGTGTTTCAACGGCCCTTCGCTCTGATCAACCCCTGCAGTTCCCTGCTGCGTCCAACAAGATTCTGACTGCCCCAACCGAGATCGTGCAAAACTTGGCTGACACGCTCAAGTATGCTGAGCATTGGCCATCGATTCAGCCACAATTGCAATAAGGGAGATACGCATTGCCGACAATTCGAACCCAGCTCTGGCAAAGTCCGAAGTTCGCCATCGAACGGATTGAAGATGAGGAACACGGCGCGCTCATCTTCCGGTTCACGGGAGCCTTCGCTGCAAACGAGATGTACGGCGTCCTCAAGCCGCTTGCCGTGGTCAACATCTTTGATTTCGACCCCGCGCCCGGCAAAGAGCTTCCCGGTCTCAACGTCTTCGACATTACCGAGGTTCCCACGCTCGATTCCTCCGGACTCGGTCTTATCATCAGCCACTTCATCCGCTGCCGCGCCCGCGGTGTTCGCGTCGTCGCCGTCGGAGTCAGCCCCAACGTGATGCAGCTTTTTAAATTCACAAGGACAGACTCCCTCATCCCCACGGCCGCCAGCGTCGAGGAAGCCCTTGCTGTCCCGGGTTCCTGAGGGCCATGCCTTCCGATCCAATGATGTGCTGCCTGCGACGAGTCTTCATCGACTGCCTTGAAACTGCTTCCGCCCGCTCCGGCACGACAATTACAATCCAATTGCAATGTCCATCACACATACAGAGCTCTGGAAGAACGCCACATTTACCATTGAACGAATTGAAGGCCGCGCCCCCCAGACATTGATCTACAGCATCTCCGGTCCATTCAATGCGCGCGACATGTACGGCTCCATGAAGCAGGTCGCGCTCGGCAATATCTTCGACTACAAGCCTGCCGCCGGTGAGCAGTTGCCGAACCTCCACATCTTCGACCTCTCCATGGTTCCGCAAATGGACTCCTCCGCCCTCGGAACCATCGTCAGCCATTTCATCAGCTGTCGGAACAAGGGCATTCGCGTCGTCGTCGTGGGGCCAAGCCCCAATGTCCTGCAGCTCTTCAAATTCACCAAGGTCGATACGCTTATTCCAACGGCTGCCAGCATTGTGGCCGCCCTCGGCGCGTGATTCAAGATTACGTAAGCACGATGTTTCGGGATTTCGGCGCAGATCCGAAGTGGTTGATAATCGCCCAGCAGAAGCGCCGGCACCTGCAATGAATCCCAGACCGGCGCAATACCTCATTCGCCTCGACGATTTTTGTCCGACCATGTCGCAGGACCCGCGCGAACGGTTCCTGTCGATCCTCGCGCGCCACGGCGTCTCGCCAATTGTCGCTGTCGTCCCTGACAATCAGGACCCCGATCTGAATCGACAGGTCCCCGATCCGGAGTTCTGGGATCGCATGCGCTCGTTGCAGGCAGCGGGCGCCACGATCGCCATGCACGGATACCGTCACTTGTGCGCGAGTCGAGGCACGTCCCTACTCAGCCTGCACAAGGAGACCGAATTCGCGGGTGTCGATTTGTCCGTTCAGCAGCAATGGATTCACTCCGGTCTCGCGATCCTGAGCGGACATGGACTTCGGCCACGCCTGTTTGTTGCTCCCCGCCACGGATTCGATCGCAATACCTTGCGCGCCCTTGCCGCGGAAGGCATGGGCGCATTATCCGACGGATTCGCCCGACGGCCCTTCACACACCACAAAATCCTCTGGATACCGCAGCAACTCTGGGAGCCGGTCGAGCGGCCGGCGGGGCTCTGGACCATCTGTATTCACACCAACACGGCTTCAGCCAGCCTCGAGGAGAGGCTCGAGACCTTCCTCACAGAGCACGCGGGACATCTCACCAGTTTCGATCAGGTGATTGCGGGCAGCCTGCCCAGTCACCTCCGTTGGAACGAACAGATTAGAGCGGACCTGGCCTGTCTACGCGCCCGAATCTCAAGCGCGAGATCCCTGCCAGCTCGCACTTGATCGAGTTACTCCGCGCCCCATTGTCCTCCAGGATGCTTTAGCTACAGCTATGGAAGGGCTTCTGGGTTTAAACTTGCAGGCAAATGCGCGTCTTCGGCATCGATTGTGGAACCGAGATTACCGGGTTTGGCGTCGTGGACTCGGATGAATCCGGTCCGTTGACGCGAATCGTCTGCAAAACAGCAGGCGCAATCCGCCTTCCCAAGGCAAAGTCACTCCCCGCAAGGCTCGCCCAGGTCCACCAATCCCTCGGCACGGAGTTGGACCGCTGGCAACCCGATGTGGTTGCCATTGAAGAGGTTTTCTACTCCGTCAACGCCAAGTCGGCCCTCAAACTCGGCCAGGTTCGAGGAGTGGCTTTACTGGCCGCTGCGCAACGAAACCTGCCCGTGGCGGAATACGCGCCGCTCAGTATAAAGTCGTCAGTTGTGGGCTATGGACTGGCAAAAAAGGAGCAGGTTCAGTTCATGGTCGCCCGGCTCCTGAACCTGCCTGAACTTCCCGAACCTCCCGACGCCGCCGATGCGTTGGCAATTGCGATCTGCCATTTGCACACCGCCCAGACGCTGGCCCTTCAGGGAGGTAGCCGATGAAGATTCCGTGGCTCTTGGTCGCGGCCCTTCTCCTTGCGCTCCCTGCTTGCGGAGAGTCAGACGCCACGGTCCAGGTCGATTTCTCCAACCCCGGACTTTATCCAGCGAATTGGACCCTCGTGCTTCATCCTGACGGCAGCGGTCATTTCCACGCGGAAGGCGGTTCAAAACCAACGGACGATCCAGACACGATCGTGCCAGCCAAAGTGGACCGTAACGTCAATCTAAACAGCGATTTCGCCGGCCGCATTTTTTCAGAAGCGCGCGACACCCACGTTCTGCATGGCAAGTGCGAGAGCCACCTGAAAGTCGCATTTCAAGGTTGGAAGAAGATCAGCTACAGTGGGCCCGACGGAGAGGGCGGGTGCGAGTTCAACTACAGCACCAACAAGCAGATTCAGGGCATGGGAGAATCGCTGGTTGCCGTCGGCTCGACATTAATCGAAGGCGCACGGCTCGAACTACTGCTGCAACACGATCCTCTCGGCCTCGACAAAGCCATTCAGTACGTAGTCGAAGCCTCCGACGACGGCCGACTGCAGCAGATTTGCGCGATTCGTGACATCCTTGAGCGCCTGGAAGACGATCCCCATGTGCTCGAAAGGGTAAGGAAACGAGCGCATTTGCTGCTCGAGCGTTCAGGAAGCTGAAGCTGCTTTAATTGAGAAATTTGGCGCGACTTTTCATGTGATTCGGCGGTCTGAATAGGTGTGGGCTCCTCGCGATGCGATTCTTTCATCGGAGGCGAAGGGGAAAGGGTGGGGGCTCCATGAATCGATTAGGCAAGGTTCAGTTCAAGCCAGCAGCCGGAATTCTGGGGCTGGCTTTGCTTTTGGCGTCGACGGTCACCCTGCCTGCGCAGCAGCCGGACCCGAAGCAACAGCCGGCCCCGAATGTGCGCGCTGCTCGATTGAGTTATGTGGAAGGGGACGTTCAGCTTTCCCAGGGCAACCAGATTCTCGCGAACCCGGCACTGGCCAACACTCCTCTTTTCGAAGGGACTGAAGTCGCGGCCAAGGGGGACGGCAGGGCAGAGATCCAGTTGGATGACGGAAGCATTGTGCGCATCTCTCCCAACAGTTCGCTCAAAATCGCGGTGCTGCGGCAGAACGCAGGGGCAACCAGGGCAGAATTGGTGCTCACGAGCGGGTTGGCTTACTTCGAGTTGCAGGGTGATTCCTCCGCGGACCACACCGTTGCCCGCTTCGGTGACAGTGCAGTTACCACCAGCGGATTCACCGTGCTCCGCGTCAGTCTTGATAACCTTCCCGGCGAAGTTGCCGTTTTCGCGGGCAATGCTCACATCGACCGTGGCAATACCCTTTCGCTCGACCTGCACGGTGGCGAAAGCGTCGCACTCAACGCGGCCGATCCCAATCTCTACAATCTCGCCGAGACCATTGAACCGGATTCCTGGGACGCCTGGAATGCCGACCGCGATCAGGATTTGACCACGCAGGAAGCTGCCAGGACCGCTGCGAGCGGAAGCGTGCCGAACAGCAACAACCCCGCGTGGAGTGACCTGGATGCCAATGGCAATTGGTACAACGTTCCTGGACAGGGATACGTGTGGTCACCCAATGAAGCCTCTTCGGGAAGTTGGGATCCTTACGGCTGCGGCAACTGGGTATCGACGCCGCAGTTCGGCTACATTTGGGTCTCCTGCGAGCAATGGGGATACCTCCCCTATACAAGTGGGTACTGGAACTACTACGACGACTTCGGCTGGGGCTGGATGCCCGGTTACGGCTATCCCTGGTGGACAACCGGTGGATGGGTTGGAAATATCGGCAATCGTCCTGCTCGCTATCAACCGCCGCACCGTCCGCACGGAGGGCCGGTTCATCCACCGAACGAGCCCGTCCGGCGTGGTGGATTCGTTCAGGGCAATCCAGTGATTGCAGTGAACCGGATTCCCAGTTCTCCCGCGGCAAACCCAGTGCGCGTGGTCGGCAGGCCGGTCACCATTGCCGGTAGCACCATTGAGCCGCTCAGGCCTCTGGCGCCCCGGCCGGTTTATGGCCCATCGTCAGCTTCGGGATTCAACCGGTCAACTTCTTTAGGTCCGGGTTACAGCGTGCATGGCTACGCGTATTCAGGCACATCAGGTGGAGGATCCCCATACGCGCCGTCTGCAAACTCGCCATACTCAGCCGGCCGTTCCGGCGGTTGGATTGCACCGGCCGCTCCGGGAGGCTACCGCGCACCGGCTGCTCCGGGAGGAGGCTACCGTGCACCGGCTGCCAGTCGCGCACCCAGCGGTGGTGGTGGAGCTCGCCCGAGCGGTGGTGGCGGAGGCGGAGGCAGCCCACACGTCAGCAGCGGCGGCGGTGGGGGTGGTGGACACGTCAGCGGCGGTGGGGGCGGCGGCGGACATCACTGATCTTCGAATGTTTTTGTCGGGGCCACTTCGCTGGACGGAGTGGCCCCGGCTTTTTTAAGACACTTCCACAACCGGGCCAGAGCTTCAATCGATTGAGACTCGGCGCGAGCTTTCAGGTCAATCCCCGCACCAGATAGTGCAGAGGTGGCGTCCGCGCTCTCGATGCCCGCGGCACGCAGATTATTGGCCAGCGTCTTGCGTTTCAAGGCAAAAACCTGCCGCATAAACCCGAGAAACTCTTGCCTGCTTACCCCAAGCTCCTCGAAGCGCGGTGCGAATCGCCAGCGAAATACGGTGGAATGCACTTCCGGCGGCGGCGAGAAGGCGCTCGGCGGCAGAGTAAACAGCGGCTCCACGGGACCATGCATCTGCACGGTAACCGAAAGCAGCCCATAGTCGCGCGAACCCGGCGCGGCCGTGACACGATCGGCGACTTCGCGCTGCACCATCAGCACGGCGCGATCCAGTACCGCGACATTTTCAGCCAGCTTGAGCAAAATGGGAGAGGTGATGTAATACGGCAAATTGCCGGCGACGATGAGCCGCTCACCTGCTGCAACGGAAGCAGCCGCAAAATCGAATGCGAGCACATCGACTGTCTCAATCTCCACATTGGATCCAGCACCAATGCGCTCTGCAGAGCCCTTGGCGAACTCTGCAGATAGGCTCGCGGCAAGCTCGCGATCAACTTCAAGCGCCAGCACCTTTCCAGCCTTCGCAGCAAGTTCCCGCGTGATCGCTCCCATTCCCGGGCCAATCTCGACGACGGTGCGGCCGCCACAATCACCGAGCGCCGCGACGATGCGGCGAATCGCCTGCGGATCGCGGAGAAAATTCTGTCCGAGCCTGGATTTAGGCGGCACGAGTCGATGGTAGCTGAATGGGCGCGGTCCCGACGTTCTCCGGATGGGTCGTCCTGGCTCTGGAGGGCAAACTTCGGGACCATGTGCGGTCTCGCCTTCGGGCAAAGTGACCGCACAATCGCCGTACCGCATGACGCGAATGGTGAATCGTTTTCGACCTGATCACTCAGTCATCGCCGTGGTCATCATCCCGGTCGTCATCGTGCACCGGACGCAGGTTGTGCTTGTAGACTTCTTTGCCAATAGCCAACCCCAGCACCGCACCTGCGTCCTGGTCGGTTCGAAAATGGATGCCGCCATAAACACGAGCGTCGCTGATGTCGTTGGTAATCTCCTTGAACGAGGTGTATTGCAGGACGATGGCGGGCACGGCGGGGTTTGACAGCGTCATCGAATGTCCACCTTCGCCGTACAGACGTCTCATGACCGCGGCTGCAGCATTGGCTGCGCTGCCATGGTTTGAAGGATAGCTCGGGAAACATGGGGTCACGATGAAAGGCACGAAGTCCGGATCGGCTTCGGTTTTCGGGTTGCCGTCCGTGTCACCCGCATGGATCGCGGTTTCAGGGCGCCAGAAGTTGTAGTGGTATTTGTTGAAGAACGCAGAGACCAGGCTGTCACTGATCGCCATGTTGATCAGGGCAAAAGCCCGGGCATTCTCTGACAGCGAACGCCTCTGCTCCTGCGCGATCTGCCTTGCGGCCTGATTGAATACCTGGGTTGGCGAGGTGGCCGCGTAGTAGGTTGCGACATCTGACCGATCCGGTGGCCTATCGGTGCTGTCGATGCTTCCCACCGTCATCACTTCGTTATACGTCTTCGCGTATTCGTTGCTCCTGAGGGCTGGTGGGGGGCCGAGCAGAAACTCCTTCGCGCTCCGGATACCGAACGGGGTTACGTTCTGCCATTGAAAGGCGATTCCCGACGCGACTCCATTCACAATTGGACAACTCGGTGTAGCCTGCCATTCGCCTGGAACAAGTGGACCGGGTGTCTTGAATTGCGCCGGCGACGAGCCGTCGTTGGCACGAAGAGCGATCAGGGCATTGGCTGCGGCGTCGCCCGTTGCGATGCCGCCAATCTTGGCGTTGCCGTCAGGTATCGACGCCAGCGAGCTTGCGCGAGCAGCGTCGAGTGACGTGCTGCCTGGGAAATAGGTGATGAGCACCCGATATGCAGCCTCGATGGCTGCGGCGTCGGCTGAGGCGCCGCGAGGCGCGTCTATGCCCCCGATATACGGTCGATAGTCGCCAGTGACGGCGTTGACGGCTTCAAAGACAGCGAGTTGCACAATCGCTGCATCTCGCGCCTGGGCGAAGGGGTTCTGGCCATTCGCGACGGCTGTATTGATCGCTATTACGTTCCAATCCAGTACTGGATCGGCTTTTGCGACAGTCGACCCGACCAGCAGAGTTGACATCAACATACATAGGCCAAAAATCCATTTCCTCGCGCCACCAAGCATCCTCTTCATTTGTGTTTCCTCCTGATTTCCCACTACCTTCGGCCAGTGGTAAGCGACATTGTTGTGGCATGGGGCGCGAAAGTCGTTGTTTTCCGGCTATGCTTTCGTGAGGGTTTCCTGAGGGTTCTGTGGACAGCCATGCCGAGCTACCGTTTCCTGGATTTTGAGCTGAGTGAGGGAGAGTTTTGCCTCAGCCGCAGCGGACAGCGCATCGCACTGGAGCCAAAGGCCTTGCGGGTGCTGACGCTGCTCGTCAGGCGGGCGGGACATCTGGTGGACAAACGAGAACTGCTGGAGAGCGTCTGGCCTAATAGCTTCGTCGAGGAGAATACGCTCACACGAACGATCGCGATTCTGAGGCGGGAACTGGGGGACAGCAGCAGGGATTCGAAGATCATTGAAACGGTGCCGACCCGGGGATACCGGTTCATTGCGCCGGTCACTCCGCTCGAAGAAGGAAACCGGACGGCCACACCCAGCGCCGAAGTATTCCCCACGAACGGGCAGAATATCGCTTCGGCGCCCGATGGCTCGTCACCGCCCGCAAGTCTTCGCCCGGTGGACGAGCAGCAGGATCAATCGGCTGGGAAAGTGCCTGTTGCCGCAATCGTTCAAGGA
This sequence comes from uncultured Acidobacteriaceae bacterium, assembly GCA_963838295.1. Lineage (GTDB taxonomy): Bacteria > Acidobacteriota > Terriglobia > Terriglobales > Acidobacteriaceae > Telmatobacter. The sequence continues at coordinate 433,781 of CAWIQS010000013.1, forward strand.
CAGAGGAATTGGCATGCCCGCAAGTGGCTTATTGCTGGAGCAGTGTCTTTGCTTGCATTGATCGCAGGCACAGCGTACATCCTCACCCGGAGCCGCCCAGCTGATGCGAAAGCGCCCAAAATCACCTCCATCGCCGTACTTCCTCTGAAGAACCTTTCCGGCGATCCCGCACAGGAATATTTAGCCGACGGCATGACCGAGGAAGTGATCGGGCGTCTAGCGATGATCCGAGGCCTGCGTGTTATTTCCCGCACGTCGGTGATGCAATTCAAGGACACCCACCTCTCGGCGCCGGAGATCGCTCGCCAACTTGGGGTGGATGCTCTCGTCGAAGGATCTGTGATTCGGGACGGCAACAGGATACGGGTGCACGCACAGCTAATTCGTGGGTCAACCGACGAGCACTTCTGGTCTGAGTCCTACGATCGAGAGTTCGGTGACGCCCTCACCCTGGAAAGCGACGTAGCACAATCCATCGCCCAAAAAGTGGAGGTTACTGTCACCGGCGATGAGCGCGCCAGGCTTGTCACCGCCCGTTCTGTTTCGCCGGAAGTCTATGAGAGCTATCTCAAGGGACTGGCCGCCAAAGGCAACAGCAAGGCGGAGGTCGAAAAACAGATTGCCTGGTTTGACGAAGCGATCAGGAAGGATCCGACCTTCGCGCCGTCCTACGTCGGCCTGGCGGGCGCCTACGCGAACCTCGGCACAGTTTTTGTTGGCGCTTCTCCCGCTGAAACGCGTCCCAAGGTGATCAGCGCCGCGGAAAAGGCGCTCGAGTTAGATCCAGAGCTCGCGGACGCACACGTTGAGCTGGCAAACATCTACATGAGGCAGTGGAAGTGGGCCGAGGCCGAGGCTGAATACAGGCGCGCCCTCGGTTTGAATCCGAACGATGCCGCCGCGCACGTCGGGCTCTCTGACTGGCTGTTGTGCCATGGACGTACAGAGGAGGCGCTGGCGTGGGCTCGCCGTGCCCGCGATCTTGACCCTCTCGGAATTTCCGGCCATACCATCGCGTGGACTTTGTTGAACGCGCGTCGCTACGATGAGGCCATACGCGAGTTCCAAAATGTCCTGGCGGTAAGGCCACACGACAGAATGCCCCTCATGCCTCTTGGGTGGGCGCTCATTTGCAACCATCAGGCCGAAGAGGCAATCCCCGTGATGGAGGAGGCCGCTGCTATTTCCGATCGCAGCCCGGGGGTTATCGGCGCGCTGGTCTGGGCGTATGCCGATGCGGGGCGACGACCTGATGCACTTCGGCTCCTCGGAGAATTGAAAAGGCGCCAGCAGACCGGTTACGTCCCTGCTGGCGCCTTTGTGACCGCTTATGCGGGACTCGGCGACAACGATGAGGCATTCGCGTGGTTTGAGCGCGCCTACAAGGAACAGTCCAACATTATGATCTACCTTAAGGTATTCCCGCCGTATGATTCTCTACGCGGCGATCCGCGCTTTCAGGATTTGGTGCGCCGCGTCGGACTGAACTGACCCCGACACCTGGCTGGAAATTGGGAGACCCCGAGTCGTGCCCTTTCAAAAAATGAGTCGAAGCGGTCGAGTGACCAGCAACTCGGAAGCTACGGTTAGGCGATAATTCAGGGCTGCGCTGTGCTCTTCTCCCATTCGCAACTCTCCCATCAGTATTTGTAAATCAGCCAAAGCTGCGGACGGGTCTGACCGAGTACTCGTCACTCCAGCAAGCTGCAAAATCAACTCCGTCACTCCTCATTCCGGATCACGGCGAGGTGGAAGCTGCGGCGATGCGTGAAGCCGAGTTTCTGATAGAGGCGCACGGCGGGATTGTCGTCGAAGGCATGCAGAAACGCGGTCTGGCCCTCATCGATGATGTCGCGCATGACTTTGCGCATCACCACACCGGCATAGCCTCGTCCGCGCGCGTCGGGATGTGTGCAGACCGCGCTGACTTCGACGAATCCCGGAACGCGCATGCGCTGCCCTGCCATCGCCAGCAACCGCTCGACGGCAAAGATGCCGTAGAAGTTTCCCAGCTCGAAGGTTCTCTCGCGGAAGGGACCTGGTTCGGTCAGCTTAGCCAGTTCCATCATTGCCGGCACATCGGCGACGCTGAGTCTGCGCAAGGTCATACCTTCTTGAAGCGCGCCCGCAGCATCGAGGTTCGGCTCGCGGCAAATCATCTGGGTCAGAATTCCGCCGCGAAACAGGCTCCAGCCTGCCGGGAGTGCCGGAGGATCGTGCAGGAAAAGTCCGATCAAGCCGCCGGAGCCTGCGAGGTGCCGCAGCGCATCGTAGCTGGCGGGCGACTGGTCAGGCGCACCAGCCAGTGGTCCAATAGCTGCCGGGTAGCGGCGAGCCGGCCCTTCGCCCAGCGCCAGCGAACTGTGATCCGTTAGAAGCGCATTCAATATCGGGTTATCGAGTAGCGCCTCGCGAGCGCCGGCTTGGGGAACCTGGACCTCGTCGACAACATCAGAGTCAGCAGGTGGCTTCGGCATGAGTGAGAGATGATCGTGCCGCACGCAGCGATGCGGAATCCTCGCATCGAATCAAAGCGTCAAAGTGAAGCGTGTAAACTTGGCGGTTGGCTGCGGACCGTGGGAACTTGTCGGTGCGCTCGATGATCCGGCGATGCCGTGGACCGCAAGGAGATGAACGATGCAGATTGTTTTTGCCGCGTCAGAGGCCGTGCCGTTTGCAAAATCGGGCGGCCTGGCCGACGTGGTGGGTGCTTTGCCCAGGCAAATCCTAAAGCTGGGTCACGAAGTCACGGTCTATCTACCTCTTTACGCTACAGTTCGCTCGCAGCTTGGGAGCGACGTAAAGTGCCGTATCCCTTCCATTACGATTCCTTTTCCGCACAGCAATCGCTTCGTGGAAATCGTGGATGGCGGGGAGCGCGATGGAGTGAAGTTTTACTTTGTAGACTGCCCGGAGATGTTTGATAGACAAGGACTTTATGGAAACAACGGCGACAGCTATGGAGACAACGCGGAGCGCTTTGGATTGTTCTGCCGGGCTGTGCTGGAGGCTACGAAGCTGATCGGGGTGCCCGACGTTTTTCACGTGCACGACTGGCAGGCGGCGCTGATTCCAGTGCTGCTGCGCACCGTGTACAGCGCCGACCCGGTTCTAAAAGAGTGCGCTTCGGTCCTCACTATTCACAACGCGGGATACCAGGGCTGGTTTCCGCCATCGACTACGGAACAACTGTTGCTGCCGTGGGAGATCTTCACCTACGACAAGCTGGAACACTACAACACTTTCAATTTTTTGAAAGGCGGAATTGTGTACGCCGACGCGCTCACCACGGTGAGCCCCAAATACGCCGAAGAGATTCAGACGCCGGAATTCGGCAACGGCCTCGACGGAGCATTGCGCAGGCGAAGCGCCGACCTCCATGGAATCCTGAATGGCGTTGATTACACGGAATGGGATCCGGCTACGGACGGCAACCTCGCCGCGCATTACACGCCCGCCGATCTGGCGGGCAAGCGGGATTGCCGGAAAGACCTGCTGCACGCCTTCGGACTGGAAGCGCCGGAGGAGACTCCGGTGATTGGAATCTGCTCGCGGTTTGCCTCGCAGAAGGGTTTCGATTTACTGGAGAAGATCGCGGGGCGGCTCGCAGAGCGCGAGGTTGCGGTTGTCGCGCTGGGGACCGGCGAGCCCTATTACGAGAAATTCTTTCGCGACTTCGCCTACGCCAACCCCGGCCGTTTCGCCGTGCAGATCCGCTATGACGATGCCCTTGCGCATAAGGTGGAGGCAGGCTCCGACATTCTTCTGATGCCAAGCCGATTCGAGCCATGCGGTCTGAACCAGATTTATGCGCTCAAATACGGAACCGTGCCGGTGGTGCGCGCGACGGGTGGACTCGACGACACTGTTGAAGAATGGAATCCAGGCCTCAATAGTGGCACCGGTTTCAAATTCGAGCCTTATGAAGCGCAGGCACTGCTCGATACCATCGATCGCGCACTCGTCGAGTTCTATGACAAGAAACAGTGGTCGCAATTGATGCAGAACGGCATGGCGCAGAATTTCAGTTGGGACAAGCCCGCCCGCGAATATGTCTTCGTATACGAAGAAGCCGCACGCAAGCGATCCTGACGATAGTGCTGGAACAGAGGAGCAGGCGAGCGGCTACGCGCCCTGTCCCAGCACCTTTGGCACATCGATGCCGAGGGCTGTGGCAAGGTCGTGCTGGTGTTCCTGCTCCTGCATGATGATTGATCGGAGTTGCTCAGACAGCGCGTAGTGGCCAAGCGCCTCGGCCTGTTTCACGCGTTCGCGGTAGTTCTTGATGGTCACTGTCTCGTTGTCGAGATCAAAACGGAGCATCTCTTCCGGCTTCTCAGAGAGCTTCACTTCCTTCGGCGTTGCAGTCGGCATCCCGCCGAGATAGTCGATCTGATCGGCAATGATGAGCGCGTGCTGCAATTCCTCGGCGGCGTGAAGCTTGAGTTCGCTTGCAATGTTCATCCATTGCGCGCCCTTCAATACGTTGCTGTACACGGTGTAGGCGATGATCGCCTGATACTCGCGCGCGAGATCCTCGTTGAGCGCGTTGATCAGCTCCTGGATGGCCTTATCGTTCTTCTGATTCGAATTCTGACTCTGGGCTTTTGCTTCCGGCATGAGACTCCCTTTTCTTGTCGAATTTGCAGTGGGGCTGCGTAGACATCACGTCAGATGCTTGCAACGCAGAGAGCGTTGGTTGGCGCGACTCCTACGGACCAACTCGAATCAATACGATTGCATCGAAAAACGGGAGTCGAAATGTTTACGAGGTCTAAGACAAATGATTCGCAAGATATTGACGGCCGTCCTCTGTGCCGGTCCCTTGGTCTGCCTTTCTCAGCCTGGTTCACCCGTCTTTAATAACCCGCCAAGTTTTTCAAGCAGCAATCACCTGCTGGATCTTCTCCTCATCGCCCGTCCCGACACCATCCATCTGGGGACATTCAGTCCCACTGCATGGGTCTACGAGGTTTGCCAGACTTCTGTCGCCGTTCAGGATCAATGTCCTGCCGATACCAGCACCGTGGCCTCGTATGCTGGCGTTGTTCTGCAGTTGCAGCCCGGCGATCATTTGCGCATGAAGCTTGTGAATCACCTGCCTCCGGCCCCCGCTGATGCTGAATATGCGCATGGCCCTGACGCGATGATGAACGAGATGCTGATGGCCAATCCCACCAACATTCACACCCATGGCCTCATCGTGGAACCGCGCAGAGCCGACGCCTCCGACCCGACCTATGGCGACTATGTGTATGTCGTCGGGTATCCATCGGGAAAACTGCCGCCCATGCTCGATCCTGACCTTACTGCGACCGATCAGCCAATCCAATACGACATCTACATTCCCACAAATCATCCTTCGGGAATGTATTACTTTCATCCCCACGTGCATGGCCTTGGCGTCAACCAGATTTCAGAGGGCCTTGAAGGGATCCTCACGATCGGTTCCATCCAGGACGAAGCTTCGACGACAAACAATTTCACCCTGCCGCCTAATTTCTCTGTCCGCTATATGGACATTCGCGACATGCAGGTCCTTCCTAACGGCGACGCGCAAGACCAGGAGGATTCGGAGTTCTGCGCTCCGCTCCCGCAGAAGGGGGAAGTTCGCAATGGCTCTTGCGACGGCGCGAATCTCAGCACACAAGCATCCGACCCCGGACCCAACTATGCCGGCGGCAAATGGTTCTTCTCGGTTAACGGCGAGGTTTATCCGACACTCAACGTCGATAGCAAGAACGGCGAGGTATGGAGAATGCTCAATGGCGCCGCGAGCCGCGCGTATGACTTCACCATCCAGAACGACAAGAATCATGCGCCGGTCATCTTCCAGGTGCTCTCGCTCGATGGTGTCGCGCTCGCACCGACTGCCGGAACAGATGTGACACGAATGGGGACTGGCGGGCGTTTCAAGGCGATTCCGTGCCCGGGCCCGAAGCAGCCGCATCGCTTGTCTGAGCCCGTGTGCGCAACGCACATGGTCATGTATCCGAGTTCTCGCGCAGACATCTTCCTCGGATCATTCCAGCCGGGACATCTCACGTCCGCGACATTCCTCACAACCGACATCAATACCGGCCCCGCAGGCGATGACTGGCCCGCGGCAAAAATCGCACATCTGGTGCTTTCAGGAAACAGCTCAAATGGCGTCAACGCGCTCAACGTGAAACCAGCAACGTCAACCGCGCTCTCCGCAGGCGGTGTTCTGGGTGGCCCTGCGAAAGCCATGTATCCCGGAATGAGCGAATCAATTCCGGTTGCCGATGCAAAGCAGATTGCCGCCGGCAAAAGAAACGCCCTGCCAATCCCTCTCGGTAGCGTGGCAACCCAACAAGTGCAAGCTCTCAGCGCGCCGCAGATCCAGCAATTCGCACCGCGGCTCGCCGCCCAATCCAAACCGGTAGCGTCTATCGCATCGCCCAATTGCGCCCCGCTGCCGCAAGGTCATCACCGCCGAGTATTTTTCGGAGTTCCCACTTCCAATCCCGACGGTTTCGGACTCGGCTACGAAGAGGTTGACGCGCAGGGCAATCCGGTTCCCGGCACATTCGAAGACATCACGCCATTCAATCCCGCATACATCAACGTTTGTCTTCCGCTTGCGCCCGGCAACCAGACCGCGACGGAACTGTGGGAATTGGTGAACGTCGCTGGCGAAGCGCACAACTTCCACATGCACCAGACCAAATTTCTTGTTCTGTCGAAAGGCGCGCCCGTCGGCGATGGCGGAGCCATGATGGACAACGTGCCGCTGCCCAGCGGAAGCCCCTCGTGTGACGGGTCGATCATGAAGTGGCGCGACGGCACCTGCAAGGTGACGCCGGTCCTGGTCTCAATTCCCTTTTCAGAGATCGGCGATTTCGTCTACCACTGCCATATCGGCGAGCACCAGGATGGCGGCATGATGGCGCACATTCGCGTGGTCGCAAATCCGTAGTTCACCAACCGGACGAGTGGGACTACGAAGATAACAACGATTGAGCTGTATCCGGGGCTTTGCGACTACGGGGCAACTGGAGGAAAGAATCCGGGGATAGGCAACGCGGTGTCGGAGTGCAATTGGTTTTCTATGAGCTGTTGCATTTTCTTCATTGCCCCTTGAATCAGTTCCAACTCCAGGGTGGCCGTTTCGAAAGCCAGACGATACGCGATATTTTTATGAGCTTGCATTGAACTTCCCTCCACACAACAACCATAGCGGAGGCGCGATTCCCGCCCCATTGCCCGAACGTCGCACGGAGATACAACTCTCCCGTTCGGGTAATCACCCGGCTCGGTTCAACTGATATTGCGGGGAATATCACGACGCCCGAGATTTTTATTTCATTAGCAACTTGCAGAGGACGCGCCCACGGTGACAAAGAAAAATCCCCGCTGTTTATGCGGGGATTCTTCATCGGTAAACTGTTGGGATTGGACTAAGGCCATCGCGCTGCCGCGAGTGCCAGTGACCCGGCTGGCAAATTCTGAACCGCCGGGGCAAATCTGGGGTCTTGGGCGCGATGCCCTAGGCCTCAGTCACCTCACGTAAGAAACTACTGGAACAGTCATTTTGCATAGGCTGGATCAACCTCCTTTCCCGTGTAGCTTCACGCTAACCCGGCAGCCCGCGGGAGTCAAGTGCTGGCGCCGGATCATCAACCACTACGGCATGTCGCATTCTTACTATCCCGCCCCCTGCGTATCTGCCTAGACTCCGACTTGTTGTTGGAGGGGCACCGTCGGATGGCAACGGTTTCGGTTCACAATCCCGAAAATCTGCAGAAGGGCTCTGCAGTGGATCGATATTTTTTCACCGTTCTGGCATCTTCAATGATCGCCATTTCCCTCGCGGGGTTCGTGCCCTCCATTGCCAATCCCGCCGGCCGACGCGCGCCATTGTCTATGCTTGCCGCGGCTCACGGCATCGTGCTTCTTGCATGGCTCGTGCTCTTCCTGGTGCAGAGCAGGCTCGTTGCCTCTGGCCGCATTGCAACCCACCGGCGCCTGGGAATTACCGGGATCTTCCTTCTGTTGCTGATATCCCTCTGGGCTATTGGTCGACAATCTCGATGGTTCGCCGCGGCTTCGATCTGAGTGGCGACCTCAAGATCGACGCCCAACCGCATGGCGAATATATTGACCCGCAAAACGCTTCGATATTTCCCCTGACCGATTTGCCGATATTCGCGATACTTGCCGGGACGGCGATTGCGTATCGACGCAAGCCGGAGATCCATAAACGACTGATGCTCTTTGCAAACATCGCGCTGATGGGTGCGCCGCTTGCACATTTCATCGGTCACACTGCAATGCTTGCGAACTTAAGGCAACCGGCGATCATCATGATACCCATCTCCATGTTCCTGCTGGCTGCGGTGGGGCGGGACTACGTTCTGATGCGGCGCGTTCGCCCGCTTACGTGGGGATTGGCGGTTGCCATGTTCGCGTCCGGCCCGGTACGCGCAAATCTCATCGGCCCAAGTGTGGCATGGCACCACTTCGTCATCTGGCTCGCCCGATAGCACCAAGCTAGGAGGCCGCGATACTCGTGTTTCGTCAGAATTTTATGGGGCACTTGCAACATTCAATGTGGTAATCTCCACTGCCATGCATCGCATCCGGTTCATCAGGCCTGCTCCCGGGCTTGAACAATTCGTTCGATTCTACAGTCAGCGCGACGCCCGGATCCGCGATGAAGTCGTCGTGCATCCTGTACATGCACGTGCCGCACCGTTGCTGGAGTTTATCTTCGGCGACCGCATCAAGGTCTTCGTAGGAAACCGGTACGTCGCGACTTCTCCCGATGTCCTAATCGTCGGCGCGCAGACGCAGTCCAACGCTGAACTGCGCATTCAGGGAACGCTGCAGTGCTTCGTGATCTTGTTTCAACCTGACGGATTGCATCGGCTGTTCTCGCTTCCCATGCGCGAATTGACGGATCGGAACTACGATGCGCGCGGCGCGCTGGGCCCCGTCGTATCGAACTTGCATCAACGCCTCGGAGAATGCGAGTCTCTCGAAGAACGCGTCCGCATTGTCGACCAGTTTCTATTGCAACGCAGCATGAAACTGCGCGGCGTGGAGGGGATTTCGGGAATCGCGCGGCAGATTGTTAGCCGCGCCGGCTCATTGCCAATTGCAAACCTGGCGGTCAGCGCAGGCCTCGGTTTGCGTCAGTTTGAACGACGATCCTTCGAGCAGGTAGGAGTGCAACCGAAACTGTTCTCACGCATCGTTCGTTTTGAAGCCGCGCTCGACTCGAAAGCGCGCTATTCGCAAAAATCCTGGGCACAGATCGCTCATGAGCTTGGATACTTTGACCAGATGCACATGATTCATGATTTCCATCGGTTCACCGGTTAGGTTCCGACCCAAACGTTGAGCCACCTGGAGATTCTGTTTCAGGAACAGATTCACGCAATGCGATCAGGCGGGGCGTCTACCCTCCCGAGCGATGCGCGATTGATACTTTAACAACAAACACTAATCAATAGAGACCACTGCGGTTGCGATGATCCACTTTAATTTCCCAATGGTGATAAGCGTGCAATGACGTGGATGCCCACAGACAGTGCGGCCCGCGCCAATGAACGCGGGCCGGTAAACCAACCTTTAGTCAGATTCAACTCGTATAGCCGAGTTGGAAGGGATTTCCACCCTGCGTGGCAATGAGGTACCAGCCGGTAGCGCCGATATGCTTTGACGTTCCATAGGTGTAGCCGAAGCCCGTATCCAAGAGACTCGTCGCCGCTACGATTCCGCTGCCCAGGGAAATCGGAATTCCGTTCACCGTCTGGCTTGCTCCCGGCTCTGCCTGCGCCGTGTCGCAGGTGTTCACAAGCCTGAGCGCCGTCTGCCAATCCATCACGCGCGCCTTGCCCACCTCCGCCCCGGTCCGGGCGATGAGTGCCGCAATCGTGTGAGCCGTCCCTTCCAGCCACACTGCATTTGGATCCGCAAAGGTCGTGTTCAGGCTCGCCGAGTCAAACGTCATTCCGGTGAAAGATTCGCTACCCGTCAAGCTCGATTGCGGCGACGAAGACGTGTCCGTCGGCTGCAGATTCTTGAGCGCCCAATCGATCGATCCCGCATATTGCCTGTTGAGCATCGCGAGGTACGACCATGTCTGGCAATCCTCGGGAATGGGATAGTAATTGATTGCAGACGACGTTGCGCCTGCGGTCCCGGTCCAGAAAAATGGCCCCGCCGGATCCCACATCGCGATCACAAAGCCAAGCGCATGCGCCGCGAGTGCCGACCATGTCATTCCATTCGCCGCCGATCCATGATTCGTCAAGGCATCAAGCATCGTGAAAAACGCGTACGTGTCGATGTTGTGCTCCGTGGACTTGCCGTTCCCCGACGGTACAGACTGGTTGAACTGGTTAATGTTCGTCCCGAATGAGAATCCTCCCGGCGCCAGCGTGCTGTAGGTGTTGTTCACGATCCAGTTGCCGGCGTTCAATGCAGCAGTCAGGAAACTCGCGTTGCCGGTGCGTCGATAAAGTTGCGCCAGCGCCATTCCCGCCCACGCCTGGTCGCCCACTGCGCTGGTGTAAAAGTAGAACGGAAATGCCGCCGGCGTTACATAGACACCGTCGCTCGATGGAGCATTCACGAAGTAGGCTTGCGCGAACCGACCGTCGTTGAACGGGAAATTGTTGGCCTGCGCATAAATCAATCCCTGCCCCAAAATCTCAGCTCGCGCCCGCGAGTCGGCCGAACCGTGCAGCAGGTATGCGTGAATTGAGACCGCGTTGTCATACGTGAAAGCGGTCGATTCCAGTCCTGACTGATCCGCATAACTCTGAATCAACCGCACTGTCTTGCCGGTGGCATACACATCCATCATCTGGTTCTGGAATTGGATCGCAGCCTCGATAGCCTGCTGATATGTATTGGCATTCAGCGATTCCGGCGTCGGAATCGGAGCCGCAGCATGCGCTGATTGCAACAGGCTCGGTGCGGCGACGCCGGCCGCTGCCGCACCGAGCGAGTAGGAAAAGAATTTTCGTCTGGAAAGGGTGCTCATTCTGGTCCTCCGGGGAAGGGTGTTTTCGTACCCGAAGGAAATTACTCGCCTAAACCAATGCTCGTCAACAATCGGTTGTCTTCAAAAACAACGCGAGGACATTCGCTTTGCGGAAGCCACCTTTTCTGCACTTCAAGCTTCTAAAGTCGTTCTTCGAGCACGACACGCACGCTGTCGCCGACACTCTTGCCTATCTTGCGGCGAACCTCCTCTTTTACCGGGAGTTTGTGCCGGCCGTCGCCGAGCGCCATGAACGAACTCTGGAACGGGATGCCATCAACCGTACCGCGCACCTTGACGAGCCCTCGCGTTGCGAAGAACTCAACCGAATGCGGCCAGATCACGTACGTCCATCCGCCCTTGCTGGCACTTTTTTCGAGTGTCGCCGTAAATTGTTTGTTCAGCTTTCCGCGCGCAGTTCCCACGCGAGTGCTCCGTTACGCCAGCGCCAGGTTCATGTTGTCAATGGCTTCGTCGATCTCCTGCGTGCTCTTGAAGCCCACGGTCGCGCAATCGATACCCGCGTTCTGGAATGCGAATCGCATCGCGGCCTGGCGATCTTCGTGCTTCGTGAAGGTACCGTCGCCGCAGAGCTTCATGCTGATAACGCCCATGCCCTCGCTCTTTACCTGCCTTACGTGCGCCACCACTTCGGAAACATCGCCACGCTCAGGGCCGTCGGGAATCGGCCCATCCATGCGCGTGCCATTGTGGTTCATGCGAATCATCGCGACTTCAAGGAACTTGTTGCCCGGCACCTGCCGCAAGGCCGGCAACCCATGCACCGAAGCTCCCCGCGTCCTGATGATCTTCTTCGACTGCGCCTCAAGCATTCCGTCCTGCCAATGCTTGGTCTCCGCCATCCAGTTATCGGTGTGCTGATAATGCAGGAGCATGATGTCGAAGTACTCCGTCTGTGAAATTCGACGCAGGTCGTCAAATCGTTTCATCGGATCGGCACCCCGATCGGTTGTCACCTTGTGCATCAACTGGTAGCTGTCGCGCGGATACGGCTTGAGCGCCTCGCCGAGCATCCCCGGCGTCTGATACGCCTCGGCCGTCTCAAAAAAACGAATGCCGTGATCGTAGGCGAAGGCAATCAGCCGCGAGAATTCCTTCTGCCCCAGCGTCGCCTGCACGTATCCGTTGTTGCTGCCGGTGCCGAAGGCAAGCCGCGTCACTTTCATTCCTGAATTGCCCAGGGTCACCACATCCGTCGCAGTGCGGCGGGCGGCCTGGAGCGGCAGCGTGCCGACACTCGCGGCAGCGCCTGCCGCGATCGTGGTTTTCAGAAAATCGCGCCGATTCAATGGGCTCATGGGGACCTCCATTTTTGTGCTGCGAGCGCAGCCATTAGCCGAGATGGTAGCACGATCCGCTTGAAAATCGCATTACCTGGCGGAGCCACCAGTTCACTTCTGCATCGCCGATCCGTAGAAAGCATTGTTTCCCGCGCGCAGGTCGCGTCCGTAGGTGAGCACGACTCCGGTTCCGAGTACCGAGAGCTTTAACTCCGCGCCCACGTCCACGAGCAACTCGCGCGGCGCCAACCCGCTCGTGGGTGCTGATGTTCTGGCAATGTCGAGCCACGGCCCTGCTTTTACGCTGATGAGTCCGTTGCCCCACAAACTGCGATAGAAATCCGTATTCGAAAGGAAATATCGATCGGTCATTGGCGAGCTGCCCTTGCGCCCGTCGCGCGTGCCGTTATGACCGCGCAGCCATAGATCGTTGTCTCGCTCAACGCCGATCATCCACAACTCATCCACTGGCTCGGTTCCCGCGATCCCGCCACCTCGCACGCGCTGTGTGAACTCGTACCTGTCGCCTTCCGCCTGTGGCAGCCATCGAATCGTCGCTCCGCCTTGTAGTTTCTCGAACAAATGAGGAGGGCTTGACCAGAGGCGTGCGAATTCCGAGGAAGCCGTTGCGCTCAACGTGAAGCGATGCTCCGGCACATCCAGCAACGTCGCATGCATGCTGGCCAAGTGCTTCAACTCGTACCCCGGCGCCACCAGGTCTGCTGTCAGCGCGGAGCCGGTTACCACGTTGGTGTATGTGCGATGCGAGAGTTCGGCACCCGATGTCCATCCAAATCGGCCATTGCGGATTGATGTGACCGTTCCATTCGCCACCTCGCGTTTCAGCTTGAACGATCCAACCAGAGGCGCTGTTCCCGTGAATGAATTGCGAATCGCCCAGTTTTCATCGCGACCATCGACAGAAACATCCGAACGCCATTGCGGCAGAGAATGCATGGGCCACCTCAGTGACAGCCATGCGCGTCGTTTCTGCGCATCCCATCGCAGCAGTGAATCAACGTTTGCCGCCGATCCACCGATGTTGAAATAGCTCGGATAGATTGTTTCGTAGGGCAGCCCCGAAAACACCGACACCAGCGACTGGAGCCATCCGTTTCCAAATCCGTCGCGCTCAATCGCATGGAACTCCGCGTCGAATTTCCCGTCCTGCCGCGCATCCAGCCGGAGGTTATACGCGGGAAATACTCCCAGCCCGTCGAGGCGCGCCTCACTCGCTTCGAAGGCTTCCTGCCGCATTTCCGCCTGCGGTGAAAACACAAATGCCCGCTCCAGCAGCAGGCGTTGCACGCGAATCTGCGGATCAATCTTCAGCGCGTTGATCTGAGGCTTTTGAATTCGATTCCAATATTTGAGCGCCGCATCGAGATTCCCGGTCAGCAGAAAGACCGTGCCGGCGAAGTCATTCGCATATGCGTCGTGCGGATCAAGGCGCAATGCCTTCTCAATCCACCGGGCAGCCTCGGGGAATTTCTTCTGCTGAAACGCAACGCCCGCAAGTTCAATCGGAAGTCGCTTCTGCTCTGGGCAAACTCGCCGACCCGCCATGAGCGCTATACGCGCCTCATCCCAGTGACCGAGGTGGGCAAACGACATTCCCAACTCAAAATTCTCATCCGCGGAGCGCTGCGAGATGGTCTGCGCTGCAGCAATTACCTGGCTCCATTTGTGTTGGTCATAGAGTGCATGCACATTCGCATCGCTCGCAGCCCCCGTGGCACACTGTGCCGTCGCGCGGAGCCCGAGTGCCGTCGTCAGAGCTACGATCAGGAACAATTTTCGGCTGACGTTCAAGGCGGCTAGCGCTGGTCCGCGGCCGGCACTGCAAGCAGAGTCCAATTGTGCGTAGCGCTCCACTCTTTCTCGAATCTTGCACGCTCCTCGCTCAGCAGCTTGCGCTCCGCAGGATCGTTCATAGTGACCAGCCCGCGCGCGGAGTCGACACCGTCAATGACAACATAGTGCAATTCGCTCTGCCCCTGCGGGCGAAGCGCCACGATCAGCGGACGCCCCTTGGCAACTTGTTCCTCGAGATCGCTCCACTTGCCTGCGAACGCGAATGTTTGAAAACCATGTTGTCGCAGATATTCTCCCATCGCTGCTGCCGGAATTCCATGCTCGCGTGGAACGTAAAGAGCGTGCTGGATCTGCGCCACATCGCTGTCGGCCGAAGCCGCCATCGACTGCTTTCCAGCCCAGTACTGCATCACCATCGACAGAGAGGCGGCGCCGCAACCCTCCCTCGTCTGCGCCACAAATGGCACATCGATCCAGAGGGCTTGAGGCGTCTCGGCCCACAGAACCGAGGCAGCACCGAGCAGAATCAGCCAGGCACATCCTGGCCATGCCGATCTTCGCACGTCAGTGAACTATCGCCACGATGATGATGACTGCAATAACGATGATGATCAGCGTAAGCAGGCCCACACCCAGAACTCCGGCGGAAAATTTCTGCTGCGTGTCGGTCGCGCGCGCGGACAAGTCAGCAAGTTCGTGGTCGGACAGCGTGGGAATCGCCTTCTGTACCTGTACGGGATCGATCTTCGCATCCCGCATCGCTTTCTCGGCAGTCGGCGTGCTCATGAAATTCGTCAGCGTCTGGATGTTGATCTGGCGCGCTGCGCTGGAGGTCTGAAGATTCTGCTGCAGCGTCTGCGAACTCACAATGTGTTCGTCAGGCGACTGAGCCAGCAGGCTCGCAGGATAAGACAACAGCACAATGAGCACCGCTGGAACGGCAGCCTGCACAAACAGCGTAGAAATTCGGGCGAGTTTCATACACACTCCGGGTCGGGATTTTTCCTGCACTCTACGATGCGATCCCGTGAAATCTGAGTTGCCCTCCCCGGCTTCGGAATCTCTCTGCTTAAGTGCGAAAGAATCAATCACCTTTCCTGTCGTACCGCATCGGCTTCGCGCCTGGTTGCCCGCGTGCTATAACCATGGTCACCGCCATGCTCACGCACCGTGCTGTCGCCGCATCCCTTCTGGCTCTCGGTTTGGCCGCCGCTCCTGCACAGGCACCATCGTCGGCCTCGCCGTTCAGCGTTGTTGGCGCCACGATTGCGGAAACCCAGCAGGCCATCCGCGATGGCCGCACCACTTGCCGCGCCGTTGTCGAGGCCTATCTGCGCCGCATTGCCGCTTACGACCAAAAGCCCATCAACGGCCTGCGCCTCAATGCCATCGTTACCCTCAATCCCGAAGCGCTCGACGACGCTGACGCCTGCGATCGCAATTTCAAGGCCACGCATACACTCCCGCCACTCGGCGGAATCGCTGTTCTCATCAAAGACAACTACGACACGCGCAACCTGCAGACCACCGGCGGCTCTCTGGCGATGAAGGACTTCGCGCCTGCAAGTGACGCCACGATGGTCGCACGCCTGCGCGCCGCAGGCGCCATTATCCTGGCCAAGACCAACATGGCCGAGTGGGCTTTCAGTCCCTACGTCACCGAAAGCTCGATCTCCGGAATCACACGCAATCCTTACGACCTCACACGTGTGCCCGCGGGCTCGAGCGGCGGAACGGCAGCAGGGGTTGCAGCCAGCCTTGGCGAATCCGGGCTCGGCACGGACACCGGTAACTCCATTCGCGGCCCCTCATCGCACAACGACCTTGTCGGTATCCGACCGACCATTGGGCTGACGAGCCGAGCCGGGATCATTCCGCTGTTCGCCCACAATGACGTGGGCGGTCCCATTGCGCGCTCTGTCGCCGACGCTGCCGCGTTGCTTACCGTGCTTGCCGGTCCCGATCCAGCCGATCCCGTTACCGCCCTCGCGGCTGACCACTCGCACGTCGACTACACGCAATCGCTCGATCGCCATGGGCTGCGCGGTGCGCGCATCGGCGTTTATCGCGAATACTTCAGCACCGCGAAAACTGATCCTGAAATCAAAGCACTCACCGAAGCGGCAATCAAGGCCCTGCAACGCGAGGACGCGATTATCGTCGACAACTTCACCATCCCAAATGAAAAGGCTCTTGAAGAGAATCTCTGGTGCGGCGACTTCGAGGCTGACCTCAACGCCTACCTCGCGCAACATCCCAGCGCACCCTATCACGACCTGAAATCCATCGTCGCCAGCGGCCTCTATCTTCCTTACATCGGAGACGAAATCCGCGGCGCCATCGCTCCGCCCAAGCCGGACGATCGCCGCACTCCATGCCCAGATGTCTACCACGACCCGCCGAAAATCGCCTTCCGCAATGCGCTTATCGCGGCCATGGGTGAGCAGCATGTCGACGCCATCGTTTATCCCACGTGGAGCAATGCGCCGCGCAAAGTCGGCGATGTGTCCAGTCCCGCCGGCGATAACAGCCAGGTCCTCTCACCGCAGACGGGCTTCCCGGCCATAACGGTTCCCATGGGATTTACGCACGGAACGCTGCCGGCCGGTCTCACTTTTGTCGGACCCGCATTCAGCGAGGCGACCCTGATTCGTTATGCATATGGCTTTGAACAGACAGTGCACCAGCGCAGGGATCCGGCGCTCTTTCCGCCCCTGCCGGAGAGCAAGTAAACAGGGCTCGATGCCATGCGCCGAATGAATTGCAGAAATCTCTCTTGACAGAATATCGGTTCGTGTTAACTTACCGTTAGTGGACGCTTACCTTCAAGCCGGGCTCGATGCGCTCGCCGATTCTACGCGGATGGCGATCTTTCAAAAGCTCTCTGCCGGGCCCATCGCCGTGAACGAACTGGCGCGAATGCTGCCGGTAACGCGTCCTGCTGTTTCGCAGCACCTCAAGGTACTGAAGGATGTGGGGCTCGTGACCGATACCAAAACAGGCACGCGCAGGCTTTACCAACTCGATCCAGAGGGCGTGGCGCGGCTGCGCGCGCACTTCGATCAAATGTGGACCCGGGCGCTTGGCGCCTTTCAGGAAACCGTAGGAAAACCCACGCAAGGAGGTCGTCATGCAAAAGCAGGCAGAAGAACTCGATCTAAGAGTGTTTAAGAGCATTCACGTCAAAGCGCCCATCGAGCGCGCCTTCTCGGTCTTCGTTGAGCAAATGGAGAGCTGGTGGCCCGCGACGCATCACATCGGCAAAACACCATTCGAGGCAATCTTCATCGAGCCCCGTGTCGGCGGCCGCTGGTATGAGCGCAACGTTGAGGGAGCCCAGTGCGACTGGGGCACCGTTCTCAAGTGGGATCCGCCTCATGCAGTCTGTTTGTCGTGGCATGTCGGCCCCGGGCATGACTCGCCTGACTGGGTCTTCGACGGCGACAAGTCGAAGGCCAGCGAAGTTGAGATACGCTTCCGCTCGGAAGGCCCTGATCAGACTCTCGTTGAGCTTGAACATCGCAAGATTGAACGCCACGGCGAAGGTGCAGAGCAGTTGCGCGCACTCTTCGATGGTCCTGGAGCGTGGTCAGGGATTCTCGAGTGCTTCGCCAAGCGGATCGAAACACTCTAGCGCTACACATGCGGCCGGGTTATTTCCTACTGCACCCGGCCGCTTCAATTCAGTTGACACGGAGAAAGTATGAAACCCGTCATCTACCTTCGCATCGCGTCCATCCTGACGTTGATTCACGCTATCCTGCACACTGTCGGCGGCGTCTTTGGCAAGCCCCCATCGGCGCAGGCCGCAATGATTGCCGCCTCCATGCGCTACCGTTTCGAGGTCTTCGGTGTGATGCGCAGTTACGCTGACTTCTATCGCGGCATGGGGCTTGGCATCACCATCGCGCTCACCATGGACGCCGCTGTTTTGTGGGTGCTGGCTTCGATGGCGAAGTCAGACTCCGTGCGCCTGCGTCCTATCATGGCCGTTTTTTGCATTGGCTATCTTGCGTTCACTTTGAACTCGCTCGCTTTCTTCTTCTCCGGACCTGTGATAGCAGAGATTCTGATCGTGCTCTGTCTTGGAGCGGCAATCGTAACTGCCAAGCCTGGCAATGAGGGCGAAGAACGAAATGCGGAATCCGAGTTGAAAACCGCGCAGCCCTGAGCACGGCGCGCGCTTGAAACTTCGCGAAAAGCGCTGAGCCTGATGTACACTGGCCTTCCTCAGCGCACCGGTTCGCCAACGGTGGGCCATTCGATTTCCCAGAGGTGATCATCCCCATGAGCCGACCTGATATTTTCCCCGCCAACCCACGCACTACCCGCAGGACCTTTTTGGGAACCGGCGCAGCCGCGCTCGCGGTCGGACTCTGCGAGGCACTTCCCGATACCGCTCATGCCGATACCAGTAGCCCCAACATGCTGGGCCCGCTTCCGGGCTATTCGCCCCAGATCGGCACGTTCGTCTCGCAGCTCACCTGGATGCGGGACCAGAACGGGGTGCTCCGCGCGACCGAGAAACTCACGCAGGGGGATCTCGATTATCTTTTCGACAAGAATGCGAACACGATCGGCGCTCTCATGCTCCACCTTGCCGCGACCGAGACCTACTACCAGATGAACACCTTCGATGGCGTGAAGTGGGATTCGTGGTCTGAAGAGATCAAGAAGAAGTGGGATCCTGCGATGAACCTTGGCGATGCTGGCCGCGCAACGATCAAGGGCCACGATCGCGAATACTACGTCGGCATTCTGCATGAAGTGCGGGAGAAGACGCTGGCCGAATTTCGCAAGAAGGATGATGCGTGGTTCCTTGCCGCCGACAAGGGCTGGCCGTGGGGACCTACCAACGACCTCTGCAAGTGGTTTCACGTTTGCGAGCACGAGGCGCATCACACTGGGCAGATTGCGCTGTTGCGCAAACGCCTGCCAGGGACGAAACCTGACAGCGGATCGGGCGGCGCAATGTAACGCGCGATGGAGTTCCATTGGGGTCGATTCGAAGCAGATCCTTCGCTCCGCTTACCTCACTTCGTGGGGCCCCAAAGCTGCTCCGCTCAGGGTGACAATTCTGAATACTTCCTTACCAACTGTGCAGCCACTCTTCGTCGCGTCCAATGCGCACTGAGGTATTGAAGAGTTCGCTTAACTTTGGCGCAGTCAGCATTTCGGCGCGGGGGCCATCGCCCACGATGCGCCCGCCGCGCATCAGGATCACGCGCTCTATCTCGGGCAGGATATCGCCCAGATGATGGGTCACAAGCACCAGCCCCGTTCCCTCCTGCGCGAGGCGGCGCAATGTCTCACGCAGTTCACGCTGCGCCGCCAGATCGAGCGCATTCGATGGCTCATCAAGCAACAGTTGGCGAGGCCGATGCACCAGCGCCCGCGCAATCAGGATCCTCCGCTTTTCTCCTGCGGACATCTCGCCCACCAGCTGAGTTGCCAGGTGTGCAGCCTCGATCCGCTCCAGCGCTTCCACGGCGCGCTCGCGCATCTCGCCGGTCACATGCAGGTTTGGCCATAGGGTTGATGCCGAAAAGAATCCGGCAATCACGGCATCGAGGCCCGTAGTCACTGCTGTACGTTCGCCTGGGAGTTCCGTGCCCATCAGCCCCGCGGCGACAATGCCGAAATGCCTGCGCAGTTGGGTCAGATCCCATCGCTCGCGCCCGAAGATACGCACCTGCATTCCGGGCTGGACGATGGGATAAATCTGGCAGGTCATGGCGAAGATCAGCGTCGATTTGCCGCATCCATTCGGTCCCAGAATCGCAACGTGTTCGCCTGTCCGAATCGAAAGATTGATGTCGTGCAGTACTACGCGGTCGCCGCGCGCCACATTCACGTGCGCCAATTCCACAAAATGATCCTCGTGATTGGCCGCTGCTTCGGTTCGGCTCTCGGTCATCCAACCTCCATTTGTTAGATTAAATGGATTGACTCTTTTGTTTCGGCGATCTGGCCGACACGCAAGATCCAGCCAAAAATTATCGATGAGCGACCTATCTCAATTTGTGATTCCCCGCGGCTTTCGCTTCGGAGCCGCCAAGGCCGGCCTGAAGAAGAGCGGCCGCACCGACTTCGCTTTAATCGTTGCCGACGCGCCCGCATCCGCCGCCGCTGCATTCACTGGCAATCGTGTAAAAGCCGCGCCGCTGCTCGTTGACGCGGAACATCTCCGCGCGACGGGGGACACAGTCCGCGTGGTCGCCATCAATGCCGGCAACGCCAACTGCGCGGTCGGCCAGGCCGGCATCGATGCAGCCCGCGCCACCTGCAAGGCGGCCGCCGAAACATTTGCATGCAAGCCAGAAGAGGTGTTCCCTTCTTCCACCGGAGTCATCGGCGTTCCACTGCCTGCGGAAAAACTCATCGCCGCGCTGCCGGAGCTTGCGAAATCGATTGGATCGGAATCGGACCATTTTCAGCAGGTAGCCGAAGCCATTCTAACCACCGATACTGTGGAGAAGACGGCCTTTTTGCAATTCAATATCGTAGACGACGAGGGCAAGATCACCGACGTGCACATTGCCGCACTTTGCAAGGGCTCGGGCATGATTCATCCGCAGCTCGTGCCGCATGCCACCATGCTTGTTTACATCATGACCGATGCAAAGATCGAACCTCCTTTGCTGAATCGATACCTTCGTGAAGCAATTGAAGTCAGCTTCAATCGAATCTCAGTTGACGGCGACACTTCGACAAACGACACGGTGCTGATGTTGGCGTCCGGCGCGAGCGGGGTGGACTTCGGCGGACAATTCTATCTGCCCTTTGCGGAGGGGCTGAAGCACGTCTGCCGATCGCTTGCCAAGCAGATTGTGGCCGATGGCGAGGGCGTGTCGCACGTCGTCGAGCTTCGTATCGAGGGCGCCGCATCGGACGCCGATGCTCTGCGCGTTGCCAAAGCCATCGCCCATTCCCCGCTTGTCAAAACCGCATGGGCGGGCTGCGATCCCAACTGGGGACGCCTCATAGCCGCTATCGGCTACTCCGGCGCAGCAGTTGATCCCGAAGCTATCGATATCTCCTTCGGCGAACTGCCGATCTGCAGGAATGGGGGCCGGGCTTCTGCATACGATGAGAATGCGGCACATGCCTACATCTCTCAACCGGAGTTTTCCGTCGCTATTGATCTCCACCACGGCGCTGGATCGTGCAAATTCTGGACCACCGACCTCACCCACGAGTACATCCGCATCAACGCCGACTACACGACTTAGCATCTAAACGAAACTGACGCTGCATCAGCCTAACCTCGGTCGACCATCGAGACTCGCAAAACCCGGCAATTGAACTATGGCCAGCATCATCAAATCAAAACCCGAACGCAAAGCCAAGCCCGCGCCTCCCAAGGAGACCTTCTCGCTCGTCTCCAACGACAAGCTGCTCGCAATCTACGCGGCGATGGTCAAGTGCCGCATGATCCAGCAGCGTGCGGCGATGCTGTTTCAACACGGCAAGCTTGCATCGGACCTGCACGCATCGGCGGGACGCGAGGCCACTTCAGCCGCCATCGCGATCGATCTTCTGCCTGGCGATACGCTCAGTCTGTCGGGTGGCGACTGGCTGCCGGCGTTCGTCAGGGGCATGACACTGGAGAGTCTCTTTCGTGCGCTCGCTCCTTCTCAAGCAGAGCTCGACAACATTGCTGCACCCTCTGCATCCATGGATCTAAAAAACATTCTCCCTGCAGGCGATAAGGCCCAGCGTCCAGCCTCCATTCGCGAACGCGCACTTGCCGCGCAGGCCGAGAAACAGAGTTCCATCGTGGCCGCCATTCTCCCCTCGGACGAGCAAGCGCTGGAGCCGTGGCACGACTTCCTCGCCGCTGCGGCTTCGCAAAAGTTACCCATCGTCTTCGTGCATTACGCCAATGCGGCTGAACAGTCTGGAGCATCAAGGCCAGGACGCAAGAGTAAAAATCCGGATGCCTTTTTTCACGGTGTACCGGCCATTACCGTTGATGCGCTCGACGCCGTCGCTGTTTATCGCGTGGCGTACGAGGCCATCGTGCGCGCGCGCCAGGGGCGAGGAGCGACGCTGCTGGAGTGCAGCACGCATCCAGTTTCGATCCCCAGAAGCACAAACGAGGGCGAGACATCCTCCAACCCTCTTCAGCTGTGCGACCCGGTATCCACAATGGAAACCTACCTCAAAAGCAAAGGCATCGAGCCCGCGCATCATAATCAAGAAATCGTGGCGGCATTTAACCTTGAACTGGACCTCGCTACCCGATTCCTCGGTTCTTAGTCCAAAGAACAGTATCCGCGAGTGCAATTCTCTATCATCCGGACAACAAAGCACATAGCAGAGTCCGGCTCAACCCGAATGATAAAGTGAGGAAATGAGCGTCAGTAAACGCGCAGGCATTGCTTTTGTCCTTTCAAGTGCGATTGTGCTGGCAGGACTTTTCGTCTCCAGTCCAGCCCCACTCGCAGCCGAAACGCCGGAAGCAGGCGGAAGCGCAGCTCAGGCAGCTAACGACAGCGGCCGCCCGATCCCGGTCTGCGAACCCTCGACGCTCGATTCACCCTATATTCCGGTCGACAGCTGGGTATATCCCGCCGTCATGCGCCTCTATGGTCTCGGCTACATGGACCACGTTTTCCTCGGCCTGCGCCCATGGACCCGCTCCAGCCTTGAACACATGCTTGAAGATGCGGGTGCGCGCATCGATGACGCGCAGGACACACCGGACGCAGCGACAGCCGAGGCGCAGGAGATCTACGAAGCACTGGATCGCGAGCTTCATCCCGACATG
The DNA here is from genome assembly GCA_963838295.1 of uncultured Acidobacteriaceae bacterium. Lineage (GTDB taxonomy): Bacteria > Acidobacteriota > Terriglobia > Terriglobales > Acidobacteriaceae > Telmatobacter. The sequence continues at coordinate 456,687 of CAWIQS010000013.1, forward strand.
CAGGGCCCATGCGGCGTCTTCAGAGGCAAGACACGCATTGAATCCATCTACTCCACATCGCGCGCTATTACAGGCACTCCCCTGCACGACAGCTTCCACCTCGGCCAGACGGTGATCAACGACTATGGGCGTCCCTACGAAAATGGATTCAATAACTATTCCGGCATAAGCGGCTATGCATCCGCCGGCCGCTTCCTGCTCTACGCCCGCGGCGAATTTCAAGCGGCTCCTTCGGCTGCAGGCTATTCCACCTTGCTCGCACAAACGTTATCGAATCTCGACAACGTTCCATTCATCGACCCCGCCACGGGTACCCCCTATGCCCAGGCCACGATCCCGATGGGTCCGATTGGCTCCATAACACATCCACGCATTGTTGAGGCCTACGTCTCGACAAACGTCTTCAACCACGAAATATCCTTTGGCAAGCAGGATGATTGGACCGGGCCCGGACAGGGCGGCGCATTCGCCTACTCCAACAACGCCGAGAATATCTATTCCTTCCGCATCAATCGCATTGAACCGCTGCATATCCCGGGACTCTCCTATCTCACCGGGCCGTTTCGTTACGACTTCCTTGTCGGGTCTCTCAAGGGGCACACGGCGCCGAACGACCCGTGGGTTCACGTCGAGAAAATCAGCTTCCGTCCGACTGAAAACCTTGAACTGGGGTTCGAACGCACCGTCATCTGGGGCGGCAAAGGGCATGTCCCAATCACACTGCATAGCTTTCTTAAGAGCTTCTTCAGCTTCGCCAACGTTTCAGGGGCTGAAAAATTCAGCCGCAACGACCCCGGAGCGCGTTTCGGATCATTCGACTTCAACTATCGATTGCCCTATCTGCGCCATTGGCTCACGCTGTACACCGACGGAGAAGTTCACGACGATGTCTCACCCATCGACGCGCCGCGCCGCGCCGCCTGGCGCCCCGGTCTCTATCTTTCGCATGTGCCGGGAGTGCCCAAGCTCGATGTGCGCGCCGAAGCTGTAACAATCGATCCGCCAATCTCCACCAGCATCTCAGGCCGCTTCATGTATTGGGAATCCGTGCAGGTGCAGGGCTACACCAACAATGGCCAGATCTTCGGCGACTGGATCGGCCGCGAAGCCAAAGGCGGCCAGGGTTGGATCACCTATCACCTAAGCGGCAACGAATGGATCCAGGTCGGCGTGAGAAATCAGAAGGCCGCGAAGGACTTCATCCCCGGCTCAACCACGCAATTGCGGCCCGGTACGGGATCGCTTATCGAGGGAGGCACGACGCTCAACGATTTCAACATCCAAGCCGTGAAACGCATCGGCAAGGACTTTGAGATTAACGGAAACTTCGCCCTCGAGCACTGGAAGGCGCCGATCTACCTCCCGGGCCAGCAGACCGTGACCACCACCACGATCAAGCTCACCTGGTTCCCCGAGCGCAAGGTCAGCTTCTGATCTTTCGAAGAACGGCTCGCTCACTCTTCCCGCATCAGGATCACCGGATTGACCGCCAACGCTTTTTGCGCGGGAATCCACGCAGCCGCCAATCCGAGCAACAGCATGGTGAAGATCACACCGGCTAACACCATCGGGTCGTTCGGCGATGCCTGGTACACGATGAACGACAACACCTTCGTCGCCAGAAGCCCCAGCACCAATCCAGCTATCGAACCTACCGAAAGCAGCACAAAAGAGCGACCCAGCGCCGTCCGCAATACTTGCTTCCGCCGCGCGCCGAGAGCCATGCGAATCCCAAGTTCGCGCAGCCGTTTGCTCACGGTATACGAGGCCATGCCGAAGATCCCCGTGACCGCCAGCATCGCGCCCAGCAGCCCCAGCACTCCGAGCGCCACCGACGCTACTGTTGCGGCAAACATTGCTGAACCCATTGCCTGGGTCCACGGCCTCACGGCGATAGGCATTGCCGCATCAAGGCCGTGCAGGGTCTTTTCCAGCGCTGCGGAAATCTCCTGCGGATCGCGGTTCGAACGCACCAGCAACCACGTGTTGCTCGACTGCTGCTGCAGAAACGAGAAGAACATCGCCGGCTGCTGATCCTCGGTAAGCGTGCGGTATTTTCCGTCTTCCACCACGCCCACCACTTCCGCCCGCTGTCCGCCATTGAACTTGAAATGCCCGCCGATCGCCTTGTCGACCGATCCAAAAACCTTGACGGCAAATTGCCGATTGACGAGGGCCACTTTCGGTGCCTTGGCATCGTCCTGCATCGTCAAGTCTCTGCCGGCCAGCAGGCGGGTGCCTGCGGCCTCGATATAGCCCCCCGAGATGTGGTAATTCATGGCCTCGGCAACCTGGTTCGTGGGCCGGAAATCGGTGGCGCTGTCGGCGAAAACACCCGAGTCCCCGCCCTCCAGGCCCAGCGGCAAGTGGTCGACATAGCCCACTGCCGTCGCCCCCGGAATAGCTGCTGCTGCCTCCAGCATGCGCCGCTGCATCTGCAGCTCCCGCTCGTCTGCATAGCCCGACATATGTAGTTCCGTCCCCCCGAGAGTCACGTTCTGCGGGTCAAATCCGAAATTGCTGTGCATGGACCGCGCCAGCCCACGCACCGCCACCAGCGACGACGTCACCAGCACCGCGCAAATCGCAATCTGCAAGGCCAGCAGAACATCGCGCAGCGTTAACCGCCGCACCCCGCCAACGCCAGCCGCACCGGTGCGAATCACCTGCCACGGATCGGCGCGCAGCACCTGCCGCACCGGCAACATACCGAACAGGAGGCCGCTCCCGAGCGCCAGCACGAGCGCCACGATGTAGGTACGTGCATCTGGATTCACCGGCACGTTAATCGGAGTATCCGGAATCGGCTGCCATGTACTTAGGAAGCGCAGAATTACGACCCCTCCCGCGAGGCCCAGGGCTCCGCCAGCCAGCGAAACCAGCACCGCCTCCGTCAGCATCTGGCGCAGAATCATCCCGCGTCGCGACCCCAGCGCCAGGCGCATTGCGGTTTCCTTCGCCCGATCTGCGGAGCGCGCCGCAAACAGGCTTCCGAGGTTCGCGCACGCAGCCAGCAGAATGAGACCAGCCAGCAGCATCAGGCCGGCCATAAAAGCTCTTGCCGGCCCACCCAGCATGTCCCCGACCAGCCCCGGCCGCGCCAGCGTGAAGTTCACGCCTTCGTCGTCTGCCGGATAAGTTTTCGCGAGCCACCTTCCAACGGTATTCAGGTCCTCCGTCGCCTGTGCCGCCGACACTCCCGGCTTCACCTTTCCCACCACGAACCCGTTGTGATTGCCGCGCTGCTTCAACTCGTCGTAGCCCTCAATCACTGGCTGCTCCACAAGCGGAATCCACATCGCCGGCGCAAAGAACAGCTCCGTACCCCGAAAGTCCGGAGGCGCCACGCCAATGATCGTGAGCAGGTGCTTATTCACCCCCACGGTCCGTCCAACTACACTCGCATCGCCGTGAAAATGACCATGCCAGTACGCGTAGCTCAACACCACGTACGGAGCGCTGCCCGCCCCTTTCTCATCGGTGGCGTGATAGAAGCGCCCCAGGTAGGGCTGAATGCCCAATACGTCGAAATAATTTCCACTTGCCAGGTAGGGCCACGCAGTCGAAGGACTGCCCCCGGTATCCACCCCAACCGGGCCCATAATCTGGGACATGATGATGCCTTCAAACGCCCGGTTTCGGTCCCGCAGATCGACATAATCGAGATACGAATGCGAAGGAAACTGGAAGCGCTGCACCTCGTAGAGACTCTGCGCATTGGGCAATTTCACCGGCCGCAGCACGACCGCGTTCAGCACACTGAAGACGACCGCGTTTGCACCGATTCCCAGCGCCAGGGTCACAATCGCCGTCAGCGCAAATCCCGGAGACTTCCTCAACTTACGAAACGCAATCTTCAGGTCATTCATCATGATGGTTTTCCTTGTCGGGAGATACGCCTCCACACAAAGGTTGGTTCCGATTCATTTCGTGTCACTTGAGAGTTTCTCTCTTTGTCTCATCGCTGGTGAAGCCTCTATCGCGAACTCGCCGAAAACCAATTCCCAAAATGGGCTTATCGAGGAGTCCAAATCACGATATTTAGCTCGTGAGAATGTCGCATGAGTGACCTAACTTCTTTGGTGAGAATGCACTGCGCGTACCCCTGTGGGTCGGAAGATGACCTATAAGCTGGCCTTTCGTAATCGGTTGGAATGCCAGACTTTGTTCGCAGGCACGTGTTCCCGGTTATCGGATTCGTGGTCTTTGATATCGTGGAACCAAGAGGAAGATTAGCGCCCCTTCCGCTCTACCCTCGCTCCCGCACCTCATACCTAAGCTCGTCCCGACCAACAAACGCATTGCGCACTTGGAGGCAACCAGAAACATGGAAAAGGTGAATGACCGTCCGGCTTTAGAGTATTCCCCCGCACTTCCCCAGCTTGGCGCATTCGATCGCGCCAAAGCCATCGGAAAAAGCACCGCAAAGCGCGGCATCGACGTTTATTTCGCCACGAAGTGCGCGTTGTTGCGCACGTTCGGCATCATCGACTTCCCCGTACCTCCGAATCACTGCCTGCGGCGGACGTCGAGCCACACCCTCCGTCATTATTATGAGTCGGGCGTCACCACCATGATGCCGATTGTGACGGCGGCCCGGCTCTTTGGAGTCGATCTCGATCAGCCGGTCAATGTTCTCGATTTCGGCTGCGGCGTTGCACGGCAGTTTTTGCAGCTTAACCGGCAGTATCCTCAGGTAAAGGCCCACGCTTGCGATGCGCACCCTGACAATGTCGCGTATGTAAAGCGCACCTTTCCCAAAGCCGATGTGTATGCCAACAACTTTGATCCACCGCTGAAGTACGCCGACAATACCTTCGACCTGGTTTACTCCGTATCCACGTTCTCTCACTTCTCTTTCGACGACGCGAAGCTGTGGCTGCGAGAGTTGGCGCGTGTGACCAGGCCGGGCGGACTGATGTGTCTCACCTTCAACAGTTACACTTCGGTTGCGTGGAGCCACGCTCGCGGATACATCATGGATTTCTCGGCAGAGGATTTGACGCGAGTTGGACACTCGTATCACGTGGATGAAGCGAGTTGGTACCGGCGCAAAGCAGAGGAAGCTGTCTCGGAGTTCGGATCGAACACCACGGGTGCAACGCGGCCCACAGGCGATATGTTCTTTTCACCGGAGTACGCAAAGGTTTTCGTAGAGGACCTGGGATTGAAACTAGAGGCGATCGCTCCCGGAGTCATTGACCGGATGCAGGATCTGGCCGTGATCCGCAAACCGAAGAAGTAGCCATGCCAATTCGCGGGGCGCCCTCGAGCGATGCGCCTCGCTACACTTAACCTAATTTTGAACTGATTTCTGTTTGGACCACCGAACGCGATCGCCGCGATCCGGTTATGGATTAGCGCCCTGGGTTCCTGTGCCCTTTTGCCGCGTCAGCACATACGACTTGCGGCGATCCTTCGACGCGTGGTCGATCTGCTTCCAGAACGCGACGAAGTAGTCGATGGCCGAAATGGTCGAGACCACGACCGTGAAGTAGATGGCCGCGATCGCAATCCACTCAACCGGAATGACCAGCATACCGAACTGCCATTGAAACCAGCGATGCGCGAGAATGGCAGAAACCACGGAGACGATCTGCACAACCGTCTTGAGCTTACCCAGTTCGCTGGCCTGGATCGTGAAACCCTCAGTGGACGCGATGGAGCGGAGGCCGGAGATGAGAAATTCGCGGGCAATGATGACGACCACGATCCACACCTTGACCACGTGAGGGTTGTAGGCCACCAGCGCAATCAGCGCGCCGGTCACCATGATCTTGTCGGCGATGGGGTCGAGCAGCATGCCCATCGTCGTAATCTGGGCCCGCTTGCGTGCCAGATACCCGTCGAGGCCATCGGTAATTGAGGCGAGAACGAAGAGAATTGAAGCCAGAATCTCCTGTTCGCCGTTCGGTCCCTGCAAGGGGAAATGCGGCGACAGTATCCACAGAAGGAGCGGGATCATGGCAATCCGGCTCAGCGTGATGGAGTTGGGGAGATTCACTTGCGTCTCATCAGTCCAGTTGAGTCTCTCTGAAATCGCACCAGTTCGGAACCTGCCGGTTAACGAATTCTCTAACTTTTGTACCCGCACACGGCGATTTTGCAGGCGCCATTACAACTATAGACCGCGTCACACAGGCCTCTCAAACCGCTGAATCGGAATGGCGCAAACCGCAGACCGCATATTTCCAATCGTTTCTGGCTCGGATCACTGGTTCAGCACTTTCCTCGAAAGGACATCGAGGAACGGCTGTTGACTCTTCAGGATGGACGATTTAGCGGCCGCGAGCGAGTACCAGGCGCCACGATCTATTTCGGGGATCTCGATCATGCGACCCGAGCGCGGCGGCCACTCCATCATGCACAGGTTGCTGGTAAGCCTCGCCGGATCGCAATCGCCTTCAAACGCCCATGCGCTGACGAGCTTGCCGCTGGCTTGCCGCACCGTACCCAGATCGATGAATTCGCCGCTGGCTTCGAACCCGGTTTCCTCGTGAAACTCGCGTCGCGCCGCATCGAGGGGAAGTTCGCCGTCGGTATATTCCCCCTTGGGAACCATCCACGCACCCGCATCCTTTTTGGCCCAGAACGGACCTCCAGGATGAACGAGGAACACTTCCAGCTCTGCTCCCCTGCGACGAAACATCAAAAGGCCCGCACTCCGCTTTTCCATTGGGACCAGTATAAGTTCACTCGTTTAACATGAGGATCAATGTTCGCGCCTGAAGCTCAACTCACTGCCGGCGAAGTGCTGCGCGCATTCCATCACGATGAACCATTCCTGTTCCTGGGCGCAGCATTCAACACAGTCACGATTATTCTGATCGGGCTTTGCATCATTCGTCGCAAAGCAGACGGAATGCTGTTGTCGCTCGCATGTTTTGCGCACCTCTACGGGATTCGACTCTGGATTAATTCTGATCTCCTTCGTCTTTCCATACCAGCCAGCGAGTTCTTCCATCGGTTCAGTGCCGCGGTCGACTACCTGGTACCGGTCCCGGCATTTATCTTTTTCTATTTCGCTGGGTTTCTCGGCAAGGCAGGGAGATATGTTGCTCCAATTTTCGTTGTCTTGTTTTTGAGCCTCTCCGCGGGCTCGATGTTATTTGGGACGCATGCGGCATTCCGAGACATCAACAACACGGTGATCGCTGTGGCCCTGATCGCGGTCGCGTTGCGATGGTTTCGACGGATGGCACACGATCGAGATTCGCGCGTGATCGGCGTTGGACTATTTTGCTTTGTGCTTCCCGCCATTTCCGACAACGTCTACAGGCCTTCGCACATTGAGCCTTACGGCTTTGCTGTGCTGCTTGCCTGCCTCGGATATGTCGCGGCACATCGCGCCCTGCAACGCGACAAGGAACTGGACGAAATTCAGCAAGAGCTCGGTCTGGCACGGCGCATGCAGCTCTCCATTTTGCCTGGCGACTTCCCTGCTTCGCGATCTTTCCAGGTTGCGGCAAAGTACGTGCCCATGACGTCGGTGGCCGGCGATCTCTATGACTTCCTGCTCGCAGACGACGAACACGCGGGTTTGCTTATCGCCGACGTCTCCGGACACGGAATTCCTGCCGCGCTTATTGCCTCGATGGTAAAGATGGCAGCCATTTCGCAGCGCGAGCAGACGGCTCATCCAGCAGCTCTGCTGGCCGGAATGAACACTGCTCTCTGCGGAAATACGCAGGGGCAGTATGTAACCGCCGCGTACGTGTACCTCGATGCGCAGGCGCGAAAGCTGCACTACGCGGCAGCCGGCCATCCGGCCATGCTTCTGCTGCGCGATGGAGCAGTTACGGAAATCGTGGAAAATGGAATGTTGCTGGCTGCAGTTCCAGGTGCGAACTACGAGAGCAAGTCTGTGCTGCTGAAATCGGGCGATCGCCTGCTGCTATACACCGATGGCCTGGTCGAGGCTCGCAATGCTGAAGGCAGGCTCTTCGGAGACAAATCCCTTGCGGCGGAACTAAAAACCAGTGCCCGCATGACACCCTCTGAGACAGCTGATCACCTCATCGGCGCTGTGCAGCGCTGGGCCTTGTCGCAGGACGACGACCTGACTGTTTTGGTGTGCGACTTTATAGGAACGCCCCAGCTCACCGCCGCAGACTAGCGCCACAAACAGAACGGGCCGCCGAAGCGGCCCATTCCTCATTCAACACCGATTCAACTCGAAGATTATGCGTAGATGCCGCGCTGCTTGATGGTAAACGCCACGCGATCGATCGCCAGCATGTACGCTGCGATGCGGTTGTTTACGTTGTGGGCCTCGGCGTAGCGCACCACGTCATCGAAACTGTCGCGCAGAATCTGCTCAAGTTGCTCGTTGACGATGGCTTCCTTCCAGAAGTAGCCCTGCCGATCCTGCACCCATTCAAAATAGCTGGCGGTAACGCCGCCGGAGTTGGCCAGGATGTCGGGCACGATAAAGATGCGCTTGTCGGCAAGGATTTCGTCGGCGACGGCAGTGGTCGGACCATTGGCGCCTTCCACGATGATGCGCGCCTTGATCTTCTCGGCATTGCGGCTGGTGATCACATTCTCGGTTGCCGCAGGAATCAGCACATCGCAATCGGAGACGATCAGTTCCTCGCTCGGTATGGCCTCAGCCCCGCGGAAGCCGAGCAGCGATCCATTGCGATACTTGTACTCGATCAGCTGATGAATGTCGATGCCGTTCGGATTCGAAAGCCCACCCTCTTTTTCAGCGATGCCGACGATCTTGTATCCGTGCTCCATCATCAGGCGCGCGGCGTTGGAGCCGACGTTGCCGAATCCCTGGATAATGACGCGGCAGCCGTCGATGGGCAGGTTCAGGTAACGAAGGCTTTCGTCACATACCACCATAACGCCGCGTCCGGTCGCTTCAACGCGTCCGCGCGAACCGCCGATATTCAGCGGCTTGCCCGTGACAACGCTGGTCACGGTGTGACCCACATGCATAGAGTAGGTATCCATGATCCAGGCCATCGTCTGCTCGTTGGTGTTGACGTCCGGCGCGGGCACATCCTTTTCCGGCCCGATGAAGTCGATGATCTCCGAGGTGTACCTGCGCGTCATGCGTTCGAGTTCACCTTGACTCATCTTTTTGGGATCGCAGATGACTCCGCCTTTGGCTCCGCCAAACGGAATATTCACGACCGCGCACTTCCATGTCATCCAACTTGCCAGTGCGCGTACTTCGTCGAGGGTCACTTCTGGTGCGTAGCGGATGCCACCTTTCCCAGGACCGCGTGCGATCGAGTGTTGAACCCGGAATCCAGTAAAAATCTCAATGCGACCATCATCCATGGTCACAGGAAAGTGAACGATAATTTCGCGCGCGGGCGTCCTCAGCAGTTTCCAAAGCCCTTCATCCAGATTGAGCTTGCGTGCTGCAAAGTCGAACCGCGCGCTTTGCGCTTCCCAGGGGTTAATCTCCTGGTCCAAAGTCATAGTTGTTGCGGGTGCCATACCATCTCCAATTCTTTCGCCTGCCGCGGAAAGGCCTGAGGCCCTTTCACGAGCCAATTGATAGACGCAGCAGGATTTCTCCGGTTTCCGGAGCAATTCAATTCATGCCAAGCATCAGGATTCCCCCCTGAGGCTTTCTTTGGGTGCTGTCGTTGCCGGCAATCGCCCAAACCCATGTGAGTCTAGGCCTCACACACAGCGACGTCAAGCCGGTGAGAACCAGCCTGGGAACCCCCAGGTACTGCGCGGATTCTGGATCAGGAAAGGCCGATTTTCGGGTGGGGTGCTCAGGTTCAGCGGGCAAAAACCTTCAGGTCGGAGGCTCATTTTCGGTAATTCTCTGGGTACGAACGGTGCTTCCATCTCGCATATAGACAGTTGGATGTAGGGCACTAACGATAAGATAGCTATGCCCTACAACGTTGGTAATGGAGCTTTTGTTGGAGAAAGCGCTCGCGCGTTCTGAGGCTGGGCTAGACTTGCCGTAAGCCTCATGTCCTACTCCAACCACAACTTTCCGGCAGCGCTTGTGCCGGAAGCCGTTTTAGCCGCACTATCTGGAGATCAAATGCCAGTGGGAGACAGGATATTGCTGATTGACGATGATCGAGTCGTCGGCGAAATCGTCTCGGCCCTGGCTAAAGCGATGAATCTGGAGTGCGATGTGACGCGGAATTCGGAAGAATTCTTCGACCGCATCAGCCCGGAAACGACCCTGATCCTTCTTGACCTGGTCATGCCGGAGATGGACGGGATCGAAATCCTTCGACTCCTCGGCGAGCGCAACTGCAAAGCGCACATCGTTTTAATGAGCGGAATCAACATCCGCGTTATTGAGACCGCCAAAAAGCTGGCTCAAACGCTGGGTCTTACCGTGGTGGGGCATCTCCAGAAGCCGTTTCCGATCGGGCAACTTCAGGAACTGCTGCTTGCCAATGTCGGGCCGGAGAAACCCGCCGATAAGCAGAACGAGCAGCGCATCGCCATTCCCGACGAAGATTTGCGCCGGGCTTTCGACCGCGACGAGTTTGTGATTTACTATCAGCCGCAAATCAACATTGCGACCGGCGTCGTGACCGGGGTTGAAGCGCTGTCGCGATGGGAGCATCCGGAGCTCGGACTCGTTTTCCCGGACAATTTCATTTCCAGAATCGAGGCCCTGGGCCTCATGGACCGGTTCTGCTGGATCACCGCGGAACGCGCACTCAATGAGGTAAGACAGTTTTCGATCCCGAACGGACATCTGCCCCGGCTCGCCATCAACGTCTCTGTCAGTTCCCTGCGCGATCTGAAGTTCCCCGACATTTTGCTGAATCTTGCGCGCAAATACGATTTTCCGGCCGAGCGCATTGTTCTGGAGATCACCGAGTCGGGCCTGATGGAGTTTTCGCTCGCGCTCGACGTGCTCACCCGCCTGCGCATGCGCAACTTCCAGCTCTCGATCGACGACTTCGGCACCGGCTACTCGATGATGACGCAGTTGCAAAATGTGCCCGCGATTGAATTGAAAATCGACAAGACGTTTGTGCAGCACATGCATGCCAGGCATGCGGATCTCGTGATGGTGGAGAAGATCATTGAAATGGGTCATGAACTCGACATGGAAGTGATTGCCGAGGGAGTGGAAACCGACGAGCAATTCGATCTTCTGCGCGAAAAAGGCTGCGATGGCGTTCAGGGATTTCTTTTCAGCCGCGCCCTTCCGCCCGCAGATATCATGCGCTGGCTTGAAACCCATCGAGCCCAGCAAGTACAGTAGTTTCATCGCCGTTCAGCGGGATCGAAACGCTCTACACAAAATCCCCACATCAGTGAGAACAATCCGGTGATGCGCGTTCAACGCGGTCATTGGAGAGCGCCATGGCGATTGGAGAGGCTTATGCGCAGATTTGCAGGCGGGTTGCTGGTGTTTCTCACGATGTTTCCGGCTCTTGCCCAGGTTCCAGTCGCGAAGGTGCCGCCGGCTCCCAGCCAGATCGCACAGCCGCAGGCCATCAAGCCTGGAACGAGTGCTCCTACACCCGCCCACTCCCTCGACCCGGCGGACCTTACCGCATTTTTCGACGGCATTCTTCCTCTCCAGCTTGAGCGAAATGACATCGCAGGCGCATCAGTGCTGGTGATGAAGGATGGGAATGTCCTTCTCCAGAAGGGCTACGGCTACGCTGACGTCAAATCGAAGAAGCCTGTCGATCCGGCATCGACGATCTTTCGGCTGGCCTCGATCTCGAAGCTCTTCACCTGGATCTCGGTCATGCAACTGGAAGAACAAGGCAAGCTGAACCTCGACGCCGACATCAATCAGTATCTCGACTTTCCGATCCGCCCCGCCTTCAACAAGCCGATCACACTGCGCAACCTGATGACGCACACTGCGGGATTTGAAGAAACCCTCAACGAGATCATCATTACCGATCCCAAACAGGCGGTTTCGCTGCGCGACTATCTGATCGCCAATCAGCCGATGCGTATCTATCCTCCTGGGAAGATTCCTGCGTATTCCAATTATGGCGTCGGCCTGGCAAGCTACATTGTTCAGCGCACGAGCGGAGAGCCCTTCGAACAATATGTGCAGGAGCACATCTTCGGGCCGCTCGGCATGACACACTCGTCGTTCTACCAGCCCCTGCAGAAGTCGCTGGCCGATCTCCCATCTCAGGGCTATCGGGGCAACACCACGAAGCCCTCTGTCGGCTTTGAAATTTTCAACCCCGTCGGCGCAGGCGGCGTTTCGTCCAGTGCCGGCGATATGGGCCGCTTGGGGCAGGCGCTGCTGAATGGCGGCGAACTGGATGGGAAGCGCATCCTCAAGCCGGAGACACTCGTCCTGATGTGGACGCCCCAGTTCCGGGCCAGCGATCAATTGCCGCCAATCTGCATGGGTTTCTACCAGGACTGGCGCAACCATCTCCGCTGGATAGGGCACGAGGGCGACCTGATCGCGTTTCACAGCCTGTTCTTTGTGGAACCGACGCAGAAGATCGTGCTGTTTGTCTCGTACAACTCGGCTGGAGGCGGCTCAGAGCCGAGACCGGAGATCATCAACTTTTTTTCAGATCGCTACTTCCCCGGCGCACCCGACGTCCAGTTTCTGAAGACACCAGCGAGTCAGCTGAAGGATATTGCGGGAACGTACGAATCCACGCGCCGTGACGACACCACCAAATTCAAGCTCTCAACGCTGTTCAGCCAGCGCAGCGCATCGGTAGACAAGGACGGCGTCCTAAAGATCGACGGCGTGCGAGATCTGCGTAATCATCCGATTAAATGGAAGCCGATCGGCAAAGACCTATGGCAGGCCGAGGATGAGCAGGGACGCATCTTCGCAATCCGCGACGGCCAGAACAAGGTGGTGCGGCTAGCGGTCGATTTTCCCGGTGTCCAAGTGCAGCGCGTGCCCTGGTATGAGAACCAGAACTGGGTATTGATCGCTCTCTGGTCGAGCATCGGAATCCTCGTGCTCGTGATTCTCGCAAGTCTGACTCGAACCTGGCGGCGGCTCTTTCAGCGCAAGCGGCCGCGCCTTGAACCACAGCCTGGTACCATCTGGCTCACTACAGCGCCGCGGTTGGCAGCTTTTCTCTGGGTGATCTTCCTTGGCGTGCTGATCGGCTATTTCGCTATAAAAGGCGATGACCTTATGCCTCCCACTCCGGCGTGGTTTAAATGGTTTGTAGCAGAGAATGTCTTTGCGTTGGTGGCCATCATGATCAGCACGATCGCCTTTATCGCCGGCATTGATGCGTGGGGCCGACAAGTGCGCGTGATTACGAAGATCAAGTTCTCGTTCGTTGCGCTGGCGTGTGCGTTCCTGAGCTGGTTTGCGATTCACTGGCACATCATCGGGCCGACGAATCGGATATAGCGGGGAGAAGTGGACAAGTGAAGGAGTGAAGAAGTGAATGGTGGCGAAGTGAACAAGTGAAAAAGTTAACGAGTGAAGAAATGAACAAGTTAAAAAGTAAAGGCGCGTTCACTGGTTCACTCTTTTTCACTCCTTCACTTTTTTTCACTCTCTCACTCGCTAACTCATCGTTCCTTCACGCTCCATTACACTGGAAGTTGTGAAGGCCTCATCGAATCTCATCCAGCCCAGCCGCAAGGATTTTTTGGCGCTCGCCAAAAAGCACACGCTTGTTCCCGTCTTCCGCACGCTCACGGCCGATCTTGAGACACCGGTTTCGGCCTTTCTGCGCGCGGCTTGGCAGGAGCGCGAATGCTTTCTGCTGGAGTCGGTCGAGAACGGCGAACAGGTGGGCCGGTACACCTTTATCGGGCTTAATCCCTACAAGCGGATCGTCGCGCGCGGTCAACAGATCGACATCACCGAAGGCGGACGCACGACGCGCATCGAAGGGGATATTTTTGAGGTATTGCGCGAGGCGCTCAGCGGCCACAAGCCGGCGCGCATTGCCGGACTGCCTCCCTTTACCGCCGGCGCTGTCGGGTTTTTCGCCTACGACGCGGTACGCCAGATCGAGCGCCTCCCCAACCACGCCAAGGACGAACTCGGCGTTCCCGATGCGTGCCTGCTGTTCTTCGATGAAGTGCTGGCCTTTGACCATGTACGCAAACAAATCTGGATGGTTGCTACCGCCGACGTTACGCTTGCGAAGCCGGACGAAGCTTACGCCAAGGCCTTGAAGCGACTGGCAAAGCTTGAACGGCGACTGGCTACGCCGTTGCCGAAACTACCGCAAACTCGGACCGCCAAGCCGGTGAAGGTAAAACGACGCACCAGCAAGAAGAATTTTCTCGCCGCTGTTGAGCGCACCAAGGAATACATCGCCGCGGGTGACATCTTTCAGGCCGTGCTTTCGCAACGTCTCGATGTATCCACGGGCATGGACACCTTCCAGGTGTATCGCTCGCTGCGTACCGTGAATCCCAGCCCGTATATGTACTTCCTGCGCTTCACGCCCGAGGGCCCCCTTGGCTCCGCAAAAAAATCGAAGCCATCGAACAGTGTGGAGCTTGCCGGCTCTTCGCCGGAACTGCTGGTGCGTGTGCATGATCGCAAAGTTGAGTACCGGCCAATCGCCGGGACGCGTCCGCGCGGTGCAAATGAGGCCGAAGATCTTCGGCTCGAAGACGAAATGATGCATGACGAGAAGGAACGCGCCGAGCATGTGATGCTCGTCGACCTCGGCCGCAACGACGTGGGACGTGTGAGCGAATTTGGCAGCGTCAAAGTCGATCGCCTGATGTTTGTCGAGCGCTACAGCCACGTGATGCACATCGTCAGCACCATTGAAGGCAGGTTGAAACCGGAGCTGACCGCGGTAGACGCGCTTCGCGCCTGCTTTCCCGCCGGCACGCTCTCTGGCGCGCCCAAGGTTCGCGCGATGGAGATCATTGAAGAACTGGAGCCGTCACGCCGCGGCACCTACGGCGGCGCGGTGCTCTACGCAGATTTCTCAGGCAATCTCGACTCCTGCATTGCCATCCGCTCGCTGCTGACTACGGGCGGCAAAGGATACGTACAGGCCGGGGCGGGCATTGTTGCCGATTCGGTGCCCGAGCTGGAACATCAGGAATCGCTCAACAAGGCGCAGGCTGTGATTCGCGCGATTGAGCGGGCACGGGAATTGTAGCAACAGGTCGACGACTCAGGTCCAGGATTCGCGGCGCCAGAAAGGCGCGCCCGATACGCGAGCTGCCGCGAGCAAATAAAGTATCCCGAGCACAAGAACTCCTGGCACGATGGCCCATCGCCCTTCAATGCAATCCATGATGACATCGAGTATTTGAATGAATCCGACAAGCACCATCATGCTTCCGAGTGCGCGACGGGCACGCAATACCAGCAGAAGTGGCAGAAATAATCCGAGAGCGAGATTACGTGCCACCACATATCCCGCATAAATCTTTACCCCGTTCGTGATTTCATCGTGCGGCGACATCAGCATCGATGGGTTCACGAACGCAATAACGCCTCCGAGTGTCATCAGGAGGCTGCCGACAATGACAAACACTTGCACCCACAGCGGGATCGCAGAAGGCTTGGCGGCAACAGCTACCGAAGAGCTGTCCAGTTCACGACTCACTTGATTCGAATTCACTGATCTCGCTCCGGTGAAGTCGGGGAATGGTTCGACCTCATGGTTACGCAGACGGCAGGATCAATGTTCCTCGAACCCCATATCACGAGCTTTTTCGTGCGGGGCCTAAAGATTACTCCGCGCCAAACAGGCGGCGGAAGAAGTGGCCCATCCGTTTCATGAATCCTGGCTTGCTGTCGTCTTTCACCTTGCGGGGCTTGTGCTTCGCCACGTGCACGGGCGGCGCAGGTTCCCCGGCTGTCACCTTGATGGTGGCTGTCTCGGGCGGCGGCTCGCCGCTCTTGTGCACGAAGGTGTCTGTGGCCTCAGGCGGTGCGGTGGCGGGAGCTGCTCCCGGTGGACCCGGCGGCGGAAGCGGCGCGAGGCCCGCGCTCTGCGCCTCAGGGAATTCATTGGTGTTGGGATGCAGTGGCGTCGGGCAGCCGCAGGATTCCTTCTCCTGATCGACGACTGAAGATACGCTGCCATGCTGGAACATCACGCGCTGCCCCGCCTGTACGCGATAGATGCCGCCATCAAAGACGCTCGTTACCAGCACGTAGGGCGCGCTCACGCCAGCGTTGTCAACGCACGTGTCGCCGTGCTGGCCAAGGCGAACCTTCACGTCCGCGGCACCGGGACCACCGATGAGGATGCGGAAGTCAGGCGTGAGCAGCACGTCAGAATTGCGGCCCGTAGCAAAGCTTGCCTCGAGCGCTCCGTGATCGAGCACCATCATGAGGCCGGGAACTTCATCTTTGGGCACGCTCGCGTCGGTAGCGAGCTTCACGGTTGTGGAAGCGCACACGCGCAGCACACCACGTCGCGGCAGGGTCACTTCAGTAGTGCCGGTGCCTGATGTGATGGCTCCGTTGGTGGCGATCATCGCATGGCCATTCGCCACCTGGAGGGCTCCGGTCACCATGGCGGCGCTGGCGGGGTCCTTGCTGTCGAGGGGAACAATCGCGATGGCGCCCGACGAAAGCCCATTGGTTGGATTGACGGCGTTGGTGTTCGCTGGTACGGCAGGCGGAGTCGGCTGTGTTTCCGAAGGAGGCGTTGGCCGTGATTTTGGCGCCTGCGACCACGCGAGATGGCCGGCGCAGCATGCTCCGCATACCAGGATCCAATACAGCGCGTGTTTCGCGGGCCTACGGAAGTCTTGCATCGCGCCTACATTTCCAGGAAGTTGCGGATCATCTGGTGACCGCCTTCGGTCAACACGGACTCGGGATGAAACTGTACGCCCTCGACCGGCAGGGTGCGGTGGCGCAGCCCCATGATGACAGACTTGCCCCTCGCGCCAGCGCCGTTGGCTTCCGGCGTGCGTGCCGTAACTTCAAGCTCCCGCGGCAACGATTTCTCGGCCACAATCAGGGAGTGATAGCGGGTGCAGGTAAGGGGCGTCGGCAAGCCGGAAAAGACGCCCTTGCCATCATGATCCACCTTGCTCGTCTTGCCATGCATCAGGCTCTGCGCGCGGACGACCTGGCCGCCAAAGGCTTCGCCGATGGCCTGGTGTCCCAGGCAAACGCCGAGGATGGGTACCTTGCCTGCCATGTGCCGGATAAGGGGAACCAGGATGCCCGCTTCTCCCGGGGTGCATGGCCCCGGTGAGAGCAGGATACGTTCCGGTTTCAGCGCTTCAACCTCTTCGACGGTGAGCTCGTCGTTGCGGCGAACCAGCACGTCAACCCCAAGCTCGCCCAGGTATTGCACAAGGTTGTAGGTGAAGGAATCGTAGTTATCGAGGACAAAAACCATCGGTGAAACCAGTGTAGCGCGAGCGGCAATCGGATCGGGAGCGGGCCGATCCCAAGGCCGCTCGGGTTGTGCCGATGTTCAAAGCAGTCTTCAACATCTGACCGCGCGACCCGCCATGTGGGCTAGCGAGCCACCTCAACGATCATGAACGTCCCCGGTTTCGCTTTCGGGCGGCTTGTAGATCCCGCTGGCTGCGGCTCGAACTCCGCAGTTGGGAGGAAGATTTTGTGTGCCGTTGTATCGACTCCCATGGTTCTTGCCCCATCGGGTGTCTTGACGGTCTGAGTTATCGCGTATTTCCCCGCCTTTTCTTCGGCCACGATCAGGGCGCCATCGCGGCAGCTTGCGAAGGCCTGCGGCCCATCCACCTTGGTGGCGTCGACGCCCGCGCCGATGGGAAGATCAGCCAGCACCTTGCCTGTTTCAGTGCTCATCACAATCAGCTTTTGCGGCTTGCGGCAGCCTACAAAGAGGCGGTGCGTCCGGGAATCCATCGACATGCCGACGGGATGGCCGCCGGGAGTCACTGGCCAGCGGTCGATCACTTTCCGGCTCTGCAGGTCGACCACCGCGACCACGTCCTTGTCCTCAAGATTGATATAGACCTTGCCCGCGCCATCGGCGGCCAGGAATTCCGGCGCGCCGCCCAGCTCGATGGGAGGATCGATTTTGCCATTCTTCGGGTCGATGTCGGGCTTGAAGGTCATCAGCACGCCGCCGTCGCCGGAAACCGCGAGAACGCGATCCTGCGCGGCGTCATAGATGATGCCGTCCGAGTCCGGCACAGTGGCCAGAGTTCCCAGAACCGCGTAGGTTTTCAAATCGAAGATGACGATGGCACCACTGCCGCCGCCGTCGGTAATGAAACCGCGTCCGGCTTTGGAAGCGATGGCCACGCCATGGGCGGTCTTCTGGCCGGGAATGTCGCCCAGCACTTTGCCCGTATTCTCATCGAGCACCTGGGTGTGCGTGGAGCGCGGAACAAAGAGCCGGTGGCTTGCGGAATCAACTGTAAGGTAGTCCCACCCGCCATCACCACCCACGGGGAACGTTTTAACGACCTTCCAGTCTGACTGCGCAATCGCAGGAGATGTAATCGCAGAGGCCAGCAACACTGCTGTTGCAACAGAGGCAATCCGAAATGTTTTCATTTTTCCCCTTTCTGGTGAAGACCGCGAGAGCGATTGCGACCGGTAATGTGAAAATCCCAATTCACGGCCTTCTTCTTTCCAGTCACCGCAATGCTACGTCCGCCCTCCTTAATCTGCGCTGAAGCAACATCAATATACGGTTGCAATCCGCGGAAGATCGTGCAAATGGGCGGCTGCCACATAGGCCTCTCTCTTCGCAATGGGACGCGGCTTGGCCGCTTCGCGGTTGCGTGGAGGTGAGTGCATCTGAAAAACTGACGATGGTCCGCAATGATGGTTCTTCATTTTCTGATTCAAGGGCGCGTGCAGGGCGTAGGTTTCCGCTGGTTCGTTCATCGTGAAGCCAGCGAGCTCGATCTGCGCGGCTGGGTGCGCAATACCGAAGATGGCGATGTGGAAGTGGTCGCCTCGGGCTCTGCCGAAGATATCGCAGAACTGCGCGCGAGCCTGCGCCGTGGCCCACGCGGCAGCCGCGTCGATCGCCTCATCGAGCACTATCTGGATGAAAAAGAGGCGGCAGGGCTGGATGCGTTTCGGATCGAAGGGGCGTGGTGAGGCGCTTCGCGCAGTTGTCAGTGATCAGTGGACAATGGACAGTCTTCAGCTTTCAGTTGTCAGGCAAGAACTAACAACTGCCGACTGAAGATAGGAACAGAAGACCTGCCTTCTATAATTCAAGGAACGATTTATCAGAGCACTTCGCGCAGTTTTCAGATGTCGGTTAGCAGTTGCCAGTCGGCTCGACTGAGAACTGAAGGCTGAAGACTGACAACTTCGACAGGTCTCGAGGAGCGAGCGAACGCATGCCCGAAGCAATCAAGGCGATTGATGTGGAAGCCCTTAAGGCGCTGGTGCGCACAGTGCCGGATTTTCCCAAGCCGGGGATCTTGTTTTATGACATCACCACGCTGCTGAAAGACAAGACAGGCTTTGCCAAGCTGATCGACTTGATGGCCGCCCACTATCTCGAACGCAAAATCGACCTGGTGCTGGGGATCGAGGCGCGCGGGTTCATCTTCGGGCCGGCGCTCGCCTATCGGCTGAATGCGGGATTCGTGCCAGTGCGCAAGCCGCGCAAACTTCCGGCGCCTGTGGCGCGCGTGACCTACGACCTTGAGTACGGATCGGACACGCTGGAGATTCACCTGGACGCGATTCAACCGGGACAGCGCGTGGTGCTGGTCGACGACCTGCTGGCGACCGGCGGCACCATGGAAGCTACGGTCAAGCTGGTGAATGAGTTGGGCGGCGAGATTGCCGGGCTTGCCTTTGCCGTGGAACTGGACTTCCTGAAGGGGCGCGACCGCTTCAAGGGATACGATGTGTTCAGTTTGCTGCACTACGACGAGTAGCGAAGCCATCTTGTGGCTGCCTGTGGGAACGCGGACTGAAGCTGTCGGAGTTGTTCATCGTAATTTCCTGCAAGACTGCGGTGGAAAACTGCAAATTCAGGGAGGGGGGTGGGGGCATTTGTACCGCTCTGCGGTACGAAGAATGTCTCGCACCAGATTTCTCAGGACTTGGCCCATCAGCGCTGCGAACCATTCACATATGCCATTCGCTGCTCTGCTCATCTGACACATCCATTGTGCGCCAATACGACATAATTACCTGCAAAATTGGGAAAGGCAATTTTCTTCGTGGAATGAACGAGTTGGGGAACGAGCAATCCTTCGGACTCTTGACAGAACGCAGGGGCAACGCTCGGGAACCATCAGCTGTCTGTCGGGATTCTGAAGAATTTCGGATTGGCAGTGTGCGCGGAGAACCATAACCGACAAAGAGCCAACGTTTCATTCCTAATCAAAAAAGGGAAGCCGAAATCGAACCGCAAATCAGCGACTGGATTCGGACGTCCCTCCGGGACTGGGGCTCATTTTGTTGGACTTTCCCAGGGTTCCGCTGCGCTCTACCCTGGGCTACTTTCGTGCGTTCCCTCCGGGAACTTTGCGATCCGAGGTGGACGGCTACGACGCGTTTTCGGGGATTTCTTCGCGGGTGTCGGACTCGCCGTTGGATGGCTCACTCTGCAACATCTGCGCATCGGCGAAGCGATAGCCTACGTATACATCGGTAAGCAGGTAGACGGGGTTGGAGGGATCGTCTTCGATTTTCTTGCGCAACTGGCGGATGAAGGTGCGGAGATATTCGACCTCTTCGCGGCAGTCGGCACCCCAGACAGCGGTGAGCAGCTTGGCGTAGGAAACGACGCGGCCCGCGCGGCTCATCATGGTGTAGAGAATGTCGTACTCCTTGCGCGTGAGATGGACGGCCTGTCCGCGGCGGGTCACGCTGCGCTTTGATGGATTGAGGCGGATCACTCCAATTTCGATGGGCGCATCTTCAGCGCGAGCCGGGGCGTGCACCCTGCGAACGGCTGTGCGGATGCGCGCAATGAGCTCGCGCGTGCTGAAGGGCTTGGTGATGTAGTCATCGGCACCGAGTTCGAGAGCCTCCACCTTTTCACTTTCGCCGTCGCGCACCGTGAGCATCAGAACCGGGAGGCGGGGAGCGAATGCGCGGATGCGGCGCAGTGTCTCAATGCCGCCGATACCCGGCATATTGATGTCGAGAAGCACCACGTCGTATTGACCGGAATGCAGCAACTGAAGCGCCTCTTCACCACGCGAGGCTTCGCTGAATAGAAATCCAAGTTCGGCGAGCGGCGGTTTGAGCGCGCGCCGGATGGCGGATTCGTCATCGACGATCAGGATGCGAATGGCGGTCTGGTTCATTTGGATTCCCTCTTTCGTGCCTGGGATGGGATTGCGGCGAAAAATGTGTTGCCTTCATCCTGATCGCTGGTAACCCAGACGTATCCGTCGTGAATGGTGGCCGCGCGCTTGGCCACCGACAAGCCAATGCCGGTGCCGGTGGCGCGATTGGCTGAGCCGGAAGAACGATAGTAGCGGTCGAAGATGCGTTCGCGATCGGCGATGGGGATGATGGGGCCGAAACTGTGAACCGAGAAGATGACTTCAGCCTTCGACTGGATGGCGCGAATGGTGATGGTGGTGCCGTAGATCGCATACTTGCAGGCGTTGTCGATGTATTGCGATAAGAGCATGGTCATCAGGCGGCGATCGCAGCAGAGCACGAGCGTGTCATCGGGCATATCGATCGCGACTTTCATCGAGGCCAGCCGCTCGCTGAGACTGGCGACGACTTCGTCGATCAGCGCAGCAACGCCAACGGGCAACGCATGCACGGTGACTTCGCCGGCATCGAGTCGCGCGGTTGTGAGGAGGCGCGTCGTCAAATCGTTGAGCAGCTCGGCTTGCTCATTGATGAGCGAAACGAGCTCGCTCTGGCCTGCCGACAGCTTGCCCATCTCATTGAGGCCGGTAGAGGCGGCACGAATGGCGGTGAGCGGTGTCTTGTACTCATGGGCCAACGAGTCAAGTACCGTGGAGCGAAGCTGCTCGGTCTGGCGCTCAGTTTCGATGCGACTTTCATTGGCGAAGGCGCGATAGCGGTCGAAGGTGATGGCAACCAGAGATGCGATTGCATTGTTGGTCAGCGGGCTGGTGTCGCCACGCAGGACAACGGCACCGATGGGCGCGGTGCCAAGACGCACCACGCGGCGCGCAATGCCTGTCTTCGGATCGTCGTCTGTCGTCTCAAAGAAATAGACGTTCTGGGCCAGCTCCTGCGGGTCGACATTCCAGAAGCCGGCCTGATAGGTCTGGTGCAGATCCGCATCGAAGATGACAACGGCCTCGAGAGCAAAGATCTCATGCACCAGTTCGACGAGCTGTGCACCGGGTTCGACGTGCAGATTCATCTGCAGCGTACGCCGCGTGAACTCGTAGAGATCCTGCATCTGACCGCCCCACGAATCGGTTTCGCGTGCATGCTCTGTGACGCGCGCGGAAAGGCGGCTGATGACGAGAGCGGTCAAAATGAATGCGACAAGCGTGATGGCGTGGGTCGAATCGGCCGCGCGATTCAGACTGCCTTGCCTTGCTGCGAAATAGGTCTGCACCGCAACTGCGGACAGAGATACGACCACGGCCTGCCAGAATCCGCACCAAAGAGCCGTGGGCACGATGATCAGCAGGTACAGCAGGACTGCAACGGGAAGCAGCCATTGGAGCCAGTGCGTAAACACTCCTACGAGCACCACGGAGAGGATGCCGAGGGCGCACTCCGTTGCGAACAGGAGAACCCGCAGCCCGGAGCCGCGGGAGCGTCGCGAGGCAAATGCGGCGCGGAGCGGAATGTAGGTTCCAGACAACCCGGAATGGCCTTTCCGTCGGAAGAGTTACCAGACAGTTTGATGAGCGCGCACTGAAATCGCGCTGTGCGCAACCGGGAGACTCCGCGGCTATGACTCGAGGTTCTCTCTCCTGAGGCTGCGCGCTGACCCGTAAGCAATTGCGCGGGACTTCAGTGAGGACTCCCCGCGTGCACCTTCTTTTGGTCCCAGGTGGGCTGGCATCGTGCGCAGGGAGATTGTGTCTAGATATTAACAGTTGCTCATTTGATCTTTATGCGAAGCGGCGTAATGGAGGTTGTGCGCGGCCTCTATCTTGTTGCATCAAACCCGCGCCAATTCGAGTTTTTTGGCCTGTAGTATGGTTCCGGAAAAAACCGATTTTCTTTCTCCAATCCTCATCTCTTCTTTATGCATTGTTTGCGTTACTAGTGATAAGCCGCAGTGATGCAAACCATCCAATGAGGCAGCGCTCAACGCGCATGACTTCACCATTTTTGCCTCGGCAAAGACACAATCCTCGTGTGTCTTCCCAGGCCTGACTGCAAGGTAGTCCGAATCGAAGAGATTGAGTTAACCACCTCACTTCTCACATAGAGGCGTCACATTTCACCGCGGGCCTCGCTTCTCAACATAACGCCTCTCTTGTCTCATACCCAATTTCTTGTTCAGGAGGAATCGTGTCGATATCTTTGAAGCTGAATCGCATCATCCTGCAATCCCTGAGCGCAGCGTCGCTCGCCACCGCAATTGCGGCCGGCGCCCAGGGACCTGCCACTCCGGCAACAACCGCAGCAGTAGCAACGCCGGCTGACGCCGCCAATCCGGCCCCGGCTGCCGCAGCGGCCCCGACCCCGCTTTCCACGTTTGTTCTTACAGGTCCGCTGCAATGGCTGCCGCCGGCGACCTTCGATGCCGGACCGTTGGGCAAGCTGTATGTCAACGGCATCGTGACCGGCTTCTCGCAGTTCCAGACCAATCATGTGCCGGGAGACGACAGTGCGCAGGCCACCCTGAGCAACGGGCAGGTCTTCATTCAGAGGGCGGACGGAAAAGTGCAGTACTACATCCAGGCGGGCGTCTACACCATGCAGGCGCTTTCAGCACCGTTTGTGAATGCCCAGGATACGATGAAGAATTTCTATGGGCCCGTTCCGGTTGCTTACCTCAAGCTGCAGGCGGCCAAGAACACGCAGTTCCTTATCGGCTCTCTTCCCACGCTGATGGGCGCCGAGTCCACCTTTACCTACCAGAATTTCAACATCGAGCGCGGCATCGTCTGGAACCAGGAGAACGCCGTCAATCGCGGCATCCAGGTGAATCAAACGCTGAATAAATACCTGAGCGCCTCAGTCAGTTGGAACGACGGTTACTATTCCAACCGCTACTCGTGGCTCTCTGGTTCGGTGACCCTCACGAAGGGGCCACATGTCCTGGTGTATGACGGGATGGGGAACCTTGGCCAGACCAAATTCGAAACGGCGGCAACTCCGATCCAGAACAACGGCTACATGCACGCGGTGATCTATACCTACGCCAAGGGCCCGTGGATCGTATCGCCGTACTTCCAGTATGGCAAGCTGCCGACCAACGCAGCGGTGGGTGTGTTCAAGGCAACATCCGCAACCGGCGGGGCGCTCAATGTCAGCTACGCCTTCAAGAGCGGATTCTCGCTTCCGGCGCGCGTGGAATACCTGACGAGTTCGGGGAGCACTACCGACGGATCGGTGAACATGCTGGGCTTTGGGGCCGGCAGCGCAGGCACCACTTTCACCGCGACGCCGACCTACCAAAAGGGAGGCGTGTTCGTTCGCGGCGATCTTGCGGTAGTGCATGCAACGAGCTATACGCCGGGAAGTGTCTTTGGCACAACCGGAACGGCTGCCGATCAATTCCGCGGCGTGCTTGAATTCGGCTTCATCTTTGGCAAGAACGTGACAGAAAAATAGCCGGATTGTTGAGGACAGGCCGCCCTTGCCGGGATAACCAATTCTCCGCAAGGGCGTTGCCTGCGAATGCAGGTCGCGCACTCAGGAAGTGTCGGTTTCTTCATTTCATCTTCATCAGTGCGTACGTAGCATTCAAGTAACCCAGAAACCTGAACGCCTCTGCCCGGACCGTCCGGCGAGCCCCAGAAACATCCCGTAGCTCAAGCGATGGGAAAAGACGCTAAGAATTCAATTTTCCAGGAGAATGTTCATGGCAGATCAGAAAGCACCACAGATGCAGGCAACTCTGGGCCTTACCGGGTTGACCAGCAACGCAATGGCGCTGATTGCTCCCGGCGCCTTCCTTTGGCTCACGTTCTTCATCCAGGCGACCACGGGCACCGCTGGCCAGCCTTCCACCGCACCATCGATGTGGTGGGGAATCCTGCTGGCGCTGGGGCTCTGCCTGGCTACGGCAGTGGCCTACGCCGAGATCTCCAAGCTTTACCCAGGCACGGGCTCAAGCTACTACTACGCAGAGCAGGCGCTGCTCTCCAAAGACAAGGCGTTCAAGTACGCTCGGATCGCGAAGTTTATCGTCGGCTGGGGCTCGCACCTTTATTACTGGGTCTATCCGGGCGTGATGGTGGCGACGACCGGCATTTTCGTCGGCTACGTGGTGGGCTTCTTCTACCCCAATTTCATCAGCGGATCGAATCCGGGTCCCGTGTTCATGGCGCTGGTCGCCGTTGCTTTCTCGTTCTTTGTGGCCTGGATCGCGCAGAAGGGTGCGGGCGCATCGACAGCCGTAAACCTGGCAATCAACGTTATCCAGATTTCGGCATTGCTCGTGTTCAGCGTTCTCGCATTGGGCTATCGCGCCAACCATCCGACGGGCGCGCCGGCATTCAACTACGACGGCCAGTCGCTAGCAACTTATACCTACCAGTTTGCGACAAACGCCAAGGATGGCTCCATCGTTCGCGATGCGAGCGGCGTTCCCCAGCCACAGCTTGACAAGGCCGGCAAACCCGTTCCCTTCACCATCGACTATCCGGAAAAAGATGCGAGCGGGAACATGTTGACGCATCCTACCGCCAAGTCAGTGGTTTCGCCTCACAATTTCAGCTGGGTTTTTATTCAGGCGACGGTCGCGATTTTGATCCTTGTCGGATTTGAATCGGTAACGGCCATGGGAGGAGAAGCCAAGAACCCCACCAAGCACATTCCAATTGCGGTGATCGCTTCGTTGCTGATTCAGGGGCTGGTCTGTTATCTGATCGAGTATTTTGCTGCAAACTACTTCCTGAATTCGGGATATACGATGCAGAGCGCGGCGGGATCGGCGGCGCCGATTGGCGACATGATGATCATTGTCGGTGACGCCCTGCTGGGCCAGGGGCATGGCAAGTACTTCATGATGGGCGAAGCGGTTACCGTGTTCCTTGCTCTGATCGGAACCACGCTGAGCTGCATGAACACCGGAGCTCGCGTGACTTACGCCATGGGCAAGGATGACGAAGCGCCCGAGCACTTCGGTATTTTGCACGCCGAGTCGCTCACACCTCGCAGGGCAATTTGGACGCTGGCAGCGATCTCCGCGGTGCTCGGCTGCCTCGCCGTGACACTGGTTTTTGCTGATGCCAGCGCCCCGACGGACGCAACTATCGCTGCTTTGCCGCACGGCATCTTCTCCAGCTTCGGTTACTCGACGCACGACAAGCTGGCGGCGCTGCCAAATTCCCTGCTGACGATCACACTTACCTCAAACTTCGGCACGTTTATCCTGTATGCGCTGAGCTGCTTCCTGTGCATCGTGGCGTTCCATAAGCGCCCCGACCACAGCTTTGTGAAACACACGCTGATTCCGGGATTTGGCCTGCTGGCCAACCTTGCTTGCATGGCCGTCTATGTGCTCGGACCCTTCTTCAACCTCGGCACCAAGATGGAGCCGCTCACCGCACTCGGCATTTCAGGAGTCTGGGGCCTCTACGGAGCCGTATATTTCCTTCGATCATCCAAGGCAAAGGGGAAGACTGTCCTGCTGGAATCAAAGAAAGCCGTGGCGAGCTAGTCAGGCGGCCGTTGCATTTCAACCAAACACAAACCTGGGTGGAATTCCTTCTCGGCTCGAATCAGAAGGCCGCGAGCGGGAAACCACCCAGTGGTTTTTGCAAGACTTGAATTTTTGAACTTCGTAGCTTGTTCCGCAACTGTGCGGAGTGCGGAGTCTGAGACTCCTCAGGGGTTAAAACCCCTTCATCTCTGCAATCATTTTCGGCACGACTGAAGTCGTGCCCTGACGCTTAGCGGATTTTATGAAGGAAGCTTCTCACCATTGCACGATGCGCAATAGCGAGAAACTTAAGATCACGCCACGAACATGGACCTGTTCGTGGGGACCCCGAGTGAGGCGACCGGTCGATGTTGGATGTCGTGTTTGGTCAGGCAAGCGATCCCGGCAAGGTACGCACGAATAATGAAGACGCGATGGGATCTTTTATTCCAAGCTCGCGCCACCAGGCCCGTTCTCACGGTTACCTCTTTGTCGTTGCCGATGGCGTAGGTGGGTTGGACCTGGGCGAAATCGCTTCATCCACCGCGGTTTCCGTTCTCGTTCAGGAATTTGAAAAGGCACAAGGCGGCGCCATGCTGATCAGCCTGCTGCCGCGCCTGGTGCAGCACGCCAACGCGGCGGTGCACGACCGCACGCTGGCCCAGGAGTTTCGCGGAAAGAAGATGGCAACGACGGCGGTGGCATGTGCTCTGCGCCACGATCAGGCCATTGTTTCGCACGTCGGCGACTCGCGCTGCTACCTGGTGCGCAAGGGCGTCGCAAAGCAGATTACGCAAGACCACACATGGGTAAATGAGCAGAGAAAAATGGGCGTGATTTCCGCTGCCGAGGTTGCTACTTCCGATTCGCGCCATGTGCTCATCCGCTCTCTCGGGCCAGAGATGTTCGTCTCGCCTGACACCACGGCGCTGACCGTTGTACCCGGCGATGTGCTGGTGCTCTGCTCCGACGGTCTGCATGACGAGATGCCCGAGGCAACGATCGCCTCGATCGTCTCGCAGAACAAACCAGTTGATGAGATCGCGCAGGAACTTGTTGCGCGCGCCGTAGAAATCGACGGCAATGACAACACTACGGCGCAGGTGGTTCGCGTCCGCGGAGTGGAACAGGTTGGCATGTACCGCGGCCGCCCCTACCGGCTGCCGTCTTGAGAAGACTTACGAAATCCTTAGAGCCAGGCCGCTCAATCCCGCTAAAGTAGAAGAAACGCACGCATGGAGAACGCCGCCCGATGGGCATCCTGGACACAATCGAAGCCGGCTCGCAAATCGATGCCTACCTCATTGAAGCGCCTGTAGCGCGGAGCGGCATGGCATCGATCTTTCGCGCCGTAGATACGCGCGACAACCGCATCGTTGCCCTGAAGATTCCGCACCCGGACATGGAAGCCGACCCCATCCTCTTCGATCGCTTCAAGCGGGAGGCGGACATCGGTGAGAAGCTCGACCATCCCATGGTGATGCGCGTCTACGGCGGAGAGAAGCGGTCGCGCATCTACATGGTGATGGAGTGGTGCGACGGCACGCTGCTGCGCACAATCCTCAGCGAAGGCCGCATGCCGCAAGACCGCGCCATCCGCATCGCGATCGAAGTGCTGGAAGCGCTCGAATACATTCACGAGCAAGGGGTCGTCCACCGGGACCTGAAACCGGAGAACATCATGGTCGACGGCAACGACAACATCAAGCTGATCGATTTTGGAATCGCGGGAGATGCGGCCGCTCGACGCCTTACCTACGCCAATTTCACAGCGGCTCTTGGAACCGCAGACTACATCTCGCCCGAGCAGGTGAAGGGCAAGCGGGGCGACGGGCGCTCGGATATCTATGCCGTGGGCGTCATCCTCTACGAGATGCTGACGGGCCGTCTTCCCTTCTCCGGTTCGTCGCCCATGGAAATCATGAACGACCGGATGCTGAACTATCCGCTGCCTCCCACTGTGGCCGATCCGTCGATCTCGCCGCAATTGCAGGAGGTGCTGTATCGCGCGCTCGAGCGCGACCCGCAGAATCGATATGCGCGCGCACAGGAATTTGCACACGATCTGCAGCATTTGGACGAGGTCGGGGTGGAAGACCGCGTGGAATTTCGCGATTGGAGTAAACGAAAATCGCATAGATCGCGCCAGATCGTTTACTACACCGCGCTCGCCCTGATTCCAGTTGTTATCCTGTTATTGATGGTGCTTGTTGCACGGCACCGGTAGGCAACTCCACGCGGCAATCTTCACGGATTCCTTATACAGGGAACCTTAGACTTACCACTGAATGCCCAACAACACACTTGTCAGTTGGAAGGAGAACTATGTCATTGGACTACCGGAATTTTCTTGCCCTCTCGTATGAGGAGCTCGAAGAACTGAACCTGCAAGCGAAGGCAGACCGCATGAGCCGGTTGCCGATCGAGGAGGTTCGCGATAAGCGGATCAAGTACCTGACAGATCAGAAGCACATCAAGGCAGTGACCGTATTGTTCTCTGACCTGGAAGGACGTCTGCACCTTCTCGACTACGACAAGAAGTTCCTGCTTGGCTCGCATGAGAATCTGACCTTCGACGGCTCCTCGATTCGCGGATTCACTGCGCAGAAGGAGAGCGACCTGCGCCTGGGCATCGACTGGAGCGCTTTCTACTGGGTGCCCGCCGACGTGTTCGGCAACGGCAAGGTGCTGGTTTTCGGCACGGTCATCGACAAGGACGGCACACCCTACTCCGGCGATCTGCGCGGAGTTCTGAAGGCTTACTCCGACAAGCTGTACAAGGACAAGGGCTACACACTCAACGCCGCCAATGAAATTGAAGGATTTCTTTTCGCCGGAAAAGATGCGGAACGGAAATACCACGAGACGTTGAAGTTCGACTTCATTAACACAGGCGGTTACTACCACGTGTTGCCGCTCGATCCGCTGCGCCAGTTCATCGATACGGCTGCAGAAGTGCAACGAGCCATGGGCTTCCAGAACGAGAAGGATCACCCCGAGGTCGCTCCCAGCCAGTTTGAAATCAACTACGGGTACGGCGAAGTGGTCGCAGCTGCGGATCAGATCCAGCTCTACAAGTTGCTTTGCCGCCAGATCGCCAACAATATGGGCTACACTGCATGCTTCCTTCCCAAGCCGGTGGTCGGCGTCAACGGCAGCGGCATGCACACCAACGTCTCCGTCTCCAAGGAAAAGGTCAACCTGATGTGGGACCCCAAGGGACAGGAGATGTTGTCCGGCTTCGGCTGGGAGTTCATTGACCGCATCCTGACGCATGCGCTGGATATTTGCCTGATTCTGAATCCCAGCGTGAACGCGTTCCGCCGTCTCGACCCTCACTTCGAAGCGCCAAACCAGATCAAGGCTTCGGCCACCGATCGCGGTTCGATGGTCCGTGTGCCAATCGGCAATTCTCGCTCCATGCGTGTCGAAGTGCGATCCGTCGCACCGGATGCGAACCCGTACCTGGCTCTCTATTCGATCTTCAAGACCGGTATCGACGGTACCACTGCCAAGATCGAGAATCTGCGCCAGGCAGAACGCTACTTGCCTGACCATATCCAGGCAGCCATCGACGACTTCAAGGGATCGAAATGGATCGCCGAGATTCTGGGCTCGGATGTGCAGGGACGATTTGCGGATCTGAAGCAGGCTTCTGCGAACCGCTGCGCACGCGACCTTGGCACATTCGTGAAGGCGCCTGAGGTTCAGTTCCACCACGAGATTTACAACCAGTCACTCTGGAACTTGTTCTAGAGCTAACGATTTCTCTGATCTTGTTCGGAAACAAAGCGGCGCGGCTGGCAACAGTCGCGCCGCTCTGCATTTGGATTGAGAGTTTCGACGGCCGTGATGTTGTTTAGGGAGTGTCGGGTTTTGTGCTGCCGGATTGGCGCTGATGTGCAACGGCGAGCACCTGTGCCGCTTCATCCTTCTTCCCCATCTGGGTGAGGACGTCGGCTAGCTTCTCTGCCAGCGGCAGTGCGTCAGGATATGTATTGACGCCGTCACGCAACACACTGGACGCTTCCGCGAGATTTCCTTTGCCGGCATAGGCCACGCCCAGATTGATGCACTGCTGAACGCTCCATTGCGACTTAAGTCTCGGCGTGTCGAGCAGAGTGATCACTCCCTGGTAGTCGGTGTCGGCGATCAGGTCATTCGACAGGCTGTCGAGGGCATTGACGTTTTCCGAGTCGATTTCGAGCGCGGCGCGCCACTCTGCTTCGGCATCGGCGGTAGCGTTGGTGCTGTCGAGCGCCTCGGCCAGCAACTGGTGCAGCTTGATATCGCGGTAACCGAACTTCTCCGCTTCGCGCAGCGCCGCGATCGCTTCTTTGGTATCGCCTGAGAGATACAGGCTGCCACCAAACATGAAGGCGATGTGGGGCATGTCTTTCTGCTTTGGATCCAACTGCAGCGAAGTTGCGAAGGCGTCTGCGGCGCAGTTGTAGTTTTTCTGTTCGGCAAACCAGACGCCCAGGTCGTTCAATGCATCGGGATTCGGCGTGCCGGTGAATCTCGCTTTCATCGAGTCCGGCGGAGTGCACGGTGCCTGAGGGGACGCGGAGACGCACGCTGCAATTAACAGTGCGAATGGGAGGCCGAGTTGGATGTGTGAGCCAGGCATCTCTTGTTTTGATTCTCGCTTTCCGTCGGTAACGCGAGTACCATGTCCGCGAAAATTTGCGCATCCCAGGTCTTTAAAGCGAGACCTTTCAAGTTCGATCAGGGCTGGCTCCCAGGGCTTGTTGCTTTCCCACCCTTGCTGCGCAAGGATGGGGCACCCTGGGGATGAGGCTGGCATGTCTTCTGTAAGGATGGGGCACCCTGGTTCATATGTGATTAGAGAATCGTCAGGTCATGGTGGTGATGATCTCACTGATGACTGCCGCTTGCTCGCTCGGCTCCGTCGGCGACGTGCACTTCGATCTGTTGTATTCCGTCTGGATTGATGTTTACGAATTCTGGGAGGTTGACAGCGCGGTTCGAGGCCGTCGCGTTGTCGATCAGGATCGCGGGGCTCGAGTTGCCATTTTCGTCGATGTGCGTCAGGTACATCTGGGTGTAGGGCGAACGCGCTTTGGAAGAGAAGACCAGCCAGCGGCTGTTGGGCGACCAGCTATGCCACGAGTTCATGAGCCGCGTGTTGGCGCGCAGACGCCGCGGTGTTCCTCCCGAAGCGGGGATGATGTAGAGCTGGCTGTCTGGGCGCATCAATTGTCCGTTCTTGCATTGAACGAAGACGATCCATTTGCCATCGGGTGAGACCTTGGGGAAGTTGTTGCTCATACCGTTCTGCGACGCGCCTTTGAGCGGCTCCGCCGTTCCACCTTTCCCGCCGTTAAAAGGTATCCGATAGAGGTCGTACTGGATCTGTGTTTCATTCGGATCGTTGGCATGGCCAGCGCCAGGCTGACCTTTGGGACGCGGGTCGCGCGCCTCGGCACGCGCAAACACGATGTACTTTCCGTCGGGACTCCACACGCCGTCGGTCTGTACGTACTTTGGATCATCGGCACCCGGCAGGGGCTGGCGGAGGCCGGTGGCGCGGTTGAAGTACTCGAGGATGCCGCGCGTCGGAAAGAAAACCT
The DNA here is from genome assembly GCA_963838295.1 of uncultured Acidobacteriaceae bacterium. Lineage (GTDB taxonomy): Bacteria > Acidobacteriota > Terriglobia > Terriglobales > Acidobacteriaceae > Telmatobacter. Next base: position 488,893 of record CAWIQS010000013.1, read on the forward strand.
GCAGGAAACGATAGTCCATGAAATTAGTGACGTAATAGCTATCGATCATGCGACTCAGCGTGGGGCCGGAAAATGTGCTGAGCACAAACTCGCCCGTGGGCGAAACCTGCGACATGAACCCAACGCGCACTGTGCCTACTTTTCCGTCGGTATTCCAGTGCACCATGTCCTTGCTGTTGATCGCCATGTTCTTCTGCACGGGGACCACGGCGTAGAGGCCTTTGTCATTCACCGGCCCGTCGATATCCATGCCAAACGTCTTGCCGTCGGCTGAGAAGGAATGACAGTTGGCGCAGGTAGGCATGTCTTTCAACACGGTGCGGCTTTCCAACTTGCGGATGTCGCGGATCCGCCAGTGAATGAGGCGAATGTTGGACTCGGCGAGTGGCGCCACAGAACCGCCGTTTCCCGATGCGGGCATCAGCGGAACGTCACGGTAGAAGATGGGCGCGCTGACTTGGTCCTTTGAAGTTGTGAAGGCGATGTGCGACTGCGAAATGGTCGCATGGCCGTTGCGATAGCCAGTCACGGTCAAGGTTGCCGGAGTGCTTGCGGAGTGCGCCTGAATTGCTGCCCAGGTTGCGTTGTCCGGCTTCCATGTCCACGACGCGGCCTGCTGCGGATTCAACTTCGGCGGAGAATTCGAGTCGGACACGCAATCCGGATCGATCGGACCGAGTTGCATGCGTTCGCCCTTCGATACTGTGTGAATCGGAGCGGAGCGATCGGCGAAAGAGATGTCGATATCCCACGAGGTCCCGGCGGCATCGCGCCAGAGGAATGTGGGAGGCGTTATTCCGGGAGGAAAGATGGAGCGATCTTCGGGATAATCGATTGAAATCGGGCTCAGGACATGCGCCGCAGGGGGTGCGGCAAAGGCCTGGAGCGAAAAGCTTCGGGCAAATCTGCCCTGTTTAACCGGCGACCACGAACAAACCAGCAGAAACAGTGTGACGATAGTGAGTGCCGCGCGCAGCTCTCTCCAAGGCAATCGCGCGAACCCGTTTTGATGTGTCGCCGGTCGATACCAGGCGGATTGCGCATGCCCCATCTTATTGAACTGCTCCTACCTGTTCCCCAGCGAGCACCAGCGGCTGCTGATCGGCTGCCACTACTTTCTGGTAGAAGTCGTGCAACTCGCCATAATCCTTCGCGTCGAGAATGGTGAAGGCCCGGACAAAGACACGTGCATCGGTAACCGAACTGCCCTCGACTTTGGTGTGCAATTCAAATGCAGCATTGCCTTCCCACTTCAGTTTTGCGTCTTCGGGGGCCTTGGGAAGTGCAAAGCCGGACGGCAGCGTGTAGGTGATCTGTTCCTGCTCCTGCGCCGGATAACGCATGTCAACCGGCAATTCACGAGAGCTTGCGGCTGGAAATGGATTCTGTTCCTGCGCTTCGAAAAAAGTGCGCGGCAGAACAAGGCGACGATCCGACTCGCGTGAGAGTGAACCCGAAACCGGAATCACCGCAAGCAGCTGGCGATCCGGATCATCGAGATACACAAGATGATCCACCACAGCATGGATGCCCGGAGGCACCTGCTGCGCGATCATCGAGCTGATTTCAGCCTTTACAGCATCGACCCCGGAATTCACTCCGAGCTGGCGCAGCTCAATCGCTCGCTGCCCGATGAACGCCACTTTGAGCGTTCCCGAAACCGCACCGTTGGGAGAGACGTTGATGGTGCCGACATGAAGAGTGCCGTTGTCGGCGATCTTCTGCAACGGCGTCACAATGACCTCGGCCCTGTTGCTCGCGTCCATGGCTACGCCGCCGGCCCCGGTGTGCGCCCAGTGCAGCGTCTCGAAGGGAGCCATTTTCGTACCGGGATCGAGGAGAATTTCCTTCCCGTCGATCTGCAATCCAATGAGAACGGTGTCGAGCTGAATGTTGTCCATGTACTGCGCGGAGAAGATGTGAATGCTGCGACTAGCAATCCGCTGCGGACGGGCGCTGACTCCTGCGACGCGTACCAGCGCCAGATAGAGATATGCAATCTGGTTGCTCGATCCTTTTTGGGATTGCAGAACAGAATCCACCTTGCCCCTGGGGATAAATTCGCTGCCGGTAAGCGGCGCTCCGTCGGGACTTGAGTCGGTATTCTGAATCTTCTGCACGAGCACGTAGAGCTTCTTCGCCTTTTCGAGGGGTGAATCGGAAGGAGAGATCGCATCCTTCACGGCTTTTTGCAATGCCTGGCTGGATGCCGTGTACGCATTAACCTGCTTTGTCCAGTAGCCCATCTGCTTTTGCCAGTAATCCTTCACGTCGAAGGTATAGGTGTAGAAGAAGTCGACGCCGTATGCCTGGGCGTCCAACGGAGGAGCAAAAGGCTCTTGCGGAATTGCGGCAACGTCCGTCAGATCGATGGTCCAGTTCCCCATCGCATCCCTAGTCACAGATTTGCCGGAAGGAAGAACTGGCCGCAAGTTGATATCGGTCAGGATATTGTCGTGCGGATCCTTCAGCGAACTGTCTCCCACGCCCACTCCTGAACCACCCTGCGGAAGAAATTGCGCTGAGGGCCGAAAGACAAAGCGCTCTTTGTGGATGAAGTAGGGCTTCTGCAATTGCCAGTCGGGCGCAGTCAAGAAACGGTCGTAGCGAATCTGATAGCGGTACTCGATGATGCTTCCGACCTCAACCCCTGGCATGGTGAACGTGGTTTCGCTTCCGCGGGGACCCTTTGTAACTTTCAGCAATTCGGCCGGCTTCCCTGCAAGTGGAATCACGGTTCCATCGGGGTGGATCACCCTTCCCTCAAGCGCACCGATCTCGACTTTGCCGACATACGAATCCGTATCCCATGGCTGGTCTTCGCCGGTGTGATTGAGGCTCGGCACGTCCCAATGCGCGGTATTCGGGGGACCGATGGTTGTCGCGGTTGAACTACCGCCCTGGCCACCCGTCATTCTGCTCGAATTGGTACCGGCCGCGTTGAACACAAAGGTTTGCGGATAGTTGACGTGAACGACGGCCGCGCTTTTTCCCTCTTCGGTCAGGACCTTGATGCGCGCATAGATCGTTCGGAAGGCATGAGGATCGTCCTCTGTTTCCTCACGGTTGAGATACACCGCCGCGGCGCCGTGCGCCTTCGCATCCGACGTCATCGCGAGTTCTTCTTTCGAAACCGGAGGAAACTGCGCGTGCGCGACCAGCGAAACTGATCCAACAGCCAGCACGAAACAAAGCGGAAGTGCATCATGAAAACGCATTTATATCTCCAGGGTTCGCTGTTTCCAAGACGGTTGAACACTCTAAAAGGCTCCTGCACTCTACGCGCAAGGAGCATTTTGCCGACTTCTTTATCACTCGGCTGTGCCCGCGGTGACGTCTTCACGGCAAGGATACGCTCGTCCTCGTCGTCGTGTGATCTCTGCCCAACGCAAGGACTTATGAGCAGACAATCCGTTAGATAAGTGGCGGAGCGGCGCGAGGTGTCCCCGACGGTTCCTACCTTCCAGACTGAAGGATCGCTCATATTCCTTCCATTCCATGTGAGCGGGATCACCGAATCATTCCTGGCGGCGATTCATGCGAGAGGAGAATTCAGAGCGGTTCCACAATTCTGTAGTATCGCCAGCTTTGTCTCGCGGAGTTGGCCAAGGTGTATGACAAGACAGTCACTCCGCCGAAGTTATCCAATCTATGAGCAAGGCGCTGGATCTGGCGGGCAGAGTCAGACTAAATTGCACTGCGCTCTAAAGCTTTTCTCTCTATGCGGGATGGAATCTGACTTCCGCCGCGGCGCATTTCTGCCGCTCAGGCTGCCCAAAGCTGCCTGTACGCAATTGATAGAAACATCCAGGAATTCAGGCAGATGAAAACAACCTGAGTTCTCCCGCTCCGCAATCAGGTGCAAACGCGTCTACTATACACACACCGGCAGGTCGGGCCGGAACAGGAGACCTCGATGCCAGCAGGCCACCCGCTTCCCCATTCCCTGGGGGAACTGCGCAGTAGCACTCAGTTTGCAGAAGCTTGCCTCAAAAACCGTAGCGTGAAGGATGAGCTGCGTGCCAACCTCATTACCCGGCTCCAGACACGCGAGACGCTGTTTCCAGGCATTGTCGGATTTGAGGATTCGGTGGTCCCTCAAATCGTCAACGCCGTTTTATCGAAGCAGAACTTCATCCTGCTCGGGCTGCGCGGCCAGGCAAAGAGCCGCATTCTGCGGGCGCTGACTGCCCTGCTGGACGAGCAGATGCCCTACATCGCGGGCTGCGAGATTCGCGACAACCCCTATCGGCCGATATGCAGGCGGTGCCGCGACCTGATCGCCAACCGCGGAGATGCCACGCCCATCGCGTGGATGGGACGGGACGAGCGCTACGTTGAAAAGCTGGCGACGCCCGACGTTACGGTTGCGGATCTTGTTGGCGACCTGGACCCGATCAAGGCGGCACGGGGCGGCGAGGATCTGTCGAGCGAGTTGACCATGCACTACGGACTGCTGCCGCGCGCGAATCGCGGCATCTTCGCCATCAACGAGTTGCCTGATCTTGCGGGGAAGATCCAGGTGGCGCTGTTCAACATCATGCAGGAAGGCGATGTGCAGATTAAGGGATATCCGGTGCGGCTGGCGCTGGATGTTGCGCTGGTGTTCAGCGCCAACCCCGAGGACTATACGGCGCGCGGAAAAATCGTCACGCCGCTGAAGGATCGCATCGGCTCGGAGATTCGCACGCACTATCCCGAGACGATCGAGGAAGGCATCGCCATCACGGCGCAGGAAGCGTGGGCGGAACGCGGTGCAGGGTCGCCGATTGAGATTCCAGCCTACGTGCGCGCGGTTGTGGAGCAAGTGGCATTCTCTGCGCGCGAAGACAAGAAGGTGGACAAGCGCAGCGGCGTGAGCCAGCGGCTGCCGATCTCCACGATGGAGCTGGTTGTATCGAATGCGGAACGGCGCGCGCTGATCAACGGCGAGAAGCCCGCGGTGCCGCGCGTCAGCGATATCTACGCGGCGTTACCCGGCATTACCGGCAAGCTCGAATTGGAGTACGAAGGTGAAATGCGCGGCGCGGATACTGTGGTTCGCGAGCTGATTCGAACCGCCGTCGGGAAGATCTACGACCGCTACTTTGCCGAAACGAACACGCAACAAATCGAGCAATGGTTCAACCTTGGCGGCACGGTCAAGCTCGACGATAACCAGTCGAGTTCGGCGGCCCTTGCAGACCTCAAGAAAATTCAAGGGCTGTTTGAGAAGCTGGGACCGCTGCACGTGAAGGTCTCGGATGATGCGCCGAAGGCGGTCGCGGCGGCGGAGTTTTTGCTGGAGGGATTGGTGGCGCACAAGAAGCTGAGCCGCAGCGAAGAGCGCGGATTTGCGGCGCCGGAAAAAGCGCAGCGCAAGCAGGAACGCGAGATCGAAGTCGAATTTGATGACTGGCAGCGGGCACGCCGGTCAGGCCGTAGCGGCGGTTTGAACTAGTACTGCGACGCCGAAGATTGCCGCTTCCCCGGTCTCAGCCCATGAACTGTCATCCTGAGCGGAGCAGCTTGGGGCCCCAACGAAGTTGGGGTAAGCGGAGCGAAGGATCTGCTTTTTCACTCTCCGCGCATTCAGAAGACCGCAACACCCGAGGACCAATCATGAAGCGCGTTCGCTACACAAAATTTACCGGCGACCTGGCCTCGGAGATGGATATCGAGGACCTGCTGAAGGCGCTCTCCGACTACTTGCTTGACTCTGGTTTCCGCGATCCATACCTGCGCTTTCAGGACATGGATCACACGATGGATGACCTGCGCGAAGCGCTGCGGCAGCTGCTTGAGTCCGGAGATATGTTTGACGACAGGATCCGCGAGCAGCTCGAGCAGATGGGAGAGCAAGGCAAGCTCGACGATCTGATCGAGAAGCTCATCAATCGGATGGAACAGGAGAACTACATCTCCTACTCGCAGAACATGAGCCCCACCCAGAAGTCGCAAATGATGGGCAACGCCGGCAACGTGCAGGGCGAGGTCAAGTTTGAAGTCACGGACAAAAGCCTCGATTTCCTTGGCTACAAAACGCTGCGCGACCTGCTGGGTTCGCTGGGCAAATCGAACTTTGGGCGCCACGACACGCGGCACTGGGCTACCGGCGTTGAGGCACACGGCGCATCGCAGCGCTATGAATTCGGCGACACGCTTAACCTGGACACTACGACCACGCTGAAGTCAGCTATTTCGCGTGAGGGCATCGGTCTGCCGCTGAATCTCGAATACGAAGACCTGCACGTGCACCAGTGCGAGTATCAAAGCTCATGCGCGACGGTGGTGATGCTGGACTGCTCGCACTCGATGATTTTGTACGGCGAAGACCGGTTTACGCCAGCCAAAAAAGTCGCCATGGCGCTCTCGCATTTGATTCGCACGCAGTATCCGGGCGATTCGCTTTCGCTGGTGCTCTTTCACGACTCCGCCGAGGAACTGCCGGTGTCGCAACTGGCACGCGTCAAGGTCGGGCCATACTACACCAACACCTGCGAGGGTCTGCGGCTGGCGCAGCGCATCCTGGCGCGGCAACGGAAAGACATGAAGCAGATCGTGATGATTACCGACGGCAAGCCTTCCGCGCTGACGCTTCCCGACGGACGCATTTACAAGAATGCGTACGGGCTCGATCCGCTGGTGGTCAGTGAGACGCTGGAAGAGGTTGCGCGCTGCAAGCGATCGAACATCATGATCAACACGTTCATGCTGGCGTCGGACTTCGGCCTGGTGCAGTTCGTGCACAAGGTGTCGGAGATGTGTAAAGGCAAAGCCTACTTCACCACGCCCGATACCCTCGGCGAATACCTGCTGATGGATTACATGAATCGGAAGTCGAAGACGATTCACTGAGGAGCGGTGAACGAGGGAAGAAGTGAAGAAGTGGGCAGTGGACAGTGGACAGTGGGCAGTGGACAGTGGACAGTGGACAGTGGACAGTGGGCAGTGGGCAGTGGGCAGTGGACAGTGGGCAGTGGGCAGTGGACAGTGGACAGTGGGCAGTGGGCAGTGGACTGGCGAAATAAATGAACCTCCCCCAGGCCGGTTGCTCCGGGTGCCGCTTTTGGCACCCAGGAAACCATGAACCTGAATGATCCTTTTTGTCCCTGCCTCGACTTGACATCCGGATCGGAGTCTTCTTTTTTGCGATGCCGCAGGGACTTGTTCGCTACCAACCCAGTGGAAACCTTCATTTCATTACGTTCAGTTGTTATCACCGGCTTGCTTATCTCGACTCGATGGCCTGCCGCCGTGCGTGGGCGTCGCCGTAGTCGCTGGGGCGAGGGTGTTTGCAGCAGGAGTGAAATATCGTCTCCTGACACAATACAAAAGGAAAAGCAGATCCTTCGCGCCGCTTAGCCCACTGCGTGGGGCCCCAAGCTTGCGGCCTCAGGATGACAGGGGCTGAGGTGGGTTCATGATTTCCGAGGTCTCAGAGGCGAGACCTGTGCACCCAAAGTTCCTGCAACTGGAATCAGCCCATACTTGGGCCACGCGCCACCTCGCGGCTAATTCGGTCGTCCCTCCGGGACTGGGCGCATGTTGTTGGGTTATTCCAGGGTTCCGCTGCGCTCGACCCCGGGGCTATTTTCCAGCGTGGAACTTGGTGATGCGGCGTTATGGCGCGAGTTTGCCGCTGAAGGTGGGGCAGCTGCTTACCTGGCCGCCTTCCAGGCCGCGTTTGAACCATTCGGTGCGCTGGGCGCTGGAGCCGTGGGTCCATGATTCGGGGCTGACCGCGCGGCCGGTCATTTTTTGCAAATGGTCGTCGCCTACGGCGGCGGCGGCTTTGAGCGCGCCCTCGACGTCGCTTTCATGGACGATGTTGCGCTGTTCGGTCGAGTGTCCCCAGACGCCGGCGAAGCAGTCGGCCTGCAATTCAAGATCGACGGAAAGCGGATTCTGCTCGCCCTCGTCCTGCTGCGAGAGTGTGCGCATCTTCTGCTCGATGCCGAGAAGTTTCTGGACGTGGTGGCCCAGTTCATGCGTGATGACGTAGGCCTGCGCGAAATCGCCGGTGTCTCCGCCGAAGCGCTTCAGCTCCTGCCAGAACGACAAGTCGATGTAGACTTTTTCGTCCTGAGGACAGTAGAAGGGACCGGTGGTGGCCTGCGCCGTTCCGCAACCGGAATACGTCACGTCGCGATAGAGCACGAGTTTCGCGTGACGATATTGACGGCCATGCGCGGCAAAGATCTTGGCCCAGGTATTCTGCGCGTCGTCGAGCACAAAGCTGATGAGATGCACATCGCGCTGTTCACCGGCGGACTGGGTGACCGGTGCGTTCGACGGCCCCGGATCCACGTTCGATTGCCCGCTGCCTGCGAAGAAGTTACGGCCGGTGATGACGCTGATGATGAGCACGAGGATGAATCCGCCGATGCCCATGCCGCCGCCAAAACCGAATCCGCCGCCTCCGCCGCCGCGGCGATCTTCAATGTCAGAGCTGATTCCCTGGTCCTGCCATTCCATGCGTTTTGTCCTCGATTTGCCTGTGGTGAAGTCGAAAAATTGCGGAGAAGACATCCCTCAGGGGCTCAAGCCCCATTGATTTCTGAGACATTTGCGGCACGACTAAGGTCGTGCCCTGACACAAAACCATCCGTTCGACGAGTATTCCAGCAGGCTGTAAAGGTCGTGTCCTGATACAAATCATCCCTTCGACTTTCAAAACGCGTTCCACCACGCGCTGCTAGTCTCTCAGATGCAGTTTGGCATATGTGGGCCCATGCCGGAACAGAGACGACTCACCTTGAAGTTGTTATCCTTGCTGGCAGGAGATATCTGACAGTGGTCAAACGGCCGGGTGCGAAGTTTGCAGTTTTTGTGCTGGCCGGAATCTCAGTCTTTGCCGCAACCGCACACGCTGCGTGCAATGGACCAGCCGAGTTGGTTGCGAAGCTTAAGGCCCACCCCATCACCGACAATGCCGTCGTCCTGGGCAGTTGGTACGCCCGGCACAAACAATTTGATTGCGCCGTTGCGACATTTCGCGCGGCCATGAAGGCTGATCCCAAGTCCGCGCAACTGCATTCCCTCACCGGATTGGCACTGGTGGACGGCAACCATGCAGCGGATGCTCTTCCCGAATTGCAAAAGGCGGTGCAACTCGATCCCAAGGTCATCCAGCCTCACTTGATGCTGGCATTCGTCCTCGATCAGACGGGCAGACGCCGCGAAGCCGAAGAACAGTGGCGCCAGGCGCTCGCGATCGATCCCACATCGGCCATGGCGCTGGAGGGTCTGACCGCGGACCTGCTTGCGCGTGAAGATGATCAAGGGATCATCCTTCTGCTGCAGGATGCGCCGCGGTCGGAAGAGCTGAACATCCAGCTCGCGCAGGCGCTTGGCCGCCTCCATATGGTCAATCCGGCATACAAAGTGCTGGAGCAGGCGCTGACTGCATCGCCGAATTCCGCGAGGCTGGCCAGTGCAATGACAGAGGTTCTGATGAAGATGGGACGGTACCAGGAGGCGATCAACCTGCTGCAGCATGCGGTTGACACGAATCCTGCAGACCAGAAAGTCAAGGTGGAATTGTTCCGCGCCCTGGTGCTGACCAACCACATCGATCAGGCGCGGCCGATGGGACCGAAGCTGCTTGAATTGCGTCCGAAAGACCCCGAGGTGCTGCGCCTCAACGGTATTGTCTTTCGGTCGGTGGGCGATTACCCGAAGGCAAAGGCGATGTTGGAGCAGGCCGTCGCCATCGACCCGAACTTCTCCAACTCTCGTTACAACCTCGGCATGGTGCTTGTCCTCCTGAAGGAGTGGCAGGGAGCCAAGGAACAGCTAGAGAAAGCGATCGAGCTTGGCGTGCCCGAACCGCAGGTGCATTTCGAACTGGCCAAGGCTCTGCGCGGGCTCGGCAACAACGACAGAGCGCTTGAGGAGATGCAGACCTACCAGCGGCTGAAGAAGGAAGCAGAAGTTGGAATGGAGGCCTCGAATGCCGCGATCGAAGGCGATAAAGCCCTGGCGGCAGGGAAGGTTCAGGAAGCGATCGCACACTATCGCGAGGCCGCGGAGGGTGAGCCCAATAGCGCGCAATACAAGTACAAGCTCTCCATGGCTCTCCACCAGTCTGGCGACGCCGAAGGGGAGCGCACAGAACTGGAGCAAGCCGTGAAGCTCGATCCGCAGCTTGCGGCGGCGCAGAGCGAGCTTGGATATCTACTGTCGCGCAGCGGCGATACGGCAGGCGCAATTGACCACTTCAAACTCGCGGTCGCGGCGGCACCGGAATGGGTCGAAGCATGGATCAACCTGGCTGCGCAACTGGCCATTGGCGGCCAATACGCGGATGCCCGCAGCGCTGTCGAAACCGCGCTGAAGCTCGATCCGGGAAACGCGCAGGCCCGGAAACTCAGCGATCGGCTGGCTCAGGATCCCGCGGCCCAACAGTCTCGTCCTTGAGGGCCACCGCCAATGCACGGCGCGCGTTTGCTGGTTCCGCATCCGCAATGGCAAAATGAGATTGCCTCAAGGATGAAGACACCCCTCCCTACTACTCGCTGGAGCCGGCGAAAACTGCTCAGAACTGTCCCTGCTCTGTGCGCTTCGGCTGCGCTGCCGCGCGTTCTCTCCGCGGAAACATCTGAAAAACCTCCGGCCAAGCCGTTTTCGACATTCACTGACGTTGCCCAGAGTGCCGGCCTCACGAAGAAGATGGTGTACGGAACGCCTGAGGCGGTCACCTACATCATCGAAGAGATGGGCGGGGGCTGTGCCTTCTTCGATTACGACAACGATGGGTGGCTGGACATTTTCATCGTCGGCGGCCGGACTCTTGAAGGGATCCCGCCGGACGCCTCGAACAGGCTCTACAAGAACAACCGGGATGGCACGTTCAAGGACGTCACGAAGGAAGCGGGGTTGTGGGATGCAGGCTGGGGTGTCGGCGTATGCGTGGGCGACTTCGACAATGACGGCTTCGAAGATTTGTTCGTGACCTACTACGGCCAGAACAAGCTTTACCGCAACAATGGCAACGGAACCTTCACCGACGTCACCGAGAAAGCTCATCTCTCTTTTGACGGTACCCGTTTCGGGGCCGGCTGCACGTTTCTCGACTACAACCGCGACGGCTTGCTGGATCTGTTCGTTTCAAACTATGTCGACATTGACCTGGCGCACGCAGCCAAGCCGAACCTCGATATGTCGAATTGCACGTACGAGGGTGTTGCGGTGGCATGCGGTCCGCGGGGACTGAAGGCGCCGCAGCACTACCTTTACCGGAACAATGGCGATGGCACCTTTACCGACGTTTCGAAGGAATCCGGCATTGCGGCAATCAAGGGCTCCTATGGCCTGACGGCGGTTTCCTATGACGTCGACGAGGATGGCTGGCCCGACATCTTTGTCGCCTGCGACACGACACAGAGTCTGCTGCTGATGAACAATCACGACGGCACGTTTCGTGAAGAGGGACTGTTGCGCGGCGTGGCGATCAGCCCGGATGGCAAAGAGATGGCGGGAATGGGAATCGGGGTTGGCGACTACGACCTTGATGGGCACCTGGACATCGTCAAGACGCACTTCCAGCTGCAGGCCTCCGGCCTCTACAAGAACGATGGCAAGGGGAACTTCGACGACGTGGCACAGCAGGCCGGACTGACAGTGGAACGGAATTATGTGAGCTGGGGAACATGCCTCTACGATCTGGATAACGATGGATGGCCAGACATCTTCTGGGTCACGGGAAACGTTTACGCAGAAGTAGAGAAAATCAACCCCAAACTGCCGTACAAAGGCCCGCGCGTGTTGTTTCGAAATCGAGGTAATGGCACGTTTGCGAGGGTAGGCGATGAAGCGGGTCCCGGAATCAATGCCCGGCATGTAAGCCGAGGCTGCGCTTTCGGTGATTTCGACAACGACGGCGACCTGGATATCGTGATCATGAATCAGCACGAGCTGCCGTCGCTGCTGCGCAATGACGCGCCCAAAGAGAACCATTGGATCAAGGTTCGGCTTGAAGGAACAAAGAGCAATCGCAGCGCCATTGGCGCGCGTGTGCTGGTTCGCTATGGGGGCAAGACCCAGGCGCAAGCGGTCATGAGCCAGGCTAGTTACATGTCATCGAATGACCCCCGGCTTCACTTCGGACTGGGAACGGAAACGACCGCCGACATCGAAGTGGTGTGGCCGGTGGGAACAGTCGAGAAATTTGCTGGACAATCGGCCAACCAGCTCGTTACCATCCTCGAGGGCCACGGAATCGTACCCGGCAGGCCCTTCCGAAGAGCGTGAAATCAAACGTGATTCGGAACACATCCAAAAGTCGGCGCCAGCCGTACAAATAATTGGGGAATTTTCCTCCCTTTCCGGGGAGGATTTCGAGCCGAAAACCGAAAATGGACGAGTCCGGTGACAATTGCGTGACAATTGGCCAACAGGCCTGCCCGGATAAATCTCAAGAAATCTGAGTGATATGGGAAACCGTTTTACTTGAGGGTTCGAGGCCCAAAAAGCGCTTGCCCATGGAGTATCGACTGTGTTATCGATACTCGATTCACTTAGATGGTTTTCTGGCTGTGGCTAACTCCGGCGAGTCGGGGTCAGTTGTGCGCCAGATATTAAAAAACAAGAACCACAAACGCTTCAGGAGGCTTGGTAAATGTTTACAAATCAAAGAACGACATCGAATGTTTCCTCGATGTCGAAATGGTTAAGGCGAATTCCATGGCTGGTGCTACCGGTCATGCTTTTGTCGTTTACCATCGCACACGCACAGCAGCTGACCGCGACGCTAAGCGGCCTTGTCACCGACCAAACAGATGCCCGCGTACCGGGGGCCCTGGTTGTAATAGTCAATGAGGCCTCGGGTGATACCCGCAATACCAAAGCTGATAACCAGGGGTTCTTCTCGGTCACGGCTCTACCGCCGGGCACCTACAAGATCACCATCACCGCTAAGAGCTTCGCCGGCTGGGAAGAGAATGGAATTCTTCTGAACCAGGGCGATAGCCGCACGGTCGCGAACATTAAGCTGAAGATCGGTTCTGAGGCGACGGCAGTGACCGTTATCTCCGGAGCCGACGCTGAAGTCCCCGTGGATACGGCGGAAGTCAGCGCCACCCTGAACAACGAACTCGTCGACTCTGCAACACTGACAGGACGCAACGCGGCAGAGTTGATCAAGATGATGCCGGGTGTTACGTTCACCAGCATTAACGGCGCCAATGGCTCCGGCTTCAACAGCCAGGTCACCGGCACCAACAACGGTCCGGCCGGCGACTTCTCGGCCAACGGCACACAGCCTAACGGCTCCACGGCTGTCATGCTCGACGGCGCAATGCTTGTAGATCCGGGTAACGCCGGAACGCAGATTGCGAACATCAACCAGGACATGACTGACAGCGTCAAGTTTCTGTCAGCTTCCTATGGCGCTGAATATGCCAAGGGCCCCGCGGTTTTACAGGCCTTCAGCAAGAGCGGTGGCCAGAAGTTCCACGGCGAAGGCTACCTTTACGCGCGCAACACGGCGGTCGGCTATGCCAACGACTGGTTCAACAAGTCAAACGAGATCGCAAGCAACCAAGCGAATAAGCTTACGCCACAGAGCTTCTACTATATTGGTGGCAACATTGGCGGCCCGGTCTTCTTCCCGCATTTCAACCACAACAAGGACAAGCTGTTCTTCTGGGCGGGCTACGAGAAGATGATCCAGCATCCTTACAACGCGGCCGTCGAAATGAACGTTCCCACGGCTGCTCAGAGGACCGGCGATTTCAATAACGACGACGGCACTCCGTCAAACGTTGTCCACCAGATCTATCCCAATGCCTACAATCTGCCTTGCCAGACGACAGGCAACGGTTGCAACCCCGCTATCTCGCCTTGGGGGGGAACCGCAACGGTTCCGAACCTCTCGTCCTATTTTGACCCGGTTGGTGTAATCGTCAACGGTCTCAACCCGAAGGCAAACCAGACTCCCAACTCGACAAACGGTTGGAACAACTTCGGATATTCGCCAGTCACTCCTCAGGATCGCTGGGAAGTTACGGGCAAGGTCAACTACTCGTTCAACGACAACAACAAACTCTGGGGTTCTTACACCTATCAGACTGAAACCGACGCACACCCGCTGTCGGTCTGGTGGGCACCCCCGAATACCATTCCTTATCCGGGTAACCCGATCGGAAAAGAAACGGCCCACGTATACCTGGCGAACTACACCCACGTGTTCAGCGCCACGACGACGAACGAGTTCGTTTTCGCGTATGCGGAATTCGTCAACAACACCGCCCTTGCCGATCCAAGCGCTGTCAGCCGGAAAGCCCTCGGGTTCCCAGCTGAGAGTCTCTTTGGTTCGTCCCACGCCAAGGACGTCATTCCCGACTTCCAGGGCGGATGGGAAGACGGCATAAACTGGATCGGCGATGAAGGACAAAACGAGTACGACAGCGGCATCTATGGCCCGAACAGCTTCGGCAAGACGGCCAAGGCCCCAAACATCAGCGATACCTTCACGAAGGTCATCTCCACCCACTCGATCAAGGCTGGTTTCTACTGGGATACCCAGGAAAACCTGCAGTCTCCGGGCTCTCCCATCGACGGCGTGTTCCAGGTTTCGACTGGGGCCTCGACCTCTACGAACAACGAAACTCTCGACCAGCTGCTGGGCCGCAACCAACAATACTACGAGCAGAATTCCGTTCCCATCCCGGACTATAAGCAGCATCAGTGGTCCATCTGGGGACAGGATTCCTGGAAGGCAACGCGCAGGTTAACGCTCAACCTGGGTCTCCGCCTCGATCACATCGGTCAGTGGTATGACACGCTGGGCGGTACGCAGGTTTGGGATCCGGCCACCTATGACAACAGTGCCAATGCTGCCCCCAATACCGGGTTGCAGTGGCAAAAGCTCAATTCAGCGATTCCGCAGTCTGGGTGGGCCAGCAGATTGTTCACCTATAATCCGCGTCTGGGCTTTGCCTATGACGTATTCGGCACCGGCAGGACAGTGGTTCGCTCCGGATTCGGAACCTACCGCTACCAGGTCTCGTCCAATGACGCCGGCGGCGCCATGGTCGGTCCCCTGGGTTCGTTCCAATACGGCACGAGCAACGCCGGGGTCAACGGCCTCATGGGCTACAACATCAACGGTGGTGCTATCCAGACCCTCAACTCAGGAGGCACTGCGGTAGTGGCCCAGCAATTGGCTGTCCCGAGCGGCACGTCACAGAACCACGGGACCATCACGGCGGACGCAATGGGCGACAACAATGTGCCCTATGCGAGCACCTGGAGCTTCGGCGTGGCGCAGGCATTGCCTAGCCATACCGTTGCCGAGTTCTCTTATGTGGGCAGCGCCAGCCGCGAGCAACTCGAAAACGGCGGCAACGGTCACATCAGCGATGCCAACCCAGTCCCATATGGATCGTTCTTCAAGCCCGATCCGCTCACCGGTGTCCTTGGAAACCCGGCACCGCTTACCGGCAATGGCCTGAATACCAACGACTACCGTCCGCTGCAAAACTACAGTGACATCTGGATCCAAACGCACGGCGGCTACGCAAACTACAACTCGCTGCAGGTTTCTGCTCAGAAGCAGTCGGGCAACCTGTACCTGTTCAGCAACTTTACCTTCGGCAAGGTGCTGGGCACCCGCGATGGTAACACCTCCAACGGAAACGGCAACGGCGCGGTGGTCAATCCATTCAGTCTGGATTCCAACTACGGCCCGTTGCAGTATGACCACACCAAGGTTTTCAACTTCTCTGCCAGCTACAAACTGCCGAATGCCGTCCACAACAATTGGGCGCTGGGCGAAATCGTCAACGGCTGGCAACTTTCCAACTACACAACCTATGAGGATGGGGCTCCCTACCAGGCCCAATCCGTGAACATGAACGCCAACTATCCGTCACAGGGACCGGATATCATCACCATGCCGAGCGGCTTGCAGACCCGAAACGTCGAAAATCAGACGTGGTTTGGAACCAGCCAGTATGAGAACGGACTTCAGCCGGTTGTGGTCTGCGATCCTCGCAAGAACCTGTTGAAGAACCAATACTTCAACCCCAATTGCTTTGCAGCACCCCTGCCTCCAACTGCCACGACGTTCGGTCAGGCGGGCCAGATCATCTGGCCTTACATCCGTACGCCGCATTACTTCGGCAGCGATCTGGCGGCGTTCAAAGCATTTCGGATTACCGATGCGCAGCGCGTCGAGATTCGTATCTCGGCGACCAACTGGCTCAACCACCCCAACGCGGAGTTCGGCCAAAACGGTAACGCTGATAACCAGTTGAGCTTTGCGGGCGCCAGCACGGCCTCCACACTGCGCTACAACACCAACGCGTCAACCACTGGTATCCCTTCGACCAAGTCGGGATATCGCTGGATGCAGTTCGCAGCCAAGTACTACTTCTGATTTAATTCGGGATAGTACAATAAACGAGGGGTGGCTGACCGCCACCCCTCGTTTTTTTATGCGATGCGCAATCCCCTTCCTTCCTGCCTGCATCTAGCGGCTTTGACTCTCGCCGGATTGGCGACGAGTGCACTTTTGCCGGGCCAGCAGCAGCAAACGCCGCCCAGTCCGATTCGTTTTGAACTCAGGAATATCCCGTTCCGCCTGGACAGCAATGAAAGCCAGGCGCGGAACGCTCCTGAAAGCATGGCTGGCGGCGTCGCGGTCTTCGACTATAACGGGGATGGCCGGCCCGATATCTTCTTCACCAACGGCGCCGACCTCGCGACGCTCAAGAAAACCTCGCCAAAGTACTCGAACCACCTGTTGCGGAACGACGGCAACGGCGTGTTTACCGACGTAACCGCGCAAGCCGGGCTGGCGGGAACCGGATTCGATGTCGGCGTCGCAATCGGTGACTACGACAACGATGGACATCCGGATATCTTTGTCGCCGGAGTGCACGGCAACACGCTCTATCACAACAATGGCGACGGAACATTCACCGATGTGACGAAGAAAGCGGGCCTCGACAAATGGAACGATCCGGAATACGGGCCACTGTGGGCCGTGGCTGCAGCCTGGGTCGACGTGAACAATGACGGCCTGCTCGATCTGTTCATCGTGAATTATCTGCAGTGGACCTACTCCGACATTCCCAAATGCGAAGTCGAAAATGTCGCGGAGTATTGCCACCCGCGGTATTACAAGGGCCTGCCCGATCAGCTCTTCCTCAACAACGGTGACGGGACTTTCAAGGATGTTTCAAAGGAGTGGGGCATTCGGGATCACGTCGGCAAGGGAATGGGAGTGGGGATGGCGGACTACGATCTGGATGGCAAGCCGGATCTCTTCGTGACCAACGACTCGGAGTACAACTTCCTCTTTCACAACCTGGGAAACAAGTTCGAGGAAGTAGCTTTTGAGGTCAATGCAGCACTGCCGGAGGAAGGCGATTTCATCTCCGGGATGGGACTGGATTTTCGCGACTTCAATAACGACGGTTATCCGGATATAGCCTATGTGGCTCTGAACAGGCAGACGTTTCCCCTTCTTCAGAACACGGGAAAGGGCGACTTCGTGGAAGTGACCGCCTCGAGCGGCATGGGCGCGCAGAGTATGGGCATGTCGGGCTTCGGGCCCGCGCTCTACGATTTCGACAACGATGGCTGGAAGGATCTGTTTGTCTCCCGTGGCCATGTCTCCGCAACCCACCCTCCGGGAGCCAGCGTGAAACAGCCGAACACGGTATTCAGGAATCTCGGCGCCAGCGGAAAATGGCAGCCTCTCACTGCCGAAGCGGGCTTCGTCGATTCCACCGCCGCACGCCATCGCGGCTGTGGGTTCGGCGACTTTGACGCGGATGGCCGCATCGACATCGTCGCCACCAGCATGGATCATGACGCGGAGCTGTGGATGAACCGCAGCCCGAATGCCGGTCACTGGCTCAACATTGCCCTGCAGGGGGTTAAGTCGAATCGCGACGGCATTGGCGCGCGGATCAAGGTGGTGACGAAGGCGGGAACACAGTACAACCACCAGACATCCAGCGTGTGCTACGCATCATCGTCACTGGGGCCTGTGCACTTCGGGCTGGGCGCGGAAAAGAATGCCACCGCCGTGGAGATTCACTGGCCCAGTGGCATCATTCAAACCCTGCAGAATGTCTCGGCTGACCAAACCTTGAAAGTGGTCGAACCTGCGGAACCACCCGCAGCCCGGAAATGACGATTATTGCTTCGGCGGGCCGGCCTTCTGCTGCCCGGCTTCGATCTGTTGCACGATGTCGCGTTCGCGTTGCCCGTCGTCAGGCCGATGAAGCTTGTAATAGATCGCTGCAAGTTCAATGTGCGGATCGAGCCATTTGGGATCGGCCTTCTCCAACTCTTCAAGAGTCGCCGCAGCCTCTGTGTACTTCCCTGTCATGCCGTTGAGCTTTGCCGTTTGCAGCCGCGCCATTGGATTCGCGGGTTGCAGTTGCAGCGCAAGCTCGAGCATCGGCTTCGCACTGTCGAAATCGCGAGCCTTCAGCCGCATCGTTCCGAGGTACAGATTGGCCGTAAAGTCCCGCGGGTCGGCCTTCAAGGCCTGCTCAAATGCGGGTCGCGCCGCATCCGTATCTCCCAGGGCATCCCGAGCCTGGCCGGCCAATGTGAAGAGGCCAGGAAAATCGCCGTGCAGATTGATTGCGGCATCCAGATCAGCGCGCGCTTCGTGGAACTCGCGCCGTCGCAATCGCGCCGTGCCGGCGATAAAGTAGCCGTCCGCCGATCGCGTTGCCTGCGCCACCTTCTCCATGCGAGGCAACCCGGCCGTTTCTTCTCCGGAATCGATCAGGGCATAGGCCAGCACGTATTCGAGATCCATGTTGCTTTCGTGCCCAGTTTCAAGCGGAGTCAGCATCGCTGCCGCTTCATTCGACTTGCCCAGCTTGATGTCTGTGTATCCCAATAGGACGGCGGCAGCGACATCTTGCCGCCGCGCCAAGTGCACGGCCGAAAAGGCAGCATGAGCGTTTTCCATGTCGCCTTTCTTGTAATAGGCCAGACCGAGATTCATGCGCACGGCTGTCTGGTCTGGTGCCGAGGCCAAAGCCTTCGTGTCTTCCGCGATGGCGGCGTCAAACTGGCCTGCCTCTGACAGCGCCGCTCCGAGATTGGCGCGTGCTTCCGCCAGTTTTGGATTGATGTCCAGGGCCTTTCGATAGTCGTCAATCGCGGCGTTCAGATCGTTGCGCTGCTGGGCAGCAATGCCCTTGCGCAGATAGTCGTCCGCCTCGTTCAAGGGCGCCGGCCTGCTGGTCTGAGCCCACGCAGAATGCAGCGTCAGCGTGAACAACAGAATTGAGATGGAATGCATGAATACTAGGATAAAGCAACACTGCCGTGCCGGGACGCGGCTGGGAACCTCATCGCACTGCCACTTCTCGTCATGCGCCGGCCAACTACCGCTTCTGGTTCTCAATCGCTTTATAGTCCAGGATCTTCATTGCGGAACCATACTTTTTGTAGTCCCGGAATTCGATGGTGTTGAGCACCGACTGCCGATGACTCTGTCTAACACGCAACTCGGCGCTCACAGGCATCAGGAAATCCTGTCCGTTGATGGAGACATAGTCGTAATCCACGCCCATCACGGTGGCCACAGTTGGAAAGCCCTTGGGAATATCCTCGGCCTGCAAGCTGATGCGCCGGACGCTATGCGTTGCAGTATCTACGAACACCTGGCCGCGGAATCCGACCATTATTTGCTGGTTATTCGAACCGACCACGGAGAACATCGAGTTCGGCTTGGCTACCTCGTAGTCGAACACCTGCACGGTGCCGGAGCCCAGTGCATCCGTCTCCTTCCAATGGAATTCGGCTTTCGCCGAAGGCGCAAATACAGCCTTCAACACTCCGCCCAGTTCTCCGCCTGAAAGCGTGCTTCCCTTCTCCTTCAGTAACGCGTCTCGATCGGCGTTGCTGGTCTGGCCGTTCAGTTCCAGCATCGTATGCGTCTCGGCCTTATCGCGGTACCGCAGCAATTCGGCGATCGTATCGCGATGCTTCCAGTTTCCGGCGCCGCTGGCGTCGATTGAGCGATTCGTGACTTCCACGCACATGAAGTTGGGCAGCGAATCCATGTAGCTCACTGCTCGGGAGCGCGCATCTTCGATGAGCTTCGCGATCTCTTCGGGATCTGGTGGTGGCACCGGATTGGTTTCGGATGTGATGGCAAGTACACCGCCGCCGTAGGCATCGCTTGATTCGCTGCTGACGGTCAGATCGCCGGCAGCGCCACCATGCCCTTCCGCTCCGGGGGCAGATGTCGCTGCACCGCTTCCTGCCACATTGAACGATATCTGCTGCACCGCCGTCTTTCCGCCCTGCGTCAGGAATGCCTTCACTTCGTAGTCGCCGGGCGTCAGCGTTGCTGCTTTGAAGCTTGCCAAATACGGCACCGCTCCCGCCGATGGATCCAGCTTCAGGGGGAGAGGCACCCTTCGCCCCGGATGGCCGTTACGGCTGGCTTCCATCTCCAGGGTGGTTGTCCCAACCGACTTTGGATCAGTGTGCAGGATGAAAAACAGCGACACGTTCTTCGCACCCGGTGGAACAACTCCCACCAGGTTCGGCGTGATCTTGCCCTTTTCATACCTCATCGGCTCGAGCGGATCATCGTTGTCATCGTTGATCGTGTCTACGTGCTTCACCAGCACAATGGGGCTGATCCCCGGCGAGGACTCCGATTGCGGAATATCAAACACTGTGCGCTGCGCGCCAAACTTCAGACCCTGCTCGTCATAAACAGCCGCTTCGAGCATGTATTGTCCGGGAATCGCGAGAAAATGCCGCTGCAGAATGATGGTTGCAGACGGATCGGCCGTAAGCGATTCCACCGCGCCGCGCCTGGCAATATTCTCGCCAAAGTGCTCCACCACCGTGCCGTCCTTGTCCTTGATCTCGGCCATAATCGAAACCCGCGTCGTGAAGAGATTGGTGCGCGTGTCCTTGTTTACCTGCAATGACGCGATGGGCACTTCAACCGCAACGGTGCTGGCGTTGCCGTCGGGCAAATTGCCAAACTGCAAAACCTTCGCCTGGAACTTCACATCCTGCGGAAGATTTGACTGGTTGAAAAGCTTCATCAGAGGGACTTCGAAGGGCCGGATTCCCGCTTCCGCGCCCGGTGCCAGCGCAAAGTAGCCGGTCTTCGTCTTGATGTTGAGTCCCGTCCGGACCGGCTTAGCGACAATCGTGTGAAATGAGCCGTCGTACTCCTCAATCGGAGGCTTATAAGTCGCCTGGTAGTACGTGGTCATGTTCTCTTTCATCTGCTGCAACTGGTGGTTCACGTTCTCCTGTGCATCGACGTAGATGCCGCCGGTATCTTTCGCCAGATCGGCCATCGGGCTTTTCTTTGGCGAAAACGGGTTATCAGGGTCGCGCATCATGAAGTCGGCGCTCGAACCAAGAGGATTCGAATTGAAAGTCCCGCCGCCCTGCTGCTGCATCGGGGGCCCCGTGGCCGTTACCGGGCTTCCCAGGACAGGCTGCGGAACGGGATTGTATGGCTTCCCACCGTTGAGCATCGCATTTTCAAGCTGATGTCGCGTGCCCACATCGAGCGCGTCCATATCTACGACGTAGAAAGTCACTCCAGCGCGGGCTGCGGCGCCCGTAATCGCTTTCACCATCTCATTGGAGCCCGAATCCAACTGAAATCCGGCCGTAAAGTAGATGATCGACTTCCTTTCATTCAACCGCTGCTGCGAGCGAACAATCGCCGTGAGACCGGCCAGCCCAAGCCGCGTGTGCTGGTCCTGCATGACTCTCTGCGTATTCTGCAGTGCGGCGAGCAGTGTTGCGCACTGGGCCCGATCTTTCACATCGACATGCCTTCCGGACGAATCCGCGCCGCTCCGCGCAATTGCGATCAAATCCTTTTCGGCCTGCGCCGCGACCTTTGTACGATCGGCATCGTTCTCGTCTTGTGCGATGTTGATTGCCAGCGTATCCGTCGAGGAGAGCCGGACGACGTGATTGGCTGTCGCGACGGTCACCGCCTGCATGATCGCCTGATGGTCGCTGGTGAAGCCTTGCAGCAGCTGCAACCGTTTGCCAAAGTCGAGCACCGCAAACGAGTAGCGATTCGACGGGAGCATCTTCAGAATCTTCTCGGCAACCTTGTCGGCTGTCTTGGCTCCTGCGCCTTCAAGGTGATCGAAAACCATCGTTACGACGTGATCGTCTTGATCTTCGCCCTTGACCAGCTGAAAAGTATTCAGCTTTACGGGAACATCGTTGTCCGTGACGACGACGTCTCCAGGTTGCAGGTCGAGCACCTTCCTGCCCTTTTTGTCGAGCACCGCGAGGTTGAGCGATATCTCGTCCACCGTTTCGTTCGCACCTGGGGCAACCGCTTGCGGCGCCGGTTGTGGCGCTGAAGGAGTTTGTGAGGGAGCCGAGGGTTGCGACGCTGGCGGCGTTGTTTGTCCCTGCGCTGCACATACTCCAATAGCTAACAATCCAACGGCACACCACCCATGGATATAGCCATTCATCGCCTTGAGTTCCCGATCAAACCATTGAGAATAATCCATAGAGGAATGCCTGATTTCTCCGCCCTTGCGTTCGCGGTGATTCAACCTGCGGACTGCCCTGAAAAACCCTTTTAGTTAGGTATTTTAAAGACGTGCAGACGCAGCTTTCGGACTCGTGCAATTCTACGCGCGGAAAGCCTGTATGCGCAGTAAGAGACGGGGCCGCAGCCCAGAAGATAATTATGCAGTTTAGGTCAATCAAACCTGCCTTCTAGAAAGTTCGGGCCGGGAAGATGACGTCCTATGGTCGATTACGCAAGTACAATCTCTTCGATTCTCAATACACCTCTCTTATGCCTAATCTGCTCAATCTTTAGACCTCCCTTTTGCGGAGTCGTTATTGACGCCATTGATGCCTGTCGCTCCCCTCAATAGCCTGCCGGAGGCCTGCTCGCTGAGAAGTTCATATTTGCGCACAGATGTGAGCTATCTCACAGCTAACACATGCTCCGGTCCTCAAGAATTGACTGGGAGACAACATGCATCGGGTGTCAATCGGGACCGCCGTAATCCTGCTAGCTGCATTTTCGGGTATTGGAGCCAAAGTGGCAGCCAAAGGCGCCGAGAAACCCGATTCGGCCGCCGTTGCTTCGGCTCCCGCCTACCTCAAGCCTGTCCCCATGGACGAGTCCAAAGCGAACGGACAGGCGGCGATCAGCATCGATATCCCGGTTAACGGTACCATTTACCCGCCGGATCTTATCCCCCCGCAATTCGCCTGGCGCGACATCAACCCTGCCGCCACGGTCTGGCGCATCGAGATCATCTTCGGCGAAAAAAACCGACCGATTCAAATCTGGGCAGTCGGCGAGAAGATGCAAGTCGGTCCCGTCGACGATACGCTTGTCGGCTACGTACCACCCACGCTCACACCGGAACAAGCCGCGGACCACACCTGGCGTCCTGACCCAAAGACCTGGGAAACGATCAAGAAGCACTCCGTCACGCAACCGGCGAAGGTGGTGATCACCGGGTTTGCAAGCCAGAATGCCCGAGAGCCGCTCGCGCGCGCTGAAGTTAGCATTTCCACGTCGAAGGATCCCGTTGGTGCACCCATCTTCTATCGAGATGTGCCGCTAATCCCGCCGAGCATCGAAACCGAGCAGCGGGGCGTTATCAAGCCGCTTCCCGACTCCGTTCTGCCCAAGATCAAGTGGCAACTCCGCTACATCAATCGGACCGAGAGCAAGGTCATGATGACCAATCTGCCGACATGCGGCAACTGCCACTCCTTCTCACGGGACGGCAAGACCATGGGCATCGATGTCGACGGGCCAGCTAACGATAAGGGTCTTTACGCGCTTGTGCCCCTGAAAAGAGTCAGCACGATCTCCAACGACTACCTCCTCCACTGGAGCTCGTTTTCTGAAGAGCATTCGCAAAAGCGCTTCGGCTTTATGAGCCAGGTTTCGCCGGACGGGAATTACGTTGTCAACTCTATCGATGTGCCGCACGCCCACGGGACGCGCGTGCTCGACCGCCTCTACAACGGTTTCTACGACAACTATGGTTTTGGCCAGGTCTTTTATCCCACGCGCGGCGTTCTTGCCTGGTACAGCAAGGAGACAGGCAAGCTTCAGCCTCTGCCGGGTGCCGACAATCCCGACTTCGTCCAGACCTCGGCGTTCTGGAGTCCAGATGGAAAGTACCTCATCTACTCCCGCGCCGCCGCACGCGATCCTTATCCGACGGGCAATAAGCGCGCAACTTACGCTAATGATCCCAATGAAACTCAGATTCAATACGACCTCTACAAGATTGCGTTCAACGACGGCAGGGGCGGCACTCCCGAGCGTGTCGTTGGAGCTTCAGAAAACGGGATGAGCAACAACTTCCCCAAGGTCTCGCCAGACGGAAAGTGGATCATCTTCGTTCAGTGCAAGAACGGATTGCTCATGCGCCCCGACAGCAGGCTCTTCATTGTGCCATTTGAAGGAGGCGAGGCGCGCCCACTCGAGTCGAATCTGGCGCGAATGAACTCCTGGCACACCTTCAATCCCAACGGCCACTGGCTCGCATTCTCATCGAAGAGCCCCTCACTCTATACGCATCTCTATCTGACGCATATTGACGACCAGGGCCATGCCAGCCCTCCCGTGGTCGTTGAGAACGCCACCGCGTCAAACCGGGCGGTGAATATTCCGGAGTTCCTGAATATCGGCGTCGATGATCTGGACCACATCGAGACACCGGCGATCGACTTTTATCGCGAGTTCGACATGGCGCAACAGCTTCAGGACGCCCACAAATACCTGGAAGCCGTGCCCGCGTGGAGAGTCGCCGCAGACAAGGACCCCGCGGACGCGCGCCCCTGGAACAACATGGGCGTGTCGCTTGCGGCCAGCGGCAAAACCAGCGACGCGATCGACGCTTATGGAAAATCGCTCGCGATGAACAACGACAGTTCACAGACCCACAACAATCTGGGCAGCGCGCTGGCTGAGGCGGGACGCTTGGACGAAGCGATGACACAGATCCGGAAGGCCATTGAACTCGACCCTGACAACGGCGCCGCGCACATCAACCTCGGACACTTGCTGGAAGTGACAGGACACCGATCTGAAGCCATCGAGCAACTCACGCTCGGCATGGATATCGCGCCGAAAAACGCGGACGGCCATAACATTTACGGTGTCATCCTGGCGCGCGAAGGCAAGATGGACGAGGCCATTGCCGAACTGGCGAAGGCGGTCGCGCTCGCCCCGGGCTCGGCCGAGTGCCGATTCAATCTCGGACGTGCCTACGCTGCCGGCAGCCGATTTGCGGATGCTCTGCCGCAGTTCGAGGCCGCCGCGAAGATTACTGCCAACAATGAGCCGGCCATCCTGCAGATGCTCGCCGCCATGTATTCAGAGACCGGCAACTACCCGCAGGCAGTGGCTACCGCGCAGCACGCCCTCGACCTGGCCGAAAAGCAGCAGAACGGCGACCTCGCTTCTGCTCTCCGGGCGAATCTTGCGCGGTACCAGGGCCAGGCAGGGGCAGCTTCTGTCGCGCCGGCCTCAAAAAGCTCTCCAAATCCCTAGCAGGCTGCTGAAAAAATCCATTTCGGTCCATGATTATCGAGCTGGGGCTAAAGCCCAGCTGATTTTGTTCGTCTTATCGGCATGACTGAAGTCATGCCTTGACACAAACGATGCCTTCGATGATCGTTTCCGCAGGTGTCCCTGGAGCGGCTGTGACGAATGTACCCAGGCTCTGTTTTGTGACAGCTGCAAAGCGTGGTTTTGCCCAGTTAAGATGCTCGATTAGAAACCCAAAGCGTGACGCGCAGTCAGAGATGCATCGAGCAGACCGGTCAGCCACCGACGAACCCCTTGCCATTCATGCGCGATCCTGAAACGGAGACAACATGAAGTCCCTGGGAGAAGTAGTCGAAAAGCTCTCGCGCCCGGAAACCAAAAGAGCGGAACGGCGACCGGCCCACGGATTCGTCGCCCACTATCGGGTCGGTAGATCCGCCCGCCAGGACGACATCAAGAACATCAGCGCGACTGGCCTCTTTCTGCTGACCGAAGAACGCTGGGTCCCAGGGACGGTGGTTTCGCTTACATTGCAGATGCAGAGCCCACTGGAGGAAATCTCTGAGCGCCGCATCATCGTACAAGCCAAGACCATTCTTTGGGGAGAGGACGGCGTAGGTTTCTCGTTTGTTTTGCCCGATGACCCCGATGCGCGCCCGTGGAAGTTTCTTCTTGAGAATGCGGCAGAGAAATCGAAGCCGAATGGCGTTCTGGACCTCGCACGCCTTGCCAATGCTATTGCGTTTCTTAGCCGCCTGTCGCCGGATGGAGCGAAGGACATTGCTCAAGTGGTTGATGCCGGATGGACAAGAGCGAGAGTGGCAAATGCTGTGCAGGTTTTGCTCAAGATAGAAAGCCTGCTCCCACCGAATTTCTCCGCACGAAGCATTGGCGCTCGACCACGACTCGTCGTTAAGGTTATTCAACATGGCTCATGGGCAGACGAATGCTGGATTCAGCAACTTTGGGCGGGGCTTTTTATTTCATCCTGCGTCCTGCCTCAAAGGGACGACTCGGATGAGGTCTTCGCTGATCTTCTCGGAAAGCTCACCACCGCTCATGTCCGCATCCTGAAATATGCATGCATACGTCTCGGCGCTCTTCGGTCTGAATCCGGAGGGAACTTGCCGCAACCTGTGATCTGCGGAAGAGAAGAAATAATGGAGATCGCAAGTTCACGCGAACTTGTTCGGATCGAACGCGATCTCGGTCATCTGTATGGCCTTGGATTGCTGGAAAGACGCGCCACGACTGCATCTACTTCAACGCACTACGCCGCGGATATCACGCCCAGTGGCCTCGGGATGAATCTGTACGAGCGCTGCAAGGGTTCTGTCGGCTAAAAAGCGGTCGAGTCTCTCGTGAGGAATATTCACGGCCACTGCAAAAAAGAAGCCTTCCGGTTGGCCCTGCTCCAGAAGCGGGTACAAGCCGGAAGGCTTTGTATTCGATTGCGCACGCTTGTGCAGTTCGGTTCAGTGTTTTCTCGGCGAGAAGCCTAATTGGACTGTGGCCATTACGCTACGTCCCGGCAGCAACTGGAGAGTGTCCAGGGGACTCGGCGCATAAGTAACCAGCGAATTGGAAACAGAGTTGGCCGGCCCAATGGTTACGACATCGTGGTTGTCGAATAAATTGTTAAAGCTCAGCTTGATCTTTGACTGATCGAACCGGGATTCGCTCCGGATCGTGTAATTCACGAACAGGTTGTTCATCCAGAACGCGTCAAGCGGAACTACCTGGTGAAAGGCACCGTCATCGTTCCAGCGTGTGCCAACCCGCTTGTTGAAGAAGCCCACATCCCAGGCACTCTTTTGATAGGTGATGCCCGCGCTCTCGGTATCGTGCGGCGCGAGGGCCACCCAAGCCGCAGGAGAAGCCGGCACAGCCGGAGCGGTTGCCGTGGCAGCTGTTCCCGAACTGGCTTCGTACTTTGCTTCGCCAAAGGTGCCGTTCATGAAAAGGCTGAGTCCCCGGGCGAGGTACAGATTGCCTTCGGCCTCAACGCCGTTGGTGTTCGATGGCGGCGTCGCATAGTAGAAGGTGAATCCTGCGTCCGCTCCAGACGAAGGCGTGAAGCTTGAATACTGATTCACAAAGTGGATGTGGAATACATCGCCGTCCACACTGAGATGATTCAGCTTCAGCACTGTTCCGCCCTGGTAGGTGGAGGCAATCGTGGGAGGCGGCGTTACTGCGACCTGGGCTCCGGTTACGTCGAACACACTGCTGAAAGGAATGATACTGCCACGGCCATATTGACCGTATACCGACCAGTTGTTCAGGATGCGGACGTTGGCCTCAAACGAAGGCAGCCAGGAGTTGTAATTTGCGGCATGCGTCACCCAGGCGGGGCAATTCGGGACCGATTCTCCAGGAGTGCAGAGATTGCCTACTGTTTTTCCGTCCGCGAACTGCTTGAGCCACATGCGAAAGAATCCATCCTTGATGCCGGCAGTAATGGTCACGCGCGGGATGGAAACCAGCTGGAACTCTGCGTAGGGCTGCACCGTGGTGATGTTGAAGTTCTCGTGGAACTTGATGGCGCTGAGTCCCGACGCGTGAGCGAAGCCCTGCGCTGGGTTGGACTTGATCTGGTACCGGTTGGTCGGTGTGTACTCCCACCATCCACCGGTCCGGAACACGCCAAAGCGCGAAGCGTAGCTCACGGAACCGATCTCACCGACGCGGTTGTACTGGTTCATTTTGTCGATGCCGCTGGTTGCGTTCACCGGCTCTTCGATGGGCTTAGCCGCCAGAAGGTCGCTGTCCTGCGCATTCTGGTAGTGCTGGTGGTTGGAGTAGGAATACGTATACGTCTTGGAATCACCCTTCCAGCCGCGGCCGATATCCCCGGTGAGGGTACCGATCTCGAAGTTAGTGGGCACGTGGTAGGTGTAGTAGCGGTAGTATTGGGCGTTCAGCGATCCGTCGGGATTGAACTGGTTGGAGTCAAGCAGGTAGTTATCGCCATGGTCCTGGATTTGCTCGCGCGTGGTATCACTGTTGGGCGTATTGGCGTCGACAATGACCGCAGTACCGATCAACGTGAAATTAGCTGTATCTGAAATCTTGTGATTGAATTTGAGACTTCCGGCGGTACGGACCTGGGGGCTGTTGGTCAGATAACCGTCCGAGGTCTGATGATGCCCCTCGAACCACATGTTGTTTTTGGGATTACTGCCGCCAAAAAGACCAGAATTGAATTCCCCGAGATATTGCTGGGTGTTCCACGAGCCGTAGGATTCTTCAGCTCGGAAGGTCTGTGCGTCGCCGAGTTTAGGTGAAAACATGTGAATCGATCCGCCGAAGTTTGCCGGCCCCATGTCAGAGGCGGTTCCGGGGCTTCGATCGAAGTCAACATAGCCGATGGCCGGCGCCGGCACATAAGCCCACGAGTGATGGCTGGGATCGTTGGCATCCTCAAACGGAACGCCGTCCCAGGTCATCGTGTAGTCGTCGTCAACAAAGCCGCGGAAGTAGATCTTTGCCTGGCCGTTGCCGATGCCGTTGTTGCTCCAGCTCACCGTGCCGGGAGCAGCCTGGATGATGTCGCTGAAGTCCGTTACCGGAGAAGTGTATTCGCTGACGTACTGACTCGTAATCTCGGTACGCGCTGAACCCGCATCGAGGACCGCCTTTACGGGTGAAAGCTGGGAGGCGATGGAGGTGTCGGCCTCCGCTTCGACTGTGACCTCCTCCGAAACCGATGCCAGAATCATATGAACGGAGATCTCCGCGGCAGTGCCCGCCGAGACTACAGCGCGACGATGCTCCGTTGCATATCCGGTTCCTGAAACTTCAACCGTGTAAGAACCCGGCGCAAGATCCTGGACCGTGAACTTGCCCTCTGCGCCCGTCACAAGTGTGCGTTCCACCCTGTCGGCGCTGGAGATGGCGACCGAAATACCCACTGCTGCCTGACCCCGGGGGTCGACGACCGTGCCCTGAATGCTGCCGGTGGATTGTGCCCGAATGAGACTCGTGCCTGCGGAAAGAAGTGCAAGGCACACGAATAGATGCATGGCGATTCGCCATCTATGCAGAACTGAGATGTTCAACCTGTTGCCTCCGTGAAAAGAACGTTACATGTGAGAAATTGGGAATAATTTTCCTCAGCGTAACGATCAATTGCGAAAGAACATTGACAGTTCTGTTTAAATTTGATGAACGCTCACTGCTGTTTCGGGTTTCCGGACACGGCTGGCGGCCGAAGATCCGATTTGCGGGATTTGAGCCTCCGGCGCGGGGAGGATCGTACGCTGATCGTTCATACACTATGTCGGGATGAAAATCTTCGACGAACTGAATCCGGCCGAAAACTAGTTTACAGATAGACTTTACAGTTTAACTGTATATATGCGATAATTGATCCTATGAGCAGTCAAGAGCCTTCTACTCAAACGGGACTCGCTCGGACGCTTGCTGCCGAGATGCGTGCCGTCTTCCGCAAGCTCAAGCTGCGTGTACGCGAGCATGGGGGCGGCAACGATCTGACGCCGTCGCAGGCCTCCGTTCTTCTTCGACTTGAAAAGGATGGTGCGGCCACGGTCTCAAGCCTTGCGCGAGCGGAAGGCATGCGTCCGCAGTCCATGAGCGCAATCGTTGCGCCGCTGCAGGAGTCCGGCCTTATCAATGGCGCACCTGACCCGGCCGACGGGCGGCAAACTTTGATGTCTCTCACGCCCAGATGCCTGAAGTGGCTTCAGGAGGGCAGGGCCGCGCGACAGGACTGGATGGCCACGATCATCTCCCAGAAGCTTTCTGTCCACGAGCAGAAGAAGCTCCAGGAGGCACTCGAACTGCTTGCGCGGCTGGTTGAGGACTGAACCTCTGGAAATCATTTCGCTGCTTGAAACAAGGAGCTCTGCATTATGAATTGGCTTTGGCTTGTGTCGTACTTCTCTGGAGGAGTTTTTACGGCGAACTCCATTCCCCATTTCGTCGCCGGCACAATGGGGCGTCCGTTCCAGAGTCCCTTCGCCAAGCCGCCCGGCAAAGGGCTCTCCTCATCAACGGTCAATGTTATCTGGGGGTTCTTCAACGCGGTGATTGGATATCTTCTCGTCATGCACGTTGGTGCTTTCAATCCGCGGGAGACAAGCCACATCATTGCATTCGGAGTGGGCGCGCTGCTCATCAGCATCAGCCATGCGCGTCACTTTGGCCAGTTTCATGGGGGAAACGCGCCGTCGCGCACATGAAGAACCCAGTGTCCTCCACGTTTCGCTCTCTTAGAAACTTCAATTTTCGCTTATGGACGGCCGGCTCTCTCGTTTCCAACATCGGTACCTGGATGCAGCGAGTCGCTCAGGACTGGCTCGTGCTGACGCAACTCACCCATCACGATGCGTCAGCGCTGGGCATTGTCATGGGACTGCAGTTTGCTCCGCAACTTCTGCTGCTGCCCTGGACCGGATTGGCAGCGGACCGCCTCAACCAACGCAAGCTTCTGATGCTCACTCAAGCGACCATGGGCGTGCTTGCGCTCGTGCTGGGAGTTCTCACGATCGCAGGAGTCATCCAGCTGTGGCATGTGTATGTCCTGGCCTTCCTGTCTGGCTCCGCCGCCGCGCTGGACGCTCCGGTGAGACAGACCTTCGTGGCAGAGATGGTGGGCGATGCCGATCTCCCCAATGCCGTGGCATTGAACTCGAGTTCATTCAACGCAGCTCAGATGATTGGCCCCGCCGTTGCCGGGTTGCTCATCGCAAACGTTGGCTTAGGATGGGCCTTTCTTCTGAACGGGCTCTCCTTTGCGGCCGTTCTCGTCTCGATGTCTTTCTTCCGTCTTTCGGAATTGCGTGCAAGTGCCCGGGCGCATCCGACTACGTCTGGATTTCTCGAAGGGCTTCGCTACGTGTGGAGAAGGCCGGATCTCAGGGCAATCCTGATCATGTTGTTTCTGATCGGCACCTTTGGCTTAAATTTTCCGATCTTCATCTCCACCATGGCCGTCAATGTCTTCCACTCCGATGCACGCGCTTTCGGGCTGCTCTCGTCCATCATGGCCGTAGGCACGCTCTCAGGAGCCTTGTTTGCTGCCGGTCGCCAAAAACCGGGCCTGCCGTCCCTTTTGGGGGGAGCTGGTGTCTTCGGGCTTGGCTGTACCCTGGCCGCATTGGCGCCTGGATACTGGGGATTCGCGGCGACTCTCGTCATTTCCGGCGCAGCTGTTCTGACCTTCGGCAACGGCACCAACAGCATGATGCAGCTCTCTACAGAACCAGCGATGCGGGGCAGGGTTATGGCCCTGCGGGTTGCCATCGCAGTGGGGGGAACACCGATTGGCGCACCGATCGTCGGTTGGGTGGCGAACCGCTTTGGCCCACGCTGGTCGCTCGGTGTCGGTGCGGCGGCAGGCTTCACCGCTGCCCTCGTCGCGGTCTACGTTCTGGCTCGCCGAAAAGAGCCGGTGCTCGCTCGGTTAATGAGTGCTGCGAAGTCGCAAAGCAGCAGAAAGGGCCTACTCTGGTTTGAGTAAGCCCTTTCTGGATTGCAACGTGCCTTGGGAACGCCCTTAAGCTGCGATTAGTTGACGCTTAGCAGAGTCGATCCAGTGACACCTTTGAGCGTCGCCTTGATGTTGGTCTGTCCATGAGTCGCACTGGATGCAACTCCCTTTTGATTTACGACCGCTACCGTGGGCGCCGATGAAGTCCAGGTCACGACTGACGTGATGTCCTGCGTCGAGCCATCGCTGAACAGGCCGCTTGCTGCAAATTGCTGCAGAGCACCGAGCGCGATTGTAGGCGACGCCGGCGTCACTGTAATGCTCTGAATGGTTGCATTCGAGACGGTCAGCATCGCAGTTGCGGGAGTCTGACCGTTGATCGAACCGGAGATTGTCACCGTTCCGGCTTCTGCGCCGGTTGCAACACCTTGCCGGTTAATGACCGCGTCCTGGTAGTTCGAAGTCTGCCACCGTGCGGAAGCAGTCAGATCTACCGTAGTCACGCCGTCGCTGAACAAGCCAAAGAGCGAGAACTGTTGCGTAGTGCCGACGGCGATTGTCGGCGCTATCGGATTGACAGTGAACGACTGAATGCTCATGGACGTAATTGTGATCCCTGTGGTTCCAGTAACGCCGTTTAGCGTTGCAGAAACCGTAACAGCCTTATTGGTGGATTTCTTGGTGCGCAGCACGCCGCTTCCGTTGACCATTGCGAACCGGGCGGAACTGGTATGCCATGACACGCCGGAGAGCACGAGGTGTGAGCCATCGCTGAACGTACCGGTCGCGGTGAGCTGCACCTTGGAGTGCGGGGGCACGATCGGATTCGACGGGGTAATGGTGATTGACACCAGAGTCGCCGTCGTCACCTGCAATGTGGCGGAGCCGCTGACGCCTCCGTACGACGCCGAGACTGTTGTTGTACCGGCGCTCAATCCGGTCGCCAATCCGCCTGCGCTGATCAGTGCATAGGTGGCGTTGGACGAACTCCAAACAGCCTGCGAGGTCAGATCCTGCGTACTGTTGTCTGTGAAGACACCAGTTGCGGTGAACTGAACGTTGCCGTTAATGCCCACTACCGTGGTCAAGGGGCTCACCACGATATTGGTCAATGCCGCCGGTGTCACGGTCAGCGAAGCGTCGGCGGTCATCGAATCATAGCCGACGGTGATTGTTGCCTGACCGGGTGTGACGCCCGTCGCCAGGCCGTTTGCATCGATTCCTGCAACCGACGCCGAAGACGAGAGCCACGAGAGTCCTGTCGTTACAGGCTGGATGCTGCCGTCGCTGTAGACCACGTTGACGGAATATTGCAGCGTGGTTCCGCTGGCAACGGAAGCGGTGGTCGGTGTGATTTGCAGCGACTCTGGTACAGCTGCGGTGATGTAGACGGTTGTGGTGTTTGTCATCCCACCGAATGCAGCCGTGATCGTGACTGGATTGTTGTTGCTGTTGGCAACTCCCGTGACGATGCCGGTGTTCGGATCGACCGAAGCAAGGGTCGAATCGGACGATGACCAGGTTGCGTTGGTGATTGTCTGTGTCGAGTTGTCGCTGTAAGTACCGGTCAGCACCAGCGGGTATTGGCCGCCGACAGGAATGTATTGGCCATCCGGAGCGATGTCGATCTCCGTCAGAACTGCGGCGGTGACTGTCAAGGTGACCGGTGCGGACGTTACAGATCCCGAAGATGCTGTAATCACTGCTGCGCCAGCACTGCCACCCGTCGCGAGGCCCGTCGGATCGATGGTTGCGAAGTTTGTGGCACTCGAGTTCCACGTCACGCTGTTGGTAATCTCGGTGGTGCTGCCGTCAGAGAAGATGCCGCTCGCGGTGAAGGATTGTGTCTGGCCCGTGGCGATTGAAGCCGTCGCGGGAGTGATAACGATGGATGTCAGCTGCGCCGAAGTCACCGTCGCTATTGCTGAACCTGTTGTCGATCCAACCGTCGCAGTGATGGTGGAAGTGCCCGCGGATACGCCTGACACCAAGCCCGACGCGCTTACCGTCGCATAGGAAGTGCTGAGAGCGTTCCAGGTCGCCTGGCTCGTCACATCGTGCGAGGTGCCGTCGCTATACACTGCAACCGCCGAAAGCTGCTTGCTCTGTCCCGACGCGATTGAGAACACAGCCGGGGTAATCGTGATAGACGAAACTGAAGCAGCAGTAACAGCCACCGTCGCGCTGCCAGAAACGCCGCTCATCGTTGCCATCACAGTAACGCTGCCAACCTTGAGGCTAGCCAGAAGGCCCGCGCCGCTCACGGTGGCAACTGTTGGATCCGAAACGGTCCAACTTGCCTGGGCAGTCAGATTCTGGGTGCTGCTATCGGAATAAATACCGGTCGCTGTCACTTGTTCTGCGCTTCCCACAGCCAGCGATGAAGACTGCGCTCCAACGTTGATCGCTGTGAGCACAGCCGTTGTGACTGTGACTCCCGTGTTTCCTGAAACCGAGTTCATCGAGGCAGTGATCGTCACGGTGCCGGCCTTCAACGAAGTGAGCATTCCCGACGCGCTTACTGTGGCGACAGTAGCATCGGAGCTCTGCCAGGTAACCTGGCTGGTGATCGTCTGCGTGCTGCTATCGGAGTAGGTTGCCTGCGCACTGAGCTGCTCGCTCAATCCAGCGGCCAACGCGCCTCCGCCTGAAACAGAAATCGAGGAAAGTGTTGCAGCATTAACCGCGATCGTCATCGCCCCGGTAATCGCGCCCTGTTTTGCTGAGGCGATCACAGACCCGGCTTTGACGGCGGTGAGAAGACCCGAGACGTTCGCTGTCGCAACAGCGGGATCCGAAGTTGACCAAGTCACCTGGGAAGTGATGTCCGCGGTGGTGCCATCGCTGTAGGTGCCTACCGCAACGAGTTGCAGGGTCGTTCCCGCTACAACGGATTTTGCGGAATTCTTACCGGAGACAGCGATGGAACTAAGTGTCTTTGTGGCACTCGTGCTCTGCGTATTCGACTTGCTGCTGCCGCCGCCGCAACCCGAGAGAACCAGACAAGTGATCAAAATAGAGCCAAAAAATGCACCGATCTTCTTCATGATGCGAACCTCTTCCTCTTAACTATTTCGTTGCTTATCCATCTGCGCATTCCTGCTTGATCGTTTCTGGACGTTCAAGACAGGAATCTGGTTCGAAAGGCCATATCGTCATTTGTGCTGTCCAACGACGCTTATCGGCGATTCAATCTTCTGGTGCGCGCGGGGATTGCAGCGCAGTAATTAGAAGCGGATATGGAACCAGTTGCACGGTCTCCATACTTCGCAATGATTTCCAGTCTGGAAGGCTGTCATAGGGTGGGTAAATACAACCTTGGTGTACCGCACCTGACCTGGTAATAGCACCATAGGTGAACAACTTAAGGGGCGCTTACCAGATATCAAAACAACCCGGGGCCCAATCGCGTCTCATGAATCCACTCCAGAGTGGCGCCGCTGCTCGGATGTACAGGCAACTATTCAATGTCGCTGCTTTACGGTGGCATCGAATTGAATTACGTAGGGGGTACCTCGCGGGATCCGCTCTTGAGGCGAGTTTCACTCGGACCGATGTCAAGGATTAATCGACATCGGGAATGACTTTGGAGTCGGCCCAACCAGACCGATTTGGCTGGTGGATCCTTGCCGGCAGTGAGGGGCGGGCTTGATCGACCAGTTGCTGGGATGGAATGGCTGCGGGAGCAGGCGGCGCGGGATCGTGACTGCTTTTCACACGAGACAACTCTGAACCTAACCGTGATGTTCACAAGAAGACGATCAGTTATTTGCGTTACTCTTGCAGGCGTGATTGTCAACCAGTTTCGCCGCACTTTACAAACGAACCGGGGTTGGCGATCATTCGCCGCCACATTAATTTTTTGTACGGCGACCGCGCTTCGTGGAGTAGCCCAAGCCACTCCGGAAATTACTTTTCTGCATCAATCCTTTTCTCATCCTCCAGACGATTGCCGGATCATGATGCGCTGGTGGTGGTTTGGGCCGTCGCAAACCAGAGAGGAAATTCAGCGCGAGCTAGAGCAGATGAAGTCGGCCGGGATTGGCGGAGTTGAAATCGCAACGCTCTATCCCCTTGCGGTCGACAATCCTTCTACCGGTTTCCATAATTACCCGTTCGTTTCGGACGAACATCTGGCGATGATTCGTTTCGCCGCGGACGAGGGCCGCCGTCTTGGCCTGCGCGTGGATGTCACTCTCGGCAGTGGATGGCCTTTCGGCGGGCCGAACGTCCCCGTCACCCAATCAGCAGGCCAGCTGCGCGTCGCGATTGTCTCCGCATCTGCGGGCGCCGACTCGGTCGCGATGCCTTCCCTTGAAACTGGCGAGTCCGTCGCAGCAGTATTTCTCGTCCCGGGATCGGACAAGACCAACCTGGATCTGAAGCAGGCGCGCCTTCTTCCCCATGCAGATCGCGACCGCATCGAAATCCCCAAATCTACAACGGCGAATCAAGTGCTGTTCTTCGTCTCGAGTCGGACTGGAATGACGGTGAAGCGCGCGGCTGATGGCGCCGGAGGGTTTGTGCTGGATCACTACGACCGTGCGGCTATCGAAAACCATTTGCACGCCGTTGGAGACCGCTTGCTCTCAGCATTCGGGGAGCACCCGCCTTACGCCGTCTTCAGTGACAGCCTGGAAGACTACGGATCCGACTGGACGCCCGACATGCTCACGGAGTTCCAACGTCGCCGAGGATACGATCTCACCCCGCATCTGCCAGCGCTCATTGGCGATGACGGCGCGGAGACCGCTGCCGTCCGCCACGACTGGGGACGGACCCTCACCGAGCTCGCCAATGAGCGCTACCTCGAACCGATTCACGCATGGGCACAGCAGCATCACACGCTTTTCCGCTCGCAGACCTATGGCTTTCCGCCGGTCACGCTCTCGAGTAATCGACATGCCGACCTGCCGGAGGGCGAAGGCAAGGCCACAATCCAGATGGCGCGTGAATTCTCCGACACGCGCTGGGCGGCATCCGCGGGTCATCTTTTCGGCCACAACGTGATTTCATCAGAAACATGGACATGGCTGCACTCTCCTGCCTTCCGAGCCACACCGCTCGACATGAAAGCCGAGGCAGACCTTCACTTCCTGCAAGGCATTAACCAGCTTGTCGGGCACGGATGGCCGTATTCGCCTCCAGATGCCGGTGAACCCGGTTGGCGCATGTACGCCTCCGGGGCATTCAACGCGCATAACCCGTGGTTCCCCGTGATGCCGGACGTGACGGCGTATCTTCAGCGTGTAAGCTACGCACTGCGCCTGGGTAAGCCGGCCAACGACGTCGCGGTGCTGCTGCCCAATGACGATGTGTGGGCAAGCTTCAAGGCACGCATCGACAAGAACAGGTCGGCAACATCGATCGGCGGCTTCGACGAAACCGGGTCAAATGTCACGATTGACGAGTCGATGCCGAAATTTCTGGGCACCGAGGTTATTGCGCAGATTCTCGATGCCGGATTCAATGCCGATTTCATCGATGCCGATGCCATCGACACTGTCGGTATTCCTTATAAGGTTCTCGTGCTTCCCGGGGTCGACCGCATCCCGCCTGCAACGTACGAAAAAATTCTGGCCTTCGCACAGCATGGCGGCATTGTCGTTGCTACGCGCAGCTTGCCAGCCACTGCACCGGGACTGCTGGACGCAGCCAAAGATTCGTCGCGCATTCAAGATCTCTCGGAGAAGCTCTTCCACGGCTCGGTTTCTACCGCGCATTTTGTCTCGGACGAACAGAGGCTGGGGGCCGAACTGGCAACGTGGATCAAGCCCGACGTGACAATCACGCCCCGCACGTCTTCTATCGGATTCATCCATCGGCGACTCGATAATGGCGATCTCTACTTTCTTGCCAACACAAGTAATCAGCCAGTGAGCGTCAAGGCGAGCTTCCACGCGACTGGCGCGCACGCGGAACTATGGGATCCCTTCACTGGCAAGACCGCGGGGATCGGGTTCAGCAACAAAATCCCGTTGGACTTCGCACCCTATGAATCACGGCTCGTGTTTTTTTCGGACCAAGCCCTCACGCCGCCTACGATGCAGGCCGCATCCACACCCACCATTATTGAACTCAGCACCGGCTGGAACCTGGCGTTCCCAGATGGCCCGATCGGCCCACTGTCCTCATTCGCATCCTGGTCTGACGATGCGGCGGATCGCTTTTACTCCGGCAGCGCCACTTACACGCGAACAATCGATCTCCCCGAGGATGTTGCCGGATCGACGAACAGCATCGTCCTGGACTTCGGCCCTGGCACGCCGGTTCAAATCCCCAACCCGCTGCCCGAGGCCAACATGCGCGCCTATCTCGACAGCCCAATCCGCGAGGCCGCTGAAGTCCTCGTCAATGGGAAGCTCGCGGGCTACATCTGGCGCGCGCCCTTCCGCATCGACCTGATGCCATACGCTCATCCCGGGAAGAATGAGCTGCGCATTGTTGTCTTCAATACTGCGATCAATGAACTGGCTGGCGAAACACTGCCCACCTATCGTTTGCTCCGCGCCAAATACGGCGTTGAGTTCATCCCGCAAGGGATGGACCACCTTGAGCCGCTGCCCTCCGGGATGATCGTCGCTCCCAGTCTCCTCATCGGGCACTGAAGCATTCGTGAGCAGCGTCCAATCGAGATATGCCTGCTGCCTCGCAGACGAATTTGGTCGAACATTGGCGCGTTTTTTCTTCCTCATTCGTCTATTCCGATACGGACCATGCAGAAGATCGCAAGGCTGTTGAGGGCGATCTCGAGGGCGCGGCTTGCTGTGTGCCATTCAGCGGGGACGGATCGGCAGGGTTGTGGCGGAATTGCGCGATGGGCCGAAACTCTGATTTCCGCCATCCATTCGTCACAAAGCGAGGCTAGACCTTGTAATTTCCTCGAAAATGTTGGAAGGCGGTTCCAGCAGCCGCTATCAGGGAGAGACAGCTATGCAGACTCTGCTTCAGAACATCCGGTTCAGCATCCGCATGCTGGCCCGCAATCCTGGCTTGACCATTACTGTTCTTCTCACGCTGGCCATCGGCATTGGCGCCAACACCGCTATCTTTACGGTCGATTATGCGACGCTTCTGGCTCCGCTTCCCTATCCGCAAGCCGATCAGCTGGTGATGGTATGGTCGAAAATCCAGACTTATCACAATGGAGTTGCCGCCGGAGATTTCCTCGACTGGAAGCAGCAGAACACGGTGTTCCAGGATCTTTGCGCCTGGTCAGGCACCAGCTTCAATCTGGCCACCAAAGACAAGCCGGAATACGTGAGTGGGAATCGAGAGACCTACAGCATGCCCCAGATGGAGGGTGAGCCGCTCCTCATGGGCCGCTACTTCTTGCCGGAAGAGGGCGTGGCGGGCCGCGACCGCGTCGTGATCCTCACCCATAAGCTGTGGGTCAAGCTGGGCGCTAACCCTAACATCATCGGCACCAACCTGCAGATGGATGGTGCACCCTACACGGTCGTCGGAGTGGAGCGCCCCGGCATCTTCGATCGTCAGGATTCACAACTCGTCGTTCCGCTGGTCTTCAAGCCGGAACAGGTCAACCACGATTTCCACTGGCTCCTGGTCATGGGCCGTCTTAAACCGGGCGTCACCCTCAAGCAGGCGCAGCAGAACATGGACGCCGTCACTGCCCATATCGCACGGGTTTATCCCAAGAGCGACACGGGCTGGGGCTCGTATGTCGAAGGGCTCAAGAACGATTTTCTGCCCAAGGAACGCATCAAGATGCTCTGGTTGCTCCTGGGCGCCGTCGGATTCGTGCTCTTGATTGCCTGCGTGAACGTCGCCAATCTGCTGCTGGCGCGCGGCATGGCACGGCAGAAAGAGCTAGCCGTTCGTGGAGCGCTCGGTGCCGGACGCAGAACGATCTTTACACAGCTTCTTACAGAAAGCCTGATCCTCGCTCTCGCCGGCGGAGCTTTGGGAGTCGGTGTGGGTTACGCCATGCTGCAGGGCCTCGTCGCTGCCATGCCGCGCAATACACTACCAAGCGAAGCAGATCTACGCCTCAACATTCCCATCCTGCTCTTCACTCTTGTCGCTACCACGGTCGCGGGTCTGCTGGCTGGCTCTGCTCCCGCGTGGTTTGCATCGCGCGTCGACCCCGCAGAGATACTCAAAGAAGGTGGGCGCGCCGGCACGAGCGCCGGCAAGCATTTCCTGCGGCGGATTCTCGTCATCGGCGAGTTCGCGCTTGCGCTTGCCCTGCTGGCTGGCGCGGGACTCACCATCCACAGCTTCTGGAATCTTGCCCACGTCGATCTCGGCATCAAGACGGACCACGTCCTCACCTTCTTTCTGCCGGTGCCGGAAACCCGCTCAAAGGATCCCCAGGTCATCTCCGCCTACTACCGCGACATGCTCGCTCACATCGCAGCTGTTCCCGGCGTGCAACACACCGTGGCGATGACCGGTCAGCCGCCCTACGGACCGGGCTTTGGCATGCCGTTTATGCTCGAAGGCGGCCAGACCTATGCAGATCCGTCGCAACGGCCAGGCACCCGATTCGGCATGGTGACTCCGGATTACTTCAATACGTACGGCATTCAGCTCATTTCAGGACGTAGTTTCACTGATCAGGACACGGCGGCCACGATCAAAGTGGCCATGGTCAACCAGGATTTCGTGAACAAATATCTGAAAGGCAAAGACCCTTTTCGTCAGCGCGTGCTCGTCGAAGAGCTGATTCCCGGCGTCACCAAGTTGGGCGGGTATATCGCATGGCAGATCGTCGGAATCTACCATAATGTGCACACGGCGGATCAGCGCGACGAAAACCCGGAAATGCTCATTCCCTTCTACCAGATTCCCTGGCCGCAGGCGGGATTTGGCGTGCGAACATCCGAGAATCCATCAGCGATGCTCAACAGCATTTCCGCCGCAGTGCACCAGGTCGATTCCAGCGTTGCTCTCGCTGAGCCCAAAACCCTCGACGATGTCGTCGACGAATCCATGTCCGACCAGCGATTCACGCTCATCCTCTTCACCAGCTTCGCGGCTGTAGCCCTGTTCCTCGCCGGCCTCGGCATCTATGGCGTCATGTCGTTTTCGGTGGCCCAACGTTCGCACGAGATCGCGCTTCGCATGGCTCTGGGGGCCACGCGCGGTCGGGTCGTCAACCTCATCATTCGTGACGGCTTGATTCTCGCCATGATCGGGCTCGGGCTTGGCCTGATCGGCGCCTATTTCGTAGGCCGCGCCATGCAGAGCATTCTATTTGGCGTACAGGCACTCGACTTCGCCGCCTTCCTTTCAGTCGCAGGGGTGCTGCTTGCCGCCGCGATCCTGGCCTGCTTCCTACCCGCAAGGCGGGCGGCGTCCGTTTCGCCGATGCGTGTTCTGCGGACGGAGTAGCGCTGGAGCCCGAGTACGCATGGGAAGGCACAATCCTCGAGCGTATTTAGAGTGTTCGCGGCAGAAGAGCTTCGAAAGCGGATGTGTGGCGTTGCAATTTGCTACAAACGTGATCTCTGCCGTATGCCCCAGAGACGTCGAATGCGACCACATTCGTCTTCGGTTTTTGGTTCCTCGTGGCGTTCCTGAAGTTGCGAAGACCTTGCTCGACCCAGGCTGTGGCCGGCTCGAACGACCAGCTTATTGAAGATCTTGCGAAACTTGACGACCGCCGCAACGTCAATTTCTATTCTTTTTCTTTCCTCGTGTGATTTGACAGGGCCATAAAGAGTCACGCCTCCGGGACCAGCCAGGATCTGTATGTTCTGTGCATATAGCGAGAGGCTTTTGTCTGCAACGATCGCTTCACGAATTTTTTCGCACACTGTTGGGTTTTCTTCGTCAATGTGCGCAGCAAAAACCTCAGACGCGGCGATCGCATCATGTCCACTCATTGAAATATCACCTCTTTTGGGAGAGCGCGGCGTTTGGAAAATAACTCTGGAGGTTTCAATACCCTTTAAGCCTATCCGTTATTGAGATGGAGCCTATGTTTGCCCAGTTGCATTGAAAATACGATTTAGATAGCTATGCCTTCGATAGTTACACCCTTCAGCGGTGACAAAGGGGCATCTGCGGACAACCTCGGACCACCGCTCCGAATCGCAGCAAGGACAGGTGATTGTGGATACAGAATCCAAAAACCGGAAGATTGACGACCTCGCCACTATTGTCGGGAAAGTGGAGCAGAAGGCTCATGTGCCGGCGGACAATCCTGATCTCGTGGCTCTTCGGCATATCGTCGAAAACAAGATCTCTGCGCTGAAAACAGAAGGCTCGAATTCTGAGCCGCGAACCAATCGCGGGATCCGATTCAACGAACGCTCCAAACTGTGATATCGGATGATTGGATTGTGTTGATTGGATGGTGGACGCGGAAGGAATCGAACCTTCAACCTGTCGGTTAAGAGCCGAATGCTCTGCCAGTTGAGCTACGCGTCCAGAGGGTTTATAACGCCAAGCAGTGGGAAGGTTGCGCGGCGCGGAGCCCGTGAAATTCATCACTGGACCCTTGAAAAATATAACACAGTGCGAGGCACTCTTCCAAAGCTGCGCCTGCCCGAGCGAGGACAATCGTAAACCGCACCACCGCGTGCAGACCGAACCTGCGCACTGCAGGGCGAACGCCGCAAACTCGCACGACTGCACATCGCTTGTCGCTTTTTACTTTTCGTTTGGATTTTTCTCGCGGTGTCTGTCTAGAACGTGAACGCCACGCCTGCGCCAACGCTGCGCTGATCCTGCGCGAACACAACAACTCCGCCGTTCAGCAGATACGGGCGGTATCCTTCGGCCAGCAGGTTATTCACATCCAGCAGAGCCTCGACACTCAGTCCATCGTGGCGAGTTGCAATCGGCTGTCGCAAATGCAGATTCAAATATGGCTGGATTGCACCGACGGAATACTGCGCGATCGGCGTCACGGTGTCGGCAGGTTGCCAACGGTAGCTGGCGTGCCAGCGCGTTCCCGTTCCGTCAAGTGTGCCTGAAAGGGATATGGCATACATCTGCGAGTGACGGGGCCTCGCCGCGCCGAATACCTGGCTCAACGCTGTCGGATGCACTTGCGCCGGAATCACCAGCGCATCCCCGTTGGCGTAACTTATGCGGATGAGGTTGCCACCCGTCATGCGATGCTCGACCGCTGCCATCACTCCCGCGCTCGAAAAGTTCTGTCCTGCGCCGCGCATCAAGCCGCTGATCGGATCGGTCAACACGCCATCAGCAGCAACAGCGCGGCCCCTTGCCTCGATCACCGGGTTATCAAGCTTGTCTGAATACACCGCAAAGGATATGCCCGAAGCATCAGTCCGCCGCTCCCAGCCGATCTCCTGGTGCAGGCCGTGCTCCAACGCCAGCTGGCCACTCCGCATCGAAACCTGCGGCAAATAGGAACCCGCCTGCGACTCATTCCTATTCGCAGCGACCGGCGCACTTGCCATTCGATAGCTTACCGTCGAATTTCCGCTGTGCCACGCCAGGGTTGCGAAAGGCAACGCCGCGAGAATCGTATTCGGTGAATCCTGACTGAAGCGAGCCATAACTTGCTGTGTTCCCGCATCGATTTGGAATTCGTCACCGAGATTGATGGTTTCAGAGCTGCGCAGCGCAGCTTCCTCCAGACCTTCGCCGCCTGCCCCCTCGATCACAGGGTGGATCGAAATTGCCGCCATCGACTCGACGGATCCCGCGAACCCAAGATCCTGACGGAAGCCCAGCATCGACTCCATTCCCGCATCGGTATCCGGGGCAAAGTCGACCTGCGCCAGTAGCTCACTGCTGTTTGAGGGTGTGTTTTCCACGCTGGCGGTAAACCGCTCGCCGCTCTCGCCAAACGTACCATCCTGACCTGTCGCCATCAGCCGGGCTTTCAGTTTGGGCCGTCCTCCGGGACGATCCGAAACCACTACCAGCGGTCCATCCTCAAGCCAGCGCAACAGGGGACGATTGGCCGCGGAACGCAGCGTCCACTCCCAGTCATCCTGCTTCGCATTCACCGAACGCGGCTGTGTCGGCAACCATTGCATCACTTCGAACAGGGTGTTCAGGGTCAGGTTGACAATGGTGTTTGTGCGAACCCGAACATTCTCCCGCAGCGAAGGCAGGAAGGATGGGCCCATCGCCTTGACGGCGTATTTTCCGGGCAGGATGTCTTTGAAGGTAAAGTCGCCTTTGCTGCCGGTGTAGACTGCGGCAATCACGCTCATATCGGGCCGCAACAACTGCACCACGGCGCCGATCTGGGGAACACC
Organism: uncultured Acidobacteriaceae bacterium; assembly: GCA_963838295.1. Taxonomy (GTDB): domain Bacteria; phylum Acidobacteriota; class Terriglobia; order Terriglobales; family Acidobacteriaceae; genus Telmatobacter. Next base: position 533,066 of record CAWIQS010000013.1, read on the forward strand.
GCTGGAATCGCGGACCACTCCCGAAACGGAACCGGGCAAGGCGGCACGCAATGGCAAAGACGCCACTGCGAATAGCGCGATCGTGAAAACGAGATGGAGCCTGCGCATCATCACTCGTGTTGGTGACCCGGCGGCGTCCTGGCTTAAGTCCTGGGAATCAAGTGCCCGCAAGCTTCCCGATCTGATGCCGGTTAACCGAATATGCGGGGCCTTCGTACTATTCCACGACAAAAGGTGCCGATTGCGCAATCTCTTGTTTTGAGATTTCGTCATTTATTTTGATCGTCACCTTATATTTGCCCGGTTGCAGGCCAGCTACCGGCATTGTTTTCTCCACCGTTAACTGGTCACTGTGTTCGCCAAAGTCTTTGGAATCTTGCTCTTTCTCAAAGACAACCGTGTTTGTAGCCGAATCAATGATCTGGTACGTTACCTTCGCCTCGTTGCTCTTGGTTTGGTCGTTAATCCCCAGGTTGTAGACCTGCATCCAGAAATTCAGGTCCTGGTCCCGTTTGTAGCTGACCGGCGTGGCCGGATTCGGCGTCACGCGCGGACAAACATGAATGTTACCTATGACGCAGCTGCCCTGACCGATGTCGTGAGAACTGACCGGATAGATCTTGTCAGCCAGAATAAGAGACGAAGTGCCAAGCTTTTCGTCATGATACGCAGGCACTTCCAAACTTCTTCCGTAGACACCAATGTGGTCCGGATTGTTCACATCCTTGATGGCGATATCGAGCCGGTAGAGGCCTGGAAGCAGTGGTACTGCCTTCCAGTAAATGGACTTGCGGTCCAGCGACTTCTCCAGCAGTTCGGAGGGCTGCTCCACTTCCACGGTATCTTCGAACGTCTGAACCGTTTTGTGGGTGAGCGTCGTCACCTTGCCCAGGATGTTCACTACACCCTTGGCCACCCCATCCTTGGTCACAAATGTGATATCCCGATTCTTGATCTGGACCGTCACCGGCACCAACACCGTGCTTGATGTCACTTTGACGAAGTCCGTGCGCACATCGAAGGGAAAGACCGCCCCAGGGAGCAGCTTGTGCTCACTCATGGCGCTTTCCAGATCCGTAAACTTGATGGGAGGCGGAGCAAAGAGTTTGGCGGCCAATTCGATCCGATCGAATTCCTTCGACTGGTTCGCGCTCCCCATGGGACCCGCACCCAGGTTCTCAAAGCCGCCTTTGAATCGATCGGCTTTCTTTGCCGTGCCCATCTCTTCCCACTGTGTCAGGCCGGCGCCGGGAACCTTTGCGAGAGCGTCCTTTTCACTGCGGTCGATGGTGAAGTGGAAGTCGCCGCACTGACAGGTATCCACAAACTCCATGTCGATGTTTTCGCCAATGCCTTCGAGATAGCGGTAGTGCCAGGTTTCAAACGGGAAGGTTGAAGTTTCGCCGCCGCCCTCGTCAATGGGGCGCTGATAAGATCCGCCCGAAGGATGAGATTCAGTCGAATCCGGCGGTCCGAATGCAATATACATGTGTCCGCGGTCTGTCTTCCAACCCGGTTTTCCGGCAGCATAGTGGTCGTTGGCATACTGAATGCGCCGATAGTGTTCTTCACGGAATTCGTTGTCAGGGGAGTCGGGATTAGGATTGCGGCGAAGCCAGAACTGTTCAATGAAGGCTTCGCGCTCCTCATCGTTGCTCAGGTTTTTAAATGCTTTCCGCTCTTCCTCGGTGATGATGTACGTCACATCCTGATCCAGCCAAGTCTTGTAGGCGCCTTTTAGCTCCTTCTTGACCTCTCTTTGCGCCTCAAACTTTTCCTTGTCGCTTTTCTCACGCTTCAGAGGATCTGGCTCCTGATCCTGACCGGACACCGGCCTTGCCTGCAAAGACGGGTCCGAGGGCTGCTGTGCTTGGGTCCGGGATACGGGAACTAAGATTAGGCCGCAGCCGAGTGCGACAAAAAGGATCGAACGGCCATTAAAAGTCATTGCGTCGGAAACTCCCTACAGTGCCTTATTCTACGGGCCCAAAACGTGCGTAGCAAGGCATGATGCAACGGTCGCTGCCGATTGGACGCCCGGGTAACCAATAGGTCACCTCCAAAGGTCCCCTTTTCGCACGAAATCGCCCCCAAATCCGGAGACAAATGGCCCCCATCCCTCGTCAAAAGAAATACGCAATCTTCTTTGAAGTTGGCTGGCTGTTCCTCCTGCGTCGGAGTACGCGGCTCGGGAATGCGGCGATACACACGCCTGGAGCTACTGTCAGGCCCATGCCGCCGTCGAACCTAGAAAGTTACAAAATTCATTGCCTATTGTGAATTTGACACTCTTTGGGAACCGCGTGGGAAGGTTTTGCGTAGAATGAACTCGGAGCTTCCTGGAGTCATACAGCGCCCATGAAAAAGATTCTTTTGATCGTTTCTGCCGTTATTGTCGCTATCGTCCTTGTTGCCGTCTTCGTCGTCAAGCAGCAGTCGGGGTACACCAAGGTTCTCACGGCCAAGATCCATCGCCAGGACCTGGCCACGGTGGTAAGCGGCACCGGCCAGATCAAGCCGAAGACGTATGTCAACGTTGGCGCGACCTCGTTTGGGCGCATTACGCACCTTCTGGTGAAGGAAGGTGACCACGTCAAGAGGGGCCAGGTGATTGCCACTGTTGAGAATGTGCAGCCGGAGGCAAACGTCCAATCCCAGAAAGCCACCATCTCTGCCGCCAAGACCGACATTTCGTCTTACATCGCCGCGGAAAAGACCGCGGAAGCCAACGTCGAACATGCCAAGGCCGACCTCGAGCAAAAACAGCTCGATTGGGATCGAGCACAAAGCCTGCTCAAGGCAGGCATCATGGCCAAGCAGGACTTCGATGCCAAGAAAGCCGCCTATGACACCGACGTGGCATCGGTATCGCAGGCCGTGGCCCAATTGAACCAGGCCAAGGCGCAAACCGCCTCCGCCCACGGACACCTTGACCAGCAGGTCGCCCAGTTGCGCTTCAACGAAGACGCATTGAGCAAGACCGTTTCGATCGCCCCGTTTGATGGGATCGTTACGAATCTCCCGGTCCGCGAGGGAGAAACGGTCGTCGTCGGCATTCAGAATGCCGAAGGGTCCACGCTGATGACGATCGCCGACATGAGCGTCGTTACTGCCGAGGTCAAGGTCGACGAAACCGACATTGTCAACATCAAGAACGGGCAGCCCGCCGAAGTCAGCGTCGATGCCATCCCGGGCAAATCCTTCAAGGGCCATGTAACGCTGGTTGGTGACCAGGCGCTGCTCCGCTCCACCGGCGTGGCCACTTCGCAGTCCACCACCGGCACTGAAGAGGCCAAGGACTTCAAGGTTGTTGTCACCCTCGATACGCCGACCGACGAACTGCGGCCCGGACTCTCCACGACTGCCAAGATAACGACGGCGGCGAAACCGAGTGTCTTGTCGCTGCCCATCCAGGCTCTCACCATGTACACGCCACCAACGCCGACCGGAAGCGGAAACGTTGAAGCCGCATCCACCTCGTCCGGTGCGAAGGCTCCCCCGGTGCAGGGCGTCTATATTGTCGAAAAGGATGCGCACGGCAAACAGCGCGCCAAGTTCGTACCCGTAACCACAGGCATCACCGGGGCAACAGACATTGAGGTCCTCACCGGCCTTCATGAAGGCGACGAAGTTGTTATCGGTCCCTACAAGACCCTGCGCGTCTTGAAGAATGGCGCGCTGTTGAAACGCGATACATCAGCTCCGGCTACGCCTGCTTCGACGACCTGAGGTCCCGGGGCGGGCAGGCGCGTAAGTCAAACGAAGTATCGGCAGGGTGCGTCAGTACAGGCAGAAAAGGATCACGTTCTCATGGCTCTGAACAGCGTCATCTCCGAGGTGGAAATGCAGGAATCCGCTGGCCCGCACAGCGACATGATCGTTGTCGAAGATCTGTGGCGCACCTATGACATGGGTTCCGAACAGCAGGTGCAGGCATTGCGTGGCGTCAATCTCCGCATCAAGCACAACGAGTACGTCGCGATCATGGGCCCGTCGGGTTCCGGCAAGTCCACGTTGATGAATCTGATCGGCTGCCTCGATACGCCATCCAAAGGCAAGTACTGGCTCAATGGCCAACTCGTCAGCGAACTCGACGATGACGAACTGGCACGCATCCGGAATAAAGAAATCGGATTCGTCTTCCAGACTTTTAACCTGCTGTCGCGCGCCACTTCCCTGCATAACGTGGAGCTGCCACTCATTTATAACGGCACTCCCGCGGCCGAGCGCATCGAGCGCGCCAAGCAGTCGCTCACCAGTGTGGGTCTTGAATCGCGCATGAATCACAAGCCGAACGAACTCTCTGGCGGCCAGCGCCAGCGCGTCGCCATTGCCCGCGCGCTTGTCAACAGTCCGTCAATCATCCTCGCCGACGAACCAACCGGCAACCTCGACTCCAAGACCGGCGTGGAAATCATGGCTCTCTTCGACACGCTGCATGCCAAGGGCAACACCATCGTTCTCGTCACCCACGAGCCCGATATCGCCGAGTACGCACACCGCGTCGTCCATATTCGCGACGGACAGATCTACTCCGACGAGCCGTCGAAGCGCTTTCGCACATAACAAGGTTTCCCACCCTCTCACGTTCGCTTCACCTTCGCCGATAGATTCACTGCGGGCCGCTCAAATCGCGGCTACAGAGGCGAGGCGCGTGCATGTCTGCTCAGGATCTTCTGCAACCGCAGCACGGTCGGCCGCGTGCCTTGGATCTCTCGCACGCCGAACCACAACCGCCGTTCATCGCCCTTAGCGCTGCCACGCGCAGACTTGTCCGCCAGGTCGAAGTTGTCGCCCCCCACCTGCAGATGGCCACCATCGAGGGAGAACCCGGAGTTGGCAAACAGACTGTTGCAGAGTTGGTGCACAGCCGATCCGTTCATGCGCGTTCCGCCTTCAACCGCTGCGATGCCCGTGAGTGGTTGCTCGCCGAAGTTGATACCCAGTTCATCTCCGGGTTCATTTACCTTGATCGCGTCGATCTGCTTGGCTCTCCGGGACAGGCTTTGCTTCTGTGCATGCTCAGGTCGTTGCAGAATCGTCCGCAAGAGAAGTTTGCGTTGCTCGCATCCTCTGAAAGCTCGCTCCGCACAATGGCCGGTGAAGGCCGATTCCTGCCTGAACTCGCCTTTCGCCTGACGGCCATTCGCTTCGTCGTCCCTCCTCTGCGCGAGCGAAGGGAAGACATCGTGCCACTCGCTACGTCATTCCTTGAACGCATCAGCGCGCGTTATCAGCTTCCGCGCCTCAGTCTTGCCTCGGACGCCATCGCCCGTCTGCTACAGCACGACTGGCCGGCCAATGCACGCGAGCTTTCCAGCGTTCTTGAATCCGCAATTCTCACGGCCGCAGATGGCGTCATTCACGCGGAAGACCTGGCAATCGTGTCCACTCCGCCGGCTTCACTGCACCCCGCTCGTCCATCGCCGGGAACCCTCAACCTCGATGCAGTCATTCTCAACCACATTCGCGTGGTTCTCGATCTGAACCACGGCAACAAGCTGAAAACCGCGCGCCAGCTCGGCATCAGCCGGTCGACACTGTATCGTCTGCTTGGCGCCGAGCCTCACCGTTCTCTCTAGTCGGATCGCACAACTGGTGCTGGACGCGCCGGCGGCCTCGTGCTCTACACTCAACCCGATGCTCCCACTCGCGACCCAAGCCCAAGGATTCTTCGCTTTGAAACGACTATTCGAGCTTCTCTTTGCCGTTGTTCTCTTCGCGCCTGCTGCGGTCTCTGCGCAACTCGCATCATCTGCGAACACCCCTGCCACGCCCGAAGAGAGCACCAAGGCCCTGCACGCCTTGTTCCACGATTACTGGGAAGAGAACCTCAAGCGCCGGCCGGAGTTCGCCTCCACCATTGGTGACAAGCGCTACGACGACCAGGTTTCAGATTATTCGGTGAAGGCCGTAAACGACTGGCTAGCCTTCGAGCAGGGATTTCTGATGAAGCTGGCTGCCATCGACCCAACGGGCGTCTCCGATCAGGACAAGATCAGCCGCGAACTGCTGATCCGCAAACTCGCGGAAGATCAGGAGGCCTCCGAATTCAAGGAGTGGGAGATGCCCATCACTCAGATGGGCGGCATTTACTCTACCTACCCTGATCTTGCGGGGCATCTCAGCTTCACCACCGCGAAGGACTACGACGACTGGATCGCCCGTCTACACGCCATCCCCAAGGCTTTCGACCAGGTTAGCGCCAATATGTCCATCGGCATCGACGACAAGCGCGTTCCTCCGAAATACCTCCTCGAGAAGACCCTTGAACAGGTGAAGGTGCTCGCCGGCCAGAAGGCTGAAGACTCGCCCCTTGCTCTGCCGCTGAAGAAATTCCCATCCTCGATTTCTGGCGCCGAGCAAACGCGAATCAAGACCGAGATGCTCGCTGCCATTACGAAGGAAGTTCTTCCGGCCTACACGCGATTCGCCCGCTTTCTTGAGGTCAGCTACATTCCCGCCGGCCGCGCCGAGCCCGGCATTTCATCGCTCCCTGATGGCGCAAAGTATTACCAGTTCCTGATTCATCACGAGACAACGACCGAACTTACCGCTGACCAGATTCACAAGATCGGCCTGGAAGAAGTGCAGAAGGACGAGGCCGCGATGCTCGAGATCGCGAAGAAGCTCGGCTTCAATGATCTCAAGTCGTTCCGCGAAAGCCTGAAGGCCAATCCCAAGCTCCACCCGGCCTCACCCGAGGCATTGCTTGCCGCTTACCAGGGACACGTCAACGAGATGGGAGCCAAGCTTCCTCAACTCTTCGGAAGGCTGCCGCAGAATAAGCTCGAAGTCGTGCGCATGCCCGAATACATCGAAAAGACTTCGCCGCCGGCTTACTACGATCCTGGCTCGCCCGAGACGGGCCGCCCCGGCCACCTCTGGGTCAACTATTACGATGTGCCGAATCGATCGCTGCTGAATGTTGAGGCCATCGCGTATCACGAGGGCTTGCCGGGCCACCATCTGCAGATCTCGATAGAGCAGGAGCAGCAGGGCGTGCCTGATTTTCGCAAGCATCTTGAGTACACGGCTTTCGTGGAAGGCTGGGCACTTTACTCGGAGCGTCTGGGAAAAGATGTGGGCTTCTACCAGGATCCGTATTCGGACTTCGGACGCCTTGATGCCGACATGTGGCGGGCCATTCGCCTGGTGGTTGATACCGGCGTTCATTCGGAGCACTGGACCCGTCAGCAGATGCTCGACTACTTCCACCAGTACTCAGCGATGGATGAACCAACGATCCAGTCCGAGATCGACCGCTACATTGGGTGGCCCGGACAGGCGCTCGCCTACAAGATCGGCCAGCTTGAGATCCTGGCACTCCGCGATCGCGCCAAAAAAGAGTTTGGCGACAAGTTCGACATTCGCGCCTTTCACGATCAGGTCATCGATTCGGGCGCGCTGCCCCTTGATGTTCTCGAAGAGCGCATCACCGCCTGGATAGCCAGCCAAAAGTAAGGCAACCACTATCAACGGATTCTCTCGCAAAAAGCTGCACAAACGCTGCGAAAGGGGAGCGCGAATGACATCTCAGGAGCGGGCGATCCGAACGGCGAAGTACGGATTGATCGCAGTAGGGCTCGTGATGATCTTTGCGGTGATCAAAATTCCCGTGAAATATATGACGGCTGCTGACCCCATCGTGGGTTACGCCGTTACCGCAATCGCGCTGATCGACCTCACCATCGGTCTTCTGGGGCGGCCAATTCTGATGCGGTTCGGTGGTTGCAGAGGTCAAATCAAATCGACTCCGATTCAACGCTGGATGATCACAAACATCTGCAGCCTGATCTGTCTGTACTCATGCATGTTGCTTGGATTCGTTCTTTACATCCTGCGAGCACGTGTCATTCTCGTCGAGTTGTTGTTTGGAGCTTCGTTGATTTCCCTGCTCTTCTGGCACCCAGGCACGCCGCCCGCTGCCGAAAATGATGTGAGTCCTTCAAGCTGACCAAGCCACCAAATCTATGACTATAAATGACTTATTTCCTGTTAGGTCTGCGAGATAATACTATTTGCAAAATAGGTATCTTCGGCCTATAGTCGTTCTTATGGCGAAGCACCCTGACGACCGCGATCTCTTCCCTGGCGCACTTGAAATCATGATTCTCAAGTCGCTCCGGCTCAAACCGATGCATGGCTATGCGCTGGTGAAACACATCAAGCAAGTCTCGGATAACCTGCTCCAGGTGGAAGAAGGCTCACTCTACCCGGCGCTCCAGCGGATGCTCCGCGATGGTCTGCTGAAATCTGAGGAGGGTATTTCTGCCAAGGGCCGCCCCACCCGCATCTATAGCGTCACCGAAGCCGGTCTCCAGCGCCTTGAGAAAGAAGTCCAGAGCTTCGAGAAAATGTTTGCCGGTATCACGCGCGTTCTCGCATTCGACCAGGCTTAAGGAGAATCACGATGCAGCCTCTTCCCCGGCTCTTCGGTCGCAGCCGCCGCTATCAGGATATTGACGTCTCCATCAGCGAGCACATCCAGGAACGCGCTGACGAACTCGAAGCCGAAGGTATGCCGCGGAAACAGGCCGAGCAGACCGCGCGCCGTGAATTCGGCAATGTCGCGCTCGTCCAGCAGCGCAGTCGCGAACAGTGGCAGTGGCGCGCGCTTGAGTCGCTTCTCTCCGACCTCAAATTCACCCTTCGCCGCATTCGCAAATCCCCAGGATTCGCCATCACAGTCCTGCTGACGCTGGCCATCGGCATTGGCGCCAACACCGCGGTCTTCAGCGTTGTCGATGGCGTTTTGCTCAAGCCGCTTCCCTATGCCGATTCCAATCAGTTAATCGCGCTATGGCTCAATGCGCCGGGCGCCGCGGGGCTTTCCAATTTCGAGGCCGGGCTTCGACTCTCTCCCTCAATGTATTTCACCTTTGCCGAGAACAATCACACGTTTCAGTCGCTCGGCGTCTGGGTCCCGAGCACCGCGAACGTCACCGGCATCGCACAACCTGAGCAGGCTCACACGCTGGAGATAAGCGACGGCATTCTCCAGACCCTCGCTGTTCCGCCCGCAGTTGGGCGGTGGTTTTCAGCGCAGGATCAGGACCCCAAAGGCGCCAAGACGGTGATGCTCGGCTACGGCTACTGGCAGCGACGTTTCGGCGGCGACCGTGGAGTGATTGGCCGCAGCATCCAACTCGACGCGCAAACGCGTGAAATCGTCGGGGTGATGCCGCGCGGCTTCCGCGTCGTCGATCGCGATTTCGATCTTCTTGTTCCAGCAGCTTTTGATAAGGGAACTCTCAAGCTCGCCGGATTCGGCTACAACGGAATCGGCCGTCTCAAGCCGGGAATGTCGATTGCACAGGCGGATGCTGACGTCAGCCGCCTGATCGAAACCTGGATGCACACTTATAGCAATGGGCCTGGTACCAATCCATTCTTCTACCGGAATTGGAAAATTAGTCCGCAATTCCGTCCGCTTAAAGAGCAGATTGTTGGCCAAGTCTCCAAGGTCCTTTGGGTGGTTATGGCGACTGTCGGGTTGGTGATGTTGATCGCCTGCGTCAATATTGCCAATCTGCTGCTCGTCCGCGCGGAATCGCGCCAGCATGAACTTTCCATTCGCGCCGCCCTCGGAGCAGGCCGTGCTCGAATTGCCCGTGAGCTTCTCTTTGAAAGTGTCACGCTCGGAATCATAGGAGGCGTGTTTGCGCTCGGAGCCGCGTACGGCGCTCTTCATCTGCTGATCGCCTTTGGACCTGCCGATCTTCCGCGGTTGAGTGAGATCGCCCTCGACGGCCGATCTATCGCCTTCACGCTTGCGCTTTCGGTTTTCTCGGGATTCCTTTTTGGCTCTATCCCCGCCTACAAGTACGCGCGCGCGGGCGCTGCCGCCGCACTTTCCGGCACCAGTCGTACCGCCAGTGTCAATCGCGACCGCCAGCGTTCGCGCAGCGTTCTGGTTGTGGCCCAGGTCGCGATGGCGATGGTGTTGCTGATCAGCGCGCTCCTGATGATTCGCACTTTCGCTGCATTGCGCAACGTCGATCCGGGGTTCAGCGATCCCGCTCATGTTGAGACTATGCGCATGTATATCCCGGATTTACTCGTCACCGATCCGGTTCGCGTGACACGAATGCAGAATGAAATCGTCGACAAGATCGCGGCCGTTCCCGGCGTTACTTCCGTTGGCTTCAGCGGCGGACTGCCCATCGAGGGCATCGATCCCAATTGGGACGAATTTGGCGTCGAAGGTAAGCACTACGATCACAATGACGCCCCGCTACGCCTTTTCAATTACGTGTCCCCCGGATACTTCCAGACGCTTGGCACCCGCATCGTCGCGGGTCGGGCCTTCACGTGGAGCGACATCTACACCTTCCAGCAGTACATTATGGTTTCTGAGAATTTCGCGCGGGAAAACTGGGGTTCCGCTCCTGCTGCAATCGGCAAGCGTGCACGCCAATTCTCTTCAATGCCGTGGCAGGTAGTCATCGGGGTCGTGCAGGATGTGCGCCACAACGGCGTGGATGAAAAAGCGCCGGTCATCATCTACTGGCCAGCGATGATCAATAGTCCCTATACATCGAAACCAACCATTGATCCTCCGCGTGCGGCTTCCTACGCCATTCGCAGCAATCGCGCCGGCAACGAATCTCTGGTCGCGGATATCCAGCAAGCGGTCTGGTCGATCGACGGAAACCTTCCGGTCGCCAATGCGAGCACCATGCAGGAAATCTACGCAAAATCGATGGAACGCACTTCCTTCACCCTGGCAATGCTTGCGATCGCGGGCTCAATGGCTCTTTCGCTCGGCATCATCGGCATCTACGGTGTAATCTCGTACGCCGTGTCGCAGCGAACCCGCGAAATGGGGATACGACTTGCACTTGGCGCGCCCAGACGTGAGCTCAAGTGGATGTTCGTCCGCTCCGCGCTTATGCTAACCGCAATTGGAATTGGCGTCGGAGTTTTTGCGTCGGCTGCGCTTACGCAGTCCATCAGGTCGCTGCTGTTTGGGATCAGCCCTCTTGATCCGATTACATACCTAACAGTGCCGTTAGTCCTTGCAGGAGCCGCCGTCGTGGCCAGCTATCTTCCCGCGCGCAGAGCAGCCTCGATCAACCCGGTTGAAGCCCTGAGAGTCGACTGAGTTCGTGGTTCTGAGTTCTTAGTTCTTAGACTCGGCCTGAAGACCGGAGGCCGGTTGATCACGTGTTAAGGCTGGGGACGAAGGAACCTGAACTGCGACCTCAGAACCCTTCGCTTCCTGCTTGTAGGTCACGTATCCGATTGACGGCGTCCAGCTCAATTTTTCGTTTGAGCTGTCCGCGTTACCGCGAACTTCGAATCGGATCATATCTCCTGCAGAGACCTGCACGTTGTCGATGGCTGTGGCAAACCCCGCCTGGTCGGTAGCCGCAATCAATTGTCTGCCGCCCTGGGTCGGCCAGATCTGCGTCGAGTTCTTGCCCGATACCAGGTTCACGGCTGCCGTCAGGCCGGTTCCACCTTGTCCATCTGCCCTCAGCACTTGTCCCCGGATGCTGATCGTCCCAGCCCTGGGAGCTACCCACACCCGAGCAACCCCATTCGATTCGCAACTACCCTCGCACGTTCCTGGCGCCATGTTGAACGCACTCACGTATTGTGCTGCGGCGGTCTCCCATGCTCCATTGTTGTCACTTGCCGAGAAATATGGCATCCCCGTCCAGGTCGAATCAGCTGTCTCGTACATGTAGCGCCACTGGTTCCTGCCCTGCGTCCCCGAAAACTGCTCCGCCGCATAGTTGGCCGCCAGCGCCGTCTGCAAATTATTCGTATTTGCAACCGAAGCGATGCTCTTGCCGCCGAAAAACCTGCTGCGCGGTTCGAAATACAAGTTGTTGCGAACCTTGCCCGCGGGCGTCGCGAACCCTCGCCCCTTGTTGTCTTCCCACACCGATGCCGCTCCCGGCAGACGCGAGTATGCGTTCTGCTCGAACGTGTTGCCGTCGAAATCGAGGTCCATCGAATGGTCGCCGCTATGAATATTCAGGATTTCGACGCCCGGACCTGCATTCACCGCAAACAGGTTCGATTGCAGGTTTACATGATCCTCTGACCACTCGAAGTCGATTCCCGTCTCGTCCGGACTGCCTGTCGATGCCACGCCGAAGATGATGTTATTCGCAAACCTTACCTGGCTCACGCGGCCCAGGATCACTGCCGACGTCCCGGTCGGTGTATGGCATCCGGCTTCATCGAACAGAACCGAGTTCATCACCGTCACGTTGGTCATCCCGATCAATCGCAGGGAGTCGCTGCACCCCAGTCCCGCTGCCTGATATGCGTTGTCGGCATTGCCGTTATCGCTTGCGAGAATGAGGCCCTGCAAAACCACGTCCTGAAAGGCATTGTGACCGTCTTGCTTGTCGATTGTGTCGTTCTCTGCATCAAAAGCCACGCTGTCCAGATTGTTCGTTCCCCGCACGTCATTCACCCTCACGCCTTTGAGCACATACTGCGTGCTGCTGAAGGCCAGATCGGACGCGGCGTTGAACAGAATTCCCGACGAAAGGTTGATATTCAAGCTGGAGGCAAATGGATCCTTGACGCGGTTATGCACCGGATATTCGGTCGAATACCCCGCCCAGATCCCTTTATTGTCGTGCGCATCGATATTGCTGATCGTGATCCCGTTATTGAAGAGTTGCGTGTAATGCAACAGAATACCGACGCTTGCCCGCCCCACTTCGAGATCGCTGATCTTCCAATAGTTGGCGTCGGTGAGAAGAACGCAGATATCGTTGATTTCCTGGTTGCGCAGGATCTTTGGGCTAGCCCCATATCCATAGGCACTTAACGTGATCGGGTCCGTCACCGTCCCGCGCCCAGCCAGCGACAGTTCCTCGTTCCAGGAGCCGCCCCGCGCCAGCAGAATCTGATCGCCGGGCAGGAAATTTCTGATCTTGTTTGCGGGCGCAAAGCTGCACCATGGCTGCTCCAAGGTGTGCGGGCCGCTATCGCTGCAGTTTGAACCGGCCTGATTGTTGATGTAGTATTCTGCCCCGTCCGCCCAGGCAGTAGAGCTGAGGCCCGTGAGGCAAAGGACGCCGCAGAAAATGGCGAAAAAACGGAATCGCAACAGCCGCATGGTGCCTGTTGCGGAATGCCCTGCCAGCTGACGGTTTGCTGATGTACGCAGACGTTGCCCGGGAACGGAGGAGCAGCTACCCAGGCGCGCGATTCCGGAAGGCAACGAATGCGACAAGAAGACCCCCAAGCGCGTATCCGCGTTTGGATTGAACTCAACAGAAATCGCTCCAGGCAGTCTCCGGATCGCAGACCTTCTTCACACGTGAAGACGCGAGATCAGCCCAGGCTTTCTAGCTGTTGATTAATTAGCTGGATTCTACACAATGTGTGGGCGGATTGGTAAGTGACTACAGTCACTTCGAATGAATATTTTGACTTGCGCCCGGCAAGATTCGCCTTGCCTTTTCCCTCACGAACGGTAACAATCCGGGGGTCGTACTGCGGCGCCGCGCGGTTAGACGCTACCTGGCCTCGCCTTTCCGGAGGTTCGCCGGATGCGCCGCGCAAGTTGTCGCCCTGGGTCCGTCGGGGGAAACTTGATGGCCAACATGCAAGATCAGATCTGGAAGGGCGCCACCTTCACCATTGAACGCAGACAAGACCCTGCTGCCGATGCGGTCATTTTCCGATTTTCCGGTCCATTTACCGCACGCGACATGTATTCTTCCCTGAGCCCGGTCGCCCTGCACAATATCTTCGAAACCGCCCCGCCCCGTCCGACGCCTTCGGTCAATATCTTCGATCTCACCGAAGTTCCTTACATGGACTCCTGCGGCCTCGGCCTTGTGATCGGCCACTTCGTCCGCTGCCAGAACAAGGGTGTCCGGCTCATTGCTGCCGGCGTAACACCCCGCGTGCTCGATCTCTTTAAAATCACAAAGACCGACCACCTCTTTCCCATCACGGGCACTGTCGAAGAGGCATCCAGCCTCCATCCCTCCAAAGCCCACTAACACCCGTTTTCGACCGAAGCAGTTTGCGACCATCCGCATCCCATTTCGGGATGAGTGCCAAAGCCGGTATCCGCTCATTCCGTGGCACATCCGTCAAACGGAAGTTGCATTTTCCTGCAAGCGTGATGCTGATATAAATAGCACAATATTCAGAGATTTATCCCTATTCACAGACGCCGCGATTGTGACGGTTGCCGGACTGATGCAGATTGAAGCCACAACATTTCCGGTACACGAACCCAACCAGAACATCCTTCACAAGGCCTATTTCGCAGAACAAATCTGTCTCGTTCTGGCCATTCAGATTGTGCTCATCAATCTGCTCTCGCGCATCTTCGGCGTGCTGGCCAATTTACTGCCTGCAGGAATGCAGCACATGGGGATTTTCTCTACGCTGGCCGTGCTTAGTGCGACCTTGGCTCTGTTCTTCACGGAAGGGAAGCGCCACCCGCGCATTTATCGTGCCGGAAAGGTTCTTGCCGGCCTTACGACATTAACGGCAGCCCTGAGTTTTTGGGCGCCTGCGGCCAATGTGTTCGCAGACTTCGATCTTTTCCTCTATCGAGGCCAGGTGTCCATGAGCCACGGCCCCTCGCACGTTGTGGCCTTCGCTTTCGCGCTCATGGGAATCGTGATCTTTCTTCTGCGCTCCCGTGATTCGCTCTTCGGCAGCATCGCAGACGCAGGAGCCACCATCCTTGTATTGCTGGTGTTGATCGTCCTGTTTGAGTACGTATTTGCGACAACAGAAATCCCGGGGGCGTCGACTGCAGGGCTTCCCTCCATTCCCACCCTGGTTTGCCTCGCTCTATTGACCCTGGTTTCGATTCTTCGCCGAGCGGAATTCGGAGTGTTTTCAGTCTTTCTCGGGGATGGGATCGGGGGGCGAATCGCACGAATCGTGGCTCCGATCCTGTTGATCCTGCCTTTCCTGCGGGAACTTGGCCGCGCTCGACTGTTAGGTGCGCACGTGATTCCCATGCGTTACGCCACCGCAATTCTCACTTCGGTTGCGACCATCGTCTCGTTTGCGTTGCTCCTTGTTCTCGTGCGCCTCATCAATAACATGCAGAGTGAAATTCACGGCCTCACTCTGCGGGATGAGTTGACTGGCCTCTATAACTTTCGCGGGTTCAATTTATTTGCCGATCAGGCGTTTCGCCTGGCCCGCCGCGCCAGGATTCCCTTCGGCGTTCTGTTCATCGATATGGACAACCTGAAGATCATCAACGACGAGTTGGGACACAGCGCAGGCTCCATATCGCTGGTCGAGACCGCGAAGCTTCTATCTGCAACGTTCCGCGAGACCGATGTGATTGGCCGACTCGGTGGAGATGAATTCGTGGTGGCCGGGCAATTCGATCCTGAAGAAATCGCGCTCGCCATCGATCGCCTACGCTCCGGAGCCGCTGCAAAGACGCAACTCGCGGGCAACCGCTTCTTCCTCAGCCTGAGCATCGGCTATGCGGCATGCGACCACGGTGCGGACGAGACCTTGAAGAGCATTATCTCTCGCGCAGATAAAGCCATGTACAAAGAGAAACGCGCCAAGAAGCGGATCGCATAGTGCCGCTGCATTCGCTCCTCAATTCGCCGTTGGCTGCTCCTCGATGTGATCGATCACAAGCACCGGCATCGGCCGCTTTTCTTTCTCCAGCCTCAGTCCCAGCTCATTCTTGAATGCATCGAAGAGCGAAACCGCGCCGCTGGGATCGGCTGCCATTGCCCCACCGGCCTGTTGATTGGCGCTTCCCGGCGGCGGCGCTAGCGTGCGATCTACCGAACTGAAGGCTAACGTGAGGTCGTACGCCCCCTCCAGACCGGTGCCGTCTGCAACCGGATAGTAGATGTAGCCGAACGCGAGATTCGGAAGCAGAATGCCCAGTTGCTCCAACGTCACATTCTGGCAGAAGAGCATCCGATTGATCATGGGGTTCCCCAGGCGCAGGTCCTTTCCATTCGGACCCGGCCCTTCATCGCATCGCGTGCGCGCCGTCGGGTCTCCTTTCGTCAGCTTCGGGCTCATCGCCTTTATGGTGTACGCCGTCACCGGCCTGTTCTCCCAGTGATCTTTCATTTTGAAGCGGTCCTCGATCAATGCGCGCAACATCTGCCGCAGTTCCTCGGCATCGACCTGAGGAGGCTTCTTCGCTGTATCACCGGCATCGTCGGTAGAGATCTTCGCAAGGATGTCGAATTTGTCGCCGTCGAGCCACTTTGGCGCTCCAACAATCGCTTCGCTGTCATTCGGATTCAAATCCCAGGCAAACGAAATGATCTGCTTCACGGTCAGCCCGTGTACATCCACTTCCCCATTGCTCACGCGGCCCATGGGCTGAGTGTCCGGTTTGGAGGGCTTGATTGTGGCCACCTCAAATTGGGCGGGCGGCAGCGCCGGCAGTCGTTGAGCAATATCGGACGGGTTTGCAGTGGGAGCCTTGTTTGCGCTGTCGACGATCAACACGGGTCGCGGCGCAGTTTCAAGCGCCAGCTTCAGCCCGAGCTGTTTGTCGACTGCGTCAAAGATCGAGATCCCCTCTGTGCCGGCGACACCCAGGAGACCGCGCGGCGTCCATGTAATGGTGAAATCGTAAGCCTCCTTCAGGCCCGTAGCATCGACGACGGGCTTGTCGAGGTATCCGCCGGCCATGTCGTGAATATCGTCGGCGAATTTCTGCATCGTCTCGTTCTTGCAGATCACGACAATCTGGCGAATCGCCCCGGCAGGCGGGTTCGCGGGCGGCGGCTGAGGCTCGCAGTTTCCTTCGCCCTCCGCAGCTTGCGCTTCCTTCAGCTTCACCTTGCCGGTCTGCGCTTTCATCACATAGGCCGGCATCGGCGCACTGCCCTCATGTGTCACCAGGCTGAAGCGGTCTTTCAGCAGCGCCTGCAGCATCAACCTCAGATCAGCCTTCGAAGTAGTCGGCGGAGCCTTGGCCACAATCTCAAAGCGATCCCAGTCGAGCCAGCTCGGGCCGCCTTGGACATGAGTGGAATCGAGGTTATAGGCCGTCGCGATCAAATCGGCAAGCGTCGCCTGGTGGATCACGTAACGATCGCCGTTCAGATTGCCGCCATCCATGAATGGACGCAAGCTATGCGGACTGAGATGAACGTCGGCAACATCGAACGAAGCCGAATGAGGGTCGGCCGGAGCCGCCAGGGAAGGAGTCTGGGCCAGAGAGCGAGCGGCAAGCACGACACTCACCGCCAAGGCGGTCTTCAATGCACCCATGAA
The DNA here is from genome assembly GCA_963838295.1 of uncultured Acidobacteriaceae bacterium. Classification (GTDB taxonomy): domain Bacteria; phylum Acidobacteriota; class Terriglobia; order Terriglobales; family Acidobacteriaceae; genus Telmatobacter. The sequence goes on from CAWIQS010000013.1 coordinate 550,289, forward strand.
TGAAACCTCCAACGAATGCGGAACGGTGAAACCGGGGACTGGCTCAGTTTAAGACGAAGGATCTGCACCAAGGTCCTCAAAAACACTTCCGTTCGTCACAAATTGGCCCGATCTATCGAGCCAGCACAACTGAGGTCTGTCGCTTGCTCGTGTGCAGCGATGAATGTCATCCTCAATAGATGAATCGTGGATTTACGCTCGGCGCCGTTGCCAGCCTAATGCTGGTTTGCTCTCTTCCTCTCGCAGCTCAGGACAAGGGTTATTGGCGCGCTCTCAGTTCCAACGCCAATGACATCACTGGCGACCTGTCGATTACGAATGACAAGATCACCATCAATTTCAATACATTCAACATGGCGCAAATTCGTCCGCTTAAGCCGGCAGAATCCAGCGCGGTCTTTGACGCGGACCCCGGCGCGAACGGCAGCGGCAATCTATACCGCCTCAATGTGCCGGCGCAAAAGCGCTTCCTTCACAAAAACACCCTTTGCGGTTCGGATGACACGCAGTGGGTCGCAACCTACGTTCAGGGCCGCACCCTCCATGTCGCATTCTTCTCCGGACCAGACATGCCGGTCTTCACGCCTGAGGCTCTGGCTAACTCCACCGACGTCTGCGGCACGTTCTCTTACTCGCGCTAAGCAGTAAACGCCGGTGTGGGTCTTTTTGAGCCTTGCACCTCTAGGCTTCCCGCAGCATTTATCCTTGAACCTGAAGATCACTCTCACCGTAAAGGAACACCATGGCGGAGATAGCCGTTGAGTCCACCGCAGTACCCGCGCAACTGCCTGATCTGCACGTAGCCGTACTCGGCGCGGGCAAGATGGGCGGAATTCTGCTCCAGGCGTTTCTCAAGCAGAATCTCTTTGCCGCGGACCAGATCCACGCCACCGTCGCGCACGCTGAGAAGGCCGTCGCCCGCGCCGCGCAGTGGGGCGTCGATGTCGCGACCGACAACCTCGCCGCCGCACGCCAGGCTGACCTGATCCTGATCGGCGTGAAGCCGTTCCAGGTTCCCGACCTGATCGCCGAAATCAAGCCTGCGCTCACAACTGCCAAGACCATCGTTTCTTTTGCGGCTTCAGTAAAGACCCGCGCCATTGAAGATGCCGCCGGCATCGAGATCCCCGTCATCCGCGCCATGCCCAATACTCCGTCCGCACTTGGCGCAGGTATCGCCGGCCTCTGCCGCGGTCGCTTCGTCTCGGCCGCGCAAATGGACCTGGCGCAGCGCATTTTTGAAACCGTGGGCCGCTCCGTCATCGTTGACGAGAAGCACATGGACGCCGTCACTGGTCTCTCCGCATCGGGACCGGCCTACATCTACATCATCATCGAGGCGCTCGCTGAAGCAGGCGTCAAGGTCGGCCTGCCCCGCGACACCGCGACACAACTCGCCGCGCAGACTGTATACGGCGCAGGAAAGATGGTGCTCGAAACCGGTTACCACCCGGCGCTGCTCAAGGACGAAGTGACCACGCCCGCCGGCTGCACCGTCGACGGCATCTTGGAACTGGAGGAAGGTGGTCTGCGGGTAACGCTAATCAAGGCTGTCATGCGTGCCACGGAGAGAGCGAAGCAGTTAGCTGCGGGATAGTGCGCGGATCTGGAATCACTGGGTGCGGGTGCCCCATCCTTGACGAAGTCAAGGGTGGGAACGCACGGACTTCGCTCTCTCTTTAACTCGCTGAACTGTTAACCTTCAACCTTGCCCATCCAACGCCCATCCTGGCTGCCGCCCTACATCCCCGAGCTTCAGGGACTGCGTGGCATCGCCGTCCTCTCCGTGGTCCTGTACCACTGCCACCCGCGTTTCGCCGGTACATGGTTCTATCCCGCGTCGTTGTGGGGATGGGCTGGCGTCAACCTGTTCTTCGTCCTTTCCGGATTCCTCATCACTTCGATCCTTCTGGAATCCCGCAACAAGCCACACTACTTCCGCAACTTCTATGGTCGCCGCGCGCTTCGAATCTGGCCTGTATACGTATTGGTGCTGGTGGTCTGCTATCTGAATGCTCCGTGGTTCATCGGCCCGACCGTCTGGGTCGCGATCAGGACAGCGCCGTGGTGGGCGTACCTGCTTTTCCTGCAGAATCTCTTCCATCTCGTCCTGCCGCCGGCCATCGGTCCAACGTGGTCGCTGGCAATCGAAGAGCAGTACTACTTTCTCTGGGCGCCGGTGGTGCGCGTGCTGCGTGCTCCGTGGCTCCTTGCGTGTGTCCTGCTCAGCTTCCTCATTGCCGCACCGCTTTTCAGGATGAGTCACTTCTCCTGGATCACGCCAACGCACACGCTCACACATATCGACGGAATCGCCATGGGCAGTCTGCTTTCCTTGGGCCTCTACACGCTGCCGATTCGGCGCGGTGTCTGGCTCGCCATCGGTCTCATCGCCATGCCCTCCGGCTTCATTGCGGCCGCCACCATCGCCGGTGGCACTGCGTTTCTCGATACCGCGCTGACTACGCTCTTCGGCGGCGCGGTGTTGTCGTCAATCGCCTCTACCGGTGCACGGAACCCCGTGAATGCGATCCTCAGCCGTGGCCCGCTCGCCTACTACGGACGCATCAGCTATGGCCTCTACATGACGCACATCATGGTCTTCGTGTACTTCGGCTGGTTCGACGCGCGCATGGATCATCACGGGATGCCCGGCAGCATGGCCGTCGTCGTTTTTCGCCTCGTCGCCACTACGCTGGTTGCCACAGCGCTCTGGTACGGATTCGAGTCCAGAATCCTTCGCCTCAAGCGATTTTTTGAGAACAAATCCCGGCAAAACCCGTCACCATAAGTAGTTGCTATCTGTCTGCGTCGAGGTCAAGGATGGAAGTTTCGCGCAAGGCCGCAGCGATTTTTATCGCCACCTTCTCACTCACTGCCGTTTTAACTGCGAACGCGCAAACGCCTGCTGAAAATGCCGCGTCCACAAGCGGCCAGCCCGTGCCAGTTCTCCGCACCAACAGCTTTACGGTGCTGTTGGACGTCGTTGTCACCGACTCGAACACAGCGGTTCACGGCATCGATCCGAAGCGCTTTCATGTTTACGAGAACGGCCGCGAACAGGCCATCACGTTTTTTGAAGAACACAAGCCCGACCCGACGCAGGCCGCGGTGCAGCATCGCGCCATGCCGCCGCACTACTACAACAATCTTCCCGTTCATCCGCATGGCAGCGCTGTCAATGTTCTGCTGCTCGACGGGCTGAATACCCCGGTGACCGACCAACTTGAAGTGCGGAAGCAGATGCTCGCATACGTAAAGACCATTCCGTCGGGAACAACGATGGCGGTCTTCACGCTGTCTTCGCGACTGCGCATGATCCAGGGATTTACATCGAGTATTGCGGACCTGACCGCAACCCTGGAAAAGGCTCAAAGCGCTCCGCAGGAATCGGTCGCACTCGACTCGAGCGCCGGAAATGCTTTCGACTCCGCCATCGGCAATCTGGAGATGATGAAGGCTCCAGCAGCTGCGATGGCGTCCATCCAGGCGTTCCAATCGGATGTAGATGCTCATCGGACGGACAACCGCGTCGCCCTCACTCTTGAAGCCCTGCAGCAGCTGGCGCGTTATCTGAACGCTGTTCCGGGCCGCAAGAATCTCATCTGGTTTTCGGCATCGTTCCCGGTTGCAGTTGGTCCCGATCCCGGTGATCAATCCTTGCGCAACTCTCGAAGCTATGGGGAACAGGTGAGGGCAACCAGCGATCTGCTTTCGGCTGCGCGCATCGCTGTCTATCCGGTAGATGCCCGAGGGTTGATGTCGCTGCCCGGCTTTGACGCGTCAGACAACGGCCTAAACGTTGTCCCCGGCGGTGGCTCCGGCGTCCCGAGGTTTGCCCGACAAAATTCGCAGGCGATGACCGGTGACACGAATTCGCACTTCGCCATGGAGCAAATCGCGCACGATACCGGTGGAATGGCATTGTTCAATACCAACGGATTCAAGGCGGCCGTTGCCAGCGCCGTCGGAAACGGAGAGAGCTATTACACCCTGAGCTACAGGCCGGAAGAAAAAAACTTCAACGGCGACTTCAGGAAAATCAGGGTGAAAGTCGATGACGCAAAGTACGACCTCGCATACCGCAGCGGCTACTATGCCGACTTACCGGACAAGCCCAATTCGCTGGGATTCAGCCCCGCGAGCCTGATGGCAACAGCAACCTTGCATGGTGCTCCACTCTCAACCCAGGTACTCTTCCAGACCCGTGTGTTGCCCGCCACGGATTCTGAATTCAAAGACGCCAACCTTCCCGCCGGCGCGGCCGGTGAACTGTCCGCCGCGCTGAAGGGTACCCCACACCGATACATCGTGGACCTGGTCGTCGATCCGCACACGGTTATCTTCGATTCATCCGCGGAGGGAGCGCGAAATGCGTCGATCGAATTTACACTTGTCGCTTACGACGCCGACGGCAAGCGCTTGAACTTTATCGACCGCTCCACCAAGCTTGCCCTCAATCCAGGCCAGTATGCACAGCTGATGAAGACTGGAATTCCCGTAAGGATGGCTCTCGATCTTCCCGCCGGGGAGCAATCGCTTCGCATTGCTGTGCACGACATTCTCGGTGTCCGCGTAGGCTCCCTTGAGATTCCGCTGACAATCGGTTCAAGCTAGAGGTGGGCTAAGATCTTGCGCGACGTGAAACACATTCCGCTCATCATCGCGGTCGGCTGCGGCGGACTCGCTTCCCTGGCGCAATCTGCGCCTTCCGGTACGACGCCCGCGCCCGAAAGCCTTATTCGCACCAACAGCAGCCTTGTCCTGGTGGATGTAGTCGTCACAAAAAAGGACAGGCCCGTTCGCGGACTCGTTCGCTCCGATTTTCACATCCTCGACGACGGCAAAGAACAGAGCATTGTCTCGTTTGACCTGCGCGCCCCCGGCGATACGCCTCCTCCGAGCCATCTACCGGCCATGTTCCAGGACGCCGGCGCGCCTCAGACGTATACCAATCTCTCACCTTACCCTCCGGCAACCGCCGCGAATGTACTGCTGCTGGATGCACTGAATACACCGGTAGCAAACCAGATGGAGGTTCGCCGCAAGATGCTCGATTATCTCGCCACGATCGAGCCCGGCACGTCCCTGGCGATCTTCACACTCACGTCGCGTCTGCGCCTCGTTGCGGGATTCACAACCGATCCAGCGCAGCTGGTTCGTGCAGCTAAGAGTTCCGCGACAAATCCCAAGAGTTCGTCGATGCTCGATCCCGCAACCGACCACGACCTGGACGCCACTATCGGCGACATGGCAAATATGGGCATCGACAAGGTGGACGCGCAGTCGAATCTCCTCGACCCCATCGCGTCGTTGCAGCAATTCCAGGCCGATATGGCCGCATATCAGATGGACGAGCGCGTGCGTATGACGATGAACGCGATGCAACAGCTTGCGCGCTATCTCAGCGGCGTGCCGGGGCGCAAAAACCTGATCTGGTTCTCGGGCTCCTTCCCAATCGTTCTCGACCCGGACGATGCGTTGCAGAGTCCGTTCGAAGCAATGCGCACTTACTCCAACCAATTGCAGGAGACCAGCGAACTCCTTTCGCAGGCGCGCGTGGCCGTCTATCCGGTGAGTGCAACGGGACTGGCTACGCCCCAGGTAATCGACGCGGACTACATAGGCTCAACCAACGTGGTTAGCGCGGTTTCACCAAACGGAGTACGCAACCAGGCGAATCGGTCAAATGCAGGCAAGGACGAAGCCAAGCTCCTGCGCCAGAATATGCAGGCAGAGGCCACCCTCAACCAGATTGCCGCGGAGACGGGAGGCAAGGCCTACATGCAGACCAACGGCTTGCGCGAGGCTGTTGCGGACGCGGTAGAAACCGGTTCGACCTACTACACCCTCGGCTTTGCGCCCGCTTCTCTCGACGGCAGCTTTCATAAGCTCAAGATCCGGCTCGACGGCTCGACGGGCAAGCTCGCGTATCGCAGCGGATATTTTGCCGTTCCCGGGGCTCGCTCATCTCCGTTGAATCCTGAGATCAGCGTCATTGAGGCAACTACGCAGCACGGAGCGCCTGCCGCTTCGCAGATTCTTTTCAAGGCCAGGGTTCGCGATGCGCATGATCCTTCGTTGAAGGACGCTCGCCTGCCGCAGGGACCTGCAGGTGAAATAGCCGCACCGCCAGGTCAGTTCTCTCGGCGCATCATCGTGGACATCAGAGCTGATGCGGCTGAGATGGCGCTTGATCAGACGCCCACCGGAGTCCGGAATGGCAAGATCGAGTTTGTGCTGATTGCCTACGACCTCGACGGCAGACGCGTGAACTATCTCGACCGCGGTTTCCAGATGGGGCTTCGACCCGAACAATATGCCGCTATCCTCGCCAACGGCATCCCCATTCGCCTCGCGCTCGATCTGCCGCCGTATCGGGTCTTTCTGCGCGTCGCCGTTCACGATCTGGCTTCAGGAAAAGTGGGCTCCATCGAGATTCCTGATGCGCCGCAGCAATAGCATTTTCTCCAGTCAATCCCACTAACTGAATCGGCATCTCAGTTCCGTGTGACTTCAATCACCCACGGCTTTAACACAAGGCTGCTAGGCTGGAGTGGTTACGGAATTCCCCATCCGAGGTGCCCCCATGACCAGCGCGACGACCGAAATCAACCGGACCGAAGCAACAACCGAAGGCCCTCTCAGTCCAGAGCTTCTCGGTAAGATGGACGCCTACTGGCGTGCCGCTAACTACCTTTCTGTTGGGCAGATATACCTGAAAGATAATCCTCTGCTCGAGCGCCCTCTTACCCTCGATGACGTAAAGCCACGCCTGCTCGGCCACTGGGGAACTACACCCGGACTCAACTTCCTCTACGTCCACTGGAACCGTCTGATCAAAGAGCGGCACCTGGACATGATTTACGTGATCGGTCCCGGACACGGCGGACCCGGACTTGTCGCGAACACGTACCTCGAAGGCTCGTACTCTGAGATCTATCCGCACATCGAGCAGAATCGCGATGGCATCAAGCGCCTCTTCCGGCAGTTCAGCTGGCCCTACGGTATTCCAAGCCACGTCGCGCCGGAGACCCCGGGCTCCATCCACGAGGGAGGAGAACTTGGCTATTCGCTCGTGCATGCCTACGGCGCAGCCTTCGACAATCCCAACCTCATCGTCGCCTGCGTTGTCGGGGATGGCGAAGCAGAGACAGGGCCGCTGGCCACAAGTTGGCACTCCAATAAATTCATCAATCCCGCGACCGATGGCGCGGTGCTGCCGATCCTTCATCTCAACGGATATAAGATTGCAAATCCCACGGTGCTGGCGCGCATACCTCACGCAGAACTTGAAGACCTGATGCGCGGGTACGGATACGAGCCCTTCACGCTCGAAGGCCACGATCCTGCGACCATGCATCAGAAGGCCGCTACCGTTTTCGAAAAGATTTTCGATCGCATCGCCGATATTCAAAAAGCCGCGCGCGAGGGCGGTTCGACCGATCGACCGGCATGGCCGATGCTGATCATGCGCACGCCTAAAGGCTGGACCGGACCGAAGGAAGTCGACGGCAAGCCGGTTGAGGGCACATGGCGCGCCCACCAGGTTCCCTTTGCCGAACTGCGCGAGAAACCCGATCATCTGCGCCTGCTCGAGGACTGGATGCGCAGCTACAAGCCCGAAGAACTCTTCGACGAGAAGGGCGCATTCCGGGAAGAACTAGCCGACATCGCCCCCAAGGGCAGGCTGCGCATGGGCATGAATGCTCACGCGAACGGCGGCCTGTTGTGGCAGCCGCTCAAGGTGCCGGGCTTTCGGAATTTTGCGGTAAAGGTCGATACACCGGGAGCAACGACGGCCGAGTCTACCCGTGTGCTGGGCAAGATGCTGCATGCCGTGATGGAAGCCAACAAGGACACGAAAAACTTCCGCGTCTTCGGTCCTGACGAAACTGCCTCAAACCGCCTGCAGGATGTAATCGTCGGAACCGGCAAAACCTGGGAGGCAGAGACACTTCCAGTGGATGAGGACCTTTCGCGCACTGGCCGCGTGATGGAGATCCTGAGCGAACACATGTGCCAGGGCTGGCTCGAGGGCTATCTGCTTACCGGTCGCCACGGATTCTTCAACTGCTACGAAGCGTTCATCCACATCATCGATTCAATGGTGAATCAGCACGCGAAATGGCTCAAGGTGACGCGCCAGATTCCATGGCGCAAACCGATCGCCTCGCTCAACTACCTGCTCAGTTCGCTCGTATGGCGGCAAGATCACAACGGCTTTTCACATCAGGACCCAGGGTTCATCGATCACCTGGTGAACAAGAAGGCCGACGTGGTGCGCATCTATCTTCCGCCCGATGCGAATACCCTTCTCTCGGTCGCTGACCACTGCCTGCGCAGCAAGAACTACATCAATCTGATCGTCGCCGGAAAGCAGCCCGCACCGCAGTGGCTAACAATGGACGAAGCCGTTGCGCACTGCACCACGGGCCTCGGCATCTGGAAGTGGGCCTCCAACGACAATGGTAATCCCGATGTTGTGATGGCCAGTTGCGGCGACGTGCCGACGATGGAAGCGCTCGCGGCGGTTATTCTGCTGCGTACGCAGGCGCCCAATCTGCGGGTCCGCTTTGTGAATGTGGTCGACCTGATGACACTGCAGCCATCGTCCGAGCATCCGCATGGGCTGTCAGACGAAGAATACGACGCAGTATTCCCGCCTAAGGTGCCGACGATCTTTGCATTCCACGGATATCCCTGGGGTATCCATCGGCTCACCTATCGCCGGCATAATCACGACAATCTGCACGTCCGCGGCTACAAGGAAGAGGGCACGACCACCACGCCCTTTGACATGTGTGTGCTGAATAATATCGATCGATTCCAGCTTGCGCTCGACGCCATCACGCGCGTGTCGCGGCTGGCAGCGCAGGTCGATGAGACGCGCCAGTGGTACTCCGAGGAGATCCAGCGGCACCGGCTCTACGTATCGGAGAATGGCGAAGATCTGCCCGAGATTCAGGACTGGAAATGGCAGCCGAACAAGGCTGAATGAGTTTGATTTGAAGAAGTTGAAATTAAAAGTCAGGGGAACTTTTTGATGTCGTCTTTGCCTGTTTTGGTTTTGAATAGCGGATCATCTTCCATCAAGTTTGCAATGTACGAAGCTGGCGATGACCAGCGAACGAAAATTTTTGAAGGCGCGGTCGATGGAATCGGCACAGATAATGGGAAGTTCTGGATCAAGGACGCCGCGGACAAGAAGATCGTAGACCAGACGCCGCCGCTGCCAAACCGCTCTGTTGCATTTTCGCTTGTCGCAGACGCACTGAACTCAGGCCAGTTCCCTGCTCCGAAAGCGATTGGGCATCGAACTGTATGCGGTGGCCCGAAGATACGCGACAATCAGCGCATCACGCCAAAACTCGTCGATGAGATCGAAAGCTACGCAGCGCTCGCGCCTCTGCATACGCCGATCGCCGTCTACATCATGCGCGAAGCGCTCAAACTCTTTCCCGGCGTTCCGAATTTTGCGGTGCTCGATACCTATTTCCATCGCACTATGCCTGAGGTTGTTACGCGCATGCCCATCCCCGATGAGTACGTGGATATGGGCGTGCGTCGCTATGGCTATCACGGCATTTCATATGAGTCGATCATCTACCAACTGCAGCCGAGCATTCCTGAGAAGCTGATCGTTGCGCATCTTGGCAACGGTGCGTCGATTACGGCCATTCGCAACGGTAAGAGCCTCGATACATCGATGGGGCTGACGCCGACAGGCGGCATCATCAGCGGCTCGCGCACAGGCGACATCGATCCCGGTGTAGTGATCTTTATTCTGAAGAAGATCGCCGAGACCACGCCCGATGCGACGGCCGCGGCCGACAAACTCGAAACCGTGTTCAGCAAGAAGTCCGGGCTGCTCGGCGTAAGCGGTCTTTCCAACGATATGCGTGATCTACGCGACGCCATCAAGGGCGGAAACGAGAAGGCGCGCCTGGCCGTCGGCAAGTTCACGTGGACCATCGCCAAGTGGATCGGCTCCTATGTTGCCGAACTCGGTGGTCTCGATATGCTGGTTTTCACCGGCGGCATCGGGGAAAATGATATTGCTTCTCGCGCTGAAATCTGCTCCGGCTTGGCTGCTCTGGGCATTGTTTTGGATCCCCAAGAGAACAATGTTCGCGGAGAAGCGGTCATTTCGGCTGATGATTCTCGCGTGCTGGTTCGGGTGATTCCACCGGCCGAAGATCTGATGATCGTGAATCACGTGGTGCGGCTGCTTGACAATCAGGGAGAATGAAGAGGGATCGTCGCCATGCCGGCTAAGCCGGCAAGACGCCTCTGTTCTACACTGAAAGGTTGGCATCGGAGCTTCATTCATGCACTCGGTAGCAACCAGCATCAGCCTTGAACGCCTACCCTCGCCTGCATTGCGTCGCTTTGCATGGGGAGTGCTCGCCTATTTTGTCGCCGTGATCCTGTGGGGAGCGGTGGTGCGGGCTACCGGGGCGGGCGCGGGCTGCGGCAATCACTGGCCCTTGTGCAACGGAACTGTCCTGCAATACTCGGCCAGCGCCAACACCATCATCGAATTTACGCACCGCATCACCAGCGGGCTGTCGTTCTTTTCTGCCGTTGGACTCCTCATATGGACTTTTGCGGCGACGGTCCGTGGTCACCTGGCACGCAGGTGTGCCGTTGCCGTTGTCATATTCACGCTGATTGAAGCGATCATCGGCGCATTGCTGGTCAAGCTAGGTCTGACCGCGCAGAGCCAGTCGCCGCTGCGGCCCTGGTATCTCGCGCTTCACCTCACCAACACGCTGCTGCTGCTGGCTGCGCTCACGCTCACTGCGCATATGCTCAGCCGCAAACGCGGATATTTGCGCGGCGAAATTCGCACGGTTGCTCCTTTTGGCGCCATCGCCGGTGTCCTGGTCGTACTTGTCGTCGGCGTGACGGGATCGCTGGCTGCACTTGGAGACACGCTGTTTCCGGCGACCTCGCTTGGATCCGCACTTGCGCAGGATTTTTCTTCGACAAGCGGTTGGCTGGTGCGCTGGCGGTGGACGCATCCAACAATCGCGTTCCTCGCAAGTATTTTTCTGATCTGGATCCTGGTGCGGGCGGCCCAGCGAACCACCGATTGGGACAATCGAGGATTGTCCGCATTGGTCTTGATCCTGCTCGCTGCGCAGTACGTGCTCGGGGTACTCGATGTGGTGCTGCTGGCCCCGGTATGGCTACAGGTCGCGCATCTCTTAGGTGCCGATGTGTTGTGGGCCGCGCTTGTCGTGCTTACCGCACGATTGACGCTGCAACCGGTAGAGACAGCGAAGGCTGCGTAGCTCAGGGAATTGCCCACTTTTTCCTAATCCCTAGTCCCTAATCCCTGCCCTACTTCACCAGCACTCCAGCTGCTGGATAGACCTTTCCATCCACTGTCGCGTTGATTACTGGCAATTCTGGCGTCGCCGTCAGCCACTCGATCTTCCCATCGTGCAGAATCACCGTGTCTTCTGCCTTGCCGCCGCGAATGCTCGGATTCCATGCGAACGCCTGATTGTTGACGACGGTCTGCTTTCCGTCTGGAGTTGCAACCCACTCACGCTCGCCGTAACCGGTGGGGCCGCCCTGGTGATGGAATTTTTCTTCGCCCCGAAATCCTTCTGCAGCATACGCAGCCTGGGCCACGCGGAATAGCTCCGCCGAAGTTGCCCCGACGCGCGTCGCACTGAGTAGCGCCGCATTCACCTGCGCAGCCGATTTGAAGCGTGCGCCAAGCTCTGCTGGAACATCACCGAAGTGGATGAAGCGCGTAATTGAAATAGCCAATCCCCACTTGCGCGAACAGAGATTGAGCATGCCGTACTTCTTCAGCCGCGCACCCCGTGCCACTGCGTGCTTGTATTTGTAGATGCGATCGTCAACCGCAAAGAGATAGACCGAAGGCATAATACCGCGCCGCAAAAGATTCGCGGCGGTAAGGGCCTCAAGATCGTATTCGCTCAACCCCGGCTCAACCTCGTGAAGGGACTCAACGGTTGCGTCAGCCGTCTGCGTACCGAGCCAGCGATATCGCGCGATCTCGCTCTCGCTCAAGGACTGGCGCAGCGGATAAAGATTGACCGGTATCAGCCCGGGCCCTGGAGTGTCAGAACCAAGGTGGGCACCGGCCAACTGCTGAGCAGTCTCGAGCGTATTGTCGGCGTACCACGGAAACAGCACAGGCTCAAAGTCGAGAGCAGAGAATTCCTCATCTCTCAGGCGGGGCGCTTCATTCTCAGTGGTGAAGTAGTAACGCTTGCCTTCCGCCGTCACCAGCAACGAAGCCACACCGGTCTCGCCCGGCGTAAGGACGCGAACCTCCGCCGCACCGCCCGTCAACCAGGCAATGTTTTCGTGGCGACGAAGAAGCACGCCCTCGAGTTCCTGCTCGCGCAGCCAGGCAACAAGCATGTCGTGCTTGGCATTCAATTCTTCGTTCCACGCGGTTTCGGTCACCACCGTGTTCCCGTTCACTACCAGGTTTTTGTTAATCCTCTTGGTCATAATTGCCGTTTGCATATTAAGCTCCTCAAACAAATTTGGGCGTCGACACAGTGATCAACGCCCGCCTCTGTATCGCAATTGAATCAGTCCTCCAAATGCGGGTGATAGTGACTTTCCCATCCGAGATATCGAGCAGCCTCATGCACCGATTTCGATACGTCACTGAAGTTGGCGGCGACGTGGTGCTCGAATCCTTCGCGGCAGATGTATTTCAGCAGTTTCTGCAATTGCGGAATCTCCGCCACCCCCGCGCCGCCGAAGGTTTCCAGCGGATCGTCGGTAAACTGGCCCGCGCCGGTGTATCCGCGCACGATTCCGCGCCGATCGTCGGTGGAGTAGCGCGCAAAGCTCATCGCGCCCGCCTTTACGCGTCCCACGCAGGTGCCGAAGGTGTTCAGCTTGCCGACTGTGCCGGCGATGATCTCCTGATAGTCCATCTTGACGTCTTTGAAGAAGTGCTTGGGCAGGTTAGAGCAGTGGAAGCACACGCACTTGTCGGGATGGCTACCGTAGTTGTTGTTCCAATCGAGCAGCGCAGAGGGCGTGCCGCTAGCAAGCGCCATCATGTACATGCTCAGCGTGCCCGGTACATCCACTTCGCAGGCCGAGGGAATCAGGTCATTCGACATCATGCTCATGATGGTGCAGGGCACCACGCCGAAGAATTCCTCCATCGAAGTCCAGCACTGAACGGCGCTGATGGTAATGTGCGACTGCTTCATCCAGCCGTCGATAACGGCTCCGAGCTTCGCCATCTTCATCAACGCTTCGTCAGGGATACCGGCGGTGGTAACGTACTTCTTGATCGCGTTCAGTTTGCCCTGCGCCGCATCGTCGTTGTCTTTCATGCGATTGATGCGGCCGAAAATCTCTGACAGATCAATAGTCTCGATGGTGATGCCGCTCGTCTCAAAGATGCGCTCGGAATAACGGACCGTGTTGAATGCCGTGGGCCGCGCGCCGATGGCGCCAATGCGCAGATTCTTGAGGCCCTTCACAATGCGGCAGACTGCCGAAAACCATTCAAGGTCAGCCTTGAATTCCGCCGACGTCAGCGCTTCGGTATGCAGCGTGGTGAGCGAATAATTGATGCCGTACTGCATCATGTTGTTGCACGCCGACATCTTGCCGCAGAAGCTGTCGCGGCGGGTGGCGATGGTCATGGCATCGGAGCGGTCGGGCGTGGCCTGCACCAGCACCGGAACCTTTAGTCCTGACAGGCGAATCGCATCCACGATGCCGCGTTCTTCGCCGAAGTTGGGCAGCGTAATGATGATGCCGTCGATTTCTTCCGCGTGTTTCTTGAACAGTTCGGCACAATGCTGCGCTTCAGTGTACGTTTCCACCGCGCCATATTTGGATTGCTCAGGTCCGAGAACGATCGCGCTCGCGCCTGCGGCCTCGAGTACTGAGATGATTTCTTCGCGCCCGGTCTTGGCCAGGTGATCCGGAAAAAAGCCCCGGTTTCCGACTATGACTCCAAACGTCATCTTTCTGTGTGCTGCCATGATTCAAGCTCCTTCAAATACCGCATTAACCGTTGCGGCCCGGGCGAAAACGCAGGCTGTAAAAAAGGCCGACGAGCAACATCGAACCGCCCCACCAGACGGGGGCGTGCAAGGTATTCAAAACTACGTTGGCCAGATGATTTGTGGCTAATTCCCAAAGTCCATAGCCGAAAATCATCGCTCCATAAACCGTGAGCAAAACTCCGATGAAAAACCAGATCGAAATATGGCCGGAATGCATGCGACCTCCTTACCAGAAGTAAATGTTGAGGGCGAGGAACAGCACGATGGCGATGACCAGCCAGAAATACTCGTTCTTGTAGAAGGGCACCGGCTCTTCGACCGGCAACTTCGTCGCGCCGTATACCAGGCCCGTAAGTTCCGAGAAGGGTCGAGCTTTGGTCATCAGGCTTACGATCACGTTCACCAGAATTGCGACAATCACTGACCACAGGGCGCGGTACATGTTCTCTGCCATATCTCGCGCATTCGGTGAAATTGCGACGAAACGCAATGCCGAAGGATCAACTTTCACCCAGCCCCACAAGCCGATGGAGGTGAGAGTGCCCATGAGCAATCCCCAGAAACCGCCTTCCTTTGTGGCGCGCTTCCAGAACATGCCCACCAGCACCACGCCGAGCAGCGGCGAGATAAAGAAGCTGAAGAGCGCCTGAACATAGTCCATGATGCCCGCTGCACTCATCACCAGGTATGCGGTGCCAATGGAAACAATGACGCCGAGAATGGTGGCCCACCGTCCCACTGTGACGTAGTGTTCATCAGGAGCATTCTTCTTAATCAGCGGCTGATAGATGTCGTATGTCCATACGGCCGAGAAGGCGCTGACGTTGCCCGCCATGCCGCTCATAAATCCGGCAATCAGTGCGGTGATGCCTAACCCCAGCAGACCGGGCGCCATGTAGCGCACCATCATCAACGGCAGAACCTCGTTGTAGCTGTGCAGTCCAGAGCCCGGAGTAACAAGATTCTGCCCTACCAGGTGCATAAGGCTGCCGTCTCCATTCTGCAGAACAACGAGTCCGAGCAGGCCGGGCAGAATGACGATGAACGGAACCGCCATCTTGAAGAACGAGCCGATGATCGGGGCCATGCGCGCGGAACGCAGGTTGTGTGCGGAGAGAACACGCTGAACCACCAGGAAGTCGGTCGTCCAGTAGCCGAAGCTGATTGCGAATCCGAGACCAAAGACGATGCCGGTCCAGTGAATCCCCATAGGGTTGTCGGTGAAGTGGCCCATGCTGCGCCACATATGCGTGTAGTCACCGGGAGCCGTTACGCCGGTGGCGATGTTGTGCGCCAGCTTGGCTTTAAATCCGTTCCAGCCGCCGGCCTCAACCAGGCCGAGGATTGGCACCAGCAGCGCGCCGCCCCATATCAGCATGAACTGCAGCACTTCGTTGAAGATGGCCGAGCGCAAGCCGCCGAGTGCGACGTAGGCGGCAACCGCGAGCGATGAAACAATGATGGAGAAGTTGAGATTCCAGCCGAGAACAACCTTCATCACTTCGGCCATGGCGAACATGTTCACGCCGCTCATCAGCACGGTCATGAACGCGAAGGAGAAGGCGGAGACGATGCTGGCGCCTTGTCCGTAGCGCAGTTTGAGATAGCCGGGCACCGAATGCGTCTTGCACACGTAGTAGAAAGGCATCATCACGATGCCCAGGAAGAGCATGGCCGGGATCGCGCCTATCCAATACCAGTGAGCCGCAAGGATGCCGTACTGATACGCCGATCCGGCCCATCCCATCAGTTCCAGCGAGCCGAGGTTGGCTGAGACGAAACTCAGGCCGGCGATCCAGGCCGTCATTTCGCGCCCTGCCATGAAGAACTCTTCGCTGGTATTGGCCTGCCCTTTCAGGTAGAAGCCGATCCAGATCACCATCACGAAGTAGATCGCGATGATGGCGATGTCGAGCCAACTCAAATGTGCCAGCGAGGGAGCGGCAAGGGCGAGCAGCGCCGCGGGTGAGGGTGGCATTCCAACGGCGGTTAAACCTGGAATTGAAGCGAGCATTGAGTCACCTGCAATCGGGTGAGTACATCCAGTTGTGACGCGGACGTTCGCCCATAAGTAAATGGGTTTACTCCAAGGGTTGTCAAGCTTTGAAACAAAAAAATCGTGGCTTGGAATTCGCGGCGCAGAAGCCCCCGATGAATTCGAGCCGTTCCAAAGGGATACGTTTTCCGGCACGGAGTCTACCACAGTCGACCGTAGACACAACACAAACGGAAGGCGGACAATTACCTACCCTGGCGCGCCCGCCGCTCGAAGGAATGCCGTCGTCTTGTTTTCGCCGCCCGGAAATAGCTGCGCATATCCAAAGGGCGTGGATTCGATCACCTCTTCAGGGCGCTCATAGTGACCAGGAATCCTGGCTGAAACTCCGAGGTTGGCGCCGTGCACCACCAGAAATTCCACCATCGGTAGCCCGAAATCGAAGAACTGAGAGACCGCATGGAAGAGTGGCGTCTGTCCACCTACACCGGCTTCGTCGATCTCTGCGCGGGCATTGACATCCGCGCCGCGACTCAGAAGCAACTGAGCCGCCTCGACATCTCCGTATTCCGCTGCGACATGGAGTAATGATCCACCGCGAAGTGTGAGACTTCGACTCCCCGAACTTCCGAAATCGAGTTCCCCGAATCGCCGGTTCACCAACGCAGGGTCGGCGTCGAGAAGTTCGCGCAACCGGTCGATGCGTCCGCGCAAAATCTCGAGGACTCCGGGAATGTTGCGTCTCGTCGGGCAGTGTGCGGCGAGCAGAATATCAATGCATCGGCCGAGCCTGTCTGAGCGTGAATACGTGCCAATCACGTAGTCCAGCGCGGAATCTGGATACTTTCGTCCAGCCCTCGCACAATCGGGATTGGCGCCGTGATCGATCAGCCATTGCAGCGATTCCGGCGCGAGTGTTTCGCATGGCGCGAAAATAATTGGGAAGAAACCGCCCCACTCTGCATTCACGTCCGCACCGTTGCGCAAGAGCAGTTCCATCATCGGAATTCGATCATCCCTGAGTGCGGCACGCATTAGCGGACCGTCGCCGCCCTGGTGGACGTCCGATCCGTTGTCAATCATCCATTGCGCCATTACGAGTCTGACTGGCGTGGGCGGCTCCCACGGAACGCGGCACTCGGCCACCCAGGTGAGCGGCCCATTCTTGCCGTAGCCGAGTGGCGCGCGATGCAACGCGCGGTTGCGCGTCATCAGGAGTTTCACGCGATCGAGATCATTGATGTCGATCGCGTTCTTCAATTCGACCGTGTCATCGTCCAGATTCCCTTGTTCGATGCGCGCTTTCAGCTTCGGCCAGTTCGAAAACCCATACAAGCGTGCGATCTTCAGTTGCGCCGTTGTCAGCGATTCGGCCTGACCGGCTTTCAGCAATGCTTTTGCCTGATCCTTGAGGTAGCGGAGATTGGGGCGGTCGGGAAGTGGACGCGGGGATGGTCCTGGATCGGCGGGCATGCTGCCTCCTTTCATTGTTGCGCCCGATGTCCGCGGTGCGGGCTGAAAGAAGGTGTCTGAATTTGGGTATTTCGGGTGGGCTTGAAGCCCTTTCCGCGGACCGGATGCGTCCCTGGCGCTCATCGCAAGGTTAGCAGAAGATCCCTCGGCGGCGCGCAGTCAATTTCGACCGGCACGGACCGCATTTCCTGCTTGTTTTTGCTGCTCCGGGGCGATACCTTGGGTTATGGGACTGTCATTCCCCTTCCCTCTTCCCTCAGTATTCCGGTCTCGTCTTTCGCCGCGTTCGCGGCGGTGGTCTGTCCAACTCCAATCTCAACCTAAGGAGTCCTGCCGATGTACCCAACCGTCGATCCATTAGCTCCCAACGGAATCTCGCGCCGCAGCTTCTTCCGTTTTGCCGCCGGAGCCTCCGCGGTGGCCAGCCTGCCCATCCTGACCGAGGCGCATTTCGCCTACGCCGACCGCCCGAAATTTGCCGATCCCAACAAGGGCATCCACATTGATGCAAATGAGAACCCCATGGGCCCCTCAGAAGCCGCGCGCCAGGCCATGATCAACATCGTTCCGCGCGGCGGCCGCTACCTCTTCAACGGTGAAGAGGAATTGGTCGAGATCTTCGCCAAACAAGAAGGGCTGAGCGTCGAGTCGATTGTTCCCTTCGCCGGTTCGAGTGAGCCGCTGCACTACACGGTGCTCGCCTTCACCAGCAAAGACCGGCCGCTGGTGGTCGCCGATCCGGGCTACGAAGCTCCCATGTGGGCGGCCAAGGTAAGCGGCGCACAGATCTTCAAGGTTCCGCTGGCTGATCCCAAGGGCGAAGCCAAGCACGACGTCAAAGCGATGCTGGCAGCCGCTTCGAATCCGGGCGTTATCTACATCTGCAATCCCAATAACCCGACCGGTACCTGTACGCCGCGCAGCGATATTGAATACGCCGTCGCCAATGCGCCCAAGGACACGATCATCCTGATCGACGAGGCTTACATCCATCTCTGCGATGCGCCGCGCTCGTTCGACTTCGTGAAGGAAGGAAAGAATGTCATCGTTCTCCGAACCTTCTCGAAGCTGTATGGCATGGCCGGCATCCGCATGGGATTCGCCGTCGGCCGACCTGACCTCATGGCGAAGATCAGTTCGTTCGGCGGAATGAACGCGCTGCCCGTCACCGCAGTCGCCGCGGCCAAGGCCAGCCTGCTCGATGCCGATCTCGTCCCGACGCGCAAGAAGATCATTGCCGACACCCGTGCGCAAACGCTGGACTGGCTCAAAGGCCTGGGCTATGCGACCACGCCGTCCGAGAGCAACTGCTTCATGCTCGACGTCCGCAAACCCGGCAAGGAAGTTCAGGCCGCGCTGGCAGCGAAGGATATGTATGTTGGGCGCATCTGGCCTGCATGGCCCAACAGCCTTCGGATCACCGTCGGCACACCCGATGAAATGATGGCCTTCCGCAGGGACTTCACCGAAGTGATGAACAGCAACACGGCAGGGCTTGTTCCACCCGAGATGCCACGGCGGCTGCGACAGACACCGTTCACCCACCTGTCGTAGGACGGTTCTAAGTCGTCAGTTTTCAGTGGAAAGCCCCGTCTTCTGACGGGGCTTTTTTATGGTGAAATGGGAAACGGCGAGGCTCTGCGTGCGAAAAGAAAATGCCGGTCGCCTTTCGCGACCGGCATAGCGTTCAAACTGTCATATCGGCCCTAGAACAGAATCTTCATGGCCAGCTGCACATTGAAGGGTTCTCCGGGGCCAATACCCGGCGAGAAGTTGCCGGAGCCGATGGTCGAGCCTGTTCTGCCGAAGCTTCCGCCACCGAAATAATCGTTGCAGAGCTGCGTGCAGGCAGGGCTGGCGAGGTTCACGCGGTTGAACACATTAAACATTTCAGCGCGGAATTGCACGTTCACCGGGAAGTCGTTAATCGGGAACTTTGTATTCTTGATCACGGACAGATCAACGTCAGAATATCCCGGTCCAAAGATGCTGTTGCGGGCTTCAGTTCCCCAGGTGTTTGCCGCAGGCTCAACGTACGCATTGGGGTTGAACCACTGGACAAACTTGCTGCCGTTCACGGTTTCAATGCTGTGGCTGATTCCCGAGAACGGGTTGGATACTCGGTTGACGCGCTGGGTAAATTCGTCGGTGCCGCTGGTGTCGTCACCGTTGTAGACAGTGATTGGCTGGCCGCCATTGAAGGCGAAAGCCGTGTTGAGTTCCCACCCTCCAGTCAGCAACTTCATCGTCGGAGCGGAGGGAATCAAATAGTTCACATATCCCTTGAATGAGTTACGCGTGTCAAAGTCAGAGTTGCCGTAATCGCCCTTGAAGTTGTAGCTGTCCTGAGGCAGCGAGCCGCGATATTGCGTAACTTCGTCGAGGTTATGCCCCCATGTGTACGAGGCTTGGGCGATCACCCCATGCCAGCTCGAGGTCCGGAATACAGCCTGGAGTGAGTTGTAGTTCGAGGTTCCGATGCTCTCGATCTGGTTGATGTCGGAGTAGCAGTTCCCCCCAAAAGTGCAAGCGTCGGCGGGGTCTGCCGGCGTTCCGGTGTATGCCCCCGGGGCGCCGCCAAGATGAGGTTGGTTGATATTCAGAAGGCTCAGGAGCTTGCGTCCTTGGCTACCGACATATCCGAGTTGGAAGAAGGCTTTGCCAACTTGCCGTTCAATCTGCAGGTTGAAGTTGACGTTGTAAGGCGAGCGGAAGTTCTTGTCGACACTAAATACACCGCAAGGATTCACGCCGCACGAAAGGGTCGAAGTAGGAATGATTTCCTGTCCAGGCACGATTTGGACTGGGCTTCCTGTACTTGCCGCAGTCGTAAGGGTGAACACTGGATTGCTGCCCCCGGGATTGCCTTCGAGTCCATTAGGAGCCGAATTTCCCGGACGATTATCGAGAAAAGGGTTCGCATTGGGCGTGTCGAAGAAGATTCCGCCGCCGCCGCGGATCACGGTCGTCGGTGAATGCGCCGGCTTGTAGCTGAAGCCGATGCGCGGGCTGAAGCTGGTGTGGTCGGGTTCGTAGATGCTGCTGATATCCGTACCCTGGAACGCGATGCCCGTCGACGTAAGTCCCGGTCTGAAAACAGACAGATCTTTTTTACTGTCGTGCATTGGCTGCATGTAGTCGTAGCGAATGCCGAAGTTGAAATTCAGGCTGTTGGTCGCCTGGAAGCTGTCCTGGGCGAAGATGTCGTATCCAGATGAAAATACTGTGCGCTCAGGATTTCCAACGGCGATAGAGGCCTTGGTCAGGTAGCCCGCCAGAAAGTCGGCCAGCGAAGCTACGTCCTGATCATCTGTGTTCCACGCGGTGGACCCGTCACCGCTGGGTCCCTGTCCGCCAAGGAACTGGTAGTTGCCGATGGCATGGCGGTGATAGAACTCATCGACCTGGGCGCGACGAAATTCGCCGCCGATCCGCAGTTGGTGCTTGCCCTTGACGATGTTGAACGCCTCGTCGATAACCCCAGTTACATCCTGGCGGCCTTCCGGGGGCGTATTGCCTGTTGGTTCAAAATCGTTGCCAATCTGAATATTGGGTGCGTTCGGAAACGGAGCACCGGTGATAAACCCGGCATCCGTCACGCTTGTAAAGTTCGTGTTGGCATCAGAGAAAGTCTGATGAAAGTAGTTAACCGCAGCGGTGACGCTGTTGCTGATGGAAGGTGAAATCACCCAGTTGTGACCAGCCGAGAAATTGTAGACGTGGATCGGGCCGATTTCAAAGAAGTAGGGATTGATGTCGGTCGTACCAACTGGGGCCGTCTGGTTGCCCTGGCCCATGAAGGCGCGCGCGTAAATGCTGTGCTTCGAATTGAACGTGTGATCGATCTTAGCAACGCCGTTATAGCTGTATCCGAATTCGGGCGCTGCCGATTGGAAGAAACCTGGAGTTGTTCCGCTGAGGAGATTCGCAGGCCACAAGAGCGCGATCAGTTTCTGGGTAGCAGGATCGACTGGAACTCCCGCATCGTTTAGCAACTGCATCGCAGCCGCCTGGTAATACGCGTTCGGCTCGAGGCCTGAGTTGCCGGTTGCGATGTTGAACTTCTGCTTCTCGAAATTGGTAAACCAAAACGTGTGGTCCCTATAGAAAGGACCACCAAGTGATGCACCCCACTGGACATTTTCCAGAGGCAGATCACCGAGCGTATTGAACGGGTTGCTCTCAGCGAGAGCCTGGTTTCGTTCGTAGTAATAGATCGAGCCATGCAGGGCGTTGGTTCCGGACTTCGTAACCAGGTTTACGCTTCCACCAGGATTTCTGCCCACTTCCGCGGAAGACTGGGTCTGCAAGCTGAACTCTTCAATGGAGTCGATGGGCAATGTCACGCCGGCGATGTTTTCAACCCCACCCTGGTTCACGGCAGGTATGTTGTGCCACCAATCGTTGTTGTCGGCGCCATCAATCTGCCAGTTGACTTGATTTCCTCGAGTGCCGTTCACCGAGCCAAACCCGCCCAATGCATATCCCGCAAAGCCAGGCGCCAGCCCGATCATCTGGGTGAAATCACGGCCGTTCAAGGGAATATCCTGAACCGTCGTTTCGGGAATATCAGTCGTCTGTGTGGCTGAAGTGGTGTCGAGCGCAAGCCCGGAGGCAGATACCTCGACCGTTTCACCAGTCGCCTGCACAGAAAGCCTAACTGGCAGTGTGTAGATCACACCTGCAGTTACCGGCACGTTCTTGATTACCGATTCTTTGAACCCGGAACCGGAAACCTTGACGACGTAGGTACCAAGCGGCATGTCTTGAAAACTGTATTCACCGGCGCTCGAGGAAACAGTTTTATGAGAGACTCCCGTTGCCGAATCCGTGGCTTCCACCGCCGCGCCAGCCACAACCGCACCCGACTGATCCGTCACGGTTCCGTTGATTCCGCCGCGGAATGTCTGGGAAAAACTGTTGACCGGCAGAGCGACAGCAAGGGCAGCCGCCAGGAAGATTGCGCTGAATACACTTCGGGTACGTCGATGAACCATTCGCATCTGACCTCCAGAAACTTCAGTGATTTGTCGGTTTGCGCCCCTGAAAGTGGGACCGCCTTTGAGGCGAATAGGGCGTCAAAATACCGCAGTGAGGCCTATTGTTCCTTGGGATGTTTAGAAGGATGGAAAGTGTGGGGTTGGGGTTCCATTCCCAACAATAGATTGCAAGCAAATAAAGAAGCAATAAAGAAACCTGCAAATTTCTTTCGTCTTTCGCGCTTCCCCGGTTCCATCGCTTCCTTCTTACCCCTGCAGAAAAGATGGTGGATCTTGAACGGACATGAGGCTTGCATGCAGATTTACGTGATTCAACTCACCTGCTTCCGTGCGCCAAGGCACATCCTGCCGACGTTTTCGGTGCGACGCTCTTGCGTATAAGGTGTGCGCCATGTCGGACGCCGGACTCAGCCGATCGGCTCATCCATCCGTAATTCTGGTCGCAACGGATCTTAGCGACCTGGACCGGCTCATCCCATTTGCGCTGCAACAGGCTCACCAGTCGAGTGCGCGGATCATTCTGCTTCACATTCTCGGCCCCGGGGCTGGAATCGCAGCTGACGCCGCAGGTATGCCTTACTACGACCCAGCAGGTCCCATCGATTTTGCCATCAGGACGATGGAGCCCTGGAGGATGAAAGCGCGCGGGCAGGAGATTGCCTGCGATGCCATCGTTCGCGAAGGCGCGCCAGCACAGCAGATCATCGCCTCGGTGCGCCAGTTCAATGCCCAACGTCTGTTTCTTGGGACCCGGAGCAGGAGCAAGGCCAGCAAGTTGCTTCTCGGCTCTGTGGCGGAACAAGTGCTGCGCTCGGTACATCTCCCGGTCATTACCGTGGGACCCGAGGCTCATCTCGAGGCGAGCGGCGACGACCGCCAACGGGTCGTTTTGCATGCCACCACGTTAAGAGAGACCTCAAGCCCGAGCGCAGCGCTTGCCTGCCAGATCGCATCAGACCGGAGAGCGAAATTGGTTCTGCTGCACGTGTTGCCGCCGATCGACGAGATGCAGCGCGAACACCTGCCCACTGGACTGGACTCAACAGCGATGCGCGAGTTACGGATACTCGCGGCGGAGATCGGCGCCACTGATTCTTGTTGCGTCAAGGTCGACGCTCGCGTAGCGCACGGTCACCCTGCGATCGAAATCCTCGCAGCTTCAGTGGATCTCGGTGCGGATCTCATTGTGCTGGGATCTACGCATCGTTCGGCGCTTCATAATCTCACCCACGATCGCACGGTCTACCGCGTACTGGCGCACGCCCGCTGCCCGGTGCTCACTCTCAGAGACGAAGAAGAAGTGCTCGACCCGTTTTCGCCGGAACACGATAAGATCAGCCTTTAAGTCCACGGGAAGCCGCTTTACAGTCTCACTCCACTCGAAGTGAGTTGATCGGATTGACATGTGCTGCTTTGAGTGCGGGAACGAGACTGGTCAATAACGTCACGATTCCCAACAGCAGGGCCGAAGCCGCCAGCGACATTGGATCCGAGGGCTTCAGTCCGAAAAGCATGCTGCTGGCTTCGCGGCCTGCCAGCAGTGCCAGCGCGGTTCCTGCTCCCAATCCCACCAGCAACATGATGATCGCGTCACGCAGCAACTCGCTGATGACGCGGCCCCGGCTTGCCCCGAGGGCAATGCGGATGCCGATCTCGCTGCGCCGCTGCGCAAGGAAGTAAGACAGCACGCCGTACAAACCCACCACAACCAGCAAAGCGGCAAGCACGCCAAAGAAACCTGAAAGCATGGCCAGCATGCGGTCGCCCACAAGGTTGTCGCGAATTCCCTGCTCGAAATCGTAGAACTGCATTATGGTTCCCGGATGTTTCTCTTCGAACATGTGCCGCACCGCTTCTACAGCGGTCGCGCGATCGCCCGCAGCAAACATCATGGCCATGCCCGGTCCCTGCGCGGTCACGGGAAACTGGTCGATGGGCACGAAGGCCATCGGCGGTGTCTCATCGCGAATGTCGCCATACTTCGTGTCGGGAATTGTCCCGATGATCTCGTAGGTGCGGTCGGGATACTGCGGCTCTGGCCGCACATGTACAAGCCTGCCAAGAGGAGAAGGTGTCCGAATGTATTTACGAATGAACGTCTGGTTCACGACCAGCACGAGTGGAGAGTCGTTGGTGTCGTGTTCGGTAAAGCAGCGTCCCGTCAGCAGAGGAATGCCCAGTGTCGCAAAGTAGCTCGGACTCACATAGGTGAACTTGCTCGATCCATCCAGCGCATCCACATCCACATGATGGCTCCAACTGCTGCCGCTCAGCGGCACGTTGGTTGTGCCAGCGGCGTTCTCGATTCCGGGCAGCGCTCGTACATCTTCCACCAGTTGTCGTTTATAGGCCGCGAGGTTTTCCGGCTTGATCTTCACCATCGGAAAATTGAAATACCCAACGCTGATTCCGCTCTCCCGGATTCCCGGGTTAAAGTTCATCAGATTCTGATAGCTGCGAACAAATAGCAGCGCGCCTACCAGCAGGACCATTGAGACGGCTACCTGTGCAATCACCATCGCGCGTTGCACCGTGAATCGTTCGCGGTTCCCGACAACTCCACGCTCGCCGGATTTCATCGAGGCGATCGGCTCCGCGTTCGCGTTGCGCATGGCCGGAAACGTTCCACACAGGACGCAGGTTGCGATTGAAACGGCTGCCGCAAATAGCAGTACACGCCAGTCCGGTGCAATCGTCAGATGAATCGAGTTCTGGCTCGTATTCAAAGCAGTCACTAGCGCGCGGCTTAGTGGTTGTGCCAGGGCAACACCCAATGTTGCGCCAATCGCCGCAAGCAATGCGCTCTCCAGTAGAGCCTGTCGCAGCAGGCGCCCGCGCGAGGCCCCAAGCGCCATGCGAATGGCCATTTCGCGCTGCCTTACGCTCGCCCGCGCAAGCATCAGATTGGCGAGATTCGCGCAGGCAATCAGCAGGACTAGTCCTGTTATGCCGAGCAGAAGTTCGAGCGAAGAGTTGTACTGGTCTCGCAGATAACTCACCCCCGCGCCCGCTGGATACGCGGCCAGACGAAATGCTTTGAAGGTCTTGATTGCGTCGGGGCTGTAACCATCGGGTGCGGTTCTTTCAAATATTCCGGGACTCAGCGCATTAAAATACTCCGAAGCCTGCTGCAGGCTCCAGCCCGGCTTCAGCCGACCCATCACGGAGTAGTCAAATACTTCGCGGCGCGGATTGGGAGGAATACAGAGGGGATAGGCAAGGTCAAATCGATCTCCCACCACCAATCCGAAAAAGGGCGGGGGTGTTACACCCAACACCTCTACAGCTCTGCCTTCAACGATGATGGTTGTATTCGCCGTGACGGGCACTCCCCCCATCTGAGACTTCCAGAACGCGTAGCTTGCCACCGCTTTCCACTGGCATTCGTCCTGTGGCTCGATCAATCGGCCCTGCCACGGCACGACGCCGAGTACGTTGAAGAAGTTTCCGCTGACTTCGAGTCCATTCGCATGATGCGAATCGCTCGGGTTTCCCAGCAACACATTGTCCGGACGCCAGGCAAAAATTCCGGAGAAAGGATCGTGATGATCCTTCACTTCCAGCCACATGGGAACCGTGAAGTTTCCGGTCAGGCCGTTGTTGATTCCGAATCCGCCATTCCCGCCCGCAATTCGAACATCGGCGAGTTCGCCGGGCTTCAGCACCGGCAGACTGCGCAACCGCACGGCATCAAGAAGTTCGAAGATCGCGGTGTTTGCTCCAATGCCGAGAGCCAGTGTCGCGACAACCACAAGCGCGAAGCCGGGACTCTTCACGAATCCGCGCAGCGTCGTCCGCACATCGCGGCCCAGGCTCTCCAGGCCCAGCGCGGCATCCTCCGCCCACACCCTCTCGCGCGTCGCTGTCGGGCTTCCGAATCGCAATCGCGCCTCGCGCACCGCCTGCTCGCGGCTCATGCCTTCCGCCATGTTGTCGTCGATGCACATCTGCATGTGCTCCTGCAATTCGGCTTCGATCTCGCGATCCATGCGAGAACGTCGGCCCAGCATCACGATGCGACCAAGAAGTGACATCCTTTACCTCATGCGAAACGCAGAATTGCGTCGACGCCCTTGACGACCTGCTCCCAGTTCTTTTCGCGGCTCGCCAGCTGCTCCCTGCCCGCCTTTGTGAGCGCATACCACTTCGCTTTGCGCCCATAGTCGGTTACAGCCCAACTCGCGCGCACCCAGCCGTTCTGCTCCATGCGGTGCAGCGCAGGATAAAGCGAGCCTTCCTCCACAATGATCCGTTCATCGGATACGCGGCGAATATGCAGGACAATGCCGTACCCGTGCATCGAGTCAAGCTGCGAAAGAGTTTTCAGAATGAGTAGATCGAGCGCGCCCTGAAGATCGTTTTTGGCCATGGTTCTCTTACCCTAGATATCGAGGGTAAAGGAAGCCTATGCGCGCTCTACCCTAGATGTCAAGGGGAGCAGGCGGACTTGCTAAAAACCAAACCAGCCGTTCGCCTGCGCTTCTTCAAGAAGATGTTGGAGGTAAGCCCAAAGCGCCGGACATCCCGCTTGAACGGCAGGCCCGTTGCGCTTGATGACCTGCTCATACCGGATGCCGTTTTCGCGCCAGCTCTGCCCGTTGTTGGCGAGATTGAGAATGATGGGGATCGACCGGTCCATCGCATGAGCGAACTTCGCTTCAGGCGTCGCGGCTCCTTCAAATTCCTGCCATAGCGATTCGAATTGATCGCTCAACTCGTCCGGCAGAATCGCGCAGATACGCTTGACGGCAGCCTGTTCGGCGATCTTGCGTTGCTCCATACCCTCTGTGGCATAAGCAATGGTGTCGCCTGTGTCGATCTCGCCGATGTCGTGCAGCAGAAGCATGCTGACGACGCGTTCGAGCTTGACTGGTCCCTCGGCATAGTGCGACAAGGCCATCGCAAATACGGCGAGCTGCCAGCTATGTTCCGCGGAATTCTCAAAGCGTGCGAGTCCCAGCGGACGAGTCTTTCGCTCCACGCCCTTCAGCTTGTCTAGCTCGCGAATGAAATCGATAATCGGCTGCAGCGTTTCTTCCCGAGACACAGGCACAGCTCCTCTCGTCAATGAGAAGGCACTCAGGGAAGAAGTTTACGCGGTGAGGCGTTCGAGCTGATCGGGCTTGGAGATGGTCATGCTGGCTCCTTTGATCACGATCCACTGGTCGCGGCGAAACTGGTTCAGCAACCGCGTCACGGTTTCTCGTGAAGTACCGGCCATATTGGCGATCTCTTCATGCGTGAGAGCCATGGTGAAGCGAATCTCCGGCTTCCCGGTTGAAGAAGCTTTACCCCAGTCAAGCAGCAGCCTCGCAAGACGGCCCGCAGCGGAGCCCGAAAGAGCAAGCCGCTTGGCATCGTGAAAGACCGTGAGGTATTCGCCCGACAGAGACTGTGCTGCATGCATGCTGGCAATTCCGTGCCGCCCCAGAAAGTCGATGAATTCCTGCTTGCGAATCGTCTTCACCTGGCATGGTTCAATCGCTTCTGCGGTCACTTCGTGAGGAACGTTGGCCAGTACTGCGCTCAATCCCATCACATCACCTGGACCGGCGATTTTCAGAATCATCGTTTTGCCGTCGCGCGAAGTTGACGAAATCTTGACCTGGCCGAAACAGATGATGAAAACGTTCCGTGCCACATCGCCCTCGGTAAACAGCTTCGCCCCACGCGCGTGGCTCATCATGATTCCGATATTGTCGAAATCCTGAAGTGCTTCGGAT
Organism: uncultured Acidobacteriaceae bacterium; assembly: GCA_963838295.1. Classification (GTDB taxonomy): domain Bacteria; phylum Acidobacteriota; class Terriglobia; order Terriglobales; family Acidobacteriaceae; genus Telmatobacter. The sequence continues at coordinate 578,517 of CAWIQS010000013.1, forward strand.
GTGAGGTTGCAGAACATCCGCAGATGGCGGTGCTCACAGTTGAGACAATCTTCCGGGGGGTGATGAGAATGTAGTCCGGCCATATTTATTCCGCAGAATTATTCAGAGTATATCCCACTTCTACTACAACTCGATACTTGGAATCCCCGAAACGATGTTTCTTTTGAATAGATTGTCCACGCCCTAATAGCATGATTTGCTCAACGCGGATCAGTTTCCGCCTGCAATGTGGCCGTGGGTCTGCGCCGCAACCCTGCCAGCTTCGCAATGCTACACATGCCATATGCCCTTGATACTTCGCGAGCTAGCTCTTCCAGCAGCCGCATTCTCAGCGTAGGATACAACTCGAATGCACGCTGCAGAGCCTCCTTGGGCAAGCGCATCGCTGTTCCCTTCGATTGTCCGATTAGCGTATAGGTGTGACGTACGTCACCCAACATTGCAGCAAGTTCGACCACTTCCCCGGCCCGCACCGTTCCCAGCGTCAGGCGCGCGTCCAGGCGCGCGGCTTTACGCACCAGGTAGCCGGAAATTGCTACATAGAGTCCCCTGCAGACATCGTTCTGGTGAAAGAGGATATCGCCGGCGTCAAACTCAATGCTCTCCGCCGACGCATTCAGCATATTGCCGACTGCGGGCGGACAGGCCAGCAATTCCGCAATCGGGTGGGGCGCAGCGACATCGCGTCGCTCGGGTATTGCATTCGATTGCATCGTCCCGTCTCCCTTTCCAGATCCGGTCACTCAGCTCGCACGCTGTATCTTTCCTTCGCTGCTTCTCGTTGAGTTCCGCGCAAGTTCTCAGGATTGAGCGCCGGCGCAGGTTTCATGTTCCCGCGCGGCAACTGCTGCCGCAGGAGGAACGCAAAGCACCGGTACGCGCGACCGGGCCAGAAGGGTGAATGCCGTGCCATGCGGTCCCGGAGTTTCGCTGGCGCGCTTTACGCCGATCACCAGCACACTGGGTTGAAATTGCCCAATCGCCTCCACCATTGCATCGCCGGGCTTGCCATCCTTCACGATGCAGCGCACCGGAAAGCGCCCCTCGCTTACAATTCCAAATTCCTTGATCGTTGTGGCTATGGGATTGAGAAATGCGACGGCTTCCTCGGGCTTGCGTGCGTGCACAACGATCATCGTTCTGTGGAAGATTTCTGCCAGCGAGCAGGCTGTGGCTACTGCCTCTGCCGTTGCCTCATTGCGCTCCATGGCCAGCATTATTGGACCGCCCGGTACAGGGCGAAAGGCTCCTGCGTTATAGTCGGCCGCCACGGCCATCACAGGACAAGGAGCCAGGCGCACCAACTGCTCTGCGATCGCTCCAACGACCACTGGGCCTGCGCCCTTACGTCCTTCCGTGCCGATGACGATGAGTCCGGCCTCGTATTGGCGCGCAACATCCACCAGCATCTGCGCCACTTCTCCCTGGTGAACTTCCGAATGGCTATGAATCCCTTCGCGCACCAGGTCGGCGGCCATCTGATCGAGCGTGGCGCGAGCCTCCTCAGTCAAGTTCCGCAGAACCTTGCCTGGAACCGCAGCGACTGACGCGTAGTCGAGCGGATCGAGTCCATGGGCCAGCACGATCCGTGCGCCATAGGCATGGGCCAACTTGCGAGCGTATTCCAATGCGGCATCCGCGCGCCCATCCAGATCCGTTGCTACAACAATCGTCTTCAAACCAGAAGCGAAACTCATAACATCCTTTGTTGCGCCAGGCTGAGTTGGAGCGAGGTGCGGGGGTCGATGCAGGGCCCGATGTTTACTGAGTCTGCTCTCGCATCAAGGAGGTAGCAGTGACCGCATTCACTTCCCCCTGTGACTGTGGTCACAAATGGAACGAAAGAAGGAACTTACAGCGCACATTGCGCGGGGCTGCTTACCCGCAAATCGGGGTTCGTTGGTTGTACACGGAGTAGCCAGTGCGATAGGCTTCTCCCCGTCATGAAAAACCACGGAATCTTACCTATTCAATCGTTTGTGCGCGTTCGTGTCTCCATCTTCACTTCGGCCATTTTGGCCTGCGTTCTTTGCCTTTGCAGCCTGGCACAGGCTCAGGCTCCTTCGCCGGGCTCGCCTGCAATCGAAGCCCGGGCCAAGGCTATGCTGGCAAAACTCACTCTCGCGGAAAAGATCAAGCTCATTGGCGGCGTCGACGGCATGTTCACCAATGCCATACCGTCCATCGGCCTTCCACGCTTCAAGATGTCCGACGCCTCTGTCGGCGTGCGCACCTGGGGACCGACAACCGCATATGCGGGCGGCGCCGCACTTGCCGCAACTTGGGATCGAGGATTTGCCAGGCAGCTTGGCGAAAGCCTGGGACGCGATGCTCGTGCCCGCGGCGTCCACTTCCTCCTCGGCCCAGGCGTGAATATCGCAAAGGCGCCGGTCAACGGCAGGAATTTTGAATACCTTTCCGAGGATCCCTATCTCAATGGCGCCCTGGTAGTGCCCTATATCGAGGGCGTGCAATCGGAAGGCGTGAGCGCCACCGTGAAGCACTACGCACTCAACAACCAGGAGTACGATCGGCACAACGTGGATGTGACGGCAGACGAGCGCACCATGCGGGAGATTTATCTTCCCGCATTCGAAGCCGCTGTGAAACAGGGCCATGTCGACGCTGTGATGGACTCTTACAACCTCATCAATGGCACGCACGCCACGCAGAACGACTTCCTCAATCTCAAAGTCCTCAAAGGCGACTGGGGATTCAGCGGTGTGCTGATGTCGGATTGGGATGCGACTTATGACGGCGTGGCTGCGGCGAACAATGGGCTCGACCTGGAAATGCCTTCTCCGCGTTTTATGAACGAGCAGACTCTCGCAGCAGCCGTCAAAGAGGGCACCGTCAAGGAAGCGACGATCGACGACAAAGTGCTGCGGATGTTGCGTGTTGCCCTGCGCTATGGCTGGCTCGACCGGCCGCAGCTTGATCCTGCTGACTCGACTTACTCGGTGGCGGATCGCACGGTCGCTCTGAAGGGCGCACTCGAAAGCATTACACTCCTCAAGAACGAAAGGCACGCGCTCCCTCTTGACGCAGCCAAGATCAAGACCATCGCCCTCATCGGCCCCGATGCGTGGCCGGCGGTAACCGGTGGTGGTGGTTCCTCGCAGGCAGACGCCTTTCAACCCGTCAGCCTCGTCACCGGTATAGCCAACCTCGTCGGACCAGAGACGCACGTAGTCTACTCTCGCGGCCTGCCGGAGATGAATGACGTCTTCGGTCAGACCCATTGGGAGACAGGTTTGCAGGAAGCGACCTATCCCAGCAAAGACTTCACCGGCTCCGCGGAGACAGCAACGCCGCACGACATCAACAACTACAAGCAGGAGTGGTGGGGCCCCGCGGACAAAACGCCACGCAGCATTCGCTACACTGCATCGTTCAAGGCGCCCAGGGCCGGCAAGTACCTGGTGCTCGCCACCGCCTCGGGCGACGATCACTACACGGTCAGCGTGGATGGTAAGCAGGTCATCGAGCAGATCCAGGTTGAAGGACAGTACCCCGAGTCTGCATCAATCGACCTCAACGCTGGACAGACCGTCAGCGTAGTCGCGGACTACCTGCCCGGCTTTGTCGGCAACCGTTTCGGGCTCGGCATCGTCAACGAGGCCGACATGATCGCTGAGGACGCGAAGAAATTCGCCTCGGTCGCCGATGTCGTCGTGGTCGCAGTCGGGTTCAATCCATCGACCGAAAGCGAAGGCTTCGATCGCTCTTTCACGCTGCCCTGGGGACAGGACGCGCTGATCGAAGCCGCAGTCGCGGCCAATCCTCACACCATCGTGACCTTCATCGGCGGCGGCGCATTCGACACGCATCGCTGGCTCGACAAGGTGCCGGCGCTGGTGCACGCGTGGTATCCAGGCCAGGAGGGCGGAACCGCTATTGCCGATGTGCTCTTCGGCAAGCACAATCCCGAAGGTAAGTTGCCGGTGAGCTTCGATCAAAGCTGGCAGGACGATCCCTCATATGCCTACTACTACCCGATCAAGGGCGCGGACACGAAACTGCATGTCACCGAAAACAATCACCCACCGGTGGACTACGACATCCCGCACGTGAAGTACGACGACAAGCTGATGGTTGGCTATCGTTACTGGACCACGACTGGCAAGCACCCGCTGTTTCCCTTCGGGTTCGGGCTGAGCTACACCACGTTCAGCTTCTCGCATCTTTCCGTTCCCTCAACCGCGACCTCGAGCGCCGATGTCTCGGTCAGCTTCGACGTAACCAACACCGGCAGCATCGAGGGAGCGGAAGTCGCGCAGCTCTACGTATCGGATCCTTCGGCGAAAATGAAGCGGCCGGAGCGCGAGTTGAAGGGCTTTGAAAAATTCAATCTGGCACCCGGCGAGACAAAGCACGTGACGCTCTCGCTCGATGCGCGCGCCTTCAGCTACTGGGATGAGTCGAAGCATAACTGGATCATCGATCCTGGCAAATTCGTGATTCGTGTCGGCGACTCCAGCGAAAGCACCCCGCTACAAGCCGACATGACCTTCAACTAGATAAGTCTCCGCAAAGGAAAGGCCTGCCGTTTGAATTCGGCAGGCCTTTCCTTTTGCGTGTTTAGGACTAATCGTGATCGTGATCGAGATCTGTCGCCGACTGGGTCAGCCACGGAGTGAAGAGTACATTGGGTCCGCTGGTAGTCGAGCATCCCCACGAGCCGGGTCCCTTCGAACAACCCCAGTAATTTTCACTGGCAATGATGCCGCCCTTGCAACTCTTGTCATCGAGAGTGCAGACGTTCGCCACACCGACTTTTCCGCCGCGCAGATCGTTCAGATGAATATTGACCCAGGCCGGCGTGTTGAACGCAATGTCAATGTCCTCGTCGGTGATCACATTGCCGGAGATGATGGTGCCATTGATAGGCGTTCCACCGCCGCCGCTGTTGATGTTGATGCCCACGCGGCCGCCTGTCGCTGTGTCGTCCAGGTCTGCAAGATTCTTGGCAATGTAGTTGCCGGTGATTACGTTACCGTTCATATCGTCAGCCGGCAGTCCGAAGTTGGGACCGACATGGCTGTGCAGAGCGACGCCGCCGAGTCCATTGCCGATGAGCCTGTTGTGGGTGATCACGTTTTGCGAGGAACGCCCCTGGCCGATTCCGTCCGAGAACATGCCTACACCTGCACCGCCAACCTGAACGCCATTGTTTTCGATGTCATTGCCATCGACGGTGATGTGAAAATCGCCATGATGCTTAGACCCAATTGCACCGACAGGTGGATGCGAAGCAAGAACAATGCCGCACTCGCCGGGGTTATCTGTGACGGAGTTATTGAGGATCAGAATGTCATGGCTCGCCGCTGACTCGTCACTCACGAGGATGCCATCGTCGTTCTTCGTGATCGTATTTCCGGATACGGTCGAGTCCCATACGCCGATCAGGTGTAATCCGCCGCCGCAGTCTCCGGTCTCATCCAGTTCGAATGCCGGCTGGCCGGGACAGCCTGTCGGGTCTCCCGTGAAAGCAGCTGTGGCCTTGGTATTGTTGGCGATTCTATTATCGCGAATGGTAACGTCGGAAGCGCTCACGACAAGAACGCCTTCCCAATTTGCATTCTTTACCGTGAATCCAGCAATGGTCACATGGCTCAGGCCTGCGTTATCGAATCCGTCGACAAAGATGCCGTTGGCAAGGCCGGTAGCGTCAATAATCGAAGCGCCTGCGCCTGCTCCAATCAGCGAGAGCGGCATGCCGATCACAACGTCTTCCTTGTACGTTCCAGGCCAGACATTGATCACGTCCATGGCCGAGGCATGAGCAACCGCGGCTCCAATGGTCGTGTAGCATCCGTGCGAGCCCGAAGGGCTCACACACAGGGTTGCGGCTAGAGCGTTCTGAGACCAACCAGCAACCAGGATTGAACAGCAAGCGACCAACGCAGCGCGAATCCGAACAGGGAACATGGGGACCTCGGAGGGAAGAGTTACGTGAGGAACCCAATTCTCTCCGCGCTCAGTCTCACCGTCAAGCTAAAACACGAACAAATTCAAACGTATCGAAAATACAATGAAGCCACGCGCAAAGTATGTCAAGAAATTGACAAAGGACACGCATGCCCCGTCAAGTCCATCGCAGGATGATAAAGAAGCCCTCGCCTATTTCTCTGCGGAAGCAAGCGGCGCAGGCAAACCAACTTCGCTCGCCGGCGGCAGTGTGTGTGTAGTCCACCAATGCTGGATGACGTTATTCCACGCATTGCCACGCCCGATCCACATCTCAGTGGAGCGATCGTAGCGAGACATGTTGTTGGCCAGCCAGTAGGGTCGATTGTCGCGCAGCCATGCATCGTGGTAGAGCTGTCCAAGCTGCGAGTAGCCGTCGCGAATATCTTCGAGCCGGCCGTTATTCGATCCAATCGTGTAGAGCGCTTCCGACACCTCGTGCCAGCGGCTCTTGTCTCCCGCCGCGGCCTGCGCCTTCGCATACAACGTGGCGCAATCCTCGGCCGCTTCAAATTTGTAACCGATAAAGTCAATGCGTCGCGCTCCCAGTTCCATCGCGTCGAGCGCTTCGGTGTTGTCAAGCTTCTGCGCAGCGCGAGCCTGCGCCAGCAGCGTGATGGCCTTCTCGGCGTGCAGTCTAAGTTCTGATGCCACCGGATCGAGCTTCGCAGCAACCTGCTGACCCTCCGGTGAGAATGGATCGACCCAGAAATACGAATCCTGCGCATCATCCAGATCGGCCTTCTTCAGCGTGGCGTGTGCCGCCATCAACTCCTGCTGTGCCTGGCTGATCTTGCCCGTGTCATCTCCGTGAAATGCCTTCCCGTACGAAGCTGTGAAGCTGGCTTCGGAACTCTCGCCCGATTGCCACGCCGCAGCCGCGCCAAACAAAACTCCAAACCAGTTCTCGTCGAAGATGCCCTCGCCGTCGTCATTCCAAACCGTATTCAGCATCCCCGTTGCACCGAGTTTCTGCCCGTCGCGCACAAACGCGCGGATATTGCCGAGGGTCTCATTATTGTTGGGATAAACGCGGTTCCAGTTATTCACGCCTGTCGCCACCCATGTCTCGAGCCCGGATTTGAGGAATGGTTCGAGATTCTTCGTGAAGTCGGGCTGTGCATCGTAGTGCCACGAGACCGCGATCATGTCCTTGGGCAGCGTACCCACCAGTTCCGGCGAGTTCTCTGCGACGTCGCCCCAGAACAGCAGCCTCTTGTGCAACGGCGCGAGTTGATCGTGAATCTGCGACAGAAAACTGAGATAGACCTTGCCCAATCCCTTCTGCGCGACCTCATCGTGCGTGCGCCCAAGCCCGAGTTGATCGGTCTCGTCCGCACCGATGTGCGCATACGGCCCCGGAAACACCTTCGCCAGTTCGCCGAACCACTCGCCAATTTGTGGCAGGCTTCCCGGATCTCCTGGCGCAAGCACTGCACCACGCGGCGTTTCACCCAGCGACGAATACTGTTCGAACTTCAGTACATGATGGAGATGCCCGAAGGCCTCCTGCTCCGGAATGATCGTGATGTGATACTTCGCCGCGTACGCGACGAGTTCCCTTCCCTCGTCCGGCGTCATCGCTCCGCCTGGATATGCAGCGACCGGCGTGCTGGCGTACGCAAATGTGTGCTCAAAGTAAGGCGAGAAGATGTTGTACTTGTAAGCCGCAAGCGTGCGAATCTCTCGCTTCAAAAACTCCATGTTCGGCAGCGGCCCGCGCGACCAGTCATCCGAAAGTCCGCGATGCGGCATCGCCGGCCAGTCACGAACGGTGGAAATGAGAAGGACTGCATCCTTGCCCGCACCGCGAATAAGCTGCTTGGCAGTTTGCGCGCCATAGAATACGCCCGCGTCCGTTTCCGCGCTGATTACCAGTTCGCGGGCAGACAATGGCGCAATTGCATAGGCCTCTTCGGGCTTCTCGAAGCGTTCCTTCGCCTGCTCTTTGCTAATGCGCTCCAAGCGGATGACAACTGCGTTAACTCTTCCGACGGCAACGCCGCGTTCCTTGAGCGACTCTTCAAGATCCTTCGCAGCAAACTCATCCTCTGCGTTTCGATCGGACACAACGCGCACACCCGCCGATCCAATCGCGGCGGACTTGACCGCAGTGCACTCGTGCGGCTCAGGCACCAAGTGCAGATCCGCGCACGTCGGCGCGGAAGTCTGCGCAAATGCGCCGGCACCGGCGCACACAAAGAGCAATGAAACCGAGGAAATAAGGAGACGCATGAGGCCCTCACCGCAAAGCAAATTTGCAGCAAGGCTATAGCATCGCTACCCTGCCTGTACATCCGAAAACTGTCATATCGGCATCAAATGATCAACAATTCGCCTATCCAATGCCAAAACGCTCGCTTCCACGTGCGAGGCGCACAGAGTACTGCAGCCCTGGATGAGATTCGATTCAGCTGTTCATATGCCCTCACGCGACGTCAGATGCGGATGAAAATACGCTTTCGGTACATCCAGTAAAGGATTGACCAATACGCGGCCATGGCCAGCACGCCCAGGACCAGCGGCTCGAGCGCCGTTCCAGTTGCGTTGAGCACGCGCATGCCGAGATGAATCCGAAAGCTGTTGAGAACAAAATCTTCCCAAAGATGCGCGATCAAATATGCGGCAATCGAGTTCATGCCCACGACCACAAGAGGAAAGGCAAGCTTCTGGTTGCCCTTCACGTCGACAATCCAGGAGAACGCCGCAAGGAACACGAAACAGACGCCGCCGCTCCACAGCGTCCAGGAGGGCGTCCAGATGCGCTTAACGATGGGGCACACACCGGTGAAATGCAGCACCAGCCCGGCGGCCATCAAGACGATGGCAGCAATCATGAACTTGCGCAGCGGAATTTTGGGCGCCGCCTCATGAAACCAGCGACCCGCAATCACGCCAAGGATCATAGTTCCCAGGGTGGGGATGAAGCTCAAGGTGAGATAGCCGCCCCCATTGAAGGCGAACGGGCGAGCGCGTGGAAAAAGGTTGAGAAACCAGACGTCGAATGCCTGACCCAGGTTGCTGTTCTTGTTCCAGTGCGCTGCGAAGCCGCTGTAGATATGCTGATGCCAATCCGGCGGGACGCCGACGGCCGCCCAGTCAAAATTCGCACCCGGGGCGGGATAGAGTGCCCACGCCAGCCAGTAGCCGAAAAGAATTGCGGCGAGCGAAATCCATTGCCAGCGCGCCTTCACAAACGTGAGCAGAAAAGCGAAGGTGTATCCGAGGCCGATCTGGGTGAGCGTGTCTTCGAACGTGAAATGTGTGATTGGTCCATCCGTTGAGCGCAGAAAGATGCCCAACGCTACGAGCAGCAGGCTCCGCCACATGGTGTGAAAAAGCATGTGCGCAAAGCTTTCGCCCTTTCGTTGCCGGCTGCGAATGGAGTAAGGGAGAGCGACGCCGGCAAGAAATGTGAATCCTGGCTGGATGGTGTCGTGCAGGCTCATCCCAGCCCATTCGACGTGGTTCTGGTTGTACGCCAGGATGCGCCAGATTGTGCTTTGCGGAAAGGAACGGGCCACGTCTGCGAAATGCATGACCTCGCCCATCATCAGCACCATCACCAGACCGCGATAAGCATCGACGGCAACATTGCGCGGAGGCGGAGCAGGAATGCTCCTCTCCGATGTTGCGCGCGTTGCGTCGAACGAAGGACTGACTGCCTGGCTGGTCACCACTGGAGTGCTCCCTGCATGATGGCGCGGACCGAGACTCGCTCGGCTGCCCAACATGCTACAGGAAAAACTCGACACTCACCGCAGAGTTTTCAGTGCTGGATAGAGTTTGCGCCACTCCGCATATCCGGCCTTGTACGCAGCAAGATCGGCAGCATCCGGCTCGATGCGCTGCGCTACTTCGATTGCCTGCCCGCATGCCGCATCGAGACTTGCCCAATGCCCCGTGCCCACACCGGCCATCAGCGCGCAACCGAACGCCCCGCCTTCTTCGGCCGCGAGTACTTCGACCGCCTGCCCATAAACGCCAGCCTGAATTTTGCGCCACAGCGGACCGCGCGCTCCCCCGCCGCCTAGTCGCACCGCGCTCACCGGAATCCCCAACTCCGCGAACAGCGTAAAAGTATCTCGCAATGAATAAGCAACGCCTTCGAGCACCGCGCGCGTGAAATGCGCCGCCGTGTGAATCGTCGAAATCCCCGCGAACGCCGCTCGCACCTGCGGATCGAGATGCGGCGTTCGCTCACCAAGCAAATACGGAGCCCACATCAACCCTTCGCTCCCGGCCGGAACCTTCTCTGCCGCCGCCGTCATTCCGTCATAATTCTGCGCGGCAAAAAAAGTCTGCTTCAGCCAATTCAGGCTCAACCCCGCCGATTGAGTTACTCCCATTACATGCCACAAACCCGGCACAGCGTGGCAGAGCGTATGCATGCGTCCCTTGGGATCCTTCGTCGGTTTTGCCGTCGCCGCAAACACCACGCCGGAAGTTCCGATCGTCGCAGACACCGAGCCGGGCTGCAGAATCCCCATGCCCACCGCGCCCGCGCCCTGGTCGCCCGCACCCGCCACGACTGGCGTGCCGGACTTAAGCCCCGTCAACTCGGCTGCCTTATCGCTGATGCGCGCGCAGACTTCGGGCGACTCATATACCTTCGGCAACCAACTCTCCGGAATCCCAGCAGCTTCGGCCACTTCCTTCGACCAACGCCGATGCGTTACATCCAGTAGCAGTGTTCCGCTTGCCTCCTGCACGTCGATCGCAAACTCACCCGTGAGCCGATAGCGCACATAATCCTTCGGACACAGGATGTGCCGAATCTTTGCGAAAATCTCTGGCTCGTGCGTCTTCACCCACAGCAACTTGGTCAGTGTGAAATTCGGAAGCGCGGGATTACAGGTAAGTTCAATCAATTTCTCGTAGCCGATTTTTTCCGTCAGCCAGTCGCACTCGGGCTGCGTGCGCGTATCGCACCAGATCAACGAAGGACGCAGCACCGCTCCATGTTCATTTAGCATCACCGCGCCGTGCATCTGCCCTGTCAATCCGATTCCGACAATCGGTTGATGCGGCTCCGGAGCGGCCGCCAGTGCAAGCTTGATCGCTTCCTGCGCGGCGCGCCACCAGTCCTGGGGATCCTGCTCCGCCCATCCGGGATGCGGCGTGCGGAAGGGGGCATGCTCGCTCGATGCTCCGCTGATCAGCTTCCCGTCGGCATCCACCACAACGGCCCGCGTGCCACCCGTGCCCACATCCATTCCCAGGAACCACATCGCCTTGCGCTCCTCGCGTAAATCGGTTTTCTCTGCGCACGCAGCATATCAGCTTTGGAGAGGACTGGAAAACTCAGCACCCAGGGCAAAAACAGCACGATCAATACATGATCCTGCGCGATCTCGCGATTGTCATCTGGAGCGAAGCGAAGGAGAGTCAAAGAGATCCGCGGTTGCTTCTAAGGAACACTCTCAGGAGCACATCGGCCTGAGTCTGCGAAAAGAGTTCGTCAAAAGAAGGGGTCGTATCGGGGGCGTGCCTCTCCGCGGGTCTCCGCGGACAGGCGGGGGCCCTCTGGGCGGTCCGTGGGTTGGCTTGAGTTATGCCGCACATGCCCCAATCGAACTTGGCTTTAATCGCTGCGGCCTTTCTCCGACCGATTCACTTGATTCGGGCCATATGTGAATGACCTTATCTACGGAAGACTCTAGCCGCCGCCCTCAAACGCAGCATTCAACTGCGCCGTGGGTCCAGACTGCGTGCTCGCCGCAGACTTCGCAGGGTTCTGCGAACGACCAACGGACAGATCTGACTCGGGCATTTCCTTCAGCCGTTCCAGGAATTGCTCCATCTCCGCCTTGGTCATCCACTTCACGCGCAACGGATTCCCATGCACCGCGTTGGATTCTTCCTCCGACAACACGATCGAAAAGGCAACTCCATCACCGTCGCTGCGCACGACCGTCGCCTGCACGGTAAATGAATCCTTGTCATCCTGCGCCGGCAAATTCGTACGCTGCAGTGTGATCGGCATCTCCGTTCCCGGAATCCATCGCTCACCCGTAAGCAGGCAGAACCCAGTCAGGCTTATGTCTCCCAGGTCGTAAGGTTTCGATGCTGCCGCGGTTCCCAGATAGCCCACCAGGGGAGGCATCGGGAGACGTTCCTGCTTGCGTTGATCCGGAAATATCAGGCGTAGCGTGCGCTTCCACAACGAATCCGTCAGATGACATTCCACTCGCCGTAACTCGATGTTTTCAGAGTTTCCAATTGTCCTTCCGACTTCCTGCGTCCATCCACCCGAATTAGTCCCCATCGTTCCCCCCGAGCAATTCCTTGTTATCCCAAACTTGAAATATGCGGACCCAGGAACCCCCTCTAAGACTCATGGGCCCGCAACTTGCGTAGGGCACTTCTGGTAGTCCGCCCTGTAACGATGGGGGAATGCCGCAGCGCTCCCGCGTCATAATCGAAGCCTATCTCGATCCCGTTGAGCCGAAAATCCATCAGGAGTTGCAACCCGTGTGGCTCATTCGATTTGTGGTTTGGTTACTACCGCTTGGCGCCGCAGGTGCCAAAGGTCAGGGGCCGCATTCCGCACCCGCGCCAACGCGTCCGCAAAGCATGTGGCTCGGAATTGACTCCGCGGCGGCGCGCGATCATTCCTCAGTTTCGAAAGGTACTTTGAAGCGAATGGCACAAGTCACATTGCGTCTGTTACCACCGGATGCGTGAGAGTTACCTATTCTCAATGGACTTATTGCACTAAATTCCCCTAGATTCTCCATACCAGACAGAGCAGAGCTCTTATGAGTTCCGAAGACAGGTTTCGATGCATGCACACACTGCTCGTAACTTCAATCTCGACACGTTGCGTGGAATAGCAATATTGCTTGTCGTGCTCTTTCACCTGAATGTGCCCGTGTTTCGAACCGGCGGATGGATCGGTGTCGACCTATTCTTCGTCCTTAGTGGTTTTTTGATCGCGGGACTATTGTTCCGCGAGTGGACAACCACTGGAACGCTAAACCTGCCGCGCTTCTACGTCCGGAGAGGATTCAAGATTTACCCTGCGTTCTATGTATTCCTTGCTGCGACCTTAGCTGTGAACCTGGTTGCGCCCGGGATATCTTCTTTTCCAGTAACAGTGCATGCGACACTCGCAGAGGCAACATTCACTCAAAACTACTTTCAGGGGATTTGGGGCCAAACGTGGTCGCTCGCTGTTGAAGAGCATTTCTATCTTCTCTTGCCGTTTCTGCTATGGTTCCTGCAAAGGCGGAACGACAACGACAATAACCCATTCCGTATCATGCCCACTTTGTTTATGGTTGTTGCAACAGTTGAACTCGCTCTGCGCGTCGCAACAGCGGGAAGCGCGCCAACCCACAAGACAGTAGGCTTGTTCTCAACCCACTTGCGGCTCGACGGCCTCATGTTCGGAGTACTTCTCAGCTACTACTATCATTTTGAACCAGCCAAAATCACTCAATATGCCAAAGGAAGAATAGGGATCGCAATTGCGTGCTCCGCTGTACTGACAGCGTCAGTGGTGGACGGTGTGAATCCACCCATCTACACTTTCAGTCTTACGTGGCTTTTCTTTGGGTTTGGCTTCCTGCTTTGCAGAGCGGTGGACGTTCCCCCCTCCCCCCGGTTGAGGGTGATCCTGACGCCGATTGCGAAGCTTGGTTATTACTCGTACTCGGTGTATCTCTGGCACGGCTGGGCATGCCGCCTGTTGCCGAGAGATAACCTTCTGGAATACACGCTAGCTTTTGCCGCGGCCGTAATTCCTGGAATACTAATGGCTCACCTGATTGAGATTCCGTTTCTCGCGCTAAGAAACAAGCTGTTCCCGGCGCTGCAACAAGGCACGGAGTCGATTCCGCTTCTTGGAGATCTAGCAGCGACTTTACCATCGGCCCACTCAACGGAGGCGGAACTGCCCAGTGGCTCAGCGGCGGCCTCTTTTGGATGAATGCCCTGATTTTCGCGCTCCCACAACTTCAGAGGCACGATCGATCGGCCAACTTCTTACTTCCCCGGTGACTTGGTCTGCGCTGCGCTGTTCGGAGCGGTTGCTTCCGGAGCTTTCTGTGGAGCTGGCTCGGCGGGTTTCTCCTGCGGCGGGGTTGCAGCTTTCTGCCGGCGATCCGACGCCTTCTGTAACTCCAGATCCTTCTTCGCCTTCTCCTCCGCAGCCTGGGCATCGGTTATATAGCGAAAAACCTGCAAACGTCCTGGCTCCTGCTCTGTCGTGAACACCCGGTTATTCTTGTCGATCGCCACGCCGCTGAGCGACCTGAACTGGCCCGGCAACTCGCCGTGGCCGGTCCCGATATAAGTGAGTAACTGACCTTCCTTGTTGAATACCTGCAGCCGGTCATTCATTTGGTCGGCCACCCAGATATGCCCATCGCCGTCGACCGCAATTCCCTTCGGACGCGCAAAATATCCCGGCCCATCGCCGTGTTTGCCAAACTCGCTTATGAAGTTTCCATCGGCGTCGAAAATCTCTACGCGATTGTTGAGCGTATCAGTCACATACAGGTTGCCATCCGCGTCGAGCGCGACGCCTTGCGGAGCGCCGAAATCGCCCGGTGTCGTTAGAAAATGATTCTTGCCGCCGGTGCCAATACGCCGAAGCAGCTTGAGAGTATCGGCGTCGTACACAAGTACCTGGTCCTGCTGCGTGTCGACCACGTAGAGAAAGCGGTTGGTCGTGTCGATGGCCAATCCCACGGGATCGACAATTCCCTCCGCGATCTGGTTCTCCAACTCATGTTTGGCATTGAAGATCAGCACGCGCTTCATCTTGCCGTCCGACACAAACAACCTGTCGTCATCATCGATCGCCAGGCCATTGATCCAGCCAAAATGGGCTTCAATGCCGTTGCGAATCATCTGGCAGTCGCGCGTCTCGGTGTTGAAAATGAAAACCGCGCCCACTCTCTGGTCGGCTACATACACCATTCCCTTCGAATCGATCGCAATGCCATACGGCCCGATCATCTGAAACGGAAAGCTCTTCGGATTGATCTTTTCCGCATCCGACTGTCCGCCTGCCAGCCTGTCCATCCAGCTTGACTTAGGCTTCGCATTCGCTGCCGGTGTGAAATCGATCTTCGCCCCTGCAAAATAGTCGAGCCAGTGGATGCGCCCTACACTTGGCGGGCTTGGCCATACCAGCTTGGTTGGGTCGAATGCAAATTTGCGCGGCCCCACCTCGACAACAGGCGCGGTGTCGGCCTTCTTCTTTTTAGCAGCGCCGGCGGTCAGGGGAACGGTGAGGCTCGCCGCCAGCAGAAGCGCCGCTGTGAGCTGGTTGCGAGTGCGGATCGAATTGAAGAGGAAGTGAAACATCTCAATCTCCAGTTACTGCAGCGCGCAGCATCGCTGTGTCGCTCGCCGCATTATTTCCCGGGCACGACCGTCTCATTCATGTTGAGCCGGTTCTTGTGGCAGTTGTCGCAAAACGCCATGTTGTTTACCTGGTCCTTCGCCAGCAGGTCGGGCTGCGACGAGGCATGTGGCTGATGGCACGAAAGGCAACTGAGTGGCGTCTTCACCTTGCTTTGATTTGTCGGGTCCATCACGTCGGAGACCGGATGACCATCCACCGGGTGCCCCAGGCCATAGCGCAACGGCAAAATCGGGACTTTGTTCTTTACGTAATAGTCATCGGGCAGTCTCACTGTTCCGTTAAAGATGGTTAGCAGGTGATTCGCTTCATCCTTCTGCGGAACAGCATCAGGACCATGGCATTCCAGGCACAGCCCGTTGCCCTTGACCCGAACGAGGTGCTCGTTGTCGCCACCATGCCCCGTATGACATGTAGAGCAGCCCTGTGCGAACGCCGGTTGATGATGCGCCGACTTCTTGCGCAGATCGTCGATGTCGCTGTGGCATCCCAGGCAGATACTCACTGCATCGGTCTTCGGCAATCCGGGCTGGCTGCTCGCATGGGGATTGTGGCAATCCGTGCAATCGCCCGCTGCACCCGGATGCGGCACCTTGGCTGAATCAATCGTCTTGGCCACGTCGTCGTGACAGGTTATGCAAAGCGCCTTCGTATCCGTTTGCGTCAGCACCACCTTCCCATCCTTCGCAGGCTGGTGACACGTGTCGCATCCATTCCCCTGGAACGGCGCATGCTGAAACTTCGCCATCAGCTTCGGAGAATCCGACTGATGCGGATCGTGGCATTGCACGCAGTTGGCTGTACCGAACGGCTGATTATTATGCGCCTTCGCCAGTTCGGCATCCTTGGGATCATGGCAATCCACACACAGAGCCGGCGCAGGCTTGGTCAGATGGAAGCGGTTCTCCGCCGTCGGCTCCGCGCCGGTCTTGTGGGTCAGGTGGCACGTGTCGCATCCCATGTCGAGCGCGGCGTGACGGCTGCCTTTTTCCGAAACATGCAACCCCGTCTTGTGACAGCTAAGACAGAGATTCTCTTTCTCGTCGCCCGAAGCAGGCTTCAGGAGCTGGTTCTTGTTGTCGCTCGAGTGTGCATCGTGGCAGGTCAGGCAATCGCGCACAGCCGGCGGATGCACAGTTCCCTTGATATCCTTGGCAGCCTTGTCAGCGTGGCAACTGATGCACAGCGCAACCGGAGTCGCCGTAATCAACTTGACCCGCGTAACATCCTTGTTCACCCGGATCTCGTGGCAGCTCAGGCAGCCCATCTCCATCGCCGAATGCACAAACTTGTGCTTGGTCTTGTCGTCGTGGCATTCCAGACACTTTTTGGGATCAGTATTTTTGTCCAGCGGAACGGGGTGTACCGCAGCACCAGCTCTCGACGCCAGTGTCAACATCAGGCCAAGGCAGATTAAACGACCGATGGCCGAGGTGCGGCCAACCGAGCCGATATACATTTCGCGGAACCATCCATATTGAGGGAGCAGTTTCATACGTCTCTTTATCAACTTTGCTTGCACGAGCGTCGCCGTAACCGAGATCCACCGCCGAACTGAATGCCCTGTGCCCAACCTTCTATGCATCAGCAACTTCGCAGTTTGATTAGAAATGGAAACGAATCGCGTTTCTGTGATTTAAAACACATCGTGTGCGTTCTGGCTCACCCGCGTCCGTGAAATCCCCCAGCTTGATTGCCGATTTCCCTGAGTCACCGACGAATGCGTTAAATTCCCGAACTCTCCCCTTCCGGTTGCGCAATTTAGCGCAAAATCCATTCGCTCTTGATCCACCCCGTCTGCTTAAGTCATCTCGGCCTTGAGGTTTAGCCTCCTACGTTCGTCTGGCGCTCCACATGCTAATACCCAGGTGGAGACGGGCAAGGCTCCGCGAACAACTCCACCGAAATCGAGCGGCCACAGTGACTGCGTTGCATTTCGCATGGAAATTTGCGGTCAGAGCTTTGCCCGAGCAAGGGACCGCTGCGTGCATCCAGTTCGAGTCAATTGGCAGATCAAGGCGATTCTGCCCGTAGTCTTCGTGCTACTGGCGGGGCTGCTCCTTTTCACCATCGCCACCATCACCCTGCGCGAGAACGATCGCGACGCGCTCTTGTTGCTTGCCGGAGCCGGAGCTGTCATCGTCTGCGGAGTTTCCATCAGTGTTCTGGCATATCTCGTCCAGCGCCCGATGGTCGAACTCCAGGAGAAGATGGCGATCATCAGTACCGGAAATCTCAACGTAGCCGTCAGCTTTAGTCAGAGCAACGATGAAATCGGTGACCTCGGTCGCAAGTTCAATCACATGGTTCAGCAATTAAGAGAAAGCCGTTTGGAGATAGAGACCATGCATCGCACACAGATGTCCCGCGCCGAGCATCTGGCCACGCTCGGCGAACTGGCAACCGGTCTGGCTCACGAGATTCGCAACCCCCTCGCAGGCATCGCCGGCGTTATCGACATCATCGGTCGCGATCTGCCTGCTTCCAGCCCTGCCCGCGCCATGGTTAAAGACGTTCGCCTCGAAATCAATCAGATCAACCGCATCCTCACCGATCTTCTCGAGACCGCTCGTCCCCATCCGCCGCAGATGATGCGGAGCAATCTCAACACCACCGTCGAACACGCCGTGATGCTGGCGCGCCAGCAGGTTCTCAGCCGTCCCATCAAGATCGATCTCCAGCAGTCTAACGATCTCGCTGAAGTCGAACACGACAGCGACCAAATTCACCAGGCGGTCCTTAATCTTCTGCTCAACGCAGTCCAGGCCATCGATGGCCCCGGCACCGTCACCGTTAAAATCGGTTCGCAGCAAGACTGCGCCGTCGTCACCGTCAGCGACACCGGGCGCGGAATGTCTGAGCAGCAAATGTCGCAGATCTTCCGCCCCTTTTACACCACCAGGAGCAATGGCACGGGCCTCGGCCTCTCGCTGGTCCGCCGCATCGTCGAAGAGCACCAGGGCCATATCGAAGTCACCAGCGAACTCGGCCAGGGCAGTACCTTTGAAGTCCAACTCCCGTTCGCCGCTTCCGCCATTCCGGTTGAAGTCGCCTGACCTCATCCGTCGCCGATCAGTCAGATTAGACTGAAACGTTTTTCTGCCAGGCTCTTGAGCAGGGTAAGAGAAAGTTAATGGCTTTAGCCCCTGGAAAAATAGTTTCCGCGTTGGCGGTTATCCGACCGAGTCCTCTAATCACCTGAACTTGTCCAATGAAAAAGCTCGATGAGCGCCTCGGTGATTTGCATCAATCGAGGAAATTCCGGACCGGCACGGAGTCGAGGTTTCGAGCGACCTCAGTCGCAGCGCAGAGCCTGCATCGGATCTTCCTTAGATGCGCGACGCGCAGGAAGCAGGCAGGCGAGCATCATCGTACACGCCATGCCCGCGCATAAAGCGGAAAACAGCACAGGCCCCGTTGGCACCAGCGTCAGGAACATCGATTCTTTGAGTGCGCGCGCCAGGAGCCGCGTCGCCGGCCACGCGAGCGCCGATCCAAGTGCAATCCCGATCAGGCTCATCCATGCGCCTTGCCGCAGCACCATCGTCAGGATCCTGTGTTGCGGCGAGCCCAGAGCCAGGCGGATACCGAATTCCCGGGCGCGCTGGCTGACTGCGTAGGCCATGACCGCATAGATTCCGATCAGAGAGAGTACCACTGCCATCGCAGCAAAAACCGCAAGCAACAGTGTATTGAACCGGAAGAACGCATGTTCCTCCTGAAAGATCTCCTTCATGCTGCGGACGCCATACACGGGCTGGTTGGGATCCAGCCTTGCCAGCCTGCTGCGAATCTCCACCACAGTGCCGCCCACATCAGCAGAGGTCTTCACCAGCAGTGACATTGCCGGTTCCGGGTCCTGTGCGAGCGGTACGTAGATCGTCTGCGGCGTGATCTGAAACAAGCCATACTGCTTCGTATCGTGCACCACGCCCACAATTTCAAGTGGCGGACCTGAGCTTTCCGCAGCCGCCGATTGGTTGACGTCCCCGTCCAGAAAAATCCTTCTGCCAAGCGGATCGCTATCCGCAAACTTCTTCCGTGCCAGGGTTTCATTGATCACTGCAACGCGCGGGACGCTGTCTCGATCGGCAGGCAGCAGAGCTCGGCCGTGCAAAAGCTGCATCCCATTCACATGAAAATACCCCGGAGTGATGCGAAAGTATTCCGCAATCGAACGCTCGTCGATGCTCGCGGGAAGTTGATTTCCGGCAACGTGGAAACGGAGAATCGCACCCTCGTCTTCCATCGGCGCGCCGCTTCCAGCCGCAGCGTACGTGACACCCGGGATAGCTTCGATCTCTGCGATGGCCCTGTTGTAGAAGCCCGCCCATTGTTGCGGATTGGCATATTTCTCTTTGGGCAGCGACACACGCATGGTCAGCACATTGCGTGGATCGAAGCCGGGATCGACGCTCATATAGGAGATAAAGCTGTAGAGAATGTCCCCTGCGCACATCAGAAGAGCAAGCGTCAGCGCAACTTCTGTGATCACCAGTGCTGTCTTCATGCGGTTTCCGCCGACAGTTCCAGTATTGGTGCGCCCCGCTTCCTGCAGAGTTCCGCGTGGAGACGTGCGGGAGGCTGTCATTGTCGGAAGGGCGCTGAAGAGGAGCCCGGTAAGGACCGACAGCCCCGCGCTGAATAACAGCACCGATCCACTCAGAGTGACGTGTTCCAATTCCGGCAGCTCCATCGTCGGTGCCAGCGATGCGAGCGCACGCGTCCCCAGATATCCAAATCCAATCCCCAACAAGCTGCCGCAGAACGACAGCAAAACACCTTCCGTGATCAACTGCCGCATCAGGCGCCCCCTTCGCGCCCCCAATGCTGTTCGTATCGTCAGCTCCTTCTGCCGTTCCATGCCGCGCGCCAGCAGAAGATTGGCCACATTCGCACATGCGATCAGCAGTACGAGACCCACGGCAACCGAAAGCATGACGAAGAGTCCGCGAAAACTCCGCGTTCCCCTGTCCTGCAGCGGGATGATGTTGACACCCCAGTCCTTGTTCGTCTCCGGATAGGCCATCGCGAGTTGATGGGCAATGGTCTCAAGACTTGCCTGCGCTTGCGGAAGTGTGACTCCGGGACGCAGACGGGCGATGACATCGAGCGTGATGTCCTTGCGGCTGGATTGCTGTGCACTGCTCAGAATCAGGGGCGTCCATATCTCCACATCGCTCGATATCCATCCAATCGGAAACCGGAAACCTTCGGGCATCACTCCAACAACGGTGTATGTCCGATCATTGGCTCGAATGGTTTTTCCCAAAACACCTGGGCTGCCTGAGAATCTCTGTTGCCAAAGCGTGTAACTTAGAATCGCTGTCGAACTCGTCTCCGCCGTGTCCTCGCCGGCTCGAAATGCGCGGCCCAGCATTGGCTCGACACCTAGAACAGCGAACAGGTTTGCGGAGACGTTCGCTGCTCGGACCCTTTCCGGATTGACTCCGCCGCTGAGATTGACGCTCGTCGTCTGCCAGGCGGCAAACGCTTCAAATGGCATGCCGCCAGCGCGCCAGTCGAGGTAATTTGCAGGCGCAACCGGCATGGTATCGGCAGAGGTGTCGGAAAGATTCTTCTGGAACACTTCCACGAGCCGTCCGGGTTCCTTGTAGGGCAGCACCCGAAAGAGCATCGCATTGTCGGCGCTGAAAATCGCCGTATTAGCGCCGATGCCAAGCGCGATGATCAGTAGCGACGCGGCGGTGAAGCCTGGATTGCGGCGCATCGCTCGCAGACCATAGAGCAAGTCTCGCCTTAGGTCCTCGATCCAATGTACTCTGCGGGTCTCGCGGCACTGTTGCTTCCTCTGCTCCGTTCCCCCTAGCGTAATCAAAGCCGCCCGACGCGCCGCGCCGAAGGCCATGCCACTCGCAATGTTGGCCTCGGTCTGCCGCTCGATGTGATCGCGCAATTCCTCGTCCAACTCCAGATCAACCTGGTCCCTCCGAAACAGAGATCGCAGCCGCAAAGGAATCGTGTAGAACCAGTTTTCGATCCGCACCGCTTATGCCTCCGTGAGCCTCACAACGCCAGAGATGGCGCTGGACAGCCGGTTCCAGTTCGCCGCTTCTTTTGCGAGATGCCGGCGTCCCAGCACGGTCAGCGTATAGAACTTTGCGCGGCGGTTGTTTTCGCTGGGCTTCCACTCCGCGCGAATCCACCCCTGCTGCTCCAGTTTGTGGAGCGCCGGATACAGCGATCCTTCGCTGACCTGCAGAACGTCGCCCGAAATCTGTTTCAGCCTTTGGATGACGGCCCATCCATGCAGCGGCTGAAGAGCCAGGATCTTCAAAATGAGGAGGTCCAGGGTTCCCTGAACCAGATCGACGGGCTTGCTCATCTCTCCTCCTCCCGGTTACCGAGAGAGGATAGCACAACTCCCCTCGGTAAGCAAGAGATAGGATTGGATTCAGCGTCATCTTCACCGTAATTCTGTTGTCGCATCTGCAAGCCAGGCTTGGCATCGCAACGAAGCTCTTCAACGTCGAAATTCATGGGCGGACTTCTGCGAAGATTTCGAGATATGGGCGGACCCTGCGGTTGTGAGAGTGCTGCCCCGTTTGCGTGTGGAAAACTTGATATCAAGCTCCCAAATCCCCATTCCGGTCTAAACCTCTCAGAACAAACGCCAAATAGTTTCCCGACTTTGCAGATTATTTGTTCGATAAGCCTATCCTGAATCAATACGGGCAACCTTGGTGACTACCGCACAGCGCTCTCGGATTTCCCTCGTTCGCGTCTTCCTTCGTCCTCGGTCTCTAAGTCCTTTGCTGAGAAGATTCTGTATCTTAAACTCTATCGGCATAATATTTTAGAAAATAGGTTCTCCGTAAACCGCTCAAAAGGGATACTTTCTCGCCAAAGTGTGGGGAGGGGTACCCCGTACCAATTCGATCAGTCTTCTCCAGACACACGTCCCACTCCCCCATGCAGCGTGACCCAAATCACATTCTTTGAAGCGCGATAGACCTTTAATATCTCCAGCGTTGTATCGGGGATCACTTCGATACCACTCGAGTAAAGATCCCCGCTACAAAAACCGACAAACTGGGAACATGCAAGTTTCGGACTATCGAGCTTGCGCCGCGAATGAGAACGACGATGCCTGCAGAAAAGGTCATGATCGTGGACGACGAACGCCTCGTGCGTTGGTCGCTCCGCCAAAAGTGCGAAGAGTGGGGCTACACCGTCATCGAAGCTGGAGCTGGCGAAGCGGCCCTTCGGCTGGCTCAGCGCGAATCTCCCGATCTGGTCCTGCTCGATGTGCGTCTGCCCGATCTCACCGGTATTGAAGTTCTCGACCAGTTGAAAAAATCCGGCAATGCACGCGCCGTCATTATGATCACCGCCGATCCTCAGCTTGATGATGTGAAAGCTGCGTTGAAACTCGGCGCATACGATTTCGTCGGAAAGCCGATCGACTTCGACTCCCTGCACGACGTGATGGAGAGCGCGATCCAGGCGACCGGCGCGCGCAGCGACGACCAGCATCCCTCCCGCGCCAAAGCGCGCGCCGGTGCAGGATATGAAAGTGTCGTGAGCGTATCGCCGAAGATGACGGAGTTGATGAATTTCGTCAAGAAGGTCGCCTCCTGCGAAGCCTCCACGATCCTCATCCAGGGCGAAAGCGGCACAGGCAAGGATCTCATCGCCAAGACCATCCACTACGAAAGCGTCCGCTGCGAAAAGCCCTTTGTCGCGATCAACTGTTCTGCCATTCCTGAAACTCTGATGGAAGCCGAACTGTTCGGTCACGAAAAGGGAGCATTCACTGACGCCAAGCAGATGAAGAAGGGTCTGTTTGAAGCGGCTGATGGCGGCACGCTGTTTCTGGATGAAATCGGCGAACTTTCTCCCCTGCTCCAGGCCAAGCTGCTACGCGTGCTGGAGGATCAGGTGATCCGGCGTATCGGCGGCCTGCGCGATACCCAGGTGGACGTGCGTGTGATCGCCGCTTCCAATCGCGACCTCGAAAAAGCGGTGCGCGAAGGCCAGTTCCGCCAGGATCTCTATTACCGCCTCGCTATCATAGCCATCTTCATTCCACCGCTTCGCGACCGCAAGGAAGACATTCTCCCTCTCGTCGAGTTCTTTATCGACCGTTACAACCGGCGCTTCCGCAAATCGATTCGTGGCATCACCGACGAAACGCGCCATCTGATTCTCGGCCACAACTGGCCGGGAAACGTGCGCGAACTCAGGAACACGATTGAGCGCGGCATGATCCTCGAAGAGGAGACATTTCTGCGCTCGATGTATCTGCCTTTTTCGGTTGGCGAATCCGGTGGGCGCACTCTCTTCGAACGCACCTCTCCTGCCGATGGCGGACGCAAGCTCGCCAATGGACGCGCACTTCCCCGGCTCTATATTCCGGAGGGTGGCACGTCGCTCGAAGAACTGGAACACTCGATGGTCGAACTGGCGATGAGCCAGGCCAACGGCAACCAGACCAATGCAGCCAGGTTGCTCGACATCAGCCGCGATGCCCTGCGATACAAGCTGAAGAAATTCAGCATGGTGCATGTTGACGACGAAATCTGACGCACGGTAAGCATCGATCCTGCCGCAAGGAAATCGAAATCAGCGCATCACATGCGAAGCCCCAGAGCAGCGGAGCGGCACAACGTTCTAACGGGTCAAACTATTTTCGGATACCGGGCGCCCTGTGCGCGCCGGTTGTCGTAACAGAGCCATCGGGATTGTGCGCAACCTGGTGACAGGTCATCGTGCAGGTATTGGTTGCGCGATTGTAGGAGATTGGCAATGCTCCGTTTGGCGCTACAACGTTCAGGTCGAAGTTCACCAGCCGCTCGCCGCTGATGGTGCCGCTCGCTGCTCCCAAACCGTGCGCGGTATGGCACGTTGAACAACTGACTCCCACGTTGATGTGGTCGGCATGATGGTTCCAGCTGGTGTTCTTCATGATCTGGTTCGCTAGGTCGTGGCACTTGCCGCACAGCGCATAGGGTCCGTTCACGCTGAGATCCGGGTTGGGGTAGAGATTGGAAATCGCCTGGCCCGGCGTCACCGTCTGGCTGAATTGATATTGGCGTTCCAGAATATGTGTCCACCGGGAACCATGGGGCCCGTTCGCTCCCGAGCCTCCGAACTCGCGATTGTCGTCGCTGTTGTGGCAATCCGTGCAAAAGATCTGCGTTCCCATCGCACGGCCTGGAGTGATTCCATCGAGGTTCAGCATATTCGCCAGCAGGCTGGGCTGTGCAAGAGCGCTGCTCCTGGTATGCATCACAGGATGGCTCGACGTCGCGGTCACCGCAAACTGCGGAATCAGGTTGAGAGGATCGCCCGCCGAGACCGCGCGTACCGGGAAGTATCCGTAAATCGTCTGAACTTGTTTTCCGGAACTGGTTCCGTGGCA
This sequence comes from uncultured Acidobacteriaceae bacterium, assembly GCA_963838295.1. Classification (GTDB taxonomy): domain Bacteria; phylum Acidobacteriota; class Terriglobia; order Terriglobales; family Acidobacteriaceae; genus Telmatobacter. Next base: position 603,248 of record CAWIQS010000013.1, read on the forward strand.
ACGCAGGCAATTCTCGTACTGATTCACGGCCGGTGTGAGCACGGTCGTTCCGTCGCTGGCGCTGATGCCTGCAACGTCTTTCTGCGAGATGCGCATCAGCGGCGCAGGCGGGAAGACGCCAACCGGTTCCGAACCGTGCGCGTTGTGGCAGTCGACGCATGTCGCGTGGCGATTGTTGTTCAGCAATACAGCTTCGCTGGCATCGTGCGGATTCGTCGAAGCCGGGAACGGATGACCGACCTTGGGCGCAGCATACTCCACAAAGACGTTTGCATATGGCGCCATCGGAGAAACATTAGCTCCGTCATTGTGGCAGGAAATGCAATCTTGTTCATTCTGCCCGCGCAGCAAGCGATTCGGACCGCTTGCATTGTGGGGCGCATGACACGAGATGCACCCATCTGTGGCAACTGTCGGGTAGCTCCCGAGCAGCGCCTGAGGAGAAATCTTGCTGGTAGAAAGCGCATGAGCGCTAGTAGACCAATCGGCCAGCGGGTTCGATTGGCCGCCCATGGTGCGAGTGGGATCGTGGCATGCCAGGCAGAGCTGGCCGCTCGAGCTATCCTTCACCAGAAAATTCAGGGATATCGGATCCTTGGCCTGCACGTGCGGATTGTGACACGACGTGCACTCTACATTGCCATTGATCAGCTTGACTGCGTGGGTCGGGTCGGCGGTCGTTCCATTGGCGGCCAGCGATGCAGCCAGATCAATGTTGTCCTGCAGGGGAAGTGCAAGACTGAATGGATGGGAAGACTGCATGTTGCTGCCGAATACGTCAGCTGTCAACATCGATCCGCGGGTCGTCACCTGGCCATATGCCACGGTAGCTCCAACGGCAACGGTGCCGTCGTGGCAGCTTAAACATTGATTGCTCACTGTGCCGAGAGCCGGCTGCGTGGTGATGTTCTTTTCCGTGTTGCTGCTATAGGTTGTGTACGTCTGAGTAGTCAGTTTCTGGTTCCAGAGCCCCGCATTCAACCCGGAGTGCGGAGCATGACAATATGCGCACGAGTCCGGCCGTGAGCCCGTCAACGGAGATGGGCCTCCGGGGCCAAGGTTATGAACGCCCAATGCGTCTCCGACAATCTGCGCGGGCAGGGTTGTCGCCGTCAGCAGAATTGTGAGCGCGGCCAATATGAATCTTGTACTCACTTAGCCGCCCCCGTCGCAGAACTCTTCATACCCACATACTGAAACACCTGAATCCGCCGGTTGAATGAGTCCACCACATAGACTTTATCGTCATGGTTGATGAACAAGCCTGACGGCAGCTGAAACTCGCCGGCATGCGCGCCCTTGGCACCGAAGTAGTACAGCAATTGGCCCTGGCGGTTGAAGACCTGCACTACGCCCCACAAGGCATCCACAATATAGACATCGCCTTCCGAGTCGACACTGACCGCCTTTGGACGGAACATGGCCCCTGTGGTGTCGCCGATCTTTCCGATCGAATACTTAAACTTCCCGGTGCGGTCGAACGCCTGAACGCGGAAGTTCATCGCATCGACGACGAGGAGGTCCGTGCCATTCAAGCGCAGCTCAGTGGGCAGATTGAATTCGCCGTCGCCGTCGCCGGTCTTTCCGATCGTCTGAAGGATGTTGCCTTGCATGTCGAGCACAAAAACCTGGTCGCGCAGAGTATCCGTCACATAAATGCGCTGTTCCGTCGAGTCTACGGCAATTCCAGTGGGCCGTTTGAAATATCCTTCGCCACCTTTCAGGCTGCCAATGGCGCGGATGTACTTTCCGCTTGGCTCAAATACGAAAATCTTGCCTGCATCCGAATCGGTTACATAGATGTTGTCCTGGGCGTCGACCGCAACGCATTGCGGTGTTGTCATCGCATCTTTGCTTTTTTCCCTGCGCTCGATGAACTTGTATTTGCGCTGCGCGAAATCGAAGATATGAACGCCGGAGGCGCCGGGGTCGGTCACGATGAGGCGCCCGTGCGAATCGCTCGTAATGCTATAGGGACGCACCAGAAAGCGGTAGTCGGGTGCGCCGGCCACCACATCTACGAGCTTGTTCCAGAAACCGCGGTTCGGCCGTACTTCGGATTCGGACTTGAAACTGCGTTCCCAGGTAAGGCTGCGACCGCCATCGAGCGACATCTGCCAAAGATCCCGCGCAGGCGCTGCCGCCTTTGGTTTCGGCGCAGACCAGCCAGCAAGCGGCAGCAGCGCCGCGCAGGCTGACAACACGGCGATGCTCCAGCATTTCCGGGTTAGAAGAAGTTGAACCACCGTGAAATCCCCATGTAGTACGACGAGATCACCTGAGGCTGGGAGCCGGTGATGCTGAATCCCTGTTCCAGGCGAGCATAGCCGCTGATGAAGTTCAACTTGCGAACCTGATATTGAATCAGCGCGTTGTATTGGCTATTGATATTTGAAGACGCAATGCTGTTGCTCAGGGTGTTGCTAGTCGAATTCGAGTAAGTCGCCGCGAAAATCAGCTTTTTTACCGGTGTACTGGAAACCCCGAAGGAATAGCTCTTGCCGCCGAACAGACTCACAAGATCGGAAGGCAAGATCGGCGTCGGCACCGGAACACCCACCAAACCAGCGCCCGTTGCCAGGGCCTGCCCGTCGGCTTTGGAGTAGCTGCCTGTAGCTATGAGGAAGGCCCCATACGCCACGCTTCCGTTATAGGACTCGCTGCTGTTCGAGGTCCCGGCCTGGTCGGTCAGCGCCGTTCGACCGCCACCGCCGCCGGCGCTGACGCTGAACAATCCCCAGTTACGGCTGACGTTTCCTGAGTAGTTGTAGTACGAATTCGTGTAGTTGACGAGTAGAGTCTGCACGTTCTGCGCGTAGCTGAACGATTCGTTTACGCGCCATCCAAGGACGCGGTTGCTGTAGTTCTCAGAGGCTGAAATGCCCATCGTGTCCTGGCCATTTTGCTCCGAGGAGTTGGCAGTGACGCTCACTGCCGAATTGATGGTTCCCTCAAGAAGCTTGTGGGTAAAGGAGGCGCTCCCGCCATAAGACTTCACACCATAGTCCTCTCCCAGAAACGTCTGGGTTCGCCGCTCGAAGAAACCCGCGGTCTGCAGATTCGGTAGCGGCGTGTAAGTCGCGACCGTCATAAGGTCAAGCGAATTGGAGGATTGATCTGAATTCAGAATTGAAGTGGGGCTGCCAGCTCCAATCAGGGACTGGATAATCTGCCCAGTCAGGTTGTCTGAGTAATTCGCCGTCGCCGTCAACGAGAGCCTGTTCGTCGGGCGTACTGCCGCTGATGCATTCACGGTATCGATTGAACCATTAGAGTTGGTGCCGAGGTAAGTCGTATTCCACGAAGACCGGTTTATGCTTCCGGCAAATGAACCACGCAAAGGAAGTAAGTGTGAGACGTTATACCCGTATGCCGTGTTGTCTGACTCTAAATCTGAAATAGTTGCCGTCAGCACTGGCGGAATGATGGAGTGCGAGGCGCCATTTGAAAAGTAGGCGCCCATATTGAAGCCGGCCCACCGATAGCCGGAGTGCAGATTCACGGAATGAAATGTATTCTTCCCGTCATCGTTTGATCCGTAGACAGAGTACTGGCTGGTTCCGCTTTGGAATCCCGCGGAAAAGCTGGGAGCGTCTGGGAGATTCTCGCTCCAGTTGATGCCGAAGACGCCGCTATCCCCGTGGGTCACGAAATTGGCCAGCCCCGGAACCGCATAATTGCCGTCGGTGTTGTACGCCTTGGAATAAGTGATCGCGCCAGGAAACTTGCTTCCGGCAAAGATGTTGGCACTCAAGTTGACGCCGCTCGCGTCGGAGATCGACTGAAAATTAGAATTGGCTCGAGACTGATTCAAATAGGGAGATACGTCATAGGAAAGAAAATTCGGGCTGTGAAACGATCCTGTGAAGGTGCCGGCGCCTCCGAACGTCCATCCGTGGGTTGACGGCGTCATATTACCGTAATTTGCGGTGTAACCCGAAGAGATGGTCCCCGTGGCGCTGGTGCTGGTCTCGCCGAAACGGATTTGCGCGCTGGCAGGAGTCGCCATCAGCAACAACCCGATCGTCATCCACAGCGCATATTGAAAAGACCGCAACACTCAATGCCATCCTTAAGCTATCTCGTGTCGGATTCCACTTGCTCGATCCTTACCGAGTTGTCTGAAGTCAGTCGTTCGATTCAGGCCCGATTTTGAATCCAGGCTCCATTCGCCTGGTTACAGTGCGTCGATCTTTGCGTTCTTGCGCAGCCGCTGATCCAATTCAGCACGGATCTGGTTCGTCTTTGTCTGTTGAAGTTCCTTTAGCAATTGTGCCTTGACTTCCAGGAATGAAGCCTGTCCCGCGGGCGTGTGCGCCTGCAGCCGCACAATCGTGTACGCCTGTTCCACCTGGATCAGGCCGCTCATGTCGTTCGGGTGCATGGAATTGAACGCCTTCGCAACCTGGGGCGCCAGTTGATCGACAGGGAGTGGCTTGTGCTGGCCCATCATCACGCGATAGTCGTCATCAGAAATCTTTTCGGCTAGAAGTCCGAACTCCTCGGCGGTCTTTGTCGCCTTGGCTTGCCTGAGCGCATTCTCTGCACGCGTGCGTGCTTCCTTCAACTGCTCCTCTGTCGCGTTCGCCGGCGGCAGAACGGTGATCGTCTGAAAAGTGAATGTCTGCGGGTGATGGAAGCGCACCGGATTCTTGTCGTAATAGCCCCGGACTTCTGCGGGAGACACAACACTCTTTGCCTCGACTTCGGTCTTTAGAAAGGCTTCAATCAAAAGCGAACGCCGAATCTTCTCCAGCATAAGTTCCCGCGAGCCGTGAAAGTCGCTCTGGAGGAAGTTGTTGTACTCTTCGGGAGTAGCGAATTGCTTGCGAAAATCTGCCTCAGCACGTTGCATCTTCGCCGCCGGAACTCTCAGTTCCCGATGCTGTGCTTCCTGATAGGCGAGCTCTTCGAAGATGATCATCTTCAGCGCGCCATCACGAATCTGCTTTTCAAACTCTTTTGGGATTCCGTTGTGTTGGCGGGCATACGGAAAGATGGCGTACTCTTCGCGGACCAGGTCCGCGTCGGTGAGGATCGCTCCGTTAACGCGGGCAACGGGCTTGTCTACTGCCGGCACCGGTTTCACGCTAGCTTGTGTAGGAGCCTGCTTGAATACGGTGGGTGCATGTGACGAGACCTGCGCATAAGCCGCACTCATCCCCAGGAGAAGAAATCCAATAGTTGAAACTGTGTACTTCATTTAATTGACCCCCGTTTAAAAGGGAGGGGAGGGAAAGTACTGTCCCCTCCCCTCATGCATAAGAATTTAGAAAGTAGTAACCGCGGTGCCGCCATTGCTCTCGTTTGCTTCTCCACCGTGACACTGGCGGCAGAACTGCGCCGTCTGGTTGCTGCCGGCCGTGCCGCTCGCCGGGTTATAAGGAGCGCGAATGAAGAACATGGTTGCGTAGTTCCCGCTCGGCAGACCTGACTTCGTGCCGGTGGTTACCTTCACCACGTTCATCAAGTGCTGGTTGTGGCAGGTCGTGCACAAGACAACCGGCGTGTTGTTATAGGTTCCAGGGCTGACGAAGAATCCATAGTTCGTGACGAACCTGCTGGAATTTGCGCCAGTCATCTGTACCGCACCGGCAGCACTGATGGTGCAATCCCAGTTATATTGGCCGCCGCAACCCATCACCGCATTCAAACCCACCGGGTGATCATTGAGGTAGTTCCCTGAGGTAGTGCCATCATTTGCGAGCAGTGTCGGAATCGCGTTGTAGCCTCCATAGGTCGCAGGCAGCGTTTCATAGACCCTGTTCTTCATCATGGCGCCCGTTGCATAGTTGCCGTCGTGGCAGCTAAGGCACATGAGAACGCCAGCGACATCAGGTGTTCCGGCCGTCAGACTTGTAGGCAGAGTTTCCAGATAACCGGTGGTGCCGTTGGTGCTGCCAAATTGGAGCGGCTTTCCATACAGGCTGCCGAGATCCTCGCCCCAGAGAGCGACGGTACCCGCAGAAGCGTCGGCTGTCTTGGCGTTGCCGTTTCCGTAAACGCCGCTGTGTGGTGCATGACAGGCCGCGCAGCCGCGGCCGTAGTTGAGGTGGGCACCCAGGACGTCAGTCGATGGTGCCGCTCCTATCTGGGCCGCCGCAAAACCTGCGGATGCCAATAACAAAAGAGCGATGAAAAGGACTTTCTTCATTATGTGGAGCCTCCTAGTGCGCACTCCCACGAACTGTCTGAACTGTCGCCTCGACGTTGCGTCTCTTGCTTTCAATTCAGACTGCCTTCAGAATGTGCACGTATTGTGCCGTTGCTTTCCCCGCTGTCCCGAATTCGTACAACCTTCGTAATCCGTTGTCGGCAGGTGTGTTGCGCGTTTCCCGGATGGTACGGGCGACAAGCGTGCGCTAAATTCACCACCATCCGATGGGCGTTCTCCCACACCGCATTGGTGAAATGCCCCACGTCATTCGTGACAGCCGTCACAAATTGCTCAATCTAAACCCCTCAGACAGTGATTCAACTTGGCGCATTCGCAACCGCTCACTCTCAGTCGTGTGATTTACATCACGCGCACAAGCCTGACATCTTGCTCTACTACAACGTGGCGCACGTTCACTCGCTAATGAACCTTATCGGCGCAATCCAGCCACTGTTCGGCGATCAACGTGCTTGCTGAATCGCTTGCTGCTTTGTTGCGGCCGTTCAAGGAGAACGCATTCTCGGGCTCTGCCACGGGAGTTCACGGTATGACCAACGAATCAATCGCGACCTTGCCGAAGGCACCAACTCTGCCGGCGCTTCAGGTCTACTTCATGGCGGCTCTCTGCCTGAGTGCTGGCTTGGGTGTCGGATATCTCCTGCGCAGTTCGCAGCCGACAACGCCCGCGCAGCGAAACACGCCGCAGGCTGCGACAGCTGCAGCCGCAAAGCCCGCGGGACATCATCCCGGTCTTGAGGAAATGCGGCAGATGGCCGATAAGCAGGCAGCGCCGCTGCTTGAAAAACTGAAGAGCAATCCCAATGACACTTCTCTGCTGGTGCAAGTCGCGGCAATGTATCACACGACACACCGATTCAAGGAAGCTGCCGACTACTACAATCGCGCACTTGAATCCGACCCCACGAACGTTGCCGTTCGCACAAAGCTGGCTTCAAGTCTCTATCGCAACGGAGATATCGATGGTGCGATTACGCAATTGAATCGCGCCCTCAAAGATCAGCCGACAAACGCGAACGCCCTCTTCGATCTGGGCATGATCAAACTGCAGGGCAAAGGCGACGCCAAGGGTGCGCTGGCAACCTGGCAGCGCCTGCTCAAAACGAATCCCCAGCTTAGCCCCGAACGCAAAGCCACGGTGCTGAAAATGATGGCCGATGCGATGACCATGATGGGCGACCAAAACGGGATTGAGGGAGCGCGAAGCAGCAATGGACACGAATAGTCTTTTTCCAAACCAGTGGACCCGGTCGCGCGCCGTGGCCTTGATGGCAGTTTGCCTTTTGGCAGGAATCGCCGGCGGATGGGTCATGCGCGGAACACATCATCCCGCACTGACCGAGACCGCGAATGCTGCAGTCATTCCAACGGCCGCAGCAGGCAGCACGAACTCAGCGTCGCAGGCGCCGAGCCCTGATCAGTTGAAGGCGATGGCCGACAACCAGGCTGCTCCGTTGATCGCGAAGCTGAATGCGGATCCGAAGAATCCGGATTTGCTCACCAGCATCGGCAACGTGTACTACGACGCACGGCTGTATCCGGTCGCCGTGGATTACTACGGACGCATGCTACAGGTGAAACCATCCGATGCGGCTGTGCGCACCGATATGGCAACCGCTTACTGGTACCTCGGCGACGCAGACAAGGCGATTGCGGAGTTCAACACGGCGCTCAAGTACGCTCCAACAAATCCGAACACACTTTTCAATCTCGGACTGGTCAAGTGGGAAGGCAAACACGACAGCGCCGACGCCATCGCCGACTGGAAGAAGCTGCTGGCAACCAACCCCGACTACGCTGCCAGAGACCAGGTTGAAAAGATGTTGTCCGACGTGGAAAAGCAGACGGCGAATCCCGGCGCCAAGGGCTGAAGTCCACTCCATGATGCCGGTGCCCCTGAACTCCCCATTCGTTCCCTAGCCGGAGTCCCTTCTCGGCTATGCCAAGCATTTTGCGACTCCCGGATTGACGAGGGCATGGCGATGCTTGATCACGTCGTTTGCCCAGAAATCCGACGTTGCATCATGTCCTCCCCGAATACGAGCACAGAGATTCATTGACAATCCCTATTTTTTCGCTATTGTTGAATTAATGACAAGTCGAAGTTATCTCGGAGAATTTGAGTTGATGCTTCTTCTCGCCGTGATTCAGCTTGGCGACCAGGCTTACGGAGTGCCGATCTCCCGCGAACTGGAGCGGCACCGTGGTCGAGATGTTTCGGTAGGCAGCGTCTATGCCGCGCTCGAACGGCTTGAAGCGAAGGGGTTGGTGGTTTCAAATCTTGGAGATCCGACACCAGAGCGTGGCGGCAAAGCGAAGCGCTATTTCAGAATCACGCGAGAGGGTCTGAGGCAAGTTCACGAGACGCGCAGCGTTTTGACGCGACTCTGGCAGACAATTCCAGATCTCAAATTGGAAGCGTCGTAGGAGATTGGATGAGGCGCGTAGAGCCACCGTCGCTGGCAACGTGGATGATTGAGCACTTGACCTCCGGCGATCGCGATGAAGCGATCGCGGGCGATCTGCTCGAAGTCTTCCGCGGGGGCCGTTCGAATGGCTGGTACTGGCGCCAGGTAGTCACCGCCTGTGCAGTCGCGTGGTTCAAGAGTCTCCGCGCGCGCCTGTCGTTGCTGGTCTTTGCGTGTGCATGGTCAATGCTGGCTCCGGGTTGGAAGGTGTTCATCGATGAAATTGAAAGCGCCAGATTTTTCGAGAGAATCTCGCAGATTTTGGGTGGCTTTTGGATACTCCCAGCCTTCGCGGGATGGTTGATTCTTAATTCAGCTTTTCTCTGGATGGGGATACTCGTTTACATTCTCACGCTATCGAGTTGCGGAAGAACTTTTCATGGCAAGAACATCAGGCAAGCGTTTCTCTTGGCGCCGCTCGTCTTCGCCCCGGTCTTCGGGGCCTGGTTCGCCGTGTGCATGTTGGATTGGACATTCCCTTTTGCCAACGAAACACTTGCAACCACGCCCTGGGGTCAGGTTGCTGATTTCAGAATGCTGGCGGATGTAATGCGCTTTCCCTACTTCATAGCGCTGTTGTGCGTGCTTTGGAATGCAATCCCTGAATCCAAGCACACATCCCGACTCCTGCCAGTTGACTCGCTCTCAATTGAATCATCAACTCAATCCACTGCACTCAAACTTGAGTCGACGTTGGATTCGTACACCGTCAAGCGGTTCTTGGGCTTCATGGCGTGCGCCGGCCTGATCAACGCGATGCTTGCCGGTATGCTGCTTTGCCGTTTGCCCGAGATTCATGCGCCCACGCTCTCTGCTCTCTTTGTGCGATCAGTCTTCCAGATCGTCCTGGGTGCGATTGCGGGTGTAGGAGGAAGTTGGCTCTACTGGAAGAACCCTTCGAGTCCGCTGCCTGAAAACTCACCCGTGCCCTTCCCGCTTTTCGCGCTGGTATGCGCCGCCGGCTGGATATGGATGCCGTCGATGATGCTGCTGTCGGACCAGTTTTCGCCATTCACGGCCGCAGTCGCGATGATCGCCGCGTTTGCGCTCGCCTCCGGTCTGCGGAGTGTGACCTATTGTGTTTTCGCACCAGCTCTGTCTTCGGCCGACTTCAGCAGCTACGACAATGACCTTTTCGCGGAATCGCTCTACCGAGCACCGGTGGAACCACACGGTTACATCATTGCGATCGGACTCTTCGCAGCAGGAGCTGCGCTTTTAACCCGCTCAAACTGGACCGCGGCGGCATTTCTCGCAACCAGTGCGGCAGTCTTTGCCTGGAAAAGGACCGCCCCACGAAGCCAGCCTTCTGCAAACAGAGAAACTTACCGGCGAGCGGCCCTGCGACTTGCCCTTGTTGCGATTCCCGCGATGTTGGTGACGATGTGGGCTCTCCTTGACGGCATCGCCCACCGAAACCTCATCGCACAAGCTGCTCTCAATGCGGCCGAGAAAGGCGCAACCGGCAAAGACGCCGACGCCAATAAAAAAAAGAATTCCGCATCCGGACTCAGTGGTTACGAAAGCCTGATCCTATGGCCATTTCCCGAAAAGAAGGACATCGTTCCTCCGGTCAAATCCTTTGACCCGTTTCTTGCCCCGGGAACGAGCAAGCCTCTTGTGATTCGATTCGATGGCGTCTATCGCTATGTTCAGCCTCCCGATGAAACTCCGGGGCCAAACGCCCACAAGGCACACGGAACTCCACTCGCGTTGAATATCGAAGTGACCAACTCGTTTCCTCTATTGATGGACGCGCACCAGGAACTTCCTAGAGCAATCCCGCTTGACCGATGTCGCGAGATCGATGTTGAGGTTGAAAATCGCGACAACCATGCAGGCCTCATTGCGCTCGGCGTTCTGCTGGGCGATGAAGCTTCCCGGAAAAAGCCAACCCTTTACCTTGGTTCGAAACCCCTCGAATCGACGCAGCCAGGACACTTTTCATACAAGTCGATGCCCGTATCAGAAACCCTTCGCTTCGCGGTGCCACTCGACTCAAAAGTTCGCAGATTTAACGAAATCACGGTCCTGGTTCTTCCCGATATCGAGCACCGATTCCTTGCTCCAAAAATTGCAATCCAGCAGTTTCAAATCCTTCCGCGATAAATCGTCAGGGTCGCGCCATAGGTGTCTCGGACTCCAGGCGCGTACGCAAGGCGGCCAGGAAGCTGCGAATTACAGCTTCACTGTGCCCTTGCGGGATGAGTTCACTTAGACTGGCATTGCTAGCGAGGCCAGCGTCGATCGCGGCGATGACGTCAGGCACCTTCAGCTTCAAGTGATCTGCAAAGACGACCATTTTGAGAACACGGTTGATGCCCTCCACCGGTTCCCGGTCGAACTGGATCGGATAGATCAGCGCGCGGAGAATGCTTGCGCTCTTCAAGTCAAGTTCCATCAGCGCGTCCTCGTGATGCGTTGCGAATCCTGCCTGAATCTTATGCGAAGCAGGCGTTTTCCTGCGCAAGAGCGTTGAGCGGCGACGTCGTCGTCCTAATAAAGCGAAGGTTCGCCGGGAGGGCGGGTCTTCCAGCGCCGATGAATCCAAAGCCACTGGTCAGGATAGCTGCGGATCCAGGACTCGAGCACATCGTTGCATTTCTGGGTGGCAGCAAGAACGTCGGTCTCCGTATGGCCGGTCTCGGAGAGATGTATTTGGGGGCCGAAGCGGAGAACGTACTTCTTTCCCGCCGGCTCCCACAACATAAAGCCAGGCAGGACGGCCGCGCCGGTTTTGAGCGCGACCCGCGCGAGTCCCGACGCTGTACAGGCATCGATCCCGAAGAATTTTACGAATTCGCCTTGCGGCGGCGTCATGTTGGTATCCATGAGGATGCCGACAGCACCGCCCTCGTGCATGGCGGTCAGCAGGCCGCGTGCAAAGTCGTCTTTGTGGAGAACCCGGTTGCCGTGCAGGCAGCGGATGCCGTTGACGAATTCGTCGAGACGGCGGTTGTCGAGCCGTCGAATGACCATGCCCATGGGGTGACCCATCAGCGAGTGGTAAAAGCTGGAAAGCTCCCACGCGCCCAGGTGCCCCGTGAGCACCAGTACTCCTCTACCGAGTGCTTCTGCGGCGAGATAGTGTTCAAGACCGTCGGTTTGAATCCAGCCCTGCGTGTTCTCGCTTGTATAGCGAGGCATGCGGCAGAATTCGACAAGTTGCCAACCGAGGTGACGATAGACAGAGCGCAGGATTCTGCTTTGTTCGCTCTTAGGCAGATCTGGCAACGCGAGCGAGAGATTCCGCTCGCCCACGCGTCGCAGGCGGCCCATTGAGTGAAATACGCACCAAGCCAGGCCGTCTGCAAGCAGGCGTGCAAGCCAGCGCGGCATCAGGCCGAGGACGCGCGTAACCGCGACTACCAGCCAATATTCGAGGGTCTGCTGCATCGTTTGAGGCAAACTCAAGTTTAGGACATTTGGTTGGGCCTCTGCCGGACGACAGGATTCGGACGCGGACGCAAAAAATGGAGGCGGCCCAATTTGAGGCCGCCCCTCGTTGTGCCATGTGCAGTGCTAAGTGCTATCAGTTGTGCTTCGCTTGCATGAAGTAGTGCGCCACTGCACGAACGAACTCGACGGCGCCCGGCGGCACGCCGACATTGCCCTTCAGCACATTTTGAAAATCCTGCGGAGCGCCGTAGAAGATTTCGGTATCGTCCTTGTTTTGCGAGACGCTGGTGCCGTCGAGGCTGATACCCGCGAAGAGTCCCTTGTTGCGCGAATAGCTCAGCAATTCGGCATTCATCTTCCAATCGGTGGCTGCCTGTCCCGCGCGTCCCACTGGACCCGCTGCGGCAGAGGCGTCGGCGCCGATTTTGAATTTGCTCTTGAGCAGATCCTGAAATCCGCGATTGTTCACCGCCACGAGGATCAGGTCGGTGGACTGGCCGCCAATCTGCAAGCCCCATGAACCGCCCGCCATGCGGATGAATACCGGCGCGCTCCAACCATGGCCGGTGCGGCAGGTGACGATGCCCTGTCCGTATTGCGCTCCGAATACGAACGCGCCCTTGATCATGCCGGGCACTACGCCCACGCAGGTTGCCTGCTCCAGAATGTTCAGCGGGATCGTGCTGTCCTTTGCCTGCATGATTTGATCGAGAACGGTTTTTGCAGCTTGGATGCGATCTTCAAGGTCCGATTTCGACGACGCAGCGTTGGCTGCTCCTGTAGCCAGGAAACAAAGACAGAGGGAAGCAATCAATTTCTTCATACGGGGAGTCCTTTCAATTTTTCCCGCACAGGGATTGCGCGGCCAGTTGGCTGCTTTCATCTAGGACAGCGCTGAGAGCCGGAAGTCGCGCACTCGCCCGCGGGTTTCAGGTAGAGGAACATCGGAGTGCAACACCATCCGGCTTCAGCCTACAGCATTGCCGCGCTCAGACGATGCACAGGAGGGAAGGAATTCGAGTCGCTGCATCAAGCCGATTACACGTGCTTTATCGAACTCCGCCAACAAATACAGTTGCGGATGAGCGGGCTGCGGGTGAGATTTACAGGCGGAATCGTGCGGAACGGAAATGTCGCAGCAAAGAAAAAAGAGGAGTTCACAGGCCTCATGGTCACATGGTGCCTGGGAACTCCTTTCCCCAGATCTGCGTTGTTTCTGAAATGATTATTAGTAATGTTCCGAAATGGCACAAGAGTACTAAGGTTTTACACTTTTAGTAATTCTCGTGTGGGTATTTTTCTAGTTACTAGCGAGACTCTTACGCTTCGTCAGGCTGTGACAGCTTCTGCCAGATGGATTGGTTGTGGCGACGGTTTGTACGACCCGTGGAGCGCTCTCATGGAGAGCTCAATCCGGTTTTCCGCGCCGACTTTGCGCATGAGCTTGCCCACGTGTGCCTTGACCGTGCGTTCTTCAATTCCGAGTTCGTGCGCGATCTCCCGGTTGGAGCGGGCAAGCAGGAGCAGCTGCAAAACCTGCTCCTCGCGAGCGGTCAGATGCGGACGCGGACTCGTGACACTCGCGTCATCCCCGGAGAGTAGACGGTCGATAAGCTTGGAGAGGAGTTTGCGCGGCGCCCAGATTGAGCCGGAAATCACGACGTCTAGAGCTTCACGCACGAGACGCGGTCCAGCGCCGGTGTCAAGATAGGCGCGGGCGCCAGCGATGATCGTGTCCATCATGACCTGCTCGTTGCTGTCGGGACCGATGACGACCATGCGGAGGTTGGGACGCTTGCGACGAATGCCTTCCAGCACACCAAGCTTTTTGGAGGAACTGCTCCAGTCAATCAGCACATATTCGATCGATTCATTGTCCAGATGCTCTTCAAGCGTACCCACGACAGGAAGAAGTGGTGTCTCTCCCGGCTTGGCATGATTCTCAAAGATGCTGGTGAGGCCTTCGAGCCGCATCGGTTCGTTTGCGACGACGCCGATTCGGATTGGTTCTAAGCTGTACATCGCGGACATCGAGCCTCTCTCCTTGCCTGGCTTCAACGAGCGACGGGAGTGGATTGGCTTTCGCCGGCCCCCCTAAAACCCTCCGCATGAACAGCCGGGGGCTCTCGGGATACATCCCCTGTCTTTTGTTGCACTTCGCCAGGCGGTTGTTACCGATGGCATCGTGGTACTGGTTACCCTGAAATAACAGTATCCGGCAAAGTGACTGTTTCGTATAGGCCTTAGCGCATAGGAAAGCCAACTGCCCTATCTCTAAAGTCACAAAGGGCGGTTTTCGCAGCGGTCAAGGCGGTCGAATCCGCTCAAGCTGTGAGCCGGAACACTTGCGGCGGGTAGGTTTTGACCCTGCCTTCCTCGTCACCCAATGTAAAAATCCTCTGGGCGATGTTCCACAAATGGGGCAAAGGCTGTACCATCAGTCCGGTAGGGCGTGGTACAGTCGAGAACAGTCGCGCTAGAGAGGTGACCGCTTTGATTAAACAAGACATCGTGCACCATGTGATCGAGCGCACAGGCCTACCCCGTACGAAGGCCGAAGCGGCGGTCGATACCGTGTTTGAAGGCTTAAAAGAAGCCCTCGCAGCTGGCGAACGCATTGAATTGCGCGGCTTTGGTGTGTTCTCCGTTCGCGCCCGCAAGACCGGGATCGGACGCAATCCCCGCACTGGGACTGAAGTTAGCATCACACCCGGAAAAGCCGTGCGCTTCAAGCCCGGTAAAGAACTCCATACGTTGGAAACGGGAACAACCACTCCGAGCGCCTGAACTTACTCGGTCAGGACCGACGGTTGCACTACCGCGGGCTATGCTGTGCTTCCGATGCTATCGCGATGGCCGATTGAGGCTTGCGTCCCGCTGGGAGCCTGCATCAATTCGCCAGCTTGATCGCGGCGATCTTTTGAATTGGGCGCAAATCGGCGGCGCGCTTCACCAGCAGGCGAACTCCGGTCCCTTCCGGATACCGTGGCGCCGCTGCAATCACTTCCGCGACGGCTTTTGGCAGCTTCGTCTCCCTCGCAATCTTGGCCGCCTTGTCGCTCAACACAAACGACACCATGAAGCAGCCTTCCCCCGGGCCGAGGTAGACGATATTGCGGCTCTTCTGTTTGAGGCGCAGGCTCCAGCCGTACTTCTTTACGACAATTCCCTTCCACTCCTGACCGGCAACTCCTTCTTCATCCTTCATCCACCTGATGAATTCATTCCATAGCTTCACGGCGGGACCGAGAGCCGCAGCAATTTCGGCCTGTGTCGGTGGGTTTTCTTTGCCTTTGAACGCATTGACGTATTCCATTGCGCACCTCAACGTGGCGAAGAGATCCTAGCGCGATGCTGGCGGAGTGGAATGTGACGAATCCCGACTCATGTGCCGGAACACCAACCTCACATCAGCCGCTGGGCGTCAACGTCTACCACGACGTTGCGGCGTGGAATACCGGCTTCCTCTGCATGCGCCAGCGCGCCGCGAAGCGCCGCATTCAGCGCCTTGCGCGAGGCCGCTTTCAGAATCAGATGGAAGCGATAGACATTCTTGATGCGCGCAATCGGCGCAGTACAGGGGCCGAGCACGCGAATGCCTTCGGGCGCAGTCTTCTGGAACCACGTACCGATCTCTGCTGACCAGCCGGCGGCCTCTTCGAGTTTTTCCGATTGGATCAGAACATTCGCGAGCACACCGAAGGGCGGATAGTGCATCCAGCGGCGATACTTCAGCTCGCGCTCGGCGAAGCCTGCATAGTCGTGCGTGCTTGCCGCAACAACGGCATAGTGATCCGGATAGTACGTCTGCACCACGACGCGCCCCGGCAGTTCTCCGCGACCTGCACGACCTGAAACCTGCGTCATCAGCTGAAAGACGCGCTCGGCGGCGCGAAAATCCGGCATCGACAACGCATGATCGCAACCGACAACTCCCACAAGAGTTACGCCATGAATATCGTGCCCCTTGGCGATCATTTGCGTGCCGACCAGCAGGTTGATCTCGCCCGAGTGCAGCCTGGCCAGCAGATGCTCTAAGTCATGCCGCCCGCGCACCGTATCGCGATCCATCCGACCGATGCGCGCGCCAGGAAAGATTCCGGTGAGCCTCTCTTCGCCCTGCTGCGATCCCGCGCCGAGGTAGTAGAGATGTTCACTCTCGCAGTTTGGACACTTCAATGGTACCGTGCGTTTGAATCCACAATAGTGGCACTCAAGGCGCTGCCCCGCGCGCGCCAGGCCGTCATCATCCGAAGGTTTGTGATGGGTGAGCGCGATCGCACAGTTCTGACATTCAAGCTTTTGCCCGCACGCACGACAGATGACTGCAAACGAGTAGCCGCGGCGATTGAGCAGGATGATGACCTGCTCATTCCGTTCCAGAGCCTGCCGTGTCTGGTCAACCAGAGAGCGCGAGAAGAGCTGATCCTGACCGGTCTCCTGGAACTCGCGGCGCATATCAATCAACTCCACCACAGGCAATGGCCGGTTCATGACGCGATCGTTCATCTCAATGCGTGTGTACTTGCCCTGCACCGTGTTCTGCCAGCTTTCCAGGGAGGGCGTTGCCGAACCCAACACCACAACCGCGTTCGCCAGCTTGGCGCGCATCACAGCTACGTCGCGGGCGTTGTAGCGTGGCGTCTCCTCCTGCTTGTAGCTTTGATCGTGCTCCTCGTCAACGAGGATCAGCCCGAGATTGGGAGCGGGAGCGAAGATCGCTGAGCGTGTGCCAACGACGATAGGCGCATCCCCGCGATGGATACGGCGCCACTGCTCTGTGCGCTCTTCAGGGGTGAGGGCCGAGTGCAGCAGCGCCACGCGCTCGCCAAAGGCTGCATCAAGCAGGCCAACCGTCTGCGGAGTCAGCCCGATCTCCGGCACCAGCAAGATGGCGGACTGGCCGCGATCAAGCGCACGCTGCATAGCCTTGAGATACACCGCCGTCTTCCCCGACCCCGTCACGCCGTGGAGCAAAAAGGTATGGAATCCTCCCAGCTTCGAAACGATGGAGGCAACGGCGTCGAGCTGAGATTCGTTGAGCATGAGGGGGCCCGCTGGAGCCTCGATGCCACCCAGCCGAAAAGCAGCCGGCCGTTCCTCGATGCGCACGAGTTCGCGACGAACAAGCGTCTGAAGCGTGGAGGACGGCAGTTCGCGGCGCCGCAAATCGGCCAGCGGAAGTTCGCCGTTGTTGGCAGCAAGCTCGGCGAGAATGGCCTGCTGCAATTTTGTCAGGGATGGCAGACGCGCATTCTCGATGAGGACGGCGAAGCGCTCGGTGCGGCGCGCATCCCTCTCGCTCGCTGCAGTCTCGCGGGCAATCCATTTTTTGCGAAGCAATCCGGCCAGCACAGGTAAGCTGGCGGCCGTAGCCGTGCGCAGCGTTGACACTTTGACCGGGCCCCCCGAAGCAAGGCGCTCAAGAACGCGCCACTCCAGATTCTGCTTGTCGATTCGCGCCTGTTTGTTCTTCTTCGGCGAAGAACTGGAGTTGTGGGTTGCGCCATCTCCGTCGAGGCTGCCCGCCAGTAGATCGCGCCCCAAATCCGTGATGCGGTAGTAGACCACGCGCCTCACCTCGGCCATCAGGGGAAGCATGCCTCGCAGCACCTCGCCCAGGGGTGCGAGATAATAGCCGGCAATCCACTCGGCGAGCGCGAGCAGGTGTTCGCTCAGCAGTGGCTCGTCGTCGAGCACGGCTTCCAGGTACTTTGCCTCGAATTCCGTTGGCGCGGCCACGTCGGTCGCAGTGATCACGCCGATAAGCTTTTCGTTGCGAAAAGGCGCAATCACGCGCGCGCCGCGCGACACCTGGTCGCCATCGCGTAAGGCGTAGGTGAACGTGCGATCGAGCGGCACCGGCAGCGCGACTTCGCAAAAAGCAGGCATTGGAAGCAACCTCCAGTGTAGCGGTCACCCCGACCCGACCCTCTGTGCGTAAGTTGCTCTGCAAAGTCTTCTCAAAGATTGTTTATTCCTGACTCCCTATTCCCTTCTCCCTGCTTTTCAGTACAATTCCTGCTGATGACCACCAAGACTCTAACGGCCGCCTCACCTGCGCGCAGCGCCTCGTCCAAAACCTCCAACCCCATCACCCTGTGCATCGATATTGGCGGCTCCGGACTCAAGGCGATGCTGGTCGACGCCAAGGGCCGCCCCGTGTGCGACCGCCAGCGCGTGGTGACGCCCGCCATTCCCACGCCAAGAGCCGTGCTCAAGGGCCTGGACGCGCTGCACGCCCTGATACCCGCTGACTTCGATCGCGTCTCGGTTGGATTTCCCGGCGTAGTCAAGAAAGGCGTCACCTACACAGCCGCGAATCTTCATCCCCTGTGGTACGGGTTTCCGTTGGAAAAAGAGCTCGCAAAGCGCTGGAAGAAGCCGGTGCGCCTGGCGAATGATGCAGCCGTCCAAGGTTATGGCGCCATCAAGGGAGACGGTGTGGAGTTGGCGATCACGCTGGGCACCGGCCTCGGCTCCTCGCTGTTTACTGACGGGCGCTTGTGCCCCGGTCTGGAACTCGGCCATCACCCTTGGAAGAGAGACCGCGAGTACGAGGACTACCTGGGCAGGCGCGGCCTCGACAAGTACGGCAAGAAGCGCTGGAACAGGTTGCTGGAGGAAGCGATCGAGCAGACCGCCAAGCTATTCAACTGGGATCACCTCTACCTGGGCGGCGGCAACACCAAGAAGATCGACTTCAAGCCCGGCAAAAATATTGAAATCGTTTCAAACGAGGCAGGGCTTCTGGGCGGCGTAGCGCTGTGGCGCGAATGGAAATAATCTAGTCCCCGCTCTTGATCCTAGTTCTAGGATTCTAAAGAGGCCACCGCGTGCGCATCAGCAGCACCGAAAGAAAAAGACCCACGGTTAGAAGCCGTGGGTCTTTGAGCTTCACGAGAAACTCACGCTGATCACTCAACCCTGTTCACTGTCCACTGTTCACTGTTCACTATTTCACCTCTACTCGTGGCGGATGTTCCAGCGAATTCCGCCGGCATAGGTTGGGTGGTAATACTCGCGCTGCACTACATACTGCGGGCTGCCATTGAAGAACCCGAAGACCTCGTTGTTCAGGTTCAAACCGTACGCGTATATCTGCAGACCGGCGGGCAGGTTGTAGCTTGCCTGCGTATCGAATTGATAGTGCGCATAGAGATAGTTGTCGCCCGCAGGCCCCTTCACACCGACAGAATCCGCGCCGTCCTGCCACTGGTACTGGTAGATCATCGCGTCGTCGTAGGTCATGCCGATGCGCATCGAAAACCGCTTCGTGTCGTACGTCGGGCTGATGTTCCATGTATTGGGAGCGTCGCGCAGCAGCGCAGGCTGATCGCTGCGCCCCGGCAAGTCGCGAGCCGCTGAAGAAGTGTGGCTGTAGTTTGCTGAGATGCCCAATCCGCCCATCACGCTCGGCAGGTAGGCCATGCGCTGTTCGAAGCCAATCTCAAAACCTTGCACGTAGGCGCTGCCTGCGTTGATGGGTTGCGTCACCAGCACGTTCGTTCCTGCAGGAACATGAGGAAAGCTTGCCGTCGAGTAGAACTGCTCGTAGGCGATCGGTTCCGTGAGGTCTTTGTAGAAGTAGCCCACTTGCAGCAAACCGGTATGGCTGAAACTTCGCTCGTAGAGCAGGTCATAATTGTTCGCCAGCTCTGCTTTCAGGTTGGGATTTCCGATGCTGATGGTGACCGGGGTTTGATTCAATGTCGGCTGGCTAACCGCGGCTGAAATATCCTGCGGGTCGGGCCGTGAGACCCCGCGGCCGTATACCAGGCGCAGATCAGAGTCCTTGTCGAGCGCGAAGCGCAACGAGGCGCTTGGCAGGATGTTGGTGTAGTCTCCGCCGGCCTTGTACGAAAGCGTGTTCGCGGTTTCGTCGAAGCTGGTGGTGTCGACATGCGTGGCTTCAACGCGCAGCCCCGCAACCAGGCGCACACGGCTTGCAAGTTCGAGGGTGTTCATCACGTAGCCCGCGGGAATGCGCTCGATGAGATCGTAGTTGTTTGAATTAACTCCGGGGCCGCCGACGAAAAACAACTGACTCTCGTTGTTTTGCACCCAGCCTTTCAACTTGCCCCAATCCGTGATGGCAGGGTATTTGCCGCCATACGTTCCGTCATAGTAGACAGGGTCGCTGAATGTGCCATACCACTCCGGATGCTGAGCAACAGAGATGGGCCCCGAGCCGCCGCAGGAGTCATCGGTGCACCAGGATTCGTTGTAGGTGTTGTCGAACTTGTGGGCGTTGCGGATCTTTGCGCCGAACTCGAGGGTGCCATAGCGGCTCCCGAAGTGGTATTGGCGGGCATAGGAGCCGGAGGCCTCGAGGTTGAGTTGAGCACTCTCTCCAAAAGTTGGGTAGTCGAATTCAGTGAAGCCGTAATTGTTTCGGTCAAAGCCATTGTCGGCACCCGTTGCCGCGCTGCCGACACAGCCTGTCCAACCCGGGCGATTGACGCTAACCCCCGGGACGTTCGTGCACTGCACGTTGGGGTCGCCCATCCATTGATAGTTGGCTCCGCCGCTGCCGCTCAGCGAGCGTGAGCGCGCAACAGAAGCGTTCCAGAGAATCGTATTGGAACCGAAGAGATGCTTGCCTTCTAGATTCAGGCTGCCGATGGCCATGTTTGGACGGCGCCAGTCCTGGCTGTACTGCGGAGCCGCCCCATCGTTCATCGTAAATACCCACTTGTTGCCCCAATTGCGGAAATTGGAGTAGAGACCACGCAGGGAGATTTCAGAGCCCTCGCCCAGCTTGTAGTCGATGCTGCCCGTGCCGCCCCAGCGGCTGCGGTTGTAGATGTAGTCGCGGAAATCCATGCTGTCGTAGTGAGGCGATGCGTCTCCGACAGTCGGCACTGGCTCGATATCGTTAATGCCACGCCCGTTGTAATCGTAGGTACCACCCAGAAGCACCCCCACCTTCTTGTCTGCGAGGAACCGCTTTCCGACGGTTCCCCCAAATTGATCGACTTCGCGACCTCCAATGATGTGTGTATAACCTCCCACTCCATAAAGTGCGATCGTGGGCGTGTCGCTCGCGGTCTTGGTCACCAGGTTCACCGATCCGCCAATTCCGTCCGCATCGATATTCGCCTGCAGAGTCTTGTTGATTTCGACGGAGTCCACAAGATCGGACGCGATGGTGTCGAGCTTGATCTGGCGCACCCCTGATTCCGGTGATGGAATCGACACGCCATCCACCATCGTGTTGCTGAGGCGCGGTTCTGTTCCGCGAATCTGCACGTACTTGCCTTCGCCTTCGTCGCGCTCGATCGAGACTGACGGCATGCGGCCAAGCGCGTCGGCAATGTTCGCGTTCGGCAACGAAGTGATGACATCTGCCGGCAGCACCTGCAGAATGTTCTCGGCTGCAAGGGTGCGGTTGATGGCCTCCGCCTCACCGTGCGGCCGGTCTGCCGTTACCTCAACTTGATCGGCTGCCGACGCAACCTTGAGCTTCGCGTCAAAGTGAACAGGTTGGCCTGGCACTACGGTTAAGCTGCCTGTGTATGGAGCAAACCCGACATATGTGACCGTCACGACATACGTGCCGGCAGGAACGTCGGTAACGGTGAATTCACCCTGGCCATTGGTCGTGATCGGCCTGAGCTGCGGCTTCATCTCGATCTTGGCGCCCTGCAGGACTGCGCCCGCTGGGTCCTTGACCACACCTTCGATGACTCCCTTTCCGGACTGACTGAATGCGTGCGTCGCCGTCAGAAAGCAAATCAACAGGACAGAACTCAACCAAAGTTTGCGCATGGCTCTCCTTACCCTCGAGACATAAAACTGGGGGCCTGATCGCAGACTAGGTCGTCAATTCTTAATGCAGTCTTAAGGTTTCTTCCGTTTCACGAGGGATTCACCAACGATTCATCGCGCGTTCGCAATTCGCCGTTTCAGCGATCTGAATCGTCCCCGCATGAAGAGTTCGGGCACGCGATCTGCACTGTCGTCCGTTTCCGGACACTTCAATGGCCCGGTGAACAATTTTACGTTTGTCCCGGAGGGAGCTGGCATCCCCAACCCATTGATGCTGCTCAAATTAGGGGTTAGATTATTTGGCTCGTTACGTGCTCTGCCATTGTTGGACGGTCCACCGAGGAAGTGCATGCAGAAAATCCTTCTTGATCTTAAGTTTGCCCTCCGCCAATTGCAGAAGTCGCTCGGCTTCACCATCACCGCCATCCTCATGCTCGCGTTCGGCATCGGCGCCACCACCGCGATCTTCTCCATCGTCGAAGGAGTCCTGCTGCGTCCATTGCCCTTCCCCGATCCCGATCGCCTGGTGGTGCTCTCCGATCACTTGCAAGGTATTGAGATTGGTGGTGGTGGCGATGAAGTCGGGGTGACGGTACCGGATATCAAGGCCTACACGAGCGACACGCACGGCTTCACCGCTCTTGGTGGGTATCAGGGCGCAGGCTACGAACTGTCCGGCACTGGCGACCCCGCGCAAGTGAATGCCTCTCGCCTTACCGCCGGCGTCTTCAGTGCGCTTGGAGTCGCTCCCGAACTTGGCCGCGTGTTTACCACAGAGGAAGACGAGCACCATCAGCAGGTAGTGGTACTGAGCGACGCGACATGGCGCAACCGGTTCCATGCCGATGCCAATATCCTCGGAACCAAGATCCTGCTCGACCGCAAACCCTACATCGTCATTGGCGTCATGCCCCGCGGGTTTGAATTCCCACTCATCCCCGGACAATTGAATCGCTCAGAACTTTGGGTGCCCATGAGTTTCGCACCCGAAGAACTGGTGACAGCGGCCGCGGCTAACTGGAGCTATCAAATGATCGGGCGTCTCAAGCCCGGCGTCTCGCCCTCGCAGGCCCAGAGCGATGCAGACCGCGTAGCTCAGGAGATCATGCGCGGATACCCGGCGATGATGGGTAATCTCCACATCAACGCACTGGTGCGCCCCTTGCAAAATGAAACTGTACAACAATCGCGATCTCTTCTACGCATCCTGTTTCTCGCAGTTGCTGTTGTGCTGCTGATTGCATGTTTTAACCTCGCCGGGTTGATGCTTGTCCGCGCGATTCGCCGTCAACGCGAAGTTGCAGTTCGTCTCGCCCTGGGTGCCCGGGCCTCGGCTCTCGTTCGCCAGGCCATAATTGAGAGCCTTTTACTCAGCGTCGGCGGCGGGATACTCGGACTGATCCTCGCCGCATTCGCACTTCGCGTCGGCAAAAGCATGCTTCCCGAAACCTTGCCGCGCGTCAATGAGATTTCGCTTAGCTGGCAGGTGATCGTTTTTGCGCTGGGATTGGCCATCGTCACCGGACTGGTTTGCGCACTCGCCCCAGCCTTTGCTGCGATCCGTACAAACGTAAACAGCAATCTGAAAGAAGGCGGTCGCACCGGTAGTGCCGGCGGAGGCCATGCGCGCTTGCGGTCCACGCTCGTGGTGGCCGAAATCGCAATCGCACTCGTTCTCCTTACCGCGTCCGGGCTGCTGCTGCGCAGCTTCGACAAGATGCGCGCTGTCGATCTCGGATTCACTCCGCAACATGTAACCACGGCAGGGTATGCGCTGCCCCAGTTGCAGTACTCCAAACAGTCGCAGATCGACACCTTCAACCGCGAACTGTTGCTCAAGCTCCGCCAACTTCCCGGTGTCCACTCTGTTGGACTAACCAGCATGTTGCCTTCACAGGGTGTTCACAACAATCAGACGTTCGTCGTCGATGGATATGTTGCTCCGCCAGGCGCGAGCATGAACCTCTCGACAGTGACCCAGGTTATTGGCGATTTCTTTCCGGCGATGGGTATTCGCCTTTTGCGCGGACGCTTCTTTACCGAAGCCGACCATGCGGGCACACAGCTCGTCGTGATCGTCAATCATGAATTCGCAGAGCACTATTGGCCCAGCCAGGACCCCATCGGCAAACGCATCCGCATCGGCACGGTGCAGATGCAGACGCCTTGGCTAACGGTGGTGGGTGAGGTTTCTGACACCCAACTCCTCTCTCCAGACAATCCGGCGACCAAACAGTACTACATGCCCGTCGACCAGCAAGAAGACGCCGTCGGCACGCTCGCCCAGCCGGGAGACCTCAACGGCAACGGCGGCTACATCGCGCTTCGCTCCGCCGTTCCGCCCGAACAAATGGAGAATGCTCTTCGCGCCACGGTTCGCTCTATCGATCCACTGCTTCCCCTCACACAGGTGCAGACGATGGAGCAGGTGGTTTCCGAGTCCGAGTCATCGCGGCGATTCAACACCGTGCTCATCTCGAGTTTTGCCGTTGCTGCGGTGCTGCTTGCGGTGCTCGGCATCTACAGCGTCATCGCCTTCTCTGTCGCCTCACGTATACAGGAGATGGCAATTCGCATGACCCTGGGCTCGCAGCGCTCCGCGATCGTGGGCCTTGTCATCGGGTCCGGCGCAAAGCTTGCCGCCATCGGTTGTGTCATTGGATTGGCAGGCGCCGCAGCGGCTTCGGGGCTGTTGCGATCCATGCTGTTTGGCGTCAGCCCCTTCGACCCGCTCGTGATGACCTTTGCAGCTATCGGCGTTTTGCTCTTAACCGTCGTGGCATCAACATTGCCGGCTCTGCGCGCTGCGTCGATCGACCCGATGCAGGCGCTGCGCGGTGAGTAGCAATCAAGGTTTCAATTCGAAACTGGGTGCCCCATCCATGACGCAGTTCTTTCGCGGCATGGGTGGGATACCACGAAACCCAATCTTCACCCTTCTGAGTCAGGGCTAGCCCCATAGATGACTGCGCTCGAGACCAAATCAGCTCATCTGACCGCGAGTTGACCACTTGCCAACTCACTGCCCAACTTCAAACCGCCTGAAGAAACTCGTCCCCAGATAATGCGGACGCCCTCCATCATTCGCCACTGCCCGCGCCAGATCCGCGAAGAATGCATTGAACTGCGCCGCCGCTACAAGATCCACCGGTTGATTCAGGTCATCATCCGTCGAGTGATACCGCTCCGCCAGCCATGCGCGCCACGCCTTGTACTCCGGCGATCCTGCGGTCCAGCCGAACTTCATCGCCAGCGCCGGTACACCCGCCTGCACAAAGCTGTACTGATCGGTGCGCACAAAGGAGTTGCGATCCGGCTCGGGATCGCCGGCAATCTCGATGTGATGCGCTACGCCGACCGCCCGCGCTGCATCTCCCAGCGTCGATTGTTCCAGTCCTTGCACGTGGAGTTTCTTCAGCGTAAAGATAGGCATGAACATGTCAAGATTCAGGTCGGCAATGATGCTGTCCGACGGAACCGTCGGATGACCTGCAAAGTAGCGCGAACCCAGCAGTCCCTTCTCCTCCGCGGTGAACACCAGGAACAGAACGGATCGCTTCGGCCGCTCTCCGCGACTTAACGCGTGCGCCGTCTCCAGCACAGTTGCAACGCCGGATGCATCGTCCATCGCTCCCGCATAAATCGTCTTGCCATGGATCGGCTCACCCACTCCAAGATGATCCAAGTGCGCCGAAACGACGACGTACTGCGATTTGAGCGCAGGGTCAGCGCCTTCCAGCACCGCCGCAATGTTCGGCGAATCGACGTGCGTATTCTCGGTCATCACCGACGCGCGCACGCTCTTCGTCAAAGCAAAGCGCGGCAGCGCCTTCTGCGCATCGGCGAGCGCCAGGATATCCGCAAAACTGTGACCGCTACCTTCGAAGAGCTTCTCGGCCTGTGCCGGATTGAACATAGCTGTAAATAATTCGCCGTGATCGTCGGCCAGTGCCGGATGCCGCTCGCCAACAGCCTCATCCCCCTCCATCGCCGCCAGCCGCATGCCCGGTTGGCTCGAACTGGATGCGATGCGTTGCCATCCGAAGTCCATCGACTTGGGCGTAGGAATCGAGATCAGTCCCACCGCACCAGCTGCGCGAATCGCGCGAATCATCGGTGCAGTGCGCGCGTACGATTTCAACGGCCCCGGCAAATCAGCGGGACCGCCATTCACTACCACAACGATCTTCCCTTTCAGGGCAGCCTTCGGCAGTTCCTTCGAGTCGAAGTCGTTATAGCCGGACTCGGGCAGATTGAGACCATATCCGATGAACACCAGCGGCGCATCGATGCTCGCCGGCTGCTGCAAGTGCGTACCAAGAATCGCATCATCGCCGATCACCAGCGACGAATCCTTTCCATCCGCCACGAGTGCCAGCGACGACTTTTCCGCGATCACGCGCTCCACGTCGAAGTGCACAGGCTGATACCAGGTGCCGTTCACGCCCGCAGGCTTTAGTCCCCACTGTTTGAACTCATCGACCACGTAGGCTGCGGCCTTCAGGAATTCAGGACTACCTGTGAGACGGCCTCTCATCGCCGGATCGGCCAGCACGCGCACATGCGCCCACCATTGCTGACCGCGCGCCTGATCGCTTGTTGTGGCCGCATTGTCGCCCACCTGCGCCAACGCGCCGGCACAGATGACTGCCAGCACAAGCCGCACTGCAGCTGCCCCAGGGAACCCGATTCTCATCCGTGACCTCATTCGTTGTCAGAATCAACGGCGAACTGGCCCGGATTGCATGGGGAAAGACGGGCACTCAACCGCTTCTATGAAAGGTAGCCCATGGTTCGCGCCCGGCACAACGAAAGAATTTTCAGCGTGAACATACGGCTTACTCAGCCCGCAATGCACGCACGGGGTTAATTTTGGCTGCTCGCCTCGCTGGCACCAGGCTCGCCACCAGCGCGCAAAGCGCCAGAGCTGCCACCGATCCACCCAATGCCACCGGATCCCATCCCTTCACTTCATATAGTTGCGAGGCGATCAGGCGCGCGCAACCGATTGACACGGGAATTCCAATGGCCAGTCCGATCAGTATCTGCGTGAAGGCGCCGCGCAGAACCATCGCCACCACCTGGGCGCGGTCCGCGCCAAGGGCGATGCGTATCCCAATCTCGCCGGTGCGGCGCTCGACTCCATAAGCTGTCACGCCGTACAAACCGACGGCGGCCAGCACCAATGCCAGAATGCCAAATAGCCCCGTCAATTGCGAGACTGTGCGTTCCTGGTCCATGCGGTCAGCAACTTGCTCTTCCATGGTGCGAATTCTGACGAGAGTCAGGTTCGAATCGACCTCGGCAAACGCGCGCCGCACCTGTGGCTCCAACCCCTGCATGCTTCCATGCAGATCGAGCACTACGCCTTCGATCAGGTGCGAGCGGTCTTCCACCATCTGTGCCATGCCGGTGGTGTAGTGCGCACGCTGGGCCAGAGGAACAAAGAAAAGCGGCATCCGCCAATGCCCGCTCGGATCGGTGTAGTTGGCTGTGCGTACCACTCCCACAATCTCGTAGGTGCTGCTGTATTGCACTTCGTTTATGCCAAAGTGTGCACCGATCGGCTCCTCGCCAGGCTTGAAGAATTTCTTTACGAAGGCTTCGTCCACAACGGCCACGCCGGGGGTCGAAGCCGAGTCGCGCTCCGTAATGCTGCGCCCGCGCAGGATGTGCTGTCCCATCATCTCGAGATAACCCGGACTGACCCGATCCCACGAAGAAACATTATCCCCATTGACGTCGATGGTGGCCTGGCCCTGTCGCGCAATCATTGCATCCCAGTTATTCGTAAAAGGCGTATACATGGCCAGGGCCGCGCTTTGCACGCCAGGAATCTGTCGCAACCGCTCCTGCAGTGCGCGGTATGTCGCGTCCAGCTTCTCCGGTGAATAGGCTGAGAATGGCGCATTGACGCGCAAACTCACGCGGTGATCGGTCTCAAACCCAAAATTCTGGTGCTCCATCTTCATCAAGCTTCGCGTTAGCAGCCCGGCGCCTGTTAGCAGCACCACCGACAGCGCAGCCTGGACAACGACGAGCGCCTTCTGCGGTAAAGCTCTGCCGTCCCGTGTGCTTCGTCCCGCGCCATGCAGGACTTCGGCCGGATTGGTTCGCGATGCAAACCACGCAGGAGCCGCGCCAAACAGCAGCCCGGTAACGAGCGACATGGCTAATGAGAATCCCAGCACCGCAAACGAAGGCTTCGCATCAATGGGCACGAATTGGGCTGAATGAAACGCGAGAGCGACGACGATCTTGACGCCCGCGAACGCGACCACGATGCCGGCTGCGCCTCCCAGCACCGCCAGCACCACGCTCTCTGTCAGGGACTGCTGTACGAGCCGCACTTTCGACGCGCCCACGGCCATGCGCACCGCAGCTTGCGTTCCACGCGCCGATCCGCGAGCGAGCAACAGGTTTGCCAGGTTCGCGCAAGCAATCAGCAACACCAGACCACAGACGGCCATCAGCATGCGCAGGCTGCTTTCGTAGCCGGCCTTCATCTCGGCAATGCCTCCGCCTGCCGGGATGACCTTAATGGATTCTCCCGCCAATGCAGCCTTGAGCTGATCGAGGTACTGCGGATACTCCGCGCCAAGGTCGGAGAGAAGCCATGCACGCATGATCGTCGTGAACCTCGCGGGCATGCCCGATGTCGCGGCGCCGGGACGCAACCGGCCGATGATGCGAAGCCATGCCAGCGGCGTCTTCAGCACGGTGCTTCCGCCGGCGAGCGCGGGCTCCTGCTGCAAGGGCACAAAGAGTTCCGGAGGATCGCTTCGAAGAGTTTCGCCGTAGAACCCTGGCGGTGTTATGCCGACAATCGTAAAAGGATGACCGTCAAGCAGAAACGTCGAGCCCACTATTTTTGGATCGGACCCGTACTCCTGCTGCCACACGCGATGACTCATCATTGCGGCCGGCGCCGAGGCCGGCTGATCGTCTGCCGGCGTTAGTGTGCGCCCGACATATGCTTTCAGCCCGAGAGTTGCGAAATAATTACCGGAAACATACTCGCTGCGTAATGGCTTTGCAGGATCGTTGTTTTCAGCCCGACGAACGCTAAAAGCCGAATGCCACGCTTCGAATGCGGCCGTCTGTTCAAATTCCGGTGCGTCCGCGGCAATCCGCTGGTAGAGCGTATAGGGAAAAAGTCCCCATTCCTTCTGGGGCCCGATCTGACCGCAACAGTTCATCCCCGAGCCCACGCGATAGAGGCGCGATGGATCGGCGACCGGCAGCGATTTCAGCATCACGCTGTCAATCAGCGAGAAAATTGCGGTGGTCGCCCCGATTCCCAGCGCCAGGGTCAGCATCGCTGTCAGTGTGAACACAGGCGACAAACGCATTTGCCGCAACGCATAGAGAACATCCTGACGCAACGTACGCATCGCAAGCCTCTCACGACCTCTGCGCGGGGAATTGCAATGAATATACGCTTACGGAACCGAAGAAGTTCGCTGTCCCGAGATGATCGGAATTGTCACGGTTTTCAGTTACTCACCATGCTTTCTATGAACACCATTGGGCTGGTGTTTTCATCCGATCAATTGCCGTTTGTAAAACGATGGACGGAATTCATCTCCTGGAAACTTCGCGGCCAAGTGAGCGCAATCAGGCCGGCTCCTTGTTTTCGCCAGGGGTGGCTGGGAAACCGCCGCACCGCGACCTCCAACTCTGCCGGAAGCGCTCACGCTCTTCGGGCGACATCTTCTCCCACTGTTCGGCCCAGCGCCGCCTGCGTCGGTTTCCACCGCGGGGCGCGCCGTTGCGAAAGCCACCAAAAAGAATCCGGCAAAGTACCAGCAACCCCAGGGCCTGCCAGAATCCAACCGTGTGCCAGCCAAAAAGCGGCGGCAGAAGCCAGTTCCACAAGTGCATCACGATCTCGCCGAATACCCAGCAGCAAAGCACAATCACCGGAGGTATGAGCAGGTACATCCACCATTTCTTTCTCATCGCATGTTCCTCATTTCTCTTGAAATTCGTCATGTATCCGCTGCAATCGATCGCGCAGGTGCAGCACCGCGTAGCGCTTGCGCGAGAGCAGCGTATTCACGCTCACATTGCTCGCGGCAGACAAATCCTTGAAGCTCCGCCCCTCCATTTCGTGAGCCAGAAAAACCTCACGCTGCTCCGCGGGCAACTCGCCAAGCGCCAAATTGAGTTCATCCAGAAGCACGCCGCGCAGGTAGAGTGCATCCGGACCGGCATCCGGTGAAGGCAGCAAGTCGCCGATGTCCAGCGTTTCGCCATCCTCGTCTTCCAGTAGTTCGTCGCTGAACGCACCCGGGCGCTTCTTGCGAAAGAAGTCCGTGATGCGATTGCGCGCCACGCGGAAAAGCCAGCCGGTCACAAAATCGATCGGCGTCAGCAGGCGGTAGGCTTCAACCAGTTCAAAGAACACATCCTGCAGAAGGTCGTCTGCGTCGGCGTCATTCGAGACGCGGCGGCGAATGAAGCTGAGCAGCCGGGGTCGTTCCTCTGCAATGACCTTCGCGATTTGTCGGTCTTGCTCGATCATCGCGATCATGTCCTACGACCCACCCACCTGCTTAACCAGACGAATGAGGACTGCAAATATTGTAGTGACAGCGCCAAAGAAGATTAGGCCATTGGTTCTCCTGGGGTTACATCAATGGCTGCGCCTCGATGCTGCAACCTTCCGGGCATTACCTCATGCCAAAGGGTGATGGCCAGCGTCTATTCGGAAGACCATTCTTGTCCTGTTCCACGCTGAATCCGAAGGAAAGTGAGAAGGATCATGTTCGGTTTGGTGATGGTGTTGGTCCTCGTGCTTATAACGGTCGCCCCACCGTTTGCAGTCATGGCCAGGGCAAAGGCAAAGTCGCGTCGCAGGTAGCTTTGCAGCGATCGGGCCGAATCGATTAAACGGAATCCTGATTTCGGCCGATCAGCGGAGTGAACCGCGAACCGCCGGAGGTGTCGCGTGAAAAGGTCCACGAAAGCCGGAATTGCCAGCGCCGTTCTGTTCGCCAGCATCCTGGTGCCGCCCTATCGCGAGTGGCGCGCACCCATCAGTTTCGCCTGCGCCGTGTTGTCGTGCGTTCTGGGCGCACTGGCTGCCACCAGCGGAAGGAAATGGTGGCTCGTCATCCCCGCGTCCATCGTCGCCGGATTCGCGCTCGATCTCTACCTGGTAATCTACGCGCTCTAGCGCACGCGCGAAGCCAAAGTCGGATGCATCAGTGTCTACTGGCCCGTCGCGGTCAGTCGGAGGGCCTGCACATATCCCGGATTCACTCTCTCGTTGTTGAAACGGATCTTGATCAGCAGATCGTCGAACGCGGTCTGGGCATCTTCAGGTGACGGTCGCACCGCAATGCGCTTTTCTGCATTGCCGGTTCCGCCCGGCATTTTGCTGAGTGCGATGACCGCGTCCCAGTGCAGCGGACGATCAAACGTGACTTCGCTCGAAGTAGCGTCCATCTTTTTGTACGGCCAGAAGCACCATCCAACATGATTCTCTTCCAGGGTCTTTGTGAACTCCGCAACCCACTCATCCTTGTTTTCGCCTGACTCGCCAAGCCAGATGGGCACCTTGTACTTGTCGCGGAATTCCAGGTATTCCTTGATGACGCTGGCATCGGTTCCGGTCCAGTACTTGTGGAAGGTGTACATCACATTCGAGTCAAATGGTTTGCCGAATACCTTGAAGTTGCTGTCCCATTGCGCGCCCCCGAGAATCAGCACATGGTTGCGGTCGACTTCACGAATGGCTGCGGAAATCCTGCGATAGAGGGGCTCGAGATCGCCATTGAATCGGCTCAATTGCGGAAAGTGAGGAATGGGTTCATTGAGCAGATCGTAGCCGAGAACGACAGGTTCCTTGCTGTAGTGTGCAGCGATGCGCCGCCAGATTTCGATGGTGTGCTTCTGCTCTTCGGGGCTGAGATAGAGCCAGGGATATCCATCACTGTCGTCGATATTGGTGCCTGTCTGGCCCCCGGGTGCGCAGTGCAAATCGATGATGACGTAGATGTGGTCTTTGCGCGCCCACTGAACGAGCCGGTCCAAAAGGCGAAAGCCTTCGGCGTTGTCGGCGTCGAAGAATTTCCAATGGATTGGGACGCGCACCGAATTGAAGCCCATGGCCTTGATGCGATCGATGTCGGCTTCAGTGATGTAATTCTCGCGCCATTCTTTCCAGAACGCATCGGCTTTGGCCGGGCCGATGAGTTCGCTGCTTAGTTGCTCGATCTCGCGTGGAGATTGGGCACTGTCGCCCAGGTGAAACATGTAGCCCTCAGGTTCGAACCAATTGCCGAGGTTCGTTCCGCGCAACATAAGCGGCTTGCCGGAGCCGTCAACCAACTCCGCACCGGAAGTGTGAACGAAGCGTGTCTGGGCAAAAAGAAGAGGCGTGCAAATGAGGAGGAGAAACGAAGAAAGGACACGAAAAGATCTACTCAACATGGCGACCCGAGTATAAACCTTGCGAATCAGTAGTCCGGAAGAAAGCATTCGCTAGGAAACTGTCTTGGCCGCAGCCTTCAGCCCCAGTTCGCGCATGGCGATTTGCAGGTCAGCCCACGCTTCCTTTTTCTGACGTGGATCGCGGAGCAGGAATGCCGGATGGTAAGTCACGATCAGCTTGCTGCCGCGAAAAGAATGTATCCGTCCGCGAAGTCCGGCCAGGGGCTGGCGTTGGCCCAGAAGATACGTTGCCGCGGTAGCTCCCAGTGCAACGATAACCTCGGGCCGCACCACGTCGATCTGCCGAAACAGGAACGGGGAGCAGGTGTTGGCTTCGTCCGGCTCGGGCGTCCTGTTCTGTGGCGGACGGCACTTGACTACGTTTGCGATGTAGACTTCCTCACGCTTCAGCCCCATTGCCGCAATCATGTTGTTGAGTAACTGCCCGGCGCGACCCACGAAGGGCAGGCCTTGAGCATCCTCATCTGCACCCGGTCCCTCACCCACAAACATCAGGCGCGCGTTTGCGTCGCCGTCGGCAAAGACGATCTTGTTGCGGCCTTTATGCAGCGCGCATCGGGTGCAGTCACCGATCTCTTCGCGGATGAGTTGAAGAGCGGACGCACGGTCTACGGGTGAGACTTCCGGTGCGATCGGTGGGGCGGCTTGCATGGGCTTGCGGGGTGGAATGGGCGTTTTCTCCTGTACGGAATTGAGGGTGTCATTTTCGGATCCCGCAATAACCGATTGCGAAGTATCCACAACCCGGCGATAGAAATCGGTAAGGCCGAGTTCGCGGTAAAATCGCAGGCGCGCTTCGAGCGCATCCCGAATTGCGGAGTCGAGTGAAGGCAATGCGGCTACTCCACGATGATCCGGCGACGTGTGGTGGGCGGCGCAACGGACTCACTGAGAACTCTATCCTGCGGCGGCGTTCCCTCGTCGACCTCAAACACCAGAGGCCGCGGACGGCGGAGCGCAACAATCTCGTCAAGAATACGGTCAGCAAGTTTGCGCTTGGGCATCTCCGGCATTTCGATCGACGTAGATGACGTCAGAAATGTTGCGGCGTTGCGATCGGCATCGATGCCGACTCCTTCGCGCGAGACATCGTTGACGACCATGGCGTCAGCGCCCTTGCGCAGTAGTTTGGCACGGCCGTTCTCCATCGAGTTTTGGGTTTCGGCGGCGAATCCCACAATGAGCTGGCCTGGACGGCGCTGTTTGGTCACCTCTGCCAGAATGTCTTCGGTCGGCGCAAACTCCAGCGTCATCGGGCCCGACCGTTTGAGTTTCTGCTCGGAGACGTCAACCGGTCGATAATCGGCGACGGCAGCGGACTTGATGACCATGGTGGCTTCGCCCATGCGCCCCAGCACCGCCGTGCGCATCTCCTGGGCTGTGGTAACACGAACCACTTCGCACCGTGCCGGTGGATGGATCGCGGTGGGCCCGCTCACCAGGATCACCTTCGCCCCTCGGCTCTGCGCAGCATCCGCCAGCGCATAACCCATCTTGCCACTCGAGCGGTTGCCAATGTAGCGAACGGGATCGAGCGCTTCGCGTGTGCCGCCCGCCGTGACCAGGACTGTTTCGCCGGCAAGGTCGTTGCGGCGGCCCATGGACTGGAACACAATGTCGGCAATCGCCTCAGGCTCGGCCATGCGCCCTGCGCCGATCATGCCGCAGGCCAGATCGCCGCTGCCGGGTTCGATGACCCGCACGCCGCGCTGCCGCAGGATGTCGACGTTGGCCTGCACCGCCGGATGCTGCCACATGTTCACGTTCATCGCCGGGGCAACAAGAACAGGCGCGGGCGTGGCGAGATACATTGTCGTCAGAAAATCGTTGGCGATCCCATGCGCAAACTTAGCCAGAATATCGGCGGTGGCAGGCGCAACGATCAGCGCTTCCGTCCACTGCGCCTCCCCGATGTGCTCGATCGAGGATTCGTAGGTCGCTTCGTTTCCTTCCGACTCATCCCACAGTGTACTGATGACCTTGTGGCCGGTGAGAGCTGCAAAGGTAAGGGGTTGCACAAAGCGCGTTGCCGCCTCGGTCATCACCACGTGCACTTCCATGCCACGCCGTTGCAGCGCGCGCACCAGTTCCGCTGCCTTGTATGCCGCAATGCCGCCGGAAACTCCGACCGTTACCCGCATATGTTCGATTGTAGACTGATTCGTTTTAGCATGTCGGGACGTGCCCTCATGCAGCTGCAAGGCATACCTTTGGCGAGTGATGGCCGTAATGCACCAACCCTATCGGCATTTCAGCGATCTGCGCCGAGACTAAAGGATCGGAATCCCGTTCTCCGCAACCAGCGGCTTCACTACAGGCTGTTCCTTCTTC
Source organism: uncultured Acidobacteriaceae bacterium (assembly GCA_963838295.1). GTDB lineage: Bacteria > Acidobacteriota > Terriglobia > Terriglobales > Acidobacteriaceae > Telmatobacter. Next base: position 637,853 of record CAWIQS010000013.1, read on the forward strand.
ACGTAAGAGATCTTGCCGGCGTCGATTTCATCCTGGGCAATGCGGCATGCCTTCGTTGAGCGGCTGGGAACGAGCGCTGCTGAGCCGCTCTGGATCTGGCGTGCGCGACGGGCTGCCACGAGTACCTTGCGGTAGTTTGAATCGAAGCTGGTTTCAATCGTCATCGGGATCCTCTCCAAAGGGAAGTTGTTGCTGGCCGGAACCACCTTCGATCCCGAAGGCTTCCAGCACAGGTTTAAGCCGCTCCCGCGAGTTCGACAACCTGCAACCCGCGGCGACCTCCAGCACCCTGCTCGAACGGTAGACAATCGGCTCGGCATTGCGATAGTACCGCTCGCTCAGCACAATCGCCTCAAGTTGCGCTACTGCCCGGTCAAGAATGTCGTTGATGAGAATATAGCTGTATTCACGATAATTCTCAATTTCCTTCCTGGCTTCGTTCAACCTACGGTGAAGCTCCTCCTCGTCAACATTACCCTCCGCGCGCATCCGGTTCCGAAGTCGAGTGCGCAATACTTTCGGGGTCGGCGGCAGCACAAACATGCTCACTGCCTCAGGCAGAGAGGTGCGGACCTGCGCGGCGCCCTGCACATCGATGTCGAGCAGAAGGTCGTGTCCGAGCCGCCGCGCATCATCAAGCGACTGGCGCGCGGTGCCATAGTAATGATCTCCAAAGACCTGCGCATACTCGAGGAACCTCCGTTCCGCAATCATGCGCTCAAACTCTTCTTTCGTGGTGAAGTTGTATTCGCGCCCGTGCTCCTCCGATCCACGCGGGGGACGAGTCGTCCAGGAAATTGAAAAATCCACGCCGCTGACCTGCTTGCGCAGTTCGCTCACGAGTGTGCTCTTACCTGATCCCGATGGAGCCGAAATGATAAAGAGAATTCCTGCCACGCGCTTTAGTCCCTTTCGTACATCGATCGACTTGTACTTTGGTTACCGCTATTCGGCGTTCTGAACCTGCTCACGGGCTTTTTCGATATCGGCCTTCATGGCCAGGCCAAGCTCTGTGATCCGCGTGCCCTTGCCGCCTACGCCGCCAGTTTTCGAGAGCAGCGTATTGGCCTCGCGATTCATCTCCTGCAGCAGAAAGTCCAGCTTCTTTCCCACTTCGCCCCCAGCGGTCAGGAGTTCGCGGAAGTGACCGATATGCGTGACCATGCGCTCCAATTCTTCAGAAATGTCGCTGTGGTCCACCAGCACTGCCACCTCTTCGAGGAGTCGCTGCCGGTTGAACTCATTCCCTGTCGCCGCGGTGAGCCGTTGCGTAAGGCGTTCCTGGTAGCGTTGCTCCACCTCGGGACGCAACGCGGCAACTCCGTCTACCGCTTCGGCTAGCCGATTGAGGCAGGCGCCCAGAATTCCCTCGAGCGATTCACCTTCGCGCGCCCGCATCACCTTCAACTCATCGAGCAGAGGTCCGATCTCGCGAACCACGCTCTCGGTCAAAGCCGTAACATCCTCTTCCGAGTTATTGCGGTTTTCGGATTGCAGTGCCCCCGGCATGCGCAGGGCCACGTTCAAATCAGGCTCACCCTTCATCCGGAATTCCTTCGATGCCTGCTTGTATGCATCGATATAGCCCGCAACCATCTCGCGGTTATAGCCCGCCTTCTGCTGCACCGTGCGATCGACAGAGAGGGTCAGTTCCACGTGTCCGCGGACCAGGCTTTCCTTGAGCACGCGGCGCAGTTCCATCTCCAGCGCGTCAAACCCTGCGGGCAGCCGCAACTGAATATCGAGAAAGCGATGATTCACGCTCTTTACGCTCAGCGTGTAGGCAAGTTGATCGTGTACGCGCACCTGCGTGCGGGCAAATCCAGTCATCGAATAAATAGGCATGCTTACTTTTCCTCTGCCTCTGCCCAAAGCATCGGCTGCAAGAGCCGCTCAAGGGCTTGTGATTCGTTTTCGACAGAATCTTCCTGCTCGGGCAAATCCATAAACTGCAGTTGATAGAGTCTCTGGTATGTGGGTGAAGAGGTCAGCAATTCTTCGTGGGAGCCGATGGCTGTGATGCGGCCTCTCTCAAGCACCGCGATGCGATTGGCGCGACGGATAGTGCCTAGTCGATGCGCGATCACCAGCACAGTTCGGTTCTGCATCAGGTTTGACAGCGCGGCCTGCACCAGCGACTCGCTCTCGGCATCGAGCGCCGAGGTCGCCTCATCAAGAATGAGAATTGGCGCATTCTTCAGGATGGCACGGGCAATGGCCAGGCGCTGTTTTTCTCCGCCAGACAGCCGGAAGCCCTTCTCCCCGATCACCGTAGCGTAGCCCTGCGGCATGCGCATGATGAAGTCGTGCGCCAACGCGTTGCGCGCCGCCTGTTCGACTAACTCGTTCTTTACATCGGGCTGGCCGTAGGCGATGTTGTTGCGTACCGAGTCATTGAAGAGAATCGTCTCCTGCGTAACCTGTGCGACCTGTCGACGCAGCGAACCGAGAGTTAGGTCGCGGAGGTCGTGGCCGTCGATGAGAATACGACCTGAACTGGCGTCGAAAAATCTTGGAATCAAATTCACGAGTGTCGATTTTCCTGCACCGCTGGGTCCGACAAGCGCGAGCACTTCGCCGGCGTGAACTTCCAGGTCGACATTGTGCAGGATCTGATGTTCGCCCTTTTCAGTTGAATAGGAAAACCCGACGTTCTCAAATTGGATAGATTTGTCGAACCCCTTCAAGGCATGTGCTTGCGGCCGTTCTTTGACATCATCCTTTTCATCGAGAAATCCGAAGATGGATGCCGATGCGCCCATCGCTTGTTGAAAGCTATTGTAGAAAGAAGCAAACTTGCGCACCGGATCATAGAGTTTGAAAAGGGCGATGATGAATGTGATGAAAATCTCGGCAGTCATGCGCCCGTGCAGAATTTCGTTGCGGCCTATCCAGAGAAGCAGGGCGATAGCCACCGAGCCTATCGTGTCCATCAATGGCGAACTGATGGACTGGATGCGCACACTACGAAGGTTGGCGCGAAACAGGCGCTGGGCGGCCCGCTTGAAGCGCAAGACCTCCCAAATCTCGGTGTTGAAGGCTTTAACGATGCGGTTGCCGGTAACTGTCTCGTGCAGAATGTTCTGAATTTCAGCGAGTTTGTCCTGGCCGGTGCGGGTGCGGGTGCGGACGGAACGGCCAATGCGGCGCGAAGAAGTAATCACCACCGGGACAAAAAGCAATAGCGCCCAACTCAGGCGCCCACCGAGAACAATGACGAGCGCAACGGTAGCGACGAACGTGAAGAACTGTTGCAGGAATTCGCCCAGCACTGAACTGACCGCCGTCTGAACGCGATCGACATCATTGATCAGTGTCGAGAGGATGGTTCCGGTGGGGTGGCGATGGAAGAAACTGGACGAGCGCCGCAGGATGACCTCGTAAAGGTTATTCCGCAGGTCGGTGATCATGCCGAATCCTGCGTAATTCACCAGGTAAGTCCCCGCGTAATCGCAGAGCCCCTTGATGACGGTGGAGCCGACCAGCGCTAAGGCAACGATGTTGAGCACGTTATGGATATGCACGCCGGGGGGGATGATGCGGTGCATATCAAACTGCCAGCCCGGCGGCGCCGTTGGAAACAGAACCAGCGCATTCGAAGAGTTTTGAGGTTTGAGGACAACGCCGAGGATTGGCACAAACAGCGCCATGCGAAGCGCATCGAGCAGACCGACCGCGGCCAGCAGAATGACCCCCGGTACCCACTCGAGCGTGTAGGGCAGCCCGTAGCGCAAGAGACGGATGACCTTTGTCATGCGGTCAGATCCGCCTGCCGGCTGAGGAGATCCGGACGCAATCCAGGATGGGTGCCCATCCCAGTATTGTATCCGGGGCGCCACCCGCTTCGCTTCCCGGTCCGGGTCGCAGAATTCAATAGGAATGGAGCTCTTGGATAGCCTTGAGAACAGTCTCCGGCTGCGGCAGAATCGCGTCTTCAAGCACCGGCTGGTACGCCACAAACGTATCCATCGCTCCGATACGCTTCACCGGGGCATCCAGGTCGTCGAACAGCTTATCGGCAATCCGGGCGGCAATCTCAGCGCCGTATCCCCAGCTCAGCATGTCCTCGTGCGCGACGATCACGCGACTAGTCTTCCGCACCGACGTTGCAATCGCATCCCAGTCGTACGGGCTCAGCGTACGCAGATCGATTACCTCAACTTCAATGCCCTTCTCGCGGCTTGCCGTCTGTGCCGCTTGCAAGGCGCGAGGAACCAGCGCCCCGTAGGTGATCAACGTCATGTCCTGCCCGGGACGCACGATCTTCGCCTTCCCGAAAGGAATGGCAAACTCCGGCCCTGGATAGGGCGCGCGTCCATACGACTCGCGATAAAGCCTCTTGTGCTCGAGAAAGAGCACCGGGTCATCGCAGCGAATGGCCGTGCGCAGCAACCCGTTCGCGTCGAGCGCGTTCGACGGGAACACGACGCGCAATCCCGGAATATGTGTAAAGAAGCTCTCACCCGACTGCGAGTGGTAGATGGCGCCCCCAGTCAGGTATCCACCGATAGGCACGCGAATCACTGCGGGTGCAGCCCAGGCCCCGTTTGAACGCCAACGCATCAACGCGAGTTCGTTGTGAATCTGGTGGACTGCAGGCCAGATGTAATCGAAGAACTGAATCTCGACAACCGGCTTCATGCCACGCGCCGCATACCCCACGGCCCGCCCCACAATATTTGCCTCCGCCAACGGCGAATTGAAAACCCGCTCCGAGCCGAATGCAGTCTGCAGACCGGACGTCAGCTTGAAGACGCCACCCTTGCCCTTCACTTCGCTGAGCGCCTCTTCACGGCTGGCGTCCGCCACATCCTCGCCGTAAACAATGATTCGCGGATCGCGGCGCATTTCGTCGTGCAGACAAGAGTTGATCAGGTCGGCCATCGTACGCGGTGCGCTCCCTTTTGCGCTCGCGGATTTCCCCGGACCTGCGCCCGCCGCCTGAACCGTCTCAGTCGCAAACTCTGCTCGCGTCGGATCCATATCTTCCGAATAGACGTGGCGCGGAATGCTCGCAAGCTCCGGCAGCGGTGCCTCCAAAGCCCGCTCCGCCGCTTCGGCCGCCTCGTGCTCCGCCTCCTTTTCGAGCGCAGTGATTTGCTCGTCCGTCAGAATGCCCTCGCGCAGCAAGCGCATCTGCATCTTTGCGATTGGGTCGCGCATGGCGTCGGCTTCACGCTCCGCCGCAGAGCGGTAGAGTTTGTCGTCATCCGATTGCGAATGCGAATAGATGCGAATTGTGTGCCCGTGCACGAAAGCCGGTCCACGGCCTGCCCTGCAGTGTTCTGCCGCTGCCTGGAATGCCCGCAGGCTCGCCTCAGCGTCGGTGCCGTCAATCTCCGCAAAATAGAAATTTGGAAAATTGGCTACAAGACGCGAAATGTTGCCGCCCGGCGTATTCACCTCGACTGGAACGCTGATCGCATAGCCGTTATCTTCCACCATGAAGATGACGGGCAGCTTGCTATTCGAAGCCGTGTTCAGCGCCTCCCAGAACTCACCCTGCGACGTCGAGCCCTCACCGATGCACGCTAACACCACTTCGTCTCCGTGAAACTTTACATTACGAAAAGCCCGATAGTCCCCCGCGACCCTCGCAGCCGCCTCGGGATGGCGTGTGAAGTAGCGGCCGGCTTCGGCGCACCCTACGGCGTGCAGAATCTGCGTCGCCGTTGAGGAGGATGTGCTCACTATGTTCAGGGGCTCGCTGCTCCAGTGCGTTGGCATCTGCCGTCCGCCGCTGGCCGGGTCCGTACCCGCTCCCACCGCCTGCAGAAACATCTCCGTCGGAGTCACGCCCAACGTCAGGCACAGCGCGCGGTCGCGATAGTAAGGGAAGAACCAGTCGTACCCTGGCTTCAACGCGAGCGCCGCCCCCACCTGCAACGCCTCATGTCCAGCAGCGGAAACCTGGAAAAACGTCTTCTGCTGCTTCTTGAGAAATATCTCGCGGTCGTCGATCCGGCGTGACAGGTACATGAGCCGATAAATCTCAATCAGCTCCTGTGAGCTCAGGCGGCCCGGGGCATCAACCGTCGTCGGCGCATGAGCGCTGGAAACCGCAAGTCCCATGTATCTCACTCCAAGGTTCAGGTTCTTTCGAGCTTTTCGAGTGTATATAGTTCTACAGAAAAATTGTAGCAACCCCTCACGGCCGACCCGAACCACCGTTTGGAACCGGCAATGGGCGAACCGCTGGGCCGCCCCCAAATGATTGAGCCATCTTGGCTTTCACGTTATGCGCGAGCTTTTCGATCTCCGCTACTTTGTGCAACTCCTGGGGCGTCAGTTCGTCCGTGGAGTTAGATGCGATTTCCGCATCGAGCTGACGCGCCAGTTTCAATAGTTTGTCCGCGTCAGAAACCAGGGCCTTGTGGCGTTCAACATTCAGTGCGGTCAGACGCTGTTGGCCCCAAAGGGGATTCATTTCGATCGCCCCATCCACGTCGTTCTGAGGGCGGGTGCCGGGAAGGCTTCCAAGCGGACCGCCGCCTTGGGGCGTGAATTGCGCGCAACCGGGCAGTGCCACAACAAAAGCCACAGCAGCAACCACGACCATTGCCAAGTTGCGTCCCGCCCTGACCTTCATCTCTTCGGGCCCCCCAAGGACCTCAATCCGCGCTCACGGTCAGCTTCATCTTCTCTTTCACATCGTTGGCCAGGATCTCGATCACTTCCGCCTCCCGCACCATTGTCGGCGTCAGCATGCCATTGCCAAGGTTGTCCGTCTTGGCTTTCAAATCCCGAGCCAGAATCAGCAACTTGTTGGTTTCGTCGTCGATAACGCGCTTGCGCGCCGCATTGGCTGCATCCAGATTCCGCCGTTTTGTATTCCTCTGCTCCAACTCATTCAATTCGTGGGAATCGAGCGTGCGGTTGGGGATCACGATCGGACGCGGTTGAACCTGCGCTGCCCCCTGCTGTGGCGCGCCCGCAAACGCGCGAAAAGATGTTAAGGCCAATGCACCCGCAACAAGCGGTCCCTTCCAGCTTCGAAGTGTAGGCTTGGCGAAGCTGTCGCCATGTTTCGTTCGGTCTCGATGACACAGACGAATCTGCACGCTGACCTTTCTTTCTTGTTTTTGGAACCGCCGCAATCTTTAGGGATCTCGCGATCCGCTCATGGACCAGCAATCACCACAAGAGTCGCCGTTAACCTGGCCCCGAACCCTGTTTGATCTTCTCTTTGACAGTCTTTGCCAGCTTTTCAATCGCATCTGCCTTGCGAATCACGTTAATTGACAACGTGTCCTTGTTCGTCTTGTCCACCTCGGCCTTCAGGTCAACCGCCATCGCGAGAAGCTGGGTACTATCCACCGAGATCTGCTTGCGCCGCTGGTCATTCGCCGCAGCTTGCGGGGTGGCCGGAGGATCGGTCTGCGGCTTGGCAATAGCGGGCGGGGTCGCTTGGGTCTGAGGAGCCGAGCTTGGCTGAGCCGCCGGGGCCGACGCAGGGCGCCCGTCCTGCGCAGCGCACGTAACTGCCGTGGCAAACACCAGGCCGGCCCAGCCGCACCACCAGCGGGAGCCGCACGATTGGCGCGGTTCCCCGGCTCTGAAACCGGGGTGGTCCCGCATCGGAGAAATGTGGGGAGATCGATCTGATCGCATCCGAACCTCCAGGTCGAGGCACGTCTCTATTATGTGCCGCATCCAATACATCGTCTGCAAGCAAAAAGAAGCGCCCGGATTCTCTTTCCAGGGGCTAAAACCATCCAAGTTCAGGAGACTTTTGCATCTTTCGCCCCCATCACTTGCCAGCTTTTCAATCGCTCGCGCGCGCTCACGGCAGCGGACGATGCTTTTTGGCTCGGATTTCGATTCCAATTCCGTTTTGAGGGCAATGGTTTATCAAAGCAGTTTCTGCTGTCCTTCGCAATCTCCATGTCCCGCTGCCTGTTGAAACCATCAATATTGATTTTGAGATGTCTCGAAGCAAGGATTTGCGCGTTTGTCGCCGGCCCTGCTTTCGCCAGGATCCAGTGTGCGATTCCAAAACCCTTTAATTCCATCAAGGTGTTGCCGGACCTACGGAAGTTCGAAGCGCCAACAAGCAATAAAATTGCCATGAGGCAGTGGATCTTCACGGTCGAACGTCCGAGGCGCGTTGCGCGTGAACTTTTCCAAGCCAGACCCGGCGAAAACTTGCCGGTCGAGTGATTCCATACAGCTCCTGGGCCCAATTTCCACTCAGAGCCGGCCTCGATCGCAGTTTCACAGAGGCAGGGCTAGTGGTCGATTCTCCAAAATATAGATACGGAAAAGAGGAGTTTGAATGCTCGCGATTTTTCTGGGAATACGGTCCGGGTGGTTTGCCGATGGCCGATTTTTGGGCAAGGTGCTCGACGAATGGGTCTCCGACACCCAGGAGTTCATTCGTCTCAAGCTGCCGCACCTGATCGTCGCAGCCGCGATCGGTTTCGCGCTGTACCGGGTATTGAGCATTATTACGACCCGGATGGTCCGCATCGCCGAATCGCACGCGGTCGCGCATGTCCGCATCGCGCAGGTCAGGACGATGGCAGGCGTGATTCGCGCCACCGGTGTCACCATCATTGCCGCCATTGTGACCATGCAGTTTCTGGCCGCCGTCGGCGTTAACCTGGCTCCGCTCCTAACGGGCGCCGGAGTGGCCGGAGTGGCCGTCGGGCTGGCCGCGCAGAACATCGTGCGCGACATGCTCAATGGAATCATGATTCTCCTGGAAGACCAGTTCAATGTCGGCGACACCATCAGGATCGCCGGCGTCTCCGGTGTCGTTGAATCCATGACCCTGCGCAAGACCAGCCTGCGCGACGGGGATGGCACCCTGTATGTCATTCCCAATTCGCAGATCACGACTGTAGCCAACATGAGCGTCGACTACTCGGTGGCCACCGTCAATGTCAGCGTCGACTTCTCAGAGAATCCCGACAAGGTGACTGAACTCTTGAAGAACATCGCGATGGATGTCCGCAACAGCGACGATTTCAAGGATGTATTCATCGCTGATCCGCAGGTGCTTGGAGTGGATGCGGTGAAAGGATCGGAGCTGATCTTTCCCGTTGTGTTCAAAACGCGCGCAACGCAGCAATATGCACCGGTCCGCGAATTCAGGCGTCGCGTCAGGCTGGCGCTCGAAGAGAACCATATGCTTCCAGGTGATCCGTATCGCGTCTACTCCGGCAGTTCGGAGGCGACTCAGCGGCCCGCTACCCCGGCGGGTGCAACAGAGCCGCCGCAACATGACCCCACAACCATAAAGCCGCAGGAGTCCAATCCCTTCAGCGGCGATTGAGGTTCCGCATGTAGGCCTGCCAACCTTGCTTTCCTGTTCTGCGCACCATTGATATCCCGTGTGTCGATTCTTGGGGGGGGACGTAGCCTGGGTGCCCCATCCATGACGCAGCATTATCGCGGCATGGGTGGGAAAGCACGAACCTGGGGCCTATTCGAGCGCGAGCCTGGGTGCCCCATCCTTGCGCGTTTCTCAGCGCAAGGGTGGGAAAGCACGGAACTGGGGCCTATTCGAGTGCCTGCAGCAACTCCTCGGCATTCGTCACTGGCGGCATACATACCCTCCCGCGGCACACCAGCGCCCAGGCCGCGCTGCCCTCGAGCCGGGGAACTTGCAGCACCGTCTCCGCCAGCGATTCAGGAAGACCGTCGGCAACAATCTGCGGCGGCGTCAACCGGATCACCATCTTGTTCACCGCAAAGCGCGCCACGGCGACGGTTTCAAGCTCGTCCGCTTCAGCGCCGCTGCCGACAATCACCACTTGTACCGGATCGAGCACGAATCGCTCCAGCGCCAGCCCATAGCTGCCCGCATAAAGACCAAAGTGCTCCACGATTCCCGCAAACGACTCAAGCGTATCTTCGGCGATCTCCCGATATTCCTTGCGCCCGCTCAACTCCTCCAGGCGCAGCAACGCGCTGGCGGCAGTAGGATTTCCTGCCGGCGTCGGAGAATCCTGCAATGGCTTACGCCGCGCCGTCAGTGCTCCCAGTGGAAGTGCCCCATCCGCTCCAGCAGCGGAGTCAAAAAACCCGTCGGCCGTCCGATCATAGAACTTCGCGATCATGGCATCGGCCAGCTTCACGGCTGCCTTGTAGTAACGCATGTCGGCACGCGCGATCCAGCCATCGATGCACGCATGCACCGTCATGGCATAGTCATCGAGCGTGCCCGCAACTCGCTCCGCTGCGCTTTCTGACTCGCCATAAGCAATCACGTGCTGGAGCGACTCCTCACCGTCCCACGCCTCCGACAGCAGGCGATCGAGCGTAAGCAGTGCAAACGCGCGCGAAGACTCAGCGCGCAACATCCGGGCTGCCTCCAAATACGCCGTCACGGCCATCGCATTCCAGCCGGTATAAAGTGTCCTATCGATAAAGGGCGTAGGACGATCGGCGCGCGCTGCAAGCAGTTTGGCTTGCGCAGAAGCGATCAGCCCGCGCGTTTCTTCCGCCGATCGACCGCACTGTGCGGCCACTTCGTCGATCGTGAAGTTGCGATGGAGCACGTTCTTCGCGGGATTATGATGCATGTCGCCAAGTTCGCCGATATCCCAATAGCGCGAAGCTACAGCCAGCTCATTCGCATCCAGTACAGCGCTCGCCTCGCCCAGTGTCCACGTAAAGTAGTCGCCGTCGTCATCCAGGTTGATGTCCGCATCCTGCGACGCATAGAAGCCGCCCCGCGCGCGATCGGTCATGACCGCGTCAAGCCACGCAACAATCTCTTCGGCAGTTCTGCGGAAGTCGTCCCGCACAAAACTCTGGTATCCATGCACGTAGTTGCGTAGCAGTTCGGTATTGTCGTAAAGCATCTTCTCGAAGTGCGGCACCACCCACCGCTCGTCAACGCTGTACCTGTGAAATCCACCCGCGAGCTGGTCGTACACGCCGCCGCGCGCCATTCGCTCCAGCGTGACCGTGAAAGCCTCCTGCGCCTGCGCGTTGCCGCGGTTGAGCCCCACCTCCAGCAGCAGATCCAGGATCGACGGATGAGGAAACTTGGGCTGCGAACCGAATCCCCCGTTGCGCGGATCGAACTGCGCCACCGCCGACGCCGCAATCTTGTCGACCAGCGCCAGGCTCAGCTCTCCGCCCCGCGAAGAAAAGCTCTCATTATGCTCGATCGCCGACATCACGCTTGCAGCGGATTCCAGCGCCTCTTCGCGTCGTTCCTGCCATACCTGGGACATGGTCAATAGAACACGTCCAAAACCGGGCCTCCCATAGCGATCGTCGCGCGGAAAATACGTTCCACCAAAGTAGGGCCTCCCGTCGGGTGTGAGAAACCCGGTCAATGGCCAGCCACCCTGCTGGCTGATGGCTGAAACCGCCGCCTGGTAGCGCGCATCCACGTCGGGACGCTCATCGCGGTCCACCTTTACGGCCACAAAATGATCGTTGATAATGCGGGCGATCTCCGGATCCTCGTAGGACTCGCGGTCCATCACGTGGCACCAATGGCACCACACCGCGCCAATATCCAGAAGAATCGGCTTATTCTCCGCATGCGCGCGAGCAAATGCCGCTTCGCCCCACGGATGCCAATGCACCGGCTGATGGCGCGCGGACCGTAGGTACGAGGAAGAAGCCCCTTCCAGTTGATTGGCGGCGGGAGATGTCGATTTGTGGTCTACGGGCATGGGGCGAGAATACACGGATAGAATGTCGGCCTGCTACCTCCCACCAACCCAAGTCGCGACTGTTCGGGCCTGCGCACCTCCCGGTTTTTGGTAGAGCATGCAAACAACAGAAATGAGGGGAAACGCATCAAAGTGCGTCAACGGTAGAACTGTGTTCGCACCTCCTGGAACAAATCCCGGAGGGGATTCAGGTCTTCCGCCTCCTACCCGAACATCGGAAGCTGAAGGGATCTTGTGGGTTAATGAAAGACGGAGAGAACCCGATGCACGAAGACGCGCCTCAGCCAGCCGGACTCACAGGTACCATGCCGCCCGCCAAGATGAGCCAGTTGATCAGTTCCTACAACTGGGCGGCGACCCCCCTCGGCCACGTCGCGGTCTGGCCCGACAGTCTCAAGGCTGCGGTTCGCATCCTGGTTACGTCGCGGTTCCCGATGTGGATGGCCTGGGGACCCGAGCTCACCATGCTCTACAACGACGCGTATGCGCGCATCACTCTGGGCGAAAAGCATCCCTGGGCTCTTGGCAAGCCGGCTCCCGAGGTCTGGCATGAAATCTGGCCTCAGGTTGGTCCGCGAATCGAGCGGGTGATGACCACCGCAGAGGCTTCGTGGGATGAGACTCTCGGCCTGTTTCTTGAGCGAAGCGGATACTCCGAAGAGACGTTCCACACTTTCTCGTACAGTCCGCTCGCCGGACCGAACGACAAGATCGATGGCATGCTGTGCGTGGTGATGGAAGACACGCAGCGCGTGCGCAGCGAACGCCAACTGGCTTCGCTCACCACCCTTGCCGGCGCGCTCGTCAATGCGAATACCAAAAAAGATGTCTTCGACGCGATTGAGCGCGGCCTCGCCGGCCAGAAGGACATTCCCTTCGCACTCGTCTACACCTTCGAGAGTAGTGGCCCCACGCTCTGCCTGGTTGCGCAAGTCGGCATCGACTCCGGTCATCCCGCCGCGCCGCGCGAAATCGATGCCGAATCCTTCGGCGGCGCTTGGCCCGTCGACATTCTTTTCAGCGCCAATCGCCCCATGACCATTGATCGGCTCGGCGATCTCTTTCCGGACCTGCCCACCGGCGTCTGGAACAAGCCACCAGACCAGGCGAGGCTGGTCCCCATGTTCCGGCGCGGCCAGGAGAAGCCGGCAGGCGTCTTCATCGCCGCGCTGAACCCCTACCGCCGGTTTGACGCCAGCTACGAAGGCTTTCTCGATCTCGCGGCAGGCCAGATCGCCGCCAGCATCACCAACGCCGAGGCCTACGAGTCCGAAAGAAAGCGCGCCGAAGAACTGACTGATCTCGACCGCGCCAAGACTGCCTTTTTCAGCAATGTGAGCCACGAATTGCGCACCCCCCTCACGCTCATTCTTGGCCCTATTGAAGATGCCCTGCTGAACCAGGTCCCTCCTTCGCCCGAGTCGCTGGATATGCTGCACCGCAATGCTCTCCGGCTGCTCAAGCTGGTAAATGGCCTCCTCGATTTTGTGCGCATCGAGGTTGGCCGCATGCGCGCCAATTACCAACCTACTGATCTGTCGGTGCTCACGGCTCAACTCGCCAGCGTATTCCGTTCCGCCGTGGAACGTGCTGGCTTAAAACTGATCGTCGAATGCCCGCCATTGCCCGAGCCCGTCTACGTCGATCGCGAGATGTGGGAGAAGATTGTGCTCAACCTGCTCTCCAACGCGCTCAAGGCAACCTTCGATGGCGAAATGCAGGTCTCCATCTCCGCGATTGACACCGGCGCGCAGCTCGTCGTGCGCGACACAGGCACCGGCATTCCCGAGAACGAGATTCCCCATCTCTTCGAACGCTTCAACCGCATTGAAGGAGCCCGCCGGCGCAGCCACGAGGGCAGCGGAATCGGTCTCGCCCTGGTGCATGAACTCGTCGAAATGCACGGCGGCTCCATCTCCGTCGAAAGCAAGATCGACCACGGCACCACTTTCCGCGTGAGCATCCCCTTTGGCCATGAGCACCTTACCCATGGTCATGTCGCAACCGATGCGAGCAGCCCCCTGGTTGTGCAGGGAACAGCCGTAGCCTACGTGCAGGAGGCCTTGGGCTGGATGCCCGGGCATGATCGCCTCAAAAGCCAAATCGCCGGGTCGGTCGCCGGCGACCAGGACGACGACACGCTCATCGGTCCAGCCACTCCCAAGCCGGTCGTCCTTCTGGTCGACGACAACGCCGATATGCGCGAGTATGTGCGATCCCTGCTGGCGGGACGGTTTGAAATCGTGGCCGTCACCAATGGCAGACTCGCGCTTGAAGAAGTCGCTCGTCGTCCACCTGCTCTCGTTCTGACCGACGTCATGATGCCCGAGATGGATGGCTTCGCGCTGCTCTCCGCATTGCGCAAGGATCCCGTCACCGCAACCATTCCCATCATCATGCTCTCTGCCCGTGCCGGCGAAGAGGCTCGCATTGAAGGCGTCGAAGCCGGAGCAGACGACTACCTCACCAAGCCCTTTACCGCTCGAGAACTCGTTGCCCGCGTCGATGCGCAATTGAAGATGGCCCGGATGCGGCATGAGGCGGCCGAACAGAAAGCGGCGCTGACTCTTGAGATCAACCGCGCGCGCCAGTTCGCCGGCGAAGCGCTGGAGCACGTACCCGTAGCATTCTGCACACTGGATCGCGAGTACCGCATCACCTACATGAATGCCGCCGCACTGCAGCTTGCCGCGCTCTCAGGCAAACCGCATATGGGCGCGCGCCTGTGGGATTTGTATCCCGACCTGATCGGGAGCGAAGTTGAGTCCAACATTCGCCGCGCCATGGAAGCGCGCGTTCCAGTCGAATTCGAACAGTTCTTCCCCTCGCCCGGAAATGAAATCTGGTTTCAGTTCTACGTTTATCCGCAACCCGGCGAAGGCATCATTCTCTACTGCCGCAACACCACCGAAGCGCGCAAAGCCGAGCAGGCTCTCCGGCGGTCTGAGCAGTTGGCAGCCGCAGGCAGACTGGCCGCAAGCATCGCGCACGAAATCAACAACCCTCTCGAGGCCGTCACCAACCTGCTCTTCCTCGCCAAAAACGACTCCAGCCTATCCACGGGCTCCAAAGACCTGCTCGAGATAGCCGACAAGGAACTCCAGCGCCTGTCCCACATCACCGCGCGAAGTCTGAAGTTCTATCGCCAGCGAACCGCCCCCGCCTTTACCGCGCTCGATGAGGTAATCGACTCCGTCCTCTACTTTCACGACCCCGCCATCAGGGTACGCAATATTGTCATTGAACGCCGCTATCACGCCGCACCCGCGGTTCTGTGCCAACCGGGAGAGATTCAGCAGGTTTTCACGAACCTTGTTTCGAATGCTCTCGATGCCCTGCCCGAAAAAGGACGCCTTGCGCTCGTGGTTCGCTCCGCACGAGATCGCTCGGGGTGCGAGGGCGTCGCGGTCACCGTCGCCGACAGCGGCACCGGCATGGATCGGCACATGTTCGAGCGCCTGTTCCACCCATTCGTCACCACCAAGGGCGAAGCAGGAACAGGACTCGGCCTGTGGGTGTCCAAGGGGATTCTCGACAACCACAACGCCCAGGTTGCCGTGCGTTCCAAACCCGGCTTCGGCACTGTCTTCCGGATATTCTTCCCTCTCGTCGCTCAGGCCGACCCGTCAGCGCCAGCGCTGACCGGACCGGCCGCTATTCCTTCGCCAATTCTTCCTTGATCGCGGCGATGAGTTCCGGCGCATCCGGCAGTGTATCCGGCGAGAAGCGCTTCACTACTTCGCCATTGCGGCTCACCAAGAATTTCTCGAAATTCCAAAGCACCTCGGGGTCGGCGTTCGTTTCAATTCCATATCCATTTAGCTTCTCGCGAAACGGAACCTCCGAAACGCTGATCGCCTTCGGCTGCGCAGTCGTCAGCACCTTGTACAGCGGATGCTTGTCGTCGCCGGCCACGCTGATCTTGCTGAACATGGGAAACTTCACGCCGAAATTCGCCGTGCAGAATGACTGGATCTCTTCGTTCGTGCCCGGCTCCTGGCTCTTGAAGTTGTTCGCCGGAAATCCCGCTACCACCAGACCCTGCCCGCGAAATTGTTCATACAGATTCTCCAGGCCCTCATACTGCGGCGTCAGACCGCACTTCGAAGCCACATTTACCAGAAGCAGAACCTTGCCCTTGAATTCGCCAAGCGAGGTATCTTCGCCAGTGATCTTGTGTACAGGAATGTCGTAAACAGCGGTACTCATCATGAAGTCTCCTGACATATAAATGCGATTTGTCGTTTGTTTGGATGCTGCTGAACAGGAATGGGTGCGCTCCATCAAGACAGCAGCTGTCTTGCAACCCGAATGTACAACTCAACAGCTTCAGCCAGTTCCTTCTTCGCCAGCTTCTCAAACGGCGTGTGCGCCACGTGGATAGAACCGGGCCCCAGCAATAGCGGCTCGCCCCAGTTTGAGAGCTGCGGAATGTCCGTCGTAAATTTGGCAATCATCGTCGGCAAACCCTCCACCGCGCGTAATCGGACGAACGGAATCTCCAGCGTGAACTCCACCTCCGCCAGATCCCCTGCAGCTTGCATCAGAGCCGCACGCACCGGTTCAGAATCCCCCACCAGCCGCACCAGCACCTGCGCTTCTGCCTTGTCCGCAATCACGTTGGGCGCATGACCTCCATGAATCTGCCCGATATTCAGCGTGCTCGGACCCACATCTTCAGTCACAGGCAAATCCAGTTTCAGCAGGCGCCCCAGCACCTCCACCAGCTTGTGCACCGCGCTGTCCCCGAGTTCAGGGTAAGCCGAGTGCGCCATCTTGCCCGAAGCCTTGAACACCGCGCGCAAAGAACCCTTCGAGGCCAGCGCAAGGCGATTGTCGGTGGGTTCTCCATTGATGAGAAAGCGGCTTCCCTTCGGCGATTCATTCGCCACCTTCGCCCCCGCGGAATCCCGTTCTTCTCCTGACACGAACAACAACCCAATCCGAAACCCTGCCGTCTCCAGGACCTCGGCCGCCGCCACTTGCGCGGCAATAATGCCCTTGGCGTCCGACACCCCGCGGCCGTAAATGAACTCCGCGTCTTCGCGAAATGGGATATACGGCGGCACCGTATCCATGTGCGTGGAAAAGACCAGGTCGGGCGTCTGCCCAAGGGTCCCGCCATATACATTCCACCGCTCTCCCCCGCCTGCGCTCTCGTCTGGTTGAGGAACCGGGGTCTTCTCCACTGCCCAGCCCCGTGCCGCCAGGAAATCCGCAAGAAAGTCGCCCACCCGGCCTTCGTTATAGGTCGTGGATTCAATCTGGCAGAGTTGTTCGGTGAAACGAATCGGATCGAGCCGCGGGTACTCGTGCATAGTTCTGCCAGAATATCGCAGTCAGCGATTATCCCCTCGAGATCAGCGGCCGTGAATTCGGACGGCCGCGCATGAGCGGATTCAGATTCACGCGGGAAACCCAATGCGTCCGACGCCAATTTGCACCGTCGGGCGAACGGCACGACGCCAAGTCGGCGTAAAATAGCCCTTGGAATGACCTCCGCCGCCCCGACGTCTTCGTCCGAAACGAGTTCGGAAAAACAATCCCTGCGCACCGTTGACTTGCACGGTCCTGCAGGCCGGCTTGAGGCTCTGCTGAATGAAGGCGCGTCCGATGCACCGTTTGTCGGGCTGGTCTGCCATCCCCATCCCCTGGGTGGGGGCACCATGCACAACAAGGTCGTTTACCACGCCATGAAGGTCCTGAATGCGCCGGAATGGAACCTCCGCTGGCCGGTGCTCCGTTTCAACTTTCGTGGAACCGGCATGAGCGAGGGCGTGCACGACGGACAGGCCGAGTCTACCGATGTGGTCGCCGCGCTCAACTGGCTCCGCAGCGAATACAACTTGCCGATCGTCCTCGTTGGATTCAGCTTTGGCGCAGCAATGGCAATCGCCGCCTCATGCGCGTCATCCGCACCTGCCGCCAGCCCAACGCTTCGCGCCCTTGCCCTGCTGGGACTTCCGACCCACGGCTTCAAACGTTCCTACGAATACCCTCTTCTCTCCACCTGCACGCTCCCCAAGCTCTTTCTCAGCGGCGATCAGGACCAGTACGCCACAAAAGTGCAGCTGGAGCACGCGTTTGATTCTGCCGCCAACCCCAAGACCCTGGTGCTCGTCCCGGATGCTGATCACTTCTTCACCGGCCATCTCGAACAGATGCAGACCGCTCTCGCGGCGTGGCTGAAGGAGCAGATACGATGACGCCGGCCAGCGATACCGCGCTCGATTTTCTGCACGCTCGCGCCACCGAATTCTTTACCGGCGCGCTCGAGGCAAGCAGCATCGAGTCCGCATTCGATCGCCGCATCCGCTTCGAGGGCAACACGCTCAAGAGGTTGATTCCCGACGGTAGCGGTCCCGACAGCATCAATCTCTCGCAATTCAAGCGCATCTTCGTCATTGCCATCGGCAAGGCCGCCGGCCCTATGCTTGAAATCCTGCTCGACCGCATGAAGCGCCGCAAGGGCCTGCGTGGCATCTGCTGCACCAAGTACATCCCCAAAAAACGCAACTGGCGCTTTCGCTACTTCGAAGGCGGCCACCCATTGCCGAACGAGGAATCCTTCGCCTCCGCACGCGCCGCGCTTGCCATGCTCAAAAAGGCGAAGAAGGATACGCTGGTTTTCTTCCTGATCTCCGGCGGCGGCTCTGCCATGTTCGACCTGCCTCTCGATCCCCAGATCGGCCTCGATGACACCATCGCATTTCACGAGGCGCTGCTCGGCTGTGGCGCACCCATCAATGAGATCAACACGCTGCGCAAGCACTTCAGCGCAGTCAAAGGCGGCCGCCTTGCCATCGCCGCTCCGGAGGCCCTCAAAGTCTCCTTCCTGCTCCCGGATGTTCCCTTGCGGACCCTCGATGCCCTCTCCTCCGGACCAACTTCGCCCGATCACTCCACGGTCGACGAAGTGCACGAGATTATCGCAAAATACGATCTGGCTCCAAAATTTCCTCCGACGGTACGTGCTTTCTTCGAGCGCAATGACCTTCCCGAATCGCCGGGCAACAAGAGCTGGCGCCCGCCCTTTCTAGCCCGGTTTCAAAAAAGCGATCCGGCACCGGCGCGCCGTGTCACTTCAGCAGTGAACTTCACCGGCGAAGACGAGGCCTTTCGCGATTCGGTCTTTGAACTCCTGCTTTCAAGCCACGATCTTGTCGAGAGTGCGCGGGTGCTCGCGCAAAAAGCCGGTTACTTCGTTGCCATCGACAACTCCTGCGACGACTGGGATTACGCTGATGCCGCCCGCTATCTGCTCGACCGCTTTCACGATCTGCGCGCGCTTCATCGCCGCTTCTGCCTCATCTCCGGCGGCGAGGTCACCGTCACGCTGAGCCGCACCCCGGGCGCTGGCGGCCGCAATCAGCAATTTGCCTTGGCCTGCGCGCTTGAACTGGCCCATCATCCCGGCGAAATGCTAACCGTGTTCAGCGCCGGGTCCGACGGCATCGATGGCAACACACCCAACGCCGGAGCCATCGCTGATCCCACAACCGTCCCCCGCGCAGTTGCGTTTGGCTTCGATCCCGAACAGTCACTACGCGCCTTTAACGCTTGCCCCTTGTTCACGGCCCTGGGCGATACCGTCGTCACCGGCCCCACCGGGCACAACCTCCGCGACCTGCGGCTCCTGATCTCTGATAAATCCTGAGAATAGGCCATCCTTCCTACTCCAATTGACCCCCGGGCCGTCAGCCGGGGCTATGATGGAAGTTCAATTCTCATTGATCTCTGACTGGAGTCAGGACGTACACGTGGTTCGAAAAGCACGTCGCAAGAGCGCCGACAAAACACCCGATATTCGGGCCGTGGCCGCATTGGCCAAGGTTTCCATTGCCACGGTTTCGCGCACCATCAACGGCTCGCCCGTCGTCAGCGAGAAGCTGTCCAAGCGCGTATGGCAGGCCATCGAACAGCTCAATTACTTTCCCAACACACACGCGCGCACGTTGGTTTCAGGCCGCAGCCGCCTCTTCGGCATCATTGTTGAAAACATCACCAACCCCTTCTTCCCTGAGCTGATCCAGAGTTTCGAAGAGATTGCCGTGGCCCACGGCTACGAGATCCTCGTCAGTTCCTCCAATAGCGACCCAGAGGTGCTCACCACCTGCGTGCGGCGTATGCTCGAGCGCAAAGTCGAAGGTGTCGCGGTCATGACCTTCGGCGAAGAAGAACCCGTACTCGATCAATTGTCTTTTCACGACGTGCCTGTTGTGCTTGCCGAGTTCAACCTCTCTGAGCCCAAAGCCAGCACCATCGTCCTCGATTACCGCACCGGGATGCGCGCCGCCGTCGCTCACCTCGCAGCCTTGGGCCATCGCAAGATCGGCTTCCTTGCCGGCCCGCACAAGTTGCATTCTGCCATGACCCGCCAGCACGACTTTCAGGCCGCAATGCAGGAAAGCAAACTGCCCACCCAGAAAAAATGGATCATTGAATGCGACCACACCCTCAAGGGCGGCGTAGTGGGGTTCGGGAAACTCCGCGAACTGAGCGCGCGGCCCACAGCAGTCATCTGTTCGAATGACATGACCGCTATCGGCGTTCTGCGCGCCGCCTATATGCAGGACCTTCGCGTGCCCCAGGATCTGTCCGTCATCGGCCTCGACGACATTGATTTCGCCGAATTCACGCTTCCTCCGCTTACTACCATCCGGCTCTCCCGCGTTGACTTGGCAAAGGCTGCTTTCGAAGCTCTCCGCCAGCATGGAGAAGAGACCGGGAAAGCTGGTTTGCAGCGCGAGTTCCTCGTGTCGACCAGCCTCGTCGTTCGCGGATCAACAGCGCCTCCGCCCGTCGGCACCTGAGTTCTCTGTGCCAACGGCCCGCGGCAAGAGTTTAGTCCGTGGCAAGAGTCCGGTCTCGCAGCGCACATGTCCAGGTCTTGCGGGCGGATGCCGGTCGTGCGGCAAAGTCCAGTCTTCCGGGGGAAGCGCGGTTTTGAAAGGGCACGACTTTAGTCTTGCCGAAAACGCTGGGACATGAACATGGGCTTTAGCCCCTGAGGGACGGCCGAATTTCTCGACTCTTGCCGTAGGCTAGACCATCTGCAGCGTCTCTTCTTCTTTGTGCACAGGCGCGCCGTTCCGCATCGCGACAATCTCGTCGTGAGTCTCGTCCGCCGCCTCACGCCGATGGTGATAAACCCTCGGCTCGCCAAAGCGCACATCGGCATAAAAACCGGAAACGCCCAGCGCCTTCCAGAGGTGTGGCACCAGAAGCGTATCTCCAAACCAGCACAGCTCTCGCTCCGGCGTGCCATCTTCAATCACGTAGCGTATCGTGGCCGTTGTTATCGGCACTCCAGCCTCAACCGCGGGTGTAAACAGTCTCGAGTGAAAGCGCAATACTTCACTGCCGTCCGTGCTTGTTCCCTCTGGAAAAAACAGCACCGGCAGCGGCCCCTTTAGTCGCTCCGCAACCTGTTCGGTCACAGCAAGAGCGCTCGATCGGCTATCCCGGTCGACAAATAGCGTGCCGCAGGCGCGCGCCATCATGCCAATCAACGGCCAGCCTCTGATTTCGGCCTTCGCCACCATGACGCTCGGTTCGATGGCCGCGTAGATGATCGCATCAATATGGCTCAGGTGATTCGAGACCACCAACCCCCGCGTAGGCGGTTGCCCGGTCATCCTGATCCGAAGTCCCAAACTCGAAACCACCCGCCGCGTGGTCTCTTGGAACCACTGGCCGCGACGCTCTGCCGTGAATGGGCCCCTCAAGCGCATGAGCCCCAGGCGAACAATTCCCAATGCCAGTGCAAAAACCAGCGCCACAGCGCGCCGGAGTCTTCTCAATCTCATTGCGTCAGTGGCGCGAGAAATCGATTGCGCGCAGCCGGGGAGAGCATCTTCAGATCGAGCAGAGTCAAAAAATCAATCGTGCCAAACTCGCGGTCCCATGCCGGCGGAGCGCAGATCCGCGCTCCGATGGTCAGATATGTCTTCAATAACTTGGGAACCTTGATTGGCGTCGAAGGATTCTGCGGGTCCGGCGATATCTGTGTATCCCTTCCCGCCTGTTCGATTGGACATTCGTAAGCTGCCGTAGGTACCGTTTCGAACTCCGGAGAAACTCGATAGCGCTCGAGTTCGCGGTACATCAGCCACCCTTCGGCAGGATCCTTGGAATTCAAGGAAGAGCAACCTATCAAATAACGAAGCCCCATCTCATGAGCATACTGCGCAATGCCCCTCCATAACAATGTAAGTACCTCGGGCGTCCGATGTTCACGATCGATCGAGGCTCGGCCCAGTTCCAGTATGTCGCGGCGCAACGGCTCATAAGGTGCGAATTCAAACTCCTGCGCTGAGTAATAACCCAGGTTCAGCGCGGCAGTACTTCCCGATTGCATCCGATAAGTGCCCACAACGCGCCCGTCGTTCTTGTCTTCGACCAGCAGGTGCTCGCAGAACACGTCGAAGTGATCGGTATCGATCCCCGTCTCGTACGAGCGCTCAAGGCCTTCGCCCATTTCAATGTTGAATACTTTGAATCGCAGTCGGCATGCGGCCTCGCGATCCTCCACGCCCTGCGCCAGTCGCAACCTGTAGCGCCCAACCTCCGCGTAGATACACGGCTTTGCCGGCGAAGACGGTATCGCTGCAAAGGAAAAAGAATGGGAGAGGTCCACCGCGGGGGTGGTAGGAGGTAAGAGTGCGAACGGAGCCTTCTGCCCTGCTTGCGCAATCACGGGAGTAGTATCCGGCAGCAATTGTAAGAGCAAGATGAAGGCAACGATAAAGAAATGCAAAAAGTATCTTCCGAGAAAAACTGAAAACCTCGGCAAATGTTGCGTTTACATGACGCGTTTATGCAACAACTTGTGATCCATCTCACATGAGGGACAAGCCGGATCACGGCATTCACCTTGAAATATCCAGTTGTAATCCCAGTTTACTTTGTGATACAAAGTACAACCATGAAGACGATGCCCCGCTTCCTCGCAGCCCTCGAACTGCTTCTCGTTTTCCCCGCAGTTCTGTTTATGACCTCACTGGTCGCCCGCAGCATCCAGCCTCAACAATACGAACCGGCGCACACCGCGCAGCGCATCGTGGACTGGTATGCATCGAGTACGCATGTCGGCTTGTGGCTTCTACTCATCGCTCTGCCCCTCGCCGCGCTCGTCATCGGCATCGCAACACTGCTCCGCCAATGGCGCCGCAATCAGGCCTTCCGCACCGCAACGCTCGAAGCCATCGCCATCTTGCGAACTCACGCCGCGACTTTGCTGATCGCTGGCACGACAGTGACAGCTGGAGGAATCCTCGCCATCGTCGCACTGCACATGGCAGCGGACTGAGATGGGGAACTCACAGGCTTGCAGACTCTACTTGTGTCATGTTGAGCGAAAGTCGACCGCCCAGCGGACGACCGCAGTCGAAACATCTGCCCTGAAAATTCAAATGCCTGCACGGAACGAGGGTGCCCCATCCAAGCTCCGCTTGGGTGGGAAAGCACGATCTCAATTAGATATCGAATTGTTGGTCGATCCGACGGTCGGACAAAAGCAAAACGTGGCCAAGTCGGCCACGCCTCGCTCCACTACTACCCAGGAAAAACCTAGCAGCATCCCCCCGCGATCGAAGGGATCACCAGCACCTCATCGCCTTCCTGAAAACTGTACTTATCGTTCCCCAGGAATCGAATATCTTCCTCATTGACGTAGAAGTTGATAAACCGGCGAATCTGTCCGTCATCTCCGCGCAAATGTTGCCGCAGCGCAGGAAAGCGGCCTTCGATCTCCGTTACCAGTTCCGGCAGATTCGCCGCCGTGCTCGAAATCTCGCGCACGTTGTTGGTGTGCTTTTGAAACGCATTCGGCAATAAAACTCTAACGGCCATCGATCTCTCCTGCCAGGCTCAAGCCCTGGCTTGCAGCAGTGCGTTCTTCCACAAAGTTTTCAAAGTCGGTCAACCGTGGACGAATCGCCGCACTTTCCTCGTATGCACCGCTCAAGCAATCGGTCGTCTTCAATCCATTGCCCGTGATGCAGGTGACCGTTAATTCGTCCGGTTTGATCCGCCCGTGCGCATACAACCGCGCCGTCACGGCCGTGGTTACGCCGCCCGCCGTTTCCGTAAAGATTCCTTCTGTCTCCGCGAGTTCCTGGATCGCCGAAACAATCTCGACATCCGAAACATCCTCGGCCCAGCCGCCTGTGCCACGAATGACGCGCGCTGCGTACATGCCGTCCGCAGGATTGCCAATCGCCAGCGACCGCGCGATCGTGTTTGGCCGCTGCGGTTCAATCACGTCCGTCCCGCCCTTCACCGCCTTCGCAATCGGCGAGCATCCCGTAGCCTGCGCCCCGAAGAATCGCACCGGCTTGTCGTCCACGAGCCCGAGCTGGATCAGCTCGTTGAACGCCTTCTTGATCTTCGTAATCAATGACCCGCCGGCCATCGGCACCACCACGTTGTCCGGCAGTTTCCACCCAAGCTGTTCGGCAATCTCAAATCCAACCGTCTTCGATCCCTCCGCGTAATACGGCCGTAGATTCACATTCACAAAGCCCCAGTTGTAGCGATCTGCAATCTGCGAGCACAGCCGGTTCACGTGATCGTAGTTCCCTTCCACGCGCACCAGCGTCGCCCCGTACACTTGCGTGTTCAGAATCTTTGCGGGCTCCAGATCCGCCGGAACCAGGATGAACGTCTTCAATCCCAGCCGTGCCGCATGCGCCGCCACCGCGTTGGCGAGGTTGCCCGTGGACGAGCACCCAACTGTGTCAAACCCGAAATCCTGCGCGTTCGCCAACGCCACGGCCACCACGCGATCCTTGAAGCTCAGCGTAGGCATGCATACGGCATCGTTCTTGACATAAAGATTGTTCGCGCCAAACTGTGCGCCCAGCCGCGGAGCCTTCACGAGCGGCGTCAAACCCGATGGCGTCTGCGGAACGTAGCTGTCCGCAACCGGCAGCAGTGCGCGATAGCGCCACATATCCAGCGGGCCCTGGGAAATTGTCTCGCGAGTAAAACGGGTGCGGGCATACTCGAAGTCGTAGGTCACTTCGAGCGGGGAAAAGCACTCATCGCATATGGAAAGCGGCTGATGACCATAGGTCTTGCCGCATTCCCGACATCGCAACCAATATGCAGTCGTCAAAGGTCCCTCGCTGTATGCGAGTGACATGAGAAGCTCGAGCGCGTGACGTGCCCAAGAAAGAGTGAACGTGAATTGACTCGAAACTACCTGCGAAGCTGCTAAAGCAAAGGGTGCTGAAGCAACCCCCGAATCTCATGTTCCCCGTCTCCGGGCAAGAGTTGACACCATACTCCCGTTTTGCGCGGGCAGGTTGTCGTGGCGTCACAGGGCTCGTCCCTCAGCCACTCTGCATGAAACTCAGGCTTGCCCTTGAGGGCAAACTTGAATAGTTAGTTTGTACCACAGGCCGGTTGTCGCCGCAAGTAACCACGCAGCGAACGGAACCCAACCTCATTTGAATGGCTGAATTTGGGTCCGGAAGGGCGAAATCCGCTGGCGTTCTGAACTGAAACTCCTGTACTCAATGCCGGTGTCATTCTGAGTGAACGGGGCCCCAAACGTCCTTCAGTTTGGGGGTGGTGAGCGAAGAATCTGATTTTGGGAAACCCGCTATCGCCGCCTCAGTTCGTATAAACCCTCACGTAATCCACCTGCATATCCCCCGGAAAGACCGTCGTCCCATCCACATTCCCAGGCCAGCTGCCACCCACCGCCAGGTTCAAAATGATGAACTGCGGTCCCTGGTCGAAGGGCCACGTTCCTGGAAAATTCGCCGGCGTGAACGTCGCATACACATTGCTCGGATCATCTACGTAGAACTCCACCTGCCCCTTGCTCCAGATCATGCCGTACGTGTGCCACGCCGCAGCCGAGAAACCGTTCGGATGATACTGCTGGGTGCCGTCGGCGTGGGCGGCGGTCGTACCACCGTGCACCGATCCGGCAATCCAGTCGTAGCCCGGCACTGTCCCGCCGACATACGGCGGAGGATTGTTGCCATCGATATGTTCCATCACGTCCAGTTCACCGCAAGCCGGCCAGCTCACCTTAACAATGTTGTTGCCAAGCAGCCAGAACGCCGGCCACATCCCCTGGCTCTCCGGCAACATCATGCGAGCCTCGACGCGTCCGTAAATAAAACTGACCTGGCCTTGGGTCTTCAATCGCGCCGAAGTATACGTTGTGCCCGAAGGATGCCGCGCCGCGATATGCAGGATCCCCGTGGTATCGATATAGGCGTTAGGATTATTCGGATCGCACGGAGCCGTCCCCGATCCCGCCGCACAATAGGTCTCCTGCTCATTGTTTCCGCAGCACTGGTATCCCGTGTCGTAAGCCCACACCTTGGAATTCGGCAAGGCATTGCTCGTGCCCGAATTCGAAAACTCGTCGCTCCACACCAGCGTGCCCGACGCGATATTTGGCGTGAACGACTGGCTGGTAACGTTGCTGTTCAAGTAGCCCGGCGGCTCCGCCGCGATGGCTTTCACAGTCATATTGGAAGCAATGAGAAATGGCGCCTGGTACACCTGCGAAGTATTGGTCGGAGTCGCTCCATCCAGGGTGTAATAAATCGTGGCGCCGGAAGTCGTGGTGGCCAACGTCGCAATCTCCGCACCATTTTGTGCTGCTGCCGTGCTTATCGTTGGGGCCGCCGCCTGAGTTGCGGGTGGAGGATTGGTCCCCGTACCTCCGCTGCTGCTGCCGCCGCAACCGCAAATCAATGCGCTCGCCAGAACAAAAGCCGTTAACATATCCACCCTCATCTGCACGTGAACTTCCTCATCCGACGCACAACGGCATCGCCAAACATCAAAGCATTCCGCGTCAGACAGGGTCAATCAAGCAAAGCATCTCTGGATGTGACTTCGGGCACAATTCTTCACGAAAAACCCCGGTTGGCCCGCTCTCACCAATCACCGCGCCGGATCGTAGTTGAGATTCGGCGACAACCAGCGTTCCGCCTCGGCAACGCTCATCCCCTTGCGCTCCGCATAGTCCGCCACCTGCTCGCGATCAATCTTCCCCAGCGAGAAATAACGCGACTCCGGATGCGCAAAATAAAGCCCGCTGACGCTCGATCCCGGCCACATCGCAAACGACTCGGTGATCCGCATTCCCGTCTTCGCTTCCACATCGAGCAACCGCCAGATCGTTCCCTTCTCCGTGTGATCGGGACACGCCGGATACCCCGGCGCAGGGCGAATGCCGCGATACTTCTCCTGGATCAGTTCCGCTGGACTGAATTTTTCGTCTCGCCCGTATCCCCACTCATCGCGCACACGCTTGTGCAGGCACTCCGCAAACGCCTCGGCCAATCGGTCCGCAATCGCCTCAGCCATGATGGCGTTATAGTCATCGTTTTCCGCGCGGTAACGATCGGTCAACGCTTTCAGTCCGATGCCGGTGGTCACGGCGAAGGCTCCAACGTGATCACACAAACCTGTTGCCTTTGGAGCAACAAAATCCGCCAGCGATCTGCACGGTTCGCTGCCCTCGCGATTCGCCTGCTGACGTAGAAAATGAAGGCTCTCCAGTTTTCGCGCGCGTGTCTCATCGGTGAAGAGTTCCACATCATCACACACCGCGGCCGCTGGAAATAACCCATAAACGCCGCGCGCCGTCAGCAGCCTCTTCTCGATGATCTTGTCCAGCAGTGCATTCGCTTCAGCAAAGATCTGCCGCGCTTGCTCTCCCTGCTTCTCATCGTCGAAGATGCGCGGATAAACGCCTTTCAGTTCCCACGTATGAAAGAACGGCGTCCAATCGATATATTCCCGCAGTGTGGCCAGCGGAAAATCCTCCAGCACGCGCACCCCAGTAAACTCAGGCACAGGAATATCTTCGGCACGCCACTCGATCGGCGTACGCCGCGCGCGTGCCTTATCGAGTGCAATGGTCTTCTGCTGCGGAGCCGCATGCGCCTTGCGCACCGCCTCGTACTCCGCTCGAAGATGCACCACAAACTCCGCCTTGCCATCGTCGCTCAGCAGACTCGTCGTCGCCGGCACTGCACGGCTCGCATCCACAATATGAACGACAGGCTCGCTGTAGTGCGGCGCAATCTTCACAGCCGTGTGCGCTCTGCTCGTCGTGGCTCCGCCGATCAGGAGCGGCACCTTGAACTGCAACCGTTCCATCTCCCGCGCCACGTGCACCATCTCTTCAAGGGATGGAGTAATCAATCCACTCAGCCCGATGATGTCAGCTTTCACTTCCTTGGCTCGCGCCAGAATCTTCTCCGCGGGAACCATCACGCCAAGATCGATCACTTCGAAGTTGTTGCATGCCAGAACCACACCCACAATGTTCTTGCCGATGTCGTGCACATCGCCCTTCACGGTGGCCAGCACAATTTTTCCCTGCGCTTTCACAACCTGGCCCGCAGCCTCCATGGCCGCCTTCTCGGCTTCCATGAACGGGAAGAGATACGCAACCGCCTTCTTCATCACCCGCGCCGACTTCACCACCTGCGGCAGAAACATCTTGCCCGCGCCAAACAGATCGCCAACGACGCTCATCCCCGCCATCAACGGGCCTTCGATCACCAGCAGCGGACGGCCCAGCTTCGCGCGCGCCTCTTCCGTATCCAACTCGATATAGTTGTCGATCCCCTTTACCAGCGCATGCGTCAAACGATCTTCCACCTTCCCGTTGCGCCACTCTTCCGTCTTCTTCTCCGTCACCACGGCGCCTTCGCCTTTGAGCGTCTCGCCGTAGTCAACCAGGCGCTCCGTAGCGTCAGGCCGCCGGTTCAGCAACACATCTTCCACCAGTTCCTTCAGCTTCGGATCGATCTCTTCGTACACCTCAAGCATCCCGGCATTCACGATGCCCATATCGAGACCAGCCGCGATGGCGTGATACAGAAACGCCGAGTGCATCGCCTCGCGCACGCGATTGTTACCGCGAAAACTGAACGAGATATTCGAGACCCCGCCGCTTACCTTGGCATGCGGCAGGTTCGCCTTGATCCATCGCGTCGCGTTGATAAAGTCGACCGCGTAGTTGTTGTGCTCCTCCATGCCTGTAGCAACGGTCAGAATATTCGGATCGAAGATAATGTCCTCGGCCGGAAACCCAACCTTATCGACAAGAACCCGATAAGCCCGCTCGCACACGCGAATCTTGTCTTCAAAACTTGCCGCCTGTCCCTGCTCATCAAACGCCATCACCACTGCGGCCGCGCCATACTTCAGCACCGTCGCCGCATGCTCGCAAAATTTAGCCTCGCCTTCTTTCAGAGAAATCGAGTTCACGATGCCCTTGCCCTGCAGACATTTCAACCCGGCCTGCAGCACCGCCCAGTTCGACGAGTCGATCATGAACGGGACCTTGGCGACTTCCGGCTCACTTCCCAGCAGTTGCAGATACCGGGACATCGCCGCGACCCCGTCGATCATGCCCTCGTCCATGCAGATATCAAGAACGTTGGCCCCGCTCTCCACCTGCTGCCTGGCAACGCTCACGGCTTCTTCAAACTTGCCGTCCTTCACCAGCCGCGCGAACTTCGGCGAACCGGCCACATTGGTCCGTTCGCCGATCATGATGAAGACCCCGGCTTGTTGTGTAAATGGCTGTGATCCCGAAAGGCGAAGAGGCTTCATCGGCCAACCTCGGCTGTGCCCACACTCAGATCCGAAGGGTCCTCTGCATGAAATGCATCGCCGATCTTGCGTGGTGGCAGCCCCTCCAGCGCCTTGGCAATCGCCGCAATATGCTCCGGAGTGTTGCCGCAGCATCCCCCTGCAATGTTGATCAGCCCGGCCGTGGCAAACTCACTGAGATAGCGCGCCATGTCGTCCGGCCCCAGGTCGAATCCCGTAGCTGACAGCGGATTGGGCAACCCAGCATTGGGATAACACGAAATCGCCACGCTCGCCTTCTCTGAAAGCTCCGACAAAAACGGATACATCAAATCCGGGCCGAGCGAACAGTTCAATCCCACCGACAGCGGCTTCACATGCTCTACCGCATTCCAGAATGCCTCGGTGGTCTGCGCCGAAATCAGCGTCTCTCCGCCGCGTCCCACTGCCGCCGAAATCATCACGGGCAATTCCACACCATCCTCGTCGAACACCTCGCGAATCGCCACCAGCGCGGCTTTGGCATTCAGCGAATCAAAAATCGTCTCCACCAGCAGGAAATCAACCCCGCCCGCAATCAGCGCCCGCACCTGTTCGGCGTAAGCGGTCTTCACCTGGTCGAACGTCACCGACCGAAATCCCGGATCATTTGCATCGGGCGAATTCGACAGCGACACCGTCAGAGGCCCGATCGATCCCGCAACAAAGCGTGGCCTTCCTGTTTCCTTCGCAACGCGATCCGCCCACTCGCGGCAGATCTTCGCCGACACTTCATTGATCTCCCAGGCCAGGTCCTTCAGAAACTTGTCGTCAATAATCTTCTGGTAGAACTCGGGATCCTTCCGTCCCCCATGCTCGCGCGGATCATCGACGAAAAACTCGCTCTGTGAAATCGTAGTCGCGCCAAAGGTATTGGTCTCGATGATGTCGGCCCCGGCCTCAAGAAACCGCCGATGAATGTCGCCGATCATCGCGGGCTGCGTCAGCACAAACAGATCGCCATTGTTCTTCAGGTCCTTCTTCGCGTCCTTGAACCGCTCGCCGCGGATATCCGCCTCGGTCATGCCGTAGGTACGGATGGTCGTGCCCATCGCGCCATCAATAATGGCGATGCGCTTCTTCAAAATCTCCACCAGGGGATGTTCGTGGGGTCTCGTCATATCTCTTTGATGATTGTATGGGGCTTACGGACCAGGAGGCGGGTTCGAAGCATGGAATAGAGGCAATCGGGGATTGGATCGGGAGTTTAAGGGTCCGAAGTGTCCGGTATACCTGGTTACTCCCGGAGATTAAACGGCGGAGCCGCTACTTTGCCGCCGCGATTGCACTCACCGGCAGCAGCATGTCTTCCTTGCGCATCACCAGGTTCGTCGCGTTCAGGCTGGCCAGCTCAAAAGCGTGTCCATGCGTAATCGCATCGGTAGGGCATGCCTCCACGCAGTATCCGCAGAAGATGCACCGGTTGTAGTCGATGTTGTAGACCTTCGCGTATCGCTCCGACGACGAGATCCGCTGCTCCTCGGTATTCTCTGCCGCTTCGATGTAGATACAATTCGCCGGGCAGGCTGCCGCGCACAAAAAACACGCAACACACTTTTCCAGGCCATTCTCATCCCGTTGCAGAACGTGCCCGCCCCTGAAGCGCTGCTCAAAAACGGCTCCCCGCAGCGGGCCTTTGCCGTCGGGATAGTTCTCCACCGTCGTAGGTTGCAGCATCTCCCCGAAGGTGATGCTCATCCCTTTGGCAATCGCGGCGATATTGCGCACAACGGACATATTTCAAGTATACGATGAATGCCAGAGGTCGCCCGATGCGACAGACTCACTGGAAATTGTGCCTCTCGCTCGCGTTCTGCACAGGAGCAACTCTCGCCGCCGCTCAGACAAGTCCCCAGCCCCAGGGGCCCGGTGGTGGTAACGCCTTGCGCCCGCCGCCACCGCCCGATACCACTCTCACCCGTCAGCAGGCCGACCAGGGCCGCGATGCAATGATCCCGCCCCTGAAGATTAGCTTCGGTAAGAAATCCGCTGAATGGACCGCACCCAAGCTTGCCCAGCTCCCTCATGAAACGATCCAGGCCACCAATGAAAACGGCCGGTCCCAGGAGACGTACTCCGGAGTGCCCCTGATGGCCCTGTTGGTCGAGTTGGGAGTGCCGCAAAAGCCGAAGGGCAAGGACTTCCGGCTGTACGTCCTCGCTGAAGGCCGCGACGGCAAAAAGGTCGTGTACTCGCTCGGCGAAGTCTCACCCGATCTACACGACCGACCTGTGCTGCTGGCCGACAGCGTCGATGGAAAACCGCTTGCCAACGACGGCCCCATCGAACTCGTTATATCCGGCGAGCGTAGCCCGGCTCGCTGGGTCCGGGGCGTAGTCTCCATCAAGGTGCAGGCCGCCGATTGACCACTGAGGCTGCCTTTGCGCATGCGATCGTGTTAGGTCGCCGGCCTCTCTGACACCTGTCGCTTAAGCGATGTGTGAGCCGTCTTGTTCTCCATCCTGAACAAGACCGCTGGTGCGTTCCGAGCTAATTACTGCGGGTTCTTTTCTTTCTCAGGTTGCTTAGGTTCAGGCTTGTGTTGTGGTTGAGGCTTCGGAGCCGGGTGTTGTTCCCTCGGCTGCGGAGCCTGCCGTTCCGCTGGCTGTTGTTGTGGATGCTGCACCGGAGCAGGTCGCTGTTCCTGCATTCGAGGCTGTGGTGTGGGTGCCTGTCGTTCCGGCGCGGGTTGCGCGTGCTGCTGCGGCGCCTGCCGTTCCGGCGCAGGCTGCTGGCGTTCCGGCCGCGGCGCGGGTGCCGGATGTTGCCGTTGCTGCGGCTGCACCGGAGCAGGTCGCTGCTGCTGGATCCGAGGCTGAGAAGCTGGAGCCTGCCGTTCGGGAGCAGGTTGCGCGTGTTGCTGTGGCGCCTGCCGTTCAGGAGCAGGCTGCTGGCGCTCCGGCCGCGGCGTCGGCTCCTGTTGCCTCGGCGCGGGCTGCGGCCTCATCCCAGGCTGATTCGTTGCCGGCTGATTCGGACGCGATGGCTCATTCACCCGCGGCTGAGGCTGCGACGCGGGCTCGCCCGCTCTGCCATTGGATACAGGGCCCGGCCGGTTCATCGGCACTGGCGCCGGGGGATGGATGTTGTGGTCCGCCGGCAATGGTCTGGAATCAGCCACGTTTTGTGGGCGTCCGTGATTCGCGTTGGCGAAGTTGCCGCGGTCGCTCCTCGCCGCCTGCACCTGCTGCACCTGCGCGGTCATGGGAGGTGTGTGCTGTTCCCTGACTGCCACCATCTCCGCCGGTCTCGGACGCACCTGTATTCCGCCGGGCCCGTTGTAGCTCACCCGGTTCGTCGTGTTATTCACCACGCGGTAGTTGTAGACGTTATGAACCACCGTGGTGTTCACGTTGTTCACGGTTCGGTTGTAGTCGAAATGGTCACCCTGCCAATACCCGCCCTGGTAGCCGTATCCCACATAGCCGAATCCGTAGTTGATCCCGCCGTAGTAGCCAACGTGGCGTCCCCAGTAGCCGCGATGCCATCCATACCGGCTACGATCGTAGCCCCAGTAACCCGGCGTCCATAGCGCTCCCTGGTACGGCGCATTCACCCACGCGCCCGGTACCCAGTAGTAGCCCTCCGATGCGTAATTCCAATAGCCAGGCGTCCAGATGTAGTCATCCCCCGGGCACGGTGGCTGGTCATACTCCGGCAGCGGAGGCGGAGCCTGCGTCGCATATTCCACAGGCTGATCGTAGTTGTCGTAGTCCCCTGACTGATCCTGAGAATATTGGCCCGAATCGTCTGCGCCAGGCTGCTGCGCCGGGTAGCTCCCGGAACCGTCCTGCGGATTGGCGCTTGAGGCCGGTGCGCTCGCATCGTAGCTTCCGCCCTGCGCGGAAGCATTTGAGACCGGCGCGACATTCGCCACCGCGGGATCCTGCGAAGGGTTCTGATCCTGTGCCTGGGTTTGAGCCGTCTCGGGGTTTTGATTGCTCTTGCAGCCGATGGCACCAACAAAAATTGCAGCACAAAGCGACGCAAACCATAAGTATCGGGAGAATATCTTCATTTCCATACCTCTATGGCTGGTTGGATGCCATTGCAGAGGCAGGATTTGTCTTGGCGAAAAATTGCCGGCCCACGCTCCCGCGTCAGACTCTGGCAACGCTAACTCTTTGCCATCAGACAGGCTTGCGCTTTGCGTGCCTGCGTCTGGCCTTGGCTTCGTTACTGTAAAACAACAATGCGGGCCCTCAAGCCGCGAGCAAATGGACGATCTCGTTTGGGTGAGACCGGTTTTACGGTATCGCTCAAAAGGCTACTGACGAGTCGTCCACAATCCGACCGCAACCCCCAAGTACAGCCGGTTTGTGCTGCCGCGTCCGAGCCAGACGTACGTAGACCTGTTTATATTCAGACGTAAACGGAGAGCAAACTCAATGAGGTATGCACCGATTGTCTTCGCTACATTCATATTTGCGCATTTCGCAATCGCACAGGCGACGAAGGAAGTCAGCGTGCGTGAACCGGGCGTGTATGACTTGACGGCCCTGTTCAAGCGTGCGGATAGAGTGGCGCTCGTCAAAGTCACAGCAGGTGACAGTGAAGCCTACACGACTGCCGTTTATAAAGCTGAAGTTGTTAAGGGCTTCAAGGGCAGGTCAGGAGGACAGACTCTCTTCTTCGGGCCTTACCTTGGAAACAAACTTGGCTCGGAGTACATCCTCTTTCTCCATGATGCGTCGAAAACCATCTCGCCAAAGACCACATCGAGAAGTGGATTTGGAACTGTTCCATACGCGGAAGTGTTCGACGAAGGCTACTCCTCGATGGAAATCTCCTACGAATGTGTATTCGACGGAAAGGAAGCTTCCCAGACATGCGATTACGGCGTGAGAGTCTGTACAGATTACATCAAGCTGCCAAAGTCGATGCCAGCGTTTCCGTCCGAGGGCAATGACCCGCCCTTCGGCTGCCGATGGGTGAGGAAGGCAGCCTTCATGTCGTTTATCGAAGGTCTGGGTGCGGAGGAGAAGTAGGTGTGAATTTCAGGTTTCGAACGAATCACCGCCTACTCGTCAGTGTCGTTAGCAAGTAGAAATGTCCGCTTTTCGTAGCAAGTGAAGTGTCCGGTTTTATAAGTTAGTAGCCGTAGAGGCGGTGGGAAAGTGCGAATCCCGCGTAGTGTGCGGGATTTGCAAGTTGAGAGGGAAAGTCTGTTTTTGGACTTTTCCTCGCAACGTCTTTTCCACGGCCTTGATTTGTTTTTGGCTCAGCGGCGTCAGGAGCTTTCCTTCCGCGTTGTAGTGTCCAATGCGGTGCCCCGCGATCATCAGGGTCAGTGTCATGTCCATGTGCTGATGGATGATCGCCTTGCATCCGGCCAGGGTATGACGCCAGTGGGCGAGTTCTAGCTGCATCACCAGGTTGTGAAAACGTACCGTGTTGTCTCGATCGACGGTGCGCTCGTAGCGTTGCGTAAAAACCATCTCCAGGTTCCTGTTCCGGCAGGAAATGAATGCCGTGCCGCGCTCAGCTGCGGGAACCGTGAAACGGCGGTTGAACTCGGCAATGTAGTGATCGGTCAGAAACTTGTTGGCGCCTTCCAGGGTGCGGATCCCGCGCAGCCGCAGCTCCTGCGGAAGCCGTCCCTGCCAGGTGGAGAAGTTGCGCTCCGAGCGGCCTCGCGCCTGCGGTGAGTAGGACGGAATCATATGCACTCCCAGTTCCTTCATGGCGCGGCCCACCTGTGTGGGACGCTCATAATCAACCTTGCCGCCGCTCTTCGGAGTCAGCCAGAAATGGGCTCCACGGTCGGAATAGAGCGAACAAAACAATCCCTTCTGTTCAATCACTGCCCGCAGTCCGGCCATCACCGTGAAGGTCGATTCTTCCGGCGCCAGCTGCGCGTAATAGATATCGCTGGTGGCGTCGTCCAGGATCACGATCAGGTCGTGCTTGCGCTCATCCTGAAACCAATGGTGTTCGCTGCCATCGATGTGCAGCATCATCCCCGGCAGAGGACGCCGCTCACGCCGCTTGCGATGAACCCCGCGCCTGGACTTGCGCTTTACCAGTCCAGCTGCCTGCAACGCCTGCTTCACCCACGTATAGCTCAAACCGATCTGGTGCTCTTCGCCGAGCTTCTCATGGAAGTGCCGCACGTTCAGATCGAAGTACTTGTCCCGGTACAGACTCAGAACCTCTTCGGCCTGCTTCTTCGCCACTCGTCTGCTGCTTGGCTTCTGCCGCCGGTCAAGCAAGCCCTGGTAGCCTTCTTCCTCGTATCTCTTCCGCCTTCGTCGCAGCTGACGCTCGCTGATGCCGATTAACTCCGCTGCCTGCCACCACTTGATCTTCCCCGATGTGGCTCGTAACAACACTTCCTGTAGCTTCATCGCCCGCTCCATCGCGGTGATCGGATAGATCTCCATGCTCTCGCGCATGGCTCCATCCTCACCGCCCGTTATGCGGACACTTCACTTGCTAAAATCACCGGACATATTATTAGCTAACGACAACCGCCTACTCGTCAGTTACCAGTTGAGAAACATCAGCCTGTCTCCCGGCGCGAAGCATTCCTGTCGCTTTTAGAACTCAGCAAATCGTGATCGTCCGCGCAAACTATGCCTGTTTCACGTTATTGCCGCGAGCCCGGTGGCCGGGACTGGCCGTGATTATTTGCCGGTGGCGTCGTCACGGGCTTCCGCGGAGTGCGCGGTTTCACGCTGACTTGGCAAAGCGAAGAATCCTGCCCGCGGCTCAAGCCCGGCACCGCATCCTGTGCGCGGCACAGGCGATCCTTCATGCTCACCGCGTCCTTCCCTGAAAGCACCATCGACCGCTCCGTGTCGCTTTGCGGATCGAGATCGTACCGGTACACCGCGTCTTCCGCCGGCTTGTCCTTGCCGTAGTCGAGATGATTCCACGTGCCGAGCGACTCCCGCCCGTTGTCATCGGCCATCACCGCATATACCTGCGTTTGCGTCGCACCCATCGGCGCATTCGTGCTCCACACTGGAACGGCCTTGCCGCCTGTCACCCACCGCCCTGCAAATGTGTGCGCTCGCAGGTCGTAGTGCAGCGTCGTGAAGTACGTCGTAGCCTGGCAGTCGTTGCAGTCGTCGAAGAACGCGCCCAGTTCCCTGCCTTGCCCCACATCGAGCAGCAGCCAATCCGTCAGACGCAGATTAACGCCATCTGCAATGTGCGTTAGCTCCCGGTTGGCCAGCGAGACGCTCCAGATGGTGAAAGTGTCATGGTTCGGCGACGCCTGCGGAGAGGCGCGAAACGTAGTGATCACCAGCGCCGCATCATACTCGATCCCGATATCGCGAATCGATGTCCACTTCTGCCCGTCGAGCGCGCGCGTCACCCACACCACCACGTCCTGATCGTCCTGCGGGTGAAAGTCGATCCAGCGAAATGAATCGGGAGCCTGCGCGGAACAAATTGGAATAATTGCGGCCAGCGCCACTGCGAAGACAATGCAGGGACACCAGCGAATCACAGCACGCATAGGTTCAGGTATACCAGACACAGCAGCGCGTCCGTTCTTGATACCCAATCGATCGGGATCTCAGTTTTCTCCGTGAAGGTGCGCAAGGTTCGCCTTGGCCTGCGGATGGCCGGGCTGCAAACGCAACGCGTGTTCAAAGTCCGCACGGGCAGAGCCTGTTTCTCCGGTCCGTAATTCAAGAACGCCGAGGTTGTTCCAACCATCGGCGTCGCCGTCATGAAGCTGCAGCGCGGTTCTTTGCTCTTCAATCGCGGCGGCGATGCTTCCGCTTGCCCCAAGCACCTGGGACAGCGCCGAATGAAATTGAGGGTTGCCAGGTTCCAGCCGCACAGCAATTTTCAGCTCGTTCAGTGTGGCGTTTTGGTCTCCCGACTGCGCGTAAACCCGGGCAATTTGCTCGTGCACTTCTGCCGAATCAGGATGAGCTTTTGTCGCCTCTTTCAACAGCTGCAGAGCCGCTTCAGATTCTCCCGCGTCCAATTTCATCTCAGCCAGCCCCACCAAGGCAGACAAATCCCCGGGGGCGATTTGCAGGCTGCGACGAAACTCTGCTTGCGCGGCCTCCGCATGATTCTCAGCCTGCAGCGTTGCGCCAAGGCTGACGTGGACATCGGCATCTTCAGGGCACGACGCGATATGAGCGCGAAGGTCAGCCTCCGCGCTTGACATCTGTTCATGCCGCAATTCGAGATTGGCCAGATCAAACCGCGCATCGCATGCAGCGGGATTTCGCTTGAGCACCTCACGAAAAGTGTCGATGGCCTTGGACCACTCTCCCTCTCCGTCGAGCGCCACACCCAATGCAATGCGCGAACGCTCATCCGCGGGATACAGTGCCACCAATCGTTCAAATGCCGAGACCGCTTCTGTGAATTTGCCCTGACCCGTCAGCGCAGCAGCGTAGTTATACAGGCTTATCTCATCTGTCGGAGTCTTATCCAATCGGCTGCGCATCCATGCTTCTTCCAGCAGAAGCCGTGGATCGCCAGAGTTCGGCGACACATTGACCGGCAACACCTGCACCCAGAGATGTGCCATCTCATCCTCCGATCGATTACCCGCTCTTACCCTCACTGGCGGCGAATGAGGATTGCGCACATTCGACGAAGAATTATCATACGAATAATGCATGTGCAGAACGGTGCCCCTGGGCAGCAGCATTGGCGCTTTGTAGCGATATACCGCCTGCCGGTCGATGTCCCAGTCGCGAATCCACACCAGCCATTTCTTCTGCCCATCCGGCAAAATGGCCCAGCCCTGCAGATCGTGGCCGAGATAATGAGCATGGGGATAGACTCCCAGAACTTCAACGTCCACCGGAAGCGTAAGCGAGTCTTCCACAACATAATTGGAATCGCCGGCAGGAATATCGAGCTTGTCATCCCGCTCCAGTTCCAGCAACATCGGCTGCTTCACCGGCGGATCGGGCGTGAAATAGAGGCCTACTTGCGCATCGAGCGTCTCCGGTTTTCCTGAAGGCTTGAGATGCATATTCAGGATCAAGTCATTCCCGGGATCGAGCCGCCAGGGCATGCCGGCCCGTTCTACGAGCGCCGGCGAGTCCGGTTTCCAAAACAAAAAATGACTGTCTGGATCGAATCGATTCCCGGAGTCCACCAGAAGTTCCATACCTGCGATGCCGCTTTCCCAGTCCTTGGGATGTTGGCGACGAAAGCTGCCGGTCCGATCGATCACCACGTTGGCGTGGTGCACCACTTTGGGCGTGCCCGGCAAAATCTCCATCGCTCGCACAAATTCAGTTCGCTTCAGCGGATAAGGCAGAACGAAATTGCGAAAGACATCCGTGCCCCCGGCATTCAACGTGAACGGGCGCGCCACCTTGAGAACCAGGTCCGGTTTGCCCAGCAGCCAGTTCTCGCCATAGTGTGGCGCCGGCGGCGCAGCCGACGCATTCCCTTCCGGCATCTTGTCGCCCACCCAACGCTTCAATACCTCGCGATCTCGATCGTCAAGACGGCGGACATCCGCAAAATCTCCATAACCAGGTTCGGGCAACCACGGCGGCATGAATCGGGATTGCGTAACGGTCAGAATCTGCGGACCCCACCGTCGCGCGTCAGCATAGGTCAGCAAACTGAACGGTCCACCGCCTCCAGGGTGGTGACAGGTGGTGCAGTTCTTGTAAAGGATCGGTGCGACGTCCCGGCTCCATGTCGGCGCAGCGTCGTCAATTCCCTGTTTGCCTGATGCAGACGCAACCGAAGAGACTTGCTGGTTCAACGCAGTATGTACACTCGATTCCGGCGGACGTCCGAGAAGGCAAACGCATGTCGCGATCGCCGGCAACATCGCGATGAATCCAACAACTCTCATTTCTGCAGGAAGACCACTGAGCAGCCCACCGGCGGCCCGGTTGGCTGTGGAACCGGCTTTTCGGCAAGCGCTGCGTCGAGCGCGAGTTCGAGATCGCGATGGTCGGGCTGCGGCCTCTCGCTGCCAATCGCCATGGTGCGGTTGTCGACACGGCCACCATAAATCTGGTGCAATGCTTCGCCATCCACTTTGAAGATTGCCGCTTCAGGTGTCACCGTGATGTGCGCAAGATGCACCAGCGTTTGCTGCGAATCCAGCACTGTGCGCTCCTTTATCGCAAACTCCCGATTGTGCCGGGCAACGATGGAAGCAGTGTCTTCCGGATTGGGGAAAACCCACCAGATGCGCACCCCGCGCGACGAATACTCATGGTCGAGACGAGCGATCTCCGGCACGTATCGGTTGCAGATGGGACAATCGCTGGCGGCAAACATGAGCACCACAAACCTGGTTTCGGGCCCCGCAAGTGCATGAACAGGCCTGCCGTTCAGATCCACGCCATAACGCTCTGCAGAATGCGCCAGCCTGCACGACAAAGCCAGAGACAAGGCAAGCACAGCGAACCGTAGGGGAAGAGTGCGCATTTGAGGTCTCAGGCTGCTCAGAATCTTAGCAGAGCAACTACTGCCTCTGAGTGCGAGGCTGAAAAGCTTGATGAAGGACTCAACAAACCCCCGGCTTTGTAACAAGGGCACGACTTCAGTCGGGCCGTAGAGGCATCAAGATAAGCGTGGGCTTTTAGCCCCTGTGCAACGCTCGTGCAAAACCTGGGTTCAGTCATGCACCGGCAACCAAATCTTCCCTCTCTCTCGCGCGCGCGCGCTTTCATGCCGCATACCAGAAAATCGGCGCCATGCGTCCATCAAAGCCCCAGTTTCTCCCACATCGCATCCACCTTCGCCTTCGTCGCGCGATCCATCTCGATCATCGCCGGCCACGGTCGCTCGAATCCTTCCGCCTTCCATTTCCGCGTTGCGTCGATCCCCATCTTCGATCCGAAATTCGGCATACGCGACGAGTGATCCAGCGAATCGATAGGACCCAGCGTGAATTGGATATCCCGCTCCGGGTCGATGTTATTTGTCACCCGCAGCACTACCTCGCCGATGTCCTGCACATCGCAGTCCTCATCCACCACCACGATGCACTTGGTAAACATTGCCTGCCCCAGCGACCAGATTGCGTTCATCACCTTGCGCGCCTGCCCCGGATAGCTCTTCTTGATCGATACCAGCATCAGGTTGTGAAACACGCCTTCAACCGGCAGATTGATATCCACAATCTCCGGAATCGTCAGCTTCATCGCCGGCAGAAAAATCCGCTCCACCGTCTTGCCCATCCACGCATCTTCCATCGGAGGCTTGCCCACAATCGTCGCCGAATAAATCGGATTCTTGCGATGTGTAATGCAGGTCAGGTGAAACACCGGATACTCATCCATCATCGTGTAGAAACCCGTGTGATCGCCAAACGGTCCTTCGCTGCGCAACTCGCCCAGTTCAACGTAGCCTTCCAGCACAATCTCCGCGCTCGCCGGCACTTCAAGGTTCACCGTCTCGCACTTCACAATCTCCACGGGCTTGCCGCGCAAAAAACCGGCGATCATGAACTCCTCGACTTCTGGAGGCGCGGGCACTATCGCCG
Organism: uncultured Acidobacteriaceae bacterium; assembly: GCA_963838295.1. Taxonomy (GTDB): domain Bacteria; phylum Acidobacteriota; class Terriglobia; order Terriglobales; family Acidobacteriaceae; genus Telmatobacter. The sequence goes on from CAWIQS010000013.1 coordinate 678,563, forward strand.
CGAACGTCGTCGCCGGTTCCGTTCCGATCGCGACCGCGACCTCGAGCCGAGAACCTTTCAAGTTCCCCATCGTCACCTGCGGCATCCCGCCGATAGGCCCATCGGGAATCGTCACCGCCCCGCCTGCACTCTCGGCCATCATGGCAACGCGCGCCGACATGGATCCGGCCACTTCTCCCGTCCAAAGGGCTGCACTCCGCAGGAGTTCCCGAAAATGCTCCGCTGCCACCTTCTGCCGCTGCCAGTGCATCCCCGTCGTCTGCCCGTCGTACACCTGCATGCGATACATCCCGATGTTCCGCTTCCCCGTCCGCGGATCCTTCGTATGCACGCATGGCAGCGTAATGAACCGCCCGCCGTCATAGGGCCAGCACTTCAAAATCGGAAACGCATTCAGATCGAACCCATCCCGAAGAATCACTTCCTTGCTCGGCGCATCCTTAGCCGTCACCGTCTTCGGAAATACGTTCCCCAGCTCCGCCAGCTGTGGCAGCATCTTCAGCTTGTCGAGGAATCCGCCCCCCGGCGGCTTCACGTTCATCAACCCCTTGATGCGTTCGCCAATCTGCTCCAGCCTCTCCACTCCCAGCGCCATCGCCATCCGCCGCTCGCTGCCAAACTGGTTCATCAGCACCGAGTGTCCGGGATATCCCTTGACGTTCTCAAACAGCAACGCCGGCCCTCCCGGCGCATATTTTCGTTTGTCATCCTGAGGCAAAGACGAAGGACCTGCTTTTCTTTTCGACCCCACCTTTGACACCCGGTCGGTGATCTCCGTCATCTCGAGTTCCGGCGACACCTCCTCGCGAATCCGCTTGAGTTCGCCATTCTTTTCGAGTGTCCTGATCCAGTCGCGTAAGTCTTCGTAAGCCAACGCAGTTCTCCCGTCAGTTCGCTACCGCTTCTTCCCCATTCATACTAAGGCTTTAGCATCCGTGACTTTCGTTTCCTCTAAATCGGACTCCAATTTCCGCCGCCCGAAATCCCGCATCTAACCCAGAAGTTAGCGATCAAACCAACGAGGGATTCCATCATGCCTACCTCCCCAAAGGTTCCCTGCCATCCCTACTTCAAGCTACGTCGACTCACCCCACACATCCAGATCGGCCCCCAGGCTCCCGCGCCATGGAACGTCCCCAATCTCTGCGCCGCCTACAACTGGCCCTCCGGCCTCACTGGCGGCGGCGTCATCGCCATCGTCGAACTCGGTGGCGGATGGGTGCAGTCCGACATGGATCAGTACTTCAAATCCATCAACCAGCCCGTCCCGCAAATCACCGACGTCTCCGTCGACGGCACCCAGAACAGCCCCAATCAGAACCCCGGTTCCAATAGCGATCCCGACTACGAAGTCGCGCTCGATATCGAAGTCTCCGCAGCCGCCTACTACGCCGCGACCGGAAAGCCCGCGACCATCCGCATGTACTGGTCGCAGGACATCGCCTCTGCCGTCCAGAAAGCCGCGAACGACGGATGCGACGTCTGCTCCATCTCCTGGGGTGCCGACGAGGCTACCTGGGGCACCGAGGCCGCCGATGAGATGGAATCAGCCGCAGCTACCGCCACCGACCTCGGCATGGTCGTCTTTGGCGCATCCGGTGACAACGACTCCAGCGACGGCGGCTCGACTCCCGCCAATGTCGACGCGCCCTCGTCCTGCCCGCACGTCATCGGATGCGGAGGCACCTACAAAACCTCCACCGTCGAAACCGTCTGGAACGACAGCCCCGGCCAGACCAACGGCGAAGGCACTGGCGGCGGTTACTCCACCATCTTTCCCGTACAAAGTTGGCAAATCGGCGCGCCTCCGCCGCCCGCCAACTCGAAGTATGGCAAAGGCCGCATGGTCCCCGACGTCTCCGCCGACGCCGATCCCAACACCGGTTACAACGTCGTCGTCCACGGCTCAACCACAGTTGTCGGCGGCACAAGCGCTGTCGCGCCGCTCTACGCCGGCCTGTTCGCAGCCTTCGGCAAAAAGCTCGGCTTCGCCACGCCGTCGCTCTATCAAAATCAAGGCGACTTTCACGACATCACCAGCGGCGGCAACGGCTACTACAACGCTAGTCCCGGCCCCGACCCATGCACCGGCATCGGCTCCCCCATCGGCAACAAGCTCGCCACCCTCTTCGCCAAACCAGCCTAGCTTGCGTCAGGCCGTGAGAATTCTCCACCAGTCGCTAAACTCTGTCATTCTGAGCGCCGCACGCTTGGGGCCCCACACAGTGGGGTAAGCGGCGCGAAGAATCTGCTGTTGGGGATTCCCCAGGGCGAGATCACCCACAAACACAGATCAGCCCCGAAGGCATCCACCCTCGGGGCCGATCTCGACCAAAAAGATAGGGAGAAGGAAACGCTGCTTGTCGGCGTCCGCTTCCGCCCGCGATCCGGAACCTATGCCGGATCCTCGCGCCGACCCACCAATGCAACATCGGTAAGATCCAGCTCGATTCGCTGCCCGACTAACAACCGGGAAGTTGGCTTGCAAAGTATATCCAACCACGCCAAAAAGCGAACCTTACAAAAGTCACCGAACCTTTGCCGTTACGATCTGCAAAGGAACCCGGTAAACCGTTACCGAATAGGGGCTCAACTGCGTCGAAATCTTCCCCGCCCGCACCTCCGCCGTCGAAGCCACCGGGGCCACCGCAGTCGGATGCTCAAAGCTGTTTTCGGCCTGCGGATCGGCAGCCAAAGTCGTCACCTTTGCCGTTCCCGTCACATCGGCGCCGTTCAGGTCGATCTCGGCAGCTCTCGCATCTGCTGAAACGTTGACCGCCTTCACAATCAGTTCATGACCGCGCTCGTCGAGCGTGGCACTCGTGTAGATGCCATCTATTGCCTCCGGCGTCGACGGAACCGTCCGAGAGCCGGCATTTGTGGCAAAAGCTCTCTGCACGTAATAATTCGGCGTGCCGTACGAACGCAGATTGTCGAACCAGATTTCATCCGGCTTCCATTGCCACGCATCTACATGCGCCATCAGCGGAGCATACGAGGCCATCTGCACAACATCGCCGTTGCGTTCCAGCCCGGTCATGAATGCAGCCTCAGCGATCGCGGCCTTCCAATTGTTGCGATTCTCAGCGCTCGTCGTCCCCACCGTCTGCGCCGCATACTCGCCCGCAAACACCTTCGGACCCGAGCGGTCATAGTGGTCGTAGCGGCCGGTGTTCGATAAAAACCATTCCGGCGCCATGTAGTAGTGCTCGTCAACGAAATCCGGTTTCAGCTTTCGCCACATCGCCCACATGCTCTCAAACGGCTCACCCGCCGGCGCCGGCCCAGCCGCCACCACGAGCTTGATCTCCGGATGCTTCGCCTTCAGCGCCGCCGCAAAAATCTTGTACCGCTCCACATAATGCGGCCCCCATTGCTCGTTGCCCACCCCAATCATCGTCAGGTGAAAAGATGCCGGATGCCCCATCTGCGCCCGAATCTTGCCCCACGGCGAACTCACCGGCCCATTCGCAAACTCAATCAGGTCCAGCGCATCCCGCACATATTCATCAAGCTGATCGAGTGCCGCCGTTTCGTTCGTGTTGAACTCGCACGCCATCCCGCAATTCAGAATTGGCAGCGGCTTCGCTCCAATATCCTCGGCCAATTGAAAATACTCATAAAATCCCAACCCGAAGGACTGAAAATAATCCGGCGCGGGACGAAAATCGAACTCGTCGTTCCAGCGGTTGATGATGGTCTTGCGTTGCGCGATGTCTCCCACCGTGGTCTTCCAGCGATAGCGCGTCGCCAGTTGTCGCCCTTCCACAATGCACCCTCCGGGAAACCGCAGAAATCCCGGATGCATGTCGTAGAGCAGTTGCACCAGGTCTTTGCGAAGGCCGTTCTCGCGGTGCTTCCACGTGTCCACGGGGTACAGCGAAACCATGTCCAGATCCAGCGCGCCCGGCTCATCGAAGATGAGGTTCAGCCGCGCGTGCTGTGTCGTTGCGCTGGTGCGAATAATCGTCTCGTAGCGCTTCCATTCCGCGCCGAAACCCTCCAGCTTTCCGCTTCCGATTTCGCGGCCGTTCTCATCGGTAACGGTCGCCCGAATCGCCTTGGCTCCATGACTTCGCACATAGGCCGAGAAGCGGTATTCCGCGCCGCTGTTCACGCCCATGCCCCGAAATCCCGAGTTCCAGAAGCCGTACCCCGGCTCATAGACGCGAACATTCAGATAGTGCGGATTCGACTGGTTCAGCGGAGCCTCGGTGCGAATGCTCATCTCGCCACGCGGATTAGCCATCCCGTTCTTGCTGATGCCCAGGTCCTGATGCCAGCCCGTCAGCGGCTCCTGAAACTCGAACGAACGATTCTTTACCAGCTCCGGATACAGACCGCCATCGGCGCCGAAGTTGATGTCTTCGAAAAACACGCCGTACATGGAACTCGAAATCGCCGCTCCGGGATGCGCCGCGTCGACGGCAATCACCACGGGCTTCTTTTGATCCTGGCTCCAGAGGCTGATGGAAAGCAGTGCAAGCGAGATAAACAATACACCGGTTTTTGCGCGCATAAGAATTGCGCCCATCTTAGTGGCTTCCGCAGAACTCGTCTACAATCTGACGAATCCGCGTGAACATTCAGACATCAGCACAACGCGGGTGCCCCATCCAAGCTCCGCTTGCGTGGGAAAGCACGATTTGACCAGCAGCAATTTTCAGTCATTCCGGGAATCGCGCAGTTCATCCCGCCATGAGTGGGAGAGCACGAAACCGGCCCCCCGAAACGGCTCAGTGCACGATCTGCACCACCTGCACCAGCGGATTGACCGGCGGAATCTCATCCAGCGGAAATCCCAGCCGTTTCCATTCGTCGTAGCCACCCCGCAGCGGTCGCACCCGCTCGATGCCCAGCTTGTGCAGCGTCATCGCTGTCTTTGCCGCCGTCGCCTCGCTGGGGCAGGTGCAGAACAGCACCACGTCCCGGTCCCGCGGAATCTCCCCATGCCGCGCCGCCAGCGCATCCGGCGAGAAGTGCTGCGCCTTCGGCAGTGTGTACGGCTCCGCCATCAGTTCCAGCGGATGGCGCAGATCGACGATGTATACCTGCTCGCCTGCGTCAAGCTGAGCCTTCAAGTCCTGCGGCTCCAGCCGCAACGACACCAGCTTCTTCAGGACTGCCCGCCTGCGATACAGCCGCATCACGAAAAACCCAAGAACGCCCAGCAGCAAAAGCGCACCGGAAAAACGTCCCACCCAGTTCAGCAGGTTCGGATTGCGTTTGAGCGCATCGCCAAAGAGCCGTCCGCCCATCAGCAGCGCCAGCAGCCACAGGCTCGCGCCGATTCCGTCGAAGAACAGGAACCGCGGCAGGGCCATCCCGTTCTCGCCCGCCACCGGCGCTGCCAGCGTCGCCAGGCCCGGCACAAACTTCGCAAACATCAGCATCACACCACGCCGGCGCCCAAACGAGTCCTGCGTGCGCCGCACACAAATCGTCGGCTCCATCGAAAGCTTGCAGAGGATCCGCAGCACATGGTGCCCGTAGCGCCGCCCGATCAGGAACCACGTAGTATCCGCCGTCATGCACGCCAGCAGCCCCGCTAGAAACGCAGCGCCAAAGCTAAGCTGGTGTTCAGCCGAGAGGCCCCCTGCCGCCAGCAGCACTGGCGTCGCCGGCAATGGAATGCCGAACTGCTCGACCAGGACCCAGCCAAAGAGCAGCAAATAGCTATACGTGAGGAGTATGTGTTCGGGGAGAGCCATGTCGAATTCCAGTTTTCTGATTTGGGTTCAGGGTGAGCGTGATTGCAAACCCGCTGATCTCAATCTATCCGATGATTGTGAGCTGAATTCGTTTCAAATGAATCGGCCCCTCCAGACGATTCTGTCTCCGGCCCCGCGTCACCGATGCGCCAGCCTCCCCCAGAAATAATTCCCCGAATTGCTGAAACGAATCGGCTCTTCGCGACACCATCTGCCAGCATCTCCACAAACCGCGCGGGCCCCCTACCCCGATTCCTGCATTCAGCAGCCATCATCCCTTACACCAGGCACCTGCAACCAACCTTGATGGGAACGGCCCGATGAACGAAAAGCAAACGCATCCCGTGAATTTTGCCGAACCGCACAATCCCGCCACCCACAGCGATAACCCCGCAAGACCCGTTTCCCTGCGGGAACGTTGGGAAGAAGTGCGCTACGGCCCCAAAGGGCGCGTCCTCGGATACATCCTGGTCTTCACCCTCGTCTTCGCATCGATCTTTGCGTTTCTTCTGTTACTGGAGCGCGGCCACTTCTGACCCGCCCGCGCCTGCATCCTCTCGCACCCCTAAGAAAGTGTCATCCTGAACGGAGCAGCTTGGGGACCCCACAAAGTGGGGTAAGCGGAGTGAAGGACCTGCTTTTGTTCTTCGTTGATATCAGCAGAAACGCCGGGTGCCGGCGCCTGCATCCTCTCGCACCCCTAAGAAAGTGTCATCCTGAACGGAGCAGCTTGGGGCCCCACAAAATGGGGTAAGCGGAGTGAAGGACCTGCTTTTGTTCTTCGTTGATATCAGCAGAACCGCCGGGTGCCCGCGCCTGCATCCTCTCGCACCCCTAAGAAAGTGTCATCCTGAACGGAGCAGCTTGGGGCCCCACGAAGTGGGGTAAGCGGAGTGAAGGACCTGCTTTTGTTCTTCGTTGATATCTAGTTGGGGAGTGTCCTGGCTGGGGCGCGTATCTGCTCGAGCAGAACTGTGGGGTGGACGGGCTTGGCGACGATGTCAAACACATGACCTTTCGCGGCGGCTATGGCGAGGAGCTCAGCCGTGTTGTTGTTGCCGGAAATAAGCAGGATGCGGCAGTTGGGTAGTACCTGGCGGATGGCAATCGCAGCGTCGATTCCGTTCATGCCTCCCATCATCACATCTGTGATGAGGTGGTCAAAGTGGCCTTGCTGTGCGAGTGCGAGGCCGCGCTCACCGCTGTATGCGACTGTAGCTTCGAAGCCGCTGACGTTCAGGACCAGCGCGAGTGTGTCTGCATTGGAGGGATCGTCATCAATGACGAGGACCGAGGGCCTGGGGGTTTCCAATTATTCACCATTGGTAAAGGATCGCGAATTCAAGCGCCGCCCCTCCTGACAAACGAATTGCGACGCAGAGTGTCGGGGGTTGGACCGAGGAAAATTCAGTTTTCATCGGATGCAGTTGAAGGATCACGGGAGATCGAGACGGATGATGGATCGTCAGATGTCCTCGGAGGGCACCTGGTATGTTGCGAAGGCCAGTGCATTGATTCGACGCAGCACGGCCTCTAACCCTGCGATGCGGCGGAGGAGATGCGCTTTGATCTCCATGACCATCAGGTCCGCCCCAAGATTGCCACTCTCCTCGAAGTGCCCGAGGTCGGAGCGAAGCATTTCGACGGTGCCAGCGTGGGGAAGATTACTCATCTACTGCGATGCTGACAGGCTTGGAATGATCGTGCGGGCTCATTTTGGTCATTCGTCACAGCAAATCGAGGCGGTCGAGTATGTCGGCCGGGTGCCCCGTGTCCCGCTTTTGGGACATGGGATCCCCACGACCTCCACCCAGCCGAGAACACCGAATCCGCTTGAAAGACGTGCCGGGGCGACGATCACATGATCGGGGAAGAATCTCTCCCGCCGCTCCCGTCCCGGAAGGGACGACACGAAAATAGCCCAGGGCAAACCCGAACGAAGCCCGGGGGGCAGCCCTGGGAGACCAGCCATAAAGAATCCCGCAGCCCCGTAGGGGCGGCCCGAATGGCAGGTGGCCCGCTCACAAACATTAGGTGCCACATTCATGAGGGCGTCGGCTTCGGTTTGGCGGCGCTCTCTCCATGCGGCGTGGTTCACCTCAAGCTGCTGTCAACCCCGTCCCTTCGCATTTCCAACGCAACCCCAACAAAACAAACGAAAGAAAAACCTCGCCGGAGTTGCAGGTAATTTCGCCCATTTGGCGCACAATGATCTTGTATGGGATTCGGAAAGAAGCCTTGCCCAGCACAACACGCCGCTCTCGCAGCTCCACCATTTCAAATCAGCCAATAAGGCCCTTGTGAAACTGTGAAACTGTGAAAGCGGACCTGGCCCTAAACCCTTAGCTGAGAGGAATCTACGGCTAAGTTAAATTGGAAGAGGAATCTGCAGACGACCCCTCCCGCTAAACTGATGAAAGCAGAGACTTTCTGTAAAGAGATGGGATAATACCCCCGGCAGAACCGGGTGCCCGATTGCTCACACGTAGAAGGAGCGCCTGCTCGCCACTCTCGCTCCAACACAAAAGCCGCCCGAGGGCGGCTCCCATTGTGCCTGAATTCGAAACACTATCGACCGATTGGCGCGCTCGTCTCTTGCAATCCGGCATGCGCCTGGACGCCCTTGTCGGCGAAGTAGTTGCGATCCCACAGGTTCTTGTAGAACTCTCCGGTCAGCTCGGCGGCACGCGGACCAAACGTCGGCCGCCCGCCCTCGAGAAAGAACACCGTAACCAGCGCGCCCTGCGGTGTGTCGGAGTACGACGCGAACCAGCCGAAGCGCGTTCCCTTGTCGGAGCAGGTTCCCGTTTTTCCGAATACGGGCAATTCCTGGAAGTTGGCGCGCAGGCGGCGTGCGGTTCCATACTGGACCGCCCCTGCCATACCATCCTGCATGTCTGGAACGTAGCGGGCGATGTCGAGTGTGCGCTTGACCTTGGGCTGGAAGTTTGCAACTTCCTCAGCCGAAGTCGGATGCTGCAGGTAGTAGAGGGTTCCGCCATTGGCGAGCGAAGCTACGAAGGCGCCAAGTTGCAGCGGAGTCATTGAAACTCCCTGCCCGAAGCTGCACATGCGCCCCACTCCGCCTTCCGACGTCGGAATCGCTTCGGTCGGGTATGCGCCAAGCTGCTCGCCTTCGATGTGGTAGCCGGCCAGTTCGCCGAGACCAAACTGAGTCGCATAATGGCGAACGCGCTCGAAACCAAGTTCGCGGCCGAGTTCTTCAAAGTAAAGATTGTTGCTCTTCGCGATTGCGTCCGTCATGTTCATCCGGAAGCCTGCAAGCTGCACCGGCGTATCGCGAGTGACGAGGCCTTCGCTCAATGCGGCCAGCGCCACGGAAAGCTTGATGGTGGAGCAGGGCTCCGCGCCCGGTGACAGTGCCAGCTTCTGGTTGACCATGGCCAGGATGCGGCCGTTGGATGGGTCGATCACCACAGCTGTGCCGTTCATATCGCCCAGCGCGTCGATCGCCGCCTGGCGAACCAACGGATCTTCACCGGCTGTAACGTCGCCCTCAAAAATGTCGCCCTTGGCAAACGAACTGGCGGTAAAGTGCTCGCCGTAATAGTGATGATGGCGCCGCGTAAGAACCGCATGATGAAGCGTTGCGGATGCAGTGGTATGGATGCGATGAGTCGTAACAGACGTACTCGAATGGACGGGGGTATGAGTATGCCGAACAACAAGGTGTTTGTGGGCGACCTTCGAGTGATGCACGCTGTGCTGCACGTCAAGCGCAGCTGCGTTACTGGTGCCGACACTCATGCCAACGACGGCAATTCCCAAGGCAAAAACGCAAGACAGTCTCATCCCCAACAGATTCCCCTCAACAGTGGATTGCGTGCCATGCGTCTGCCCAGCAGCAGCGCACTTCTATCTGAAACTTGAACTGGTTATCCCACACGCTCTGGCCGCGGTATGTGCTCAGTGTCACCCGATGACTTCGATGGCGCACGCACACAAACATCTGGGGGAAACAACACCAATGACGCAAAAGTGCTAATCCTGATCCCTGGATTTCGAGAGCTATTCTGACTATACCGCGCTTCGGATTCAATGCAAGTCCCCGTTTTGGTGTAGCTTGTGTCAGAACTTCATCCGGCGCATGAAGGTTGGAACATCCAGGTCCCTCTCCTCGTCATTCGAAGGCGCAGACAAAGGACTTACAGGCGGCTGCGGTACGTGTTCTTCCGTAATTGAAGGAGTGCGAACGCTGTTACCAAAGTCAGAAGCGTAGTCGCGTGGAAGCGGAACTAGAGGGGCTTCCGCAACTTCACCATGACTGGACCGGACAGCCGCTGCCACAAACTCCGGTTCGCCGGCGTCCTCGTTGTCGGATTCTTCGTCGTCCTCTTCGCTCATGAACCGCAGAGGCGCCGGGGCAGGCGGCACAACCGGAGCCTTTTCCCGCATCCACGCATCTGCCGCAACCACGGGAACCGAGACCACCGCCATTTCTTCCACATTGAGCATCCGAGCCCGGCGCTCGGGCATCTGGTCGCGGAAACCGGTCGCGATGACCGTGATCTTCACCTCTTCGCCCATGCGTTCGTCCAGTACCGCGCCGAAGATGATGTTGGCGTCTTCGTGCGCCGAACTTTGGATAAGCGAGGAGGCTTCGTTAACCTCCGAGAGCTTCAGGTTGCTGGAGCCGGTGATGTTGATCAGGATGCCGCGCGCTCCGTCGATTGCTCCTGCATCGAGCAGTGGCGATGCCATGGCGGCTTGTGCCGCCTCCTTCGCACGATTGTCGCCGGAGCGAATCGCTGTCCCCATCACCGCGTGGCCCATGCCGGCCATCGTGGTCTTTACGTCGGCGAAATCGCGATTGATGATGCCGGGAATCGTGATGATGTCGGAGATGCCCTGGACGCCCTGGCGCAGGACGTCGTCGGCGATGCGGAAGCTCTCAAAGAAGCCTGCATCTTTAGCAACGGCAAGCAGCTTCTCGTTAGGAATCACGATCATCGTGTCGACGCTCTCGAGCAATTCTTTCAAGCCGCGCTCCGCTTGCTGCAAGCGCCGCTTGCCCTCGAACGCGAATGGCCGCGTAATGACGGCGACAGTGAGGATGCCCATCTCGCTGGCCAGCGACGCGATCACGGGAGCCGCTCCGGTACCTGTGCCTCCGCCAAGCCCAGCGGTCACAAAAACCATGTCTGCGCCTTCGAGCGCCTCGATGATCTTCTCTGAGTCTTCGAGCGCCGCGCGACGACCGACGTCGGGATTCGCCCCCGCACCCAGTCCTGCGGTCAGGCGCACACCAAGTTGCAACTTGATTGGGGCCAGCGACAGCTTCAGCGCCTGCACGTCTGTATTCGCCGCAATGAACTCCACGCCCTCGAGGCCAGCCTGGATCATTCGATTGACGGCGTTGCCGCCGCCACCTCCGACTCCAATGACCTTGATTCGCGCCCCGCGCTGCTCTTCATCGTGAAACTGAATGCGCAAATCTGCGGCTTCTATCTTCTGCTGATCCATAGCGGCTGGCGCCTCCCCATTCGTGGTTGACATGATCCTTGCCTTTAGAAACTCGCTGCGAAGATGGCGCGCAGCTTGGCGCGCAAACTGTTGTTTTCTGCCGCACGGGTGACACGTGTGCGATGTGCATACAGTAGCATTCCGATGGCGGTGGAAAAGCTGGGATGAACTAATTCGCCCGGCATGTTCGAGAGCCGCACCGGCATTCCTGTGCGCGCTGGAACGCGAAGCTGGCTTTCTGTTACGTCGAGCATACCCGGCAGCATGGCTCCGCCGCCGGTCAGCACGCATCCTGCGCCCAGAGCCTCAAGCACGCCGCCCTGGCGAAGGCTCTCTTTTACAAAATACAGAAGCTCGCGCGCACGCGGTTCCAGGATTTCCGCAAGCGTGCGCAATACGAGACGCTGCGGTTCAGGATTGTTGATCTCGATCTCCGCTTCAAGCGGCACAGCCGTGACCACCGCGTGACCATACTGCCGCTTGAGTTCCTCGGCTTGCGCCACGGGCATCTGCAATCCAACCGCGAGGTCGTTGGTGAAATGTGCGCCTCCGACGGGGACCGATGCCGTGTGGGCAACCGCTCCTTCAAAGAAGACGACCATGTCGCTGGAGTGCGCACCGATGTCGAGCAGGCAAACGCCGAGTTCGCGCTCATCTGCCGAAAGCGTTGACTCTGCCGCCGCGATCGACTCGAGCACAGCTTCGGAAACTTCGAGTCCGGCGCGGTTGGCGCAGGTGACAGTGCTTTGCAACGCGCTGCCGGAACATGTCGCAATATGCAGGTCGACTTCGAGCCGCGCGCCGACCATTCCAACCGGATCGAAGATGCCGGGCTGATCGTCGAGAATGAACTGCCGCGGGAGCAGGTGCAGGATCTCGCGATCCGGGGGACGTTCGACGGCGCGTGCACGCTCCACCGCTGCGCGCACATCCTCTCGCGTAATCTCGCGCATGCGGCTGCCCAGGTCCAGGCCGCCGTTGGTATTGAGACCGCGAATATGCGGACCTCCGACGCCCACGACGCATTGGTCGATGTTTGCGCGAGCAGTCCACTCGGCTTGCTCATTCGCCTGCTTTACGATCTTGGCTGCCGGTCCAAGTTCCGAGATGAGTCCCTTCCGCATGCCAACGGATTCGACCAACCCGTGGCCGCGATAGCGAAGAGCACCTTCATTCACATCAGCCGCGAGTACACGAGTCCAGGCACTGCCTACATCCAGCACCACGATCAGATTCTCCTGCTTCTCGCTCATCGTTCTCTCACTGGGCCGTGGTGGTGGACGGGTGTGGCTTCGGCTTCGTCGTTGTCTTCTTCACGTTGTGCTTTGGATCGGGATGTTTCTTCTTCGCGGCTTTGGCTTTGAGGGCATTCGTCCTGGCAGTCGGTTTGGCCGAGGCGTGGGGCTTGGAGGTTTTGGCTTCATCGGCGTGTTTCGGAGCAACATGCTTTGGCGCATCAGTCACGGCTTGCTGTGTGCCTGCGACTGGTTTCCGCGCTTCCGGTATGGCGCTGGCCGCAATTGGATCCAGCGATGCCGGGGCAGCATTGGTATGACCTGCCATCTGCAATACGACTTGCTGCTCGTAGCGAAGATCAACCTCGGTCAGCTTGGGATACTGCTGGCGCCACTCTGCGATATGCGCTTTGTAGCGCTGGAAGCGGTCGAGAAAGTGGTCGGAGCCAAAGTGCGCCAGGATGTCTGTTCCTTGTGCGGGCATCAGCACACGCGCATCTTCAGGATCGGACAGGTCAATTTCGGAGATTTGGTCCGACAGATGCTGCCCATTGGAGTCCAACTCGCTGACAAGGCGCTGATACACCTCCATGCGAGCCCGCCTCGAAGGCATGGCGTCGCGGCTGTCGATCCCCGTGACAACCGGAAAAGAGTAATGATGCTGCGCCATCATCGCCGGCGGCTCGGCAAGCAGCACCCCGTTGGCGTCAACCAAGCCGATCTGCGAGCCCTGGCGAAGAAATGCGACTGGCTTGCGCTCAATGACCGAAATGCGGATCTGGTCGGGCAGGATGCGCATGACGGTTGCATGTTCGATCCATGGAATCTGTTCGAGCTGCCTGCGGCGTTCGGCGAGGGGTACGAAAAAGATATTGCGGCCAATGTCTTCTCCGAAGACGGGCAGCAACTCGGCGCGGCTTACCTGCGATAACCCCGTAGCCTGAATGTTGCTCGTGCCGCTAATTCGAAAGCGCGCATCGTGCTCGAGAAAGTTGCGCAGAGCGTAGGCGGAGACAGCAAAAGCCGACAGAACCGTGACCAGGCCTGTTGTGAGCAGTAAGCGGCCGAATGTTGAGGCGGGCCGCCACCAGGGACGAGTGGGTTCGTCGCCAAACTTGCGCGGTTTGCTGCGGGCGCGAGGACCGTCATCGTCCTCATCGTCCATGGAAACAGGCATACCGGGCAGGCTGCGACCAGCTATTGGCACAGCAGGCTGGGCGCGCCGAAAGCGCGGTTCTGCGGGCGCTTCCTCCTCCCACACGAGGGACCGGGTTTTATTGTCACGTTGTGCCACGCCAGCGCCAGTTGATCGGGAGAATCGCCAAAGTCAACTATAGCCCGCACATGACTGGCTTTTTTCCGCATGCACCTGAGGGGGAACCCGTAGCGTAACGGGCAGGCATCGGAGCTTAAAATAAGCTACCGGGATGAAGCATTTGCGAATCATGGGTCTGGGCGTCGTGCTTGCGGCGAGCGGGTTTCTCGCGCTGGCGCAGTCGCCTGCGTATCGGTATATTCGAGCCGGTGAGCGGGCCGACATCAAGGCTCAGTCGCGGCCGGGGTTCGCACTGATGGGGGGCGGCACCGATCTCGACGAGGCGTTCAAGTTCCTCTGTGATCGCGCCGGCGGTGGGGATTTTCTGGTATTGCGCGCGACCGGCGACGACGAATACAACTTCTACCTGCGCGGCCTTTGCCGCCTGAACTCTGTAGCCACGTTAATAATCCCCAATCGTGATGCAGCTGCCAATTCCTTCGTCGTCGACGCGATCAAACATGCCAGCGCCATCTTCATCGCCGGCGGTGACCAAGCCAACTACATCAACTTCTGGATGAACACGCCGGTTCAGACGGCGTTGAACGATGCGATCCGACGCGGAGTGCCAATTGGCGGAACCAGCGCGGGGCTTGCTGTGATGGGTGAATTCATCTACACCGCGCAAGGAGACAAGCCGGATGATCCGAACCTCGACGGGAAGACAGCATTAGCAGACCCGTACAGCGCGCGCATCACGCTGGCCAGCGGATTTCTGAACATTCCGGTTCTTAAAGACGTCATCACCGACACGCACTTCGCGCGCCGCGACCGCATGGGCCGGCTGCTGGTGTTTCTGGCTCGACTCAACGAGCCTGATGGGAAGCCCGTCGGACCCGATGCGCCCAAGGTCCGCGGAATCGGCGTGCAGGAACGAGCCGCGATTCTGCTGGAGCCGGATGGAAAAGCACATGTCATTGGATATGGCCCGGCTTATTTCATTGACGCCGACCGTGGTTCGGGAGCGATGCAAACGCACAAACTGCTTACTTTTGGTCCTCTTACCGTGCAGAAGGTCATGCCCGGATCGGACTTCTACATCAGGTCGTGGGCGGGTGATGGAATTACATACAAACTTTCGATCGAAAACGGAAAGATTCGTTCTTCGCAAACGGCGAATGAGATCTACTGAAACGCGCCCAGCGGCTAGAGCGCATGCTGGGTGCTACCAAGGTTCGTGCTATCCCACCCATGACGCAATAAGGCTGCGTCATGAATGGGGCACCCACGTTCTGTTCTTCAGGGTAACCAGTCGCTGATGAATTCCTAGGACCAGTGCAACGTGTGCACGGAATCAGAGGGAAGGTCGACGTCGAGCGCTTTCTCGCCGATCAGCAATTGCACACGCTTCTCTGCTCCCTTGTTGGCCAGCACTACCACGCAACTGCCATCGGGATTGCAAAAACCTACGTGCGACAGCTCTGAGCCGACTCCGGTGTCACCCAGGGCATTGGTCGCGAAGACCCGGGCACCTCGCTTCACGTGTTTAGAATAATGCGCGAACGCCCAGTATTGCCCACTGGTCGTGATCTTGTGCGTGGCGTTGTCGATGGTGATGACTCCGCCACAGGAGAATGGGCCGATATCCGGTTTGCCTTTTTCGTCGAGTGCTACGTTCCAGGCTGTAATGCAACGGGCCCAGTTATTGAGGACGTCGTTGAACTGATCTGCCCACTTCGTGAAATCCGTCTGGTAGTCGGGCTGTTTGATGTCAGGGCCGCCTTCGGTCCAATACGCATGCTTCGCGGGAAACGCTTCGTGCACGCGCGTCATCGCG
This sequence comes from uncultured Acidobacteriaceae bacterium, assembly GCA_963838295.1. Classification (GTDB taxonomy): domain Bacteria; phylum Acidobacteriota; class Terriglobia; order Terriglobales; family Acidobacteriaceae; genus Telmatobacter. The sequence continues at coordinate 694,085 of CAWIQS010000013.1, forward strand.
GTGGGCTCACCTACGTAGCCGTGCCAGGCGATTCCATCGACCGCTTCGTAGACCGATGGATCGCTGAGTTCGTCGATCGCACGCCCCCACAGGCTGTAGTTGTGATCGAGGAGCCAGATTTTGGTGTTGAAGCCGGCCTTCCGCATCGCGGGCGCGAGGAAGCGTGCTGCAAACTCCATCTCCTGCTCCTGCGCCCAGAGACAGGCGGACATGTTGCCCTCCTGCTCGGCGTCAGTCTCGTTCTGGATGGTTACGGCGGCGATATCGATACCTTCAGCTTTATAGGCTTCGAGAAACTTGACGAAATAACGCGCATACGGATCGAAGCTCTGCTTGCGCATAGCGCCGCCCAGCATGGAATGGTTCGGCTTCATCCATGCAGGTGGGCTCCAGGGCGAGGAGAACAGAAAGAGATCCGGGTTCTGCTTGCGCGCTTCCCGCAGAATGGGTAGGTAAAATTCCTTGTCGTGATCGATGGAGAATGCTTTCAGCTCAGGATCGGGCTCGGTGCTTTCGTCGTAGCTGTACATCTTGGTTGCGTAGTCGCTGGAACCGATGCAAGTCCGGCAGACGTTCAGCGCCATGGCGTCGGGTGCGAAGAGATCGCGCATAACCGGTGCGCGTTCGGCGTCCGACAAGCGGCTGAGCATGTAAGCGGAGGCTTCTGTGATGGCGGCGCCGAAGCCAAGGATTTCCTGTTTCTTCGCGCTCGTATTCAACTGAATCGCGTTCGCGGCAACCTGCTTCGCTGGTCTCCATTCAAGCGGCTCGAGCGCGGCGTGGCGCCGATCGCGAAACGTTCCCCATACGTGTACTTTTTCTGGCTCGGCAGCCAAGGCGGGAGCGCTGCGCGCTACGGCAAGTGCCGCTGCGGTGGCGGAAGCAGTCTTCAAAAAATCTCGGCGCGAACGGTGGATCATCGTGAACCCCTTGCTAAAGACAATTATCAGTCGGCGGAATGATAGCATGCGAAGCGCCTTATCAAACGTTTGAGCGTGCAGCTGCGTTCGTTTGCTCTGCAGGGCCTGGAACAGCCCCTTTGCGGCTGTGTATCTCATGGCGCTGCCAATCAGAACCCGTTGCTGCTAACCTGAAGCTTCGCGCACAATGTTTGTCACTTCACAGCACGCGCACTTCATCGGTATCGGCGGCATCGGCATGAGCGGTATTGCCGAGATCCTGCTCAACATGGGCTTCCAGGTCTCCGGCTCTGACCTGCGACGCGGTCCCGTTACGGATCGGCTTGCTCAACTTGGCGCCAGCATCTACGAGGGACACGACGGGCAAAATGTCACCGGCGCCACAGTCGTGGTTACCAGTTCCGCAGTGTCGCCGAATAATCCTGAAGTTGTTGCGGCACAGTCGTTGAAGATCCCGGTGATTCAGCGCGCCGAGATGCTCGCCGAGCTGATGCGGCTGAAATATGGCATTGCCATTGCCGGTATGCATGGCAAGACGACGACGACTTCGATGGTGGCATCGGTGCTCGCCGCAGGCGGCCTCGATCCTACGGTTGTGGTTGGCGGCCGAGTCGACGCGCTTGGCTCCAACGCGAAACTCGGCACCACGCAATACCTTGTCGCTGAAGCTGATGAAAGCGACCGCTCATTCCTCAAGCTTCCGCCGATCCTCGCCGTGGTCACCAATCTGGATCGCGAGCACATGGATTGCTATCGCGACATGGACGATGTGGAGCACGCGTTTCTAGCGTTCATGGACAAGGTTCCTTTCTACGGTGCGGTCACCGCCTGCATCGACAATCCGGCGCTGGCCGCGATTTTGCCGCGCGTGCATCGGCGCGTTTTCACGTATGGCACTTCGGCTGAGGCCGACTATCGGCTGGAACTTCTTTCGCCGCTCCCTGATTGTTTTTCGCACTTCGAGGTCGTCACGTGCGCTGGGACCATCGGCCCGTTGCGCCTGCACGTGCCGGGGCGCCACAATGCGCTCAATGCCACTGCGGCGGTTGCGATCGCGCATCAGCTAGGGATTGAAACCCAGAAAATTGCGGCCGGGATCTCCAGTTTCCATGGCGTCGATCGCCGTTTTCAGATTCGCGGGCAGGCTCGGGGCGTTACCGTGGTCGACGACTACGGGCACCATCCCACTGAGATCCGCGCCACCCTGGCTGCCGCACGCGAGTTCTCGAAGGGCCGCGTGCATGTTGTCTTTCAACCTCATCGGTACACGCGCACGCGGGACTTGCTCGATGAATTCGGTGCTGCTTTCACGGATGCCGACGACGTCATCGTTCTTCCGATCTATGCCGCCAGCGAAGAACCGTTGCCTGGAATTACGGCGGAGTTGCTGACTTCTAAAATCACTACGCCGCAGGCGCAATACGCGCCTGACTTCGGTGCCGCAATTGCCGCAGTAGCAGGTTCGGCCGGCACGGGCGACATGATCCTGACGCTTGGCGCCGGGAGCGTGAGCCAGCTTGGCCCGCAGATCCTGGCAGCACTTGAAGCTGGAAAGTAGACCGAGCTACTCTTCCCACCCATACACTTTTGGTCTGCTCCGCAGTTTCACAGTTTCACAGGGGGAGGGGGGAGGGGGTTAGGCTAATCCTCCTGACGCCACATCCGAACAGCCAAAGTGATCGTAGTTATCCGCATAGATCCAATGTAGGCTTATCGGCGAAATAACCTGCAAAGTTGCCAAATGTTTTTTCCGTTTGATTTGAACAGGTTAAGGAGCGAGGACGGGCTGCGGTGCTTGACGAGTCGAGGCGGGTCGCAGACTGGGTCAATAGAGCAGATATTTGGCGCGGAGTTGCATGAAATGGTCGAGTGCCTGACGACCATCGTCAGCGATGCGGCGGGGATCTTCGCCTTGCTTGAGAGCTTGAAGTACCGACTGATTGAGCAGGAGCGTGTCGATGCTGCCGAGCTCGTACTTTTCGGGATAGAGCTTGTGGAGCGCGGAGGCGATTTCGAGGCCGAGTTCGGGAGCATCGAGCGCGTCACGGCCGGTGACGAGGATGTTGACTCCTCCGCATTTCTGGCCTGCATAGACGGACGCATCTGGAGTGAACGAAATGGGAATGAAGCGCACTCCGGCGAGTTCCCTCGCGTTGAGGTAGTGCGCCAGGTCGGGCGGAACGACCCAGGGAGCGCCGATGACCTCAAAGGGCGTTCCGGTGCCGCGGCCAACGGAGATATTGGTGCTCTCGATCAAGCCGAGACCCGGATAGAGGGTCGCTTCAGTCAGGCTGCGCATATTGGGAGACGGGTTGGTCCACACGGCGCCGGTGGAGTCGAACCAGTCGCCGCGCTGCCAGCCCTCGACGGGCACCACAGCGAGGTCGGCGTGGATGCCTCGCTCGGTGTTGAACATTTTTGCGAGTTCGCCCATGGTCATGCCGTGGCGAACGGGGGTCTGCCAGTAGCCGACGAAGGATGCGCGACCCGCGTCCGCCACCGGCCCCTGCACGGATGCTCCGGTGATGGGATTGGGGCGATCGAGAACGACGATGGATTTGCTTGCCCGGGCGGCGGCCTCAAGGAAGTAGCCAAGCGTCGTTTCGTAGGTGTAGAAGCGCACACCGACATCGGCAATGTCGTAGACGATGACATCGAGCCCGGCGAGAACGGCAGGATCGGGACGCCGCTGTGCATCGCTGGAACCGTAGACGCTGTAGATGGTCGCACCCGTGGCGTCATCGTGCGCATTGGCGATGCTGGTGGTGTCCAGCTTGCCCTCGATGCCGTGCTCGGGGCTGAAGAGAGCGACGAGTTTGAGACCGGGTGCGTGCGCTAGAACGTCGGCGGTGCGCTGGCCTGCGGCATCAACGCCTGTCTGGTTGGTGATGAGACCAATGCGCACGGGTTGCGCCGCGTCGGGATGAAGATCGGCGAAGTTGTGGGCTTCAAGGACGTCGATGCCTGATTTGACCTGGCCATTGCGATGATCGAAGCGATGCGCGGCCATCAGGGATTCGTTATAGCCGGTGATGCGCGCGAGTCGAAGCTCCTGTTGTTCCGTTGTTGTGAGCGTGAGCGCACTGACGACAGCGGTGGCGACGCGTGAACGAAGGGAAACCATCGAAGTGCCGCCGCGCGGATGGACGGCGTTGGTGAGAAGAATGATGTAGGTGTCGGTAACGGGATCCATCCAGAGCGACGTTCCCGTAAAGCCGGTATGGCCAAAGGAGCCAACTGGGAGCAGCTCTCCACGGTTGGTGGAATACGGCGAGTCAATGTCCCACCCGAAGCCGCGCAAACTGGCGGCGTTGGCGGGTTGCTCGGGCGTGGTCATCTTCTCGACGCTTTGGCGGCTGAGAATGTGCGAACCATGGAGCAGTTCCTGGGCGAAGATGGCGAGATCGTCGGCGGTCGAGAACAGACCCGCGTGGCCGGCGACTCCGCCCATGCGTCGCGCCGTCGGGTCGTGGACAACGCCGCGCAGCATGACGCCGTTTTCATCGTATTGGGTGGGGGCGATGAGGGGCTTCCATTCAGCGGGCGGCAAAAAGCGAGTGTGCTTCATGCCCAGCAGCTGAAAGACATTGCTTTCGGCGTATTCGTTCAATGGCATGCCGGAGACTTTTTCAACGAGGTATGCGAGCGCCTCAAAGTTGATATCGCTGTAGACAAATCGGCTGCCGGGCGGGTTGACGGGCGTCTGTTGCATCGCCATGGTGAACGCTGCGTCCCGGCCTTGCCAGTGCGAAGTTAAATCCAGATCGGGCGCGAGGCCGGAGTAGTGCGTGAGGAGTTCGCGGACAGTAATGTCCTGCTTGCCGTTCTGCGCGAATTCGGGCAGGTATGCGGCGACAGGATCGTTGAGGCGCATGCGGCCCTCCTCGACCAGCTTCATGATGGAGGTTGTGGTCGCAATGCACTTGGTGAGGGAGGCGAGGTCGAAGATAGTGTTAGCGGTCATGGGCTCGCGGGTGGGTTCAAGCGAGCGCCAGCCGAAGGCCTTGCGATAGATGATGCGGCCATTGTGACCGACAAGCAGGACGCCACCGGGAATTTTGTGGTCGGCGACAGCCTGCTGCATCAGGGGATCGAGAAGCGCGCGCAGCTTCGGCGAATCCGCATCGCGATGGACGGTGACAGGCTTGCGTTGTCCGTGTGCGAGAGCAAGCGCGAAGATACAAACGAATGTCGTGATGATGGAAGAACGGCAGCGATGCAGGACCTGGGACACGGACACCCCGGGGGCGAATATCAACGCCAGTTATACAGCACTGTACTCGTGAGCCTGCGAGGGCATTCGTCACTTTATTCGAATTCCAAATATATTTGTTGCAACGAATAATCCCTTTCGCGCGTCCATTAAGAACGACAGTTTTCCGGGGCGGTTTGTGTGATGTGGGCGAAGAATCGGCGGAAACCTAAATTACGCGGTCGAAAATGAGCGGCGGCACTTTCTCCGACGCTCCCCTGGGGGTCGAGCGATATGCATGAAAAGGAAAGGATGCGACACGAAATGAAGCGTTTGGCGATGATACTTGGCATTTTGGCGACGGCTGTTCCGATGGCCGTGGCTCAGACATCCACGTGGGTTCCGGACAAGGCGCACAGCGAGGTTGACTTCAGCATTTTGCACATGAGCCTGTCGAAGGTGCATGGACGGTTTGGCAACCTGGGCGGCCAGATTGTGTGGGACGCTGCAGACGTAACAAAGTCCACTGTAAACATGACTATCGACGTAAACACGGTAGACACAGGTGTGGCGCCACGAGACACGGATTTGAAGAGCGCCGGCTTGTTCGATGTGGCGCAATTTCCGACCGCGACTTTCACGAGCACGAGCGTTGCGAAGACGGCGAGCGGCCTGACGGTAAACGGCAACCTGACACTTCACGGCGTGACCAAGCCGGTAGTTCTGCAGGTAGAGGGTCCGATGGGTCCTGCTGCCGGCATGGGCGGCAAGATGCATGCTGGATTTTCGGCAACGACAACTCTCAGCCGGGCCGCCTTCGGGCTTGGAACGAAGTATCCGGCGGCAGTGCTGGGAGACGACGTGCAAATGAGCATAGAACTGGATGTCGTAAAGCAGTAGTGAGTGTCGCCGAAGTGAATGGTAAATCTGGAAGTGCAGAAGCAGATTCTTCGCTCACCACCCCCGAACCTACCCCAAAGAGCTGATCGCTCTTTGGGGCCCCTGGGTCGTTCGGGGCCCCGTTCGCTCAGAATGACACTGCTAGTGTTTGGGCCAGTTCGCTCGGAATGACACTGCCACTTTTAATTAAGAATTTCGGGGCAGGATCTTAGAAATACAGGACGGTTGGTGGCCGGGGTTCGACCGCCGAGCTCAGGTTGACAGGAACAGACATGACCGGTTTGAAGAGCGAAATCGCGCAGGAACTTCCCTTTTCAAGCGACGAAGAAGAGGCGCTGCTGAACCTGATGCGCACCTCGGATTGCGTGCAGCGGGTGTTTCAGCGCAGGACGCGCGACTGGGGCGTCACGTCGACACAGTACAACGTGCTGCGGATTCTGCGGGGAGCCGGTTCCAAGGGGCTGACCTGCTCGGCGATCGGAGAGCGGATGATCACCGCCGAGCCCGATATTACGCGATTGCTGTCGCGACTCAAGGCAATGAAACTGATCAAGCAGCAGCGCGACAAGCACGACCGGCGCGTGGTTTGGACGCATATCTCCGCGGCGGGTCTCGAATTGCTGGGCAACATGGACGCGGAGATTACGCAGATTCCGCGCGACCTGCTGGGACATCTGGATCGCAAGGATCTAAGTGACCTGATACGGCTTCTGGAACTGGCGCGGAAGAACTGCGGCGATGGGCAGACGCCGGTGAGTTGCGAAGGCGTGTCGTGCGATGGGGCAGCGGCGGCCCAAGAGAGCCGATAGCGTGGATCTGGAGGAGCAAAAACAGATTCTTCGCTCACCACCCCCGAACCTACCCCAAAGGGCTAATCGCTCTTTGGGGGCCCCAGGGGCGTTCGGGGCCCCGTTCGCTCAGAATGACACCGCTGTTTTTTGAGGGGTTGAGGCCCTCGATACGTTCGGGGCCTGTTCATCTCAGAATGGCACCTCTGTTTTTAAGGGGAGCCCTGGTGTGTTCGGGGAGCTGTTCACTCACAATGACAGCACTTACTTCCATTTGCAAAAACGGAAGGCGCTGCCTAAGCAGCGCCGTGTGGGAATCGGTTGAGAAGCCGGATCAGCGGGCGACGATTTTTTGCGCGACCACGACTTCGTCGGCGTCGGACTTGATGATTTTGTTGTGCAGGCAATAGAGCGCAAGCTCGAGGCGATCGGAGACGCCCAGCTTGTCGTAGATCTTGCGCAGATAATTCTTGATGACCTGTTCGGTTGTCCCGAGTTGGAAGGCAATTTCCTTATTGCGCTTGCCCTGGGTGATGCAGGTGATGATCGCCGTTTCCTTGGGTGAGAGGCGGGGCTGCGTGCGGGGACTTACGAGCGCAGCGGCCTGGGCACGATACGCATCAATGACCCAGTTCACGGCCTGGTTATCGATCCAGGTTTCGCCGGTGGCGATGCGGCGCACGCAGCGAACCAGCAGGTCGGGCGATATGGAGCGGGAGATGATGCCGCGAACGCCGCGACGATAAAGATCCACGGTCTGGCTTTCGTCGTTGCTGACGGCCTGGACGATGAGCTTGACATCCGGGACAACGCGGAGGACGTCGGGAATGGCGTTGGGGACTCCTGTGAGGAGGCCACCTTCAATCAGGACCACGTCAGCCGGCTGGCGCTCGAGTGCGAGACGGAGGTTTTCGAGGGAGTCGGCTTGGGCCACGACTCGAATATCGTCTTCGAGCGCGAAGATCTTGCGAATTCCGACCCTGTAGATGGCCTGAGAGTCCGCGAGGATAATGCGGATGGTACCCGGCTTCACGGGTGAGTCGAGAATCTCGCCATCAGGTGTTTCGTCGAGAAGTTCCATAGGTGGCTGCTACAGCCGTCAATTCAGAACGCTTACTGCTCTACGAAATGATATTCATCGATCGTCGCAGCAGCCTGATAGTGACTTTGGCTTATGGAGCAGCGTACCACACGTCCACGACAGTGAACTAACACATCCTGGGGAGTGCCGAGCACACTTCCGGGCATGCGCAGATGGAAATCGAGTTCCTCGCCGACGCTAATAGGCGCGTTAAGTTCAAGCAGGACACCGTTGGCGGAAACGTTGCGTGTCACGGCGGGGTTGTCATGCTGTTTGTCGTCAGCCATCTCCACCGGCAAGGCTAGCGGGAACCTCACGGCACATCTGACTTCCTTCAGGAAGTTGCCGCGTCCGGTCTTGCTCATTTCCTCGGATGGGTTTGTTTTGGAGATCTCCATCATGCGATTTCCTTTTCCGGCGGATACGTTCACTGTTGAATGTATACAACTTCTGCCGTAGAACCTAGAGCACGAAAGTTTAAAAGTAGTAATCGCGCAGGTAACTCCGTTTTGAGAAGACAGCATCAGAGTGCGAGCAGAGGATATCAGAAAACCCCGTAATGCGTTCAGACATAAAAGGCGGCTGAACCACCAACCCAACGCTGATTCTTGTTGTGATCAACTCCCATCATTTTTCCTCGTCCCAGGCGGACCAGGGACAAGGTCGGAGTGAGTTCGCCGCCATCGGGCCACACATATAGGATACGGATTTCGGCCTGGGTTAGTCCAAAGGGCGTTTCAATCGTAGGCTCAAAACGCATCCGCTGCTGCAGGAGATAGGAACCGCGCTCCTCTGGCGGGATCGCTCGAAGACGCGCCTGCGAGGGCTCAAACTCAATTCCCTTTCCGGCAAAGGAAAACAGCGGTTTTAGCAGCAAATCTGTATAGACGTGCGATGCGACGTCGCCTGTGGGCAATGGCACGCCGGCATCAGCGAGGAAATCACGTCCCGGGCCGGCCAGAAAGTCGTCGAGAAAGACCGCGGGCGGCACCACGGGAAACTGCCCGCTGCGGGTCAGCCACGGAATTGAGAATTTACTAATCAGGAAATACCAGTTGGGATGGCCGGCCCACTCCACCTCCCATGGATACGCGAGATCGAAGGAAAGGCGAATATTGCGGGCAATCAGCTCGTCAGCGATGGCACGGTTGTAGATACGGTGAATCGGCTTGAGGTGCCCGGAGGCATCGCGATAATGCAATTTGTTGCCAACTGACTCGATTGATGCGATATCGACAAGCGGAATGCCGAGACGTTGCGATGTCAGATAAAAGTCAGGATATGTCTTTTGGTGGAGAGGATCGATTTCGGTAAGGACAACCTCTTCGGGCTTGTGGTTGCCAAGAATGGTTCGCTTCAGCAATTCCCAATAGGTTGATTCGTTGAGTCCTCCGAGAAAAATGCCGAGGGATTCCGGAAGGGCGAAAGCTTCGCGGTAGCTGAAACAGAGTTCAGCCTGATAGGCAAAGACCGAAGGAAACGCCTGGATCTCAACCAGGCGGGGCTTCAGTTCACCGGAAGCAGTGCGAACCAGCGCAAAGTCAGCGGTCAGAAAATGGGGGCGCGCCGTTTCGTTGGCAACACTGTATCCCTGGGGAATAGCCCGGCGGGCTGCGGCTAGATACTGCGCATCGGCGATCAAATGTAGTGCTAGAGCCGACCCTTGTTCGGCCATTTCGTCGAGGAGCGTCCTCGGAACGAATATCGGAGTCTCCGCCACCGGAAACTGGATGGGACCGCCGCAGCGTTCAGCGAGGTTCGCCAGGAGTTCGGTAAACGCCGCTTCGCTGAATCGATCATTGAACTGACTTCGCAACGTAGGGATCAAGCTATCTCCTGAGAAAAAACCGGTTTTGAGCATCTGAAATGCGTTCGGCTCGCATCGACGAATGCTGATCGAAGATCAACCGTGTTCTGCGCGGTTGCTGTGGGACAGATTGTAGCCGAGCGCGGCGTTGTGTGATGAAGACACCGTAACGTGACCTTTTGGGCAGGCAAATTGAGGTTTTACCATAATGTAGTACAAGAAAGCGTTATCTCATCATTTTTTCATGTGACCTCAGTACTTTTGTTGTACCGAACTGCCAGAGCTGCATTAGTCTCTCAGCAGGTTTCTTTGTACACGCTGAGGTGTACCAAAATGTCTTCGTCATGGTTGAAAGTTTCATGCGTGGCACTTGGTTCGGCCATTGCTCTGTCCGCTATCACTGCGGCTGCAGCGCCAACCACGCATTTTGCTCCCGCGCAGAGCGGGTTTGCCGCTAATTCGCCAGTCCTTTTACCTCCTCCTCCGCCGGTTCCAACAAAGAAGTCGGCTTTCAGTTCACCTGTCCTGTTGCCGCCTCCTCCGCCGGTTCCAACAAAGAAGTCGGCATTCAGTTCGCCGGTTCTGTTGCCACCGCCACCGCCGGTTCCGACAAAGCAGACGTCTTTCTATTCGCCAGTTCTGCTGCCGCCTCCACCGCCGGTTCCGACAAAGCAGACGTCTTTCTATTCGCCAGTTTTGTTGCCGCCGCCACCGCCGGTGCCAACAAAGCAGACGTCTTTCTATTCGCCGGTCCTACTGCCGCCGCCACCGCCAGTGCCAACAAAGAAGTCGGCCTAAGGATCCACCTGCGCTGTTTTCACTCAGCGCAAGTGAACAATCTGGTGACGAACGTTTAAGTATCTGGCGCGAAAAACGAAACGGGCTGCTAGAATTTCAGCATCTCCTGTCAATATCTTGATTGGCCGGAGGCTGGTGGTTATTCTGGATACAGCGCTCCAATTTGCTGGATTCTTCGCTGAGGCTGTTATCATCGGCCTTCTGCTGTTCCGGCATATTTACAAAAAACTTCCCCTATTTTCTGCCTATCTGATCTGGAGCTTTATCTCTGATTTTGGCGGATATCTCCTCATACACCGCTTTCCCGGAGCGGGCCTTCATATCTATTTCGCCAGCATCATCCTCGACGCAATCTTCATGTTTTGTGTACTGATCGAAGTATCGATGTCCGTACTCAAGCCGATCAGCTCCCTTCTTCCCCGATGGGCAATTGGGGCGGTGACGTTGATTGTTGCGCTATGCGGCGTCGCGGTATGGCAGTTCATCAGATTTCGGGGATTGGAGGGTCTACCTGCCGAATACCAGAATCTTGTCCACATGCAGATGACGCTTTCGGCTGTTCGAATCCTGTTTTTTCTATTGCTCGCCTGCTTGAGCCAGCTCTTGTCGATCGGCTGGCGCGACCGCGAACTCCAGATCGCAACCGGATTCGGCTTCTATGCGCTTGTAAGTCTTTCCGTTGCCCTGCTCCATCTGAACCAGGGCCTGGGAACGTCTGAACAGAGCCACCAATATCACCTGGTCGATTTTCTGGGTGGCGCAAGCTACGTATGCGCCTTGTTCTACTGGATTGTCTGTTTCGTCCAGGATGTTCCCGAACGCCGGGAGTTTACACCGCAAATGCAGAATTTCCTTCTCGCAGTGGCAGGCAATGCCCGCTCGACCAGAATGGCAATGAGGGATTCATCCAAGTCGGATTCGGATCACCCCTTGCATCGATAAGGCTGCCGACCCATAATTCCCCGAACTTCAACATTTCAGATGCCTTTTCCTTTACTTCCCACGGGTCATCCTACGACCCAAAAGTATCATTTACTCCCGGGGCTGATTACTTTAAGTTACTGATGTGACCGGTAGTGCGGATTACCCTTGGACGGGGAAAATGTGGGAAACCACAGAGAAAAAGATGCACAAACCGTGTCGTTTCTGATAGAAGTGTAGGGAACAGTGAAATGCTGTCCGGCGTTTCGCGGAATGACACGACAGTTACCATAGACCGGACTGAGGGCCACTCATGATCTTCCCGCTGCTTCAACTCGGTGCAGTTCTTCTGGTTGCCTTGTATCTCGGTCGCTGGCGATTGAGTGTTCGTCGCCGCAATTCTCAATCGTGGGAGTCGCTGCTGATGCGGATTCGCCCGGATTGGAGCGCACGCGAGTTGAGCGATCAGTTCCTTTGGAAAGAAGGATTGAACGCCTCACCTGAGGATACGTGGACGCGCATGGAAGGTCCGCGCGGCTTGTGGGTGATGTTCCAGAATGCCAGGGTCATGCTGGAGATGGCAGATTACGCAACGCGGCATTGCGAAAATGTGGATCGAGTTCTTGTAGAAACACTCCGCAGCGATGCGATGCAGATCAAAGTTTGTGTGTTGATGGCGCTGGCACAGTATGCATTCAGCCACGCAAGCGAAGGCGTTCGAGTGAATGCGTTCCGCGCGGCTTCAATGTACACAGGCATGGCAGCGAGAATGACCCAGCTGTTGCAGCAGAGCGCTGCAACGATGGTTCCTGATTTTGTAGCTGCGATGTAAGTTGCAATTCCCTTTTCAACAAAAAGCCCCGACCAACGTCGGGGCTTTTACTTTGCCTGGACACACGGGAACATCGCCATTTTGAGAAGATTCTCTTCCTGGGATATATGTCATTGCTTTATTGATATTTATCTAAAGCAGTCGGAACCACTCTGGGCGAATTTTGTCGCGCTTTTCGTCCCTTTAGAGTTCGGTCTTCCCGCAATTTAGGTGCGCCGACAAGGGTTTCGGCGAATGGAACCAAGATCAGCAATAGCGTGACTTATATCACTTATTCATTCTTCAAGACATGGCACTATTTGTTTCGTCATATGAATCAAGCCTCGCATAAGGATGTGCTGTATAAGCTCCGGGCACAACTGGAGCACTTCGATTGCAGTCCCGACTTTGGAGATGCAGACGCTGTGGCAGCGATTCGTCAGCATCTGCTACTCCGCATCCGCGAGGCGGAGAGTTCGATGCGACGCTTTATCCCGGTTAACACGCAGCGCGAGAACCAATCGGAGGCCGCGTAAAATGTCGTTCTTCGAATACCACAAGCCTGAGGAGATTGACCCTACCCGCAAAGCGCTTTCCAAGTTGCGCGAAACACTGGACAGGCTCGAGCGTGAACGCGAGGAAACGCCTCAGATTGAGGATTTAAGACGCATTCTAGCGGGGCGCATCGCCGAAATGGAACGCAAGACGGCGTAGAGAGGCCGTGCCGGAGCAGATTTTCGAGTCCTTTTTGCCTGTTGAGTGTCCAACTTGTTAACGCAGAGGTTCCCCAATGCTGATCATTACGACTATTTACATCGCCGAAGCGGAAGATCCAACCCAGGGTGAGGCATACGAGCCCCGGTGGCAGGAGGCCGCCGATCTGAAGGATGCATCGCGCCAATGGCTCAGCATCTACGAGGGAAAGAACCGCGTGCTTCCGATTGATTCGGAGTAAAGGCAGGATCAGATACCAGTGGCCGGGGACAGCGATCGGGCTTCTGTGGTCGAGACTCAGAAATCATTGAACTGAGCAGTGACAGGACTGGCCCTTTCTGTTGTCTTCCATAGCGCAATCGCATTTTGATTCGTCGCAGTTGTCTCAATCCCGTAATAAATTGACTGGTTACTTCGGGTCGCGCGAAGAAATATCTTTGCGGATGTGCATCTTCTATGCCCGGTAAACGTTCCAATCTTGCAGAGGTTTTTGGAAGCAGTCGCAGAGACGCCTTAGATCTGAATAGAAAAGAAGGGGTACGAAGATGCTTATAGTGACGACTATTTATTGCGCGGAAACAGAGCCTTCTCATCAGACCGATACGGGGAAGGTAGACGAAATGACGGTCGCCGATCTCAAGGACGTGAAACGCTCGCTGTTGAGCGTGTACCAGGGGTCGACCCGGGTATTGCCGCTGGATGGAGAACGATAAAAGCGAGTGGTCAGTGATCAGTTGTCAGTGAGCGGCGGAGCTCGCTTTGAATCTGTTCTCGGGTGCGACGTGCAAAGGCGTTCCTTCACTCGTCCCTGGCGCGCACTCGTCCAAGGCGCGGTTGTGCCGCACTACTTCCAGAGTTTTTCCCAGTTCCACATCTCCGATGTGACGGCTTTGGTTAGAGGGTGGCCGAGCTGGTGGGCTAGCATCGCGATCTGGCCGCGGTGATGGGCTTCGTGGGCGAGCATGTAGCTGAGCATCTGCGAGAGCAGTTGTGGGCTCGCTGGCCAGGGCTTGGCCCAGCCGTCGCGCACAAATTCTCTGATTCGTCCGGTTTCCACATCGGCAAGCATTTGTTTACAGCGCTCCGCGCTCTCGGCGAGTGCCTTGCGAACCTGCTCCGGCGTGCAGTGCGCGCGATTGAGTTGGGCGGGAATCTTTAAGTGGGTCGCAGTTAGCCTGATCCACTTCGTGCGGACGTTGTGCATGTGGGTGAAAATCGCTGCGATGGTGCGGACGTTGCCGGGCGGCTTCGCAGTCCAGATGGAGGGGGCCAGGTGGTCGATTAGGAGTTGGTTCAGTTGCTCGTTGGCGGCGAAGATGCGGGTGGAGGATTGGACGGGTTGAGCGTGCGAGTTGGGATGACGCGCGGGCATGATTCCCTGCTCCTCAAGCTAATCGTACTTCCGGAGCATGTCTCAAAAGCGAGACATGGGCACCCAGGGTTGCGCCGGTGGAAGCGAGGAACGACTGCAGGTCCCTCGACTTCGCTCGGGATGACACCCATCCTGTGGTAGAGCGAGCGAGAGGGAAAAGCAGATCCTTCGCACCGCTTACCCCATTGCATGGGGCCCCAAGCTTGCGGCGTTCAGGATAACACCGGATTTTAATCTTGTATGAATGCTTGCGGTGGCTCAGCACAACGCTTAGTGACCGCGGACTTGCGTGATTCTTGTGGCGTCTGGGATGACACGGGTTCGCTTCCATTGAAAGTGAGTGCGCTGCCAGGTTGGCTCGGGGTTAGCATATTGGCTATTGGCTCCGAAAGGCGTTGGCTATGGGAGAGTGCACAGAATTCAGAGACGATTCGGTGAAGGATGTGCGGGTGCGGGGGTTTCTCCATCCGGCTGCGGGTGCTGACAGGGATTGCCTGGTGCTGACGCACAGCGCCGGAGCCAACTGCCAGTCTCCTCTGCTGAGGGCGCTGGCGGAGGCATTCTGTGGGGCGGGCATGACTGTGTTGCGCTGCGATTTGCCTTTTCGCCAGGCGCGGCCGCATGGGCCACCTCCGCGAGGAAGCGCGGAGAGGGATCAGGAGGGATTGCGCGCGGCGGTTGCGGCGATGCGGCGTGAGACGGGCGGCAGGATTTTTCTGGGCGGGCATTCGTATGGCGGCAGGCAGGCGTCGATGCTGGCTGCGGGTGCGCCGGGGCTGGTGGAGCGGCTGCTGCTGCTCTCGTATCCACTGCATCCGCCGCAGAAGCCGGAACAGATGCGCACGGCACACTTCCCTTCTCTGAAAACGCCGGCGCTGTTTGTGAGCGGCGAGCGGGATGGATTTGGATCGAAGGCCGAGATGGACGCGGCTCTGAAATTGATTCCAGCGCGGACGGAGTTGTTGATGGTTGCGGGAGCGGGACACGAGTTGATTACGCCGCGTAATCGTACGGAGTTGCCGGGACGGGTGGTGGAGGCGTTTCTTGAGTTTGCTAAGGGGTGAGTCGTTCTTGGGATGTCGTGCTTTTCCCACCCTTGCGACAACAGGCTTCGCAAGGATGGGGCACCCGGCGTTTCTGCGGGTGCGATCAAAAAACACGTTCACGGATGATGTGCGTCAGTGCTTTCCCATGTCTCAGAAGAGAGACATGGGGCACCCGGCATTTGTGCGAGCGCTTGGCTGGATGACGCAAAAGACGCGCCATGAATGGGGCTCCCCGGTCGTGCATATGCAGGCGAAACGCAAAAGCAGATCCTTTGCGCCGCTTACCCCATTACATGGGGCCCCAAGCTTGCGGCGCTCAGGATGACACGGCATTCATCGGTGTGAAGGCTTGTGACGCTCGGACACGGAATTTTCATCTTGTATGAATGCTTGTGGCGCTCCTGACATGGCTCTTCACCTCGTATGAATGCTTCCGGTGCTCAATGGTGACACGGGGCTTTCATCTTGTGTGAATGCTTGTGGCGGGCAAGATGACGGATGCTGGATTTGCGGTTATGCGGCGGTGTCGTTGGGGGTGGCTACTAGATTCGGGGATTCGTCTAAGGGGTCGGCTACGGCGGGGCGGGAACCGGTGAGGGCGCGTGCTTCGGCGATGGCGTCGGCTAGCGACGTGGAGATGTGGAGGTCTTCTGAGCGGCTGATCATTTGCGCGGCGCGGGTTGGGTCTTCAGTGTAGTGCCAGATTCCCATGACAATCTTGAGCGCGGGATTTGATCTGCGGAGGCTGCGGAAGATGCGGTTGGCGCGGGCCATGGCGACGGGCGGCATTCCTGAAAGGAAGACGAGGTCAGGCTTCTGCTCGTTGACGGCGGCGACGGTTTCGTCGATGCGCTGGATAGGGATACAGGTGGATTGGAATCCGGACTGGTCGAGGACCTGGGTGAGCATGGTGGAGATGAGATCGTCGGAGCCGTCGCGGACGGGGATGACGAGGACTCGACAAGCTGATCCCGAGGGATTGGGGATTTGAGAGACAAGGCTTGAGGGATTAGGGATTAGGGATTGAGGAATTACGCCGGCGGTTTCGGAGTTCGCATCGTTCTGGGCAGCCTGAGCCATTTCGTTTTTTTCTTCGAGGGCGCGGAAGCCTAGTTCGTCGACCATTTCGGAGGTGCTGTTGCGGATGAAGCGGACGGTGGATTCTTCGAGCTCTCCTTTTTGTCGTTCCATTTCAACCATGGTGAGGGCGGGGATGAGGATGGAATCGTAGACGGCGGTGAGGGATTCATTTTTGAGCGAAGACTGGAGGATGTCGGAGGCTTCGCGTTCGTCGTGAGCGAGCATGCGCTGGTAGAAAGCGGTGTACAGGGGCATGACGGGCTGATCGCCGAGGAGGACGGCGAGGAATTCAAGCGAGGGGATATGGCTGCCCATGACGACGAGGCAGACAGTGAGAGGGACGGAAAGGATGAGGCCGACGGGTCCCCAGATGAGCGTCCAGAACGCGGCAGCAATGAGGACGGCGAGGGAGGATAGGCCCGTGTGGTGGCCATAGACGCGGGGCTCAATATAGTTGGCGGTAACGATTTCAAGGACGACAAACAAGCCGAAGATGAGCGCGGTGTGGCTCCAGCCGGGGAAGACGGCGAGCGAGAGCAGCGTCGGGGTGAGCGCGGCGATGGGGGCTCCAATGTAGGGGACGAAGCGGCAAAGGATGGCAAGCGCTGCGAAGAGGATGGCGTGGGGGAGTCCGATGAAGTAGAGCGCTGCGCAGACGATGGCTCCGTAGACGACATTGACGGCGACCTGGAGGAGGAAATAGCGGGAGATGCGGCGGCTGGCGTCGCTCATGGCCTGGGTGAGGAGTGAGAGGTTGCGGTCACCGGAGAGATGGATAAGCCGGTTGCGAAGATCTTCGCGCTGAAGCAGGACAAAGAAAGTGAACACGACGGCGAGCAGCGCAGTGGTGGCGGGCTCGATGACGCCTCCGAGTTGATCGAGGCGTCCCGTGGGACGGCCAACTACGCGAACCTGGACGGGGTGTTCGGGAGTGGTGCCGATGGGACTAGCGTCGGTCTGGCCCGGAGGGGGGATGGCCCCGGTGGAGTTGGCGATGCCGAGTTCTTCGCTGATCTGCTGGAGTTCTCGTTGCGCGCGGCTGTAGGCGGAGTTGCTGGGGCTGTGGAGGGCGCGCATTTTCTGCGCAATGTTGTCGCCGTACGTGGGGATATCGTTGGCGATGGCGACGAACTGTGTGAAGAGACTCCAGGTTGCGATACAGAGGAGGCCGGCAAAGACGAGGATCACGGCCATGGCGGCGATGGGGCGTGGAATGCGAAGGCGTTCGATGCCGGCGACAACAGGGGCGAGCAGGAAGGCGAAGAGGATGGCGAATCCCAGGGGGAGCAGGAGAACTTTGGCGAGATAGAGAACCGCGATGGCCAGAACCGCGACGGTAATGAACCAGAGCTGCGTGAGAAGGCGCGCGGTGGACGAGGGATTCATTGTCTCTCCGGAGGCAGGTGCTGCTTAGGGTGAGATGCGGAGAGATGGTGTAGGGACTAAGGGAGTGGGGACTAAGGGACTAGGGAGCAGGGACTAGAGATTTGAGGTTTGGGACGTGCGATCAGGGCGGATCCTGTTTGTGACCCGCCCCTGTGGCTGGCTGACGCTCGAGGATTTACTGGAGACGGGTGGCGGTGGCGGAGGCGCATCCGGCCATGAGGAGAGTTCCGGAGGCGTTGTAGAACTGCACCTTGGCCTCGTCAGTGAAGGCGTCGGCGTCGCGGTCGAGGGTGATGGTGTGAATGAGCTTCTGCGAGCCCAGCTGGAAAGGGCCGCCGGTGAACAGGATAAATGCGACGTCGCTGGCTGAGTAGGTGCCGTGTTCTGACTCGGACCACGTGCCGAATCCCGTGCTGCGCTGGCCGGGAAGAAAGCCGGGATTGGAGGTGGCCTCAGTGAGGGTGCCTCCGCGGGAGAACAGCAGCATGGAGGAGAACGACGGACGCTTGACCCCGGTTGTGCAATCGTATTGCGTGACGGTGACCCACCATGCGCCTTCCAGACTGCGGTGGGAGGCGGAATCCGGGGATTGGGCATGGAGAGGAACCAGGGTAGCGAACCAGGTGGCGAGGAGGGTGAGTGTGATGAGGCGGGAGAGAATCTGGGGCTTCGAGGCTGCGAGCATGGTGGCGATCTCCTTTGGGGAATGTGATTTGCAAGTGCAGGGACACAGTAGCTGAGATTCATTCGCGAAGTCTTGAGGGTTGGTTGAGGATTCATGCCGGAATTGTTGAGGACGCGATTGATGAGACTGCTAAAATCTCCGCACGTTCAAGCGGGCCGAGAACATGACCGATAGACCCCAGGTTGCGTACGAATTTGCGAACTTCAGGCTGTTGCCGGGGGAGAAGCGGCTGGTGTGCGAGGAGCGTCCCGTGAAGCTGCAGCCGAAGGTTTTCGACACATTGCTGTTGCTGGTGGAGAACCATGGACGGCTGGTGGAGAAGAACAACTTTCTGAAAGGGCTTTGGCCAGATACGTTTGTGGAAGAGGCGACGCTGGCGCATTGCGTGTCGGAACTGCGGAGGACGCTGCGCGCGGAGAGCAACGGCGTGGAATTCATCGAGACCGTTGCGAAGCGAGGATATCGGTTTCTGTCGCCTGTGAAGACAACCGAACTGAGCGCGCCTGCGGCCGCGACCTCAGCGACGGTGCTTGCGGTGCTGCCCTTTGAAAATCTGGGACCGGAGACAGAGCGCGAGTACCTGGCCGACGGGCTCACGGAAGAGGTGATCACTGCACTGGGGCAGATCGATCCGGAGCGGCTAAGCGTGATCGGGCGGACGACGGTGATGCGCTATAGACGCGCAACCAAATCGTTGCAGGAGATTGGAAGTGAGTTGAAGGCCGCTTTTCTAGTGGAAAGCTCGTTGCGGAGTGAGGGTGGCCGAATCCGAGTGACATCGAAGCTGGTGCGGGCAAGCGACCAGGTGCAGATCTGGTCGGCGACATACGACAGCGAGCCGAAGAGCATGCTGGCATTTCAGCGCGAGTTGAGCGCGACGATTGCGCAACAAATAAGTCTGCGACTTTCGCCGGAGAGGCTGGAAGGGCTGGCGCGGCGGCAGGCACACAATCCCGAGGCGTACGACGCGTATCTGCAAGGGCGCTACTACTGGAATCTGTTTACGCCGGCGACGACGCGCAAGGCTGTGGAATGCTATCTGCGTGCGACACAGCTCGATCCGAACTATGCGCTGGCGTGGTCGGGGCTTGCGGACGCGTATGCTTCCAGTCCGATCCATGCGGATATGCGGCCGCGCGATGTGTGGGAAAAAGCGCGGCGCGCGGCGGAGCAGGCGATTTCTACGGAACCGAAACTGGCTGAGACGCAGACCTCGTGGGGCTTTGTGAAGTTCTGGCTGGATTGGGATTGGAAGGAGACTGAAGCGGCGTATCGCAGGGCCATCGCGATCGATCCGAACTATTCGCTGGTGTACCGGTTGCTCGGGATCGTGCTGGGGCATATTGGACATCGGGAGGAAGAGGCGCGGCAGGCGATGGAGCGTGCGCGGGCCATCGATCCATTGCAGGCGATGCATCACGCGCTGTCGGCGCAGGTGGCATTCCTGGCGCGGGA
This sequence comes from uncultured Acidobacteriaceae bacterium, assembly GCA_963838295.1. Classification (GTDB taxonomy): domain Bacteria; phylum Acidobacteriota; class Terriglobia; order Terriglobales; family Acidobacteriaceae; genus Telmatobacter. The sequence continues at coordinate 714,041 of CAWIQS010000013.1, forward strand.
TTTCACAGTGGCTCTAGAATTTGCGCGGCAGGCCGCAGTGGTGATGACGGATTTCTGGATTGCGAATTTGCAGATTGCGCAAGCTTACGAACAGCTAGGGGAAGATGCGCTTGCGTTGGAGGCGTTGGGTCGCGGGGGCGGAGTCGGCGGCGAGAACAGCAAAGTACTGTCGCTACGCGGATACATCCTTGCGAAGACGGGACGCAAGGAAGATGCGCGTGAGGTGCTGAAAACGCTGGAGGCGGTCGGGAGGGAGCGCTACATGCCGCCGTACGCGATTGCGCAGGTGTATACGGGATTGCGCGAAAATGACCGAGCATTTGCGTGGCTGGAACGCGGCATTGAGGAACACGACGTACATCTGGCGATGCTACCGACTGAGCCCAAGTGGGATGCGCTGCGAGGCGATCGAAGATTTGCTGAGCTGTTGCGCAAGTGCGGACTGCCGTACCGCGGGTCGGAGTTCTAAGTTCTTAGTTCTTAGTCTGGGGCACACAGAGTCGTGGAGACCGTGACAAGTTATTCGCGAGTAACTTTGTAGCCTTGTTTTTCGAGCATGGCGGGGACGCCTTCTTTGCCGACCAGGTGGCCGGCGCCTACGGCTACGAAGCTTACACCTTCGCCTTTGAGCAGATCCTGGATTTGAGTAGTGAAGTTCTGGTTGCGCTTGACCACGAGTGTCTGGAAGAGGTCGGGATACTTGTCGCGGAATTCCGCGTTGTTGAGTTTGTCGAGCGCATCAACATCGCCGGCGGACCAGGCGGTAAGCATCTGCTTGAACTTATCGATGGCGTTGTCGTAATCGTCGAGTTCGGAGACGAGGAAGTCGAGTTGCTGTTTGTCGGGCATGTCGGCGAGATAGTGCATCTGCTGCTCGGCCGTTTCGAACCCTTTGACGGGCTTGTTGGCTTTGACGAACTCAGGCTTCAGTTCCAGTTCGACGCCGCTGTTGGGATCGTAGCCGGCTTGCATGAGAGGCGCGAGACTGAGCATGAGGGCCGCGAGCCAGGGCTTCATGGATTCGAAGACGGCCTCACCGCCGGGGATGCCGGAGCTGGCTGCGTCCTTTGTGAGCTTGGCAAGCTGATCGGGAGTGAGTTTCGCCGAGAGCGGCTGAGATGGGTCCATGCCGAGTTGCAGGATCAGGGGCTGCATAGATGCGGCGTCGTCAACGTTGGGGATTTCAAGCCACAAGGTCTGGCTTTGCTTGATGGCAGCGTCGACCTTGGGTGAGGAGCGCCATTTGTCATCCTTGGCGAGCGCGTGAATGGTGCCAAAGAGATAGACAGTGGCGTGGGGTCCCTTGACTACCCAGATGGCGGGGTCGGCCTGGGCGGGGTGGGCGGCGGCAAGCAATACAACGAGAGCGACGATGAATGCAGCAAGTTTCCGGAGCCGGAGCATCAGGGATCTCCTGGGAGAACGATGCTGTGAGTATACGTGGGGCAGAGTCATCCACGACATGAGCGGGAAACGAAGGTATCACTAAAGCACTCTGGACAAAAATGCCCGTGCGCCGCCCAGTTTTGAGCGACGCTACGGGCATAGAGAAAACATCCAACTGGTTAGTGTTCGATGGAGACCGGAAGCTTCAGACGGAGCGTCAGGTTTCCATCGTCGTCATGCTCATGGCCATTGCTGTGATTCTTCTCGTGATGATGCTCGTGCTCATGCTTTTCTTCCGGGCCGACATGGACGTCGACGGGCTCCGAGGCGATTCCGTTGGCGATGACCACCAGCTCGTAATGGCCATGCGGGAGATACGTGGGCACGGCAAAATGAGTGTGGTGGATAGCGTTTCCTGTAGCCACTGCCATGGTGGAGTGATCGAAGGTGCGGCAGAAGACCACTCCCATCCCCGCGGCCCCCTGCAACCGAACGAGCGGGTAGTTGGTTGCCATTTGCGCATCGTCGCCATACGCGTTTGCCTGGGAAAGGCCGTTCAGTTGCAGGCCGTGCAGGCGGAAGGTTCCGCCGGCATGCAGATGACGAGGCACCTCGGTGATGCGCGGACGCCAGGCAGGATGAGGTCCACCTGACGGTGTGTACATTTCAATCGTGCCGGTGCAATTGGAATAAAGCACATCACCGCTCGGCAGCACCAGCAAGCGCGCATTGAAGGTGGGCTCGGCCCCAGCGCTGGCGGGATTGGCCTGAGGATGCAGGTGCGCACCATCGAACTCGAAGAAGTGTGTTGGAGGTCCAGACCATCCGGCGTTATACGGGCCGACCGCGACGAGCACCGAGCCATTCGGCAAGAGGCATGCGGGAGCATCGAAGGCGCGCATCAGTTTGCCACCGGAGATCGGGAAATCCGGGCCGGGAATCCATGTACCGGGCTGAGTTGGGTTAATCGGCGGCAGGTAGACCGCCGTATGTCCGGTGGCTCCCGCGCAGAAGACACGCCCATCGGGCATGAGGATTGCGGGGCCGATCTCGATCGAGACGCCGGGCTCGTTGAGCACCAGATCGTGGCCGGGAGGCGTGGAGCCGGCGTGAATCCACTGGTTATTGGCGATCAGGTATTTTTCAGCGTGAGGGTGGTTGTTCACTTCTGCCACGATGATGGTTCCGTCCGGGAGTAGGGTCCAGCTCTCCTCGGAACTCGTGTCATGCTTATTGGCGCCGGGAGTCCAGGTTCGGGAAACGGGATCGAAAATTGCCGTGTCGACGGCATTGATATTTCCCATCAGCACTTTTCCGTCGGGCAATACGCAGGTTGGCGCATCGCCGATATTGCCCCATCCCGGCGGCGTGGGAACCGATGCCCATGAGTCAGCCACGGGATCGTAGATGGAACAGGCAAGAAGATCGACACTCGCTCCGCCGCTGACGTTGTATTCGCCGCCGGCAACGAAGACGCGACCGTCCCGCAGAACCGCGGAAGCGAAATAGAGAGGCGCATCCACGGGACCATTCTGTCCCACAGGCGCGTTTGATGGCATCGGCGTGAGCTTGTGCCAGGTGCCGTTGGCGTAATTCATGAAGGCGTCGGGCACGAGCCGATACCAGTTAGGGGTGATTGACCCCGCCGCTTCGTATTCGTGACACATCACACTGCCATCAGTCAGCAGCAGCATCGTATCTATGGCAACCGGAGGCTGATGTCCGAGGGGAGACCATGTTCCAGCCATTGAGTTCCTCCTTCTGCATTTCGAAGAGCGAAGCCGCCATGCGCATTTCTCAGAGAGAACATCGACCTCATGAGTCTCGGACGATTCCCTGCAAATCGCACCGCGGATTCATTTGTATAGTGATTCCCGACCTCCCTTCGTTTCTCTTTTGAAACTCCATAGCGCTCACTATTGTGCGTTTTCTAATCCGCATTCTGCTCAGAGCAATGGGGATGAACTGGTGTGCAGAGAATCTGCAAAGATGCGAAATCTCGTCTCTGGAATAGAACCGGGACAAAGCAATCGCTGGAATGGGATTTGGTGGGATGCTTTTTGCAGGGCGCGAGCGCGGAAGGTGCTGTTAATTTGTCAGGCGGAGATGAGGAATTTGCCGTCGTGCATGATCTGTTCTTCACCGTCGGGGGATTCGAGCCAGATGTTGAAGCCCAGACCGACGACATCGATGTGCGTGCCGGAGCGCCAGGGAGCGCCGGTGTGTTCGCCGTAGGGATTGCCGAAGGCGATGTGGATGCCGGGAAATTTTTCATCCTGCAGGATGTTGCCGATGACGCGAGAGACGCCGATGTTAGTGCCGATGGCGAATTCGCCGACGCGGTCGGAATTTTCATCGGTGTGGGTGTAAGTCCAGAAGTCTCGCTCGAGCTCCTGGTTGGAGCTGGTGCAGGAAACGATGCGGTTCTGAGCAATCTGAATAGTGAGCGGCGTTGCGGCGAGCAAGCCGTAGCGGGCGCAAAGCCAGTCGCCGACGACTCCGTCGACAACGAAGGTGCCGTTGACTTCGCCAGGCGAGGTGAAGCATTCGCCGCCGGGAAGATTGCCCCACTTTTCCGGGGAGATGATGCCGGAGGTTTTGAACCATTTGTACGCGGGGTTCATCTCGGAGACTATGTTCGTTCCGGCGGCGGTGGTGGCGCGAATGCGGGTGGCGCGACGGACACGGTCCAGAACATTCTGGCTGAGGCGATCGACCTGGTCGTAGTCTGCGCGCATGCCTTCACACATGATCTGCGGCGTGATGTTGACCATGTGGGCGTGGCGCATGCGGCGGCGGTTGACGACATCGGTCATCTGCATGCGGGACTTCAGCTCGTTGGGCTGGACCTGCACGGCGAAGATGGAAACCTGCGAGGTTTCCATGTCTGCAAGGACGGACGCCGGCATATCGATGAGGGGGCGCGGAGCGAGGTCTTCGAGAATGAAGGCGTTGAAGGGGCATCCGCGCTCGGCGAGTTGGGCAGCGATCGAGGCAGCGATTGGCTCGGAGACGCGATCGGTAATGAGGGTGACTTTCTCGTCGGGCTGGATGCGCAGGCAGGTGAAGACGGCGGAGCGGGCGCCGGGGATGAATTCGGAGGGGTAGGCCTGCGAAAGCAGGCGCGAGGTGGTTGCGGTCAGGCTTGCGATGATGACGCTCCGTAATAGGGATGCGCTCCCCACCCAAGGAGAGCTTGGATAGGGCGCGTATCTATTCAGGGTAACAAAATTCGCGGACGAAGTTGCTCGGCGCGTGGAGGGCTTGTTGTGCCGTGCGAACGCTCGTAATCTCTGCGGTCGTAATTCACAACGGAGCTCAGGGTTGGGTCTGATCCCACATGTGGCTTAGTTGTTGCTTCTGCGTGGTTTCGAAGCGCTTCTCTTCGGCCTTACGTTCCTCGGCGGTCGTGGGCGATGGCCAGATGGTGAAATCACGGAGCGCGAGGCGAGCGGGCTGGCCATGGAGGGAAGCGAGGGCGTCCTGCAATTCGAGCAGAGACCCACGGGGCAACTGCAGTTCATGCTCCTCGGGCTGATAGAGCGTTCCCTCGGGGTAATCGAGGAAAGGCGTTCGCGTTTGCTCGATGTGGTTGCCGAGAATTTCGGCAACAGGCTTGCCGCTGGTGAATTGAACGAGACGGGTGACGCTGGCAACGAACTGGGGAAAGTCGCGGACATAGAGACGGCCGGGATAGAGCGTGTCGCCCGAGAAGAGAATGGCGGTTTTGTGGTCGTAGAGGGCGATGCTTGCGGCGGAGTGACCAGGGATGGGAATGGCGTCGATCACGCGGTCGCCAAGATCGACGTTGCCAATGTCGTCGGGCCAGTGCGCGATGTGATAGAGGCTCATGTTAGTGTCGACCTTCGCGGGGATGAGGGTGATGGGGATCGCGGGATCGTTCAGCGCCTGCAGGGCGGCGTCGCCGGCGACGTGGTCTCCATGCTCGTGGGTGTGGACGACGAGCAGCGAAATGCCTGCCCGGGAATTTCTTTTCAGCCACCGATGGATGGTGCTTTGCAGGGCGGGCGCGAGATTGCCGTTGCGCGATCCTGTGTCGAGCAGGAGGGCCTTATCTTTGCCGAAGAGGAGATAGACAAAGGGCTTTTCGAAGTCAGTGCAGCCAGACTGACGGAGGATATACATGTCGGGGTTGTACTCATGCACCTGCCACTCGGGCATTTCCATGCAGCGAGGTCCGCCGGTGGCCCAGCGTTCGGGAAGATATCCACGCTGGATTGATCCGCCATCTGGTTCGTGTAACTGGGCATGGCAGCCGATATGGATCACGAAAAGTGTCAACAGCAGTGCGTATGAACTGCGTCGCTTCATTGAGGTTCCTTCGCCGGATGGGATCCGGGTTTTGATCTCTACGGTCTCATCATCATACGTTTCCGCGTGAAAGGGGCTCGGTGCGTCAAGTAGTATTTGGGGCGAGCAGTCTTGAGGTCTACACGGTCTTCCTGACCAAAATTTGGAATCCATTCAGATCAGGTTTTTGAGAGGGGTTTGGGATATGGCATTGACGCGGAGAACGGTTTTGTTGGCGGCGGGACTCTTGCTGGTTGCGAGCGTGGGAACGCAGAAGGGGGGCGCGCAGGGACCGGCAAGTGAGCAGACGGACAAGTACACGTGGCTCGAGGATATCCATGGCGATAAATCGATGGAGTGGGTGAAGGCGGAGAACGCGCGGACGGCAGCTGTGATGGAGAAGCAAAAGCCGTTTGCGGAGCTGGATGAGGCAGCCCTGAAGGTGCTGGATTCCCCGGACAAGCTGGCGTTTCCCCAATTTCGAGCCGGGATGGTCTACAACACGTGGCGCGACAAGGACCACGTGCGTGGCATCGTGCGGCGGACGACGCTGAATAGCTATCTCTCGAATGATCCGAAGTGGGAGACGGTGATCGACTATGACGCGCTGGGCAAGCAGGACAAGCAGAGCTGGGTTGGGCATGGGCTGGACTGCATGGCTCCGGAAGAAGAGCACTGCATGGTCGCGCTCTCGGCGAGCGGCGAAGATGCGGTGACTTTGCGCGAATTCAATTTGAAGACTGGCACGTTTGTCGAGGGCGGATTTGTGATGCCGCGTGGCAAACAGCAAGTGGCGTGGCTTGATCAAGACACCTTACTGATTGGACGTGACTGGGGCCCGGGAACGATGAGCGAAGCGGGATATCCGATCACCGTGAGGAAGTGGAAGCGGGGCACGCCGCTGGAGAGCGCGGTGGAGGTATATCGGGGGACTACGAAGGACAATGGGTTCGGCGACGATCCCGCTGTGCTGGTGGATGGCCAGGGGCATCATATGGCAGTGATCGTGCGGAACATGACTACGTTTGAGCACGAGTGGTATCTGCTGCTTTCTTCGGGACCAAAGAAGTTGAGTCTGCCGTTGAAGAGCAGTCTCGAGGGATTGCTGGACAATCAATTGCTGGTTTCGCTGGATGAAAGCTGGACACCGGAGGGGCAGACGAAAAGCATTCCCCAGGGCGCCGTTGTTTCTCTGGACCTGGAGGCAGCGAAGGCGGACCCGGTGCACCTGAAGCCGACGATGCTGTTCGCGCCCACGCCGCAGGAGTTTGCACAGCAGGTGGCGACGACGAAGAATCACGTACTGCTGACGACGCTGGAGCACGTGCAGGGACGTGCGTACGTCTACACACACGGCAAAGATGGCCGCTGGACGCGAAGCAAACTCGCGGTGCCCGATAACGAGTCGATCGGGATTTCGACAACGAGTTTGCTGGACGATAGATTTTTCCTGTCGGAGACGGGCTTTCTGACTCCATCGAGCGTGCTGCTGGGCGATGCTGCAGATGGTTCTTTGAAGGAGGGAAAGACACAGAAGGCGCTCTTCGATTCATCGCACGATGTGGCGGAGCAGCTTGAGGCTACATCGAAGGACGGGACGAAGGTACCTTACTTTGTGGTTCATCGCAAAGACATTCCCATGGATGGCAGCACGCCGACGCTGCTGACGGCGTACGGCGGATTCGAGATTTCGAGTTTGCCCATTTACAACCCGGTGATGGGCAAGCTATGGCTGGAACGCGGAGGCACGTATGTGCTGGCGAATATTCGCGGCGGGGGGGAGTTTGGTCCTGCGTGGCACGATGCTGGATTGAAGACGCATCGGCAACGCATCTATGACGACTTCTACGCCGTGGCCGAAGACCTGATTACGCGCAAGTTCACGTCGAGGGAAAAGTTGGGCATCGAAGGCGGATCGAATGGCGGGCTGCTGATGGGCGTCGAGTTCAATCAGCATCCGGAGATGTGGAAGGCGGTGGTGATCCAGGTGCCGCTGCTGGACATGCTGGGGTATGAACATATGTCGGCGGGCGCGTCGTGGGTGGGTGAATACGGGTCAGTGAGCGTGCCGGAAGAGCGTGCGTTTCTGGCATCGATTTCACCGTATAACCAGCTCAAGCCGGATGTGCACTATCCGGAGCCGCTGATCTTTACGACGACGGCGGACGATCGGGTGGGTCCGGTGCATGCGCGGAAGTTTGCCGCGAAGATGGAGGAGTACCACGAACCGTTCTACTACGACGAGATCACCGAGGGCGGACACGGAGCCGGCGCAGACAACCGGCAGGCGGCTCGCACGTGGGCGGAGCAGTTTACCTATCTGACGATGAAGCTGATGGATTGAAAACAGGGACTGAGGGACTGAGATGCATTGGCGGTCATGGTTTCCCACCCTTGCTGCGCAAGGATGGGGCACGAATCGCTGAGGTTCGTGCAGGCGTGGGCTTGGACTCCCAGGTCTCAGAAGCGAGACCTGGGGCACCCAGCTGTCCTTTTACTCGTTCGGCGCTTATTACGACGCGTGCTGACTTGGGGTTGGGGCATTCCATGACTGCGGCGAAGACAAGGAAGTCGCGGATTCTGGCCAGCGCACTGCCTGCGCGATGCAGATGATGTGCAAGATCAGGAACAGCGGCACCTCAAATGTTGGAATCAAACTCATCGGAAGCATAGTCATTGCGCCTGCCCCAATTCCGTGGGGATTGAGCACACTGGCAAGCGTGCCTAGCGACACCGCGGTCACCAGATCCGTGATCCCCAGGATCTGCCAGAAGATGAAGCTTTTCCGATGGCCCGGAGCGGCCAGAGCGAGAGCCACGAATGGCGCTGTTACTCCGATAAACATGTCACCCCAGCCTGCCGGCAGAGCAAACAGCCCAGGGAGAATTCCGTAGGCAGCCAGGGCGAGGAAAGTGAACCCCTCTATCCTCCAGCTCTGAATGACTGTCAGTGTGCGCGGACTCAGGGACAGGGCGAATTGGCGGAATTCTGCGGAGGAGAAAAACCACGCGAGGAAGAGGACGATGGGCGTCACCGCAGCCAGTCCCATTGGCAACGGAGGCTGGTTGGGGGCATTCGTGTAGAGGTTCAGAGCGGAGGCTACGAGGGAGAAGACGAACCAGGCGGCGATGATTCCGCCGGTGATCTTTGCGTATTTGGACATGGGAAATCTCCTATTCGGTGACCACCGAGGCCACTTTGTTGGTGAGGGTCAGCAACTGTTGCCAAGGTTCGCTTCCCAGTTGTCGTCGAAGGCGTTCCTGCACCTTTTGCCAGACAGGGAGTGCCCGGTTAAGTTGAGCGTGCCCGGATTGGGTCAGGCGCAGTTGACGTTCACGCCGGTCATTTCCGTGAAGTTTTTCGACCCAGCCGTGCCGGGCCATGATGTCGAGAGTGCGTGTGAGCGTGGTGCTGTCCATGGCCAGAATTTCTCCCAGCCTTCCCTGTGAAACTGTTCCGGTACGCGAGAGGGCCTGGAGGAGGGTGAACTGCGTGGGTGTGAGGCCGAGCGGGCGAATGGCTTCGTCGTAGAGTTGCGTGAGCGCCCGGGCGGCGCGGCGGAAACTTGCGCATAAGCAGTCCAGAGCCGGCATGGATGTTTGGTTCATGGACGATAGATGTATATACATGTATTAAGGATTCAGAATTAAATGGCCGGCGCGTGGGACCTAGAATGAAGGAACGCGGTCGGGCTAAGGCTACGACTACGGCGAGATCCTTTTAAGAGAAACAGGAGGTCGGAGATGGGTTCAGCGGTGGCGGCGGTGGAACGGACGCATGAGCAGAAACTGGATCTGCTGGCGGAAGTAGCGGTGAAGGTCGGACTTGGATTGAAGGAAGGCCAGGAACTGGTGATGACGGCTTCGCTGGACGCGGTGGCCCTGGCACGGCGGATTACCGAACAGGCGTATCGCGCGGGAGCATCGCTGGTGACGACGCTCTATACCGATGATGAGGCTACGCTGATGCGCTATCACTATGCTCCGGACGCTGCATTCGACAAGGCGGCCAAGTGGCTGTATGACGGGATGGGCGCGGCGTTCAAGAGCGGGGCGGCGCGGCTGGCGATCGCGGCTGGAAATCCGTCGCTGCTTTCAAATGAAGATCCGGACAAGGTGGGGCGGGCGAATCGGGCAGTGTCGCAGGCATATCGTCCGGCGCTTGAGTTAATTACGCGACACGAAATCAACTGGACGATCGTGTCGTGCGCAACACAGGCATGGGCAGTGCAGATGTTTCCCAACGACGCGCCGAATGTAGCTCTTGCGAAGCTTTGGGAGGCGATCTTCCAGACGACGCGCATCAACATGGAAGATCCCGTGAGCGATTGGAAGCGACACGATGCAGGGCTGCACAAGCGCGCGGATTATCTAAATGAGAAGCGCTATTCAGCGTTGAAGTATCGCGGGCCGGGAACGGATTTCACGTTGGGCATGGCCGACGATCACGTGTGGATGGGCGGCGGAACGACGGCTGGGAATGGGATTTATTGCATTCCAAACATGCCGACCGAGGAAGTGTTCAGCATGCCGCACAAGGACCGTGCAGATGGAACGATAACGGCGACCAAGCCGCTTTCACATCAGGGAACGTTGATCGAGGGCATTCACGTGCGGTTTGAAGGCGGCCGAATTGTGGAGGCACATGCTTCGCGCGGTGAGGAAGTGCTGCGCAAGTTGATTGAGACCGATGACGGCGCGCGGCGGCTTGGTGAAGTGGCCCTGGTGCCACACTCATCGCCAATCGCAGCGAGTGGCCAGCTTTTCTTGAACACATTGTTCGATGAAAATGCGGCGTCGCATATTGCGCTGGGGCAGTCGTACTCGTCGACAGTGCGCGATGGCGACAAACTGAGCAAAGAAGAACTTGCGGCGAAGGGAGCCAATGAAAGCCTGATCCACGTGGACTGGATGATCGGATCGGGCAAACTGGACATCGACGGCGTGACGGCGAAGGGTACGCTGGAACCATTGATGCGTGGCGGGGAGTGGGTTTAACCACTCTACGGACGAAGATCTGTCGCTGATATTTGAAGAGCAGTTCACTCTCGTGTCCGGGCAAGGAAAGAAATGGCAAAGATCGGAATCATTGGCGCGGGCAGCGTGGGGGCTACGATTGCGTACGCCGCGCTGATCCGGGGGGTGGCGCGAGACATCAGCCTGTTTGATATCGCAAAGACAAAGGTCGAAGCCGAAGTGCTCGACCTCAACCACGGGCTGCTGTTCGCACCACAAGCAAAGGTGGATGGCTCGGACGATGTGGAAGTGCTGCGCGGCGCCGATGTTGTGGTGATGACCGCCGGCGCGAAGCAGAAGCCGGGTCAGACTCGCATGGACCTGGCAGAGGCAAACGCACACATTTGCGGCAAGATTCTGCCGGAGGTGGTGCGGGTGGCGCCGGATGCGCTGCTGCTGATGGTGACCAACCCGGTGGATGTGGTGACGGAGATCGCGCTGAAGTTGACGGGCCTACCGTGGCAGCGCGTGGTGGGCTCAGGAACGGTGCTGGATAGTTCGCGGTTTCGATACCTGGTGGCAAAGCATTGCAATGTCGCCGTACAAAATGTGCATGCGTACATTGCCGGCGAGCACGGCGACTCGGAAATTCCGCTGTGGACGAGTGCGACGATCGGGTCGATTCCGCTGAGCCAGTGGAGTGTGGATGGTCACGGACGGCTGACGGCTGCAGACAAAGATTCCATCGTGAAGAACGTGAAGGAAGCGGCCTACACGGTGATCCAGGGCAAGGGCGCGACCAACTATGCGGTGGGACTGGCGGTGTGCAATATCCTCGAGGCGATCTTGTTTGATGAGCGGCGCGTACTGCCGGTGAGTGGATTGCTGCGCGGCTTCAGGGGGATGGAGGATGTGTGCCTGAGCCTTCCGCGGATCGTGGGGCGCGAGGGAATCGAGGCACCGCTGCCGATTCCGATGACCGTGGATGAGGAGAGCGGGCTGCGGAATAGTGCGGATCGCATTCGCGCGGTGGTACGAGGGCTCGGATACTAGAAAGTCGGGCGGATGTCTTCGTTTCCAAACAGAAGCGGGATGACCAGGGCGAGTCGGGTTTATCGGCTGAGCCCGTGGATTCGCATGTTTGCGGGGGCTTTTCTTGCATTCTGCCTGCTGGGTTTATTCGGACTGCTTTGGAGTCAGCACGCAGGAGTGCAGGGGCGGAATCCAGCGGAGGTGGTGGAGTGGGCGGCGATTGCTTTGTTTGCAGTGTGCTGGGCGATCTACGTGTTTGGCGCGGTGATCGTGCTTTCGGAAGACACCATCGAAAAGCGGACACCGCTGAAGACGGACAGCCTGCGCTTCGCGGAGATTCGCGGACGGCGCGAGACGGTGCATCGGAATTTTGATGGCAGCTATATACGGTATCTGCAGGTTGTCCCGCGCGACCCGCTGCTGCCGATGATCCGGTTTCAAAAGTTCTATGTGTTCGATGCTGCGTTTTATGCGTGGTATGACGATCTGCCCGACCTTGATGCGATGGACAGGACGCGGAAGAGAGATGTCGAGTTCGAGAGGATGTGACGGATACGACGATTCGCGACAAGCCTTCGACAAGTGTGGATCTGCCGTATCGAATGACTGCAAGCGGGTGCTGGCGTATGCGGCGGAAGATGGGAGGGGGCACATCGTCGCAAATTGGGCGCAGCATCCTTACACAGCTTGAGAGATCTACGATCGAAGGTAGGCGAGGATCGCTCTGACGATCTCTGCTTTGGCGTTTGCCAGCGGCAGGCGCGGAGGTCGCTGTCGGACGACGCCGTGGCAGAGGGACTCGATCATGTGGGTCACGACGAATACGATCTTGTCGAGGTCGCGGCCTTTTTTGAATTCCCCTGATCTTGCGGAGAGTGCGATGAGAAACGCTCCGTGCGATCGCTCGGCGAAGCTTTTTGATCCGCCTGGGTGAGGCGGGACCTGCGCTGAAAGCAGACCGTGAAGCTCGGGGTCGGCGGAATGTGCATCGATCATAGCTTCGACAAGCGCGCGCACCAGACGGTCGAGAGACGCGGACGCATTTTGAATGAGCATGGTTTCTATCATGCGGTCAATTTGCTCAACATGGCGTTGATGAAGCGCGGCGAAGATGGCTCGCTTGTCAGGGAAATACTGATAGACAGAGCCGATACTGACACCGGCGATCTCTGCGATACGGTTTGTCGTTACGGCATCAGTTCCCTCACGCTTCAGGATGCGGATAACGGCTTCGAGGATTGCGTCGACGGTTTGACGGGCGCGGAGTTGCTGGGGCTGGCGTCGATGGGGTGCGGTGGATCCTCTACTCATCACGATCAGATTAGTACAAATGTGAGCTTTCGTATATATACCATCTATGAACGAATGATTTCTCAGCAACTTATATCACCATATGAAGCGAGTATACAGAGCCTGAATATGAGTCTAATCTGCTCAATAGTTTGTGAGCTTTGCTCATATTGATAAGGAGGTTTACGTATGAAGCATCTGATTACTGGAGCGACGGGGGACGTTGGGTTCAAAGTGGTCGAGCGACTCGTGAGACGAGGCGAGCGTCCTCGTGTATTCGTGCGTGATGCAGCGAAGGCAAGAGCACGCTTTGGCGAGAGCGTAGAGATTTGGGTTGGGGACTTGGACAATCAGGAATCTCTGCAAGCTGCCCTTCGCGGAGTGGAGACGTTCTTTCTGGTCACTTCAGGGCCGCAGATTCCAATGCTGGATGAGTTGGCGGCACGCGCTGCGAGTGCCGCGAACGTGGGCCTTGTGGTGAAGCTTTCATCGCTGGATGTGGAGCAGAGCCTCGCCATTGGCGCATGGCATGAGCGGGGAGAGGCGGCGATCCGTGCGAGTGGGGTTCCCTTTACTTTTCTACGGCCTTCGGGATTCATGACGAACCTGCTGGCCTGGGCCGAGCCGATCAGAACGGAAGGCGTGGTTCGCACTTCTACGGGAAGCGGAAAAAGGGCCTTCATTCACTCTGACGATATTGCGGCGGTGGCGATGACGGCGCTGACGAGCCGCGATTATGTGGGAAAGGCGCTGGCATTGACGGGGCCGGAGGCATTCAGCTTTGCGGATGTTGCGGCGAAGGTTGGCGCGGCGATCGGGAGAGATTTGAGGTATGAGACGCTGTCGGACGAAGAAGCCAGACGTCGATTCCTGGCGACGGGCGCTTCTATTGAAGAGACGGAGGCGCACGTCGAATTGTGGCGCGCGATTCGCGAAGGGAGACTGGGAATGACGACGGATGGCGTTGAACGCGTGCTTGGCAGACAGCCGATTGGGCTGTATCGATGGGTCGCGGAGAATGTTGATGCGTTTCGTTCTCGGGCTGCCTAATTATTTCGCTGGGCGAAGCTGGAAGTGGTAGTCGCTATAGTCGATGACAATGACGGTGCGGCCAAAGAGCGCGCTGCTTGATTCGGCGTGGGCGTGAAGGGCCATGGCATAGCCCTGCATGATGGCGTAACGACGCATCATCTTTGTGGTTCCGGCAAAGATGGACGGGCTTTTGGAGGCTACGCCTTCGACTTCGGCGATCGTGTGGTTGCCGGTGTCGACCCAGAGGGTTCCGTCAATCATGTTGGGCGCTTTGCGGCGGGGCGTGATCGAGATGGCGATACATTGGCGGCCGTCAATGGTCTGGGTAACACCGGGCTTGAGGCGCATCTCGTAGTTCGCGGACGTAAACCAGGACTGTGCAACAGTGGCGGGATTGTTGATGGACTTCTCGTTTTCGAGCAGCGGCTGCAGGCCGAATTTCTGAAGAAGCGATGAGCCGGACTGCCTGAGGATGGCGTAGTCCTTGCCGACGCCTTTCTTGTAACTCATCTTCACAGTCATCTCGGCGGCGGGGTTGGTCTGGTCGCCACCGCGGAAAACGGTGTAGTGCTCAACGTCAGTGAAGCTGAGGACGTTGTCGAAGCGGGACTGGTTGGCGGCGTCGAGATCGCGAGTGATGGCAGAGGCGTCCGGCTGCTGCGCTTGCGGCACGGCGGCAATCAGCGAAAAAGCGAAGGCAATTACCGCGATTCTTTGGACTCCAGCGAGATGCATGGAAAGGCCTCGCGCTCAAGCTGAGCGCTTATGAAATTATCGCGCGTTGCCTTGGATGCGCACCGGGCGACCAACCAATTCACAAAATGTAGTGAGCGAATACGCAAGCACGGCGTCCTTTGTAAGTAGAAGCACGCGGCATAGACATCCCAAGGCAGCGGCGGGCTTCAGACCAATCACTTCGAGAGGCTTGCGATGAGACGGAACGCAGAATATGCAGTTCGGGGGCCGTTGTGTGTGTTTATGGCGGCCGGTGCGATTTTGACGATGTTAACTTCTGGGCGCGCGGTTGCGCAGACACAGAGTACGGATCAGAAGCCGGCAGAAAACTATGCGACGCTTTATCTGACAAATTTGACGGAAGTCCGCGAAGCAAACGACGCGGTGACGGATTTGCGGAATATGCTGCCGAAGGCGAAAATCTATCGCGTCGAGGCGGCGAACGCTATTTCGATGTATGCAACCGCGGAGGACCTTGCGAAGGCGCAAAAGATTCTCGCGGATATCGATCGACCACGGAAGACGTATCGGCTGGCGTATACGATCGGAGACGGAGATAGCGGGCACGCAATGCATCTTGTCGCGGTAGTCGCGCAGAGGAGCAAGACGATTGTGAAACAGGGGGCGCGGGTGCCGATTGTGACGGGGTCCTATGGGAAGGGCACGGATGAGAACACGCAGGTGCAGTACCAGGATGTTGGCCTGAATCTCGACGCTACGCTCGAGGGGAGTGGGGATGGGCTGCGATTACGGACGAAGATTGAGCAGACAAGCGTAGCCGACGAGAAGTCGAATGTGGGGATCCAGGATCCTCTGCTTCACCAAGCGGTGCTGGAGTGCGAGTCGGCGGTGGTGATGGGAAAACCGATTGTGCTGGGATCGATGGGCTTGGAAGGTGGAAAGCGGATGGAAGTTTCGGTGGTGGCGGAGATGGTGAACTAGTCCATCTTCGATTGGCGGAGGCGGCGGGTGGAAAGTAGCAAGAAGCAAAAGCGGATCCTTCGCGCCACTTACCCCACAGACTTCGTCTACGGGGCACCCAGGCGTGCGGCGCTCAGGATGACACTTCGTTTTTTGATTTGGTCTCGTGCTTTCCCACCCAGGTCGCCAAAAAAATGCGACATGGATGGGGCACCCAGCGGGGGTTGAGAAATCCCCGCCTCCCTCCGAATCGAGCCTTTCGCTCCTGTAATGTGCCCTAGCACTTGTTCTTGGATCCACCGCGGTCGTGATGACTCGATCGAGAAGAACAACCGCAGATCCTTCGACTCCCGTTGGTCGCTCAGGATGACAGTGCTTCTAGATCTGCTACCGTGACGGTTCACACGATGGGCAACTGAATGGCTGCGCTTGATATACCTGTTGATCGCTTATAGTCCGGCGCGGGTTTCTTCGGCCATGTAGTCTACTACGGCTTTTAAATCGCCTTTGCTCTCTTCGAAGACTTTGAGCTGGCGGTCGGCGCCGGTTCCGGTCTTCATGATCTTGCGGATGCCGTCGATCGCTTCCCTGCTGCCGAGTTCGTCGACGACGGGATCGATGAGGGCAAGGTACTCTTCGAGCAGGTCGCGCTCGGGAACCTCCTGTTGCTTGCCGAAGTCGATGAGCTTGCCATCGAGGCCGTAGCGGACGGCGCGGAATTTATTTTCCATGAGCAGCGGGCGGGCGTACTGGCGGAAATCCTGATTTGCCTCGTGCAGTTTGAATAGATACGCAGCTGTGGCCTGGATGAGCGCGGCGATGGCGATGGTTTCTTCGGCGCGCAGCGGAATGTCGCAGGCGCGGACCTCTACGGTGTTGAAGAAGGGATGGGGGCGGATGTCCCACCAGATCTTCTTGGCGTTGTCGATGCAATTGGTGCGGACCAGCAGACTGACGTAGTTCTCGAATTCGGAGTAGCTGGAAAATGCGTCGGGGATACCGGTACGCGGGAAATTCTCGAAGACTTTTGCGCGATAGCCTTTGTAGCCTGTGTTGAGGCCAAGCCAGAAGGGTGAGTTGGTGGCCAGCGCCATGATGTGCGGCAGAAAATAGCGCATCGCATTCATGATGCGGATGGCGGCTTCGCGGTCTTCGATACCGACGTGGACATGCAGGCCGAAGATGAGGTTGGCACGAGCCACGAGTTGGAGATCCTTGACAACCTGGTGATAACGCGGGTCGGGATAGATCTGTTGCGTACGCCAGTCAGCGAAAGGATGGGTGGCGCCGGCAACGAGTTCGAGCTGGTGTTCGCGCGCCAGCTTGATCATCTCGCGGCGGAGTTCGTAGATATCTTCGCGGGCTTCATTGATGTTTTTGCAAATGCGCGTGCCGACTTCGACGACGGAGGTGTGCATTTCAGCCTTAACGCGCTCCTGCAGGCGGAGTTTGCCCTCGGAAAGCATTTCGGTTTCGATGTGGGAGCGCAGATCGCGTGTTACCGGGTCGATGGTCTGGTATTCCTCTTCGATGCCGAGCGAGAACGACGGGCGCATGGGATGACCTCGGTGGTGCTTGTTGGGATTGTACGGCAGAGACAAAGCGACGTTGGACTTAGGGACTAGGGACTAGGGACTAGGGAAGGTACAATCCTGCGCGTGAGTGCAATGGTGTTTCAAGATCGGCGGGAGGCGGGGCGGGTTCTGGGGGAGCTTGTTGCCTCCGTTCCCGATTTGAAGGATGCAGTGGTGCTGGGGCTAGTGCGCGGGGGCGTGCCGGTGGCGTTTGAAGTGGCGCGGACATGCAGGCTGCCACTGGACATCCTGGTGGTTCGCAAGCTCGGCGTCCCGGGGGAGGAAGAGTTGGCGATGGGAGCGATCGCGAGTGGCGGCGGCTTCGTGCTGAATGAGCAAATTGTACGGTCGTGCCATGTCTCGGAGAAAAAGCTTGGGCATGTCATCGAGCGTGAGCGGCATGAGATGGAGCGGCGAGAGAAGCTGTATCGCGACGGACGGCCCGCGATAGAGATTGCGGGGCGGGCTGTGATTCTGGTGGACGACGGGCTGGCTACTGGAGCGAGTATGCGGGCGGCGATTCGCACGGTGTGCGGGCGGGCGAGGCGGGTGATTGTGGCCGTGCCGGTAGGAGCGAAGAGCACATGCGGGGAATTGGCGCAGGAAGTGGACGAGGTGGTGTGCGCACTGATGCCGGATCCCCTGGATGCGGTGAGTTTGTTCTATCGGGAGTTTGGGCCGACAGACGATGATGAGGTCAAGTCGCTGATGCGACAGGATTCACCGGCCCTGGGTCAGAGTTCAGAAACGGGCAATGCCGAGAACAAGACAAAAGCAGCGATTTAGCGCCCGCTGCGCGGCATCGCAAGTCAGGAAGTTAGCAGGTGCCGAGGTTTTGAGAGGTGGCCTTGTTCGCCGGAAGGAATACATTCGCTTTTTGTTCGCCTAATGGGTAAGATGAGATTGGGCTATGAATCTCTTTTCCCAGCTTGCGGCGGAGCCTACGTATGAGGAGATCTATCCCGGCGCGGTCCTAATGCGGGGTCTGGCGCTCGCGCAGGATGCCGAGTTCTTCGCCGCGTTGGAGGGCATTCTCGCAGCGGCACCGCTTCATCATGCAATGACACCCAGTGGGTTGCCGATGTCGGTAATGGTGTCGGACTGCGGCACGCCCGAAGCGTTCCGGCGGCGGTGGGATCCGCAGAATCCGAGTGTGCGCCGGATGTGGCCGTCTATGCCGCGCATCCTCCTGGAGTTTGCTCTGCGCTGCGCGGTGCGATCGGGATTTCCGCACTTTCGCCCTGACACATGCCACATCAATCGCTACCAGGCGGGAACGAAGCTTGGAATCCACCAGGACCGGCACGAGTTCGATTTGCACCAGCCAATCGTGTCAATCTCGCTGGGGCTGGAGTGCATTTTCCTGCTAGGCGGCTTTCAGCGCACCGACAAAACAAAACACATTCTGCTGGAGCATGGAGATGTGATCGTGTGGGGCGGACCTTCGCGGATGCGGTTCCACGGTGTGCAACCGCTAAAGCCGGGACATCATCCGCTGACGGGGCCGTACCGGTATAACCTGACGTTTCGAAAGGTGGCTTAGAGACGGGCACTCAGGGAACAAGGGCCCGGGCTTTCAGTTCTCAGCTGTTCCGGTCTTTTGATCTGTGTTCATCGAATCTCACTTCATCGGTACTTGCGAAAAGTTGATACCCGGGACCGTGCTGGTGATATCGAGGGGACCTCTGCTCCCGACTAGAGTGCCATCGGAACCGAGGTACAGGTGGTCGACCTGATTGGTGACGTCGTACTCTGTGCCGGTTCTTCTATCGACAAAGGCGCGCTCGTCGAGCGCATAGAGCACGGTGTTATGGGCGGATTCGTCCATAACGTGCTGCTGGTAAGCGTTCTGAGCCTGGCTGTTCACAAAGCTGTTGTTTTGCTGTGCCATGAAGGCATTGTGCTGCGCCGTCCGAATCTGTGCCTGCATCTCGGAATTCTGCGTCATTGCTTGAAACGCAGCGTTGGAAGCAGCAAGCATCTGCTGCCCCATCTGACGGATGAGCTCGCCCATCACGTAATCCCAGGTCCTGTCCACCCGATAGGTTTGCTTGATGGCGACGAGGCGTTGGATGTTTTGCATCAGAGTCCCGCGGGGAGCGCGCATGATTACCAACGGCCAAGAATTGCAATTCACGTTCACCGACGGCGTGGCGACGTAGTTGCCGGGCACCCAGCCTGACGCGCAATGCACGGCGGTCTGCACAATCTCTTCGACCTCGTGGCCGTTGAGGTTGTAGTGGACGTAGGCTATAGCGCCGCTCAGGGTGTGCTGTACGGGATGATTTCCCGCAGGGAAACCCGCCTGTCGAAATCTCGCTGCCTGCTCCTCTGAACCTTGCTCAAGGAATTGCAGGCGCTGGCGGATTGCTTCCTGCCCGGACTCCGTATACGGTCCGATGTTCGTTACCCTGGCGAATGGACGCAGATTGGGCAAAATGACGTGTTCGAGAAACGCTTCGGGGGTTTCGATGTCGAGCGCTTCGCAGGGGTTCCGCGGTGGCGGGTTCATGGCTATGATGCGCGGCGAAAGATTTCTCGGCTGCGGCGGCTGGCCGGTATTTCTCCAAACGAAGCCGGGAAATACCTGGATTCCAAACAGACCGTCTGGGCTCTGCATGCTGTACACAACCTGCGCGCCGTTGCCGTGACACCCTCCGGTGCGCACAACGGCGCCCCCAAATCTCCAGTCGGCAGGTATCTGCAAGGTTGCCGCCGGCATCTGCAACTGGGGATCACCGATTTCCACGGTGCGCATGGCGCCGTTTTCAGGCAACGCAACATTGGCCGAGGATCCGCCCTGCAGGGCGCTGACTTTCGCCTGGTAATCCTGGTCAGAGATGACGCCCGAGTCGCGCAGCTCCTTCAGTGAAGCCAACTTCTCATCGAGCGATCCCCCCGGTTGTTGCTGATCCGGATTCTCCGCGTCGGTCCCGTCGGAGTTGCCAAGCGAATCCTCTGGGGTGACTTCGGCCGTGGCCGGGTCCGCTGCCGCCGGCTTTTCACTCGTGGTTGGGGTTGCGGCCGCTACAGTACTTGTTGCGGAGCGATGGCGACCGTGGGAATCGGACGCGAACACGAAGAGGACAGCGCCGATTGCAATAACCGTGATGAGTGCAGCCTTGCGTCTCATAGGAACTCCCTCGCAGCAATTCAGTCAGTCGTGACCCAAGGAGGCTTCCGAAGCGGGATTCGAGGTCGGGGAAGTGTTTCCGATCATGACTCTATCTGGTACGCGCCGTCCATACAAGAAATGCATCGGATGGAGTGGCATGGCCGCTAAAAAAGCCCCGGCAGGATACAAGGCCGCACTGATCATCGGCGGCTGACCTTAGCGGGGGGATGCGAAGGGATCAGTTGAACGATTCCTGCGGGCGAAGGGCTCTTTTCTTCATCATGATGCGCACGGTAACTGTCGTGAAGAAGATGCCGACGAGACCCAGGATGAATTGCGCCATCCAGAGCTGGGCGAAGGTGTCGATGCGCGCGGTTTCGGGGTGACTGGCGATATAAATCACGCGAATTGTGTCGCCGGACTTCAAGGGAACGAGGCCCATACGAGATTCGGCGACGAACATATGTATCTGGCCGTCGTTGGCAGTGAAACGGACGACGGGCTTGTAGACCTCTTTCGAGAATCGCCTCGAATATTCACGCTGGAGATAAACGATTTTTCCGTCGGTGGCGGTGCCGGCAAGAACGAAGGTGGCCGTGGGGATCGATGTCCCGATGGCGATGAGGAGCATGATGGGGCCTACAGCGCACAGAACGCCAACGAAGAAGTAAGCGATCAGACGAGCGATCAGTGTGGACACGCGAGGAGTGTAGCGCACCTCGAGTCGAGAATTCGCCCAGGGAGATTTACCGGTTGGGTTCGTGGCTTCCCACTCATGGGAAAACTGCCCGCCTGAACGGGGGTACATGGGGTTCAACCGTCCTTGTCTTGACGTGCAAGGATCAGATGGACATAAGCAGATTGGAGTCGAATGCAAAAGCAGATCCTTCGCGCCGCTTACCCCACAGCCTTCGCCTGTGGGGCCCCAAACGTGCGGCGCTCAGGATGACACGCCATTCGCGGATTCGGGATTGGAAGCAGCGGCGGTTTTCCTGGGTGCGGACTTCTTCGCGGGGGCTTTTTTTCCGGTTGCTTTCTTTGCGGGGGTTGAGGCGGATGTGCCTGAAAGGAACGTGGCCCAGCGGAGTTCTTTTGGAGGTGCCGGGGCGTGGGCGGCTTTGGCAATTGCCAGGTCGGCTACTTCTTTGATGATCCAGTCGAAATTGGCCTGGCCTACGGAATGGAGGTCGGCGTCGGGAGCGGGGTTCATGAAGTCGATGGCGTAGGGGATGCCGTCTTCGACAGCGAATTCGACAGTATTGAGGTCGTAGCCGAGCGCTCGGCAGAGGGTCAGCGCATCTTTCTCAACACGCGCCAGGAGAGCAGGATCGTAGGTGGGCGGGTTCTGCACGTAGCGCTCGTGGTGTGGCTTGCGCGGGTCGTAGGGCATGATGTGGACCTTGTTTTGCCCGACGACGTAGCAGCGGAAGTACTCGTTGAATTCAACAGCTTTCTGGTAAAGCATGCAGAGGTCGCGCGACTGATCGTAAGCAGCAAAAAACTCAGGGCGATTGTGGATGTGGTAGACGTCGCGCCATCCGCCGCCATCGACCGGCTTCATGAATCCGTGCTCGCCGACATAGGCAAAGACCTTATCCCAGTTGAGGGGATATTCGAGGTTGCGCATGGAGCGGTCGGTGGTGCCGTCAGGATGTTTCTTGTGGGGCAGGATGACCGTGGGTGGGACGGCAACGCCGAGTTTGGCGGCAAGCGAATAGTTGAAAAACTTGTCGTCGGCTGACCACCAGAAGGGGTTGTTGATGATGGTGGTGCCGTTGAGCGCGGCATGCTTCAGGAAGGCGCGATAGAAGGGGATGTCGTGAGAGATGCGATCGACGATAACCGCGTAGGGCGACGGCTTGTCGAGGTGCACGGCGCCGGTTTCGACGAACTCGGCGTGGACTCCTGAGATATTGCGGGCGTTGATGTGCTCCACCAGCGCGCCGGGAAAACTATTTTCCATGCCGAACAGGATGCCGATCTTTTTCATGCCGTAGACCTCCGGGCGGGATGCGGGTGGGCTGACCAGAAGCCCCAAACGATGTGAACAGTGTACGGCAGCGATTTGGCTGGGCGGAGAGGCAGCTGTCCGCGGAGCCGAGCGTGGAAAACTTCTTTTCTTTCAACCATTGCCCCCTCCAATTCACGTGCCGTTCATTTTGGATTCATGGATTGGTTACAGTGGCCCGGTAGGCTCGGCGCATCATGAGAAACATCCCCTTCAAGTTTCTTTTTTTGGTTGGCCTATTGGTTGCACTTTCTGGCACGACAGCCAGAGCGCAATATGAGAATGGAGGCCTTATCGGCACCATTCACGATGCAACCGGAGCGGTGGTCGCGAATGCCACCGTCACCGTGACGAATGTGAATACCGGCATCGCGACGAAAGTGTCGACGAATGCTTCCGGCGACTACGAGGTACCGTCGTTGCGGGTGGGCACGTACGGCATCACGGCAGAGGCGCCGGGATTTGCCCCGGCGGAGGCGACGAATATTTCGATCGTGGTGGGCGGCAGATCGCGCATCGATTTGACGCTGAAGGTGGGCCAGGCGAATGCAACCACGGTCGAAGTGAGCGACGTGGCATTGCAGGTGGAGACAGACACCAGCGAGCGCGGACAGACGATTTCTGGTTACCAGACCGAGGCTCTGCCGTTGGTGAGCCGCAACTTCTCTGATTTGCTGGCGCTGGTGACGGGGTCGCGGCAGGCGCCTACGGCAGCGACGACAAGCTCGATCAGCAGCCTGGTGCGCGAAGGCGCTTACAACGTCAACGGGCAGCGCAGCATGTTCAACAACTACCTGCTCGACGGCATGGACAACAACGCGTACGGCGAGAGCAACCAGGGATTCGACAACCAGATCATTGCCATTGCGCCGGATTCCGTGGCGCAGTTCAACGTAGTGACGAACAATGAAAGCGCGGAATACGGGCGGTCGTCGGGTGCGACGGTCAACGTGGCAACGGCGAGCGGCACGAATAGTTTTCACGCGACTCTTTACGAGTTCATTCGCAACACCGATCTGAATGCGGCGGGGTTTTTCAAGCCGAATGTAGTGAGCAATACAGGAACGACCGTTCCCTTCAAGAAGCCGACTTTCAATCGCAACCAGTTCGGCATGAACTTTGGTGGACCGATTGTGTCGAACAAGCTGTTCTTCTTTCTGGATTACGAGGGGTTCCGGCAGACGCTGCGGCCACTGTATGTGCTGACTCTGCCAACGCAGAATGAACTCAACGGAGACCTGGTAGTGCCGGTACGGAATCCGGTGACGGGCAATGTGTATCCCGCAGGCGCGCCGATTCCATCGACCGCAATTAATTCGCTGTCGTCACAGATCCTGGGATCTTTTCAGAAATTCGCAGCACAGCTGCCACAGGCGGGCGTGAGTTCGACCGGCCTCAATTCGAACGACTATTCGGCACAGATTCCTTTTACCGACAACTCGGACAAGGGCGATCTGCGTTTGGATTATCAGCAGAACCAGAACAGCTCGTGGTTCCTGCGGGTGAGCGACCGCAAGGAGACGGGCGTGAATTATCCCACGATTCCCCTGCCGCTGGACGGGCAGACAAACGGGACGATCCGCGTGCTGGACCAGCAGGTTGCGCTGGGTTATACGCACGTGTTCGGCGGAACCAAGATTGTGGATGCGCGGCTGGGACTATCGAAGACAAAGGCGGGCAAGTACACGTTGTCGATTGGACAGAACGACTTCACGATTCCCGGTTTGCCGGCGAATGGAATTGTTGCCGGCGGGCTGCCTTCGGTGGGGATCAGCGGTTTTACCGGCTTCGGACGGCAGAGCACCAATCCACAATGGCAGAATCCGGCGCTGCTCGATCCCAAAGTGAACTTCACGTGGGTGAAGGGCAAGCACTCACTGAAATTCGGATATGAGTACGAGCACATCTGGATGGCGGTGAACGATAACAATCCGCTGTATGGATCGTTTACGTATGGCAGTGGCTACAGCTTGTGCAATGCAGCCATCTCGCCGCTGTGCGCGACGACGGCCAGTGGCAGCGCGGCTCCCACTGCACCGGTGACCGACACGTACTGGGCTGATTTTTTGTTTGGCACGACGACCAGCTACCAGTTGGCCAATTACTTTGTAGTGCATCTGCGCCAGTCGCTCGACAGCGCATATGCGCAGGATGACTGGAAGGTGACGCCGAATTTGACGCTGAACCTGGGCGTCCGCTGGGAGTATGGTTCGCCGTACTCGGAGTGGAAGAACAACATTTCAAATTTCGATCCTGCTTCGCAAACGGTGTTGACCATTACGCCCGGAGCGGTTGCCAGCAATGGAATCACCCCGGTACATTCGAGCGGAGTTTACGGTAGCACGCTCGTCAATCCTGACCTGGCGGATTGGTCGCCGCGCGTGGGATTTGCATACGCCTTGTCGCCGAGGACCGTCGTGCGAGGTGGATTCGGAACCGGCTACGTGCACTACACGCGAGCCGGCTCGGGCGACATCCTGGGAATCAACGCACCGCAGGCGCAATTTGCGGCTGTAACGCAGATCAAGCCAACCACCACAAACCACTGCAGCACGCCGCTTCCGTCGCAGATCATCGCGACCGGGTCAACGACGCCGAGTTGTTATGTGACGGCCGACCAGGGATATCCTTCGGGTCTTGTGACATCGTTTAACCCGGCGACGGACAACATCACGTGGGTTCCCAAGAACACACGCGACAGTTACGTCGAGAACTACTTCTTCGATGCACAGCAGCAATTGGCGAAGAATACGCTGCTGGACATTGCGTATGTGGC
Organism: uncultured Acidobacteriaceae bacterium; assembly: GCA_963838295.1. GTDB lineage: Bacteria > Acidobacteriota > Terriglobia > Terriglobales > Acidobacteriaceae > Telmatobacter. The sequence continues at coordinate 739,176 of CAWIQS010000013.1, forward strand.
CAACCATGGGCTGAAGCTGCAAGGTTTCCTCAACGGCAATCAGAAGAATCCCGCACTGGGATTTGCCCGGCCGTTCAAGGGCTGGCCCAGCGATATTACCGAAGGACTGAATGAGTTCTACTCCAATTACAACGCGCTGCAGGTGCGGTATGAGCAGCGCTTTGTGGCTGGCCTGACACTGCTGAACTCGTTCACCTGGGAACATTCGCTGGATAACGCGTCGGCATCGCTGGAGGGCAACACGCCTTCTCCGCAGGATGGCAACAACCTGAAGGCGGACTATGGGCAGTCAGACTACAATCTGCCCATCGCGAATGTGACCAGCCTGGTGTACGAACTGCCGTTTGGCCACGGACGTCATTTTCTTGCGAACGCCAATGGATTGACGGACAGCATCCTGGGTGGGTGGCAGATCAGCGGCGTGAACACGATGCAGGCGGGGACGCCGTTCAATATCACCTACTCGCCAAACGCAGCGCAGCAGGTATCTTTGCAGATTTCCGCAACGTACCGCGGCGCCAACGAGTACCGTCCAGATCTTGTGGCCGGCACGAAGGTGACGCAGGGACGCTCGTCGCGGGCGGCGAATACGGGGTACGTGAATTACATCAACTTCTCCGCGTTCGAATTGCCGCCGATCAAAGACGCTGCAGGAAATGTGCTGAGTCCGTTCGGCAATGCGCCACGCAATCCAGGGCGCACACCGGCCTTCTACGAATCAGATCTTGACGTGAACAAAAAGTTCAATCTGCCGGGAGATCGCCTGAAAATGGAATTCCGCACGGAGATCTACAACCTGTTCAACCACACGAACCTATATCTTCCGGGCACAATCAGCGGATCGCAGGGCACGACCTCGGCAACCGCAAGCGTGGGTGGATCGGTGCCGGTATCGACCATCACCGGAAACCCGACCGGCGGCGGGCAGATTACCAGCACGTTTGAGCCTCGCATCTTTCAGTTTGCATTGAAGGTTATTTACTGATTCGACGGCGAAATCGAATCAGGGGTCAGGCTGAAGTCTCGGCCTGGCCCTTTCTATTTGCCTGGGATCCGGGTAAGGCCACGCGTTTCTGATTCGAAGACCTTGACTATGGACAGAAACGGGCGCATGCTCCTATAGACATCTATAGGAGACGCCTCTTGCCTTCGACCGACAACTTGCTTGGAGCTTTGGAACTGCTTGTGTTGAAGGCCATCGAAAGTGGCCCGATGCATGGTTGGGGGATAACACTTCACATTCAGAGCGTTTCGAACGAGGTGCTGCGAATTGAGGAAGGCTCACTGTATCCGGCGCTTCACCGGATGGAGAAGGTGGGATGGGTGAAGGCCGAATGGGGATTGAGCGAGAACAACCGGCGTGCGCGCTACTACAGAATCACGGCCGCGGGGCGCAACCAATTGAACGTGGAACGACAAAGATGGGAAAGCGTCGCGGAAGCGATTGTACTGGTCTTGCGCGGCGAACTGATCGCGTAGGAGGCCTGGATGGGTTTCTTTTCACGCTGGAAATCTCGCTCCCGGAATGAAGACAGCGAGAACGATCTCGCTGATGAACTTGAATTCCACCTTTCGATGCGCGAGCAATGGAATGCCGATCGGGGCATGGCCAGCGATGCGGCACGAAGGGATGCGCGCCTTCGATTTGGAAATCCAAGTGTGTGGAGAGAACGCATCCGGGAGATCGATTGGGGCGTCTTGCCACAAAGCGTACTGCAGGACCTGAGGTATGGACTGCGCTCGATTCGACGGAATGCGCGATTTACGGCAGTCGCGGTGATCGCGCTGGCAATTGGGATTGGGATCAACACGACCGTCTTCACGGCGTACAAAGCACTGCTGAAGCGTGGCGTAGAGGCGCACGACGCGAGCAGCATCGTAAGTCTGACCCAGGTGCGTCAATCGGGGCAACAGGAGCGGCGGTTCAGTTATCCCGATTACGAAGCGTACAAGGAGGCCCATACCGCTGCCGGGTTGCTTGCAACGGGGAAGCAATTCGAGCAACTCATCATGAGCGATGCGGGTGGGTCAGTGGACGGGCGCAAGGCGGCGTCGGACTCCCTGTTTGGCAAGTGGGGGCTGCTGCCCTCGTCTACGACTGCAAGCAGGGCGGAAGTAGCGAGCATTACCATGGTGAGCGAAAACTACTTTTCCCTTCTGGGGATCGCTCCGCTCCGAGGGCGGATTTTTGCGGAAGGGGATCGGAAGGAGCTTGTCGATGCGCCAGCAGTGATGATCAGTGAGAACTACTGGCAGAAACGATTTGGGGGAGATCCGGAAATTATCGGGAGAGCAATCCGGCTGAATGGTGTTGCGGTGACGATTATCGGGATCACTCCCCATGATTTTATTGGGACATTGATCGCCGTACCTGATTTCTGGATGCCTCTGAGCATTCAGCCTGTTGTCCATCCCGGGGACCGAACATTGAGAGATGTGGAGAGCCTGTGCTGCATGCTATTCGGGCGTCTTACGCCGGGAACGAGCGTGGCGCAAGTGCAGGCGGAGATGTCGGCGATTGCGGCGCGGCAGGCAAAGCTGCACAAATCAACCGATTCGAAAAACGAAATCAAAGAGATATTGATCACTCCCGGATCTCCGTTTCCAATGGATTTGGATCGCAATTTGCGTTTCGCAGTTTTTCTAATCATGCTGGCTACGGCGATGGTGCTCGTAATCGCATGCGCCAATGTTGCCAGTTTGCAGTTGGCGCGTGCCGCGTCGCGCCAGAACGAGCTGGCAGTACGGATATCGCTGGGCGCGAGCAGACGACGACTGATCCGGCAGTTGCTGACCGAGAGCGCACTGCTTGGGCTGATTGCAGGAGTTGTGGCACTGCTGTGCAGCTGGGCCATGATGCGGATCATGGCCACTGCGGCGAAAGAGACGCTGCCGACGAATATGGGCACGTTCATTGTGAATGTGAATCCGGATGCGGAGATCTTTTCGTATGTTTTTGGAATTTCAATTCTTGCTGGAGTGCTGTTCGGCCTTGCACCGACACTTGAGAGTACCCGTTCCGCTCTTTCGTCGTGGATGAAGGCTAACTCTGCGATGTCTCCGGCTCGCAACCGGCGATTACGTGACTGGCTGACCGGCGGGCAGGTTGCTGTCTCGTTTGTTCTGCTGATCGCCGGAAGCATGATGGTTCGAAGTGCATTCCACGCGCTCACGATGAGTACCGGATACGAGACGAGTCATGTGATCGACCTGACGCTGCAATTTCCTGAGGGACCAGAGTACGACAGCACGCGCCAGAATGCGTTACTGAGGCATATTGTTGAACGCGTGAAAGCGACTCCCGGGGTTGCGGAGATCACGACGGGAAGGCCGCCGGATGGAGGTGGGCTTCGGAGTGCAGCGGTTGCGATCGATGGTGCGAAGGCGGATGCGCACAGCATGAAGGCTTTCCTGTTCTACACCTATGTGGGCACGAATTACTTCCATACGCTTGATATCCCGATTGTGTACGGCCGCGGATTTCACACTGGTGCTGGAACGCCGGAACCAACCACGGTGGTGAGCGAGACTGCGGCTCAGAGGCTGTGGCCCGGGCAGAATCCGATCGGACGTACGCTGGAGATGAAGACGGACTGGAATTTCCATGATAAGAACGAATTGACTCCAGACGGCCGTAGCTATGAGGTTGTTGGCGTTGTCCATGACGTGCGCGGCGTGCTGCTCGACAACAGCGATGCCGCGCAAGTCTACCTGCAGATTCCTGAGAGTCGACGGAATGAGTTCCCTATCCTGGTGAGGACCTCGATTGCTCCCGGACAATTGATGCGTGGGATCGAGGAGACAATTGCATCTGAAGATGGAAACATCGTTGCCAGTGCTTTGACGCTGGACTATTTGCTCCGGCAGACTCCGCCCTTCATGACCTCGGCCCTGGTCGCACTCATCGCCGGTACGGTGGGGTTGCTCGGCCTGGTACTCTCGGCGATGGGAATTTACGGCACATTGAGCTACATGGTGGTGTTGCGTACGCGCGAGGTGGGAATCCGCATGGCGCTTGGAGCTCGCAAAGGTGAGGTTCTCTGGTTGATGCTGCGACAGAATGCAGCGCCAGTGGTATGCGGACTTCTCACGGGGGGCCTGCTCGCGATCGGGGACTTCTATCTACTGCGCAAGGTGCTTTACGGAGTTGGGCCGCTTGATCCTGTCTCGTACAGCAGCATCTCGGCGTTATTTCTGCTTGTCTCGCTGGCGGCTTCTTTTGTCCCCGCAAGGCGGGCAACGCGCATCGAGCCGGCGGAGGCGCTCCGCTACGAGTGAGGCCTTTGGTTCGAGGCTGCATTCTGTTTCCATCTAAATCGGCCCCTTGTTCATCCGCTCAAAGCGTTCCGGCGTCGGTGAGGGGCGTCACTGCCGGGACCTTTTCGACGGCGTAGCTTGGTGGCGTCAGCGGGACGGGGAGGCATCGAATGGAATACCGGGTGTTGACAGTTTCGCGGGAGTTCGGGAGCGGTGGCGGAAGGATCGCGCAGTCGATTGCGAAACGGCTGAACTGGAAGTTACTGGACGCCGAACTGATCGACGAGATTGCCTGCGCCGCGCATGTGGATGCGGGCATCGTGAGCCGGTTTGACGAGCACGTGGACGGATGGCTGCGTCGCATGAACCGCCAGGCAATGCGGGGCGCGGCTCTGGCGGCGGGAGTGGCTCTACAGCAGGAAAAATGCTTCGACGAAGATGTAATGACCGAACTGACGCGGCAGATCATCGAGCGCGCATTCCAGGCAGGCAACTGCGTCATCGTCGGGCGGGGAGCACAGTGCATTCTGCAGGCGGAACCCAACGTTTTTCATGCCTTTGTGTATGCGCCACTGCGCGTGCGGATGCAACGGCTACGGGCACGCCTGGAGCCGGGCGCTGACATCGAACAGCGCATCCGGAGTGTTGATGCCGAACGGGCGCACTATTTGAGGCTGCGATTCGGAAAGGAATGGAACAATCCTCACCTGTACGATCTGATGATCTCGTCGGGCGACGATGAGGAGCAGACGGCGCGCGTGATTGAATTCGCAATGGGGAAGGCGGCTGGTGGCTGCTAGGTGTTGGCGTTTCGCACACAAATAAATTCAATGAGATACGCCATGCTTAGACTAGATCTATTGCACATAGCGCCAGCGCATGGCTTGACCGACGCCGCTCGCTGAGATTGCTCCGCCCTGAAAAAAATGACCCTGCAGAAACCCGCCCGAGGACTGCGATCCGTCCGCGTGCCTCATTTCCACTCGCGAATTGTTCCTGGGATGCGTATTTGGGTCTCTCGGGTTGAACTTGGTCCATTCATTCTTCATACCTTGATCTTAGCACTGGTCAAGTTTTGCCGATGCTATCGATGGTATTCATCCGATGAGAACCCAGGTCTCAAAAGCGAGACCTGGGGCAACCAACTTCGGGCCGATAGGAAATAAAAGCAAAAAGCATGAAATAAAAGCGAAAACCGATCCTTCGCGCCGCTCAGGATGACACATTCTGTGTGGTTCTCGTCTTCCCAAAATTCTGGGGTTGCGGTCGGGTTAGTTCCTTGGCGTGACGTCCCAGTCGTAGTTGAGGGCGTTGATCTGGGCGCGGAAGTTTTCAACGGCAGTGGCTTTTTGCTGTTCTAGATCTGCGGTATGTTTGCGCGTGGATTGAAGGGTGTCTTCAGCGTGATTGAGTTCGTCGACAAAGCGGCGAGCTGCATCGTTCCCTTTCAATGCTGTGAGGTTTTCGCGGTCGCGGGACTCATCGGCGGCGGCGGTTTCTTCCTGCTTTTTGGCGTCGGCGATCGCCTGCTCGAGGTCGGCCAGCCTGGCTTGTGCGTCGATGATGGGCTTGAGTTCGGCTTCAGCGTCGGGCACGCGCTTAACCAGTTCTATCAGGTAAGCATTGGTGTTCTGGTTGGGATCGATGGAGACTGTGGTGAATTCGGGGCCGCGCTCGCGGACTTCCAGTTTTTCTGTCGCATGCGCCTTGACGCCGACCTTGAAGCGGTAGGTATCCGGCGTCGCTTCAGCGGGCTTCAAACCTTCGTCGAGCGACCAACCGTTGGTGCGGCGCGGGTGTTCAAGCAGAACCACGCGATCTTCATCGGCTGAGTTGGTGGCGGAATAGGTGATGGACGAGACATCCATATACCGCTCGACGATGATGCCCTTGTGAACCTGGAGATGATGCAATGTTCTCTGGGATTGCTGGTCAGTGATTTTTACGCGCATGGCCTGGTCGGCGGCGTAGGAGAGCAGTCGACGTTCGCCGGGGTGGATGGGATCGAGCAAGCCTTCGCCTGCAAACTCGCCGCTCTCGAAGATGGAGAAGCTACCGGCATCGAGGGTGAGTTTGGATTTGTTTTCGAGCCAGACGGCGCGGAGCGGGCGCGGTTCGTTGCGGCTCCACAGAGTAACGTGTTCGGCTGGGAGTTCCTGCTGGAGGATGGGCACCATGGCTGACTCGTTTTTGTGGATGGTGACGGGCTGGGTGAGCGAGTACTGAAAGAAGTCGTCGAAGGCGTTGGTGGAGACGTCGCCTTCTGCAATGGCATCGCTGGGACGGTAGACGCCCCCGCCATAGCCACCGCCGAAAAGTCCGCCGATAGCGCCTCCCGGCAAGGGACCGGAATTGACGGGCACGTTGTCGGCGTTAACCGAGACAGTTTGATTTACCTGGCCTAGCGACTGCTGGTAGCTCCCCTTGAGTTGCTGGCGGAAATCCTTTCGTGGGGCGGAGGCTTGCACTTGCGGAGACGCCGGCGCCACAAGGGAATCGTTCATCATCTCGGCGGCTTCGTGTGTTTGTGGCGTGGTCTGCGCTTCAGTGGAAATGGGTATCTCTGGGCGGCGCGTGTAGAGCGGCTGCGAAATGGGCTGGATGAAACTTTGAGGAGCTCCGGCGACGAGGGAGAGCTGCACGTTATCCCAGTCGGCTCCCACTGTGTTGTCGACGACGGCCCAGCCCTGCAACGTTGCATTGCCATCAGCCTCGCGCGGGAAGACCATCCGGTAGGTGACCTTCCATACAGGCACCTCGCTGATATAGCTGACGCGAAGTTCGCGCTGGCCCTGGCCAAGCGCGTCGAGCGTGAGGTGCCGCAGGCCGGTGGAGTGGGTGGAAGAGAGCAGCTCGAGATATCGATCGAGTTCGCCCTGGAGGCTGGGATCGGTTGGGCGCACGCTGAGCGAGGGCGTCAGCTGGATAACGCGAACCGCGCCTGAACCGGCGATGATCGTGAGGTAGAACGTGTCGATGGATTTGACGTTTTCATCGGAGCCGATCTTTTCGGTCCGCCCTTCGATGGACATGAGGCGGCCGGCGATGGGGCCGCCAGGTGCGCCTGTTACTTCGACTCGCTGGCCGCGCAGTGCGCCGAAGAGATCGGTCGATGTGGGATCTTCATTCATTCCCAGCGAAAGCGTCTTGAGCTGCTCGGCCAGCGGAGTCGTCGAGTTGTAGTTAACTCCCGCGATGCGACCACCGCCCTCGTCGAGCACCGTGAGGGATTGCAGCACATCATTGAGCTGAGGCGAAGTGAAGTCGATCGCGACGCGCTGATTGCCGAAGATGGACCCGGCGTGTTCGAAGTAGCCAACTCCGTTTTTGTAGAGAACCACCTTGCGGACAGGGAGATCCTTGACCACCTGCGCCACCTGCGGTGGGGCCAGCCGCGCCTTCGGCGCCATCTGAGGCGAATCCGAGTGCGCCTGCGGCGCGGGTGACTTAGCTTTGGCAGAAATGTCCGGATTGGATTGGGCAGTTAGGGTTTGAGTAAGAATGGCAAGGCAAAGTGCGGTAACCCAGAGACGCATCGATCCTCCTAAGCTGCGCTTGAGCGCAGACCGGGCGCACATCGGAAATGAGACGGCAAGAACGCTATTGCGTTGGACCCCGGGAAACTCAAAAAGGTTCCCGCGAGGTGCGCAATCGTTCTTGGAACGGGATGCCGAAAGAATCTTGCAGGGAAAAAAGTGGAGGCATGGTTTTCTCGAATCGAGACCAAGGTTGAGACGTCAATTCAATAGGCGTCAGCAATCGAGACGATCCAGAATCCGCGTGACGGTGCGGAAAGAGGTCAACCGATGGATACTTTTCTTCCTCCTATTGAGAAACCCAAGGGCCTATTGATGAAGCTGGCCTATTCCATGGCCAAGCGGCAGTTTGGCAAGGTGCCGACGCCGATCAAGGTGGTCTATGCGCGGATGCCGGTCGCATTTGGCATGTTCGTTGGAAAGATCTCTAACCTGGACAAGAAACTTGAGTTGCCGGCGGAGACCGCTTTCCTGATCCGGGAACAGGTAGCGCACATCAACATCTGTGAGTTCTGTATCGATATTGGCCGCTCGTTCGTGATCAAGTCAAAGATGAACGAGGCAAAGTTTGATGCGCTTCCGGATTACAAAACGAGCTCGCTCTTCAACGAAGCGGAGAGGGCAGCACTGGATTATGTGGTCGAGTTGACGCGGACCAGGACGGTCGCACCTGCGACCTTCGAGCGCTTGCGCAAGCATTACTCGGAGCGGGCCATCTGCGAGATTGTTTGGCTCATCGCCAGCGAGCACTTCTACAACATGACCAATCTCGGCCTCAACATCCACTCGGACATGCTGTGCGATATTGCGCGGAGGCGCTAGAGTACCGGGTTGGTTCGGATTTTCAGGGACTAAAGTCCTAATTCTTATGGCGCGCCTTTTGGCACGACTAAGTCGTGCCCTTTCAAAACGCTCATTTGCAGTCTAAATTCACAACGCTCATTCGCAGAACAACAGCTTGAAACTTTAAGTAGTTGCGATGCGCTTTAGCTGTTCGAGATGGTTGAGGTCGTGGCCCGCCATGGTTTCGACAATGGTCTGAAAGGTCATGGAGCCGCGCTCGGGATGCGTAACGGGCTTGGAGGCGGAGCCCGGGAGCATCTTTGCGATGAGCTTGAGGTTCCACGTGCGCAGAGCCGTGAACGCTGCGAGTGCATCCCTGGCGGCGATGCCGGGGTAGGGAGCAGCCCATTTCTCCTGGTCAAAGGGCTGCAGGACATGGTGGTCTTCGGCGAGCGTCTGGCGCAAGCGAAAGGCAAAGGCTACTTCGCAGTCAGCGAGGTGGCAGACGATTTCGGCGGGCGACCACTTTCCAGGCGCGGGAGGTTCGCTGGATTTTTCCGCGCCGACCATCTGGAGCTTGTTGGCAATCTCGTGCGAGGTGGCTGAGAGGATGGCCTCGAGAGGGCGGCCGTCAAGGAATTTCGCGTACGGATTGAGTTCGGTCATCAGGGAAGAGTCCTAAAGGGTCAGTTCGGAGTTCAAAGTTGAGATGTTTCGACACTTCGGCATCTCCAAATCGATGCTTTGTGTCGAATACAGTTCTACGTTGGACTGCAACCACGGGGCAATTGACGACTCGGGTACAAGCCGTATTTTCACGGTTTTGAAACTCTACCACTGCGCAGTGAGCCGAGTTGCATTCCCGGCGTGCAGCGTTCAACCGGCATTCTTCCAGATTAAAGATATTCCTGAACCATGTGTTGCCAAGTTGGCCAATCATGAGAGTTATAGGCATCCCACGTGTAAAGCTTATGGGGAATTTCCTTCGAACTCATGATGCGATCGAGATTCTGATTCTGTCCGAGGCACTGGTCATCCCAGCCCGTTGCGAGAATGTACATGTTGCGGCGGTAATGGTCAAAGAACCAGGGATCAGCAAGATTGGGCAAATAGTGAGTGGGCAGATTGAAGTAGCAGTCCTGATCGTAATAGCCGCCAAGGAAGTTAGAAAGATCAAAGGCACCGGACATGGTCAGCAGGCCGGTAAAGATGTCGGGGTGGCGCAACGCAATGTTTGTGGCGTGATAGCCGCCGAAACTGCAGCCCAGAGAAACGAGGTGCGCATCCCAGTTCTTCTTGCGGATCAGTGGGACGACTTCGTGAATGAGGTAGTCCTCATATTGCACGTGACGGGCGATGCGCCAACTCGGCTGCACACTGCGGTTGTACCAGCTCTCCATATCGACAGAGTCCACGCAGAAGAACTGCAGGTCTCCGTGCTCGATGCGTCCCGCGACGGCGCCGATCATGCCGCGGTCTTCGAATTCGTAGAAGCTGCCGCCCGAGGTGGGAAAGACCATGACCGGCAATCCGGCGTGGCCGAAAACGAGCAATTCCATGTCGCGGCCGAGGCGGCTGGAATACCACTTGTGGTACTCGCGGTTCATTGAGGGTTTTGCTCCTGAGACAGGCGATTTGAGAAGCGCAGGTTTCCTGTTACTGTAACAGCCAGACCAAAAGAACAGGGATCAGGGAACAGGGATTAGGAAGCGGATTAGAGATCGAGGAAAAGCAGCGGATTGAATCTGGAGTCGCGGGAAAATCAGAGCAACGAAGAAGCGGTGCTGGCGCAAATGGAAGACGCGCCGATGCATCCACGTTTGCGACTTCATAAGGACTTTAAAAGCAACTACCTGCCAGACGATCGCGATGTGATTGTTTATCTGCCGCCTGGCTATGATGAGGCGCCGGAACGCACCTATCCGGTGCTCTACCTGCAGGACGGCCAGAATCTTTTCGATGGGCGCACCTCGTTCGTGAAGGGGCGCACGTGGATGGTGCGCGAGCATGCCGATGAGGCGATCGAAGCTGGTGAAGTTGAGCCGCTGGTGATCGTGGGAATCTACAACACCGGCGACCGCAGGCTGGCCGAATATACGCACGAGTACAACTGGCAGATGGGCGGCGGCGAGGCGGACAAGTATGGCGACCTGCTGACGCGCGAACTGATGCCATGGATTGCAAGCCAGTACCGGGTGCGGCATGATCGCGAAAGCACCGGGTTGGGCGGGTCATCGCTGGGCGGACTGGTGACGCTTTATCTGGGGCTCCGGTATCCGCACGTGTTTGGCAAGCTGGGCATTCTGTCACCCAGCGTGTGGTGGAATCACAAGAGCATCCTCGGCTACCTGAACGAGCACGCTCCGCAGATGTGGGAGCGTCCACGGGTGTGGCTTGATGTTGGCGACCGCGAGGGGCAGCGGACACTGCGCGATGTGGAGCACCTGGCGCGAAGGCTGAAGGCGAACGGCTGGCGTCCCGGCGAATCGATGCACTTTGAGAAGGTGCATGGTGGCACGCACGATGAGGCGAGCTGGGCTGAGCGCGTGCGGCCGATGCTGAGGTTTCTTTTTCCAGCGGGTTGAAATTCCAGGACGCTCTTCGTCAGGCAATGGGATCATGCGGCAGCTTACGCCATTTCTGGTAGACGCTTCCGACGGCAAGAGACCATACTAGGGCGGCGAGATATCCGGCGACTACATCGCTGGGATAGTGAACGCCCAAATATATGCGTGAATAGCCGATCGCACCGGAAAGACCAACCCAGAAAATCCAAATGGTGAAGCGAGCTAATCGACTTTTTCGGTTCGCGGAGAACAGCGCCGCGGCAGAAAGACACAGACAAAACGAGAGCATTGCGTGCCCACTGGGAAAGCTGTAGGACGATGGAAGCCTCGCATCGAAAAACGGCTCTGGACGAGGTCGATGGAAGGCGATTTTCAACACCCACATCAGCAGGCTTCCGCCGGCGGCGGTGACGGCGATCAGGACTGCGCGGCGGGGATGGCCGACGAGCCACAGTGCAATGCTGGATGCGATTGCCGTTACAGTAACGACCGTCGGTGCGCCGATGATCGACAGAAATCGCATGACGGCGGTGAGTTCGGTCGAGGAATGGGCGTGGACAAGAATACGGACGGTGGTGTCGAACTGGCGCGTATCTCCTTCGAGCATCTCCTCTGCCAGCATTGCAAATAAGACGAGAAAGATGACAGCGCAAGCCAGCCCCACGACAAGCGGCGTACTCAAGCGCGCGAGCACGGTTGGTTTATTGAATTTGGCGAAGCTCATGAATTCGAGTATGGAGCCGGCTACAGAAGTTTGCTGTAGTTCTTCCAGTCTTTGTCCGGCTCAATTTTGAGATGCACTCTATGGGAGAAGACGCGAGCGAGCAGGTCGTTGTCGAACTTCCTTTGCACGCCATCGGGATTGCGGGTATACAGAATGTACTCGCGGATGCCGGGAATGGTGGTGGTGGCGACAAAGATCGATTCCCGGTTGGGCTCGAAGACTTCGCGAATGTCGCTTTCGATCCGCTTGAGGGTGTCGGTCTCTCCGGGGTTGGGAAAGCCGTCACGAGTGGTGTCAATCATGGGCACGGCGAGGGCAACGTAATGACCGAATCCTGCCACGCCCTTGAATTGGCTGTAGCCGGTGTGGACGCGGACCAGCATCGGTTTTCCGAGAGGATCGCTTCCTTTGCGCTGAGTCCATGTGTCGGGGACGGGCAGTTTGTCAGGGCTGAGGGGCTCTTTCGTGGAAAATGGCCACATGCCTTTTTCGCTCCCGTGCAGAGTAGGTCTGAGTTTCGCAATAAGTATGCCTTGAATGAATGACTTTAGACAGGTACCATCCCAAAAATCATGTGCAACTTTGGCACTATGCCGCTTTCAGGACGGGTTGAGGCAGGAATGGAACTGCTTGCCTGAAAGGGCAACTATCGGCGATACTTGGGTGTTGTGTCTTTCACCCCGCGGAATAAGAAAGATCCGAGGGAACCCCGGTCGACCTTAGCGGGAATTCCGGGTGGAAACTGGTCAGGGCATTTCAGCTGGGGCCGGGAGACCACTAAAAGACCGCAACAGAGCACCGGAATTGAAAGGACTTGTAACCCCGTGGTGATGATTCGTTTGGCGCGTGTTGGCGCCCCCAAGCAGCCCTATTATCGTGTTGTTGTGATTGAGAAGGACCGTGCCCGGAATGGTCGGTCGATCGAGGTCGTCGGCACCTACAATCCACGTACCAGCCCGGCTTCAGTCGACCTGAAGCACGACCGCATCGCCTACTGGCGCGGCGTTGGAGCCCAGCTGACCCCCATTGTGGCCAAGCTGGTCGCCAAGAATCCGGCGAAGACAGCCGAACCCGCGGTTGCCTAGTTTCTTTTGACCCATCTTGAGGTGTGTGCGAGATTTTTCAGAATCGAGCACGCAGATTACTGACTTGACGAGGGGTGTGCTGATACTATCTGCGCACCGATCCAAGTCGCTTCTCCTTGGATGTTTACGGTCAGAGGCAAGTTCATGACCCAAGTTGACATGGTGGCAGTAGATGAACTGGTCCGCGAAATCGCGCGGGCTTTGGTAGACGAGCCGGAAGCCGTCGAAGTGCAGTCCGTACAACGGGACGAAAACACCGTTTTGCGACTGAGGGTGGCACCGGCGGACGTCGGCAAGGTGATTGGGAAGCAGGGGCGCACAGCCCGCTCAGTACGCACCATTCTGGGGGCAGTCAGCATGAAGCTGCATCATCGCTATACGCTCGACATCCTGGAAGAGGACGACGAAGAGTAGGATGGCCAGAACCCTTGGGGCTAAGCATCGCTTTGGGCGCAGATGACGGTGCCGACGGGATGGGTGTGGCTGGCGCGCATCAAGCGCACACAGGGTCGCAAGGGCGAGGTCTTCGCCGAAATTCTCACCGATTTTCCTGAAAAATTTGCGGAGCGGCGACGACTGTGGCTGCTCAGCGGAGATGTGTCTGCGCACAATGCTGCCGCTGGCGCGAATCCGCGCGAGGTGGCATTGCTGCACCATTGGCTGCACAAAGGTGGCGTGGTGCTGCATTTCGCGGGCGTGGATTCGATTTCGGCTGCGGAAGGGCTTTGCGGGATGATCGTGGCGATTCCGCTGGAAGAACGCGCAGCGCTGCCTGCTGACGAGTTGTATATCGGGGACCTGATTGGGTGCGTGCTGTTGGATGTGGCAGGGTCTGAGGCTGTCACCGTAGGCGAGATCGAGGATGTTGATCGAAGCGCGGGGCCGGTAGCGATCCTTGTGGTGCGCGGAAAATCCGCCGACGAGATTCTGGTTCCCTTCGCAAAAGACTATCTGCGGCACGTGGATGTGGAAACGAAACGCGTGGAGATGGCGCTGCCTGAAGGGCTGGTGGATCTGAATCGGCGGGAGGAGTGCTAGCTGTTCAGCATTCCGAAACCGCCAATAATGAGAACCATGATCAGAACTGCTGAGCCCACTTTGAGGGCCGTCTCTCCTTGCCCCGTGTAGTCCGAGAGCAGTTTCAAGGTAACTGCCAGCAGCGCGAAGCTTGCGAGAAACAGACATGAGATGGCCAAGCTCGTCTCATCCACGCCAAAGAGATCTGCGTTTCTGGGAAAGAACCAGGGGAGCGGGAAAGCTACCACGTCGCATGCGATTGCCCCGACAAAGCTGTACATGGCATTCGGTGTTGGCTCCTTCGGGCCGTAGCCCATCTGTACCCACGCTATCGATGCGAAGAGAACTCCGCACACTATTGCCACAAGGGCGGTCAAAACCGAAACGAAAAAGAATTCCCAACCGCCGCCGATCATTGAGAGCGCCTCCGAGTGTTGGAACGAATGCTACTGGAATGCAACAGGTTTCCACGCGCCATTGTCTTTGAGCGCCAGTTGCAGCGGGCGGGGCGGGCCTTTGGGCGGCAAGGTCACTTCGATCCAGAGTTCCTGGCCAGGCTTGAGCCTGGTGGGATCGGTGGCGTTGTCGGGAATGTAGAAATCGACTGGATTGGAAAGGTTCAACTGATCGCAGGGTGCGCCGGGCCACGCAGCGACAGTCTGGGTCGGCGTGGATGTGTCGGACTCGGGAACGCGAATCGCGATCAGCTTGTCTTCTTTCGCGGCGAGCTTCGCCTGAAACGAGACAGTGTTCACCGAGCGGATGGAGAATGTGTTTCCGCCGGGAACGCCGTTGATGTTGCGTGGGAATTCGGCGTCTTTGGCGCTGGGTAGCGTGCTGCCGCATCCATCGACGGAAAGTCGCAGGCTGAGGTAGCGTCCGCGCATCACGAGTTGAGGATCGTACGCGGCAGCGCGGGTCCACACGCGAGGACAGGTGATGCGCTCGTAAAGGTATTTGGCCGCAACCGTCGAGACAATCATCAATTGCAGAATGAGAAGGGCGATCGAAGCCTTGGAGAAGTTCATTGCGCCTCCGCGGGGGAAGCGGGCGGTTGCTGCATGTGTGCAAGCAGGCCACGGCGGGTCTTCTCAAGCAGCCAACCACCGGCGAGGAAGAGCACGCCGAGGCCGATGAGACCAAGCGAGCGCCCCATCTTGTCGAAGAGATCGCTGAAGTAGAACCAGGTGACGGTAGCGCCGAAGAAGACGGTGCCGAGATTCACGAGTCCTCGACTCGCCTCTCGCACTCCCCACCAGATGAGGAAGACGCAGAACGCCGCGACGAGAGCATGCGCGGTAAAGCTGGGCTCCGTGTGGGACCAGGAGGAATGGACATTTCCGTTATCGAAATGCTCGACCAGGAGCCGGTTGCACCACGGCAGGGCAATCACAAAGCCGATGGCGGCGAGTACGGGCACGGAGGTTTTACGTATGCGGAGGAGCGAAATAAGGATGGGAATTGCTGCGATGTCGACCCATCCCCAGAAGCGCGTGTGGAAGGGCGGAAAAGGCTGCATTCCATACGAAGAGCGCCAGCCCTCGAGCAGGAAGAAGATGCTGGTAACGGCGGCAACGGCGGAGACCGCAAAAAGAATGCCGCGAACAACGCGCCGCTCTGTCCCGATGAAAAGCGTGAGATAGAGAATGGCCCATACAAACAGCATGCGACCGATGTAGGATTCCTGGCCGATGTGATTCTCCGCGGCATTGCTCCACTCGCACATGAGCCAAGTGGGAAACAGAAGCAGCGTGAGCGTCTGCTGGGCCTGGTCACGCAGGAGAATCCAACCGAGAAGCGCGGCGATGGCCCACATAAGGACAGCGGAAGGCCAGTGTTCCTGAATGTTGAAGATCTGTCCGACAAGCGCAATGGCTCCGCCCGTCAAGATGGTGCCAAGCGCATGAAGCGTGGTGGATAGTGCCTTGTATTTCTGGCGGGCGATGGCGCCGCCAAGGTGAAACACTGCGACCATGGCCATTACCAGCAGGTAGCGCATACCTTCGCCGAGCTGATCCCAGTGAGCGGAGACGAAGAGGATGACGCCGCTTGCCAAGAGGATTCCGCCGAGGATCAGCGCGACGCGGCCCTGCCAAGCCATTCCTTCGGCTTGCGCCTCTTTCCTCGCATCGGGTACGGCGGAGGCGGCGGTGGACACCTGTGTGGATTCCCAGGCGCGGATGCGGGCTGCGGCCTCCGCATCGAGTACACCGGCAGATTGCCAGCGTTTTAGAAGCAATTCGTGATCATTCATAGAAGTTGGCCAACATTAGAGCACAGCTCTGACCGGTCGAGCACACGTAAGGTGAATGACCGGAACTGACGAGTGACGGATTGCAGGAAACCTGCGCGAGCATACCAGTTGCGGGCTTCGGGCCGGTCTCGCCCAGGAAAAACACGCTCGACGATGAAGAGCGCGATTGTGGCAGCGACAATCATGAGAACGGGAATCATCTTGCCTCCCTGGATCGCGAACCCTCTGCTTGCCTGAGAATAGGCAGAAGGTGCTGTGTGAACCAGCAGGCGTGTGATGGTTTCGGTCACTGTCACACTCGCCGCGTATTGACGTCTGTGGAGAGAACCAATGCAAATCGCACTGAGCAAGAACAGCGATGTCCCGCTGCGGCAACAGCTCGCCGAGCAAATTGTGTTTCTGATTACCACAGGCCAACTTCGTGCGGGCGAGAACCTGCCCAGTGTGCGAGCGCTGGCGAGGCAGAGCAAGGTGCACCACAACACGGTGAGCGAGGCGTATCAGGAACTCGTGCGTCGTGGCTGGCTCACTCGGCGTCGCGGCACGCAACTTGTTGTGGGAACGAGTTCTGGCGCACCGTTGGTTAAAACCCATACTCTCGACGAATTGATCAACGAGACCATCCAACGCGCCAGGGAGATGGGCTTCACCCTGCAGTCGCTGAGACAAAGGGTACTCGAGCGCCTGATGGCACAACCGCCTGACCACTTTCTTGTTGTTGAGGAGGAGCCAGGTCTACGTGAGATTATTCAGCAAGAAGTTGTCGATGGCCTCGGATGGCAGGTCGAGGGTTGCTCTCTTGAAAGCTTCGCTAGCGAACCGAGTTTGGCCATCGGCGCTCAGGTGTTGATTGCGAACCACCTTGTAGAAGATTTGAAACCGCTGATTCCGCAAAGCAGGCCGGCGGTAGGCCTCATCTATGGTGGGGCCGCCGAACACCTCGAACTAATCCGCAAGCTCCAGAGGCCGTCAATCGTGGCTATGGTATCGGTGAGCGCGAGCTTATTGCGGACTGCCCGAAGCCTCTTCGCGCCGGCGATCGGCAGGAAACACACTCTTAGTAAGGTTTTGGTCACGAAAGACGCGCCCGTAGACCTCAGCAGCGCCGATATAGTTTTCTGCGACACGATTACTATTTCGATTGTCCGTTCCCGACGCAAGGTTCACTACCGGCTGATCGCCGGCGCTTCTCTCGAACAGCTTGCGTCGTCGCTCGGTCAGCGTTGATTGCGATGACGGGGTATGCTGATCTCATTCTGCCACCCCCATGCCGTGATCTGGTTCTATGATCGTGAGTGACGACGATGCGCTTTGAGATCATCACGATTTTCCCTGCCTTCTTTGCCGGCATCTTCGAGCACGGGATCGTGCGGCGGGCGCAGGCCGAGGGACTGGTGGGCATTGGCTTGCACGATCTGCGTGAGTTTACGCACGACCGTCATCGGACCGTGGATGATCGGCCGTTTGGCGGCGGCGAAGGGATGGTGTTGAAGCCGGAGCCGCTGGCGGAAGCGCTGGACGCACTGGGGATTGAGGGGAGGACGGCGCGGGAGGAAGAACAGAAGCAGATCCTTCGCTCGCCTACCCCACAACGGCAAGCGTTTGCGGGGCCCCAAGACCGCTCCGCTCAGGATGACACGGTGGAGGTTGTCACACGGGTGATTTTGTTGTCGGCGCAGGGGCGGCGATTCACGCAGGCGGTGGCGCGGGAGTTGACGAACGTTGAACGCATTGTGCTGATTTGCGGGCGCTACGAGGGCGTGGACGAGCGCATCAACGAACTCTATTGCGACATGGAGCTTTCGATTGGCGATTATGTATTGAGTGGCGGCGAACTTGCTGCAGCCGTGGTCGTGGATTCCGTGATGCGGCTCGTGCCGGGCGTACTGGGGAACGAGGCGTCGGGCGAGTTTGAAAGCTTTGGCGTGGCCGATGCGGAGATCAGCACGGACGAAACAGAAGTGCCTCGTTCGCAGCATGGAGCCGGGGGGCTGCTGGATTATCCGCACTACACGCGACCGGCGGAGTTTGCTGGCCTTCGCGCTCCGGAGGTGCTGATGAATGGCGATCATCTGCAAATTCGAAAATGGCGGCGCGAGCAGCAGTTGCGCAAAACGCTGAAAAACCGGCCGGACCTGCTGGAGGGAGCGTCGCTGAGCAAGGAAGATCGGCGGTTGCTCGATGCGATTCGGGTCGAATCAGAACATGAGGAAACGTAGCCATGCTGCTGATGGCGGCTTGGATCGAACTCGGCGTTTGCTGGATCGCGTGGTGTTTGGCGTTTGTGCGACCGCGGAACCGCGCACGAGGGGCAAAGAAGAACGTGAGTGCGCCAGTGTCGCGATGGGGCGTCATTTTGGTGATGCTGGGATATGCCTGCATCTGGGCATTTGTGCGGCCTGCGGGATTTGAGAAGTCTGCCGTATCGCTGATTGCTTCGATGGTTCTAGGGCCGCCTTCGGTGGTGCTGGTGTGGATGGCGGCGCGCCACCTCGACAAGCAATGGCGGTTTGAGGCGGCTCTCAGCGAGGATCACAAGCTGATCACGACGGGGCCTTATCGCTGGCTGCGCAATCCGATTTATACGTCGATGTTCGGTATGTTGCTGGCGACAGGACTTGCGAAGACCTGGTGGCCGCTGCTGATTGCGGGCATGATCTTCTTCGTAATTGGAACCGAGATTCGCGTACGGGCGGAAGAGAAGTTGCTGGCGGCGCGGTTTGGTGAGGAATTCGCTAAATACAAAGCGAAAACTCCGGCATATTTCCCGTTTATTCGATAACAGCCCGAACAGGCAAAGGCCTCAGCGGAATGGCTGAGCAGCAGCAGGTTGATCGGCGCCGATGTGACCGGCAGTGATTTTGGCCACGTAGAAGTTTTCGCCGCGGCAGGGTGATC
Source organism: uncultured Acidobacteriaceae bacterium (assembly GCA_963838295.1). Taxonomy (GTDB): domain Bacteria; phylum Acidobacteriota; class Terriglobia; order Terriglobales; family Acidobacteriaceae; genus Telmatobacter. The sequence goes on from CAWIQS010000013.1 coordinate 758,297, forward strand.
CGGCGAGACGGCGTATCATCGCGATCTGTCCAACATGCGTCAGTGCATCGGCGATCGGTCCCTGGAAGAGCGGTTCTGGTTCGGCATGAAGCGGCTCGTCGGATGCGAGGTAGTTGTCGAAGGCCTCAAGAGTCGCGAAGAAGCGGCTTTTTTCGTCGGGCCACGCCAAGGGGGTGGAGTTGTGCCACCGTTCGCTTCCCTGCACCGCGCTGAGGGCCCAGTCGAACAGATCGCCCATGTGAGTGAGGATCTGAATGGGCCGGCGGCCGCAACCGTCGAAGGTGGCGAATGTGTCCGGGGCACCATCGAGAGCGCGGGCGGCACGATAGGCAAGGGTTGCGACGGTGTGGCGCAGCAACTGGCGTTTGTCATCCATACGGGGAAATATACCGCAGGCGAGCGCGACAGGAGACAGAGTTAGAGAAAGAACTTCACGCCGTATCGGTCGGAGATCGCAAGAAGCTGCGGCATGTCCTGCGGGATGGAGAGTGCGGAAATTTCCTCGAGATAGTTTTCGAATCCCGCTGGGGAGATCACAATGAGAATCTTGCCGGGGCCGGCTCCGGAGTTGCGAAAGGTGTGAACTACACCGCGGTTGCTGTGGGAACCCTCGCCTTTCGTGAGTTTGTGCCATTGTCCTTCAGAGAGAATTTCGTACTCGCCTTCGAGGACGTAGAAGGTCTCATCCTCGTTTTGGTGTGAGTGAGGCGGGGGACCGCCGCCTGGCGGAGAAGTCTCCACAACGACGCAGGTTCGGCCACCGGTCATCTCGCCGGTAGTGATGATGTCGACATGTGCGCCCAGGACATTGAAGCTATTGACAGGGTTCAAGTTACCTCCGGATTGTGGATCTGTGGAAAGCTGGATGAACCATAGCACACGAGAATCGCGGCCAACTAGGCGCGAAGACGGAATCTCTGTTAAAATCAAGGTTCTGAGTCCATCAGCAGGAAGAAGCTATGTCTATCCATCCAGTAATGCAGCGCCTTGCGGACAAGCTGAAGCGCACCGATCTCCCCACCTTTGTGCCCGGCGACCAGGTTCGCGTGCAAGTCAAGATTAAAGAAGGCGATAAGGAACGTTTGCAGGCCTTTGAAGGCCTTGTGATTGCCATCAACAAGGGACCGCAGGGCACCTTTACCGTCCGCAAGATGAGCTTTGGACAGGGCGTGGAGCGCATTTTCCCGTTCAACTCCAAGGTCGTGGACAAGGTGGAAAAGGTTCGCAGCTACAAGGTGCGGCGTTCAAAGCTGTTCTATATCCGAGGACTGCGCGGCAAGGCCGCCCGTCTGAAGGAAGTGGAACGCGTCACCGCCAAGGCATAAAGGGCTTCCCTTTCCAAGGGCCAACGAAAACCCCGGCACACGCCGGGGTTTTCATTTGTGGCGGATTCGCTCGAGTGCCGAAGGACGCGCGAACTTCAGTCCTCGTGGGTGTTTTTGTTCAGGCGCTTGGCATCGCCAGTCTCTTTGGCTTCATCGAGGCCCGTAGAGTCAGCGATGTTCACGGTCCCGAGGGAGTCATTGACTACTTCGTCGTCAGCTTTCTGGTTCGTTTCCTGCAGTCCGCCGGGTTGGGTGTGCGTGGGCTTCGTCTTCTCGGTCATTGGATCTCCTGAGCATTTGGATGCGAAGTGGGGGCTGACGAACTGGTTTACCCGCTGAATACTGAACCGGTTTTCCGCAGGCATCCACCGATCGATCACGGTTGGTCGTTCTTATACTGGGGTCATGGCGGCATGCGGATGGAAACTGGAGAAGGCTGCAACCCACTGCGGCTTTCTGCGCATTGCCGGCTGCGACGAAGTGGGCCGCGGGCCGATGTTCGGGCCGGTTGTTGCGGCAGCGGTCATTCTGCCATTGGGATGCCGGCTGACGGGCCTGAACGATTCGAAGCAGCTTTGCGAAAACAAACGCAATGAGCTTGACGTGGTGGTTCGGGCCAAGGCGCTGGCGTTTGCCATCGCTGCCGTGGATGTGGAAACGATCGACCGCATCAACATCCGCAGGGCTTCGCTGCTGGCGATGCGCATCGCCGTGGAGCAGCTCACGATCCAGCCGGATTATTTGCTCATTGATGGATGCGACACGATCGACTGGGCGTGCCCGCAACAGTCGGTGATTCACGGAGACGGAACGAGCTACTCCATTGCCGCGGCGAGCGTGCTTGCGAAGGTCTATCGCGACCGGATGCTGGTGGAATTCGATGCGGTATACCCCGGATACGGTCTCGCAAAACACAAGGGGTATTGCTCACGCGAGCACATGGCGGCGCTCGATCGGCTGGGACCGACACCGTTGCATCGGAAGAACTGGAGTCCCGTGGCGCAAACGATGCTGGAATTTGGAGACATGGCTGAAACCATTCAGTAATTGGCAACCCGAAAAAAATGTTCAGACAGAGACTGTACGCTGGGTCCTGCGTCTCTGGACGAATTTGAGCACCGGCCGTGCGAGCAACAACACGAAGAGCGTGATGGTGAGATTCATGGGGCTGAGCACGCCGGGTTTCACTTGCCACCAGTAGTGAATAATTCCGCAGACCGCGGCTAAGTAGACGAGCTTGTGCAGCCGGTTCCAGCGCTTGCCGCCAAGTTTGCGAATGGCCCACGTTGTTGAAGTAGCCGCAAGGGGGACGAGCAGTGTGTAGGCGGCAAAGCCTGCGATGATGAACCGGCGCTTTGTGATGTCGGTTTTGAATACGCCCAAATCGAAGTTCATGTAAAGCGCGATATACGTTGCCAGATGCAGTGATGCATAGAAGAACGCGAACAGGCCGAGCAGACGGCGAAATTTGATGAGCCACGAGAGACGCGGGGAAAGCAGGCGCAGTGGCGTAATCGCCAGCGACAGAATCAGCATCAATAGGGTGTTGTAGCCGGTCGTGAGCGAGATGGTCGATGTTGGATCGGGTCCGAGAGTATTGGTGACGGCCTGGTAGGCGAGCAGCGTGAAGGGCGAGAGACATCCGATCCAGGTGAGCGTCTTGAGCGTGATGAGTGTCTTGCGATTCATGAGTATCCAGCGGTGCTTTGCACCAGTCAGCGCGGTTCGCGGTGCTTCGCACCGTTAGCGGAATCAGCAAAGGGTGGGGCTAACTCCGCTATCACGCGCGCAGCGCGGCTAACCCCACTAACTCCGTTAAAAGTTTCTGTTCAAATCCATGCCGTTGTAGAGCGACGCTACCTGATCGGCATATCCATTGAACATGAGGGTATTGCGGCGCTGCGCGTAGAACGGCAGGCCGATGCGGCGCTCGGTTTTCTGGCTCCAGCGCGGATGGTCGTGATTCGGATTGACGTTGGAGTAGAAGCCGTACTCGCTCGACGCCTGTTCATTCCAGGTGGTCGGCGGCATCTTGTCGAGAAAGCGCACCGTGACGATCGACTTCGCTGATTTGAAACCGTACTTCCATGGCACAACGATGCGGATCGGCGCTCCATCCTGGTTCGGCAGCACCTGGCCGTAGAGACCGAAGGTGAGCAGAGTGAGAGGGTGCATGGCTTCGTCCATGCGGAGGCCTTCGGTGTAGGGCCAGTCGATATTGGATTCCGACGTCCACTTCTCGACGTGCTTGTCGTAAAACGAGAGAAACTGGACAAATTTTGCGCTGGGCAGCGGATCGCATTGCTTGACAAACTCGGAGAATGAGTAACCGACCCAGGGGATCACCATGCTCCAAGCTTCGACGCAACGATGGCGATAGACGCGGTCTTCGAGCGGACGCAGTTTCAGCAAAGCCTCGATGTCGAAGGTTTTCGGCTGTTTCACCTTGCCGTCCACTTTCACTGTCCACGGACGTGTGGGTAGGCCACCGGCGTTCTCTGCTGGCTGGTCTTTCTGAACGCCAAACTCGTAGAAGTTGTTGTAGTGGGTAATGTCCTGCAAACTGGTGAGTTGCTCGCCAGTCGTGGTCAGCGGACTCTTGACGGTCTGCAACCTGGTTTCGTCGGCCAAGGCATGGGTAGGGGGCGAGAAGACATCCGCCAGCCGATCGGCGCCGGCAAGTACCGCACCTGAAGTGATGCCGCCGGCAATGGCGTTGCGCAGAAAACGGCGGCGGCTAAGAAACTGCGTGTAACTTTCCTGGGGAGTGATCTCCGATGCGGGGACGTCGGAGGGCTTGCGTATCAACATGAATACCTCGTGCGGGGAACGGATCGCCGCTTTTATTAGACAGCATCGACTGCACTGGGGTTACAACAAAGATGCTGCGCTTTGACGCGGTGGAAATCGCACAAAACCGCTCTCATTTCGCGGCGCCGCGGCGCGCGGCAGGCTTTGTCTTTGCAAGGGCTGGAAGGCTGCCTCGCGGAAAGGCTGTGGATTGGCGCACCACGAGTTGCGTGGAGATATGCCACTCCCGTTGCTGCGCCTGGGGATGCCCGGGTTCGATGCCGGCGCGCAGAGCTTGTACGGCGGCCAGGGCCAGATGTTCGCACGACATCTGCACCGTGGTGAGCGGAGGAAGCATGAACTGTGCGAGATGAATATCGTCGAATCCTACGACGGAGACATCTTGCGGCACCGCGCAGTTTGCGTGATAGAGACCATGTAGCACTCCAATAGCGGTCATGTCGTTAGAGCAGACGATGCCCGTGGGAAGTTCGCCGAGCGCCAGCAGAGATTCGCTGGCCCTGATGCCGCCTTCCATCGAGTGTGTGCCTTCGACCTGGTGCTCCGGCGGAACCTGAAGGCCAAGCTCGGCCATAGCAGCAAGGAAAGCGTCGCGCCGCGCCACTGCTGAGCGCATACGTAGCGGACCGCTGATGAAGGCGATACGGCGATGTCCCAGAGCGGCGAGGTGCTGAACCGCTTCGCGAATCCCCTCTGCATAGTTGACCTTGAGTACACGAATATTTGGCAGTTCAGGTCCCGCATCCACAAACACCACTGGAAACGCACGCTCAACGAGCCTCTGGATCAGGTCCTCCTCGATGCCGAAAGTCATAATCGCGACACCGTCGACACCGCGCTGCAGCATGCGACGGATAAGGGCCTCGGTGCGAGCAGCTTCGTAGTTCGTGGTGCCGATGAAGACCTCGTAACCTTGCTCGACGGCGAGATTCTCAAACTCCTGCACGAGTTCGGGAAAAAATGGGTTAGTGATCTCAGAGACCACCAGGCCGAGGAGACGACTGCGGCCAGAAACGAGAGCACGCGCCTGGGTATTGGGTACGTAACCCACTTCCTTGATTGCGCTCCACACGCGCTCCGCCAGCGCGGGCGCGACCGTGGAGATGCCGTTTACCGCGCGGGAAACCGTGGCGATGGAGACACCGGCGCGCCTCGCCACATCGCGAATGCTCGCATTGGCTGAACGAAGCCGGTTCGGATTTTTTCTTGGGCCACCCACAGTAAGGCGATTTTAGAGTATTTTCTGTGTTACACGAGAATAATTTCCGCAAAATTTGCGCCCTGAATTCGATGGGAACGTACTGATTCCATGGAGCCGATGCCGTTCGAGGCTGCGGCGGATTGCGCATGCCTTTCGATAGGATTTGACTCGATCGAGGAAAACGTTTCCATCCTCAAGCTCCATAGCAGCCTAGGGGTGGCTCTGACTTCCCTCCGCCACTTCAAGCGCGTGGCGCAGCAGCACAAGAATGGAGAGGAGACTCTCTTCGGCGCCGCGTTTGCTGCCCGGCAGGTTGATGATCAATGTGGACTCGCGCAGACCGGCAACGCCGCGCGAGAGCCAGGAAAACGGGTTGCTTTCTGCGCCGCGCGATCGCATCGCTTCGCTCAGTCCCGGAGCCAAGCGATCGAGGACGCGGAGCGTGGCCTCGGGTGTGCGATCCCGAGGGCTCATGCCGGTACCACCCGCGGTGAGGATTAGCGCGGCTCCTCTGTCGCACCATTCCTTGAGTTGCACGGCGATCTTCTCGTCATCGTCGGGAACCAGAGCCGTTTCGACTTGTGCAGCGGGCCAGTGCTGGCGAAGTAATTCGACAACCGCCGGGCCTGCGGTATCGGTCATCAACCCCTGCGAGCAACGATCGGAAACGGTGAGTACACACAAGAGCATTGGAGTGATCCTAATTCCCTGCTGCCCCGCGTGCGCGGTCCGATTCAGGCGTCAGCACCTTGATCGTCTGCAGCCACGTCTTAGCGGCATCCGGCCAGGTAGTAACCGGCAACTCTGTGCGGCGCAGGCCGTAGCCGTGTCCACCTTCAGCGTAAATGTGCAACTCGGCGGGAACTTTGGCGGCCTTCAACTGCAGAAAGTAGACAGTCGCATTCTCGACGTGTACGGGGTCATTTTCGGCCTGCAGGATGAAGGTGGGCGGTGTCTTGTCGGTGGGGTTTATGTCGGCATTTGGCGCCATGTGTTCGGCTGCGTTGGCCAGATAGCCGGGATAGATGATGAAGGCGAAGTCGGGCCGGCAACCAAGCTGATCGGCGGCGTCGATGGAATCGTACAGGCGTTTGTCAAAGTGAGTACTAAGCGCTGCTGCCAGATGCGCCCCGGCGGAAAAGCCTAGAACGCCGACGCGATTGGGGTCGATGTGCCATTCGGCGGCGTGCTGGCGAACCATGCCGAGAGCGCGTTGCGCGTCCTGCAAGGCTGCGGCTGATTTGGGATACGGACCAGTGTTGGGCACACGATACTTCACCAGGACGCAGGCCACATTGATGGAGTTGAGCCAGTCGCAAACCTCGGTGCCTTCGAGATCGATGGCGAGGATCTGGTAACCACCTCCCGGAAAGACAACGACAGCCGGCGATGTGGCGCTGCCCTTGGGCGCATAAAGCGTCAGGGTCGGACTGGACACGTTGCCCAGACGAACCAGCGGCTTGCCAGCAATGAGATTGTCGGTGGGCTTGGTGGTGTCGATTTCAGGTGGAGGGTTGGCGGGCGCCGCGGGTGCAACCTTGGGCCAGAGCGGCAGTGTGATGTGACCGGGAGCAGGCTCCCATGCGGGTTTTTGTGCGACGGCGCAAGCAGCTGATGCCACGATGGCAGTGAAGATAATGAGAGCAGATTCTTTCATGCTGAGACTCCGAAGAAACATACGTCGCAGCGATGATTGCAGGAGGGGGAGCGAACCTGCAAATCTTCTAGGGGCGGGCACCCGGAGGAACGAGGAGCATCAGCGTCTCTGGCGCAAGGTCGATCCGGGCCGGCAAAGAGCCCAGCACCTCGCCGTCAGCTTCCACAAACACCTTCGATTTTGATCCGTTCGCGGGACGGCACTCGACTGCGTCGGCATCGAGGAGTTCGATTGCCTGGGAAAACGTCTGGCGGCCTATGATCGTCGCGACCAGAAAGCGAAAGTACTGGAGGCGGCTGCGTGTCTTGAAGGCTACCAGGCTCAGATCTTTCTTGTGCAGCGTAGCCCCGGGAGCTAGCACTCCCAGTGCTCCGCCGAATGACCGAATGCGTATGGCTAGCAGTTGCGATACCTGCTCGGTCCGTGGCGAGCCATTGCCATTGACGGAGAAGGATGCGTCAAAGAGCGGAAATGAATGAGATACCCAGATCTTGAAGGCCTCAATCATGTAGAGCGAATACCCGAGGCGCCGCTTCATCCCCGGGTCCATACTCGACATCAGCAGTGCATCCGCACCGATTCCAGCTGCGACGGTGAAATATCGCCAACCCCGCGCGCCATTGTCTTCCTGAAAGGAGATGCGGCCAACGGGGACCTCGATCGGCTCGGCATTAAGGAGCGCCCGCATAGCTTTCACCGGATCTCGGCCCAGCCCGAGATTTTGCGCGAGCGCATTTGCAGTACCAAGCGGAATGACGCCGAGGGCAACCTTCGTCCCGACAAGCGCCTGAAGCGCTTCATGCACTGTGCCGTCGCCACCGCATATGAGCACCGTATCGTAACCCTGGCGAACCGCTGCAAGTGCGAGGGATTTCCCGCTGCCCGGAGCGTGTGTTTCCAGCGCTTCGGCTTCAATCTCAGCTTTGCGCAGGATCGCGACCACATTCCGAACCTGGGATGCGCGGCCTCCTGAGTGCTGACCTGATACAGGGTTGTAAATTAGCGCGACACGGCGCATGGATGCTTTCTGGCCTCGTTCGAGGACACCTTTATCGATGATTTCATTCTACAGACGGCGCTTTTCATTCCTTCAACTTGGATGCGAACCGGATCGGAGACGATCCTGACGAATCGAGGCTCCCGGAGAGGCTCTGGCTATCCTTGATGGCGAGATTTTGAACCGCACATACATGTGGTGCGTAGGTCAGATAGAATGTCACGCCGTACACCCGAAAGGATCGAGGACGCCTGCAAATACCATGACTCTACCCATGCGCAATCCCTCAAAGTTGTTGCTTTCGAGCCTGATGTTCGGACTGGTTGTTTTCACCCTGGGCGCTGGCGCGCAGGAAAAGGCTGCCCCCTCGACGGCTTCTCCGCGGTACAAAGACGCGAGACTGCCCATCGCCGACCGCGTTGCCGACCTGTTGCCGCGCATGACGCTCGAAGAAAAGGTCTATCAGCTCACGGGCGGCTGGGACGCGAAGATCGAGGTCATCGATCCGACCGGCACGTTCACGAGCGAAACGGCACGCAAGACGCTGTCAGCTGAGTGGGGGGCGGAGGTGAAGTTTACTCCGCGCCAGGCTGCGATTCTCCGTAATGGTGTGCAGCGCTACCTGCGCGAGAAGTCGCGCCTCGGTATCCCGGCGATGTTTCTCGGCGAGGCTCTGCACGGGTACATGGAATACGGCAGCACGAGTTTTCCGCAGGCACTGGGGCTGGCAGCGACCTTCGATCCGGCGCTGGTGAAGCGGGTGTTCACGGCTGTTGGCGATGAGGCCGGTTCGCGTGGCTCGGGGCAAGTTTTCTCACCGGTTCTGGACATGGCACGCGATCCACGCTGGGGCAGAACAGAAGAAGGATACGGCGAGGACCCCTACCTGATTTCGCGCATGGGCGTCGCGGCCATTGAGGGCCTGCAGGGCGACGCGTACAGTATTGACCGCCATCATGTGCTGGCAACAGCGAAGCATTTCGCGGTGCATGGCGTGCCCGAGGGCGGCACCAACACTGCGCCGGGCAACATTTCAGAGCGCGTAATTCGCGAGACCTACCTCGTTCCCTTTCAGGCGGCCGTGCAAGAGGCGCATGTAGGTAGCGTGATGGCGTCGTATAACGAAATCGACGGCGTGCCTAACCATATCAATCACTGGCTACTTGACAAGGTATTGCGCCAGGAGTGGGGATTCGACGGGTACCTGGCTTCTGACGGCGATGGGCTGCAAATGCTCGTGGACACACATCACGTGGCATACAACTTTGCGGACGCGGCACGGCAGGGACTTGCGGCTGGTATCGACTACGACTTGTCCGAAGGCACCGTTTACAGCACGCTTGTCGACCAGGTCAAGCAGGGCCTGGTGCCCGAGAGCGAGGTCGACCGCGCAGTTGCGCGCTTACTGGCGACAAAATTTCGACTGGGACTGTTCGACAATCCCTTTGTCGATCCTGATTACGCAGAGAAGGTCAACAACAGTCCCGAGCACAAGAAACTGGCTGCGGAAGCAGCGCGCAAGGTTATCGTGCTGCTGAAGAACGACAAGAATCTGCTGCCGCTGGACATGACGAAGCTGAAGTCAATTGCCGTCATTGGTCCGAATGCCGCCGATGTTCATCTGGGCGGATATAGCCGCGACCCCGGCTACGGAGTGAGCGTGCTTGACGGCATCAAGGCCAAGGTCGGCGATAGGATCAAGGTGCTGTACGCGGAAGGCTGCAAGATCACGACCGCACCGCAGGGTTTCCGCGGCTGGTGGGCAAACGATGTGCAACTCGTCGATACGAAGACGCAGACGGATTCGATCCAAGCGGCGGTGGATGCGGCAAAGAAAGCCGACGTTTCGATTCTCGTGGTCGGCGAAAACGAGAGCACCAACCGCGAAGCGTGGGCGGAGAACCACCTCGGCGATCGCGATTCTCTCGACCTTCTCGGTGCGCAGAACGACCTGGTGAAGGCCGTTGTGGAGACTGGCAAGCCGGTGGTCGTGCTTTTGCTGAACGGCCGGCCGCTGTCGGTCAACTACATCGCTGAACATGCTCCTGCAATTCTCGAAGGCTTCTATCTCGGCGAAGAGGGCGGCACGGCTGCGGCCGACGTGCTTTTCGGCGATGCAAATCCCGGCGGAAAATTGCCGATCACGTTTCCGCATACGGTGGGCGCGCTGCCGGACTACTACAACCACAAACCGTCGGCGAATCGCGGCTACGAATTCTCGACACGTCGGCCGCTGTTTCCTTTCGGCTACGGTCTGAGCTTCACAACGTTCAAGTTTGACAACCTGAAGGTTGAACCGCAGCAGATGATGCAGGCGGGCACGGCAAAGGTCAGCGTCGACATTACCAATACCGGCAGGCGCGAAGGAGACGAGGTTCCGCAGTTCTACATTCATCAGCGCGTGGCGTCGGTCACGCAGCCGGTGATGCAGTTGAAGGGATTCGAGCGCATCACGCTGAAGCCGGGCGAAAAGCGCACCGTGACCTTCACCGTGACGCCGGAGATGCTGTCGATCCTGAACATCGACATGCATCGCGTCGTGGAACCCGGCGTCTTCGACATGATGGTTGGACCGAGTTCCGACAAAACGACGACCGTGAAACTGACTGTCACTGGTGCCGGTGGAGAGACTGGAAAACCAGCAGCAATGGCTCCGGTCCCAGCCGGCTCAGAAAACAATATGGTAAGCAACTTCGACGGAGGCAAGGTCGCCGCCTCGTATGGCGTGTGGATTCCGGCGAGCGACACGATGAACGGGGGGAAATCGAATTCGAAACTCGACGTGGTTGAGCCTGGAGCGGCTGGAACGAAAAGCGCAATGCAAGTCACTGGCGAATTGGTTCCAGGTGGACCGTTCGTCTTTGCCGGCGCGCTTTTTTCGCCTGGGCCCGCGCCTATGAAGCCCGTCAACCTGTCGAAGAAGAACAGCATCAGTTTCTGGGCGAAGGGAGACGGCCAGACCTATACGCTGATCTTCCTGACCGAGGCGCGCAGCGGCCAGAGCGGCGAAGCGCCGGCGATGACGTCATTTACAGCGGGTTCGGAGTGGAAGCAGTACACCTTTCCGTTCTCAACGTTTGAGACGGATGGCAGCGACATCAGCGGAATTGGATTCATCCGCGTGCAGGAGCCGGGGAAGTTTCAATTCACGATCGACGAAGTGGAGATCAAATAGAAACCAATGCGGATGTGACTCGAAGCGCGCAGGCTGAAACCGGGTGCAGAAGGCCAAAGAATCGCGAAGCTATTGTTGGAATCGCATTCTGCGCATGGCAACTTTGGCGGCTCGGAAACCGCACATGCCGTGGACTCCGCCGCCCGGCGGCGTGGATGAAGAACAAATAAACAGATTCGGCGCACTCGTTTCATAGGTTAGCGCAGACGGGCGCAGCAGAAACTGCTTCATTGTCATCGCTCCGCCGCTGATGTCGCCGCCGAGCAGGTTCGCATCCATGCGTTCGAGCGTCGCCGTGTTCGAAGAATTCCGCGCCAAGATGCAATCGCGAAAGCCGGGCGCAAAACGCTCGATCTGTGCTTCGAGGCGATCTGTCATATCGACCGTAGATCCGTTGGGCACATGACAGTAAGCCCACAAGGTATGCTGCCCCTGCGGTGCGCGGCTCGGGTCGAAGGGCGATGGCTGAGCTGTGAGCACGAAAGGCCGTTCCGGATGCTGGCCCTTCAATACCGCGTCCTCCGCCTCTGCAATCTCTTCAAAGGAACCCCCGAGATGAACGGTGATGGCGCGTTTGCACTCTGCCGCACGCCACGGCACAGGCTGCGAGAGAGCGTAGTCAATTTTGAAGACTCCCGGTCCAGGTTTGAAGCGTTCCATCAGGCCGCGGAAACCGTTTGTGAGACGATCGCCGGCGATGCCGACAAGCTGTCGCGGCGAGGTATCGAACAGCATTCCCACCTGCGGTGCGTTCAATTTGTGAAATATTTCCGGGTTAACACGGCACGAGGTGTAGACCTTGCCGCCGAGCCTTTGCAGATGACCGATGAGCGCATTGGTAATGCTTTGCGATCCCCCCTGCGGGACAGGCCAGCCAACCTTGTGCGCGGCTGCGCCAAGCACCAGAGCAACGGCAGAACTGAGCGCGTCGTCGAGGCTGAGAAAGGAATGAGCGGCGAGCCCTGCGAAGAGCGCCCGTGTGCGGGGCTGCGTAAAACGATGCGTTGCAATGCGCCTGGCTGGCTGAAACGCCGAAACGCCGAAGCGCGCCATAAACAACGGATGCCGCGGAATGCGCAGCACAGGACCAAGTGACTCCTCGGCAAACCTGTCCCACTGATCGACCAGCGGCATTACGAGACTGCGCCAGGCCTGCGCATCGGACCCGAATTCCCTGTCCTGATCGGCGATATTGCGCTCCAGCATCACGGCGGTTCCATCGTCGAGGGGATGCGCCATTGGCGCGTCGCCATGGATCCATCTGAGTCTGTATTCGGCGAGAGGAAGTGTGGTGAAGAAGGGCGATCCGGCTCCCAGGGGATGGACCGCCGAACCAAAGTCGTGCAGAAAACCCGGCAGGGTCAACGGCAGCGTACGTGCTCCGCCACCCGGCACAGCCTCCGCTTCGAAGACCTCGACGTCGATGCCGGCCTGCGCCAGCACAATCGCCGCCGACAGACCGTTGGGGCCCGATCCGATGACATAGGCACGCTTCATTCAATCATTCTCCCAGATCAATCATGCGTGGAAAGTTCGTCAGGCCATTGGACCACAGCGGGCCGGCCTTCCGGCGTCCGGGTAAGTACGGGTGCGTAGAGCCCAAGAAGTTGTCTTCGCCACCAGTTTCCCGTTGTGCGCTTTTCCTCGCGCGTGGTGAACCAGTATTGCCATAAAACGGCGCGCACGTAGCGGGGCGGCGCTTGTGAAAATGGATTGGCCCGTAAAAGATCGAGCACATCCTTGTCATTTTCGAGCAGCCGTTCTTCGGTCAGCGGAACAAGATCATCCTGCCGCCAGTCGCCAAGCGACGCGAACCAGAGGTTCCAGTCGAAACGCGGCTGATACGGAGCGTAGATGCGCGGAGCCTCGTTCAACGCCTGCGGCTTGTTTCGGAATGGGTATGGAGTCCAGGTCGCGCCGTCATTGGAACCCTGGAATTCGATCTCGTATCGCCCGCTGGTCATCACGGCGAACAGCCCGTACTGGTTGGCGATGCGCAAGTGCTCAAGCATTTCGATCGGCGTGGTGGGGAGCGGCAGACTGCGGAAAGGAATCCCGATCATTTCCGCCGTTGTGTCATAGAAAATCCACGTGAGCATGACCGCGGCAACGGCGAGCCGAATCGCGCTGAAATGGCCGCCGAGTGTTCGCGGAATGCGTCCGCGCGTGCTGTGATCGTTCGCCTCTTCAGTTCCACCGTCAACCGTCTCCTCATCATCCAGCGACATCTTCGCACTTGAAACTTCAACGCCGCCAGCCACTGCACTCCGAAAGCGTGCGGGCACGACCCGCTGTAAAAACCTGTCGTCGAGAAGGAGGCATCCGAGTACAAGAACGAGGTAATTCAGGAACGTGTAATTCGCCGTCAGAATCACGCCAATTTCCCACGGCGTGACGATGAAGAAACAGAGGATGCGCACACGGCGTGGAAGGAACAGCATCCACACGATTGCCAGCTCAAGCACCAGCGTGCCGGCCGCGCTCCCGGCCTGAAACCAGTGCGGCAGATGCTGGACATACCATCCGATCCAGGTGGGCAGCGGGCCGTTCTGGTAGTACTCGTCCATGGCGGTCAGCGTCCGCCACTGGCGGTCGCCGCTGACCAGTTTGACCATGCCCGATTCAAAGTAGATGCGAAACCACTCCCATTGCAGAAGGAACAAGCTGGCGCGCGAGGGCGGCGTTGCCGCGCCCAGTCCCGGCATCAGGCCTCGCGGGACGAAAAAGAGGGAGATGAATCCGGCCTCCAGCAGCATGCCGTCGGACTGGTAATTGGAAAATTCATTCGCGGCCGAGACAAACGAAAGAAAGCAGACGAAGCAGACGAAAAAGCTGAGCCGCGGCCACAGATTCACAAACGCAACGATCGAAGCAGCCAAGCCGATCCACGTCACGATCATCAGTGCGTGCGAACTTGAAGAAATCCAGAAGAGTGTGGGTGCGAACCAGAACTTCGTCACAGGAAACTGCTGGGCCACTGCGGCGAGATAATCGCGCGCAGGCTGAATGCCTTCCGGCCCGATTATTCCCTTGATCTGAAACAGCAGCGAATAAAATGCCGAGAAGTAGATGGCGGCCAGTGCCCGCAGAAATATCCAGCGCGACACCAACCGACCGGGGATGCCAGCGCGGGAGTCGAACAACCAGTGAAGCCAATAGCCGGGGCTGCGCTCCGCCATATACAAAACAGATTAGCGAGTTCGCTGGACCGGTGTCATGGGTTGTTTCGGAGGCTTCATGACAGATGACTCTATACACTAGCTATCAGCAGTTCACCGCGAGGAGGTTCATGAAAATATCTTTCCTGGCCATCTTTATCCTGTCCATCGTCGCTTTAGACTCCGTTCCCGCATTCGCACAAAACCCCGCTCCAGTCATCGATGAGCGCACAGCGGCAGGCGACGAGCCCGACGACCCCGGCCGTCTCGCCACCGATCTGTCGCCAAGCCTGAAGCGCCCGGCAATTCTCAAGGCGATGAAGAAGGTTGCGGACTGGCAAGTGCAGCACTCTGAGGGGCGCTACAACATTCAGTGGACGTTCGCGGCGCTCTATGACGGCCTTCTTGCTGCGTCGAGCACCACAGGTGACAGGCGTTATCACGAACGCGTTCTCCAGGTCGCACGCGAAAACCATTGGGAGCTTGGCCCGCGTTTTGCGCACGCCGATGACGAAGCCGTGGGCCTTACCTATCTCGCCTTTTATGCCGAAGATCACAAGGCGGATGAGATCGCCCGCACCCGCGAGGTCCTGGATAAACTGCTTGCCCGGCCCGACGATCCACAAAAACAGCTCTGGTGGTGGTGCGATGCTCTTTATATGGCGCCGCCGGTGCTGGCCCAGTTGTCTGTGGCGACTAGCGATCGCCGCTACCTCGACTTCATGAATCGGGAGTGGTGGCTTACCTCCGGATCACTGTACGATCCAGCCGAACACCTGTATTTCCGCGATGACCGCTTCTTCACAATGCATGAAGCCAACGGACAGAAAGTCTTCTGGTCGCGCGGCAATGGGTGGGTTTTGGCGGGACTGGCCTTTGTTCTCCAGCGCATGCCCGCGGATTATCCTGACCGCGCGAAGTATGAAAAGCAATTCAAGGATATGGCCGAACGGGTCGCGAGTCTGCAGCAGTCCGACGGCCTGTGGCGCGCCAGTCTGCTTGATCCTGACTCCTATCCGAATCCTGAAGTTTCCGGTTCGGGTTTCTTTACCTATGCCATGGCGTGGGGCATTCACCACAAGCTTCTCGATCGCAAGAAATATCTGCCCGTGGTAAAGAAGTCCTGGGCAGGAATGCTGACACATGTTTATGTAGATGGCAGGCTCGGTTCCATTCAACCCATCGGCGGCGAGCCAGGCAAATTCAAGCCCTCGTCGAGCTACGTCTATGGTGTGGGTGCGTTCCTGCTTGCGGGCTCCGAGCTTTCGCAAGTGGCTGGAAAGTGAGCTAAAGAGAAGGCCAGCGAGGATCAACAATGCCCTAGTTTTCGCGCCGCGATTTTATCTCGCTGAGCTCTGCAGCTCTCATCGCGGGTCGATCCGCCTTTGGCTCAGGCGAGGATATTCCCGAGCAGTCACGCGCAACTATCGAGGCACTTGAGAGGCCGCGTGTATTGCGCGCCGCCGGAGTATATCTTCAAGAACCACCCCGGACAATCGTTTCCGCACCTGCTCCGCGCAGCGCCGGCGGTCTCCACGACTATTTCTCCGAAGCTGACTACTTCTGGGCTAACCCGAAAGATCCACGCGGTCCCTGCATTAATCGCGACGGCGAATCCAATCCCGCCAACTTTAATGCTCACCGCTTGCTCCTGATTCGCCTAAGCATTCAGATGCCGGCTCTTGCGGCAGCGTGGCTGCTCACGAAGCGCAAGGACTTCGCAGCGCACGCCGCCGCTCATCTGCGCGCCTGGTTCATTGAACCTGCGACACGCATGGATCCAAATCTCCAATATGCGCAGGCGGTGCACGGCGTCACCACCGGGCGCAGCTGGGGCATCATCGATACGCTGCACTTAGTCGAAGTGGCGCAGGCAACAATCGTTCTTCACAATGGCGGCGCACTTTCAGAAACCGACTGGCAGGGAGTCCGACACTGGTTCGCAGAATATCTGAACTGGATGCAAACCTCCGATCCGGGCCAGAACGAGCGCGACGCCAAAAACAATCATGGCTCCTGTTGGCTTTTGCAGGCTGTGGCGTTTGCACTCCTGGCAGGCGATGACGATGCGCTGCCCGGACTTCGCGATCGCTTCCAGAACGCGATCATCCCAACACAAGTCGCGGCGGACGGCAGCTTCCCACTGGAACTGGCCCGCACGAAACCCTACGGCTATTCGCTTTTTAATCTCGACGCGCTTGGAATGCTCGCGCACGTGCTCTCGACCGAATCGCGCAATCTGTGGGACTTCGCGTTGCCGGACGGATGCGGGCTAGCCAACTGCTTTCGCTTCATGACGCCGTTTATCACAAACAAGCGATCGTGGCCGTACCGTCACGATATCCAATACTTCGACGATCTGCCGGTGCGTCAGCCGAGTCTGTTCTTTGCGGGTCTCGCTTACCGCAATTCTGCGTACCTCGACCTCTGGAAACGGCTCGATCCTGATCCGCAGGTACCGGAGATAATTCGCAATCATGCTATTCGGCAACCTGTGTTGTGGTTCTCCTGATGAATTGGAAGGGTCAACCCCTTCCCAGCAGTTGCCAAACCAGGCGGCAGGAAAAGCCGCCTGATTTGGCAATGTGCCCGGGATAGACTCAGAAGCTTATCTTAACCGATGCCTCAAGCACACGAGAACTGGCGACGCCGTTGACATTGCCAACGCCGCTGCCCAGGGTGCCCGTGATCTTGCCAAGATTCGACCCGAGAGTTCCGTTGGGCTGGCCGAATGCGGGAGTATTGGACATGTCGAAAGCATCGAAGCGGGCCTCAAGCGAGGACTCGCGGAAGATTGGGAAATTTTTGAAGATGGACACGTTGTCGGAGAAGTACCCAGGGCCACGGAACTGGTTGCGTTGCGTATTCCCGACTGCGCATGGCTTAGGATTGCTGGCGGAATACGCCACGCAGGCTGGTGGCGCGGCAAAAGCGGCTGGATTGAACCAGGGAACTGCAGGATTCTTGCCGCCGGCAACTTTATGCGTGACCACGAAACTGCCCGTCTGATTGACAGTCTGGGTTGTTCCCGGAGTCGCGCTGGTTGTTGAAATCGTAAAAGGCAAGCCGGAGAGCATTCCAATGGTTGCCGAAGTCTTCCACCCGCCCAGAGTATAGGCACCGATGCCCGAACCGAAAAGACGGTGACCGCGCCCGGCCGGCAATTCATAAGTAACTGTCTGCTCGAAATTCTTTTTTCGGTCGAAGTCAAGCAGGTTGTAGTTGCGGCGCAAGTCGCCGCTCCAAAACAAGACATTTCCATCCTGCGGGCTGGTCGCATAGCCTTGCGCCTTGCCCCAGGTGAATGCGGAGTTAAATGCCAGGCCGTTGTTGAAGCGACGAGTAAGCTGGGTTTGCAGCGACTCATAGTTGCTGGAAAAGCCAAGGAAGTATTGTGTCACCGATGCAGTTTTTCCAAAGGCAATCTTGAAAGGATCGTATGAGCCGCTCTGGCCGTAGATTCTGGGCTGGTTGATATTCTGCGCGATGTCGATGCGCGTGCCGTGATTAGCAACATACGCGATTTGCAGTGATGTGTTCCTGGGGAGAGCCTGCTCCAGCGCCAAGTTCCACGAGTCCACAGAGGCATTCTTGAAGTTGAGGGGAATATAAAGATTCGACAGTCCGATGGTCCCGTTGGCTGCGCTCTCCACGAGGACACCGTTCGATGGAAAAGTCACCGTTGGGGTTGCGGGTATGCCGGTTACGAAATTGATGACACCGCCCACGGGGTTAAGGGCTGGTCCATATGTGGGTGTGTTGGTGTAGCCGGTGCTGGTCTTGATGGGATAGTTATACGCGTAGCTGTTGTCAACAAACGGCACATAGCTAATGCCAAATCCGGCGCGAAGAACGGTCCGCTCCGATACACGATAGGACAGTCCGACGCGGGGAGCAAGGTTTGTGTAGTCGGTTTGCATCCCGAGGTTGGAAGGGTTGCCGTCTTCGCCTGCGACAACGAGTGAATCGTCGGTTGGGTTGTAGTTGACGAAGCCGCCCGCCTTGCGCGGCGTGGCCGGTGGGTAGAGTTCATAGCGCAAGCCAAGATCCAGAGTCAACTTCGGACCAACCTGCCACTTATCGGAGGCAAAGAAGAAGAGCCAGGTCTGGCGGTAGCAGGGGAAGGTGCTGTTGGTATCCTGGCCAACCTTATAGGGAACGTCGAACACAATGCTGGCCATGTCGTTGGCCTCCCCGGTGGCGCTGCCGTTGAATGTGGTCGCACCCGGCGCGGAAGTCGTATTTTCCTGGAAATAGAACTGTCCGGCAGCTGCGTTGTTATTTCCCTGCAGAAGATCGTCGCGGACTCGGCGAATGTCGGCGCCCCCTTTCAGCGTGTGGTTGCCGAGAATCTTGGTCCAGTTGTTGGCAAAGTCGATGTTGGATTCGGCACGCAACCAGGGCAGTGACGCCGAATAACCGATTAGCGGGGACGAGAAGACATTTGCCGCGAAGGCCACCTGCCCGCTGCTCGTGGCAGTCTGGTCGGTTCCGTTGGGACCATTGCCGGGGATACCAAGTGTTGTCGCGTCATTCTTTCCATAGTCCGTCTGCTGCGCCGAATTACGCAGATGGGCGAGACCGACGCGCACTTCGGTAAACAGGGTTGGCGAGAAGACATGGTCGAAGTTGAAACCGGTGCTATAGGCAGCTGCGATTCCGGTCGCTTCAAATCCTCCGTTTGCGGGCCCACCAAGGAAGGAGCCGAAGAGTGGCGCCTGGTACGTGGTCGTACTCTGGTGGCTGAAACGGCCGCTCAGGTGATCCTTCTGAGTTATCGTGTAGTCCGACTTGATGTCGTAGCTGATGGCATCTTTGCTGAAGGGGAGATTCGACGAAAAATTGTTTGTCGTTGCCCCAGCAATGTATGCAGCCGCCGAGAGATTCGTTTTGGGATTTCTGGCGAGGGTATCCAGGTCCTGCAGGGCGGCTAAGGCGACTGGGCTGAGCCCAGGATTCGTCATGGGAATGAGGTTGCCTGCGAATGGCACGCGACCAGTCCCGCAGGCATTGTTGGCAGCGGTACCCACGCAGTCTGCCGTATCGCCGGTATTCGGATCGTAAACCTGCCCGGAGTATTTGCTTAGATCGAGGTTGCCATTGACCACGTTATAGAACGGAATGGTCGCGATCGTCGTACCGGATTCGTGATCCGAGGTGCGAAGAAAGTCGCCGAAGAAGAAGAGCTTGTTTTTGAGAATCGGGCCACCCAGCGATCCGCCCGTGTAGTTGTAGACCAGACGACCATTGGGTCCGGCTGCGAAGTAATTGCGGGCATTGACGCCGTTGTTTTCCATGTTCTGGAAGGCTGACCCATGAAACGAGTTGGAGCCTGACTTGAGCGTCACATTGACCACAGTTCCCACCGCGCGTCCAAATTCCGCTTCGAAGTTATTGGTGGTAATGTCCACGTTCTGAATTGCAGCTGCGGGTGGAACGAGGATGATGTGAATGCCAGTACGCTGGTCGTCGTCGATACCCTCGATCTGGTACAGGTTGACGTAAGAGGACTGGCCATTCGAGTTCGTGGAAAGATCGTTATTGGCGTTGTAGAACTGCGAGTTGTTGAAGACGATAGGCGCCATGCCCGGCACAGTATTCAGCAAGGACTGAAAGCTGTTGCCACTGCTGAGGGGGAGACTGCCGATCTGGCCTTGCTCGATCGTGCTGGAGATGTCGGCGCGGTCGGTCTGGAGTTCCGGAGGCGCCGTCGTGACTTCTACTGTTTCCGTTGCGCTGCCCGGGTCCAGGGTTATATCCACGCGCGTCGTGTTGTTTGTAGCAAGGGCGATGTTCTGGCGGGTTTCTTTCTTGAAACCTTGTGCGACAACCGTGACCGCGTAGGTCCCGGAAGGAAGGTCGGGTTCGGTATAGTCTCCGCTCCCATTGGTGAGCGTTGCATATTTGGTGCTCTGCCCCGTGAGAACGATCGTGACCTGGGCATTGGGGACTACTTTCCCCGTCGAGTCCGTGACCGTACCGAGCAGCGTGCCGCTCACCGCCTGTCCTAAGAGAGCGTCGGAAAATCCGAGCACGAAGAGGGCAAACATAAAACCGCTGACGAGCCTCATCATTTTGCGTTGCGTCATTTGGAGCCTCCTTAATTGATCAGCAAATCCGGCTCAAGACCCCTGTTCCGGCAAACCATCCTCGCGCCACTCGTTCACAACTCGAAGGTCGTCGATGTTTTAACCGGAATCTCCTTTTCGCTACGTATTCACTAGCGATCTGGTTAAAGACAGTGAGTTGGCCGCCGCAGGGTTTTGTCCGGACCTGCATCTGTCCGGTAAACCCGATACAACCGTACAAATAAGAACTCGATATTCGATCCGAGGTGGGTGGGAACAGCCGAAGACATTTTGGGGAAAGCAGGTTGGGAAGCAGTCCTCGGGCTAAATCCCCCGCAAATGAGAGTACGCTCAAAGCGTCGGCTTCATCCAGAGTAAATATCGGGCTTTAGGCAAGGTTGCCAAAGCAGTCACCGGCATAAAGTTGTATGCCAATCGAGCAAGCGCTAGAGAGAAATTACTCGTTGATCAACACGCTGTATTGCGGTGTTGCCGGAGTTATAACTAATTGAACAGTTTCGCCGCTGTTCGCGCGGAAAATGCTTATTCAAATCGAGATTCGGCAGGAGCAATCATGGATGACGAGCAGATCCGGGAAATCTTGAATGCGCATTGGCATGCGTCTGCAGTCGGGGACCTGAACGCGGAGCACGAAATCTACGATGACGATGCCATCTGCGATTATCCTCAATCAGGCGAGCGAATCCTGGGGAGAAGCAATTTGCAGTCCTTGCGGAGTCATCATCCTGGCAAGCCCTCAGGCTTCAACGTCCGGCGAATGCTCGGGAAAGGCGATCTTTGGGTTACGGAGTACATCATCACCTACGATGGGCGGCCAGCGTACACAGTGAGCATTATGGAATTCCGCAACGGTAAGGTAGTGCACGAGACGCAGTATTTCGCGGATGCTTTTGAGGCGCCAGCTTGGCGAGGTCAATGGGTTCAGAAAATCGCGTGACGGTGAAAAAGAAGTAAGGCAAACAAAAGGCGAACAGTCTAGAATGCCTCATGGGCTTCCCCTATGAGCTCTCCTGGGCTCACCCCATCACTCAGGAATGGTTTGTCACACGGTTCGGCACGCCTACCGAGCCGCAGGTTTTTGGCTGGCCAAGCATATTGGCCGGCAAGCCGACGCTGATCTCGGCGCCCACAGGGTCAGGCAAGACGCTGGCAGCCTTTCTCGTCTGCATTGATCGGCTGTTTCGCCGATCCCTCGATGGCACACTCCGACCGACCACACAGGTTGTATACGTTTCTCCCCTTAAAGCGCTTTCCAATGACATCCAGAAAAACCTTGAAGAGCCGTTGCGCGAAATTCAGGAGCTGGCGCTCGAGCGCGGCTATCTCTCCATGGGGATCCGCACCGCAGTTCGTACAGGCGATACATTGCAGAAGGAACGCGCTTCGATGCTGCGCAATCCTCCCCACATCCTGGTGACGACGCCTGAGTCTCTCTACATTCTTCTCACATCAAAGCGAAGCCGGGAACATCTTAGGTGCGTTGAAACCGTGATCGTGGACGAGATCCATGCGGTAGCCGACGACAAGCGCGGTGCTCACCTTGCGTTGTCGCTCGAACGGCTGGATGCCCTGGTGTGTGGTGAAAACCGGCTTTCTCCCGGTGCATTCATCACGGGGTTGATGAACCCGCCTCAACGCATTGGCCTTTCGGCAACACAGAATCCTATCGAGCTTGTGGCTGAGTTCCTGACCGGAAGCGCTCCGCGCCGCGCGCCGGCAACGATCGTGCAGATTGGGCAGAAGCGGGAGATGGACATCGCGATCGAGGTTCCGAGCGATGAGTTGACGTCAGTAACCTCTCAGGTCATGTGGGAAGAGATTTTCGACAAACTCGCGGCATGCACTAAGACTCATCGATCCACGCTTGTCTTTGTGAACACGCGCAAGCTTGTCGAGCGAGTTTCATTCGCACTTGCGGAACGCCTCGGCACTGAAAATGTAGGTGCGCATCACGGTTCGCTGTCGCGCATGCTTCGTCTGGATGCCGAAAGGCGTTTGAAGCGCGGAGGAATCAAGATCCTGGTCGCGACAGCATCTCTTGAACTCGGCATCGATATCGGGAACATCGATCTCGTCTGCCAGATCTCGACCACGCGATCGATTTCAGTCACCTTGCAGAGAGTTGGCCGCGCGGGCCACTGGCGCGGAGCCAGACCCAAAGGTCGCTTGTTTGCAACGACACGTGACGATTTGCTTGAGCAGGTGGCCTTGGTCCGCAAGTTGCGCAAAGGTGAGTTGGACCGGATTGAAATTCCGCCACAGCCGATCGATGTTCTGATGCAACAAATCGTCGCTGCGTGCGGGGCTGAACCGTGGCGAAAGGAATCTTTGTACGAGGTTCTGCGCCGTGCTTATCCATATCGGAATCTCACCTGGGAGGAGTACGAAGAAATCGTCGGGATTCTTGCGAACGGAATCGAATCGAGCCGCGGACGGTACGGCGCATACCTGATGCATGACGGGATACACGGAGAATTGCATCCCCGTCGCGGTGCGCGCATGATTGCCATTTCGAACGGCGGTGCGATCCCGGACACTGCATTGTTCAACGTGATCCTCCAGCCGGACAACATTCAGATCGCAACGCTGGACGAACACTTCGCGGTCGATTCAAGTCCTGGCGACGTGATCCTTCTCGGGAACGCAAGCTGGCGCGTGCAAAGGATCGAAGCGGCAGGGCAAGTCCATGTTGAGGATGCGCACGGAGCGCCGCCCAGTGTGCCGTTCTGGACAGGAGAGGCGCCGCAGCGCACGGAAGTTCTCTCTGATGGCGTCAGCGAATTACGAAACGAAATCTCGCGGCGCACGCAAAGCATCTCGCCGGAGTACATTTCACCGGCGCAGCCGGAGGTCGTATCTACCGCCGCCTGGCTGATGGAACAATGCGGAATCTGCCAGTGGGGTGCGCAACAGCTCATTACGTATATCGTTACTGGGCGCGCTGTTCTCGGGGCTGTACCTTCGAAGACAACTATCATCGCAGAGCGGTTCTTCGATGAGGGCGGGGGAATGCAGTTGATTCTTCACGCTCCTTTTGGCGGGCGCATCAACAAGGCCTGGGGATTGGCTTTGCGGAAGCGGTTCTGCCGCGGATTCAATTTCGAACTCCAGGCAGCAGCCACGGACAACGGGATCAACATTTCTCTCGCCGAGCAGCACAGCTTTCCACTCTCCGACGTTTTTCAGTTTCTGACTGAAATCACAACCAGGTCCTTGCTGGAACAAGCCTCGCTTGCTGCCCCCGTATTCAAGACTCGATGGCGCTGGGCGGCCGGTCGAAGCCTCCAACTGCTGCGGAACTCGAAAGGCAAGCGCATCGCTCCACAGGTGCAGCGTACGCGTTCAGAAGATCTCCTGGCGAGCGTCTTCCCGCAAGCGGCGGCGTGCTTTGAAAATATTGAGGGCGACATCCAGATTCCAAACCACCCGCTAGTCAGGGAGGTGATGCAGGACGTCCTGCAGGAAGCGATGGATCTGGATGGTCTGCTGGCCGTACTGCGCGGAATTCAGGATGGAAGCATCCACTGCCTCGCTGTTGATACTCCGGTCCCATCGCAGTTTGCGCACGAACTGATCAACGCAAATCCCTATGCATTTCTCGACGAAGCTGGACTCGAAGAACGCAGAGCACGCGCCGTGTCACTCAACCGCAGCATTCCTCCGAGCGTTCTCGAACAGCCCGGAGGGCTGGACATTGCAGCCATTGCGACAGTCCGATCCGAGTGCTGGCCCGATATTCGCGATCACCACGAGTTGCACGATCTGTTGATGAGTGTTGTCCTGCTGCCGCTCTCCATGATCGATGAAGAACGCTCCCAGCATTGGCCTGACCTATTTGAGCGTCTCGTATGCGGCGGCCGCGCGCAGACGCTGCAACACAAGGGATTGGAGTGCTGGGTTGCAAGCGAGCGCGTCGCATTCGTAGATGCTTTGTGCGCTGATGCAAGCACACAGGTTGAGTTGCGAGAAGACGCGCTTCGCAAGTGCGTTCAAGGGTGGATCCAGATTCTCGGTCCCGTGACCACCAACGGATTTGCGAACAATTTTTCGCTTGATCCGAGAATGGTTCACCAGGCATTTCTATCGCTAGAGACCCAGGGACTCTTGATGCGTGGCAGTTTCGAACGAACCGCAGCCGTCGGCGAACTCGACACGGAATGGTGTGAACGCCGAATCCTGCAGCGCATTCACAAATTGACGATAGCTACGCGTCGGCGGCAGGTGGAACCGGTTTCACCTGCGAAGTTTATGCAGTGGCTGCTTGGATGGCAGCACCTTGCTCCGCAGACGCAGGTTTCGGGCGAGGACGGATTGCTTGGTGCGATCTCAAAACTGGAGGGATTTGAAGCGCCCGCGGTTGAGTGGGAGAAGACGATTCTCCCATCGCGCGTCGCAAACTATGATCCCCGCTGGCTCGATCAGCTTTGTCTGTCGGGCGTCGTCGGTTGGGGGCGCGTTTCACCACATCCCGCTTTTCACGAAGGATACGGAAACGGCCCGCAGCGTGTCATCCCGACCAATGCCTCTCCCATCACGTTCTATCTGCGTGACTCCGCGGCGTGGCTGGATCTTGCACTTCGTGAACAGGCAGTCGATGAAACACAACTGACCCGCGCTCTTACACCGAACGCTCTGCGGATATGGGAATCTCAGAAGAAGAGGGGGGCCTGCTTCGCTGAAGAGCTCGAGCGGAGGCTTGGCTTGAGTTCCATCGAGGTCCAACATGCTTTATGGGAGCTCGCCGCGGCCGGGCTGGCTGCCGCCGACGGATTTGATCAGCTTCGGTCAATGATTGATCCGGATCGTCGGCGTGCGGCAAACTCTTACCGCAAGGTCCGGAGTGCTGCCGGGAGGTGGTCACTGTTCCGTACGGATGCTCCGACGCCCGAGGATGCGATCGAGCAGGCCCGCTGCAACGACATCGCCATTGAATCGGCTGCGCGCATGCTTCTCAACCGGTACGGGATCGTGTTCCGAGACCTGCTCGTGCAGGAATCAAATATTCCCCGCTGGGGAATTCTGCTGCGGATGTTTCGCCGTCTCGAAGATCGGGGCTTGGTTCGTGGCGGCCGCTTCGTCAGCGGCTTTGGTGGAGAGCAATTTGCTCTTCCTGAAGTGCTGGATAGTTTGCGGGCAATCAGGAACCAGGAGTTCAAAGGCGAAATGACCCTAGCCGGAGCCGATCCGGTCAACCTGATCGGGATTCTCGTCCCGGGCGAGCGAACGCACGCGATGCCGGGCCGGATGTTTGTCATCAAGAGCGAAATGCTTGAACAACCTTGCTCAACCGTTTCGCGCGAACCCAAGCGCCCTCGATACCATGAAGGCCTCCAGCGCGAGACTCGGGCACCGGCCATGCTATTTGACGCATAAATGCCGCCCGCTCATCGAATGCATGTTTGAGAGGCACGTCGACGTCGTCTTTCGAGACCGGACCGACCAGGCATGCCCTGGACCCTGGGGCGATTTTTGGGGACGAATCGGCCACACTGAGCTCAAAACAAGGCTGAATAAGTTCGCGCACAATATTCTCCTAACCGCAACGCCTGACCGCTGTCTAAGGTGCTGAATGCTGGGAAGCGATCACTCGATTGTCCGGGCCGTCTTGGCCGGGGACAAGGAAGCCTACGGCGCGCTTGTCCGCGCTCACAGCGGGACTGTCTTTCGGGTGGCGTTTCGAATTATCGGCAACGAAGCAGATGCCGAGGAAATTGTGCAGGAAGCCTTTCTGCGTGGGTATCAACGATTGGAGAGCTACCAGGGGCGTTCCGCGTTCGGAACCTGGATCTATCGGATCGCTGTGAACTGCGCACTCAACCGGATAAGCCAGCAGGGGATACAAGCTGAGTACCGGCATGGCGAGGAAAGCGATCCGGCGGAAAAAACAGTGCAGGTGGCCACGCAGGATGCCGACCCCGAACGGGTGCTGCTGAGTAATGAAATCGGAGTGGCGCAGGATATTGCGATGCGAAGACTGACACCGACAGAAAAAAGCGCCTTCGTGCTTCGCCATCTTGAGGAGCGCTCGACAAGCGAAATTGCCGAGGTTCTGAATATCGCTCCCAATGCGGCGAAGCAGGCTGTATTTCGCGCGGTGCAGAAGTTGCGGCGGGAACTGGCTCCTCTGCGGGGGAATGCATGAATCACCTGAGTGATGACGAGCTGATCGAGCAGTATTACGGCGAGGCGACAAGCGCGGCGGAAGCACACCTGAAGGCATGCCGTGAATGCTCCGCGCAGTACGCGAAATTCAGCCGGAGTGTCGATGCGATCGGCCCGGTGGCGGTCCCACAGCGAAGCGCGGACTATGGCGACCGTGTGTGGGAGAGACTGAGTCCGGAATTGATTCCGTATCAGAAAAAAGTATCGGGCTGGCACGGTTGGGCCAATTGGAGAGCGGCGGCACTGCTGCTTGGCTGCACGATGGTGCTGGCGACAGTATTCCTCGGAGGCCGCTATTGGGAGCGGGTTACAACGAAGAAAGCCAATGTCGCGAGTGCTCCGCAAGCGACGCAGCGCGTCGTTCTCGTGGTGATGACGGATCACCTGGATCGCACGGAGCGTCTGCTAGTGCAATTGGAGCATGCGGGTTCAAAGGATCCGGCGGATAACGCGCAACTGCAGTCGGAGGCGCGGGAACTGCTGGCATCGAACAGGCTCTACCGAGTAACTGCGAGCAATGGCGGCGATCCGCAACTAACCGGGGCCTTGGACCGGCTTGAGGGTGTGCTGGCAGAGATCGCAAACGATCCGAAGCTGACTGCAGCCGATATCGACCGTGTACGCGACGATATGAACACAAAGGGAATCTTGTTTGAGATTCGAGTTCTGCGAGCGCGCAGTTCGGATCAGGAGAGCGGACCTGGTACCGCGAAGGGAGCAACTATCTAATGAAAGTCAAAGTGTTGTTTGCAATTCTTCTTACTTCTACGCTGGCGTTCGCGTCGTGGCAATTGCATGGTGAACCACTGCAGCCTCTGTCGGCAGCAGACGGCGCAGGAGCGGCTTCAGACGATGGCCCCCTGTATGCCGATGGAACGCGTGCGATCAATGAGAGCCGCTGGTCTGATGCGGCGGGGCTCTTCGATCGGGTAGCGCAGATGCATGGCGAACATGCCGAGGGCGCGCTCTACTGGAAGGCCTACGCCGAAGCCAAAGAAGGTCAGTCGGCCAACGCGCTGAACACGTGCGGCGAATTGCGGAAGAATTATGCAAAGAGCCGGTGGCTAGACGAATGTGGCGCTCTTGAGATTGAAATCCGCGGCAAGAGCGGCCATCCGGTATCACCTCAGGCTGAGCCGGACGAGAACCTTAAACTGCTGGCGCTGAATGCCCTCATGCAGCAAGACCAGTCGCAGGCGGTACCGATCCTCGAGAAGATCCTGAGCGGCAACCAGTCGGAAGAGATGAAGAGCCGCGCGCTGTTTGTGCTGGCGGAGAGCCACTCGCCGCAAGCCGAGGCAATGATTGGCCAGATCGCGCAAGGAAAATCCGGCCCGGCGCTTCAGATCCATGCGATTCGAATGCTCGCTGCCGCAAAGGGTAAATCGGCTGACGATACGCTCGCGTCGATCTACCAGCACAGCAGTGACACAAAAGTGAAGCGGGTTATCCTGCAGTCCTATCTGATCACTGGAGACTCTTCGAAGCTGCTCGAAGCGGCTCGTCAAGAGACCGATCCAGAACTGGTGAAGACAGCGATCCATACGCTGGGCGCGATGAACGCGGGGTCGGATCTGCTTACCATGTATCGTGCAACGAACAATGCCCAGACTAAGGCCGACATCATCAATTCTCTGATTGCAAGTGGCCATAACGGAGTTTCCCCGTTAACGGAGATTGCGCAGTCAGAACAAGACGCAGAACTGCGGCGAAAGGCGATTCGCAATCTGGGAATTGCGGGAGGAATGTCGGTAGCTCCGGCCTTGTTGGCGACGTATCAGAAAAACACGGATGTGGAGACCAAGCGCGCCGCCGCGCAGGCGCTGTTCCTCGCCAATGACGCGCCGGACCTGGTGACACTAGCGCGCAACGAGAAGGACCTGGAGATGAAGCAGTACCTGGTGCAGCAGCTTAGCCTGATGCACAACGAGGAAGCCACTAAATACATGTTGGAAATTTTGAACAAGTAGAGAGGAATCCCCATGAGACAGGATTGGTTTGTGGCGGCTGTGCTCTTCGCGTCAACACTCGCGATGGCGCAGCAGCCCAAGGTGGTCAACGCGCAAATGCACAGTGAGTCCGCGAGCGCTGGCCTTGCAGCGACGGTGAATCAAATGCAGCACACAAGCGGCCCGCTCTGGCTGGGGTATGCGGTGGCGGCTGTTCCGGGATCGCGATTCTCAGTATGTTCTGGCGGCTCCCAATCGGCGGAGGAGGATGGATGTTGCGGCGTCTATCGGCTCGAGGATTCTGATAACACCTTCCAGTCCTCCGACAGCCAGCAGGTGTCGCCGACGAGTGTCGATATTCTGGTGCGGATCGATCAGGGCGCAGTCGATAAGATTCGCTTCATTATCAGCGGTTGCCAACTCGAAGCGGGAGGACTGTCATTCACGTGGCTGACGGATGTGAAGGCCGATGACAGCATCGCGTGGCTGTCCAGCCTGGCTACGACGGAGCAAAAGCATCTCACAGACCAGGCGCTGGCTGCGATCGCGATGCACGAGTCTGCGAAGGCGACAGCGGTGCTCGAGGGTTTTGCTGCATCAGCAAGTCCGCTGTGGTTGCGGGAGAAGGGCGGGTTCTGGCTGGGCGCGAGACGTGGCCACGATGGTTATCTTGCATTGAAGAAATTGGCAAGCGACCCCGATCCCGAATTTCGCAAGAAACTGACCTTCGATCTGTTTGTCAGTCATGATCCTGCAGCCGTCGATGATTTGATCCGCATGGCAAAGTCGGATCAGGCCGTCGCTGTTCGCGAACAGGCAATCTTCTGGGTGGGACAGAAAGCGGGCGCGAAGGCTGTGGCGATGCTAAAGGATACCGTGGAGAACGATCCGGAGGTTGGCGTAAAGAAGAAGGCGGTGTTTGCGATCAGCCAGTTACCCAAGGACCAGGCGGTTCCGGAACTGCTGCACGTAGCGCAGACCAATGCTGATCCTGCTGTCCGGAAAGATGCAATGTTCTGGCTCGGGCAAACTCACGATCCACGTGCGCTGGCGTATTTCGAACAGATTCTCGCGCACTGAAGCAAGAGGTCTGGCAACTGACACAGAGATAGAGGATGGCGCCGTGGGCAATTCCATTCAATTCTCACGGCTCAATGGACATCAACTTCCGTCAGGAGATGAGTGCGTTATGCAGTCTTTACACTACATGACTCTTCTGGAAGAATTGCGGGCCATGCTCTTAGCGAACGCCAGTTCCGGCAACGAGTCCGGACGAATGGGAGCGCAAAATACGCAAGCC
Organism: uncultured Acidobacteriaceae bacterium; assembly: GCA_963838295.1. Lineage (GTDB taxonomy): Bacteria > Acidobacteriota > Terriglobia > Terriglobales > Acidobacteriaceae > Telmatobacter. Next base: position 788,121 of record CAWIQS010000013.1, read on the forward strand.
ATGTCCTCGTGTATTGAAGAGCCAAACCTCTGGTCGAGCATTGCGCTTGATTCAGTCGCAACTGAATCGGGCGCCTGTCGGCCTGAAGGAAAATAGTGCGGCGCAGCACCGCGCGTTGCGCAACAGTCCACACATAAGACTTCCCTCCCCCACATCCGCTCGGTTAACTACCGGTGAGTCGGTGTCGTGACTAGCCGACGAGTTCTACTCACGAATCCTTCGCAGTCGCGTTCTCCGTTTCCCAGTGCAGTGCTTACTCTCCGCGCAGCGCTTTCATCGGATCAACGCTCGCGGCTCGTTGCGCCGGCAGGACCGCCGCAAGCAGAGCGACGGCAGCCAGCATCGCGGTTGTCGTTCCCAGAACTAGCGGGCTCCATGCGTTGACGCCGAAGAGTTCTGAAGTCATGAGATGAGCTGCAACTATCGCAGAGGGCAGGCCGATGAACAGTCCGAGGCCTACCTGCAGAAAGGCGGCGCGCAGCACCATTTTGCCCACGTGGGCGCGGTTGGCTCCGAGCGTCATACGTATACCGATTTCGCTGGTTCGCTGCGCGACGGCGTATGCAGTGACACCGTAGAGGCCGATGGCCGCCAACGCCAGCGCAATTAGACCGAAGAGCGAAGTCAACTGCACGATCATTTGTTGCTGGCTGAAGCCAAGATTTACCTGCTGGTCGAAGCTTTGGAAGCGCGTGATCATAAGGTTGGAATTGATCTGCTGCAGGGCGGTGCTTACGCGCTCTTCAAGATCAGGCATTGTGCCATGAGTGTCGAGTTCCAGCGAACTCATGTAGTGCGTTGCAGTGTTGAACTCCTGATAGAGCGAGGCCTTCGGCGTAGAGGCGGGTATTTGCGCCCACTGCCACGCAGGCAGGAAGTACATGGGATGGCCTCCCTCCTGCAAATCATTCGGAGGCCAGTACTGGGCATCTTCAACGACGCCGACTATCGTGTACAAGCCGGCGGTCGACTGATCCCAATCGCCGAAGTGGACACCAATCGGGTCGCGGCCAGGGAGATATTTCTTGACGAAAGCCTCATCCACAATCGCCACGTTTGCCGAGTTGCGATTATCGCTGTCAGCAAAGGCCCGGCCCTCCAGCAGCTTCGTTCCAATGGTCGTGAAATAGTCAGGACTGACACGAACCCACGAAGACAAGGTGACGTTGGAGCCCGGCGGTGGCGCTGGCTGGCCTTCGATATAGACATCTTCGCTGCGGTTGTTGCCGTCCATCGGGCTCCAGCCCGACCACGCGACGTGCGAGACCCCGGGAATCGACGAGAGCGATGCGTTGAGCCGTCGATAGAAGCTGTCGAGTTCCTCCGGCCGGATGGCCGCGGTCTGCGAGTTGAGTTGCACGATCGTGCGGTGGGCCGGGTCGAAGCCGAAATGCTGATGTTCGAGTTTCTGCAAGCTGAGAATAAGAAAGCCCGCGGCCGAGAGCAATACGACCGAGATCGCGGCCTGGGCGACGACCAATGTTTTCTGCGCAAACGTAGTGTGGCGGCCAGTTGAGCGATTGGCGCCGCGCAAGGCCTCGATGGGATCGGCATGCGCTGCGAGCCATGCTGGCGCGACGCCAAACAAAAGGCCGGTGAGTAGCGAAGCAGCGAACGCAAAGGCCATGACGATGGGCGATGGGCTGGCGCTGACGCTGATGGGGTCGTGTTGGAACGCGAGATGAATAATGAGTTTCGCTCCGCCCCACGCGACGAGAACGCCGGCGAGGCCGCCGATCATTGCCAGCACCAGGCATTCGATCAGCGCGCGCTGCACAAGCCGGCCGCGCGAAGCACCGAGCGCAGTGCGTACCGCTATCTGCTGACGCCTCGTAACCGAGCGCGCAAGCATGAGGTTAGCGAGATTCGCGCAGGCTATGAGCAGAACAAAGCTTGCAATCCACATCAGGAGGTGCAGGTCAGCCTTGTACTGCTGCTGCATGCGCTGCACGCCGCCGCCACCAGCGGTCAGACGGAGGTATTGCTTTGGAATGAGGTCACGCTCGGGGCCCAGAACTTCGGCCACCGGGCTCTGCAGAAATTGCCGGAGTTCCACCTGCATCTGCGCTTGAATGGCCGCCGTGCTCGCACCGGGCGCGATACGGCCAATGAGGTTGAGCCACTCCAGGCCGCCGCGTTCGAGCATGTCTGCATCGACGGGCCTGATGGACGGCAGCAAATGAATGGGAAGCCAGAGAGCCGGCGGCGTGGGACTCAGACGCTCGCTGAAGAATCCCGGCGGAGCGATGCCAACAATGGTGACCGGCTGACCATTGATGTTGAAGCTGGAGCCAATGACAGAGGGATCGCGGCCGAGTTTTTGCTCCCACGCTTGAAAGCTGAGAACGGCGACTGGCGCAGCGCCTTTCACGTCGTCGGAGGGCTGCAGAAGGCGACCGGCATAAGGACGCAGCCCGAGAGTCGCAAACGAATTTCCGGAGACGAATTCGCCATACCACGGTTGCGCCGGCTGGCCGCTGCTTGCTCGCCGAACCGCCATTTCGTGGTCGGAGGATTCAAACGCTGCCAGGCTGGAGAATCCCGGCGTGTGGTCGCGGAACTGCTCGTATTGCGGGAACGAGAAGAGCGACCAATCATAGCGCGGCTCTTGGTAGTCCGGCAGGCCGCCGTTCTGGCAGCACTGTTCGTTGTCACCCACGCGGACCAGGGAAGATGGATCGTGTACCGGCAGAGATCGCAGCAGCACCGCATGAACCAGGGTGAAGATAGCCGTCGTGGCGCCGATGCCCAATGCAAGAGTGAGAATCGCGGTTATGGCAAAACCGGGTGCCTGGCTCAGTTGCCGCAATGCATTTTTTATATCGGCCAGCAGAAGGTACCTCCTCAAGGCGCGAGGTGATCGCCCCGTGTTTATAGATGCATTTTGGGTGCCACAGTGGGCAAGATGATCTGCCTGAAACGCAAAGGCTTTCTACGGCTGATCATCGACAAACCGTCCATCGCGGTTGAACACTGTTCGAATTCGGACAGCAGTTTCGGTAAAACGCAGAAGATCTGCTGTGGCAGGCCTGTCTGAGCCTCCAACCCCTTTACGTATCATGTCTACCGACATCCGCGATTGAAGTGGTATCACGCAACGCCTGCCGAAGTGGACCTTTGTTATGGCCAGATGGCGGGTTACCTTGATCGAGCCATGAGACTCGAAAACCGCACATCCCCCACACTTCTTCGATCGGCCCAAGTGGTTTTAACATTGCTCGCAGCCTGCCTGACTGCGGTAGCGCAACAACCCTCCCCCACGAGACCAGCTTCGCCCCCGACCATGTCCTCGATGACGGAAGCGCAGTTGGGCATGATCGAGCGCCAGTTCGTTGCTGCAGCCGAGGCTATGCCAGACGACAAATACTCCTTTGCGCCTGCCGGCGCCGAATTCAGCGGTGTTCGGACCTTCGCGCTCGAGGTTCGGCACGTAGCTACTGCAAACTTCGTCATCTACAGCGCGATCCTCGGGCAGGATCCGCCATCGGGTGTCACCGTGGACGGCGCGGCAAACGGACCCGAAAACCTGCAGACGAAACAACAGATTCTTCAATACCTCAAAGAATCTTTCGCGCTCGGTCACAAAGCCATGGCGACGCTCAACAATGGCAATGCGCTCGCACCGCTTGACAAGTTGCCGATCGCCATCCCATCACTCAATACGCGCCTGGCTCTGGCCATTTTCAGCTTTTCCCACGCCTCCGACCACTACGGACAGATGGTGGAGTACCTTCGCATGAACAGCATTGTTCCGCCCGCCAGCGCAGGTCAGCTGCCGGCAAATCCTCCGGCGAAATAAGCCTGAGTGAGCGGTAGCCCAAGTCACTCTGAAGTGTCTAGAGCTTGATTCACAAATGTCCCAGGCGTCTTGATCGAAATTCCTCAGGGGTTAAGACCCCGAATCTTTTCGATTCTTTTCGGCACGACTGAAGTCGTGCCCTGACACAAAGCCTATTTATGAAACGCGCTCTAAAAAACGTCGGCTAGCAGCCGAATCCCTTCCCGAATCTCAGCTTCGCTCAATGTCGTGTAGCCAAGCATGAAGCCAGTGCGGGATGGCTTTTTTAAATAGTAGTGAGAAATGCAATAAAGTCCGACGCTTCGTGAAGCTGCCTTCGTGATCACTTCATCCTCTGCAACGCGTTTCTTTGGCCAGAGGATTACATGCGTCCCAGAGCCGTCCCCGCTCACTTCAACGCGATCTCTTAAATATTCATGGATTCCAGCGAGTAATGCCTCTCGACGGTCCGCGTTCCTGCGACGCAGACGGCGTAGATGACGCTCGTAGAGGCCGGAGGTTATGAATTCTGCCAGCGTTTGTTGCTCAAGAATGGCGGAATGCTGGTCGGCAAGCCATTTGGCTGTTGTAAACGCCATTGCCAGTGATTTGGGCACGACCATGAAGCCAATGCGAAGTGCAGGAAAGATTGTGCGCGAGAACGTTCCGATGTAGACAGTGCGGCCTTCTGCATCAAGTCCCTGAAGCGACTCCAATGGCCTTCCCTCGTAGTGAAATTCTCCGTCATAGTCGTTTTCGATGATGACCGCATTCTTGCGGCGAGCCCATTCGATGAGCTCGAGACGGCGGTCGAGCGGAAGGATCGCACCCGTCGGGAACTGATGCGACGGCGTGACAAAGATGGTTTTGGCTCGGTCGGGAAGTTTAGTCGGATCCAAACCTTTCCGATCGACCGGCACTGCTATGAGACGTGCTCCAGCGGCGCGAAGTACCTCTCGAGTCCCCTGGTACTGAGGATCTTCGATCGCAACGGAAGCACCCCGTTCAATTAACAATCGGACAACCAGGTCGAGGGCCTGTTGCGCTCCACTTACGACAATCACTTCGGAAGAGTCGCACACCACAGCTCTGGAGCGGCGCAAGTGAAGACAGATGGCTTCACGCAATGCGGGCAGCCCCGCGGGCGGGCCATAGTCCACTTCGCGAATCGACGTCTTTGATGCGTGTCGCATCAAGATGCGCCTCCAGGCATCGAAGGGAAAAATAGACATGTCACTGCGGCCAAATGCGAAGTCATATCGAAGCCGCGAGGGTGGTCGATTGGGGAAGTCGAGTTTACTGGCTGCGCCGGCGACAGCCGTACCAAAGCGTGAAAGCGATAAACTCGGGGATTTTTTGAATGATCCAGTTGTATTTCGGCTCAGGCTGGGAGAGACATACGTTCCCGACCCGTGCCGCCCTTCGATGAATCCTTCCGCGAGCAAATGGTCGTAAGCCAAAAGAACCACGGTGCGGGAAATGCCAAGTTGTTCAGCCAGATCGCGTGTTGAGGGGAGCCGCTCTCCCGGGAGTAGATTGCCGGTCAAGATGGCTTTCCGCAGGCCAACGTAGACCTGTCGAAAGAGAGGTTCGCCATGCTCCGAAAGTGGTATCGTTAGCTCCATCACAAAGTGGCTCTTTGAAAATACCACGCTCTGCTTGATCTTTGTAAGTGTGGTGGATGGATGTTCACCGGCAGTTGCGATCGATGGCAAACGCCAACTGCGAGGACCGAGGAATCATGATTGTGAAGAATCTGCTGAATGCAGTTTGCAAAATCAGAAGAATTGCTTTTATGACCTTGCTTGCCGGGTCCTTGTTGTCAATGAGCGCAGTCGCCCAGCCGGTGTCAGGAGCGCAGCAGCAGCGGCAATCCAACGAACTGCGAGATGGGCAGCACGATTTCGATTTCAATCTAGGGACATGGAAGACCCATATCCACCGCCTCCTGCATCCGCTTACCGGCTCCAATGACTGGGTGGATCTGGACGGCACGGTTCACGTCCGGAAGGTTTGGAATGGCCGTGCGCAGTTGGAGGAGATCGAAGCCGATGGTTCGACCGGGCATCTCGAAGGCCTCACATTGTTTCTTTATAATCCGCAGGCTCATCAGTGGGGGCAGTACTTTGTCGACAGCGCAGTGGGTGTAGTGAACCAACCTCAGATCGGCGAGTTCAAGGACGGGCGTGGTGAACTTTTCGACCAGGAATCGTTCAACGGGCGGACTATCCTTGTTCGATTCGTGTGGTCGGACATCACCCCAGATTCCCACCATGTTGAACAATCGTTTTCCGATGACGGAGGCAAAACCTGGGAACCTAATTTTGTCGCGACCCTGACGCGCGAGAAGGAAACATCGACCGACGAAATGTCCCCACCGCCTGACTCAAGTCCATCCGACGGCGCGCACGATTTTGACTTTAATTTTGGCGTGTGGAAGACCCATATCCGGCGCCTGCAAAAGCCTCTCACCAGTTCACACAGGTGGACCGAATACGACGGCACTTCTCAAGTCAGCAAAGTATGGGGAGGCCGGGCGAGCATCTTCGAGCTCGAAGCTAATGGACCGGCGGGGCACATCGAAGGCGTTGGTCTGCGGCTCTTCAACCCACAATCGCATCAATGGAGCTTGAACTGGGCAAACGGCTCAGACCCCGTCCTGACAACTCCCATGGTGGGCAGATTTGTTCGCGGAGCGGGGCGGTTCTATGACCAGGAAGAATTCAATGGCGGAGTCATCATGACCCGCAACGGCTTCTCCGACATTACCCCAAACTCAAGCCGCTTCGAACAGGCATTCTCAGACGACGAGGGCAAAACATGGGAGACAAACTGGATCATGACTTTCACTTGATAAGTCTTAATCATCGACATCTTATGCTAACGATACGCGACGCCATCCCGGTAGATGCCTCCCTGATTCAAGCATTGATTCAGGAGCTTGCAGAATATGACGGAGAAGCAGACCACGTAAGAACAACAGAGGCTGACATCGCTCGTGACGGCTTCGGAATCAATGCAAAGTTTCGAACACTCATTGCGGAATGGAGATCGGAGGCGGCTGGTTTCGCTCTCTTTTTTCCCTACTACTCCACATGGCGCGGATCGGGAATCTATCTCGAGGACCTCTTTGTTCGACCCGGTTTTCGGAGACGTGGAATCGGCACTGCCCTGTTGGCAAAGGTCGCGCACACGGCTCGGGAGGAGGGTTGCACGTTTGTTCGATGGGCAGTTCTGGACTGGAATGAACCGGCGCTGAATCTGTATGCTTCGCTCGGCGCTGGCCTACTCAACAACTGGCGATTTGTAGTTCTCGATGGCGATCGACTTGAGAATCTGGCGAAAGATGGTGTTCGGCGCGATGCCTCGACTTAGCAACAACGGAGAAGAACCATGATGTTTAAATCGCGAATTGTCTAATCAGACACGCGCATCTCCACAGGGGTAAGTTTCGAGCAAGAGCGCTCATCTTGGCGGCGCATTCTTCACGTATTTGTCGAACCAGCGCAGCATCTCGTAGATAAGCTGTTCATTCGACTCCATTGCACTATACCAATGGGGTTCGTGTGGCAGAAGCACCAGCCGAGCGGTACCGCCGTTGCCCCGAATCGCCTCGTAAAGCTTTTGCGATTGCAGTGGAGTCGTGCCGGGATTCGCGTCTTCTCCCCCGTGGATGATCAGCAGCGGCGTCTTCAATTTGTCTGCGGAGAAAAACGGCGAGACCTTCATATAGACATCCGGCGCTTCCCAAACCGATCGACGCTCGCTCTGAAAACCAAACGGCGTGAGCGTCTTGTTATAGGAGCCACTGGTAGCCGCGCCGGCACGGAACAAATCGGAGTGCGCCACCAGGTTTACGGTCATCAAAGCCCCGTGGCTGTGACCAGTGACTCCGATGCGGTCGGGATCGGCAACGCCAAGTTTCACTGCCTCATCTACGGCAGCCTTTGCATCGGCAACGAGCTGCTCCAGGTATGTGTCGTAAGCCTTCTTCGGATCACCGACGATGGGGAATGAAGCGTTGTCGATGATCGCGTAACCGCCAAGGAGCAGCAGCCTGTATTCATACAGCCGCGTGAATGTCTCCTGTGAACCCACAACCTGGCCGGCCTTCGATGGGTCGGCATAGTCCAGCGGATATGCGTAAAGAATCGTCGGCACGCGCGTGCCTTCCTGATATCCGGGCGGCGTGTAAAGCGTGAACGACAGATCAAGGCCGTCGGCACGCTTGTACTTGATCAGTCTCTTCTTGATGGCGCGCACTTCCGGTGTCGCATCGGGGATGCGGGTAATTGCGACGCTCGCGGATACGAAAGCGGCTTCGCCTGCTGACGCTGTGAGCGGTTTTCCAAGTGTTCGTTGAAACGCATTGGGCGGTTCAATCGGTGATTGATGCCAAGTCAGAAAGATCGCAGAGTCTGATCCGGTAAACGAGAGAAAACGCTCGTAGGATGTCTTGTCGCTACGAAACAGGCGCTCGGATTTCAGCGTCTTGAGATCGAGCCGATCAAGAAACGGCCGATCCCCATCGGGCGAAGAGCCGGTTCCCGAGAGATATATCCGATCTCCGTCCTGCCGAACCACCGAGAATCCATTCGCCAACTGGTGTTCGAGAGGATAGCCGGGGTTCGCATAGTGCTCGTCCGTGGAAAGATCCCAAAGCGGACGAGGTTTCTCTTTTTGATCATCGACGTCGACAATGAAGGTCCGCCTCCAGTGCCGGTTCTCATCGTATTCGTTCAAGAGAGCAACGCTAGGCAGATCGCTCCAACTGAAGCCATCATAACGTTGCTCGGTCCGTGCGATCTCTTGAGCGGGCACGTCAAACGGCGCCTTCTGCAGCATGATCTTGTCGCGAGCAGGAACCTTGACATTCCAGTCGCCACCATCCAGCGCCTCTGCCCACAGCAGTGTCGCTGGCTGCGTGGCTCGCCATGAGAAATCGCGCGGTCCCACCGGAACGCCTTGAATAGGAACGCGATCTGCCAGGGGAAGAGATGCGATGGTCTTGACGGAAATCTGCGAGGGCTCCGATAGGTTCCAGACTTCAACTTCTTTTGGAAAGCGATCGTAGGTGGTGACGTACGAATAAGGCTTGTGGATCGCGTTCACGAGGACATGCTGTCCATCCGGCGCTGCGCTGAGCGATTCATAGTTCCCCGGTTTGCCCAGCGACGTAATCGCCCCGGTGGCAGGATCGACAAGAGCCAGTTGCGAAGCCGCATAGTAGTCGAAGAGATCTTCGTCGTGCTTGTTGTTGAGTGTGTCCCGATTTTCGTAAGTGCTGCTCTGTCCTTTTTCGCCTCCCGTCTCCTGAATGCTCGGGCCAATCGGCACGACGGGCTCCGGCGGCGGCGCGCCCATTCCCTCAGGCACCAGCTTTACCAAAAGCCTCTTCTGATCGGGCATCCATTGCATCGCGTCGTCGAACATCGGGTTCAAACGGACTCCGGGCACCTGATGTACTTCGCCCGTCTTTCCATCCCCGATCCACAGCTCAACCGAGTCCTGCGCAAGGTCCACAAACGCGAATCGTTTTCCATCAGCAGCCCAGACCGGTATGCCCGGGCATGCTCCTTCCGGCAGCGCGACATGCGTCTGCACACGATCAGCGATGTGCACCAGATCGTAGCTGACGGCGCAGGGAGTAATGCCGTAGCCACCCGGAGTGTCGTGCTTGCTGTGATTCCTTGGCTCAACGCGCACACCCGCAAGGCGCAGGAAGGGTGTCGCCACCCGTGAAATCGAGGGATAGTCCTGCATCGACAACAGCAGAATTGTGTCCTGCGTTGGGCTTACCAGGGGATAGGGGGGCGAGGGCGCGCGCATTACATCCAGAATGTTTTTCGGCGGAAGATTGTACCCGGATGCGCTCTCAGTCAGAGTTGCCGCAGCGGGGGCCGCATTCCCAGAAGTTGGGGTTGACTGAGCAGCAACGGGAACAGGCACTCCGGACCCGACCAACGCCGCGACGAAAAGGCATCTCAATGCATTCTGAACCGGCATGACTTCTCTCCACTTCAATTAATCCGCAAAGACGAAGACCGTTTGTTTGACCGAGTGTTTATCGATTCAGCCAGAACTACAAAAGGGGGTGAGTTCAAGATTACGAGCTAGTATAGCCGCCACAAAGGATTATGGCTTGGGTGAGCCACATCCGAATTGATGACTGGTTCGGCGTGGCTAATTTTTCTGTGCCCTTCGCTGAGGGTGAAATTGCATAAAAAACCTGACTAACTATTGCGAAGGGCGCTCATTGGACTCACGCGGGAGGCTCTGCGCGCCGGAAAATAACCGGAAACCATAGCCACTATCACTAGTCCCACAACCATGACTAGAAAAGTTTGCGCGTCCCAGGGCGAAGTGGAAAACAGAAGCGAAGCAATCAGACGGGCAACGGCCAACGATGCGGCTGTGCCCAATAGGACGCCAGCGAGAGTCAGGCGCAAGGTATTAGCGAGAACATCGCGCATCACGCGGCCTGCGGTTGCGCCGAGCGCCATGCGAACTCCGATCTCCTGCGTTTTTTGGGCAACGGAATAGGAGATGACGCCATAGATTCCCAGTGCGGCCAGCAGGACGCCGAGGCCCGCAAACACGGTGACCAAAAGAACAAAGAATCGCCGCGGAGACACGGCGTGGTCCACGAGAGACTGCAGCGGCCTGAATTCCGATGCGGGCTGGCCAGGGTTGAGCGTACGGAGCGTGGTGAGAACGCTCGATGCCAGCGACTCTGGCGCAACACGCGTGCGCACCACTAGAGTTGCCCCTTCAGTGTCAGAATTTTGCGTCATGGGAACGTAGACTTGCGGGCTTGAAACCGCTTCGAGACTGCTCTCACGGACGTCGCCAATGACGCCGATCACGCGTACCGGATTCTTTTCGATGCCAATGGCCATTTTTCCAACTGGATCCTCTCCAGGCCACTCGCGGCGAGCCGCGGCCTCGTTGATGATGACCACGTGCTGGCTCTCTGGGGTATCATTCCAGGCAAAGTCGCGCCCCGCGCGCAGATGCATCCCAATAGTCGAAATGTACCCCGGCGTCACGACGTAGGCCAGTGCTCCCGCATCCAAATCCCTGGAAAGATCGGTGCCCACTTTAGCCAATCCCCAGGTGCGATTACGATCGAGCGGAAGCATGTCTGCTATGCCGGCTGATTCGACACCTGGCAATGCAGAGACGCGCCGTAACATCTCCTGCAAAATGGGCCCCCTCGCCGCGAGCTTTCCCCCATCGTCATAATCAACCTGCATACTGGCAGCTTGCGAGGGTTCGAAGCCGAGGTCAACATCGAGAACGCGGAGAAAACTCCGCAGAAGAAGACCAGCGCCGACGAGCAGAACACAGGCAAGTGCAATCTCTGAGACGACTAGAGTGGCGCGAAACCGCTCGTGGCTACGTCCTGCAGCCATGCCGCTAGCGTTGGCCTTAAGCGCACTTTGGAGATTGCCGCCCGACATCTTCAAGGCCGGAGCGACGCCAAACAGGATACCCACCATTAATGCGATCAAGAGCGTCCATCCGAGGGATGCGCCGTCGACGCGGATACGGGCAAGAAGAGGCAGGGTCATGGAGCCCTGGTGCTCGATGTAGAAAACAATTGCGAATGCGAAGAGAAGCCCCAGCACGGCCCCGACGATGGAGAGCACGAGGCTTTCAGTAAGCAACTGGCGGATGAGACGGCTGCGGCCTGCGCCCAGAGCACGACGCATGGCGAGTTCTTTGCTTCGAGTGGCGGCGCGGCTCAGTTGCAGATTGGAAAGATTCACGCAAACAATCAGAAGGATCACGCCGACAGCGTACCAAAGGACAACGAGGGAACGGTGGAGCTTGCCGCTGACGTGATCCTTGAGGATCGTCAGATAAGACGCGAAGTCGTAATACCAGTCAGGATGAACCACTTTGAGATGCGGAAAGAGGCGATCCGCTTCATCCCGGGCCTGCACCACGGTTACGCCCGGCTTGAGACGACCGATGACGGCGAGGGTACTTCCCCAACTCCGCCAAAAATCCATGACTGCAGGAACGAAGACATCGACCTTCATCCCGGGAGCGAAGACGCTTCCGAAATCGAAGCTGGCGGGAAGCACGCCGACAATGGCGACCAACTTCCCGTTCACTGCCACCGTCTTGCCAACGATTTGGGGGGCGGAGGAAAACTGCCTCTTCCAGAAGTAGTAGCTGAGCAAAGCCGCAGGCCGGCCCCCCTTTTGACATTCTTCCCGCGTGAAGTCGCGGCCAATGGCTGGTTGAACACCGAGCGTTGAAAAGAAGTTGTCGGCAACTTCGACGACCGCCAGTTGTCTCGGATCGCCGCTGCCGGTGAGCTTGTATTGCAGCGAACTATAGAAAGTCTGATAAGCGGTCACTGCCTGAAAGGACTGATTGTTGCGTTTGAATTCCTCATAAGCGTCCACCGTATAGGTTTGGCCAGAAAGACCGGACGTAGCGCGAACCTTGTCGGGGAGTGACTTGCCTGCCGTGAACCATACAAGCCGCTGCGATTCATCGAATGGCAACGGGCGAAGTAGCAGTGTATTGACAACACTGAATACCGCGACATTGACACCGATGCCCAGTGCGAGGACAAGAATGGCAACGGCGGCGAAACCGGGATTATTGCGAAGGTTGCGGAGAGTATAGCGAACATCGCGACCGCACTCGACAAGGTAGTCGTTGAAGCGTCTCCGGTTTTCCATCTTTTCTCCTAACATCTCTCCGATGTACTGTACGGTGCGGACATCGCCGAACTGGCGTTCGGCTTCCTGGCGTGCGGCATCGGGTGCCCAGCCGCAACGAATGAGATCGTCTGTCTTGGCTTCAAGATGGAAGCGCAGCTCATCTTTGACGTCGGCGGCGGGATCGGGGCCGAGCAGACGAGCGTAGCGGCGCCAAAAAGGAATCTTCCTCATGCGAGTTCTTCCGGCGAGTTCCGCCGCGTAGCGCCAAGCACTTTGGCCACTGCGTTCGCATAGGCCTCCCAATGGCTCGACTCCTGTTGAAGCTGTCGCCGGCCTGCAGGGGTGAGCCGGTAATACTTGGCTTTGCGGTTGTTTTCTGAAAGCCCCCACTCAGCTTCGACGAGTTTTTTGGTCTCAAGCCGCCATAGTGCGGGATACAGAGTTCCCTCTTCGACCAGTAAGACATCGTCGCTGAGACGGCGAATGAAATCCGTAATGGAGTAGCCGTGCAGCGGACCCCAAATGAGCGACTTGAGAATTAATACGTCCAATGTGCCGCGAAAGAGGTCGAGTCTGGTTCTTTCCATCGCTTCCCCTGTGCTTTCATAGGGAGACTATCCCAAGTATCCCTGGAAATGCAAGGGGAATGGGATTTTGTAGAGAAGCATATTGATGGCTGGCGCCTTCTCGCATCACTGTCCCGCCGGAGAAAAACTGCTTGTCGGGCTACACTGGACTTTTCGGTCGCCGGAAGCAGGTCTAAGGCATGCGGAAGAAATATCAGACAAGGCGGGATTTTGTCCTTAGAGGTGGTTTGGCGGCGAGCGGCCTGGCCGTTGCTGCTCAGTTCAATCTGGAGACTTCCACTCTGAACTCTGCTTCGCTTGTGCATGCTGAAAAGCTGCACGAAGCTCCGACGGGAGGCCGGATGCTACGCGGTCTTATGGTCGATGCGGGGCGCGTTCCGGAGTCCCTCAAATACTACGAGCGGGTCATAGACTTCTGCGGGGACTGGGAATTCAATGCGCTCCAATTCCGCCTTGCAGACGACCAGGGATGCGCAATGCGCTTTTCTTCGGTGCCCGACCTTCTGTTCCATGAGAATGCATTTAGGCCGGAAGAGCTCAGGGGGTTGGCGCAGTATGCTCACAGCCGCCAGGTTGAATTGATCCCTGAACTGGAGTCATTCGGACACACGGGGTACATCACGCGGTCTGCCGCATACGCCCATCTACTCGATGCCGATTCGCAGCTTTCCGCCGAATTTACCGGGGTGATCCCTGTTCATCCCGAGACCCTTGCGTTGTTCGCCAGGTTATACCGCGAGATTTCAGCGATCTTCCCGTCACGCTATGTCCACGGCGGTTGCGATGAAGTGAACTGGGGAGGTTCCTCGCTCTCTCGCAAAGCACTTCAAACGAAGCAGCGTTATCAGATTTGGGCGGAATATCTGAATTCTCTCAATCACATTGCCGAAGGCCTGGGGAAGCAATTCATTGTATGGGGCGACGTTGTTCTGCATAACGAGCCAAAAATCCTCGACGAGCTAAGCAAAAGCATCCTCGTGATGGATTGGAACTATAGGGAAACCAACTCGGCAAAACTCCAGGAGACTCTTTCAAAGATCCACGCCAACGGTTCTCGTGGCATCGGTGCACCGGCCCTGATCAACTACCGATGGGGGCCCCGTGCCGGTCGCGAGCAGTTGGCAAATATAGATGCATTCGCCGATGCCTATCTTGCCGCGGAGGATTCTGGTTCGCTGGGGGTGATCCTGACAAACTGGGTACCGAGCCGTTACGTCCAGAACTCGATCTGGGATGGATTCGCATACGCCGCGGTGGGATTCAAGGAAGGATCAAGCGTCGCTCAGAAACTTGGCTTCCAGCGCTTTGTAGAGAATCACTACCGGGCAGACTGGAACAATGATTGGGAAGAAGCATTCCGACTGATCTACGACAACGCGCCGCAGGTCGAAGAACGGGAAGCCACAGCTGGAGCCGTGCCGTTACATGTCCCGTGGAGCAACGATGAACAGCTTGCAAAGGCGCTGGGAGATCGATCACCTCGGTCCGATGCTTTTACACGGCTGCGAGGCCTTCTGGTTCAACTGGAAAAACAGGTGTCGAAAAACATTTCGGACTTCCAAGCGTTTGCACTTTCAGTTGCATACCTTGAGCATTTGTATTGGCGCGAGGCAATTGTTGTCGAAGGTCACGCCAGGAAGCCACTCACCCAGGTCGATGCAGCCTTGTTGATCAAGAACATTGCGGACCGCGACCGAACTTTGGCGGAAGCGCTTTCAAGGGAATGGGATCAAGGACGATTCTCGGATTCGGCCGCAAAGTTGAAACCTCTATTCGGCCTACAGCCAAAAGACCAACTGGTTTTTCAGTTTGAGCGCGCGACGAAATATTCGAGCTCTTTGGCTTCGCACCCTGACCGATTCTTCCAGCTCTTAAACGTCTCCAAACCAGCGTGATCTGCAGAGAAACGAATGTCGTATTCAGGAACCTTATCGCTCAATGGACTCGTTGTTCATGTCGCGCGATCTCGTGTTGCTATGGGAAATCAGGCTGCTGCCGCGATAGGGGATGAAATTCGAGCGTGCCTGCGAAAACAGACTGGCGTTCGCATGGTTTTTGCGGCAGCGCCAAGCCAGGCCGAGATGCTGGCGGGGCTTTGCAGAGAGAAGTACATCGACTGGACTCGCGTCACAGCTTTCCATATGGACGAATACCTTAGCCTGGCGGCAGGCTCGCCGCAGCGCTTTGGAACCTGGCTGCGATGCACGATTTTCGACCACCTTCCTTTTGCCGCTGTGCATTTGATCGAACCAGGAGACAACCCAGCGCAATCTGCCGAGGATTATGCAACGAAACTAAAGGCGGCGCCAATTGACATTGTTTGTTGTGGAATCGGCGTGAACGGCCATCTAGCTTTTAACGATCCGCCCGCCGATTTCGATGAACCGCTCATGATGAAAGCCGTCGACCTCGATACACAATGCCGTCAGCAACAGGTAGATGATCAATGTTTTGCTTCGCTTGATGAAGTCCCGGCCAAAGCGCTAACCATGACCGTGCCTGCACTGTTGGCGGGTCACGCTATCTTCTGTACGGTTCCTGGCGCTTCCAAAAAAGCGGCGGTTCGGCGTGCACTGCTGGGATCTATCGACTCTATGTGTCCGGCTTCTGCTTTGCGTCGCCATCCACG
Source organism: uncultured Acidobacteriaceae bacterium (assembly GCA_963838295.1). Taxonomy (GTDB): domain Bacteria; phylum Acidobacteriota; class Terriglobia; order Terriglobales; family Acidobacteriaceae; genus Telmatobacter. The sequence continues at coordinate 803,799 of CAWIQS010000013.1, forward strand.
TTGCGCCGTTTATCTCGATCGGGAATCAGCTTCAGAGTTGTCATTGCGACAGTAACGGGTCATGCCCGCAAACGAATTCGGAAGAAGCATGCAGCCAGGGCCCCCGCTGAAGACGCCGACAATGGGTCAAGTTCTTCAGGGCGTCTTGAGAATTGCCATCAAATCGGCAACAGTCACAAAGAGGGGAAAGAAAGAGGATGCGATCGAGCCGAATTCAATCCGACTTGGCCGGGATATGGAGATTGCTCGCTGAAGGGTGCGATGTGAGAAGCGCGAAGGAAAGCGCGGCGGCCATCAGCGAGAAGGTGGCATTCACGGCAAATAAAGACGAGTATCCGTGCCGCACGATCACGAAACCTGCGAAGCCTGCTGAGCCTGCCTGTACGAGGGATCCGGTAATGTTCTGTGCCGCAGAGGCACTGCTGCGTTCTGAATCGGGCACCCGGCTCATGATGAGGCTATAGAAGCCGGGGGTAGCGCCAAATTGCGCGACGGTAAAAACAAGATATGCAGCGATCAGGAAGTGGATGGAGTGACACAGGCAAAGCGCAAGGACCGCCCCCCCGGCGATGAGTTGAGCGCAGATGATGCCGGCAACTACTCCGGCTCTTCGATACAGAACCGGCGCCACAAGAACAGCAAAAGCTTGGACGAGTTGGGCCGCAGAGAAGACGACGCCTACAGTCGGTAATGGCAACCCGAGGTTCTTGTGGAAGAAGATGGGCGCGAAGGGTACGAAAGCCCCCGATACAAGACTCCAAAGTGCGAATACCGGCAGAAAGCGCACCAGGTACGGATGGATCGTCAAAGAAGACCCGCGTTCCGATCTTTCCGGCGTGCCGAGGCGGAGATGCAGAATCGGCCAAAGTCCGCAAACCATGATCAAGGAAGCGCATATTAGTACGATCCGCATTCCGCTGGTTGTGGAGGTTGACAGATGCGCCGATCTGAGTAAATCAGGCAGTGAGCCGCCGACCAGCCCTGCGAGGGAGCCCAATCCAATTCCAGTGGCAAACGAGATGCTGAAGCCGAAGACGCGATTCTCACTGGTGGTAAGGGTTGCAATCGTGGGAGCGAAACAGACGGGCCAGCTGCTGAGCGCTACGCCGGTGAAAAAAGCAAGAACGATTTGTGCGGGCATCGACACGACCGCAGTACGGCAGATACACATGAGTGGTGTTGCTACAGAGCAGAAGACAAGAAGCTTCTGAAGTCCGACACGGCGCGCCAGAATACCGATCGGGATCGTAGCCGCAACGTTCCCCAGGGTGAATGCCCCCGTGATAAGGCCGATAGCGCGTTCATTGAAGTGGAGGTCTGCCAGGAAAAGGTTGAAGAGGAAGAAATAAAGGCCGATTCCAAAATCGAAGAAGAACGCCGCCACGAAGAATATCCAGAACTGCGGGCTCAATGTTTCGGCCAACCACCAGGATCTCAGACGTCGGAGAGGCGAGATACTTTGGACGAAGGACTGCGGTAGATCGTCGACGGAATTCATCTAGCTGCCACTCTCAGCCAATTGCGTGAGACGCTCGACAGCCCAATCGAGGTGAGTGTAGCGCAGTTCGAGTGCACCGTCGTCGAGAAGATGATCGATCATCGCGCTCTGCGACTTGTGAATTTCCGGCGGACTAAAGAGAACCTGGAGCATGAAATACCTTGCCACCTCCGTGGGGAAACGCCTTAGTTCCTGGCGAGGCACGTTGCGGCGATTGAGGAAAACGACGTGGTTGATATGAGAAGTAAAGCTGGTTGCGATGTTGCGAAGGGTCGGAATCTCAAGCTCAATGGAGGGTTTACCGGTCTGCGCTCGCTGAATGATTTTCCTGCCATTCAATTCAGAAAAGAACTTGGTGGCTGATGGTCGGAAGCGAGCCTGGTTGCAGTTGCCAACGACAAGCCGATCATGACGATTGTTGACCAGAAAGCTCGCATCGTCGGTGATGTAGGTCCAACCATTGCGGGCGCATGTGTAAGCAAGAGTGGATTTGCCAGCACCAGAGTCTCCGCAAAGCAGAATCCCGCATCCATCGAGCTCGACGCATGCAGCGTGAATCGCAGTGGTATATACGGTCGCCAGAATCGCCATCACTGCTGATTCGAGGAAGAAGTATCCGACGTAGCCACGATGCGCGAGCGCCGCCTCCGTGGTCCAGATGGAGGCGAATCGGCGGGAGAGATCGATGACGGAGAAGTTGTCTTGGTCGGCGACGTTCGAAACCATGTGACGGTGAACGAGACAGACCGGCGCCGGTGGGCAATCGGTGGCGGTAGTTGTGGTTTTACCAACCGCCACACGAAGGAGCATCGGTTCGACATCGAAAAGCTTGTCGAAGCGCTGCCAAATCGCGCCCGCGGACTGCAGGACATCTTGGCAATTGGTTTCAATCTGCACCGGAAAACCAAAGGGATAAAAAGTCTGCCGCAGCGGCATACAAACGCGAGCCAGCATGGGGTCGCCTAGCTCAATTGGGGCAGACCGTTCCCAGGCTTCCTGGATTTCGTCAATGGTCAACATGCCGTATTTGAATCTCGCGATGCAAGGGTTAGAACTGATACTTGAGTGCGAACTGAATGATGCGCGGGTTATTCGACGTCGTACTGATGACGCCGAATGAACCGGCGGAGATGTTGCTGGACGGGTTGTTGAAGTTTGCGGTGTTGGTGAGATTGAAGAACTCCGCGCGGAAGCGGAACCTTTGCGACTCGGTGATCGGAAAGTTGCGTTCCATCGCCAAATCGATATCGTGCTGGGCCGGCCCCCGCACGAGCCCGACGGAGCTGTTGCCGAAATCGGTATCAAAGGGACCCGTTCCGAAAGGTGCCTCCGGCGCTGGCGCGAATGCGGCAGCATTCAGATAGCCATTGATCACTCGCGAATAGAGAGATCCGGATGTCGCGGGTTTGGCAGAGCCGGAGAGTTGAGCGCGATTCTCGAATGGAAAATTTCCATAAACTGAGCCCGCGTTGTTGTCCAGGATGGTGATGGGCGTCCCGCTCTCAGCAACAGCCACCGTCGAGATTTGCCAGTCACCGACGAGGCGGGCCGTCAGACGAGGCAGATGCCGCGCGAATGACGTATTGTAAACAAGGCTGAGAACGCCGCGATTAGTGCGGTCAAAGTCGGTTGGGCCGTAAGCCTGGCGGAAGTTTGTCTGGTCGTTCGTAACTTCGTGTTCTTCGTAAATGTTGGCGCCCGAAGAGCCGCTAGTCTGATCGAAATTGCGTGACCAGGTGAAGCTTCCGAGAAACTCAAGTCCGTGGGACATGCGTTTAGTGAGGCTGGCCTGCAGCGAATTGTACTTGGCATTGAATACAGACTCGCAATACAGCGACCCCGGGCTGATGCCTGCGTATGGCACGCGCGCGATCACATTGACCGCAGAGTTAGTTGTCTCCCCGTTGATCGGATTCGTGGGGCTTGCGAGTTGGGCCTGGTTGAACTCCGCGCAGCCCAATTCATGCAGAGAGTGCGTTCCCACGTATCCCAGTTCAAAAAGAAAATCATGCGCAAGCGCAATCTGGGCGTTCAAGTTGTATTCCGCTGTGTACGGGTCGCTCATCCGACGTGAAACCGCAGTAAGACTCGGTCCACCGCCTGGGATTCGTGGCAAGAACAGCGGGTACGCGTCGTCTGATGGCAACTGCGGAACGAACGGCTGTTGCAGGGTCGCACCGCCGTTGGACGATCCGGCAAAGAATTGAAATATCGAGAATGGCTCGACCGCAAGCAGGTTCGAAGAGAGATTTGCGGTGAGGCGGTCGAAATAGAGTCCGTAACCTCCACGCAGAAGGATCGTCGGCCGGTCTGCAACTCGATAGGCGAACCCCAGCCGTGGCTGGAAATCCACGTGAGGCGTGGGATAAAGACCGGGGATTGAGGATCTGGTCACACCTTGCGGCACACTACCTTTAAAATTCGATGGAACCACGAAGCCGCTCAACGTGCCCTCCGGCGGTGCGGATAGAGTGGCGATGGTGGGGTCGAAGGTCACAAGCCTGCCATTAATATCCGACGGGGCGCCAAATATTTCATAGCGCAACCCAAGATTGAGCATCAACCGGCTCGTAACGCGGTAATCGTCCTGCGCATAACCGGCGAAATCGATGTAACGCGCGTCTTTGCGAAATTGCCCGGAACTCCCGTTACTGAGCGACACGTTGCTGCTGCCGCTGGGACTCCCATTCTGGGCAGCGCTCTGACCAAGCAGGAAATCGGGGAAGGTTTGAATTTCAAGAAGCCCATCAACTGAAAATGGCGCAGTGACGTCGACCTGGTGGCGTTTTGCCTCGGCCCCGAACCGCAGACCGTGGTTACCGTGCGTCCATGAAAGGTTGTCTTGCCACACAAAGGTGTTGGTCACCTGCCACTGGAAAGGGGTGCCCCCGTCGCCCAAGGTGAACAGGCCATCGATGGTGATGCCGGGAGCGGCGATACCCGCGCCGGCAGCTCCCGTTGGCGAAGTCGTGCCAAGATCGGAAGCGAGGATCGGGTTCGCGACGGCAGCGTCGCCATCGAACCGCATGTAGCCGAAGCGGGCAATGTTCACCAGACGCGGGCTGATGACATGGGTGTCAGACAGAACCAGCATCGTGTTCTGGTCGAGTTCATTCGTGCCCCAGCCAGGGACAGTTGCATCGTTCGGCGAGAAAGGCTCTACCGTGGGCGCATGGGAGTAGAAGAAGCGTAAGGCCAGCTGATTTTGATCTGAGATTTTGTGGTCCACATTCGCGGTAAATTGATCCTCGTTGTACGCAGCGGGCGTTGAGAACGTGGATTCCCCAATGGGCATCTGTGCGGGGTTGGTGCTCGGCAACAGAATCTGTGGGTTCGGAACTGCATACTGGCCGTTCTTGAACTTGAAATTAAGCACTGCCAGTGCTACCGGATTGAAATTGGAGCCATCGCAAGCTAGTTGAACGCCGCCAGCAGACGTGGGATACGCGCAGAACTGGGCGCCAAGTGTTTGCGCCGACCGATCGGAGGTGAGTTGAGGAAGGTTGGCCGTGACCTGGTCTCCGAGGCCGTTACTCGAACGCAGTCCCTGATATGCGCCGAAAAAGAAGGAACGATTGCGAACGATGGGCCCGCCCAGTGACGCACCAAACTGGTTCTGCTTGAGGACCGGACGGGGTTGATTGGTCAGCTTCGAGAAGAAAGTGTTCGCGTTCAGGACATCGTTACGAAGAAATTCCCAGGCCGATCCATGAAATGATTGTGTCCCGGATTTACTGATCACATCGACGTTAGCGCCCGTGCCCCGCCCATAGCTTGCATCGTAGTTGCCTGTTTGAACTTTGAACTCCTCGATTGTGTCCGGCGCCGGGGCTGCAACGCCGACTTCCTCGACGGCGTTTTCCGCTGAATTCTCCGCGAGGTTGTTGGCATCCACGCCGTTGAACTGGATATTGTTGCCGGTCGTCTTGTTTCCGTTGGAGGTCACATCTTGCGTTCCACGGCCCAGCGCAGCTGCGTTCGGCAGTTCAACAACCACCCCTGGCGATAGCGAAAGGATCTGCGTGTAATTCCGATTGGAGAGCGGCAGCGCGTTGATCGTCTCCTGATCAACTGCCCGCCCGAGTGTGGAACTCTCGGTCTGTGCGAGTTCAACGCTGGACGCAACGTTGACGCTGGTCCCTACGGTCGCCACCGAAAGGTGGACATCAACGACGCTCGTTTCGCTTACAACGACGTTGATGTTCTTTACTGCCCCCTCTGAGAAACCCGCGCTGTGCACAGAGACGGAGTAGGGGCCTGGAGTCAGCAACGAAAACATGAATGAACCGGAGGTGTCCGTAGAGGTTGTCCGGGACGCCCCAGTGGCATCGCTGACAACAGTGACATGTGCGCCCTGGATAGCGGCCGAGGATGGGTCGAATATTGTGCCCTTGATTGCGCCGGTTCCAGGAGCCTGCGCATGCAAGAAAGCAGCGGTGAGACTGAGTGCAAGAACAGCAACCGCATTGCGGCATGATGAAAGTAGTTTCATTTCGGTCCTCGATCGGAGAAGTTGCTTGGCTTTCGGTCAGTTGTCAGGGATTGAGGAAGTGCAGGATGTCGCGCTCATCCTGAGCGCTGAGCGAGGCGCGCACGCGCATATGCCTCAGAATGGTTCCCGAGATCCGCGGAGAGAAGCCCTCAGGGGCTGTGTGGCAGCGCGAGCAGTTCTGTTTGAACTTGCGTTCACCGGCATTTGAATCTCCAGTTGAAACTGATCGTTTTGCTTCCTGTCGCGCCGGAGTTGTCTCCTGCTTGGCGCCTGGATCGGATGCGAAGAGCAGAGGGACCGAGGCGAGCGCCAGAAGTCCTGCACTGAGCGTGACGAATAAAGGGAAACGCCTCATGACATTTCTCATTTGCCTCTCCATGTGGGAAATAGAAATCTATAGACAATTCCTGTTTCCCAGATGTTGCGATTGCCGGCGGATGAAAGTTCTCGCGAGTAACTGGTATTGATCCTGACTTCGTGGGGCAAGTGGTAGTCGACCCCAAAGTCAGCCTCGCTCGTATCCGCCGAAGGCAAGCCGTCACTCGAGTCGGGGCTTGTGCGGAATGTTTGTTGCCAGCGAAATACTGGCGCGAAACCCGCAGCGAACGAGTGCGACTCTTCCGATCGACTCAGTCGAAATTCCGACTCCATCCAGTAGCCGTAAGAGTGTGGGCCGTGCGCATACTCTGACCGGAACTTCAAAGGAACATTTTCGGGTTCCCACCAGAGATGCATGCCGGCAAAGTTCTGATGCTGCCCTTGAAGGAGCCGGCCAAACGATCCGCCGATCTCCAGGCGCGACTCTGGAAAATACAGGCTGGCGCGGCCTCCAGATGAGCGCTCGGCATTGAACTGTTTGTTCGTACTGTTAGCCGAAAAGTAGCCTGCGTAATCGAGTGACACGTGCTGTGTTGCAAAGGCGGAGCCACGCAGCATGCCACCGACGCTGGAGGCGGTGCTCATAACTCCCAGCGGGAAAATGAGTGGTGCGTTTTCGTAGTTGCCGATCCAGATCGGCGAGAGCCTTTCATTGTAGGTGCCGAAGGGCGTAAGAAATTCCCCTGCAACGAATGTTGCGTGCCGGTTTGCGAGGTAGTCGAGCTGCAGATAGGACAGCCCGAGAAATGAGGAGTTCGTGTAGCCGCTCTGTCCGCCGCCGCGCGGAGAGTACGATTCGGCGATGGTGGCGCGGCTCTCAACCAGCAAGTGATCGCCAAGTGGGGCAGCGAGCAGGGGCGAAATTATCGGAATGTAAGTGGTGTTTCCACCGTTTGTGGTGGTGATGAACCCGCCACCTCCGGAAATGAGCGGCGTGTCCTGCGCACAGAGCGCTATCGCCGTTCCCAGCATTGCGGTTGCTATCACGGAGGGGAAGACTCGTAAACATGTGCGAATCGAACGATGCTTGTGTTGCAACATGAGTACACCGTATCGCTGCTCAAATCCGGCCGTGTCAGCGGGGCGTCTTCTCTTTGTAAGCGGAATGTCATCGCGACAGAAGACTCGGAGAATTCGGAATTGCTGGCGCAATTGCGGATGCAATTAACATGTCTGCTTTCATGCGCCCCCGATTGTTGCGACAAAATCATGACAATCCACTTACACATATATGACACCCCGTATTCGATGGCTCGATAGCGTAGGCACAGTAGAAGTTTAGAAAGCGAATTCATCGTTTGGAGTTATTGTGCAGATCATTCATGCATCGAACCAGGACCTGGACAAAACAGGTGGGAAACAGCCACAACATCGGATAAATGTGGTGAGAAGAATGCTCGGAGTTGGCTTACTTGCTGTCGCGCTGCTCCCACTCTTTACGGCGAGATCGCTGGCGGCAACGAGCCAACGGCGCATAGAGGTTACTGCGATGCGCTTTGCGTTTGCGCCGGCAGAAATCACGATCAAGGCCGGTGAAAGTGTTGACCTGGTGCTTACCAGCGCCGACGTTCCTCACGGAGTGCGGTTTCGCGAGTTCAATGTCGATCTGAATGCGGCAAAAGGGAAGCCCGCAGAAGCGAAGTTCACTCCCGCGAAGACCGGCACCTTCGTCGGACATTGCTCGGTCTTCTGTGGTTCGGGACACGGAAAGATGACGTTGACGATCCATGTGGTGGGTTAAGATGCGCGTCTGGATTTTGCTACCGATCTTGATTCTGTTGCCGTTGGTGTTCCTGTTGTATCGTGGCATTGCAGCGACGCGCCCGAGTGCGTTCGAGAGACGACTGTTCCGGAGTGCTAAGCACCATGTCTTTGTTCGCAACAGGGCGGAGCGGAATCCGATGCAAGCCACGCCGCAGACGATCGCAGATGGAAAAGAAGCGTTCTCGCATTATTGCGTTGCTTGCCATGGGTTGGATGGCCAGAACACCGGGGTTCCTTTCGCAGAAAGCATGTCGCCGCCGGTTCCGTCGCTCGCTTCAACCGAAGTGCAGAGTTATACCGATGGGCAGCTGAAGTGGGTAATTGATAACGGTATCTGGCCGTCAGGAATGCCTGGCTCCAGGGGAACTTTGAGCGACGACGAGATCTGGTCGATCGTCGTCTATCTGCGGCATCTTCCGCCGGCTGGCAGCGTGGGCGAGCCGGAAATGTACAGCCATTGAGGTGGTATGAACGTCGGTCCGATCCATGTTGAGCTCAAGCAGAAAGCAAGGTCACTGCGGCTGAAAGCGGCGGTGTTTGCGAGCTTCACTGAGCCCGCGCCATCTGTTCGTGCCCGGCTGGGCGAGTTCACTACCCGCGATTGGAGTCGTGCGAAATTCTGGCTCGACGTCAGCGGGCTCGCACTCTACTTTCTCGATCGCCTCGTTGCCCTCGATCTCCAGGAATGTATCCCGGAGCCCACGCTCAGGCAGTTGCATCAGGACCTTGTCGATAATCGGGAACGCACGGCCGCTCATATTCAAGAGGCAGGTAAGGTCAATACGATGCTGCGCGGATTGAATATCGAGTTCGCATTTTTGAAAGGGCTGACGCTTCCCAAGGAGTCGGTACGGGAGAGTGCACTTCGCAACCAGGCGGATCTCGATATTCTGATCCGCGACCAGGATGCCCCGGTCGTGAAAACGACCCTGCAAGAGTTGGGGTACGAACTGGATGTTGTGGTTGGATCCACGTGGGAATTCAAAGCCGGCAGGATGGGGATGTCTACCATCCGCGATCTTTACAGAGTCCGCGCCGACAGGTCGATCGATGTGCGCTTGTCGGGCGGTAGAGACAAGCGGATTGATTACGACTGGCTCACGCGAGCGGAGTGGCGGCGAATACCCGGCATCCAGGAGCAGGAGATACCTTGCCTTTCACCCGCGGATATCTTTGTGCAACAGGGCCAGCACATTTTCAAGCATTTGTGCAGCGAATTCATTCGCGCTTCGTGGGTACTCGAATACTGGCGACATGTTTGTGCGCGGCAGGCCGACGCTGCATTCTGGCGCGAAACCGAGAAAGTTGCTGCAAGAGACTCCGATGCCCGCGTCGCAATCGGTGCCGCAACATTATTAGCCACTCTTGTTTTTGGGCCATTCGCCCCACCGGAGTTATCGCGTTGGTCGATGGATCAATTACCGCCTGCAGTTTGCCTGTGGATACAGCTTTACGGACAGCGTGTCCTCTTCCTGGATACACCAAGGAGCAAGCTCTATCTTCTGCTTAAAAAACAGCTCAACCCAGATTCGAAAGCTGCAGAAATTGAACGCAGGCGGCGACTGCTTCCACTCCATCTGCCGCAACGGATCACGCGGCCTGACGGCAAAGAAAACATAAGAGAGCGGCTACGCAGAAACCAGGTACAAGCACTGTTCGGGATGCGGCGACTGCGTTTTCATCTCGCCCAGGGTCTGCTTCTCGCAATTGAGGGTCCGCGATGGGAACGCCGTCTGTCAGGTGTCGCGCAATGAAGAGATTGTGTATTGCAAAACTCGCGCCTGCACTTTCAGCGGTTTTGTGTGCGATTTGTCTGTGGGGACCAGGGCTTTGGGGGCAGTCGAGCACCCCTCCTTCAGGCGGCACCGCCAGCCAGACGGGTGACACTGACTCGTCTGCAAGCACCCGAGATTCCCTCACGTCGGACACTCCAGGAAATGTGAGCCTTTCGGCGGCGCAGATAATTTCGATCATTCAGAACCGACCGGAGATCGTGGTCGAACTGAAGGAACTGATTGCGGAAACACAGACAGCCGGCCCACCCGTGCAAGCGGATTCCATTACAGACCAAGCGCTCTATAGCCAGATCGTCGCCAGCAAGGAACTGCGGCAGAGCATTACGCTCTTTCTGCGTTCTCGCGGATACGTGAGCGACAGTGATCTGCAGCAAATGACAGTCATCCAGGAGCACACTGGTCTCGACGATCCATCTTTGCTCGCAAACCAGGCGCAAACTGGAATCGCGCAGGGCATAACGTCTTCTGACGAGGCGGCGACTCGGACGAGTCTTCTTTCACAACTGCCGGAACAGCTCCCCACCACTGCCGCGTCAGCGACGGCACAGCCGGAAAACGATGGTTCAACGCGTGATAAGACGGCGCACACGAAAAGCAGGAACATAACGGATGAGCCGCCGGTACTGCGCCAGCCGGCACCGTACAATCTGACGTCGCTTCGCGATCTGTACACACAGATTCCAGATTCTACCGAGACCTTGAAGCGATTCGGATCGGAGGTCTTCACGCGCCGCGATCGTGCAACGGCGGGAGCCATTCCCCTGGATGTTCCGATTGGCCCCGATTACGTGCTGGGACCCGGGGACAGCCTCACGATCGATATTTGGGGCGGAGTGACGCAGACGGTTTCGCGCACGGTCGCGCCAGATGGACACGTGGCGCTACTCGAAGCCGGAGATCTGCAAGTGGCCGGGCTGACGTTAGGGCGGGCCCAGCAAGTGATCGAGGAGTCGCTGAAACGTCAATACCGTGACGCGCGGGTTTCAATCACGGTTTCGCGACTGCGAACCATTCGCGTGTATGTGGTGGGAGATGTCCAGCGGCCCGGCGCTTATGACATTGCGTCTGTTGCGTCCCCAATGACTGCGCTGTACGCAGCCGGGGGTCCTACCGCGGTCGGGTCGCTGCGGATTCTGAAACATTATCGTGGCAAGCAGCTGCTCTCCACTGTTGATCTCTATGACTTCCTTCTGCATGGTATACGTGACGGCGATGATCGATTACAGGGCGGCGACACGCTGGTGATTCCTGCGGCAGGACCACAGATTGCCATATCCGGTGCGGTCCGGCGGCCCGCCATTTACGAACTGAATGGTGACAGCACCCTTGCAGCATTACTTGCGGATGCCGGCGGTCTGACTGTCGCCGCATCATTGCAACACATCTCGATCGAGCGAATCGACGCAAACCAGAAACGGGAGACGATCAGCCTGGGCCCCGACACGAACAAGGATGCGGCTGCGGGAACCGAGACGATCGCAAAGTTCAAGGTCCAGGATGGTGATCGCATTCACGTGGCTCCAATCGCTCCTTATAGTGAGCGCGTGGTGTATCTCGACGGGCATGTCGTCCGCCCGGGGCGTCATCCCTTCCGCGATGGAATGCGCCTGAGCGATCTGCTGCAGAGTTACCAGGACCTGTTGCCGGAACCGTCGGCACATGGAGAAATCATTCGCCTTGTGGCGCCTGATCTGCATGCCGAGACGATCAACTTCGACCTGCCCGACGTGATGGTTGGAAACGGCAATCTTCCCTTACAGCCCTTCGACACAATCCGCATCCTTGGTCGCTATGAGGTGGATGCACCAAAGGTAGAGGTTCGCGGCGAAGTGCTGCGCCCCGGCTCCTACCCGCTCTCTGAAGGCATGTCGGCGGCACAACTGGTACGCATGGCCGGTGGATTTAAACGCGATGCTCTGGTCGAAACCGCAGACCTGATCAGCTATCGCGTCATGAATGGCGCAAAGGTTGAGACCGAACGCACCGACGTTCCTATTGGAGAAGCGGTTGACAGAGGCAGCCATGCGGCAGACCGGACTCTGAAGCCCGGAGACGTATTGACGATCCACCAGATCACGGGATGGAACGATATTGGATCGTCGATCACGATCGAAGGCGAGGTCGCCCATCCGGGCAGTTACGGATTCCAGGATGGTGAGCGGCTGAGCGCCATTCTTCGCCGTGCGGGAGGCTTTCGGGAGACTGCTTATCCAGCCGGAGCGGTTCTGACTCGCGAGCAGGTACGCGAGCTTGAAGAGACGAGCCGCGCGGAGTTAATCCGGCAGATCGAGACGAATTCGGCGGCCGCACGACTGGCGCCCAATCTCGGAACCGCTGACCCCAGCGGCCAGGCGATGCTGATCCAGCAGCAACAGCAGCAGATCGTGTCTCGGCTCAAGAGCCAGCCGGCTACCGGACGACTCGTGATTCACATTGCCGAGGACATCGATGCCTGGGCTGGAACCCCGGCAGACATCGAGGTGCGGAGAGGCGATGTGCTGCGGATTCCCAAGCGCCCCGGCTTTGTGCTGGTGAGCGGACAGGTTTACAACGCTTCGGCCATCTCCTTCGCACCCGGCAAATCCGCCGGGTGGTACCTGCAGCGCGCCGGCGGTGCAACCGCAGCAGCAAATCGCAGGGATATTTTCGTAATTCGCGCGAATGGCTCAGTGGTAGGGAGGGGATCCGGCGAGTGGTATGACCGCAATGTGCTCTCGACCAGGTTGCAGCCGGGCGATGTTGTCGTGGTTCCGCAGAAGATCATAGGCGCGTCTTTGTTCTGGCGCAATCTGCTCAGCACCGCACAGATCGCGTCTTCAATCGCCATAACAGCGGCGGTTTCAGGCCTCTAGGGCCAGGGGAATGGAAGAATGCAGCAGACAGAGACTCTGAGCACGAACATTTCGCAGTTGAGGAACGAGAATGCTCCCAATTGGCTGACCAATGCCTCTGTACTGTGGGAGAACCGGCGGTTGATGCTGCGAACGGCTGCTCTTGGTTTCCTAGTCAGCGTGCTGATTGTCATTCTGATTCCCAACCGGTACGAATCGACAGCGCGCATCATGCCGCCCGACAACTCATCACCCGGTGCTGCGATGCTTGCGGCGCTTGCAGGGAAGAATACCGGTGAACTCGGAGGATTGGGAAACCTTGCCACGAGCCTGCTGGGCGTGCACACGACCGGTCCCATGTTCGTCGATATGTTGCGCAGCGCGAGCGTCACAGGTGATTTGATCGATCGATTTCAATTGCAGCGGGTTTATGGCAGACGTTACCGCATGGATGCAGCAAAAAAGCTTGCGGGGCGCACCACAATTGCCGAGGACAAAAAAAGCGGCGTTATTTCAATCACAGTGGAAGACTCAGACCCCCAGCGAGCCCGGGATATGGCCCAGGCCTACCTGGACGAGTTGAATCTGTTGGTGAACCGGACGAGCACCTCGTCTGCGCGCCAGGAACGCGTATTTATCGAACATCGTCTCGCGGGCGCGGAAGCTGATCTGGAGCGGGCGCAGAAAGATCTGAGCGATTTCTCGAGCACCCATACAACGATTGACATCAAGGAACAGACACGCGCGACCGTGGACGCAGCGGCCAAGCTGCAGGCTCAACTAATTGTAGAGCAATCGGAACTCGATTCATTGAAACAAATCTATGGAGACGACAATTACAGAGTACGTGCGGGGCTGGCCCGCATTGTTGACCTGAAGAAGCAGCTGAATGCTATCGGCGGCAATTCCGAACCTCTCGGGGCGGATGGAAATATTGCTGCCCAGGAACAGACCGGCCTCGGCAGCGCCGCCAACGAGTATCCTCCTTTGCGACAACTTCCACGCCTTGCCGTTCCATTTGCAGACATCTACCGTCGGGTGCACATTCAGGAGGCGGTCTATGAATTGTTGACACAACAGTATGAATTGGCGCGCATCCAGGAGGCGAAGGATATTCCGGTGATCCGGATGATCGATGCTCCGGGAATTCCGGAAAAGAAGTCGTTTCCGCCACGGACGATCTATTTGCTTCTGCTCACAGGTCTCATCGTAATCGGGGCCGCAGTGTGGATCCTCTTACGCGAGCGGTGGAGTGGGCTGGACCAGTACGATCCGCGCAAGAGGCTGGTGAGACAGATCACCGGCGATCTGGTTACACATGCCAGGCAATGGAAACAGCAGCCGGAGCCGAAGCGATGACGACTTTGACATTTGAGCAGGCAGACTCCCGGCTGCAGTCGATGACACGGTTTTCCGCCGCGGCAGGTTTCTTCTTTGCCTCCAGGTTGATGGCCGTGGTGATTGCGGTACGGTTGTTCGATGCCGATCCGCAGCTTGGAGTCGGAGCAAGCCTGGCATTGAATTACACGTTCCTCATCGCAGCGGTTTTTCTTTCGTTTGGGCCGGGCGCACGCAGCTTGTCGTGGTTTACATCGATCCCGAGTTTTCGCTGGGCATTGGGTTTCCTCCTCTTCTCCGGCTGTAGTCTCGTCTGGACACAGAGCGCATCGAGATCGGCGGCAGCAGCATTCTGGTGCGCCATGGCATGCGACTTCACGATCGCGGTTTTACTGTTGCGGATCGGAGACATCGAAGAGACGGCATTTGCCGTAATGAATGGGTACATATGGGGTGCCGGTGCAGTGGCGCTCATCGCCTGGCTGCTGCCCGTACAGTCCGATCTTCGCCTTGGCGACGAAGATTACCTGGGACCGAATCAGATCGGGTACGCATGTGCCTTTGCATTCTTCTTTGCGCAGTACCTGATGCGGGCTGGGGCCAGGGGATTGCGCATGCCGGCGGCGTTTCTCGCCATCACCATGCTGCGAAGCCTGAGCAAGACAACGATCGTTGCGTTCGTCGTTGCGCAGGCGTTTCTTCTGCTCCGGGACCGAAGCCTGAGTTGGAAAGCGAAATTTTACATCGGATGCGCCGCTACCGCTGTGGTTGCCGTGTTCTGGAGCCTGCTGTCGGCCTATTACGACGTCTACATGAACGCAGGAAATCAATCAGAGACTTTGACGGGGCGAATCGGTATATGGGCCTTCATTCTAAACGAGGCCGTGCAACATCCATGGATCGGACATGGATTCCACTCGGTCTGGAAAGTGATTCCGCCCTTTGGGGTGTTTGAGGCGAGGCACGCACACAACGAACTGTTGCAGCAGTTTTACGCCTACGGCGCTGTGGGAGTAGCCCTGATGGTCTGTCTCTACGGAAGTGTTTACCGCGAGGTTCGCAGAATTCGGACTGGTGCGATCAAGACGCTGTTGCTGGCCGTGCTTCTGTTTGTCGTAGTCCGTGGATTTGCGGATACCGAGGTATTTGATCTGTCCCTGCCGCTATGGGCGATCGTGCTGATCGGCTCGACGCTCGCAAGTGCGAGAAGAGAAAACGAAACCCTGGCGTAGACGGGAATTCGTTTGCTCGAGGTTTGACCTGAGGTAGAAGAATGAGAGCCGTGGTTGCCGCCGTTTCTTCGAATCGCTCCATGTCGGGCGTGTCTCGTCACGCTGCGAATCTTGTGAAGTGTCTCCTCACTCGACCGGAAGTTACTTCGCTCCATCTGCTTGTTGGGGAATGGGAGCAGAAATACGTAAACGAGGCAATTGGCAGGCGGGATTCGAGGCTTCATCTTCACGTGGTCCCCATCGGGCCGGGAACGCTGAGTAGAAACCTTTGGTACTATCGCACCCTGCCTGCAATTGCCAGTCAACTGCACGCTGACATTGTGCACATCGCCTATCCCTCTCCGATTCGGCGGGGAGCATTTGCGTGCCCTGTGGTCGTGACACTGCACGATCTCTATCCCTATGACATTCCCTCGAACTTTGGCTTCCCCAGGGTTATCGTGAATCGCGAAATCCTAAAGGAGTGCCTGAGGAATGCAAATGCGATCGCATGCGTTTCAGACAGTACGCGAGTTCAGCTTCTAAAGAGGATGCCACAGAAGGTGCTAAAGGCTGTTACCGTGAACAACTGCGTAGAGCTTGCTCCGATTGCGCGCAGGCCATCCTTCGTAGTTCAGTGGCCGGATCGCCCGTTTTTCTTGTGCATAGCCCAACATCGCAGAAATAAAAACATCCTCCTCGCTCTGCGGACCTTTAAGCGTCTGCTCTCGCAAGGCTCGATACGCTCGGATACGATGCTAGTGCTAATTGGCATGCCGGGACCGGAAACCGGGCGCATCGAGAGCTATATCCGAACGTCTGGCCTGAACCAATGCGTGGTAATGACGAGCGGCCTCTCCGATGCCGAAATTAACTGGTGTTACCGCAACTGTGAACTCTTGTTGGCACCCTCCATCGTGGAAGGATTTGGTCTCCCGATCGTGGAAGGCCGTCTGGCCGGATGCCGGATCGTCTGCTCGGATATCCCGGCATTCCGAGAGACGGGGGACCCAGGCTGCAGGTTTGTGACGCTCGGACCAGACTGCGAGAAGGACTTCGCCGCGGCAGCCACAGCCTGCCTTGCGGAGCGTCGCCCGTTGCCCGTCCATTTGGCCCGATTTTCGGCCTCCGTTGTTGCAGAACAGTACGCCAGGCTCTACCGGACCCTGACCGATGGATGGAATGGTGTGGGCACTTCTTCAACTGCCTTGGCCGACAGGCTGGCTGACAATCATCCCTCGCAACCCGTAAGGGCCCTTGCAGGCAAGTTGCCAAGCTTGACTCGGTCCTGAGCGATGAATGTCAAACAAATGTAATTTGTGTGGATTTACTTGTTTAGGTCGAATTTCAAGGGCAAAATGAACTATATGGTGAACCATCAGGAGCTGCTTCTGGAAGATATCGCGGAACGATCGGCGCCGGACCCTGAACTCGGATTGATCCTGGTGGTTGAGGATGATCCGCGAATGCAGAAGGTTCTCTCTCGTATCTTCACGGAAGAGAGCTATGCGACCGAAATTGCCGGAGACGGGAAAAAAGGGCTTGAGCTGTTTCGTACTCGGCATCCTGTCGCGGTCGTGTTGGACCTGATTTTGCCGCAAATGTCTGGCAGAGAGCTTTGCCAGAAAATGAAGACCCTCTCGCCTGAGACGCCGGTGATCGTGTTGAGCGCCATCACCGAGGTGGTTGACAAGGTCCTTCTTCTGGAACTTGGTGCGGATGATTACGTGACCAAGCCATTTAGTCCACGCGAGTTGATGGCGCGGGTTCAGGCGGCCATACGGCGTCGGAGGCGACCGACGCGGTCGGCACTCTATCGCTTTGGCGACTGCGAGCTTGACTTCGAAAAAATGACGGCGAAACGAGCTGGCGAGCCCGTGGTGCTGACATCGCATGAGTTCAAGCTTCTGCGATTCTTTACGGAGAACCCGGAGCGGGTATTGAGCCGGGAACTCCTTTTGAACGAAGTGTGGGGATACAATTCTTACCCGACTACGCGCACCGTCGATAACCAGATTCTAAAGCTCAGACAAAAGCTGGAACCCGATCCGGCAAACCCAAAGCACCTGCTGACGATCTATGGGGCCGGTTACAAATTTGTACCCACGGCCTAACAAGTTGGACGGTCTTTCAGCGCATCAGGAGTAGCGTGCATGGGTGAACGTCGAGGGATTCGGACCCGCATGCTGCTGGTCGCCGCAATGGCAGTGATCATTGCGAGCGCCACATTCGGTAGCTTACTCATTGTCCGTCACCAGCTTGAAGCTCAGGTCACACGGGATCTGACCAGGGATCTGTCGCATTCCGTCGCCACATTTCAGAATCTCGAAGCACAGCGTCTCGGCGCGCAGGAGCGCGAGGATGCGCTGTTGGCTGATGAACCCCGACTCAAAGCGCTAATGACAACGAGCGATAAGCGGACCATCGAGGACGCTGGCGTTGAGTTCTGGAAGATCAGCGAAAGCGATCTGTTCGCGTTGGTTGACAACCAGGGACATGTGGTCGCTGCATATGCCCGGGGATTGAGCGATGCTGGGCAACTCACCAACAACCTTCAAGAATTCTTCGAGATGCCGACTTTCCGATACGTCGTCAGTTCTGGTCATCTTTACGCGTGTTCTTCCCATGCTATTTTCTTCGGAAGTGAAAGAACTGGAGTGCTGCTGGGATACGTCGTCAGCGGATTCGAAATTGGCCCTGACCTGTTGCGTCAGATCGGCGAAGCTACCAGCGTGGAAACTGTGTTCTTGAGCAATGGACGAGCGCTCGCAAGCACGCTGGATGGTCCCGTATTGCATCAGATTTCCCAATGGCCGGCAGCCAACGCTTCGGAACTCAATGCGCCGGTAACCATCAATGTTGGCGAAGAGCGTTTTATTGCCACTACACGAGATCTCAGTGCGCCGGTCCCGTTGCAACTCGTCGTATTGAAGTCATTTGATCAGGCAGAAAGATCGATCCATCAGATCGATCGCCTCGTATTGATCGCGGGACTGCTCGCGCTGATTGTTGGATCACTTGCAATGATATGGCTGTCGCGCATCGTTACCCGACCTCTCGAGGACCTTGCGACCGGTGTGCGTGCCTTTGGAGTTGGAGACAGTTCACAGCTGCTGCCCAGTGACGGAACCCGCGAGGTGCGCGAGTTGAGCCTTGCATTCGCGAAGATGCGCGATGAAATCCTGCGCACCAACCATGCCCTTCTGGAATCCGAACGGCTTGCAACGATCGGTCGGATGGCAAGTTCGGTTTCGCATGACCTGCGTCACTACCTGGCCAGTGTGTACGCCAACTCAGAGTTCCTAGCGTCCTCTCCGTTATCGGAGCAGGAGCGAACTGAAATCCTGGGCGATATTCGCACTGCTGTGCATGGCACTACCGAGCTTATCGAGTCGATGTTAATCTTCAGCAGAACCGGCGCAGCGATACGACGTTCTCACGAGCTGTTGACGACCCTGTTTGAGCGCGCACTCACTCTGCTCCGTGCCCATCCTGACGCTGCTGGAGTTCAGTTGACCTCGGCGCATTGTGATCCTGTGGAGACGACTGCCATTGTTGACGCAAAGCAGATGGAAAGGGCGATTTACAACTTGCTCCTGAACGCCTGCCAGTCCGCTAGAACAAGCGAAGGAGAGGCACGCGTACAGGCCCGACTCGAAATTCATAACAACATGATCGTTATCGAGGTGGAAGATAATGGTCCAGGCGTTCCCGAGAATATTCGCAACAGCTTGTTCCAGCCCTTTGTGAGCGAGGGCAAACAGAAGGGTTCGGGATTGGGGCTTACGCTCGCAAACTGCGTTGCCGCTGAACATGGCGGCGAAGTCGTGCTGGTAACAACAGGCCCTGGTGAAACAATATTTCGCATGACGATCGACCGGGGAATCGCACACCAGACAGCGCCGGAAGATTCAAGTCAAAGAAGGTGGGCAGCGGAATGAGCCAGCATAGCGCACGTGCAAAAGCAATCGAATGGATTATTCGAATCGCCGGACGAGCGACGCTTGGGCTCTGGTTAAGCGCGGTCTGCAGCCCAGCGCAAAGCCAGCCGGCGGCCGATGAGAGCCTTGAAGTGAAGGTGAGACAACTGACAGACGCGCTGAGCCGAGCTCAGAAACAGATTGAGCAGTCTCAGCATGAGCTCGATGAATTGCGGTCGCAGATGATGGCGCTTCAACAGCAGATCGCATCGGCAAATCCAGGGGACTCGGAATCTGATTCCGCTCGGCTCTCGGCAGCAGTCGATCAGATTCGCGAACAGCAGGCGCTCGAGCAAACGCAGATCGCCACACACGAACAGACCAAAGTGGAGAGCGAGTCGAAATTTCCACTGAAACTCAGCGGCCTGGTGCTCCTTACGGGATTCGTGAATACCACCCAGGTGGATAACCCTGTCTCGCCGTCGATCGTTCTTTCAGGCGGAGGAAGTACAGGAGCGTCGATGCGTCAGACCGTGCTGGGACTTGATGCGCGTGGACCTCACCTGTTTAACGCGCAGACCCACGCAGACGTACGTGTCGATTTCGAAGGTGCGCCAGTTTCGAGCGGAAATGCGGCAAATGCGTACCCAGGGGGACTTCTGCGACTTCGTACTGCCCACGCGGACCTGGAATGGAGTCACACGCAGGCATTCTTCGCTTTGGATCGTCCAATCGTGAACCCCAATACACCCACATCGTTTACTGCCGTAGCCGTTCCCGCACTTGCTTGGTCAGGGAATCTCTGGACATGGAACCCTCAAGTCGGGGTGAGGCAGGACTTTTCTCTTCCGGGAGCGCAACGGTTTCGGATGCAGGCGGCCTTGATTGATGTGATGAATCCGGTACCGATCTATGGCGGGTCTACCTCTTCGACCACGCCGATCGTGACACCGACAACAGCGGAGCTAAGCCGTTGGCCCGGTACTGAGGCAAGGTTCGCGCTTCTTGGCGGTGCCGACGATTCCGGCCTTCAAGTTGGCGCGGGTGGCCTCTTTGTTCCGCATCGAATCATTGGAGGAACGCGTTTCAATTCGTGGGCAAGCACTCTCGATTACCGGATCCCCGTGACCAAACACGGCGAGGTGAGCGGTGGCGCCTATTGGGGCGCGGCACTCGGTGGGCTTGGGGGCGGTGCATTCAAAGACTACGTGATTGAGCCCGATCTACTTTCGCCGACAGGCTATTCCTTCGAAAATCTACACTCCCTGGGCGGATGGACGCAGTTCAAGGCGCGAGTCAATCAGCAACTTGAGTTCAACGCCGCGCTGGGAACAGATCAAGTCCCCGCTTCAGAGTTGCGCCCTTATGCCGGGAACGCTATGGCGTACTACCTGAATCTAGCGCGCAATCTTACCTATACCGGCAATGCGATTTATAGTCCGAGTGCCTACCTGACGTTCTCGCTCGAGTATCGCCATCTACAGAGCTCACCAGTGAACGATTACTCCTCGACGGGAGACATTATCGGAATCGCAACGGGGTACACCTTCTGATGCAAGGGAAACTGATCTGGAAGTCGATCGTCGGTTTTGCCCTTTGCGCATGTGTTGCTGGTGCACAGAAGGAGATGACAGTCGATGTGCGCCTCCGAATCGAATCTCCGACTCATGGAACAAACCGCGCGCTTCCCTCTTCCGTTGCATGGCTCGCGCCCTTGCCGCAGACACCGACATCGCCATTTGTGCCCGATCAGCACTACACGCTATTACAGAAGAACCGCGAATTTAGGCCACACCTACTCGTGATCCCGGTGGGTAGCATCGTGGACTTTCCTAACAAGGATCCGTTTTTCCATAACGTGTTCTCGCTTTTCGACGGAAAACGATTCGATCTCGGTCTGTATGAGGCAGGCTCTACAAAATCAGTAACGTTCTCTCGCGAAGGAGTCTCCTACATCTTCTGCAACATACATCCTGAAATGAGTGCGGTGGTTCTAACGCTGTCAACAAGCTTGTATTCAGTTGCCGATTCCGGTGGCACCTTTCACATCGCCCATGTTCCTCCGGGAGAATATGAGATGCACGTCTGGATCGAGGGCATCGCGCAGCCTCTTCTCAACCAAATGGTTCGCCGCGTTCGTGTGGCGCCGGAGTCTGGTGATCTGGGAGTCATTGAGGCACCGTCTGTGCTGCTGAAGACCACACCTCATACCAATATGTACGGTCAACCTTATGAACGTAACGCGAAGCCACCCTATTAACCGCAACCCGGAGTGCAAAGATCGACGGCAGAATCGCAATCGGAAACGTCTTCAGCCATTGCAAAGGGTGTGTTCGCCGGCACAGCGTAATTCCGTAGGCCGATCAGTTGCAGGGAGATCTGCCAGAGGAAAGCAGGGTTGGTGCGCAGATACCGCCAAAACAGGTGCCTCGGATCCTGCACGAGGCGATGAAGCCACTGCAGCCCCGCGCGCTTGATCCAATCTGCGCTTTCCTTGATTCTGCCCGTGTGAAAGTCGAACGCTGCCCCGACTCCGAACATGAGCGTGGTTGGGAAACGATGCAGGTTTCGGTACATGAAGAGTTCCTGGCGTGGCGAACTAATTCCGACCCAGACGATGGAAGGCCTCAGTCTGCACATCCTCTCGAGCAGTTGCCGCTCTTCATGCGGTCTGAGCTCGCGGAACGGGGGGGTATATGTACCCACAACGCGTGCCCACGGAAATTGCTGCGAGAGCCTGGCCGCGAGCTCTTTTGTAACGCCGGGTTTACCGCCGTACAGGAAATGAGTATATGGGGACAACGCTTTGCGTCGAAAAACTTCAAGCATGACATGGGGACCGCTCACCTGCTCGATGGATTGAAGCCCCTGCAATTTTCCAACCCACACCGTCGGCCTTCCGTCCGGAAGAGTCATCAACGAGTCGGTATAAGCCTTCATTACTTCTGGTCTTCGCTGTGCTTCCATGATGCCGTGGACGGCGGCCATGCAGATGTAGCCTTTCCGGCGCATGCTCAAAGCAAGTTCAATATTCGCAAGAGCAGTCTTCATATCGAGCGCATTCACCGGAACCCCGAGAACATTGGCGTATGCCGCCAGTCTGGCGTTGAGCCCCGGCACGTCGAGAGAATTCGAACGCCCAGGCTCGATTGTGCGTCCACTGTGTCTTTTTTGAACTATCTCGTGAAGCGGACCTGTCCTGGGTGTCATGCGTTCTCCTCGGCGGCAAACGAACTTTGCATCGCTGGGGAACGGGACACTACCCTGCGAAGACTGATGCTGCGAAAAAGCGGGATATAGATAAGCATTGCAATTGCCGCGAATGCCATGCGGGCTTCGACAATCGCCCATGTGCCGCGTGAGGGCAAGGAAGTTTCGATAACAAGGAACATGGCCAATGCCGCAACCATATTGATCAGTGCCGGAGGGCGAGGACGACCGAGCGCAAGCAATGCGTAATTGCCTGAAACAGTGAGCGCCAGAATTGCCGAACTGGCCAGGACTGGCCCAATCAGGGGGGCACATGCGGCTGCAATCGAGTCAGTCGCCAGCATCCGCAGGATCGGCCGCGAAAAGGCCAGCAGGAGACCTGTGCCGATTGCGACAAGGAGTGCATTGGCGAGTACAGACCGAATCACTATCCTTGCGAGCGCCGCTGGAGTATCCACAGCTCGGCGAAACGCAATATACGGGAAAAGGAAGTGAAGGCCAGCAGCGGTGAGCCCGTAAACGGGTTGGGCAATCTGAGCGCAAATGGCGTACGCAACCAATGCTGATGCTCCCATCGATGCGCCGCCAATCAGCCTGTCGCCTTGGCTGAAGACCACGCCTGTAAACGAGAGAGACCAGGTGAACACACCAAAGCCCAGGAGCCCGCGAACTGCCCGCGCGTTGAAGGCCGGGAGAAGTGAATCGATCTGAAGAAGACGACGGATCTGAAAGAGCTGGACGACCAGCGCAAGTGCGGCAAACCCAGTGCTAACCGCCAGGATGGCGACAACGCCGCCCGCGTACAAAGCAATTGCGGCAGCAGCCACAAGGCTCAATACCCGAGCAGTTACGCTGATCCCGACCGCCGCCCCGTATCGCTCGAAGCCTCGCTGCGTACTGATGCAAACTGTCTCGACGGCGCGAATGAGGACCAGGACCGCGGCGATGCGCATGCTGAAAAGGCAAATTGACAGCAACGCGGAATCCGCATGCGCTAACAGCCTCGCCAGGTACGGCGCTGCGGACCAGAGAATTGCGGCGATCCCGGCTCCCAGCACAAGATGGATCGCCATCGTAGATCGAACAATGCGGAACATCTCCATGCGCGACCCGTTCGCACGCAGAGTTGCAACCTGATGGATATTGGCATCGCCAAAGCCCGAAGCAACAACGGCGCCGATATTCACCGCGGAAGCAGCAGCGACCCAAATGCCATATTGAGCGCTACCGAGGTTGCGCAGAAAAACTTGCGCCACGACCAACATGCCGATCGGATGAGCCGCATAATCCAGCAACCCATAGGTGAAGTTTGAGATCCGTCGGTTCATTGGTCACCCGCCGGGGCGATCAGGCAATCCGATGAAGATCCGCGGAATCGTGACCTCCGTCCCATTCTTCGACGGTACGGACTTGGGCAATGACAAGTGTCAGTCGGCAGTCAGAGGATTGTCACTTGATTGTTAGCCCTCTGCACAATCGAGCAAGGTATTGTGCCGCACCCTCTTACGCCCGCTGACGAGACCAACGGACTCGAGGCGTTGGGATGGGAATTTTGAATTGTCTTTTTTGCCTTCCCGATTTCTGGGCATAGAATGGTCGCGTTGCAGGTCGTGTCCATTCGCGCAGGCGCCGGGTTGGACAACCCAGTTGTCCCAGCCCGCGATCACACGCAGGTGATGGCCGGGGCGTGCCTGTTTGTTTTAATGGCTTTCTCCACGCTAACCGTCTTTGTACGTGGTGCATGGGCGCTTCAATCGTTCCAGATCGGCGTCTTCGCCTTGTTAGCCGTATACCTTTTGGCCGGCATCCACCGCCAAAGAGAGCAAGTCGCCCCCGGAGTGGTGCCGTGGCTTGTGTATCTGATTCCCCTGTGGGGTTGTTTTCAGATCATTGCGCACACCACTGCATCCAGCGTTGAGACCCGCGAATCCGTGTTGCGATGGGGTGCTTTGGCGGGAGTATTTTTTCTGAGCCAAGTTGTCGCTACCACGGCAAAAGTACGGCGTATGCTGCTGAGTGCTTTTCTCTGCTTCGCAACCGCGATGGCGGTCCTTTGCCTGACCCAGCTCTTCACGTCTCATGGCCAGGTCTTCTGGATAGTTCCGACCGGATATGACGAAGTTTATGCAACCTTTCCGTATTACAACAACTACGCTCAATTCGTTGAACTGGCTTTGCCTATCGCACTGTGGCGTGCTATGCGCGAGGGATGGCGGTCTTGGTGGTACGCGCCTGCCGGTGGACTTCTTTACGCTTCTGTAATTGGATCAGCTACACGTTCGGGAACAGTGCTATGCACTGCGGAACTGCTGGCAGTGCTTGTGATCGGACTCGTGAAGTTGCGGGATCCGGAAACCGGCCGGCACTCCCGCTCGACAGCGTCAATGGTTTTGGCGGTTCCGGTTCTCGCGGCGGCGTTCACTCTTGCCGTTGGGTGGGAGGGAGTCTGGCAGCACCTGAAGCAAAGAAATCCCTTTCAGGGACGGGACGCGTTTCTTATGGCTGCGAGCGACATGGCAATGCAACGGCCGCTTACTGGCTACGGACTGGGCACGTTTCCGGAAATCTATCAGCGATACGCGATTGAGGATTTTCCCTTTTACGCCAATCATGCTCACAACGACTGGGCCGAGTTTGCCGCCGACGGCGGAATTCCCTTTTTGCTACTGGTCTTGATCCCTTTTGCCGCTTGCATTCCCTCAGCGATCAGGAATCCATGGGGGATGGGGCTGATCGTAGTGATGGTGCATGCCTGCGTGGATTACCCCTTTCCGCGCCCCGCGGTCTCAGCCTGGATGTTCTTCATGCTGGCGCTTCTTTTTATGAGCCGCTCGCCGGATCTCTCTCGCTCAGACGAAGCCCGTGGCGCCGCTGCGAATAGTTCGCCCGGTCAATTGATCTCTTGAGAAGGGCTGGTCGCGATTTGAGCTGCGCGTTCTAAGAAAAGCTCAGGTTTAGACGGTGACCAAGACTTGGCGAGCAGTAACAGCGCCGGAATCACTCGAAGGGTTCTGCTCTGTCGTAACATAGCGCAGGAATATGAGGAAGATGAAGAGCGCCACCGCAAAAATTGAAACGACAATCATGCGCTTGGCCAGACGTTTCTTGATTCGCGAATTCCATGAGGATCGACGGCCAGGATTGGAATGAGCTGCCTTACCCAATGCCAATTCAGGAGACTCGATCGCAAAGAAACGCACGCGGCATTTACTGCAGCGAAACGGTTCTCGCCCACGGAGGCGCTGGAACGCGTCTTGAAATTTTGTGCTGCGCGATAGGCGAATTTCAGAGCTGCCACAGTCTGGACAAGTCATGATGAAGGAAGACGCTGGATCTGAGTTGATTCTACGACGAGGGTGCCTGAGATTCGCGGCGTCCC
This sequence comes from uncultured Acidobacteriaceae bacterium, assembly GCA_963838295.1. GTDB lineage: Bacteria > Acidobacteriota > Terriglobia > Terriglobales > Acidobacteriaceae > Telmatobacter. The sequence goes on from CAWIQS010000013.1 coordinate 829,616, forward strand.
GAGAGCCCTCCGATATGTGAGTCGCAGCCATACCAGCGAGATGTCCGGCGGCACAGAGAACTTAAATTCCGAGTGATTCGGTGTATCGCTCGACAGGTCGGCTGAACTCGAGAGTGTGGTCTTTAACTTGCCATCGAGAACCTCCCAACTGATTCCCGTATCCGGTGGGATGCCGGAACTGTGGTAGGCATAGGCTAGTTTGTAATTTCCGGGGGACAACGGCAGCGCCTGCTCGGCCACAGTGCAACTTTCCGGCTCGGTTCCTGAAAATTCCGCTTCCAGACCCGACGGCCCCGGCCAGGAATGAAGGCCAGGATATTCCGGGAGATTCCAGTCGACACTGACCGGTAGTGGTGTGCGCACGAAGCCCGGATTGTTGGGAACCGCGGAATCACCAACGAGCCACCGCTGCTTTATCAGCAATTGCCACAACGCACTGGCTGCTGCTCCATTCGATTCCGCGACCAGCCGGTTCATGACAGTAAGCATCAGCAGGCGATCAGTCTCTGGTTCACCGGTACTAACCAGCCGCTGAGCAAGACTGGCAACGGCCGACATCTGATTTTTGCCCAGCAAAAACTGGAGGTATTGGCGGGCCACCTCAGGATTTTGATTTAGGATAGCGCCGCTTATTTGTTCTGGATCATGTGTAACATGCCAGCACAACTCAAAGAGCGGGCCGATATTTGCCGAAGGCATTTCAGCCGCCTTTCGCGCCCATAACCAAAACTCCGGCATATTGTCGCGACGAAAATAGAAGTTCGCAAGGCTCCAACGGGGCAGATAGGTATGGTCCACCTGAAAGGCGTCGAGCAGTTTTTTTTCCGCGCGACCAAAGTCTCCCTCCGACTCATATTGCAACCCCAGTTCGATATCCGCCTCAGCATCGTACCGATTAAGATTCAAAGAGGTTGTCAACAAGTCAGAAGCATGGGGGAGATCAAATTGCGCCAGGCGCATGTAGTATTCCCAGCCGTCAGGCACCAAACGAATGGCAGAGCGCACTGAAGCCTCGTTATCTTTCCGGAATAAATAATCCGCCCGCGCCAGCTCCCACGAATCCCAGATTCCGAAACAGCACCCCACCGCAATAATGATTCGCAGTGCGGTCCCAAGCGAGCGGCGAGGAAGTACCACCATAGCTAACCCGAAAGCATAACACCCAAATCAAGCTCGTGAAATTTCCATCTGTATGACACATGTATGACGCAAATAGTTCTTATAAAAAAGGCAACCGTATTGCGCACTCCGCTGTTCTGAGCTATATGTGACAGAGCGGGTCCGCTGACGGGTGCGGTGCGCACGTGGACCTGTGGGGAGGAACGTCATGTTGAGGAAACTGCGAGCTGCTGCGATATTGTCGTCCATGCTTTCCTATGCAATGACAAGCACGTATGTAATGGCCAGCACGGATGCAATCGGCACGGCCAGCGCTCGTGGGGATATGCGCATCGACAGCAGTCTGGTGAATGGTAACGCGACGCTCTTCAACGGATCCGTGGTAGAAACGAACCTGGCCGCAGCGAAGTTGCATCTCGGCAAAGGTACAGAGTTCACGCTGGCCAAGGGCTCACGCGGTATCTTCTTTATAGATCACGTTGTACTGGAGAGCGGCAAGGGTGAGTTAACTTCGTCCGGTGGTTATCGGCTTGAGGCAGCTGGCCTGCGCGTGACTGCGTACGAAACAAGTTCCAAAGGCATCGTTTCCGTTGAGCCGGGAAACATCGTGAAAGTCGGAGCCGAAACGGGTAGCTTTCTAGTTGCTAATAAATACGGCGTTCCGCTGGCGAAGGTCAGCCCCGGCCACGCTGTTTCATTCGAAATGCAAACTGCGGGCGGCCAACAGGGCCCGCAGGAATTTGAGGGTGTTGGTTTGATCAGCACCGAGAATGGGCACTTCTTCCTAACCACCGTTCAGGACGTGAAATACGAACTAGTTGGCAGAGATTTCAAGAAGTTCGTTGGCACGAAATCTGTGGTCTCAGGAACGATGCAAGGTTCTGTGATTACGGTAAAGTCAATTTCCGTTAATGGTCCGAATCACATGACGAGTGAAGAGAAACTGTCCGTTGCGGGCGTGGTCATCGAAGGCGGCGCGATTCTTGGACTGGTAATTTATTTTACGAATGAGCCAACAACTCCAGCCAGCCCCTAATGGCTGCGCACGTCGCGCCCTAGATTCAGTTGGAGGGCTATCCCCTGTGCGAGGAGCCTTTCGGCCTCTTCGCCGTTTCTCTTCATCAAATTGCTTCGGCACTCGAGCTGGCTTCCGCGCCTTGCTTTTGAACGCTTGAGCGCTCTTTCTCTCGTCTGAGTTTGCGAATATTACGAAATTGTCATACAAAAAGCCAAGTCTGCTGAGCACCGTACCTCAAACCTGAAGCGACAACTAGCTAAGAAAACTTGAAGATGTGGGCGGTCTGAAAAAACTTGACCCTGTCAGGCATCTGTATCACAAACCCTGCATCCTAAATATTCGCGTGCGGAATCGTGATGGAGCCGACACCCGCATGCGAACTGGGCTACGTACTTCCCCATAGTCCATCGCGCGCGACCGCAGCGAGAATGCATTGCGTCCCCAGCGCATCTGGGAACGACGGGGGCGAAGCCTACCCTGATTCCGTTCTGGAAACTTTGTTTCAACGGCATTTCACCTTTACTTTTCAGCGTGAAGCTGCCGTTCTTTTACTCTCCGCGCAATTTGAGTCCGATATGGCAGTCCGGAAACCGCGATCTCGCATGATCAGCGTCCGCCTCTCCGAAGAGGAGTATTCAGCTCTAAGAGAGCTTTGTTCGGCGACCGGCGCGCGCAGCGTTTCAGATATTACCCGCGACGCGATGCGCGTTCTTCTGGACGATGTCAATCGAGTGAATACGGCGGGAAGTCGCTGGGACGAGTTTCGCTCACAGATGAGAATTCTGGACAAGAGGATTGAGCAGCTGGCCGCGGAAATCACAACGTTCAAGACAGACGACAACCACTGAACAAAAGGATAGCTAAGTCCCGGATCTTATTCCGGCCTCCTGGAGTCGTTTATGAAATGGATCGGCGCTTCGATTCTCGCAATCCTCTCAGCCAGCTCCTTATTGGCTCAACAGGAAGCAACAAGCAACCACGTGAGTACTCCGGCAAATTCATTCAAGGAGAATTCCGACAATCTTCCAGTAGAGAAGATCGGGCAAGACGATCTACTCGGAATCACAGTCTACGATTCGCCGGAACTGACGAGAACGGTGCGGGTTGATACCGACGGCGCCATTCGGCTTCCGATGCTAAAGAAGCCAATACTTGCCGCTGGTCTGCTTCCGAACGAGCTCGAGAAGACCATTACCGATGCCTTGAAAGATGGAAACGTACTGGTCGATCCCATCGTAACGGTCTCCGTCGTTGAGTATCGCAGTCGGCCGATTGCCGTCGTCGGCGCTGTGAAAACTCCATTGACGTTTCAGGCAACCGGCACGGTCACTCTCCTTGACGCGATTTCACGGGCAGGAGGGCTTTCCGAAAATGCCGGCGCCGATATCCTGGTGAGTCGCCAGCAATCGCGAACAGACAGCAGTCAGGACGCTGCGATTAGGCGCATCTCGGTAAATTCCCTGATCTCCGGCGAGGACCCGACACTGAATCTGAGGTTGGATGGGGGAGAAGAGGTTCGAGTTCCCGAGGCGGGGCGGGTTTTCGTGTTAGGCGATGTGAAGAAGCCTGGAGCGTTTTATATTACTGAAGATTCCGAGAGCAGCGTTCTAAAGGCCCTTTCCCTCTCGGAAGGGTTGGAGCCATTCCCCTCGCACAAGGCCTACATCTACCGTCTTGAAGCTGGAAAGCATGGACGAAGCGAGATCCCAATTGAGCTTAAGAAGATACTCAATCGCAAGAGCCCAGATGTGCCGTTGATTGCGAATGACATCCTGTATATCCCAAACGCGACCGGTGCAAGAGCGAGTGTCAAAGTTCTGGAGACCTCGCTGGGATTGGCAGCCGGACTCGGCGCCGCCGTCATTTATACAACCCGGTAAGTTAGCGAACGAGGGACCATGCGAGAGCATTTGAGATTACCGGATGTAGCTCCCATCCCCGGCTCATCCAACAATGTGCCGGCGGTCACGTACTATGCGCCAATTCAGCAGCCGCAGGAATTGGAACCGGTTAATCCCGCAATCCCGCTGTCGCACTATCTCTGGATTTTGCGCAGACATCGCTGGAAGATGGTGGTCTTCGTAGCCACATGTCTTTTGGTTACCGTGGTTGTCTCTTCGCGACTGAAGCCAATTTATGAATCGACAGCAACGATCGATATCGATCGGCAGGTTCCGTCGCAGGTTATTGGCCAGGATTCAAGTCGGGAGGTGTCGCCGAATGACGCCGACCAGTTTCTAGCCACCCAGGTCAAGATGATCCAATCCGATGCTGTCTTGCGCCCGGTAGCCGAACAATTCCATCTCTTGGACAGCGAAGGTCAACTGAAGCGGATGAATCCTGAGCAAGCACAGCAGGTGGCCCAAGCACCGGTAACGCTGGCCCGACTGAAAGTTAGTCGCCCACCAAATACATACCTGTTGTTGATCAGCTATCGCTCACCGGATCGCGAGCAGGCAGCCGAGGTTGCGAATGCAATCGCAAATTCCTATCTGGCTCACACGTATGATATTCGCATTCGCTCGTCCGCCGGCCTTTCATCCTTCATGGAAAGACAAATCGATGAGTTGAAGGCGAAGATGGAGCGCTCCAGTCTCGCTCTCGCTAAGTTCGAAAAGGATTTAGACGTAATCAATCCCGAGGAAAAGACAAACATTCTCTCTGCGCGCCTGATCCAGCTGAACACTGAGTACACAAATGCACAGGCAGAACGAGTAAAGAAAGAGGCAGCTTGGAACGGCATTAAGTCGGGCTCATTAGAAGCTGTCCAGGTTTCGACACAGGCGGAGTCCCTCGCGAAGCTTAACGACAGTCTCAACCAAGCGCGCCAGCACTTTGCCCTGGTCAAGTCTACCTTCGGAACTACCCACCCTGAATATCGCAAGGCAGCAGCGGAACTGGCTGAATTACAAAAGCAGTTTGACGATGCGCGTACCAACATCTCTGAAAGAGTGGCGGTGGAGTATCGCGAGGCGTTGAATCGCGAGCAGATGCTGCAGAAGGCCGTTACCGAAACCAAAGCAGAATGGGATGGGCTGAACTCACGCTCGTTTGAGTATCAACAGTTAAAACGCGAGGCCGATGCGGACAAGAATCTGTATGACGAGCTAATACGAAAGATCCGCGAGTCAGACATCAATGTTGGCTTTCAAAACAACAATATTCGGATCGCTGACATGGCGCGCCCCGCAATGCACCCGGTGTTTCCCAACCTGAAGCTGAATCTGGTGCTTGCATTTCTATTTTCGATACTTCTGGCCGTTGGTGCCTCTTTATTGCAAGACACACTCGATACCACCCTCCGGGATCCCAATGACGCCAGCCGCTTCCTGGGCGCAGATGTAATTGCGGCAATGCCCAAGGACCGGGTTTCAGCTCAGCTTCCGAGGAATTTGGCAACTTTCGAGTTGGCGAAGGTTAATCGAGCGAGCAACGGTTCCAATGGAAGCAAAAATGGAATGAAATACTACAGCGCGGGCTCGGAATTCGATGAGGCCGTACGGACACTCCGCAACACCATTCTCTTATCCGACTTCGAAGGTCGGTTGCGCTCGATTGTGATCACAAGTTCTGTAGCTTCCGAAGGGAAATCAACCATTTCGGCTCATCTTGCAATCGCGAATGCCGATCGAGGCAAGAAGACACTCCTGGTTGATGGAGACCTTCGACGCCCAAGCCTCCATACGAAATTCGGCTTGTCCCTTCGACAGGGACTTTCCAATGTTCTGGCCGGAGAACTACTTTGGCAGGAACTCGTACACCCGGTCGAGGGAAGACCCAACTTGGATCTGCTGCCGGCCGGACCAAGTTCTCATCGCGCGGCTGACCTGATTGGACCGAGACTTGCCACACTCCTGGATGAGTTCTCGAAGGAATACGACCTCGTAATTTTGGATTCTCCTCCGCTACTGGGCTTCGCAGAATGTCTCCAGATGGCTACGGCCGCCGATGGAGTCTTGATTGTGAGCCTCGCCGGAGAAACCAGGCGCAAGGCTGTCGCCGCGTCCATTTCCGCATTGAAACGACTGAGAGCGAACATCATTGGCGTGGTCTTGAATCAGATGAGCAACAGCACTTCTGCTGATGGATATTCGTACTACGGGTACTACCAGGGCGATTACTCGCAGAAATCCGAAAAGACTGTCTAAGACAAATCGAAAGATCGGATTCGGCTCAATGAAGCAAATCCTCATCAAAAACGGAACTGTCTTTGTAGATGAAGTCGCAGCACCACAAGTGGGCGCCAACGGTCTTCTTGTGAGGACGCATTTCTCGTGCATCAGTACTGGAACGGAACTATCGGCCGTAGTGAACTCGGGGATGCCGCTCTATCGGCGCGCATTGAAGCAGCCGGAGCAGGCGCGGCGCGTACTCGGCATGATGAAAGACCAGGGAATCCGAAGGACGCTGGACCGGGTTCGCGGCAAACTTTCAGCCGGGAGTCCCAGTGGATACTCAGCGGCGGGACAGATTATCGCGGTAGGGGAACTGGTGGTGGGATTCTCGGTTGGAGACCTTGTTGCGTGCGCGGGAGCGGGAATTGCAAACCACGCCGAGGTCATCAGCGTCCCCGTGAATCTCGCGGTGAAGGCGCCTCCGGGACTAGGTCTGGATTTGGCGGCGACGGTGACGCTGGGCTCTATTGCGATGCAGGGCGTAAGACGAGCCCAGCCGACGTTGGGCGAAACGGTCGTCGTGGTGGGGTTGGGGGTGATTGGGCAAATCACGGCACAGTTATTGGCTGCGAACGGATGTTATGTAATTGGAGCGGACACCGATCAGCATCGGATTGGGCTGGCACTGGAAAACGGCTTAGCGCATGGAATCAACGTGGCGAGCGACAGCTACGTCGAGGTCGCGAAACAAATGACCGACGGCTTCGGAGCCGACGCCGTGATCATCACGGCCGCATCACCAAGCGATCAAATTGTGGGCGACGCAGCCAATGCCTGCCGAAAAAGAGGTCGAGTAGTACTTGTGGGCGACGTGGGACTGCATCTGCGGCGCGCTGACTTCTATGCGAAGGAGATTGATTTCTTCATCTCCTGTTCGTACGGCCCGGGACGCTATGACCCGGTATACGAAGACGAGGGTCGCGATTACCCTATCGGCTATGTCCGGTGGACAGAGAATCGCAACATGGAGGCGTATCTCCGGCTGATTGCCCAGAAGAAGATCCGCTTGGAGAATCTGATGCGCGAGCCGTACAACGTGGACCGTGCGTCCGAAGCCTACGCGACATTGCAGCAGCGGACGGAGAATCGGCCGACGATCGCCATCCTGGCATATCCAGAGCGCGACGGTGCATTACAGCGGACTGTGGTTCATCGCACTGTAACACAGACTGGTCGCATCCGAGTCGGTCTGATCGGCGGTGGAGGCTTTGCGCAGGGCATGCACCTGCCAAATATGGTGAGGCTACGGAAGGATTACGAGTTGCATTGTGTGGCCAGCCGCACGGGATCGAACGCCAAGGCAATTGCCACGCAATACCAAGCAGCCTACAGCACCACCGATTATGAACGCGTTTTGGAAGATCCCGACGTCGACCTGGTGCTGATTGCGACGCGGCACGACCTGCATGCGAAGATGACGCTCGAGGCGCTTCGGGCCGGAAAGAACGTGCTGGTGGAGAAGCCGCTGGCCATACATGAAGATGAGCTCACTGCTGTGGAAGAATTCTTCCACGACAGAACGACTTCTCCGATGCTGTGCGTGGGATTCAACCGCCGCTTTTCGCCGGCGATCCGATTGGCTAGAGAACTTATCCGGAATGCGACTACGCCCCTGATCGTCAACTATCGGATGAACGCAGGCTATATTCCCCAGAATCATTGGACCCATGGCTCTGAAGGCGGCGGCCGCAACATCGGCGAAGCATGTCACATCTACGACCTCTTCAATTTTCTCACCGGATCGATGATGCGGAGCCTGCATGCGAGCTCGGTAGTTCCGCGCGGTAATTACTGGAGGAAGAATGACAACTTCGTCGCGGTGGTTACGTATGAAGACGGGTCAGTGTGCACGCTGACTTACACTGCCCAGGGCGACAGCGGATTTCCCAAAGAGCAGATGGAGGTGTTTGCGGACGGCATGGTCGTCTCCATGAATGATTTCAAATCGCTGACAGTCGCGGGTACGCGGCATCCGGGATGGAAGTCTGCGGCCAGTCAAAAAGGACAACTGGAGGAACTGCAGGCGGTGGCTGAGACCCTGCGGCGGGATGCGGCGTGGCCCATTCCGCTCGAACAGCAGATCCAGGCAACGCGGATCAGCTTCGAAGTGGAACGGAAGATTCTTCTAGGGGAAAGTCACGAATTGGAAAGCGCCCAAATATGTGTGGAATAGCAGGAATTTTCGTTCATGGGCGCGGAACAGTGCAGGAACCGACGCTGACAGCGATGCGCGACACGATGGTGCATCGCGGACCAGATGGCGGCGGAAATTGGATTTCGTCCAATGCGAAGGTTGGGCTCGCGCACCGGCGTCTTTCGATCATCGACTTGAGTACGGCCGCGGCACAACCTATGACGAACGAAGATGGCACCGTGTGGATCACGTTTAATGGCGAGATCTACAACCACACCAAGCTGCGACCAGAGCTGGTGCGCGCGGGACATCGATTCGTTACCGATCACTCCGATACCGAGGTGCTGGTGCATGGGTACGAGGAATGGGGCCTGGATGGACTGCTGGAACGGATTGCCGGCGACTACGCTTTTGCCATCTGGGACGCCAACGCGCAAACGTTGAACCTGGTGCGCGACCGCATCGGCGTGAAGCCGCTGTACTTCTCACTGCAAAAGGACGCCGTGATATTCGGGTCGGAGATCAAAGCGATTCTGGAGCATCCGAGCGTGGAGCGGGATGTAGACGCGATGGCGATGTACCACTATCTGACGTTCATGTCGACGCCTGCGCCGCTCACGCTTTTTCGCGGCGTATACAAACTGCCAGCGGGGTTCCGGCTGAAGGTGCAATGCGACGGAAAGATCGAAGCACGCAGGTATTGGGATGCCCTGCCGGGAAAGGGGATACCAGCATCGGAGACGAACGGCCTTTCGGACGCCGCGCTCGAAGATTATTACGTGCAAGGAATTCGGAAGCGCCTGCACGATGCGGTGGATTGCCGCATGATGTCAGACGTTCCGTTTGGAGTGTTCCTGTCAGGTGGCATTGATTCGTCGATGAACGTCGCGCTCATGAGCGAATTCTCGTCGTCGCCGGTGGAGACGTTCACAGTGGGATTCAAGGACCACACCTACCTCAACGAGTTGGACGAGGCAGATTTTGTTGCGAAGAGATTTGGCACGAAGCACCACGAGATCCTGATCAATGAGAAGGACATGCTGGGGTACCTGAACGACCTCATCTATCATCAGGATGAACCGATTGCGGACTGGGTTTGCATCCCGCTTTACTTTGTGTCAAAGCTAACCCGGGACAGTGGTGTGACTGTCGTTCAGGTGGGCGAGGGATCCGACGAACAGTTCTGCGGATATCACGGGTACATGCAGTACCTGGCGATGTACCGGAAATATTGGAGGCCCTTCCAGGTATCGCTGCCGAAGATTGCACAACGGGGCCTTGCAGCTGCAGCGGCATCGGCAGCTAACCTGCGGCCACAATGGTCCGTCTATGCGGACATCGTGGACCGCGGCGCGCGCAATCGCGAGCACTTCTGGACGGGAGCCACGGTGTATTGGGATTCACTGAAGCGGCCTTTGGTACGGGCGGAGGCGTTCAAGGCGTGTACCCCACCGAGGAGTATGGCGAGTGGCAACATGCTCCCGGATTCGTACTTCGAGCCGGACAGCTACAACATCATTCGCAGCTTTCTTGAGCCATTCGATGCGGCTTTTCCAGGCCAGGACGTTCTAACCCGGATGATCTACAGCGAGTTCAAGCACAGGCTCCCCGAACTGCTTTTGATGCGCGTCGACAAGGTATCAATGTCGGAATCGCTGGAGGCGCGGGTCCCCTTCCTCGATCATCGGCTGGTGGAATTCAGCATGGACATCCCGATGGAGTGGAAAACGCGGGGCGGCGTGGCGAAGTACCTCCTGAAGAAGGCAGCCGAAGGAATTATCCCTCACGAAACGATCTATCGGAAGAAGATGGGATTCGGCGCGCCGATGAGCAAATGGCTGAAATCGGATTTCGGGAACTTCGTGGAGAAGAGCATTCTCACATCGGGGTTGATCGCGGCCGGTTATTTCAATGTGGCACACATCCGCAAGCTATTCTCTGACCATCGCAGCGGACGCATGGAGAACGCGGTGTATATCTGGGTGCTGTTCAACCTGACCGCGTGGTACGGGTACTGGATCGAAGGCAAGGAGGTTTGGGCCGCGTGAGTGAGTTGCTGGGCAAAGTGAGGCGCGGTTTGCGAAAGCCCCCTCGCATTCTTGTGCAACGCCTGAAGATGGAGGCGCGCACACAGGCCGACCGCTATATTTCGCGTTCCAGACCGAACAAACTTACACGCGAGAGGCTCGCATGGTTTTGCGGAGCGCGCGACCTCGGCGAGCTTTGGCAGCGGCTGGCGAAGAGTCCATTTCCGGCAGTGACGTCGGATGTGAGCGCGGCGAAGTTGGAGCGCTACTGTCCGGGGATGCAAGCAAAGATCAGAGCTGAAGCATCGCGAGCGCTGGAACGGCGGGTCAACATTCTTGGAACCGGTGATGTGAGGCTGGGGCAGCCGATCGATTGGGTGCGTGACTACAAAACGAACTATCGATGGCCGCTGGCTTACGCAAAGGGAATCGAATACAGCAATCTCGATCGCCCGAGTGATGTGAAGGTTCCTTGGGAGATATCGCGGCTGCAATGGCTGATCCCGGCCGGGCAGGCATACGTCGTTACCCGCGACGAACAATATGCGCGACTAGTGCGTGATGTGATCGAGGAGTGGATCGAGGCAAATCCATACGCGCATTCGGTGAACTGGTCATGCACGATGGAAGTGGCCATGCGGATTCTCTCCTTCACCTGGTTCTTCCACGTGTTCAACGGGAGCGAAGCCTGGAAGGACGACGAGTTCCGATTCCGGTTTCTGAGGTTGCTCTACCTGCATGGTGAGTACACCGAGCGAAACCTGGAGATTTCCGACATTGCGGGGAACCACTATACCGCGGATGCCGCAGGGCTCGTGTTTGCCGGACTGTTTTTTGGATCGGGCAAGAGTCCGGAGAGGTGGGCGCGACTGGGTTGGGAGATCCTGTGCAAGGAGTTGCCGCGCCAGGTATACCCCGACGGCGTGGATTTCGAAGCATCCGTTCCCTATCACCGTCTGGTGCAAGAGTTGTTCCTGTTTCCGGCGCTTTACAGAATTTCAAAGAGCTTATGCGTAGAAGATAGCTACCGAAACAGAGTGCACACGATGGTGCATTTTAGTGTGGCCTACTCGCAACCGCATGGGTCCGTGCCCGTTTGGGGAGATGCGGACGATGCTCGAGCGCTACCTCTAGGATGCCAGGAACTCAACGATCATCGGTATCTCGCCGGATTGGGAGCGGCTGCGTGGTCGTCAGAGGAGCTTGCCCGCATGTCTTCCGGGCCACTCGACGAAGCGTTCTGGGTCTTTGGGCCCAAAGCGTGCGAATGGCTGTCGAGTTTTGCTGGAACGCGAGAGTCAACCTCAACGGCATTCCGTCACGGTGGGTTCTACGTCATGCGAAACACGCAGGATCACGTGTTCATCGATTGCGGGCCAGTAGGACTAGGCGGACGCGGCGGACATGGTCATAACGATTGCCTGAGCTTGGAAGCAGTCCTCGACGGCGAGCGCCTGATCACCGATTGCGGTGCATATGTCTACACTGCCTCCACGAAAGATCGCAACCTGTTCCGATCGACCGCCTATCACAATACTCCGCAAGTCGACGGGCAGGAAATGAACCGGTTCATCGCATGGAATGCGCTGTGGACACTCCACTACGATGCACTTCCAGAACTGAGACGATGGATTGCGGGTGAGTTGGAAGATGAGTTCGAAGGCGCTCACGCGGGGTACAGAAAGCTGGCACATCCCGTGGTCCCCGTGCGCAACGTCCGGCTGCATCATTTGTCGCATCAGCTTACGATTCGCGATTCCTTCGAGGGAAGCGGCGAGCATCGAATCGAGGTTCCACTGCACCTGCACCCCCGAGTCGAAGTTGAATTGGATGAGACAAGCGGCAGTGCGCGACTGATGGTCAACGGCAAGGTATTTGAAATCGTGTGGGACGATGCGGGGGCATGGGACGTGAGCATCGAGCCGGCGAGAGTGTCCCCGAGCTACGGGATCGTTGTCCCTTCGAAAAAGATTGTATGGAGGCGGGAGGGACCGCTGCAGCCACTCACCGTCGAGATTTCGTGCAAGCGAGTGCCAGTAAGTGGAGAGGATACAAGGTTTGCGGAGGCACGCGGTCTGGGATGTGTTTCGATCAGGGAGTAGTGAATCCAAGACCACGTTTCAGGAGGGAGAAGACTATTCGTGCCGATTACAGAACAGGTTCACGATTACTGGAACCGAGCGTCATGCGGAACAGACTCCACCGAGGCGCAAAAGCACTCGCGCCAGTTCTTTGACGAGATCGAAGGGTACCGCTATAAACATGAACCGTGCATACTTACCTTCGCTCGGTTTTCGGATTGGAAGGATAGAGAAGTTCTAGAGGTTGGAGTTGGAGCGGGCACCGACTTCCTCCAATTCGCGCGGGCAGGCGCAAGAATGCACGGCATCGATCTCACAGAAGAGGCAATTGAAAACACCTCGCGGCGCCTTGATGTCTACGGTTTACCTCCGGCGGAATTGCGCGTTGGGAATGCGGAGGGGCTTCCGTGGCCACATAACTCCTTCGATCTGGTTTGGTCGTGGGGCGTGATTCACCATGCGGATGACACCGAGGCATGCCTTCGCGAGATTGCTAGAGTTACAAGGAGCGGTGGCCGCTGCAGGATCATGCTGTATAACTACAACTCCATTTGGGCCTGGTACAAATCGATTCGATTTGGCTTCAAGCGTCGCAATGCATTGTGGCTCAATCAGGAAAGTGTTGGTACGAAGGCATACAAAGAAACGGAAGCCCGCGCCATGGCGCAACGGTGCGGTTTGATTGTTGAATCGGTGTCGTATGCAGATCAACAAATACGCGACGGCGCTGTCGCGAAAAGGACTAGAAGAGCTGTCTACAAGATCTGCCCGGATAGGTTCCGCTGGTACATGATGCTCGAGATGAGAAAGCCGTAGCCGTAACTGTGTGAGCTGAACTGCTTTCTGATCTCCAAGAGTTACGAGCGGGAGTGGGTCAGTTCCCTGCCCTCCCACTCACAAAACACTGAGATTCATTGATGAATATGATGGGAATTCGCGAATCTCTCAGTCGTAGACCCTGGCTACGGCGCACAACGCTCCGCCTGCTCAGGTTCCTGGAGCGTGACATTACGATCCGTAACCCGTGGAGCGGAGACCAGGTCAAGCTCGAACTCTACCGCCATAAGGGGTACTGGTATTACGGCGCATCTCGGGAACGGGAAACCATGCAGGCATTCGGACATTTGGTTCGCCCCGGCGATACTGTCGTCGAGGTCGGTGGCCACATCGGATATATCACGCAGTATTTTTCGAAGCTCGTGGGGCCGGCGGGGCATGTGGTGGTGTTCGAGCCCGGAATTAATAACTTGCCCTACATTGAGGCCAATGTCCTCCGGTCTCGCAACGTCATCCTGGAACGTATTGCAGTTTCATCCAACGATGGCAGCGCCGTTCTTTATGAGGATACGATCACAGGCCAGAACAATTCCCTGAACGCGAGCTATAACTATGTGGATGATGCTGCTGCATCGCATGGGGTAAGCGTCGTACGGATTCCGCGCGAAGTTCCGACAGTGACGCTGGATTCTTACGTGACAGGTCATGGAGTTAAGCCGAATTTTCTAAAGATCGATGTGGAAAGCCTTGAATTCGAGGTCTTGCGGGGAGCGCTGCAGACGCTGCAAATGATCCGAGGGCTCATGGTCGAAATCACTGCTAACAAAAAGGAAGTAGTCGCACTGCTGAGCGAGGCCGGTTTCTCGCTCCTTCATCAGCAAGGCGGAAACACGATTGGGCTGCATGACCGGGACGCATCGCGGTTCGCTAATTAATTTCGAAGCCAATGCAAATGTTTCAAGTAACTGTGAGTTAAAGATGAGCAAGCCCTCGTATGTTCTGACTGCATATCCGTTTTCCAGCGATTTCCGGAAGCGGATTCTCAATGTTGCGGGTCCCGAACCGAGGTTCATCTCGGTTGGGGAACTACGCGGCATGGGAATGCGCAGGATGTTGACATTCCTCCGGAGTATGCGACGGGACGCCGCTCTGTATATCCCATTGGAGGATCCTCAGAGCGAATCGATATTCCCACTCTTGTTCGCTTTGGCTGCTCTTTCCTCTGTGAGGGGAATCAGGGCCATCGGGCCGGATTGCACCGTCCGCCCGTTGAGAAAAACTCAGGTATTTGCCGCCATTCTGCGTGTAGTATTCGGCACATTATCTGGTCTGATTGCGGCGCTTCGATGTGAAATCGAATCAGCCCGCCTTTTGTCCGCATCGCGAATTCGTGTCAGTGCACCAAACGTGGGCGGGAAGGTTCTCTACATCAACTCTAACTATTGGTTCGGCACTCGGGTAGGCGGTTCGGTGGGACACATTGCCGGCGTGGTCAATGCACTGTCTGATATGGGATACAAAGTCCATCTCGTCAGCGCAGGTCTCCAGCCAATGATTCGACCCGCAGTTCAGCAGACCACGATTGCGGGTCCCGCAACGTTTGGCTTTCCACTTGACCTCAACTGGCTGCGCTTTCACTTTCAGATGCTCAGCAAGTTGAAACTCCTGCCAGGCAACGAACACCAATTCCTTTATCAGCGCATGTCCCTATTCAACTTCACGGGAGTCGTGCTGTCGCGATCGTGGCGAGTTCCACTGATCCTGGAGTACAACGGATCGGAAGTATGGGTCGCGCAGAATTGGGGCACGCCACTGCGGTTCGCGAAACTTGGTGCGGCGATAGAGGGTGTTTGTCTGCGGCATGCCCACCGCGTGGTTGTCGTATCTCAGGCCCTTGCCGACGATGTAATTGCTCGCGGTGTAGATCCCGAGCGGGTGGTCTGCTATCCGAACTGCGTTGATCCGTCGCACTTCAGTCCTGAGGCTGTTCCCGTCGCAGCAGAGGCAGAAATTCGGGACCGCTACGAGATTTCTTCGGAGGAAGTACTGATCGCATTTGTCGGGACCTTCGGCAGGTGGCATGGTGCGCCTGTATTGGCCAAGGCTATCAAAGCACTAGTTGACGACCAATCCGATTGGCTAAGGAAGCAGAAGATTCGGTTCGCCATGATCGGCGACGGGGGCACCATGGCTGCAGTTCGTGAACTGATCGGCGCCCCGGAATACTCTCAGTGGGTAGTTTTCACCGGATTGGTCCCGCAGCACGAAACAGTGAAGTACCTCGCCGCTTGCGACATTCTTGTCTCTCCTCATGTTTCCAATGCAGACGGAAGCCGCTTTTTTGGCTCTCCCACCAAACTTTTTGAGTATATGGCGATGGCGAAGGGAATCATCGCCTCCGACTTGGATCAGATTGGAGAGGTGCTGACAGACGGAATCCGCATTTGGACCCCGGAGAAGAACTACGGCTCGAGCCCAATGGCGATTCTCGTGCGACCCGGGAACAACGAAGATCTAGCCGCAGCGATTAGGCTGCTTGTCGATGACCCGGAACTACGCGGCGATATCGGGGCTCGAGCCCGCGGCGAAGTCCTGCGGCACTTTACGTGGTCTCACCATGTAGCGAAAATCTTGGATTCCTTAAGCAAGGTGCAATTCAATGAGAGTGATCATGCAGCAGCAAGTGCGGCTCCAGACGCGGCTACGATCCCCTGAGTTCGGCCTGTTGGTTGTGCTTCTTTTCTCGCTGCCGATGGAAGGCACGTATTTCGGAAGAGGGTATAACTACTTAGTCGGCTTGAACTCGGCCGCTATGGATGAACTCACGAGTACGGCGACGATGTCCATCGTCTATCTGGGAATGATCGGGCTTGAGTGCCTTTTCATGTTTACAATCCTTGTCCCGACGGCAATCGTGCTGTTCTCCAGATCCGCACAGGCTCGGTGCAGCGCCAGTTATCTCATTTGGTGGGGGCTCGGTTTATGGGTTCTCGGCGGAGCGATTAGCACACTTGGGCATCTTGACCAGCCCACTACCGTCCTGAACTTCTTCGCCGACATGGTGTCCTCTGCAGCGGTTTACATGGCATGCAGGCGTGTGCGGATGAGCAGCATTCGCCATTACGAATTGGTCTTTCGGGCTATTGCAACTGGCTTCCTGTTTCCGCTTCTCTACGATCTTTTCCGCTACTATCGCCAATGGGGCGTTCCGACGATCAGTACCGCTATTGCGGAAAAATACGATGTGCCGTACTGGTCATCGAACAGCATGTTCGGGAACCCTGATAATGCAGCTTGTGCGTACTATCTGGTTTTCGCCCTCAGCGTTTGCTTTTCAGTTCAGCGACAGATCAGTGGGCGAACGCGGGTCCTGGCATATTGCACGCTGGCTCTTTCTGCCCTCATGATTGTCGTCACTATGGCGCGCCAATTCATACTTCTCGCCGCCATCACAATTGTCAGCACTTGGATCTTCGAACGAAAGAAGCGGCTGCTGGCAATGGGAGTATGCGGACTTGTGGCTTTGGCTCTTTTGACGAGTGGAGATAGCTTCCCTATCACACGTGCTTATTTTGCGCCTGCCCTCACGTACGACACGAACAGCGACTCTGTTTCGAGCCGCATCTACAGTATGCAGCAGGGCTGGGAGGCATTTCGAGAGAACCCCGTCATTGGTCTTGGACCTGGCGAAAGCTTCAACGCTATCGATGTCACCGCGACACACCAACTAGCGATCTCACAGGCAGCCGAAGTTGGTTTCTTCGGGTTTGTTGGGGTACTTCTCGTAACGCTGGGTTGCCTCTGGCGTTTCGTGGGTTTACTGCGCGCAGGCCCTTCGACTGCCGCATTGACACTCGAGTATGCCTTCTTCGTCGGACCAGCCCTCTATTTCGCCAGCGGGCTGCTATCAGAAGTAGCGACGAATTCGTCGGTTATTAACACTTGGATTTGCGTAGTCTTCGCCTCGATCGCCATCGCCGAAACGACGAGAAACAGTGGCTTAGTCTCGGCCGGCACGGTCATGCCGTCTTCGGCCCACTCGCAGAGGAGTGCAGTGGTATGGGCAACGGCACCTCGGTGATAGCTGGTGTGGACGAGGGAAGGCTCGGTAGTCGACCAAGACGCAAGTTGGTTGACCATCTGCGGTTCGGAATCCGGTCCGTGATCGGGAGCGGGGCTGAGGCCCGCGTCTTCGCGCATCAAGTGGGTGCCATCTCTGCAGTCCGAGTGTTTTTGATCGCGATCGGGCTGGTAACTTCGGCGATGACTTCCCGAGTGCTCGGTCCGGCGGGACGTGGCTTGTTCACAACGGCAGTGGTTCTAGGGACGATAGGAAGTCAGTTTGGCAACCTCGGCCTGCACTCAGCCAATACCTATTATCTGGGACAGGATTGCTCGCGGCTCCCGCGATTCTTCTCAAATGCTATTTGCATCGGCCTTGGGTTTGGGGGGCTGATCGCTCTTTGTTGCTGGATCCTTTTCGGTTTCCATCCGTCGTGGGCTCCCGTTCAGGGTTCTATCCTGCTAGGAGGACTGCTATTGATTCCGGTCAGTCTGACGGCACTGCTACTACAGAACCTCCTCCTGGCAATCCGGGAGGTTAAATGGTACAACGTCTCAGAAATAACAAACCGCGCCGGCTTCGTTTTAACACTAGCCTTAGCGTGGTTGTTTCTGCGCTCTTCCGTAACTGCGCCGCAGGTTGTCTTCTTCTCGCTATTCGCAGGCTGTTTGACCCTGGTCGTTTCTGGAACACGTCTCGTCGTTATTACGCACGGTCTGCTGCCGCCTAGCTTCGGCTTGTTTCGTCTGCAGGCGGGCTACGGCCTGCGCTCGTACCTGACTTGTTTTGCTGGCTACCTCGTGCTGAAGTCAGACATTCTCCTGGTGAAATATTTCGCGGGTGCCACCGCAACCGGCCTATATTCGTTGGCATCAAGCATGACCGATTTTATCTACACCTTTCCTACGGTTGTTGGCATGATTCTTTTCCCTTTGCTGTCTGGAACAGGGACGATGGACGCACGATGGCAAAGAGCGCGCAAGACGATGGCTGGCGTCGCTGTAGTCATGTCGGGAATCGCCCTTCCCGCAGGCATATTCGCTACACCCGTAGTACGGCTCGTTTTTGGTGCGAGGTTTCTTCCGGCAGTTCCGGCCTTCCTCATTTTGTGCGTGGCTATCGTCTTCTATGGCGCGAACAGCGTCATCAGCATCTTTTTCTCCTCGTGCGGCCAGCCGTGGTTTTCCGTCTGGATGTGGTTTGGAGCCGCCTTGCTGAATGTTGGTATTAACGTGGTTGCCATTCCACATCTAGGCATTGTCGGAGCTGCACTTTCATCCTTGGTCACCTATGTCGCGCTGTTTGCCGTGCAGTTTGGATTTGCAGCCCGATTCGTGCGGAGGAAGCGGGGGCATATGATTTGTGTCTGAGAGGCAGTCTGCAAGCAAGGTCTTTCCGCCTCGCAAAGCTTCCATCCGCGGATTCTCTGCAAAGGTTAATACAGAAATGAGTCGGAATTTGGCTCGAATCGTGACAAAGCAGCTCGGCGCAATTGCTGTTCTTCTGGTTGTTTCACCATTTATGGCATCCGGACAGGCGAAGCCCCTCCGAACTGGGCTTGTTCAGATCGCGCGACCTGCTGGGTCCGAGCCGTTTGATGTCACGACCAGCATCGAGGCCGCACTTCAGAATCTCGGAAAGGCCGGGGGAACCATTGAGTTCACCACGACAGGAATTTACAACGTGACTTCCACGATCAGCCTGGACGGAATCCAGGCGCTCCGGATACGCTGCGCCGTAGGAGATTCGCACGCTGCTGCCGACCATCAGGTGATCGATCTGATTTACACCCAAAAAACCGGGAGCCTCTTTGCGGCACGTGGTGTTCGGAGCCTTGAGATAGATCACTGTAATCTCGCCTATTCAAACTCGAATTACACAGGGCGTCTCATTGATTTGAGCGGCGGTTCGCCCCAGGGGGACACGACTGAGGTCTATCTCCACGACAATCGACTCGGCGGCTTGAGTACGACCGACAACAGGGCGGCGGCTCTTATCTACCTGCAATCGAGCGATCACATCACGATCGAGCGAAATTTCCTGACGGGAGCGCAGACAGGAATCCTAGGGCCGTCCAACGCTATCATTGCCGCAAACATGATCATGATTCGAGGCAACTACTTCACCGGACCTTTCGGCGACGTTGCAATCCGTGCGGGTGGTACTACGTGGTCGATCTCTGGAAATGTATTTGAGCCAAGGTCGAAGGATATCTGCGGTGCATTTGATACCACGTCGGTGGGAGTCTCTGCACTTTCATTCCAGTCCAACTGGATTGGCGATGGCCATTATGGAACTTGCGTTGCGGCAAGCAAAGGGCCGATTTTGGGCGCAGAGATCACCGGCAACGAGATTGAGGGAGCTTTGGTGGGTATCTCTCTCGGCATTTCAGACGGCGTTTCCATCACAGGAAACCATTTTGAGGTCGTCAAACTTGCAGTGGATGCCAGTTCCGCAACGAACGTAAATATTGTGGCCAACAGTTTTTCGAAATCAGTTGCGATTCCAAACTTGGTGCGTATGCCAGTGGCAAACTGATTTCGGCAATGGCAGGAATGCGGGCTCCATTTTCGAAATGACTTCACCTTGCTCATTTGCTCATGATTTCATTCGCAAAAACCTCATGGCACAATCGGTCATGGTCAGCAAAGAACAAGTTCGCGATTTCTGGGAGACTGAGTCCTGCGGTGAGCGCTACGGCGATATCGAGGAGCAAGCCAGAGTCCGGTATGAATTAGAGCCTTATATTTTCGACTTCGCATGCTTTGAGGAAGGAGCCGGCCGAGACGTGCTTGAGGTTGGCGTGGGGATGGGGGCAGATCATCTGCAATGGGCTAGGCAGCAGCCCCGCCACCTCGTCGGCATCGATATGACGCAACGTGCGGTGGGTTTTACGTCCCGGCGTCCGCTCCAGCATTCTTTCGTAACAGAAGTAAGAGTGGCGGACGCCGAGGATTTACCCTTCGAGGACAACTCATTCGACATCGTGTATTCGTGGGGCGTACTCCACCATTCACCAAACACTGCGAAAGGGATACGGGAAGTCCACCGGGTTTTGCGGCCCGGCGGTGTCGCGAGAGTGATGATCTACCACGCGCCCTCGCTTGTCGGGTTGATGCTTTGGGCGCGCTATGCCGCCCTCGTTGGGAAGCCCTTCACCGGGTTGGGAAAAATCACGGCTGAACATCTTGAAAGCCCCGGCACAAAAGCATATTCGATTGCGCGGGCTCGAGAGTTGTTTCGCAATTTTGTGAACATTCGAATATCGGTTTCCCCTGGCCCCGGCGAACTACTCCTGGGCAAGGCCGGTGAACGCCACGGCGCGAGTGTGGCTCTCGTACGCAGACTATGGCCTCGCTGGTTGATCGCGCGCTTTCTTCCCCGGCTTGGCCTCACGATGATGATCGAAGCGCGCAAATAGAGTGCAAGCGATGCTCCGGTCGAAATGCATCAAATGCTCCCCGAGAGGATTTGTAGGTGTTACGAGCAATCCTGTTACAGACGACAGGTTTTAATGAGTTCGTGACGATGCCAGCCTGACTTTGGATAATCGGAATTCATTACTATGCGAATCTGTTTCTTATCTTCGCTTCATCCGCCCACAGACAAGCGGGTATTCGACAAGGAAGCCGTCTGGCTTGCCGGCGTCGGCTTTGATGTAGTGCACGTCGCTCCGGGCTCCGAAGGCTCCACGATCAAGAGCGGAGTGAGAATCCTGACCGCCCCGGCGATGACTGGAATCTGGGGCCGTATTTTGAATGGGCCTCGCCTTTTTCTTAGAGCGCGACGTGTTCGGGCAGACTGTTATCACTGCAACGAAGTGGATTCGTGGATTGTTGGCGTGGCGCTGAAGATCACGCTCGGATGCAAGCTGGTCTTTGATGCTCACGAGGCATATCCGGAGCACTTCGCGGATACACGTTTCCCGAAGGCTCTCGGGCCGTTTGTCGCTGGAGCAATGCGGATGGTTTTTCGGACCCTGCTTATCTTTACTGATCGGGTCGTGCTCGCCAAGGAGTCCGTCGCACGGGACTATCCCGACACTTCGAAGCAGGTGCTGGTGCGAAACTATGTCTCCGCGAGCTACGCGCTCCAGAATGCACCGACGCAGACGAGAAGCCTGGAGAACATCCGGATTAGGATCATTCACCTGGGACTGATTTCACGGGCGCGAGGCTGGCCTGAACTGCTTGAGAGCGTAGCGGGTTCCAGCAAGAATTTTGAGTTGTTCTTCGTGGGGCAGTTCAATGACGGCAGTGAGGCTGCTTTCCGACAACGTGCGGCGGAACTGGGAATGCGGGACCGGTTCACAATCGACGAATGGATGCCATTCGAGGATGCTTTCCGGCTGGTTTGTTCCTCCAATATCGGCGTGATCGCTTTCCAGCCGGGGATTCACAACCATGTGCATGCTCTCCCGCACAAGATGTTTGATTACATGGTGGCTGGTTTGCCCGTCGTCGCACCGGCGTTCGCGGTCGAAGTTTCCCGAATTATTAGCGAGGCAGATTGCGGGCTCCTCGTGGATCCCTCAAAGCCCGCAAGCCTGAAAGAGGCACTAGAGTTTTTGGCCGATCACCCTGAAGAACGCGCCAGGATGGGGCAAAACGGACGCGAAGCAGTCCTTTCCCACTACAACTGGGAGAACGAAGCAGAGCGACTCGAACAGATGTACCGGGAGTTCCAATCCGAAGGCGTCAGAACCAGATGGTGGCAGATATCCTCTGGAACAACCGGATGAGCAGTTCTGCTGCTTCTTCGTGACTAGAGGTCGGACGCAGCGAGACCCGTTCAGCTCTACCCACAGTCTCCTCAGCCTTTGATCGCGCATTCCAAACCTCGTATGCACAGGCTGGTTGCCTATTTGTTCCAGGATGCCAGTCGCGCGGGCTGTCTGCTTTGCGATCCGAGCGGGACTACAGGAACTGAAGATCGGATAGAGAACCAAAAAAGATGAGACACCTCGTACAGGAAGTCAGATCCGGACGGACCATCATCAACCAGGTTCCCGTGCCTCTGGTTGGAAGAGGACAAGTGCTTGTGGCCGTGCAGGCATCGGTAATTTCCGCGGGGACAGAGCGATACGTCGTGGATCTTGCGAGGAAAAGCCTGATCGGCAAGGCGAGGCAGCGTCCGCAGGACGTGAAACGCATATTGCATAAGATACGTAATGAGGGGTTCCGCGCGACGCTTGCCCAGGTAAGAGCAAAACTGGATGAGCCGATGACACTTGGCTATTCGACAGCCGGCGTCGTGCTAGCGTGCGGTTGGGATGTGCACGAATTCAAGCCTGGCGATCGCGTTGCTGCTGCCGCACCGCACGCGGAAGTTATCGCAATCGGCCGCAACCTTTGCGCCCTGATCCCAGAGGGTGTCTCCTTCGAGCAAGCTGCCTACACTTCAATCGCATCGATCAGTTTGCAAGGGATGCGGCTGGCACGTGTTGCGCTAGGAGACCGCGTGCTGGTGATTGGGCTCGGACTGATTGGGCAAATTTGCGTTGCGCTTCTGAAGGCTCAAGGTTGCCGGGTATTTGGCGTTGACATCGATCCCACTAAGCTGGATCTCGCGCGGGCTATGGGTGCCGATGAAGTGGGCCTAGGCTCGCCTGCGAGTGAGGTCAAGGCGTTCAGCCATTCTATGGGCGTGGATGCAGTGATTTTGACCACTGCAACCAGCAGCAACGATCCCATCGAATTTGCGGCCGACACAGCGCGACCGCGAGGCCGCATCGTGTTAGTAGGAACAGCTGGGCTGAGCATTCCGCGACCGCCGTTCTTCAAGAAGGAATTGGAATTTACTGTCTCGCATTCCCTAGGCCCGGGCCGTGAAGAGAGCAATTACGAAGAGAAGGGACTTGACTATCCGCCGGGGTACGTCCGGTGGACCGCGCAGAGGAACATGCAAGCCGTATTGGAAACGATGGCTGCGGGTCAGCTTCCAGTCGAGCGCCTCTCCACGCATCGATTCACGATTGAACGGGCGCCCGAAGCATACGACATGATCACTTCGGGTCGCGAGCGCCATCTTGGAATCCTGCTGGAGTATCCGGCACCGGAGATGCCTCTGCGCAAACTCGCTTTAAGGCCACCCGTTTCAGCAACGGACACGCTGGGAATCAGCCTCATTGGGGCGGGCAACTTCGCGCGTCTCGTGATGACACCGATTCTGTCGAAGTCCGTTGGTTTGAACTGGCGCGGCATCTGCACATCGAAGGGCGTGAACGCCGAACACACCGGGCGCAAGCGGGGATTTGCATTTGCCACCACAGACGCCGAAGAGGTATGGAATGACCCCGATACGCATGCGGTATTCGTGTTTACGCGGCACGATCTTCATGCGGCCCAGGTCATTGCAGGCCTGCGCGCAGGCAAGCATGTATTTCTGGAGAAGCCCCTTTGCATCACGCTGGAGCAACTGACGGCGATCGCTGAAACCGTCGAAGAGTTGGGAAATGAATGTCCGATTCTGATGGTGGGATTGAATCGCCGGTTTGCGTCGGCAACCAGGCGTGTGCGTGACTTTTTCGGAAACAGCGCGCCACTCGTCATCAACTACAGGTTTGCTCCCGGATACGTTCCCCCCGAAAGCTGGACGCAGGATATGGAAGTGGGAGGCGGCCGAGTAGTCGGTGAGGCGTGTCACGCAATCGATACCTGCTCGGCAATCGCAGGCAGCATACCGATTCGCGTTTTCGCCGAGTCGATCGGTAAACCGAACGACATCGAGACAACGGACGATTCTATCGTGATCACGATGCGGCACGCGAACGGTTCTGTCTCGAGTATTTCGTATCAGGCCGGCGGTGATCCGGCGATGCCATCCGAACGTGTCGAAATATTTGGCGGTGGCAGATCGGCAGTCATCGACAATTGGACAGAAACGCAGCTGTGGCAGCGTGAGTGCCGCCGGTTCAAAGGCGCGCCGCAAAAGGGACATCAGGAGGAGTTGCAGGCATTCCTTGATGGATGTCGCAGCGGGACATGGCCTATTCCGTGGGAACACATCTACAGCTCGACGTGGGCATCCCTTGCCTCCCTCTGCAGTCTGCGCGAAGGACAGCCCATCGAATTAGGAACCCTTCAATAGCGGTAAGATCCCGAAAATTTCCAATGTGCGGAATTGCAGGAATATTCCATTACGCCGAACCGGATCGCCCTGTCGACCGGAACATTCTTGAGACCATGACCCGGATCCTCGCTCATCGAGGCCCCGATGGCGAAGGATTCCATCTGGAGCGCGGCCTCGGACTGGGGCACCGGAGATTGTCGATCGTGGATTTGTCTCCGACAGGTGATCAGCCCATGAGCGGCCATGATGACTCCTCCTGGATTACATATAACGGGGAGCTTTACAACCACGCGTCTTTTCGTGATCGCCTGGCTTCAAAGGGTTACCGGTTTCGGGGTACTTCGGATACTGAAACTCTTCTCTACCTCCTTGAGGAAGAGGGGCCGGAATGCTTGGTGCACCTGAACGGAATCTTCGCCTTTGCTTTCTGGGAAGCGAAGAAGCAGCGCCTGACTCTGGCGCGCGATCATCTCGGCGTCAAGCAGCTTTATTATCACGATAATGGTTCGCGCATTGTGTTCGCGTCTGAGATCAAGGCTCTTCTCGCCTGTCCGGATGTCGAGCGTGAAATCGAGATGGAAGGCGTGAATCAGTACCTCCACTTCCATACCACTTTGTTCGACACAACGATGTTCAAGGGGATCCGGCAGCTGCGTGCCGGAGAATACCTGCAGGTTACACGCTGGGGGACCCGAATCTCGAAGTATTGGTCTGTTAATGACTTTCATCCTTTGGGCGGAAATCCGGACGAATATGTGCAAGCTCTTCGCAATGAGCTGTCAACTGTAGTGTCAGACCAATTGATGTCGGATGTTCCGGTCGGCTGCTTCTTCAGCGGCGGCATCGACTCCAGTGTCATCGCCGCACACGCGCGCAAGACTGCTTCCCCGCTCCAGTGTTTTGGCATACATTTCACAGGTCAGGGCGTTCTCGACGAGAGGCCGTATCAGGAAGAGGCTGCCAAGGCTCTTGGGTTGACGGTCGAGTTATCGACTCTTGACGGATCCAGTTTTCCAGACGACCTGATGAAGCTGATGTATTTCCAGGATCAGCCCGTAATCGGTCCGGCGATGTTCCCCATGTACTACGTAAGCAAGTTCGCTGCCAGCCGTGTCAAGGTTTGCCTCGGAGGCCAGGGGGGCGACGAACTCTTCGGGGGGTATGCTCGATATGGTCTGGCAAACCCGTCGCAGGTCGTTCGCGGATGGTTTACAGGGAGCAATGGAACAGGCTCGTCTCAATCCAAAGAGGCTGTGGTGGGCGGGAACCTCCGCCGCCAGATGATTGACCGGCGCACACTCCGGCGTCTTGCGGGAAGCCTGGGTTCGCTTTGGGATTGGGAGTCGGGATACTTCAATAATTTTGCAAATGTATCAGAAGCTTCCTGGCGACGGATCTTCGCTTCCCCAGAGATGGTGAATCGTCATCTCTGTCGCGAGACTTTCCACGAAATCATCGCACGTTCGCCGGCTGGCGACCCGGCACAGAAGGCTATTCATTGGGACATGCAGGTCTACTTGCCAGGACTGTTCCATCAAGATGATCGCATGAGCATGGCCTCAAGCCTGGAATCACGTGTACCGCTCTCAGATCGGAGGATTGCAGAGTTTGCCGCTCGCACTCCCTTCGATCTCAAATTCCGCAGGGGCGCAAGCAAGTGGGTCCTGCGCAAAACTCTTTCAAATATTCTTCCAGACCGGGTCCTCAATCGCAGAAAAGTGGGATTCGATACGCCCGGGGAGAGCTGGATCCGCGATCAACATGCAGGCTTCGTCCGGGATATGTTGTATTCGCATGCTTCCAGATCACGGGGTCTGTGGAACATCCGCGGAGTCGAGCGTTTGCTCGACGATCCGCGAGCACCGCAATGGTTCAACACCGTCTGGAAGCTGGTCTGCATCGAGGCGTGGGCTCAGACCTTCCTTGACAACCGGCCTGCCCATTTGGAGAGCACAAATCGCGGCTCGTACGAATACAAGAGTCCTGATCCTGTTACCATGCCGCCCACGGGAAAGAGCGAATCGATCCGGATTGCCGACGTTGCCCAGGTGATCTCAGAAGATGGCATTCGGCGCATCGGACAGCGCGTTTTGTGGGAAGCGAAAGTGCGGTCGGGAATCGCTGCTTGGATGATGGAGCGCAAAAGCAGCACCGAACGCTGTGTGCAGCCCGAGCGGCCAGCTGGGTTGATCCGTTTATTCGCCGCTCCGCGCGACGTGGCGAGCGCCATGAACGGCCGCATCGGACCGGAGAGATTGGCCCGGCTGCGCCGGTTGGCTTCCGAAGCAACGCGCGGGAAGATATTCTCCTTCGGACGGTCGTTCGCCGACTACGGCCAGCCCATCGACTGGCACCGCAATCCCCATAATGGAAGCCGCTGGCGCGCAGGCTCTCCATGGAGCCATGTCCTGGGGATGGAGTCCCTGGTTGGTGACGTAAAACTGACGTGGGAAGCAGCGCGTTTTCCTCAGGCTTATTTCATAGCTCGAGCTGCGGCGTTTACACCCGAGGCAAAAGCAGAATTGGCGGCCTGCCTTCTGGACCAAATCCGGGATTTCATTGACAACAATCCTTCTGGGAGAGGAGTGCACTGGAGTTCGAGCCAGGAGATCGTGCTACGGCAGATCGCGTGGTTGTTCGGGCTCGAAGCCATTGAGGGGCTCGGGCAAAGCACGCAGCCCCTGGCTGACGAGCTGTCGGATCATGCACTGCAGTGTGCTTCTCACATCCGGCGGAATATCGATTACGCGAGAGCTTTCGTCTATAACAACCATCTGCTGACTGAGGCGCTGGGATTGTATCTAGCTCCTTCAACGGCGACTTGGTCACCCGATCTCGAAGATTGGATGCGAACCGGCAAGACGATTCTGGAAGAGCAGGCGGATCGTCAGATTTATCCTGACGGTTCGTACATCCAGCAATCGCACAATTACCATCGCGTGGCAATGCAGATTTACATGATCGCGAGCCTCGCGGCTCAAGAATGGAAAGAGGCGCCGAATGCGAAATGGCAGGCGGCAATGGAACGTTCGCTTGACTTCCTTCTGGCCCACCAGAATCCGCGCGACGGCCGATTGCCGAATTATGGAGCGAACGACGGCGCTCTCCCGTGCGTGCTTAGTACTTGCGACTTTTCCGATTTCCGGCCCACGCTTCAGGCGCTCAGCATTCAGACGCGCGGGGAGCGACTCTACCCGCCCGGGCCTTGGGATGAAGAAGCGTGCTGGATGCTGGGTCCCGCGGCGCTTGATGCGCCAATGCGGGTGGCGAAGTCCACTTCTGTCAGCTTCCGCCATTCTGGGCACCACGTACTACGCGGCAATGAACAGGGTAGCTTCGGCACATTTCACTGTGGCGATCTGCTTGACCGATTTTCGCAGATGGACATGTTGCACTTGGACGTCTGGTGGCGCGGTCAGAATGTTCTGGTGGACGGAGGCACCTATCTTTACAACGGCCCGGAAGAATGGCACAACCATTTCATACGCACCGCAAGCCATAACACTCTCCACCTCGATGGCCACGACCAAATGGTGCACCTTCGCCGCTTCAAGCTGATCTACCGGACCAAAGCGAAGTTGCTGGATTTCCGCGACGGTGATGAATGGGGGGTCTGCACGGGCGAGCACTATGGCTATCAGCGATATGCCGGTAATTGCGTACACCGGCGCTCGGTGCTCTATGTAAAAGATGATCTGTGGATAGTAGCTGACCGGGTTGAAGGTGAGGGCGCTCATCATGCCCGCCTGCATTGGCTTGGGGGGGAGTTCCCATACCGCGCTAATTCCGATCTACCTGTCGCTCTCGAACTGGATACGCCCGAGGGTCTGTTTCGCATCGCTGTCTTCAATTCCCTTGGAGAGCCTTTGCAAGGCGACGTAATCTCGGGTCAGACAGACCCTCCGCGAGGCTGGCTCTCCCGCACTTACGCGCATAAGGTTCCAGTTCCCTCGCTTGCCGTGGAGACAGTCGGGACTCTACCACTCACGGTGGTCTCTATTCTCGGCCCACACGTTCCTTCGGTGACTGTGAGCCAGAGTTGTTGGTCTGTCACCGCAGGCGAACGCACAAT
Source organism: uncultured Acidobacteriaceae bacterium (assembly GCA_963838295.1). Taxonomy (GTDB): domain Bacteria; phylum Acidobacteriota; class Terriglobia; order Terriglobales; family Acidobacteriaceae; genus Telmatobacter. The sequence goes on from CAWIQS010000013.1 coordinate 858,153, forward strand.
TGAGTTTGAACTTGCGCCGTTGGGAATTCGCGCCTTGGCCCTGCACGAAGTCCCGGTATCAATTGCATGAAGATTCTCGTTGTCCATCAGTATTACCTCATGCCGGGTGCACCGGGCGGATCGCGCTTTAATGAAATGGCTCGCCTGTGGGCAGAGCACGGGCACCAGGTTACTGTGCTCGGCGGCACCGTGGATTACAGCAGCGGTCACATTCCCGAGCGATACCGGAACCGTTGGATCACGCGCGAATTCGATGGACAGGTTGAAGTGTACCGATGCTACGTGCCTGGCTCGTACTCCAAAAGCTATGCATGGCGCATGTGGGCATTCTTTTGTTTTACTTTTTCCGCTATCACGGCTGTCTTGAGGGCTTCGCGACCCGATGTGGTGATCGCCACCTCGCCGCCCCTGGTCGCTGTGATCCCCGCATTCATCGCATCCCGAATCGTCCATCGCGGCGTTCCGTGGATTTTTGAAGTGCGGGATCTGTGGCCCGAGAGCGCCATCTCTACGAACGTGCTACGCCCGGACTCGGCGCTGGCTCAGCTTCTTTACAAGCTCGAGAAGTGGGCCTGTCGATCGGCGAACAAGATCAATGTCCTTACACCCGCGTTCCAGAAGGACATGGAAGCACGCTGCCTGGCCAAGCCGGAAAAGTTCTGCTTTGTCCCCAATGGTGCGGACTTGGCGAGCTTTCAGCCCGGGCCCCGCAACAACGCCGCGCGCGAGCAACTTGGATGGGCTGACCGGTTTGTCGTCATGTATGCAGGTGCGCACGGCAGGGCCAATGCGCTGAAACAGTTGATCGATGCGGCCGCCGAGCTCCGTGATCGCCCCGACGTTCTGATTGCGTGTATAGGGGATGGCCCGGAGCGTCAATCCCTTGTGCGAGAGGCCGAGCAGCGAGGTCTCACCAATATTCGTTTCCATGGAGTGCGGCCCAAGGCCCTGATGCCGGATATCGTCAATGCCTGCGACGCCGGAGCCGCGGTGCTCCAGAACAACCCGACGTTTCGCACGGTATATCCAAACAAGGTATTCGATTACATGGCGTGCGCTCGACCCGTGATTCTAGCCATAGATGGTGTCGCGCGCCGATTGGTCTGCGATACAGCCAATGCCGGCATTTTTGCCGAACCTGGAAACCCAACGGCAATTGCCAATGCGATTCGCTTCCTCGCCGACCACCCCGAGGATGGCGAGAGGATGGGTGCCAATGGCAGGCAGTGGGTCCTGGAAAATGCGAGCCGTGAAGTTCTAGCGCAAAAATACCTCGATATCCTGCAGAACCTGGTTAATGACCGGATGCCGGCAAGGACGATGACCAATGTTCAAGAGCTTTCTTGATCGCTTTCTCGCGGCAGTTGCATTGCTTTTTTTGTGGCCGGAGTTTCTCATCTTGTTCCTTCTTGTACGACTTCGCATGGGCAAGCCAGTCATCTTTCGGCAGAAGAGGATCGGTTGGCGTGAGCAGCCGTTCATCTTTCTCAAGTTCCGGACGATGACCGATCAGCGCGACGACAGCAGCGGCCAGTTCCTGCCCGATGCGAGGCGTCTCACCGAACTCGGCAAGATCATGCGAGACAGCAGCCTGGATGAACTGCCGCAGTTATGGAGTGTTCTGAAAGGCGATATGAGTTTGGTCGGACCGCGCCCGCTGCTCCCCGAGTATCTCCCTAGGTACAGCGATTTCCAGCGCCGGCGGCACGAGGTAAGGCCGGGAATCACGGGCTGGGCGCAGGTAAATGGGCGCAACGAGCTGAGTTGGGAAGAGAAGTTCGACCTCGATGTCTGGTACGTTGATCACCACAATCTCTGGCTAGATCTAAGGATCATTGGCATGACTCTGCAAAACGTGCTCGCTCGACGCGGTATCAGCCATTCGGGACATGTCACGATGCCGGAGTTCTTGGGATCTCCAGCTTCCAAAGAGTAACCCTTGCAAAACGCCAGTATCCTCATCTCATCCGCAGGCAGACGCGTCGGGCTGCTCGAATGCGTCCGCGACTCGGTCGCGCGTTATAGCTTGGGCAGGTCCGTTATTACCATGGATTCGGGTTTGAGCGCACCGGCGACCTTCTGTTCAGATCACGCGGAGATCGTTCCCACCTGCCTCGACCCTGATTTCGTTCCGGCTGTTATGGAGATCTGCCGCAGACTCCAAGTAGAGCTGATCATTCCCACTATCGACACGGAGCTGCCCGTGTACGCGGCAGCTCGCAAAGCGTTCGCGGCAATCGGCACCAGGGTCTCCATTTCGACGCCCGCCGTTGTCGAGATATGCGCCAACAAAGCAGCGACGAATCATTGGCTTTTGGAAAACGGGTTTCCAGCGGTGCGACAGACTGACATCCATTCTGCGCTCTCGCATCCGAATGACTGGCCCTTTCCTCTGATTGCCAAACCGGTTCGCGGCAGCGCTTCAATCGGGGTCAGAGAGGTGCGATCGAGACTGGAACTGGAAGCCCTGCAGCCCGCTGCTGACAACTATGTTCTGGAAGAAATAGCACAAGGACGCGAGTTCACCATCAACGTCTTTGTGAATAGCTCTGGCGATTGTGTCTGCGCTGTACCTCATTGGCGCATGGAGGTTCGCGCGGGCGAAGTCTCCAAAGGAATTACGGTTCGCGAACCGCGTCTGATTCATCTGGGACGTTCGATTGCCGAGGCCCTTCCCCACGCCTATGGAGCACTCAACATCCAGTGCTTCATGGATGAAGCCGGCACGGTGCGTATTTTCGAAATCAATTCTCGGTTTGGAGGGGGATACCCCCTCGCGCACCACGCCGGCGCGCGATTCACCGACTGGCTCTTGGACGAGCTCGAAGGAAGGCCGGTGGCCCGATGCGATGCCTGGACCGACGACCTTGCAATGCTTCGCTATGATGATGCCGTATTTGTTCCGGGCTATAGGGTAAGAGAATGCAATCTCGAATCTGCGCCGTCTTCGACCTCGACGACACTTTGTTTCTCGAACGGGACTACGTTCGCAGCGGCTTCAAAGCGGTAGAGATTTGGGCTGCGCGATGGCTGCAACTTTCCGACTTCGCTGACCGATGCTGGGCAGAGTTCAACGAGGGAAAGCGGGGAAACATATTCGACTTGGTGCTGCGCCAGGCGGGTTGGGAAGAAAACCCCAACCTTGTTGCAGCGATGCTCGCTATATATCGCACTCATATGCCCTCGATTGAGCTGTTGCCCGATGCTCGCGACGCTCTGAAAGCGCTCGAAGGTTCTTGCCCCATCGCCGTAATTACCGATGGACCTGTGACCAGCCAGAGCCGAAAAATCGAGGCGCTGGGCATTGATTCGATCGCTTCTCCGGTTATCTTGACCGAACTGATGGGAAGCCTGTATCGCAAGCCTCACCCAGGAGCTTTTGAACAGATCGCTCGGGATTTCTCCGACCGTACATATGTGTATATTGCCGATAACCCTCTGAAAGACTTCAACGCTCCACGCGCACTCAATTGGAAAACGATCCGCATCCGGCGCCGTGGCAGCTTGCATTTCGGCACGGACAATTCTGCAATTCTGCCCGATTACGAATTGCCCGATTGTTCCCCTCTTTTCGATATCCTTAAAGACATCTAACTTCAGATCGGAAGAACATGAATCGGATCTGGTTGTCCGTCCCCCACATGGGCGGAACCGAACAGCAATACGTACGCGAAGCATTCGTTTCCAACTGGCTCTCGACAGTGGGTCCCAACCTCACCATGTTCGAAAGCGAGTTCTCTCAACTTGTGGGGCTGCCCGCCGTTGCCTTGGCTAGCGGCACCGCTGCCATTCATCTTGGTTTGCGCGTTCTGGGCGTTGGACGCGGAGACACGGTCCTGTGCCCTGCTCTCACTTTTGTTGCCAGCTGTAATCCCGTCCGTTATCTGGGCGGCGAGCCTGTGTTCCTCGACAGCGAATACTCGAGTTGGAACCTGGATCCAAACCTTCTTGAAGACTGCCTCCGTCATTGCGCTCGCCACAACCGGTTGCCGCGCGCGGTCATTGTCGTACACCTCTACGGTCAATGCGCGGATATGGATGCCATCCTTTCCCTTTGCGGGCAGTATGAAGTACCGGTGCTCGAGGATGCGGCCGAGGCGCTGGGAGCAACCTTCCGGCGACGCCCTGCGGGCTCCATGGGCGATGTCGGTGTCTTCTCGTTCAACGGCAATAAAGTCATCACCACCACTGGCGGCGGGATGCTCGTTTCCGCCAACCCTGCCTGGGTTGAGAAGGTGCGCTTTTGGTCTCAACAGGCCCGCGATCCGGGGATTGCCTACGAGCACACTGAGATGGGCTACAACTACCGCATGAGCAATGTGCTTGCGGGCATTGGCCGAGGTCAGCTCGAAGTTCTCGATCTGCGAGTCGAACAACGTCGCGCCATCGCATTCCGTTATCGCGACGCATTTGCCGATATTCCGGGCATCAGTCTGATGCCCCAAGCACCCCATGGCTTTCACACAAACTGGCTCAGCTGTTTCCTAATCGACGAGCAGAAGTTTGGCCCATCAAGAGACGCGCTGATCGAGGCGCTCGATACTGGGAACGTGGAGGCTCGACCGGTATGGAAACCGATGCACTTGCAATCGCTCTACGCGGGGTGTGAATGCTACGGCGGAAAGGTAGCCGAGGACTTATTCAATCGCGGGATCTGCCTGCCAAGTTCGAGCAGTCTATCGCCCAAAGATCAGTTGTACGTCATCAATTGCGTCCGAAGGACAGCCCACATGACTGAACTGGCTGAGTTGATCCAGACAGACGGTCTCGTCGAAAGCGTAAAGCTCTTCAATTCCTGAACTCTACCGATGGCCTCAATGAGATACCTAGTAGTAGCTGCCGCCCGCCCTAACTTCATGAAGGTCGCCCCAATTCTCCGCGCATTCGCCGCGAAGCGAAACGGAGATCCAGACATTGACGTAATGCTGGTCCACACTGGCCAGCACTATAGCCAAAACATGTCCGATGACTTCTTCCGCGATCTCGATATTCCAAAGCCCGATATCAACCTGGAAGTGGGCGCAGGCTCGCATGCCGAACAGACAGCACACATCATGATGGCATTTGAGCCGGTGTGTTTAGAGCATCGCCCGGATTGGGTAATCGTTGTAGGGGATGTGAATTCGACGGTTGCCTGCGCACTCACCGCCAAAAAGCTTAACCTCCGCGTTGCTCACGTTGAAGCCGGATTACGTTCTCGCGACATGTCAATGCCAGAAGAGATCAATCGTCTCTGTACCGATGCTATTTCGGATCTCCTGTTCACCACCGATTCTCTGGCCGGCGAGAATCTGCGAAATGAGGGTGTCGCCGCCGCGAGAATTCGCTTCGTCGGCAACACTATGATCGACAGCTTGCTAACCCAGTTAGACCGAGCCAAAGCGACGTCCCTGCCCGATGGACTGGTTCCCGGTGAGTACGCCGTCCTTACGCTTCACAGGCCTGCCAATGTGGACAGCGTGGAGACTCTAACGCCGATCATGGACGCGATCAGCACCATTGCGGATCGTATTCCGATCGTTTTCCCGGTTCATCCCCGAACGGCCCAGCGTCTGCAACAGATCAGGCGGCATCCGCGGATTCGCACCTGCGAGCCGATCAGTTACCTCCCGTTTTTGGGACTTGTCGCAAAGTCCCGGATGGTCTTGACGGACAGCGGAGGTATCCAGGAAGAGACCACCGTTCTGGGAATACCATGCCTCACTATGCGCCCAAATACGGAGCGGCCGATAACCTGCACGATGGGCACGAATATTCTTGTCGGGACTGATCCGCGGAATATCGTCAAGGGGGCGACCGCAGTTCTTGGCGGACGTGTCCGGGCCGGCGCGATTCCAGAGAAATGGGATGGCAAAGCTGCCGAGCGTATTGTGGATGTTCTCCTCGGCGAGTTTGCAACCACCACTATTTCAATCGATGAAACAAACCCTGTCGCAGCGATCCAGGTGAACTGAAGACCGCCAGTTTGAGCTGATGTTCTCTCATCTCGGGTCAACAGCTGATCATGGCGAACGCGCCGGGTATAACCTCTTCCCTGTTGCGATTCGATTTTTCGATCTTCTTAGATCGACAATAAGGTTCTTTTATCCACAGCGTGATGCTGAAGCAACAATCGGCATTCCTGAGATCACAACAATCTTTTCTCAATTGCAGGAAGCGACCGCCCGCATTCCGAGGTTCTCATCGCACATTGAGAACAATGCCTTAATGTAAGCCATCCTATCCAATGGCAAATCAGAATATGATCCACAGAATATTGAAAGCGGGAATAAGCAGTTATGGATTGCGTCGCACGCTCGTGTGGGCGGTGCATGTTGCCATCTTCGCGTTCTCTGGAATAGCAGCCTTCTTGTTGCGATTTGACTTCAGTTTGCCTCGTGATTTTCGTGGCTATCTGATCATCGCGCTGCCTATTTGGATTCTCGTTAAGATTGCAGTATTTCGCGTGGCGAAGCTCGACCGCGAATTGTGGCGCTATGTATTTGTAGCCGACGTCGTGCGCGTGGCAGTCGGAAACATTGCGGCCTCGGTTCTGAGCTACGTCATAATTGGTTTGACCTCGCCGCCAGGATTTCCGAGATCGATCTACGTTCTGGATCTGATGATCTGCTTCCTGGCTACCAGCGCGGTTCGGATCACGGTGCGAATCAAGCTCGATGTCATTACTTCGCGCTCAAGAAATGCGCACGTCGTTCAACGGGGGACGCTCATCTACGGAGCCGGGGACGCAGGGATCATTCTGCTTAGAGAGATTTGGAATAATCGGAAGTTGACGTATCGTGTGGTGGGTTTCCTTGACGACCGACCGGAAAAAAAGGGGATGCGCATCGCAGGAGTCTCTGTGCTCGGCGGAGGCGACGACACGGCGTCACTGGTAAAGAAGCACAATGTGAAAACGATCCTGGTTGCAATCCCTTCCGCGACCGGTGCTGAGATGGTACGAATTCTGGGGCTGTGCCAAAAAGCCGGAGTTGAGTGCAAGACGGTGCCCGGCTTCAGCGAGCTGATTGAGGGGCACGGACTTGCAGGACACATTCGCGAGGTGGCGGTCGAGGATCTCCTCGGCCGAACTCCCGTGCACCTTGAAGAAGAACAAATCCGAGGCACACTTGAGGGCAAGGTCGTGCTGGTCACCGGCGCGGCAGGATCAATCGGGTCTGAACTTTGCCGACAAATCGCCCGCTTCCATCCCGCCGGCATCGTCGGGTTCGATATTGCCGAGTCCCCACTGTTCGAAATAGACCGCGGAATGCGCCAGGAGTTTCCGCTTGTACCGTTCTATGCGGAGATTGGAAGCATTCAGAACCGTATGCGGCTGGACGAAGTTCTAAGCCAGTTCAGGCCGACAATTATCTATCACGCCGCAGCTTATAAACATGTTCCGCTCATGGAATCGCACGTTTTTGAAGCAATCGAGAACAATGTTTTCGGAACCTTCAATGTGGCCGAGGCCGCCTCAGAGCATGGGGTCGAAGAATTCATCTTGATCTCATCGGACAAGGCGGTCCGACCCACCAATATCATGGGCGCCACCAAGCGCATCGCTGAGCTGCTGCTGCTGGCCCTGCAAAATGGCCGGACAAAATATGTGGCCGTGCGTTTTGGCAATGTGCTCGGCTCCAACGGAAGCGTAATCCCCATTTTCAGAAAGCAGATCGCGGCCGGAGGCCCGGTTACTGTCACACACCCTGAGATGCGGCGCTTCTTCATGACGATTCCCGAAGCATGTCAGCTAGTACTACAAGCTTCGGCAATCGGGAAAGGGGGGCAGATTTGCGTTCTCGACATGGGTCAGCCGGTTAAGATTGTCGACCTCGCACGGAACCTCATCCTGCTTTCGGGTCTTAGGCCGGGCGAAGACATCAGGATTGAGTTCACGGGCGTACGCCCGGGCGAAAAACTTTACGAAGAACTCAATACGCTCCTCGAGGATACCGTGCCAACCAGTCACGACAAAGTTCGCATCTTCGTAGGAGACGGAATGCTGGAGGCAAACATCCAAAGCTGGTTGGCTTCCGTTCGTGAGATTTGCGAGGCCCGCGACACTGCAGGCCTTGTCGTTGCCGTCAAAGAAGCGGTGCTGGATTACAGCCCGAGCACTTACCTGCTGAAACGTATCATTCAGCACCGTGCCCCGCGCGTCGTAGCGGTGCCTTCTGAATTGATTCCGTCCAAGTAATGAAGCGCAGTTGACTAAGGCTGCGGAGACAGGCTGCTCGACCTGAAAATCAGGAGTCAAACCAAGGAGTAACTACGGAATGGATTTATCTCAGTCAGGTCGTCGGATTGTCGCCATGGGAGGCGGAACTGGCCTCTCTACCTTGCTGCGTGGACTAAAGCACCGAGTTCGGCATGCATCGTGCCTTGACGTTCAACCCATAGTCTCGGCACCCGTTATATCGGAGTTGACTGCTATCGTCGCCGTTACGGATGACGGTGGTTCCAGTGGCAGGCTGAGATGCGATTTTGGAATGCTCCCTCCGGGCGACCTGCGAAGTTGCATGGTGGCTCTGGGTGACGACGAGCAGTTGTTCTCGCAGCTCTTTCGGCATCGATTTGACGGGGAAGGCGAACTGCACGGCCATAGCTAAGGAAATCTCTTCATCGCTGCCCTGACCGAGATGACGGGAGATTTTGCCGAGGCTATCCGGATTGCCGGTGACATTCTAGCCATTCGAGGTCGAATCCTCCCAGCCACTTCGGTCAACGCCGTCCTGGTGGGTCGCATGGAGGATGGGTCGGTCGTACGCGGCGAGACCAGAATCAACTCGAGCCTGCAGCGCATTGTCGAACTCTCATCGGACCCGGTCAATCCGCCAGCGTTCTGCCAGACAATTCAGGCCATCGCTGACGCTGATCTTGTAACGCTCGGGCCAGGTTCGCTCTAGACCAGCCTGATCTCAAATCCCCTTGTCGGCGGCATCGCAGAGGCTCTGGCCACGACCCGTGCCACCCGCGTCTTCATTGCCAATCTCATGACAGAGGCGAAACGAGAGCCTCGGTCTCAGTGTCGCTGAGCATATTGAACGCATTTCTGAGCATGTGGGTATGCCCATCTTCGACTATGCCCTCTTGAATTCCGGCCCAATCCCCACGTCCATCCGGATACGATACGCAGCAGATTGCGCCGAGCCGGTCCGAACCGATGTAGACCGGGTCCAGGCCACGGGAATCCGCTGCGTAACTGGGAATTTTGTAGCCCGGGGAGACGTGCCTCGTCACGATTCGGATCGGGAGGCGCTTCTCGCCCTTCCATACACACCGCGCTCCGCTGCAACTGACCAGGCGAGTCGCAGCTTCGAACAGATTCTGCAAGCCAATGGTCTATCCAGTGCGCCGGACAAAGAAGGTGTAACACTTCTCAGTTATCGTGACTAATTCCAACGCAGCGGTCCTTCGGTGATGACCAATGCAGTTTGGAGATACTGCCCGCAGAGGACCTTCCCTCTGCGGGCTTTTTAGCTTTGGAGATATCACGAGGTACTCATTGACCGGGCGGGAAACCAATCGCTGCGGACAGTGTCAGTCTTGGGCTCAGAATTGAATGCCCGTTTGTCCAAAACTTCGATGCCTCCAAGATCCATCTCCAGGGAAAAACTCTGGCGAACTCCCGAAAGAGTAATGATGACCCGGCATTCACGGCGAAATTCGGTCACCACACCCTCTACCCCCGCAAACAAACCATCCCGCACTCTCACTTTGGTTCCTATTGCTACGCCATCGTGAGGACGAATGAGGAGACCGCTTGCAAGGCCTGTTCGGATTTTGCCCAGTTCTTCGTCGCTCACCATGTTGAATTCGTCGTCGCCCAGCAAGCGGAGCACGCCTGGAATGGAGATCACGGTGATTCTGCAGGACGGCGAGAATCGAGCAAACACATATCCTGAGAAGAGCGGCCGTTCCACCGCTACAGTGCGGTCGGTCCATTTTGCACGCTCCGAATAGAGCGGCAGATAGTGCTCCACAGAGCGCACCACAAGATGTTGCGCAACAGTTTTCTCATGGTTTGAAATTACGTGTAGCACATGCCAAGGACTACGATGCATGAATCGCTCCTTTTGTCGGGATTTGTGCGGCTTTGAGTTGGATAGTGGTTTCGAAGGGCAAGAGCAGCCGGGCATTCAATCTGCTCTTCTCATTCACAGGTGGAAAAGAGCAGCGTGAAACGGCGATTACCGATGAATCAGCCCTCCGCGGATAAGTTGTGCAGCCATTCGGCGAACGGCCCCGGTGGATTTCCAGGCTTGACCAGTCGAGACCATGTCTTGAAAAAAAGACAAGGTTTCCGGCATCGACAACTTGCCCTGCTCCCAGGCGTATAGCGTGTCAAAGTCGTCTTGGCTGGGCAGACCTTCCTTTGTCGTGGGACTTGCTCGCTCGAGTCTCTTCTCGCTCGAATATTCCGGAGGTGGAAGAGATGCCTTGACTGGATCAGCGATGCTGCCCAAGGTTTTCGCTTTGTTTAGAACGAATTCCACTGAAGTTTCTCTTTGCAATTTCACGCGTGCAAACGGCTTATCGACGGCCCAAATCTTGGATGGCGGCCAATCCAAAAAAGTGGCCCGCGCCTATTCAACTTGAAGAGAGCAAATGGATAGCGGGACGCCAAACGCTTCCTTTGGGGATCAATTTGCATGAATCCGGAGTCAAAATAGGCAAGCTGAGGAAGCAGCCCATGCCCAAAACCGCGAGAAATGTTTAGCAATTTATTATCAATAACTTAAATGACCGTTATTCCCCGATTCTTCCTGCCATTTCGCACTAGGTTCCCACTAGCAGTTAATTCACTCCCCTTGAGCGGCCTCTCCTCCGGGCGGTCGGAGAGCAGTGGACCCCCTGATTCGTCCTGTAGACATTCTGGTAATAGGCTGTTTTGGGGCCCTGCCCGTCGTAAACGGAGCTGTACAAGTTGCTATAATTCGAATTCGGATTGACGGCTGGACACGAGCAGTTCACCAATCAGCGTACTGAATTGACAGACGTCAGTTCTGCATCTTGTAATTTGAATTCGGCACCTTGGCCGATATCTGTTTTGGCGGCGGAAGTTGGCTGCGATCCCATCCTCCCCCGAGTGCCTGCACAAGTTGCACCGCCGAGAGCATCTCTTCCACCTGCAGAGAATTCAGCGTGACCTGGTTCCCCAGCAGCGTGGTCTGCGCGGTTACCACATCCACATATGGATCGACGCCCGTGTTGTACCGCTGCGTCTCCATGTCGAGAAACTGCTGCGACGACTTTACAGCTTCCTGCTGTCTCAGGATTTGCTGCGAATAGACGCGTGTCCCCGCCAGAGCGTCCTCCACCTGCTGAAACGCGGTCAACACTGTCTGCCGGTAAGTCGCGAGATCTGCGTTGTAGGCCGCCTCATACTGATGAAGCTGCGCCCGATAAAGACCGCCATTGAAGATGGTCTGCGCTGCCGTCGGTCCGATCGACCAGAAGCGGCTTGGCCAATCAAACAGATGCTTCAACGTTGAACTCTCAAAGCCGCCTGCTGCCGAGATCGTTATCTGCGGAAAGAATGCACCGTATCCGATCCCGATCGTCGCATTCGCCGCTGCGAGCGTCCGCTCCGCTGCTGCCACATCGGGCCTACGCTCTGCAAGCTGCGATGGAACGCCTGTTGGAATTGTAGGCGGAACATAGATCATCGGTTTTACCGGGATAGAGAAATCCGTGGCCACCTTGCCGACCAGCATTGCGATCGCATGTTCAAATTGTGCGCGCGACAATCCGACGTTCACCGCCGAAGCCTGGGCAGATTGCAGTGTCGCACGTGCCTCCACTACCGAAATGTAGTCACCCGTGCCAGCGTCAAACGCGCCCTGCGCGGCATCCAACGCTTTATGATCCGCCGCAACCGTTTCGTTCAGGATCCTTTGCAGCATGTCCTGACCGCGTATCTCAAAGTAAAACTGTGCCAGGCTCGCCTGCTCCGTCAGCTTTTCAAGTTCAAGGTCGGCTTCGCTTGCCTGCGCGCTATACTGCGCTTCTCGCACCTCATTGCGAATCTTTCCCCAGAGATCCGGTGTCCAGGAGACGTCCAGTGGCGCAGTCCATAATGTCGAGGTCTGCCCCGTATTCGCCTGTGAGGAATTCCGCAGATTTGTCGAACTGCGTGAACGGCTCCAGGAAGGATTGACCGTCACCGTGGGCCAGAACTGGGCCCGAGCCTCAGCAACGAGCGCTCTTGCTTCCATGAAGTTCTGAAACGATACCTGGATATTCTGGTTGTTCACATTGAGTTGCTCTTCCAGCGAATTCAGTTCCGGCTCGTTAAACACTTCCCACCACTTGCCGCGGATCATTGCGTCCTGCGGATTGGCGACTTTCCAGCCTTCTTCATCCTTGAAGTTGACCGGCGACTCCTTGTAGTTCGGTGCCGTCACCGCCTGCGGCGTGGGCGCATGATATGCCGGCCCCATGCGGCACCCGCCAAACATGGTTGCCGCGGCGAGAATTCCAAGTATCCCGTAGCTGAATCGCTCACTTCTGGCTTTCATAATTCATCTCCTGCTCTACCCATCAATCCGCACCTGCCGGTTCCGGCGCAGCCATACCGTGTCGCCTGCCCACTGCCCACAGGCGCATCCGGTCCATCTCCAGGTACACAACCGGGGTGGTGTAGAGCGTCAGCAACTGGCTCATCAGCAGGCCACCGACGATCGTGATGCCAAGAGGCTGCCTTAGCTCCGATCCGGTTCCGGTGCCAAACGCCAGCGGCAGTGCGCCGAAAATCGCCGCCATTGTCGTCATCAGAATCGGCCTGAAGCGCAACATGCACGCTTCGAAGATCGCGTCGTGCGTACTCTTCCCATCATGCCGCTCCGCCTGCAGTGCAAAATCGATCATCATGATCGCATTCTTTTTCACAATGCCAATCAGCAGAATGATTCCGATGATCGAGATGACGTTGAGGTCGATGTGAAACAGCATCAACGCCAGCATGGCACCAACGCTGGCCGACGGCAGTGTCGAGATAATCGTGAGTGGATGAATCAGGCTTTCATATAAAATTCCCAGCACGATGAAAACCGCCAGTAGCGCGGTAATCACCAAATACTTTTCCGATTCAAGAGAATCCTGATATGCCTGCGCGGTCCCCGCAAAGAATCCATGCACCGTTGAGGGCATGCCTAGGTCGCTTTCCATGCGTGTAACTTCGAGGGTTGCGTCGCTCAGAGACATGCCCGGCGACAAGTTGAAAGACACCGTCACTGAAGGGAACAAGCCCGTGTGATTGACTTGCAGAGGAGTAGTTCCAGTGGAGGGTTTCATCACGCTCGCCAAGGGAGAAATCGCATTGATGCCAGCCTTCGTGGATCCGGCCGAGGACGGCGCGAAATAGATATCGCTCAGACCGGCGGGACTCTGCCAGAAACGAGGAGCCACCTCCATCACCACGTAATATTGGTTCAGCTGGGTATAGATAACTGAAACTTCCGACTGCCCGAACGCGCGGTAAAGCGACTGGTCCAGTGACTGCGAAGTCTGCCCGAGGCGCGCCGCAGTCACGCGGTCATATGTGAGCATCTCCTGTAAGCCACCGTTCTGCTGGTCTGTATTCACATCCAGCAGCCCGGGAAGTTTCTTCATGTTGGCGAGAAGGATCGGGCCCCAGTGATACAAGTCGTTGATATTGTCTGCCTGGATTGTATACTGGTAGAGAGCCGCGCTCGAACGGCCGCCGATGCGAAGATCCTGTACCGGCTGCAGAAACGCCGACGCTATCGGCAATTTATTCATCTTGGGCCGTAGCCGGTTGATCACCTCCATGGCGGATGACTTCCGTTCCGGCCCAAGAGGCTTCAGCGCAATGTAAATGAACCCGCCATTGCTCGATCCATTGCCACCGGTGTAGGCATTTACGTGTGCCACTGCCGGATCGGCCTTGATCACGTCCACCAGGTGCTGCACTGAAAAATTCATGAATGGAAAAGATGCATCTTGCGGACCCTGCACCTGTCCTACCGCTGAGCCGGTGTCCTGCGTTGGGAAGAAACCTTTCGGGATTCGTACAATCACCACCACGTTCAGTGCAATCGTGAGCAGCAGAACGATGATGATTAATGCGGGATTATCAAGCGCCCACGTCAATGAGTTCTTGTAGATCGACACCATTCCGTTGAAGACTCGTTCGCTCGCCCGATAGAACCAGTTGTGCTTTTCATTAGGATCGTTGGGCTTAAGCAGGTGAGCGCACATGGCCGGCGTGGTGGTCAGCGAAATCACCATCGACACTACAATCGCAGTGGAAAGCGTCACCGCAAACTCCCGAAAAAGGCGCCCCACAATTCCGCCCATCATCAGGATCGGAATGAAGACCGCGATAAGCGACATGCTGATCGAAAAAACGGTAAATCCGATTTCTTTCGCACCTTGCAGTGCAGCGCTGAACGCGTCCATCCCTGCTTCAAGGTGGCGCGTAATGTTCTCCATCACCACGATGGCGTCGTCCACCACGAACCCCGTCGCGATCGTCAAGGCCATGAGTGAAAGGTTGTCAAGGCTATAGTCCAGCATGTACATCACGGCGAATGTGCCGATCAGCGACACAGGAACAGCCACCGTGGGAATCAATGTTGCACGAGGGCTGCGAAGGAAAACAAAGACGACCAACACTACCAGCACGACCGACCCAACCAGTGTTCTCTCAACGTCCTTCACGGATGCGCGAATCGTCGTGGTCCGGTCCAGCACGACCGTCGTGTTGATTCCCTGGGGCAGGACCGCCTGCAGAAATGGCAGCTGACTGCGAATGCGATCGACCGTCTGAATAATATTCGCGCCGGGCTGGCGAAAGATGATGATGAAGACTGCGCGGGTACCATCCATGTACCCGGCCGTGCGAATATTTTGAGTCGAATTCACGACATCCGCGACGTCAGATAGCCTCACCGCCGTACCACTGTGATATCCGATGATCAAGGGCTTGTATTGATCCGCCAGCGAGATCTGATCGTTGGTGATGATGTCTTCGGTCATTTGACCATCACTGATCTGTCCCCTCGGCTCGTGCGAATTCTGCAGGCTCAACACCGACTGCACAGTTCCCAGCGTCATCCCGAAGCTTTCAAGCTTCTTGGGGTCGACCTCCACGCGTACCGAGGGAGTGGCGCCACCACCGACGGACACCTGACCTACTCCCTGGATCTGCGATAACTTTTGCTCAAGGACCGTCGAAGCAAGATCGTACACGCGCGTCACATCGTACTTCGAAGAGGTAAGACCCAGGATCATGATGGGCGCGTCCGCCGGATTCACTTTTCGGTATGAAGGATTCGCCGGCAAGTTGATCGGCAGGTACGTGCGTGCCGAATTGACAGCCGCCTCCACATCGCGCGCCGCTCCGTCGATGTTTCGGCTCAAATCAAATTGCAGCGTCACATTGGTACTGCCCAGTGAACTCGACGACGTCATCTCCGTGATGCCGGCGATGTGGCTGAACTGCCGCTCCAGCGGTGTCGCCACCGAAGCCGCCATGATCTGCGCACTCGCTCCAGGCAGGCTCGCCGACACACTGATGGTCGGAAAATCCACCTGCGGCAGCGGGGATACGGGCAGCACCGTGAACGCAATAGCACCTGCAATTGCTACCGCAATCGTCAACAGCGTGGTAGCGATCGGCCGCCGAATGAATGGGGACGAAAGACTCATGCGCGGCCCGGCTCCGTCTGAGGCTCATTGCCTGTCTGGCTCTGCGAACGCTTGCGATGAGCAAATCGCTGCGCAATCCTGTCGAAGAAGATGTAGATCACTGGTGTCGTATAAAGCGTCAGCACCTGGCTAAGCAGAAGCCCGCCAACCATCGCGATGCCGAGCGGCCGACGCAGTTCCGATCCAAGGCCGGTACCAAGCGCCAGCGGCAGGCCGCCCAGCAGGGCCGCCATCGTCGTCATCATGATGGGCCGAAAGCGCAGAAGACTCGCTTCGTAGATTGCGTCGGTCGATGATTTGCCGTGCTCACGCTCTGCTTCCAGCGCAAAATCGACAATCATGATGCCATTTTTCTTCACAATACCGATGAGCAGAATGATTCCAATGATCGCCACCACCGAAAGGTCCTGTCGGCAAAGGATCAGAGCGAGCAGCGCGCCCACGCCGGCCGAGGGAAGGGTCGAGAGAATCGTTACTGGATGAATGAAGCTCTCGTAGAGCACTCCCAGCACGATGTACACCGTTACCAGAGCCGCAAGAATCAACAGCGCCTCGTTCGAGAGGGAGTTGTGAAACGAGGCTGCTGTGCCTTGATAATCGGCCTGCAGGCTCGCTGGGAAATTCATCTTCTTCGATACCTTGTCGATGTCGCTGATCGCCGTTCCCAGTGACGCATTTGTCGCCAGGTTGAATGAAACCGTAACTGCCGGAAACTGCCCCTGGTGTTCAATCGAGAGCGCTTCGGTGGTCGGCGTTGCCTTCGTAAAAGCCGCCAGCGGGATGGCGTTTGTTCCACTTGAGGTCGTTGTCGTGTTCGGCGACGTACCGGCGTTCACACCCGAACTCTGTGACGATCCCCCGCCTGAACTGGTTCTCGCCAGCGCGCTGACTGGAGCCGTCAACACCGTCGAAGAGGGCGTATATTTCACCGACGTCGTCAATGCATTCGAACCGGCTGCCGCCGAAGCTGACGACGAGAAACTCGACGCTGCGCCTGCACCACTCGCTCCCGAAGATGCATTCGATTGAATGTACAGATCCCCCAGCTTCGATGGATTCTGCTGCCACTCCGGCGCCGTCTCCAACACCACGTGATATTGGTTGGTCTGCGTGTACAGCGTATTGATTTCCCGCTGGCCATATGCATCGTAGAGTGTATTGTCGATTGTGGTTGGCGCAATCCCGAGACGCGATGCTGTCACGCGGTCGATCTCGAGAGAAATCGCGCGTGCCCCCATCTGCTGGTCCGTCGCAACATCCTCCAGATCCGGCAGCTTCTTCAACTCCGCAACAAACTTCCCCGTCCACTCGTTCAGTTCGTCGGTATCCGGATCTTCGAGCGTGTACTGGTACTGGGTCCGGCTCACACGGTCGTCCACCGTAATGTCCTGCACCGGTTGCATGTACAGATGAATACCCGAAATCTGCTGCAGCTTGCCTTGAAGCCTGCGAATCACGTCCGAGGCGCTCATATGCCGCTCATTCAGCGGTTTGAGGTTGATTGAAATCCGACCGCTGTTCAGCGTAGTGTTGATGCCATCCGCGCCGATA
The DNA here is from genome assembly GCA_963838295.1 of uncultured Acidobacteriaceae bacterium. GTDB lineage: Bacteria > Acidobacteriota > Terriglobia > Terriglobales > Acidobacteriaceae > Telmatobacter. Next base: position 875,361 of record CAWIQS010000013.1, read on the forward strand.
AACGACGAAATACTCTCCACCGCCGGATCGGCGAGGATGATGCGCGCCAAAGTTTGCTGCTGCCTGGCCATATCGTTGTATGAAATGGACTGCGAGGCCTGCGAGATTCCCTGGATCACCCCGGTATCTTGCACCGGGAAGAATCCCTTCGGAATATAGATATAGAGAACAATCGTGAGGATCAAAGTTCCCAGGGCTACCAGCAACGTTATCGTCTGGTACTCAAGCACCACTTTCAACGTCCGCCCATAGAAGGCGATCATGCGCTCGAACATCTTTTCCGATGCATGATAGAAGCGCGATTGCTGCTCTTCCTGCGTGTGCCGCAGAATTCTCGCGCTCATCATCGGCGTCAACGTCAACGACACCACGGCAGAGATCACGATCGTTACCGCCAGAGTCACGGCGAACTCCCGGAACAACCGTCCAACCACATCGCCCATGAAGAGAAGGGGAATTAGCACCGCGATCAGCGAGACCGTTAGCGAAACAATGGTGAAGCCGATTTGCCCTGCGCCTTTCAGCGCTGCCTCCATCGGAGCCATGCCTTCTTCGAGATAACGGGAAATGTTCTCGATCATGACAATCGCGTCGTCGACCACGAACCCCGTCGAAATCGTCAACGCCATCAACGAGAGATTGTCCAGGCTGTATCCAAGCATATACATCGCGCCAAATGTACCCACCAGTGAAAGCGGAACGGCCACGCTGGGAATAACGGTAGCTCGCAGGCTGCGCAAGAACAGGAAGATCACCAGCACTACCAGCCCGATCGTCAGCATCAGCTCAAACTCCACATCGCTTACTGATGCCTTGATGCTCGTCGTCATATCGGTCATCGTGGTGACGTGGATCGCGGCGGGCAGATTGGCCTCCAGCTGTGGGAGAATCTGCTGGATCCTCTTGACCACGGTGATGGTGTTTGCGCCCGGTTGCCGCTGGATATTGAGAATCACCGCCGGCGTCGTATTCATCCATGCCGCTTGCCGCTGATTCTCTACACCATTCACTACCTTGGCCACATCTTTAACAAAGACAGGCGCGCCGTTGCTGAATGCCACAACGACATTCCTGTAACCCTCGGCATCGGTGATCTGGTCGTTGGCATCAATCTGGTAGTCCTGACGGGGGCCGTCGAAGTTGCCCTTCGCGGAATTCACACTTGCTTGTGTCAAGGCAGTGCGAACATCCTCGAGGTTCAACCCGTAAGAGGCCAGTTGCACCGGATTCACCTGGATTCGCACCGCGGGCTTTTGACCGCCACTGATACTCACCAATCCGACACCGCTCAGTTGCGAGATTCGTGGTGCAAGCCGCGTGTCAACAAGATCTTCGACGTCTGACAGGGGCATCGAGGGCGATGTGATCGCCAGCGTCAAAACAGGTGCATCCGCAGGATTGGTCTTGTTGTAGACCGGCGGCGTGGGTAGATCCGAAGGAAGAAAGCTCTGCGAGGCGTTGATTGCTGATTGCACTTCCTCTTCGGCTACATCAAGACTGAGTGCCAGGTTGAATTGCAGCACGATCACTGAGACCCCGCCCGCGCTGGTCGAAGTCATCTGGCTGAGCCCCTGCATTTCGCCAAACTGACGTTCCAGCGGTGCAGTCACCGTCATCGCCATCACGTCGGGGCTTGCGCCCGGATAAAACGTCAACACCTGGATCGTCGGATAATCGACCTCGGGCAAAGCGGAAACCGGCAATTGAAAATATGCGACCACTCCGACAAGCAGAATAGCTGCCATCAGCAGCGCTGTGGCCACCGGCCGAACGATGAAGATACGCGATGGATTCATGGAACGTCGTTCTCAGGAGAGTCTGACGTTGAAGGCAAATTCACCTTCGAGATCGTGACCTGCGAACCGTTCTGCAATTTCTCGAAGCTGCTGTTCGCCACCACGTCTCCCGGATTGATACCCTGCACCGCCGTAGCACCATGGTCAGCCTGTCCCGGCTTCACAGTTCTCATCTGCGCCTTGCCATCTGTGATGAGATACACAAAATCGGTATTCCCGTTGTGCTGAATCGCCGATGACGGAATCAGCGTCTGATTCGCCAGCGTGTTCACAAGCAATCGCGTATTCACAAATTGATTTGCAAACAGGGTTCCCTTCTTGTTGTCGAACTGCGCCCGCAGTTTAACTGTGCCCGATGTCGTGTCGATCAGGTTGTCAACGGTGTTCAGCTTTCCGGTCGAGAGGAGAATCGCCTGCGTCCTGTCGTAGGCGTCAACCTTGAGCTGCTTACCACCTCGCATATTCTGAAGAACCTGCGGCAAGTCGTCCTCCCCAACCGTGAAGATGACTGTGATCGGCTGAACCTGCGCCACCACGAGCAAAGTTGTGGTCGAATTCGCACTCACGAGGTTGCCGGGATCAACTAACCGCAGTCCCACACGCCCATCGATCGGCGACGTAATGTGACAATACGAGAGTTGCACCTGGTCAAATTGCAACGTGCCCTCATCGTTCTTCACGGTCCCCTGATCCTGGAAGACGACCTTCTCCTGGTCCTCGAGCGTCTGCCGCGGGATCGCGTTCTTGGCCCACGCTTCCTTGTAGCGATCCAGGTCCATTTGCGCTTCAGCCAGCAGGTTTTTGTCGCGATCCAACAACCCCTGCGCCTGCACGACTTGGGCAGCGTATTGCCGCGGGTCGATGTCGACCAGAGGATCGCCTTTCTTTACATATTGCCCTTCTCGAAAATGCACCGCCGTGATCACGCCGGTTACCTGAGCGGTTATCGAGGCCATATAAACCGGTGTCACGGTCCCGATCGCATTGAGATACACACCAATCGAACCGCTTTTCGCAGCAGCCGTTGTTACAGGCACCGGCCCGGTCATGGCGTGTCTGCCGCCACCCGTTGTCGCGGCCTGCGCCTTGCCGTGTTGACGGATTACCCAGTAGAACAGCAGTCCAAACAGGAGGAGAATGACAACCCAAACCCAGAGGTGCCTGCGGCGTGGAGGTTCCGCTCCTGAATCCTGGCGCGGATGCATTGTCGGGGAGGCATGCGATACAGGTGGTCCTTGATCCATCGTCTCTCTCGTAAGTTGCAGTAGAAATGCTTCAATCTTTTGATCGCAGATTCGAGTGCGAGTTCGCGCCCGTACGAGCTATTTGTGCTGCTGCAGTTTGTTGCGATCCAGAGCTGAATACGTGGGCCCCTTGAGTTGCCGGCGGAGGCGTCTGTGAAAAATCGTTATCCTTGGGGATGAAACACGCGTGGATCCGTCAATCTCTTAAACTAAGACGGTAATTTCGCGCACTTGGTCGCACGTCCGAGGCGCGCTGAACAGTTTTACTTCGCGCAACAGGATGGCTCTCTTTGAGTGCGGTCCGTTAGAAAACCTTCTTCTCCGGAAATGCATCCAAATCGCGAGATTGTATCTCATTGAAATCACTCGGACTTGGCAAACGCCTCGCAAAACAAGCTGGGAGCAAAGTCCTTTTACCAGGATTTCTTAATGATCGTATCGACAGCAAACCCACCGTTGGGATCACGAGTGGCGCTCACAGCAACGCGAGGCGATACCTGATATTGGCCTTGGATCGTCTGGCCCTGGGTGGTTTGAACGTTGGTCGAGAACGTCACGAATAGATTGCCTGTGACGCGCTGCTGCACCGTAATGTTGGCGCCCGCCGGCCCCTGGGAGCTGCCGCCTGCCAGGACCGGGTTGATGGAGAGTTGCGAGATTCCCGCAACCTTGGAGATCCGGCTCGTAACCTGGCTCGATACCTGGTTGGCTACGAGAGTTTCAGCGGCCTGGTTGGCGGGCGTTGCGTTTGCCGCGCTCGCCTCAGTGGTTTGGCCGAAGGCGAGCAAATGGATAATGTCGGCCGAAGGCAGCGCTGGGTCGGAACTGTAATGCGTGCGCAACTGGTCGACCGGGCCCTCGAAGCTGAGACTGATGTTGTACTGCTGAATCGATGTCGTTAGGGTCAGATTGGCAACGGGCTGGGTCACCGAGGGGTTCACGAACTGGACCGTGCCCCCTGTGAGAACGAAACGGTTTCCGTTGAGGATGATGTCACCGCCCGTGAGATTGGCGCGGCCCAGAATGACGGGGTCTGCAATCGTTCCCCGCACCTGCAGGTTGGCCGACCCGCCAACACTAAGCGTGCGGCTGACGAGATTCACATTATTTGAGGAATGCACGGCAAGATTGAGCGCGATGTTCTGAGTGAGTCCCTGCGAGGGTGGAGCTTCTACCCCGCCGGTGAATTGATCAATAAAATTACTGAGATCAAATGCGGGCGTGAATGAAAGGTCGGCGAGATTGACGGTGCCGCCGAGGAGCGCCGCTTGCGGTGATCCGCTGAGGCGGACATTCGCCTCGATGGATTCGCGCATGCCTTGCGGGTAGAGCATGCGCACGTCATGCGCGTCGACACCGATATCAAACTGGATAGATGGACGCAGCGCAACGCCACCTTGCGCCGTCACCGTGCCGCCACCCATGGTCCCTTTGAGTTGGGTAATGTTGATACGGTCTTTCGTAAGTGCCAAGGTTCCGTTGCAGTGCTGTAGCCCTATAGGCAGGTCAGGCGTGGCCAATGCTGCATCGACGACGTCGACAGTCCCAGCGATGTCAGGACCTTGAGCTCCCCCGTACGAGTTGACGTTGAACTTGAGCTGACCGGATGTCCGCAGGTCGGGATTGAAGAGCTGAGCAAGATGCAGATCGACGGAGCCGAGCAGGAGGAGAGACATCGGCGCGTTGCCCGCTATTGGAATCTTCCCCTGGAACTGCAGATCGGTGTCGGTACCGCGGATCGAAGAGCGCTGCACATTGATAGTCTCGTCTTCGTAATCAACATGGATAGGAGCGGTGGCAGCAAGCTGCACAGTATTGCTGTAGGCGAGCTTGAGAACAGGGATCGTGATGTGCGCTTCGAGTTGCTTCCTATTCCTGAGCGGACCGTGGAGCGTGGCGTGGAGTTCCGTCTGCCCCGTGATATTTGCGGCTTGATCGGGTGCGTAGACCGCAAGGAGCGGGGCGAGCGGAATGCCCTGCGTGTCGAGGGTGGCGTCGGTGAGATAGTCGCCGGTGAGCGCCACCCTTGCGTTGGCCTTGATCGCTGTGTTCACAGCGGAAGACGTGAGCTGAGCCGTCGCCTGATGGTTGGCAAGGCTCGCTTGCAGGCGAATGGCGGAGATGGTTTGCTCTTGTACGACGAGGCTGGGGATCTGGATCAATGCATCGAGTTGGGGGTTGTCGAAAGTGCCTTGGCCTTTGGCACTGATGCCTACCACGCCGGTCGGGCTGATATTACTTGATTTAAGACTTCGTAACTTGTCGAGATGGATACCGGATGATGTTAGTTCAGCCGTGTAAGTCTTGTTGTTCAAGCTCGACGTCACTCTAGCTTCGACCGTCCCAGCCGGCGCGGAGAAGGATAAGTTAGCACGGGCCTGGTCGCCATTGCCGTTGAATGTGAGCTTGGCTGACGAAATCGGTTCACCGTAGGCTGCGGCATTGGTGAGAGTCACGGTGGCAGTACCTTCGGGGTTCAGAACGCTCCCATGCACCTTGATGTCTGCGGCGAGGTTACCGGTTGCAGGGATTTGCTGGCCTGCAAGTTTGGCGAGTTCGCTGATGTCAAGCTGCGATGCATTGAGCTGAAGCTGCACGGGACTTGATTTGGAGAAAGACCATTCGCGCAATTGAGCGCTGGCGTTAAGTGTAAGACGGCCTTGCGTGGCTGGGTCCAGTTCCGCATGTTGCAAGCTCACGCTCGAAGGGCTCGCATCGACATTTGTGCGGACCATCTTCCACGACGAACCCTGAAATTGAAGATTCTGCGCCGCGAACTGGCCCGTAATATGCGGCGCCAAGGCTGAACCGCGGATAACGCCAGTGAACGAAGCAGCGCCGGCAAGACCAAGCGGTTGCATCGATTGACCAGGTGCTGGTGTACGGAAGAGATCGGCAATGGATTCGACTTCGTGAAGATCGTTGGCCTGGAGCTGCACTGCGAGGCTGGAGCTCTGGCTGATGGCTCCATTCAGGCTCAACTTGGTTTGTGGCGTCTGGAAGTAGCTGTGGTCGAGAGCGAGCTGCTGGGTCTTGCCCATATAGGTCGCGTGCAAATCGCCCTCGATTGGAACTGGTCCGGCCATCGATGAAGCACTTGGAGCGAATGATTGGGAAGGGTCACGCATTGCGGCGAGCGTCGTACGTTGGGCACTGCCCACGCCCGCGTGGATCGTCGCATCTGTATGAGCAATGAGATCATCGAAGGTCCTTCCCCATGTAGCCGTCGCAGTCGCGTTCAGTGTGCCGACGACTGCGACGGGGCCGGTGGAAGCGGCAGAACCCATCATGCGTTTCGCGCTTGCGAGCGAGATATTGTGCAAAGTGGCATCGAACTTCGAACGCGAAACGCCCCCGATGTTCTTCATCGTGCCCTGAGCAGTGACTTCGCCGCCGAGAAAGCTGGCGCGAAAGTCGCGCAACGTTGCGTCGCCGTTGGTGAGCGAATAATGCGCCGCGATGTTTGAAATCTCAGCGTGAAGTGACGGGGTCTTGGTGACGAGCTGGCGGCTCGTCAGATCGCCCGTCACAATTAGGCTTTGCAATAGCTCGCGACCAGCGATCGACTGGTATTGCGCGTCGCCGGAGATCGAGACGAGTCCGCTGGGGATGGATCGATTGTGCAGAATCCCGGCCAATTGCTGCCCATCGACCGATGCAGTGTATTGGGCCTGCACGACTGGAGCACTGTAGTTGTTGATCGTCGCATTGAGAGCGAGATTGGTGTTGCCTGCATGGATGCTGGCCGGCGATAGATGAAGGGTTGTCGGCGTGGCATCAAATTGCAGGCTGAGCGCGTGCGTCGGCGCCTGGTTGCCTGAGTAGCTTAGCTTTCCAACGGAATATGCCAGCTTTCCGGAATATTTTTTCAGAAGACTGTTGTATGTGGCGTTGAACTGGACGTCGCGGAGATCGAGCGCGAGGGAACTGGGTCGGTTGTTATAGAAGACCACCCCATTTGCAAGGTTCGCGTGTCGGATACCGAGATCGAAGATCGTCGTGCTGCTGTTGTTGTCGCTTTTGAATGTGGGAAGGTTCGAGACACCATTCTTATCGACGAAGATTTGCGCGACCGGATTGTCGATGCGAATGCGATCGAAGTACCATTCGCGTCCGAAGACTGAGACGACCCGGACGCCTGCCTCGGCATGCTGCACCTGGAGCAATGGCGGATTGGAATGCGGCCCTGCGCCATCGATGGTCAGGCCGTAGAGATCGACACTGAGCGTGGACAGGTGGAGATCGAGATTCTGGAGCTGTACTGGAACGCCTAGGCTCTCTCCGGCTTGCTTCTGAATAAGGCTAATGAGATACGCGTGTCCGCGCGAACTGTTCATCGCGATTGCGAATACTACCGCGCCGAGCAGTATGGGAAAGGCGATGACTACTGCGACGAATCGTGCACCTATGAGCAATAGACGTCGAAAAGATCGATGGCGCCGGGGGTCGTGAGAATCAGAGCCGCCGGTAGAAGTATGAATGATTGCCACGGGACAACTCCTCAGAATGCCTGGCCGATGCTGATGAAGTATTGCGTTGAATTGACACCCGGAACGGGGTTGAGGCTGTGTCCGAGATCGATACGAATGGGTCCGACGGGCGTAGAGTAGCGCAGGCCGATACCAACGTTATTCGAGTAAAGCGAGGCGAAATCGTGAAAGCCAATGCGAGGAAAGATATTGCCGCCGTCGTAGAAAGGGACGATGCTGAGGCCCTTCTTGATTGAGAGCGGGATGCGCGCTTCAGCATTAACGACGAGTAATTCGTTTCCACCGCTGGGAACGTTGATAAATGCGCAGTTTGTTGTGGTTGGGCATCCGCACGCGGTCGTGGATGTGCACACAGGGACGGCACGTTGAGGTCCAGCGCCATCGAGCGGAAAGCCACGCAGCGAATCGCCACCCCCCGTGAAGAAGGACTCGCTCAAAGGGACACGGCTGTTGGCGAAGGGCTGTGCGAGCCCGATCCGAACGCTGTTTGCCCACACGATGTGATGAAACTTCTCTTTGTAGAAAGCAGCTTGGGATGTAAGTTTCGCAAAATCGACGCTGGAGCCGAGTTTGCTGGAATTGATATCGACTTCGAGAGATCCGAACACTCCTTTGTGTTCGTCGAGAACGTTGTCGCGTGTGTCGCGTGTAACGTTTGCTCCGAAGCCGGAAAGTCGGACGTGTTGGTCTGCGGTCGGAACTAGATCGGGTATCTCAACGCGAGTAAGGTCAGTTTTACTGAAGCTGTACTTCACGAAAAAGAGGTTCTTCCTGGCGCTGTCTATGAAGCGTTGGATTTGATACGTGCCGATCTCCTGCTGGGACGAAAAGATCGGATTCTCTTCGTTGCGTTCAGCAGAGAACGACACGGTAGATTTCCATGATGACCAGCGAAGGTTGGGGTCGATGTAGTAGATCGCTGCGCGTTGATCGAGGCGACCTGCGAATGCGGTCAGCGAGAGCGATTCGCCCTTGCCACGCAGATTGTTGCGTGTGTACTGGACCGTGCCCCGCGGGCCGTAGAACGTGACCTGGCTGCTTTGGAAGCCGGAAGGCAGGCCGACCGGCGGAAGATTGGGCAGCGTGACCGTTCCGCTGGGAATGCTGCCACCACGGTTGATAACTTCAAACCCGAAGCCGTACGTGAAGTCATTTCTCTTTGCCTCGTGCACCTTCACGAGGACGTCTTCGCTGGTCTGCGTGGTGATCTGGCTCTTGGGGTCGACCTCAGACCAATCGAAGACGCCGGTGTGGTTGTAGAGATTGCTGCCGGCTGTCAGCAGGTCAGTTTCGGTAAGCGGCTGATCGGACTTGATCGTTGCGATGTCCTGATTGATCAGGCGCTGCTGGGTGTGGACACGGCCGAGCGTAAGGACATCGCCCGCAAAAACGCGCGGGCCTTCGTAGATGTGGTAGACGACATTGATATGATGCGGATCGTTTTTTGAAACCTGGGTGGCTGTCTCACGGAAGTTCGAAGTGAGATAGCCGGCCTTCAGGTAGCTAGCGACAATGGAGGCGCGATCAGCCTGCACGTTTGCTTGTGAATACGCCTGCCCAGCGGCGACCTTCAGCCCTTTGGGTGCGAACTGCGCTTCGGGAAAAGTGTGGGCGCCTTCGATAGACAGCGCACTCACGATATCGCGCGGGCCTTCCATGATATGAAATGCAACCTGGATGTCACCACCGTGATTAACCACGGAAGAAGTGACCTGTACGCTGCTGAATCCTTGCGACTGGTAGACGGCCTTAAGATTGTTGATGCTGGTGCGTACGAGTTGATCGCTGAAGTCCCCATGCGAAAAGAGGTGTTTCTTTTGCACCGTGAGATGCGGCTCAAGGTCATTGGCCTTCAACTGTGATTCGCCGGTGATCCGCACATCAGTGACTTTGTGTTTCTTCTCTTTGGATACGTGGTAGACGACCGTCCGAAGCTTCGTGTCTCCTGTCATATCTGACGTTACCTTTACATCGAAGTAGCCCTTCGCTTGGTAATGAGAGATGAGCGCCTGTTGACCTTCGTTTACGGTTTCCTCATCGACGCCGACGCCTTGATACTCGGGCAGCAACGCCCTCTTTGTCCATGGCCAGAGGTGTGCTCCTGCGATCAGGACATGGGTCTTGGCGCCGGGATTGACGCTGAAATGAATATCAGCGCGACTGGTGTCAGCGTGGTATTCGGCGCCTTCCAACTTAACCTGAGCGGCAAGGAATCCATCCTTTTGCAAACGAGTCTGTATATAGTTCGAAGCCTTGTTGAGCGTGGTGCGGTTGTACGGTTTGCCATTGCGAATTCCGGCTCCGCGAATTCGCGCAAACAGCGTGGTAAGTCGATGCTGCAGATCTGTGGTTTGAGCGGGTGGAAGGCCGGCTATGTCGATTACGCCAAACTTGGCCTTGCGGCCGAGATCGGAGTGAAACAGCACGTTCACGATCTCATGTTGCGTATCAGTTTTGAGTTCGGTGGAAACCTTTGCTTGGAAAAAACCCGTCTGCTGAAAGAAGCGCATCAATAACTGGCGGTCACGCTCCACTTCAGTTGCGTTGTACGGCGATTGACTGACGTAGTTGGCAACTTGCACGAGCCGGGAGTAGGTGAAACGCTCGGCTCCCGGAAACTGAAAAATACCGTAGTAGACCGCCGGCTCCACAACGAATAGGACGCGGAGCCCATCGGCTTCTGGTTCCACCTGGACGCGCACATTCTGAAATTTGCCGGCGGTTTTGATGGCGCCTGCAGTGCGGTCGACGTTCTGTTTGTTGAAGGGCTGGCCAGTTTGCTGCGCAAGGTCTGAAGTGAATTGGGATACCTTCAGGTCTGGACGTCCGGCGATATCGACTGTGGTGACGGGCTGGCCTTCGTAGGAAGCCAGAATCTGATCGACGGGGGGCGTATTGGAGTCCTGCGGGATCTGCGCTCCAGCGTTCGCGGACGAAGATGCAAGCAGGGATACGCACAACACAAGGAAAAGCCATCGGGCGATTCGCGCAAGGCGCGGAGCGGTCACCTCTGCAATTCCCATGGGAGACACCATTGGTTTTTTGGATGCGGGTCGGAGGGCCGCGTTTGCTCAATGCGCGATGCTTTGATGCTGCCCAATGTGTTCCCGTGGACCCGTGAAAGGCTCTAGTGCCACTTGATCGGCTTGGGACCGGACTATCGATCCGGCTTGACCCGGCATCCAAGGCTGTGTGCTTGCCGGTTAGATCGAGGCGAGGGGCCTATCTCTGACGAGAAATCCAGCGTCGATCCACGATTGAAGGGCCGGCAACGGCGAATTTGGGAAATTGTGTCCCACTCCCCACCGGAATCGCTTTGGAATCTGCAGGGAGTTCCAGCCCGGTTGATCATCGCACGAACATGGAGGGGGCTGATCGAGGACAGGGTTTTTGGTCATGCGGCGGAGCTGGGATTCTACTTTCTTTTTGCATTATTCCCTACCCTGCTGTGCGCCAGTTCCATCCTGGGCCTGGCGGCCCGGTCCGCCTTCCAGTTCTACGACAAATTGCTCGATTACCTCGCGGTGGTAATTCCAACGGCGGCTCTGGGAACAGTGCTAAGTACCTTTAACGAAACGACTGCCGCTGCCACTTCGGGCAAGGTAACTTTCGGGCTGATCGCGGCAGTATGGTCGGCATCTGTCGGAATATCAGCAATTCAGGACACGCTGAACGCCGTGTACAAGATTGAAGACTCGCGATCTTATATCGTGGCGCGTATTCAGGCCATCGGGCTGACGATTCTGCTTACGCTGATCGTGACACTGGGACTGGCTTCGATGCTGCTAGGCGATTATTATGCGCGCATCGCAGATCATCACATTCACGAGTTTTTGCTGCGTACAGCGACGACAATAGCCCTCAGGCTGACAAGCTGGATCGTTGCCGGCGCATTGCTGGCGCTGACATTTGCGGTTATTTACTACTGGGCGCCGGATTGCAAAAAGAGATGTTGGCACTGGCTCACGCCGGGAGGAGCGGTCGGGATTGCCGGATGGCTGCTCGCGTCGTTTGGCATGCGTATATACCTCCACTTCTTCAACACCTACACGGTAACGTATGGATCGCTGGGAGCGGTGATCATCCTGCTGACGTGGTTCTATATCACCGGCTTGATGTTGCTTCTTGGGGCTGAGATTAATAGCCAGACCGAGGCCGCCGCGGCAGAACGGAATCTGGGGCAATAGGCTCAACGGGCCTGATTCCCAATTGAGACGCAGACGATTCGGCTTTCACAGGCTTGTTCGATAGCAATTCCCACGGGAATTTGAAAAAATGATCTAGGCTTCTTGAATTTCGGGTGAACGAATGACTGCGCAATCTGCTGTTCGGCTCCTGTTGATCGCGTCCATCTCGGTTGCGCTCCCGGCAGCTTCGAAGCCACAAACGGCCGGAGCTTCAAAGGAGACACGGCGGGTATCATCTCCGTACGCCGCGGAGGAATCGAGCACAATCTCTACTTCCCTTGGACGTAGAGATCTTGACCTGCGAGCAGCTTTATCTGCGCAACCAAACTCTTCCGAATTGCTTTTTGCCTACGCGCTCGTGTTGCGGCAGGAGGGCAAAGCACGCGATTCGCTTGCCGTGTACACGCGTGCCGCGGGTTTTCGCAAACCAACCGCGGATGATTTGCGTTCAGTCGCGCTCGACTACGTACTCCTTAGCGACTACGATAACGCGATTCACTGGCTCGAGACTGCGGAGCAGATCGATCCGAAAGACAACGACGTGCTTTATTCCCTGGGGCGTTGTTATTACTCAAAGGACCGGTTTCTCGAAGCCCGCAAAACCTTCGAGCGGATCCTCGCGATCGAGCCTCATAATCTGAAGGCGGAAGAAAACCTTGGTTTGGTTTATGACGCGACCAATGAGCCGGAGAAGGCCGAAAAGGCTCTGCGCGAAGCTGCGGCTCGGGCCGATGCAAATGGTCCCGACGAGTGGCCATTTCTTGACCTTGGCGGTTTTTTACTGGATCACAACCGTCCCTCAGAGGCGATCGGTTCGCTTCGAACCTCGATAAAAATCAAGGCTGCGTGTGGTCCATGTCACGAGAAGCTTGGACGCGCGCTCCTTGCTGCGCACGATGCAACCGGCGGGATCGCAGAACTTGAGGAAGCTATTCGGCTGGAACCGGAAAATCCGCGTACTCATTACGAACTCGGCCGTGCGCTCCGCCAGACAGGACAGACGGAAAGAGCGCAGCAGGAATTCAGTATCAGCCAAAAGCTCTACGCCTCGCACAGCCAGGAGTAGAACCTCATGCCGCGCCGACCCAACAACTGGATTTTGACATTGTGATTAAACGAATCGCCGATTCTCACGGCTTGGGTGTGTCAGCGACGGCAATCGGTTTTTGTGATTCGGTTTGCGCCGGCTCGTCGACTACCAATTCGTGATCGCATTTTTGATTGAGAAAAACCTGTTGAATTCCGCTGGGCCAGCGAATCTCGATGCGATCAATTGTCGTGGCGGCGCCGAGGCCGAAATGCAATCTGCGATCGCTGGCGGAGAGATATCCACTCGAAGTCGTCACCGTTCCCCACTGGCTGCGCAAACCTGTTACGATCTTGACCTGCGCGCCGATTGCGTCTCGATTGCTTTTGTGCCCAATTAGCCGCAGCGTCACCCAATGATTCTTCGTCTCGGTCATATTCAGCAGCACGTGAGCCGGACCGCCGTTTGTCGAAACGACCGCGTCGATTCGACCGTCGTTGTTGATATCGCCAATGGCCATCCCACGACCTACCCAGGCTTCGTGAAAAATCTCCGAAGAAATTCCGGAGACATCCACGAAATTTTTGCCGGTATTGCGCACCAGCATCATGGGCTCGCGGTAGTGTAGCTGAGGAAAGCTCTTCTCGATGGTGTCGAGGTCGTGGCCCTGCGCGATAAGCAGGTCTTTCCAGCCATCATTGTCGTAGTCGAGGAAGCGCAGGCTCCAGCCGGAATGAAGCATCGACATTCCGCCAAGCCCGGAAGAGAAGCTGGCGTAATCGAACGTGCTATCGCCAAGATTGCGATAAAGCGCATAGCGTTGATTTGCGAGGTCGGTGATCACAAGGTCCGGCCAGCCATCGTTGTTGTAGTCCGCAAAATCAACGCCCATGCCCGCGTAGGTCTTGCCTTCGGCATTGACGGCGATGCCGCTCTCCAATCCCACTTCTTCGAAAGTGCCGTCCGGCTTTTGGTGAAAAAGGAACTCGGGCATGGAATCATTCGCGACGACAATGTCGATGCGGTCGTCCTGATCAAAATCACCGATTGCGATGCCGAGAGCCTTGGCCGGAACGTCCAAACCCAGTTTGTGACCAATTTCGGTAAAGTGGCCGTTACCATCGTTGTGATAGACCAGCATCGTAATGGGCTGAAAGACGTCGGGATGACAATATCCGCGGAATCCTTCGCGGTGTTCGCCGCACCATACATCGTCCCAATCCCACTGAACATAGCGATCGACGACCAGATCGAGCCTGCCATCATTGTCGAGATCCACCCAAGTGGCCGAGCTTGACCATCCTCCGCCCCCCACGCCGGCTTTGTCGGTTACGTCAGTAAAGGTACAGTTGCCGTTGTTGTGATAGAGACGGTTTCCGCCATAACCGGTAACGAAGAGATCTTCATTTCCATCATTGTCGTAGTCGGCGACGGCAACCCCCATGCTGTAGCCGATGCCCTGCAGGCCGGCTCTCTCCGTGATGTCCTCAAAGGTCCCGTCGGCCTTCTGATGGAAGAGCCGATTCCAATACTCGGGTCCCGTTTTCTGAGGAATGAAACCCTTGGGGGTCGGATCGGAGTACGGCGCTCCGTTGGCTAAGAAAATATCGAGACGGCCGTCATTGTCACAGTCGAACAGTGCCACGCCCGAACCCATCGTTTCGATGAGGTATTTGCGCGAAGTGTGCGGCGCCTGGTGCTGGAACTTGATACCAGATTTGTCCGTTACATCGACGAAGCGCCCGGGAACAAGTTGTTCCGTGTTCGCGTTGCTGTTGCTTGACGGACTGTGCGCGGCTTTCTCCTGGCCATCCGCATCGAATGGCACCAGAAGAACAACGGCAAGCATGGCCACGCACCAGGTTGGATAAGAAACGCAGGTGCCCAACCGGCGCATTCGCTTCGTTGCAGCTGGCGCGAAATGGAGATCAGGCATACGTAGGTCGAAAAAGTGCGCTTTCAACAAAGTGACAAATCTAATCCAGCCACTTCCACGATATTCGAGCCACGGTCTTTCCCGCTACTGCTTTCCTGTCATTGTCCTGAATATCTCGACTTCGCGCTTGCGATAAGGGGTCCCGTCTTCGTAAAACACGTCGTGAAACCATACTGTCGGAGTCACCAGAACATAGGGCCTTTGCCACGAATCCCATGGCAGGTAGGTCTGACTCTTTCCCTTCACGAGACCCCAGTTGAGGGCGCCCACATGGTATTTCTTCGCAAGCGGAAGGATGGTATCAAATGTGCTCCCCGCGCCGCGCGCCATGTATTCAGTACAAATCATTGGCCGATGAAACTGTTCCAGCTCATGGACCCGGCTTTCAAACCCCTCCGGCCAGTCATAGTTGTGGAAGGTGATTACATCCGACTGCTCGATCTGTATCCTGGCCATCGGCGACATCTTTTCCAAAGAACTCCAGTCCCCGTTCCATATGCCGCTGGTAAGCGGCTGGGTCGGATGCCCGGCTCGCGCCCACGCAAACACCTGGGGAAGGAGATTCAGAACCAACTCCACTTTATTGGCGGGTTCCAGCTTTCCGTATGAAGATTGGTTGTCGTTGTCCGGCTCATTCCATACATCCCACGCCAGGACGCGCGGGTCGTTGGCGAAAGCGCCGACCACGCTATGCACATATGCTTTCAACTTCGGATACTGCTGAGGATCCTTGAGCACCGAGCGTCCCGGAGCCTGCACCCAGCCCGAGTTGTGCACGCCAGGAATTGGCGGTCTCTGAGGTCCGAGCGCAGGATCGGGGTCCCAGCACGAGTCAAAGAGAACAAAGATCGGCCGGATATGATGCGCACTCGCAATGGTGAGAAACTGGTCAAGTCGATGCTGAAATCCGGCCGAGTCCTGCTCCCACACCAAGTTATGCAGAAACACGCGCATCGTGTTCATGCCGAGGCCTTCAGCCCATCCGAGTTCACGATCGATTTCCTTCGCATCGAAGGTCGAGCCTTGCCACATTTCCAGCTCATTTACCGCATCGGAAGGCAGAAAATTTGCGCCGACCAGCCAAGGCTGACGCGCATACCACCGGTTCGCCTCATCCTCTGTCCATCTTTGATTCAGTTCTGAGCCCCCAACCTGCGAAGCAAAAAGCAACAGGAAAAGAGAACCAACAAGAAGCCGCATATTTGAATAACCAAGATCTGTCTTCACTTCGGACACTTCCTTTCCGCTTTTGTCCCCAAAGAAGCTGCCTTCGTATTCCTACTTCCGTTTAAAGGAGATGACGGTAACACTACCGTGCGGAAAGACGTGGGACCATCCTTCCGGACCGACCGATTCTCTGCCCTCCACTGGCTTGACGCGATCGGGAGAAACCTCGTCGTTGCTGTCAGACAACGAAGACGAATCCAATACGCTAACCTGCGCTTCCCGAGCAGTTGTAAAACCATGTAATTCAATTTTTGATGGGATATCAGTTGCGATGCTGCGATTGACACAGAACAGCGTCAACGTCTGGCCATCCGCGTTGATCGCTGCGACAACGTCGAGATAGGGGACAGCCGCGATTTGCGGCAGGCGGTTCACGCCGTGCTCAACGGAGTAGCTTCCAGATTGGGCTACCACGGAAACAGTCTTCGCTATATCGGCTCCCGCATACATCTTGAAGGCGTAGTACGAGGGAGTTCCAAATACCTGGCTGCGCTTCTTCCAGATTCCCGCGAATTCCATGATGCCGGTCATGTCGGAAATCGGAACGATCTCATGATTCCGTATCAACATATTCAGGAACCCGCCAGTGATGACGGCGCCACCCATGTTGAGGAAGTTCGGAGCATTCAGGCGCCCGCCGATGAATAACCACTCGGTGAACGCGACGTGCGCGTTGCCGGAGTGGCCCGGGGTACCGTTGATTTGCCCCTGCTCTTGGCGAACACGCCTTTCCAACTCGACTGGCAGCGCAAGCGAGGCCTCGGCAATAAAGTCGGCCGTGGGTGCCTTCTGTTGAACTTCGCCGGTGCCGACCACAAAGTGAGTGGAGAGATAGCTAAAGGTCCCGGGCGGATTTGTTAGCTGGATTGCATTCCAGCTCTTGAAGACTTCCGGATCGGCCCCGGTCGCGATGAGACGCGCGGTCGGATCGGCGGCGCGAATTGCCTTGCTGAAATCAAGCGTTCTCGCTGCGAGTTGATCGCGCGTTGGATAACCAAGATTCCAGTTACCCCAGAGTTCGTTGCCGAGTTCCCACAACAACCCGGAGTGCGTTGACCAGTGCTCATCAATATAACGAACCCACGCTGCGGCCTCCTCCGGTGTTCCGCTGCCGAGGTTGAGCGCAACTTGCGGCTCGGCGCCGATCTGGCGACAAAATTCTAGAAACTCATCGGTACCGAAGCTGTTGTACTCAGGAATGCCCCACGAGTTGTTCAGCGTATTGATGCGCTTGTCGCGCGGGCCAATTCCGTCCGTCCAGTGATAGGATGATGTGAAGTTTCCGCCAAACCGCACCAGCGGCGTGTGCATCGCCCTGGCCATGGATACCGCGTCCGGATCGAGGCCGTCCTTTGCATCAGCTGGCATCAGGGAAAACTGGTCGAGATCGGCACGTCCATCACCGGTTAGCTGGACGACAAAATCCACGGGGTCGAGTCGATGCAGTTTCCCCTCGGGCACATGGAACGTGAAGGTGAACTTCTTCCACGATTCATCTGCTACGTCTATCTGCTGCGAGGTGAGCACTTCATCCCGATCGCGCATTCTCAAGGCAACAATGACGCCCGTTTGGCCACCCAAATGCCGCGCGTAGAAGCTGCCCTCGTAATCGAGTGTGCGATGAACGGGCAGATAAACGCGTTGTTTGATCCCCGTCGATTCGCCCGGCACCGCAAACACCCGCAACGATTGCCAGGAGTTTACCGCCTCGCCGTAGTGAACTTCATACCGGTTGCCTTGGCGCGCATCGAGTGGCTCCCATGGCAATGGGATTGCAACACTGCTTGAGCGGCGCAATTCCGGCCTTTCGCGCATCATGTCCGCAGTCTTTTCTGGACTCCACAATCCTGATTCGAAGCTGGGGTTCTCAAGCAACTCGGCCCACAGTCCGTTGTATGTCGAATTTCCGATCGGCTCGAGAAAAGTGCCGAAGATAGTGCGCGGTATAGGCTCACCCGCAATCTTGCCTGCATCTACATTGATGGTCGCCACCGGCGGAATTGGTTCTGTGACTGTGACCTGGCCAAACATCGGAACGGCGAAAGCCCCGCAAACCACAACCTGCACCGCATGTCTGAATTTCATCATCCCCCCGTAGAACTGCCGGCCTGGCGCGTTGCTTCTCGCGAGGTTCCCATTTGTGCTTCGCCCGTGAGAAACTCCAAGCCTTTGCTGCTGTTATGGCAACGTGGAAACGTGCACATAATGAAATGTCCCTGTGTACCCTGTCCGATTTCCTGCATACAGACAAATCTTTGCCGTGCTGCCCAGTTGATGAACCCACGTACCGCCCTGCGTCCACGTGGTGCCTTCGTCACTGCTGTATGCCGTGTAGTGCTCCTCACTGTCTACATTCCGTTTCACAATCCGAAGCCACACGGTCACTTGCATGTTGATTGACGCGGGGCCTATGTTGGTTGCGCCCCAGGTTGGATAGCCCACACCCTGCGCGGTCTCGGCCTTGATGAATTCCACTTGCCGGGTGTCGTTGTTATTGAAGAGATCCAGGCGAACGAAGTTGTTATCGTCACCGTAAATCAAGATGCCAGCCTGCGCGAAGTCAGACCCCACTCTGGCGATGGGCAGATTGAGATCGATCTTCGTTTCCACCTTGTAGTCGCCGACAGGCGATGCTTCGGCCAGCAGCGGAACACTGGACATACTTGAAGCAGGATCGCTGGCAACGGACTGCACCTGGTAGGAGTCGCCAGAGAGCGTGTACGTTGGCGCCGAGTGGAGGAAGGACCACTGAGAATTCAATGTGCTCGATGTAAAGTCGTCCGAGAGCGCGGCAATTGCGGTTCGCGGTGAATCCTGTGTAGTTAACAACGTGACGTATGCATCGCCAGTGCTCGGTTGTGCTGCAGGTACAGGCTGGGGAGAATCTTTATCCGACGCTCCGAATCCTCCGCGCACAACGGGCCATCCGTTTACCCAATCGAGCGCGTCGAGGAATCCTGGCCTCGCCGCGTAACCAACATTGCCTGCGTAGTACGGACTTGAGGCGAGTATGCCGTGATACAGCATGTAGTGCTGCCCAGCTTCATCGCTGAACACAACGTTTCCGCCGGGGCCGATCACGCTGTTGCCATTCATACGGATCGCCGAAGTCCCGCCCGGAGTAATCGATGTCATCGCGATTCCAGCCGAGTCGACATACGGCCCCATCGGAGTTGCTGCGCGACCGACAAAGACACCGTAGCCAGAGAGAGGTCCATTGCAACAATTCGTCGACGAAGCCAACAGGTAGTAGTAGCCGTCGTGGAACCACAAATTACCGCCTTCATAGCGGTTATCTGCGGCCACTTGTTGCTCGCTTGTCTTGTCGGAGGTGAGACCGTCTGCGGAGAGCTTTCGCACGTACAGGCCTCCGACGAAACGGCCAAAAAGGATGTATCTCTGACCGCTCGAGTCCTGAATCTCCTCCGGGTCGATGGTGGAACGATTGGACCCTGCACAGCAATTTGTAGCCAATTCTGGCTCAACAACGGGTGCACCCGAATCGACGAACGGCCCCGCGGGATTGGAGCTTGTGCCAACACCGATCGCCGATCCATTTCCTACGAGAGATGTAGCCGACGCCGCGAAATACAGGTAGTACTGTCCGTTGAAATATTTAATGGCGGGGGCCCACAGCGACGCTCCATTGACGTTGGCCCAGGTGGGCAATCCGGGAAAAGCGTTGCCGTCGTACGTCCAGTTCACGAGATCCGGTGACTGGAAGATATTGATGAAGTGCGGATTTGGATCACCGGCATAGAGCGCGTCGCTGGTGCAATACATGTACCAGGTATCAAGGCCATTGCCTTGCTCTTTGTAGATCGCGGGATCCGCGCAACTCGCCGCGGGAAGGCTTGCGGAGACATTCAATTTCAGCGGATTCGTGCGCGTGGTACCGGATGGCGCGTTGATTGCGACGGCTATGGGCTGTGAAGTGGACCCCGAAAATACTGAGTCGCCGCCGTAGGCCGCCGTGATGCTACTCCTACCAAGAGGCAGTTTTGTCGATGTGAAGATGGCGTAACCCGTAGAGTCGATCGAGGCCGTTCCCACTGTTGACGTTCCATTGGCAAACGTCACTGTTCCCGTTGGCACCGTCGTGCTTGGCGACGAGTTGGCGACTTGGGCAATCAGCTCAACGGGCAAACCCTGCAGCGAACTTGAGGTCGATGCTGAGAGTGTCACCTGGCTGGTCTCCGACGGTTGGGAAACAGTAACAACAACGTCGCTCGAGGCCGATGATGCGTATGCTGCTGTTCCCGCATAGCGGGCACTAAATGTGTGCGTCCCGACAGCGAGCGAACTACTCGACCACGTCGCGTGGCCACTGCTGTTCAACGTTGCCGTCGTGAGCGAAGCCGAACCATCGAGAAATGTCACCGATCCCATGCTGACGGCGCTCCCCGCGGATTTCACGGTGCTCGTGAACGTAACGAGGCTTCCGGAATTCGCCTGACTGCTCGAGGTCGTAAGGGCAGTCGTTGTGGACACTGGCTGCGTTTGGGACGGCTGCGCCCCGGAGCCCCCCAAACATCCGGGCTGCACATATACCATCGCCAGCAAAGGCGCACCAGAAAGAGGCCAATGGTTCCTTTGAAATTGATGTCCCCACGTGCGCATGATTTCCATTGCCCGAGTCGCCCTGCCTGTCCACCCCCAGCAAGCGGCGGGCTGGTCAGAGCCTCAATTCTTTCCTTTCGTCTCTGTGGATGGCACAGTAGCTGTGCCAAATCCCGCGGAAATCGCCGACAATACAGCTGGGTTCAACTTTGCATTCTGCGCTTTCAGGCGCGTGTACTCGTGGATCGCCTTGTTGGAGTCTTCTATCCTGCCCAGCTTTCGATACACGCGCGAAAGTTCATACTCTACGCGCGGCGCAAGCTCTGGTTCAGGATGCATATCGCGCGCCTTCTCCAGCGCGACGAGAGCTTCCTTCGGCTTGCCAGCATCGAAATTGCCGAGGCCGAGATAAAAATAGGTCGCGGGAAAGTCTTTGTAGGTCGACACCACTTTTTCCAGCAGTCGCAGCCCTTCTTCTCCGCGGTTGGTTTCGATATCGATCTTGGCGAGGTTGTACATCGCGACAGGATTGTTGGGGCTTAGCTCCAACTCCTTGCTGTAGGCCTGTTGCGCCAGGTCGAGTTCGCTCGACTTACGATATTCGCTGCCCAATTCCTCATAGAGGTCGGAGTTGTTGGGCACTTGCTTGATGGCTTCAAGAAACTCGGCAATTGCTTCTTTGTGCTGGCTCTGCCGGGAATAGATCTGGCCCTGGACCCGGTGTACGTGCCACGAATTCGGATCGATGACAGCCATTCTTGCGTAACTCGCAAAGGCAACGTCATTGTGCGCCTGGCCGCGATACTCCAGTATGTTCAGGTCATCGGGAGCAAGTTCCGCGGCCCGGTCAAGCGGTTCGGTCGCCTTTTCAGGATGTCCGTCCTGCAACTCGACGACGCCCATCCACATATAGGCTTGCGCGTTCTTCGGATTTAGCTCGACTTCGCGCTTGAGAGCCGCCACGCACTGATCCACCTTGTGCATTTGCGCATACGCGATCCCCAGAAACAGGTTTGCACCCGGCATTTCAGGACTGCGGGCAACGGATCGACTGAGCAGGTCCGACGCGAGTTCCGGCTTGCCAAGTCGCAGCTCGGCCACGCCGAGTTCCATGAGCGCCTGGGGGTTTTCGGGATCGTCCTTCACCGCGGCTTGAAAGTACTTCTCCGCCTCGAGGACTCGCCCTGCACGGATTGCCTCAGTGCCGAGGCGAAGAGATTCATCGATTGAGTGCCCGTCCGGAACAGGTGGAGCCTGGCTCAGACCTCGCAGTACAACGACCGGAAAACCCACCAACAGGAGCGCATTCCATATTCTCATTCGAACCATCTCCGTGATTCCACTCAGATTCCATTTCGAACAAAGAATACGCTGCGCTGGATTAGAGGCGGTAGTCGATAACAATTGCAACGGCCCGACAAAAAAGGGTGGGGATATAGGGAGTTCCCTATATCCCCCAGGAGACCCATGGTCAAAGTTTTGTCCAGCTAGAACGTAATGCGAGCGGTTAGCTGGATGTTGCGCGGCGTGTTGACCGTCCCACCGGGCAGGCCAAACGTGCCGTAGTCATATGGTTGCAAATCGGGAATGTTGAAGGTGTGCTCGTTGAACGCATTCAGGAGTTCCACCTTGAAGCTGAACGCGAAGCTCTCCCAAACCGGAAACTTCTTGATGATGCTCAAGTCGTTGTTGAAGTACGCCGGCGTTCGCACTGCACTGGTAGTGCGCGGCAAGCCGGTTGGGAACGAGTATGGTCGATCGGGACCGCCGTTGCAGTTCGACAGCGAAGCCGACGTACAGTCTCGGTTGTAGTTGTTGTTCACGTCGTAGAATGCAATCGGATCACCCGCAACCGGCGATCCGGCACGCGTCACGTCGTTGTATTCCATGTTGAACATCGTGTTGGAATTGGGATCGAGTGAGCCGCCAGGCGGAACGATCACGAACGGTTTAATGCTCTTCGAACCTTTCTTGTAGACGGCGCTCTTGAGCGATGCTCCCGGCTGAGCGCTGAAGCGAATACAGTTCTGGAAGCCAGGAATACCCCAGGCACAACCAAACGACAAAGGCTGACCTGATTGCATGCGTTCGACAGTTCCCAGTTCCCATCCGCCGGCAATCTGCGACATGATTCCGTGGTTGAGGTACGTCTTTCCTTTGCCGAATGGCAGTTCAAACAGTCCGCTCACGACAAAAATGTGCCGAAGATCCTGAGCCGAAATTGCCTTTTCCTTGTGGAGGTTTTCGACGTCCATATCCTGTGACACGCCTACACCGGAGTTGGGCAGCGAACTGTCCGCGTCTGTAAAGGTCTTGCCAAAGGTGTAGGAGGCCTGCAGGTTCAAGCCCTGGTGGAAGTGACGTTGAACGGATGCGATCAATGCGTTGAAGCTCGACATGCCTACGTTCTCAAGGCAGCAACCCTGGTCGATGAAGTCGTACTGCGGGAACGGCCGTAATGCCGACTGCAGCGCCGGATTGCCACCCCAGTTTTGCAGGAACCCAGGGAACGGCAGCGCAACGCCTGCGCTGTTGCCGATGAACGGCTGATACAGTGCGTTACCCAACGAGAAGTCTTTGCTGGGCATGTTGTTCGGGTTAAGGAGGTTTGATTCCAGGTTGGTTGAGTGGTTGCCGATGTATCCAACCGTAGCCAGCAAGTCTTCGGCCAACTGATGCTGCACTTCGAGGGTCCAGTTGTAGACCGTCGCGGGGCGCGCAGCTGTCGGAGTTATGTACGACCCTGGAAGATACGAGCCATTGTAGTAGCCCGGATCTTCATCCGGAGGCGGTGTAAAGGCCGGCATTCCGTTGTCGATCTCGAATGAAGGATCGAATCCGTTGTGACTCGGGGCGTTTGGATTTGCGGTATAACCAGTCACCATGCTGCCACCAAAGTCGTCGTACACGAGGGGCCCGTATATGATTCCGGTGCCTCCACGCAGTACGGTCTTTTGATGAAGGAATGCAGGAGACCATGCAAACCCTATGCGCGGGCCGAAATCCTTGTACCAGGTATTCGCCCAGCGCGTATTGCAGTGGCATTTGTCTCCGAACACCAGGGCGCCCGGAATGTTGTATTCGGGGTCGACTGCTGTCGGGCTGAAGTTCGAAGTGTCGTTGTGCGCTTCTCTGCGCGGCATATCGACGTCATAACGCAAGCCAAGGTTCAAGGTCAGGGTGGGAGTCAGCTTGAAATCGTCCTGCGCAAAGACTGCGTAGTACCAGGAGATCCAACGCTGGCCGCGTAGGACGACGTTGGTGCCACCGTTGTCAGCCTCACCGAGCATCAAGCTAGCAAAGCCAAGCCCTCCGCCCTGCGCGATCGCACCCGCGGTTTCGTTGCCGCTGAAATCGATGTACTCGTTTCTTCCGTTAATAGGCGAGTACTGCTGATAACGCACATCGCCGCCAATTTTCACGCTATGACGGCCATGCGTCCAAACGACTGCGTCATTCAGGCGAAGGCCGTTGTCGACGTTATCGCCGTTGTTGCCGAAGCCCAAGCCAATTTGAGCATCACCGGTGCTAATGAGCGGGAAATTCTTGCCGCCGGCATTACCGAGACCGACCATGCCGACCCAGTCTTTGCCCAGATCGACCGCCTGAGAGTAATTCTTGCTGTTGCTCCGATTCGTACCGAATACGAAGTAATTCAGAAGATTCGGAGTCAAGGTGTAGTCAAGTCCGGCACGGAAGAAGTGCGTCGTGAAGTCCTGGTACCACCCGGTGGTGCTCACAGGCGAAGGAAGATTCGGCAACCCGCCGGTAAACAGATCGTTCTCACGCGTGTTGTACGATCCCCAGATCTTGGCCTTCTCGCTCAAATTCTGATCGATACGAATGCTGTACGTTGTGTTGGTGATCGGCGCGACCGATTTTTGCGAGTAGTTACTGAAAACGTTCGTATTTGTCGGTGCTGGATAATACGCGAGGAGGTTTTGGGCCACCTTGCTGAAACGGCCGCTCGGGATGACGTTGGTCGGAGTTGTGTCGCCGCCGAAGGCTGTGCGACATTCGGCTGTGCCGCCGCCTGGCAGCGTCACAGTCTTTGTCGTTTGTGGATCGAAGATTTCGCCAGCGAAGATAGGAGTGCCGTCGCAGGGATTCGTGCCCACCTGGTTGGTGGTCAGGCGATCAGAAAAATCGCCGGTGCGCTCAGCTGCGGTCGGAACGGTTACTGTCGTCGTTCCGCCAGTAGCAAACTTCAACTGTTCCCACGAGAAGAAGAAGAAGCTCTTGTCGTGTCCGTTGTAAAGCTTCGGGATCCGGATCGGACCACCCAGAGTTCCGCCGAAGTCGTTCTTATGATCGGCCGGGGTGTTCCATCCAGCCCGGCATGCCGGTGTGTCGTTCGATCCCGTGCAATAGTAAGCGCGCCAGCCCTTGTTGAAGTACGTATTCGCGTCAAGCGAAGCGTCGCGGTACAACTCATACGCCGTACCGTGATATGCGTTAGCTCCGCTCTTGGTAACAAAGTCTTCAACGCCGCCGGTTGTACGGCCGAACTCAGCCTCTGGCAGCGAGGTTGTTACTTTGAATTCTGCCAGCGCCTCCACAGAAGGAGCTTCTTCGTCGTAGGACGAGCCGTTTTCGCTCCGTTGCTGGCTGACGCCGTCAATCAGAACTTCGTTGCCGTAATTCTGTCCGCCGGCCACCTTGGAAAGAAAAATCCCATTGTTGCTGTTGGCAGTACCTGGGCCAGTAGTTGCAGGCTGCAAAAAGATGAAGGCCTCATTGGCGCGCATGGCGCCGACGCCGCCCAGAGCAAGCGGCAGGTCGACGATCTGCTTTTCGCTGATAACACCGCCCATATCCGACGACTCGGTTTCCAGCGTCGGGCCGGAACTGGTCACCGTCACTTCCTCAGAAACCGTGCCGGGTTGCAGCGAGATGCTTACCGAGGCCACGGTTCCGATCTGGACAAGGACCCCTTTGGTTACAGCAGTCTTGAATCCTTGCGCGGTCACGGTAACGACGTAGTTGCCGAGCGCCACATCCTCAAATCGAAAGATTCCCGCGGATGTGGTGGTGGCTGTGTACGTGGATGCTGTGCCGGTGTTGACGACATCGACCTTCGCGCCTGCGATTACGGCACCTGTTGAGTCTGCCACAGTTCCGGCGAGCGTTCCATGAACTGATTGCGCTCGCATGACGGACCCGGTGAGCAGGATCAACACGCAAATCGCGAAGGACCTCCACAGCTGTGAACAATTCCTCATTCTTGCCTCCCGACAATTCGCATTCGAGTATCCGCTGTTCCGTGATTGGAAACGTTTCCCTGATTCGACAGAGAAACAGGGCGGTCTCAAATTCGCACCAGCATATGCGCGAATTTGCCTGAAGTCCTAGGCGTGTAAGCCTATTGACAGTCGATTATTAGAGGTATATGTTCTCCGATTGCGCCGATGAGCCGAGAGGTCGCATTGAACCCCCTAACCTGAGTTGAACGATGTGTAGAGACCGGAGGGTTAATAGGCTCCTCAGCATCGAATTGCCATCCCAGAACTACATGTCATCCAGATTGACAATACCCCGGCTCAGGCAAAAGCTCACCGCCTCGGTTCGGTCAGCAACTTCCAGCTTGGCCATCACGCTGTTCAGATGATTCTTAACGGTGCTGGCGGAAATGCCGTACACGTTGGCAATTTCCCGATTGGTCAGCCCGCGGGCGAGCAATTTCAACACTTCCACTTCCCGCGCCGTCAACTGCTGGCGGAGGGCGCGATCGTCGAATTGCTTGCGGATTGCCGGCGCCAGCCAGCGATTTCCGGCATGAACAGCACGGATGGCCTGCACCAGCATCTCGCGTCCCACGTCCTTGATCACGTATCCGAGTGCTCCCGCCTGCAGAACCTGAAAGATCTCTTCTTCCGTTTGATAGCTGGTGACGATGAGAATATGTGCATCCCTGAATTCCTCTCGCACCGCTCTGACTACTTCAATCCCGCTTTTGTGCGGCATGCGCAAATCCAGCAGCAGCACATCCGGCTTCAGTTTGCGATACAGATCCAGGGCTTGATTCCCATCGGCCGCTTCGCCGATCACCTCGAAGCCAGGCTCTGATCCAATCAAATTGCGGATACCGATCCGATAAACCAGGTGATCGTCTGCGATGAGTACGCGGATAGTCCTGACGCCTGTGCTGTTTGATGTGCGTGCTTTCATGTGACCCGTCATTGCTTCTCTGTTCATGCTCCCGCTCTCACTCTCACCAGCGTTCCATTCGCAGCGGACTCGAGCTGAAAGATCGCGTTGATCGCCGCGCATCGCTCCCGCATCCCTACAATACCGAAGTGACCTTCCTCGGGCCCGGGGATACACCGCGGATCAAATCCCTTGCCGTCGTCTTCGATTTCAATGAGCACTCCGCTTTGCTGATAGCAAACGCGAACCACAATCTTACCCGCCTTGGCATGGTGCACTGCGTTCGACAGCGCTTCCTGGACGATGCGGAAGAGATTATTCACCATGTTGTAGGAGAGCACCGACGCTTCTCCAGTGACTTGCTGCTCAATGAGCGTTTCGCACCCGGATCGCAGTTGTTGCACACACCGGGCAACCAGCACGTCGAGTCGATCGTTGCGCGAGAGTGATCGAAGAATGTCAATCGAGATATGAGACTCGTCCCTGCTATGTCGCACCAGTTGCAATGCTTCGTTCAGGAGAGCCGCTGCCCGTTCAGGGTCGCGTTCGATCATCTGCTGCGCGGCTTCGAGTTGCAGCGTGATTCCGGCATAGCCCTGGGCGAGCGTATCGTGCAGGTCGCGCGCGATACTGGCTCTTTCCTCGGCCACGGCGCGATAACGAGAATGGCGGATGTGGTTGAAGGCAATAATCCCGAGCGACACCAGGAGCGCCGCGATTCCACCTAGCAGCAGCAGATGGGCCTTCGTCCACCATGACGGCGGTTCGACCAGCTCAATGTCGTCGGAAGCACGCAGTTGAAGGGCAAACGCATCGCCACGGCTGGTGTTCAGGCCGTGATTGACAATCAGGATCCCGGTCAACCGCAGGATCGCTCCCGGTTGCAACGACTTTGCTGACAGTTCCTCGTCCGGATTATCGCTCGCCAGAACCGCGGAAAAATTCTGGTGTCCACCCCTGAGATTCAAGCGAAGCCCGGTGAGTCCTGCCGGTCCGAAGTCCACCAGTTCAGCGACTGTCTGTACAAGGAACAGTTCATTCTCGCCGTCCGCCGCCTGGTCCGGCGTAACAGACAGGGGAAGGGGCATTGAGCCGCCCCACAACCTGCGCATCTCTGCCTGCTGAACTTCGGGTTCGGGGTCAAGCGTCAGCTGCCCAGTGACCTCGACCTCGTCTCCCAGCGAAATCTGTGCCGTGCCAACCGGCTTCACTTCGACCGCTCCGGTTCGGTCTTCAATCACAATTCCATGCCGGCTCGACGTAACGATGCCGCGCACCACCACACGGGTCGCGCTGGTTGAGAAACTGGCCGCCTGAATTGCCGACTCAATCGATTGCAGCCGCGAAGGTTCCTGGTGCTCTGCTGGCGGCGAGGCAAAGCTGCGTTCGCGACTCGCACAGCACAAAAGAAACACGGACATAGCAAGTCTCGCGTAACGGTCGATGATCGCAATTGTGCGCGCGGGCATTGGAATTCCTGACAAAAACTCAATATACTCTTTGCCACACATGCGTATCTCTTCCAGAGTTGCTCGAATTGCTCTATTGACTTTGGCGTTTTGCGTCATTCTGGCGGGCAGCTTGCTGATTGCGTATCGCACGCATTCCGAGGGATTGAAAGCCAGCCGTTACGAAAGCATGGATGGATGGCAGGCAATCAGTGGCCGCTGGAATGAGAACGCCGGAGTGCTTTCAAATTCCAATTACGGCCGAGGCGATATGCTGATCGCACAGCATTCGCAGGGTTCCAACTATAGTATTTCCGCGGATATTCGCTTTGATCTGTTGTTTCCGGAAACGCACTACGGAGACGCCGGTCTCGTGATTCGTACAACCGATCCGCAACAGGGTGTCGATTCCTACCAGGGTTACTACGCAGGCCTCAGGCCGGACGAGGAGACCGTCGTTCTTGGGCGAGCGTCGTACGATTGGCACCAGCTTGCGACTGCGAAACTGGAATCGCCGGTTTCGGTTGGTTCGTGGTATCGGGTTGAACTTTCAGCTCAAGGCTGCACGCTCACTGTTACGGTGACGCCGGAAAATGGCCGAACTCCGACCCGTCTGCAGTACGAAGACAATCAGTGCATGACAAATGGAGTAGCGGGACTGCGATCGTTTTACGCCCAGGCATCGTGGCGCAATGTAAAGGTCACTCCGCACTGATCGCTGGCGCGATCCGCGCGGCGCAGGTCAATTAGGCAGAACCCTTCAACAGCATCGCCACGGTCGCATCGTCAGACATCGTCTGCTTGTCCACAATCGTCACCGGAAGCTGCGTCGAGTATGTGCTTGCGTCAGCGCCTGTCAGCGCGGCGCGCATGGCCTGCATCGCGCGCACGCCCAGTTCGCGCGGATTGCTCACAATCAACGCATCTGTCCTGCCGACGCGCAAGCCCGCAATTTCATTCAGCTCATCCGAAACTCCGATCAGCAATGGGCGTTTGTGCGACTTGCCATCGAACGCATAGGCAGCGGCATGAGTGGAGAATTCGTCCGTGGTGAAGATGCCCTTGATCTCGGGATGCTCGGCGAGCAAGTCCAACACGGCCTGATGTCCTCTCGCCCAGTCGGATAGCCCATATTTCACGCTCACCAGCTTGACCCGTGGCGCCCGTGCAATTTCGTCAGCAAAGGCCTTCTCGATCAGCGAACTTCCTTCGACCGTAGGACTCACGCCGATGACGCCAACTTCTCCTTTGCCACCGAGTAAGGCAATGAATCGTCTGGCCGCCAGCCTGCCGGCCTCGGCTTCGTTCCAACCGATAAACGCGGCGAAGTCCTTCGCGGGAAGTGCGATCGGCGTTCCCACGACGACCACTGGAATATTCGCATTCACGGCCTTCTGCAATACCGAAGTCAAAACCAGTTGATGCGCCGGCGAAACGATAATTCCCTGCACGTGACGCGAAATCGCGTTCTCCACCATCTGTGCTTGCTCCGTATAGTCGGTCACCGACTGCGGGGCAGCCAATTCGGTGCGAAACCCGGAAGATGCGGCATTGGTTCTGACCGCACGATCGAAATTTTCCCAATACTCCAAGCCACCCGTTGGCGTGATCACCATGATGGTCGGCGGTTGCCGGTGGCCGCAACCCGTGGGTATACACAGCAGAATCGCGAGCAAAGCCAGCCGTACGATCGCCGTCCGCATTCTGCTTCCATCCAGGCTTTTCATTTGCACTTCACCACTTTCCAAATCCGCATCGTCAAGAATCGTGAGCTATTCTATTCGACCACTGTCAGGGAATTCCCGTGGCTTACATGGGCTTCCTGCTTGTCCAACTCCGTGGCGCGTTCCGCCTCGCGCTTGGCCTCTTCCGGACGCCCCAGTCGTATCAGGACCAGCGCGTAATAGTGATGTGGTTTGGGGTAATCAGCCGCATACTTAATTGCGCTTTTCAGGTATGTTTCCGCCTGCGGATAATCTTTCGCGCGAAACGCGAGCACGCCTAGGCCGGTCAGCGCTCCCCCGTGATGCGGCGCCAGTTCCAGTACCTTAAGAAAATTATCCTTGGCTTCGCCGTCCTTGTTCTGCTGGAGCGCGATGTCGCCGAGTTCGTAGTACGATCCGCTCTGACGCGGCTGGAGCGCAATCGAGCGGTCGAGTTCTGCTTTCGCCTCATCATCCTTCAGCAGAACATGCAGCAAGTGACCAAGTCCGTAATGCGCGGTCGCATCCTCGGGCCGCTGCGCGAGATAAGCACGCAGGTTTGCTTCTGCTTCCGGCATCTTCTGTTCATCGAACTGTACGTGGGCCAGTCCGTAGAGAATTCTGGCGTCTTGAGGAGCGAGCTCATGAGCCTTGCTCAGTGCTTCGTCTGCATCGCGATAGATGCGCATCCGTTCTGCCTGCATCCCAAAATCGAGTAGAAGCTGTGGAGAGTCCGGCACAAATTTTCGCGCCCGTATAAGGCAAAGCAGCGCGCTCCCATCTATGCCGGCCTTTTGATCGGCCAGGGCATCGGCCTCCGCGGCCTTCACTTCTCCCTCGCGCGCAGCCTGCGAATTTGGCTTGATCGCAAGAACGCTCTCAAAAGATTTCAGCGCATCCTCGTAAATGCCCTGCGCTAATTGCACTTGCCCCAGCTTGATCGTGGCGGATTCATCTCCCGGATGCTCCCTCACAAATCCTGCGAGAAGTTCATTGGCCTTTTCCATCTGATGCGCTTGGACCAATTGATCGGCCTGCTTCAAAGCACCCGCGTCGGCATCAGGCTTGTCCTGCGCAATCGCGGTGTGTACACCCATCGCACTCGCCAGGACCACGCCGAACACGAACCGCTTCATCGCACCCTCACGAGAGCTCGCTTGCAGTATAGCTTCGCAACTCTCAGCCGATGCATTCCCAAGCCTCGCGCTTTCCTGCCTGTCCGGGTCTATCGACACCCTGCACACGTGGATCCAATCATGCCCTTGCCCTCTTCTACCGTGTAGATGCGATCGACGGCTTTGATCGATAGCTTCTCTGTTGAGCCGCTTGGCCAATGAATCTCAACTCCGTCGACGCGCGGTGAGTCAGCCAACCCGAAGTGCAGGCGCATGTCATTCGACGACAAATAGCTTCCGCCACTCAGGACGTCTCCGCGCTGCCGGATGCCGCCCGCTGTTACATAGACCGTTGCACCGACCGCGTCGCGCGGACTCTTCGGTCCACCCACCAAGCGAAAACCTATCCAGTGATGATGGTCCGGGTTCACATTTCGTAACAGCATCGGAGGCTCGTCGAGATTGTTGATCACGACGTCGATCTTTCCGTTGTTGAACAAATCGCCGAATGCGGCTCCGCGGCCTACTCCCACTTCGGCTAGTCCGCTTCCTTCGACCGCGGGAACAAGTTCAAATTTGCCGTTATGCAGGTTACGAAACAGCAGCGGGCGCTGAGCGTAACTCATCCCCCACCCCGGCTGTTTGTCAACGTCGGGATAAACATGCCCATTAACAAAGAGC
Organism: uncultured Acidobacteriaceae bacterium; assembly: GCA_963838295.1. Classification (GTDB taxonomy): domain Bacteria; phylum Acidobacteriota; class Terriglobia; order Terriglobales; family Acidobacteriaceae; genus Telmatobacter. The sequence goes on from CAWIQS010000013.1 coordinate 906,922, forward strand.
AAATCCTTCCATCCGTCGTTGTCGTAATCGAGAAATCCATCTCCAAAGCCAACAAAGGGGATAGTTGGTTCAGCGATGCCGGCCTGATAGCTGACATCTTCAAATTCTCCGCTGCCATCGTTTCGATAGATCACGTCGTAGTCGTCTGAAAAATCGGTACTCACCAGATCGACGTGACCGTTGTTCTCGTAATCGCCAACAGCCAGGCCCATATTAGCAATTTCGCGTCCAGCCCCGTTAAATGCAAAGCCGCTCATATAGCTGGCATCTTCGAAAGTGCCATCGCCCTTGTTGATGTAGAGATAGTTCGGTGTCGAATCGTTTGCGACTGCAAGATCTGGCTTGCCGTCGCCATTCACGTCCACAAATACGGCTCCCAAACCGTAGTAGCCCTTGGGATCGCTCACCCCTGAATTCAGACTGACATCGCTAAATGTGCCGTCTCCGTTATTGTGAAACAAGTGATCGCCGGCACCCTTCAGTCCGCGCGGTCCGCACATCACATCAACCGCACGATACTGGCATTTGTCTGACTTCACAGAGGGCGAGCCGGCGACGGGTGGGTGTTTGAAATCGTACTCAATGTAACCCGATACGAAAAGATCCAGTTTTCCATCGCCATCGTAGTCACCAAAGGTCGCGCCGGTGTAATCAGTCACGACATCCGCCGATTTGCTTGTCAGGGCCACACCCGCCTTTTCCGCGACATCGGTAAAGGTCCCATTTCGATTGTTATGGAAGAGTCGGTTTCCTCCAAGGTTGGTGACATAGAGATCGGGCCAACCATCGTTGTCATAGTCGCCGACGGCGCAGCCAAGACCCCACCGGTCATTCGCCACGCCCGCCTTTTGCGTAACGTCGGTGAACGATCCGTCGTGGTTGTTTCGAAACAGTGCTGCGTGAGGTGGAGCGGCTTTCCGCTGTAGCGCGTCGAAGGTCGATCCGTTGACGAGGTAGATATCGAGCCAACCATCTCCATCGAAGTCCAGCAGGCACACGCCTGATCCTTTTGCCTCGATGATCAGCTTTTTCTGCGGGGTTCCAGTGGTGTTCCGCCAATGCGCGAGACCGGACTTTGCTGCAACATCCTCAAAGACGACCGGACCAGTCTTTACGAGCCCCCCGGAGGTAATCGGCCGCCGCTGAGCATCGAGTTGCGCCCCCTGCGCCGTACCCGTAGCCATCCCCTGTTTCTGTGCAGGCTTTTCTTCCTGCGCGAGTTGCTGCGCGTGCAAAGAAACTTCTGATCCGACCATCGTTTGCGCCAGGAGTCCGGCGGTCACCGCGGCAACGAACAATCCGATGGCTCTTAACCCAAGTTTCGCAGAAGACCTAGAGGCTTTTGTCCGAGGCATCGGTACCTATACTACAGACTCCGAACTCCGGGTCGCCTGGCCGAACTAATCGGCCCATGTGCATCGTGGTCGTTTCGGGTTACAATCGCCTCCGATATCGCTCTGATGCTGCGCCGCTCCATCCCGGGCCTCTGTTTTGCCGCCATCTGTGCATTCCAGCTTGCAGCGGAATCGCCGCATACACCTGCCGGGGTGCTGGTCCCGGTGGAAGCCGAACTGCTCTCGCACATCACGGCACATACGCTCAAGACCGGCGCCAGCATTTATGCGCGCGTGGTCGTCGACTGGCATGGACCTGGGTGCACGTTGGAGCGCGGCGCTACACTCGAAGCGGAAGTGCGATCGGCGGTTCCCCATTCCTCGACGGCAAACAAATCTGAAATCACCCTTGCATTCAGGAAAGCGCAATGCGGAAAGCGCGAACTGGAGCCGTTCACGCTGTTGCTGGCTGCTGTTGCCGCGCCGGAAGACACGCAACTGGGCTCCGTCACCACTGATCTGCCAACTGTGTTTGGCGCCTCGAGCGGATCAGGAAGCCTGCGCTCGTTCGACCAGCAGGTTGATCCGCTCCTTCTGAATGTGCACCGCTTTCCCATCACACCCAGCCTGACGGCCGGGACTGTGCTTGGCATCAGAGGCCTGAAGCTGACTCCGGGTGCCGCGCCGGAAGACATCTCAGTCTTATGGCGCAACGGGCATGATGTGGAACTGGATGCACACACCAGGCTCCTGCTCGTTCTCGATCCAAATTCTTCCAGGCAGGCCGCCGCGCTTCCCACCAAGCCGGTCGCATCCACAACAGATTCCGCTGGACTCGTGGTGCGAGCGCAACCCGCGAATTCCGATCAGCCAACTGAGCCGAGTTGGGATGCCTGCACACCGCCAACCTGCAGCCTTGTTTCTGCCGCCAATGAAGCGGACATCGGTGCACAGGGCGCCAGTAGCATCCACGTCGACTTGACCGGGCTCGCACCGCGTCTCCGCGAAGAAATCAATGCCCCGGTGCAGGACGAAGCAATCGCGTATCTCGCTTCGACACAGCTTCTCATCGCCTTCAATCCGCATACACTTATTCCGCGCAACGGAGGAGTTGGACCAGGATCATCCGTGCGCGTGGTTCGCGCAGCAATCGTCGACACGGTCACCCGCAAAATCGTGCGCAGCGTTGATTGGCGGCTCTCTGACAATCGGCAGTTCCTGTGGGTGCTGCCGCGCAATCGAGTATTGCTGCATGTCGGAAATGAACTGCGCATCTGCGGTGCCGATCTCAAAGCAGAGGCGCATCTTGCCATTGCCGGTGATCTGGCCTTCGTTCGCATCTCTCCCGATGGAAAGACATTTGCGATTGGGATCACGCAGGAGCGCTACTCGCCTGAACTGCGCGCCAAGTTGCGCAGCAGTCTTGGCGAGGAACCGGAAGAAGACGTGCGCGTCCTTATCCTGAATGACCGCTTCGAAACCATCGGCACTACCACCTCCACTTCCAATCGCCTCCCACCCACACTGCTCAACGAGGGGCAGATCAAGTTGCTGATCCAATCGGCTCAGAGTGGCCTTGCGGCAAAACATTACCATCTTGAACTGCATACGTGGGACAACCAGGCACAGAGTCTTGCGCGATTCACTTCCGCGTGCACGCCCGAGGTCTCCAGTTTCGATCCTGATTTGCTGCTGCTTGTCTCGTGCAGCGCGGCAAATGGATCACGAGACTACCGTATTTTGCGCCCCGATGGATCCTTCGTGCTGAAGGGTCAGTCGCTTTTGCAGCAGCTTGGTCATGGCGCCAGCGGCGAATCGGAATCCTTTGTCGTGAGAATCTTCCAAGCCGACCAGCCGATCCTTCCCGGCGAAACCTTCCATCCCGCCGATCTGGAGAACGCGGAATTCGACATCTATCGTTCCACCGACGGTAGGCGCCTCTTCGGTGTACGAGTCAAAGACCCCTCGCCGAGCGCCAGTGACTATGCCATATCTTCGGGCGCCGACCAATTAGCTGTGCTCACGCGCAGTGGAATCAATCTTTACGCCATCCCCGTTAATTGATGGAGGATGGAAGCCCTCTAAACAAAGAGTTTGACTTCGAGAAGCATGGATGGCCCCAGCGGCCGAAATACCGGATTCGATCGGTGAGAAGATGGAAATCCACCTAAGTCGGGGAGAGTTCCTGCGATTGAACCGAGATAACGGACGAAATATGGGGAAAGCGGACGAAATACGGGCGGTATCATGAGCGAAAGGGCTGACCAATGCGTCCTGGATACGTCTAAAGGAAAGTTCAGTCCAATCAGCACATTTTAGGGTTTCATCGATTGTCCTTCCGCTGTTGAACCATGGGGAAATGCCGCGTATATTTGCGGAAAAGCAAATAACTCTGGAGAACGCTCCTGTGAATTCATCTCCAGTCAAATCGGGCTCACATGAGTAGTGCGGTCGAACCGGCTCGTGAACCGCAGAACGCGGAACCTGCAGATCCCGCAGCGGGATCGCGGAAGCGGCAGCGCGCCTTCGTTGTCGGTTCGCTGGCAGCATTGCTGGTTGCTACGGTTTGTGTGGTCTTCTATGTCCGCGCCAAAAGCGGGCGCAACGCTGGTTCTAGTTCCCTTTCCGGCCCCGTTCAAACTCAATCCCAAAACGTGCTCCGGCTGCGAGGAATGACGGCTGCGGTGCAGGCGCGATCGATTCAGGCTCCCTTGATCGCGGGCCAGCAGGTGGGCACGCTCACGATTACGAGACTCACTCCTAGTGGAACCAGGGTCAAGCGGGGCGATCTGCTTGTTGAGTTCGATCGGCAGGCGCAGTTGCGCGATTTCGTGGACAAACAGGCGCAAAGCGACGACGAAAACGAAAAAGTGATTGAGGAACAGGCCAAGGAGGCTGCTGCGCGGGCGAAAGATGAAACAGGGATCATCCAGGCAGAAGACGATCTAGCCAAATCAAAGCTTGAAATGCAAAAGGTTGAACTGCTCTCGCGCATTGACGCTGAGAAGGCCCAGGAAGATCTCGATGAAGCCGAAGCAACGCTCGCGCAGTTGAAGCAAACCTTCGATTTGAAGCGCAAGGCGGCACAGGCATCGATTCACATTCTTGAAATCCAGCGCGATCGCACCCGCGAGACGATGCTCCATGCGCAGGCAAATTCTGCTTTGATGGAGATTCACGCACCCATCGACGGCATTGTCGTGCTGGTCACAATCTGGAAACAAGGCAACATGGGAGAAGTGCAGGAGGGCGACCAGGTGAGGCCGGGAGTGCCCTTTATGCAAGTGGTCGACCCTGCCGTGATGGAAGTGCGCGTTCCCGTGAACCAGGAAGATCTGCTCGCCTTGAAGATCGGCGAGAAGGCGCATGTCCATCTGGATGCTTACACCGATCTCGTCCTTCCAGGGCAACTGGAATCCATTGATCCCATGGGCACGCCCGGAGACTTCTCCGCGCGGCTTCGCAAATTCTCCGCCACGTTCTCCATTGCGGGCCACGATCCCCGGCTGATGCCCGATCTCTCTGCCGCCGTCGACGTTGATTCGGCGGGTGGGGGTGGTTCCGTGGGCGGTGCGCAATGAAGCAAAGGCTCAGAGATATGTGGGCGAAGCACAGGACTCTGTTGATTGCAGCCGTCATTGTCTTCTCCAGCGGAGCCGTCTACGGTGTTGTTCATTTCTCGGGAAAGGGGCCCTCGGTCCCGACCTTTCAGGTGCAGCGCGGTGAGTTTCTTGACGCCGCCCAGTTTCGCGGTCAGCTGAAGGCAATGAAGTCCGTCACGATCACGGCGCCCGCCAACGCCGGCGATTTGCAGATTCTGAAGATCGCCGCGGACGGAACACAGGTGAAGAAGGGCGACATTGTCGTTCAATTCGATCCCTCGAAAACCCAGCAGGACCTCGCGCAGGACCAGTCAATCTTGAAATCATCGCAAGCTGAAATCGAGCAGGTTCACGCGCAGGGCGGTCTGACTGAAGAGGCGGATACAACCGCGCTCATGAAGGCGAAATACGATGTCGAAGTGGCAAAGCTCGAGGCCAGCAAGAGTGAGGTCGTCTCCAGGATCGATGGAGCGGAGGCAAAGCTGAAGCTCGCGGATGCCGAGCAGGCGCTACGCCAGGCCGAAGCACAATTGAAATCAGACATCGCCGTCGGCCAGGCGACAGTCGAGGACAAGAAGCATGCAAGCCGGAAGGCCGACTTCGATGCACAGCGCGCTGGTACCGCATTGGCTGCGATGACGTTGCGCGCGCCCTCAGACGGATCAATCAGTCTTCTCTCCGTCTGGCACAACGGCGGAGAGGCCCCCTTCAAAGCAGGCGAGCGCGCATGGCCGGGAACGCCGCTCGCTGAACTGCCTGACGCAGCCTCGATGCGCATTGCAGCTCGCGTGGACGAGACGGAGCGCGGCCGTCTTGCCACGTCGCAGCCGGTCACGCTTCAGCTGGATGCAATCGCCGACCGCCAGTTTACAGGCAAGGTGGAGCGGATTGGCACAATCGCCACTCCGGACTTTTCGAATGGCTGGCCGATACCTCGGAACTTCGACCTTGAGATCAGTGTTGACCAGGCGGACGCGCGCCTGAAGCCAGGTATGACCGCGCAAATCACCGTGATCGTCGGCAAGGTACCCAATGCCATCACAATCCCCGCACAAGCCTCATTCCTCAAGTTCGGACAGACCGTCGCCTACGTATGGAACGGCTCAGCGTTTCAGGAGCGCGTCATTCAGATTGAACGAAGAAGTCGCGACCGCATACTGGTGTCATCTGGCCTGAAACAAGGTGATCTTGTGGCTCTCCAGGACCCGACGGAGAAGAACTGAGATGGCACGCATTCAACGACGGCGCATCCTCATCTGGGCAGTGGCCGGCATCATCGTGCTCGCCGCGGGGATCGCCGTCGTTGCATCGAGGCGCGTCCCTGTGACTGCGAAGGGCGATGATATACCGGTTGCGCCTGTTCAGCGGGGCGAGATCGACCTGAAGGTACATGCGACCGGAGAACTTCGGGCCAGCCACTCCATCACGATTAACGCTCCGGCAGTTGGGGGAGACGCGCTTCAGATCACCCATCTCTTCCTGACCGGTCGGCCGGTAAAGAAGGGGGATGTCGTCATTGAGTTCGATCCCAGCGAACAACACTACAAGCTGGAACAGAACCGTTCTGAGCTATTGCAGGCCGAGCAGGAGATCATCAAGGCGAAAGCCGATGCCGCGGTGCAGACGGCAGAAGACAAGGTACTGCTCCTGAAAGATCGGTACGCGGTACGCAAGGCTGAACTGGATGTTCAGAAGAACGAACTCGTAAGCAAAATCGATGCAGACAAGAACATCCTTGCACTGGCGCAGGCCAAACGCGTATTGGCTGAGCAGGAAAAGGATATCGAATCGCATAAAGCCACGGGACAGGCAGCAACGTATCTTGCCCAGGAAAAGTACAACAAGGCCAAGCTGGGGATGGATCAGGCTCAGCAAAATCTGGACAAGATGCGCGTTACCGCACCGCTCGACGGCTTGATCTCGATCCAGAAGAACATGAACGCGTCGGGCGGATTTTACTTCACTGGGATGACGTTGCCTGACTACCACGAGGGTGACCAGGTCCAACCGGGCAGTGCGATTGCACAGGTGGTTGACCCGCAAGGCTTGGATCTAACAGCGCAAATTGGAGAACAAGACCGCGACAACGTGAAGAACGGACAGCCGGTCGAGATCACCTTTGATGCATTGCCAGACCGTGTATTTCCTGGAACCGTGAAGAGCGTCGGCGGTATGTCTGTGCGCCAATTCTTTTCGAACAACACGAACGGCCATTTCGATGTCTCAATCAAGCTCACGGATGAGGATGCCCGGCTGCAATCCGGATTCACAGCGAAGATTATTTTTCTCGGAGGCAGCAAGGGCGACATGATTTATCTGCCTCGCATTGCAATTTTTCTCAAGGACGGCAAACGCATCGTCTACCTGAAAAAGGGTAACGGATATGAACAGCATGAAGTGACGATCCAATACCAGAACGAAAGCCGGGCCGCGGTTCAGGGGTTGCAATCGGGAGACCAGGTCGCGTTAGTCGACCCTACCGCACCGCGCAAGGCTTCCGGCGCCGGTGCCGGAGCAGGCGGACTGGGAGGTACCCCCTGATGGCGGTTGACATCTCACCTGCTCCACGGCGCTCGCTACTGGTCTATCAGCAATGGACAAGGGACGCAGAGCTTGGCATGCAGAACCTGCTGCTGCATGGAACGCGGTCATTGCTGACAATGCTGGGGATGATCTTTGGCGTAGCCGCAGTCGTGGCCATGCTGTCGATTGGCGCCGGGGCGCGGCAGAAGGTCATGGCGCTTATTGAACAGATGGGAGTCCACAATCTGATCGTGGAAGCCAAGCAGACAATGGAGTGGCAGGCTCATCAAAAAGTTCGCGTAATATCCCCAGGCCTGACCTTGCAGGATTATCGCGTCATTCGCGACGACCTTGGTGGTATCGCGGCTTCCACACCGCGCAAAGAGCTCACGCCTTCCAAGATCATTCCCAAGGCTCAGCAGGATATGCCCAACGTCATGGGGGTCAATGCCAGCTACCAGAAGATCGCCGGCCTTCATCTGCTGTCCGGAAAGTTCTTCGACCAGGCCGACGACGACCGCGGCGAACCGGTGTGTGTGTTGGGCGCCGCGGCAAAATGGAGCTTATTCGGCTCATCCGATCCGCTGGGGCAGTACGTCAAGGTGAATGAACAGTGGTTCCGCGTGATCGGAGTTGTCAGCCCGCAACTCAGCGGGCAGAGCGACAGCCAGGGAGCCACCAGCACCGATGCGAATAACAACATCTACATTCCTTTGCAATCGGCCTTCCTTCGGCTCGAAGACAGTTACAGTGATGTTCGCGATGAAATTGACGGCATTTATCTGAATCTTGGGGACACCGCCGATATCCCGGAATCCGCGCAGGTGGTCAGGGCCGTTCTTAACTCATCGCATCATGGTGCAGACGATTTCAGTGTTGTGGTGCCAGCCGAATTGCTTGCCGAACAGAGGCGCACGGAACGGCTATTCAACACCGTCATGGTCGCCATCGCATCTATCTCCCTGCTGGTGGGCGGAATCGGGATCATGAACATAATGCTTGCCAGCATTCTCGAACGCACCCGCGAAATCGGCCTGCGGCGCGCGGTGGGTGCGCGGCAGTCGGACATCGTGCGTCAGTTTGTGGTGGAAGCCACGATGATTTCTTTCGCCGGAGGCACCATCGGCGTGGTCTTTGGCTTCTTCATGTCCCGACTGATTGCGTGGCTGGCGGGATGGTCCACCATCGTCACCTTCAGTTCTATCGCATTGGCCTTCCTGGTTTCGATCTCCGTCGGATTGATCTTCGGCATTTATCCCGCGACCAAGGCAGCCCGACTCGATCCGGTGGAAGCCATTCGCTATGAATGATGTTCGCCGCGTGGGGCCGGGATCAGCACCTTCGTTTACTGTGACCGAATTTCTTCGCTTAAGGGTGGAGTGTTTCCGCATGAGGATTTTTCGATTTGCCTTGATTTCGTTCCTTGCCTTGCTCGCTTTTGTGACATCTCATGGGCAGTCTCCAGAGAGCTATCGCGGCATGCTCACTGCGCGCGTGCGTGCAGACAAACTGCCGCCTCCCCTGCACCTCAAGGACTACGTCAAGGACGGCAAGCTCACCCTGGGCCTGCGCGATGCGATTCTGCTTACCCTTGAAAACAACAGCAATATATACATTGAAGAAACGCAGATTGAAGCTCAGAAATTTGCACTCCTCGGCCAGTTCAGCCTCTTCGATCCTTCCCTGCAGAGCAGCATCAATGTGAGCAGGTATTCCTCGCCGACGTACAGCCAGTTGCAGGGTGTTGGAGTTACCGGCAACACGACCCTCAACTCTCTAAGCCAGATCGGACAGGTTTCGTACACTCAAACCTTCACCCCTGGCACCAACATTATTGCCAGCCTGTCGAGCAATAAAGTTTCAACCAACAGCTCTTATGATATTTTCAATCCCTACTTCAGTTCGATATTCAGTTTTACTTTCACTCAGCCGTTGTTGCGCGGAGCCGGCCGTTTTGCCAACACCGCCTTGATCAGGATTGCGCGGCGATCGGTCGATCAGTCGCGTTCCATGTTTGAGGCCGAGGTCAACGACGCAATCCTTCAGGTCGTCAGCCAATACTGGCTCGCCGTTCAGGCTCGCGGCGCACTCGATGTGCAGCAGGAATCGCAAAAGCTTGCCGAGGCGAGTTATCAGCGCGATAAACGTTCTCTCGAACTGGGAGCGCTGCCACCGCTGGATATCTATCGGTCAGAGTCTGAAGTTGCCGCTCGGAAAGTTGGAGTAATCCAGGCACGTTATGCCCTCGACCAGGCAGAGGAAGCCCTGCGCTTGACAATCGGGGCCGATCGCGATTCCAGTGTGCATTTGTTGGATCTGGTTCTGACTGAGAAGCCGCAGCCGACAGGAGAGCTCGAAGCCATCGATGCCAGTGCGGCTCTTGCGCAGGCACTGAGCCAGCGCCCTGAACTTGAAGCCGTCAAGGATTCGCTGGCGAACGACGAAACGAGTATCCGGTTGGCACACAATCAACTCCAACCCAACCTTCAACTCCAGGGCTTCTACCAAAGCAGCGGGCTGGGCGGCAATCAGTTCAACATTACGACTGGACAATTGATTGCGCCCGGCGGGTTTGGCTCCTCCATGAGTCAACTCTTTGGCTTTGGCTTTCCAGGCTACGGCGCTTCCCTCACCCTCACGCTGCCTGTGAAGAACCACACTGGCCAGGCGGCGCTTGGCTCTGCCTTGGTATCGCGGACGCGTGACCTCAATACCGGTGGACAGATCCGAGAGCAGATCACGCGCGAGGTCCACGATGCCGCGGCGCAGCTTGAAGAAGCTCGCATGGCACTGGCTGCTGGCACGACCTCCTACGATCTCGCAGAGAAGACCCTCACGTCGGAGCAGCGCAAATTTGAGCTGGGCGCGGAAACAAACTTCTTTGTTCTTGATGCCCAGACAAGGCTCGCCCAGGCAGAACTCACCCTGTTGCAGACGCAGGTAAATTATCGGCTGGCGCTTGCTGCCGTTGGCCACTCCACCGGCGATCTGCTGAGCCCATACCATGTGCAGATCCGTGATCTCTCGCGCTAATGGCATGTCGAGATGAAGTTGTTTATGATCTCAAAGACCGCGTCAGAAGAGACCGGACAGGGCAAATTATCTTGGACAGCTCAAGAACGAACCGTGGCAAAACGGTGCGTGGATGGAGTCGGGCCGCACTGCTGTTCCTGGCATGGCTGGGGATGGTGCCGGTCATCGTTCCCCAGGTTTCCGTAGACCGCTCCACAACGGATCGCTTGACGGCCCCCCCGCCAAGCGCTTACGCCGGCGATGCAGCGTGTGCGCAGTGCCATCGCAAAGAGTCGGAATTCTATAAACTCACGCCGCATGCCCGAGATTCCGGTCTGGCCACTGCCAAGAACATTATCGGCAGCTTCAGCCCGGGACACAACGTCCTGCATACCGCGAATCCCAATCTCGTCGTGAATATGGTTGCCGCGCCCGACGGCTTCTATCAGAGCGCCGTTAATCTAGCGGATCAGAGCCGGCTGGCGGAGCGATTCGACATCGCGATTGGATCGGGACGTCACGGACAAACGTACTTGTACTGGCAAAACGACTTGCTGTACGAGATGCCGGCATCCTACTGGACCTTCAATCACGGATGGGTAATCAGCCCGGGATTTCCAGCCGGGCAAGTACATTTTGACCGCGTCATCGTGCCACGATGCCTGGAGTGCCACGCGAGTTACTTCACTTCGCTGGCTCCTCCGCCGAATCGGTTTCAAAAGGACAGCCTGGTGCTGGGCATCGGTTGCGAACGCTGTCATGGGCCAGGCGCCCAGCATGTGGCTCACGAGCGCTCAGCCGCAATAGCGCACAGTGAAAAGCACGATGAGACGATCGTCAATCCTGCGCACTTAACACGCGACAGGCAGCTTGATTTATGCGCACTCTGCCATGCGGGCGCGGTCGAGCCGATTCGGCCGCCGCTCACCTTCGTGGCCGGCGATAATATTCACGACTACCTGGCGATCCCGCCTCCCACTCCGGACGCACCCCCGGATGTGCATGGCAACCAGGTCGGTGCGCTCGAGCAAAGCAAATGCTTCACCTCGAGCAAAATGACATGCTCCACCTGTCACAACGTTCATGTAAAACCGGAGAACGCGGATGCATTCTCCCCTCATTGCCTGGGCTGCCATGAGATGAGCGCCTGCGGAAGGTACGGGGCTCTGGGTTCCCGAATCCGCACAAAGTGTGTCGATTGTCACATGCCGATGCTCGCGTCCGCGAAGATTACTTCAAACTCAAAGGAAGGGACGCTTCATCCCCTGCTGCGAGCACACCAGATCAAGGTCTACCCTGAGGCAAGCGAAACTGTTGAACGCAGTCTTCTAGGTAAATGAACGCCCTTGTTGCATGGTGGAAATCAACGCATTGAGGGAGGTGCGTTTGCAGCCTGAGGCTGAGGCCCTGAAGGAATCTGGTCCATCGGCAATTCGATTGCAAAAAGGCTTGCATTTCCCTGGTCCGCATGGATCCAGATGCCATGAAACGCCTGCTTCAACTCAGGGTGCTCCCTTAGCAATTCGGACATAACTTCGGTGACCTGCTGACGAGCGGAAACAGGAACCCGCAGTTGCGCCACCTGTGCTGAATTAGGGGTGTAATGAAGATCAATGTCCAGTGGACCAAATTGCGTGGTCGTGTCGACGGAAGTCACTTCAAAGGTCGAGCCCTGTACGTTGAGCATCAGCGGTGACTTTCCCGGAAGGTCACCCGGACGTGCCTGGTCCGTCTCCTGTTGCAACTTCTCCAGATTCGGACTGGTCAGGAAGTCAACGGGACTAAGCAGATTTTGCGCTATGCGGAAATAGAGCGCAGCCGGCCAATTCTCTTTGGTCTCGGTAAACTTGCGTGCGGAAGCCCAGTACCAGACTCCATCATGGTCGGCCAACAGCATCGGCTTGGCATAGAGACCTGCAAGCTGCCACTGATTTCCCGGGGCACTCGCGAGAATAATTGAAATCTGTTGCGGATGCGCCACGCCCGTGGCATGCAAGATCGCCAATGCGTAGTTGCCGGGGGGGATCCCATTGAATGTGAGCACCACGGTGGGCGCCCCACAGAAGAACTGCGTGCGTTCTGTGCTAGGTTGCACCATGGAGGCATCGAGCAAATACAGATCTTCGACGGTAATTGTCGAGTTTTGCATAAGCGGGCTGAGACTGGTGACCGATGCCGCGATGCCATCGAAATCCGAGGCGATTGCTGGAAGTGTTCGAGCGCGCAATCCCGCAACGTTCCCCTGCTGCACGAGTGCAACCATGGCGCGAGCCTGATTTGCGATTAAGTCGCGCTGCTGGAGCGCCATCTGTGCCTGCGTTGAGCAGGTCGCGGCATGGGCTAGTTGCAGTTGGAGAGCGAAGCAACACATGCCCAATTGCAAAAACCTACGCAGAAGCACTTCCAATCTCGAATGCATAAGCTAACTTGCCTCTTCCCGATCCGCCCTGACAGCGCAGTTCCAAACAGAGCGATGAATAATTAGATGCGAAAGCTTGTCGAAACGAGCGACTGCAAGCTCGTAAAAGCTGCAAACATTTGAACTCTAGGTCTCGCTGGAAAGACTGACATCAAGAGTCTTCTCCAGTGGGCCCTCGGGCGCGAGGACCCGAAGCGCCTGGCTCAAGACCGCTTGACTCGCCGCGTCGATCTCAGTTGGCGGAACGATTGTGAATACGCCGAGCAGTTCGTTTAGCCGCATGTAAGCACGACGGTTGACGCGGACAAACTCAATCGGATACTCCGGTTTTCGGGCGTGTGCTGCCTCGGGATCCGCATCGAGCAGAAATGCGACGTCGGGGTCGGGAGTGATATGCCGGATCATGCGGGCATAGGTGCGAGCGATGGGGTTTTGCAGGTTGAGATTGGCTAGCTCGTCGTAGCTATATCGATCGAATATGACGAAGTCGCAGTCTCCGCGTAGCTGATTCCTGACCACAGCTCGCAGCGAGATCGCGTCGACCAGGTAAAGGAAGAAGCGAAGGCCGGTCATGAGCCAGCCCCCGACGTTTTTATCCCGACGATTGATGGGAGCTTCTGGGCTGCCGATGCCTTTGTCGCCCTTGAACACTCGATGGCCTGTGCCCTCACGGAGTTTTGTGAGTCTTGCGACATCATCCCAAAAACGAACGACGCGAAGCCTGAAGCCCCGTTCTTCAAGATGAGCGCATAGCAGTGCGATCTGCGTGCTTTTCCCGGCGCCGTCAACGCCCGAAAAGCTCACGAATCTCACTCTCTCGCTGTCATGCTTGCTTCGCATCCGCACCATCCGCTTGATGACCGCCGCTTTCGAAATTTATTGAGGAGTACTGTGAGTCGCCTTGGAGAGTCCGACAACCGCGCCTACTGCTGCGCCCGCGGCCAGCACAATCCCGACACGAATAACAATGGCACGCACCCTCCGTTGTTTTGCAGGCGCAATCGCGGCTCCAGCCGGCCTGGAGCCCGGTACTCCAGTGGGCTTTTCGTAAGGAGCTGCCGCCGTACCGACCGGTTGTTGCGGGTTTGCCTGCTGCTGTACGGGCGTCTGCTGTGCGGGCACCTGCTCTGCGGGCATCGGAGTCGGCGCTGAGGGTAACGAATCAGCGGATTCGTTACGCGCATTCTGGGGGGTCGCCTCCGAAGAATTGGCCGCCGGTTGCGCGCTCACCCGCTGAAGCCCCTGTGAAGGGACGCTGGGTGGTATCGGCGCGGGGCTCTGCTGAGCGCCAGCCAGGCTTGTCGCTTCCAGCGTCAACAGCACCACGATATTGAACGCAACGAGTCGAAAGCCTCGACTCAAAAGATTACGTCTTTCCCTTCGAGGGAAGAGCCTGCTATGTGCTATTGCCATTCGTGCTCCCACAATGCCTAGGCTGCATTCTCGCTTGCGCGCCGATCGTTCCCGGCGGACTGTTCGGGCAGGATGAAGTTCATCCGCGGCATCCTGAAGCTCTCAAGCGCATCTTCAATACTGTCGAAGACCTGAAAGAGTGTATCGAGGCCAGTTGACTCAATTTCTGCTTTCAGCTCGGGTTGCGGGGCAGCGAGTCTGATGTCGCCGTTTCGCTTCATCGCTTCTTCAAGACAGCACAAAAGGAAGTGAATTGCGGGTTTGTCGATCTGGTTGAGCATCGAGCAATCCAGCACAACCGCAGGGCCGTCAACATTAATGCAGCTTTCAAGTTCACGATAGAGAGTTCTGAGCCGCGCGCCATCGATCTGCCCTGGAAGCGTTCGAACCTCAATTAACTTTCTTCGATATTTCATCGTAATAATTCCTTTCAAATAGGGTTCGTTCTCTTTGCCGTCCCAGCTCTTATAAAAGGCGAGCCAATTCCGCCGCGGGGTTCCGCGTGGAATGCGTAAGAACGTTTTTCGCATAGCGAAAGAGAGTCATCAGATTCGTTCTGTACCAGCAGCACTCCGTCATGCGCGGGGAGAGCCCGCATATGAACCGAAGCTTGCGCAAAGCCTGCGGCGAATTCATCATTGCCGCCATCAACCTGTGATTTCCATCGATAACAGTGACCGGGTCCGACTCGCTAACACCGATCATCAAGACAGCGCCGAGTTCGGGGTCTTCTGCATCAAAGCGACGGGAGATTGCATCGATCTTCGACACGAACTGCGTATCGAGTTGATCCTGCCGCTTCTTGATTCCTTCGGCCACCGCAAGCGTTGAAAATCTTCCATTCGCAATCTTGCGCCATTGCGCGCGCGGAAACATCCGGATGTTTGCGAGATCTTCCATTGAAATCTCAGCCTCGTACCACTCTGTATCAGCAGGAATTTCTCTCCAAAGGTAGAGATGCCGAAGGAAGAGAAGTGCACGACGCTTTGCGTTTTCCTGGGGATCTTCAAAGTTCGGAGATTTGACGATATTGCCGAGAGAGTGATGATATTCGCGGAAAGCCGGACCGTTGAAGTCGCTCTTCAAGAACTCTGCGATTGCCACATCCTCAGACACTCTGCAGATCAGGCGGAGCGGACGAGAACTTCCCTGCTGCAGAATCTCCTTCGGATCCGTAAGCGAATTGATAAGGAACGGAATTGCCACGAATACAAGCAAGAGGCACATGAGGGCAAGTTGCACCAGCACGACCTCCCTCAACGAGGAATGGTATTCACAGATTGCGACAATAAGAATGCCGCTAAACAGCAGCTGCACCCAGCTGGTATTCGCAATCTTGTACGACATCTCAAAGGTAATGATGACCCCGGCGAGCGAGTAGACCACGGTGGCGAGCGCATAGAGGGTGAGCAGATAGGGAAGATTGTATTTTCCCGCTATGGCAAAGTCGTTTCCGAACAGACGTGACCACAGCTCGGGCGGAGCGAAGCAAAGTCCAACGGTGATGGTGAGCCCTACACCGAGCACCATGGCTAGAGATGTGGCAATGACACGGAAGTCTCTTCTCTCTTCATTACTGGTTCCGGCGACCAGGGGGAACGTGGAATTCACGACAGCCTGGGAGAAGGAGAAGATGACGCGACCGACCATGGCGGTAGCAGCATAGAATCCTGCCTCCCGAGCCAGAAAGAAGTGGTTGACCAGGACGATGCCGCTGTTGTTGATAATCATCTGGCCGGCAAAAAAGATGACAGCCTGGAAGGTTTCGTGAGCAGCATGGGGGAGGCGAATCGGATTCGGAGCGCGTCCGATGAGCTTGACCCGCGCACAGTAGTAGGCAATCGCAATCGCTGCAGAGTTTGCTGCGATGACACCATAGAGCCCATACCCCAGACGTATGAGGGCAAGCGACCCGACCAGCCGGATTGCCTGTTCGATGACGAGATTGAGAGCCAGGCTCCGGAAGCCGCATGTTCCCTGGATGTAACCGCGCCGCGCGCCAAGTGGAACATAGAATGCTGCTCCGAGCGCAATCAGGGTGATGAGATTAGCATCGGGCAGATTCAAGTAGTTTGAAATGGGACCCTGAAAAGCTACCAACAGCAAGGCAACGGCAATGCTACCAGCCCATGAGGCGCGATGAAAAAAACGATAAATGGCGGCTTTATTTGCGGCGGACTGCTGCTGGGCGATCATTTTTGTGGCAATGAGCTGAAACGACAAGGTCACAGCCGAGAGCAGCACAAGGATGGTATAGATCACGGTGGCGTGGCCAAAGCCCCTGGGGCCGAGATACCGGGCCACTGCAATGTTGTACGCGAGATTGATTCCGGTGTTGAGCCCGGAGCCGGAAAGCAGGACAATACTGCCGGAAACGATGCGCGCCTGCAACGATTTTCTAGTTTGGCCAACAGAACTTACCACAGGACTGGGTCTCCATATGCTTTCTTGAAGGGAACTGCATCTATCGCAGGCTTTCTCAATATGTTCCGGGGATAGCCTCTATTCATCCGATGCGTTAATTGGCGGTATGGCTGCTCACGAAAGCCAACCGCTTCTTCTGGGCACCGTCTGCAACCGAAGCCGTCCTGTTAGCTTCTAAACCACTATTGATGCTGAATCGCTTGACTCTTACGCTCTCTTTCTTCCTTTTTGTGGCACACGGATGCTTCGCTCCGGCTTCAAATGCGCCCGTGCAGTTAAAGTACAGAGCGACTGGGACTTCGCCCCAGGTGATCGCCCTCTATGAGGCGTGGTTTGGGCACCCCAGGCACATCTCGGTTGGCTATTCTTCGCAGGATCCCGAGCAGATTAAAGGCCAGATCAAAGCCGCGAAGAAGATGGGAATCACCGCGTTCGTCGTCGATTGGTACGGCGACCGGGAGCCGTTCATCGACCGCAGCTATGCGGAGATGCAAAAGCAGGCCGGAAAGAATGATTTTCAGGTGGCCATGATGTACGACGAGACCAACCATGAAGACGACTCAACCGACGAAGCGATTGCTGATTTCACCGTATTTCACGATACCTATCTCACTTCGAAAGCGGAGGGCCACCAGGCCTACCTGACGTACGAAGGGCGTCCGGTGATCTTCATCTTCCCCAAAGGCGGCCACACTGACTGGGATAAGGTGCGTGCCATGGTCAACACATGGGACCCGGCACCGCTTCTTATCCAGGAAAATCTCCCTGGAGCGTACGCGAAGGACTTCGACGGCTTCTATGCGTGGATTAATACCGGCACCCAGGGTTGGAAGCCCGATGGCAGCGACTGGGGAGAACAATATCTGACTGAATTCTACGAGACAATGAAGACCAAATATGCCGAGAAAATCATTGTTGGCGGCGCATGGTCGACCTTCGACGACAGCAAGGCATCCTGGGGGTTGAATCGCCACATTTCCGCCCGCTGTGGACAGACTTTTGTCGATACATTCAATTTCTGGCGCAAGGAACTTCCCGGCAACCAACCGCCACCGTTCATCATGCTGGAAACGTGGAACGATTATGAAGAGGGGACAGCGCTGGAGCGCGGGATTCCTGCCTGCGGCCAGGCCACCGATGGCAACTCAGTGTCGATGTCCAACGCAACTTCGACTAACACTCCCACCCCAACTCATTGAACGGGCTCCAACGACAAACGCAATCTACAAGGGACCCTTTCAGACAAATAAATAACCCCGCTAGCCGAGTGGCAGCGGGGCTAAAGCGTCGTATATATCTAGGCAGCGTCCTGTTCTGAATACCGCACTGCCTGCATTGCCAGGCTTCCACTTGGGACACCGTAGCTGCCGACGGGAACCTCGATCGATCCCGTTTCGGTTTGGATGGTAAGGCTCGGCCTATGGACTTCACTGATCAGCGATACCGGCCGGTTGCGCACTTCGTCGTAGACGCGACCAATATACTCGCCGAGAATCCCAACGGAGAGAAGCAGGAGTCCGCCCACGAAGAATACTGAGCTTGCGATCCCGAATCCAACGGTGGACACTGCAGACGATGCCACAACCATGCAGAGTGCTAAAAACGCAGCCATCAGCGTCGAGAACCCAAAGAGACCAAAGCTGAGCCGCAGAGGCTTGTAGCTGAAGCTCGTGATGGCGTCCATGGCGTACTTGATTCTGCTGATGAAGGAGAGCTTCCCCTCTCCGCCCGCACGATCATGCCGGTCGTAGTAGACGATCGAGTTTTTATAGCCAACCCAGGCACGAAGTCCGGGAAGGTAACGGTTCTTCTCGCGCAACGCCACGATGGCGTCAACGGCCTTGCGATCCATGAGGCTGAATATCCCGGCATTTAGCGGGATTGGATAGTCCGAGAGAGTTCCAAGCACGCGATAGAACAGCGGGAAGAGCGCTGCGAGGATCCTGCGGCTTTCTTGCCGGCTGCGACGCACTCCCACGACCACCTCAGCACCGTCTCGCCAGGCTTCGATCAAACGAGGAAGAACCTGCGGCGGATCCTGGAAATCACCATCCATCAGGATGACGGCCTGACCCCGCGCTGTTTGTAGACCCGCGGAAATTGCCCCCATGTGCCCCCAGTTGCGCGACAAGTCGACGACGACCACATGTGAATCTACGGCTTGTAACCTCTTGAGAAGTTCAAGAGAGGAATCGGTGGAACCATCGTTTATATAGACAACCTCCCAATCATCCACAACTTCCTTTAAGGCGCTTGCGACAGCATCGTTCAGTCGCTCAATCAACTCCTGTTCGTTATAGATAGGGATGACTATTGAGATCATGTTTAGCTCCTGAAGACTCGCATTTGATTTGTGGTGCTCCTTTCTGGTGCTCTTACACTTGCTGCTTTCTGCCTTCCCTGCCTGATTCGTGTCATACCGCGGCATCAGGCTGCCAGATTACTTAGATGCGCCGAACTGCCACTCATTCGGGTTGTGCCTGGAAAATTCGTACCCGCCAACGGACCTCGGTGGGAGTAAGAACGACAATATATTGAGCATGAACCTGCTCGGTTCCAATTGCTTTGTCGTGGTCGTAGAGCTGCACATCATATTGAACCGCATCAGCTAATTCGATCGACAAGCCGTCGGGAGAGTAAAAAAGAATCTTCACATCGTGAGATTTATCGCGGTAGACGGTGTGGACTCCGCCTGATTGTTGTTGCTTGATCGTAGCGGCGAGCTTGTCCTCGGCGTCACCGATAAAACCCTTATCGAGCAATTCAGGCCGGTTTTGAGAGAAGGCGTTGCCTAAAACGGCCCATGACTCGAGATAGTCCTGAACTGCTGCTTTGGCCGTTTGTTGCTGAAGTTGCCGCGGGCCCTGAAGACTCGGAGGTTCGACGCGCACCACCGGCTTGTCTGCGGCGAACGCCGCAACAGCGACGCTCAAAGCGGATGCCACGGTAATGGGTTTCAATAGCTTCACTGTTCCCACCGAATCTGATTGCCCAATACCACGCCGCTGGCGACGGAGATGGTTGCACCGCGATGTGCGGGCATTTCGATGCTCGCAACGCCTCGTTTCAGAGGCACGTCCACTGTTGATCTCGTATCGTTGTACGACTCCGTGAAGGTCACGATGGTGCCATCTGGAACTGCGTTTCCGCTGCAATCGCGCACCGGATCAGTTTGGAGCTGAACTTTGCCCCCCGCGGGTTTTGCATTCATTTTCAAACTGCAGGGATCCCCGGGCACCTGGTTCACAACGCGAGTGCTCGAGACGTCGCCAATGCGGGCGATGAACTGGTCCTTGCCCTCGTGCGGCGATGAATCCATCTGGGTCCAGGCGGCGCCATTGCGTGTCTGCACAACATGCGTTTGCGTGGGAGACGATGGATTGGACAACTCGAAGGACACCGGTTGCGGCTTCGTAATCAAGTTGCGATAGCTGTCAAAAACATAAGCGGCACCGGTGATTCCCCCTTGCAGCGATACCGGGAGCCGTGAAGGTTTCGCAATGAAGGTCAGATCTGCCGGCTTATCCGCGGGTACAACCTCGAGCGAGCCTGTTTCGTTCACCGATGGCGAAGAAAGAAACACAACGTAGTGGCCTGCATTGCCAATCGATCCCGTCGGGAACGAGGCTGCCTCGCCCAATTGCACATCGCGCTTAATCAGTTGGGAGGGACCAGCGATGTAGAGTGTTGCCTTTCCTGAACCGCCGCATTGAATGGAGAATGCGGCGCCCGCTTCGATACGCGTGGGAACATTGAGGTTCCCGCTTTGCGCCGAAGCAGCGGAAATCGCTAGCGAGAGGCTGGCCAGCAGAATTGGCATTCTGGCCTTCACTCGGAACCTCCGAAGCTGAAGGTGGAAACTACTGTTCGCTCAGTGCTGACTTTGCGAGCAAGGTCTTCGGGGATGTGAATATTGAAGGCGACGGGCGTCTGGGGCAGGAGCGCATGATCGACGTACTGGTCTCCGACCCATATCACCTGGCCTGATTTGTCGTAGAACGTCCCCAGAACATGAGCCACATTGGCGATCTGACCGCTCTGGTTGGTTAGTTGGCCTGTGAGCGATGCATCCGGCGCGGGATTGAGCTTTTCATTTTCGATCTCAATCACCGGATCGGCGGATGCGGAAACGAGAGTTGAGAAGGGTGTCATCCGTACGCTTCCGACCTCGGAGAGTGACACGTTTGGAAAGCGAATGAGAAAAGGCGTGATCTGTTTTGGCAAGAGCTGGTGGGATATTTTGTCGAAGCTGGCCTCAGTCTCGATTGGCTTCTGGTCTTTTGAGACAAGCGTGGCCGCAACGGAAACATAAGCTGGAACAACGTCTTCGTTGAGCAGTTCGCCCAGCAGGACAAGGCCTTCCGCGCGCTGCACCGGATGCATATTGACGATCCGGACATGAGGCGCTTCAACGTCCTGCGCTCCCCAGTCGTCGCCTGCCGTGCGGTAGATGACATCCCAGCGCAAATAGTTCACGGGAACTACCTGGGGAGGGACAACCGGCATTTTATTGATGGGCCAATCTACCTGCCAATCGTTGCCGTTTTTCACAACGTGAAGATCGCGTGTGGTTGTCGAAGGTCCAACCACCGTGGACCACTGCATCTTGAGTTGAACGTTCGCGTCCGTTGCTGTGGCGTGTTCCGGTTGCACCTCAAAGTTATCGAGAGTCGCATAGGTAAGAAGATCTGGATATCCGCTCGTCAAGTCGCGCTGGAATTGGGCCCGGGTGAACTCGGCTTTATTTGCCAGGCCGGCGTATGCCCGATCCCATGCCTTGGCCCGGATTTCCTCGCCGAGGCCCTGCACTGCAGCTTCGGGAGTCGACGTCGATCCTGTAAAGTGTCCTCCGCTGGAGTAGGCCGCAGCAGAAGCACTGGGCCATAGTGTGCCGATAACTACCAGGGCGATCGTTGCACCCGCCAGTGAAACCGCAAGAAGGGGTCCTTTGTTCACGAAGCCAACCTCCCCGACACGAGATGTTCTTTCTCCGGGTATGAGTAGACCCGGCTCTCCAGCGGTTTTTTTTCCGGAATAAGCAGCACCAGCAAGGCAAGAATGCTGCTGCCAAACGGGAGGATACCCCACATCAACCCCTGCCAATGAGGTGGAATTTGAGGAGCATTCAACGGTGTTGCAGGGGGGATGCCATCCTTGCCCCAGATGATGATTGTTCTGTCCTCAAGATTGTCTACCGGCCGCCAGCCAGCGAATGACAACAGCGGATCGTAGTAGTGATCTCGCACGAGGACCCATTTCAACCCGTAATGATCCGCATGTTCCAGGATCGCGCGCAGAGCATCGATTCCATTCTTGCCGAAGTACTTTGAACTTGTGAGGGCGCCTGCTCCGTTTGCCGTCAGTTCAGGAAGCATACGCCCCGAGTTCCATTCCCCATCGACGCTGCCTGCATCGGTCATCATGGCAAGGCGGGCAATCTTGTTTCCAAATCCGAGCGTGATGTATCGATACTGGTCGTGTCCGTCACGGTTGAGCCAGGCCGCCGCTGAATCAACCTTGAAGTCCTCAGCATCAGCAGGGTGAAACGTAGACCAGCCGACAGCAAGCGCACATGTCGATGCGGCAAGCACAGTCAAGCCAACAATGGCCGGGGTCTTGAACCTTTCAACAAGTTCCGCGGCGAGAAGTCCGATGAACGGCAGAGCAAGAAGCGTAGCCCAGTAAGTGAAGCGCTCCATCGTCAGTACTTCATATGCGCGGCCCAGAAGGATGTGCCCCACCGGTGTTGTTCCGCCGAGTCCGACAAGGAACGCGATCCAGAAGCCAAATAGAAGCGGTCGAAGCCTGGCTACAGACGCTCCGCGCCAGAAGATGAACGGGAGAGCGAGAATCAACGCGCCATAAGGAACGATGAAGTAGTTGATCCCGAATTGCGGACTCAGGATGAAATTCGCGCGACTCGCGTGCGGGATCGGCGCCTGCGTCACCGGATAGTGAATGAGGGCAATCCAGAAAGGCAACAACACAACGCCGATCAGCGCCGCCACCAACACCACGATGCCGATTGTACGGGCAACCACGGCAGCTGTCGACGACTCCTCGCCTTCGTGCCTATCCATTACCGCAAGCGCCACAACGGGCAAAGCGAAGAAGAAAGACCCGAACAGCAACGTCGCATGGTGCGCGGCTGCTGCAGCGGCGAACAGGGCGCTGGCCTTGATGAAGGCACGCCACTTTCCCATGCGAATCCACTCATAGAGAAATGGAAGCGCGTTGAGATAAATGGGGGCTGCCGCCGTCGTGCCCAATTGGCCGGCAGAATAGACCAGAAAACTTTCAGAACCGAGAAAGACGCTTGCTAGCGCCGCAAATGAAGCTGCACGCGGCGACACCCACAACAACGAAAAGCGATACACCCCGACCGCGAGCAGCAGGACTGCAACTAATTGCACTGCCATATAGGCAAAGTCAAGTCCTACAACATTCGAGATCAAAGCGACCCATTGCTGGGGCAACGGAGGATATGTCGTCTGGGAAAAGCCCGCGTACCATTTGACGTTCCATGGATCGAACCAGTGATGAAGATAGTGCGACGCAAAGAATATATGCTGATTCGTGTCGAAGGACTTAAGTGGCAGCTTCATTAACAAGAGCGGAAGGTGAATCATCAACACCGCTAGCAAAACCAACGTTAATGGAATTGGCCGTCTGGATTGTGCAATAGACTCGGACGTCTCCACAGGTTCCTCTCTGCTTTGTGTTGATTCGGAAATACTGATCGCCGTGGCTCCATATGCAATGCAATTGGGATTCGCAGAGCATCGGGATATGCAATTGTTCATTGGTTTTGATTCACAAATCGCAGGCGCTGGTTGCATCCCGCTGCAAATATTGACATTGAAGTGTGAAGTTTTTCACCAGGCTAAGCTCCCAGAATTCAACACGCAGCCAACATTCCAGCCCATTCTGGAATCAAATTAACTACCGTGAGTTCGCGGCTGTGTGAACTCTTGCAGTAAAGAGCGGACTAGGTGAACTCTTGAAAGATATCGATAAGTGTTTGAGATCTGTTTGCCTCGCGGCATTCATTGCGGGGGCGTTTGCGGCACGCGCACAGACGTACGAGGTTGGACCTGACACATCGAAACCTTCACAGCATCAACAAAACAATGCACAGCCCGATTTAGGATGGGGATCGAGCATTGAGAATGCGCGTCTGGCTCGGGCCGCGCAACAGGCGCTCGAGCGCGGTGATAGAGTCCGAGCGTTAGAGTACGCTCAACGTGCCGCCCAGGCAGCCCCGAATGATCCACAGTTGTGGTTTCTTCTTGGCTATGCGGCGCGCCTAAACGCCCGGTATCAGCAGTCTGTCGAAGCCTATTCGCACGGTTTGAAATTGAGCCCCTCGTCCCTTGAAGGTCTTTCGGGCCTGGCGCAGTCTTATTCCGCCATGGGAAAGAACGACGACGCCGAACGGTTACTGAAACAGGTACTTGCCGCCGATCCTCGGCGTGCGAACGACGCGCTTGTATTGGGCGATCTTTACATGCGCGCAGGGAATTACGACTCTGCCCTCGATGCGCTGAACCGTGCGGAGCGGGACCACCCTGACGCGCGGTCAGAATTGCTGATTGCCATTTGTTACGAGCACGAGAAGAAGCTGGACTTGGCGAACCGCTATCTTGAATCCGCCAAGAAGCATGCTCCTGGCAATCCTGAAGTGGCGCGATCCATGGCAGGATATTTTCGCGAAGTCGGCAAATACCCTGAGGCAATCGCCGCTCTGAAATCAATACGCAATCCAAAGACGGATATCACGGCGGAGCTTGCATATACCTACCAACTCGACGGCAAGCTCAAAGAGGCAGCAGATTTGTATACACAAGCCGCCGACAAGCTTCCTAAGGACCTGGGATTGCAACTCTCGGCGGCACAGGCAGAGGTCGGGACCAACTCGATCGAGCGAGCGCAATCCTATTTGAAGCGCGCAGAACAGATTGACGGCAATTCCTACCGGATGCATGCAATACGCGGTGAGATAGACCGGATACAAAACAAGGCCGGTGATGCTGTCAATGAATACAAGGTCGCGCTTGCCAATCTGCCGGCCGTGCCCGCAGAAGGTCCTCTTTACGGGATTCAGCTTCATATGGACTTGTCGGATCTTTATCGCGCTCAGCGCGATGATGCTGCAGCGCGGCACGAGGTCGAAGCTGCGCAGGAACAGATCGGAAAAATCAGCGATCAGGGAGCCACAGCGCCGTTCCTCCGCCTTCGTGCGCAAATTAAGTTGGCATCGGGCGATTTCAATGGCGCACTTGCAGACGTGAAAGCGGCACTTGGCATTGATGCCACTGATCCAAATGGGCTCCAATTGAACGGCGACGTGCTAATGAAGCTTGGGCGCACCGAAGAGGCCATCACAACCTACAAGAGGATTCTGGAAATCGACTCGAAGAACCGATTCGCTCTCGCTTCTCTCGGTTATGCATCGCGGGCAGCGGGCAGAGACACAGATGCTGAAAAGTATTTCCAGCGTCTCGCCCAGGTAGATCCCACCCTGTACATACCCCACCTGGCACTGGGGGATTTGTACACCGCACGAAAGCATTTCAAACCCGCCGAGACGGCCTATGAGAAAGCGTTTGAGTTGGATCCGAACAACGCGCTCATTGTGGCCGGCGGTATGAATGCAGCAATTGAGGCACATGATCTGCTGACGGCAGGAAAATGGTTGGGGCGCTCCACTCCAGAGATGGCGCACGAGCCAGTCCTATTGCGCGAAGAGGAGCGCTATCTTGCGTTCAAAGGCGATTATCGGCAATCGGCCCAACTCGGCCAGGAGGCAATGAAGGCATTGCCGCGCGATCGCGACGTCGCGGTCTATCTCGGCTACGATCTGCTGCATCTTGAAAAATGGGACGAACTGCTTGCATTGACGAAACAGTACGAAAGCGTTCTGCCTCAAGAACCGGACATTCCACTCTTGATGGGGTATGTCCACAAGCACGAAGGGCAATCCCAGAACGCCGAAGAGGACTTTACTGAGTCGCTCAAGCGGGATCCCAACGTGGAGACGGCCTATGTGAACCGCGGCTACATGCTCAACGATCTGCACAGGCCGGATGCAGCCGCTTCTGACTTCGAAGCAGCGCTCAAGCGAGACCCCAAAGATGGGGAAGCTCATCTCGGGCTCGCATACTCCGATCTCGACCTCCATAGGCCTGCGGCTGCTATTCGCCATGCGGACATGGCGAAACAGCTGATGGGAGACTCGAAGGATGTTCACGTCATTTGCGCTACGGCATACGGTCGCGAGGACATGCTGGCCAAGGCTGCGCAGGAATACAAAGCTGCACTGGCTTTTGCCCCGGACGATCCGACCCTTCACTTCGGCCTCGCCAATACACTCTTTTCAGCGCGGCGCTACCACGATGCCATTGCCGAGTTGCAAAACGCTCAACGATTTTCGCCGTCTGATCCGAACATCTCCGCGATGCTGGCACGTTCCTATGCAAGCCTGGGAGATCGAGACGAGACCTATCACTACGTGCAACTCGCAGAACATCAAGCCGAGTCGGCGCCCCCTCCGCACGGTCCGTTCGGCGAATCGGTCGAATCTGCGACACTCGTCTCGACTGGTGAAGCTCTCAGCACCTTGGGCGAGCAGAAAGCCGCGATGGAGCGTTTTCGCAGGGCGCTTCAAGCTCCGCAGGGCAACCGCGTAGATGTGAGACTCGCGATAGCGCAGGCCATGGCTGAGCAAGGTCACGATGACGATGCTCAAAGAGAGATTGCCCTTGCGTTGATGGAGGCCACGGCCGGCGAGGCACTCCCCCCCAGTGGCGGCCAGTACATCGAGGCCGCAGATATCTTCCGCTCCATCCACGACTATCGCCTGTCACAGACCTACATCCAACATGCCAAGGCTGCAGGCGCACCTGATACACAAGTGCGCATTGGGCTTGCGAATAACTATCTCGCGCTTGGAGAAACGACCAAAGCAAACGCCGAACTCGCGGCCATTAAAGTGGAAGCGGACAGCGCTCCCGATTACCAATATCTACTTGCCCAGGCAAATCTTTACCGCCAGGAGCATCACAATGTGCAGGCGCTCACTTCGTTTGCACAGGCCTCCAATGCAGAAGGCGAAGATCAGGCTGCAACTACGAGCCTGTTGGAAGCTGGCGCCAATGAGGGGCTTCGGCTCAATCCAATGCTGAGCGTGCTGTCCGGATTCTCAATGCAGCCAATCTTCGAAGACTCGACCGTTTACGTCCTCGATTCCAAGCTGGATGCCCCGTTTGCCGTTCCAAGCTCTGATGTTTCGCTTCTTCCGCCGCCGCGTTCTTCGCTCCAAACTGAATCGACGAATGCGTTTCATCTCCATGCCGGAAATCTTCCTACGCCGGGCGGCTTCTTTCAGGTGCGCAACATGCGGGGTCAAATCTCCGTACCTGCCACAAACTCCATCGTGAACAGGGATACCACCGATTACACACTGAACATTGGCTTGAACCCAACCGTAAATCTTGGCCCCAATGTCATCACTTTCAGCGGCGGCGTCCAGACGACAATCCGGCGCGACTCTGTGTCGCCAGTCCAACTGAACCAGAATCTTCTTCGCACGTTCATTTACATGAATACGAGCTCATTCTTCAACGCCATCTCAGCCAGCGGTTACCTCATTCGCGAGAGTGGCCCGTTTACGCAGACGAACGAGCGTTCTCGAGGACTTACGGGTGCTATCGATTTCAGAGTCGGCGCTCCGTGGGGAAAGACGGCTCTCCTCACCGGCTGGGGCGCCAATGATCAGCTGTTCACACCCGTGAATTATGAAGACTTCTACACGTCGTCGTATATCGGTTTGGAGCGTCGCTTCTCCGAGCGCCTTTTGATGAGAGCCATGATTGAAGACCTTCGCGCGTGGCGCGTGGTTGGCGGCGCATATGCGATTGCGCAGAACGTCCGCCCAACATTCTCTGTCGATTTCAATCCAAGGCGGAACTGGGATATCCAGGCCACAACCGCTTTTTCAAGCACGCGCAGCTACCACGTCTACGATGCAACCCAGAACAGCTTTTCCGTCTCCTACGCACGGCCATTTCGACGGAAATTTCATGACGATTCCGGATCGGTCATGCTGCAATACCCGATTCGATTCGCTGCCGGACTTCAGGAAGAAACCTTCTTCAACTTTACCGGTGGTCAGAATCAGCAGTTCAGACCGTTTGTTCAAATCAGCATTTTCTAAGGCCAGGTTTAATGAGAATCTGTCTCGTAGCCACATTCCCACCGAGCGGCAGGCAACTGAACGAGTATGCCTTCCACATCGCGAAGGAACTCAAAAAACATGCAGACGTCGAGCTAACAATTCTGGCCGACGAGTTGACAAGTTATGACTTCGCCACAGACGAGAACGGCGACTCACTGAAGATCGATCCGCATGCGGAGTTGCCTGGGTTCAAAGTCATTCGCTGCTGGAAGTTCGGCTCGCTCTCGACGCCCTGGCGTCTTCTCGGCACAATCCGCAGGCTGAAGCCGGATGTCGTATGGTTCAACCTGGTCTTCTCGAGCTTCGCCACACCCGAAAATCCTGTCGCTGCGTTCGCCGGACTCAGTGCGCCCGCATTGGTCCGCGCAGCCGGCTTTTACACGCACATTACTCTGCACCACATTATTGAACACGTGGATTTTGCGGCAGCGGGCGTCCGCCGCGAGCGTCTTTACCGCATGGGAACCGACTTTGCGACGCGCGCACTCCTCCGCGCCAACTCAGTTTCTGTGTTGCTTCCCGGCTATCGCAAAACGCTGGTTAAGAAGTATTCAGCGCATAATGTCCTGCTTGGCACGCACGGAACATTTGCCTCGGCACCCACGCCGCCGGACTTCAGCAAACGGGGTAATCCCCATCAACGGATACTCGCTATAGGCCATTGGGGCACATACAAACGGCTTGAGACGCTGATGGAAGCCTTCCCCATGATCCTCGAAAAGGTTCCGGACGCAAAGCTTGTCGTGGCCGGAGCAAATCATCACACCAGAGCTGGTTACTGGGAGTCCATTCGCGATGGCCAACCGAAGGAACTTCCAATCGAGTTTCGCGGATATGTAGCAGAAGACAATATTCCAGAATTGTTCCAGTCGGCGTCAGCTCTGGTGCTGCCTTACGATTCAGCGACAGGGTCGAGCGGTCCCGCACATCAGGCCTGCGAATATGGTGTGCCCATCGTCTGCGCAGACATTCCTGACTTTCGCGGAATGGTCACCGATGAGGGCATGGCGGTGCAATTCTACAAGGTAGGCAATGCCCGAGACCTGGCGGATCAAATCATCCGCATTTTGCGTTCGTCGGAGTTGGAACACAAGATGGCGGAACAGAACTTCACTGCGGGCGTTCAAATGACGATGACGAACGTGATTCGAAGTTACCTCCGCTGGTTTCGTCTCCATCAGGCGAAAAGAGCGGTCTCGGAAGACGGTACATCCATCGGGCCGCGCTTTCCCTGGAGCAACGGCGGTCTCGGCAGAAAGCGATCGCCGCGGTGGGGCCTGGGAGCAGGGCTTTTTTCCCAGCACGAAGACGGCCGAGTTCCTCATCTGGTGTCTCAAGAGGCGGACGAGCTGTTCGCAGTCGACGAGGCTGAGGCACCAACGGGCGGTGACGCGACCCCTTCGTAGGGGTTAATCAGCGAGACGAGATAGAGTCAGCCGGTGATGAGACCTTAGGATGATAAATGCGACTCTTTCCGCGTTCATTCTGTCTTTTAAAATTCGCGCAGTCAGACATCCCGTCCGGCATGAAGGGTCATCCAACTTATCGTTGATCTGTAGCCATTGATTACATAGCGCGGCAGGGATATCGGCATTAGATCCCGGTTTGAGTCCTGGACCGGTAACGAGAAATGCCTGCGTGAAGCGTCTTCAACCCCGGCAATGAGCCTATGTGCGCACGAAGGTCTATTTCGATCCGCCGGGTCAGTTTGGTGCAGTTTGCCAAGTGCCTCCGGTTGCTGCCCGCGGATGTATCCCCTCGGAAACACATGGAGAGCACCTTGCACACTGAGCACACGACCAGGCGAATTTCCATTCCTCTCTTTTCCTCTCTCATCGCTATTCTCTGCTCTCTTTGTTCGGGATGCGCTCTTTTTGTGGGAAGCAATATTCTGACAATTCCGACGATCACAATTTCAGCGAACCCCGCGTCAGTGGCCGCTGGACAGACCTCGATACTTACCATCGCCGCGACCGATGCGACTCAACTGACCGTCACGGGAAGCGATGGCTCGACGTACAATCTTCCTACGAAGGGCGGAATTCAGTCAGTAAAACCGGCAACGACTACCACGTACACCGCGGTTGCGACAAACAGCAAGGGAACTGCTACTGCTACAGCGACAGTTACGGTGTCTCAGGTTCAGGCAACGGTGACCATCACTGCAACTCCATCGACGATTACTGCCGGCTCTTCTTCAACTCTGACCGTGACCGCCACAAATGCGACGCAGGTGACGGTAACCGGCACGGATGGCAGTTCCTATCCCTTGCAGCCGACCGGCGGAACACAGTCAGTCAGCCCCGCTGCAACCGTCACGTATACGGCGACAGCTACGGGCGCCGCCGGCTCCGTCACTGCGACGGTCACCGTCACGGTTGAGCCGGCAGCCACGCTTCAGTCCATCAAGCACGTGATCTTCATGCTCCAGGAGAATCATTCTTTCGACAACTACTTCGGTATGCTGAATCCTTATCGCATCGCGAACGGCATGAACATAGGCGATGACGGTGTCGACTACGACGTGGACGGCATTGACGATAAGCTTGGCTCGATCAGCAACACCGATGATGAAGGCAACGTGTTCCCGCTCTTCAAATTCACGAGCACCTGCATCGACGATGAAAGCTCCGATTGGCTGGCAAGCTACGGTGACGTCAATCGATACAACTTCACGACTGCGCGCCCGATCCTGATGGACGGATTCGTGCATGATGCCGAGGGATATGCGAAGAGTTGCGCCATCTCTGGCGCGACCTGTTCAGGGGATTTCACCGATCTCACCGGCCAGCGTGCCATGGGCTATTATGACCAGAATTTCCTGAACTACTACTACTACATGGCTTCCGAATTCGCGGTATCGGATCGGTGGTTCTCCCCAGTCTCGACCAAGAGCATCGGCAACCGTATTGCGACTTTCACAGGTGGCACAACGCAGGGCCTCGTCAAGGATCCCGGAGGCAACGACCACCTGCCGCAACTGGACATTGCTACCATTTTTCAGGAACTACAGCAGGCGAATGTTTCGTGGAAGATTTACTACACGGTCACACAGGGCTTGTGCCTGACGAATGACGACTGCAATGGATCTGCAAATTCCAACTTCCCGGCAACCGACTTCTCGACGCTAAGCTATTCGACCCAATTCGTATATGAAAACCCCACGGGGGCTGCCTGCACTCCGCCTACGCAGGCTTCGAGCGCGGTGGGAGACACGACAAACTCCTTCTGTATCGACACAAGCCACATCGCTCCCCTTTCAACCTACTTTACTGATCTCACGAGCGGCACGCTTCCCAGCTTTGCCTTTATCGAGGCGGGTTACGGCAACAACGACGAACATCCCGGTTCAGGACAATCAATCCTTGCGGGACAGGCCCAGGTGGCGAATATCGTCAACTCGCTCATGGCGAGTTCGTCGTGGACCAATTCCGTCTTCTTTTTCAGTTACGACGAAGGCGGCGGACCCTACGATCATGTGCCGCCAGTGCCCGGCCACTCGAACGACTTCACCGACACGACGCTTGGATCGATCGCCGATATCTCGCAAATCTCCGTCAATCCTGATCAGTACAATCCCTGCCTGCCAAGCGGAGGAACGCCGACAACCCACTGCGATCTCTCCGCTGCCGACCCTGGCGCGAATCCTGCGGATGCACCGGCCGTCCAGGGCTTCGCGGCGCAGCTCGGGTTCCGGCTACCGAACATCGTCATCTCGCCGTTCACACGCCGGCATTATGTTTCTCACATCCCCATGGACCACACAGCTGTTATCAAATTCGTGGAGAATCGATTCATTGGCAGCGCCGCACACTTGACTGCGAGAGATGCCGCACAGCCCAATTTGCTGGATTTCTTTGACTTCACCAAGGTCCCCTGGCAAACACCGCCGTCCCCACCCGCCCCGGTTTCGGACAACTCCTTCGTCAGCAATCCCTGCACGCCGGCGAGTTTCACACCCCCAGCCTCTCCGGCAAACAAGCCCGGGAAGACCGCGCAATGAGAATGCGGCGATTCGGGATAGGCTAGGAAGCCAGCTAGTAAGCGGTCATATCATGCGCAAGATAGCGTGTCCCGTCGTATTCAGCGGTCACGCGCACGCGCTGACCGGGGCGAACATCCGGCATGGACGCCATGCTGCTCGCATTGAATTCGATCTGATAGCTCTGATTGTTCGTCGGGTCGAGCAGAACCATGTTGCCGGTGTGCATGTCCAGAGCGATCAGATTTCCGCTGAAAACGAATCGCGAGCCCGGAGTTGCAAGAACTGTGACCTTCGTGATGGTGGCGCGACCCTTGCCATCGGGATCGAATTCGATAGACACGAGCGTTCCCTTTTGCAGGTCGGACGGACCAGATTGCGATGCAACAAAGCTTCCCTGCCCTTTGCGCGCAAACGACGCGTCGGGGGAAACCCTGAAGCGGATCGGTTGTCCACCCTGACCGCCGGCAAGTTCGAGGTCGCCCGTAGAGGGGTTGTAGCTCGTAACTTCACCGCGATAATCGCCCTGCTGCAGTTGCGAAAGAATATGCACACTCAGGGCGAATACCGAGGTGCCATCCAGCGTTGTCTGTACCGAAGCGTGGCTGGTGGGGTGTAAATCGCGCAAAGGGATCTTCTTGCCGTCGACAAAAACCTGCGTTCTCTCATCGAACAGGATCTTGATTGGCTTTTCCCCAACGATTCCCAGCGTAAAGCGATCGAGCACCGGGTCCACGTCGCGAATGGCGCCCCCCAGAATCGTGCTTTTGCCGGCGGGCAGGGGCGGTATGGCGGACACGTCGTCGTGGCTGTTGGCCGCGCTAAGGTCTGACTCGACCGCAATTGCGCCAGCCGCCTGGGAGTGCATTTTGCCCGAGAATGCGAGCACAAACAGACCCACAAGAGCAAATTCACAAACTCTCTTCATTGGTCGAACACCTGTATTTGGTTCCGGATTACCAGACAGTTGATTGGATGAGATTTGAGCCCATTTCGTGGCCTCACCTTCAAAATCCCTTTGGGTGGCAGAGCAACACGGGCGACGATTGGGCATCTAACCAAATGTGCAGCTCTATTCCGACCCATTTTCGGGTCGAAGACCAAGATTGACAGGAGAGTTCGTTGCAATACTCATATTCCAAGGTCATCGTCTGCATTGCCCTTGCCGCCGGGCCGTTCTTCGCGTGGGGCGGGGAAGGAAAAGTTCTTAAAATTCCTATGCGCAGCGAGCTGACGCCGGTTCAGCGCCTGAATCGGGAGGGCGTCAAAGCCATTGAGAAGCACGACTACAGGGGTGCAGAAACCCTCTTTTACAAGGCTTACCTTTATGATCCGGCCGATCCATTCACTTTGAACAATCTTGGCTATGTCTCTGAATTAGAAGGCGACCTTGATCGTGCCACCCGGTTTTACCAGCTGGCAACGGAGCAAGGGTCGAACGCCAGCATCGACATGAGCAATGCAAAGCATCTTGAAGGCAAGCCGATGCGCGACGCATTGATCAACCTGCAGGACGCGCAGATGCGCGTAAACCGCACTAATATTCAGGCGATGCGGTTGCTCGCGCAGAACCGTGGCTTTCAGGCCGTCGCGCTGCTCCAGCAGATCCTGCCGCTCGACCAGCGAAACGCGTTCACACTTAACAATCTAGGCGTTGCCAGCGAGGCAACTGGAGATTTCGACGGCGCGCTCCGCTACTATCGCGCTGCAGCAGCATTGAACTCTCCCGAACCTGCAGCGGTAACGACGGACCAGTCATGGCGTGGCAAGTCAGTCAGCGATATGGCAGCAGCTAGCGCGAAGCGTCTGGAAAAGCGCATTCGCAACGGCGGCCCGGTCGAGGCGCAAGCCGAGATGTACACCATTCATGGCGTTTTCGAGGTGAATCAGAACGACTGGGGCTCAGCCCGCAAGGATTTCCTTCGCGCTTATTCGCTTAATCCGAACAATGCATTCACATTGAATAATCTCGGATACGTTTCGGAAAGAGACGGCGACCTGGAATCAGCGCAGTTCTACTACGAAAAAGCGCAGCGTGCTGACAATGCAGGAACACGTGTTGGCTTCGCGACCCAGCTTGCGGCAGAGGGCAGAAGCCTCAACGCAGTTGCAAACGACAGCAATGACAAAGTCGATGGTGCGCTCGAGGTTTATAGCCAGCAGAGACGACGGCAAACCGGTCCAGTCGAACTGACTCCCCGCGGTGATTCCGGTACGAGTCCGAACCAGCCTACAGAGACGCCGAAAGCGGCGCCTTCCCCATCGCCTTCAACGACACCGCAGGCGCCGCAGCAAGCACCTCAACCACACTAAACGAGCCTTCGACGATGACAAAAAATTGCACGGAATCTCTTGCTCAACAATCGCTGAAACTTCTTTCGCGCCTTGTCCTGCCGCCGAAGCACAAGGACAGTGCCGGCAATGCCTTCTCCGAGGAGCTGAAGAAAGAGGTCCTTGGGATTTCACGAGCTGAATTCGACTGCCTGGTTGCCTTGGCAGAAACGAACCATGTTCTCGTGCGCGGGCTCGAGGCGTTCAGAGAGATCGCTCTTCAAGGGGGAGATGCGATTCGGACTTCATGGGCCGATATCTGCCTTTCTGCAGAACGGGCGCGTATTGATGTGGCCCTCGGCAGTCTGTCCCAGATCTGCGATGCATTCACGCGCAATCGGCTCCGCATTGCGGTGATCAAGTCCCTTGATCACTTGCCTGATCTCGGGAGCGATCTTGACCTCTTCACCAATGCGAAGCCGGAAGCAGTCATCCAGCTCATGGAGAAAGAATTCGGCGCGCGCCCTGCATCCCGGAGCTGGGGCGACCGGCTCGCCTGCAAGTGGAATTTTATGGTTCCAAGATTGCCGGAGCTTGTCGAGATTCACATCGGCCGGCTCGGGCAAATGGGCGAGCAGCTCGCTATCGCGGATTCGTTACTGGACCGTACGCGCTGCATCTCCGTCGGCGAGCTGATGTTTCGCGTGCCGTCAATCTCCGATCGACTCATGGTTTCGACGTTGCAGCGCATGTATCGCCACTTTTATTTCCGCCTTTGCGACATCGTGGACAGCGCGCTCCTGGTCGAATCGGGAACCATCGATTACGACGACCTCTACGTTGCAGCCGCGACTGCCGGAATCTGGGAAGGCGTGACAACCTATCTCGCGATTGTTTCGGACTATGTGCAGCGCTATCGTGGCGCTCCCCTCGACATTCCGGATTGGGTGATGGCGGGCGCGCGTTTCAGCGGCAAGGAAGTCTATTTTGCCAAAGATTTCCTGCGCGTGCCGATCATGCCGCAGTCCGCCAAACTGTACGGTTCTCAATTGGCGCGAGTTCTTCGTCGTCGGCAATTCGAAAGCGGAGCACGCCTGAGTCTCCTGCCGTGGCTGGCAACAGTTGCGCTTGTAGGTCAGAAGATCACGGGAAGTGACAAGGGTATTTGGTGAAGTCTCTTTACCTCGGGCCGTGCAAGGAAAGTGGCGGATCTGTGAGGTCTTTTGAAGTATTTCTTTGGTTCGACTAATCGAGAGAGGGGGGCCGGAGGCCTCATTACACCGGCATAATCTATGGGCGACTTTGAACCAAGAACACGAAAAGCTGGATCGAAAATCCGACCATTCTCAAGCAGTCTGGGAAGCACAACCCGGCAGGCAGATTTATATAACTCGTCTTCACTAGCTGTCGACCTGCTGGACCACGAGGCTGAAGAGGTGCATCCTCTTTACCTCGTGCGTGCGCACCGCCCAACACCGACGAAGGTATTCGCTCCCTTAAGTGTGCCGACATTCGGCAACCTGGACACTGCACTTGCGGAGCGCAGTCCAAGGTCGCGCATTGTCTCGACGATTTTTCACACAGTGGTGATCGGTCTTGTCCTGTGGCTCGGAATGCGGATACATCCCGTGGTCGTAGCTCCAACCACGATGACGCATGTGGACTTCAAGCTCTTTGCGCCGCCTCCTCCTCCCAAGATTTTGCCTGTAGCGGCGAAAGCCGGCGGGGGTGGAGGCGGCGGTGACCATCAGCCAATTCCCCCGATCAAAGGCAAAGCGCCAGAGATTGTTGCGAAGGTCCAGATGAATGCCCCGCAATTGGTCCGGCTCGAACATCCGAAGCTGGCGGTTGAACCGACAGAGCAAGTGAAAATGCCGGATAATCCAAAGCTGGTGAATTTCGGCATCAGCAATTCACCGCAGATAGCACTCGCCTCCCAGGGCAACGGTAGCGGCTCAGGATTTGGGAGCGGAATGGGCGGCGGTCTTGGTTCTGGTCACGGAATCGGTGCCGGACCAGGGAGCGGCGGTGGTTACGGTGGCGGCTTGATGAACGTGGGCGGTGGAGTGAGTGCGCCAGCTGTGATTCACTCGGTCGAGCCGGAATTCTCAGAGCAGGCGCGGGCTGCCAGTCTTCAGGGCACGGTTGCTCTTCAACTCATCGTCGATGCTGAAGGGAATCCTCAGAACATCAGGGTTACGCGCCATCTTGGAATGGGTCTGGATGAGAAAGCGATGGAGGCTGTCCGGGAATACAAGTTCAGACCGGCGATGTATCAGGGGCACCCAGTCGCTGTTCAGATCGTGGTGGATATCGATTTTCACCTCCACTAGACCGGAGTCACAACCGTCGCATGTACTCCTACATCTCTTGAATCGATTTGGGCACGGCGCGAGCCGTGCCTTTTCTGCGAAAGGGCATGTTTCAACAGCCATCTACTTCGATTCTGGTCTTCGCTATTTCCGCAGTCGTCTCGATCCTGCCATTCAATCCGGCGGAAGCGCTCAGACTGCGGGCAGCTGGCATTCATTGGATCGACCATGGATGATCGAGCGCGCCGTGGACACAATTCGTCGAGCGCTAACAGCGATTCGCGCACTGCGAACTGCGGATAGTCAGCCGGACCTTCGCCGGCATAGCGCTGTGAAGCGAAGCGTAGTCGAGCGAGTCGAATCCTCAACGCCGCCTCCAAGTCCTCAACAGCAAGACATGAGACACGCTGCGAATTTGGTGGATCTATTGAGTGGAAGGCGGAGTGGTACGCTGCGCAGTTTGATCGACCACAGCGGGTTTCGCGTAGTATCCACGGCGCGTTCTGACAGTAAGTTTGCCATGGTGAGGAGAAACAACCTCGACGTGCACCACCCGATATCCGCCCAAGCTGGCGGCCTTCGTGGAGTGATACCCGACAGTGTATTGATTACGGATGTCCTCCGCGACCTCTGATGCGATCGTGTTGACTTCATCGAGCGAGCGCGGGAAATAGGCGATGCCGCCTGTGTCGTCAGAGAGCGATTGCAGCGATTCATGAGCGCGCTGGTACTCTTTTGGACTGGCGTCGTAAAGCAAGCCGATGGTGTAAACCACCGGTCCCCCGAGATTCTGCACGCGCCGGATGGCTTCCTGCTCGTTTAGCCGCGATGCATTGTCCGCGCCGTCCGAAACGATGAGCAGCACCTGCTTTTCGAACTTCGCGTGTTTTGATAACTCGTCGGCAGAAGCAGCCACCGCGTCGTACAAGGCGGTCGTTCCTCGCGTATCAAAATGGGCAAGCCCCTTATGAAGCGCGACTAGGTCCGATGTGAATCCCTGGTCAAGATACGCGCGATCGTTAAAATTGACGATGAATGCCGCGTCCTTGGGGTTTGATTCCCGCAGCAGATTCATCGCAGCTCCATTCACGGCAGTGCGCTTGTCGCGCATCGAGCCGGAGTTGTCCACAAGGATCCCCATGGAGACAGGAAGATCCTGGTGCCGGAAGGAACTGGTGCGCTGCGGAGCGTTGTCTTCCCATATGCGAAAATCGTTGCGCGTGAGGTCTTCGACAGGACGGCCTTTCTCGTCGATCACGGTGCAACTGAGAAGAACTTCGTCGACATTCTCGTGAAGGGTATAAATCCCGTCCTTGCCCTTTTCAAGTTCGGACCCGTGGGTCGGATTCGGAATGTTGGCAGTTCCCGAGGTTACTTCGGGTGTTTCCACATCCGGCGATGGCACCGGATCGCGATCAACGGACAGGCTAGGCTGGATCTCCGGCCGTCTCGGATCGCTTGCATTGAGCGGAACGTTCGCAGCCCGCGGGCCCGATGTCGACTGCTGAGGAGGCGTTACCTGCGCGGTCAATGACAGGGCGGGTATCAGCACGATTGCATTTGCAAAAAGGCTTGTCCATCGAGATGGTCTCGCCAACATACGGTTCAACCCGGGCATAGTTCGACTTTCTGACATGCGAAATCGCATCTGGTAGTTAGATGCGCTCCCGGCCACTTCGCGCTGGTTCGTTATGAGACTATTTTGGGCCGGTTTTGCATAACTCCAGCGATTTCAGGCGGGCTATGAAGCATAGTCCAACCGGAAATCGGCCTGGAAGTCGATGCATTTCGATCAAAAAGTCAACCGAATCCCAAGCTGTACGGCAAACGGTATGCCAACGGTCGTTCCCGGACCAAAGAAGTCGCCTAAGGCTCCGCCGGCAACACGTAACTGATTCGTTCCGACGATAGGCTGTGTCGAGGAGCAGGAGGGGTCAGAACAGACGTCGGTGATGTTGCCCGACTGCGCTTGATCGGCGGGAACCGGTAGGGATGCGATGTTTGTCACGTAGTTCGCGCCGGGGTTATTGCGATTGAAGAGATTGAAGAACTCCGCGAACGGCATGATTGTATTTTTGTCGCCTAATTTAAAAGGCCGGTCGACGCGGACGTCTGCCTGGATGTAGGGCGTGCCGCGGAATTGGTCCAGAGAAGTGGGGGTTCCGTTGATCTCGACGCGGCCCGAACCATCCGCCGTCGTGATGGTGAAGGGCCGGGCGCTCTCGCCCTGTGTCAGGGTACTCACTTCCACCCCCATAGGGGCGCGCCATGTTCCTGCCAGTACGAAGCGATGGCGAACATCTTCGCCGGAGGGACCGTAATCGCCGGGCCCGAAGGGATCGAGCGGATTGCAAACGCCGTTGACGTAATCAAAGAGCTCGCCGAGCACGCATCCCCACGTTTGCGCCTTGGCGAAGGTGTAGTTTGCAACGAGCGTGAGCCTACGCGAGACCTGCCCTTGTAAGTGCAGCATGAGTGCGTTGTAACTGGAGCGATTGTCGGAGTGAAAGACGTTGATATTCGGAACTACGGTGGCCTGGTCTGGATCGGTAGCAGGCAGGAGTGGAGTGAGCAGGTTTGTTCCGCCACCATAACTGTAGGCGCGATAGCCGTGGTTTCCCTGTTCATGGGTATAGTCGGCGCTGAGAGACCAACCAGCGCGAAAGGAATGCTCCACGCCGCCGGTGATGTGGATCGCGTAGGGAGTCTTGTAATTTGAGCTGATAAGGTTTCCGCTTCCTCCGGATGCGGAACCGGGAATGCAGCCGCTATTCTCCTCACCGCCGGGATTTGCGACAGGATCTACGCAGGCCCCGGGCGCAGCATTAACGGCCTGGAATGCCGTGGCCCATCCGGTCTGCGCCAGATCATCGGCATAGAGACCAAAGCCCGCGCGCCACACAGTAGTGGTCCCAGCGCCGGGAGCATACGCAATACCAAGCCGTGGCCCGAATTGCTTGCGATCGTCGCGCGGCACACCCGTGACAAGCGGAATGTTGAGCGCCTTCAGGGTGATGTATGCGGCATTGTCCTGCTGTGTACGACCCGAGGCATCAAGTAAACCAAATGTGGCGCTGTAACGCAGGCCGTAATTCACGGTTAGTTTTTTCGATACGCGGAGCGAGTCTTCTGCATACAAGGCCAGACGCTGCACATCTTGTGAAAAACCTCCGCCGAGGTTTGTGGTCGACGCGCCAGCCCGCATGTCCGACGCAAACTGCGACAGATTGGCAGCGCTAGCGAGGTAGTAATCAGGGTTTTGTGGAAATTGATACAGAGTCTCGTCGTTGCTCGGAAAGGAACCGCCAAGAACCGGCTCGTGGATAAGATTGACACCGAATTTGATGGCGTGACGTGCCCGCACATTGGTGACATCGTAGCGGACTTGATACTTCTGCTGGTTGCGTTCAGAGGGGAAAAAAGTAATCGGCGTGGCGAATTGATTGTCGCCAAAAGTCTCAAACCCGGAAACTGTGAGTGCGGTCGAACTAAAGGGAAAGGCTAAGGCGAATCCAAGATTCGAATTGCGCTGCTGCGTGAGGTGCAAGCCGCTCGCGCCGACAACGAGCCGGCCGAGCCACGTGGAACTAAAGATGAACTGGTTGCTGAGTGCGAGGTCGAGATAGTTGTTGTGAGTCAACAGGCCAGTGGAGGGCAGTGTTCCCTGCTCAACAAGGTTATTGTGCGTCGTGTAGTTATCGACGGAGCTGCGCAGAAACCATGATGACTTCGAGGATTGGGCCCAATCAAAACGCAGAGTGCCGAAGCCATCTCGAAACGGAATAGGAACATTCGCGGGAATAGAAATAGAGGGCACCCCTGGAATAAGGCCATCGGCCGCGATTGCCGAAAGAGCATCGAACTGCGTACTGTTTGCTGGGCTGTATACAATACTGGCATCTTCATGGATCTGTTCAGCGGCTGCGAATAACCATACCTTCTCACGCAGAATGGGCCCGCCCAGCGTGGCAGCGTAGTTTTGCCGGGAGAACGGCTGCTTGGGGTCGGGCGCGGGATTCTCGATCGGGAAACGCGCGTTGAGAGCCGCCGTGCGCTCGTAGAAGGCCGCGCCGCCGTGCCACTCATTGGTTCCACGCTTGGTCGTGATGACCACGGAACCAGCCGTGGTGCCGCCCGTGTCGGCGTCTTCCTGTGCTGTACGAATAGCAAATTCTTGGATCGAATCGGGCGAAAAATTCTGCAGGAAGCCACCAATATAGTCGTCGGAGTTATCGGCGCCGTCGACGGAAAGTTCGTTGTTCAAGCCGGAACTGCCTCCGGTAGAGACAGCGGTGATACGCGCCTTAGTCGGGTCAGATGGCTCGACAGGTTCCGTTCCGGGTGCAAGGTAAGCGATGTTGGCGAAGCTGCGCTCGGCCAGGGGCAGCGACTCGAGGTCGTGCGCCGTAATCACGCTTTGGTGAGTCTGGCTGGCAACATCGATAGGCTGCGAAGCGATGGACGATCCCTGCGCATGAACGCCGACAGCCGCCTTCACCGAGGCCGGCCCCAAGGTTACGGTAATGTCGCGAATACTGCTGACATCGACAGTGACATCAGCGTCTGCTTCGGCGAATCCTGATGCAGTTGCAACCACGCGATATCTGCCGGGAGCCAGGTCGTCAATGCGAAAAAGTCCGTGACTGTCACTTTGAACAGAACGATGTTCTGCGCCGGCAAGAGCATGGACAACGATGGTGGCATCGGCGATCCTGGCGCCGGTGGCATCCTCCAGCGCCCCCCGCAACGATCCGCCGACATTCTGCGCTGTGGCAGTTGCGGCTGCAAAGATAATAACGAGATA
The DNA here is from genome assembly GCA_963838295.1 of uncultured Acidobacteriaceae bacterium. Lineage (GTDB taxonomy): Bacteria > Acidobacteriota > Terriglobia > Terriglobales > Acidobacteriaceae > Telmatobacter. Next base: position 948,254 of record CAWIQS010000013.1, read on the forward strand.
GATGGCCAGGTTTTTCATAAATCTCAGAAAGCGCAGAATGAACCCCGGTCGACGCCGTTTCCTTTGAATTCTCGCATAACCCCGAGGTTGGAGAAACAAGAGAAACGAATTCCTTCGTTTTCGGTGTTTGGCCGGGTCCCGGGATCTTATAGGATGACTGATACGTCATGGCTACTACGGCTCGAATTCGCTTGGGTATGTATGCCCGAGTAGCAATGTTATTTGCCGCGTCAACAGCATCAGGCTTGATGGCTTCAGAACCGGGTGTATCCCACGCGCTGGCGATCTCTCGCGCGGGGCGACTATCGAACATCCACTATCAGCTTTCATTTGCAATCAAGGAGCACGAGTTGACCGTGGAGGGGACAGAGTCTCTCTCCTTTGACAGTAAGTCCGATGGCGATTTGCTAATCGACTATCGCGATGGCGTCTTACATTCGGCAGAACTAAATGGTCGGCCAATGCCGATCCAGGTCGAGAACGGACATCTGAAGTTGCCGGCGATCACCGGAGAGAACACGGTCAAGCTGGCGTTTACGAGCAACGCGGCTCCGGCGGGCAAAGCGGTTACGCGGTATGAAGACAAGGATGACGGCAGCGAGTACTTCTACACGTTATTTGTCCCGATGGATGCCAGCATGGCGTTCCCGTGCTTCGATCAGCCGGACCTGAAAGCAAAGTTTCGTCTCGACGTCGAGCATCCTGCGCGCTGGACGGTGATTGGGAATACAGTTGCATCGCCAGTAGACGAAACGCATACAAGATTCGAAGAGACACGCCCCATCAGCACATACCTGTTTGCGTTTGCAGCCGGACCTTTCGAGGCAGTTCGCGCGAAGAATGTAGGGGAGCCGGCGATCTATGTGCGCAAGTCGCAAGCGGCGCGAGCAGAGCAGGAGGCGCCCCAGGTGCAGCAGATGGCGGCCCGCGGCATCGCATACTTCTCTGAGTTCTTCGCGCAACCGTTTCCCTTCCCTAAATATGACCTTGTTCTGATTCCCGGATTCCCATTCGGAGGAATGGAGCATGCAGGCGCGACATTTCTGAACGAGGACGGCGTTCTCTTTCGCTCGACGCCGACGCCAAGCGACTACTTCCGGCGCAATACACTCGTGCTGCACGAAACCTGCCATCAGTGGTTTGGCGATCTCGTAACCATGCGGTGGTTTGACGACCTGTGGCTCAAGGAAGGCTTTGCGCAGTACATGGCATACAAGGCGCTCGCGACTTTAGAGCCTGCGTCGAACCCTTGGAAGCACTTCTACGATGACGTGAAGCCGCTTGCATATGGGATTGATGAGACGCCCGGCACAACCCCCATCTACCAGGACATCCCCAATCTGAAGGATGCGAAGTCGGCCTACGGAGCGATCGTCTACCAGAAGGCGCCCGCGATTCTGAAGCAACTGGAGTTTCGAATTGGCAGTGATGCGTTTCGCGATGGCCTTCGTACATATCTCAGCACTCACGCGTACGGGAATGCGGAGTGGAGCGACCTGATTGCCGCATTGAATCGGGCGATCTCGAAAGGAAAACGTACACCGTCAACTGCGACAAGTAAAGAAGACCCGGATATCAATGCGTGGGCGGCGGCGTGGATTAAGCGGCGGGGCATGCCGGAGATTGATGTGGACTGGTCCTGCAAAAATGGCAAGGTTGATCGGCTCACCCTCTCGCAGCATGACGTTTTGCAGGATGGGTTTGCGTGGCCCATCTCGACCCAGGTGATCTTGAACTACGTAGAGTTGGATAAACCGAACCGCCTCTTGCGCGTTGACTGGAACACGGCATCGATCAACGTACCCGAGGCCACAGGAGAGGCTTGTCCTGCCTTTGTATTCGCCAACGCCGGAGACGAGGCATACGGAAGGTTTCCGCTTGATCGCGCGAGCGAAGCGGAAGCATCAAGGCAGATTGTTACGATACCGCCGGGCAAGCAGGATCCTCTGCTCCGCGCCATGCTCTGGGGTGCGCTTTGGGACAATGTGCACTTGGCGAAATCTCCACCGAAGGGCTACGTCGAATTGGCGCTCAAATCGCTTCCTGACGAGACTGATGAAGCCATGGCGCGCGTTCAAGGCGGCAGAATCTCGACAGACATTCATTCCTGGATGAGCGAAGACGCGCGCAAAGCGGCCCTGCCGCACGTGGAGTCGGTGATCGCCGATCGCATGTTCAATGCACCGACGCTTGGCATGCGCATCGTCAGTTTCCGCACGTTCACATCCATTTCCGAATCACCGGATGGCCTGCAGAAGGTGAAAGATCTTCTTGCGGGAAAAGCCGAAGTGCCCGGCATGACACTCAAGCGCCTTGACCGTTGGAATCTCGTAGGTCACCTGGTCGCGATGAGCGATCCTGAAGCAAAAGCAATCTACGCGGCGGAGAAGGCGCATGACCAAAGCGGCGAAGGCCTGAAATATGCGTATGCCGCCGAAGCAGCAACTCCATCCGCCGAGGCGAAGGAGCGCTATTTCAACGAATACCTCCACTCCGCGACAATCCAGGAAGACTGGATCACGCAAAGCCTGCGTCCTTTCAATTCGTGGAACCAGGCCGGGCTCACACAACAATACCTGGTGCAAGCGCTCGACGAACTCGAAAACATCAAGCAGCACCGAAAGATCTTCTTTCTCGGTGCATGGCTGGGAGCCTTCATCGGTGGACAGGACACGCTCGAGAACAGTGTGAATGCGCAGGCCGCAGTAAACACATGGCTGACGACCCACCAGATCGATCCAGATCTGCGGCTCAAGATTCTCGAAGCAGCCGACCCGCTCAATCGGACAGTCCTGATTCGCAAGAACTATCCAAACTGATTTTGACGCGATGAAGTTGCTTGCCATGTCGAAACTGCTCCATTCATGCGCCAATTTCCTTTACAATCCCATTCAATCGCAATCTGATTGCTTTCCCCGCCGTAGAACCAAAATCCTGTTTGCATTGGAGCTCTGCCATGGTTACTGGCCGACGTTGTTTTGCCGCGTCCCTTTGTATGGTTTTTGCGCTTCCCCTCGCAGCACAGCAATATCCCGCCACCATGCTCTCGGGGCTTCAATGGCGCGATGTGGGACCGATGCGCGGCGGCCGCACATACGGCGTGGCTGGGAATGCGTCGCAGCCCGACACCTTTTATATGGGCTCGGTCGGCGGAGGCCTCTGGAAAACAGAGAATTCCGGCCGGACCTGGTTTCCAATCGCTGACAATCCAGACACCGGAATTCCGATTGGCTCGATTGGCGCGATTGCAGTGGCGCCTTCCGATCCCAACATCATTTATGTTGGCACCGGCGAACCCGACATCCGCAGCCAGCATTCGTATGGCATCGGGCTCTTCAAATCGGCAGACGCGGGCAAGACGTGGCACTCAATCGGACTCGCGGAGACGCGCCAGGTTGGGAAGATCGTAGTCGATCCAGCCGATCCGAATCGAGTTTATGTGGCGGCGCTAGGGCACGTTTATGAGGCGAATCCGGATCGTGGCGTTTATCGCTCGCTCGACGGTGGAGCACATTGGAAGAAGGTCCTGATCAACGCGATGGACCCTGACAATGTGGGCGCTATCGATCTCGCTCTCGATCCGAATGCTCCTCGAACGATCTATGCCTCGCTCTGGGCGACGAGGCGGCCACCGTGGGCAGTATATGCACCGTCGAATATGCCGGGCGGGGGGCTTTACAAATCCACCGATGGCGGCGACACATGGCATCAACTCGCCGGCGGACTTCCTGCGGACGATTATGTTGGCAAGATCGGCATCGCAATTGCGCCCAGCAATCCAAACCGCTTGTATGCGGTGGTCGATGATCTGGGCAAACCGATTGCGAGTTCCATTCGAGGTGGCCTTGCCGGCGAGAAGGGGCCGGAACCGAAACCTTCAGGGGGGATCTATTTATCCGACGACGCAGGAGCGACGTGGAAGCTGGTGAACAACGAACAGCGCCTGTGGGGGCGCGGGTGGTACTTCGGCCAGATCAGCGTGGACCCCACCAATCCGGATCGCGCGTATGACATCAATACTTCAACCTACATGACGCTTGATGCAGGCAGGACGTGGGTTCCCGTAAAAGGTGCACCGGGCGGCGACGACTATCACCAGCTTTGGATCAATCCGAAAGATGGGAATCGCATGGTTCTCTCCAGCGATCAGGGGACCGTGGTCTCGGTTGACGGCGCGAAGACATGGAGCACGTGGTACAACCAGCCGACGGCGCAAATTTATCATGTGGCGGCCGACAATCGTTTCCCCTACTGGCTGTATGGCGCGCAACAGGATTCAGGTGCAGTTGGCGTCAGCACATGGTCGCGCATGGGCATTCTCGATCACCGCAACTGGGAGCCTTTATGTGAGGCAGGAGAGAGCAGCACCGTGGTGCCAGATCCCGACAATGGCAACCTCCTTTATGGCAACGGAGATCAGCGCTGCAATCAGGACGTGAACTTGCCTGCCCCCGCCGGAGGCGAACTGCCTGCAGCCGACCCGAACGATCCCAACCGCAGGACATGGACGCTGCCGCAGGTGTTTTCTGGGGCCGACAAGGCTCTCTACTATGCGAATCAATTTGTTTTCCGCACGCGCGACCGGGGCAAGACATGGGCAAAGATCAGCCCCGATCTAACCCGCCTTCATCCAGAGTTGCCGAAGACTCTCGACGCGGTAACAGCAAAAGACATTGACGAACCAATGACGGATCGCTTCGGCGTGGTGTACAGCATCGGCCCGTCGCCGCTCGATGCGAAGACAATTTGGGTGGGCACCGACGACGGCCTGATTCATGTGACGCGCGACGATGGCGCGACGTGGAAGAACGTAACGCCGCCGGAAATGACCACTTGGAGCAAGGTATCGCAAATCGAGGCTGGGCACTTCGACCCGGAGACCGCATACGCTTCAGTCGATCGCCATCGATTAGCCGACGACCGTCCTTATATATATCGGACACATGACGGCGGAAAGACCTGGAAGAATGTCGCAGAAGGCATTCCCGACGGCGCGTTTGTGAATTCGGTGAAGGAAGACACCAAACAAAAGGGCCTGCTGTACGCTGCCACAGAAATGCGTGTCTACACATCGTTCGATGACGGTGACCATTGGCAGCCGTTGCAACTGAATATGCCGGTCACCTCGGTTCGCGACATTGTTGTGCATGGCGACGATCTCGCGGTTGCGACGTTTGGCCGCGGCTTCTGGGTACTCGATCAGATGGCCGCCCTGCGCCAGGTTGCAGCGCACGGCAAGGAAATCGAAGGCTCATCGGCTTTTCTGTATCCACCCGGAGACACGATTGCAATTCACCAGGGCAGCCAGAACGGAACTCCGTCGCCGCACGAAGAACCGCAGGAGTTGAACCCTCCGGCAGGCGTCATCGCCTATTACTGGCTCAAGGGCGCGCCCAGCGGGCCGCTGAAACTGGAACTTGTCGATGCAAAAGGCAAGGCGGATGTTTGCGTCGCAAGCGATACACCCGTCAAGCCAGTCGACACCGAGGCAATCAACGTGCAGGCATACTGGCTGGAACCCACGCTGCCGCCGTCTACCCAACCTGGTATGCATCGAGTTGCACTCAACGTTGTTCCTCAGCGCGGCTTTGGATTCGGCGGCCGCAGAATCACGTTGCCCCCAACGGACGCCTGCCATCCGGCAGGAGCAGCCGTGCCTAAAGCCGAGCCGGCGCCAGCGCGTCGGGGCCGGAGCGTACCGGGCTTGCAACCCGGAAACTATACTGTTCGCCTCACGGTTGACGGCCAGACATTGACACGGCCGATCACCATCAAACCCGATCCGCGTCCGTTGCCTAAAGGTGCGGACCCTTCTCCTGACGACGACAATAACGATGAATGATCGTGCGACCGATCGAAACGAGTATCGTGAATTTGGCACACCGGGAGAAGGCGTGGCGCGTCTAAAACAAGGTTGGAGCAATTAAGATTCAGTCATAGTGGAACATCTCCGGAATGCGACGACGCGCCAGGTAATAGCAGCCGCAATTCTCTCTCTTGGAATTGCGGCTGCCGTTGCGCAAAGCGATCCCGGCCAGGTTGCCTTCTCCCTCGAACGCGAGGGCAAGCTGGCAGAAGCTGAAGCAGCGTGGAGCGCGCTCGCGAAGCAATATCCCACCAACCCCGAACCACTAGCGCACATCGGGTTCATCGAGTCCCGGCAGGGGCACTACACCGAAGCAGCCGGGTATTACAAGCGCGCGATGGCTCTGAATCCACGCATGCCCGGATTGCAACTGAATCTGGGACTTGCCTTTTTCAAGGCGGGTGACTACAAGCGATCGATCGCAGAGTTGGATCCGTTGCTCAAGGCACAACCGGATAATCAACAACTGGACATTTTGCTCGGCATGTCGCACTACGGTCTGGAACAGTTTTCAAAAGCTTCCCCTCTTCTGAAGCAGGCCTCCGACCGCGATCCATCGAATCTAACTCTCCTGTTGACCTTGGCGCACAGTTGTCTGCTGTCACACCAATACCCCTGCGTTTTGGATGCATACCACCAGCTGGTCGCGCTGAACGCGGAGTCGGCCGAAGCAGACATGCTCGTCGGCGAGGCACTCGACGAGATGAAGGATCCAGAGGGAGCAATACGAGAGCTTCGTGCTGCAGTTGCGGCGAATCCAAAAGAGCCGAATGTGCATTTCGGATTGGGATATCTCTTGTGGACAAAGGGGCACGATCCGGAGGCGGCACAGGAGTTTGAGGCAGAGATTGCGAATGATCCGCATCACGTGCAGGCAATGCTTTACCTGGCCGATACAAAGATAAGGATGAACAAGATGGACGAGGCAAAGCCTCTCCTGGAGCAGGTTCAGAAGACAGACCCGAATATCGCGATGCAGCACCTTGATCTCGGAATCGTTTACGCGGATGAAGGTAGGAAGCAGGATGCGAGAACCGAGTTCGAAACCGCTATAAAGATTGCGCCGGCGAACGTGAATGCGCATTACAGGCTCGCGCGGCTTTATCGCTCGATGGGGATGGCCCCCGAGGCAAAAGTCGAGTTCGACAAGGCGAGCAGCTTGAATAAGGCGGAAGACAACAATCTCCTGAAGATCATGTCGACGATCCCCGGCAAAGAGAAGTCAGTCGAAACGAAGCAGCCGCCTGAGAAGTAAAGAGGCGCCCAAAATCAGGAACAGCATCACGTCACTGCATTCCGTCAGGAAGAAATCTGCTGCAACCAAAAATAAGGCCGGAGCTGAGCTCCGGCCTATTTATTCAGGAGAGAAATGCAATCCGCGAACTAGAAGTTAAACTTCGCTCCCAGCTGAATGCGACGCGGCGAATGGCCAGAAGTCACTTGGCCGAAGCTGCTGTCTGCGAGAGAACTGTCGACGCCTGAGAAGCTTTCGTGATTAAAGGCGTTGAAGAACTCGCCGCGAAGTTGGAAATTGTACCGCTCCCGGAAAGTGATGTTCTTGATGGCCGCCAAATCCCAGTCGTTGTAACCGGGGCCGAGCAGGCTTCCATTGCTTTCGCTGCCGAAGTGGTTGATGGCCGGGGCAAATGAAGATGTAGAGAACCATGCGCCAACGGTCTTGGTCTTCTGCACCGGAGCAATTTGATCCGGACGCGGCGAACCGATGCCAAGGCCTACGTTCAGGCCGTTCGGATCCCAGGGGTCGTGCGGCTGCGCAAGCGAGAACGACTGGCCGGAGAAGAACGACGTGATGCCGGAGACCTGCCAACCGCCCAGGGCCTTGCCCTCAAAGCCATGCTGGCCCTTGAAGAACGGCAGGTCATAGACGTAGTTGGCCGTGAAAGTCTGCGGCTGGTTGTAGGAGGACAGGCCGTAGTCGAGTGAGAAGTCATAGCTGTCCGTCGCCATGTTGCTGCGGTCCGAAGAGTTGGTAGTAAGGTCCTTGGAGTAGGTATATGCCAGGCCCACCTGAAGACCATGAGAGTGGTGGTTGAGGCTTACCTGCAGTGAGTTGTAGTTGTTTGAGAAAAACGGTGCGCGGGAAACAATGCCGGCGTAGCCCGTGAACGGACGGATGTAGTTGACGCTGGTATTGGGTCCGAGACTTGCGTTGGAGTTCACGCCGAGACGTGCGCCCACGGTGGGCTGGTTCTCGTCGTACTCGCCAAGCAGGTGACGCGCCTCGTTTCCGACATAAGCCACTTCCAGAACGGTGCTGGGCAGCAGCTCATGCTGAACGCTGAGGTTGAAGTTCGCGTAGTTGGGAACCTTGAAAGTGGGATTGCCGGTTGCCGTAAGGCCGTTGGGGCCAAGAGGAACCGAGGTGGAGCCGCTGGTGATGTTGTCAAAGGGAGCGTTGACGACAGTGGTGCGCTTCGCGAACGGCGGATCACCGAATGCGTTTTGCTCCCAGATGCCATCAAGCAGACGGTCATAGAAGATACCGAAGCCGCCACGGGCAACTGTCTTGCCATTGCCGAAGACGTCATAGGCAAAGCCGACGCGGGGGCCAAAGTTGGCGTTGTAGTTGGGGTTTACATACGCGCCAAACGGCGAGCACGTTGACAGGGGCGCGACGGCCTGGGCCGCAGCGCATTCTGCTCCCTTGGGGAAGATCATGCCGTTGGTGTAAGTGGCAGGAAGGAGCTGCGAGCCGTTGATGAACTGCGCGGCGACGAAGTTACCTGACTTGGGATCAATTTGTGGGGCCAACTGCGAGCTGAAGTAAGCCGGGTCGAAGTTGGACAGCGTATTGCGCACGTCGGTGACAGAGGGCAGTCGGCTCCAGCGCACGCCGAGGTTGATCGTAAGACGCTTCGAGACCTTCCAGTCATCCTGGAGGTAGGCCTCGATGTTGACGAAATGCAAGTCCGGGATGATGTCCGGGAGGGTCTGGGTAAAGGATGCAGCGTTGCCCACCAGGAAATCTCCCCAGGAGTTGAAGCTGAAGCTGGGCTCGCCGTTTACCGCGTTTTCCGTCTTGATCATCTGCTGAATCTCGAAGCCGGTGCGGAGCGTGTGCTTACCGAAGTTGAAGGCAAGATTGTCGAAGTAGGTGCGGTCGAGGTTGCGCTCCTTCCACGGGGCCGAGCCGGCACTGAAGCCAGTGACGCCAATGATGGAAACTGCGGGAACCTTGCCGTAAGGGTCAGGGGACCACTGATTGGTCAGCGCGCTGTTAACCGCGGATGAAGTCGCGAACTGGCCGCTGTTTATCGACGAGAAGTAAGTACCCTGCGACCAGACGAACTCGAATTCATTAACGACGCTGGGACTGATGGTCCAGGTGAGGTTGCCGACAACGTTCTTGCCGGGCGAGTTCACGAGGGTGTTGACGAGGCCGGGATAGTTGGAGCCGGCCCAGAGGCCCTCAGGGTTATCGACGGGCATGTCATCGTTGATGCCACGCGCGTAGAAGTGGACCTTGTCACTGAAATAGTGATCGACTCGGACGATGTCATCGCGGAAATTATTCTGCGTAGAGTCAGAGAAACTGTAATTGCCGCTGGCGTTGTTTGCCGGATACTTGTCGAAGACGTTGGTCAGATAGACCTTGGAGTTCGCGCTGTAACAGTTGGGTGAAATCTGCGTGGTGTTTGAAGAAGAATCGTAGGTTGAGCAGCCCGCAGGTGCGGCGGTGAAATCGCCGGCAACAACACCGTTTAACTCTGCTTGAGATGCGGCCGGCATAGAGTCGCCGCCGGGGGTGGAGAGCTTGCGCCATTCTTCTGACCAGAAGAAGAAGGTCTTCTTTTTATCGGTGTTGTAGGCCCTCGGGATGAAGATCGGTCCACCCACGGTAAAGCCGTACACGTTGTGGTGGTTGATGGGGTTTTTGTTGGGCTCGTTGTTCTCCGCCTCAGTGCGCTTGTTGAACCACTCGTTGGAGTCGAATATGGTGTTGCGCACAAACTCGTAAGCATCGCCGTGGAACGCGCTGGAGCCGGACTTTGTGGCTACCAGGACCTGCCCGCCTCCGGAACGTCCATAGCCGGCGTCATAGTTGCCGCGCTGGAGAGTAAACTCCTGGATTGCATCAACGTTGGGCGCGTTGATAACAGTGCCGTTGGAGCCAGAGTCATTGATGTCGGCGCCGTCAATGGTCCAGTTGTTCGCGGTGGTACGAGCTCCGTTCACTGACATCGCTGTGTTGCCGGCGCTGGTTTCGTCGCCCATCTGGGTCACGACGCCGGGCTGGAGGGTCACGAGCTGCTGGAAGTTGCGGCCCGCGAGTTCAAGCCCCTCAATCTGTTCGCTGCTGAGGTTGCCGGCCTGTGCCGCGGATTCCGTGTCTACTGCAACCGCGGTTGCTTCGACCGTGACCGTGGTGGAGGCTGCGCCCGCCTTGAGCTGGATATTCAGGCCACGCGCTTCACCCACCTTGAGGATCACGTCCTTCGCTACGAAAGAGGTGAAGCCGGCCGAAGAAGCCTTCAGCGTGTAGGTTCCGGCTGGGACGTTGGAAAAGACGTAGTTGCCAGACTCGTCGGACTGGAGGGTTCGAACAGCACCGGTCGAGCTTTGAGTGATCGAGACAGTCGCTTTGGGAATCACCGCGCCGGTACTGTCCGCCACTACACCGTTCAAGGTTGCAGTCAGTTCCTGGGCGCCAATAGCAAATGGACAGATGAGGAACAAGACCGCAACGAGACCCGCCATGACTCGCCGCAAATTCGGGCCCCCGCCGATTGTGGAGCGTCCTGGGCCAAGGTTGGAACGCACCAATGAAAGACTTTGATTGAGAACCCGATTTAGGTCAATCATTGCCATCACACCTTTCCTATGAGATCTCGTGGTGTCGATACGCAGTCGCGTATGGACGGGTGAATTCAAGGGCTTTCACACGGATAGCGCTTGAACGAATTCGCCCTGGGATTTCCTGAAAGAGACCGGCCGCCAAAATAGCTGCTCCAGTGCTGCGGGTCGCGCTGCGCGTGGTTCAGGATGCTGGCTCGCTGATGGGCTTTTCGGTACTGGCACTACGCCTCCCAAGGTGCTGCAAAACGGACCGCGATCGAACTTCGAATATTCGCTGGTCTCGTTGCTGCCGTTGCCGAAACCTGGAATCTGGCTGCGTGAAAATCGGCACGGAGCGTAAAGACGTTACTTGTTGAGGACCAAGATACGACGTTCTTCAAGCAATTTCAACAACAAAATGATCAAATAAGACGCAAACAATCATCACCATGTTCTTCCGGGAGGCGATTAATCGATTTTCTATTGACTCTTGATCGGATCTAAGCTAGACATCCCGAGTTCGGCTCGAACGCGAAGGGGAGCGGTCGCACATCGGCTTGGCAGCTAAATCCGGCCGTTATGTGCTCGTAAGCTTATATATTTTAATAATTTAGTCGATTATTGACTGCCCGATTTTCTGATCTTTCAGACCCCGGAAGGTGCGCAGATGAGTGCAACTTCGGGCGTTTGCACACAATTCGCTCATAAGTACCCAATTTGCATAGACATTGATCGGCGCCCGCAAGACTTCCGACGTCATGCTCGAATGATGCGCGTCCCCTGGCGCTCGAAGGGAGCAATAATATCGGGCGATGCTCCAACATTCGTGATGATCGTGTGGATATCCCCCGCCGGACAGATAAACGCGGGACTCACATTGCCGAATTTGCTCGCATCCGTGACAACGATGACCTGTTTGGATTGTTTGAGCATCTTGCGATAGACAAGCGCCTCGTCGGCCTCCAACGTGGTGGCTCCCCGTTCAGCATCCAGACCTGTGACACTGAGGAATACCTTATCCATATAGACATCATCAAGGAACTCAAGAGCTGCATTTCCAGTGAGCGAAAATGACCACGCCCAGGGAATGACGCCACCGGTCAGGTAGGTGCGGACGCCGGGCTGATTGCAGAGTTCCATGCCAATGTTGATTGCATTGGTGATGACCTGGATCTTCTCGCGATGTCGAAGACTCCGGCCAATGTGGGTCGTTGTCGTTCCTGCGGAGAGTCCGATCGTCTCATTGGGTTGAACGAGTTCGGCGGCGGCAAGACCGATGCGGCGCTTTTCAACGGCGAATTTCTGTTCGCGCGCGAGAAAGGAACTGTCGTAACGGAATGGCTCGTAGAGAAGCGGCTCGACCAGGGTTGCGCCGCCATGCGTGCGACGAATCAGACCCCGGTTTTCTAGGCGTGCCAGGTCCCGGCGAATACTCGGAGCCGAGGAGCCGGCCACGGCGAGGATTTCTTCGATACTTGCTGAACCTGAGCGTAGGAGAAACTTGATTATGAGCTCACAACGGACGTTCAATGTCTCTGGCATGACGCGAACGATTCTACACGCGCAATCCTTCGCTTGCATCTACTTTGCAGATTTTTTGTCAATTTCATGAGAATATGGGCTCTATTTCTCAATATGTTGAATGAATTGATGTCTTTCGATCACCTGTTTTCTGCGTGATCGAACATGCAGTGGACACTGGGTAGCAAAAACAGGCACGTTAGCGCACCTTCCAGACCACAATTTCAGTCCGAGGTTAGGAACAAACACCACTGCCGAGCGAGTAGTCGAAAGCTAACCTGCAAGGGAGACACAATTTGCAGGATCTGAATATCGAGCGAGTTCCAGGCGTGGCCGTATAATGAGCAATCGATGGCCAAACGATCAATCCTTGTGATCTGGACGAACCTTCGCAATTCGCGATCTTCCATCGAGGGGGCAATGTGACGAGATTCCGTGGTCCTAGCTGCGCAGTTTTCTTTTTCAGCATTTCATTGGGGGCATGTGTCCCCGCTTTGGCAATTCATGCCCAGACGCCAGGAACGCTCGCCCTCATGCCCATGCCGCAGCACCTTGTCAAGGGAGAAGGGCAACTGAAGATCGATGGCAACTTTTCCGTCGCCCTCGATGGATACAAGGATGCGCGGCTTGAGTCGGCGCGCAAACGGTTCCTGAACACCCTTTCACGCGAGACCGGAATTCCCTATCACGACGAAGCGACAGGCGGACTAGCGGTTTTGACGGTAAAGACTGCGGCGGCTGATGATGCAGCGCTGGAGTTGGGTGAGAACGAGTCTTACCACCTCGAGGTGACATCGACCAATGCGCTGCTTACGGCTCCAAATCCGCTGGGCGCGATGCACGGGCTGCAAACATTTCTGCAGTTGGTGACAATCACCCCGGAAGGGTTCAGTGCGCCGGCCGTGACGATCGACGATGAACCACGTTTTCCGTGGCGCGGTTTGATGATCGACGTCGGGCGTCACTTTCAGCCGATGGACCTGATCGAACGCAACCTCGACGGAATGGAAGCGGTAAAGCTGAATGTCTTCCACTGGCACCTTTCGGAAGACCAGGGATTCCGCGCCGAAAGCAAGATATATCCGCTTTTGACCGGCAAGGGTTCGGATGGCCTCTATTACACGCAGGGGCAGATGCGCGAGGTAGTGGAATATGCGCGGGACCGCGGAATCCGGGTAGTGCCCGAGTTCGACATGCCTTGCCACACCACGGCCTGGTTCGTTGGATATCCAGAACTGGCGAGTGGCAAAGGGCCGTACAAAATCGAGACGCAGTGGGGAGTCTTCGACCCGGCTATGGATCCGACTCGCGACAGCACTTTCGAATTCATTGACAAGTTCATCGGAGAGATGACAACGATTTTCCCAGATGCCTATTTTCACGTCGGCGGCGATGAATGCGATGGGAAGGAGTGGGACGCAAATCCGAGCATCAAGGCTTTCATGCGCGCACACGGGCTGAAGGACAATGCGGCGCTTCAATCGTATTTCACAGCGAAAATTCAGAAACTTGTGGCCGCGCACCACAGGATCATGGAGGGCTGGGACGAGGTGTTGGAATCGAACACGCCCAAGGATGTCGTGATCCAGTCCTGGCGCGGAACAAAGTCCCTGGCGGCTGCCGCGCGGCAGGGGAATCGCGGGCTGCTGTCGACGGGATACTACGTTGATTTGAACCAGTCGGCGGCCGAGCACTATCTCGCCGACCCATTGGCCGGAGATGGCGCGAATCTCACACCAGAGGAGAAAAAGCGTGTGCTCGGCGGCGAAGCGGCGATGTGGAGCGAATTCACGACTCCGGAAATCATCGACAGCCGCATCTGGCCGCGCACCGCTGCGATTGCCGAACGCTTGTGGTCCGCGAAGGATGTGCGCGATGTGAATTCGATGTATTCCCGGATGTCCGCTATCTCAGACAAGCTCAATTCCTATGGTCTGAGGCATCAATCATTCACACGGCCCATGCTGCAACGCATGAGCGGCCAGGCCGATCCGAAATACCTTGCAGTGTTGGCAAGTGCAGTTCAGCCACCTTTGGGATATCAGCGAGAGGAACTGAAGAAGTATGACTGGCATTCGCCGTTGAATCACCTGGTGGACGCAGTTCCTCCGGAGAGTGAAATGGCACGAAAGTTCAAAGACCTGGTAAATGCGATAGTCGCGGGCAATGCTTCGCCCGAGGAGCTTCGAAAAGCGAAAGAGTGGCTGACGGTGTGGAGGGACAACGATGCCAAACTCGAGCCTTCGCTGAAGAATTCCGACATTACGACAGAGCTGGCCACTGTCTCACAAACCCTGTCGCAGGTTTCCGCGATCGGGTTGAGAGCACTCGACGATATCGAGAATCATCGCGCTGCGGATCCAGCCACGACGCAGGCAGACACACAAACGCTGAAGGCGGCAGAGAAACCCCAGGCCGTGCTGCGCGACATGGTCGTAGCGCCGGTGGAAATGCTGGTACAGACTGCAGGCACGCGAAAACCTTGACCGACGTTTCCAGATGAGAGCGGACGACGCGCCCCAAACCCGGAACCAGTTCAGCGTTCGGGACCAACCGTTGAAGTACTAGCGCATCGCCACAATCTCAACCGCGCCGCTGCGTCGCAGGATATTCACGCTCACCGAGTCTGCATAGCGATCGCACGCCAGGTCGACGCTGGCGTTTCCGACCCTCAAGTTGCGAATACGAATATGCTCCAGCTTTTCAGGTAATGCCGCGTGATGAAGATAGATGCGCGATTCACTGGCACGAATTTCCAGCCCCAGGCAAGCCTGCAACAGCATGAAAACCGATCCCGCAGCCCAGGCCTGTGGCGAACAGGCGACCGGGTAAAGCGTCGGCCCTTTTCCAGGACGCCGACCGAAACCGCAGATCAGTTCAGGAAGCCGATGGAACATCACCTCCGATGAAAGATCGAACAGTCCTGAGGTAATCCGCAGCGCCAGGTCTTTGTCGCTTCTGCGCAGTGATCCGAGAGCGATAAGAGCGTTGTCATGCGGCCACATCGACCCGTTGTGATACGACATCGGGTTGTACCGGCGCTCGCCGCGAACAATCGTACGCACTCCCCAGCCAGAGAAAAACTCCGGCGAAAGAATCGCGTCGCTGATGGAGCGGAATTGTGCGTCGCTGGCGATCCCGGAGAACAAACACTGGCCCGCATTGGAACTGCGCACGCGGCATTGCTTCTTTTCGCCATCCAGCGCCAGTGCAAACATGCCGAGTTCGTCTGACCAGAATATGGATTGAAACTTCGCGCGCAGTTCGGTCGTTTGCCCACGAAGCCGGTCGGCAAGGTCTTTGTACCCAAGGTCGGCAGCAACGGTTGCAATGCCATTCTTGGCCGCATAGACGTAGGCCTGCACCTCGCAGAGCGCAATGGGACCTACGGCCAGACGTCCATCGCTATAGAAGACGGAGTCGCCAGAATCCTTCCATCCCTGCTGCACCAGTCCGTGATCGGTCTGGCGCGCGTATTCGACAAACCCATCGTGGTCCGGATCGCCGTAGATATCAATCCATTCAAGCGCAGCGAGAATGTTTGGCCAAATCTCCCGCAGGAATTCCTTATCGACGGTGCGCTCGTAGTAGGCCGCGGCAAGCAGGACGAACAACGGTGTGCCGTCGACTGTGCCGTAGTAGCGGCCAAAGGGTATTTCGCCCAAGCGAGCCATCTCTCCCTTGCGCATCTCGTGCAGTATCTTGCCGGGATCGGCATCGCGCGCCGCATCGTGACTAGTCGCCTGCGTAGCCGCCAGGTAGGAGAGAACGCCCTTGGCGACCGAGGGCACCAGCCACAGCAACTCGAGCGCGGTGATGATGCCGTCTCGGCCAAACACGGTGCTAAACCATGGCACGCCCGCATAGGGATAAAGCCCGTGCGATGTCTGCGTCACCATCATGGCGAGGTCGGCACAAGACCGGTTGATCCAGTTATTGAACTGCTCATTCGAGGTGTGAATCTCAACACCTGCCAGCGGTCCGGTCGCACGCTTGTGGTTCATCGCCTGCAGCGATTCACTGTAAGTGTTGAAAACCGCGTGGCCGTTTCCCTCGTGTTCGCACACGACATTGACCGTGAAGCTGGTTTCGCCATGGGGTTCGATTTGAAGTGGAACCACGATTCCACCATTGCGCGGTTCACAGGAGGGCGCCGAGCACACCACGCGCGTGGTACGCCGGATTTGATCGAGCCCCTCATAGGCAAGAGTTACAGATGAGCGGCCAATCTCTTGAGGAAGCTTCTCGCCCCTGCGCTTCCGCTTCTCACCGCGCACTTCAAAGATGTCTGCGAAATCCGCTTCGAAGTCGAAGGAAAGATCGACATCGATAGCAGTATCGCCGTAGTTGTTCACCGTGATCTGGTCGTAGCACACCAGTTCGGTCAGAAACTTCGTGCGATAGATATGCACCGTGCCCCGAGGCAACGACACGCCAGATTCAAGTTGAATGTCAGGATTCGTGAAGTCGATTCCGAAGAGAACATTGTCTTCGCGAATCGTCGAACTCAGCAGCAACGGGCGAAATCCGCAAAAGAGCATTTCCAGTCGCGAGAGGTGGCGCGTCTCGTTGTGAAATATGCCTTGCTGGCCGAATCCGACTGGCTGAATGTCTCCTCCGCGATCGAAGACGGCGAAAGTATCGCCATTCAGCAGAACCCTGGTGCGATCGTCAGCAAGGGCCGACGAAGCCCGAATGTAAAATTGCTGATCGACCTCGATGACGTCGCGATTGTGTTCACGCTGCCAGGTTGGCATCATCTATAGACGACTCCTGCCTTAGTGAGTGAGGGTGAGTCCACGCTTGCCGCGCGCGGCACGTTTCTTTTCCCAGATTCCGCGTTCGTATGCAGACAAATATTGTTCACACATGCGCCGGGAGGTGAAGCGCTCCAGAAAGCGTTGATGGCACGCCTGTCGATCGATCGACGGAACTCGTTTGACGGCCTCTATCGCTTCCTCGACGCTTTCCACGATGAATCCGGTTACTCCTTCGTCAATTATCTCGGCTACCGATCCGCCGCGAAAGGCGATGACTGGAGTTCCACACGCCATCGACTCGATCATGACCAGGCCGAAAGGTTCAGGCCAGTCGATGGGAAACAGCAGGGCAGTGGCATTGCCAAGAAATTCAGTCTTATCCTGTTCGCCAATCTCGCCAACAAACTCGACATCGGAATTTGCTAGGAGATCGCTGATCTCCGCTTCGAAGTAGTTGCGATCCGCATCGTCAATCTTGGCCGCAACCCGCAACGGCATTCCGGTCTGGCGCGCGATCTCGATAGCACGATCGACTCTCTTCTCGGGAGAGATCCGACCGAGAAATGCCAGGTATTCCCCCTGCTCAAAGCGCGGCTGATGCAGATTTTCCGGAATTCCATGGTATACAGTCGAGAGCCAACTCGCCCAGGGCATCGGAGCGCGCTGGGCGTCAGAGATGGAAATGAGGCGCATGTCGTCGAATTCCCTGAAGAGCGGATAGAGATCGGGAATATCGAGGCGGCCATGAAGAGTGGTAACCGCTGGAATTTCAAGCCTTCGAATCTGCGAGAAGGGCAAATAGTCGAGGTGAAAGTGGACTACATCATATTCATCGGCTTCCTGGGCTACGGTTTCGACGAGATTGAGGTGATGAGCCAGCGGCGAGAGTAGCTTGCCGCCGTCAAGTCGAAGCGCCCGTTCGCAGACGGAACGCAGGCGGGCAGAGGTCTGGGAGTCTCCACTCGCGTAAAGGGTTATCTCATGTCCCAGCTTTACGAGCTCCTCCGTAATATACGAAACCACACGTTCTGTCCCGCCGTAGAGTTTGGGGGGCACACTTTCGTGTAAGGGCGCAACCTGCGCGATTTTCATGATGATATGCTCCCCGGCCGGTACTGACCATGCGGGTCATTCTGCTTCGGTTAGATGCAGCGAGCGCAAGACTTCGTGGCCTTGAAGAGGAAACCCCTCGTTCAGAACGGAATATCCGAAACCACTCACCCCCTATCGACCGGATGGAGCGATGCAGAAACCAAAAGGATTGGATAGAGTTTTTGCGTTGTGAGGGTCGGCATTTGCGAGGGCGGAGACTCTTTCGTGCTGCGCAAAAGTTGCAATTTAACGCGCATCCTGCGAATATCGATGCATGGACCTTCGGACCTGTTGTCGCCGTTGTATGACGCCTCGCGCGCACAGGTGACCATGGTCTATTAAAGCTTCCATACTTCCAAAGGTTTCCTGATTGCCCGCGACGCAGCCTAAGCTGTCGCGGGCTTTCTGTTTTCAGCACATTCCAAATTTCCCTCAAAGAGGTCATATGACTGAAGTTGCCGCTCCCCCGAAAGAAACCAAGGCTCAGCGTGCCGAACGCCTGAAGCGCGCCAAGAACCCTTGGGAAGCATTCGACGAAGTGCGGACGTTTGCACGCGAGGGGCGCTCCAGCGTAGTCCCTGAGTGGGCCGGCATGTACTTCAAATGGTGGGGTATCTACACGCAGGGAGACGGCGTGGGCGCCACCGGTGGCAAGGGTGGTGAAGGACTTGTCTCTGACTATTTCATGATGCGCATTGGCATCCCCAACGGAATCATCTCGTCAAGCCAACTGCGGACGATCGGCGGCATCACGCGGAAGTATGCGCGCAACCTGGCCGACATCACCGTCCGTCAGAACATCCAATTGCACTGGCTAACGATTGAGTCCCTTCCCGAAGTAGTGGACGCTCTGGACGCGATCGGCCTCTCGCCGAAGGGCGCTTGCGGCGACGTGGTGCGCAACGTAACGGGCTGCCCCCTTGCCGGCGTAGATCACGACGAGTTGATCGATGCCTCGCCGATTGCGCTCGAAATTGCGAATCTGCTGACCGCGAATTCTGATTTCTACAATCTGCCCCGCAAGTTCAAGATTTCCGTGACGGGCTGCCCCACCTGGTGCTCCTATCCCGAAATCAATGACATTGCGCTAACGCCTGTGAAGCGTGATGGCCAGGTCGGATTCACGGTGCGCGTCGGCGGAGGGCTTTCCAACGAGCCGCATCTTGCCGTCCGGCTCGATGCGTTCGTTCTTCCTGAACAGGCGGTGGCCGTAGTGAAGACGATCACGGAGATATTCCGCGATCAGCAAGTTTTGCGTGAGAGTCGCGACCGGGCGCGGCTGAAATATCTCTTTATGAAAGAGGGCTGGACGGCGAAGAGCTTCCTCAGCGAGTTGCAATCGCGCCTTGATTTCGTGCTGGCGCCCGGAGTCGATGAGGAAGTGCCGGACGAGACACTTCGCGATCATGTTGGTATTCACCGCCAGCGGCAGCCTGGATTGAGCTATGTAGGAGCCTCAGTGCTGCGAGGCCGGCTGACGGGAGAACAACTGGAAGCAGCAGCCGACCTGGCCGACAAGTATGGCAGCGGCGCCCTGCGCGCCACCGTTTCGCAGAACCTGCTGTTCATCGATGTGCCGACCGAGAAAGCTGGGGACCTTGTGCGCGAACTTGGGACTATCGGACTTCATGTGGAAGGCTCGCCTTTCTGGCGCGGCGCTGTCGCGTGCACAGGGACAGAATTCTGCAAGTTGGCTATCACGGAAACGAAAGGCTTCACGCGTTGGCTGGTGGACGAACTTGAGGAGCGAGTTCCGCAGTTTGATCAGCAGCTGCGGCTGCACGTAACCGGATGCCCGAATGGATGTGGACAGCACTGGATTGCCGATATCGGCATCGAGGGGAAGAAGATCAAGCACGAGGGCAAGCTTGTGGATGCCTACTACTTCTGTCTCGGCGGATCGGTCGGACAACACGCGGGTATTGCGCGACCAGTCGGATATCGCACGCCCGCCTCGCATGTTCCCGAAGCGATCGCGCGCCTGCTCCGCAGGTATTTGCTCACGCGCGATGGCGACGAAAATCTGCGTGCATGGTTCGCGCGCCACACAAACGACGAGTTGCGCGGCTACCTTGCTGGAGAAATCCTCGCACCGGTTGAGCGCGATCTACCCTCGGGCCGCGTGCCCCACGCCGTAGCAGACTGAGGTTGCCATGAGCTTACTGCCGATTTTTCTGAAACTCGATGGACAGCCAGGGCTGGTGGTGGGCGCGGGCAACGTGGCGCTCGAAAAGATCAACAGCCTTCTGATCACGGGACTGCGCCTGCGCGTGATTGCACCGGAGGCAAAGCCGGAGATTCAGCAACTTGCCCGTGAGAACCGGCTGGAATGGATTCGGCGACGCTTTGATGGGAATGATCTCGACGGCAACTTCGTGGTGATTGCGGCGACGGACGATCCGGAAGTGAATGCGACGGTTTATCGCGAGGCGGTTCGCCGGGGAATTCTGGTGAACAGCGTGGATGACCCACCACATTGTGATTTCTATTTTGGATCGGTGGTTCGACGGGGCGATCTGCAGATTGCGATCTCGACAGCAGGCGAAAGCCCGGCAGTTGCACAGCGTCTTCGGCGTGAAATCGATGCGCGGTTGTCAGCGGATATCGGACCATGGCTCAAAAATCTCGGCGAGTTCAGGCGTGAAGTTCTAGCGACGCTTCCCCCAGGCGAGGCCCGCAAGGCCTTGCTCCATGGGGTGGCGGAGCGCCAGTTTTTCGATTCAAGTTCGACACCTTCGCACATTTCAAACCATTCGGCCTCAGGCCGATCCGAACAAAGCGACGAAGGCAAAGTGTTCCTTGTCGGCGCAGGACCGGGCGACCCGGACCTCCTTACGGTGAAAGCGCTGCGACTCATTCAGTCCGCTGATGTCATCCTGCATGACGATCTTGTTCCCCCGCCGATTCTTGAGTTGACCGCAACATCCGCAGAAGTCGTAAACGTCGGCAAGCGCTGCGGCACGAAGAACATTACGCAGGAAGAGATTCATGCTCTGATGATTACTCATGCCCAGGCTGGTCGCCGCGTGGTGAGACTGAAGTGCGGCGACCCTCTGATTTTCGGGCGCGCGGCTGAAGAAATGAAAGCGCTGACGGATGCTGGAGTAGCCTTCGAAGTCGTGCCCGGAATCACGGCGGCTTTCGCGGCTGCGGCGGCAATTCCCTGCTCGCTCACCGATCGCAATGGGGCTTCAAACGTGATCTTCTCGACCGGCCATCACGCTCAATCCCATAATGATGCGCCGATTCCGGAGATCGAAGATGCTACCCGCGTGGTTTACATGCCGGGTCGCGATCTCACTTTGCTGGCACTTGAATGGCTTGACGAAGGCCTGCCTGCCGATTTTCCTTGTGCCATCGTCTCCCACGCCGCGCAGCCGGGGCAGCAGGTGCAGCGAACCACTCTTGGCAAGTTAGGGAAAGTGCACCCAACGCAGTCACCCAGCCTGCTGATTGCCGGCTGGAGCGTCCGCGAAATGGCAGACAAGCGCATTCGCGAAGCCACCGGAGCGGCTGTGATCACGTAAATCCGACCGCACGCGCCCAGGTTCGCATTCAGTCCGAGTCACTCTCGACCTTTATACTGAAGTGTTTGTTGAATCAATCAGACAGGCGATTCAATTGCCTGTTGATGGGAGCGACATTGCCTCAGGCAGAGATCGGGATTATTGGCGGCAGCGGGCTCTATTCGATGCCCGGATTTACCAACGTCCACGAAGAAAAGATTGAAACACCCTTTGGCGAACCGTCCGACCCGTTCGTGCTCGGCGAACTTGAAGGGCGCAAGGTCGCGTTCCTTGCGCGCCATGGCCGCGGCCACCGGATTCTGCCCTCGGAACTGAACTTCCGTGCCAACATCTACGCCTTCAAAAAGCTTGGTGTAGAGCGCATTCTCTCGGTCTCTGCAGTCGGATCCCTCAAGGAAGAGCACAAACCGACAGACTTCGTGATCCCCGACCAGTTCATCGATCGCACGTTTCACCGCATCTCAACGTTCTTTGGCGATGGCATCGTCGGCCACGTAGCGTTCGGTGACCCGGTGTGTTCGATAGTTGCCAAGGCAGCAGAACAAGGCTGCAAAAGCGTCGGTGTCGTGGGCAAACTAGGCGGCACGTACGTGTGCATGGAAGGCCCGCAGTTCTCCACCAAGGCAGAATCGAATCTCTACCGCAGCTGGGGCGCAGATGTGATCGGCATGACCAACCTGCAGGAAGCAAAGCTCGCGCGCGAAGCGGAGATCTGCTATGCCACCGTCGCCATGGTGACCGACTACGATTGCTGGCGCGAGGGTCACGATGCAGTGACGATTGAAGAGATCGTCGCGGTATTACACCAGAATGCCGAGAACGCCTGCAAGGTCGTGAAGGCCGCGGTTGCCGCCATGCCGGCGGAACGGACCTGCGCGTGCGCCTCGGCAGCGAAGTTCGCTGTACTCACGCAGCAGGATGCAATTCCAGCCGCCGCCAAAGAACGGCTGAAGCTACTTTTCGGCAAGTATCTCGGCTGGTAACACGAGTTTATCTATTCATCAATTCATCACCCCAGAGAGGATTTTGCATGGCAATTACCGTTGTGGGCAGCGTCGCCTTTGACACTGTCGAGACACCGTCGGGGCGCAAAGAGCGCTGTCTCGCCGGCGCCGCCACTTACTTTTCGCTCGCCGCAAGCTTTTTCACGGACGTCCGCGTTATCGCCGTCGTCGGCGAAGACTTCAGCGCGAGCGAGCAAGCCGTCTTCGATGCCCACAAGATCGACACCACCGGCATCCAGCATGCGCCCGGCAAAACTTTCTTCTGGCAAGGCTCGTACCTTGAGAATCTCAACGAGGCCCGCACGCTCCAAACCGATCTCAATGTCTTTGCGGGCTTCGAACCCAAAATCCCCGACGCGTATCGCGATTCGCAGTTTCTGTTCCTCGCAAACATCGATCCTGTTCTCCAGCGCCGTGTTCGTGAAGCTACGCCCAACGCTAAATTGGTTGCCGGCGACACCATGAATTACTGGATCAAGGACCACAAGCCCGCACTCCTCGAAGTGCTCAAAGGCCTCGACATCCTCCTCATCAACGACACCGAAACGCGCATGCTCGCCGACAACAGTAATCTCGTCCTCGCAGCTCGCGCCGTGATGGAGATGGGCCCGCGCATGCTCGTAGTCAAGCATGGCGAGTATGGAGCAACGCTCTTCCACAAGGCGATTCCCGGCGCCCCCGAGTCACGCACCTTCAAAACTCCCGCCTTTCCTCTTGAGCAGGTCACTGACCCCACGGGGGCTGGCGACAGCTTCGCCGGCGGATTCTTCGGCTATCTGGCCTCGCAGCGTGAACTCACGCCCGGCGCCTTCCGGCGCGCCATGTTCTATGGCTCCGTCATGGGCTCATTCACCGTTGAGCGGTTTGGAACGGAGCGATTGCAGGAGTTGACACGCGAAGAGATCGACCACCGCTTCAAACTGTTCCGCGAGTTGACCCACCTTGACTGAAGAACCGATTCGCCGCCCCATCAGCCGCAATGAGTGGCTGGTGGTGGCGGCGTCTTCGGTCGTTATGTCTGCGCTTGCGAGCCTGTGGAGCTGGCGCCACGGTGCGATGCTCAATTACGGAGACGCCGTTGCTCACCTCCACATTGCGCGGCGCGTTTTCGATTCGCATCGGCCCGGCCTGTCGCAACTCGGCTCAGTCTGGCTTCCCCTGCCCCATCTGCTCATGATCCCCTTCGTCGCGGTATACGCGTGGTGGGCCAACGGTATTGCGGGGATGATTCCTTCGGCACTGGCGTATATTGCGGGCTGTGCAGGAGTCTATCGTCTCGCCCGCCACTGGCTGCGCCCCTCCGCGGCCATTGTGGCTCTCGCATTTTTTGCGTTAAACGCGAACCTGCTTTACATGCAGACCACGGCGATGACGGAGCCGCTGTTTCTCTGCGAAATGATCTGGCTCGCAGTGTGGCTGGTGGAGTGGCGCGGAGCCCTCAACAACGATCCGCCTCGCGCGGCGCGCTTGTTATGCGGCATCGCGCTGGTTCTCGTGGCGGCAGTTTTTACGCGGTATGACGGCTGGATCCTGGCCCTCCTGGCGTGGACTTCCGTCGGCATCGTGCAGCTTCGCACCAGCACCCTTCGCTCGCGTACCTTCTGGATCGCAAGTGCTGCTGTGGTTGCGGCGCCGCTGGTTTGGTTCGCGTACAACGCTGTCGTCTTCGGAGATTGGCTCGACTTCGCGCGCGGTCCATATTCTGCGGCGGCGATCGAAATACGGACCGCGACATCAGGGTCAGGACCGCCGCATCCGGGATGGCATAATCCATGGGTATCGCTCCTATTTTTCGTCAAGTGTGCCAAGATGGACGCCACCGCGGAATCATGGGGCAACTTCACGCTGACCCTTGCGATGCTGGGCACCGCGTGGGGATGGCTCACGACGCGTCGGCGCGCATTCCAATGGACTCTGTTGTTGTGGCTGCCAATTCCCTTCTACGCGTATTCGATTGCATTCGGTTCTGTGCCGATTTTTCTTCCCGTGTGGTGGCCGCACTCCTGGTACAACACGCGTTATGGAATGGAAATGCTCCCGGCCTTCGCCCTCGGATTGGGATTCGTGGCGCAATTCGTGATCGCGATTTTTCGGGAATTCAAGCGAAACCTTGTGCCTTTCGCGGCCGCAGCGCTCTACGCTATCGTTGCCCTCAACGCATGGGCAGTTCTTCGCGATCATCCATTGACGTATGTGGAAGGCACCAAGAATCTCGAGTCCCGCCGCGCCTTCGAAGTCGAAATACCCCCAGTCCTGCGCACGCTGCTGGCGACGCGGCCTGGCGCACCGGTTTTGATGGGCACATCGGTTTATCCAAATCTGGTGTCGTTTACGGGTATCCCGCTGCGGCAGACGATCAACGAGAGTGACAAGGAGTATTTCTCCGAGGCGTTGGCTGCACCCGCCACGCACGCCGCAATCGTGGTTGCTTTCGATGACGACGATATCGACCGCGCGGTAAAGGCTCATCCCGAGGGGCTCAAATTGGTCCAGCGTTTCAATTGTCCGGGACAGAAATCTGGCACGGTTTACGTCTCCGATACCCCGCCAGTCACCAAAGCTGCGGAGCGGTGATAGCATCAGCCAAGGTGGCAGCCATGCACGCGATGTTGGCCAACATTTCGGCGCCTTTCGACTTCAGCTGGCTTCAGCAGACCGTCGTGGTCAATGGAGCCATCAGCCGCCTGCTCACTGCATCTGCACTGGGTGGAATCATCGGCCTCGAGCGCGAGGTGAAGCGCCGCTCTGCCGGCGTTCGTACCAATCTCCTCATCTGCCTGGGCGCGGCTTTCTTCACATTGCTTTCAGCTGTGCTCGCAGGCGATGGTAGCCCGAACAAGGGCCAGGTGGCGTCGAATATCGTGCAGGGCATCGGCTTTCTTGGCGCGGGATTGATCATTCACAACCGCAGCCGCATCAGCGGCCTTACCAGTGCTGCCAGCGTATGGGTAGTCGCATCCATCGGCATGGCGTGTGGCGCGGGACTGCTTGCCGCCGCCGCGGTAGCCACTGTGATCGTGATTGTCTCTCTCGAACTGGTCGGCTTTCTTGAACGCCGAGCTAACATCAAAATTTATTCGCTCGTATATGAAGCGCGCGGAGACGATCAGACGGCGATGCTTCGCTCGATTCTCGACGCGATGGATAAGGCAGGCGAACGGTTGGCCGACTTTGCGACAAATGCGATTGGCGATCTGCAGCGCGTAAGCTTTACCATCGTGGCAACCAAGAAGCAGCATGAGCGTATACGCGGCAGGCTCCTCTCGGAGCCGGCGATCAACGAACTGCTCAATTTCCGCGATCCGGAGGAAGATTGATTCCCTTTGCCAAGGCGCATGCATGCGGCAATGATTTTCTGATCGTGACCGAAGATTCAGCAGCCAAACGCGACTGGGCGGAATTGACGCGTCACCTTTGCGCGCGCAACACGGGCATCGGTGCGGACGGTATAGAGTTTTTTGCCTGGACCGGCTCCAAGTCCGGACGAGTGCGGCTTCACAACGCAGACGGCTCGATTGCGGAAATCAGCGGTAACGGAACCCGCTGCGTCGCCGCGTGGATGAGCGCGATGATCGGCGCAAAGATTGGCGATGAGTTGCGCATTGAGACGGATGCCGGCCTTCGAATCTGCCGGATCAACAATGTCCTCGCTGAGGACGGCTACTCGGTCGAAGTCACGACGGGCATGGGAATTCCAAGTGCGGCCCGCAAGATTGTATCGCTGGCAAACGGCCGTGCGGTGGAAGGAATCGCGGTCTCTACTGGGAATCCGCATTTCGTAATCTTCGTCGAGAACCCGGACTTCTCAGTCGCCGGGAATGCGTGGCAGGCACTTGGCGCTGAAATCTGCGGCCACGCCGATTTTCTACACCAGACCAATGTTGAGTACGTGCGCATCGTAGGTCCGGGGGAGATCGAAATCCGCATCTTCGAGCGTGGCGTTGGCCCCACGACTTCTTCGGGAACCGGGACTTCCGCATCCGCGACCGCTGCGATTGCGTTTCATACGTGTACATCTCCCCTGCGCGTAGTATCGCCGGGAGGAACACAGACGGTGAGTTGGCGAGGGGTTGGCAGCGAACTGGAACTGACCGGGCCCGCAACATTGATCGCGCGCGGTGAGGCGTGGAGCGGATGACGTCCAGATCAAAGCCGCTCATGAGCCTCGTCCCGATTCAGTCGGGCGCCGGTGTCAGCGTCATCTCGCCCGCATCCTTCGCAATTCCCGAACGGGTCGACCGGGGCGTGGAACGGCTTCGCAAGCTCGGATACGTGCCGCGTCTTGGAGCACATACGCGGGCGCGCGGTCCCCTGTTCTTCGCGGGAATACCTGAAGAGCGGGTCGCGGATTTGCACGCGGCGTTTGCGGACCCTGAAACAAGTTTCGTGGCAGCGATACGCGGTGGCTATGGTTCAAATTACCTTCTGGAAGCCGTGGATCTTGCGCTTATCGTGAACCATCCGAAACCCTTCTTTGCCTACAGCGACATGACGGGCTTGCAGCTTTGGCTTCTGGATCAGCTCGGGCTTCCTGCATTTCACGGCCCGATGGTTGCTGCGGATTTTTACCTTGAGGATGGCGTGCATCTCGAAAGCTTAAAGGCGGCACTCGCGGGCCGACCGTACTCCATCGGAGGCGCGGAAGGCATGCGCACTCTCAAGCCCGGTTCAGCACGCGGCACGCTCTACGGTGGATGCCTCAGCATTCTGGCCGCCTTGATTGGAACACCCTGGGAGCCTGCCACGGAAAACAAGCTGCTCTTTATCGAGGATGTGGGAGCAAAGCCTTACCAAGTTGACCGGATGCTTTGGCAGCTGCGGCAGGCCGGAAAGCTCGAAGGGGTGCGTGGCATCATCTTCGGTGAAATGCTCGACTGCACCTCGCCAGGTGCGCCAGACAATCTGCTCGAAGACGCGATCCTTTCCGCGCTCAACGGCATTGACGTTCCCATCGCCTTCGGATTGCGCAGCGGTCACGTCTCGCGTCAGAACGTCACGTTGATCTTCGGCATCGAGGCCGAACTGCGCGCTGGCAGTGAAGCTGAACTCTCGTTGCTTGAACCGGCGGTGCAATCGTGACTGTCTCGCGCAAACACATTCATCTCACCGGCATATGCGGTACGGCAATGGCCTCGCTTGCTGGCCTGCTTCAACTTGAGGGTCATCGCATTTCGGGCTCAGACAAGGCCGCCTATCCGCCGATGAGCGACTTGTTGCATTCACTCGGGATTCCAGTGCTCGAACCTTATTCGGAATCGAACCTCGATCCTGCGCCCGACCTCGTGGTCATTGGAAACGCGCTTTCCCGCGGCAATCCCGAAGTGGAGCGCGTGCTCGACGAGCGAATCCCTTTTACCTCGATGGCCGCGCTAGTGCGCGAGGAGTTCCTGAAGGGCCGCGAGTCGCTCGTCATAGCAGGAACCCATGGCAAGACGACGACGACGAGCATGTTGTCGTGGATTTATCAGGTCGCATCACACGAAGACGCTGCGCTCGAGCCATCATTCCTGATCGGCGGCGTCGCTGAAAACTTTGGCAGCAGTTTTCAGCTTCGTCCCACGCATACGTTCATCATCGAAGGCGACGAATACGACACAGCGTTCTTCGACAAGGGACCCAAATTTCTGCACTACTTTCCTGACGCGCTCATCCTCACCCACGTGGAGTTTGACCACGCCGACATTTACGCCGATCTCGAAGCGGTGAAGGTCGCATTCAAGCGGCTTGTTAACCTTGTGCCGCGTCGTGGCCTGCTGGTTGCGTTTGACGGCAGCCCGAATGTTGACGAGTGCATCAGCAAAGCCTTTTGTCGCGTTGAACGCTACGGATTTAAAGCAGAATCCGACTGGCAGATTCGCAACCTGCGACACGCAGACGGCAAGACAAAGTGGGAGGTTTGGCTACATGGCGAGCTCTGGTCGGAGTTGGAGATGCAACTTGCAGGCGAACACAATGCGCTGAATGCGACGGCGGCAGCAGCATTAGCCGCCGGCCCGGGCATTCGCAGGGAAGCGATCCGCTCAGCCCTCGCCAGTTTCAAAAGCGTGAAGCGGCGCCTCGAAGTTCGAGATGTTATCCGCGGCATCACCATCATCGATGATTTTGCGCACCATCCCACGGCGATTCGAGAGACGCTCCGTGCCCTGCGTTCGGTGTATCCCGATTCACGCATTTGGGCCGTGCTGGAGCCGCGCTCGAATACACTGCGGCGCAAGGTACTGGAGAACGATCTGATTGCGAGCCTGCGGCTGGCAGATCGCGTGATGATGGCAGGCGTCTATCAGCAGCAGCGCATTCCAGATGCGGAGCGGCTTCACCCCGAGGACGTTGTCGACGCGCTGAATACTGCCGGAACGCCGGCCGAACTGCATCCGGATGCAACCGAGATCGTCGAGAGCATCGCGCCACGATTGAAATCCGGCGATGTGGTCGCCATCCTCTCCAACGGCGGCTTCGACGATATCTATGAGAAACTTCCTGCGCGGCTCAGAGCTAGCCAGGACTGATCGCGAAAGCCCGCCATGATCGCCTCACTGCTGCTCCTCATCACTTTCGTCATTCTAGGCGTTCCCACTGCAATCATTTTCATTCCCTGGTCGATTCTTACCGGCAATGTTCTGCCGCTGTACAACGCGACGCAGATGATCGTCAGGATCGGGTACTTTCTTGCGCGCATTCATATCGAGGTGAAGGGACGCGAAAACGTTCCGTCGAACACTGCGTGTATCTTCATGGCAAACCATGTTTCGAACCTGGACCCGCCGGCGCTGATTCCCAACATTCCGGGTCGGACATCTGCGTTTCTCAAACGATCATTGATGCACGTGCCTGTGCTTGGCTGGGGATTCAGGCAAGGCGAGTTCATCCCCGTCGACCGTGACGGCCGCAAGGAAAGCGCGCAGGAAAGTATCGCAGCCGCGCGCCAGGTTCTTGCGAAGGGTGTGCACATCACCACGTTTGTTGAAGGAACACGGTCGAAGAATGGGCGCATGCTTCCCTTCAAGAAGGGGCCTTTCTATCTGGCGCAGGAGACCGGAGCGCCATGTATTCCAGTGTCCATCTGGGGCACGGAGACAATGATGTCGAAGGGCAGCATGCGCATTCGCCCCGGCATTGCGCATGTCACGTTTCATCCGCCGATTTTTCCGGCCGACTACGCATCACGAGAAGATCTGATGGCTGCCGTACGCACTGCGATCGCTTCAGGCCTGCCCGAGTGGATGCGTACCTAGACTCCTCACGCTATTCGACGATGGCGTTATAGCCGTCGTTCAGCAGCTTTTGGCGCGTCGCATTTGCATCATTGCGATTCGCAAAGGGACCAGTCTGCACGTGGATGAGGTTGTCGCCTACTTCGCGTCGCGCGGTAGCGGTGTAACCCCGCTTGCGCAGCGCATTCACAAGCACTTCCGCATCCTCGGAATGCGATACTGCGGCAATCTGCACCATCCACCCCTGGACCTGCGTGATCGCCGGTTGCACCTGAAGAACGGAAGAGGATTGTGCTCCACTCGTTTGTCCGACAAGTGCAGGATGCACCGGGGAACCAACTGCCGGCTGGACCTGAGACTGCGGATTGCCTCGATTACCGGCTACGACAGCAGCTTGGGACTCGATCGGCGATCTCGTGCTTCTCGATGGATCGCTGGAGACATCCGCCGTATCAACTGCCTGAGCCCGCACAGGCGGCTGCCCGGCCGCTCCAGGCTTGGAGCCTGAACCGGTTGGTACGGGGAGTGGCTTCGAGTCTCGGGATGGCGACGACACCGCCGCCGACACCGCCGAAGTGCGATGGCCAACAAAGTACCCGATGCTGAAACAGATCGTGCAGAGAACCAGCAGCCCAGATGCGAGGACGAAGAGTGTACCGCCGCTGAGCGTGAGTTCGGTGTCCTGGCCGCTCTCGGCGCCTTCCATTTCATCCTTGCTGAAGTCTCGAATCATTCTTCGCCTTTGAAATCAGGAATTCACTCGATGAATTCTTGCGGCACTCAGTTCTAGGTGTTGTCACTCGCGGGCTTCGGAGGCATTGAGGCTGGTGTCAGCTTGTTCAGCATTTGCATCAGTTCAATGGGCAACGGGAACACGATGGTTGTGTTCTTTTCGACGCCGATTTCGGTGAGCGTCTGCAGATAGCGAAGTTGTAGCGTAAGAGGCTGTGTCGCCAGCAGGGCAGCCGCGTCCACGAGTTTCTGCGCCGCGTCGAACTCGCCCTGTGAGTGAAGGACCTTCGCGCGGGCTTCGCGCGCTGCCTCTGCCTGCTTCGCCATGGCGCGCAGCATCTGCTCCGGCAGATCCACCTGCTTGACTTCGACCGAGATCACCTTCACGCCGAACGGCTCCGTGCGTTGATCAATGATGGTCTGGATCTTCAAGTTCAGCTTGTCGCGATGGCTGAGAAGCTCGTCCAGTTCCACTTCCCCCAGAACGGAGCGCAACGTTGTCTGCGCAAATTGAGAAGTCTGGTAGACATAATTCGCAACCTTGATGGCCGCGGCATTGGGATCGACGACATACAAAGTAACGACTGCATTTACCTTCAGCGTCACGTTGTCGCGCGTGATGACATCCTGGGCCGGAACTTCCAGCACTTCCTGCCGCAGCGAGATGCGCACCATCTGGTCCATTGGCCGGAAAACCGCAATGATTCCCGGGCCTTTCGGAGGCGTCAAGGCTCGACCAAAACGGAAAATAACCGCGCGCTCATAGTCGCGCAGAATCTTGATTGAATTGATGAGATACAAGGCAAAAATCGCGACGACAATCAGAATCGGAGTCAGCATTTCATTTCCTTCACTCAGCACGGATTGTACTCTCGCGTGCTCTAAGCAGCGGTTTGCGGGGCTTTGCCCTGATCGAGGGGCGCGACCCGCAACAGGTATTGTTCGTGCCCCACCACGCGCAATCGTGAACCAACGGGAACCGGTTCGCTAGCCACCGCGTTCCAGATCTCGCCCTCCACCAGTACGTGACCCTCCGGTGCAAGCGCTTCCATCGCCGAGGCTGTGCTGCCGATCAGTGCATCAGCTCCCAGGAGAGCTTTTAGTCGACGTGCGCGCCACGCTAGGCGCACCAGAAAGACGGTAATACCCCCGAATCCGACACTCACGCCAATCGCCACCCAGGGACGAATCTGGAGCTCTGGGATCGGTGCGGCAATCAGCGTCAACATCCCAAACGCCAGGCAAACAATCCCCGTCAATGCGAGCGCCCCGTGCCCGCCAAACTTCGCTTCGAGGAACATCAGCGCAAATGCCGCAATCAGCAATAAAACTGCCGTAAAGCGAATGGGCAGCAGGTCGAGAGCGAAGATGCCTAGCAGTACCATTAATGTTCCCAGGGCACCCGGCACGATCGTTCCCGGCGTGTTGAATTCGAGATAGATCAGCAGGGCTCCGCCCACCAGCAGCAGAAGCGCGATGTTCGGGTTAACCAGCCAACCGAGAAGATTCTCGCGCATGGTGGGCTGCACAACTTCGATTTGCGCATTCTTTGTGTGCAGCGTGAGCTTTGAGCCATCTATGAGAGTGATCTGGCGCCCGTCGATTGTGTCGAGCAGCTGCGCATCATTGGGCGCGATCACATCGATGAGGTGCTGATCCAACGCCTCTTCTGCGGTGTAAGAGTGTGACGATGCAACTGCAGCAATCGCTGCTTCAATGTTGCGATTGCGTTTAGCCACATAGGACCGCAGGAATGCCTCAGCGTCGTTCTCCACCTTCTGACTCAAAACTTCATCGGGCTTTCCGCCTTCAAAGACAACGTGTGCTGCGCCCGCATTCGTTCCGGGCGCCATAGCGGCGATGTCAGCCGCTTCCAGCAGGAAAAATCCCGCAGAGCCCGCCCGCGCTCCCGCAGGGGCAACATAGACGACGACAGGTACGCGGGAACTGAGGATCGCGCCTGCCATGGTGCGCATGGAATCGACCAGCCCGCCCGGTGTATTGATCTCGATCAGCAATGCCGTGGCACCCTGGCTGTTGGCGCGCGCAATGGCACGTTCCAGCAAGCCTGCACTGACCGACTGAATCGTGTCGTCGAGGACAAGTTTGTCAACCACCGGCTGCTGTGCGCGCACGGCCCCGGCACATCCGAGCCCGATCATTGCAATCAGGCTGAAGAGTTCGCGGAACTTGAATCCATCAACGTGCCGAAGCATCGCTCGCTCCAATCGTTACGGTTTCTTCTCGGACCTCGCCTCGATCTCCCGATTCAGCTCTTTTGCTGTAGCGCTGCCGGGATCGATTTTCAGCGCTTCTCCAACATTGCGGCTCGCGTCGTCCATGTGGTTCGCCGCCAGATCCAGCCTTCCCAGCACCAGGTAGGCATCCAGTGAAGGCGAAAGCTTCAACGCCTCAATTGCTTCTCTTCGGGCTGCGTTCACGTCGCCTGTGCGCTCGCGAACCGCTGCCAATCCGGCATGGCCATCGGCGAGCAAACCATCATCCGCATCGGCTGCCTGGTACAACCGCTCGGCTTCAAGAAGCAGTCCGCGGTTGAAATAGTCTTTGGCCTGCGCAGCAAGTTTGACAGCGCGGTCATGGGCTGGAAGCGCAGCCAGGCGGGTTGCCTCCATCTGATCCATCACCACCGCCGCCTGCTTGAATGCAGCCGCATCAAAGGTACGCACAATACGTTCGAGCGGTTCTCCGGCATCATCGCCATCCGTGGATTTGGGAGCCTTCCACGCGGCGAGCACTTGCTGAGCCTCCGTGTCGCTGGGGCGAAGTTTCAGGCATTGGCTCAGCTCGTTCAAAGCATTTGGCTCGGAACCATGTCGCTTGAGACTCACGGCGAGGTTGAAATGGTAGTCGGCATTATTCGGGTCAGCCGCAGCCGCCTGCACAAACAAGCCGGTGCCATCATGATTCTGCCGGCTTACAGCGACGCCCTCGTTGTTCAGTACCTCGCCTAGCGGCAGTTCGCGCGCCACTCCCGCAAAGGCATCCTCTGCCTGCTTGTATGAACCGGAGTAGAGCAGGGACAGACCGCGATAAAAGCCTGCTTCCAGAACATCCGGATCGTTTGGACTCACCTTTGCGAACGATGAGGCCGCTTCATCGTATTGCTGTCCGTTGAAGTCTTCGCGGCCGAGCGCGATCCATGCCGGGCTGAAATTCGGACTGAGAGTGACGGCTTGCTTCAAATGACGCTCGCGCTCCTGCTGGTCCGGCTCGGAGATACCGCGAATGTACTGCTCGAACGAGTCGAGGCGGAGCCCAGCCCCGGCGGCAAGAAACGTATCCTGCGCAACGTTGAATCCCGGATCCATGATGCGGGTCAGGCGCCACGCCAGCGAATCAAAGATGGCAATCAGGTCGCGCATCTCGCCAC
Organism: uncultured Acidobacteriaceae bacterium; assembly: GCA_963838295.1. GTDB lineage: Bacteria > Acidobacteriota > Terriglobia > Terriglobales > Acidobacteriaceae > Telmatobacter. The sequence continues at coordinate 982,155 of CAWIQS010000013.1, forward strand.
GCGCCATCACCGCGTCGCTCATGCGCAGGTGGGGAACATCAAGAACGCGCGCCTCTGCCACGATGCCGGTCCCCTCCATGCGATAGCTTCCGACAATGATGGAGTCGACATCGAGCGTCTGCGACAGCTTGAGGGCACTGGCCCGCGAGGGCTGAAACTGCTGCGGCAAACCAAGGTGATCGAGCGCATACATGCGGTCCTCGCGTCGCATGGGCGCAAAGCCTGCGGAAGCAAAGCGCGCATCGAGAATTTCGGGAGCCGCTTCGCGAATCCATTCGAGGTTGGGCTGTCCAGTTCCGTTGTCGAAGGGCAGGACCAGCAGAATTCGGTTTTTTCCTGCGTTTCCGGCGTCGACAGCCTGCGCATTTGCATTGGCATGCAGCGCCAGGCTGGCAAGCAGCAAAAATCCGGCGCACCCAGGCACCGACCGCATCCATTCGCGAAATCGAATCAGAATGAGCACAACAGGCTTGATTATAGGTGTTTCCGCCCATTCATCGCAGTGTCTCGAAGGTGTCGTTCAGACTAGCGTGCGGGGCTCGGCAACTCGACGTGGGCTTCAAACTGCCGGTTGAATCGGATCAAAGCGATCCACTGAGCATGGTCTTCGCGCTCCCAGTTCAACGTCCCATGCAGGCGCAGGGCAATTGCTTCGGGGGGCAGGTCGTGATGCAGGCCAAAGTACTTCTTGTCGAGGGCTTCGCTCTTCGGTCCCAGGCTCAGCAGCAACGATGGAGGATCGTATTTTGTCGAAAAGACGAGGGCTGTCGAATACCCACCGGGATCATCCGCAGCGCGATCGATCTCTTCTGAGGTGAAATCCTCGAGACGGTAGACCTGGTAGGGCGTCGTTACGTAACCCAGTTCCGGCTTGGTTAGTTCGTCGGTGACGGGCCATGCGGAAAGAACGGTGGATCCGGCGTAGTGCTTGTTGAGTTGCGTGATGCCGGCCAAGTGCAACCGAACCACGCGCGCATATTCCAGGTTGTCTTCCGGTGCAAAGCGGTAAGGCGGGTTGATGAAGAGGCCCGCGATAAACGCCGACGCCGAGAAGAGAGCAAGCGCCTGCCAAAACGGAACGCGGCGCGAAAAAGTAGAAACAGCAACCAGCAGGACCAGCGGATACATGGGCAGCAGGTAACGGGTCAGCAGTGCGCCCCCCAGGATGCTGAACAACGTCACGTTCGCGAGCAGGATAAAAAAGATGCGCCACAAAACCGCGGCGCTGATCCGAGGACGCTCGTGGCCTTCCCGGTCAAGGCGTGGCCTTAGCATCATGGCGGCGACGGTCAGCAGCGACGGCACAAACATATTCATGTGTGCCGTGAGATGGAGAAGACGGTGTCCGAAGGCCGCCAGAAAGCGCGCCGGTTCGAGGTTGGCCTGTGCGTTGTACTTCAGAAACTCCGGATTTCCAAAAACGAACCCCGTTTTGGCGAAATGCCAGCCGTACCACCCGATCAGCGGAAGAGCACAGGCAGCAAACCAGGCGGCATCGATCCAGCAGCCCTTCTTCTCAGGCCGTGCTGATCGAAATCCATCCACCAGCGCCATAACCGCCAGCGTCATCGGAATCACGATGGCGGTTTCCTTCGAAACCACGGCAGCGGTGAACCACACGGCGGCAATACGCGGCTTGCGATCGCCGTCGGGCAATGCGTAAACCAATCCCCAGAGAGAGAACGCTGCAGCAAAGATGTCGGCCTGGGCGAGCGTGCTCTGTGCAAACCAGATGGGGTACAACGCCGTCAGAACGACTGTCCAGAAGGCCACCTGGCCGGAACCGGCGACACGATGCGCGAGTCTCCACACCGCGAGAAGGCCGATCGAGGCGATCATCAATACGGCTTCCCGGGTCACCTCCGGGTAGAAGCCGGAGAGTTTCCACCAAAGCGCCAGGTAAACGCTGGGCAGCGGCGGATGCGCATTCGACATCGTGGTGGTAGGGATGAGGGAGCCAGTGCGGAAAAAGTCCCATGCGGCGGGAATGTAGTAACCGGCCTCGTCCCAATAATAGGGCAGGCGCAGCAATGAAAAGTGACTGACGTACAGCAACGCAAAGATGACGGGAAACACCATCCACAGCGGGAATGGTGCGTCCATGCGCGGCTCGATGATCGTTCTCAGACGCAATCGCTTGCTCATGAATATGGCTTCTTAGCAGCCTGCCGCAAAAATCCAGCCTTGAAAGGGCACGACTTTAGTCGTGTCGTAACGCCTCAGCGATCAATGGGGCTTTAGCCCCTGGAGAATGTATTTTTGAACCCATGACTTTTGCCGCAGATTGGTGGCGCTGTCGGCTTTCCTCCTGCGCACGCCAGATCAACGGCGGGATTCGAGGCGCCCCCCACCACCTCCGGCAACGCTAATTAACCGGCCCCTGCGGGAAGCTCATGTTCTGCGGTTCGAGGTTGAGCGCGCCGAAGGCCTGTTCATATTGGGAGAGGTTTTGCCCCAGCACGTTCCAGAGGGCCTTGGCCTGTTGCGGGCTAAGAAAGATCGCCTGGTGGTTGCGAATCGTGACCTGGTCAGGGCTGTCGCTGGAGGCAAGGCCGAAGACCAGCGAGAAGTCCCACACGCTTACGCGCACCTGCACGCTGTTGGCGTAGGACTCGCGATAGTCCGGAGTCTGAACGACATTCATCTGGGGCTGTTGCGGAGTTGGGCTCATAGTTACCTCAGCTTACTCTGTCAGGGCGGGCCGCAGGCTGAGCAAACTGTGGGAAGTAGCGAGCACTCTATGCCCGCTGTGGTTAGGCGCAGTACAAGCTGAGGATGGAGTACGGTTGGTGCGAAAGGAGGGACTCGAACCCTCATGGATCTCTCCGCTAGCTCCTAAGGCTAGTGCGTCTGCCAATTCCGCCACTTTCGCATTACACAACTACGAACGATCGACTTCCCGGCGGCAACTTTGCCTCCGCAAAGATTCTGGTCTGAATCGTCCGGTGGCCGATGAGTCAGTAGCCGTGAACTCTCACCAGCCATAACAGTCTAGCGGCGAAGGTACAGCAGGTGCAATGCCACGTGTGGTGTTCGACACCGGGATCCACTCCGACCGCGAACCCCGTCCGTGGCCAACAACACAATCGCGACTAATGCCACCAAGTTTCAGATGCATTGGCAGTGTATGGTTCAGGACAAGAGACGAAGCGATCGTTCCTTACCTTGCGTCTTTTGCGGCTGGATCAGACGATCGCCTGAAGGTATTTATGCATTGCGTATGTTTTGTTTCGGCTCAGATCGGCCTTGGCATTTTGATGTGCATGCCGGCCGCGGCAACAAACCTGGTTACCGGCAACGGTTTTGGATTTGCAGTGGTGTCGCCTGAAACCGCAACGGTGAGCAAGTTCTATGCGCATCCGTACAGCTTTGTGAGGCCGGATCCGAAAAACCCGCTGGGCGAGGGAGTGGAAACGGCAAACTTCATCAAGAGCCTCGGCTGGAGTGGCGCATCGGCCGAATACGAAGAGGACTCGCACGTGATTCGCGCCCGCGGCAACTCCGGCGAAGGTTTTTTCTTCATTCCCTTCGGTCTAAAGCTGGCAGCGCTCGTCATCGCCTGGGAACCCGGCGCAACTGCTTCACCCGGCGGATGGAAAGTGGAGTGGAACCATCCGGTCCGGTCGCACCGCGAAATGCGGGTAGACGGCAATCAAGTTGAAGTGCTGAAATTCGACGGCGTCGAAGAGTCGTTGCTGCTTATTCCGTTGGGAGCCATGCAAGCTCACGCGGCAGAAGATCAGCAATTCCTGGCCGGCGGTCCGGCATGGATGCTGGTTTCAATAGAGACTGACCGCGAGTTGGCGCAATCGGTTCGGGAGATCGACCGGTGGCGGGCTGGGCTCAAGCCCCGCGCACTGGTGAGGCGCGAAATTGCGGAGCTAGAACATTGGCGCGTGAAGCCGCCTGCCGGGCTGGCAGGAGACAAAGTCCGGCATCTATGGCGGCAGAGCGAAGTGATGCTCCGAATCGCGCAGAGCCGCGAACCAAATCGCCCCGGAAGAAACAGCAATGGCCTCATCGTTGCCAGCTTGCCCGATGGTGTGTGGTTTACCCCCTGGGTACGCGATATGGCTTGGGCAACGGTGGCGCTGGCGCGCATGGGACATCGCGTCGAGGCGCGAGCTGCGCTGCTGGCCTACTTCAACGCACAGCCCACGGGAAAGATGCGTGAGGATACCGGAGGAGCCGACTATCAGATTTCGGTGGTGCGGTATTTCGGAGATGGGTCAGAAGAACCATTCTTCACCATGGAAGGAAGCAGCAACATTGAATTCGACGATTGGGGCGAAGCGTTGTGGGTGCTGGGCGAGTATCTTCGCCGCTACGATGACTCCGCCCTGCTGGCGACTCCCACCTATCGCGGCCGGCTATACGAGAGCGCCCGCGATTACGTGGCGAAGCCGCTTCTCCACAATCTGGAGAAGTATGATGACGGCCTGATTGTTGCCGCCGACACATCTATTTGGGAAGAGCGGCAGAAGGATAAGAAACACTTCGCGTTTTCGACCGCTGCGGCAATTGCAGGTTTGAAGGAGTTCGGCGAGGTAGCGCGCCGTGCGGGCGACGAGTCGACAAAAACCGAGGTTCTCCACCAGGTTGCCCTGCTCGAAAAGGGCTTCAACGCTGCATTCATCCGGGACGGAAAGCTGCACGGAACGCTGGAAGAAGGTGTAAAGAACGACATCGATGGCGTCCTGCTGGCTATCATCCACTTCGGCGTCGTGACCGATCCCGCGATAGTGCGCAACACCGTGGAAAGGATGGATCTGCTTAAAGTAGCTTCCGGCGGCTACCGGCGTGTCCGCAGCACCTATACCGATCCCGCAATCTTCGAATATTGGTATGAGCGTCAGGAATTTGTGTTCGTCGACTTCAGCCTCGCTGAAGTGTATAGGCTTATGGGGCGCAGCGACGAGGCGGCGGCGATCCTCAACCGCATCGTTGACAACGTTGCCGCTGACCACAACATCATCCCTGAAATGTATGTCTCCGTACCCTGCGAACTCTTCCCTGGCAAGGTGGGCGATCCAACCGGAGCCAGGCCGATGGTAGGATACGGCGCCGGCGCTTACATTCTCGACGTTCTGGATCAGAAGCAGTCAGGCCTGCGCAGTCAGTGAAAGTGCAAGGCCCGCTCCCGAGGCTTTCATTGCAATCCGTAAAACGAAGCGCAATTGCCGCCCAGAATCTGCTCCTGCTCGCCCCGGGTGAACTGCCGAATGTAGTCGTCCACAATGGCGATGGTCTCCGTATAGGTTGCGGATAGAGTGCAGACGGGCCAGTCAGAGCCAATCATGAGGCGATCTGCGCCGAAGGCTCCAAAGACCACGTCGAGATACGGGCGGAAGTCGTCAGGTTTCCAGTGCTTCCAGTTCGCTTCAGTGACCATGCCCGACAGCTTGCAGCAGACGTTCTCATGTTTCGCCAGTTCTAGGATTCCGCTTGTCCACGGCTCCATGAGGCCGTCGGCAATTCCAGGTTTGGCGATGTGATCGAGCACGAATGGCTGATCCGGGAAATCTCGCACCAGCTTTACCGCGACGGGCAGGTGGCGAGGATAGAGAAGCAGATCATAGGTAAGACCGAAGCCGGCAAGATGCGCAATGCCACGCCTGAAATCGTCGCGCAGCATGAATTCATCGTCGGGCTCTGCCTGCACCACGTGACGAACCCCGACCAGCCTCGGATGATTCGCAAGAGCATCCAACTCTGCCGTCAGATCGGCAGAGCGGAGATCCACCCAGCCAACCACACCCCTGATGAAGTCGCTCTTCTCGGCCAGCGAGATCAACCACTGCGTCTCCTCAATCGTTTGGCAGGCCTGCACGGCAATCGAGCCATCAAATCCGTTCGAGGCGAGCAGCGGCTGCAGATGGTCAGGCAGGAAGTCTCGCTTCAACACCGCCATGTCGCCTCCGATCCAGTCGTATGCTGCGGCGCTGTATTTCCAGAAGTGCTGATGTGCGTCGATTCTCATCGTTCCATCTCGTAGACACCGATCCAGAGGTCATGCTAACCCCTGCGGTCAGACCGGTATAGTGCTGATATGCATCTCTTTTTTCGGCGGCCTCTGACCGCCTCACTTTGCCTCTTTCCTTTGATCGCCGCGGCACAGGGTCCCAAGAGCACGATCACGCTGGATGAGTACCTGAACACCACCGAGATTACAGCGACCAGCCTTTCTCCCGACGCGTCTGCCGCGGTCATTGCCACGGAGGCACCGGACTGGAAAGCCGGCGTTTATCGCCACGATCTATGGCTCTGGACCGCACAAGACGGCATGAAGCCGCTAACGCACTCGGGAACGGACGAGCAGCCGCATTGGAGTCCCGACGGAAAGTGGATCGCCTTCGTGTCAGACCGTGCTCCAGCAGGATCAGCAGATGGCGATGCGGATGGCGACAATGAGAAATCGAGCAGGATATGGCTGATTCCCGCTTCGGGTGGCGAAGCTTTGCCTCTCTATCGCGAGAAGCTGGATGTCCATGCGTTTGCGTGGGCGCCCGATAGCTCCGCGATCTATTTCTCGGCCACTTCGCCTCTGACGCACGATCAAGAAGACAATCGGAAGGACGAGTGGAAAGACGTGGTGCGTTGGCGCGAGCAGTATCGCGGCGACGTTTTGCTGAAGCTTGCCGTCGCTCCAGCGTTGGCACGGGCAGTTTCGGTGCCTCTGGCAACGGAGGTTCCCAAGGCGGCTAAAGCCAATGCGGAACCTTCCTCGAAACTCGCGGCGGGTGCAGAGACGATTGCGAAGGCCGACCTTGCGATCAGCGAGATTGCACCCTCACCGGATGGCAGGCAGGTTGCGTTCCTTACCGAACCCATCCACAAGCGCATTGAGAACCCGGCTGACTACGAGATCTTTTTAGTCGGAGCAGCGGGCGGCAGTACGCGGCAGGTGACGCACAACCAGGCCGTCGAATCTAATATTCGCTGGTCTCCGGACGGGCACTGGATTCATTTTGCCGTGAACGCGGCAGCAGGGTCGCTGGAGGGGAAATATCGCGACGTGCAGGGGCGCCTCTACCGGCTCGATCCGACCTCAGGGAAAAGCGAGCGGCTTGGCGCGTCGTTCGAAGGGTCGCTTGACCAATACATACTCCTGGCTGACGGACGCGAACTCGCGCTTGGCCTCAAAGGCACGGAAGCTCAGATCTATCTGATCGAGGGAGAGAAAGCAACGAGGCTCCCGGGAATTGCGGGAAGCTATGCCGGCCTCGACCCTGCGCATACGGCGGCCGCGCTCCTGGTCAGGCTTTCGACTGTGACTGATCCCGCACAGGTCTACCTTGCCACCGACCCGCTGCACCCTGACAAGTTGAAGAAGCTTACGGATTTCAATCCGGTATTTGCCGAAAGGGCGCAGCCGGAATGGGAGCCCTACACCTGGAAGTCCGATGACGGACAGACAGTAGAGGGCATGCTGATTTTTCCTCCGGGCAAGAAGGGCACAAAGCACTTGCGCATGTTCACGCTGATCCACGGCGGTCCGGCAGATGCGGATGGCAACCGGTTTGGCGCGGACTGGTATGACTGGGCTACATTTGCCGCGGACAATGGCTGGCTCGTATTTAGGCCAAACTATCGTGGGTCGTCTGGTTATGGCGACGAGTTCATGCTGCAGATCGAACCTCATCTGGTGTCGAAGCCGGGAAGGGATATTCTCACCGGCGTGGATGCGCTGGTGAAAGACGGATATGCGGATCCGGACCATCTAGCAATTGGCGGGTACAGCTACGGCGGCTACATGACCAACTGGCTGATAACGCAGACGACGCGGTTCAAATCTGCCGTGACGGGCGCAGGCGCAGTCGAGCACGCCGCAAACTGGGGAAACGACGACGAGACGTGGGACGACGCGTGGTATCTGGGCGGTCGCCCCTGGGAGAACCCGACGCTCTACCAGGACGAGGCAGCATTGTTCCGCTTCAACAAGGTGAAAACGCCCGTACACCTGGTGCAGGGCGGCGCGGACGTTCGCGTCAGTTTCCTCGAGGGCGAGACCATGGAGCGGGCGCTTGATTCGCTGGGGATCCCACATACGTTTCTGGTGTTTCCGGGCGAAGGCCACGGGCTCGGCAAGAATCCGTGGCATGGATACATCAAGTTGCGCGAGGAGTTGAAGTGGCTCGAGAAGTACGATCACCCATAGAGAACCTTGCGTAATCGAAACATAGAGCATCAGGTTTGCCACCCCGCGCGTCCAACGATTGTGCTGAAGCCGCCCGCTTTTGTGGCGCATCCTATCTGATAGGCAAGAATGAATCCTGTTGTTGAACAAGCCCGACGCGCCGCATTTCAGCAGACTCTGCTGAGCGCGCGGCGCACTATGCTGATGAGCGAGATCCTCAAGCTCGCCATCGACAGTTTTCGCGCCAGCAAGCTGCGCTTTGCGTTGACGGCGCTAGGCATGGTGATTGGCACGGCCTCGGTAATCCTGGTTGTCACCATTGGCCTGACGGGGCGCCAGTTCATCCTCAACGAGATCCAGAAGATCGGCACCAACCAGGTTGAAGTCGAGTACTCGGGCGGCGGTGCGGTCGGTGCTGAGAAGGTACAGTACAACGACTTCCTGACCCGTGACGATGAATCGGCCGTCGTAACGCAGGTGCCGAGCGTGGTGGCATCGTCGCCGGTGCTGCATGCGCAGGAGCACATCAGCTTCGGGAGCGGTGTGGTCAAGGACACACTCGTCCTGGGCACAAGCCCGCAGTACAAGGATGTGCGTAACCTGATCGTGTTATCCGGACGTTTTTTTGACCAGCAGGACGAGAATGCACACATGATGGTTGCTGTGGTGACTGTACCCTTTGCCCGCGACATGTTCGGAAGCGAGGATGCTGCCATCGGCAAGGAATTCAGCATTCAAGGATTGCCCTTCACCATCATTGGCGTCTTTAAGGAGAGCGTTGATACCTTTGGCGAAACCGAAATCGAGGATGAGACGATTCTGATTCCCTTCTCCGTGGCCCGGTACTTTACCGGCACTGACGACGTGAAGCAGATCTATTTCACCATTCGCAGCATGGACGAGGTTCCCGATGCGACCCGCGAAATTCAACGCGTGATTCAGGCACGCCACAAGCCGAATTCGGTTTACAAAACATTTGATCTGCGCGAACTGCTCTCGATGGCTGATCGCATTTCGATTGCTCTGATCGTCGTGCTGGTGCTGGTGGCTGCCGTGACCCTCGCCGTCGGCGGCGTGGGCATCATGAACATCATGCTCGCCAACGTTCGGTCGCGCATTCGCGAGATCGGCATTCGCAAGGCGCTGGGTGCGACCTATCGAGAGATCAAGCTGCAGTTTCTGGCCGAGGCGGTAATCATCTCACTGACAGGCGGGATGGCGGGGTGCTTTGTTGGACTTGCCGTTCCATTATCGATTCGCTTGTTCTCCGATTACACGCTTCCGATTTCCATCTGGTCGGTGGTGATCGCACTGGCCGCGGCGACACTGGTGGGCGTGGTGTTCGGCACCGTGCCGGCTACGCGCGCGGCGCAGATGGATCCGGTAGAGGCGCTGAAGTATGAGTGACGCGCACGGGCCGGAGCAGCAACCTGGTCCCGATAATGACGAGCCGTCGGGACTAAACCTCAAACTGGCGTACAGCCTGCTGGCGTTTGCATTCGTTGCGGCCATCTGCATCGCGCTATTCATTGTGCTGCCGTTCTACCACCGCCGCTGAAGCGATTCCGCATCGCGACAGTTCAGCGTGTCGGCCCTTGTTTGCGCGCGGGTTCTCCTTCGATGACCGGCCCTTCTGGCTTGACCTCGAGGCGCTTCGACTTGCGCCACACATTGGCAACGGCCAGCGTCCAGAGTGGAACGAAATCCACCCCGGGAACGAGTTTGGCGAAGAACGATGGCGCGAATTCCCAATGCCAGCCCAGCAGAAAGCTCATAGCACCTGCCATACCGAGGTCGAGGACGTCATCCGCCGGCGACGCTGCACCTTCGACAAACATGGGAAAAACAGCAATCTGGAAAAGATCCGCAACGATCGCCAGCGCGAACGCGGCGCGCATCCGCATGCGCGGTGATATCGTGATCGTGCTTGTGTTCAAATCCATTTCAGTCTGCAACCTTCCCTCCTTTAAGATAGACGGTCTTCCACGAACTTCGGTTCCCCTTAGCTCCGAGTCCGGATTAAACGGAGGACAACCAGCACCGACTGGTGACGTTGATTCCGCCGTTCTATCATCGTCGCTGGCGTACTTCTCCCAATTCCCCCCCCGAGGTGATTCCCCATGACGCAATCTGAAAAGGCCGCCATCTTTCAAGCTCTCCACCAGCGCAAGCAGCCTTTCGTAATCGGCAACCCGTGGGATGCAGGGTCGGCGCGCATTCTGACGAGTCTGAAGTACGAAGCGCTGTCGACAACGAGCGCAGGGCTGGCGTTTTCGCTGGGACGCAAAGACGGAACTGCAGCGGTGAGCCGGGCAGAGGCGCTCGCGAATGCGAAGAGCATTGTCGACGCGACCAATTTGCCAGTTGCCGCGGACCTTGAAAATGGCTACGGGCACGCTCCAAAAGATGCGGCAGAAACGATCCGCCTGGCGGCGCAGATTGGTCTTGTGGGCGGGTCGATTGAGGACGCTACGGGGGACGAGGCGGATCCGATTTATGAATTGGACCATGCGGTGGAGCGGATTGCCGCGGCTTCTGAAGCTGCGAAGGCATTGCCATTCCCTTTCATGCTGGTGGCACGTGCCGAGAATTTTCTGCACGGGCGCCCCGACCTGGACGACACCATCAAGCGGCTGCAGGCGTTCGAGAAGGCCGGAGCCGCCGTGTTGTATGCGCCGGGGCTGACACAACCGGAAGACATTCGCGCGTTGTGTTCATCGGTAACGAAGCCCGTGAATGTGCTGATGGGGATGAAGGGCGTTCCCCGGCTGACGGTGCAGCAGCTTGGCGATCTGGGCGTGCGGCGCATCAGTGTCGGTTCGGGGTTCAGCCGGGCAGCGCTGACAGCGTTTCTGCATGCAGCGCGCGAAGTGATCGACGACGGCACGTTCGGATTTGCGGATGAGACGCTCTATATCTCCGATCTGACTGCGATGTTTTAACGGAAGTGGGACGCCCAACCATTCCTCGACAGAAATCTTATGCTGTCAATGGTTTATGGATGACTTCCAAATGTATGCCATTCACCTTTTGTCGCACAACTTAAGTGTCGTGCACTTTAAGGAAATCTGTATCGATAGATACAGATCGACTAGGTGAAAACGATCAGCCATTCCGTTCCGTGTGCCAACGTGATAGTTTCTCTTTCTGCCTTTTGGCCTGGCAAATACAAAAAAAGTGAATGGGGCAATTCCATTCGATAACATCGAGCGGAAGGCTCCGCTGCGAATTCCCCGCTCCCCTGCGCCAGCCTTGAAACTACGCCGATTTTGCTGACACGAATATTTTGGAGTGTCGGCACGAACATTCTCGATTTTGCTGATCAGGGATACCCACAGAGGAGAAGCATGAAGCTTTTGAGCCGCGTGTTGTTGGTTGCCGTATCGATGGTGTTGATTGGAGCCTGCGTGCAGGCGCAGGTGGACGAGAAACTCTTCTCCGACATGCAGTGGCGCGAGATCGGGCCGATGCGGGCGGGGCGAACGCGGGCGCTGGCGGGAGTGCCAAGCGAGCCGGCGACGTTCTACCTGGGCGCGGTGAACGGCGGCGTGTGGAAGACGACGGATGCAGGCGCAACATGGCACAGCGTGTGGGACAAGGAATCGAGCGGATCGATCGGGTCCATCGCTGTCTCACTGAGCGATCCCAACACGATCTACGCGGGCAGCGGCGAAGGGTTGCAGCGGCCGGACCTTTCGACTGGTGATGGAGTGTACAAGTCAACCGACGCAGGCAAGACGTGGACGCATCTCGAAGGACTGCGCGACGGACAGCAGATTGGCCAGGTCGCGATTGATCCCAGGGATGCGAATCGCGTATTTGTGGCGGTCGAGGGGCATCCGTTTGGGCCTAGCGAGGAGCGCGGCCTGTATCGAACCGATGACGGCGGAAAGACGTTCAAGCGCGTTTTGTTTGTGAGCAACAAGACGGGCGCATCCGAGGTGCAGATCGATCCTACGAATCCGCAGATTGTGTTTGCGGGGATGTGGCAGCGGCAAGAGGCGCCGTGGGAGAACGGGTCGTTTGGCGGCGGAGAGGGCGGACTCTATCGCTCAACCGATGGCGGCGACACGTGGAAGAAGATAACCGGGAACGGGCTGCCGGATGAAATTCTCCAGTTGCAGATGACGATTTCGCCGAGCAATCCGAAGCGGATTTATGCGGAGATCGCGCCGGTAAAAGGGGCGGTGTGGCTCTATCGGTCAGACGATGGCGGCGACCACTGGGTGCATGCGCCAGAGGACGACACGCGGCCGGAGGAGCGCATTGGCGGCGGCGATTGTCCGGTGCCGCTTGTCGATCCCAAAGACCCCGACACAGTGTACGTGGCGAGCATTGTGAGTTGGAAGTCCACGGATGCGGGAAAAACGTGGAAGGCGTTTCGCGGGTCGCCGGGCGGGGACGATTATCAGAACGTGTGGGTGAATCCAAATAACACGAAGATTGTGGCGCTGGCCAGCGACCAGGGCGTGATCATTTCGCAGAACGGCGGCGAGAGCTGGGCGGAGTGGTACAACCAGGGGACCGCGCAGATGTATCACGCTACGACCGACAATGCGTTTCCGTATCGCGTGTGCGGCGGGCAGCAGGATTCAGGATCGGCGTGCGTGCCGACCCGCAGCAACGACGGACGCATCACGTTTCACGACTGGCACCCGGCGGGCATCGAGGAGTATGGATATGCCGCGCCCGATCCGTTGGACCCGGACATCGTGTACGGCGGCAAAGTGTCAAAGTACGATCGGCGGACTGGGCAAATTCAAAACGTCGAACCGAAGCCTCTGCGGAGTTATCGCGCGCTGCGGACAGAGCCGCTGATGTTTTCGCCGGTCGATCCGCACAAGCTGTACTTTGCGACCAACACACTATGGTTGACGGAAGACGGCGGGAAGAACTGGAAAGAGGTCAGTCCGGATTTGTCGCGCGAGACGTGGGAACTGCCGGCAGTGGTCGAAGGCTACAAGGATTCTCCCGCAGCGAAGGCAACGCGGCGCGGCGTGATCTATGCGCTGGGGCTGTCGCCGCTGGACGGCAATCGCCTGTGGGCAGGCACCGACGACGGCTTGATCTGGACGACAGAGGACGCGGGTGCGCACTGGACGAACGTGACGCCTCCGGCGCTGAAGCCGTTCTGGAAGGTCTTCAACATGGATGCCGGACACTTCGACGCGCAGACTGCATATGCAGCGGTGAATACGATGCGCCTCGACGATATGCGGCCGCACCTGTTCCGCACGCACGATGGCGGCAAGAGCTGGACGGAGATCGTGAACGGAATTCCCGATGGCGCAGCGACGAGTGCGATTCGCGAAGATCCAAAACGCAAGGGCTTGCTGTACGCAGGATCGGAGACGCAGGTCTACGTCTCTTTCGACGATGGCGATCACTGGCAGTCGCTGCGGCTGAATATGCCGGCGAGTTCGGTACGCGATCTTGAAGTGAAGGGCGATGACCTGATCGCGGCGACGCATGGGCGCGGCTATGTGATTCTCGATGACGTGACACCGCTGCGGGGGATCGGCGTGGATTTGATCAAGGAGGACGCGCATCTCTATGCGCCGCAGAAAGCACTGCGGATTCGGAACGACATGAATCCGCCAACGCCGTGGCCCGCGGACTTTCCTTCGACGAAGAATCCGCCGAACGGAGCGGTGATCGACTACTACCTCGGCGCAAATGTGTCGGGAGTAGTGACGTTGGAGATTGCAGACAGCAAGGGACAGATGATTGCACGATTCAACAGCGACGATCCGTTGCCAACGACGGACCCGCGCTATCCCGACCCACCGGTATGGGAGCGGAAGCCACGCGCGCTGTCGGCCGCGCCGGGACATCATCGGTTCCTCTGGGACATGCAGTATCCGCAGGTGCCTGGATTGTCGACGGGACCCGACGACATGCTGGCGACGCCGCACGACACGCCACAGGTATCGACAGCTCCGTGGGTGATGCCGGGCGAATACACGGTGAAGTTGACCACGAACGGGAAGACGCAGACCGAGCCGCTGAAGGTCGAGATGGATCCGCGGGTAAAGACGCCGATGGCGGATCTCGAGCAGCAATTCACGGTGGCAAAGCGGATGTATGACGACCTGATGAAGGCGACGGCGGCAATGCACGAGATCAGCGTGCTGCGCGAGCAGCTAAAGGCGCGCAGGGGGCAGCCGGTGGTGGGGCAGGCGGGGCCGACGATCGACTCGAAGCTCGACGCGATCGCGGGGCCCGAGCGTGGCGGCCGCGGATTCGGACGCGGGCCGGCAGGTCCCGCAACGCTCGGTTCTGTGCGCGGGCAGATCGCAAGACTGGAGCACTCAATTGAAGCAGCGGATACGGCTCCAACGGCTGCACAGAGCGAAGCGACCGCGATCGCGGAGAAGCCGCTAGACGGGCTGATCGAGCAATGGGAAAAGGTGAAGGCGTCTGATGTGAAGGCGCTCAACATCGAGTTAAAGAAACAGCACCTGGCGGTGATTGATCTGGATACGCGTGAATTGAATCGCAGCCGCGAGGATGAACTGGAGATGGGAGACGAGGAATAATTGCAGGGCGGCGCCACAAATCCGTTAATAGGATTTGAAGGGCACGCCTTTACAACCTGCAGAACGCCGTTGAGTTTACAGCTAAGGAAAAACTATCGAGGGAGGCAAGAAGCGTCAGGGCACGGCTTCAGCCGTGCCGTTAAGAGCTTCGAAAAATCAGGAAGGCTTTAGCCCCTGACGATGGTTTCAAGTTCCCTCTAAAGCAGAATGGCCGCCCAAAGGTGGCCATTCTGTTTATGCGAGAAGTCTTCACCCCATTTAGTGGTGCTTGCTGCTGTGACCGCCACTGGAATGACCGCCGCCAGAATGGCCGCCACTGGAGTGACCTCCGCCGCCGAAGTGGCCTCCGCCGCCACCGCCGCTGAAGTGCGGCGCTTTGGGAGCCTTGTACCCACCGCCTCCTCCGCCATAGAACGAGTGCCCGCCACCGCCATAGCTCGGATCTTTGGGAGCCTTGTAGCTGCCACCGCCGTAGTTGTAGGCACCGGAGCTGTGCCCGCCGCCGAAGGGATGGAAGCCGCCGCTCGACGGCGCGCGCGCAATGCTGGATCCGCCATACATGCTGGAACCGCCATACCGATTCGAGTTGCCGTAGCTGCCGGAGTTGCCGCCATAGCTGTAAGACCGGTTTGGCGAGCCGGCGCCATAGCTGGGCGAGCGATAAGCCTGCGTGTTGCTGCCGCCAAAGCCGGGACGCATCCCGTAGTTCTGCAGCGGATGGCTGTAGAGACCGGATGAGCCGTAGGACTCGTGGCCGCCGGATATATAGCCATTGGACTGCCGAGCGCTGTTGTAGCCTCCCTGCGCATATTCACGGGCAGTCCCGTACTGCTGCGGCCGTCCCGTGGCCTCAGGAACGCGATTGCCCGCGCCGTATCCAGAGCCGGACTGGCCATAGCCATTGCCGCGACTGTAGGCGCCCCCATTTTGGCCATAGCCGCCGCCATGAGCAAAGGTGTTGCCGGACTGGCCATAGCCATTGCCGCGACCGTAGGCGCCTCCGTTTTGGCCATAGCCGCCATAGGTGTTGCCCGAGGACTGGTAGCCGTTGCCGCGCCCATAGGTATTGCCGTTGCCCTGGAATCCGCGACCATATTCGCCGCTGCGATTGCCGAAATTGCCCTGGTTGCCGTAGGCACGCTGACCGCCATTGAAGGCGCGGGGCGTGGGGCTGGTGGCATGGGGGAAGTTGCCGCGATCGAGGCCGGAGCGGAAGGTATTGTGTTCCCAGCCGCCGCGACCACCCCAGCCGCCGCGATCGCGGAAGCCGGCCAATTCGCCATGCGCGCCCCAATAGCGTCCGCCGCCATGGGCAAAGCCCCAGTCGCGCACTGAGCCGCTGTGGGTCGACCATACATCGCCGCCGAAGAAGATGGCGTGCGCGAGCCAGTCAAGTCCCCAGCCGAGCCAGCCAAACGGAGTGACGGAAAATGCGTTCATCGCGATGCCGGGACCAAACTGAAGGAACGCGTTCCCAATGGCGGAGCCGATTTCGCCCAACACATTGAAGCCCGGATACTGATCGACAGGCTGGCCGTAGGCGGTCCATGGATTGTACTGGGGCACGTAGACGACCTGCGGTGTGGGCGGTGCGATTTCGATGTTGCCCTGATCCTGGATAACTTCCTGCTGCGGAGTGCTCTGGAGATTGCCGGCTGCCTGGGCGCGGTCGCGCATCACCTGGATGGTCTGCATCACATCCTGCGGCTGGTTGTAATAGGCATTGCCGAGGTCGGTGGCCCATTGCAGGTTCTGCGCCATCTGGTCCAGAACCTGCGGAAACGCGGTCAGCGCCTTGATGCTGGGATCCCACGTGGTCTGGGCATTGGCGCCGGCGGCGATCTGCTCAGGCGGTGCGCCCCCTTGCATGTGAAGCCACTGATCGGCGGCCGCCACCTGTGCCGGGTAGGTGGACCCCGCCAAAACCATGGACACGAGATTATCGGGGTAGAGAGCGATAGGGGCGACCATCTGCTCGAGGTGATCGGGGCTAAGAGCCTGTGCCGGCTGATAGGGCTGGGCAAACCCCTGAGTGGGGTCGTTGTAGCTCTGTTGCTGCTGCGGGTATCCCTGCTGCGGGCCATAGGCCGGCGGCTGTTGGTACTGTGGCGCCTGCTGATACTGAGGCTGCTGCTGGTATTGCGGCTGGCCGTATTGTGGATTCTGAGAGTACTGGCTTGGTGTAGGCCCGGGCTCGTCTGTGGGCCAGTTAGGGATGGGGGAGGGCTCTTGCGCGACCGCGTGATAACCGGCGGAGCCAAAGCCAATGAGTGCCACTGCCGCGACTGCGACGCGGACCCGGGAGAATCGCGACACCGGCTGGACGTCGGAACCTTTCGAAGCGTTTGGAGGTAAGCCCGGGAGCGAAGCACGAGAGAGCGGGCGCAGAGTGCGCAGATCGAATTGGGGTTTCATTATCCCTCACTGGATTCGCGCGAAGCGCCGCTCTGACTTGACAGCATTTGTCTCCGCCGAATGCTCGCGTCCCCGTGTCGTGACTGTCTGCCTCAATTTCGACCGCCGCACGGGTACCTAAGTAGCAACCCTGAGAGTCTGGGTTAGTTTCGCGGATGTAACGGAATTGTTGAAATTGCCCTACCGGAAACGCCCTGGCAGGAGTCGCAGATCGAGGGATTACTCTCCTCCAGATGCGAACCAGCCGTAACTTATTTGTTTTGAATCCACCGTGCAGAGTCAGGACAGTCCTTTGAGAGCGTCAAGACCGGCACTGCGAGAGCAAGAAAAAGCCTCGTGCCGGGGCAAAGTTGACTCCAATCATGTGGAACGAAAATCTGCTCAAGGGAATACAATCGACTCGCTATGGCAACTGTGACTCTCCCTACCGAAATTCAGCCGCGCTCGCCCCAGGGCGAGTTCCGGAATGAGCCGTTTACCGACTTCAAGAACCCTGAGAACGCCCGCAAGATGCAGGCTGCACTGGACCTGGTGGCTGGCCACCTGGGCCATGAATACGACCTGATTATTGGGGGGCATCGCCTGAGGACCGAGGGAAAGATCAAGTCCTTTAATCCGGCGCGACCCGCGCAGGTGGTGGGCGTGCACCAGAAGGCCGGGGCGGAGCACGCTGAGAAGGCGATGGCTGCCGCGCTTGATGCGTTCGAGACCTGGAGCCGGTCGTCGGTGGAGACGCGCGTCTCCCTGCTGCTGAACGCGGCGAAGATTATTCGTGAGCGGCATTTTGAATTCTGCGCGTGGCTCACCTATGAAGTGGGCAAGAACTGGGCCGAAGCCGACGCGGATGTAGGCGAGACCATCGACTTCCTCGAGTTCTACGCGCGCGAGGCGCTGCGATTGGCGAAGGCCGAGACCCCGATTCAGCTGCCGGGCGAGTTCAATCAACTGATATACATCCCGCTGGGCGTGGGTGCGGTAATTCCGCCGTGGAATTTTCCGTTTGCGATTATGGCGGGAATGACGGTGGCTTCGGTGGTCACAGGGAATACCGTGATTTTGAAGCCATCGAGCGATTCTCCGACCATTGCAGCGAAGTTCGTCGAGGTGCTGGAAGAGGCGGGAATGCCCGGCGGCGTAGTGAATTTCTGTCCCGGATCGGGCGCGAGTTTCGGCAACGCAATTGTGGAGCACCCGAAGACACGCTACATCGCATTCACGGGCTCGCGCGATGTGGGTTTGGAGATTCATGAGCGCGCGGCGAAGAACCAGAAGGCCCAAATCTGGATCAAGCGCACGATCCTAGAGATGGGCGGCAAGGACTCGATTCTGGTTTGCGCCGATGCGGATCTCGATGCCGCGGTGGATGGCGTTGTCGCGTCGGCATTCGGATTCAGCGGTCAGAAGTGCTCAGCTTGTTCGCGAGCGATAGTAGAGGCTCCGGTATACGACGTGTTTGTGGAGCGAGTCCGCGAGAAGGTAGCGAAGCTGACCGTGGGTGATCCTGCGACGAATCCCAACATGGGGCCAGTGGTGAACAAGGCTGCGATGGATTCGATTCTCGGCTACATCGAGACGGGCAAGAAAGAAGGCCGTCTGGTTTCCGGCGGCAAGGCCGTCGAGAACGCTGAGGGCGGATTCTTCATCGAGCCCACAGTAATTGCGGATATCGCTCCAGACGCGGTGATTTCGCAGGAAGAGATCTTCGGGCCGGTGCTGGCGGTCATCAAGGTTAAGGATTTGGATGAAGGCCTGAAGGTCGCAAACAACACCGAGTACGGACTGACGGGCGCAATCTATTCCGGATCGCGTGAGGCACTGGAGATGGCGCGGCGCGAATACTTCGTAGGCAACTTGTACCTGAATCGCAAATGCACAGGTGCGATGGTAGGCGCGCATCCGTTTGGCGGCTTCAATATGAGCGGCACAGACTCCAAGGCAGGCGGCCCGGATTACCTGCTCCTGTTTACGCAGGCGAAGAGCGTAGCTGAGAAGCTGTAAAGCGAGTTGATTCGAATAAAGAGAATCCCTCAGAATGTTTATTAGGTCTGCGGGATTTTCGTTGGTGACCCGCGTTGACGAGCCCGAGCGAAAAGAGCACAGCTGGTGCCTCGCTCGAAGCTGTCATCCCGAGCGCAGTCGAGGGATCTGCCGTTGCATTTAGGGCCCCGGGAAGGAGAATCAGCTTGAAAAGTCGGTTTGAAATTGTAAGGCCCAGGGCGGCGTAGTCTGGATCGCCGCGCGTGCCTCCCGAGCAGACATAACAATGGCTGGGGGTCTCAATTTGGCGATGGCTTCTCGATGTGGTCGATGACAATTTCGTCCATCGGGAGTTTGATCGGCATCAACCTCAACCCAAGCTGATCCTTGAGGGCATCGGCAATCATGGGCTCCGAGTCATTGGTTGGCGGAAGAGCTTTGCCAGGTGGCATCTCGGTGTCAGAGTCCCGGGAAAACTCAAGCTTGAAGTCGTAGTTGCCGGTGAGTCCTGTCTTATCCAGCACCGGAGCATCTTTGAGAATCTGGATCAGGCCCACCAGCATTGCGACGGGAACAGCTTCGAATTGAGCTTGGTTGGAGTCTGCGAAGTACGGCTTGCCATCAACGTCATCGGGTTCGCGTTTCATGTTTTTTGGACCGCCTTTAGCCACGGTCAATTCCCACGCCTGCCCCTCCCTGGTCACGTGATGCACCTTGAGCTTAAAGCGATCGGCGAGCATTGATTGCACCAATTGGCGCTTGTACAATTCCTGCTGGCGGGGGCCGAGTTTGCGCAAAGCTGCGATGTTCTCCTCCGACATTTTGGCCTGAACATCAAACCAGTCCACGAACATCCACTTCGCGCCACCGGGGATAAGGCGCGCGCGGTGGCTCAACTTGGGATCGCGAAGGTCGTACGCATACACCAGTAAATCCTGGGCAATCGTGTTTCTCCACTCGAACCGATCCGCAGTGAAGTCCATGTGGCTGGATGTCGGCCAATAGTTCTGCGAGTAGGGCTTGATGGAGATCACTTCAAAGGATGGGGACTTCGCTGTTGCCTGTTCCGGCTGTGACTGGGCGCGGCTTCGCGGCGCCTTCATGAGACCGGGCGCCATTGACACTAGCATCAGCAACAATCCAACCTGTTTCTGCATCGTGTTGTAATCGAATCGCTTCTTTTAGACAGCGATCAGATTGTTCCTCTGACGCTACAGCGGAGTCAAGCAAAGTGAGTACTGCACCCTCGAATGAAACCGCGGATCCCTCGACTGCGCTCGGGATGACAACTGGAGATTTTCGGCCCTCGCAACGGGGCAGCCAAGGCGGGTTCAGAATCAGTCGCACCGTTCCTCTTCTCTTATCCATCTAACGCACGAAGGAGTCCAGATGCCAACGATTGTTCGCTTTCATGAATTAGGCGGCCCGGAAGTTTTGAATATTGAAGAGGCACCGCTTCAGCAGCCCGGCAAGAGTGAAGTGCGGCTGCGTGTAGAGGCCGCGGGGCTGAACCGAGCAGAGGCTCTTTATCTTCGAGGACAATATCTCGAGAAGCCGAAGTTGCCGTCGCGCATCGGCTACGAGGTTGCAGGCGTTGTTGAAGCAGTTGGCGAAGGCGTCGATCCGAGTTGGATCGGCAAGAGGGTTGCCACGATTCCAGCGTATGGCATGAACCAGTACGGCACGCTGGGGCAGCAGGCGGTGGTGCCGGCGTCGGCGTTGACCGAGTATCCCGCGAACCTTGCGCCCGCGCAGGCAGCCGCTGCGTGGATGCAATACCTGACCGCGTATGGCGCGCTGGTCTTCTACGGCAAGGTAGACGTGGGGGATTTCGTGTCGATTCCGGCTGCTTCTTCAAGCGTAGGGCTGGCGGCGATCGATATTGTGCGCGATGCGGGGGCGACGGCGATTGCAGTGACACGCACTTCCGCCAAGAAGGCTGATCTGATCGCATACGGAGCGCATCATGTGATTGCCAGTGGCGAAGAGGATTACGCGGCGCGGATAAAGGAGATCACCGGTGGCGAGGGAACGCGGCTGATCTTTGATCCTGTCGCGGGACCGTATGTGGAAACGCTGGCGGCAGGCGCCGCGCAGCAGAGCCTGCTGTTTATCTATGGCGGATTGTCGATGCAGGCGACTCCGTTTCCGCTGATGCAGTCGTTTCGGACAGGCCTGAGCATGCGCGCGTACAGTGTCCGCGAGATCACTACAAAACCAGAAAGACTCGCGCCGGCGAAGAAGTATGTATTCGACCGGCTGGCAAATGGACGCTTCGTGCCGAAGATCGCGAAGACGTTCGCGTACAACGACACTGTGGAGGCTTATCGCTATCTCGAATCGAATGCGCAGGTGGGGAAGGTTGTGATCAGGGTGCCGTAACAGCTGGCCACACTTCGCCTGATGTCATTCCAAAGCGGAGTCTTCCCTGATGTCATTCCGAGCGGATTCGAGGAACCTGCAGTTGCTTTTTCTCCGTACCGCCACCGCCACCATTCTCGAGAATTAGCTGCGCGTGCCATCTTGAACGCAGCGCATTGCTCCATGGACAGTTTCTGTCCGTGGAGCAATGCGAAGGCCGCTGATTAATCAGCGGCCTTGGGTGCTGGATGAATTGATTTGGCTACGATTGGGCCAGAGCCGGCGAGCCCGTGGACATCACGGGGGCTTGCTGCATCTCGGCCTCAAGCTTGCTGCCAACTTCGGCGGCCGCTTGTGCGAGCACGCGGTGATGGATCGTGAATAGAGCCAGCTCTAGACGATCGCTGACGCCGGTCTTGTCGTAGATGGAGCGCAGATAGTTCTTGATGACCTGCTCTGTGGTCTTGAGGCGCAAGGCGATTTCGCGGTTCTTGCATCCCTGCACGATGAGCGCGACAATGCGCATCTCCTTGGGTGTAAGGCGATCGCGCACGCGCGTGCCAACCATATCCTCTTCGGGCGAGTCGGGAATCTGGAGTTGGGGAGGAGCCCAGGTATCTCCGGCAGCGACGCGGCGAACACACTCGACCAGCGCCTGACCGGTGACATTGCGGAATACGACACCCCGGAAGCCCTGCTGCAGATAGCTGCTCGCAGCCTCGGTATTTTCAGCGATTACGATTCCGCGGCTATTGGAGGCTTCAAGCAGCGTTTTCAAGCGGGCCATGTCAGGCCGCAACGATGCTGCGAAGACCACGATGGAACCGGGGAAGGTGGTGATGGCATGCATCATCCGGTCCAGGTCGGTACATTGGGCAATGATGCGCAGGTCTTCGTCCATGGCCAGAACCTTGGCAGTTCCTGCACGGAAAATAGCCTGTGAATCTGCGAGAATGACCTTGTTCATGTTTTGCGCCTCTTCGCCTGTGAAAATAAGTACATTGGGCCGAAACCGGCTTCTCATCTCTCACGGGCCGGATGCTGCTACTCATCAGATGGCGAAAATGCCGCCTATGATTACTATCGGCAACCGCCTAAAAAGCTAAAAACTCTCCGAAATTCCTCTGATGGGTGTAGTGGAAATCATACACATGCCTTTCGTCACCCCGATTGCTCAGAGGTACCTGCACCTAGGTAATACCCTTGGAAAATAGCTTACAGCCCAAATGACCGCCCCGTCACGGAGAATCCTTTGCCGCTGCTCGAACATCCTGTTTACCGATTTGGCACAACAGGGAGTTACTTTAGTTGTATGAAACAACGGATTGGCCGCTTGCAGCGTCTGTGTCGGCTTTCGATTTGATTGGAATCGAAGCACTTGCAGCCCGGCGAAAAGACGGGAGAGATCGTAGACTGGGAAGGTTATGGCGAGGCCGAATTTACTGGCGGTGGATGACGACGTAAGCGTTCTGGAAGCGGTCGTGCAAGACCTGCGGCGTCAATATGGTGCGGAGTTCCGCGTGATGCGAGCTGGCAGCGGACAAGCGGCCCTGGATACCCTTCAGATTCTGAAGACGCGCCAGGAGCCGGTCTCACTGTTGTTAAGCGACCAGCGTATGCCCGGGATGACGGGTGTGGAGTTCCTGGAAAAGGCGAAGGAACTGTATCCGCACGCGAAACGCGTGTTGCTCACTGCTTATGCGGACACGGAGGCGGCGATCCGGGCTATCAATACTGCGCGGATTCACTACTACCTGACGAAGCCGTGGGATCCGCCCGAAGAAAAACTCTACCCGGTTCTGACAGACCTGCTGGATGACTGGAAAGCCGGATACAGGCCCGCGTTTGAAGGACTGCGCGTAATCGGCAACCGGTGGGCTCTCAATGACTACAATGTGCGGGATTTCCTGTCGCGCAATCACGTGCCGTATCGCTGGCTCGATGCGGCATCGAGCGAGGACGCGCGCAAGCTGATCGAAGAGCGGCATATCGCTCCGGAGCAGCTGCCAGTGGTTCTGTTTGGTGATGGCAGCATGCTGACTGAGGCCACTCCCGATGCTCTGGCTGGAAAGGTGGGGCTGAGCACCAAGGCAACGCAGGAGTTCTATGACATGGTGGTAGTGGGCGCAGGGCCTGCGGGACTTGCTGCGGCTGTGTATGGAGCGAGCGAGGGGTTGCGGACGCTGGTGATTGAGCCGGAGGCACCGGGAGGACAGGCGGGGTCTAGCTCGAAGATCGAGAACTATCTCGGTTTCCCTGCCGGCATCACTGGATCGGATCTGGGGCGGCGGGCGCATACCCAGGCATCGCGGTTTGGGGCGGAATTTCTGACCCAGCGCGCGGTCGGGCTGCGCATCGACGGGCAATACCGCTTTGTAAAGCTAAGTGATGGACGCGAAGTTTCTTCGCATGTTGTGCTCCTGGCGCCGGGCGTGCAGTGGCGAAAGCTGGAGATTCCGGGCTCAGACCGGCTGACGGGGCGCGGAATCTACTATGGCGCGGCGCTGGTGGAGGCGACTTCGTGCAAAGGCGAAGAAGTCTTTGTCGTGGGGGGTGCGAATTCAGCGGGCCAAGCCGCGCTGTTCTTTGCCAAGTATGCCCGCAAAGTGACCATGCTGGTACGCGGCAAAGGACTTGCGGCCACCATGTCGAAATACTTAATCGATGAGATCGAGCGCACATCCAATATTGTGGTGGAAACGCAAACACAGGTAATGGCGGCGGAAGGCGAAGAGAGGCTTGAGGCCTTGCGTTTGCGCGGTCCGAAAGGTGAATATTGCGTACAAGCCTCTTCGTTATTCGTCTTTATTGGCGCGCAGCCGGGAGTGGAATGGCTTCCGGACGGCATTTTGCGTGACGATAAGGGGTTTGTACTGGCGGGGCCGGATCTGCGGCAGGATGGAAAAGCTTTGAATGGCTGGCAGGAACAGCGCGAGCCTTTCCTGCTGGAGACCAGTGTTCCGGGCGTATTTGTAGCGGGGGATGTGCGGCACGGATCGGTGAAGCGCGTGGCGTCTGCGGTGGGCGAAGGATCGATCGCGGTACAGTTTGCGCACCAGTACCTGGCAGGGTTCTAAATGGGGATAGAAACAGCAAGATGAGCGCGGGCACACAATCGATGAGTATTGAGCGAGTTCCTCTCAAGGAGCTGGCGGAAATGCTGGGGCACACGCGTCCATTTGCTGATGTGCCGGCAGAAGCGCTGGAAAGCCTGAGCGTCGTGGACCGCGTGAAAGCTCAAACAGGCGCAACGCTGATGGAACCGGGTGGGACGCTGTACTATTGGCTCGTTCTTGACGGCGAGTGCCGCGCCGACCGCGTTGAAGCGGATAGCTCATTGAGTACCGTGGGCACTGCGCAGAGCGGCGAAGCATTCGGTGAGACCCCCTTCCTGATTGGGAAGACTTACTCGATGTTCCTGGTAACAGCGGTGCGGGATTCCGATTTGTTGCGGCTTACGGCAGATCAGTTTTGGGGATTGATGGCCTGCTGCCCAGACGCACGGAAGGTAATCCTGGCAGACATGTCGACCCGGCTCTCTGCATACCAGGCAGAAGCGCTGCATCGCGAAAAGCTGGTTTCCCTGGGAACGCTGGCCGCGGGCTTGATGCACGAGTTGCACAATCCGGGGTCTGCAGCGAAACGAGCGGCATCGCAACTGCGCGAGAATCTGCTGAAGCTCCAGGATCTGAGTCTGCGTTCCGCGAGCAAGCCGAAGACACCGGAACAAATGGAGTGCATGCACAGCCTTCTGAAGCACGCGATGAAGAGCTGTCACGCGCCGGCGTTGAGTTCAATGGAGCAGGCCGATGCCGAAGAAGCGCTGGCGCAGTGGCTGCAGGATGCGGGCGTTGAAAACGCCTTCACGATTGCGCCATCGCTGGTGGAAATTGGATTCGAGCAGGAAGAGCTGAAGTGCGCGCGACAGTATTTCGATGCGAAGAGTTTTTCCGATGCATTGAACTGGCTTGAGGCGCTGGTATCGAGCGTGTCGCTGGTCTGCGCGATCGAGGAAAGCATTTCACGCGTATCAGATCTGGCGATGGCGGTAAAGAAGTTTGCGTACGACGATCGCTCGCCAGTAAAAGATCTTGACGTGCATGACAGCCTGCAAAGCACGATTACGATCCTGGGACACAAGCTGCGCATCAAGCAGATCGGTGTCGAAAAGAAGTTTGACGCTTCGCCGTCGGTGATTCACACGCGTGGCTCAGCGCTGAGCCAGGTATGGACAAACCTGATCGACAATGCCGCGGACGCTTCTCCGGCGCAGGGCCAGATCGAGATTGAGACGTGGACCGAGCCAGTCAACGGCAAGACTACAGATCCGGGATGGCTGGCGGTGAGCATTACAGATCACGGACCTGGAATTCCAGCGGAAGTGCTGCCTCGGATTTTCGAGGCATTTTTTACGACCAAGCCGCAGGGCTCTGGCACCGGACTCGGCCTCGAGATCGTGCACAGAATCGTGACCCAGAAGTTTGGCGGCAGGATCGATGTAAAGTCGGAACCAGGCAACACCCGCTTCGAGGTCCGCCTGCCCCTGCAGGGGAGCAGCAAGCCCGCAGACAAGAACCTTTAACTTTGTCCTGTCAAGCGCAGGTCACCGCAGCGACCAAAGTCGAAACGTCTTCCGTGAAAATTTGAGACATCGCCAGAGCGAGGGTGCCCCAGCCAAGCTCCGCTCGGGTGGGAGAGCACGATCTGACCAGCAGTGATTTTCATTCTTTCCGCGTGTCGCGCAGACCCTGCTCAAACCGGACATGAAAGCGCCCATACCTCGTCCCGGCACTTGGCAAGCACCGATTGAACAGGTAGGATGGCCTCACTCCAGACTCGCGTTCAATTTGAGATGCACTCATGCCCGGCCCTTCGGGAATTTTCTATGCCCGCGATTGCGCTAAAAACGCGCTGTGACCACAGAGAGGTTAGATGTTCTTTGCCGTCGGCTTTGAATCTGCACCTGGCATTCTGAAAGAGATTCTGCCGCTCTCCGTGAGGATTCTGGAATTGGTCGCAATCGGGGTCGTGGTCGTGTCGGCTCGCTCAGGCGTTCTCTTCCCCCGCCATTTCAAATTACGCAGCAAGGGTCTCGAGTTTCTTCTAGCGGGCAATCCTGTTGAGGCGGAGAAATGTTACCGCTCCGCATTGGATTCAGGTGCGAAGCTTAAGGAGTCAGATCGAGTGCGCTTAATGGTTTGCCTCGGGGATGCACTGATGGATCAGGGGCGGTATGACGAGGCAAAGCAGTGTCTTGCCCAGGCGCTTGAGTTAGGAGACCCCACGGGAAGCGGCCAAGGCAGCATGTGCGACGTTTTATTGGCTCAGAAAGCCTCGCCGGAGAAGGCGATTGAAATGGCCGACGAGGCAATGAGACTCAGGGAGCGCGCGAGCAGCAATGAGTCATTCGGCGCAGGCTGGGCGGCGGCGTCAAAAGACCTCTACGAAGCCAAAACATGGGCTCGCAAGGCGTCGGCGTTGCTGATCTTGGATCGACGAGCAGAGGCTCGCCAAGCCATGGACCGCGCCTTGAGAATCCTGGACATGTCGAAGTCGGAATTGCAGACGGCAAAGCCCGCATCATCCTTGCTGGGAAGGTTGATCCTGGGAGATCGCCTTCCGCGCATGAAGGAATTGACGATCTCAGATACATATTGGCAAATTGGGCTTTCACTGCAAGCTATGGGCGATACGGACAAAGCTAGAGAGGAGTTCGTCATCGTCCGTGACACTGATCGCGTGGGGAAGTATCGCAGCCTCGCGGAGAAGGAACTTGATAGCCTCGCGCACGTGAGCAAGAACTCCCGATGACAAGGGGTACATCTATCTTCTGATCAAGAGGCGGATATGGCGTACTGGTCGGCCGTGACCGACCCTCGCTTATCTCCCAAACCCATCCCACTGCAAACCTCTCTGTGTATATGTCAATACCCGTCACTCCCAAGATCCCGCCCACGCGCCTCATTCCCTTGGAGATATTTTTTCTCCAAACTTTGCAGGTTATTCCTACGAATTCTCTACACTTGTCTCCGTGGGCAAAAGTGACAAGAAGGCGCGGCTCCGGCGGCCCGGTGAGCAAGCACTTTGGGGCCGCCCGCTTTTTTGGTGCAGCGCACCACCATCTGGAACAACGCTGCCCCGAAAACGGTGCAAACCGCCTGAGTCTGGCGCCAAGTGCTTATTTTTTGAATACTTTACATCTTAACTTATTTGCTTTCAGCAGTTTGCGATAGCCCATCCAGCTAATTCGTCTGAAATGAGGACTTTGGCTCAAAATGCACAAAAAGGGCGACTCCCCTTTGATGCACAGGGGCAGCGCGCCTCAACGCACCACCACACCCAACATCAAGTTGCGTACCCGTCTGCCGATGAACGCGGTGGAAGGACCTTGAACCGTGGACCGCACGGAGTTGCTGGAGTCTGCGCTGGACAGTCTGACGGAGGGCATTGCCCTGGCGGATCAGGATGGCCATGTTGCGCTATGGAACCACACCGCCGAAACGATTTCGGGCTTCACGAACGCGGAGATTGTGGGACGTAGCGTGCGCGAGATGCTGAACCTGATTGTGGTGGGAGGCGCGCAGCACTGGATCCGGCAGACGGGCGCGGAAAAGATGCCACAGCGCGGAGTGCTGGTGGAGCTGCGGCACAAGGTGGGGCATCAAGTCCCGGTGGTTGCGCGAGTTCTCGAGTTGCGCGACAGCTTGGGCCGCCAAATCGGGGCCGGGGTGGTATTTCATCCGGCAGAAAGCATGGATGCCCTGCCGCATGGGGAACTCGGCGAGGATTCTAGTGTCGGCGAGAGCCAGGTCGAAGTCGAAGACCGCCTGGCGACGATGCACGAAGATTTTTTGCGTAGCTATATTTCGCTGGGTGTGCTGTGGGTGACAGTAGACCAGGCGCGCGGATTGCGGCGAACGCACGGTGCGCGAGCTTGCGAGGCGATGCTGGAGAAGATGGAGCGAACCCTGTCGGGTGGGTTGAAGCCTGCCGAAGAGATCGGCCGCTGGGGCGACGATGAATTCCTGGTTTTGTCGCATGAACGCAGCGGACCGATGCTTGCGGCGCATGCGCAGAATCTGGCAGGTCTGGCGCGCACGACGGATTTTCGTTGGTGGGGCGATCGGGTTTCTCTTACGGTGAGCATCGGCGCTGCCCAAGCCGAACACGGCGAACCGCTCGGCGGCCTGCTGGAGCGAGCGCAGACCGCAATGTTCGAGAGCGTGCGGGCCGGTGGCAATCACATTACGGCGGCGCAGGGGAGGCACGCATGTTCGCCATCATAGGCATCGTCATGGTGTTTGGCGCGGTGATCGGCGGGTTCCTGATGGAGAAGGGACACATGGCCGTGCTGGTGCAGCCGGCCGAGTTGCTGATTATCGCCGGCGCCGCGACCGGAACGCTGCTGGTGGCCAATCCGCTGCACATTTTGAAGGGAATCCTTGCAGGACTCAAGGGCGTTCTGAGTGGATCGAAGTTCGGCAAGGAGCGTTATCTGAATCTGCTGAAAATGATGTATCTGTTTCTGAACAAGGTTCGCAAGGAAGGACTGCTCAGCGTGGAGAACGATGTTGAGAAGCCGAAGGAGAGCGCGGTCTTCAAGGCTTTTCCGGATTTTCTTGCGGACCATCATGTGCGGAATTTTGTGTGCGACACGCTGCGGATGGCGATTACGGGCGGCGTGGATCCCTTCGACATGGACCAGATGATGGAACTGGATATGGAGGTGCATCACAACGAAGCCACGCAGCCGGTTGCGGCCTTGACGACGATGGCGGATGCGCTGCCGGGGCTGGGGATTGTAGCGGCAGTGCTGGGCGTGGTGATCACGATGGGCTCGCTCGGCGGCCCTCCGGAAGAGATCGGCGAGAAGGTAGCGGCCGCGCTGGTCGGAACGTTTCTCGGCATTCTGCTCTGTTATGGCGTGGCGGGTCCGTTGAGCGCGAACATGGCGAAGACAGCGGATGAGCACAATGATTATCTGCACGTGCTGCGAGTGCTGCTGCTGGCATTTCTGAAGGGGTCAGCGCCAATGATTGCGATTGAACTTGGAAGACGCGCAATTCCGGCACGCGTGCGGCCCACATTCGACGAGATGGAGAAGTTCTGCAAGGGACAGGGCGCAGTTGCGGCGGCGCCGGCAAAAGCCGCTTAGAGAGGCCGGGACGTGGCGGCAAAGACGCAACCGATTATCGTCATCAAGCGCAACAGCGGCCACGGTGGCCACCATGGCGGAGCATGGAAGGTGGCGTATGCGGATTTTGTGACGGCGATGATGTCGCTGTTTATCGTGCTGTGGCTGATGAATTCAAGCGACAAGGTGAAGAAGGCGGTGGCGGGATATTTCAACGATCCCAAAGGCACCGGTACGATGTTGGGCACAACAATGACAGGCACCGGCGAAACCGTAACGGCAGCCAGCACGGATAACATGCAAAAGCTGAAGGAAAAGCTGGAACAGGAAATCAAAGCGAAGGCGAACCTGCAGAAACTTTCAAAGCAGATTGAGATCACCATCACGCCGGAGGGGTTGCGCATCGAGCTGTTGGAAGACAAGAACGGAACGTTCTACCAGAGCGGCAGCGCCCGCCTCAGCGATAGCGGGCAGGAACTGCTGGAGTTGTTGGCGGCGGAGTTGAAGACACTGCCAAATTCGCTGTTGATTGAGGGACACACGGACGCGGCGCAGTACTCCGATGACACAAGCTACAGCAACTGGGAACTGTCAGCGGACCGGGCCAACTCGGCGCGGCGGCTCCTGCAGCAGGATGGCGTGCGCAGCGACCAGGTGACGCAGGTGCGGGGCTATGCGGATCAGTTGCTGCGTGTGAAGGCGAATCCATTTGATCCGTCGAATCGGCGCATTTCAATCCTGGTAAAGAATCAGGAAGCGATGCCGCAGGCACTGAAGGCAGCGGCACCGATGAGTGTGTCGACACCAGGCACGAAGGACGAGCACGCGGCGAAGAAATAATCTTCTCGCGGAAAAGAGTAGGCGTTGCATGCGACCGCTTCGTGGGTTTGATTCAGTGGTGTAGTCTGGTGCCGATGCTGGAAATCGTTTACTGCAGGAGTCTCGAATGGCGGTAGTAGCCGGTGTGGATTTCGGCACGTTGAGTGTGCGCGTGACGTTGGTGGATAGCCAGATGGGGCCGGTCGGAACCGCGTCGGCTTCGTATCCGCTGCATCGGCGTCGCGAGGATCCGGATTTTGCGACGCAGTCGCATACCGACCAGATGACTGCGCTGGCCGTTGCCGTGAAGGATGTGCTGGCCGCGACGGGAATCAGCGGTGGCTCAGTGGAAGCCCTTGCGATCGACACGACAGGATCGAGCGTGATTCCCGTAGGCGAAGGGCTCGAGCCGCTGGACGATTACTACCTTTGGTGCGATCATCGCGCGCACGCCGAGGCCGAAGAGATCACAACCAAGGCTCACGCCAAAGGCCTCGAAGCGATCGAGTGGTGCGGCGGCGTGTATTCGCACGAGTGGGGATTTGCGAAGCTGCTGCACTGGCTGCGGCACAATCCGGGCAAGCGGGACTTGTTTGTGACAGCGCTGGAGCACTGCGACATGGTAGCCGCCACGCTGTGTGGAGTGAAGAGCGTGCGCGGACTGAAACGCAGCGTGTGCGCGATGGGCCACAAGTGGATGTGGAATCCCAAGTGGGGCGGCTTGCCGCCGGAGGAATTTCTAGTTGCGGTGGACCCTCTCCTGGCCGGTGTGCGCGCGAAGATGGGCGGCGAGTATCTGACCAGCGACAAAGTTGCCGGGCATCTTTCCGCGGAGTGGGCAGAGAAGCTTGGGTTGCGCGCGGGAATTCCGATTCCAGTCGGAGCCTTTGACGCGCATTGGGACGCAATCGGCTCACATATCCGCGAAGGCGACGTGGTGAACGTGGTGGGTACGTCTACGTGCATTATTGCGATGGCGCACGAGACCCACCTGGTCCCGGGAGTCTGCGGAGTGGTTCCGGGGAGCGTGCATCCCGCGTACACGGGGATTGAGGCAGGCCTCTCGGCGACGGGCGACATATTTGAAGCGATCGCACAGCGGGCGGGCACGCGCGTGTTCGAACTCTCAAAGGGGCTTGAGTCGTTCCACGCCGGGCAGACGGGACTGCTTCGGCTGAGCTGGGACAATGGCGATCGGACCGTGCTGGTGAACCCGGAGCTTGGCGGTGTCACGCTGGGGTGGAACATGGTCAGCACGGCGCAGGATGAGCTGTTCGCAGCGATTGAAGGAACGGCGTTTCACACGCGGATTATTCTCGAGCGCATGGCAGAGCACGGGGTGCGCGTGGATCGCGTGATCAATGCTGGCGGGATTCCGCAGAAGAATGAAGTGCTGAACCAGGTGTATGCGAATGTGCTGAACAAGCCGGTGCTGGTGCCGGCTGGAATCCCGACGAGCCTCGGGTCAGGAATCATGGCGCTGCTGGCCGCGGGCATCTACAAGACCATAGACGAGGCGCAGACGGCAGTGTGTTTGCCACTGCGCACGGTTCAGCCGGATCGGCGCTCGGCGGATGTGTACGAGCGGCTTTATACGCTCTACAAGGACCTGTATTTTGCGCTCGGACAGCGGCATGCGGCGGCCGTGCCTCTTGGCCGCATTTTGCCGGATCTGCGCGAGATTGCTGCTGAAGCGCGGCTGTCGGCCTGACAGATTACTGGCACAGGTAACCGAAGGTTTGACGCCATGGGAGCGGGTCTTGCGCTTGCCGTGAGTCGGGTTTAACGTGAACACAATCCCTGTTCAACGAGGAGTGCTGTGCACCTTCCTGCCTTGCGCCGTTTTGTTCCTTGCCTGCTTCTCGTATTTCCCGGTGTAGCCGTGCTTGAAGCGCCTGCCCAGCAGGATGTCGCGCCGTGGAGCGCGGCGCATTTCTCCGTCCCTGCCAGGGATTTATACCAGGCCGCTTCGTCGATAGACACTCCCGAAGGCGCAAATGTAATGCTGTACGACGACGACGAGCAATTCACATTCGATGAAGCAGGCAGGCTGACGCATGTGGGGCATTACATCTACAAGGTGTTGACCGCCAATGGCGCCGAGGGCTGGGACACGTTGTCGGTAGGGTGGGATCCATGGCACGAAGTGCGCCCGGTGATTCGCGCGCGCGTGATCGAGCCCGACTATTCAGAGCACGAACTCGATCCAAAGGCCATCAACGAAGAACCGGCACGTGGAGGCGACTACAAGACCTACAGCGACGGAAAGAGACTGACTGCGCCGCTGCCGGCGATTTCTCCTGGAGTGGTTGTGGAGGAAGAGTACCTGGAGCGCGAAACGGAGCCGTTCTTTGCGCCGGGACGCGTAGGCCGTTCCTTCTTCGGTCATGAACGCACTCCCGTGGGGCACAGCAGCGCAGTGTTCGAAGCTCCGCTGTCATTGCCGTTGCGGATTGAAACGCGCATGCTCCCGGGACTGATGCCGAAGCGCGTTGAAGCCAATGGGCGCGTGACGATCACGTACGAGATTGGCGCTCTTGAAGGCGTCGAAGCACGCGACTCAAATCTGCCGCCCGATGCGTACCTGTTCCCTGAGATTGACTACTCGACGGGCGCTTCATGGCAGACTCTGGCGACGGAGTACTCGAAGATTGTCGACAGCAAGGCCAACGGCGACGCAGTGCGATCAATTGTCGCCGGATTGATTGCGGGAAAATCTTCTGTGGCCGAAAAGGAAGCCGCGATTCTCGATTACGTGGACCGCGTCGTGCGCTATACAGGAATCGAATTTGGCGAGGCGGCGATTGTGCCGCATAATCCGTCGGAGACCCTGGCGCTGAAATATGGTGACTGCAAAGACAAGGCGACGTTGCTGGTGGCGATGCTGCGCGCCGCGGGCATTCCATCGTACGTGGCGCTGCTGAATGCGGGTTCGCGGCTCGATGTGCCGGCAGAGCTGCCGGGCATGGGATTGTTCGATCACGCGATTGTGTACGTCCCAGGAAAGCCCGCGTTATGGATCGATGCGACCGATCAATATGCGCGACTGGGACAGTTGCCCATCAACGACCAGGCAAGACACGCACTGATTGCGCGGCCCGAAAGCACGGCGTTGACCCTTACGCCAGAGTCGGCGTCGCGGGAGAATGTCCTGCTCGAACTCAGGGAGATTCGACTGGGCGAGAATGGCCCGGCAACGGTGATTGAAAAGACTCTGCCATCGGGAGTATTCGAGTCGCACTATCGGTCGTTCTATGCGGACCAGCCGGACAAAGAGACTCGCGACGGCCTTACGGGTTACGTGAAGGCGCAATATATCGCCGACAAATTGACAAGCGTAGAGCGCACTGATCCCGGAGACCTGTCGAAACAATTCGAACTCACGCTCGCCTGCGAAAAGGCCAAGCGGGGATTTACAGACTTGGATAACGCAATTGCGGCGATCCGTGTGGACACGCTGTTTCAGCAATTGCCTGAAGAGTTGAAACGCAAGGACGATGCGGACGCGAAGAAGAAAGATGATGCGGACAAGCCGAAGAAGCCGCGCACCGCGGACTGGGAACTGGATCAGCCTTTCACGGCAGAGTGGAAATACAAGATTGTGCCGCCGGCTGGATTTGTGCCGAAAGAGTTGCCGAAGGACGACACGATCGCGATGGGACCCGCGCTGCTGACGGAGAAGTTTTCAAAGGGCAACGACGGCGTGGTGGAAGCTGACATTGCCTTCGATTCTGGAAAGCGGCGCTACTCGGTTGCCGAGGCGACGGCGGCGCGCAACGAGGTTGCGGAACTGCAGACGGGCCCGGCAATCATGGTGAGTTTCGAGCCGGAGGGCGAGGCGCTCCTGCATGAGGGCAAAGTAAAGGAAGCGCTGGCCAGCTATCGCGGGCTGATCTCCGCAAATCCGAGCGATGCGGTCCATCACTTGCAGGTGGCGCGTGTTCTGCTGCAGGCGGGCATGGGCGAAGCGGCGCGGGCTGAGGCGCGCGAAGCCGTTGAACTTGATCCGAGTTCGGCACTGGCGGAGCGGACGCTGGCGGACATTCTGAAGCACGACCTGGTGGGCCGGGACCTTCGGCCGGGAACGGATTGGGCCGGCGCGGCGATGGCTTACAGGGAGTCGGAGAAACTTGATCCGGACGATCACACGGCGCAGGGGAACCTGGCGATACTGCTGGAGTATGACGCGGTGGGCCGGCGGTACAGCGGACAGGCAAACCTAAAGCAGGCGGTGGCGGAGTACGAGAAGCTGGGACCGGACAAACTGGCGGAATTGCAGATTCCAAATAATCTGCCCTATGCGCTTTTCTATGGCGGCGACGCGGCAGGCGCGATCAAGACCGCGCAGGCACTGAATCCGCAACCGGTGGCATTGATCGCAGCCGGCCGCGCGGTGCTGCAGGGGAGCAAGGACGGCCTGGCGGAGATCAACAAGCTTTCGAATTCCGATTCGGCGTTCAAGGACACGGCGCGCACTGCCGGCGAGATGCTGATGAACACGCGTCACTATGCGCTGGGAGCGGATTTTCTTCAGGCAGGCGCAGCCGGCGACAATGCAGCGCAGACGATGGGACTGGCCAGCATGTTGCGTGGCGCGAAGCGGCATGAGGATCTGAAGTTTGCCAATACGCCGACAGACCTGGTGAAGCGCGCTTTCCTGCTGACAATGGACCCGAATGCAACACAGGCCACGATGGAACCGATTCTGAGCCGCAATGCCCTCGTGGTTTTCCGCGCCGAAGATTCCGACGATCGCAAGAAGGAACTGACTGCGGGCAAAAAGCTGAATAGCCAGATGGCGCGGCAGGACAACTCGCTGGACGTAACGACCGACATCCTGCTGCAGGCTGTCGATCCCAAGGGAGACGGAGACGACACGACTGGGTATCGCGAAAAGATGCAAATTCCTGGCGGGCCGACCATCACGTTCTTCGTAGTGAAAGAGGGCGGCCAATACAAACTGCTGGATACGTCGGACAAGCCTAATTCGATTGCGCTGGAGATGCTGGATCGCATCAAGGCTGGGGACCTGAATGGCGCAAAGGTGCTGCTGGACTGGATTCGCGAAGACCAGCACCTGGGCGGCGGGGATGACACGCTGGGCGGTCCGGTATTCCCGCGGTTCTGGATCAAGGGCGAGGCTGCGGATGCGAACAAGATGACACTGGCGGCGGCTGCTCTGATGGTGGGTACGAAACCAACAGCCGCACAGGGAGTTGCGCTGCTGGAGGACGCGCGCAAGATTGCTTCAACAGATCGCGAGAAGACGAATATAGAGCTTGCGTTAGCGATGGGTTATTCGCAACTCGAAGAGTATCCGAAATTGTTGGCGGTCGGCTCGGACCTGGTGAAGGAGGTTCCGGAATCAAGGCTCGCTTTCATGACGGCAGTGGAAGGCTTGATCGGGCTGAAACGCTACGATGAGGCTCTGGCGCTTGCGGATGCGCGCCTGAAGCTGCTCGATAATGATGCCGATGCATTCCAGGCGAAGGTGCGGATCGAAGCAAGCCGGGGAAACTATGTAGCGGCACGCGGATGGATTCAGAAGCTGATCGATCAAGGCAAGGCAGATGCGAGCCTGTTGAACTCGATGGCATGGTTCGCGCTGTACACAGGCAAGGTGGACGAAGCGGACGTAACAACTGCGACAAAGGCAAGCCAGATGGATCGCGAGAATCCTGCGATTCTGCACACGCTGGCCTGCGTCTACGCCGAGACAGGCAAGACGAAGGAAGCGCATGACCTCTTGCTGCACGCCATGGACGATCTGAACCTGGACGAGCCGGATGACGATTATTGGTATGCGTTCGGGCGTATTGCTGAGCAGTACGGAGAGCGCAATGCGGCGATCTCGGATTATCGCAAACTGGAAAAGCCAAAGGAAGCAACGATGATTCCAACGTCGAGCTGGCAGCTTGCGCAGAATCGATTGAAGGTAATGGGGGCGGAAGAACCGGGCGCGAGCAAGTAGCCGCAGTTTGCGCCGCAGGCTGCGATGCAAAAGAAGACGCCGGAAGAGCGGAAGCTCTTCCGGCGTTTCTGTTACTGGTTGGCGGTTAGAAGTCGTAACGGAGGCTGAACTGCATGCGGCGAGGTGTCGACAGCAGAGTGCTCGCAACGCCGAGGTTGCCATCCGTGAGTTGCGACCCGAGGAAAGCCGGATCGAATCTGACTGTATTTGTGGCGTTGTAAACTTCCCACGCGAATTTTAGCGCTCCATACTCCCGGATCTTCCAGGATTTGCTAACTCCAGAGTCGAGGTTGATGTAACCATCGCCGCGGAAATGATTACGCTGTCCAGCCTCGCCCGGATAGGGGAGACGGATCGGCGATCCCGTTGCAACCCCGGAATTGATTGCACTGGGATTGTCAAAGAATTGCGGCTCACCATTGGAATCGAAATGGCGACGCATCTTCACCGGCGCCGTGACTACCGGGAAGCTTCCATACGTCCAGTTCGTCGTGTAACCGGGCTCGAACAACGAGAACGGAAGACCGCTGGTTGAACGGAAGATTCCGGACAGCTGCCAACCTCCGATCAGAGCGTCTGTGATTTTCCCGCTATTGCCCAGCATTGCCTTTCCGTGTCCGAATGGCAGCTGGTAAACGTAGTCGACCGTGAGCAGATGGCGGGTGTCAAAGTCGGACACCCCGCGATTAAGCTGCGGTTTCCAGGTATTAAAGATCTGGCTGAAGACGAGGAGAGAGAGAGCCGGGTTTCTTTCCGCGTCGGAACCCATGTCCATCGACTTCGCGTATGTATAACTGACGTCGAGTTGCAGGCCATGGCTCATGGGATGGCGAAGCGTAAGCTGCCCTGAGTGATAGGAACTCGATCCAATCGAGGAGAGTGAAAAGAGCGACGCAAACTGGTACTGCCAGAACCGGGATGTCAGATCGCTCGGGCACGGATACGAAGGATAGTCTCCGCTGTACGGATTCTGAAATGCGGTACCGCAATACAAGTCGAGATCGATCAGCGCGGTGGTTGCACCCAGATTCGCACGGGATGGATTCCACTCGTCTGAATAAATGGCTTGCGTCGCGCTTTCGCCTTGATAGTCGAAGTTCGCCATCCACGGGAACATGTCTTCAAAATATTGAACGCTGTTTACCTGGGCGTATTGGTTGCAGTTGCAGCCCGGAGCCGCGTTCGGATCGAATCCGCCATTGGCATCGACGGCCTTCGACAGGGCGGTTCCTGCCGCATAGTAGTCGCCGCCGCCGTTGGGATCCACAAAATCCGTGGGTTCACTGAGGTCAACGCTTTGAAGCAGATGGCGACCGAGGCGGCCGTAGTATGCCGCTTCAATCGTGAACCCACCCGGTAATTCATGCTGAACAGACAGATCGAATGATTCCGAGTAGGGGGTCTTCATCTTACTGTCAATACCGGTGGTAATGAGCGCGTTGAAATCGGCGGGGATATAGGGGAAATTCTCAGTCGGATCGCCAGCGCCATTGCTAAACGGGAGACTTGTCCGGCTGGTAAAGCGCGGCGCCGTTTCCGTCTGGTAGATCGAGGCCGGATTTGTAATGGCACTGCTAATTCCAAACTGACCGTTCTGCGCGAAATTGTTTACGAGGGATTCGCCAAAATGGTCGTAGTAAATGCCCGCGCCTGCGCGTATCGATGTCTTGGTATTTGGAGAATACGCAACAGCCAGTCGCGGAGCGAAGTTATCTTTTGATTTGGCATAATATCCGGGTTTCCCGTAGAAAGGGCCGGAAGGAGCAAAGGCCAAATCAGGCTCGTTGATCTGGCCCTTGAGGGCTGCAGATTCCCGGGCGAGATACCAGGAATGAGTATCGACGGTGGGAGTGATTTCCTGGCCTGTTGTCTCCCAGGGGGTTTGCAGGATGGAATGCCGAACCCCAAGAGTGATCGTCAGATTAGGCTTCGCGCGCCATGCGTCCTGGACGTACCACTCAAATTCATTGGCGGTGAAGTGCTTGTTGAGCGGAACTCCATCGGCAAGCAGAGTTGCCGATGAAGCGCTGCTGACCTGGTAGTTGTAGTAGTTGGTCACCGAGGGAATGTCGCCGACCAGGTTAGCGTATGCGATCAGGTAGGAGTTGCCGAAGCCCTGGTCCATGTCTCCAGGGGATGGGGCCACTCCGCCCAGCCAGTATGGATTCGAGTTGCCATTGCTGAACGAGTTGGCGTCGGTCAGAAAATTCTGGTGAACCAATCGCCAGTTTCCGCCCGCCTGAAAGCTGTGCTTGCCTTTGGTCCACGTCAAATTATCGACAATGTTGTTCACCGGCACGCTGGTGACGTTGCTCCGCGTTTCTGCGGTGGTGGTAGACAGAAAGCGGAAATCTACGTAGTCACCCTTGCCGACGCCGCGGTTGCTGAAGCCCTGGCGAATATAACCGTAACGAATGTCGTTCACGATCGTTGGCGAAATTGTCCAGGTATCGCCCGCTGTAATGCCTTTGGTGTTGTCTTCAATCGCAAATGCCGGTCCCTGGCCCGGGAATTGTTCAGTGCCGGCGGTGACGTCATCCTGCAAATTACCGCGGACGAAGATGCGGTGCTTGTCGGAGGGAGCGAAGTCGATTCGTCCAATGGTCGTGTTGAGATGAATCGGATTGGGGGAGGAGAAAGAGTAGGAACCCTCGTTGATGCCGTCCCCCTGGGTCGTGCCGTTCGCAGCAGGCATCGAATTGAAGTAAGCCAATGCGTTTGGATTTGGTCCCGGGGGATTCGGGTATGCCGATGTGTTGCAGACCTGGCAACCGGAATCAAGTACCGCCACCTGGCTCGCGCTGAGTGTCTGCACATTCCCGTTCGTGTCGAAATAACTCAGATTGCCGGCCTGGTATGAAGCTGTAGGCACAATCTGGGTAACTTCGGCGTTTTCAGCCAACCGGCTACCTTCATAGTTCCCGAAGAAGAACAACTTGTCCTTCAAAACCGGACCACCAAGGGTTGCGCCGAAGATATTGCGAATGAGTTTGCCGGGAATGTTGGGCAAGTCACTGTTCTGTTCGGCCTGTTTGTTAAACCAGTCGTTGGCTACCGTAATCGTCGGCCGATTGTATTCATAGGCTGCGCCATGGAATTTATTCGTTCCCGATTTGGTGACCATGCTTACCTGTGCACCTGAAGAGCGACCGGAATCTGCATTCGTGCTTCCAGTTGCAACGCGGAATTCTTCGATGGAATCCTGCGTCTCACGAAGCACACCGGTAAACGCAAATCCGTTTACCTGGTCATTGTCATCGACACCGTCAAGAGTGATGTTTCCTTGATCGGACCGTCCCCCGTTCACCGCGCCGCTGCGACTATCCATCGTCGAAGGCAGATACAGAACGCCGGGTTGAAGGGACAACAAGTCAGGAACGTTGCGGGTTTCGCTGGGGAGTGCCTGAATCAACTCATTGCCCGCAGCGTTACCGAGCGACGCGTCGGATGTATTGAGAGTTTGCGCAGAGGCGGATACATCGACCGTGACGTTGCTCGCCTGGATCGAAAGCGCGAAGTCAATGGTTGCGGGCTGATTGACCAGCAGTTCGGCAGACTTAGTCTGGTCGCCGAAGCCACTCGCGTTGGCGACGATGGTGTACTTGGAGGGCGCAATCTGGGCAAATGAATAGGCGCCGGAGCTGTCGGCCACCGTAGAGGTTATTTTCCCCGTTGCCTTATCGGTGATGGTGATTTTGGCTCCTGGAACCAGGGCGCCGGAAGGATCCTTGATTGTTCCGCGGAGTGAAGTGGTTGCGAGCTGACCAAAGGAAGGTGCGACTGTGGAAAGGACACATAGAAGTATCCATCCCAGTAGGGATTTTTTCACGACTGGTTCCTCCAAAAAAGTACTTGCTCGTTGGTCGTGGGAAACGACCTTATTTGTTATCTGCGCGTACGCTTAAAGCCGCTGGCGGCCGACTTGCCTGACTTGCGACATCTTCGTTGTTACAAGGATTCAATTGGTATTGCGCGCGTTTCAGAGCTTTGCAATGAAGCGCTCGAGCAATGCCGGCACCGAACGCCGTGCTCGGGAATATCCTCCAATGTATTGTTCAAACGGTAAGAATTCAATAAGGAAATCCTGATGGGATCAGGGTGCGAGGCCGCGGTAGAAGTGTAAAAATGCCGTTTCGTCCCCTGGAACGGTCGATTCGTGTCATGAATTTCGCGGTTGGTCAAAAAATACCATTCGTCCCAAAATAATTCACATTCGCCTCTCAGAAATCGCAGTTCGCATCATTGCTGCTGTTGCATCTGCTGAACGTCAATAAGTGGCTGGAGACGCTCGAGTGGTTGTTGAGCGCGCTCAACCAGGACTGACCAATCCTCGGGAATGGGCATCTTGCGATCAAGGGCCGGCGGTGCATCGCTGGCTTCGACGTGGACGGCAACATAGAGTTCACTCGAAGATTTGCCGCGAAAGATGCCATGAGTTGGCGGTACGTCAGCGTAATCGCGTCCAACCGCGGTTCGAATGTGGCGATGGTGAGCGACGAGATTGTTGGTGGGATCGAAGCCGACCCAACCCAAATGCGGCAACAACACATCGACCCAAGCGTGCGTTGCATCCGGAGTTGAACGGTCGTGATCTTCGCGACTGCGATAGAGATAGCCCGAGACGTAGCGCGCGGGAATGCGAACGGTGCGCAGCAGGGCAATCATGGTGTGTGCGAAGTCCTGGCAGACGCCGCGGCCATTGACGATGGCTTCGTCGATGGGAGAGTCGACACGAGTAGAGCGGGGGACGTATTCGAAGTAGTCGAAGAGGCGTTGGTTGAGTTCTTGCACGAGCATCAAGGGATCATCACGTCGGCTGACTCCCATTTGCGATGCTAGCAGCGTAAGAGCAGGCGTTTCGACAACGAACTCGCTCGGCAGCAACATTTCCCAGTAATCGCCGGCTTCGATCATCGCGTCGAGTGCATCCCAGGCATCGGGCGAGAGAAAGCCGGGAACGTCGGGCATCGGCTGCTGTTCAACAACGGACTCAGCCACGATGACGAGCTGATTGTGCTCGCCGGGAATATCGAAGTGGTGAACATTGTTGCCGAAGTGATCGCGATACGTGAAGACGCGGCAGCGCGGACTGACGGAGAGCGAAAAGGTAAGGCAGTGCTGGTTTGAATCGGAGCGCGGGTGCATGCGCGTTTCCATGATGCTTTCACTCACGGAGCGGGAATAGCGATAGCGCGTGAGGTGACGGATGGAGTAGCAGTTCATGCGGGTAGAGGCCTCAACTTCAGATCGCAAGCGCGGACTGGATGGAGTACTGAATGTAGTAGCGGTACATGATTTCGTGGATGCGCATGCACTGCTGGCGAATGGTATGGAGGAATGCGGCAGCATCGCCGTTCAGGATTTCGCTGATCG
Source organism: uncultured Acidobacteriaceae bacterium (assembly GCA_963838295.1). Taxonomy (GTDB): domain Bacteria; phylum Acidobacteriota; class Terriglobia; order Terriglobales; family Acidobacteriaceae; genus Telmatobacter. The sequence continues at coordinate 1,023,881 of CAWIQS010000013.1, forward strand.
AGGTGTAGCAGAGCATGGCGTGCAGTTTGCCAATGCCGGCGCTGAGTTCGTCAGGCGGACGCCGGCCGCCGGTGTGCTGAATCGACTGAACTGCCTGGCGAACACCGTCGACGGAGTAGCGGATGGCGTGAGGAAAGTCGCGATTGAGGAGAAGGAATTCGAGGATGCGGTCGGGTGTGAGATCGGCTGTATAGACCTGGCAGTAGGCTTCGAAAGCTGTACAACAGCGCAGCAGCCCGACCTGCTCAAGATACTGGTAGCCGGAGTGCTCGCGTTCCGGCTGACTCGAAAGCAAAGGCTGGTAGACCTGGAGGAGCGTTGCGATGGCATATGCACGTTCAAGGTAGCGGCCAAGGCGGATAAAGTGCCATCCCTGGCCATGGATCATGGTTGTGTCGCTGACGCCTTTGAAGAGGTGAATGGCATCGATGAGGGAAGCCAGTACATCGTTGATATTGGAACCGAACTGGGTTTCGGTGTGCGGGGAGTGCATGAGGTGATAAAGGCGGTTGAGGCGCTGCCACTGCTCGGTGGAGATTTCTTCGCGGATCTGGCGGGCATTTTCGCGCGCGGCATCGATGCAACTGGTGACCGATGCGGGGTGATGCTTGTCGAAGACGAGCGCTTCAGCGTTGGACCCCGGGGCGCCGGACCATTCAAGTCCGGAAGGATTGCCGAGCGCGGCAATGAGGCGCTGCCAGTGGGTTTCGGCGCTGGCGCCGCCCGAGTCGAGCATGAGGCTCATGGCGACGTCGAGTTGGCGCACGGTATTTTCGGCGCGCTCCAGGTAGCGGCTCATCCAATAGAGGCTGTCGGCAACGCGCGAAAGCATTTTGGTACTCTCCGGAAGTCTGTGGCTCGCTGTTACTCCAGAACCCATGTGTCCTTGCTGCCCCCGCCTTGCGAGGAGTTGACCACGAGCGAGCCCTTTTCAAGGGCCACGCGAGTGAGTCCTCCGGGAACGATGTTGATCTTGTCACCAAACAGAATGTAGGGCCGCAGGTCAACGTGGCGCGGCTCGAGACGGTCGCCGATAAGGCAGGGGGCGCGCGAGAAATCCAGTGTCGGCTGCGCAATGTAGTTGCGCGGGTTGGCTTGGATGCGAGCGGCAAACTCCTCGCGCTGACGCGCAGTGGAATGTGGACCGATGAGCATGCCGTAACCGCCGCTTTCGCCCACAGCTTTGACCACAAGCTTATCGAGATTGGCAAGAACGTGCTGGCGCTCTTTTTCTTCCGTCATCAGGAAGGTCTTGACGTTGTTGAGGATCGGATCTTCGCCAAGGTAGTAGTGAACGATGTCGGGTATGTAGGCGTAGAGAGCCTTGTCGTCAGCAAGGCCGGTGCCGAAGGCATTCGTGACGGTGACGTTGCCGGCGCGATAGGCATTGAAGAGCCCAGTGCAGCCAAGAATCGAATCGCCGCGAAAGATCAGCGGGTCGCTGAAGTCGTCGTCGACGCGCCGGTAGATGACGTCGACGCGCTTGAGTCCGTCAGTGGTGCGCATGTAGACGATGTTGTCGTGCGTGACGAGATCACGGCCTTCGACGAGATCGATGCCCATCTGGCGCGCGAGGTACGTGTGTTCAAAATAAGCGGAGTTGAAGACGCCGGGAGTGAGCAGAACGATGTTCGGCTCGGGGCGGCCCTCAGGGGCAAGCGAGCGCAGAGTAGCGAGCAGGAGTTGCGGATAATGCTCAATGGGGCGCACGCCGTAGCTGTGGAAAAGCTCGGGGAAGGTGCGCTTCATGACGCGTCGATTGGTGAGCATGTAGCTCACGCCGGATGGCACGCGAAGATTGTCTTCGAGAACTACGAATTCGCCAGTATTCAGCCGTAGCAGGTCAGAGCCAACGACGGAGATATAGACGTTGCGGGGAACCTGGAGTCCGCGCATCTGGCGGCGGTAGTGCTTGCAGCTGTAAACCAGTTCCCGCGGGACAACGTGGTCGTTGAGGATCTTGGCCTCGGAGTAGACGTCGCGGAGGAAGAGATTAAGGGCTGTGATGCGCTGGGTGAGGCCGCGTTCAATGCGATCCCACTCCTGCGCCGTGACGAGCCTGGGAAGCAGGTCATAAGGGAAGATCTTCTCGGTGCCTTCGTCGCGCCCGTAGACGGTGAAGGTGATTCCCTGGGTGAGAAAGGAAAGCTCAGCCGACTGCTTGCGTCTCTGCAATTCCTCCTGCGGCAGACGAGCGAGCGTTTCAGCCAGGGCGCGATAGTGGGAGCGAACCTCTCCAGTCGATTCACGCATCTCGTCGAAGGCGCGGTCGATAGGATAGTCGCCGTAAAGAGTTTCCACTTCGGTCATGGGCCCGGCGCTCATGCTTTTGGAGATGTCCTTGACGCGAGAATCAGGGTCTTTGCAAATGGCCGAGTGCCCCGGTCGCAGCGAACTGCCCAGCCCTGAAAGACGCTTCCGTTTTGTACCCTGTTCCTTAGCTTTTAACACGCTGGACATAAAGGCACAATCAGGGAACGGTTGGGGATCCCGGCGATAGCGCTCGAGAAACGAGAAATTTGACTGCCGGAGGGCGCAAATCCCGTCTTACGGGATAGCATCAAATCATGAGCTACGACCTCATGGTCTTCGAGCCGGATGCTGTTCCAGCGAGCCACGCTGAGTTCCTGGATTGGTATACAGTGCAGACGAAGTGGGGTGAGGACCACGGCTACGACGATCCGGCTCTCAGTTCGGCGAACCTGCGCGCATGGTTTGCGGACATGATCGAGATTTTTCCTCCGATGCATGGACGCTTTGCCACGGAACGGCGCGCGGAGGATGGAGCATCGAGTTCTGACTACGCCATTGGCGCCGATTTCATTTATGTTTCGTTTGCCTGGTCAGACGAAGAATCGGCGTACATGACCATGGCGCGCCTTGCGGAGAAGCACCATCTGGGGCTCTTCAATGCGAGCTCTTCGGGAGAAGAGGTGTGGTTACCCTTGGATGGCCAGATGGCCCTGGCACACGATAAGAGTCCGCCGACGCTGGTGGGGCGCATCAAGGACTTGTTAAATATGAGCAAGTAGCACGGTCGCCGCCGGCTTGGAATTCCTGACGCAGCCGGACTCGGGGCTATGCGCTGGCATGCGTTAACCTGAATTCTTCAGGAGGCCCCGTCCGAATGTTCATGTTGACGCGTTGTGCGCGCTACTTCCCTGCCCTTTTTGTGTTTGCCCTCGCAATTCCACTTGTACGTGCGCAGAAGGCGCCGATCGAGATCACCGCTGATCTCTCGGATGCGCCGCGCAAGCTGTTTCATGCGGAGATCGATTTTCCAGTATCGGCGGGACCGGTCACGCTGATCTCCCCGGAGTGGATTCCAGGGCATCACATGCCCTCCGGACCGGCGTCTTCGATTGTCGGCGTAGTGTTCACTGCGAATGGAAAGACACTGGAGTGGCGCCGCGACGATGTGAATCTCTTCGAGTATCACGTGGACGTGCCCCAAGGCGCGAAGACGATGCACATGCATCTCGATTCGATTGTGACGCGGCGTGTGTCGCAGCGGATGGCCGCGCTGGAGTGGGAAGCTCTGATGTTCTATCCGGCGCACGTGCCGGTGAAGGATATCGCGATTCAGCCGTCGGTCAAGGTGCCTGCGGGATGGGGCGTCGGAACAGCGCTGAAGCCGGTCAGCGGCGGCGCATATCCGGTCCCCGCCGCGGGCAGCACGACGAAGTTTGCGGTGACGACGGTGGAAGCGCTGGAGGATTCTCCGGTCTTGACGGGGTTGTATTTCCACGAATATCCGCTCGCACCCACGATCAAGCCGCAGCACTTTCTTGATGTGGCAGCGGATGCGCCCGAGGATGCAAACATGCGCCCGGCAGTGCTGGCCGAGGTTGCCAATCTTGTGCGCGAGGCCGATGCGCTGTATGCGTCGCACCACTACAGCGAATATCACTTTCTGCTGACGATGTCAGACATTGCCGGCGGGATGGGACTGGAACACGGGGAGTCATCAGATAACGGCGTCGGCGAAAAAGGATTTGCCGACGACGTGCACCAGTTGCCCGAGTCGGACCTGCTGTCGCACGAATTTACGCACTCGTGGAACGGAAAGTATCGTCGGCCGGCCGGGCTGTATCAGCCGGACTTTGCCACTCCTATGCAGGCCCGGATGCTGTGGGTTTATGAAGGCATGACCGAGTATTGGGGGAATGTGCTGGCGGCGCGTTCCGGCCTGAAGAATCCGCAGGAGTACAAGGACGTGCTGGCGATGACGGCGGCGGAGCTGGACTACACGCGGGGTCGCGAGTGGAGGCCGACGGTGGATACGGCCGTGGGCGCCAGCATTCTGCGCGGAGGAAACCAGGCGTGGACAAACTGGCGGCGCGGCCAGGATTACTACTTCGAAGGTGAAGTGCTTTGGCTCGATGCGGACACCCTGATCCGCAAGACAACGGACAACAAAAAGTCCCTGGATGATTTCGTGAAGATCTTTCTGGGCAAAGGCGGCAATACCGGACCGCTGATTGTGACCTACACGTTTGATGAGCTTGTGCAGGATCTGAACCAGGTGATGCCGTATGACTGGGCGACGTTTCTGCACGATCGCGTCGACAAGATCAATCCACATGTGGATGCGGCGGGGATCGAGCGGGGTGGGTACAAGCTCGTGTATCACGACAAGCCGACAAAATCAGCGCGGATGATCGAAGCGGCAGAGGGACGGCGAGGCGGAGGGGTGGACTGCTGGTACTCGATTGGGCTGCAAATCGGCGCGGACGGGACGATCGCGGATGTGCTATGGAATGGGCCTGCGGACAAGGCCGGACTCGCGCCGGGCGAAAAGATCATGGCGGTGAACGACAGGGTCTTCTCGGGCGATGCGTTGCGGGAGGCTATTCGTGACGCGAAGGATCCTGCGAAGCCGATCAAGCTGATTGTGCAGGCGGATTCGTTTGTGTCGACAGCGCAGATTGATTATCACGATGGGGAGCGGTATCCAGCACTGGAGCGCGTCGATGGAACGCCTGCCTATCTGGATGACATCATCAATCCTCTGACAACACCGGAGAAGGCACCGGCAGAGAAGAAGGACGACGCGGAGTAGCGGGCAGACCCCGATGCTTCCGGCGAGCCCTTATTCCTCCCAGTGGCCGTGTGAGATCCCAAGCCATGAGGGTCTTCAAACAGGCGACCCACCTCACCTCGGCGCTTATTGCGGAAACTGGTTCCAGTCTGCCAGTGCGATCTTAATTCGCTGGTTTGTCGGCGTCTTTCGTTTCTGGCTTCGCTTCTTCCTTGTCGTCGGGAGGCTTGGAGAGATGGAGTTTGCTCATCTCTTTGGCTCCAACCCCGGGATCGACGGGTGTCACCTTGATCATGGTCGCCATGCTTCCAGAAGTCCATTTGAAGTAGTAGGTTTTACCCGCTTCCGCTTCAAATCTGGCCCGCTCATTCTCTTTCTGCCGGGCTTGGTTCAGGGCCGCGCCAGCGGACATAATGACGCTTCCGTAGTACATCTTGGGCAATCCGGCGATCACAACAGTCCCGGGCCGAACCTCCGTGAACATGTATTCGCTGCTGAGGAGTTTGCCGAGATGAGTGTCGTTGACAAAGAGTTCGTCGTGCGCAGCGGAGCCGGTAAATCTGTAGGTGCGGTAGATACAAACGATCGCTTTGTCGGCGGATGGTGCGGGGAGTACGGCGGGAGTTTTAGAGTCCTGTGCGAGAGTGATGGACCCTGAGAATAGATACGCCATCGCAGTGAATGCGAGCAGAAGGCTTGCGAGTGACCGGCAAGCTCCCCTGAGGCAAAGCGCCGCGAAGCCACTGAGAGTAGCGTTACGCATGGAAGCGCTCCTTTTCCCTGGTTCGGAAAATCTGGCGAGCACTATAGCAGCTTGCCGATGCCGCCGCAGTGATGTGATTTTCAGGCAATGGTGGGGAAGACGCAGAATAGCGAGAGATCTGGACGGAGTCGGTCGATTTTTCCGCCGCTCGTCACAAATCGTGTCCTGTCCCCATTTTCACCGTCAAACAAGCTGATATGATCGAAAACTCGGTCACATCCAGGCTTGTAAAGCGCTCTGACCTTTCAACCTCGCCCGGGACGAAGCTCGGACGACGGGACAAGTTTTTATGAGCGGATCGCAACGATGGAGCCCGCTTTTGCGGGGTTAACCATGAATATTAAAAGGCTCTTTGGTCGCTCAGAGCGCGTGGGAATGCGACCCATCCCCTTTCTCGGCAGTTTTCTTACGGTCGGCCTGTTGTTCGCTTTGCAGCAGTGGCTGGGCATGCGAATCATGTGGCAAAAATCCGCTTATAGCCTGTGGCCCGCAGTTGCAGGCTGGGAACTGCAGTACCTGCTCTGGGGCATATTCTGCTGGTCTCTCTGGCTCTGGCTGGGAGACAGTTTGCAGAAAGCGGGATGGCGATACATCCTGTTGCGCATCGTTCCCCTCAGCATCGTGATGAGCATCATTGTTGAAATGGCGCTGGCTGTATGCGGTTTCCCCATCACTCGGGTTCCGATCAGTTTCTGGCAGAGAGTGGACTACAGTCTTGCCGACGAATTCCTCGAGAATACGGCAGTCTTTTGGGGAGCCTTCATGGTGATTCGCGGCATCGGGTACTACCGGGAATCGCGACAGAAGGAAAGGGACATGTCGCAGCTTGCCGTCGAGCTGACAGAAGCCCGAATGCTGGCGCTTCGCATGCAGATCAATCCTCACTTTCTGTTCAACACCATGAACAGCATTTCCAGCCTGATGTACTCCGATGTTCGCGCGGCAGACAGAATGATGGAGCAGCTTTGCAGTTTGCTTCGCGTCTCCCTGGAGCGAGGACCAAAACAATTGATCTGCCTGCAGGAAGAGATGGAGTTCATTGAGATGTATCTGTCGCTTCAGAACATTAGATCCGCAGGGCAGGTCCGCCAGAACATCATTGTCGATCCTCACCTTTACGATGCCCTGGTCCCAACCATGATTCTTCAGCCACTCGTTGAGAATGCCTATGTTCACGGGCTTTCGTGGGTAAATGCGGGGCTCCTGGAGATAACCGCAGGAGAAGATGAAGGTCAACTGAGCATCGCAGTACGCAACAGCGGGATGCTGTTGAAGGCCGCGAACGGACACGAGACCCGCGGCACGGGAATTGGTCTCACCAACGTCAAGAAGCGCCTGCGCTTGCATTTCGGAGACAAAGGGCTTCTGGCAATTCGCGCGATTGGGAACGACCTCATTGAGGCTACGGTGAGGTTCCCGCTGATCTTTTCAACTTCGAATGAGGTCGCTTTTTACCAGGACGAAGAGTCATTGCCAAGAAAAGCAGGATGACGCGCGCACCCTATACATCTTTCCGACTTCGCTGCGCTCAAATGAAACTGCTTGAGCGTAGTTCTCAGCGCTAGTGGGGACGGCCAGGGAGAACGAAGTGCTCGTCGCAGCGGGGCTCGTAGAAGTCGCCTGCCATGATGATGGGGCTTGCGTAGGCGGCTGGCTTTCCGTCGACGAGGCGCTGGGGATAGAGCGCCTTGGCTCCGCAACTGCAATAAGCGACGAGTTCGGTGATGTTGCCGGCATAGATGCGCACCAGCCAGGAGAGCTGAAGCATCTCCCCAAAGGGCATGCCGCGGAAGTCGAGCTCTAGGCCGGAAACGATAACGTCATGGCCCTGCTGCAGCATGCGCTTGGTGAAGAGGAAGAGGTCGGCAACAAACTGACCTTCGTCGATGGCGATGCACTCGACCCGCTTGCCGATGTTCTGCTCCGTCTCCGCCAGGATGGGCATAATGGACCACGGATCGGAGTTGGGGAATTCGACAGCTTCCATTTTTCCGCAGCCGTTCGGGTTTCGACTTTCGATCACGCCAGCCGCGGACTTCGTGTCGGCGCTGGGCTTGAGGAGCAGCACGCACTGCTTGGCGTATTGGCGGCGAATCTCGATGCGGCGCAGCAGTTCAGCGGTCTTGTTGCTCCGCATGGGTCCGACGATCATTTCGAGTTTGCCAGGCATCTTGTTTTCCGGATGAGATTTTCGCGCTTCTGCTGGTGGAATCGGTTACCCGAAGCGAGCGCGCTTGACGGTCTGGCGGAAGTCTTCGCCGGTGACCTCGACCTTGACGCACATCTCAGCGAGGCGGGAACGCATGCGGTCGCCAATGCGGTCGCCGAGAGTTTGCTCGCGGGCGGCGCGCTCAACGTCGGACTTGGCACCGCTTCCCGCAGCCAGGTCGGGATAGTTCGTCGTGATGATGGTGGTCTGCTTGTCGTTGTAGCGGGTATTGAGGATGAGGGCGACCGTGTCCCAGACCCACTCGTTGGGCTTCTGCGCGCCAAGGTCGTCGAGCACAAGCACTTCGGCGGCAAACACGGGTTTGAGCAGTTCGAGTTCAGTGGTGTTGACCTGCGAATTGTAGCTGTTCTGAATGTTCTTGAGCAGCTCGCGGTAATCGCAGAAGAGGCCTTTGCAGCCCTTCTCCTGGATGAGTCGGCGGAGCACGCCGACAGCGAGATGCGTTTTGCCCACGCCGATAGACCCGGTGAAAAGCAGGCCCTTGCCGGCGGTATCAACGGGATAGGCATCAACGAATTTGCGGGCGGTAAGGTGTGCGCGACTCAGCGATTGATCGGCACCGCGGAATGCGGTTTCGTAGCCATCGAGCGTGTATTGGCGATAGCGCTCGGGGATGCGGGCAGCACCGAGGCGGCGCTCTTCGCGGTCAGCCTCCTGGCATTCGCAGGCGCGGGAGACCCACAGGCCGCCTTCAGAGACAACGCGGACCAAACCTACGCCGTTGCAGATGGGACATTCGCTCATGTGCTCTACCAAGCCTAGCGCAATCGGCACCGGCGTGCTGCGGTGGGAAAGGCGTGCGGGTTGGTGGAAAAGAAGCAAGGGCGCCCCTGGCAGCGCATCTGAAACCGCGTCGCGGCGTTAAGATGGGATTCGTTCCGTTTGAGTTATCGGAAAGGATGTGCGCTTTGAATCGGATCTCGTTGCGCGTTGCTATTGGAGTTCTTGCTGTTGCGTCAGGTTTTGGTTCGATTGCAGTTCGAGGGCAGGAGCCAGGGAATGTCCCGGAGACACAGGCACCCGCGCCGACGCTGGCAGTGGTGAAGCATCCTGACAATGAGTACTGGCGCAAGCACGATCAGCAATTGCTGACGGATTTTCCGTGGCTGGCACGATTCAAGGAGGCTGATTTGAAACTGGGTTCTCCGGCCGCAGGCGAGAAGCGTGTCGTGTTCATGGGCGACTCGATCACCGAGGCCTGGCACTTCGACGCCCCGGGCGGTGTGTTTGCCGCGAAGCCCTACGTCAATCGCGGCATCAGCGGGCAGACGACACCGCAGATGGTGTTGCGTTTCCACCAGGACGTGATCGCGCTTCAGCCGAAGGTCGTGGTGATCCTGGCCGGCACGAACGATATTGCCGGGAACACCGGGCCAATGACGCTGGAAGAGACTGAAGCGAATATCGCCGCAATGGCGGAGATGGCGACGGCCAACCACATCGCGGTGGTTCTGTGTTCAATTCTGCCGGCGTTCGACTATCCCTGGCAGCCGGGGCTGACGCCTGCACCGAAGATCGATCAGATCAACGCCTGGATGCAGAAATATGCTGCGGAAAATAAGTATGTGTACGTGGACTACCACTCCGCGATGAAGGACGATCGGGATGGATTACCGGCGAAATTGAGTCATGATGGAGTTCATCCGACGCAGGCCGGATACGACATCATGGCGCCGCTGATCGAGGCCGGAATTGCGAAGGCGTTGAAAAAGTGAACATTGCGGTCAGCACGGAGCAATGAAGCCTGAACGCACCGGATCTTTCCATCGCAGCAAAACGATTGGTGCTTTCCCATCCCTGAATCAATGAACGATTCAAGGATGGGACACCAGCACTTCAGGTGATTTCCTTAGGTTTTAGACTGCGGCGGTTGCGTTGGCGGTGTGAGAGATTTCCGTCAGCAGTTTGTCGGCATGTTTTTCTTCGTTGAGGGTTTGCTGCAGGATTTGCGCGTGATCGCTGAGACCGAGTTGCTCCGCCCAGTCGCGAGCGCTGCCATATGACGCAATTTCATAGTGTTCGACCTTCTGCGCGCTGGCGATCAGGCCTGCATCGCGTACAGCGCCGGGATCAGACTCCTTGGTGATGTTTTCACCGGAACTGACGATGGCCGCGAGGATCGAATCCTTCTTGTCGGTGGGGTCATTGATGAGATCGCCGAGCAGGCGATGCAACCGGGCAACGTGATTCCGTGTTTCCTGCAGGTGCGATTGGAATGCCTGCCTGAGTTGCCCTTCTTGAGCCTTTTCAATCATCTTGGGAAGGCCCTCGACAATCTGATTCTCAGCAGACAGAAGGTAGCGCAGTTGTGCGGTATAGAGTTCACGCAGGTTCGGAAAGTCGTTGGGCGTAATGAGTCCCATATAGAAATTACCTCAATTCAATTTTGCGTCCGTTCGTTCCCCCACTTGGAAGGGAAGAGGCGGAGACGCGTTGTCCATCCACAAGGATTCGACGTGGTTTTTTGAGACTGCAATTTCGATGCCAGGGGGCGCGGCACGCAGAAGGTGGATTGACCCAGAATCTGATGCAAATCATGGGCCAACATGAGCATCACACCCTATGAGTACTTATATAACGTGTCCAATTCGTCTCTCACTTCAACACTTTTCGTCTTGCTTTTACTGATCGGGCTCGCGCAACTGCTTGGCGCCTTATTCGTGAAACTGCGCCAACCCAAGGTGATTGGCGAGATTCTGGCGGGGATTGTGCTGGGGCCGGCGCTGCTGGGGAGGCTGCCGTTTTTTGCCGGAGTTGTCGGAAGTGCGATGCACAAAAGTGATGTGCTCGACTTCATCTACTGGGTCGGCTTGTTGCTGCTCATGTTCCTCAGCGGCGCCGAGACGCAACAGTTGTTCACACGCGAGGAACGGCGCGAAGTAGGGTGGCTGACGATTGTCGGCACCGGGCTGCCATTTGTCATCGGACTTGTCTTCGGACCGGCACTGATTCGACCGTCGCTGGAAGGCCCAAACGGCAACAAGGTTTCGCTCATCATCATTCTTGCCGTGGGTGTGGCGGTCACTTCGGTGCCGGTAGTCTCGAAGATTTTCAGCGACTTGAAGATCCTTCACACGCGATTCGCCAGGCTCGTGCTGGGGGTTGCGGTTCTTGAGGACATTGTTCTCTGGCTGGCGTTGGCGATGGCAACAGCCGCGGCGGGAAAGCAGGCACTTGATCCGAAGCGAATGTTGACGCATCTCGCTCTCACAGTGGCATTTTTCGGGCTCGGCCTCACGGTGGTGCCGCGCATTGTGAAGCGCATCAATAAGTCCAGATTCAATATTCTCGCCAAATCGAGCCCCATCGGATATGCGGTGGCCGTGCTGCTCGCCTATTGCGCGCTTGCCGGCGCACTGGATGTAAGCCTCGTGTTTGCGGCGTTCTTGGCGGGATTTGCCGTGGTGCACAGGAAGCGCCGGCTGTTTGCGGAGGCTCTGGACTCGATTGGCAAGGTGGCATTCGCGGTCTTCGTCCCTGTTTACTTTGCGATCGTAGGATTGAAGCTCGACCTGATCCGGGGTATTTCGTGGGGCATGATAGCGGCATTCATACTTGGTACATGCGCCGTCAAAATTCTCTCGGTATCGCTGGCGGGGCGGTTTGCGGGGTTCCGAGGGCTTGACCTGATCAACCTGGCAATTACGACCAATGCCCGCGGTGGCCCTGGGATTGTGCTGGCGAGCGTGGCGTTCGATGCGGGGATTATCAGCTCGCAGTTCTACACAACATTGGTGGTGGCGGCGGTGGTGACATCACAGATTGCCGGAGCCTGGCTTGACTACGTGCTGCGGAAGGGTTGGCCATTGCTAAGTCCTGTAAAGAGCGTTCCGAGCCTCGATCCGGCCCCGGAGAGGTCGTCTGAAGCTGCTTGAATCGTTTGCGCTACCTGCTGAATCCCAATACAATAGATACGGAAGATTGTAGGAAAGGTCTGTCTTTAGCGATGCCCAAGGAAAAGATTCATCCCAACTATGCTGCGGTGCGCGTGATGTGCGCCTGCGGAAACAACTTTGAGACCCGGTCGACCCACAAGGGCGACATTCACGTGGAAATCTGCTCGAACTGCCATCCATTCTTTACCGGCAAACAACGCCTGGTAGACACGGCAGGACGCGTTGAGCGGTTCCGCCGCAAGTACGCCAAGGCCGCCGAGACGTCTCCGGCAAAGTAGGTCTGGAGCGACGGCTGTGAGATCGGGCCTCCGCCAAGGCGGAGGCCCAGTTGCGTTAGAACTTTTATGGCAGTTCCCTACGACTTGTCTTCCGGTTTGAAAGTGAATTGCGAGCTGGTATGCCACGCGCCAAACGGTCAATTGAGGCAACAGTAACGATCGATGGATTCTCGCTGTTTTGGAGGTTACACCGCGAACAGCAGGAGTTCACCTCTGACGGTTGGAAGGGCATTTCGATTCATGTAAGAGTTGTAGAAGCGGCGCGGCGGGAACTCTTTCTGGAGTACCCAGCCGTTGCAGCGCGCAAGGTCGGCCGGATCAGGACAGAACCCGCTCGACCGACAGTCATAGCAGCAAAGGTTGAGGGCCATATTCGAGAAGCGATGGCAGCGGGCTGGGATCCGGACTCTCGCGGAAAGCCGTTTTTCTACCAGGTAGCTGAATTGCCGAGTTGATTCAGGGAAATAACCAAATGGCTGGCAAGGGATTCACGGTAAAGAAGGACTGGGACAATCCCAGGGAGCACGCGATGCCCGAGGGGGTTCGTGTGCCCGCCGAGATGCGGATCGGGCCAGTCGTCGTGGCGCCCGCTACGGTTCTGGCGCCAATGGCGGGGGTTACGGACACCGTTTTCCGGCGGTTTATCCGGCATGCCAGCGTGTTTACGAGAGACCAGGGATCAGAGAGCCCAGACAAGGAAATCGCGGCGGTTGAGGAAACCGTTACGAATCAGCAGTCAGGGTGCGGCCTGCTGATGACGGAGTTTACTTCCGCGGACGGACTTTCGCGGATGCGGGAGTCGAAGCGGCGGCGCTACCTGACGTTCTACGACGATGAGCATCCGATCGGAGCTCAGTTGTTCGGTTCAAAGGCGGAGACTCTGGCGGAAGCCGCGCGCATCGTCGAGGACACGGGATTCGACACGGTCGATCTGAATCTTGGCTGCCCCGCGAAACGGGTGGTCGGGTGCAATGGCGGATCGGGCTTGCTTCGCGATCTGCCGAAGATCGGTGAGATCTTTCGCGAGGTGCGGCGTTCGGTGACGATTCCCTTCACCGTGAAGTTCCGCATGGGCTGGAACGATTCGCAGATAGTGTGCGTCGAGCTGGCGCGCATGGCCGAGGCCGAAGGTCTGAGTGCCGTCGCCCTGCATGCGCGCACCCGCGAGCAGGGATATAGCGGACAGGCGCGGTGGGAGTGGATTGCAGCGATCAAGCAGACGGTGGGGATTCCGGTCGTGGGCAATGGAGATATCCGCACCCCTGAAGATGCGGCAGCAATGGTGGCGCAGACGGGATGCGATGCAGTGATGATCGGCCGCGCAGCAGCGGCAAACCCCTGGATTTTCAGGCAGATTGCGCAATATACGGCCACGGGTCGCTACGACCAGCCAACATTTGCCGACCGGCACCACATGATCCGGGCGTACTTCGAAATGCTGCTGGCCGAGGCAGAGGTGACGAAAGACCTGCCGCGTGATGCACGCCTGGGCGAGACTGCAGGCAAGATGAAGCAGTTTGCCACGTGGTTCACGCATGGGGTAACGGGTGGGGGGCGTCTGCGCAAGGCGATCTACCAGGCGAAGACCGGAATGGAAGTTCTTGAGCAGGTGAATGCCTTCTTCACTGCCCCGCCGGCGGCCACAGACGTTACCGAAGACATGGGCACGACAGCCTTCTCTGAGGCTGCTCTTATGTGCGATTGATGACATCGCGGGCAGAATCATTCTGTTAGGGCGCACGGCCCATTTCGGCACAGCCGGTGCACCCTGGTAACGTCACGAAGTTACCTCTGCACCTTTGCCTTACAATAACTTAGACCAAAGTGGCATGTTCGCAAATGTGGCCTGCGGCTATATTTGGGTTACTGACGAGCCAGAAACCGGAAGTCGGAATCGAAGCTTGGCTCTGGTTGATTATTTGCACGTCTTCGCTGAGGCAATTCCCCCGATTTCACCCATTCCAAGCGCCGAGAAAGACCGACCTTGATGAATCGGAGATCCAAATCGAGCAGTTTGCTGGTGCGCGCGACCATTGCGGTCGTGGCGCTCGGCTCGATTTGTGCCCAAACGTCGGCTCAGCGGTACAGTTTCCGCGAATATATTCAGGGTCTTGGAAATCCCAACATCACCTCAATCCAGCAGGACCGGGTCGGCTATCTGTGGATGGGGACGCAGAACGGGCTTTACCGCTACGATGGCAGCCAGTTTCAGCGCTACGGCGCAGCCGAGGGAATACCCGATCGCATTATCGACAACGTGTTTATCGGCCTTGATGGAACTCTCTGGGTGGGAACGTCGGCAGGCGTTTACTTTGAACGCAAGGACGGAAGATTTTCTGCAGTCCAGCTTCCCTATCCACTGAATGAATTCACGCATCCGACGGGTACGACGTTTACGTCGAACCGACAGGACGAAGTTGTCACAGCCTCCAGCAGCCACGGCGTGTTATTAAGACGGCGCGGTCCAGACAACTGGGTTTCCATACCCCTTGATTTGAAGGGCGGGTTTGTGTGGAGCGTGCGTTACGGACCGGATGGTTCGCTGTGGTACGGATGCGAGAAGGATCTTTGCCGGTTGAATGGCGGACAAACGACACAAATGCGCGCAACGCTGGGCCTGCCCGAAGAGCAGTGGCTGACCATGATGGTGGCGCGCAACGGGCACATCTGGCTGCGCAGCAACTTGCATGTGGTGGAAATGCTACCGGACGGGAGCCGCGCTTACGTGCGCAATCTACCCGGAGAGCAAACGTCTGAGGCCTATCCGACGCTTGCTGAAGATGGTCAGGGACGCATTCTTACTTCACAGGGATCTGAACTGGCGTTATGGGAGACGGACCACTGGCGGTTGGTCACAGACCACAATGGTCTGTCGCCGTTTGAAATTCAGGAACTGTTTGTGGACCGCGAGGGCTCGATCTGGATGGGAGTGGTAGGCCACGGGCTGTTGCGATGGGTGGGCGAGGATCGCTGGGAGGCTTACACCCAAAACGACGGGTTGAGCGACAACCTCGTGTGGTCAGTATCGCGCGATCACAAAGGAAGATTGTGGATCGGCACGGACTCTGGGTTGAGCTGGATTCCCGCCAAGAGCAACGTTCCGAAAATCTGGCATTCGCCAGGCGTGCATGTCGCGCGCGCTGGATCTCTGGAGGTAACCGCCGACGGAGCGATCTGGATGGGCAGCATGGCGGGAAGCCTGACCAGGATTGACCCCACATCTCTGGTAGGAAAACAGCAGGCCATGCCCGCCGTATACGGGCTTCTGGCGGACGGACCTCATCGCATGTGGATTGCCACAGTGAATGGGATGTTCCAGTTGGATCCAGCGGGACCGGATCGCGGACCACATCAGGTGATCGATCGGGCGTTTCCGAAGGCGTCGCTCCGCTTTACAGACATGAGTATGGATCAGTCTGGAAACCTCTGGGTGACTTCGGATCAGGGGCTTTTCAAGCATGATGACAAAGGCTGGCACGCGATCGATCCCGGCACGTCGGGAGCCAGGCCAGATCTGATTGCTGTGGATTGGAATGGCGATATCTGGGCGGCGGGTCCATCGCAGGACTTGATGCGGCTGCATGTAAACGGGTACAAGGTCGTGCAAGCCGAGCATATTGGACATCCGCCGCTGATGTCGGAAGAGATTGTCTCGCTGGTAGTGGATCATCGCGGCTGGTTGTGGGTGGGCGAAGACGCGGGCGTCACGGTGTTCGACGGACATCGCTGGCGGAGCTTTACGCAGGACGATGGGCTGATCTGGAACGATACCGACAGCTTCGCGATGACCGAGGATCGGGACGGAAGCATGTGGATCGGCACATCGGGCGGCTTGAGCCACCTGATCGCGCCGCAGGATGCGCTGGCAGGATCTCCGCCGCCGCCTGCCATTTCTCAAGTGATGCTGGGCGCAGTGCCGGTTGCAGACAGTGGTTCTGTGAAGTGGAGCTCGAACCAACTGACGATTTCGATGGCTCTGCTTTCGTTCAAGGATACGCAGGACATCGGCATTCGTTATCGTCTCATCGGTGAGCAGGATTCCGCATGGGAAGAGACGCGGGAGATGACTCTGCACTATCGCCATTTGGAGCCGGGCAATTACCGCTTCGAAGTTCAGGCCGTGAATGCGGCCGGCAGCGCGGTTTCTCCGGTAGCGTCATTTGCCTTCACGATCACGCCTTTGTGGTGGCAGGACAAATACATCAAGTGGGAACTGGGCGTGTTCACGCTGGTGCTGGCGGTGTGGACGTGGCGTCGACGCGTGGGCCAACTGATGCGCCAGAAGGCACAGCTGGAACAAGCCGTGAAGGGACGTACGCAGGATCTGGAACGCGAGAAGACCGAACTGGTGCGAACTCGAGAGCAGATGCGGCACTTTGCGGAGCACGACGGACTTACAGGCCTGTGGAATCACCGCATCATCGTGGAACGGTTGCGCGGCGAAGTGGATCGTTCGCAACGCGATGGATCGCCAATGAGCATCATCCTGGTGGACCTGGATTATTTCAAGCGCATCAATGATGCGATGGGACATGTGGCTGGCGACCTTACGTTGCGCGAAACAGGTGCAATCTTCCAGCGCGCAGTGCGGAGTTACGACTGGGTGGGTCGCTACGGCGGCGAGGAATTCCTGCTGATTCTACCTGGGTCGGACTTTGAGGCGGCGCGTGCAAGGGCGGAACATATGCGCGTTACGGTGGAAGCATCGCGATTTGGCGAAGGCGATAAAACGTTCTCGGTAACGGCCAGCTTCGGGGTTGCAGCGGGCTATCCGACGAATTACGAAGAGATGATCCAGATCGCCGATGCGGCTCTCTATCGCGCTAAGAACGCAGGACGCAACTGCGTAATGGCAACGGAGATCAAGTCGACGGTTATTTCCATTTCTGCCGCGGGATAAGAACGTCACGCCAGGGGCAGATGAATAATAGCCCGGGCGCCGGGCCCATCCTCACGATTGACAAGTCGAATTTCGCCGCCATGAGCGCGAGCGATTTGCTGCGCGAGCGCGAGGCCGACTCCGCTGCCTTGCGGCTTGGTGGTGTAGAAGGGGACAAAGAGATTTTCAATGTTGGCAATGCCCAGCCCGCTGTCTTCGATGCCGATAACAAGATCCGACTCTGCAATGCGCCATCCGATGCGGACCGGCTTGGCGCCATTGGCCAATGACGCATCGACCGCATTTTTGAGCAGGTTGATAAACATCTGTTCGAGTTGATCGGGATCGGCATTGAGCATGACGGGCGGCCCGGGATCAAGGCGGACGGGCACGCGCTGCTCGAGAAGCGCAACTCGTTCGAGCAGCGGGCCGGTCTGGACCTGCTTGAAATGCGGCGGCGGCAACTGCGCAAGAATCCTGTACGACTGCACGAAGCGATGCAGGGCGTCGGCCCGGCTCTCAACGACGCTGAGGCCGCGCCGGAAATCGCGGATTGTGGCGTCGTCTCCGACGATGCTTTCGGCACGCGCCAGAAGGCTTCCGGCAATCGACTTGATAGGTGCGAGCGAGTTGGAAAGCTCGTGGCCGAGAACGCGAATCAGGCGTTTCCATGCAATCTGTTCTTCTTCCTGCAAGGGCTGGCTGACATCGGCAAGCAGCAGAAGTGTATGGGGCGCGCCGTCCTGGCGGAAAAGCGCTTTGCGCAGAAGCCACCGCGAGGGCTTTGTGCCAAAGGAATGAACCGATTGATCGGCTGAGGCGAGAAGATTGTCGAGCGCGAGTTCCCGCGCGCTGTGGCCGAAGCATCGCGCCAGGGGTCGGCCAAGGAGTTGCGCCCCGGCATTGTTCACCAATTGGAGAAGATCTTCGCGATCAAAGGCGAAGAGCGGCGCGTGCATGACTTCGAGGATGCGCGCAAGCAGGGCTGTAGCTTCGAGCGAGCGCACGCGCTGTTTTTGCAGCAGGTCGGCGAGGGCGTTGATCTCCCCAGCCAGTTCGCCAAGGGCATCTCGGGAATTGGCGCCCCGGGCGCGAAACGAGTAGTCTCCTTCACGCAGCGACGAGACAACGTTGGAGAGCGTCTGCAGCGGACGCATAAGCCCCTCGATGAGCGTCGCCGAGATGAGCAGGAGATAAATGAAGAGGCAAAGCAGAAGCAGCAGAGCGGGTGCGGTGGTTACTTGCTGTTGCCAAAGCAGAATGCCGGCAAAGAGGAAGGTCGGCAATGCGAGCAGAAAACAAAAGAACCACGCCCGGCGGATGGCCGAGGGCTTGCGCTTCCGCACGTGCCGTTCATAAGCCATATTTTTCGATGCGGCGGTAAAGCGCGGCCCGGCTGAGACCAAGAGCCTCAGAAGCTTGCGAGATGTTGCCATCGCAGCGGCGGAGAACCTTGCGAATGAGCAAAGCCTCAACCTCATCGATACTCATGTTCTCAAAATTGGTTGCAGAGGATTTTGCCGAAGCAATAGCGAGGTTAGCGGGCTCAATCTCTTCACCGCGGCACAGCAGCACGGCGCGCTCGACGGTGTGCTCGAGTTCGCGCACGTTGCCGGGCCATTGGTATTGCATCATCTGCTGCATGGCCGCAGGAGAGAAGCCGGTGACCTGCTTGCGATAGCGCGAGCGATTTCGGTTGAGGAAGTGGACGGCAAGCAGCGGAATATCTTCGCGACGTTCGCGCAGGGCGGGAATATGGATCTCCACCGTGTTGATGCGGAACAGCAGATCTTCGCGGAAATTTCCCGCCTTGGCTTCTTCAGGCAGGTTGGCATTGGTGGCGGACAGCACGCGCACGTCAACCCGCCGTGTCTGGGAGGAGCCGACTCGTTCGAGTTCGCCGGTTTCGAGAACGCGAAGAAGCTTGGCCTGCTGACGAAGCGGGACGTTGGCGATTTCATCAAGGAAGAGGGTCCCGCCGTTGGCCAGTTCGAATCGCCCGACACGGTCGGAGCGTGCATCAGTGAAAGCGCCTTTGACGTGGCCGAAGATCTCGCTTTCGAAGGTCCCTTCAGGCAGCCCGCCGGCATTGACCGCAACGAGGGCCATGCGGGCTCGCGGCGAAGCAGCGTGCAGAAGCTTGGAGACGATCTCCTTGCCGGTGCCGTGTTCTCCGGTGATGAGCACGTTTGCGTCAGACGGTCCCACTTGGCCGATGAGCTCGAGCACGGGCTGCATGGAGGGCGCGCCGGCGACGAAGTCGGGCATGCCTTCGGCACGGAGCAGCCGGTTTTCGAGTTCTAGCTGGCGCGCGCGGCGAAGGGCCTGGTGTAGCTCGGCGTGCACGCGAATCAGCGAGATAAGCCGCTCGTTTTCCCAGGGTTTCTGAATGAAGTCCCGGGCGCCCCGCTTGATGCTTTCCACGGCGAGGTCGATATTGCCCCAGGCCGTCATGACGATGACAGGCATGCGCGGATCGATCTCCTGCAGACGGGCGAGCAGATCGAGACCTTCCTTACCGGAGGTGGTGTCACGCGTGTAATTGAGGTCAATGAGCAGGACATCGTAGTCCGCCTGGCCGAGGGCCTCCAGGAGCAACTGCGGCGAGCGCACGCAATCCACATGAATGCCCTGCGGCTCCAGCAGCAATTCCACGGCCTCGAGGATGTGCGGTTGATCGTCGGCAACTAGAACCCGAATTCGTTCGTTCTTTCTTAGGTCAGGCATTTTAGGGTTTGTCCGCCTGTACGATTCCCGTTTTCGCAGCGTCGATCGAGATTCCGTATTCCTCGAGCACGGAGCCGGTTGAATACTTCAGCTGAATGCGAGCCTTTTCGTATGCCGTTTGAGCCGTAACGAGCGCCGATTCCGCCACCGACAAATCATGCTCGGAAGATAGAGTCTGCTGGTTCGAACCGGCCCCAAGTTTTTGCTCCTTCTGCATGATATCGAGTGTGCGCTGAGCGAGGTCGCGCGCCTGTTTTGCAGCGTCGACTCGACTGGCGCCTTGCTCTACGGCATAGCGAGCGTTGCGCACTTCAATCACGATGTTTTTCTTTAACTCTTCAGCGTACACCTGCGATTGGCGGTACTCGAGTTCGGTGCGGTACTGGTCGGCCTTGGCCTGGCGATTGCGCAGCGGCATCTGGAGTTGGAGGCCAACCTGGTACTCGGGCGAAGAATTGTTCAACGCATTTTCGAGAGTCCCGCCGTATCCGCCGGGAGCAGTGTTCGATGCAGCGAATGCCGGATTCGGGACTCCTCCGAATGACGTCCCTGAGTAAAAGCCATAAAGACTGATCTGTGGCAGGAGGTTGTTGCGAGCAGATTTACGGGTCAGCTCGCGGTTACTGAGGTCGAGAGCGTTTTCCTGTATCTCAGTGCGATTCTTGAGAGCATCAGCGATGCCCTGCTGCAGCGGCTCAGTTTCCGGCTGTATCTGGGCGGCGAGATGATCCGTCGGCACTACTGGCAACTCCTGAAGAACAGGATCGTCGAAAGAACGGGTGATGGCGTTCTTCATGTAAAGTTCCTGGAGCTCAAGGTTGGTGCGTGCGACAGTCAGGTCCTGCTGGCGCGTAGCCACTTCGCTCTCGGCTTTCAGCACATCCATCTCCGGAATAGCCTGGAGGGCGAGTTGCTTGCGGCTTGTGTCAAGAGTCTCCGTGGCAAAGGCAACAGAGCGCTCGCCAACCTGCTCGGTATCGTAGGCATTCACAAGGTCCCAGTAGATATTGCAGATCTGGGTGACGGTCGCGATGATCTGCGCTTTGAAAGCGATCTCTCCAATTTTCTGGTTGGTCCTGGCAATTCGCAGATAGCGCAGGTTCGGTCCGGTTCCAAATCCAGCGAGCAACTGTTGCTGGAAGATGACCTGCAAATTCGAATAAAGCTGCGGATTCAAACTATTGTTCGGACTATTCGACGTTGTACGGTTGTTGTTGAAATCAGTTTCAAAGTAGGTCCCAGTTGGAAAGAACTGCTGATAACTAATGTTTGCAAGGTTTTCGTTCGCGTGATACGTGGAGACGCCATAGAGGGTCGTGTTCGTCAACTGTTGCGAAGTGTGATCGTTGTAGACCTTGCCAATGATGTAGGGATCGAAGCTGGAAACATTGGTTCCGACGCCGAAGGTGGAATTCACAAGACCGCCGCTTCCGGCGCCGGCGCCGCCGCTCCCGGTGCTTGTGCCGCCGGCCCCACTACCGCTGCCGGTACCGCTTGCCGCGCCGCCAGGTGTGCCGGAGACAACGCCGGTATTTACACCTCTCACAACTCCGCCTGCCTGGGTGCGCAGAATATCCATCTGCGCGATGGGCAGGTTATAGCGCGCAATGACGATGTCGAGATTGTTCTCAAGAGCGAGATCGATTGCGTTTTGCAGCGAAAGATAGAGCTTGCCATCGCGGACGAGTGAGTTGAGGCGCATCGAGTTCGCCAGGCTGGGTGGCGGCACAATCTTGCCGCGATAAGCGTCCAAGGGATTGTGAGAGTGTTGCAGCATCTCGTTGAACGGTACTGTGGGCGCTGTCCGCAGCGTTGTGGTGGCCTGGGGCGCAGTTTGCGCCGGAGGATTTGTGGCTTCCGCCTGAAACGCAAAGGCCATGTTGGCCTGGAGAAGGATGATTGCCGCGCCTGCGATAAAACGCTTGCCGATGGAGTTGCCTGAGTTCATTTTCAATGCCTTCACCTGTGGGTTCTTCACTGTGCGCTGACCTCCGGTGCGGCGGCCTGCAGATTTTCGTCGCGAGTCATCCATCCGTCGCGAAGTTCGATGATGCGCTTGCCATAGTGGGCGTTCTCTTCAGAGTGCGTGACCTGCACGATGGTCGTGCCGGCGCGATTCAGCTCGCAGAAGAGGTCCATGATTTCGCGCGCCTGCGTGGAGTGCAGGTTGCCTGTCGGTTCGTCGGCCAGCAAAAGCGACGGAGCATGCACGACGGCGCGTGCGATACCGACAAGCTGCTGCTGTCCGCCAGAGAGCTGATTGGGAAATAGATCTTTCTTCGCGACGATCTGGAAACGATCCAGAATGTCGGCGACCATGCCTCCCCGGTCCTTCGAAGGCAGGTTCTTATATGAAAGCGGAAGGTCGATGTTCTCAGCGACGGTGAGGTCGTCGAGCAGATGGTAACTCTGGAAGACCATGCCAATGCGCTGACGGGCGAGGTCGGCGCGCTGCTTGCGATTGAGCGAGTGCACCGGCGTTGTGCCGAACCAGTATTCGCCAAGCCAGCTGTCGTCGAGAAGAGCCAGCACATTTAGAAGCGACGACTTCCCGGCTCCGGACGGACCCATGATGGTAAGGAAGTCGCCCTCGCGAATGGTGAGATTGATGCGGCGTAGCACCCAGGTTTCAGCGTGACCCGTCTTGTAACTGCGTTCGATGTTTTTCAAATCAATCATGGCGATTATTTACTCCGTTCTCAAGGCAAGAATTGGTTCTATTCGGTGCGTAGGGCCTGCATGGGCTCGACACCTGCGGCGCGACGGGCAGGCAATGCAGCGGCCACACAGAGCATGAAGACAGTGAGAATAACCGCTCCGCATAGCGCGAGCGGATCGAAGGTGGTTACGCCGAAAAGTTGACTGCGGAACAGCCGGCCGAGCGCCACAAGCGAAGGAAGCGCTATGGCCGTGGCTATCGCAGCAATGACCGCCATTTCGCGAACGACGAGAAGAACGATGACAGATCGTGATGAACCGAGCGCGAGGCGAACACCGATTTCGCGCGTGCGCTGCTCGGTGGAATATGCGAGCACGCCGTAAAGACCGACCGCCGCGAGAATCAAGGCGAGACCGGCAAAACCGACGGCGAGAAACGCCAGTGCGCGCTCGTCGGATGCGCTGCGCTGGACTTGCGCCTCCATGGTGCGCAGGCCGTCGACAACAAGGGTCGGATCGAGCTGGTGGATGGTCTGGCGGATAGAGCCTTCGACGGTTGCAGGCGGGGCCGAGGTCTGCACGTAGATCGCGACACCGCCGGGATGCTTCATCTGCGCATATGCCTGGTAGACGGCTGGGCCGAGAGGGGTGCGCAGATCGGTGTGGCGAATGTCGCCCACTACGCCGACGATGGTGATGTTGTAGTTCGGCTTGTCGCTCGCGCCCTCCATCAATTGGCGGCCGATTGCATTTTGCGGAGTGCCGAAGAAGCGCTTGGCAGTGGCAAGATTGATGACGGCGACTTCGGGTTGGCCCTTTGTGTCTGCCGCCGTAAATTCGCGGCCCACTAGAATCGGTTGATGAATGGTGGTGAAGTAGCCAGCGGTGATGCGCGGCTGCTCGAAGTGCATGTCCTCATCTTCAGATGGCTTGTATCCCTGGATTGAGTAATTCCCTCCTTCGGTGTCGCCCACGAGTTCGGGATCGTTATTGGCTGCGACCGAAACAACGCCGGGAATTCGACGCAAAGATTCAATGGAACTGTTGATGATGGCCGCGGTGCGATCTTCGCCATACCCGGAATTTGCGGGGTCGAGCGAAAAGACGGCGAGGTTCCTGGTTTCAAAGCCCACCGACTGGTGACGAAGATTGTCGAGCGTGCGCAGGAAAAGTCCAGCGCCGCCGAGCAGCAGGACGCTGAGTGCAATCTGCGCTCCGACGGCTAGTTTGCGGAAGCGCTGTGAATCGCGAGAGAGAGTCCCGGAGTTTTGCCGCATGGTTCCAGCGAGATTGGGCCGAATGAAATGAAAGACAGGCGCGATGCTGAAAAACAGTGTCGCAAGAACGGAGATCCCCAGCGTGAAAAGCAAGACGCGCATATCGACAGAGGCTGAATAGGGCTCAGTTCCGGGATCGGAGTTGGTGAGAACGCGCACCAGGGCGGTTGAGACCGCGGGGGCCAGAAGGATTCCGGCGATGGAGCCGGTCAGGCCAAGGACACCGCCCTCGATCATTAGTTGCGAGAAGATTCGACTGCGGCGCGCGCCGAGTGCGTAGCGCATCGACATTTCGCGAGCGCGATTGGCTGCCCGCAACAGCAGCAGGGTTGCGACATTGATGGCGCAAAGAACCACGAGAAGGCCAGCCATGCTCATCAGGATCACAAGCGGTTTTTGAAGATCAATGCGGTTAGGGTTGAAACCTTTGGAATCGTCGAGAACGCGAATGTTTGACAGCTCAAGAAAATTCTTGCGGAAGCGCTCGGATCTGGATTTCGACGAGGCAAATTCTTCCGCACGTAGGGAGTGCCACAGAGGACGCATGCTTGCTTCGGCCTGTTGGCGTGTAACTCCTGGCTTCAGGCGCGCGACGAGCGTGAGCCAGGTCGAATGATGATTGTTGAGATCGTCAAAAGGCGCGCGCCAGGGAATGGCAAATTCGATCATGCTTGTGGGCACGAAGACGCTGGGGCGGTAGCCGCCGATGGCGGAGTCGAAATTGGGCGGCGCGACGCCGATGATCGTGAAGGAGTGGCCGTTGATGAGGATTGTCTGGCCGATAACGTCGCGCGCGGAGCCGAGGTGAGTGCGCCAGTAGTTATAGCTGAGCACGGTTACGGGATTCGCATCTTTCGCGGAGTCGTCCTCGGGCGTAAAGAGGCGGCCGACGGCAGGCTTGAGGCCGAGAAGCTGGAAGTAATTGCCGGAGACGATTTCGCCGTCATTGTTTTCCGCCTGGTTGTGCCAGGAGAGGCCGACCTGCGCTTTGTCGGTGGCAAGAACTCCGGAAAAGACCTGGCTCTGATCGCGAATGTCCTTGTACATGGGATAGGAGAAGTAGTTGAGATGTCCTTCGCTGTCACCGCCGAAGCTGCTCATGGAGCCATTGAAGGCTCCGTTCCACTCGAAGCGAACGAGTTCCTGCGGCTTTTGGACCGGGAGCATGCGCAGAAGGACCTGATCGAAGAGGGTGAAGACGGCAGCGTTGGCGCCGATGCCGAGCGCTAGCGTCAGCACCACAGTAATAGTGAAGCCGGGAGACTTGCGCAACTGGCGAAACGCGTAACGAAGATCCTGCACGAACGAATTCATTGTGACCTCTCCTTATTCAGCACGCAGGGCCTGCACGGGATCGATGGAAGCGGCGCGGCGCGCGGGGAGCCACGCTGCGAGAGTAATGGCGACGGCCAGCACGGCGGTGGCACAGCTCAACGAGAGAGTGTCGAGCGGGCGCACGCCGAAAAGCATGGACGTTTCGAGTCGCGTCGCGCCGATAGCAATCACGAGGCCCAAGGCAAGGCCGATGCAGGCCATTCGGGCGGTATCGCGAAGGATGAGCAATGCGGTAGTCTCGCGGGATGCGCCGAGCGCCATACGAATGCCGATTTCGCGCCGTCGCTGGTTAACGCGAAAGGCAAGAAATCCGTAGAGGCCAACGATGGTGAGCGTAAGGCCGATGAATCCCAATGCGCTGACCAGTTCGGCCATCATCTGGTAGTTGCCCGCCGAGTAACGAATCAGTTCCGGCAACGAGGTGACCATCATGGGGTCGAGCAGTGGGTTGGTGTGAATGAGCACCTGACGCGCAGGCTGCGCTAGGCTCATGGCATTCTGTCTTGTTGCGAGCGCGAAGGTGATCTCGCCCATCTGTGAAAAGTGAAAGGGCATGTAGATGTAGGGTTCGAGGATCTCACCAATCTGATTGATCGGAGCATCTTCCGTAACACCAATAATGCGCGCCAAGGTATTCGGCAGAGACCCGTCGCTATAGCCGATAAGTTCTATCGTCTGGCCGACGGGATCCTGGCCGGGCCAGTATTTCTGTGCCATGGCACGGCTGATCAGAATTACGGCTGGGCCTGGTCGATCGTCAGCTTCAATGAAGGCGCGACCGCGAAGAATGCGCGTGCCGATGACGTCGAGAAAGTCCGGACTGACGGCGTTGTATTTAATCTCGATGGGATCGTGTATCTCAGGATGACCCGGCAGCTTGACCTTTACCGCGATCCCGCCTTCGGAGAGACTGAGCGGAGCGCGAATCGCATAGGCCACACGATCGACCCCGGGCATGGCCTTCATGCGCTGGACAACATCATCGCGCATGGGAGCGTCGGGCTCCTGCGTCCATGCGAGCAGAACCTGGTTTCGCGTTAGCCCGATGGATTGCTGGCGCGTGTTGATGAAGCTGCGCACGAGCGCGCCGGTGGATACAAGCAGGGCGAAGGAGACCGCGATCTGCAGCCAGATGGCAGCACGACGTATGAATGGCGCTTTGGCTTCGGTGCGGGTTACGGAGCCTGACTGAAGCACGGGCAACAATTCCTGCCTCGCAACCTGGCTCAGCGGAACAAGGGCAAGCAACAGCATCGTAACGAACGCGAGCGCGGTGGCAAAGAGAAACACTCTCCAGTCGAGCTGAAAGCTGGTGAAGCTCGATCCGATGGCGACCAGCATTGCGGGTTCGCTGACCATCAACCTCGGCAGAATCGCGGCGATTGAGGCCGCGAGCAATACACCCGCAGCGAGCCCTGATAGTCCGAGCAGGAGATTTTCGATCAACAACTGGCGGGCGACGACGACGCGACGCGCGCCGAGCGAGAGGCGCAAAGCAACCTCAGAACCCCGGGTGAGTGCGCGCGCCAGCAGAAGTTGAGCGAGATTCACAGTTCCCAAAAGGACGACGCAACCCACTATCGCGAACAACACCATGCCGGTGGTTCCCGCCTGTGCCATTCGGTAGGCGAAGTCGCCGACCGCGCGTGCGCTACGTCCGTGATTGGCCTGCGCATCGGAAGTCTCGAGCGATTTCGCGATCGCGGCGACCTGCTGGTTGACTTCAGCGACGGTCGCGCCGGGAGTGAGACGGCCGATTACTTTGAACCAGCGGAATTCGCGCGAGGTCAGGTCCTCTGCGCGCGCAACGGCAGCCCATGTCTCGATCGGCATCCACAAATCACGATCCATGCCATTATCGATTTCGCGGAAGGAAGAAGGCAGCACGCCCCAGATGTCCACTTGGGTGCGATGATGTTCCCCTCGCATGACGGAGATCTGGCGTCCAACTACATTTGGGTCGCCCGCGTATTCGCGTTGCCAGAAACCGTATCCGAGCAGTACGCCGGGATGGGTGCGGAGTTGCGCGGCATCGGACGGTGTGAAAATGCGACCAAGAATGGGACGGACGCCGAGGCCTTCAAAGAAATTGCTTGAGACCACGTTCGTCAGCAGCAGGGCCGAAGTGCCGTCGGGGCGGACGATCATGCTGCCGCGGCGGCCGAGCGCATAGGCGCCTTTCAGCGCCGTGGTGCGCGCGGCGACGGTCTGATACTCAGAGTAGTTGAAATAGGTATCCACGCCCTCTTTCGCTGCCGGAGATCGCTGCGTGGTCGCAAAGATCCGCACCAATTCGCCGGGGCGAGGAATATGCATCGGGTGTAGCCAGAGACCGTCGATGAGACAGAAGATGGCAGAACTGGCGCCAACGCCGAGTGCGAGCGTTAGCACTGCGGTCAATGCGAAGCCAGGGGCGCGCCGCAACTGACGGAATGCATAGCGCATGTCGTTAGCCAGTCTGTTCATCTCGCTCGATCTCCTTTCTGCTACTCGATGCGCAGAGCGCGCATGGGTTCAATGGATGAG
This sequence comes from uncultured Acidobacteriaceae bacterium, assembly GCA_963838295.1. Lineage (GTDB taxonomy): Bacteria > Acidobacteriota > Terriglobia > Terriglobales > Acidobacteriaceae > Telmatobacter. The sequence goes on from CAWIQS010000013.1 coordinate 1,051,491, forward strand.
GCGCGGCGCGCGGGAATGAAACCTGCGGCGACTGCACAGAGAACAAGCATGAGAGGCGCACCTGCAAGCGCCCATGGATCGTAGCTGGCCACGCCATAGAGAAGGCTCTTCATCAAATAGCCGGCGTAAAGCGAAGCAGGAATGCCCAGGCATAGACCGATCAGCACCTGCCAGAGCGCACCGCGCATCACCATAGTCAGGACGCTCGAACGCGTTGCGCCGAGAGCCATGCGAATACCGATCTCGCTGGTGCGGCGCACGACAAAGTAGGACATGACGCCATAAAGTCCCACCGATGCGAGAATGAGCGCCACGATGCCGAACAGGGTCGTGAGCCGGGCGACCAACCGATCCTGGGTAAAGTTATTGGCCACCTGCGAGTCGAAAGTGCGCAGATCCACGACTGTCAAATTCGGATCGATGGACGCCAGCGTCCGCCGCAAGAACTCATCGGCGCTCTGCGAGGGTCTGCGGAAATTGACGATGATGGCGTCGATGAACATCGATTGCGTTTCACCGCCGACGATCGCATCGATAAATGACGGCGGTTGTCCGGGACCAGTCCAGGTCTTGTAGCCGTTGTAGTACTGCGCAAGAGGCCGCAGAAACACTGGGCGCGGCTCGCTGCGCGGATTGTTCATCTTGAAGTCGTGAAAAACGCCAACGATCTCAAAGGCTCCGGAATACTGAGGCAGATCGATGCCGAAGTGTTTGCCGATGGGGTCCTGATTGGGATAAAAGCGTTTGACGAACTCCTGATTGACGACCGCAACCGGTTGCGTGGCCTGTGTGTCCTGATCAGACAGGTCACGGCCGTGAATCATGGGCACACCGATGGTCTGAAGAAAATGCGGGCTGACTCGGTCCCATGTGGATCCGCATTTGTCGTTGGGGCCTGGGGCGGGGTGACCTTGCTGAATGACGCACTCACCCCAGTTATCGCCTTCGAGCGGACTGTAGAGCGCCATGCCGATATTGGCCACTCCCGGCAACGACGAAAACCGGTCTTCGATTTGGCGGTACAGCGCTGGAAGGCGATCCTCTGTGTAACCCGCGCCTGCGGGATCAACGTGGATTACGTAACGATTCGATGTCGTAACGCCGAAATTCTGATGTTCCAGGTTATTCAACGACTTCGTCATCAAGATGGCGCCGGCCAACAGCACCAGCGACAGCGCAGCCTGAAAGACAACCAGCGCTCGCTGCGGAAACGCGGAACGGTCGCGTGTTGAGCGATTGACTCCACGCAAAACCTCGGCGGGCTGGGCATGCGACGATAGCCACGCGGGCGCGAATCCGAACGCCACGCCGGTGATTAACGAAACCAGGAAGGCGAATCCAAGCACAGCGAGCGACGGGCTGGCATCGACGGTCAGGTTGTGAGCATCGGGGAAAGCAAGAGCTAGAATCGTCCGCGATCCCTCATAAGCTACAGCCAGACCCGCGAGTCCTCCGATGCAACTGAGCAGGACGCTTTCAGTGACGATTTGACGGATCACGCGGGAACGGCTGGCTCCCAGAGCCATGCGAACCGCAATATCGCCGCGGTGTGTAGTGCTGCGCGCCAGGACCAGGTTTGCAATGTTGGCGCAGGCGATCAGCAGCACGACTGAGGAAAGAATCATCAGCATCTTGAGACCGCGGCCAGTCTCCTGCTGCATGCTCTGGATGCCGCCGCCTCCAGGCACGATGGTGACATGCTGCTTGGGAATGATGGACGAACCGCCGTGATCGGTATAAGCAGGACGCGTAGAGAGCCAATTGCGCAGGGCCGCGGAAAGCTTCTGTTGAAGCGCACTGATATTGGTGCCCTGCTTGACCCGCCCCAGCGGATAAAGCCAGTTCTGCTCAGGGTGATGCAGAATGGAACTGTCGCCGCGACCGTAGGGCTCCTGATTCACAGGCATCCAGAAATCTGGAGGGTTTTCCGAAACACGGTCGCCAAAGAAAGACGGCGGGGCAATGCCGATGACGGTAAACGGGTGCGCCTGAATGGAGATGACCTGCCCGACGATGGATGAATCGGCGCCGAACTCATTCTGCCAGGAGCGGTAGCTGAGCACGACTACCGGCGAGGAGGTCGGTCGGTCGTCGGTATCGCTGAAGACTCTACCCGCAAATGAGCCAACTCCGAGCGTGGAAAAGTAATTGCCGGTGACAAATTCTCCGTGCATTTCTCGCGGAAGTGTGTTGCCGCGCCGCACGCTCCATTGCCACTGGCCGGCTTGCACGGCGGCCAGAGACTCAAATTCAGGAGCGGAGTCCCTCAAATGCTGATAGAGATCGTAGGAGAAGATATCGAAGTCGCCATTCTCGCCGACGAATCCTCCGTTGACACAGCAATCGTCGGTATCGCCGATGCGATAGAGCAGAGCAGGATCGGCAACCGGAAGCGATCGCAGCAGAATGCCCTGCACCAGCGTAAAGATCGCAGTGTTGGCGCCAATGCCGAGAGCGAGCGTAATGATTGCTGTGGCCGCGAATCCCGGCGCTTTACGCAACTGGCGCAGTGCGTAGCGTATATCCTGCAGCGAGTTGTGAAGGACTTGATACATCGCGATTCAGCTCCGTAGGGTTTGAGGGTCTGGATCGTGCCTTGTCTATTCGTTTCTGAGCGCCTGCATCGGCTGAATGCTGGCAGCACGGCGCGCAGGGGTGAAACCGGCGATCAGCACCGTGATGATCAACGCGAAGGCTGCCGCGCTGAAACTAATCGGATCAAAGGGAGCGACGTTGAACAGCATGGAGCGCAGCAACCGCACAGCGCCGATAGAACCGAGACCGCCCGCAACGAAGCCGACGAAAATCACCGCTACACTACCCTCGAGGACCAGGCGGAAGATTCCGCCGCGCGACGAACCCAGCGCCATGCGCAGAGCAAATTCGCGATTGCGTTCAATTACAGAGAAAGCCATCACCGCGTAGAGTCCCATCATGGCGACGAGCACGCTTGAAATCGCGTAGACCCCGAGCAACTCCGCCGGAATGCGCGACATTTGATACTGTGCTGCGGAAACGTCACTGAGGCTGCGAACATTCTCAAGAGGGAGGGATACATCGAGATCCGCGACGGCCTTGCGCAACTGCGCTGCGACCGAATCCGCACCAGCACGCGCATGGATGGCGATGATCGCGTATCCGTATCCCGATTTGCCCTGCAGCAACGGCAGAAATACGACCGGATTGGAATCGGTGTTATCGGGGCTGTGGTATGCGAAGTCGTGTACGATTCCCACGATCTGGCGCTGGATCTTGTCCACGACGATGCTGCTGCCGAGGGCGTTTCCTTTTGGCCAGTAGCGATGCGCCATATCCTCGTTGATTACGGCGACCTTCGGAGAGACATCATTATCAGAAGAAGCGAAGTCGCGCCCCTGCAGAATCTGAATACCCGTGGTGCGAAAGAAATTAGGTCCATCGAAGTCTGTCACGACCGATTTGTCTTCGCCTTTAGCCGGGACGTGACCCGGAATGCTGAAATCCCGCGTGTTGCCGGATCCCCAGTCGCCCATGGGCAGATGGGATGTCAATGTGGCAGAAGAGACGCCTGAAGCGTTCTGCAGGTGATCGACAAGCTGGGTGAGAAAAAGGCGACCCCGTTCGTCGCTATAGCCTGCCCTCGACAGGTCGATGGTGGCCGTCAGCGTGTTGGCGCGATCAAAGCCTGTGGGGCGATTGAAAATGTTGAGCGTAGTGCGCGTGAGCAGGCCGCAGCAGGCAAGCACGATAAAGCAGATACCAAGTTGGACACCGAGCAGGGCGCGCTGGCCGATGCGCTTGCGTGACGAGCCGGCGACGGTGGCGCTGCCTTCGTGCAGTGCTTCGCGTTGGGACACCCGCAGCGACTGGCGAATGGGGTACATGCCGCAAATCAGTGTGACCACGACGGCGATGGCAGCGACAAATACCGTGATGCGCCAATCGCTATGAAGATTGAAGGCAAGGGGGAAACCAAAGTCGGGCATGAGCACGTAAAGTGCTTGAGAAATGCCGACGCTGGCAGCCCATCCGCCAAAAGCTCCGGCAATGGCGAGGACCCCGGTCTCGAGGAATACCTGCGATGCAATGCGCGACGGCTTCGCGCCAAGAGCCGTGCGGATGGCGATTTCGCGACGGCGCCGTGCGGCGTGCTGGCCGAGCAGAGATGCAATATTGATACACACCAACGACATCAGCAGGCAGGATGCGCCGAGAAGGACAGGAAGCATTTCTCCGATGATGGAGAAGAATCCCCGCTGGAAATGCGCGGAATCGTAGATGTTCAAGTCCCAGCTGTTGAATGAATCGTTGTGTTGCGCGAGAGCAAAGGAGCGCGCGAGGGTATGGATTTCAGCCTTGGCAGTAGAGTCGGAGACACCGGGACGCAGGCGAACCACAACCTGAAGACCCTCATGCTGCAACGGATCGGGTGGGGCATCGGCCGCGAGATCGCGTACAGCGGAAAGCGGTACCCAGGCAGCTTCAGCGAGGCCGCCGAAGATGCCCGCGAATTCCCTGGGCGCTATGCCGACAACAGTGAAGACATGCCGATTGATGGAAACGGGGCGACCGATAACGGAGGGGTCTGCGTTGAATCGGTCGCGCCATAAGCCATCTGAAAGGACGATCGCGTCCATCGAACCATAGGCGCGGTCGTTGACTGTTGACTGGAAGAAGGTTCCAAGTTGTGGTTTGACTCCCAGCATCTGAAAGTAATTCGAAGAGACGATTCCGGCCGGAATCGCCTGCGGTTGCGTATTCGGTAAAGCGAGGTTAAGCGGGGCGAAGTCGAAGGCGGCTGCGTCGCTGAAGGAGCGCGACTGCTTGCGAAGGAACTCGAGCTGGTCGTAGTGGACGGAGTAGCCATTGTTGCCGAGCACTGTCGCCGAGACGAAGCGCAGCGAGCGCGCATCCCGTATCTGCGGCCAGGGATTGAACAGAACCGCATTGGTCCACGTAGCGACCGTGGTAAGAGCGCCAATGCCTAGTGCAAGCGTCAGCACCGCCGTGAGTGTAAAGCCAGGCGACATGCGGAGCTGGCGTACTGCGTAACGCAAGTCCTGGCCGAACACTTTACGCCTCCACTTCTTCCGTGAGCTTCTTCAGCTCGTCTTCTGACACAACCTTTCCGTCGAAGAGATGCACCTCGCGCTCGGCGTGCTTGGCGAAACGCGGATCATGCGTCACCATGCAGATGGTCGAGCCTTCGCGATGCAGGTCCGCAAGCAGATGCATCACAGCTTCGCCGTTCTTCGAGTCGAGGTTTCCGGTAGGCTCATCGGCCAGCAGGATCGAAGGAGATCCAGCCAGTGCGCGAGCTACGGCGACACGCTGCTGTTGACCGCCAGAGAGCTGTGCGGGATAGTGCCGCATGCGGTGCGCCATGTTCACGCGCTCCAAAGCTTCCTTCACGCGCTTCTTGCGCTCCGCTGAGGGCATGCCGGCCCGGTAAGTGAGCGGCAGTTCCACATTCTCTTCCACGGTGAGATCGCCGATCAGGTTAAAACTCTGGAAGATGAAGCCGATCTCCTGGTTGCGAATGCGCGAACGCTCTCCGAAACTCAGATTCTCGACGGGCTTGTTGTTGAGCAGGTATTTGCCGCCCGTGGGTGTATCGAGCAGACCCAGAATGGACAGCAGCGTGGATTTGCCGCAGCCCGACGGCCCGGACATCGCCACGTACTCTCCACGCGAAATGGTGAGGTGAATGCCAGAGAGCGCATGGGTTTCCACTTCATCGGTGTAGAAGACTTTGGTCAGTTCTTCAATTTCAATCAGCTTGTCGTTTGCCATCCAAATCCCCCTCGTGAAATTCAGTTGTCAGTTATCAGTTGTCAGTGATCAGAAAACATATTCAATCCTGATCTCTGGCCGGTCCCTGAAGATTGCTACCCTGTTCGCCCGCAGTTACTCGAGGCGAATGCGATCTACGGCGTCGTAGCGCGACATGTCGGAAAGAATCACGGTATCGCCTTCTTTCAGGCCATCGAGCACTTGAATTGCGTTAACGGAAGCGCGGCCCACCTTTACCTGAACACGCTCCGCGCCCTTGTGGTCCGGAGACTCCTTGAATAGACTCAGCGTCGAATTCTCGTTGCCCAGTGCGGGACGGCCGACATAGAGCACATCTCGCAAATGCTCCAGGTCGATTGTTCCATCCACGCTCAACCCCTTCACGGCACCCAGAGGAAGAGGCCCATCCAGTTGTACGTCAACGGTACGCGTTCCGTTCAATACGGCGGGGTCAATTCTGGTGACATGGCCCGCAACGACGCCGTTGTGCGTATCGATGGAAGCCGGCAGCCCGATTGAAATGTCGCGCGCCTGGGTTTCAGCGATCTGGAGAGCTGCCTTCAATTTTCCAAGCTGCACGACCTCGGCCAGCGAAGTTCCAGCGGTAACGTGGGTACCGACTGCCACGGGAGTTGCCAGCGGATCAACTTCGCCCGCGATCCCGGCCCGCACTTGCAGTGCGTCCGTCTGCTTCTGATAGAGCGCCTGCAGTGTCTTCGCCTGCTCCACCTTGGACTGCGACGATGCCAGTTGAACTTCGATGTTCTTCTCGTTGACATCGAGCTGCTGCAGGCTGAGCTGGTGCTGCGCAGCCAGTTGGTCCGCGGTGCTCTTCGACTTGTTGGCCACCAGTCCGGAAACAACGCCCAGTTTGAAAAGTTGCTGGTCGGTCTGCGCCTGCAAATCGTCCTGCGTATTCTCCGTTGCAACCTGTGCCGCGGCAATTTTCTTGTCCATCAGTGTGCTTTGCAGCGAGGCCTGAAGGGCCTTGTAATCGGCCTCCGCTTGCTTTACCTGTAGCTTCGCATCCAACAGCTTCTGCTCCACTTCAGGCGCCGCGAGATCCATCAGAATCGTGTCCGCTTTGACGATCGTGCCGGGCAGAACCCGAATGTGAACCACCGTCGCATCGGTAAGCGCCGGGATGAGCTCAATCGAGTCTTCGCGGGGAACCAGTGTGCCGGTTGAGCCGCGGACCTGTCGGGTAAAATCTCCGCGCTTCACAGTGTCTGGCCAAACGACTGATGCATCAACCGTGGGAGCTGCCGGCTTGAGCCGGGAAACCAGTACCACCGCAACCGTAAGGACAACCACCCCAATGCCTGCCCAAATAAAGAGGCGGCGCCGTTTTTGCTTCTTCAAGTCTGGCCGTGCGATATCCATCACTCCACGATGGGAGCACTTGCCGTGCCAAAGGGGACCGGTGGCTAGATACGCCAAATAAAAGGCTTATGGAGGGTAAGACCTTGAAGGGATGGAGGTTGAAGTGACCGGTGTAGGACCGCACTGTCCGGAATCGGACAGTGCGCGGACGCTAGTCGTGCTGCCGGACCACAATTCAAACCGATATACGCCCCCGCTCACGTTTGCGGCAGCGTTGATTTTGACCGGTGAGGATTGCACCGCTGCGCCACCTCTGGAGAACGTTCGACCAGCGCAGGGCGCCTGCGAAGAACTAGAAACTCTCAACCGCCAACGCTACAGCACTCCCGCCCCCGAGGCATAGGGACGCGATTCCCCTCTTTGCGCCACGATCAGCCATCGCGTAGATGAGCTTGACCAGCACGGCCGCACCGCTGGCGCCGATGGGATGGCCCAGGGCGACTGCTCCACCGTTCACATTCACGCGAGCCTGATCGAGGCCGAGTTCGCGAATCACGGCGAGAGCCTGAACGCTGAAGGCTTCGTTCAGTTCGAAGATGTCAACAGAGTCGAGCGACCAGCCGGTTTTAGCGATGACTTTGCGGACCGCGTCGATAGGTGCGAGTGAGAACCATTCAGGCGCACGGCCCGCCTGGGCCTGGGCGCGAACGATGACCATGGGCTTCAGGTTCAATTCCCTCGCCCGGTCAGCGCTGGTGACGACAACCGCGGCGGCGCCGTCACTGACGCCGGGCGCGTTACCGGCCGTTACCGAACCATCCGGCTTGAAGGCTGGCTTGAGCTTGGCGAGGATCGCGGCCGTGGTGTCGGAGCGGATGGCCTCGTCAGCATCAAAGGAGCGCGGAGCCTCACCCTTTTTTGCAGACGGCACCTCGACGGGCAGAATCTGCGCGCGAAAGCGCCCCGCCACAGTGGCGGCGGCAGCACGGCGGTGCGATTCTGCGGCGAAAGCATCCTGGTCTTCACGGGTGATGTGGTACTTCTCGGCCACCATTTCTGCAGCAGCGCCCATGTGGAACTGGTTATAAACGTCCCAGAGGCCGTCGTGGATCATGGCGTCAACCAGCACGCCGTTGCCCATGCGATAGCCGGTTCGCGCCTGCGGTAGCAGGTAGGGCGCGTTGGACATCGACTCCATACCGCCGGCTACAACGATCTGAGAGTCGCCTGTTTGAATGGCCTGGGCGGCAAGGGAAACCGCACGGAGGCCCGATCCGCAGACCTGGTTAACCGTAAGCGCGCCCACCTCGGGTGGAAGGCCGGCAAAGATGGCTGCCTGGCGCCCCGGGCTTTGGCCAACGCCTGCCTGCAGAACGCAGCCCATGATCGTCTCGTCGACCTGTGCCGGTTCAACCCCGGCGCGCTTCACCGCCTCGCGCACCACGAGTGCACCGAGTTTCGGCGCAGTGTAGGACTGCAATGAGCCTTGGAATTTACCGATAGGCGTGCGGACGGCCGAAACGATCACGACCTCTGATGACATGAATGACTCCCTAAAAATGAGATTGCTGCGATACCCATGATAGGTCCCGGAAATTAGATGCGCCCGGCCTCGCGAAGTTCGCGAATCTCATCGTCATTGAAGACGCGGGAGCGGATCAGGAAGCGCACGCCCTCGGGATTGTCGAGCGAAAACTGGCCGCCGCGGCCTGGCACCACATCGAGGAGAAGGTGAGTGTGCTTCCAGTATTCGAACTGGCTGCGGCTCATGTAGAAGGGCTCGCCGTCGACCTCTCCGAGTTGCACATCGGAGTCGCCGACCATGAACTCCCCGCGCGGAAAGCACATCGGAGAGCTGCCGTCGCAGCAGCCCCCCGATTGGTGGAACATCAATGGCCCGTGCTTTTCGCGCAGCACGCGGATGAGGTGAACGGCGAGGTCTGTTGCTTCGACCTGTTTAGGTGGATCGGGCATGGCGCGAACTGCCTCTCAGCGAAACGGGCTGCGGATAGGATCCCACCCTCTTGGCGAACATTGCCACGAGGGTGGGCATCCAGCACACTTCTTTAAATCCCTGATCCCTGGTACCTATTCCCTGTTCTTAGAAGAAACCGAGCTTCTTTGGACTGTAGCTGACCAGCAGATTCTTGGTCTGCTGATAATGATCGAGCATCATGCTGTGGGTTTCGCGGCCGATCCCTGATTGCTTGTAGCCGCCAAACGCTGCGTGCGCGGGATAGGCGTGATAGCAATTGATCCACACACGCCCTGCCTGGATGCCTCGTCCGAGTCGATGGCACCGGTTTACGTCGCGCGTCCACAGACCTGCCCCGAGGCCGTAGAGTGTGTCGTTGGCGATTTCGAGAGCGTCGGATTCGTTCTTGAAAGTCGTCACCGAAACGACGGGTCCGAAGATCTCTTCCTGGAAGATGCGCATCTTGTTGTGCCCCTTGAAGACCGTCGGCTGCACATAGAATCCGCTTTCGAGTTCGCCGCCAAGGTGAGCGCGGTCGCCGCCAGCCAGCACTTCAGCGCCTTCCTTCTTGCCGATATCGATGTAGCTGAGGATCTTCTCAAGCTGCTCCGTCGACACCTGGGCGCCTAACATCGTGTCGCTGTCGAGCGGATTGGCCTGCTTGATTGCGGCGACGCGCTTGAGGGCCCGCTCCATGAATTTGTCGTAGATGCTTTCCTGGATGAGGGCGCGGCTGGGGCAGGTGCAGACTTCGCCCTGATTGAGCGCGAACATCACAAAGCCTTCGATAGCCTTGTCGAAGAAATCATCGTCTTCGTTCAGGACATCCGCGAAGAAAATGTTCGGCGATTTGCCGCCGAGTTCCAGCGTGACGGGAATGAGATTCTGGCTGGCATACTGCATGATCAGGCGGCCGGTGGTGGTCTCGCCCGTGAAGGCGATTTTGGCCACCCGCGAGCTTGAGGCCAACGGCTTGCCGGCTTCTAGGCCGAAGCCGTTCACAATGTTGAGCACGCCCGGAGGCAGGATATCTCCAACCAGTTCAGCCCAGACAAGGATGCTGGCGGGAGTTTGCTCGGCGGGTTTCAGCACCACGCAGTTGCCTGCGGCAATCGCCGGAGCGAGTTTCCACGTCGCCATCAGGATCGGGAAGTTCCACGGGATAATCTGGCCAACCACACCGAGAGGCTCGTGGAAGTGGTAAGCGACCGTATCGTGGTCGATCTCCGAGATGGTGCCTTCCTGCGCGCGGATGCAGCCGGCAAAGTAGCGCCAGTGGTCGATGGCAAGTGGAAGATCGGCATTTACCGTTTCTCGGATCGGCTTGCCGTTGTCCCACGTTTCGGCCAGCGCCAGGAGGTCGAGGTTGTCTTCCATGCGCTGGGCAATCTTGTTCATCAGGATGGCGCGGTGCGTAGGACTGGTATGGCCCCAGCTCTCGCGTGCAGCGTGTGCGGCGTCGAGAGCCCGTTCAATGTCCTGTGCGGTGGAACGGGGAATCTCGCAGAATGTCTTACCGGTGATCGGCGTTACGTTCTCGAAATATTGGCCGGTCGCGGGCTCAACCCACTTGCCGCCAATGTAATTGCCATAGCGCGGGCGAAAGCTCACCTTGTCGCTGAGCTTGCCCGGAATCGGTTCGGTCATGGTTGCCATCGAAATTCCTCCGGGGGATAGGCCACGCGAAATTATTGGGGTGCGCAGCGCAGGAATCATACTCCGGCGGACGCATGGATGGGGAGGCCGGCATTCGTGAAGATTTTCTCAAGACTGCAAGCCACGTTAAAGCCCGCGAAACGAATCGGATGGCTTGTCAAATTCGCGGACATTTCGGCCCTCCATTTTCAGCAGGAAAGGCTTCGGATCGAGCGCGCTCCCACCAAAGTTCGATTACCGGAAGTTACTCGTAAAACGTGACTTGTATTCCGAGCGCAGTAACCTCATCGCGGTCACCACAGGGGGATGGCATCGACACCTAACTGGCATTGCGGGTGGTATCACACTCCCCTATGGTTGCTCTCAACGGCAGCATCCAGGACAGGGCCCGAGGTCATACGAAACTGGCACTGCAGTGAACCTGGCAGCCATAAGGTAAAACCGAAACACACCTGAGGCTGACACCCCATTTGCCGCATTAGGAGGTCACCCCTTGAAAAAGGCATTGGTTCTTTCCCGTCAGAAGTTCGCTACTCGGTTCTCCGTTGTTCGCAGATTCCGCACCACCGTGAACTCCGACAATGAAGGAAGCGCACTAGTTGAAATGGCTATCGCGCTTCCCATGATCCTGGTCATGATGACCGGTATCTTCTCGTTCTCCATCGCGCTTTACCAGAAGCTTCAACTGGCCGAGTCGGTGAGCAACGCGGGCCGCATGCTCGCAGTCGACCGGGGCGACAGCGACCCCTGCCAGACTGCAACATCGGCGATTTACTCTGCGGCGCCCGGACTGAGCAAAAGCAATATCTCTCTCACCTACGTCCTCGGCGGCGTCAATTATGGAGCCGGGATAACCTCATGCCCGGGTTCGAGCGGTGCCGCCAATGCTAATATGACGGCGGGCGGATCGGCTCAGATCATCGCAACATACCCCTGCTCGCTCCAGCTTTATGGCGTCAAGTATGGAAGTTGCAACATGGCAAGCCAGATCACGGAGGTCGTGCAATGAACGTCTCTGTGAATTCATCTCTGAGCCGTCTCTACCGGGACCAATCGGGCCAGGTACTGCCCTGGATGGTCTTCCTGATGGTGCTCTTTTGCGGTATGGCCGGGATTACGGTTGACCTTGGGCATGCCTACGTGTGCTATCGCGAACTGCAGAGTTCGACCGACGCGGCAGCACTGGCTGGCGCTTATGCCATGACGTTGTCGGGAGCGACAACTGCGTCAGTTACGAGCCAGGTCAATGCCACCAGTTCGTTAAGCAACGGCAGCAATGCGACTCCGAATTTGACGGGCGTCACGGTGACACCGACGCTTCGATGCGTGACGGATTCGAGCATCGTCCAGGCGCCATGCTCCGCATCGCCAACAGGCAACAATGTCCTGCAGGTGGTTCAGACTTCGGTCGTGCCGACCTACTTCATTCGGGTCCTTTCGGTATTGGGCGTTAACTCTGCACGGTCTATCTCGATCAGCGCGGCGGCAACGGCGACCCCGCTCAGTGGCAAGAACACGCAGGTGAACGTGGCCATGGTGGTTGACACCACTGCTTCCATGGGACAGCAGGATAGCGATGTCAATTGCAACAATACGAGGATCCATTGCGCTCTGAATGGAGTGCAAACACTGCTGGAACAACTCACGCCATGCACGGCCTCGAGCACCAAGACCAACTGCACGGGGTTCGATCAGGTAAGCCTGTTTACGTTCCCCAATGTAATAGCCAGCACCGCATCCAACGATACGACCTGCCCTTCCGCAAACCCGACGATTGCGCCGTATTCTACCCCGACGCCCGGTGCGAACTGGACCGCGCCAACGGGGTCATCGGCCACCTACCAGATCACGAACTACCTCGATAACTACAGTTCGAATAATCAGAAAGGCGGAAGCCTGAATTCCTCGTCGGGATTGGCAATTGCAACCGGGGCCGGAGGCTCACAGAACTGCAGCGGCATGCAAACTCCGGGTGGTGATGGGACTTATTACGCTGGGGTAATCTACGCTGCTCAGTCCTCGCTGGCTGCGGCGTCCTCCGCGAATCCTGGCTCGCAGAACATCATGATCATCCTGAGTGACGGCGATGCAAACAGCACGAAAATCTCGGGTGGTCAACACTCGGGAAATGTATACGGCTCGCTCGACGACCAGTGCCAACAGGCAATCTCGGCAGCACAGTCCGCCACAGCGCAGGGGACCACCGTTTATACGATCGCTTATGGCGCTGGATCGTCGGGTTGTTCCACCGACAAGTCGGGTCCGCTTGCGGGGTTGTCACCCTGCACGGCAATGCAGGACATGGCGAGCAGTTCAGCCGACTTCTATTCCGACGCAACAGCCTCACAGAACAAGGGGCAATGCGCATCGGGCAACAGCTTTTCGCTGAACTCGATCTTCACCAGCATTGCAGCAAAATTCACGAATGCCCGGCTGATTCCCAACGGCATCACTTAGAAAAGGGCGTTTCGTTGGTACGGGCCGAAGACTATCTCCGGCCCGCGTTTTTTGGTTGCGGTGCACGCGACTTAAGCGAGATTTGCTGCGAGCACAAGAGAAGGACTAGCTGGCTGCGCCCATCGAAAGAATCTCGAAAAGCGCGGACGCCTTCCGATTCTGGAAGTCCATTTGATCGGCCCTCAAGGGCTTGCTGAAGAGGAATCCCTGGACGTCGTCGCACCGCTGCTCGCGCAAAAACTGCAACTGCCGTTCATTTTCGACACCCTCGGCTGTAACCGTGAGATTCAGGCATCTAGCCATCTGGATAATCGCGGCCGTGATGGCCTCCTCGTTCCCGTTGCGGTGCATGTCATGGATAAAGCTGCGATCGATTTTGAGCTTGCTGACTGGAAGTTGCTTGAGGTAACTGAGACTGGAATAGCCGGTACCAAAGTCGTCGATTGCAAGGCGAACGCCCAGCGCCTTGAGCTGACTGAGAACTTCAAAGCGCATATCTTCCGTGGCGAGCAGAAGGCTTTCAGTGATCTCCAGTTCGAGATGCTCAGGATCGAGGCCGGTTTCCTTTAATACTTTTCTGACCAGGTCGCAGAATCCAATCTGCCGAAATTGAACCGCGGACACATTCACCGCGACGGGCACCTTACTGCCGATCTGGTGCCAGGATCGAGCGTGGTTACACGCGGTCCTCAACACCCACTCGCCAATGGGAACGATCATCCCGTTTGCTTCAGCAATCGGAATGAATTTATCCGGAGGAACCAGACCGAGTTCAGGATGCTTCCATCGAATGAGAGCTTCCCAGCAGGATACGTTCCCGGTTTGCAGGTTGAATTCAGGCTGGAAGACAAGGTAGAACTCCTGCCGGTCGAGGGCGCCACGCATGGTGTTGTCGAGTTGCAGTCGCTCGACAGCTTGCGCCGTCATTTGTTCAGAGAAGAAGCTGAATGTGTTGCGGCCCCGGCTCTTGGACGCATACATGGCCGCATCGGCATTCTTGATCAGCGTCTCGACATCGTTGCCGTGGTCGGGATAGATGCTGATCCCGATGCTGCAGGTGACGTTGAGCGAATTTCCATTCAGATTGAAGGCCGGCTTTAGCTCGTTCGCAATCCGCTCCGCAACAAGGGCGGCATCAGCGGCCGAATTGATCGGGCCAAGAGCGACCAGGAACTCATCTCCGCCCAACCGGGCAACCGTGTCTTCTTCGCGAGCGCATGCCTGCAGTCGATGCGCGATGCTCTGCAGCAGTTCATCGCCCCGCGAGTGGCCAAGACAATCATTGATGACCTTGAAGCTATCGATGTCGAGGTGAAGCACGCCCAGCTTTTGCCGCTCGCGCTTCGCGACTGCGACGGCCCTGGAGAGCCGATCGTGGACGAGGGCTCGATTGGGCAGATGGGTCAGCGAGTCGAAATAGGCCAGGAACTGAATTTTGTCCTCGGCAAGTTTGCGTTCGGTAATGTCGACCAGCGATCCCTCGAATATCCGGCGCTCGTCGCCTTCTCCGCCCACAGCTTTCAGGCTGCACAACGCCCAGCCCTCAGTCCCATCCAGCCGTTCAAACGATTGTTCAGTACCGATCGTAAAACTTGTATCGGCCACGGTTTCGTGGAATTTCTGCACGATTTGCTCTGCCCGCTCGCTGTTCCCAAGCAACTCATGGCGGCCGTGGTATCCCAATATACGGGCACAGGCATCGTTGCAATCGAGAATCCTGCCGTCGACCTCGGCGATGTAAAGCCCCGTCAGGTTGCGCTCGAAGATATTGCGATAGCGTTCTTCAAGCGCCATCTCATTCTTGAGCTTTTCGGTGATGATCTCGGTCTGCCTGTGTACGCGCCTGCGGAGAATAAAGACCCATCCGATGATGCCTAGTGTGGCCATCGTGAGACCGAAAAGTAGAAAGACCGCTCTCTCGGGAGTCAGCCACGTCGGTGCGGAAAGGACCTCAATGTCCTGGGGCGAACGGAGAACAATTTCAAATTCCGAGGGATTGCCGTTCTCATCAGCTTTAACCGTGCAGATACCTGTCAACGATATCCGGCTTCCATCCGCAATATGCAAAGTTGATAGCCCGGAATGAGCAAGATCAGCTTCAAATTGCACGTGGTCATCGGACTCAACGACCAGTTTTCGCTGGTCGAGATGCTGCAGATTGTTCGTAAGCGTACCGGTAATGCTGATGAGTTGCGCGTCGAATTTGCCCTTCAGAGCGACTCGTCCAGCGATGTGCGTGATTTTCGGCGAGAGATGCTGGCCGGTGGGACGAAAGCTTGCAGACTTCAGGACGGGGCTGAAGTTGCCCGCGGCGGGAAATCCGATGACCTCAACCTGGTCGCCTTCCTGGATGGGGCTTCCGTCCTGGCTCTCGGCATAGAGGCCGCCAGAGCCATCTGTCATATAGATACCTTGCTGGGGGAATCGTGCAGTGACAGTGCCAACGACCTTCACCCTGTGTTCGACGGGAAGATCGGCCGAGAACCGTCGGACATCAGCAATCGGAATCACTGGAACCGCGAAGGGGTCTTTGGGGGGCGCCTCCAGAACATGGAGATTCTCAAGCGACGGCATGAACAGGTGAAACGAGACGAATTGATTTCTGCCGTTGAATGAGGCTCCGCAAACTCCGCTGAAGCGGACCTTCGCATCCACAAGCTGGACCGGAAAGGGTCCGTGATAGTCGGGAACCCTCACCTTGAAGGCTCCGGTTGGCGTTGCGACATCGATCACCAGGACGTTGCCTTCAGCCTGCTGAACAAATGAGCGCACAACACCATCCAGCTGCACCCATTGGCCGTCGAAAGTACCGGTGGCAGCATCGTCGTACGAAATTACGCGTGGCTTCGGTGGCGTCGACTTCCCTGTGACGGTCCAGTGGGGACTCTGGATATAGGGGCTGAAGCCGAAACCCGCCACACCGCGAAGATCGAGCACCTGGCCCGGGGATGGCGGCTTGACCGTGGAACCGCGCAGGTCGACCCAGATGCCGCCAGTCGAGTCCTGCACAAAAAGGTTGGGCGCGACGGTGTCGTAGTAGGTCACCACGCCGTGCAAATGCGCGCTGACGACCGTGTTCGTTGGGGTTTTCAGAAGGCGAATTTGGCGGACCGAGGTGAGTTCGCCCGGGCGCGGAGTTTGAGAGATCGCCTGAAGTGCGACACCACCGAGGGCTGTGAGGACAATTCCCAATTGAAGGCTGCGGCGCATGCAAAGAAGAGCAGATGACTGTGCAGGTGTCAGTTCCGGTTCCAACTTCCGGTCAACAGCCAGCCATCCCATCTTTGCTCCCTAATCAATCCAATAGTCCCGGTCGAACAAGTCCGCCTCGCAAACTCGCCGGAGATTAACACAAAAGTGTGGTTAGGCTAGCACAGGTCTACTCCTGAGTAACTTCTTCTTCTAGCTCGGACTGGTTACGTTTGGGTAGCGGGTCCGCGTGCAAGTCTAGGTTTTGAGAACACTTGCCCCCATTGCCAAGGGGTTACTCCGCTTGTTCGGCTGCGGGTCCGCGCTGTCGTAGGCCGAAGTCGGGCCTGTTTTGACCCGGTTCGCCCTGAGCCGGGAGATCAAATTCGGCCTGGTTGACCGTATTTATCCGATTGAGAGCAAATTGGTCCCGACAATTTTTGCATTCTGATGAAACGGCGCACGGGGAGGCCGCACTATTCCTCGTAAGACAGAACCTACCGCCCCTATGCCATAGCCGGGACCCTGCCGGTATGGCTCGCTTGGATCAGAGGTCAACGGCTGATTCCAGATTCCGCCGCGCGACTCGACTGAATCTTTGGCCTCGGAACTACACGAATCGAGAGGAATGGAAATGAACTCCCCTGCTGTCAAACCCATCGCTCCAGCAACTCACCCCGCTCTTGAGTTGATTGCGCTCGCGCAGCTTTCGCCGGAGGAAGCCGGGCAAAGGCTTCGGGCGCTGCTGCTGGCAAACCCGCAATACTTCGGAAATGTTCCACCCACTTCCTTTCATGCGGTCCTCAAGATTCAAGAAGACACCACCTATGAATGCATCTCCTGTGTTGCCTACGACGCCCAGCTCGAGCAACTCCGCGCCACCATCGACATCAAGCAAGCCGTTGGCTACTCGGGCGTGGCGCGGATCAACGGTTCTGAAGAGTTCGTGCGTTTTTATGTTTCTTATGACGGCGGCGTGAAGTGGCTCGACCAGGGGATGCGTTCGGTGAACGTGTCGGACGCAGTTGTGCCGAGACCGCTCGCCTATGACGTGATTCTGCAAATCATTCAATCCCGCCAACCCGGCGTCTCGAAGTCACAGCCCAGGATACGGGCCATCCTCTCGTGGAACTCACCACCCCCAGCGGGCGCGCCGGATTGGACTCCGGTCTGGGGCAATGTCTTGGAATCCGATATGCAGATCAATTCGCGTGTGAGCTTCTCCATGGGAATCCGGACCACCACAAAGGCTCAGCCGCGGCAATCGACGCTGCATGCTTCGAAGCAGGAAACGCGAACGGGATCAGCCTCCGCGCAAGCGCTTCCCTCCTCCGTAACTGATGCGCAGCACCTATTTCTGGCGTACCTGTTTGCCAGAGCCGCGCGGCACACCCTGCTGGGAACTCCGAATCCTGCAGTCAAGGCAATGGAACCTCTCATGCGCGCAGTTGCTCTACCGGCGTTTCCAATTCCGAGTGCAGCAGAGGCACGATTTGCTGCAGCTCTATGACCGAAATGGAGACCTTGCAAGATTGACGGGCCTCCCCCAGACGCAGACGGGGTTCCTCAGAGACTGGGCTCCGTCTGCGGTCCCCATCAGCGGAGTGGCACGGAATGCGTGAAGGTACCAACATCCTGTGCGCGGCTCCATTCGCGATCGACACTCAGCGAATGAAGCGCGGCACCTCCGAAAATGTCCAGCGAGGTTCTCGAAGACAACTGCGCGTCAGACTTCGCAAGAGTGCAGTTGCCTGCTGGATGAATTGTTTCTCTGATTTCAGCCTGTGGTTCTCTCTACCTTTGTCGATCTGGCTCAGTACCGGTTGGGTCGGATTGATCTTCCACTGGCAGGCGATTGCGAGAAGAGCCTGCCAGACGGAAGTTGCAGCCGGTGACATAACCTCGATTCATCAACGGAATGTCCGTTGATGACACTCTTCGTATGCGAGCAGGAGACGTTAAGGAAAGTCCTACCCCCTGCCGGGGAAACAGGCCCCGCAAACAGCCTCAGGTGATTCACGTGCCACTCTCAAAACCAGCCCTCCAAGACTCGAACACACCCCGAAAGCACCCAAGTTCGCGCGTACGCCATCCCCGGCGTCACATTGCGCAAGTGACGCCAATGCTATACTTGCGTCCTCTCGGGTTGGCGGAGAATGCTTTGCAATTTCGTTCATTCGATGCAGGTTACATCGAAAATCTTTGCGCTGGAGACCGGGCTACCCAGGATCACTTTGTCGGGTATTTCTCCGAGTTGCTCCATCTAAAGCTGCGCTCGCGGCTCCAGTCCCCGCAGGCGATCGAGGACGTGCGCCAGGAGACCTTTGCGCGCGTTCTTGCCATCCTCCGCAAAGAGAATGCGCTGCGCCAACCGGAGCGCTTCGGCGCTTTTGTCAATACTGTTTGCAATAACGTACTTCTGGAACACTACCGGTCTTCGAGCCGCAGCCAGTCCCTTGACGAAGAGGGCATGCCGGAGCCGCAGGCCAAGGGCGCGGACGTCGTAAGCCTAATCGCATCAAGCCAGTTGAGCGCCAAGGTTCGGGAAATTCTTCTCGACCTGCCGGTGCGCGACCGCTCCTTGCTGAAGGCCGTGTTCCTCGATGAACGGGACCGGGACGATGTCTGCCGCGATTTCGGAGTCGACCGGGAATATCTTCGCGTCCTGCTCCATCGCGCCAAACAGGATTTCAAGATCGAGTACCTGAAACGCATGAACCTGGGAATGAGCGCAAATCAAGCTGAAACGATTTGGTGACTGAATTCACCATCCTTTGACACCAGGATCTGCCGAAAAATTGGCCGGTCACTTGAGGAACTGATTCAATGGATCACAACGAAGCAACACAACAGATGGTCGCAGAACGTTATCTGCTCGGCGAGTTGACGCCGGAACTCCGCGATGCATTCGAGGAGCACGCATTCGATTGCCCGGAGTGCTCAGTGGACCTGCGCGCCGGAGCGACCTTCATCGGCGCTGCCAAAGTCGAACTTCCAAAGATTGCCGAGGCCTCCGCAGCGCTGCCGAAGCCCGAGATCATCCGGCCGGCGAAAAAGAAAATGGATTGGCAAGCGTGGCTGCGTCCGGCCTTTGCCGTTCCTGTTTTTGCCGCATTGCTGGCACTCGTTGCCTACCAGAATCTCGATACGATTCCCGCGCTCCGCAAGGTGGCGAGCGAGCCGAGCGTGCTCCCATCCACAGCCTTCCACGCCGGCACGCGCGGTGCAACTCACACTTCAGTCGAGGCTGATCGCACACAGGGGGCGATACTTTCGATTGCACTTCCTCAGGAATCCGGCTATACGTCTTTTGCCTTTGATTTGTACGATCCTCAGGGTAAACATCTTTGGACGCGGACAGTACCCATCTCCAAGTCCGGAGCTGACAATGACGGAGCCGTTTCGCTGATAATTCCCGGCAGCGGGTTAACACAGAACTCGTATTCGCTTGCTATCATCGGCATCGATGCCCAGGGAACGCGTACTGAAATCGACAGGCGTATTCTCGATGTACATTTCGACAATTAGGCGTGACTCTGTTTTGAAAGGTGAGAAAAGGAATGCCTCCAACACCCCCGAGATATCACGAATATGACGCAGAAGCTGTAGCACTGTCTGGCAGTTTAAGGTTGCCGCTCATCCAGGAAGTAGAGCCTCCAACGTTTGTGAAGCTCAACGAGCGGGGCGGATACCTTTCGCAGCATGCAGAGAATTACAGGCTCGGAGGTGCAGTCTCTTTCCGGTCTGCATACACGCAGGTGGCTGGGAATCCCTCCGACAAAACCGCAGCCGGCCACAAATGGAACACGCTGACCACAGCCGTCATCGAAGGGCTGAACGTGCTTGACATCGTGACGGCCGACCGAATCGTCTGCCAGATCTCTACGGATCATCCGCTCGTAGGGTATGTTCCGGCTGTGACCTTCCTGGGCACACGATTCGAAAACCTGCGCATCGCTGGCCACACCGTGAAGCTGGACCTTGATCTGAACATCCTCGGCGATAAGCCGAAGGACGATGCGTCGTATACGAGCAATCGCGACTTCATCAAGCGCATCGCCGCACAACGCGATCGCATCCAGAGCCAGAAGAATGTTCCGACCGAGATCTCCTCGCGTTACAATCGACTTCCAGCGATATCAGCTAAACAAGAGACGATCGAATGTTCGTTGGTGAACCAGTCGGAGGGAGGGTTTCCGGGTCGCTGCTTCGGCAACGCGCTCGATGTGCCGCACTTCGGCAAAATCTACCTTGGGACGCTGACCTTGAAGCAATCGGACTTCGACAGCAAGACAGGCGCTCCCAAGAAGACGATCATCGCCGTGAATATGATCGAAATGGTAATGGGCTGTGTCGGCGGCGGAGGCCTTGTCGGCGGCGGCGGCAAGACCAACGGGCAAAGCTTCCCATAATGAACCACCCCTTGCAGGGGTCGTGAACAGTGAATCGGCTAGACTTCAAGACAGCTTGAAGGTCGGCGCCATTACGGAGATTCACGACCGCCCGCAGAGGCACTGGTTTGCGCGGCTCCGCCGATCGTTGTCCTTTGTCGTCATTTTGTGTGTGCTTCCTTTGCGGGATATGAGCACCCCTACCTCCCAAAGTGCGTATGACCACGCCTGGATGCTTTTTGTTCACGGAGACCTGGAAAGCAGTCAGCTGGAAGCCCAGCAGGGATACGAAAGATACAAGCTCCGCGATCCCCTTTGGTCTTCAAAATTTCAACTGCTCACAGCTCAGGCGATGGTTGCGCGCGGCGCGAACGATGATGCATTGCAACTCTTGGCGACATACTCACCCGTTCTCGGTGATCGCGCCGGAGAAGTCCAGAAGCTTGCGATCGAAGCCGTAGCCTTGACCCGCCAGCAGCAGACGCTTCTGGCCGATAAGAAACTGAACATGGCAGAACTCTTATGCAGGAGTTCGGAGTATTCCTCGTGTGGGGAAGTGCCTAGGGCGCGCGGAATTCTCGCTGTCGAGCAAGGGAAGTTCGCGGAGGCTCGGCAATATTCAGTTGACACGCTCTCCTTTGCAAATGATCACCGGGACAGATTCCTGGCGGCAAACGCAGTCCTGAACCTGGGGTGGACCGCACTCCAGGTAGACCACTTCGATGAGGCCATGGACTGGTCGCGATCTGCCATTCGGATGGGCACGGAACTCGATGCGGAAGCACTGGCGGAAAGAGCTTCGGGCAATCTTGGATGGGCGTACCTGAATCTCGGAGATGGAGAGCGCGCTCTGCAGCTTTTCATCGAGGCACAAAAAAGTGCCGCGCATCGCGGCGACGATCGTTCGGAACTCGGATGGATAACCACCGCCGGCGATGTCTACCGTGGTAACGGAGACATCGAGCGGGCTGCGCAGTCCTATCAACGGGGCCTGAAACTCGCAACGGAAATCAACAGCAAACGGGACATCGCGAATGCTCTTGAGGACCTTGCTAACGCTTCCATCGATGCTGGGCGGCTGGAAGAAGCCGGGGGGTATCTGCAGCAACTGGGCGCGCTTCTCGGCCCGAACGGAAATCACCTCGACGCGCTCGATGTAACATTCGCGCAGGCTAGAATTGCCGCGGCGAAGCACAACCAAAACGACGCAGAATCACTTTTCCGCGAGGTCGAAAAGGACCCCGCAAGCCCGACCTCTATGCGCCTTGGTGCGGAGCACGAACTTGCCCGGCTCTATGAATCGGAAGACAAACCCGTTGACGCCGATCGCATGTATCAAACCTCCCTCTCCACATTCGAAGCGGCGCGGGCGTCACTCAAGAACGAGGAATCGAAGCTTCCCTTCCTTACCAACGCCACTGCCATCTACGACGATTACATTCACTTTCTCGTGGCTCACCACAAGACCGACGAAGCGCTTGCGCTTGCCGATCGCAGCCGCGCTCGGACCCTGGAGCAGGGGCTTGGGGTGATCTCTAACTCCCGGTCAATCTCAAACGCGCCTTTCCATCCGGGCAAGATCGCGCGCAAGACAGACGCGATCCTTCTCTTCTACTGGCTGGGCCAGCGGGAATCCTATCTTTGGGCGATTTCACCTGCGAAGACAAGCATGTTTACACTGCCTCCACGGAACCAGATAACGCCGCTTGTTGAACGATATCGCAAGACTTTGCTCGGTTTGAGCGATCCGGTTGAGACTTTCAATACGGACGGCATCGCGCTTTATCGAATGCTTGTCGCACCAGCCCGCGAAATGATTCGGCCTGGGTCGACAGTCATGGTCCTGAACGACGGCGCGCTAAGCCTGCTGAATTTCGAAACGCTAATCGCTCCCGAACCAACTCCCCATTACTTCATCGAAGATGCGACGCTGGTCTCCGCCTCATCCCTTGATATGCTCGCCTCCGCGAAGCCGTCCGAGCGAACCGGAAACAAGCTGCTCCTGTTCGGCGATGCGGTCTCCCCCAACCCCGATTATCCCGATCTGCCCAAAGCGGCAACTGAAATGGAACAAATCGAGCAGCACTTCCCTGCTCCGGAAGTGACTGTCTTTGCTCGCGAACGGGCAACCGCCGGATCTTACCTCACGAGCGCGCCGCAGCAGTTTGCCTACATACACTTCGTGGCCCATGGCGTAGCCAGCCGCACCGACCCGCTGGACTCGGCCATTATCCTCTCGCGCTCAACGGCTGAAGCAGACTCCTTCAAACTGCATGCCCGCGACATCATGAAGCACCCCATCCATGCGCGCCTGGTTACGATTTCTGCCTGCTATGGGAGCGGCACCCGCTCCTACGCGGGCGAGGGACTGGTCGGCCTGGCCTGGGCATTCCTGCGGGCTGGAGCGCATCACGTAATCGGTGCGCTCTGGGAGGTAAGTGAGGAATCGGCTCCGCGACTGATGGGCTCACTCTACGAGGGCCTCGAAGCCGGCCAGACTCCCGCCGAAGCCCTGCGCAAGGCGAAGCTCGCGCTGCTGCATTCCAAGGGAGAGTTTCGCAAGCCCTTCTTCTGGGCTCCCCTTCAGATCTATACGGGTGTCTAGCAAAATCGATTTATCAGATTCCCGCGATAAGTCCACGATTATCGCCGGAGCACTCTCTACAGACCTGAAAACCTGGAATCCCTCTCTTATTCGGCTGTCGGCCATCCGCTCTCCGAGCTCTCGGTTCGAAGTGGGCCAAGCGACCTCATTTAGTTCATACGAAAAACAGGACTTCTTCCCATACGAAAAACAGGATTTCTTTTATGAATCTCCCTTGAATAGAAGACAATTCCGTGATACTTTGAAGCAACTTTCGGCAGGATCTCAGCAGTGTGCGGAGGACTGGCCGAAGGAAGACGGTTCCCCGCCGTTCAACAAACAATGTTCGATCTACTTCGAATCAACGACAGATTCTCAACGACGTTTCCCACGCATGAAATGGCAATTGCAAGCCTGACATTTTCCAGCGCACTAAGCGTTCGTGTGCAGTAGATCAAGGCTGATCGTGAAGTCCCTGGAACCGCACCAAACATGAGGTTCCGAAAATATCGAAACTAAAGGACTCCGGGGTATGACCCGCGAGCAGGTTCGATGTTTTTCACGCATCAGGCTTTGTAATCGGTCAATTTGGAACGAAATATCGAGCGATTCAAGACTTTTAGGGATTCCCTGCACTTCGGTTCAAGGTTCACCGCCTTCGAAACCGTCGAATCGGGAGCCCTGGAAGGCCTTTTTCGTTACGGTGATGTGCAGAGAAGTCGATTCACCCGAATCTTTCTTCTTCTGCAACATTGTGCGTCCCGGCAAGGGACTCAATTCACTTACCTGGAGGGGCAGCTTCATGACGCATCATCAATCACGATTCACAATGCGAGCGATCGCGCTCCTATTGTTTCTGTGTTGTATCAGCGTGACGTTCGGACTAGCGCAAACGAATGCAGGTACAGTCGTCGGTACGGTCACAGATCAAAGCGGTGCCGTAGTCCCAGACGCAACCGTCACCCTCACCGACACCTCAACGAATGACACCCGGACAACGGTCTCGGGCCACACCGGCCAATATGCATTTGTCAACGTCGCTCCGGGCAGCTACATCATCACCGCGAGCAAAGCCGGATTCGAGCTCAACAAGATTGCCAATCAAACCGTGCAGGTCGGCACTCAAACCACCGCAAACTTCAAACTGCATGTCGGCAGCGCCCAGCAAACCGTCGAAGTTCAGGCCGCAGGGACCGATTTGCAGACCCTGAACTCGACTGTC
Organism: uncultured Acidobacteriaceae bacterium; assembly: GCA_963838295.1. GTDB lineage: Bacteria > Acidobacteriota > Terriglobia > Terriglobales > Acidobacteriaceae > Telmatobacter. The sequence goes on from CAWIQS010000013.1 coordinate 1,076,060, forward strand.
GGAAGTACCGTTGAGCAGGAAGCGATCGCACAGCTCCCCAGCCTTCTCCATGATGCCGGCACCTTCACGACTTTGCAGGTGGGCGTCAGTCCAGACGGCAGCGTGGCCGGCACAGTCGTCGACCAAAGCACATTTTCTCTGGATGGCGGCAACAACACCAATGACATGGACGGCAGCATGTCCGTCTACACAGGATCGTTTGCCGGCGATCCGACAGGAATCGCGAACCAGAATCGCAACGTTGCTGCGGGTGCGACAGGCGTGTTGCCGACCCCCTCCGATAGCGTTGAAGAGTTCAAGGTGAACGCCACCAACCAGACCGCCGACTTCAACAATTCGGCCGGCGCGCAGGTTGAAGTGGTCACCAAGCGCGGTACCAACAGATGGCATGGCACCGGCTACGAGTATTACCTCGACAACAACTTCAGCGGCAACACCTGGGAGAACAATGCCGCCGATAACGGCATTACCCCTCCGCCGGATTATCACTACAGCAAGTTCGGCGTTGGCGCGGGCGGTCCCATCCTTCCCCACTTAATGGGAGGCAAGACCTACCTCTTTGCGCTTTATCAGGGATACCGCTATCCGAATTCCGAAGTGTACCGGCGCCCGGTGCCCTCGCCCAATTTGCGCAACGGCATTGTAAGCATTGGTGGGACGACCTACGATCTGGCTTCCATCGATCCGCGCCACATCGGAATCAACCCGATCGTCCAACAAATGTGGAACAAGTACGAACCGGCCGGCGTTGCTGGCTGCACCCACATTCCTGGGCCAACTTGCGATGGCGTCAACGAGTACGAATTCACAAGCAACTTGAACCTCCCAACGAAGGATAACTTCCTCGTCGGCCGGCTCGACCACGACTTCAGCGACAGGTGGCACTTCATGACCAGCTATCGCTATTACAAGCTGACACAAGCTTCGACAAGCCAGATTGACATCGGTGGATTCTTCACCGGCGACAAACTGGGCCAAGCAGCTTCCGTCGCCAGCCGTCCGCAGCAGCCCTGGTATTACGTCGCAGGTCTCACGACGAATATCACCTCGAGCCTCACCAACGACTTCCACTACAGCTATCTGCGCAACTACTGGTCGTGGGCCGACCAGAATGCCCCACCGCAAATCGCGGGACTGGGAGGAGCTCTGGAGCCATTCGGTGAAACAGCCAGCCCGCTTGCACCTTTCAACGTAAACACACAGAACGTCCGCACCCGCTTCTGGGACGGACAGGATCAGTTCTATCGTGATGACCTGACACTGGTGAAAGGCAACCACCTGATCACGTTTGGCGGCCAATACCAGCACAACTTCAACTTCCATCAGCGGTCAGACAACGGCGGCGGTATCAACTTCACCCCCACCTACCAGCTCGGACAGAGCGGAGGCACGGGTGTGGGAAATGTCACCCTCACTGGTTTGCAGGCCAATGGATATCCGTCTGGATCCACCGCCAGCCGCGTAGCGGCAGCCGCGCTCGGAATTGTAACCGCAGCGCAGGTGGCATATACGCGTTCCGGACCAAACCTGGCCCTGAACCCGCCTCTGACACACGCATTCGATCAGAGCACGATCCCCTACTACAACGTGTACTTCAGCGACACCTGGCACATGAAGCCCTCCTTTACGCTGAGCTACGGCATGGGGTGGACGCTGGAGATGCCCCCGACGGAGGCCAGCGGCAAGCAGACCGTGCTGGTGGATGCAGCCGACGAGCCGGTGAAAACTCTCGATTACCTCGCACAGAAGAAGGCCGCCGCCCTGAAGGGCCAGGTCTACAACCCTGAACTCGGCTTTGCCCTCGTCGGCAATGTCGGCAACGGAGACAAATACCCGTACAATCCGTTTTACGGTTCATTCAGTCCCCGTGTCGGTGTGGCGTGGAACCCGCGCTTCGCCGGCGACGGCATCGGAAGCAAGATCTTCGGCCATGAAGGCACCGTCATCCGCGGGGGATATGCCCGCGTTTACGGTCGTCTGAATGGTGTGGATCTGGTGCTTGTGCCTCTGCTGGGCGTAGGTTTGATCCAGCCCGTGCAATGCACCCAGGCTCTGTCCAACGGAAATTGCGGCCCTACCAACCCGACTGACACCACAGCCTTCCGCATTGGTGTGGATGGAAACACCGCACCCCTCGCGGCGGCCAGCCCAACTCTCCCACAGCCGGTCTATCCGGGCTATAACAACGGCGAAAGTTCGGCGGCCGAGGGTCTCGATCCGAATTTCCGGCCCAACGCGTCCGATTCGTTCGATTTGACGATCCAGCGCCAAATTAACCGTCAGAACACCTTGGAAGTTGGCTATATCGGGCGACTGATCCACCACGAATACCTGCCGGTCGACCTCAACGTTGTTCCGTACATGATGGTTCAGGGCGGTCAGGATTTCAAAACCGCATACGCCAATTTGGAGAAGGCGCTGGGTTGCGACAAGTCAACAGCAGCGTGCAACGCCGCAACGCTTCCCACAACTGTCTCACCGCAACCGTTCTTTGAGACTGCGCTTGCCGGCACGGGCTACTGCACCGGGTACGCCAGCTGCACAGCGGCTGTAATGGCCAATGAGTTTGGCAACCTCCAAACGCAAGCCGTCTGGAGCATCTGGTCGGACCTCGACAATGGCAATTTCAACTTCAACACCACGCAGGGCCCCACGATGATGAACAATGGCACGACGAATCATCCAGCCATTGCATCGAGCGGTCTCGCTCTCAACGCCAGTATCGGTTACGGCAACTACAACGGTGGCTTCATCACCCTGACCACCCAGAACTTCCATGGGTTGCTGATGCATAACAACTTTACCTACAGCAAGGCCCTCGGTACAGGCGCCTTCGTCCAGGCAACCAGCGAATACACTCCAAACGATGCCTTCGACCTTAACAAGATGTATGGGGTGCAGGCATTCAACCGCAAATTCGTCTACAACTCCTATATGGTGTATCAGCCGCCGATTTTCAAAGGCCAGCAGGGCATTATTGGCCGTGTGGCCGGCGGATGGTCATTTGCTCCAATCTTTACCGCGGGGAGCGGCGAGCCGGTCTACTGCGACACGCAGACCGATGGTCAGTCCTTCGGCTCCTCCGACGCCAACAACTATTTCTCGAACGAGCAGTGCGTCTTCACCACCCCCTACAACGGCGGGAACTCCTCGCACTACAATGTGGCGGGTTCGAACGGTGTGGGAACGGCAGTTGCCGGTCCGGGAGGTCAGGCCGTCAACTTGTTCAAGAATCCGGAAGCGGTTTGGGACCAGGTTCGCGCACCTATTCTCGGCATCGACTCCAAGAATCCTGGCGTTGGTCCGATCGTCGGTACGCCCTACTGGAACGTGGACATGAGCGTGGAAAAGAGCGTCAAGGTCTATGAGAGCGTTGCACTCAAGTTCTCGGTGATCTTCACGAACGTCTTCAACCACGACGTCCTTGCTGATCCGGCAATGACTCTCTACGACTCAACCACCTGGGGCGTGCAGAACTCACAGGCCAACACTCCGCGCAAGATGGAGTTCGGCATGCGTGCAAGCTTCTAACCTGCAACAGAACTGAAAAGGGGCCGGGAGGCAATCTCCCGGCCCCTTTTATTTGTTCGGGACTTGAACATCGAAAACGGATCAAGCCGGCAATGACCCTCAGCCCGTACACAAAAATCCGGCCTCGGACAGGATCAGGCAATAAATAGGAAGGAATGGGTTACCGGTCGGGAGGCCTTCTTTCGTAGTCTGGTCGAGGCGAGTTGCTCGCCATACATTTCATCAGGCTGAGGGAAATCTCCATGTACAACGCAAAAGCTTATTCGGTTGCAGGCGCGACTTCGCCGTTTGTTTCCACCACCATCGCACGCCGTGATCCGACTGAGACCGACGTGCAAATCGAGATTCTGTTTTGTGGGATATGCCACTCCGATGTTCACCAGGCACGCAATGAGTGGAGCGGCATGATGCCCACAGTGTATCCATGCGTTCCGGGGCATGAGATTGTCGGTCGCGTCACCAGGGTGGGCACGGCCGTTCGCAAATTCAATCCCGGGGATATTGCCGCAGTCGGCTGCCTCGTGGATTCCGATGGAACCTGCCCCGAATGCAAAGCAGGATTTGAACAGTTCTGTCCGAACATGACGCTCACATATAACTTTCCCGACAAGCACACGGGCGGCGTCACCTACGGAGGATATTCCGACAGCATCGTCGTGGATGAACGCTTTGTGCTGCGTGTTCCCGCGAGCCTCGACCTCGCGGGAGCGGCGCCCTTGTTGTGCGCCGGCATCACCACCTACTCGCCAATGCGGCACTGGGGCGTGACGAAGGGCAAGAAAGTGGGTGTGGTCGGTCTCGGCGGTCTCGGCCACATGGGCGTGAAATTCGCGCACGCTCTTGGCGCTCACACCGTTGTCTTCACCACATCTCCAGGGAAGAAGGACGACGCACTACGCCTCGGGGCTGATGAAGTTGTCATGTCGAAGAATGCCGATGAAATGGCCAGGCACGCCGGGAGCTTCGATTTCATTCTCGATGCAGTGGCTGCAGATCACGACATCAACGCCTATATCCAGCTACTTCGTCGGGACGGCAATCTCACCATGGTGGGCGCCCCGGAAAAGCCGCTGCCGGTTTCGGTCTTTGGCCTGATCTTCGCACGTCGCAGTTTCTCCGGCTCGCTAATCGGCGGCATCGCGGAAACACAGGAGATGCTCGTTTTTTGCGGAAATAACAAGATCACCTCCGACGTCGAAGTAATCCCCATTCAAAAAGTGAACGAAGCTTACGAGCGCGTCATCAAGTCCGATGTGAAGTACCGCTTTTCGATCGATATGGCTTCGCTGAAGTCAGAATAATTGCAAACCGGGGACTGCCATTTGATTCGAGTTCTTCCGGCCAGCGGTTTTGAAAGATCAGGAGTGACAGATGAAAAAACGTAAATTAGGTAAAGGCAATCTTGAAGTTTCGGCGCTTGGCCTGGGCTGTATGGGCATGACGTTTTCTTACAAGCCATTCCCAGAGAAGCATGAATCCATCGCTCTTCTGCGTGCGGCCGTCGAACGTGGCATCACGTTTTTTGACACGGCTGAGGTTTACGGACCTTTCAACAACGAAGAGCTGGTTGGCGAGGGTCTTGCTCCTTTCCGCGGCAAGGTGGCGATTGCAACAAAATTTGGATTCGACCTCAATCCCGATGGTAGCCATGGCCCGAAAGGCACCGACAGCAGCCCGGCGCGCATCAAAGCGGTCGCTGAAGCTTCGCTCAAGCGCCTGCAGATCGACGCCATCGACCTCTTCTACCAGCACCGTGTCGACCCCAAAGTTCCGATTGAAGATGTCGCAGGAACCGTAAAGGATTTGATCGCGGAGGGCAAGGTGAAGCACTTCGGCATGTCCGAGGCCGGTGCGAAGACTATTCGTCGCGCGCATGCCGTGCAGCCAGTTGCGGCGCTGCAGAGCGAGTACTCACTCTGGTATCGGACCCCCGAGGAGGAAATCATTCCCACCCTCGAAGAACTCGGCATCGGTTTCGTTCCCTTCAGTCCGCTTGGAAAAGGCTTCCTGACCGGCAAGATGGATGAAAGCCGGACATTCGACAAAACCGACATTCGCAGCAGCATCCCGCGCTTTGCTCCGGAGGCACGCAAAGCGAACCAGGCGCTGGTCGATCTTCTCGGCGAGATCGGAAAGCGCAAAAACGCGACCCCGGCACAGATTGCACTCGCATGGCTGCTCGCTCAGAAGCCATGGATCGTCCCGATTCCGGGCACAACGAAACTGCATCGCCTGGAGGAAAACATTGGAGCCGTTGCGATTGAACTGTCACCCGGAGATCTGCAGCAGATCGAAAGCGCCGCATCGAAGATCCCTGTTCAGGGAGCGCGCTACCCCGAGCACATTGAGAAGATGACGGGGCTGTAAGTAGTGCAACGAAGCGACTGCTTTGGCATGTTTGAAGCGAATCCTTATCATCGATTCGAGGAGTAAAAGAGTTATGGAAATCACGCGAAGTGGCTCCCTGCCGTCGGGTAAGGGGCCGACTGATTGGTTCACCGGAACAGTGCGCGTCGATCCGATGTTCAATGCGCCAGATCCGGCGCGCGTCGTCGGAGCCAGTGTAACGTTTGAGCCGGGTGCGCGGACGGCTTGGCACACGCACCCGCTCGGCCAGACGCTGATTGTCATGTCGGGACTCGGAAGAGCACAGCGCGAAGGGGGACCGGTCGAAGAAATTCGGCCCGGCGATGTCATCTGGTTTGCACCTGGAGAAAAACATTGGCATGGCGCATCGCCAGCCACGGCGATGACGCACTTCGCTATCCAGGAAAGACTGGATGGCAAGACCGTCGATTGGCTTGAAAAGGTGAGCGATGAGCAATACCAGGGCTGATGGGCCGCAAGACATGATTCCGATTCGCTGATGCGGACGCAGAAAACTGCGGGTCTCACGAAATCCCGTTGCCCGAATCGTATCGTGGTGAATTACAATCCCACCACCCGGACAGGAGAGGATTCGATCGGTTCCCTCGCTGCGCGTTTAGCGTTGCTGCTGCCAGCGATCGGTCCAGACGCCCGACGGAGGAGACTTACAAAACTGTAAGAGGAGCTACCTATGGAGATCGTGTCAGTCGGCCCCGAATGGGCACAAAAGGTCGTGTGCGGAAGCTGCAAAAGCACGCTGAAAGTGGCGCAGACCGACCTCGGTTGGTACAAGAAAACGACTTGGGATCGGGGACACCTTGGGTTCCGATGCGGGCACTGCAAAACAGTAATTCTGTTTGATCAAAATCTTGTCGATGGGAAGGACAGAGAATGGGTCTTCGCCGAATGCGACTACCCCCCAATTCACATCGGCCAGGCACTCAGAAACAAAAAGGTGGAGAACATTTAACGGCGACATCGCCAAAGGAAACAGCCTGTCAGCTCTCGCGCACTGCGGCTTCCAGCGCGGGCAGGTCCATCTTGATCATCCCCATCATGGCTTGCATGGCTTTGGGATGGCTGATCAACTCGCCGATATTGCGTGGCACAATCTGCCAGCACAGGCCAAATCGGTCAGTGAGCCAGCCACAGGCCATGGGCTTGCCACCTTCGATCAATTTGTCCCAGTACATGTCGATCTCCTTCTGGGAGTCGCAGCGGACGAAGAACGAGATGGCGGGGTTGAGCTGTTGCGAGGGACCCCCGTTGAGAAAGACCATCTCCTGACCTTCAAGCTCGATCGTGATTGTGGCAATCTTGCCCACCGACCAGGGACCGACCCCTTTGGAACGTAACTCATCGAGCTTGCGCGCGTGGGGGAAGACACTGAGGTAAAATTCGGCGGCTTCTTCGGCGTTGTCATCGAACCAGAGGAAGGGCGCAAGTTTATTCATGGCTGGCATATTACCAGCCGAAGAGGCACTCTCGACAAGCCCACTTCCCTTCAGCTAGCTGGAAGCGAGCTCTTGATGGCCTGTGCCAGATCGTCCGGATGGAAGCCGAAGGGGCCCGGCTTGCTCTTGTACAGAACGCGGCCACCTTTGCCGATCAGGAAGAGCCGGTCGGGCCAGCCGGTATAAGCAGTTTCGACGCGATTGTCGAAGCCATCTACGAGCGCGGGAAACTTGATACCCAGCTTGCGTACGCATGCGCCGGCCACATAGGCGCGCTCAACGTCGTCCTTTGGACTGCTGAAGAGAACGTTATCGCGAACGTTCGACTGCATCTGCCAGACATCGGTAGGATGCGCTTCCAGAATGTAGACAGCGTAGAAGTCGATCTGGCCGTGATACTGCTCGGCCAGTTTGTTCAGGGCGGGAACCTCCCGCCGAAAAGGCGGTCAAGTGTAGCTGCCAAAAACGAGAACAACCGGGCGGTCCACCCAAAGTGTCGCCAGGTCAGTTGGACTGTGATCTTCAAGCTTCTTCACCATCAGGCCTGGCGCAGCGTCCCCCACGTTCAACTGCCCATGACGAGCCCGCATCCAAAGGGTTTCGAAAGGAAGCACAAAGTAGGCAGGCATCGGCATCTTTGCCATCACATGGCCGAAGACCTCTGGCGGCTGGTGCATGGCCCAATTCACATAGCCAACGAGGCCGAGCCAGCCGGCAAAGCACAGAGCGGCGACACCCACTACCCAATTCCGTATCCGCTTTTTCTTTGTGCCGTCCATCGTTCTCCTACTTCGTCATCTCATTCATTTCGAGATAGCCCTGAGGTGCTATTCCGAATGCATCCGCAACCCGATTGAAGAATGCGAACATCGCCGTGATATATACAGCTTCAGCGATCTGCGGCTCCGTCCAGCCATGGTCTCGCAGTCCCTGCACATCCTCGTTGGTGGTGCGATACGCCGCTTCCGTCACCTTTGCCACGTAGTCAAGCAAGGCGCGTTCTGCGGGGCTCAGGCCTGCTTCAGCCAGATTACCCTTGGCTATCGCCTGCACCATGTTTTCGTCTGCTCCCTGAACACGCAGGAAGTATGCATGCGAGTCCAGTCAATACGGACAGCGATTGAGCCACGAAACCCAACTCGCAATCGCTTCCTTGGTTCTTCGGTCCAGATGACCGTGGGAAAAATGAACGGTGTCGCTGAACTTCATCACATCGCGCAGGAAATCGGGACGGTGGCTGAAGCACTTTAGAATACCAGGAACCTTTTGACGGCCTGACTTGGCACGCCATTCGTCGTAGACTGCAGCCACTTCGCCGGTAGCGTCGCGATCTTCGATGAGCTTGATTTTGGTTTCGTTGTCGGGGTTCGCCACGCACTTTTCCTGCAAAGTATTCCGCAATATAACACGACGGCTACGCGGCACACATCCACCTCAAGATGTACCGGGAACTAGGACGCGTTTCATAAATAGCTCTGTGTCAGGGCACGACTCGGGGTACCCTCTGGGTCGCGTGCCAAAAAGGACTTGTAAAACAGGGGGTTTTAACCCCTGAGGATTCCAACCAATACGCTGTGGACATTCGTGAGACCAGCTTTAGAGAATAAGGCGCTGGTCGTCCTGCTTTCGGGTGATGCGCTGGCGGTCAAGGTATTCAAGAAGCGGAATCGCATATTTCCGGGAGAGGCCGGTCAGTAGCTTGAAACGTGCAACATCCATCAGGCTTCCGCGAAGCGGGGCAAGCTGTGCGGCGAGCTGGCTCAGCGCGGCAGTGTGGATGAACAAGTCGTCGCTGCCCATGCGAACGATGGTCTTGTCCCGTTGCAGCGTCGTTACGAGCCGGCGCATGTCGGCCTCTTTTATGCTGAATCTCTGCGCAAGTTCCAGGACGGAAGGAGCGGCGAGTCCGGACTCCTCGTATGCATGGGCGATCACCGCTAGTATGTCGCTTTGCGGATTCGAAGTCAGAACTCCAGCGTTGTATATGGAGACTGTTTCGTCACGGAGCGAGACCTTCTTCTGATTAACAAGGGAATTCACCACGAAATCAAAGACGGGATGACTGAGAGCCGACTGGCCGCGCAGCTCGGAGGCCTTCACACGCTCACCGGGTTGAAGCCGCGTAGTGATTTCGTGCGCGGCTATGAGAAAAGCTTCGCGGCTCAGAAGCAGATTGCCTGCGATGAGATGGATGTCCCCGGATTCGATGGCCGGACCAATCCCAAGTCGAATTGCATCGAGGGTCATGCCAGTTTCAGCAGAGAGCGCATCAAGTGCGATTCCGCTTGCGTTGCGGCGGGATACGCGGAGGGAAAGCTCCGCCGTTGGAGAGGCTGCGCGCAATTGTTCGAGCCAGCCTTGTGTGGCAGACTTTCGCTGCCGCGGTAGCGGATGAGCATCGAGGACAAGGCCGCCGCCGATGGTGCCGGCTGGCGAAGGTTGTCGCAGGACAAAACGGTCACCGGGCAGCAGCACGATTGGCTCGGCGAGCTTGAGGCGCATAAAACGCGCGGTTCCCGGTTGAACTGCCTCGTAACCATAGAGAGACACAGATGCCATGGTCTCGGAAGTGAATGCGTGGAAGTGAATGCTTGCGCGATGCTTCAGTGGAGGTGCGCTCTGGAGAAGGCGCACTTCAACGTCGAGAGTATCCACAGGGGAGAGCGTCTGGGGCGATACCAGTGTCTGGCCGCGACGAACCTGCGTTGTATCGATCCCCGAAAGGTTCGCAGCAACCCGCGATCCAGCTCGCACTTCTCTCACTGACTCGCTGTGTGATTGAAGACCGCGCACGCGGACCGCGCGATTACCCGGCTGCAGGTGCAGGGTCTCGCCATCACGGATTGTTCCCGATAGAAGGGTTCCGGTAACAACCGTGCCGAACCCCTTCATGACAAAGGAACGGTCGAGCGGCATACGGATCAAAGCATCCGAAGTATCGAGCTGAGTGCGCATAGCGACCTTCAGTAGCTCACCTCGCACAGCTTCAAGACCTGCACCGGTAGCCGCACTGGCTGACAAGACAGGCGCATGGTCTTTGGATAGAAACGTTCCCTGCAGAAACCTCTCGATGGAGTTCGTGACCTCCTGCAACTGTGCAGCGCTGACAGCATCGGCTTTGGTAATGACGGTCAGCCCTTGCGAAATGCCGAGCAGATCGCAGATGGCGAGATGCTCCACGGTCTGCGGCATGATGCCCTCGTCGGCCGCGACAACAAGCATGACTGCTGGAACACAGCCAGTTCCGGCGAGCATGTTACGAATGAAAAGGCTGTGACCGGGAACGTCGACAAAGCTGATGCGAAGCGGAGATCCATTCGGCGTCGGAAGGTCGAAGGAAGCAAAGCCCAGGTCGATCGTGATACCGCGGCGTTTCTCTTCTGGAAGGCGATCCGTGTCGATGCCGGTGAGCGCGCGCACCAGCGTTGTCTTGCCATGGTCGATGTGACCAGCGGTCCCGATAACAATGGAACTTGCCGTTTTGATCATTCAGGGCGATCCATGAGAAATGCGCGTTGCGATTGCTCTCCTTACAGGCTGGTCAAAAGGGACGCCAGTTCCTCGTCGAATTCGGGAGGTACGGTGCGCAGATCAAGTAAAACCGCATCGTCGGAAATGCGGCCGATGATGGGGGTTTCAAGCCTGCGAAGACTTGCGAGCACCTCCGCGGCAGGCTGAGAGGGATGCCGCAGCGAGATCGCGCAGCTTTGAAGAGTAGCCTTCGGTGCGGTGCCTCCACCAACAAGACTGGCGACAGGAACCACGTCGACATTCAAATGTGAGGAAGACATCCGCTCGCTGATTTCGCGACATCGGCGCATCAGATCCTCAGGCCTGACACTGAGCATGCGTTCGAGAGGAATGGAACTCATGTCCCCAGAAAAATGCTCCATCAACGTGCCCTCAAGCGCGGCATAGGTGAGCTTATCAACCCTCAACGCCCGGAGGAGCGGGTTCTTTCGGATGCGCTCAATCAGATCGTTTCTGCCAACGAGGATGCCGCATTGAGGCCCACCCAGAAGCTTGTCTCCGCTTGCGGCAATAAGGTCCACGCCGCTCTTGAAAGACTGCGGCAAGCTGGGTTCTCCGCTGATCCCGAAACGCTCAAGCGAGGACAAAAGACCGGTGCCCTGATCCTCAAACAGGGGGATACCCGCACGCATTGAAAGCTGGACCAGCTCCTCCAGCGATGGACGTTCGGTGAATCCTTCGATGCTGAAGTTTGACTGATGCACGCGAAGCAGGAGACCCGTGCCGGGGCCGACTGCGCTTTCATAATCGGCGAGCCGCGTGCGATTGGTTGTACCGACCTCCTTCAGAATCGCGCCGGACTTCTCGAGGATTTCAGGGATGCGGAAGCCTCCGCCAATCTCGACAAGTTCCCCGCGGGAGACGATGACTTCATGCTTTTCCGCAAGCGAGTTCAGCACCAGCATCGTGGCTGCAGCGCAATTGTTGACGATGATGACGCCGCGCAAGTCCGAATCTGCGGCGGGTACGCTGGCTGCTCCCAAGGTGCGCAACACAAGGGACTCAACGTGGGAATCCCTGCGGCTCCGCAGCCCACTTTCGAGATCGAATTCAAGATTGCAGTAATCCTGCGCCACTTCAACCACGTGACGAAGAGCCCCGCCGCTCAGTGGAGCGCGGCCGAGATTGGTGTGCAGAATTACGCCGGTTGCATTGATAACTGGGCGAAGTGAGTATTGGGCACAAGCTGTCAGGCGATTGGCAATTTCCTCGGGCAGCAGGGCGATGCTTTGCTTCAGGCTCGATTCTGAATGCAGCCCCGAGGAAATGTCCGAGCGCCTCGCCGCCAGAGCCTCACGCGCTGCACGCAGCACAGCCCCGCGTGGATGCGTATCGAGCAGGGAGCAGCACGCGGGAAGCAACAACACTTCGTTAACTGACGGCAGCTCCCGAAAGAGCTGTTGAAGCGCTTCGTCCTCGTGTTGCAGATCGTGAATTGCCATCGCGGATTTCTCAGATTCAGTAGCCCATCATCGCAGATGAATTGCCGAGGCGCCAGCGCCAGGAGTGAAAGCGCCCGAGACCTGCCCGATGGAAGCCGCGGGAAGGCCGGCGTTTAAGAGCTCCGCGAGCAATGTTGGGGCATCGTTGGCGGCAACCGATATCAGAAGTCCCCCCGATGTCTGCGGATCATAGAGCAAAGCGCGAAGGTCATCCCGGATGCGGCTCCCAGCAGAATCCGCGACCACACACTCGGCAAAGTCGCGGTTGGCGAGCAGACCGCCGGGAATCGCGCCGGCAGCCACCGCATCAAGGGCACCTTCGATCAGAGGAACCTGATCGGTCTCGATTTCCAATGTAACTCCACTGCCGAACGCCATCTCGCGACCGTGCCCCATGAGCCCAAAGCCGGTAATGTCGGTGATTGCATGGACGCCCGGACAGGCAATGGCAATGGTGGAGGCGGTGCTATTGAGTGTTGTCATGGAACGAATGGCGCGCTCCACCCAGGCTGACTCAGACTTCCCTTGCTTGAGGGCAGTCGTGATAACGCCAGTGCCGATGGGCTTGGTGAGAATGAGAATATCCCCAGGGACGGCTCCGGCATTTGTATAAACGCGTTCCGGATCAATGAGACCTGTGATGGCATATCCGAATTTCATTTCGGCATCGCGAACGGAGTGCCCACCCACCACAACGCATCCTGCTTCGGTCATCTTCGATAGACCACCACGCATGATCTGCTCGAGGATCTCGAGGGGGGCGTCCTGTGGGAAACAGACGATCGCGAGAGAAGTCAGCGGGCGGCCGCCCATCGCATAAACATCGCTGAGAGCATTCGTCGCCGCAATCTGACCGAAAGTGAATGGGGCATCCACCAGCGGGGTAAAGAAGTCGACAGTCTGGACCAGCGCCATTCCCGGTCCAATACGGTAGACGCCGGCGTCGTCGGACGTATCAAATCCGACCAATACATTTGGGTCGATCTGCGTCGGAAGCGTGGAAAGCACCTGGCGGAGAGATCCGGCAGGGAGTTTGCTGGCGCAACCGCCGGCTTTTACCTGCTGTGTCAAGCGAACCGATTGTGTCTGATCCAGTCCCATGTCATTCCATTCTTATCATCCGCGCCTTGCAACTTGGACACGGTAGCATGGGAGAGAGTTAAAGACGGAAGTGCTTAGGCTCCGGTGATCCTCCCGGTCTTCAAAACCGGCGGTCGTCCTTAACGGGCGACGGTGTGTTCGACTCACACGCGCTTCCGCCAGCTTCAATAGGCAATCCGCGATCAAAGCAAAGTGAAGCAGCGTCCCTGCTTCAGAGCAAGGTTTGGATGCAGTACAAAGCCGCGAAATCTGACGAGAGCGAAATATCCGTAAGGTTATTGATTCTAAAATGGTGGGCGAGGCGGGAATCGAACCCACAACCCCCGGCTTAGAAGGCCGGTGCTCTATCCGATTGAGCTACTCGCCCGCGTTTCTTCCATTGTAACTTTGAACGATCTTTCCCGGGAATGGACTCTGCCGCCCATTTGCAGCCATCACTCCGGAGCCGTCACAATTGCTGCGGCGAACGCTGCCAGGCACTCTGCGACGCGAGCACTTGCATCACTCGCCGACCGTCCGCACGCGGTCAGGTATGCTGTTGCTCCCAGGTCATTCAGATCTGGGCGAACATGCGCACGGCGAATCACTAAATCGACTCGACAGCACCGCAGCTGCATCTCGTGGAGCCTTACGCACAGAGTTCGGCAGAACCGCTCTGCCTTGAACGGCAGATTCCACTGCTGATCATTGCGCATCAGTAAGTCGACGTAGCATGCGATGATATGCTGCGCTTCTTCGCTCGTTGCATCGAGTTCATCGGCATCGATCGAGCCCGGGTCGAAGACGTCGGTCTTCGAAGTCCAAAGCGGCGAGTTCGTAGCATTCAATCGCACCAGCGCATCTGCAAGGCCTGGAAGCTGCCGCGCTTCTGTCAGTTCGGCAACTCGGTTCGGATCGGCGCGAAGATCGACGAATCCGGGCCAATATGCCTCGATGACGGGTGCATCGTTCCCAACCTCGAACTCCCAATCAGCTTCCATTGGCTGCGTCGATTTGGGCGGCGGGCGCAAACTGCATCACGTAGCGGATAACGCTGGCCTCGGCCCAGTGGATGTCGTCGCCGCGATCGCGCGAAAGATACGCGCAGTGCCCCCCATGCCGGGTCTCGACCAGCAGAATGTTGGGATTTGCATGCAGCGCCGCGCGCGTATCCGGCACCAGGCGCACAAAGGGATCATCCTCCGCCCGGATAATCAACGTTGGAATGGCGATCTTGTCCACCACCCGCGCGCTTGCTGCCCGGTAGTAGTAGTCGTCGGCATCGCGAAACCCGCAGTAGCGGGCCACGATCGTGTCATCAAACTCCCGCAGCGAGCGAATGGAGTCGACGCCTTTCATCTCAAAGATTTGCGGGAAAAATGCCGCCTTGCGCCGGTATCGCCGCATCAGCCCGCGCAGAAAGTGACGCTCGTATAACCTGTTGACTGGCTCATGCAACGCATCGGAACCCGCTGCGAGATCGATGGCGGGACAAACCGTTGCCACCGCGCAGAGCGGCGCGGCGCTTCCCCACTCCCCGGCCAGTTTTAGCACCAGGTTGCCTCCCATCGAATAACCGATGAGCGCGACCCGTTCCAGTCCGAATTGTTCGGCATAATGGAGCATCACCGCGCCCACATCCGAGGAAAGGCCGGAGTGATACAGCGTCGGCGTCAGTTCGTCCGTGTCGCCGCAATTGCGCATGTTCATGCGAATTACGTTGCAGCCCACAGTGAGTGCTCTCGCCGCGAGCCCCCGGATGTACTGCGATTGCGAAGACCCCTCAAGACCGTGCACGAGGATCACCGTCAGCCGATCCGCCCGCACCGCCAGTGGCTGCCAATCGCAAAAACATACCACGCGGCTGCCATCCGTCGGGTCAACCTCCACCGTTTCTGCCACGGCGGTGGAGTGAAATCGAGGACGTGGCAGATAATTGCCGACAATGGTCTGCAGATGCCCGTTCGTAAGGCCGCGCCGTGGCTTGAAGGGGTGCAGACCTGCCTTCCGCATGGCAGCGGCCACGGCATCCATTACTTTTTGGGAAGATTCAGGGCTCACGGGGCTCGTCAAAATAGACTATCCAGGGGCTCCTGGGCGAGTGCAACTTGGGGCGGCTAGTGGGGATCGAACCCACGACATCCTGAGCCACAGTCAGGCGTTCTGCCGCTGAACTATAGCCGCCATATACCTTCGATTGTAGCATCGAAACAGTTGTCCCAAGGCGCGTCAGGTCCGCCAGCAGATGCCCAATTCCGACGCCAAATCACCCCGTTTCGACCCTCCCAGCGAATCCGCCCGTGAAGGCGATGTGCTGCCGCCCGGCCGGTGGGGCCGCGGTACCTGGCTCTTTCGCGATGAGACCTTGCACCGCCTTGAAATCCTGCTCGATGAAGCCTTTCGCATCCCCTTCACAAGGATCCGATTCGGCATCGACGGCATCATCGGCCTCGTTCCCGGCCTGGGAGACGTGCTCGCAGGACTGCTCTCCCTCATCATCCCCATCGCCGCATGGATTCGTGGCGTTCCCTACGTCACTCTCATGCGCATGGGGGTCAACCTCGGCATCGGTGTGCTGGTCGGCTCCATCCCGATTCTTGGCGACGCCTTCGATATTGGATGGAAGGCGAATCGCCGCAACTATCTCCTGTTGCAGCGCCACCTCGGGGAACCGCGGCGCCATACGTGGAAAGACTGGGCGTTTCTCATCGTGCTGGCGAGCGTTATGGGACTTATATTCGCCGTTCCCATCCTGCTTGTAATCTGGCTTCTCGCTTGGCTTGTCCAGCATTAGAGCGGGCGGTTCGCCGATGTGAGTCGCGTGCTGTTCCGCGATACAATCAGAAAGCAACGTCGGGGCGTAGCGCAGTCTGGTAGCGCATCTGCTTTGGGAGCAGAGGGTCGGGGGTTCGAATCCCTCCGCCCCGACCATTAGATCAGCGCAATCAATCGCTACAGCTTGATGCCGCAGAGGCCCATGACAAAGTTGGCTCGTTGCAAACTTGATTTAGTCCGCGGACTTCTTGAATGGAACGGGCATTCCTAGAGCAACCAGGTTTTCCTGATGTTGCGCGGACTCCAGTTCGAACGATGCTCCGAAAAGAAGTGCATGTGTTTCCAACTGCTGGATGCGGTTGGATTCGCGACGTGTCGGAGAATTGACGTCAGCAGCATGATCCAGAACGGTTTGCTGTTGACACCGGACAATCTTTTCCGCGACAGCCAGACTAATGAGTTGATTGATTGAAATCCCCTCACTCCTGGCTAATGCTTCGATTTCCCGCCGCACTGTGAGCGGCAAGCGGAGGGGATAAGAAGTGGCTTTACCGGTTTTTGAAGGCATTGTGATCCATCTCCATGCTGTCTTTGAGCGTTATGTCAATCTGAAATGCGCAAGGGCCATCCATCTTCGCTTTCTATCCACCCACGTCCGAAACGGATGAATCCGTCGACGCCTCACGACGAACCATCGACGAGTCATCTTTGACCGCAGATGGCATGTATAAAACTGGCCCCTTTTTCTTTTGAAGATCTGCAAACCCCTGTGCATCTTCAGTGAGCAAACGATGTAGTTCCTCAGCCGGGACTGGCCGTCCGAACAGCCAGCCTTGTGCGAGAACAGGCTTTCCCATATCGACGAAATAGCGGGCTTGCAGAAAGGTTTCGACGCCTTCCACGACAACTTCCAGCTTCAAGGCTTCGGCGATGGAAAGGATCTGCGGCAGGATGGCGAATATCACCGAGTCTGTACCGATGGCCTGGACAAACGTCTTGTCGATTTTGATGGCATCGACCGATAGATCATGCAGATAGGCTAGATTTGAGTAGCCGGTGCCGAAATCATCGATGTGCACCGCGTGGCCCTTCTGTCGGAGACGATGGATGGTCTCGATCGCAATTCGTGATCTGGCGGTGCTTGATTCGGTAATTTCGATGACCAGCCTGTCTGCTGGGACACTCGAAAGTTCGATAGCTCGGTCCAAAGCAGGAAAGAACGTCGGATCTGCCAAGTCGGCAGCCGCTACGTTGATGCTCAGACGAAATACTGGGTGAGTGCACAGCGTATCGCGAAAGTCGCTCAGGGCGTGCCGTAGCACAAGCTTGGTAATCAAACCAACAAAGCCGCGCTCTTCGGCAACCTTGACAAACACATCAGGCCCAACGTCGATTCCCGATTCGTTGGTCCAACGTACGAGGGCTTCTGCTCCTACGATTCGTCCGGTTGCTAGCTCCACAATGGGCTGATACACCAGTCGCAATTTGTCTTTGAGAATTGCACGACGGAGTTGCTGCGCCATGCCCCTGCTCCGCTGGTAGAGCAACGAAAACAGAAAACCAATAAGGCCGCAAGTCAGCCCACCTATTGTTACGTAAACGGGTATAAGACTCCGTTTCGCGAGCAATACATCGGGGATCGAGATAAAGGCGAGGACCTTCAGTACCCAGTGATCCCTCATCTCAAAATCTCATTCGATCTCCACCCATTCGGTCTGGCCACCCTTGGAGACCTGTCGCTGGGGAGACTCGCGACTTGTTCGAATTGATCAGAGACCATTTTTCCCACTTCCACTGGGCGTCCAGATCGTCGAGGAGCAAAGGGAATGGCTGTAGCTAAAGCAACCAGGGTCCAACGGTTGGAGACGACATGATGCCTGTTGAGAATGAAGACCGGCTTTGCTAGAGGCTCAATACTCGCAAACAACGTCCGTAATGTGCAGGTGGTTTTACCGTAATTTCGCTGTTAAATCTCATAATCTATTGATTCTTAAAGTAGATGATGGGGAAGATCCACCCGTGTTGCACCTTCCAACGAGAATGTTTCACCTCCACATCGCTGTTCATTGAATCTGCAAACACCTGGCTATAGAATCGTGCTACTCCAAAAGCGAGTGCGATGACCATTGCGAGACCCGAATGACCAGTTCTCTTGATGAGGACCCGAGGTGGCAACTCGTTCAACGAATTGTGGCCAGTCCAGGCTTCATGAACTCGTCACGTCTTTCCGCATTTCTCCTGCATGTGAGCAAACAAAGCCTCATCGGAGAAGGCGAGACACTTAATGAGCGAACCATTGGAGAGGCCGTCTTTGAGCGGTCGCCCGGCTATGATCCCCGAGATGACAATATAGTTCGCTCCCATGCAAGCAGGCTTCGCCTTCGTCTTCTGGATTACTTCCGAGAGGAAGGCGCCTCGGAAACACTTCGGGTAATCATCCCCCGGGGAAGCTACGTACCTGTGTTCGAGCCGGTACATTCCGTCGATGGTGCGGTTGAGGCGGCAACAGCGCCTTCCCAAGTGTCATTGGACGCCTCAAAAAAAACGCCGAGGCTAAGATCAACGGTCAAGGTCCTGCTGATCTGCCTGGTAATTCTGGGTGGGACAATCATTGCCGCGGCTCTTTACCTTCGACATCGATCTTCGCTTCAAGAAACGCCTTCTCACAAGCTTTGGACTCAGGTCTTTCGCAACGACCAGCAGACAATTATTGTTCCGGCTGACAGTAGTCTCGTGATCGCGAGGCTAATGGTGGGACATCCGATCCGCTTGCAGGAATACGCTGGAGGCCTATACAGACAAGCTGCCGATTGCGATAAACCCTGCGACCTCGGCTTGGTGAAGACGGTTGAGGGTCTTCGCTATACGTCCATGAGCGATCTGGAGTTTGCGGTAAAAGTCACGCATGTTCCTGAAGCTATCCCTCTTCGAACAGAAATCCGATTCGCACGCGATCTTGAGCTCAAGGACCTGAAAGAGTCGAATTTAATCATGGCTGGATCGCAAGAAGCCGATCCCTGGATCGCAGCAATCAGTGGCCAGATGAACTTTGTTGTTCATGACGATCCCGCAGACGTTTTACGGGTGGAGAACAGACAACCGAAGCCAGGCGAGAACAGCGAGTACGTCTACGATCCACATGACCCACAGCATAGAGGCTTGGCCACGATCGCATTTCTTCCCAATCTCAGCGGTAGCGGAAATCTACTCATAGTCCAGGGCTTCTCTCTCGCGGGCACACAGGCCGCAGCCGAATTCGTAACGAATCGCCGAGACATCGATGATCTGTTCCGGGCATCCGCGAGCAACGAGGCCAAGCTTCCGCACTTTGAGATTTTGCTCAGTACCATGGAAGTCAATGGCATGGCATCTCACCCCGTCGTATTAGCGTGGCATGTTCTGAAGTAATTGCAAGTTGCAGGTCTGCGATGCTCTGTAGACGGCCGACATTCAGCGAGACGTGCGAGCATCTCCTTCACTTCACCACCGCACCTTGCTCAGATCAGCGTTTCGAATCTCAGCGAAAATCCTTGGATGTTTCTCTGAAACGCCTCTCCGCCTGAAAGCCAATCCAGCAGAAAGCCCGTCTCGGGGAGTTTCGGAGGGGCATGCATTCCGGTGCCCAGTTCAGTGGGCCTCGTCGCGAACGGAACAGAGCCATCCGGTTTTGCGTTCGCGCTTCCCCTGGTTTCAGTCTTCGGATCAATTCGCTTGAATTTACGCATATCAAGGCCAGAGATATCCTGCACCCCGCAGATAATCGAATTCCGCTGTAAGCGCGGTCACGAGCAGCGCAATCGCGATTCCCAGAAACGTGAGTCGTGGAAAGCGCTCAGGCAGCGTCACAGGCAATCTCTCCGCGTGCTCAAAGAGGTGAATTAGAGCCGGTGGAATTGTCTGCCCGTCGCTCCACGATTTGTCGCCCGAAGCGGACGGTTGACCGAATTCGCGCCCGGAATCGCTGGTATGGATAGAGATCCAACCTCTCTTCCCCGTCTGTATGCGGCCCCCGTGGTGACTACTGGATGTGTGCATTGGTGTCCTCGCTCTCGCGACCCTCATTCGCGTTATGGCTGGCGCGCTCGATGCTTGAACCTTATGCCTTTCACTATAGCCAAACAATGCCGCAAATGACGTAAATTGAATGATTTAGATTCACACCTTGGAGAGTCTCGCTCCGGCAAAACAGTAATGGGTTTCCATTACCGGGAGGCAAAAAGTAAGTACTGCTCTTCTAGTGATCGACAGAACGTGAAATAGCCCTATCAGCTTCAGCAGCTTCGGAGCTGTCTCTATTCCCGTGGAGATGGCTGCAATTGAAATGCGCGGTGATGTGATCTGGCCAACCAACCATCGTTACGCAACCCGGCATCCCTCACAACAGAAGTGGGCCGCAGGCTGATTTCCCACCGGATAGGCCATTTATGCCCGAAGAAGTGGGAACGCGAAGGATTCTCCTCGTTGAAGATGAACCTGTCGTCGCGGACACGCTGCGGCAGATCCTCTCTTCAAATGGCTACGATACGCGCGTCGCCTACTCTGCGGAGACGGCTTTGAGCAGCCTCTCGCGTTGGTCGCCGAGTCTTGCGATCCTCGATGTCATGCTCCCGAAGATGAACGGGATCGACCTTGCAATGGCCCTCAAAGAGCGCTTTCCAGACTGCCACATCCTGCTGATCTCTGGACAACCGTCCGTCGAAAGCTTGCTGCAGGAGGCCAGAAGGAAAGGCCATGAATTTGAGATTCTTGCCAAGCCTGTCCATCCCACGGAAATCCTGGACACGATCGCCGGGCTCTTCAGTGCAAATGGTTGCGAACACTGCTCTCACGGCTGAAATGCGGTCAGGCACCTTAGCAAATATTGATGGGTATGAGGCGGGCTCTAGCCCTCTGCACGGACCAGCAGGCACGTGATGTTATCGTGGCCGCCAGCTTTCTTGGCAGCCTCCACAAGCTGGGTCGACTGTGTTTCGAGCGGAAGATCTCTGCTGAGCAAATCCTGAATGACAGGATCAGTTAATTCGCGCGTCAGCCCATCGGAGCACAGAAGGAAGATATCTCCGGGTTCTGCTTCGAACTCGAAAACATCCGGTGTCACATGCGACTGCGTTCCCAATGCGCGGGTGATCACATTCTTCAAGGGCGAATGGAGAGCCTCGCGCGGTGTCATTCGACCGAGCCGCACCTGCTCTTCCACCAGTGAATGGTCGCGGCTGAGTTGTTCCAGCTTGCCCTTGCGAAGCCGGTAACAGCGGCTGTCTCCGACGTTCAGCACCCAGACGCGCTCCTCGCGCGTCGCCAGCGCAACCAGCGTCGTTCCCATGCCGTTCAAGCGGTGATTTCGTTGCGCGCGGCTGAAGATTGCTTCATTGGCCTCGCAGATCGCGCTCTGCGCCGCATCCGGTAGCTGCGTATCCTGCGCTTCGTTGCGATGAGTCAATAGCCGGAGTACCTCGTCGACAGCGATCGTGCTCGCAACTTCTCCCGCCGCTGCCCCGCCCATTCCATCGCAGACCAGATACACACCGGCCTCGATGGAGAAGCCATAGGCATCTTCATTCGAGGGTCTTTTGCGCCCGCGGTCCGAGACCGCCGCAGCCGTATATCGAAAGACAGCCGTGGCCAAAAAAACCTCCGCAGGCAAGTTTACACGTCGAAAGCAAGCCCTGAACACCCGCCCGGCTCAATGCGCCGCGGGGAGACCAGCCGCCGGCGCGGGTAGTTCATACACTTGGATGGCGCCTGCATCGAGAATGGCAATCCGGCGCGCTGAAGGCGAAATCGCAACATTCCCCCCTCCATCCAGAATTGGACTGGCAGAAGCCGTCAACTCCATCTTCCCACTGATTGCGTCGTACACCTCCACCAGCTGGCCTGTCACATCGTCAAAGCTGAGTGGCGCAAACGTGTCTATCGGATGCGTGACTGTCAACGTCTCCCGTGCAAAGCGCAGCCCATTGGGAGCCATGATCAGGCGCGGCCAGATCTGCGTCGGCGGCTTCGCGACACTCCAAAAGCGCTTGCCGTCGGTCGACATGGCCACCATCCAGCGGCTGTTGTCGGGATTACATGTTGTAACCAGGACCTCGGGATTCGATACGAATTCAACCGATGGCGCACACATGGAGTCGAGACTCCCCATCACGCGGTTCCCGCCTCTGAAGTAGTTCAGGTCCAGCGCCCAGTCGTGCCCCTTGCCGCGCAGGGATTCGACAAACCCTTCGGCGTTGATGGGCAGATGGACCGTGGTTCGCGTCCGGCTGACCAGCATCACCTCTCCAGTGGCGCGACGCACTATGCGCAGTACAATGTCGGGCTGCGCGTATTGCTTGACTTCATCCGATGTGATCCACGCAGAAACCGTTGCCGGGCTCGGCACCGTGCCCGCCTGCGGCTTCGTCCCCGTAGGTTCGCGCGAATCCGTTGCAATCAGATCCTGCGAAGGATCCAACTCCAGCCACAACAGCGGCCCCTGAAACAATAACGACGCCTTGAGTTCGAGTGACGCATCGCCGAGTTGCAGATTTTTCTGATCCCGCAACAGGAAATGCCCGTCGTTCAGCATCCACAAATAGCGGCCGCGGTCGTGAAGCGTCCATAGAGCTTCGGCGTTCAGCGTTCCCGATGGAAGCGCCAGAACCACCGCGCGGATCTGGCGTTCGTCGCCTGCCGCGGAATTGCTTTCCCGGCGAATCAATCCCGGCGCATGGAACGTAAACAGCAGATGGTCTTCATCCAGAAAATCCAGCGAGACGAGGCTCTCGCGCTGGCCCTGATAAATAGCGCCCGGCGCAAAAAAACCCAGCGGCTCGACGGGAATCGTAAATGCGGCTGGTTGCGACGCAGGATGTTTTGGTCTCGATGGTTCAGCGGGGGGCGTGTCAGCCTTATCCTTCTCGCGATGTCCGAAAAGCTGGCCCTGTGCCGCCGAAGTAGCTAACACCGCAGCGATTGCCAGAACCTGGCCCGTGCGGGCAAAAGCAGCGTACCCATCAAACCCGAAAAAGCGCTTCACCATCTCTACGTATTCTCGCCGATTCTCCCTGCTTGATCGCGAGACAACTGCAATTTCTTGCAGAACATAGGTTACCCAATTCCTGTTGCATTCTGTTCCGCACTCCCTTTACCCTGACAAAACTCCTCGTCGGAGCCCGATTGACATCATTCCCTCGCGAACCTCTTCTTTCCGGAATTCCCTGTTCCCGAACGAGGGCGGTCAGCCATCGGCGCAACCTGATCTGAGGAACGGCACGAAGCGGAATCGATGACATGGGGGTTCAAAGATGAGGGCCGAGTCGTTTGGGGTGTCCTGTTCTCTTGCTCTTCTGTTGCTTTGCCAGCTTTGCGCTGGCGCACAGAGTTTCGGCGCAGCCAAGGAAAAGGTGCTGTTGCAACGAAAACTTCCCGCCTTGGCACATCTTTCGGGCAAAACGATCAAAGTAAAAGTCACCTCTCACAAAGAGGACGCCGCCCTCGCGCCCGACCTCAGCGCGCAACTCGAAACTGAACTTCTCAAGAATGACCCTCGCTTGACGACCACCGAAAACAATCCATCTTCCCTGATCCTTTGCCAGATCACCGACTACTCCCATCCGCAGCCAATCGTTACGACACAGCAGGCGCTGTCTATCGGCAAAAAAGGAACCAAAACCGAGGCGGTTACTCGCATCACCGGAACGCTCAGCGTCGCATTTCAGGCCAAGACTGCAGGCGGCCAGACGTTGATCTCAGACAACATAACATCCAAATACGATCAGACCTTCAGCGGTGGGAACACCACAGTGAGCGGAATCAAGAACACGGTGGCAGGCGGCTGGAAGAAACTGACCGGAGGTGGCAGCAGTGAGGACGTCAATCCGCCTACCGACGCCGAGTTGCGTTCGCGTCTCATCAACGATGTCGTACGGCAGATCGCCTCCCACGTCGTGAATACCAACGAAACCATCGAGGTTTTCCTCGCACGGGATAAAGGACCGATTGAAGAAGGTGACAGGGACGCCATGGCGGGATTGTGGCAACGCGCATTGGAGACGTTTGAGACCGCGCCCCAACTACCCAAGCGCGAAGAGGACGCCTATCGCCTCTACGACATTGGCGTGGCTTATGAGGCCCTGGCTTATAAGGCAGAAGATCCGAAGTCGGCAATGAAGTTTCTCGATGAGGCGGCCATCAACTACGGCAAGGCCATCGATGCCAAACCCGCGGAGAAATACTTCCTTGAACCCCAGAAGCGTATTGAAACCGCGATCACCCACTATAAGAGGCTCGAAGGCGAAGAGAACGGAAAAGGACGTACTGCATCAACCGAAAGAGCCGAAACGCAGACCGAGGCGCCAGGGATGGGCAAGGCAGCCGACGCCAAGGTGCTTACCAATGAGAAAGTCATCGCGATGGTGAAGGCAGGTGTGGATGAGGATACGGTTGCGCAGGCAGTTCGCAATGCCAAGCTGGCGCGCTTTGACTTGAGCGCTAGTGGGCTGCAAACTCTTTCGACAGACGGCGTCAGCGACCAGGTTCTGAAAGCCATGAAAGCACGTGCATCGCATAAGACCGTGGCAGCGAAATGATCCGCGGCGCGAAAGTCGGCCTGCTTCACATTGCTTTGTCGATATGCTTGATGGGCGCATCGATCTCTGCGCTGGCTCAGGAAAACCGTTGCGGCGCGGGCAAGGACCTCGTTGTGCAGGCGCTGGAGCGGGTGACGCCTCAAAGCAGCAACGACGCATTCGAAGATGCATTGCAGTTATTGAAGCACGCCGTTGCAGAGTGTCCTGAACTCGGCGACGCGTGGTACTACCGGAGTCTTGTGGAGAAGCGACTCGGCCATGACGTCCAGGCTAAATACGCCCTGGACAAGGCAAGCTTCAATACCTCCGAAGCATTGCAGCAAGGCTTGAATCCATTCGTTCTCTCCACTCCTGCCAGCCGCGGCCTCTCTGCCGTGCC
Source organism: uncultured Acidobacteriaceae bacterium (assembly GCA_963838295.1). Classification (GTDB taxonomy): domain Bacteria; phylum Acidobacteriota; class Terriglobia; order Terriglobales; family Acidobacteriaceae; genus Telmatobacter. Next base: position 1,101,186 of record CAWIQS010000013.1, read on the forward strand.
CGGCTCTGAAAGTGCAAGCGCGCCCTCGGCTATTGCGGTGGGCCCGGTGAAGCACAAGTGGGCTCTCGTCATTGGTATCGGCAGGTTCGCCGACCTCGGCGTATCAGCGCTCCGCTTCACAACTGCCGACGCAAATGGAATTGCCGGTGCGTTGAAAGATCCAGCTATCGGGCGCTTCCCGCCTGCGAATGTTCATGTCCTGACCGATGAACAGGCAACGACAAAGAACATCAAGGAAGAACTTAACTGGATCGCGCGTCACGCGCAGCCCGATGATCTTGTGCTGATCTACGTGGCCACCCACGGGACACCTCGCACACTGGATCCCAGCGGCGGTGCAAATTACCTGGTCACCTACGATACCGAAATCTCCGGCGGAAGCGGCGTTAACGAAGACGCTCTCTATGCCACCGCATATCCCATGGTGGAGTTGGCAAACGCAGTGGCCACCCGCATGAAGTCGCTGCGGACGGCGATCATCCTCGACACCTGCTACAGCGCCGGATCCATCAAGACCAATGCAGCCTCCGGTCCGCCGATCGCCAGTTCAGCGCCATCCGATCAAATGATGAAACATATGACCGATGGCACCGGACGCATCGTAATCGCGGCAAGCGGAGTCAACGAGGAATCCCTCGAAAGCCCCAACTTGAAGCATGGGTACTTCACTTACTTTCTGTTACAGGCCCTGCAGAATGGCAAAGGAAAAACTCCCCTCAGCCAGATATTCGCATCCGTTGCACGGCAGGTGTCGCAAAGCGTAAACACGCAGCACCCCGTCATGAGCCGTAGTTCACCCGATGCCGACTTCGCAATCGGCACGGACCCTGCCGACAGCGCTTCAAAGCAGCCGTAGCCGGCAAAAGCGAATCGGAGAATGCGCCCCGCGGACGGCGACCTGGACTCCGGCGCTTATCTCTTCACGCCTCCGCCACCACCTGATGGCATGGAAGGCGCTGCGGGAGCTGGAGCCGAACCCGCGGTCGACCCACCGCCGCCGCGCATTCCACCTGAGTTGCTCGATCCGGAGTAGGAGGCGCTGGAGGAATTCCCCGAGGACGATGAACTGTAAGAAGGTGCATACCCGCGATGAATCGACGCGCTCAACATCTCCGACTTGGTGACACCCCCCCCTGGGGTCTGGCCCGCTTGCGGAACACTAGCGTAAATCGCGGTGCTTGCGGTGCCATGGCTGATGGATTCGCGCGAGAACTTGTTCAGGTTCCCGAGCGTTGCTCGCGGCACACCCAACCCGGCCGAGTCCTTGCGGAAGACAAACGAACTCGACGATGCAATCTGCGAAGCCGCAATGGGCTTGGTATTGACCGCAATCATGGAAGGCGCATGCGGAAGCGGCGGATGACCAGGCAGGTGAGGGGGCTGCACGTGTCCACTGCCTCCCGAAGTACGTCCAATCGCAGTGACCGCCGCAACGTTATTCAGGCCATACCATCCTCCGCCTTCGCCTGGCATCCATCCCCAGCCCAGGCCGTCGCAATACGCCCAGGAGCCGGTATGATACGGCGTCCACGCCCAGGGGTACGGAGAAACCCATGAATAGCCCGCTCCCTGGTACCACGCCCAGGTGCCATTCGCGAACGGATCCCACGCCGCGCTTGCGAAGTAAGGCCGCCACATCGATCCACCACAGCCGCCGCCCGAATTGACAAAACTTCCGTAGTACGACATATCCCGAATGCCGTAGGCGTAGGGCGAGTTGAACGCGCTCAACGCTGCTGCGCCCGCGTGATACGAGGATGCTTCGTGATCCCATCCATCGAATGGCGTGGCCTCGACATTCCGGGCAATCGTGGGCTCACTGTCATTGAAAATCTCAAACGTCGCCGTCTTCTTTTTGGAAATGTCCAGTGCGCCGTTCGCTCCATCGACGTGAACGGATCCATCCAGCACGGCAAGCTTTGCCTCGGTACCTTGGATGGCCAGACGAATGTGCGTCGCCGGGTCGAGTTTGAGCTTGCGGTCGCCAAAAATCAGCGTAATTTCGTTGGTCGGCGCCTTGCCGCTCTGCGGCTTCACTAAGCTGATATATGCGGTCCCCTCCATGAGGTGAATGGAGGACATGGTCGCGCCGCTTGCAGAGCGCTCCAGAGCGGGGAACTCCACCTCAGAATTCGTCGCCAGCCGCAGCGAGCTGTTGTCTTCAAACTCCACCTCGGCGACGCCCTCGCCGGTGCGCAACTGATTGTGTTCGACGATTGGCAGGTTTGCGATGCCCCGCTCAAGTCCGCGCCCATCGTTGCGATCGATCTGGACGGAGCCCCTTACCTGGCTCAGGCGAACAATGCGCACTTTGGACACGCCTGGATTTGTAGCCGTTGCATCTTCTGACTGCGCCTGCAGAACTGGAGCAAGCAGCAGCAGCGGAAGGAAGGTCATGGCCTTGGAAAAGTATCTCGATTTCATGTTCGCATCCTCTTTTCGTTGGGCGAACGTTGTGAGTGAAGCGCCCTGCCACCTGGTGCACCGGCCAGACGCACCGTGCCACAAATGCTAGCACGATTTTGGACGACTTGCCGGTCTTTCAGGTTCCGGTGCTCTTCAGAAATATTCCGCTTCAGTGAATGCCTCCTTTTGAAGGAATTGGTCCACATTGCGTGAGATTTTGGAGTAGCGGAGTCCAAAAATCCTACGGCAGGAAAGCAAGCCCTGCTGATCTCCCAACTGCCTCTCACCTTGGCTGTGCGACAGTTAAAGTAAGCATGGCAGAACCAACAACATTGACCCCGCGCACCCGGTTTCTCGGTTATGGTGCATGCGCGGTCGCAGGCTGCCTGTGGGGCACCGGTTTCTACTTCGGACGGCTTGCACTGAATGAGATGAGCGTAGAGCACATGGTGCTCTACCGGTTTCTCTTTGCCTGCGTCGGCCTGCTCCCCGTCGCGCTGCTCAACCGGGTTCGCTTCACCGGTAGCGAGATACGCATCCTGCTTGTTTCCTCCTTCTTCGGAATTCCCGTCCAGTTCCTCATCCAGTTTCACGGCCTGGCGCACACCACGGTCAGCCACGCATCCCTGATGGTTGGCTCCATGCCGGTTCTGCTTGGCGTGGCCGCAGCCCTCTTTGCCGGCGAACGCCTCGATCGCCTTGGCTGGGCCGCCCTGGTAGCCTCCACCATTGGCGCGGCTCTAATCGTCCTGGGGGGGCACATCGGGGTCCCCGACGAGCGGTCTTTGCTCGTTGGGGTGATTCACCGCGGTCCGGCAGCGCAGGGAGAACCCACCTTATATGGTGATCTGCTGGTTGTCCTCTCGCTCTGCACGGCACTTTCCTGGATACTGCTCAGTAAGAAGCTGATGCGGACGCATAGCCCCGTAGTGGTCACCGCCTACAGCATTGTGGCCGGCACCGTCATGCTGGCCGCGTGGACCCTCGGCCCGATGCTCCTGAACCCGTGGCGAACTGACAAAGTCGCGCCGCCGCCCTTCGCCCACGTCAGCCTTACCGCATGGATCGCGCTTGCGATCAGCGGCCTGGCCTGCACAGCCACCACAACCTTTCTGTGGAACTGGGGCATTCACCACGTTCCGGCTTCGCGCGCCGGCGTCTTCCTGAATATTGAGCCGGCCCTTGGCTCCTACCTCGGCGTCAAGCTCCTCGGCGAACACCTCGGCCCCTATGCATGGTTCGGCGGAGCCCTGATCCTCGGCGCTGCCATCGTTTTAACCACGCGCAGCCATGAGCCCCAGCCAGACGTGATCCTTGAATGAGAAGCAAAGGAGTAAGCAACAGTAATGCGCCGGAAGTCACATGCAGGATGAACCCAAAGGCTCATGCCCTCCCCACCATAGCGCCATTGTGACTCTCTGCAGCGGGGCTAGACTTGCCCTTGTTCGTGGAGGTAGCAGTGACGCTGTTGACGTGGAGTCACGAGTGCATCGTCGGCGTCGAAGCCATCGACGATCAGCACGGCATCCTCATGGATACGCTGAATGATTTGCGCGTCATGCTCCTGCGCGGAGCCGACCGTCGCGACGTCAACCTGCAGCTCGAACGCCTCATCGACTTCACACAGATGCACTTTCAGAGCGAAGAGCAACTCCTGCTGCAACAGGGCTTCCCGGGTATCAACGACCACCGAATCGCACACCATCATCTGCTGGCAAAGCTCTACGCGGCGCTTGAACAGATCAACCACGAAGAAGTCCTCCACTTCCCATCGCTCCTTGGGTTCCTGCCGTCCTGGTACCTGGATCATGTGGAGAAGCTTGACCAGCCCTGCGGCGCGTGGTTGAACCAGCACGGCGTCTATTGAATTCCCCTTCCCGCTCCCAAAGTTTCCCTGCCCCCCCATAGAAGCTGGAAAATCCCTCTCACCCCAATTGCATCGCTGCCGATACTTTGATTGTCGGGACGCGGCAGGAGAGATTTGGAATGGCGCTTTTGACTTTCGACAAGACCTATTCAGTTGGCATCCAGTTTGTTGACGACCAGCATGCACGTTTGTTCGATACTCTCAACGAGTTGCATGCGGCCATGCTGAAGGGCCAGGTCAATGCCGTGGCTGGGCGCCTTTTGCAGGATCTGCTGGCCTACACACGCAGTCATTTCTCAGCTGAGGAAGCGATGCTGGCGAAGGCAAAATATCCAGGCCTGGGCGAACATCAATCGAAGCACAGGAAGCTGACAGCGCAAGTGGCCGATTACGTGGAACGGTACAAGCGAGGCGAAGCCGCACTCAGCGTGCACCTCATCAACTTTTTGCGTGATTGGATCACCAGCCATATCCTGCGAGAGGATCGCGCCTACAGCGCATGGCTTTCGCGGGCTGGGATGCAGCTCTAGTGTCCTTATTCTGGAATTCCCCCATCATCGCACTGTCATTCTGAGAGAACGGGGCCCCAAACGTAGTCCGGGGTCCCCGAAGAGCGGTCTTTGCTCTTTGGGGCAGAGTTTGGGGGTGATGAACGAAGAATCTGCTTTTTAGCCTTTTGGCGTCCGACCGGCCGTTCCTGCTACCCCTCGAACGACAACTGCGCCGAAGCCCACGGCGCAGGCCCAGATTTCGGCTCCGCGGCCAGGTCGTACACCAGCCGCTCCAGCACCAGCCGTTTGTCCGGCGGCGACGAGCGAAGCTCGAGATCGGCACGCGCAATCAAGCGAAGCGCCCGCGTCAATTCGCGCCGGCTCTTGTACCGTCGCGCCTGGCGAATCAGGTCGTCCGCCGCGAAAGGCGGCATGCGAAATCCCTGCCATAGCGCCTGCCAGATCGCGCGCGAGTCCCGCACGTTCTTCTCAACAATCACCAGCATCTGCCGGAACGTTCGCGCCAGCATATACAGGTGGCCAATAGCGGCATCCTCGCCTGCATCCGAGCTGTTCAGCAGCCCGTGCAGCAGCGCCAGCGCCTTCGCCGAGTTGCGCGAGCTGATGGCGTCAGTCAGCTCGTAGAGCGAGCGCTGCTTGGCGGCCAGCACCATTGTCTCCACGTCCCCAAGGGTGATGCGCCCCCGGCCGAAGGTGTAGAGCAACAGCTTCTCCAGTTCCGACGCTATCAGCATCATGTCCGCGCCAAGGGCATCCACAAGTTCGCGCGCCGCGTCTGGCTCCAGCTTCGTATTGGCGGCTTGCGCTGTGGCGACCGCCCAGCGCATTGCATCCTCTTCGGCTACACGTGCCAGTTCCACGATGCCGCAATGCTCACCCAGCGTCTCGGTCAGGCGCTCAAAGCGGTTCTTGTCGTCCATCTCCATGCGCCGCGTATCGGTCGGAATTCGCAGAAAATCGGCCACAAAAATCAGCAGGGCTTGCGGATTCGGCGACTTGAAATAGCGATCCAGCGCGGCAAATTCGTCCTTTTTCGCCCCCCGCGTGTACAACTGGCGCACATTGCGCACAAAAATCACCTGAAACGGCGCCATCAGCGAAGGCGTCTGTGCGCGGTCCAGTACATCGAAAATCGGGGTTGTACTCAGGTCGAGATCGGAAAGGCAAAAATCCTTCAGGTCAGCGGGAACAAATGCCTTTAGAACCGCCTCGCGGCAGCGATCCAGCAGGAAAATCTCGTCGCCCGCCAGCACGTACCCTGCCCGCAGTGAACCCTTCCCGGCAGCGGCAGCCTCAATCTCCCCCACAAAACGCCCCACGGCGCTAAAGCCCGCACCCCAGCGAGAGCCGGTCATTGTACAAAGCCCCAGGTTGGCCGAGCACCGAGCATGCGTATACAGATTACCAGCGCAACACGAACAGGAAGCTGAGGATTAAAAGCCCGAAACCCATCTGCAACAGCATTTTCACCCTGTTCCCTAGTCTCTAATCCCTGGTCCCTGGTCCCTGGTCCCTGGTCCTATATCCCTAATCCCTATTCCCCGCTTTTTTCACATTCCTTCCAGCACATCCGCCACCAGTGCGCGGGCAAAATCGCGCGACAACCGGTCAATCGCCGCAGGGCGCTCATCCAAAAACGTTGGCAAATCGGAAGTCGACTGGTACTGTCCGCGAAAGATGTAGTTGTTGTTCTCGTATAGCATTTTGCCGGCGCGGTCCTTCAGCGTCACAGACACAACCAGGGTGATCAGAAAGCTCGAGGACTGTTGCGTTGTGGTGTTGTAGGTCAGCGGCGCGACGGTTTCGTTCAGAATCGTCCCACGCAAAACCACATCGGAATCGCCCTCTGTAGCAGGCGTCACGCGCATCCGCGAACGCGCCGCAAACTCGCGAATCACCGCATCGGTCAGTGCAGATTCGGTGTGGTAAGCCTCGGTGTGAGTGGCAAACACCGGCACGGAAAGCGTGCGCGCATCCGGAGGCAGATGCGTAGCCGCGCCGAGAGTATGGTATCCGCAACCTGAGATCGCACCGAGTGCCACCGCGAATGCCAATCCAATCATCCTGCGAATCATGCTTGCTCTATTGTAGATGGAGCAAAAACCATGCCGCCTCGGGATGCAGGATCACTGGGACAAAAGCTCGTACACAAACTGCGACGCTATGTCCGGAACAAAGTCCTTCGTGAAAAAGACACTTCGAAATTTAGCGTCGTGCCATCCCGGCGTTGGAGTCCTTTTTTTCATCTCGGTAACGCTGAACCCTCGCCAAGAGGGCCAGTTCTGGTTAGACCAGAGAATGAGCCCATCTTTGCTCTTCAACTCCCCAGAAATCACCGCATGAAACCGCCACAAGGCTGCGTCGTTCTCTGAATCCACACGCTGAGATTGGAAATTCGCCAGATATTCTTCTTCCTGTGCGACATCCAGCGTGAGCGTGCCATCTGCATCGCCATCTGCAACCGCCCGCAGAGGAGTTCGCTTCTTGCTCGCATTGATCGCGCGGATGACGGCGGCTTTCATGGCAATAGGGTCAATTTCGTGGGTCGCGGTGTTGTTGGAAACCTCAACTCGAACCGTGCGCATATCCACGAAGTGATGCATCGACGGAGGAGGCTCCCTGAAGAAGAGGCCGCAGGCTCCGCACAACAGAACACCCACCACACACAACAGCGTGAATGCTTTCTTACCAAACATGTGGCAATCCTAACCCGCATAGGCGCCTCAAGCCGCCAGGAATGTGCACTCTCTCGAGGTGTCCTGGTGCCACCTTCACATCCAGGCTGTAGCCAACATCCCAAGGCCGAGCAGAGAGAGCTTCAAACCATCAGCGCGGTTATCGAAATAGAGATCATTGAGGCGGGCAGAATCCACCTGCTCAATGCGGTGGAAGCCCGCCCGTAGCAGCTCCGCTTCCAGAGTCTCCGGCGTAAAAAAGAGCCGGAACGGCTCCCCCACCGCTGCGACGCGCTCCGCCAGTCTGTCAAACGCAACGCGTCCGATGGGGCTCAGCGTCTCCGGATCCACTGCGTAATCGAAACTCACCGCGCTCCCCGCAGGCATCTGCGCTACCACGCTCAAAGTCGCGCGAAATGCTTCGAGCGTCAGATACGGCACAACGCCGAGCCAGCCGAAGAACGCCGGCTTCTGAAGATCCAATCCAGCCTGAGTGAGCCCTTCGGCGAGCGTCTGATGTTCAAAGTCCAGCGCGACGAATACAAGATTGGATGGCAAAGCGATCGCGGCCTCCTCCAGCATCCTTCGCTTCCACACCTGCGTAGCCGGAAAGTCCACCTCAAACACGCGCAGCGCCGGAAATGGATTGCGATACGCAAACGTGTCCAGCCCCGCCCCCAGCACGACATATTGCATTACGCCTTGCGCCACAGCCTCGGCCAGCCGATCTTCGGCATACCTGCTGCGTGCCGCCATGAATCCGCGAAAATCACGGCCCACCGGGTGGAGTGCACGCTCCATCAGCCGCGGATATCCCTCGCCAACCAGGCGCAGCGCAATGGGATCATCCAACACCGGGGGCTTGTCGGCCAACTGATGCGCCGCCCGTCGAATCGCCACACCCAAAGCAGTTTTGCTGGCCCGACCTGTCTCCATAAAATCCAGTCTAGATGAAGGCCAGCGAACCCATCCCGCATACCATAAAGGCTATGACCTGGATCGGATGGGCACTCCTCTCGGCATTGTTTGCCGCCGCAACAGCGCTGCTCGCGAAAGTAGGCGTGGCGCATGTCGACTCGAACCTGGCTACCGCGATACGCACCACGGTCGTTCTCGTATTCGCATGGGGCATCGCATTGGCGCTTGGCAAGCATAGCGAAATACGCTTGCTCGACGGGCGCACCCTCCTGTATCTCGTGCTCTCTGGACTGGCAACAGGACTTTCTTGGCTCTGCTACTTCCGCGCCCTTCAACTTGGTCCGGCCTCGCGAGTAGCCCCGCTCGACAAACTAAGTGTGCCGCTCGTGATGGTCTTCGCGTGGCTCCTGCTCGGCGAAAAGCTCACCGTCCCCGCTGTCGCCGGTGGTCTGCTCATCACTGCCGGCGCCGTCGTCATGGTCCTGGGATAAGCGGCGAGGCGGCGCACCTTCTTATACTGGTGATAGAGCGCATTTCATAGTCCTGCTTGTGTCAGGGCAGACTCGGGGTACCCTCTGGGTCGCGTGCCGCAAGAACGAAAAAAGACGTCGGGTCTTAACCCCTGAGGGATAGAGCATAATCTGGAAGTTCGCACGAAAATTGGAAGAATCCATTTGTCCTCCACAAATCAAACCGTCCCGGCAACGCCACCACGCCGCATTGTTCTTACGGGCTTCATGGGCTCCGGTAAGTCCACCGTAGGCCCCATCGTTGCCGCGCGCCTCGGCTGGCAATTTGTCGATGTGGACAACGTGATCGAGGCCGAAGCGAGCGCCGCTATCGCCGACATCTTTGCCCGCCAGGGCGAAGCTGCCTTCAGAGACCGCGAACACGCGACCATCGCGCGATTCGTCACAGAAGACGGCCTGGTGCTGGCTCTCGGCGGCGGAGCCATCGAACGCGAAGACACACGCACCCTTCTTCTCAATGCTCCCGGCACCCTGCTCATCCACCTTGAAGTCGAGCTCAACACGACGCTCGCCCGCTGTAGAGGAACCGAAAACACACGCCCCGTTCTGGCTGATCACGCCAACCTCGCCGCACGCTATCAGCGGCGACTGCCGCTCTACCGCACGGCGCACGTTTCCGTTCGTGCAGACGCTCTTACGCCGGAACAGGTAGCAGAAGCCATCCTCGAAGCGGCAGGGCCGAACCCACGTATCGACTGAGATCCGGCTGGAATGCCAGGTGCCTTATGCCCCGCAATGACGACCTCTACAACAAACTCGCCTTCTACACCTTGGCGCACCCTGATCCCGCCTTCATCCACCAACTCGCTGTCGATGCCTACGCAGCGCAAAGCGCCGACGAATCCACCAAGCCGATCGCGATCGTCTTCTCCCTCATCGGTCTCTACCTGCACCTCGAGAAAGGCTTCACTGGCAAACAGGTGCAGAGGGCGCACATGCAGCTTGCACGATGGCCGAATACGTGGACGAAGCCACCTCTCCCCGCAACCCGCGGCACCATTCGCATTAAGGATGTGCTTGCCGCCGAACCCGGCCCCGCCCGCGACGCGATGATCGAACACTGGTGCGCGGATGTATGGGCATGCTGGCAGGAAAGTCGCACTCAAATCGTGGAAGTGGCACGAAAATACCTTGAAGTGGCCTGATCAACCGCTTGTCCCTATATTCGCCGCCAATTGCTATCATCAAGGTAGGTGCCAGGGCTTTCCCAGCCTCACCGAGGTCACTTTCCACCCGATGACTCCCATTTCCCAGGCTGCCGCCTCACCAGAATTCGCCGCGCACGACGCACGTGTGCCCGAGGAGACCGCTCATGCAGCGCACCAGATTCACGCCCCAAGCCCGGGTACAACAGCCACTCTGATCACCGATCTGCGCGAGTTGTTCAAAGTGCGCGTCACCGGAATGGTGGTCATCACCGGGTGGGCAGGCTTCTACCTGGGCTCAATGCAGTCAGGCATCTCCAGCGTGCAGCGCGGACTGCTCGACACACTTATCGGCATCGGCTTGGTCTCGGCCGGTGCCAGCGCGCTGAACCAGGCTCTCGAGCGCACCAGCGACGCCAAAATGAAGCGGACCGCCGACCGCCCCATCGCCGCCGGACGCATTTCGTTCGTGCAGGGCGTTCTGGCCGGCATCGGCGCCCTCGCGCTCGGCGCATCGTGGCTCCTGCTGCACACCAACCTGCTCACGGTGTCTCTCGCGCTGCTCACGGCATTTTGCTACGTGGCGATTTACACACCGCTGAAACGCGTCACCTCGCTTGCGACCTTCATCGGCGCATTTCCCGGCGCCATGGGACCGATGCTCGGCTGGACCGCCGCTCGCGGACGCATTGAATGGCCTGCCGTCGCGCTGTTCGCCATCCTCTTTGTCTGGCAGTTTCCTCATTTCATGGCCATCGCGTGGCTCTATCGCCACGACTACGCACGTGCCGGCATCCGCATGCTCCCCGTCGTTCAACCCGACGGCTGGTCCACGGTTGTTGAAGCCCTGTTTTACGCCGTGATCATGATTCCCGTGAGCCTCGCTCCCTGGCGGCTCGGCATGGCCGGGCCCGTCTACGCATTTCCCGCCACCGCATTGGGACTTTTTTATCTCGCCTACACCATTCGCTTCACCCGCATTTTGCGCACGACCAGCGAGACCGAGAGCCGCATGGTGGCCCGCGATCTGCTCAAAGTAAGCGTCATCTACCTGCCTCTCCTGCTGACCACGTTGATGGTTTGCGCCATCGCCAAACACTGAGGAACGCATGAGTGCCACGGCAACCAGATCGCAACCCCGCGCTAATACGCGTGCTGCCATTTTTGCCATTCTCGCCATCAGCGCGGCAGCCTCGCTCTTTCTCTTCTGGCTGATCTACGAACACCCTGCCGCCGACGTATCTCGCACAAAGCTCGCATTTCTTCCAGCGCTCAATGCGGTTCTGAACGGCCTCAGTGCGACCTCACTCCTTGTCGGCTACACCTTCATTCGCGCCCGCAAAATCGCCGCCCATCGCGCGTCGATGATCACGGCGTTCGGTTTTTCTACACTGTTCCTCATCAGTTACATCCTGCACCACTACCTGCACGGAGATGTTCGCTACCCCATCCACGCTGCATGGCGCTCGGCCTACCTGCCCCTGCTCGCGAGCCACATCATCCTCGCGGTCGTAGCCCTGCCGATGGTGCTGGTCACTTTTTTCTTCTCGCTTACGGGTCGCTTTCCCCAACATCGGAAAATCGCGCGTTGGACATTTCCGATCTGGCTCTATGTCTCCGTCACCGGCGTCGTCACCTACGTGATGCTGCGCCTCGCGCAGGGATCGTGAGCCGCATGCCCGTGATCGAACGCGTCCCCGCATCGCCGAAGCGCATCGCCTCACCGAACGACGGCACCCGTCAACTCCTGCAATGGGGATCGTCCATGACGGGCGCTGGCGTGCTGTCCGCAACTCTCCTTCAGACGCTCCTGGGCGGCTTCGGCCCTACCGGCGCCAGCACCAACACTGGCTGGTTCGCCCTCATCGTCGCACTGATGTGCATCCCATTCGGCGGACTTCTGCTGACCCTCGGCGTCGCCAAATGGCTGCGCAACCGCAGCTTGCGCCGCTCTGGAATCCGTCACGACTGAGAGCACCCCGATCTGCGGTGCCGTCCACGTCCGCCGGTCGCGCCACCTCTCAATCGACTCCGCTCACCGCGCTCGCTTGTGGAATTTTCCGTCCTTCACGATCATGGCGATGCCCGCGTGCTCTCCTGCCAGCAGGGAGAGGTTCTCCAGCGGATTCCCGTCGATCACCAGCAGATCCGCCACCGCTCCTTTGCGAATGCAGCCCAGCCTGTCAACCTGTCCCATCAGTTCCGCATTCACCGAGCACGCCGAACGCAGCACATCGATCGCGGGCAGCACCTGCGCCCGCAGCGTGAACTCCGTACTCTGCCGCACATGCTGCTGACCGAGCAGATCGCTGCCCAATCCCATCTTCACGCCGGCCTGCTTCATGATCTCCAGGCCCTTGAGAGCGGAATCGCCGATCTTCTGGAGCTTTGTAACGCTTGCCGCGGGCAGACCGAGTGCCTCCCCCTCTTCGAGAAGACCAAAAAGCGTAGCCATTGTCGGCACTGCGAACGAACCGCGTTCCGCCACAAACTCCGCCGTCTCCCGATCGATCAGCGTCGCGTGTTCAATCGATCTCACCCCGAATGCAGCCGCGCGTCGCACGGCTTCGGCGGGATGACAATGCGCCGCAATGTAAGATCCTGCTCGCTCCGCCTCGTCCACCGCCGCTTTAATTTCATCGTCGGAATACTGGCAGCGGTCCAGCGGATCCGTAGGCGACGCAACACCGCCCGACCCCATGATCTTGACGTGTGATGCTCCTCGCCGTAACTCCTCCCGCACCGCCCGCCGCACCGCATCCGCGCCGTCCGCAACCACCGCCATGTGATCGCTATGGAATCCACAGCCGCAACACGTCACGCCGTCCAGTGCATGATCGCCTGGCCGGAAATCCCCATGTCCGCCTGTTTGCGAAATTACGCGGCCCCCATAAAACAATCGCGGCACGGTCCCTAGCAGCCCGTCCCGGATCGCCCCCGCCAGCCCCACGTCCGCTCCCCCCACATCGCGCACCGTGGTAAAGCCGCGGTCAAGACATCCGTGCAGAAACTTCGCCGCAAAGTGCGCCAGGTACGACATCGGCGATTGCACAACGCGCGTGATATTCAACCCCGCCGCATACACATGCACGTGCGCGTCAATCAACCCCGGCATCAGTACGCAGCCGCTGCAGTCAATCACTTCAGCGTCCCTGTCGTTGCGGGGATCGGGAGCAATCACATCGTCGATCACCCCACCCGCGACAACAACATCCTTGCCCTCGATCAGCACATCTGAATCGCCATCGAATATCCGCGCCGACCGGAACACCAGCCTCTTACCTGCTTCATCCACCTTCGCCATGACTCCCGATCTCCTTGAAATCCCCATTCAACTTTACGAACTCGAGTGCCGCAGGTCCGGGGTCCCTATCTACCGGTCTTCGTCGATGGGGGTGGATGTCTCGCCTTCGAGACCTGGGGTGCTGCAATTCTTCGCAGTCACAAACCCCGTTGAAAACAAATCTCATCCCGACCCGTAATTTGTACCACGGAGACTCGACCCATCCCGGCCATCTTCAGTGGCCACAGGAGTCCGAACTTCCCCAGGAACTCGGTTTTGGGGCGGCGCTTCATAAAGCAATTGCGAAGTCCATTCTGCCGTTGCCTTGCAGGACTTTAGAACGCCAAAGCATTACCGGCAGATCGCAGTGAGAAGTCATCCGCGTCTTGTGCTTAATCCTCTCTGCGTTGTATTCCGATGGGAAAAGGACTCTCGCCTTCTTCGGCAATCCAGTTGTAATTCTTGACTGCCGCGGAAGTTCGCCAGCATGCGGGTGTGCGCGTCTTCATCCAATCCAATGGCTCGCTGGCCGACTTCGCGACACAGCGTTCGAAAGCCTCACGAAGCAGCTGTTTCTGTTCGTGGCCTATGCTCTTGGGATCAGGTGAAATGAGAAGCACTGTTCCGCTCTCGGCAACGACCTGGAGCCACTGCTGAGTCAGAGACCAGGGCTCATCAGAAGTGATCGCAACACAGTCCGCGTCGAGTGAATAGAAGGTCTTATGCTGTGGCGCGCGAAAAGCCAGAGTGTTGATGCCGGTCCGGCGTGTTCTCTCCCACTCTTTGCCGCTCACATCATCACCAGTGCGCGAGGCATCGAAGAAGCCGACCGAAAGATGTCCGACCGTATTGCACCCCAGGATCACGCGGTCATCCCCACAGGCGGTGCGAAGTTGCCGATACAACGCAGTCACGATTTCAGCGTTGGTGAGCGTGCGATCGTTGAAATGCCAATTGCCCAGAGTGGGGGAAGCACCCATCTGACTTCCCCATTGCCCGAACAGTTCCCAGGTTGTGAAGTCATGCTTGATCAGTTCAAAGCCCCAATCGCATGCCTCGACTGCAACAGATGCGACGGCGTGAAGTGCCTCGGGAATGGTCGGATCGTAGGCTAATGGCGCATGATCGTTTCCCGATCGAACAAAACGAGAATCCGGGAGCAGCAGATTCTTCGGCGTGGCTGCTGAAGCACGCAAGGGGCGTATCCACAAGCCTGGAATCACATTGCGATCGCGGATTGCGGATGCAAGCCTGGGGAGACTGGGAAATCGGGATGGGTCCTGATAACCATCGTCGATTACCGTGAACGGTCGGATACTGCCGCTAGGCGCAAGCGATGCCACAAGATCGGCGTCACGCAAAATGCCATCGTACGTGTTTTGACCGTAGGCGTAGTACCAGTCATTGCTGCCGTAGATCGTTTCAACCTGCTTTGCGCCCCGCCTCGCAGGTACCGTAACTCCTGCAGCCATTGCCCGGCATAGGCGCTGCGAAACGCCGAAGGAGCTGTCATCAGCTGTACCTTTGCAAATCACGATCGTGGCTGCTTCGAGCCTGCGGTTCCCGAGCGAAACGCCGTTTCCCCCATTACGCACGTCGAGCCACAGCGAGATGCCGGATGTATCTACCTGCCAGAAGGCGAATGCAGCGGCCCCCGTCTTCACCCCCATGCCGGCGGTTTGCCCCTGTGAATGGAGCAGCGCGTACCAGGGTAGCACACGTTCCGGTTGTAGCGTTCGCCATTCCAAGTCCCCGTAGCTGCGCTCCCATGCATCGCCGAGCGCAAGAACATCTTGTGCCAGGCGGCGTTTCCAGCGGATTTGTATGCGCTGGACAGGCACGGTGGGAGATTCGATAGAGATCACGGCCTGATGTTCTGCCGCCGCGAAATCCACATTTAGTCCTGCAGCCACGCCGTTTCCCGTCCACACGTTCCCTGTTCTCGACAGCCTGTGGCGCTCCACCTCTGAGTCGCCGAGGTATGCAAAGACAATGTCAGGCTGTGCGAGAACAGGTAGGTCGAGGTCATGATGGACGGTACCGGACGGTGCACTCTTTGGTTGCTCGCCCAAAAAAGCAGGAGGCAGCAGAAATCCGGCAACCGAAGACGCACTTTTCAGAACTCGCCGGCGCGTAATAGGTTTCAGCGTTTCAAACATGTCACTCTCGGGTTGTCGATTTGCGATGAGTGTTTTCGGTCCGAGTTCACTCAGTGAACATCAAGGGAGTTGGCAGCAAACTGAATAGGCGATCATTACTGATGTGAACTGCCCCTCTCACATTGCGCGTTGAAACCTGGCTGGCCAAACGAGAATGCTGTTTTGAATGCTAGACTTCCTCCCGAGGCGCTGAGAGCAGATTGATTTCAACTTTTTGCATGCCGAGGCGTGGATGTTTCGCTGTGAGTCGCAGAGTACCGGGCTGCTCGCCCGCGCGTAGCCAGACCGCGCCAGTGCCGCCGACGAGCGAGAACGGATTATCGCCAATCAGCTTCCCGGGGCCTTCCAGCGTAAAGGTGATGGGGTCGTTGGCGTAAGTGCGGATAGCGTCGAACTCATCCGTGACGCGCAATACGACACGGGTGGTGTCGGCCCCGTCCGCGCGCAGTTCGTGGTCATCAGGCAACAGCGCGAACTTTGAGTCGACTCCCTTGCCGGACAGCGATTTGGAGATGACCTGCTTGCCGCCGATAAAGCCGTCGATGCGCAGATCACCCCAGGGCGCATCGATTTTTTTGAAATCGATGTTGTTCACATCGAGGACAAACGGGGGGTACTTGAGGTGGTCGAATTCAGTGCGATCGGGATCGACTTCCGCGATGAGGGTCCAGGAATTCTTTGGATCGGAGTTGGCGCGACCAAAGATCTGTAGGTGATCGCAGTTGGAGCAGAAAACAGCCTTCGTAAAGCCCACTGATTCGTCGCTGCGTGCCCAGTGAAATGCGGGCTCGAGCACGACTTCCTCGCTTGGATCACATTGCGACTTGTAGAAGCCCGCGGCAGGTTTGGGCTCGCGGAAGATATCGGTGACTCCGTGATAGCAGATGCGGTCTCCGGCGCCAAAGTTGGAGTGGGTGTTGTAGTCGAAAGCGCACCAGCCGATGCCGCCTGCGTACTGCGGATTTGAGGCGAGCTGGTTGTGAATGCGAGCGTGACGGAGAGTGTGCTCCCGCTGGCGCTCATCGTCGTCGGTGGTCTTGGTGGGAAAGGTGTGGCCGACAAATTCAGTGTTGAGATAACGCGGATGGCATGGTGGCTTCAGAGGGAAGCCAAAATCATTCATGGTGAAAACGTCTTCGAGGAACTCGGACTCCTGGAAGTAACGAATGCCGCCGGTCTGGCGCGAATCGTCCAGGGCATGCGCGAAGGCATTGGTGCGGGTGTAAAAGTCGTGGTCATCACGGGACTCGTTGATGCGAACGCCCCAGAGGATGATGGAGGGGTGGTTCCAGTCACGGCGAATCATGCGGCCGACATTGTCGATGGCAACCTGCTTCCACTTTTCGTCGCCAATATGCTGCCAGCCGGGAATCTCTTCAAGCACGAGCAGGCCAATCTCGTCGCAACGATCGAGGAAGTGGCGGGATTGAGGGTAGTGGGAAGTGCGGACGATGTTGCAGTGAAGGTTCTTGCGAAGAATGTCGGCATCCTTGCGCTGTACGCGGCCGGGCATGGCCTGCCCGACGAAGGGAAATGTCTGGTGGCGGTCGAGTCCGCGCAGCTTGATGACTTTGCCGTTGAGTGAAAAGCCGTGGTCTGTAAACATGGCTTCGCGGAAACCTACGCGGCGAGTGTCCTGGTCGATGACCTTGCCGCCCTGGGTGAGACGCACGTGGACCGTGTAGAGATGCGGCTGCTCGAGGTTCCAGAGTTGTATGTCGCCGAGATGCGGGAGAGAGACCGTGAAGCGCGCGGGATCCTTAAGCGTTTCGACCGTGGAGTAGGCGGGGGCGTCGTTGTAGGGATCGAGGGGGGTGGGGGAATTCAATGAGTCGATTGGCGAGGATGGGCGCTCAACAGCGTAGGTAGCTTTAGCGATGACCTTGTCGCCGTCGCGCAGCTCTGCCTCGAGCGAGATGGAGCCGGCTGCTGCGAGATCGCCGGCGAGAAAGCAATTGACGTCGAGCGAGGGATTGCCGCCGAGGACATCTTTGGGCTGGGCGAAGATGTTGTCAATATAGACCTGGGGAACGATGCGAAGAGAGACTTCACGATAGATTCCACCGAATGTCAAGTAGTCGATTTCGTATCCGAAGGGCGGAATGTCTTTGCGTTCGGTCGAGTCCAACTGCACAGTTAAAACGTTTTCATTTTGAGGATGCAGATGCTTTGTGAGCTCGAAAGAGAAGGGTGTAAAGCCGCCTTTGTATTCGCCAAGGAGCGTGCTATTGATCCAGACAGTTGTCGCCGTCATGGCACCTTCGAAATCAACGAAGACACGCTTGCCTGCGGCGGCTTGAGGCAGTTTGAAGCGACGCCGATAGGTGGAGACGAATTCGTAATCCTTGTCGTCGAAGTTGTGCCAGGGCAAGGCGACGTTAGTATGCGGAATGACGACGCGCTCAAACTTCGAGTCGTCGAAATCGACGGCTTCAGCACCGGCTACCTTGGAGGGTCGGTAGCGCCAGTTCCTATTAATGGGGAGAATCATCCTTCCTGATGCAATTTGTTCTTCTGAAAGCGCGTGATAACCGGGCAATGCAGTGGATGCCAATACTGCGCCCGCAGTCTTGATAAAGTCACGTCTGATCAATGGATGACTCCCTTCTGAGATGCCGGCTTGGTAATGAGAAAAAGCGCTCTTCCAAACCCATGGGAACTATACCAGCCGGAAGTCATAAAACGGCATCGAAATAAGGCTTTACGGACTGGGTTCAACTTGTTCAGTTTCAGCTAGAAAGGCAAGAATCGTCAGGCCCGATTTGAAGCAATCGGGCGGGCACCGCGAATTCAGGAAACCCAGGCGGCAAGTGCTGCGCTGAGTTGCAGCAACGAGGCGACATCAACGTTAAAAGTAGCGGTAAATTCCGGAGGGGCGACGATGTAGGCCTGGGAGATGCTTTCGGCGAGGCAGACACAGACAGTAGAGCGTTGATACTCGTCGTAGCGCTGCGCAGCGAGCCAAATGTAGAGCGCCAGCATCTCGGCGTCGGTGGCGCTGCCAGGCAGATCGTCGACAGAAGGCGCTGGGTTGACCTCGTCTGGATTGTCGAAGACGGCCACGCCTGTAAATGGTTTCGGCTTGGCACGCACACCGAACTTTGCAGCAAGAAACGATGGCCGGGCGCGGCGGAATGCCTCGGAGGCTCCCCATTCAACAAAAGAGTTTCCAAAGATGACGGCGCCGTTTCCGGTGAGGTAGAGCGAGCGCACGAATTCGCGTATTGCGGGGTCGGCGGAAACTTCGGGAGGGCTCCACTGCGTGACGTCGACCTTGCGCAGACGATCGAAGACAGCATCAGCATCGGCAAGGTCTTTGCGCATGGTATTCATCTCGTGAGAGAAGTTTTCGCGGTACGAGACTAGCCGCTGATAGCTGAGGAGAATCGAATTCGGAGAAGCCAGATAATGCGGCGTGCGCTTAAGGACTGCCTCGACAGCCCTGCTTCCCGCATCGATCACCCAGTTGTCCGCGGAGGAGAGCTCGCGTTGACTCGGATTGATCAGCAATGAATCCGAAGCATCATTTTCATGGAAGGGGATGCCCGCAAGAAGGGATTCAAAAGGATCGAGCGAGTCTCCGGAGCTGCCCATTTCCAAATTCAGTGGTTTGCCAATTCCCTGCCACCGCCGCCAAACGGTCACCGGATTCACGGAGAGTGGCCGCGGAATACCAAGCAGGACGAGACGCTTCGGGGATGGGACTTTAGTTTCCAGGGCACGCTGGTCAACAGTCTCGAAAACGTCCTGCACCGCACGCCGCCAGTCAAGGAAGTAGGGAGAGCGCGCCAGCTCAGACGAGTTTTGGATTGTTTGCTCCGTCGTAGAAAACTGCCAGTGACGGACTTCCATTTTATCTTCAAGCTGAACCACTCTTTTGAAGAGCGCGGAAGATTGCTGGACGCTCAAACTGTCTACATAGAGCAGCAGCCTTTGGACCGAGCGCTGCTCGTTCGGAAATAGATATTGCCACTTTTGAAGTTGCTCGTTAACGAAGGGAAGAAACGTAAGCGGCAGCCGTTTCAACACACCGTTGTTCAAGGCGTTTTGAAGATTCTGCGATATCCCGTCTGCGGCTTTCATCTTTTCTTCCTGCGAACCGCGCGCTATGCGCTAAATTCCGCGAGCCTTGCACCTTGTGATTCAATGCCCCGGCAACTCAGGATTTCGGTGAGTGTAGGGCAAACATCGATGTGGCGAATCGGCCGCTCGATAATCTGAGGCTTGTCAATAGCGGCTCCGAGCGCCATCATCCAGGTGTCGCGGGTTGAGTCTTCATTGGCGCGATGATTGAAAAAGCCGTTGGTCGAGGAGCCATCAGGATCGCGGCCGAATTCGGGCAGGATGACCATGGTGGTTTTGCCGCGGTAATCGGGGTTTGATTCAACTTCCTGCCATAGCTGATAAGCAAGACGGTCGGCGGTACGAATGCCGGAAACATGCAGTGAGTACGAGCCGAAGTGTGCGGCCTCAACGTCAGAGAATGCGACCGTGAGCACGCGAGGCGCAAACTTGCGCATGACTTCGCGGGTCATGAAAAACGTGAGTTCATCGCCGGAAGTCGGACCGCCACCGCGAACAAAATTGGCGATAGCGGTTTTGATGCTGCTCTCGACGCGAGGGTCGAGTTGGGCTGCTGCGTCAAACACATTCCAGCCGAGGCCTTCAAAATTGCCGCCTTCGAGGGCATTCTGCAACTCTGATTCGACTTTTATTCGATCGGCCATGTTGGCAGCGCGGCCCGAGCGCAACGCATCTTCGACTGCGGTGAGCATGAGCTGCTTTGGAAATATGACGTTCGCGCCGTATTTAGGGCCATAGCCTGATGCTGAACTGGCGCCGATAAGGCTGGTGAGGGCCTTATTGCTGGCCACAACCCAGGCGTCACTGCGGTCGGCATGGTTATTTTTACGAAACTGCTCGAACAACGTCGGAGTGGTGGGCGCCAGCTTGCCCCAGTCGTCCACGCGCTGCCAGTTGCCAGTGAGAATACTCGAGATTGCATTGAAGTGAGCCGTTACGCCCTCGTTGCGCGCGTGTGCGTAGAAAAGCGATCGAGGAAGGAGGTCCCGTGTGAGATGGGGGATGTTCTCGAGTCCGTCGTGCGAAAAGCTCTCCGCACGACGCACACCGCCGATGACCACGAGAATAACCTTGTGCTCAGAAGCCAGTGCCACCCGGGCCGGCTGCTCTGCGCGCGCCTGGGGCACGACAAGCCCCGCGACAAGTAGCCCTGCAGCTCGCAGGAAGTCGCGCCTCGATTCATCGACAACGGTGTCCGAACCTTTGGAACATGGGGAGTCGATCGAGGTGTCAACGCGATCACCGATCTCCATGAGCATCCTTCTTGGGCTCGAGCCCCTAAAGTCCGGCAATTGTGCGAAACAAGGCCAAAACAGCGTTATTGTAG
Source organism: uncultured Acidobacteriaceae bacterium (assembly GCA_963838295.1). Classification (GTDB taxonomy): domain Bacteria; phylum Acidobacteriota; class Terriglobia; order Terriglobales; family Acidobacteriaceae; genus Telmatobacter. The sequence continues at coordinate 1,122,091 of CAWIQS010000013.1, forward strand.
GCGCAATCCGAACGTCCCTCCATGTCGAGGATCACAAGAGTAGAGAAAGCAGTAAAGGAGAGCCGCTTCTGAGCGTGGCGTGGCCTAACCGACGGCCAATGTGACGAGCTGCCCGAGGTCCAGGGCCGAGCTTGATTGCGTTCCACGAGGTAAGGTCGGCGCGATCACCAGCGCCTGGTTATGGCCTTCGAACCACACCAGGAATGCAGATTGGTCGTAGCCTTGGAGCCGCTGCTGATTGATCCAGTGATAGTAGGCGCCCATGTCGGCGTCGATAAGCGAACCGACGGGGTCGACTTCGGGGTTGCCGCCGGCATTCGAGAGCAGCTCGTTCATCGGACGCTGCCTCTGCCTGGGCGCGAACCGGACTAACAGTGTGAGCGGCTCGGCTCGGCGCAGGGCCTCGCGAGTGGCCCACTGGGCAAATGCCGTGGCGAAAATTTGTGTTCCTGAACCTTCCGTGAGGATCTTGAGCTTGAAGCGCTCCAGAACAGCGTTGCCTGCATCGCCAGCACCCAGGTCGGCAGGATTCATCCGAGCAAGATGAGTGCGCAACTCTTCAGGCCCCATACCCGGGCGTTTGATCTGCGCTTGAATGTCTTTCAACAGTGCCGCGCGCAGAGCCTGCATGCCCTGGTATGAGACGCAAGTCAGAAGCGGACTGTGTTCTGCTTCAGCTCCCCCATCAACATACCAGTGGCCGAATGGGACGGGATGGACCTCTGCGCGTGCGGCTGTCGCCGCAAGAAGGAGTTGGAGGCCGTTCTCGGGTTTGATCTGGGTGAAGTAAGTTCCGTGTGCGCGCAGGTTGCGGAACAACGGTTCATCGTAGTTGGAAACACCCTGACCGATGATTGCAATGCCAAGTCTCTTCGCAGGCAGCGGCTTCGACTGGACGGATGCTTGCAAGCGCTCACCATAATCAGTCGCGGCTTTGCGAAACGCATCGAGCTGGTGCGTACTCCAGAGGTAAGCGGATTGTTGTTCAATGAATTGCGCAGGCGAATTGATCCAATCGAAGCTTTCGAGCTTCGAAGAGATTGCAATTGCCTGAAACGGCTGAAACCATTCTTTGGTTTGCGACGGAGAGAGCGCCGCGATGATCGAAAGCTCGATATCGATCGCGGCTCGTTCCGCTGGGAATTTGAAGTCGTATTCAATGACCTCGCGCAACAAACTGGGCAGGAATGTGACGGGAAGCTGCCGAATGGCCTCGATGTAGTCGAGGACAAGCTTCCTGGCCTCCGGCGGATATGCCGTGAAATTCTCGGGCTGTAGATTGCGCGGCAACATGGCTACAGGAGTTCCTTGATCGGTTTGCCCACAGATTGAGCGGGTGAGAAGCCCATGATTGCGCCGAGGCTCGGGACCAGATCGATAGACTGCATAGGCTGATTGAAGATCACGCCTTCCCGAACGCCCGCGCCGAGTGCCATCATCCATGTGGTGCGACTGGCGGCGTCGCCGGTGCGATGATGCTGGAATCCGTTGCCGCCGGCATCGTAGTCTGCGTCGCGCCCGAAATCGGGAAGGATAAAGAGCGTGGTGTTGCCGGCGTATTCAGGATTGTCCTGAACGGCTTTCCAGAGCTCCCCGCAGAGGCGGTCAGTGCGTCGAATGCCGTCGACATAGAGTGAGTACGCGCCAGAGTGGGCCACGTCGATATCGTGCATGGTGATCCAGAGAAGGCTGGGCGCCTCCTGCTGCATCAGGCGCTTGGCGATATAAACAGAAAGTTCGTCCGGACTGGAGAGTGTCCGGGCGTGCGCCATGAAGTCTGCGACAGAAAGCCGGAGGATGCCGTCGAGCTGCTGTAATTCAAACTCGCCGCCGCCGAGCTGGGGCGTGTAGAGCGGATTCTCGTAGTTGTCACGGAGCAGATGATCGAAGTCCGCGGTGCCGCTGGAGGTCGCGGCGCTGAGCAGATGCTTTGGGAGGATGACGGTGGCGCCTGTTCCGGGACCGTAAGAGCGGCAATCACTTTCGCCGATGCGGTTGAAACCGTTGCTGGGCGCGACGACCCATGCGTCAGAAGCCGGCCGCTTAAGGTCTTTTCTGAAGTATTCGAAGACTGTGGGGTGCTCAGGGGCGACGGCAGAAAAATTATTGAGAGTCTCGTACACGCCGGTTGTGAGACTGGCCGTCGCAACGTAGTGACCAAGGATTCCGTCATTGGTCACGTGGGTGAAAAAACTCGATTGTGGAACCAATTCAGTGAGCAGGTGGGGAATGTTTTCCTGGCCTTCAGGTGCGAAAGTCTCCTGGTCCCTGGCGCCGCCGCCGAAGGTAACAACTATGACCTTCCGCTTTTTGCGGAGGCTCTCTCCGCGGAGAAAGGGGCTCGCGCCGGAAAGCGTGGATCCGAGAACGAGGCCTGCGGTGTTGCGCAAAAATTCACGGCGGCTCCAGCTCAAAGCGGAAGCAATCTCTCGGGGATTTCGTCCCGCACCGGTCAGGAATTCCGGAGTGAGCGTTTTCGTGAGTGCCGACCTGATTATCAACTCAACTTATCCGATCTTTTCTGCGCGTCTGTGATGCAACTGTTACCCATCGCGAATCGCGGGCGAGCAGTTTGTCCGCGCCGAAAATTCTCAATCACGGCTTGGTGGATGAATCCGGTTTTTCAGAGTAGACAAATTGCTGAACCTCCGCCCTTTCTTTGTCGATCTCGCTCAGGTGTTCCGCACGGAGTTTTTGATAGACCGCAAATTCTTTTTGGGCCCGGTCTTTCTGGCCGACGTGCACGTAGTCGGTGCCAAGCCGGTAATGCGCGTCCGATAGGTTTGGGTTGAGCTCAAGGGCACGGACATACTCGGGAATGGATTTTTCGTATTGGTGCTGACCGGCATAGAGATCCCCAAGTTGTATATGAGCCTCAGGAAGATTGTTATCGAGGGCGATCGACTTCTGCAGCAGGCCCTGAACCGTTTGCAGATCAACGTCGCTGTTCCCGGCGCGCTTTCCCTTCCACAAACTCATCGCGTAATAGTATTGGGCGCGGGCGTCTTCGGGGCGAAGCTCCGCATAACGGCGAAAGTGCTGTATGACGTCGTCGGCCTGTTTCGGGGAACTGTCGTAGGCCTTGGATAGAAAAACGTAGCTGCGAGGATCGCTAGGATCCAGATCTGCTGCGACGAGAAGGGCCTGTACCGCCTCGTCATATTTGCCCCTTGAATAAAGGGCCAGGCCGAGACCGATGTGCAGTCGAGGCGACTTGGGGAATCGAGTCGACGCTTGCTGGAAAATAGCGATTGCAGGCTCGTAAGTCCGGTGAAGAAGCATTTCGCTTCCCCAATCGAACAGGTTGTCCTCGGTCGGGTCGAGGTGTGCTGCTGCTTCAAAGTCGTTGGCGGCCGCAAGAAACTTGCCGTCTTTCTCTTCGATCTGGCCTAACAAGTTGTGCAGCTCGCCGGTGTCATGGATGGACATGGTGTGCTGAACCGCTTGTCTCGCTTCGGGAAGCCGTCCCAGTAGGAGGTCCGCCATCGCCAAATCGTACCCATTGTCGTAGGAATCAGGCTTGATGTGCTGTGCCTGTTCGAGAAGAGGCTGCGCTTCCCCAATCTTGCCTATCTGAATGTAGTACTGGCCCAGATTTCTGTTCGTATCGAAGCTCTTGGGATCCAGTTGAAGCGCCTTGTTGAACTGCTCGCCTGCCAGGGCGGTTTTGCCTTCGTGAAGAAGGCTGGTTCCCAGGTTTGTTCGAGCGACTGCAGAGTCAGGCTTCAACTGAACAGCTGTTTTGAGGTGCTCTTCTGCCTTTGCGTCCTGCGAAAGCGAGGCGTATACAAGTCCCAGAAGCTCGTGGATCTCAAAGCTTTTCGGTGCATAGGGCAGCAGCCGCTCCAACTGGTCTGCTGCCGACGCAAACCGACCGCCATCATAATCGGAAACAGCGGATTGATATTCACTGTCGAGTTTCTGCTTCTGCGGGTCCTGAGCGGAGAGGAGGATGGCACAGGTCAGCACCGTCCCGAGCAGCACCGACTGGTATCGAGACTTGTTGCTCACTGTCTGCCTCCGCCATTTCCCCGTGAGCATTTTGTCACGAATAAGAAAGCCCCGGGAAGGCACCCTGTTGGGCGTGCCTCCCCGGGGCGATTTCATTCTAGCCTAGTAGTACAACTTCATAGCAAATTGGATCTGCCTTGGATCATTGGGGGCATTGCGGGTCGATCCAATTGCCCCGAAATTAGTGGCATTTGTGAAGTCGGTAGAGCCGCTGATCGAGACTACACCGTTGCCGCCGAATCCAGGCGCGTTAAAGTTCGGATGGTTAAGGATGTTGAAGAACTCCGCTCGGAACTCTCCCGAGAAGCGTTCGCTAAATTGGAACTTCTTGAACGTTGAGAAGTCGAAATTGTGGAATCCCGGCGTAACGGTCTGGCCCGGCTTGTCGCCCAAAATCGCATTCCCGGTCAACGGCAGGCATCCAGGCGCAAGGCTCGCGCTTTCTCCCAACGGGCACGCCTGCTGGAAAGCCCCAGGATTGCCGAACCAATAGGGAAGGTTCGTCCCGTTATTGTCGACCCTGGTCTTGATGCCAAGTTTCTGGCTCTGGCCAGCAACCTTCACGGCGTTGCAGCCAGTTCCCGCTGTCACACCGGTTGGGCAGCCAATATTAAGCGGCTGACCGCCTTGAAGCACTGCAATCCAGTTAGTGGCCCACCCACCGAGTACTGCGTTGGCAACTCCTCCCCGGTTCATGTAACGCCTGCCCTTGCCGAATGGGAGTTCGTACCCGCCGCTGAAGTGGAACACTTGGCGGATGTCGAAGTCCGCCAAAGCATAGTCAAATTTTGGCCCGAGACCCGGCACGTCAGGGGCACGATACCCACCTTGGCTGCCGCCGTTAAGCAGGTCACCTGCATCGGACATCGTCTTGGAGAAGGTGTAGGCAAGAAGGAAGGTCAGCCCATTCGCGTATTGCTCTTCGATCTTTGCCTGCAACCCATTGTATTGACTTGTGCCTACCGTTGTGTGGTAACTGGAGCCTCGTCCAAAGTCCGGGAACGGGATCTCGTTGTTCGGATACGGGTCCGACAGGGATTGGTTCACCGGCCAGAGTTGGCTCACGTTGTTGGTGCCGACGCCTGTTTGAAGATCCTGGCCATCCGTAAACACGTAGGAGGCTTGAGCCGACAAGGTGCGCGTCAACGAATACTGGAGAGTGACGTTTGCACTGTACGTGCGCGGGGTCTGGTAGTCGAACTGCAGTCCTTGCAAATTCAAGCCGTTGGCTTGAACAGCGGTGGGCGTGAGCGGAATGCAACTGAAACCGGATTCAAAAGTTGCAGTTCCGCCCGGACCCGCTGTAGAGCACCCCGCAAACGGAGTGTTGATGCTCACCGGATTAACGGCGCTGTCGGTGCCTTGTGGAACAAAATTGAAGTTGTAGACGAAGGGATAGTTCTCGCCGATATTGGGTCCATATCCCTGGTTTTCAAACGAGTTGTAGAAAAGACCAAACCCGCCACGAGTCACCAGTTTCGGGGAGACCTCATATGCGAAGCCCACACGCGGCGCAAAATTCGTCTTCTGGGTTTGGACGAGACCTTGGCCGTATTTACCTGTGCTGACAAGTGCAATGCCATCCTTAGCCAACAGGTCCGTAAAGCTCGCGGACAGGCTCCGGTTGTCCTTGCCTGACGCTGGAATCAGGTACTCCGGCTTGTTGTCGGGAGCGCCGCTGGGAACGAAGTTGGCCTGTCCGCCATTTTGTTCGTTAATCGGACCGAAGAAGTCCCAACGCAGGCCAAGGTTGAGGGTCAGCTTTGAGTTGATCTTCCAGTCATCCTGGAAGTACGAGGCGAAGTAGATCTTCTCATCGTAGGTCTTGTTGATATTCGACGCGTATACCTGGTCAGAACCGCCCGAATAATTAATCCCGTTTGGAACGGTGGCAGCTTCCGGTTGCAGCAAGAATTGCGCGATACCGTTTGTGCCGTTCTTGCCCACAACGTCGGTAAACGAGCCGTTGTAGTCGAATTGACCGCGCGACCACGCCGGCTGGAGCGTAGAGAATTTTACGTGTTGATATTCGATGCCTGTCTTGAAGTTGTGCTTCCCGTAAACCTTTGTGAAGTCATCTGTGACCTGGAGAGTCTGGCTGACTTCGTCCGAGGGCAAAAAGTTGTTGCTTCCCAATGTAGCCAGTCCGCCAAAACCAAAGGCGGGGAGACCACCATTCTCGGCCACCTGTGGAATACCCTGAATTCCGTACTTCGCCGGAATTCCCATCTCCGAGCCAACTGGTCCGAAGCGCGTGGTGTGGAGGTGGTTGAAACCACCGCGGACCTGGTTGACAGTGTTTGGATTAAACACGTGTGTCCAAGCCGCCACCGCCTGGTCGGATTTCGCAGTCTGGATACCTTGTTGGAAGCTTCCGCCGTCGGCTATGCCTCCAAAGGGCCCCGGAATGTATTGCGGATCATCGGAGTAACTGAAACGGAAGAAAATCTGTTCTTTTTCCGTTGGGTTGTAATCGAACCGTGTATCAAAAGTATTTTCGTGCTCGTACAGCTTCGGGCTCGATGCAAAGTTGTTATTCGGGCTCGAGTTGGTCGGATCCGGGTAGAGATTCAAAAGCGGGATCGCTGTGGGATCCACCCGGCCAGCGGGAAGATGGTTCAGCCCGCAGGTGCCTGCGTCAAATGTCAAGGTCGACGCTGGGCAGCTTCCGAACGGATCACGAACATAGCCAGTCGCCGTCGCGGCGAGTCCCGAGACCGGGTCGGTTTGACCAGCGGTTACCTTGCGCGTTGTAGCGGGGTCCATCACTGTGCCCTTGGGTACAGTTCGACCCAGGTTGTCGGTTTCTGTACCACTGTTCGCGGACAGGATGGCGGTCAGATCTGTGTAATTGGTAGAACGCTCGGTCGCGGTTGGGACCGTAGCGCTGCCGGAAGTGTTGCCCTGAACGCGACGCTTGCCTTCATAATCACCGAAAAAGAACATCTTGTTCTTGATGATCGGGCCGCCGATAGAACCACCGAATTGATTGAGGCGCAATGCTCCCTTGAAGGGGCTTGTGGTGTTCTTTTCAAACCAATCGACTGCGTCGAGCTTGTCGTTGCGGAAAAACTCCCACGCCGCGCCATGCAGACTGTTCGTGCCCGACTTGATCGTCGCATTCAGCACCGCACCGGCAGATCGGCCAAGTTCGGCGCTGAAGTCCGCCGTCTGCACCTTGAATTCCTGAATCGCATCCACCGGCGGGAGGATGATGAAGTTGGTTCCGTTCAGAAAATCGACCGCATTTGAGTTGTTGTCGATGCCATCGAGCAAATAGTTATTCTGTGCCGGACGAAGGCCGTTGGCCGAGAAAGCTCCCGATGCCGCATTGCCACGCGTGTCGGCCTGCGGTGTCTGCATTCCGGCGCCCAATTGGGCCAGGAATGTGAAGTTGCGCCCATTGAGCGGCAAGGCATTCACTTCCTGTGCGCCGATCACCTGACCCACTGATGCCTCTTCAGTTTGCAGCAGCGGAGGTGCCGTATTCACTTCAACAGTTTCGGTGGCCGCTCCAAGTTTGAGCGAGATATTGACCTGCAAGGTTTGGGCCACATCCACGTGCACATTTTTCTGCGTCGTCTTGGAGAATCCCTGTGCCGTGACGGTGATGGTGTAATTGCCCTGCTTCACTGGCGAGAAGGTGTAACCTCCAGTGCCGTTTGACCTGGTTTCAAGCGTGATCCCCTGATCCGTGTTGATCAGTGTGACGGTTGCGTTGGGTATAACCGCACCGGTGGAGTCCACGACGGTGCCAGTGATTGCTCCTTCGTCCACTTGGCCAAATGCGGAACGGCCTTGGAGTAAAAGCAGGCAAAAGCACGTGAGAGTTGCGTATACAGCCACTCTTAGCCAATTGTCGGTTCTGCGATCACTGCCCATCCGAGTGTCCTCCCGATCCCCGTCTATGCGTGTACGAATCTACTGCTGGTAAGCAAAACTACGACCTTTTCAACCGTTTTGTAAACGGTTTCATCAGCGTGCGAGGAAGCGTAGGATATTCGTCCAACTTTTGTCAACCAAAAGTTGTAGGACCATTCTTGGGGGCAGTGAAGGCGAAGAAGTAGCGAAAAATATTGGGCTGCGTGCCAGCAACTTTCATCATGCAAAAATGGAAGAGAAAAATGCTGTGATAAATTGCTTCCGCAATTTCGCGTTCTTGCGGAACATCTGAGTCAGTCTCCGCAATTCCAATAGGGTGAACCGGGCGCGAGCGTGCTTTCCCGACCGATCCAGCCAGATGCTATTATCCCGTCATATTGTCCCATCTCCAGATATCAGAATGAAGTCACCGCCCCCCATCGTTAGCTCGCGCATTTCCCGACGAAAACTTCTTAAAAACATGGGGTTCGCACCTTTATTACTTCGTTCCGCGCCTTTATTTGGAACTGCATTCCCATTCGCCGCGCCAGAGAATCCACAGCCAGTATTTCCATTTGCAGACAATCGCTTGTTCCCACATTATCCGGTTGAATCCCCTCTCGCAGATGTCCTCAAACTGGTGGCGCCGGGATCCGATCAATACATCACGGAAAAGTATGCGTTGGAGATTGAATCCGCTTTAAAGCGATGGGGCGACGGTCTGAAGAGTTCGCCGCCTGACCACTCCGCGCTGTTCAGTTTTGTTGACGATGCCATTCAATCGTCCGCGTTCGCTGACAGCAGAGAAAAAGTGGTGCGGTCTTCCTTCGGGATTGATGTAGTTAGAAGAGAGTTCGCTGCAACGAACGTATCCGGGCTCGAGCATTTGCGGAAGGCGATTGACGCATGGCTTGGCCCCATTGCGCGTGTGAACACTGCAGAGTTTGAGATTTTCGGTATTGAAGAAACCGGCAGCACGCCACTTACGGTTCATGTCGACGTGCGTTACGACCTCGTTGCGCAGCGAAACGATGATAAGCGCGAAGAGAGAGTTGGATCGTGGCGCATGGTTTGGTCGCACGATGCGTCACAGTCATGGAAGATGCTGCACTGGGAGGCTGGCGAAGAAACGCTCAGCGTGGTGCGCGGATCGGCGTTCAGTGATGTTACGGCCGAGGCAATAGGTCGAACGGAGTCTTACACGAAACAATTGGCGCACGGGGCCGACTATTGGCGCACAGTTCTGGATGGTGCGGTTGGCGTTGACGTATATGGCAATAACGGCGTCGCAGTTGGCGATTTCGACAATGATGGCTTCGACGATTTTTATGTTTGCCAACCTGCTGGGCTGCCCAATCGCCTTTACAGAAACCGCGGCGATGGAACGTTTGAAGACGTCACACAAAGGTCTGGTGTAGGCGTGCTCGATAACACGGCATGCGCTCTCTTCGCCGACTTCGATAACAAGGGCCTGCAGGATCTTCTTGTAGTTTGCGGGACGGGACCCTTGCTCTTCAGGAATCAGGGTGACGGAAGCTTTACTTTGAAGCGCGATGCGTTCAGATTTGCTCGCCAGCCGCAGGGCACCTTTACGCACGCAGCCATCGCCGACTATGACCAGGATGGGCGACTCGATATCTATTTCTGTATGTACATGTATTACCTGGGCCTCGATCAATATCACTATCCGATTCCCTACTACGACGCGCGCAACGGTCCGCCGAATTGCCTCTTCCACAACGAGGGCAATGGAAGTTTTGTGGAAACTACAGAAGTTGCTGGTTTAAATGCCGATAATGACCGCTATAGTTTTGCTTGCGCATGGGGCGACTCCAATTCGAACGGACAGCCAGATCTCTTCGTTGCCAATGATTTTGGCAGCTCACAACTCTACCGCAACAATGGCAATGGGACGTTCACCGTTGTGTCATCGCAGGCGCACGTTGAAGGGGTTGGCGCAGGCATGAGTTGCTGCTGGGCCGATTTCGACAACGACGGCCGGCAAGACATCTATGTACCCAGCATGTGGGAGGCCGCGGGGCAACGAGTCTCAGGACAGAAGCAGTTTCATGAGAGCGCGCCGGAACGCATTCGCGAACTCTATCAGCGGCATGCGCGCGGCAATGCCCTTTATCGCAACCTTGGCGACGGGACTTTTGAGAATCAGGGAAGGCAGGCTGCGGTTCAAATGGGACGATGGTCATGGTCGTCTGATTTTTGGGACGTCGATCACGATGGCTACGTCGACCTCTATGTCGCGAACGGATACCTTTCGGGGACCGAACGAAACGATCTTGCCAGTTTTTTCTGGCGCCAGGTGGTCGCCAAATCATCTGAAGATTCCACGCCGGCGCCAGCCTATGAGCACGGATGGCAAGCGATCAACGAGTTGGTACGATCCGATAACACTTGGCATGGTTATGCGCGCAACGTGATGTTCGCAAACAATCGCGACGGCACATTCACCGAGATTTCCGGAGCAGTCGGCCTGGATTTCCTTGATGACAGTCGCGCTTTCGCACTTGCGGACATCGATCACGACGGAAGGCTCGAAGTCATACTCAAAAATCGCAACGCCCCGCAAATTCGTATACTTCACAATGCGATGACAGAGATCGGCGATTCAATTTCGTTCCGGCTGCGCGGGTACAAAAGCAACCGCGATGCCATCGGAGCGGCAGTCACGGTAGAGACCGGCAAGCTGCGCCAAACCAAATATCTCCAGGCAGGAACCGGATTTCTGTCGCAGCACTCGAAGGAGCTTTTCTTCGGTGTCGGCAAGCCAGACGCACCCATCCGAGCGACCGTTCGATGGCCCCATGGGGAGTCAGACCAGTTTGAGAATGTGCCAGCTAACCATCAGATCGAAATTGGCGAAGGCAAGGGAACATTTGAAGCAAAACCATTCAGCAAGCGGGCGGCGAGCTTTGCGCGCTCCGTTGAAGCGCCTCAGCCTGAACTGTTGCCGTCGGAGGTGGAGACATGGCTGATTGATCCGCTGAAGGCTCCTGAGTTTTCGTTGCCTAATCTCGCGGGCAAAGCGATCAGTCTCAATTCTCTTCAGGGTGTGTTCGTACTTTTGGTCTTCTGGGCGACGACGGCGTCCGCGAGCCTCGAACAGTTGAAGAAACTTCATAAGCAGTCTGCCTCGTTTAGTGCGGAGCGTATTTCGATTGTTGGGTTAAACATCGATAGTGCGGCCCAGATTGAAAATGCGCGCACCTTTGCGAGACAGGGTGAGATCAGTTTTCCCTTGTTGTTTGCTGGCGACGATGTTGCCGGCATCTATAACCTCATCTACCGCCATCTGTTTGACCGGCGCAGAGACCTGCCGATTCCCATCGCATTCCTGCTGGATCGCCAAGGCATGATTGTGAAGGTTTACCAAGGACCCATAAACCTCGATCACTTGCAGGCTGATCTGGATTCAGTGCCAACGACGACAGCAGCCCGCATGAAAAAAGCGCTTCCCTTTAATGGAATCCTCGCGCAGGATGCTTTTCAGCGCAACGACTTTACATACGGCGTCGCCATGTATCAGCACGGATATCTTGATCAGGCGGCTGAGTCGTTTCAGCAGGTTCTGCTGGCGAAGCCAGACAACGCCGAAGCCAATTACAACTTGGGGACTCTCCATCTGCGGAAGAATGATTTTCAGCGATCCCGTCAGTATCTTGAAAAGACGATCCAATTGCGGCCCGATTACCCCGAGGCGTGGAACAATCTCGGCATGTTGACTGCCCAGCAAGGACAACTTGACGAAGCCATTCAGGATTTTCAGAAGTCGCTGCAACTTCGACCGGGATTTGCCATTGCGCTGCTGAATCTTGGAAACGTCTACCGGCGGCAGCGTTCTTTTGAGAAGGCGCAGGAGTGCTTAGGTCGCGCGCTTCAACTACAACCCGATGACCCGGAAACAAACTACAGCATTGGCATGCTCTACGCGCAGCAAGGCGACGTGCCTCATGCCACCGAAGCTTTGCGAAAGGCACTTGAACTTCGCCCTGTATATCCTGAAGCGCTGAATAATCTGGGCGTGCTCTTTGTGCGAACTGAGAACTACGCGCAGGCAGAGGACGAATTCAAAAACGGAATCCGCGTAGCGCCAGATTTTGACCAATCCTACCTGAATCTCGCGCGTCTCTATGCAATGCGCAGAGACACGGAGCGAGCAAGAGCCGTGTTGCTCGATCTGCTGCGCGTTCAGCCGCAGAACACAACCGCAAAGCAAGCTCTCGAAACGTTACAATGACCGCCTGGACACTCACACTAACGTCTCTCTTGAAGACAGCGAATGCCGCCGAGTCTTCGCAACTCGCGTCGAGGCCGAAGAGCGCGCATGTCCCTTGGCTCCTTTTGACCCTCGCGCTGAATGCCTGCGTCGTCAACGTAGCGCAGCAGGTCCCGCCGAAGCCTTCGGATGACTTTGCGGAAGCCGCAATACTGGCGCAACAGGGACGAGTTGCCGAAGCAAAGACGGCCACGCTGGAAGCTCTCGAGCACCATCCTTCCAGCGTTGAGGGCTATAACTTGCTGGGTATCATCGAGACGAATCAGCACGATTACGCTGGCGCGCTCGAGGCTTTCAAGAAGGCCCTCAAGATTTCCCCCAATTCCGTGAAGACGTACAACAACATCGGCAACGCCTGCGTCGCCACGAAGGACCTCGATTCCGCAGAGAAGGCCTTTCGGATGGGGCTGCGTCTGAATCCGGCGAACCAGGATGGCAACTACGACCTTGGTGTTCTGCTGATGATGGAGGGAAAACCAGCAGCGGCCATACCCCACCTTGAGAAGGTGAACCCGCAGAATGTTGCCGCACGCTTCAATCTGATTCGCGCCTACCTCGAAAACAAACGCGTTCAAGATGCACTTCGCGTGGCAACCGACGTCTCCACCCAAGGCAAAAATGATGTGCAGGTGCATTTTTCTCTCGGCGTGTTGTTGGCATCAGAGAAGCAGTACAAACCAGCCCAGCTTGAGCTGGAGAAAGCTGATGCGCTTCAGCCAGAGACCTTCGAGATCGTCTATAACCTCGGACAGGCCTATCTCCGCGATGGACAGAACTCCAAGTCGGAGATCGCGCTTGACCGCGCCCTGAAGGTCAAGCCTGATTCGGTTGAGGCAATGTATCTCCTGGCGCAAGCGTACAAAAACGAGGGTCGTCCATTGGATGCCCTGGACCTTTTGCTGAACGCCCACAAACAGGGGCCCGAGAATGTCGATGTCATCTTCCTGATGGCGCAGATCAGCATGTCGCAAAACTATTTTGAAGACGCGATCCCGCTTCTTGAGTCCGGCATACAAATCGCTCCTCAACGCGCAGATTTGATTGCCGCGCTTGGCGAAAGCTACTTCATGGCGGGCAAGGTCGATAAGGCGATTGATCAGTTCACGAAGCTACTGAAGATTGAAAACTCTGCGCGCTCCTATTCGTTTCTGGGGCTTTCCTACAGAAACCTGGGAAGGTTCGACGAGGCCAGGAAATATTTCGAGGAAGGGATCAAACTCGATCCGCATAGTTCGTTGTGTCTCTTCAACCTCGGATTCATCGCCGAACGCCAGGGAAACGCTGCAGGTGCGGAGAATTACTTTCAACAGGCACTTCGCTTCAATTCGGATTTTCCCGACGCGCTGCTCGAGCTTGCCAATCTCCGCATGTCCGCAAGGAAATTTCCTGAGGCGAAGGAACTGCTGAAGCGATACGTCCGCGTGAGCCGCGATCCGGCCAACGGCTACTACAAGCTCGCGATGGTGGAGCGCAGCCTGCATGACACCGAGGACGCGGATCGAGATTTGAATTCGTTCAAGACCTTGTCGAAAAACTCCTCGAGTGGTCCCCTTCCATTTGAAAACCTGTTCGACTATCTCAACAATCGTTCCATTCTCGCCCCCGGCGCGCGCAATCAGCTGGATCTGGCCGACTTGACGAACGAAGTGAAGAAGCATCCGGATCAGCCTCAGAACCTGTATCTCTTGGCCGAGGCGTACTTGAAAACCGGAGACGTGGAAAGCGCGAAAAGCACGATCGCGCAACTCGATCAGCTCACCACTGCGGACTTTCGCACGCTGGCAGGCGTCGGTGTTTTGCTCGCTCGCTTTCATTTGTACGATGCTGCAATTCAACATTTTCAACAGGCCCTTGAGGTCAACCCGAACTCGGACGACGTGAAGTTCGATCTGGCAAACGCGTATTTTCGAAAGCGCCAGTATTCGCAAGCATTCGAAGTTGCCCAACAGGTTTCGCCCGATGAGCGGAAAGACGATGCGTATATGGCTTTGCTCGGCGACATCTACACGCACATGGGAAATGCAGAATCGGCACGCAAGATATTCGGGGATGAAATTAGCCGCAACCCAGACGATGACCAGCCGTACCTTTCCCTTGCCCTACTCAATCTGCGAGGTGGGGATGTTAGGGAAGCGAGACGGACTCTGTTGAATGGGCAGGCACGCATTCCGGGCTCAGGCAAACTTTATTGGGGGCTCGGACTTACTGCGGCGATGCAGGGCGACTCCAATGGCGCAGTATTCAATCTCGAACGAGCCGTAGATTTGCTGCCTGAATGGTCGGGAAGTTACTCGACTCTTGGTGTCTACTACTTTCAAACGGGACAGGTCGCCAAGGCCAAAGATGTGCTGAATCGCTTTAAGAACAGTAGCGCGAATGCGAGCCTGGATATCGACAGGATTGCGCAGGTGCTGGACCAGGCCACTCCGGCAAATGCGCAGAGTGCCCCGACGGCACTGGCTGACAAAGAGCAGTTTTTACAGTTGGCGCTGTCGCTGGCAGACAGAACATTATGAAATCGATTCGGCAGCTTCCCCGCGATCAAGGAACAGGACAAATGCTTGGAATGCGAAGCCGGCGCAACGATTTGCCGGTTCTCGCGATGCTTGTGTGCTGCATTTCTGCTTTGCTCGTGCCAATGTCGGGCCAGACTGCCCCTCCGAATTCGGGCACGCAACAACCGCCAAAGTCGCAGAACGCTCCGGTCGGTGTCCGCTTTACCGACGTTCGCAAATCTGCGGGCATCACTTTCGTGCAGGATTCAACGGGAACGGATGAGAAGTATTACCTGGAAACCATGGGCACCGGAGTGGCTTGGCTCGACTATGACCAGGACGGGCTGATGGATTTGTATTTTGTGCAGGCAGGTGCGACGGATGCCTACAAACCCTCCAAGCCCCTGCGCTCGGCTCTCTATCACAACAATGGCGACGGAACGTTTACTGACGTGACGGAGAAGGCCGGAGTGAGTGGTACCGGACACTACGGGCAAGGAGTCGCGGTCGGTGATTTCGACAATGACGGCTATCCCGATCTGTTTGTCACCGGATATGGGCGCGCCATTCTGTATCACAACAATGGCAACGGAACCTTCACCGATGTGACGGCGAAAGCCGGAGTGGCGGATGAAGGAAAGTGGTCGACGAGCGCGGCATGGGTCGACTTCGATAAAGATGGCTGGCTTGACCTGGTCGTTACCAACTACCTTGAGTGGACTCCCCAGAATAACGAGTGGTGCGGCGAGCGTGCTCCGGGCTATCGCTCCTACTGTAGTCCCAATAACTATCACGGTCAGAAGACAAAGTTGTACCGGAACAATCATGATGGGACGTTCACGGATGTGAGCGACAAGTCCGGAATTGGCGCCGCCGAGTCGAAAGGCATGGGTGTGGTCGCGGCTGACTTTAATAACGACGGCTGGCCCGACATTGCTATCGCGAACGACACATGGCCGAATTTCCTTTTTGAGAACAAGCACGACGGGACTTTTTCAGATGAGTCGCTGATCTCAGGCTTGGCGGCGAGCGAGGATGGCCGCTATGAAGCGGGAATGGGCATCGACGCCGCAGATGTGGATGGCGACGGGTTTCTCGATGTCTACATTACACATCTTGATTTCGAGTTGAACCGCCTCTATCACAACAATGGAGATGGCACATTCACCGACGTCACGTACAGCTCTGGAATCGGCAACAAGGCGATAACTCTGAGTGGTGTCGCCGCAAAGTTCATCGACTACGACAATGACGGTTGGCCCGATATTGTCCAGGCGAACGGAGCCATGGTGGACAATGTGAAGCTCTACCACAGCGAAGTCTCCTATAAAGAGCCGCTGCTGATGTTCCATAACCTGGGCTCGGGCCACTTTGAGAGGGTTTCTGACTCGCTCGGTCCAGACTTCAACCAACCCGTGGCGGGCCGTGGCCTCGCAACGGCTGACTTCTTCAATGATGGCGCAGTCGGCCTCGCAGTGGTCTGCAGAGGTGATTTTCCTGAACTTCTGCGCAACGATGGCGGCAACGCGAACCACTGGCTTGAAGTTCTCCTGATTGGCACAAAATCCAATCGCGATGGAATTGGTTCGGTACTCAAGCTGACCTCGGAAGGGTTCGCGCACGTTGAGCAGTCGAAAGGCGGAACAAGCTATATGTCTGCCAGCGACCCTCGCATACATTTCGGACTTGGCAAGCGAAGCAGGATTCAATCATTGGTCATTACCTGGCCAAGCGGGCAGGTGGATAAACTCACGGATGTGCCGATCGATCAGATCATCGCGGTAAAAGAGGGTGTCGGGATTGTGCCGCATCCTTTTCCCAAGGTTGCGCGCAAATGAGCAGAGAGATGCAGCGGAAGACCAATCCGCCCGTCACCGATCGAATCCAGAGATACAAATCGGTAACCTATAATCAACGCATTCTATGATCATTCCTCGGCGCCGCTTTCTCGGGTCATCTCTTTTCGTGCTTGGCACCTCTTTGCTCGACAGGCTGACGACGCCGCTCTGGGCGTCGAATGGACGATCGCAACCTGAAGCCACTGTGGCGGCAACGCCTGCTTCTCCTGTCCAATTCATCGACGTCGCGGAGAAGGCGGGCTTGAATATTCCCAACGTCTGGGGAGGCGTCGACAAGAAGCGCGTGATCATCGAGACGAAAGGCAGCGGCATCGCCTTCTTTGACTATGACAATGATGGATGGCTTGACATCTATCTCACCAATGGAAGTCGCCTCGACGCACACTGGCCTGCCGGCAAGCAACCCACAACTCATCTTTTCAAGAACAATCGCGACGGTACCTTCACCGACGTCACCGAGAAGTCCGGACTTGGACGGTCTGGATGGCAGACAGGTGTGTGCATAGGCGACTACGACAACGATGGCTGGGATGACCTGTTCTGTACGTTCTGGGGTCACAACATTCTCTTCCATAACAACGGAAACGGCACTTTCACGGATGTCACACGCAAGGTTGGCCTGCAACAGGAGCATGGCCGGTGGGGCACGGGCTGCACGTTTTTCGATTACGACCGGGACGGGCATCTCGACCTCTTCGTGTGCAACTTCGTCAAGCTTGATCCCGATAAGCCCTTGACGATTGATCAACAGAGTTTTTGCCAGTGGAAGGGTGTGCCCACTATGTGTGGCCCGCGCGGACTTCCTGGCGACACGAACATCCTGTACCACAACAATGGAGACGGCACGTTTACGGATGTATCGGAAAAAGCCGGAATCCTGAAACCGGGGCCGCGCTATTCCATCACTTCGATCTCGTACGACTTTGACAATGACGGATGGCCCGACATCTATGTGGCGGTTGATTCCGAGCCAAGCATTCTGTTCAAGAACAACCACGACGGAACATTCACCGATATCGCGGTGATGGCAGGATGCGCATATAACGATGACGGCCACGAGCAGGCAGGTATGGGGCTCGGCGTTGCAGACTACGATTGCGACGGTTGGCTCGACATCTTCAAAACCAACTTCGCCGACGATACTTGCAACCTTTACCACAACAATGGCGACGGCACATTTAGCGATCTGTCATTCGATTCCGGCGTCGGCATCAATAACAGCTACGTGGCATGGGGGTGCGGCTTTATTGACTACGACAATGACGGCTGGTCCGATATTGTGCAGGTCAATGGGCACGTGTACCCGGAGATCGATAACTATAACTTCGGCGAGACGTTCAAGAATCCGAGGTTGGTCTACAAGAATCTTGGCAACGGCCACTTCAAAGATGTTTCGGCAGCAATGGGACCCGGCATGACCGCCAAGTTTTCCAGCCGAGGCGCGGCCTTCGGCGACTTCGATAACGACGGCGGCATGGATGTATTGATCCTGAACATGAACGAACTGCCCTCGCTCCTGAAAAACGTCGGAGGCAACAAGCAGAACTGGATCAAGATTAAGCTCGTCGGTACGAAGTGCAATCGAACAGCCATCGGCGCACGCGTCCGCGTCGCGACAGGAAAACATATCCAGATGGATGAAGTGAGCAGCGGCACCAGCGTCATGTCGCAAAACGATCTGCGTCTGCATTTCGGGCTTGGAACGGCCCAAACGGTTGATCTGATCGAAGTGAAGTGGCCAACGACACAGAAGCTGGAGACATTCACTCACGTAAAGGCCAACCAGATCATCACGATTCGCGAAGGCAGCGGCATCGTGTCGACAATGAAGCCGCATTCAAGCTAGGAAAGATATTTCTGCTGTGCGTCAGTTGGAAGGCGGCGCCGAAGGGTTCGCAGGAAAAGCGATGACGAATTGCTTGACCTCTTTGCGCTGCCGAAGAATTTCTGCGGCAGTCTGTTTTTCAATCTCGTCATGCCTCTGAAACTCGAGCTTGGCTTTTTCCTTTTCGCCGACGCGCTCATAGGCGACTCCGAGGCGGTAGTGAGCCTCGCTCAATTGCGGACTGACCTCGATTGCCTTCGAATAGAAGCCGACTGCTTTTTGATATTCGTGTCTCATCGCTTCCAGATTCCCTAGTTGTAGATAGGCGTCTGCGCACTTCGGATCAACTCTGACTGCCTTGGTCAGCATTGCCTCGACCCGTTGCAATGTCCGCTGATCAGTAGAGCGGCCATTCTCTTTCCAAAGGGCCATCGCATAAAAATAATTCGCGATCGCGTTGTCTGGTTGCAGTCGAACAAAACGTTCCAGCTTCTGACGCACACAAGCAAGAGGGTTAGGCGCTGCAATCTCAATCTTGCCCATGAACGTGTAGGGATCAGGGTCTGCCGGATTGAGATCGGAGGCCTCGCACAGACGATGCGCGGCATCGTCGTAAAGTGCACCCGCGAACAAGGCCGCGCCAAGAGCGGTCAGCATCCGGCCCGATTTCGGGAAACCTTTCACCCCCTGCTCAAAAACAGCCTGCGCCTGCCATACAGCCCGGTGATAGAGCAGCTCGGATCCCCACTCAAAGTAGTTCTGTTCGCTGGGATCCATGCGCACCGCCTGTTCGTATTCGTGAACCGCGGTCAAAGGGTCGCCACTTTTTTCATCGATTGAGCCGGCAAGACGGTGAAGGTTCGCTGCATCGTGGCTTGCGAGCAAATGCTCTACATGACTCCGTGCTTGCGACAGGTCACCAACGTTCTCGCAGGCCTGCGCCAGATCGTATTCATTGTCAAAGTCGCCGGGCTTGATCTCATATGCTGTCTTCAGTAACGGAGCGGCCTCGGGATACCTGCCCCGGCGCAGATAGAACTCGCCCAACCTGTGGTTGGCTTCAAAATCCTTCGGCGCGCTGCTGAGAGCCGTGCGCAGTTTTTCTTCCGAGGCTCTCGCGATAGCCCCCTCAGCCGTCGAGGCTGTCGTTCCGGGTCCGACAGCACCAGGCTTGAGCGTGAGGGTTTCTCGCGTGAGCGCCTCGCTAGTGCGCAGGCTGGTATCTGACCCATGTCCGCCTGCGGCAGTCCAATCCGTGACGCCGGCAACCGCGAAGTTTGGATTGTCAGCGAACTCCATCACCTTTGTAGAAGCTGTCGATCCACGGCCCGATTTATTGCCGTTGGTCGCAGGACTTTCGAGTCTAAGATCCACCGCATATTGGGCGTGGAGCGAAGAGATCGTCAAAGCCTCGTCATGGCTTCGGACACCCGCCACCTCTGCAATCAACACATAACTGCCCGACGCAAGTCCGGCAAAAGTGTACTCGCCCATTGCATCCGCAACTGCTTCAGCCTTCGAAATGCCATTTTCCTGAAGGTGAACGGTAGCGCCGGCAACAAGCTCGCCCGCTGCATTCAATACTTTGCCGTGAACCGTTGCGCTGCCAGAGATACCTGCTTGCGCCGAAACCTGTTGATTGAAGGCACCGCACAACAACCCCAAACCAAGCAGGGCGCCAAGCTGAATCCTTCGGCTCGCTCGTGCCACTTTCACCCGATAGCTGCTGAATACAACCTGAGCGGATTGATAGCCGATCTTCAACAAATTCACCACATCACCTTATCAGAGCGTAGAGGAATCGTAGACCAGGATGGCGACACAATGGTGAGGTCCTTTTTATTGCGAATGGAGCACGACCCAATGGGGGTATAACGTCAACGTATAAAAATCCTGGCTTAATTCTGACCTGTAGCAACCTCATTAGGAGGCAGAAATGAAAAGCCTTTTCACGCCGTGACGTCCCTAAGTCCAGTCTTCTCGCACCTGCGGTCGCTGCTACGGCCCATGCGCTTTCTCCCATTGATCCCGCCGTTCATGCTATTACGAGCGACGTTTCTGGTCCGCTCAGCGCGCCGGCTGCTGTTGCCTCTCCCATGCCCGGCGCCGGACGCGAGCGCCTCTTGCTCGATTTCGGGTGGAGCTTCCACCTCGGAAACGCCGACGACCCTGCAAAGGACGCGCCCATGGCTTGGGGGCGGCTAATGTTTTCCTCATGATTGCCGCCCTCCATTTGCGGTGGATCATGAGTTGAATAGGTCAACGAAAACAGGGTGGGTTCATACGTGCTCGATATCAGTTGACTGATTGCCGGTTAAGAGAAAAGGCAAGAAGAGCCGACCAATCTCTGGCGGTGAGCCTTCATCGAGCGGACCCAACTCCAACGTTTCCCCGGATCGCTCATATACAGCCTCAAGACTGAGCGGAAACAGGATGCATTCATGAGGAACAAGGTAAGATAGAAATCATTGCGGTCGCCTTTATGCGCCAGGTCCTTCCCCTTTGGCTGTCATTCCTTATTGTGTGTTTGGTTGGAGCGGCACATGCACAGGAGCTGTCTGCTGCTTTGCGCCAGGCGGACACGGATTATCGCGAAGGCGTGGCAGCCCTCAACCGCAACGATCTGGAGACAGCTCGGACGAAGTTTGAGGCGGTTACGCAGCTTGCTCCCACGGCAGAGCAGGGACATAGCGCGCTTGGCGCGGTATTGGTGCGTCAAGGCCAGTGGGCCGCTGGCACCCGCGAGCTTGAGAAGGCACTGGCGATAAAGCCAAACGATAGCGACGCGCAACTGAATCTGGCAATGGTGTACGCGCAAGCTGGGGCGCCCGCGAAAGCGATCGCTCTTTTCGAAAAGCTTGAAGCTGCTTCCCGAACAGACCACCATCTTCTCAGCGCAACGGTCTTGGAAGCATACGCGCGATCATTACAAGCTACAGGCCAGTCGCAACGCGCTCTAGCCAGGATGAAGGACGCTGTGGCACAGGCAGGCCGTAATGGCGAGTTGCACGATGAACTTGGATCGCTTTATGCGCTGGAGAGAGACTGGGGGCCGGCAGAACAGGAATTCAAAGAGGCAGTCAGCTTGAAAGATGATCTTGCCCGCGCGCATCTGCACCTCTCACTTGTCCTTGAAGCCGAAGGAAAGACGGGAGGGGTGGAGGAGTGTGCGAAGGCATACTCTATGGCTCCCGGAGACCCGGTTGTCGCTCTGGCCATGGGGAAGGCCCTCGCCAACGCTGGGCGCGATTCCGAAGCAGTTCCTGTTCTTAAGCATGCCGTCGAACTGCAGCCCAAGTCGAGCGAGGTAGCTTATCAGCTTGCGATCGTACTGCAGCGGGCGGACCAGGTTCCGCAAGCCATCGAATTGCTGAGGAAGGTCGTTCGTTCAGAGCCTGAGAACGCAGCTGCGCTCACCAATCTTGGGATGGCTCTTGCGCAGATGCACAAGGCGACCGATGGCGTTCCGTTTCTGAAAAAGGCTGTCGCGATCAGTCCGGATGATCCAACTGCCCATCAGGATCTTGCGGCGGCGTACATCCAGATAAATCAGGTCGACGACGCCGTGGTGGAATTGAAGACAGCGATTAAGTTATCACCCGATTCGCCGCAGCTTCACTACGATCTGGGCACTGCCTACAAGCTTCAGGACGATGCAACGGACGCGATTCCGGAACTAGAGACGGCTGCAAAACTGAATCCTGCGGGATATGAGGCACCGTACGTCCTTGGGTTGCTCTACATGCAGGTGGCTCGTTATCAGGAGGCGGCCCAGCAACTCGAAGACTCGCTCAAGCTGCATCCGCAAAACGGCGAAGGATGGGCGACGCTTGGGAGTGTTTACAGCAAGCTCGACCGCTTGCCAGAGGCCGCTTCGGCTCTGCGCAAGGCCATCGATCAGATGCCCGACCAGTCGGATTCGCATCTTCTGCTGGCCTCGGTGCTGGTGAAGCAGAACGATAGGGCGGGAGCCATTGCAGAGCGCAAAGTTGCCGCTGAGCTGATGCGTAATCACATGAATGTGCAGCGCGCTGAAGTCGCTACAAACTCCGGAAGAACACTCCTGACGAGTGGTAAGATCGACGACGCGATTATTCAGTTTCATGATGCGCTCGCGTTTGATCCTGACTATGCTGAGGCCCATTTAGGGCTGGCTGACGCGCTGGACAAGCAGGGCAAGCGGGCCGAAGCAGCTGCCGAGCGCGCACAAGCAGATAAGTCCGACAAGCCGCCACAGTAAGGCCTCTGAATCGTTCAAACCTTGGATGGATATACAGCCTGGATTGCGTTGACCTATACTTTCACTGGCAACCAGGCGTCTTCCCCGATCGCATCGCCGGCGCCCGCACGTCTGCGCTGATGTTTGCTTGATACCTGCCGCTATCTGCCATTGGATACCGCATGTTGAGCAAGTCTGCGTCTATCTTCGTTCTTCTGGCTGCGACGTGTGCCGCGTCGCTCGTGTCCCTTCGTGCAACGCATGGAGCCGAGCAGGATGCGCGCCCCAGGGAGGCGAGTCTTCGCAGAGCCTATGCGGATAAGGTGCGCGAGACCTATAACTTCCCATTTGGAAAGGGAAAGATTTCAGTCCCTGGAAACGCCGCCGTAGCGGGAGACGATTTTCTGGAGCCGGGCGCTTTTCTTGACGCGCAGTATTGTGGCCATTGCCACCAGGAGGCCTTCCATCAATGGCGCCAGGCACTTCACTCCAACTCGTTCCGCACCCCGTTTTACCGCACAAGCGTCAACATCCTGCTGCGCACCAAAGGAATCGAATTTGCGCGGCATTGCGACAGCTGCCACAACCCCATAGCAGTGCTGGCCGGAGCGATGAATCCGAACTCGCCGATCGATCGGCTGTTTGATCGCGATGGCCTGACCTGCACCACCTGCCATTCGATTCAGAGCGTGGCGTCAAAGGTTGGGAATGGCGGATTCGTCATGGCCGTCCCTTCTGCGCTGGTGGATGAAAAGGGAAACCGCATTCCCGGCATGGTCCCCGACTCCGAGATTCTCGCGCACTTGGATCGGCATTCCAAGGCCGTGATGCAAGACATCTATCACACACCAGAATTCTGCGAAGCCTGCCACAAGGCAAACCTGCCGCCGACGCTGAACGAATACAAGTGGATTCGCGCCTTCACCGCATATGACGAGTGGCAGAACTCCAAGTTCTCCAATCGCAATCCGCTGACGTTTTATACCGCCGACTTCACCACCTGCCAGAACTGCCACATGAAACGCGCACCCAACCTGTTGCCTGAGCCCGGCGCCAAAAATGGCACCTTTGTTTCGCATCGGTGGCTGGCTGGAAATACGGCGGTCCCGTTCTATTACGGATTCCGTGAGCAACTGGATAAAACGATCGAATTCCTGCGGACCGGCAATTATCTCAACGTCGACATTTTCGGTTTAAAAATCAGCGATGATGAGAAACTCGCTGCTCCACTTGGAACCATTCCCTTCCACGTGAATGCGGGCGACTTGCTTGAGGCCTATGTCGTTGTCCAGAACAAAATGATCGGACACTCGCTCATTCCTGAAGTGCGGGATCTCTATGAGGCCTGGGTCAAGTTCACGGTGACCGATGCAAATGGAACGAAGATTTACGAAAGTGGCTTCCTCAAGCCCGATGGAACACTGGAACCTGGCGCACATAGTTTCACGAACAGGCCTGTGAACGTCGTGGGCGAGTTTGTCGACAACCACGTTGTCTCCGCGATTCATTCCGTCGCTTACGACAACACCGTCCAGTCGGGGCGCTCCGCCCTGATCCGCTATCAGTTCCGATTGCCGGCCGATGCAAAGGGGCCGTTCACGCTGCAGGCGCAGGTGAACTATCGTCATCTTCGCCAAAGCTACCTCAACAATGTGTTGGGGCCTGATCATCCCGCCTACCCAGTGGTTGAAATTGCGTCACGCAGTCGCGTTGTCAACATCGGCGACAACCAAACCTCTGCGCCGTTGCCCACCGACAATCAGGACTGGATGCGCTGGAACAATCTCGGCATCAGTTATCTCGATCAGTTGCAACACTCAGATGCGATCAACGCGTTTGAGCAGGTGACGCGACTCCGCCCGGATTACAAAGATGGCTATATCAATCTCGGCCTGACCTACATCGATTGGGAAAAATACGATGAAGCACGGCGG
This sequence comes from uncultured Acidobacteriaceae bacterium, assembly GCA_963838295.1. Taxonomy (GTDB): domain Bacteria; phylum Acidobacteriota; class Terriglobia; order Terriglobales; family Acidobacteriaceae; genus Telmatobacter. The sequence goes on from CAWIQS010000013.1 coordinate 1,146,586, forward strand.
CCGCTCGAAAAAGCGTTGGCCTTAAAGCCTGACGATGCGCGGGCGCTGTACTACATGGCGCTCGTCGAACGCCGTTCTCGCCATACCGAAGCCGAAATCGCCGATCTCGAGCAAGTGGTTGCGCAGTACCCTGATTGTCGCGACGCGCGCCGAGAGCTCGGAATCTCCTACTACCAGCAGCATCGCCCGGACGATGCCATGGCGCAGTTTAAGGCCCTGCAGGCAATCGACCCCGACGATCTCGCTGCCCACTATAACCTGGCGATTCTGTACCGCCGCAAAGGCATGAAGCACGAGGCTGAAGTCGAAGCCTCGCTGTATACGATCAAGAGAATCGACCCGGCCGCTCCAACGTATTCGTTGGACTATCTGCGCAAACATCCTGAGATTTCAACCGAAAGCGTTCCATGGCACGTCCACAGCAATGTGCACACTCCGCCTCCCGCTACGGGCGGAGGAACGCAGTAAATAAGAGGAAACATCGAGTGGGTTATCGCGATCTGAATCGTCGAACATTTCTTCGTTCTCTAAGCCGCACCGCGTTGGTGTTGCCGTTTGCAGACATTGTTGCCCTCGCCTCAGGCTCGCAGGAGCCGCAGACCGGGCAGGCCCCGAAGATGGCGCCGCAGGAGCGGAACTACGACGCAAGGCCTGCGCCTCCGCCCCCCGGACCCAAGTCGCCCATTGAGGGCACGCCGCTCGGCGTCACCTTCGTCGAGGTTGCGCCGCAATCAGGGTTGACGGGAAAGACGATCTATGGCGGCGAGTTGCACAATAAATATTTGCTCGAGACGACAGGTTGTGGCGTCGCATTCTATGACTACGACCACGACGGATGGCCCGATCTTTTTCTCGTGAACGGCTGGCGTCTGGAGGGATTTCCAGCTGGCCAGGAGCCGCATTGCCGGCTCTTCAAAAACAATCGCGACGGCACTTTCACGGATGTTTCAATCGGATCGGGCATCGAGCACAAGACCGGCTGGGGCCAGGCATGCTGCGTGGGCGACTACAACAATGATGGCCTCGACGATCTCTTTGTCACCTATTACGGGCAGAATGCGCTCTATCGCAACAATGGCAATGGTACATTTACCGACGTTACAAGCCAGGCAGGCTTGATCCAGCCTGGGCCGAAGATTCGTTGGAACAGCGGATGCACCTTCGTTGACTACGACAAGGACGGCCATCTCGATCTATTCGTCGCCAACTACGTCGACTTCGATTTGAAGACTGCGCCGCTGCCGCAGGATGGTCCATGCACCTACAAGGGAATCCTGGTTGCCTGTGGCCCACCGGGACTTCCTGGAGGAAAGAACATTCTTTATCACAACAGGGGCGACGGAACGTTTGAAGACGTGAGCGAGAGAAGCGGAATGTGGACTGCTGTCGGTACCTATGGGTTGAGTGTTGCTGCCTCTGATCTCGACAACGATGGCTGGCCCGATATTTACGTCGCAAATGATTCCGCTCCCGCCACTCTCTATCTCAATCAGAAAGACGGAACATTTCGCGACATTGCCATTGAAGCTGGCGCGGCCCTATCGGCTGAAGCAAAACCGCAGGCAGGCATGGGCGTTTCTATCGGGGACTACAACCGTGACGGCAAGTTTGACGTGGTCAAGACCAATTTCGCCGGCGACACCGATTCGCTGTACACGAACATCGGCGACGGAAACTTCGAAGATCGTACCTATCCCGGCGGCCTGGGCGTTAACACGCGATTGCTTGGATGGGGCGTCGGTTTCTTCGACATGGATAATGACGGTTGGCTTGACATACTCATGTCAAACGGCCACGTCTATCCCGAAGTCGACACTTCGAAGGCTGATTTGAAATACGCCGAACACAAATATCTCTACCGCAATCTGCGCAACGGCCGCTTTGAAGAAGTCACTGACGCCGGCGGCCCGGGAATCCTGGAAAACGCGCCGGCGCGCGGCTGCGCCTTCGGCGATTACGATAACGACGGCGACATCGACATTGTGGTGAACTGCATCAATGCACCACCTCAGCTTTTGCGATGCGACTCAACCCTCAATCGAAACTGGATCAAGATTAAACTCGTCGGCACCAAATCGAATCGCTCAGGGATTGGGAGCCGCGTGATCGTCACCGCCCAGACCTCGCCCACCGCTAGTCAACCTCTGGTGCAGATTGAGGAGTTGCGCAGCGGAGGAAGCTACTTCTCGCAAAACGATCACCGTCTCCATTTCGGGTTGGACCAAGCGAAGCAGGTGGATACCGTCGAGGTGCGCTGGTTAAGCGGACAAGTCGATCAGTTCCACAATCTCGATTCCAACCGCCTCTATGTCCTCGAAGAAGGCGGCAAGATCCTGAAGTCAGATCAACTTGTTCCAGCAAAGTCGAAGGTTAAGCATGCATCTTAGCTTCTTCTCTGCCGCGTTCCTTCTCATCGTGTCCGGGACCGTCTCCATGGCACAGCAACCGGCGACTTGCCCATGGTTTTCCTCCGGAAGTGCGCAAACTGTGCTCGGCGGACCAGTTTCATTTCATTTTCAAGCGGAGGGAAACGGGCAGGGCCTTTGCGAGTTCACGTCTCAATCCGGCGCAGTCACAAAAATGCTGCGCATTCTTGTTGGCAAGGTCGACAAGCACGCCTGCCCCCCGGAAAGCACGCAACTCAAGGCACTGGGAAATGAAGCCACGCAATGCCGTCGCCCGGATGCGCAGGGACACCAGTGGGATGTAATTGCCGGAAGGATGCGCGATGTTTTCTTTGTCGTCACGAGCAACGTTCCCGACGAAGCTGCAACGTCCAAAGCCGATGGCCCTCCCAACGAGGCGTATAGTGCCTCCACCCTCGAACGAGTGGCGGAGCAGGTAGTTGGCAATCTCGACTGATCCACGTCGCCAGCTGCCCCTCGGCTCGTGTCTCAACGCGGTTCGGACTTTCGTATACGCATCTTGATGAACCGAGCCAACTAGACTGATCATGGACAGTCGGACTGCCAGCTCGGATCGGCTATTCGTATGGCAAGCTGCCGCAAGACGGCTTCGCGGAGACTTGCCCCCACCCGACGGAAAGAGCGAACCCCACGGTCACATGTATTTCCCAGATCACCGAGCACGAGAATTCGAGCCGTGATTTCCACTTCGCGGCCGCGATTCGCACAGTAGGGCTACCATTTGCGAAATGGGGATTCTGACTGGTCGCATATACTTTTGTTCAGAGATTCAGAGGGAAAGGGAATCTGTTCCTGACCAGTTTGGCCACAAGCTCCTGTGTCACCGAGACTTGGAAGAGCGCGGACACGAGACTTTCGCACGTGATATGAAAAATGGGCAGTGAACAGCAGGAGGAGGAGCAAGCATATGGCGAAGTCGGTAAATAAAGTCATTCTTTTGGGTAATGTGGGCAAGGACCCCGAGATCCGTTCGACGGGCGGTGGAATCAAGGTGGCCAACTTCAGCCTGGCTACCAGTTTCAACCAGAAGGACCCGCAGGGCAACTGGCAGGAGCGCACCGAGTGGCACTATATCGTTGCCTACGATCGGCTGGCGGATATTGTCCAGAATTACGTCAAGAAGGGACACAAACTGTTTATTGAAGGCCGCCTGACCACGCGCAACTGGGAGGACAAAGAACACCCCAGTATCAAGCATTATCGTACCGAGATCGTCGCGAACGATATCTCGCTTCTGTCCGGTCGTGAAGACGGCGGCTCGAGTTCCGGCGGATACAGTCGCTCGTCCAGTTCATCGGGCAACGTAGACCAGCGCCCGCCCGCCGGCCACGACGAGTACAGCCAGTCCGCTGAAATCTCCGACGACGACATACCGTTCTAGGGATTACCTTCACATAAACCGTAAACAAATAACTAAGCCAGTAGCAGTAGAGCCTGTGGGAAAGTGGGAAACGCGCAGCGTTTTCCAAGGTAGCGAAGCTACCGTCTTTCCCACAGGCTTTCGCGCAAACGCAATTCCAATTGCTCTAAGGCGTAGTCGTTGCCATGCCATTCGGAATCAGCCTGACGGTCGTCAATTGATACGCGATCGCCTTGAAGATGCCGGACAAAGAATAGTCGGGCAGGCCAGTGGCCTGGCATGCCGGGTCGCCGCCTGTCATGTAATAGTCGGAGTAGAAATTCTGTGAGCTTGATGCCATCATCTTCATCGCGGTACACGGACTGATACCGGGGTGTGCGCCTTGACCAACATCGCTTCCGCAGTTGCTGGAGTTGGAGGTCGTTGGCGACCCATACGCGATCGTGTACACCTTGGTCGGGTTGCCCGGATAAGTCGCCGCGTACTTTGCGGCATCAACGCCCTGTCCGCATTCTCCAACCCATGACGGATAAGTCCCGGAATTCGTGGCCCAGGTCGTACTGCTGTTTGAATTCGATGAGTTCGCCATATTGGTCTGTTGAGCGGTTGCATTTCCATCACTCAGCAGAATGATTACATTCTTCGTTCCAGCATTCAGACCCTGTTCCGCCAGCAAAGCGGACTGCGCCGCATAAATCGCGCCCGCATAGAAAGTATTTTCGTTGCTCGTTTGTATTCCGCTGCAACCGCTGCTCTTGTGGTGCTTCCCTGATCCCCCTGTCCCTACTCCTACGCCGATTGCATTCGATAGCAGTGAACTCGTGCTCAAAGAATTCGCGCTGTTTGAGCTGCGATAATTCGTCGAGAAGCCCACGATCTGATAGGTGACATTTGTCGTGACCTTGTTCACTCCCGATCCAGTTGAAAAAACCGTATTTGAAAGGCTCTTTGCTGAATTTGAAGGAAAGGTGTAAGGTTCCGCCGTCGGATTTGAGCCGCCGCTGCAATCCGTGTCATCCGAAACTTGAGAGGCGTCAATATTCGGAAAGGTAAATAGACTTACATGATCCACGGATGGTGACAGATTCAGCAACAATTGTTGGATACCCTGCGTTGCGCAGGATAGTTGCGTCTGGTTGCTTCCACAGCTGGTATCGGTGTAATCCATCGAGGGCGTTGTATCGAGGATGATGGCTACGTTATAGGGCGTGTTCGTGCCCCCCATCGCTGCCGTCGACGCAGCGCTGATTGTCACTTTCTTGACTCCGACGATTCCCATAAACAACGTTGAAACAACCGCGCTCTGCTGCACTTGAAGAGCATTCCCGTTCGCACTGTTGACACATGGAAGGCCCTGAGTTTTCAGCGCGCTGACGCAAATCGGGGTAACCGTAGGCGCCGAGGCCGAATAATTCGAAGTGGAGTTCAGCTTACCCGAAACCGCGCTATACGAAAGTGCCGTTCCATTGTAGTCGCCATCGGGCATCACTCGCGCTCCGGCCAGCGCAGCCGCATCTGTCGCGGATTGCAGTTGGCGGTGAATCAGAATGATACGGCTGCCGTCCAAAACCAGTCCGCCCATTCCGAGAATGACAACCATCATAAAACCAACCCAGGGAATGATCTGACCGGTTTCGTCGTCAAGAACCCCAAAGCAGGGTGACTTGCTAATAGCTTTCATCGCTTACTCCGTCGCTCCACGTTCCAAAACAACGTTTTTGGTCACTGCACCAGTTCGGTCGACTGCGCCTTGAGGGTCAGCACAACCGGTCTATACCCGAAGAAATTCATGCTGTAGGGATAGGAAGCTGTTACCTGCGCGGTTGAGCCGGCCACAAGGTTCGCCTCTCCATTTACACATGTCCAACTACCCTGGCTCAGATTCGGAATCGAATTCGAATTGAGAGAAAAACTGAGCGTAATCTTCGACGGATTCAGAACAGGAGCTGCGGCTACGATCGCTGAAGAAGCAGTGATGCACGGGTCTGGGGTTGAACCATCGGAATTCGTCGCTCTACTCACAGCAAGAGTGCGCGCGCCTATATCCACTGCGTTGGTAAGCTGGGAATAAGTGAAGAAGGCGAATCCGAATGAGAACATGCCACCGATTAACCCCAGCATGAGCGGAGCGATCAATGCGAACTCGACCAGCGCTCCGCCATCCTGTCTGGATTTCAGCACAGCACGGAACCTATTGAGGATAGTTTGGTTTGGTTTGGATATCTTTCCGAAGATCAATGGATTACTTGTTGAGCACTTTTCAGCACTGGATGAACACACATTTACCTGAATCATTTTCTTGGCCCTTGCATTTCGATTTTGATCCCATATCATCCCCATCGGCGAGGGCGCGAATCACTCCAGAATAAGTCGCACCTTGATAAGTAAGGATTGAATACAGACAAACTGTAATAGCTTGAACTAAATGGTTAAATAGCCCTTTTGTGTCAACACAACTTATCTGCATCTGTATGTATCGAATCACGTTATAAGATAAGTATGAAACTTCCCGAAATGAAATTACTAATCAATTCTCTAACGATTAAATATGTGATTTATATCACGTGACTAATGCACCAAGTTAGGAGTGACATAGATCACAATTCCTGACAACCTGGCTCCCGTTTAAGCCGCTCATTTCGATTCTCCAACAGTTCCCAGGGCAGCTTGGGGCCAACCGTTTTGCCAGGTCAGCGTGGAAATCTGAAGTGCGGGCTTGCCCGTGACGGCGTCGTAGGCGTGAAAGACCAGGATGTCTCCTTCACTTCGCTGAAGCACGGATTCTCCTCCGGGACCGAGCCAGCGATTATTGGCCGCGAGCAACTGCGTGCCACCGCCCTTCAGCATCGGATTGCCTTTTTGGTCGACGTAGGGTCCCATGACATGGCGCGATCGTCCAACCATGATGCGATAAGTGCTCGCCCTGCCGCGACAACACAAATCGAATGAGACGAACAAGTAATAGAAGTTGCCGTGCCTGACGATGAAAGGCGCCTCAATCGCCTGCCAGTTTGCGGGCAGACCCGGTTTTGCCGGTGCCGCCCGATCGGGCATTGCGCGTGCGGCGAGCGAATATAAGGTTGAATCGGCGGCGGATGTCTTGCCAGTGACGGGATCGATGCGGCGCATCTTGATGCCGCTCCAAAAACTTCCGAAGCTTAGCCACGCATGTCCCCGCTTCTCGAGAACAATGTTGGGATCGATGGCATTGAATTCATCTGCCTTCGTCGACTTCAGCACGAGGCCTTCGTCCTTCCAGTGGTAGCGCGGGCTCTGCGGATCGAGCGTTTCATTGCTTGCCAGCGCGATGCCTGACGTATTGCTGCCAAAAGAGGAATAGGCATAGTACAGGTGGTATTTGCCTCGGAAATATGAGATATCGGGCGCCCACAATTCATGCGTGGTGGGGCTCGCCTCGCGAATCCACGCCGGAATACTGTCAAATACATACCCGCATCGTTTCCATGCCAGAAGGTCGTGTGAGCAGCGGATTGGAAGCTGTCCCTGGTCGTCGCGAGATGTCGTGGCGAATAAAGAGTACGTATCGCCTTCCCGAGCGATAGATGGGTCGTGAGTAAAGGGATAATCCCCGCTGAGAGCGAGCGGCTGCGGTGACTGGCACAGCAGCCCTGTGGCAAGAACCACCAACAATGCACCAATCATGAATCGGGTTCCCACAAGTGCTCCTTCCCTGGCCAGCAGGCTGGATTATGTTTGCTGGTCCGTCTCCGAACACTGACACCTTTGTTTCATCTCATGTGGGCCGACCCGCACTATAATCATCGCTACCCACCCGGACACACTATGCCATCTGAAGATACCGCAGTCGTACAGCCCCCCAACGGGCCTGAAGTGCAGCATAGCGAGCGCGGCTTCTGGGCGCTGATCGCTACGCAGTTCCAGGGCGCATACAGCGATAACATCCTGCGCAATCTTCTTCTCGCCATGATCGTCGGCATGGGCCTGCGCAATGACGAGCGCGACACCTTCGTCTCCATCATCACCTTCCTCTTCTCCATGCCCTTCGTGCTCTTCAGCATGACCGGCGGCTGGTTCGCCGACCACTTCAGCAAACGCCAGGTCACCATCTGGACCAAGGTCATGGAGATCGGCGCCATGACCATCGCCACTGCCGGCCTCGCCCTCCATCTGCAGCCGCTCACGCTCGTCGCGCTCGGGCTCGTTGCCACGCAGGCCGCGCTCTTCGGTCCGTCCAAATACGGCCTTCTTCCTGAATTGCTCCCCGCCAAGCGCCTCTCCTGGGGCAATGGCGTCATCGAACTCGGCACCTTCCTCGCCATCATCATCGGAACTATCACCGGTGCCGCCATGGCCGAGCATTTCCATGGCCACGAAGTCTACGCCGGATATGCGCTCCTCGCCCTAGCCTGCGCAGGCCTCGCCACCAGCTTCGGCATCGACCACGTTCCCCCCGCCGCACCCGACAAGAAATTCCGCCTCAACTTCATTGGCGATCTCTGGCAGCAGATCACGCTCATGCGCCGCGATCAGCCTCTCTTCCTCGCGGTTCTCGGCAACACCTACTTCTGGTTCCTCGGCTCGCTGCTCTTCTCCACCATCATCGTCTTCGGTCCCGATGTTCTGCATATCGGCCAGACTGAGACCGGCTATCTCAACGCCTCTCTAGCCGTCGGCATCGGTATCGGCAGCATGATCGCCGGCCTGCTAAGCGGCAACAAGATTGAGTACGGCCTCATCCCGCTCGGCTCCATCGGCATGACCTGCACCGGCATCGCCCTCGGCACCATGCACGTCGGCTTTGTTGGTTCCGCAATCCTGCTCGGCACGCTCGGTTTCTGGGCCGGATTCTTCGCCGTCCCCGTGAACGCGCTCATCCAGCATCGTCCCGCCGAAGAAAACAAGGGCGGCATCATCGCCGCTTCCAATCTGCTCTCCTTCGTCGGCATTGCGCTCTCTTCCGGCGCCTACTTCGTCTTCACAAAATTCGTCCATCTCAATCCGCGCGGCATCATGCTTGCCGCCTCGGTCATCACCGCCGCCGGCACGGTCTACGTTCTCATCCTGCTGCCCGAGTGGTTTGGCCGTCTCATCCTCTTCTTCGTTACCCACACCATCTACCGCGTCAAAGTTCTCGGCCGCGACAACTTCCCTGAAAGAACCGGCGCGCTTCTCGTCTGCAATCACATGTCCTTCGTTGACGTGGCGCTCCTCATCGCCTCGACCGACCGGCCCATCCGCTTCCTCATGTACAAGGGCATCTACGACAACCGCATCATTAAGCCCTTCGCCAGCATGATGAAAGCCATTCCCATCTCCAGCGAACAGCGTCCCCGCGAGATGATCCGCTCTCTGCGCACCGCAAGCGACGCGCTGCGCCAGGATGAAATCGTCTGCATCTTCGCGGAAGGCCAGATCACGCGCACCGGCCAGATGCTTCCCTTCCGTCGCGGCCTCGAGCGGATTATGAAAGGCGTCGAAGTCCCCATCATCCCCGTCAATCTCGACGGCGTGTGGGGTAGCATCTTCAGTTTTGAGCGTGGCCGTTTCCTCTGGAAGATTCCCCACCGCATTCCCTACCCGGTCACCGTAAGCTTCGGCGCGCCCATGCCGCCTACATCTTCCGCCATCTCCGTCCGCGCCGCCGTGCAGGAACTCCAGGCTGAAGCCTTCCGCGAACGCAAGCGCCGCATGCGCACCCTCGATCGCGCCTTTGTCCGCACCGCGCGCCGCTTCCCCCTGCGCTTCATGATGGCCGACGGAAAAACGCCCAAGGTCCGCTTCTTCTCCGCCCTCACCAAAACCATCTACATCGCCCGCCGACTTCGCCCCGCCATCGGCGACCGCCAGATGATCGGATTACTCCTGCCGCCCTCTGTCGGCGGAGCCCTCACCAACTATGCACTCACGCTGCTCGGCCGCGTCCCCGTCAACCTCAACTACACCGCGTCGAGCGAGGTGATCGCTTCCTGCGCAAAACAATGCGACGTCGATGTCGTCATCACCTCAAAAGCCTTTGTCGAGCGCTTCCCCAAGCTTGAAATTCCCGGACGCACCCTCTTCCTCGAAGATGTATTGCAGTCTCCGCGCGCTACGGAGAAGCTCGTCGCACTACTGCTCGCATCCACCATGCCGCAGACCCTTCTGCGCAAGGCTATCGGCGCCGCACCTGGCAAACGCAACGTCGACGATCTCGCGACCGTAATTTTCTCCAGCGGCAGCACCGGCGACCCTAAGGGCGTAATGCTCTCGCACTACAACATCGGTTCCAACATCCAACAGGTCGCGCAAGTCTTCATGCTCGATGGACACGACAAAATCCTCGGCATCCTGCCCTTCTTCCACTCCTTCGGATTTATGGCTGCGTTATGGATGCCCGCCGCGAACGGCGTCGGCGTCGTCTATCACCCCAATCCGCTCGACACCAAGGTCATCGGCGAATTAGTCGCGCAGTATCGAGTCACCTTCCTCATCGCCACCCCAACCTTCCTGCAGGCCTACATGCGACGCTGTTCGCCTGAAAGCTTCGGCAGCCTGCAATATGTCCTGGTCGGCGCAGAAAAGCTCGCCGATCGCGTCGCCATGGCCTTCGAAGACACCTTCGGCATCCGCCCGCTCGAGGGCTATGGCTGCACGGAGTGCTCGCCCGTGGTCACCGTCAACGGCCGAGACTTCCGCGCTCCAGGATTCCGGCAGGTCGGCGCACGCCGAGGAAAAATCGGACACCCGTTGCCCGGAGTCACCGTCCGCGTCGTTGACATCGACACCGGCCAGCCCGTCGCTCCCGGCACTCCCGGCATGCTCCTCGTCAAAGGCCCGAATGTGATGAAGGGTTATCTCGGAAAGCCCGAAAAAACCGCCGAGGTCCTGCACGACGGCTGGTACACCACCGGCGACGTCGCCATCATGGAAGAAGACGGTTTCCTCACCATCACCGATCGCCTCTCGCGCTTCAGCAAGATCGGCGGCGAGATGGTGCCGCACATCCGCATTGAAGACAAACTGCAGGAACTAGCGGGCGTAACCGAGCAGGTATTCGCCGTCACCGCGTTGCCCGATGAAAAGAAAGGCGAGCGTATCGTCGTCATCTCCACGCTCTCAACCGAAAAGCTGGCACCTGTGATTGAGAAATTTGCGCAGTGCGATCTTCCCGCTCTATGGAAACCTCGCAGCGGCGCGTTCTTTCATGTGGACGCGCTGCCCATCCTCGGCACGGGAAAAATCGATCTCCGCGGCGTCAAAGCCCTCGCCGCCTCAATGGCTTGAAGAAGATGATTGTCGGATCATAGCGGCCCTTCAATTCGTATCGAGCAGTTTTGAAAGGGCATGACTTTGCAGCTTGCTGAAAATTCGACGAACCCACTGTTTTGTAACAAGGGCATGGCTTCAGCCAGGCCGCAAATGCAGCAAAATGAGTGTCGGGCTTCAGCCCCTGTGCGATGCGTCATTCAAAACTTGGACTTTTTCATCAAGCTGTTGGTCGTGCCCACACTTCCCGACAATGTCTCGGCTTGGGCCCCTGAAGGACGCTTTACCCCTCGGGAGAATTACTCGGTCGTGTACCGAATCTCCAGCCGCCGCATCCGGTAGCACGTATACGTCAGCACCATCGCGATCAGCGCCAGCAGACCCAGCACCGCCACCCATGCCGATACGGGCTCGGTCTCCACGGTCAGCAGCGCAAACACACCCTCCGCCGGCACGCTGACCGGCATCAGGTGACGCAGGTACGAGGCCACGCTGAATTTCTGCAGCAGCGAAGGCAACACCGGATTGATCGCCTCCCACCCAAGCAGCAGCATCGCTCCGGGCATGGGATTGCGAAACATCAGGCTCAGCAGCAGGAAGATCGATCCGTACCCCAGGCAGCCCAGCACTACGATCAGCAGGTATGCCTCAATCTGTCCCAACCCCGCCCCGTGCATCATGAAGTCCCGGCCCGCCGCGCCGTATCCCGCATACATCAGCACAAAGTCAGCAATAACCGCAACGCCAAACAGCAAAACCGCGCTCACGGCGCCCGCAAAGAACTTCGAGAGCAGAATCACTTCACGACGTACCGGCGACAGCAGGTAATAGTGCAGGCTCCGCTCGATCATCTCGCCGCGAATCAGACGCGAAAAAATTCCAAGACACCCGAAGAAGATTCCCAGCCGCACATAATAGAGCTGCACCACGCCCGCAAGCACCGCGGTGTCATCGCCCATGCCAAAGCCGGAATGTGTATCTATAAGCAGGTGGATCAAGATGATAATCGCCGGAATGAATGCAAGAAAATAAATCCACCACGCCCGTCGCGTAAACAGGTTGCGCCTGATCTCGATCCGGGTCAAACGACGCGCCTGGACCCACCACAACGACCACGGCTGTTGCCGCAGGGTGCCGATCGCGCTTCCCAGACTCTGCTGCATCATGAGGCGCTCCCGTCTGAACCAATCAGGTACTGGTAGATGGCGTTTGCGTTGTCGTCGGCCGGAGCCACCGCATCAATCTTCACCAATCCCTCAGCGGCAATTTCGTTCAGCAGCCGGTAAAACTCGTCGATATCCCCTGTACGCAGAAACACACCGTGCCCATCCGCATGCAGCCGCGCCTCCACGCAGTGATTCACAGCAAACATCTTCGACGCCAGCAGTTCCGGGCTCTCGCAGCGAATCAGCACCTGCATCGGCTTGTCGCGTACTTCCTTCCGCACCTCGTGAATGTTCCCTTGCGCGATGAGATAGCCGCCCGTGATCAGCACCACTCGATCCGAGATGCGATCCACCTCATCGAGAATGTGGCTTGAGATCACCACGTGCATCCCCTGCCGCCCCAGTTCCTGGAACAACGCCAGCGATTCCGCGCGCGCCATTGGGTCCAGCCCATTCAGCGGCTCATCCAGCACCAGTACACGCGGATGATGCGCGATCGACTGTGCCAGCCTGATCTTCTGCCGCATGCCCTTGCTGTACCCGGCAATCTTGCGATGCGCCGCCTCGCCGTCCAACTGAACACGCTCGAGAGCCTCCGCCGTCAGGGCATGCGCATCTTCCTCGCTCATGCCAAAGAGCATCAGGCTGTCCAGCACAAATTGAAAGCCACTCAACCCGCGTGGGAACGAATCGAATTGTGCGCAATACCCGACGTTGCAAAAAAACTCCGTCGCGTTCGACGGCGACAGCCCGAGCACAGAGACGGACCCGCGCGAGGGCTGCACCAACCCTGTCATCAGGTTCATCAGTGTGGTCTTGCCTGACCCATTCGGCCCCACCAGCGTCGTGATCCCCGGGGTCATGGTCAGCGAAACCCGGTTCACGCCGAGTACCTCGCCATAAAACTTTGAGACATTTTCGAAACGAATTGTGTCTGTCACTGCGTTCATCCGCGCACCACCTCGCGCGCACGGATCCGCGCATTCAACACCGCAACGCACAGCAGACACGCGATGACCAGCGTCACCACCATCGGAAATGTCGGCAGTATAAACCGCTCATTCATCCGGATCGGCACGGGCGCGCCTAACATCCGTTGCCAAAGTTCCGACATCATGAAGGGAAGATTCAGCAGCAATCCCCACCTGGTCCGCAGAATTAAACTGGCCATTCCGCCCACGCCCGCCGGAACAAACACCACCGCAAAAATCGCCCCCGTCGCAATCACCCGCCACTTCACCCAGGCCGATACCGCTAACCCCACCATTGAGAGCAGAAGAACCCACACCGCCGCGCCCGCGAAAATGCCCAGTGCGAGAGACAAATGCGCCATCCCCCAAGGCTGCGGCGAAGCGTAGCACTGATACACAAACAGGATCAGACACGGAACCCAGGTGACGTAGGAAAGCGAGAGAGCCAGCGCGAAAAACTTGCCCAGCAGATAGCCGAAGCGCGAAATGGGATGGCTCAGCAGAATCGGAAGCGCGTTATCGCCAAGGTCGAACGACACCAGCCGTGGCGCAATCCACGCCGCCAACACCAGTGCAAACCAGCACTGCGTCTCCAGAACGCGCAAAAAGAAGGTCTCATTGATATCGAGTGCCGGCGCCCCGCGCGCAATAAGCGCCCGCGCCATGGGATTATCCGCCACATACATAATCACCAGGTCCACCAGGCAGGGCAGAAGCGAAAGCACAAACAGCCCGATCGTGATCTTCGACGACCACGCCTCATTGAGCGCATACCGCGCCAGCACCAGCGGACGCGACCCTAGCGGAGTCAGTCGGCCTTCATAGGGCCGGTAATCATGATTAAACACCGACATGATCTACCCTGCCTCCCTCGTACTCCATCGCCCGCAGGAAAATATCCTCAAGCGAATCTCGTCGCTGCTGAATGCGCCTGATCTGCACGCCAAACTCTGCCGCCGTCCGATACAAGTCCTGCGCGCTCAGAGCATCCGGCATTACCAGCTTCACGCGGCCACCGGGAAAACTCGCGCACTCGCATCCGAGCGACTGCATCTTCTGCGCAAATGCCTCCGTGCTGCCGATCATCTCCATCTCGATGAAGTGCTTGTGCGACCGCCGCTCCTCTTCGATATTCGAAATCGCGGCGATGCGGCCCTTGTTCAGAATCAGCACTTCGTCGCACGTCTCGTCGATATCGCGCAGCAGGTGCGACGAGATCAGCAGATGGGTGCCGCCCTGTTTGCGAATGTCCTTGATCAGTTGAATCATGCGCTGGCGTGCCGTAGGATCAAGTCCGTTCGTCGGCTCATCCAGGATCAGAAGTTTGGGCCCATGTGCCAACCCCTGCGCCAGCTTGATCAGTTGCTTCATCCCCAGCGAATAGGTGCTGATCTTGCGATAGCGCACTTCGCCCAGTCCAACATAGAACAAAGCTTCGTGCGCGCGCTCCAGCGCCTCAGCCGGAGGCAGCCCCGCAAGCTCCGCCATGTAGCGCACAAACCGTACGCCGTCCATATTGCCGATGAAGGAATCGTTCTCCGGCATGTAGCCGACGCTCTGGCGGATCCGCATGCGATCCACCCGTGCATCCAGGCCAAGCACTTTTGCGACCCCGCCGGAGGGCTCGTGAAACCCAAGGAGTGTATTGATCAGCGTCGATTTTCCAGCGCCGTTTGGCCCCAACAATCCGATAGCGTGACCGCGTAGCTCTCCCGTCAATCCATTGAGGACGGTGCGGCCGCCAAGCCGCACCTCCAGTCGATCAAGTTGGATCACGCCCATGTCTTCTCTTACGTGCTGCTCACTGCATTTGTTCCGCAGCGGGAGCAGCTTGTTTGTTGCCTGAATGCAACAGGCTGCCGAGAGTCAGAAAATCGAATCCGAACAGGTTGCTGTTGCTCGCTACCTCTATCCCTGCGTCCTTGCCCCAGGCGCAGATCGCCGTTGGATGCGCATCCGAAGCAAGCTTCTTCAAGGCATCCGCCGACTCGCCGCTCATGTGCGATAGCAAAGGCGTCAACACCGGCCCCAGATTCTGATACGCCACCGCCGAGTAGTTCTCATTCTGATCTACCGGCAGCAGAGCCTTGAAGCTTGCCGAACGCCCCAGTGTGTCCCCGGTCGTATGCGCGCGGAGCGCATCCATCAGCAGTGCCCGTGTCGGTGCAACAATCATGTACCCATCGGCATAGGTGTACTCCGCTACCACGACACCGGTGGACGAATTGTGCACACTATGAAAAGTCTGCCCGCCCGCCTCGCTCGCGTCAATCGTCACGGCGTGTCCACCTTTATCCTGCACATGATTGTTCACCGCCGTCACCAGTTGCTCCAGCGTCGTCTCGAACCGCGCAGAGTCGCGCACTTCGATCACAGCCTTCCACGACGGCGTCGGCAGAACCGGCCCATCCAGTGCGAACAGGAACTCCCCGCCCAGGTTCCCGGCAAGATCGTTGCGAATATCAATGCCAAGCTCAGTCTGCGCCTTGTTCAGCTCATCCGTGCCGTTCTTGTCCGCCGACATCATGGCCATCAGGTCATCCACAATCGCCGTGGGTTCCTTGGATACGCCGGCGACCGCGAATGCCGCATTGGTCGAAACAAAGTCCAGCGAACCCAACGGCGCCGGGCTGCCCAGCCACGAAGCTACGCGCTGCCGCTGGCCGGAGAACTGCAGATTCAGATGATTTTCCGGAGTTCCATTCGACTCGCGATGCTCGGCGATGAGGTAGCGCACCCCGCTTATGCCCGACTGCTCGAGAAACGCATCACCCCTCTTTGCCCCATGACTCTCCGCCCCAGCCAGCATCTGTTGCAGGTTCGCCGCAAGAATCACGCCCGCGCCGCGATCGTAAGCTGCCTTGATCCTCTGACCGAAATCCGTTACCGCAAACCCGCTCGAGCCAGCATTCAGTTGCGCATCAATCGTCTTCAGTGTGTCGATGCTGTTCGAGAAGACCACTTCCTTCTCCCGCACCAGCGCATACGCGCCATCTCCTTTTTGGCCCGCGGCTGCTCCGCCCAGTGCGCTCTCGTCAAGAACGGTCAACGTGCCAGGAGTGCCCTTGGCAAACTGCTGCTTCAACAGGTCAGCCACGCCGCTGCGTTGCACATCGGCCACCACGGCGAACCCATTGCCGGCCTGCTGCTTCAGAGCCACAACCACCATCTCGTCCCCGAGATAAGAACTCAGATCGTGCACCTTGTTCACCAGTGCATCCATCTCGGCTGTCTTATCCTGCTTGCCCCTGCTCCACCACTGCTGCAGCACCGGGCTTTGCTTAAGCTGATCCTCGAAGATCGTCTTCGCCTGGCTTACAAAATCCCCGATATTCGGAATGCTCACGTAAAGCTGCGTATCTCCCGGCATCCGATCCAGCAGATCGCTCCCATACCGCTGCGGAATCGGAATCTGCCCGATGCGATGCTGCAACGTTGAGAATTGCGCCAGCAGTTCGATGTACTGTTCGTGATTCGGACTCCACGCCACCTGCTCGCTCACCGACTCGGGCGCAAGATTCTGCGTAGAGGTATATTCATCGCCCGCATGGACTGTCGACGTCACACCGGCATGCGCCACTTCGACAGCGCCCTGCAAAACCGCCACGCGCGATCCCTTGATGCCTGCATTTACTGAGAACACGGTACCCGTCACGGCAACACTGCAGTCGTCCGTCTTCACATACAAATGACCCGAAGTCCGGTGCGCAGCCCTCACGATCACCGCCCCGTGATCGAGATCCACCGTCATATTGCGACCGCGCGCGCCCACGCTCACCGCGCTGCGCTCGTTCATCTCTACCGTCGAACCATCCGCCAGCCGCAGCACCGCATGCGACCCGCCCGATGTCCTCAGTTCATCGCCTTCCTTCAACTCGGTACCCGCCGCCAGCAGCCGATCGCCGTTGTCCGTAATCAGCGAGGCCGATCCATCGATCGACTGCACTTCCGCCCGCACTCCCGGCGGAATCTGCCAGTACGTCCTGTATACAAACAGCCCCGTCGCTGCTACGGCCAGCGACGCCGCCATCGCCCACTTCATCACCCATGGCTGCATACGCGCCCGCGCCGGCATCGCCTTCGGCGTTGACCAGTCGACCGCACCAGAGCCGGAATGGAATCGACGCAGGCATACTCCGCACTCGCGCAAATGCGCCTTCACCAGGAGCGCGCGATTTTCAGCCAACCTCCCAGAGCGATAGGCGCTGAACAACGAGCGCACGTCCTCGCAGCTCTCAATCGACGCTGACTCCGCAAACGCAATACCCAGCTTGCCAGCAACCTTCTCGGCTGCAGCGGAAATCTGACCAGCCTCAGGCTCAGCATCCCGCATCGCCTGGGTCGCACTGTCCAGCAAAACTTCGTCGTGGTTCTTCATCGCTTCCCCCGTTCCATCTCTACTAGCCGCTTCTTCAGCTTCGCTCGCGCCTGGTGCAGCGTCACTGCCACCACGGCCTGCGACGCGTTCATCAGCGAGGCAATCTCGCGATTGTCCAGCTCTTCCACATATCGCAGCGTGAACATCTCAGCCGCCCGCGGGCTAAGGTCGCCCAGTGCCGTCCGCAACCACTGCACCAGTTGGCTGCTTGCTGCCTCGGCTTCTGGCCGCGAGCCGCGTCCCTGCGATGCAAATGCCGCTGCCGAATCGAGCGGTTCGTTTGCTGCGGCAGTCCTCCGCCGCAACAGGTCGAGCGCCCCATTAATGGCCGCGCGGTACAGGTAGCTCCCAGCGTTGTTCACCGCAAATTCGCTACCCGAAGCCAATCGCAGAAATACGCTTTGCGCCACGTCTTCCGCATCCGCCATGCTGCCCGTAATGCGATAGGCAGCCATTAAGACGCGTCGATGATGCAGAGCAAACAGCTCGGAAAGACTCTGTTGCATCTCCACCGCCGGCAGGGTTGGACTGGCAGTTGCCACGGGCTGACCTTTCTGACTGTTCATAGAGATGACGTTGGAACCAGCCGATTATTAAACCGGCTGAACCAAATTACGCCAAAAAACCGCGACTGGTTCAGATTTTCCGCCAATCCCCGAATTCGCGAGGGAAAACTGTCTCGCACCACAATCACTGAATCTCATGCAGAATGAGTCGTCCACCGGCTTTTGCCGAACGCGATGCATGAAACGCGCCGGAGGCGCTCCGTTCGTTGGCGCTCCCCACCCACGACACCGACCTGCGGTAGCAGCATGAAACGCGCCGGAGGCGCATTGTTCGTTAGCCCCGCGCTTTTAGCGTGGGGAAATCGGATCCCGAGAACAAATGGAGTCCCGTAGGGACGGCGCCATCTTGCTCGCGCGTCGCGCTATTCGGTCTTAGCCAGCGTCCCGATTAAATTATCCCGGTTGCGATTGGCGAGCACATCCGCATGCGCCAGCACGCGCATTAAGACCACCAGCGACACACCTGCCATCACCAGGAGACACGGCGCCGCAAGCCAGCGCTTACCGAAAAACGTGCAGATTGCAAGCACGGCCACACCGGCGCCCATCACAATCGCCTGGATCAGCATGCTCACCAATGCGCTGGCCTGCGATCCCCGTTGCCGTGAAATGCGCCCAAGATTCACCCGGTACGGCATCGTCAGCGAAAGCAGATTACCGGCCGCAAGATTCGTCGGCAGAGCAAACAACACCCACGCTGCCGTTGCCGCCAGCAGCGTCCAACTCGGCGGCCCCAGTCGAAGCGTCGCCAGAACGCCCGCCAGAAATGCCACCGAAACAAACAGCGCTCCGTGGAAGAGATTCTTTGCCAGCAACACCTGCCGGATGGGTGTGGGAGAAAGAAACAGCATCTGAATACCGGTCCCTTCCGCCCCCAGATTGTTAAAGATCATCTGCGTAAACCCCAGCAGCGCATAGCAGACGCACAGCGGAAACGCCAGCTGAAACGGCCGTCCGCCCATCGCCCCGTTGCGAAATACCGTGCTGATCACCAGCACCGTAAGAAGCGGTGCTCCAATGGCAAACAGCAGGGGCATCGATCGCGGGACAGTGCGAAGTTCCTTTTCGATAACCGCTGCAACTGGCCCCGAACCGTCGAGCAGCCATTTGCTGTCGCTCGCGGTCCTCTTTTGCGCCGACGGCGCGTCGCTCAGCTTCTCGCCGCGATACTCCGCGTGAAGCCGAACCCCCAGCAGCGCACCGGTTGCCAGGATGTAGAGAGACAGAACCCCCAGCGACTCGATCGCCGCGGGCGCGTCTCCTGACGCATGCAGATACAGTCCGCTGCCGGCCACGCCCGGCGGCAACCACGGTACGACAGCAAACGCAGATTTTAGCCACCCAGGAAGCTCATTGAACCCATCAGTTCCAACCGGGTTAGTGATTGGATTCCTCGCGCCGTGGTGCCTGCTCTCGTGGCGGAGCGCTGGATTCAGCAGTTGCAGGCTCAACATCAGCAAAAGGAAGATTGCGCTTACAACCTCCCGCGTCCTGCGCTTGGCCAGCCAGCGATCTACCCACGCCAGCACGGTCCGCGCCAGCAGAATATTGAACAGCGCGAAAATCGCCAGCACAAATGCCGTCCAGCCGAACAGCGCGGGCCGCGCCAGCGTCACGCCAGTCAGGATTCCCAGGCAGCAGATGCTCCCCAGGATCGTCGGCACATCCACCAGCCCGAAGACCACGTTCAGCACATAGAACGAGCCGAAGTTCACTGGAAAGCGCAACAGCCCGCTGAGGTCGAATTGCTCCTGGAACGATGCCAGGGCGATAGGCAGCGCCTGCCAAACCAGAAATATGGTCCAGAACAAGGCGGAAATCAGTTGCAGATGTCCGCTCGATAACACTGAGTACGCGCCCGCGCCAAGCCCGAAGCCCAGCGCCAGACCCATGATGGAATAGATAACAAGGGCCACCCCCCGCGCGCCGAATTCGAAAGCGCCCTGCACCGAGCGCACATTGTTGGCCACCATGCGCCACCGCATGGTCACCAGCGCCGCATACTGCCGGCGCGCCATTTGGCCGAGCGGGCCGCGTGAGCCTGCAGCGGCGTCTTCGACGTGCGCTATGCCAGCCATGAAAGTTCCTGCGCCGATTCTTGCCCGGTTGCGCCCACGATCGAGAGAAATATCTCTTCAAGCGTCAACTTCTGCTCGGTCTCTGCTCCGGGCAGTGTGCTGGCCACACCGGTGCGCAGATCTTCGATCGACCCGTTGGCGACCAACCGTCCCTTGTGGATGATCGCGACGTGCGTGCAAAGCCGCTCCACAATTTCCAGAACATGCGTCGTTAAAAAGATTGTTGCCCCGCGATTGATCATTCCCTGCAGCATAGTCTTCAACATCCCAGCCGCGATCGCATCCACGCCTTCAAAGGGTTCATCAAGAAACAGCACCTTTGGACCGTGAATCACCGCCGCCGCAAGCGCCAGTTTTTTCTGCATGCCGTGCGAGAAATCCGTGACCAGTTTGCGGCGCTCGTCCGCCAGTTGCATGAACTCCAGGAGTTCCTCTGTCCGGCGATTCACCGTCTCGCGCTCCAGCCCGTACATCCGCCCCACAAAGCGCAGGTACTCCGGCGCCGTCAGCCGCCCCAGCAGCGCCATTCCTTCCGGAACCACGCCAATCTGGCGCTTCAGATCGAGCGCTCCCGCGCTGAACGGTTTGCCCAGAATCTCAATCGTGCCCGCCGTCGGCTCCAGCAGCCCCGTCAGCATCTTGATGGTGGTTGACTTGCCCGCGCCATTTGGCCCGAGGAACCCGAAAAACTGACCGGTTGCCACCGTAAACGTTACGTCCTCGACCGCGGTCAGCGCGCCGAAGCGTCGCGTGAGCCCAAGGGTCTGAATCGCCGCAGTTTCCATGTGGGGCAAGGATAACAAGTTCGGAGGAATTGACATAGGTCGCGCGCTACGGCTTTTGGGTGAAAGCCTTGATTTGAAAGGCCACGACTCGGGGTATCCCCTGGGTCGCGTGCCGTAAAGGCTCAGAAATTACTGGGGCCTTGCAGACTGCGGAAAGACTCGCGCATGGACCCCATTTGCGTCCGGGCACGACTTTAGTCGTGCCGTAAGCAGCACAAGATCATCGTCGGCTTTAGCCGCTGAGGGACCTTCTTTCGCCGATTCGCCATATCTTTCCGATTTTTCCGCAGCCCGTTTAGCCCCTGAGAGATGCATTTCCCGAAATCCAGTTCACCACAGACTTCGAACTATCCCTCACACTTTGGTCTCGCCCGAATCGGCACCCTTCGACTCAAGTGGATCATTGTCGCGGTCCGTGATATCGACAATTGCCGCGACCTTGGCCGCCAGCTCTGCCGTCCAGCTCCCTTCCGGCACGCGCCAGCTCCAATTCCCTTGCGGTACCGCCGGCGTGTTCATCCGCGCTTCTGACCCGAGTTCCAGCAGATCCTGCACCGGCACAATCGCAATCTCGGCCACGCTTCCCGCCGCCGCGCGAATCAGCGGCCACGTCGGTCGATCATTCACTGGCCCAACCAGCGCCTCAACCGACGCGCGCTCCCTCTTTCCCAGTGTTTTCCACCACCCCGGCGTGGTGTCGTTATCATGTGTGCCCGTGTACGCAACCATTCCGGGATCAAACTGGTGCGGCAAGTGCATGTGCGAGCCCTTGTCTCCAAATCCGAACTGCAATACACGCATTCCGGGCATCCCCAATTCCAGGCGCAGCGCTTTGACCTCTGGCGTAATCAACCCCAGGTCCTCGGCTACCAACGGCAGCGGTCCCAGTGCCGCTTCCAGCGCGCGAAACAACTCAAGCCCCGGCGCCTTCACCCAGGTTCCGTTGATCGCCGTCTCCTCATCCGCAGGAATCGACCAGTATGCCTCGAACCCCCGAAAATGATCGAGCCGTATCATGTCGTACACATCGTGCGACCTGCGAACCCTATCGATCCACCAATCAAACCCACGCGCACGCAGCACGTCCCATCGGTACAGCGGATTCCCCCATCGCTGCCCCGTCGGCGAAAAATAATCGGGCGGAACACCTGCGATATGAATCGGCCGCAGATCCTCATCCAGCTCAAAGATGTCAGGATGCGTCCACACATCCGCCGAATCCATGTTCACAAAAATTGCCACATCGCCCAGGATGCGAATCTTGTGCTGTTCCGCCGCCGCCCGCAGATTCGTCCACTGCACCGCAAACGCAAATTGCAGCACCTGCTCCTGCGCCAGCATGCGTCCCGACTCCGCCGCCACCTGCGCCAGCGCCTTCGGTTCCCGCCGCCGGATGGCCTCCGGCCACTGGGTCCACGCACCCGTGTTGAACCGCCGCCGCAACTCCGCATACATCGCGAAGTCCGTCAGCCAGCCAGACTCGGCGCTGCAGAATTCCTCAAAACGCTTCCACTGCGCGGCAAGTCCAGAATCGTGCGGCCCGCGATCGAGAAAATTCCCTGCCGCCTCATACAGCAAAGGCAGCTTCCGCGTCTCCACTTCGTCGAAGTTCACCTTGCCGCTCCGACCCGCAAGCCCCGCAATGCGATCTCCGCCGATCCAGCCCCAATCCACCAGGAACTCCAGGCTGATCAGGTAGGGATTCCCGGCAAACGCCGACGACCCCGCATATGGCGAGTTCCCATATCCCGTCGGACACAGCGGCAACACCTGCCACAGGTGCTGCTTCCCCGCCGCCAGAAACTCGATGAACTCATGAGCCGCTGGACCAAGATCCCCAATACCCCCATACGAAGGCAAAGAACTGATGTGCAATAAAACGCCGGAAGAACGCCCGAATTCCATGTCGCTATTATCTCCGGTCCCAGCTAGGCAACCGATTCCGGAAGACGGAATCATCGAAGGCCGATGTACGATTCTCCCTTGAAACTTCGCACCGTGTCAGGGCACGATCCGATGTGAGATTCTTCCTTGAAACTTCGCACCGTGTCAGGGGCACGACCCGATGAAGATTCTCCCTGGGAACTATCGCACCGCGTCAGGTCACGATCCGATGAAGATTCTCCCTTGAAACTCCGGCACCGTGTCAGGGCACGACTTTCAGTCGTGCCGACAGGGGCCAAATACACCCTGGGGCTTTAGCCCCTGAGATTACCTTTCTTCTCGAACAAGTTTCCCCATAAACAACGAGCCCGCTTCCATCGTCGGAAGCGGGCCCTGTCCCTCGAAACCTCAATGCGAACTACTCGCCCGTCAGCGGACTCTGCTGTTTCGCACTGATGCGCACGAGATTCTTCTTCTTGTAATCGCTGATGATGGTGTTGGCGAAGACCTCAAAAGCCTCCTGCCGCTTCTGCTCGAGAAGCTGGTCCCTGGTCTGGTCGAGATTCTTCGCGATGTCCGCGTCGCTCGGCTGCTGCTTGTCCACCAGCTTCGCCACCACGCCGGTTCTCCCAGCATTAATCGGCCCGGTAATCGAGCCCGGCGTCTGGTCGAACAGTTGCGGAGCCACCTGCCCTACCGCGCCAAGCTCCGGAACCTGCCCGGTCTGATCCACCAGGTCGCTCGTCTTGAAGCTCGCGCCCATCTCCTTCGCGGCTTTGGCAAGATCGTTTTCCGCCTTCGCCTTGGCCGCCAATTCCGCTGTCTTCTGGCTCAACAACGCAGGGACCTGTTCGTTGCGATAGTCGTCTGCAACGTGGCTCTTCCAGTCTGCAAACGTCGGCGCATGCGCCGCAATCACGCTCTTCACCTGGAAAATCGCATACCCTTCGCCCGTTGCTGCCGACTGCGGCGGATCGCTCGGCTTCGCTCCAAACGCATGAGTAATCAACTGCGATCCATCTGGAAGTGCCGGAATCACGCCCTGTGCATTCACGGGGGGCGTCGTCACCAATTGCAGGTGATGCGCTGCCGCCGTCTTCTCGAGGCCGTTCTTGATCGCCTCCGAGGTTAGCTGGCGCGCAAAGCTATCCTGCGCCGCCGTCGATTTCTGGCGAATCAGCGTCGCCTGGATCGTCGGCAGAACTTCAGCAAGCGACTGCGCGTGCGCTGCTGTCCGCTCTTCCACCTGCACAATGTGATAGCCGTACTGCGACTTCACTATTTTGTAATCGCCAATCTTCTGCGTGAAGATCGCGTTGTCGAACTCCGGCACCATGTGCCCGCGCTGCGCAAAACCCAGTTCGCCGCCGGAGTCCTTGCTACCCGGGTCATCTGAATTCTTCTTCGCCAGATCGGCAAAGTTTCCGCCATTCTGAAGCTGCTTCAGAATGTCCTCGGCTTTGGCCTTCGCCGCCGCATCGGTCTTCGCATCCGCGCCGGGCGCTACCTGGATCAGAATGTGCCGCGACTTTGCCTGCTCCGGCACCGAATACTCGCTCTTGTGCGCGTTGTAGTAACCCTCAATGTCCTGCTGCGTGGGCTGCTGCACGCCCCCAGGTACATCGTTCGGCGTAAACGCAAAGTAGCTGATCGTCCGCTCTTCCGGCACTGCGTTCGCATAGCGGGCCGAGTTCTTCTTGAAGAATGCCTCCAGATCCGCGTCCGACGGATTGATCGACTTGCGAATGTCGTCTGACGAAATCACCGCGTAGTCGAACTTGATCTTGGTCCCCTTCTTGAGATACTCCCCGCGCGCTTCCTTCTCGCTCACCGTCACGCCCGCGGTCACATACGCACGCAGCCGCTGAATGGTGATGTCATGGCGGACACTCTCTTCAAACTCCGGCACCGACATGTCAAAACGGCCCGCGATCAGCGCGGCGTACTGGTCCTGTCCAATGAATTTGCCATTCGGAAACAGCACCTGCCCCGCCTGCCCCTGGTGCAAAAACTGCAGCACGTCATTGTTGTTCGCCGATATCCCCAGGTTGTCTGCCTCGGCCAGCAGAATCTGCTGCTGCACCATCTGCTGTCCCACCTGTTGCTCAAACAGGCTCACGATCATCGGGTTCGAAGCATATTGCGGATTGCGCTGTTGCAGCTGCTGCCGCGCCTGTGCCGATACCTTCTCCTGGCTGATCGCTTCGCCGCTGGCGAAGAACTTGCTGTACCAGTGCGGATATACCACCGCATATGTGCCCGCCGAAACGGCTCCCTGGCCCGTCAGGCCGGGAATCAGGTAAACGACCATCGAAACCGAGGCCGCTGCAATGATGACGATGAACAAAGCTTTGACGAGGCGATTGTCTTTCGACTGCAGGAAACGAATCATGGGTGGGTTTAAGCCTTCTACTCTCTACGCGCATACCGGAAAGCGTCGCCGCCCACAAGCAATTTCTCTGGGCACACGGCTCTCTCAAAAGGCGCAATTCTCGCTCATAGCGATGCCCCTTCATTATAGACGAAGGGTGCTCGGATCACTGACCACTGTCCACTCTGGTTCAGACCGGGGTACGATGCTGATAACCCACGAGGTCCGCCATGACCATCCTGCTCCAGGACTTGCGTTACGCCCTGCGCATGCTCATCAAATCCCCTGGCTTCACGGCTATCGCAGTCCTCACCCTCGCTCTCGGCATCGGCGCCAACACCACCCTCTTTTCCGTCGTCAACGGCGTGCTCCTCAATCCGCTGCCCTACGCAAGCCCCGGGCAGCTCGTAGCCATTTACGAAAAAAATGCTGGCATCGACCGCGCCCCGATCAGCTACCCCAACTTCCTCGACTGGGAGCGGGCCAGCCAAACCTTCGCCTCCATGGCGATGTACCGTCATGAGGACTACAACCTGACCGGCACTGCCAAGCCCGAGCGCCTCAACGGCCTTATGGTTTCCGCGGCATTCTTTCCCACCCTCGGCGTCCAGCCCGTCCTCGGCCGCACCTTCACGCGGGATGACGATCAT
The DNA here is from genome assembly GCA_963838295.1 of uncultured Acidobacteriaceae bacterium. Lineage (GTDB taxonomy): Bacteria > Acidobacteriota > Terriglobia > Terriglobales > Acidobacteriaceae > Telmatobacter. The sequence goes on from CAWIQS010000013.1 coordinate 1,172,448, forward strand.
CCCGGCGCCGCTCCCGTTGTTGTCCTCAGCGGCGGATTCTGGAAACGCAGATTCGCAGCATCAACCGCCGTCATCGGCCAATCCATCACCCTCCGTGGCACGGCCTATCAGGTCATCGGAGTTCTCCCGCCCGGCTTCGCCTTCTACGGCGTCGATCGCGACATCTTCACCCCCATCGGTCAGTGGACCGACCCCTCTTTTCTCGATCGCCGCGTCGACATGAGCGCCCATGCCGTCGGCCGACTCAACCCCGGCGTCACACTCGCCCAAGCCCACACAGACATGGACGCCATCGCGCGCACCCTTGCCGCCAACTACCCCGAAGCCGACAAGGACGTCGGCATCTCCCTCTTCACCATGAAGGACGACCTCGTCGGAGACGTGCAGCCGCTGCTGCTTGTTCTCCTCGCCGCCGTTGGCTTCGTTCTGCTCATCGCCTGCGCCAACGTCGCCAGTCTCCTGCTTGCCCGCGCCACCCGCAGGTCTGGCGAATTCGCCTTGCGCACAGCTCTCGGCGCGGGCCGCATCCGCGTCATCCGCCAGCTCCTCACCGAAAGCCTTCTCCTTGCTGGCTTCGGCGGCGTACTCGGATTGGCGCTCGCTTTCCTCGGCACCCGAACCGTCGTTCGGCTCTTGCCCGCATCACTGCCCCGCACCGATCAAATCTCTCTCGACAGCCGCGTTCTGCTCTTCACGCTCTCCGTCTCTCTCGTGTGCGGCTTGGTCTTCGGACTACTTCCCGCGCTCAAATCCTCGCGCACAAATCTGCAGCAGGTCCTCCGTCAAAACACCCAGGGCGCAGGCGGAGCACGTCACCGCCTGCAGGGCGCTCTCGTCGCGCTCGAAGTGGCGATGGCTCTGGTTCTCCTCGTCGGCGCAGGCCTGATGCTTCGCTCGTTGTCCGCGCTCTGGCGCGTCGATCCCGGCTACATCCCCGACAACGCCATCACCTTCTCCATGTCCCTGCCCACCAACGCGAAGACGTCTGCTGCTGAAACGCGCGCACGCCTCCGCCGCTTCGATGCCGCCATCAGCAACATCCCCGGAGTCGACGCAGTCTCCGTCACTCTCGGCTCGCGCCCCATGATTCACGACTCCGAACTTCCCTTCTGGATCAAAGGCCAGCCAAAGCCAGCCAACGATAACGACATGCCCCAGGCCATGTTCTATCTCGTCGAATCCGGTTTCCAGCGCGCCATGGGCATCACGTTACAGCGCGGTCGCTTTGTCTCCGCGCACGACGATGAGAACGCGCCCGTCGTCGTCGACATCGACGACGTATTCGCGCAAACCTGGTTCCCCAACCAGAACCCCGTCGGCCAGCACATCCACATCGCCGAATTCGATGTTGAAGCTGAAATCATCGGCGTCGTCGGACACGTCAAGCAGTGGGGCCCCGGCAACGACGCGCATTCCCCCGTCCAGGCCGAGTTCTACTACCCGTTCATGCAACTCCCGCCCAAGCTCATGGCTCTCGTCGCGGATGGTGTCGCCGTTGTCGTGCGCACCCACGACAGCCCGGCCAGCGTAATGCCTCCGGTCCGCCGCGCTGTCTCTGAAACCGACCCCGGCGCCGTCATCTACTCCGTCCAGACCATGGGCGAGGTCCTCTCCAACTCCCTCGCTCCCCGTCGCCTCTCCATGATTCTCCTTGCCGCATTCGCTGCGCTCGCTGTAGCCATGTCGTGCGTCGGAATTTTCGGCGTAACGTCGTATCTCATCGGCGAACGCACTCGCGAAATCGGCGTCCGCATGGCCCTCGGCGCAAGCCGCGGCGATGTTCTGCGCCTCGTTGTCGGTCAGGGAGCACGTATGGTTTTTCTTGGTGTGCTCGTCGGAGTCGCCGCGGCTCTCGCCCTTACACGCCTCATGAGCAATCAGCTTTACGGCGTCGGCGCACGCGATCCGCTCACCTTCACCGGCGTCGCTATCGTGCTCTTGGTTGTAGCTGTATTCGCTTGCTATATCCCCGCCCGCCGCGCCACCAGGATCGACCCCATCGTAGCCCTGCGCTGCGAGTAAAATGGCTGATCATGGCCAGCGAGCGCTCCAGAGAGACAGGACTTCGGCTCCTCATGCTCACACTCGTGGTGCCGATTTGCGCCTATCAATCGTGGCTTTTTTGGCGGATGGGAACCTTTCCCCAAGCCGATCGAACGCGATCGCAAGTCCAGTTTTACGTTTGGCTGGCGTCTACGATCGGCGCAGGGGTTTGGTGGACCATCATGCTAATAAGGTATATCCGAGAACGCTCAGAAGCAGATTGAATGACCGATACCAGAACGCACAAATCAGACACCACCCGACCTGCTCTGTGATAGATCTGGACACGAATTATCCAAGGCGGCGCCGAGACCCGCTGCTATTCCTGTTCCGTCGCCGTTGCTTCGGTCCCCGCTCTTCCGAAGTTGAACCGGAGCATCCACACGCTGCGCTCCCGGTCGCCGTTCTGCACCGGCGGCTTGAACTTCCACGACAACGCCGCCCGCTGGGCTGTCCTGGCAAAATAATTTCCCGGACCCGGCACCACGAATGCGGCGTCTGAAACCGCGCCCTGCTGGTTCACCGAAACACGGATCAGAACCTCAACTGGCCTTCTCATCCCCCCGCGCGCACCGGGTGACACCGTGGGCATCACGCGTTTCTCCACCAGCCCTTTTTCGTTCTCGTGCGTTCGCTCGCGATCCGTTGAAGATGGCGCTTTTAAAACCGGAGGATTCACCACGGCCGCGCTTTTCGTATCAGTCTGTTCGGTTTGGTTCGCCTGCGGAGGCTGAACGGCAGACGGTTGCGCTTCCGAAGGCTCAGTGCCGGAGCCTTGCGCTTGCGGAGCATCCTTGGCTTGCTCTTGGGATTCAGCCGGGCTCGTCACTGGCTGTGCTGGCGATGGTTGCGCCGCTTCGGTGGCTGGCGGCGGAGCGGCAGAAGCTGCCTGGTCTTGTGGCGCGGGAGTACTGCTCGTCGGCGCGTTCTCTGTCGCCGTTGAAGAAGCCCCGGCCTTGTGTTCGCGCACAAACAGAAATGCGCCGATCGCAATTACCGCAAGCAGAACGACTGTATACGGCACCACCCTGGATCGAGGCATGTGTGCGTCTTCGAAATGGGTAAGCGCCCCGGAAAATAGAGCCGGTTCGGGTAATGCTTCCGTTTCAGTCTCCTCCGACTCGAGGAAGCGTGGCGCGGGTCGATCCACGATTGGAACCTCGCTCGTGGCGCTTGGTGCTATCGCAGGCAATGCGCCATCCACCACCGGGGCTTCGATCACATGCTTATCCGCGATGGCCGCAGTCGAGCCCTCGACAAGCGGCATCTCGTTGCTTTCGCTCAGCCGTTCCTGAATGCTTTCGAGTGTGCATCGGCGCAGCGGATCGAGGTGAAGACTTTCCCGCACGATATCGTGAAACGGACTCGACAGGGATGCGGGGACCTCCGGTTCCTCATCACGCCACAAGTCCCAGGAGGGTGGTGCGCCTGCCATCGCTTCCCACATCGTCAGGCCCAGTGACCAGGTATCCGCCGCTGCACTCGCTTCGCCCTGCCATAGCTCCGGCGCATCATAGTTGCCTGGAGAGGAGATTCTCCTCTTCCCTGATGCGGCGATTAGTAATTCGTTGATTGCAAGCTTGGGATTCGCGCCGGCAAAATGAATACTCGATGGATTCAAATGTCCGTGAATGATGCCATTGCTGTGTAGATACGAAACCGCATCGACAATCGGGCCGAAAATTCCTCTTGCCCGGTCTGCAGTGAGAGCTCCACTCTCGATCGTCTTTGCAAGATTCGTGGTGGATCGTTCGCAAACGACATACACCACTTCTTTCCCGTCGATAACACTCCGGCCCTCGGCCAGGATGCGTTCCAGATGCGGGTGCGATAAAGACATTGCGAATTGCCACTGCACGGTGGCTGCGTCCGCTTCGGCGCTGTTTGTCGAGATCAGATGAATGATGGCTTCGTGCATTCCCTGCAGGACAGTGAAATACGAGCCGCAATTCTCGTTTCCCCCCAGCCTTTCCAGGAGCGGAAATCGCCCCTCGATAACGCGCCCCTCCCATCCGTCGACAAATGAAACCTTCTCCATTGAAACCAATTCTATCCAAAGACACTGCGCTTTCCGGCCCGTTCCTGGCTTCTGCGCAGTACTTTCGATCACGCTATGTTGCTGTTTTTGAAGCCGACAAAAACCTTAAGCGATCTATATCCGACCAAAAACTGCGGGCACCCGGTTATAGGATGCCCGTTGTCTCACATTCGCAATTTTGTCTTACACAATCTGACCGAAGTCTTGCAGTATCCGGCCCAATCTACTGACTGTCTCACAATGTCTTACCGCCAGTAGTAGTACCCACCCGTAAAGTAATACGGCCTGTAATACACCGGAGCATACGCGTACGGGTAAGGCCTGTATCCATAAGGCCCCCGGCGATACAGATTCGGGCCGCCAGGATTCAACCCCTGCGCCAACCGCATCGCCTCCTGTTGCGTAACAGGCTGCACCGTCACAGGCGCCGCAAGATGGAAGCTCACCAGTGCCTCGGACGGAATCCATACACCCGGTCCCGAAGAAGCCGCCGATGCTGCTGCACCCGCACCGCCGCCGGCAACCGCGCCGATTGCTGCACCTTCACCGCGGCCAATCGCGCCGCCGATAATCGCGCCAATCAGCGCGCCGCCTACCACGTTTCCAGCCGAGCGCTCACCCTTGCCCGGGCCCTTCACCTTGAACAGGTCCGACTGCAGGGGATAGTTCTGCCCCATCAGGTCCAGCGAAGTCAGTTCGAGAGCCAATTCATTGCTGCCGGTCAGCGAGCCTTTTTCAGACCGCTTCACCTCGGCAATTACGCCATGAACTGTGGCGCCGCGCGGAATCGACAACACCCCGCCCATCGTCACATCCTGGATCACTGTGAACTGAATCGGCTCTCCATCTTTGGCGCGCTTGCTCGCCACCGGCTCATTCGTCCGCACCTGGATCAGAGTTCCCTGCGGAATGTCGACCGGTCCCCGCGGCATCTCATACCGCGGCGGAGGCGGAGCCTGCGCATAATCCGGACGTTGCCCGTATCCCGGAGCCTGTCCATATCCCGGAGGCGGAGGTCCCTGCTGCCCATAAGCGGGAGGCTGATTCTGTCCATATCCCGGAGGCGGAGGTCCCTGCTGCCCATAAGCCGGAGGCTGGTTCTGACCGTATCCCGGAGGCGGAGGTCCCTGCTGCCCATAAGCCGGAGGCTGGTTCTGACCGTATCCCGGAGGCGGAGCCTGCTGTCCATATGCCGGCTGCTGCTGTTGGCTCTGATCGCCCCAGTTCGGTGGAGGAGCCTGGTTGATGGTCGGCGCATTCTGCCCTCCATCCTGCGGATTCGGCTGCGCCTGTGCATCCGCCATGTCATTCGAAGGATCGTTTGCCGGTGCGCCCTGCGCATTTGCGTCATCCGCTGGATTGCCGATCTTCAGGTTGTTGTGAACCGCGGTCACACCCGCAACCGTCTTCGCAATCGACTCCGCCAGTTGCTTTGACGAGTCGCTCGACACTGTTCCCGAAAGCGTGACCTCGCTCTGGACCGTCGCTGCCGTGATCAGGTCGTTCTTCAGTGCCTGCGAACCGTCCAGCGCATGCACCACGTCCATCTCGATCTGGCCATCACTCCGCGGTCCGCTTGACGGCGGCGCGTCCTGCGCCAAAGCCATCACACCCGCCAAAGCAATCATCCCCATCGAGGAAAATACCCTGAGTTTCCATGATTTCTTCATTCTCAAATCTCCCGCATGCCTGCCTGTGCTGCTGCGCATCATTCTGAGCCAATATCCTTTATTTTGACGGTAATCCAACTCTGCCGTCATCGTTACTAACCCCGGTCCCGGCCAAAAGTTCCGCGCTTTGGTAACAGATTTGCTGCATCTCCACCCGTTCCGGGCCACTGAATCTGCACGCCTTACGCCTTTATCGCCGCCTGCATCTCCAACGGCATCGCGGATGTCAGTTCCTCGTTATCAGGAAAGAACATCTGGAATACCGTACCCGATGCACCATCCCCCGACGCAGCCCGGCTGCGCAGGTGGATAATTCCATGATGCTTCAGAATGATCTCGTGACTCACCCAAAGTCCTAAACCGGTCCCCGTGGCCCCTTTTGTTGTAAAAAATGCCTCGAACAGCCGGTTCCGCACCTCGTTGGTCATCCCGCTCCCGCTGTCCGCAATGGTGATTCGCACCCCCTCGCGCTGCGGATGGATCCAGTCGCGCGAATGCCGCGCCCGTACGATGAGCCGGCCCCCGGCCGCCGTTGCCTCCATTGCGTTGCTCACCAGGTTCGAAATTACCTGCCGTATCTCACCCGCGAAGCAGAACACGTCGAGACTCGGCTCGTAGTTCCGCTCCACCGTGATACCCAGCGTTCCGAGCCGCGCCTTGTACATGTCCAGTACCGCATCCAACAGCTCCTCCATCGTGGCCCGCGCAGGCAGCGTCGATTGCCGGTAAAAACGCAGCGTCTGCTGCGTGATCTCCGACATGCGGCGCACTTCGCTTTCCGCAGTCGTCACGTAATCCAATGCAACTGCGTCCAACTGGCAGAACCTGCGCAGCAGGTAAAGCAGGTTCGTGATCGCTTCCAACGGATTGTTGATCTCGTGTGCAATTGAAGCGGCCAGGCGTCCTGTGGCCGCTAGCTTCTCTGTCCTGCGAAGCGCATCCTCGCTCCGTTTGCGCTCGCTCACATCGATCACAATCGCGCCAACCCAGCGCACCTTCTCTGAAGTAGGCCGCACTGGATAAGCGGTCACCAGCCAGGTCCACACCTCCCCTCGCTCGTTGCCTTTCCCATCCAATTCCAGATCGTGTACCGGCTGCTCGGCTTCGATCACGTGCCGCACCGCTTCCTCCAAACGCGTGGCAATCCGCTCCGGCAACACCTCCGGCAGCGTGCGTCCCAGGTGCCGGCTCAGCGCAACGCCCGTCATCTCCGCGAATACCTGGTTCACCCGCACTATCCTGCATTGCCGATCGAAGAACACCAGCCCGATCGGCGCATTCGCCAGCATCGAATCCAGTAGCGAAAGCGTGTCGCTCAATCCCGAGCGTTGTTCTTCCAGCGCGGCTACCATCCGGTTGAAAGCCTGGATCAGATCGCCGAATTCGTTATCCACTGTCACCGGCAATGGAAACTTGGCGCTCGTTCCCGGTCCCTCCATCAGCGCCCGCGTCCCGCCCTGCAAAACACTCAATGGCCGTGAAATCGATCGCGACATCAGCAGCACCAGCAATCCCGATGCCCCAATCCAGATCAGTCCAAACGAAAACGAACTGCTCAAAATCGTCTTCTGTTGCTCGGTATCCCACGAGTGGTCGGTCTCAACCCATGCATAGCCGCGAATATTCGCGCCATCATAGATCGCCTTCACGCCTTCACGCCGGTTCTTGCCAAATGAAAATACCAGCGGCTCATGCGCCGGGACTTGTGCGATCTCCGCCTTCTCCACCGGTTCCAATGGAGACGCAGCCCCTTCGCCCTGGCTCGCAAAAAGCACATTCCCCGCAGCATCGGTAATCCTGGCCTCCGCCACACTCGGCGCTTCGCCCATCATCCGCAACGAGGGCAGCACCATGTCCGGATGTTGCTGGCGATACGCCTCCTCCGCCTGCAGACCCACCGAAGTAGCCTGGTGCGCGAGCCGCTCGAGCGCACGCTGTCTCACCTGCCGCCCCTCGATGCTAACGAGAATCGTGGCAAACAACCCGACAGAGAGCGCCTCAAGCAGCATCAGCCAGATAATCAGCTGCCACCGGACAGTGCGCGGCCACCATCGCATCAGTTCGACCTCAAACTTATGGGAAACACAATTGCCCTAAGTTTACCGGAATTACAAGAAATTGCGCGTCATACCGCTGTCCCGAGTTTCGAGCCCATTCGGAGTAAACGGAGCCCTGAATTATTCCAAATGCAGTTTTCCAATCGTGGGGCCGCTTGCGTCTTGGTGTCGAGGCCTGCACCTTTGCTGCCGCTGTCATTCTGAGCGAACGGGACCCCGAACGTACCAGGGGCCCCGCAGAGCGATAGCTCTGTGGGGCAGGTTCGGGGGTGGGGAGCGAAGAATCTGCTTTTGTTTAGGGGTTCGCGCCAAAACACAGCCCCCTGTCATTCTGAGCGAACGGGGCCCCGAACGTACCAGGGGCCCCGCGGAGCGATAGCTCTGGGGGACAGGTTCGGGGGTGGGGAGCGAAGAATCTGCTTTTGCAGTTTCACACTCTCTGGCGCTGTTCACCCAGAAGCGCCCGCGCAATCTGCCCTCCATGAAACCGGCCGTTCTCGATGAAGATCTCGTTGGTGCGCGACCCGGCCACAATTACCCCGGCAAGGTAGATCCCCGGCACATTGCTCTCCAATGTCTCCGCATTGCACACAGGCAGTTTGTCCGGCCCCTCGAACCGCACGCCCATGCTCTCAAGAAAACTGAAGTCCGGATGATATCCCGTCATCGCAAATACAAAATCGTTCTTGATTGTTTTGAGACCTTCAGGAGTTTCAATCACCACCGCATCCGGCGTGATCTCGACAGCATTTGTGCGGAAGTACGCCTTGATCTCCCCATTCTTGATGCGATTCTCAAGATCCGGCTTGATCCAGTACTTCACATGCGGCTGAACCCCGGCGCCGCGATAAACCACCGTGACGCGCGCACCGCTCCGCCACAATTCCAGCGCCGCAATCGCCGCCGAGTTCTTCCCGCCGATCACCACAACATCCATATCGAAATACGGATGAGGATCGTTATAGTAGTGAAATACCTTGCTCAATCGCTCGCCCGGAATTTCCATATAGTTCGGCAGATCGTAGTAGCCACTGGAAACGATCAGCTTGCGCGCCTTCAACTCGCCCGGCCTTCCGAACCGATCCTCCGTATGCACCGTGAACGCGCCGTCCACGCCGGTCACGCGCTCCACGCGCTCGTACTGCCGCACATCCAGCTTGTAATGCGCCGCCACCAGCCGGTAATACTGCAGCGCCTCGTTCCGCGAAGGCTTCGGGTTCGGGCTCGGAAACGGAATGTTCCCGATCTCCAGCAACTCCGGCGTCGTAAAAAATGTCATGTGCGAGGGATAGTGAAACAAGGAATTACAAACGCAACCCTTGTCCACCAGCACCACGCTGAAACCGGCCTTCTGCACTTCAATGGCGCATGCCAGTCCCGTAGGTCCTGCTCCAATCACCAGCACATCAAACAAAACGTCCGCAGCTTTTTCCCCATCGCGCACCAGCATCGACGAGGGCTTCGCATCCGGAACAGAATCCGCAGGATAATCCGCCATGATTCCAGCTTAGGACATACTGGGTGCCCCCGGTCTCGTTTTTGAGACCGGGGAGGGAACATCGATCACCGAAACCCCGCGTCGCTCATTCCGTCATCGCAGGTTCGGGGGTGGTGAGCGAAGAATCTGCTTTTGTTTAGGGGTTCGCGTCAACACACAGCCGCTGTCATTCTGAGCGAACGGGACCCCGAACGTAACAGGGGCCTCGCAGAGCGATAGCTCTGTGGGGCAGGTTCGGGGGTGGTGAGCGAAGAATCTGCTTTTGTTTAGATTCGCTCCAACACACAGCCGCTGTCATTCTGAGCGAACGGGGCCCCGAACGTACCAGGGGCCCCGCAGAGCGATTAGCTCTGGGGGGCAGGTTCGGGGGTGGGGAGCGAAGAATCTGCTTTTGTTTAGGGGTTCGCTCTAACACACAGCCGCTGTCATTCTGAGCGAACGGGACCCCGAACGTAACAGGGGCCCCGCGGAGCGATAGCTCTGTGGGGCAGGTTCGGGGGTGGGGAGCGAAGAATCTGCTTTTGTTTAGGGGTTCGCCTCAACACACAGCCGCTGTCATTCTGAGCGAACGGGACCCCGAACGTAACAGGGGCCCCGCAGAGCGATAGCTCTGTGGGGCAGGTTCGGGGGTGGTGAGCGAAGAATCTGCTTTTGTTTAGGGGTTCGCCTCAACACACAGCCGCTGTCATTCTGAGCGAACGGGACCCCGAACGTAACAGGGGCCTCGCAGAGCGATAGCTCTGTGGGGCAGGTTCGGGGGTGGTGAGCGAAGAATCTGCTTTTGTTTAGATTCGCTCCAACACACAGCCGCTGTCATTCTGAGCGAACGGGGCCCCGAACGTACCAGGGGCCCCGCGGAGCGATAGCTCTGTGGGGCAGGTTCGGGGGTGGGGAGCGAAGAATCTGCTTTTCAGCTTCAATACCCTCAACCTGATCGGAGCTACGATAGGGCTGTGCCGCGCGACGTCCTCTTCACGATCGGACACTCCACCCACTCAATCGAAGAGTTCATCGAATTACTGAACGTACATCGCGTGCAACATCTCGTCGATGTCCGCTCCATCCCTAAATCGCGTCACGTTCCGCAGTTCAACACCGATGCACTCGAGGCCGCGCTCCGCGCCGCCAACATCGATTACACACATCTGAAAAGTCTCGGCGGCCGCCGGCATACCCGTAAAGACTCGATCAACACCGGGTGGCGCAACGCCTCATTCCGCGGTTACGCCGACTACATGGCTACGCCGGAATTCGCCGAAAGCCTGCAAACCCTGACCAAGATCGCACGCACAAACGAGACCGCCATCATGTGTGCCGAAGCCGTCCCCTGGCGCTGCCACCGTTCCCTCATATCCGACGCCATGATGCTCCAAGGCTGGGAAGTCCGCGACATCCTCACCACCGCCCCCGTCAAAGAGCACAAATTCACGCCCTTCCTCAAGATCGTGAACCACCTGCCCACCTACCCCGCCCCCAACGAATCTGCCACGTTGTTCGATACGCAGCAGAGCAACCCACTCGACGAAAAACAAAGTGGCTCCCCTCGTCCAGCCAGAGGACGACATGATCGGGAGATGGGCGCTTCCTCGGATGTTTAGTTGAGGAACATGGTGCGGTAGAGCGTGTCGCGCTGGACGGGCTTGAAGCCGGCATCGCGAATGATACGGCGCAGCTCTTCTTCTGTGGTGCAGTTCGAGGTTCCGGCGGCCTTCACCACGTTCTCTTCGAGCATCACCGAGCCCACGTCGTTGCCCCCGAAGTGAAGGCCAAGCTCGAGAACCTTGAGCCCCTGTGTGACCCAACTGGCCTGCACGTTTTCGATGTTGTCGAGGTAGAGACGCGCGATGGCAAGAACCTTGAGGTATTCGACCGAAGTGGCTTCTTCCCAGCCGCGGCCGCCCAGTGCCGTATTGCCAGGCTGGAAACTCCAGGGGATGAAGGCGGTGAATCCGCCTGTTTCTTCCTGCAGGTTGCGCACGACCTCAAAATGGTTGATGCGCTGATCGAATGTTTCGCCGACGCCGAACATCATGGTGGCAGTGGTGCGCATGCCAAGCTGGTGCGCGGTGCGATGGACGGCAACCCAGTCGGCGGTGCGGCATTTGAGGCGCGCTATTCTTTTTCTCACGTCGTCGTCGAGAATCTCGGCGCCGCCGCCGGGAATCGAGTCGAGTCCGGCATCGCGCAGGCGGGCGATAGTGGTGCGCAGGTCCAACTCACTGTACTCGGCAATGGCGAGAATCTCGGAAGCACTGAGGCAGTGAAGCCATATCTTCGGGAACCGCTGCTTGATACCGGTGAAGAGCCGTTCGAACCAGTCGATTTTGAGGTCGGGATGAAGCCCACCCTGCATCAGCACGCCGGTCCCGCCCATCTCCTCGGTTTCCGCGATCTTCTCGCAGATTTTCTCGAAGTCCAGGATGTAGCCCTCGTCGGAGCGGGGAATGTTCTTGCCTTCCTTGGGAAGCGGGCGATAGAAGGCGCAGAACGTGCAGTACTCGGTGCAGAAGTTGGTGTAGTTGATATTGCGATCGATGATGTAGGTGACTACGCCCTCGGGGTGAAGGCGGCGACGGACGGCGTCGGCCTCAAAACCCAGCCCAATGAGGTCAGGGGAGTTGAAATATTCGAGGGCTAGCTGGCGGGTCAGCGACATAAGACAAGTTTACAGAGAACCAGGGAACAAGGGAACGAGGCATCGAGAGATCGGTGTCAACCTCGCTTGGATTTGCGGAACAGAAAGAGGCCGCGGCGCTGGACGGGTTCGCGCCGTGTCCGCGAAAGGTTTGAGGCGGTGGAGATCCCGCTGAAGAGGACGAACCAATCCCAGAAGGCCCGCAGCGTTCCCTTTTGTCGGGTTTCCTTTTTCGGTTCGATGTCCATGGTCGAGTGTGCGCCTCTTCGTCAGTTGCTCTGGTTATTGGAGTAATGAACGCTGCGCTCCGGCTCGGAAATCTCTGAGAATTAAGAGCCTTTGCTGGCCCGAGTTGTGCCCGCGGCAGGTTTAGCGCCCGGCTTTTTCGATGGAGAAGAAATGCCGAAACTCATGAGGAAGAAACGAAAGCCTTTGCGGAGGGAGTCGACGAGACCCATGGCATTACCTTTCCGGAGACACTTTCAGAGTATCGCGTGAGGCAGGTAAGCGCGAAAGCTCGCAACGGCTTTGTCCTCGGTAGTCGGACACCTCGGAACCCTATTGATCTTCTGAGGTTGGTGGCGGTGCAGGAAGACGAAACGGGGCATCGGCAGGCGGGGCCGGGGCGCGGTTGAGAAGTTCGAGAGCGGTAGGCGGCATCGGCTTGCTGGCGTTGGCCAGAAAGATGCTGACCTGCCATATTTCGGTATCGCTCAGTTGGGTCTTGAATGAAGGCATGCCCGTGAGGCGAATGCCGTTTTCGACTTTCCAATAGGTCTCGCCGGCAGGATCGTCGCTGACGCCTACGATGCTGGGATCGTTGTTGTGTGGCTCGAGCAGCGGCGGAGCGTCGGGATACATGTGCGCGCCGATGGCAGCCGATCTGCCGTGAAGACCATGACAGACCGCGCAGCGTTCCACGTAGATGCGAGCGCCGGCTGTGAGGTTCGTCTGATCGGGCTCCATATGGGTCCCGACCATGTCTTTCTGAATGCGCGCATCGATCGGCAGGCTAACGAGTTGACGTTCGTACGGAAACGGAGGATCGGCGACGGCGACCGGCACTCTGCCATACGTGAGGTAGGCCAGAACGCCGAGCGGAACGAGGACAATGCCGAAAATGAATCCGAGCAGAAATCGACCCATGAAGAGTGATGCCCTCCGTCGCTCTCATCGTATTGCATGCAGGCGGGGATAGCGGCAAAATCCGCCGCCGCGCGTCCAAAGGGTGACAGCCCCGCGCAGCCCGGTTCGAGATGTTTAAATATCGATAGGGGTGTGCTCGGCCCCGTATAAGTTGGAGGTAAGTCAAGACCGATGTTTTCTTTTCGCCGTTCTGCAGGTATTTTGGCGGTTATTTCGCTTTTATCGTTCGGTGCTCTGGCGCAGAGCACAGATTCCAGCAGCAGTACTCCAGCGCAGGAGCAGCCACAAGCTCCGGCCGCTGCGCCAAGCCAGCAGGGTCCGCAGACGGTACAGGCGCGCATCCGGGCACGGCGCGAGGCGCGGCGGGCACAGGCCATTCACGACGCGTATTCGCATATATACGAGGTATTTGTGGGCGGCGGGTATCAGCGGTTTACGCCGGGACCAGCCTTGCAGCGGACAACAATGTACTCGTGGAACGTTGCGGTTACACGCTTCTGGAGCGAAAAGCTGGGCCTGACGTTTGATGGCCGCGGCAACTATGGCACGGCCTTTGTGGGTCTGAATGAGTCGTCGGTGACAAGGCCGGCGATCAGCCACTATGACGTCCTGGTAGGACCCACCTATCGCTTCAGGATGCGGCCCAGGTATTCGATCGCAGGAAGCGTGAAGGGCGGCGTGGCGATAAGCAACTTCGCCAGCGACACTAACAAATTTGGGACGGCGGTGCTGGGGCTGTATCCCGATGGGACGACCTATGCGATCAATGCGAGCTTGATCGGAGAAGTGAACGTTACGCCAACCCTGTCGCTGCGCCTGGCGCCGGAGTACATGGCGACCGGCTTCGGCTCGACGCTGCAAAACGACCTCGGGTTCACGTTCGGGTTTGTGTATCGCTTCGGAAAACAATAAAGACAGTTGTCAATGATCAGTCGAAACGGCTCACCGGTGCGGGTGGGCCGTCTTCATTTGGTCGGTTTATGGGCGGCGTAGTCGGCAGCGCCCATCATATGGATCGACACATAGGGTTCGTCGCCGATAACCCAGCTATCGTGACCCGGCTCGATGTAAAAAACATCGCCGGGCTTCATCTCGATGACACGGCCGTCGTCCATGGCAGCCGTTGCACGTCCTGAGACGACCATGCCGACGTGGGAGACGTCGCAGCTTTTCTTGCCAAGGGCTTTGCCAACGTGCTCTGACCATTTCCACCCCGGTTCATAGGTCGCGCGCCCAATGGTCATTCCGCCGAGATGGACCAGTTCGAACTTTCCTTTCTCGAAGATACGGATTTCGTCGGGATTTTCGAATTGCTTCAGGATGACTTCGTGCACGGGTGCCTCCTGGGTCTCGGTATGTGAATCAGTTCAGTTCACGCGGCCGTCAGGCAGTCTGGAAGGCTTGGGGCCGGGCCGGAGCAAGCGTTATTAGCGAGATACCAATGACAATGAGAACCGCGACGCCAATCAGCTCTCCGCGCGCGACCATATTGCAGATTGCCTGCGTACCCATCAAAGCGGCATGCGCGAAGCTGGACCATGCGGTAAACGCGATGAGGCTGCGGTGTGCTGAAGGGTTGCGGATGGCGAGCAACAGAAAGACGCCCAGTGTGACATAGATGCTGAACTGCATCGAGAGTGCGGGCGCCTGGCGTACAAAGACGATCATCGGATAAGACAGCGCCAGAAACAGAACTCCGACCAAAGCCAAAACGACCTTCAAAGCGAACTCTCGCTTCATGTCTTCCTCGCGATTCTTGCCCGTGCGGCTCTGTAGCAATTGAGTTGAGAAACAGAGTGTAGTGCGGAAAAGATCACTTACTGCAGTATCGGAATATTAGCGATCCGCCGTTGCCACTCCGCAGGGCCGGTATTGTGGACGCTCGTGCCCTTCGAGTCGACGGCGACAGTAACAGGCATGTCTTTCACTTCGAATTCGTAGATGCCTTCCATGCCCAAATCTTCAAACGCGAGTTGGCGGGAGTGAGTAATCGCCTTGGAAACAAGGTAGGCGGCGCCCCCGACGGCCATGAGATAGACGGCGCCGAATTCCTTGATGGCTTCGATCGCAGTAGGCCCGCGTTCAGCTTTGCCCACCATCCCGAGCAACCCTGTCTCGGCAAGCATCTGGCGCGTGAATTTGTCCATCCGCGTTGCAGTGGTCGGGCCTGCAGGTCCGATCACTTCTTCGCGGACAGGATCGACGGGCCCGACGTAGTAGATAAAGCGATCCGTAAAATTGACCGGAAGTTTTTCGCCCCTGCTCAGCATGTCGGTCATACGCTTGTGTGCGGCGTCTCGGCCGGTGAGCAGCTTTCCGTTCAACAGCAGAACTTCGCCTGGTTTCCACGTTGCAGCTTCGGCGCGGGTGACGGTGTCGAGATTAACGCGCTTGGCACGCGAGACATCGTAGGTAAGCTTCGGCCAGAGGTCGAGCGAGGGCGGATCGAGGTACGCCGGACCGGATCCGTCGAGAACGACGTGCGCGTGGCGCGTCGCGGCGCAGTTCGGGATCATGGCGACAGGCAGGTTGGCGGCGTGTGTAGGAGTGTCGAGGATCTTCACATCCAGCACGGTTGTCAGGCCGCCCAGCCCCTGCGCGCCGATGCCGAGCCGATTCACTTTGTCATACAGTTCGACACGAAGTTTTTCGGCAGTCGTTTTGGGTCCGCGGTCGATCAAGTCCTGTATATCGATCGGATCCATCAACGACTGCTTGGCGAGAAGCATCGCCTTTTCCGCGGTGCCGCCGATGCCGATACCAAGCATGCCGGGAGGGCACCATCCGGCACCCATGGTGGGGACGGTCTTCAGCACCCACTCGACCACGGAGTCGGATGGATTGAGCATGACAAACTTGCTTTTGGCCTCCGAGCCTCCACCCTTCGCGGCAACGGTGATGTCGACTTTGTCGCCTTTGACAAGCTCGACGACGACGGCAGCCGGCGTGTTGTCTTTGGTATTCTTGCGGGCTCCGGCGGGATCTGCGAGCAGGGAGGCACGAAGTTTGTTGTCGGGATCAAGATACGCGCGGCGAACGCCTTCGTCGCACATCTGCTGAAGATCCATCAGGTCGCTGCCCGGCGCAGCCGCAAACCGAACATCCATGCCGACTTTGACGAACACGTTGACGATGCCGGTGTCCTGGCAGATCGGCCGGTGCCCCTCGGCGCACATCCGGCTGTTGATCAGGATCTGCGCCATGGCGTCCTTGGCCGCATGCGACTGCTCTCGCTCGTAGGCCTTTGTCAGGCTGGTGATGTAGTCGGTGGGGTGGTAGTAGCTGATGTACTGCAGAGCGCCCGCGACGCTCGCGATGAAGTCTTCTTGCTTGATCACGGTCATGGATGGAACTCCTCGACCCTTCTAGGGTAAAGGATGGACTTTCCAAGGCACATTAGGAAGTCATCCGCACGCTGCATGTGCTATCCTCGCCGCGTGTCCGTCACTTCTTCACCCCAATTGCAAGCCGCCCGGCGACACACGGCGCTCGTCCGCATCACCCACTGGCTCACCGTCATCTCTTTCCTGGTCCTTCTTGTGACCGGCGGTGAAATCATCATTTCGCACCCGCGCTTTTACTGGGGCGAAACCGGCAACTCCGGCACCACCCCGCTCTTCAAGATTCCCATCCCCGCATCGCGCGACACCGTTCCATCGGGCTACAACTACGTCATGCCCGATCAGAATGGCTGGTCCCGCTATCTCCACTTTGAGGCAGCATGGGTTCTTGTAATCACCGGCCTCGTCTACGTCGCCGCAAGCCTGCTCAATCGCCATTTCTCGCGCAATCTTTTTCCCGCGCACGCCGACCGCAACTGGCCCGCCTTCCGCGCCGTCCTCGCGCGATATCTCCGCCGCGCACCCCCCGATCCCGCTGAGAAACATGCCTACAACGTCGTCCAGCGCGCCGCCTACATTGTCGTCATCTTCATCCTGTTCCCCCTCATCATTTGGACCGGCCTCGCGCTTTCCCCGTCCTTCGACTCCGCGCTCCCCGCGACTGTCAATCTGCTCGGCGGCCGCCAGTCCGCGCGCACCCTGCATTTTTTCCTCACCGATCTTCTCGTCCTCTTCCTCATCGTCCACGTCGCGATGATTGCGCTCGCCGGATTCTGGAGCCGCACGCGCGCTATGATCACAGGCCGCACGAAATCTCCAACGGAGCGCCCATGAGCAACATCTCTCGACGCAAGCTCATCACCACCGGTATCGCCGCCACTGCGGGAGTCGCTGGTCTTGCCGCCGCCGACCGCATCGCCCGCGGCTACGGGCTCATTCCCCCCGATGGCGGCGGAATCTATGGCCCCGGAGAAACCCTCACCTACGCTGCCCAGCGGTTGCTCACGCGGCACTCGCTAGCCCGCGAATTCCCGCGCAGCATGATTTCCGAGAAGCCCTTCGGCAACGAAGTCGCCCCGGCCAGCGACGCATTTAAACGCCACCAGGCCACCGGCTTTTCCGATTGGAAGCTTTCAGTCGACGGCATGGTCGCGCATCCCGCATCCTTCTCGCTTGCCGACCTCAAAGCTCTCCCGGTCCACAGCCAGATCACCGAAGTGGTCTGCGAAGAAGGATGGTCCTACGTCGCCGAGTGGATCGGAACTCCTCTGCACAACCTGCTCGACGCCGTCGGCGTTCTACCGCAGGCTCGCTACATTGTCTACTTCTCCATTCAGCCTGACTGGTGGGAAAGCATCGACATGGCCGATGCCACGCATCCTCAAACCTTCCTGACCGTGGGCATGAATAACGGCGATCTCCCCGTCCAGTTCGGCGGACCGCTGCGCCTCCGCGTCCCGCGCCAACTCGGCTACAAGAGCGTCAAGTACATTACGCATATCACCGCAACCGACTCGCTCAAACGCTTCGGCAAAGGTCTAGGCTCAGCGTCGCCCGAAGGCGGCTACGCCTGGTACGCCGGCATCTGAAAATTCCCGGAACGAACGCGGTCCGCTATCATCGGTGAGTCTTGGACCTCAAAGTTCCAGGATGGAAGCTGGACCCCTATCATCGGTGAGTCTCGGACCTCAAAGTTCCCGGAGGGAACGCTGGACAATAGCCCAGGATGGAGCGCAGCGCAATCCTGGGATAGCCAGACAAACTCGAGCCACAGTCCCGTAGGGACGTCCGAATCCAACCGCATTTTCATGGTCTTCAGGTGGTGCTGGGCACAATCCATAAGCGAAAACAACGGAGGGAGCAGCGGCCTTCAGGCCGCTGAACAACCCTCAAAAGCGGGCCTTCAGGCCCGGATCATCCGCACTTCGCCCTACTTCTTCAGCGAATACACCACGCTAATCGTCGTTTTCACTTCGATCGGATCACCGTTCAACAGAAACGGCTTGTACTTCCACTGCCGCACCGCATCCAGAGACGACTGCAATAGCTCGCTCGGCCCAGATGCAACCTTCAAATTTTCCACGTGCCCCGTCTTGCCGATCACCGCATTAAGCACCACCGTCCCCTGGATCCTCGACTTCTTCGCGTCCGGCGGATAGACCGGAGAGACTTTGCTGATCAGGTTTCCCTGCATCATTTCTGGCCGAACGGAGTGCACGTCTTCCTTCGAATCCTGCTGGTCCGCTCTCGCCTGCGGATCGACACCCACCCGCAGCGCCACCGCCGAAGCAGCCGTTACGACTCCCAATGCAATACTCGCCGCAACCCACACCGTCGCGCGCAGACGCCCGATCTGCTTCTTCTTTTCTGTAAGTTTCATAAGTCTCCTCTCCAACGTGTTGGCATCAAAAACTCCAATCGCATGCGGAACCCTCACCGGCCTGCCCTGCAATAACAAGGCCGCCAGCCGCAAAAGGGATTGCGCATATGCCTCACCACCTGAGATCCCCGCAGCCATCTCGTCGCATACCATCTCCCGCGTCTCCGCCACGCATTGCCGCGTGACCCAAAGACAGGGATGGTAACTTAGCGGCACTGCTGCAATTTCATACGCCAGGTTCTTCAAGAAGTCCTTGCGCCGGATGTGCGCAAGCTCATGCGCAATCGCCGTGTCCAGATCTGCCTGCGGCATGCGTGTCATCATTCCAGCCGGCAGCAGTACACGCGCATGGAGAACGCCCATCGTCACCGGCGCAAAAATCTCTTTCGATCCCACAATCGCAACCGGCCCCACAATGCCCAGTCGTTTCAACCAGCGCTCGCACGAAAGCGCAGCCTCGCCGTCCAGCCGCAACGGCTCCGCCCCGCGTCGCAGCAAGGCCAGCCGCACGCATCGCCATACAAACCGCGCAACGAAGTATCCCGTTACCGCCGCATACACGATCGCCAGTGCACTCATCACTTCCTGCGGCAGCCGCAACGCCGCAAATCCTGCTCCGGCACCAGCCCCCATCTGCACTGAGACTTGCCCATCCGCCCCTGAAACTCCCTGCGCAGACCACGGCCACACGAAGTGCATCTTCCCCCACGGAAGAATCGACAGAGCCGGCAGCACGCTCTCCAGCACCAGCGCACTCACCCACACGCGATGTTCAGCCGCCGGACCCGCCGCTCTCAATCCACGCGCCGCAATCCATGCTGCTGCAAACACCAGTGGCGCCTGCCAAAGCGAATTCAGAACATAGGACACCACCATCGACTCAAAGCCGCTCACACCCCGCCTCCCTTCTCCTTGCTGAATTGCTCGGTCAGCTTCGCCAGCCGCTTCGCATCGATCTGCCGGCTCTTCAGCAAACTCATTACCAGCTCTTCGCTCGACCCGCCAAACATCCGGTCGATCATGTCCCGGAGGCTCTGTCCGTACGCCTTCTCCTCACTCACCTTCGCCGCATACACAAACGCCCGGCCCTCCAGTTCGCGATTGAGCTTCCCCTTGCGCTCCAGAATGTTCAACACCGTCTGCACCGTCGTGTACGCCAGCGGTGGCCGCATCTCCGCCTGCACCTCCGCCACCGTGCTGTTCCCCCGCTTCCAGATCACTTGCATGATCCTCAGCTCCAGCTTCGTCAATCCGCTCTTTGCCGTGCTCCCGCCCACGCGTCCTCCTATATTTTTAGGACTCTACGCCCCTCCTGCCGGGCTGTCAACTAAAGTCTTAGGACACGCCGCGTGTGACTCGAATTCCGGTTGACCCTCCCCCGCCACGGGTATTACAGTCGCCTTACTCCGCTGTATTCCCCCTAGCGAGCGCGCTCGACCCGCAGCATCGTTGCAGAATTCTCAATTCCAATGAGGTGCCGCCGCATGCGTAAAATTTTTGCCTGCCTGTTAATCCTGTCCATGAATGCCTGGGCCGTGGATCCATCCCACACCGAATCCCTGCGCGGCTACACAGCGGCTCACTCCGCCGCCGAAGTGCAGTGGGAACAAAAATTCCGCGCCATCCCCGAGCCGGATCGCATGCGCGAAAGCATGCGTCGCCTCTCCGCGCGCCCCCACCACGTCGGATCGCCCTACGACAAGGACAACGCCGAATGGCTCCTCGCCCAGCTCAAGTCCTACGGCCTCGACGCCAAGATCGAGCAATTCGAGGCCCTCTTCCCCACGCCAAAATCCCGCAAGCTCGAACTCCTCGGCCCCACCAAGTTCACGGCCAAGCTCGACGAGCCTGTGATTTCCATCGACCCCACCTCCAACCAGAAAGATGAGCAGCTCCCCACCTACAACGCCTACTCAAAAGACGGCGACGTCACCGCTCCCCTCGTCTACGTTAACTACGGTGCACCGGCAGACTACGAGCAGCTCGACGCCATGGGTGTCTCCGTAAAAGGAGCCATCGTGATCGCCCGTTACGGCGAAACCTGGCGCGGCATCAAGCCCAAGGTCGCAGCCGAACACGGCGCCGTCGGCTGTCTCATCTACTCCGACCCCAAAGACGATGGCTACTCCCGCGGCTTGCCCTACCCTGAAGGTCCCATGCGTCCCGCCGAAGGTGCTCAGCGCGGCAGCGTCATGGACATGCCCGTCTACCCCGGCGATCCGCAAACCCCCGGCATCGGCGCGAAACCAGGCGTAAAGCTCATTCCCCTCGACCAGGTCCAGACCATCACCAAGATTCCCGTGCTCCCCATCTCCTGGGCCGACGCGCAGCCGTTCCTCAAATCGCTCGAAGGACAAACCGTCCCCGAAAACTGGCGCGGCGATCTCCCCTTCACCTATAGAACCGGCCCCAGCAAAGCACAGGCTCATCTCGCCGTCGCTTTCAATTGGGATCGCAAACCCCTCTACGATGTCGTCGCCACCATTCCCGGCGCCTCCTTCCCCGACGAGTGGGTCATTCGCGGCAATCATCACGATGCATGGGTCAATGGCGCCGAAGATCCCATCAGCGGCGCAAGCCCTCAGCTCGAAGAAGCGCGCGCACTCGGCGAACTCCTCAAACAGGGATGGAAGCCTGCCCGCACCATCATCTATTGCTTCTGGGACGGCGAAGAGCCGGCGCTCCTCGGTTCAACCGAGTGGGCAGAATTCCACGCCGACGAATTGAAGCAGCACGCTGTCGCCTACTTCAACTCCGATGGCAACGGCCGCGGCTTCTTCCACGCCGGCGGTTCCCACTCGCTTGAAAACTTCATCAACAGCGTCGTCAAAGACATCGACGACCCCGAAACCAAGATGTCCGTCTGGAAGCGCGAACGCCTCGCCGCCCGCCTGCGCGGTACTCCCGAATCCCGGACCGAAGCCAAATCGCGCGCCGACAGTCGCATCGGCGCACTCGGCTCAGGCTCCGACTTCACCGTCTTCATCGACCACCTCGGCATCCCCAGCGCCAACCTCGGTTACGGTGGGGAAGATGAAGGCGGCGGCCAATACCACTCCGTCTACGACGACTTCTACTACTACACCCATTTCCAGGACACCGAATTCCTCTATGAAAAAGCCCTCGCACAAACCGCCGGCTCCATGATGATGCGCATGGCCGACGCCGACGTCATCCCCTACCAGTTCACTGACCAGGCCGACACCATCCACACCTACGTCACCGAAGTCAAAAAACTCGCAGACACCATGCGCACTCAGATCAAGGACCGCAACGCCGACCTAGCCGACGGCGTCTACAAGGCCGCCGCCGATCCTAAAAAAACCTCAGTCCCGCCCCCGGTCGACATCGTTCCTCCCTACTTCAACTTCGCGCCGCTCGACCAGGCCTCCGACGATCTCACCGCCGCTGCCGGCGACTACGAGAAGGCCTTCACCGCCCACGCCGAAACAGCCAATCCCAAAGTCAACGCAATCCTGCTCGAGTCAGAACACGCACTCACCGACCCTGCGGGACTGCCCAATCGCCCGTGGTTTGAACACATGATCTACGCTCCCGGCTTCTTCACCGGCTACGGCGTCAAAACCCTGCCCGCTGTTCGCGAAGCCATCGAGCAAAAGCAGTGGTCCGCCGTCGATCCCCAGATCGCCCGAACCGCCGCCTCCATAGAACGCGAAGCCGACAAACTCAAAGACGCCACCAAGGCCCTGAACGGCGAATAACCAGAATCCCGCGCACCCGGAGAGACTTCACAAAACGTGCCGTCTCTCCACTTCCCTCTTGGCAACAAAACTCTCAGCAACAACATGTCATTCCGACCGACCCTGGCCCTGAGCGAAGCCGAAGGGGAAGGGGTAGTGGAGGAACCTGCAGTTGTTTCTTAGTTCGCGCCAGATCGCGATAACGTCCGGGTGGCGCACGATCGTATTGTGTCTTCGGTCGCCGGGTGCCCCATGTCCGGATTTTCGGACATGGGATCCCATTGATCTTCATTTCGTGACCTTACCCGCTGGGGAGAATGAGCCCGCCAATTTTCATGTCAAGCCCCCCAATCCAGCCAGCACCCTCGCGAAGCGTGCGCTTTTCAACGCCCTCCGCTCTCTAACAACCCAGCACTCAGCCATTTAGCTTCAACGCCGAACACGTAAAAATAATTCTCATTTTCGCTCCGAAACTTTGCAGGTTATTTCCACGATTTCGTCACAATTGAACATGTAGATCCAAATCAACCGAAAAGGACAAGATCATCATGCCTCTCGAAACCGGCTTCGAAATCCTCGGCAACTCTCTCGACCCTTCTCTCGAGCCATGTCCCGCGGTCGACCGTTGCTGTGATGCCTGGAATCGTGCCTGCAAAACTCAACTCGCTAAGGGCGATTCCAACACCGCAGCGCGATTCCAAGCCAACCTGGCTTATCGCCATGCCATGCCCCGTCTCGTCGGCTACGAAAACATTCGCGACTTCGTCGCCTGTGTTGCAGAGGGAATTCTCCTCGGCGCCATCACCGAGTCGCAAAGCTCACGTCTGCTTTACGCCGCACAAGTCGCGCAGGGCGCAATCCGCTACCAGACCAGCCGCAAGGCCGCCGCATAGTGGGACATTTCACCCCACCCCCCTCTTTAAATTTGCGGTTTTCCACCAAAGCTTTGCAGGAAATTTCGTTCCACATCTCGGACCATTTTTGTCCGGACCATGAGCCGCAAACTTCCATTAGCACCTAGCGTGGTGGTGCATGCTTTGGTCCGGCAAACGGCCACTGCCCCAACCGCCGCGCCCGCACCGCGTAGATCACCGTGCCTGACGCCGCAATGCCCCCGGCCATCGCCAGCCCGCCCATCGCGTTGCTGCGATTTATCAGGATGAACACAAATCCCGCCATCGCCAGCACCGGCGGCAAAGGGTACAGCGGAATCTTGAACGGCCGCTCCAGATCCGGCCGCTGCACCCGCAACAGCATCACGCCCACATGCTGCAAAAAGAACTGCAGCAAAATACGTGTCACCACCAGCATCGTAATCACCTGCTGAAGGGAGAAAAAGCAAAATACTGTGGCCACCAGCCCCAGCGCCACCAGCGACCGGTGCGGAATCCCGTGCTTCGGATGCACCGCCGCCAGAAACCGAAAATAATTTCCGCTCTGCGCCGCTGCAAACGGCACACGCGAATATCCCAGCAGCAACGAGAACACCGATGCGAACGCCGTCCACATCACCAGCGCCGCAATCGTGTATCCAGCCCACTGTCCAAACGCCGAGCGCGCAATCTCCGCCACCAGTTGCACCCGCGCAATCGCACCCTCGCCCGCATGTCTCGCCGCATCGCGCATCGAGGGTAACGCCGAAAAATTCATGACGACATACAACGTCGTCACAAACAGCACCGAGAGCAAAATCGCCCGCGGGATCGTCTTCTCCGGCTGCTTTACCTCGCTGCCCAGAAACGTGATGTTGTAGTAGCCCCAGTAGTCGTATGTCGCAATCAGCGTCGCCTGCGCCAGCCCGCCGACAGCCAGCGCCACCGACTGCGCCGGACTCGCCGGCATGTGCCAACCGCCCATCGACGCCGCATGGGCAAACCCCGACGCAATCACGCCCGCCATCGCGGCCATCACGCCCGCAAACAGAACCCATGCCAACCGCGTCACTGAACTCAGATTTCGATACAGAAGCGCCGTCACGAGCAAACAAGCAGCCGCAGCGGCAAAGCTCGCATAGTGCAACGCGGGCAGCGCCGCGATCGGAGCCGACTCAAGCCCCGGCCAGAACCACGCCAGAAAGCTCGACAACCCGATGCACCCCGACGCAATCGAGAGCGGCGCTGAAAAACTTAGCTGCCACACGTACAGGAAACTCAGCCAGTTTCCCGCGCGCTCCGGTCCGTAGATCTCGCGCAGAAACGCATATGATCCGCCGGCCCGCGGAAACGCCGCGCCCAACTCTGCCCACACCAGCCCGTCCATCACTGCAATCGCCGCACCCAGCAGCCATGCCCATGCGCTCAGTCGGTAGCCGGCCGCCGCAATCACCAGTGGCAGCGTGATGAACGGCCCCACGCCGATCATCTCCAGCATGTTGAACAGCACCGCCGACCGCAGCCCAATTCGCCGCTCCAGCGTCGCCGATGGGTTCGAGGGGTTGATCAATCCGCCCGCGCCTCGCCGCGCGGCCTGCGGAACGTTCCGCCCGTCGTTGATTCTCGGAGGGAGCGTGGGGCTTGAGCCCCACGAATCGCGGCCATCGAATCAGTGGGCTTTAGCCCCGGATTTTTCATCGCTTCACCGACTTCTTCCGCGCGCTCTTCAATCGCTTCGATATTCCCGCCGAAAGAAACGGGCTTTAGCCCCTGGGGGACCTGGAAACTTCATCGTGTGCGCTAACCGATTTCCGCTCACCGGATTGTACACTGACGACAACCATGTTCTTTTCCCAGCGAGCACATCGCACATCCGCCAAAACTGCACTCGCAGCCTTGATCGCAGCGGTCTTCTTCGCACTCGCCGCAACGCCGCAAATGCCCGCGCAGGCCGCGCCCGCTCCGCAATTGCCGCCATCCGAGCCGAATCTCGTCGCGCTCCCGCTCCCCGAAGACAGGGGCGAAGCGAAGCTTGAGCAGACTCTAAAGCAGCTCAAAACCACTGCGAGCATCATGATGATCGTCGCCCATCCCGACGACGAAGATGGCGCCCTGCTCGCCTACCTCTCCCGCGGTCTCGGCGTCCGCGCGACGCTCTTCACGCTGACGCGCGGCGAGGGCGGCCAGAACGCCATGTCCGGCGAACTCTACGACGCGCTCGGCATCCTCCGCACCAACGAACTCCTCAAAGCCGGCCAATACTACGGCGCCACGCAACTCTGGGGCACTGAGGTCGACTTCGGCTTCTCCAAGACGCAGGAAGAATCCTTCCAGAAGTGGACCCACGAGCGCGTCCTCTACGACGCGGTGCTTGCTGTCCGCAGCGAGCGCCCACAGGTCATCGTCTCCACTTTTATCGGAGGCATCACCGACGGCCACGGCCAGCACCAGGTCTCCGGCGAGATCGCGCAGGAAGTATTCAAAGCTGCCGCCGATCCCACGATCTTCCCCGAACAGCTTAAGCCCGTCTCTGAAGGCGGCCTCGGACTCCAACCCTGGCAGCCGTTCGCCGTCTACTCCATGACGCCTTTCGCCCCTGTCACTGAAAAGGGCATGTTCGACTACGCCACCGGCAAGTGGGCGCCTGCCAAATTCAAAAACTACGTCACCGGCGAGGTCACCACAACAACACCATCGACAGACGTAAAGCTTCCCGTCGGCACTCTTGACGCAACTCTCGGCCGCAGCTACGCGCAAATCGCGCGTGAAGGCTGGGGCGAACAGAAGTCTCAAAACGGCGGCGCCAACCCATCCCTCAGCGGCCCCGCCACTGCCAGCTATCACCTCTGGGCGGTTGCTTCGGTCGCACAAGCAACATCCTCAGCGCAGGGTGACAACGCAAGCCTCTATCAAAACGGCCACGTGAACATCGACACATCCATCTCCGGCCTGGCCCATTTGGTGAAAGCACCAGCACCCGAGTGGCTTGCGGACGGACTGAATCAAATAGGTATCGCTCTCCAGCAGCTTGAGTCGAAGTGTCCCTGCAACTCGGGCCTGCCAGTAGCCAAGGCACTCGCACCGATCTACCACCAAACCCTCGATCTTCGTGAAAAGGCTACCGCGAGCAATCTCGATGCGCAGTCAAAAGCCAGCATCCTCTTCGAACTCGATGCCAAGATCAACCAGTTTCAGTCTGCCCTCGCCAACATCCTCGGCCTCGACCTCGTCGCCTTTCGCACCAACGAAGCCCACGCGCAATCCGCGGGCTTCCGCGGCGCCGCTGCCGACGAAGCGGCCACCAGCGTCTCCCCCGGCGAAGAGTTTCGCGTCCACGTCCACGCAGCGCAAGCCACCAAAGAAACGCGCCTTGAAAAGGTCTGGCTCCAAAGCCGCACCGGCGAAGAATGGAAGAGCACTATCAGCGGCGCCGGCGATCCAGCCGCGCCCGTCACCGATCCTGTCTTCACTGTCCACGCTGCAGACCACGCCGCTCCCACTGCGCCATTCTTTACCCGTCCCAACATCGAGCAGCCCTACTACGACATTGCGAACCCGCAGTGGCGCGAGCGCTCCTTCGCTCCCTACCCACTCGATGCCTGGGCTGAGTTCAGCTTTGACGGTCTCCCCATTCGCATCGGAGAAGTCGTGCAAACCCTCCAGCGCGTCACAGGCCCCGGCGGCTTCTACGAACCCCTCGTCGTTACGCCCGCCATTGGCGTCAGCGTCGATCCGCAGGCCCGCATCCTGCCGCTCGATGGCAGTGCCCTTCCTGTTCGCGTAACTGTCCACACCCAGTCCGCTGCCGACGGAACTGTCTCCCTCAAACTTCCTGAAGGGTGGCGCTCCGATCCGGCTCAGGCCGACTTCCATCGCAAGGCTGCTGGCGACACCGACCCTATCCTCTTCTCCGTCACGCCCGCTGCCACGAAAACCGGCGCTTACTCCATCAAGGCCGTCGCTCAGTCTGCCGGTCGCTCCTATGATTCCGGATGGCACAGCGTCGGCTACGCTGGCTTGCGTCCCTACAACCAATACGCTCCAGCCAAACTCCAGACGCGCAAGATCGACGTCAAACTCGCTCCCGGTCTTCGCATCGGGTACGTCATGGGCCCTGGCGATCTCGTTCCCGAGGCATTGGAAGGCATGGGTATCATGCCTCGGCTTCTTTCCTCAGCAGACCTTGTTTCCGGCGACCTCGGAACCTACAACGTCATTGTCGTCGGAATCCGCGCGTACGCCGTCCGTCCCGAGTTGGCCAAAGTCCAGCCTCGCCTTGAAGACTGGGTCCACAGCGGAGGCACGCTGATCGTCCAGTATCAGAGCAGCACGTTTCCCGCGCCGCTGCCGCTCTCCATGGGCGGCCGCCTTCCCGAGCGCGTCGTCGACGAACAGGCTCCCGTCAAACTGCTCGATCCCTCCGACGCTCTGCTAAATTTCCCGAACAAGATCACCCCCGCCGATTTCGACGGCTGGGTTGAAGAGCGCGGTCACTCGTTCCTCGATTCCTGGGACCCGGGGTACACAGCGCTAACCGAAACCGCCGATCCGGGACAGGATCCGCAACGCGGCGGATTGATTGTCACCCACCCCGGAAAGGGAACCTACGTCTACGTCGCTTATGCCCTCTATCGTCAGCTACCTGAATTAGTGCCCGGAGCCTATCGCATCCTTGCCAACCTGGTAAGTGCCGGCAACAATGCAAACGCTCCCCACTAATGCGCGACAAGCGCAGAACCACCGCAAAGACAAAACAGTGCCGCGCATCTGCAAGGCCTCACTAACTTCTTCGTTTACTCCATCTAATTATGAATAGTCGGTAAATTTACCGTGCTTTAACATCGCAGAGACTCCTGCCTATAACTTGTTAAAAGTATGTGAATTAGTCAAATATTCATCAAAATCTGCGACTGTGAAGGACAGTCGCAACGAAGAAAAAGCAACGTCCGGACCCTCGTTCTTTTCTCGCCTTTCTTCGCTTTGCGCAATTCAGTTTGATCTCCACATGGCTTCATCTTTAGTACCAGTGCTGTGATCCACACAACGGGCGCCATGCCTAGAACAGGCGTCCGCACGAAACAACCTGACCTGAGAGGAAAAAGACGCCCGATGAAATCCCAAATGAAAATGGTTGCCGCTGCAATCCTGGTAGCCAGTCTCGTTGGTTCAAATGCATACGCTGGTGCCCCCCCCGCGCCCGCGAAGAAGCACGCGACCAAGAAGCAGCCTCCCAAACCCACCGTCGAAGAGCAGATCAACGCCCTCCGTCAGGAATTCCAGGGCCAGATTGATGGCCTGAAGTCCGATCTGGCGACCAAGGATCAGCAGCTGAAACAGGCGCAGCAGGCTGCTGCCGACGCCCAGGCCGCAGCACAGAAGGCCGAAGCCGATGCAACCGCCCAACAACAGGCGACCTCTGACAATGCCGCCGCCGTCACAACGTTGCAATCAACGGTAACGGATCTCAAGTCCAACTCCCTTTCCCTGGCAACCACCGTCTCTGACGAGGCAGCTTCAATTAAAAAACAAATCGCAAGCCCTGAAGCATTGCACTATAAAGGCATCACCATTTCGCCCGCGGGAAGCTTCATCGCAGCCGAAACAGTGTGGCGTCAGGGCGGCACAGGTGGTGGCCTCAACACCCAATTCACCGGTGTTCCGCTGAACAACTCCGAGGCATCGCAACTGTCGGAATTCCAAGGTTCTGGTCGTCAGTCCCGCTTGGCAATCAAAGCTACTGGCAAGCTCGACAGCATGACGATGACCGGCTACTACGAAATGGACTGGCTTAGTTCCGGCGTCACCTCCAACAACAACCAGTCAAACAGCTATACGGTGCGCCAACGGCAACTGTGGGCTGATGCAAAGTTGAAGGACGGATGGGACTTTTCCGGCGGTCAGGGCTGGTCGCTGGCGACGGAAACCACGCAGGGCCTCACCCGCGGTACTGAGATTCTGCCGGCTACCATCGACCCTCAGTACGAAGCCGGCTTCGTTTGGACGCGTCAGTACAGCTTCCGCGTAAGCAAGGATTTCAGCAAGAAGTTCTTCGCTGGTATCTCAGCTGAGAACGCCGAGACTCTGAATCCCGGTGGACAGAACTTGCCCACCAACCTGCTCCTCACCACCGTCGGCAACACAGGCGGCCTGTATGACAACCAGAGTAACTACTCCTATAACCTGACTCCGGACTTCGTCGCCAAGATCGCGATCGAGCCGGGATGGGGGCACTGGGAACTCTTTGGCATAGGACGCAGCTTCCGCGACCGCATCTATCCCACCGCGGGAACGCCTTTTAACAGCACCGTGTGGGGCGGCGGCGGCGGCGCTGGCTTCCGCGCTCCTCTCGCCAGCAAGAAGGTCACCATCGGCCTGAAGGGTATGTACGGCGAGGGCGTGGGCCGCTACGGATCCTCGACGATCTCCGACATCACGCTCCATCCCGACGCAACTATCGCGCCGCTGCACGGATTCTCGGCTCTCAGCACGCTCGAGATGAATCCCACCCAGCGCCTGATGCTGTACTTCAACTACGGCGGCGACTACATCGGCCGCGACATATCGTGTGTCAATTCGGCGGGCGCGCCTGTGGCCTGTACCGCAGCCGGCGCAAAACAGATCGGCTACGGCACCTATACCGTCAACATGTCAGGCTGCAATGTCGAAAATCCATCGAGTTCTGCCAATGCCAGCGCTAACCCTGGTACCCCGACAAATTGCGGAGCTAGCACCAAGGACGTGCAGGAGTTTACCGCCGGCGACTGGTACAACTTCTACAGCGGTCCTAAGGGCCGCCTCCGCTTCGGTCTTCAGTACAGCAGGTTTGAGCGTAACCTCTGGTCCGGCACGGGCGGCACTGCCAACCCTGGCGGCGGCGCCAAAGGTGTCGACAACATGTTCTGGACCTCCTTCCGCTACTACCTCCCATAACCTGCGGCTTCTCCGCAAAAACAAAAGGGGCAGTCCCACGTGGGCTGCCCCTCACTTTTGGCAATAATGATTGCTCCGGCTTCGCTATTCGACTCTCGGCTCCCCAGTTGAGAGAAACGCAACTCCGTCGATCCGTTCGCCCGAAGCCAGCACGTCGCGAAGTTTCTCCGCATTCGGTCCGCTCTTTTCGGCCGCCTCTTCAATCAACATCAGAGCAGCCGCAGGCTTCGTCGCGGCGGGCAGCCTGAAAATCCAGGGAACATTGGTTGATGTCAGCTTGCGATCCTCGCTCAGCGCGACCACCGGCACAAACGCTTTCAGAGCCAGTTGCTCCGAAAGATGAGCCGCATCGCGGTCCAGCGCCAGGATTACCAGCGCATGTTCGTCCATAAGCGCCTTCACAAGTTGCGTCGAAGCAGCACCCCAACTCTGATCGCTCGCAACAGGCAGCAACGTCCACCGCGCTCCCTGTCCCGGATCCCGGTTCAGCAGCGCCTGCATCTCCGCCGATTGCGCCACCAGGTCCGCGTGAGGTCCAAAGAGCACTACTTTCCTCGCGCCATCCGGAAGATTCTGCAAATGCGGCCCTGCATACGTCACGCCATCTTCACCAACGCGAGCATAAGGCGCGTTCGATTGCCCAGGCGAACTCACACCCTCCATCCGCGCAAGCGGAGTTGGCCGCACCTCAGGTGCCATCGTTGCCGTCTTGTAGGAAACTGCACCATCATGGACCGTACCCAGGTACATATGCGCCACGTTTTTTTGGTTTGGATCGAAAATCATGTGCCCGGTGACGCCGTCGTATTCCTGAATATCCGCGAGTGCATCATGAATGCGCGCGCGATTCAGTCCCGCCTTGCAGATGGAGTCCAGCAACGCGTTCATCGCGTCATATGCCAGCGAGGCAAACTGTTCCGGCTTCTCATGAAACCGCGCATCATAACGAGCATTGAAATCCAGCCACTTCGGGTCGTTGCGGGTCGGGTCGTACGGGAACACCGCCTCGAATCCCTCCGACGCGGCGCCGGCCTCAGCCAACATTTCCGGCCCGATTGTGCGGTAAGAACCAAATGCGCGCTGCTTCATGCCGAGCGCCTTCATCTGCTTCAGAATATTTGCGGCCGGAATTTCATCCGCCCACAACACGACGGCATCCGCCCGCGACGACTGGATGATCTTCAACGCCCGCGTGAAATCGGTATCGCCGGGCATAAACTTCTGTTCGATCACAACCGGATGGCCGAGGCGCCGCGAAGCATCACGGAATTTCAACACGCCAAACCGTCCGTAGCGGCTGTTCACACGCAGCAGCGCAACGCGCTTCAACCCAAGGTCTGTATAAATATGCCGCGCCAGCGTCAGCCCCTGCACGCGATCATCCTGTAGATCGGTGAAGTACCACGGAATGTAAGTCTCCGGAATCGTCGGATCCGTGGATGCCGAATTGACAATCGGGATTTCGGCTTTCAGAGCAACACGCAACGCAATGTGAGTAGACTCCGAACTGATTGACCCGAAGATCGCCCAGTCCTGATCGTCGTACACCATCTTTACGGTCTCGTCTGAAGGCGAACCCCAGATGCTGGAGTCAGTCGGGCGGTCATCGCCATACACGGTCTTGGCCTGCCAATTGTCGTAGTCGTTGTGCAGCATCAGCTTGAAAGGAATGCCGCCGTACCCTCCGCGCGCATTCGCTTGCTCCACCGCGAGTTGTGCGCCGTGGAGCATGCGCAGTCCGAAGGTCAGTTCCGGACTATGCTCGATTGGTCCGAAGAAACCGATACGAACTTCAGTTAGATTCTTCGGCTCCGGGATGTCGCGACCCGCACCGGTATAGATGTTTGGATGAACGTAGTTCAAATCGTAAGGTGCAGCGAACTTCGCATAAGGGCTAAGATCGTCCGGTTCCCCGGCATATGGAGTCACGAACCGATCCTTCGGCGGACCTGGCGGGTGCTTGCCGCATTCGCATACGCTGCCCTTCGCGGGTTCCTGCGCGAGCAGACCCGACGTTGTGCCGGCAGCCGTTGCCAGGGCCGCCATCATCAACCATGTCGTATGCATCCAGTGCTCCTTACTTTGCCGACTTCTCGGTGCGGAACATCGCGATTGCTTCAATCTCAATCAGAAGTTCCGGGCGGCAAAGATGAGCCTGAATGCCGGTTGAAGCAGGCAGCGGATCCAGTCCCTGGGCCTTGAAAAAGGCAGTACGCTCTTCATTGAACGCGTCATAGTCGCGATCGATGTCGCGCAGGTAGCACGACGTGCGCACGATGTCGTGCCATGTGCAGCCTTCGCTTTCCAGCAGGCCGGTGATGTTACTCAAGGTCCGCTGCATCTGCGCGCGAAAATCGCCGATGTGTACGCTGACGCCGTTCTCATCGATCGATGCCGTGCCCGAAATCAGCAGGATCGTCAGTCCGTTCAAATCGATGCGCATGCCCCGCGAAAACGAGCTTGGCTTCGCATAGGCATAGGCTTCGTTGAGCACGCCGTAGTTGGTCATGGCGCGCTTTTCAATCGGTGCGTGTGCAATGGTCTCTAGAATCTCTGATAAAGCAATCATGATGTATGGCTCCTTATGGCTGATGAATCCCGTGACTTAAACCCTTGGCAGTGGCGACCCATATATCGTCGCCCTGAAAATCAATTCCCAGAACATAGTTGTGTGCCGGCGCCGTGCTCACGGCGACTGACGAAACGTTGCCCTTTGCATCCCGAATCGTCATCTCCGGCTTCCCCGTCGCGAGTGACGGACGGTACACGGCCCAGTTGGTTCCGTCGTAGTAAGCGAGCCCCTTATCGGTTCCGAACCACGCGCGTTTACCATCCACGCCCTTGATGACATTGGTGAAATTCGAAGGAAGCCCGCTGTCTTTCGTCAGAAAGTTGTGCCAGTAGCGGCCGTCGTAGCGGCTGTCGCCAAAATACGTAGCCACCCACAAAATCTTGTCCACATAACTCACCGACGTCGTAATTTCGTGAATCAGTCCCTGGTCCTTGAACAACACCATCTCCGTCTCACCGTCGGGGTCTTCGTACTTGTCCCAGATCTTCTTTTGCTGGTCGTACTCCAGCACTCCACTGCCCCACACTGCGTAATACACCTTGGTCGGCGTCGCCGCCACTCCGTATACCCAGATCTCGATCATCGGCGTGTTGCGTTCGTTGAAGAGCGACCACTCGCCGGTGTGCAGATCGAGTTTGCAGGCGCCCGCAGCCGTCGCTACCCACACGTTCTCGCCTTCCACCGAAACGCCATAAACCACATCGTTGCTCAGCCCCGAATTCAACTGCGTGAAGGTGTCAATGCGTCCACCCGAAATGCGGCTCAACCCTCCCATGGTTCCCGCCCACACATCTCCGGTGCGCTTGTCCAGCGCCAGCGAAAGCACTGCGCGATGTGCCAAACCATCCTTGGTTGTGAACGTCTTCCACTCATGATTCTCGTAAAGACCCAGCCCGTTCTCCGTCCCCACCCAGATTCGATCTCCGTCCACCAGCACACTGAACACGTGGTTATCCGGCAACCCATCCGCCGTACTGAAGTTCTCAAATCGGAAGTGCGGCATCACAGGCGCCGATGGAGTTGCAACACCGATCGCATCCTTGCGAACCCCTTGCGCAACGCCCTTCGATTGGCCTGCAGCTCCGTTCGCCACGCCCAACAGAATCACTATCATTGCGGCTGCGAAAAAAGTTTTCATCGCGTCCTCAGGTACTCAATCAAGTCGTTGAGTTCGTCCTTGGTAAGGTCGTTAGTCCGGCCGTGTTTGTCTTCTGGATTGAAGACCGTCCATATCTGTTCCAGCGTTGCCGCAGAGCCGTCATGCAGGTACGGAGCCGTGATGGCGATATTCGTCAACTGCGGCGTGTCGAGAAGGCCCGAGTTATCCGTCACTTTTTTCGTTCCCACATCAAACGATTTCTGATTTGTTCCCTTCGGACCGCCGTGGCAATACACACACCGGTTCGTCTCCGGGATTGCCTTCCCGAACTTATCCGCCTCGCGCACAAACAATGCCCGGCCACGCTCCTGTGCAGCCGTCAGTTCCCCACCAGGCAATCGCCAGCGATTCGGCCGCGGCGGCAAGCCCCGCACATAGACCACAAGGTCCGTCAGCGTCAGATCGTCATAGTTCTCCGCGCGCCAGAAGTACTTCTCCGTGCGCGGCCCGCACTCGGTCGGCAGGTTTGGATTGCCGCCATTCCACTTGAAGGGCTCTGTATCCTTTACGTCCTCAATGGGCCGGTTATCGACGATGTCGCGTCCAAATCCGTCCGGCTCCAGGTCCCATTGCAGTCCATCAAAGGTCGAATCGATGTGGCAGTTGGCGCACCCGATCTGTCCCTGAAACGAATACCGCGCCGTATAGAACGTCTGTTCGCCATGCCGCAACACCGACATCTGTTTCGATCCGGACAGAGCGATTGTTGATGCCAAGCGATCTGTCTTCGTATCAATCACGCTGATCGTGTCTTCCAGGCGATTTGCGACCAGAAGCCTTGATCCATCTTTCGTCAGCGCCACTCCGCGTGGATCATGCCCCACTGCTATCCGCGCCACCACGTAGTTCGCGCTAGCCGACAAATCCTGCGCACTCGACCCAGGGTGCGCTCGCACATAGCGAAGCAGCCGCGGAATATCGACGACCGTAACCGTCTCCGATCCGCCGCATGTAATGAACATCCGTGACTTGTCGGGAGTGATCGCAATCCCGAATGGCCGCACCGCATAGCGCTCCAACTCGTCAAGTGGTACTTCTACCGTCTTGCCAACGTCCGCTCCAAACAATGTCAGCGTGTCCGCAAAGGCTCCGCCGTGCTCCAGGTGCGCCAGCGGCACCAGGTTCTTGGGATGCATATCAGCTGCCACGCCCAGTCTTCCATCGGCCGAAAACGCCAGGTGAAAACCATGCGCGACAAACGGCAGCACGATGCGATCTGCCACCACCGCACGTGCTGTATCAATCACCGTGATTTCCGATGCGGGTGCCGTCCGATGCGCAGTTGCGTTCGGGTACACATGCGTCACATACAGCTTTCTTCCGTCTGGAGAAGCAGTGATGTAGCTTGCCCCGCGCCCCGCCGCCAGTCGCTTCTCCTCCGCGCCGGTTTTCGCATCGAGCACGGCCACGTCGTTCGAGATGCGATTGGCCACAAACAGGTTCTTGCCCTCGCGATCCTCTACAACGCTCGAAGGTTCCGACGCCACCGGCCACGTTGCCGTCACTTCCAGCGTGTTTGTGTCGATCACGCTGATCGTGTCATCCCACGAATTCGCCACAAACAGCCGATCACCCTTCGGCGAAAGTGAGAACCCACGAGGCACCGCACCGACCTCGACCGTCTTTACGAGTGCGTAGCTCTTCGCATCCAGCACTCGGACCTGCGAACTCTCCTGGCAAAGTACGTACAGACGCGCCTCATCCGGGGAAAAAAGCATTTCTATGGGCGACGCATATGCAAGCTTCTCGCCGGTTCGGCCGGTCGCTACAGAGGCGCGCGCAGTCCGCCCGCTCCACAAGCAAACGCCAAGCGCAACCGCGCACGCTGCTGCAAGTGCGCTCAGCACCCCTGCCGCATTGCGCTGGCGCCTTTTCACTTGGGCTCCTCGATCGTTAGGACACGATCCACGTCCTGCTTCTCCAGCGTCTGATCGCGTCCGCTTGGCCACTTCACGACAATCTTGTCAATCACCTTTGCTTCGCCCAGCCCGAAGTGCAACCGCGCGTCATTCTGCGAAAGGTAACCCGATCCCGCTACGTGCTCTGCCGTCCAGCGTCGATCACCAGCATGCACTTCAACTCGCGCGCCAATGCCATCGCGATTGCTCTTCGTTCCGACAAGCTTGATCTCAACCCAATGTCCCCTTCCGGTCGAAACGTTGTGTACCAGCGTTCCCTTTGCGCCGAGATTCACCAGGAATGCATCCACCTTGCCGTCGTTGTCGTAATCCGCGAAGCACGCTCCCCGAGCGACCGTGCGTTCGCTCAGCACCGAGCCCGCGCTCTCCGAAACATCCGCAAACCGCTCCCCACCCAGTCCGCGAAACAGTGTGTGCTCCTGCGGAATCAGGTGAATCAGTCCGCCATGAAAAATCAGAATGTCGGGATAGCCATCATTGTCGAAGTCGTAAACGCCCGTTCCCCAACTCACATATTGCGCATTCGTCTGCGACACCCCATTTGACGCGCCGATGTCCTCAAACCCTTGCTTGCCGCTATTGCGCAGCAACCGGTTATAGTGCCCATCCGTCACCCACAGGTCCAGAACGCCGCGCCCTTCGAGGTCCGTAAAAACCGGCCCCATCGAAGAAGTGGATTCGCCATTCTGCCCGAACGCGGTCCCCATGTCGTTCGCAACTTCTTCAAACGTCCCATCGTGTTTGTTGCGAAACATGAAGTTTTCAGTGCGATCATTCGCAACGTAGATGTCATCCCACCCATCGTTGTCAAAGTCAGCCGCCGTCACACCCATCGTCCGGCCCACAAAGGCTGCGATTCCCGACTTCTCCGAGACATCGGTAAACGTCCCGTCGCAGTTGTTGTGGAACAGCTTGTTCGTCTCGCCTTCGTAATCCAACGGTCCCGGGTAGTTGTCCGCGGCGTAAAACGCGCGATACTTCGGATCGAATTTCACATATCGACCAACGAATAAATCAACGCATCCGTCCTTGTCGTAGTCCAGCCACGTTGAACTGATCGCCCATCCATCGACCTTGATGGCGGCCTTTGCCGTCACATCGGTGAAGTGTCCGTTGCCATCGTTGTGATAGAGAATCGTCTTTCCATATCCCGTCACCAGCAGGTCGACAAACCCGTCATTGTCGTAGTCCGCCGCCGTCACCGCCACCGCATACATATCGGGATTGAGTCCCGCCTGCTCGGTCACATCTGTGAAGTGCCCATTACCGTCGTTGCGATAAAGATGGTTGTGCGGCGGCGGCACCGGCTTGTCTTTCAGGGGGTACGGATGCATCGCGTCATCCAGCGGCCTTCCATTCACTACGAATAGCGACGGCCGACCGGAGTTGTTGTAGTCGATCCACGCACACCCCGCGCCCGTCCCCTCCAGCAGCGAACCCAGCTTGGCCGAACCAAAGCTGTGCGTATAGTTGATCCCCGCCTTTGCACTCGCATCTTCAAACCGGATCGTTGATTTCTCACCACTGCTCATCTGCGTCGCTGCAGCGGAGGCAGTTGGAGGCGCGTTCGTCGTCTGTGCCGCAAGTGATGCCGTACTCAACAAAAGAAGAAATGTGCGGTATGACACTCAGTTACCTCCACGCCGCAGCGACCCTGCCGAGCCAGTCAAATCCACCGGCGTCGTGGTGCGAAGTAAGACCGCCGGCACCCGATTCTCCGCCGCATGCTCCGGCCCTGCATGGCACCCCACGCAAATCCTCTGCTCACCGCGCCTGATCCACAGCCACCCGTGTTCTTGGCGCAGGACAGCACCCTTCGCATCCAGCAGCACAAACCGGATCGCTCGATCCGCCGGCGCCTTCACAAAAAAAGATCCGTCCTGCTCTACCGGCGCCGTCCCCATCGACACTGCATGCCCCGCTGCATCCTGCGTCTCCAGCCGCACCGTTGCCGGCACGCCCTTCAACGCACCATCGCGCGAAACACGCGCATCCAGCGCCAGCAAATTGCCATAATCCCAGTCATGCAGCGCCGACGGATGCCTCTTCGGCCTGTTGCGTGCCTCCACCACAACTGGCTCGACCAGGTTTTCGCCGGCACGCGCCAGCACCGTCTGCATCGCACCGGCACCCGGCTTCCAAAGCTCCAACGCATAACGAGCCTGCGCCGAATCGCGCGCGCTCACCAGCCACGCACCCGAAGCCGTCTCCGCAATCGCCCCTGCATACTCTCCGCGTGGCGTCGTAATTTTCTCTTCATGCGCCAGCGGCGATGTGAACCGCGCCAGTGACACGCCATGGGTAAAAACCACATCCCCCGAACTAAGCTGTCTCCCACCCCACCGTGCTTCGGCAGTATTCGCAGGATGATCGCACCGATACGACTCCACGCCCGATCCATCCGAGTAGACAAGAAACATCTCCGGCGTCGAACCTTCCCCCAGTGGAAATCCCGCTTCAAACAAAATCCGCCCATCGGCCAGAACATCTGCAGGCACCGCACTCATTCGCAAAAACGTTAGCGGAAAACTCACCTTCGTCCCCGCCGGTTCAATCTGTTCCAGCGCCATGGACTCCATCAAGCGCGCCGACTGCAATTGAAACCCGCGCGGCGTTCGCAGCGCATAAACAAGCCGCCAGCCCGGCAAATACAACGGCCGGATCGCATCGCTCGTCCCTGAAGTTACCTGGCGTACTTTGCGATCCTTGAGCGTAAGTTCCCAAATCTGCCACGGATCGCCAGCCGCTTTCTTCCCCGAAAACAACACGCTACCGCCATCAAAAGAGACACTCGCATCCGCGCTCTCCGCAAACTCTGGTACAAGCGGCTCAGCGCCGCCCTCATGCATCAGCAGCAAATGCGCGCCCTTTGGAAAGCGTTCTCCACCCCGCAGCCCCGCGATCGGCTCATACGCCGGCGCCGCTGTCACAATCACATCCGACCCAATCGATTGTGAGATGGAAGGCGCGAACCCACACGTGGCCATCAGCAACATGCAGAAGCCCACAACCCCGGCCACTCTGAAGCCAACAATCATCCAACTGTCTCCAGGGTCTGGGCAGCTATCGCCTCTTCGCGCAATGCTACGTATGGCTTGAGCGACGCCATCATCTTGTCAAACTCCGCAAAGTCCAACGACTGCTCCCCGTCGCTCCATGCCTTGTCGGGATCCGGGTGCACTTCGACAATCAGTCCATCCGCACCCGCCGCCACACCAATACGAGCCAGTGCCGGTACCAGTTCGCGATGTCCGCATGCATGGCTGGGATCCGCAATCACCGGCAGATGCGAAATCTGTTTCAGCAAAGCAATCGCCGCCACGTCGAATGTGTTGCGCAGCGTCGCATCAAACGTGCGGATTCCCCGCTCGCACAAAATCACATTGGGATTGCCGTTTGCGAGCACCACCTGTGCCGACTTCAGCAGGTCGCCGATCGTGGCCATCATTCCGCGCTTCAGCAGAATCGGCTTGCCCGACTTCGCCGCGGCCTCCAGCAGGGTAAAGTTCTCCATACTGCGCGAGCCGATCTGCAGAATGTCGGCATACTCGGCCACCAGCGGCACATCGTCTTCGCTCATCACTTCGGTGACGACCGCAAGACCCGTCTCCGCGCGCGCTCGCGCCAGCATCTTCAGCCCGGCAAGACCGTGTCCCTGAAATGCATACGGAGAACTCCGCGGCTTGAATGCGCCGCCGCGAAGAATCTGTGCGCCATGTTCGCGCGCGTGATGAGCTGTGGAGAGAAGCTGATGCTCGGTCTCGACCGAACACGGCCCGGCCATCGTGATGAAGTCGCGGCCACCAATTTCGAGATCCAACACCCGCACAACAGTCTGCTGGTGTTTATCACTCTTCAGAACATCACTAGCCTCGGCAAAACGTTCCTGCCAACTTGGGCGCACCCGCGGCGCTCCGATCCGGGGAAGCGTCAGAGTACCGCCCGCGGCACTCTCTCGCCTCCATCCAAAGGTTGAGGTGCAGAATCAGCAACTTACCGCACCCGCCACTCTGGTTCTATATGTGAGCAAGATCACTTGTCTGTGACGGATAAACTTGACTGCATCGCAAGCCGGGAGGCTTTTTGTCCGATGCGTTCCCGATCGAGCCTGAGTTTTGTGTGATGAACAACTTCGATCAAAGCTGCGGGAAACCCGCTGAAATGGCGAAGACCCCTGGGAACTGCCGAGCAGATAGCTGACGGCCGAAAGCTACGCTCTCGCCGCCATCCCCGGCGCCCGAAACCCAAACGCTCGATCCAGCACCCCCGCTACCCCCAGCACCACCTCATCCTCAAAAGGCCGGGCCGCAACCTGCACCCCGATCGGCAGTCCCTCCGGCGAACATCCCACCGGAACCACCGCCGCCGGGGCGCCCAGCGTGTTGAACCACTGCGTATAGCGCACCGCGTCCAGATACTCCACCGTCTGCCCGTCGATCTCCCACTCTCGCTCGCCATGCCGCCAAGCTGGAACGCTCGCCACCGGACACAGCAGCACGGGAAACTCCCGCATCTCTTCGAGCGTCTTCGCGCGCAGCAAATCCATCTCCGCCCAGGCATTCAGCAACTCTGTCGCCATCAACGGACTGGATCGCTCCGCAATCCCGAGAAACTCCCGAAAGATCGGACTCAGTTTCTCGCGGCCCCCACGCACCTCAGGCTCATAGAACATCGCACCGCACTGCACAAAGAATGTCCACCACAGTTTGCGCAAGGTTTCCAGGGTTCGCGGCCGGAACGGCTCAACAACAAATCCGGCATCCCGCAACGCCGCAGCCGCAGCCCGCACTGCTGAACGAGTCTCCGCGGTCACCGGCGTCAGTCCATCATCTTCAAAAAATCCGATCCGATGACTCCGTAACTCACCCAGACTTGGCTTGCGCAGCACCACCGGAGGGCTCGCTGGATCGGCATCATCCCGCCCGCTCAGCGTGCGAAACATCAGTTCCACATCCGCCATCGTTCGAGCCATGGGCCCGATCGCACCCAAAGTCGAAAACGGCCCCACACAGGGCGGCAGATGTCCCCGCCCCGGAATGCGTCCCGGCGTTGGCTTCAGCGAGCAGATCCCCGTGAAATGCGCAGGCACGCGCACCGACCCACCGCTATCAGAACCCAGCCCCGCCGCCGACATTCCAACTGCAATCGCCGCCGATTCGCCTCCGCTTGATCCGCCTGGCGTCCGCTCCAGATCCCAGGGATTCCGCGTCTGGCCATACAGAAGGTTCTCCGTCTCATATGCCATCAGAAACTCAGGACAGTTCGTCGTCCCCAGGATCAGGGCACCCGCAGCGCGCAGTCGCGCCACCACGACAGCATCCTCGCGCGGAATCTCTCCCTGATGGTTCAAGCTCCCGATCTCGCATTTGAATCCGGCCGTCGCAATCGACGACTTCACCGTCACCTGCAGCCCATGCAACGCCCCGCGTGCATCAACCGGCACCGCATCCATCGAGCGCGCCTGCGCCCGCACCCGTTCCGCATCGAAGTCCGCAAACGCATTCAATTGCGGATTGAGTCTCTCTATCTGCCGGAGATGCGCTTCGGCCAACTCAACCACGGCGATTTCGCCTGCCCGCAGCATCTCCAGCTGCCGCCAAGCCGGCTCGAGAACCAGTTCACTCATCGCACGTACTCATCGAATTATCCAACGAACCTGTCATCTTCTGAGCGAAGTCGAAGGAGCTGCCCCAGAAACTCCTATACCGACACGAAACTTGGGTGCCATCCAAGCTTGCTTGGGTGGGAAAGCACAATCTCGACCAGCTATTTTGGCTCACCGTTTGGTCGCTTGATTCGGCAGAGCAACGGCGTCATCCGCCGGCGTCGACGGCATCAGCCTGTAATCAAACCGATACGACCGCACCGGCTCTCCCGAATCAAACCGGTCATTCCACTTCAGCTGATACTCGATTGCATTCGCGTCGTCCGGAAACTTCTCGCTGGCCGGATATGGATACTTGCTCATCCCGTGGAACGGCAGTTGCGCCACCGTGAACG
Organism: uncultured Acidobacteriaceae bacterium; assembly: GCA_963838295.1. GTDB lineage: Bacteria > Acidobacteriota > Terriglobia > Terriglobales > Acidobacteriaceae > Telmatobacter. Next base: position 1,214,409 of record CAWIQS010000013.1, read on the forward strand.
GCATCGCATCCCACCAGTCCATGTCCTTCACATATCCGTTAGCGTAGAAAAAGTAGTCGCGCTTCCATCCAGCCTGCAGCGCCGGCAGCTTCGTCTCGTCAAACTCTGTCGCAATCTCCTCGCCGCTGCCGAAGATCGCATACCGGTCATCCACACCCTTCACCAGCGCCGTCACATCGCCCAGATGCGTGTAGCTCCCCCGCTGATGCTGGAATGGCCCCGTCAAACTCACGCGATCGTAGTCATAATCCAGATCGCCCGGGCTCTTGCCATCAATCTGCGTCGGATAGCCACGGAACCTCTCCGTCGCCAGCGTCAGCGGTACTTCAGTTGCGCGCGTCTCCGCCTCGGTGTGATTATCGATCAGCACCTGGTCCCAGTAAATCTCGAGATTGCTCACAAGTCGAATCTTGTGCGTTCCTGGCGGCAGCTTGCCTGTCAGGTCCACCACAATCGTTCGCTCCAGCCCCGCCGGGAATCCAGCCTCACCCGGAATCGTCACCCACGTACCGTCTGGCCGCTCCGCCTCCACATACGGCGAAATCGGCTTGATCCCCGCCTGCCACGCCGCATACAGCGATGTCGCACTGAAGTAATTCACATACCCCGTCATCAACAGCTTCAATGGCGAGCTTGCATTAACCTCGCCGAGGTCCAGCGTCAGAGCGTGCACCTTCGCAAACCCGTCATACGGCGACGCCGTGAATCCACTGGCAAATCGGTGATCACTTCGGCTCAGCACATCCAGAACATCGCGCCCCGCGCCATCCCATGCGCCGACAGGCAGCCGCGCACCCTTCGATGCCACCACGCGCCCCGAAGCAAACGGCGGATCGTCGAGGAATCGCTCATCCGGATTCACCTCCACATCCGCCGGATGATCCACCGCCACCAGTCGTAACTGGTCGATGTAGTTCACCTCTTCCATCGGCTCGATAAAACGCAGACTTAACTTCCCATCCACGCTCGCCAACCGATCGCCGTTCACCTTGATCCATTCGCCAGAATTTGGAATGTTTTTGCGCGTCGGCGTGAACCAGTGCCCCACCACCGCCGCGCCAATCACGTCGGTCACGAGCTTGTATTTGTGCCCATCCCACGCAAACAGCACCGGGCACGAACTCCCGCGCCGGTCTGCTTCCTTCATCGCAATCACCTGCGTGTGCGGCAGATCGATCTCATCCTGCAGAATTCCGGTTGGCCACAAAATGCGCAGCAGATCGATGTGGTCCGCGTCTCCCAGTCCTATCAGCAACTGCGGCGGAGACTGGGTCGCCAGTCCAGAAGCACCTGCCAGCTCCCACTTCTGCCACTGCCCATTGGCAAATATCTCTACCTTCGAACCAATCGCCGTCTTGTTGTCCGCATAGCCGCTCAGATCGAGCCGCACAAAATGATTCTTGTTCGCACCCACATTCCGCAGCAGCACCGGGGGCGCATTCTCCTGCGTCACGATCAGGTCCGGCGCTCCATCGCCATCCACATCCGCCGCAATCAGCCCGCGCGGATCTTTCAGGTGCAGCGAATCCAATCCAAGACGAGAAGAAACATCCTCAAAGCTTCCATCGCCCTTGTCGCGAAACACCTTCACGCGCGGTCCCGCACTCGTCTCCACAACCGCCGCCAGGTCCACCCAACCATCGTTATCGATATCAACCGCCGTCACACCCCATCCGCGCGTTGCGCCCGTAAGCGGCAGCGGCACGCGTTCAAACCGTCGCCCCCCTCCCTGCGATCCCGCCACATTCCGCCACAGCGTTAACCCCGGCGCCCCCGCATGCGTCACCGCGATATCCATCCACCCGTCCTTGTCATAATCAAGGACCGCAATCCCCTCCGTAGCCGGCAGCTTCTCACCCTCGTAGAGTGGCTGCCGCGGATACTTCCCTTCGCGCGGATTCACAAACAGCACCGGCGCCGAGCCATTTCCAGTAACCGCGATATCGACCGCGCGATCATTATTGAAATCCGTCAGAATCGCGCTCGCGGTCTTCCCCGAGCCACCCAATCCCGTATCCGCCGTCCATTCCGTAAACGTCTTGTTCCCGTTATTCCGCCACAACACATTCGGCGCATCGCCTGAATTTCCCGGGGTCCCCGACGACGGGTCCTTGTCGGCGGGGTGAAGTGGCGCGCCGGTCAAAAACAAATCCAGATCCCCATCGTGGTCATAATCCACAAACGTGATCCCCGTCGGCTTGTTCCGCGCCGCCAGCCCCGCCTCCGCCGTCACATCCTCAAACTTGCCCTTGCCCAAATTGCGGAAGAGACGCACCCCGTCATCCAGCGCCACCGCCAGATCGTTGAGGTTGTCGCCATCGTAATCACCCACCGCGCACGCCACTGCACGACCCGACACTTTCAGCCCCGCAGCCGCAGCATCCACATCTTCAAAGCTGCCATTATTCCGATGCAGCACCCGGATCGCCTGCGCTCCTGACTCCATCAGAACCAGGTCCATCTGCCCCGCCCCAGTCACATCCAACATGCAAGCCCCGCCGCTCTCGGACCCATCAACCTTGGGTGCCCCATCCTTGCCGGGCTTCTTCGGCAAGGGTGGGATTGAACCGACCATTGTCTCCGCCACCAGCCTCACCGGAATCATCGCCGTCTGCCGCGCCTGCGGTTCCTCCGTCGGCGTCACCGTCGAATAATGTCCCTGTTCGCCATACGCCAGCCCGATCGGCGCCGAAATCTTGGTGCTCGTCATGTGCTGAAACAACTTGAAGTGATCCTTCGCTGCATCCTTGTCGCCCAGTGCCTGCAAGGCCCGCGCCAGCGCAAACTCTGACGAGGCATGCAGCGGCTGAATCGCCAGAGCCTGTTTCAGCACCTCAACTGCCTTGTCAAACTGCTTCATCTCCCGGTAGCACACACCCTCGAAGTAATACGAATCCACATCCCGGGGATCGAGCTTTACCGCCTGCTGAAAGCTCTTCAGCGCATCGTCCAGCTCGTTATCCGCATGCTGCGCCAGCCCCAGGTTGTACCAGCCCTGGGCACTCGTCGGGTCCAAAACCAGAGCGGTCTGCAGCACCTTCTTGGCATCATCAATCTTCTGCAGCGTCAGCAGCGCGATGCCATCATTGATGGCAGCCTGAGCGAACTTCGGATCCTTCTTGAATGATTCCGCGAAGCTCTGCTCAGCCTTTTCCGTAAACTGCTGCCCCATCAACGCCACGCCGCGATTGTTCAGCCGCACCGCATCATGGTCAAAGGGGGCCTGCGCCCCGGCCATGATCACCGTCCCCGTCAAGATCACCGCCAGAGTCCAGCCAGATTGCATCCACTTTCCGCCCAAAATCCGTCTCCATTGCGGTCGTCTCTCATTCGCGTCAACGCCGCGCAATTACACGAGCATCCAGTGTATGCGAGCGCAGCATCCATCCGCAGCCCACTTCGCCGTACTTCGATCTCACCAACTTGCGAGAGGGACTTTTCACGTAGCACCAAGAAACCGCTCCTGCTCACCGACGCCGTCTCGACGATCGCATCGCTATACTTACCAATGTGATTCCCTCCCTCAAGACCATGCGGTGGCACGACTTTCTTGGTCGCATGCCGCTTCCGCCGGCATCGTCGGAGGCGGTCTCATCGCTCATTCAGCACCCCGTTCTCATCACAGGCGCGGGCGGTTCCATCGGCTCCGCACTCGCGCACCGCCTCGCTCTTGCCGGCGCGTGCACCATTGTCCTCGAATCCTCTGAGAATCGCCTCCACGATCTCCAGCAGGATCTGGCTGGCGTCTCCACCAAAGCGAACTTCTACCTCGGCAGCGTCGCTGATCACCCTCTCCTCGACGAGATCTTCTCTCTTCACCGTCCGACCACCGTCTTTCACGCTGCTGCCCACAAGCATGTTCCTCTCATCGAAGAACAACCCCTGGCCGCCATTGCCAACAATGTCTTTGCAACCGAAACGCTCGTCGCCTCAGCTTGCGCGCACAATGCTCGCCTTGTCCTTGTGTCTACCGACAAGGCCGTCGCTCCCGCTTCCATGATGGGCACAACGAAGCGTCTCGCCGAACAAATTGTCCTCACGTCCGGCGGCGCTGTCCTCCGGCTCGGCAATGTTCTCGCCTCGCGCGGAAGCGTCACAGAACTCTTCTCCCGCCAGATCGCATCCGGCCGTCCACTCACCGTCACGGATCCAGCCGCGCGTCGCTACTTTCTTACCATCGCTGAAGCCGTCGAACTTCTTCTCTCAGCGGCTATTGAACCGCAGACGCCTGCCCTCCTGGCCCCGCTCCTGCCGCAGTCGCATTTCATTGCAGACCTGGCGCGCTTCATGGGCCGCGCACTTGCTCCAGATCGCGAATGCACCATCGAATTCACGCATCTCCGCCCCGGTGACAAGGAATCCGAACAACTCTGGTCTGACAGCGAAACGCCGCATCCGGCGACCGCGACTAGCCTCGTCTCCCTTGATTCGCCGTTGCCCCCATGCAATCAGCTTCAATCCCTGCTGGCTACACTGCACCGCGCTGTCCAATCGCGCGATCTCTCCGCCGCACTCGCCGCTCTTCGCGTCCTCGTTCCCGACTACATCCCCAGCCAGACGGTTCTTGCGCAGTACTCCGCAGCCGCATCGCAGGTCTCCAATGAGTAAGCCGCGTTCGGCTAAGAGAAAGATTGCCGTCGTCACCACCTCGCGCGCGGATTACAGCCACCTCTACTGGCCCCTCCGCGAACTCGCCGCACACCCCGAAGTCGAACTCGGTGTCATCGCGCTCGGCCCTCATCTCTCACCGGAATTTGGCAACACAATCTCTGAAATTGAGCGCGAAGGCTTCCCCATCAAGGCACGCATCGAGTGCCTGCTCAGTTCCGACACCGATACAGGCATGGCGAAGACCATCGGCATCGCCATCCTGTCGCTTGCCGATACTCTCTCCACCTGGCGTCCCGACCTCATGCTTCTCATCGCCGACCGCTATGAAATGATGGCTCCCGCCTGCGCCGCGCTCGCTCTGCGCATTCCCATCGCGCACATCGAAGGCGGCGAGGTCAGCCAGGGCGCCATCGACGACCAGGTCCGCAACGCCCTCACGAAGCTTGCTCACATTCATTTCACCTCGACTGAAACCGCCCGCCGACGCGTCATGGCCATGGGCGAAGAACTCTGGCGGGTTCATCACGCAGGCGCACCTTCGCTCGATCACCTGCGGCGCTCCAAACTTCTCTCGCGGACTGCACTCGAAAAGCGCCTAAACTTGAAACTGGCTTCACCCTCGATCCTCGCCGCCTGGCATCCCGTCACAATTCTCCGAGACACCAATGCCGAAGCCGAAGCGCTCTTCAGTGCACTCGCGCAAGCCCCGGGCCAACTCATCTTCGTTTATCCCAACGCGGATGCCGGCGGCCACGCGCTTATTGAGCGCACCCGCACCCTCGCCGCCACGCGGCCTGATACTCACGTCTTCGTCAACCTTGACGCCGTCACCTATTGGAGCCTTCTCGGCCAGGTCGATGTCATGATCGGCAACTCCTCGAGCGGCATCATGGAAGCGGCCTCGTTCGCGCTCCCCGTCGTAAACGTCGGCATGCGCCAGCAGGGCCGCGAACGCGCACGCAACATCCTTGACGTCCCCGCCGATACCGCCCTGATCACCGCTGCCCTCAAACGTGCACTCGCCCCTGCATTCCGCAAAAAGCTCCGCGGTATGGCAAACCCCTACGGTGGTGGCACCGCGGCCAAAATGATTGCCAAAGTGTTAACCTCCGTCGCACTCGAAACTCTGCTCATCAAACAACCTGCACAGCCTTCTTCGCCATGCTTTAGCCCGTCGAAATCATGCTCTTAGCTGACCAAGGCCTCGCGGCGATTCTTCCCCGAAATTGAGCCGCAATTTTTTGGCGGGAAATTATTCTCCCTTACGCAACCCGATGCGAAGAGCTGTGCATCAATGGTCTGTGAGGGCTTGGGTGAATCGCGCTTCGTTGGCGCGAAAAGAATCGCTCAGGCATTTCCTTCGATTCTCTTCTAATCAATCAGTTTGGCCGCAATGGGTCAGAACGCAGGACTGTTTCGCTCCCAAAATGGTCTGCGACAAAGGCCTATTCCCAAACAGAAACGTTCGCCAAAAGCGTTGAAGTCTGCTCAGTTCGATTGGTCTTTCATCCGTGTACGCTAACCGGAACTCTCAGAACAGGTATTTTATGGTCGTCAAAACCCAAAGCAAAGGCCACGGTGTCACCGGTCTCCACGTTGGAACCGCGAATGTCCGCCGCTATTTTCCAAAAAACACGCACAACATCGAACTCCAACTCGGCCATCTCCGCATTCAATGCGGCCTCAAACCCGACTTCTGGCAAGGTCAACCGGAAATCTACGATCCAAGGCTTTGCGCATGGCTTGAATCCAAGAATCTCCACGGCACCGCCAATCGCACCGTGCCCCTGGCCTTGATTCCTTCCGGAAATAACTCCTTCGAATTGCAACCGATGCCCGCCATGTCTCTCGCTCCTCGCACGCGTGCCAAGATCACTCCCATCTCCGCTGCTTAAAACTGAACGCACTGCCTTTCTCCTCGCAAACGGCGCCAAAGCATCCTCTCGGGCGCCGTTCTTCTTTTGCTGGATTCCCGGCATCTTGCCCCACCTTAGATTCTGGTTGTTGAATCGCTTGCTAAACTCATAACGAATGGATCCTAATCATCTTCAACGGGCAATCGAGCGCCACTTCGCCGCCGGCGCTTCGGCGATCAACGATCCCGCCGCCATGGAATCCTTCCTTGCCCTGCGCGATGCCCTTGAATGCGGCGAACTCCGCTCCGCGTCCCCCGATCCGGCCGCTCCAACCGGCTGGCGTGTCAATGCCTGGGTCAAGAAAGGAATCCTCCTTGGCTTTCGCATTGGCGTCCTCCAGGACTTCCCTGCCGGAGCGCTCTCTTTCGTCGACAAGCACACCTACCCCGTCCGCCATTTCACCGCCAACGACGGAATCCGGGTCGTGATGGGCGGCTCATCGATTCGTGCCGGCGCTTACATCGCTCGCGGAGTGGTCTGCGTTCCCCCCAGTTACATCAACACCGGCTCCTGGGTCGACGAGGGAACGATGGTCGATTCTCACGCCCTTGTCGGATCCTGCGCCCAGATTGGCAAGCGCGTTCACCTTAGCGCTGCCGCCCAGATCGGCGGCGTACTCGAGCCCATCAACGCCAGCCCCGTGATCATTGAAGACGACGTCCTCGTTGGCGGAAACTGCGGAGTCTACGAAGGAACCATCGTCCGCGCCGGGGCAGTCCTCGCCCCGGGCACCATCCTCACGCGCGGCACACCAGTCTTCGATCTCGTCAATGGCACCACCATCAAAGCCACCACCGACACTCCGCTCATCATTCCGTCCAACGCCGTCGTTGTGCCTGGCTCGCGCGCCGTTAGCAAGGGCAAAGGCCACGCTAACTCCGAGGCCTGGGGCCTCTCACTCTACGCCCCCGTTATCGTGAAATACCGCGACGAGAAAACTGACCTCAGCACCGCCCTCGAAGACCTGCTACGCTGACGCCGTGATTGAAAGCCGTGATTCAATTCGCTGGGGCGTCATCGGTCCCGGCCGCGCCGCCTCTCGCTTCGCCGTCGGTCTTGAGGCGGTCGAGCATGCCATCCTCACCGCCGTCTGGGGCCGCAATTCCGACCGCGCACAAGCCTACGGCCAAAAGTTCTCCATCCCCACTGTTGTCCCAACGCTCGAAACCCTGCTCGACACCGACATTGAGGCCGTCTACATCGCCACCCATCCCGACTCCCACGCCGACCTTTGCCTCCATGCCCTCGCCGCCGGCAAACACGTCCTCTGCGAAAAACCCGCCACCCTCAACGTTCGCCAGCTTCAAGAAGTCCTCTCCGCAGCCCGCCAACACGACCGCCTCTTCATGGAAGCCATGAAGCCGCCCTTCTTTCCGCTCTACCAGCGCCTCCGCCAGCATCTCGAATCCGATTCCATCGGCTCCGTCGGCTTCGTCCGCGCCGGCCACTGCGACTCTTCCATCGGCCCCGACTACCCGCTCCACTTCGCCGAACTCGGTGGCGGAGGCATCATGGGCATCGGCCCCTACGAAGCCTTCCTCGCACTCGACTGGCTCGGCCCCCTCAAGCGCGTTCAGACCATGGGCCGCCTCAACTCCGAAGGCGTCGACAACTTCGCAATCTTCCAAACGGAACACGAAAACGGCATGGCCCAACTCCATACCGGCATCGACCTGCTTAGCCGCGGCGACGCTCTGCTCTCGGGACCGCGCGGCTACGTGCTCCTCCGCGCCAACTGGTGGAATCCCTCACACGCCACCGTTCATTACCTCGATGGGCGCATCGTCGAGATTGACTCGCCCCACACCAGCAGCGGATTCAACTATGAGACCACCCACTTCTGCGACCTCATCCGTCGCGGACTTCGTGAAAGTCCCGTCATCCCCCACGCGCTTTCGCTCGGCATGGCGCGCCTGCTCGAAGAAGCTCGCGTCGCCCTCGGCGTCCATTTCCCCGGCGAAAACCGCCCTCTCACGATTGAGGACCGCCATCCCTTCGACCAGACCACGGGCCTCGACACCAGCGGATTTATTCCCGGCAGCCAACTCAACTCCGCCCACCCGAACGATTCGTATATGGGGTCTTACTACGGAACTCCACCATCCCTCGCCCAGGCCATGCTCGATCGATGGCTCGAAACGCCCGATCGCCTTTTCGTTGAGAACTACACCTTCATCGACTTCGGCTCCGGCAAAGGCCGCGTCGTTCTCATCGCTTCGAAGCTTCCCTTCCGCAGGTGCATCGGCGTCGAACTCAATTCCGAACTCAACGCAATCGCGACGCAGAACTTCGCGCGATGGCAACAATCCGGCAACGCCCGCAGTCCTCTCGAAGCCGTTTGCCAGGACGCGCTAGCCTTCGAATTCCCGCCTGGACCCTGCCTGGTCTACCTCTTTAATCCCTTCCCGTCGCACGCGGTCGCGCAGCTCGTCGACCACATCGCCGAAGCTTTCGCAGACCGCCCCGGTCAACTCGACCTGCTGTATGTGAACGCAGAGTTCAGAGACGTCCTTGACCAGCACCCAGGCTTCACGCCGCTCTGGCAGATGCCCGTAACGATGTCCGCGGAAGACGCCGCGGCCGATCTGCTCCACCAGCGCGATGCCTCCGGCAATAGAACCTATGCCGAAGAGTCCCAGGATCCCTGCGTCGCCTGGCGCTTCACCGGATCACGCTAAGCTTTCAATACCGCAGCCCCAATCGCATCGGAAAATCCTCTTCGCCCTCCTCGAGTTCCGCCTGCGCGCTATGGATCCGCACCAGGTCGCGATGCTTGTAACGAAACCACAGATGAATCACGACAATCGCAATCGCCGCCAAACCGAAATTCTGCCATCCCTCCTCGATCCATCGATCAGAGATCATGGCCACGGCCGTCACCGCAGGGAAGAACGTGAAATACAACAAAAGCGTGAACGCCAGATTCGGTTTCTCCCGAGAAGGCTCACCTGTAAAGGGCACGATCATCACGTTCGCCAAAAAAACATCGGTCAGCATCACACACATCCCTGCTCCCACCAGGATGTGCGCCGCCGTTGCCTGCATGCTGAATAGCCCTGCAGGCGTCACAAGCCACAGCACACCGACCGCCGCTTCGGTAATCGCCAAACTGCACAGCAGCACCCATAGTTTTGCGGACTCCAATTCATCCATCGCCGCATCGAAGTGCGCCGGCTTGCCGTGCGTGAAGCGATAGATCCAGCTCCCCTGCTGATTCCCCGAGGAGACAAACGCCGTCCGCAACCCGGTCGTTACCCAGAACGCCACAATCCCGACGGCGACGCGGATTCCGTCTGCCGATGCCTCCGCACGCAACTCCCCATGCACCACCGTCAGCCGCAGCACTGTTGCTATCAGTACCGAAAGCCCCACTCCTCCATAAAGCACGAGGTAGATGCGATATCGCGGAACCCGAAACAGCGTCTGGTTGATAAAGTGAAAGACCGCTCGCCGAATCGGCCTTCGTACCGCGCAAAAGTGCAACAACCGGTTGAATGGCGTCAGCAGCCCGTTCCGTCTCGCCTGCGGCGGCGCACCTACGAGCAGATACTTCACCCGCCGAAGATAGGCCAACGGATAGGCAAGAACTCCGATTGCGGCAGCGCCAAGCAATGCCGTAAACCCGATTCCCGAGAGTTCCCGAAAGATCGGCAATGCCGACGAACCGTCCAGCAGCATCTGGTACATCCCGAGAAACCAGAAAGGCGGAAACCACAACACCGCGCTGTTGTGCGATTGCAACAATGCCGGAGTTACACCCGATAAGACCGGAAACAACAGCAGCAGCATCACCAGCACCGTGACCGCCGCCCCTTGCAGTACCAGTGAAATCCTGCGGAAAAACTGTTCGCCCATGACCGCAAGCAGCACGCTTTGCAGAGCAACAACGGATCCCGCTCCGAACAATCCGGCGGCCGCAACCGCCGCAACATGCCCCGCAAGAAAACTCACCAGGTGCGGCGGATCCGTAGCCGCAGGCAAGACCACGGGAGCAAGAAAGTTCGCGTCGAACAAAAAACCCGCAATGAATATTGCGATCGCGGCCGCTCGCCCGAAGAAGACGCGCCGCTGTGCCAGTGGCAACGTTCCCAGCACTAACACGTCCAGCAGGTCTGGGAAAAACAGGTCCCACTCAAACACCGAAATCAGGCCCATGGCGACAAACGAGTAGAGCACAAAGAAAAAATGGTGGTTCAACTGCACCCAATAAGGTGGTGGCCCCGGGATCGTATCCGGGTGCGGCGGGTACACGATCACGGGATGATATATCGGCCAAAGGTACACAGCCACCATGAATCCCGGCAGCCCCGCCGCAAACGCAAGTTGCACCAGCCGCGTCTTCCCATCTCCATCCGGCGATGCCGTTTCGTGATTGAAAAAACGCTCCAGAAAGTGCCGCATCAGCAGCACAAACAACTCGCTCCGATGCGGCTCCCGCACCGGCCCCATCGCCGCCTGCACGTTCAGCGAAAGAACAGCGGGCGACCCACTTTGCGGCACAAGCAACTTCTGAAAGTCACCTCGCATGGGCGATCTGCATGACCTCCACAATGTTCTCTGCAACAACGCGCGTATCCTGCTGTTCCACGAGTTGCGCAAACACGCTCTCCAGATTCGGCAGACTCATCAGGGATTTCAACTCCGAAGGCGCCGCATCAGCCAGCACATGCCCCTTCGCAATCACGATCACCCGATCGCAGACCTGCTCCACTGTTTCCAGCACATGCGAAATGTAAAGGACAGCCTTACCGTCCTTTGCCAGCATCTCCAGCAGATCCTTGAACAACCGCGCCGAAGCAACATCCAGCCCTGAAAGGGGTTCATCGAATATCAGCAGTTTCGGGTCGTGCAGCAACGCCGCCGCAATCAGAACCCTCTGCCGCATGCCCTTCGAATACGACGAGATCGGTGAGTACTGCCACGATTCCAGATGCAGCAGTTTCAGCAATCCCGTCGCCTTGGCTTCAATCAGCGCTTCGCTCATTCCCCGCAACCGCCCTACAAGCTGTAGATATTCAAGGCCCGAAAGATATGCATAAAGCTGCGCCTCCTCCGGCACGTACCCCAGCGACGCTCGATACCCGACCATGTCGTCGCGAATGTTCTTCCCATCGAACAGCACCTTCCCGTCATCGGGCCGAAGCATTCCTGTAATGATCTTCACCGTCGTGGACTTTCCGGCCCCATTCGGTCCCAGAAATCCCACAATCTCCCCCGGAGCGACTTTAAAACTCACGTCCTCAACCGCCGGAATCGTTCGATAGCTGCGATACAGATGCTGAATTTCGAGCAAAGCCGACCTCCCGTCATACCCTATGTAGCATTCAGCATAATCCAATAAAAACCGTTGTCAAGTAGATTGCTACATAGGTAAAATGCTTGCCATGGCTGCCGAGGTAAAACTCTCCCATACCGCCGCGATGATCCTCCAGGCCATCTCCGCCGGCTACGTCTACGGATTCAGCATCATGGAGATGACGGGTTTGCCCAGCGGCACCGTCTACCCCGCCATGCGCCGCCTCGAACGCGACGAACTGATCCGCTCCCAGTGGGAACGCCAGTCCATCGCCGACGCCGAGCAGCGCCCCCCGCGCAAGTACTACAAAATCACCACACAAGGAAAGTCGACGCTCGAGGCTTCCCGCAAACGCTATCCGCTCCTCGATCGCCTCATCTCTACTGAGGAGGCCAGCACTCGATGAAACCTCCAGGCGATCAGGTAATCTCCCTCTTCGACGACGCGCTCTTGCGTGCCGCATCTCTCCTGGTGCCCTCTTTTCAGCGCGAGGACTGGCGCCGTGAATGGTACGCCGAACTCTGGCACGTCCGTCGCTCCTATATGGGCGTAGACAACACGCTTTCGTGGGAGGCACATCGTGGAATCACCGGCTTTTGTTTCGGCGCATTTCCTGATGCACTCTGCCTCCGCAACCAACCTGCAAGCTCAGCCTCCGCGCATGTGCATGTTCACACGTCGGCAGCGCAGACGCTCCTGTGGCTATCTGCCGCGCTGGCCCTGTGCTTTGTCATTTCCCGCTTGCTCCCCGGCGTCGACGCAGAGAACGAGGCCACGCGCTATCAGATCAAGCCCGGCGTGCTGCTGGTCAGCGAAGCTGCCGCCGACATCAGCAGCCCCAGCATTTCTGCCGCGTTCTATCAGAATTGGAAGACTTCGCCACAGCGCTTTTTCGAGGAACTCGCCTTCTACCGCATCTCCCGTGAAAGAGCAGATGCCGACCCCACATTAAGTCCCTGGAACATAGCGCATTCCTCAGCCAATCTCTTTTCGCTTCTCGGCCTGCCCATTCGCTTTGCGGATAGGCTCGATGCGCAGGACCCAAACCTGCCCTCGCTTGTTCTCAGCCACGACCTCTGGATGCGGTCGTTTGCCGGCAACCCGCGTATTCCCGGCCGCACAATTCGCATCGGTACCACCAGGGTCAGAATCGCGGGCGTTGCTCCTGCGGGAAGCTGGCAGTTGCCTGGCGCGCCCGACGCCTGGATCCTCGAGTCGAACGCGCAGGTCCAATCCGAGGCATCGTCCACCGCCTACGGCTATCTCTTCGCGCATCTATCGCCACGTGGTCAGGCTTCGATGTCGGGTCCGAACATCTCCATTAGCGCTCTGACTCAGAACGGCATTGAGATCGATCTCTTCGGCACTCCTATCGTCGCCCCCATCGAGGGTACATGGAGCATTTTTGAATTTGCGCTCTTCCTTGCGCTTGTGGCCCTGCCCGCCGTTATCTCCGTGTCCCTCGGAGATTCCGACATCACCGCACATCGTCCCTCGTTGCGCCAACGCATCAACCGCATCCTGTTCCTCGCGGCAAAGCTCACGCTCATCGCGGCCATCGGTTTCTGCGCATCGCTCGTTCTTGCGTACAGCAACACCACTGGCTATTCGCCTTTCGGCGAATGTTCCCAGCTTCTGTGGTGCTTCACCATCTGTCTCTTCGGCTTCCGCTGGGCCGTCGCCGACCAGCGCAAACGATGCCCCGTTTGCCTGCGCCGCGTCACCAATCCTGCCAGCGTGGGCCTGGCCTCGCGCACCTTCCTCGGCTGGAACGGCACAGAGATGATATGCGTCGGCGGTCACGCCCTGCTCCACGTTCCGTCGCTCCCCACCAGTTGGTTCAGCGGCGACCGCTGGCTCTATCTCGACAGTTCGTGGGACTTCCTCTTCGCCGACACCCTCACGTCTTGACGACGCCTCATCCTAAGCAACCCACTGCATCCTGAGCGACCCTGAACGCAGGGATGGGGAGTCGAAGGATCGGCGGCTGCCCTTCTAAGTTCGCGCAACTCAGATCTTCAACTCAAGACTAAGAACTACGAATTCAGAACTTCGAACTCTCCCCAGCCAGCCCCTTGTCAATCGTCTCGAGCAGCTTCTGCTCCGGATCACCGAAATACTCCCAAAACATGACTCCGCCCAGCTTGTGTTCCCGAACATATTTGCACTTAGCCGCAAGAGACTCCGGATCCTCGTACGTCACGAAGATGTGCTTCTCCGCGCTGTACAGATAGGGAACCTTCGCCGCATCATCCCAGTACCGCGTGAATTCCTGTCCCAGCAGGTTCGCCACGATCGCGCTGTATTGGCCATTGAATCCTGCTACGTTCTTCCCCGGCTGAAACAATCCATGATTCTTATCCTCTACTTCGCCCCATGCGCGCCCGTAGAACGGCACTCCCAACAGAATCTTATTCGCCGGCACTCCCGCCTTTTCGTAATCCCGAACCGTCTCATCCGACGACGCTTTCTTCGGATCCGCGGGATCCGCAAACAGCGGCGCATGATGTCCAGTCGTCGCATCCGAATCCGCTTCGTAATAGTCGTAGGTCATCAGGTTCACCGTGTCCACGCACCGTGCAACCTTCCGCATATCGGTATGCGCAATCACGTCGTCGCCCGCACCCATCGCGATTGTCAGGTAAAGCCTTCGGTGAGTCTTCTTCGCTTCTGAATCGAATCGCGCTCGCAATTCCGCGAGCAGCGCGGTGAAGTTCTGCTTGTCCTCCGCGCGATACGGATGCCCCGCCCCCGGCAGTCCGGGATACTCCCAATCGATATCCAGGCCATCCAGGTCATACCGCGCCAGAAACTCCATCGCGCTGTCTTCAAATACGCGCCGGCTCTCTGTCGTCAACACCATGTCTGAAAAGTTTGTCGACCACAACCACCCACCAACCGATACGAGCACCGTCAGCCGCGGATTCGAATTCCGCAACGCCGTCAACTGTGCAAAATTCTGCGCATCTGTGGGCGCACCCAGTACCATCCGTCCGTCCTTGATGTTGGCAAATGCATAGTTGATCCGCGTCAAATACTTCGCGTCCACTTGTCCCGGGGTGAGCGCATTACCCCGCGCAAACACATATCCTGTCACTTCCAATTTTGCAGGATTTTTCGCAGCGCCAAAGCCGAAGGCGGGAAACGCAACAGCAATGCCGATGAGTATGCCGAGATATCGAAACATGGGGTTGGTCCACATTGAAACTATCAGAGTGCACGATATCCAGTTGCCCGCAGACGCCATTCTGGAAACCGACGCTACGGTCTCGAGCCCATAGGCCTTTCGTGAATCAACATCCACGATGTGCCGAACTTGTCGCGCAACTGCGCAAACCGACTCGCAAAGAATGTCTCCTGAATGGGCATGAAAACCTCGCCGCCTTGGGCCAATAGAGCAAATAGCCGCTCTGCATCGGCGTCGCTCGCGACATTCAGGGCCAGGTACGCGCTGCGCATGGGCTTCCACCTGTCCGGCGGCACATCACTTGCCATAATCATCGTCTCGCCAATCGTGATCGTCGCATGCAGCACGGCATTCTCCATGCCCGGGATCACCTTACTCGGATCCGGCATATCGCCGTGCTTCATCATCATCCCGATCTTGCCGCCAAGGTGCTCCTCGTAAAACTTGAACGCCTCGGCACAGTTCCCGCCGTAGTTCAAATAAGTGTTCAGTCTCATGTCTTTGGTCCCCCGCAAGATTGCCGCACGCGCTGAAGGCCCGGTCTCCTGCGACGCGCCTTCAACTCTGCCAAATCAGAATACGCGCTTATTCTCCCGCGCTGGGAACAGCACCCACCAGGATGATGGGTGCAGTCGGGGTTGCCGACCCTTCAGCCTTTTCGATAGTCACGCCGAACGCCTTCGCCGGTACACCCCTGGGCAGTGGCGGCAAAACGACGCTCGCGCTCCCCGCTGCATCAGGCCGGAACAGGCCTGCCGGGATCGGTGCCTGTCCATTGGCGGGAATCACCCAAAGTTCATAAGTCTTGTCTTGCCCGAGTTGTCCCAGGTCGTTGGCCTGGAACACCAGCCCGCCGTTATCGGCAAGGTACACGGCGCGTCCTGTGGGTTGTGGCTTGGCCTTTGCCGCAGTCAACAGAACTCGTTTCGCTGACGGCGCCGTCAGCACGTCCAGCACTTGCTGCGCCCGTGCATTGGCAGTGGCTTGCTGTTCCGCTCCAACCTTCTGCTGTGCCAGCTGGTTGTCCAGCACATGCACTCTTTGCTCCAGCGAAATGGCAAACAAAAGCGATGCGGCAGCCGCAAGCCATCCAAGCCACAGGGCGGCGGTGCGCAACGGCCGCTTTCTCTCAATTGAAACTACCGTTGAGGCACCGACATTGTCTTTCGGCGCAGCATCCGCCGCCAGTCGCTCCACAAACCGAGCACGCGCACCCTCCGGCAGCGGCTTCTGCTCCACACTCATCGCCACAAGCGCAAGATCGCCGTTCACTTCCGCCAGCACTCGTCGGCATTCCCCGCACTGCTCCAGATGCAGACGCACCGCTTCGAGCTCATGCGATGGCATGGCCTGCATTGCGTAGAGGACCAAGTCCTCCTGCGGTATGTGTTCGTCGTGCATCATGCGCTAATCGCCTTTCTCAAAGTCATCAATGCCGACCGGATTCGCGTCTTCACCGTCCCCAGTGGATCGCCCGTCCTCTCCGCAATCTCCGAGTGCGTCAACCCTTCAAAAAACGCCATCTCGACCGATTTTTGCTGCTCCGTCGGAAGGTCCTTCAGTAGCCCGCGGACCTTCTCCATCATCCGATTCCGCTCAACTTCAGACCCAAGATCCGACGAAGACGCCAGCACCACATCGTCTACCGAATCCGTTGGCCTCCTTCGTCGCAGCGAGTCAATCGCCCGGTTACGTGCCATCACGGCAAGCCATGCCCCCAGCGAACCCCGCCCCGATACAAACGCATTGGGGTTCCGCCAAACTTGGAAGAATATCTCCTGCATCACGTCTTCGGCCTGCCCAGGGTCCTTCAATACACGCAGCGCCACCGAATACACCATGCCGCTGTATTGATCGAAAAGCTCCGTCATAGCCTGCTGGTCGCCGCCCTTTACACGCGTCAATAACAGCGCATCGCCCGCGGCACGGTCGCCGGAACCGCGATGAGCTGCATCCCCAACTAGAGAACGTTGAGGCTCCGCTGCCGGATTGGCTGGGCTTTCACTCACAGGTCAAAGGGGTGTGGCCATCGAAGGACAAACCGTATTCTAGTGAGCATTTGCGGAAGTGCCTAGACAATTTCTGCATATATTTGAACAACTTCGCACCCGACACCCCCGCATCCAAATACCCATACAGGTGTTAGCATCGAACCTGACAGATGCAAACAAATAAGCTT
The DNA here is from genome assembly GCA_963838295.1 of uncultured Acidobacteriaceae bacterium. GTDB lineage: Bacteria > Acidobacteriota > Terriglobia > Terriglobales > Acidobacteriaceae > Telmatobacter. The sequence continues at coordinate 1,231,598 of CAWIQS010000013.1, forward strand.
AAAATCATACCCCTCGGCGGACTCGGCGAATTCGGTATGAACTGCCTCGCCCTTCGCTGGGAAGACGACATCATCGTCATCGATGCCGGCCTCATGTTCCCGGAATCGGAGCTGCTGGGCGTCGACATCGTCGTGCCCGACATCACCTACCTCACGGAAAACAGGGAACACGTTCGTGCCATCATCCTCACCCATGGCCACGAGGACCACATCGGCGGACTACCCTGGATACTCAGCGAGCTCAAGGTTCCCGTCTACGCCACCGAATTCACGCTGGCCTACGTCGAAGGCAAACTCGAAGAGCACCAGCTCCTCGACGAAACCACGCTGATCGAGATCACGCCGAAGGAGAAGTTCACCCTCGGCCCATTCACGATCGAGCCTATTCGCGTCACTCACTCCTTAGTTGATTGCGTTGCCCTCGCCATCGAAACACCCGTCGGCGTCGTCATCCACACCGGCGATTTCAAAATCGATCTCGCCCCCCTCGATGACAAGGCTTTCGACCTGCACACCTTCGCGGAATACGGCAAACGCGGCGTACTGGCTCTTCTGCAGGACTCCACCAATGTCGAGCGCTCCGGCTACACGCCCAGCGAACGCGCCGTCATTCCCCGCCTGCACGAAATCTTTTCGCAAACCAAAAAGAAGCTCTTCTTCAGCTGCTTTTCGTCATCCATTTACCGCATTCGTATCGCCCTCGAACTAGCGCGCAAGCACGGACGCAAGGCCGTCGTCCTCGGCCGCTCCATGATGGAGAGCACCGAGATCGCACAGGACCTCGGCTACATCGAAGTTCCACCCGGCCTCGTGATCAATCCCGGCCAGATGCGCGACTATCCGCCCGACGAATTGATGATCCTCATCAGCGGCACCCAGGGAGAGCCCATGAGCGCTCTGAGCCGCGCCGCCGTTGACAACCACAAGCATGCCCACATCGACGCCGGTGACACTGTGATCCTCAGTTCGCGCATTATTCCCGGCAACGAGAAAAGCATCTTCCGCGTCATCGATCACCTCAGCCGCCGCGAAGCCAATGTCATCTTCGACGATGGCTCTCACGGCCTAATCCACGTCAGTGGACACGGATGTCAGGAAGAACTTCGCCTCCTCATCAATCTCGTCCGCCCAAAGTTTTTTATCCCCGTTCACGGCGACTACCGCAACCTGCGTCGGCACGCTCAGCTCGCCATGGAGACAGGCGCCGTCGAACACGCGCTCGTCATTGAAGACGGCGACGTCCTCGAACTCGATCAGGCTGACGCGCGCAAAAAGGACAAAGTCACCGCCGGCCGCATCCTCATCGACTCTGGTTCCACCATCGACGTCGTCGAAGATCTTGTCGTCCGCGATCGCCGCATCTTGTCTGAGGATGGGATCGTCCTCGCCGTGCTGGCCATCAATAAGCGCTCCGCCAAAATCGAGCGCGAACCCGAAATCGTCATGCGCGGCTTTGGCGGCGCCGACATCACCGAAGAAGCTCGCGAGGTCGTACTTAAAACCATCGATGGCCTCACCAGCGAACAAAAAACCGACTATGGCATGGTGAAAGAAAAGGTTCGCGTGGAATTGAAGCGCCTAATCCAGAAAACCACCGGCCGCCGCCCCATGATCATGCCCATCATTTTGGAAATCTGACCAAAAACCTCAGGCTGTCATTCCGAGCGACCAAGGGGAGCTGAGGAAACTGCAGTTGTCTTTCGTCCACCCTGGCGAGCACCCCAGGCCGCTGAGTGCCCATTCATGTGCGGCACTTTGTCGCACGAGTGGGATACTGGAATCCTGCTCTCAAAACATTGAAACTCACCTTCGCCACCGCCACCAACACCGATGCAGCCGAACTAGCCGCTCTTCACGCTGCCGCATCCGAAGACCTGACCCGCCGTTTCGGCCATGGATTCTGGTCGTCGGCACCTTCAGAGCGCGGCATCCTTGCAAACATGCGCCTGCCCAAATTCTCGCGAACTGTGATCGCACGCGCAAACCGTCGCATTATCGGCACCCTTCGTCTCGCCACCAAGAAGCCCTGGGCCATCGACACTGCGTACTTCACGCCCGCAGAACGACCACTTTACCTGACCGGAATGGCCGTCCTTCCCAGCCACCAGCGCACTGGAATTGGTCGTCAACTAATGAAACAAGCCGAAACAATCGCCCGAGCGTGGCCAGCCGACGCCATTCGCCTCGATGCCTTCGACGCCGCAGCCGGGGCCGGCCCCTTTTACGCCAAATGCGGCTACCGCGAGGTAGCGCACGTGGTCTACAAGAATGACCCGCTTATCTACTTTGAACTTACCCTGTCCCGCTGAAACTCGAGCCACAGATAGATCGCCAATGCCACCAGCATTCCAAGCAACATTCCATTGAGCAACCAAAGTGGATGGAGGGTAGGAACAAGGCTCCTTGTCTTCGGAGTCAGAATTGGAAGCAGATTGATTCCGACGAACACCACTCCGACCACACCGAACCCTACCCGGGTAATCTTTACCGAGATTTTTTTGGGAAACACTATAGAAAGAAGCAGAAGAACAGACATCCCGGCAGAAACGCTTTTCAAGAGCTGGAAGCCAGCAATGGCCCAGATTGGCGTCAGAATGCCAACATATCGGAATCCCACCAAATCTAGAACAGCGTAAGACAAGCCGAGAAGTCCGATGATCGTGAATGTACGCTGTTGCTCCTTTCGAGTTTTGCCTCTTTCCAGTAAGGAAGCTACCAAGCACAACAAACTTCCCAGCGAGAGCACAGAGAGTGCGATCCAGCTGAATGTGCTTAAACCCTTCCACTTCAGGTGGAGAACCTGCTGGGCATATTCGTCGCCGTGATCGGCCGCCCTCCGGTACCAGCGAACCGCCTCCGCTCGATCCTGCGTCACTCCTCGACCGTAGTCATACATATTGCCGAGGTTAAACTCCGCGCTCGCATATCCCTGGTCAGCCGCTTTGCGGTACCAGCGCAGCGCTTCTCCATAATCTTGCGGAACTCCCTGTCCCTGTTCGTACATCAGGGCGACGCTGTTTTCGGCCTTCGCGCTTCCTTGGTCTGCAGCCTTGTGATACCAGCGGAAAGCTTCACCGTAGTCTTGGGGCACACCCTGTCCATAGAAATACATGTAGCCCAGTCCAGCCTCACCATCCGCATAGCCTTGATCAGCGGCTTTACGTCGCCAACGAAGAGACTCGCTATAGTCCTGGTCAACGCCCTGGCCATGCGAACACATATAAGCCAGTTCCGATTCGGCTTTTGGGTCGCCCTGCTCAGCACGTGCGCGGCATAATCGCGCCGCTTCCGTTGCCTCTTTCGATGTCTCAGCTAATTTGCTCTCATTGGTTCGAGCTTTGTGCACCTGCCATGCAATCGCACTGGCGCACATCGCTGCCACGCCGAGAATTGGCAATGCGTTCTTCCAAAACAATCTCATTGGGTTGCTCCCCGCGATTGTACCGCCGCAAATGAAACGCAAGGACTGAATCCGCTGCTACTTGCTCTCTTCGGTCTACCGGTGGTCGTTCTGTAAAATCCCTGTATGCGCCGCCTAACGCTTGCTGCCGCTGTTCTCGCCGCCGTGCTCGTCCCCGTACTTCACGCTCAAACCCCCGCAGCACCACCGCCTATCGTCACCGTGTGCCCTTCCGCCGCTACCCTCGACCAGTTGGTCGAAGCCATCGATGCTGCTGTCAGCGGTCCCGGCAACCAGGACCGCACGTGTTTCCGCGGATTATTCGCGCCTGACGCCCGACTCATCCCCATTCGCATCGCCCCAGACGGCACGGCCACACCCCGCATCCTCACCGTCCAGGATTGGATAGACCTCGTCGCTAAACGCGGCAATGCCGTTTTCTACGAGCGCCAGGTCAAGGTCAGCGCCGAGACCTGGGACCACATGGCTCATCTCTGGAGCACCTACGAAACCCGCACCACTCCCGATGGCAAGCCACCCGAGGGCAAGGTGGTCGACCGCGGCATCAACTCCATCCAGGCGATATTCGATGGCAAGCAATGGCACATCATCCAGATCGTATGGCAGGCGCAAACCCCCGCGAATCCCGTACCGGAGAAATACCTCCCATGACTGTTGCCACTGACTCCCTCGTCTCCCTCGACGCGATCCGCGCCGCCGCCGATCGCATCTCCGGTATTACCGTCAAAACCCCGCTGGTCCGTGCCTACTTCCCCAACGTAGTGGGCAAAGTCTGGCTCAAGTGCGAGAGCCTGCAGCCCATCGGCAGCTTCAAGTTGCGCGGAGCGTCGAACAAAATCCTCCAGCTCACGCCTGAAGAGATCTCGCGCGGCGTCATCACCTACTCCAGCGGCAATCACGCCCAGGGCGTCGCCTATGCTGCGCGCGAGGTCGGCGCGAAAGCCGTCATCGTCATGCCGTCGAACGCCCCCGCCATCAAGCGTGCTGCCACCCTCGCCTACGGAGCAGAAGTCGTCGACGTTGGCGTCGCCTCCAGCGAGCGTCTCGCCAAGGCTGAAGAACTCGTGCGCAAACACGGCTACCTCGTCATCCCGCCTTACGACGATGAGCAGATCATCACCGGCCAGGCCACCTGCGGCCTCGAAATCGTCGAGCAACTTCCCGACGTCGATCTGGTCCTCGCGCCTGTCTCCGGCGGAGGATTGCTCAGCGGAATCGCCACCGCTGTCAAACGCCTGCGCCCCAATGTCAAGGTCTTCGGCATCGAACCTGAACTTGCAGCTGACACCGCCGAAAGCTATCGAACCGGCAAAGTCGTTACCTGGCCTGCCGAACTCACCTCGCGCACCATCGCAGACGGCCTGCGCACTCAAAGCGTTGGCGAACGCAACTTCGCTCACATCCAGGCATTCGTCGACGGCATCATCACCGTCACTGAAGCTGAAATTCGCGCCGCCATGCGTGCCATCATCGCTTCCGCGCGCATTGTGCCCGAGCCCAGCGGAGCCGTCTCCTCGGCCGCGCTGCTCTTCCACGCTGCCCAGCTTCCGCCTTACAAGAATGCCGTGGCTGTCGTCAGCGGTGGCAACGTCGATCCAGCCCTGCTCGCCCAGGTGCTTACGGAAACAGAAGTGTAACGTCGTTCGACTATGATCTTTCCTGTGACAAATTCAAGATTCCACGCGCTCGGGACGCTTGCGCTAGGCCTGATCCTCTGTACCCTGCCCCTGGCCGCCCAGAAGAAAAAAGACAACTTGCAGAAGCCCCTCGCGGGACCGCGCGCCACGGCTCTACGTGTCAGCTGGCTCTATGTCACCGCCGATACTCACGCGCAAAAAGTTGGCCGAGTGCAGATTGGCCGCGAGATGGTCGTTGCCGAGAAAAGCGGTGACTGGCTCCGCGTCTACGCCAATACCGACATCGAAGAAGAACACACAAGCGACGCGCCCATCTTCGACACCGCCGAAACTCCTCCGCCGATCTCCGGCTGGATGCAGTCCAAGGGCGTCGTCATCGAAAATACTCCTAATGGCGACCAGATCCTCATGGGCGCAGGAGCTGACCAGGAATCGCTGGCCAACGATCCCCGAGGCCCAGTCAACGCAGCCCGCACCGCTCACCTGCTCTATCGCCGCCTGGTCGAGATGTTCCCCAACTCTCCGCTCGATGCTGAAGCCGCCTGGCGCGCCGCCGACATCCTGTGGCAGATTCAGAAGGCTGATGCGGCCAGCCGTCCATCCGCAAAGGAGCGAGATCCGTTCATGCGCGAGCAGATGGATGAAGACGGTCTGAGGAAGGTCATCAAGTATTACTCGGGCACTCGCCAAGCCGACCTGGCCGCCTATGAACTCATTGACAACAAGCTCTGCGGCGACTGGCAAGGGCAGGAAAAGTGCCCGGAGAAGGAAGCCGAAATCTATGAGAAGTACGCGGCCGAACGTCCGGAAAGCCCGCGCACTCCACAGGCCATCTACCAGGCTGTATACCGCGAGGCCGTTCTCACCAACATGTACGCGGACGACAATAATGACAAAAAGAGCGACGCTGCTCATACGCGTGCGCGCGATCTCGCTGCCAGGCTCAAAGACAAATTTCCGCAATCGGATTACACAGCACGTGCCGCGATGCTCGTGTTCAAATTGGATCAGGGAATTCAGGTCTACGGCGGCGATAAAGAATAGTTCTCTGCGTATTCCGCATTCTTTGCACTCCATCGTGTTTTCATACCGGAGGATTTTTGAACGTCTATATCCAGTCAGTACTCCTGGGAATTGTTGAGGGCCTGACCGAGTTCCTTCCCGTCAGTTCCACTGCACATCTGCGCCTCACTGAAGCCCTTATGCATATCCCCCTGGACGACGCGTATTGGAAGATGTACACCATCGTCATCCAGGTGGGCGCCATCCTCGCGCTTCTGCTTCTCTACCTCGAACGCATTGTCGGCTTCGTCAAAAGCTTTCCTCGCGGCGAAAGCGGCGATCGCACCTGGAAAAACCATCCGATCTCCCTTACCTTGATTGCCTTTTTCTTCACGTCCATCATCGCATTGCCGCTCCACAAAGTGAGCGAGAAGCATCTCGGCAGCGTCGCCGTCATGGCATGGGCGCTTCTCCTCGGCGGCATCATCATGTGGGTTATCGATGCGCGAGCCTCCCGATTCGAGCCAAACACGCTGCACGTCGAAGAAATGTCCCTCGGCCAAGCAATCTGGATCGGAATTTGCCAATCGCTTTCGGCCATCTTCCCGGGTACCTCGCGCTCCATGTCCACCATCGCAGCGGCACAAATGGTCGGCCTCGACCGGCCATCCGCGCTCGAGTTCAGCTTCCTGCTGTCTATCCCGACCATGATGGCCGCGACCGGCTGGGACCTGCTCAAATCCATCCACCACAGCAAAGCAGATATCGCCGCAGGCACCGCAGCCAGCGTCGTCATGGATTCCCAGCGCTGGATCGTACTCGGCATTGGTATTCTCGTCTCGTTCCTCGTCGCTCTCGGCGTGGTGGAATGGTTTCTGATGTGGGTTCGTCGACACGGCTTCACGATCTTCGCCATCTACCGCATTGTTCTCGGAATCCTGCTGCTGGTTCTGGGAAGCAGACTGCTCGGCAGCTAATTAGCTCACAGTTTCACAGGCGCCACAGTTTCACAGGAAACATCCAATTCAGGAACTTAAATTATCTATCTTGAATGAATTGCGTTCCCGCCTCACAGTTTCACAGCCTCAACAACGGGGGGAGGGGGTGGGGACGCTGACGCCCTATTTGATTTCGGGCGAATGTTGGGGTGGATTTGCGGCGTCGTGCTGCTGGCGAATTCTGACGAGGACATCGAGGTTTCCGAGGAGATGAGCCACGATTGCGGAAAGCGAAGTGCTGTGATCGGCAGCCCACACGCGGGCCTTGCGGTGAACGCTGACAGGGATGGCGATAGTCACGTTTTTTGTCATAGTGGAGTTCCTGACTCCGGAGGTTCCGGCTTGATGATTCCATTGTGCGCCGCAGCATCATAATTACCTGCAAAACGGAGACACGGTTTTTTGTGATTGGAATGTGTGGGTTGGGTGGGATTCGGCTGGGTCGGGGTATTGACAGGATGCGATCGGCGGGCGGGTTTGATTTCTATAGAACATCATCTCTGGAGCATTCGGTGCAGGCGGAAGATCTGGGCCACCGCCGATCAGGGGCAATCAACCTCTGTTAACCAGGTGCCGCCCTCGCACGTCATAGACTTATAGACCGCCGGTCAAATCACACCACGGGGCGCCTCTCATGCCGTTCATTTACCGTTCCCGCATTCACATCCTTGTGTCGGCAACCTTAACGTTTTCATCCTTGATTGCACTGGCACAGTCGACCACCTCTCCCGCTCCGGCTCAGACAAGCGCCGCAATCCCTGCTGTTTCCTGTGCTCCAATGGCCAATTTGGCCATCCCCTCTCGCGCTGCCATCGAGGTGAAAGTCGCAGGTCTCGACACAGCGCATCTCAAGCCCGGCAAAGATATCTGGTTCAAGATCGCGCGCCCTTTCTCTTATCCAGGCTGCTCCCTCGACGTGGACTCCGTCGTATACGCCCACGTCATGTCGGTTTCATCTTCCAAAAACCCTGGCTCAAGCGAGCTCTCGCTCGATTTCGACCGTGCCGACTGCAATCACCGCAATGAACAGCCCCTCAAATTGAGGGTGATTGCGGTGGTTGGCCCTCCCGGCGAGTCGCATCACATGCACGACGAGACGCCCACCGAAGTCGCAGGAGGCGTTCGCCAGATCGGCCAGGCTGTTTTCAACACGAGCGCCCTCGACGAGGACCTCAATCCCGGCGGCCCACCTCACACCATTCATCCGGGAATTGTCGTCGGCATCCCCAATCTCAAGCTCCTGCCAACCAAGGGCCCCAGTTGCAGCGACGAGATCACCAGCGACAGCAGCAGAATTCAGCTCGCTCCCGGCTCCGAGCTCATCCTTGCGATGACGGTAACCCGCCTCATCCCGAAACCTCCGAACCAACCAACCGCCGCCCCTCACCCCTGAGCCCGATTTCCGCAGTGGGAATTCCAGACATCCCAGGTTCTAAAGGCGGGGGACACCCATTCATCGCTGGGGCCTTGCCCGAGACCCGCTCATCGCGATAAGGCCACGATGAACGGGGCACAGTGGCGTAACAGCATGAGCGGGCCACTTGCCATTGGAAGGTCACCGACCTAGTTAGCCGAGAGCTTCTCCGCGTGATCAATGACGATTGTCTCAACTGGGCCCTCTCCACGCTTGAGCGCCAGTCCAATGCCCTTCATTGAAGTCAAAAGGAAGGTTTGAATATCAGCGTCGTTATCGTCACCACCAACTGAATACTTAAAATCAAACGAGCCTCTCACTCCCGTTTGGTCCAGTACAGGTATCTTCAGAAAGCGGCTCAGGCGCATTGCCAGTTGCGGCATTGAGATGTTCTCTCCACGTATTCCGCCACCGAACCAGCCTCCAGTTATGCCGCCCGCCCAAGGAAACGCTTTATTATCCTTCGGGGGCAATAGTCTGAGCTCGCCCGTTCCTCTGGACAATATGTAGACGGGTCCCTTCTTGTTGTCACGATGGAACCTCAGTTGGAAGCGGTCGGCCAAAAGAGCCTGTAACATTCGACGCTGCTCTTCATTCGGATCGGATCTTGGTGAGGCTGGATTTGATCGAGTAGAAGGTGAAGACTCAGGAGGCTTAGCTTTAACATCGAAAGGGTCTCCAGAAACCAAGTCCATCCAGGGTGGACCGCCCGAAATCTGGAACTGTTGGACATCGAATGCCATCATGATCAGATACGCTAACGTGCAGCCATTGCACCGCACTTCTCCGCCGGGATCGGTATAAAGCCCGTTCATCTCCCTTTGGCTTGGGCCTGATGGTCGCACTGAGGCGACTTCGAACTCCGGCATTGTGGGCTGCGCACGCTGAGAGGAACTCTGGGTACTTGCCACGGTCGAGTGGGTGAGTGCAAGAGCAAGCGCGATGGCCACATCCCGTCGATTCAGACTGATCATCATAGTCACACAAGCCGGATGAATGCCAGACGCCCTTCTCCGTCACAACGCTCGCGCTCTTTCGTCCTCGCCAGAGTCCATTTTCTCAGTCGAGAGCGGTTAGTGGTCAATCCAGAAGTAATCCGGATTCTGGGGTTATTTCTGGGTGGCATCATTCGCCCGGGACCGGGAAAGCGGGCACAAACCGCAAGATCACCACGCGGACGAATCTGGGACGTGGCGCGAAATCGATCATGATGGCGACTTAAACGACATCCTCACAGCGGATAAAAATCATTCCTCTTAGGGTTGTTTCGCAGATACATAACAGGTATCGAGTCTCCTGCCTCGCATTTTTCCGTCATCGCGGTATTGCCCTCCATCCAAACACTATCTTCGGTAGTAAATTCGTAATAGACTTTGAATCGACTTCGATCAGAAGCACAACCCGTCACTCTTCCCTCAACAACAACCCCGATGCGCGCCAGTTCTCTTTTTCTCAATCCCGCAATAAATATAGCTCCCGCCGCTACCAAGAGCCCCAAGCCAAGACTATAGAAAATCATCCACCACACTGAAAACCATCTCCAATTGACTGGCTGATTTACGCGTGGATCTTTAGGTAAGTATCGAATGGGAATCTTTTCGCCCGGAGCTTGAACCTTATAATCATCCGCTATTATTTTGGCGCGGCCAGGGTACCAAATGCCATCAACAGAAAGCCGATATATCACGTCCACGCTTCCACGACCCGCATAGCTTTTGACAACTTCCCCGTCAGTTTGATGGCCTTCACGGCGCAAAGTATCCCGTACATGCGAGTCCCTTATATCGTCGTATGCCCCCCAGGAAGCGGGGACAAGCCATAGCACGAAGAAGAATAACGCGAAACCTAATCCGCTTATGGTGTCGTCATCAATTCGCACTTTCCTAGGCATCTCGACGTTAGCCTCAGAAACGTTAATTCCGCTCAATGGATCATCCTCTTTTTATGCATAAGCCGAAGTCCTGCAAGAGTTAAGTCACTTTCGCTGCTCACAATATATATCGCATCGGTGTGTCACGAAAGAATCTGCTTTCCAGGCGGAAATTGGGGTTCTGTCTGGTTTGGGCAACTCGGCATAACGCGATTTTGGGGAGGAACATTCTTGGCAATCGTTCTCATGCTACGATCTCCTTTGCATTCCGCGTAGATTTTGAAGAAACCTAGTCTCATCGACGAGGAGCCGGCGAATCCGTCTGACGCGAAGGCCTGATTTGCCCCCCGGGGCCGACAGGAATTGCCGCGAGGCTGCCTTAGGTAGCAAGCGCGACATCGGCAAAATTCAATCGGTCGCTTGCCGGGGGTGGATTCCGTGGTTCCCCTTCCCTGTTTTGCCCGCAAACCCCTCTTGGCGCCGGGGATAATATAGGCTGCTCTGGGATTTCTCGTCCGCCTTGGCGGCCTGATCGCAGTCCTTGCGACGATCTTGTCGATTTCCACCCCGGGTTACGGCCGAGCCACCCCGTGCGGAGGCGTCCCTCAATGAAGCCGATTCCTATCATCCTGTCGCCGACGCGCAACCGGGCGCTGAACATGTTTCTCGGCCTGGTGCTGTCACTCGCCTCCGTATTGCTCTTGCTCGCGCTCGCCACCTATCACCCCGCTGACTCCTCGATGAACACCGCCTCCGGCGCGGATCCCGCACACGCCATTCACAACTGGATCGGGCTTTTCGGCGCTTACAGCAGCGACATCCTGCTTCAGGCTTTCGGCATCACTGTCTTTCTGTTTCCGCTATGGATCGGCGGCCTGGGGTGGAACTGGGTTCGTTCCCGCTCCGGCGGCTCGGCGATCCTGCGTTGGATGGGTACCGCGCTGACTGTTCTTTTTCTGCCTTCCGTTCTCGGCCTCTTTCCATGGCATTGGCACTGGATGCACACCGTCCCGGTGGAGGGCATCCTAGGCCGCGTCGTGTCTGGCGCGCTGGTTGTCTACCTCAACGTTCAGGGGGCATGGCTGGTTTCCGCGGCCTGTGCAGCCGTCGGCATCTATTTCGCCTCCGACATTAACTTCTGGAAACTGAAGACGCAGATCGAAGATCGCTGGCTCACGCTCGTCTCCTGGCACGACCGCTACCGAAACTGGAGCGAAGAGCGTGCCGAACGCAAACGCGAACTCGAAGAACGGTTTGTCGAGCAGACCCAGCCCGGTCCGGCGCAACGCCTGTTCTCCGGCGCCATCGGCGACCTGCCCGAACCGGCCGCCGACATGCCACCACCGCGACCGAGCCGTCTCGCCGCTCTCTTCGGCATAAAAAAACGGACTACCGAGCCCGATCCGGTCGATGAAATTCCTGCCTTCCAGCGGGCCGCCAAATCTGGTTTTGAAACTGGATCCTTATCGACAGGTCCTGGTCGCCGAGGTGAGGAAACCATTCCGCCGCGCCGATCCAGCATCTGGGAGCGCACGGTCGCCGACTCCACTACTGCGCCTGTCGCCTCTGTGCCCATTCCGCCGCAACCCGTGCCTGCTGTTCCAGTTCAGCCAGCCGCATTGGCTGCCGCGCCGCCCCAGAACGCGCCGCGCAGCGTGGTCGAAATGCGTCCGACCCAGGCGCCCGCGCAAGCACCGGCTCCTGCACCCACCGCCGCACCCGTCGCCCACGGCCCCGCGCCAGGCAGTATCGCCATTCACGAACGCGCCGATGCCGACGAACGGACCGTTACCGTCGCTCCCAAGAACGTCAGCGGCTTCAAGCTTCCGCCCAGCACGCTGCTCAATTCCGGCTCAGGTCCCCAGGTTGTCCGCGAAGACGATCTCCGCGACGAAGCCCGCGTCCTCGTCGAAAAGTGCGCTGAGTTCGATGTCCGCGGCGCCGTTGAACGCATCAATCCCGGCCCCATGGTCACGACCTATGAGTTCAAGCCCGAAGCCGGCGTCAAATACAGCCGCGTCACCGGCCTCGCGGAAGACCTCTGCCTTGCCATGCGGGCCGAAAGCATCCTCATCGAACGCATGGCCGGCAAAAGCACCGTCGGCATCCAGGTCCCGAACCACGATCGCGAAACCATCCACCTCCGCGACGTGATCGAATCTGAAACCTTTGCCAAGGCCAAATCGCGCCTCACCCTCGCGATGGGCAAGGACATCAACGGCCGCATCGTCACGGCCGACCTGGCCTCGATGCCCCATGTGCTGATCGCCGGCTCTACCGGATCGGGCAAATCCGTCGCCATCAACGCCATGATCATGAGCCTGCTCTACCGCACAACGCCGGCGCAGGTCCGCCTCATCCTCGTCGATCCCAAGCGGGTGGAACTCGGCATGTACGAGGGGATTCCACATCTGTTTACTCCGATCATTACGGAGCCAAAACTCGCAGCCAACGCCCTGCGCAACGCCGTCCGCGAAATGGAACGCCGGCTCAAGCTGCTCGCCAGCCGCAGCGTCCGCAATATCGACCAGTACAACAAGCTCTTCGAAGGGGCCATGCCCTCGCTCTTCGATGACGATCAGGAAGAGCACCCCCTCCCCTACATCGTCATCATCATCGACGAACTCGCCGACCTCATGATGCTCGACCGCTCCAACGTCGAAGAATCGATCACCCGGCTTGCGCAGATGGCGCGCGCCGTGGGCATTCACCTCGTACTCGCCACGCAGCGGCCGTCGGTCGACGTCATCACCGGACTCATCAAGGCGAATATTCCCACGCGCATCAGCTTCCGCCTCGCCACCAAGGTCGACTCGCGGACGATCCTCGACACCAACGGTGCTGAAGCGCTCCTTGGCCGGGGCGACATGCTCTTCCTGCCTCCGGGGACCAGCCGCCTCATGCGCCTGCATGCTCCCTATGTCAGCGAGAAGGAGACCGCCGCAGTCGTCGCGTTCTGGAAAGACCAGGGACAGGCCGAATATGTCGAAGGTTTCCTCGAGTCGCCGCGCGAAGAAAAACAGAGCATGGAAGGCTCCAGCGACAACGCGGACGACAACGATCCGATGTTCGACGACGCAGTACGTTTGGTGTTCGAATTCGGAAAGGCTTCTACATCTCTGCTGCAACGTCGCCTTAGAATTGGCTATGGCCGCGCAGCCCACCTTATCGACTTGATGGAGCGAGACGGCCTGGTCGGCCCCGCCGATGGCTCTCGCCCCCGCGAGTTGCTCAAGGCTCCGGGCTGGCTCCATGAAATTGGCGTTGCAGACGAATAGCATCTACCGCAGAACGGCCCAACAGAAGGCGCAATCATGCTCGGCATCGGTGAAAAGCACGAACTTCCTACGATCCTCTTGATTGACGATGACCTCGTCAGCCGCGAAGTCATTGCCACCGTCCTCACGCTGCACGGCCACATGGTGCACAGCGCCGAAGACGGGAACCAGGCTCTGCAGATGCTCGAGGACGGCACTGTCCGCCCCGGCGTGGTTCTGTTGGATACGCAGCTGCCGGGCCTGAGTGGGTCAGAATTGATCGCGAAGCTTCGCCAGCTTGGCCAGGACGAGATCATCCTCATCAGCGGCTCGACCCCCTCTGATGAGCTCATCGCAGCCGCTGATGGCTTTTTGCTGAAGCCGTTTGGTCCGGAGGATCTGCACAAGCTGCTCAGCCAACACAACCCCAAGATTGACCAGCCCCAGGACACGGACGCTGAGGAACTGGTGATTAGTCCCACAACCCTCGCCCAGTTTCGCCAGCTCATGACCGAGTCGACGGTCCGCGAGATCTATACGGCGGTGGTGACCGATCTGCATAAACGATTGGCGGCATTGGAGAAAGCCATCGCCGAGGGCAACAAGGACGAGGTGCGCCGCATCGGACACGCCATCAAGGGTGGATGCGGCATGGCAGGTGCCATGCAGGCTGCCCGGCTCGGGGCGTTTTTCGAGTCCAGCAGTGACCAATTGGATAACTGTGCCCATGCACTACAAGAGTTGTATTCGGCCACGCAAAGGCTGGAGCGTATGCTGGAAAAGGAATTTCCAGCCTAATACAGGCCTGCCTGCGCTTTTCTGAAGCAGGACTGAATCATGTTTTTGACTGTGGGCCGCTTACATAGCCCGCTCGTTAGTCCCGGCTTTTCGGAGGTATAGGGCTCTCGTGGAACAACAACCCATCCGCATCGTACTCGCCGATGATCATCCGGTAGTCCGCATTGGTGTGCGCAACATGCTCACCGAGCGTGACGGCTTCGAAGTTGTAGGAGAAGCCGACGATGGCGATGAGGCCATCACCCAGACCCTGGAGCAAACACCCGACATCCTCCTGCTCGATGTCCAGATGCCCCGCCTGCCTGGCCTCGAAGCCATGCGCGCCATCATGAATGGCTCGCCTACCGTCAAGATCATCCTGCTTACTTCGACCATCACGACCCAGCAGATCATTGAAGCGCTTCACATCGGCGCTCGAGGCATTGTTCTGAAAGACGCCCTTGCCGGCGGACTGCACACGGCGATTCGCACCGTCTATGCGGGCGACTACTGGATCGGCGGCAAGCGCGTGGTCAATCTCGTCTCCGCTCTGCACGAACTGATGCGCCAGGCCCAACCGCCGCAGCGCAAAACCTACGGCCTCACGCCGCGCGAACTCGACGTGGTGGGTTGCATCGTAGAAGGTTGCAGCAACCGCGACATCGCCAAGCAGTTCACGCTGAGCGAGGAAACCGTGAAGCGCCATTTGTCCAACATCTTCGACAAGACCGGCGTCTCCACACGCCTCGAACTTGCCCTCTTCGCAATAGCGCACCAGCTGGTGGCGCCTCAGCAGGCGTAGGCCAGCTCGTATCGCCAAGCTTCGATCCAAACCCCGCCGGCTCCATGCAGGCCACGGAGCGCGACCCTCACGGTTGCGCATAATAGCTGCTGGCCGTGCGAACGGCCACGCTGGGGCGCACCTTCACATCAATGGAATGAAACTCGTCCGCTGCTGCTGCCGGAGTCGAGTCAAAACTCAACACGTAAAAATCAGCCGCATCCGCAACGAACGCATCCATTGCTTCCGCGAAGTTCTTCACTCTGGCAACAGCCTGTCCACCGTTCTGGCGGGTTAGGGCGGGCAGTGCCATGGTTGTTTCGGCGATCTCGTCCGGCGTAGACGGGGTGCTGGCAGTTACGCTCACGATGGGTTTACCTGCGTTCCTCGGCGTTTCGAAATCTCCCCACGAAACCGCATCGAGGGTCACCTGCGCTTCTCGCAGATTAGTTGTGAGTTCGACGAGGACGTCGCGATAGTTTCCTCTCTGGGCCTCCGCCTGAATTCCAAAATCGGCGAGCAATGGCCACCCGCGTCCAGTCCAGATAAGGATTGTCCGGCCGCGAACATTATTCTGTTCGGCAATCAATGATCTGAGAGCGCTAACCGATTCCGTGAAATGCGAAATCATGCAATCTGCTCGTTCTTCCGCTGAATTCCCGGTCATCGGCTGCCCACTCATGCGACTGCCCTCGATAAAGTGGGCTTGATCGCAACCCGCCTCGCGCGGGGCTCGTGCATACTCCGCGAGCTGCCTGGCAACCGTTGAGCGGTCCGTGGAGGGCTGCGATTGGGTTTCTCCCGATCCAGACGCATAAACCAGCGCGATAGAGAATGGCAAAGGCCCATGGCCCTGCGCAAGAAATTTGTCCAGATCTCTTTTCACGTGTCCAATCGACGATCCCCCGTCGTTGATCGCATCGAGAACAAGCATCACGTGTACGTTCGCCATGCTTGCCGGCCCTTCAAATTCGTGGAATGAAGTTGTCTTTGCCGGCGTCTGATTGTCGAGCAAAGAAAAATCATCCAGCTTCAGCCCTGTCACAGGTTTTCCAGACGAGTCCGTAACCTGTGCAATGAGCGTTATCAGTCGATGAGCCTGGTATTTGTGCTCACGTTCCGCTTTCGTCCTGGGAATAAGTTTCGGCGAAGTCGAATCTGGATCTTGCGCCCAGCCCACGGCATCAACACCGCACGCGGCATACAGGAGCGGAACAAGAAACAATCCCACTTTCATCCGGCAAGATCGTGGCATACTGCATACCCTCGCAAGCAGACGTGACGTATGCGCTTAAGATCGAATAATTAAAGCATCACACATCGAGAAACTGCTTGGCCAGCCGATCCAAGATTCCATCCGTCCCGTCGCACACGCCTGTGTGCACCGGCGATGGCTGAATAATTGTGCTCCGCGGCGCAATGATCCAGTGGAAGCGCTCCCGCTGCGGCAGCTTCGCAATCGGCCCTGCTGACGCGTCCCCGTCGCAGATTCGCCGCACTGCCTCCAGGTGTTCGCGCGCCAGTTCCACATCGGCATCTGGCCACAGCGCCTTCAGCCTCGATTCATCTAAATGGATGCGCGCGGCGAGGTACTTCTTCTCGAGACAGAACGCCACAACGCCGGCGTTGATAAACTCCTGCCGTTCCACACGCGGCACGACGCGGAGAATCGCGTAATCAAATGAGGCGGGAGTGGGCACCGATCGCCTCCTCTTCAAAAACTGCGGAAGCCTCAAGCCTCCGTACAAAAAACTCCATATAGCCATTACGCCGTTCGCTTGCGCTCACGTCGCCGGGAATCGCTTCCAGCCACGCATCCGGCACCATCTCGACGATTTCGTGCAAGACCGGCTGCGTCAACTTCTCATGAGCGGTCTTAGCAGCGAGCGCAATGGCTTTCGCCCACGGCAACAAAATATGATCCTTGATCTCGGCAAAGGGCGAAGTGATCTTCTTCTCACGCGACGGCCAGTCGTGATGAAAAAAGAGCGCCGCGCCATGATCGATGGGGTACAGCTTGCGATGCCACACCAGCAAATTTGCATTACGCGGCGTGCGGTCGATGTTCTGCGCATACGCGTCGAACCACACCAGCATTGAAGCCTCTTCCGCCGTAGCCGTATCCCGCGCCGCTGGATCGAACATCGTCGAACCCGGCAGATAATCGAGCGCGATGTTCATCCCCGTACTTGCCTTCAGCAACTGCCGAATTTCGTAATCCGGCTCATTCCGCCCGAGCGCCGCGTCGATCTCCATGAACACGATCTCCGGCACCCGCAGTCCCAGCGCCCGCCCGATCTCGCCTGCCAGCACTTCGGCAATCAGCGCCAGAATCCCCTGCCCCGCCCCACGAAACTTCACCACATACAAACCCAGGTCATCGGCCTCTACAATCGCAGGCAGAGAGCCACCTTCACGCAGCGGCACAACATAACGCGTAGCCTGGACCGTTCGCAGCATCGATGATCCAGTCTATCGTGCGTTCAACAGAGGGCTTGCGGTTTGACCATGCTCTAGTGACAAGATGGTGATATGAAGATTGGATTTCTAGGAACCGGCCTGATGGGTACACCCATGGCACTGCGCCTGCTGGCAGCTGGGCACGAGCTCAGGGTGTGGAACCGCACCGAGGGGCGCACGGAACCGCTGCTCCGCGAAGGCGCCATCGCCGCAGGCACTCCGGCAGAAGCGGAGCTTGGCGCAGACGCTGTGATTACGATGCTCTTCGACGACGCGGCTCACGAAGAAGTCCTCTTTGGCCCCAATGGCCTGATGGATGCGCTCGAACCTGGCGGCCTGCACCTCGCCTGCAGCACCATCAGCGTTGCGCTCAGTGATCGGCTCACCGCCGAGCACATCCGGCGTGGCATCGATTTTGTTGCCGCTCCCGTCTTCGGCCGGCCCAATGTGGCCGCAGAGGGTCGCCTCTGGATCGTAGCCGCCGGAACCGACAACGCAATCGCCCGCGCCCGTCCAGTCCTTGAACCCATGTCGCGCGGCATCTCCATCATCGGCCGTGAACCCCGCCAGGCCAACGCCGTCAAGCTCGGCGGCAATTTCCTTATCAGCACCATGATTCAGTCGCTCAGCGAAGCGTTTGTCTTCACAGAATCGCAGGACATCGTGCCGGCCGTCTTTCTCGAAGCCGTCAACAGCGCGCTCTTCCAGTCCCCGTTTTACGCCGCCTACGGCAACGTGATGCTCCACCCGCCCGTGCACGCGGGTGCCAGCATCAGCCTGGGCGCCAAAGATACGCGTATGCTGCGCGAAGCCGCCGCCGCCCGCAATACCCGCCTCAGCCTTGCCGATAATCTCGCCGAAATCTTCGAGCAGGCCAAACAGGCCGGCCTCGCAGACGAGGACTGGGCTGTAGGTCAGTACCGCATAGCCCAGCGTCGCGGCATTCTGAACACCTGAAAACTTACAGGTTCGCGGATTGCGACTCGTGACTGTCGTCATGAATGGGGCACTCCGGCTCGTGCGAATTAAGAGGTGAAGAGAAAGCAGATCCTTCGCTGCACTTGCCCCATGAACGACGTTGTCGTCCATGGGGCCCCAAGCCGCTTCGCTCAGGAGGACACCATTCGAGCAGTACGCCATTCCCAGGGAAACTCTCAGGATAGGATCTTCGGTTTCCACAGCCTGCCAGTAACAGCCATCACCACTCCCCACGAAACAATTCGCTAGGATAGTGTCATGAGCCTTAAGGGAAAGATCGTCTTCATCACCGGAGCCAGCGCCGGCATTGGCGCGGCCACTGCCCTCGCCTTCGCCTCCGAAGGAGCCCGTCTCCTACTCGCTGCCCGCCGAGCCGGCCGCCTTTCCGAAGTTGCCTCGCAGGCCAAAGAGCGTGGCGCTCCCTCTGTGCACTCCATCGACCTTGATGTGCGCGACCACCGCGCCGTGCAGAACGCCATCGACAACCTGCCGCCTGAGTGGGCCGAAATCGACATCCTCGTCAACAACGCCGGCCTCAGCCGCGGTCTCGACAAGGTCTACATGGGAAAAATCGAAGACTGGGATGAGATGATCGACACGAACATCAAAGGCCTGCTCTATGTCACGCGTTGCGTCGTTCCTGGAATGGTCGTGCGCGGCCGCGGCCACGTCATCAATCTCGGCTCAACCGCCGGCGAACTCGCCTATCCTAACGGCGCTGTCTATTGCGGGACCAAAGCCGCAGAGCGCCTGATTAACGATGGTCTTCGCCAGGATGTGCTTGGAACGCCGATCCGCGTCACCAGCGTCGACCCCGGCATGGTTGAAACCGACTTCAGCCTCGTCCGCTTTCGCGGGGACACCGAGCGCGCCGCCAAGGTCTACAAAGGCGTCAAACCTCTTACCCCAGAGGACATCGCGGAAGTTATTGTCTGGGCCGCCGGCCGCCCCGCACACGTCAACATCGCGCGCGTCCTTCTCACCCCGGTCCAGCAGGCTAACTCAATCATGTTCCACCGCAACGAGTAGCGACTGGCAATTGAAAGAATTGTCATGTTAAGCCGCTCACAGCCAAGATTTTCATGGTCTTCGCGTGGCGCAACGCCTGACTTTTAACATGTTCCACGTCCTCTCCCGTAGGGAGGACTCGAGATTAGCCCAAGTGAAACCCTGGGACGCCTCCCCAAAGCATGATCCACGCCGGCGGGATGGTGCGAACCCGCTGATCGGCGCTCCTTCTGACAACAGGAATCATCAGAGGCGAATTCTTCCGCTGCTTTACTCCAGCGCCTTGATCAGTTGCTCGATCTCCGACAGCGCTGACGCCAGCGCTGCCCGCCGAGACGCATTCGATGTCCGCTGCGAAAGTATGTTTTCGCGTTGAAGGTTCAGTGCCTGTTTGCGCCGTTCGTTCGCGGCACGCTGGTCAGCGGCGACTCGCCGTTCTGCTTCAGTCATCAGTACCTCACCTGGACGCGGAGGCCTTTGCTCGGTGGCACTCGCCATCTGTTCTTCCACCGATTTACTTTCCCACCCGCGCGCCATATCTTCATTTTACGGGCGCTTGCAAATTTCTGTACCACGATCGCACGCATCCAATCACATTTGCATCTTCCATCATCGGAGCCGTAACCCATGCGCGTTTGGCAAGTCCCATCCTTCGGCATTGATTCTCTTGAGCTTGTCGAGCGCCCCACGCCCGCACCCGGCCCCGGCGAAGTGCTCGTTAAAATTCGTGCCGTCTCGCTGAATTATCGCGATCTGATGATAGTCAAGGGCGCCTACAACCCCAAACTCCGCCTTCCCCGCATCCCCTGCTCCGACGGCGCCGGCGAAGTAACTGCCATCGGCGCGGGCGTCACCGCATTCAAGCCCGGCGATCGCGTCTCTCCCATCTTCATGCAGAACTGGCTCGACGGTCCGCCCACTCCCGCCAACGTAAAAGGCGCGCTCGGCGGCGACATCGACGGCACACTCGCTGAATACATCCTGCTCAAAGAGGCCGGCCTCGTCCGCATTCCCGACTACCTCAGCTTTGAAGAAGCCGCGACACTCCCCTGCACCGGCGTTACCGCCTGGAACGCTCTCGGTCGCGCCAACCTCAAGCCCGATTCCACCATCCTCATCCAGGGCACCGGCGGAGTCTCCATCTTCGCGCTGCAATTCGCCAGACTCCGGGGCCTGCGCGTCCTCGGCATTTCATCGAGCGAGGCCAAGCTCCAGCGCGCATGCTCCCTCGGTCTTGACAAGGGCCTTGACTACGGAGAAACCTCCGAGTGGGACCGCTGGGTCCTTGAACAAACCAATGGACAGGGTGTCGATCTCGTCGTAGAAGTCGGCGGCGTCGGCACGCTTCCGCGCTCTCTGCGCGCCGTCAAGATGGGCGGCGTCATCGCGCAGATCGGCGTCCTCTCTGGCCCCGCCGATCCTATTCCCGTCCCACTCATCCTTCATAAGCAGATTCGCATCGAGGGAATCTATGTCGGCTCTCGCCACGACTTCGAAGAGATGAACAAGGCCATCGCGGCCGCAGAACTCCATCCCGTCTTCGCAGCACGTCCGTGGACAGAAGCACGCGAAGCCTTCCGCGAAATGGAGTCCGCCACTCACTTCGGAAAACTCGTTTTGAAGGTCCAATAACCAAACAGGCTTCACCGGCCGCTAACTGAATCCCAGGACCGGGTGGGGTGTGTACGGCTGCTCCAGCGCGGCAATCTCCTCTGCCGTCAATTTCAAATCGAGCGCAGCCAGTGCGTCCGTCAGATGATGTGGCTTGGTTGCGCCCACAATCGGCGCCGTAATCACCGGCTTGCTGAGCATCCACGCCAGGGCAATTTGTGCCCGCGGCACTCCACGCTTCTCCGCAATCTCGCCCAACCTGTCGACGACTTTCTTATCGTCATCCTCGGTCTTCGAATACATCGTGTTGCCGAATCGATCTGTCTCTGACCGCTTCGTCGTCTCGGCAGCCCAAGCCCGCGTGAGTCGGCCGCGCGCCAGCGGGCTCCACGGAATCACCGCGATCCCTTCCTCCGCGCACAACCCCATCATCTCCCGCTCTTCTTCGCGATAGAGCAAGTTGTAATGGTTTTGCATCGAAACAAACCGTGTCCACCCGTTGAGTTCCGCGAGATAAAGCGCCTTCGCAAACTGCCAGGCAAACATCGAAGATGCACCGATATAGCGCACCTTACCCGCCTTCACCACGTCATGCAATACTTCCAGCGTCTCTTCGATGGGTGTCTCATAGTCCCACCGATGAATCTGGTAAAGGTCCACATAGTCTGTGCCCAGGCGACTAAGACTTTGATCCAGCTCAAATAGAATCGCCTTCCGCGACAAGCCGCGCCCGTTCGGTTCATCGCGCATCACGCCATGCACCTTGGTCGCAATCACCACCGCTTCGCGTCGCGCATTCGCTTTCAGAAACTTGCCCACAACACGCTCGCTGTCGCCGCTCGAGTAGACATTTGCTGTATCGAAGAAGTTGATGCCCAGGTCCAGCGCTTGCCGCAGATATGGCTGGCTCTCCTCCTCATTCAGCGCCCACAAGTGGCGACCGCCCTTCAACTCACCGGGCGCGGGCGGCTTTCCGTACGTCATGCAGCCCAGGCAAATCCGAGAGACCTTCAGTCCGGTGCGGCCAAAGTTTACGTACTTCATCTCAACTCCTCGTTTGAATTGATTCGTTATGTATGCGGAATGTTGCGAAGAATCATCCGATCGGCGCACGCGGCGCCTCGGCGAGAAGCTTCTCGTAGATCTCCAGCGTTTCGGCATTGAAGCAGACGAACCGCACTACTTCGACTCCGCTCGCATCAACATGTTCCCGTATCGTGTCGATCGCAATGCGCGCCGCGCGCTTCGGAGGAAAATGATAGACGCCCGTGCTGATTGCGGGGAACGCTATGCTTCTGACGTTGTGCTGCCGGGCTAGTTCAAGACATCGCCGATAACAACTCTCCAACAATTCGTCCTCGTCGTGTCCCCCGCCCTGCCACACGGGACCAACCGCATGAAACACCCATTTCGCCGGCAGATGAAAGCCCGGCGTTGGCTTCGCGTCTCCCGTCGCGCACCCGCCAAGCTTCCTGCATTCGGCCAGTAGCTCCGGTCCCGCTGTGCGATGGATCGCACCATCCACGCCCCCACCGCCAAGTAAAGAAGTATTCGCCGCATTCACAAGCGCATCCACCCGCATGATGGTAATGTCGCCGTGGATCGCGATCAGTTGTGCCATGGATACGCCCCCGGACACCCCGCTTTGACGATACATCAACAATTTGGGATGTCCGCACCAGGGCCCCAGCGATCGGATCACATCCAAATGCGGGATCAACGTGCTAGAGTGTTCGCCCCGAAGGAGTAAATGCACGTGAAGAGAGCGCTTGTGCCACGCCTGCTTGCCATCATCCTGCTTTTGTCGGCAACTTCATTCGCCGCCGATCGCTTCGACGGGCAATGGCTCACCAAACTCACCTGTCCGCCCAAGGGAAGCACTTCGGGTTATACGTGGGAGTTCCCTGCCACAATTCAGAACAGCAATTTCATCGGGGAACACGGGACGGCGGGAGAACCGGGCTATCTGCGTCTCGAAGGCAAAATTGCCGATAACGGCAGCGCCAAGCTCGCTGCCAACGGCATCGTTGCCTCGCGCCAATATGCCCGCGGCGTCTTCGCTCACAAAGGCGAAGACTACAGCTACGATGTCAAGGCGGTTTTCAAGGAAGCGGAAGGCACAGGCACCAGGAACGAAGGGCTGGGAATCGTAGGCCGTCCTTGCGAATTTGAATTCAAGAAGCAGGCGGTCCCGTCAGACGTTCCAGCACGTTGAATTGGCAGTTTTCACTGCACAATGTACATCACCGATGTGCTCGACATGTGGATTGTCCCCTTCGGCGCAAACGGAATGTTGTAGGGAAAGGTATAGCTCACCACCACCTGCACCCGGCTTCCCGTATTCTCGTTTCCATCCGGATAGGTTGTGTTCGCGCTCAGCTTTCCGTTGCCGAGATTCGGCCAACCCAGGTTCGCCACCACGTTGTTGATTGTGGTCGCCGATGCCGTGCATGATGCGCCGCTGCCGGTCTGGCATGTCGCCCCGCGCACGATCGCATACCGCGTCCCTTCGCGCGCCGACTCTGAAATCATGCAGTAACTGTAGAAGGCCAGACATATCTCGATCATCATCAGGGTGAACGCCGCAATGATCGGTAGCGCCAGTGCCACCTCAATGATGGCCTGGCCCCGCTCGTTCCTGCTCCGACGCCAGATGTTTGGAAACCAATGATGCAGTCTCATTGTTATTCCTGCACTTCCATCACCGACGTCCCGCTCACCGTCCACGTCTTCGGCAATCCCGGACAGGTCACTGGCGGGGTCATGGTCATGCTCGATACAACCTTCACGAACTGCAGGTAGTGGTTGCCTGCATTTGCCGGACACGCGACGGCCGCGGCGCTCTGGGTTGAATACTGCATCCCGTCGACGGCGTTCGAACACGCGTAGTAAGTGGTTGGCGTCACCGTAACGTTTGTCCCGAAATCAGCCGCCTCTCCTTGTGCAGCTTTCTGGATTCCAGCGGTATCCCCGGCAAATGTGGAACTGATCATGCCGTACATCGCGCCTGCATGAGCGCTGTTCGACAATTCAATCGAGTCATACACCAGCCCCGCCAGTTCGGTGGTTCCCAAAAGCAGTGGAGTTCCAAAGATTCCAAATGCAAACGCAAACTCGAGTGCGGCGTTTCCCGCATTGCTCATCAACCGCTTGTGAATCCGCGCCAGGATAGATCGACACCTGGAAGAACTCAGAAAATTCCGGATCATATATCTACCCCTTATTCCACTAACTTGGCTACCGATAAATTCAGTGTTCCTAAACTCGATATCGCATAGCTATTCAGCGCTGCTCCGCCTGAAATGTTCAGCGACTGCGCCACGAGGTCCATCGTCAGCGTTGTGCCTGTTCCGTTATTCAGCGTTACCGCGGCGTTCGGCGCGTACACCAATCCCGAGAGATTGGAGTTAGTCCCACCCACGATCGACACCGTGCTTCCCATTGCGTAAATCAGGGTCTGCGGAACACCGCTGACGGTCGGAGCGGCAAGCGTTGCCGTCGCACTGTTGGTGAAGTTCACATTTCCGCCGACATAAAACTGGAGGTTGTTACCGGAGATGGGCGCACCGCCGCCTGTAGTGAAGTCCCCCTGGATGTAGTAGGTGTAACCGGGTGTGAAAGTCACTGAACGGGCATTGCTCGTATTCAGGCTCGTGTAACAAACAGTGTTGCTGGTCGCCGTTTCGCCCGCCACCGGAAGGGTGTAATTGCCGGTGTATCCGGTCGAGGCCGTATAGCCTAGCACTGGGTTGGCATAGCACGTAATCCCGGGAGGAAGGGTGGGTACCGTAAGCACCGGCTTGCACTGCGTCGCTATCCCCGCCACCACCTTGGTGGAGGAAGTGATCTGACCACTGTTATTGACGTTGTTGGTAAAGTTGCTGCTGTTGTTCCAGGTGTTCGATACTGTCCCCAACGAAAGCGCATTCAACGTCGCGCTCCCTACCACTCCCACCGCATTGCTGCTGCTCGAGTCCACCGTAACGCCGCATTGTGTGGCGTTGATCTGGCCGTTGTTGTTCATCGTCAGGCCCTGGCCCGTGGGCTCTTCAAGGCAGATACAGGTAGGGCTGCTCAATCCGCCTCCGGCCACCGCACGGGCAGAGACGCTGATTTTGTTTGCACTCCTGTTGAATACAGCGAGAAAAAACGTTGGGATAGGCTTGGAGACGTCCGCTTCAAGGAAACTCGACGACCCCGCGTAGTTGCCCGTCGCCGGAGTCTTCAGTGTTACGACCGCTGGATTCAGCGATGCCGCGGGATCGAATCCATTCATCCTCGCCATCGCATTCGCGACTGCTTGCTCGTTGGAAGAATTTCCGGCGTTGGCTTCCTCGGCGGCTGCGACGGCGGCGGCGTCGGCTGCAGCTTGCGCCATCCGCTTTTCGTGAAACAAGTAGCCCACATCGATGCCGAGCGCCAGGAAGCCCAGAACAAACAGCCCGATGCAAATGACAATCACCATGGCGGCCTGCCCTCCGTCATCGAACAAAAGACGGCGGCAATGTCCTCTTCTGGCTTGAACAGGTGCTGCTAAATCATGGAATGTAAGAGCCCTGAGGATTGCGTTGAATGAGAATAAAGTCTTGCTTTTCCGCATCTTGCACCAAAAGTAATCAATTTATCGACACATAGGTAACGATTACTATGATCGTAGGGTGCCATGAGACCTTCGGGCCTACCACTTTTGGAGGTTCAGTGTCCCACTTCGGTACAAAAGCTTTGCGGCATACTTTCCGAGGCCGTGCGGGCAAATTCGGATTAACTCTCGATTTACTGCCAAAACGCCCCTCTAAGCATTACGTTTTGATCAATTAGAACGCCAAGCGCAGCATCGGTCCGGCCAAAAAGAGCTAACCTTGAATTTGCGCTCCCGTCGAAGCGGGCGGAGAAGCTTTAAACAAGGACAACCTGGCCCCGGTGCGATATGCCATACATCTCGTCAAGCATCAGCAACCTGCGTGTGTTCTGTCCGCGCCTCGCAGGTACGGCAAGGCACGCCTGAGGATCATTTCCGGGCTGCTGTGCATGGGAGCAGCCTTTCTGGCTGGATGCGGAGCCGGACCCGTGACCGCGACCACGTCGAATGCGGCATTTTCAATTTCACCAGGTTCGGCGCTAATTGATACCAGTTGCACGGGTTGCAATGCTTTGAATGCGCATGCATCTCCTGTTCACCAATTCACCGCTACGCTCGCCAATGGAGGCGCCGCTGCTGTGATCTGGTCTCTCAGCGGAGGCGACCCGACCTCAGGTCCGGGAAAAATTAACGATCAGGGGCAGTACACACCGCCCGGTTATCTCAGTTCCAACCTGGCCACGGTCCTGGTCACAGCGACACTGAAATCTCAACCCGGCCTCCGTGCAACATCCCTGCTGACATTGACGCCTGGTTTCCTGCAGCCGCTCACACCCGAAAACGCCGCTCTCGGACCGAACGGCTCCGTCACCGTAACGGCCTACCTTGCCGAAGCGGGTGGAAACACGGAAATCCACTTTTCGCTTGCGGGTTCAGCTTCCGGCGAGCCAGGCGGCGAAGGCACGCTGAGTTCGACCACCTGCCAGCGTTCCCGTCGCGCATTTACATCCTGCTCAGTCACATATTCCGCGCCGTCATTGGTCTCCGGCACGGGAGTCACGTACGTCGTGGCGACGCTCCCCGGTTCTTCCGCCAAAGTTGAGACCGCCCTGCTTCAGAATTCTCCGGGCGTGAGCAGCAACCCTGCGGCTCACCAGGATTCCCAGGCAGCCCCCATGCTCCTGGGGAGTTCCGGGGGCAACAACAACGATTTCGACGAAAAGGGCAACAACATTGTCGACTGCTGCAGCGGAACCCTGGGCGCCCTGATTCAGGACGCTAGTGGCCGTCAGTACCTGCTGAGCAACAACCATGTCCTGGCTCGCAGCGACCAGGCCACTGTTGGTGACACGATCGTGCAGCCAGGACTCATCGACAACAATTGCACCCCCAATGGCGACGGCGCTGGGACGGTTCCTGTTGCTGCGCTGACCGCGTGGCTCCCGCTTCGTTCTTCGCAAACCAACGTCGACGCCGCAATCGCCCAGGTTGCGTCGCATACCGTCGATCCAGCCGGCAACATTCTCGAACTCGGCATGCGGCAGCCCGACGGCTCGCTTGGGGCCGCCCCTCCCGGAGTTTCGTCCACTGGCGGTAAAGGCGAAAATGCAACCTTGCAGTTGCGCGTCGCCAAAAGCGGTCGCACTACCGGTCTTACCTGCGGGAGGGTCAGCGCGATCGACCTTGATGTCGCAGTCGATTACTATCGCGACTGCGCCGAAACCAAGCCATATTTCACAAAGACCTTCACCAACCAGATCTCCGTCAGTGGAGATCGCTTTGGAGACGCGGGCGACTCGGGTTCACTTATCGTCGACACGGCCGATGCTGAGCCGGTCGGTCTGTTTTTTGCCGGCGGCATCGACGCCTCAGGCGTCAGCCACGGCATCGCCAGCCCCGCCCCTGAGATCTTGAGCGCGCTCGGCACCCAGATGGCGGGCGACACGAGCTTCTCCTTCGTTGGCACTGCCGACCATGCTGTAAGTTGTCTCAGTTACGGCGACAGCACCATCGCTTCAGCCCAGGGACGCGTGCTCACGGACATTGAGTCATCGCGCCAGCAGGCCGCACTCGCCGCTGGCCGGGCACTCGTCAATCCTTCGGCCGGCATCCTCGGCATCGCTCCGGGGAAAAGCAACGATGAGCCCGGGTCAGCGTCGTTGCTTGTGTATGTCGACGAAAATCTCGCGCCGGTCGTTCCTCCAGTCGTTGAAGGTGTGCGCACTGTCGTCATTCCCTCTACGGCCCACGCAGTCGCGCTCGGTGCGGCGCCCTCGACAGCAACGGCTGCCGGCATGTCCCCGCTTACTGCGTCGGCGCTGGCGCCGGTGCTAGCCGCCAAGCACGTGGTCGCCCACAAGCTCATGCAGCAGAATCCGGCCTTCTTCGCCATTGGTGTGGGTCAGAGTTTCGACAATCCCCGCGAAGCGGCCCTCGTCATCTACGTCGATCGACAACACATTCCCGCACAAATCCCATCCACCGTGAACGGCGTGCGCACACGCTATGTCTTCATGGATCGTCTGCACGTCACGCGTTCATATGCAGCCGGCTTTCCCACTCCGCATCACTGCATGCCGCATTCACCGTCTGGATCGCCGGAGAGCGATGACCTGTTCAAGCCCCGCTCTCTCGACCTCCCCTAATTCATGGGAGACTCCTCCAAAATCGGTCACCCTCTTCTTCGGTGCAACCATAGCGCAATCAGGGCACCCAAGAATGCAAATGGAATGAACGCATCTGCAAACTGGTGCAGGACGAGCAAATCGATCAGGATCGCACCCACCATCGTAGTACCGAGAACGGCAAGTCCTGCCGAAACTGTTTGCGGAAACAGCATCAGAAATGCTCCCAATAGCTCCAGAACCCCGGTCGCGAAACGGAACCACTGTCCGAATCCAATCTCGTTGAACATCTGAATCCAGGCCGAATTCGTTTCCGGCCTGAATTTTCCGCCGCCAAAGAAGACAAACACCGCAAAAACGACCGCACGGAGTGCCCAGTCGGTCGCGGAGTTTTGGAATTTCAACTCACCGGAAGACGATTCGTTCATATGCTTTCCATGCAAATCATAAAGCAGACCGCACCTGGAAAATCCAACGTCAGATCCTTACCGGCTCAAACTCGCGACCTTCGCGCGCATGTAAAAAGAGGGCGCCAGCTGATGGCGCCCTCTCGCTTTGCAACTGTTTGGTCAGCGCTCGATCCGCCACAATCTTACTTCGGAAGAAGCCGCCCGAAGTCGTACACGACACCGATCGTGACTCCATTGGGATTCAAATCGCGCGGTCCGAAAATCGCGTGCCAGAACTGGTAGTCGTACTCGGCCCTTGCAGAGAAGCGACTAAAGAACCGCACATCCGCGCCCACACCGGGCTC
Organism: uncultured Acidobacteriaceae bacterium; assembly: GCA_963838295.1. Classification (GTDB taxonomy): domain Bacteria; phylum Acidobacteriota; class Terriglobia; order Terriglobales; family Acidobacteriaceae; genus Telmatobacter. The sequence continues at coordinate 1,260,769 of CAWIQS010000013.1, forward strand.
GAAAACCGACCTCGTGTCGTGAGAGTAGGTTGATCCCGGGCTCGGGAAGTCGATGCTGCCGATTCCCATTACGTACTTCCCATAGGGGCGAATCCGTCCATTTCTGCGGTACTGATAAATCGGCCCACCCAGTGCTGTATCCATCCGGTGGCCCGGCAAATATGAAGGGGTTCCATAGTTCAGGTCTCGTCCTTCAAATTCAACTCCCAGACCGTCCAGAAAACGCGGCATGTCCGGGAGTCGCCAGTCTACCCACATCGTAATCCCGTCCTGGCGTGGATTCTGGACGCCCCAGTCATCTGAAAAATTAGAAAAACCCGCACCAACAGTGAAAGGCTGCTTCCCCTCCTGCCCCGAATACGTTACCTGCGCGCGCGCTTGTAACGCTGCGCCTATGAAAAATAAAGCCATGACCGGCAATACCATCAACTTCGATCGCATGTTGTCTCTCCTCCCGGGCTTTCCACTTTCCCGGTTTGTTTCTCAAGCGGGAAAAGCGTTCAACATTCAGCATTCAGCATTGTCTGGCAGATCGATTTGGGAAATCACTGCATTGTGATACATGCACACTGCGGTCGACAGGCGTGGCATAACAAGTTTCACACTAGTGAAGCATGTCGCCCGCCTCATCGTAGATGGAATCTAGAAATGAGCGTAGCATTTCCACTCTTGATTCAGCTATTACCTTTGAGTCTATTAGACGTGTCTGGTTGGCCAAATGGTTAACGGCATTACGCAAAACCGGCATTATTGAACTGAAATTGGGGTAGCGGGAATCCCGTCCTATCTTTACCGCTGCCCGCAGGATCCCGATTGCACCAAGCTGCTCAAGGATGTCTGCGTCTCGAATCAACATACCCTCCACTGTCGTTGGTTCGTCCTTCGCCTGGTGGTAACGGATCGCCGCTTCAACCCCGTCCAGTTTTTCCGCAGGGAAACCCCACTCCGTCAAAAGCTCCCTGCTTCGAAGTATGGTGTACGGAACGTGATCCCACTGGGAAAGTTGCGCAGGATCTTTGGGCCGGTGCCCCCAAAACACTCCAAGGTCATGCATCCACGCCGCGGCGAACAGAATGTCGTCGTCAAAGTCCATCCCTTTGCCAACCTGCGTAGCGAGTGCATACAGTCTGGGCTGGTGGCCAAATTTGTCTTCGGGCTGCGCTTCAACACGAATATACGCAACCACCGACTCCCGCCATTCCGAATTCGTCATGCAGTCTTCTCGGGCGACCGAGGCGTAATCCGAATCAAATCCAGCCCTCCCACATCCTGAATAGCAAAGACCGGCGAGGATGCCGGAACCGCGACAATCCCGCGCGGGGGCAGATCCACTGTTCCAAAGCCTGCACTCGCCAGCCGACCGTTTCCCTCTGCTGCAAACAAATAGGCCAACCCGGCTTTCGCCTCTCCTTCGCGGGGCAGGCTCGTACTCGAACGGCTGACTTCGACCGGGATTCTCTCCACGGAGAAATACTCCCCTTCCACCAGCACTGTACGATCTTTCAAAACCCTCGGCATCACCTTGCCGGCCTTCGTCTTCAGCCGCATGGCCTCGAGAGATTTCTCAATATGCAGTTCGCGGCCGCGCCCGTAGTCATACATCCTGTATGTCAGATCGCAGTTCTGCTGGGTCTCCAGCAGCACCGATCCCGGCCAAATCGCGTGCACCGTTCCCGCATCCACGTAGATCATGTCGCCGGCATGAACCGGCAGCATCTTGAGGCTTTCTTCCAACGTGCCGCCTTCGATGCCCGCTTTCACCGTGTCCACGGTGACTCCGGCCTTGAGCCCCGCCGCGACCTGCGCTCCGGCTTCGGCTGCCAGCGCATACCAGCACTCGGTCTTGCCTCGCGGCTCTCCGTATTTCTGGGCCATCCGATCGTCCGGATGAACCTGAACGCTCAACTTCTCGCGGGCAAAGATCACCTTGATCAACAACGGTGAATCATCCGACGGCGCATTCTCTCCCAGCATCTCCCGTGGCATTTCTGCAAAGATTTCGCCCAGCGTCTTGCCGACATGCGGACCTGTCGCAACCCCGCAATCATCTCCCGTCAGCCATACCTCGCCGATGGGTTCGTCCTTTGCCTTGCGGTCGTACCAGGGATGCAAGTCTTTCCATCCCCATACGCGGCCAACAAAGCGCGGCTCCACCAGGAATGGTGCCACTTCCACAAATATGTTCCGCTCGGTCACAGGCACCTGATTAGTGGTTCTTTTCTGGAATTCACGACCTTACCAGCTGCCACAGCATCGCTTGAGCGGATTCTATCGTAAGTGCTGATCAAATTTTTCTAGAGAACTGTCCGTGGCATTCAGAGGTAACCGGCAGATTTACGTTTGCTGCTTCTTCGCCACTCTTTATCAATGTCGTAATTCGACTGGCAAAGCAATAAGCAGCACGCTATCCTCGCTGCATGATTCTCACTCCAGCCTTCGACCACATGTTCCAGATTCCCGTTCCCATTATCGAGAAGGTGCTGCGACCCGTCATCGTGTACCTCGCACTCGTCCTGCTGCTGCGCATCTTCGGAAAGCGTGAGCTGGCGCAGTTGAACCCCTTTGACCTCGTCGTTCTGCTCTCTCTTTCAAACACAGTGCAGAACGCCATTATCGGTGACGACAACTCAGTGTCCGGTGGCATTATTGGCGCCTTTACCTTGCTGGCCATTAACTGGCTCGTCGTTCGCGTGCTCTTCCGTTCTCCGCGCCTCACGCGAGCGCTCGAAGGGCGCTCTGTCGTCCTTATCCAAGACGGCAACATCGATAGCAAGGCACTGCAACGCGAAGCTCTCACCCGCGAGGAACTCATCGAAGTCATCCATCGCCAGGGCTTCGAACACATCCACGAAGTGCATCGCTGCGAACTCGAACCCAACGGCTCGTTCTACGTCGAAGCCAAGGATCCATCCATCGCCGACAAGCGTCATGAAGAACTGCTGTCAAAACTCGAAGCACTGAACAAGGAGATCGCCGCCCTGCGCGCTCGGCCCGCCACAACCTGACCCGCCATCCGGCTCGCGATTCGCCCTTGGCTGCGTCTCAGAAGTACAATCTCCGCAAGCAGGAGCTTTTTTGATGTCTCTCTTTCCCCGCTGCCATTCCTGCCTTTTTCTGGTCCCGGCAGCCTTCGTCTTCAGTGCTTTTGCGTGTGCGCAATCTCTCGAGCACCGGTCAGACAAGCCTGTGCCGGAACCAGCCAAGGCCGCCGGCATCGCTCCCTCGCAGCCTGTCCTCGCGAAAGGAACCAGCCTTCAGGTCGAGATAAGCCATCATTATCCGGTGAAAATAGGCGAGCCCATCCAGGCGCACTTGATGCACCCCATCTACTCCGAAGGCAAACTTGTTGTACCCCAGAACACTGCGCTCGAAGGCCACGTCATTGCCCTTCAGGCCGACTCAAAGACGCGCTGGCATGCCCGCCTGCGCGGCGACTTCACACCCTTCCACACCGTCGAAGTCCAGTTCGACAAGCTCGAACTTCCCACCGGCACCGTGCCCATCGCCGCGGATCCCGCTGCCAATGGCGCACCTGTGATCAAACTCAGTGCTCCCGGAGTCTCGCCAAAACAGTCGTTCATCGCACGCCGCTGGGCCGAGGCCAAGGCCAATATGCGCGATCGCATTGCTTATTTCACTGCGCCCGGCAAAGGTGATCGCGCACTTCAGTTGCTCTACCATCAGCTTCCCTATCATCCCGAACGCATCGACGCCAACACCGCATGGTCCTTCGAGCTTGCAGCGCCGGTCGAACTTCCCGCATCCGCCACCGCTCCGCTTGCAACTGCGACAAGTCCTTCTGGCGCCGGTAAGTCTGAAATCTGGTCCGTCAATGCCACTCTAGCGCGCGATTTGACTTCCGCAAGCGCCAAGCCCGGCGATTCCGTCGAGGCCCTCGTTGTAGAGCCCGTGTACGACAAAGACAAACAACTGGTTGTTCCCCAGGGATCCAGGCTCATTGGCAAAGTCGCAGTCGCCAAGGCAGCCCGCTCATTTGGCCGCAACGGAAAGCTGCGCTTCACATTCCAGAAGGTGCAGTTTCCCGAGGGCTACAACCGGGAAGTTGAAGGCGCGCTCGCCGGAGCGGCAACTGAAAAAAGTCAGAATCTCTCGCTCGATGCAGAAGGCACGATCACTCCACGCAACCAGTCCAGTGTCATTGCGCCGCTACTGCTGACGATGCTCGCTGGCCGCGCCCTTGATGAAGACGGCAACCTCACTGCCCAGACAGGCGTCGCCTCCAATGGCTTTGGACTGGTCGGCCGCATCGTTGGCGTTGCAGCCGGGAATCGCAATATCGCCGCAGGCATCGGATTCTATGCCGCTGCTCTCTCCGTTTACGACAATTTCCTGCGCTCCGGCCGCGATGTCGTCTTCCCCCACGACACCCGCATCGAGATCGAGACCACGCCTCTCCGCGCGCCGGTGATCAAGCCGGAAGGGGAGTAGCACGCGCCTGCTCGATCTGCTCCTCGATCACGCGCTTCAGATTCGCCGGCGAATACGTCGGCGCCTTGATGAACTTGCCATCTTCGCGCTTGTGTACCTTCAGAACCGTGTGCCACTTCCCGCCATGCGCAGATGCATCATCCGGGTGAACCAGTTCCTCGCCGGTCCCGTGCACCAGGACAACATCACAGACGCTGCAATGGGGCCACGCTTTGCTCATGTTGCTGCGCTGCACCTCATCCCATGCGCTCTGCGCTTTCACGCCTGCCGCAACCAGCGCCCCGTAGGTCACCACAAGCTGATCGATGCACCCATCCACATATTCCGTGAAGTCGGGTGCAACGTCGGGGGCAGCAACCACGCTGATTTCATCGATAACCGCCGAGGTCTTGCCGTCTGAACCGGCAATCGCAACCGTACAGCCGCAAGCCCGCACAAACTCCAGCGCTTCTTCAAACACCAGGCGCGCCCGCAGCAGTCGCGTCGCAACGTCCGGAAGCTCTGGCGAGTCCTTCACGTCCTGCTCGAACTGTGTCATCAATGCAACGATGTCTTCCTGCGGCCGATAATCCTTCTCCGTCATTTCATCCTCAATTCAAAATGCATCCTGGAAGATTCAGCGGTTTCCTATGTTCTGCACACCTGCAACCATAATGGATCGCGCGCCAACGGTTCAGCCGAACCTGAAGTGGAAATCTAAGCACGGTTGAAAAAACGCGTAACTACTGGCATGGTCCGCCGCCTAAAGCCCTCGCGGGTGTAGAGGTAAGCATAGGAGGTGTTCCATGGAGATTCGGACGATCGGTATTGATTTGGGGAAGACAGTGTTTCACTTTGTAGCCGTCAACGCGCGTGGTCAGATCGTGGTTCGCAAGAAAGGTTCACGAACTCAGTTGCTGCGCTTTACCGCGAACCTTCCTCAGTGCCTGATTGGCATGGAGGCCTGCGGAGGATCCCATTTTCTCGGCCGTGCTCTTCGGGAACAAGGCCATGATGTGCGCCTGATGCCGGCGCAGTATGTGAAGCCGTATGTGAAGACGAACAAGAACGACTACATCGATGCTGAAGCGTGTTCAGAAGCAGTAACCCGCCCGACGATGCGCTTTGTGCCGATCAAGACCGACGACCAGCTCGATCTGCAGTCGCTGCACCGGGTGCGCGAGCGGTGGGTTGTGCGCCGCACTGCGGTGATCAACCAGATGCGCGGGATGCTGCTGGAGCGCGGCATCACCATCCGCAAGGGACGTAATCATATTGAGGAGTCTCTCCCCGGCATACTGGAGGACCCGGACAACAAGCTGTCCGGCGCATTGCGCATACTTCTGACCCAACTGCGGATGGAGATGCAGTACCTGCACGGGCAGATCGAGGAAACCGACAAGCTGATCGCGCGCATCTGCGGCGAACTTGAACAGTGCAAACGCCTGGTCGCGATCCCCGGAATCGGACCGATCACAGCAACTGCCACGGTGGCAGCCATTGGCAACGGTGCGGCCTTCAAGAAGGGCCGCGGATTCTCTGCCTGGCTGGGAGTAGTGCCCGGCGAGCACTCAACCGGAGGCAAGCAAAAGCTGACCGGCACCAGCAGACGAGGCAACAAGTATTTACGAAAACTCTTTGTGCAGGGAGCGCACACCGTGCTGCTGCAGAAAACCAAGCAATCTTCCGGACTGAGTACGTGGCTGGTCAATCTCACATCACGCAAGCGCCCGCAAGTCGCGACCGTGGCACTAGCTAACAAGATGGCACGCATGGCCTGGGCACTGCTCGCCAAAGGAGAAGCTTATCGCCCGCCGTCAGCACCACAAGTGATCGCAGCCTGATGGCCTGCACATGACGCCTGGCACAGGTGCCAGGCTTGGAAATCGCTGACGCGATTCCACATCTGCAGCCCAACGACGACGACTGATCTGAGTTTTGATTCCTGCCAGGTTTGCTGGCGAACCATGAGATGGCAAGAACGGTCGATCCTGGCACTCTCGAGAACCTGTATCCGGAAAATGCCTTCAAAGGCAGCGTTACTAAAAAGGGCGAGGGCGCAGCGCATCCCATTCAGGCCAGGAGCTCGCTACTCCAATAAAGGCCGAATACATTCGCGCAGACCAATTCTGCCTTCCTCATTTTTCGCTTGCAAAACGGCGGCGGACCATACATTCCGGATTGCCCACCCTCCACCCGGAGCTGTAGCTGCGACGGATCAAGCCGCGAACGCTACGTGGGGCAAGCGCCCTAGCGTTCACGGCTCAATCCGTTCGGCAGGTGTCGCCTACTTGTCCAGGTCGATCGGGGTGGCTCGATAGGCGTGCAGCTCTCCCGTGCTGGTCATGGCGAGGCCTGTGATTTCCCCGCGGCCATTGATGGAGCAAGCCAACAGCAAAGATAATTTAGAGTTTCCAGGGATCAGAGTGTTGAGGTCTGTCATGACGCCCCTGCGCCAGAGGAACGCGCGTGGATTAAAGTTGCTGTCCACCGAAAGCCCGACAACGTCGCCGCGCTCATTGATGCTATTGGCTACGCTGGCAAAATCGCCGTCGAGGGTGCCGAGGTCGCGCATCCCGGTAGCCTTGTTCCAAATAAAACCGTGAAAAGTCTCATTGCCGGCGAAGACCAGGTCCGAGAGACCAACCACCTCGCCCCGGTTGTTGATGTCCCAGGCCAGGTTTCCTCCGCCCATGCCGCTCCAGTCTCCCAGCGTGCCGAGATCAGTCACCGTGCCGTTCTGCCATAGCAACGGGTGAACCGCCTCGAGGTTGAAGAGGCTGTTTGTATTGAAAGCTGCGCAGTTTCCTGACGCGCCCACAATCTGCCCCTGATCATTCCCCGAAGTAGCCACGCCTTCGAGATCGCCGCCGACCGTCGGCAGTTCCTTGATCTTGCCGTGTTCCCAGACGACGGGTTTGAACTCATACAGCTGTGGGGCCGGGCAACCGAGGTCCGGGGTGGTGTTTTCCGCAAATCCCAGAACCATCCCCGCATCCGTAATCTGGTTGCCGCCGCCGTTGTTGCCTCCCAATGTTGGGAGGGCCGCCATCACTCCGCGTTCCCACACGAACGGTTTGCAAATCGCGTGAGATCCGAAACCGCAGAAGTCTTCGTCGTTTGGATCCGGGTCCGGTGTTTCAGCTTCTCCCGTCGCCTGGTCGCGAGCGTTATCGCCGAACGCCGTGCTGTTCATCCCGCCCAGCGTTCCCAGGTCGGCCACCGCCTTCCTGAACCAGAGGACGGCGTGTTGCGAATTGTCCGGGAGGACGGCAACACCCGATACCACGCCATTCCCGTTCATGTGGAACGGTTCGCTGAAAGTTCCGCCCTTCAACGTGCCAAGATCGGTGACGGTAAACCGAAGATGTTCAGATTCCCGTTCTGCAGACGCGGAGCTCACTTGCGCTACGGTTTGGTTGGTCATTGCGAAGGCGGCTACAAGGCTCGCCGCAGAGATCGTCATGAGCAGTCTGGATTTCATTTCTTCTCTCCTCAGCCAGAGGTCCGGGCGACGAGGGCTCCGGATGTCCCTGCACTGGTTCGCATACTGAGCCCGCATGTGATGCCGGAACAATGGAGAAGTTCTGGAACGTCCTGTATTTATCTGTAGCAATAACCCTCTCGATAACAGTCTCTTAGCGACTTCACGCAGGAAGCGATGTAAGATTTAAGCCTCCAGACGGATGTGCCTGCCCGTGACTGCCGACCGCGTTCAATTTGAAGGCTATGAACTAGACCTCCACGCCTATCGCTTGCGGCGCGCAGACCGCACGCTGAAGCTGGAGAGAATTCCCATGGAGGTCCTGTTCCTGTTGGTGGAGCGACGGGGACAACTGGTGACACGCGAGGACATCATCGCCAAGCTGTGGGGCAACGATGTCTTCATCGATACCGACAATGCGATCAACACCGCCATCCGCAAAATCCGCATGGTTTTGAGAGACGACCCGGAGAAACCGCGGTTTATCCAGACCATCTCCGGGAGAGGCTATCGCTTTGTCGCCAACGTAAGTGCGGTTGAGGACCCGTTGGTGATCGAAGCTCGTGGCGCCGTGGAGAGGCCTGTCGATGGGGATAGCTCGGCATTGAGAACGGATGCTGCTCTGCCTGTAGATTCGGGGCCATTGGAGACAACGGCGGAGCGAACGCAATCCACGGTCGCCCCGGAACATGGAATCGTACCGCGAGGCATGCATCGCAACAGTGTCATCGTCGTTGCAACCATTGCCGTACTTGCAATGACTTCAGCCTCCTACCTTCTCTTCCATCGCCGACACACGCTTACTGACCGCGACACGGTTGTGCTCGCCGACTTTACGAATACGACGGGCGACCCGGTCTTTGATGAAACGTTGCGGCAAGGCATGGCGGTGCAACTCGAACAATCGCCCTTCCTCAACTTGATGTCCCAGGGGCGTGTACAGCATACGTTGAGCCTGATGGGTAAGCCGGCTGATGCGCGACTTACTCCGGAAATCGCCCGGGAAGTCTGCGAAAGGACTGCAAGCGCTGCGGAGCTCGAGGGTTCGATCGCGCCACTCGGCAGTCAATACGTTCTCGGTCTGCAGGCAAGGGAGTGCCGGAGTGGAGACGTTCTGGCGGAAGAACAAATACAGGCGTCGCGGAAGGAAGACGTTCTGAATGCGCTCAGCCAGCTGGCGAGCCGCTTCAGAAAGCGCGTTGGCGAATCGCTCATAACAGTCGAGAAACACAATACCCCGCTTGCCGAAGCTACCACGCCATCACTCGAGGCCCTCAAGGCGTACAGCATGGGGGTAAAGGTCGTGGCATCCAGAGGTGAGGCAGCGGCTCTTCCCTTTTTCAAGCAAGCCTCAGAGATTGATCCGAACTTCGCGTTGGCCTACGTCCGCCTTGGCCTCATGTATGGCACTTTGGGTGAGTCGGAATTGGGTGCTGAGAGTACGGCCAGGGCGTATGAATTGCGAGACCGGGCCAGCGACGAAGAAAGGTTCTTTATCGATGCTTCCTACGACTCGCGAGTGACGGGAAATTTTGAAAAGGCGCAACAGACTTGTGAAGCATGGGCGCAGGCGTATCCCCGCGCATCGCTGGCGCACCTATACCTCGCCGGATTCATCTACCCGGCGTCAGGAAAATATGTGAAGGCAGTCGAAGAGTCCAGAAAGGCAATCGAAATCGATCCTGACTTCGCAGTCGGATACACCCTTCTCGCCGGCAATTCTGTCGAGCTTGATCGCTTCAAGGATGGGGAAGACGCCCTGCGCAGAGCAGCGGATCGCAACCTCGATACTCCCGAAGACATGGTTCAGAGTTTCGACCTTGCTTTTCTCAATGGAGACAAAGCGGAAATGGCGCGGGAGCTTGGATTGGCTGCTGGAAAATCCGGCGCGGACTATTGGATGTCGGATCACCAGGCCTTCGTTTTCGCATATAGCGGACACCTTCAGGAGGCGAAGAGAATGTCCCAACACTCCGCAGATCTGGCCAACCAGCTTTCCCTTGGCGAAAGGGCCGCGCTCTCCAATGCCGGAATCGCGATCGTGGAGGCGCTCTTCGGCGATAGTTCGGCCGCGAAGCGGGACGCACTGCTGGCTATGCCATTTACGAAAGACCGTGAAGTGGAATATGGGGTTGCTCTGGCGCTGTCTCTCGCCCGGGACCCCGTCCAGGCCCAGAAACTCACCGATGATTTGGAGCAGCATTATCCTCAGGACACTGCCGTTCGATTCAGCTACCTGCCCACGCTGCACGCTGTGCAGGCCATGAACCGGGGAGACCCTGCGAAGGCGATTGAATCCCTGCAGGTTGCCGCCCCTTTTGAATTGGGTACGCAGCGCAGCACCTTTCACGGGAACTTCGGCGCACTCTATCCCATCTACATGCGGGGCAATGCTTACCTCGCCATCCATCAAGGCAGCCAGGCGATCGCAGAATTTCAAAAAATTCTGGACCATCGCGGGATTGTTGTCAGCGACCCAATCGGTGCACTAGCTCGACTGCAGTTGGGTAGGGCGTACGCGCTGAACGGAGACAATGCCAAGGCGAAGGCTGCCTATGAGGATTTCCTTTTTCTTTGGCACGACGCCGATCCCGACATTCCGATCTTGAAGCGGGCCAAGGCGGAATACTCGAGGTTAAACTAGAGCGACCATATGAGGGCCAATGAAGCCGAAGGAGAACGTGCTTCAGATGCTCTCGGAAGATTCGGAGTGTATTACCATCTGACCGGAAGGAACTCGATTTCCGAACTGAACTCAATCAGGGCGAATAGAGCCGAAGGCGCATACGCCTGGACGGCTGGTTCCGCCAAAAGCGCGGCTGCCTTGATGGCTAATTACTCCCACTCGATGGTGCCGGGGGGCTTCGACGTGATGTCGTAGACGACGCGATTGATGCCGCGCACCTCGTTCACAATCCGGCTCGAGATGCGTTTCAGCACTTCATGTGGCAGCGGAGTCCAGTCCGCGGTCATGCCGTCTTCCGAATGCACTGCCCGCACTGCGCACGTGTAAGCATACGTCCGCTGATCGCCCATCACGCCCACGCTCATCACCGGCAGCAACACCGCGAAGCTTTGCCAGATGCTCGAATAAAGCCCCGCGGCCTTGATCTCGCTCACCACGATGTCATCGGCTTCCTGCAGCAGCGCCACGCGGTCCGCCGTGACTTCGCCGAGGATGCGCACGGCCAGCCCCGGTCCCGGAAAAGGCTGCCGTCCCAAAACATCTTCCGGCATTCCCATGTCCCGTCCGATCCGCCGCACTTCGTCTTTGAACAAATCGCGCAGCGGCTCGATCAGTTTCAGCTTCATGCCAAGCGGCAGCCCGCCCACGTTATGGTGGCTCTTGATTGTCTGACTCGGCCCCTTCACGCTGCTCGACTCAATCACATCGGGATAGAGCGTTCCCTGCACCAGCCAGTCCACGCCCCCGGTCTGTTGCGCAATTCTGTTCGCCTCGTCGTCAAAGACCGCGATGAACTCCACGCCAATCCTCTTGCGCTTCGTCTCCGGATCCGTGACGCCGGCCAACTGTTTCAGAAACCGCTCGCTCGCATCCACGGCAACAATATTCAGTCCCAGCTTGTCGCGTAGATTCTTCTGCACGCTTTGGAATTCATTCTTGCGAAGGACTCCATTGTTCACAAAAATGCACGTCAGCTGGGTGCCGATGGCCTTGTGCACCAGCATCGCCGCAACCGACGAATCCACGCCGCCCGATAGACCGCAGATGACATGACCGCTGCCGACTTTTTCGCGAATTCCCGCAACCGTGGTCTCAATAAAGTGCGCAGGAGTCCAGTCGCCCCTTGCCCCGCAAATGCCAAACACAAAGTTCTTGATCAGCTGCGGACCCAGCGGCGTGTGGTGCACCTCGGGATGGAATTGCACCGCCCACGTCCGGCGCTCTTCATTCGCAATTGCCGCCAGCGCATTCGACGTCACTGCCGTGCGCCGAAATCCAGGAGGCAATTCCAGCGCCTCATCCCCGTGACTCATCCACACCTGGATCGCGGGCGGGAGCCCCGCAAAGAGCGGTGTCGAGCTGTCCTCCAGCGCAACCTCCGCATGTCCGTATTCGCGCTTCGGCGCCGTGCGCACCTTGCCTCCCAGGTGATGCACGATAAAGTGCAACCCGTAGCAGATGCCCAGCGTCGGCACCTTCATCTCCAGCATCTTGGGATCGGCCTTCGGCGCGTCCGCATCGTATACCGAAGAAGGTCCGCCCGACAGAATGAGACCAATCGGCTTGTAGGCCTCGACCTCCGCAAGAGGAACCGTACACGGAAGCACGACCGAAAACACGTTCAGCTCGCGAATACGACGCGCGATCAGCTGCGTGTACTGCGAGCCGAAATCAAGGATAACGATGGTTTGGGTGTCCACCTTCCAGTGTGGCAGGGGCCACGCCGCCCTGTAAAGAACGGATGCGTCTTCCTACCCTCGCTGCCAACCATACGATGACGCTCTCCCAATATTGGACCTCACCCATGGCCGCGAACCCGTTTCAGAGGATTCGAAGAACGGCGTCCCGGAGCGACACTGCAACAGCTTCTTTCTAACTCCTCTGAATTCTGTATCGGCGTCGTCGCCACTCCACATAAGTAACTTTTTGTGTCATTACCGCAGCCGATTTACCCCGCACTACCGCGCACCTTCGCGCGCACTAAAGCCATATTGTGCGCGGCCGATAACCCGCATACAGTCTGAGAATCAAACGGGCGAGATCAGTATTCAATTGGATCGGCTTCATGCAGGTTCGCTCGTACAGCAAGGAGATCATCCAATGGATCCAGCAAGCTTCGGCACCCACTTCTCCATGGTCCGCGATCATTTGCAGCTCTTTGCTGTTCTCCTGTTTGCGCTTCCCACGGTCAGCCTTTTAAGCATGAAGTGCTGGGTCGCCGGTCGCTCCGCACGGGTGCAGCGAACTACAAACTGGTTCGTCCCCACGGATCTGGAATCCGAGTCGGCAAAGTTGCACTACAGCATGGGGAACCAGTCCATCGCCTTCGCCAACCGGGCTCGCCGCAATGAGCGCCATGCCGTCGCAGTCAGGAACTCGAGTTCAAGGCGGAGCGCCTGAGATTTACGCTCCACCCCACTCCCCCGCCAATCCCTGCTCGACGCATGGCGCGTCTTACTTCGCCGCGCTGACTTCACCCTTGTAAACCACCCCGGCTTTCATCACAAACTTCACGTCCTGCAACACTCGCACATCTTCCAGTGGATTCTTCTCCACTCCAATAATGTCCGCCCACTTTCCCGGCTCCAGCGTTCCCGTCTTCGCCGTCCAACCCATCAGGTCCGCCGCATTCACCGTTGCCGATTGCAACGCCGCCAGCGGCGACATCCCGAGTTGATTCACGTACACGTCCAGCTCGTGCGCATTCAACCCATGCGGATACACGGCCGCATCCGTGCCCAGCGCAATCTTCACGCCTGATTCCATGGCGTGCTTGATGTTCCTCTTTGCCACCCCGATCACATCCACCATCTTCTGGTGGTAGAAAGGCGGCAGATGCCCGTTTTCAACGATCCAGTCTTGCAGGTAGACCGTCGGAACAAGGTAGGTTCCTCGCTTCTTCATCTCCGCAATGGCCGCATCGTTAATGTAGCTGCCGTGCTCAATCGAATCCACGCCGGCCTCCGTTGCCCATAGAATTCCCTGCGCGCCATGCGCATGCGCGGCAACCTTGCGCCCCAGCCGATGCGCGTCCGCCACGATCGCCTGCATCTCTTCAAGCGTGTACTGCGAAGCCTGCGGATCGTCGCCTTTCGACAGCACGCCGCCTGTCGCGCAGATCTTGATCAGGTCTGCGCCATATTTAATATTCTGCCGGACCTTCTGTTGAACTGCCGCGATTCCGTCGGCCACGCCGTCGCCAACCGCGTGATATTGGATCGGCAGGAGGTTGTCATCGCAATGTCCGCCGGTGATGCCCAGCAGCGGACCGCTCACCTGCATGTGCGGCCCCGGCACTTGTCCAGCATTGATCGCGTCACGCAAATCCACATCCACAAACCCGTTGGCTCCCACGTTCCGCACCGTAGTGAAACCGGCCATCAGCGTCGTGCGGGCATTGACCACGCCATTAATGGCCTGCTTCGCAGAGGTCGACGTCACCTCGCGAAATGGATCGAAGTCCGTGTTCATCGTCAGATGTGTATGCACATCGATCAGACCGGGCATCACGGTCATGCCACCCAGATCCACCACCGCGTCGTCGGCTGCGGCAACCACTGAGGCTGTCGGTGCGATCGATTGGATGGTGTCTCCCACCACCACGATCGTCTGTGCATCTGCAATCTTGCCTGTCTTCACATCCAGCATATGCCCGGCGCGAACCAGCGTCCGCTTTGACGCTGCTTTCTCCTGCTGGGCCGGTACCGTTGTCGAAATCGCCACGCCAGCCAGCGCGAGGCACAAAGATACTGCAAGCTTCCGTTTCAAAATCATTTTGTATTCTCCACTGAGGGGAACTGTGAGCGGAGTTTAGCAAATCCCATCCGCTGTCTGAGCATTTTCTTGCCCTTCAATTCCTGAAGCCGTCCGTCGGCTGCGTCTGGTAATCTTCTCTGCGACGCAGCGGCGCTCGATCCTGCTGCGTTTCTTTCAGGCCTCCTCTTCACCCTCCATTGCCGAACGAGCGCGGCCTGTCAATTCGTCAAACCAGAGGAGAACCTATGAAGTTTTCTCAGTTCGTACCTGTATTCCTGATTGCTGGGGGAATGGCAGTTGCCCAATCTCCGGCACCTTCATCCAGTGACAATTCCAAGCCCACGCCGCCGCCCGCATCCAAAAGCTTCGACCTTTCGGCTATCGACAAATCCGCCGACCCCTGCGACGACTTCTATCAGTACGCATGCGGAAACTGGGTCAAGGAGAATCAAATTCCCGCCGACCAGGTCCGCTGGGCTCGCTCGTTCTCGCTGCTCGGCGAGCGCAATCGCTACCTGCTGTGGCAGGAACTCGACGCCGCCTCGAAAGATCCCAAGACCCCGCTGCAGAAGAAGTACGGCGACTTTTATGCCGCCTGCATGAATACGGACCTCATCAATCAGAAGGGCCTCGAACCGATCAAGGCCGCCCTTGACCGCATCGCAGCGCTCAACGACACCAAGAGCCTTGCCCCGCTGCTTGGCGGCCTCGCCGAAAAAGGCGATCCCGCACCGCTCTTCCGTTTCGGAGTGCAAGTGGATGAAAAGGACGCATCCAAGCAAATCGCCAGCGTTGGACAGGGCGGGTTATCGCTGCCAGACCGCGAATACTACCTTTCCGATGGCAAGCGGTTCCAAACCATCCGCCAGCAATATCGCGAACACGTCACCAAGATGTTCACCCTTGCCGGCGATTCACCTGAGGATGCCGCTAAAGAGGCGGATGCCGTACTCACCATTGAAACGGCACTCGCTAAAGCTTCCACCAGCCGCACCGCGCTGCGCGACCCGGAAAATCGCTACCATATCTACACCATCGCGGACTTCCAGAAACTTACCCCGGATTTTGATTTCGCGGTGTATTTCAAGGACGTCCAGGTGCGGCCCTTCGACACTCTCAATGTCGCGACCCCCGACTTCTTTAAAGAGCTGAACGAATTGGTCTCATCCGAGCCCGTCGATGCCTGGAAGTCGTATCTGCGCTGGCACACGATTCACGCCTCGGCCGGAAACCTGCCCAAGGCCTTCTACGACGAAAACTTCAACTTCTTTGGCAAGACCCTCGCCGGCCAGAAAGAACCTACTCCTCGCTGGAAGCAGTGCACCTCTGAGACCGATCGCGCTCTGGGCGAAGCTGTCGGCCAGGATTGGGTAAAGGCGCACTTCCCGCCCAAATCCAAGACCAGCATGGACCAGCTTGTCGCTGCACTTGAGAAATCCCTGGGCGCCGACATTCAGACGCTGCCCTGGATGAGCGATGACACGAAAAAAGCCGCGGAAGCAAAGCTCGCTCTCTACCGCAACAAAATCGGTTACCCCGAGAAATGGCGCGACTACTCGGCCCTGGCCGTCAAGCGTGACGACCCAATCGGCAACATGCATCGCGATGCTGTCTTCCAGCGCAACTACAACCTCAACAAGCTCGGAAAACCCGTCGATGAGAAGGAATGGGGCATGACACCGCCCACGGTGAATGCGTATTACAACCCGTCGATGAACGACATCAACTTCCCCGCCGGCATTCTCCAACCCCCATTTTTCGATCCGGACATCGATCCCGCCGTGAACTTCGGTGGCATCGGTGTTGTTATCGGGCACGAAATGACACACGGCTTTGACGACGAAGGCTCGAAGTACGACGGCCATGGGAACCTGCGCGAGTGGCAGACTGCCGAAGACCGCAAGAAGTTCGTTGAGCGCACCGACTGTGAAGTGGCCGAATACGGCGGCTTCGAGGCGGCTCCGGCCCACGGCGACGTGCCTGAGGCCAAGCTCAACGGCAAACTAACCCTGGGCGAGAACACTGCCGATAATGGCGGCCTTCGCATTGCCTACCTGGCGCTGCTTGACGTCCTGGCCAAGGAGGGCAAGACCATCGACGAAAAGATCGACGGCTATACCGAGGCGCAGCGCTACTTCCTGGGATTTGCCCAGGTCTGGTGCCAGAACGAGACCGAACAGGCATCCCGCCAATCGGCGATGACCGATCCGCACTCACCGGGACGCTGGCGCGTGAACGGCACGGTCCAGAACTTCGATGAATTCGGCAAAGCGTTTGGCTGCCACAAGGGCCAGCCGATGTATCCCGAGAACTCCTGCCGCGTTTGGTAGCAGGCTTGTCAATCGGAAGTCGCGGTTCACCTAAACCGCGGCTTCCGAAGTTTAAATATCCCTTCCGAATCCAGTCTGCATTCCCACCGCCTTGGCCTCACTGATTCCTCCCTTCGCGGTGACGTTGCAGGGATTTCCGCGTCCAATTTGCATCAGTTATCCGCACTTGATTGCACGAGGGCGACATGTTCATTCAGGCCGCGTTTCCCCGTAACGATCCAACCCCAGACACTTCGTTTTGGGCTACAGCGGTTCCACAATCGCCGTATTCCGAAGCCATGAAGCCAAGGGGCCTTTTTACTGGGGAAGAGCCACCTCGATGGGGGCTGGAAATGGCTACATGAATGGTGAAACCGCTCTATCTTACGTCGAAACTAGGCATAACAAGCCCTAGCCTTTTACAATGCAGCAGGGACCCATCCCAACCCAGCTCTGCTGCGGAATCAGCACACACTTGGCGGCTCTCGCCTGACCAGGATGAAGGAATCGCATGAAGTTCAGAAAATTCGGCAAGGCTCTTCTGATGACTGCCCTCTCTGCTGGCATGGTCGTCGGCATCTCGTCTTGCGTGCAAAGCTATACGGTCGGCTATCTCTACGTCACCGGAACGCAAACGGCCTCCACTACGGGTCAGGGCGTTATCAGCGGCTTCAAAATCGACCACAATACCGGCAATCTTGTTTCGATCGCGGGACTTCCCATCAGCACTGGCGGGGCCAATCCCGTCCGTGCAGTCCTGCTGACGGGTGGACGGTTCGTCTATGTGCTCAACCAGGGCTCGACCAAAGACGGTGGACCGTGCAGCCCGACCGATGTCTGCGCGAATGCGAATATCACCCAGTTCTCCATCGGCGGAAACGGTGTTCTGGCAGCCCAGGGCACTTACTTTACCCAGGGAAATAATCCCATCCGCATGGTTGCCGACTCCAGTGGCGCACACATCTTTGTGCTCGATCATGACGCTCCCGGTGGCGCAGGCTGCTCTCTCGTCTTTGGACCATCCGTAACGACCTGCGGCGACATTACCGCCTTTTCGGTCGACTCTACGACGGGGCGCTTGAGTTATGTCCTCAATTCCCAGGTCACTGCTTCCAGCGGATCGCCGCTCCCTTACTTCCCGATCCCGGCGGACCCCATCGACTTCGTGCTTTCGGGGAACTTCTTCCTCTCCCTCAGCGGTACTCCCGCGACCGGCGACTCGGTCTTTCCTTATGCCTACAATCTGGCGAGTGGCCAGCTGACCATCAACCAGAACAGCTCGCAGCCGCTTGGCATCACCCAGGGCACCGCGATCGTTGTGGCTAACAGCGTCACCTATGTTCTCGATGACGGGCCGAATACCAATACTCCGTCTTCCAATGGCCAGATCTTCGCCTACACCGTGGGCACCGCCGGAGCGCTTCAGGCCGAATCCACTGGCTACATCCCCGACAACGGCAACTTCTCCCTGCCCATCTATGCGATCCAAGCAAATGGGAAGAGCTGGCTTTACGTCCTGAATGAAGGCGACAATGCCAGCACGACGGTTTCCCAAAGCGGAATCGCCGCCTACCTCATTACGAACCCGTACCAGGCTTCGCCGATTATCGGCCAGACGGGAGCCACAGGCGGGACTGGCGCCGGTCCTCGGTGCATTCTCGAGGATCCGTCCAACCAGTACATCTACACCGCTAACTTCAACGGCTCGTCGGTGACGGGCCTGTCGATTGACCAGAACAGCGGCAATCTCACTCCGCTCAGTCAGGCGACGAAAGCAAAGGACAGTTATACGCTTCCCGGTCCCGGGACATGGTGTATCGCCACCGGGCGCACAAGCTAATCCCTTCGCGGCGAGGTTTACCGGGCGAGAGCAGCCCTCCGACGCTGCTCTCACTCGAACCGCGAAGGCTCTTGAAAGTTCACGACGCAGCCGATTCGATCAGAGTTCACACACAGAATCTGGCACAAGGCGATTCGGTTCAAAGATTCGATTCTTAGAAGGTCACGAAGTTGGCTCCAACACGAAAGATGCGCATGAAGTTCAACAAACCGATTCAGTTGCTGGCAATTTCCGCGGCGAGTCTGCTGGCAGCCTACTTTCTTTCCGCTTGCGCGACACTCACCACGGATTTCGTGTATGTGAGCAGCGCCAAGGCGGCAGGCCCCAACAACTACGGAGAAGTCAACGTTTACGAAATCAACTCCGAATCAGGCCGCATGCGCCAGATCATTACTTCGCCCTTCCCTTCCGGCGGCCGCAATCCCGTTGCTGAAGCCGTATCGCCGGACCAGGCAGATCTCTACGTCGTCAATGAAGACGACAACTCCATTGTCCAGTTCGTCATCGGCAGCGACGGCAAGCTTTACCCTCAGAACACCGTGAATACGCCCGGCATCTTCCCGCTTGCAGCAGCCGTCTCGGGAAGTTTTCTTTACGTACTCGATACATATCAGCCCCTGCCAACTTGTAACCCTGCATCGCCCTGCTCGGGATCTGTCGCCGTTTTCCCCATTCTGAGTAAATCCCAGGCTGCCGCTCTCTCACCAGCTCAGCCTGCAGACACGCTCGGAACTCCGGTGGTGAACACCGCGATCAGCGCCAGCTATTGGCCCCTCTTGCTGTCCGGCGGAGCCGCATCTGACGTCTTCGTTCCTACTGCGATTGCCGCCGCTTCATCGGGTCCCTATGTCTACGTCGCGGGCTACGATTCCACCACCAGCATCGGCTACATTTTTGGCTTTGACGCCGGCTCCGATGGCACCCTCACCTCGATTCCAGGGTTTCCGCTGGCCGTTGGTGTTCATCCCAGCGCCGTCACCAGCGATGCATCCGGAGCATTTCTCTACGTCACCGATTCCAAGCAGAACCTGGTCTACGGTTTCCAGAACAATGGCGGGGCGTTAACCGCGCTGAGCAGCAGCCCGTTCGCCGCCGGCGGTCAGCCAGGTGCGATCGTGCTCGACGTGAACGCCAAGTACGCTTTCGTCGCGAACGGTCAGGATTCAAACCTTACGGTCTACTCGGTCAGTTCCGGCAATCTAACCCGCCTAGGATCGTACACAACGGGTACGCAACCTGTTGCAATCGGCATCGACCCTTCGCTGAACGAGTACGTATACACCGCAAATTTCCTCGGCAACAACGTATCAGGGTTTCAGTTGAACTCGACCGACGGCACTCTTCTCAATTCGCAGTTTTCACCGTCCGCGTCCAATGCAAATCCAACAGCGGTCGCAGCAATTACGCATGGAAGCACCAAGAAATAGCCCAGCAGCCGCCGGCGAACTTCCGGCTGCTCTCGGAAAGACGCAATCCGGCTCGATGCCGCGCATGACAGCAGCACCCCTTTCAGGGCTTTTACAATGACTGATAGGAACCTCAACCAGCATTCTCGGGGCCTGACCTTGACAGCCCGTGACGAAGGAAGCGCATGAAGTTCAGCAAATTGAGACAGCTCCTGCTGGTCTCTGCCATCGGCCTTGTTGTGGCCACGATCCTTTCAGGTTGTCAGCTCGTGACGATCGACTATGCCTTTGTTGCCACGTCCGCAAGCACGGTTTCTGGCAGCAGCACCACCTGCCCGAATGGCGAGATCGAAACCTACGCGGTCGATTCGGAGTCCGGCGCAATACGCATCGGCGCTCCGCAGGTCTGCTCCGGTGGCACCACGCCTACGGCGCTTGCCCTCTCTCCCGGCTACCAGAATCTCTACGTCGCCAATCAGGTGGACATGAACATCGTCCACTTCGCAGTGGCCGCCAACGGCGTGCTCACCAAGAAGGACAGCGTATCGCTTGCCACGACACCCGTATCCATGGCGGTCAGTCCCGACGGCAACACTCTCTATGTCGTGTCCGGAACTACCACGGCAACGCTGTCTGCCTACTCGCTCTCGTCCGGCACTCTAGGCTCCGTTGCTAACCAGGTCAGCCTCACGATCCCAGGCTTCTCCACAGATTCCGTCGTGCCGACCGCTGTCACTGTCCTCGCAAGTGGAAAGGCGGTTTATGTGACCGCTTACGACCTGTCCTCATACAACCCCGGAGGCCCTACAACCAGTACCGCCAGCCCAGGATGGTTGTTTGGATTCGCCACCGGCTCCGGAGGAGCGTTGACCGCGACACCCGGAAGTCCCTACAACGCGGGCGTCAAGCCGACCGCTCTTGCAGCTGACCCAACCAATCGGTTCGTCTATGTTACTGATTTCGCGTCGAACCAGTTGATCGGCTATGGAATATACACCGACTACACCCTCAACTTCCTGCTCAACGGCCCTTACAGGACCGGCGGAGAACCTTCGTCGATCGCAATCGATCCTCGCGGCAAGTTCATCTATGTCTCCGATTCACTTGATTCGAGCGTAACCGCATACGTGATCGATCTGACCACTGGCACGCCGTCAACGGCGGTCAACTCAACCGGCTCGCAAACCAACAGCACCGATACGCAACCCGTCTCGGTCGCCGTTGATCCTGCGCTTGGCCGCTTCGTCTACACAGCCAACTTCCTCGGTAACTCGGTCTCCGGTTTCCGGCTCGATCCAATCGCAGGTACGCTGAAACAGACACAGACCACACCATATCCCACCGGCATCCACCCGACAGCCGTCATCCTGGTGCCGCACGGCAACCACTCCACGCAAACGGTCACGCCGTAACCAGGGAATCCAGACCATCATGAAGCCCAGCCGACCGGCTGGGCTTCTGCTTTTGCGGCTCGCTCGTGCGCGGGAAGCCCGTCCCACATTAGTTACTTACCAATTCGGCCTTGAAAGTGAGCAGACTGCACCGCTACACTTTGCTCGCAATCCTTACAGCAACCAACACGCCCCTACCAGCCAAGGGGATCAGGAGATGCAATGCTTACCGCTTCTCTACGATATTCATCGCATCTGGCAGCGTTTGCGCTTGCTCTCAGCACGTGCCCACCAGTCGCGCCGGCGCAACAACTCAAAACCATCAACCCTTCCGGCGGTGGCACCATCGTCTACGGCCAGGTCGCCGGGCAGACCACTGAAGCAGGAGCAATGGGCGCCGTACTACGTTCTGTCCATCAAAACGTTGGCGAGAAACCACAGGTCGGCAAACTCTTCCAGGTGCATGGCACGGAATCCGTTGCCACGTTCTTCAGTGCCACACGCCGCAATGGCAGTGGTGGTCAGGTGGCCGGCATCATCATCGCCACCAAGGTCAGCTCCGATCACGTCGAGGCCGCGCTGGTCACCGACGAAGCCACGCGTTTTCACCGGACTCTTCCAGCCAACATGAAAACCCTGTTCGCTGCCTGGCACCCGCTGAAGGATGCATCCGTTGGGTCTGAGTCCGCCGGCCCGGGTTCTTCAGCCGCGTCGCTCCATTCGCAGGTTCTTCCCGATCGCTCCGCAAGCGTCAGCCTGCCGGACAACTGGAAAATTGCCCCGAATCTCAGCGGCGGCGGAACCATCGTGGCCGTCGGACCAGACGGCGAAAATGCTTTTCTCGGCCTCGCCTTCCCCGCCATGGACACCAATAATGCTGCCGTCCAGCAGACCATGCGTCAGGTTCAGGCAGGCCGCTTGCAGAACACTGGATATGCGCGGGCGGCGTACATTCCCTATGGCGCTGACATGCAAGAGACCTTCGTCTACCTTTGGAACAAGTCACGCGCTGGTGGCGGAATGCCGGCTGCGGAATTCACCTTCTCCGCCTTTGCGCCGATGCAAGGCAACGGCTCCGATCATTGCGCGCATCTCGCCGGAACCGTCGATTTCAAGGACCAGAAGGGCTCACGTGAAATGAATGGCGTCTATTGTGTCCAGCCGCCCGGCCGCATGGGATCCTACATGACCCTGGCCTACCTAACCACCGTTCCCATGTCTCTCGCTGCAAAAGAACGTGCCACCCTCGGCGCCATCCTGCAAAGTTTTAATGTCAACATGGCCGTCGTGAACGCGCAGGCTACGCAGATCGCCGCCCCTGCCATCGCCCAGATCCACGCCATCGGCCAGGCTGCAGCCAATCAGGCTCGCGCAGCACATCAGGCCGAAGACATTCATAACTCGAGCGTCTACCAGCACTGGGACAGCATGGACCGCCGCAGCCAGGAATTTGAAAACTACCAGCTTGGCTACAGCGTTATTTCCGATAACCAGAACACCGCACACGGCACCTTCTGGAACGAAGACGCAGATGCCCTCGTGAAGAGCAATCCCAATCGATTCGAGTATGTCAACGCACCGAACTATTGGAAAGGCATCGACTATTGAAAGACAATGAATAAGGGAATGAGTGACAAGTACGGAAGTAAATGACCATCTTTCCCTGATCTCTCGTTCCCTCGTTCCCGGATCCTCATTCCCTGTCTCTCTCACCGCCACACGTGCATCCACCCGCGCAAAATCCTCTGTGCAGGCTTTTCGACGAAGTGCAGAGCTGCGAGCGCCAGCGCGATCAGCAGCAGGTAACTGATCCAGGGATCAAACCGCGCCAGATTCAGCCGGTCCAGAATGTGCGAATCGTGAATCATGTTCCACAAGTTGAAATGCAGAAGATAAAGGCAGTAGCTTGCCTCGCCCACAAACACCAGAGGACGCAGCCCCAGCAGCTTCGATAGAGGGTTCACACCCGCCAGCCCAATAATAATGCAACCAAACAGTGGCATAAAAAAACCGTCATGCAGGAGCGGATAAGGAAGCCTGGGCGCCTGGGTCAGAACGGTGAAGGTCGCGGCAAATCCGAAAATCCCCAGCACCAGGCGCCTCATTCCCATCCTCGGCACCATCTCGTCGAGATTGGCCAGCATCACACCGAAAACAAAGCTCGCCAGGTGTGGAATCGGCGTGTATTTCAGCGCCTGCAGCCACTTCCCATAGCTGAAGCGATCCACGTGCGCCAGTCCATCGGGATTGAGGATCACGTATAGTGTTCCCGGAATCAGTCCGAGCATCCAGACCAGGCCCATCGTAGCCAGATGCCGTCCCACGCTTTCCGGCTTCTTCCACCGCGCCATCCATGGAAACAGCACGTAGTAGAACGATTCAGCCGACATCGTCCACGCCGGTGTGTTCAAGAACGTCGCGATTTCGGGAATCCACCCCTGCAACAGCAGCGGTGACAACACGATCCCCGTCCAGAACATTCCATGCGTGTGTTCGCTCCACTCCAGGGGGATGATCTTGAACGCCAGGATCAGGCTTAGCAGATAGATTGGATAGAGCCGCGTGAATCGCGCCTCGTAAAACCGCACGTTGCTCAGTTCACCCGCACGTGCCTTTGCGTTGTAGTTGTACCCGAGCACAAAACCCGAGAGCAGAATAAAAAAGCTCACCGAGGCATAGCCGGCATTCACAACCGGTGCGAGCGGCCCAAACCAGTTTGGATTGGAAAAGTGAAATAAGACGATGTTGACAGCCGCGAAGCAGCGCAGGCCCGTCAATGCATCCAGCCGCGCTGGCTTCTTCATTTCCACTTGCTGTTTAGACGTCAAAAGTGCCGCCAGCTGACGCAATTACCGGAAGCCCAGGAATCTCTCGATCCGCGCATCTCGATCCTGATTTTCAGTTCCGAACTGAGGATTGCTGTGAACTTGAAAACTGCCTCTAGGCCGTCACCAGCGAACCAACCTTCTCGCCCATCACCACTCGTCGAATATTTCCCGGCTGATTCATGTTGAAGATAATCATCGGCAGGTTGTTATCCTTGCAAAGGCTCACCGCGGTCAGGTCCATCACTTTCAGCCCTTGCCTCAAGATCTCCATATAGGTGATCTCGTCGTACTTGACGGCATCTTTCACCAGCACCGGGTCGGCACTATAGACGCCTTCCACCTTTGTTCCCTTCAGCAGCACATCGGCCTTGATCTCCATTGCACGCAGGCTTGCCGCCGTGTCAGTTGAAAAGAACGGATTTCCGATGCCCGCCGCGAAGATCACAACACGGCCTTTTTCAAGATGCCGCACCGCACGGCGCCGAATATAGGGCTCGGCAACCTGGTTCATGAAGACGGCTGACATCACCCGGCACTGCACCCCGCGCTGTTCCAGAGAGTCCTGCAGGGCGATCGCATTCATCACGGTGGACAACATGCCCATGTTGTCGGCGGCAACCCTGTCCATTTCCTTCGCCTGCTGGGCTACGCCGCGAAAGAAATTGCCTCCTCCGACCACGATTCCGATCTCCACGCCCAGCTTGTGAACATCACGAATTTCCTCCGTGATCTCTGAGACTTTCACGGCATCCAGGCCGAATCGATTCGGACCCGCCAGTGCCTCTCCCGAAAGCTTGAGAATAATCCGTTTGTACATGCTTTTTCGAGTATCGCACACGGCCTCCGCATGCCAGACTCTGAAACCATTTACCCTGCTGAAACAATCAGGGCCTCCAACCCAACTGGTTCAACCAGAATCATCTTCGATGAGTCGGCGAGCGCAGATCCTCGAGCGTTTCCCCGCATCTGTGGTCGTTGTCCGCTTCCCTAACCCGAGATTCTGCCCAGACTTGGAACAAACCGCGTTTACTCCGCCGAGTCCTGAACCACCCTCGTAACTTGACAGTGTCCCCGCGTTGGTTTACTTTACTTTGCAACGTAAAGTGAGTGTGCGATGAGCTTTCCAATCCATCCTCTCGACAAGGCACTCGGCGATATCACGAGCATTCGCCGGCAGGTCGCTCGCACTACAGAATTCCGCGGCTACGGCGCAGCCACACTTGCAACCACCGGCTTATTCGCGATTCTCGCCGCCGTAACTCAGGCCTTTCTGTTGCCCGATCCCGCTAACCACATCGGAAACTACCTCCGCATCTGGATCACAACCGCTATACTCTCGGCCGTCCTCATCGGCATGCAGACCCTCACTCGCACGCGCCGCATCCACTCCGGAATGGCCGACGAGATGATTCTCATGGCGGTCGAGCAGTTTCTTCCCTCCGTCGGTGCCGGCGCACTCGTATCTGTCGTCCTCGTCCGGTTTGTCCCTGGATCTGTGTGGCTGCTTCCCGGTCTTTGGCAAATTACTTTCAGCCTCGGCGTCTTCGCATCCTGCAGGTTCCTGCCTAAACCGATGACGGCCGCAGGGTGCTGGTATCTGCTTACAGGTCTCACCTGCGTCGGTCTTGGCGACACGCGCGCCCTCACGCCCTGGACCATGGGCATCGCCTACGGTGTCGGCCAGCTGATCGTCGCCGCAGTTCTTCTCTGGGGCTCGAAAGAGGATCGCGATGAAATCTAAGTCGTCCAGCAATGAAGGCCGTTTCGCCTACGAAGGCCTCGATCGCGTCATTCACGAGCGCGCCCGGCTCAGCGTACTCACTTCGCTCATCACCAATCCCAAAGGCCTGGCTTTCAACGATCTCAAGCAGCTCTGCGCCCTCACCGACGGCAATCTCAGCCGCCATCTCAGCGTTCTTGAAGATGCCAAAATGGTGGAAATCATTCGCGGCCACGACCGCAACCGCCCCCAAACCATCTGCCGCATCACCCCCTCGGGCCGCAAACGCTATCTCGAATACCTGGCCACGCTCGAACAAGTAGTACGCGATGCCGCCGCTGGCGCGAAGCCAGAAACAGCGGTCTCCGCCTTACTGCCCAACCTCGCGCCTTCGCGAACTTAAAAATTTTTGCCTGATTACTTTGCACTGCAAAGTAATGCCCCGGATGGAGGAAGTCCCTTGAACGACGCACCAGTTCTTCGGTCCAGCTTTCAATCCAGATTTAAATCACGCTCCATGGGCGTGAAGCTTCTTATCGTCTGCGTACTCGCGCTGGTCATGACCATTCCGGCCCTCTTCGTCGACGACCTCGTAGATGATCGCACTCATCGCGCTTCCGATGTCATCAAGGAAATCAGCAGCCATGTCGGAGGTCAGCAGACTTTTCTCGGGCCCACTCTGGCTATTCCTTACGACATCCCGGCGCCGTCATCAGAGTTCAATGCGAAGCACGGTACCTATCTCGTATTTCCCGCCCAGGCATCCGCGACAGTTAAAACCGGGGCGGAAGAAAAACGCCGCTCCCTCTTCAAGGTTCCCATCTTTCAGGCCGACCTGAACTTTGAAGCAGCATTCGACTTGAACGGAGTACCAGGCACCGCGCCGCAAGGCGCGGTGCTCGATTGGTCCCGCGCCGAATTCATCGTCGGCGTCACCGACGCACGCGGCGCTATCTCTGACGGCTCCTTGACCATCGGTGGCAAGACACTCACCCTTTCGCCTGCGGAGACGGCGGAGAATTTCTCTCTCGGACCAGATGCACCACAGCAGCTCAAGCTGAAGCTCTTCGGCGCGAGACCGGGAAACGTTCAACCCAACAGCCAATTCATCGTCACCGCCGTGCTGCGCTTTTCTGGCGCGCAGCGCATCGCACTACTCGCATATGGTAAAACCACCCGCCTCACTATGCAGGGCGACTGGCCCAATCCTAGCTTTGATGGCGGCTTCCTGCCTGTAAATCACACCATCTCTCCTAACGGGTTCACCGCAAACTGGACCGTTCCCTTCATCGCACGGGGAATCCGTGCCGAGGGCGTAGGCGACACCATCACCGGTCTCGAGACAACCGCTCTCGGTGTCTCTTTCGTGGAACTCGCCGATCCCTACCAATCTGTGACTCGCTCACTCAAATACGTCCTTCTCTTTCTCGGCTTGCTTTTTCTCTCCTACTTCGTCTTTGAAGTCACAACCGGCAAACGCGTCCATCCAGCGCAATATGTTCTCGTAGGCATCGCACAGATCATCTTCTACCTGCTGCTGCTTTCTCTCGCCGAGCGCATCGGCTTCGATTTCGGCTTCCTCATCGCCGGCTCTGCCACCGTGACTCTCCTCTCCACCAATGCCGGCTGGATCTTCGCGAGCCGCGCGCAGGCGTTCCGCGCGTTTGTTGTCTTCACATTGCTCTACACCCTCATCTATCTGCTGCTGCGACTCGAAGACAACGCATTGCTCGTCGGCGCCATTGCCAGCTTCCTTGCGGTTGCCGGAGCCATGTACCTCACGCGCTCCATTGATTGGTACGGCTCTCTGCCAGAACCAGCCACACCGAACCAGTAGTGCTGCTTGTTTCACATTCATGCCTTCTCGAGGAAACACACAAGTGAAAAACGACCACCAACCCGGCCTCCACGTCGCCATCATCATGGACGGCAACGGCCGCTGGGCCACGCACCGCGGGCTGCCGCGGGTCGCCGGGCACCGCGCCGGTGTCGCCGCAGTAAGGCGCGCCGTTGAACATGCACCCGGCCTCGGAATCCGCGTCCTCACCCTCTACGCGTTCTCATCCGACAACTGGGCGCGCCCCGCGCAGGAGGTGCAAAGTATCTTCTGGATCATTCGCGCTTTTCTTCGCCTTGAGTGCGAACGTCTCCGCCAGCAGGGCGCGCGGCTTGAAGTGATTGGCCGCCGCGACCGGATCCCCGCGCCTCTGCTTCGCGAGATCGAGCGCACCGAATGTGACACAAGAAATGGTCGCGCCCTTCTTCTCCGCATTGCCATCGACTACTCTGCCCGCACCGCTATTGCGCAAGCCGCGGCCAGTGCTGTCGCGGCGTTTCCTTCGAATGAATCGCTCACTGCGGATAGACTGCGCAGCATCCTCACGCACGTGCTGACTTCTGAAAGCGGAGACGTCGACTTGCTGATTCGCACCGGTGGCGAACAGCGCCTTTCCGACTTTCTCCTCTGGGAAACGGCCTACGCCGAGCTGGTGTTTACCCAACGCATGTGGCCGGATTTCGACGAACCTGATCTTGCCTCGGCCCTCGGCGACTTTAACCACCGTGAACGCCGCTTCGGTGCTGTCCCCGCAATGGCTCATTCGATGTCCTGCGTCCGCGAAACTCCATAAGTCCACCTCTCATCCCCCAGAACAACAAGGGCCCGAAGCTTGCGCTCCGGGCCCTTGCCACCTTGCATCCACCCCCCAGGGATGAATCTCTTGGGACTATCGACTCACTCCGCTGCCGCTTCCACGGCCTTGGTCTGCGAAACGGTCCACTCCGGCGCACCCACCTTGAAGCGCGCAAAGCGCCGCACGGTGATGTTCTCGCCCAGCTTGCCGACCTTCTGTGCAATCAGTTCCTTGATGCTGATCGCCTGGTCCTTGATGAACGGCTGCTCAAGCAGGCAAACCTCTTCGTAGAACTTCGCCATCTTGCCTTCGAGCATTCTCTCCACGATGTTTGCAGGCTTTCCGGTCGCAGCTGCCTGGGCGCGATAAATTTCCTTCTCGCGCTCCATATCTTCGGAGCTGACATCTTCGGGCTTGATGTAGCGCGGATCGCTCGCGGCGATGTGCATCGCGATGTCTTTCAGCAATTCCTGAAAGTCATCGGTACGCGCCACAAAGTCGCTCTCGCAGTTCACTTCCACCATCACGCCGATCTTGCCGCCGGCATGGATGTATGTGCCCACCGCGCCCTCATTGGTCGTACGCGCTGCCTTCTTTTGTGCAGAGGCCATGCCGCGCTTGCGCAGCACTACGAACGCCTCTTCGATATTGCCCTTGGTCTCCTGCAAGGCCTTCAGGCAATCGCCCATGGGCGCGCCAGACTTCTCGCGAAGATCCTTCACCAATTTTGCATCTATCTTGTCTGCCACAGTCATCTCGCTTCCTTCTCGTTTCCCCAATTCGAATTTCTTCAGATCGGTCCACAGTTGTGTCGACTCTTGCTTCCGCACAGAGCCCATACGCATGGCCGAGTCAGCCGCACCGCAGGTGCCATAAGAAAAGCGTGGCAACCAAACGGCGAGGCCACGCTTGTCTCGGTCCGCTTAAAAACTTACAGGGCGCGTTCGACCACTTCTTCTTCGTCGATTGCCGCTGCCGCCGCCGGAGCCTTGCGAACTCCCGCGCCAAGGGCCGCATCAAAATCGACATCCTCAACCGGCGCCGCTTCAGCCACCGCAGGAGCTTCGCTCTCGGCTGCCGGAGCCTCTTCCGCAGCAAACGCCTTGTCGCCCACCAGGTTCACGCCCTCGGCCGCCGAATCGGCGATCTTCGAGGTGAACAGGCGAATCGCACGCAGCGCGTCGTCGTTGCCCGGAATCACGTAATCCACAACGGTCGGGTCGCAGTTGGTATCCACCACCGCAACCACCGGGATGCCCAGCTTGCGCGCTTCCTTCACCGCAATCGCCTCGTTGTTCGAGTCGACGATGAAGAGCGCATCGGGCAGGCGCTTCATATTCTTGATGCCGGCCAAGTTCGCCTGCAGGTGCTTGCGCTCGCGCTCCAGGCGAATGACTTCCTTCTTGGTCAGCAATTCGTACCGGCCGTCCGTGGCCATATCATCCAATTCCTGAAGGCGCTTCACCGACTTCTGCACCGTCACCCAGTTGGTCAGCAATCCGCCCAGCCAGCGCTGGTTGATATACGGCATGCCCGCCCGGTTGGCTTCTTCAGCCACGGCGTCCTGTGCCTGGCGCTTGGTGCCGACGAACAGAATCGTCTTGCCGCTCGCGCACAGTTCAGTGACAAACTTCGACGCATCCTTGAAAAGCTTCAGCGTCTTCTGCAGGTCGATGATGTAAATCCCGTTGCGCTCGCCAAAGATGTATTCCTTCATCTTGGGATTCCAGCGCTTCGTTTGATGCCCGAAGTGAACACCAGCTTCGAGCAGCTCCTTCATTGTGATCGTGGCCATTGGCCTCCTTCGTGGATTGCATCCGGACTAACCTTCGTCTGGCCCGGATTGAAACCCGCTCTCGCGGGAGATTTAACAACAGTGTTCAGTGATCAGTGCACAGTGAACAGATTTAAGTGCCAGAAAGTTCAAATTGATTCTGACCACTGACCACTGTTCACTGACCACTGCAAGCGCTAGCGCTTGCTGAACTGGAACCGCTTGCGTGCGCCCTTTTGTCCGTACTTCTTGCGTTCTTTCTGACGAGCATCGCGCGTCATGAGGCCTTCAGCCTTGAGCAGCTTGCGCAGTTCCGGGTTGAAGAGGACCAGTGCGCGGGCAATGCCCATCTTGACTGCGTCAGCCTGCGAAGATACGCCGCCACTCGAAACCGTGGTCAACACATCGAAGCTCGAGGCCAAATCTGCAACCACCAGGGTGCGCTTTGCGGCCACACGCTGTGCTTCGGTTACAAAATATGTCTCGAAGGGCTTGCCGTTCACCTTCCACTCACCGGTGCCCGGACGCAGAAAAACACGGGCAATCGCCGACTTGCGGCGCCCCGTCCCGTAATACTGAACCAGATCTGCCATTCTCTCTTGACTCTCTCCGCCGGGCCTCTCAGCGCGGCCAAAACCGTCTTAAAACCAAATCCGCAACAGCTTAAAAGCTGCGCGATGAAACTTCCAAAGCCACTGGCTGCTGTGCGAAATGAGGATGCTTGTCGCCGCGATAAACCTTCAGCTTCGATCCCATCGCGCGGCCAAGCTTCGACTTCGGCAACATGCCCTTGATCGCCTCTTCGAGGATCTTTTCCGGCTTGCGGGCCAGCAGGCGCGAGAATTCCTCTTCGCGCAGTCCGCCGGGGAATCCTGTGTAGCGGCGATAAACCTTGTTTTGGGCCTTAAGGCCCGTCAGGCGAATCTTCTCGGCGTTGATCACGATGACGTGGTCGCCCATGTCGATGTACGGCACGTACTTCGGGTTCAGCTTGCCGCTCAGAACATCGGCCGCCTTGGTCGCCAGGCGCCCCAGGGTCTGGCCGCTGGCATCCACTACATACCACTTGCGGTCAATATCCTTGCCGCTCGGAACAAAGGTGCTCATCTCTCTCCTGCCCTCTATTACTTCAAAAACTACGGCGCAATGCGCTGATTCCCATGGCGTCCGCGCATGGGATTAAATTCTGCCCACTTCCAAACAATCCTGTTCGGGTGAGGACTGCGGCGCTTGCCCCCTCAAAGGGCCCTGACTCTGCTGGACTTAGCTTGCTGTCCCAGCCGAAGGTGCCTGTTCCGGTCGAATCCGATAAAGGGGTTCAATCAGCCGGGTCCGGGCTTAAACTTCATCTCCTCATCGACTTGAAACCGTCTCAGAGGGCCCACAACAGACCCCAGGCGCAACACCGCACAAGACCCTTAGGATAACCGAATCGAGATGCAGAGTCAACGAAATGCGGCTTGCGGGTAGTGGGTCAGTTTGCAATTTGCTTCCGGCTGTTTATTGCCGTGCCAATTAACAACCCAAAGGCCCCTCCAAGTGCGACGCCGGGACCAGCATGATGCAGCGCCAACCCTATCGCCGCTCCAAAAACAATCCCCAAAGCCAATCCAAGTGCTATTACGACGTTCTTCTTCATCATGATCCTCGATATTGCTCAGTTTGAATTTATATCGGGCCAGTGCAAATCAGAAGATGTGCGGATTTCGCCGCTACGATTAGGATAGCCGGAACAGGGGTTCTAGAGCGGAGTAAACCCGTGGCTTTCGTTCCTGTGTTAATCAGGTGAAGATGGAGGAGACTCCCATGAACCCCGTCATTCTTCTCATTCCCGGAATCCGCGCCTTTCGCCCTTTCCTTCCCGCGAAGGACTTCGAAACCAGCCTGCGCTTCTATGAGGCAATCGGTTTCACCCCTTATAAACTCGGGGATACGCTCGCTGAACTTAGCCTCGGATCACACGCTTTTTTGCTCCAGGGTCACTATGTCAAAGAATGGGCGGAGAACTCGGTGATGCACGTCCTCGTCAGCGATGTTCACGCCTGGTGGCAACACCTCAATTCACTCGATCTGGCCAATCAGTTCGGCGTTTCAGCGCCTGCGCCGCCTCGTGTCGAGCCCTGGGGCCTCACCGTAACCTATCTGCTCGATCCGACAGGGGTACTCTGGCATTTTGCCGAGGTCACTAGGGTAGAAACCCCTGAATCCTGAAGGCAGAACACGACGAAAACCGCTGGCTTGGCCGGCTTCCCCTATTGCAGCCCCAGGCTTCGTTTCATCGGATGCGCCTCTGTATTGAAGATCACCGAATCAAACTCCAGCGTCGACTCGGGCGCGAACAGCAAATACAGATACTTCAGCGTCTCCGCAAAGAAAAAGCTCTCCATCGAGTCCTTCTTCTGCTTGCTGCGCACATCGGCCAGCGCCGCATACGCTTCATCGGTCCGGCAATACTTCACCAGTCCATCCAGATAAGTCCGCCCCATCGCCAGGTACTTGGCGTCGTGGGTGTAGTGGTAGAGGTAGTAGGTCGATTCGATAATCTCGGGCCGTAATTCGTAATTCGGACTGGTGATCTGCATCTTCGCGTAGTCGAGCGTCTCCGGCTCAATCCCCGCCACGTTCCACATCCTGTAGCTGGAATCCTGCAGCTGCGCCGCCCGATGGACATCATCCCCCAGCGCCAGCACTGCCGGATAAAACGCATCCAGCGAGCCGTATTCCGTGTGCGTGCGCTGCCCGCTGTTCATATCCGCCTGCCCATACCAGAGTCCATTCGGCCTATCGTCGGCAAGGTACTTATCGATCGCTCTCACGCTCTCCTGCCACATGCGCGCGCAGTCCTTGTCGTCAAACAGAATCGACGCCTTCAGCAGATACTCGTAGTACGAATCAATGCCACCCCGGATGCCGGATGTAGGATCGGTCCACTTCCCCGTCTCCACATCAATCTCCGACCCCACCAGCCCGATCGCCGAGCGCCGCTTGTACAGTTCGACCAATGCGCGCTTGGCCATGTCGTAGTAGTTCTGCTTGCCGGTAAGCCGCGCCAGCATGCCGTACTCCAGCAGCAGCGTGCCAATTTCCGCCGGATTGCTCTTCGTTCCGCGTACCGCGCCGGTGTGCAGGTTCACATACTCATACGGCATGCCGGTCGGCGAATCGAACATGGGAGACATGCGGCGCCCCAGATCATCGGCCAGTTCCAGCAGCCGCTTGTCCCCGGTCATCTCGTAGCCGGAAATCAAGCTCCCGAGCAGGCGAATCGTGATCTCGAAATCCTTGACGTAGATATCCTGATCGAGATTCAGCTTGGTATCGATCAGCGTCCGCGCCTCATCGGCCTGCGGCTTCAGACCCATCAGTGTCAGCGTGTCCAGCGCATCCACCGGCGTCATCAACAGGCTGTGCCCATCCCCATACCAGTCGAATGGCTTGAGCGTAAGCGGCTTCAGTGCATCATGTCCCCAGGCATACTTCTTGTACCCGTTCCAGGCATGCAACGCCTCACCGCGAACGCGCTCCGCCATCTGGGCCTTTTCGGAATCGCTCATCGGCTTCGCCGGTACAGTCGCCGGTGCCGCACTCGCACCTTTGCTCGGAGCATCGCCCTGCGCAAGTGCAACCAGCCCAAATGAGGCACTCAATAAAAGAACAACCGGCAAACAGAACTTGGAGACGCGCATTGTCACCCTCGCAACACACCGAAGACATCATACGAAATGAAGCCTCAAATCGAAGTTTTAATGAACACCAAAGCAGATCCTTCGCTTCGCTTACCCCAACTTCGGTCGGGGCCCCAAGCTGCTCCGCTCAGGATGACACAGCTAAGCGAGGCAGCTTGGCGAGCGCGCGCAGGACGACACGCCGCGCACGATTCACCGGCACCAAAACAAGTTCGCACAAACAAAACCACCCGGAACCAGTTTCGGTCCCGGGTGGTTTAGCTGACCTGATCGCTGACAACTGAAAGCTGCTGTTACGCCGCGCTTCCGCTCAGCGAACTTACTCTGAACCGCTTCATCTGAATCGACAGCGTGCGCTCAATCTTGCGCAGATCGCCGCGTTCTGCCGGTCCGGCAAACGTTGAAGCAATGCCCTTGGCCGATGCGCGACCCGTGCGGCCGACACGGTGAACAAAATCCTCCGCCAGTTTCGGCATGTCGAAGTTGATCACGTGCGCCACGTTGGCCACGTCGATGCCGCGAGCGGCAACATCTGTAGCAACCAGCACGCGGTGATGGCCTTCAGAGAAGCTCCGAAGTGCCGAGTTGCGTTGCGACTGCGAACGGTCGCCGTGAATCTGTGTCGCCGACCAGCCCGAACGGCTGAGCCTGCGCGCCACACGATCCGCGCCGTGCTTGGTGCGAACGAAAACCAGGAAGCTGCCATCCTCGGAATCCAGAAGATGCTCAAGCAATTCCTGCTTCTTGTCGGGAGCCACTTCAAACGTGCGAAGCTCCACATTCTCCGCCGGCTTCAACACCGAGCCGATCTCGATGCGAACGGGGTTGTTGAGATACTTGCGCGCCACTTCCTTCACCGCGCCTTCCAGCGTGGCGGAGTAGCAGAGCGTCTGCCTCGACTGTGGCAGCGTGGTTGCGATGCGGGCGATCGCGGGCTGAAAGCCCATATCGAGCATCCGGTCCACTTCGTCGAGGACCAGCATCTGGATCTGATCCATCCGTACGAGCTTGCGCTTGAGGTAATCCTCGAGCCTGCCCGGCGTGGCCACGATCAACCGCGCTCCGCGGCGAATCGCATCAAGCTGGGGGCGCTCCTGCATCCCGCCAACCACCAGTGCCACCGTCTGCTGCGGGCTGGTCCGAATGGTCTTGAAAGCCACCTCTACCTGCATCGCCAGTTCGCGCGTAGGCAGCAGGATCAATGCCTGTGCCGCATTCCGGTCCTGCACTTTTTGCAGCATTTCCACGATCGGAATCAAGAAGCCAAGCGTCTTGCCGGTTCCGGTCTGCGCCGTCGCCAGCACGTCGCGGCCTTCGAGAGCCGGAGGAATGCAGCCCGCCTGTACCGGCGTAGGGGTTACAAAATTGTTAGTGTTGAGCCGCGCCATCAGGGCGGCTGAAAGATTGAACTGCGAGAACTGTGTCGTCAAAATATGTTCATTTCCTGGATCCCGGAGCCCGTCTTCCCTGGGGCCTGCAATCGGAACCCGAACTTGCAGCCGGACACACGAATCCTGTTCACGTGCGCGCCTGCTCTTCAATTTATGCGTAAGGGAGAACCAAATACGTCCCGGGGACTGACCATCAGACTTTTCTACTTCCTCTGAGGTCCGGACCTGCCGCACGCTACCGAGTATCGCCGGTTCGACTCATTGCCGTCCGGCACCACACTCTTGCAAACTGCTGAAAGCACACTGCTCTAGCCGCAAGGAGATACTGTGGTTACGCTGTAGGGGCTTGGGGGAAATCTGTGCCAGGCTGAATTGCCTTAATACGAAGGGGCAAACCGCCGCTCACGTCCAAATCACTGAGCGCAAAGCTAGTATAGCATGCTTTCATTCTTTCTCACCTTCGCCCCAGGAGTGCTTGCCTGTTCGACGCTCGCGCTGAACGCACTCAATCTCTTCTGGGTGCCGCCTAAAACTCCGTTTTTCTGGACATTCTTTAGCTTGCTAATTGGGCGTGGGCGGCTCGACATGATCGATCACCAGAGTTTCCACTTGCCCTTTTGCCGGCTCGAGCCTCAAACCGAGTTGATTCACGATGTCGACGGGTGAGGATTCAGCCGGTTTAACTTCAGGCGTCCCGGCACCCTCCGGTATCGGCTTGACGATCGTTACGTCATACTTGCGCCTAAGACCGGTCTTATCCTGAATCGGGCGCCCCGCATCGCCCAATACGAATCTCGCCAGTTGCGCAATCGAGATCCCAAAATAATGCACTGTCATCTGGTCGTCTTTTTCTTCTCTGGACAGTGTCCCGCCTCCGGGCATCGGACGTGCGCCAAGGTGAAGTTCGCCGGGATTCGTCTCTTTGAATTTCGGCCCGCTCTTCCCTACTTCCAGCAGGTACACAGGGGCTTCCCTGGTGCTGCGGTGCACCACTAGCTTGAGACGTTCCTCGAGCATCGCTTGCAGCATGGACCGCAGCATGGCAGGCTGCATGGCTGGAGTCTGCCAATCCGCAAGGTCTGCCTCGTCGACCTTCGCGTTCACATCGTAATGATCGTCGTCGCCGGTCAGCCAGGCGGGCATTCCTATGAACTGGTCGGGAGAATAGAAGGTTCCGTCGCCAGTTTGCGGCACGTAGGCCGTGAGCAACAGATAGCCCAGAAACAAGTTTTTCATTTGGTATCCGTCGGCCGTCGCAACTCCGATGTGCTGGGGGGCGACGGAGTTATTTTTTCGTATGGAAACCACGGCGAACTTCCAATGTTTGCTCGCAGCCGGGCCGGCCGGTTCCTGTGCGGCAGTTGCGCGCAACCCACCGAACGCATCTGCGGCGATAAGGTCGGAAACTTGCGCTCGAACAGAAATTCCCGGGCCCGCCGGGGCCTCCGTTGCGAGGAAAAGTGCGCAGACGACCACGAACGAGCGACGCCAATAAGCAGACATAGCCTACCCTATGTAGCATTCTACTTTTATGGATGTCAAGTGGATCTCTGCTGTTGGAGTTGATTGTGTCCGGCAGCTACCGCTCTTCCAGCCGCGACACCACCTGCCGCACCAGTTTCTCCAGTTCTCGGTTCACCGGCGCACTCGCCGCATCCGGCATTGGAAGCGGCTCCATGCGCGCGTCCGGGAAACCCAGCTTCCGCTTCAGCGCCAGAATCTCCTGAATCTTTTCATCGGGAATAAATGTCAGCGGCTTGCCGATTTGCTTCGCGATCACGCATGTCTTGCAATACGACTCAAGAATCTCCGTCAGCCACTCGGCATGCGTTACGGTGTCGCTCCAGCAGACGACTCCATGGTTCGCCAGCAGGATCGTGTTATGGTTCTGGACGAAGGGCAGCACGGTCTCTGCAAAGGCATGCGTTCCCGGAGTTTCGTAGTGTGCCAGCGCTGCCGGCCCGATAAAAATCTCGTACTCCGAAATCAGACCAATCGGCGGCGTGGTTCCTGTCAACGAAAACGCTGTCGCATACGGCGGATGACAATGCACCACGGCCCGCGCGCGCGGGTTGGCGCGATAGATCTCAAGGTGAAGCAGGAGTTCGCTTGTGCGCAGCCGATCGCCGGCCACAATGTTGCCATCCATGTCCGACAAGCAGATATCCGCCGGCTCCAGATCGCGTTTGCTCATCATCGTCGGCGTACAGAGCACATACTTCGTCCCCAGCCTGCAGCTGATATTGCCCCCGTTGCCATCGACATACTGCCGTTCCCAAAGCTTTCGCCCTACGCGAATAATCTCTGTGCGGAGCGCTTCAGCCTCGAACGAACTCGATGCTGCTGAAGGGGAAAGCTCATCAGGTTTGGGCACTCGTAAAGCCTCAACCACGGCCTCGACGACTTCCCTTACCTGCTCTGAAATCGGATTTGCAAACTGTTCCATGCAGACCTCGCTGGGACAGCTCCGGCGGGGCGGTAAAACAACCCACGCGATCGAGCTCCCACCCATACATATAGGTCAAAACGCACGTCCCTGTTGGTGACATGGATCACGGATTGCGCCGCGGCCAAAGAAGGTTTTACGTCCTGATTGACCAGAGCGCGTCGATCCGAGTTAGCTCGGCTGAAGATCGACGACATCGACAGCCAGCGCATGGTTATTCACGTGGTGAACGGCAAGGGAGGCAAGGATCGCGACTTGCCGCTGAGTCCGAAGTTGCTGGAGACGCTGCGGGCTTACTGGCGGTGGCTTAAGCCCGAGACATATCTGTTTCCCTCGCGAACGCTTCGCGACTCAGAGCAACCGATCACCGACAAGACCGTGTGGCGCATCTGCTCGGAAGCGGCCAGGAGAGCCGGCATCCGCAAGACAGTGGCGCCCCATTTGGTTCGCCACAGCTGGGCAACCCATCTGCTTGAAGCCGGCACCGATCTGCGCACCATCCAGCTTCTGCTGGGTCATGAGGATCTGGAAGTAACAGCGAGGTATCTGCATCTTTCCGCGCAACGGCTGCAGAAGGTCGCTAACCCGATCGAGGAACTGAAGCTCTCCAACGTCGACCAGAGCCGCCGGTCTTATCATCGTCCGCGTCGCTGATGACGCGGCCGGCCATCGAAGTGGCCGACATCGTCCGCGCAAAGGGCAGGCAGTATCTTGAACAGTTCAGCGTCAGCTATCAGCAGCTGAAGGCATATCGGGCCGTGGAGCGCTGCCGCACCGCTGCTCTTGGCGGACATAAGGACAAGTGTGTCAACTGCGCGTACGAAGCACCACACTCTTATAATTCGTGCCGGTCACGATGCTGTCCCAAGTGTCAGGCGCAGGAACGCCGGCGATGGCTCCAGGCACAGCAGCGGGATTTACTCAACACCAACTACTTCCACGTCGTGTTCACTGTGGCGCACGAACTAAACCCGCTGGCACTGACTTCTCCAAGGCCATTTCTTGACTTGCTCTTCGACGCCAGTTCCCAGGCCCTGCTCGAAGTCGCTCGGGATCCTAAATGGCTCGGCGCAGAGATCGGATTTCTCTCCATCCTGCATACCTGGAGTCAGAACCTGCTGGGCCATTATCACGTGCATTGCGTGGTCCCCGGCGGGGGACTGTCTCCGGATCATCAGCGATGGATTTCGACCAACCACCCACGGTTCCTGCTGCCCATTGCGGTACTCCACGACGTCTTCCGCGACAAGTTCCTCGCTGGACTTCGTCATCTCTACCGCAAGAACCAGCTCGATTGCCGCGGGGCCGCCACCGATTTTCATGATCCTGCCTGGTTCGAACAGCTGCTCGCGAAGCTGGGGAAGAAGGACTGGTACGTCTATGCCAAGCCACCCTTCGGCGGTCCGGATCGAGTCCTCGCTTATCTCGGCCGTTACACCCACCGCATGGCCATATCCAACCACCGCCTCGTCTCCTTCGACGGCGAAGAAGTCAACTTCCGCTGGCGCGATTATCACCACGGCGGAATCCAGCGTGTCATGCCCCTCGGCGCCATCGAGTTCCTGCGACGCTTCTTCCTGCATGTCTTGCGCAGGGGTTTCGTGCGCATCCGCCACTACGGTCTGCTATCGAACCGTTTTCGAAAACAGCTGCTGCCCCTGGCGCGCACCCTGCTCACCGCCCAGGGCCGGGAGCCGTTGCCTCTGCCGTCGCCGTCCGACTGCGATCTATGGCACTGTCCCCGTTGTGGCGCACCGATGCGCGTCGCTGCACGCTTCACCGCCGCACAACTCTATTTTGCAGGCTTGGATTCTTCATGACCCTTGCCGCCAACTCGCTCTCCCGGCTTGCTCCATGCATGCGTTTGCAGTCGTGTGTTCACTTGATCCATCAACACTCCAAAGACACTCCAACCGGCTTTCCCGAACTTCGCATTGAAGACACTCTATACAGATACTCAACTATTCCGAGCACCCGTAGCGATGATGAAGTACCAGAAGACTATTTGCTAAAACAGGAAACAACATTCAATATCCATAAGCCCAGCCTCGATCACCGCGACCGCTAAGTACACCTGCGGCTTCCTTCTCGTGTCCAAATCGAAAGCGCCTCGCGGAGCAAATCGCACCGCACAATCAGCACTTCTCCGCGACGCGCTTCCGATTTGGAAGCAATCCGCCCGCAATATTGGAGTTACTCAGCTTTCGTGAGCTATTGTGACCAGCTTCTGCGTGCGATAGGGGACATAGTGGAACTAGATTCCCGGCCTAACCTCACGTGCTCGGAAGAAAGAACACAATGTCCTATGCTCAAAATGAAATCCTTCCAGTTGCCGAGATCTCAGCATCAAAGCCAAGGATTCTAGTTGTAGACGATGACAAAGCTAACCGGGATTCTCTCGGTATGGTTTTTCGATTTAACGGATTCGATGTAGTCACCGCCGCAGATGTCAACGAAGCACTCAGGCACATTGGGCTACAGGCTTTCGATGTTCTGCTCACTGACCTGCATATGCCGGCTCCCGGTGACGGATTGACTGTTGCGAGTGCGATGCGGCACTCGCATCCGAAAGCCGCAACATTCATCTTCAGCGGTTATCCCGAAATGACTGCAGCCACATCTGCAATTCTTCTTCAAACAGACCAGGTTCTGTTGAAGCCGATGTCACCCGGCCCCCTTGTTGAAACAATCAGGAAGCGACTGAGGGAGGGCGGCATCACTTCAGCGAACAACGTCGAAAACGTGGCCACGATCCTGGAGCGCGAGTCGAGCGCTACCGTTGAGGATTGGTACAAGCGCACCGAAGTTGATTCGAGCTTGATTGCCGTTCATTTGGAACGAAGCGAGAGATGCGCACATCTTCCCGCAGTCTTTCGTGACCTTGTGTATCGCCTTCGCCATCCTCTGCCCCTTGGCACGCGCGCTCTAGTGTCAACTGACGCTGCCGAACATGGGCGGAGGAGATTTAAACAAGGTTATACGGCTGCCATGTTGGTGGAGGAATCGCGGATGCTGCAAGTCAGCATCTTCCAAGCGTTGCAGAATAATCTTCAGGCAGTGGACTTCAGCTTGCTTCTAGTTGACGTGATGGCCATTGCCGATGAAGTTGATTCGCAGTTGGCACAGGCGATGACAAGCTACATCGCCGAAACCAATCCTAACCCCGCCGCAAGCTGACACTGCCATCAGCAGCGGCACCCTCACGAAAACCCACTCCTCGGCAAAAGATGCCTCTCGATGAGCGGATTCAGTCCGCCGCGACCAGTTTCCGCTGCAGCGCCTCCAGGGTCTGCCCCTTGGTCTCCGGATAGACAAACAGCACGGTCAGGAACTGCACCACCGTTGCCAGCGAGAAAAAGACAAACGGCACGCTCTGCCCCAGGTGCGAAGCTACCCACGGGAACGTCAACGCGATGATTGTGTTCATCGTCCAGTGGCTGGCATTTCCCACGCCCTGTCCCTTGGAGCGAACCGCATTGGGAAACACCTCGCCGATATACACCCAGATCACGGCGCCCTGCGACATCGCGAAGAAGGCGATATACCCAATCAGCAGCCACACCAGCATTCCCTGGTGCGCGTTGCTGCGGTAGATCCACGCCACTCCCGCGAGGCAGCTCGCGGTGCCCGCTGCACCGATCAACAGCAAAGTCTTCCGGCCCGCCCGATCGATCAGGCTCATCCCGATCATGGTGAAGATCAGGTTGGTGAAGCCGATCGCGATGGCTTGCTGATCACCCGACAACTGGCTGAATCCCGCTGCCTGAAAGATGTCGTTCAGGTAATAAAGAATCGCGTTGATCCCCGCCAGCTGATTGAACGCGCCAATCGAGATTGCCAGAAAGAGTGGGTAGCGATATTTCCATCGGAACACGGGTTCGTGCGCCGTCGCATGCTCCTCGACAAGCGCCTTGCGAATGTCCGCCAGTTCCGCCTCCGGTTCCGGCTCGCCCATCAGCTTCAGCACTTCGAGGGCTTCATCAATGCGATCGCGCGAGGCCGACCACCGAGGGCTTCGCGGAATCCCGAACAGCAGCACCAGGAACGCCAGCGCGGGAAAAGCCGCCACGCCCACCTGCCAGCGCCATTCAGCTGCGCCCAGATGCAGCAAACGGATCAGGTAGTTCGAGGTGTAGGCGACCAGGATGCCGAAGACAACGTTGAACTGAAACGCGCCCACCAGCCGCCCCCGCCACTTTGCCGGCGCAAGCTCGGCAATGTAAACCGGCCCCAGCACCGACGAAGCGCCAATCCCCAGACCGCCAATGAATCGGAAGATCATCAGCGATGGCCAGTTCCAGGCCAGTGCGCTGCCGAGCGCCGACAAAATGTACAACACAGCCGTTAGTCGCAGCGTTTCC
Source organism: uncultured Acidobacteriaceae bacterium (assembly GCA_963838295.1). GTDB lineage: Bacteria > Acidobacteriota > Terriglobia > Terriglobales > Acidobacteriaceae > Telmatobacter. The sequence continues at coordinate 1,302,908 of CAWIQS010000013.1, forward strand.
CGCGAACCCAGCTTGTGACCGACCACGCCCGCACTGAATGACCCAACGACGGTCCCGATCAGCGCAATCGCGACCGTCCATCCCTTGCCGTAGTCGCTCAGCCCATACAGCTTCACCACGGAGTCGATAATCCCAGAGATAACAACGGTGTCGAAGCCAAAAAGAAGGCCGCCAAGCGCCCCCGTCAGAGTCGCTTTCATCAGATTCAGGTTGGGTCGCATAGTCTCGCTGTCCTTGCCCCTCGGTCCTTGAATGCCCAGAACATCCTACAGACCGGAGCTGGGAGCGGCAAATCCCTTGATTCAGAACTGAACTACTCTTGCGACCGGTCTTATCGGAATCAGCGCGGGCGCGAGGCTCCGGGCGTGACAACGAGCGCGCGACAGCGGCCTGCATCTCCCGCGCTCCATGCCATGGCCATGTCGCTGTCGACGTAGACGCAGTCTCCGGTTTCGAGAACCTCGTGCATGCCACCGGAGTCCAGATGCAGTGTCCCCTCAAGCACGTAGACCACGCTGCACTCGGATTGACCGACTTCAGACAAAACACCGGCGGTGCCCGAAGGATATTCCATAATGCGAGCAACGAGCCGCGCGTCTGCGGTCAGGGCGTGAAGCGGAATCTGCTTCGCCGCATCCTGGTTCCTTCCGTTTCCAACGAGGTGGGCTTTTCGAGTGATGGCCAGGGTGTGTCTTGTGGCGTCGCTAAAGAAATAGCTAAGCCCGACGCCATAGACCCGGCAGATATTCGCCAGCGTCGGCAAAGTTGGAATCATGCGGTCGGTTTCCAGTTTCGACAGCAGTGCGGTCGACAAGCTGGTTTCTGCTGCCAGTCGCGAAAGCGTCAGGTGCTTTTGGGTGCGCAGTGTGCGAAGCTTCATGCCGATACTGTAGGGCTCAAGTGACCAGCGTGCGTAAGACGGTCCATTCGCCATAACATCTACCTCATCACGAAGTGTTCCGCGAATTCGTCTTCCATCTCCTGAAGGATTTCTGAAATCTGAAAGGTGGCGCATTCACCGGCAACGCTTTAGCATGAGTACTGCCACATTGGTTCGACCCGAGGGCAACTCCAAGCTTTTCAAAATCCACGAAAAGGATCATCCCCATGACCCTGCTTCCTTCTCTTCCTCTTTCTCGCGGCACGATCTCACGCTTACACCGCACTGCTGTTCAAACCGTTTCGTCCCTCGCAATCTTGCTCCTCTCACTTGCGTCTGCCGCGCATCTCGCCGCACAGGACGCGGGACCTGACGTTCTCGTGCTCAGCAATGGAGATACGCTGCACGGCAAGTTTGTGAACGAGATCGGCGGGAAAGTAACATTCCATTCCGATCCTCTCGGGGACGTCACCCTCGAATGGAGCAAAATCAAAGAGCTGCACACCGCAGGCAGCTTCGCCGTCATCGACAAAAATGCGAAGATACGCGGCAAGAAGAGCTCCAGGTCAATCCCCACCGGCACCATCGAAGTGACAAATCAGTCGCTCACCCTGCACACCGAAAGCGCCGCAGCGCCCGCGCCGGTTCCCGTCGCCGACACAGCATTCATCATGGACAAGGCCACCCTTGACAAACAGTTGTTTCACTCTCCCGGTTTCTTTACCGGGTGGAATGGCGCCGCCACTGCCGGCGCCGCAATCGTCACAGCGACCCAGAATCAGTACACCTTTTCCGGTGGCGTAGGCATGGTGCGCGTTGTACCCACCGCGAGTTGGCTCACCCCCCGCGATCGCACGTCATTCGATTTCACCGGCTCCTACGGAAAGATCACGCAACCGTCCTACACAGTTCCCGCAACGGGAACCACGCCTCCCGTTTTCGTCGCTTCTGTAGTCACCAAGTCTGCTCTTTACCACGCCGACGCGGAACGCGACGAATATTTCTCGCCGCGCTTCTTCGCTCTCGGGCAGACGGCCTTCGATCACAATTATGCGCAGGATCTCGATCTGCAGCAGATCTACGGCGGCGGTTTCGGATGGACCGCGCTCAAGACTCCCCAACAGGAAGCCGACCTCAAAGCTACGATTCAGTACGAGAAGCAGCAATTCATCGCCGGCTCATCGGCGAACCAGAATCTGATCGGATCGACGCTCTCCCTGTCCTACATTCTTCATCGCAAGCTCGTCACCTACACCCAGGGTCTGGCTTTCATCCCGGCGTTCAATCATCCTCATGCCTACTCCGCGGATGAAACCAATACGCTCGCATTTCCCGCGTACAAGAATCTGAGTTTCTCTCTGGGAACGCTGGACAGCTATCTCAACGACACACCCTCGTCGGAACCGCCGACCAAACACAATTCCTTCCAGTTCACCATGGGAATCACCTACGCGCTCAAATCGAAGTATTAGCACCAGTCACATCTGCCAAGTCATCCGGCTTTTCTCGAGTCCCGCGTTGCCGGCGGGACTCAGTTTTCTGATCTGCCCGCAAGCACTGAAGATTGCAAACGCTTGAGCTGTGGTAATCCTCTCAGCGGTAGACGCATCTTCCCGAAACAGCTCTGTGACCTGAATCATGTTCGTCCTCCGCAATAAATAACCTCATGTTTTTCCCATAGTGAAACAACTCGGGTAACCTCGCAAAAAGTTACTAAATCGCCGCGAATAATGCTTTGCTCATCACACGTCGATGTTGCAGTTTAGATACATAATTGTTGCGCAATTGGAAATTGTAATTACTACATCAGATCGGAGGAATATTCGGTCATCGCTCTTCCCCTTGGTTTCGAGACAGAGTCCGATTCCGCCAAACGAGGCCACACGCCTTTGGAGTTCAATGGGCCAGAAGCAGACTATTCGGAACTTTGAGGAAGATGATGGTTGAATCTAGTTCGGCATCAAGTTCACCAGATTTCCCCGGTCGCGCATTCACATTTGGAAATTTTCATCTTGATCCCGACGGCACACTTTCGCGCGGGGATGAAATCATTCATCTTCCTCCCAAGGAACTAGCGGCTTTGAAGGTTCTGCTCGCCCAAGCCGGCCAGATCGTGACTCCTCAACAATTGAAGAAGGCGCTCTGGGCTGATGTGCATGTCACCGACGACAGTGTTTCCAAATGCATGTCATCGCTGCGCGAATTGCTGACGCCTGACGACTGCATTCAGACTGTCTATAAACGCGGTTACCGGCTCTTCACAGAAGTGCACAAGAGCGTGGCGAATATTGCTGAAGAAAGACCCCGCCTGGTGATCATGCCGTTTTCGACGGAGATGAGCGTTCCGCCGTACCTTGGATCCTCGATTGCGGAAGAAACTATCGCGCTTCTCATCAGCGATCCTCTCTCCCCGGTTCGCGTGCTTGCCAGGGATTCGGCGTTTTCTCTCGCCGCACGCGGCATGCACGCTCATCAAGTGGGTGAAGCGCTTCGCGCCGATCTTGTGCTGGCGGGAACACTGCGTTCGCTGCCTTCTCATTTTCGGCTGCGCGCCGAGATGATTCGTGTCGCGGACGGCACGCAAATCTGGGTCGAGGACATGCTCGTTCCGCAGGCAAGAGCAGCAGCCCTGGAATCGGAGTTAGCCCATCGTCTCGTTGTTCGCCTTGGCAACTACGATCCTCATCAATCCAAACCGCAGTCCGTCTCTTCTGTCAGGGCCGAGAACCCAGCTCGCCGAGAAGCCTATGAATTGTTCCTGCGTGGACACCACGAATGGCAGACTCTGCAACGCCATCGCATGCAGGACGGTATCCAGCATCTGTCGCGCGCCATCGAACACGACCCGTCTCTCTACGCGGCATATATTGATCTCGCAAATGCATCCGTGATCCAGATACTCTGCGGATTCGCCGCCCCGGCAGAGGCAGCCGAACAGGTGCGGCTCGCCGCCGATGCCATTCCTTCCAACGTTGAAGGCGCCGAGGCGATCCTCCCGGCAATGGGTTGGGTGCGTTTTCACATCGACCGCGACCTGGCGGGCGCTGCGCGCGCTTTCTCGGCGAGCGCGCATCTGCCGCATGAGACTTCAATTACACGATTACGCGCAATGTTCGCCCTCAGCCGCCATCGCTTTTCTGAAGCTATCGCATTACTCAACGACGCGCTTCAATCCGATCCGTATTCGCCATGGCTTAACGCTCGTCTGGCATGGGCCTATCACCTGGCAGGCGAATCGGCGAAAAGCGTTGCGCAGGCAGAACACGCTCTCGACATTTTTCCCGACCACGAATGCAGCGGTATCTACGGCGCCATGATCCTTGCCTTTAATGGTAAGGTCGATCGCGCCATCGCCGTTTCTGAGAGCCTCGTTCGCCGGTCACCCTACTTCGATCCCGCCGCCGGCGTCCACGGCTACACGCTTGCTCAAGCCGGACGCCACGACGAAGCACGCTCCATTCTGGAACGGCTGCAGTGGCTGGGCCGCGAGCGTTTTGTCCTGAGTTCGATGACTGCGGCAATCTGCGCCGCTTTAGGAGACACCGACGGCGCTCTTGCGGAACTTCAGACAGCCGCAGAGTCGCGATGCCCATGGTTCTTCCAAGCGCTTGCTGATCCCCGGCTCGCGACTTTGCGCGGCCATCCTGAATTTGTCAGGATGCGCGGGATTCTGGAGCAGATGGAGAAGGCGGCCGAAAAAACTCCGGGCGATCTCTAGCCCTTGGCTGACCCCCGGAATGCTTCGAAGTAAACCGATAAACCTAGGCAATGTTGGCCCTAACCTAGTACATTTCTTCCGGCTGAACTTTTTCCCGGAGGCGCTACGCCGGAGATGAAACCGATCTGCTTGTTCAGAGAGATTGAGATACGAGTGTAGCCAATGGAGAAATGCCCCATGCCGCTTCGTCGCTGGCTTTTCATTTTACTTTTGACTTCAGTTGGCTTTGCAATCAGCTCTGCTGCGCAGGAACCTGCCTACCTCAATACCAATCTCTCGCCACAGGAGCGCGCGCACGACCTGGTGGGCCGTATGACGCTGGATGAAAAAGCCACACAGCTCGAAGACTGGGCAACCGCCATCCCCCGGCTGGGAATTCCCGACTATCAGACATGGAACGAAGCGCTGCACGGGGTCGCGCGCGCCGGCTACGCCACAGTGTTTCCGCAGGCCATCGGCATGGCGGCCACCTGGGATCCAAGAATGGTGCACAGCATGGGCAACGTTATTTCCTCTGAAGCTCGTGCCAAATACAACCAGGCCCAACGCGAAGGCAATCACCGCATCTTCTACGGGCTGACATTCTGGTCGCCGAACATCAACATCTTCCGCGATCCGCGCTGGGGTAGAGGGCAGGAGACCTACGGCGAAGATCCCTATCTTACGGGCCGCATGGGCATAGCCTTTATCAATGGCGTGCAAGGCAACGATCTCCAGCATCTGCGCGCCGTTGCCACCAGCAAACATTTCGCCGTGCATAGCGGTCCCGAGTCGTTGCGTCACGGCTTCAACGTTGATCCCAGCCCACGCGATCTCGAAGAGACTTACCTTCCCGCCTTCCGTGCCACCGTCACCGAGGGCCACGTGCAATCCGTCATGTGCGCGTACAACTCCATCGACGGATGGCCGGCGTGTACCAACAAGATGCTGCTGAAAGAGCATCTCCGCGATGCATGGGGATTCAAGGGCTTCGTCGTCTCTGACTGCGGCGCCATCGTTGATGTGAACCAGGGCCATAAAAAGACACCCGACATCGAGCACTCCGCCGCTCTCTCGTTGCAGGCGGGCACAGACCTCTCCTGCAGCATGTGGACACCCGGCTTCAACACGCTCGCCGACGCCGCGCGCAAGGGACTCGTCACCGAGGACCTGGTCACACAAGCTGCTGAGCGTCTCTACACCGCGCGCTTCCAACTCGGCTTGTTCGATCCAAAAGACTCCTCGCTAGATCGCATTCCGTTTTCCTCCGTTGCATCCGATGCCAATCGCCAGACGTCGCGTAAAGCCGCCGAAGAGAGCATCGTCCTCCTGAAGAACGATGGCACGCTGCCCTTGAAGGCTCCGGAAAAGATCGCCGTCATCGGGCCAACTGCAGATTCCCTGCCCTCGATCCTCGGCAACTATGTCGGTACCCCACTCCATCCCGTGACGCCGCTTGATGGCGTGATGAATCAATTCAAGAGCACGCCCATCCTCTACGCACAGGGCTCCACACTTGCAGAGGGCTTTGCCGTGCCAGTACCGCGTACGGCATTCGGGCTGAACAAAGGCTTGAAGACGGAGTTCTTCGCCACGCCGGATTGGACTGGCCGGCCCGTCGCGACTGAAACACAACCCCTCATCCAGGCCGATTGGGAAAACGCCAAACCCGCACCTGAGGTCGATACGCACAACTACTCCGTGCGCTGGAGCGGATCGATCGCCGCGCCTGCACCTGGCCACTACGTCTTCACTCTCGAAGTGGGAGATGGCTTCCCCTATTCGCCAGCCGAAAGCTACCGGTTCACCCTCGACGGAAAAGTGCTTGGCGAGGGCAATATCCGCACCGGCCATGACATGGCGGCAATGGGCAACTTCAAAACTGCACCCGGAAATTCGCCCACTGCACCGCCGATCGAAACCTTCGCACAGACACCCACTATCGCGGTCGACTTTACCGACACGAAAGAACACGAATTCAAGCTTGAATACTCTCACTCCGCCGACCAGTCCGGCGGCGGCATCACGCTGAAGTGGCAAGCCCCGGCCCAGGCGCAGCTCGATGAAGCTGTTGCCCGTGCTAAAGAAGCGGGCGTTGTGGTGGCTTTCGTTGGTCTCTCTCCGCAGCTTGAGGGCGAAGAGATGCCCATCAAGATTCCGGGCTTCAGCGGCGGCGACCGTACGAGCCTCGACCTGCCCGCGCCCCAGCAGAAATTGCTTGAAGCTTTGGCCGCCACCGGCAAACCGCTCATCGTTGTGCTGCAAAGCGGCAGCGCCGTTGCCCTCAACTGGGCCAATGAACATGCCGCCGCAGTGCTTGAGGCCTGGTATCCCGGCGTCGATGGCGGCTCCGCGATTGCACGCACCCTCACTGGCCTCAACAACCCAGCCGGCCGTCTGCCCGTCACCTTCTACGCCTCACTCGATGGCCTGCCGGCGTTTACTGATTATTCGCTGAAGGGTCGCACCTACCGTTATTTCAACGGCAAGCCGCTCTGGGGATTCGGCTACGGCCTTAGCTATTCAAAATTCACGTATGGGCCGATCAAGCTTTCTGCTTCCACGCTCAAAGCCGGCGACCCCATCGTCGCAACAGTCACAGTGACCAACAACGGAACCATGAGCGGCGATGAAGTCGTAGAAGCCTATCTCAAAACTCCACAGGAAGGTGGCCCCGTCCATTCTCTTGTCGGATTTGACCGCGTCACGATCGGACCTGGCGCCAGCAAGGAAGTCACGTTGAAGATCGATCCGCGCTCGCTCTCCAGCGTCGACAACCAAGGCAACAGAGCCATCCTCGCCGGTAAATACTCCCTCAGCCTCGGCGGCGCACAGCCGGAAGAAACCGAAGCAAAGTCCGAAGCGGGTTTCGCAGTGACCGGAACGGCGACGTTACCGAAATAAACACACCTGCGGGCGGACTCTAAGGGTCCGCCCGTTTCTTACTCACTCCGTAATTACGCGGTCCGCCCACTCTACCAGCGAGACAAAAATCGTGGGGCTGCCGAACCTCGCTCCCCATTGATCCAAATCCGTCTGCATAACGCTCCGCGCTCGACAGCAGGTTCCGCACGCGTAAATCTGGACCTTCCGGTCAGCTACTTTCTTCATCGTCTCGCCAAGTGGCGGCCATCCAACTGGCACCACCGCAGCGGCAACAGACGAGCGCATCAGTGAGACCGCTTCGCCGAGCAGAAATATCTGCACAGTGTGCCCTGCTTCTGAGAGTGCCAGACCATGGAGGAACGGAAAGGCAGCCTTGGTGGGATCGTCCGATCCCCAGGCGCTCTTCATCATGACGTTGAGCTGTTTGTGACCGCTGCTTTGCCCCCAACTCGAAGCAACACCAACGAGAGGAAGCGCGAACATCTGTCGGAGGAACGAACGACGTGCCATATTGACTCCACATTGCGGAGCCGCAGTATAGCACTCCCAACATTTCCTACACTTGAATTCCCTTTAGTGCCGCTGGAGATCAACATCACTCACAATCACGGGAACGGTGCGGCCCACGGCGTTTTGCGCGGCGGCGACAGATGAGGAGAACGTAAAGAGGGTGGGGTTCACGGTTTCTGAACCTGCATTGCCCCGATCTGCGCCGTGGGCATCAGAGCGCATGCAGAAGTGTTTACCGCGGACTGATCGACAAGTTGGCAGTGATTCCCCGGCAATATTGCCGAGCCCGCGAAAGAGCTTCACTGGTGCGCGTTCATCACAGTCAGTACCAGATCGCCTAACTGCTGGGCCGTGAACTGGTTTCCTTCGATGTTGGCCACCAGCTTTCCGTTTCTATCAAACACAACTGTGTGCAGCGAATGCGTAAGCAGACCTTCCTCGCGCCAGAAGTTCATCCCGAGCATGCCGGCCACCTGCTTTACCGCCGGCAGCGGTCCCGTAAGAAAGTGCCAATCCATAGGGTCGGCGTGGAACGTTGCTGCGTATTCACTCAATACCGTGCCCTGGTCGTGTTCAGGATCAATGGCTATCGTGATTAACACCAGATCGCGTCCCGCGCGCGCCTTGAAGCGCTTCTCCACAACACCAAGATTGTTTGAAAGCCGGTAGCAATACTCTGGAAATGGGCAACGCGAGTAACCGAATGTCAGGACAACGACTTTGCCGCGCAGCTCGGAAAAGTGGATCGACTTCCCCGCCTGATCGGTCAACACAAAATCTGGAAACTCCTGCCCCGGCTGGACAATCTTGCTTGTACTGGCCGGATCCAGAGCCGATTCGAGCGCCGTCAGGCCACCTGCTTCCATCTGTTCCGGCCCAAAATCTGCCGCCGTGCCTGGTTGAATGCGGTCCGCATACAGCACATGATTCTCTTCAACGATTGTGAATCGCACCGTCATGCCAGGCTTGATTGCCACGAGTTTCTTCGGGTCTCGTACCGTGAACGCCATCTCCATGGCGTCCATGTAACCGGGAATTGCGTCGCAGGACACGACCAGGGATCGATGGTCCTTTCCAACCGACGTGACGATGCCTTGCGCGTCATGCCCTTGAACGGCCCACACGCCAGCCTGCCCAGTTAGAACGGCCAGAGCCAATACGACGGCGCGTGCGATCCTCTGTCCAGTTCGACGCATCAGTGCGCCACCTCATTCGTCTTGTTTCCACCCAGCCGAACGGCATGGCGATTGAGCTTTGTGTAGTGAGGATCGAATTCCTTGACTGCAATAAACTCGTTCTTCGCAACATTTGAAAATTGCTGTCTCGTATTTGTCGCGGGCCACCACACATCGAGGCTCACGATTCTGGCTTTATGACCGAGACCGATGTGCTGCTCAAAAGGGTTGGCCCCGAACGAACTGCTGTTTCCCACGGTGCGATAAATCGACCGGGGATTGCCCCCATCGTTCTCAACGGTTACCTTGATCTGCGCGCCGACCGCGGCGCGATTGCTCTTGACTCCATTCAGGCGCACATTGATCCAGTCGTTGTCATTGCCAGGATTGCGGAACACTCGCATCGCATGCCTGTCTGACGGCACGGCTCCGCCGACCTCCGCAACAATATCCTCGTGCCCGTTCCTCTCCAGGTCGGCAAAGGAAATGCCGTGCCCTTTGTGCAGTTCACCCGTTCCCGACGAAGCCGTGATGTCCACAAATTTCTTACCCATTTCGTTCCGCAACAGAACGTGAGGCATGAGTGAAGCAAACGAAGGATTCCCCATGCCCAAATAGATATCCAGATATCCATCGTTATCGACGTCGCCAAAGCCGGCGCCCATCGGCATGTATTCCTTGTTCAAACCTACTTCCTCGGTAACATCCTTGAAGGTGCCGTTGTGCAGGTTCCTGTAAAGCTTCAGCGTTTCAGCGGCAATTGGAAGTCCAAGATAACTGCGCATCACCTGGTCAACCGTGTAATTCGCATACGAGGTCACAAAGATGTCGGGCCATCCGTCGTTATCGTAGTCGAAGAACCACGTTGCAAAGCTCGAATACGGTGCCTGTACCCCCGCCTGCTTGGCAACGTCAACGAATGTCAGGTTGTGATTGTTGCGATAAAGGTAGTTTGCGCCGCCAAAATTTGAGACGTAGAAATCAACATAGCCATCATTGTCGAAGTCGGCCGCGGTTACACCCTTGGTAAATGCAGTCTTATCCACCCCGGCCGCATGAGATATATCTTCAAACGTTCCATCGCCTTTGTTGTGGAACAGGTGACTTGGCGAGTTTTCACTGCCGACAAACAAGTCAAGATAGCCGTCGTTATCAATGTCTGCCCACGCTGCAGTCTGCGTAGGAAACACCGTCTTGTCGAGCCCGCTCTCATGGGTTACATCGGTAAAGGTTCCGTTGCAGTTATTGCGCATCAGCGACATGCGCATACCAAATTCCCACCCTCCGCGCAGCACCAGGAAGTCCATGCACCCATCGTTGTTGTAATCGCCCTGGACCAGATTCAGGCCTCCGAGTTGATCTGAAAGTCCGGCCTGTGCGGTGCGATCGGTAAACGTACCATCGCCGTTGTTGTGGAAGTAGTGGAGCGGATCGCAGAGAGCCACGCTCGAGGTAATCACATCCAGAAGGCCGTTGTTCTCGAAGTCGTCCACCAGTACGCCTCCGGCATCGCCAAACACATTCAGGCCAGCCGCAGGCGCCACATCAACGAACCGCCCAATATCTTCTGTCGATGCGAACAGGCTGGGGGGAATGAGAAAGTTCGCAGGAACGCCCGCAGGATACTCGCCAACTGTTTCATAAGCCAGATTCAATAACCACCGGACCTGCAAATCTTCCGGGGCCTGGTCGAGAATGTCCTGAAAATACTTGATGGCAGTCCGCGAGTTTTCTTGCTTCGCGTAGTGCTCTTTCGGGTCGGCAGGCGGAAAGATGTCGATATCACCCGAATTTCGATTTGCTCCGTTCTCGATTCCGGCAAGATGCAGGTACGTAACGCCCAGTGCTTCTTCAAGGTAAGGAACCGCGTTGGGAACGTCCGACTTTGCAATCTGGTACGCCTTCGTCCACTCGTTGATGGATGCCTCCAGGTCGCCCGTATATGCGTGCAACTGGGCCAGTTCCTGATGGGTTTGCATCAAGTTCCTGGGAGCAGGCTTGTTTTCGGTTTGAACTTCCACTTCGGCCAAATGCCCTTCCAGCCGCTTGACAGCGTCCGCGTGCGATTGGTTGCGAATGACGCAGGGTTGTTGAAGGTCTTTCTCCCACCCTTCCGGCTTTGGATACTGGCGAAATGCTGCATGGAAGTCGGCCAGTCCGGCAACGTTGATGCTCTGGCGCACCACGCCCGACCTGGCCAGCCGAGCCATCTGGCCCGCATCCAGTTCCTGCGTTTTGGGAGCAGCCGGAAAAACTGTGAGTATTGCAAAGCCGGTTGACACAGGCACGATCCCAGAAAACTTTTGGCCATGCATCGCCATCAGCGCGTCGCGCAGCGCTGGCGGCATGTCCCCGATAACTTTGGGACCGATATACCCGTCATCGTCTGCACTCGGATCAATGGAGTTTTCTTTTGCCAGTACGCCGAAATCCATGCCGGCATTCAATGCCTGCAGTACAGCCTGCGCAGCCTCAGAAGTGCGCGTGATGATAATCCCTATGTGTAATTGCTGGGGGGACGCTGCCTCTTGAGCATGCGCTTTCGCGCCCGCAAAGAATCCGGCATTCGACATAAGCGCAAGCGCGAGCAAGGCGCCGCGACAATTCGGCATTTAGGGTCTCCCAAGTGGACGAATGCACCCTGCTCCTTTCTTGCATAAGCACGTAGGCCCTATTCATCTCCACAAAATCGAATTATGTCAAGGTTTCCTGGTAGTAGCAAAGCACGACCAATTGCCTGCAAATGCCCTCTCGCGGATTATGTAGAATGCGCGATGACCGCCGAGCGATGCCGACTTTGCACTTGACCAACCTCGCACGCGCATCCGGTCGTCTCGATCGCGATCTCGGACGTGACGATGTCTCGAAGGCATCGTAATCAAATCCCCAAACACCGAGCCTCCGTAGTGACCAACATCACACGATCCACTCCCTCCAGGTCTGATAATTTTCAGGATGACGCGGCACGCCTTTACGCGTACCGTTGTAGGCGTCCAACCCCATTCAACTGCAGCGGAGGCAAATTGCTTTTAGGCATTCTCAAGGAAACCGCCCCCGGCGAAACCCGTGTCGCTCTGCTTCCCGAGAGCCTGAAATCGCTGCTGGCGCAGGGGATTACAGTCGTCGTCGAATCTGGCGCAGGCAAAGCTGCTGGAGCGAGTGACGCAGCCTATACGGCCGTGGGCGCCACTGTTACCGGCGACCGCCCCTACCTTCTCGGCGAGGCCGATCTGATTCCGGTGGTCAACGCGCCCGGTGCGTCTGACCAGGCCCTGCTGAAATCCGGCGCGGTTGTCATCGGATTTCTGCGCCCGCTTGACGCTCCCTCGGCGCTGGCGACGGCCATTGCGCTGCATGTGACTTTGTTCAGCATGGAACTGGTGCCGCGCATCAGCCGCGCCCAGTCGATGGACGCACTCTCATCGATGGCCACCGTTGCAGGTTATAAAGCCGTCATCAACGCCGCGGGAGTTCTGCCGCGCCTGTTCCCGATGCTGATGACTGCCGCGGGAACCATTCCGCCTGCAAAGGTTTTCGTAATTGGCGCAGGTGTAGCCGGCCTGCAGGCCATCGCCACGGCCCGCCGCCTGGGCGCGGTCGTTGAAGCGTACGACGTGCGGGCTGCTGCCGGGGAACAGGTCCGTTCGCTCGGCGCCAAGTTTCTCGACGTGGATCTCGGCGGCATCAATACCGAAGGCGGCGGGGGCTATGCCGCCGAACTTAGCGAAGAAGCTCTCGACCGGGGCCGGGATCTGATCGTGCGCACGGCTGCTCACTCCGATGTTGTCGTCACCACTGCCCAGGTGCCAGGCCGTCCCGCGCCGCGACTCGTTCGCCGCGAGGCCGTCGCCGCCCTGCGACCTGGCTCAGTGCTCGTCGACCTGGCCGCTCCCGCAGGAGGCAACTGCGAACTGACCATTCCGGGCCTGACTCAAACCGTCGGCGGAGTCACCCTGATGGCGCCGTTAAACATTGCAGCGGAGTGTCCGGTTGACGCCAGTGCCCTCTATGCGCGGAACATCGTGAACTTCCTGGGACTGATCGTGAAAAAGGGCGAACTCGGCATCGACCTGGGCGACGAAGTCCTGGCCGGCGCCTGTGTCACCCACAAGGGCAGCCCCATCAATCCGCGTGTCGCCAAGCTTCTGGAAACAACAAGTGCTGTCGGTTGATTTGAAACCCTGGGGCGCCCCAGGTCTCGCTTTTTACCCCGGCAAAAGATCTTCATCGCCGGGGTGGTTTGAGGTCTGGGGTGCAGGCCACAGTAACTCCGCTAACCAGTGCGAAGCACTGCTAACCGGTGCAAAGCACCGCTAACGCCGCTGTTCTCCTGGAAAGACCATGACTCCCGCTGTCCTCATCGCTTCGATTTACGTCTTCGCCCTGGCGGCCTTCCTCGGCTACCAGGTCATCAGCCGTGTACCGCCGTTGCTGCATACGCCGCTGATGTCGGCCACCAATGCCATCTCCGGCATCTCGCTCATCGGCTCGATCGTGTTGGCTGGAGCGGCGCACTATCCGTTGTTTGCGCACATCCTCGGCTTTGTTGCGGTCACCACCGCCACCATCAACGTGGTGGGCGGATTTGGCATCACCGACCGCATGCTCAAGATGTTCAACAAACGCAAGGAAGTGAAGCCTGCGGAAAAGGCGGTGGCCAAATGACCCTGTCCACCTACTTCATGGAAGCCACGTACCTCATCGCCTCCATCCTCTTCGTACTCGCGCTCAAGGGAATGTCGCACCCTGAGACTGCACGACGCGGCATGTTTCTCGCAGAAGGCGGCATGCTGGCCGCCATCCTCGGCACGCTGATCGGCGCACACATCGTCACATGGGTCTGGATCATCGCTGGTCTCTCCATCGGATCGATCATTGGCGCATGGATGGCCATCTGGGTTCCCATGACCGCCATGCCGCAGCGAACCGCGCTCTCTCACGCCTTCGGAGCGCTGGCCGCGGCCCTTGTCGGCGTTGGTGAATTTCTCGTCCACGCCGGCGATATGCACCCGGTTACGCGTACCGCCCTTGGCTTTGAAGTGATGCTGGGAGCGTTGACGACGACGGGATCTCTGATCGCAGCCGGAAAGTTGCAGGGCGTCATTCATGGCAAGCCCGTCCAGTTCAAGGGCCAGAATGTCGTCAATGCCCTCATCTTCCTCGCAATGGCGACCTGTTTCTTCATCTTCATCGCCCATCCTGAAAAGACCGCAGTCTTCTACATCATGCTTGGCCTGGCATTCGTCTTCGGCGTCATGCTCGTCATTCCCATCGGCTCGGCAGACATGCCGGTCGTGATGTCGCTGCTGAATTCCTACGCCGGGCTCGCTGCCGCGGCCACCGGCTTCGTTCTCGGTAACAACGTGCTCATCATCGCCGGCACGCTCGATGGCTTCTCCGGGTTCATTCTTTCGGTTCTGATGTGCAAGGCCATGAACCGCTCCATCACCAACGTCCTCTTCGGCGGATTCGGCGCGGTAATCGCCGAGGCCTCAGCGGATGCAGGCGGGGTGATGCGCGAAATCAGCCTCGACGACGCAGCGATGCAACTGGCCTTCGCCAGCCGCGTGATCTTTGTCCCCGGCTACGGGCTCGCCACCGCGCAGGCCCAGCACGCCGTTCGTGAACTGGCCGAATTGCTGGAGGAACGCGGCGTCTCCGTAAAATATGCCATCCATCCAGTCGCAGGCCGCATGCCCGGCCACATGAACGTGCTGCTGGCCGAAGCGAACGTGCCCTATTCCTCTCTGTATGAAATGGAACAGATCAATCCTGAATTTCCAACCACGGACGTAGCCGTCGTCATTGGCGCCAACGACGTGGTCAATCCCGACGCGCGCGACAACCCCAAGTCGCTCATCGCCGGCATGCCCATTCTCGAAGTTGATCGCGCCAAGAGTGTGATCGTACTCAAACGCGGACAGGGCCGCGGATTCTCCGGCCTCGAGAATCCCCTCTTCTTCAAGCCCTGCACCTCCATGCTCTACGGCGACGCCAAATCCAGCCTCGCCCACCTGGCCCAGGCGGTACAGCACGTTTAGAGCAGTGGTCAGTGTTCAGCGATCAGTGGCCCTGAAAAATTCGGCGGCAGAAGGATCGCCCTCTGCCGCCACCGGTATTGACTAAAACCGCATTTGCTCTCTGCTTACACTTCCAATGACGGAAAATCTCCTCTACTGGTTTACAGTGGCCGCAAAAGAATTTTCTGCGGGGCCTCCGTCATCGAGCATGCCCTGGGGACCGGGCGGCGGTGGGGGTGCACCTTTATCGTTCACGATTCCGGGCCGACGACCATCACCCCCAGGCCCACGATCGCCATTTTTCCAGTCCCGACGCATGCCGGGACGGTTCTGGCGGAATTCCTGCACCTGCTTCCACTGGTCCGGCGTTAACTTGGCGCGCAACTCAAACAGGAAACGGGCATTGGCCTTTTCCAGTTCGGCACGCGCTTGTGCGACCTTGTCGATCTGCGCCAACACCGCCGACTCGTTCGGCTGATCGGCGCGCACCAGCGGCTCCATCTCGATCTCGGCCTTCTCCACATTCCCGCGCAGATCCACGAGCTTTTCGCGATGCTGCTGGAATATCACGTCCATCGCCTTGCGCTGATCGTCGGTGAGCTTCAGCTTTTCCACGACCTTGGGATTGTTCCACCACTGTCCCCGGTCGCCCCGCATCGCCCGTTCCATCGGAGGCCGATGCTCTCCAAATCCGGGACCCGACCCGGGCTCCGATCCCAGACCGCCCGGACCCTGTGCAAACGCTGCGCCGGCGGCAAAAGTAGCCGCAATCGCAATCCCCAACCGCACTGCCAAGTGAACTTTCATGTCTTTCTCCTTTGATCAATTCCCTCGAATCGTCATCAATTCTTTGAATTGCCCTGGCTATCGTCGTCAGTCATCAGCGATGCCATCGGCTGCAAAGCGCTCGGGACTTCCCGCGCTATATCGCTATCCACATTTGCCATGAGGTCATCGTTCGCCGTCAGGTCATCTTGTTCATTCGCCTTGGCAGCGGCCAGTTCACGCTGCTGCTCCGCGACACGCGTCGCCTCGACCCTGGCGGCCTCCTGCAGCCGGTAATTCTGGTACAACCCGCCTGAGACCGTGCCGGCAAACACGACGCACCCCAGGGCCCACCTGGTTACGGCGCTCCAGTTGGTCCTTGCAGGCGCTTGGGCTTCGCGCGGACGGCTGATCATCTCATCACTCCACGCATCCACACTTGCCTTGAAATTGCCCAGCGCCTCGCGCAGTTCCGGTTCCAGCTTTTCCAGTTTCTCCAGCTCTCCGGCCGGCTTCACGTTTTCGTCGTTGCGATTCATAGCCATTCCCCAATCCCTAGTCCCTGGTGTCCTAGTCCCTAATCCTTAGTCTCGGCCGAATTCCTTGCGCACCCGGGCCAGTGCACGAGAGAGATGCGCCTTTACCGTTCCCTCACCCATGCCAGTCATTGCCGCGATCTCTTTCAATTCCATCTCGTCGACGAAACGGAGCAGAAATACAGTTCGCTGCCGCTCGCTCAAATTCTCTACTGAGCGCCACACCTTTGCCACCTGCTCGCGCGCCAGCAAACGCTGCTCTATCGTCCGCTCGCCGCTGGGCAACCAGTCGCTGGCTTCGTCCAGATCTACGGCATTGGTCCGCGTATGCCGCCAGAACTGCATGCGTCGATTGCGCCAGTGGTCCTTCTGCAGGTTGATCGCAATCCGCATCAACCAGGTCAGCGCGCTCGATTCGCCGCGAAAATTCGACCAGTTCCGGTGCGCCTTCAGAAAGCAGTCCTGCGTCAGCGTCTCGGCCAGATCCACATCCCGCGTCGATGCCAGCAGAAATCGAAAAATCTGCGGCCTGTGGCTGCTGACGATACTGTCAAAGTCCTGCGCGGCGATTTCTTCCGCCGTAGCCTTGATCATCGGTTCCAATGCTGTGCAGGCAGCCATCACTTGGGTAGACGCCCTGATGAGACCCAAGTTTACAGCCGCTCCGCCATTTGTGGATTTAAGTGCTTGCTTCTCACTGTTTCTGACGAGTTGCCACCCCGGAAAGCCTCTGAACGCTTGTGAGTCTGGTGTATTTATGGTCTCTTATTCGGGGTGTGTCCCGGCTGCGCACAGTCACAACATCGGCTATAGTGTAGGCGTGGAAGCCGGCTCATTCATCATTGGGCTTACGAACACGTGCCGACACGCCGCTTCAGATTCTGGTTGGACTTGCTGAGGAACAAGGTTGCGCAAGTTGAACTGCGAAGCGCGCGAGCCTTCTTGGCACCGTCCACCCTTTGGCAAACGAACTGCTGGCAGTTTCTCTGACTTCGTTGAATCTCCCCAGGAGGCTTGCGCATGAGCTCTTTCGGCCGAAATCTTCGTCTCGCCCTGCGGCAGCTTGCCCGCAACCCCGGCTTCACCGCCACCGTCATCATCACCCTCGCCCTCTCCATCGGCGCCAACACGGCCATCTTCTCCGTCGTCAACGCACTGATGCTGAAGAGCCTGCCCTACCCGCAGCCCGACCGCATCGGCACCCTCTTTCAGCGCGAACAGGGCCCTGAAACCTCCGACGAGCTGCGCTGGATCGACGGCACACAGTGGGAGCATCTCCGCGACAGCGTGCCTTCGCTCACCTCCGCCGTCTCTTCATCGCTGGCCGCGGGAGCGAATCTCGAAGCCGGACACCGCATCGACTACGTCCACGACGGCCGTGTTTCCGCGCGCTACTTCGACGTCCTCGGCATTCGTCCCGCCCTCGGCCGCACCTTCAGCGAAGAGGAAGACCGTCCCAGCGGACCGAAAGCTGCCATCCTGGGCTACAACCTCTGGCGCAACACCTTCGGCGCCGATCCAAATCTTATCGGCCAGGTGATTCATCTCAAGGGCGAGCCGTACACAGTTATCGGCATTCTGGCCCAGGGCCAAATCACCCCATTGAATGCCGATCTCTACACTGCGCTGCAGCCCAGTCCCACCGGCGAAGGCCAGGGCACCAACTACGAAGCGTTCTTCCGCCTGAAAGACGGTGCGACCTGGCAGCAGGCGGATGCCGAAATCAACCGCGCGTGGGCCTATCGCATCGCGCAGATCGAAAGCAAAAATTCCGGCACCAAGATCGCCTATTACACCGTCCCGCTGCAACGAGGAATGACCGCCGAGCTTCGCCCGCGCGCCATCGCCCTCATGCTTTCCGCTGGATTCATCTTGCTGATCGCCTGCGCTAATCTCGCCGGACTCACACTCGTGCGCATGTCGCGGCGTCTGCCTGAAATCGCCACCCGCTTGGCCCTCGGCGGCAGCCGCTGGCAGATTCAGAAGCAGCTCTGGCTCGAGAATCTGGTGCTTGCCTGCCTTGGCGGCGCAGCAGCTATTGGGATTGGTTTCGCGGCGCTGCGTGGGTTGCTTTCCCTGTTGCCGGAAGGCTTTCTTCCCGTCGCCGGCGTGCCCCTCGATGGTCTTGTCCTCGCCTTCACCATGGCGGTTTCGTTGCTCACCAGCGGGCTTTTCGGCATGTTGCCTGCGCTCGTGATTGGCCGGGTTGACCTTCGTTCTTCGATGACAAGCCGAGGCGCTTCGGCAGGCCAGTCGGTTCGCATTCGTCAGGCGCTGATTGCCGGCGAAGTTGCGCTGACGGTGGTTCTGCTTGCCGGTTCGGGCCTGCTCATTCGCTCACTCATCCACCTTGCAACGCTGCCTCCAGGATTCAATCCCCAAGGCGTGATGACCGCAAAGGCCTCCCTCGACGATGCCCGTTATCAGGATCCGACGGCGTTCCAGCAACTGATGAGCAACAGTGTCGCCGCCATGCGGCGCATTCCCGGCGTCCAGGCAGCCGGCGTTGGGCTCAGCCTGCCCTTCGAACGCGCCCTCAACGGCGGCGTGCTGCTTCATGATGGACCGCGTGCCGGAAAGATGATTGGCTCCGACACGCTCTACGCAACACCGGGCTTCTTTGAAGCGCTCGAGATGAATCTGATCGCCGGCCGCACCTTCAGTGCAGCCGACGGACCCAAAGCTCATCCCGTCGCCATCATCAATGCTTCATTTGCGCGCAAGTTCTACCCCGGGCTCAACCCCATCGGCCTCATGATCGACAAGGGCACGACGATTGTCGGCGTCGTCTCGGACGTGCAGCTCACTTCAGGTCTAAATCCTATCGCCCCACTGGAAAGTGAAGAGACTCTCTACGTTCCGGCAGCGCAAGTTGGGACGGGAATGCTCGGGGTTCATGTCTGGTTCCAACCCAGCTGGGTGGTCCGCACCGCAAAACCAGTTGAAGGACTAACCGGGCAGATGCAGAAGGCGCTGGCAGATGTCGATCCGGCGCTTCCCTTCTCCGGCTTCTACCGCATGAGCGATCTTCAGGCCACGGCTCTTTCAGATCAGCGTGTCGAAGTTGCCCTGCTCGGCACCATGGCAGCGCTCGCTCTGCTGCTCAGCGCCGTGGGCATCTTCGCGCTGGTGGCAAGCCTGGTCACACAGAAGACCCGCGAGATCGGCATCCGGATCGCCCTCGGTTCGACCATCCGGCAGGCCATGACGCATGTTTCGTCATCCGGAGTTCGTGCTGCGGGGGTCGGTCTGGCCCTCGGACTTGTGCTCTGCTTCATCACGCTGCGAACGATGCGCAGCGTCCTCTACGGCGTAGGTGTCTACGACGCGCCCAGCCTGTTCGCGGTGATCGGAATGCTGGCGGCTGTAGTCCTTCTCGCAGCAACCATCCCGGCGCTCCGCATCGCCCGCATCGATCCGGCCATCACCCTTCGCGAAGAATAGGAACACTGGTCGCCAGCAAAAATTCGACCCGCGCCGTCAAGCCCATCATCCAAACATCGCGGCTAACCCGCTCAAAACAAAAGGCAAAAGGTTTGCGGATTTTTGCAGGTAATTTCGCCGATTCCGACTAAGCTGCATTCATGGAAGAAGCGCCATTCCTTTTGAGCGCCGCCTTCCCGATGGCTGTTTCGAAGGCCTCGAAAGCTCTTATGAGCGCAATAGATGCTCCAAAAATGGGACAAAATGTGCCAAACAGCGCCGTGCAAAATCGACACAACCTTTCACTTTTCCCGGCGAGTTAATCTTTCTACTCCCTTTTCTCAGAAAAAGGCCTGCGGAACTGTGAGACTGATCAGACCGGTAACTCCTTTGCTGAGACGACTCTGCAGCTAAGCTAAACAGACAGAGTACTTTGCGACGATCATCGTCGCTTAAGCCCATGAAATTGCCGAAACTATGTGCAGAGTATGGCGGAGACTCCAGGGCCAAAGGCACCGCGAGAAAGTTACGAAAGGGCTTATCTTGCTGTTGCATACGAAACCTGAAGCCATCTAAGATGCGTCAATTGAACGAAAATGCCGCAAACCCTCGCCATTCCGCCGCCTCCGACAGCACCCGTAGCACCGCGTCTTCGCGTAGGGAAAATGTGCGTCGCAATTCAGGGCAGCTCACCCGCCGAACTCTTCGACCGGGCCGAGTCGGCGGTCCGGCAGTTTAAATTCATCGAGCTCCGGCTTGATTTCCTCTCGAAACCGGCAAACGCCTTTTCTTACCTGAAACAGTTCCTCGGTGAACACAAAGACGTTACTGTCATCGCCACTTGTCGCCGCAAATCCCACGGCGGAGGATTCGACGGTCCCTTGGCCGCCGAGCTTGAAATCCTCACCAAGGCAGCCCAGACCGGCTGTCACATTATTGATCTGGAAGTCGAATCCGCTGAAGAATGCAAATCAGCCCAGCTAAACAAGCTTCGCTCCGCAGGCGCTGCTTTGCTGATCAGCTTTCACGACTTTAGCCGGACCAAGGGCCTGGAGCAGGCGGCCGACCGCATTGAAGCGTTCAAGCCCGATTTCGTAAAAGTGGTATCGACCGCACGCACCCTCGCAGACAATCTTGCGGTTCTGCGGGTCATCGAAGATCACTCCCTCGCCTCGAACGTCGTAGGCATCGCCATGGGCGAAGAGGGGCTGGTTAGCCGCGTCCTCGGTCCAAGATCAGGTGCTGCGTTCACCTTTGCGTCGTTCTCCGAAGGTTCAGAGACCGCTCCGGGACAGGTATCCGCAGAGACTCTGCGGGATGTATATCGGTTCGATCATCTCGACCAGGCGACCCGTGTCTTTGGCGTCGCGGGAAACCCGATCAGCCACTCCCTTTCGCCGCTGCTGCACAACGCAGCCTTTCGCCGCGAAATCGTGAATGCCGTACTCCTTCCGTTGAAGGCAAAGTCGGTGCAGGATTTACTCGCCCTCGCGCTGGAGCTGCCGCTGGCGGGGTGCGCTATCACCATGCCGCTCAAAACCGAGGTGTTGCCGCACCTCGCTAATATGGACCCGCTCACCGCGCGCATCGGTGCCTGCAATACCCTCCGCATGGGTGCGGATGGAAAGCTTTATGGATTCAACACCGATGTAGCCGGGGTCATCCGTCCGCTCGAACGTCGCCTCAGGCTCAAAGGTGCTCGCGTTGCTGTCCTCGGAGCAGGTGGGGCCGCACGTGCGGCTGTCTTCGGCCTCGTGGAGCAGGGCGCGGAAGTTCTGGTCGTCAACCGCACCCACGAACACGCAGTGACCCTGGCCCGCCAGGCGAAAGCAAAATCACTAAAACACGAACTGCTGGCAAAACAACGCTTCGATGTCATTATCAATGCGACACCGGTTGGTATGCCGGGGACAAAACAGCCGCTACCGCTAGCCGAAAACGAGTTGAATGCAAGTCTCGTTTTTGACATGATCTACAACCCGCTTGAAACACCGCTGCTCAAGCTTGCGAAATCGCGCGGCATCGCGGCAATCAGCGGCCTCGAGATGTTCGTACAGCAGGGTGCCCGTCAGTTCGAGATCTGGACCGGCAAACCCGCTCCCGAATCCGAAATGATGCGCGTTGTCGAACATGAATTGCGCAAGCGCGGCTGAACTCAGTCTCGCCCCGACAATGAATTCTCTGTGGCCCTTCAAAAAATCCAACCTGGTCAAGCACCCTTCTCCTACCTCTACCCGTCAATAGCTTCAGCGCTGGTTACTGTTGTATTTAGCTGAGACTTCCCCACCTTTAAAGGTCGAGAGTGGCTGATGAGAACTTCCCCAAGGATCGGCCGCCGTCTGCTCCGCAGCCGAAGCGTAGGCTTGCGATTTATTGAGCGAGGCTGTCCTCTCTCGGCCGCTCCCCTGGTCATCCTTTGTCTTGCTGCTCTCTTGTCCGGCTGCGGCTACTTCATCAATCCGAACGCAAAAATCCCCAGCGGCCCCGGCAATCCCATTCAAAAAGGGTCCGTCACCATTTCCCCAACTTATGTAGCACTTTCGCCGGGACAGAAGTTTCAATTCACGGCAACCGCCGCGGGTGGCGGCACCATTGAATGGCTCGTCAACAACGTCGGCGGCGGAGTTCCCGCAACCGGCCAGGTGGATACCGCGGGCAATTACACCGCACCTGCAGTTATCACACAAACTGAGAACATCTCAGTCACGGCTGCGCTTGCCTCCTCGCCGGCGCAGAATTACGCCACCGCCATTGCCGCCATTGTTCCCGCTGGCCAGGTAGCTTGCCCCGACGCGACCGGAAGCCCGCTTGTAGCGGCATACACAATGAATCTTCCCTCGTCAGGAAAAGTATCTGTCGAATTCGGAAAGACGACAGACTATGGCCTCAACACGTGGCAGGTCGCAAGCGCTGCCAGCGGCGGCTCGGTGAAAGTGCTGGTAGCCGGGATGATGGGCAAGACTCTCTATCACATGCGGGCCAATGTCGTGCTCGACAACGGAACCACGTATGCCGACTCTGACCACACGTGCACGACAGGAACTCCGCCGCCTACGCCGACGGTGCAGGTTTCAACTCCGAGTGGCGGAATGCCTCAACCGGGAATTGAGATTTGGAATACAGTGATCCCGTCAAACGTGATCCAGGCATATGCGACAGATTTGCAGGGCAACATCATCTGGTCCTATCTCTACCAGGGCTCGACCGTCGACTTGATCCAGGGTATTCAGCTCTTGCCGAATGGCGACATGCTGATGCTGATTTCCTATCTCTCGTCGACCACGGTGAACGGAACCCTCGGACTTGTGAATGATGTTCGCGAAGTCGATCTGGCGGGAAACATGATTCGCGAGATCACCATGGACGCGCTGAACCAGAAATTGGCTTCGTCCAATCTGCGCGATGCTGGCGGAAATGTCTACGCGTTCAAGAGCTTTCATCACGGCGTAATTGCGCTCCCCAACGGCCACTGGGTCATGCTGGCGGCATACAACAAGAGCTACACCAACCTCCCCGGATATCCGGGAACCACCTCCGTAATCGGTGACGCCATCATCGACGTCGACCAGAATGGCAATCCCGACTGGGTCTGGAATACCTTCGATCATCTCGACATCAACCGGCATCCCATGAACTTCCCTGACTGGACGCACTCGAACGACATGGTGTACTCGAGCGACGATCACAATCTTCTTTTGTCGATCCGTCACCAGAACTGGATCATCAAGATCAACTTCCTCGACGGCACAGGCTCAGGCAATGTGATGTGGAGATTGGGTGAAGGTGGTGACTTCAAGCTGGTAGGTGGCATTGATCCCACCGACTGGTTCTATGCGCAGCACGGCTTGAGCTTCTTTTCACCAAATACCACCGGCGTGTTTCGGCTGGGATTGATGGACAATGGCAACGATCGGATGTTTCCGAGTGGGCCGGTTCTGTGCCAGCCGCTCAAGCCGCCTACGCCAACCTGCTATTCCACTGTTCCTGTCTTAGAGTTGAACGAAGCTGCCATGACTGCCGCGCTGGTGACGCACTATGAACCTCCGCCGAGCTATTTTTCTTTCTTCGGAGGCAACGCAGACCTCCTCCCGAATGGCGATATCCATGCCAACTTCAGCGCCGCGGTGACCGGGGCGATCGTGCAGGAATTGAATCCCCAAGCGACGCAGGTAATCTGGCAGGGCACTACCCCCAATGCCTACCAGTTCCACGCCTACCGGTGGCCCAGCCTGTATCCGGGAGTTCAGTGGTAATTCAAAAGGCCATATGTTCACGGGCTGAACACCTATTCGATTGCGCAACGATTTGCTGAAATCAGCGTTACATTTGGATGACACTTTCCTGCCGCGGTGAATCTAACAATATCTAGAGGGAGTATTTCGCCCACTGAGGTACAGCGTGACATCTGCCTACATCAATCGCATCGCGACGTCGGTACCGCCGCACGATGTGCATCGACCATTCATCGACTTTGCCGAGGGCATGCTGCCGCAAGGAACCATGCGGTCGCTTTTCCGGCGCATGGTGCGAATGTCGGCGATTGAACACCGCTTCTCATTTTTGCAGCCGATCGCAGGTGACAACGGAGATTGGAGAGATTCTGAAAATCTCTACTTCACGGGAAGCTTTCCAGGAACTGCTCGTCGCATGCAGGCCTTTGAAAAGTTCGCGCCGCAACTCGCAGCATGTGCATTGAAAAAACTTGGATTAACGGCCGAGGAGCGCACGCGGATCTCGCACGTCATCGTGACCTCCTGCACCGGGCTTTATGCCCCGGGTCTCGATTACGACATTGTGGATCATCTCGGATTGAGTCCGTCAGTGGAACGAACCATGATTGGATTCATGGGGTGCTACGCCGCAATCAACGCATTGAAATCTGCGCATCACATTGTGCGCTCGGTGCCCGATGCTCACGTTCTGATTTTGAATCTGGAGCTCTGCTCCCTGCACATGCAGCAGACACAGGAACTCGATCAGTTGCTGTCGTTTCTGCTCTTCGCCGATGGCTGCGCCGCCTGCCTGGTGAGCGCCAACCCTGCCGGACTTTGCATCGACAGTTTTCGTGCCCTGCGCATTCCGCAAACCAGTCATCTGATCACCTGGAAAATTCGGGAAATGGGATTTGACATGCACCTATCAGGCCAGGTGCCCGGGGAGATCTCGAAAGCCATGAAAGAAGTGGGACCCATGATCACACAGGGAAAGGATCCGCTGGAGATCGATCTTTGGGCCGTACATCCCGGGGGAAGAACCGTGCTCGATGCTGTCGAAAAGGGCCTTGGGCTGCGCGAAGATTCTCTGCGCCAATCTCGTGAAATTCTAAGCTCCTTCGGCAACATGTCGTCTGCAACCGTAATGTTTGTCCTGCACAGCATCTTGAAGCAGGCGCGCTCTGGGCAGCAAGGCTGCGCGATGTCGTTCGGGCCCGGAGTGACTGCGGAGACGATGCTCTTCCATGCCGCCTGATGTACTTGACTTCAGCAAGCGCGCGCAGCTGACGGAGCTGATGGACGCGCCATGCACTCGCGAAGTGATGGAGGCCTGTCTCCGCGATCTCAGCAAAGTGAACCGCTGGTTCCTGGCATACAGGCCCACTCTCAACTGGCTCCAGTCTCTCGAATTGCAGCGATCCAAAGCGCCGGTGCGGATCATCGACGTAGGCTGCGGATACGGCGACACGCTGCGGCGAATTGAAGCCTGGGCCCAGGAGCATAAGATCCGCATGATGTTGACAGGCTGCGACCTCAATCCGGAATCGATATCGATTGCAGCTGAGGCCACGCCAAAGACAAGCGCGATCGAATGGGTAGCCGCCGATGTTTTCAGTTTTCGGAGCACCGGCCCCATCGATATCGTCGTGAGCTCGCTATTCACCCATCACCTGGTGGAAAGTGACACTATCCGTTTTCTCCAGTGGATGGAGGAACATGCGCGCGTGGGATGGTTCATCAACGACCTTTCGCGCGCACCGATTCCCTATCATCTCTTCAAAGCGTTCTCGAAGCTCGCCGGGTTGCATCCCTTTGTCCAGCACGATGGCCCCGTTTCCATCGCCCGCGCATTTGTGTCGCAGGACTGGCGAATCATGTGTGCCGCGGCGGGAATTTCAAGAGATGCAGTCGCAGTTGAAGGATTCGCACCGGCCCGCCTGTGCGTGGGACGAAAGAAGCCGCAGCGATGAAGACTCGCAGTTCTGTGGAGAATCTGGTAATCGGCGGCGGACTGGCCGGGTCGATGGTCGCGCTGAAGCTTGCAGCCGCGGGCCGCGAAGTCGTGCTGCTCGAAAAGGAGCGCGAGGCGCACCACAAAGTCTGTGGCGAATTTCTCAGCACAGAGGCCATTCATTATCTGCGGCAAGCCAGGATCGAGCCGCTCGATCTCGGCGCTCATGCCATTCAGCGCGTGCGACTCCATTCCGGCACGAGGAACGTTGGAGCGCGCCTTCCTTTCACCGCGCTGTCGCTCTCCCGGCGCATTCTGGACGACGCTCTTCTGGTCAAGGCGCAGGAAGCGGGAAGCGTCGTGCGCCGCGGCGCATGCGTTGAACGTCTGGAAGCGCTGAATCGCTGCTGGACCGTGCGTCTTCGGGGTGGAGAAACGATCCAGGCAGCCAACGTTTTTCTGGCAACCGGAAAACACGACCTGAACGCATGGGAACGCGGCGGAGCGACGCAGGCAGACCTTGTCGGTTTCAAAATGCATTGGCGTTTGGCACCGGCGCAATCCGAGATTCTTCGCGGAGCAATGGAGTTGTTTCTTTTTCGCGGTGGCTATGGGGGTCTTACGATTGTCGAGGACGCTACAGCCAATCTGTGCCTGGTCGTGCGCCGAAGTAGGTTGCGTCTTCTCGGCGGCTGGGAAGGGTTGTTGCGGTCAATGCAGAATGAATTGCCGGCCCTTCACGAGCGGCTCACAAATGCCGAGCCATGCTGGCTGAAACCTCTGGCAATTTCGCCGATTCCCTACGGTCATCTCGGTGGCCCCGCAAATGGCATATGGCGTGTGGGAGACCAGGCGGCGGTGATCCCTTCGTTCACCGGCGACGGGATGTCGATCGCCCTGCACACCGGCCTCCTCGCAGCGGAGATGTATCTTGAAGGCAAAAGCCCAGACGAGTATCTCCTCAGCGTCACAGAACAGCTTCGAACGAGCATGAGGTTTGCATCAGGGCTCTCGCGAGCGATGGTTACCCCCGCTGCTCGAGCGATTGCTCCCACGTTGTTGTCGTTGATTCCCGGTGCAATGTCACGGATTGCGCTCTCAACCCGTATCCCCGACCGTGCATTGCTGACCACGCGAGTCGCAGCGGTCACGAGCAACCGTCGGCAAGCTGCACCAATCGCGTAGCGCTAACTCTCCCGCTTTGTCATTCCGACCGAAGCCGCGCTTCGCAGCATGCACGCAGGGTCACATAAACAAGAGCTTTATGCCGGAACAAGGTAATTGCACTAAACTGTCGTTGATTCCAAGAGGGATTCTTCAGCCTCCTCCCTCCGCAGCAGGATGCACGATGCTCCTCGAGTCATTACGCCAGCAGGTTCTTGAAGCCAATCAGGAAATCGCACGACGCGGCCTTGCCCCGCACACCTTCGGCAACGCCAGCGGCATCAGTCGTGCAGGTATCGATGGGTCCGGACCGCTCGTGGTCATCAAGCCCAGCGGCGTCGATTACGCCAGCCTCACTGCCGCCGATCTGGTCGTCACCTATCTCGACGGCAAGATTTTCGACGGCCACCTGCGCCCTTCGAGCGATCTCGACACCCATACCCTGCTTTACCGCGAATTTCCGCAGCTGGGCGGCATCGTCCACACGCATTCTGAGTTCGCAACGTCCTGGGCCCAAGCCTGCCGCCCGATCCCCTGCCTGGGAACCACGCATGCCGATTACTTCCACGGCCCTGTTCCGCTCACCGATCCACTCACCGCCGAGGAGGTCGCGTCTGGCTATGTCCGCAATACGGGAGCAGTCATCGTCCGTCGCTTCCGCCAGGATCAGCTCGACCCCATCGCCGTTCCGGGCGTCCTTGTTGCCGGCCACGCGCCCTTTGCGTGGGGAAAGTCGCCCGCGGAGGCCGTCGAGCATGCAGACGTTCTTGAGTACATCGCCCGACTGGCGCTTCGAGCCACTCTCCTCAACTCCGCCGTCGAATCCGTTCCTGCCCACGTCAGCGACCATCATTACCAACGCAAGCACGGCCCCAAGGCGACCTACGGACAGCGCTAACTCCCCGGTCTTGAGCAACAGCGAAGCGGCACAAAGCGTGTAAATTCGGTGGTTTTCGTCGAAGGATTTCGCATTTAGAATTGATATTGATTTCGGTAGGTGAATTCCTCCGCACGTATCGCACCTATTGTTTTCTGCATTTTTCTCCGAAATCCACATCGGACAGGTTGACATCATGATCACGCGAACGTCTCTATCTTGCGCAATCTGTGTGATTTGCCGGGATGGTACCGATGGGTGTGGGGCGTGATCCGCATGGCAACTCGCGTGCTTTCACTCAAGTGAACCGCAACTCCCTCGGTATGGACACGAGCCTATTTAACCGGTTGCAGGCGACACTGCTGGCCCTCGCGACGGTCGGCCTGGTGATCCTTGCCGTGTTGAATTTCAGGCAGGAAAACAACTTCCAGCAGCCCGATGACGGCGTCTGGTGGGCTGAGTCATCCGGCGGCCTGCAGGCCACCAAGGTCATTCCTGACAGCCCTGGACAACTAGCGGGCATCCACAAAAACGACCTGCTCACGGCGGTCAATGGTGCCCAGGTAACGCGGCTCCCGGACTTCGAGCGCGAACTCTACCGCACCGGCGCATACGGTAAAGCTGATTACTCCATTACGCGGGATGGACAACCTCTGGACACACCAGTCATTGTCTATCCGGAGGCAAAAGATCGCAGCTCGTACCTGGGTCTGCGCCTCATCGGCGTCATCTACCTGGCCATCGGCATATACGTGCTCTTTCGCCGCTGGACCGCCCCGCGCGCGCTCCATTTCTATCTTTTCTGCCTGGTTTCCTTCGCTCTGAACGCGCTGAAGTACACCGGCCAGCTGGATTTCATCGATAAGACAGTGTTTTGGAGCAACATCATTGCAGGAGCCTTGCAGCCTGCTTTGTTCCTGCACTTCGCCATCAGCTTCCCTGAGGAGCGGCTGAAGGATGGCGGAAGACGCTGGCTCCTTCCGATTCTGTATGCGCCGGGCATCGCGCTGATAGGTCTTTGGGTCACGGCTCAATTGCGCTGGCAGGCCACCGGTGTCCTGCTCCAGCGCCTGAATCAGATCAACTACGGGTACATCGCCGCCTTTTACGTGCTGGCCGCGACTCTGTTCTCGATAAGCTATAGCCGTGCCAACACGCCCTTGCTCCGCCAACAGCTCAAATGGCTGTATCGCGGCGCGTGGCTGGCGGTCGGTCCCTTCACTCTGCTCTACGCAATTCCGTTCCTGCTCGACATTCGCATGCCGAGCTTGCTGACCAAGCTGGCTGGACTCTCGCTGGTCTTTCTTCCGCTGACCTTCTGCTGGGCCATCATCCGCTATCGGCTGATGGATACCGACCTGATCTTCAAGCGCGGCGTGGCCTACACCCTCGCCACCGCAACCCTGCTCGGCGCCTACTTCGGCGTTATCGCGCTGGTCGCTCAACTCATCCATAACGGCCTGCCTGAGGCCATCAGCAAATGGGCGTTTGCCGTTGCCATTCTCGTGACGGCCGCTCTCTTCGATCCTTTGAAGCGCCGCATTCAAGGTTGGGTCGACAAGGCATTCGACCGGCAGAAGTACGACTATCGCAAGGCCCTGGTTGAATTCGGCCGCGGCCTCAATTCTGAAACGAATCTGGACGCCTTGCTCGAATCAATCGTCGAGCGGCTTCCGCGCACTCTTCTTGTATCCCGGGTTGCCGTCTTCCTCTCGCAGCCCTCCGGAGGCATGCGCCTTGCCGCGTCGCATGGCCTGCTCTCGACCGCCACCGAGCGCAAACTGGCTCTCGGCTTCCTCGATTTCGACCGTGCGGCGCTCGACCATACGCACATCTTCCTCGAGAACGCGCAGCAGGCGCTACATCTGCCACCCGAACAGCAGCGCGCGGCCTCTTTGCTCGACCTGAACTATTACCTGCCGTGCCGCGTGCAGGACGGCTCGACCACGCGCACCATCGCCGTGATCGGGCTGGGCCGCACCACCGGCGGCGACTTCCTTTCCAGCGAGGACGTGGAACTGCTCGAGTCGCTGGCAAGCTATATCGGCATTGCACTGCAAAATGCGAGCCTCTATGCGCAGCTTGAAGTGAAGATCAGCGAGTTCGAGCGGCTGAAGGAGTTCAACGAAAATATCGTTGAATCGATTAACGTCGGCATTCTCGCCCTGGACCTCGAAGACCGCATCGAGAGCTGGAATGCGCAAATGGAAGCCATGTATGCCGTGAGCCGCGCTGAAGCGCTCGGCCAGAAACTCGGGACGGTCTTCCCCGATGAATTTGTTTCGGCGATCGAGGGCTTCCGCAACGAACCGGGCGTGCACCATCTCTACAAATTCCACCTCACCACCAAGGCCGGCGAACAGCGGACGGTCAACATCGCCATTGCTCCCTTGCTTTCGCGAGACTTCATCATCGTGGGCCGCATCGTCCTGGTGGACGACATCACCGAGCGCGTGTCGCTCGAAACGCAACTGGCACAGGCCGACAAGCTGAGTTCCATCGGCTTGCTAGCCGCAGGCGTCGCGCATGAGATCAACACGCCTCTCGCCGTCATCTCCTCGTACTCGCAGATGCTGTCAAAGCAGATGCGCGGCGATGCCCGCCTCGGCCCTGTGCTCGAAAAGATTACGCAACAGAGCTTCCGTGCCTCTGAGATTGCCAATGGCCTGTTGAATTTCTCGCGCACCTCTACCACCGAGTTCCGCGAAACCAATCTCAACCAGGTCATTCGCGATACGCTTTCGCTGTTGGAGCACCAGTTCAAGACGGCGCAGGTCGTCGTCGACACCGAACTGATCGAAAATCTGCCGCCGATTCATGGCAACCCCGGCAAATTGCAGCAGGTTTTTCTTAATCTTCTTCTGAACGCCAAGGAATCGATGCCAGGCGGCGGCAGGTTGCGGATCGCCACGCTGGTCAATGGACATGTCGAAGCTGTTGTATCCGACTCCGGTTCGGGCATCGCGCCGGAACATCTAAAACGCATCTATGATCCTTTCTTCACCACAAAGACCACGCCCAGACCAGGCGAGAGACGTGGCACAGGTCTTGGACTTTCCGTTTCCTACGGGATTATTCAGGAGCATGCAGGCAAGATTCATGTCGAAAGCGCCATTGGCGCCGGCACAACCTTCCACCTTGAATTCCCGCTCTTAAGGAAATCGGTACATGTCTGAAGTTGATCAGTCCCTAAATCTCCCTCCATCCGGTTCAGTCTTCTCGTCCGGTTCCGCTGCTGGAAGCATTCTCGTCATCGATGACGAAGGCGGCATCCGCGAGTCGCTCGAAGTGTTGCTTTCGCTCGAAGGCTATTCGATCAAGACTGCTCCCGACGGCGAACAGGGCCTGCGCATGCTCGAAATGGAGAGCTTTGATCTTGTCCTGCTCGACCTTGCGTTGCCCGGCCAGAGCGGACTCGATCTGCTTCCGCAGATCAAGGAGCGACAACCCGAGACGCCGGTCATCATGATCACCGCGTACGGTACCGTCGAAAATGTCGTCGACGCCATCCGTGCCGGGGCTGAGAACTTTGTTCAAAAGCCGTGGGACAATGAGAAACTGCTTGCCGACATTCGTTCCGCCGTCGCGCGCTACAAGGCCGAAGAAGAAAACCTCCAGCTCAAGCGCACCCTGAAGCAGCGCTACAACTTCGCCAACATCGTTGGCAAGAGCGAAATCATGCTGCGCGTTTTTGACCTGATCTCGCAGGTGGCGCCGAGCCGTTCCACCGTTCTCATCCAGGGCGAAAGCGGAACCGGCAAGGAACTGATCGCCAAGGCCATTCACGCCAACTCGCCGCGCCGCGACAAGCCATTCGTGCCCATCAACACCGGTGCCATGCCGACCGAGTTGCTCGAGTCGACGCTCTTCGGCCACGTAAAAGGCGCATTCACCTCTGCGATCGCCTCGAAAAAAGGCCTGTTCGAAGTCGCCAACGGCGGCACGCTTTTCCTCGACGAAATTGCCACCATGGGCTCCGACACGCAGGCGAAGATTCTGCGCGTGCTGCAGGATCGACGCTTCATGCATCTCGGCGGAATCCAGGAGATCCAGGTTGACGTGCGCATCATCGCGGCCACCAACATCGATCTGCGGCAGGCTGTTCGCGAAGGCAAGTTCCGCGAGGACCTCTTCTATCGCCTCAACGTAATCATGGTCGATCTACCGCCGCTGCGCGCGCGCCGCGAAGACATTCCGCTGCTTGTCAATCACTTCCTGGAGTTCTACGCCAACGAAAACGGCCTCTCTCCGCGCAGGCTCTCCGCCGACGCGTTGCGCGCACTGATCGACTACGAGTGGCCAGGCAACGTGCGGGAGCTTGAGAACTCGATTGAGCGGGGCGTCGTGCTTTCGTCCGGCCCTGTCATCGGATCGGAACTGCTGCCGGGTCACATCACGGGGCGAAGCTTCCAGGACGCGCTTCTCGAGCACAACCCCAATGCCTCGCTTTTTGACATCCTCGAAGACATCGAGCGTCGCATCATCGTTGAGAAACTGGAGCGCTGCAACTGGAATCAGACCGATGCCGCGGAGCAGTTCCACATTCCGCTCTCGACGCTGAACCAGAAGATCAAGCGCCTCAACATTGAGATCCGCAAACGCGGCCGTGAATAATGAGGAATAATCTTTAAGCCCGCAGGCGGATCTCCGTCGGCTCTGCAACGCGCAGCGCCGACGTTCCAGGACCGCTCAACGCCATCTCCCAACGACGCAAAAACCACCTCAGTTGATCAGGCGGCTGCAGCCATACTTCCGCAGCGGTTTCGCGCCATTCTCTTCGCATCAGCACGCTTAGATGAGGATTCGGTGTTTGATTGATCGAGCAGAATGCAGACTCATCGGTGAGATCGTCTCCCAGATACGCTACCGGCACGTCCGGCTCCACCTGCTCCACGATGGCCTGCACTGCACCGCCCTTATCGCGTCCTGCGCGCAACTCGATGCCGGCTTCAAATGGCAGTAGCGACAACCCAGTCACCTGCGCTGCCGGCTCAAAGAGCGCCCGTGTCTTCTGCTCGATCGATTTCGCTTGCCGCTGCGAATGCCCGCGCCAGTGCATCACCACCGCATTCGGCTTGTCCTCGAACAACCCGCCAAGCGCATAGCGCCGCAATTGCTCGCGGAGTTCATCCAGCTTCTCGCGTGCCTCCGGCGGAGCTTCCTGCATCTCGCGTGTGCCGTCGACGAACAGCCGCTCCGCACCATGCAGACCCCACACCTCGACCGGTTCCGGCAACTGGAGCATGGTGTTGATCTCGCCGGCAGGGCGACCTGTGATCACCCTTAGCCGCGTGCGCTTGTCTTGCTGAATGATCGTAAGCAGTTCGCGTACGCCGGACCACGGCCGCGCTTCAAATCGATTGATGCGGAAATCGGCAAGCGTCCCATCGTAGTCCAACAGCAGCAGCGGAGCCTGGGCGCATTGCACCGAGTAAAAAAAGGTTTCCAGCTTCTCTAGTTCTATCTGCTTCAAATCCTGTCGCATTCTAAGCCATTTTACGGTAGGGGTCGATGGACACCACCGACTCGTTTCCGGGTCCGGCATAGGTTTCAGCGGAGTCCGGACTTTCCAGCCGAACATCCCGCAGATCCCCAAGCACCATTGCAGCCCAGCGATAAATATTGTGCTCCATCACCTGCTTGCGCATCTCCTGCATGCGCAGCCTGCGTTCATCACGAGGCATCTCGAGGCCGCGATGAATCGCCTCACTCACCTCGGCAACATCGTAGGGATTCACAATTAGAGCATCTCGCAACTCGACCGCGGCTCCCGTGAATTTACTGAGAACCAGCACACCGTCTTCGTCGTCACGCGCGGCCACAAACTCCTTGGCCACCAGGTTCATCCCATCGTGCAGTGAAGTCACCAGGCAGACATCGGCGATGCGGTACCAGCGGTTGACTTCTTCGTGATTGCACTGGCGATCGATCAACACCACGGGCTTCCAACGCGAGGTCTGGAAGCGATGATTGATGCGCCTCACCTCTTCGTCAACTCTCTTGCGCAAATCAGCGTAGCTCTGGATACGCGTTCTGCTGGGTGCCGCAATCTGCACCATCGTGAGCCGTTCGCGATGCCACGGATGCTCCTGCAGCAGTTCCTCGATCGCGAGCAGCCGCTCGACGATTCCTTTCGTATAATCGAGCCGATCCACGCCGACCGCAATGGTCTCTGCACGCACGTTGAATTCAGAGAGCATCGCCCGCCGCTCTTCCTTGCGGTCGTCTTCTCTCTCTGAAACAATCACGCGCAGCGAACTTGGAATTCCACCGCTGAAGGCCACGCTGACCGGATACGGCCTGATCGCAGTGGTGTGCCCCGCACGCCGCGCCGTCATATGCTCACGGTCTGTGCGCGCTTCAAGCACACGGTCCACAGTCGAAAGAAAATTGTGGCAATGCAGCGGAATATGGAAACCGATCAGGTCAGCTCCGAGCAAACCATCCAGCAATTGCGCCTGCCATGGACAGATCCCGAATGCTTCGGGATTGGGCCAGGGAATATGCCAGAAGATTGCCACGCGGGCGTCAGGACGCGCCGTCTTGATGAGCCTGGGCAACAGCGCGAAATGATAATCCTGCACAAAGACAAGTGGTTCCGCGCTGCCTTTCATTTCATCAAGAAGCGCCGCGGCGAATCTCTCGTTGACCCGCTGATAGGTCTCCCAGTCAGATGCACGAAAGATCGGGCGCGTATGCGCGATATGGCAAAGCGGCCACAGACCCTCATTTGCAAACCCGTCATAATAACGCGATTCCTCTTCAGCCGAGAGCCACACACGTCGCAGCGTATATTTCGGGTCGTCGGGCGGAACACGCAACCGATCGAATTCATCGACATTCTCGCGATCGGCGCTGCCGCTTCCGCTCGCCACCCAGACTCCGTCGCATGCGCGCAACACAGGTTCAATGGCAGTGACCAGGCCGCTGGGCGGCACCACGCAGATCGTTTGACGCCCTTCGCGGACGTGCATGTACGGCTCTCGATTCGACACGACAAAAATCCTGCCGCTCGCTTTGCTCCTCATATGCACGGCAAGCCGCTCCGGCGTCCAGAAGTGCTCCCCTGCATCACGCAGTCGCGCTTCAGCCGCCGCGGCGGCGCGTGCCGCAATCAAGCTCTGCGCCATCGTCTCCACTTCGCGAGCCAGCGGACTGAAGATACTCATCTCCGTCGAGCCGGGCGACAGCCCCCGTTCGAAGTGCCCCATGCGCAGGCGCCGCAACCGTTCGGCCACGCGCATCAGCGGACGCATCAGGAACCAGCGCACCATCACGAAGGTTACGGTGACAATCAACACCACGGTGGCAACGATCCACCAGAAACTCCTTCGCCAAAGATCGAAACTCTGATCCCGGATATATCCTGCATCGACGAGGACGACCAATGCTCCAACGAGGTGGTCTCCGTTGTGCAGCGGAAACACCTCCTCCAACCACTGAATGTCGCCGGTGTGACCGAATGCGTTGACCTGAACGCCCTTCTTGAGCGATCGCTCCACGTTGGTGCGCGATAGAGACGCGACAGGAGTCTTCTTGGCGAGGGCTTCAAAGGGCGCGTGTGCCAGTGCGTCGAAAACAGCTGGAGCGCCGACGGAAGAAATCATGCGGCCCTGCGGATCGTAGACTCCAACTCCCAATGCTCCGGTTTGAGACTTTGCATTTGCCGTCAGCGCGGGGAAAACACTTGAATTGTCCTGTGCGAAAGCTTGCTCCAATTGAGGCTTGAGACTTGTTCCCATCCAGCTGGAACGCCATTCAAGTTCCTGCCGGAGAACATGCTTATGCTCGAGCACTTCAAAGTAGGTCGATGCCGCTGAGAGCAAGGTCACGCCTGCAATAAGCGCAAGGATCAATCGCAAGCGAAACGAGTGCATAATTCTCCCTTAGATTCCCCAGCGGGCACTTAGCGATTAGATGCAAAATGCCGCTGAGCCGTCTGCTCAACGAAAACGTGCAGAACTGTCAATGCGTTCAAGAACTTACCAAGGTCAAGGCAGATCAATTCCACAATTTCATCTGGCAGGATCTTTTAATCCGGCTTTGCCAGCATCCTCAATTGCCTGCGGACGGCGTGGGATGCGCTATGCTGTCGAGAGAGGACAAGTAGCCCTTATCCTGCAACTTACGGTGCGACAACTACATGGCATTCCAATCGGTCGAGAATACCGCCAAGAACATCGTTGAAACAGTGCAGGCTTATTCGCTCTTTGCCTATCGCGGCGCCACGAATATTTTCCGTCCGCCTATTTACTGGCCCGACTTTCTTGTGCAATCCGACATTATCGGGTTCGGTTCGGCTTCCATTGTGCTGCTCTCTGGATTCTTTACCGGGGGCGTTCTTGCCTTGCAATCTGCAGCTACATTGTCTCAGTTCGGGGCCGCTGCCGTCACGGGCAGGTTTGTCAGCACTTCGATGATCCGTGAACTCGGCCCGGTGCTGACCGGCATCATGGTTTCAGGCCGGAACGCTTCCTCAATGGCCAGCGAACTCGGATCCATGGTCGTCACCGAGCAGATTGACGCCATGCGCGCTCTTGGCGTCGATCCCATGCGCAAGCTGGTGACCCCGCGTATCTTCGCCTGCGTGACCATGCTCTTCTTTCTCACCATTGTTGCCAACTTTTTCGGCATTCTTGGCGGTGCGGCGGTCACCGTCTTCATGAATCATCAGAACGGCACGCAGTACTTCTCCATGGCGTATGAGTACCTGACCGTTGGCGACATCATGCAGGGGCTGATCAAGCCGCTCTTCTCCGGGTTCATCATCGCCACTATCGGCTGCTTCTACGGCCTCAAGACAACAGGAGGAACCGAAGGCGTGGGGCGATCGACCATCAAGGCCGTCGTTGTCTCGTCTGTGCTGATCATTTTTGTTGACTTCCTCGTCACCCAGATCATGTTGACCATCTTCGGCTGATGACAAACTCCACTTCTTCCACCGCGCCAACGCTCGGCGACGGTTCTGCAACCGCCGGACCGGTCCTTGAGTTTCGCAACGTCTCAATCGGGTTCGATCACCCGGTGCTTGAAGACGTGAGCTTTTCGGTACAACCAGATGAGACGCGCATTTTGCTTGGCCCCGCCGGGGTCGGCAAAAGCGTTCTTCTCAAGCTTGCCAATGGGCTTCTTTGTCCGGACTCCGGTTCCATCCATCTTTTCGGCGAAGAGATTTCGAGCATTCCCGAGCAGCAGCTTTTCCACCTGCGCACTCGAACCGGGATGGTCTTTCAGGAAGGCGCTCTCTTCGACTCGCTAGCTGTGCGGGATAATGTCGCTTACCAACTCATTCAGGAAGAGGCTCCGGATGAGGAAATCGATATCCGTGTTCGTGAGGAGCTTCGCTTTGTAGGACTCGAGCAGACATTCAGCCTCTATCCCGGCAGCCTTTCAGGAGGAATGCGGCGTCGTGTCGCGATTGCCCGCGCCCTGATCCACAATCCTCAACTTCTGCTTTATGATTCGCCAACCGGCGGCCTTGATCCCGTCACCTCGACCACAATCATCGAACTGATTGTGAAGCAACGCGATGTCTATCACACTCCGTCAGTGCTCGTGACGCACCGACTGCAAGATGCTTTCACAATGTGCAGTCACCGCTTCGAGCCCGCGGAGGACCGCATGGTGCCTCTGCCAAAAGATCAATTCGATTTGAAGACCACATTCATGATGCTCTCCGAAGGGCGGCTCATCTTTGATGGTTCCCTGCATGAACTGGTCCACAGCCAGGACCCTTTCGTGCGCGAGTTTATTGAATAGGCCAGTCACGGTTGGGAGTGCATACGCAATTTTCGTAGATCTTCGCGGGGTCAGTACAATGACACACAGCTGTGCTGTCCTGCGGCGTTCTTTTCAGTCTTGCCGTTGCGACGTCGGATTATCCTTCGGAGATCTATGAGACGCGGGCACCTTCGAATCTTTGCGCTGCTGGCGCTTCTCGCTCTCACATTGTCGCCGCGCCCTACTTGGGCTTATTCATTGCTTACGCACGAACAGCTCATCGACCTTACGTGGAAAGACTCAATCGTTCCCCTGCTTCTGAGTCGCTATCCCAACCTCACTCCCGCTGAGCTCGACCGCGCTCGCGCCTACGCGTACGGTGGCTGCGTGATCCAGGACATCGGCTACTATCCATTCGGCGACCAGTCATTCTCGAACCTGACACACTACGTCCGCTCAGGAGACTTTGTCGTCAATCTCTTGCGCAATGCCCACGACGCCGACGAATTGGCCTTTGCCATCGGGGCGCTCTCCCACTACATCGGCGACTCCATCGGGCACGCCGAGGCCACCAACCTCGCAGTTCCGCAGGAGTTTCCCAAGCTGCGCGCAAAGTATGGTTCCTCGGTGAGCTACGCGGAAGGCAAGCACCAGCACGTACAGACCGAATTCGCCTTCGACATCAACGAAATCGCGCATCACCGCGTTGCGCCTCTGCCTTTCCTGCGGCACATCGGCCTGCGGGTCTCCACGCGTCAGCTTGCCCTCGCCTTCTATCAGACCTATGGGATTACTGAGAACTTCGGCTTGCGGCGCGGCCGCCTTATCAACGTCCGCGACTACCGTTTCGCGACGCGGACCTTTATTCCGCGCATTGCTTACGCCCTCACTTTGCTGCACCGCAACGGCGAGCCGCCCGATCCAACTACACCTGCCGTAGTTGAACTTGAAAAGGAAGCGAGCGCCGTCGCCCAGGAAAACAACTGGCAAGCTTACAGGCACAAGGCAGGAATCGAAACTCACTTGATCGCCTGCCTCATCTTCATCTTGCCCAAGATTGGCCCGCTTGCGCTGGTCAACATCAAGGGCCCGACGCAGAAAACGGAGGAAGATTACGCACACAGCGTGGCCGTTGCGACCACGGATCTCCGCCTCATCCTGGCGGCGTTCACCCCTATCAGCGCACGTTCCACCGCTCCGCCCTCTCCGCTGACCAGCCTTGTGCTCAACGGCCCCC
Source organism: uncultured Acidobacteriaceae bacterium (assembly GCA_963838295.1). GTDB lineage: Bacteria > Acidobacteriota > Terriglobia > Terriglobales > Acidobacteriaceae > Telmatobacter. Next base: position 1,341,963 of record CAWIQS010000013.1, read on the forward strand.
CGGCCCTGATTCAACATGATCACCGCCACCCGCTCCCCAACCGCGATCTTGATACAGGCCGTGTGGTAGAACCCGGAGGATATTCGCTCACCGACTCCACCTATGCCAGCCTGCTGCACAAACTGGTCGCAAGGCCGGACCGCCCCATCCCACCGGGCGTTAAGAACGATGTCGAGGCGTACTATTCCGATCTGAATCTCCCCATATCCACGAAGAAAGATCCAGCCCGCTGGAACGAAGTCCTCGCCGACCTCAAGACACTTGCAGGAATGTCCACCAGCAACGAGCCGCAGCCCTATCCGACCTATGGTGACGATCAGGGCGCGGACGAATAAGGCCGCTCGACGCCCCCGCAAAATCCACGCCCTCCGATTCCGGCATCCAAGCATTCAAAGGTTTGATCGGGCAGCGCCAATGGCGCCCATTCATCAGGGTCCATGTCATCCACAACCGAAGTGAGTCTTGATCCAGTCGAGTCTTCCCGATTAGCCGGCCTCCGCTATGTCAGCGATGCCAAGCCCGGCATCACTCGCAAACGCCGAGGCAAGAGCTTTCAGTACTTCGATCCCGATGGCAAGGCCATCCGCAACAAGGATGAGATTGCGCGCATCAAGTCTCTCGCCATCCCCCCGGCATGGTCGAATGTCTGGATCTGTCCGCGCCTCAATGGACATCTCCAGGCAACTGGTCGCGACGCCCGCGGCCGCAAACAGAGCCGTTATCACCCGCGATGGCGCGAGGTACGCGACGAAAACAAGTACGAACGCATGAAGCTCTTCGGTGACGCTCTACCCGCGATCCGCGCGCGTGTCGAAAAGGACCTTGCCCTTCCCGGCCTTCCTCGCGAAAAAATCCTTGCAACCATTGTTCAACTGCTTGAAACAACCTTTATCCGCGTGGGCAATGCAGAATACGCCAAAGAAAACCACTCGTACGGCCTGACTACCATGCGCAACAAGCATGTAGACGTGGAGGGCGCCAAGGTCCGCTTCAAATTTCAGGGCAAAAGCGGTAAACGCCACACCATCGCCTTGAATGATCGCCGCCTTGCAAGAATCGTGAAGAGCTGCCTCGATCTACCGGGCTACGAGCTTTTTCAATACATCGACGAAGATGAATCTCTCCGTGCTGTCGACTCCTCTGACGTGAACGATTATCTCCGCTCCATCACCGAGCAGCAGTTCACCGCAAAGGATTTCCGCACCTGGGCGGGCACCGTCCTCGCCTGCCTCGCCCTGCGTGAATTCGAAGCCTTCGAATCCGAGACACAGGCGAAGAGGAACATCGTAGAGGCCATCAAGAATGTGGCCGAAAAACTTGGCAACACTCCCGCCGTCTGCCGCAAGTGCTACGTCCATCCCGCCGTACTCGAGTGCTACACCTCTGGCGAACTTCTGAAGATGCTCGAGTCGGCCGGCAAACGAGATGCAAAGACTCACGCGCTCCGACAGGAAGAGGCCGAACTGATGGTGCTCCTCGAATCGCACCTCAAGGCTGCCTGATTTCTTTCGTGCCAAAGCACATCACACGTCGCGGTTTCGCTGACCGATACACAGAAATGCCCGAATTACTGGATAATTGCTCGGCCCAGCGAGGTGATGTGGCACGCCCCAAGCGCCATCTGCTAGCCTTGCAGGTTTGGCACCACAGATTGGCAAGGTGTAATGATGGCTTTTAAATTTCAGGGGTTTGATTTTCTACACCTCGACTCCAGCTTCAGTGAAGACGAGCTCCTCGTCCGCCGTACCGCACGCGATTTCGTCGAAGACAATATTGTCCCCATCATTGAGGAATGCTTTCGCACCGAGCGGTTTCCGCGTGAGCTCGTGCCCATGATGGGCGAGCTTGGTTTCTTCGGCGCAAGCCTCGAGGGTTACGGCTGTGCCGGCATGTCTAACGTCGAGTATGGCCTGGTGATGCAGGAACTCGAGCGCGGCGACTCCGGACTGCGCAGCTTCGTCAGCGTGCAATCGGCGCTGGTGATGTACCCGATATACGCCTTCGGCTCGGACGAGCAGAAAAATGCGTGGCTCCCGGCCCTCGCCAAGGGAGAAAAGCTTGGCTGTTTCGGCCTTACTGAGCCCGGCTTTGGCTCCAACCCCGGCGGGATGACCACCACGGCGCGTATATCAGGCGATGAGTACATCCTCAATGGCGAGAAGATGTGGATCACCTCCGGCAACATTGCCGATGTCGCCGTCATCTGGGCCAGAGTGGAAGACGAAGACAATCTGGTCCGTGGATTTCTGGTAGAGACCAACCGCCCGGGCTTCCGCGCTGATGAGGTTCACGGCAAGTGGTCGCTTCGCGCATCCGTTACCAGCGGTCTTTCCCTGCAGGACGTGCATGTGCCGGCCGCGAATTTGCTCCCCGGATCCGGCGGGCTCAAGAGTCCCCTCATGTGTCTGAACCAGGCGCGGTACGGCATTGGCTGGGGCGCCATCGGCGCGGCCATGTCGTGCTACGACACGGCGCTCCAATACGCGAAGACCCGAAAGCAATTTCACAATCAGCCCATCGCTTCGCACCAGCTCATCCAGGAAAAGCTCGTTTGGATGCTCAGCGAGATTTCCAAGGCGCAGTTGCTCTCGCTGCACGTGGGCCGCCTGAAGGACGCAGGCACGGTAGGCCACCAGCACATCTCAATGGCCAAGCGCAATAATGTATGGATGGCGCTCGAATCCGCGCGCATGGCTCGCGACATCCTCGGCGCCAATGGCATCACCGAGGACTACCCGATCATGCGCCACATGATGAATCTCGAATCCGTGAAGACCTACGAGGGAACGCACGACATCCACGCGCTCATCCTGGGCCAGCACATCACCGGCATCGCAGCTTACTGATCTCTGCAGCTTGAATTTTTCGATGCGACGAGCAAAACGTAGTCGTGTGTGGGCGGAATCAGTGCCCCTCGTGATGATGTCCGTCACCCGAATGACCGTCTGAGCCGGCATGCTGATGCTCGGAAGTTGCTTCTCCGAGTTCCGCTCCCGGGATGAACTCCTTCAGGCATTCCACAAGCTTTTCGAGCTTTCCGTCACGGGCAAGAAGCTTATCAATCTGTACGCGAAGGTCTGCACGTTCTTTGCTGGCCTGTCCGTGCGCCAGCACATAATAATCGTTCTCCATGTTATGAGTCCTCGCGCAAATCATAACATCGGCCTCGCATCGGACCAACGACGAATCATTGATAATCTGTAAAAAGTCGTTCTCTAGATTGCATCGAAGCCCTTATTCCATGCGCTTTTTCGATGTACCGGCTCCTGCAGACGTTCCCAATGGCGCGCTAGCTTTCCGGGTAACATTTCGCACAGGTACTTATGCGCGTTTAGTTGATGTTATTAAGTAACTATCAACCTATTTTCGCCAACTTATCCACAGAATATTCCGCTTGCATGGATGAGAACCCATCAAGGTTTTGGTGCTTGATCAGGCAAGTGCGTATGCCTTACTCGCATCCGCAAGCGTGACTTCACAGGTGAAGCGTGCCATTCTCGCCAGTTCCGTCGCCGCGTAATTCCTTCAGACGCTACCGCCTCAGTTGCTATAGTCGTATCCATATTGGAGGCCCCATGCGTCTGCGTTGCGTTGCCGCATCCTTGCTCTTCGCTTTTGTTCCGGTTCTTGTCAACGCACAGCAGGCATCACCAATTGTCCTCCACGCTGCCCGGCTGCTTCAGGTGGACACTGGTGCCATCGTCCAGCCCGGCGAGGTTCTCGTGGTAGGCAATACGATTCGGGCTGTCGGTACTTCCGTCGAACATCCGACCGGCGCAAGGATCATTGACCTTGGCAATACCACGCTGATGCCGGGCCTCATCGATGTACACGTCCATCTCTTTCTGCATCCGGGCGCCGAGGACCTGCAGACCGTAATCGAGTCTGTGCCGTGGCGAACCATCCTCGCCGAGCAGGCAGCGAAAGACGATGTGATGGCCGGCTTTACTGCGGAGCGCGATATGGGTACGGAGGGCGCAGGTTCGGCCGATACCGCTGTTCGGAATGCAATCAACCAGGGCATGATTCCGGGACCGCGGCTCCGCATCAGCGGAAACGCCATCGATATTCTCGGTGGGCACGAAGATGCGAATCACTACAACCCGGCGCAGCACGTTTTTTCGAATGCCGACTACGCCAACTCGGCCGAGCAGATCGTTGAGGTCATGCGGGAGCAACACAAAGAAGGCTCGGACTTCGCCAAGATCTACGAGACCGGGCCGGATCGCATGGTTGACGGCGTTTTGCAAACTCCGTATCAGTACACTGCCGCGCAACTTACTGCGGCAGTTGAAGAGGCGCATCGTCTCGGCGTGTTCGTCGGGGTGCACGCGATGGGTGAGCCGGGCACCCTTTACGCAGCGCAGGCGGGCGTCGCCTCAATCGATCATGCAACACACTTGAGCGATGAAACCATTCGCCTGATGAAGGAGAAGGGCATCTTCGCCGTGCCGACTTTCACCATCTTCGACTATTTTGCGCACCACCGCGACACGCAGGATCAGGCTGCAGCAGAAGCCGAGATGCTCGACTACAAAATCAAGGAATTCAAAAAGCAGGTGGCTTCAGGTGTTCCATTCGCGGTGGGCTCGGATGTGGGCCCATTCCCGCATGGCACGCAGGCGCGCGAACTTACGCTCATGGTTCAGTACGGCATGAAACCTCTAGCGGTGCTGCAGGCCGACATGATCAACGGCGCAAAGCTGCTTGGCTGGGAAGGCCATATCGGCGAACTCAAGCCGGGATATTTCGCCGACATTGTCGCAGTCCCCGGCAACCCCCTTGACGATATCTCCACCTGCGAGCACGCGAGCTTTGTGATGAAGAATGGTGCCGTGCTACGCCAGTAGTCCAACCGCGGTGTGTCGGGAGTTGCCGATGCGCGCATCAACACGTTGGTGGATTGGGTTGAGCCTGGCAGTGGTGGCGGCTGGGATAATTCTCTTTCGCATACTCTGGCCGCACGAGACGATTCCTGATGCTCGCGGTACTGTTCCCGATTTGTCGGTTACAAGCCCTCTCAACCAGCCCGGTGGCGGAGACATTGCCGCAGAAGCGTACGAGGTATACTCGGCGCTCTATCAACAGCCTCAGCAGGAACCGCTGGCCTTCGCAGAGGACTCGCGAACCGATATTCCCCAGGTCAACGGAAGCTGCCTGAGACCTTCGACGGATCAAGAACATGAGATGGCCGATGCATTTGTAGCTGCTAACCAGCAAAGCCGCCGCTGGGAGAAAAAGTTCACAATTCCGGAGGCATATTTGTTGCTCTCACGGCCCGAATCCGCAAAGGTGCAGGATTGCCTCGCGAGTCCCGGAAAAAGCGCGGCCGATTGCACACCCTATCAATCACTGAAGCACGTGCGTTATCTCGGGGTTCCAGGGTTTGATCATTCCGATACTCGAGCGCTGGTATCGGTGCTGAAGATGTGTGGCCTCGACTGCGGTAGCGGCGGAGTCTTCGAAGTGAAAAAAGCAGGCAGCACGTGGGTCCGCGAAGAGCCGAGTGATTTCACGCGCGATTGCAGCTGGATGTACTAGTGTTGTGTCTCCGAAGTGATTGGCGTAAGTCTGGAACCGCAAAAAGCAGATTCTTCGCTCACCACCCCCGAACTGAAACACGTTCGGGGCCCCGTTCGCTCAGAATGACAGCACCAACTTTTATCGTGAACTTCTGGGATTGGATTCCAAGCGCTCGTTATGCCGAGTTCCCTATCGCCGTGGATTTCTTTTCGCGACGAGCCTGAACCTTCTTCAACTCTCTAACGAAGCGGCTGGGCTTCACCTCTGCCAATGAGTCCTCGATGCCCTTGCGATACCCACCTAGATAAATGGAATACAAGATGGCGAGAGAGCACCCGATTCCCCAGAGGAATCCGATGCAAAGGCCGAGGAGACCAAACGCGCTGAAGTCGGACATGGCAGAACCGGCCTTTCCGCAGGATGCTCAGACTGCAACGGTGAAGCTGTCTTCGCTGCGAGTCACGGCGTGATACAGCGTATCGCGCTCAACCGGGACACGGCCTGCTTCGGTGATAAGCCTGCATAGTTCCTTGCGCGTCATGCCCTGCGGAGTCGTCGCACCCGCGTCGTGATAAATCTTCTCTTCAATCACGGTACCGTCGAGGTCGTCTGCGCCGAAGCGCAGCGCAATCTGCGCGATTTTCGGAGTCATCATCTGCCAATACGCTTTGATGTGCGGGAAGTTATCGAGCAGCAGCCGGCTAACGGCAATCTGCCGGATGTCGGTAAGGCCCGTGGTCACCGGAAGGTGATCGAGCGACGTGTTCTCGGGATGAAATGCCAACGGAATGAAAGTCTGAAATCCGCCGGTCTCGTCCTGAAGAGCACGAAGTTTGAGCAGATGATCGACGCGGTCTTCGTCGTTTTCAATATGGCCGTAGAGCATGGTCGCGTTCGATTTGAAGCCATGCTTGTGGGCCAGCCGCGCTGTTTCAAGCCACTCATCGCCGTCGATCTTGTGATCGCAGATGATGGAGCGCACGCGCGTTGCAAAAATCTCGGCGCCCCCGCCCGGCATGGAATCGACGCCGGCTTCGCGCAGTTTCACGAGCGTCTGGTCAATCGTCAGCTTGGCGCGGCGTGCAAGATAGGCAACTTCCACCATGGTGAAAGCCTTGATGTGCACCTTGGGAAACCGCTCTTTCAATCCGCTGACCAGGTCCAGAAAATATTCAAAGGGCAGATCCGGATGCAGACCGCCGACAATGTGGAACTCGGTGACGGCCTCGCTGTAGCCGGAGGCCGCAGTCTGCCACGCTTCTTCGAGCGCCATCGTGTAGCCCGCAGGATCGCCCTTCTTGCGGCCAAAAGCGCAAAGTTTGCAGGCTGCAACACACACGTTGGTTGGATTGATGTGGCGATTGACGTTGAAGTACGTCACATCGCCGTGCATTTTCTCACGCACATAATTGGCCAGCCAGCCCACCGCCAGCACGTCCTTTGAGCGGTAGAGAGCCAATCCATCTTCAGCGTTGAGACGCTCGCCTGCAACTACCTTGGCGGCAATTGGTTCGAGCTTTGCATCGTATGTGCGAAAACCTGGAATCTGCATGTGTCGGGCAGCATCAGCCTGCATGATTCGATGATACAGAATCGGCGTAAATCCGCGAAAATGCGCATCGACAAGACCGCGACTGCTCAAAGTTCGATCGACCCGATCTGGCCCCGACCCGCACCGCGAAGATCCCATCCGAGCAGACCGTCGATACCGATGATCCCATACAAAACGAAGAGGTTGACTGGATATCCAGCCAACCTCTTCTGATTACGACCGGTCCTGCAACAGGCCTCGGAAGGCCTGCTCCAGGGTTCAGGAACTACTTCTTCTTAGGCGCGGCCTTCTTGCCGTGTGCCGGCTGCTTCTCATTGAGAAGAGTCGCAGAATCAGCGGCGTTGAAGGGGTAGAGTTGTACGGACTGCTGACCGGTATTGGTCAGAGTGACGTCGACGCGACGATTCTGCGCTAGGTAAATTACGCCAATCCTTCTCAGGACCTTCTTCTTGTCCGCATCACTCAGGTCAGGATTCTTATTGACCAGATCGGTCACTTCATCCTTGGTGAGTTCCTGCGTTTTGCCGAGGGCCTGGACGTCGATCGCGCTGGCGGAAACTCCCTGAGATACGAGGAAGTCCTTGGCACGGTTGACGCGACGTTCTGAAAGCGCCTGGTTATACTTCTCCGACCCGCGAGGATCTGCGTGACCGGTAAGCGTGAGATGAGCATCCGGCTTGAACTGCAGGTAGCTCTTGAAGTCCGTTGCAAGCGTGGTCAGAGTTGTCTGCTGGCTCTCTACCAGGCCGCCCTCGGGGTGCTTTTCGCGAGGCAGTGCGGTCGGGAAGAAGATGCTGTGCAGTGCCAGGCGAGCTTCGAGGCGCACCTGCTCTGGTGACGGTCCGGGCGGCGGTGGGGGCGGCGCAATGGTTACGCTGGTATTCGCCGTAGCCGTATGGCCCTTGTCGTCCGAGACGTTGCAAGTGATCTGCACCGGTCCGGTTGAAGCGCCAGTGGAGGAGTAGGTCGCCGTGGTTCCGCTGCCGCTGATTGTGCCGCCGGAAGCCTGATAGCTGTAGGTCAACGGACGATTCTGCGGGCTGACACCCTGCGAGGTTACGGTCGAGGAATCACCCGGCTTCAAATCGGTCGGGTTTGCGGAGCAGCTCAGTGTCGGCGGCTCGTATTCCTTCACGGTAAAGGTCGCGGTGCTCGAGGCGCTCTCCCACGGCTTCAGTCCTTCCTTGCCGGGCTTGCCCTCTTTCACTCCGCAGTTGACGGTATAGCTGCCCGGCGCCAGGTTGGTGGTATCCACCTTCGCCGTTGTGTCCGTTCCAGTAACTCCCTGGCCCGCCCATGTGTAAATCACGTGATCCTTGGGCAGTGTGTTTCCTACGTTTGCCGTAACAGTGATCGGCTCGCCCGGAAATATTGAGTTTGGCTGGGCGGCGCAAGCGATCGTGACCGTCGGCGGAGGAGCCATAGTGTCGAAGCTAATGACAACGCCGGTGCTCAAACGCGCCATATTGAAGTTGCCGCGCACAATCGGAAACATGTCAACGTGCGAGTACTGATAGTCGGCCTGGAAGACTCGAATGGAAAGACGGTGGTCGATCCACGGCGTCTTGTAGTCAATGCCGCCGCCGGCAGTCAGCACTATGCCAGCCTTGTTGCCGTTGTAAGGGCCGTAGTAGGTGCTGGAGACGTCCTCACCACCGATCAAGGCGTGAGCAAACGGAGTGATGTCCTCCGTTGGGTAACGGAAAATCAATCCGGCAGACCCGCCCGAGAACTGGTTGTGGACAACGGCGGTATTGTTTCCACCGTTCTTGTGGAAATCGCCTTCAATCTGAACGCCGAAATAATTCGAGAAGTAGCGCGCAAGGCTCACATCTGCGCAGCAGCTAACCGATCTCGCGTTGTCCTGCTGGGTCCCGTTATTGATGATGTATCCCTTGGGAGCCAGGTAGCTGTAACCGGCAAAGAGGTCCCATTTCGATGGGGCTTGGGCCGAAGCCGGTGCCGCTGGCTTCGCAGTGTCCTGGGCTGCCATGGCGAGCGGCAACAGACTCGTACATGCCAAAGTCAGGGCCAGGCGGGTAATTCTTGAAACTCGCGAGTACATGCGTTTCTCCTCCGCAATCAAAAACTGAAAAACAATTTGGAAATGACCCTTCTAGCGGACCATTTTCCAGCCAATAAAAGATGATTCGGCTCCTTGCAAAATCACACTTTGAGTCAAGGGCGCACCACCAATTAACGTAACATAGGTTTCCGGGCCAGAGAGCACTTTCTGAATGGGTTGACCAATTGGTATCCCCCTGGCGGTCAGGTTGGAAATTCCCGCGAACTTCCGGTCAGGCACCTCAAAACCGGAAAAGCGCGAGTACGGTTATTCTGCGTTGAGCGTCTTGAGCAGGCTACGCGGTTCACGCTGAATCTTCTCCTGAAGGAGCGTGATGGCATACATGAGTTGCTCGGGTCGCGGCGGGCACCCTGGGACATACACATCGACAGGGATCACCTGGTTTACTCCCTGCACGATCGCGTAGTTGTTAAAAACTCCACCCGAAGTTGCGCACGCACCCATGGAGATGACCCACTTCGGCTCAGGCATCTGGTCATATAGCCGCCGGATGACAGGGGCCATTTTCTGGGCGACGCGGCCGGCGATGATCATCAGGTCGGACTGCCGCGGAGAGGGTCGGAAAACTTCTGCGCCAAATCGTGCGATATCGAAGCGCGATGCCCCCATCGACATCATTTCAATCGCGCAACAGGCTAGTCCAAAGGTGACGGGCCACACCGAACTTTTGCGCACCCAGTTCACAGCAAAATCCAGGGTAGTGAGAAACACGCCTTCCGGTTGCTCAAAGCCGTAGTTGACTTCCTGCAGTTTGGCGCGATTCTTGGCGCTGCTTTCGAGGGCGCCGAAAAGGTAGCGATCGCGTTCCTGGAGTGTCCCCATGCTGCTATCTTACCTCCTTCTCCATGCCAGGAGACTCCGACGCAGGTTGAAACACATTTGGCCGATGCCTGCAGTCTCCGGGCCAGTGCGATCCTCTGCGTCGCATAAGCACATGACGGACGCACGGAGACCGATAGTTTATTCTGCATTGTTCACTGAAATCCTGTGAGAACACGCGAGTTTGGGATCCCCTGCGTACACCACGAATTCCAGCGAACGCCCAATTCGCCTGGCGGTTCTGAGGACCGCTCGCGCGCCTGTTTTCGGAGTAAGAATGTCCAAAATTCGTATCGGGATTGCTCTCATTTCGTTTTATGCGTTTGCCCCCTCTCTGCTCTGTGCGCAAACCTCTTCTCCTCCGGCGACACAGGCAGACGTGAAGGCGCTGAAGGACGCGATTTTTGCTGCACGAATGAATGCGGATAACGCGTGGATGCTGGTCTCTGCGGCCCTGGTGCTGCTGATGACGGGACCCGGACTGGCGTTGTTCTACGGCGGACTGGTGCGTCGTAAAAACATACTCGGCACAATGATGCAAAGCTTCGCGATGATGGGCCTGGTCACGATCCTGTGGGCCGTTGTGGGATACTCCCTTGCCTTCGCCCACGGCACGAGTTTCATCGGCGGATTGGAGCACATTTTTCTGCGCGCCGTGAGTCTCGCTCCCAATCCTGACTACGCAGCCACGATTCCCGAACAGACCTACATGATTTACCAGCTCATGTTTGCCATCATCACGCCGGCCTTGATCACCGGCGCCTTTGCAGAGCGCATGAAGTTCAGTGCGATGGCATTATTCCTTTCGCTCTGGTCGCTGATCGTCTATAGCCCTATGGCGCACATGGTGTGGGGCGTGGGGGGACTACTGAACGCAACCGGAGGTAGCATCCCGTCACTTGATTTTGCCGGCGGCACGGTGGTCCATGTCACCTCCGGCGTCTCCGCTCTCGTGACGGCCATTTATCTGGGCAAGCGCCTCGGCTATCCACACACCAATATGCCGCCACATTCGATGGTGCTGAGCTTCATCGGGGCATGCCTGCTGTGGGTGGGCTGGTTCGGGTTCAATGCCGGGAGCGCACTGGGATCGGGTCCGCTGGCTACCAGCGCTTTCATCAATACTCATTTTGCCGCCGCAACGGCTGCGCTGGGCTGGACCATTGCGGAACGGATCCACAACGGCAAGCCGACAGCTCTCGGCGCAATCTCCGGAGCTGTGGCAGGTCTCGTCGCCATCACGCCAGCCTCGGGCTTCGTTCAACCGTTCTCCGCACTGCTGATCGGACTTGTCGCCGGGGTCTTCTGCGCATTCATGGTGTTCAAGGTCAAGAGCTGGTTTGGCTATGACGACTCGCTCGATGCCTTCGGCGTGCACGGAGCAGGCGGAACCCTTGGAGCTTTGCTTACGGGCCTGTTCGCCACCAGGGCCATCAATCCAGCATTCGGTCCAAACGCGGCCACCGGCGCCATCGACGGACATTGGGGCCAGTTGATGAACCAGGCCGCCGGAGTTGCGATCGCCTGGACCCTTTCCGGCGTCGGCACACTCCTCCTGCTCTTTCTCGTCGACAAGATCGTTGGGCTGAGGGTTTCACCTGAGGATGAAAACGAAGGCCTCGATCTCTCTCAGCATGGCGAAGAAGGTTACGACCTGAATTCCTGATGAAAAGTTCAGGCTGGGTGTAGGCCATCCTCCTATCCAGCCTGATACGCTACCAGACGAGGCAATCAAGCATGCTCAAGATTGAAGCGATTATCCAGCCTTCGAAGCTCGATGCAGTCAAAGACGCGCTGCTCGAAGTCGGCATTGAAGGCATGACGATTCTGGAGGCACGCGGACATGGCCGCCAGAAGGGCCACACCGAGTTCTACCGCGGCCGCGAATACACGGTCGACCTCCTGCCGAAGGTAAAGATTGAGATGGTTGTTCTGGACGAGATGAAGGAGAAAGCGATCGCGGCCATCGGCTCGGCCGCACGGACCGGAAGGATCGGCGACGGCAAGATCTTCGTGAGCCGCGTGGAAGAAGCGATCCGCATCCGCAACGATGAGCGCGGCGAAACCGCTCTTTAGCTCCAGCGGACCCGCCTTCCCCTGCAGGTCAAACCGCATAAACTGGCCTGCAGCGTTCCCTCCACTCAACCTCCGCGACTCATCCAATCGACCCAAATCTCCCGCCCCGCTGGAAAATCGCTTATCCTGTTAAAACATCTTTAATCTTCGGCTAGCCTTTCAAAAACTACGCTCATGACTCCAGTCGCTTTAGCGGTTGACGATCTTCGGGATCAGTATCTCCGGGAGATGGCGCTCGTCCGCCAGACGTGTGAGCGCACCGGGGACGGCACCGCTGCGATCCGCCGCCGCTCCGCTGTAGTTGACCGTATCCTGATTGAAATGTGGCGCCGGGCGTTCGCAGGCCAGCCGGCGCAGAATGTTTCCCTGCTGGCGCTGGGCGGTTACGGACGCAAGGACCTGTTCCCTTACTCCGACATCGACGTGCTTTTTACTTTTGCGGATGAGAAGACGGAAGAGCAGACCCGGGAAGCCGTCCGGTCGATTATTCAGGGCATGTGGGACATCGGTCTGCGCGCCAGTCCCAATTCCCGCACCATCAAAGAAGCCGGTCGCTTCGATCCCGACAATCTCGAATTCACCCTGGCGACGCTGGACCGCCGTTTTCTGGCTGGCCAATTCCCTCTCTACCAGCAACTGCACCAGACGGTCTTTCCCGGCCTCGTGCTGAGCGAATGGAACACCATTACGCAGAAGCTCGGCGAGATTGCCCGCTCGCGGCACGCCAAGTATGGCAACACCATCTTTCACCTCGAGCCGAACCTGAAAGAGTGTCCGGGCGGGCTGCGCGACTATCACCTGGCCGTCTGGTTTGCGCTTCTGCTTCATCTGAAGGAGACCAAGGAGTGGCCCCGGCAGCGAGGCGGAGTCTTCCAGAGCGCGCGCGGAGATGCGGAAGCGGCCTTCGATTTTCTTGCTGCCGCGCGATGTTTCCTTCATTTCCGCCACGGGCGCGACGACAACACGCTCGACTGGCAGTCGCAGGATGAGGCCGCGGCCAACTCCATCGGCCTCGAGACGCGCGGCACAGCGGACCCGGCCTACTGGATGCGGACCTATTACAGGCATGCGCGCGTGATCTATCGGCGGGCAGCGCTGCTGATGGAACATCTGCCGGCGCCGGTCAGCTTCTATCGCCAGTTCCGCCGCCGCAGAACACCCATTGCGGGCACGGACTTCATTCTCGACCAGGGACGCATCGACATTCTTCCCGGCGCGCAATTCAGCGATACGGCCGCAATCCTTCGCATCTTCTCGCTGATGGCAACACATGGCTATGCGCTGTCGCAAGCCGCCGAAGATCGCATCACCGACGCGCTGCCAGCGCTGGCCATTCACATCCCCGAAGGTCCTTATCTGTGGAACGCCTTGCGCGAAGTTCTGCTGGGGCCGCATGCGGCTCATGCGCTGCGGACGATGCACGCGCTCGGGGTGCTGGAGATGCTGATTCCCGAGTTTCACGGCATCGATGCCCTGGTAATTCGCGACAGCTATCACCGTTACACGGTCGACGAGCACACCTTCCTGACCATCGACAATGTGCACAGCCTGCGTCAGCCGGCGCACGACTACGAACAGCGTCTGGCACAGCTGCTGCCGGAGATTGACCGGCTCGATCTCTTCCTGCTGTCGCTCCTGCTACATGACACCGGCAAAGGCCGGCGCAGCGGTGAACACACCGGGCAGAGCGTTGAGCTGGCCGACAGTTTTATGGCGCGGCTGGACTTTGACACCGAGGAGCGCGACCAGGTTCTCAAGCTGATCCGGCTCCATCTGGAGATGTCGAACGCACTGCGCAGGGATATTTTCGACGCCGAAAATGTGCGCGCGTTCTCAGAGAAGATCGGCAGCCCGGCGCTCTTGAAGATGCTGACGCTGATGACGTATGCGGACATCAAGGCTGTCAATCCAGAAGCGCTGACGCCGTGGAAGGCCGAAAATCTGTGGCAACTCTACATGGCGACGGCGAACTTCATGGACCGCAGCGTGGACGAGGTGCGCTATCACGCGGCAATCGATCCTACGCTCCTCAACCGCATCCGTTCGATGGTGGCGCCGAGCCAGTACGATGCGCTGCGGCAATTCCTGGAAGGTCTTCCGCAACGATACCTGCAGACCCGCCTGCCGGAGCATATCCGCAACCACTTTCAGCTTGCCGCCGATCTCGACAAGAATCCTGTCCAGCTTGACCTTCGCCCTCACCGCCAACTCTTCGATCTCACCGTGATTGTGCGCGACCGCAGCCGCTTGTTTGCCGACGTCGCCGGCGCGCTGGCGGCGTGGGGCATGAACATCGTGAAGGCGGGTGCGTTTTCGAATGATGCCGGCGTAGTGGTCGATAGCTTTCAGTTCACCGACGTGTTTCGCACAATCGAGCTGAATCCAAGCGAGAAAGATCGCTTTCTCGATTACCTGCATGAAGTCGTCGCGCAGAAGGTTCCTGTAGAGCAGATGCTGGAGGCACGACGCCATGCAGGCAATTCAGCGAACGCGAAGGTCGAAGTCGCGACGCGCCTGCAATTCGACTCGGAGTCTTCAACGCATTCCACAATCCTGCAGGTCGTTGCACAGGATATACCGGGCCTGCTGCGGCAGATTGCCCTTACGCTCAGCACGCATAAATGCAACATTGAGGTTGCGCTTATTGATACGGAAGGTGAGACCGCGATCGACGTTTTCTACCTTACCCAGGGCGGGGCCAAACTGAGCAACGAAACGCAGCATGCGTTGGCGGGCGATCTGACGGCTGCGATCAATCAGCTCCGCGCTCCAGTCGGCGCTTGAATCACGTCCTAGGTAGTCAGTTATCAGTCTTCAGTTCCGTTCGCTTCGGAAACCAGAATTCCGACTCCTGCACGCCTCATCGACCTATTAAGATTGAGAACGATACTTTTGAGAAGGAATCAGCATGGCCGCACTGATTGACGCAATCGACATCAAGCGCAAGATGTATTTTGAACTTGAAAACACTCCTTATTACTGCCTCGACGTGGACGTCTCGACTCCTACGGCACGGGGCGGACAGACGCTGGTGCGGCTGAAAATGCGCAACCTGCTGACGCGTGCCGTCTTCGACAAGACCTTCAAGGCCGGGGAGAAGTTCAAGGAGCCGGACCTTGAGACGGTTGAGGCCTCTTACCTTTACTCCGACTCGGATGCCTCCTATTTCATGGACCAGGAGACCTTTGACCAGATTGCGCTGACGCCGGAGAAGCTGGGCGATGCGCTTCAGTTTCTGACCGAGGGCGTGATCATCAAGATCGATAAATTCAACGGCAATCCGATCGGCCTGCAGTTGCCGGAGAAGGTCGAACTTGCGGTGGCTTATACAGAGCCCGGTGCGCGCGGCAATACCGCCAGCGGCGCCGTAACCAAGCACGCACGCCTCGAGACCGGCCTCGAAATCAAGGTGCCGTTCTTCGTCGAAGAAGGCGAAAAGGTGAAGGTCTACACCGAAACGCGCGAGTTCGCGGGCAGAGCGTGACGAACGCCTGGCTGAGGACGATCCACGATTCCCAAACTGCTGGTTCGCATTGTCTTTATCCTTCTCGCTCTCGTGGTGCTGCGGGCCGCGTATTCGGTAATTCCGTATAGGCGAGATACTCTGGCCATCGAGAACGGCGGCGATTTCAGAGGCTATTGCGTTCTCGCAACGCTCGTGCGGACCCATCAAAACCTGGCAACTACGCCGAAGCCACCAGTCGATCCGGTTACGAAAAAAACGCGGATCCGAATACTGTATTCGCGCAGACCGCGGTACTCTAGCAGACCCATTGAGCGCGCCTACGCCGAGTTGCTAGACACCAGGCGAGGAATCAATCAGACGTTAACATTCCCTGCGCGAGCAGCTTTTACGATGAGGAGATTCGCAAGTAAGCGGCAGGAAAATGGAAATACTTGGGACAGGCGCTGACCTATTTCAAATAAGCGCGCACGAGGTCGATCAGGTCCTCGGCGAGTTCGGGTGCGATCTGCTCCTTGGCTCCGTCGACAAGGTGGAAACGGATATGCGTCTCCATAATCTCGCCCATCAAGCCGTTCACGCCACCGCGCACTGCGGCAAGCAGCATCAACTGGCCGCCACAGTCTTCGTCGGCACCGACGAGGCGTTCGACGGCATCGAGTTGGCCGCGCAATCGGCGCACACGCTGCAACAGTTTTACTTTCTCGCGTTCCTGCAGGGACATGGAATGTCTCCCCTTGTGATATACCCACCCTGGGTATAGTATAAACGGTATGGGGGTATCTCCCCTTTCCTTATTTTAGCGTAGGTGGTCCATGAAAGGTTTGCTATGTCCCACTTCTTTCAACGCGGTTCTCACTCATACCTACTGATGTGCCTTTTCTTTTTGGCTGCTACCGGCTCTTCCTTTGCGCAGAGTGCGAGATCCTTGGATGCGCTGCCCAATGCGCCGGAGCCTTCACTTCTAAGTCTTTCGAACGCGGCCACCCCGGTGGATTTTCTCGGACAGAGCGGTTCTCCAACGACGGGTAGGATTGCCGACGCCAAAAGTACGCCGGAAGATCCACCGGAGACGCCTTTGCTGACGATGTTTCCGCATCCCGAAGAGGCGCGCTACTGGATTTCGGGCCAGGCGAACATCATCTTTCAGGGACGTCTTCCCTTTCACTCGCTGTACGAAGGGATAAACAGCTTTCGCAATTCTGCGGAGTACAAGACGTCGATGGTGGGTACTGCCTACACAGCTCTGCGCAGGAACCGTTCGGTCCGGTACAACACCGATTTCATCTTTGATATGGAATCAGCGGCAGGGCGGGGTCTGAGTGAGGCGCTGGGGCTGGCGGGATTCACCAATCTGGATGTAGTGCGGAATCCCAATCTTGGACCCACGCCGTACATCGCGCGTTACCAGATTCACCAGGTCATCGGCCTAACGAGTAAAACAACCAGCCAGGAGGCGAACTTCTTTGCGCCAGCGTCGACGGTGCCGGAGCGGCGTGTGGAGTTGCGCATCGGCAAGATGACGCTGCCGGATTTCTTCGATGCGAATTCGGTGGGCACGGACAGTCATCTGCAGTTCCTGAATTGGACTGTGGACAACAACGGCGCATGGGACTACGCGGCAGACACGCGCGGGTACACGGTGGGCGGTATGGCGGAGTACGACGACCGCACCTGGAGCTTGCGCTACGGGCTGTTTGCGATGCCGATTGTTGCAAACGGCATCGACATGGATTGGGCATTCAGCCGGGCACACGGACACAATGGCGAATTCGAGTTGCGCAAGAGCTGGATTCCTCAGCACAAGGGCGTGACGAGGCTGCTGTTCTATGCGAATCGCGCTCACATGGGGACGTATCGCGAAGCGGTGCAGGCATATTTGAACGGGACAGACGCAACGCCGACCATCACGGCACATGAGCATTTTGGCGCACTGAAATATGGATTCGGCTACAACACGGAGCAGGAACTGACGTCGAGCTTGCGCGTCTTTGGCCGATTTGGATGGAACGAGGGCCAGCACGAGTCCTATGCCTACACCGAGGTGGATCAGACCGTAGAGGCTGGCGCAGACTATGCGGGAGATCGCTGGCACCGCCCGCAGGACAAGGTTGCGATTGCAGTGGTGTCGAATGCGATCAAGCGCGATCACCAGAATTATCTACGCCTGGGCGGACTCGGGTTTCTTCTCGGCGACGGCAATCTGAATTACGGGCGCGAGAACATCGTGGAGAGCTACTACACGTGGCATGCGTGGAAGGGGCTGTTCTATTCCGTCGACGTGCAGCATATCGCCGATCCGGGATATAACCGCGACCGTGGGCCGGCGTGGGTAGGTTCCGCGCGGACGCATGTGGATTTCTAGTGCGGTCGGTGATCGAGCGCGGGCGAGACTTTCGCACGCAGCAGGTCGGTGAGATCGTCGAGACGCTCATCGAGCGCGTTCAATTTCCGTGACATTCCCTGGATCTCGGATTCGGCGCGTCGATTGACGTCGAAGTCGAGTTCGCCGCGCAGCCGGTCTTTGGTGTCCTGCCGGTTCTGGCTCATCATGATGACCGGAGCCTGGATGGCCGCGAGCATGGACAGAAACAGGTTGAGCAGGATGAACGGGTAGGGATCCCACGCTTTGCCGCCGAGGATGATGTTGGCCAGCGTGTAAATCGTCAGGATCACGGCAAACGTGATGATGAAGGTCCACGAGCCGCCAAAGCCCGCGACGACATCGGCGATCCGCTCCCCCGTGGTCATCTCCTTTTCGATAATCTCGTTGGGATTGCGGGTCGCACGCAGCCTTACGAGTTGATGAGCGGCGTGAAACTGATGGCCCAGCGTCGTGAGCAGGTCCATACCGGCCTGGGGCTTTCGCTGCAGAAGCGTGGAAATGTCATCCCGCGAGACCTCGAGGCAGGTGGATTCCTCGAGGGCGGAGGCGCTGGTTTGATGAGGCGTCTGCTCGAGCATCGAGGCAAAGCCGAAGAACTCGCCATGCGCGGGTTCATCCACCACCACTTCCTGCTGGTCTTCGTCGACGGTGGTAACCCGGACTCTGCCCGAGACCATAACGTAGGCCATGCCCGGGTCGCCGGCTTTGTAGATGCGCTCGCGCGCGGCGAAGGTTTTGACATCGACCTGGCTGGCGAGCACGGCGGTCTCGTCATCGTCCAACAGAGAAAAGAGAGGAACACTTCGAAGCAGCTCGGGCTTGCATGTCATGGCGATCTCCGGGTTGGGGATGGTGATGAAATCTGGTTGAAGGCCGATTGCGGAGGGGCGGGCGTGTGGTGGAGAGGAAAGTCAACCTCAAAGCCTACCTGGCCTCCGAGCCTGGGGCTGGCGATGTGGCTGCCGCCGAGGAGCGCGAACGTTACACTCATGAGCTTGGTGAGCTGGTATGCGCCTCCAGAAAGCGCCTGCAACTGGTCTTTGCCAAGGCCACTGTCGGCACCGATCGCGGCATAGAGCTCGGCGCCGAGAGTGAGGCGGGGGGTGAAGTCATGCTGCAACGAGAGGCCACCGGTGTAAACGTGGCCGCGAGTGGTTTGGACACCGAGGACGCCGGTGCTGGTGTTGCCGGCGAACAGAAATCCGAAGTTGGCGTTGAGCCGCGTTTTGTCAGAGATCGGTTCCTGCGCGATGGAATTGAGCCAGTAGTCTCTGAGTCCCGAGCCAAGTTCCTGGCTGGAATCGCCGGTTGGAAATTCAACGTAGAAACTTGCGGAGAGGTCGGGAGCGCTCAAGGGGCGCTTGGACTTGTAGAAATTCCACTTTAAGCCCGTGTCGGTATCCCCGAAGCCAAGGGAGGCCTGGGAACCAGGTGCGCGATAAATGGAGAGATAGGGAAAGTCGACGTCGAACTCGAGGCCGTGGGGGAACCCATAGTTGAACTTGAAATTTGCGGTGTTCTGGCGGAGATCGGGAAACTGTGCAGATTGCAGGCCGTCGTACTCGTTGAAGGATTCGAAGTGAAGGGTTCCGCGATCGGTGACATCGGCGTTATCCGTATAGAAAGGCATCTGCGCGAGCAGCTGCCCAGGGACAATGATGCAGATGAAGGTGAGGAGAAGCCGCCTTGCTCGATGCATGCAGTTGCAGTTCACTATACCCGGATTCAATTTGATTCGAATATCAATGCAGCGTTAAAAGCTCCCCGTTGATCAATGCCGCGACGTGTGTGCGTGGAGCGCGAGCGGTACAGGGACGGTCGCACCCTTACAATGTTGTTGATTCCGAAGCGAGGTGGGCTGTGAGTGCCGATGTCGAACCGTGTGTGCTGGTATATGACGTGGGGGGCAGCCACATCTCCTCGGCGGTCTGCTTCAAAGAAGGATTTCGGCTTGGCGCGGTGACGCGGGCGAATCTGCCGGAGGAGCAAACGAGCCAGGCGTTCGTTGAGGTCTTGCACTCCCTCGGCGTGAAGGCGTCGGAGGGCGTTGATGGCGTGGAGGGGGCCGAATTGGCCATGCCGGGGCCGTTCGATTACGCCAAAGGCATCAGTTGGATGAAGCACAAGCTGCCCTATCTCTACGGCGTGAATGTGAGCGAGGCACTGGCGGTGCAGTTCGGCTGGAAAGCCAGCCAGGTGCGGTTTTTGAATGACGCGGCGGCGTACCTGCTGGGCGAAGTAGGTGCAGGTGCGGCGCGGGGCGTGCAGCGCGTTGTCTGCTTCACACTCGGAACGGGCGTGGGCTCAGGATTCGCGGTGGATGGCAAGGTCGTCACCGAAGGTAAAGGTATCCCCCCCGGCGGGGAGATCTGGAATGTGCCCTACGAGGGCGGCATCGTGGAGGACCAGATTTCGACGCGCGCGCTGCAACGTGCCTACAAGGAACGCAAAGGGAAGGAGCGTGAGGTGGCTTCGATCGCGCATTACGCAACGGGCGGCGAGCAGGTGTCGATTGAGGTCTTCGAGGAATTCGGCAGGAACCTCGGCGTAGCGCTGAAAAAGCTGCTGGCAGATTTTGCGCCGGATGTCGTGGTGCTGGGTGGCGGAATTTCGCGGTCGGCCCATCTGTTTCTAGAGGAGACCCAGAAAGAACTCGAGGGTACAAACATCGAGGTGCGTATCGCCGAATTGGGTGACAATGCTCCTCTGGCCGGAGCGGGAGTGGCGTGGTTTGGGGCAACGCAGGCCTAATCGCTTACCTGCAACCTTGGTTCTTCGACGTAGGATCGACGGAAATAATCATCTCGAGCCTTGAGATGTGCCGAGAGTCGGCACCGGCGCAACCAACGGTGCGAGGAATGGCCTCAACTGGCAGGCCCGAGGTTTGGAGGTCAGCGGGAAATCTAGCGTCTGCCGGGAGCGGGCTGAGCCGGCGGCTCGTTCTGCGGATCAGGGGGAAGTGTGTAGATGACCTCGCCGGGCTTGGCGTAATGGAGCTTTTCGCGGGCTTCGTGTTCGATGGCGTTGGGGTCGCTCTTGAGTCGGTCAACGTGGCTGCGCAGGTGGGCGTTGTCCTGCTGAAGGTCCTGGATTTCTTTCTTGAGCTGCTTTTCCTGGGTACGCTGCTGATACCAGGTGGAGAGCCCGTGGCGGCCATTGACAACGCTCCATGCGAAGGCCAGGGCGAGCATGACAGCGAAGAGCGTACCGGCTGGACGCCAACCCTGCTGGACCCAGAGGATAGCCCGCTGGCGCAGTGGAACCGGCTCCTCGGCGGCTTCCTTCTTTTCCGTGAACAGATCGGGTTGTTGCATACGGCCTCGATGGAGGATGACGTTCAGGGGCTAAAGCCCCACCCTTCTTGAATCGGCGTTCGCGGCACGCGACTCAGAGGGTACCCCGAGTCGTGCCCTTTCAAAAACGCTACTAGCCTTGCACAAATTTTTCCGCGGCGGAGCGGAGCGCGACCATGTCTTTTTCGTCACGCGCCTCGGTGTATGCCCGCACCACCGGTTCGGTGCCGGAGAGGCGGAAACACACCCATGAACCGTCATCGAGGATCAATTTGAGACCGTCGGTGCGCACGATGCCTGTCACCTTGCGCCCGCCAAGCTCGGTGGGATCCTTCTTCAACTCTTCAGTGAACGCGGCCTTCCGTTCCGGGGTCAAGCGGAAGTTCTCGCGAACAGGATAGAAGGAACCAACCTTGGCAAACAGTTCCTTGAGCTGGCGGCCAAGGCTCTTTTTGCGGGCGGCCACCATCTCGGTGACGAGCAGGCCAGCGATGATGCCGTCCTTCTCCGGCACGTGGCCGCGGATGGTGAGCCCCGCGGATTCTTCGCCGCCGATGGCGATCTTGTCGGCAATGATGAGCTCGCCGATGTACTTGAATCCCACGGGCGTCTCAAAGAGCGGCACCTTGTGGTATTCGGCAAGCGCGTTCACGAGATTGGTGGTTGCGACGCTTTTGGCCACGCCGTTCTTCCAGCCGCGCGTTTCGACGAGGTAGTCGAAGAGCAGGGCGATGATGTAGTTGGGCTGGATGAAAGTTCCGTCTTCGTCCACGATGCCGAAGCGGTCGGCATCTCCGTCGGTCGCAATGCCGATTTTGGCGCCGAACTCCTTCATCTTTTTTTTGCAGTCGCCGAGCAGGTGGTCGTCGGGCTCGGGTGCATGGCCGCCGAAGAGCACGTCGCGGTAATCGTGGACAGTTGCGACCTCGACGCCGGCTTCGCGAAGCAGGTGGCAGCTGTATCCGCGGCCTGCTCCCCAGAAGGGATCGAAGACGACCTTGATGTGGGAAGCGGCGATGGTCTTGAGATCGACTAGTTCGCCGAGGCGATGGAGGAAGCCGGGCTTGACGTCAGCTGTCTCGAATCCTCCATCCGGCGGATCGGCGTGGGGAATCTTGCCTTCGGTGTTGGCATTGATCGCGGCCTCAATCTGTTTGGTCACTTCGGGCAGAGCGGGCGCGCCGTCATGGGTAGAGAACTTGATGCCGTTGTACTCCGGCGGATTGTGGGACGCGGTGAAGTTGATGGCGCCAGAGGTCTTGAGTGCGCGGACGGCGTAGGCGATGGCCGGGGTGGGCGCGGCGTCCGGAATGACGATGGGAGCGATGCCGGCGCCGGCAAGGATCCGGGCTGCTTCGGCGACAAAACTTTCACCCAGGAAACGTGGATCGCGGCCCACCAGTGCGCGGTGTGGCTCAGGCTGCGTTTTGACGTATGCGGCAATGCCTGTGATCGCGAGGCGAATGTTGGCCAGCGTAAATTCGTCGGCAACGATGGCCCTCCAACCGGAGGTGCCAAATTTAATGACGGAACTCATCGTCGTTCTCCTCAAGCAGCTCGGTCTCCACAGAATCTATGGGATAGGATGCACGAACCGCAAGGAACATACTGCAACCATGGGGGCGAAGTCGGCAAGTTGGGCAATGCTCGCGAAGAGGGGCAAAATTGGCCTTGGCCAATCGGCGACTTTGATTCGGGCGATGAAAATTGTGATGGGATGTTGGGCCTCCCTTCGTACACTGGACGCGGGGAGAACGAAATGCTCGAATCGAACCCGCAGGCTCGGATTGTCCTGACTACGGAAAGTACGCTCGATGAAGCCAACAAGCTGGGCCGCACCCTGGTAGAGGAGCGGCTGGTGGCGTGTGCCACGCTGCTGCCGGTTGTCCAGTCGATTTATTACTGGAAGGACCACATCCATTCTGCTCCGGAAACCATGGTGATGCTGAAGACGAGCACGGAAAAGCTCGAAGCCCTGGAAGTACGCATGCGCGAGCTGCACAGCTATCGCGTGCCGGAGTTCCTTGTGATCCCCGTGGAGATGGGAACAAAACTCTATCTTGACTGGTTAACCGGAACGCTCGCGGAGACCAAATAGCAACCCAGTGTTGAGCAACCCGCCTTCGCCACGGCCGTCACAAAGGGGCCGGGGCGATTCGCGCATCTGGTATTCTGAGCTTCAGCTGTGATGCGCTGGCTGATCATCGCTCTTCTGGTTTCGGTCGCAGGGTTGCTGGCGGCGGCAGCGGGGATGGCGCGCCACATCCGGCGACAACGTGCACGTCTGAAACATCCCTCGTCTCATGGTGATGCCGCCGTGGCGGGAACTGCCGAAGCATCCGACTTGGAGTCAGAAAGTTAAGGAACAAAAGTGGAAAACGAATTTGCGAAGCCGCTAGGTTCAGAGATCACCAATTCTGGTGTGTCGCATGGGTTGCGTACCGCCGGCTTAATGCTGGCAGGCAGCGCGCTGGTTGCGATCTGTTCGCACATCGCGGTGCCGCTGGGCTTCACGCCGGTTCCGCTGACGTTGCAGCCCTTTGCCGTGTTGCTGCTGGGACTGCTGCTCGCGCCGCGCCTCGCGGCAGCGACGCTGGGCATATATCTGCTTGAGGGCGCGGCAGGGCTTCCGGTCTTCGCACCAGGGCTGGTGTTCGGCGCCGGTGTGGCGCATCTGCTGGGACCGACTGGCGGATACCTAATGGCGTATCCCGCGGCAGCGGCGCTCGTCGGTTATCTGTGGCGGCGCAGCAATCGTGGGTATTCGGCCGCGCTCATCAGCGCGGCGGCTGGCAATGCGGCGATATTGCTGTGCGGTTTCTTGTGGCTGACGGTGTGGACGCACGCGGGCGGATCGCTGAATTCGGTGAAGACAGCCTTCGCGCTGGCAGTGCTTCCCTTCCTGCCGGGCGACGCGCTGAAGATTGTGACCGCGGCAGCGATTGCTAAAGGACTGAATCGGGCGCGCCGCAGCCGTTAGTTGAACCCATTCCCCAGGGGATCGGTTTTTTCGTTGAAAGGATTTTCGTGTTTGTGAGCACCAAACAATCTGAGTCTGCAGTTATGAATTCGGTCCGGGAGATCTCCATTGCACATAGCCCGGATTCGGATGACGCTTTCATGTTTTATGGCCTGGCGACAAATAAAATTCGCGTGCCGGGATATAAATTCACGCATACGCTGTGCGATATCGAAACACTGAATAAAAAGGCGCAGGACGAAGCGTTTTACGACGTCTCGGCGATCAGCTTCCATGCCTACCCTTACGTGCAGGAGAATTATGCGCTGATGGGCTGCGGCGGCAGCGTTGGCGAGGGATACGGGCCGATGGTCGTGGCGATGAAACCAATGTCGGCTAACGATCTCAAGCGGGTAAAGGTGGCCATTCCGGGCACCATGACGACGGCATTCCTGGCACTCAAGATATTCAATCCCGAGATCGAGACCGAGGTCGTCCCGTTCGACCAGATTATTCCCGAAGTGCTGGCAGGTAAGTTCGAGGCTGGGCTGATCATTCACGAAGGACAGCTGACCTACGGCCGCAGCGGGCTGCACAAGATTATCGATCTGGGCGTGTGGTGGCGCGAGATGACGAAACTGGTGCTGCCGCTGGGCGGAAACGCAATTCGCCGCTCGCTGGGAGCGGAGTCACATAAGATCATCTCGAAGGCGCTGCGTGACAGCATTCAGCACGGGCTGGATCATCGCGAGCAGGCGCTGGAGTACGCGATGCAGTTTGCGCGCGACTTGGATACAAACCTGGCGAGCCGCTTTGTCAGCATGTATGTGAATGAGCGGACGCTGGACTACGGACCAGACGGACGCGAGGCAATTCGCAAGCTGCTGGAGATGGGCCACGAGCGCGGAATCATTCCGATTGCGCCGAAGGTTGAGTTCGTCGACTGAAGGCGCGAGCGCCACCGGTAATTGGAATCCACAAATTTTTCAGTAAAGATTCTGAAGATTCACTAATCCCGGCCGATGCATTGGGTATTGAGGCAAGCCATGCTTTTGAGCCGGGATGAACTTGTGTCTGCGCTCTTCTGCGAGACCGACCGCGCGCAGCGGCTGAAGATGCCGCTTGCCCTCATCGCTGTTGAGCTTGAGGATTGGGCCGCACCGGAATCGGAACTAAATCTGGTTAGCCCCGCCGCGGCCGAACGCATCATCGTGGCGCGGATAACCGGGATTTTGCGATGCTACGACTCGGTAGGCAGATGGGCCGATGGAGGATTAATTCTGTTGCTGCCGGGATGCGCCATTACGCATGCAAGAACACTGGCAGAGCGGCTGCGCGACGAGGTTTTCGCAGTGCCGGTGGAGGCAGGCGGCGGGAAGATGTGCGTGAAAGCATGCTTTGGCGTAGCGTCGAGCGGGGGCCGGTCGCCGTTTGTGGTTCTGCGCGAGACGCACAACGCATTGAAGGAGGCCCGGATTGCCGGACCGGGATCGATTGGGTGTTCGACTGTAAATGCGGAAACGAACCCCGCTGCATTTGTCATTCCTGTACTGCAGGGTGAAGAACTTCACTGGTAGTCTCTGCGAGCCGACTATCAGCGGCCGGCTAGAGATACGGGTGGGTTCGCGATCTCCAGGAATTCCTGAAAGACATCATTCGAAAGCAGGCGTCCCTGAGGGGTGAGGCGCACGGTTTCTCCGTCGAAGGTAAGCAGGTTGCGTTCGGCAAGTTTTTCGACGGTGTCGAGCGCATGCGCAACCATTCGGTTGCCGAACTCCCGGCGAAGAGCCGAGACAGAAACTCCCCGGTTCAGGCGCAGGCCGAGGAACCAGGCCTCCTCGTGTTGGCGATCGGGCGAAAGCCAGGCCGTTTCGGCTGGCTGAGAGGCCTCGAGATAGGACTTCAGGTCGTCCGTCGTCGTCGATCGAAGGACATAACCGGGCTCCCTGAAATCCGATGAACGTGGTGTTGCGCGCAGCATCGAGGATGCATCGAGGCCGAGCCCCAGGTAGGGACGGCGCTGCCAGTAGCGCAGGTTATGCCGTGATTCAAAACCCGGCCGTGCAAAATTCGAGATTTCGTATTGAGGTAGGCCAGCGGCGGCAAGACTCTCTATCGCACTCTCGTACATGCGGGCCATGGTGTCTTCGGTTGGAACGAACTCTGCGTGGTAGCGGACGCCGCCGGCCATCAACTCGCGGCCGAGACGCGAGTCGTCATCCACCTCGAGCATGTAGATGCTGGCATGGGGAACGCTCGTATCGAGAAGCACAGAGAGGGACTCTTGCCATGACGCAAAAGTCTGGTCTGCAAGGCCGGCGATCAGGTCGAGATTGAGGTTAGTGATTCCAGCTGCACGGAGTCGCTGGAGGTCATTGAGGACAATCGCCCGGCTGTGGAGGCGGCCGCTCTGATGCGCTTCGCGATCGATGAAAGATTGAACGCCGAGGCTGATGCGATTGACACCGGCTTGTGTAAACGCGGCAAGGGTGTCATCGGCGAGCTGGCCAGGAGCGCACTCCACCGTGACTTCGGCATCACGCTCGACGTTGAATTCGGCGCGAATGGCGGCAAAGATCCGGGCAATCAATTCCGGAGCAAGAAGGCTCGGTGTTCCGCCGCCAAGATAGATAGTGTCGACGCGAGACGGCAGGTCTGCGCCAAGGTTTTCGCTCCACCGTCGCGCGGCGCGCATCTCATCGATGAGGCGCTGGATGTAGCGCGCGTGTTCGCCGGCTGGAAAGACGCCTGAAGCAAAGTTGCAATAAGTGCACTTGGAACGGCAGAACGGGATCGAAGTGTAGAGGCCGAGTTGTTCGCTCGCGGGCGCTGCCATATTCTGATTCTTTCATGCCTCAGGGGAACGTCACAGCCCAGTCGGGCCAGCGCCTAGAGGGCAAAGGAGACGTTTTTTGAAGGCCTGGCCTGTTCTTGCCGTCATCCTCGTCCAGACATTTCTGTGCGTCGCCCACTGGTTCATGTATCGCACATGGATCGACTTCGGTTGGCCGATGAGCCCCTCTGCCACTTCCGGACTGCGCCTCGCTTTTGTCTTGCTTTCGCTCGTTTTCGTCATTGCAACGCTGCTGAGCTTTCGATTCAACAATCAAGCGGTCAGGCCTTTCTACTGGTTTGGCGCGGTGTGGATGGGGCTGGCAAATTTCCTTTTTGTCGGCGCCGGCATCGCATGGCTGGCCGACCTGGTGCTGCGCTTTGCGGTGCCAGCGGCGACACGACTCGCCTGCAGGCCGTACATCGCCTTAACGCTGCTGGGTGTGTCGATTGCGGCAGCTGTATATGGATTGGCGAATGCGCGGATGATTCGGACTCGCAGAGTCACTGTGCAATTGGCGAATCTACCCGAACGCTGGCGCGGACGGCAGGCGGCTCTCGTGAGCGATCTGCACCTGGGACACATCAATGGGTCCGCCTTTGCACGTCGGATCGCTGCGATGGTGCGCGCTGTGGATCCGGCAATCATCTTCCTTCCCGGAGACCTGTTCGATGGCAGCAAGGTCGATCCGCTTCTCGTTACCGCACCGCTGCTGGAGTTGAAGCCTCCGCTGGGCATGTACTTTGTGGGCGGAAATCACGAGGAGTTTGGCGGAGCGGCGGAGTTCGAAGCTGTTCTGCGCAAGGGCGGAATTCGCGTGCTCCACAACGAGTGTGCCGAAGTTGAGGGCGTTCGCATCGTGGGGGTGGCGTATGGCCCTTCGACGTATCCGCTGCAGATGCGGACATTTCTTGAGGGGTTGAATCTGAAGGGTGGGTCGGCGAGCATTCTGCTGAATCATGTGCCCAACCGCCTGCCCCTTGCCGAGCACGCCGGTGTGAGCTTGCAGCTATCGGGGCATACGCATGGTGGGGGGCAGATCTTTCCGTTCAACTACATCACGCGGCGCGCCTTCGGCAAGTTCACCTACGGGCTGCAACGGTTCGGGGAGATGCAGGTGTACACGTCGAGCGGCGCGGGAACGTGGGGTCCGCCGATGCGGGTGGGTACGCATTCTGAGATTGTGTTGCTCACCTTTGCGTAGAAGTGTTCTCATAGTTCTTCCGCTCTAAGTGTGATTTCTTTTTCTGAAAGGCTGTGACATGGATCTTCTGAGCAAACGCTTTCTTATCGTGGTGGCTTCGATTTCCCTTCTCGCGGTTGCCGCGATAGCTCAACGGGCGCAAAGCGATGCAGCGGCTCCTGCACAGAAGACACTGGAATTCCCGACAGTGCTGTATGGCGCGGCTTATTACAACGAGTACATGCCCGGCGATCAGGATGCGCAGCTCCAGAAGGACATCGCCATGATGAAGGCGGCGGGCTTGAACGTGGTGCGCATGGGCGAGTCAACGTGGAGCCTGTGGGAGCCGGAGGACGGCCGCTTCGAATATGCGTGGATGGATCGCGTTGTGGATGCGATGGGCAAAGCCGGGATCAAGGTGATTCTCGGCACGCCCACCTATTCGATTCCAGCATGGATGGCGCACCAGCATCCGGAGATTTTGGCCGATCGCATTACAGGCGGGCATTTCGGCGGACCGACAGCGCCCGCGCAATATGGAATACGCCAGAACATGGATACGGATTCGCCGGCGTATCGCTTTTATGCGGAGCGGCTGATCCGGCACATTGTGGCGCACTACAAAGACAACCCGACGGTGATCGGGTGGCAGCTTGATAACGAGACGGCGAGCTACGACGCCGCGAATCGCGATGTGTTCATCGGGTTCCAGCATTACCTCGAGAAGAAGTTTGTAACACCGGAGGCACTGAGCAAGGCGTGGTTCCTCAACTACTGGGGCGAGAATCTGCACACGTGGGAAGATCTGCCCACGCGCAACGGCGCGCAGAGCACGGGCTACAAACTGGAGTGGTCGCGCTGGAGCCAGATGCGGGTCACGGATTTTCTGCATTGGCAATCGGAGTTGGTGCGCGAGTGCGCGGGTGCTGGGCAGTTCATCACGACAGACTACGGCGGCATGATGAAGCGCGACGTCAACGAGGAGGCCATCGCCGATTCTCTCGATATCGTGGCCGACAACATCTACCACTTCTCCGCACAGGATCACTACGACGGTTCGACGCAGGCTATTCAGGGAGACTTTTCGCGTTCGCTGAAGCATGCGAATTTCCTGGTGACAGAGACGAATGCGCAGTCGACGGACTGGACGTCGGCGCACCAGTATCCTCCCTACGACGGGCAGTTACGCGAGGACGTGTACACACATTTATCGAACGGCGCCAACATGGTGGAGTACTGGCATTGGGCATCGATCGCGGCCAACCAGGAGACGTACTGGAAAGGCGTGCTGTCGCATGATCTGGAGCCTAACCGCGCATATGCGGAGGTATCGCGAACGGCGCATGAGTTGGAGAAGATCGGGCCGCATCTTGTGGGCCTGAAGATTCACAACGATGTGGCAATCTTGTGGAGTCGCGATTCAGCGAATGCGATCGACTTTATGCCGTTCACTTCGTCGGGGCCACAGTGGAGTTTTGCCGGAGCAATGGCGGACTACACTTCGCTGGTGATGCAGATGCATCGGTCTCTTTACGACCTGAATGTGGGCGCGGATTTCGTATTTTCGGAGACGAAGGATTTCTCAGCCTACAAGCTGCTGATCATTCCTGCACTCTACATCGCAGATGATGCGCTGTTGCAACGGATAGCTGATTACGTGAAAAACGGCGGGCACGTAGTGATGACATTCAAGAGCGGATTCGCCAATGAGAATTCCGCGGTGCGATGGGTACGCGCGCCGGGCCCGCTGCGTGAGGCCGCAGGATTCAGCTACCAGGAGTTCTCGAATCTCGAACATCCCCTCGCGCTGAAAGACGATCCGTTCCATACAGGCGAGGGCAACAAGGTGAGTTTCTGGGCGGAGTTTTTGATGCCGGAGCATGCGAAGGCGCTGGCATATTATGACCATCCATTTTTCGGAAAGTGGCCGGCGATTACAGAAAACCAGTTCGGCACGGGCGCGCTGCTTTACGAGGGCACGTATCTTTCCGGTGCGCTGCAGACCGCGGTATTGAAACGCGCACTGGAGGAAGCAAGACTCACCGGACCTGATCAGCAGGAACCCGGTGCGGTGCACGTGACGCACGGTGTGAATCGCATGGGCAGGCATGTGCACTACTACTTTAATTATTCGGCCGGCGAGGTGAAAGCGAACTACGCATACGGCCCCGGAACGAACCTGCTGGATGGAAAAACGGTGTCAAAGGCCGACGCACTGACGCTGAAGCCATGGGACGTGGCAATTGTCGAGGAAAAATAGGGGGCAAGGGCGCGGAAACAGCGAAGTTTCGACTTGAAAAAGATCCGAAAAGCCTTCAGGAATCGCCGCACCGGTATGCGTAGCACCGCTGCATTCTAGCACCATTCCCTAGCATTGCAAGCGGTTTAAAATAACAGCATATCTTGTTATTTTTCAACTACTTAAGACGAAATATCCTCACCGCCCGGAATCTCGAAAACGTACAACCTCGCAATGAAAACAGGGCATCCCAATGAAGGCCAAGCGTTACGTACGCGTACGAGGTGCAGCGCGGCGACCACAGGAGCAGTTCAAAATGGCGAACACACAAGGCTCACAGCAAGGACAAGGTACTCGCAGCGACCAGGATCCCTCACAGAAGAGCGGCACAGGCCAGCATTCGCAGCAGGGGACCCAGCAGGGCAATCAGGGCAATAAGCCTAACGATATGAACAAGGAGCAAAACCGTCCGAATCAGCCCGGCAGCGGCAGCCAGCACTCAGGCGGTTCGGGTTCATCGGGTGGCAATCGCTAGAGCAAGTGCGAGTTGTCAGCGTCAGCGCTAAACTGACGCTCTCTGCAAAATTCGAATCTGAAAACAACGGCCCACGTCCTCCCCAAAAGAGGCGTGGGCCTTTGCAGTTTTGTGAGCGACACGCTCAGTGTGCATCCGTCACATGCAGGGTAGGCTTGATTGGCTATGATCGGTGGGTCCGTCTGAAAAAGACGCATCGCCTGTCAGGGAGCCTGGAGAACTGCACGTGACCGAGACTTCACAATCAATATCAGCCGACAAAGAATCCGTCATTCGCACCAGCCTGCAGGGCGTCGATCTGCTGTTCAACTCGCGCCTCAACAAGGGCACTGCGTTCACCGAGCAGGAGCGCGACGTCTTCGGATTGCACGGCTTGTTGCCGCCGCACATCGGAACGCTTGAAGATCAGCGACTGCGCCGCAAGCGCGTTCTCGACTCGCGCGACTCGGCCTTCGGCAAATACAGCAACATGCGCAATCTGCAGGACAACGATGAGACGTTGTTCTACTCCATGATCGAGCACTACACCGAGGAGTTGCTGCCGATTGTGTATACGCCGGCAGTTGGCGAGGGCTGCCAGCGATTTTCTGAAATCTGGCGACGACCGCGCGGTCTCTTCATCAGCTATCCCAACAGACACAGAATCGATCAGATCCTCGCGGATCCTCGTTATGACAATGTGCGATGCATCGTGGTGAGCGATGGCGAGCGCATCCTGGGACTCGGCGACCAGGGCGCGGGCGGCATGGGCATACCCATTGGCAAGATGGCACTCTACACTGCGCTCGGTGGCATTCCGCCGGAACACTGCCTGCCGATCCTGCTCGATGCGGGAACTGACAACGAAAGGCTGTTGCAGGACCCAATCTATATTGGCTGGCAGCACAATCGCATACGCGGGCAGGAGTACGACGACTTTGTCGAGGCGTTTGTGACAGCTGTCCAGAAGCGCTGGCCGAAGATCCTGCTGCAGTGGGAAGACTTTGCCGGAACCAATGCGGCGCGTTTGCTTGATCGCTATCGGGACCGCCTCTGCACCTTCAACGACGACATCCAGGGAACGGCCGCGGTAACCACGGCGACACTGCTGGCCGCGGTGAACGCGACAGGCGTTCCACTGTCGCAGCAGACGATTGCGATGTATGGCGCGGGTTCGGCGGGCATCGGCATTATCGAGTTGCTCATCACCGCCATGAAGGAAGAGGGGCTGAACGACGAGCAGGCGTGGAGCCGCATCTATGCATTCAACCGTTATGGGCTGCTTGTGGAAGGAGCACGCGGCATCAAGGAGAGCCAACAACCACTGGTGCGGAAGCGTACGGACATTGCAGGTTGGCAGCTCACAGGCGGCGAAGATATATCGCTTCTCGATGTAGTTCGTAATGCGAAGGTGACGGTGCTGGTCGGCGTCTCAGCGCAGGCCGGAGTATTCACCGAAGAGGTTGTGCGCGAAATGGCGCGCCACACGGCGAGGCCCATCGTATTTCCGTTGTCGAATCCGACCTCGCAGGCCGAGGCTACTCCGGCAGACCTGTTGAGCTGGACCGAAGGCCGCGCGCTGGTGGGAACCGGCAGTCCGTTTCCGCCGGTTGAAATCGAAGGCCGTCCGGTGCGCATTTCTCAGGTGAACAATTCCTTCATCTTTCCAGGGCTGGCATTGGGCATTCTTGTCGCAGAAGCGCGGCGTGTGACCGACGGGATGATTATGGCCGCGGCGCGAGCTCTGGCCGGATTGTCGCCCTCGCGCAAGGACAAAACCGCACCGCTGCTGCCGCCGATTGGGGACTCACGCAGAGTTGCACTGGTGGTATCAGAGGCGGTTGCGCGGCAGGCTATGTCAGAGGGGGTTGCGACGATTGCCGACGCGGATTCCCTGCCCGATCGCATTCGCTCATACATGTGGAACGCGGTTTACGTCCCATACGAGCGCATCGACAGCTGAGCCAGATTCCTCGGAGGAGAAGAGCGCGCCCTCGCCCTTTATTGATAGTATGGGTGCGGCCAAGATAAACGTTTTACCAAAGAGGAAAAAATGAACTCGACACCAATGCGTTCCGGGATGAGTATCTCTGCTATTTTGCTCTTTTGTATTGCATGCGTGGCGACGCCGGGTTTTGCACAACGCCCGCAACCCAAGCCTCATCCAACTGGGCCCTGGTCGAACACAAGCCTCTCGCCTGACGAACGTGCCGACCTTGTGATCAAGGAGATGACGGTTGACGAGAAGATCGCATTGCTGCATGGCGTGGGCATGCCGACCGATGAGCCGGTAACGCAGGAGAATGCGGCGTCGAACCGCGGCGTCGGATACGCAGTGGGTGTTCCGCGACTCGGTATTCCAGGCATCGACATGAGCGACGCGGCGTATGGCGTGCGATCCAGCGGCGTGAACGGACGGTACTCCACGGCACTGCCGGCGAACGTGGCCGCGGCCGCAAGCTGGGACACCGATGCGGCCTACGAATATGGCGCGCTCATCGGTCACGAACTGCGCGCGCAGGGATTCAACATGTCGCTCGGTGGCGGTGTGAATCTCACTCGCGATCCGCGCAACGGCCGTACGTTTGAGTATCTCGGCGAAGATCCTGTGCTGGCGGGAACGCTGGTGGCCAGGCTCATCGAGGGAACGCAGTCGGCCAACGTGATCGGCGACATCAAGCACTATGCGCTCAATGATCAGGAGAGCGGACGCAACTCGGTCAACATCACCATCAGCAAACGGGCGATGCGCGAGAGCGATCTGCTGGCCTTTGAAATCGGCGTGGAGCTGGGCAAGCCCGCGGCGGTGATGTGCTCGTATAACCGCGTCAACGGCGACTTTGCCTGCGAAAATCAATACCTGCTGAAAGAGGTGTTGGAAAAGGACTGGAAATTTCCGGGCTTCGTAGTTTCGGACTGGGGTGGAACGCACAGCGATGTGAAGGCCTCCGCCGCGGGCCTCGATAACGAGCAGCCGGGCAGGTTCTTCTACGAAAAGCGGTTCAAGGATGCTCTCGATGCGGGCAAGATTCCGCAGGCTGAACTGGATGAGCATGTGCATCGGATTCTGCGCTCTATGTTTGCAGCGGGTGTAGTCGATCATCCCCGGGAGCGCAGCGTCATCGATCCCTTTGCCGGTTTTGAGACTTCGCGGAAGATTGAAGAAGGCGGCATTGTGCTGCTGAAAAATGAAAAGGCTCAACTGCCATTAAGCGCAGCGCGGCTGAAGACGATCGCGGTGATCGGCTCGCACTCCGATGTGGGCATGATCTCCGGCGGCGGTTCGGCGCAGGTCGACCCGATCGGCGGAAACGCAACCAAGCCGCCGGGACAAGGCGCGACACATTGGATGGAAGAGATCTGGTTCCCGACATCACCGCTGAAGGCGATCAAAGAACGCGCACCGCGTGCGACCGTGAAGTACGACCCGGGCACTGACCCTGCGGCCGCGGCGGCAGCAGCCAAGGGCGCTGATGTCGCCATCGTCTTTGCTTACAAGTGGTCGAGCGAAGGCATGGACCAGAAAGACCTCTCGCTGCCTCACGACCAGGATGCGATCATCTCGGCCGTAGCCGCAGCGAATCCGCACACCATCGTGGTGCTTGAAACGGGCAACCCCGTGACCATGCCATGGGTAGAGAAGCCTGCCGCGATCATGGAAGCGTGGTTCGCCGGTAGCGATGGCGCGAATGCAGTGGGTAATGTGCTGTTCGGAACCGTGAACCCGAGCGGCAAGCTGCCCAACACCTTCCCGAAGAGCGAGGCCGATTTGCCGCATCCCACCCTCACGATGCCGCCGCCGGAATCCTCGCACTTCGATGGAGCGGCCACTCCAGAGAAGTGGGCGATGGGCCTGCCGCCGTTTCAGGTTACCTACGACGAAGGCGTGAAGGTTGGCTACAAGTGGTATGACGCGGAGAACAAGAAACCGCTGTTCCCCTTCGGCTACGGACTTTCGTACACCACGTATCGCTACTCCGGTTTGCAGGTGACGCCGGGCGACAAGGTAAAGGTGACGTTCACGGTGGCCAACGCCGGCCCGCGCGAAGGGTCTGAGATCGCTGAGGTTTACGCGGCTCTTCCCGCGGCCGCGCAGGAACCGCCGAAGCGCCTGATTGGCTTCGCGAAGGTCAAGCTGAATCCCGGCGAAAAGCACAGCGTGACAGTCGAGATCGATCCGAAATATCTGTCGATCTTCGACGAACAGAAAGATGACTGGTCACTGTTGCCGGGCGAGTACACCATCATGGTGGGTGGATCGTCGGACAGTTTGCCGCTGAAGGCGACGGTCAGTTTGAAGTAGGCCTTACTCAATACGAAGTGAAGCGGCGGATTCGTGAATGCGAATCCGCCGCTTCGTTTTTGGTCAGGCTTTTTCGAGCAGCTTCGGATTGGTTTTGTCGATGGTGAGAATGAGTTCGCCGAACAAAGTGTTGGCCCACGCAAACCACGCGCGCGTAAACTTTGCTGGGTCATTCTTATTGAAGCTTTCGTGCATGAAGCCAGTACCGGCGTGCGTTGTCTTGAGCCACGCGAGGCACTGGCGTTGTTCGTTCTCGTCGCTCGTGGTGAGCGCCCGCATGATGATCGACATTGGCCAGATCATGTCCTGGCCAATGTGCGGGCCGCCGATTCCTTCCGCAGCCGAGCCGCGAAAGAAATAGGGATTCGCATCGCTCAGGACGAAGCGGCGCGTCGCAAGATAGAGCGGGTCGTTTGCGGCGCAGGAACCGAGATAGGGCATGGCGAGCAGGCTGGGCACGTTGGCATCGTCCATGCAGAGGGCATTGCCAAATCCATCGATTTCGTAGGCCCAGATTTCACCGGCGGTCGGATGCTGCACGCGCCCGTGCGCATCGAGCGCGGCCCTTATCAACCAGCGCTGAACATTCGCCTGGCTTGCTGCGGCAGTGTCGTGCAAGATTTCGGTGAACATCTCCTCGATGCGTTCCAGCGTCTTCACCGCGAAGAAGTTGCCCGGAATGTTCAAGGGGTAGATGCATGCGTCGTCGGACGGGCGAAAGCCGGAGTAAATAAGGCCGATGGGACGCGCGGGGTCGCCGTAGCCATCTTCACTGAGAGTGTCGTAAGGCGAAAAGGCTTCGCGCTGAAAGCGGTAGGGGCCGCGTGAGGTTTTGCGTTGCTGGGCCGTGAAGGTTTCGAGGATGGTCTGCATCGCGCGCATCCAGTCTGCGTCGAATGGGCGGGTGTCGTGCGTGATGCGCCAATACGCATGGGCAAGACGCACGGGATAGCAGAGCGAGTCGACCTCCCACTTGCGTTCGCCGACGCCGGGCTTCATCTCCGTGTGATCGGTCTTGCTCCACGACAGCGGTTCTGGACTGCTGAGGTCCGCCATGAAGGCGTTGGCGTAGGGATCGGTCAGAATGCAGCGCGTCTGGCGGCGGATGACGCCTTCGATGAGCCGCGCCAAGTCAGCGTCGGCGGTAAGAAACGGCAGATAGGGCCAGACCTGAGCAGACGAATCGCGCAGCCACATCGCGGGAATGTCGCCGGTGACGACGACGGTGTCAGGCCCGGCTGGACCGTTCGCAAAACTTACCGTGGTGTCGAGAGTGTTGGGCAGGCAGTTGGAAAAAAGCCACGCGAGTTCGGGGTCGCGCATCCGGGACGACACAGACTCGATCGCCGCATCGACCGCTTTGCTGCGGAAGCGACGTGCCGATGGCGCAGGGCGTTTGGATACGAAGCTGGACTGTGCGAGGGAAAAGGCGGGAGTAACGGCGACCGTGCCTATAGTCGCAGCCACGCCGTGCAGAAAGTTGCGGCGCGAAACAAACTGAGAAGTGTTCATAGCATCTCGAGCGAAGATTTTGGACCGCTATCCATAATAAGCGGTGACGAGAGGCTTCTTATCTAAACCTGCTTCTCGAGGATGGCAAACACCAGATTCTCGCGAAGAGGCTTGCCGAAGCGATCGTCGCCGTAGGGAAAGGGCTCCGTTTCGCCGGTGCGCGCGTAGCCTCGCCGCTCGTACCACGCGATGAGCGTATCGCGCACGCTGAGCACTCCCATGCGGATCGAGCGGGCCCCATGCGCTTTTGCAAACTCCTCGGCAGCAATTAGAAGCCTGCGACCCAGTTGCTGATTTTGCAAACTCGGATCGACGGTGAAGAGGCCAAGGTACCACGCGTGATCGTCTACTGGCTCCAGCCAAACCGTTCCGATGATGGCGCCACTGTCCGGATCGCGCGTGACCAGAAAGTGCGCATGCGGCTTGGCGGCGAGGTCTTCTCTCAGCAGTGAATCTGTTAAGCGCGTGCCCTCGATAATTCCGGATTCAATGTTCCAGCTTTCGACGGCGCCGTGGCCGCGATAGGCTGCGTTGACGAGGTTGATGATCGCGGGATAGTCGGCTTCGGCCGGGTATTCAAGGTGCATGATCGTTACTCCGCGTCCGGAGGGACCTGTTCCAGCAGCCTCTTCCACGTTTTCTGATTGCGGCGAAAGCCCTTCTTCAAATCCTCGAGGATGCGCTCGAAGTCGGCGTTGGTGCGTAGATTATTCCACGCGGGATTCTTCTGAAACCACGGATAGTTCTCGTTGCCGAGATAGATGGCTCGGCGCAGCCAGTGGAGCGCTTCGCTTGAATCGCCTTCCACGGCGAAGTATGTTGCGAGGCGATAAGCCATCTCGCTGTCGGCTTCTGCGGCAGCCAGGGTCTCATCTTTCAGCAGTGCGGCAGCGCGAGAGCGCTCCCCCACCTGCACGTAGCACATGGCCAGCGTCGGCACGGCGATGCGCAGCGACTCGTCGTCGCGGATAACGCCTTCGAGGATCCCGATCGCTTCGGGCAGATTGCCCATGCGCATCTGCTGATACCCCGCCGAGGTGCGCAGCAGCGGATGACGTGGCTCGAGCGCGAGCCCCTTCTCCAATTCATCACCGGCCAGCTCGATCTGATTCTGGTACTGATACACACGCGCACGGTGGTTGTAGAGGATCGCGGCGTTCGCGGGGTTGAGCTTGAGCGCGCGATTGAACTCCACCAGCGCCTCGTCGTACATGCCGTCTCCGCGCAAAGCGATGCCGGCTACCATGTGCACATTCCAGTCGTTGTGGGCAGAGGCTAGCAGGTTCGCGATTCCATGCCGCGCGGACTCTTTCTCGCCACGCGAGAGCAGCATGTAGATCCGATAGAGATTCGCTTCTGTAGCCGCGGGATCGAGCCGCAGTGCTTCATCGAAGTCGCGGCGCGCGTGCATCACGTGGATCTGTCCGCCGAATCCGTGCCGCACATACTGGAGTTCGGCGATACCAAGGCCGCTCCACCCTGCAGCAAACTCCGGATCCTTCGAGGTGACACTCGTAAACAATGCATGGGCTTTGTCGAGGTCCGCCTTAGAACCGGTGCGCACCATGAACGAACTAAGCAGCGCGCGAGCCTGCAGGTACTCCTCGCTTACGGGGCCGGGCAGCGAACCGTCTCGGAGCGCGCCGCGCGGCGCATCCATCTGGTCGGCTGCACCAAGGCCGTGCAGAGCCGCAAAGACTTCGTTTGAAATTTCACTCTGCACGGCGATCAGGTCGAGCGAGGCAACGCGGATGGCTCCGCCGGAGCGCACGCTTTGCGAGGTAACGTCAAGCAATTGCCAGTTGAGATCGAATCCGTTTTCAGAACGGAAAAAGCTGCCGGCTAGGACATAGGAAACCAGCAGCCGCTGGCCGATAGAGAGCGGATCCATCTGCGCAATCGGGATCGACATGAGCGTGCTCGACGGCCTGACCACGAGCGCCTGGATGCGCGCCAGCCGCGCGGCAATGGCATCGGCCAGCGCATAGCCGTAGAGCGGGGCTACCTCTGTTGCGCCAAGGTTGGCGAACGGCAGCACAACGATGGAGTTCTGCTTTGCGCTGTCGCCCGCCGACTCGCGAAAGCGCTCTGCAAGCATGGAGAGAAAGCCCGTGGTGCGCTTTTCGGCTTCGGCCTCGGTCGTTGGCAAGTACGCAGCAGCCTCACCGGGGATGGCGCCCGTCTCGATCTGCAGCGCCTTCATGATGGTTTTGAGCGCCTCGCGCACCTCGGCGGCGGAAGCATAGCGCGTGGCCGGCGTCTTCTCAAGACAGGTGGCAATCACGCTCTTCAATTCCGTCGAAATGTCTGGGACGATTTCGCTGAGGTCGACGGGGTCGGAGAACTGGATGGCGCGGATGGTCTGAAAGTCCTCCCCATCGGGGCGCGAAAACGGATGACGCCCGCTGACCAGTTCGTAGAGCAGGACGCCGAGTGCCCACACATCCGACTGCACGCTCGACTGGCCGGTGACGAATTGCTCGGGCGCCATGTAGCGTATGGTGCCGCCGCGCGCGGTGTACGTCGCCGCAACCGATGCGTCTCTCGCAAGCCCGGGTTTCGACGGATCGAAGCTGGCGTCTTCAGGACGGAGGCGGCGTGCAAGGCCGAAGTCGAGAATCTTCACTAGGCCGCCGTCGGTGAGCATCACGTTCTGCGGCTTCAGATCGCGATGAAAGATGCCGAGTGAATGCGCGGCCTGCAAACCGTCGGCGATCTGGATGCCGACGGAGAGCACGAGTTGCGGAGTGGCTGGGCCGCGCGCGATGAGCTGATCGAGCGACTGGCCGGGTACATACTGCATGACGATGTACCCTTCGTCGCCAGCCTCGCCAACCTCGTAGATGGCGCAGACGTTGGGGTGCTCGATGGCGGAAGCGAGACGGGCTTCACGAAGGACGGTGGTGCGGAGTTGCTGCGCCGAAAGCAAACCGGTACGCAGAATCTTGAGCACAACGGGACGCTGAAGCAGCGTGTCGTTGGCCAGATACACCACACCGCTGCCGCCCGCACCGAGGCGGCGGATGATTTCATAGTGCTCGATGGTCTTGCGTTTCATCGCTGCTTTCAGTGTAGTTGCAGCGTGATGAGGGCCGTATCAATTTCCGCTGAGGGGCTGCAGGGGCTTTAGAACGACAAGCACATGACTTTGTCGGAAACGGGAGAGGGGGAGTTCGTTGCTCTCCCACCCTTGCTGCGCAAGGATGGGGCACCCGGCATTTTGCTAATCCCTAATCCCTGGTCCCTGTTCCCTGCCTTTAATGTCCTCGCCGTACTTCGCCTTCTTCAACCGGCGGAGGTGGCTCTTTGGCAAGCTTCCGCTGACTCCGCTGACCGAGGATGAACATAGTGATCCCAAAGGCGAGCAACACCAGGCCCCACCAGAGATTAGCGTTGATGCCGAGGCTCTTTTCGTAGATCGCATCGCCATTTGTCTTGATGCCCCACGTTGTCATGATGGCGCCGGTAAAGGTGAACATCAGTCCCATGGGAATGCGCAGATCGAGATTCATGGATCTCCTTCCGGCTCAGAAAAAGAAAATGTTTAGCGCGACAGCGCCAAGTAGCACTGCGATACCAAGTGCTTCGGGACTCTTCCACCAGCGGTCGTGTGTACGCGGCGGCTTGGGAGTGAGCGAGTGCACAAGGCCCACCAGTTCCGCCTCGGGGCGCGGCTTGGTAAACAGGCTCACGATTACGGTGATGATGAAGTTGGTGGAGAACGCAAAGATGGCGCCCCAGAAATTCTGCGCCATGTCGCTGGGATAGTGGTGCACCACCGTGATCCATCCCCCGTGAATGCCGGGATGCGCCTCGATGGGCAGCGTCAGCCCGTGATGCAGCATCGCGGCCACAGTGCCCGAAATGAGGCCGCTGAATGCTGCGTGGCCCGTGGTGCGCTTCCAGAACATGCCCAGCAGGAACGTGGCAAACAGCGGCGCGTTCACGAAGCTGAAGACAAGTTGCAGCGTATCCATGATGTTGTTGAAATTGATCGCGGCATATGCCGTCGCGATCGACAGCAGGATTCCGCCGACCGTAGCCCATCGACCCACCGCCATGTAGTGCCGATCACTGCCGCCCTTGTGAATGTACGACTGGTAGAGGTCGTAGGTGAAGACGGTATTGAAGGCCGTGACGTTGCCGGCCATGCCGCTCATGAAGCTGGCAAGCAGCGCCGTAAGCCCGAGACCGAGAATGCCGGTGGGGAAATAGTGCAGCAGCATGTTGGGCGTGGCCATGTCGTAGTCGAGCAGCGGGTGGCCGCTCGCATCGAGCATGGCCTTGCCGGTGACCGGGTTGATCTTTGCAGGCACAATTCCCCGGCCCTCTTCGGCAATTTTTGAGACCACTGTGGTGTCGTGATAGATCACGCCGTTTGCTTCGTGCATCGTGGTGACGGTGTGTGGCGTGGGCAGCGAGATTGCAATAAGTCCCGGCAGAATTACTAAAAACGGAAACACCATTTTGGGTACGGCTGCGATCAGCGGAACGCGCCGCGCGGATGCCATGTTCTTCGACGCCATCGCAGTCTGAATGACGAGGAAGTCGGTGCACCAGTAGCCGGAGCCGAGCACAAACCCCAGGCCCATGCCAATCCCGATAATCTCGATGCCCATCGGATTGGTGCTCGAGTGCATCACGCCCTTCCACTCATGCATCATGCGGGGGTCGACGGCGGAGACTGCCATTTTCAGACCGTTCCAACCACCAACG
The DNA here is from genome assembly GCA_963838295.1 of uncultured Acidobacteriaceae bacterium. GTDB lineage: Bacteria > Acidobacteriota > Terriglobia > Terriglobales > Acidobacteriaceae > Telmatobacter. Next base: position 1,383,420 of record CAWIQS010000013.1, read on the forward strand.
TTTTTCAGGCCCAGCAGCACCAGCGGCAGAAAGCCCGCGATGATGAGGAAGAATTGCAGGACCTCGTTGTAGATGGCGCTGGTTAGGCCGCCAAGAAAGATGTAAAGCAGCACAATCACCGCCGACATCACAATTGAGAAGGTGAAGATGCCTTCGGGCGCCCAGCCAAGTGTGCGGAATAATCCATCGAAGACGTGCAGTGCCTGGATGAGCCTCGCCATGGCGTACATCGATATCCCCGAGCTGAACACGGTCATCACCGCAAACGAGCAGGCATTCAGCGCGCGCGTCTTTTCGTCGAAGCGCAGGCGCAGAAACTCCGGCACCGAGCGCGCCTTTGAGCCGTAATAAAACGGCATCATGAAAATGCCGACGAAGACCATGGCAGGAATAGCACCGATGCCGTAGAAGTGCGCTGTCTCCAGGCCGTACTTCGCGCCGGAAGCGCCCATGCCGATGACTTCCTGCGCGCCGAGGTTGGCGCTGATGAACGCCAGGCCGCAGATCCAGGCAGGCAGCGCGCGTCCGGCCTGAAAGAAATCCTTGCTGGTTTTCATGTAGCGCTTGAGGGCAAAGCCAATGCCCAGCACAAACACGAAGTACAGCAGCATGATCAGCCAATCAACAAAGGTGAGTTGCAAGACGGCTCCTCAGAATTCGTTGGGGCACACGCATGGACACGGCGATTGTGTGCTTCACGCTATTTTCGCCGTTTCGATGGGTCTCCGATGATACGCAAACCACTCTACTGACGGGAGGTTGGACTCGTCCAGCGGAAAAAGAAAACCTTTACAGCATTGCCTGCGGCGCTCCCTTTGGAGGAGTGACAAGCTAAACTAGGGGAGCATGATTCCTACCCTTGCCTGGACCCCGGAAGGCGTCCGTTTTATCGATCAAACGAAGCTTCCTCTCGAAGAAAGCTATGTGCTGGCAACCGATTACGAACAGGTCGCCGATGTAATCGTGACCATGGTAGTGCGCGGCGCCCCGGCGATCGGGGTCTCCGCTGCTTACGGCGTAGCGCTAGGGGCTCTGCGCTCAAGGGCGGAGAGCGCGGAGCGCTTTACAGCGGAGTTTGGGAAGATCTGCGGGCGGCTGGCAAGCACGCGGCCAACAGCCGTGAACCTGTTCTGGGCCATTGACCGCATGAAGCGGGTATTCGCCGGATTGAAGTCTTCTGAAGCGAGCATGAAGCAGGTGCAGGACAAGCTGCTGGCCGAAGCCCACGCCATGTACGACGAAGACATTGCCGCCTGCAAAACCATGGGGGCTTTCGGCGGAGCACTGCTGCCGGACGAGGGCGGAGTCCTGACCCACTGCAATGCGGGCGCGCTGGCTACATGCGGCTACGGAACGGCGCTGGGCGTGATCCGATCTGCTGTGGAACAGGGCAAGAAGATTCACGTTTACGCGGACGAGACTCGGCCATTTCTGCAGGGCGCGCGGCTTACGGCGTGGGAACTGATGGCCGATGGCATTCCCACAACCGTCATCTGCGACAACATGGCTGCGAGCCTGATGCGAGCGGGCAAAATCAAGGCAGTCGTGGTGGGCGCGGACCGCATCGCTGCCAATGGCGACTTCGCCAACAAAATCGGCACGTATAACGTGGCCATCCTCGCGAAGGAGCACGGTATCCCGTTTTATTGTGCCGCGCCTTGGTCGACGATCGATACTGCGACGGCGACGGGCGATGCCATTCCAATCGAAGAGCGCTCGGCCAAGGAAGTGACACATCACGGCGGCAAGCAACTCACGCCGCACGGCGTGGGTATCTGCAATCCGGCGTTCGATGTGACTCCGGCGAAGTACGTGACAGCCATCATCACGGAGCGCGGGGTATTGCGCGCGCCGTATACCGAGTCGCTCAAGGAGATGGAACTGGTCGCCGGTTAAGCGGTTGCGTCTACAGTTGTAGGAGTCGTGTCTCCCCTTCTTGCTATCTTTCGGCTACGGCAAAGATCTCTGGTACGCGGGGTTGTGCTCTCTCTTAGCGCCTTCATCGCAAGCCTGTTGCTGGCAGGATTTCCGCACATTGAAAACCTGCACGGATCGCCGTGGCAAGTAGCGGCGTTGCTGATCGCGGCCTGGGGCATGGCAGAAACCGGTCGCTGCATGCGCGGCAAATGGAGCCTGTATCACGCGGGGGTGCTGATCCTGCTCTACTCCGATCTCATGATCCTCACCCTGATCGTGTTCCTGGTGGCCTATCCGCTGTAAAGCCGTGATCTACGCTTTCCGTCAGCAACACACGCCTTTTCTACCCTGGCTGTGTAAGATAGGCAGACGCGCGGCGACGCGACGAATATGGTCACCAGTTTTTTGATTCCAGACCAGAAGGTCCGTCGAGTAGCATGTGCACAATGACTTTCAGGAGGTAGACATGCTGAAGGGATTTCGTGATTTCATTTTGCGCGGCAACGTCCTTGATATGGCGGTTGGCATCATCATCGGCGGCGCTTTCGGAACGGTTGTAACCTCTCTCGTTAAGGATGTCTTCACCCCGTTCATCGGCAACCTGGTGGGTAAACCGGACTTCAGTGCCATTCAGTACAACCATGTGATGCTTGGCAACTTCTTCAATGCCGTCATCGCATTCTTGCTGGTTGCAGCCACTGTTTACTTTTTTATCGTGGCACCGGCCAACGCGCTGATGGCTCGCTTCAAGAAGCCCGTCCCCGATGTCCCGCCGGCGACAAAAGCATGCCCGGAATGCCTCAGCGATATTCCGCTGGCGGCGAAGCGCTGCTCTCACTGCACCCAGCTGGTGGCCTGATTCGTTTCTCAAATGCAGCCTAGTCCAGCTCCCGCAGCGGCTGCGATAACGCAAAGAATGCAATAAACGACAACAGAGCCACGCCGGCCATCATCGCCAGCGCGTGGCCCGTGTCGATGTGGCGCGAAAGCTCGCCGGCCAGCAGCGCACCTATCGGGGGCAAGCCAAGAAAGCTCGTGGCGTAGATGCTCATCATGCGGCCACGCATCGCATCCGACGACAGGTGCTGGATCGACACATTGAAGCAGGAGATCATCAGGATTCCGCAGAAGCCTTCGAAGAATGCAAAAATCTGCGAGACGACGAAGACGTGGGAATAGCTGAATCCGATAATCGCTGCGAAAAACACGATGCCGCAACCCGTCAACACGCGGCCTCTATGGCGAATCACTCCGGAGATGGCGATCGTCATCGCGCCCAGCACCGACCCAACCCCCGAACATGCGAGCAGCAAGCCCAGCCCTCGTTCGCCTGCATTCAACTGCACCTTGGCGAAGTAGGGAATAAACGTGATAAACGGAAAACCAAAGAAGCTCGCGAATAAAGTCATCCGGATCATCACGTACATCTGCGGGTTGCTGCGAAGATAAGCGAAACCGCCGTGCAGGCTCTCCCACATTGTCTGGTGGTGGCTCAGTTTCTCTTCGGGATACTTGATGCGGAACAATGCCCACAGCACGGCGAGAAAACTTATGCCATTGAAGACAAAGTTGCCCGCCATACCGAGCAGGGCCATGGAGTAGCCGCCCAGCGTCGGCCCCAGAATACGCGACATGTTGAACTGCGCGGAGTTGAGGGCGATGGCGTTCGTGAGGTCTTCGCGCTTGACGAGCTTCGGTACCAGCGCCTGGTAGCTGGGCGCATTCATGGCCATCGCCACGCCGTTTCCAAAGGCGATGGCTGCCACGCCCCACACGGTGATGGCGTGAAAGTACGTCAGGCCGGCGAGCAGAAACGCCAGCAGCATCATGATGGTCTGGGTCACCAGCAGCAGGCGGCGCTTGTTCACGCGGTCGGCAACTACACCGCCGAAGAGGGTGACAAACAGAAACGGAATCGACCCCATGAAGCCCACAACGCCCAGCCAGAAAGCGGAGTTTGTGAGTGTGAGCACCAGCCAGCCCTGCGCCACGTTCTGCATCCAGGTGCCGATGTTCGAGGTAAAGTTGCCCGCCCAGAAAAGTCGGAAGTTCGGGTTGCGCAAGGCTCGAATCGCCTGTGGCAGTTCCGCGGTTTCGGCCGGCGACAGTTCCGGGACGATCGCCCCAGGAACAATCGCAGCAGCCTCGTCTGAAGCAGCAGCCAGGTTCTCTTCGTTGACTTTGGGCCGGGTACGCAGAGGGGGAGCTCCAATTAATAGTGTAAGCTGTGGGAATTGTGCCGAAGCCGCGTGTCGCGGTGCTTTGGTCTCTGTACTCTCATCCCACTTCGCATCTCAAAGGTCTGTCTTGATGATGATTCGCCGGCTTCCTGTTGCCCCTTTTCTCCTAGCCACAGCTTTCGCCTTCCAATCACTGCCAAGCACGGCGCAGAGTGAGACGAACTCGTCCGCGCCATCGAAGGTCTTCGGCTACACCGACTTCGCCAAAGAGGCAGGCATCGAAGAGAAGTTTCTCGCCGTGCCGAATGCGAAGCTTGCCGGCGAACACCTGAAGACGCTGACCGCGGAGCCGCACGTTGCTTCAAGCCCGGAAGACCACAAGACAGCCGAATACGTTGCCGAGAAGTTTCGCGCCGCCGGCCTCGACACCGAGATCGTTCCCTACCGCGTGCTGATGAACCAGCCCAAGGTGGTGAAGGTAGAGGCGGTCGATGCGGAAGGCAAGCAGCTCATGTCCGGCCCCACACCGGAGCATGTGGGCAGCGATCCTTTTGAAAATGATCCTCGCGTGCTGATGCCATTCAACGGATCGTCAGGTTCGGGCGACATAACCGGCGAAGCCGTCTACGCGAACTACGGCCGGCTCGAAGACTTCGACGAGTTGGCGAAACAGCATGTTGACCTGCACGGCAAGATCGTGATCGTGCGTTACGGTGCAAATTTTCGCGGCGTCAAGGTCTACATCGCAGAACAGCGCGGAGCAATCGGCGTCCTCATCTACTCCGATCCGCAAGATGACGGCTACTACAAGGGCGATCCTTATCCGCTGGGCCCATGGAGGCCCGAGACCGGCGTGCAACGCGGGTCAGTTCAATACCTATTCAAGTACCCGGGCGATCCGGAGACGCCGGGAGTTGCGTCAACGCCCGATCTGCCTGACACGGCGCGCATCAATCCCGAGGGCAACCAGCCGCGCATCATCTCCATCCCGATCAGCTATCACGATGCAGCGCCGATTCTGCAGGCAATGAAGGGCCCCGGTGTGCCGCAGGGCTGGCAGGGCGCCCTTCCCTTCCGGTATCACGTCGGGCCAGGCGGCGTACGTGTGCATCTCGTCTCGCAGCAAGACTACCAGCGCCGCACCATCTGGGATGTGATCGGCAGGATCAAAGGTTCGGAGTCACCCGAAGACTGGGTCGTTGTCGGCAATCACCGCGACGCATGGGTCTACGGCGCGGTTGACCCCAACAGCGGCACCGCCAGCATGCTTGAGGCTGTGCATGGCGTCGGTGCGCTGCTGAAAGAGGGATGGAAGCCGAAACGCTCCATCATTTTCTGCAGCTGGGATGCAGAAGAAGAAGGCCTGATCGGATCCACCGAATGGGTGGAGCAGCATGCACAGCAACTGAACAATGCGGTCGCGTATTTCAACGTTGACGTGGCCGTGGCAGGACCGGACTTTTCGGCCTCCGCTGTTCCCTCGCTCAAAAACTTCATGCGGGATATCGCGAAGTCCGTGCCAAGCCCCCTGGGCGACACCGTTTACCAGGAGTGGCGCGCCAGCCGACACGGCAACAACGAGCACCGCGCCAGCAATGCTCCGCCAACAACTGGCGAAGAGGTGCATGTCAGCGATCTGGGATCAGGCTCGGACTTCACACCTTTTCTTCAACATGAAGGTGTGCCTTCAACTGACATTGGCTCCGGAGGCCCCTATGGCGTGTACCACTCGGTCTTCGACAACTATGCATGGTTCGTGATGAATGCCGACCCGCACTTTGTCTACCTGCAGCAGATGGCGCGCGTTCTTGGCCTTGAAGCTGTGCGCATGGCCGATACCGATGTGCTGCCGTATGACTACGAAGAGTACGCGCGCGAAGTGAAGGCCTACATCGAAGCAGCCAAACGCAAGGCCAGCGACGACGGCCTGACTGGACTGGACTTCGCTCCGGCACTGGCCGTGGCGACACACCTTGCCACCGCTGCCGCACATGCACATCAATTGCAGTTGAAGCCGCCCGCTGACGTCGCTCACTTCAACGCGAGCCTGCGCGCGGCGGAAACGGCTTTGCTTTCACCGGCTGGATTGCCGAATCGGACCTGGTACAAGCACACGATTTACGCACCTGGCGAGTACACCGGCTATGCGGCAGTCGTGATTCCGGGGGTAAATGAGGCGATTGAAGCCAAAGACTCCAGCCGCGCTTCAGCTCAGCTAATCGTCCTTGCTCAGTGCCTTGAACGAGCCGCGCAAACCCTTGAAACTGCACACTAAATCACGCTTCATACACTCTGGATGGGGACTGATAAACGACGCCTCAAATTGTGATCCAAATCACTCATGTTGGCTCGAACCATTGACCGGCCCCATCAGCCCTCGTATCGTAAAGATCGGGATATGAAGAAAAACTCCAATTCGGTCCGAATCGGCATTGCGGTCGCGATCATTCTTGGCACCATCGGCTGGCTGGCCTTTTCCGGTTACGGCTCCAGCAAGAGCTACTACGTCACTGTGGCCGAACTCGGCAAGATGGGTGACAAGGCGTACAAGAGCAATCTCCGCGTGGAAGGCTTTGTACAGCCCGGCTCGATCCAGCAGAATGGGCCGCATGTCACATTCGTTCTCAACGAGTTTGAAAGCCACTCGCCAAAGGCTGCCAATGGTCGCCGCCTGACGGTGGTTTACAAAGGCTCCGAGCCGCCGCCAGACACATTCAAAGACGACGCGATGGGCATTGCGATTGGCACCATTGGCCGGGACGGTGTGTTCCAGGCGACGGCCCTGCAGGCCAAGTGCGCCAGCAAATACGCCCCCGCGACGCCCAACGGCCAGCCCGGAAAGGCTCCGGCGCAGCCCGCTCCGACCAACCCGCGCGCTAGCGCGGCGCCCCAACCAGGCAGCGCCCCCGCGGGAATCGCCACGAATTGATTCCATGACAGCGCAAGCCCCGGAAGCCCCGAGTTCCACACTTTGCGCCCGTCTCGAGAACGTTTCCAAACTTTTTGGTTCCTTTGCGGCCTTACGCCAGGTCTCAGTCGATCTTGAGGCCGGCAAGTGCTATGTCCTGATCGGCGAAAACGGCGCCGGAAAGTCGACACTTTTGCGGATTCTGGCTGGCCTTTTGCGTCCAACCGGCGGAAAAGTGAGGCTTTTCGGCGGTGAGGAACCGCACGATGTACGCGAACGCATCGGCTACATGAGCCATGCGCCCATGCTCTACGACGAATTTACCGGCCAGGAAAACCTGCGCTATTTTGCCAACCTTTATCCGGGCCGCCAGTGCCTCGACCCCGCCGATGCGTTGCGCCAGGTAGGGCTGGACCCCGATTTGACGCGGACCTTCGGCCAGTACTCGCAGGGCATGCGCCAACGCACCTCGCTGGCCCGCGTGCTGATGTCTGTGCCGGAATTGCTGCTGCTCGACGAGCCCTTCTCGAACATGGACATCGAGTCGACCCGCCAGATGGTTGAGCTGCTGGCAGGCTTCCGGCAGAAAAACCGCACCATCGTGATTACGACGCACCAGCGTGAGCATGCCGCTCCGATCGCCGACTGGGTGCTGCGCCTGAAGGCCGGCCGTGTCGCCGACTTCGCGCCCGGGAGCCCGACGCTATGAAAACCAACGGCGCACGCTTTCTCGAATCGCTCGGGATCCCATTCGAACTCCGCGAATACGAAGTGGACCCCGAAGATCTTTCCGCGATCACCGTGGCCAAAAAGATCGGCATGCCACCGGAGCAGGTGTTCAAGACGCTGCTGGTAACGGGCGGCCCGAACGTTTACCGGTTCGCCGTAGTTCCCGGCGACGCTGAACTCGACTTCAAGAAACTTGCGCGCGCAGCGGGTCTACGCAAGGCCGAAATGGCTCCGCTCAAAGACGTGCAGCCGCTCACCGGCTACATTCGCGGCGGGGTTACGCTGTTCGGATCGCGGAAAGTGTTCCCTGTATACATCGACGAGACGGCGATCCTGTTCGACACCATCAGCGTCTCGGCCGGAACGCGCGGCACGCAACTCATCCTCAGCCCCGACGACTATCTGAAAGCCGCTCATGCACTCGATGTGGAAGTGCAAACCGCCGACCTGATCAAAGACGGGCCACGGCTGACTGCGGAGGGACGCTCCGCATGAAAGCGTCGGCTCAACCCGCCATCTTCGTACTTTCCCAATCCTGCATGACCCTGGGTGCCCCATCCATGGCAGCTTCATCGTTGACATGGGTGGGAAACCGCAAATTTCAACAGCGGGGGTCCGCATGAACTCAGTATTTTGGACCCATTTCTCCAAGGACATTCGTATCGAATGGCGCTCACTTGACGCCATCGTTTCGATGTTGTTCTTCTCCGGCCTCGTGGTTGTGCTGTTTTCGATCGCGTTTGATCCGCGCGGTGTTTTTTCGCAGCAGATTGCAGGCGGCGTGCTCAGCGTCGCAACGATGTTTGCCTCGGTCAGCGCCCTCAACCAGGCATGGGCTCGCGAGATTCGTCACCAGGTGATGGATGCGCAGCGCATGACGCCGAGTTCGGGCGCGCAGCTCTACTTCGCGAAAGTGCTGGTCAACTTCATCTTTGTCACCATCGTTCAGATCGCGCTGGCCCCGTTCTTTTTTGTGATGTACAACCTGCATATTGCTGGGCAGGCGTGGCTCCTGGCGCTGGTGCTTCCGCTGGGGACATGGGCGCTGGTGGGCAACGGCGTCTTCTTTGCCGCGCTCTCGATCCGAAGCCGGAACCGCGAGTTGCTCCTGTCCCTGATCCTGTTTCCGATTTTTATCCCGGCCTTGCTCGGCATGGTGCAGGCGACGACTTCGATCCTCACCGGGGACGGCGATCCCTGGGTGTGGATCAAGATGCTGACCGGCTACGACATCATCTTCGCCACCGTAAGCTGTTGCTGTTCGACGTGGTGTTCCATGCGGAGTAGCAAACCCACCGTCCGATGGAGACCACCACACAAATCGCGGCGTAAACTTAAACCGTTCGCACAGGAAACTGCATGAAAAAAGTCCTACTCACCCTCTTTCCCGCCATCACCATCCTGCTGATGATCTGGGGATACTACCAGGCCATCTACGTCGCGCCTGATGACGCGATGCAGGGGTACGTCTTTCGCATCATCTACTACCACGTGCCCTCAGCGACCGTGGCGTTTTCCTTCTTTGCTGTCAGCCTCGTCGGCTCCATCGTCTATCTCGCATATCGACGCAGCAATCCCGATCGCGCGCAGATTGGCGACGCGTGGGCGTTGGCCGGCGCCGAAGTCGGCGTAATCTTCAACACCGTCGTTCTCACCACTGGCCCGTTGTGGGGGCGCCGTGCCTGGGGCATCTGGTGGACGTGGGATGCGCGCCTGACGACGACGCTTGTGCTGTGGCTCATCTATGTCAGCTACCTGTTGCTGCGCCGCTTTGCCGCGGGTCCGCAGATGCAGACGCTGGCCGCGGTCCTCGGCATCTTTGGCGCGCTCGATGTTCCCATCGTGTACATGTCGAACCGCTGGTGGCGCACGCAGCATCCGGCGCCGGTCTTTGGCGGCGACCCCGACGCAGGCATGAAGGACCCCACCATGGTCCACGCGCTGCTGTGGAACATGCTGGCGTGGTTCTGCTGGGGTTTGCTGGTTCTCTTCCTGCGCTACCAGGTAGAACGCCGCCATCAGCAATATGCCGCGATCGAGGCGCAGGAAGCCCTCGAAGCGAACGTTTGACACGGTTATAAACTTAGTCCAAAACGAGGAAACAAATGGACGAACGCAACATTCTCGATCATCAATTCGTTGTCGCTGCCTACACTGTCACCTGGGTGATCCAGCTCGGATACCTGGCCTTTCTCGGCCTCAAGTGGCGCAGCGAAAAGCGTAACGCCGAGCGTAGATCGCGCCCGACGCGCTGACAGTGAGGCGCCCGAACCCGGCTGGAAACGCAGATTTCCGCCGTTTGCCGTAAACTTAATATGAGGATCCAGTGATGTTAGTCGTGATGAAAGCGCAGGCCACTGCCGAACAAATCCAGGCCGTTTGTGCGCATATTGAAGCACTTGGCTACCGCGCCCATTCGATGCCCGGAGCGCAGCGCACTGCAATCGGAATCACCGGCAACCAGGGCGAAGTGGACCGCGGCAACATCGAAGAGATGGCGGGCGTTGCTGAAGTCATCCGCGTGTCAAAGCCATATAAGTTGGCCAGCCGCGATGTCAAAGAAGAAGACACCATCATTCGCTTTCCCGGCACCGACGCCACCATTGGTGGGCGGGACCTGGCCATCGTCGCCGGTCCCTGCTCCATCGAGAGCCGCGAGCAGGCCTTCGCGATCGCAGAGCAGATTGCGGCCGCCGGCGCGCAGTTTTTCCGCGGAGGCGCCTACAAGCCGCGCACATCGCCCTATGCCTTCCAGGGCCTTGGCGTCGAAGCACTCAAGATCATGGCTGAGATCCGCGATCGTTTCGGGCTACGCATCATCACCGAAGCCATCGATAACGAGACCCTCGAACTCGTCGCCGAGTGGGCCGATGTAGTGCAAATCGGCGCGCGCAACATGCAGAACTTCTCGCTCCTCAAACACGCCGGCCGTCTGCGGATGCCCATCCTGCTGAAACGTGGCATGAGCGCAACCCTCGATGAGTTTTTGATGGCCGCCGAATACATCATGAGCGAGGGCAACTACGAAGTGATTCTCTGCGAGCGCGGCGTGCGCACCTTTGCCGATCACACGCGCAACACGCTCGATCTCAGCATCGTTCCTGCCGTGCAGAAGCTCAGCCACCTGCCCATCCTGGTCGACCCAAGTCACGGCACAGGCAAGCGCGACAAGGTGCTTCCCATGGCACGCGCGGCAGCAGCCGTCGGCGCAGATGGCATTCTGGTGGAAGTACACCATCAGCCAGAGATGGCGCTTTCTGATGGACCGCAGTCCATCTATCCCGACCAGTTTGCGCAAATGATGGACGAAATTGAGCAGATCGCCCCCATCGTCCATCGCAGGCTGCCCCGCGGCATTCACATCGAAACCGCCGCAGCGGAACCCCATGCCAGCAAGACCAAGTAGGCAGGTCGGAGGGAGCAGAGGCCTTCAGGCCTCTGAATCAGGCTCAAACTCGGCCCGGGCTTTAGCCCCGGAATCGGCGCTCAGGAACAGATCCAAGTCGTCGAAGGTGAGATTTGCAATCGTAGCAGCCTCCCTGTTGACGACTTTTTCCCTCACCGCCTGCCGCCCGCACGACTTCCCGCAATACGATCCCAACTATCGCGAATACGCCTACGTCACCAATGGTGGCAGCGGCACGGTCTCGGTGTACGACGTCGTGAACGTCCGCGTTGATCGCGAAATCCCGGTCGGCCAGAATCCAATCGCCGTCGCAGCCAACCCGGCACGCAATGAAGTCTACGTGGTCAACTCCGGCACGCCTGACGGGCAGGGCTCCGTCACGGTGATCAATGCGGAAAATAATTCCGTCGCGGCCACGATCCAGGTGCATAAGGTGCCGCTGGCGATTACGGTTGATGCCCACGGCAATGAAGCGTACGTCGTCAACTCAGGCTCAAACAGCATTTCGGTCCTCGACCTCAAAAGCCACCGCGAAGTGGCACAGATTGGCGTCGGAGAAAGTCCCGCCGCAGCGCGCGTTTCGCCCGATGGCAACACTCTCGTAGTCGCGAATCGCGGCGGTAACTCCGTCAGCATCATCGACACCACAACTCGCAAGGTGCGCTCCGTGGTCGAAGGCTGCCCCGGAGCCGGCGACGTGGTCATCCTGCCTGATTCTTCGAAGTCGTTCGCAGCGTGCTCGGCAGGTCACCAGGTGATGGCCATCCAGCTTGCGCATGAAGCGCGGCCCGATGGACGCCGAGCCACATCGGATCAGCTTGAATCCTTGCTCGATGTGGGCCGCGCCCCTGTGCAACTCGCGCTCAAACCCGATGGCGGCGAGGTCTTTGTCGCGAATTCGCTGTCAAACTCAATCTCGGAAATCTATGCCAACACCGACGACGTAGCCGGCGCATATCTGATGGGTGCCGACCCGGTGCGCAGCGTCGTCTCCGCCGACAATGCCCTGCTCTACGTCGGTAATCTGCATTCCGCTGAAGTAACGATCTACTCCATCGAGGACGGCAAACGCGTTGGCTTCATCCACGTTGGGGATGGGCCTTCGGCACTGGCGTTCTCCTCGGCCGGTCACCTGCTGTTCGTGGTCGACGCGCGCTCCGGCGACGTAGCAGTGGTGCGCACCAAGAATGCAAAGATGTTCACGATGCTGCCGGCAGGCCGCGGGCCAAATGCAATCGCGGTAAAGGCGTTCAAGGTCTCCTAGAGCTGCGGGGCAACGGTCGGATTTCGGCGTTTAGGTTGTAGTTATGCGTCGGGGTTCGTCTCCTTACCGACCGGCCGAGTGGCACTGAATTGAGCGCCGGCAAACAAAATCAGTCCCGAGATATAAGCCCAGAACAGCAAACCGACGGAAACATAAAACGGTCCATATAGCGCCTTTAGATCCAACCGCGGCAGTACAGCCACAAAGCCCTCTTTGGCGACGAGCCAGACAACTCCAGTGATGATGGAAGTCCGAACAACCTGGCGAGCCGGAATCCGGCGGTTGGGCAGCAGCCAATAGATCGAGAAGAAGAACAGAATTGACGCGACACCCGTCGTGATTGCCAGCCAGACGTAGCTGATTCCAGTGAATACGAAGTTGTCAGTGTGGTGAAAGAAGATCAGTCCCAGTAACTGCCGTTGCCATGTGCTCAGCAGGACGCTGCCGAGGGCCAGAATCACCATCAGGATCGCGAGGCCAAATGCCACAAGTTGATTCAAGATGTAGTTGCGGCTCTTGGACACGCCCCAGGCCTGGTTGAGCGCCACCTCGAGCGGCAGAAATATCCCGGTGCACGAGATCAGGATCATGAGCAGGGAGAGCGCCTGCAGTCCGTGTCGTGCAGGCATGGCAATGACGTCCTTCAACAGCCAGTAGGTCAGATAATCCTGACTGCCCTGCCTGGCAGTGGTGGGCAGAAACTGCTCCACAATCTTGTTCACCACGCCAACCATCTCCTGCGACCGAAACACCGAGATTGCCAGCGTATACAACAGCACGATTAATGGAATGAACGAGATAATCGCGTTGGCCGCAACACTGAAGGCGTAGGTGTGCACTTCGGCGTCGAGCAGATAATCGGCAATGGCCATGCCGCTCTTGCGCCACAGGAACCACTTTGAGGTTGCTGCAGGCTGCGTGTCATCAAAGCCCCGGGCGGCTGGCGGTGCTGGCTCCGTGCTCGTACCGGGATTTGAGATATTCTCCACCGTGATCTCCCTTGAAGCAGGGTACAGAAGTCCACTCTTTTCCCTGTGTGCTCCCCCTCACTGAGCAAGGGAAAGCCGTTCAATGGCATGTATAAAGGCGTGTTTTCATTCTTCCATAATGGACGAAAAGCGACTGGTTACCTTGGGTACGAAAGTAAATTTTCTCCTTGCTTTTGGGCCAGGTTCCTGCCATAAAAGGAGCACGGTGCGCCGGGAGGCACACCGTCCGCAAGTTCAGGAAGGCCATAGCATTGGAAGTTTTGGTGTTCGGGAAGCACAGCCTCAATTCCGGATCGATTTCGAGCTGCCTCAGCGAGACATTTTTATGCGCGTGGGTGGCTCGTGCTGTTTCTGGGTTGAGGTAAATCGGAGCTTCCGCATTCTCGAGCGGAGAGGAGCGGCGAGCAAAGATTTTCCCCTATGTGCTCACAGGAAGAAGGAGAAGGTACATGAAGGAACAGGGTGTAGTGAAGTGGTTCAACGGCGCCAAGGGGTACGGGTTTATTCAACGGTCGAGCGGCGAGGATGTTTTTGTGCACTTCTCCGCTATCCAGGAGAACGGCTACAAGACGCTGAACGAGGGCGACTCGGTCGAATTTGAGTGCCAGCAGGGACCCAAAGGACTGAGCGCAGCCAATGTCAGCCGCGTGATCGGATAGGACTGTTTCTTTTGCGATCTTGCTACTGAGATCGCGTTGAATTGCCGGTTGCCTTTGCGGTTTTCCGATCCGGGGGTCAACTCAAAATCAGCTTGCGAAACGCCCATTGCGCGGTGGTGGAGATTCGTGCGTCTACAGAATCTCGCTGCCGTTCGCAAAGGTCGTAGGCTATGCTGTGAGCTGCCATGCTGATCAGCGCCACTCCGTTTTTCATTGTCGATGATCTAACGGCCACGCTCGACTTCTACCAATCGGAGCTTGGCTTCAACGTGCCGTATAAAGGCGGCGGTGATGGAGAGGTCGAGGACTACTGGGCCTTCGTCGGGCGCGACAAGATCATGCTGATGTTCAAGGCCATTGCGAGCGATGTGCACCCACACCCAAATTCCTCGCGGCATCCGTGGGCGCGCTGGGACGTGTATATCTACACCGACGATCCCGATACGCTCTACGCAGAGTTTGTTGCGAAAGATGTTCCCATGCACAGCGCACTTGCGAATACGAGCGATGGACTGAGAGCCTTCGAGGTCAAGGACAATAACGGCTACGTGCTATGTTTCGGGCGACCGCTTGCATCTGCCTCTCCAGGATCCTAGAATTCCTCTCCCGGTTGCCGTGTCATCCTGAGTGAACGGGGCCCCAAACGCACTTCAGTTTGGGGGTGGTGAGCGAAGGATCTGCTTTTTCCCCTCATATTTTGTCCCATGGACTAGTCTCTCTAAACTAACGAGCTGTCATCCTGAAAGAATGGGCTCCAAACGTAGTTCTCGGGGTCCCCAAAAAGTGATTTGTGCGTTTTGGGGCGGAGTTTGGGGGTGGTGAGCGAAGGATCTGCTTGTGAGTTTTTCCCATTTCTCACCAACAATCCGTCAACTTGCTCAGCGCCCATCGCGCCGCGCTACGCAGGCCTTCATCGGTTGACTCCATCCACTCCTTGAGGCGCTGCGCATACCTTCGATCGCCGCTGTTCCCCATGGCGACGGCAGTGTTGCGACGCATCCCGAGGAAGCCCGCGCGCCGCACCGGTGAGCCGTTGAAGACACGCTCGAATTGCTGCTCTTCGAGATTGCTCAACCACTCCAGCGAAGGGTTGATGAGTTCGTCGCGTGGTTCCAGTTCCGGGTCTGTGCCGATCGGCGCCTTGCGGTTCCACGGACAAACGTCCTGGCAGATGTCGCACCCGAAAACCTGGCGGCCCATGCCGGCCATCAGGTCCGGCGCAATCGCTCCCTTGTGCTCGATGGTGAGATACGCGATGCATTTGGTCGCATCCATTTTGTACGGCGCAATCAAGGCGCCGGTGGGGCATGCATCGAGACAACGCGTGCACGTCCCACAATGATCGCGGACGAGCTTCGCTCTCTTCTCTTCTCGAGCAGTTTCGAGGCTGGTCAGCAACACGGCAAGAAATCCGAACGAGCCGAGCTTCGGATGAATGAGACAAGTGTTCTTGCCTGTCCATCCAAGTCCAGCAGCCGTCGCCAGCGAGCGCTCGACAACTGGGCCGGTATCCACATAAGCGCGCGACTCAAACTCGCTGAACTGTTCGCGCAATTTTGCATCGAGAGTCTTCAGGCGCTTCAGCAGCACCTTGTGGTAGTCACTCGCGCGCCGCTCGCCCTTGGCATCGACGCGACTGCTCCATGCGTAGCGCGCGATCCAGCCACTCCGTGGCTCTTGTGTTTCGGTTGAGAGTGGAGCCTTGCAATGGTAAGAAGCAAAGCACACAATCGCGGACCGCGCCCACGGAAATGGCGTGGCCACCCGCGCGCGCACCAACTCTCCGCTGTCATGAATGCGCGATAAATATTGCATGGAACCTGCCTGTCCAGCGGCTATCCACGATGCGAAACGGTTCGCATCGCGAGACTCCTCACTATGCGGTAGAGCCACCAAGCCAGCCATAGTGAATCCACAAGCCTTAGCCAGTTCCTGCGTTGTGTCTCTGCCGAGATTTGCCGATTCGGAGTCCAACGATGCACCCGTTTCATCAAATATAGGGAACTTCCCTACAGACTCAATGCGTAGTGATGTGCAGGATCGCACCAGCAAGTAAAGATCGCTTGCCGGGAATCCAGATGAGACTGTTCGAATGTGGACGTGGAACAGGGATTTCGAACAGTTACAGCGAAAGGCTTGCTGAAATCATCGATTTTAACTGCTTTTGTTTCAATGGTTTGCTAAAATGGTACTTTGGCGAATCAGGTGCACAGTAAGAGGATGAGAAGCCGATCCCCCGTTTCAATCGGCTTTTCCTGCGGGCGCCGCGGATAGGCGTTTCAAAGGAGGTACTTTATGACAAGCAATTATCAAGTTATGGACAGAACGATCATCATCGAGGGCAATCTTCACGAACTGGTTCGTGGTGAGGAACAACGGCTGGTGAAGGAACTGCAGCCGATCGTGCGCGCGCAATCCGTTACCCTCGACATGTGCCGCATCGAGCGTATCGACGCCGCGGGCATCGCCGTGCTGATCTCTCTCTACGGAGAAGCGCGCATGTCTGGACACGAGTTCACGATCGTCAATGCATCGCATCGTGTTGCTGAAATTCTTGAACTGGTTGGGCTCGATCGCATTCTGATTTCGCAGAATGCACAGACCGCAATTCCCTGCCCCAAAGGCGAAAACTGCTACGAGATGCCGGCCGCGTAAACCAGCGCGGCCCATCTCGCCTTCCTTTCTGTCTTCGAATGCAACGCTGGCCACCACAAAGCCGTCATCGATCATGGTTCATCACCGCCGCCCCAATGATTGTCTCCAGAGCGGAACTATGGGTAGCAGCATCTGCCTGTTCGAAAGGCCCGGACCAGACCAACCCGAATTTGTACTCAGAGTCCCGCCCCTCATTCCAGATACTGTCTGCGTTGACGTCGACGAATGACCTATAAGCAGGGTCTGGATTCAATTCATAAAGTTGCATCAGATTGCGCACAAAGATGCCTTTGAACTGCGGCCCATCTGCCCCGCACTTGGGTTCGCAAGGTTCATGCAGAATACCCTTCGCATCGACCAGGTGAGTGATTGCTGTCGTGGCAATTGCATGTGCCTCGGAAAGCAAAGCGCGGTCATCGCTGATTCGACTGAATTCCGCAAGTGCCCCGAGAATAACTCCCTGGTTGTAGGACCAGGTTGTTTGGCCATTGTTCTTGCAGGCGTTGGGAGCCGAGGAATTCAGTCCGTCGTTGATCAGGTGTTGGACGTTGATCATTCCGGACGAAGAGAACCATTCCCACTCGCGCCTGCTCCAGTCTCCATAGAGAGCGGCCTGCCGGTTCGTCACACGATTCGCGAGATGCGCTGCGACTGAGAGAAACAGCTCGTTGGCGATGGCATTCTTGTAGGTTTTGTCTTTGCTCCACCAGATGCCGCCGCCGCACGTTGTTGTGTCCCAACCTCCAGACATGTCGGCGAAGATCGATTGCGCCATCTGCAGATAACGGGTATCGCCAGTCAGATCGTAGACATCGATCCACGCGAGCGCCCACCATCCCTCATCGTCGTAATAGCGATTGAGGAAGCCCGGATTCGTCTTTTGCGCCGCGGTGAATGTGTTAGCCAGCGTAGAAACATATTTCTGCGTGTTTGCTGCCTTGGAGTAATCTGCGAGCGCTGTGATGGCATTTGCGCTATTCCACCACCCTGTTGTCTTGTAAAGGCCAGTGCCTTCGTCGTACCAGCCTTGAAGCGCTTCAACTCCCCTGGTTGCGCGCTGAAGGTACTGGGATGATTTGGCAGGTTCAGCAGGAACTGACTGACCAGACGCAACTACGCACGAACAGACCACCGCCCCGGCAAGAACCAGTAGCCTCTTTCCACCACCCTTCATCCTTTCCTCCGGTCAACAATCCTCATCTTGGGCATAGTGGCCTAGCCTCGGGCACTCCCTTTCCCACAATGCGGCGCTCTATCCGCAATCTGAACCTTGCCACGAGATGCCGGACGCGTAAATTTCCGCACCCAGTCACGCATCTCCTTTCCCACCCGCGTCTGCGCAGCAGCTCGCAGAATTCCCGGCTCAAAATGCCCGTAAGTCCATGTGCATGTTGAGGGTCTGTGATCACTGGCACAGGCAAGTGTATACTTGCCGCGCTATTTGTACTTGCGACTAAGGAATAGCCGAAAAGGCACAGTCCTGTGCCGGATGACCGCTCGCACTTGGTTTCCCAGACGCTTTCAAAAGCAACCGAGCCAAGCCCGCGTTCTGCCCTCCAGCATTCCACCCCACGACCAGGATGGTCGCCGGGGATCCCGAATTCCACTTCGCGACGAACGCCTGTCGAAGGAGGAACGCGGGATGGGGTGTCGCCGCTGCGGATATTCACGGTGCAAATCTATATCGGAGGCTTTATTCCATGACGCAGGGCGTAGTGGATCAGCAGCTTGCCAAACCGGCAGGCTCGACTTCAACAACAACCCAGTATGTGTACTTCTTCGGTGACGGCAAAGCGGACGGCAACGGCCGCATGAAGGACATTCTCGGCGGCAAAGGCGCAGGCCTGGCCGAAATGACCAACGCCGGATTGCCCGTCCCTCCCGGATTCACGATTCAGACCGAAGCCTGCCGCGAATACATGCGCGGCAAGGTCAGCCCGCAGATCGACGTTGAAATGCATGAGGCGCTGGCGCGACTTGAAAAGCTGCAGGGCCAGGAGCTCGGCATCGGCGAGAATCCTCTGCTGGTTTCAGTCCGCTCGGGCGCAAAGTTCTCGATGCCCGGCATGATGGACACGATTCTGAACCTCGGCCTGAATGACAAGGCCGTTGAAGCGCTGGCCAAGCGCAGCGGCAATCCGCGCTTTGCGTATGATTCCTATCGCCGCCTGATCCAGATGTTCGGCGACGTAGTTCTCGATGTGCCGAAGAAGAAGTTTGAACACATCTTTGACGCCATCAAGCTGCGCGAAAAAGTGAAGTTCGATTACGAGCTTCAACCCAAGGCGCTGCAGGACATCATCTCCGAGTACAAGAAGCTGGTGAAGAAGGAAACCGGCAAGGACTTTCCGCAGAAGCCGCTCGAACAGCTCTCTGCCGCGCGTGACGCCGTTTTCAGGAGCTGGCAGAACGAACGCGCCAAGACCTATCGCCGCATCAATCACATCGATGACTGGCTGGGCACCGCGGTCAACGTGCAGGCCATGGTTTTCGGCAATCTCGGCGAGAACTCCGGCACGGGCGTAGGCTTCACCCGCAATCCCGCCACCGGCGAGAAGGTTTTCTTCGGTGAATACTTGATGAACGCGCAGGGCGAAGACGTCGTATCCGGCGTGCGCACGCCGCTTTCGATCAGCGAGCTCGAACGGGCCATGCCCAAGGTCTACGACCATCTCAAGGCCATTACCTGGAAGATGGAAAAGCACTATCGCGACATGCAGGATTTCGAGTTCACCATCCAGGATGGCAAGCTCTATATGCTGCAGACCCGCAATGGCAAACGCACCGGCCTCGCTGCCGTTCGCGTGGCCATCGACATGGTGCGCGAAGGCCTCATCACGCAGGAGGAAGCAATCTTCCGCGTAGAGCCGAACCAGCTGTATGACTTCCTGGTTCCACGGCTCGTGGAAAAAGGCGAGAAGATTGAAGTGCTCGCCACCGGCCTGCCGGCATCACCCGGCGCGGCTGTTGGCCAGATCGTATTCACTGCGGAAGACGCCGTGAAGCACCACCAGAAGGGCGACTACAAGTCGATCATCCTCGTCCGCGGCGAAACCACACCGGAAGATATCGCCGGCATGGAAGTTGCCTCGGGCATTCTCACCTCGCGCGGCGGCATGACGTCCCACGCTGCTGTAGTCACCCGCGGCATGGGCAAGTGCTGCGTGGCCGGCGCAGGCGATTGCGTCGTCGACGAAAACGCCAAGGAACTCCGCGTCAAGGGCCACACCTACAAAGCCGGCGACTGGATTTCGCTGGACGGCACCACCGGGCGCGTGATTGCAGGCCAGCTCAAGACGCTAGCTGCGCAGCCCGACGATCAAGACCTCGTGAAGTTCATGAGCTGGGTCGACCCGCTTCGCCGCCTCAACATCCGCGCCAACGCCGACATTCCCCGCGACGCCAAGCAGGCACGCCTGTTCGGAGCCGAGGGCATCGGACTCTGCCGCACGGAGCACATGTTCTTTGCAGAAGACCGCATTCAGCACATGCGCACCATGATCCTGGCCAACAACGAGAAAGATCGCCGCGACGCGCTCAAGAAGCTCTTGCCGATGCAGCGCGCTGACTTTGTCGGTCTCTTCAAGGCCATGGAATCGCTGCCCGTCACCATCCGCCTGCTCGATCCGCCGTTGCACGAGTTCCTGCCCAAGCGGGAAGATCTGCTCGTCGAAATCCAGCACCTCGAAGACACCAAGCCGCGCTCGCCCAAGCTGAAGGAACTCCGTCCGCTGCTGGCGCGCGTGGAAGAGTTGCACGAGATGAACCCGATGCTCGGATTGCGTGGCTGCCGCCTCGGAATCACGTTCCCCGAGATCACCGAGATGCAGGCGCGGGCGATTCTCGAAGCCGCGGTTGCTGTCAAGGTCAAGGGCGGCGATCCGCACGTCGAGATCATGATTCCGCTCATCGGCTCCATCGAGGAGATGCGCCACCAGGCCACGATCGTACGCCGCGTCGCCGAAGAGGTTTTCACTGAGAAGAAAACCAAGGTCGACTACATGGTGGGAACCATGATCGAACTGCCCCGCGCTGCTTTGACAGCCGATCAGATCGCTGAAGAAGCCGAGTTCTTCTCGTTCGGCACCAACGACCTGACGCAAACCACCTACGGCATCTCGCGCGACGACATCAACAACTTCCTGCCTGCGTATCTCAAGGCCGGCATCTTCAAGCACGATCCGTTCGCCACGCTCGACCAGGCTGGCGTGGGTCAGCTGGTGAAGATGGCGACTGCCAAGGGACGCAACACCCGCAGCAATCTCAAAGTCGGTATCTGCGGCGAGCATGGCGGCGATCCAGAGTCCGTCAAGTTCTGCCACAAGATCGGCCTCAACTACGTTTCCTGCTCACCCTTCCGCCTCCTCACGGCACGCCTAGCGGCCGCCCAGGCAGCGGTAGAAGAGAAGACAGGAACGTCCCACACCAACAAGTAACGGTCGTATCGGCCAGTGACAAAAAGGGCGCCCGCTTTTGCGGGCGCCCTTTTTATTGTGTCCTCTAACCGAGTCGCTCCATCCTGCGAGGTGTCATCCTGAGAGAATGGGGCCCCAAACGCATTTCAGTTTGGGGGTGGTGAGCGAAGGATCTGCTTCTTCCTTTCGCTTTCTTACTACCAACCTTTCCCCGACATCACCGCTGTCATCCTGAGTGAGCGGGAAACCCCTTCTTCTTTTGGCAACCATTCCCGACACGTCTCGCAAATCTGCATCAAACCCAGTAGACATGCTGATTCGCTTAGGCTACGACATCCAATTTGATCTCCCCGCCGCCGCCGCAATGGTGACGCTCCTTCACGTTCATCCTTCGCGCGAAAAAGACCTCCTCGAGCCGGACACGCTACGCATCGAGCCCCAGGTAGATGCGACAGAGTACATCGACGGTTTCGGCAATCACTGCACCCGCTTTGTTGCTCCTCCAGGACTGCTGCGGCTGCACAACTCCACGCTCATCCGAGACTCGGGCCAGCCTGACGAAGCGAACATCTACGCCCGAGAAGTTCCTGTTGGCGACGTGCCCAGCGAATTCCTCTGCTACCTGCTCAGCAGCCGCTACTGCGAAGTGGACCGCTTCAGCAATATCGCCTATGAGCTTTTCGGCCACGTTATGCCCGGCTGGTCGCGCGTGAAGGCCATTTGCGATTGGGTGCACGGCAAGGTCACGTTCAGCTATCCCCATGCGCGGCCAACAAAGTCAGCCCTCGATGTATACACGGAGCGCATCGGCGTGTGCCGCGACTTCCAGCACCTGGCCATTACCTTCTGCCGTGCCATGAATATTCCCGCGCGCTATGCCACTGGCTACCTCGGCGACATCGCCTGGCCAGTTTCAGGGCCTATGGATTTCAGCGCGTGGTTTGAGGTCTATCTCGAGAATCGCTGGTGGACGTTTGACGCGCGTCACGCCACGCCGCGCATTGGCCGGGTGCTGATGGCCGTGGGCCGCGATGCCTCCGACGTGGCGATGACAACGTCATTTGGACAAGCCGATCTCCGCCACTTCACCGTTGTGTCTGATGAAGTGACCGAAGCTGCGCTCGACGCGCCAGTGTTCGGTGCCCCGACACTCGAGTCAGCCGCAAGCTGAAAAGGGCCGTCGAACCCGCCCTTCATGTTGATGAAAAACCCGCAGTTTGAAAGGGCACGGATTTATCTGTGCCACAAGTTCAGAAGTGTATAAGGGCGGCTTTTGCCGCTGAGGGATGGTTTTCAAGCTCTGTCAGCAGTCTGAAGGGCCGCCGACTACTTCGAATCATCCCCGCCGGGGGCGTAGTAGCCTTCCCGCGTGGCCACCTGCAGATCACCCTTGGTGGCCTTCAGCGCGATCTTGTGGAAGCCGCCATCGTTGTCGACCTTGTCGGGTGTGTAGGTCAGCAGGTACTGGCTGCGCAACTCTTCGGCAATCAGCTTGTAGATGGCTCCAAGATCGTCGCGCTTCTTCGCTTCGTAGGCGTGACCGCCGGTACGCTCGGCAATCTGCGCCATGATCTTTTTGCCATCGATGGCCGGCTTCTCTGCGCCACCGCCACGACGCTGCCCGCCGCCGCCGGGATAGCCGCCGCCTCCCGGGTATCCGCCGCCGCCGGGGTAGCCCATGCCACCGCGCCGGCCGCCACCCGGAAATCCTGAATTCGACCGCTCTTCTTCGCCTTTGAAGTAGATGGTGTAGACCACCACGTTGGCGCGATCGGCTGAATCGACGGCATCGTTCATCGTGTCCTTGCTGCCGCGGTCCACGCCGTCAGAAAACACCACCAGCGCTTTACGCCCGCTCTGGTTTTTCATCAGCTGATCCGACGCCAGATAAATGGCGTCATAGAGCTGGGTTCCGCCGCGAGAGTGGGTCTGCCGCTCGCGATCATCACCCGTCGTCTCCGGCCCCTGCGAGTCGTCGCGCGTCTCGCGCGAGGCGCTCATGTCGTCGAGTTCATGATGCAGCTTGTCGCGGGAGGTTGTGAAGTCTTCGAGCAGCTCCACCTGGCGGTCAAAGTGGATGAGAAACGCTTCATCCGGATCCTTGGCGCGCGGCGCCGTGGGCAGCATCGTATCGACGAAATCCCCGCCGGCCTTGCGCTCGTTCTCAAGCGCGCCCGAAACGCTGCGGCTGGTATCGACCAGCAGGCCAAGCTTGTAGGGCAGGTTGGTTTCGTGCGAAAAGCTCTTGATGGTTTGCGGCCGCCCGTCCTCGGTCAGCGTGAAGTCGCCCTTGTCGAGGGTAGTCACAAAGGCGCCCTTCTTGTCGCGGACCGTGACCGGCAGCAGGACTTCGCGGGCCTGCACCTTCAGCGTGGCAACCGGCTTGTCGTCGGAAACAGGCTGGGCAGGCTTGGCGCTGGAGGCTTGCTGTGCTACGGCCGAAACCGGCAGGAAGGCCAGAGCCAGGGTCGAAACGGATACTCGGGTAAACATCTGATTTCTCATGATGATTCGCTTCATGGGGATTAAAGCACACTTTCAATTACTTAGACGCCGCAGACCGCCGAGTGTTGACTGGCCATCCTTCAAGATATGTCTTTACCCGCCAGCAAAAGTCCGCGCCGCCAGTTCATGCGAGAAGCCTACAGCGACCCGGTTGTATGGCACAACCACGCGATCCAAACCTATATCTCGTTATGCAGCGGGTCTGACGGCGCGATGTAATGCACCAGCGTTCCATCGGCCAGCAGCACGGTGACAAAATCATCCGGAGTCTTCGCGGTCACACCGTCGCCCTCGGGATGAAACTCGATACGCAACTGTTTGGTGTCCACGATAATCCGCAGATAGCCAAACGATTTGAAGTCGTAGTTATCTAGCGTCACCCTGTCGTTGCGCTCCGGTTGCGCGAAGCCTGGCATGGAGATGGGCGTGCGGAGAGTGGTGTCCACTGAAATCTTCTGCAGCGGCGGATGACCGCCATTGCCGCACACGACATACGGAATCTGCCGCGTGCCCAGCGTGCGTGTGTATCGCTGGTAGTTGTGCGCGTGGCCCGAAAGCACGGCGTGCGGCCACACGCCGACCTTGTCGCAAATTGCATCGATCTCCTTCAGCATCACCAGCGATGTGATGTGCCTGCCAAAGGTGTAGGGCGGATGATGCACAGCAAGAATCACCGCGCCTGCAAACTTTTCGTTCTTCACGCGCGTGAGGGCCGCCTCGAGATAGGCGAGTTGCGCATCCGGAATGTTGGGAAAATTGGCCTTGCCCGTCTTCGGATTCACGGTGGACGAAATCACGCCGGGATTCTCCAGCATGTTCGAGTAGATTCCGAGGATGCGCACCAGCGGCGCCTCCAGGGTGAAGTACACGCCGGGCTGCGTCATCGTGGTGCGCGCGATGCCCACCGCGTCGCTTGAATGCTGGACCTGGGCCGTACAGAAGTTTGCATAGAAGCCGGAGAGCGAGAGCCGCGGATCGCCCGGCGTCGGGTCCGTCTGCCCGGCGGCCGGCGCGACCGGAACCACCACTCCATCGTGATTGCCGGGGATCGCGATAATAGGCGCCGGATAATTGCGAAATGCATCGTAGAACTGGTCGTAGTAGTAGGTATGCTCGCCGAAGCTGTAGACCACGTCGCCCAGGTGATAAAAGAACTGCGGAACGGCTGCGGGATCCTTCTCCGAGAAGTCCGCGACCATCTTGTCTACGACGGTGTACTCATCCTGCAATCCCGGCCTGGCCTGCGTCGCGCCGGTGTCTCCTGCTGAATGAAACACAATTTGCCCGGCCTTCGTGATGGCCTGCTCCACCTTGTTTCCCGCCGAGCCGTAAGCCTCACCCAGCTTCATCACCGGCTCTGCGGTACCGTTCACCACGTTAAACGGGAGCGGATTGAACTCGTGCAGTTTGGTCAGCAGATCCAGTTCGTTGTAGGCGGCCGTGTCAGAAGCGTGAGGCACCTTGTACACGCTGGGGTCGGGCATGTACTGCGGCTCCGCGAAGATTGGAGTCGAAGCGATACGCGGAGCTGGCGATGGAGTGGCAGAAGCCGCAAATGCCGGATCTGTTTTTCCAGCCGCAACCGGCGCGCGTTTATGACTGGGTGCATGCTTCTTCGCTGCCCCTGAAGACTTCCGTGTAGCCATTTGCCAATCCTCCCTGGGGGTTCTGATGCGCGGGCAAGATGGAATGGCGATAGTACAAAGATCGGCTCAAAAAGTCGAATGAAAAGATGGTGAGAGAGGTCTGCGGATTTGCTTGAGAAAGCGACTACTGCGTCGCCCCGAAGTGGGGGATGTCGTCGTTCATCGAGAACACATCCTTCAAATCGTTTTCGAAGGGAAACATGTGAATCATCCACGTGAACATTACGGGATAAAACGTACCGCCTTCGGCCTTGCAGGCATCCGCGGTCTTGATCGACCCGAACATCCCGAACTTAGGATGCTTGCCCAGGTATTCCTTCACCTTGTCAGCCGGTGCGGCGCAGAAATTGACGTGCTTGTGCCAGCGCACAACGCTGAGCGGAATGCGCTCGTTCAATTCGTCTTCGCTCGCGGTCGGAGGCACCGTGAACATGACTCCTTCCAGCTTGTAGCGTTGTGTCGGCGTCTGGAAATAGAGCAGCGCTGACGGCTTGGTGGGATCGAAGTGGTGTTCGGCTTCCAGGACGTTGGCTTCCTTGACGAAATGAAATTGCGGCTCATCCACCTTCGGATTCCCGATGACGTATCCGTCTTCAAGCGCTTTTTTGTAATCGCGATATCGCTCGATCGATGCCCTGACCTGCGCGACAAGTGCCTTGACCTTCTCATCATCGCCCGGCTGTGTGGGTCGCAGCGGCGTAACGTACATGTGCCCCGCCATCATCGCCATGCTGGGTCCCATGTCCTTCATGTCGCCGCTCATGTCCATGCCGGCCATGCTTCCGCTGCTTCCTTTGGATGTGTCCTGTTGCGCCCGCGCCGTCAGCGACGTGGCACACACAAACACAAGAACCAGCATATGGATGCAAATCTGCTCCCAAGTGTGTCTTCTTTTGCGATGTTCGTCGATGCTGCGGGAAGGGCGATGCGGGGCGCTCAGCGGCGGGAACTTCATGCGCGCATTCTAGCCTCGATGCTCAGAATCACAGAGTAATATGTTGCCGGATGGACGGCAATCAACCCAAAAAGGCTTCTGGTGATCATGCCGTCCGCGTCATTCAGGCAGGAACTGGCTGCACGGATACTGTTTTGAAAGGAACGGCTCGGGGAACCCGCAGAGTGGGTCGCGTGACCCTCAGGATACTGTTTTGAAAGGAACGGCACGGGAACCCGCCGAGTGAGTCGCGTGGCCCTGATGGGCCGCTAAGCGCCGGGTTTTACCTGCTGCGGAAACCGCATCGAGGGATGGTTTGTGTCAGGGCACGACTTTAGTCGTGCCGTAACAGTTCGCACTACGACGGGGCTTTAGCCCCTGAGGGCTGCTTTGAGATACCAACTGCAGACGTATTGCAGTGAGATGCGATGGAACGAAGTGACCGGCAACGCATTCACCCCTTCGTGCAAGGGTCGTCCTCTGCAATCTTCGGGTCGACCCACGGCCCATCGTTCGCAATCAGCTGACTGGCTTCCTCCGGGCCCCACGTCCCAGGGTCGTAAGGGTAGAGCGGAGTAACGTTGCCCATGATTGGATCGACAATTCGCCATTGTGATTCCACCAGGTCCTGCCGCGAGAAGAGTTCGCTGTTTCCTCTGCTCGCATCTCCCAGCAGTCGCTCATACGGAGGCATATCATCGGCGCCCCGGCGATGCATTTCCAATTCAACATCGCGCCCCACCATCCGTTCTCCGGGAGTCTTCACGCGGACGCCGAGACCGATGGTCATGTCGGGGCTCATCCGGATGCGCATGTGCGCTGAGGAGGTGGGAACGATTTCCCCAAACGTCTCTCTCGGTGGGCGCTTGAATTCGATTAAGGCTTCGGTGGCTGTGACGGGCAGCATTTTTCCCGCGCGAACATAAATGGGCACACCCGCCCATCGCCAACTCTCAATTTGCACTTTGATTGCGACGAAGGTCTCGACCAGCGATCCCGGAGCGACCCCCGGAACCGATCGATAGCCCTTGTATTGCCCTCGCACAACATCATTCGGGCCGAGAGGGCGAATTGCCCTCATGAGTTCGGCCTTTCGATCCCGCACCGCATCGTGATCTTCGCCCGTGGGGGGATCCATGGTAAGGTTCGCAACGACCTGCATCATATGGTTCTGCACCACATCCAGCAGCGCGCCAACCTCGTCGTAGAACTTACCCCGATCCTGCACGCCGAAGTCCTCCGCCATGGTGATCTGAATGCTGCGAATATGATCGCGGTTCCAAATCGGCTCAAAGATGGGGTTGGCAAAACGCGTGTAGAGGATGTTCTGCACAGGCTCTTTGCCGAGGTAATGATCGATGCGGAAGATGTTTTCCTCTGCGAAGTATTTGTGCAGGGTTTGGCCCAACTCCTGCGCGGAGGATAAGTCGCGACCGAATGGCTTTTCGACAACGACACGTGCATTCTTCGAGCAGCCTGAAGCGGCAAGTCCTTCCGCAACCAATTCGAACAGGCTTGGTGGAATCGCAAGGTAGTGCAGTGGCCGCTCAGAGTTGCCCAGTTCAGTACGCAACTGGGTAAAGGTGCCTGCGTCGCTGTAGTCGCCATCGACGTAACGCAAGAGACTGAGAAGCTTTTCAAAGGCGGGCTGATCGATGCCGCCATGCTGTTCAAGGCTCTCTTTGGCCCGGGCCTTCAACTGATCCAGGTTCCAACCGGCCTTGGCAACGCCGATGATCGGCATGTTGAAGCCCTCGTCGCGAATCAGCCCTTGCAGAGCCGGGAAAATTTGCTTGTACGCCAGATCGCCGGTTGCACCGAGAAAAACAAATGCATCGGAACGGGAAGCCGTCATCAGTTTGCTCCAGGGAAGATGGACACCGAGGCCGTCGGGAAGAGTAACTCAGCCTTCTTCAAGACCCTAAATGCCATCACGCGTGTGCTGCAAATTGATTAGCCGAATCGCGCGTGTTGCCGGGCACTGCGCGCTCGCAGGATTGGCCAGTCAAAGCAGAACTTGATTGCCAGCGAAATACAGCTGGCATCTCGCTCGCTGATTTCAGGCAACCATCGCGGCAACATGAACTTTCGATCTACGCAACGCATCGTGGTTACTGCGGTACAACGTAACCTTTCTGAAATTTCTGCCCACATACTCAGAGGAATAGTAAGATCGGGGTTGCCTGAAGCCGGTTAACGGCAAATGGGGGCCCGCTATTCGTATCCCTTGGTGTGTTGTACTTTTTGTTACCTTTTTGCCTTCGGTTAGCGCGAGTTACGGCCAAACCTATGTATTTGGCAAAACGAGCGTCCCCGTGGGTCCAGGCGCGTTTTCGGTTGCGACCGGCGACTTCAACGGCGATGGAATTGTCGACCTTGTTTCCGCAAATCAGGGCAACAACACCGTTTCGGTCGTTTTGGGGAACGCGGTAGGCGGATTCAACGCGGCGGTCGGTTATGCGACAGGACCTACGCCCTCGGCCATAATCACCGGAGACTTCAATAACGACGGCATCCTGGACCTGGCGGTTACTGACGCGAACTGCTCCGTTCAGGGATATAACCCCTCGATCGTTTGCGACGCCGGCTCCGTAAGCATATTGCTGGGGAATGGCGATGGAACCTTCCAGCCCCATGCTGACTACGCACTGGGCAAAGGTTCTTTCGGGATTGCGGCGGGTGACTTTAACGGCGACGGCAAGCTGGACCTGGCGATCGTCAACAATGACAACACCGTTTCCGTGTTGATTGGTCAGGGAGACGGAACTTTTCAGCCGCAAGTTGTTTACAACGTGCCTGGCGCCGTGGGCCTCGTGATTGGCGATTTCAACAATGATCACAAGCTCGACATTGTCGTCGCCGCCGGTTCTTCCCCTTCCACTCTTCTGGGCAACGGAGATGGAACCTTTCAAGCACCCCTCACTCAAACAGCCATCACTCAAGCACCCATCACTTCTGTCGCCGGCCAAACGTTCCAGTCGTCTTCCGACTTGGCGGTGGCCGATTTCAATCTTGATGGCAAATTGGACGTGTATGAGAACGGTAGTTTGTTTCTCGGAAACGGCGATGGAACCTTTGTGCTGCATGCGATATATACTCCCGCTGCCAGTGCCGTCGCCGTTGACCTGAACGGCGACGGAAAGCCTGACCTGGTGCTTGGCTTAGGAGATAAAGTTGCGATTCTTCTTGGGAATGGCGACGGAAGCTTTCAGACGGAAGTGGATTATGCAGCCTTCGCATCCGAAGTGTCGGTGACCGATGTCAACGGCGATGGCAAGTTAGATTTAGTGGGAGGGGAGTTGGCGTCGGGATGCACCCCACCCATCTGCTTCACCTCCTCCACCAGCCCGGGCAGCATCTCTATTCTGCTCGGCGTGGGCGATGGCACCTTCGTCGGAGAGACAAACTACCCTTTGCAAGGCGACCAACCAGCCGGCCAGGTGGTGTCGGCTGATTTTAATGGGGATGGCGAGCCCGATTTTGCGGCGCCGGCAATATTGACCTTGAACCCGACTAGCGAGGCCCTCGACGTCTTCCTCGGAAATGGCAATGGCACGTTTCAGCTGTCGGTCAGCACGCCCATTCCTCCAGCTTTGGGAGCCATGGCAGCCGCAGATTTAAACGCCGACGGAAAGGCGGACATCGCCGTTGTTGACTCGAACTGCACGAACGGCTCTGGATGCCAGCCAGGAAATGTCGATGTTCTTATCAGCAACGGTGACGGAACTTTTCAGCCCGCAGTGAATTACACCACCGGCCTGCAGCCAGAATACTTGACGATTGGCGACTTCAATGGAGACACCAAACCCGATCTTGCCGTATCAAATTTCCTCTCCAATACCATTTCGATTCTGCTCAACAACGGAAATGGAACTTTCAAGACACACGTGGATTACCCCACCGGGTTGCAGCCAGACAACATCGTATCCGGCGATTTCAACGGAGATGGCAAGCTTGACCTGGTCGTCCTCATGCAAACAGGAATTTCTGTGCATCTGGGCAATGGAGACGGAACATTCCAGCCCCATGTCGACTACCCCGTCTTCAGCCAGAGCAGTGAGGCGCCCGTCTCGATCGCCGCTGGGGATTTTAACCAGGACGGAAAGCTGGATCTGGAACTCACGACACAGGCGGGGCCACCTTTGGTCCTTCTGGGCAATGGCGATGGCACATTCCAAACACCCATTCCTGCTGGCATCGGCGGAGATGTAGCCGTCGCGGACTTCAATGGCGACGGCAAACCTGATCTGATTACGACCGCCCAGTACGGCTCGGGCTTTTCCACGATCCTGTTGGGTCATGGAGATGGAACTTTTGGTCCGCCCATTCCTGCTTTCCTGGGAGCCGGGACTGCGGCCGTGGTGGATCTTAACCACGACGGAATTCCTGATGCTATTGCGGGAACGGTTTCCAACACATCGACGAACGAGGTCGCGGTACTGCTGAGCACGCCGTTCAAGGCCGTCGCACCCGCTTCCCTCCATTTCGGCTCGCAGGGCATTGGAACAGTGAGCGCGCCGCAAACCATTACCATCAGTAACCCGGCCAGCGTGACCTTCAACATCACCAATATCGTCGCCAGCGGGAATTTCAGCGAGACCAATGACTGCGGAACCAGCCTCGATGCCGGAGCCCATTGCACCCTTACGGTGAGCTTTTCTCCCGTCAGCACTGGATCGAATTCGGGCTCGATCACGGTCAGCGACAATACCCGAACCGGCCCGGTCGCCATTCCCCTCAATGGAACCGGGGTGAACGGACCGGCACTCACAGCAAATCCGACTCGCGTAATCTTTTCATCGCAATCGGTTGGCACGAGCAGCAAACCCCTGCCGGTCATGCTGGTCAACAGCGGGAATTCCGGGTTGAATCTCACAGGCATCAGCCTCGCAGGTCAAGACAGCTCCGACTTTACGCAGACCAATAACTGCGGAGCATCGCTGGCAGCCGGGGGCGCCTGCACTCTCAACGTAACGTTCTCCCCTACGAAAGCGGGATCGAGAATAGCCAGCATCGCAGTTAGCGGAACGGAACCGGGCAGTCCGCAAACGATCGCGATCTCCGGCGTCGGTGTGGCGCCTCCGGATTTCACTGTCGGATTAGCCTCTGGATCGAAATCTTCACAAACGATCGTGCCTGGGCAGAACGCGCAATTCAGTATTGCTGTAGCGCCTGCGGGGACCTTCACGGGAACAGTGAACCTTAGCTGCAACATCGCGCCATCTGTGACTCCGGCGCCTGCGTGTAGTTTGTCAAACGCCAGCGTGCAGCTCAGCGGCACGGCTGCGACCGTCACGGCTACGATTACAACGGCCGCACCTGCTACATCTCAGTCCAGACTTTCCTTTGGCGGAGCTTCGGTGGCATGGGCCGCGATCTTCCTGGGTATCCTGCTGCCGTGCAAGCGGAAGCGATGGGCGTCACTCTTGGGGATCACAATCATTGCTTTCGCGGGTATGTCCCTCATTGGTTGCGGTGGATCATCTTCTCCTCACACCACGACCACTTCGGGAACACCGCCTGGGACTTACACAGCAACCATTACTGCGGTCTCTGGCAGCTTGAGCCACAGCACAACCATGACCGTAGTCGTGCAGTAGAGCTTGCTCCCATTGGGTGATGCGCGTGGTGCACATCATTCGCTGGATCCATTACTTGAAGCAAGCGAGCGCCAGCGCGATTTCCAAGCAAAGAAAAAGCCCGCTGCGAAGGCGGGCTTCTCCGGATCCTGATTGGTAGCGCTAACGGGAATCGAACCCGTGTTTTAAGATTGAGAATCTCACGTCCTAACCCCTAGACGATAGCGCCACATTGGGAGGGGCAGCCTCTCTGGCCGCCTTCTTAATCTATCAAAAAATCAACGGGATGCCAAAGCCGCGTTGCGGCGAAACCCTCGTCAGATGCCCAGTTTTCGCACTTCCTCGTTGTAGTACTTGCGGTAGAGGATTTCCCACTCCTGCGAGCCTTCGAGGATGATCTTGCGCTGCGAGGCGATCTTCAGGCGGGCTGCGTTGTCGATGCGGGCTTCCTCGGTGAGAAGGTTTTCGAGGGCCTTGCGCGCTTCCTGGCGGATGGTGTTGCGATCCTCCATGAACCCGACGGCGTCGATATCCGCCAGCGTGTCGGCCACGGTGTGAGCCAGCTTATTCAATTTGTCGCGATTGATTCTCATAGCACCGCCTTGTATTTCTTGGCGAGCTCGGTCTTTACCTTCTTGAACATCTCGGCGTATTGCGCGCCCGATTTGCGCATTTCTTCGGAGTACGCCTCAAGAATGACGCGCACCTCTTCGTTAATGCGGTCCTCGAGCGCAAGCTCCTCGGTCAGCCCTTCTGTCACGCGCGCCTCGGTGCTCTTCAAGTCGCTGGTGGTGATCAGTTTGGCATCAATGAGGTGCTTGACGGTACGGCGGGCGAGATACCCAATGTATTCACGAGAAAAAATCATGGGCTAAGTTTCAGGATACCGCATTGGACCGGGGGGTGTACACCGGAGACGCCAGTGGACAGTGCACAGTGAAAAACGGCCCGCCGCCGAACGAGTCCTCAGACCACTGTCCACTGTCCACTGCTCACTGTGCACCGTCCACTGTTCACTGTTTCATTGCTTCACTGATTCACCGATCGGCCGATGCGGGCAGGACTTGGTATTGATACACTCATCGGCCAGCCGCAGCCGCTTCACCGGCCTGCCATTCACCAGGTGTTCCTGCACAATTTCCGCGGCATCTTCGGGCTTCACGTGTCCGTACCAGACCGCCTCTGGATAGACGACGACGGTGGGCCCATGCTCGCACTGGTCGAGGCAGCCGGATTTGTTGATCCGGACAGCATTTCCCAGGCCCGCAGCCTTGGTGAGTTGTTGCAGCTGCGTATGCAGTTCGCTCTTTCCATCCGCGGTGCACGAAGGCCGCGGAGCGCCTTCAGGACGGGTATTATGGCAGACAAAAACGTGATGCTCGAACAGGGACAATCGATGCTCCTCCTGCTTCAAGCTTACAGGGCTGAATTCAACGCCAAACTTTCCACATTTGCGCCCGCCCAACCGGCTTCCATCTGAGAGAATGATTGCTTGACTATGAGCACGGACAATCTGCTGTCGCTGAAAGACGATATGGTGGCCTTCATTGAAGGCCATGGTCTCGTCCGTCTTCCCGGATACGTCACCGAAGATGTTCCCTCAATCGTATGGGAAGGCGAAGGCAATCCTGACGCGTGGAAAGACTTTGTCGAGATGGCCAAGCACGTCGGCGCTCCTTTCGTGACGTTCAGCGAAATGCGCCTGGAGCGCGAAGAACTCGATCACCTGATTGAAGAAGCCGGCGAAATGAACTTCCCGGATGAAGAAGCATCCGAACTCGTCGAAGCGCAGATTCTCCGCAAATACTCCGGGATGGTCGGCTACATTCAACTCGGATTCGTCTACCAGGGCATCGTATTTCTGCACGAAACCACGACCGAGTGGTACGAGCGATTCCAGTCGCTGCTTGAAGATGTAGAGAGCTTCAACGACATCATCATCGACGACCACGATCACGAACACGACGAAGAGGACGAGTAATCGCGGTGACCGCCGTGGGGGCAGCTCAAATCGGCCCCGCTGTTCTCAGGACTCCGCGCCAGCGATGGATCCTGGCCGAGCCGCATCCCCAGGAAGCCGAAGCTCTCGCACAATCGGCCCGCATTCCACTCGTTCTCGCGGAACTCCTCATCGCGCGCGGCATTGGCACATCCGGCGATGCTTTCGCATTTCTGAATCCTGAAGTGGCTCAATTGCACGACCCGCTGCTGATGCTGGGGATGCAGCCCGCAGTGGAACGCGTGGAAGCAGCCATCACGCGCAAAGAGCCCATCCTGCTCTACGGCGACTATGACGTCGACGGCACCACGGCTGTTGTGCTTCTCAAGACGACAATCGAGATGCTCGGGGGCGAGGTGCGCTTTCATGTTCCGCATCGGCTGCGCGAAGGCTACGGGCTGCAGTCGGCCGTGCTCGAAGCTGCATACGCCGACGGCGTGCGACTCGTGATCACCGTCGATACCGGCATGCGGGCATTCGCCGAAGCTGAGACTGCGCAGCGCCTCGGGCTCGACCTCATCATCACCGATCATCATCTTGCGCGTGTCGACGACGCGGTTCCCATCGCTCTCGCGATCCTTAATCCCAACCAGCAACGCTGCGGATATCCTGAAAAATCCTTGTGCGGCGCGGCTATTGCACTGAAGCTGGCGCAGGCACTGCTGGAACGCCACGATACCGAACGGGCGCGGACCAAACTGCTGCCCAGCTTTCTCAAGATGGCCGCCATTGCGACAATTGCCGACGCGGTTCCATTGCGCGGCGAAAATCGCGTGATTGCCGCACTGGGACTTCGCGAACTGCGCCGCCCCGTCGGCGCAGGATTGCGTGCTCTGTTCGCTGCTGCCCAGCTCGATCCCGCAACCAAGCCGATCACGGGCTTCGATGTCGCCTTCCGGTTGGCGCCCCGCATCAACGCCGCGGGCCGCATGGACGTAGCTTCAGAAATCATCGAACTCTTCTGCACGCGCGACGCTGGCCGGGCCAGCGAACTCGCCAACAAGCTCGAGCGCCTCAATCGCGAACGCCGCGAGACAGAAGCCCGCGCGCTGGCCGCGATTGAAGCGCGTCTCGCCACGGACGACGAGCTTGCAGCCGCACACCTCGTTGTTGTGGACGGCGACGGCTGGCATCGCGGCGTCATCGGCATCCTCGCCTCGCGTGTAGTGGAACGTACGGCAAAGCCCGCGCTCGTTATCTGCGTCGAAGACGGCGTGGCGCACGGCTCCGGCCGATCCGTCGATGGCTTTCAATTGCTCGAAGCGATTGAAACCTGCGCCGATCTCTTCACACGCTTCGGGGGCCACGCATTCGCAGTCGGATTTGCGCTCCCGGCGGCATCGCTTCCGGAGCTCAAACGGCGACTCGCCGTGTGCGCCGCTGAACGCCTTGTCGCACGCGAGCCGGAGCGCGTTCTGAACATTCACGCCGAGCTGCCGCTGCACCAGGTCACTGCTGTTCTTGCCGGCTGGCTGCGCAAGCTTGAGCCGCTGGGTCACGGCAATCCTGAACCGATCTTCGTCGCCCGCAACGCACGTGTAATCTCGATACCGCGCATCATGAAAGAGCGCCACCTCCGCCTCGAGCTGGCACAGGATGAGGGTGCTGCTGCGATGCGCGCCGTCGGCTGGGACATGGCTGCGCGATCTGCCGAACTCGCACTGACACAGGGCTCGCGCGTCGATGTCGCTTACCGCATTCGCGAGAATCTGCATCCCGACTTCGGCGGCCTCGAGATTGAAATCGCCGGACTGCAGCCCGCGAACAATTAGCCACACCACGAAAACACGAAAGCCCACGGCATGCCGCGGGCTTTCATGTTGTTGCTGACAGTCGCCGTGCGAGGACTACTTGTGCTCTTTCGGCTCCTTCGGAGCCTTCTCTTCACGCTGAGGTTGTGATCGCGACTGCTGTGGCGCGGGACGGGACTCATTGCGCGGCTGTTGCGTATTGCCGTGCGGCTGCTGATACTGCGGTTGCCGCGAGGGCTGGTTCTGATATTGCGGACGGCTCTGTCCGCCACCGTTCGTGTTGCCGCGGTTGTTGTTGAATGAATTCTGCTGTTGCGGTCTCACGTTGCCCTGGGCGGCATGGTTATTGTTGAAACCCATGGGCCGTGCGGCTGCCATCGTCTGCGGATGTCCGCCGTTGTTCTTGGCATAGAAGCTCTTGTCGGACCGCGCAGCCTGCATGTGCTGCTGCTGCACAGAGGTCGCTCCCACGTGCCGTTCTTGCATCGCACTCCGCTCTTCGGGGGAGGCCTGATGGTTGATGCCGCCGGGTCCACCGTTGAACGAGACGCGATTGTTGTTCACGATGGTGTTGCGCTCTACGATCGTGCGATCAACGTAAACGCGGTTCCCACCCCAGCCGGGGCCGACACCCACATGCACCACGGCCGTGTTATAGGCGAAGATCCGTCCGCGCCAGGCGCCGCCCACAAATCCGATGCCGCCGTATCCGAATCCGTAATTCACGCCGCCATAATAGCCAACGTGCGGTCCCCAGTAGCCGCCATGAAACACATACAATCCACCGGACCAGCCCCAGTAGGGTGGCGTCCACAGCGCGCCTTCATATGGCGCTGGTACCCATGCGCCGGGAACCCAGAAGTAGCCATCGTCGCCATAGCCCCAATAGCCCGGCGTCCACATCCAGCCGGGTTGCGGGCATTCGGGCTGCACATAGACAGGCAGCACCGGCGGTGCGAAGCCGACGCTGATTAAAATACCCGCGAAAGAAGATGCGGGAACAAGGGAAAGCAGAAGCGCCAGAAACATCCAGCGTGATTTGCGAAGTAAATTCATTGGGAACCCTCCTCGAAATTTTTTAACCCGCTCACGAGCAGCATTCGTGCTTCGCCGCTCAATGCGGAATGTTGATCTACGCGCCACTCAGTTACCGATTCGATGGGCTCATGGTCAATTCGTTCCGAAGCCTAAAAGGCGACGACAGATCATTGCTGGCCCGCTCTTCAGGGCCAAGCCCATCAAGTACAGTTCTTGCCGCGTATTCAGACTACGCATGGGTAAACCCAGGGCGCTACGGAAAGTTGCACCCGGGTTGGGCACTTTAGTGATGTAGCTGGAAGTAGATATCAGAGGGCACACAACTTAGCGCGTGTGCCCCTTTGGAACCGAATCCAATTAGTTAGTAGCGGATGCTGAGGCCTGTCCCAATAATCTTGTTCGCCTTGAGATCGATTGGCACCAGCACGTACGGCGGATAAGGTGCTGGCAGCCCCGTCAAAACCGCAGTGTCGCCAATCACGCCTGCTACATGACCAATGCCGATATCGAATGCGAAGTGCGGATTGTCTTTCTGCGTGACGCGCACCGCGTAGTCCATCGTCGTCGGAATGTGCGCTCCGGTTCCCGGCGGAAACAGGATCGGCTTCAGGTTCACCACCTGCGGAGGCTCTTGCGTGAAGCCGACCGCTGGAACCGCTGCAAAATTATGAGAGAGCGGAATCGGAATCCCGAGCCCGCCGAACAGCCGCCCGCCAAAACGTGTGGCCTGCCCGCCAAGGCCATAGATCGACGCATTGGTCATCTTCAAACCAAAGTTCAGGAGAAACGGCACCGGCGGATGGAGCCACGTCTTTGTTGCAGCCACATAGACATCTCCGTTTGTGTACGACTTCAGGGATCCGCCCAGTTCTTGATTCAGCGCGCCGCTTACGAACTTGTCGCCAGTGCGCACGACAAATCCCGCTCCGATACCCGGCGTCCATGGCCCGAACTGCCCATCCTTGATTCCCACAACCTTGGCGTTAAACAAATTCATCCCCGAAAAATCCCAGAGGCCGCTGAAATTCGGGTCGTTGCCCTTGGTATGGACGCTGCGCGTATAGCCGAACTCGAAGCGGTTTGCGACTCCCTCTTCAATCGAAAAGGTGTGAACGTAGCCAATCACGCTCGAAGCATTCACAAAGTGGTAGCCGACTGCTGGATGCGACCACACATGATCCTTGTCGCTGTAGACCACGTAGGCTGTTGGCGTAATGAAGCCGCCGGTCTGACCTTCCAGCGTCAGGTTCTGCGCATTCATGCGGACGGCGGCAAAGAATGCAGCTGCCAGAGCTGCGCCAGCTGCAATTTTCTTCAAAGAAGAGAGCGTAAACATGGGGGACTCCAGTGGCGCCATCTGTCGTGCGCCGGTCATTTTTTTTTAAACAAATCGAACCGAAAGCGATGAATCTCCGTTGCACCGGTCGAACCAGGAGGAAGCCTGACACACTTCGGCGTCGATTTGTAAATTGAGATGTTGTAACACAGCCCAATAGGGACCGTCATGGTCACAACGCACACATGTGTGGTCTACCTTGGTGCGGGAATCGCCTCACCAGGCGGCAACCTCATGCCGTATCAGGCCTTTCCACTACGGGTGGTAGACTCACCCCATGCCGCGCGGACTGTTCATCACTCTCGAGGGCCTCGATGGCTCCGGCAAAACCACGCAAATCAAGCGGTTGGCGGCGTGGATGCAAAAGCGCAGTCTCGACCCGGTAATCACCCGCCAACCCGGTGGAACCGCCACCGGCGACCGCATCCGCGCGCTGTTGCTCGACTCCGGCTCCACACCGCTGGCGCCTATGACCGAGATGGCCCTCATGTTCGCCGACCGTGCCCAAGCGATCGCCGAGGTCATCGAGCC
Organism: uncultured Acidobacteriaceae bacterium; assembly: GCA_963838295.1. Lineage (GTDB taxonomy): Bacteria > Acidobacteriota > Terriglobia > Terriglobales > Acidobacteriaceae > Telmatobacter. The sequence continues at coordinate 1,421,861 of CAWIQS010000013.1, forward strand.
TACGCTCGCGTCAGGGCGCATCGTGGTGTGCGACCGCTTCACGGACTCCACCGAGGCCTACCAGGGAGGCGGCCGCCAGCTCGGCTCAGAGCGGGTGCTCCAACTGCATCGCCTTGTCTGCGGCGACCTTCAGCCTGACCTCACTCTGATGCTTCTTCCTTCGCTCGAGGCAAGCCTGGCCCGCGCGCGTAATCGCAACGAGCGCACCACCGCTCAAACCGGCCAGGACGAAAACCGATTCGAACAGGAGCAGGGCGAATTCTTCAGGCGCGTCTGGGAAAAGTATCACGAGATCGCCCAGCGCGATTCCAACCGCGTTGTCCTCATCGAAGGCAATCTCAGCATCGAAGAAGTCCACGATCAGATCGTCGAAGCAGTGTCCGAACGTCTGCTGGCAATCCGGCAATCTGCCTGACGGCAGTCGATGGGCATCGACCGCCGCCGGCATCTCTTCGTTTCATTTCCCGCGATTAAAGTTCAGGCTCGTCACAAACGTTCCCGTGTCGTAGACTGCCGAACTCCACGGCACGCTCAGCGTAAACTTCGCGTTCGGATTGCATCCCACGATGCTCACTTTGAACGAAGCGCTCGCCGACGCACCTACTGCAATATCACCCAGCGATGCCGGCGTGCTTCCCGCCGTCACCTTTGGCGTGCACGATGGGCCTGACGTCTGCGTCAACGTGAATCCGCTCAACAGCGTCGCATACGCTGTGCCGACGTTGCCGTTGGTTGCCGTCACCGTCAGCGTGCGCGTGTCGCCGGTGCCCGCGCTTTCTGAAACCGCGAACGTCATGCCGTATCCCGGCAGCTTTGTCGGATCCACGATTCCCCAATAGGCCGGCTTTGCCTGCAATCCCATGTCGAATGGCAGCGGATAGTCCGTTCTTGTCACCGGGAAACTGTCCAGCCACGTATCGTCATCGGCCATACCCCAGATTGTCACGGCACTCACTTTCCCGCTCAACGCCTTGAACGCATCGAACGTCTGCTTGTAGAGCCAGCCTTGTTCCGCAAGAATCGCCGGCGGAATGTTGTTTCCGTAATTCGATTTGGAGTCTCCCGCGTTGTACACGCTCATGTCGTACTCCGTGATTTGCTGGTCGATTCCCGGCAGCGCATTCGCCACCGTATCGACGGCATTCACAATCGCCGCCACCGAGGGATAGTTGATGGCGTTGTGCGATTCGTGACCGATGCCGTCGATCGGAATCCCGCGCGAACGCAGATCGCTCACCACCTGCACCAGGCACGCCAGGCGATTGGGATCTGTCGTGCTGTAGTCGTTGATAAAGAGCTTCGTCCCCGCCGGCGCATACTGCCGTGCCGCCTGCAGCGCCACATCGATGTAGCTCTTGCCCAGCACCTGGTAGAACGGGCCGTGTACCAGGCAATCCGGTTGACTCGGATCGAGCGGCTCGTTGACCACGTCCCACGCATACACCTTGTTGTCAAAGTGCTGCACCTCGCTCTGAATATGTTCCTGGATATTCGTGGTTACGAGCGCCTGGTTTGCAGCGGAGTTCGAGCCGTCTCCAAATGCATACGACGGCGTCTGTGCTCCTGTGGCCCACACCAGGTTGTGTCCGCGCACGCGGATGTTCGCACACTGCGCCAACCCCACCTCGGCATCTGCGTTTGCGTAGTTGTAGCTCCCCAGCGCGGTCTCCACCGAACTCCACTTCATGTCGTTACCTGAAGTGATGCTGTCGAAGTGCGTGGTCAGCAGTTGCGCATGCGGCCCCGAAATATCCCCCATATCCACCGCTGCACCCACGGGGAAGAACTGCGAAAGCGTCTTGTAGATCGACGGAATGTCCGTCTGAATTTGCGGCGGCTGCACATAGGCTAACTGGAAATCATCGAGATAGAACGAGACAAGGTCATTCCCCGACGGCGGCATCGTCTGGAAGTAAAGGAATGCCGCGCCCTGGTCATAGCTGCTCGACATGTTGTAGCCCATTACGTTGATCTGGTGCCACGCGCCATCGGCGGGAATCGTCACTCCGGGATAACCCGTCACTCCCGGATAGCTCGTCACGCCATCCAGCGTCGTCTGCAGGCTCACGTTGATAATGTGATTCGTTCCATCGGCCGGCGTCATCATCACCCAGCCGCTGATGTTGTATACCGATCCCGGATACATCTTGTTGCTTACGCTGATTTGCGGTCCGTCGTAGTTGGCGATGCGGCCCGTAGTCAGCAGACTGTGCGTTCCCGTGTGCGAAACGCCGCTCGCATTCGTCACAGTCGAACTACCCGACCGCGAACTCCATCCATCGAGGCCCCCATCTTCAAACGTGCTGGTGATGCCGCTGTTGTCCTGCTGGCTCGGATTTGGCGGCGGTGGAGCAATCTCACTGATAACGACATCGCTCAGGTAGAACGAATCCATCGCGCTGCTCGACTGCGCGTACAACACCAGCGACGTCGGCGGCCCGGGCAAATTGCTGAAGCTGAAAGTACCCTGCACCTTCGTCCATGCCGCGGTCGACAACGCACCCGTAGCCGCGATGTTCGCGTATGCGCCGGTAGTCGCGCAGTCTTCTGTCTTCGTTGAAAGGGTGACCGTCGGTGTATCGCTTGTTCCTGCCGTCAACAACACATACGCCGTCACCTGGTACGTCGCGCCGGCCGCAAGATTCACGCTCAGCAGGTTCAAGCTCGGCCCCATGTACGTCGCGGTCCGGTTCGTCGTCAGCAGTGCGTTCGGGTCTCCTGCCGGATCCATCAGCGGCGGCGCTGCATTGGTAAGTGTCACGGACCCAAACGGCCCCCAGCCATCCAGACCGCCATCGGACCATGTGTACGTCTTCACCGGCGTGCCCCCCGGCGGCGGAGCCGTCTCCGTAATCACCACGTCGTCAAGGTAGAACGACTGTGCCGTTGTCGCGCCCACTAGCTGCGCGTATAGGGTCAGCCCTGTCTCCGTCGTGCTCGCCGTATACGCGCCGCCAATCTGCGCCCACCCTGAATCGTTTACCGGCACTTGGTACGTCCCGATCGTGTCGTAGCACGTTCCGCCGGAGCAGCTTGGATCGCTCCGCTTGATTGTTAAATTTGCATTCGACGCGCTCTCGCCACTCGTCAGCCGCACGTATCCCGTGATCGTATATTTCGCACCCGCCTGCAGCACGCCGCCAACATTGATCGATGGACCACCCTGGCCAGTTGCCCCAGTCGTCGTCAGCAAGCTGTACGACCCCGCATAAGCCGCGGCGTTCGTCGCCGCCGGCACACTCGCCCCATTGAACGAGGTCCACCCCTGCGCTGTTCCATCTTCAAAACTGTAAGTCGCGACCGTCTGCGCATCTGCTTGCGCAACACAAAGAATTGTGAAGGCAATGACGCTGCAGACGAGCAAATTCACTCGATTTTGGCGCGCAAAAACGCTGCTGATTCCGGGGACACGAATCATGGTGGCTCTCCTTGAATTTTCAGTGTGTTCAACCCTGAAAGCCCCTCGTTCGCGCTTGAAGGGGATCGTGCCGAGGGAAAGAGTCTAGTCGAATACTTCCGACAGTAATTCGATTTACTCAAAACACGGCGCGAGTATAGTCACGCCTTTCAAAGGCTGTCAAGAACTGCTTTTTCAACTGCGCTCGAACTAAACAAATTGCAGGATTTGCATCGCGTTCTTTAATCCACCCGTCATATCCCAGCAACATACGGCTGCTAGGAATTCTCAAGCGGCAGGTTGACGCTCCGGGTCCTGCTCGAGTTGACTCGAACGTCTTCCGTTTCGTGCCGCAATTCCCCACAATTCGAGGATTCCATGCAAAGCTTCGCCCCACTCCGCCCCCTCGCAGGGCTTGCACTTCTGGCTGCGCTCGCAGGCTCGAGCGCTATCGCGCAAGATGATCGCGACAGCCGTGAGATCAAACACGTCTTTGTAATTGCTCTCGAAAATCATGACTGGACCCAGCCCACTACCGTCACCGGCGGCATCGAGCCAATCTTTCAGAATCCGAACGCGCCGTTCATCAACAGCCTTGTCAACGGAACGGCGGTCACCTACATCAACGGCCAGAACGTGAACATCAGCGAACACGTCTCCTACGCCACCGCCTACCACAACGTTCTTGCCACCCAGAGCGGAAACAATCCTCACATCCATCCCTCCGAACCCCAGTACATCTGGGCTGAAGCCGGCACGAACTTCGGCATCCTTAACGACGACGATCCCTATGCGGACACGCCTTCGCATGTGCAGGCCACCACGCAGCATCTGAGCGGCCTGCTGCAGTTGTCGGGACACACGTGGAAGTCCTACCAGGAAGACACCGATCTCGAGACCGCCAACGGCAAGCTGATCAACCAGCCGCTGCCGGCAAATCAGTTCACCGTTCCACTGGTAAGCCTCTCAGGCGTCTTCGGCCCCGGCAATTACCTGAACGCTTATAACAACTCCATCCAGTACAACTACGCACCCAAGCACAACCCCATGGTCTTCTTCGCCGACACCAACGGCGGCACCGCCACCACTGCCAACACCACCACGTCCAATCCTCTCGCCAGTCACTACGCACCCATGCAGCAGCTGGCCTTCGACCTCGCCGACAACCGCGTGGCCGATTACAACTGGATCACGCCCGACCAATACAACGAGCAGCACAGCGGTCTCACCGGTGGCTTCGCGGGACTCACGGGCGACGCATCGCAGATCAAGGCCGGCGACAACACTGTCAGCCGCCTCGTTCCCATGATCATGGCTTCAAAAGCATACAAGGACGGTGGCGTCATCATTCTCTGGTGGGATGAAAGCGAAACCGATGGCGAGCCCGGCGACAATGCCGACGACTTCAACCACACCATCGGCGAGATCGTCATCTCCGACCTCGCGCACCCCAACGAGGGCGGTCTTCCATACGCCAGCTCGATCGACTACACCCACTCCTCCGACCTGCGCACCATGCAGGAAATCTTCCACGTGAAATCCGACAGCAAGACGTCTCCTTTCCTCGGCGACGCCGCCAATGCGAACGACTTGTCCGACCTGTTCGCTCCCGGTGTAATTCCGTCGCGTCCATAACCCAGGTTCCCTCCCCCATCGCACCACCCCGGCGCAGATCCCAACCAGGCTCTGCGCCGTTCCGCTTTCTTTCTCAGATGTGTGTCATGTTGAGCGGAGGTCAACCGCGAAAGCGGATGACCGCAGTCGAAACACCCGCAGTCGCTTTTCGGGAAATGCTTCAGACCTCGCTCTCCAAACCACGTTTAGCACCATTCAGTACGGGAAGAGCGCCAGTCGATCGCCATTTCCGTACTCGCGGAACCAAATCCTGCGTCAGAACGTACAGAAAGTTCGAGCATCCCCAACGCTCGCCCCGGAGGCCCCCATGTCCTCGCGTCTTCGCAGTTCCGCTTTCCTCTTCCTCGCCGCCGCCGTCGCGTCCGGCGCACTCGCCGGCCAATCCGATCACGACATGAAGGGCATGGCCCACATGGCGGGTCACATGTACATGACGACGCTGCGCCCCAGGAAGCCCGGCGACCAGGCAAAGGCCAACGCAATCGTAATCGCAGCGAAAGCGGCCATGCAGCCCTATGAGGACTATCGCAATGCCCTCGCCGACGGCTATCAAATCTTTCTGCCGAATGTACCGCAGCCCCTCTATCACTTCACCAAGGCAGAGTATGGCCGCGAGGCATGGCGGCATTTCGATCCGATGAAGCCTACCTCGCTGCTCTATCGCAAGACTCCCGATGGCGGTTACAAACTGATCGGCGTGATGTACACCGACCGCGTTGACGCCAATGAAGACGAAATCAACGACCGCATCCCGCTCAGCATCGCCCGATGGCATCAGCACGTGAACTTCTGCAAGGCGCCCGCGGGACAGAAAGCCGCATACTTCGGACCCAACGCCAAGTTCGGCCTGCTCGGTTCCATCCACACGCAGGAAGCTTGCGACGAGGCCGGCGGAGTCTTTCTTCCCCACGTCTTCGGCTGGATGGTCCACGTGTATCCCAACGAAGCAGACCCGAGCAAAGTCTGGTCTGTAGACGATGACGACAGCGGCCACGACAACATGGACCACTCCTTGATGCCCGGCATGAAGATGAATTAGGCAGGAGTCACAGATTCGCTTATATCAGGGCACGACTTTACAGCTTGCGAAGACCCACCATTGAGCGCAGCTTGTGTCAGGGCACGACTTTACAGCCCGCGGAGAAGCACCATTGAGCGCCGCTTGTGTCAGGGCACGACTTTAGTCGTGCCGCAAACGCAATGAAGAGATCGTTGGGCTTTAGCCCCTGTTTTAACCCCTGAAGGTTTTCAACCGAAACAAACCGGGTGCCCCATCCTTGACCGTCTTTTGGTCAAGGGTGGGAGAGCACGAACCCAAGCCATCCCTTGCTTCCGCGTCCATCAGCGAAGTCTGAAACGCATGACCATCCCCGGCGACAGTTTCTCCCCCGCCTTCAAATCCCCATGCTCATCGAGAACATCCCAGCCGGAATTCACGATGTAATAAAACCAGTCTCCAATCACAACTCCGTGTGTCGGATCACCCAGCGTAGCAGTCGCTCGCTCAATCACATCCTCCGACACCACAGTCGTCCGCGATTGATCCAACTTCATCCGTACAACCCGCTCCGGCGATGTCCCGTTCTGTGTCAGGAGGAACGCACCATCGGCGAAGTAGAGCCCATCCACTCCGCTCAGCGCGACGTTCGCTCCGCCTTGATGCCCCGCGTCCCGATGATTCACCCACCAAACCCGTCCGCTCTTGAGATCGAGAATGCCAATCCCCCGCAAATAGTCAGGAACAGCAGCGAGGTTCCCGCCGGGAAGCACTACCGGAGTCTGCGGAGAAATAAAGTCCTTCCCGTTAATCAGTGCAAGACGCCCGTCTTCAACCCTGTAAACACCGCCGCCCTCGCCGTCGCTCACAATCGGAACGCCCGCCGGCGTCAGCGCCATATCGCCGAGCGCCGAATGCGGTGGCCCTTCAATCCGGTTCAACAACTTCCCAGTCTCAAGATCGAAACACAGGACAGCCGATTTCCCCCAATCGTTGTTGGGAGTATTCGTGAATCCATCCAAAGCCACTTCAGTGGCCCACACCCGCTTACGCTGAGCATCCACTTTCACCGCGAGCACCGGCCATCCGCTGGGCGAAGATGCAAACGCAGACACCTGGCCCGCAGATGTCACCCGAACAATCTTCTTCTCCAGAACGCTCGTAATCAGAAACGTCTTCGTCCCAGGATCGGAATCGATGTCCTCCGGAATCACGCCCGAATCGACTAACGTAAACACCGTCTCCGATCGCCCCACCGCAATCTTGTTCCGCTTGAATGTTTGAAGGATCGCCTCATATCCGGGAAGCGGATGCAGCGCGGAAAAAATCGTGTCCGTCCCCGCAAGCATCGCCTCGTCCACCTGCCCCATTGCGGCGAACTTGTTCAGCGCCGCCAGCGCGCGGTCGGGATCGCCCGCCTCGGTATACCCACGCGCCACGGACTCGAGTGCATTCGGCGCATCGTGTAATAGCGTCCGAACCTTCAGCGCCGCTGCAAGGTATCCGGCCTTGTCCCCTGCCACATGGGCTGCGTGCGCCTGCTTCCGCAATTGCGCCAATTCCTCAACTGCGCTGGGTCCGGCTTGTGCACCGGCACTCCACAGCAGCATCGCGACAATCAGTTCTCGCTTTCCCACGGCGGCCTCCTGCGATGTTCACTTCGCCTGAACAGAAGGATCGCACATCTACTCAGCGCGCCAGCGCCCCCGCAACTCCGTGAGATCCAGGGGCGAAGTACCGTCTCTGTATCCAGAAGGCAACGTTGACCAGGCCGATCAAAGCAGGGACCTCAATCAGCGGACCGACCACGCCAACAAAAGCCTCGCCTGAGTTCAACCCGAACACGGCCACCGCAACCGCAATTGCCAGTTCGAAGTTGTTGCCGGCCGCGGTGAATGAAAGGGTTGCCGATTGCGCATAGTTTGCTCCCAGCCGCCTGCCCATCGCGAAGCTCACCAGAAACATCACCAGAAAATAGATCACCAGCGGAATCGCGATGCGCACCACATCCAGTGGCAGGCGCACAATCAGGTCGCCCTTCAGCGAGAACATCACCAGGATCGTGAACAGCAACGCCACGAGCGTCAGCGGGCTGATGCGGGGAATGAATCGCGTGCGGTACCACGTCTCGCCCTTCACGCGAATCAACACAAACCGCGTCACCATCCCGGCTAGAAACGGAACGCCCAGGTAGATGCCGACACTCTTCGCAATCTGCGCGATGCTCACATCCACCACGCTCCCTTGCAGTCCGAACCAACGCGGCAGGACCGTGATAAAAATCCATGCATAAAAGCTGTAGAAGAGCACCTGAAAGACGCTATTGATAGCAACCAGGCCTGCGGCGTAGTCTGTGTCGCCGTTGGCAAGTTCGTTCCACACCAGCACCATCGCAATGCATCGGGCAATGCCGATCAGGATGAGACCCCGCATGTAAGCCGGATCTCCGCGAAGAAAAATCACGGCGAGCAGGAACATCAGCGCCGGGCCGATCACCCAGTTCTGCACCAGCGAAAGCCCCAGCACGCGCTTGCGCCGAAACACCTCGCCCAGCTTCTCGTAGCGCACCTTCGCCAGCGGCGGAAACATCATGATGATCAGGCCGATAGCAATTGGAATATTTGTTGTTCCGCTTTGGAACCGGTTCACGAAGGTGGCCGAACCAGGCACGAAGTGTCCCAGCCCGACTCCCAAGGCCATCGCCAGAAAAATCCAGAGCGTCAGAAAGCGGTCAAGAAACGAAAGCTTCTTGCGCTCGAGTGGAGCGCAGATCTGACCCTGCGTATAAGGTGTACTCCCCATCTTCACCGCACCTCAGCCAAACATCCGCAATCGACAGCGGCCGGCCGCGGAGCGCTCTGCAAGGTCACAAACTTCGCCGGACTGCAGCACGCCTTCGACAAGCGCATCCGATCCGCCTGCATCGCGCGATCCTCACTGAGCCACGCCAGCGTCTGGCGCAGAACCTGCGTCGCACCGATGTTCGGCGGCATCACGATGCGATAGTGCATCCACTTCCCTTCGCGCCGCGCCTGCACGATTCCCGCATTGCGCAGATACGCCAGGTGCCGCGAAATCTTCGGCTGCCCCTGTGCCAGGATTTCAACGAAATAGCAGACGCAAATCTCCTGGTCACCCATCAGGTTCAGCAGGCGCAGCCGCGTATTGTCGCCCAGCGCCTGAAAGAACCGCTCCATTTTGAACTGCGATGCCTTCGCTGCCATGTTTTATATATACGCCTTGACGAATACGTTGACAAAGGAATATATTCGCTTACGTGAATATGTTTTCTAAGGAGTACGTCATGGCGGAACAGATTCTTGAATCGGTGAAATCAAAGTACGCAGCGGTGGCAGAGAGCTCTTTATCGAGCGACAACGCCGGCGTCAAAGCCGTCGCCGAGGCTTTCGGCTATACACCGGAAGAGCTTACTTCGATCCCCTCGGAAGCCAACATGGGTCTATCCTGCGGCAACCCCACGGCGACTGCGCACCTCAGGCCCGGTGAAGTTGTGGTCGATCTCGGCTCCGGCGGCGGTCTCGATGTATTTCTTTCGTCAAAGCAGGTCGGCCCTCAAGGCCGCGCCATCGGCATCGATATGACACCGGCCATGATCGAGCGTGCACGCGCCAACGCCACAGCCGGCGGCTACACCAATGTCGACTTTCATCTTTCCACGATCGACAAGATTCCTCTCCCCGATGCATCAGTCGATTGCGTCATTTCGAATTGCGTTCTGAATCTTGCCCCGGACAAGCCCGCCGTCTTTCGCGAAATCGCCCGCGTCCTCAAGCCCGGCGGACGCCTCGCCGTCAGCGACATCGCCTTGAAGCACGAGTTACCTGAGGCCATCGCGAAGAGCGTTGCCGCCTATGTCGGCTGTATCGCAGGAGCCATCCGCATCGACGACTACCGCAACGGTCTTCTAGCCGCAGGCTTCGAGCACGTCGAAATTGTCGACAGCGGCTCCGACCTGAACGCTTACGCCAAGATCGAAAACCAGTCCGGCTGCTGCTCGCCCGCAATGGATGCAACGGAAACGTCGAATCCGCTTCAGGTCGTCGAGGCGTCCTGCTGCTCGCCCGCTCCTGTCGCCGGATCCACACTGCACGATGAGTTGAAGACGCTTCTCGCAAGCTACGATGTCAACGCGGCCGCCGCCAGCGTCAAGGTCTACGCCATCAAGCCGTCCGCCGCACCCGCAAAATCCTGCTGCGGCCCAACCTGCTGCTCGTAAGAGAAAGACGAGAGATGTTCAAAGTAATCTTCGCCTGTGTGCACAACGCCGGCCGCTCCCAGATGGCGGCCGCGTTCTTCAATCAGTTCGCCGATCGCACCAAAGCCGAAGCCATCTCGGCTGGCACAGATCCCGGCCCCCGCGTTCACCCCGAAGTCCTCGCGGTGATGCGCGAAATCGGTATCGACCTCAGCCTCGCCACGCCGCAAAAACTCACGGAAGAACTCGCACGCGAAGCCCAACTGCTCATCACCATGGGCTGCGGCGATAAGTGCCCCTACGTTCCCGGTATCCGCCGCGACGACTGGCCCCTCCGCGATCCCAAGGGCCAGCCTGTGGAAGAGGTGCGCAAAATCCGCGACGAGATCCGCACTCAAGTGCAATTGCTTCTTGCCTACGAAGACCTCGGCAACAGGTCGCGAAGCTAGATCCTCGTCCCCAGGCAGGCGTCAGTGGCCAGTCCCCCATCTACATGGCACCGACTGTTGAACACAACCTTGCACAACGATCAGGCCCCACCGGCGTCCAACAACAAGCCAGCATGAAGCGAATCGTTCCTATTGCTCTACTCTTCGCCTGTTCGGCGCTGACCGCGATTGCTCAGCCCGGTACATCGCGCGAAGGTCCGCTGATCAGCCTCTATCTCCCGCGCGCCTTCCCCTCCGAAAAAGTAGATCTTATGTACTCCCTCAAAGGGCCCTTTGGGGGTTACGGAAATTATGTTCGGCCAGAGCCGGATCACCAGACCATCGACTTCGTTGCGGCAGTAGACGGCAAGCCCGCCAGCCAGATCAAGATCATCGCGTTTCTTCCCGGCTGCGAGATCGTTACCCTCGATTTTGCTCTCGAAGGCACGGCAATGTGGCGGCAACTGGAATGCAAACCACTTAAATCAATCACACTTCGCGGTCAGATACTCCCTGCTTCCTTCGCGCAAGGCAAGAGGGCCAAAGTCGAAGTCAACTACCACGCCTACTGGGCGCATGCGTTCTTTGGAGTCGCGGATGGATTTGTTCCAACGATTGTGCTCACCAGCGTCGAGCCTGGAGAAGATGGCACATTCAGTGTCGAAGTACCGGATTTTCAATCGCAGGCCAACCTCGGTCAAGGCGCCTATGCCTTTCTGCTTCGCGAGGCCGCGACAGGGAATATCCTCGCATTTCTTAAGCCAGACAACGCGCCGTCGATCGCAATCGACGTGACGGTTACGGAATCTTACCCATCCGTTATCAAGTTCATTGCCGACCCGCTGAACTAAGGACCAATCCGCGCCGAGATTCTCAGCCCCACGCCCCCAGCAGCCTCCGCACCAGCACCAGTTGCCCGACGTGATACGCATTGTGATCCGCGGCCAGCAGGGCCTCGCGCAGGATTGTCTGCCCGTCGCCATGCGGAATCTTTGCGAAGAGATCCGTCTTCGGGTCCTCGACCAATGCGCACATCTCCCTCAGGTCCTTTTTGAACGCGCGCACGCTCTTGTCCCATGCCTTGTCGTCTGCCGGGGCCTTCTCCTTGGGCCAGTAACCCTCGGGCCATTTGGGCGATTCGTGTTTCGCATCGCGCGAGAATTCCAGAATGTCCAACTGCGCGATTCGCAGATGTTCCAGCAACTGCCATGCGGAGTACTCCCCGCCCTTTGGCACTTTTCCCCGCAACTCTACCGGCAAGTCCTTCACCGCCTGCTCAAACGTCGCGTGCGCATGACCGCCCGTCAAAACCTCCACCACGTGTTCGCGCAATGCCGCATCACTCCCGGTCGCCATCAAATCCCTCCGCATCAACGGATTCCGGTTCAAGCCGAAAGATTCGAAAATCCGTGTCTATATCTGTGAATGCACGGGATTCATTGCAAACTGAGTTCTTCGCTTTCGCGTCGAAACTCAGAACTACAGCTAAGAACTGAACCATTGCTATACTCGGCAAAGCAGCCATGAACGCTTTTCGTCAGCAACGTGCCTGGTACTGGATAGCGATCGCAGCCATTATGATCGCCCTGGTTGCGCTGCTCGTGCCCCACGGACATAGCACGGACGCCCCCGCATGGATGGCGCTTTTACCGGCGTTCTTTGTGGGTCTGCTGGTGCCCTTCAACCTGCTGCCGCTGTTGCCGGTTCTCTCGCTGGGCCACACGCCCGAAGTTCCATCGCTGGCTCCCTCGTTCCAGCGCCCTCCGCCTTTCCGACTCGCTTAGATTCTTCAATCGATCGCGGGACACTCGGCTCGTGTCGCGGCGTCCCTGTGATCCACCAATGACGAATTTCTGCCCCTCGGCGGAAAGGCATCTTTATGGAATCCATCTACAGTGCACTCGCTGCACTTGCCATGAGCTCGCCGTTTCTGGCGATTCTGCTCATCCTGGCTTACTACTACTTGTTCTGCGTGCCATGGCGGCGAAAGGGAAAAACAACAAGACGCCGGCCAGGATTTTCCACCGCGGGACTTGGAACCGTGGTTCTTGGCTTGACTCTCCTGTACCGGCCGCGCCTTCTGTACGCCATCGAAGCGCAGCAGCGCCAGGTCGAAGATGCGGACGAAGACGATAACGGCGACCCGGACACCGCCGCCCGGCACCTCATGCGTCAGTTGCGGCGTATCCGCCGCGGCGAACCGGTCGATAGCCTTACTGTGCGCCTGAAATGAGCTCTCCACATCGCATCTATGACACAATAGAAAAGGAACCGCAGGATGCCTCGATCGCTGAACAAAAACGCGTGGATGTGGGTGGCAATTGCCGCCGTGGCATTCACGTCGGTTGCGCACGCCGAGGCGGGCCTGCAAAGCGCCAAAACCTACGCCCACCCGGTACTTGAGTTCCTGGCCCGAAGTCAGAGTCAGAACCACGCCGAGTTTTCTGGCGTTCTGCGATTCGCGCATCGCGGTTCCCGGCGGCAAGCCAATTCAATATTGAGCAGCGACGGCTCCGGACTGTTGTTTGCGATGCTTCCCGTGTTCTTTATCGGGTTGGTGTCTCCCCTGGCTCTTGTTTCTTCCGCATCTCTCCGATGCTTGGGCCGCGCGCCCGCAGTGCCTCTGCTTCCCGCGCTCTTCCAGCGCCCTCCGCCCAGCGTGGCCTGATCCCCTGCGCTGGCAGCGATTGCCGCAAGCTTTTCTGATCGACACTCGTCCCAATCGCTGCAAAATCATGGCATTTATACTGGAAGATTGGAGACTCCTGTGTTTTTCGATAAGGTACTCACAAAAATATTCGGCACCGCCAACGAGCGGGCCATCAAGAAACTTCTCCCCATGATCGGGCAGGTCGGCGCTTTTGAGCCGGAGATGGAAAAGCTTTCGGATGAACAACTTCGGGCGAAGACGGCCGATTTCCGCGGCCGCATTGCCGCCCGCATTCAAGGCATTACGGACCCCGAGGAGATCAAAACTGCCGAGCGCGCGGCGCTTGATGAGATTCTGCCTGAGGCCTTCGCCGTAGTCCGCGAAGCCGGCTGGCGCGCCGTCAAAATGCGCCACTTTGACGTGCAGCTCATCGGCGGCATGGTTCTGCACCAGGGGAAGATCAGCGAAATGAAGACGGGTGAAGGCAAGACCCTCGTCGCCACCCTCGCCTGCTATCTCAATGCGCTTGCCGGCCACGGCGTTCATGTGGTCACCGTCAACGACTACCTGGCCAAACGCGACGCCGAGTGGATGGGCAAAATCTACGAGTTCCTCGGCCTCACCGTCGGCGTCATCGTCCACGACCTCTCTGACGACGAGCGCCGCGCGGCCTACGGCGCCGACATCACCTACGGCACTAATAACGAGTTTGGCTTCGACTACCTGCGCGACAACATGAAGTTCGAAATCAAGGATTGCGTACAGCGCGGCCATTATTACGCCATCGTCGACGAAGTGGACTCCATCCTCATCGACGAAGCCCGCACCCCGCTCATCATCTCCGGCCCCACCGACCAGACCACCGACAAATACGCACGCGCGCGCAAGATTATTCCCGCACTCGAACTCGGCGAGGAAGTCGACAGCCTTGAGGGCAAAACATTCTCGGGCGACTACGTCGTTGACGAAAAGCACCGCACCATCGGTGTGACGGACGAAGGCTGGGTCACCATCGAAAAAGAGCTCGGCATCGATAACATCGCAAGCGCGGAGAACTGGGAACTCAAGCATTACGTCGAAACCGCTATCAAGGCACACGCACTTTACAAGCGCGACGTCGATTACGTGGTCAAGGATGGCGAAGTCATCATTGTCGACACCTTCACGGGCCGCCTGATGCCGGGCCGCCGCTGGTCCGACGGACTTCACCAGTCCATCGAAGCCAAAGAGGGCGTCAACATCCGCAAGGAAGACCAGACGCTCGCCACCATCACCTTCCAGAACTACTTCCGTCTCTACAAGAAGCTCAGCGGCATGACCGGTACGGCCGAAACCGAGGCTGCCGAATTCGAGAAGATCTACAAGCTCGAAATCGTGGTCATCCCCACCAACAAGCCGCTGCTCCGCGTCGAAAACCCTGATGTCGTTTTCCGCACCGAGAAGGAAAAGTTCAAAGCTGCCGCCGAAGACATCGGCCGGCTTCACGAGGAGCAGCAGCCCGTGCTGGTTGGTACCGTGTCGATCGAAAAGTCCGAACGCCTCTCGGCGATCCTCCAGCGAAAGGGCATTCGCCACGTGGTGCTCAACGCCAAGCAGCACGAGCGCGAAGCTGAATATGTCGCACAGGCAGGCCGCCTCGGCATGGTCACCATCGCCACCAACATGGCCGGCCGCGGTACCGACATTCTGCTCGGCGGCAATCCCGAGTTCATGGCTCGCCAGGAGTTGGTGAAGAAGGGCCAGGCCAGGGCGATAAGCGTCGCCGAGGGAGCGATCAGTCCGATGGCCCCCGCAGGCTTTCAGCGCTTCTACTACCAGGGACAGGAATTCGAGGTTTCCGATTCCGAATGGACCGCCACCTTTGCCGTTCACAACGAAGCCGCGCTGGCGGAGCACAAAGAAGTCATTGCCAAGGGCGGCCTCTTCATCCTCGGCACCGAACGTCACGAGTCACGCCGCATCGACAATCAGTTGCGAGGGCGCGCCGGCCGCCAGGGCGACCCCGGCGCCTCGCGCTTTTATCTCTCTCTCGAAGACGACCTGATGCGTATCTTCGCGCGCGGATTCGCCAACACCATGATGCAGAAAATCATGGAAGAAGACGTGGCGATTGAGTCGAAGATGATTACGCGACAGATTGAAAACGCACAGAAGGGCGTCGAATCGCAGAACTTCGAGTCACGCAAACACCTGCTCGAATACGACGACGTGATGAACAAGCAGCGCGAAGCCGTCTACGGCCTGCGCCGCCAGCTGCTCGAAGGTGTCGAACAGCGCGAACTCATCCTCGAAGATTATGTAGGCGGAATCCTCAGCGGCATCCTCGACGAATTTGCACCCGATGACAAGCATCCCGATCAATGGAACTTGAAGGGCATCGAAGAAAAGCTGATGAACCAGTTCGGCTTCAGCATGGCGGCTGCGGGAATCAAGCCGCAGGAACTGGCACGGCACGAACTCGGCGACGAGATCTTTGAAAAACTCAAACAGCAGTACGAACAGAAGGAGCATATCCTCAGCGCGCCGCAGATGCGTTATCACGAACGCATGGTGATGCTGAGAGTGATCGACGGCCTCTGGAAAGACCACCTTCTCGCCATGGACCACCTCAAGGAGGGCATCGGCCTCCGCGGCTACGCGCAGCAGGATCCGCTGGTGGCCTACAAGAAGGAATCCTTCGACATGTTCGAAGCCATGATGGCGAAGTTCCAGGAAGACACCGTCCGCTTCCTTTTCCGCATGCAGATTCTCGGCCCCGATGGACGCCCCATCGAAATAGCGCCGCCCGAACCGCGCAGAGCGGTGCCGCCTGCTCCGCCGGTAGCCAGCGCCGACCAACTATCGCTCAACGGTGACCGTCAGCCCAGTGTGCTCGACGCTGCACCACGCGAAATCTCCATCCCCACGCGTGCGCCGTCCACGACGATCGATCAGTTGGAAAAGGAATTCCACCGCAAAAAGCAGCGTGAACTAGAAGCGGCTACGCGCGCGGGAGGCGGAAATGGCAGCCAGCCCTCGCAACGCCGCACCGGCGAAAAAGTCGGCCGCAACGACCCCTGCCCCTGCGGTTCAGGCAAGAAATATAAAAAGTGCCACGGCACCGAGGCCTAGCGCAGACACGAAGGTTTGTTTGAGCCGATCGTTGGTGACGGTCCGGTTTTACAACTATGGAAGAAACCGAACTGCGCCGTCTTTGTATCACGGCACAGATGCACCGTCGGGCTTTAGCCCCTGTGGCCGATTGTTTTGAGTTTTTTCGTAGCCTGTCTATTCCTCTCGCAAGGCGACCATCGGGTCCACGCTGCTGGCTCGCCACGCAGGGATGACCGTTGCGGCAAATGCGACCACCGCCAACAATGCGGGCACGGCCAGGAAAGTAGTGATGTCGGTAGCGCTTACGCCGAACAACAGGCTGGCGATCACGCGAGTAAGGGCAACCGCGCCTAAAAGTCCCGCAAAGATGCCGATCAACGTTAATTGCATTCCCTGGCGAACGACCAGGGCGAGGATGTTTTCGCGCCGCGCACCCAATGCGACCAAAATACCGATGTCGTGCGTGCTCTGGGTGACCAGGTACGACATCACGCCATAGAGTCCCACGGCCGCCAGAAGCAACGCGAACGCCGCGAATGCACCCAGCATCGTGCTGGAGAAGCGCTGGCGCGCAAGTGAATCATGCAAGCGGTCGTTCATGGTTCGGATGCCGTAGATGACGACCGCGGGATCGACTGCGTGGATTTCGCGGGTGATGGCGTTCGAAAGTCCCGGATCGTCGGATGACGAACGGGCCACCAGGAACGTGCCTCCGTCAGGTCCCTGCTGCATGGGGAAATACGTGGCGATCTTGCCGTCGGTATCCAGACCATATTGTTTGACCACTCCCACCACGCCAACAATGGTGATGGGCTTTTTCGGATCGAACCAGACATGTTTTCCCACGGCGTCATTGTGCGGCCAGAATCGCTGCGCGAATTTCTGGTCAATGATGGCGACCTTCGACGAATCGAGGTTGTCCTGGTCCGAGAAGAAGCGGCCTGAGACCAAAGGAATCTGCATGGTTCGGAAATAGTCCGTGCTGGCCGTACGCATGTCCGCTTGCAACTCCTGTCCCGGAGGCGGATTGTATCCCTCCACATGGATTCCACCCCACCCCACCGATCCGGTCAGTGGGAGAGCCGAAACAGTACCTTCTGCTGCTACGCCCGGCAAATGCGCGATGCGGTTTTCGACTTCGTGGTAGAAACCGGCGAGGACTTTCTGGTCCTTATACTTGGGGTCGCTCACGACGAACTGCATGCTCAGTACATTGTCTGCCGTGAATCCTGGGGCTACGCTCTGCAAGCGAATGAAACTGCGAATCAGCAGTCCGGCGCCGATCAGCAGCACAAGGGAAAGCGCGAGTTCCGAAGCGATGAGCAAACTGCGTAAGCGGTGCCGTTTGACGTACAGACCGCCATCCGACTGTCCACTGCGTCCACCCGCCTTGAGCGACGAGTTCGGATCCAGCTTGATGGCTCGCCAAGCCGGAGCGAGGCCAAAGAGTATGCCCGTTACGAGCGAAAGACCAAATGTGAAAGCGAGCACAGCCCCGTTGATTCCAATCTCATCGAGCCGGGGAATATTGCCGGGATTCATGGTGCGGACTACCAAAAGGCTCACACGTGCCACAAGCAGTCCGGCGGCTCCGCCGAGGAGCGACAGCAAGATGCTCTCGGTCATTAATTGACGAGCCAGACGTTGCCAGCCCGATCCCAGAGCGGTGCGGATAGCGACTTCCTTTTCGCGACCGGCCGCGCGGGCAAGCAAAAGATTGGCCACATTGGCACAGGCGATCAGCAGGACCAGCGATACAGAGCCGAGCAGCACCAGCAGAGCGCGCCGGACGTCCCCGACTACCTGGTTCTGCAAGCCGATGACGTCCATACCGTAGCTGGTGTCGCGTTTGTCTTTGATGCGGATGCCGTTGGCGATAACGTTGATGTCCGCCTGGGCCTGTTGCACTGAAATGCCGGGCTTGAGGCGGACAACGATGTTGTAGTTTTCGTCGCCTCGGCGCTGCGCGGCATCCGGTCCCAGGGCCAGGGGAAGAAAGATGTCCACCTTGTCCATCGGCCCTTCCGATGGCATCACCTCCGCGTTGAGCATAAAGCGGCGGTCGAGCACGCCCACTACCGTAAACGACTTCCCGTTAAGCGTAATGCTGCTGCCAACGATTGCGGGGTCCGCATTAAATAGGCGCTGCCATGCTCCGTAGGTGAGAACGGCTACCCCCGGTCTGCCAGGTGTGTCTTCCTCCGGCAGTAACGTGCGCCCGAGCAGCGGTTTAGCGCCGAACATGGTCAGGAGACTTGATTGCGTGCTCAGTACGTCTACCCGTTCGGGCTGATCGCGTCCCGTCAAGGTGAATGTGCGGCTCTGCGCAATGGCCATCTGGTCGAACGAATGGTTCTGATTCTGAATGTCGATGTATTGGCCGGGAGAAGGCCAGTCGCGCAGAATGCCGATCCCTGGAGAATGCAGCCAGACAGCCGCCAGACGGTCGGGATGCGGATAGGGAAGCGGACGCAACAGAAGCGCGTCTACCACGCTGAATATGGCGGAATTGGCGCCGATGCCGATGCCAAGCGAGGCCAGAATGATCAGCGTCATCACCACATTCTTGCGAAGCATGCGAAAGGCAAGGCGGAGATCCTGCAACCAGATGTTCATCAATCCTCCCGTGGTGAATAAATGATCCCATGACGCGCCGAATTAGTCTGCCCGGAAAGAATCTCGCTGATCATTGACCACGGGCCGCTGTTCACCAGCCACAGGCCAGCGGCCCGTCAGGCCTCATTCCAAAAAGTGTTTTCTAACCATCTATTTTCGAGGAGTTAGCTGCTACCGCCGTCTTGCAGGATAGTTCCGCGCTCAGTGTGCGACCGACACGGCCTCAAAGGTCAGATCGTTGGCCTCCGAATGATGCTCGGCGCGCCATTGCTCAAACAGCCGGCCGTAGCTCAGCGTCAGGTATACCGAACGGTCCACGCCGATCCGGGCTGCACTGCGGTCGATCCATTCCGGCGAACCCTCCAACTCCGCGTAGTTGCCAATCGGCGTCTCGTCGATCACGCAATGGCCTTCACCATCGCTCCACTCGCTGCGCCACTTTTCATAGCGAAATGCTTCCACCATCCCCAGAGACTTGAAAATCTGCGCCAGTACATTGCCATCGGCAACTTCGGTTTCCGTCTCCACGCGATGCTTGTGCGCATCTTCGCCGGGCCCCGCGTCGGGCAGGCGCTTGTGTGTCACCGTCCACTTGCCGGCATAGCTGCGAATACGCAGAATCTCTGTCCGGGCCCGCATTGAGCGGTCCGGCATGTCGTACAGCACATTGCTCTCAAACGCCCGCGGAGTCTGCTCATGAAAGCCGACCTCACGAAGCTGAAGCATCAGTTTATCTACGCTCGCAACCCTGAATTTGATCTCGGTTTCGATAGCCATGATAAGCAGCGAGTATACGCAGGTAGCCTCAACGGCTTCAAACAGCGACAATAAGTACGTGAAGACTCTGCGCCTTTCAGTTGACCCGGCACACATCGATACGGACGAGGCGCAAGCGGCCATCGCTCAAGCCGCGCAGATCCTTCGCTCGGGCGGCCTCGTTGCCCTGCCTACCGAAACCGTCTACGGATTGGGCGCCAATGCTCTCGACCCCGCTGCAGTCGCGCGAATCTTTGCAGCCAAGCAACGCCCCTCGTGGGACCCCGTCATCGTGCACGTCGCGGGGCCAATCTTCAACAACCCTATGCTCAAGCCGCTGCTCGCGAAGTTTTCGCCCGCGGTTTACGCATTGATGGAAACCTTCTGGCCTGGCCCATTGACGCTGCTTCTGCCCCGCTCGGCCGCCGTGCCCGACATCGTCACCGCGGGCCGTCCGCTGGTCGGCATCCGCATGCCCGCGCATCCGGTGGCGTTCGAAGTGATCCGCCAGGCCGGAGTGCCTGTCGCCGCTCCCAGCGCAAATGTCTTCAGCCACATCAGCCCCACTACCGCCGCGCACGTGCTCGACGATCTCGACGGCAAAATCGACGCGATTATCGACGCCGGACCGACACGCCACGGCGTCGAATCCACCGTGCTCGATCCAACGCAGAGCCCGATGATGATCTACCGCCCTGGCGCGGTCACCGCGCAACAAATCCGCGAGGTTGCAGGCCCAGTTGTCTATTACGAAGAAAGAATGCTGCCGCTGGCTGCCAAGCCCGAGGCGCTTCCCTCGCCCGGCGTCGGCCTGCGCCACTATGCTCCGCGCGCAAAGCTGATCCTCGTGGAAGGCACGCTGGACGAGCTCCCGTCGCGCCTTGCCGACGCCGCTCGACAGCACGCCGATGGCCGCCTCGGCCTCATGCTTCCCGCGGAGCTGTCACACACCAAACTCGAGCCACCGCTTCGGCAAGCAGCCGAGTTTGCCTGGGGACATTGGGGTGCATCCGATGAATTAGCTGAGAGACTCTACGCCGGCCTCAGGGCGCTCGACGCCGCAGGTTGCACCGTGATTCTGTGTCCGATGCCGGAAGGCGAGGGAGTTGGCATGGCTATTCGCGATCGTCTTAGCAAAGCTGCACGGTCGGCGAAAGATTAGAAAGCAATCCTATTGCCCGACTTCGCCAAGCTTGTACATATACTTGATCGCCGCCTTATAGATAAGCGTCTTCGCGCGCCCACGAATCTTGAGCACTCCACGGTCGTACCACTCGATCTGACCTTCAAGCTTCTCGCCATCTTCCAGCACAATCACCATGGGAGTCTGCGACTGGATTTGCTTCTGCAGATAGAAGAGCTCAGCCTGGCGGTGAGCGGAATCTTCCTCGACTTCATAATTCGTGAATCGAAACGAGGGCGTGGTAAGAGGAGCATGCTTCTTGCGATTCGGTGTGTATAACGCGCTATCGCGGCGCTGGCCGTCAATGCCCGGCGAAATTGTTTGTGTATTCATAAAATAAGATCCTCCATCGCCACGAAACTCCTCATTAAACAGATGCAGAACGACGATTTCACTTTGCTTGACGGGGAAAAGGAAGGATCCTGCTCTCCGGAAATGCAGAATCAGAGCCCTTTAGGGGACACCAAACCATCGGCATAACCGTGTATCAGACTGGGTTGGTCTTTGCCTTTGAGAGTGTTTTGATTCTACCCCAAAAGATGCTGCGGGCGAGATGGAGGTTGCATTCTTTCGATCGCGATACTTGTGGAACGTTCCCGCTACCGTTCCTGCAGGCCGACGGCCATGGCATCCAACGACAGTGAGCGCAACAGATTGCGCCGCATTCCCTGTTCCACCTGGACGACCGCCCAGGAGGTCGCTGCAATCCAATCCACGGTGAGCCCCTGTGCCATGTGTTCCAACTCAACCGAAAGATCGATATTCCGAATGAACGAAGGAGTTCCCGCCACCATCAGCAGCAGGTCCTCGAGCAAACTCCCCAGCGTCCGCAACAGGTTGATCGTCTTCTCCTGCCCGTCCGCACCGCCGCGATAGGTTTCCGTCGTGTGAAACAGCGTGGAGTAGTCCGGTTCCCGTAATGCTGTCCGCAGCACAAGAAGTGCATCCTGGCGGCTCGTCAGGTACGCTTCCAGATTCAGCGTCAGCGCTCGCCCAACCGCGCCCTCTGCCAAGCGCGCCGCAAGTGCTCGCTGCTGGGGTTTCAATTCAGGCCGGCGCTCGGCCAGCAATGCCTCGATCTCCGCCGCAGGCAATGCCTCCAGCCTGTAGAGAAGAGAGCGCGACCGAATCGTCGGCAGAAGTTCGTGCGGATTTTCAGTAAGCAGAATCAGCGAGGTGCGCTCCGGAGGCTCTTCCAGCACTTTCAGCAGGCTGTTCGCCGCTTCCTTCATGAACGCCGAAGTCGTGAAAATCGTAAAAGCCCGATGCGCGTTCGCCGGCGGCCGATAAAATGCTGCGTGAATCACCGTCCGCACCTGTCCGAGCTTGATCAAAAGCTGCGGAGGATCGGGCGGCACAATCAGCACATCAGGGTGCGTCTGGATCAGGATGCGCGTTTCGCGTTTGTCCACGTCGCGCATTTCGTCGCGCGCCGCCACCGCCTCGGCAACCCGCTCCTCAAGATTCGCCGACTCCGCGATCCGCAGGCAGTTTGCGCAATGCCCGCAGAAGTCTGGCAGCCCATCGCTCTCCGTAGGCTCAAGGCAATTGACGGCCTGCGCCAGCATCAGCGCAAGCGTGTACTTGCCCGCACCCTTCGGCCCGGCAAGAATCAGCGCCTGGGGAAAATGGCCGCTGCGCAGCCCCTCCCGCAGATGCCGCACCGTTGCCGCGTTGCCATGAAAGCTCTGGAAACCCACTCTTCGAGTCTACGGCATTGTCATCTGGCCACCGTCATCTGGGATTTGTCATCCGGAGAGCCAGCCTTTAAATCGGAAAGAAGGCAAACACAAGTTGCGGAAACTCGCCGTTTTGAAAGGGCATGACTTCAGTCATGCCGAATAGCCGGCAAACGAGGGCTTTAGCCCTGAGGGATGTTTTTCGAACATTCGAGACTTTTGCGCAGCCTGAACTATGTTCTCTCAAACCCGCTCCATAACCCGCACCCGGATCCCATTCTTCGGCCGCAGCGTAATCTTGGGCTGCAATTCGATCTTCTGCCCGGGAACAAGTTCAATCCGCCAACGCTGTGCAATCGTCGCCAGCGCCAACACGGCCTCCATCCAGGCGAACGACTCGCCGATGCATTGCCGCCCGCCTCCACCGAAGGGAAAATACGCGAACCGGGGCCGTCCCGACTTGGCTGCCGCGGCAAATCGCTCGGGACGAAACTGGTCCGGCTCTGGAAACCACTTTGCATCCCGGTGCACGATGTACTGGCTGAAGAACACCATTGTTCCTTTGCGCATCCGGTACGGCCCGATCGAAACATCCTCCAGCACTTCCCTGCCCATGGCCCACGCCGGCGGATACAGCCGCATCGATTCAGACAGCACCATGCCCGCGTACTCGAGCCGCGGAATGTCCTCAAGCGTTGGCAGCCGTCCGCCCAGTACCGCGTCGATCTCGGCATGCAGTCGCGACTCCGCCTCCGGGTTCTGTCCCAGCAGCATCCAAGTCCAAGCCAGCGCATTGGCTACCGTCTCAAACCCGGCGAGAAACAGCGTAAGAACCTGGTCGCGGATCTGCTGCGCATCCAGTTTGAGCCCGTCGCCTCCTGCCTGGTCGTCGCGCGCAGCCACGAGCATCGAAAGCAGGTCGGCATGGCGGTCCAGGTTCGTATCCGCCTGCCGCGTCCGGATCATGCCATCGACGACTTCATCCAGCCGCTTTTTTGCCGCGCGAAACCGCCGCATCTGCGCCAGGGGCGAATTGAGGAAGAGTTCAGCCCGCGGAAACGCGACCAGAAAATTGTAGAGATCCATCACGACATTCACCTGGTCGTTGATCTCGTGAATCTCCGGCGTCACTTCCGTATCGAAAAGAGTGCGTGCTGTGATCTGCAATGTGAGCCGCATCATTTCGGCGGCGATATTCAGTTCTTCTCCGGGGTGCCATTGCGCACGAAACACGTCGGCAATTTCCACGATCTGCGCGGCATAGCGCTCGATGCGACGCCGGTGAAACGCGGGAGCGGCAATGCGTCGTCCGCGATTGTGCGCCTCTCCGTCAGACGTGATCATCCCTTCGCCAAGGAGGATCTTCATCCGCTTTTGCGTGCGGTCCTTGCCGAAGAAGGCAGTCTTATCGATCAGCACTTCGGCGATATCTGCGGGATCATTCAGCAGCACAACGTCATTCAGCAGGATGCGATAGTGCGCCGCGCGACCGTAACGCTGCAAATGCTCGAACAGGAGAATGGGATTCGCCGGATCAAAGAAGCTATGGAATCGGTAGAAAGGCAGATTGAAGCGCAAGCCCGGCGGATAAACGTACTCTCCACGTCGCACCACCTGCGGAAGGTCGCGCTCGCTCGAAGACGCCGGAATGGACAAACGGGAACTCACGATTCGAGTCTACGGCAGGCGCGAGTTCCGCCATCCGATTGTCCGGGTCCGCAACCAGGCCCACTTCGATGCCCTCAAAACCGGCTTGGCGGACGAAACGCCACAGTCCATACCCCGTACAATGGACTCTGGAACCGAATGATGCTGACCCATGCCTGACGCGGAGCAAAAAACCAGCCCAACCAAGGCACAAGAACGTGATCCACGTAACGGCGCGGCGCGCCCGAAGGCGGACGAGGATCCGGTTGGCAAAGTCTACGACTCGCGGCTGATCAAGCGCCTCGGGCACTACCTGCGCCCCTACTGGTGGCAGGCGATGATTTCCTCCATCTCCATCTCCCTGAAATCAATGAGCGATGTCGCGGGCCCCTACCTCGTCATGGTCGGCATCGATCGCTACTTCCCCACCGACCATGGTGTTTCAGGGACAACACTTCTAAGCCATGAGGGAGGACCCACAAGTTTCCTCATCCGCCACTTGCCCTCCGATCCCGCGCAAGGCATCACCCGCCTCGCCCTGATTTTTCTGGTGGCCCAGGTCTCTGCCTATCTCTTCGAATTCATCCAGACCTACCTGATGCAGTGGACCGGGCAGAAAATCATGTTTGACCTGCGCCGCGACATCTTCCAGCACATGCAGCGCATGCATGTCGGCTTCTTCGATACCCATGCCGTGGGCCGCCTGGTCACGCGCATCACTTCCGACGTCGACGCCATCAATGAAATGTTTACCGGCGGCATCCTCGCCATTGTCGACGACTTCTTCACCCTCACCATCATGGCCATCGTGATGCTCAACATCAACTGGTGGCTCGCGCTGCTGGCCTTCGCGGTGCTGCCGCTGATCCTTGTCGTCACGCGACTGTTCCGCAACAGCGTTCGCGAGAGCTACCGCCGCGTACGCGCCGCCATCGCCCGCATCAACAGCTTTACGCAGGAACACATCAGCGGCATGGCCGTAGTGCAGCTGTTCAACCGCGAACCGCGCGCCTACAGCGACTTCGAAGCGGTCAACCGCCTGCACATGATCGCGTTCAAAGACACCATCTTCGCCTACGCGCTCTACTATCCCGCAGTCGAAATTCTGTCCTCCGTCGCTATCGCCCTCGTCATCTGGCGCGGCGGATTCGGCGTTCTCTCCGGTTCCGTGACCATCGGTATGCTGGCCGCGTTCAACATGTATTCGCAGCGCTTCTGGCGCCCCATCCAGGATCTCAGCGACAAGTACAACATCCTGCAAGCCGCCATGGCCGCCTGCGAACGCATCTTCAAGCTGCTCGATACCGCGCCCGAGATCGTCAGCCCCGCTCATCCCCGCTCGGGTGACGGATCAAACCGAATCGAATTCCATCACGTCTGGTTCACCTATCAGAAGCTGACCGAGGAACAGAGAGAACTCGTCAACCGCGTTGCCGACTCGCCTGAACGAGCCAAAGAACTCGCCGCCCTTACCGACATCGAGTGGATCCTCAAGGACGTATCGTTCACCATCGAGCCCGGCCAGACCATCGCTGTCGTGGGACACACGGGCGCCGGCAAGACCACGCTGACCAGCCTGATGATGCGCTTCTACGATGTAACCGCCGGCTCCATCCGGCTCGATGGCGTCGATCTTCGCGAACTCGACCTCGCCGCACTGCGCAGCCACTTCGCCGTTGTTCTACAGGACCCGTTTTTGTTCACCGGCACCATCGCGGAAAACATCCGCTTCGGAAACGACGCCATCACCGCCGAAGCGATGCGACAAGCCGCGCGCGACGTCAACGTGCTCGACTTCGTCGAATCTCTTCCCGCTGATTTCAACGAGCCGGTCCAGGAACGCGGCAACTCTCTCTCGACCGGCCAGAAACAACTCATTAACTTCGCCCGCGCGCTCGCTTTCAATCCCCACATCCTCATCCTCGATGAAGCCACTTCCAGCGTCGACACGGACACCGAGCTGCGTATCCGCGGCGCACTCGAGCGCATGGTCGAGGGCCGCACCAGCGTACTGATCGCGCATCGTCTCTCCACCATCCAGAGGGCCGATACCATTCTTGTCATGCACAAGGGCCAGCTGCGCGAGATGGGCACCCATCAGGAACTACTCGCCAACCGAAGCCTCTATTGGAAGCTCTATCAGCTTCAGTACAAGGACCAGGAATTGGGCATCCACGCGCTTCCCACTCGCGAACCGTCCCCGGCACCCGCCGCATCGTAAAATCTACCGGATTCGTTCCCGAACCGATTACGGCATCGCACAGTATCAATCGAACCATCATGAACCCATCGACCAAGCCCAGCGCGACCACTCCGGCACCCGTACCCTCCGACGCCGCCATGCGCCTGCTGCCATGGCTGGTTGCGGTCGCTTTCTTCATGGAGTCGCTCGACACCACTATTCTCAACACCGCTGTCCCCGCCATCTCCGAAGCTCTCAGCGTCACGCCACTCAGCATGAAGGCCGTTCTGGCCAGCTACACCCTCAGCCTCGCGGTTTTCATTCCCATCAGCGGCTGGATGGCCGACAGATTCGGCACCCGCCGCGTCTTTGCATCCGCGATCGGCATCTTCACCCTCGGATCTTTTCTCTGCGGCATCTCCACCAACATTCACATGCTGGTTGCATTCCGCGTCGTGCAGGGCATGGGCGGCGCCATGATGGTACCGGTAGGCCGGCTGACCCTCGTCAGAACATTCCCCAAGTCCGACCTCGTGCGCATCATGAGCTTCGTCTCCATTCCCGCGCTCATCGCCCCCATGCTGGGCCCGGTGGCCGGCGGCCTCATCGTCGACTACTTCCATTGGCGCGTGATTTTCTTTCTGAATATCCCCATCGGCATTGTCGGGCTCATCATGGTTTACCTCCACCTGCCCAATTACGCTGAAAAAGACACGCCGCCTCTCGACATCGTCGGCCTCATCCTCTTCGGCTCCGGCATTGCCCTGCTGTCATACGTCCTCGAAGTCTTCGGCGAACACACCTTGAGCGGCCGTGAAATCATCGGGATGCTGGTCATTTCCATTTCCCTCCTCATCGGATACTGGCTGCACGCGCGAACAACCGAGTTTCCTCTTCTTCGCCTCAGACTCTTCAGCATTCGCACCTTCCGCGCCTCTGTGAACGGCAGCTATTTCACGCGGCTTGGAATCGGCGGCGTGCCGTTTCTGCTTCCCCTGCTCTACCAGACTGGCCTCGGCTTCAGCCCGGTTCAGTCCGGTCTGCTGATCATGCCGCAGGCACTTGGAGCCATGAGCATCAAGGCGATCATTCGCCGTCTGCTGGCCATGTTCGGCTATCGCGGCGTACTCATTTCAAATACCATCATCATCGGCATCCTTCTCCTGCTGTTTACAACCATCGGCCAACACACACCTGTGTGGTTCATCCTGCTCCTGGCGTACTGCTACGGCGCCTTCACGTCGATCCAATACACCAGCATGAACACCCTGGTCTATGCCGACGTTACCGAGCACGACACCAGCAGCGCCAGCAGCATCGCCAGCACCATGCAGCAAATGTCGATCAGCTTTGGTGTGGCCGCCGCCGGACTCACGACAGCATTCTTCTTGCCAAGCGGCGCTTCCAGGGTTCCGCAGGAAATGATTCATGGCATTCATCTGGCCTTCCGCGCACTCGGCTGTCTCACCATTTTCTCGACCATCGTCTTCACTACACTGAAGCGCGGCGATGGCGAAGCCGTGAGCCAGCAAAAGCTTCTCCGCCACCAGCATCCCGACGGTTAAACAGTGGCGGTCAAATTTGAAAGCCTGGGATCCTGCGAAAAAATTGCACAAGAAATTGATCAAGAGAGCCCTCGCCAAAGATTGACCTCCAAGTGACATTTTGGTGACATTTTTGCCACACGCCTCCTTCTATCTTGAGTCGACGCTGGAACACCCCTAACCGCCAGCGCGATGAACTGTTCAGCACTCCCGAACAGGCATAGAAGGAGTGAATATGTTTAAAACCGGAATCTGCGCAACGGCGCACACGTCGAGCTCTGTACTGATCGCACTGCTTTCCCTTGCAATCGTCTCCCCGGCACAGCAGGTCCAACACTACAAACAAACACCCCTCGTCGCAGACACGTCAGGAGGAGCACCCGCAACCGATGCGAATCTTGTAAATCCATGGGGCATGTCGCGCAGTTCAGGTTCCCCCTGGTGGGTGTCCGACAACGGAACCGGACTGGCGACGCTCTACACCGGTACCGGTACTGCCGTGCCTCTGGTCGTCACGATCCCCACGGGCGATCCAAAAATGAGTCCAACCGGCACGCCGACAGGCCAGGTCTTCAATGGCACACAGGACTTCCAACTGACGAATGGCAAACCCGCGGCCTTCATCTTTGTCACAGAAGACGGCACCGTTTCAGGCTGGAACGGCGGCCCCTCCGCTGAAATCAAGGTAAACAACAAAAGTGCCTCGGTCTTCAAAGGGGCGGCATTGGCGACAATCAACGACCCCAAATCCGGTGCGACGAATTATCTCTACGTTGCCGACTTCAGAAAAGGCCGTGTGCATGTCTACGACAAGAACTTCCACCTCATTTCGCTCGGGGAAGAAGCATTCCGCGACGATCATGTACGCGCCGGTTACGCACCCTTCAACGTCCAGAACATCGGCGGCAACCTCTACGTCGCCTATGCCAAGCAGGACAGCCAGAAGCACGATGAAGTCGATGGCGCGGGCCTTGGTTACGTTGACGTGTATTCACCCTGGGGACATCTCATCAATCGTCTCGAACATGGATGGTGGTTCAATGGCCCCTGGGGAATCACGCAGGCTCCAGCCGATTTCGGAGCCTACAGCCACGACATCCTAGTGGGGCAGTTCGGCAGTGGAAACATCGCCGTGTTTGACCCCGTCACAGGAGAGTTCAAGGGACTCCTGAACGACGCCACCAATACGCCGATTGCCATCAGTGGCCTGTGGGACATCGCGTTCGGCAGCGGAGGAACCGCAGGACCATCAACCACCTTGTTCTTCGCCGCCGGCAGTGACGGAGAGCAACACGGCCTCTTCGGAACCATCACCGCGATTGAAAACGTCTTGGGCGGCGACCAGTAGAGTTTCCCTCCCCCACCATAAACACTGATGGCCGCCCGCAATTGCGGAGCGGCCATCAGTGTTTTTGCTTCAACTTGAGAAGACTCTATCGTGCTGCCGCCATCGAAGGCCGCGTATCCAGTGTTCCGTTCGCGTAGCCCTTCGCGATTTCGGTGATCGCAAGCGGCTTGTAATCGCCCGCGTGTCCGGCCTGGCCAAACTGCGTCATGCGCAGCGCCACAACCTTCTTCATCGCCTCACGTGCCGGCTTCAAATAGTCGCGCGGATCGAACTTCTCCGGCGTCTCCGCGAACACCTTGCGAATGGCGCCCGTGATTGCAAGACGATTGTCCGTATCCACGTTGATCTTGCGCACGCCGTTGCGAATGCCCAGCTGAATCTCTTCGACCGGAACGCCCCACGTCTGCTTCAGCTTGCCACCGTATTGATTCACGATGTCCTGCAAATCCTTCGGCACCGACGAGCTGCCGTGCATCACGAGGTGCGTGTGCGGCAACCGCTTGTGGATCGCGATCAGCACATCCATCTTCAGTACCGAGCCATCCGGCTTCTTGGTGAACTTGTAAGCGCCATGGCTGGTGCCAATGGCGATAGCCAGCGCGTCAACGCCGGTCCGCTCCGCAAACTCGACAGCCTGATCGGGGTCGGTGATGTGCTCAAGTCCCGTACCGCCCGCACCATGTCCGTCTTCCACTCCGCCCAGTACGCCGATCTCGCCCTCGACCGTTACACCGCGCTCATGCGCATACTCCACGACCTTGCGCGTCACTTCCACGTTCTCTTCGAACGTCGAAGGAGTCTTGCCGTCTTCCTTCAGCGATCCGTCCATCATCACCGAGGTATAGCCAAGCTCGATCGCGCTCTTGCACGTCTCATAGCTGTTGCCATGATCCTGATGCATCGCAATCGGAATCTCGGGATTCAACTCCGCCGCCGCCTGGATCAGGCGAAAAAGGTACAGGTCCTCGGCAAACTGGCGCGCTCCGCGGCTCGCCTGTACGATCACCGGCGACTTGGTTTCCTTCGCCGCCATCATGATCGCCTGAATCTGTTCCATGTCGTTGACGTTGAATGCGCCGACGCCGTATCCGCCCTTGGCGGCCTCGTCGAGAAGCTGCCGCATGGAGACTAATGGCATAGCAATTCTCCTTCGTTAAGAACTTTCCGGAATTCTGCCGCCGTTACGCTCGTATGGGCTTATCTAGCGGCGGAACTGCAATCGTCCTTATGGTAGCAGAGGCATGCAAGCTAAAAGTGTGCCGAAGCGCACAGCGAGTAGACAGCCAGAAGCCCGTGAAACCACCGTAATTCCAACGAATCAAAGGATCTTGATGCGATGGGCAGCGTGCATTCAACCCTCCCAATCCCATCCCGCCTCTGCCGGGTATGATGAACCATACCTTGAACAGCATTCCCCGGGGGAGTCGTGAAATTCTGCGTTCAATCAATCGCTGCACTCGCACTTATCTCAGCTTCAACCTCGCTGCCGGCCCAACAGAACTGGACCGTCAAACCAGAATGGGTCAGCGCGCATGAGAACTTTCTCGCCAGCGATGTGCTTGCCGGTCGCGGCTCAGCCACACGGGACGAGGAACTGACTGCCACGTACGTCGCCAGTGAATTCGAAAGCTACGGCCTGAAACCTGCACCCGGCATGACGGCATATCTGCAATCAGCCGAGATCGTCGCACCCGAACTTGACGGTCATGCCACGCTTCAGGCGGCAGACGCGACCCTCGTAGAAGAAAAAGACTTCGCCCTGCTTACGTCGCCCGGTGCTTCCGTCGCCGGGCCGCTGGTGCGCGTTGCCGCAGCCGACGCGCAATCAGCGCAAATTCCCGAGGGATCCGCAATTCTTCTTACCGGAGCGACCAATCCGCAAGCACTCTTCGCAGCCATGTCCGCACTGCGACGTCGCGGTGCCACGGCCATCCTGGTGCCGGAGACATCTTCACTCGCCGCGATCCCGCAGATGTTCGGCGGCAAGACTCGGGTCAGCATGCGGCTTGCCGAAGACCAGCCCCGCAAGACGCCGACCGTCCTTCTGATCCACGCGGAAGCTGCGGCCAGGTTCACCCCGCAGGACGGTACCCAGATCAGCATCGCCGTTCATGCATTGCCGGACACCAAGCCGCGCCAGACCTTTAATGCCATCGGATACCTGGCAGGCACAGACGCCGCGGCAGGCACGCTGTTGCTGACCGCCCATCTCGATCACCTCGGCGTGGGACGCCCCGTCAACGGCGACTCCATCTACAACGGCGCCAACGACGATGCCGCCGGCACCACGGCTGTTCTCGAGTTGGCACATGCTCTCGCCGCCGGTCCTCGCCCGCGCCGCAGCGTTCTCTTTGTCTGCTACGGTTCCGAGGAGATGGGAGAACTCGGCTCCACTTACTTCGGCCACCATCCTCCCGTTCCCCTCCACGACCTGGTCGCGAATCTGGAATTTGAGATGATCGGCAACCAGGATCCGAAGATGCCGCCCGGCGTCCTGCTCCTCACCGGATGGGAGCGGTCGAACCTGGGACCGGCTCTCAAGGAGCATGGCGCGCTGGTCGGGCCCGATCCATACCCCGAACAACATTTCTTTGAACGCTCAGACAATTACGCGCTCGCGCTGCAAGGCGTCGTCGCTCATACGGCGGCCGGGTGGGGAACAGTGCCCACCTATCACCAGCCGAACGATGACATGGCTCACCTCGACCTCGCGTTTATGACCTGCGCGATTCAGTCGCTGGTAGAGCCGGTGCGCTGGCTCGCCAACAGCGACTTCCGTCCCCAATGGAATCCAGGAGGCGCGCCCAAGTCCGGCAAATAGAGTGCCCCGAAAATAGGCTCTCATAGAGTCGGCTGTCATAAAGTCGGCTGTCATAGAATCGGCAGAATCGCCTGTCATAGAATCGCCTGTCTTGAAAAAGCTGTCATTCCGACCGTAGCGCAGCGGAGCGCAAGAACCCGCAGTTGTCTTTCGCACGCCGTTGGGCAGCAAGTAAAAACATCGCCACGAAACAAGCCGGTGCAAAAGATCCGCTTAAGTAATTTGAAATTTGCTCCATGCCCGGTCTGCCCTTGCTCCTCTACAATCGTTTCCAATCTCAGCTGTCATCCAGGAGAGCTCCCGTCGTGCCAATCTTTCGACCATCGTGCGTTGCGGCCATGCTGCTGGGCTTCTCTGCCTCGGCTACAGTCGGCCAGGCCCCTGCTGCCCAATATCCCAACTACCCCAGCGAGACCCCGCAGCAGCTTCACCCCGTCACCTCCTCGTTCGATTTTGAGCGGCGCGAAGCCATGATCCCGATGCGCGACGGCGTCCATCTGCACACCGTCATTCTTGTTCCCAAAGGCGCCGCGCACGCACCGATCCTGCTCACCCGCACGCCCTACAGCGCCGACGAACTCACTACGCATTCCGCCAGCACGCATCTCGGTCCGAATCTCTACGGCTACGACAACGCCGTCGACGTCATTCTCGACGGCGGCTACATCCGCGTAATCCAGGACATTCGCGGCAAGTATGGCTCCGAGGGCGACAACGTGATGAACCGCCCCAACCGCGGACCGCAGAATCCCACCGCGGTTGACGAGTCCACTGACACCTACGACTCCATTGAATGGCTAATTCACAACATTCCCGAGACCAACGGCCGCGTCGGCATTCTAGGCATCTCCTATGATGGCTGGCTTCCGCTCACAGCGCTCGTCCATCCGCACCCAGCCTTGAAGGTTTCAGTTCCCATGAACCCGATGGTCGATGGCTGGATGGGTGACGACTGGTTCCACAATGGCGCCTTCCGTGAACAGAACATGCCCTACATCTACGAGCAGATCGGCACCCGCGACAACACCGCAAAATGGTGGACCTCGCACTTCGATGACTACGACGAATACATGTCCGCCGGCTCAGCAGGCGAACTGGGCCGCCGCCACGGCCTCGACCAGATCGGTTTCTGGAAAAAGTTGATCGCGCATCCCGCTTACGACGCCTTCTGGTCCGATCAGGCCATGGACACGGTGCTTCTGAAGGACTTTACCGAGGAAGGAATCAAGGTGCCGATCCTGCTCGTCCACTCCCTCTGGGATCAGGAGGACATCTACGGCGCACCCGCGGTCTACAAAGCCATCAAGCCCCTCGACAAGAACAACGACAAAGTCTTCATGGTCCTCGGCCCCTGGCACCACGGTCAGGAGATTGAACCCGCCGACTCGCTTGGCGCGATCCGCTTCGGCTCGGATACGGGAACGTGGTTCCGTAAGAATGTGCTCGCGCCCTTCCTTGCGCACTATCTCAAAGACGATGCCCCGCCAATGAACATCGCCCCCGTGACCGCGTACGAAACCGGCAAAGACGAATGGCAGAAACTCCCCGCCTGGCCAACATCGCCTCAAACCAAGCCTCTCTACCTGCAACCCGGCTTCAAGCTAAGCTTCACGGCTCCCGCGTCAGGCGCTGCCATAGGGGCGGCAACAGTTTCGACGCATGCCTATGACTCTCAGCCCGAATCTTTCGACACGTACATCTCCGACCCCGCCCGGCCGGTACCCTTCCGCGCGCGTCCCTCGCAGCCCGTCGGCTACGTTCTGCCGCTCACCTGGGCGCAGTGGCTCGTCGACGACCAGCGCGAAGCCTCGGGCCGCACCGATGTGCTCACGTACACGTCTGATGTCCTGACCGAGCCGATCCACATCACCGGACAGGCCATCGCCAATCTTGTCGCTTCAACCTCAGGAACAGACTCAGACTGGGTTGTGAAACTGATCGACGTGTATCCCGACGAAGTCGCAGACCAGCCGAATCTCGGCGGCTATGAGCTAGCCATCGCCATGGACATCTTCCGCGGCCGCTACCGCGAGAGTTTCACTGACCCCAAGCCCATCGAAGCCGGCAAGCCGCTTACTTACCGCTTCGCGCTGCCGCCGACGAATCACGTCTTCCAGCCCGGCCACCGCATCATGGTGCAGGTGCAGTCCAGCTGGTTCCCGCTCTACGACCGCAACCCGCAGACGTATGTTGAAAACATCTTCTGGGCCAAGCCCGGCGATTATCAGAAAGCGACGCAGCGCATCTACCACTCGCCCGATCACGCCAGCGCGATCGAACTGCCGATTGTCCAATCCAACTGAGCATCGCAAAACCCAGTGCAAGTTTTCGACGGAAAAATAGTTGTCAATACCCGGCCGAGGCAGATTCGGCGCTATGTCACACATTCGATTGTGAGAAAAAAATCCTGGAACTTTGCAGGTTATTTCTGCGAATTCCCTACACTTGAATCTGTAGCGGAACAGGATAGGGATGAACCGATTGAGCGCTGCGCGTGATCAAATGACGCGCCAGTGGTTCACTCCGTAGCGCCATGCGCCACACCATGGGACAATGGTGCCCCAAAAACGGTGCAAATCACCACAATTGCCATCTAAGTGGTTTACTTTGAATACTTTAAACCATAACCTCTTTGCATTCAGTTACTTGAGCGACCCATCGCAAACTAACTCGCCTGAAATCATTAACTTGATCGAAAAAATCAATTTTCGCAAATCCGGCCAGACCTCCGCTCAGCCCGCCAACGCAGCCGTCTGAATCGCGAATATCTCTTTGAGGCCAGCTTCCGCCAGATCGATCAGCCCATTCAGATCACTGCGCGAGTAGCTCCCCTTCTCAGCCGTGGCCTGCGTTTCCACCAGCCCGCCGTCGGCAGTCATCACGATGTTCATATCGACGTCGGCTTGCGAGTCCTCTTCGTAGCAAAGATCGAGCAGCGGCACACCGCCCACGATCCCAACCGAAGTAGCGGCGACCAGTTGCTTTAGCGGCGACTGTTTCAGCGTGCCCGCCTTCACCAGTGCGTTCAGCGCAATCGCCAGCGCAACAGCCGCGCCCGTAATTGCCGCCGTCCGTGTGCCGCCATCCGCCTGGATCACATCGCAATCCAGAATCACGGTGCGTTCGCCCAGCGCGTGCATATCCACCACGCCCCGCAAGCTCCGCCCGATCAGCCGCTGAATCTCGTGCGTACGGCCGCCGATTTTACCGCGCTCACTCTCCCGCGGCGTCCGTGTCACCGTGGAACGCGGCAGCATGGAGTACTCCGCCGTCACCCATCCGCGGCCCGAGTTGCGCAGCCATCCCGGCACCCCTTGTTCAATGGTGGCGTTGGTCAGCACACGCGTATTGCCCAGCGTCACCAGCACCGAGCCCTCCGCTGTCTGTACAAAATCTGGAGTCAGCGTTAAAGGGCGAAGCTGGTTTGGCTTGCGATCGCCAGGACGAAAATAGCTGCTATCGGATGGGCGGCTCATAGGCCGATTGTACGAGACGGCGTGAGGCGACCCTGGGAACAGAAATCCCATTTCGGGAAGGACCAATTTGGGAACTGCTCCCGGCACTCCATGCAACTCTTTCCGTTTGCTGTATTTAAGCTTTCAAACGCTCGGCTTGGTTCCAAATTGGGCCACTTCGCTTTCGGTTGTCTCTGCTACTTTTTCCATCAAAATTGCCTATAAGTCCAAATTTTGGAATGTCTTAACCTGAGTGTCCACATTTGGCACGCTGCGTGTACTAGAAGAAGTCAGTTCACATCTTTACGCTCCCGGATTGGGCGTATTCGAATGATCGGACTCGATTACAGGAAAGGGATCAAACCATGCAGCAGGTCGAGGAATTACATGAAATCGGCGCGGCGGAACAACAGCAGGTTGACAAGGTCGTGGAGGTTCTCTCGAACCTCGCTAACCACGGCGAAAACGTGGCGGAGATCGCACACGACGCCCGCAACATGGTCACGGCCCTTGATCTCTATTGCGACCTGCTCCAGGAACCCGGCGTTCTCGCCGCACCCTTTGCGCACTACAGCGGTGAATTGCGGCTCGTGGCAGCCGCCAGTCGCCGTCTTGTCGACAAGCTTGTCTCGACAAACCCCGATGAAGCACCGGACAAGGCCGAGGCCGGCGAAGCAACGGTCAATCCCGACATCTGGCCGGTTTCGGCGAAGAAGACAAAGGCGCAGCAGTGGAAAAGTATTCCCGTAGAGCTGATCCAAAACCTCGCCGAGGAATTGTTCGCCAATCGAAGTCTCCTGGCCGCTCTAGCCGGCCCCACCATCGCTCTTACCGTTGACGCACAGGGCGGCGCTGTTGCCGTCCGCATGACCAGCGAAGATCTGACCAGGATCCTCGTCAACCTGGTTAAGAACTCCGCAGAAGCCATGTCCGCGGTCGGTAGAATCCACATTTCGCTGTGGGAGAGCCGCGGCGAGCAGAACACCCCCTGGGTGACCCTGAATGTGGAAGACAACGGGCCCGGCCTGAATGGCAAAATTCTGGAAAAGCTCTTTGAACCAAGGAATTCCCCTGCGCTCAGCCACGATGTCTTCGCGTCCGCCGAATGGCCGTTGCCGCACCGGGGCCTCGGTCTCTCCATTACGCGTTCCATCGTTGAAGCCGCCGGTGGAGCGATCCACGCAGCGAACCGCGACCCGGTCGGCGCATGTTTCCAGATCGAGCTGCCCTTGCAGATGTAGTAGCGCTTCAACCAGTCCACCACATGAGTGATCTGGCCCACATAGTCCGGATCAATAAGGCGAATACCATGCTTGCAACGCTCCCTTTCGCGCAGACCATGCCTTCTCTCCCGCAGATCCCGACCCAGCCGTCCATGCTGCATGTGCTGGTGGTGGATCAGGATGCAGCCGCACGTTCCGCATGCATCGAGGTCGCTGCGAGTCTTGGATACGAGGCCAGCGGTGTAGCGAACATCGACAGCGTGCGGTCAACCCTCGTCCGGCTCTCGGCAGACATCATCGTGATCGATCTGCCCATGAACAGCGAATCGAGTCTGGAAATCGTCGCCGAGATCAAGGCGCTCTACCCCAGCATCGCGGTGATTGCGATGGCACCAGTCAACTCCGCCAGCGTGGCCCTGGCCGCGGTTCACTGCGGCGCATCCGACTACCTCAACAAGCCGTTCTCGGTCGACGAACTCGCGTCGGCCCTGGAACGCGCAGGTGGTCAAACCCAGGTGGATGCACAAGCCCGCCGGCTCAGGGAGCGCCTTCGCCAGCACGAAGGAATGGGACAGATCATCGGCCACACCGCGGGGATGGAAAAGCTGTATCGCATCCTTTCGAAGGTTGCCCAAACCACCCATCCTGTCCTCATCCTGGGAGAGAGCGGCACAGGCAAGGAACTCATCGCCCGCTCCATACACACCTTCGGACCCAACGCGGAAAAGCCGTTTCTGCCCGTGGATTGCGGCTCGCTGGTTCCCACGCTCGTTGAGAGCGAGCTCTTTGGCTATGTCAAGGGCGCCTTTACCGGCGCCAATCACGCCAAGGATGGCCTGCTTGTGGCCGCTGGAGGTGGAACCGTCTTTCTCGACGAGATTGGCGAACTCTCGCTCGATCTGCAGGCCAAGCTGCTGCGGGCATTGCAGGAGCGCGAAGTCCGGCCGGTCGGCGCCACGCACTGCATTCCTATCAAGGCGCGCATCCTCACCGCAACCAATCGCGACCTGACCGCCATGGTAGAGCATGGCGCCTTCCGCAAAGACCTGTATTACCGCCTGAATATCGTGAATCTGCGCCTGCCGCCCCTGCGCGATCGTCGCGACGACATCCCCATGCTGGTCGCGCACTTTCTCAACAAAATCAACAAGCGGCATCCGGGAAAATTCAGCATTCACGACGAGGCCTTGCGCGCGATGGTGCACTACGACTGGCCGGGTAATGTGCGCGAACTCGAAAACGCCATCGAACACGGCGCCACCATGACCTCGGGCGGAGAAATTCAGCTGGGCCATCTACCCACACAGTTGCAGCAAAAGCCGCTTGCCGCGCTTCATGCCCTGGCATTGAAGGGTAAGAAACAGGAAGATGTTTCGTCGCCCGAGATTCTCCCGCTCGCGGTGCAGGAGCGGCGCGCCATTCTCGACGCAATTCGGAGTACGCACGGCGACAAGCTGTCCGCAGCAAAACTACTCGGCATCGGCAAGACCACCCTCTATCGCAAGCTGAAGGAATACGAAATCAGCGATTCGACGCGCAGCAACTAGCAAAGCATCTACGGTCCAAAAGCAAAATCTTTGCCCCCGCGCGATATCAGTTCGCGCAGGACCTTTCGAAAAAGCAAAATCATCGAATTTGAGGCAGACATGAGCATTCTGATCATCAGCGGCATCGAAGGCGTTCGCAATTGCGCCGAAGTTCTCTCCAAACACCTGGGAACAAAAGTAGAGGTTGCTGACGGCCGCCGTACCGCTCTCGCGGCCCTCCGTCACAAGGATTTCACGGCCGTGGTAGTCGATGAGTCCCTGGCCGAATGTGACCCGACAGCGGCGGATGCAATCTGGGAACGATGCGGTCTGGCCATACCACTGCAGATCAACTTCGCCGTCTCGGGAGCGGCAAGGATTATCCGCGAAATTCGTGCAGCCTTACAACGGCGCGAGCGCGAGCAAACCATAGCCTTGCGGGCGGCTTCGGCGTCGATTGAGATAGAACTCAAGAACACCGTCTCCGGACTCCTGCTGCAATCGCAACTGGCTCTCTCCCAGAGCGGCGTCCCAACCGTGGTTGCCGAAAAACTGCGCCTGGTCGTCGATCTTGCCGGAACCCTGCGGGAACAATTGTCGGCTTCCTTCCCATCAGCGGGAGTAGCGAGCGCGCCATCGATCAATCGTTAGAACACTCCGGGCATCTGGATTCGGGTCTCTTCAGTTCAAGCGAAACGGAACAGCGACTAACCCTGGTACATTCCGTGGTATGTTTTGGACAGTCATCATTCCTGCTTCAAAATGAGCCCCTCCTGAATCCGCGGAGCATCCCGAATGCTTGTGGTCGTCTTTGCGATCTCGATGTTCCTCAGCGCGGCTCTGCTCTTCCTTGTCGAACCCATGCTTGCCAAAATGATGCTGCCCCTGCTCGGCGGCACTCCTGCAGTCTGGAGCACCTGCCTCGTCTTCTTTCAGGGAATGCTGCTGGCCGGCTATCTCTATGCACACACCTCGTTGAAGTGGCTCGGGCGCAGAACGCAGATTGTGATTCACTTCTTCATCGTCCTGCTGCCGCTGCTCTGCATCGGTCTGCTGCCGCTGCACCTCCCTTCGGGGTGGGAGCCGCCCGCAGAAAGCAACCCAATGCTCTGGATACTGGCTCTCTTATCCGTTTCGGTAGGCCTGCCATTCTTTGTCCTTTCCTCGAATACGCCGATACTGCAGCGCTGGTTTGCTGACTCAAGTCACCACCAGGCTCGCGACCCCTATTTCCTCTATGCGGCCAGCAACGCGGGCAGCCTTGCCGGCTTGCTCTCCTACCCGCTGCTTCTTGAACCTTTGCTGCGCCTCAGCCAGCAGAACCGCTGGTGGAGTCTCGGATACGTCTTCTTTGTCGCCTCCTCAGCATTGTGCGCTGCGCTCATCTGGAACAGGTATGCGATACCTGCGTCAGCCGCAGCGGATCGCAGCGAAGCGCCGCCTGATCAAGAAAGATGGAAGCAGCGCCTGCGCTGGATCGCGCTCGCCTTCGTTCCTTCGAGCCTCATGCTTGGCGTCACGACGGAATTAACGTCCGATGTTCCCGCCATCCCCCTCTTCTGGGTATTGCCCCTGGCGCTCTACCTCATCAGCTTCATCCTCGTATTTGCCCGCAAGCAGCGCATTTCACGGGAGTGGATGATTCGGCGTCAGCCATTCCTCATCCTCGCCAGCCTGATTCCAAAGGTGTCGCAAACCAAGATCCCACTCGTCCTGCTTCTTTTGCTCTATCTGCTGGTCCTTTTTGCGGTGGCCATCGTGTGCCATGGCGAACTTGCCCGGAGCAGACCGGAGGTCGACCGGCTCACCGAGTTTTACCTGCTGATCTCGGTAGGCGGTGTGCTGGGAGGAATTTTCAACTCGATTCTCGCGCCTATCGTATTCCATTCCGTATTGGAGTTCCCGCTGATCCTCATCTTCGCCGCGCTCCTGCGCCCGCCGATTGATGTGAAGCCCCTTACCGGCCGCGCCGCGGTCTGGGCCATGCGCAAGGACTGGCTGCTCCCGCTGGCGTTGGGAATCTGCATGGTGCTGATCTTCCGTGGAATGGCGCATGCCGGAATCAGGCCGACCCGGTCGTTGAATATTCTGATCTTCGGCTACTCCCTGCTCTGGTGCATGAGCTTTGGCAAACGTCCGCTCCGATTCGCCGTCGGGCTCACCGCAGTCCTCATCGCCAGCACCTTTTTCGTCGGTACGTTTGGCCACATTCTCAACACCGAACGCAGCTTCTTCGGCGTTTCGCGTGTGACCAATGACGCGGAAAGCAGATTTAGGCTCTTGTTCCACGGCGGCACGATTCACGGCATGCAGAGTCTTGATCCGGCGCGCAGCAGAGAACCTCTGACCTATTACACCCGCACAGGACCGGCAGGTCAGATATTCAAAGATGCCGAAACGCGGATGCCGCATGGCAACCTCGCAATTGTCGGCCTCGGCGTCGGCGCGATGTCCTGCTACCTGCAACCGGATCAGACGTTAACCTATTACGAAATCGATCCTTTAGTCGCAACGATCGCCCAGGATCCGCGCTGGTTCACGATTCTGCATCAATGCGCACCCGGCGCCAGGATCGTGCTTGGAGATGCGCGCCTTGAACTGCGAAACGCCCCCGACGCCCACTATGGACTCATCGTCCTCGATGCTTTCAGCGGCGACTCCATTCCCATGCATCTGCTGACGCGCGAGGCGCTCGCACTTTACCTGCGCAAACTTGCGCCCGGCGGCATCCTCGCTTTCCACGTCTCGAATATCTACCTCGACCTGGCTCCCACGTTGGGGAATCTTGCCAAGGATGCGCACCTGGCATGCCAGATCGAAAACGACATCAACGTACCGCAAGCAGAAATCGACCAGGGTAGATTCCCTTCCATCTGGGTTGTAATGTCGCGGAACCAGTCTGACCTTGCCTATCTTGCCGCTGAGACCGGCTACCCAGCGAAATGGCAGCCCATGGCATTCAAACCCGAAGCAAGGGTCTGGACCGACGACTATTCGAATCTGCTGAGCGCCATCCGATGGAAGTGAATGACGAGTTCGAGAACTGCAACGGATCACTGCCGTAGCGCAGCGCAGTCCGAAACTTTGATTCTCGCCTTGGCTATTCCACCAGCGCATCGGCAACGCCAAGATGGCGATCGAGTGCGTCAATGCCGAAGTCCAGTTCTTCCTTGGTGACAATCAGCGGCGGCGCAATCACGAAGTGACTGACCCATGCCTGCTGCGCCACGCCATCGGCCATCATCTTCGCCGCAATCTGATCGACGACCAGCGGCTTGCCTTCAACCTTGTCGCGCATGGTGTTGAAGGGCTGCTTCGTCTTGCGATTCTTCACCAACTCAACCGCAAAGAATAGTCCCAGACCGCGCACATCGCCAATCGACGGATGTTTCTCTTTCAAGGCCTCCAACTTCTCACGTACATAAGGCTCCAGTTCAGCGGAACGCTCGACCAGTTTGAGCCGCTGCATCTCTTCAATGGTCGTGACCGCCGGCCCCAGCGTGATGGGATGCGCCTCATACGTGTGCCCGTGCGAGAAGTAGTGATCCTCAAAATGGTCTGCAATCTTTTTCGTGGTCGCGCAAAGGCCCAGGGGCACGTAAGCCGAAGTGATCCCCTTCGCGGTAACGAGAATGTCGGGCTTCACACCCCAGTGATCGACAGCAAACCACTTGCCGGTGCGGCCCCAACCCGCCATCACTTCGTCGTCAATCATCAGCACACCGTGCCGGTCGCAAATTTCGCGCAGGCGCGGGAAATATTCTGGTGGCGGAATCAGAACTCCATTCGTCCCGACAACCGGCTCAAGAATGATGGCTGCAACATCGCTTTCGTTCTCGATCATGTGCTCGATGTAGTCAACGCATGCCACATTGCAGGCGGGATAGGTGTGCTTGATGGGGCAGTCGTAGCAGTTCGTCTCGGGCGCGAAAACAATACCGCCTCCTTTGCCTGCCGGTTCCATCGCCCAGCGCCGCGGATCGCCCGTGGCGGCGATTGATCCCATTGTCGATCCATGATAAGACCGATAGCGCGAGATGATCTTGTTCTTGCCGGTGTACATGCGGGCGATCTTGAAGGCCGCCTCGTTCGCTTCCGTCCCGCTGGTGGCGAAGAAGAATTTCTCCAGCCCCGCGGGCAGCACTTCGAGAAGCTTGGCGCTGAGCCTGGCACGGGCTTCCGTCGCATATACCGGGCCGACGAAGGCCAATTCGCGCGCCTGCCGACCTATGGACTCGACGACTGCCGCATTCTTGTGGCCGAGATTGACGCACATCAACTGAGCGCTGAAATCGAGGTAGCGCTTACCCGCGCCATCCGTGATCCAGCAACCTTCGGCATCGGCGATGTAGAGCGGCTTCCACGTCTTCTGGAAACGCCACGTGCCGTAATTGGTCTGACGGGTTAGGCTGCTGATCTCTTCTGCGGTTAGAACTGGAGGAAGGGTGGTGTCGGCCATGCTGGACCTCGCATCGGGAATGTTCAACCTATGCTAAGGCGTGAGGCAGGTTCTTGTCCGCAATCGTCTCGGTATTGACGAACAGAGGCAGACTGTTGCCCGTCTATCCGCGGCGCCATGCGTCGCCGGGCATGATTCTCTTCATGAACTCGTCGAACAGCGGAACGGTGAATGCTGTCTCTCCGTGGGTCTGGCTCCAGATCATGCCTTTGCCAATGAGACCGGAACGAGTTGGAGCGAGAGAAGTAACGCCGCGACCGAGCTGATCCGCAATGTCGCCCGAGCGTTGGGG
This sequence comes from uncultured Acidobacteriaceae bacterium, assembly GCA_963838295.1. Classification (GTDB taxonomy): domain Bacteria; phylum Acidobacteriota; class Terriglobia; order Terriglobales; family Acidobacteriaceae; genus Telmatobacter. The sequence goes on from CAWIQS010000013.1 coordinate 1,465,008, forward strand.
ATCAGGACCGAGTTCAGCCATTGCGCGAAGATATCGCTTTTCGGTTGGAGTGAGCCGGTCGAAGCGTACCCGGAAGAAGCTTTCGTCGAGAGCGGCCACGGCTTCGTCTGAGGCGTTTACCACGTCGTCGTAACGAATTGGACTGGCCTGCGCGATGTCCCAGGTATGTTTGCCCCATTCCTGAAGGAAGTACGGATAGCCTTGCGTCTTCGCGATGATCAGGTCAACGGCGTTGTCGTCGATGAAGGCTCCTTCAACTTCCGCCGGCCGCACGATTGCTTCGCGGGCGTCTGGCGGAGCGAGTGGTCCGATCTCGGGAAAATCAAACAGGCGCTCCGCGTATGATTTTGCTTCGCCCATGCGGCCGCGCAACTGCGGAAGACCCGCTCCGACGACCGTGACCGGCAACTGCTCCTGCGCACAGCGGTGCAACGCCTGTATCAAAGCCGCCATCTGTGGTTCTTCGACATACTGGAGCTCGTCAATGAAGAGGACGACGGCTGTTTCTGCCGCCTTCGCCGCTGCACCGACCTGCACGAGAAGCGTGCCCAGATCGAGTTCAAGATCGCCATTGTCCGCCAATCCCGGCTCAGGATCGTAGTCGAGGCCCACTTCAATGTCGTGATAGTGCACCTTCAATTTGCTCGCGAATCCAGCCAGTGCCTTGAGGCCCCGGACCGCGTAGTCCTTTGCAGCCTCCTTCTTGCTGAGATGAAGGAGGGCGAGCCGGAGAGCCGGAGCGAGAATCGCGGGGAGGGAGCGGTGCTCGGGAGCCTCGATTCGGACGGTGTGGATGCCGCCGGCTTCGGCATCGCGCCGCATCTGGTCCAGGAGCACGGTTTTGCCGACTCCTCGCAGCCCAATCAGCATCATGCTTTTGGCTGGACGGCCCAGGCGAAGCCGCTGAAGGCGGATCTCGATGTCCTTGCGAATCTCATGGCGGCCAGCAAGTTCAGGCGGTGGGCTGCCGGCACCGGGGGCGTAGGGATTGCGAACCGGGTCCATACTTATAGGGAGTTTAGCAGAGTTATGTTGATTCGATAAATTTGATAAGTTCGCCATAATTCCCGGGCAACCGCGTGGCTGGATGGAGAACTTACGCGCTAACCGATTACATACAAGACTTTAGCCGCGATGAAGGCTCAGGTGTCTACTCGTTCGTGACTGACGGTTGGGCGGTCAACCGTCCCAGAGAATCGAAAAGGCTCGCAAACGTGCAAGCTCTTCTCGACTGACGGCGCTGCGGGCTGCAACGTGCTCGGTCTTTGGCCTCGGCTACTGACCGCTGGTAGCTGGTTTCTGTGTGAGTGCAGTGTCGATATCCTCCGCGTGCAGCACAGAGCGTGCCGAATTCCTCGGGTCCACACGCACCATCACCTTGAGGCCTTTGCACGAGTCTGCCCACTCCTTCGCGTCATCCTCAGACCCAAAGGAGCGAGCGTAATCGCCCGACTGCGGTTCTGGATTCCGATACGAGTAAGTGAGCAACGCCTTGTGCTCGTAGGTCGTCGGAGTCGGGGGGCCGCCTCCCGCCAACGGTTCGTCCTGCTCCCAGGTAGCGGTCGTCACGAGGTCGATTACCGCAGGAATCATCGGCCAATCGTGGGCCCATTTCTCTTCCCACCATTTGACCAAGTCTGGCCAACAGTTGACTCCGACCTGAACGAGGCCGATCAAAACAATACAAGCGAGAACAAACACCGGGAAGAAGTCAATCTTCATCCCACCGCTAAGCAGGGCGATGGCAATTGCTGGGATCACGGTTACGTTCATCCTCGAAAAGTTAGGCCATTATTGCATGGGAACTGAAACCGCCTATCACAGAATTTGAATTCGAGTTGCAGCACATCGACGAGAAGGACCTCCTGCAGAGGCGGGACCGTCTTACCGCTATGTTCGATGGTTCCCGCTGTGTTGTGGTCTACTTTTCAGTTACTTCGTCGGTAACAGAATTGACTAACCTAAGCGACCATTCGCTTTCACGCACGAATTGGGCAAAGAAAAACCCCGGCGGGTTGGCCGGGGATTTGAGTCTCCCAGGTCTCAAAATCGAAACCTGGGGTACCCAGATTGGTGATGATGCTGTCAGCGGCTTACGCGCTGTAAAGCAGGATGCCTGCCGGCTTCTCCTCAGTTGCGGTTTCGTCCGAGCTTACGGGGCGATAGAAGAGTTGGTTGTTTTCGAGATAGACCTCGAGGAATGCCGGTCGTTGCTGAATCTGTCCAGCAATGAGCGCCTCCGATAGAGGATCTTCCACGTAACGCTGCAGGGCACGGCGCAAAGGACGCGCACCGTAGCTGCGATCTCCCAGGGTCTTGTCGAGAATCCACTTCTTCGCTTCCTCGGTGACTGAGATGGTGATGGCCTTCTGAGCCAGATTGGCGTTCAAGCTCTGCACGAGCAGCTCGACGATCTGGATCAGGTCAGTATCCGAAAGCGACATGAAGAGAATGACCTCATCAAGCCTGTTGAGGAATTCTGGATTGAAGGTCTTCTTGACCTCCTGCTTGACCAGTTCCTCGACCTTGTCATTGACCAGGTCTTCGCGATCGCTCTGGAAGCCGAGTCCCTGCTTCTTCTGCAGGTGCCGCGCGCCGATGTTCGACGTCATGATCAGGATGGTGTTCTTGAAGTCGACCGTATTGCCGAGTCCGTCGGTCAACTGGCCGTCTTCAAACACCTGCAGCAGGATGTTGAACACATCCGGATGCGCCTTTTCGATTTCGTCGAGCAGGACGACGGAGTAGGGTGAGCGCTTGACGCGTTCGGTCAACTGGCCGCCTTCCTCGTAGCCCACGTATCCCGGAGGCGAACCGATCAGCTTCGAGACCGAGTGCTTTTCCATGAACTCCGACATATCGAAGCGGATGAGCGCCTTGTCTGAACCAAACAGGAAGTTGGCCAGCGTGCGCGCAACCTCCGTTTTGCCCACGCCTGTAGGTCCAAGGAACAGAAAGCTTCCAATCGGCCGGGCGGGCGACTTCAATCCAGCTCTCGACCGGCGAATCGCGCGTGCCAGTGCGGAGATTGCCTTCTCCTGCGAGATGATGCGCTTGTGGAGCTCTTCTTCCACGCGCAGCAGCTTCTGCGTCTCTTCTTCCTTGATGCTGGTAACGGGAACGCCGGTCCAGCGGCTGACGACGTCTTCGATATCTTCGCGTCCCACGATGCCGGCAGCGGAGTCGTCGAGGTGGTACTTGTCACGCAGGGCACGCAAGTTTTCACGCTCCTTGCGCTCCTCGTCAGAGTAGAAACGGGCTTTCTCGAACTCGTGATTCGCAATGGCGGAATCCATGCGGTGCACGATGAACTTGATCCGCTTCTGAACTTCGGTGATCTCCTCAGGCAACGAAGTCTGGCGCAGCTTTACGCGCGCGCCGGCTTCATCAATCAAGTCGATCGCCTTGTCGGGCAGGAAGCGATCCGGAATATATCGGTTCGAGTGCGAAACCGCGAATTCGATGGCGGCATCGGTGTAGCTGACCGCATGGAACTTTTCGTAGCGGTCCTTGATGCCGTTGATGATCTTGATCGCGTCTGCCTCGTTCGGTGGCGGAACCTTGACGGCCTGGAAGCGCCGCTCGAGCGAACGATCCTTTTCGATCGACTTGCGATACTCAGCCGGCGTGGTTGCGCCAATGCACTGAATCTCGCCGCGCGATAGGGCCGGCTTCAGAATGTTGGCGGCGTCGAGCGAACCCTCCGCCGACCCAGCACCCACCAGCGTGTGCAGCTCGTCGATAAAGATGATGGAGTTTTGATTCTCCATCAACTCTTTCATGATGGTCTTCAGCCTCTCTTCAAACTGGCCACGGTACTTGGTTCCGGCCACGATGAGCGACAGGTCCAGTGCGAGCACGCGCTTGTCAGCGAGAAAGCTCGGCACTTCGCCGTCGGCAATCCGTTGCGCAAGGCCTTCGACAATGGCCGTCTTGCCAACGCCCGGCTCGCCGATCAGCACTGGGTTGTTCTTCGTGCGGCGGCAGAGGATCTGAACAACGCGCTCCAGTTCGCCGTCACGCCCAACCAGTGGATCAAGCTGGCCGTCCATCGCGGCCTGGGTCAGGTCGCGGCTGAACTCAGCCAGCAGGCTCGATTCACGCTGCCGTGCCTGCTGCGGTGCCTTCTCCTGCGTTACGCGGGCAAGTTCGTCGCGAATCTGCGCCAGTTTCAAGCCGCGCTCCTGCAGAATCTCTGATGCGAAGCACTTCTCTTCGCGTAGAAGGCCCAGCAATAGGTGCTCTGTACCAATATGTTTATGGCCGAGTCGTTCGGCCTCCTCGGCTGCGTAGGCCAGGACGCGCTTGCACTCGTTGGAGAGCGGCAGATCGACACTGGTCGACACCTTCTCGCGAATCGTCGTGTGCGCTTCAATCTGCTTGCGGATTGACTCCACAGAAGCATGCGAACGCAAAAAGCGATTGGTTAACGCCTTGTCCTCGCGCAAAAGGCCCAGCAGAAGGTGCTCGGTCTCGATATAAGGCGAACCGAATTGGCTGGCCTCATATCGCGCGAAGAAGATCACGCGTCGTGCCTTCTCCGTATAGCGTTCGAACATATTGTTTCTCCTCTTGCAGCAGGCTTGCGGTAGCAGTAGCCGTCCGATTTCCCGGCCCCCAACACGATTCTTGAGGAACCCGCTCTCGGCCTCGGCCCAACTTACCGCGCCCTTCTCTCAACTAACGCTGCCGGTGGCCCCGGAAAATCTCTAAACCTGCCCCGAACAGCTCTTTTGGATGGACCGGATTGCCCGTCAAACTTTCTCCGGTCGCCCTGGAGATCTTCCTCCGCAAGCACCCACCCACCACTTGTGCGCCCGGAACAGCAATTCCAAGCCCACCTATACAATCAGACTCAAAAACCACCCGGAAAGGTGCTTTTCCTAGGCCTTGCCAGGCTTTCACCCCACGGAAGAAGATCTGTCCGCAGGGATCCCGGGGTGACGTTCCGCTTTGGAAGGGATATCCATCGCGTGAAGGCGCCCGCCCTCCAGGCGCAGAGTCCGCGTACACCGCGCGGCCAGATCCAGGTTGTGGGTCACCAAAACAGAAGTGAGCCCGTGGGTTACGTGCAATCGTTCTAAAAGATCAAAAACACGTCCGGCAGTCGTCTCGTCCAGATCGCCGGTAGGTTCGTCGGCGAGGAGTAGCCGCGGATTGCCAACCAGGGCCCGGGCCAGCGCCACGCGCTGCTGCTCTCCCCCTGAAAGCTCTCCCGGCCGGTGCTCGCTGCGGTCTTCCAGGTCGACCTCCTTAAGCCAATTGGATGCAGTATCTAGCGCCTCTCGACGGCTGATTCCGCGAGCCATTAGCGGCATTGCCACGTTTTCAGCCGCTGAAAACTCCGGTAACAGGTAGTGAAACTGCCACACATAGCCGATCTCGCGATTACGAAAGGCTGCGGCCTCCCGAGCGTTGAGAGTTGCCACGTTGGTTGAAGCGCAGTGTACAGTGCCCGCACTCGGCGCATCAAGGGCACCCAGAATGTGCAAAAGTGTGCTCTTTCCTGCACCCGATTGCCCCACGATGGCAACCAGTTCGCCGGTTGCGATTGTTAAATCAAGCCCTTGAAACAGGGTGAGTACACCACGGGCCGTGCGATAAGTCTTTTCGAGATTGCGAACCTGGATGATGGGCGAACTCTCCTGCGCCCGCAAGTTCGACTCCCGCATGAAGCGGAAAGCCGGGCCGGCAGCCGCTGGAGTAGTTAGAAGCATTCGTTCCAACTATCTTATCGCGAAGGGCAAACGGAACGTCATCGCTAAAGTCACATCCGTTCGCATTGGAGTAACCCTTTTTGCATCCTGCGAAAGGAACTTTGGATTGAGCGAGAACCTTGCCCGTGACATCACCAACGTGTGATCGGCTTCATCTCGGATCGGCAGGTGAGCTGGCGGTTTCAAGCGCGGGCGCCGGGCGCTGCACAGGAGTTGCGATCCGCATCAACGCAACATAAATGAAACCTGCCGTGAAGAAGCCGACGAACCACGCATAGTCGTAGAGGAAATGCAGCGGCTTGACCACCAGCCCCACAAGCGCAATTGCAACTCCAATCACCAGCGCCACAATCGCTCGCGGATTGATCCCGCGCGAGTAGTGGTACGCGCCCTCGAAGTGGTAGAGCGAGTTCACGTCGAGCTCTGTTTTGCGAATCAGAAAATAATCCGAAACCATGATCCCAGCCACCGGTCCCAGCAATCCGGAATATCCCACCAGCCAACCGAAGATGTAGGCATCGGGAGTAGCGAGTAGCTTCCACGGGCACATCGCCAATCCCAGAAATCCCGTAATCAGCCCACCAGTCCTAAAACTGATCAACCGTGGATACAAATTCGAAAAGTCGTTCGAAGGCGAAACCACGTTCGCGCCGATGTTGACGTTCAGTGTTGCGATCAAGATCGCGATGAGCGCGATGAAGGCGACCACCGGTTGATGGAACGCCCCGATCAGCTCAATCGGGTTCCAGATCGGGCGTCCGAACAGCACTGTCGACGCCGATGTCACTGAGATACCGACGAAGGTGTAAAGCGTCATGGCGACGGGGAGTCCGAACGCCTGCCCGTAGGCCTGCGCGTGCTGCGATTTGGAGTAGCGTGTAAAGTCCGGAATGTTGAGTGCGAGTGTCGCCCAGTAGCCCACCATCGCGGTGAGTGACGGAAAAAAGACGGCGAGAAACTCGCTGGTCGAGTGAAATTGGCTCGGTGTCGAAAGCATGCTCCCAAAGCTTCCTGCCTTGATCCGCACCCAGATCAGCAGCGCCGCGGCCATGATGAACATGAAAGGCGCGCCAAATGCCTGCAGATGCCGAATCGACTCGACCCCGCGCCACACAATCACCATGTTCAGCAGCCAGAAGAGGAGGAAGCACGCCCACTTCGCGAAGGTCGATCCGGCAACGCCGGGCCAGATCACCGCCAGCATCGAATGAATTGCCGTCCCCCCAATCCACGACTGGATGCCGAACCACCCGCAGGCGACTACCGCGCGCAGAATTGCAGGAAGATTTGCGCCGCGAACGCCGAAGGGCGCGCGGATGAACACTGGAAATGGAATCCCGTAACGCGTACCCGCGTGGGCGTTCAGCAGCATCGGCACCAGCACGATCAGATTCCCGAGCAGCACCGTGCCAACTGCTTGCTTCCAGTCCATGCCTTTCGCGATCAGCGACGACGCAAGCTGGTATGTCGTGATCTCCATCGACATGGAGAACCACAGCGCGATGTAGCTGTAGGTCGTCCACGTGCGCTGCTCCGGCGTCGTCGGCGCCAGGTCGCGATTGGATAAAGTGGGGTCGACGGTACTCAAACGGCCTCCGGTTTAGACCGGTATACACGAACGCCAATGAGAAGGCGATAAGGAACCTATTTGATGGCGCAAAACTAGTACCAGGCGTTCCCGCCGCCAAGCGCATTAGTCGACTTCTCACGAGCAGGTTACACGCTCGCTACCGCGCTCAATAATCAGCAATCGCGCTGACTATTTGCAATCGTAGGTATAGCACCAGGCGAACGCCTCCGCGATTTGATCAGGGACCTCGGGCCTTTTCGTTTTGAAATGTTCGACAGCTAGTTTTGCCATCTCCGGCAGATCAGCTGCGACATACTGTGCATCCGACGAGTAGAACTCCTGCTCAAGAGACTTGATTCTGGGATAGAGTGTCGATGCTCCGTCAACACCGAAACGTTTTACCAGGGACTCGTAAGAACGGCACGGGAATGCGCTGCGTCCCCAGCCGGTCCAGATGAAGACGGGTTCAACAAGCAGCGGTAATTCTGCGATGTTCTCTTCGGCCATCGTTTTTGCAGTAAAGAAGTGAGATATGTTTCATGAACATCGTCGGCGGCGGATGACCTCCAACTAAGTCACCTCTTATTTCCACGCGCCGCCGCGAGCCTCGCGGCGCAGGTACTCACCGCGTCCCGGCTTGCCGATGAACTCACCCTTCGACACGATCAGTTCCCCCCGGGAGTAAACATCGCGCGCGTTGCCCTTCACCTTGAATCCCTCAAACATCGAGTAATCCACCCGCATGTGATGCGTCGCGGCAGATATCGTGTGGTGCGCTCCCGCATCCCAGAGAACAACATCCGCGTCGCTTCCCACCGCCAGCACACCCTTCTTCGGATACATCCCGAAGATCCGAGCGGGCGCGGTGGAGACGAGCTCGACGAAGCGGTTGAGCGACAGGTTCCCCTGCCCCACGCCGTGATGATGCAGCAGCTGCAACCGGTTCTCAATGCCCGGACCGCCATTGGGAATCTTGGTGAAGTCATCCTTCCCCAGCGCCTTCTGATCTTCAAAGCAAAACGGGCAGTGATCCGTCGAAACAACCTGCAGATGATCCTTGCGCAAACCCTGCCACAGCTTCGGCTGGTTGCGCTTCTCGCGCAGAGGCGGCGTGAACACATACTTCGCGCCCTCCCACCCTGTGTCCTGCATGTTGTCTTCGATGGAGAGCAACAGATACTGCGGACACGTCTCCGCAAATGCAGGCAGGCCGCGATCGCGCGCCTCCCTGACCTGATTGAGAGCATCCTCGCTCGACAGGTGCACGATGTAGACCGGAACGCCCGCCATCTCAGCCATCGCAATCGCGCGATGCACCGCCTCAGCCTCGGCGACGGTGGGCCGCGTCAGCGCGTGATAGATCGGAGCCGTCTTGCCCTCGGCCAGCGCCTGCTGAACAATGACATCGATTACCGATCCATTTTCCGCATGCATGCAAATCAACGCGCCATTCTTCGCCGTCTGCCGCATGGCCTTGAAGATTGTCGCGTCGTCGACCATCAGCACGTTTGGATACGCCATGAACAGCTTGAAGCTGGCCACGCCCTCGCGCACCATGTCGTCCATGTCTTCGAGGCCGGCGTCCCCAAGATCGGTCACGATCATGTGCAGGCCGTAGTCGATACAGGCCTTGCCCTCCGCCTTCTTCCACCACGTGTCGAGCGCCGTGCGCATCTTCGTTCCGCGCGCCTGGATGGCGAAGTCAACAATCGTCGTCGTCCCGCCAATTGCGGCAGCGCGTGTCCCGGTCTCAAAGTCGTCGGCAGAGTTCGTCCCGCCAAACGGCATGTCGAGATGTGTATGGGCATCGATGCCGCCCGGCAGCACCAGCAGCCCAGTTGCGTCGACGACAGTATCCGCCGCACTCGCCGGAATACCCCCGCGCACTTCCTTGATGACTGCGCCGTCTATCAGCAGATCGGCTTTCACCGTCGAATCGGCGTTTACGATGGTTCCGTTTTGAATGAGAACCGTGGACATGCTCTCTCACCTGAAACCGAAAAGTATAAAGCTCTGTCATTCCGACCGAGCGCAGCGAGCGGAGGAACCTGCAGTTGCTTTCTCCTGTTTCAGCGCTGTGGTTATGATCGCTGTGGTTCCACGGCGCACTCAGCACCATGCGTGCGCTGATCCCAGGTCTCCGCGGCGACACCCGAGTCCACCCGCACCATCGTGATGCAGTCGTCCACCGGGCATACCAGTGCACAGAGGTTGCAGCCAACGCATTCCGTCTCGTCTACGCGTGGAATCTTCGCCAGCGGCGTGGGAAACGGACCATGATCCGCCGCTGCGGCCGCGCGTTCCTTGCGCGTGACCGGCGTGGTCGCGATCGAGTTGCGCGTGCGCCACTCAACCGTTGGCGGCCCATCGTGCAACTCAACTCGGCCATTCACCGGACCCGAAACCCGATCCACATGGATACACTGGTGAGCGCCATCCCAGCAGGCAATGTGGCACAGGTCGCAGCCAATGCACGTCTGCTCGTTGATATGCGCAACAATCTTGTAATTCAGGTTCAGATGCTTCCACTCAGTCACCTTGGGAACCGAGAGTCCTCGGAAATCCTCAATAGTAGCGAAGCCCTTCGAACGCATCCAGTTCTCAAGACCTTCGGCCATGTCCTCGACCACGCGATAGCCGTAGTGCATTACAGCTGTACAGACCTGGACGGTCCCGCAGCCCAGCAGCATGAACTCAACCGCGTCCTTCCACGTTCCTATCCCCCCAATGCCCGAAATCGGCAGCGCGGCTTCAGGATCGGCCATGATCTGCTGCACCATGTTGAGCGCGATCGGCTTCACGGCCGGTCCGCAGTAGCCGCCGTGTGAACTCTTGCCATCCACATTCGGACGCGGCACAAAGGTGTCGAGATCGATCCCAGTGATCGAATTGATTGTGTTGATCGCCGAGAGCCCGTCGGCGCCGCCACGTTTTGCAGCGCGCGCGATCGTTCGAATATCGCTGATGTTCGGCGTCAGCTTCACCAGCACCGGAGTGCGCGCCTTCTCCTTCACCCACGCCGTGATCATCTCCGTGTACTCGGGAACCTGGCCGACTGCCGACCCCATGCCGCGCTCGCTCATGCCGTGCGGGCAACCGAAGTTCAATTCGAGGCCGTCGGCGCCTGCATCTTCGGCGCGCTGCACAATCTCATGCCATGCCTCGCGCTTTGACTCAACCATCAGCGACGCGATGATGGCGTGATAGGGATAACTCCTCTTCACTTGCGCCATCTCACGCAGGTTCTCTTCAACCGAGCGGTCGCTGATGAGCTCGATATTGTTGAGGCCCATCATGCGCATGCCCTGCCAGTCTGTTGAGGAGTAACGCGAGCAGACATTCGTAACGGGCTCGCCGATGGTCTTCCACACCGCGCCGCCCCATCCCGCATCGAACGCGCGCATGATCTGCTCGCCGCAATTGGTAGGAGGCGCAGAAGCCAGCCAGAAGGGATTGGGTGCGTCAATTCTGCCGGCAAACTGGTGAACGCGAATATCAGGCATAGGCCGCCTCCGCGATCTTCAGTATGGCTCGCGCTGCGCGCTTTCCTTCGGCAACCGCATCCACCACTTCCCTGCCGCCGTTGGCACAGTCGCCGCCGGCAAAGTAGCGCGAATTGCCAGTCTGTCCGGTCTCCGGATCCGTCACGATCGTTCCGCCGCGCAATTCAATGCGGCGAAGCTCCTGCACCAGCTGAGCAAATGGAGATTGCCCGATCGCGGGAATCACGTAATCACATTCAATGGTGTAGTGCGATTCCGGAATTGGCAGCAATGCCTTGTCCACTTCGCTTACCTGCACCGTATCCAGTAGCAGCCTGCCACGCTCATTCGCCCGGATCGCAAAAGGCTGCCGCCGCCACAGGAATTGCACGCCCTCGTGCTTGGCATGTTCGTACTCAAAGTCGAATGCCGACATGTCGCGCTCGCCGCGCCGATAAAGCAGGTACACCGTCTCCGCACCAAGGCGTCGCGCTGCGTTGGCCGCATCAATCGCAGTGTTTCCAGCACCGACCACGACCACTGTCCCGCTCAGTTCGCGGAGGCGCCCGGTCTTGTACGACGCAATAAACTCGAGCGCGTTCAAGACGCCCTTCTGGTCCTCGCCCGGGATATTCATGCGCTGCATTGCGCCCAGGCCAACGCCAACAAAGATGAAGTCGAATTCCGACTCCAGCTCTTCCAAAGCCTCTGCGGACTCGATGGACGCTCCGGTCCGGAACTCGACGCCCATGCGGCGAATCATCTCGGCTTCGCGCAGGCTGTCGGCCGCGCGCAGCTTGTATTCTGCAACGCCATAGGTGTTAAGTCCGCCCAGCAAATCCTTGCGCTCAAGAATGACGGCTGACGCCCCGTGGCGGCAAAGCTCGGCTGCACAAGCCAGCGAAGCCGGACCACCGCCGATGCAGGCCACCTGCACATTGCGCGATCCCCGCGGGGCCGTCAGCAGCTCTTCGCCCGTCGCCTGGAAGGAGTCCATCGCATGACGCTGCAGCCGCGCAATCTGGATTGGCTCATGGTTGTAGCGGTGCATCACGCAGGCGCCCTCACACAGCACCTCCACCGGGCACACCTTCGCACAGCTTGCACCAAGGATATTCGCATCCAGAATCCGGAGGGCCGAGCCGCGAACGTTCCCGGAACTGATGCGCTTGATAAAGCCTGGAACGTCAATGTGCGTGGGACATGCGCCGGTACACGGCGCGTCAAAACAATTCAGGCAACGATTGGCTTCAATCACTGCAGCCTGCGGCTCAAGCGGTGGCTTGATGTCGCTGAATCGCTCGCGGAGCAGTAAATCGTCAGGAAGTGTCGCGGTACTCATGAAGACCTCGGAGAAGCTCTCTTACTTTCTGCTTTCCTTCTTTGCCTATTCTCGGCAGACATCCATTGGTTATTCTCTGCTGTCTTTCTATGGATTGACGAGGGTTTTCGCTGCCAGGTTCTGTCAGGACGCAACCAGCGGACCATACATGTCCGGCCGGCGATCGCGGAAAAACTGCCAGGTTCGCCGAACCTCGGCAATTTGCTCGAGATCGAGACCGGCGGTCAGCACTTCGTCTTTGTCGCGTGATGCCTGTGCAACGATTTGGCCGCGCGGATTGGCAAAGTAACTCGAGCCGTAGAATTCGCCGATATTCCAGGGCGCCTCGGTGCCGACCCGGTTGATTGCCGCAATAAAGTAGCCGTTCGCAGCAGCATGCGCTGGTTGCTCCAGTTTCCAGAGATACTCGCTCAAGCCCGCTACCGTTGCCGAAGGGTTAAAGACGATCTCTGCCCCGTTCAGGCCCAGGCAACGGGCGCCCTCGGGGAAATGCCGGTCGTAGCAGATATAGACGCCGATCTTGGCGAATCCAAGGTCAAAGACGGGATAGCCGAGATTGCCCGGGCGGAAATAGAACTTTTCCCAGAACCCCGGCGCAACATGCGGAATATGTGTCTTGCGGTATTTGCCCAGGTAAGTTCCGTCGTTCTGGAGCACCGCTGCCGTGTTGTAGAAGATCCCTTCCTGCTCTACCTCGTACACCGGAACCACCATGGCGATATGGAGTTCCTTCGCTAATTGCTGCATCAGCTTGACAGTTGGGCCATCCGGAACCTGCTCGGTCGTCTCGTACCACTTTGTCGACTGTTCGGCGCAGAAGTAGGGCCCGTTGAAAATCTCCTGCAGGCAGACGATCTGTGCCCCGTCGCTGGCCGCCTTGCGGATGAGTCCCAAATGCTTCTCGATCATCGCCTTCTTCTGCGTCGCGAGCGGCTCAGTGGCGGCGACGGCATTGGAGGCCTGGATGATGGAACATCGAACGACGCGCGGCATTCGGCAGCAGCTCCCGGTGAAAACGTTATGAGTATTAGACGTTATCGCATGGAAGCGGCTTGGGCAAGAGTTCCCGGTTGGATCCAAAGCACTTCGGCCCGGTCGTTTTCAAGAGATGAAGTTGCCTTTCATCAACCCTGACAAGAACGGGCACGGCCCTAATATTCGATCTTGTTCGGCGAAGCCATCCACGCTGCAAAGCTGGCCCAGGCTTCGTCACGCAAAAACTGCGCCGCCGGCAACGACCGCTCCGCCGGATTCTTGCGAAATTCTCTATAAAGGAAGGCGTCGTCGAAGCCTGCCTTGGCAGCGTCTTCGGCTCCAGCCCCATAGAAAACCGCATCCAGCCGCGCCCAGTGCGATGCCGCCAGGCACATGGGGCACGGCTCGCAACTCGTGTAAAGCTCGCACCCGGCAAGCGAAAACGTACCCAGCGCCTTGCACGCGGCGCGAATTGCCGTCACTTCGCCGTGCGCCGTCGGATCGTTCGTCGCCGTCACCATGTTCACACCCTCGGCAATCACCTTTCCGTCGCGCGCGATCAAAGCCGCAAACGGGCCGCCGCGGCCGGAAGTCACGTTCTCCGTGGCCAGAGCAATGGCTCGGCGCAGAAATTCAAGATTTGGCGGACGATTCATTCGGTGTTGCCTTTGGTGTCTACAAAGGTAAAGTAAGCACAGTATGGCATACGCTTTACGGTCAACTCGCGTGCTGACGGCCGACGGCCTCCGCGCCGCCACGCTTATCGTGGAGGGCGGAAAGATCACCGCGATTCGTGCCTGGAGCGATGCCGGCGGTGCCGGGCAATACGACGACTTTGACGACCTGCTGCTTCTCCCCGGCCTCGTCGATTCCCACGTACACATCAACGATCCTGGCCGCGACTGGGAGGGCTTCGATACCGCCACCCGCGCTGCAGCCGCAGGCGGAGTCACAACCGTAGTCGACATGCCCTTGAACTGCGTGCCCGCAACAATCACTGTCGCAGCCCTCGAAGCCAAGCGCACAGCGGCTCGGAGAAACGCCTGGGTCGACTGGGCTGCCTGGGGTGGCGTGGTGCAGGGTAATGCGGCGGAACTGCCCCCTCTCGCCGAGGCCGGCGTCCCGGGATTCAAATGCTTCATGATCCACTCCGGCATCGATGGCTTCGCCTGGGTGGATGAGAATGACTTGCGTCTGGCGCTCGATAGACTTCGCGGCACGCGTTTGCCATTACTGGTCCACGCGGAAGTTGCTGCCCCCGTCGAAGCTGCGACTGCGGCTCTCAACCAGTCCCGTGCGAATTGGCAGAAATATTCAACCTGGCTCGCCTCGCGGCCAGATGCTGCCGAAGTCGACGCCATCGAGCTACTCATCCAGTTGGCGCGGGAGTATCAAACGCCGATACACATCGTGCATCTCTCCAGCGCCACGGCGTTGCCCATGCTTGCCGAAGCGCGCAGCCACGGCGTGCCCATCACGGTGGAAACCTGCGTGCACTATCTCACGTTTGCAGCGGAGGAAATCCCCGTTGGCGCCACGGAGTTCAAGTGTGCGCCGCCGATTCGGAGCGGAGCCAATCGACAGAGACTCTGGGCAGCACTTGAGTCCGGCCTCATCGACCTGGTAGCCACCGATCATTCGCCCTGCCTGCCTGCGATGAAGCGTCGCGATGAGGGTCGCTTCGACCTCGCCTGGGGTGGGATTGCAAGCCTTGGCTTGGCGCTACCCGTACTGTGGACAGCAATGCGTCAACGGGGGTTGAGCACCGACGATGCTGCGGCCAGAACCGGCAAGTGGATGGCGGCGAGGCCAGCACGTCTCGCCGGACTGCTCGGCCAAAAAGGAACACTATCCGTGGGAGCTGACGCAGATTTCGTCGTCTTCGATCCCCACATTGCATGGACCGTGACCGAAGATGATCTTCACTTCCGCCATAAGATCTCGCCCTATCTTGGTTCGAAGTTGCGCGGGCGGGTCCAGGAGACGTGGCTGCGCGGCGAACGCATCTTTCACTCCGGTCAATGCATCGGCAACCCACGTGGCAGAGAGCTGGTGCGCCCGTGAGCGATCGCGCAAGACGAGCCATCGAAGAGTGTCGGCTCATTGCAACCATTACCGAGGAACCCGGCCGAACCACCCGGCGCTTTCTCACCCCTCCGGTTCGCGAGGTTCATCAGCGCCTGCGTTCACGCATGGAAAGCCTCGGCATGTCCGTGCACCTCGATGCCGTCGGCAACCTCCGCGGACTCTGGAAGCCCGCTGAACCCCCGTCTACCGTGCGGCTCCTTCTCGGCTCGCACATCGACACCGTCCCTGATGCAGGCGCCTTCGATGGCGTCCTCGGCGTGGTATTAGCTCTCGTACTGGTCGAGTCGGCAAAGGCTCTCCGTCTTCCGCTCGCGCTCGAAGTCATCGCTTTCTCTGAAGAAGAAGGTGTGCGGTTTGGCTTCCCCTTCATCGGCAGCCGTGCCGTTGCCGGCCGGCTCGATCCATCCATCCTCGCGCACAAAGATGCCAAAGGAACCTCGATCCGTCAGGCCATTGCGGATTTCGGCCTCGATCCCGGAAATCTCCAGGATGCCGTCGCCGACCAACGCGCCGCCGGTTTCATCGAGTTGCACATCGAGCAGGGACCGGTGCTCGAGACCGAAGGCCTGATGGTCGCCGCCGTGACGAGTATCGTCGGCCAGACCCGCCTCGACCTCAAGTTCACCGGCCACGCCAACCACGCGGGCACTACGCCGATGCACCTGCGCCACGATGCTCTCGCCGCGGCTGCCGAGTGGATCGCCAAAGTCGAGGCCCTCGCGCTCAAGACAGAGGAGCTCGTCGCCACCGTCGGCAAGCTTGAAGCACACCCGAACGCCGGCAACGTTATCGCCGGATCTGTCGAGCTCAGCCTCGATATCCGCCACGTTCGCGACACGACACGGAAAGCCGCGGTCGACGACCTGCTGCATGTGGCCAAATCAATCGCTGAACGCCGCGGCCTCAAGCTCGAATGGACTCAAAAGATGGACGAACCTTCCGTACCGATGGACGAGCGCCTCACCGCATTCATGACGAACGCAATCGAAGCCGCTGGCTTTCCCGCCAAAGCGATGCCAAGCGGCGCCGGCCACGATGCCATGATCATGGCCGGACTCATGCCCACGGCCATGCTCTTTCTTCGCAGCCCCGGCGGCCTCAGTCATCATCCTGACGAGGCTGTCCGCGACGAGGATGTGGAAGCAGCGCTTTGCGTAGGCGAGAGATTTCTCCAACGGCTCGCAGCCGACGTTCGTTAGAATCGGAAAACACAAGCGAGGTCACGATTGCATCATCTGGGATCAACCCGAAGCAGCCTCAAGCACGACCACCTGCTGCAGACTCCAGACACCTTCGTCCGCATTCCATTGCCGGGCGCAACGGGAGTCGAATTCATCGTGCACGCCGGTCCACAACTGGGCGCGAATTTTTCCCAGATGACTGCCGAATTCTCAGACGGGGGCACCCTCGCGCCCGCGTCCGGACAGCGTTTCCTCTACGTCCTCGAGGGTGAACTCGATCTGACGAACGGCCCGAGCCGTCATCTGCTCGGTCCCGGCGGATTCGCCTATCTCCCCCCAGGCGCCGATTACACCGTTACTGGGATGAGCGCCGCAAAAGCCGCGCTGATTGAAAAAATCCATGAGCCGATCCGAGGGGAAGCATCCCCGGAAGTGATTATCGGGAATGAATCGAGCATCGCAGAAGTTCCGTTGATGGGCGATTCGTCCCTGCGCGTTCGTTCGCTCATCCCCAACACCGATGCCTACGATTTCGCCGTCAATACCATGACCTACGATCCCGGCGCTGGACTCAGCATGGTCGAAGTGCACGTGATGGAACACGGCCTGCTGATGCTCGAAGGCGGCGGCATCTACCGCCTCGGCGACTCGTGGTACCCGGTCGAGGCTGGCGACTTCATCTGGATGGCTCCCTTCTGTCCCCAATGGTTTGGCGCCATCGGCAAGAAGCCTGCGAAATACCTCATCTATAAAGATTGGCGCAGGCATCCGCTGGGAGCATGATGATGGACCCGCGCCCCGTGTTGCCCCACACACTTTCTATCGACCGCCTCATCGACGAACTCCATGCGCTCGCGCAAATCTCCGCAGCCGAGCCGCCTGTCGTCACACGCATTGTCTTCAGCGAAGCCGACAGGCGCGCTCGCGCTTATGTCAAAGGCCTCTGCAGCGAAGCCGGACTCAGTGTGCACGAAGACGCCATCGGCAACACTTTCGCGCGCTGGAGTGGAACCGAACCCGACCTCGCGCCGATCGGCACCGGCTCGCACATCGACGCCATTCCCAATGCCGGTCTCTACGACGGATGCGTCGGCGTCCTCGGCGGACTCGAAGCCATCCGCGTTTTGCAGGAGCTTGGCTTCAAACCGCGCCGCTCCATCGAACTCGTCATCTTTACTGCCGAGGAACCAACCCGCTTCGGCATCGGCTGCCTCGGCAGCCGCATGATGGCCAGCGTACTTAGCCCGGAACGGGCGTTGGCCCTGCGCGACAAAGAGGGACTCGGACTCGAAGAACTCCGCAACGCAGCGGGATTTGAAGGCTCGCTCGAATCCGTTGCGCTTTCGCTTGGCCGCTTCCACCAGTTCATCGAACTCCACATCGAGCAAGGCCCCATCCTTGAGCAGGAGGGCATCGATGTCGGACTCGTCACGCACATCGCCGCGCCGGCTAGCATGCGCATCGTTATCGAAGGCGAAGGTGGCCACGCCGGCGGCAAGCTGATGCCCGGTCGCAAAGATGCGCTGGCCGCGGCTGCCGAACTGATTCTCGCGCTCGAAGCTGCGGCGAAGTCCACCGGCGCCATCGACACCGTGGGAACCGTCGGTGTCTGCGAAGTCTTTCCCGCTGCCGTCAACAGCATTCCCTCCCGCGTGCGCCTCGAAACCGACATTCGTGACATCGATGACGCGCGGCGGGATGCGGTTATCGACAAGCTGAAAACCGCTTGCAAGGAAACGGCCGAGCGACGCGGAGTTTCTATTGCGACGGAGATGGTCAACGCCGATCCCCCTGCTGCTTGCGACCTCGCAATCCTCGATGCCATGGAACAGGCCGCGCAGGCCGCCGGTAAAAGCTGCAAGCGCATGGTCAGCCGCGCCTATCACGACTCGCTCTTCATGGCACGCATCACTCCGGTCGCCATGCTTTTCATTCCCTGCCGCAGTGGCGTTAGTCACCGCCCTGACGAATTCGCCTCGCCTGAGTGGATCGGCAGCGGCGTTCATGTGCTCGCGCGAACACTCGCAACTTTGGCCTCATAGCCCGAAGGCTTTCAAAGTTCCTCGCACCGTTGTATGCTATGCGTCAACCTGTACGGCGTTTCGCACTTCCCCAACCATGAGCACGCCTGCGAAAAACCGCATCGTTGGCACCTCCGTCCCGCGCAAGGAAGGTGTGGACAAGCTGCGGGGTACGGCCCGCTACATCGACGATATACAGCGTGAAGGCATGTGGCACGGCGCCACCGTTCGCAGCGCAGTCCCGCGCGCCTTCATCCGCTCCATCGGCTTCGATCGCGATATCAACTGGCCTGAATTCACCGTCGTCACTGCTGCCGACGTCCCAGGCGAAAACAGCATCCAGATGATCGTTGCTGACCAGCCCTGCCTTGCCGACGGCCAGGTCAATCATTGCGAAGAAGCCATCCTGCTCATCGCCCACCCAGACAAGCACAAGGTTCGTGAAGCGGTGGATGCTGTCCATATCGAATACGATCTGTTGCCGCCCGTCTTCACCATCGAAGAAAGCGAGAAACAACAAGCGGTCATCTGGGGCGCCGACAACTGCTTCAAAAGTTTTCGACTCGAAAAAGGCGACGTCGATTCTGTCTGGTCCCAGGCCGCCCATATCGTTGAAGGCGAATACCGCACCGGCGCGCAGGAGCATCTCTACATCGAGAACAACGGCGTCATTGCCGAGTACAGCGTGGAAAATGGCCTCACAGTGTGGGGATCTCTGCAGTGTCCCTTCTACGTGCACAAATCCTTGCTCGCCGTCTTCAATCTCCCGCCTGAAAAAGTGCGCGTGATCCAGACCGAAACGGGCGGCGCTTTTGGCGGCAAGGAAGACTACCCGTCCGTCATCGCGTCCCACGCCGCTCTTCTCGCCATGAAGTGTGGACATCCCGTCAAGATGATCTACGATCGCATCGAAGATCTCGCCGCAACCACCAAGCGCCATCCCTCGCGCGTCCGGCATCGCACCGCGCTAGACGCCAGCGGCAAACTCCTTGCCATGGACATTGACATCGCGACCGACGGCGGCGCTTACTCCACGCTCTCCTCTACGGTGCTTTCGCGCGCCACGCTGCATTCGCCCGGCCCTTACGTCTGTCCTAACGTTCGCATCCGCTCTCATGCCTGGGCCACCAACACAGTCCCATATGGCGCGTTTCGCGGATTCGGCGCACCACAAACCATATTCGCCGTCGAACGCCACATGGATGAAATCGCTGCTGCCATCAGCATGGATCCCGTCGAACTGCGGCGCAGAAACTTCATCCACCAGGGAGAAACCACCGCAACCGAACAGTTGATGCGCGAACCCGTCATCCTCGACAAGCTGCTCGATCGCGTTCTCGCCGAAAGCGACTACCACAACAAGCGCGCACAGTTCGCGAAAGAAAACCCGGGCAGTGCAATCAGACGCGGCATGGGCATCGCCGCCTTCTATCACGGCTCCGGCTTTACAGGCTCCGGCGAACGCTACCTCAATTCGCTCGCCGGCATCGACGTTACCGCCGACCACAAGGTGCGTGTTCTCGTTTCAAGCACGGAATTCGGCCAGGGCACCAACACCGTGCTCACGCAGGTTGCCGCTGAAATCCTCGGAGTTGACTATGACGACGTCGTGATGGCCCCACCCGATACTCGCATTGTCCCCAATAGTGGACCCACCGTCGCCTCGCGCACTGCCATGGTCATTGGCCGCCTCATCGAGCGGGCATCGCAGCAGTTGCTTTCCCTGCTTCACGAACAAGCCGGCCTGCCGGAACAATTTTCGCGCCAACAGTTCTTTGCCGCCTGCAAACTACTCCGGGAAAAAGCCGGCGAAGTCGTTTCCCTCTGCCGATACGATGCGCCGCCCGGCATCTTCTGGGACGACCAGAAGTATCGTGGCGAAGCCTA
Organism: uncultured Acidobacteriaceae bacterium; assembly: GCA_963838295.1. Classification (GTDB taxonomy): domain Bacteria; phylum Acidobacteriota; class Terriglobia; order Terriglobales; family Acidobacteriaceae; genus Telmatobacter. The sequence continues at coordinate 1,485,271 of CAWIQS010000013.1, forward strand.
TCCCGCCTTCGGATGGTCGGTTCAAATCGCTCAGGTCGCTGTTGACAGCGTCACTTACTCCGCTGAAGTCGAAGATTTCTGGTCCGCGCAGGAAGCAGGCCGCGTCATTCATCCCATTCTCGCAGCCGGCCAGATCGAGGGTGGCATCGCCCAAGGCATCGGGTATGCGCTCTACGAAAAAGTAATCCTGCAGAATGGCCGCATGGCCAATAACCAGATGACCAACTACATCATGCCGACCGCCGAAGACGTGCCGCCGATCCATGTCTTCTGGGAAGAGCTCCCCTTCGAGCACGGCGGATTCGGCGCCAAAGGCATCGGCGAATTGCCCCACGACGGTCCAGCGCCCGCGATCCTCAATGCCATCCGCGACGCCATCGGCGTTAGCTTCAATTCCATTCCGCTGCTTCCCGAAGATCTGTTCGCAAAATTGAGCATAGCTCCAAAGGTTGAGGAGCCCGCAACCGTATGAGCGCGGCAATAACCATCCAGTTGAACATCAACGGCGCCAATCTCACCGTTTCCGTCCCGCCCATGAAGCGCCTGCTCGACGTGCTGCGGGAAGACCTGCACCTGACCGGCACAAAGGAGGGATGCGGCGAAGGCGAATGCGGCTCGTGCTCCGTCCGCATGGATGGCGATCTCGTCAACAGCTGCCTCGTTCCCATACTGCAAGCCGCGAGCACGAAAATCGAGACCGTTGAAGGGCTCGCGCGCGACGGCGTTCTCCATCCCTTGCAACATGCATTTCTCCAGTGCGGCGGAGCGCAGTGCGGCATCTGCACGCCCGGCATGCTGATGGCCGCCAAACATCTGCTCGCGCACAATCCGCACCCCACGATTGTTGAAATCCGTGAAGGCCTCGCGGGTAATCTTTGCCGCTGCACCGGCTTCATGCGTATCTTCGAATCTGTGCTTTCCGCCGCCACAAGCACTACGCAGGAGACGCATGCGGGGTAACGCCGCCGAGCACGAACTCGTCGCACCGGGATCGTTGCCTGCCGTGCTCAGTCTGCTTGCCGAAGCGCCGGGTCAGTGGACGCCCATCGCCGGCGGCACCGAATTGATGGTTGCCTTTGCGGCAGGCCGGCTAACCGCAGGCAAACTCGTCAGCCTTTGGGGCATCGACGAACTCCGCTTCACCGACGCCGGTCCCGACAAACTCATCATCGGCGGCGGAACCACCTTCAGCGATCTCCGATCCAATCCCATCGTCGCGGCCGACTTTCCCCTGCTCGACAAAGCCTCAAGCTGGATCGGTTCCATCGCCAATCAAGCGCGCGCTACCCTCGGCGGCAATCTCGTCAACGGTTCGCCAGCCGCCGACTCTTCGCCAGCACTTCTCGTCTACGACGCGGAAATCGAACTCGTCTCCGTCCGCAGCAAGCGGCGTATGCCCTACCGCGAATTCCACACTGGCTACAAGCAGAACGCCATGACCGCCGACGAGCTTCTCTACGCCGTGCACCTGCCGCGCCGCTTCGCGAATCACCGCCAATATCTGCGCAAAGTGGGCACACGGCGCGCCATGGCCATCTCCAAAGTCGCACTCGGTGCAACTGCGCTGATGAAAGACGGCGCAATCGAAGAGATTCGTGTAGCCGCCGCGAGCCTCGCGCCCTTCCCTGCCCGTCTCGCTAAAACAGAGGCCACCCTGCTTGGACACACGCTCAGCCCCAGCCTCATCGAAACCGCGCGCGATGCTCTGCTCGCCGAAGCGCAGCCCATCGACGACATCCGCTCCAACGCGCAATATCGCAAGAGTGTTGGCGCAAATCTCCTCGAAGAATTCCTGCGCGGCCTGAATTCGGAGTATTCAGCTCAATGAATCCTGTGCTCGACGCCTGGAACGCCGCTGACGCTTCCGAAGCCAGCCAGGCAATGCTCGCATGCTGTGGTGCGCAACGTTGGGCCGATCAGATGGTCGCCCTCCGCCCCATCCTCACGATCGCCAAACTGAGCGAAGCAGCCGACCGCGTTTGGGCAGCGATGGGCGAATCCGACTGGCTCGAAGCATTCGCCTGCCATCCCCGCATCGGCGAACGCAAGGCGCCAACTGCCTCAGAACAATTCTCATCCTGGTCTCAAGGGGAGCAGTCCGGCACCACCACCGCAGCCCAAAGCACCATGCGCCAACTCGCCGAAGGCAACGCGCTCTATGAACAGCGATTCGGATTCACCTACATCGTCTGCGCCACCGGCAAGAGCGCCGACGAGATGCTCGCCATTCTTCAGCGGCGTCTTACCAACGCGCGCGTGGCAGAATTAAGAGAAGCCGCCGAACAGCAGCGGCAGATCATGCAGATTCGTCTCGGAAAGTGGTTGGTGTCATGAGCAAGATCACGACGCACGTCCTCGATACCGTTCTTGGAAAACCTGCCGCGAGCATTGCGGTCAGACTGGAAAAACAAGACAACGGCCAATGGACAGAAGTTGCGGGCGGAAAAACTGACCACGACGGTCGCTGCCCCAGTCTCGTGATCGAAGCCACCGCAGGCCACTACCGTCTCACGTTCCAAATCGGCGATTATCTAGCCCGCCAGGGCCGCACCACCATTTATCCCGAAATCACGATCGCCTTCGAATGCGGCAACGATGCGCATTATCACCTTCCGCTCCTCCTGAGCGACAACAGCTACACGACCTACCGAGGAAGCTGATCGTGGCCAGACTGGGTGAAAATCGCTACGGAAAATCTCGCGTTCGCCTGTCGCGCATTACTCGAACGGCCGATCAACAGGACTTCAATGAGTGGACTGTGTCTGTTCTGCTGCACGGCGACTTCGAAACGAGCTTCACTGAAGCCGACAACAGTAAGATCCTCCCGACAGACACGATGAAGAACACGGTCTACTCCATCGCGCGTGGTTCCAGCGCCGCCACCATTGAAGAATTCGCGATGGAGCTTGGCGATTACCTTGTCAACAACAATCCCCAGGTTTCCAAGGCAAGTATCGAGATCGAAGAAAAGAACTGGAAACGCCTGAAGATCGACGGTGAACTCGATGCGACCACCTTCAAGCTGGGCGGTCCTGAGTTGCAGACGGCGCGCACCGAGCGAGACCGCACAGGAAACTGGGTCGTCACATCCGGTGTCGATGGATTGACGATTCTGAAGACCACCAAATCCGCTTTCACCGGCTACATCAAAGACCGCCTCACCACTCTCAAGCCTGCGACCGACCGCATCTTCGGCACGCGCGCCACCATTCGATGGGATTACATCTCTCCCTCACAAAATTTCCCTGAAGTCCGATCGCGCATCATAGCCGCTGTGCTCAGGGAATTCGCCGCGCACAATAGCATGAGCGTTCAGCACACGCTCTTCGACATGGGCAAAGCCGCACTGGCCGCTGCTCCGGAGATCGCGCGCATCCATCTCACCATGCCCAACCTCCACCATCTGCTCGCGGATCTCAGCCCCTTCGCGCAGAACAACCCCAACCACATCTTCGTTCCCATTGACGAGCCGCACGGCTATATCGAAGCCACCATCGAGCGCTGATCTTTACCCAAGCTCCGCCAGGTCTTCCGGCCGGTCGATGTCAAGCTCGCCACCTTCGAGCTGAATCTCCATCACTGGCAGCGACGCTTTCGCCAGCAGCCCGCGCGCTCCCTTGTCGCCGCGAAGCCCGAGCAGATCCGCAAACATGGCGCGCGGAAATATCGCAGGAGTTCCCCGAACGCCCGCATAAATCGATGCAATCAGCGCCGTCCCCGCCTGCGCATCAAAACCCTCGATCATCTTCCGCAGGTGTTCCGCTGTCACCCGTGGTTGATCGCACGTCATCAGCAATACACCCGCGGCCACGGTTCCCGCATCCACAGCCTTAATGCCAGCCCGAATCGACGAAGCCAGCCCTTCTTCCCAATCGTCATTCGCGAGAACTCTCGCAGATCCGAAATCGATCGCATTCCGGATATCTTGGCGATGCGCTCCGAGCACCACAAAAACGGGCACCGCAGCGGCTCCAACCGCACATCGGATGGCACGCTGCAACAACGGCTCGCCATGAACCAGCACCAGTTGTTTCGGATGCCCCAGACGGCTGCTCGCACCCGCGGCGACGATGATGGCGGCGACTGACATCCGCATCAGTCTATCGCTTTCCTTGACTCCAACCGAAGGAGCAAGCAAGACTAGCTTCACCGGGCAAACGAATTCGCAGCGAAAGGTTGAACGGTGAGCGACCAAAAGAGCGCGGTGGCCGAGGTGTACCCGAGGACAGGAACAGAGGAAAGCTACGGCCTGCATGCCGGCGTCCTCGGTCCGCTCGAGACGCTCGCTCAGTCGGTATCCGCGATGGCGCCTTCTACTTCGCCCTCGCTCACAATTCCGCTGGTCTTCGCCATCGCCGGGAACGCGACGTGGTTCGTTTACCTGCTCGCCACAGGGGCAACCTTGCTCGTCGGCTTTTGTGTCAGCCGCTTCGCGCGCCTTTCCGCTTCACCGGGATCGCTCTACACCTACACTGCCGAAACGCTTCCGCCCATCTTCGGTGTAGCGGCCGCATGGGGACTTCTGCTCGCATACCTTGCCACCGCGGCCTCGGTCGCCGGCGGAGCGCTCTACTATACCGGCGTGCTCTCGCTGCAATTCTTCCACTGGACTCCGCCGGTTCTTGTTACTCTGACCGCTGTCTGCCTTGCCGCCGCCTTTGTCGCATATCGCGATGTCAAGCTGTCCGCCGAATTGATGCTCTGGATCGAAATCTGTTCGGTCAGCCTCATCTGCATCGTCCTCACCGTTATGCCCATTCGCTTCGGCTTTCATCTCGATATGGACCAGTTCCACCTGCGCGGAGTTTCCTTCGCTAACCTTGGGCCCGCACTCGTGCTGTCCATGTTCAGCTTCGTCGGTTTCGAAAGCGCCACCACCCTCGGCGGCGAAGCGCGCAATCCACTCCGCACCATTCCTCGCGCTGTAATTCAATGCGCCATCCTCGCCGGCATCTTCTTCGTACTGTGCTCGTACTCTGAGGTCCTTGGTTTCCGCGGCGAATCCGGCAAACTCAGCGACACCACGAGCCCTCTGCACCTGCTTGCCACCAGGGCAGGCATCTCGCCTCTCGGCACGGCCATTGACTTCGGCGCGCTTATCAGCATGGTCGCCTGTGTGCTTGCCTGCGTCACTGCTGCGTCTCGCGTACTGTTGCGGATGGCTCGCGAACGGCTGCTCCCGTCTGTCTTTGAAAAGACCAGCGCGCGCCATGGCACTCCCGTCGCCGCCGTTGTGCTTTCCACCTGCCTGGTCTTTCTGCCGACGGCCGTCATGTCGGTGCGTGGCATCAGCGGTTCCGACGTCTATGACCTTCTGGGATCACTCTCGGTCTTTGGATTCCTTACTGCATATGCGCTTGTCGCCGCAGCTCTGCCGTTTGCCCGTCGGGCTCGCGGACAGCATTCGCACTTCGTCGCTATCGCCAGCGTCTTGGCTGTTCTCGTCGTAATCCTGATCGCCGTCTTCGATCTGCGTTCGACCGCCGACATCGCCCACGCGCGTCTTCCGTACATTTTTCTGATCTATATTGCGGGAGGTTTCGTCTGGTATGCAGTTCGCCGCAAACAGGCCCGGGGCGTTGGCGGCTAGAGTATTACGCCTGTGTATCGGTGTCCGGCTGCAACAGCAACAACAGCACGAACCCGACAATCACAAACATGCGGAATGCCTCATCCTGGCCGTTCCAGGTGCGCGATTGCCACATCAGGAACCACTCCCCGCCCACATCGAGAAAAGCCACGAGCCACATCAGCAGCGACAGCGTGAGCGCAGCAACAGCCACACGTTTTCCCGTGTTGAAAGCAATCGCCGGTCCGCGAAGCACTCGTAAGAGACAAATGAGCCCCCACCACGCGAGTATGCCCGTCGCGAATTCCCAGGCGATGATCATCCAGTAGAAAACTAGATGGATGACGGGCCACCGCATTGCCCGCCACATCGCGTGATTGCCCGGAAAGGTCGAATCCATCGACAGCACATGCCGGATGAACTCATAGTTTGAATTGAAATCAGTGAGATTGTTGAAGACCACCAGCGTGTAATAAAACGCGATCCCTGCTAGCAGCAGTAACTTCGCTGAGCGCGTCATCATCGGTGAAACCTCTGCATTGCTAAGGTTGCGAATTTCCGATCACTGCCAATTGCGCGTCGCCGAAAGTGCGGGAATGCAGTACGCACAATCCTAGCCTCGGCGCATCAACTCCTGTCCATTGAAAAATCAGTCTGCGACTCTTCATCAGACCCCGATCCGGCTTACGCACGTCTCTACCCTGTGCAAAAGGCTCCGCTTGTCAGGAAATCCCGTCCATATTGGCTTATCGGGTGTCCCCGCTCACCTTCCGCAACCCCTTTAAACACAGGAATCCTTAGATGAATTTTATGCAGCGATTGATATTCTTGAGGCACGCTGAGAATTCTAGATTCGGGCCGAAGACCGTCAGCACAGGTGTCTCTCATCGAGGATTCACCGTCGATTCGTCAGTGATTCAGGAACGTTGAATTCATGGGTAACAACCCATTTCAGTTCAAAGAATTCCAGGAAGACCCAATTTCGAGGCCAGCAAATTGAGAAATTCCATCCGTATTCGTTCGTCTATCTTTTCCCGGTTGTTTGCAATTGCAGCGGCGCTTTGCGTTCTTCCAGCCATCGCACAGCAGACCCTTGGAGGCATCACCGGCGAGGTAACCGATGCGTCCGGAGGCGTCATTCCTAATGTCGCAGTCACCGCCCTGGATGAGGCGACATCGCTTACGCGTACCACCACCACCAATGGATCCGGAACCTACGCGTTGGTGAACCTGCCCATCGGGACCTACACGCTGACCTACAAGGCCGACGGATACGACCTGCAGAAGACCCAACACATCACCGTGCAGGCCAATCGCACCGCAACCGTAAACGCAGCGCTCAAAGTCGGTCAGACTACCACCACCGTTGAAGTGGAAGCGTCGCCGCTGATGAATGCCGTCGACACCACCGTGGGTTATGTCCTCGATAAAACAGAGATCGAAGCAGTTCCGCTGGCGACCGGCAGCTTTACCGGATTGGCTACGCAGTCAAGCGGCGTCAGCGCAGAACTTGGTGGCGGAACCGGCGCAAACTCCGGCCTGGGCAATGCGCCCATCTGGGCGAACGGCCAGCGCGACACGTCGAACAGCTTTCTGTTGAACGGTGTCGATGCCAGCAACCTCTTCAATGGCAAGAGCACCAGCCAGGTATCCTCGGCGCGCGTCATCAACAGCACCGGCGTCCAAACAAGCCCTGGTGGCGGAGGCGGAGAAATTCCTTCCGCGGCCTCCATCTACCTTTCCATCGGCAATGCCATTCCGACCCCGGCGCCAGAGACGATTGCGGAAGTGCGCGTCAACGCATCCATGTACGATGCCACCCAGGGTTCAACCTCGGGTGCGCACATCGATCTCAGTACGACCTCGGGCACGAACAACTATCACGGCACACTCTATGGACATCGCGGCACGAACTGGATCAACGCTGCCCCGTTTTTCTTCAACCAGGATCCAAGCGTTCCTGCCTACGACAAGGTTCCGGAACTGCATCGTTACATCCTCGGTGGCACGTTCGGCGGAGCGATCATCAAGGACAAGCTCTTCGGCTTCGTTTCGTATCAGCACCTGCACGTGTCAGATCAGGAAATCGGTGACTCCTTCCTCGATGTGCCGGTTGGCCTCTCCGACGACCGTTCAGCGAGTGCGTTGACCGACATCACCAACAATGCGTTCGGCGAGAATATCGAAAACCCTAACGTCTCTGTCTCGAGCATCGACCACAACGCCCTTGCCCTGTTTAATTCACCCGCACTCCCTGGCGAACCCGGTAAGTGGCTCATCCCCAACGATGCCCTCGGCGGCATTCCCCCGACCATCACGCATCTTGATAACGCCTTTCTCCCGGGCACCGGCCGCTTTACAGCTGACTTGGCCGTGGCCGACATCGATTACAACGCAACGAAAAAAGATACGCTGAGCTTGAAGTACTTCTACCAACACGATCCGACCATCTCGCCGTACTCGTATTCGAGCGTTCCTGGATTTCCGGAGCACCTTGACTCCGGCGCGCAGGTTGCTTCCATCACGAACAGCTACCTGGTGAAGCCTAACCTCAGCACCACCGAGACTCTGGGATTCATCCGCGAGAAGAACTGGGCCGACAACGAGCAGGCATTCGGTCCCAATTCCATCCCGGGTGGTACCGCGGGAAATGGCGCGATCAACATGTTCGGATCAAATTACTTTCCGGGCATTTCCATTTACAACATTCTGGGCCAGTACCAGCCTAGCGGCGTCACAAATGTCTACTTGAATATCGGCCCCAACGCGGAGAGCCAGTCTTCCAACACCGGCGTATTCCAGAACCGCCTCGCTCCTTCAGGCACGGCCATCTGGATGCTCGGAAAGCACACCGTCAGCTTCGGCGCGAGCTACACTTACACGCAGCTGAACACCATCGACAAGCGCACCGGCACTGGCACCATCGCCGCGGACGATTTCAGCCAGTTTGTGCAGGGCTTTGTATCGCCCGGCAGCTCGGCCACCGGCTTCTACGTTACCTCGTTCCTGCAGGGCAACGCCAGCCGCTACTACCGTGCCAATCAGCTCGGAAGTTATGTACAGGACAAGTTCCAGATCACCCCGACTCTTTCTCTAACCGCGGGCGTTCGCTATGACTGGGATGGCGGGCTCACCGAGAAATACGGCCGCATTTTCAATTTCGACCCCGCCTCATACAGCTACAACGCCGCCAACGACGTTATCGAGAATACCGGCCTCATCATTGCAGGAAACAATGCAAACGGCACCAAAGGTGTAAGTCCGACAACGCTCACTGGCCGCCAGTGGGGCATTGCTCCCCGCATCGGCGCCGCATGGCAGCCACCGATGTTCCACAGCAAGGTTGTAGTGCGCGCCGGCGCCGGAATGTACTACGACCGCGGCGAACTGTTCAGCTATCTCTCGCCCGGATACGCCATCGGAACCGTCACAGGCGGACCATTCGGTGTGAACCAGCAGCTCCCCTTCGTCAATGTCTCGAGCTGCCCCACATCCTCGCAATCGCTCTACGGCGATTTCGGGGCCTATTTCATCCCAACCTGCGGCGGAAACGGCGGCTACGGTCCGCCCACCGGTCTGCCGACCGATCAAGAGGGGAACCTGGAGAATCCCTACGGCACCACGCTTCAGCATCCCGCCCCATCCAATCCCAAGGCTTCGGACCTCGCCAACTATCTGCCTAACGCCTACAGCATCGAGAACTATGGTGACGGCGCTCCCGGCGTAGTGAACAACGGTCAACCCATTTCGCTCGGCGTTTACAACCGTGCTAACAAGCTGCCCTACACCTTCAACTACACGCTCGATGTCCAGTGGCAACCGCGCAACGATCTCGCCATTGAGCTTGGCTATGTGGGTAACCTCGGACGCCACCAGGTCATTCCACTGCCTTTCAATCAGTCGAAGATCGCGTCTCCTACCAGCCCCACGCTTGGCGGCGGCGCATACCAGCAGAACTATAGCTACGGCTACGATGTGCTGGGCGCCAGCCTGCCCGATGGCACCGGCTACCAGGCGAACTACGAAGGCGGAAACGTCGACCTCCGCGTTCCCTACATCGGCTACGCGGCCGAGTCCCTCTCCTATGTTGCCGCGGGTGTCGACGCCTACAACGCGCTGCAGGCCCATGTCGAAAAGCGAATGAGTCACGGCCTCCAGGTGGGCGTGTCGTACACATGGTCGCATGCTCTTGATGAGCAGAGTGGCCTCGGTCTCTTCTACAACGGCAACAATCCCCTGAATCTTCGCAGCGGCTACGGGTCTTCGGATTACGATCGCACCCACGTCACGACGTTCAACTACATCTACCAGATCCCGGGAATTGCTAACACGCACTCCGTGGCAGGGAAACTGGTGAACGGATGGTCGCTCGTGGGCATGACCGTGTTGCAGAGTGGCCAGCCTTACAGCGTCATCGATTTCTCTGGCGCCATCGGCAGCATCTACTATTCGACCGCGGACGGCATTACCAACCCCGTCGTGCCATTGGCCAACGGATGCACCGCGAAGACGGCGCTGAGCGGGCACTCCGGTGCCTGGACACCTGTGCTCGGACCGTCAGGCGCAGCATTGAAAGCCTCATGCTTCACTTTGCCTTTGCTGGCGGCAGGAGGGCTGAATGGTGCCATTCCCACCTCCGATCCATATGAAACGGGATTCACCAGTGGCCAGCGCAATATCTTCCGCCAGGCATTCCAGAAGCGGGCCGACGCTTCGCTGGTGAAGGAAACCAAGATAACCGAACGTTACAGCCTCAAGTACACGTTCGATGTCTACAACCTAACCAACACCACCAGCTTCGACATTCCCGGCAACGAAGTTTCACAGAATGCTTTCTACAACGCATTCCCGTCCGCAGGCGAACCCGTGCTGCCCAGCGGCTGCACCGGGACGGGACCATGCAATTCGCTGTACAGCTTCCCGTCCGGCCTCGGCATTGTGACCCACACCATCGGCAGCCCTCGTCAGGTCCAGATGTCCCTCCACGTCGACTTCTAATCCGATTCACTTGAACGCAAGGCGATCGCTTCGGTGATCGCCTTTTTTTTGAAGAAGACTCGCCGTAAAACGGCGCTCGTTGGAAGGCCATCGCTGTCGTCGAAGATCAAGTGGCAGGTGAACGTGCATGAAGGATCCAGAAATGGGGTCAACCCCGAGGTACGCAACGATTCGGGGTCAACCGGCAGACAGCGGAAAGAGACTCTAGACCGTCGAAGTTCGGCCGCGTACAAAGTGGAGCACAAATGAAATTACAGCAAATACGAGCAAGATATGGATCAAGAAACCTGCCGTGTGGAACATCACAAACCCACCTAGCCACAGCAAGACCAGCACAATTCCTATTCCTAAGAACATCGTCTTCTCCTTATCTATATTGCTAACTTGTTGGAAGCGCCCCAACAGCGGATGCAAGGGCCGTCTATCTCAAAGTTTGAGACGTGTATTCATAGTTAGGTTGTATATATCCGCCAACTGAGTGCAGTGACAAACTTCCAGGCTGGGTTCAGGTCATGCTCATCGATGCCCCCAAGGCAGCGAGATTACGTGACGCGACAATCCTTGCGAGATGGATGTTCGAGAGCCGGCATTCACACAGGGTTGTTTGCATAAGTGATACACCATGTGCCAAGTCTGGCCCCGTGGTGTAGAACTCTGAATAGCCCAGTGCGCGATTTCGAGAAAACCCGGACAGAATTCCAAGAGATCCTCGCCAAGCCCATTCGCGAACTCGGGCTCAAGCTCGAGGGTTCGCCGCTGGAGCGATTTGTGCAGCAGCTTTATCGCGAACTGGAAGCCAAAGGCGTCCACAAGTTCCGCCCGCAGTGCTACCTCACCGATGAATGGGGATGCCCATCCGGCGAGCCCGTTATCGGCATTCCGTTCTACCTCGCCAACCCCGACTTGGCGCACCTTGAACGCGATATGAACGATCTTGAAGATGCGCGCGAGATCATGATGTACATGCGGCATGAGGCCGGGCACGCATTCAATTACGCTTACCAGCTCTACAAGTCGGCCGAGTGGCGCAATATCTTCGGTCCCTTTCGCCGCGCATATCGCGACAATTACCGTCCCATCCCGTTCTCGCGGAAGTTCGTTCGCCACATGGCCGGGTGGTACGCGCAGAAGCATCCGGATGAGGACTTTGCCGAAACGTTTGCCGTCTGGCTCACGCCTCGCTCTCAATGGCGAAAGCGCTACAACGGCTGGGACGCACTGGCCAAACTGCAATATGTCGATCGCATCGCTCACAGAGTTGGCGACCTCGAGCCCACCCGTCGTCGCGGCCACACCGATATCACTGTCGATGAAATGGAGGCGACCGTCGGCGAGTTCTACCGCCTCAGCCTGCCGGAGGAGATCCCGGTACAGGAACTTGCCCTGGATGCCGACCTGCAGGACATCTTCAACGTCTCTCCCAAGCGACGGAACGGTGTGCGAGCTGCCGTTGAGATGTTGCATCAGCATCGCAAACCTATCATCGACAAGGTTGCTTATTGGAGCGGCGTACAACGTCCGATCGTCAAGCGACTCGTGGAATCCATCTGCAGCCGTGTTGAGGAACTGGGCCTGCGCGTCGACGTCCGGCGCGAGTCCGAGCACCTTACGGAGTTCACGGTCTACACAACAGCACTCGCAATGAATTACCTGCTTCGTGGGAAGTTCATTCATCCCTGAGGCGTGCCGACAATAGCCGGCCCACCGACTGGAGGACGCATGGCGAAATTGAAAGTTACGGTACTGTACGACCTGTGGGAAGAAGAGCCCGTTCAAGTCGAGGAAGAAGTTCCCGCGCCCCGCAAACGCAAAGGGAAAAAGACACGCAAGAAGAAGCCGGTAAAGCACGACCGCGAAGAAATCTTCGAAGCCTTGGAGAAGCTTGGTCACGAGCCGTCGTACTACGTTCTCGACGGTCGCCCGCAGTCGCTGCTCGGGCTAGCCAAGTGCGGCGCCGATCTAATCTTCAATCTGACTGAATCCTATGCTGGCGATGACACCAGGGAGATGCACGTCACGGCATTCCTCGACCTGCTCGATATCCCCTATACCGGCGCTGGACCGCACGCGCACATTCTGGCACAGGACAAATCCATCGCCAAAAAGATGTTCGCTTTTCACGACATCCAGTCGCCATACTTCGCAACCGCTTATCGCGGTAACATCGACCACGCCCACGACATCTCGTTCCCGCTCATCGTGAAGCCCACCTCTGAAGATGGCTCCATCGGCATCGATGCCGCTGCCGTCGTCACCAGCGTGAAAGAGCTGATGGAGCGGGTGAACTATATCCAGACCGAGTTTGATTCTCCCGCACTGATCGAGGAGTACATCGAAGGGCGCGAAATCTACGCCTCCATCCTCGGTAGTTACGAGAGCGCACGGGCGCTTCCGTTGGTCGAGCTTGATCTTTCCAAACTTCCCAAAGGCATGCCCAAAATCGCCAGCCAGGACGTGAAATTCGAGAAAGATACTGAAGCCTACAAACTGACGAAATCGATCATCGCCGAAGATCTGGATGAAGAAACTGTAACCAAACTCACCGAGACCGCGATCAAGGCCTATCGGGCCGTCAAGCTTCGCGACTATGGCCGCATCGACATGCGCGTATCGAGCAAGGGTGAAGTTTATGTCATTGAAGCGAATCCAAACCCCTGGCTCTCCAGCGGACAGGAGTTCGCCATGGCTGCCAGAAAATCCGGCCTGTCCTACACCCAGATGATCGGAGAAATCGTCGACCTCGCCATGGCCCGGAACGCGTGAAAGATCGCCTTTGATTCATCGAATTGGAACCCGAGGTGTTTCGTGGATTTTGAATACACCGTCCTGCCCACGCTCATTCTGCTCATCGCAGTGGTGGTTGTCTGGCTGAGCATTCGCCGCTTTCGTTCACTTTCCACGAGGTTTTCAAAGAAATGGCGACGCGTTGCGGAGAGGATCGTGTTGTCGGCAGTTGTTCTGGTTGCGGCTGCCGTGGCAGGAAGCGCCAGTTTCAACGCCATCGCCCGGCTTTGGTTTCGCGCGCACAACCCACCGCCCGGCGAAATGTACACCGTCGATGGGCACAAGATGCATATGTACTGTACCGGAAGCGGCTCGCCGACGATTGTTCTCGATGCCGGCCTGGGAGATGACGCAGTCATCTGGGCAGGCGTCCAGCCCTCACTCGCAAAAACCACACGCGTCTGCGCCTATGATCGGGCCGGATTCGGTTGGAGTGAAACAGGGCCGGCCCCGCGCGATGCAGACCATCTTGCGGCCGAATTGCATGGCCTGCTGCGACAGGCCAGGATCGACCTCCCCATTGTCCTGATGGGGCATTCGATTGCCGGGATTTACATGCGCGCCTATGCGGCGCACTATCCCGAAGATCTCGCTGGGATGGTGTTTGTCGACGGTTCAACGCCCATGCAGCAGGAAAACCCGGCCTTCAAGGCAATGATGGGTAAGGGACCGCCTCCCTGGGTGATCGCCCTGGTCGGAAACGCCGCTTTCAGCATCGGCGTTCCCCGCCTTACTGGAATGTGCTCGAAAAGCCCGCATAGCCTCGATGCCCGGTCCGGGCGATTGCAGGCGGAGGATCACTGCGAGATTCATGTCGATTCTCCGATCAACGAAATGCGCAATATGGAACGATCCGGCCTGGAGACGGTGCATTCGGGGCCATACGGTGCACTGCCGATTCTTATTTTGTCGCATGACCCGGAGAAGTCTCTTGCCACCGAGAGTTCGTCTGAAAAAATGGGGGAGACGGCATGGAACCAGATGCAGGAAGACTTGAAGAAGCTTTCCACGCGGAGCCGGAGAATCATCGCGAAAGGCAGCTCTCACTACATTCAGATTGACCGCGCGGACCTGATTGAAAGAGAAGTGCCGCTGTTCATCCAACAGATTCGCGGTTCGGCGCCGCAGCCTGCAAATTTTGGCTCCACAATCACAGAGTAAAGCGGCGCCTCACCGTTGATTCGGAGATCCTGCTGGCGTATCTTACGCCCAGGTTGAAAACCGTTCCGTTCCCATCGACACCGTGCGTTAGAAAACGCCCATCTCATGCCACTGATTTGCGAGGGTAAAGTTGAACGCGAGGATCAAAAATGAGTAGTCGCATTCCCGACGTCATCACCCTGAGCGCTGAGTCTTCAACTAACCTTGGTTACGATAATCATCCCGTTGCCCATATCAATGATCATGTTGTCAGAATTGCAACGATGACAGAGCCGTATCACTGGCATTTTCATCTCAACTCGGACGAAACCTTCCTGATCCTTGAGGGGCGTCTCGCCATCGAGTTTGAAGGCGGTACGATCGAACTTCATCCTGGCCAATTGCTGACGATTCCTCGGGGAATGCGACATCGGACCCGGCCGGTTGACGCGCGATCAGTGAACCTCACGTTTGAGATGGCCACGTCTGAAACTGTGGCGGTCTGACGGACGCTCAACTCACAGGCCTAAAATGCTGAGATGGACTTTTCTTCCAGGACGATTCGCAGCACTCGTGAAGCGCTTGCCTCGGGAAGCGTGACACCCGCGAATCTTGCCCGGGAAGCATTGCAACGCGCGAATCGAAACACCGGCAAAAATACCTACCTGTGGCGCGATCCCGATTGGACACTGGAAGAGGCTGCGCGCGCTGCAGCGCTTCCACGGACAGTCGGCGGCCAATTTGGTGATGGGCGCGGCAACCTCTGGGGTATCCCCGTCTCTATCAAGGACTGCTTCGACCTGGCCGGCGCCCCCACAAGTTGCGGCGTTCACTTCTATCGCGATCTCAACGGCATCGCCCAGCACGACTCATGGCTCGTTGAACAACTTCGCAAAGCCGGTGCCGTCATCACCGGCAAAACCCACCTTCATCCCCTCGCCTACGGCATCACCGGCGAAAACCCTGAATTCGGTGACTGCGAGCAGCCCGGCAATCCCGGCGCCCTCACCGGCGGATCTTCCAGCGGCGCGGCTGCCAGCGTGCTCGAGGGCTCCGCGCTTGCGGCCATCGGCACTGATACCGGCGGCTCCGTGCGCGGCCCTGCGGCACTTTGCGGCCTGGCCGGTTATCGCGCTTCCATCGGCCGCGGCGACTGGCGCGGGGGCGCGCATCTTGCACAGACCTTCGACACCATGGGATGGCTCTTTCGGAACCTCGAAGACGCTCCCCTGCTCGCCGATGTCTTCGTGCCCGGCAAATCCACATCCGTGCGCGAGTTCAGTTCGTTCGCCGTCGTGCATGGCGCATTCCTGCACGACACGGAACCCGCGATCTTCGACGGCCTGCGAAGCGTCGAGCGCGAACTCCACGCCCTCGGACTCGAAAGCACCACCATCGATGTCAGCTGGTGGGCCGACTCCTTCGAAATTTTCGCGCCCATTCAGGCATGGGAGGCGGCGCGCCTCCACGCCGGCCACTTCGATTCGATTCAGCCTGCCATTCGCGAACGGCTGGAGTGGGGCGCGCGCATCACCGACGCTGAGATCGTCGTCCTGCGCCAGCGCCACGCCGAATTCCGCGCACGCATCGACGAATTACTCCACGAACACGAACTGCTGCTGCTGCCTGCATCACCCGTAACCCGCATCAGCATCGGTGCCGATAATGGCCAGGCGAGAAGCCGCATCCTCCGTTACACCACACCATTCAGCCTTGCCGGCGTCCCGGTCGTCACGATCCCGTGTCCTACCGGAGGGATGCAGCTGGCATCAGCGCGCGAAAGCGACGAAAGTCTGCTAAATCTGGCTGCGCGAATTGGATGGAAGCGCCAAAGTCAGAATTGATATCCCGCGCCAGCCAGTTGTTCTCGATTTCGTGCGACGAAATCAGATCTGCGATGCCGCCAGCGGGCTGAGCACCAGGTTGGTAATGTTGTTGACAATCGATTCAAACGCAAATCGGGGATCAGCCGAGAGCTTCTTCCACGCGGGGTCGTTGCGGAAGACGTTCCATTTCGCATCCAGATCAGCAGAATCCGCAAAACTCAGCATGTAGGTGAGGCTCGGCATGCGCTGCCCGATCAGCGTGTCGCCAAAGAAGACCATGTGAAATCCCGCGTTCCTGAAAATCTCAAACTCGCCCGAGTGAAACATCTGTACCTTGAGAATGTGATCGTGGAAACTGGGACTTTCGTAGGTGCGGAGTTGAAATATGCGCTTGCCTTTCGCGGGCGGTGTGATCCGCGGCCAGCCCTCGAATGCCACCAGCAACGACGAATCCATCCGCAGAAACGCGGGCGAGGCAGCCGGCGCGCTCCAGAAAGGTTCGGCGTTCTTTACGTACTCAGCATCCTGCGCGAGATCGAGTTCCAGTGTGCCCAACGAGTGGGGCGTCTGCGCCGGAATCAGCACGTAGAACGTCGGTGTCTCCGGTCCAATGTCGAGCCGGAAGGCCCCGACGGGGCCTCCTCGTTTCGCCAAAGCGGGGATCAGGGCTTCGCTGATGTACTTCTCGGTCATCGTAATCTGCGGTCCCGTTTGCAGGGTGTATCGGCGGAGTTGGTAGAACTCGCGTGGCTGGCCGGCATTGGCTTGCGCCTTGGCATTCTGTACCAGAGCGGCTGCAGAGGCGACGAGCGAAGAGGCAACAAATTTGCGGCGATCCATGGGTTCCTCCAGCAATATTGCAGGCGAGCTACTCCTCGCCGATGTCTTCATTCCATATTTCCGGATGCTCGGCGATATAGCCCTCAAGCAGTTCGCGGCACTCGCGATTGTCGAGATCGATCACCTCGACGCCGTTCTCCCGCAGCCAGTCAAGTCCTCCGGAAAAGGTGTGGCTCTCGCCCACAACCAGAGTGCCAATACGAAACTGCCGTACCAGCCCACTGCAATACCAGCAAGGCGCAAGCGTGGTCACCATCACCAGGTTACGGTAGCTGCGTTGACGGCCCGCGCGTCGGAAGGCATCGGTCTCCCCATGCATGCTGGGGTCTCCATGCTGCACCCGACGGTTGTGACCGCGGCTCACCAATTGGCCGGCCTTCGTAAACAGCGCCGCCCCAATCGGAATGCCGCCTTCCAGGCGGCCATAACGCGCCTCTTCGAGTGCCACCGCCAGCATTCGTTCGTAGTCTTCCGAATCCGTCGCCATATTTGAGGAAGATCATACGGGATCAAGCTTCCCAAAGGCTTACCCCTCGTTTGGTCCGAGTCAGAAAGCGACTTGAAGTCGAAAACCCGTTACAAAAAAAGCCGCCCACTTTCGAAACCTCGAAGTCAAAATGGCCGTCAAAATTCCTTAAGAATTGTTAAGTCCAAAGTCGAAGAACTTTGGCTTGACCTTCGCTATGTGTTTTAGAAACTTGCGGTTGGAAAATCTGATCGAATGTTTCGACAAGTCATCGGCCGATAAATGGCCCCAAACGACCGCAAAGCCCTCGCCGGTCTGTTGACTTCGAGCGCGCACCAAGTTGTAGGTTGAATTTGTGAGAGACGCTGGCTATACCATCCGAAGCATGGCAGAGAGGTGCGGGATGACCGCGCACACTCTGCGCTACTATGAGCGCGTCGGCCTGATCCAACCGGTCGGACGCGCGCGAAACGGTCACCGCCGCTACTCTGAAGCGGACGAAGCGTGGCTCAACTTTCTCCATTGCATGCGAGCCACCAACATGTCCATTCGCGAGATGCAGCGCTACGCAGAGCTCCGCGAAAAGGGCGACGCCACTTCGCTCGACCGGCGCAAACTGCTTGAGGACCACCAGGCTGCAATCGCCGCGAAAATCGAAGCACTGCAGCAGGCACACGCACTGCTGACTCACAAGATCACCAACTACAAGAAGATCGAAGATCGTATCCGCATCGGTGGCCCCCATCCCAGCGAGCGTGAACTCGAAAGCGAACTAGCGACGGCAAGCTGACTTCACCGCTGACCTCGGAAACAGGTAACGCGGATAACGCCCTTGTCGGGGTGTTGCATCGAATCTGTTGGGATCGACCCCGGCTCCAGTTGAAACCGCGGAATTTCCATGAGCTCAAAACCCATTTCCCATCCGTAAGGGGATTTGGATACGATATCGGCACGGCGTTTCCCCGATCGGGGCCGCTCCCTCTGCTCTGCTACGCCGATTCGCCGAAGACAATTCGATAACCGTCCTGTCCCAAGGAGGTCGACCTGTGGCAGACACTCTTGATTCGCGTATGAAACACCTGCGCTCACACTCTCCTCAGAATGCAAAGGATGGCCTTGCGCCAGACCAGCAATCTATAGACCTCGAACCCCTTACCGAGAAATCAGGTAAAAGCGGGCTCACGCGCCGTTCGTTCCTTTCGGGTCTGGGAGCCGCAGGCGTTCTGGCCGGAGCTGCCCCACTGGCCGCGGCCGCTCCGGTCATCGAGCCGGCGATCCAGGAACAGACCGAAACCGCCGGCACCGCCAACATCACGTTGCGCATCAATGGCAAGGACTATCCCCTGCGCAACCTCGACGCGCGCGCCACTCTGCTCGACACGCTCCGCGAGCGCATTCACCTCACTGGCACCAAGAAAGGCTGTGATCACGGGCAGTGCGGCGCCTGCACGGTTCACGTCAACGGCCGCCGCGTAAACAGCTGCCTTTCTTTCGCCCTGATGCACGAGGGCGATGAGATCACCACCATCGAAGGCATCGGCCAGCCCGGTAATCTGCACCCCATGCAGGCCGCCTTCGTAGAGCACGATGGATACCAGTGCGGCTATTGCACTAGCGGCCAGATCATGAGCGCAGTCGCCCTGCTCAAGGAACCCATTGGCCAGTCAGAGGACGAAGTCAAGCAAGCCATGTCGGGCAACATCTGCCGCTGCGGCGCCTACACGAACATCCTGGCTGCCGTTAAGCAAGTGCGCACGCGCGCCTAGACGACCTTCGCCCGAAGGAGATGAGACATCATGGAAACTTTTAGCTACGTCAAAGCTCCAAGCATCGACAAGGCCCTCGCCAGCGCCAACCAGGCGAAGTTCATCGCCGGCGGCACTACGCTGGTAGACCTGATGAAGCTCAGCGTCGAGACTCCGAAGACGCTGGTCGACATTAATCTTTTACCTCTCGACAAGATTGAAAAGCTCCCCGACGGTGGCCTGCGCATTGGCGCCATGGTGCGCAACTCCGACCTCGCGTGGAACGCCGATGTGCAGAAGTCTTACGCCGTGCTGTCGGAAGCGCTTCTTTCCGGCGCATCACCGCAACTGCGTAACATGGCGACCACCGGCGGCAACCTGCTGCAACGCACACGCTGTGCTTACTTCCGCGAGCCCAGCGCCGGAGCACCAGGTGGTTACGGATGCAACAAGCGCACGCCCGGCACGGGATGCGCAGCGCTCGATGGGTTCAATCGCACGCATGCTGTTCTCGGTACCAGTGAGCACTGCATCGCGACTCATCCTTCAGACATGTGCGTGGCCATGGCGGCACTCGAAGCAGTTATTCACGTCGAAGGTCCCAAGGGAAAGCGCACCGTCGCTTTCGCCGACTTCCACAAGCTTCCCGGCGACACGCCCCATATCGAGAACGCACTCGAACCCGGTGAATTGATCACGTATGTCGATCTGCCCAAGCCGGTCGAAGGCGCCAAGTCGACTTACCTGAAATTACGTGATCG
Source organism: uncultured Acidobacteriaceae bacterium (assembly GCA_963838295.1). Classification (GTDB taxonomy): domain Bacteria; phylum Acidobacteriota; class Terriglobia; order Terriglobales; family Acidobacteriaceae; genus Telmatobacter. Next base: position 1,505,400 of record CAWIQS010000013.1, read on the forward strand.
CGCCAGCTATGAATTCGCGCTTGCATCGGCAGCTGTCATCGCCCGCGTCGAGGGTGGCCATATCCGCTATATTCGCGTGGCCATGGGCGGTGTGGGCACCAAGCCGTGGCGCTCGCATGAAGCAGAAGCTGCCCTGATGGGCAAGCCGGCTAACGCCGCGACTTTCAAGGCTGCGGCAGAAGCGGCCCTGGCCAAGGCAAAACCGCAGAAAGACAATGCGTTCAAGGTGGAATTGGCCAGGCGCTGCCTGGTGCGCTCGCTTAAAACCGCAACCGCATAGTTGCATTTGACGGAGAATTCTATGGCGACCGACAGCCTTCCTCACGCAAGCATCATCGGCGCGGTGGTGCCTCGCATCGACGGCCCTTTGAAGACCACCGGGACCGCGCGCTACGCGTGCGATCATAACATTCCCGGTCTGGCACATGCGGTGCTGGTGCAGGCCACCATTGGCAACGGAACGATTCGCAGCCTCGATACTTCGGCGGCAGAAAAGATGCCAGGTGTGCTTCTCGTCCTGCACCACGGCAATCTCGAGGGCGTTTACCGCACCATTTCCCACGATGAAGACGGAAGCATGGCCGAGTCGCGCCCTCTGTTTGCCGATAACGCCATCAACTATTGGGGCCAGTACATTGCTGCTGTTGTTGCTGAAACGCTGGAACAAGCAACCGCCGGAGCGCAGGCCATCCGCGTGCAATACGACGTGGAACCACCAAACGTACAACCCGATCTCGGCGCTGGTTTTACGGGTGAGCCGAAGGGCAGTTGGAAACGCGGCGATCCCGATCAGGCGCTTTCCACCGCACCGGTCACCATCGATGAAACGTACGCCACGCCTATCGAAGTCCACAACCCGATGGAGATGCACGGCACCGTTGCCGTCTGGGATGGAGACAACCTGACGCTCTACGAGAGCACGCAGGCCGTCGTAGGCACCCGCATCGTGATGTCAGAAGTGCTCGGAGTTCCCCGCGAAAATCTGCGAGTGATTTCGCGCTTCATCGGATCCGGATTCGGCGGCAAGCTCTCCGCGTGGCCGCAAGCGTCTCTGGCCGGAGCCGCTGCACGCCAGTTGAAGCGGCCCGTCAAAGTCAGCGTGGATCGGCGGATGATGTTCTCCAACGTCGGACATCGTCCGCGGACTCAGCAGCACATCCGTCTGGGAGCGACGCAGGACGGGAAGCTGACCGCGATCCGTCACGACTTTCTCTCGGAGACATCGCAACTCGACGAATTCATGGAGCGATGCGGCGAGCAAACTCCGTTCCTCTATAGCTGTCCGAACCTGGTGGTGACGGCAGCAATGGTGCAGAGGAATGTGGGCGCGCCGGCTCCCATGCGAGGGCCAGGCGCGGTGCCGGGACTCTTTGGGTTAGAGTCCGCTATGGATGAACTTGCCATCAAGCTCAAGATGGATCCGCTGGAACTCCGCTTGAAGAACGATGCAGAACGCGATGAAGGCAGAAATTTGCCCTTCTCCTCGCGACACCTGAAGGAGTGCTACACCACCGGAGCGGAAAAAATCGGGTGGAAGCACCGCACCCCCGAAGTCGGCTCCATGCGGCGTAACGGAAAGGTGATTGGCTGGGGACTTGCGGGTGCATCATGGTCCGCAGCGCGCATTCCTTGCATCGCCTCGGTGGAACTGTGCCCCAACGGACGCGTGTGCGTTCGCTGCGCCACGCAGGATATCGGCACGGGGACATACACCGTTTTCGCCCAGGTAATTCACGCGAAAACAGGGGTGCCTCTGGACCGCATCGACGTTTTCCTCGGTGACAGCTCTCTGCCCGACGGTCCGACATCCGGCGGATCGATGGCGACCAGCGCATTGTTGCCGGCGGCCACCAGCGCGGTTTCTGAGGCCGTAACTCGCCTTCTCCATATCGCCGCGACCATACCCCAATCGCCCTTCCATGGCATGGACCCGTCCGCTCTTTCCATGACCAATGGGATGGTGCATTCGAAGCAGCAACCTCAGGTTGTTGGCGTTGCCATGCGCTCGGATGCCAACCTGACAGCAAACGGAATTCCCTTTGAACAGGTTCTCAATCTCGCCAATCTTGGCGGCCTGAGCGCAACGGGCCGCACCGCTCCGTCGTTTGACGATCCCAAGGCGAAGCAATACTCGCTGCATTCCTACGGCGCGCATTTTGCCGAGGTTGAGTGGGAGCCGGAGATTGCTCGCCTGCGCGTGAGCAAAACGTTCTCCGTCTTCGATTGCGGCCGGATCATCAACAAAGGGGCAGGCACCAACCAGATGCTCGGCGCAACCGTGATGGGGGTGGGCATGGCACTCTTTGAAGACACGATCTTCGACCATCGTTCAGGACAGCCCATCAACAACAACTTCGCAGACTATCTCGTCCCGACTTGTGCAGATCTGCCGGAGCAGGACGTCACTTTCCTCGACTATCCCGACTACATCGTGAATGAATACGGCGCGCGCGGTATCGGCGAAATCGGCATGGCCGGTGTTGCGCCCGCAATTACTGCTGCGGTCTACCACGCGACGGGCGTACGTATTCGCGAATTGCCGATTCGCATTGAGGATCTCTTGAAATCGAATATTCGCGAAGCATGACGTGGCCGGAGAAGCACGATCACATTTCTCAGCACGAAGGGAAGCAAAGCATGAGCACGACTCCCGCATCGATCATCGGAAGGCCGACCCCTCGAGTTGACGGGCCGCTGAAGACCACAGGCACCGCACAGTACGCCGCCGATTTTCACTTCGAAGGCATGGCACATGCTGTGCCGGTGGTTGCGACCATCCCGAACGGCCGCATCCGCAACCTCGATACGTCTGCGGCTGAAAAAATGCCGGGCGTCCTCCTCGTGCTCCATCACGGCAACATTGGGCCGCTGTATCGGACAGTTCCCGGCGACGACAACGCAACAAACAGCGAGGTGCGATCGGCCTTTGAAGACGATGTGGTCCGCCACTGGGGCCAATACATTGCAGTGGTTGTCGCCGAAACCCTCGAGCAGGCAAGAGCAGCGGCAGCAGCCGTGCGCGCCGAATACGATGCGCAACCGGCGCAGTTACGGCCAGGCTTGGATGATTACAAGGGCGAACGCAAGAAAGGCAGTGCACGCGGTGATTTTGACGGCGCATTCAAGGATGCTCCCATAAAGATCGATCAGACCTACGTGACGCCGATCGAAACACACAACCCGATTGAGTTGCACGCATCGGTCGCAGTATGGGAGGGCGACCACCTGACGATGTATGAGACTTCGCAGGGTGTCGTGAATCATCGCGTTGTGATGGCACAGACGCTTGGCATTCCGGTGGAGAATGTGCGCGTGGTTACGCGCTTCCTTGGATCCGGATTCGGCGGCAAGCTTTTCCCATGGCCCCACTGCGCGATGAATGCAGTGGCCGCGCGGCGCCTGGGGCGTCCCGTGAAACTAAGCGTGACACGGAGCATGATGTTTTCAAGCGTCGGTTACCGTCCGCGCACAGAACAACGCATTCGTCTAGGCGCGTCGAAGGATGGCAAACTGCTTGCGCTCAAACAGGACTATCTCAACGTAACCTCTCTTCTTGATGATTATGACGAGGGCTGCGGCGAAGCCACGCCGTATCTCTATAGTGTGGCGAACCTCGAAGTAACGAGCGCGCTTGTGCATCGTAATCTTGGCGCGCCCATGTACATGCGTGGACCGGGAGCTGTTCCCGGCTTGTACGCGCTCGAGTCGGCAATGAATGAGCTGGCAGATGAACTGAAGATGGACCCGCTGAAGCTTCGGATTCTCAACGACGCACAGACAGACGAAGACAAGAAGATGCCGTTCTCCTCGCGGCATTTTCGCGAGTGCTTTGAAGTGGGCGCAAAGAAATTCGGTTGGGATCGTCGCACGCCTGAAATCGGCTCAATGCGGAACGATGGAAAAATCCTGGGGTGGGGACTGGGAGGCGCAAGCTGGGTTGCATTGTCCTTGCCGTGCACCGCGCACGTGGAATTCCACGCGGATGGGCGCGTCTCCGTCCGCTCCGGCACGCAGGATGTCGGCACCGGCACCTACACGATCTTCGCGCAAGTCGTGCACGAAAAGACCGGAATCCCACTCGACCGCATCGATGTGGTGATCGGTGACAGCGCTCTGCCCGATGGGCCCATGTCCGGCGGATCGATGGTGACGGGATCCGTGCTGAATGCGATTGCCTCAGCTTCGGCCGAAGCGATGAAAAAGATGACCGCACTCGCCGCCAGCACGGAAGGCTCGCCACTCAAGGGCGCGAAGCCGGAAGATCTAGTCTTTGCAGATGGTCGCATTCGTAAGAAGGATCAGGCAGCCGGTGACCCCGAATTCGCCGACATTCTGCGTCTTGCCCGACTCAATGGTTTGAGTGCGGAAGGCAAGACGGTACCGACATGGGAGAATCCGAAAGCCAAGGGAGTCTCGTTGCACTCCTACGGGGCGCAATTTGTTGAAGTGGAATGGGAGCCCGAGATTGCACGCTTGCGCGTGAGCCGCGTCTACACCGTGATTGACGCCGGACGTATCATCAATCCAAAGGCCGCAACGAACCAGATCGCGGGCGCAGTAGTGATGGGCGTGGGAATGGGGCTGCTGGAGGAGACGCATCACGATCGTCGCACCGGTCAGCCGATCAACGGCAACATGGCCGATTACCTGATGGCGACTTGCGCTGACGCACCGCAGATCGACGTCACGTTCCTCGATTATCCTGATCCCGCGATGGGTGAATACGGAGCGCGCGGCGTAGGTGAAATCGGACTTGCCGGAGTAGCAGCTGCAATTACGGCCGCGGTTTATCATGCCACAGGGGTGCGAGTGCGCGAACTTCCGGTGCGTATCGAGAACCTGCTTGAATCGAAAATGCTGGAAGCGTGAGCGAACTTAGGACTTCATGACTGACCTCGAAAATATCCTGCCTCTCTGGCACGCGTTGGAATCTGCTGGGTCAGACTACGTCCTGGCCACAGTCGTGGACGTGGACGGCCCCAGCTACCGCAAGCCGGGTGCGCGCATGTTGATAGCCCCCGACGGCCGTCGCGCGGGCACGGTGAGCGGCGGATGTCTCGAAGCTGAGGTCGCAAGACGCGCCTGGTGGCTAACTGAATCGGGGCCGGCAGTAGAGCGCTATTCGACGGCCGAAGATGATGGCGTTATGCCATACGGTTCCGGCTGCGGGGGCGTTGCCTATATCCTGCTGGAGCGCCGGTTGACAGCTGGGCCGCTGCTGACATCACTCGAGGCAGCCTTTCATGCGCGTGTGCCGCTGGCCATCGCCACGATTCTCGATAGTGCTGATATCGCGAAACGAGTATTCGCTGGACCGACCATACAAAATGGTCGCAACGAACAAAGCAACGCAGAAGCAAAAGAGGCGATTCTCGGTAATCTTGCCACCCTTGCGCTGGAGCGCATGCAGTCGATCGATCAGCGCGTGGCGCTTGATGGAAGCGAAATGCGGATTTGGGTCGACTATCGCACAGCGCGGCCGGGCTTATGGATCTTTGGAGCAGGCGATGATGCGAAGCCGCTGCTTCAACTGGCACGGCAACTTGGTTGGTTCGTGGCTGTCGCAGATGGACGCAGCCACCTCGCCACCCGCGCGCGTTTTCCCAGCGCAGACAAAGTACTCGCATTGTCGATTTCCACATCGCCCGGATCGTCGTTCCTCGGAGCCTTGAAAGCGACCGACGCAGTAGTCCTGTTGACTCACAGTTTCGAACAAGACTCCCGCATCCTCGCGGCGCTGTTTTCGGGGGCTGTCGTGCCCGCCTATCTGGGCGTACTTGGTCCGCAGCGCAGAACCCGCGAAGTTCTTGCCGAGTCTGCCCATCTGCTTGGATATCCCGATCCGGCGGAACGCGTGGAGCAATGGCTGGCACAGATGCACGCACCGACCGGCCTCGATCTCGGCGCCGAAACGCCGGCCGCCATTGCACTCTCAATCATTGCGGAGATTCAGCAGACTTTGAACAATGGCTCAGCCATGCCGCTGCGGCAGGTTCGCGCAGTGCAGCCGGTGACGAGCCACAGCTGACGAACTCAGGCAGCCTCTTGCTTCAGGTGCGCTTCCAGAACATCGAGGAATTTTGCCAGCCACGCCGGATGCGCCGTCCACGCCGGACCTGTAACCAATTTGCCGTCCACCGTGGCGTCCGCAAAATCCAGCGAAACAAATGTCCCGCCCGCCAGGGTCACTTCCGGAGCGCATGCTGGATAGCAGTTGACCTTGCGGCCTTTCAGCACACCCGCAGCCGCAAGCACCTGCGGTCCATGGCAGAGAGCAGCGATGGGTTTGCCTTCCTTGTCGAAGTGCCGCACCAGTTCAAGCACCTTGGGATTGAGCCGCAAGTACTCCGGCGCACGCCCTCCGGGGACAACCAGCGCGTCATACGATGCAGGATTCACTTCATCGAAAGTCGCATTCAGCGTGAAGTTATGACCGCGTTTCTCCGTGTAAGTCTGATCCCCTTCGAAATCGTGGATCGCCGTGCGCACCTGCTCGCCCTTCTTCTTGCCCGGGCACACTGCATCCACCTTGTGGCCCACCATCTGCAGGGCCTGAAAAGGGACCATGATTTCATAGTCCTCAACGAAGTCTCCGGCTAGCACAAGTATCTTTGCTGATTTCATTTGTAAGTCTCCGGGTTAAAGTCTTCGTGGTGATCTTCTGCTGCGTAGGCTCCAGGGCCCGGCCCAAAACGCGCGCGAAAGAAGTCAGACACATGTTATCTGATGGGTGGGCCGCAGTGAAGATTCATGCAGAAGCGCGTTAAAGCTCGAGTGAACTCCCGCTGACCATCGTTGTAACCTAGAATCTGCCATGACCGCTGCCCCATCCTCGCTTGAGGATTTAAATTCCCGAATCGTAGGCTGCGAACTCTGTCCACGCCTGCGAGCACATTGCAGAGAAGTCGCGCGGGTGCGACGACGCGCCTATGCAGATTGGGAGTACTGGGGGCGTCCCGTCCCCTCGTTCGGCGATCCCCGCGCGCGGGTTCTTGCCCTCGGACTTGCACCCGGCGCGCACGGCTCCAACCGCACTGGTCGCCCCTTCACAGGAGACGGCTCAGGAGATTTTCTCTATCCGGTCTTGCACGAAGCCGGCTTTGCTTCTCTTCCACAGGCAAACTCCCGTGACGATGGCATGAAACTTACGGATCTTTGGATAACGTCGGTAGCCCGCTGCGCTCCACCGGCGAACAAGCCAACCCCAGAAGAGTTGCGCAATTGCTCCTCGTGGTTGGATGACGAAATGGCGCTGCTCAAGAATCTGCGTGTCGTCGTTTGCCTGGGCCGCATCGCATTTGACGGGCTGTTGGCCTACGAGCAGCGCAAGGGCGCAAAGCTTGTTCGCGGGAACTACGCGTTTGCCCATGGGGCCGAATACACGCTGCCCAGCGGATTGACCGCCATCGCCAGCTATCACCCCTCGCTGCAGAATACGAACACGGGCAAGCTGACGCGGCCGATGTTTCTGGACGTATTCATGCGCGCCAGACATTTGGCAGGGTTGAAACCGTGAACGAGAAAGCGATGTCCTGCTCCACCGAACGCGTCGACAGACTAATCCGCCGCGCTTCGATAAATTTGTGGGTGCCGGGTCGCACGAGGAGACATACGATGAAGAAGGCAGTGAGCAGATTTTTGCTTTTCGCACTCATGCTGGGTGCAATGGGAGCTTACGCACAAACGATGAAATCCGATCACTGGTCAACGCCGGAATTACTGGAACGGGCGAAGCATCTGAAGGAACTTGCCGCAAAGGGCGACGGCTCCGCTAGCGAGACGCTCGAGAAGTACCCTCACCATTACACAATGCTCGCCTATCGCGAGCACGGTGGAGGCGGCGAACTGCATCAGAATTTTGCAGACATCTTCTTCATCCTCGATGGCCATGCGAGCGTCGTCACGGGTGGTAGCCTTGTCGACGCGAAAACTACGGGCCCCGGCGAAATCCGTGGCAAATCCGTCGAAGGCGGCACGCGCCAGGAGCTCAAGGCGGGCGACGTCGTCCACATCCCAGCCGGCATGCCGCATCAGATGCTTGTGGCAGACGGCGAGTCGGTTACCTACTTTGTTGTAAAGGTGGAAGAGACCGCTAATCATTCAGGCTACGATCGATAAACTGGAGCGGGAGACCGGGATCGAACCGGCGACATTCAGCTTGGGAAGCTGACGTTCTACCACTGAACTACTCCCGCCTGTTAAAGATCGAATAGACACAGAATGCGTCCTGCCAAACTATCCGATTTGCTAGCCAGCCGCAGGCTCTAGCGCTTCGCGAACATGAGAAAGTATATCAAGGTTGGCGATGCAACTTACATCCCGAGAAGGTTCGGACAGAATCTAAGCGCAGGGGCTCCCATGCTGAGAAGACACTTCCTCTCCACTCTGCCGTTCGCCATGGGCGCGGTCTCGGCTGCCCGCCACGGCTTTTCGCAGCCAGCGCAGGCGTCAAAAAGCATTCTGGAATACGGAGCCAATCCCGATGGCAGAACGCTGAACACACGGGCCATTCAGCGCGCGATCGACGACATCTTCCACTCCGGCGGCGGAACTGTGAACGTGCCGGCGGGTACTTTTCTCACCGGCAGAATCGAGCTCAAGAGCAGGGTGACGTTAAACCTGCAATTAGGCTCAACGCTTCTTGGCAGCACGTCGATCAACGACTATAACGCCGAGCACGGATCACCAAATTCTCCTGGCAACAATCCGCGGCACCTGATCTTTGCGCAGGACGCTGACGACGTGACCCTGACTGGTCCGGGAAGAATTGACGGGCAGGGACCCAGCTTCTGGGAGCCCTCCGGCCGTGCATCTTTGCCACCCGAGGAAGAGTGGGCCGATGTTGCCTCGCATTCCCTGGCGCCCAAGCATAGCGGGCGTCCGAGTCCCATGCTCGAGTTCGTCAACTGTCGACGATTGAAGATCAATGGTGTCCACATTGAGAACGCTCCGGGATGGACCCTGAGAGCTGTGAACTCTGACGACGTCGAGTATCGTAACGTAAACATCAAGAATCCGACCGTTGGCCCCAACACCGACGGAATGGATATCTGCGGATGTCAGAACGTGCTGATCACCGATTGCATAATCGATACAGGCGACGACGCGATCTGCCTGAAAAGCGAAAACCCTTTCGGACCTGAACCGCGGCTCCTCAAGAACATCGAAGTCACCAATTGCACGCTCACAACTTGTTGCAACGGATTCAAACTCGGTACCTCTTCAGAGGGCGGCTTTGAAAACATCAAATTCTCTAATTCCATAGTGCGTAACGGCCCCGTTCCTTTCTCAGAGCGTGTCATTTCCGGCATTGCCCTTGAAGTCGTGGACGGAGGCTGGATCGACGGTGTCGAGGTCAGCGGAATCCAGATGGAGCGGGCTCGCACGGCCATCTTTATTCGCCTGGAAAACCGCAAGCGTTCGCACGATAATCCGCAACACGGCATTCGGAACGTGAATATCGAAAACGTTCAAGCCACCGAGGCGCTGCTGGCGAGCTCAATCACCGGGCTGCGGGGCATGAATGTCCAGGACGTAACGCTCTCGCACATCCACGTCCAGAATGTGCTTCCTGTACGAGCTGAATCGATCAGCCGCTCAGTACCGGAAAAAGAAAGTGCCTATCCTGAGGCGCGCATGTTCGGCATGCTGCCGGCGACGGGACTGTATGTTCGCCACGCCCAAAACCTGCACCTGAAAGATCTCGTCTTCACTGCCACCGCGGGAGAAGCGCGCCCGGCAGTCATCTTCGACGACGTAGACGGTGCGGAAGTGAACGGTATCACGAGCGCGCCTGTCAAACGCGGGACTCCGATCCTGGAACAGATAGGATCCCGCAACGTGAAGATTTTGTAGCCCAAATCTTTTGTTCGGCAGAGATGGTGCGGATCGCCTACGTCGCCAATTCATGGACCAAAACTTGCCGGCGTACACGGATCGTGACCCAAGGATTGGGCAGTAACAGGAGCGGGCGGTGAGGGCGGCGTTGCCCACGGAACGTTGTTGAAGTCGAAAAAGTCGAGGAGGTTTGGCTGCGCGCCATCATGTGGTGTCAGTTGCGCGGAACTCCCGACAAATCGGTTCTCGACAAATTTGATCACGCCCGTGTGGTCCATGGGAATGTGGGAGACATAGTGGCGCCGTGTGAATGGTGAGATCACGATATTGGGCACGCGGAAGCCGAGTTGCGCACTGAATCCCTGGAGAGCAGCGGCGTCCCCGGGATTGGCTCCCGGATCCGTCGATACAAGGTCGCAATGGAGTGTGGGCGTCCCGCCCGTTGGTAGACATGGGAAATAGCTATCGGGATTGACTGCTATCTGCGAGATATCCGGGATCGTTCCCAATGACGCATCGGTGAAATCGTTTGAGTGGCCCGGCACCGGCGGAACGTGATCGTAGGGTCCACCACCTTCGTCATAACTCAAGAAGAAGACCGAGTCTTTCCATTCGCTGCTAGCCATTAGCGAGTTCACGATATTCGAGACCTGGGCCTGACCGAGCAGAACCGACTGTCCAGAGCCAGGATGTTCGTCATTATTGCCGTAACCCGCTTCAATGAAAACAAAGCTGGCAAGATTACCACTCGTCAGATCCGTGAAGTAGTTCGATATCGGCGCGATGTGGGTCGGATCAATGCAGAAGGAATTCGACGAGTCACCCACAACGCTCGATGGCTGGGTGGGGGCTGTGCAGGCCACGCCCGCGGCAGGCTGGTAGATATAGCGGAACGAGTAAGTCAAGTTAGAGAAGTGAATGGCAGGATACGCACTGCCACCCGAAGAAAGACAGTCATCATCATTGAGACAGAGTCCCTGGGTGACGGTGTAGTAGATCTTCCAGCTGACGTTTGCCTGATCAAGCTCCTGAAAAATGTTATTGATGTCGAGTTGCGGAAGATGATCATTCCCACCCGGATCCTTCACGAGACCTTGCGTCGTACCTCCCGTGAATGTAGCCAGGCGGTTGGGGACACTCTTGCTCGCGATCGGCGAAAACCAACGGTCTGAAACCGCGAATTGTGAAGCCATGTAGTAGTAGTAGTTCAGGAAATCCTGGTCATAGTAACCCATGGACCGCTCGCCGGTCAGGTCAGTGAAGGCACCGGAACAGCTACCTCCGCTCGAGGAGCAGCTCTTGGCAAAACCTTCGCCGTTGTGAACAAAGCCACTCATCTGAATAGGTCGCGTCGCGAGGAAGTTATACCGGTTTACGTCGCCGTAGCTTGACAACCAGTCAGATGATTCGTCGTCGACACAAGTGCTGGTGAACTTGAATAGTGGAAACGCCGTGCCTTCATCGTCCATATTGCTGATCGTCGTTAGCTTGTCATCGATGCCGTCTACTTGATAGGTAACACCATCATCCCCGACGTTCCACTTATTGGCTACCCGGTAGGGGTTTAGCATTCCAAAATAGTTATCGAACGAATGATTCTCCTGGAGCATGAAGATGACATGGTCGATGGATTGAACGCTTCCCGTCGGCGTCACAGTAACCGTCGTGGCTGCGGTCGCATTACCCGCGGTTCCGGTCGCTGTAGCGGTGTATGTTGTCGTCGCCGACGGTGTCACTGCTTGCGTTCCACCTGTGGCCGCCAACGTATATGCACTTCCATCAGTTCCACTGATCGCAACCGACGTTGCGTTCGTCGCAGTCACAGTCAGTGTGGACGAATTGCCGGTAACCACGGTTGCCGGATTTGCCGAGATGGTCACGGTCGGCGCAGGATTCGCGGATACTGTCACCGTCGTCGTGGCCGTGGCAGTTCCACCCGGCCCCGTCGCATTGGCAGTGTATGTTGTCGTCACCGACGGACTCACTGCTTGCGTTCCTCCGCTGGACACAAGCGTGTAGGCAGAACCGTCGCTTCCAGATAGGGTGACTTGCGTCGCATTCACCGCTGTAACGGTCAGCGTGGACGACTGCCCGGACGCGATAGTGGCAGGCTTGGCGCTGATTTGTACGGTTGGAGCTGGGTTTGATGTGACAGTGACCGTCACGCCCGCTGAAGCTTTTCCGCCCGCACCTGAGGCGGAAGCCGTGTAGGTTGTCGTGGATGCCGGACTTACAGCCTGCGTGCCTCCAGTTGCCTGCAGAGTGTAAGTGCTTCCGTCCGATCCGGTGATGACAACTTGAGTTGCATTCGCGGCGGTAACCGTCAGAATCGAAGAACTTCCAGCAGAGATGGAGGTGGAACTTGCACTGATAGCCACGGTGGGCGGCGGATTAGAGGCGGCACTTACCGTCACGGTAACCGCAGCGGTTACATTCCCGGTAGATCCGGTCGCAGTTGCTGTATATGTCGTAGTGGTCTTGGGACTCACACTCTGCGTTCCACCACTTGCGGCAAGCTTGTACGAAGTCCCGTCAGAACCCGTGATCTGAATGCTCAACGCGTATGTCGCGCTGACGGTCAAAGTTGTTGAACTTCCAACAGTGATCGACGTGGGTGAGGCGGCGATATTTACTGTAGCTGCCTGAGGCGGACTGCTCTGATTAAAGGTGCCGCAACCAACGATCCCCAAAAAGAGGATGCTCGTGAAAACACGAATCGAAAGGGCCCTTATCATGCGGTTATCCAACAAATCGTTCTCCATGTGCACACACTTCGAGGCTGAGCCTGGAAAATCAGATTTCAAGGCTCTCTCATCCCCTATGCAGTTGTCGTGAAAGAATCGAGAAACGCGTGAACCCGCTTCCCTCCGATGACCGAGCCAAGATCACACTTCGATGCACTTAGTTCGATGTTCGGAAGGGAAGATCTGGTTGCCTGCCGGCGTGCCCAGCTTACTCTCCAATCCTGAATATTCCGGTGACGACGGCGCTTTGATCCTTGCCGTTCGCGGTAGCGAATGCCTTGATTGTCAATGCGGTTCCCTTCACCATGATCGGGGATCTGTATACCGCCGAGGACGTGAAGGGCTGCGAATTGTCGGTCGTGAAGTGGATCGTTGCGCCCGGCGTATCGCAGCGCAATGTCACGGCGGTATCACCTCGCAGCACTCCGGGGCCGGGAATAAAGACGGGTTCTGCAACCACTCCCGGACGGCTCCTTTGGACGTTCGTAGTGACGGAGAGTGCGCGCGGGATTTGAGGGTTGATGCCCAGAATCAAAGCTTCCAGATAGGTTCTCTGGAAGTCGTGAATGGGCCATCCCTGAAAATCGTCATTCCAGTCCTTTAGCAGCACTTTGGCATCGCGGAACGATGCTTGCAGGTTCGCGGCCTTCGGCCGCTTCACTGCGGCGATCAGGAGATCGACACGCGGCGTATTGAGAGAATCAGTAACGATAACGTCGTACAATCCGGGCGACGGGATCTCAAAGATCACGGACGCCCCTCTTTTCTCGAGTGTTTTGCGAAGTCCAGGCGTGCCAGAATGGCCGAAAGCGCGCACCGTATAGGTGTAATGACCATCGGAGAGAGCCGACACCAGGCCGGTGACTTCGCATCGAGACTGCGCATCGAGCAACGTTACAGCTTCGTCCCGCGGCAGGGGACCTCCATTGCGAAGCGCGACCTCGGGCTCCCGGCTAGGTGTTGCCAGGACTGCGTGAATGCGCCATAGAACGCCGGCGGCCTGCGGGTCGGGTTTGCGGTAGAGGGGCGGCACCCGGAAGCCACGGCTGCAGTCAGCGGCAAGAAAGCATTCGTAGAGAATGCGCTGACCGTCAGGAAGGAGGACCGTTACTGAATGTTCAGGAGATCCCTCTATCGGCCAAAGAAGTGACCCCGGCTTGATCGTATCTCCCGTCTGAATTGGATTTGCCCCGCCATCGAGACGCCATAGCCCCTTGACTTGCCAGGCTATGCCCAACGGACTTTTCGGCATGCTCTGCGCGCCCGCTACTGCCACGAAAATGATCCACATTCGCAGCAACGACCAACCCTGAGCCGAAAAGAGGCGAAGTGCCAGCACGCCGCAAGCGCGACTAGACGTTTTGATCGATCCAATTAATTGCATAACGGCTATTCTGCCGGAAGACCGGTTTAAAAGTCGATACAGGATCAAAAGCAACCGCATCGCGGGGACAACCATCTTACGACTAGCTCCCTTTGGAATGGGGAGCATGACCTTTCGAGAAGACTCCACTTTGCTCTCACACGGTAGTGTCAATCATTTGGCAAAACAGAGAAGTGAAACGAAGAGCACCAGTGCTGTGTTCCCGCGTTCATCACGCGCGAGTCGATCACTAAGTCATCTCAGTGCCTGGCAATTCTAGCCCGCGATCAGCGGCATTGCTGTTGGTCCGCCGACATTTTTCCAGGCGGATTGGTGTTCAGTCTATCTTCAGTAAAGGTGCGTCTGTATGACTCAACGGGTTCGCCTGTCTCCTGTTGCTTCCAGGATTTCTCTCTGTACAAAATATTTTGCCAGGCGGTCGACGACATTCCATCGAATACTGGCAATCGCCTTCGTGTGCACGTCTCTGACGTGCCTTACGGCTCAAACACCAACGCCTGTTCCAGTGCTGACCTGGCGCTACGACCTGACGGGCGCCGGCCAGAACACGCAGGAAACTGCACTCACTCCGACCAACGTGAATACACAATCCTTCGGGAAATTGTTCTCTCTTCCGGTGGACAGTACAGTGTACGCACAGCCGCTGTATGTTCCAGCGCTGAAGATGAGTGACGGCCTGGTCCACAACGTGGTCTTTGTTGCGACGGAAAATGATTCGATCTACGCCTTCGATGCGGATTCGCACAGCGGAGCAAATGCGAAACCTATCTGGCAAATTAGCCTGCTTACCGCTGCCTATGGAGCCGGAGCCGGAGCAACTGCAATACCCTACGCTGATACCGGATCGCCCGACGTTGCGCCCACAGTTGGGATCACAGGCACACCGGTGATAAACCTTGCAACGAACACGATGTACGTTGTCGCAAATACGAAAGAAAACGGCGTATATTTTTCTCGCTTTCATGCCATCAACATCGTTAACGGTGCGGAACAGGCCAACAGCCCAGCGAATATTACAGCGACTGCGGCGGGCGCAGGGGCAGGCAGTTCGGGTGGGCAGATTACCTTTAGTCCGCTGTGGCAGAATCAGCGCACCGCGTTGAACTATTACAACGGGTATGTTTATTTTGGCTATGCGGCGCATGGCGACGATAACAATTGGCATGGATGGCTGTTTGCGTACAACGCGACCACACTGCAGCAGTCCGCGGCGCTTTGTCTTACGCCGAACGACATCGGCGGGGGCCTGTGGGGCTCGGGAGCAGGATTGCCTATCGATACAAGCATCCCTGGCGGCCGCATGTTCGTAGTAACCGGCAACGGCGCGCGATCCAAGCCACCATTTAACTCCAGCACCGATTTCGGCCAAAGCGTTATAGCATTCAATCTTGCAAACGGAGCGCTCACACCCACTGACTCCTTTACTTCTTTCAACTACCTGACACTTAATACTGAAGACTGGGATCAGGGTGCCGGTGGCGCGTTGATGTTGCCTGACCAGCCAGGTTCCTATCCGCACATGCTGATCACCGCAGGCAAGGAAGGCCGAATCACGGTGTTGAACCGCGATAATCTTGGCGGTCTTGCATCCGGCGTTTCGTCCAACACCAATGCACTGCAGGACATCTCCGACGTAGTGCCGCAAGGCCAGGGCTTCTGGGGCACGGCCGCCTACTGGAATGAGAATGTATATGTGTGGGCTGGCGGCGACAACCCCGGCACACCTAACGCCGGTATGCAGTTCAAGATTATTAACGGCGTAATGGACACCAAGCCCGACAGTCAGTCGACCTTCACTTCAAATTTCCCCGGACCTACTTTCTCAATCTCTTCCAATGGAACGCAAGACGGCATCGCATGGGCGGTACGGGCTGACCAGTTCAACACCAACGGCGCTGCCGTGTTGTACGCCTTCGACGCCACCGATCTTTCCGATGTTTTTTATGAAAGCGACACAAACGCTACGCGCGACTCGGCCGGGCCCGCCAACAAGTTTTCAGTCCCGGTAGTGACTAACGGAAAAGTCTACGTCGCAGCGCATGGGGAAGTAGACGTGTACGGGCTTCTCAATGCGACGGCCAACACTGCGGCGCCAGTCATCAATCCCAATGGCGGTGCCTTTACCACAAGCCAGAGCGTTCAGATTTCAAGTTCAACTCCGTCGGCGAGCATCTTCTTTACCCTCGACGGATCTACGCCGACACCCACTTCAACACCGTACACGGCGCCAATTACCATCAGCACCGATACAACCCTCAACGCAATCGCGACCGCAACGGGGTATAACCCAAGCAGCGTATCCAGCGCGACCTTTACGTTCACAAGCCAGGCACCTCCGATCACGTTCGCTCCGGCTGCCGGAAACTATCCGACCGCGCAAACGGTAACCCTTACGGACGCGGACGCAAACGCCAAGATTTACTACACCACCGACGGCAGCTCGCCGTCCGCCTCCTCGACCCTGTATACCGGCCCGATCCAGGTTTCAGTTTCGGAAACAATCAACGCTGTCGCAATCGATCCAACTTTGCAGAACAGTAATGTCGGCACCGCAGCGTATGAGATCCAGACCGGTGTAGCTTCGATTAACTTCGAGAGCGGTTTCTCTTCAACCGCAGGTCTGACGTTGAATGGCAGTACTGCTAGCGACAATAACGCGCATCTTGATTTAACCAACGGTGGTTTGTCACAGGCGGGAAGCGTCTTCTGGAACGTTCCGATCAACATACAAGCCTTCACCACCACTTTCCAGTTCCAGTTATCGAATGCGCAAGCGAATGGTTTCACCTTCACAATCCAGAACATGGGAGTCACAGCCCTCGGTGGAAACTCCGCAGGTCTCGGTTATCAGGACATTCAGTCGAGTGTCGCAGTCAAGTTCAACTTCTATAACTTCCAGAATGAAGGAAGCGATTCTACAGGCGTGTATACCGATGGCCAACCACCGGTAATTCCCAGCATAGATATAAGTCCGAGCGGGATCCAGTTAGCGAGCGGCGACAGGATTCAGGCGACGATAACCTATGATGGAACGACTCTTACGCTGAACCTTCTCGACCTTACTAACAACGACACCTTTACGACTTCGCAAGCGATTAACATTCCCCAGGTTGTTGGTGGCAACACGGCCTACGTTGGCTTCACGGGAAGCACCGGTGGACTTTCAGCAACTCAGGCACTTCTTAGCTGGACCTACAGCCCGCAATCTGTGCCTCCCGTGTTCGCGCCGCCGGCGGGCACCTACGCTGCAGCGCAGAACGTTTCGCTCAGCAGCGCTACATCTGACGCCAAGATTTACTACACCACCGATGGCTCCACTCCAACCGCTTCGTCGAATGCGTATTCGGGCCCCATTGCTGTCGGTTCGTCCGAAACAATCAACAGCGTCGCGATCAGTCCAACGGTCGGCAACAGCAACGCTGTCAGCGCAGCATATGTGATTCAAGTGGTAACAGCCCAGCCGTCCTTCACTTTGACTGGTGGTTCAATACCGGCCATCGCGGCAGGCGGGACAGCGTCTTCAACCATCACTGTCACTCCGGCCGGCGGATTTACCGGAAGCGTGTCTCTCTCGTGCGCAATCACCAGCAGTCCGGCGAGCGCTGTCTATCCACCCACATGCTCAGTATCCCAGCCTGGCGCCATCTCCGGCACCCAGGCCGCGACCGCCAAACTCACCATCATTACCACAGGGGCCTCGACAGCGGCGCTCCATTACCAGCGGCGTCCATTCGTCAGATTAGGTGAAGGAACGCTTGCGGCCATCCTCTTCCTATGGCTTCCCTTCCGCCGCCGCAATTGGCAGGCGATGTTTGGATTGCTGTTGGTGGCGACATTGGCTGCTGTAGTCAGCGGTTGCGGCGTCAGCAAATCGCCGACCACAACCCAGGTCACCGGAGGCACAACGGCCGGAGCCTATACGGTCACAATTACCGGCACCAGCGGTTCTATGCAATCAACCACGAATGTCTCCGTGACGGTGCAGTAAACAAACGGAAGACGCACCATACGACCGGTAAACATTGAACCTTGGTAACGTCGGCTCATTGAACTCCTCAAAATGAGCTGGCGTAACCAAGGTTTTCGTTCGTTTGGCGATTGCAGATGAAGGAGTTATCCGACCGCAATAGTCGGCATAACCTAAGTAATGCGGCTTGTGATATGGGTCACCATTTCACAACTATTCCCCTCCTATACTGACATTCAAATAATTCACCTTATTTACCCCTACACGGCACATCGCGACGTTCAGCGCTTCGAGTTCTGTGGAGGGTTACCCGACGACATGCACGTCGACGTTGGGTAGGGCGCAATCAATGTGGCTCAGTCTTCAAAGAAGATCGGCGAGCATCCGCAGAATGGGCAATCCATCCGGATCGCGGTCGAGAATGGGACGAATGCCGGCCTCAAAGTGCGCAATTGTGCGGCCTTCCATGGTGAGGCGGTTCTCACCGATGGTTATTTCCTCAAACTCTGTGATCCATCGGGCGCAGCTATTTCGCGTCTATACCAATTCGTTTTTTCCACTCACAGATTCCGCGATGAGCTGCAAACCGAGTATCGCAGTGCCGTCACGAGTGCTCGCCATCCTGAGGAATGATCATGAAGACTTACTTTTTCGCAGTTTTAGCATTAGCCGCATCATCAATATCGGCATCAGCCATTACAGTCGTCACGCCTTCCAACGGTGCAGTGCTAACTTCACCCTTCAAGTTGGTGGCAAGCACAAGCACGTGCGGCGGAGTCCCCGCTGTCTCGATGGGGTACTCGATCGATTCCAACACGGCAACCATTGAACCAACATCTTTCAGTGCCTCGGTCGTTGCCAGCCCCGGATCACACATTCTGCATGTGAAATGCTGGGGGAAGCAGGTAAATGCCCAACTGCTTTACAACATTACCGTTGTCGCGGCGACTCCCACTTCAGCAACTTCCAGTATCACTGTCGCGAGTCCTGCAAATGGCGCGACGCTGAGTTCGCCATTCAGCCTGGTTGCTAACACAAGAACATGCGCATCAGTGCCGGCCGTTTCCATGGGCTATTCGATCGATAGCGGTCCTGTAGTTATCGAGCCGACTTCATTCAGCGCGTCTGTCTCTGCGAGCGCCGGCACGCACACATTGCACGTGAAGTGCTGGGGCCAGAACGCCGCGGATCAAGTTCTCCTCGCAATCAAAGTCGGGACATCGTCGTCGCCCGCTGTCGCCACGCCGAGGTTCTCGCTGGCGCCAGGTCAATATACAACTAAGCAATATGTATCTCTCTCCGATGTTACTGCGGGTTCCGCGATTCACTATACACTCGATGGTTCCGGCCCTTCGACATCATCGCCCATGTACGCTGGCCCGATCCTGATCTCGAATTCGATGACTGTCCAGGCACTGGCGGCAGCTTCGGGTTATGCAAACAGCGGCATCGCGCGCGCAGACTACTCGATTGCCTCTTCGACTTCTACCTCCGGACCATCTATCCCTTCAACCGCGATCAAGGTAACGGGCATCCAGTCAATGTCCAATTGGAGGATCAAACACGATCCGGCGACGCCTGGCACATCGACCGGGGTAATGACGGAGGTTGCTGACCCTTCGCTGAGCGGGCTGGCGGAACGGTTTGACACCACTTATGCAGACGGCGGTGGCGAACTCTACTCTCTCACCTACGCAAAGGACTCTGCGCCGATGAATTTCGTTTATGACGCAGAAGTCTACATTGAGGAAGGCACCAAGATCGGTAACCTTGAGATGGATAACAACCAGGTTATCCCCAATGGCGATACCGTTATCTACGCCTTCCAGTGCGCCGGTGATTCGAACACGTGGGACTACAGTTCGAATGCGGGAACTCCAACCGCGCCGGTAGTGAAATGGATCCATTCCACCGCTCCATGCAATCCCGCCAACTGGACACCCAATGCGTGGCACCACGTGCAGATTAGTTACTCACGCGACAGCTCCGGCAATGTCACCTATCACTCCGTGTGGCTTGACGGTGTTGAAACAGCAATCAACAAGACGGTCAATTCAGATTTCCGACTTGGCTGGGCTGCCGGCGTTCTCATCGCCAACTTCCAGGTTGATGGTGAACCCCACGCGGACGGTTCAGCAACACTTTACCTCGATAAATTCACCATCTCCAGGTGGTAAGTCCGTACTACTAAGAGACCGCCAGAAGACAGACGTGCACCATACGTTCCTCAAAAGAACGAAAGGTTAGCGCAAAGATCCTCTGGCGGTTTCCTCAATACGACCCGGAGATCTGATTTCCTGCCGGTGCGGTACCGTTACCTTATTTAGTGGCTAATTTTTACGCGATCGCTAGGGACTTTTTGCACGCTGCAGGTAATTCCTTCCGAGATGCACGAAAAAGTCAATTTTGCACAAAAAATCTTCGATATCTTCGTTGTCGGATGCAATAACTTGTGAAAGTATTCCTAGAGAACATTGCAAAAGGTTGCCTGGGGCCCCATCAAAATCCAAGTGACGTCGACACGCAAGAGAACGTTTAACGTCGGCGTAACCATTAAGTCTCACCAAGGATCTCAGATTAGGCCGAATCCAGTTCGGCAGCGCAGTCGAAAGCGACTGTGCACCGCGACATCGTGATCAGAGGTTGCTGAGTAGTTCGAAGTCGGCGCTGTGCGCACGCATCTCAGACAAACCCGCCAACAATTGAAAACCTTTCGGCCTTCCAGGTGGACGAGCATCCTGGAGCCACGCAGAAAAATGCAACCTAAAAAGGAAACTCGATGAATCTTGCTCGAAACCTCACCCTCGCCTCCGTTTTTGCCCTCACCATGACATTACCCGCCTTCGCTGGTATAACCGTCAACAGTCCTGCCAGCAACACCGATGTCTCATCACCTTTTACGTTAAACGCCTCAGCATCCACATGCTCGTCATCCAGTGTCGTTACAATGGGCTATTCATTCGATAGCAGTTCGGATACTACCGTCATTAAAGGTCAATCTATTGATCAATCGATTTCATCTTCTACCGGCGGGCACACCCTGCATGTCAAAGCGTGGGGTCAGAACGGAGCCTCTTGCGTCACATCCATCGCCATCACCGTCACATCAGGCGGTTCGAGCAGTTCGAGTAGCGACTCCGTCATTCCCTCGTCTGCTGACGTCGTCAGCCATATTCAGGCATTAAGCAGCTGGGCAGCTGCGCATGATACGGGAGGGCCCGGTTCATCCAGCGGTTCAACGGCGATCGTCAGTTCTCCATCACTTTATGGAAGCACACGAAGGTTCGTGACATCGTTCTCAGGTAGTGCGGACGAACGGTTTTCGAAATCATTCTCTGACAATGTCAGCGCAGAAAACCTCTTCTACGACTCATGGGTGTATCTCACGAGTTCGTCGAGCAAGATTGCCAACCTGGAGTTCGATGTGAACCAGGTAATGCTGGACGGCAAGACGGCGCTGATTGGTTTCCAGTGCGATGGCTACTCTGGCTTATGGGACTACAACGTCAATAAGGGAACGGCCAGTAGTCCGAGGCCGTCCTGGGTCGGCAAGAGCGGCACTCATTGCAACCCACGGAGTTGGTCGATCAATAAGTGGCACCACGTTCAGGCAAGCATCTCTCGCAATAGCACCGGTACCGCCACCTACCACGCCATCTGGCTCGACGGTGTTGAGGTTCCGTTGAACGTCTCGGCGTTTGTGGGAGCCGACCTTGGATGGGCTCCGGTCGTCAATACGCAGTTCCAAATTGACGGCGTTGGAAGTGGTACGGTTACCGCATACGTGGACAACCTCACAGTTTCGATGTGGTAACGAAATAGGAAAACATAGAGAAACGGCGGAGGACTAGTAAAGTACTCCGCCGTTTTTCTACGCCATTCACCTGTTCACCCGGTTCCAGAACTCCTCGCCTCGATTTCTCCCCGTCCAGCCACCAGATAGGCCGTACTTCAACGAAAAGTCCTGCATTCATCGCGAACGCCGCCAGTTTCGACCACAAACACCTCGATTTAATCACTGGCTATTCAGAGATTTGGCAGGCCTTTCGCCCCATTCCCCCGAAGTTATCGCAATCGACGTGTGATTCAAATCACCGCCATCTGAGCCAAGCAGATACCATATTCATAGATAGGGCAGGTTTACACGGTGCGAGTGAATAGAAAAGGCGCTTGGTTCTTGTTGGCGATCATGCTGCTATCGGCGGCACTCCCCAGCCTCGCCTGTCTCGCGACCGCGCGCCACTCTGCATGCTGTCAGCAAATGATGGACAATTGCGGATCGTCGATGACGATGGCAGACTCCTGCTGCAAGATGCGTGCGACCGACACAAACATGCCTCCCGCGCTGGCGTCCCAGCCGGAAAGTAACGGCGTGTTGGCTCACGTCGTCGCCCCTGCCATTCTGATGCCTGCTGCAGTGAATGGCTCCGCTTTTGCTCCATCCGGCGAAACGCCGCCCGCCTCACCACCCCCCTCCGGCCGTTCTTCGATCCTCAGAATCTAGGAAATCTCCCTTCCGTCCGCAGTCAGGATTCGTGTGCCCGGCGCAGTGTGCCGGTGCGAATGACCTGGCCGGAACTCGTCCGGCCATTGAGGGAGAGATGAAGATTCAAAATTTATGGATAGGTGCGTTCAGCCTTGCGCTCATGTTGCCTTTCTGCAACGCACAGACCGCCAACGGTGCAAGTTCGATTAGCGACTTGAGCACATTGATCGGCACCACACATGCCATCACCACAACCGGCCCCGCGCTCACGTTGGACCAAGTGGAACGCACTGCGCTCGCCGAGAATCCTGAAATCGCTCTTGCTGCCCGAAAAGTCGTGGCAGCCGAAGCGCACGTCCCGTTGGCTGGCGCGCTCGACGATCCGCAAGCCATGTATCGCGGATGGCAGGTCCCGCTGACGCGCCCCTATGACTACAACAGCGCGCAGAACATGTTCATGCTCGGGCAATCCTTTCCCGGCCGCGGCAAGCGCGGAGTTCGCACATCCATTGCCCGGTCCGATGTCGATCTGGCCAGGGACGAAGTGGAGCAGGCCCGCCTGCATGTGCACGGGAATGTACGCAAAGCCTTCTTCGATATGCTCCATGCGCAGGATGAGATTCGCATCCACGATCAACACGTGGGCATCGCGCAGCAGGCGATTGAAGCCGCGCGCATCAAGTACAGCGTAGGAAAGATCCCGCAGGTCGAAATCCTCAAAGCACAGCTCGCCCTTACGCGTCTTGCCGAGCACATGATCCGGTTTGATCGCGATGCAGAAGTGGCGCGTGCCCGCCTCAATACGCTAATGGGGCGGCAGCCCGAAACTCCGATCGAAGTTCAAGGCGACTACGCCGTCGACGCTCCGCTGCCGACTCTTGACGCACTCGTGTCGTCCGCGATGCAGTCGCGCCCAGATCTCGCGGCGGCCTTGACGGCTGAAACTAAAAGCCGCAAAGAGGAAGCTCTTGCCCAAAGAGCGATGGTTCCTGATTTCAACGTATCCGCTGGCTATATGCTCATGCCCTCCGGTCAAAATCCCCGCAACAACTACATGGTTGAAGGCTCCATGACCTTGCCCTGGCTCAATCGCGGCAAACACACCGCCGAAGTCAGAGAGGCCGCCGCATCCATTTCAGAAAACAGCGCTGAAATCACCGCCATCAAAGCCGAGGCCCTTGGTCAGATTGAAGAATCCCTGGCCGAGGCTCGCGCGGCACAGCGCCTGGCACGTGTCTACCAGGACTCGTTGAAACCACAGGCAGATCAAACTCTTCACGCCGCAATCGTGGCCTATGAGAACGACCAGACCTCGTTCCTTGATCTGCTCGACAGCCAGATGACCGTGGTGGATGTCGACCTGGCGTCGGTTGATGCGCTTGCGGATTTCAACATGAAGATGGCCGACCTTGAGATGGCCGTAGGCGCGCCACTAACTGCGCAGGAGGGTTCGAAATGACCGAAAAATCCATAAAGAACGCACTTGCCGTGAGCGCCCTTCTGTGTGTATGTCTTGCCTCCGCTCTCACGTATGTCCTATGGCGTCGTTGGACGCCGGCCACATCGCAGCCTGACGCCGGCCCAGTAGTGGCGCGCGGCCCCGAAGCCCCTGCACAAAACGGCGGCGGCGCAAAAGGTGAACCCACCAACCCGGAGGAGCCCGCGCTCACACCCATTCAAATGTCTCCGCAGCGCATGCAGGAAATCGGCGTCACAACCGCGATCGCGCAAATGAAAGAAGTAAGCGATGAACTTCAGGCACCGGGTAGCGTCGCAATCGATGAGCAGCGGATCTCGTATGTCCAGACGCGCTTTCCCGGATGGATTCGCAATGTCTTTGCGAATGCGACATATCAATACGTGCGCAAGGGACAGAATCTTTTCACCATCTACAGTCCCGACCTTGTCAGCACCGAGCAGGAATACCTGCTGGCCAAAAAGAACCAGAAATCCGTCGCGGAGCATATGCACGGCATGCCTGCGGATGAAAGTAACTGGCTTCTGCAGGCCGCCGCCGAGCGTCTGCGCCGCTTCGACATACCCGAAGCGGAAATCACGCACCTCGATGCCAACGGTACCGCGAACCGCGAAATCACAATCGAATCGCCTGCCTCTGGCTACGTCATCGAGCGCAACGCTCTGCCCAACGCATACGTACAGCCCGAGACAAAGCTCTACACCATCGCCGATCTTTCCACCGTATGGGTCTATGCCAACGTGGCTCAGTCGGAGATTGGCCGTCTAAAGCCAGGAGACCGCGCCCAGGTTTCGGTCGACGCGTACCCTGGACGTAAATTCAGGAGCCGCATCGATCAAATCCTTCCGGATGTCGATCTCACCACGCGTACCGTTCGCGTGCGCCTCGTCATGAGCAACCCTGGGGTTGCATTAAAGCCGGGCATGTACGTCAACGTCGATCTCGCCGCTCCACTGGGCCGTCAACTCGTCATTCCCACTTCCGGTGTTCTACAGTCGGGCGCGCGCCAGATCGCGTTCATCGATCGCGGACAAGGTTCGTTGGAACCCCGCGAGATTGAAACCGGCCCCACGCTCGATGGCTCCGTTGTGGTACTCAAAGGGCTCAAAGCTGGCGATCGCATTGTCAGTTCCGCCAATTTTCTGGTTGATTCTGATGCTCAGTTGCAAAGCACAATGGGTAGTCTCACGCCAGCATCACAACAAGCGGGGACCAATCCGCAAGCTCCAGCCTCTCAATTGCAGATTGACTTCATCACCGATCCCAATCCGCCGCGAAAAGGCGCGAATACCGTACGCGTACAATTAACCGGCCCCGACGGGAAGCCCGTAAGCGGAGTGCAGGCAACCGTAACTTTCTTCATGCCTGCCATGCCCGCCATGGGTATGGCTGCACAACATGCTTCCGCATCTCTCACCGAAAAAACCAACGGCAATTATGAATCGCCAATACATCTCGACGTAGGTGGAACCTGGCAGGTGAACATCGCGGTTCAGCGCGCCGGCACGACGATTGCGACAAAGCAGTTCAGCGTGAGCGCGACGGGAGGCATGTAATGATCGCCCGAACCATCGCCTGGTGCGCACGCAATCCCTTCCTGGTAATCACAGCCGCGATTCTGCTTGCGGTCGCCGGTATCTGGTGCATGTCGCACGTGCCGCTTGATGCGCTACCCGACATCAGCGATGTGCAGGTTATCATTCACACCCAGTGGGCCGGCGAGCCGCCCAGCGTCATCGAAGACCAGGTGACGTACCCCATCGTGACTGCGCTACTCTCCGCGCCTCGCGTGCGCAATGTGCGCGCACAAACGATGTTCGGCGACTCTTACGTCTTCGTGGTCTTCCAGGATGGCACGGATCTCTATTGGGCGCGTTCGCGCGTAACAGAATATCTCCAGCAGATTGCGGGAAAACTGCCCGCAGACGCCCATCCGGCCATCGGTCCCGATGCAACGGGAGCCGGCTGGGTATATGAATACGCGCTCGTCGATCGCACCCACACCCGCAGCCTTGCAGACCTGCGTGCCCTGCAGGATTGGTATCTTCGCTATCAGCTTCAGACCGTTCCGGGCGTGGCAGAAGTAGCGAGCATCGGTGGATTTGTGCGCCAGTACCAGGTGGACCTCGATCCGAACAAGCTCTTCTCCTATGGCATTCCGGCATCCATGGTGATCGACAAGGTACGCCAGAGCACCAACGAAGTCGGCGGCGATGTTCTCGAGATGGGCGGCGCCGAATACATGATTCGCGGAATGGGCTACGTGCGCACCCTCTCCGATCTCGAGAATGTGCCCGTTGCAACTAAAAATGGCACACCGGTTTTAGTCCGTGATCTGGGCACTGTTTCGTTCGGGCCCGATGTGCGGCGTGGCGCGGCCGACTGGGAGGGGCAAGGCGAAACCGTGGGCGGCATCGTAGTCATGCGAGACGGCATGAATGCGCTCGACGTCATCAAGGGCGTGAAGCAACGTTTTCGCGAACTTGCCCCGTCATTGCCTCCTGGCGTCGAAATCGACACTGGCTACGACCGGTCTTGGCTCATCAATGAATCGATCCACACGCTCAAGCGGGACTTGATTCTTGAAGCCATCATCGTCAGCTTCGTCAGCATCGCGTTCCTCTTTCACTTTCGTTCCGCGCTGGTGCCCATTCTCACATTGCCCATCGCCGTCGTCGCGGCGTTCATTCCCATGTACTACCTGCACGTCAGTTCGAACATCATGTCGCTCGGCGGCCTTGCACTCGCAATCGGTGTGCTGATCGACGCGGCCATCGTCATGGTCGAAAACGGATATCGTCATCTCGCCGAACGCACCGATACGCCAAGCGGTGAAGAACGCCACCGTATCCTCGTCGGCGCAGCGCAACAGGTCGGCCCCGCTCTCTTCTATTCGCTCGTCATCATTGTTGTGTCGTTCCTACCGGTCTTTCTCCTTGAGGCGCAGGAGGGCCGCATGTTTCGCCCTCTCGCCTGGACAAAGACTCTGGCCCTCGTCTTTTCTTCCCTTCTCTCCATCACGCTGGTTCCTGCGCTGATGCCGCTCTGCCTTCGCGGAAAGCTTCGGCCCGAATCGCAAAACCCCGCCGCGCGCATCACCCAAGCCATCTATTTGCCCGTCTTGCGCTGGTGCCTCAGGAATTGGAAGCTTGTAGTGATCCTGAATCTCGCGTTTCTCGCAGCGACGATTCCGCTCTATTTCCGCCTTGGCAGCCAGTTCATGCCCGCACTCTATGAAGGTTCATCGCTGTACATGCCCAGCGCACTGCCGGGAATCTCCATCACGCAAGCAGTCACGCTCATGCAGCAGCAGGATCGAGTCATCAAGTCATTCCCTGAAGTCGAAACCGTCTTCGGTACCGTTGGCCGATCCGACAGCGCTACCGACAACGCACCGCTCGATATGTACGACACCACCATCATGTTGAAGGCGCACGCGCAGTGGCGTCCCGGCATGACATACGAAAAACTCATCCATGATATGGACGAGAAGCTGCAATTTCCCGGACTCACCAACACCTGGACCATGCCCGTACAAAATCGCCTCGACATGGAACTCACTGGCATCAAGACGGCAGTGGGCATCAAGCTCCAGGGGCCCGATCTCGCGCGCATCCAGGACATTGGCGCCCAGATGCAGCAGGCTCTGTCGGGCATGTCCGATACCAGCGCCGTATTTGCTGAGCGCGTGTCGCAGGGGTTCTATCTCAACATTGAAGTAAATCGCCAGGTGGCCGCACGTTATGGATTGACCGTAGGCGACGTCCAGCGCGTCATCAATTCCGAAATCGGCGGAGCCAACATCGCCGAAAATGTTGAAGGCCGTCAACGCATTCCCATTGCCGTGCGCTATCAGCACGATTTTCGCGACAGCCCTCAGGCAATCGGCAGAGCTCTCATCCCCACCCCAACCGGCGAGCAGATTCCGATCAGCACAGTCGCGCGCGTATCGTTCTCACGCGGTCCGGCGATGATCCGAGACGAAGACGGCGCGCTGACCGGGTACGTGTATTTGAACCTCAAGACCAACGACTATGGCGGCTACGTTGATCGAGCGACGCGTCTGCTTGAAAAGAACGTCGCGCTTCCGGCAGGTTATACGTGGCACTGGGCCGGCGAATACGAATTTGAAGTCCGCGCCCGACAGCGACTCTTGATCATCCTGCCAGTTGTCTTCGTCGTGATCTTTCTTCTGCTGTACCTCGTTTTCAAATCAGTAGCGGAGGCAGCGATCCTGATTTTCCCCACGCTCTACGCAATGTCCGGCGGCTTGTTGCTGCAGTGGGCTCTCGGGTACAACTTCAGCGTTGCGGTCTGGGTCGGCTACATCGCTCTCTTCGGAATCGCCGTGGAAACGGGCGTCGTGATGGTGGTGTATCTTCACGAAGCTCTGGAGCATCGTCTCAAGAGCGGTGGACCCGTCACCGAGGACGACCTCGAAAAGGCCACCATCGAAGGCGCCGTCCAGCGTCTGCGTCCCAAGCTCATGACCGTCACCGCGGTGGTTCTGAGCCTGGCCCCCATTCTCTGGGAATCGGGCATTGGCTCCGATGTGATGAAGCCGATCGCGGCGCCAATCCTTGGCGGAATGATCACATCGACCATTCACGTCCTGATCCTCGTGCCTGTCTTTTTCCTGTTGATGAAGCGGCGAGATTTACGCGCGGGACGGTTGACTGCAGTCAAGAGCCAAACTGGTGAGCAGTTAGCGACAACCAGATGAAGTGTGAAATGAATTTCAATACAACTGCGGCAGGGGAAATTCGCAATCCAGAGGTAGACAGATTAACGTCTGGTCCTCTTCCCGCTTTCCCTCGTTTGGGCCGAGGAAAAGCGGGAAGATGAAATCCATTGCAAAGGAAGCTTATCCCTTCGGGGACATTACTATCCCTGTTGGTCCTTGGATTCTTCCTTCTTTTCGATGAAGTTGGTAATGGCTTCTGTGCCTTCGAAGCCCGCCACGGCCGCGACGCCCTCCGTAATAATTCCTGCATTGGGATCGAGTTTTTTCACGCCCTCAACGGCGGCAAACGCTCCAGCAGCTTCTTCAAGTATGCCCATGACCTTCTCCTTTATGGTGAGTTGTTTCGACAGTCCGGGGATCTAGCCCCGGCCGGGGAAGTCCCAAGCATACCACCAGGAATTGTGAGTAAATTCTTCAGTTCGTTAAATTCCGCCGTTTTCGCTCCTCGCCGCCTGCTGATGCCGACCGGACCTTGGCGTTCAACACGAATCCAGCGTGAGAGCACCCGTCCGCCTCTCAGATATCACCTCTCACAACCTCCTCGCCCCGTTAGCCTTACAATTGCGCATGCCGGATATTGACGAATAATCTCCCGGCGAAAGCTGGTGAGCGTGATCCACGAACGCGTCGTATACCCAATTCGAGAAGATCCGCCTATCAAGCCCCGCCGCGCCTACCTTTGGATCGTCCTAGCTGTTCTCATCGTCCTTTTCAGTGCACGCACCGCGATTTCCTACTACGTCGATTCGCTCTGGTTTTCATCCCTCGAATACTCCCAGGTTTTTTGGAGAACGCTCGATTTCAAGTGGATTGCTTTCCTCATCCCGTTTGTCCTGACGTTTCTGATTCTGTTTGCGTGGTTCTCAACACTTAGACACGCATGCCGTGACGAACTGCACAACGCCGGAACCATCGTCCTCGGCAGCCGCACATTCGAGCTCCCCGTCGATCCCGTCCTGAAGGTCGGTGGCCTGATCGCATCGGCGTTCATTGCGCTGCTGGCTGGCGCAAGTTTCATGAATGAGTGGACTCGATTCGCTCTCTACTGGTTTGCTGGAGCGTCCACAAACGGGCCCCGCGATCCCATCTTTGGCAAAAGCCTCAGCTTTTATTTCTTTACATTGCCGGTGCTGCATTTTCTCTTCGGATGGCTCCTGATGGTTGCCATTCTGGCTTGCGCGATCGCCGGGCTCTTCATTCTGTTCACGGGCGGTTCGCAACTCTTCCGCGAAGGTGCTTATGGCTCTTCCCCGCGTCCCTTGCGCGCGCTCTCCGCTGCCATCGCTTTTCTCCTGGTCGTCGTTGCGATGCGTACCTGGCTGGGTCGCTTCGACACAATCCTCGACGATCACACTGTATTCAGCGGCGTAACCTACACCGACGATCATCTTATCCTCGGTGGATTGCTGGTCACCTGCGCCGCGCTCATTCTGGGAGCCGGCATTGCCGCAACGAACGTGTTTCTGCGGCCACGCATGGGCCGTCTTTTCCTGTCCCCGGTGCCGGCCGTAGCCTGCTTTCTAATCCTGCAGATCAGTTCCTGGTATATGAGCAGCTTCATCGTCAAGCCCAACGAACTGGTTCGCGAGCAGCCATTCATCGGGCACAACATTCAGTTCACGCGCCAGGCATTCAATCTCGACCAGGTTGCTCAACATGAGTTCCCGGCCGACGTCACCGTTGAAGCCGCCGATGCGGCAAACAATCAAGCCACGCTGCAGAACATCCGTCTGTGGGATTGGCACGCGCTGCAGGATACTCTGCGCCAGATCCAGGAAATCCGCACTTACTACGACTTTCCCGACATCGACATCGACCGATACGAGATCAACGGCGAAGAACGCCAGGTCATGTTGGCAGCGCGTGAGTTGAACATCGAAAAGCTCCCCGAGAGCAGCCGCAATTGGATCAACGAGAAACTCATTTACACCCACGGCTACGGAATCACTATGAATCCCGTCAACGGGTTCACGTCAGAGGGCCTGCCTACATTGATGTTGAGCAATATGCCCATCCAAAGTACGGTCCCGTCGATCCAGGTCAAGCGTCCCGAGATTTACTTCGGCGAGCTCACCAACACGGATGTCTACGTCAAAACGCGTCAGAAGGAGTTCGACTACCCCCAGGGCGAAACCAACAGCATGACGTCGTATGAAGGCACTGGCGGCATCGAGTTGGGATCGTTCCTGCGTCGGCTCCTGATCGCTTTCGATCGCGATGACCTCACAAAGCTCCCCTTTAGCGACGACATCGACGCGCAGAGCCGGCTGCTGATGAGACGGAATGTTCTGGAACGCGTAAGAGCTCTCGCCCCGTTTCTCACCTATGATTCCGACCCGTATATTGTGGTCGGCGATGACGGCAGGCTCTCGTGGATGCTCGATGCGTTTACGACGACTGACAGCTACCCCTACTCCACGCATTACGGCCTCGGCAACGACCAGATCAATTACATGCGGAACAGCGTAAAGGTAGTGATCGACGCCTACAGCGGATCCACCACTTTCTACGTCTTCGATCCCGGCGATCCCCTCATCACTGCTTACCGAAACATCTTCCCGCAGCTTTTCAAAGATGCATCAGCCATGCCCCCCGACCTTCGCCGGCATGTGCGCTATCCCGAGTTATTGCTGCGCCTGCAGGCCGCTGCCTATGGCCTCTATCACATGACAGATCCGGTCGTCTTTTATAACCGCGAAGATCTGTGGACCGTCGCCTCCGAAGTCGGTATGACTTCTTCCGGCGACCAGGCCACGCAACCGATGGACCCCAACTTCGTTCTGATGAAGCTCCCCGGTGAGTCCTCGACCGAGTTCATCGAGATCCTGCCATTCACGCCTTCGAATCGCAATAATCTCATTGGATGGATCGCCGGTCGAAGCGATGGCGCACAATATGGCAAATCCGTCGTCTATGACTTTCCCAAGACGCGTCTTGTCGACGGCCCGCTCCAGATAGAAGCGCGCATCGATCAAAATGCGCAACTCTCCGGGCAGCTCACGCTCTGGAATCAGCAGGGTTCGCATGTGCGCCGCGGCACGCTGATCGTCATCCCATGCGGCAAGGCTCTTATCTACGCAGAGCCCATCTACCTCCAGGCCGAGCGCAGCCCCATGCCGGAGTTGCGCCTCGTTGTGCTGGCTCTGCAGGATCGTCTCGCCTATGGTTCGACATTCGAAGCCGCACTCCGTTCGCTCTTCGGAGGAGAAGTCTCAAGCCTTACGGCGGAATCAAATGCAACTCCGCAGCCCGCAGGGGCTCCGTCGGCAGCAAACTCGTCGGGAAAGCCTGATGATCTCAATGCGCTCATCCAGGGCGCCTCCAAGGATTTCGATGACTATCAACGACTCACCGCGCAGGGTAAGCTCAGCGAGGCCGGACAAAAACTCGAACAGCTGAAGTCCAAGCTGAATGCCCTCAACAGCAGGCGGAAGTAGCTCGGTTCTGCTGAGCGGATGATTGATCCGTGAGGATGGTGTCGCCGTAAATGCGTGCGCCAGTCACGCGCGCTTTACGAAAAATCTTGACGACGTAAATCTGCGAATGATAAGAATTGGCCGTGCGCAATCGATTGCGCACATAAACCAATATCACCGCGAACATCCATCTTGAGCAGATCAGGAGGACTATCTTGAATCACGATGCGCCGGCACCATTCACAACACGTCGCAAGGTTTTGCAATCACTTGCCGCAGCTGGCGGATGCGCCCTCCTGCCTTCGAATCTCTTCGCTGCCGGTTCGTGGCAACCGAAAAGCGGCGATGAAGCGTTCCTCGACGATCTCGGACGCCAGGGCTGTCTCTTTTTCTGGGAGCAGGGTAGCGACAAGACCGGACAGGTACTCGATCGGGCTCGCAACGACCTCAACGGCAGCCGCGACCCGCGCCGCATGGCCAGTATTGCCGCGACTGGCTTCGGCCTGACCGCATTGTGCATCGCTGACAAGCGCGGCTACCTGCCTCACGCTCAGATCGTCGAACGTGTTCGAACCACACTTGATTGGCATCTGAACAAATTCCCTGAGGTCCACGGCTTCTTCTATCACTTCACCGACATCGAGACAGGCGAACGCGTCAAAGGCGTCGAGCTTTCCTCCATTGACACTTCCCTGCTGCTCTGTGGCGTCCTCACCGCGCGAGCGTACTTCAACGATCCGAAAATCAAATCTCTCGCCAGCCAGATTTACGAACGCGTCGATTGGCCGTGGATGCTCAACGGCGGCAAAACATTCTCAATGGGCTGGCACCCCGATCAAGGCTTTCTCGATGCTCGCTGGGAACATTTCTGCGAACTCATGATGATCTATCTCCTCGCCATCGGCTCGCCTACGCATCCGGTTGGCGGCGAGTATTGGAAAAACTGGACCCGCCCCGTCGTTCACTACAAGGAATTCAACTTTATCAGCGGCAATGATCCCATCTTCACGCATCAGTACTCGCACGCATGGTTCGATTTTCGTAATAAGCGCGACGCGTACTCCAATTACTTTGAGAATTCCGTAATCGCAACTCGAGCACACAAAGCATTCTGCCTTTCCTATCCCAAGTGGTACAACGAAGACTACTGGGGTGTGTCCGCTTCCGACTACCAGGGCGGCTACACGGCCTGGGGAGGGCCGCCGCCACAGGGGCCATTGGACGGAACGGTGGTGCCCAATGCGTCTGCGGGTTCGTTGCCCTTTGTGCCCGTCGACTGTATCTCAGTTCAACGCGCCATGCGCGACAAGTGGGGCAAACAGGCGTGGGGACGCTATGGGTTTGTCGACGCCTTTCATCCGGCCGCGAACTGGTATGACACCGACGTCCTCGGCATCGATCAGGGCATCTCGGTTCTGATGGCAGAGAACCTCCGTACGGGCCTGGTTTGGAATACATTCATGCGCAATCCCGAAGCGACCACTGCAATGCAGCGCGCCGGGTTCCACGCAACCGCATGATTGCATAAAAGACGATTCCGAAAGCAGAGTGACGTGACGAAAGCACCCATCAAGCCGATCACGCTGAAAGAGCTCGCTGCCATGCTCGAGCTCTCCCAGTCCACGGTCTCCCGCATCATTAATGGAGAAGCGACAGCGCACCGCATCGCCGAGGAAACCCAGCAGCGGGTGCTGCATGCCGCCGCCCTCAACGGCTACGTCGCCAACACCATGGCGCGCGGCCTGCGCCAGAAGCGCACTTACACCATCGGCGTCATCGTCCCGGAAATCAGCGAAGGCTACTCGACCACGGTCATTAGCGGCATCGAAGACGAGTTACTCAAAGACGGCTTCTTTTACTTCGTTGCCAGCCATCGTCATCGGGCCGATCTGCTCGAAGGCTATCCGCGTATGATGCTCTCGCGATCCGTCGAAGGTATCATCGCCGTCGACTCTCCCATGAACGAAGATCTACCGGTTCCGGTTGTTTCGATCTCCGGTCACGATCGGCGTGATGGCGTCATCAATATTGAGCTTGACCACGACCAGGCCGCGCATCTCGCCCTTGCGCATTTGAAATCACTTGGCCACAAGCTGATCGCATTCATCAAGGGCCAGGCATTCAGTTCCGACACGGTCTTGCGCTGGAAGGCCATCGTGCAGGCAGCACGCGATCTTCAGATTGAGATCGACGACCGCCTCGTAGTTCAGCTGCAAAGTCCCGAGCCTGGTCCTGCTCCCGGACAGGAAATGACCCGCCAGCTTCTGCAATCGAAAAACCCATTCACTGCAATCTTCGCCTTCAACGACGTCACCGCCATCGGCGCGATCTCCGCTTTGCGCGAGGCGGGCCTGCGCGTCCCGAAAGACATCTCGGTTCTTGGCTTTGATGACATCACGGCCGCGTCGATGCACCATCCGGCTTTAACAACCATTCATCAACCGCTGCGCAGCATGGGCCAGGTGGCGGCCAACACCCTGCTCTCTCTTATCCGCAACCAGATCCCGCATCCGCAGCCCAAGGCAATCACCGTCTATCCGAGACTCGTTGTGCGCAAATCCACGGGACACACCATGTCAGCGTCAGAAGCCTCCAGCCAGACGACCGAACCGCAAGCCGTTGCATTCAAAGCCACGGATACGACAGGCTAATATTTCGCGCCGAAATTCTCCCCGAAAATCGCTGTGTCATTCTGAGTGAACGGGGCCCCAAACGTAATTCAGTTTGGGGGTGGTGAGGGAAGAATCTGCTTTTTGGCTTCTCTGCTTTTTTAAGGCACTTCAACCTGACCACACTAGGGATCCTATTTGCGCGCAACCGTAGCCCGCGTAGCGCCGGTCGAAATCCCACCATCCACCAGCAGCGTCTGTCCCGTGATGTAGCGGCTCGCCTCCGACGCCAGGAATACGACCGCGCCATCAAGATCATGCGGAAGCCCCGCACGCTTCACCGGAATCCGGTCCGTCAGGTACTCCACCCACTCAGGATCCTCGTACAACACCTTGTTCTGTTCCGTCTTGAACCAACCGGGAGCGAGGCAGTTCACTGTAACCCCGTGCCGGCCCCAGTCGTCCGCAAGGCTCATCGTCAGTTGCCGAATCCCGCCGCGGCTCGCGCAGTAAGGCGCCAGTCCCGCAAAGCCGAAGACGCTGGTCACCGACCCGATGTTGATGATGCGCCCGTAACCGTGTTCGATCATGCCGCGCGCAACTGCCTGTGCAACAAAAAAGCTGCCCCGCAGATTCGTATCGAGCACCAGGTTCCAGTCGTCCCACGTAACGTCAAGAGCCGGCTTGCGCACGTTGCATCCCGCATTATTCACCAGGATATGAATCTGACCGAACGCCGCAGTCGCTTCGCTCACCATGCGCTCGATACTGGCGGGTTCGCGCACATCAAGATCAAGGGCGACGCAGCGCCGTCCAAGACTCTTAACTTCAGTTTCAAATTCGTTCAGCGAATCGCGGTTCCGGCTCGTCAGCACCAGGTCTGCGCCCGCCTTCGCAAGCGCCCGCGCAAAATACTGCCCCAGTCCGCGGCTGGTTCCCGTCACAATCGCAACCTGGCCCGTTAGATCGAAAAGCGAATCCGTCACAGTGCAGCCTCGCTGCGCGCGATCTTCAGCGCGCTTCCTCCATCGGAGACAAGACTATCTTCATCAGGTTCGGCTCTTGCGCGTGCAGGCGCTCAAACCAGCTTGGGCCCTCTTCCAGTGGCGCTACCGCCGTGATAAGTGGCCGCACCTGGATGCGCCCACTCGAAATCAGTTCAATCGCTTGCGGATATTCGCCCGCCGAAGCCGCAGTTCCCTGGATCCGGATCTGCCGCGAAACCACTTTTTGCAGCGGCAGCCTGACCTCCGGCACGATGTTCCCGATCAGCGTCACCGTGCCACCCTTGCGTACGCTGTCAATCGATTCGGCAACCGTCTTGGCGCGGCCTACCGCATCAAACACGGCGTCTGCACCCTCACCGCCCGTCCGCTCCAGCACGGCCTTGGCAATCTCTTCGCCGGTGCCGCGCAGCGCTTCGTCGGCGCCCAGCAGTTCGCCCAGCGTAAGCCGCGTTTCGTCGATGTCCGCGATCATCACTCGTCCCACTCCCGCCGCGCGCAGTGCCTGCATGGTCAGCAGGCCGATCATTCCCGCGCCAACCACCAGCGTCGTGTCGCCCTTCTTCACCCCGCTCATTTTCACGGCGTGGATCGCCACCGAAGTCGCTTCAAGCATCGCCGCCTCGGGAAATGACATCCTGCTCGGCAAACGATAGAGAATGCGCTCGGGCACCGCGATATATTCGGCGAACGCTCCGTTCCGGCGATACTCGCCACACGAAACGCCGATCACCTGCCGCCCGTCGCAGAGATTCACATCGCCGCGACGGCAATACACACACTGCCCGCAGTAGACAGTCGAATCGAAGGTGACGCGATCGCCGGGCTTGTATGCCGAAACACCCGCGCCAACCGAAACGATGACTCCGGCAGCTTCATGTCCCATTACCAATGGAGGAATGCGTCGTCCCGACGAGCCATCGTACCCGTGCACATCACTGCCGCAGATTCCACAGGCCGCTACGCGCACCAGCACTTCCTGCTCGCCAGGCTCCGGCCGCGGCAGTTCCGTAATGGCTAACTTCCCGTATTCTTCCAGCAACAAGGATTTCATCGATTGCTTAGTTCCACTTTCCTGTGCGAACCAGAAATGGCGTTGCGCCTTCTCCGATTCTATCCGCTGCGGCTGCGCAATCTACTCGTCGAAGTAGCGCTCGATTCCAATCACACCGCAAATGCCCTCGAAGACAAATTGGCCCTCCCCGCAGGGAGGGCCAATGCGCCGAACGAATAACGAAATCAGTTGACCGTCAAAGTGAAAGTGGTAGTCACCTTCGTTTTGGCGGGATCGTTCCCGGTTCCAGTGACGGTGAATGTGTAGCTGCCTGCCGTCGTCCCGGGGGTTCCACTTCCGCTCCCACCGCCATTGGTGCTTGAGCTGCCTCCACCGCCCCCGCAAGCTGCCAGACTCCCCAGCGTTGCCAGCAGAACAACCGCGCCAAGCATCGCGCGCCATCCGCGACGCCGAGCCGGAATTCCGAACAGCATCAGCAGGGCCAGTACAGCTCCACCTTCTGCTTCATTCCACGCGCCAATGTGCGGCTTATTCATTGACGATGACGTCGCTGCAGTCGTGGTCACGGTCACTGTCCCCGTCCCACCGGGCGTGCCCGCGTTCACCACGATGTTTCCTCCGCCCGACACTGAACAACCTGGAACATGAGAAGCCCCCGCCGGGCTCGTAGTCAGCGCGCATGTAAGCGTCACCGTCCCGGTATAGAAGGTGCTTGAGCTCACGCTGACCGTCGAGGTCGCGCTGGTGCCTGGGCTTACTGCAGCCGGAGCAGTTCCAGCAAGTGCATAGGCAGATGCCGCCACCGTCACATTGGCCGAACCCGTAACGGCCGTGTAGTTGCCGTCACCGCTGTAGGAGACGTTCAGGCTGTCTGTCCCGACACTCAGGCTGTTTGCTGGAATGGAGATCGTAGCGCTGCCCGAAGCAAGCGTCTGTGCCGAAGCAGTATAACCACCTCCTGAAAGCGTCACCGTCCCGGTTGGCGTCGGACTTCCCGTGCCTGCCACCGCAACGGTCACGTTGAGCGTTTGTCCCGCATCGATGCTGGTATCCGCCGGCGTAACCGTCACGGTTGGTGTTGGAACCGTGACTGTCACGATCGCCGTTCCAGTCGTAGAGAAGTAGGTGGTGTCGCCGGAGTAGTTCGCGGTCAGCGTGTCAGCTCCTCCGCTCAGGTTCCCGCCGGGGATCGTGATCGTTGCGCTCCCTCCGGTGAGTGTAGTCAACGCCGAAGTGTACCCGCCTCCACTCAATTGCACTGAACCGGTAGCTGTTCCGTTGGTCCCGGTCACGGCTACCACTACCGTCAAGCTGGATGCCTTCGCAATGGTACCTGTCGATGGAGTCACCGTCACCGTCGGCGTATACGCGCTCACCGTCACCGTCGCTGACCCAGTCGCGGTAACATAGCTCGCGTCGCCGCTATACGTCACAGTAAGAGTGTCGGAACCGTTGCTCAGCTTATTCGAAGGCACGGTAATCGTGCAGTCACCGGCCGCAAGCGTGCATGCTGTGGACGTATATCCGCCACCGCTCAATTGCACGGTTCCCGTCGGTGTCAGTCCCGCGCCAGTAATGGCAACAGAGACATTCACGTTCTTGATCGTTGCATTCACCGTAGTGGGACTCGCAACCACCGCAACACTCGGTGTAAGCTTGTTCACCGTAACGCTGACAGTGCCGGTCGCCGGTGCATATGTTGGATCGCCGCTATAATGCGCAGTCAGAGTATCCGTTCCACCATTCAAACTGTTCGCCGGGATCGTAAAAGTAAAGCTCCCGCTGACCAGGGTGCTGCTCCCCGATATATATCCTGCGCCAGAAAGATAGACCTTCCCCGTTGGCGTTCCACTCGCGCCAGTCACCGTCGCAGTCACGCTTGTAGTCTGGTCCACGCTGATGGTGCCGGGCGTAGCCGCTACAGCCACCGTCGCCGTTGCCGTACCAGTCGAGGAAAGCCACGCGTTCACTACGTTCGCCACATTCAGCGAGCCTAGTCCCGTAGCCTCGTCATACCCCGTTCCCGCCGCAAAACCAGTCAATTCACCATAGGCGTTTCCGGTTGCAGCCAACGTACAATTCGGTGAGTTGGCAGCGCATGGCATCGCAATTGTTCCCGTGTCGATGTCGTTGAAGTAGCAACTACTCGACGACGAGGTAACCGTTTCGGTAGAGCAGCTCGCATAGGTTTGTTGTCCCGCCAGTTTATAAAGCTGCGAATTCGGATTGCCCTGCGGTGTCCCGGCTTTCTGATTGATCAGCGCCATTACTCCAGCCATCGCCGGAGAAGCGACTGAGGTTCCACCAACCTCTTCCCCGCTGGGCTCCGTGGTCGACGTCGCCGAAGCGACACATGTTCCGGTGTCAGAGACGCAGATCAGGTAGGCCGTTCCCAGAAATCCATTCCCCGCGAAAAATGAAACGTCGGGAATGTCGCGTTTGCCGTCCGTTGGAATGCCGGTCACCCCGGTCTGCCAGCTTGGCTTGGCATATCCGCCCGAACAACTTGTCGGATCTGGGAGCGCGGTCGTCGATGTAGTGCTGTTCACGGTGCAATTGCTTGCGCCGCCACTGCCGCCAATGGTATCCACAAGATCAAGCAGAGCTTGCTCGTTGCCCGACGTGATCACGTGAGTTGCGATTTCATCGCACAGCTGGTTCGCTGAGAGACTCTTGCCGAGTTCGCCATTAAGGATCGAGACAATGATTGGATTCGTGCAGGTATCATTCCACGGAACTTCGGGAATATAGCCCTTCGCCGACGAGCCGTTGGTGCCACTATTGGTGCTGTTCCAATAGGGCGCCGCTGTCGAACCCCAGTTCAAGTCGGTCCCGCCCACCGCGGTGTTGTACTGGGTTGACGCAATTCCGCTTACACTCAAGCCGAACGTCGCTCCGTAAGGAGTGCCGGAAGCGTCGCCACCCTGGTCGCACGAAGGAGAGCCGGAATCGCCCGTAGCCACAAACACGGCGATTCCTTGCGTGGCGGCACTTTGCCACAAACCGTTGTATGCGGTATTTCCGCTTGTCCCCAGAAACAATTCGCACTGACCGTAGCTCACATTGAGAATCGTCGCGCCAAGAGTTGACACGTTTTGAATGACGTACTGCGCCGACTGGAAGATCGCGTCATTCGTGGTTGTCTGCTCCGTAACCACCAGGTCAATCGTTGCGCCCGTCGCTACCGCGCTCGACCACTCCACATCCAGCGCATTCTCAACCTGGTCGTCAAGCGTGCAAAGCCCCGAGAGCGTCGTGCAGAACCCTGGATCCGTACCGTTGTTAATCACCTTGAATTGCCCTGTCTTCAGTACGGGCAGCCCAAAAGCGCTGCGAAATGTGGCCACATCCGCAGCTCTCACATCACTTCTTCCTGCAATTGCAATGGTCTGACCCGTGCCGTCGATTGAGCTATTCCACAGCGGAAGCACGTTATAGATAGCCGCGAAATCGTACGGCGCTACATCCTCAACCTGGCAATTTGTTCCGCAGCCAAAACCCATTTCCGGCCGTGGGCTCGCGCTTGTCGCATTCCCCACTGGAACCCGTTCCCACTTACCCGTTTCCCGGTTCAGCGTGACAGAACTTCCTGTCCGATGCAGCGGCCTCGGAGTAAAGTTGTGCAGCGCCTTCGGCCCCAGCACCACCGGCTCCAGCGCCATGGGAATCTGCGGATCGCTCATGTTCGAAATGTGCAGTTCGCCCTTCACCACCAGGTTGTGAATCTCGGTGTGGAACGTCTCCTCCACCTGGGCCGCGCTTCCGCTGAAACGGATCGTCATGCGATCCTTCGAAACTTCGTCGACCGAAAATCCATGACTCGACAGCCACGAAGAAACAGTCCCGATATCCGCAGAAGCAGGCCCGAATTTCTCTCCAACCTCCTCGGGCGCAAGCCAATGATGGAAATTCGGCGAGGTGGCGTCGTACTGGCTTGCAACAAAATCATCAAACGCAGCCTGCTGCTCAGGGCTGCGGCGCAACACCAGGATCAGGTCCGTCATGGGCATAGCGGGACTAACTCGGCCCCGGTCGTTCTGCGCGATTGCCGCCGGAGGCGTGTTGCCTTCCAGCTTCACCAATTGACTCTCGTTGACCTTCTCGACAATCAACGGTTTTGATGCGCTGCTCTGCGCGAGCGCGGTGTCATGCGCATTAGGCAAAGCTACGGAGAGACATACCAGGGCAAAGCAACGAAGAGCAAACCTATGC
Organism: uncultured Acidobacteriaceae bacterium; assembly: GCA_963838295.1. GTDB lineage: Bacteria > Acidobacteriota > Terriglobia > Terriglobales > Acidobacteriaceae > Telmatobacter. Next base: position 1,546,295 of record CAWIQS010000013.1, read on the forward strand.
AGGGGGAGCATTTTCCTGACCGTGAGCCTTTCTCGGGGTATTAACCCCGAAGAAGCAAAACGTGGGTGGCGAGACCGGGCACACGCCAAGGCAGGTGACTCCTGCTCTGGGCGTATTGAAGAAGGACTGATTGGGACGAATTGTACCCTTAATTGCGCGCGACGCAATATGACCAATTCGTATCGACGATAGTTACTTTTCTGGGACAAGACATGGTCGCGGTGAGCCGCTTCCACTTAATAACTCGGAGTCTTGTCGGTTAATGCACCTCGGCATCCCGGTTTCGAATGGGCAATCGTCTCTCGGCAAACATCCTTTCGCGCCCGAGACTCCGGCGCACCGGCTACTCATTTCCAGCCCCTCCCCGGGCGCATGTCGTAGAATGATGCCGCTTCCGGAATACGCTTTCACGCGCCGGCAAATGGCTCGAACATAAAGCATTTCGGAAAATCCGAATGCGTTTTCAGGGATGGATTCAGATGAAGCCTCTTCTTCGCGCCTCCGTGCTTTCCTTCGTTTTTCCGGCTGCTGTGGCAAGCTGTTTAGTGATGAGCAGTCAAGCCCAGTCCGCACCTGAAATCGGCGGCCAGAAAATCGTCACCCTCTCCCGCCCCGCTTCCAGCAAAACGAAGCCCGAATTCACCAGCATTACCGTCATGCCTGGCCGCGGCATGGAGTTGCTGCAGATTACCGCCAATTTTCCAGGACGCGGAAACGTCGACGTTCTTGCCTCTCCTGACGTCGAAGCCGCCAAGAAGCTGCTCGATGAGACCGACAACGCCAACGGCGATTACGGATATCGCCTTGGATCAGCCTTCCTCGTGCCCTATCCCAATCGCATTCGCGGAAAACTCTCCGCAGACGGCAAGACCCTGACTACCGAATGGCAGGGAAAAACCATCACGCTGCCCGCCAACAATGCAGGTAAACTCGCCGGCGCCGAACACCACGCCATGCACGGCCTCATCCTGAAAGCCAAAACAGATAACGTCGCGGAAAAAGCGATCCCCGGCGGCAAGCAAGTCACAGGCGTAATTCATGCCGGCGACTTTGGGGGCCACTGGTTCTCAAAGACCGATTTGCACTTCACTATCAGCATTACGGCCGATGCCGTCGATGCCATGATCGACGCCCGCAACGTAGGCACTGACCCCGAGCCGATCGCCATCGGATGGCATCCCTACTTCAACTTCCCTTCCGGCGATCGCACCCAGGCCCGGCTCCAGATCCCCGCTTCCATGCTGGCCACCGTCGACAGCTACGACAACGTCTTTCCCACAGGCAAGCTCGTGCCCGTCACCGGTCAATATGACCTACGCGCCGGCCAGCCGCTCTACAAGAATTTCTACGACGACAACTGGAGCCAACTCGACTGGAAGAACGGCGTCGTCCAGGTGAACATCTCCGATCCCGCAGCCAAATACGGCGTCCGGATCGAAGGCGTCTCCCCCGAAATCAAGACCATCCAGGCCTACGCGCCACCTGACAAGAACTTCGTAGCCGTCGAAGATCAGTACAACTTCGCCGATCCTTTTGGCAAAGAATGGGGCTCCATGGATACCGGCATGGTCACGCTGAAACCCGGCCAAAGCACCAAGTGGCACGTGCGCCTCAAGCTCTTTATCCCGTAGCGAACTTCAGAAACCGACCTTCTTGCTGCTTAGCGCAAGCAGCAAGAAGTGTCAGGGCACGACTTCAGTCGTGCCGTACGAGCAGTAGATAGGAACGGGCTTGAGCCCCTGCGGATTGTCGATCTCACCAGGGACCAGTTTTCCGCAGCCGGCTAGGGCCTACACTCGAAAGACCGGGAGATCTGAAACCCGGGCTTTCGTCTTCGATCTCGCCCCAAACGAAGCGAAATCCCCGCCGAACGCGTCATACAAGCAACTCTGTCTTCGCAGAGCGCTTCATCATTCCGTATGCAAAGAGATTCATCATCGCCGACCGCCGTTCCGTCATTCGCTCCAACGGGCCCAGAAAGCCTGGAGCTTATCGACCATCTTCTGTCAGAAGCCCTTGCCTTGAACGCGTCTGACATCATTCTGGTCAACGGGTCGGCCCCGACACTCCGCGTCAACGGTGCGCTCAAATCACTCCCGGGCGGCGAGCTCACAGTCGACGACATCTGGGTTCTGTTAACTCCCTTGCTCTCGCCGCCCCGGCTCGAAGAGCTGAATCGCCAAAAGTGCCTGGATTTCTGCTTCGAACGCAGATCCGCGGGAAGATTCCGCGCCAACGTCCACTTCCAGCGTGGAACCATTGCAGCCTCGATACGCATTCTCCCCAGGGAGATCCCCACGCTCGAGTCACTCCATCTCCCGCAGTCGCTCTCCGCCCTCGCCGAGCGCCGTCAGGGACTGATCCTCCTCACAGGCGCCACAGGCTGCGGCAAGACCTCCACCATGGCAGCCCTGATCAACACCATCAACAGCACCCGCCGCGACCACATCATCACCATCGAGGACCCAATCGAATTTCGGCAGCCGAATCTGCATTCGCTGGTGGAGCAGATCGAAGTAGGTTCCGATACGCCCGGATTTGCCCAGGCAGTCCGCGCCGTCCTGCGCCAGGATCCCGATGTCATCCTCATCGGCGAGATGCGCGACAGCGAAACCATGGCCGCCGCGCTCACCGCCGCTGAAACCGGCCACCTGGTCCTCACTTCGCTGCACACCAACGACGCCGCCCAGACCGTCTCCCGGATCCTCGACATCTTCCCCGCAGGCTTTCAATCCCAGATGCGGCGTCAGCTCTCACTTGCCCTGCTGGCTGTCATTCATCAGCGGCTCGTGCCTGCCATCAACGGAATCGATCGATACCCCGCCGTTGAGATCCTCATGGCCACGATTGGAATCCGCAACCTGATTCGCCGCGGAGATGATCATCAGCTCAGGGCCAACATTGAAACCGGCCGCTCCGATGGCATGCAGACGATCGAACAGTCCCTTGCCGAACTGGTGCGCAGTCAACGCATCTCCCGCGACACAGCCTACTCCCACACCAGCCACCCCGAAGATCTCCGCCGCCATCTTGGCGAATAGAACATCAAGCAACCATACGGTTGCACATCTAATCTGAACCGTTGCCGAACCAGCCGTTCTCCTCCAATGCCAAAATCCGGGACTATCCTTGTCTCGAATCCGGAGAAGAATAATCTGACTGCGCAATCGGCGTCCGCCGTGCGACTTCAACCCTCGAATGGCTTGCCATCGTCAGCAGCAACTTCGGCAGCCCTCAATTCGTGGGTGTGTGGCGCGACGCTGCCTGGCACCGGCAGCTGACCCACACCATCAAGCGCGCCGAAATCATACTTCGCATCCGCATGATCGTGGAGGCGTCCAGATTGCCGTAGCCTCTGCTTGCGCCCCGATGGTACCCTCCCAAGAATGAAAGAACTTGGGTTGCTGCTCGCAATGCTTCCCCTGTCTGCCTTGGCTTTTTCGCAGGCCCAAATCAAAACTCCAACGAACCCTCCAAATCTTCCAGCGGAGACCATCACGCTGAGCGACTCGGCGGTTGCGCTGACCGGCCCGTGGAAATTCCAGCCGGGCGATTCTCCCTGGGTGAACGGCGCGCCGATGTGGGCACAGCCAGGATTTGACGACTCACGATGGGCGAAGATGGACCTCACGCCGCAGGCCGGAGACGTTGATCTGATGCAAGGCATCTCGGGCTACGTACCGGGTTGGACGCGGAGAGGTTATCCAGAGCTGAGCGGCTATGCATGGTACCGGCTGCGCGTGCGCGTAAACGATGCAGGCCAGGCCTTGTGGCTGAAAATGCCCCCCAATGTGGATGACGTCTACCAGATCTACGCCAACGGACAATTTGTGGGCCAGTTTGGCGCCTTTTCCGAAAATCACGTCACCCTGTACTACACCGAATCCTTCGCTTTCCCGCTCCCGGCGCCCGGGCCGGATGGCAATATCGATCTCGCAGTGCGCCTTTACATGAGCCCCGTCACGATCTTCAGCAATCCCGATGTCGGCGGGTTGCATGGGCCGCCCGCACTTGGACTGGCCTCCACCGTGCAACTGCTGCAGACAGCGGACAGGGATGCGATGATGCATGGTCAATTTGGAACTTTGCTGAGGGCTTTCCTCTTTCTGCTGGCGGCGCCCCTGGCGCTGTGGGCGTGGCTCTACAACAAACAGGAACGGGCTTGGTTGTGGCTCTTGGTTGCGCTGGTATGGGCCGTAATCACCAATTTCTGGGTTGTGCTCACAGCCCTGACCACTGTGGCGAGCATTGCACAAGATACTTGGCGAAGCGTCCTTGTCCTGCCGTTGTGGACCATGTTCTGGTGGCACTGGTTCGGGCTGCACGAAAAACGCTGGATCCCCCGCTCGGCATGGCTGCTGGCTGCGGTCATCACTCTGCTTCAGTTGTGCGCGCAATCGCCGTATCTTGGCTGGACGATTGTGCCGCAATCTGCACTGCACTGGTTCTATACCGCGTCAGTCTGGGTTCTTGTTCCGTACCAATTGCTCGGAATCGTGATCCTTGTAGAGGGCTTTCGCCGCGACCGTGCCGAAGCTCTATCGGCGGCATTTCCCATTGTGCTGGGCATGTACGGCGCCTTCGGCGGGTATCTCGTCAACACTTTCGACATTCCCAACCAGTTCTTCCCCTTCGGTCTTGGCATCAATATCAGCGACGTCGTTTTCATGCTGATGGTCGTGGTCGTGGGCGCGCTGGCGCTGCGTCGTTTTATGCGGACGCAGGTACGTGAGTCCCTGACACGCCAGGCGGCCAAAAAGGATATGGAGCAGGCTCAGCAATTGCAGCAGCGCGTGCTGGTTCCGGAGGCCCTCGACTCGCCCGCGTACACGGTCGAGACAGAGTACCGCCCCGCGCAGACCGTCGGTGGAGACTTCTTTCAGACTCTCTCGAAACCCGACGGCAGCCTGCTGGTGGTCATCGGCGATGTCTCCGGCAAAGGCGTGAGCGCCGCCATGCTGGTTGCCGTGCTGGTGGGCGCGATCCGCAATCAGGCCGAACACAGCTTCGATCCGGCATTAATGCTTGCAACGCTGAACCGCCGCATGATCGGGCGTTCCGGAGGCCATTTCGCTACCTGTGTCGTCGCAGTCCTCGACTCCGGCGGAGAGATGAAGATTGCGAATGCCGGGCACCTGCCGCCGTATTTGAATAGCAAGGAGCTCAATATCGAAGGCTCGCTGCCGTTGGGAGTCGCCGACGATGCGGAATACGGCGCGCACACCATCGCGCTGAAGCCGGGCGACAAGCTGATGTTCATGACGGATGGGGTGGTGGAAGCGATGAATCTGGCGAAAGAACTCTTCGGGTTCGACCGCGCCCGAGCAATCAGCGGCCAACATGCGGCGGCGATCGTGGAGCAGGTACAACTGTTCGGACAGGAAGACGATATCACCGTGCTCGGAGTGCAGTTCGCAGCATGACGATATAGGAATTAGTTGGCCGTGCGATGCTCACGCACGGCCGACTCACGGTTGTCCGAACAATAGCCCGATATCCCGGGTCCGAGTACCTCAACACCCTAATCGCCAAGCTTGTTTAACTTCACAGTGCGTCCCGTCCGCGCCGACTCGCGCGCCGCATCCAGAATCTGCATCACGATCACATTCGTATCGAGCGCCGTCAGATCGCCTTTGGGCACAATCTCCCCGCGCAGTACCGCCGAGAGATACGAGAGCGAGTCCCGCTCCCGTGCAGGCAGCGACGGAGCCGTGGTCATTTGCTCCGCAGCATCATGCTCATGCCGAATCCGAATCTGGTCGGCAGCAACCGTGATGGCATAACCTGTCGCGCCATAAACCTCCATGTCCTTGCGCGCGAACGGCCAGTTCCACGATCCCATGATGACGGCCTGCGCATGCGGATACTGCAGGGTGATGGTCGAGTCGTCGTCGACCTTCGGATAAATTTGCGGTTTGTCGTGATTCACCACCGCCGTCACCGTCTGCGGCGTCTCGCCGTGCATCAGCCACGTCATCAGGTCCACGCCATAGCAGCCGAAGTCATAAAGTGCGCCGGCCCCATTCTGTTGTGGATCGGTAAGCCAGCTCAGAAACTCCGGCGGCACGTTGATTTCCTTTGGCCCCTGGTGCCCGTCATGAACCACTACGCGCCGAATCTCCCCAATGCGTCCCTCGCGGACTTCGTCGTAGGCAGCCCTGTTGCTCGTGTACCACGTAGTCTCGTAATTCACCAGAACCTGGATCTTGTGATCCCGCGCGACGCGACGAATGGCGACCGCGTCCTCAAGAGAAATCGTCAGCGGCTTCTCGACCATCACCGACACGCCATATTGCGCGGCAATTTCGATGGCATGGCGGTGCTCGCCGATCGATGTATACACCAGCACGGCCTGCGGTCGGGTCTTCTCGATCATGTTGGCTTCGCTCTTGTAAAACAGCGTGTCCGGCAGCGAATACTTCTTGCCGTACTTCTGCCACAACTCCGCATGTGCGTCGGCGATTCCCACCAGTTGCACATCCGTGTGCTTCGGCAGCTGCGACAGAAAGCCCTCTACATGGCCGTGCTCAAGGCCCACGATAGCGACTGTCAGCGGTTTCGCTTCATCAGCCCGGGCACCCACAGAAACGGCAAAATACATCGAGACCATCAACATTGAGATGAACACAAATGACCTGCGAAAACCTGGAGCGCGCATCAAGTTCGAATTCCTCCTGCGGCCCCGATTCTACAGCCCACGGCCTCGTGACCCGGCCCGATACTTCGCCGGATACTTCGCCAGATACTTCGAATTGACCGACGCCGTGGCCCCGCCGTCAGTTGGACGGCACCCTTCGACATCGAATCTGTAAACCGGCGCCCCCCGAAACCCGTCAATCCTGACATGGGGACGGCACCGATTCGTTTTCGATGCCCTTGCTGCGGGTACAGGACTCTCGAGGCGCCAAGCACGCTGGCCTTATGTCCGGTGTGCTGGTGGGAGGACGATGGCCAGGAGGATAACGACGCCTTCGACGTCCGGAATACCGTGAACGGTGAGTTAAGCCTCAGCGCGGCCCGTATGCACTACTCCGAGTGCGGCGCCGCCCACCCCCGATTCCTTCCGTACGTCCGCAAACCAGAGGTGTCTGAGCAGTAACGTGTCTTGCCCGGTCCGCCAGGCAACCTCTACGGCAGAGTGCTCACCTTCTTAACGATGCTGTCCAGAAGGTGTTCCTTCAAGTGGATTGACAGCAGCCCCGACATGAGGTTATAGCCCAAAGCGTTTGAGGGGTCTCCACCCTGCCGGGATGATGAGGAGCGTTCACTGGTTCCAACCAAAGAACCGTCCTCCGTATAGGCGTTCGCGTAGAAATCGGCGGTTGTGTCCGTGTACGGCACATTGCTCTGCATGGTTGTCGTTGTGGTGACTGTACCCTGATACGTGAAGTCCCATATGCCACCTGCGTTATCAGTTACGGTTCCGCTACCAGACACTGGTGTAATGGTCGTGCTACGGTGAAAAACCGGTTGAAGGCCGCCAAAAGCGCTATTCGACGAAGACAGCACAATCAAGTAATTCTCTTGCCCGGACCGCGCACCGTATTGCAAGAAACACACGTTTGGGTATTTCTTTTGCGCCTTATCCAGCCACTTGGTGGAAACGTTTGGAAGCCGATAGTCCAGACCGCCGCTCTGAGCGACCGCAAAGGTAATTGCCTTCTGGCACATCTTGGTTCCAGACGCGCTGGAAACTACAGAGAAATGTGTGGGGCGCGCGGAGCTGGAAGTGCTGGGGAAAGAACTGGCCGCCCTCCCATCGACATCAGGACAGACCTGCTGTTGATCGGCCAGGTCGCTATATGCGTCCCCGGGATGGAAGTCGCAATAGGCCCCGCGCATTTCTTCCCAAGCTGTTTTTAGGCTCGGGAGCATGGCAGCTTCATCGGAATAGACCTTCCCTTCTTGCTCCACGTCCTTAAACAATCTCTTGGAATCAGCCAAGAGAAGTGTAGACCCGAGTTTTGGCGGCCATGCGTGGTCTTTGAGAATACCGTCTCTCAGAGTCAGAACGCCCTCGATGGTTACACTCGCGACATGCTCGTCGCGAGTGATTAAGGAGACAGCAACGGAACATATGCTCGGCGGGATACTGGGGTTAGCGGCCTTGGTGACGACACTCTTGCATTCGTCTAGTTGCGAAGTAGCTTGAGCATTACAGATCGCTACGAACAGCGAAAGGGTGATCAGCAACAGCGCGCTCTTCACGGATTCTCCTTCTGTGATGGATGAAAGCAGCCCGAACAGCACAAGGCCTGCCAGTTCTTTATGGCAGGCTCGCTTGCGGTCTGAAACTTTGGGAAATGATAGATTGATTCGGATACCGACGGATGTGAGAAGCGTTACAGGAGTTCAGCGCTGACCGCTCGTGGTCTTCTGGGGCAC
>CAWIQS010000014.1:0-554339 GCA_963838295.1 uncultured Acidobacteriaceae bacterium
GCGCTCAGGAGTGGGAACCGTTCCATCCAACCGAAATGAAAGGTGTCGCCCATGAAACGTTTTCGGCCAGCTCATCTGATTCAAGCGTGCTTGACGATTGTGCTGCTTTTCGCAGTGACTGCTCATGCCCAGGAACCCGGCCTTGCGCACAAGCGCTTCACCAACAATGACGTTGTCAGCATGGTGCAGATGGGTCTTTCCGAAGAGGTCATCACTGCGAAGATTCGGGCGATGAATGCGGCGGATCCAGGCTCGTTGCGATTCGACACGAGCGTTGAAGCCCTGCAAGCTCTGAAGGCCGCCAGCGTACCGGACGGAGTGATGCGGGTGATGATCAATCCTGGTCCACCCGCGACTTTGATTGCGCAGGGGGCGTCTCCATTGACCCTTGATCCAAATCTGCCACCTCCCGAGGTCGGCGTGTACTGGAGAGACGAGAGCCGTTTCGTGATGATTAACGGCCAGGTGCTGAGCAACACCAAGATTGGTGGCAAGGCGGGCAGCATGTTCACGTATGGTATTCGCGGGCTTCATTGGGATGCGACCTTGAGCGGCCCAACTTCGAGTCACATCATTCGAGATCGCCGACCTGTGTTCTACCTCTATGTTCCAGATGGAGGTGATTCCTCCGACTATGCCCTGTTGAAGCTGATAAAGAAAGGCAACCGCCGCGAATTCCAGGTTGGCGGATTGGGGGGCAGATTGGGGGGCGGCAAAGCGGGAGTGAAATCGGACAAGGAAATTCCGTTCGAATCCGCGCACGTCGGTATCCGCACTTACAAGGTCACGCTAAGCCAGGATCTGAAACCGGGTGAATACGGGTTCTTCATGGCCACTGGTCAGCAAGTGAATGGCACTGAAGGACGTGGCACGGGAGGTGCCGCTACGGGCCGCATATACGATTTCAGCCTTCCCGAATGAAGATTCGCAAGGGAATTATGGCATTGAGCGGGAGTCTCGGGCTAGGAATAACACCCTGCCGAGAGCACCCGACTAAGATCCGCCGGCACCGGCCGCCGTCGCATTGATGCTGAGTGAGTAGGAAGGGGCAGCTGCGCTCCATGCGTAGGACCGAACTTCAACAAGGACAGTGTTAATAGTCGGTGTAATGCCGAATGAGGTCTTGACGTTATCAGCTCCTGTGCCGCGAGTTAACGAACAACCAATCGGTGTGAAGTCGGAACGATAGACGTATAGATCGAAGTCCGAGCCAGCCTGCATGCCACTTAGGGAAATGTTTGCGTCTATTCCGGCATTCAACGTGACCTGGTAGAAGTGCCGGTCGGTAGCCGATGCCAGATTCCCCGAATCGCTAAGCGATTGACCTGCCGACATTGTGCCGAGCGTGGTCGGATCGCTGCCGTTCTGAGATAGGACGGCGCCTGCGCAGCTTTGTGGCACGGTGGTCCCTGATGCCCCCTGAGATACAGGGACGGCTCTATTCTGCAGCCCGCCAAGCAGGTTTGTGCCAGATCCCAACTTTATTGCATTGATGCTGAGGGAGTAGGAAGGGCCAGCTGCGCTCCATGCATAAGACCGTACTTCAACAACGACAGTGTTATCAGTCGGTGTGGCGCCGAATGAGGTCTTGACGTTATCGGCTCCTGTGCCGCGAGTTAACGAGCAGCCAATTGGTGTGAAGTCGGAGTGATAGACGTATAAATCGAAGTCCGAGCCAGCCTGCATGCCACTTAGGGAAATGTTTGCGTCTATTCCGGCATTCAACGTGACCTGGTAGAAGTGCCGGTCGGTAGCCGATGCCAGATTCCCCGAATCGCTAAGCGATTGACCTGCCGACATTGTGCCGAGCGTGGTCGGATCGCTGCCGTTCTGAGATAGGACGGCGCCTGCGCAGCTTTGTGGCACGGTGGTCCCTGATGCCCCCTGAGATACAGGGACGGCTCTATTCTGCAGCCCGCCAAGCAGGTTTGTGCCAGATCCCAACTTTATTGCATTGATGCTGAGGGAGTAGGAAGGGCCAGCTGCGCTCCATGCATAAGACCGTACTTCAACAACGACAGTGTTATCAGTCGGTGTGGCGCCGAATGAGGTCTTGACGTTATCGGCTCCTGTGCCGCGAGTTAACGAGCAGCCAATTGGTGTGAAGTCGGAGTGATAGACGTATAAATCGAAGTCCGAGCCAGCCTGCATGCCACTTAGGGAAATGTTTGCGTCTATTCCGGCATTCAACGTGACCTGGTAGAAGTGCCGGTCGGTAGCCGATGCCAGATTCCCCGAATGGCTAAGCGATTGACCTGCCGACATTGTGCCGAGCGTGGTCGGATCGCTGCCGTTCTGAGATAGGACGGCGCCTGCGCAGCCTTGTGGCACGGTGGTCCCTGATGCCCCCTGAGACACAGGGACGGCTCTATTCTGCAGCCCGCCAGGCAGGTTTGTGCCAGACTCCAACTTTACTCCGTTAATGCTGAGGGAGTAGGAGGGGGAGGCACTACTCCAAACGTAGGATTTTACTTCTACGATCACCTTGTTGCTGGGCTGTGCAACCCCGAATGAGGTCTTGACGTTCTCTGAACTTGTGCCGCGGGTCAGGGAGCAGCCGATCGGCGTGAGGTCGGAACCGTAAGCATATAAATCAAAATCAGAACCGGCCTGAATGCCGCTAAGGGTGATACTTGCGTTGCCTCCCGCAGGCAAAGTGAATTGGTAGAACTTCCGGTCAGTGGAAGATACCAAATTCCCCAATCTCGATGCGTAGACACCGAACGGAATCGTTCCCATTATGTTGGGACTATCCGGACTGCCGGTTCCTTGAAATAAGCCCGGATCTGTGCAGCCAGCTTGAGCGCCAGTGCTTTGCTGGTTTGCGCCCAGCGTCGAGCCAAGGTTTGCTGGATTCGTGGCTCCGCCGCCTGCAGCAATTCTGGTAGTCCCGGCTGCAGCAGCACCGGACGCCGCACCTGCAGCCGTCCCAGCTCCGCCCGCACCACCACCGGAAGCCGCACCCGCAGCCGTCCCAGCTCCGCCGGCACCACCACTGGAGGCCGCACCGGCAGTTCCAGGTCCGCCGGCACCACCACCGGGAGGCGCGCCTGCAGCCGTCCCTGCTCCGCTGGCACCACCACCGGACGCCGCGCCCCCAGCCGTGCCAGCTCCGCCGGCACCGCCAGTGGAGGCCGCACCGGCAGTCCCAGATCCGCTGGCAGCACCACCGGGAGGCGCACCTGCAGCCGTCCCTGCTCCGCCGGCTCCAGCACTGGACGCAGCACCCGACGCGCTGGCTCCAGGAGTGCCCAGCGGGTCAGATCCCGCGTTCGAAGTCGAAACGGGAACGGGCGAATTCGCCGCAATTGACAGGGCGGTTAAATTCGGCGCTTTCACTAACGACGATGGATCGTCAACACCTTTGTGAAATTGCCACTTGCAAGTGGCGGTCCCATTCATCGTTGGAGACTGCAGAGGTAATAGCCCTCCAGAAACGACAATCGTGCCCGATCCGCTGATACTTGAGCTGTTGGAAACGTCCTCAATGACGGGAAATGGCCACTCGAACGCCGCAAGGCCGATAGGGGTCGGTGTGGACGGCACACTTGCCGAGACCACTTGACGAACGCCCGTGATCGTCCCGGGCGCTCGCAACTGTGAATGCCAAAGTTTGACGATGAGTCGATTGTCCGAGGCGCGTACAAAAACTGCAATAGGCGCGCTCGTCTCCGGAACCCTGGTGGTCCATTGCGCCGCAAGAGACTGCGGGCCCAGTGGCCGTTGCATCGTGCCCTGCGCTGCCACGGTCCACGTTCCCGGATAAACCGGCATTGTGCCCGGCATACTCGTCGAAGCGCCTGTGATCGTCCACGTTTGAACTTCCTGGTGCGCGTAATCTGAGCCTTGGATACTCAGTTGACACTGCGCTTGCCCTGACCAAATTGGCGGAGCCTGGGAGAAAACAGGCCCCGCAACCCCAACGCACAGCAGTGCAACAAGAGCGAATTCACGCGCAGCGAATTGGGCTTCAGCAAATCGAAATTCGAGCCGGCGATTCATCGCAAAGCCCCCCGGTCTATTTCTTGGTGACTTCGGTCAAAATCGAGTTGGCGGCTTGCTGGATCAACGGGGTTAACACGTCTTCCCCATCCGACTTGGATTTTCCCTTCAGGGAGTTTTGTAACTTGGGCTGTGTCTCTCCAGTCGGAAGCAACTGGTAATCAACGGTCACTTCATCCTTTGATTTGATCTGACCGTTGAAACCGGACAGCTGGCTCGTGGCCTGCTGTTGTGTCGTCATTGCGGCCGTCTGCATCACAGTTTGGGTTGCAATCATTCCATTCACTGCGCCCATGCTGTGGGCCATCATTCCCAGGGGCGTGAAGTTGGCAGCCATGCTCCCTGCCTTCATAAACTTGCTCAAACCCCCGCTGCTGGCACGTTTCACAGTCACTGCGGACAACAGGATGAAATCGCACTGTTTCTGCTGGGCCTCGGCCTGCAACTGAATCGGAAGCTGCGCGTCCAGTGCTGCGATTTCAACGGCTGGCCCATTCATCATGAAGACGATAGCGTTTCTTACCGGGGTGCTGTAGTCGGCTTGCGCGTTGTTGCCCTGTCCCATTTGGGCCTGCGCCGGAGCAATGCCAATTCGGATTTTGCCCGGCGCCTTCGGACCCAGGGCCTGCGGTAGCGGGACTTGCGTGCTTGGGGGAGGGCCTTGCATACCTGACGCGCCATTCGGTAGCCGACCACCCATGCGCTGCGCCAGCATCGACATGGCTGAAGGCATCCCACCGCTCATGCCCATTGGAGAGGGCGAGGGCATCGCGTTCATTGTCAAGTTCTGCGGAGCAGCGGGTGCGGATGCGTTCGCCTGGGCGGCTTGCGGCAACGCAGCGGTCGCGTAAAGCTCCATCTCTGAATGCACTTCGTGGAAGTCGCCGGGGATATCGAATAGTTCCGATTTCAATGTCTCCTTGGAAATATCCGATGTCGCGACCTCTATCTTTGTAGGATTCGCACCGTCGTTCTGGAGCATGATCGTCTCGCGCAGCGGATAGCCCGACTTGGCCGTTCCCTTGTGGCGAACGACAATGCGGTCGGTGCAGTTAGCGGCCAGCTTCACGGGGGGCAGAGATTGGGAACAGCTGAGCGATTCCTTGGCCAGATCGGCATACCAACCGTCGATATCGTATTTTTGGCTCACCGGCGAGCACGCGTTCGGCGAGGATTCAACTACAACGGCGGTCTTGAGATGCCGCGCCGTATAGCCGGAAATCTGTTTGCGTTCGCCGGTGTCGGTAACACTGACGGTTTGAGTGATCGTTCCACCTGAACTTGCAGAGGACGCAGGTGCTCCAGTCATGAGTGTTGCAGCATTTGCAGCCGACTGATCCTGAGGATCGTTCACGATGAAATAGGATTGACTCTGCTCATTCACCGTCACCGTCCGCTTGAGATCGCATTGGCGCAAACTAACGAGATCGCCCGCCGGAGACTTTGTGACGGTTCGTTCGCGAGCTCCCTTTACCCAGGTCTCGGAACCAGACACAGAGTTTCCTTCGACCGTCACGTCTTTCTTGAAATGCAGATCGTCTGCCCTTGCGGCCAGACCCAATGACGAAACTACGAGCAACAGGGATGCGTAGCGCAGAGAACACACAAACATGGGGAACTCCTTTGCGGGAAGAGTCAGGAACTTTCCATCGCGTCTTGATTTCCACGCTGCATGGAAGCATCGGGAAACTGAAGTCGCATGGGACAGCCGATGAGCTGTATTCCGTCTTCTATCTTGTCTAAACGCGAATTTGTGAGTGACCGGCTCATTGAGGACGAAATATATTTTCAGGAATACCGTGAAATACCGCTCTCGGCCTTCACAGCAACGCAGACTCTCTTCGCAGCCAAAGTGAAAAGCTCTCAATCCATCAAGGGTTAGAGCCTGACCGAGCTTTGATAATGCGAAGGTAGTTCTGGCGACTCAGATAGGCCGCGGCAATCGAATCGGGAATCGCGCAAAGCAGTCGAATTGGAAGCGCTGAGCGCTGTCGACTCCGGCGCCCTGCGAACACACGTCATCGATAACGCCGCTGGGAATTCGGCGCCGCTGTTTTGCCACTCGGAGCCGGCGGTCTGCGCACACTCGGCTTTCTTGTCTATCTGAACGCAAGATCGAGCCCAATCGGCTCATGGGAGATGCAATTGACCTTGCGAACGCTCGATATAGAGCGTCCAAATCAATCCATCAGTTACTAACAATCCGTTGACTTCCCCCCAATCCGACGGTAATATTCCTCATCTTCTCGACGCCCTGGAGAAACGCGTGACGCTTGCTCCATCGCAACCAGTAACTGAATTGCTCGCCCGTTGGAGCAAGGGAGACGTGTCTGCGAGAGATGCATTGATCCCCCTGGTCTACGATGAATTGCGACGCATCGCTCGCCGGTGCCTTACCAGCCAATCCAGCAGTCACACTTTGCAGCCCACTGCCCTTGTGCATGAAGCCTATCTGCGCATGGCACGGCGAGATCATATCGATTGGCAAGGACGCGCTCATTTCTTCGCCATGGCAGCGCAGATGATGCGTCAGATACTGGTGGACCACGCACGCAAGCATGCCGCAGCCAAGCGAGGCGCTAATCCCGTCACCCTCGTAATCGACGAAGCTTCGGCGACCACCAAGGCGCTAAGCCTCGACCTCCTTGCACTCGACGACGCCATGCTGCGGCTCGCAACTCTCGACTCGCGTCAATGCCGGATCGTAGAGCTGAGATTCTTTGGTGGACTCTCCATCGAGGAAACCGCCGAGATCGTTAACATTTCGCCGGCGACAACGAAGCGGGAGTGGGCCACTGCGCGCCTATGGTTACACCAGGCAATGAGCGGCAGAACGCAGCTATGACTTCGGAACGTTGGGAGAGAATCAAGGACGTCCTCGGCACGGCACTGGAACTGCCGAACGATGATCGTCCGATGTTCCTCGATCAACAGTGTGGAAGTGACATCTCGCTTCGCAATGAAATTGAACTCCTGCTGCGAGGAGAGCAAAGCGTCGAGCCTCAGTTTCTGGGTGAAAAGTCTCTGGCCGAAGTCGCAGCAGCTCTCATTCCGACAGAAGAGAGTCCATGGATTGGACGCCGCGTCGGCGTATATAAAATCGTTGAACAAATCGGATCCGGCGGGATGGGGGAAGTGTATCGAGCCTTCCGTGCCGACGATCAGTATCGGCAAGAAGTTGCACTCAAGGTGATCCGAGCTGGGCAGGATTCCGGCTCAGTGATCACGCGATTCAAGAACGAGCGCCAAATCCTGGCGAGCCTCGAACATCCGAATATCGCGCGATTGCTTGATGGTGGTACGACTGAAGAAGGTGTCCCGTACTTTGCAATGGAACTGATCGAGGGGCGCCCCGTCACGGAATATTGCGACGAGAAGAAGCTTTCGATTGCCGATCGCCTCAGGCTTTTTATGCAGGTTTGCGGAGCTGTCCAGTATGCGCATCAGCGTTTGATTATTCATCGTGACATCAAACCCGGAAATATTCTCGTAACTGCTGAGGGAACGCCGAAGTTGCTGGACTTCGGCATAGCAAAGATTGTCGACATTAGCGGGGAGCGTAATTTTAATGACTCAACAGTGACTGCATTCCGCGTTCTGACACCTCGGTACAGCAGCCCGGAGCAGATTCATGGTGATCCGATGACCACTGCCAGCGATGTGTATTCGTTGGGAATCGTGTTGTACGAATTGCTAACTGGGCAGAGTCCTTATCGGTTGGCGACCGGTTCGTCGCAGGAGCTGATTCAAGCTGTCTGCAGCACGGAGCCTCAAAGACCGAGCGTCGCCGTTTGTAGAGTCGATTCCTCGCCTGAATCGTCTACGACGCGATTTGGCCGGGAAGAACGGAGCGGATTGAGAGACAGTTCTCCTGAGCGGCTTCGAAAGCGGCTGAATGGCGATCTCGACAACATCGTTTTGATGGCTTTGGAGAAAGACCCCACTCGGCGCTACCCTTCGGTCGAACAGCTACAGGAAGACATCCGACGCCACCTGGAGAGTATTCCCGTAACTGCGCGCAACGGAACCGCCTGGTATCGGGCTTCGAAGTTTGTGACCCGTCATAAGGCCGGAGTCGCATTTACTGGAGCGTTCGCTTTGGCGCTTGTAACCGGCATGGCCATAACCCTGCATGAGGCTCGAGTCGCTCGCATGGAGCGCGCAAGGGCCGAGATGCGGTTTAATGACGTTCGCAAGCTGGCGAACTCCCTGATGTTTGAGATTCATGATTCGATCCGGGATCTCGCCGGAGCAACACCGGCGAGAAAACTACTTGTCGAACGTGCGCAGGAATACCTCGACAGCCTGTCGAAGGAAGCATCAGGAGATTTGTCGTTGCAGCGCGAACTCGCCGCGGCCTACGATCGCGTTGGAGACCTATTGGGATATGACGGCGCCGCGAATCTCGGCGACGTTGCCGGAGCGCTGCAGAGCTACAAAAAAGCACTTGCCATCCGTGCCGCAGCCGCTGCCGCAAACCCCGACGACTTTGCGATCCAGTCTGATTTGTTGGGTGACTACTTCCGCTTGAGCTTTGTATTTTTGGCCGCCGGAGATTATGCAGGCGCATTAAGCGATCTGCAAGCCGCGCTTCCCCTCGCGCAGAAACTCGCGGATACGCGCGCCGATCCCAAGTACAAGGATTACCTGGCCGGCTTCTATTGGCAGACTGGCACGGTGCAGAATCATGCAGGCGATTACGCCCGTGCGGCCGATAACTTCAGACGGGCGGTGTCCATTCGCGCGGCTGTTGCGAAAACGAACAGAGACTTCAGCACTCATCTCGCTGGAGATTATCTTGGCCTTGCAATCGCATTGCAGAAGACAGGAGAGGTTGGCCCCGCGCTTCAGGCCGCGAATGAAGGATTGAAGATTACCGAGCAATTATCTCAATCCAATCCAACCAATGCGACTCTTCGCGAATATCTTGGTGAAGCCTACAATCTTTCTGCACCACTCCTGGAAAAGAAAGGCGATATCAACCTGGCACTGGAGTATAACCGGAATGCGCACCGAATCTTTGCCACTCTGAGATCTGCCGATCCGGCTAACTCTCTAGCTAGAGCCAATTTTGGCTTCAGTGATCTAGGCATTGCGCAAGATCTACTACGGAAGCATCAGGTTCAGGCTGCATTCTCACCAATCCGGGAAGCAATTGCGACATTCGAAGCAATAAAGCAGAAGAGTAGATACGATGTGGAAGGCCAGGCCGAGTCATACGAGAATATGGGTTTGGCATTTGCGGCACTTGCTGATCGCGAATCAACAAATTTGAAGAAGGCTGCAGATCTGCGCGAAGCGCGGAGTTGGCTGCAGAAGAGCCTTCGCACCTGGGAACTGGACTCGAGCCGGGGTGCCAGTGATCCAATGGCAGGTCCGGAGTCTAACCGCATTCGCCGGGAACTCGCCAATTGCGAATCGCTTCTCGCCAAGATTTGACCCGCAGCGGCCACTGCTAAGTGACGCCTAAGTACTCGTAGCAAGATCGATTCCACCGCCGCTGATCCGTCTCATGATAGGCGCTCGATTCTCAAAGAGCATCATTCAGATGCCCGCACCGTTACGCATCGTCCTTGTAGCGTCCGAACATCCAGCTGCAAACCAAGACAGAAGTTTCTCCACTCATGATGAGCCGATTGGGTAGGATTCCACGTTTCCCAAGGTAGAAGCCACTGGAGAACAGACCAGCCCGTTTGACTCCGCTATCGGAAGGGCTTTCCGTTCCACGACGATTTTGGGAGAAGTCACAGAAAAAACAGGTGGTCATACCAGCCAACGAGGACCTGCAATGCGATGCACGACGATATCCGGACTTGCCGCCTTTTGTTTAGCCGTGGCTGGGATGCAGAGCCGGTGTGCGGCACAAAACCCCATTCCTTTTCCAACGAAGGCTGACGGCTATGAAATCACGAAGACCGATAAGGAGCAACCGGCGCCGGCTGGCTATGAAGGCACGTCCGATATTTCAACCGAAATGGCTGTGGGCAACACGCCGGCTACGGCCGGTAAGCGCGTAAAGGCGACGTTCACGCTTTCCAATCAAATCAGAACCTGCCCACTGGCCGATGGCACTGCGGAGGGAACAGGGTTGTTCGCGGCGAGTATTGATTTCACCGATCAGAAAGCTAACGAGACGAACACGGTCCATGTGGAGATGAGCACGAAAGCGAAATACAAGGGACAGGTCGGAGACGACGCGTTGCTGCAAGGGCAGGTTAACGCAGACATCGACTATACCTACAGCCAGACGGGAGGTACCCACGACAGGAATGGCGCCATCCTCTCCAACCCGCAACCCCATTTCGAGCAGCACGTCACAATACCCGTTCTTGTCTTGCCGGGTATGGAATCTCCCAAGTTCGGGCCCTTCAGTGGCGGCGATCCAGCCGAGGGGCATTATGCGCAGGCGATCGGCGCCGGCACGGCGCTTGCGTACTGGGGTGCTGTCTACTATTCGATCGCCGAACTCAAGTGGTATGGCGGAGACACCTCACACATCGGAAAGTCCGTCAGCGGAGGAGTATGCGCACAGATCGTATTTGATCCGCCCAGCAACACACTCCAGCCGCCGCTGGGCACGAACGCGAACGTCAACGCAGTCATCAAGACCAAGAACGGCGAAACCGTGCCGGGAAGTTTGTCTCAGGCCGACTCCTATTACGACAGCATAGTTACCGCGACAACACCTCAGTCGAATGAGAATTCACCGATGCATTTTATTTACACTGCTCCCGGTAAGAAAGTGAAGGAAGCAGGCTTCAGGATCGTTGTGCTTTCCCGCGCTGGCACGGCCCAGGCAAAGTGGGATACCGGTCTCGGCACCGGCTGGAGCGGGCAGATTACCTATTCCCATACGTTCACGAGAGACTATGGGCACAATGACCTTCAGGACTGGAGTAACTCTGCTGCTGAAAGCGTAACCGTAGACGTAAAGGATGGTGTCGCGAGTTATTCCGGTCATGCGGAGCACAAGTATGAAGATGAGAGCCGGCACCCTGTCGCTGTCGGCGGAGGCAAAGTGACTCTCGTCAAAGAGCGCAGCGACTCCATGGAGGGGAGTGGAGACGGGACTTTTCCCGCTAAGGTAACGGTAAGTATCGATGAAACTCATCGCACATACACCATCACGATCGCCCCGCAGACTGACCGCAGCGGCAGCCCGACGACGTGGGGAGTCGTTGGAAAGGAGCATTGGACCCGGTGCTATCGCAGCGATTGCCAAAGTGGGGATCATGACATCGGATTGCCCCTCATTGCACCGGCGGGCCCGTTAGGCGGAAACCCGCAGGATCTCAATCACATTCACGCTTCATACACGGAGAAAAAAGAGGGACTGGGAAGGTCGAGGAATGCCGAGATGATCCAGACCACGACTGTGAACCTGGCTCGCTCTGGGCATACCAACCTATCAAGCGCTTCAAAATAAGCAAGGAGTTTCTCGGGAGATTTCGCGCTTCAAATCTCAGACGTGTGCGGTGACTCAACCACATCAATCTGTATTTAATTTAGTCGCCTCAGTCTTCGTTCCTCAAGCGCGCATGGATCGGCCTGCCGTAAGTGAATACTCGCTGGCGACGCAGGCCAAAGCTCTCACAGTACTCTTCAAGTCGATCAGTGCTTGTCGACAAGTGGCCGAAAAACGTCGCTACCAGGACAACTGACTTTTCATCATTCCCGGGTGGATTCGCATGAGGACGACTGGCGCCGAGTCCTGGTTGGGCGACATCGTTTGCTAATTGGCTACGACTCGGAACATAGTAACTCCCAAGACTAAGACACAGGGACACTCCAAACGGCGAAGAATAAGCCGAAAGAGCGCGGACGCTTAGGAGGCAGCTTTAAACTCTAGAATTCAACTTCAATGAGACTGTAGGATTCTGGAATCTCGGGCAAAACTTATCTGCCGGACTCCGCTCGTTGCTGAGACCCATGCAAAACGTCGCATTCCCAGAAAGATTCAGAGGCGAGATCGGTCTGGCTCCTTCGTTCGTTGGCTGACGCGAGTGGGTCAGTCGACCGCACGTTCTGAAAGGCATAGGCTGCTGCAACGGTCTTCGATTCATTTGCAGGTTCGGAGCGGCCTCAAAGCAACTCGATGACGGCAGAAGACCCGTGTGTTTGCTATCCTCAATGGGCATCGGCTTTGTGCGGGATTCGCGGGGGCCATCCCTGGCCTCCTTGGAGAGGTCAAGTTTCATGAGGATCAAGCTCAACTGCCACGGCATCGAGCTTTGGGCGATCGTGCCGGTGGCCATTGTCGGCTGTTTTGTAGGTGAGATCATTCACGTCACCCGCTCGGTTGAGGCTAGTGCGTCGGCTTCGGCGAATACCAGAACCATTACCCTGGGCACCGCCTACCCAGGTTCCTCCTATGCGCTCACAGTCGCGGTAAAGGATCCATCCGAACTCCGGGCCGGCGGAGCCATCGACCTAACGGTGAAGGACGCCAAAGGAGACATCGAACGGAAGTGGCTGCATCCTGCCGATCTTGATTTTTATCTGACGTTAAAGCCGCGCGAGGCCGGACCTGTGACAGTAAGCCTCTCGGCTTTGTCCGGATCGAATCTGCCTCAGATCTCAACCGTTCTCACCAGAGTGCCCGAGCGAATTCCGGGCGATTCGCCAAGCGAAAAGCGCGGAGTGATAGCCGTAGCGCCAAACGGCACCTGGCAGGATGCGGAGCCCTTCGAACTCGGTGAGACCATCTTCGGCGGGGACGACGAGCGGCCCTACTCGCCGTCTCCAAACGAAGATCGTTACCGGGCTATGCTCAAGGGGTTTCAGTGGTTCAAATTGACCTTCCGAGAAAAAGAACCGCGACTTGTTTACTTTGTCCTGAACGTGACCGATCGCGACGTGCCACTCGACGTGGACATCTTCCAGTTGGGTAAGGGAGAAGGCGGCAAGCCCGATATTGTGCCCTTCACCAAAGGCGAGTTCGTTTATCGCATTGAGGCTACGCAAAACTATCCGGGCCTCTACAAGTTTCGCACCCGCATCCTTGAGCCCGGCCAGGAATACTACGTGCGCGTGGCCGCCAACCATCCTGCCTTTCAACTGCACACTTACGAGTACGGCGTGCCGCCATACAGCGACCCGCATCACGCGGTGCGATCTGGTATGGATTTTCTTATTAACATGGGGGACACGTGGCTTTCAAACACGCCGCGTCGCGGAGCAGTTGCTCTCCGCACCGTCATGCAGCACTCCGAGACGCAGCTCTGCATCGCGTGCCACCCTTCGCAGTTCTCCACCCGCGGATATCTCAAAGCCGTCGAGAACGGCTATGCACCCACCCAGCGCCCGGCACTCGAATTTCTAACCGATCGAATCTACAACAACACTCGTCCTCTATACGGTGAGCCGGGGGCAAACTGGGTGCGCGTGATCTACACGGCGCGCACCGTGGCCAGCAGATTACCGATGATCACCCATGCATTCGAGCAGAACGTGACTCACGACCCGCCCCGCCAGAACTTCGATGTGTCCTACGCCGAGTATCTCAAGATCCATTACAAGGGCGTGACCAAGATGCCAGGCGATGAACCTGATGGCTGCGAGCCGGATGTGAGCCCCTTCGAGATCGCGGAGCAGAGCTGGCATACCTTCGACATGGTCTACCACCATACACACGATGAGTCGTGGCGGGCTGAGCGCGATCACGTTGAAAGTCTAGCCCTGGCCTATGAGCCGAAAAACTTTATCGATGTAGCTTGGGAGATGATGCTGCTTTCGGAGATCGGCCGCGAGAAGTACTCCTCGGAGATAGACAAGCTCATCGCCAAAACCTACGACTTTGAAAACGCCGAAGGTGGATGGCCATATCAGTTCGACAAGAAGGGGAAGCCGGCCGACTTCATTTCCTACAACATCGTGCTTGCGCTCGCTGAAGCTGGACGCCGGCCCGAAACCGACGCTCACATGGCGCTTGCGGTCAAAGCCATGCTGGCCGCTGAGAGGCCCGAAGGCAGCTGGGAGGGTGACCCGGTCTATCAGGGATTCAACACGCCGTTCCGAGCAACGCAGTTTGCGGTCATGGCATTATCAACGCTCTATCCGGGACCAACCAAAGAGAAGAACTGGGATGCGGCCTATCCGGCACCGGTGACAAATCTCGACACGAGCGACTTGGGGTTATTGCTCGAAGAGCTGGATCAGTTCTGGGATCTCGCGCCTGAGTCCGTGTTGCGCCAGATTCGCGATGTACTTGTCCATAGCGATCAGCCGTTGGCACGTGAAGCCGCAGCCCGGGCACTGGGCCACATGGCCGACCCGGGTGCTCTCGGCGATCTGATGAAAGCACTCGGCGATCCGACCAAGATGGTCCAAACAAGCTCTGCATACGCTGTGCGAATGATTCTCTCGCGTCGCACTGAAGTGGCGCCCGTTGGCCGCAAAATGCTCATCGCTGCTTTGGGCTCGACGGATGCGCGCACTCGCTGGGGCGCGGCGCGCGTCTTCAATCAGCATTTCCGAGATCTAACAGGCGATCCCGAGCTACTTCATGCGCTCGAAAAGACCCTTAACGATCCAGTCCCCTACGTGCGCTTCGAGGCCGCTGGGGGCATCTGGCGCTGGTACTACTGGCAGGTCGATAAACCCGAGATACGGCGCAGCACGCTCGAAGCCCTCGCCGTTCGCATGAACACAGAGACCGATCCGATGGTACGCCGCGGACTTGAAGAGAGCATTTACGACTTGCTCGATGAGAACACGGGCTATCTTTCCGCGTGGGTGCGGACTGCAGGGGCAAAAGAAGACAAGGACCGCATCGACGCTGGCTACGAGGAGGTCGTCCGCGATCAGGCGCAGGTGCTCGCGAAGATCCTGCGCGAGTCAACGCCACGTGGCCGCTCGGGCATTCTGAACGCGCTCTGGGATTTTCATATTCGTCACTACGCGTTGCCAAAGCTCAAGGCAGACACGGTATCGATCGGGCTTCCCGCGGTGCTGACGAAATACGTTCCCGGCGTACCCGATCTTCATCGCGAAGGCTATGAGTATCCGCCATACCGCGAGGCGGTTGACTTCACGTACGACGTAAACAATGGCTTTTATCAGACGCGCATCGGCAACGACAGCGACCTGATTCATTTCTTCAAGAGTTCCGGGCCCGAGCTCGAAGAGGCGCTGCTTCGCTGCCTTGAAAACGCGGACGACCCGATGAAGATCGAGGTGCTGAAGGCGGGCAGCACGCTCAGTGAGTCGGAGGATGCGCGCTTCACGCTTGCGGCGCTAAACCTGTCGGAAGACCCGAACCCCGCCGTGCGGGAGACGGTTCGCTACGTGTACGAAGGCGGCCGTCGCGGCATCCTAAACCTGGACTCTCCGGGAACGCCAGATCCGAAGCTCGTTCGAAAGGTGATTGAGATTCTGAATCGCGGAAATCCAGAGAGCCAGGCCGTGGTGCTGCCGCTCTTGGCTGCCCTTCCAGGCAACTCCGCCTGGACCAGCCAAACTGACGTGAAGAAGGCACTCGGTTTGATGCTCAATAAGCAGCCGCGCCCAGCTAACTATGCGCAGGTGCTCTTCGCAGCTTCTTCATTCCCAGCTCTCATGCAGCAACCCGCGCTCCAGATGCAAGCGCTCGATGCGTTGAATTCACCGGACTCCGAGGTGCGGCGTGCAGCCGTAGACATGGCTTTCGAGCATTTTCTCAACGATCCAGCAGTCGAGCCCGCGCTCAAGACCGCGTTCTCGAAACTAAGTCCATTGGCCCAGCGCACTTTCCTGGAAGAGGCAGCCAGTCCCGAGTTCCTGAAGAAACGCCTGCGGTTATCCGGTGGCGCCGTCTCCCAGGATCAGGACTATCTGAATCGCAACGCCGGAATCAAGAAGCCGAAAACGCCCCTCGAATATCCTCTTGTAGTCGATACGACGATGGCCAGCCTGCTGAGTCCGGATGCCAATCTAAGCGCGGCGGCGCTCGACACGCTCGGCAAGGTCAAGGACGTAGAGAAGCGCCCTGAATTCCGAGCTGCGATGGAAGTATTGGATCGGTCAAAGAATCCGCGGCTCAAGCTGATCGCGACGCGCGTACTCGAAGGCAAGGATCTTGGTGATGCTCTTCGAGATGTCGAGCCGGGCTCGGTTCTTGATTTCCGCTTCTTCGAAACCAAAGTTGAGCCGATTCTTGCAGCGCGCGGGCCCGATGGCTTGGCCTGTGTCTTCTGCCACTCTAGCCATGTCATCTTCAAGCTTCAACCGCCGAACCCGCAAGGCGTCTTTTCCGACCAGGACAGCGAGGAGAACTACAAGTACGCCATGCGTGTGGTGGACGTTGCAAATCCAGTAGAGAGTCTGATGCTGATCAAGCCCACCAGACCCACTGACAGTGCCGGCGATGTGGGAAACTATCTCGCTACGCACAATGGCGGCCAGCGCTGGCAAGCGAATCAGAAGAGCCGCGAGTATCAGACGATTCTCGAATGGATTCGAGGTGCTCGGCTCGATGCGGCTGCGAATGAGGATCAGAAAAGCGAAAGCGCGAAGGAGCAATCGAAATAGATTAGCGATAGAGGTGAGTGTTTCGATTCGAACAGTCGGTCCTTGTCATACACAAACACGGGAGAACGATCAGTTTTCGCTAATAGCCCAAAGCACTCATCGACCTACTCGGATTGATCTGTGTATTGGCAAGTTGCCGTAAAGCCGGCTACGGGGGCAAGTGACTTTCAAAGCTGAGCACGCATAGAAAGCAATGCGGGCGAATAGGCGACTACAGGGCCGAGCGCTCTGCGCGATGAGTACCTTGGCGATTGTGCACTCATCGGACACCTTGCCGGAATTGAGAGAGAGAAGAACCCCATCTCCACAGTGGTCTCCAGAGGACCGATTGTTTGTGGAACGAGATCTGAGATGTTGACCGGAGTAAGGGTTTCCGAATCGCCCATCTTCGCCCGGAACTCATTACAAGAGACTTTGTTTGACCGGGCTGATGAGGACTTCGGCAAAAGTTATCAAATGAGAGCAAGCCTATCCGACCACTTTTGAGAAGCTAACATCCTATCCATTAACCCGCGGAACTAGTTATTGTCATCGTCCTTGTCAGCAGCCTTATCTTTTTCTGTCGCAAGCTGTTTCTTCAGCTTACCGGCAAGAGCGAGCTCGATGTGGACGCGGAAGCTGATATCGGCTGGATCCTCGCCGACCTCGTAGCGAGCGAGCGGTTTTCCTTCCCGATCGATGATGAACTTGGTGAAGTTCCAGTGCAGATCTCCTCCGGGAACGCTTGCTTTCGGATCACACAAAAAGGAGTAAAGGGGAATTGTGTCCACGCCATGAAGCTTTGCAGGAGCGAACACCGGAAATCCAACATGAACCGTGTTGTTGTAGTACTCGCGCAGGGCCGCAGGTTCTTTCAGTTCCTTGTCTCCGAAATCTGATGACGGAATGCCGATAACCACAAGGCCCTCGGCAGCATAGTTCTTCTCGAGATCGTTAAGCGCTGCAATCTGATCGCGGTAGGTGGATTGGCTGGCGAGATTAACAATGAGCAACACCTTGCCCTTGTAGCTGGAAAGCGGAATTGTTTTGCCATTGATATCTATGAGAGAGAAGTCGTAGACAGTCTGCTTCGTAGCTGGCTCATCAGGTAACGCCAGCGATGTGCAAGCAAGAGTGATCATCAGAAGGAACACGGCGAGACGGCGGTGCATGTAGGCTCCCTCGAGTTTGCGGATCGATCTTTGCATTGTGCCACCCGCGCCGCTCGATGACCTACATTTTTTCATTTGAAGGTCTTTGAGCCCTGAGAACCAAATCGGACCAGGCGCAAAAGCCCGGAAATCTCATCCAGACTGAAACTTACCCCGAGGTATGCTCAAGTAAAAATTAGAGTTCCCCGATTCGCTTAAACGTGGCAAACTTCTTGGGTACAACTCTTCGTTGATGAGTCGAGACGAAGATCTCCCCGGCCCCGTATTTCACCTGTTATGAGATATCTTCTGGTCCTCGGAAGCACGTGCACTGCTGTGGCTGGCATAGTCCTGTTTGCCGGGATCAAGGTGTCAGCATCCGATGAGCCTCTTGCGCCCGGCACCAATGAGTTTTATGCAAAGCGCGTCGTGCCAATCCTGCAAAACAACTGCCTGAAGTGTCATGACGATACTGCTAAAGGCGGTCTGCAACTAGATTCATACTCGTTAATCCGTAAAGGCGGACAGGACGGTCCTGTCATTATGCCGGGAGACTTGGAAGCCAGCATGCTGATTCAGGCGATTCGCCGCAGCGGCGACCTAAAGATGCCGCCAAAGTACGCATTGAAGGACACAGAAGTGGCGGATCTCGAAGCATGGGTAAAGGCAGGTGCCGTGGGCGCTGACCTTCCGCCGCAAACGCTGGCAGTCTCCGCGAAGGATTCGTCCAATCCCTCACAAAGTGTCCCCGCGGCAAACGCGGCTTTGCCGACCTCGAAGAATGCCTCAGTCGAAGTTGACACGGACTTCTTTGAAAACAAGGTCCGTCCGATCTTCGCCAACAACTGTTACGAATGCCATACCGATCAGGCATCCGGCGGAATGCGGTTGGATTCAAAGGGTGCGTTCGACCAAGGTGGTGGTCGCGGTCCGTTGATCGTGCCGGGAAACCCCGACAAGAGTCTACTGATTCAAGCTGTCAAGCAGTCGGGCACGCTCAAGATGCCCAAAGGTGGCAAGCTTTCCGACGATGAAGTCGCCATCCTGGAATCCTGGGTGCAAAAGGGTGCACCGTGGCCGTCCACTTCTTCTGCGATTATCACGTCGATCACCGCAAGAACCGGTACAATCACCGACAAGCAACGAGAGTTCTGGTCATTTCAGCCGCTCAGAACCGTAGCTCCGCCGCCAATCTCCGACGCACGTTTGGCCCACTGGCCTCGCACCGGAATCGATCGCTTCATCCTCGCCGGTCTTCATTCATCCGACCTTGCTCCTGCTCCGCAAGCTGATCGCCGCACGCTGATCCGGAGGGCCACCTATGATTTGACCGGCCTGCCGCCAACACAGGACGAGGTCGACGCGTTTCTCCGTGACAAATCCGCGAACGCTTGGGAAAAAGTGGTGGATCGTCTTCTTGCTTCGCCCCGCTATGGAGAACGGTGGGGACGACACTGGCTCGACGTGGCCCGATACGCAGAAGATGATGTCCGTGGCCTTGACCCAAAGCAGCGCGGATACATGCCGTTCTCAGGCGCGTTTCGCTATCGGGATTGGGTCATCAAGGCTTTCAACACCGATCTGCCCTACGATCGCTTCGTCACGATGCAACTCGCCGGCGACAAACTTCCTTTCAAGGATCAGAACGAACGGCAGGACAACCTGACCGCCACTACGTATCTAGGCGCCGGTCCTTGGGTGTGGGACCAGGCTGAGCCGATTCAAGGCCGTGCCGATGAGCGCAACGAACGCGTGGATGCGGTCACACGCGGCCTTATGGGGCTCACCGTTGCCTGTGCTCGATGTCACAATCACAAGTACGACCCAATTCCGCAGAAGGACTACTACAAGGTTGTAAGCATCTTCGCCAACTCAACCTACACCGAGTATCCCGTGGTTTCCAAAGTTGCCGCAGATGCCTGGGACAAGAATAATCTCGAGGCTGCGAAGTTGCGTGCAGACCTGAGAGACTACACAACCGCGGTCGGCAAGCAGTTGGCCGAGGCACTCTCGATTCAGATATCGGACTACATGACGGCGGCCTGGAACGTACTGGGCAAGCCAAAGAAGACCGTCGATGAAGTCGCAGCAAGCAAGCATCTCGATCCCGAAGTATTGCAGCGTTGGGTTGATTACCTTCCCAAGCAGCATGCTTATCCATATCTCGACGATTGGAAAGCGATGACGGCCTCGCCCGAGAGCGCCGAAGATCAAGCAAGGGTGCTTGGCGATGCATTCCAGAAGCTCGTCGTGCGCGTACACAGTGAGAATACAAAGATCGAAGAAGAAAACGACGTTGTACGCGCCAAGAACGGTGTGCCGAAACACAAGTTGCTCGATGCGAAGCCAAGCGAGTTCGAAACCTTCGATCAGTTTTGTCCCGGTTGCGAACTTGAGTTGAAAGCGCTGCCTACCTTCGAAGCCAAACTTTACCTCGACCTATTCGTCACGCAATCCGGAGATATGGAGGAGAAGTTCATCCCCGGTGTAATGTTCTTCACCGGCTGGAGTCTTACGCGGAGACTTGGCCCACAATGGCAAACCTACATCGAAACGCAGCAAAAACAAATCGCCGCTGTCGAAAAGGAGCTAAAAGAAGCGGATTATCCCTACGTGCACGGCATGTCGGATAAGCCGCAGATCACTGATGTAAAACTGAACGTCCGCGGCAACCCGCACGCGATGGGAGAGATCACGCCGCGTGGATTCCTTGCTGTACTTAGTCCTCCCGGCAAACCGGCCTACTCCGATGGAAGCGGCCGCCTGGAGTTTGCCGCCGACATCACGCAACATCCGCTCACCGCGCGCGTCATCGTCAATCGCGTTTTGAAATGGCATTTCGGCACAGGCATTGTGAACACGCCGGACAATTTCGGCGTGATGGGTGACAAGCCTTCGAATCCGGACCTACTCGAGTTCCTGACCAGGGAATTTGTTGATCACAAACAATCCATCAAATGGCTGCAGCGGCAGATAATGCTCTCCGCCGCTTACCAGACCACCGTGGAAGAGTCACCTGAAGCACATGACAAGGACGCGGCCAACCGTCTCTATTCACACTTCAATCGCCAACGACTCGACGCCGAGGAGCTACGGGACAGCATGTTGTTTGCAGCCGGTGATCTGGATCTCAAACAGACTTCCGGGCCGTCGACGGACTTTTCTCCGGATAACGACAGGCGCACCGTCTTCTGCAAGGTCAGTCGCTATCGGTTAAACAACTACCTGATGGTCTTCGATTTTCCAAATCCGAGTTTCACGGCCGAGCAGCGCTTTTCAAGCAATGTCCCTCTTCAACAACTGCACTTCATGAACAATCCATTTGTATACAAACAGGCCGGAGTTTTAGCCGAACGTGTGCACACGGAGCCGACTGAGGAAGCGCGCATCGCGAGGGCCTATCAATATCTGTTTCAGCGAAAACCCTCGGCCGAAGAGTTGCAACTCGGCCTCAAATTTCTGAGTACCACTCCAGAAAAACCTGGTTATACCGTGGAAGGAAGGCCGGTGACCGCCTGGAGCGAATATGCGCGCGCGCTTTTGAGCTCTAATGAGTTTCAGTTTGTGAATTGATCAGATAGGTGCCGGTAACAGAGGAGTAACAGATGATACATAAGACTGCGGCGAATGCGATCACGAGGCGTGACGCACTCAGAACCATGGGTTGCGGCTTTGGTTATCTAAGCCTCGCCGGCCTGGTCGGACAGTCATTAGCACACGCCGAAAGCTCGCTCGATCGCCCGGCATGGATGATTACCGACAAGCCCAAGGCTAAGCACGTCATTTTCCTCTTCATGAACGGTGGCCTGTCGCAAGTCGACAGCTTTGATCCCAAGCCAGCACTTGAGAAGTACCACGGCCAGCCGATGCCGGGCGGCGATCTCCAGCACGAGCGCAAGACGGGCAACCTGATGAAGTCGCCATTCAGCTTCAAGAAATACGGCCAGAGCGGAATCGAAGTGAGTGAGATCTTTCCTCATCTTGCCGAGTGTGTTGATGACATGTGCTTCGTCCGTTCCGTGTACACCGAGATCCCGAATCACGAACCCGCACTGCTGATGATGAACACGGGCGCGAATTTCGCGGGACGTCCCTCGATGGGCTCATGGCTTACCTACGGTCTCGGAAGCACCAACAAAAATCTTCCCGGCTTTGTCGTTTTGTGCCCCGACGTGCCGACCACGGTCGGCCCTCCGCTTTGGTCTTCGGCGTTTCTCTCTCCCGTGCATCAGGGTACGTATGTTGCCGACACAATCGATAAATCGGAATTCGATCCGCTGAAGCTGATTTCCAACATTCACAATGACCGGTTCGATCTGAAGGCCCAGCAGAAGGAAATCGATCTCGTAAGGCAGTTGGATCAGTTGAACATGGAATCTGCCCGGGGAAGAACTCACGATCCTCAACTTGAGGCGACTATCGGCGCGATGGAAACAGCCTTTCGCATGCAGACGGAAGCGCCTGATGTGTTCGACGTGCGCAAGGAATCCGAGGCGACCATCAAGATGTACGGCGAAGGTAGCACCGCGCGCGGTTGCCTCACTGCAGCGCGCCTCATTGAGCGCGGCGTGCGCATGGTCCAGATTTACTACGCCAAGGGCGATCCGTGGGATCACCACTTCGACATTGAAATGCACCGCAAGACAGGTCGCGACTCCGATCAACCATTCGCCGCGTTAATCAAGGACCTGAAGGCACGAGGGCTTTTTGATGAAACTATCATTGTGGCCGGCTCGGAATTTGGGCGCACTCCCGTCGTCGAAGTCGGTAGCGCCTTCATGGGCGGCCAGACACACAATGGCCGGGATCACAATCCACACGGATTCACGATGTGGCTCGCGGGTGGTGGGTTCAAACAGGGCTTTACCTACGGCGCCACCGACGATTTCGGCTGGAAGGCGATCGAAAATCCGGTGCACGTCCACGACATCCACGCGACAATTCTTTATCAACTCGGAATCGACCACACCAAGCTTACCTATCACTACAGCGGGCGCGACTATCGTTTGACGGACTTGGCAGGCAACGTAATCCACGATTTGATCGCTTGATTCGGAGTGGACTATGCACCCATTGACCGATAGCCTCTACGAAGCGATCAACCGAAGGTTTCGCCGAGGACTTCTGAGATTGGTCTACTCGAAGTGTTCGACGAGCGCCAATCCGCTCGACGCCCAGTCCAGTTCTGCAAAGATGAGACGTTCTCCTTTTGGGGCCAGGGAGATACCGGGCGAAGGGAGTAGGGTCGTACTTGCGATGCGGAGCGGCAAGCAGGAGGTCGATCCGGGGCAGCGTCATCTAAATACAGAAGCCCGCCCAGTTCAAGGCTCCTGACGAACGGCAGCGCGCGCCCCGTTTCCACTGCAGTATGAAAGTGCTCAACGGCCTGCTTGAAATCTCCTCCCGACTGGAGCATCCAACTTCCGAGCATGGCATGCGCGTACACATTTTGAGGATCCGTCGAGAGCGCACTGTACCAGTCATCGACAGCTACAGAATCACTTTCCCGTTGTGCCATCTTTGCATTCAGGAAATGCGCCCAGCCTAAGTGCGCCTCCACATCGGCGATGCGCGTTTTCTCCTTCACGCGCGTAAGGCCCGCGGTCAGTACACGAAGAACCTCGTCCAGGGCCGCGCCTGAAAGGTCGCCCTCGTCCTTCCCTTCCCGCACATACAGCGAAAAGTTCTCCACCCACATCATTGCGGTATCGAGCTGCGCATCGAGAGCCTGTCGATTCAGAGGATCGTCCTTCAGGATCGTTCCGTAGGTATCCAACGCCGCTTGATACTGCTTTTGGTTCGCCTGGGTTTGGGCAAGTGCCATCTTTGCCCCGAACTCCACGGTCTGCCTGTGGTGGCGCACAAACCAGGTCACTCCGCCCGCGACGCTCGCGACAAAGCCGATCAAGGCTGAAATACCACCAACCCAGGCAATGACCACCGTCCCGGTCTTCTTCGCTTCGGTTTCGAACTTTTCGATCTGCTCATCCATGTCAATTTGACCCGGGGCGCGGACAGATGCCCAAGAGAATGCCATTCTTCCGAAGGCACAGGCAAGCTTGAATCTGTCGTTTCGGACCCAAATGAGTTGCAGTTTGCCGAACGCAGCTCTTCGATTCGAAGGGTCTTGGACAAACCGTTGGCCATAGGGAAGCGTTGCGATCACTGCGGCTGGAGCCGGCCAAAGTTTGCAGAACTACGCGATGGACTTCGACGAATGCGATATGACCGCCGCACCCTCGCGGGGATATTCCGTAAGCCAGAGTTCCGCGCTTGAAGCATCACACGCTAAGGTCGAGTTGATACAAATTCACGGAAAGGCTCTCGATAACGAGACTACAGTCTCACTGCGCGATGTGAGCCTAACAAACCTCCGCGAACGCAAAGTCCACCGATGTTCTCGGTCGCACAATCCCTTTAACAGTCTTCTGGCTCGTCATCTTCGCAGCAACAGGGGTATCCCTGCCTGCAGCGATCGCAGTGGCCCTTCTCGCAGCCCTCCTTGTGACAGTCATCGCAGCCTTCGCACCCGCGATCATTCCAGATCGTGTAGGCCAGCATTTCGACTGTCTTGACTGGAACGTTCGGGTCGTCGCTGGCGATCAGAAGTTCGCAGCAGCGCGGACACTTCTCGGTGGCCTGGTAACGAATGGTCAGGCCTAAACAGGAGCCTGGGCGCAGGGTCGCAGGGAATGGATTGTTGAGGATTTTCCAGTGGCCGCTCTTACGTTTGAAGCCGACGCTGTGCACGTGCAGGTCGCAGCCGCCGACATTGCAGATTGAGAGCGTGCGGTCGGCGCAGCAGTGCGCATTCACTCCGCCAAACACATTCGATCCGGTAATCGCGAGCTTGCCCGCCGGCACATCGCCGGAGACCGTGACGGTCCGCGGACCCAGCGGGTCATCACTGTCGATGGTGATGGTGGCGGTCTTCGGACCAATCGAGGTTGGCTGGAAGCGGATCGGCATCTCGAGAGAGTCTCCCGCACCAATCGTCAAGGGAGAGGAGAGGACCTCCGGAGCCAGGAACTCCGGCGACGACGAACTGATGGCTGCGATCGTGAGGGTGCACTTGCCGCTGTTGTCCAGAATGAGCGGGAGATCGCGGAACGATCCAATGCAGACGTTGCCGAAACTGCCGGTGTCTGCGATGACCACGCTGAGCCGCGGAGACGGAGCAAAGCCGGAGACCTTAAGCGTGTGCGGACCTCCGGGATCGTTATTGAAAATGGTGATCGCGGCGGAGTGCGCACCGAACGCAAACGGAGCGAAACGCAGCGACACGTCGAGCGAATCACCGGGCCCGATGGCCAGGGGATACGACGTAACGCCGGGGGCGAGAAAATCGCCGGCAGAAGAAGTTATGTTGCCGATCAGCAAGCGGCAGGTGCCGGCGTTATTGAGGGTGAGTTGCTCATCGCGGAAGGAGCCGAGGCAGACATTGCCGAAGTTGCCACTGTCGGCAATGGCCGTGGCCAGCTTCGGGAAACCATGAATGGCTGTGGCGAACAAATCCACGATGGGAGAGACAGGATCATTGGTGACGATGCGGATGGTCGCAGCTTCAACGATGGTTGTGCCGGTTGGTATGAAAGCGACTGTGAACTCGATGTCCTCGCCGGGAGCTAGAAGCAGGGGCGTTGCAGGGTTCGAGAGCACGATGAAGTCGGAGGAACCCATGAGCCGCTGCACGCTGGTGATAAGCAGATCTTTGACACCCACGTTGTAAATCTCAAGCGTCAGATAATGAGGGCCGTCGCAGACGACTCCGAAGGCGAGGTTGTGCTGGGGACGAATGGCGATGGAGGGGCCGGTTGGTTTGACGAAGGAGAAGACGCCACGGCCGAATGTGGCAGCGCGCAACTCCCCATTTTGAAACGCCAGGTCAAATACGGGTGCGCCCGGGAAATGAATATCGTCGAGAATGCTCCAGTTCGCGCCGCCGTCAACGGACCGCAGTACGCCGAAGTCTGTCCCCGTATAGAGCGTCGAGGGCGTCTCTTTCCCATCGAGAGCGATGGCATTGAACGGAAGATCAATCGCCGGAGAGATGTCCGTCCAGGTGGTGTCGGTGACGGAAGTTCTATAGACGTGCCCACCAGGGAATCCGCTCAGCCCACCCAGTACGGCGTAGATCATCGCCGGATCGTTGGGATCGAACGCAACGCGTCCGACGAATCGGCCTGGAAGATTGCGGGTGATGTCGGTGAGGTGCAGGCCCGCGGGCACAAGAGCATCGGTGGAAAGGAACACCTTTGTTCCGACGGCGACAACGAGGTTATTGCTGTTGCCTGGCGCGATGTCCACATGGGTGGCAGATGAGGGGATAGCAACTTTATTCGGCCAGGTCGTTCCGCCATCGGTGCTTTGCCAGAGATTCTGATTGCTGCTTGCGTAAATGCCGTTGGCGTTATTGGGGTCGGTCGCTACGGCCGCCAGGTAGGTGTTGTTTTCGGCCGGGAGCCAAGGTGGATCAATGCTTGTATAGGAATCGCCGTCGTCTGTGGACGTGAGGATGGTAGAGTTGCTCCTGCCATAAGCCTGGGTCGGCAATTGCCAGTCATGCGCGACGTCGAAGCCGTCGCCTCCGACGCCCATCTTCCAGGTCGGGGCGATTGCGCTCGCCGTGGTGACAATGCCGTTGTCCTGAAGAGCACCCAGGGTCACGCTCGCCGTCGCATCGCGCTTGACATCGAGGTTGTAGAAGAGAGCGGTCTGAAGGCCATTCCCGTTCAGCGAATCGAAGTGAAGGCCGCCGGTGCTCTTGAAGATGCCTCCGTCGTTGCCACAATAGACGATGGAGAATGGGCCAGGCTGCGGCACAAACGTCCATGCGTGCGTGTCGGCGTGTAGGCCAGTCAAGTTGGTGAAGGTCTGGCCCGAATCCGTCGACCGCGCCTGACCGACTACGCCCAGATAGATAATGTCGTGAAGCCCGTCGCCCGGAGAGGCCGGATCGACAGCCATGTGGAAGCTATAGCCCCACTGTGAGTTGAGCGGCATGCCGGAGCCCGGTGGAATTCCCGCATTATGCGGTGTCTGCAAGCTCCAGGTGGCTCCCTGATCGATACTTCTGAAAACGCCTATCGGGTCGGGCGCATCCGTTGGTTTCGAAGGCCGGTTGACCGGACGTCCTTCCACAGTGGCGTACATCACCTGGATCCCACCCGGAGCGGCAGGTGCTGTCGGCGGCGCAAGCGCGATGATGAACTTCCCGGCGCTGCGCGCGGGACCCGGCGTACCGGCGGTATTGAGTTCGTTCGCGAGCACGGCCGTTGTGCCGCTCAGAATCGTATTCCAGGTCAGCCCGCCATCTTTTGACTGGACCACACCCGCACCCGTGACGCCGGCATACAGGATACGCGCGGCGGGTGGCGACGTCAGATCCAGTTGCAGGGAGCGTACATCTCCAGCGGGCGTAACACCCTGGGTCCAATTGAAGCCGCCATCGTTAGAAACGAACACTCCAGCATTGCAGGCGAGGTAGACCGTCAGGTGATTCGCAGGGTCGACAAGCACGATATTGATGATCCGATTGAAGAAGATGCTGGCATTGCTGGGCACGCTCGACGGGTAGCCGGAACCCATGCGAACCCAGCTGAAGCCGCCGTCGGTCGATTTGAAAAGCCCCGCAGGCGGTTGAGTGTATTCGCCTGAGAACTGCGATCCGTCTCGATTACTGGTTCCCGCGTAAATGATGTTGGTGTCGACCGGATCGATGGCAAGGCCACCGGGTTCGCCGATGCCGAGCGAGGGCGCTCGATCGAAAATGGGCGTCCAGTGCGCGCCCCCATTTCGCGTGCGCCAGATTCCGCCCCACGCCGTGCCGATATACATGATGTTAGGGTTGTTCGGATTGACGGCAATGGCGGTGACCTGACCATTCGCTGTGATCCCGCCCAGATCGATCGGGCTGGGGCCGATGGGAGTCCAGGTTGTTCCGTTCAGGCTCATCGTTCTGTCCTCCTTCTGCTCGGCTATTTCTTTTTAGGGGTACCCTGTTGATCGGAGTCGGAATCACCGTCACCGATGACTGGATCCATTGACGGCCGAACGATAGATCCGGGCAGTCGGTACCACTGCTCGCGGGCCTTTGCGTAGAGCTCCGGGGTTGGCGGAAGGCCGCCGGTGAAGCGAAGATTTTCGATTTCAAGGTGCTCCGCGGGATCGTCGTAGGGCTCGTTACGCCCGTGTTCGCGATGCTCATGGCCTTCGTGGTCGCGATGGGATTCACGAGGGCGATTTTCGTGTTCTTTTGCCATGGGTTTGCCCTTTCTCGGCGTCTTCTTCGGCTTTTTTGGCATTCGAGAATTCCCCTATCAACGGCTATGCGGATCGGAGAAGCTGTAGATGTTTTCTCCACGCGCAGCCGGATAGTGCAAACATCAGCAGAGAAATTGCGGCCCATAACAGAGCGAAACCCCTCTCCGCGGAGCCATCTCCGGCATCAGGCGTCCGATGGAAAAACAGTTCCATCCAATTGGGCAGCACAATCGCAAGCGTGAGCAATACAGTGCTCATCAATCCCAGCAGGAGTTCTACCCAGATCTTCACGGGCAAGCGCTTTGATTCGGGCGGCGATTGTTGCCGACGGGTCGACCCCGTCCGAAGGCCGTTACGTCCGCCGGGAGCACGAGTGGGCTCTTTGAGCAGGAATAGCTTCATGATGACTCCTTTCGCTCAATCAGGTATCGGACCCAGGGGGAACTATGAGCTCAGAAGACGAGAGGGCAAAATAGCACACCCCACTGAAATCGAATTTCAACAATGAACGAATAAAAAAACGGCCTCGCTGGTTTTTCACTTCAGATCGTCCTTGTGCTGGACCTGTCGTAACCGGCGGGGTCGTGGCCTCTCGAGACTCTCTACTAGACAGATAGTGAAGCCAGACCAACTTTCGTTACAGCAGCATGAGGCTGTTCGCGTGTTCTTGGTCCACTGGATAGTGGATTGCGCGACACCTGGCAGAGCGACTGCCGTCGTAAGCTGAATCGCGCGCAACTTGAGACTCAGCGATTCCACAAGCATCTGGCACCACCTATTTCGCACAGCTTGGCACCTAAGGTTTCATTGCGTTGCATAGGTTTTCGCTCGGAACAGTGATTGAGTTGATTAGTTGATCGGGTTAGCCGGGATTGTGATCTGCTTGGCTTTTGGCCCGCTCCAATCCGCGCTGAATCTGTGGAATCCAAATTTCGCGATCGTTTGGTGCGACCCGTCCGCGAGAATCGCATCAGCCTGCATCGAAGCCATGTTCCAGTTCTCTCCACCCTAGCCACCTGTAAAGGTGTCTTCAAGTGTGAAGCCTCGAAATTTGATTCATCTCTACCTGCCGATTGAGTTGGATTTCCGCGCCTCTTGTGCTGCCGCCCGGCAGTTTTGACTGTGATTAACATTTGGTTCCGGCTGGCTCGTGCCGTCTGCGAACAGAACGGTTATGTTCAGGTTGTCGTTTCCACCCCGGAGGTCATCATCTGAAGTCTTGAACGTGAACGAGATCGCGGTTACCTGGTTTCCAGAAGGACACCCCGTTCCCGGATGAGCCTCGATATCGAGCGAAGGACTGCTTCCTGAAAATCGGTGGAGCCCAACGGAGCCTTTCGATCCTCGGTCAGGACGAGAACAACCTGAAGCGGATTACGATCACGCCTTCCGCTGAAACCAGCGTTACCGCGCTCAGTGGGCGGCCAGTTGATCGTGAAGTTTCAGAACAGCGCCGGGCCACTCTCTCTGGTGCTGCGACCAACGGCTCTCCGGCGGGTTCTTGGACCGGTGATGTCGCAGGGCGCAGAGCGATTCAAGGTGCCGATGGTGGAGTGGACTATCTCCCGCGAAAAGCCAGCTGTGCGTTGGGCACGCTGGAAGCCTCCAGATAGCTCTTGCCAGGAGGACGAGATGAGACGAACAATCAGGTGCGCGGTAGTGGCGCTATGGTGCGCGTTTCTCAGCGCCTGTGGAAGCAAGGTCAGTGGGCACACATATCACGATAACGGCGGAGTTGTGCAGGTGGAATTCAAGTCCGGCGGTAAGCCGTACGTCTCAGCGCCGGAGTCCCGCTCCACATCACAGCAATCAGGGCTAATAGCAGCTTCAACGCCATCACAATTGCCTGAGCCATATTTCACTGGACACGAGTCGACTTCAGCGTAAGGATCCCACTTCAATCCTCAACAAACACGCGGGCGGGGGATTGCACGGATACTTCGGTCAGCACGCAGTGACAAAGTCCAAATGCCGGTGGAAAGTGATATAAATCATTTTAGTTTCCCCGTTTGACGTGATATTGGGATAGGTGATGCCACAACAATCTGGATATGAAGCCCTCCTTCGCCCCTTCAATCGTCGTCGCTTTCTGAAGATTGCCGGATCTGCTGCCATTCTTCCCACAGTACTTCGCAGCGCCGCAGCTCAGACTCCGACAAGTGCTCCTAATAACCGCATCAACCTGGGCGTGATCGGGATGGGGTGGCAGGGGCCGGGCAACACGGAAGCTTTCCTGACATTGCCGGACTGCCAGGTGGTCGCTGCGTGCGATATCGATGCCAATCATCTGCAGGCTGCCGTCAAAAAGATTAATGACGCTTACGGGAACGAGGACTGCAAGGGCTACCACGATTACCGCGAACTGCTGGCTCGTGACGATATCGATGCCGTTATGATCGCCGTGCCGGACCACTGGCATGAGATCGTCGCCACCGAGGCCGCCCGTCGCAAGAAAGATATCTACGGGGAAAAGCCGTTGGCTCACACGATTGCTGAACAACAGTCCATCGTGCGTGCCGTTCAGAAGAATCAGATCATCTGGCAGATGGGATCATGGCAGCGTTCCGTTCCCATGTTTCACAAAGCCGCGGAGATTGTTCGAAACGGGCTGATTGGCGAAGTGACCCATGTCGAAGTCGGCCTGCCCGGGGGCAACGCAGACTTCGACGACGTAGGGAAGAACGCACTCGCAAACTTGGCCTCAAAGGGGCAAAACGTGGCCAGTCTAGAGCAGATTGTGTCGGGCACGCCCGCCTGGGATATGCTCGTCACCGATCCTCCCAAGGAACTGGACTACGAGATGTGGGTCGGCCCATCGAAGATGGAGCCGTACATCAGGGCTCGCTCGCACAAATCCTGGCGCTGGAACTACAACACGGGCGGTGGCGAACTTCTGGATTGGATCGGTCACCATTGCGACATTGCCCACTGGGGGCTCGATTTCGATCACACCGGACCATTGGAGGTCGAAGGCAGTGGTGAACTCCCACCCGCCCACGCGGTCTGGAACACTGCGCCGAAGTACCGGTTCGAATTGAAATATCCGCGCAGCGTCACCATGACAATTGCCGGTGGCTATCCCGATATCAAGACGGGCGTGAAGTGGATTGGCACCGAGGGCTGGGTATGGGTCGATCGCGAGGGATTTGACGCCTCCAATCCAGCGTGGAAGCAAGGCAAATACTTGCCGAGGGAGCTGCGCAAGGTCAAGCTGTATACCTCATCCGATCATCAGCAGAACTTCCTGGATTGCGTCAAAACGCGGCAAACGGCCGTCACACCCGTGGAAGTCGGACACAACTCGGCGATTCCGGGACACCTTTGCCTTATCTCGATGCTCACCGGCAAGAAGATCCGGTGGGATGCAAAGGAAGAAAAGATCATCGGCGATCCGGAAGCGAGCAAATTGATGACGCGCGAATATCGCGGGCCTTGGAAGATGAGCTAGAAATTCGATTGCCTTTCCGGTCCCTATGCGGTACCGGCTTTCGGGCAAGAGTGGTGCGGGCTTGTCCAAATCACCGGCCGACAATAGAATGGCCGATCCAGTTGGAGGGATAATGCGAGCTGTAACGCGCAGAAACTTTATCGGCGGGGCAGCCGCAGTTGTAGCCATCTCATCAACGAAGTTCTCGTATGGGATGCCATTGGGACTGGTACCGGGCATACAACTGTACAGCGTGCGGCAGCAGATGGCACAGGACTTTGAAGGAACGCTGGCGGCGGTGCGCGAGGCCGGATACGTTGAAGTAGAATCTGCTGCGCTGCCGAAGAAGCCCGCAGCGGAGATCCGCAAGGCGCTCAACCAGGCAGGGCTGAAGTGCGTCAGCTCGCACCGTTCGTTTGTCGATGTCACCAAAGACCTGGACGCCACAACAGAATATGAGAAGACCATCGGCGTGAGTTACATAATCTGTCCGGGACCGGGACGCAAGAATCCACCTGTTACCGGCCAAAAGACTGGGCCGCTCGCGATCGACGAGTGGAAGTACAACGCCGAGGAATTCAACAAAACCGGTGAGAAGTTGAAACAGGCAGGCATCACCTTCGGCTACCACAATCACTGGGTGGAGTTTGTGCCGGTGGATGGCAAGGTGCCCTACGAGGAGCTACTCGCAGTTTGCGAGCTCGACAAGATGACCTTCGAAATGGACCTGGGATGGGTGAAGGTCGCAGGCCAGGATCCCGTCGCCCTGATGAAGAAGTATCCGCACCGCTTCTCCATGTTGCACGTGAAGGATTTCCACCTTCCGCCGAACATCTCTTTCGCGACGCATGATCAGGCGAAGGTCACCGAATTGGGCCGCGGATCGATCGACTACAGGCCGATCTTCGCGCAGGCTGCCGAAAACCAGAAGATTACGCACGCCTTCGTCGAGCAGGAGGAATTCGATATGCCCTGGAAGGAATCGCTGAAGGTGGATGCGGACTACATGAAGAACCTTACGATCTAATGCATCGCCCGAGGATACATGGCTGCTACAACTGAAATAAGAGTGTCTCCCGTCCAGAAAGTTGCGTGGGACTTCACCTTCGCCTTTCTGCTTTTGCGACTATGGCTGGGTTTTCGCGCCCTGTTCGTCGGCGTTCAGAAATTTGCCGCGTATAAAGCGGTTGCAACGCCGCTCATCGATCCCGCCACTGGCCAGCCGGATGCAAGCGGCGTGATGGTCAACGTGAGCGTGAAGTCGTACGCACTGGCTAATTATGCGGGAATCCCTGTCGGACTCAGAGACAAGTTTGCTCATGATCCGCTCTTCCCAAAATTCGCGTTGACGCTGTTCGATCGCATGCTTGGACCGGCATTCATTCTGACCGGAATCATGCTCATCGTTGGATTGGGCACACGGGTCTCATTGCTTATACAGGGATTGCTCTTCATCGCCCTGACGGTTGGCCTGGTCTTGATCGATGCGAACGATGGCGTGGCGTACCTTGGCATTCATATCGGCCTGGTGGCCGCGGCGTTTTTGCTCGTCCAGCACAACAGGTTTGCGGTCTTGAAAAAATGGTAGATAAGTTAAATCGTCGAGAGTTTATCAGCAGTACAGCGGTGGCGGGTGCAGCCATGCTGTTGGAGGCCTGCAAGTCTGATTCGGGCGCACAGAAGGCAGCCGTCAAGAAGTCGTCGCTGAATACCATCAATGTCGCCCTCATTGGATATGGTGAGGAAGGGCAGGTCCTCCTCGAGTCGTTCCTGAACATCGAAGGCGTCCGGCTCGTCGCCCTCTGTGACATTTGGGACTATCACCGCGGCGAGGGCCAGCGCTATCTGCAGAAGTTGGGGAACGAAGTCCGCGTTTACGAGAGTTATGAGGACCTGCTCGCCAAGGAAAAAGATCTGCAAGCGGTTCTCATCGCGACGCCCGATTTCTGGCATGCACCGATGACCAACACCTGCCTCAAGGCCGGTCTGCATGTGTATTGCGAAAAGATGATGAGCAACACGATTGAAGGTGCGCGCTCCATGGTGCAGACCATGCGCGAAACTGGAAAGCTGTTGCAGATCGGTCATCAACGCCGCAGCAACCCGCGGTATGTGTTCGCGCTGAACAAACTGCTTCACGATGCCCAGTTTTGCGGCCGGCTCACTGCCGTGCAGGGACAATGGAATCGTGCCGTTAAAGAGGATTTTGGCTGGCCTAAGAAATTTGAGATGCCCGCGAGCATGCTCGCAAAGTATGGCTATAAGGACATGCACCAGTTCCGGAACTGGCGCTGGTACAAAGGTCTCGGCGGCGGTCCCTTATCCGATCTCGGAGCGCACCAGATCGACATCTTCAACTGGTGGCTCGGGACAACGCCCAAATCTGTAGTTGCCAGTGGTGGTCTGGACTACTTCAAGAATCACGACTGGTATGACAACGCTATGGTCATCTACGAGTACCCTCTGGCTCAGGGTGTAGCACGAGCTTTCTACCAGGTGCAGACAACCACCAGCGCGGGCGGCGGCTACTTCGAAACGTTCATGGGGGACGACGGAACCATCAAAATGTCAGAAGATCCTTCCCTCTGCGCCATTTATCGTGAAGCACGCGCCGATGCGGTCTCATGGGACGACTTGGCACAAAAGGGCTATGTGCGCGCAATTCCGATACCCGCCGACGCCACGAAAGTAGACGTGCGGGAAACCGCGCAACTTGCACAATACGAGATTCCTGTGTTCTTCAACAAGCCCCCGCATCAATCGCACCTTGAGAACTTCTTCAACACGATTCGAGGAACGGCTAAGCTAAATTGCCCGGGCGACGAGGCTTTCACGAGTGAATACGTCATTCACAAAGC
The DNA here is from genome assembly GCA_963838295.1 of uncultured Acidobacteriaceae bacterium. GTDB lineage: Bacteria > Acidobacteriota > Terriglobia > Terriglobales > Acidobacteriaceae > Telmatobacter. Next base: position 34,188 of record CAWIQS010000014.1, read on the forward strand.
TAACGAAGCGGTGGGTGCCGAGAAGAAGCTATTGATCACCAGCGAAGAAGTGAAGGCCTGAGACTATGAAAACGATCCTTTCGCGTAATTGTATATTTGTAGCCGCGCTCGTTATCGCCGCCTGTGCCGTTCTGGCGCAGGATAAAGTCCCTCTCAAAACGCAACTACCTCGTCCGCTGTTCGTCGGCACTCCCGTTCCACTCAATGTGCCCAACCTCGAGCCGCCGATGAAGGGTAAGCGCCCGGACTTCATGGTTCCCGCAGGAACCGTCAATCTGGCCAAGGGTAAGAAGGTCGCGTCGAGCGATGACAATCCGGTCGTCGGAACGCTGGATCTGGTCACCGATGGTGACAAGGCGGGCGACGAAGGCTCCTGGGTTGAGCTCGGGCCGGGCAAACAGTGGGTGCAGATCGACTTGGCGAAGACCGCCAGCATCTATGCTGTCCTTCTGTGGCACTTCCACTCCCAGGCGCGCGTCTATCGCGATGTCGTGGTCCAGGTTTCCAATGACCCTACGTTCAAGTCTGGGGTGACCACCATCTTCAACAACGACTTCAAAGGCGAGCTTGGAGCCGGCAGCGGTAAGGACTTGAATTACGTTGAGACCTACCAAGGTAAGTTGATCGATGCCAAGGGCGCGAATGGCCGTTATGTGCGCCTCTATAGCAACGGCAACACGACTAACAAATTGAACGACTATATCGAGGTTGAAGTATGGGGCAAGCCTGCCTGAAATTAGTCGCCCCGGCAGCGCACTAATGGAGAGCGCAGCTACGGTTTCGCGTTGGGCTCGCTGGTCAGCATTCTTCATCGTCGCGCTTATCGGACTCGCGATTCGCCTCCCGCAACTAAACGCTCGTCCCATGCACACAGACGAAGCCGTCAATGCCTACATCGTCGGACAATTGCTTGCCAAAGAACCATTCATCTATGATCCGCAGGATCGCCATGGTCCCGCGCTGGCCGCCCTCACCTTGCCGATGGTCAGGATGCAGGGAGCAAAGTCATTCTCTGACCTGACGGAATCAGAGTTGCGGATCGTGCCGGTCGTGGCTGGGACCATCACCATTTTGCTTTTCGGCGCTGCCGTTGAAATGTTCGGCTTCATCCCCAGCCTGATCGCAGGGATTCTGTTTGCCATCGCTCCGTTGCCCGTTTACTACGACAGATACTTCATCCATGAATCGCTGTTCTGCGCGGCAACGTTCGGTCTGATCCAGTCTGGTTGGCGCACATCGCAGACGCGCTCCGTTCGCCACGCAGCGCTTGCAGGTGTGTGTGCCGCTCTCATGCTCGCGTGCAAGGAGACGGCGCTCCTTCACTTCTTTGCTCTTGCAGCCGCTGCAGTTTTATTCGGGTTGAGGAACGCGCGCGGAACACCGCGGATGCAATGGATTCTGCTAAAGCCGATACTTGCCGCGGCTGTCTCTTTTTTACTGCTCACGGCGGCTTTGTTTAGTTGGTTTGGCGGAAACTGGAAGGCGCTGCCTGCGCTATTACACGCCGCCCCCAACCTGTTTGCACGCGCGTCTGGTCAAGGTCATGAGAAGCCCTTCTGGTATTTCGGCTGGCTGTTCACTCGCGGCTGGTCCGGGGGACTGCTAGTTGTTCTTGCCTGCCTCGGGCTCCTCGTTATCTTTAAAAAACGGGGTGCTTCACCTTATCAATGGCTCGCGTACTACGGTTTGTTGATCGCCGTTATCTACAGCTTGATTCCATACAAAACGCCATGGCTGGCGCTCAATCTGTGGCTTCCGATGACGTTATTCGCCTCGGGTGCGGTAGAGTCGCTATGGCTGCGGGGCACAACGAGATTCAGTCAGCGCGCAACGGTTGCAGCTTTCTGCATTCTCGCAGCCTTGATTGGCGTCGTCATTGCTCACGACACGCGCCAACTCGTCTTTCTCGATCCTACGGACGAAAATAGTCCGTACGCCTATGCCCAGACTTCAGAAGACATTCTCGGACTTCCCGGAGAAATCGTGGACATGGCTCGTCAGAATGGAATAGCGAAGCCACGCATTGCGGTGATCGCTTCCGATCCGTGGCCGCTGCCGTGGTACTTGCGACACTTTTCTGAAGTTGGCTTCTGGCAGCCCGGCCAGCAGCCGAATGATGCGGATTTCTACATCACTTCGACAGAGGCTGCGGATCAATTCGCTGGTCAACTTCGAGATTTCCGTCCGGAATTCTTCGGAGTTCGTCCTGGTGTGCTGATCCTGCTGTGGTCGCCCAAATGATTCCCCTGTCTAAAATCCATCAATTCAACCACGCCGCCATGGCGACGCATTTTCAGGTGCGCATCAACTGCGATGAGAAAACGTACGCGACGCAGGCTGCACAGGCTGCATTTGATCTGGTCGATTCGTTAGAAGCGCGCCTGAGCCGCTTTCGAAGCAACAGCGATATTACCCGCATCGCGGACTTAGCTCCTCGCGAGAAGATGCGATTAAGCGAGCCGGCTTTTGCCTGTCTGCAAATCGCGGAGCAGTTGGAGCGAGCCACACAAGGCGCATTTTGCGGAACACCCGCGGCCCTGAAAAGTCAGCTCTCTCTTCCGCAGTGGAGTTTGTTGCCGGATGAGCAATCCATTCTTTGCTTGAGCGGCCAACTCCAATTCGATCTGGGCGCGATCGGCAAAGGATTCGCACTCGACAGAATGGCCGAATTGCTGTGTCAATGGGATTGCCCTTCATTCTTGTTGATTGCCGGTGGCAGCAGTGTCCTTGCGGGAGATTCGCCTACCGATACACCAGGGTGGTCCTGCGGCCTTGGTGAAGATCACGCATCGCAAAGGTTCCTCCTGACCCACGCTTCCTTGAGCGGTTCAGGGTTGGCGGTACAGGGATCTCACATTCTTGATCCCCGAAACGGGCGCCCGGCATCGCGGCAAATGCGCGCGTGGGCTCTCGCCGATACTGCTGCTGAATCGGATGCGCTCTCCACCGCGTGCATGGTTCTCAACGAGCCGGAACTCGAAGACGTGCTCGCCCAGAACCTTTCCTGGCTGGCTTTTCTCGAAACAGACGAGGGATACCGCCCGCTTGGAAGGCGCCCTCTTCCGGTTCAATCGTAGGGTTTCCTGGCGGCTGTAAGTGCGGCTCTGTCCGTCACTCCGCGCATGTCTGCGCAGCCGCGCAGAGGATCTCGGTTGGGTTAGCGCGTAGCGCAGGAGGAGAGCCGCCGCGAACAGACCTCTTGAATAATGTCCAGATAGGTTTGAATGCGTTCCGTGTGTTTCCTCAATTTATCCAGGTCTCTGCGCAGGCAAATAATTTGTTCCGCGAATGCGGCTTCGGGTTTCCACGGGCCGTTTACATTGAAGCCGCACTTGGCTCTCAGACGCTTGTTGGTAGAGACTAACCGTTCTGCACCATTTCCACTCTGGTCCGTCAATCTTTTTCGGCGCAGGTTGGTTGCATGAATATTCGGTGCGTAGTCCAAGTCTCTGATGATCACGAGGATATTCTCTCTGGTTGCTGCGGCAGCATTCTCTGATCCATTTACGACGCGAGAGACTGTTACCGGAGCCACGCCGACCAGTTTAGCGACAAGTTTGAGAGTTGCTTCTGGCATCGGCTCTTCACTGCGCGCGCAGGATCTCGGTGGGGTTTGTGCGCAGCGCGCGAAGCACTGCAGGAAGCGTGGCAATGAGCGCCGTCAGCAGAATGGCGCACGCCGGCAGCGCAATCATATCCGCATCGGTTGCCTTTACCTGGTAGAAAAACGACGCGACATAACGCGCGGCGCCGAATCCGAGCGCGACTCCCACAAAGCCTCCGAGCGCGATCATCAGGAAGACATCTAGAGTCACAATGCGCACGATGCCGGCACGAGTTGAGCCAATCGCAATGCGGATGCCGATCTCACGGCGACGCTGGAGCACGGAGTAGTTCAGGACAGCGTAGAGTCCGATGCCGGCGAGGAGCAGTGCGACGACCGCAAAGAAGCCGGCGAGCGTGGCGATCATGCGTTCGCGAATGGTCTGGTCTCGGACCAGATCGAGTTGCGTGGTGACGTTTGAGACGCGAAGGCCGTTGTGGCGCTGCGCGATGAGTTGGCGAAGCGTGTCAGCGAGGGCGAGCGAGTTCTGAGCGTCGGTGTGAATGACGAACGTTGCGAATTCGACGGCTTGGGGGGCGGATTTGCCGTCGATTACGTTGATGGGGACGTAGAAGACAGCGCGGTTTGGCTCGCGCAAGTCGTGGTCAGGGATGTCGCGGGTAACGCCGACGATCTTGTTGAGGGGCTGATTGGCACCACGTTCAAATGCGCGGCCAATGGGGTCCTGGCCGGGAAAGAAGGTCTTGGCGAAAGTTTCGTTGACGATGGCGGCTCCCGGCGAGGTGTCTTCAGGGCGAAAGTCACGGCCCGCAACCAGGGAGATCTTCATCGTCGAAAGCCAGGCGGGGGAAACGTTCAGGAAAAAGGCGGGAGTCGGACCGGGGGGCGCGCCGTTGACGGAGATGTCGCTGTTAATTTTGATCCGTCCCAGAAGCGGCCAGCCCGAGATGGCGACCGAGTCGACGCCCGGGGCGGCTCGGAGGGCCTCGGCAGTTTGATTCCAGACGACGGGGAGTTGGCCTTTGCCGGCAACGGATTCGAGCAGAAGCAGTCGGTCGGTGGAGAAACCGAGGGGTCGGCTCTGCAGGCGTTGGAACGATGCGACGAAGAGCGAGGACAGAAAAAGGACGAGGCAGCAGAAAGCGACCTGAAGGGCGATCGCTCCATGCATGAGGCGCCGTGGCGAGTGCGGATCTTCACCACCTTTGAGCGCGGAAACGGGCGTGACGGCAGAGGCACGGAGAGCGGGAAGCAAACCAAGCAATAGAGCGACGAGGATAATGAGCCCGAAGCCAAAGAGAAGTACGCGCCAGTCAGCAGGAAGCGCGAGGCGCGCAGGGTTGTCGGGCGGATTGACGAGGCTGAGCACAAAGGGCGCCGACCACGCCGCAAAGAGTGCGCCAAGGATGGAAGCCAGCAAAGCAAGCAGCCCGCTCTGCGCGAGGATGAGTTGGATGAGACGACGACGGCCGGCACCAATTGAGATCCTCAAGGCCATCTCCTGGGCGCGGGCGGCCGCCTGGGCGGTCATCATGTTGGCCACGTTGACACAGGCGATGATGAGGACGAGAGCGACCATGAGACCGAGGACGCCGAGTAATCGGCGATATTCCTTCTGGAGGTCGGAAATGCCGGCGCCGGCAGGATTGAAGACGAGCGTCTGATTGAGAAACCGGTCTATGGACGCCCTGGTCTCGCCGCGGTAGCACGTGGAACACGCGCTTCCGAATGCGCGGTTGACGGCCGTCAGGTGCTGTCGGATCGGATCGAGGGCGGTAGCCGCATTGACGCCGGGTTTCAACATCACGAAAATGTGGTGCCAATCCGCTCTGTCCTGGGTCGCGGCGCTGTTCATGCTGAGGGGCAGAAAAATGTCGGTGACAGTCCCCGTTTCGGTTCCAGTGAAATCGCGGGGGCCGACGCCGATGATTTCGAAGTTCTGATCGCCTATGTGGAGCGAGCGGCCGAGTACGTGTGGATCGCGACCGAATCGGTGATTCCAATAGTCCCAGGAAAGGACCGCATAGGGACTGGCACCGGGGCCGCGGTCGTCGGCGGGAATGAGCAGGCGGCCGAGCGCGGGCTCAAGGCCGAAGAGCGGGAACATGTTGCCGGAGACATAAACAACGTGGGCCTTCTCGATATCGTCGTCGCTGGGCTCGCTGCTCGCCCAGGTAATATCCGTGCGGTCGGCGTCGCTGATGGCGATGAGGTCGGCCTGGTCCTTGACGGCATCACGCATGAGCTTGAAGTCCGGAGTAGCCCAGTAGCCGTCCTCGGCAGGCTTGCCGTACAAGCCGATCATCTTGTGCGAGAGTACGTAAAGATTGCTGGAATTGGAGATGGGTAGCGGGCGCCAGAGCAGGGCATCGATAAGACGGAAGGCGCCGACACAGGAGCCGATGCCAAGTGCGAGAGAAAGCACGGCGGCCGCGGACGTGATCTTGTTGCGGCAGAGCTGCCGCCAGCCGAAATTTGCATCGGCGAGTAGAGACTCAAGCCATCCGGCAACGCGAATACTGTGGCTCGCCTCGCGCTGGCGCAGAACCGAGCCGAAGGTGCGGCGTGCTTCGTCGGAGTCGCGTCCCGAGGCAATAGCTTCTTCAATGTGGGACTGCAACTCTTCCTCGATCTCGCGATTCAAGCGCTCACCGCGCACGGCATTCGAAACACGCGACCACAACGACATGTTATGCCTCCCGGAGAACCCGGTTGATGGCCAGGCTGACTGACTGCCAGCGCGATTCTTCTGCGCCCAGTTGCTTCTTGCCCTCGGCGGTCAGTTCGTAGATCCGTGCACGGCGACCGGTATCTTTCTTGATCCACTCCGCGCGAATCCAGCCCGCTTCCTCCATCCGATACAAAGCCGGATAGAGTGAGCCCTCTTCTGCGCGCAGCACTTCGCCGGATGTGTTGGCGATGGCAGCCATGATGGCGTATCCGTGAAGACGCGGGCGCCGCGACAAGATCTTGAGCACCAGCAAATCGAGTGAACCTTGCAGAGAATCAGTCTTCGCCATATTCAGATGTCTTTATATAGATATCTAAGTATAAAGTCAAGAACCTGTCATCTCAGACGACTCCCAGTTTCCCAGGTGCGTTTGTTCCGGCCGGCTGAATCACAATCACGGTCAGCGCACGTGCACCACGAACAATGCGTGGTGCGCAAGAATAAAGAGCGTCCGGTGATCCGAACCTCCGAAAACCAGCTGCAAAGGCCGCTCCGGAACATCGATCTCGGCAATCTGACTTCCGTCCTGCGCGTAGACGAAGATTTGTCCGTTGGCCACGTAAACATTCCCGTGCGTATCCACAGCGACGCTCTCGCCTCCCCGCTGCACGAACGGCTTCAGATCCGCGAGCGTCCCGTCTGGTTTGACCATTGCGCTGTAGGTTATGTCCTCAGATTCGCTGCTGACATAAACCTGCTGTCCAGGCTCTGCGATCAGGAACCCAGACGTATCGAGGTTGTCGCTGAACCGCCATCCGGAAGTGTCATTCGCTGGGCCCTGCTGAAACACCCGGCCCGCTGGCAGAAACATGCTGCCATCTTCAGAGATGTAATCGCGCGTCTTCGGCGTACTCGCATCCTCCGCAAACATCTCCGCTAGCGTTGTAAAACGCATTGTGTCCAGATTCAATTGGTCTTTGAACTCCCCGTTGTTCCACCAGTTCACCGGAAGAATCACGGCGGCTTTGCCATGAGGCTGCACAGGCTGCGGGGTCAGAACCGTCAGTTCTGTCGCCGAGCTTCCCGGCTTGAATGTATATACCGTGCTCTCGGGCCCAGCCGACGAAACCACCAGCAGGTTGCCTGACTTGTCAAACGCCAGGTTCGCCGGGTCGAGGGGATTGTCGCGTTCAACTGTGAGTCCGTCCTTCTCTGACCATCCATAGATGCGCTGGTTGTGGTGATCCACGAAATAGAGCTTGCCTGCGGCATCCACAGCTGCCCCCGAAATCGAGAAGAAGCCGTCTTCCAGCTTCTTTACGGGCGTTCCCTTTTCCAGCACCGACGATGCATCAGCCTGCTGCGGACGGCGCGGATCAGCCGGAATGTCCAGCGCTGCGAACTCGCGTTCACGCACCTCGAGATGATGCGTCACATCCTCGATTGCGTTCTCGTAGGGGAACTTGCTGAGGCGCAGGAATGTGCCGCAGCCATTCGCGTCGCAAATGCCATACCCGCTCTCCGCGTTTACATGCAGATTGCGGAAGTGGATGTCCGACGATCGATAGATGCGCACAGCCGCCGCGAACGGTGCCCGCGAACGCGTTACACGGTATCCGTGGTAATTCGCAATGGTGAGGTTGCGGCAGTCTTCAATCTCGAGTGAAAGCGATTCAGGGCTTTCCCCCGCCTCCTCTTCGGTCTGTGGCGCGTTGATGTCCCAGTTCTCAACACGATCAAACTTGATCTCGTTGCGCACATGGTGCTCGTTCGACAACTCGTACACATGCCCGGGTGTCTTCGTGTTCGATACCAGAAAGCCTGCTTGCGCAAATGTGTTTGGCGTCCAGATGTCCGCAAATGTTCCTCCGCCGCCATCGGCAACCCACAGGCTGGGATATTGGCCGTCCCAGCGCTTGCGCAGGTCAGAGTCTGCGGTGTGGTCATTGTTATAAGGATTGCCGCCGCTGCCGTGCCCGCCGAGAAAGCGCACGTCATCTATCAGCGATTGTTCGCCCGTCTTCCAGAGCACAGCTACCGCACGCGGATTGATGCCGCCCGCGAAGATACCGAGCCCGCTGACGATGTTCCTTCCGCCAGGCGGAGCAAAAATCACGGCCTTCGGAGCGCCTACCCCCTGATATCCCGGTGTCTCATCCAGCAGGTCAATCTGGGTGAGCGTGGGATGGAGCGCAATGAGCACCGTGTCGGGCTTGAGCGTAAGCGTATCGCTCACCACGTAATGCCCACCAGGAATGTAGAGGACGCGATGCGCATTGATGGCTCGCTGCAATGCGGCCGTGTCATCCGTTGTTCCGTCGCCCTTCACTCCCAGCGTGTGCACGTTCACCCATTCGGCGCTCGGGGGTAGGGCTTGAATCGCGGGCGGAGGCGACGCGGGTAGCGAGGCGAGCGGCGCAGCCTCATACTTCATGCCGATGGATCCCATCCGCCCTTCGCCCGGCACGATCAACCCGTAAGTAAAGTTCTTCACCTCGTAAACCGCGCCTTTTCCCGCAACGGTCTTCCCGCTTTCGCGCAGCTTTGCGAACACCGGTGCGTTGCTCAGCACCGCGTTCTCGAATCCGATCTCAGTCAGCGGGCTCTTTTCGAGGCTGATCGTCACGACCGGCCCGCTGATGTTTTGGAATCGCGAATCCTTCACCCAAAGCTGATCGGGATAGCCCTCATCGATATCAATCGCCTTCGGCACGTCGCGAAACGTATCGCGGATCAGCGTCAATCCAGCCTCATGCTCGCGGATGGCCGCTTCCCTTTGCCCCTCGAACACCGAGTCAATCAGCGTGAACTGCCAGGCTGGCGAGGTCTTCTCCGTCAGAATTCCGTACCGCCCTCCGAAGAAACGCAGATCCTCCGCCTCATTTCCCGCCTGGTAAACCCCGGCCAGCGCTGATCCCAAATGAAAATCCATGTGAGTCAGAAACGAGTGTTGCGCCACATGGAAGCGCACCGCCACTGCAGCAGGATTATCGTCTCCGATCTCGATGTCGATGTTGCTCATCGCCGAATAGAACGTATTCGGATTGGCATCGGCCACGTTGTCGTTTGGCGGCACCGATCCCGGAGGAGGAAACGCGATGCGGTCTCCGGCCCGCGGTCGCTCCTGAAGGGTCAGGCCCGTGAACATCACCATCACACCCATGCCCTTCTGAAACCCCGCCGTATTCGGTGGAAGCACAAATACCGGGCGCGTGGCGCCATACCCGATGAGCCGCACACCCGGCCACAGATAGACCGTTCGCGTGAGGGTGTAACGGCCCATGGGGATGAACACAATGCCCTCCCTGCCGGTGCCCGATGCCTTGTCGATGGCTACCTGCAGCGCGGCGGAGCTGTCCGAAGTGGTCGCAGGTGCATCCACATAAATAGCCTTGGGATCTTCGAGACGGGTGGTGATAACTGAGGCGGCGAAAGCGACCGGGCAAAGGCACAGGGCGACAGCGGCTAATACAGCTTTCTTCATTGGGCTCCCGACAGGTGGCTTGTTGAGCTGAACTGCGGAATCCAGCATACCGGAATCGTCGTGTCAGCCTTAGCTTGCAGTCTGCTCGCGTGCTAACATCCACTCATCCGGCTTGCCACGCGCTTGAGCCCCGGAGGTCAAAATGAGTCCAACCACAAGGCGTAGTTTCCTCAAAACAGGTCTGGCCGCGGGAGCCATGGCTACCGTGGGAACCCTTCCTCTGTCTGCCGAGCGCACCGCGACCGATAGCGTGGTGCTCGGCCGGTCAAAGATAAAAGTGACGCGGCTGGCCTTCGGAACGGGAACGGATGGCGGCGCTGTGCAGGCAGCGCTCGGCCAGCAGGAATTTACGCGGCTGGTGCACTATGCATACGATCACGGCATCCGCTTTTTCGAAACTGCCGAGGCTTACCAGACGCCGGCAATGCTGGGCGAGGCACTGAAAGGCCTGCCGCGCGATAGCTATCAGCTGATGAGCAAGGTGACAACGTTCCACGAAGGCATTGATCCGCAGGCCAAATTTGACGAGTTGCGGAGTACCTCGCAGACCGATTACTTCGACGTCATGCTGCTGCACTGGCAGCACACGGCTGACTGGCCCGAAACCACAAAACGCTGGCAGGACGGGATCCTTGCTGCGCAGCAAAGAAAGATCATCCGCACGCATGGCGCCTCAGTGCACGGGCTTCCGGCGCTGCGTCAGATGCCGGGTGTGAATTGGCTCGACGTGGGATTAATCCGCATCAACCATAATGGTGCGCGCATGGACGGACCAACCTACGAGGACACTAACCATCCCGACAACGTGAGCGAAGTGGTCGATCATATCCACCAGTTGAAAAAGGAAGGGCTGGGCGTGATCGGAATGAAGCTGTGCGGCGGAGGCCAGTTCCAGAACAGTCACGACGACCGCGTGAAAGCGATGAGGTTTGCATTCCAGAATGCAGGGGTGGACAGCGCGACGATTGGCTTCAAGAGCACGCAAGAGATTGACGAGGCCATCAGCAACATGAATCTGGCGCTTTCGTAATACCTTGTAAAAGTATCCGTGCCAAGGGCAGAGATAGCGTTCTACGAAGTCAGAATTGAAGTCGAATTCTGGCCTTTGTGAGGACGCCTGCGGCGGCGAGCATGAAGAGAGTGAAGATGAGTGTCTTTACAACTCCAGGCCAGCCGACGTTAAAGTGCACATCCAGGTACGTGAAACCTATCGCGCTCAGAAGGAAATACCAGAGGTCGGGCAAGAGGTAAGTCAGAAGAGTGTTCGATCCCGCCGGACGAACGATCACTGCCCATCGCTGCCATTGCTTCAAATCACATATCCAATAGAGCAGCGTGAACAGAAGAACGCTGGCCGCGATGCTGTAGAGCGACCAGGTCGGCGTGGCGCGAATCTTCGAAATGCCGAGCGGAGTCAGAACGCGTCCGGCGATGAGCGTGGCAAGACCGAAACCTACCGCGAGGGCAATTGCCCGGTTGGGTGCAACACGACCGTCCGGTCTCTGAAACATCCGGGATGTGACCACCCCTGCCATGATGATGCAGCACATGGCTCCATTCCCGAATGGCCACAAATATAGAGGGACCTGATCGGGAAAGGTAACGATTTTGGCTGTGGAGAGTGCGCAGAGAGTGACGAGCAGGATGAACCAAATGGGCGGCGCCCATACCCATCGGCGGGTGGGAACATACAGGATTGCCACGGCCAAATAGCTGTATCCGATGAGACCCAGTATCTCGGGATAGGAGAAGTCCAGCCACGCCGCATGGCCACCATTGGTTGTGCGACGAAAGAGAAACAGCAGGATAATCACTCCTGCGAGTCCCACCGCGCGAAGAACACGAGAATAGGTCTGTGCCCGCTGCGACTTTCCGCAGACATTTATATAGAGAGCCGCGCAAATGAGAGCGAGGAATGCCCAAGTGCTACCGCTCATTCCCATCCGGGCCGGATCTGCCTTCTCAGCATTCGCCAGGATTTCTCCTAGCACGATCAATCCGAGGACGCGGACTGCGACATGAGCCAACAAGGAAAATAGGGAGGCGTTGCGCTTCAACCTTTGCGCGACGGATAGGGGGAGAGACATTCCGACTGCAAACAGGAAGAAAGGAAACACCATGTCGACGTAGGTCATGACATCTTCGTTGGCATGCGCGTGATAGGTCCACCATGGGAGGCCGCGCACTTCAGACAACGCGTTGACGAAGATCATCACCGCCATCGTGAGGCCGCGGAATATATCGATGGAGATGACGCGAGGAGTGACCGAGCGCTCCGTTTCCGCAACTCGCGGTGCCTGGTTCGTCAACGGTGCCTCGACTATGGGGTTCATTGGCAGATTGCACCTATGGCCGATCGTTCAATGAGTGAAGGTTCGGTCATCGAGCGATCGACTTGCGAAATAAGAGTAACAAAGGCAACGGGCGCTCTAAAGTGAGAAGCCAGCTCGGGCGAGTCCGTTGCAGGGACTACTACTCGTCGGACATCCGAACCTTCCCGGACTTCCTATCGTTTAGTGCGTGGTGGCGGCCTCATACGTAGTGGGTTCAGACGTCCTGCCCAGGGTGTCGTAGAGAGGCTGTGCGGGTACCACCTTCGGCTCTTCCTTCGCGACGGAGATAGCCATGATGCGAATGCCGTCAACTGTCGGCAGCGTCAGTGTCTTCGCATTGATGGGCAAATCCATCGCATAGGCGAACAGGTAGCTGTAAGCGTAGGGCTGGTTCAGTCCTTCAGGGGTGTGGTGATGCGAGGCATACCAGGCAAGAGTTGCCGGCTTGATGTAGCCGGGGCGCAAGCCGAGATAGTCCTTCGGATACTCCGGCGACCAGTCCGGTGTTCCCCGGCTCGTCAGGTCCCATGTGGCGTGATTCGCAGATGTCGCCCAATCCTTTCTGAGCGGAACCTGATGGGCCGGAACTTGACTAAAGTGCCCTCCCCCCTCTGTCACGGAATCTGGCCTGGGGCTCCACAGGCGTGTATCCCATTGACCGATAAAACCACCCCAGTCCTCAATGGTCAGGTTTACGGGATGATCGCCGACATGGAATACGGCGTTCTGGTCCCCTCGCGCCGAAGCGGCGAGCACGTACACCTTGTTGAAGTCGCCTACAGGTAGATCAATCACTTGCCCCTTCGCGATAACAGCGTCGGGCTTGCCAGTTCCGGCGGGCGCCAGCCGGAACTGCACACTGTTGAGATCCAATTGTGCGGGCAGCAGCTCGGCTGGAAGGGCATTGCCCTGCATGTCGAATCCACCTGTCGATTTTGTGTCGTCTTCGCTTGCCGCAGCAAGATCGTACTTCAAGTCAACCGGCTGCGACTCGACATTGTTCGTACGAACCGAGGATGGGCTCAGCTTGAGTGCAAAAGTGCGCGGCTGATAAGGTTTGAACGAGGTTTCAAGTGCTCCGTCAACAACCGTCGCAGGGCCGACCGGCAATTCCTGTCCATTGACTTCGCGCGCTGCCTGAATGGGACCGGCGAACTTGACCCGAACCTGTGGGGTGGCCTTTCCATCCAGCTCAACCAGCCTGACAATCACTTCATCGCTTAGCTCGGCTTTCTTGAGAGCCAGAACGCGGATGTTTGGGTTGTCAACGCCAAGCAGCGAGAAATCGCGGCCGAGTTTTCCCGCGTGTTTCTCGGTCTCAAATGCAATCAGCGGCGTGCTCAGACGATAGGCCTGCCAGTCCGTCTTGCCCTGTCGCCAGTCGCCTGCATGGCCGGCAATCCCGAAGAGAATTTCGTGGTGTCCCCAGTCCTGGTTGAATTGATCGGTGTACGCGCCCTTCATTTGTGAAGCAGGCCCTGGAGAGCGCAGCAGCGTCAGACGAATGGTGCTGTCGTCCCGCTTATCCGAGCCGTTCTTGTCGCCGGTCAGGATCGTGGCGCCATAGGAGCCGGAAGCGTCGGTCTGATCTACCCAGTGATGTGAGGCTACCTCGAACTGCCTTTCCGTAGCTGCTGGCCGGTCGATGGTGCCGACCTCCCAGTTATAGGTTGCAACCTTGTTGGTCGCCGAAAGAGGGAAGACCACTTTCAGGTTTGCGGACAGCGTCCTCCAGTCGATCGAATTACTGAACTCGATCCGATTTCCCGAGTCGCCGCTCGACAGCCGGATGGTCTCTACAAACTTTGAGCCCTCGCCTTCGCGGGAGACTTCCACTGCAACCCGAACTGGACCGTCTTCAACAACGCGAATCTGGGCTGGCCCGCCAATGTAGGCGCGGGGAGCCGCCTGCTCCTGATCAAAGTCCATATTCCACGCAGGCCATTGCCGGGGTGCGTCATTTGATATTGCCAGCCGCATGGGACCGGCGAGCAGTTCCTTCTTGAGCGACTTGTCGAAGATGTTCGTCACGTCGCCGTTGTCATTGATCGATACACGATAACGCGCATTCTCGAGCGTGGACTTGCTCACCTTCAACTCCGCCGAGCGCGCAGACGTTTGTGCACGACGAATGTCGTAGACCGCGTAGCCGACAGATGGCGTCTTGGCCAGGAACAGCACCTTCCCGTTGCTTACCTGAGCAGGAACCTCGCGCCCATCGGGACCAAAGACTCGAATCGCGTTGGGCGCCTCGCCAGGAAAAGGCATCGCAGCTTCTACAACATCCTCGCGAGCGACGTTAAGCGGGTTGTACACAACCACCGGCATTCCACTTACCTGCGTATCTAGCGCGGATGCAACGGACTGCGTAGCGCTTGTCAACACTTCCGCGAACTGATTGAGCGCAATGACATCGTCATTCTGCGAGAACTCGTAGGAGCGGGGAGTCGCTGTGCCGGCGCCAAGATCGTGAAACTGGCCGCCCATCACCAGTGTCCATGCGTCATTGAGGCGCTGTTGCGGGTAAGCTCGACCACCCATCCACGCGGCAGCAATCGAGGCTTTCTCTGCTGCATCGGCGAGGATTTCATTCCGGCGATTCCAGCGTTTGTGGTAAGCCTGCGAAGTCAGCGAGCCGGCCGAGTGATTGATTAGTTCCAAATCGCCCTTGTAAACCGGCATCTTCGACTGCATGTCCGGCTTGATATCCAAGAACATCTGATCTGCGGTTGCCGAGATCACACTGACGGAACCATCACCCATAGGAACAGGCGTGCCGGGTGTGGAGGCGTGAGCATCGATTGCGTCGGGCCTCATGTTGGGATCCGGTAGCACCGCTTGTCCGCGGGTAACTGTGGCTTCCAGCAGCTTCACGGATTCTTCATCCACAGCACCGCCAATATCGCCGGTACCGATGTAGTGATAATCGGCGTAAACGCCGGTGGCGGTTCCATCAATATCAATACGTTTTGGCCAGTCGGTCTCGAGGCCTCGCCTTCTGCGCGGGTTCGATCCTGGTGCTGGCGCTTGCGGTGGAGGCGGACTCTTACTCAGGTCTGTGTAGATCTGGCTCCCGTAGCCGCCCGGATTTAACGCAGCGAGCACGGTTTCTCCGTCAGGTCCCTGCCACACTCCCACGTTGAACGGAATACCTTCCGGCGTTTTCTCGGGAGAATCTGGACCACCGATCAGGGGTGCAGGCTGCCACGCCGAACTCAGCTTTTGCGTCGAAAATCCCTTGACGCCTGCATGTGCAAGGATGGTCGGCAGCGATGCCGGAAACCCGAAACAGTCCGGCAGCATGTATTCCGCACTAGTCTTTCCAAACTCCTTGCGGAAGTATGTATTGCCATACAAAACCTGGCGAATGATCGATTCCGCGCTGGGCAGATTTACATCGCCCTCTTCCACCGAGGACCCGGCGGGGAACCAGTTGCCCTTCGCTACGTATTGCTTCATCTTCTCGTAGTCCGACGGGAAATACTCCTTCATCAGTCGATATCGGTTGGACCCCGTCCAGTTGAATACATAGTGCGGATATTTATCGATATAGTCGAAGTTCACGCGCATTGTCTTGAGCAGATATTCACTGATCACCTGCGGGTACTCCCATCGCCACTGCGTATCGAGATGGGCGTAAGGAACAACATATAGCGTGGGTTGCTTCGTGATATCCGGGGCCTTCATTGTCTGCGCCGGGGCAAGCAACGCCATCGCCATCACAGGCAGGATCAAAAAGCTCTTCGGGAAACGCGGCATAAGTTCTCCATTCAAGTTGACTCAAAGTGAGCGGTGGATTCTCGGGGAGGAAGTGGAAGAACGTGGAAGCGGGTCAAAAATGGTATCGATTCCACCGCAACAGGGTAGAGCCCTCCTCAGCCACTGTCAAGCGAAGGACTCTTGGCCCGGACCTCGAAATGGCATCTGCGGAGTCGGATACGCCAGAGACGCAGTCTGAGACGAGGCAGCACGAACTGATGCCGGTGGTGAGAGGCTATGTCCCGGGTTGCGTGGGTTAGTAATATAGTCATTCCTGTTGCTTTGAAGTTCCAAGAAAGGCCTTCGCGCAGAGGCTGACGGGGCGAACAGTTCAATGCGATGAGGCAGCAAAGAAATCTTGCAACCATGCTGAGAATCTGCGAGAGCGTCAAGGCGCGATGGCCGGCGCTGGTGACGAGCGCCGTCTGCATTGCGTACTGCCTCGGGGCACATGCCTTGGTCTCTCACGAAAATGTTGCTTTGGAGACGAGCGATATTCGCGCGCGATTGAGTGCCGACGCTGCCGCTCCTATGCTGACCAGTCTCGCGGGGCCCAACGCATCTCCATGGAAGAACGAGCAGAAAGACGCGCTACCGGCGAGGGTGGAATTGGATGGAATCAGCGTTGCTTTAGCATGGGAGCTCAAACCGGAGTTGACCGAAGTGGATAAGCGCCACGTAGTATTCGTCTACGAATCCACGACGCCTCACCTTCGATTGTCCTGGCGATGGGAAGCGCGCGCGGCCTTTGGTCCATTGGAGCATCGCATTGTCATAGAGAACATGGGCGGAAAAGAACTCTGGCTCCCTCTCGTGGACTCGCTTCGCCTCGATCTGCAGTGTCGGTCAGAAAGAAGATTGCAACATTTCTATGCTGAGAAAGGAGCTGACACGCCATCGACTCAGGGTATTCATCTCACGTCGGTGAGCGACGGCTACACTTGGACTGGCACGTCTTCGACCTACGCCTCTCCCGTGGTCAGCAAAGTTCGCGAGATCATCCCTGCAGAACTTGTGTTCGATGATGACCAGCCGCGCGCTGGCTGGTACGCGGGAATTGAGTTCAGTGGCAGAACAAGGATCTCGCTTGAGCGAACCCCCGGTTCCGTCACAACAATACTAGGTCTCAATCCCAATCCGGGACCGTTTCGTACACGCTTGGAGCCCGGAGAGAGATTTGAGACACCTGCAGTTTTTCTCGGCGCGTTCTCAGGCGGCCCCGATGGCGCAGGTAATCAGCTTCGGCCCTGGGTGCGCGCAGTACTCGGCAATCCTCTCACATGGAACGATCCGCAATACCCACTCATGGTGAATAACAGCTGGGAAAGCGGCATGCAGGTTGATGAAGCCCTTGCGCTTCGCATGATTGACGAGTCGAAGGAGCTTGGCCTTGAGATGTTCCATCTGGATGCCGGCTGGTTTCGAGGAGTCGGCGACTGGTATCCCGACGCAAAGAAATTTCCCCATGGGCTAGCATTTGTCGCTGACGCTGCGCACCGGCAAGGGTTGCGATTCGGCATCTGGGTTGATTGGACGCAGGCAGGCGTCGACACTGGGCCGGGCGCGTTGAATGTTCGTGATCGCGGAGTGCGCGACTGGTTGGTAAGTGACCCTGGACCGAACTGGAAGCCGGAAGAGTTCAAAGGCGAAACGACAGACATTGGGGTCCCGGCCGTTCATGACTACGCAGCCAAAGAGCTGAAGCGCATTGTTGAGGACTTTCATCTAGACATGCTGGAGCACGATGGCTACCTAGTTGCCCAGGGATGTGTTCGCAATGACCATCCGCACGCTGCACCCAATCAAAGCACGATGCGGATTGTCCACGATTCGGGCTTCGATTTTGTCTTGGGATCGAATTCAACCGACGTAAGCTATCATGCTGTCCGAGCCTATTACGATATCTACGAAAGTCTCAGGCGAGAGCATCCTGGCCTGCTGTTCGAGATCTGCAATGATGGTGGACGCATGGTTGATTTTGGGTCTGCGGCGCATGGAGACTATTTCTCCATCACCGACACCTATGATCCTCTCTCGAACCGGCGAGCCTTTTACGATGCAAGTTATCTTTTGCCCCCGGCGATGCTGGAAAGCTATGTTGAGAAGTGGCCGGTCCCAAGACAAGAGAATTTTCTCTACATGCTGCGCAGCGGCATGATGGGCTGGTTAACGATCATGCTGGATACGACTGCGTGGACCCCGGAACAACACGAAGCGGCCCGGCGGGCCTTTGTGCTCTACAAGCAGAAGCTGCGCCCGCTGATCCGCGATGCACGCCTTTACCATGTATCGGCGCGTCCCGACGGTGTGAATTGGGATGGAACCGAGTATTGGGACCCTGCACGAAGTGAGGGCGTGGTTTTCGCTTTCAGGGGAACGACTCCAAATGAAACCGTTCACCGCTTTGTTCTGGCTGGTCTTGATGCAGCAAAGCGCTACGAACTTCACTTTGAGGATGGAGGTGCGCCAGTTACGCAAGCAACTGGAAATGAGTTGATGACCCGTGGGCTTAAGATCAGTTTGCCGAATCCTTTGAGTTCTGAATTGGTCTTCCTATGCGAAGTATCTGCCAAGCAGTGATCAATTCATGTGCATCCAGTAGGGAGAGTTTGAAATGCTCATGTCGATGTCAAATGTCCGCTTCCAGCTAAGGAAAAAACTACAAGCTACCGTCCTTCAAGGTGTACTCGCTATCGTGGTGGCAACCCTTGCGATGCGTGCTCCTGCGCAGGTGGAGTACGTCGATCCGACCATCGGGAACGTCGGTGTCCTGCTTGTGCCGACTCGTCCAACCGTGTACATGCCAAACAGCATGATTCGGGTGTATCCGATTCGGTCGGATGCAGTGGACGATCAAATCGAATCCTTTCCACTTACAATCAACTCGCATCGGATTCAGGAGCTGTTTAGCCTGATGCCCGGTGAAGACGGCAGGCCGGCCGCCTGGGATCAGGAAACGACAACGCCTTACTACTACTCTGTCTACCTCGGTAACGGGCGCATTCACACGGAGTTTTCGGCGACCGAACGTTGTGGTTATTTCCGCATGACCTTTCCGTCTGCTAATGCTTCCGTCGTTCTTGGGAACCGTCTCGCGGGCGTGTTGCACATGCAGGAAGGCGGCGCGGTCGTTGGCGAGGAACGATTTGACGACATGGCTGCGTTTGTCTATGGGGAATTCAGTTCGCCAGTCCAATCCAAAGTCGAAACCTTGGGCGGTAAATCGCGCCTCGTTGTTTCAAGCGCTGGCTCCGGGGTTCTGGAGTTCCGCTACGGCATCTCCTTCATCAGCGTCGAGCAGGCAAAGAGAAATCTCAACCAGGAAATTCCAGCCTGGGGTTTTGAACGAGTCAGGGATGCGGGAAAGAAACGATGGAACGAGACACTCGGCCAGATTGCGGTAGAAGGTGGCACTGAGGCGCAGCGCAAGGTCTTCTATACCGCCCTCTATCGGTGTTTCGAACGCATGATCAATATCACCGAAGATGGACACTATTACAGCGCCTTCGATCACAAGATTCATGAAGATGCGCGTCCCTTCTATGTCGACAACTGGCTCTGGGATACCTTCCGTGCGCTGGAGCCGCTCCAGACTCTGCTGAATCCAGAGAAGGAGGCAGACAAGATACAGTCCTATGTCCGGATGTACCAGCAGTCCGGCGTAATGCCGACGTTCGCTATTCTCACAGGAAATTATGCGTGCATGAACGGCAATCACGCGGCCCCATGGTTTGCAGATGCCTGGTTCAAGGGCGTGCGCAACTTCGATTTGCCGACCGCTTATGCGGGAGTGCGAAAGAGATCTCTGGACATGACGCTGCTCCCATGGCGCCTGGGCCCTAAATCTCCTCTCGATGATTTTTATAACGAGCACGGGTACATGCCGGCTCTTCGACCCGGCGAGAAAGAGACCTACCCGCAGGTCCATCCCTTCGAAAAGCGGCAACCAGTGCCCGTCACGCTCGAAAACAGCTTCGATGATTGGAACATCGCTCAGCTTGCGCGTGAGTTGAAGAAGCCGGACGATGAGCAGCTCTTTCTCCGGCGAGCCCAGAACTTCAAAAACCTCTTTCGCGCCGATAGAGGGTTGATGTGGCCGAAGGACGCCGAGGGAAAGTGGATTGAACCCCTCGACCCGAAGTTCGACGGAGGAATGGGCGGACGTGACTACTACGACGAGAACAATGGATACACGTACACCTGGGACGTGCCGCAGGACTTCAATGGCTTGATCGGATTGATGGGCGGCACACGCAAGGCCAAGGAAAATCTGGATCAGCTGTTCCGCGAGCCGCTGGACCGATCAAAGTATGAATTCCAGGCGAAGTTCCCTGATTCCACATCCATGGTGGGGCAGTTCTCGATGGGAAATGAACCGAGCCTCGCTATCCCCTACATCTATAACCGGCTTGGCACTCCATGGAAGGCTCAAAAGCGAGTCCGCATGTTGCTTGAATCCTTCTTCACTGACGAACTGCAAGGCATCCCGGGGGACGAAGACGGCGGCGGCATGAGCGCATTCGTTGTCTTTTCGATGCTCGGGTTCTATCCCGTCACACCAGGGATTCCGGTTTACGACATTGGCAGCCCCCTTTTCGACAAGGCAACGATTCATCTTAAGAATGGAAAAGACTTCGTTATCTTGGCGCACAACAATTCCCACGATAACAAGTACGTGCAAAGTATTCGGCTCAACGGCCGTCAGCTGGACCAGGTTTGGTTTCGTCACGCGGAGATCGCAACTGGAGGCACGTTGGAACTCGTCATGGGCGACGTGCCGAATACTTCCATCGGTTCGGAAGCATCCGAGTTTCCACCGGCGTCCGCCTCCGTAATGCCCGAACAATATGCCCATTGATTCTCGTCAGTTTGGAGACTGCGTCTGATCGGACCGGGACAAAATTGAACACTGTGCGAAGATAGGCATCGGATTTATTGGATTTTCGCGGGCTTCTTCGCTCGACCCGCATCGCGGTTCTCTGCGGTCCTCGACTTCGCCTTCTCCGTCACGGCTTTGTCGAGCAATTCACCGACTGCGTCGAAATCCGCTCGTGGTCCTGTCCAAAGTAAGCGATCCACACTATCGAAGAGCGGGATATTCGTCCTGAGGGTGGCGAGGGTTCTAAAGAGGAGTGCAAGCTTTCTCTCCCGCGCCAGGGTAGCGGCGAGTGTCGCGGAGTTCAACACGTTCACATGCCATTCCTGCGCCGACACGGGGATGGATTCGATGTGGCCGAACCTGGCAAGCACGGCCGAGGTGGATTTCGCTCCCCAGCCGGCGAGGCCTGGATAGCCATCCGCGGAATCGCCAACCAGCGCGAGGTAGTCCGGGATAGACGCAGGAGGGACGCCGAACTTGGCCACCACGCCAGCTTCGTCGATCGTGACACCGGTACGCCGGACCAGTTGCACCACGCGCGATCCCTGAACGCATTGGGCAAGGTCCTTGTCGGGAGTGCAGATGACAACCTGCTCGACGCGAGGATCTTTCAGGGCCAGCGCTGTCGCGGCCGCAAGGGCGTCGTCAGCTTCAAACTCCACCATTGGCCATACAACGATGCCGGCTGCGGCCAGGACCTCTTCGAGGATGGGAAACTGTGAAAGCAGATCAGGTTCGACTCCTTTACCGGTCTTGTAACCTGCCCAGAGTTGGTTCCGAAACGATTCGATCACGTGGTCGGTGGCAACGCCGATGTGCGTGACACCTTGGCGCATCATGGCCAGTACCGACGCAAGCACGCCGCGCACTGCACCCACTTCGCGGCGCCGCGCATCGCGCGCTTTAGGCACGGCGAAGTAATGGCGAAACAGCTCGTATGTGCCGTCCACCAGGTAGACTTTCAACGCGAAGCTCCGCTTCTGCTATGACTGGCTGTCATCGAGAGATCCGCTGAAGCTGGCCATCGTACCTGGCGGCAACAATATTGTTCTGAACCGATTGCATGGCCTGGTCGATGGGCCTCCCTTTGGTCATCACGCCCTCAAAAAAGTAGCCCGTAGCCCAATTGCTGTTATCGCCGCCGATGCCGAGGATGATGGCTCCTTCCTGTCGCATGGGTTGATAGCCGTTCGGAAGGGCGATCGAGCCGGTGGAGGTCAGGGCTCCGGACTGAGCGTCGCCCTGGTAGATTGCATAGGTGTGCTGGCCGTCGCTGGCGCCCATGTCGGTAACGAATATTGTGCCCGGGGGCACCTTGAGGTGGCCATAGATGCCATCTTCCATGTCCAGCCCTGCATCGGGAGCGCACGGGTTGCCGTGACACATGATGTTGATGGCGTCCATATGCCCCGCTTTGTTGTCGAGACTGTTTGTCTCGGCGTTCCCGAAATCAAAGCAGCACTGGTCGTTGAGATTGAGAGCGGAGGTGATCATGTAGACGCCTTCGGGCTGACCGTTTACCGCAGTCGCTCGAGGGGCGTTGTTGCGATAGCCCATTCCAACGGAAACGGCGATGCCGTAAACCTTGTGTCCGGCCACGATTGCGGGCAGCGCGTTGGCCACTGAGGGGATGTCGTATCCCTTAGGGCCGGGGCCGTGCGCGGCGCCGCCGGGAGGCGCGGGCGTGAGGTCGTTATGGTTAGGCGACTGGTCGTAGAGCTTGGTGATGACACAGGAAGTATTGGCGCAGAATTCATCCTGGGTGGCGGCCTTGGCGTACCCCTCGGGGAGAAGGCCTATGTTCATGGATGTCTTGTCTGACTGCCGCATCACCTGGTAGAGCGGCCCAGCGTACGCGCTGTATAAGGCGCGGGTGGTGCTGAACGCGGCAACACAGGGAGTTGCGGATGCGAAGAGGTCACACGGACGAGGGGTGACCGTTTGCGCTGAAGCGATCCCGATCGGGGTAACCGCGAAGCCTAAAAGAACAACTGTGTGCGACAGGATTCTTCCGAAAAATGACCGAGCCTTGAGTTGCATGGGATGCCGTGAACTCCTTTGCTTTTGGGATTCCGCCCCTTTGCTTGACAGTTCATCATCCTAACGGAATCCCAGCAGTGAATACGGGGTTTTGCGTGGTAATTGCTACTCTCATTCCTGATGCCAAAGGACATGAGCGGGTGGTAACATCATGGTCCTTGGAGGAGTAGTTCAGGATTTGAACGCGCACCCGAGGAGCAGAATCAATTGGCGACAATCTGTCCAGCCCCTGCCAATTCACAAGGGATAGTTCGATCAAAACCGGCTCATGCGGCATTGGCAATCTGTCTGTGCCTCGCGGGAGTGTTTGTCGTGTCCGGCTGCCGCAGCCGACAGGAGAGCGGAACCGATACGCAGAGCGCGCGGCAGATCGATTTTAACCAGGATGTCCAGCCGATTCTGGCTAGCAATTGCTTCAGTTGTCATGGGCCCGATCCCGAGATGCGCAAGGCGGGATTGAGGCTTGACCTGGGCGAATCGGCCTTCCAAAAGCGGCCGGGGCATCCGGACGCGATTGTGCCCAACCACCCCGAAAAGAGCGAACTGATCAAGCGCATCGAGTCGACAGATCCGCACTACCTGATGCCGAAATCGCCCCAGGGTGACGCAAAACCAATGAAGGCTGCTGACATCGCCACGCTCAAAGAGTGGATCAAGGAAGGCGCGGTGTATCGACCGCACTGGGCCTTCAGCAAGCCGGTCCGGCCGCAGCCCCCCGCGCTCGCGCCAGGCGATGGACCGGTGAAGACACCGATCGATACCTTCGTCCTCGCTGGCTTGAAGAAGGCAGGTTTGCATCCCTCGCCCGAGGCGGACGAGGGGACGCTGATCCGGCGCGTGACCCTGGATCTGACAGGGTTGCTGCCGACGCCTGCTGAGGTGCATGCGTTCGTCAACGATTCGTCGCCGCAAGCGTATGAGCATCTTGTCGATCGTTTGCTGGCGAAGCCAGCCTTTGGCGAAGAGCGGGCGCGCTACTGGCTGGACTACGCGCGTTATGCCGATACGTATGGACTGCACTTCGACAACAGCCGCGATATTTGGCCGTTTCGCGACTATCTTATCCGCTCCTTCAACAGCAACAAGCCCTTCGATCAATTTGCCATGGAGCAGATTGCGGGCGACCTGATGCCTGCGAAGAACCTTGATCCGCTGATCGCGAGCGGATATGTGCGACTGGGTGTGAGCAGCAACGAAGGCGGCACGATTCCCGAGGAACTGCGCGTGAACATCGCACGGGAACGCACGGAGGCATACGGAGCGGCATTCATGGGTCTGACCGTCGGTTGTGCCGTATGCCACGATCACAAATACGATCCGACCACTCAAAAGGATTTCTATTCGCTGAGTGCCTTCTTCAACAACCTTACGGAGAAGCCTTTCAATGACGACAGGCCGGTCTGGGCTCCGGTTGCACGAATCCCCAAACCGCAGAATGAAAGCGAATACAACCGCGTCTGGGCCGAGAGATCCAACCTTGCCCAGAAACTGCGGTCATTGCACCTTGAGCAGCGAACGCTGATCGAACAATGGCTGGCTTCGCACAAGAGCCCGCCGCAAGCGGTTTCCGCTGAGAAACTGGTGTTGCGACTTCGCTTGGATGAAGGCGGCGGCGATGTGTTGCACAACAGAGCGCCGCATGCGGAGGTCGCCAGCTTTCCGGTCGGCAAGTCGAAGCCGCAGTGGGGCGAAACGACGTGGTTGTGGTCGGATTTCCGCATGGAGATAAGCTCTCACATCCTGCTGGGGCAAACGGGCGATTACGAAGCGAACCAGGCATTCTCCTCGGGCGGATGGTTCATGGTGCGGTCTGCGCCCAACTACGGCCTCGACAATGCCACGGGCTCGCTGCTGTCGAAGATGGATGCAACGCAGCACAACCGGGGATGGGACCTGGTAGCCGAGAAGGGGATCATCAGCGTTGAGCTGGTGAACCAGGGCCCGAAAGATCTGAAGGTCCATACAAGCGACAAAATCAAGAAGGCCGAGGAAAAGCCGTTTAAAGAAGTTTTCCAGTTTCCAACTCCTGCCGATCTAACGGCGAAGGACCTTGCGCCCAACAAGCCGAAGGCCAAGAAGGAGCCGCCCAAGAAGAAGGAGGACAAGCCCAAAGAAAAGACGCCCCCGAAGCCCCCCGAAGATACCACGCCGTTGGTAGCGATCAAGGTTTCGACGGAAGAGCCTTTGCCTGTTGATGGGCACTGGCGGCACATCTTCTTTACGTATGACGGATCTGGTAAAGCTTCGGGGATAACGATCTATGTCAATGGAGTTCCGGTAAAAACGAAGACCGCGGTTGACGCGCTGGCGGGGGCGACGATTCGAACAAAAGCTCCGATGCAGCTCGGCTGGCGTTCTCCGGATGCGAATCCCTTGCGCGAGACCCGCTACCAGGACATTCGCCTTTATGGGCGCGTGCTTACGCCCGAAGAGGCGCGGCGGCTTCCCTTCGAGGACTACACGGCGGAGATCACGGCTAGGCCTGTCGATAAGTGGAGTGAAGACGAACTGCACGCAGTCGGTAATTTCTACTTCACCAACATCGACCAGTCTGCGAAGACGATTGCCGCGCAGATCGCTCAACTGGATGACAGGTTGGTGAAGCTTTCAGAGGGCGGAGACCTGACCCTGGTCTCGTGGGAGAAGCCGACGATAGCTTATGCAAATGTGCTGACGCGCGGCGTGTATTCATCGCGGACCGAGCGCGTCGAGGCGAATACGCCGCATTATCTGCCGCCTTTGCCTGCAGCCGAACCGCACGACAGGCTGGCGCTCGCGAAGTGGACGGTGAGTCCCGAGAATCCTCTTACGGCGCGGGTAACCGTAAACAGGATGTGGAATGAACTCTTCGGTTCGGGGCTTGTGGAGTCAACGGAAGACTTCGGAATCGTCGGGCAGCGCCCGTCGAATCCGGAGTTGCTTGATTGGCTCGCAGTCGAGTTCCGCGAGAGTGGTTGGGACATCAAGCACATGTACAAGCTGATGGTGATGTCCGCGGCTTATCGTCAAAGTTCCAAAGCGACGCCCGAACAACTCGCCAGGGATCCGAAGAACCAGTTGCTGGCGCATGGTCCGCGTTTCCGCATGGATGCGGAGATGCTGCGCGATGTGGCACTGCAGTCAGGCGGGCTGCTGGTAAACAAGATTGGTGGCCCAAGTGTAAAACCCTATCAACCACCAAATGTGTGGGAACAGGTTGGCATTGGGCCCAGCGACACACTCGTCTACGAGCAGCAGAAAGGAGATGCGCTCTATCGCCGCAGCATGTACACCTATTGGAAACGCATGGCGATGCTCCCGGATATGGACGTCTTCGACGCACCGATGCGCGATGTGGTGTGCACGCGCCGTCAGCGGACCGACACTCCACTGCAGGCTCTAGTGACCATGAATGATGTGCAGTGGGTTGAGGCGGCACGAGCTTTGGCAGAACGCGTGATCAAAGAAGGCGGAGCCAAGCCCCAGAAGCGCATTCAGCTCATGAGTGAGATTCTGCTTGCGCATGATCCTCCTCCGCGCATGGAAGCAGCACTCGAGGGATCGCTGACCCAGATGCAGAAGCATTACGCGGCCGATCCGACAGCGGCTCACGCCTTGATCGGCGTAGGCGAGAAGAAAAGCGATGGGTCGATTCCGGCGCCCGAACTGGCTGCATGGACGATGGTTGCCAGCGAAATGTTGAATCTGGACGAGACGGTAACCAAGTAGTGAGGAAGATGGAATGAAACAGCATCCTCTTTGTACAGACACGGAGCACGAGCATGACGCGATGAATCTCCCCGTCCCTTCGGGCTTGAAGCGGGAGTGGGCCGCGCTGCAGACGCGCCGGCATTTTCTTGGTCGCTCAGGAAAAGTACTGGGCTGGGCGGCGATTGCCAGCCTGCTGGGGAATCGTGCCAT
This sequence comes from uncultured Acidobacteriaceae bacterium, assembly GCA_963838295.1. Classification (GTDB taxonomy): domain Bacteria; phylum Acidobacteriota; class Terriglobia; order Terriglobales; family Acidobacteriaceae; genus Telmatobacter. The sequence continues at coordinate 60,819 of CAWIQS010000014.1, forward strand.
GCGCGGAGATTCTCACTCGACGACCAATGGCCATCCCGATTCGCAAGGTGGCGATCGGCTGAGGCTGCCTCATTTCGCTCCGAAGGCGAAGCGCGCCATTTATCTATTCATGTCAGGTGGCCCGTCGCAGGTGGACCTGTTCGATTACAAACCGCATCTGACCGATCTCTATGACAAGGACATTCCCGACTCGGTGCGTGGCGCCCAGCAGTTGACGGGGATGACAGCGGGGCAGGCGCGATTCCCTGTTGCACCATCCCGCTGGGGATTCAAGCGCTATGGCCAGACTGGAACGTGGGTAAGCGACTTGCTGCCCAATACCGGACGCATCGTGGATGATCTGCTCATTATCAAGTCGACCAACACCGAGGCCATCAACCACGAGCCGGCAATCATGCTGATGAACACCGGCAATATGAATGCGGGCAAGCCTTGTCTTGGGTCGTGGCTTTCTTACGGGCTGGGAAGCATGAACGATAATCTTCCAACCTTTATGGTGCTGCAGAGCAAGTTGAATCCGAAAGAAGATAATCAGCCGGTCTCGTCGCGCCTTTGGAGCAGCGGCTTTCTTTCCTCGGAGTATGCGGGCGTCGGGCTGCGCTCGTCGGGCGATCCCGTTCTTTTTCTCACCGATCCAAGCGGGGTAGACCGCGAGGTGCGCCGCAACATGCTCGACGCAGTCAATGAGATCAATCGCCAGACCTATGAAGAACTGGGTGATCCTGAAACCCACGCTCGCATCGCTCAATACGAAATGGCTTATCGGATGCAGACATCGGTGCCTGAACTCGCCGATCTAAGCAAGGAACCGCAATCGACGTGGGACCTTTATGGACCCGACGCGAAAGAGCCCGGCACATTTGCTTATAACTGCCTGCTGGCCCGCCGCATGGCGGAGCGAGGCGTTCGATTTACACAGGTGTACAAACGTGGATGGGACATGCACTCCAACGTCGCGGGCCTCTTGCCGATGACCTGCCAGGAGACAGATCGCGGATGCTATGCGCTCGTCACAGATCTCAAGCAGCGCGGCATGCTGGATGACACGCTGGTGATCTGGGCTGGCGAATTCGGCCGCACCGTTTATAGCCAGGGAGGCCTCACAAAAGAGAACTACGGCCGCGACCACCACCCGCGTTGCTTCACCACATGGATGACGGGGGGCGGCGTGCGCACTGGCATCAGCTACGGCGAGACGGACGATTACAGCTATAACGTGGTCAAGGATCCGGTTCCCGTGCGTGACTTCAACGCGACAATTCTGCACTGTCTCGGCATCGACCATAACAAGCTGACTTACAACTTCCAGGGCTTGGATCAGAAGTTGACAGGACCGGTGCCAGCCAGTGTTGTGAAGGGCTTGCTTGCGTGAAGATTCAGCGTCGGCTCGGGGCAATTTCAGGAAAGTTTTGGCCGAATAGCAAGACCACGCGCATCACCTGGATGGCTTCGCTTGTATTCAGTCTTAGCCTCGCTGCGTTGCCTTGGATTGTGAAGCTCGATGGCAAGCCGCATGCGGACTGGCAGCAGTTTCTGGGCCGTTTTCATCCTCTCGTCGTGCATCTGCCGATTGGGTTCCTTTTGCTGGTTCCGCTGCTGGAGATAGCCGGTGTCTTTCGACCGGCATTGCGGGAAGCCGCAAGCTTTGTGCTCGGCTTCGCATTCGCCGGCGCCATCCTCGCGCTTACGCTGGGGATGCTGCTTGCCTACGGCAGCGGCGATATCGGCACACCGGTCACTCGCCACATGACGGGTGGAATCGCCGTGACGATCGGCTTGCTGGTGTGCATCCTGGCGCGGCCGTCTTGGATAGAACGCAATGTCCCAATTTTCTATCCCGCGTTGCTCGCATGCATGATGCCGCTGCTGTTGTGGACAGCCGACCAGGGTGGCTCAATCACGTATGGAAGCAACTATTTGACCGTATACATGCCTGCCGGTCTTAAGCGCCTCACCCTGCTGAACACAAAGACGCCGGCGACATCGTTCTACGCCATGCACATCAACCCGGTCTTCGACTCGAACTGCGCTACTTGCCACGGCGCGGCAAAAAGCAACGGAGGACTTCGCCTGGACTCGTTTGACGCCGTAATGAAGGGCGGAAAGGATGGCCCGGTGATTGTTGCCGGGGATCCGACGGAGAGCCTGTTGCTGCATCGCGTAACACTTCCGCCCGATCATAAGCAGTTCATGCCGGCAGAGGGCAGGCCGCCTCTCCGTCCCGAAGAAATCACGTGGATCAGGGCGTGGATTCAGCAGGGCGCTTCGCCGACGGTCGCGACGCTGGCCGGAATCTCAGCCGGCGACGAACGTCCCGAATTGCCGCTTCAGCCTGTCGGAGACTACAGTGCGCTCATGCCCGCGATCCAACAGATGCAGCTGGCGCAGGGCGCGAAGCTGATTCAGGTCTCGAGCAAACCGGAAGACGGATTGATCTTGTTTACCGTAGACGCGGCGGGAAGTTTTGGCGACGCACAACTGGCGCAGTTTCAGAAATTCGCGCCGTATATCGTCGAGGCGGAACTCGGACGCACGGCGGTCACCAACGCAAGCTTCGACACGTTAAAGCAATTCACACATCTGCGCGCACTTCATCTTGAAGAGACGCACATCAATGGCGATGGCCTGGCAAAGCTGGCGCCGCTTTCGCAGTTGACCTATCTGAATTTGAGTGGCACGCAGGTCACGAACGAGTCCGTGCGGCCGCTGAGTTCGATGAAGAACCTGCGACACCTTTACCTCTACAACACGCCAGCCCAGCCCGTCGCAAATCCGCAACCGGCCCAACCCATTGCGAGGAGTACGCCATGATCCAGACCCACAATCAGCCTGCTGCCGCCCGAGCCTTCGACAGGCGGAGATTTTGTGCTGTCACAGGAGTTGCAGCCCTGGCGACGCTGACCGTTCCACGCGCAGAGGCTGCGATTACCGACCATGGTGAAAATATGACGACCACAAGACTACAGACAGGTAACGGTGAATGGTCGTACGAAGTAGCGCCCGGGTGGGGACACCTGCCCGCGGACCTCACATTTGGTGGTACGCACGGCGCCATCGCCACTGACAACGCGGGCCAGGTGTACGTAAGCACGCAGAGCGCAACCGGAATCCTCGTCTATTCACCTGAAGGCATGTTCAAAAGGAAGATCGCCACCGAATATCCCGAAGTGCACTCAATCTTTCATGCCGAAGAAGGCGCTGACGAGTATCTCTACATGACGGTGCAAAAGGGGACGCCAAACGAGAATTGGCTATTTGTCAAAATGAAAACCGACGGCACTGTCGTGCAGAAGATTACGGCTCCCCCGCAAGCTGGATTCAAATCACCCAACGAGTGGCGTCTCACGGCTGCCGTGCCGGGCCCGGACGGCAGCATCCTCATTGCCAACGGCTACGGCGACTCACGCATCTTTCGCTTCGATAAAAACGGTGAGTATCGGGGCGAATGGGGTGGCAAAGGCACAACAGATGGCCTATTCGACTGCTGTCACGGCCTGGCAGTCGACACACGCTACGATCAGCCCCTTCTCCTCGTGTGCGACCGCGAAAATCGGCGCCTTTGCCACCTCGATTTTGACGGGAAATTCGCGGGAACCGTGACCCAACATCTCCGCCGCCCCTGTCAGGTGAGCTTTCATGGCGACTTTGCCGTCGTCTCGGAATTGGAAGGACGCGTCACGATCCTCGACAAGGACAATACACCGGTGGCTTTTCTCGGAGACAACCCGCGCAAGACTCAATGGGCCAACTATCAACTTCGGCCGAATGAGATTGCACCTGCCGTATTCAGTGCCGCCCACGGATGTCACATCGACCGGGATGCCAACGTATATGTTTCCGACTGGAACCAGGTTGGCAGGGTCACGAAACTCATTCGGATCAGCGCGTGAGACGTGCTGAACGCGCGATCCCAGGTTCGCCACCGATCGCTGTGTCTCCTAATTCGCAGCGTTTTGTCGATTGACGATGATGCGTCAACTGAGATTTTGGTCGCAATGCCAGTTTTATTCTGTTCGCAAGGCCTTGTTCGGATCCACCGATGCAGCGCGGCGCGCCGGCACAATTGTCGCAACCATTGCGCACAATGCAAGCACAAGCGTGGCAGCGCTAAGGACCACCGGATCGAACCGGTTCACCTCGTAGAGTTGATGCTGCAGTAGTCTTGCGCAGAATATTGCGATTGGTACTCCAATGCACAGTCCGAATCCAGCTTGCGCCATCGCGCCCTTCAATACCATTCCCATTACATTTCTGCGATCTGCACCCAACGCCATCCTAATCCCGATTTCGCCGGTACGGCGGGCAACGTTACAGGCTGTCACGCCGTATAGTCCAATCGAAGCCAGCAACAGCGCCAAGACTCCGAACAGACTTGTGAGCCGCGCAACCAACCGTTCCTGGTTGAACTGAAGAGCGACCTGATCTGTATAAGTGTCCACTTGGATAAGGGCCAGCTTCGGGTCGATTTCGGCCAGCACTTTGCGAAGCGTGTCCTGATATGGAGCCGGGGCGCCGTTCACCTTCATTTCAATCAACTGGGCATAGAGGGTATCCGATTCCAGTCGCTGATAGCCAGAAGGGGCGTAGGCGGTGGTCTGGGAGAAGGGCAGAAAGAACATCGGATTCTGCTGCGAAGCCGGATTCCGATACTTTGCGTCTTTTGTCACGCCGACGATTTCGAAGTCCGAACTATGACCTTCGAGACTCAATCCAAAATGCCGCCCGATCGGATTCTGGTCGCCAAAGAAGCGGTGCACGAATCCCTCATCTACGACAGCCACATGCGGGGTCAACTGACTATCGCCATGATTAAACGCGCGGCCCTTCACCACCGGCGTTCCTATGGTATCGAAGTAGTCCGGCGTGACGCGAGCGAAGATGGTATCGACATCCTCTATCCATTTCTCATTTCGTCCGGCCACTGTGATGTTCAGATTGATGCAGCAGAATTTCTGCGGAGCACTGAGTGAGAGGCTCGCGCCTGAGACGCCCGGGATCGTCTCCAGGCGATCCTGAAGTCGATCATAAAGAGCGGGCAGTTGATCGGGAGTATAGCCAGCGGCCTTGAAGTTGATCGACCCAACGACGCGGCCTTGCGGCTGAAAGCCCAGGTCGGCATTTTCAAGATGCATCAGGCTCTCGCTGACCAGTCCGGCAACTGCGAGCAATACCACCGAAATCGCAGCTTGAATGGCGACTAGTACCTTCTGTGAACGCGAGGTATGGCTCGTTCGCGATCGGCTCGCGCCCTGCAGCCCTTGAGCAGGGTCAGCGTGTGTACCCATCCAAGCCGGTACAAGTGAAAACGCAATGCAGGTGAACAGCGATAGCAGCAATGCGAAACAGAGCACCGGAACCGATGGTGTGGCGCTCACCGGAACGAGTGTTGCACCACGGAACACGATGAGCAGCACGGCCCTGGCTACGCCAAAAGCTACTAAGACACCGAATGCCCCACCGATCACGGATAGCAAAAGGCTTTCCGTGAGGATGGCACGCATCAGGCGCGAGCGCGATGCTCCCAGCGAGAGGCACAGTGCTGTCTGATGACGCCGCGTGGCACCCCTCACCAGCAGAAGATTCGCGAGGTTAGCGCACGCGATAAGAAGCACAAGAACCGCCGCCGACGAAAGCAGAACAAGGCCGCGTTTTGAATTGCTGCGGAACGGAGACACTCCTGTGCCGCCATTTGTCAGTTCGATGTGCTGCTGACTGAGTTTGGCCAAATCATCTTTATCCATCTCTCTTTCTGTTCGCAGCCATTGTTGCAATTCGCCGGTGAGCTTGCTTTGCACCGCTGCCGGTGTATGCGCCGTCTTCAGCCGCCCGATGACATACAGCCACGCATCTCCCGAGGAATAGAGCAGCGACTTCCTGCCATTACCTTCAAATGCAGGTTGCTGGCTCAGCGGGAACCACAACTCTGGTGGGCTTTGCGCCAGCCTGTCACCGAAGAAGCCCTGCGGAGCAACGCCCACAATCGTAACCGGCAGTTCGTTGACAAGCAGTTTCGTGCCCACTATCGACGGATCGGCTCCGTACTGACTCCGCCAGGCGCGGTCGCTCATGACTGCAATGGCTGGCGAATTCTCCTGGTCGTCGAATGGTGAGACCAGGCGACCTTGCTCCGCACCGATTCCCAATGTAGAGAAATAATTCCCGGATACATATTCGCCATCGATTGTCTGCGCACCTGCCATTGTTTCCGGTCGACGTATGGTGAATGTCGGAGTATTTCCGGAGAACGCCGCTATCTGTTCAAACGAATCATCGGTATCGCGCAGATGCTTGTAGAACGGGTAATCGAATGTTCCCCATGAGCCCTGCAGCCCGCCCCATTCACAGCAATAGGATTCTCCCTCTCCAACCCGGTAGAGTTGCTCCGGATGAGATATTGGAAGCTGCTTGAGCATGATGCCGTAAACCAGAGTGAAGACGGCGGTGTTCGCTCCGATACCGAGCGCCAGCGTGATCACCGCGACAATTGTGAAGCCGGGTGTGCGGAAGAGCTGACGAATTCCGTAGCGGAGATCCCATAACACCGATTCCACCCATGTCTCCCATCCAACCGCGCTTACCTTGCTCTTGACACTCTCGATGCTGCCCATCTCGGCGCGCGCTTGCCGCCATGCCTCACTCTCGGAAAGACCGCCGCGCATCTTCTCTGTGGCCGCAGCAAGAAGGTAGGCGTGCAATTCCTCGTCGAGTTCTGCTCTTACGCGGCGTCTCGAAGCCCATGTCCGCAAGCCTGCCATTATCCGATTCCACCAGAGCATCAAGCCTCCTCATGCCTCGAGTATTTTTGCAACTGCTCCCACCTGCCGTTCCCAAGCGCGGATCTCCTCTTTCAGCGCCTTCCTGCCGAGATCCGTCAGCGCGTAATAACGCGCGCGCCGGTTGTTCTCGGTCGATCGCCACTCCCCCTTGATGCGCCCTTCACGTTCCAGGCGGTTCAGTGCCGGAAAGAGCGATCCTGGAATCACGTGAATGATCCGGTCGCTCATCTGCTCGATGCGCATGGATATTCCGAATCCATGCGTCGGCTGAAGTGCGAGTGTTTTAAGGACCAGCATCTCAAGGGTTCCCGGCACCAGATCGCCCTGCTTACCCGGCATATGCGCCTCTCATATCGATAATCGAGATGAATACTATATTTCCAGTCGACTGTCAAGAGGAGAAGATTTGGCAGGCAGTTTTATACGCCTGCCACCCTGTCGATACTCGATCGAGCAGGACTCGATTTCTTACAATCGGCACATGGGATTCGATCGGGATCCGGGAGACAGGCAGTTTCCTTGGCAGCTGGCCTATGAACTGATGGGCTATCGATCTTCCGTATTCTTTATTGAAATTGGGTTCGGGGTTTTGTCCGACGAATGGGCTCCGCTCAGTTTTGAGCAGATGGCGAATTCTTCTTTCGCGCGGTCAAGCATTCCCTCTTTTCGGTAAATCTGACCGAGCTTGAAATGGAGACTCGATGTGTTGGGCGCCAGCGTTACGGCCTTTTGCAATTCGCTTTGCGCTTTTGGCAGGTTCTGCTGCACGGCATAGACATGACTTAGTTCTTCATGAACTGTCGGGTTGTCAGGAGACAGAACGGCAGCCTTAACAAGATAAGGAATTGCCTGCTCTATTTTGCCTTGATCGGCGAGCAATGTTCCCAGATTCAAGAATGGCTGTGCGTCGACAGGCGCATCACCCTCCCATTCGATGGCTTTCTGAAAGGCAGCCTTAGCCTTCTCGTGATCGTTCAACTCCCGCCATGCCAAGCCAATGTTGTTCTCGGCCTCAATATACTTTGGATGTAGGATCAACGCGCGTTCGAAACTCGAAATCGCTGCGGGAAAATTGTTCTCATTGAACTTCGTTCGGCCAAGAAGATAGTTCGCATCGGCATCGTTCGGCGCTTCGGCGACAACCTCCGAGAACCATTTGTCAGCATCTCCAAAGTCATCGAGCATGACGTAGTCAGATGCTACGACTTTTAGCTCATCAGGACGCGGACGCCGGAATTTCGCGCCCGCGGTGAACTCGGCGAGCGATTCTCTCGCTTTCTTTTCGCGGAAGAGCACATAGCCCAGGAAGAAATGTGCGTCGGCGGATGACGGGTTTGCCTTGAGATAAATGAGCACAGCCGCCTCTGTCTCTGCGAGCTTTCCAGCCGCCAGGAGCGCGCGCTCATTCGCCAGGGGGTCGGCCAACTCCTGGCAAACAGCTATCCGCGCACATATCGTAAGCAGAAGCAGACAACAGGAAACAACTTGGATTCTTAGCTTTTTCATTCGATGGCTACTTGCCGTCAGCATCGCATGATTTCACCTGCGTCTGCAATCGCTGAATGTCCTCAAGGTCCGGCGAATAGACGAGCGCCTCTGTAAGGGTTCTTTCCGCTGCCGGACTGTCTCCATTTATGCATTCGACTCTTGCAAGATTCATCGCAAACGCTGGAATATCCAGGTTTCGATCGAAGGCAGACTTCAAGAACGGAATCGCCTCTTTGGGCTTTCCTTGCTTTGCCAGCAGTATGCCGAGATTTGAAAGCGCCGTAGAATCGTCAGGATCGAGTTCAAGAACCCTTCGGAATGCCTGTTCAGCAACCTTGTAATCTCCCCGTTCCGCAGAGACGTTTCCCAAGGCATCGAGAGCCTGCTCGTCATCCGCGATCGCTCCCCGCTGCGCTTGCAGTTTGCTCCAAGCCGTCGCTTCAATGGATCGATCTCCGACAAGCAACAACTGATAATACGCCATGGCCAGATCGCGATCGCTCGATTCCGGAGCAAAGAGCGGCACCAGCTTGTCTCCTTCGCCGCTCGCCTGTTCATTGGCGGGCGCTTCGGGTTGTTTTAGAATGCGGTGATCCGTCCAGGCCACATGAGGAATGTTTGCCGCACCTGTGCGCCCCATGTGACAGCTGGTGCAATCCTGGTTCTCGGGATGATGTTTCGACGCGAATGCCGGCTCGCTATGACAGGTGAGGCACTTGCTGCGAAAAAATGCGGCGCGGTGCTCCACATCCGGCGTGTAGTGCGGATCATGACATGTGGTACATGACATTCTGTCTCCGCTCATGCGTTTGCAGGGGCTGCGATTGAGTTGCTCAACCTCGCTCACCCCGCGAGCCGTGAGCTTGGCGCCGGCCTGTACGTAATAAGACAAATAATCGAAGATGGAGTCGCCGGGACGATAACTCAGAGCCGAATGGCCAGCACGCTCCACTGAGACATCTCCCTCCAGATGACAACTGATACAGATTGAATCCCGGCGACCAGCATCCAGTTTTTCTGGATTGACGACTTTTGCCATACCTCGAGCGAGAACATGCTCTTGCGAATCTCCATGACAAGCCTCACAGGTAATACCGGTGTGCAGGAAGGCCAGACCTCGATAGCGATTGATAGTGCCGGTGTCACTGGATTGGACAGAGCTCATATGGCAGCGCAGACAGCTACTCTGCATCGGAAGCGGCGGCGGCATGTGATCCATTGTCGCCAATCCCGGTTTCATATCGTAGCTCTTCGAGTTTCCATACCACGCAACCGGAGATTCAAATAGGAAATTGCCGATGAAATACAGATAAGTCGTTCCCAAGTGACCGGAACCCAAGAAATACCCCAACGTAAAATCACCCTTGATGCCCGGCGCATTGAGAGAACGAAAGGAAAGGATCGCCTGATTGTTGCGCTCCCCAATTGTGTACTCGGTTGAGGACGCGGCATGAACAAATGTAGCCGAGTGCAGTTTTTCGACCGCGAGACCGCTTGCATTCGCCATCGGAGTGGCAAGATAGCTCTTGAAGATTGCTGCATGACATTCCGCGCAGTCTGCATCTGCCTCCCGAACGGGAGTGGCCTGGCGAGTTGGCGCTGCAAAAACCGTAATACAACAAAGTACTTTCAAGCAGAAAACCGCCACGAGTTTTTCAGTGAGCGTTGCTCTTGATTGTGTTTGATTCGCTGGCCTGACCTGCCACGGCCGCGCTGGCTTCTCTCTGCAAAGTCCCATATTTGCGCATCTCCTCTTGCGCCTCGGAACTCTTGCCCTGGGACCTGTAGACATTAGCGAGGAGGAAGTGAATAGTGGGCTCGCTCGGACTATCTTTCTCGGCCATCAACAGGTCAGGCAAGGCTTCGGGCTGCCTTCCCAATCTCACCAAGGCGCGAGCGCGATCGACGCGTGCCTGCATGAGTGTGGGACAACGTTCGAGAGAGCTAGTCAATTGAGTCAATGCTTCTTCGCTGGAATCGTTGGCCTCGAGCATTGAATTCGCCAGTTTCCAGTGGGCCATACAGTTGTTGGGATCGTTAGTAAGTTCTGCCTTGAACTCCGTTTGTGCCGACTGCCATTTGCCGATGTACCAGTAGGCGTCCCCCATATGCATATGCGTACCCGGCTGCTGGGGAGCCATGTCTATTGCCTTTTTGTATTCGACGAGGGCGAGATCGTAATTGTGCATACTCTCGTCAATTTCGCCGGCGATCTCGTGCGCAACAACAGAATCAGGATCGATCTCGTTGATCTTCTTTAGCGCGTTCTCTGACATCCTCAGGTAAGTTTTCCCCAGCAGATACCAGGCTTCCTGATCTTTGGGATTTCGCTCCAGAAAATTATTCAGGTGCAAAGCAGCCTCATCGAGTTTCGCCGCATTGATGAGCAAACGTGCAAGCATCATCTCGATCTGATCATCTTTCGGACTCGCGCGCAGGGCTTTGCGCAGAAGCGGTTCTGCTTTCTGATCCTCGCCCAACTGGGCATAGCTCATTCCAAGCATGGCCGAGGCGGTGGGCATATCCGGATTGAGTTCCAACCCTCGCTTGAGAACTTCGGCGGCATGGGCGAAGTCGTGCTGATTGAAGTAGAGCACGCCCAGGTTGTTGTATGCCGCAGCGAGATGGGGAGCGAGTTTGATAATCGACCGATACTTTTCAATTGCTCCGGCGGAGTCGCCGTTCTCGCTGGCGGCGCTTGCCTCGGCGTACAAACGCTGAACCATCGGGGTTACTTCGCTTTCGTACTGCTGTGCGAGCGCTCCCACGTGGCAAAAGGAGAGGACCGCGCCGGCTAAGAGACAGCGTGTGCAAAGCAACGAAATTCCGGCCGGTAAGTACTTCATGATCCGAGATTATATTTGATTCTCTTCAGCGCAAGTGCCCGAAGCAAAGGGGCGTGAAGATGGAAGAGCATATGACTCGCAGCATTTGCAGCGCGGATGAAAAAATGCCGGACTGTGTGAGGGCAGTCCGGCATGGTTAGGAGAACCGCAATGAAGCAATTCAGGAGACGGCTTAGTTAGAACTCTAATCGGAAGCTCACCTGTCCTTGTCGATTCGAGATATTCGAACCTTGTCCAGTTACCTGCCCAAAGGTACCGTCGCTGATGTTGTTGTCGGGTCCGTTAAACTGCGTTCGGTTAAAGGCGTTGAAGTAATCCACCGAGAGAATGCCCGTAAAGCGTTCTCCGATGTAGAAGTTCTTCTTGGCATTGATGTTTTCCAGGGCCAACGGAGCGTTTCTCATCCCTTCGTAGTTTCTCTGGGCGGTTCCGATGACGTACTGGCTTGGAGTCTTTGTAAAGGCTGCTGGGTTAAACATTTGTGCCGCAGGTATCTTGCCCACGAAGAAATCGCGCACTCGGCTATACGATGCGGTGCTCAAGCTGACGGCAGAGTTGCGATCTGGACGTTCGAAGCCATTCGGGAAAGGCGAGCCGTTTTCGCCAGGACCGTTTACAGTTCCGGCCTCGTAATCCAGAATCCAACCGACCTGCCAGCCACCGACTATATTGCCCATCGTGTGGTTATTCACATACTTCTTGCCCGGACCTATTGGAAGCATGTAGGTTCCGCTAACCTTCAGAGTTTGCGGCTCATTGGCATTCGAGATTGCCCACTCCGGTTTCTGGTTGTACTTGTTGATGCCGCCCGAGGTGAAGCTAGAGAATCCGCTGCTCGTGTTGTCCATCAGTCGGGAGAGCGTGTATCCCGCGAGGAAGGACAATCCGTTGGTGTAGCGTTTCTCAATTTCGATCTGGGCAGCCTGGTAGTAGGTTGTTCCGAAACCTTCAAAGTTATTGAAGATGTTGGAGTACTGTGGATAAGGCACGAGCGCCTGAGCGACAGTGGCCGACCCTCCAAAATCATTGACGAAGTTCGGATAGGGCAACGGTACGCCATCCAGTGATGGCTGGCCCGGCTGGAACACGTCCGCAAGTTGAGAACCCAGCGAAGCATCGTACTTCGGGTCCATCTGGTCGATCTTGTTGTTCTGGCTCGGCAGGTGAATAATGCGGTTTCCTACCCATGCAGCGGTAATGAACATGTTGAATGGCAGCTCACGCTGCAGGTTCACGTTCCACTGTTGACTGTAGGGTGCGTATCCGTCCTTCGACGGACTGAAGGCGTTGATCTGGTTGCCGGCCCCGAGACCTGGGCTGAAAGGAGTTGGATTAACGGCGGGAATCGCATTAGTGTCCCAGCTGCCGAAGGAAGAGGTAAAGCTGCCCGTACTGTTGCGCGTGAAGGAGCCAGTCAACAGGTTTCCGTAATTGACTGCGACCTTGTTGGTGCCATATTCATAGGCGCCTCCATCGAGGAATGCCACATCTAATCCGGCCTGAAGAACCATCTTCTTGCTCAACTGGTATGCGAAGCCGAGGCGCGGTCCAACGTGGCCATAGTGGAGGTCGCCGCTCGTGATTCCAGAGCAGCCGCTGCAGTTTCCAAACTGGCTCGCCGATCCAGGAATGTTCCCGCTGGGGAATGTTCCGGGTTTGTCGGGATTAAAGAAGACAATCAGGTTATGGTTTTCAGTGAACGGATGCTGAAGGTCCCAACGTAGACCGACATTGACCGTAAGACGCGGTGAGAGCTTGATATCGTCCTGGATATACGGCGAGAGATCCCAGTTACGCAACTCCAACTCCTGGGAATTGCTTCGATTCGCCGAATCCGGAAGTCCCAACAGGAAACTGGCAAATGCGCTGCCGTAATTGCCAAAGTTCGGATCGTTTGGATTCTGCACCGAAGTGGTGCGTTGACTGAAGTTGAAGTGTCCGCCTTCGGTCTGTTCTTCGTTGTCGTCCTGATAAGCGCGACGGAACTCCACACCCATGTTGAACGTGTTACGGCCCTTGGTCCATAGCCAGTTGTTCACCACTGAGATTCCGAGTTTGCGGTTGATCGACTGGAACCACGAACCACTGGTGCCCCAACTGGTTGGGGCGTGCTGGCCGTCAAACGTGATGTTTGGCGGGATATTTTCGCTCGTGACGGCAGCAAATGTGGCTCCCTTGGTGATGTTGAATTGGTTGTTGATTTCACCAATCCAGCCAACTCCGGCGGTCACTACAAGGTGAGGCGAGAGGGCGTTGCTGTAGTTCAACAGGAAGACGCTGCCCAGCGACGGTTCAAACTTCTGGCTGTTCAGGGGATTGGGCGCAATCACGATCGGGGAGTAGTCAAAGCTGTGGGTGGTGTAGCTATTGCGCCACTGGCTGTAGTGGAGACTCTGCTTCGGCGTCAGAACTTGATCGACCGTGAAGCCCCACACGTGCTGAATGTTCGGATTGATAAACGGAGCAAAGCTCTTGTTCGAGTCCAAGCCTCCGACTCCGCTGCCGGGCCGATCGGGAGAGGGAATATCACTAATCAAGCTCGAAGACAACGCGCTGATGCGGTTAGGGCAAATTACGTTCAGGACGCCACCGCACTGGAATTGCTGACCGGTAGTCGGATCGTAGATCGGAATCAGCGCCCCGGTGCTGCCGTTCACGTAGTCCGTGAAATTTCCGGTCTTTTCCAGCGCGGTTGGGACCGTGCCAGAATTCGTATCCTCGTTGTTCTGCTTGTACCACTCCTGGGCGTAATGGCCGAAGGTTCTGTTGCGGCCGTCATAGACGTGGGGAATGCTGATCGGTCCCCCGACTCTGAACCCATAATTGTTCTCGTGATCTGGGGTAGGCTTGGTAGATCCCCCAAAAGCTGGACCATTGAAGAATCCGACGGAATCGAAGAAGCTGTTGCGATTGATTTCAAACAGATCGCCGTGATAGCGATTGGTGCCGGACTTCATCTGGTAAGTTAACGCACCCTGTCCCAGGCCGAATTGAGCCGAAAATGTCGAGCGCTCGACCTTGTACTCCTCCACCAATTCGAAGGGCGGGTTGAAATTTGTGGTATAGCCCTCGGTCTCAGGCTGCGGAGCGGGAATGCCGTTGTAGACAATTTCCTGCTCAAAATCGACGCCGCCGCTCACGCGGTGCGAGAACGTGCTGCCGGTTGTTCCGGGAGCAGTGAACTGCAGCTGATCGATCTGACGACCGCGGCCAGAGACTTCCTCAGGCAAGGCCGCAACAACGACCGGCTCGATTGTGCTTCCAATCTCTGGCGCGGTTGTGTTCAGCGCAATCGCGTCGGATGTAACCTGTACGGTTTCGCTGGCGGCACCAGTCGCGAGGGCGAAGTCGATCGTCGCGGTCGTACTGACCTCAATTGTGACGTCCCGCCTCACTTCCTTCTTGAACCCGCTGGCGTCCACAGAAACCGAGTACTGGCCAGGCAAAAGACCCTTGAAGGAATAGGTTCCTGCGCTGCTGGACACGGTGCTGGCCGTGACCGACGTCTGTGCGTTGGTGATGGTCACCTTCGCATTTGTAACCACGGCACCGCTCGGATCAGTGATGGTGCCGGTGATGCCGGCACTGGCCTGTGCGAACCCGGTACGCTGGGCCAACAAGATGACGCATGCGACCACGATCGCGACGCACCATCCACATATCCTCGAGCGACGCAGAGATGCGCCGTCGTTTGAAGCGGGGAACAGTTTCACTTTGCCTCCTGGCATTACCCAGTTGTTTTTGAGTTCCAGTTCTTTTTGAAATCCTTAAAACAGGGGGATCAGAGAACAGAACGGCTCTTCGGCCCTTAAAACTTGTCCGTTATGGAATCGATACCATTTTTATGGTAGCGATTCCATTTCGCGAAACTATACGTCTGGCAAAAATCGACTGTCAAGCAATTTTTTGGGGAACGGCAATGGCCGCACTATGAGAACAAATGAGTTTTCGAGCTGTACACCTCTCGGGAACAGGAGGGGCGAGGTGAAAAATCCGCTTTTTCGGAGCCAGAAGAAGTGCCAGCAATCAAAAGAATCGACTTAGCTGGGAAACCGAGGCACCGGCGATTTCGGGCGGGGCCATTGAGAGAGCCCGCACCGGCGAATCAGCGGCATATCTGCGCCGCGTCACGGTTTGCTCCGAGCTGGTGCGGATTTGGAAACGGGGGGCTCAGCAGCCTGGCAAGATTGAACTCCGCAGAGCACAGCCGTAATGCCCTTTCCCTCAGTGATCGTGTAAATGCGATCAACGGCCGGTAGTTTGATCGTCTCTTTGGCGCCAGACGGCCAATGAATCTCGGCGGTGCCGGCGTCGGTCGCATCGCCCAATCCGAAATGTGGACGTGGGTCATTGGTCGAGACATAACTGCCTCCACTGATCACGTCCTGTCGCTGCCGCATTCCGTTGGCCGTGAGGTACACGGTTGCACCCACTGCGTCGCGCGGGCTCCTGGAGCCGCCGATAAGTTTCAGTCCCACCCAATGGTGGCGATCGGGATTGACGTTTCGCAAAAGCACGGGAGGCGCGTCGGTCTGGTTGATGATTACGTCGATCTTGCCATCGTTGAAGAGATCCCCAAATGCTGCTCCACGGCCCGACAGAACTTGTGCCAGCCCGGAGCCTTTGACCGGAGCAACCTCAGTAAATCTACCCTCGCGGTCGTTGTGAAATAACAGCGGCCGCTGTGCGTACGAGGTGCCCCAGTCCAGCCGGTCGGCGGCAGGGTAAATGTGGCCATTCACAAACATCAGGTCGAGCCAGCCGTCATTGTCAAAGTCCAGGAAGCCGTCGCCCCAACCGAGGAATGGGATGGAGATCTTTCCGATTCCGGAGCGCATTGAAACTTCGCTGAAACCACCATTCCCCTGGTTGCGAAACAGCAACTTTGACTCGTCGGAAAAGTCGCTGATGGCAAAATCCAACATGCCGTTATTCATGTAGTCGCCCACGGCAACCCCCATGGCCGCGGCCTCGCGCCCGTCTTCATTGAGACCGAACCCCGTTGCAAAACTTGCGTCTTCAAAGGTTCCGTCTCCTCGATTGAGGTACAGGTAACTCAATGTGGAGTCGTTAGCGACGACTAAGTCGGGCTTGCCATCGTTGTTCACATCCACAAAAACCGGGGTCAAACCATAGTAGCGGTTCACTTCGTCGCCTACACCAGCCTTGGCGCTCACGTCGGTAAAGGTTCCGTCTCCGTTGTTGTGGAAGAGATGGTCGGGTTCGCCCTCAAGATTCTTGGGGCCGCACATGACTGGTTCCCCGCGAAACTCGCAATATGAAAACCCCGTGGCCTTGGTTTTCTCATAGGGCAAATTGTCGCGGTCGAAGTGGACGTAGCCTGAAATGAAAAGATCGAGCTTCCCATCTCCGTCGTAGTCACCCCACGTAGCGCCCGCCGACCAATTACCTAGCGTGACGCCAGCCTTTTCCGCGACATCGGTGAAGGTTCCGTCGTGATTGTTGTGATAAAGCCGATTCTTTCCCCAGTTTGTCACGAGGATGTCGGGCCAGCCATCGTTGTCGTAGTCTGCGATGGCTACGCCGAAACCCCAGCGATCGTTGGTCACGCCGGCCTTGGCAGCAACATCGGTAAAAGTCCCGTCATGATTGTTGTGGAACAGCGCAGCATGCGGCGGCTCGGCCTTGCCGTCAAGCGCATCGAATGTCGAGCCATTCACGATGTAGATGTCGAGCCAGCCGTCGCTGTCGTAATCGATAAGCCCGACACCGGACCCATTCGTATCGATGATGAGCCTCTTGTCTGCCGCGCCCATTGTGTGTTTCCAGCCGGATAGTCCAGCTGCCCTGGTTATATCCGCGAAGACCACGGGGCCGGAATCGACGAATCCACTCGCTGTGATGGGGCGCTTCTGCGCATCACGGATGGCCGGCACGGGAGCCGGCAGACTGCGACCCAGGCCTGAGGGGGGCGTCGACGCCATCTGGGCGACGACGAAAACGTGAGGCATAGCCGATGCAGCGATCGCCGCGATCAATGCGCTGGTCCGAAAGCGGCGAAAGTACGGCAAGAGTGTTCCTCCACCGCTGAGTTTAAATAGCCGGATGTAGTGGGCGCTTATCCAGATGTCTTTACGGGATGTAAACCGTGGCACAGATCGCTTCACGCGGACCCTTGGGCCACCCACCAACTCCAGTTCTACACAGCGATGATGATCGGGATCTACGTTCCTAAGCAGGGTCAGCGGACCGTCGAAAAGCTTCAGTGCGGCATTTCCTCTGGATTATGGTTGGAGGGAAGGATTCGTCGCAATGAAATTACGCGGATGCCCAGGTTGGTTTCGAGGTATATACCGGAAGGATACATGCACCCAGAAGTCCCGCCTCAGCCCCAAGCTTTGCGGGTAGAACCTGAGTTCCTCCGCCTGGCATTCCCTTTGAGGCAACTCTACCTGGAGCTGTGAGCGCATAGACATAGCTCCGACGCTGCAGTTCCTCAAACATAACGGGCGACAGGAGATCCCACGAGTTGGCGACGCCGCCTCCAACGACGTAAAGCGGCAGATTCAGGATGTTGATCAGCCCGGCCAGACTAATTCCCAGCGTGCGCCCTGTTTCAACGTAGATGTTTTGGGCATCCGCATCGCCTTGCCGCGCGGCATCAGCAAGATTCTGCGCAGTCAATGCCCTGTCTTTCTTGAGCCGAGCGAGTCCCGGAGCCTTCCCTGCGGCGATTAATTTGTCAGCGGCGTTTACTACGGCAGTCGCAGAAGCACATGCTTCGAGGCAGCCGTTGTTGCCGCATCCGCAGACCGCGCCATCGGGATAGATCGTCATGTGACCGGCTTCGCCACCCATGCCCGCTGCGCCGTGCCAGAGCTTTCCATCCAGAATGATACCGTTGCCGACACCTGTGCCCAAGGTCAACATGCACATCGAATCGATCCCGAGTTGCTTTCCAAGGCCCAATTCATATTCCGCGAGCACAGCAGCATTGGCGTCGCTCTCAAGCGTGACTGGCCGCTGCAGACGCTTTTCCATTTCCGCCAGAAGCGGAAATCCGTCCCACCCGGGAAGATTGGGCGGATGGTGGAGGCGTCCAGCCGGAAGCTCAAGCGGCCCCGGTGATCCAACTCCGATGCCTGCAATCTCGCGACCATTGGAATGCTGATCAATAAGTCTGACAATCGCGTCGCACATATCATCTACGACAGCCAGAGGACCGGCTTCGAGACGCGTGCGAAGTGAAATTGAGTTCAGCACGCCAGTGCCTGGCGCGTAGGCCGCGATCCTTAGACTCGTTCCTCCAAGATCGACGCCGACGGTGAGAACCTGCGCGTTATCCAAGGCCATCCCGATCACCAAAGAAGCCAGAACTGAGAATCGCGCGTGCGCATGAAACCGCGATTGAGACGACGCAAGTGCCGGAGACATTCAAGGAGACCATTCCACTTCCCCCCGGATATCCTCATCACCCGCCGTTATCCTTGGAAACGATACCATACAGAATCAAGAGGCTGCCAGATCGCCCTGAAGCCGGGGCCATTTTCCTTCGACATGGCAAAACCGAAGTTGGAGCTTGATCAAATCCGACAGATGGGTGCAAGCCTGATGCAACGCACGCCTGCGAATTTGTACATCCAGTCTTGTGGTATCGTTTCCAAGCTTTGCGTTCCCGTGATAAGATTCGCGGCGTTATTTCGCTTGCGACGCGCGGCGGACGGCGGTTCTTCCGCTTACCAGTCCTATGGAGAAACCTGAAGGATCCGCACTGCAAGCTTCGAGCGAAACTGTTACGGTCCGCATCTCTCCGGGACTCTGACCGAGCGTTTTCTCATCTCAGGCAGGAGTTGGTGAACATCCGCACGAACTCCGTTGGACGAGCCTCGTTTCGAGCGTCACTTGTCGAGGGCGTTTGGCCTTCCCCGGAATCCGGCCACTCCGCTTGCCAAGAAGTTGTTCAAACAGCAGTTCCGCTGCAACACGGCCAATCTCTTCAACGGGCTGTTGAACCACACTTATTGACGGCCGCACGGTTGCGGCGAGCTCAAAATCGTCGAATCCCAGCAACGCAATCGTCTTTGGCACCGCAACGTTGAGTTTTTGAAGAACCTCGAAAGCATATATTGTCGTGCTGTTCTTTAGCGTGAACAAGGCATCCGGAGGGTTCGCGCCGGAGAGCAAGCTCTCAATCGCGTACTCAGTCGACCTGTAGTCTTTGGCTGCGGTATTCAGCGTTGATGTGAGTCCGGCAGAATCAACTGCGGCTCGGTATCCTCGGATACGCTCTTGAATCGTAAATAGGGTGCTCTCACCGGTGAGACAAACGATCCGTTTATACCCATGATCAATCAAGTGCTGCGTAGCGAATTTTGCGCCTTTGAAGTTATCGGTTACCACTGATGCGACAAAAGCATCGGAGACCGGGCGATCGATAGCTACAACCGGAACAGCCACGCGCTTGAGCAGGTCCCGCAGAGCATTGCTTTGTGAATTCGCTGGTGCCACGATGAATCCGTCAACACGGTGGCTAATCAGAATGTTCAGATTCTCAATTTCAGTGTGCGGGTCGTTGTGTGAAGTGGTCACAATCAACAGCGAGTCATTGGCGAGCGCGACAGCTTGTACTGCCTCCGCGCAACTTGAGAAGAACGGATCGGCGATGCTCGGAATCACTAATCCTATGGTTTTTGTCCGATGACCTTTGAGAACGCGAGCCGCCTGGTTAGGCATGTAGCCCATCGCTTCAATTACGCGCTGCACATGAGCAAGTGTCTTCGGGCTCACGCGATCGCCACCGTTGATGACGCGGGAAACGGTGGTCGTTCCAACGCCTGCTGCGCGAGCTACTTCGCTGACAGTTGGAGGGGTGCTTCTTTTCTTCATTCGGCTTGGCCATTCCAAAGCGGCGTGGTACGAAGAGTCTAAGTCACACGAGCGGTTGCGTACAACCAAGCCGCAACGATCACCAGCCGCGCCGCGCTCTCCACTGCCCTGCGGGCTTTAGTATCCTCTCCGTGCACGAACAGACAGGCTGCGGAAACTGTTGCCGGTTCAAAGAAAACTGTGAGAGGCTTCTGCATGGCTCTCACTCGCATTCGACTGGTGATCAAAGAGCTGACGAAGGAATTCGCCGCATTCAGGCTTGCTACCCTCTCGCAGGACCTGCGCTATTCGATCCGGCACTTAGCTCGCAATCCCAGCTTCCTGATAACAGCCGTACTCACTCTCGCGTTGGGCATCGGCGCGTCCAGTGCAGTGTTCACGGTTGCTTATGGCGTGCTGATCGATCCTTTTCCTTACAAGGACGTTCACACGCTCGCGACCCCAAAGCTCTGCTGGCCTGACCGGGCCGAGTGCGGCTGGCGATCCTATAGTCCACAGCAGTTCAACGAAATCGCACAGAAAACCGACATCTTCGCCGGCGTGACCGCATCGACGGTCGGATTTGTCGAAATCACTGGGAAATTCGACCCTCAGCGCGTGCGTGGCAACTATATTACGCCCAACACATTTGACGTCCTCGGAGTGAAACCTATATTGGGACGCGTGACGCTGAACGCCGACGTCGACGCAGGTCATGAAGAAGTTGCCCTCCTGAGTTTCCGATATTGGCAGGCACATTACGGAGGCAGCCCTTCCGTCGTCGGCCAGGTCATCAACGTTGATCGGCATCCGCGCACAGTCATCGGCGTCATGCCACCGCGCTTCCTATGGCGAGGAGCGGATATTTATCTGCCGATCAAGATGACCAATGAATTCACGGTGGAAGGGCAACGTCGTTTTGCGCTGGTTGGACGCCTCAAGCCGGGAGTGACAGATGCGCAGGCAGCCGCGGAACTGGCGCCGATCTTCGCTGAATTCGCGCAGACCGAGCCGTTCATGTATCCGAAAAATTTGCGCCTTGGAATTCTTCCGTTTGACGAGATGTTCAAGTCGGGGCTGGCAGGCATCCTTTACTTGTTGCTCGGTTCCGTATTTGTCCTCCTGTTTATATCTTGCGTAAATGTGTCGAGTTTGCTGCTTGCCCGCGCCGTAAGCCGTGAGCACGAATTTGTGGTGCGCGCTTCGATCGGTGCTTCGCGCTTCAGACTGATTCGACATGCGCTCACTGAATCGCTACTGCTTGCGCTGATCGCATTTCCGGTATCTCTGGCTTGCGCCTATGCCGGATTACAGGCAATTCTGCGCATTGTCCCCACCGACACGATTCCCGACGAGGCCGTCATCGTCATGAATGTGCCCGTCTTGCTCACGGCGCTGGGAATCGCGCTTGGGACTGTCTTGATCTTTGGCACCATGCCGGCCTGGCACAGTGCGAGGCCCAGGCTGGCCGCGGTCCTGAACAGCTTTCGCTCTTCCGACAGCCGCACGCAGCGTCGACTGCTCAGCGGCTTCGTCGTCACTGAGATTGCTCTCTCTCTGGCTCTGCTGATGCTCGCAGGCTTGATGGTTCGCTCCCTGGTAGCGGTGGAGAGCGTTCCCGTACCGTTTACGCCCGATCGCACATTGATGCTTCGCATTCCGCTCGCGGACACGCGTTACCCTACGCCGGAAAGTCGCACGCTGTTTTTCAGACAGTTGCTCGATCGCGTGCGAGCCGTCCCAGGCGTCAGCCAGGCCACAGTGGATTCTGCGTTTCCGTTCATGGATATGTATGCGGATCGCGTGCAGATCAGCGGCCAGGCGATCGATAAGCGCGTTGTGGCGCTCCATTTGACCGATCCCGATTTCCTCTCGATGTCGGGCAGGAAGATGTTGCAAGGGCACTTTCTGGATTCCCGTGAAGTGGCTGCGGCACCGCACGAGGTAGTGATTACGCAGAATTTCGCCCGGCGCTATTTTGCCGGCGAGAACGTAATCGGCAGGACCATCCACCTGCCGGAATTCAAGCCGGACGGAAAGAACAAGCTGGCAAATGACGCGTTTACCGTGGTTGGCGTAATGAGCGATCTGCCGTTCTTTGTCGGATTTAACGAGGACTATCCTCATGTGTTCTTGCCGTACACAGTCGCGCCCGCCGCTGTAGATAGCCTTATCGTCTCAACATCACTTCCCGCGGATGCGCTGGTCAACCCGATGCGACAAACGGTTCACGCCATCGACAAGGATCAACCAATCGTCGAAACGATGAGCCTTCGTGAGATGCTGGATATGTACGGCTATGCAGGACCGCGTTTCTCACTGGCGCTCTTCGGGACGTTTGCTCTTGCGGCGCTTTTGCTCTCACTCGTAGGAATATATGGAGTGCTTTCTTTCGTCACTTCCCAGCGCACTCATGAGATCGGGATTCGCATGGCGCTGGGGGCAAATCGGTCGCAAGTAATGTGGATGGTGTTGCGCCAGGCTTTGATCCTGGCGCTGCTCGGCGTCGCGATCGGCATTCCACTAGCTTTCCTGGCGGGGCGACTGGCGAAAGAGCAGTTGATTCAGACTTCGCAGTTCGATCCACTGACACTCATCGCAATCATGCTGATCCTGCCGCTTCTGGCGGTTGCAGGAACATTTGTTCCCGCAAGACGCGCCGCAGGAGTCAATCCCGTTTCAGCCCTTCGCAATGATTAGTGCGACAGTGACTTCACGAATGAGATGACCAGGAGCTAGCTGAAGACTCACTCTGCCCAGAGTATCATTGCTCTCATTTAGGTACAGGAGACCCTGGATGTCCTTTCGTGCTCCGCGCTTTCTCAACAGCTGCTCGATTCGACTTGGTTCGATCTCTGCTGTTCTGATCTTCCAGGCTTCATCCCTCTTGAGTCAGGCTGCGAACTGTCCCGCAGCGCCCGCGCACACCGCCACTCCCGCGATCACGGCCTATAGTGAAGGCCGCTATGCAGACGCAGAACAGGAATATAAGAAATCCCTCGTGCAACAGCCGCATAGCGCATTGATCGCCGCGGCCCTCGTGTCCACTCTGTTGCAGGAAGGCAAGATCGCCGAGGCATCTGATCGCGTAACCGCGGCCCTTGCTGATGATCCGCACGCGGCTCAAGTCCTTACCGCGCAAGCCGAACTGCAACTCCGCCAGGGGCAGCCTTGGCTGGCACTGCAAACGCTCAATGTCGCTGCAGCTGCGGATAAGTGCTACGCGCGGATACATCTGATTCGCAGCCGTGTTTTACGCATTGATTCGATGTACGCATCGGAACGCGCCGAGATCCAGAGTGCGTACGACATCGATCCCGAAGAACCTGACATCCTGTATGCGTGGCGCAGAGTTATTTCCCCTGCGCACGAGATCGAGGGCATCCAGCAGGCCCTCCCGACCATGAAAGATCTGGATACGGAGACACGGCTAAAGGCTGAAGCATCCATGAACTCGATGCTGCCGCTGCTCTCAGAGAATTCACAGACCTGCAAGATTCAGCCTGCCGTTCAATCGGCAGCACTGCACCTGATCGGCACCATGGAGGATGGCAAACATCTGGATGGCTACCGGCTTGACGTGCAGTTGCCCAAGACCAACGCGAGGCTCGTGTTGGATACGGCAGCCTCCGGAATCTTTATCACCAAGTCTCTTGCCGATGCGAATGGACTGCAGCAGGGCGCCAATGATCCGTCGGGAACGGTACACGCCGATAGTGTGCACGTCGGGCCGCTCGAGTTTCGCGACTGCATCGTGGGCGTCAGCAATGCGCCATTTTCAGGTAAGGCCGACGGTATGATCGGCACAGATATTTTCGCGTCGTATCTTGTGACAATCGACGCGCGGGGTGCCAGGCTGGCGCTCGATCCACTTCCGCCGCTTTCCGGGATATTGCCGGGCGATCGTGCAACACCACCGGAACTCGCGGATTACACTCCGGTTTATCACCGGCGCCAATATCTGCTCCTGCCTGTCCTGCTCAATAACAAAGCCCGCAGGCTCTTCGTACTCGACACAGGTATGCGCTTCAGCACTATGACATCGGACACGGCACATGCAATTTCCAGCACCAAGGCTAACTTTACCAATGCCTTGCAGACCGCCTCCGGCCCAACGGCGCAGGTGTATCGCGACAACTTCGACTTTCAGTTTGCGAAGCTCTCATTGAATGGTCAAAGCCACGTGCTCCAGTGGGATCTCTCCGCAATCGACCACAATGCAGGGTTTGACGTCGCAGGGATGCTTGGCTTCGACATGCTTCATTCGCTCACCTTGCACCTGGACTATCGCGACGGATTGGTGAAATTCGAACCCACGACGACTGAGGCTTCGCCAGCGCTCGCTAAGGGAACAATGACCGCATCCGCAGCGCCGGCTAATGAAACCAGCGCCCCCGCGTGTCAACAATTCGAGGACAGAGATTGGCCCGTTACTTCCACGATTGAGGCTCGCGTCACGGAGATGATGGACTCCTCGCATCTGAAACCCGGCAAAGAAGTATTTGTGAAGGTGTTGTACGGGCTTACCTATCCAGGTTGCGTGTTGACGCAGGACTCGATTCTATATGGGCACGTAACGGCTGCGGCTTCGTCAAAGAATCCCAATTCCTCTGAACTGGGGCTGGTCTTCGATCGCGCCGATTGCGAGGGCCGCCAGAAACAACAACTCCCGCTGCGATTGATCGGTTTGGTAGCAGTTCGCGATCAGTCGAGCATGCTGCACGACGCCTTGCCGACACAAGTCGCTGGGGGAGTTCGGTCGATCTCGGAACCCGTTTCGGGCTCGACCGGACGCGACGACGATTTGAGTCCCGGCGGACCGCCGCATACCGTACATCCCGGGATTGTGGTCCGCATGCCCAAAGTGAAGCTGGAGCCGGAAGGAGGACCGGGCTGCAGTGCGAGAATCAGCAGTTCCGATCACTCTGTTCAACTCGCACCCGGCACTGAAGTTATCCTGACTGTCGAGAAAGTGGTCCAATGACTTGATAGTTCACGGAAGCTTGCCGATAAATGCGACGCGAATCATTCACCAACGATGTGTCAGTCGACTAAATGCAGCGAAGCCGCCGGATCATCAAGATCTGCTCGACGCAGTGTTGGGATAAGCATTAAACCAAATATGAATGTAACTATTCTGAGAGCAATATGAGTCAACGATATTTCGCAAGCTTTCTTTTCTGCTTCTCGGTCGCTGCCATCGCCCAGCAGCATACTGGCACCTTGGATACCGCCGCGCCTTACAGACAGTCGAACCTGCCCATCGAAGAGCGCGTGCGCGATCTCGTCAAGCGAATGACCGTCGAAGAGAAGGCTCGACAACTTGATATGTACGCCGGAATACCTGATTTCGTTGACAAAGCTTTGGACAAGACCCACGCGGCACCGGACGCGAAATTCCAAACGCGTAATGCGGAGAGGCTTTTGGGGGCGCTGGGTGTGGGAAGCGTCCACGATCTTTATCCGAACGCTGAACTCTCAAACGAGATTCAGCGTTGGACGATCGAACACTCAAGGCTCGGGATCCCCGCGATTTTTATCGAGGAGGGTCTGCATGGTTACAGCGATGGCACAGTCTTTCCCGCTCCCATAAATCTGGCAGCTACTTGGCACCCTGGTCTTGCACGCCAAACAGCGGCAGCAATTGCGAGTGAGATGCGGGCGGTAGGCGTGAATATGGTGCTGGCCCCGGTGCTTGATGTAGCGCGCGAGCCGCGTTGGGGGCGCGTAGAAGAGGACTTCGGAGAGGATCCTTACCTGACGGGACAACTCGGTCTGGCATATGTGGAGGGCGCCCAGGGTGAATCGCTAAGCAGTGACCACTCCGTGATTGCGGAACCAAAGCACTTCGTAGGTCATGGTTCGCCTGAAAGCGGACTCAACACATCTCCCGTGCACATCGGCGAGCGTGAGCTGCGCTCCATCATGTTGAAGTCGTTCGAACCGGCGATTCGTCAGGGGCACGCGATGGGCGTCATGGCCGCTTATCACGAGATCGACGGGATACCCGTGGCTTCTGATCCGGAACTCCTCAACTCAGTTTTGCGCGAAGAATGGGGTTTCAAAGGCTTCGTGCTTTCGGACCTGGGAGCGATCCGGCGTCTCTGGGAGGATCACCATACCGCCGCCGATGCCAGGGATGCGATCGTGCAGGCGATCAACGCCGGCGTCGATATGCAGTTCTACGACTTCAGTCACGAAGAGTTCCAGAACGCGATCATATCGGGAATGCAAGACCATACGCTCTCGCCGGAGGCACTCGATCGCGCAGTATCGTCGGTGCTGAGAGCCAAGTTTGCTCTTGGGCTCTTCGATCACCCCTACGTCGACACCACGCTGACTGCGCGGGTGAAGCGCAACAGGGAACATCTGGCATTGTCGCTCCAGTCGGCGAGGGAGTCGATGACACTGCTGAAAAACGATGGGCACCTGTTGCCATTGTCGAAAACTCTGAAGCGAATTGCGGTGATTGGGCCGAATGCGGCCATTGCTCGGTATGGAGATTACGAGGACGAGAAGAACGGACTGCATATCAGCATCGCAGACGGTCTGAAGCGACTCATGCCGAACGCTGCTATAGCAGTGGATGACGGCGTCAACATCGAGAAAGCCGTTGGAGACGCCAGGGGAGCCGACGCGGTCATCCTGGCTTTGGGAGAGTATCAGGGGATCTCCGGAGAAGGGTCTGACAGGCAGAGCCTGGATTTGCCGGGGAACCAGGAGCAACTGCTTGAAGCAATCGTAGCGACTGGAAAGTCCGTGATCCTTGTCCTTGAAAACGGCCGCCCACTGACAATCCCGTGGGCAGCGGAGCATGTGCCGGCGATCCTGGAAGCGTGGTACCCCGGTGAGTTTGGCGGTCAAGCTGTTGCAGAGACGCTCTTCGGCGACAACAATCCAAGCGGCAAACTCACCATCACGTTTCCAAAGAGCGTTGGCCAACTTCCCGTCTTCTACAACTTTGACCCATCGAAAACCACCAAATATGTGGAGGGCGATCGGAAACCCCTGTTTCCATTCGGATTTGGCTTGAGCTACACGAGCTTCAAATACGACCACTTATCCGTTCAGGCACCATCAACTGGGAGCGAGGACGACCTCGTTGCGACGGTGACGGTGACTAATACAGGAAGCGTGGAAGGCGATGAGATCGCACAACTCTACCTGCATCATGACGTGAGTATCGTTGAAGTGGCAGATCGGGCACTCAAGGGGTTTTCACGCATTCATCTGAAGCCAGGTGAATCACAACGTGTGGAATTTCATGTGAAGCAGAGCGACCTTGCGGTGTGGAGCCGTAAGCATCAGTGGGTTGTTGAACCGGGCAGCTATACCCTGTTTGCCGGAGGCTCGTCCGATGCAACACTTGCAACGCAGGTCAAGATCTCTCGTTGAATGCAAGTCGTCAAGCTGAATCACCGTGGCAAATTGTTCCGTACCAACGGATGCGGACGCCGGAGGAAACTCGGAGACGGGCCATCCGAATGTTGCCCTTGACCAAGTGCAGGTGCTTCATAGAAACGGACAACAGACGCAACCACGAACTGCCGAAAACCGTCAGGAGAGAAGGTGCGGGAAAATGCGAACGATTGAGCCCAGAAGAATCAGCGTCTTCATAGTTCTTCTGCAATTCGCGTTTTTCAGCACCGCCTGTCTCGCGCAAGATAAGGCCAATGCATCCTCACGCCTTTCGTCGATCGAGTGTCCCGCTTCAGACGGCGACAACATTGCCATCACTGTGGAAGTCACCGACAAGTCAGGTCATCCCGCAACTGGACTCGAAGCATCCGACTTCAAGGTCTTCGACAATAAGCGGCCGCAGAAGATCCTCGCATTGACTGCCGTCGATACGGCCCATCCACCTGCCGCTCCCATCAAAGTCCAAATCGTCATAGATGCCGTGAACTCAGATGCCGCTCTACTCGCACAGGAACGTGATGGCGTGAGTGCGTTCCTGAAGCAGAACTCCGGTAAGCTCGACTATGAAACTTCGATTTCGATTCTCGAAAACGCCGGGCTGACACAAATAGCCGGTCCGTCGCAGGATCGTACAGCACTGCTCACCGCCCTCAATGAGGCGCCACCCCTGTTGCGTGTCATCAATCGATCGGCTGGAATCTGGGGAGCTACAGAACGAACCGATCAGGCTACCAGGCTCCTCAAGAATATGGTTTCGTCCGAGTCAGGGACACCCGGTCGCAAACTGGTTCTCTTTCTCAGCCCCGGCTGGCCAATGCTTTTCAACTATGAGCCCGACCAGCGGAAAGGGCTCTTCGATGAAATCGTCAACATTGCGAATGGCCTTCGCGAGTCGTGTATTTCGCTTTATACCGTTACCCCCTCCAGTTCCGGAAGCACGCTTTCTTCGTATGACAGCTTTCTCAACGGCGTTACGAAGATTGCAGATGCTCAGTATTCCGATTTGTCTTTACAGGTTCTCTCAGAACATTCCGGTGGCCAGGTATTCATCGGCGGCAACGATATCAAGGCTGAGATCGACACTGTTTTGCGCAGCGCATCCGCATGGTACGACCTGGCATTCGAGCGCGCCCCCGGTGGACGCGCGACCGAATATCATGCCGTCCGCGTCACAGTCGATAGACCGGGGCTGAAGGTCTACACGACTGCTGGCTATTACGTGGATGGTCCTTAGCAGTGTGCCGTCTCTGTGCTGCTGGTGCACTTGTCTCGCAACAGAAAAGATATAGTGTCTAGTTACAAATCGGGGTGGGCTTTGAAGCTCGTAACTGCGGTCTCCAACAAATCTCGCGTCTGTGCAGGATTGCTGTTGTGTATCGCGACGGCGGCTTCCGGACAGCAAAACGATCGCCCTCCTCTTGTACCGATTGCTTCTCCGTCCTCTCAGGGGCTTAAGATACCGACAGATCAGGCCCGGGATCGAATGCCCGACCCCACCCAGGGCCTCATCCGCATCGATGTCGCTGTCATCGATAAGTCCGGCAAACCCGTCACAGGGCTCCCGGAAGAAGATTTCACTCTCCTTGATAACAATGAACAGCAGAAGATCGTGACGTTTCAGGCGTTCAATGGTGGGATTCAGCCTGCGAGTTCCCTTGAGGTCGTGCTCGTGATTGACGAGCTGAACATGGTCCCGAACGCAGAGTTCGGAAACGCGAATCGGGATCTCTCGGAGGCGGTCCGTGACGTTGAGGCTTTTCTCCGCTCCCACGGAGGGATTCTGGAGCATCCGACCATCATCTACCGCCTTACAGATCATGGGCTTTTCGCGACGCCGCATGCCTCGATGGACGGCAATGAACTCGCCCATGAAATTGAACAGGGCGGATTGGAGCGCCGGATCTGGTCGCCGCCGGTCATCGAAAAAGATGTCGTGAACATCGCCGTCGGAGGGCGCGCGAGTGCAAGGATCAGCGAATCGCTGATTACCCTCGGATCTATTGCCATCGAGGAGCGCCGGAAGCCCGGACGAAAACTGATGTTCTGGATCGGCAACGGGTGGCAAATCGAAAATCGCAAGGCCTCTGGAATTTTTGATTTTTCTATCGAACTCCTGACCCGCATGCGCGAAGCGCGCATCAACCTGTGGGGTTCATCGGAGTGGCCCTTATATAACTCCGCTGGACATCCAGTGCCCGTCGCGGACTATGCGATGAAGGAATTCCTTGGAGGAACAAAGCCCGATTCCACCGATTTCGAATATCTCTCTCTGCCTGTCATCGCCGCACGCAGCGGAGGTGGCATGCTGGATACATCTCACCATCTCGCCACGCTGATCGCTGAACGCGTCAAGCAGGAAAGCCGCTACTATTCCATCACCTTCGATCCACCCCGAACCAACCTGATCGACGAGTATCACCATCTGCGGATGAAGATTGCCAAGGAAGATATGACAGCGTACTCTTGCGAGGACTATTACGACGAACCGGTCTTCTACGATCAGCCGCCTGTCAAGCAGTCTGTCACCGTGAAAGAGTTGGAAGCGCTGTTCTTGAACGCGCACGACGTCTCCAGGTCCGAATTAGCGCACCAACTCGAAGGCGTGCGACTGACTGAACGACTGGACAGCTCGAAGTTAGCCAAGCTTGAGAAGGATGTGCGCGGGGGTAGGGCACGGGAGGCGTTGGAGGTCGCGGGGGACGAGTCGGTATTCCTTGCTCCTCCGGCCGAAGAGGTTCTCTCAACGCCGCCGCCGGACATGGCCACGCAACGTCAGATCCTCTCCAACGCCGTCTCCTACATCAACACCACGATTCCCAAGCTGCCCGACTTTTTTGCGACGCGCACGACCGTGCAGTATCAGGAACTGCCGCCTAAACCAAACCAAACATGGAAGACCGCAACGGGCGACGTCTCCCTGTACCAGGGCGAGACGGCAATTTCCAGTCTTCGTTTCCACGACGGAAAGGAGCAGGTGGAGGACCAGTCCGAAACGAGCGACCACCTTGGCGAAACAGCAATCTCCAGGGTAAAGGACGAGTTCATGATGAACGCACCGCAGGCGTCCGGTATGGAGCGCCTCAAAACCATCGGCACCTTCGGCCCCATTCTCGTGACCGTGTTGACTGCTGCCAGTTTGCCGCACAGCAAATGGGAGTGGGCGCGCTGGGAACAGAGTGAGAATGGGCCGCTCGCGGTATTCCGGTATAGCGTGCCCCAGGAAACGCCCTTGTTCACTGCGGAATTCTGCTGCGTGGCCAATGACTTCGACGCCATCCCGTTCAAGAAATCTGCGCCGTTTCACGGAGAAATCGCTGTGGATCCGTCCTCCGGCTCCATTCTGCGGTTGACCATCCAAGCCGACCTCGAGTGGAGGCAGCCTCTCGAACAATCCAACGTAATGGTCGAATACCATCCTGTGCGAAAAGGTGCGAGGACGTTCATCTGCCCATCAAAGAGCGTCTCCATCTCCCGGCAGCGCAGGACCATGCTGATCAGGGAGTGGGGTGAGGGCTTCAAAGTGTACGCCCCTTTCGAAACTCTTCTCAACGAAATGCGCTTCGACAAATACCGCGTCTTCGGCTCGACATCGCGAATTCTCCCGGATTGGTCCGTGGTGCCAAAAGACAAGTAGAAGTCGCGTCGCGATTTGTCTTTCTCAATGGATCCAAATCAAATCCATCTTCGTGAGTGCCCATCAGTAAGGGGACGAGGAAAGGGTTGAAGGACGCGTGCGACTGACACGATCCTCCAGCGGTCATCCCCGCTCACAAGTGGATAGGCCC
Source organism: uncultured Acidobacteriaceae bacterium (assembly GCA_963838295.1). GTDB lineage: Bacteria > Acidobacteriota > Terriglobia > Terriglobales > Acidobacteriaceae > Telmatobacter. The sequence goes on from CAWIQS010000014.1 coordinate 91,959, forward strand.
ATCGCCATCGCAACGGTTTATATGCAGGCGATCGAAGTTGGGGTCCTTCGCGCCGATGAGGTCTTTTAGGCGTGGGGATGTCGCGAAGGTGAAATTGGAAGGTCCCGGGAGGAAACCGTTGTGCCGCAAAGCGTCGTTCCAGGATCGAGCACACTGGTTGCTTACGATGAGATCAACGTTGAGGTCGCGCAGCAAAATGCACGCCGCGGCAACCATGGTCTTCTCTTCCCCGCGAGTGCAGAGTCCGTCCACGATTGCGCCAACACGCATCGCTCCAAATTGTTTATGCTGCGTGAACGAACTATACGTGATCGCCACCCATCCCAGCAGTTCTCCGTGGCGCACGACCTTGATGCGGTGGATACGCTCGTCGGAGGCTGGAAGCCGCCAGTTCAAAGTCGCCGCGTCGCGAATGGCAATCAAAGAGTAATCTCCGGCGCAGTGCTCCCACACTTCGTCTGCCCATGACCCGAAATCTGGCATCAATTCCAGATCAGTGGCGCGAAGCAGGCCGCCGTCCGACTTAAGAAGATGGTAGGCATTTACAGCCCACGGCATTAATGGAAATCGGGAAGCGATGTCAAGCGAAGTGCGTCGGAATGCTGTCGTTCTCAAGGGCCGAATGTATCGAAAGAAACGGACAGGGTTGATTACTCGAAAGTGGAATGGAACGGGAAGCAGGCTAAAGCGAGCCCGCTTCAGCATCTTCATCACGGTGCTGTCTTCTCCACCTCCGCCGAGCCCATACATCAGAGGATCCTGCTTGACGGCGTGTCGGAGCAGCACCGCGCCGCATGATGAGAATTGGGGATTCACGATAGCTTCGGACAATGGCAGCTTGAGAAACTGAACCTGGATGGGATCGCCGTTACACAGAGCGCCGTGCCCAATGAGGATGTATCCTCCCCGCACTTTTGTCTCGTCGAGGAACAGATACTTTCTTAGCTGTAACTTATGGTAAAGACTGGCCTGCGGAAGCCCTTGCGGTGAACCTACAGGAAACTCGGAGTCGGCTGGGAACTCGAATTCCGAACCTCCCTCTCGCAGCCGTCGGTTGAAATCGCGAATAGCATCTTCATGCTGCGATCCCTGTGCGACAATCTCTTCCACACCTCGCCTCGATCCGCCTGATTGCTGCGGATTCCTTCTGGAGCGTCGTTCCAAAATAAATTCTCCACGCCCGACAGGTATTCGTGTGTGACCCACCTCACTTCAAGGGCATGCGCGCTTCTGCTACCAATGTGGAGAAGGAGAATCCGTGAAGATTGGAGTGGATGTTGTGTGCGTGGCCCAAATCGCGCGTGCATTGGTGCTGAGCGCGACATTTCCCTCTCGCGTGTACTCTATCAACGAGCTCAACGCCACAAAACAAATGACTTCGAAACGCCGGAACGAGTTCCTGGCGGGACGGTTTGCCATAAAGGAAGCCGTATTGAAGGTCATGCGGGCCGGAGCTTTCGGCCAAGTCTCCCTGACCGATATCGAAACAACCGTGGCTCCGGACGGTGTGCCGGAGCTGTGCCTCTTGCGATCCGCGTTACATCAGGCCAAGTCTCTTGCTCTGACTCGCTGGGATGTAAGCATCTCCCACGACTGCGGACGGGTGATCGCCCTCGTCGCCGCTGATTGAGGATTCATGGATAATCCTATCTCTCTTTCCGGGAAGTTGATCCTGGTCACTGGAGCATCGTCGGGAATTGGGCGAGCAACTGCTATTGTTCTGAGCCGATTTGGCGCAAGGGTGATCCTTTCGGGTCGACGTGTCGAAGGGCTCAACGAGACTCTTGCGCAAACGCAGTCCCCCGACGCCCACTTATCCAGGCCTTTCGATTTGTCCAGAACCGATGAGATCTCGAGTTGGATTGCCCAACTCGTCGCAGAGATCGGGGCGCCGCTGGATGGGGCAGTACATTGCGCAGGGGTTGCAGGACACATTCCTCTGCGAGCTCTTTCCGCGAGTCAGCTGGAATCAATAATGGTTTCCAATGTTCATTCCACTGTGATGCTTCTGAAGGCCCTGAGTGCGAGAACGGCTGTTCCTGCATCCGGCAGTTCTATTGTTCTGATGTCCTCGGTGGCTGCTCTGGTGGCGTCTCCGGCAATGATCGCTTACGCGGCTAGTAAGGCGGCAGTCGCCGGCATCGCACGTTCAGCGGCGAAGGAACTTGGTCCTAAGGGAATCCGCGTCAATTGCATTGCGCCGGCTTACGTGCGTACGCCCATCCTCGCGAACGCCAATGTTGCTGTCCCGGGATTTGAACATATCGAGGCGCAACAATTTCTGGGGATGATTGAGCCCGAGGAAGTCGCGATCATGGCCGCATACCTGCTTTCCGATGCGGCGCGAAGGATCACAGGATCGCAGTTTGTAATCGACGGAGGCTTCACGTTATAGGCGGGCTCAACTAATAGGGCGCCGTTACCGAATTCAGTCTTGGAGATAGATATGAATCCACAAGAGCTTTACGATCTAATAGGCGAGTCCCTGGAGATTGATGCTTCTGCCATTCATGCTGATAAGGCAATCTCGGATTATGAGGAATGGAATTCGCTGGCGTGGCTGACGATTATGTCGCTGCTTGACGAGAGATATGGAATCTCGCTCAGCGGCGCGGAGATCCGAAGTTTTAAGTCAGTGCAGGACTTTGTCGACAACGTAACTGGCAAAGTCTCCGCGGGGTGAAATGAATCCAACGGCATACATTTCAGACCTCAGCTGCCATCTGCCTGGCCGCGTCGTGACCAATGAAGAACTGCATCGCGAGAATCCTGATTGGGACACAGAACGAATTGCCAGCAAGACAGGAATTGAATCGCGCAGAATCGCCGCTGAGGATGAAACTGCTGCGGACCTCGCCTTTTCAGCCGCGGAGCAAATGTTTGCGAACGGTTCAATCAGTCGAGGCCAAATCGACTACCTCTTGTTTTGCACACAAAGCCCCGATTACCTGCTGCCCGCTTCGTCATGCATTTTGCAAGATCGCTTGGGATTGCCTATACACTGCGGGGCAATCGACATTAACCAGGGTTGCTCCGGCTACGTCTATGGCCTGCAACTCGCCAATGCTCTCATCGCCTCCGGAACTGCGAACAGTGTGCTTTTGCTGACCGGAGAGACCTATAGCAAGTACATCCATCCGCGCGATCGTTCCGTCCGTGTTCTCTTTGGAGACGCAGGAACCGCAACCGTTATAGGTGCGGCGGTGCGAGGGGCGAAGTTTGTCACCAGTATTGTTGGCACCGACGGCAGCGGCTACAAAAATCTCATCGTTCCAGCCGGAGGATCGCGTCTCCCTTCCAGCAATTCTTCACCACGCGAAAGCTGCGACGACAATGGGAATGTTCGCACCGCTGCGAACCTGTTCATGGATGGACAAGAGTTATTCGCTTTCACACTGCGCCGGGTTCCCGGACTAGTCGAAGCGCTTCTCGTCAAGGGCGGTCTCACCGCCAACGACGTCGACGCATTTGTGTTTCACCAGGCAAACGCATTTATGAATGAGCATTTGCGCGGCAAGATGCGCCTGCCCAAAGAGAAGGTTCCATTGGCCCTTAGAGATGTGGGCAACACTGTCAGCAACACCTTGCCTCTCACTCTTGCCCAGGTGGGCCACAATTTCGCCCGCGGCAACAAGATCGCGCTGGTGGGCTTTGGCGTCGGCTATTCATGGGGAGCCTGCCTTCTGGAATGGGGCGATGTCGTACTCTCCGGCCCATTCGCATCGGCGGAGCAAGGCTCGTCGCAAGTGACATCCGCCGCATGAAGAACTGCTGAAGCGACACTAAAGGAAGTTCCATGTCAGGTTCTCCCCCTCTCTCTCGACCTCCGCGCATTGTGTGGCCGGAAGCCCGCCGCTTCGCTTTCACCATCTTCGATGATCCCGATATGCAATCTGACGAAGACGGTAGGATCATTTACGACTTCCTTGCCGACCTTGGGTTCCGCACGACAAGAGGAATCTGGCCACTCGGCCCCACCGATGTGCCGGTCGGTGTGCACGGTCATTGCGAACAGACGGCCCATGTGGAATGGTTACAGACCCTCCGAAAACTTGGGTTCGAACTCGGATTGCATAATGCGCGCATGCAGACCTCCTCTCGGGCAACTACGATTCGCGGCATCGAACGCTACCGCCAGCTCTTCGATGCCGAGCCTCTCACGCTTGCCAACCACATGGATAACGCGGATGCAATCTATTGGGGAAGCTCGCGGTTGGGCGGATGGAGACGCTTTATCTACAACGTGGCCACAAAAGGTCGCAACAACCACCGGTTTCACGGACACGAACACGGACACGAGCTCTTCTGGGGCGACATCTGCCGGCGCGAGGTCGGCTACGTGCGCAACTTCGTGTTTCGCGAGTTGAACACCTTGAATGCTTGTCCGTGCATGCCTTACTTTGATCCGACCCGCCCCTGGGTGGGCCAGTGGTACGCCTCTTCAGAAGGCGGGGAGTGTTCAAGCTTCGTTGAAACCGTTCGCGAAGAGCAGCAGGATTTACTTGAGGAGCAAGGCGGTGCTGCAATTCTCTACACACACTTCGGCAAAGGCTTCGTGCAAAACGGTTGCCTCGATCCGCGCTTCAAGGAACGTATGACGCGCATGGCGCGAAAAGGCGGTTGGTTCGTGCCCGTACGTACCCTGCTCGACACCATCCGCCAGCAGCGCGGCGAACACATCATGGCTGATGTGGAACGCGCCCGCCTGGAACGGAAGTGGCTTCTGACGAAGCTTCGCTACGGAACTTCATGAGAGGAGCGGTAACGGCTGCTCGGCTTACTTTCAGTCGTGGGTTGGCGTAGCGATGCAGCCAGAACGAATTCCATACATATTCGGTCCACCAGATCGCCGCCTGCACCCGTGAGAGCTTCGAGAGCCTTCGGTAGATCCTCCAAGTCTCTCTGATACTCTTCATCTTGTTCCCCGAGCGGCTAGCCTGCGAAACGCGGTAAAGCCCCAGGTCCTCTGCAAGGCGGCCACCTGTAAGCCCCCTTTGAATGAGACCAAGCCACGCGCAAAAATCCTCGTGCAGGTACTCGCAGGAGACGGGAAAGCGAAATTCCCCTGTCCGCTCGCGATCGAGCACAAAGCTCATGCATCCGCCATGGCCGCGGCGCGTATGCAGCGCGCGCAGATCAAGAACCTCCGGCGCGTGAATGCGCGGGCCAACCTGCGTGCCGTCGAGCGACATATGGCGGTAGTCGTGGTAGACGAACGCATGCTGATGCAGCTGTAGCCACTCAACCGAGAGTTCAAGCTTCTTCTCGAGCCAAAGATCGTCAGCATCCAACAGGGCGATGTATCTGCCGCAGGCCGCCTCGAGCGCAAGATTGCGGGCATTGGAGGGGCCGGAGTTGTGCGGAGTGCGGATTAATCGAAAGCGCTTGTCTTCCCGAACTGCAGCCTCAATGATCGCTACAGAATCGTCAGTCGACCCATCATCCACAAGGATATGCTCCCAGTCCGTGAATGTCTGCGCGCGCACACAGTCAAGCGTCTCAGGCAGCCAAAGGGCCGCGTTGTAAACGGGTGTGATGATGGAAACCACAGGCAGTATGAGACCCTCCTCTACCATCTAAGACCCCAGCTGTGTGCAGGCACTCGATGGATCGAAGACCCACGCTGTCGGACAACGGCCATAAGAGGTCCCACTTCGACTGGATGAACAATCAATGTTGATCAAGCAGAATTTTTTGCCAACACTCAACGACGTGATCTTCCGAAAACTGTTCCGAGATGCCCCTCGCGGCTTCCCCAAGTTTCTGACGCACTCCGGCGTTCTCACCCAATTCGACGATTGCACTCGCCAACGCCGCAACGCTCTCCGGCGGGACTAAGACACCATTGACCCCGTTCTTAATTAACTCTCGCGGTCCGTTCGGGCAGTCGAAGCTGATGCAAGGAGCTCCGCACATCATTGCCTCTACGAGTACGAATGGCAAACCCTCAAACCTGGAACTGAGCACAAAGATTCCGCATTCTGAATACAATAAGAACGGATTTTCAGAAAATGGGGCGAAAATAACTGTTTGCTCGACCCCCAGCCTGACCGACAACTGCATCAAATCATCGCGCAACTGCCCGTCGCCAACAATACGGAGCGTCCATCCTCCTAGCCGCTTACTGGCAGTCGCCCACGCTTCGAGAAGTAGATCGAATCCCTTTTGGGGTACGATGCGCCCTAAAGCAAGAACCTCTTGTCGGCGAGAAACTTTGTTTAAGGCGGGCAGTGCCACGATGTTAGGAATGGCCTGGACTTCGCCGGATGGAGAGAAAAGCTTCGCGTATGTTTCCGCGTCGCGCTCAGTCAAGGTCACAATGTTTAAGGCCAGAACAGCCGCCAGTCTTCTGACGAGTCTCCCGCGCGCTTTCGTAGTGCTGTGAGAAAGAGCAAAGTGTTCCCAAGCCACCAACCGAACGCCCGGCACGAAGATCGCAAGTAAGGCGACAATCAGCACGTTGGTATCTGTGCAAACAATCCAGCGCGGCCGAAACCGAAGTACGTGGATCGCAAATAGACAAATGAGCCATGGATATTGAACGAAGTACGGTAGAGGATTGCGGCACCCATAACTCACCTTCACGCCTTCGCAAAGCGGAAAACATGGCGATGGCATGGTTCGAAAACACGACCAGATCGATATCGAGTCCCCGCGCGATGCGAGCGCATTTGCCAGGTTCGCCTGCGCACGTTCCTGGCCTGCTCGCCCGGTCATGTTGTGAATGATAAAGCAGATCTTCATAGAAGCCTTGAAAACGTCTCCACTTTGAGAATCCTTCAAGCCGCTCCCCTCGAAGCCGTGAATTCTCCTCTATGCAATGCTCTCTTCAGGCGGAGCCGGGTAAGGAAATAGCGTGCTTGCCATGGCGACACAAAGGCAGAAAGCATGAAGAATACGACCCGGAGAATCGAGTAACGCGTCTGCAAACCCACCCTGACGAGTCTGACAGCCAGAAGGTAAGCAGAATGCTCGATTGGGCTCCCACTCAGGATGCGCTGGTATTGCTTTTCATTAAAAGTGTCAGGGCGGCCCCTCATGCGTTCTCGGCAAAGATGGGCAATGTAGTAGTGAGATTTTTGCTGCTCCAGGCGAGAGGACAAGTTTTGAGAATGTTTTCGGATCAGCATCAGCGCCTCAGGAAGATTACTGACTCGGAATCCCGCGGTGATGGCACGGAGAATAAAGTCGTAGTCTTCCGCGCACTCAAATGGACGATAGCCCCTAAGCACGTCATAGACTTCGCGGCGCGCTAGCCAGATATGGGAACACGGCGACGCCAACAACATAGTTCTTGCAACCTCATCTTGGTTCCCAGGTTTCCGCGAAGCGCTTAGCCGCGGGATGCGCACGCCAGCCTCGTCGATTGCAATAGTCGCGCAACCTACGAGCACGATATCGGGATTTTGTTCAAGAAACTCGAATTGCTTTTGCAGCCTGGTTGGCAGAGCTATATCATCGCCATCCATGCGGGCGATGAACGGAGACCGGCAGAAAGGGAGTCCGAAGTTCAACGCAGCGGGAAGGCCAAGATTCCGCGATGCACGAACAATCTTGATGCGGGAATCGGATGAAGCGATTTGCTCAACGATCCGCAGTGTATTGTCCGTCGATCCATCATCGACAACGATAATCTCGATATCTGCAAAGGTTTGAGACTGAATGCTCGCCAACGCCTCGGCGACAAAGGCTTCGACATTGTAGACCGGCAAAAGCACGCTGATTCTGGCCATCTCTACCCTTCCAGGACTTCCCAACTTGTCGCTCCATTTCCAAGCCTGCCAGTCCCGTCGAGCATCGAGCCACGCAACCCTCCCAGCAAACCGAGCGCAACAAAGAAGTACGGCATTGAGGTACTCACAAGAGAGAATCCATTGATCACCATGGGGAGAATGAGCAGATAGATGGCAACAGGGCACTTTCTGCAAAGGATCCATATATAGACAATAAGTAGTGCTGAGCCGGCGATACCTAGCTCAAGAACGAAGGTTGCCACGATGTTATGCGCGAAGATACCGGCGAGGCTGGAAAAATTGCCCACCCCGATACCAAATAGCTTTTGCGTTGCATCTGCCCTACCGTAGGTGTCCGTCATCAGCGAGAGAATGTAAAACTTTGATGAAAGGCTTCCATCGAAGGCTTGTATTGCGTCGGGTCCCTGCGTGGTGAAGTTCAGAAATAGCTTGCCGATGATCAGCACCTGCGCTGCGAGCAATCCGAAGAGAGTCCAAATCCGCCAGCGCCATAATTTGTATATCGCGAATTGGCAGACACCCGCGAAGATAGATGCCCTGGATAAAGTAGCAAACAACAGGAAGTAAGCCAGCAGTAATCTGTTCCGACCAATTGCCTCTTTATAGGTGAGCATGATCGAAAGAAGACAGAGGATTGCGATTCCAGCAAAATTGGAATCGACAAAGAAGAGGCTGGATTTGTACTGATAGAAGGTATCAGTTAGGTCCGCTTCCGCGGCTACATTCATATGGGGCGAGAGAATGAGGCGAGAGATGCATTCGATGACCAGAAAAACGAGGATCGGGTTGAGGAATCGAGGAATAAGCCGGCCGAGGCTCGCGACTGAGTACGACCTAGCCAGGATCATGACAGCGGGTCCGATCAACATGGACGTGAGAAAAAGAACGGGGGTCAGATAATTCTTGTCTGCAACGGGGCTGCGAATGATGCCTAGCGCTTGAGAGACGGCAATGCAGATGATTAGAAGAAGCGTTGCGAGTACGTCAACTTCCAGGCGGACAAGAGCGAGGTATAGTGTGCCGATGCTCAGCATGAGCAGGAGTATCTGCGAGATGTTGATATGGATTGGGACCGGCACGAAGGAAAATGTCACGAGCGCGCCGAAAACCAACAGTTTTAGGCACGCCAAGAGCGAACCCGCAAATGGGGCGGGGTGCGGTTTGAGCGCGAGGCCGATGGGATTAGTCGCCATTGTTTCGACCCGTTGCCATCGCGAAGCCAGGCCTGAGTTTGGAGATCGAATCCGGCTTTGAAGTTGAGGCGTTCATCCCGCTTCGCCTTGGCTGATTGCCAGCGGGCCCATGGCCAGGTAGCCTCGACGCGCGTGCAAAAAAATGGATAGTGCGAAGGGCAGGCCGACGCCCGCCGTGCTTGCTAGATAGGTCAAGGTGACACCGGCATTACCCCATCTGCGTGCTGTCAACGCGGCTAGCGCCAGCGTGAGCGAAGCCACAACCAGCGACTGCATTAGAAAGGGCTCACTCTTGAAGGAGCGCAATAGAGTGGCCAAGCTCTGCACTACGCAGTTGGCCCCTGCCGCCAGAACCAGCAGTGCGAATAACTGCGGGGAAACCATGCGCTGTGCGAAATGCGGAGCCACCAAAGGCAAGAGGGCGGACACACCGCAAGCGACCACTGCGATCATCGAAAATACCGACAAGGATTGAGCTAGTGTGCGCAGGAACAGACGGTCAAGTTTTTGGAAGTCACGTCGCGCAATCATGCGTCCAAAGGGGGTAGTCTTGGTGGAAATCCAGGGCAGTACCAGCGCTGCCATGTAACTCGTGATGCTGAGAGACATGCCCATCCGCCCGGCTTCAATTGCTCCGCGAAGGGCAAAGATCAGCGGGATGAAAATTTGGGCAGTAAAGTAGGAGCACATCCAACTGACTGCGATTCGCCACTGGAATGGCCATACTTCCCGGTTCCAGCGGATTCCCATATCGCCTACGCGGTGACGTATTAATCCCGTAAGCAAACGTCGGTGCGAGAGGAGAAAGAAGAGTCCCGTGCCAACGCTGCCTCCAAATACCAAGGCCGGCGAGTAAAGGCCGTGATGTAGAAGCATGGCGGTCCAAGCAAGTACGGATGCTGCGACCCCTTGAAACAGGCGCATAGCGGCCACTGCGCGTATGTGACCGCATCCCTCAATAAATGAATACAAGGGTGCGCACCAAAGGCCCATCGCCGATCCAAATACGAGCTGTGAGCCAAGGCCCCTGCCAGGCAACCGGATGCGCCCCAGCGGTGTGGTGGGCGAAGAAGACGGTCCCTAGCGGGACCAAGATAGAGCCATTGCAGCGGCTGCAACGGTATACCACCGCAACGTAAGCTGCAGAGCGGATGCCAGACGAGCTTGTGCCACGGGGTCGCCGGTCACGCTTCCGTCTGCACGCAGATTGCAGATGAACACATTCATGAGTTGCCAACTGCTGAATTACAAACGAGAAGCCCAGTTCGAAGACCATCTGCAATGAGACCAGGCTCAATAATGTGTAGTAATATCCCTGCTCGACGGGGCTTAGGAAGCGCACAATCAGCAGAACGGTTCCAGTGCTGCCCACAATGTTCACAATGCGCGCGAGGAATGTATAAGCGACCGGCCCGTCGAGGCCAAGCCTCCTGCGCATCGTCATTGACACGCCTCGATGACCTGTTCCAGCGCCGCCGGCCAGGAACCAGACTGACGGCGAAAACGACGTAAAGTGGCGATAACCTCTGCAGCGAGTGCCGTCAGGAGCGCCAGCGGCAAAGAACAGATCAGCGCTGCCAACAGAATCCAAAGCCTGTGCGCTGAGTCTGGCTGGTCAGGAACGGCTGCGGGTTCAACTACCTGGATGAGCGATCCCTGGCGTGCTTCATCCACCCGCGCACCTTCATACTGGCGCGTCAGCAAGTCCTGCAGCGTCTCCCTGTATTTCACTTCCCGCAATGCGCGCTCATAGTCCAAGGTTGACTGGGTCGCCGTTCCTTTCGGGACAATCAGGTCGCCGGACTGCCGGTTGTTCGTAGCATCCATTGCGGACAATTGGGCCTCCATGCCCGCGGCCTCCTGTTCAGCACGCTGCAAGTCGGGATTCCCCTCCGCGGCAAACTGGCGCATTGCCCTTATTTCAACTTGCTTGGCTGCAAGTTGTCCCCGCAATACAGCGGCCGACGCGATCATGCTGCGCCCCTGGCCCTCAAGATCGATGACGCCTGTGCGCTGCTCCGTCTGTTTCATGTCCTCTTCGGCGCGCACCAGTTCTTCCCGCGCCCCTGCCAACTCCCGTTCATAGAAGAGGCGGCGCTGCGAAGCTTCGGTCAGTGCCATGGTGGACGAAAACGCACGATACTCCTCCACCCAGGCGTTTGCCATGTCGGCAGCTCTCTTTGGATCGCGATCGGTAACGGACAATCGAATCAGGCCGTCCTTCAAGCCGGGATCGGTCGCAGTCATCTTCTCCCATTGCTTGCGCGTACTGGAAAGGTATTTCCGGTGATACAGATCTTGCAGGTGGAAGCGAGCTACCATCTTTTCTTCCACCACCCGGCTTCTCACAAGGGCTATCTGCTGATCATTGGGATTCTTGATGCCCAATCCACCGGCGCTGCTTGCCGCGAGTGCGCCCAAGCTCCCGAGTTGCGCCATCATCGCGCTTCCCGCTGACGCTGTCTGTTGCGGTGGAAGAATCACGGCGGTGGCGGTATACCGACTGGGCCATAAAATGGCGATCAACACACCAAGCGCAGCCACGCCGCACGCAACGGTGAATATCAGTCGCTTCCACTTGATTGTCAGCTTGAGCCATGTCAATGCGGACCGGCTTAGTCCGGAAGTCGAGTGCGCCGCCGGCGAGATTTGCTGCGTTGCCAAATTGGCCTCATCGAATCGACAGTAATGCTCTGATTCCGAGTAATTTGCTCGCCCGACAAGTATCTGAATGCGCTGAAAGTTCGACTCTTAGCGCCTTTAAGGCAAAAGTCGCATCGGCTCGGCAGATGTCGACTCAGGGAGCAAGATCACTTTCCCATAAAGCTACTCAATCTATATCGATTTCAAAGTGATGCTCGTCACGAGCAAAGTCGCCCCTTTCTTCTTACTCTAGAAGAACTAGGCTTGCGTGTTCTTACTCAAGGGGATCCGATGATCGCCGTTCTTCATACTGCACTAGCTCCTCTGTGTAGGATTACGCGTGTCTTCATGTTCGCCACTGCGTTGTTTTGCATGGCGACAACAGTACACTCCCAATGTGCAGATCCAAGCGCACCTGATTGCGTCTCGCCGCCGAATCCAGGCATAGTCAAGCAATCCACACCCAGCGTGGACATGACCGCAGTCCCGCATACAGACTCTGCGGACTCTGATGATTTCACCGGCGCGCCCACCCACCCTCAAGATGCTTTTCATAGTCGTCAAGACACTCTCCGGGACAGACAGGAAACTTCTCAGAGAAAATCAATTCCGGAGAGACGCCCTAAACCCACCGCGTCGGAACCGCCAACAGAATTCCAGCGCTTCGTTGCAGAGTCTACCGGCGTCCTGGTACCGGTTTACGGTGCGGATCTTTTTGCGCAAGGGGAGGCTTCCTTTGGACCGGTCGAAGGTCCGGCTCCGCCTGAGACCATAGTCGGCCCTGACGACGAGATCCGCTTGCGCGTTTGGGGTCAGGTGAACTTGAGCGCGAACCTCCGCGTGAGCCAGGAAGGTGAAATCTACATCGCCAAGATAGGTTCTCTGCGTGTTGCAGGGCTCCCTTTTTCGCAAGTCTCTGATCATATTCGCAGCGCAATGGAGCGGGTCTATCGCAATTTTGATTTGAGCGTGGACCTGGGACAGATCCATTCCATTCAGATCTACGTGACCGGCTTTGCGCGCAAGCCCGGGGAACACACGGTAAGCGCAATATCCACCCTGGTTGATGCGATCTTCATGGCTGGCGGCCCGGCCGCCGGCGGTTCCATGCGCCACGTAATCGTTCGTCGCAAAGGCACAGTGGTTGCCGATTTCGATCTCTATGCGCTCCTCATCCGCGGTGACAAAACAGGAGACATCCAACTACAGCCTGGCGATGTCCTCTATATCCCCTCGGCGGGTGCTCAAGTGGCACTGATGGGAAGTGTGCGGCAGCCAGCCATTTACGAAATTCGAGGAACCGAGGTCATCGCGCAACTTCTGGAGGCGGGAGGTGGAACCACCTCGGTAGCAGCTGAAAGTCGCATTTCTATTGAACGCACCGAAGATCATGCGAAACGACGCGCCGATGATATGCCATGGAATACGGCATTGACCACCGAACTGAAAGACGGGGACATCCTGCGCATCGATCCCATCGTTTCCACATTTACCCAAACCGTAACCCTGCGAGGCGCGGTTGTTAATCCGGGTCATTTTGCTTGGCACGAGGGAATGCGGCTCAGTGAACTTATGCCGGATCGTGAATCTCTGACGAAGCGGGACTATTGGTGGCACCGAACGCAACTGGGGATTTCTGGACCTGAGTTCAAAAGCGCGGAGCCAGACCCAAATCAGCCGGGAAATCCCTCTGTTCCGTCGGGCTACTCAAGCTCGTCGGGGGACCAGCGAGTGCTTTTACCCGAGCGCTCCCCAACTCTTGAGAGCCCAGCTTTTCAAACCAACTGGAATTATGCAGTGGTCGAGCGCCTGGATCCGGCCAACATGAAAACACATCTCATTCCGTTCAATGTGGGAAAACTTGTCTTGGATCACGATCTGTCTTTCGACATGAACCTCATGCCCGGCGATGTCGTCACTATCTTTACTGAATCGGACATTCACGTGCCACTCCGCGAACAGACCAAGTACATAACTCTGGAAGGTGAGTTCGTCCATCCTGGCGTTTACAGCGTATCTCCGGGGGAGAATTTGCAATCGCTCGTCGAGCGTGCCGGAGGGCTCACACAAGACGCCTACCTCTATGCCTCTGTATTCACGCGAAAGAGCGTGCAGCAGACCGAGGCGCAACACTTGAACGAAGCCGCCGATCGGCTGGAGCATCAGCTCCTTCGCAAGACCATCTCAAGCGTCTCAAGCGAGAGTACACCGCAGGTACTTGCGGCGAATCGAGAACTCGTCGCCCGGCTGCGCAGTGTTCGCCCTTCGGGCAGAATCGTCCTGGACATTCGCATGGAGACTCCTAGCGCGCCCCAGTTTCCAGACATTCATCTCGAGGACGGTGACCGGTTGGCGGTGCCACCCACGCCCGAAACGGTTCAGGTGCAGGGTGAGGTATTCAACCCGCATGCTTTCATTTTCCACCCGGGGGGCACAGCGAAAGAGTATTTGAACCTCGCTGGTGGTCCAACCCGCGATGCCGATCGGCGCCAAATATTTGTTCTGCGCGCCGATGGAACAGTAGCTCGTCAAGTAAGTTCCTCTATGTTCGCGAAAAAGACAGGAGAGATGGTCTTGCGTCCTGGCGATAGCGTCGTCGTACCTGAGAAGTTCTTGCAGATGTCCAAAATTGCCGAAGTGCTGGCATGGACTGGCGCGCTTTCGCAAGCATCCACACCGGCTTTGACCTCCGCTGTGTTGGCAAAATAGCCGCGGCGGATGCCGGCAACGGACAACGTGTGTCGTTGCGATCTGCTTCCGGCCTCCGTGGTCTCTAGTTCACCGCATTCTGTTGAGGAGTTAATGTGAGTCTTTCTCCTATCCAGGCGACCAAGGTAACTACGATTTGCGCCGTCGACGCATTGCGACCGCATACTATCGCCAATGCCGTGGCTCTTGACAGTCTGCGATGCCTGCTACCGGACTGTTCGCGAGAGGACGAAGACGCCTTCACTAGGTGCCTTCGTCGGGCTCCCATAAGCAACTGGGGGAAATCGGCGTTGCGGCGCATCCTGGACACCACGATCGCCGCTGTGGTCGTCGCCATAACCGCCGTTCCAATGTTGTTCATCGGATGCGCGATTCGGTTCACGTCGCCGGGACCGGCCCTCTTCCGCCAGGATCGTGTAGGTTTAGGTGGGCGTCTATTCCAGATGTTGAAATTCCGCACTATGGTGATTCGTAAAGAGCAGGGTTCTGGCTTGACTGCCGAAGGAGACGTTCGCATCACAGCTCTCGGGCGATTCCTGCGCAAGCTGAAGCTCGATGAACTTCCTCAATTCATAAATGTACTCAAGGGAGACATGAGCATTGTCGGGCCACGGCCGAAGATCGCTCAATTCGCTGCCATTGCTGATATGCCCTACCGCCCAGGTATTACGGGACTTGCCAGCGTCGCATTTCGATTCGAAGACCAGATTCTCGGGAGCGTAGCGCCGGAACGAGTGGAGGCTTTCTATAGTCACCACATTAAGCCACTGAAAGCGAATCTCGATGTCTGCTACATGTGTAAGGCAAGTGCCACTTCCGATTTGCGCGTGATCATGGCAACAGCTGTCAGCTGTGTATGGCCTAGGTGGGTACCGCGAGCGCTCGGCAACGTGCCGGAAATTCCCGCGCTCATCGGACTACCTGCAATCCGGGAACAACAAGGGGCCGCGGAAGAGTCTAACCTCTATTAACCTGGTGTTCCTGACCTTCCTTGCTAAGTCGAGTCAGACAGGCGAGGAAACGACTCCTTCCGCAGCTCGCAGTTCGAGATGGTCCGGTCGCGGATAGTGCCTCACGATCCAGGCAGGTCGAGAGGATAACTGTTCCCTGCTCGATTGGAACTCGAACAGACCACGCGAGAACGGCTTCTATTCTTCCGCTCCCTCATAGCACTTGCGTCCTGGCACGCAGCGGGCGAGATGCACGTAGCTTTCATCGGGCCCTGCGGGGCTCATCGTGCGCAGGCACCAATAGCTTGAGGCCGTGTGCACGCCAGGAAGCCACGACTCCGAGTCCGTTGGAGTGGAGCCGTAGGGATTCTTGGTTCGCAGGCACTGGCAGGGAAGAGGTTTTCTATCGACTAGTATGTTCATGAGATGCCTCCTAACCCGCCGCGCTCGGGTCGCGGTCCATTTGCCCGGCAGCCAGCAGAACGGTGCGATAAATCGCGACTGGGAAAAGTTGTACTTTGTAGGCGTTCATCGAAAGCGGCTGCACATTTGTCATGGCCGCTTTGCCGGCGGCTCGCGCTACCTCTTCGTTGATCGTCTTGCCCGCCAGCAGGGCCTCTGCCTCCGCCGAGCGGCGCACCACCGGAGATGCCGCACCCATGGTGATCACGGCTTTGCGGCAGACGTTGCCATCCATCTCCAGCACCACTCCCGCATCCGCAATCGCCCAGTCAAAGCTCTCCTTCTCCCCGTATTTTTGATAGGCAGAGCGAGTACCCGGCGCGGGCTTAGGAATCGTGATGGCGGTCAGCAACTCGTCGGGCTCGACAACGTTGAACTTCGTGGGATTCGCATCGGGCTCGACGTAGAGATCCTTGATCGCGAGCGTCCGCTTGCCTTTTTTGGCGGATTCCAGCTCAACCGAAGCGTTCAGCGCCAGCAACGCAACCGCAGCCGACGACGGCGCCACCGCAGGACACGTGCCGTAATCCATGATGGCGTGATACTGATTGAGACCGGTGATTGCGAAGCAGAACTCCTTGCCCTTTCTGATGCACTGGAAATCTGCCGAACGGAAGTACCAGCACTGAACCGGCTGCAGCAGATTGCCGCCCACCGTCGCCATATTCCGTAAATGAGGTGTGGCAGCGTGTCCGCATGCATCGGAGAGGATCTGATACTTCTCTCGAATTAAAGGATGATCACTGATTTCAGCGAGTGTAGTGAGCGCGCCAATCGTCAGACCTTTCTCTGTCTCATGAATTCCGCGCAGCGAAGAAATGTTGCGGATATTCACAAGCTTCGTGGGCTGAATGGTTCCATTCTTCATCCGGCCGATGAGATCGACACCACCGGCTTTGACGACAGCACCGTCTTTCAACTGCGACAGTGCCGCGTCAACGGTTGTGCAATTCGCGAGTGCAAAACTGTTCATGCCAAACTCCTCCCCGGCACAGGCTGATTCAACGCGGCCAGCACCACCGCAGGCGTCATCGGCGTCTGGCGAATGCGTACGCCGATTGCGTTATAAACAGCGTTGCCAATCGCGGCTCCAATTGAAACAACGCCGGCGGCCTCGCCGATTCCCGATGCATCGGTGGAACTCTGACCGATATAGGCTTCCACCAGCCGCACATCAATCTCAGGTGTCTCGCGCGACCCCGTGATTTTGTATTGCTCCAGGTTCGGATTCACCATAAGGCCATAATCCGGATCGAGCAGACGGTTCTCAAACAGCGTGTACGAAATGCCCTGCAGGACGCCGCCATTAATCTGGCTGATCACGTGTCCGGGATTCATCGGGCGTCCGCAGTCGTGAACTGAAAGGACCCGCTTGACGTGAATCCGGCCAATCTCCACATCAACTTCGACCTCTGCAACGTCGACTCCGCCGTAGGTCAGATACTTGCTGCGATCGTAGTCCGGAATGCGTTTGGATTGGACAGCGATCTGATCGGTTTTCATTTTGGCCGCGGCGCGTTTGAAGCTGACCGGCTGCATCTTTCCGGACTTGCTGCGAACTTCTCCGTCCACCAGTTCCAGATCCTCGCCGGTCGTGCCGAATGCAGGAGCGATCTCCTCCAGAAACTCCTGCGAAGCCTGCCATGCCGCGTCGCGAACCGCCGGCGTGAGCGAAAGCGTCGTCATGCTGCCGCCGGAGCTCGGACCAACCGGGTAATTCGTATCGCCGACCTTCACCGAAATTTTCTCCGGCGGCACTCCGAACTGCTCCGCTATGATCTGCGCCATCACGGTCTTGATGCCGGAACCGATGTCCTGCACTGCGGAGAGCACTTCGACCGATCCATCTTTGTGGACGCGTACCTCGGCGGAAGAATCCATGTTCACGAAGCGATACCAGACCGACTGCGCGAATCCCACGCCGCGCTTCATGGGACCGCGATCAGCATTGGCCACGGGATTTCGCGATTTCCAGAGCGCGCTCTCGCGGACGACCTGGCGCTCAACCTTGCGCACCGGATGCGTGTCAATTCGCTCACGCAGATCGAGCGGATCAAGGTTCAGTTTCACCGAAAGTTCGTCGATCGTCTGCTCCAGCGCGAAAGCTCCCGGCGGATGTCCAGGCGCCCGCATCGCCGCGCCCGGGCCCGCGTTTGTGAAGACATCATTTTCTTCGGTGTGGAGTGATGCATATTTGTAGAGATTCGCAGCAGGCCCCGCACATCCCGCCCCGGTGCCGCAGCCCGCAGTACCGTAGCTGACCAGGTGAACAGCGGTCAGCGTCCCGTCCTTCTTTGCGCCGATGCGCAGCATCTGGTCGGAACTGGGGCGATTGCCGACGGATAGATGCTCCTCCTCGCGATCAAGCATCAGGCGAACCGGAGCTCCCGTCTTCTTCGATAAAGCCGCGGCGACCACGCCGGGATTGCCTGCTCCAAACTTCGCGCCGAAGCCTCCGCCCATAAACTCGGTGAGGACGCGAATCTGTGTCATGGGAATCTTGAAGAATCCTGCAAGTTCCTCGCGCACGCTGGAAACCGCCTGGGTCGAAGCCCAGACCGTCAACATCTCGGGCTTCCAATCTGCGACCACGCCGTGCGTCTCCAGCGCAGAGTGTGTCTGCACCTGCGTTACGTAGTGCCCTTCCACAACGACATCGGCGTCACGCAAACCCTGCTCGGTATCCGCAACCTTGCGGATGGAAGGCCCATGCACGTTGCCTGTTTGTGCCACGCCATGCGGCCCACCGCCGCCTCCAGCAGTTCCACCCTGGTCAGCGGCGCCGGGATAGACCAGCGGTGCATCAGCCGCGCGCGCCTTGTCCAGATCAACGACAAAGGGCATGACATCGTATTTCACTTTCACCAGCGCAGCCGCTTCTCCCGCAACGTTGGGACTGATAGCTGCAACCGCAGCAATGGGCTGGCCTGCATAGCGCACTACGGGGTAATTTGCCTGCTCAAGCGCCGGATCACGTAAAGAAGCATTGCCCAGCACATGCTCGATCACGTGAACCGCGCGAACCCCTGGATGGCTCTCCGCTGCGGAAGTATCTACAGAGACGACCTTCGCATGAGGCACATTGGCATTCACGAATTTCGCGTAGAGCATGCCCGGGAGTTGCACATCAGATGTGTAACGTGCGCGGCCCGTTGCTTTGGCTAGGCCGTCCCACCGCTCGGGCGATTTTCCGACATATTTCAGGTCCTTGTTGATCGGCCAGACTGGAGGCTCTGTAGCCGGCACCTCGCGCGGTTCATCGCGCAGCGTGTAATCCGGCACACCGACCGGCATGTTCACGGTCTTCTTGGCGGATTTTCCGCTCGCCGCAGCCTCGGGTTGCTGGAGCAGCGATTCCTCATTCCGATGAGTCGTCATAATCTCCTCCGTTAAGCCTTCTGCGTCTTGCCTGCCGCCTCAAGCGTAGCGGCAAATATTTTGGGGTACGTCCCGCAACGGCACAGATTGCCTGAAATCGCGTGACGCACATCCGACTCCGTTGGATGGGGATTCTGTTTAAGCAGCGCCGCGCAGCTCATCACCATGCCTGGCGTGCAGAAGCCGCATTGCATGGCATCGTGTTTCACAAACGCGGCCTGCAGTGGATCCGGCACACCGTCGGCCGAAATTCCTTCAATCGTCGTCACTTCGTGACCGATCGCATCCACCGCCAGCGTCATACAGCTGTTGACCGGCATCTTGTCGAGCCAGACGGTGCATCCCGAGCAGGCTCCGCGATCGCAAATGACCTTCGTTCCGGTCATTCCCAGATTGATCCGAAGAGCCTCGGCCAAGGTAGTGCGCGGCTCAATCTCAAGGCTTTGCTCCTTGCCGTTTATTTTGAGCCGGACGGGAACTGCGCCGGGACCGAGTTCCGTGACACCCGAATCCGTTGTGGCTGCTGTCTCACGGCTGAATGCTTGAACACCGTCGAGCAAAGCAGTTCCAGCAGCAGTCAATCCGGCACCCTTCAGAAAACCTCGGCGGCTTACACCGCGATTTTCTTGATCTTCCGGTGAAGAGCGGGGAGATTTTGTGGGATCGGCCATTGAATCCTCCTGTAGGACTCTAGAGAACTGATGTTAAGACACCTGGCATTCTGGCTCAGATTTTTGGGTACGTGTTCGGGGACAAAACCGCTAACCCAAAGACTATAACTCCAAGCGGAGCCTTCAGGCACTTCTCATGTAACGCCAACTCGCCCAATCTCAACTTGAAGATGTTCAAGTAATTGTCCAGATCGACCTTAGTCTGAACCACAATTGCCCGGCGCAAAATGAATCCGCCACCCGCACCAACTCATCGTTCCTTCGCCCGCATCGAAGGAAGGGGATAATTCCGGTGACTTCACCGGATGTGTCCCCCAAACAATTCGTACAAATATCAAGGCAGGCCCCTGTGAAAACGATTCCCTCCCTGGTTCCCTTTCTCACCTTGGTTGCAATCTCAGCTTTTGCCACCAGCGCCGCAGCTGCCCTTCCCACCGTTTCAATCACAGCCAGTTCCAGCAGCATTTCATCGGGACAGACCGACACCCTGACCGTGACGGAAACGGGTGCTGCCTCAATCCATGTGACAGGCTCCAACGGCACTTCGTACACCCTGCCCTATTCCGGCGGATCGCTCACCGTGGCACCAACTTCCACAACCACATATACGGCAACTGCTACGAACGGGAGCGGCAGCGCCACCTCTCAGACCACGATCACCGTGACTTCGGGTGGCACGGCTCCCACGGTCTCGATCACGGCAGCACACAGCTCGATCACTCCGGGCAGTTCCGACACGTTGACTGTCGCCGCTTCGAACGCTGCCTCGGTTAGCGTCTCTGGCTCCGATGGCTCGACATACAGCCTTGCGGCGTCCGGGGGCACCGTCACTGTTACGCCCGCATCCACTACGACTTACACGGCAACTGCCACGGGCTCGTCTGGCGCCACCGCCTCGGCAAAAACTACCGTTACTGTTTCAGCAGGTGCCGGTCCCGTTGTGTCCATCACCGCAGCCTCCAGCAGCATTAATTCGGGGCAGTCGGACACGCTGACGGTGACGGCCTCTAAGGCCGCCTCAGTCCACGTAGCAGGATCGAACGGAACTTCGTACACCCTGCCCTATAACGGCGGGAGCATCACCGTAACCCCAACTTCCACGACCACCTATACGGCAACTGCGACCAACTCGAGCGGCAGCACAACCGCCCAGACCACGATTACGGTGACAACGGGTACCCCGAATCCCACCGTGTCGATCTCCGCGCAGAACAGCTCGATTAGCCAGGGCAGCTCCGACACGCTCACGGTGACCGCGACAAATGCCACCTCAGTTACGGTGACCGGATCCGACGGAAGCTCTTATGCGCTGTCGGCTACCGGCGGCACGCAGACGGTGACTCCGACCGCGACCACCACCTATACGGCAGAGGCGAGCAATGCGGCTGGAACGATGGCATCGGCTGAAACGACGATAACCGTCGGGTCGGGCGGCGCCGGCGTGAGTTCGATCCAGCACGTCGTCTTCATGCTCCAGGAGAATCACACCTTCGACGATTACTTCGGCATGTTGAATCCGTATCGGCATGGCAACGGGTGGGACATTGGCGACGACGGCAAGACGTATGACGTGGATGGCATCGACGACAAGCTCACGACGATCAAGAACGAAGACGATGAAGGCACCTTCTACTATCTTTACAAGTTCCGCACCACCTGCATCGACGACGACTCTTCCGCGTGGCTTTCCAGCTACGGGGATGTGAATCGTTATAACTTCGCCACAACACGGCCCATCAACATGGACGGATTTGTGCACACGGCGGAAGGGTATGACAAGTATTGCGCTTCAGTAACTTCCTGCAGCGGGACGTTCACCGACGCAACCGGCGAGCGCGCCATGGGCTACTACGACCAGGACTTCCTGAACTACTACTACTACATGGCATCGCAATTTGCGGTGTCAGACCGGTGGTTCTCGCCAATTGCCTCCAACAGCATTCCGAATCGCATCGCGACGTTTACCGGGGGTACGACCCAGGGACTGGCTTACCCTCCCGGCAACGACAAGCTGTCCCAACTCAGCATCAATAACATCTTCGAAGAGCTGACGAACGCAGGCGTGTCGTGGAAAATCTACTACACCGTGACCGACGGCGGGTGCACCGGCGGCAGTGCGTGCGGCACTGGCAACGGCAACCTTCCCGACACGACGTTCGAATCGCTCAGCTACTCTACCAATGTTGTCTACTCCAACCCCACTCATGCCGCATGTACGGGGACTACCAAGCCATCTTCAGTCTGGGGAGACACCTCGAATTATTACTGCGTGGATCCGAACCACATCGCGCCTCTCGCGCAGTACTACACCGATGTGAAGAACAACACGCTACCGGCCTTCGCATTTATCGAGTCGGGTAGCGGACGGAACGACGAGCATCCCGGTTCGGGGCAGTCGATCCTGACCGGACAAGCCGAAGTGGCGACCATCGTCAACGCGCTAATGGTGAGCCCGTCTTGGGGAAGCACAGCATTCTTCTTCAGCTACGACGAGGGAGGCGGGCCTTACGATCACGTGCCGCCGGTGCCGGGCTCCTCCAACAAATTCACCGATTCTTCACTGGGCTCGATTCCGGACATCTCCACCATCGCTGTGAATGCCGACAGCTTCATCCCGTGCCGCTCCAGCACCGGTACTCCCACCCTGCACTGCGATCTGAATGCCAGTGACCCCGGCACCAAGAGTACCGACGCCCCTGCACAGCAAGGGTTTGCGGCCCAGCTTGGTTTCCGGGTGCCCAACTTCGTGATCTCCCCCTTCGTGCGTAAACACTATGTCTCGCACGTTCCCATGGACCACACCGCGATCATCAAGTTTGTCGAAAGCCGCTTCATCTCGAGCTCCGCGCATCTCACGGCGCGTGATGCGGCACAGCCCAATCTGCTGGACTTCTTCGACTTCAACGCCAAGCCGTGGGCCACACCACCCACTCCACCCGCACCTGTGACTCCATCAAGCCTCGGCTACAATCCGTGCTCCCCGACGCTGATGGGACCGTAAAACAGACACGCTCCTAACCGACAAAAAAGAGCCACCCTCGCGGTGGCTCTTTTTGTATTCATCATTTGCCAACCGGTAAATGTTTGGCGAACTACGGACGTACCGCCCACGCCAGGCCATCCGGCTCGCCGCCGACGTCGATGTGGCCAGTCACTTTCAATGTCTTGAGATCCATAACTGCGACGTAGTTATCGGGCCCGCAGGAAATGAAAGCGCGATTCGCAACTGGGTCAATGAGGATGCCTGCCGCTCCGTGGCCGATGGGCACGCGCTTGAATTCCTTGCGCGATGCCACGTCGTAGACAACAAGGTCGCCTCCACCCAGCATGGAAATCAGCACCAGCTTTCCATCGGGACTGAATTTGAGGCGATTTGCACCGAAAGTCCTCGCTTCCAGCGTGGCAGTAACTTTGCGAGTGGTGAGATCGATAACTGATAGCGTACCGTCCTGCGCATTCGCCGTCCAGAGCTCGCGCCCATCGGGCGAAACGTCGAAGCCTTCGTCACCTTTCCCTACGGGAATCACGGTCTCCGTCCAATCCATCCGAGGCTGCCGTGCGTCCGGCGGCATTGGGCCCGGCGGAGGCTGCATGCCGCCCGAAGGTGGCCGCATCCCAGGAGGAGGACCCATGGGCGGCAGAGTAACCTTCTCCAAAATGCTCACCGTGGCAGAGCTGACGTTGGTGGTGTAGATCTGCTTCAAGTCCGGAGTTACATAAAGCATGTGCGTCCGATTCTGGCCGGTGCCCATGATCCAGTCGATTTTGGAGGTTGCCGGATCGAAGGTCGCGATGGCCTTTGCGCCTTCCGCGGTGAACCAGATCTTGCCGCCGATGGACGCCAGGCCGTGCGGGCCGTTCAATGCTCCTGTGTCGATGTCGGGCAGTGCCTTCTGTGCGACCAGGTCGATGACGGAAAGCGCGTGATAGCGTCCTCCGCCGTAGATGGAGACGTAAGCCGTCTTTCCATCGGCCGATGCAATCACTTCGTGAGGATCGGGACCGACAGGCGCGCGCGCGATCACCTGCAGGCTGTCGGGATCGACAATGGCCAGCGTGTGATTGCGCTTGGAAAGTGCCAGCAGAGAGCGACCGGGTATCGATTGAGCCGCACCCGTGAATGCGGAGCAGAAGCAGACTGCCAGGGCAGCACCGGAAATTATCGATGTAGTCGATGTTATTCGCACTTGATTCTCCAGATCAAACAGCAGCGCACTTCCAATTTGCGGTTTCGAGTTCCAATTTACAAGCGATCCGCGATTGAGACTGCGGTCGATATCATTTCGTGAATCAAGGTCTGAAAATGCGGCCTTGAATTCATATCCATTGTGCACCCGCGGCCGGCCACGCGGCCGGACCGTTTCAACACCTGACTTACAACCTGGCTGTGTGCGCTTCGCGGGCCTCCGTACTTGGGGGCACTTAGACCCAGCATCAGCAGGGTCATCGGCACTGCAATACTAACGAGGGCGATTACACGCTCTGGACTTACTGATTTCATCACGCTCCTTCCGGATGACAGACGGATATCATTCGAGCCTGGGATTCGGATTCTTGACCAAACAACTATTGTGATCACGATCAGAAGTTGAAGCTCATCTGCAAATCGATGCTCCGATTCGAAGCAGGTGACGAGAAGAATCCTCCCGCCAGCGCATTGGACTTTCCAAAGAGCGGCGAATCAAGAACGCTCACCGGGGTTGCAAGGTTCACGTTGTTGAAGACGTTCCGCGTCATAGCTGCGAAGTTCAGTGAGTAGCGGCGCGCGGCGGCCTGGTCAAAATGCGCCGGACCACCGCTGCCGCTTAAACCGCCGGGACCAAGTCCGCCCCCCGGAGGGCCTCCACCACCAGGGCCACCTCCCGGCGGAGGGCCACCGCCACCGGGGCCACCGAATGCACGGTTTGAGCCTGAGTTCTCAACCTTGGGTCCGATGCCGAACGATTTGCTCACGCGCATGTTCATGCTGAACTGGCCGGGCCCGGTTCCGTAGTTATATGGAATGCGCGCAGCATTCGAAGCCGGGTTCAGATCGAACGTGCCATAACTTGTCTGCACCGCATCCGTGCTCGCGGATGTCGCGAATGCCGGCCGATCGTTGAACTGGTTATCGCCATTCAAGTCCTGTCCGATTGTGATGTTGAACGGCGCTCCGGAATTCGTAACGAGCATAGGGCTGAATGAGACGCCGAAGGGGCCCTGCAGATTTCCGCCCAGCAGAAAGCGGCTACGCACGTCGAAGTTTGCCCGGCCGTAATCCGCGCTGGGTTCAAACTGATTCGATGGAAAATAAATCGCACCCGACGTGTCGGCCTTGGCGAAGTTCAGCATGTAGAACCCAAACAAGGACACCCGCTTTTCCTTCACGTTGTAATTCATCGTCAGTTGATTCTGGTTGTACACTCCGCCCGATTCGAACTGGTAGATGTTTTCGTTGATGCCATTCGGACGTGTCCCGGTTCCCGTAGCAGCGTCGTACGTTCCGGGCAAGTAGGCATTCACGTTGTCGCTCAGATACTGGTGAACTCCACGCGAATTGACATAGGTGACAGACGTGGTCGCAATCTTGCCGAACTGGTGTTCGATGCCTACAGCTGCCTGCATATTCAGCGAGGCTTTCATGTCCGGCGCCACGCGGTAGATGGTCGGGGCTACCGAGCTAAGCGATGAGAGCGTGCTGACCGATGGCGCATTCTCGTAGAACGAGGGATTCTTCACCACGAACTGCTGTTGGTTAATTCCGTTTTGCCGAATGGCATCGAGAACGTATGTTGAACTGAAACGATCGAAAAACCATCCGTATCCTGCGCGAATCACAGTCTTCGCCGGTTTACCGTTGCCGCCGGCAGGCGCCCAGGCGATCGACACGCGTGGTGCCCAGTCGTTGTAATCGCTGATCCTGTTTTGCGCTTCGTAACGCAGGCCATAGCTCAGCGTGAGGTTGGGGCGAAGCTTGAAGTCATCCTGGTAAAACGCTCCTGCGTCGAAGAGCGCGACGCTCGAACTCGCCTTGCCGGCCGTCACGTCATACTCCGAAGGTGTCTTCGCCGCATACGCTGCAAGCGACGAGTAAATGTAGTTGCCGTTGAATCCTGACGTGGAGAAGTTGGCGTCGCGCGTCAGGCGTAGACGCACACCGAACTCGATCGCGTGCGCTCCTTTCGCCTCCGTGGTGTCGTTCTCCAACTCGAACCGGTCCTGGTTGTCCCGTACCACGCCGGCATTGCTGCCACCGCCGGTAAACGCACCTTGCACCGAAACTGTAGGATCAATGTTTTGCGCGATCTGGCTGTCATGCGCGCGAATGTACTGAAACCGCGTCTCATTCACCGCGTTCGCGCTCAGCACCTGCGTATCGCTAACTTGCAGGCTATTCTCGTAATTCGCAACGTTGTAAGCCTGGCTCTGCAATGCGAACTGCGACACGCCGCTGTTGGTCTGCATCTGCCGGTCGAGCATGTACCGCACCGTGAGCGTGTTGTTGTCGCCAAGTTGGAGATCGAACCGCGGGCTGACATCGAGCCGTGATTGCGGATTTGCAACCGCCGCCGAATAGTTATAGGCGTTTGAATTCGCGTCAAGAATATCTGCGTTGATGATCGAGTTCGACGCATTGTCCCGGCGAAATACGCTGCCGAACCAAGACGCCTTCTTGCCAAGGGAGCCGCCGATGCTGCCGTTCATGAAGGTGGTGTGATACGAGGGCTCCGACGTCACCAACGGATTCAGCGAGTTGAATGCAGAGTCATTGCCCATCACCATGAGATTTCCGTGCACCTTGTCCGTTCCCGGCTTGGTGAGAATCTCGATGCGGCCGTAGCCCAGCTTGTCGTAGTGCGCGGAAAATGGGTTCTGATTGATGCGGATCTCGCGAATCGAAGACTTTGGCGGAAGTTGACCGCCGGTGAAACCATCAATGAAGATCTGCGCCCCGCTTGGACCGGCAGCCGGACCCGCAAGCGCCGTGAGTTCGTTCTGCAATTCGTCAGGATCGTCGGACAGGGCATCAAGGTCCTTGCCCTTGATCACGATTGAACTCGCATTGTTGTCGGCGCTCGTGCTCACACCAACAGCATCTTCCTTCACCTCGATCTGTTGCTGCTCCACCGGCAATTCCAGGGTGACATTCTGCTGCAGGATCTTTCCGGGCAACACCTCAATCTCGTCAAGCGTAGTTTGTGCAAATCCTTTGGCCGTGATCACCAGCGAATACTTCCCCGGCTGAAGGTTGGTGAAGCTGAAGCTGCCATCGCGCCCGCTCACCGTCGACGCAGAAGCGCCTGCTTCGCTCGTCAGTGCAAGACGCGCGGCGGGAATCACTGCGCCCGTGGGATCCGCAACGGTCCCTCGAATCTCACTGGTCGAAACCTCCGCAACTGCCGGTGTATACACGGCAAAGCCACAGAGCATTACGGCCAGACTCATCAGGGCCATCGCAGTACGCTTGATCATTCGAATTCACCTCGATATGGACTGATCTAAGGAGAACTCGGAGCAGGTTTGCGTGCTGTCACGATGAGTAAAGGAATGTAACGATTTGTAACGACCTCGTGACCATTTGTTACATTTCTCCTGAGTTTTGGGTTCAGCCAGAGCGTAGCCTATTATTCGGAGAGATGCGTGGAAGACGTTCTTCTGATTGACGATGACGTTGAACTCTGCTCGATGCTTACGGAGTATCTGGCCAGGCATGGGTTTCGGGTTAGATCGGTGAACCGTGGAGACACCGGCTTCGCAGTCGCGCAGCAGCGGCCATGGGCCATGGTACTTCTCGATGTGATGTTACCCGGCATCGATGGCTTCGAGGTGCTAAGGCGAATCCGCGCAGAGTCGAACGTAAGCGTCCTGCTGCTCACCGCTCGCGGCGAAGATGTCGATCGCATCGTGGGACTTGAGATCGGTGCGGATGACTATCTGCCCAAGCCTTTCAATCCGCGTGAACTTCTGGCACGCATGCGCGCCGTTCTTCGCAGGCAGGATCGCACCTCAGCTCCACCCGCGGCTCATCTTCGCGTTCAGGACCTCGAGTTGGACGTCGCCGCACGCAAAGCCGTAAAGGCCGGCAGAAAGCTTGACCTTACCGATGTCGAGTTTGGCCTGCTGGAGGCCCTCATGCGGGTTCCCGGCACGGTGGTGAGTCGCGACGAATTATCGCAGGCTGTACTTGGTCGCGAATTCGACCCCTTCGACCGCAGCCTTGATATGCACGTAAGCCGGCTCCGGCGAAAGCTGAGCTTCGACGGAGAAAACGAAGGCGGAGTCAAAACAATTCGCGGCGTCGGCTATCAGCTGGTTATCGATCGCGACTTCGATGGCCAGGGAGACTCATAAGCATGCGCGGCCTATTCTTCAAAATCTTCATCATCTTCTGGATTGCGCAAAGCCTCATCTTCGTGATCTCCACGGCATTTATCCTGGCCCACCGATTTCCACGCCCCAATTTTATGCTCGATCCAGCATTCAACAATTTGAGTGCAAACGCTATCGAAGGGTCGAATCGATTTGAATCAGGAGGCTGTGCAGCCTTCAACGAATATGGGCAGCAACGCCATGAGACTCTGGCGTTGGCTGATGCTAACGGAAAGATTCTTTGTGGACAAGCGCCGCCAGTCACCGCAGGTCTGACGGAATCAAACGGCGCGGTTCACGCTCGCCGAGCCGGAAACGTCACCGTCTGGAGCGCTCCCGCGGTCTCTGCCAGTGGAACAAACTACCTTTTCATCGCAGCTGTTCCTGTGCACCAGGAGCAGCACACGTGGTACGAAGATTTGTATCACTTCGCATCTCCCCAACTCCCCGTAGCCATTGCGATCGGTGGACTCACGACTTTCGTGCTTGTGCTCATCTTCACTCGTCCTGTTGTTCGCTTGCGCGAGGCCGCTCTCCAACTGGCGCAGGGCAACTTGACCGCTCGCGTCCGCGAGCCCGGCAAACGAAGCCGGATTTTCAAAGGGGATGAATTTGACGCGCTCGTGGATGGATTCAATCACATGGCAGAAAGACTCGAGTCGCTGGTCAACGCGCAAAAGCTTCTGCTTCGCGACGTTTCGCACGAGCTTCGCTCCCCGCTGGCAAGGCTGAGTGTCGCTCTCGAACTCTCCCGCGAAGACGCTGACGTCACCATGAATACGCATCTCAATCGAATCGAGCGCGAAACGGAGCGCCTCAATCAGTTGATCGGACAGCTTCTGACTCTCTCCTCAATGGAGGCAACAGAAGGCCTGGACAAGATCGAGCGTGTCTCGATGAAACTGTTACTCGAAGAGATGACGCCGGATGCGACCTATGAAGCGCAACAGAGAGATGCCTCAGTCGCGCTTGACGCGCAATGCGATTGTGTCGTCGAGGGCCGGCGCGAACTGCTCTATCGCGCCATCGAGAATGTGGTTCGGAATGCCGTGCGCTACACGCAATCTGGAACGCAAGTCGAGATTCGGCTGAGCCGGGACAATGAGCGCCACATGGCGGTGATTGAAGTCAGCGATCGCGGTCCCGGTATTCCCGAATCGGAGGTCGCATCGATCTTTCGCCCTTTCTACAGAGTCGATGTAGCTCGCAGTGCGCAGACAGGCGGATTCGGTGTCGGCCTTGCTATTGCAGAGAGGGCAATCAAACTTCACAATGGCCAAATCCGAGCCTCGAACCGCGCAGGCGGCGGTACGACCATCCAGATCTCGCTGCCCGTCTCCGCTTGATTGAGTGCCTTCGAGGGAGAAGTATCAATCAACTCTGCTGGCAACAACGGCTGTGCCGGTGGAGTTCGACTCAATGCTTGTGGCGCGCAACAATATTTCAAAATTGCGCAGTGATCCATCCGGACGGGTTGCACGCCGCAGCACGGGTGCGATCACATCCTGATGTAGGAGCGCCTCAGCCGCAGCCTGGGTTCCAGCCACGTCCAGCCCCTGTAGAAGCAGCAAGTGTCCGGTGCGACTCAGATTCGGAATATACGCAACAAGAGCGAACGTTTCGTGCGCCGGCTCATTCCAATGGCTCTCGTAGGACTGAGCTTCTCCGGGCTGCGGCTTGCTGTTGATAATCGCTGCGCCCTGCATCCCCTTGCTGTAGACAATCCGGAAGTTTGTACTGCTGTCCGCGAGCGATGCCCAGGGATTGCTCCCCACCGATCCGATCAGGATTGCATTGGAGTTTTTCAGATCGTCAAGGCGCAGGTCGCGTGGGAAGCGGAGGAAAGTTCGCTGCGCATTGTATTCAGGAAGTCGCGCCAGGGCCGCGCCAATCTGAAAGTCAACAAAGCTGGTGAACTGCTGGGAGCGCAGGTCATCGGCGCTATGGGAATCCACTCCAGTGAGCGGAATTCCCAGGTACTTGCCGTCGATATAGTCCGCAAGCGCCACCGGTTGACGCGAAAGATCTTCAAGGAGATTGAATCCCGCATCCGCAGGAACAATGTAGGTGTTCGCCGGACCGCCGAAGAGCGCGGCCCAGAGGGGGTGGGCCGGTCCCTGGATGGGATGCGCAGCGAGAGTGCGGCTCGCGATAAACCACGTGAGGCAGACGAGTGCCGCGCTATATGCGATCGCCGCGGTTGAAGCGAGTAGACGAATTTTCCAGTTCGCCTGTGAACGGGGAAGGCCTGGCACTGCCACAATCGTGGACCGTGCAGCTGATTCCGCGTGAATTCCGACCGACAAAGGAGGCTTACGTGCTATCGGAAGCCCCTCTGACTCCGATGCCCTGACAAACATTGGGACGTAGCCGCCATGCGGAATGACGATACGCAACCGTTCCGCATTGCCCTGGTTGGCAAAATGTTCTGCCAGGCGCTTGCGCAATTGGCGCGCGTAGTTGCGGACGATGTTGTCCTCAACAGTGCTGTAGCCCGAGCGGCGATCAAATACGTGTACACCAATCTGGTGTTCGCTAATCTCGTTCTCTCGTCCCTCGATGGTTTCAGCTACCACAAAAAGCAGAAACTTCGACAGAAGGGCGGACCTTGAAAAATGTGGCCCGGCAACAATGCGTTCGGCTAAGCACCAGCGTGGATCGTCGTGCAACCAATCGGGCGATCTTTCGGGAGACCAGGGCTTGTTTTGCTCGTGGGGAATGGGGCTGCTATGTGCCATGAACGTCGTCTCCATTCGGGCTTGCGAGCGGAATGGTTTGCCACTCTCGAAGCTACATATCCGCCGTCAACGAGAGATGAATTGGGATCGTAACAGGGACTGACAACGAGTCGTTCACAGAGAATTCGTATATTCCAAAAGTCTCTTCGATTCAACATGGTAAGCCAAAAGTTAACAGGTGTATACCCCTGGCTCGCGCAGGGTAAACACTTCCACCCATATTCGAAGTGCCGTACTGTTCGGCTTGCTGGACACCGACCAGTCCCGGTAGAGGACTGTCCACCCCAAGATTCTTCCCTATGGAGGCAAATTTGAAAGCTCAGATGTGTTTTAGAGTCGCGTCCCTATGGCTACCGATCTTGAGTCTGCTCGTCTTTCTCGGTCTTCCCAGCCGTCTGTCGGCCCAGCTTGATCGTGGAGAGGTCACCGGAACGGTCGAGGACCCGAGCGGCGCAGTGATTCAGAACGCGAAGATCGTGTTGACCAACGATGCATCGAACGTCAGCACCACGACCAAGTCTACGCAGACCGGGACCTATGTCTTTGACGGCGTAATGCCCGGCGAGTACACGGTCTCAGCGGAGGCGGGGGGATTCCAAAAATATGTAGTGCACGGGGTCTATGTCCATGTGCAACAGGTATTGACGATCGACATTCATTTTTCCACTGGCAATGTGGAACAAAGTGTCAGCGTAACCGCCGCAGCTCCGCTGCTCGAGACAGAGAATGCGGCCGTCGGCCAGACAATCGTCAACCAGGAATTAAATGATCTGCCGCTTGCAACTCGAGACTGGGGTTCGCTCGGGCAAATGTCCGCCGGTGTTGCAGCCGCTGCGCCCGGAGGCGTTACGGCCGATGCGGGTAGTTCCGAGAGCGCTTACTATTCGGTCAATGGCGGGAATGTCTGGCAAAACGACTTCCGCCTCGACGGCATCAACGACAACATCGAGTTTTACGGCGGCAACTATACGCTGACCAATGCCGCGATTGTTCCACCCCCGGACGCCGTGCAGGAATTCACGCTGCAAAGTGGCGACTTTAACGCCGAGTTCGGCCACTCCACGGGCGGCATCGTCAATGCGGCGATCAAATCGGGGACCAGCGGGCTCCACGGCGACCTGTGGGAGTTCGTGCGGAATAACGACTTGAATGCCAATTACTACTTCAACAACGTGAACGGCGTAGCGAAACCCATCCCTTCCTATCACCAGAACTTGTTTGGAGGCACGGCGGGCGGCCCCGTTCTCATCCCTCACATACTGAACGGCAAAGGCAAAACATTCTGGTTCTTTGACTATCAGGGAGGAAGGTATGTGTTGCCGGTACCGGCGGGTGGAGAGACTGTGCCGACCACGAATATGGTCAGCAGCGGCTTTTCAAACCTTCAGGACAACATCACATACAACAGCGGCTCGGCAACCGACGCATTGGGACGGACATTTCCTCACGGGACAATTCTCGACCCGGCCAGCACGCGCCAGATTCCGACGAGCGGACTGGACCCCATCACGGGACTGACTGGAACGGCAGGTAGTTACGTGCGCGATCCTTTCTACAACTGCTCCTCTGGCGGATGCCCGAGTTTTACCGGCAACAACACGAAAAACTTCGCTACTCCCGCGCAAGAAGCGCTGCTGAATATCATTCCAACGTCCCGCCTCGATCCGAACGCCGTCGCTCTGCTGGGCGTTTATCCGGCCCCGGAAACTCAAGGAACACTAGTTAATAACTTCGCTAGCTACGTTCCCATCGAATACAAGAACACCAATACGTGGGATATACGGATCGACGAAAACATCAACGAGCGAAACATGCTGTTCGGAGTGTTTGATCGAAGCCTCTTTGCCGTCGTAGTTCCCTCAAATCTGCCGGGTGTAGCCGTTGGAGAAACCGGCGGACGCAACGATAGCTTGCCTGCCTACGCGTGGGCAGTGGGATATACGCGCATCGTAACCCCCACGCTGACGAACGAAATGCATGTAGGGATGGTCCACAGCGACAAGCTGCAGCAGTCCTTCTACGGCAACACGTTCGGAATTCCTGCAAAGTATGGCATCCAGGGAGTGCAACAAGTGGCTAACAACGGCGGCCTTCCGCCGATCACTATCAGCGGACTCACCCACATCGGCGTAGGCAACTTCACTCCGACGCTGCAGTATGTCTGGAGCATCGAGGGTGTAGACGGCGTAACCAAGGTGTATCGCAATCACACGTTTAAGACCGGCGTCCAGATCGACGATTTGGAGGGCGACATTTCGCAGCCGCCACAAGGGCGAGGGGATTTCAACTTTAACGGACAGTACACCGACGTTCCCAATAAGAACAGCAGTCTGAACGGGATCGGCGATCTCCTTCTCACCCCAATAACGTCAACGTCTGGCGGCATCAACTACGTAGGCGGCATGAGCAGTTTCTCCGGTTCCAATATTGCCGCTACCGACGATCACCGCTGGTACTGGGGCGCTTATGGCCAGGACGATTGGAAGGTCACACCCGGGCTGACTGTGAATCTTGGGTTGCGGTGGGACTATTTCACGCCCTATGCCGAGACGCGCGGCTACCAGGCGAACTTCGTTCCGGTTGGCGGAAACGGCGCCACCGGGACCTACTACATATCGAAGCAAGGCTGCGGAGTGCCGCGTTCCGCAGCATTCAACTCTCTGCTGACCGCGAGTAACATCGCGTTGGATTGCGTCTCAAGCCTCACGTTGGGATCTGCGCAAAAAAGCAACTTCGCGCCACGGATAGGATTCGCATATAGCGTAACGCCAAAAGTGGTCGCGCGCGCCGGGTTCGGCACAGCATACGGGGCCCTGGGCAATCTCGGCTATGGAGGCACGCTCGGAACCAATTACCCGTTTGTGTATACACAGACCTTCCCGAGCCCAGACTCCCAGCACCCGCTTCTGCTCCCCAACGGACAACCGGCGACGATGGAGCAGGCATTCACGCAATACAATTTCCAGGATCCAACCGTCAGCACAGGATTGGGATTAAATCTATATGGCCGCCAGTACAACTTCCAGACGCCTTATATCCAAACCGAGAATCTGACCCTTCAGTATCTGCTTACGCCGCACGACTCAATCCAGGCTGGGTATGTGGGTACCCAGGGTCGTCACCTCGATAACTTGGGATACAACAATGGCAATACGCAGATACTCCCGCCGGGAACAAACTCCCAGCTCTACATCCCTTACCCCAGTTTCGCTCGCAACTCGACCTATGAAACCACCAATGCGGTCAGCAGCTATAACTCACTGCAGGTGACGTATGAGCATCAGCTGAGCGCTGGCCTCTACCTGCTCGGCAACTACACCTGGAGCAAGTGCATGACCGATCAGCACACCCAGGCATCGCAGAATCAGCAGTATCGTGCAGAGTGGCTTCCTAACTTCGGAATCAATGCGGACTACGCACTCTGTGACAGTGACGCCACAAACATCGTCCATATCGCAGGCACTTACGACCTGCCTTTCGGTCATGGACGCGCATTCATGGCAAATGCAAACCGGGGCGTTGACGCGATCCTGGGGGGATGGATCATCAACGGTTTCTACACGCATCAGAGCGGCCAGCCGTTCACGATCAACTGCCCGGTGGCGACGACTGCCGATTATGGGTGCTTTGCCAATGTCGTGTCTGGGCAAGGCCTCTACGCCGGCGGACGGAAGGTTACGCAGTGGCTGAATCCAGGCGCTTTTGCGGAGCCGCCAACGGCGACCGCAATCGGGCAAACTGACTACAGTCCACTCGGCGGCGGGCAGGAGCAGGCGCGCGGACCAAACTTCAGCAACCTGGATTCCTCGATCATGAAAAACTTCCGCATCAACGACACGACCCGTTTTGAATTCAGGGCAGAGGCTTTCAACACGACCAACACACCACCCTTCTCACAACCGACAAGCCAGCTGAACTTCACGACCGCAAAGTTCAGCAACATCTCCAGCACCAAAAACAGCAACGAGAACTTTGGCGCCCGCACGCTGCAGCTGGCGCTGAAGTTCTTTTACTAAACGAATGATGTTGTGCCGCTGAGAGTCAACACGCCCCGTATCCGATGGAGAACAGCCGCGGATACAGGGCGTCCATTTTCTAGAATGAAGTGACGGATCCTGGTCCAGACGCGCCGGATCCACAACGGGGGAGTGTTCTTGCCAGCCATCAAGAGATGGGTAGAATCCGTCTGTCTTCTGCTATTGATCTTCGCGGCGTTGGGGTGGGCTCAGCAGAAGACCGCGCCGGACATGATTCTCACAGGTGACGTTACGGGCGCGCAGAACAAATCCTATTTCGAAGTTCCTTTCACCGTGCCGGTGGGCACCCATCGCATCAGCGTAGATTTCCAGTACACCGCAAAGGAAGAGCGCGCGACCCTCGATCTGGGAGTATTCGACCCGGAACGCTTTCGCGGAGAGAGCGGCGGCAACAAGAGCCACTTCACCATCAGCGAGACCGATGCGACTCCTTCCTATTTGCCAGGAGCGATTCCGGCCGGGCAGTGGCGTCTGCTCATCGCTGTGCCGAATATTCGCCCGCAAAGTGTAGCCCATTATCGCGCTGAAATCCGCTTCAACGCGCGCGACGAGGATGCCGGCTTTGCTGCGAATCCGCTGGAAAAGGGGACTCGCTGGTATCGCGGTGATCTGCACATGCACACGGCGCATAGCGATGGCAGTTGCCCCAGCCAGAGCGGCAAGATGGTTCCTTGTCCGCTCTTCCTCAGCGTGCAAACGGCGGCTGCGCGCGGCCTGGATTTCATCGCAATTACTGATCACAATGCGGATTCGCAATACGACGCCGAGCGCGAGTTGCAGCCGTACTTCGATCACGTACTCCTGATTCCGGGGCGCGAGATGACGACGTTCTACGGACACTTCAACATGTTCGGAGTCACGCAATTTGTAGACTTTCGCGTAAACCCCGGTGCGCTTGATTTGAACACCGCGTTGCGGGATATCGAATCGAAGGGCGGCATCGCATCCGTCAATCACGCGGAAGCGCCTGGCGGCGCAATCTGCATGGGTTGCAGATGGGAGCCGGCGGCAAGCGCCGACATGAGCCTCTTCACAGCCGTGGAAGTCATCAACGGCGGCCAGATCATGCTTTCAAGTGCAAAGTATTGGGATGCCCAACTTCGCGATGGCCATCGCCTGGCTGCTATCGGAGGCAGTGACAGCCACAACGCAACGCACCCGCCCGGGCCACCGGGATCAATCGGTTGGCCTACCACCGCCGTAGAAGCGGATGAGCTATCCGTTCCAGCCATCCTCAAGGGCATTCGTGCAGGGCGAACGTTCGTGGATCTCGCAGCTTCGCATGACAAGCAAATAGACATCGAGGCAGAGTCCGGCAGCGCTCACGCGCGAATGGGTGGAACACTGGCCGTTGCCGCTCCCGCGCCCATTCACATCGAGGTCCACACCGCCGGCTGTGCGGGTGCCTTGGTTCACCTGCTGCTGGATGGCGAAGAGACCGGCTCACCCGCCACTGTGCCAATGAGCAACGAAGACGCTTCGTCGACGTTCAACGTCCCCATTGACCCGGGCCCGCATTGGCTGCGCTCGGAGGTGCGAGACAGCAGCGGCAAGTTGCTATTGCTGAGCAGTCCGCTCTATATCAATTTCCCAAAGCAGACGACCCATTGACGTCGGCTCTGGAAAGTTGCGGAAGCTCGTAAAGGCGACTCACTTTTGCTGATCCGGCCGCCAATTCAGAATCAAGTTCATCGACGGGGTCTCCTGGGAGCTGTCGCTGATAATCAGGAAGCGATTGCCATCCCGCGAGATGTCCCAGCTCATCGGGCCCGTGCGAATCCCTGTATCCAGCATCTCCGTGTCGAACAGAGCGTGCGGAGTGTCGGAGTGGAAAGATGAACTCGCGGTCACATCCACGGCCATCATCTTCCAGTCCTGCGAGATGTAGAACAGCTCCTTGCCATCTCGCCGCCAACGAGATTGGACACCTCCGCCCCGCGACACCATCCATCTACCGCCATTCTGAACAGGCGGAAAGGGAATGACATAGATCTCGCTCAGGCCGGACTCGTTTGAGGTGTAAGCGACCCAGTGCCCATCCGGCGAAAACTGTCCCTGGTCTTCAGTTGCCTGTGTCTGTGCCAGAACCAGTGGAGGTTTGTCGGACTGTCCAATGGGCAGCGCAAAGAGATCTGCACCCGTTCCCTGATTGATCTGCGCATAGATAAGATAGCGCCCATCGGGTGACCAGCTCTTGGGAACAGCCAGCGGCACCCGCAGAACTCATCCTCCAATCAGATACGCTCCGCTCGTGGCTTTTCGATAAATGCCGCGCGATCCCCAATAAGCGACGTAGCGGCCATCGGGTGACCACGCTGGGTTCATGCCCCCAGCTGACCCCACGGTCAACGGCGTAGCCACCCCGCCTCCGAATTCGAGCAACGTTATCGCCCCTTTTGGATCCCCAACGAGCTGCTTTCCGTCCGGAGAAATCATGACCACGCCGCCCGCATCACCGAACGCTCCCATGTTCTTTCCTTTGCGGTCGCGCCAGACATACTGCCGGCGATTGCTCTCGCCCGGAAACGTATGCCAGCACTGCGTTATCGGAGGAGGCGGCTAGCCAATGGGAGTTTGTGCCCACCGCAATTCTCTGAGCCACCGGGAACGGCTCGCCGGTCGCCTGGAGTTGCTTCATGTCAAACGGCAAGGCCATCAGCGTCCCAGCGCGGGTGAACAACACCGCGCCGATGTGGCTCCCGGCGTGCGCTTCAACAATTGAGGTGCTCGAAACATCGGGAAGGATTCGCCGACTCTCCAGCCCGTCCATCGAATTCAGCCACACCCCCGCCTCAGCAGGACCCGCATAGAGTTCGCGCGTACCAAGATAATGACGCCCATCCGGAAGAAAAATGGGATAGAGCTCGGTCCTGTCCGAGTGTCCCGGAAGATTCGACAACGTTCCGCCAGCATCAGAGACTCGTTGCACCCGGCCCAGGGCGCCAATCAAGATGTTCGCCCTTGCGATTCCAGGTTCCGCCGACTGCTCCCAGTGCGTCGCAGAGCGTTTGCACCGGCCCTCCCGAACGGTCGACCTTCTTCAGCCTGGCATCTGCAAAAAAGGCGATCAGCCGGCTGTCTGGAGACCAGAAAGGGTCCACGGCATTATCGGTCCCGGCCAGAGGCGTCATTTCAAGGCTATCGAGGGCGCGCACCCAAATCTGCTGCTTTCCCTCCTTCAGAAGAACTACAGCGATGGCGCGGCCGTCTGGAGAAACCGCCAGGGACATGATGCGCGCCTTGTCAGGAAGCAGGATGTTCATGCGCGCAACTGGCAGCTCCGCCGGTTTCCCGCGAAACCACAGGAACCCGAGCGCCGCCGATAAAAGCAGCGCCACTGTAGGAAGGCCAATTCACCTCTGCAGGTGTTGTCCTGGACTTCAATGCAACCGGTGGATTGATCTCGACCGGCTGCTTCGTACACTCAGCGAAACGCCTGACTCTCCCGGATCACCAGTAAAAGATTCCAATGGATCAATCCGATGTGTGCAGGTTAGCGGGCCAGGATTTGTCGTTTGGGTCCTGGTCCGTTGTTACGAGGCGATGCCCATGTCTCCCGAGTTGCCCGCTATTAACAAGCTCCACGAGATTATCAGCCTTCGAGAAGCAGTAGCCGCCCAGGGTCGAGCGTGATGTTCCAGGGCTGCGGCTGTGAAGAGAGAGTTCTCCAGACTTCTTTTGTGACATCGGCCTGCAGATGAGGCGTCTGCCCTGGCAAAGGCTCGAAATGCAGCCGTAAATAGAGGGTCATCTCATGCGGGGCTTCACTTGTATTCACGAGCCAGCATGGAAATGTGTTTTCGCCGCCGCCGGCTTTTTGAAAAGCCAATTGGTGCGAACGAAATCCGACATGCGTAAGTCCCTCTGGAACTTCGACTGCCGTCCGCAGGCGGCAATCCCATGCATCCACTTCAATGGAATCGCCACCAAGACGCTTTGCCGTCGCAATGTTCTTGCAGCCCGTCAGCCGGGCCGCCGCCACCGTACGCGGATCTTCAAAGAGCTTGTGCTTGGGTCCGCTTGCGATCACGCGGCCGTTATCCAGCACTTGCAACTCAGAACAGAAGCGGAAGGCTTCCTCCATATCGTGCGTGACGAAGACCACCGCCCCACTGAAACCTGCCAGCGTAGCACGGAGCTGCTCTTCGGTCCGCCTGCGCAAGTGAGGATCGAGCGCGGCGAAGGGTTCGTCGAGCAACAATGCATCCGGCTCCATCGCCAGGCATCGCGCAATCGCCACGCGTTGCCGCTGGCCGCCGGATATCTGACTGGGATACCGATTCGCCAGCTCGGCGATTCCCATCTGCTCGAGTTGCTTCCACATGCGCGCGGCCCTCTCGTTCTTGGGAAAGTGAGCCAAGCCGAACCCGACATTCCCCGCCACGGTAAGATGCGGGAACAGCGCGTAATCCTGGAACACAAGCCCCACGCGCCTGCCTGCCGCCGGAGTGTTTTGTCCTGTGGTGCTGTCAAAGAGAACCCGGCCATTGAGAACAATGCGCCCCCGGTCTGGCGTTGAGACGCCGGCAATCATGCGCAGCGTCATCGATTTCCCTGAGCCCGACGGCCCTAGCAGTCCGATTGTTCCTTTGCCGCCGCTGAGTGCAATGCGTAAGGTGAAGTTTTCCAGGTTCCGCTCTATTTCGACATCTAGCGCACCGGCAGATTTGCTGGCATTACTGGACGGAATGACCGGAAGCATTTGCTCGGAGAGTTCCGAGCCGGGCGTGTCCGGCTCCGTTCGCTCAATGGCTCGCGTTTTCTTCTGCACATTCAACAGGCGGATGATTGCCAGCGAGAAGATCACGATCAGGCAGACCCACAGGAGAGCCGTATGCATATCCCCTGCTTCAGCAGAGGAGAAGATTGCAATCGGCATGGTCTGCGTGCGTCCGGGAATATTGCCCGCCAGCATCAACGTCGCACCAAACTCACCCAGCGCACGCGCAAAGGCCAGAACGGTGCCTGCAATCACGCCCGGTCCTGCCAGCGGCAAGAGCACGCGGCGAAAAACAGCCCACTCGCTTGCTCCCAGCGTTCGTGCCGCCTGCAGAAGCGAGGGGTTCACCTGGTCGAACGCGCCGAGCGTCGTCCGGTACATCAGGGGAAACGCAATTACGGTGGCAGCGATAACTGTCGCAGGCCACGAAAATGCTATAGAGAGCCCCACATGCTCGAGAGCGCGCCCAATGAAACTCCGTCTTCCGAAAATCAGCAGAAGAAAGAAGCCAACGACCGTGGGCGGAAGCACCAAAGGTAGAGTTAGAAGTCCATCGATCCATGCTCTAAGGCCGCCGCGCATGTCGTACATGATCCGTGCCGCGACCATCCCCAGAAAAAACGTGGCCACGGTCGCAGCACAAGTCGTAGCCAGCGAAATGACCAGCGGCGACGTATCAGCAGGCAGGATCACGGTGCAGCCAGTGTATATCCGTTTCTGGTGAAGATCGCCTTGGCCGCCGCGCTGCCTAGAAACTCTACAAATGTGCGCGCGGCATCCTGATTCGCGCTCGTCTTTACCACGGCCGCCGGGTAGACGATTGGCTCATGCGCAGATTCCGGCACGGTCGCAACCACGCGAACCCTGCCGGAGATCTTTGCATCGGTCGCATACACAAAGCCCGCATCCGCGTTGCCCGTTTCCACGAAAGTCAGCACCTGGCGAACATCTTTGCCCAAAACGAGCTTTCCCTTCACCTGGTCGTTCAAGTGAAGGGCATTCAGAGTTTGCTGCGCATACTGCCCAGCGGGTACGCTCGCGGGATCGCCAACCGCAATAATCCGAATCGATCGATCGGCCAGCCCTTCGGGTCCCAGCAACTTCGAATCAAGCGGCGCAATCAGGACCAGCGAATTGTGCAGAATATTCTGCCGAGTTCCTGCCGTAATCAATCCCTTGTTTTCCAGATCGTCCATTGGTTTTCCTGCGGCCGACAGAAATACATCGACCGGAGCGCCTTGCTCAATCTCGCGAGCTAACGTTCCCGACGATCCGAAGTTGTTGCGAAATTCCACTTTCGGGTGGCCGGAGAAGTATGCGGTTTCGATCTCACCGAGCGCGCCTTGAAGACTTGCCGCCGCTGAAATGGTCAGGCTTACGCGCTGACTGTTTTGGCAGCTGCTGAGCACCAACACAAGCAGGCAAATAACCCGATATGCGCTATAGGACCAGATGGAGACGCGCCGAATATTCGACCTGCTCATATTCCGAATCTCCTTCTCGGGTTGGCAGACGCCTTCGAATCGTGAAATGATCTTTCCATCTCTGCGGTTTCGCACACAAATACTGTATCGCATTGCATCATACAGTATTCATTCGTATAAAATCGTTCGCCCTTATGCCTCATTCCTTCCCCCAGCCGGAGTTCCAATCCTTCCCCAATCGCATCGTCTGTCTCTCGGACGAGGTAACCGAACTGATCTATCTGCTCGGCGAGCAGCATCGGATCGCCGGTGTCTCGGGGTTCTCGACCCGGCCGCCGGAAGTGCGGCAGAAGCCGCGGGTTTCAACTTTTCGCGATGCGAATTTCGAAGCGATCGCCGAACTCAAGGCGGACCTGATCATTACCTACTCCGATGTTCAGGCGCAGATAACGCGCGAGGCCTCTCTGCGCGGTTTCACGGTACTGAATTGCAATCAACGCAGCATCGCGGAGATCTTCGAGACGATCGCCATGATCTCGCGCATCTTGGGCAAACAGGCGCAGGGCGATGACCTGATTCGCTCCTATTCCCAGGGTCTCGAACGCATCGCCGCGTCGGCAAAGACATTTCCCTTTCGGCCGCGCGTGTTTTTCGAAGAGTGGAACGATCCCATCATCAGCGGCATCGAGTGGGTTGAAGAACTGGTGGAGATTGCAGGCGGCCAGCCCATCTTTCCCGAACTTCGCAGATGCAGGAAGGCGCAGGATCGGGTGGTCTTCTGGGACAGGGTCGTCGAGTTCAATCCCGATGTGATCTTCGCCTCGTGGTGCGGGATGAAAGTAAAGTTCGACGAAATCAGATCCCGCGCGGGTGCGGATCAGATTGCGGCGATCCGCCGTGATCAGCTCTTCGAGATTCCCTCGTCGCTGATTCTGCAACCCGGCCCGGCGGCGCTTACCGAGGGAATCAGCCAGTTGCATGCGCTCCTGGCCCAGGTCGCAAACAAAGGCGCCGGCGCAAACCCGGACAAATAGGCCGCACCGTCGTGAAGCTACACGTCTTGCACGCTCAGCGTCTGCGGATCGCGCACACGCTGCATCAGGAGTGCCGCAATCAGCATGAAAACGCCCCCGGCAATAATGGCATAGATGCGATTGTTGTGGAGCATGTGGATCATGAACCAGCCGAAGAACAGCGACGCCAGAATCTCGGGCGTGACGATGAAGAAGTTGAAGATGCCCATGTACACGCCGGTCCGAGCAGGCGGTAACGAGGCCGCAAGCACCGCATAAGGCATCGACAGAGTACTGGCCCACGCAATGCCGACGCCGACCATCGTCAGGAGCAGTACATATTTGTTATGAATCAGCGCGACCGACATCAGGCTCAGCGCTCCACATATCAGGCAAACGGTGTGCGTGTTTTTGCGGCCCAGTTTGCGAGCCAGGCTCGGCAGCGCAAATGAAAACGCGAAACAGACAATGGAGTAGATCGCAAAGCAATTGCCGCCCCACTCCACTCCCGCCTGATAGAGCGGTGAACTCGTGTCGCTGGCTCCAAACACGTTGTGCGCCACCGCGACGGGGAAGTAGAGCCACATGCAGAAGAGACCCAGCCACGTCAGCAGTTGCACAGGGCCGAGCTTGCGCATGGTGTCGGGCATCTCTGCGATGGCCGCAAAGATCTCGCGCGCGCTCGCGGCGAGACTTGTCTTTTCAGCTTTTGCGCGGCGAAAAGCCTCCATATCCTGCGGCGGATATTCTTTGGTGGTGATGATGGTCCAAAGCACCGCGCCGATGAATGCCACCGCTCCCACGTAGAACGAGATGCGCACGACAGTTGGAACCGCTCGCGTATCTCCCACCTTCTGCTGCATGTGGAAGACGTTGGTGAGGATATACGGCAGCGCTGATGAGAACGATGCGCCGAGCCCGATGAACAAGCTCTGCATGGCGAAGCCGGAGGTACGCTGGCCCTCCGGCAGGATGTCGGCAACGAATGCGCGGAATGGCTCCATGCTCACGTTAATCGAAGCGTCCAGAATCCA
Source organism: uncultured Acidobacteriaceae bacterium (assembly GCA_963838295.1). Classification (GTDB taxonomy): domain Bacteria; phylum Acidobacteriota; class Terriglobia; order Terriglobales; family Acidobacteriaceae; genus Telmatobacter. The sequence continues at coordinate 135,034 of CAWIQS010000014.1, forward strand.
CAGCATGCCTGCGGCCATCCACAATGCCGATGCATTTGGCATGAAGAGAAGCATGAGCGAACTCAGGATCGCGCCTGCAAGAAAGTAAGGTCGGCGACGTCCGAGGCGGCCCCATGTGTGGTCGCTGGCGTGCCCGATCAGTGGCTGAATCAGCAATCCAGTGAGCGGAGCGGCAAGCCAGAGAATCGGAATCTGGTCTGCTCGCGCGCCCAGGTATTCGTAGATGGCGCTCATGTTCGCCATCTGCAGGCCCCAGCCAAACTGGATGCCAAGGAAGCCGAAACTCATGTTCCAAATCTGCCAGAAGCTGCGCTCGGGCTTGCGGAAGTATGTGACAGTTTTGGTTCCAGCCGGTTCGATTTGTGACGTGGTCATGAGCTCTTCCTACTGGGCTTGCTTTTGAAAAATGCGAGCCTCGAACGCGTTCAGCGAAAGAAACGGAACGGCATCAGGTTCAGGTTTCGAGACTGGAAGTTCGATCTCCTTCCAATTCCCGGCGGCTTCCACGGTTCCGCGGAAGGGCGTATTCGACAGGTTCACCGCGATCAGAAACTCTTCGCTGCCCGCGCGGCGCAGATAGGTAACCACATGACGCTCATCGGTATTGTGCAACCATATGGTTGCTCCTTGCTGTAGCGCTGGGTGATCGTGCCGGAGAGTGGTCATCGCCTCGTAAAACCTTGGGTACTCAGGATGCCACTTCACCGCTCCCCAGAAGATTTTCTGAGGCTCAAACAGGGCAGGATCTCCGGACTGCGTCGAGTCACCCACTTCCATGCCGTTGTAGATCAAAGGCGAGCCGTCTAGCGTTAACATCAGCGCCGACGCACCTATGGCTCCCGAAAAGCCGTACCGCGTTGTGGCCCGAAGCTCGTCGTGATCGTCGCTCATGCGCATGTGTAACGCGCCTTTGGGAAACAGTGCCTGCTGCTGCTCCATCGTCTCTTTGATCTTGGTAGCGGGCGCTCCATCGATCTCTACATCGTTGAGGGTGTGCATCATGGACCATGCATAATCGATATCGAATGCGCTGCGCAATAGTTCCGGCTTTTCCGCTTCGGCGAGCATGATAATGTCGGGCTTGGCTTGGTCCAGTTCCTTGCGTGCCTGTTCCCAGAAGTCCGTAGGCACCTCGCCAGCCGCATCGCAGCGGTATCCATCCAGATCGAAGTTTTTGATCCAGTAAACCAGGACATCGGTCATGTAGCGTCGGAGCTTGGGATTCGCATAATCGAGCGCTGCAACGTCGGTCCAGTCGTGAGGATAAGTGACGTTGCCGTTCTTATCCTTCTTGTAATACTCAGGGTGCGCCATCATCACGCTGTCCCATGCGGTGTGATTGGCCACCATATCAAGGATGACCTTCATATCGCGCTTGTGTGCTTCCACAACAAGTCGATGCAGATCGTCGTTGGTGCCGAGCGGCTTGTCGATCGCGTAGTAATCGCTTACGGCGTAAGGACTGCCGAGTGAGCCCTTTTTCTTAACCTGGCCGTAGGGATGGATTGGCATGAGCATGATGATGTTCACGCCCAACATATGCAGGTCGTCGAGGCGCGCGGTTACGCCGTTCAGATCGCCGGACGGCGAGAACGAGCGCACAAAGACCTGATAGATGGTGCCCGATTTCAGCCATGCGGGCGAGGGACGAGCCTCTAGCGACGTGATCGCCGGATCAGACTGCTGGGCAAAGGTTGAAGATCCGGCTCCAAAGAATGCTGCAAGGAAACAAGCGAGAGCAAAGTACAGCCTCGACTTCATAGCGGGAAAGCATAGCATTCCTAAGGCTTATGCCGCCATAGCGACGAACACGTCTATCGGGCACCGGCAGAGGAACAGCGGAGCGGTGCAACCCAAAAAGCTGTTACCGCCGACGCTTTCTCGATCTGGCCGGGTGAGCTTGCCGTTTGTAGGGAGCAGCCGCGGCCTCGGAAACGGGTGCCATACCGGCGTCGATGCGCTTCGTGATGTGGTCCTGGATCCAGTGCGGGTCCCACCATTCCTTGGGATCGATCTGCACGCCATCAAGCTGCATGGCGAAGTGGATGTGATCGCCGCCGGCCATGCCCGTCATGCCGCTCTGGCCCATGACCTGACCGCGCTTCACCATGTCGCCTTCGTGGACGTCGATGTGGCTCATGTGGCCGTAGATCGTCTGCAGTCCGTAGCCGTGATCGACCACGACGCAGTTGCCATAGATGCCGAGCGGTGCAGCCCAGACGATGCGGCCGTCGTTTGACGCCTCAACGCCTACGTGTTGCGTAACGGCAAGGTCATAGCCAAGGTGGACCTGCTGGTCGATCTTTTTGCCCTGGTAGATGTAGTTGCGCAGATCGGCGAAGGTGGCTTCGGCTTGCGAATGCGGCTGGCGCTGAAATGTCTGCGAGAACAGGAAGTGATCGGCGGTCTTGAAGCGGAGATCGGAAAGCGTCTTGTTGTTCGACTTGCGCATCTCGGTATTGATTTTGACGAAGCGCGCAACCATGTCGCCTGAGCCGTTCGAATCGAGTTCGCCCACCACTTTCTGCATGAAGGCATCGCTGATTTGCAGGTCGTGAACGGTGTAATGCGGCTGCTCTTTTTTCGGAAAGATGACGACGATGGGGCTGGTTACATCGTTGCCCGCGCCGTTCGAGGCAAAGACCAGCGGAATCGTGCCCTGCGGCATGTTCCAGGCAAAAGCGAACAAGGAAAACAGGCCCGGCTTGCCGCCTGGCAGCGGCCATGCGCGGTACGACTGGTCGCCCACGCGCACCCCGGCCGCCGTATAGGCTCCGGATACATTGAAGGTCGCCAGATCGGCCATGCCGATGTAGAGATAGTGCTGTTCGGAATCGACGCTTACCGTGGGTGGTTGCGTCACAACGGTCACATCTCTCTCGATGAGCGACACCTTGTGAAACATGCCGTTCGAAGAGGCTTCGACGATGAGTTTCGCTTTGCCGTCCTTGAGCTGCGGCGTGGTCTTTACGCCGGCTGTGAAATTGAACGTCGCCTCCTTCGCTTTGGAAGGTTGCACCATCTGCCAGACGGGGTATTTGACGCCGTTCTGCTCCACGGTAGCCGAGATGCTGCGAACACCGTGCGGATCGGTGACATGAACGCTGACCGGCGTGGCCTGCCCTATGGTGCTGACCGGCGTTGGCAGGTCAATCGCAGGTGCAGAGGAACAGCCCACCAAGATCGCAGTGGGAATAAGGATTACGAACGGAAGTACAAAAGAGATGGCTTTGCGCACATCTCATTCTAGGTCGGCGAGGTTGTGGATCGTGCGGCAGGGGTGTTTCCGAAAGAGTGACGTTTTGGGGCGGCCTGTCTTTCATGAGGACAGAGGGCGCTGCAATCGATATATGCAACCATTTGGTTGTCCTTTACCCCCTATTACCCCATCTCTTTAGAGAAGTTCTCTAAAATCATGAGCTTCCGGACAGGGGGTGGCTGCAGATTCCTGCAATAAATAAGCTTAGCCGTAGATTCCTCTCTGCAAAGGACTTAATGGCCCTTGCTCTGCGATCAGGAAGGAGAGATTCAGGTTGATGTCCATGAGAGATTCGGCATGATGTTATTGTGCTCCCGGAGCCCTAAATTACCTGCAAATCGTCGGCGGAAATCGTGCGAGTGGATTGAGGAACTTAGCAACTAAATGCGCGCAAGGGGCTTGACAGTTGTGGGTCAGTGGAGTCGAGCGCGCTTCGCGCGAGTTTGCAGAGTCAGGCAGGTTCGTGCTTTCCCAGGTCAGAAAACACGGACCTGGGGCACCCAGATTGCCTGGTGAAATGGACATCGTTGGCACATGGACCGCCCGCGGCACGTGCGTTTGCTGGACGTGCTTCGCCGTTCGGAATAGGCTTTGTTGTCGTCACGAGGAAGAACAGAATGGACCGACGAAGATTCATGGCAACGAGCGCAGCGGCTAGCGCCGCAATGGCGGCACGGGGAGGCTCGATCACGCGCGCGTTCGCAGCCGCGGACAATCCGGCATCGACCCGGCTCGATCCGCTGCGCCATCGTTTTGGAGTCAACTACACGCCTTCGCATAACTGGTGGTTCTGCTGGAACGACTGGAATCCCGATCCGATCAAGCGGGATCTGGATGCGATCGCCGCGCTGGGAGCCGATCACTTGCGCGTTCTGCTGATCTGGCCGTTCTTCCAGCCCAATCCGAAATGGGTGAGCCCGGCGCATCTTGATCGCCTTGATCAGTTGGTTACGATGATGGGCGAGCGCCATCTCGACGCGCTGGTGACGGTGTTCACAGGACAGCTCAGCGGCTGGTATTTCCTGCCGCCATTCAACCGCCTCTCCGATGGATTTTTCGCCGCTCGGGTGATGCATGATGCGCAGGATCTCTTCATCCGCGAGCTGAGCCGAACCCTCTCGCCCCACCGGAACGTTATCGGCTTCGACATGGGCAACGAAATCAACACCTGCTGGAGTGCCAAGCCACAGGTCGGCGACGCGTGGATGACCTGGATGTTCTCACTGATGAACTCGGCGCTGCCCAATCACCTGCATGTGAACGGTGTAGACCATCATCCGTGGTTTGAAGACACTACGTTTTCGGCCAAAGTTCTGGCCTATCAGCGCATGCCGGTGATGCATTGCTATCCCTTCTGGACCGGTGCAATGAAGTACGGCGGAGCGATGGATCCGCCAAGCGTGAAGCTGCTGGCGGCCATGGCGGCGCTGATCCGGTCGTACGCAGGGACCCAGCAGAAGCCGGTGTGGGCGGGCGAATTCAACACCTGCATCAAGGAACTGACCGACGAGCAACAGGCGGAGTGGCTGGATAAGGCTGTGCATGCGGCGATCGAACAGGGAGTGAGCTGGTTCAGCTACTGGGATAGTCACGATGTGGATCGAAAATTCGACTTCAATCCGCTCGAATACACCCTTGGACTGCTGACCAACGACGGAAAGGTAAAGCCCGCCGGACAGGTTTTCAAACAGCTTGCCGAAAGCTATCGCGGCAAGCCCGTTGTCTTTCCAACTGCGGCTTTGCCGCCGCCGCCGTCGCCTCACACGCTCGACAACAGCTGGCGGTGGATTCTGGATTGGCTGGGTTGGAAAGGGAAGGCGTAGGGGGCAACTCAAATCTACGTCGGTGGTGACGTCCCTCCCCGGTCCCCAAATGCGAGCGACCGGGCCACCCGTCCCGTCCTGACAGCCAATTCCCGCGACTGCAAGACCGCCTGACAACAGAATCCGGTGGGTTGAATCTTGCGCATATACGCGGAAAACGCATTCGACTACCTTGGATCAGTTCAATGCGTCGTGGCCGAACAAGAGACCATGGCGTATCAAGCAGGAGGGAATGCCCGTGGGAGACAGCCTGGTGGTTTCGCCGGCGGCCGTGGCTCTGGTCGCCATTCCGATTGAGGTGACATGGTCGTATGCGGTCGCCGGACTGGTTTTTGCCACTGGGCTCGTGGCGATCTTTCTGCGCGGTGAATGGCGAACAGAGACAAAACTGGACAAGCTGATTCTGTTCGGTCCGCTCTTCTATGCAGTGCCCATTGCAGCCTTTGGCACCGAACACTTTACCCTCACCAGGGGCATCGCCTCGATCGTACCGGCGTGGATTCCGTGGCATGTCTTCTGGGTGTACCTGGTTGGCGCCTGCCTGATTGCAGCCGCGTTCAGCCTCGTCACGGGAATTTGCCCCCGTCTTTCATCAAGCTTGCTGGCCTTGATGTTCTTTCTCTTCGTCGTGCTGATGGACGTGCCGGGCTGCATGCGGGATCCGCACAATCGCTTTGCCATCATCCTCGCATGCAGGGAATTGTCGTTCTGCGCCGGTCCGCTGGCGCTGGCAGCGAGCCTCAGCCAGCAACAGAACCCGCGCGCCGCCCGAGTCGCTGCGACAATCGCTCGCTACTTCATTGTCATTCCTGTGCTGTTTTACGCGTTTGAGCAATTCCTGCACGCGGATCATGTCCCCGGCATTCCGCTGGAAATGGTGACTCCTGCGTGGCTCTTCGGACATTCGATCTCGACATACCTGACGGCAGTGATCTACGTAATCGCGGGAATCCCCCTGCTTATCGGAAAGAAGACCCGCACTGCTGCGGCGTGGATCGGCTTGACCGTGCTCTTTGTAATTCTGGTGGAGTACGTGCCCATCGCAGTGGCAGAGCGCGACAGCCTCGAGGGTCTGAATTATCTCTTCGATACGCTGATGTATTGCGGCACTCTTCTTTTGCTCGCGGGAGCAATGCCGCGTTCCGAACGGGCCAGTGATTCCATTGCACCGGATTCTTAGCGACAACTTGGTAACGATTAATTTGGGAGGCCCAGCCTAAAATTCTTCAGAGCAACCGCAGGTCCCTCCGCTCCGGTCGGGATGACCAGCACTTTGAAGTTACAGGCGAGTTGTTCGGTTTTAGGCTGCCAACGTATTGATCGCCCGCACCATTTTGTCTAGATCGGCGATGGATGTGTAGACGTGGGGCGTTACGCGCACGCAACTGATGTTCTCCCAGACGATGCCGACGGTGTGGATCTTGTACTGGTTGAAGAGCGCGTTCTCGAGATCCGCCGGCGTCATGCCGTCGATGCTCACGCCGCAAATGGCGCAGGAGTATTTGGCATTCAATGACGTGTGCAGTTTTACCTTCTTTGTTTCCTGCACGCGCGAAGCCCAGTAATTCTTCAGATAGCGAATGCGTTCTTCCTTGCGCTTGGCGCCGATGCCCTCGTGGAAGTTGATGGCCTCGCCGATGCCCTGTTCCAGCGGAAAACTGCGCGTGCCGAGGGTTTCGAATTTACGAATGTCGGCGCTGTGCGGGGTGGAGTTGCAGGTCAGCGGCCAGAGCTTTTCGATCTTGTCCTGCTTGACCCACATCATGCCGGTGCCGATGGGCGCGGAGAGAAACTTGTGCAGGCTGGTGCCGAAGTAGTCGCAGTGCAGATCGGTGACCTTGAAGTCCATCAGGCCGAAGGAGTGCGCGCCGTCGGCCAGCACCTCGATGCCGTGCGCGTGGGCCATGTCGGCAATCTTCGCCACCGGCATGGTCTGGCCTACCCAGTTGATCATGTGCGTGACGTGGATCAGCTTTGTGCGCGGCGTGATGGCTTGTTCATATGTCTTGACGATCTGGTCGTCATCTTCAATAGGGAGGTCAAAGCTGAGTTGCCTGTAGACGATGCCCTCGCGCATGGCGCGCTGGCGGTAGGCCTGGATCATGTTGGGGTAGTCCTGCTTTGTCCCAATGACCTCGTCGCCTGCCTTTAGATCGAGTCCATAGATGATGGTGTTCAATGCCTCGGTGGAGTTGCGGTTGATGGCGATTTCGTCTGTTTTGGTGCCGGCCAGTTGCGCAAGCTTTTCGCGCAGCGGCTCGCGGCCCTGGTCGAGAATGCGCCACATGTAATAGGAAGGTCCCTCGTTGGAGAGCTGGTTGTAGCGCTCCACGGCCTGCTGCACCACGATGGGCGCGGGCGATACTCCGCCATTGTTGAGGTTGATGAGGTTCGGATTGACCGAGTAGGCGCGCTGGATCACGCTCCAGTAGTCTTCATCCTGCGCGGCCATCTCGGGACTGAGATGCGCGACCCTGGCCCCGGCGCCGGCAAACTCGGCGGCGTGCGCCTGGTGGAAGAGGCTGTTGACGGAAAACGCGCCGGCGAGGGTTGCTGCCTGCTTGAGGAAGGAGCGGCGGCCATTCGAGTTCATATGCAGCAATGTAGGACCCGCGTGCCACTGCATACAACAACAAAATGGAATCGCCGGTCCGATTAAGACTCGAGGTCCGGCTGCTCGACTACTGATCCTTTCCCGCGGCTGCGGCCTTGGCGCGTTCTGCAGCGGCTTCTTCGGCCCGGCCCTGGCGCTCGTAGGCGATTGCCAGTTGAGTATGCGCCTCGGCGAAGGTGGGATCGGCCGCAATCGACTCCTGATAGCGGGTGATGGCGTCGGCGATCTGTCCGCGCAACATCAGCTGGTTGCCCGCGTTCAATGCGAAGTTGGCACGCTGCCTGCTCACAGCGCCTCGCGCGAGGTCGGCTGCCTGCTTGCGGTAGTCTGCCGCTTCCGTGCGAAGCTGCTTCATCTGGGCGCGCAGTTCTTCGGCTTTCTTTTGATCGCCGGCTGCATCTGCGGCGTCTGCCTGCGTGCTGAGATTGCCGGCCTGCTCGGCCAGCACGCCGGCAAGCGTGACGCGCGGGCCCGGCTGAGCCGGAAGCAGCGGTATCGCCTTCTTCAATGCCTCCGCCGCTTCGGGAAGGCGGGAATCCTGTTTGAGGGTGCTGCCCAGGATTGCCCACGCATCCCCGTTTTCCGGACGCAGCGCCACTGCCTTCTTCAGCTCGGTTACGGCCTCATCAAGCTTGCCGAGTTGCATGTACAAGATGCCCAGCGTGTAGGGCGGATCCTGCAGTGCTGGATCCATCTGCCCGGCGCGGCTGAGTTCCGCGATCGCATCCTGCGGCCGGTCTTTGAACTTGTAGGCGAGCCCGAGATCGTAGTGAAGCTGTGGATCGTTGGGATCGAGCGCCAGGGCCTTTTGAAAATCGTCGATTGCTTCATCGAATGCCGAAAGCTGGACGTGGCAGACGCCGAGATCCTTGTAGATGGTTGGATCCTTCGCATTTTCGGCGATGGCGCGTTTGAAATAATCGAGCCCCTCTTTGCCTTTTCCGGTCAGCGTAAGCGCCAAGCCGAGATTGGTAAGCGCAGACGTGTTGTGAGGTTCGCGCTCTATCGCCTTCTGAAACCAGGGAACCGCCTCCTGCTGGCGCCCGAGCCGTTGCAGTGCCATTCCCAGTTCGAGCTGCACACCGGGCAGATTGGAGTCGACCTGCACGGCTGCATTGATCTGCTGCACGGCCTCCTCGTCCTTGCCGGCGGCGGCCAGCGTGCGTCCGTACTCCAGCAGGGCTTCGGCGCTCGGTGGCGTTATGGCTGCCGCGGACGAGAGCGTGTTCAGTGCTTCGACGAGCTTCTTCTGTGCCCTGAAAAGCAGACCGAGATGAATGCGCGCGCGAACAAGCGAGCCATCCAGGGCGATGGCATGCTCGAATCTCTCTTGCGCCTCCTGCCATCTTGCCTGCTGCGCATCGAGTGTGCCAATTGCGTCTTCGAGATCGGCGCGGGGACCGGTGAGCGATTCCTCCGCAACGAACTGCAGAACCGCCTGGTCTGGCTTGCCGGCCGCGGCGAGTGCATGTCCGTATGCGTCGTAGAACGTTGCTTCGGGGGCTGGGTGCTGCGGCTGCTGCGACAGGCTCAGTGCCGACTCGAAATGCGGAATGGCCAGGGCCGGTTCGCCTGCCTGGTAGTACGCGAGAGCAAGATTGGTCTCGATTCCGTCGTCGTCGGGCTTGATCTTCTCGGCCGCTTCGAATTCCTTTGCGCCCTCGAGCGGCTTGCCCAACTCCACCAGTACCGCGCCGAGGGCTTCGTGTCCTTCGGCGATCTCCGGCTGCAGATGAACGACTTGAGCAAATTTGGCCCGCGCCAACTCCATGTTTCCGGCCTGGCGTGCGGCGTACCCCTCGTGGAAAGCCGCATCAGCCTGCTTGACCGCAGCGGCAGAATCTTTCTTTCCAGCTTGCGCTCTTGCGGCAAGAGCGATTCCAAGGAGAACGCCAAGGGCCAAGGTGGATCGCGTGCGGTTGCGGAGCATCGTCCTACTTCCCCGCGGGCTTCGGATCGTTCTGGTGCTGAATTGCGACCACAAGCTGGAACTCGCGATTCGCCGCATCGATTTGCCCGGTTGCCTTATACGCCTGCCCAAGGAGGTTATGCGTAATGTAGTTGGAAGGATCCATCTTCTCCGCGTGATCGAGATAATGCAGCGCCTCGATGGGCTGCTTGAGCTTGAGGAATGTCTCCCCAAGAAGGATATAGGGGCCGGTGGCCTGCGGTTCGAGGAGCACGGCGCGATTCAACGCCTTTTGCGCTTCGGCGAACTGTCCGTTGCGCAGATAGGCATCACCCAGCCGATCATAGAGGTCGGGATTGAGCGGGTTGATCTTCGCTTCCGCTTCAAACTCGCGGATCGCCCCCGCCGTGTCGGCTCTTGAAAGCGCAACTTCGCCGAGCAACTCGTGAGCAAGGGGCAGCGAAGGATTGATTTCCAGGGCCTTGCCGGCTTCGACGCCCGCCTCGTCCCGGAGTTCGCGACGCAGGAAGAGTCGGCCGGCGAGAAGGTAGGCCTCAGCGGAGTCGGGCGCGAAACCATACTGCGCTGCAAATGCGTGCCGCGCGTCGTCGTAGCGCTGCACGTCGGCATAGCAAAGCGCCAGCACGTAATTGGGATCCACGTTCTCTCCCTGTACGCCGACGCGTCCCTTCTCAAGAAATGGAATTGCCTCTTGAATGCGTCCAAGACGGAACAGGCTCACTCCATGCATTTCAACCGATTCGTGATCGCTGGAATCCTGATTGGCGGCCTTCGTGAAGGCGTCGATCGCCGGCGCAAACTGTTCACGCTGGTAATAGATCAGACCGCGCAGCCGCTCGACACCAGCGGGCTCCGGACTTTGTTGCGACAACTGATCCAACTGCGTCATGGCGGCGTCGAGACGGCCTTTGCCGGCAAGTTCCTGGGCGCTTGCAAGTGTAGCGGCGGGAGGTAATTTCTCCGTAGAAGGAGTTGAACCCTGCTGGAGTTGTCCGAAGAGCGCTGCTTGCGAAGCGGCGAGGAGCACTGCAGTGGTAATGACGCGAAACATAATTGTCCTGATGAATTCAGTTTAACTCTGTGCGATCTGCTGAGGGTTGGACGGCTTTGGAACGTCGCGGTTAAAGCAAAGAAAGAGGGGAGCCGAAGCTCCCCTCCAGGTTTGTTGCGGCTCCTCGCGCCTTAGAACTGCACGCGAAGAGAGAATTCAAGCTGACGTGGTCCGCAATCGTTGCCGGCGCCGCATCCGCCACCTTCACCGCCGATGGTACCGGTCGACTCGATGTTGCCGCCCGGGTTACCGGCTGTGATGTGATTGAAGGCGTTGAACGCATCCATGCGGAACTTCGTGACGATGCTCTCATGAATGGTGAACGCCTTGGTAAAGGCCATGTCTGTCGAGAAGAACGACGGGCCACGATAGGTGTTGAGGCCAGCATTTCCGAAATGATCGAGGCCAGGATTGGTAAAGACGCCAGTACCTGGATCGGTAACCACGTTCGTGGTCTGAGCCTGGTAGTAGGTCCGCGTTCCCGTACCACCGGAGTTTGTCACAAACGGGGTGAGACCTGTGTGCATTCTCCCCGTCGCGTTTGGAACGCATCCGCCGCTGGTTGCCGGGTTCGGACTATCGTTGACGTTCTGACCGCATTCGTTGTAGCTGACCGAGAACGGCAAACCGCCCGACCAGGTCGTAACAAAGCTCAACTGGTAACCGCCGATAATCTCGTCGGTCAGCCGGTTGACGTTTTGGGCAAATTCCTTGCCCTTACCGAAGGGAAGGTCGTAGCTGCCGTAGGTCGTGAGTTGCTGGGCACGAACCTGGCTGTCACGCAGGTGAGTGAGACTGTGGCTCCAGGTCCAAAGGTTGGAGGTGTCGCCAAAGGCTGAAGCCCACTGATAGTTTCCGGTGACTGCAAGGCCGTGGCTATACTGCTTCGCCAGGGTGATTTGCAGCGCATCGAATTCTGTGTTTTCAGTGTCGCCTCTGTAAGCGATGCTGTTCGTCCAGCCGCACATACCGGGCTGGATGAAAGGCTCGCTTGGAGTTGTGTAGTTGGAATCTCTGCATGCGGCGAGGCTGCCACCGTAATAACGCTGCAGGAAGTTGTTAGTCGATGTGGCGCCGCCGGCAGTGATTGTGTTGGCGGGCACCGAAGGATCGAAGTGCAGAGTTTGGCCGGTCACGCTATAGGCACCGGGAAGGGTGACAAATGACTCGTTGGGGTTGGTTCCATTGCTGTCGCCATCACCCAGAGTATGCGTTCCCTTGTTGCCGACGTACGCAACGGTCAAGCTCATGGTCGGAGTAATCGCTCGTTGTACAGCGAGGTTCCAGGCATCGATTGTCGGGAAGTTGAGAGGCACCGCACGTGCACTCGAACTAACCTGCGAACCCGGGTTGGGCAGCAAACCGCTAGCCGGCACCTTGAGAGGTACATAAGGTGTAGGTCCAACGCTCAGATTGAACGCCTCGCCTGTTGCTGTCGGAGAATTGATTTGCTGATTGGCCAGGACCGGTAGGTTCTGGGTGACTGTGTGACCAAAGATGGATCCGAAGACGCCGGTGTCAAAGCTGCGACCATAGCCGGCGCGAATGACCGTCTTGTCGTCCAACTGATAGGTAACTCCAAGGCGAGGCGCGAATTGCTTTTTCATGTCAATGCTCCATCCAAGATCGGATGGAACCTGACCGACGCCCGCAACGTGCAGATAGCCGTCGTTCAGATCAAGCAAGGCTCCGTTGCCGGCACCGTTGACGGCCTCTGGGAAGTAAAGCTCCCAGCGAAGTCCCAGGTTCAGGGTCAGATTCTTGGTTACGCGCCAAGTGTCCTGTCCGTAGAAGAAGGTGCGCTTCTGGAATTCCTTTGCGTTGGTTGAGGTGGAGACGTAGCGGTTGAAGCTGGTTACGTCGCCCATCATGAAGGAGGCAAATCCAAGTCCGTCTGTATTGTTTGTCGGATTCGATGTCGGACCTGTATTGAAATTGAGCAATCCGGCGCGGTCGTTGTCTGAAGGTACGCGAAGGTTCCGGCCATAACGAAGGTCGGCTCCCACCTTGAAGGTGTGGTTGCCTTTGACCATGGTCCAGTTGTTAACGATCTGGAACTGATCTTCACGTTCTGTGAGAGGGCAGTTGCAGCGGTCCACATTCAATCCGTCACCGTAGACGGTGCCGTTGGTGCCACCACTGCCGCCGGGGAGATTGGTAATGTTGAACCCAGGCGAACCGGAGGTAATGTTGCCGCCGATATTGATGCCCGGAATGCCGAGAGTGTTGGCAAACTGGGTGCCTTGATCGTGCTTGGTGTCGATGACGTTGTAGCGGTAGTAGCCGAGACGGAAATCAGTCAGCAGCTTGGGGCTGATGGCGATATCCATACCCGATGCCAGACTGTCATTGGCGCCGTTGGAGTTGCCTCCATAGTTACCGATGCCGAATCCAGGACCACCGGCCGGACCGAACATGACAGCGCCGGAGAGCGTGTCCCAGAACCGCGAGAAGCGCTCGAAGGCGTGCATCTTTTCGTTGATGGTGTAGTCCGCGCGCTCTACCCAGGAATTGCTGTTGAACAGGCCGGTGCCAGACTCATTGAAGTTGCTGTCGAGACCGTTGTCCTTGCCAACTCCGGTACCTAGCGCGATGCCCGTGGTGTGCGGCTCGAGGTAGGTGAGAAGAGCGAGTGATTGCGGCGAAAGGAATGCCGTGGGAATCACGTTGCACGGGAATGGAGAGCCGACTTTTCCGTCTGAACCGCAAGCTGCTGGAAGCGCAGTCCCGGTGTTGTTGTAGATGGTTCCGGCTGCCCCGAGCTGGGTCTTGTATTCGCTAAAATCGGCGCCGGGAATCCCACCTGGGCCAGTCGCTTTGCCCAGGGCTGTTTCGGTGAGCAACGATGTCGGCAGAGTGTCTGTAGCTGAAGTGCCAACCTTCTGGCGCTGCGCTTCATAGTTGCCGAAGAAGAAGAACCTGTCCTTTATGATCGGCCCGCCGATTGAACCGCCGAAACGATTCTTCAAGCCGGCGACAGTCGAACCTACAGGTTGGCTGTACGGATCGCGTGCGTAGTTGGCGTTGCCGGTTCTGAAGTCATAGGCGCTGCCATGGAAGTGGTTGGTGCCTGAACGCGTTTGAGCGGTCACGACAGCCGAAACGGCCTTGCCCAACTCTGCGTCGAAGTTCTGTGTGGTGATCTTGGTCTCGGTGACTGCATCGAGAGCGGGATTGATAACAATGATTCCCAGAATCGGATCCTGGTTATCGGTACCGTCGAGCTCGAAGGCTGTTCCGCCGAAGGCCTGGCCATCGACCTGAATCTGCTTCGATCCCTGCGGATTTTCGTCGGCCGCGTGCGACCAGCCAAGAAGCTGTGCGCCGGGAAGAAGAAGCTGAAGGTTGGTGAAGTTCTGGTCCCCGACGGGGAGACTCGAAACCTGCTGCTGATCGAAGACGGTAGAGACGTCTGCCTTGTCGGTCTTCAATTCAGGCTGAGTGTCTGCGTTCACTTCTACCGTTGTGCCGGTGTCGGAACCTACGTCCATTGTGGGGTCAATACGGGGTGCAGTATCGGCCTCGACCTTGACGCCCTTGGTCTCGAAGGGCTTGAAGCCCTTGGCCACTACTTTCACATCGTAAACGTCTGGGATAAGGTGCGGGACGCTATAGTCGCCGGCGCCGTTCGACTGAACGGTGACAACGGTTCCTTTAGCTTCGTCCGTCACGGTGACCGTGGCGTTCGGTATAACAGCCCCGCTCTTGTCGGACACAGTGCCAAAGATCGATCCATAAATCGACTGTGCACTCGCCGTCACAATGAGGAGCGAACTTGCGCAGGCAAAAAATGCCAGCACAAGTGCTGTACGAAAAAGCTTATTCATGCGGTCTCCTGAAAATAGTGCCGTTTTTCTGATCTCTTAACTTGTGGTAGTACCGCCGGCAGGTTCTTCTACTTCGACCAGTCGGCTTACAGGGCTCACCCGCCGCGATAGCAGGTTCGCTCAAATCCCGGTGCCACTACTCCCGAACACAGATAGAGAGCGATAAATTTAGAGACTCCGGAGCAAATCGAAACCTTACTGAAATTGCCACCCTGCTGTCAATGTCAAAAGCGGTGAACCGGCTGTGAATCAAGGCGAAATGGACATGTCATTGTCAGAAAAGCTTCACCGGCGACTAAAGCGCATATCCCGGCCTAAGTCCGGCACACGACCCAGTGCACTAAATCAAGTATATAAAGCGATTTACTGAGATGCCGGTAGCAGCACCTTCTTTATCACGCCCCACTGGCGGAATGAAACCTGATGATGTGTTCGTCAGTTTGTAAACAGACAAATTCCACGAAATTGCCATGAATGATAAGACAAACAGCATGCTGGTCTTTAGCCACGATTTGTCCCCAGGACGGCAGCCTCTTACAACGGAATTCCGTCAAGCTCTCATCAAACAGGATGGCATTGCTCTCCATCAAACGGTTGATTCTTAAGTAATTCCCGAGTCTTCGCGCGGTGAGGGACGGAGCCGGAATTCCATCAAATTTAACGGCAGACCCTGGCCACCGACGAGCAAACTGTCCTCATGGTGGAGCCAATTCTAAAGAGGTTTCGCCACCCAAAATTGATTTAGGCATGACATTCAGAGCGACGGAGAACCATCAATGGCTGTGCAGATGTTGACTCGCCAGATGCCTCCGAGGCGAAGATTCTCAGTGGCCATCGCATTTCTGGCTTCCGGAACGAATTTTTTCGACCAGGGTTTTAGCCTTCTCGTCATCCGGTGAGAACTCCAGCAGCCGATTCAGCGTCGCTAAAGCGTCCCCTCGTTCTCCAAGGCCACATTCCACAATCGCCAGGTTCATTCCCGCTCCCAGTTGCGATGGATCGTGATCGAAGACTTGCTTCCACAAACGCGAAGCCTCCGCATACTGATGTTGCCCCGCTTTCAGCAGAGCCAGATCTCCCGTTGCCAGTGAACAGTAAGGATCGGCCTCGAGAGCCATCTGGTATTCCTCAACCGCGGCGGCCGGCTTCCCGCTGAGCTGATCGAGAAAGCCGAGTTGAGCATGGAGTTCGTGGTCGTGCCTTGCTCCGCTTTCGGTGTGCTCCGCGCGCTCGAGGAGCGTGAGAGCGCGCTCGCCTGCCTGCTGGTTGCCCCGTGCCGCCATCTGCGCATAGGCCAGGCCAAGATCGCGATCGTCGGCGACCATGCCGCCGACAGGTTGCAGATCTCCGCTGGTTGCCAACGGTACACGCTCGTTGCTGATGCGCTTCTTGATCCAGTGATCCGTTACCTGTTCGTGGGCGATGTCGTTTGAGGGCGGTCGAGCCATATGGCACACGGTGCAGTCGGGATTCTCGGGGTGATGCTTTTCGGCAAAGCCCGCGGTGCTGTGACACTGCAGGCATTTCTGGCGATAAAACGCAACCTTCTCTTCCGGTGCGGGCGAGCCGTGCGGATCATGGCAGGTTGTGCAGGTCAGCCGATCACCGGACTTCTTCTTGCATTCGCTGCGCAGAAGAGCTTCCCACTGGCTCGTGGCGCGACCGCCTGATCCATTCTCGGCACGGTAAACGAAATAGAGGGCATAGTCGAACAGGTCATCTCCCGGAGTGAAGTTCTCCATCTCCCTGCCAATGCGAATCACGGCTGCCTGCCCTTCCAGGTGACAGTTCAGGCACACCGAATCGCGTCGCACAGCTTGCATGCCGTCAATATCGATCATGTGGACTTTGCCCTGCGAGCTTATATGCCCCTCGGCGTCACCATGGCAGGCGGCGCAGGTGATGCCTCCATGCGCGAACGGCTCAGCGGCGTAGAGGTTTCGCGCTTCAGGAAGCGACCGTGCCACATTTGACGCGTGGCAGTGCAGGCAGCCCGGATCGACCGGCATGGTGAACGGCATATTGCGGTCCGCCGTCTGATTCGGAGCCATGTCCCAGACCTGCTTTTTGGCGTACCAGTTGATGGGCGACTCGAACCAATACCCGGATTGCTCAAAGAGATATGTGCGGCCACGCCTACCCGAACCAATGAAGTAGCGCAGTTCCTGTCGGCCCCTCAGCTCCTTGTCGGGTGAGGCGCTTTCGCGTTCATAGCTCAGCCAGACACCCTTCGACTCCTCACTTACCCGGTAGTGAATGCCCGAAGTTGCGTGAACAAAATCGGCGGGAAGGGATCCTTCTACAGCGGGCCCACTCGCATTGGCCATCGGAGTGGTGCGGTAACGCTCATAGATTTCGCGATGGCAAGGCGCACAGGCAGCGTTTGGGTCGCGCACGTCGCCCTCGGGGCGAGCTTGCACGCGCCTCGGCAACCAGCACATCACCAACATGATCAAAAGACAAATTCCTGCCAGGGAAACCGACAGAGGTCGGGACAGACTCAGCACCCCACCAGCTTTCGCTGCCGTTCTCGGTCTTTCTCGCTATGAAGACGGGAAAGCGGGCAGTCCGGTTGACATCGCGCAGCGACCTTTCAGTAACAAAAAGATTGCTTTAACTTGAAGCACACTCGAATTCGCCGCATGGTTTTGTTCGCGGGAAAAATAACTAAACTTCTTTTAAGATCGACGCTCCAGCGTCGGCCAGCAATTAGAAGGCTCTCGACGGACGAGTAGTATTACGGACACTCAGAAAGCAGCAGTGGGGAAGTGACATGGATCAAGCTGTTCGATGTTCATTGGATCGTCTGACCACTCCGATTGGCATGATGATGATTGCCGCCGACCTGGAAGGGAAACTGCGCGCTACGCTTTTTACGGAAGATGAGGAGATTGTCCGACGCTATCTGCGGCTTCAGTGTGGTGAGAGCGGATTCACACTCCAGCGAAAAGAGAATCCACACGGCCTCAGCGAAACCATCACTCGTTACTTCGCGGGCGAACTCGATGCGATCGACAGCATCCCCGTCGAAACTGGCGGCACGCCATTTCAGCGCGAGGTCTGGCGCGCCTTACGTGAAATCCCGTGCGGCACCACAACCTCATATGGAGCGCTGGCGAAACGCATCGGGCATCCGGCTGCAGTACGTGCAGTCGGAACGGCCAACGGCGCCAATCCTGTTGCCGTAGTGCTCCCGTGCCATCGCGTCATCGGATCAAACGGATCACTAACCGGCTACGGCGGCGGTATCGAGCGCAAACGCTGGCTGCTGGACCATGAGAAGACGCCGCGGTTGTTCTGAATCCGGGAATTCGACATCGAAGTAGTCCGTCATCCGCGCGGTAGAAATGCACCGTGGATTCGTTCAGATCAATTGCTTCTCAGGCGCAACTTGTCTTTCATGTCTTTGGTGAGCTTCTGAATTGCATCGATCTTGTGGATGGTTTCGATGGAGAGCGTGTCCTTGCTCGTTTTGTCCAGGTCATCCTTTAGATCGGTCGCCATCTTGAGGAGCTTGTCGCTGTCGGCGCAGATCTGTTTCTTGCGTTCTGCATTGGCCGCCTCAATGCGGTCTGCATCGCTCCGCTGCTGTTGCATCTTGTCCCGGTCGTTAGCGTCGGGCATGCGATTTATCGCATTGGGGACGTAGGTTTCGTTCTGCTGCTTCGGTACTCTGCCTGCAACCGGGGAGATGGTAAGGACAAACAGGATGGCAAGAATCGCCGCGTGGATCACTGTTGCACGATGCAGCCCCTGGATACGGACGTTTTGAAATGTCATGTGGCTCTCCGAATCGCCTGGGAGCTGTAGCCGAAGAAGGCGCGTCTCTTGCCCGACGACATTCGGTCGAGCCAACGTGCGCACAGATTCTTGCGGAGACAGTATAGTGCCGGCTTTGCGGTTCAGCATCTGGATTCGCCACGGCGGCAGAGGATCAAATGCGCGGCTGGTCCTTGCCTAAAACGACCAGGCTTTCCTGGTTGCCGCAACGAGGGCCGAGCCTTCCAAGGCTTTCGTGCCGGTTGCTAGCAAACGACAGTCGAGTAGGGCTATGGCGCTAAGCGGGCTTCGCATGATGCCGCCGTTTCCATAACCCCCTCTAAAATTCCGTACGGCGGGTTTTCCCCAGTACGGCTTCAAGGCTGACATTTCAGATGATGCCTTCCTGTCTGCTGATTTGCTTAAGCCTGCTCCCGGCGTGCGCAACGCAACAGACAGTTTGCTTCCATCCTTCGTACCGTCCAAGACTGGGACCCGTGATCCCGTACTGTGCCGGGCAGGTTTTCTCTTCCGATACCGTCACTAGGGCCTCACGGCCTTACCCCAGAGGTCCTCGCTCCGGTCGGGGTTATATTGTCCCCGTCCATCGACACTTATTGACCTCATCCGACCCACTCGCGTGCACTCTCCGATTTCCCGGCATTCGCTGGTTATACGGAGAGCCGTTGCTGTGCGGGAGCGCCTAGGCTGCCCACGAGTGGTTCCGAGCTTTCACTGCTAATCCTTGTCAGCATGCAGTCCTCTATGACCACGGAGAACTCGCCGGTTGCTTATACCCAGATTCCTTCACCGGCGACACAGCCTTCATCTTCGGAAGACAGATTCGGCGTTCTCAACTATCCACTACAGTCCGCTACGAGTGGGTGGACTTTTCGCGGCTAACGGTTCGCTCCTTTCGCTACAGCCTGCTGACTTGCTAGCCCCCCTGACGGACCCGACGATGCTTGCGCTTTGCCGGCTGAGGCGTTTACTCCGGAGCATCGGCAAGAGAGATCACTCTCTCTGCCGTCCGGTATGACTACAGTAGCAACTGGGCAAGTTCTACTGGCAGGTTCTTCCACCTGCTGGATTAGCAGCTAGCTTCGCTGCACCTTCCGAATTGTCCACCACACAGCAAGAAAATCGAAATTGCGCTTGTTGAAGGCAGTGTTGCAGATGCGACTGGTACACGCGGCCAGCATTAGCGGCTTGATTTACTCATTCTTCGGCACCTCGACGTAGCCCGGAAGGATTCGCGATGTCGAGCCAAAGACGTGGTAGTTGTCAAATCGCATTTCGTTCAGGACAGTCTCGAATGGCTCATACACTTTGAAGGCCTCACCCCACTCCTGGATAATCGTGATCCTGCGCTGACGAGAGATAGACACGCTTTTCAAAGGGCAGATGAACGTCTTCGATCCCGCTTGCACCGGACCGTATTCGATCATGAGGTCAGATCGCTGGAGGGGGAGTCGCCAGCCAAGATCGGACTGGACGGTCAGACGCATGATGGCCCCGGTTGCGGGATTGACGGCGACGTCTCCGTGGAACGGAACACTTTGAATGAAGGGGACCGCCTTGTTGTCGACAGGCAAGCAACAGAATCCCGCGGAGAAGAACGGCGTTCCCTCGGTGACGTGGTAGCGAAAGACGGCGAGGCGCAAATTGTCACTCTGCTCCCAGTGGTCCCAATGAACCTCGCTACGCGTCCATGTGAGAGCGACAGTGATGGTGGACAGGATCGGGCCGAAGACCCCTACGGTTTTCAGTTGTTGTTCGCCTTGCATTCGACGCTGGTTTGATGATGGCTGCCAGCCGGTTCTTCTCCCCTGGGAAAAGGGGAGAAGGGTTTGAGGCAGACTCCCCTCGTCTTGAGATCGAGGCTTCATATTTCGCGCCATCTTCACGCTTTCTTCTTTTACGAGTTCCTGGCCCTTGAGGAAGCGGATGCCGGCCGTTGATATCTCTGCCTCATGCAGCGACTGATCAGGCGGCGCGGTCTTCCAGGTCTGGTCCTGATTAGCTCGATGCTCGTCATACTGCACGGACGTGCGGGTGGCCAGAAAATCGGGCAGATGCGGAATGGTGGAGTTGATGTACGAGATGACGTTTGAGATGATCTGCCGTTGCGCGTCGATTTCGGGCGGCGGGGCGGTGATGAATTCATCATCCGGTGGAGCAAAAAATGCCGATTTGGCGGCGAGAATTTCAAGCGCCTCTCGAGCCTTTTTTCCGTGTACCGATTGCTCGAGCGTTGCCAGCTTCGCATCGCCGAGACGTTCTGTGAGCCGGGTGTTGTTTAGCTGGAGGGCCAGTTTTTCGTCGGAGATGCCGTGTGCGCCGGCGATCAAGGTTTGCAATTGCTTTACGGAGATGGATTGAGCGGCCGGCTCCTGGTCGTAGAAGGCCGGCTCGTCGTAATAGTCTTCGGGGACGTGTGCCGCGAGGCCGGGTTTGTCGAGTTCGATGTTGAGGTGATGATATTCGTCTACAACGCTAGTGCGGGGAGGATCGAAGGTGAGGAGATAGTATGTGGCCGCCTGCCGGAGACGTTCCGTGATGCGGGCAGCTAGATCGGGGCTCGGGTCCAGAACTCCACCACCGCTGCGGACGGCGAGGACGGGCAGGGAGAGATATCGGAGGTCGGTCGAATCGGGTTTCGGTCCTTCGACCAACTCCTTGTTGACATCTGCTGCCAATTCCTTTTTGACGTCTGTTGCCAACTCGCTGCTGATGTCTGCGGCCAACTCATTGTCGGCGCGTGTGGCGGGCGTCGCGACTCCAGACATGTCATAGGCCTCCAGTGCACTCCACAGGTTGATACGGGCTTCGCGCATACGCGTAAGAAGTTCGATTGAAAAATTGGAAAGTCCTGCAGCGTTGCCGTTTTCGACTGGCCACCCGTTGCCCAGCCAGAACATGAGCTTTCTTCCTGGCTTTCGGCGTTCTTCAATGGCAATCGATCCAAGAGCGACGAGCGAGTCGTCAGTCTCGCGCGCGTCGCGCGTCGCCTTCACTACCGCGTCGTGACTGGCTCCGTTTACCTTGACGCTTAACCGGATGCTGTTGGCGATCGCCGCGGGCGGCCAGATTTGGCGCTGCTGGGCAGGCTGTTCAATTTCCTGGGTGAGTTCATTGCCATCCATCGTGGCATGAGGCGTTGCGAAAAGGCCATCCTTTGTGAAGCGGTAGATGATGGTCGGCTTGACCAGAACACCCCCGTTGGCGCGGAGGAACTTCTCAATCTCACGGTACATGCGGGAAAGCTTTGCCTTCTCATTCTCGGGCTCGGACCCAGCACTCAGCTCATCAAGGACGAGCACGATCTCAAGTGAGTTGGCAGGTTGGGCAATCGCCCCGTCGAATGCCTGGGTGGTCACGATCTTTCGTTGCTGGTTGTTGTCCTGGAGCGAAAAATCTATTTCCGAGAGCCCTGAGACTGGTTTTCCGGCCTTGTCGGTCACCCATACATCGACGGAGATGAGCCCCTGAGCGGGGTTTGGCACCTGGTCGGTGGCAATGCCATCGGGCGACACAACAGTCGCAGGAAACGTGGAGGGATTCGGTGGGATGAGCGGAGGTTTGTTCTCCTGTCCCGAAGCAGTCGTCGCGAGACACGATAGCAAGGCTACACAGATGCAAGATATGCTGCAGACCGCAGTTGCCAGCTTCAATGTCGCCCCAACCTGTAAATAAAGACTACATCTTCTCAGTGTGCAGGCAAGCCGGAGGGTTGGGCTTGGTAGACCCCGGACATATTATTAGCTAACGACAACCGCAGACCCGTCAGTGTCGCAACAGTAAACAGCTTCGGGGAGTGTCACCCGGCAGGCGTCAGACGCTTGTGGGACAAACTGGTACGTCAGTTTTGAGTCACGCTTTTTTCTTTGCGGGAGTGAGCGCTTCGTTCTTGAGGAGCTTGCCGCCTTCTTCGACGACGTACAGACGATTCACATCCAGATCCTTCAACGTGTCGATGGCGCCCGAAGGCCAGCGAATCTCGACGAGGTCCACCTTCTTCGCTTCATTCAGTCCGAAGTGAATGCGCAAATCGCTGGCTGAGTAGTAGCCGTTGCACGATTTCACATCTTCAATTTGGATGAGTGGAGAGCCCGGCTTGGCATTGAGCACCGGCGATCCTGTTTGCGCGACAACTTTGATGCGCGCGCCAATGCCGGTCTTGTTCGACTTTGTTCCCACCAGGCGAATCTTTACCCAGCTTCGATTCAGTTTTGAATCGCAACGCAAGAGTTGCGGAATGGCATTCACGCAATTCACCACCGCGTCGAGATCGCCGTCGTTGTCGTAGTCGCCTACAGCAAAGCCACGCGCCTTCGCATCGGTTGTAATGCCGCTCCCGCCGGTCAGGCTTACATCCTCAAACTGGCCGTTGCGCAGATTGCGGTAGAGATACTTCCGCTCTGCATAGGCCGCATCCACCTGCGTGCCATCGACCTCGGGATACACGTGTCCATTGGCGACCAGAATGTCGAGCCATCCGTCGTTGTCGATGTCGATAAAGCTCACGCCCCATCCCAGCAGCCGCGTATTGATGCCGAGACCGGCCTGGTAGGTGCGATCGTCAAACGAGCCATCGCCGAGATTCATAAAAAGCGAGTCCGTATCGCCAGCGAAATTGGTCTTCACAATATCCAGCATGCCGTCGCGGTTGTAATCGCCGATGGACACGCCCATGCCCGCCTGCGGCTTACCGTCCGGCGAATATGCGACGCCCGCTTCAATGGCCTGATCTTTGAACGTGCCGTCCTTTTGATTCACGTAATAGGTGGCCGAGGTTGAATCGTTGGCGACGTAAATATTGGGCCAGCCAGTGTTGTCCAGATCCGCTACGCCACAACTCAAGGCATAAGTTCCAAGCGTGCCCCACATTCCAGCCTTCTCGCTCACGTCTTCAAACGTGCCATCGCCCTTGTTGCGGTAGAGGAGGTTCTTGCCGCCTTCGAGTCCCGGCGGTCCGCAAGCGACCACGATGCCCTTGTAGGTGCAGTTCGCGTCTTCGGGCAGCGGCGTGGTCTTCAGATCCAGATCGATGTAGTTGCCGACAAACAGATCGAGATGACCGTCTTTGTCATAGTCAAGGAACGAGCAGCCCGAATTCCAGCGCAGGCGATCCTGCAGCAGGCCAGCCTCTTTTGTCGTTTCGGTAAACGTGCCGTTGCCGTTATTGCGGAACAGCGCATTCTGGCCGTAGTAGCTGACGAACAAGTCGTTCCATCCATCGTTGTTGTAGTCGCCGACGCAGCAGGCCTGTCCCCAACCGGAGCGGGCCAGCCCTGACTTCATGGTCACATCGGTGAATGTGCCGTCGCGATTGTTCTTGAAGAGGCGACAGATGGGCTCGTGGCCTTTGGGAAATCCTTCGAGCCGCCATCCGTTGACGAGGAATATGTCGACCCAGTCATCCTGGTCGTAGTCAAAGAACGCGGCGCCGCAGCCCGTGGTTTCGAGCAGGTATTTGTTGCGGTGTTCGCCGCCGAAGATCATCTCGACATTCAGGCCCGCTTCTTTGGCCACGTCGACGAATTGCACACCCAGCGGAGTTCCCGTAACGGGTGAGGGTGCGCCCCTGGGCGCCGGTCTCGGGGCGGCTTCATACGCCTGACGTGCACTGCCGGGCGGTTTGGGCACTTGGGGCGACTGCTGACCGAAAGCGGGCCGGGCCAGCCTTAAAACATCTTCGAGCGATAAAACCAGGGCGGTTCTGGAGAGCGACTTCAAAAATCCACGACGAGAAAAGGGCAAAACAGCGTTCTCCGTTGAGCGCACCCGATCGGAACTGCGATTTGCGCTCTACTTAGCGAGTATATCGACCTATCGTCTCAACCGCTTGCGCTCTTCGACGAGGCGCCTTGAGCGCCGTCGACGGGTCTGTTTCTGGGATGCCCACGCGGGTAAACCCGCTGCAAGACCCCGGAAATGTTGGCAAAGTCAGCCCGCTGAAACGCCGCAAACCACGGTAAGACCGGCGCTTGCAGGGATTCCCGGTGATCCACCCATCCCCCATTAGTGATATCGCCCGTGATTACATTTGGCGCTCGCTGCCCATATCGTGTGATTGCTGCCCCCCCGAACACCAGTGCTACGCTTCGCCTATACCAAGCCTCCGAATCACGAACGACAGGAGCGGTTTTCCCTCATGATTGAAGCGACCAAGACGCTGGACTACTACGAATTTCTCCAAATCAGTCCCCACGCGGACACGGAGACGATCCACCGTGTTTACCGCTACCTGGCTGCCCGCTTCCATCCGGACAATCCGGAGACCGGCGATCCGGAGAAGTTCTTCCTGTTGAAGTCGGCCTACGACGTTCTCTCTGACCACGAGCGCCGCTCAGAATACGACCGTGAATATGACGAGGAGGCGTCGGAGCGCACTCCGCTGTCAGAGTCCGTCGACTTCATGGACCAGGTGCAGGGTGAGTTGAATCGCCGTCTCGCGGTTCTCGCCGTGCTTTACTACCGGCGTCGCAGCAACCCGTTCGAACCAAAAGTGAGCCTTGCCGAGATCGAAAAGCGCATGGGCTTCCCGCGCGATTATCTCGACTTCACTACCTGGTATCTCAGCAAGAAGGGCTATATCACGCGGGCGGACAACTCTGATTTCTCTCTGACCGCCGAAGGCGTGGATTTCATCGAAACACAGCGAGTGAAGATTCCTGTTCTGAACAAGTTGCTGACCGATGGCAATATGGCCTGCAACGTCGATCTGGACGAGGACATCCTCACCCTTGATTCCACAAACCCGCCCATGGTCGTGTTGCCCGACATGACCCGCATTCCCGAACGCCGCGCAAACGCCCGCGAGCGCCGCAGCGGAGCCCCCGACTGGCGGGCGGAGAAGGTCGACCGCCGCAAGGGTCCGCGCCGCTCAGCCGAGTAAGGACGCAACGAACGCAATTCCCAGGAGCGACACAGCGAACCACTGTCTGTGTCGCTCCATCCTCTTTTAGTTGCAAGTTCCGCGTCTTTCCGCTTCCTGACAGCCGCCTGCACCGGCTAGCATGAGTGCGCGGTAAAGATCGCCTTCAGCACTCGCTCCGGTCTTGCCGCATCTAAACCGCACTCAAGGAGAATTCAATGCGATTCCGTCGCTTCAGCTCCACCATTCTTGGATTGGCCCTTTGCTCCCTGCTCTGTCTGCCTGCCGCAACCGTTGCCCAGAGCACCAGCAAAGCCAAACCCGCAACAGCCGCCGCCAGCAGCAAGTCGGCGACGACCGCGCCGGCAGGCGATCTTGTCGACATTAATTCGGCAACAGCCGATCAGCTCAAGGCGCTCCCCGGCGTTGGCGATGTGTATTCGAAGAAGATCATTGCCGGCCGCCCTTACGCCAACAAGACGCAGCTGAAGACCAAGTCAATTGTCCCCGCAGCCACGTATGACAAGATCGCCAGCCTGATCATTGCCAAGCAGCCGGCGAAGAAGTAGCAGATTTCTATAATTCGCAAACCAGAAAGGGGCGCACTGGCGTCCCTTTCTGCATTTGGGGCCGCAATGAAACACGAGTTCATCTAAAGGGCGCTTGAGCAACCCCATGCCAGGCGGCGCGTGAGTCGATCGCCGGCATCGCAGATCCTACCCCTGATCCAAACCGTCTGTGCCTGCAGCCGCGACACAAAAACCCGCGGCCTGAACGACACGATATAGCATGTTCCATGCGTGAACTGCACAGCCTCGATGAGCTTCGAGCGCGAACGAAGAAGGTTTGAGGTTTTGCTCCAGAGGAGATTGAATGGTCACCAGACGTGAATTCCTTGACACTCTTGCCGTGGGAGCGGCGGGACTTGCGATCGGCTCAACGGCGAAAAGCTACAGCCAGATCCTCGGCTCCAACGAACGACTCAACTTCGCAGTCATCGGGTTGAACGGCCGCGCCTATGCGCATCTTTCTTCGCTCAAGGCCAATCAGGATGCGGCCCACATCGCGTATGTCTGCGATGTCGAAAGCAACATCCTTGCTAAGTTTGCCGGCGCGACCAGCAAAATGATGGGCTACGATCCCGCGACCGAAAAGGACTTTCGCAAGGTTCTTGAGCGCAAGGATATTGACGCCATCACCATCGCTACACCCGATCACTGGCATGCGCCGATGGCGATCCTTGGACTCCAGGCCGGCAAGCACGTCTACGTCGAAAAACCCTGCAGCCATAATCCTGGCGAAGGCGCGCTTCTGGTTGAGGCGCAGAAGAAATACGGCAAGGTGGTGCAGATGGGAACGCAGCAGCGTTCGTCGCCGCACACCATCGAGATCGTCAACAAGATTCACAACGGACTGATCGGCCGGGCGTACTTTGCGAAGTGCTGGTACGACAACACACGGAAATCCATCGGCTACGGGAAGCCCGTACCGGTTCCAGCCACGCTCGACTGGGATCTGTGGCAGGGGCCTGCGCCACGCCAGCCCTACAAAGACAACGTCCAGCCGTACAACTGGCACTGGTTCCGGATCTGGGGCACGGGCGAAACACTGAACAACGGCACGCACGAAGTGGATGTCTGCCGCTGGGCGCTGGGCGTCGATTATCCCAATCGCATCACCGCATCGGGGGGCCGCTATGCGTTCAAGGACGATTGGCAGTTCTACGATTCTCTCGTGACCAACTATGAATACGACGACAAGATGCTTTCGTGGACGACTGTGTGCTCCAACGGCATGCACACCTACAATCGCGGCCGCGGATCAGTGATCGAGGGAACCGAGGGCAGCGTGCTCGTCGACCGCGACGGCTACGAAGTCTACGACCTGAAAGGCAAGAAGACAGACGAATTCAAGGTCGGGAAACAGACATCGACCACGGACCTGATCGGCGCCGATTCCATGACCGACGCGCACTTCGCCAACTTCATCGCCGGAATTCGCAAGGGCGAGAAACTGAATGCGCCGGTTTCTGTGGGCAACGTCGCCGTGACCATGCTGCAGCTTTCGAATATCGCGTGGTTCGTGAATCGTGAACTCAATCTCGATTCGGCTGACGGCAAAATCAAGAACGATGCTGCGGCCATGAAGTACTGGAACCGCGAATACGAGAAGGGATGGGAGCCGCGCATATGAATCTCTCCCGCCGCAATTTTGTCCGCTCTTCGGCCCTGCTGGCTGCTGTCTCGACCCTGCCGGCCGCGCGCAACGCGTTCGGCCAACTCACCGAAGCCGGCGGTAAGCCCTCGCCTATCAAACTGGGCCTTGCAAGCTATACCTTCCGCAACTTCCCGCGCGCCCAGATGATCACCTGGATGAAGCAACTCAATATCACCAGCCTCAACCCCAAGGATGCGAAAGACCATTTGCCGATTGATCCGACGGCAGAGGCCCAGGCCTTGTCTGACTACGAGGCCAACGGTATCCACCTGCACGCCGCGGGCGCCATCTACTTTCAGAAGGACGATGACGAGGACATCCGCGCAAAGTTTGAATACTGCAAACGCGCAGGAGTTAAGGTCATCGTCGCCGGTGATCCCGCTCCTGCCACGTTGCCGCGCGTGGAGAAGTTCGTGAAGGAGTACGACATCAAGATCGCCATTCACAACCACGGGCCCGAGGACAAGATTTTCCCGTCACCGTTGGATGTATTGAAATTCGTGAAGAACATGGACCCGCGCATGGGCTGCTGCATCGACGTCGGACACTGCGTTCGTGCCGGCACCGATGTCATCGAAGCGATCAAAGCCGCCGGTCCGCGTCTTTTCAACATGCACATGAAAGACCTGACCAGCTTCACGTCGAAAGAGAGCCAGGTGGCCGTTGGCGAAGGCAAGATGCCGGTCCGCCAGATCTTCGAGGCTTTGACTCAGATTAACTACCCCGGCTGGGTCGATCTGGAGTATGAAGTTCATGGAGACGATCCCATGCCCGGCGTGACGGAGAGCTTTGCCTACATGCGCGGAGTGCTTGCCGGATCAGGTTACAACCCGCACACGTAACGCCCGAGATTTATCCGTTTTGGGACGCAATGGTTCTCAAGCTCCATTGCGTCCCAAAAGCGGCAGCCCTTCAAATCCCGAGACTCACTCCGGGCTGATCACGGCATGCTGGAGCGAAATCGTCGCGCGAGCTTCCAATCCGAGATATAGTGTGACTTTAGCTGCGCCGCATCAGGGGAATCCCGATGTGATTGATGGGTGCTCTGTCCGTCAGGCGCGCATTCCAGGGTGGAGATTTGGAGAAGTGCGATGAAAGAGCGCTCCGGAACTCACGTGACACCCCCTGCTTCGTATTTCGCCGATTTTGCTGCCTCTTATGGCGAGGAGATCGATCACCTTCTCAGGCATCTCCTGGATCTGCATCCAGGCGTCCATGACGATATTCGCGAGTTTGCCGACTCCTTCTATGATCACTTGAGCAACCGGGCCCAAAGCTCGGCGATCCTGACCCGATTAAGCCCCGAAGAATTAGATCATCTCAAGTTGAAGCAGGCGCAGCATCTCACGCAGATCCTTTCCACTGGAGTGAATCCGCAGGATCAATACAAAAGAGCGCTCACTGTCGGCTGGATCCACGAAATGGTAGGCGTTAGCCTGCCGATGTTGATGGAGACTTACCATCTCTACCACGCCCAGATTAATGAGATCCTCCGTGCAGCGGACCTGACCGACCATGAGCGCGACCTGCTCAGGGCGGCACTGCATCAGCGGGTGCAGCTCGATGTTGAAGCGCAGATCGCCAGCCATGCCCGCTGCGACGGCGAAATCGCATCCCTTCTCGCCACACTGGATGATGCCTTTCGGAAGGCGGGAAATCTTGCGGACACCCTGCGGTACACTTTTCAGGCTCTCGGAGAATTCGAAGGCATCGCGGCATGCCTCTTCTCGCGGCCCGACGCCCATGGTGTCATGCAAATCGAGGCCGAAGGCGGCAAGGAGGGTTGGGCTTACGCCGAGGCTCTGCGAACACGGCGCATTCCGTTGTTTGAGACGCAAGCTTCAGGACAAGCCGGGAATGGCCCAGCCGGGCGTGCCTGGCGTTCCGGGCAAATCCACATCAATAGCTCCTTTGAGGAAAACCCCGCGATGCACGCCTGGCGTGATGAGGCTTTGCAACGGGGATTTCGCTCCTCCGCGGCCGTACCTCTCCTCGACGAGTCCGGTCAGTCCTTCGCGGTCCTAAGCCTTTACAGCAGCTGGCCCGGATTTTTCAGCGCCGTTACGCGAGAGGCGATGCTGCGCCACATCCAGCAATCCTTAAGCCAGGCCATCCTCCGCTGCGAGCAGACCTCTGTGGTTTCCGCCGATTTGAGTAGGGACTACCGGCAGTTTCTCGACGATGGCGCGG
Organism: uncultured Acidobacteriaceae bacterium; assembly: GCA_963838295.1. Lineage (GTDB taxonomy): Bacteria > Acidobacteriota > Terriglobia > Terriglobales > Acidobacteriaceae > Telmatobacter. Next base: position 164,584 of record CAWIQS010000014.1, read on the forward strand.
TGGAGATGCTCTACCAGCCCATCATCGATCTGCGTACCGGAAAACTCGATAGCCTCGAGGCGCTGGCGCGGTTACGAGGCACGGATGGGATGCTGGTTTCGCCTGCGGCATTTCTGCCGGCCTTCGGCAATGCCGGCTTGTTGCGCCTTTTCCAACTTGGCCTGGACCAGCTCTGCCGCGATCTGCGCTCATGGCGGGGCAAAGACCCCGATCTGAACCTGTCGGTTGGTCTCAACCTGCCCCCTGACGGACTTACGCAGGACGCCTATCGCGATTGCGTCTTCGAAACGCTTGAGCGCTACGAATTGCCAGCCACTGTACTGACCCTGGAGATGCTGGAGAGCAAGGAGTCGCACGATGTCGCCAGGCGCGATTCGCGTATTGCGGAATTCCAGAAGGCAGGGATCCGCATCGCGCAGGATGATCTGGGCTCCGGTCACAGCTCGCTTCTGCGCATGGACCGCGTGCCCTGCGACCGCGTGAAAATCGATCAGGGACTGGTGCGTGGCACGTTGAAGCGCCCTGTGCGGGCTCTCGAATTCATCTATCACCTGACCCTGCTGGCGCAGGGCTTTGGCGCGCCTGTTACGGTGGAGGGTCTGGAGGACATTGGCCTCATCGAAGCGGCCGCTATTCTTGGCGCGGACTACGGACAGGGTTATGGAATCTCAAAGCCAATGCGGACGCAAGACGTAATAGGCTGGAGCCAGGCGTGGAGCTTCCCGATCGACGCCGAGCATCCTCGCACGGCTCTCGGCGCCTTGGCGGGTTATCTGCTCTGGGACCACAAGCTGGGCATGCTGTCGGACTGGCCCGAACTTGCCGCCAATTTCATCAAGGAACCGTGGCTCGTCCACCGCTATCTCGAACGCGGCGTGAGCACTGATCCGGATCTGCCCTCCATGCTGGAACGAACGCAGATTCTCGCCCTGCACGGCAAACGGAGCCCTAAGTACGCGAAGATGCGCACGGAGTTTATTGAACGCCTCGGCGAAAACTGGCTGAAGGAAAGACAGTGAACGCGATTTTCATTCCCTTGCACTCCTCCCCGCGAAGCAACTTTCCTGTTTCCCCGCGCATTCCCTAACTTGAGACCTGTCCCTTTGTTGATCACAAGAATGAACGCATCCTCGACTACACTGATTACGCCATGAATCCTGTTCCGATTCGCGGCAGCTTGGTTGGCCAGGTCATCGACGGGAGATTCTCGCTCATCGAATGGGTGGGCGGATCGGGCACCAGCGGCGTATTCCTCACCGAGATTTCCGGCGCCGCGGCCCACAAAGCGGCCCTCAAGCTCTTCTCCACGCCGGCCCAGGCCGAAGACCGTCTCTCCACCTGGACGGAAGCGAGCTCGCTTTCCCATGTGAACCTTGTGAGCATTTTGCACTTTGGCCGGGCTGAAATCGATGGCGCGCCCGTTGTTTACGTCGTCACCGAATTCGCCGAAGAGGTGCTGTCGCAGATCATCCCGGAACGTCCGCTGGCGCCCGATGAAGCCCGGGAGATGCTCGAGCCGGTTCTGGACGCACTCTCCTATCTCCACTCGAAAAATTATGTCCACGCTCACCTGAGGCCTTCGAACATCCTGGTGGTCGAAAACGAAGTGAAGTTGTCTGCAGACAGCATTCTCGCGACGGACAGGCTGGCGCTGGAACTCGAGAGCGGCGATCTCCACAACGCCCCCGAGACGGCGACGAATCCCGTCGAGACTTCGGCCGATATCTGGTCGCTGGGCGTAACCCTCGTGGAAGCTCTCACGCAGCAGTTGCCCGTTTGGGATTTCGCGGGTGACGTCGATCCGGTTTTGCCCGAGTTGCCGAAGCCGTTTGACGCGATTGCGCGCCAATGCTTGCGCGTCGATCCATCACGGCGATGCTCACTGAGCGATATCCGCCTCATGCTCGCGGGCAAATCCAAGCCGATTTTGGTGCCGAAGCCGATAGAGCCGCCGGAACCGCCAGAACTTCACACACCGGCAGAGAACGCCTCTCAGTCATCTGAGACGCGCTTGCCCATGATCCCCCTTGTCATCGGTTTCCTTTTGCTGGTGGCCATCATTGTCGGCCTCATCGTTCGCAGCCACAAGACCGACCCCGCGCCACCGCAGACTGAGACGACCCAGCAGGCGCTCCCCGCCGAGCCCGCTGCACAGCCGCCTGCGCCTTCGCCCGCACTCGCGACGACCGTGCCTCAAAAAGGCGACGTTCTCCATCGCGCAGTGCCCGATGTTCCGCAAAGCGCTAGCAACACGATCCACGGCAAAATAGCGGTTGCTGTTCGCGTCTCCGTCGATCCCACGGGCGCCGTCACCAATGCGGAATTCGCAACGCACGGCTCCAGCGCCTACTTCGCGCGCCTCGCGATGGAATCGGCGCACGACTGGAAATTCAAACCGCCGCAGCAAAACGGCCGCTCCATCGCCAGCACATGGCTGCTGCATTACGAGTTCAGGCGAAGCGGAACGGATGTCACTCCTCAAGAAACAAATCCATGAGCGAAGTGAATTCTTGATAGGCAACCCAATGGTTGCATAACAAAACGCGGAAAAATCCCGCGGGCATCGAGGAAGCTTTTTGAGCTACGACTGCTCGGTGGCCAGTTGTTCCAGCAATCCATCGAAGTCGGCCAGATCGGCATACTCGATGATCACGCGGCCGCGGCCGTTCTTGTCTTCGATATGAACCTTGAGGCCGAGAGCGCGCTGAAGCTGTTCTTCCACTTCTTTCACGTTAGGATCGACGGGGATCTCAGGCTTCGGTTCCTTTTTGGCTTTCTCAGGAAAAAGCATGCCCTGCACCAGGGTTTCCGTCTGGCGAACAGAAAGCGAAAGATTCGAGACCCGTTGCGCCGTTTTCTCGAAATCCGGGTGTAACTTTAATCCTAACAATACTTTAGCGTGACCAAATGTCAGCGACCCAGTTTCGACTAGCTTCTGGACTGTCTCTGGCATGCTGAGCAGGCGCATGAAATTCGACACTGATACGCGATCTTTGCCGGTGCGCGTCGCGATCTGCTCCTGGGTCATGTGGAACTCGCGGGAGAGTCGCTCGAAGGCCCGCGCCTGTTCTATCGGATTCAAATCGGCGCGCTGCAAATTCTCGACAATGGTGATTTCGAGGGCTTGTTCGTCCGAGACCTGGCGCAGGATTGCAGGAATGGTTTTCTTGCCCGCTAATTGCGACGCCCGCCAGCGCCGCTCGCCGGCGATCAACTGGAAACGACCGCTTGCGAGAGGCCGAACCAAAACGGGCTGCACCACTCCATTTGCCGTGATCGACGCTGCAAGTTCCGCCAGTTCGGCCTCGTCCACATGGGTGCGCGTCTGGAAGGGATTGCGATCGATCTCCTCAATTGCAATCTCGCGCGGCTTGCCTCCCTCCGCCTCAACTGGAGTTTGAACATTGACGGGAGCAGGGGCGGCGTTTCCGTGGATCCGCGGCAGTAACGAGTCAAGTCCCTTACCTAAGGCGCGACGTTTGGTATCGGTAGTTGCGGTGCTCATCTTCACTTCCTCTACCCCAGAGGCAATGCCGGGGATTTTCTACTTATCTGCAAATTGGCGTAGCCCTTTTGAGACCACGCTCAGGAATATGGCCAAAAGCGAACTTCAGCCTTGGGTTTTGAATTTGTGGCGACCTTCCGCTCCAGGCTTTTCGGACTTTCGATGCGATTTCGGGCCAGGTATTCGCCGGCTAGCTCAAAGTAGGCCTCGGTACCGCGGGAGCGCGAATCGTAAACCGCCACAGGCTTGCCATGGCTGGGAGCCTCAGCGAGGCGGATGTTGCGCGGAATTACGGTAATGAATAGCCGATCGCGGAAATGTTCTCGAAGCGTTTCGCGTACCTGCTGCGCAAGATTGGTGCGGTCGTCGTACATCGTCAGCAGCACGCCTTCGATCTCAACGTTATGGTTAAAGGCTGCGCGAACGCGTTCCAGCGTCGACATCAACTCGGTAATGCCTTCCAGGGCAAAGTACTCGGCCTGCATGGGCACGATAAGCGAATCGGCTGCAACCAGGACGTTCACGGTGAGGAGGTCAAGCGCCGGCGGGCAGTCGAGAATAACGACGTCATACTTATCTTTGACAGGAGCAAGAGCCTGGCGGAGACGGATTGCGCGGTCGGCGACGTTGGTCAGCTCGATATTTGCGCCGGTCAGGTTCTTCGAGCCGGGCAGAATCCAGAGATTTTCAACCCCACTGGGAAGGATGACCTGTTCCGCCTCCGAATCGCCGACCAGGACGTCGTAGATCGAGTGGCGATTGTCATCGCGAACTACACCGAGGCCGGAAGAGGCATTTGCCTGCGGATCGCAGTCGACCAGGAGGATTTTGAGGCCCTCCAAAGCGAGGCATGCGGAAAGATTGATGGCGGTGGTGGTCTTGCCCACGCCCCCCTTTTGATTGACTACGCCGAGAATCTTTCCCATAGCGTTTCAGGTTAAAGGAAGCAAGCAGAGTCGTGCGGAATTGAATCTGTGGAGAACCTGTACATGTTGTGGAAAGCTCCCGGGCGGTGCACAGCAACCTCTTCGTAAACTCTTTTTTATCAATCTATTCCGCGCGAGCACTTCTTTGCCGGAATTTCGACGTTCGTGAAGGCAACCCGGTGGAAAACTCTGGCCCAGGGCGTGCCGGAGATTCATAATCCATCCCCGTTTGAGGAGTCTATGTTCCACGTGGAACATGATGGCCCTTCTAGTCGGAGTCCAGGTGATGTTCCACGTGGAACACAGATCTCAAGTTGCGACGGCCGGATCGTTGACCCATCAATCAAGTTTTCGTCAGGGATTTCGAGGCTAGAACCAGCAATTGCTGCTTTGAACCCGCGATCGGAGTGATGTGGGATTGCTGCAAGAAGCTCCCGCAACCGCTTAGCGCCACTAAATCGGCTTGGGTAGTGAGTATTGCCAACCAGCCACCGGCCCGCACCAGATCCGATGCCGATGCGACGGCCTGTTCCATTCGATCTACTGCGCGAAGGGCCACGCAATCAAATTGTTCGCCCAGGTTTTCTGCCCGCCCAGCAAATACTCTTGTATTCAAACTCAAACCGCGCACCACCTCATTGAGAAATGCCGCCTTCTTGCTCTGCGACTCTGCAAGAGTGACGCTGATCTCGGGTCGGCAAAGTGCTATCGGGATTCCAGGAAACCCCGCTCCGCTGCCAAAATCAAGCAAAGTCGCAATTCCAGCCGGTAAGGCCTGGGCGCAGGCAATCGATTCGACGAAGTGACGGCGAAGAATCTCGTTGGGATCACGGATAGCCGTCAAGTTGATGCGGGCATTCCATCGAAGGATGAGCGCGAGGTACACCTCAAACTTTGCGGCAATATCTGGATCGATAGGCCTCAAACCGGCCGCCGCGAGCAGATCGCCGAGAATGTGGGCATTCGCCTCGGCATCCAGGCCTTCGCTCATGCCGTTGCGACCGAGGTCTCCGCTTCGCGCGGACGCCAGGCTTCCGCAGCAACCACAAAAGCCGCAAAGAGGGCGCGCGAAAGCGGGCTGACCGTGAAAGTGCGTTCGGGGTGCCACTGGACCCCGACCACAAAATGATCTGGAGAATCCAACTCTACCGCTTCAATCACGCCATCTTCCGGAGAGACCGCGGTAACACGTAGGTTGTCGCCTACACGGGCCACCGCCTGGTGATGGCTGGAGTTGCATTCATCCACCGATGCATTTCGGGCTGCTGCCGCCAGCCGCGATCCCGGAGCGATGTGAATCGGATGCGCGTTCGTCACGTCGCGCCCAGGACTATGATTCACCTTCGTTGCGAGAACTGTTTCGAGATCCTGGATCAGTGAGCCGTTCCGCCAGATATTCAAAGTTTGCACACCATGGCAGATTGCAAAAATAGGCTTGTGAAGATTGAACGCATCCTGGAGCAGGAGTTCGTCGACCGCGGTGCGTCCGGCATCGGCTGGGCCGCATGCTTGGATGCGCATTTCGCCGTAACGTTCGGGATCGACATCGAAGCCGCTCCCCGGCAGCAGCACACCTTGTGTATTGGCCAGAAGACGGGCCACGCGGTCCTGGCGCTCGTGTAGCGGAATGAGAACCGGGGCCGCACCAACTGACTGCAGCGCGGCAAGATACGGGGGAAGCGAACGCGCGTTATAGGCAGCGTCATTCGAGGTCGGCTCAGGAATTGCAATGCGGATCGACATAGACGTTCTCCAGTGTATGCGAGATTTCAAGGTTAGGCATGCTGGTCACTAAAGAGGCGCTTGAACAGCAAATAATAGTTTGCGTAAACCATTGATAATAAATAGTTTATTATAACGTAAGCGGTCAAGTATCTTATTATCTAAAACTTAACAAGTGCTTGCCGCAGGCGCGAAGGCCATCCCCCCGAAAAACGATCCAGCATCTTGTGTTCTGGAGTGCTTTAGTGAAAGATTCTTGCCGCCCGGACGATTAAACATTACGTCAGATGAGGAGGGGTAAGCCCTCCCGGTTTTGCGCCGCAGAAGAAAACCCGGAGTAGAATGCACTGTTGATTCCATCAGAGATTGCAGAGAACAAACGCAGGTTGTCACCGCGACGAGCGAATGCTCGAGGTAAGGTAATGGGCCGATTTCCGTTAGTTATTGCCGCAGTGAGCGTGGTTGTCGCCTTTTCCAGGCCGATTCAGATCAGCGCGCAGGAGCCATCGTCGAAGGCAAAGTCCACCGATCAGGTACCGGGTGGGTACGTGTTTCGGTCGGATGTGCGGCGTGTGCCGCTCGACGTAATTGTGCTGGACAAAAGCGGAAACCCTGTTCGTGGCTTGACCAAGGCCGACTTCGTAGTTGAGGAAGACGGAAAACGGCAGAACGTCTTGTCGTTTGACTGGTTCGATGGGAAGGCGACCGAGTTTGTACCGCCAAAAATTCCAGCGTTGCCCGCGAATACGTTTGTGGACCTGCCGACTGCGCCGGAACATGGACCGCTTTACGTTCTCTACTACGACATGGTGAACACTCCACTGACGCAGCAGATGAGTGCGTACAAACAGCTGCTGGATTTTGCGGACCATGCCCAGCCGGGAACGCGCATTGCCCTGTTCGCGAACGTGGCCGGATTGCACCTGATCCAGGGATTCACAAGTGACCACGCGCTGCTGCGCACAGCAATCAACTACAGGGGGCCCGGGCCGCACATGCCCAAAGTGTTCCTCTATGGGAACAACTACGGATTTGAAGACGCAGGCGCCGCGCTTTCAAATTTGAAGTTTATTGCCCAGTACCTGAACGGAATACCGGGCAGAAAAAACTTACTCTGGGTTTCGAGCGAATTTCCCATTCCTGTCGGCCCCACGGAGTCAGGCCCCACCCTGTCCGGCCCCAACACGAACACGGGGGTAAGTGGAGGCTTTTCGAGTTCAACGATGCAGATCAATGACCTGAGCTATCTGTTAATCAAGTCGATCAAAGAAACCTACGCAGCCCTGGCGAGCAGCCAAATAGCCCTTTATCCCGTGGACGTGAACGGAGCACAGGCTGGAGGCGACGCTTTATCCTACGACCACCACGAGGATGACATCGCTGCGTCAACCGGCGGTCGGGCCTACTACGGCAACAACAAGCTTGTCGAATTGCTCGATAAGGCAATGGAGAACGGTCAGAGCTATTACACGCTGACGTATTCGCCGACGAATACGAAATACGATGGCTCGGAGCGGAACATCCGCGTGGCTTTGGCCGACAAGGACAGGAATTACAAGCTGACCTATCGAACCGGGTATTTCGGGGTGTCGGACGATGAGGCGCTGGAAGCGAACACCAAGCATGTGACGCAGCAGCGCTTCCTCGCGGCGAAGCGGGCCGATACGCTGTATGCCACGGCGGAGCATGGAGCGCCGATGGTTCACGATCTTCTTTTTGTCGCGCACATGGCCACGGCAGGCAAGCCTCGGTTGGCAAGCGCCGATCAGATGAAGTTGCTGGAAGACTCGCCGGCGTATTTTCGGACCCGTAAGAGGAACCAGAATCCGAAGCCGCTGACACCTGTGAATCTGCAGCAATATGAAATCGACTACGACGTGATCGATCCGCAGTTGAGAGCTCTTGCCGCGAAGCAGAAATCGCAGGAACTGGAGTTTGTCGCTGCGGCTTACACGAACGATGGGGTTTTGCTGAATAGCATTTCGAACATTGGCGCCATTGCAAGTGAGCGGCGGCCCGACGGCAAGATCGACAACAAGTTCCACGCTGTGCAGCAACTTGAGGTGCCCTCTGCCGCTGCCTACATTCGCGTGGTCGTGCGCAATCCTCGGGACGATCGCACCGGCGCTCTCGAAGTCACACTGCCTCTGAAACAAGCCACCCAAACCGCTGCGGTGACTCCCGAAAGGAAGAGCGAGAGCAATTAGCTGGGATTGAATCTCTTCGTCGGAAAGATCAGCATATTTGATGGAAAGCTGGAAGGGCTGCAACAGACCGCGCCGGTGTGTCATCGTACGAGTGTGAGGGAATCGATGAGAGCGCCTTTGACGTGTGCTTTCTTGTTGGGCGTCGCGGGTGGCGCGCGATCGATGCTGCCGGCGGCCGCGATAAGCCGGGCAGTCCGCTCAGGGTCAGTACGAACGGAGGGCACTGCGTGGAGTTTCCTTGAAGGACGAAATCTGAATCGCCTTCTAGTGGGATTGGCACTGGCTGAATTTGTAGCCGACAAGCTGCCGATGACGCCTAGCCGGAAGCAGAACGCGGCGTTTGCCGCACGCGTGATCAGCGGCGCGCTGGCGGGAGCTGCCGTTGGAGCGGCTTCACGACGAGCTGCGTTTGGAACGCTGTTGGGCATGGCCGGCGCCATTGTCGGCACGGAGGGCGGCGCCGCATTCCGGTCCTGGCTGGCGTCTTTGTTCGATCGAGACCTCCCGGCAGCGGTGATCGAAGATCTTGTGGCCCTGGCGCTGATCGGGTACGTGACCAGCAAGCTCAAGGATTGTGATGTTTGATTCAGTGAGTTCTTAACGGAGTTCAAGCAGGCACTATATGCAGATTCTTCGCTTACCACCCCCAGACTGAAACGCGTCTGGGGCCCCGTGCACTCAGAATGACACCGCTGATGAGGAGGAGAATTCGAACTCAGAATACTAACGGGATGCGGGCGGGCCGTAGTCTGCGTGGTCGGTGGTGGTGAGCGATTCGCTGGCGGTGCCATTGAGATCGAAGAGAATGATCTCGTTTGCTCCGGGATGGAGCCACGGTCCCGGCGTGTACAGCGAGAATTCCGGCCCGACATCCCAGAAGCGTCCCAAGGGGCGCGTCTCGAGAAAGACCATTCCTTTCGAAAGCCCATGTGTATTCAGGAAAGTGTCGGGGCGTGCAGCGTCTCCGGAGTTCTGGCTGTTGGGAACGTTCATGCTGAAGCGATAGAAGCAGGGCCCTTCGCAGGATTCTGACGTGAAGTGCAGCGTCGCGAGGTCCGTCATGGGCAGCGAATAGATTTGCCAGTGCTGCGGTTCCGTGCCAGCGAACGTAACCGAACCCGTGATGCCTTTGCGCTCGGTGCGGATGACCTTGGTGAAATTCACGCGGCCCGTGTTCTCCACGAGAATGTCGAGGGTCGCTGGATAACGAACCGACTGCGATGGAAGCGCGAGGTGCGACTGGCCGAGCCGACGATCTAGCGTTCCCCAAAGCTTTTGATCGATGTAGATCTGCGCATAGTCGTGCAGTCCATCGATCACGAGATCGCCCCCGTTGACTTCCTTCAGTTGAGTCCGGTAGAGAATGTACCCGTAGGACTGATTGAGATCTTCCATGGTGAGAAGCTTGTCCGATTCAACGGGCTTGGGCAGGCTCTGCCATAGCAATGCTGACTCAGTGCGCGGAGAGATTGGATAGGTGGCCGCTGGAGTTGATGGCGGGATCGCAGGCAGAGTCTTGCCGGTGACGCGGGCGATGGCATCGCGAAACGCCATGAATTTAGGTGTGGGCTGGCCACTTTCGTTCAGCGGCGCGTCGTAGTCGTAGCTGTTGGTGTCCGGCTCGTAGTTGCTGCCATTGCTGTTGGCGCCATTCATCCAGCCGAAGCTAGTGCCGCCGAGAAACATGTACATGCTGACGGAGTAGCCCTGGCGCAGCATCCACTCGTACTCCGCAGCGTTGGAAGCAACGTCGGTTGTATGGTGATGCTCGCCCCAGTGATCGAACCACCCTGCCCAGTACTCTCCGGACATGAACGGGCCGTCCGGACGCAGTTTTTTGAGCATGGCGAAGGCCTCTTTGGCGTCACCGGTGCCGAAGTTGATGACGGCGGGAAGTTCGGCCAGCGAGCCGTTGGGAACCCGCTCGGCACCGTCGGCGGTGTAGAGCAGAGTGTCGGGAGCGGCGAGCCCAGATGTGAGCAGCGCGGACTTCACGGCTTGCATATACGCGTGGTCGTTGCCGAACGAACCGTATTCGTTTTCGACCTGGATGGCGATGATGGGGCCACCGTGCTGGATCAGCAGCGGCGAAACTTCCTTCGCCAGACGCGCGAACCACCTGTTCATTGCGGCGATGTACTTGGGATCGGTGGAGCGAAGGGTAAGGCTGCGGTCCTTGAGCAGCCACGAGGGATAGCCGCCGAGGTCCCATTCCGCGCAAACATAGGGCCCGGGGCGGAGGATGACGCTTAAGCCCTCCTGTTGTGCCTCCCGGATGTACTCCGCCACGTCGTTCTGGCCGCTGAAGTCATAGACGCCAGGGCGCGGTTCGTGGAGATTCCAAAAGACATATGTGGTGATGGTGTTCAGGCCCATGGCGCGGGCTTTGCGAAAACGGTCGCGCCAGTAGGCGCGCGGCACACGCGGGTAGTGCATCTCGCCTGAAAGGATCTGATAAGAGTGGCCGTCCAGTTGAAACTGGCCGTTGGCAACGGTGAAAGTGTGCGGCCCAGTCGGCTGCGTTGCGGAGTTTTGAGCACAGACAAGAAACGCCGCGAGAATCAGCTCTATCGCAAAAAGTCTTCGGTTCATTCCACGAATGAGTTTAGCGCGACGAGTTGAAAGGCCGAAGAACAACCGCAGATTCTTCGACTCCCGATGGTCGCTCAGAATGACATTCGCTTGGTTTGATTGATTCCCGCCATTGCTGCGCAAGGATGGGGCACCCTGGTTCGTTCGGCATGGGAGAAAGATCGAACGCCAACAGACTTAGCGTGCTTCGATTTTGCCCGCAATCCTGTTGTATTCAGCTCGCGAGACGATATGCCGCTTCGCTAGATCTTCTGAATCGCTGTAAGGCCGCCCTTCGATAATGCGCTGAGCAGAATCCTCATCAATGCCCGGCAGGCTCTTGAGATCATCGGAAGAGGCGTGGTTGATGTTAATCGTCCGCTGCTGCTTGACCCCCTCCGCAACCCCTTGGGTGACGGCCTTGGCATCGCGAACCGCAGTGGATGTTGCGCGCGCGGTCTGCTCGCGAATTTCGTCAGGGCTGCGGTCGTGAGCGGTGCAGCCAGTCAGTGCGATGAGCGTCAACGGAACCAGAACAAAAAGCCTCATACTGGTTTTGATGCTTTCGCGCGGCTCGCGGGTGGTTGGTGGTCCTAAATTGAAGTGCCGTTGGGCGCTGACGTGTGTCCTTTTCATATTGATGGGATTTGGACTGCCCGTGCGCGCGCAAGATACATCAGCGACTGCGGACATGGGTAAGCACGACGGCGGAATGATGCGCCTGATGCAGCAGATGCATCCGAAAGACTTTATCCAGGAAATCGAGCATCACGCCGCGTCGGGAACAAGCGCAGAGCCAGCCTCAACGCCGGCGCCGATGCTCATGACGATGAAGGGCGCGTGGATGCTGATGTTCCACGCTAACGCATTTGTCGCAGATACGCAGCAAACCAGCCGGCGTGGCGGGGACAAGCTGTTTTCCACAAACTGGTTTATGCCGATGTCGGAGCGCGAGTGGGGGCCGGGGCAATTAACGCTTCGCGCCATGTTCAGCCTGGAACCGGCCACAGTCACCGGAGAGCAGTATCCGCTGCTCTTTCAGCAGGGCGAGACGGCGTATGGGGTGCCGATCGCGGACGGACAACATCCGCATAACTTCTTCATGGAGCTGGCGGCGCTCTACGACCTGCACGTGGGCGATAAGGGGCTGGTTAGCTTGTACGTGGCGCCGGAGGGAGACCCGGCAATTGGACCAACCGCGTATCCGCACCGGGCATCGGCGCTCGAAAATCCTGTCGGCACGCTTGGACATCACCAGGAGGATTCCACGCATATTGCCAACGACGTGGTGACGCTGGGAGCGACGTATGGAATTGCGCGCGTTGAGGCGAGCGGCTTTCATGGACGCGAGCCGGATGAACACAGGTGGAACTTCGAGCAGGGCAAGATAGACTCGTGGTCCACCCGGCTGACCGTTGAGCCGGGGCAGAACTGGAGTGGACAGTTCTCGTATGCGCGGATTTCCAGTCCTGAGGCCCTGTTCCCGAATGAAAATCAGGAGAGGATGACGGCCTCGTTGATGTGCAACCGAAACGTTGCGCATGGGAATTGGGCGAGTTCGGCGATATGGGGCCGAACGCGATCGCTGGAGGATTCGGCGAAAGAGAACAGCTACCTACTGGAATCCACTCTGCAATTCAAGGAGCGGAATTACGCATGGATCCGGCTGGAGAATGCGGGAAGAAGCAATGAACTGCTCGTGGGCGAACACGCATTGCCCCCAGGGTTCAGAGAAGAGCCGCTGACGCATGTGCAGGCGTATACGTTTGGCTACCACCGCGATGTGAACGTCATACCGAATCTGTCGACCGCAATTGGCGCACAGGTCACAACCTATGGTGTGGGACGGCCGCTGCAGCCGATTTATGGGACGGACCCGATCGGCGTGCAAATATTTCTACGCGTGAGAATGAAGGGCAAGTGAGCGCAGTTTTGGGCCGATCCGAGTTTGAGTACGATCTTGGGGATGATCGATAGTCCCAAGGTCGCAAATCGAATCTCGAACGTCCAAAGAAAGGTTCCGAGCATCAGAGCAGTTGAGGAGAGTTCAAATGGAGAAGCGGAAACTTGGAGCGGGCGGGCCGGAGGTGCCAGTGATCTGCCTGGGGGGCAATGTATACGGGTGGACGCTGGCAGAGGCTGACGCCTTCCGGCAGTTTGATGAAGCGCTCGATCTTGGATTGAATTTTATCGATACGGCTGACGTGTACTCGCGGTGGGCTCCGGGGCACACGGGGGGCGAGTCCGAGACAATCATCGGCAACTGGCTGACGAAAAGTGGTCGACGCAAAGACGTGATTCTCGCAACCAAGGTGGGGATGGAGATGGGCGAGGGTCGCAAGGGACTGAGCCCAGCGTACATTCGGCGGGCGGTGGAAGATTCGCTCAAGCGGCTGGAGACCGATCACATCGACCTCTACCAGGCCCACAAGGACGACGAGGAGACGCCGCTTGCGGAGACGCTTGGCGCATTCGATGACCTGGTCAAAGCCGGGAAGGTGCGCTATATTGGCGCATCGAATTACAGCGGAGAGCGATTGGCAGAGGCACTGGAGACGAGCCGGAAGAATGGCCTCGCGAGTTATGTGTCGCTGCAACCGCATTACAACCTGGTGGAGCGAGAGAAGTTTGAGACAGAGCTGCTGCCGGTGGTGGAGAAATATCAGCTCGGTGTAATTCCTTACTTTTCGCTGGCGGCGGGTTTTCTGACCGGGAAATACCGCAGCGCGAAAGACACGGAAAAAGCCGCGCGCGGCAAAGCGGTCCAGAAATATCTGAACGACTGGGGATTCAGCGTGGTTGCTGCGCTCGATGAGGTTGCGCAGGCAACGGGATCGACGCCGGCGCGGGTGGCTTTGGCGTGGCTGATTGCGCAGCCGGGGATCACGGCTCCGATCGCGAGCGCGACAAATAGCAATCAGTTGAACGATCTGGCAGCGGCGGCAGAGTTAAAGCTAGGTCGCGAATCAATTGAAAAGTTGAATGAAGCGAGCGCGGGGAAGGCTATCGCTTCACAGTGAGCCTCGGTCTCACTATTTCTTCGAACCGGTCCATTCGAGGTAGGACTTCCAGTCCGGCTGGCCGGGCATGCGCATCTGAAACTTCCCGGACATGACCGTGCCTTTGAGTTCGTAGAAAAGCCTGAACTGCGGCCCGGGCAGTTGTGGATCCGAGAGGAATTCGGCGGATGCCGGCGTGGGCGCGGTCACGGCGTAGTGGATGACGTGCCCTTCGTTGTCGAAATAGATGGCGTGCAGCGGTTGGCCGGGTGCATCCGCATAAATGTAGAGCATGTCGCTGTGTTCGCAATTGAAGTCTGCCGGCCCCTTGCACTTGGCCGTATCGCCGATGCTGTGGCGAGCGACGATGTGTCCATTCAGTTCCGTCCGAAACATGTATGTGCCGCCAGCGGCCACATCTGGCGTATTCACTGTCTTGGCTCCCCATGTGCCGATAAGAAACGAGATCGGCTGGAAGGGATCGGAGTGCGGTTGAGGCTTATCTTGTGCCACCGCCGGCAGAGCGAGCATGAACGCGGAGACCCAGACAAGAAATTTCATGCCTTCCTTTCGAGCTGGATACTTCTTCACCGAGCCTCCGGGAAATGAACTTACGAGAATCTTCGGCGACCGGTGTTGGCAGTCTAGCGCAATCGTGAGGCGTTCGAATTTGCGGTCGCTTCTTGACTGCGTCATTCTCCCCTCCCGCAATCTGTGAATTCATAGTGGTGGACGCGAGACTGTTCGCGGAGTAGACTTCGGCATCCCCGGCTTCCCGCCCAATGGAAGCGACTTCTCATTGCAAAGGATTCCCCATGCGAATCGTCAACCTCACCCCGAAAGCGGACGACTATGTAGCAAAGCCCGTGCCGACACACCGGAAATCCACGAAATGCGCCGCCTCTGTCGTTTTCGGCACTCGCATCGCTGTTTGCTTCGTGGCTTTGCTGCTGGCCTTCAGCCCCACCGGCGCGTATGCACAGGCCGCAGCGAAAGCTCCCGAATTTACCTCGATTGTCGTCTTCGGCGACTCGCTTTCCGATACTGGAAACGTGGCGCACTTGACCTATGACAAGTACGGGGTGCGGATTCCGGGGCCAGCGGCCGACTATACCGACGGGCGATTCACAGATGGCTTCGACACGCTGCCCCCCGCCCAGCTTTATTCCGGAGTGTGGGTCGAGCAACTGGCAGACTCGGTTCCGTCAAAGCCAGAGGTGAGGAACTCGCTCGACGGAGGAACGAACTACGCGTATGGCTTCGCTACGACCGGTTCCGGCAGTAGCGCCTTCACCTTCGGGCCTTCCAATTCACTTTCGGTGAATGTGGAGAATATCGGCCAGCAGATTACCGACTACCTGGCGACCAAGCCCAAGATCACGCCGAAGACGCTCTTCGTGGTCTGGGGCGGCGCAATCGACCTGCTCTACGCAACTTCTGAGAATGACGTGATTGATGCCGGCATCAATCAGACGCTCAACATTCAGCGCCTTATCGATGCGGGAGCGACACAGTTTATCGTGCCAAACCTGCCTCCCCTGGGACTGGTTCCGCGGCTTAACGGTTCTCCCGCCACCGCGATTCCGGCAACCGAGGCCAGCGCTCTTTACAACTCCGTTCTCGGCGGCGGCGTTTCCCTCATTCTGGAATTCAATGCAAGCAGGCACCTGCACATCGCGCAGTTGGACGTCTTCTCTCTGCTCAATAAGATCGTCGCGGCGCCGGCAACCTATTCGTTTGCAAACGTCACAGCGAGTTCGCAGGGCATGCCGGTCGATCCTGACACTTATCTTTTCTGGGACGATCTGCACCCAACCACGCACGGACACCATATCCTTGCCGTTACCGCGGCCAGCATCCTGGCGCGCAGCAATTGCAGGGATTCACGCGGAGCGGGCGCTGTTGTGTGCGGCGGGGCCGGGCAGTGATCTTTCGGTTGGCTTGAACCCGGAGCGTGGGCCGCGCCGGGTTCCTTCTTTCTTTCTTGTGATGGCCTTCGAAGCCCCACATCGTCGTCGGAGGCGCCGCGTCGGGGTTTTCGCATGTGCCGAGGAGGCGCTTCCTGGGCGAGATTACGCCGAATCTCATGGCGCCAAACTCCAATAAAAACGGAAAAGTGAGCTGAACTGGACAGCATTAAAGCGAGAGCTTCATTAGTCTTCAACCAAAGAGGCGTCCTCAATCTAATCCACGTCGTAACCATTTCCTTCGCAGTTACGGTTCCATACCTCGTACCCCTCCTGCAATTTATGCCCATCCCAAATGCCTCATGAGCGGGTTCACCGGAAGGCGAATCCTGCACGCTCTTGATGGACGCAGCAACGGCTCGGAACACATCCAAGCCGAGACCGGCCGCTTTGTTCCGAAATGATTAGGGTTGCTTCTGCGAGATGATTGTTGCGGATGGGGTGCGCATCCCTTCAATCGTTGTATGCAGACGGGTATTGAGCTCTTCCACCTGGCGCAATGTCATGCCCACCGTAGAGATGGGTTCGCCAACCGTAAGCGTGATTTCTCCGGGATAAAAGTGGCGTGTGTGCATGGGCAGCAGATCGTAGACGCCGCTCAGCGCAATCGGCACCAGCGGAACCTGGGCGCGGATGGCGAGGAATGCCGCCCCGGCGAGGAAGGGCTGCATCGTCCCGTCGGGGGTGCGAGCTCCCTCTGGAAAGACAAACAGCGGCATGCCGGCACGTAGCGCACGGACCGCCGTCCCAAGGCTGGAGACGGTGGAGCTGGAGCTGACGCTGTCCACCGGTATCTGGCCGGAGCGGTTGAGGTGCCAGCCGATGAAGGGCATAGTCCACAATTCTTTTTTGGCCAGGATGCGGAACTGAAAAGGAAGCGTGGAGAAGATGACGGGAGTATCCATATACGACGTGTGGTTGGCGGCGTATACGGCGACAGCGTGTTTGCGAAGATTCTCGGCCCCGTAGACGGTGAGGCGGGCGCCGGAGATTTTCACGCAACCGCGAGCCCAGATCCGAGCAATCCGGTGCTGGAGGTGCCCACTTTTATCCCAAAGGGAAACGACGAGTGAGATGCTGCCGCAGATTGCCGTGTAGCAGAAGAAAACCGGGGCTTGAAGAATGTTGGTGCGCCAGCGGTAGAAACGAGGCAGCGGATCGGGGGGACGGCGACGGGTCACGGAAGCTGGCCTACGCGTTCAATAGTCTCACCGGCGGTTGAGGCCGATGCGGATTGGACCAGCAGGCGGGTGCGGACGTCGCCAACAAGGTAAACCGAGCCGGAGACAACGACGGGACCGGAAGGGTTCGTCCTGGCGCCTTCGAGAGCCAGCTCGATGGCCTGGCTCACGGAGGATGCAGCGAATGCCGGTGTGCCCGTGGAGGCGGCGGCGGCGAGAAGTTCCTTCAAGGGAGTGGCGCGGGTGCTGTGGATCGGCGCAAAGATCACCTTCTCGAAGATGGGGAAAAGAATGTGCGCCATCTCCATAACCGGCTTGTCGCGCAGGCAGCTGAAGACCAAGGTGCCGAGTTGCTGCTCTGGCAGCAGATCGCGAAGCCCGGCTCGCAAAGCCCAAGCGCCTGCCGGGTTATGCGCCACGTCGAGGATGAACTCGGTCGTGTGACCCTGAGGATTTTCGATCTGGATGCGCTCGAGGCGAGCGGGCCACCGGGTGTTGCGAATGCCCTCGGCAACCGACTTTGGCGTCAGGCAGAACCCGTGGCTGATGGTGAGTTCTACCGCTGCAGCAATGGCGAGAGCCACATTGCGATGCTGATGTGCACCGCGCAGGGGTGAATCCACCTCAATCGATTCGCCCAGAACCTCAACCTTATAGATATGTTGTCGATCGGTGTCGCGCGTGGACGGCATCGCACTTTGAGCTGGATCGTCAAAAGAGTCGCGCAAATCAGTGCGGTCTGATGCCGGCAGGTAAGGCACGGCGCTCACACCAAGCACAGAAAGCGATGTAGCGACTTCGCCGAGGACCTGGTTGGCCTCAGGATGTTGCGGAAGAGTAATGAGCGTGCCACCAGGGCGGAGAATGCCAGCCTTCTCGCGCGCGATTTCGCTGATCGTCAAGCCAAGCCACTCCATGTGATCAAGCGAGATGTCGGTGACGATGGAAAGTAGCGGATCGACAATATTGGTAGCGTCGAGGCGTCCTCCCAGTCCGACTTCGAGAACGGCAATCTCAATCGCCGGTTCGGCGAAGTGCAGAAAAGCCATCGCAGTGAGCGTCTCGAAGAAACTCGGTGGCTGTGCCAGTTTTTTGTCTTCCACCAATTTTTGGGCGGTGGCGCGAACGCGGAAAAAGTTCTCAGCAAAGACAGCATCGGAGATTTCTGCCCCGTCGATGCGGATGCGCTCATTGGGCCGCGCCAGATGCGGCGACGTGTAGAGCCCGGTGCGCAGTCCGGCAGCGGAAAGAATGGAGGCCAGTGTGGCCGCCGTCGATCCTTTCCCGTTGGTTCCGGCGATCAAAACTGAAGGAAAAGTGCGCTGGGGATTGCCGAGCGCGGCAAGGAGGACGGCAACCTCGCCAAGAGAGAATTTGCGGCGCGTCTGGCCGGTCTGCGTGGCGAGTTCGGGCGCCATGGCGGCGAGATGATCGATCGCGGACTGGTAAGACATGGAAGCTTCAGTATAGAAGAGCAACGGTCCAGCAGTAGACAACTGCAATCCGTGAGGAATCAACGGCGGACACAGCAAGATAGGGAGGATTGGCGAATCAGAGGCCATCCAGGAAGCTGCGGACAACGGCATTGAAGGCACCGGGGTTGTCGGCATGCAGGGCGTGGCCGCCATCGAACATGAGGAGATGTGTATCGGGGCGTCGTGCCGCCATCTCCTTCATGTGCTCCTCTGAAGTAACAGGGCTTTCGCGGCCGCGCAGGATAAGTGCCGGACAGGTCGACACGAGCCAGTCAGCCCAATGATCGCCAACCAGGTTTTGCTGCGAACGAACCATATCTTGCGGATCGAAGGCCAAATGCCATCCAGCTTCGGAATGGCGGAATGAGTCCTGAAAGTAGGGCAGGAAGCGCGCTCCTATCTTCACATCAAGTTCTTCATGTGTGGAGAAGACACCCCGCCAAGGCAGGACGAAGCTGATGTCGTCGGTGACTACCGCGCCTATGTCTTCAATAATGAGTGCCTTGACGCGATCGGGATGCCGGGCGGCGAACTGGTACGCATTGACGCCGCCGAGCGAGTTGCCAAGAAGTACGGCTTGCGGGAGGTCGAGCAAGGCAAGGAGCGCTTCAATGTCGCCGAGGTAGTCTTCGCGGGTGTACGAGGCGGCATGGCTGGACTCGCCGTGACCGCGCTGATCGGGGGCAATGACGCGATAGTCGGGCGCGAGGCTGGCCGCGAGGGCGGTATACGTGGCGCCTTGCATTAGGTGCGCATGGAGAGCAAGCAATGGAGGCCGCGTGTCGGATGACGACGAGGATCCGGTATCAAGGTACGAAAGCGCCAGGCCATCGTGATGGAATGTACGCCGTTGAAAATCCATTACGCCTCGGATTGATGCTACATGGGCGATTTGATGCTCAATTGAAATCGAACCAGCATCGCGGCGCAAAAGCGCTTGTATGTTGGGCCTCAGTAGGGAATTTTATACACTGTTTTCCTCGTTGATTTTGAGATGTGTGCAGAGTGTGGAAGACGCATCCTCTGTGGAGGACCGGGCGTAAGAAAGCGCTTGATTGGCGCGGTCGGGAACGCGCATTGCACACAAAGGACAAAGAATTCACAAGCGATTCTGCCTGGTGTGTGGGAGTAGTGGGAAACCAGGGACGCAGATGAAGTGAACCTGCCATGATTTCCAAATGTCCGGAGATGCACAGGCAGGATTTAGAAAACCGGCACAAAGGTAAAGCGGATGATGAGACACGAGATAAGCCTGCTTTCCACTTTTCCAGCGACAACGACGGTTACTACGGGTTAATTGATTACTATATTCACGGAAATCCCTATAACCGTCGCACTAGGCAGATCGACGATGGGAGTGCCTCGCTGCACTGACGCATTGCTGTGTGTACGAACGGTCCGATAGACTGAGGCTCCCCATTCGAATCGAGGTACGGAGTCGCGCGGGAACCGGAGGTCTGGCGAGACTGTGCTTATGGTGGCGCGGTGGTGTCGCAAACGGCGCATCGGATGGTTCTTCGCGTGGCTGTGTTTGCTTGCGACGTCCGGCCAAGGACAAACGGTCGACGCGACCCAATGGCATTCCGGTTCGGTCACACTGAACGAAGGCTGGCGCGAGCATGATGGCGACAATCCGGCATGGGCCCAGCCTGGATTCGACGACAGCGGTTGGGAGACGGTCGCGTTGGATGATCTGGGCAGGGCCGAACCCGGATGGCGTTGGTATCGAATCCACATCAAACTCGAGCCGGGGCATGACCATGTGCATTTGCTGATTGCGGGCGGCTCCGGCACATATGAACTCTTTCTGAACAGCGAGAAGATGGACGGCGCGAACGTCAGATCTCTCTGGGATGTGACACGCCCGACCGAACAAATCTTCATGCTTCACGATGAGGACAACGATGTCACGGTCGCATTACGGACCCATGCGCCGACCATGTATTCGCTATGGCATTTGCCGCTGTTTCTGACGGTGGCGATCGGCACACCAGGTGCTATCGACAATGAGCGGCAGGGAATGGAGAGTCAGCGTCTCTATACGGCAATTCCTTCCATTGCGATCAACCTGATGCTTTTGCTGGCGAGCATTGCAGCGTTTGCTCTGCATCGGAGCCAGCGGGATCGCAAGGAATATCTATGGCTCGGGTTGTACTTATTTCTGCTGGGACTTTCGAACGGACTGTTGTTCTGCGCCGTGGCCGGCCTGGTGCCAATTTCAATCAACACTCTATTCGCTGACCCGCTGATCTATTTCTTCACCATCATGCAGATCGAATTTACGTTCAGCTTTGCGGGTCGGCGGGTTGGTCGGATCTGGCGAGCGTACGAGATCGCTCTTCTGCCGATGCCGATTCTCGCTTTTCTGCAGGTGATGAGCGGTCTTTCGAATCAGCTCTACGTCTCGTTGGAGGCGGTGATGATTCTGCCGGCGGCCCTGCTGTTGCCCCTGCTGCTGCTGGTCTGGTACCGCCGCGGGAATCGCGAAGCAGGATGGTTGATTCTGCCCAGTTTGTTTCCGGCAGCATCTACAGCGCTCTTTGATCTCGGAACCGCTTCCCTCGACACAGGCTGGGGGCGCGCTGACTTTCTGGCGAACCCCATCCCAGTTGGTCCCATTTCGCTTCAAATCTCCGATCTCAGCGACTTATTGTTTGTGCTTGCGATTGGAGTAGTCATGTTCTTCCGCTTTACGCGCGTGAGCCGGGAGCAGGCTCGGGGTGCGGCGGAACTCGAAGCAGCGCGCGAGATCCAACAGCGACTGGTGCCGGCGCGGTTGCCCGACGTGAAGGGCTATCGGATCGAAGCTGCCTATTTTCCGGCTCAGGAGGTGGGCGGCGATTTCTACCAGATCTTTCCGCAGAGTGACGGCGCGCAACTACTGCTGGTGGGCGATGTGAGCGGCAAAGGACTGAGAGCAGCCATGACAGGCACGCTCGCGCTCGGCGCCTTGCGTGCTTTGGCTGGGGAGGGGTTGGGGCCAGCGGTGGTGCTCACACGACTCAATCGTCAACAGACCGAGACCCAGGATGGCGGATTTATCACCTGCATTTGTGCGCGGGTCACAGAGCATGGAGAGGTAACCATGGCAAATGCCGGCCACCTTTCCCCGTATCGCAACGGAGAAGAAATATCAGGCGCCTCGGGGCTTCCCCTCGGTATCAGCCAGGACGAGACCTACCGGGAACATACATTCACGCTGGCGCCCGGCGATCAGTTGACGCTGCTTTCCGACGGTGTGCTCGAAGCAATGGATGCGAAAGGCGAGTTGTTCGGATTCGATCGCATGCGTGCAATCAGCGCGCAGTCCGCAGCGGAAATCGCAGCCGCAGCGCGCCGGTTTGGCCAGGAAGACGACATCACGGTCTTGACCCTTACGCGGAATCAGGCTCCCAGGCTTGGAGAATGATCAGGTTTCAGCCTCGTTAAATCCCAAAACGCCCAAGTTTCCAGAATGTTGACTGGTTTTCCACGCACCGGTTTTTGTGAAGATGCATACAATCAAAGGCAAGAAACTGCAGCGGTTTCTCACCGTAGCGTGTCTAGTGTAGGCTTGGGCCAAGCGGGGCTGCGGCTTGGATCGCTCGGTACGGACGTAAATTGGGGACAAGTTTGCCGTGTGCGAGGTGCAACGGCGAGCGAGATGGGGTGGACTATGCCGATTGTCGAGACTGAGGTTGAAAAGCCGGCAGCACAGGGGGCAGCGATGGAGATTACCGTAAGCCGCCAGGAACTGGTGAAGGAGCTCACCGCGACGCAAAGCGTGGTCGAGCGCAAGACAACGATTCCCATCCTGTCCAACTTCCTGATTGAGGCTGATGGAGACCGGCTGAACATCACGGCAACCGACCTGGACCAGGCGATCAGGACCAGCGCTGCGGTCAAGGTCAAGAAGCCGGGCTCCTGCACCATTCCGGCCCGCAAGCTTTACGACTACATCAAGCTGCTTCCGGATGGCGACATTTCCATCAAGCTGCTCGAAAACCACTGGGTGCAAATCCGCTCGGGTCGCTCCAATACCAAAATGGTGGGCATGGCGCGCGCGAATTATCCGCAGGTGCCTGAATTCCCGGCAGTCTCTGTGACGAGCATTTCAGTGGTTGCTTTGAAGACTCTGATCGCTCGCACGATCTTCGCAATCTCCAATGAAGAATCGCGCTATACCCTGAACGGCGCCCTGCTGGTGCTCAAGGCAGAATCGATCGCGATGGTTGCGACCGATGGCCACCGGCTTTCCTTCGTCGAAAAACCCGGTGAGGCCATGGAAGGCATCAGCGGCGAGAAGCGCGTGCTGATTCCACGCAAGGCGCTGCAGGAGCTGCAGGGTTTGCTGTCCAATACTGACGTCGAGAAAGTGGAGTTCGCGGATGACGAGCACACGCTGTTCTTCAAGATTGGTCATCGCACGCTGAGCACGCGGCGGCTTTCAGGCCAGTTCCCGAACTACGAAGCGGTCATGCCGCGCGACAACACAAAATTCGCCGTCGTTCGTTCGAGCGAACTGTCGAGTGCCATCCAGCGCGTTGCGCAGTTCGCCGACGAGCGTTCGGGAGCGGTTCGCCTGCGTCTTGAGGGCAACGAGCTAAAGATCAGTTCGCAATCCACCGAGAGCGGCGAGAGCGAGGATACCATTGACACGCCGTATGCCGGCGATCCTATCGTGGTCGGCTTCAACTCCACCTACATCATCGATTTCCTCAAAGCGCTGGGGAATGAGGGCGAAGTGCGGTTGGAGTTCAAGGACTCGCAGAGCGCCGGTCAGATGCGCCCCGAAGACCCAGACGCCGAGTACAGGTCGCGGTATGTGCTGATGCCCATGAGGATATGAAGCGACACGATTTTCAGAGAGGAAAAAAGAAGTGGTGTCGTAGAAGAAGAAATGAATAATCATCAGGCCTGGCAGAGATGCCAGGCTTTGTTGTTTGGTTACAGTCCTGTCCGCTCGTTCAGAAGAGGTGTATTGTCGCGACGGCGCACCGGGCTACACATCTTCTGACAAACTTCGTTGTATGTCCTGGGCGACATCATCGATTGAAGTCTTCCTGCCGAGTTGTTCGATTTCCTGGCTATCTTCAATCTCCGTCAAACCCAACTTACTTGCGATTTGCTGATTCATGCTTATCACCGCTGTGACCTCCTTCTCTGTCAGGAGAAGGATTTGAAGCATGAGGTGCTCCCGCTCATCCGCACGGCGAGCCAGTCGCGATTGCCTCATGAGGATGAGGCTGGCCAGAAGAATTGCCTCCATGGCAACAACAGTTCCCAGAAGTGAAAAGGGCATGGGATCAAATTGCGGAATCCCGAGCACATGCAAAGTGTTTACAAGAATCCAAAACGAGAAGAGAACGATATGAGCCGCCACAAATCCGAGATTGCCGACGATGGCAGCGGTTAAATCTCCCAGTCGCTCGGCCGGCGATCTCCGCGCCAGAAACTCCTGCTCGTGCTTGGCGATCGTACCGATGTGTTCCTGGACATGATCTGGAATCTGCATCCTTCACCCTCACTCGGTGTTTCGTACTCATCGATTGGATGCCTGATGCGTAGAAGAGAGTGCTGTCGGATTGGCGAGCCAAGCCGATCCCGTGAGGTTTCTGATCGTCGATCAAGGTCGGCGATGGAGGTTGCAAGAATTCGGATGGGTCTCAGACCCTGATTAGGAACTGATATGCCTGCTGGACTGCGCCCAATTCGTCGCCATTCGCGGTTCCATCCTGCTCGATGAAGATTTCCTTCACGCCAGCTTTCTTCAACGCGCCCAGCATCTTTTTCCAGTCTGTCGATCCCTGGCCGAACAGTGCATACTTCGGCCAATTGATGGTAACGGTCGGCGTAAACGGCGTGACCCATTCCTTCACATGGGCGAGTTCAAATCGATGCGGATACTTTTCAAGATAAGGATAGGGATCGCCGCCACCAGCGATGAAATTTCCGGTATCAAATTCCATGCCCACTACCGCGGGATCGGTCAGGCGCAGCATTTCAGCGAATGCTTCGATCTCGCCGTACTTCCGCGCCTCGATGTTGTGGTTGTGATAGGCAAACCGCATTCCTGCATCGCGCACACGAGCCCCAATTTTATTGAATCGCTCCGCGCTCCATCGAAAATCTTCAAGCTCGATGAGTTCGAACGGATTGCCTGATTTAGGCTTGCCCGATGCCGACAAAGTTCCGGGTTTGATCGAGGGCACGGCAGCAATCATGTACGGCATGCCAACTTCATGGCAAAAATCGATCATGCGGCCGACTTCATCGTCAGACATGGTCGCCACCAGGCAATGCGCGCCGCTTGCCGTGAGGCCGACGTTCGACAGGCTGGTACGAACTTCCTTCGCTGCGCGCCCATAGAAGCCCGCGAATTCAACATTCTTGATGCCCACCGACGCGACCTTGGCCAGCGTGCCGTCGAAGTCTTTCGCCAGCAACGCGCGAAGAACGTAAAGCTGAACGCCAAATTGATTCGGACTGTAGTCGGAGGCCTTCGCGAATCGAGAGGATGCCATGGCGACTGCTCCCATTGCGCCTGATGCCAGAAAATCGCGTCGCGAGATCACCGCTTGCCTCCCCAATCGAACCACCTCCGAATGATACGGAGGCGGGCCGGATTCCACAAGAATCCGCAAACTCGGATTCGACTCCGTCCACAGGAGGCTCCGGCTGGAGCGACGATAATGGGTTGGGCTGAATTGATTTTTGAAGCGACACCGAATATCCGGCATCCGAAGGGAAGAAGGCGTTGTGCGAACCCCAATTTCGGACCCGGCTGTGATTGATGCTTTGATCGTAGATACGCGAATTGGAGGATAAAGATGGCAAAGGCTGTGAAGAGCCAAAAGTTCAATATCAGGGTGAAACCGCTGACGAGCCTGAAGGCTTGGAAGGATTTGAAGGGGCACGCGCGCGAAGTTGCCAAGCTGCATTTGCGTACGCTTTTCGCCGAAGATGCGCATCGTGGCGAGCGGCTGACGGCGGAAGGTGTCGGCCTTTTCCTGGATTACTCAAAAAACCGCGTCACCGACGAGACTCTCAAGCTGTTGCTTTCCCTGGCTGAAGAATCAAAGCTGCGTGAGCATACTGACGCCATGTTCAGCGGGCAGAAGATCAACATCACTGAGAAGCGCGCGGTATTGCACGTTGCGTTGCGCGCCCCCAAGGGCCAATCCATCATGGTCGATGGCGAAGACGTCGTTCCGAAGGTGCATGAAGTGCTCGACCGCATGGCGGCTTTCTCTGATCGCATACGCAGCGGCGAGTGGAAAGGCCACACCGGCAAACGCATCAAGAATGTGATCAACATCGGTATCGGCGGCTCCGACCTCGGTCCGGTGATGGCCTACGAAGCACTCAAGCACTACAGCGATCGTGCGATGACGTTTCGCTTCGTTTCCAATGTCGACAGCACCGACTTCGCTGAAGCTGTGCAGGGCCTCGACGCTGAAGAAACGCTCTTCATTGTTTCCTCCAAAACATTCACCACTCTCGAGACCATGACCAATGCGCACACTGCGCGTGCGTGGCTGCTTGAAAAATTGGGCGGCAATGAGTCCGCGGTTGCCAAGCACTTCGTCGCGGTGTCGACAAACGCTGGCGAAGTGACCAAGTTCGGCATTGATACCGCGAATATGTTCGGCTTCTGGGACTGGGTTGGCGGCCGCTACTCGATGGACTCGGCCATCGGGCTTTCAACGATGCTGGCGATCGGACCGGCGAACTTCCGCGCCTTGCTCGATGGATTCCACCAGATGGACGAGCACTTCCGCACTGCGCCCTACGAAAAGAATCTGCCCGTGCTTCTGGCCCTGCTTTCAGTCTGGTACACCGACTTCTTCGATGCGCAGACCATCGCGATCCTGCCCTACGAACAATACCTCAAGCGCTTCCCGGCCTATCTTCAGCAGCTCACCATGGAGAGCAATGGCAAGCACGTCACCCTCAAGGGCAAAGAAGTTCGCTATAACACGAGTCCGATCTACTGGGGCGAGCCCGGCACCAACGGCCAGCATTCGTTCTATCAATTAATCCACCAGGGAACGCGGCTGATCCCCTGCGACTTTATCGGGTTCTACAAAACGCTCAATCCGCTGGGTGAGCATCATGACATTCTGCTCGCGAACGTCTTTGCGCAAGCTGAGGCGCTGGCCTTCGGCAAGACGGCCGAGCAGGTGAAGGCAGAAGGCACGCCGGACTGGCTTGTGCCGCATCGCGTCTTCGAAGGCAACCGCCCATCCAACACAATTCTTGCGGATGAGTTGACGCCTGCGGTCCTCGGCAAACTGGTCGCCCTATACGAACATTGCGTGTTCACGCAGGGAGTCATCTGGCAGGTCAATTCGTTCGATCAATGGGGTGTGGAACTCGGCAAGGCGCTGGCGCAACGGATCATTCCAGAGCTCGAAAATCCGGCAGAGCCGCAGCTCGCCCACGACAGCTCGACGAATCGCCTGATCGGCCTCTACCGCAAGCACAGGAAGTAAGCCAGAGTAATTTGGGCGGAGGAACCTTTGGGCAGCTACTCGCTCTTCGGCGACTCCGCCTGCGGCCCTTCGCGCCACCATGAAAACCCCAGCCACGCCACAACGGCGAAGCTGATCGCCACCAGCACGATCGCTGCGATCAGCAGCGGCAGATAGTTTGGATGGTTGATATAAAACAGGCCGATGGGCAGCGCAACTCCGTAGACGATGAGGAGAAAGGCGCCGGCGAGCAGCCAGACGCGTAGTTTCAGCTGTCCACGGCGCGCGGCATCTCGCAGCACGATGAAGTCCCAGACAAGTTTGACCAGCTCAAACACTTCGACCTCCATTCAGGCGGGGAACCTGTTTCTACCCTGATGGGTTGCGAAGCTCAGATCCTCATCCGAGGCGGAGCCTTCACAACATCTGTTCAATTCGCGGGGATCAACTCTATCCAGCTTTCGCGGCCGGGATCCACCACGCCGTTCGGATCGAATGTCGCATCGTCCCCTAGAACAACGCTGTCCTTGTCCGACGAAATCCAGTTGTGCGTGAATTGATTCGAGGTTTCAATCTTGCGGCCCGTGGTGGGGTCGATAAAGTCCTGACGGTTGAGTGAATCCAGCACCTGCAGGTGCGCAGCATGGTCGATCGCACCCTGCCTTTGGGCGTCGGCCGCCATCGCATGCTCGGTGCTTTCTTTCAGTTGAGCCTGCACCTCACGGCCGTGCTGCACCATTTGATTTGTCTGATCAGTGAAGTGTTGCTGGATCGCTTTGAATTGCTCGTCGCTTGCGTGCTGGTACCGGGCAAAGTTTTCTCGCATACGCTGCGAGATTTCCTGATCCCAGCCCTGGTCGATCCGGGCACCGGTTGGATTGCTGGCAATCAATTCGTCCAGATGTCCCTTGGGCGCATGTTTGAAGTAGGTGCCGTGCGTGCTGCACGAGCGTGTGGTGCGCGCGGCGCGATGCATCTGCGGGTATGCCGGAGAACTGCTTTCCTGGCAGGTCAGCACCACCCCAATCAATTCTTCCATGGGATGTCCGTTCAAATCAAATTCAATGCGAATACGT
Source organism: uncultured Acidobacteriaceae bacterium (assembly GCA_963838295.1). Taxonomy (GTDB): domain Bacteria; phylum Acidobacteriota; class Terriglobia; order Terriglobales; family Acidobacteriaceae; genus Telmatobacter. The sequence continues at coordinate 192,666 of CAWIQS010000014.1, forward strand.
GCGGTGTCGACATACACGCGCGAATTCCCACCGTATCTTCCGCCCAGTTGCTGGTTTTGCGCAGCCAAACCCTGCTGCATCTTCTCAGTCAAGGGAACAATGCCGATGATCTTTGCATTGGGCTCGATCATCGGTACCGCAATGTTCAGCAGAAATCCCGCGGCGGAATTGATGTTGGTGGTCTTGCATTTTGGCCCAAGCGGGCTGCTGCCATCGCTGGCCCAGTTCCACGAGACGCCCGGCAACTGACCGTACCCTGAAACGCCGTCTGGAGAAAGCGCAGTCGCCGTCAGTCCGTCAGCCGGAGTGCTGGGCGCGTGGCAGCCGCGGGGACGCAGGATTGTTCCGATGAACTTCCAACCGACCGGCACGTCGAGCGTGAATGCAGTCGCGTTCAACGCGGGGTCCTTGACTTCCACGGTTCTAGTCTTCGACCAGGAAGCAGATACCGCATGCGCGGAGCTTCCGCTTCTGGATGTCGTCCTCTCGACCCCCGCTTGTCCCTGGCATCCCATGATGCCCATCAGCATCATGCCCATCGTTACCGCTTCTGTTGCGAGCCCGTGTTTCAACTGTGACCTCCGTCTTCGGCCGAACGTGAGAATTCGAGCTGGCAATTTCTTGCGCGTTCGCGATCCGGCAGAGCCTGGGTTGATGGATCGCGTCTGGACTACACATGCCAGCTCTGATCTGTACGCGTGAACGCCGTGAAAAGTGTGTCAAGACACGTTCGCCCGTCTTTCACTTGTCCGAAAGATGATCTGTGAACGATACGCTCTTCGAGGATTGCAGGGGCACAATTCCGAACGAATCCCTGCCTTACCGCCTCACCAGGTCAGGGTGACGGTGATCGTCTTCCAGCCTTCGCCGGGAGGGAAGTGAAGCCAAAGAAGTTTCGGATCATCACGTCTGGAGAACCATGCTGCGAGTTTCTCGTGCTCTTGCCCAGCGCCTTCGTTTTCGGGGCAAGTGAGCTTCAGATTTGGCAATGGTCGATTTTGGCCGACAATGAATCCCGATTCGTCGTTGGCCTCGCCTTCGAATACAAGCTTGACCTCGTTTGTGCTCCACTGCTCACTGATCACACGAGCGTGGCTCGTTCGTTCCCCTGGCCGAATTGGGTCTTCCACCGGCGCTCCCATCTCGATATCCCGAAGGGGAATGCGAAGGCCAGTACAGGGCTTCACGCCTGTAGATGACGTTGCCTTCCACTTCTTAACCACGCCTGAGGACGCACCGGGAAGATCGCTGCGCATCTGCCACCCAGGACCAAGACCGACGTACGGGCAGACTTCCAGGATCGATGCATTTCGGGTAAACGCTAGACTGACAGGGCTATCAGGTAGGCGCAGGTCACGAATCTCGGCTTCATCCCAGCCCGCCGGCAGATGAGGATTCACTGTTATGGTCTTCGTCTGCGCATCGATGCTGATCCCGAACAGCCCGCGCAGAATCGGCGTAATCACCATCGCGCTCGACCAAAGTTGATGGCTGGTGCTGCGTCCAAACGGAACATAAAAATCTCCTGACAATAATTCCGTTGCCGCGCCCAGATCCTGCGCTTTGGTCAGGTTCGCGTTCTCCATCAGTAGTTGATAACCGGCAAGGGGCTGATTGCCGCGGTACTCAGCCAGTGCCGCCCAGCCCGTAAAGAGCGGCCACACCGACCCCTGGTGGTAGCTCGTGCCGTCATAGATCGGCTCGGTGTTGGCTACATCGCGGAGGCCCCAGTCCGTATTCAGCGCGGCGGCGGCAAATTGGGAAAGGCAACCGTCCGGTTGCGCAAGCACCGATTTCCCGCCCGCTGGATCCCACCATGCCAGCGCCGGATACACGGTGCTGGTTTTGTCCAGCGAGCCATCCATATTCCGGCTGAACGCATAGCAGTTCTTCTGCGCGTCCCAATACTCGGCGTTGATTGCTTTCGCCAGCTTGTCCGCACGGTTTTTCGCTGCATCTTCCTTTGAAGAATCCTTTAACACCGACTCCATATACCCCATCGCGGACGAAGCCTGCTGATCCAGCAGCGCGAGATAGATCTCCTGGTGCGGCATTCCACCGGGCCAGCTTTCCACCCAACCGGTACCCTGCGAGTTGTCGTAGATCCCGTCGTGGTCTGTATCGTGGGCCGGGTCTGTCTCAAATGCCCACGCCTTCTCGATGGCATCGCGATGTGCAGTCAAAAACGCAACGTCGCCACTCGACCGAACGTAGTCGGCGACTGCCAGCAGGAACAGCGGCGTTGAATCGGCCGCCGCATACATATAAGGAAAGGCCCGCCAGTCGATGGCTGCCGCGGTCTGTGAGTACTCGTGCATGATTTTGCCGTCTTCGCGCTGGCGCTTGATCAGGAACTCGAGTTCCGACCTGGCAAGCCCAAAGTCGCCGTAGCCATTGATCGCGTACAACGTGTACAGAGAGTCGCGCCCGAAGAACCAGCCAAACCCCGGCCGCGCCGAATCTCCAGACGCATAGTAGCCTGCCACCAGCGCAGTCTCGTCGGTGGGGATGGAATGCGCATCGACAGGATGAGCCTTCAGTTGCTCGATCGAAACCACGGCCCACTGGAAGGCTTCGTTGAGATCCTTATCCGGCGTTTCGATCGACGTGGAGGTGGCCAGCAGTTTCTTGTAGGCGTCGTTGTGCGCCTTGTAGAGGGCAGGAATTGATTCATTCAAATGTGCCAGTGTCGCGCCAAGGGACGTGCTGGTGGCCGCATCCTTATTCATGCCCGCAGCCATCAGTAGCGGAAACAGGCGCCCGTGATCGCGCGCCGGGTCGATGTGCAAGTGAAACTCCACGGGGTAAACCTGCGGGCGTTCCTGGTAGGGGGCGAGAATTCCGGGCTGTGCACCGGGGATTGCTACGGCGCCGGCAAGGTCCGGGTAATCCGCGTGAAGCACGTAAAAGCCCTCGGGTGCCGATAGTGCATGAGGATTGGGCGCGACCCACTCTACCCCAGGGACGCCTTCATTGCGTTCCGGCCACATCCAGCGCAGTTCCGGTGTGAAGCGAAAAACAAATTCCGTCGGGTGCAGGCAATCGAACTCGTAAAGCACTACGGGCCTGTGCCAGCTTGCGTGTTATTTGGCGAAAACATGATCTGGCGGACAGTGAAACCGATGTGACTGTACGTGATGATGGTGCGATCCGGACGCACTTCAATCTCGGCAGCCTGCTGATTTACATCGATGGGAACGCTGTAGCCATCGATTTCGGCTTCAATGGTCAAGTGCGAAAGCAGTTTTACCGGTAGAACCCAGGCTTCGAAGATGCCGTTCTGCTGGCCGAGCACCACCCCGCGCTCGCCGGCAACCGTGAATGGCTTCAAGGTTTCCGCGTGTGCGCGAATCACTGGGCCCGCGCTGTCAAATGGGATCGCGGGAACGGAATTCAGAAAAGGGGTCTGCGCCAAAGTGGTCACGGCAAACAATAGAAAGGAAGTCCGGCTAAGTGCGCGAAGCATCATCGTTCGTGTTCCTCTGGAAGCTTTTTCGAGGAATCAGTCTACGTCGTTGCCGCGAATGGCTGCAAAGTTGGGTCTCGCAAGCGGCTATGTATTGCTTTCGGGTGAGGAAAAGCAGGTCGCAATTTCGCTCAAAAAGCTAGCCGTATTCCTGATATTGAAGAAAATGATGTGCTTATACCGTTTTCCGTAGAGTTTTGCTGAAAAGCGGATTTGGAGCATGAACGGGGCCAATTGTCACGGAATTGTCTCAGGATAAGTCGTTACAAATAAAAGAGATAATTAGCATATCGTTCCACCCTGACTTTGGCATGCCAATTGCAACCTAGCCTTCCAGACTTATCATCTGTTTCCCCATTCTTTCTGTCCTATTAGTTTTTTCGGCCAATCGTAGGTATCGCTTGGCCTGCTTCTCTTCCCCTGGCAGGTGCATTTCCCCGATCTGTCCAGAGTTGCAACTAGCTCTAAGCCCAAACGCGGTCTGAACGTGGACATAACAGAGCCGGCTGAAATGGCCCCAAGTGCGGCCAAGAGGCAAAACCAGTATGAGACCCCTGGCGCCGGCCCAGTAAGTCACAAAATCCAAACTTCGAGGAACAGTGGTTATGAGAAATTTGCCAAAGCTGAAAGTATTGGCGCTCTGCATCGTCCTAATTGGCGCTCTGGGCATTGCCCACGCGATCGACGTCAAGGCGCGCATCAAGGGCACAGTAACCGACCCGCAGGGAGCCGTGCTGGCCGGAGTGAAGGTCTCAGCAACCAACGAAGCAACGGGCGTCAAGTTCGATGCCGTCTCGGGCTCGGATGGCGGGTATCTCTTCCCGCAGTTGCCGATCGGTACCTATACGGTCAGCGTTTCAGCCAGTGGCTTCAAGAGTTTCACCGCCAAGGGCATCGTGCTCAGTGTCGACCAGGAGTATGTGGAGAACGCGAAATTGAGCGTAGGCTCGGCCGCAGAAGTTGTCGAAGTGGCGGCCTCGCCCGTCCAGGTCGATACCACCGACATTCAGCTCAGCAACGTCGTTGACTCGACCGAAATGACGGAGCTCCCCCTCATCGGCCGCGGATTCACCGGCCTGGAACTGATTCTTCCCGGCGTGCAGGCCTCAAACGACCGCTTCGGCAGCTTCTCGGTCAGTGGCGGACAGACGCAGCAGTCGGAATACCTGATCAACGGCGCAGACACCAACGACATCGCTCTCAATACCGTGGCTCTCAGCCCGAACCTCGATGCGATTGACCAGTTCAACCTGATCGACGGTCCGCTGAATGCGGAATATGACCGTAACTCCGGCGGCATCGTCAGCGCGACCATCAAGGAAGGCACCAACCACTTCCATGGCGACGCATTTGAGTTCTATCGCGATACCTTCCTGAACACGCTGAGCTACTTCCAGAAGAGCGCAACGACCGGAACCGGTGTAGTACAGCCCTATCACCAGCACATCTTCGGTGGTACGGTCGGCGGCCCGATCTTCCACGACAAGCTCTTCTTCTATGGTGCCTACAACGGAACGCGTCAACGCGTTCCAGATGGCTCCGGCAACGTCAGCGTCTACACCGCAAACAATCTCGGCGGCAACTTCTCTGCAGAAGATAACGGAACCGGCGCACGCCCAACCGCGACCCAGTCATGGGGCAACTTCTTTCCCAACGCGATCCCCGCAAGCGTTTCGATTCCCGGTTGCTCCACCGCCGGAGAGACCTGGGCACAATGCGCTTATGATCTCGGCGGCGTATTCCCCACTTCGAGCTTTAACTCGATTGCCACGTCACTCGTGAAAAAGTACGTCCCTGCGCCGAACAGCGGAACCTACGGCTACCTCTTCAACCCGGTTACCAAAACAACCGAAAACCAGTACCTCGGTCGCATCGACTACTCCATCAACACCTCAAACCAGATCACAGCGCTCGGCATCTACGACAGGCGTCTGGTGACCGACACGCTTCCGTTCACCGGCGCATCGCTTCCTGGTTTCGGCGACGAGAACACGCTCGTGATTCAGCAGTACACGGGCGACTTCGTCCACCAGTTCAACTCGACCACGGTGAATGACCTCGCCGGCCACTACACGCGCTTTAACTACGACGCTGTCGAGCCGCAAGACAAGGTTTCTCCGTCTAGCCTGGGCTTCAACATCAACCCGCAGGATGCCGCGGCAGCCAGCGTTCCCACCATGTCAATCGGTGGAAGCGACGTGGGCTTCACCCTGGGATTCAGCACCAACGGACCTCAGCCGCGCATTGACCAGGTTGCCCAGATCGACGACGACATCTCGAAGGTCGTTGGACGTCACACCTTTAAGTTCGGTTATGACGGACGCCGTTTCAACGTGCACAACCCCTTCTACGCGAACAACAGCGGATCGTTCAGCTTCGGAAACACCGGCACCTATTCCACCGGTGACGGCGGACTGGACTTCCTCCTTGGTATCCCCACCAGCTACGCGCAGGGCAGCGGCGCATCCATCATCGCTGAGGCGTTTCTTAACTACGTCTTCGCGCAGGACACCTGGAAGCTGACTGACAAACTGACCCTGGCCTACGGCCTCGGCTACTCCGTCGATACCCCGCTCCACGATCTCCAGTACGGCGGCGCCGGTATCTCCTGCATCATTCCCGGTCAGCAGTCGACTGTCTTTCCCGGTGCCCCCACCAGCCTCGTCTATGGCGGTGATAAGGGTTGCACCAACAGCGGCCTCTCCAAGACCAGCTGGGGTGAGTTCGGTCCGCGGGTCGGCTTCATCTATGCCCCGGACTGGGGCGCGATCTCCGGTGGTCCTGGCAAATTCTCCATCCGCGGCGGCTTCGGTATCTACTACGACCGTACGGAAGAAGAAACCTCGCTCCAGACCCTCGAGACTCCTCCCTTCGGCACCAATACCCTTGGCGCAGGCTTGAATGGCGCAGCTTCCTTTGCCAATCCCTTCACCGATCTCAACCTCGACCCCACCGCTACGACTGCCAATCCCTTCCCCTATACGTTCCCCTCGAAGGGCGCCAACATCGACTTTTCTACCCTGGAGCCGATCTACAACATCAGCACCTATGGCAAAGATTTCCGCGCGCCATACGCAGAGAACTTCCAACTCAGCCTCGAACGTGAGTTCCCTTCTCGTGTTGTGGCCCGTGTGAGCTACGTCGGCTCTCTGGCACGCCATAACCAGACCACCACCGATGCAAACCCGATTACCCCCGCCGGGCACGCCGCTTGCGTGGCCGACACTACGTACTGCAACAATCCGACGAAGGCAATTTATCGCGAAGAGGAAAGCTATTTCTTCCCGCAAAACACACTGCTCAACTCAGGCGGCAACATCCTCGACATCGGTCTGGTCGATTCCACTGGAAGCTCGAACTACCACTCTCTGCAGGCAAACGTCGAGAAGGCCACAACACACAATCTGTACTTCCAGTTGAGCTACACCTACGCGCACGCGCTGGATAACTCATCGAGCTTCGAAAACGCCGGCTTCGGTGAGAGCAGCACCCGCGGCTACAACCAGTTCGCGCCGCAACTCAACTACGGTGATTCGGCATTTGACGTCCGCCAGCGACTCGTCTTCTCTCCCATCTATGTGACACCAACGCTGAAGCGCTCGGCGGAATGGTACAACCCGGTCAACCTGGCTCTCTCGGGCTGGGAAGTGACTGGCATCGTCACCGCGGCAAGCGGTTTCCCGTTTGACGTCTCCTACGCGGGCGGCACCTCCAACTCGGAGTGGTGCCCGAACTTCCTCAACTTCTATGCCTGCCCCGATGCTCCCAACCAGGTTGCTGCGGTTTCGAAATCCGGTGACCCAAGAGCTCGTACAACCGTTCATGGCACCAGCGGAGCCTACGTATCGAAAGCCAGCTGGGTCAACGAGCCTCTCGGAACCTTCGGAACCTCCCGCCGCGACATCGCGCACGGTCCTGGCATCAACAACACCAACATGGTCCTGGCGAAGTACTTCTACTTTTCCTCGGATCACAATCGGTCTCTCTATCTGCGTATGGAAAGCGACAACGTCTTCAACCACACGCAGTTCAACAATCCGTCCACGACGTGGAACGACGGCGTGCTCGGAAATGTGAACAGCTCGTTCGGCTATATCAGCAGTACAGCTGCAGCGCGTCTCACCCAGATCGCGGCGAAGATCTACTTCTAAGCCTCACGGGGACCGCAAATACAAGAGGCGCCTTCGGGCGCCTCTTGTATTTGTGCAACAAAATGGTTGCGTAAAGGTTGTCGTGCGGATGCGATGATTATTGAGCTGCGGCCTTCTCCTGCTGCGGCGCCTTCATGAAATCAAGCGCGCGTGTCAGGTAGCTTTTCAGCTGATGGCGATGCACGACGGCGTCGAGGAATCCCTTCTCGAGAAGGAACTCGGAACGCTGGAAGCCTTCGGGAAGCTTCTGCCGGATCGTTTGTTCGATGACGCGCGGTCCTGCGAAGCCGATCAGGGCGCCCGGCTCGGCAATGTTGAGATCTCCCAGCATGGCAAAGCTCGCCGTCACGCCGCCGGTTGTGGGATCGGTCAGCACGCAGATATAGGGCACGCGCGCATCGTCGAGCTGCGCCAGCGCCGTAGAGATCTTCGCCATCTGCATCAGGCTCACCACGCCTTCCATCATGCGTGCGCCGCCCGATGCTGCGACGACTATGAGCGGTTTCTTCTCGCTGCGCGCACGATCGACGGCGCGCGCGATCGTTTCGCCCACTACCGCGCCCATTGAACCGCCAATGAAACCGTATTCCATGGCGCTGACCACGACCGCGTGCGGGCCCATCTCGCCAACCGCATTCAGGATCGCGTCGTCCAGCCCCGTGTCTTGCTGCGCCTTCTTCAAACGCTGCTTGTAGGGCTTGACGTCGCTGAAGTTGAGCGGATCTGTCGAGCGAAGACCGCCATCCACAAGCTGGTAGCCCGGCTCGAGCAAGAGATCCAACCGCTGCCGCGCTCCGATCTTGAAGTGGTACTGGCACTTGGGGCACACGTTCATGTTGGCCTCAAGGTCAGCTTTCCAGATGGTTTGCCGGCATCCGGGACACTTTACCCAGAGTCCCTCCGTGCGGACACTCTTCTCCTCGTCGCCGCTACCGCCGGAACCATCGAACTCGCCGTTCTCGCGTTTAAACCAGGACATAGGGCCTCAGCCATTATAGCGGCCGAGGTGGCGTCCAGAGTTCGGAGTTCTTAGTTCGGATTCCGCAGATTCAGAAGGCTAATCAGAGACTCCGAACTCAGAACTTCGAACTACGAACTTCGTTACCACGTGTAGTGAACGGTGTACGTAAGCGTAGCCTCCCCCTTTGCCGGGACCGTGACCGGAAACTTCAGCATGTGGCTGTCGAGCTTTTTGAAGTTTGACGACTTATCCGTGATCTCCCAGTTCTCGCCGCGATACATGTGCTCGATCACGGCGACATTCACGTTCTGTTCCTTCTGGTTTGTGAGCTTGATTTCAAATGTTTCATCCAAGATGTGCTTGTTGTAGTCCACGTGGAAATCTGTCTGGCGCCGTGAGCCTTTCACGTCAAACGCGGAGCCGGTCGGAATCTTTACGGTTTCTTCGGCGGGTGTGTGGTTAATCAGGCTTTCTCCCACAAACTCCATCTGGCCATCTCGATCGCGGCGATACAGGCGCACACGGCCGGCTGGGAGCGGCATGCCGAGGTGATTCGCCTCGCTGTTTTTGATTTCTTCAACAATCAGCACCTTGGTGTTCTCGCTGCCCAGGCCGTAGCCCTGGTTCTGATTCACATTGCCGGCGTAGATCGGCTGCATCTGGTCCCCGAGGCCATCGTAGAGATAGCTGCGCCGCATGCTCACATTGGCCGCGTCGATAAACTGCACCTGCTTGGTTTCACCATCGTGCAACGCAACCGTGCGGTTGAGATCGTAGAGATGGAAATCGTCGAAGGCCTTCTGCGTTACGCCGGGCTGCATCATATCTCGCGCCTTGGCTTCCATCTGCGACAGTGCGGGACCGTTGTATCCCCCTTGCTGTCCCTGGATCTTCGCAACGTCGCCGGCCATCAACTTGACGCGCGCATCAGGGAAGTCCGTGCCCGATTGATTGTGAATCGTCACCCATCCCAGCACATCGGCCTTTTCGTCACCGGTCACGTCGGAGTTGTCAGGAGCGACAACGTTGTAGGTCGACTCCCAGCTCAGGCCGCCGGTAATGTAAGCCAGCTCCGCGTTGAAGTGATCCGGGGACCCGGAATTGATCTGCCAGCGCAGTGTAGGCTTCAGCAGCATCCCGTCCGTTGTCGCCGGAAAGAGCGGCGTTCCGGGTAGTTGGAACTGCATCTTGCCGTCGACTTCAATCAGGGGCTGGGCGCTCTGGCCACCAATCATCTGTCCATCAAACGTGTACTCCTGCGGGCGATTGAAGCCAGCGCGAATGATCTTGCCCTGCACAATCCTGGGCCCCGCAGTACCAAACACCTGAAAGTCGATGGTCTTGCCCTCATATTTCTGTAGCAACCATTCCTGGCTCACGATGGCGGAGTCGTAGTTCTGCTCCATCACGTGCACCACGCGCTTGCTTGACGGATCCCGAAGAACGACGGAATCGGGTTCAAGACGGCTGGTCACACTGTCGGTCGTGATCTCGTTGATGCCGGCATGCAGATCCAGATCCAGAAAGGTGCGGGCGACCGCGAAGTTCTGGTTGTAGATGGTGAGCGCAACCGGTTGCGGCTGCTGCGCCTCAACCAGAATGGCGGCGAAAAAAATCGCCGCAAAAATGAAAGGATTCCGCACAGGTCTTCCTCCTCGAACTGGCCTTGGAACGCCCAGAAAGGAGGAACTTGCATTCAAAATGCTATAGAAAGGAATCGAAAGACGGCCTTCTCGTTCAGTATTCGATGCCGCGCTGCGCCAGAATCCCTTTTTGGTAGGCATGCTTTATTTCGCGCATCTCCGTGACGGTGTCGGCTATTTCCACGAGCGCGGGGTGTGCATTTCGGCCCGTCAGGATGACGTGAACCATCTCCGGGCGATTGCGCAGGGTCTCGGCAACCTCGCCCGGGTCGAGCATGCCATAGCCGATCGCGTAGTTGATCTCGTCGAGCACCACCATGTCCCACTCGCCGGAGAGGATCGCCTCGCGGGCTTCGGCCCAGGCCGCCTGCACCATACGGATGTCCTCCGGATCCGTCTCAGCACCGCCCACCTTCACAAATCCTCGGCCCATCTGTTTGAGCACGAAATTCTCGCCGAACGCCTGCGTCGAATCCAGCTCGCCATAATGCCAGGAACCCTTGAGGAATTGCAGCATCAGCACGCGCATGCCGTTGCCGACGGCGCGCAAAGCCGTACCCATGGCGGCGGTGGTTTTGCCTTTGCCCGGGCCTGTGTTGATCAGGATCAGTCCGCGTCTTGATTCAGTCATGATTTAGTGAACAGTGAACAGTGAACAGTGTGCAGTGAACAGTGAACAGTGTGCAGTGAACAGTGAACAGTGGCAGGATGCAATGGTCCTTCATGTCTCAGGGTGAACGGTGCTTTGAGTTTCTGTCCACTGTTCACTTACTTTCAGTGGCCGGAGTGGTAGGGGTGGCCTGTCAAGATTGTAAATGCGCGATAGAGTTGCTCGGCCAGTACCACACGCGCCAGCGCATGGGCGAGCGTGAGAGGCCCCAGAGAAAGCAAAAGCGTCGCCCGTTTCCGTGCAGATTCCGACCAGCCGTCCGCCGGCCCGATCGCGAAAATGATCTGCTGCGCGCCATTGTCGCGCCGCTTTCCAAGCCAGCCGGCAAAATCCTCAGAGGTCATTTGCTTCCCACGGCTATCCAATAGGACGCCGACGGCTGGTGCGCGGCGCTGTTGCCGGTCCATCCACTCAAAGAGGGCTTCCTCGCTGCGGAACGATTCAGACTGGCAGCGGGCGTGGGCTCCGCATCGCTCGAGATACATAGCTGTAATGCTCTCCAGCGGATCCTTCGACGAGGAACGTGGTCCGATATGCCCCAGTACGATCTGCATGCTGCGAAGATAAATGATCCCCGAGGCGCACGAATCGTCAGAATAAGGTGCCAAGATAGTGCTTTGTGAAATAAGTGAGAATCACTCTACAGCTTCTCATATTCGCATGTGATTCAAATCACAAGACTTTTCCGATTAATCCTTTAGATTGCGAAATGAGACGGAGTTCTATGTTTGGCACTCCGCTTGCAGTCGTAGTAAGCAAGAACCCTGTTTACCTTGGGATGGTTTTCGTCACCTGCTTTCAGAATTGACGAAGCTGAACCCTTTTTCTTGCTATTTTTTCGGCCCTTCTTTTTTTGACTGTTAACCGCGGAACGGACCTACCTCTCCCCAGCTAGACCCGAGACGCCGAGCGCGATAGCGGATCGGGAACTCGTCCCCATGAATTCTCCGATCCCCATTCGATCCGGAGGATTCTCAATGCGATTTTCGCGATTATTGCAAACTGCTTTTTTGTCGGTAAGTCTGCTGGGTCTGTTCGCCTATGTCGCCTGCATAGGAACGCCAATGGCCCAGGCCCAGGCCGATCTTGGCTCTATCTCCGGCGTCGTAACGGATGTGACCGGCGCGGTCATTCCCAACGCCGAAGTCAAGCTGACCAACGTTGCTACCGGTGCCGTCAGAGTTTCGGTCACAAACTCAAAAGGTGAATACGCGATATCCCAGCTTTTGCCGGCTGAATACTCGGTGAGCTTCAGTTCGCCGGGCTTCAACGCCGCGTCGCATAACGTACAGGTCACAGTCGGTTCCACAAATACTGTGAACGTCAAGCTGGCAGTCGCAGGAGGAAGCACCCAGATTACTGTCGCAGCCGACGATTTTGCCGGCGTGCACCTTGAAAAGCCCGAGGTTGCTGCGGTCATCGAGACCGACCAGATTCTCAGCCTCCCGACACTCGATCGCAACCCCTACAGCCTCGTCGCATTCTCTGGAAACCTTTCTTCCGATACAACCGCGACTTCTCGCGGCGTAGGTTTCAACATTTCCGGATCCCGCTCGACCTCGGTTGACATTCTCCTGGACGGCGTTGAGAACACCGATCTCTATGCAGTCGGAATTGGTCAGACTGTGCCGATGGATGCCACCTCAGAAATCCGCATCGTTACCTCGAACTCCGGCGCAGAATACGGCCGTGGCCAAGGCGCCGTGAACGTTTCCACCAAGTCGGGAACCAATGGCCTCCATGGTTCCGCGTATGAGTTCAACCGCGTTTCGACTCTCGCTTCTGATGGATACAACAATAACTACCTTCATGCTGTGGATCCCACCACGCCCGCCAAGCCGCGCTACACACATAACCAGTTTGGCTATTCGGTCGGCGGACCAATCAAGAAGGACAGGATATTCTTCTTCTCGTCAACCGAATGGACACGCATTCGCAGCGCCCAGAACATCATCACCACGGTTCCCACCACCGATCTGATCGGCATGTCTGCATCGAACATGCAGGACTTCTTCTCGAAGTACGGCGCGCTTGCGCATCCCATCAATGGCACCACGTTGACAGGCGCCCAGGTTCAGAAGAGCCTCTGGAGTTCAGACATCAACTCGATCGGTTTGAAGCAGGCGGGGTTGCCCTCGGCCACTAAGCTTGCCGGCGGTTGCGCTGATCCGCAGATTGCTTCCACCGCGATTTGCACGAAAAATCTCTTTGGTCAGTCGATCTACCAGATTCCGGCCGATTCGGGCGGCGGCACTCCCGTCAATCAATGGATCTCATTCAATCGCGCTGACTGGACCATCAATCAGACCTCCTCGATGTTTGTTCGCTACATCCAGGAGAACCTGGTCAATCCCACCGGCTCGGTGAACAACAGCCCCTACAAGGGCTATGACACAGCCAACACCCAATACAACCACGGTCTGGAAGTTTCGTACAGCAAGGCGATCACACAGACGCTTGCCTCGGCTACCAAGGTGCTCGGATCGCGCTACAACAACGCCCAGCCTCTCGGCACCCAGCCGGTCAGTCCCACGCTCTATGTCAACGGTGGCTCGCCCGTGACCCTGAATGGCGGATACATCAACTTCCCAGGCTACTCGCAGACCTCTCCCGGAAACGCCCTTCCCTTCGGCGGGCCGCAGAACTTCATCGAAATCGGCGAAGATCTGGCCTGGAGCAAGGGCAAGCACCAGTTCACCTTCGGCGGCAACTTCCTCTACATCAAAGACAACCGCACCTTTGGCGCCTATGAAGAAGCAGTAGATGGCCTGATCAATGCGACTTCCGGTGCAAGCGGCGCCCTCAAGAACTTCGTGAGCGGCGGCCTCGGATTGTTGCAGGTTGCCGTGAACCCGCAGGGCGCCTACCCCTGCTACAGAGACGCCACCGGCAGTTATCAGCAGACCACCGCCTGCACAATCAACCTTCCGGCCACCTCGCCAAACTTCTCGCGTTCCAATCGTTACCAGGACGGTGCTGCGTACGCTAACGATTCGTGGAAAGTCAGCCCCAAGATGAGCTTGAACCTTGGCGTGCGGTGGGAACTCTACGGGCCGCAGCACTCGCAGAAGCCCGGCTATGACGCGAACTTCTTCTTCGGCTCAGGAAGCAATCCCTGGGACAGGATCCGCAATGGCCAGATCCTCACCCGTAACACTGCTCCCGATGGAAGGCTCTGGAACCTGAACAGCAAGCAGTTTGCTCCCAAGATCGGTTTTGCATACGATCCCTTCGGCAATGGCAAGACCAGCATCCGTGGTGGTTACGGCATCAGCTACGAACGCAATTTCAACAACGTCACCTTCAACGTGATTCAGAACCCGCCCAACTACGGCGTAGTTTCGTTCACTACTGCCGACAACGGTGGCGTTGCGATTCCCGTCAGCACCAACAATTTCGCGCAATTCGGAACCGGCACCGGCACGAAGCTCCTGCCAAACGTTACCCTGCGCGCTGTCGATCCAAACATCAAGCCTGCTTATGCTGAGAATTGGAGCCTGTCCGTCGAGCGCCAGATCGGCGATACTACCGCCAGTCTGTCCTATGTAGGCACACGTGGTATCCACAACTACTCCATCTCCAACATCAATCGCTCCTTTGACGGCGCGGTCTACGAGGGCGATCAGCTTGTCAGTTCGACTACCGATCCGAATGCTCAGCTGCTGAGCACTACCGGTAACCGGACCAACTACCAATATGGCAGCGTCAATTTCCGCGGTGCGGATGGAGACAGCTACTACCACGGCATGACCGCAGAACTTCGCAGCGCAAACCTGATGCATTCCGGGTTGAATGTTCGCGCTGACTACACGTTCTCGCATGCCATCGACAATGACAGCTCGACCTTCAACGACAGCGGTAACGAAGGCGGCGGCGGTCTGGTCCTCGGCTACACCGATCCCTGGAACCACGCACTCGATCGGGGCACGTCGGACTTCAACCAGAAACATCGCGTCTCGTCCGCAATCGTCTGGGACGTTCCATTCGGCAAGAGTCTCACCGGCGTTGCCAAGACACTTGGCGACAACTGGACACTCTCCACAACCTTCGATGCGCAGACCGGCACGCCGTTCAGCATGTTCGATTGCGGCTACGCCATCACGGTCTGCCCACGCACCAGTTTCGCCACATCGCCTCAGCGGAAGGGCTCCAAACTGACTGATATCAGCTCTGACGTTGGTCCCAACACCTACTCGTATATTCATCTGCCTGACTACGGCGACGCATACAACGAACAGCTCAACCCGGTTGCAAATACTTGGTATGATCTGGCCTTGGGCTACGACGTAGGTACACCCATTGCCGGCAGCGATGTTCCAGTTTGCTCTGGATTGCATGGCGTTGGTTGCTCATTTGTTTCCGGCATGGATGGGCGCAACATGTTCTCCGGTCCCGGCTCGTGGCATCAGAACCTTGGCGTCGTGAAGGACTTCAAAGTTCACGAACGCTATGATGTCCAACTCAAGGGCGAGTTCATCAACATCTTCAACCACGCAAATACATTCCTGAACCTTGGCGGCTCGAACGATGTTTCCAGCTATACCGACGTTCTGGCTTACAAGTCCGGCAATCGCAATACTGAGCTTTCACTTCACGTTGCTTTCTAAGAGGTCCCTCTTCGATAGCAAACCAATTCTGGCCGCAGCCCTCAAAGCTGCGGCCAGTTTTTTCAGCTCCGCTCTCTCTTGGCAACCCCGTTGAGAATTGCTTGATATGCTCGAAGACTTCTTCGTATGGGATAAAACATTCGTGTAGGTTGATGGCTTGCGAACGCGTTTGCGGTGGGGTTGAGGTTCCTCTAACTTCGCTTCAACTCTAACTCCCAGCATGAGTTATTCCTGTATTTCTTCCACGAACCGGGCTTCCGCGATATCCGAAATTTTGAATATAAGACCAAGTTTCTCCACTTATACGTAGGAGACTCGCGGCGGGACTAATTTGTAATCCGCTGTTAATCCTTTGTTCTTGAGTTCGTTATTACAGCCCAGCTCTTGGCGAAAGCAAATGGCACGTGTCGTGCAACTATCTCGAAAGCACGTCTGTCCCTGAACTTCCCCGCACGCCTTGGGACAAAGCAAGAAATAAATTCAAAGAGGTTGAGCGTGGTCTAACTAGACGCGCCAGCAAGGCTGCGCCCCCGTGTCTAAAAACATCACCTAAGGGCGCAAACCGAAACAGTTCGCGAATCGTGTAGACCCCACGCGAGTGGGGGCTCTTTGATTTGCTATGAAACTTGGAGGAGCAGTATGCGTTTTATGCGGTCAGGAAAAGTGGCATTGGCACTATCGCTCATGATGCCGGTGGTTCTGGCATTGATGACGATGCCCCACCCACTCAACGCCCAAACCAATACAACAGGCGCCATCGATGGCGTCGTTTCCGATCCATCTGGGGCTATCGTCCCTAATGCGACCGTGGCCATCACGAACACCGCAACTGGTGCCGTCTTCAAAGCGAGCTCTGGCGCGAACGGAGAATATCGCGTTTCACAGCTACCTCCCGGCGCGTACACCGTGAATGCTACAGCCAAAGGATTTCAAACTTCGAAGCAGACGATCCAGGTCAGCACTGGCCAGGTAGCCTCAGGCAACGTAACGCTCAGCGTTGGCGAGGCCAATACAACTGTCGAAGTCACGGGAAGCGAAGTGCCCTTGCTGCACACTGACGATGCCCAGATATCGACGACATTCACCATGGAGCAGGTGCAGAATCTACCCAACCCCGGCAACGATCTGACCTTCGTGGCGCAGACGGCCCCCGGCAGCATCATGAACACGCAAAGCGGGTATGGCAACTTCTCATCGTTCGGGTTGCCCGGTACCTCCAACACCTACACCGTCAACGGCGGCTACTACAACGATCCATTCCTCAACGTAAATAACTCCGGCGCCACAAACCTGACGCTTGGCGCGAACGACATTTCAACGGTGACCGTTACATCGAATGCATATAACGCGTCATTCGGGGGATTGGGCGGTGCACAGGTTTCCGAGGTTTCTCGCTCGGGCGGCAACAAGTTCCATGGCAATGCCGACTATTGGTGGAACGGTCGCATCATGAACGCCAACGACTTCTTCAACAACAACTCGGGCACACCGCGCCCATTTGATAATGCCAACCAGTGGGCAGCCGCTGTCGGTGGACCCATCAAGCACGACAAGACATTCTTCTTCGCCAACTACGAAGGCTTGCGGGTTGTGTTGCCCGCGCGTGCTACTGTGTGGGCTCCAGACGCAAGTTATCAAGCCCTCACATTGCAGAATCTCGTCAACAACGGCCTGTCCTCCGAGATTCCGACTTATCAAAACATTTTCAATCTCTATAACAACGCGCCAGGCTACGCGAATGCTGTTCAGTCCACTTCAGACGCAGACGCCGGCGGATACGGAACTGTGCAGTTCAACGCAACGGCTGGAAACTTCACCCACGAGTATCTCTTCAATGGCCGCATCGATCAGAGCCTCGGCAGCAGCGACCACCTGTTCGGACACGTCACGGTAGACAAGGGCGTGCAGGCAACCTACACCAGCGTTCTCAATCCGATCTTCAACGCGCTCAGCCCGCAGCCTGCGTATGAAGGCCAACTCGGCGAGCAGCACATCTTTTCGCCGAACGTCTCCAACTCCTTTCTCTTCTCGACAATCTATTACCGCGCAGTATTTACCAACACCAATGAGGCCGCATCGGAGCAGATCACTCCCTTCAGCTTGATTTTTGCGGATGGCGACCTCGGGTCAAATGGCACTTCGGCTTGGCCTGGGGGTGAAAACCTCATCTGGCCGCAGGGTCGCAACGTAACCGGCTATCAGTTCCAGGATGATCTCAGCTGGACCAAGGGCAAGCACACGATGAGCTTCGGCTGGACAATGCGTCGCGATGATCTCACCGACTTCAGCCCGTCTGAGTACACGGGGTCGCCAGAAGCCCTGGCAACCAACGCGAGCTTCCAACAGGGATACGTCGACGAGTGGGTCGAACAATTCCCGACGCGCCTGACGCAGCCCGTGGCCCTCTACAACATGGGCTGGTATGTGCAGGATCAGTGGAAGGCAATGCCTAACCTGACCTTCACCTACGGACTGCGCATGGAGCACAACTCCGATCCGATTTGCCGCACAGATTGCTTTGCCCGTCTCGGTACGGATTTCAGCGCAGCAAACACCAGCACAGCCACGCCATATAACGCGATCATCTCCTCTGGACACGAGACCGCGCTGGCGAAAATGCAATCCATCGGATGGGAGCCCCGCTTTGGCTTCGCATACCTGCCCTTCGGCTCTGCCGGCAGAACCACAATACGCGGTGGATTCGGAATGTTCGCTGACGCCTTCCCCGGTCAGATCGCAGATAGTTTCCTCAACAATGCGCCCACCAACGTGCCGTTTACGCTCTTTGGACCGGCGTTCGGCGGATCGAATTTGGCTCTTGTACCCGGCGCGCCTGGCAGCGCCCAGGCTTCGGCAGCGGCGTCCGCGGCAGCGTTTCAAACCGGCTATACCAACGGAGCGAGCCTTGACAGCCTGTCTTCTGTTCCTGGCTTCTCGGCCCCGAACATCAGCACGGCTCGTCAGACAATCAGCTACCCGACCTATGAAGAGTGGAGCCTCAGCGTCGAACAGCAAGTTTCAAAGAGCGACAGCTTCTCGATTCAGTATGTCGGCAACCGCAGCTATCATCAGCCGGTACAGAATAACGGCGTGAACGCCTGGAACAGCGGTGGAGCGGCAGGATTCGGATCTCTGTCGACCAGCGGTCCGCCCAATCCCAACTTCGCATCGGTAACTGAAGTGTCGAGCGCAGCCGTCTCCAACTTCAATGGCGGCATCGTTTCGTGGCAACATCGCGGTCGCGCTCTCACAACCAACTTCAACTATCAATACAGTCACGCCCTCGATGAAGTTTCCAACGGCGGATTCGATGGCTTCTCTGGCAACAGCGTTTTTCCCGACAACCCGTTCAACCTCAAACAGAACTATGGCAACGCCGATTACGATGTGCGCCACTACATCAGTGGAAACTTGGTATACGCGGTTCCTCATTGGAGAGGTCCTAAGGCGCTCGTCGATCAATGGACATTCTCCGGGACCGTCTTCCACAGCACGGGTCTGCCTTTCTCGGTCGTCGATAACTCGACAGCGACCAACCTGAGCAACTACGGTGGGCCACTGTACGCGATGCAAACGGGTTCGATCAGTGGGCACAACCATTGCGGCGGCGAGAGCGCAACGGCCACAACCGGTAACAGCATTGCCTGTGCGTTCGCGAGCGACTACGCTTCGCCCACTGATTTCGGCCAATCCGGCAGAAACCAGATGTTCGGGCCCAACTACACTGACACGGACTTTGCTGTGATGAAGGGCTTCGGCATTCCCGGAGTTGAATCAGGCAAGCTGCGCGTTGGTGCACAGTTCTTCAACCTGTTTAACCACCCCAATTTCGGTCAGCCGATCAACGACATCTCATCGTCGTCCTTCGGACAGATCGTCTCAACCGTGAACCCTCCCACTTCGATCGTCGGATCATTTCTGGGCGGCGATGCTTCACCGCGCCTGATCCAGTTGACTGGCAAGATCGAGTTCTAAGGCAGTGTTCCAAAAAACTAACCGGGAGCCGTCTCAAGACGGTTCCCGGTTTTTCTTGCCAAGATGCCGCGCAAAATGCGCACCCCAGGCTACGATGACTCTCAACTCTTCCTGGTGGATTTTCTCGCGGTCTTCTTAGCGGCCGGTTTTGCGGTCGCCGCCTTGGCGGCTGGCTTTGCTGCCACCTTCTTAGCGGCAGATTTCCGCGGACTCTTCTTCGCCTCGGAATCCTTTGGCGCCTTGCCGCGCGCTGCGCGTGTTTTAGCGGCGAGCGCATGCTTCAATTCCGCATCGAACTCGGTCGGCGTGAGCGGACGCGCCGATTTGCGCAGCCGCTCGATATCGTAGAAGGCGCGGCGTTCGGTCAGAAAAACGTGCGCAACAAAATCAACGTAATCCAGCAGGATCCAGTCGCCCCGCTTGCGCCCCTCGACCGAATGCGGCATGACGCCGAAATCCTTCTTCAGCCGATGTTCGATTTCATCTGCAATTGCGACGGCCTGGCGGTCGTTGGTGGCCGAGGTGATCAGGAAAAAATCGGACAATCCAGAATCGATCGGATCGAGTTCGAGAATGCGAGTATCTTCGCCTTTTTTGTCTTCACAGGCCGCGGCTGCGGCTTGTACGAGAATGCGGGTCTGTTCGTGCGTTTCGGTTGTGCTCATGCAGCGGAATTTGTCTCCTCGCTCATCGTAGTCTCTGTACTTCGCAGCGGCAAGCGGGGTAAACGCGCCGCAAAGTTCTCAACGATATAAGCCATGCGCGGCGATGTAATCGCAGACCGCATCAGGCAGCAACTCGTGCCCCTCGCAGAGGCGATCGAGTGCGGCGCTCCCCTGTTGCCGAACCTCGGTAGCACTGATTTCGATTTCAATTCCAGGCAGCAGGTAAAACTTGGTCGAAGCGCCCGCGGCATTACGAAGAGTAAAAACGCGCAACAAGCCATCCGGCGCCCCCGGAGCCTCCTCGGCGTCCTCGCGGATCGACAATCCGGCCGGCAAAATTGCCGCCAGATCCTCCAGATGCTGGCCCGGCCGCGAGGCGACAATCAAAGGAGCCAGAAAAGGAACCTCTGCTGCGCGGTGCCAGTGCGGCAGGCTCAAAAGCGAATCGGCGCCCATCAACGTAAAGAGCGCTGCCGGGGGAAATTGCTTTCGCAGCTGCAAAAGGGTGTCGATCGTGTAATTGGGGACGCCGTTCGGATTCGGCGCGTCCGCAAGGCAGATTTCAAATCCCGGCAATCCCTGGATGGCCAGCTCTGTCATCGCCACACGATCGTCAAAGCCGGCAGTTGAGCCGTGCGGCTTCAGCGGCTGAATCCCTACCGGGGTAAACAGAACCGTGTCGAGATGCAGAGCAGCCTGTGCGGCGCAAGCTATTCCAATGTGCCCGAGGTGGGGAGGGTCGAAGCTGCCACCAAAAAAGGCAATACGCTGTCTCCCATCCATCCGCTCTGACATGGGTTCATGGTAAGGCATCCAGACCGGCCTTCCGTCGCGATCTCCGAAGGTCGTATCTAACTAAGTCCATTGGTTCCGCAGCAACCTTACTCTCGAACCCCAATTGAGTGAATGTCTGCTAGCATCATTTTCACGATGCGATATGTGATTGCGGTTCTTGCCCTTGTCGGGGCCGTGGTCTCGGGCCTTGCACTCGAAGTGCACTACACGATTGCCACCACGCCGTGTTCGATCAACGAGAAGTGGGATTGCGGCGTCGTGAACCATAGTTCCTATTCCCTCATATCGGGCATCCCTGTAGCCCTCATTGGGGTCGCGGGATATCTAGGGCTGGTGTGGCTCGGGCTGGCGCGCCAACGGGCAGTTCTTACCATGGCCGCTGTTGCCGGCTTGGCCTTTGCCGTTTACCTGGCCCACATTGAGCGTGACATCCTCGGCGTCTGGTGTCTTTATTGCGTCATCTCTCTCGCCGACATCGCCCTTATTACACTGATGGGCTTCATCTGGCTCATCATTGATGCGGTACAAAGGCAGCGCCGGCGCTGGTAAACTTGAACTGACGACATGTTCAAGGAAAAATACGCGCGCTGGATGTACGACTGGGAAACCCGGCTCACCACGCGCGATGAAAACCGCATAGTCCGCCCGCTCGAATGGGGATTTGAGTTCATTGAGCCTTTCCTCGAAACGCACGGCTTCGGGACCGCGATACCCGGGCCGGAAAGCCTGCGTGACGATGCCGCCGCCGAATCCGCAATGGCGCGCATCAATCAGATTCTCATCCGCCATAGCGACATCTTCTTCGACTACGAAAAGCCCACCGACTTCCGTCTCGAAGATCGACACCCGGAGCTGTTCCCGACCAACGTAAGGCCTGAGACGCTGGCCAAGGACGCCGAGATCAAGCGCCTTGCCGCCGAGGGAAAGACTCCGAAGGCGCAATTTCTTCGTTTCACTTCGCCCGAGCGCACGCCCTATCCTGAGAACGACCAGGTCAATGCCCGTTGGTATCCCGCGCCCGCACACAAAGACCCCAGGCGACCCAAACAGGCCATCGTGGTCATGCCGCAGTGGAACGCGGATGCTTTCAGCCACAACTCGTTGTGCTCGATCTTCAATCGCATGGGAATCTCTGCTCTACGTCTGTCCAAGCCCTACCACGACATTCGCCGCCCCGCGGAACTGGAGCGCTCTGACTACGCTGTCAGTGCCAACATTGGCCGCACGCTCTCTGCATGCCGCCAGGCCGTGGTCGACATTCGCTGCTGCATCGACTGGCTTGAGGGCCAGGGATACGAGCACTTCGGCGTCCTCGGCACAAGTCTGGGATCGTGTTACGGATTCCTCGCCAGCGCCCACGACAAGCGTATTCGCGTCAACGCTTTCAACCATGCTTCGACGGCATTCGGGGACGTGGTGTGGGCCGGCCAGAGCACGCGCCATGTAAAACAGGCACTCGACGATGCAGGCATGACCCAGGACCGCGTGCGCGTATTGTGGTCCGCCATCAGCCCCATCAGCTATTACGACAAGATCATGCGCCCCGAAGTCGGTGGCCCGGACAAAAAGGTCCTGCTGGTGTATGCGAATTACGACTTGACCTTCCCGAAAGAATACTCGTTGAAGGTCGTGGAAGCCTTCACGCGTATCGGCCTCAACTATGAGAAACGCGTTCTCCCCTGCGGCCACTACACCACCGGCGAAACACCCTTCCAGTACATGGACGGCTGGTTCATGGGGTCCTTCGTCTATCGCGCATTCAAAGCGCTGCGCAAAGAGAAGGCCGCGCACGAGGGCGCGGCAACCTCATCCGTATCGGAAACGGAAGACGAACTGGTTTCGCGCTAAGCGAATACGCAAGGAGCAGCAGCCTTCAGGCTGCTGAATATCATTCGCCGGAGATTGGGGCCTTCAGGCCCGGACACCAGTTTCATCAGCGAACCGCATTCAAATTCAGCCGCAGCAGTTTACCCGGGTCGAGATACGCGCCCTCCCACCGAACCGCCCAGTGCAGATGCGGTCCCGTCACGCGCCCCGTCGCACCGCTCAGACCCAGCCTGTCTCCTGCAACCACGTGCTGTCCCTCGTGCACATCGATGCGACTGAAGTGCATCGACAGCGTGTACAGCCCAAGCCCGTGATCGACGATCACGCAATTGCCTTCGTAGTAGAATGGCCGCGCCAGCACCACGACGCCGCTGTTGGCCGCGCGAACTACCGTTCCCATCGGCGCACGAAAATCCATTCCTTTGTGAATACTGGCCAGCTTGCCGTTGAACATGCGCCGCGTGCCAAAGCTGTCCGTTGGTTGCGCAAGCACCGGTGCGCGAAAATCTCCATGCCACAACGGCTCGGCCGCACTGGTTGCGAAGATCTTCGCCTTGATTTCAGCATCGGCAGCAATAATCTTTTGCTCATCAGGTCCCGGCTCGACAAACTTCGGTGGCACGGTGAGCTTTCCCGTGCGATAGTGCGCCGGATGGATCTCGATTGTCTGGCTCAGATCGAGCGAGCCTCCCCGGTCGAGTTCAGCATTGATCCGCAGCGTCGATGGACCCACAGCGCCCTCCACATCCACGCCTGCGAGCGCAATCCACTTATCGCCACGCTGAAAAAACTGAACCTTGTGCCCCAGCCATTCGCCGCTGATGCTCTTCGCATGCTGCGTTGAGATCACAATCAATTCGGGCGACCCGGCTTCAACAATCGCCGGCGTAAGCGAGACAACGGACTTCACGTCGGAGCGCTGCGCGTTCGAACTGAGTGCGGTGAATCCGACCAAACAGGCGAGCTGCAAAATACGAGAGCCGGTCATGCGTTCAGCATAACCGGCTCACTTGTGCCCTGGGGGAGGGGCTTGATTTATTTGGGTGCAACCTTGTTGTTGTGTTTCTGACGATAGATCTGGCGGCTGGCGCCATTCTGCTCGCGATTGACCTGACGCTTTTCCTGCCCTGTGAGCTTGCCACCGTTGGCCTGGCGATCGGCGTGAACCTGCTGGTTGATGCCTTGCTCGCGATTCTCCGTACGAGCTGCTTCACCGGCAGTCATCTGGCCGCTCTTAATGCCCTGCGCAATCCGATCCTGCTGGTTCTCGCGACGCTGTCCCACTTCGTTGTTGCCGTAGTGTGCCGTGTTGGCATTGTGCTTGTCGTTGTAGATGGACTTACTCAGGTTGTTCTGCTGCTTGTTCACTTGCTGACGTTCTTGCGCGGTGAGCTTGCCGCCATCGGCCTGGCGATCGTCTTTGATCTCGCGATTCACGTTCGCTTCGCGGCCTTCAATATTCTTGGTCTCGCCTGCGGTCAACTGGCCAGACTTCACGCCGTTGGCGATGCGGTCTTGCTGATCCTGCCGGCGGTCATTTACAGAGCCTTCCTTCGGCTGGGTCGTGGTGGGTTGCGTCGTGGTATCGGTCTGCTGAGCGAAAAGCGGTGCCGAGGCGAACAAGGTAGCCAGGGCTAGGATAGGCAGTGTGCGTCGCATGGTTTCCTCCAGGGCCTCGGTTCTGGTCTTCGGCCCGATGTTGTGTCCAGACACTTGCTTTCCAAGAAAGTTTCCGCGCGTCTAAGCAGATTTCTCCTTCCCAGGTACCAAAGTCACCGGATCAGCTGGTTGGCAATCCGGACCGCAACCCTTCAATTGAAAGTTGTGTAACGCACGGAAACAATGTTCAATCAAAGAGTTGTATGCCTTCCCCAATCGCCTTTTCCATTGGCCGCATGGTTGCCCTCCTGCTTGTTGCCGGGGCCTTGAATTTGTTCGTCCCGCTACTTTCAGGCCAAGCCGCAACGCCCTCTGCGCCTGCGCAACGCGTTCCCGTTCTGGTTGAACTATTCACTTCGGAAGGTTGTTCCGATTGTCCTCCTGCCGATGCTCTCCTCGCGAAGCTTGATGCGACGCAGCCAATTTCCGGCGTGCAAGCCATCGTGCTCAGCGAGCACGTCACCTATTGGAATCATCAAGGCTGGAGCGATCCCTTCTCGTTCGAAATGATGACGGAGAGGCAGGAGGATTATGGCCGGCGCTTCGGTCTCGACTCCAACTACACCCCGCAAATGGTGGTCGATGGTGTTGAGCAGTTTGTCGGCAGCAACTCGCGCGCACTCGTTGCGGCCGTCGAGAAAGAACAAAAAACGCCAAAGCAAAGCATCGTCATCGATGGCGCCACATGGGATCACGGCGCGGCGCAGTTTTCGATTCGTGCAAGCGTACCGACCGGCGCAAGAATTCTTGCGGTGCTGGCAGCAGACTCGACTCACCAGGAGGTGTCCAGTGGAGAAAACGCCGGCCGCACCCTGCGCCACACCGCCGTGGTGCGCGTGATGAGGGATTTCGGCGCTGACGCTGGGGACGGCCGCCAACTCAAACTGCCCGGCGGGCCCTTGACTCAAAAGACCGAAACCGCCAGCCCCGTGCGTCTCATCGTCTTCCTCGTCGATCGCAAAACCGGCCACGTGCTGGGCGCAGCCGAGCAAACGCTGCAGCGGTGAAACAAATCGAAACCTTGTTGCGCAACAAAATCTATTCGGTTCGCAACGCGCGCATCGGGTCAGTGGAGGCAGCGCGTCGGGCGGGAATGATCGCCGCGATCGCCGCTGCGATCACAAGTAGCAATACGCTGCCTCCGATTGCCAGCGGGTCCAGCACTGGCGTTTGATACAGCAGACTGCGCACCCACAGGAGAGCGATCATCGCCATTGCCAGTCCAGCGCCGGCGCCAAGCAGAACCGGCGGCGCCGCCCATCGCAGTACCAGCGCAACCAGCGCGCTTTTGCCGGAGCCCAGCGCGATGCGGATACCGAATTCCTGCCGGCGCAGCGAGACGGAATAGCCCAGTACGCCGTAAACCCCCAGTAGAGCCAGAAACAACGCTGAAGCGCCGAAGCTGGTCAGCACGGTTGCCTGGAAGCGCTCGGCGGCGACAGAATCGCTTACCTGGTCATCCATCGACTTGAGCGTGGGAATGGCAACCTGCGGATCGATGTTCCAGATCGTCCGCCGCATTTCGGGAATCAGCGCGTCGCTGGACTGCGAGCTGCGCACCAGGAAAGTGACTATCCAGGGCGTGTAGGCCCAGTAGGGCATGTAGACCATGGCCGCTGAATCCTTCAGGCCGTTGATGCGCGTGTCCGCCACCACGCCAATCACGGTTACCGTGTGCTTGTCGTCGGGGACGTTGCCGGATATCTGTCGTCCGATGGGATTCTCACCGGGAAATCCTTCGCGCGCAGTGCGTTCAGAGATGAGCGCAACATATGGATCGGCACGGTCAGCGGCGGTCAGATTGCGTCCGGAAACCAGAGGAATCTGCATCGTACCAAGGTAGTTCTGGTCGATCCAGCGCACATTGATCGCCAGTTGTTGTGCCCGCGGAACAGGGTGATCGGGGCGCGTCAGGTCATCCACCCAGGTTTCGCCGGTGAGCGGCGCCGCGCTGGTAGCAGTCGCAGTTTGCACACCCGGCAACTGCTGCAGCTGCGTGAGAAGGCGATCCACAAATGCAAGCTTAACCGCCTTGACGTTAGGCCGGGAGTCGCCATATTGCGGAGCGAAAAGATCAACCTCAGCCAGTGTGACGTGGCTGGCATCGAATCCTCGATCCTGCCGCAGCAAATGCGAAAAACTGCGCAGCACCAATGAGGTGACGATGAGGAGGACGACCGTGCACGCTACTTGTGATGCAACCAGAAGGTTGCGCGCCCGGCCCCCTTCGCGAGAGTTCGCGGCACGCGTCGAATTCGCCTGGAGCACGGCCTGGGGATCAATGCGAAGCGAACGGATCGCGGGCAGAATGCCGAACGAAAGCGCGGCCAACATGGAGAGTCCGGCGGCAAACAGAAGCACCGGCAGGTTGACGTGAACCTCGTTGATTCGCGGTACACTGGCCGGCACGAATGCGACGAAAATGCGCACGCCGCCATATGCCAGCGCCACTCCCGCCACTCCTCCGGCAAATGCCAACAACAGAGTCTCAGCGATCCGGGACATCATCAATCGAGCTTTGCTGGCGCCTAGCGCAATGCGCATAGCCGTTTCCCGTTCGCTCTTGACTGCCCGCGCCAGTTGAAGATTGGCCAGGTTGACGCATGCGATCAGCAGCACTCCGCCGACCGCCGCAAACATCAGCCAGAGAGCTTGACTGACCTTCGATGTCACATCCACTGCTAACGACGTAAGAGAGATGCCGAGATGGACTGGCAGATGTGCCGAGAGAGAATAGGCGCCCTGCAGTGCACCTAGTTCAGCACTTGCCTGCGCGAGTGTCACTCCGGATTTGAGCCGGGCAATCACCTTGTAGTTGAAATTGCCCATATCCGTCTTCAAGTCGTAGTCGCTGGGTATCAACGGTTCAAAAACGAGGACCTCGTGCTCTCCTGCACGCTCTTGAAACGCGATTGTGGGCGCCAGGGCGAGGTGCGGTATCCGCATCCCCGGCGCCATCACGCCCACGACGGTCGTCGCATCACCACCGAGACTCAATGTTTGACCCACAACCTTCGGGTTGCCGCCAAAAAACGTCTGCCAACCCTCGTAGCTCAAGATTGCGACATGCTCAGCCCCCTTCTGCGCGTCAGCGTCCACCAGGTCCCTTCCCAGCATCGGTTGAACTCCAAGCATGCGGAAAAGGTTGGGTGAAGTGGCGATCGCGCCAACGATTCGGGGATGATCGCCTGTCGGAGAGACGCTGACTCCAAACTGACCAAAGACCGCCGCATCCTCGAGGGACTTCGAATCCTGTTTCAGGCGCAGGAAGTGGCGATAACTGACAGGAATGGCAGACATCTGGCTGCTGACTTCTTCTTCCACTTCGCGCAACACAAGGAGTCGATCCGGTTCGCGAAACGCAAACGGCTTCAGCAAAACAGCGCTGACCACGCTGAAAACCGACGTCACCGCTCCGATGCCCAGCGCCAGCGTTAGGATCACGGTGAGTGCAAATCCGGGCGACCTGCGCAATTGCCGGAATGCGAAGTGAAGATCGCGGACAAACTGTTGCAATACCGGAAAACCCCGTTGAACCCGATACGTCTCACGCGTCTGCGTGACGCCGCCAAAAGCGCGCAGGGCCTCAGTTTTTGCAGCTTCCGGCGTCATACCGCGTTGAACGTTCTCGGCCGCTGCAAGATCGATGTGCGCGCGCAGCTCGTCTTCGAGATCCGCGTCCAGCCTGCGCTTCCTGAAGAGTGCGCTGAATCGGTTAAGAAGAATACGAATCGAGTCCATCAAAAACTCCTACTCACTGCGCAGCGCACGCATGGGATCCACTGAAGCTGCGCGTCGCGCGGGAATGACTGCTGCGGCTAAGGAAACAACACCGACCCCTGCTACCGCTGCAGCAAAGCTGATTGGATCGTGAACGGAAAGCTGGTACATCATCGAAGCCAGCCAGCGCGATGCCAGCCATGAAAGCGGCATCCCTGCTGCTAAGCCGATTGCCACGAGACCAAGGCTGTCGCGCACAACCATCCACAGAACTTGTGAGCGCTGCGCACCAAGGGCGAGACGGACGCCTATTTCAACACTGCGTCGATTCACGCGATAGGCCAGCGTGCCATAGAGCCCAACCGCCACCAGCAGCGCAGCGAGTCCTCCAAAGAACACAGCCAGGCGAGCGACAAGGGCAGGCATAAGGTACGTCCCTTCGAACGCAGAGCTGAGCACCTGCGGATTGTCGAGCGGGATCTCAGGGTCGATCTCGTGAACAACATGCTGAACCGCCGGTAGCAGCGAGGTTGGATTTCCCGTCGTTCCCAGTTCAATGTCAAGGTCAGCGATCGAATCCGATTGCTGATAGCTGTACCAGGACATGGGCATCTTCTCTTCGTCGGTGCTGCTGTACTTGCTGTCGCGCGCGATGCCGACAATCCGAGCGTGCAGTTTTGGCCCGCCGAGATAGTGCCCGATGGGATTGATTCGACCGAAGTAGCGATCCGCAAGCGTTTGATTGATGACCGTCACGAGTGGAGCACTCTGTGTATCCGAGTCGAGAATGTCGCGTCCAGCCACGACCGGAATTCCAAGCGTATGGAAGAAGTCTCCCGCGACCCAGTTGCTGCGCAACATATTTCTGCCGTTGTCCCATGGGTACTCGCGCCCATCAATAACGAGGCCGTTGTTGTCAGACCAGCCGGTACCGGGCCTTAGTTCGGCCAAGGTTGCGGAGCGGACCCCGGGAATCGTGCGGATTCGTTCGAGGATCTGACGGTAGAAGGCAAGCTTTGTCGAATAGGAAGGCGATCCCAGCGGATGTGCACCGAAGGCGAGCACGGACTCTGCGTTCATGCCGAGATCGGTTTGACGATAATTCAGCAATGTTCGCATCAGCAGTCCCGAGGCAAACAGCAGCACGCAGCAAAACGCCATCTGCATGGCGATGAAAATCCTGCTGGAAAGACCCTGTCTGTGGCTGCCAGTGGATTGACTACTCGGAGTGGATTTGAGAGTGAGCCCTATGGGCACCATGATCGCAGTCCGCAATGGTGCAAGGCCAAAGAGGATGGCTGCAAACGCCGAGACACCCAGGGTAAAGGCGAGCACAGCAGAATCCGGCGCGAGACTGATTTCCAATTGCGACCACAAAGCGAGTTGCCGCGTAGCCTCAACGGCGAACAACCAGCCCAGTGCAATGCCGGTGGTGACGAGAATGAGACTCTCTGCCAGCAATTGACGGAAGAGCGGCCACCGGCCGGCGCCTAAGGAAAGGCGCAGTGCGAATTCCCGTTCGCGGCCGGAGTTGCGGGCGATCAGGAGCATCACGATATTGATGCACGCGATGACGAGAACGAGCACAACCATTCCCATGAGCACATGCAGCGGTTCGTCGTAGTCCTTGCTCGCTGTGCCCAGGCCACGGGCCTGAACCAATTGCAGTTCGAGGCGAGGGCTGTTCGGTCCCGGCTGCCCAGCGATTTCGTACGACGCGTGCTCGTAGACGGGGCTTAGCTCGCTGGCGGCTTGTTTTTCGCTGATGCCGGGCTTAAGGCGTGCCATCAGCATCATCGCCCACCAATCGGGGGCGCTGTAAATCGTCCGTCCCGTCGCGCTCGGAATTCCCCATGCAGGCAATTCGGGGCGATTTTGCAGGGGCACCCAAAGATCCGTGGCAGTGCCGCCAGAGTCGACACCATAGAAATGAGGTGCGGCCACACCCAGGACCGTAAAAGGAACGCCGCGAATGAAGATCGTTTTGCCAATGACGCCGGGGTCGCGATCAAAGCGAGCGGTCCAGTAGCCATAACTAAGGACGGCTACGGCGGAGTGATTGACTTCGTCTGCCGAAGCGAACGGTTGCCCCGCAGCCATCGAAACTCCCAGCGCGGAGAAAAAATTTCCACTCACTTCGTCGGCGCGGGCTTCTTCGGGACGATCGCCAAAACGTACAACCGTCTTGGTCAGCGACAGCGGAACATAGGCGACGATGTCGGAGACGACCGAATGATCCTCGCGTAACCGGTTGTAGATGTTGATCCCGCAGGAGTAGCGCGAGTCACCGGTGCTACCGGTCTTATCGGGCATGTGCTCATGGGTCAGATAAAAAAGCTGCCCCGGATCATGAACAGGCAGCGTCCGCAGCAGCACCGCATTCATCACGCTGAAGATCGCGGTATTTGCTCCGATCCCGAGAGCCAGCGTAAGAACGGCCGTGAACGCATAGCCCGGTGATTTACGCAGCTGGCGCAACGCGTAGCGCAGATCGCGGCCAAGATGCTGCATCCAGGGAAATCCTCGGTGCTCACGGTAGCTCTCGCGTGTCTGCGTTACGCCACCCAGGGCGCGCAGAGCCGCTGTCCGTGCCTCGGCGACTGGCATCCCACATTTCACATTCTCTGCAATCGCAAGATCGATGTGCGTGTGCAATTCCTCGTCGAGTTCCGCGTCCAACGTGCGGTGATGAAGAAGTGACAAACAACGGCTCACCACTGTCCGAATCGTGTCTATTGGGCTGGAAGACATCACCGCCTCCTAGTTCGCCTGCGCCAGAAAACGCGCCATCGTTGCAGCGATCCGTTCCCAGTTCTCAGTCTCTTCCTCGATCTTCTTGCGGCCTATGCGGCTCAGCGAGTAGTACTTTGCACGGCGATTGGTTTCCGAGGTTCCCCACTCGGCCTTGACCCATCCCCGCTGCTCCAGCCGCAGCAGCGCCGGATAAATCGTTCCCTGGTTCAGGCTCAGCGCGTCGCCGCTTACCTGCTCGATACGCCGTGCGATCCCGTATCCGTGCAACGGCCCCATTGCTTCCAGAGTTTTCAATACCATCAGGTCCAGCGTGCCCTGCAACACATCTGACTTGTTCTCTCCCATCGTCACTCCTGTTGAGATTCAACATATACGCCGGCAATAGTCAGAATGTCAACAGGAGGGAACACCACCCGACGAACGAAGAAGTTCCCCCGTGCATGCCATCTTGTGCGAGTAGCATCAAGAAAGCAGCCACAAAGAAACTTCCCAAACGGTGTGAGCCGCAATTTGTGAAAGGTACAGACAACCATGCGCATTGCAAAGATCATCAGCCGCCTGATCGGCCTGCTCTTGGTGATGATGGGCGGCATCTGGATTCTCCAGGGGCTGAATCTTGCCTGGGGCGTGCTGGCCCGCAGCTTCATGCAAAACGACCGTCACTGGGCGGTGTATGGTGCGATTCTCGTAGCCATTGGGCTGGGCATGATCGTGTGGGGATTTTCCAGGCCGCGCAGAAGCTGAATCCGGTTGGCAGAACCCGCGCGCTTGCACAAGAGGCGGCCGCATCGTGCCGTAAAATTGGCGTATGACCGATCGCATGGCCCTTTCCCTGGCCCAGGCTGACCCTGCCATAGCCGCCGCCGTTGACCACGAAACCCTCCGCCAGCACGAAGGCCTGGAAATGATTGCCAGCGAAAACTTCGTCTCTGAAGCTGTGCTCGAAGCAGCCGGCTCGGTCTTCACCAATAAATATGCCGAGGGTTATCCAGGCCGCCGCTACTATGGCGGATGCGAATACGCCGACGTAGTTGAAAACCTGGCACGCGATCGCGCCAAACAAATCTTCGCCGCGGAGTTCGCCAATGTGCAGCCCCACTCGGGCTCGCAGGCCAACGCCTCCGCCTACATGGCAGTGCTGCAGGCCGGCGACACCATTCTCGGCCTTGATCTGGCCCATGGCGGACACCTTACCCACGGCCACAAGCTGAGCTTCAGCGGCAAGCTTTACAAGACGACTTTCTACACAGTTCGTCGCGACACCGAAGTCATCGACTACGACGAACTCGAAGCCATTGCCGAGCGCGAAAAGCCGAAGGTCATCATCGGCGGAGCCAGTGCGTATCCGCGGCTGTGGGATTTCGCGCGCATGCGCCAGATCGCCGACAAGGTCGGCGCAATGTACATCTTCGACATGGCGCACATTGCCGGGCTCGTTGCCGGCGGATCGCACCCCTCACCCGTGCCGCACGCACACATCACCACCACCACCACGCACAAAACGCTGCGCGGCCCGCGCGCCGGACTCATTCTCTGCGGCAAGGACTTTCAGGTTGGCCAAAAGCCTGAGCAGACGTTGGGCAAAGCTATCGACATGGCTGTATTCCCCGGCCAGCAAGGCGGCCCGCTGGTGCACATCATTGCGGCCAAAGCTGTTGCCTTCGGCGAAGTGCTGCGCCCGGAGTTCAAGACTTACGCCACACAGATTGTCGCGAACGCCAAGGCGCTCGCATCCGCCATGCAGGAAGCGGGTTATCGCCTTGTCTCCGGCGGAACAGACAATCACCTGATCCTCGTCGATGTCTTTCAAAAGGGAATTCTCGGATCCGAAGCAGAACTCGCCCTTGGCAAAGCGGGCATCACCGTCAACAAGAATGCGATTCCCTACGACACCAATCCGCCGCTCAAGCCTTCCGGCATTCGTATCGGCACACCGGCCCTGACAACGCGCGGCATGAAAGAGCCGGAGATGCATATCATCGGGGCGTGGATTGCAAAGGCTCTTGAACAGCGCAACGACGATGCCGCTCTCGAGCGCATTCGGGGCGAAGTCGCGGAACTGGCCAACCGCTTCCCACTCTATGCATGGCGGCGTCACGCATAACCGTCAGAGCGTAAGCCACTCAAATCGCTATATAACCAGCTCATTTGCAACTTGCCAACCCCTGCGGTGTTTCATGTAGTGTGTTTGGAACAGCGTATCGGGATTCTCCGAATGCGTGGAGTCAGCTTTCTCGCGAGAAACGTGGAGGTTCATCATGCGCGCAGCAAACCTTTTTTTGACCGCAATGTTGGCAATGGCCTTGCCGGCAATTGCCCAACAACGCCCGGAGCCCCGTGGAAAGCCAGCCCTGCCGCCGCCAACGCGCGGACCAGCGCCCTATAAAGCGCCCAAGGCTGCACCGGCGCACCACACCAACAATGTTCAGCAGCTACCCCCGCAGCGAACCGAGCAGCAGCCGCAGCAACAGGCGCCGCAGCGCAACTTCAGTGACAAGCCCGGCCATCCGAATGCGCCGCACGTGGACAAGGGGAATAAGTGGGTGGGCCACGACACCGGTCCCAACGACGCCAACTATCATGTCGACCACCCCTTTGAGCATGGCCGTTTCACAGGTGGATTCGGACCGTCGCATCACTGGCATCTCGGCGGCGGCGGACCGAATCGCTTCTCGTTCAACGGATGGTACTGGAGCGTTGCGCCTGCTGATTTTGGTTTCTGCGACGGATGGGACTGGGATGGCGACGATATCGTCATCTACGAAGATCCCGATCATGACGGCTTTTACCTGGCTTACAACGTTCGCCTCGGAACCTATGTGCACGTTATGTATCTCGGACCTCAATAGAAAGTTTCCTTAAGTCGAAACGCTCAAGAGGGCAGGCTAATCGGCCTGCCCTCATTTTGCCGCGCATCGCGCGTGTACACTGCGCGATGCAAAGCGATAAGATGGTCAGTCCGTTGAGAGCCGCCGTACACATTGCATGAACGCCTGCTCTCAAAATCCACTCATTCCCAAGAGGATCGGCATGACTCTCTTCACCGTCCACCTGTTTGCGCCCCGCGCATGCGTTGCTTTCCGACGCGTCTTTGTATTCGTGGCTGCGATTTGCCTGCTGGGCAGCAAGGCCGTTGCCGCGCCCGAGCCGATTGTACTCACCGGGTCCGATCGTCGCCCCGCAACCTCGCTCAACGGTGAGTGGGCCTCCATCGTCGATCCTTATTTCTCCGGCCTCTTCAGCTTTCATCACGAAGAGAAGAAGAATGGCTTCTTCGTGAACTACAAGGCGAAGCCCGGCGACCCGTTCCCCACCGAGTACGATTTCTCCAAGGCGCCGAAGCTTAAAGTCCCCGGCGATTGGAATACTCAGCGTCCTTCCCTGATGTATTACGAGGGGCCCATCTGGTACGAGAAGGACTTTACCTACGAGCCGAAGCCTCACACACATGTGTTTCTTCACGTCGGCGCAGCCAACTATCATTCGTGGTTCTGGGTCAATGGACAAAAAGTCTGCGAGCACGAAGGAGGATTTACCGCCTTCAACTGCGAAGTCTCCCAGGCCCTTCATAGCGGCAATAACTTTGTTGTAGCCGCGGTCGATAACACCCGCCACGAAGACGGTGTACCCGGACTCGAAACCGATTGGTGGAACTACGGCGGCCTCACCCGCGAAGTATCGATGATTGAATTGCCGGAAACTTTCATCGATCAGTACGACCTGCACCTCAGCCGCAGCGAAGATGGCGTGATCGAAGGCTGGGTGCATGTTGTCGGTGCGCAACAAGGCGACAAAGCCGAAGTCGAGATTCCCGGCTTGCACGCGAAAACGTCAGCGGACATCGGCGCAGATGGCCGCGCTGCTCTTCACTTCAACGTGCAGGGTCTCGAGCGCTGGACACCCGAGTCGCCAAAGCTCTACAAGGTCGCAATTCGCGCGGGCAGCGACTCCATCGATGAGCTGATGGGCTTCCGCACCATTGAAACGCGAGGCACCGAGATCCTGCTCAACGGCAAGCCCATCTTTCTGCGCGGCATTTCCATTCACGCTGAAGCGCCCTATCGCACCGGCCGGGCTTACTCAGACAAGGATGCGGAGACGCTACTCGGCTGGGCGAAAGAACTTGGTTGCAACTACGTCCGTCTCGCGCACTATCCGCACGATGAAACTATGCTGCGTGCAGCCGATCGCATGGGCCTGCTTGTATGGTCTGAGAATCCCGTCTACTGGGCGCTCGAATTCGACAACCCGAAAGTGCTGGCAAAGGCAGAGCAGCAGCTCGACGAAGAAATCAATACGTCGCGCAATCATGCCGCCATCATCCTCTGGTCGATGGCCAATGAAACACCCAATACGCCTGCACGCACGCAGTTCATTGAAACGCTGGCAACCCGCGCGCATGGTCTCGATCCCACGCGGCTGATCACCGCCGCCCTGCTCGTCCGCGCGCAAGGCAATACCAAGATCGTCGATGATCCGCTGGGCCAGGCCCTCGACGTTATCGGCATCAACGAATACATCGGATGGTACGAAGCCCATCCCGGCAGTGCCGATACAACGCAGTGGCAGATCACTTACCAGAAGCCGCTCATCGTCAGCGAATTCGGCGCTGATGCAAAGGCTGGTCTGCACGGTGGCGAGAACGAACGATGGACTGAGGAGTATCAGGCCAACGTCTTTCGCCATCAACTGCCGATGCTCAACAAGATTCCGCAGATGAGAGGAATGAGCCCGTGGCTCCTGATGGATTTCCGTTCGCCCAATCGTCCGCTCGTCGGCATCCAGGATGAATTCAATCGCAAGGGATTGATCTCCGACCAGGGCCAGAAGAAGCTGGCTTTCTCTGTGCTCGAAAAAGCTTACAAAGGCAAGACGATCGGAAAAGCCGATTAGGTCAAATTGACGTTACGGCCATGTAAGTTCTAAGTTGATTGGCGCATTTCTTCGCACCGATGATATATCCTTTGTCTATGTCGATAGAAACGATCCTAGCCGAAATAGACGCAGAGATTTCAAGACTTACACAAGTCCGTT
Source organism: uncultured Acidobacteriaceae bacterium (assembly GCA_963838295.1). GTDB lineage: Bacteria > Acidobacteriota > Terriglobia > Terriglobales > Acidobacteriaceae > Telmatobacter. Next base: position 228,593 of record CAWIQS010000014.1, read on the forward strand.
CTCTGCTTGCAGGCTCCCGCGCCCTCAGCTCGCCGGGAGTCCGTAGTAAGACCAGCAAGGGGCCAGGCAAGCCCAAGAAAAAGCGCGTCCTCAGTGCCGATGCGCGCAAGCGGATCGCCGATGCGCAGCGTAAGCGTTGGGCTGCTCAGAAAGCCAAAAAGTAAGCGGATTGTTGCTGGTGCGGCATTCGAGGTCGCTCTCAGCAAACTCCGGTTACCAGGTCTCAACTGCCAGGATGTTGGGCGGCCCGGAGTGGCCCTCGATTACCTGTGTCTCGATCACGGCTTCCATATTCTTCTTTTCCCAGTCGGCGGGAGCCTTGGCCACCAGCGAATTGAGATACACAGGGTTGTAGAGAATCTCTCCGGCCGCCTCTGTACCTTCTTCAGATATTCCAGCGGCGATGATCACCGGCTGGCCGGTCGTGCTGTCGTGTATGCGCGCCACAATGGCGTAGTCCCGGGAAAGCTTCTGGTACGGAAGATCCCATGCGGTCGCCCATGTTGTTTTCGTCTGGCTCTTGCGATCCACAATCAGGGCCACGCCATCCTTTGACTCGAAGCCGAATCGCAGTTTCTGCGTCACACGCAGCGTCCAGATATTGTCGAAAGCTCCAATCAGAACAATTGGCCCTTCGCGCAGTTGGGCAAAGCTCGCCTCTGAGGCCGGCACCACGCGGAAAGCCTTGTGCCGCATCTCAAGCGCCGCTGCGGTCCGCGTCAGCGTAATCACGTCGGCGAGCGCCAGGTTGCCAGAGAGATGCAACCGAACGTAAAGTTTTTGTGGCTCAGCAGGAGCATTGACCGGCGCCTCGAAGGAATTGATCGAATCCAGGTTGATGTTTTTTGCCGGTTCGCCGAGGCAAAAGGTCGTCGGATTCAAACTCGACGTATACGGCTCCCAGAAGCGATCGATATTCGAAGGCGGGTCCGGTTGGGGCGTCCGGTGGATGTTCATCCCCGCAAACACTCCCGCAGCGCAACCGGCGATGGTCAGCACCCCCGCAGCAAGCCAGCGGAATCGTGAAGGTTTCTCCGCAGGCGGTGGGGGCGGAATCAGCGGTGTGCCGGGCGGCTCCAACACGATTGCAGCAACGTCGAGCGCATCCACCGCCGGTTCCACAACCGGCTCGGGCTGTCGGAACACAGGCACATAGGAGCCCAGAGGAAGCTCGATCACCACCTCGCCGGTGTGCGACGAATCGTAGTAGTAGAGGCTGAGCCGCTTCCGTACTTCTCCGGCTGTAATTCGAACTACCGGGTCCGCGTTCGCATCGTAAGTCGGCGTTCGTCCAAAAACCTCTATGCCGATGCTGCGCTCTTTCAGTTCAGTCGCATTCCCCTTGAGCGTCTCCTCCACCGTGTAAGCCAGCAGCGCGGGGTATCGCCTGCTATTAGCAAACAGCGGATGAGTCAGGAGTCGTTGCAGTTGCTCTCGAATGGCGGCCGGGTCGGCGACAGACACCTGCAGGTCCACGTCTTGCATGGATTTGGGCGCCGTTGGCATCCGAAACTCCTTAAGCGGCTCTATGCCCGATTGGGCAACGGCTCGTGACGTCAAAGTTGCGCAGCCGAAACTTGCTTTCCTGCATTACGCAAAACTGGAATTAGCCACGAGTCCAAGAGATCAATTCAACGCGGTTCCAGATTTCCACTTCTCACACGTGAACCCCGCAGACTCTCGGTGGAAAACAACGTGGTATTGATTTCTGGATTCCCCGCACTGCGTATAATACGTCCCCCCAATACGGATGTCCATAACTCATTAAGAGCAACTCCTGCAGCGGGTTAACTTCTGTTTTCAGGCAGCGCTACCCGATGGAACCTGTTTCCGATCTTCAATTCCGCATACATTGAAGTTCGGTCCAGGAGATGTGCCCGGCGTGTGTCACACCTCAGGCGCGATTTCTTGTGATTGCGGCTCCTCGCCCCTCCGGTTACCAGACCTGGATGTATCCAGGCAGGACTAATCGGGGGGCGCTTTTTTTTGGAGAGCCCTTTCATGTTGCGCACAATCCTCGGTGATATCTCGTGCAGCCAGCGCGCCGATTACGCCCGGCCCACCCTGGCGCAATATCATCCGTCTTTCTGCAAATCCATATCCACATGCTTTATGCTTAACGGTCCCTCGGAGGGACCTGCCCAGTGAAGCCAAGCAAGCCGTCTGCAAAAGCTATCGTTCTCATCGCCTTTCTCTTCATCTCCCTCCCTACAATCCTGCCTGCACAAATGCCGCCCATGGCCACAGCCGAGGCGCACCGCCGGGCCGAAGAATTGCTCAAGCAAATGACCATCGAAGAGAAGGTCGGCCAGATGAACCAGTCGTCCGGCATCGTCATGCCGCTTCTGGCGACCGAAAAGCCAGACAACCTCATCGTCCAGGGCAAGGTCGGCTCCATCCTCTGGCTCATCGACGTCAAGGAGATTAACCGTCTCCAGCACCTCGCCATCGAAAAATCCCGCCTCCACATTCCCATCCTCTTCGCCTTCGACGTCATCCACGGCTATCGCACCGTCTTCCCGATACCGCTGGCCATGGCTGCCTCGTGGGATCCAAAAGTAGAAGAAGACGCGCAACGCCTCGCCGGCCAGGACGCACGCGCGGCCGGCATCCGTTGGACATTTACCCCGATGGTCGACATCGCTCGCGACTCGCGCTGGGGCCGCATCGTCGAAGGTGCGGGTGAAGATCCCTATCTCGGCTCCGCAATGGCCCGCGCGCAGGTCATCGGATTCCAGGGCGAGTCAATCGGACCCGACAGCGTCCTCGCGTGCGTCAAGCACTTCGCCGGATATGGCGCAGCCGAGGGCGGCCGCGACTATGACTCCTCCTACGTGCCTGAAGAACTCATGCACAACCTATATCTTGTCCCCTTTCATGCGGCCGAGAAAGCCGGTGCCGGCACCTTCATGAGCGCCTACATGGACCTGAACGATGTGCCTGCAACTGGAAATCACTGGCTGCTCACCGACATCCTCCGCAAGGAATGGGGCTTCCAGGGTTTCGTGGTCTCCGATGCCTGGGCCGTCGGCGCATTGCAAACCCATGGCTACGCCAAAGATCCTGAAGACGCTGCCGTCAAGGCCGTGACCGCCGGCCTCGACATGGACATGGCCAGCCTCACCTATCCGAAGTATCTGGCCGGGCTGGTTCACTCCGGTAAAGTACCGGAGTCCAAGCTTGACGCCGCTGTTCTACCTATCCTTCAGATCAAGTACGAACTCGGGCTCTTCGACCAACCCTACGTTGATGAATCGAAAGTGGACTCGACCTTGAACCGGCCCGAGGGCAGAGAACTCGAACGCAAAGTTGCAGCGCGCTCGATGGTGTTGCTCAAGAACGATAACCACACGCTGCCGCTCAGCAAGTCCATCAAAAAGATAGCCGTCATCGGACCGCTCGCCGATTCCGTACAGGACATCGAAGGCGGCTGGACGGTAGAAGGCCTCTTCGGCGGGCCGTCCAAGAGCCACCCCGTGACGATTCTCGCTGGTCTCAAAAACAAACTCGGCCAGGGAGTTGAAATCAATTACTTCTCCGGCCCTAACCCCACGCGCATCTTCCCGGGTTTGTTTGAAACCATCTCGGGGAAAAAACTGCCCCCTCCTCCCACCGAAGCTGAAACCGCCGAAGCCATTGCGAAAGCCAAAGCCGCCGCAGCCGGGGCGGACCTCGTGATCGCGGTCATGGGCGAAACTTCCACCATGAGCAGCGAATCCGCCTCACGCGCATCCATGGAACTTCCCGGCATTCAGTTGCAAATGCTGGTAGCAGCAGCATCAACAGGCAAGCCGCTTGTCCTCGTCCTTGAGAACGGCCGCCCGCTCGATCTTCGTTGGGCCTCGAAGCATGTCCCGGCCATCCTCGAAGCGTGGTATCCCGGCACCGAAGGCGGCAACGCGGTGGCCGATGTTCTTTTTGGCGATGTGAATCCCGGCGGAAAACTTCCTATCAGCTGGGCACACTCCGCCGGTGAAGAGCCGCTTTACTACAACCACAACCTCACGCACGAACCGGAAGACCGCCCGAACTTCACCTCGCGCTATTGGGACGTGCAGAGCAAGCCGCTTTTCCCCTTCGGATACGGCCTCAGCTACACGACCTTCAAATTCGACAATTTACATTTGAGCAAGACCAGCATGAAGGCGTCCGAAAGCACCGAAGTCCAGGTCGACGTCACAAACACGGGCAGCGTCCCAGGCGATGCCGTTGCGCAAATCTACATCCACCAGCGCTGGGGTTCGGCTTCGCGTCCGGTCCGCCAGCTCAAGGGATTCAAGCGCGTCACCATCTCGCCCGGCGTGACGCAGACGCTTCGGTTCCCGCTTGGCAAGGACGAGCTCGAATTCTGGAGCCCGCAAACCAAGGTATGGGCGGTTGAGCCCAGCACCTTCGACGTCTGGGCCGGCGAGGATTCGACCGCCACTCTACACACCGAACTCAACGTCACGGAATAAAAGGCGATCAAAAACGGAAAGGCCGGAATGATCCCTGGGGTGGGGGAACATTCCGGCCTCATTGCTCTCGGCATTAGGAGTTTTCAGAATTGGCGAGACCGAAGCATCCGTGCGATGCGGATTCTTTGCCAAGAAAAGCCGCCCGGTCGCACGTGAGGGTCAACGCCCATTCCGAAACTGCTCTGAATCAAACCGAAAGCAGCCGCCCGAAGAATGCGCGATAACGGCGCAGCGCAAGGCGCAACTCTTCGGTTGAAACGCTGTCGCCGCGGTCCCACTGCCCTTCCAGCCGCGCCCGCTCTTCCGCAAACATCTCTGCAAGCCGCTTCATTGCCCCTGCCACGAGCGAATCGGCACGCTCCACTGCTTGCCGCGGCTCATCCACAAAGCCCACCTGGACCGCATCCCACTTGGCGTACAACGCTTTCGACTCATCCTGGGAGAACAGAGCCTCTTGCGCATCCGTCTCTGACGGCTGTTCAGCCTCTCCGCGGAGACGGTTGTCAACGGCTGCGCTCATATCGCGCCCATCTTCGCGATTCTCCACTAGTTTCTGTTCAACCGGCTCGTCGGCATGCGCCAGTGCTGCCGTCGAAAGGCCCGTGTTCTCGATCGTCTCATCTCGTCTGATCTCTGCCATAACTCTTCTCCTGCTGGTTGCCCCGCTTCGGTGCGTGGCGGGTTGAATGTGCCGATTGAACTGCCCTGCGCATTCCAGCCTCCGCAATGATGCGGGCAGCCACGCAGGAATCCTTGTCAGCAGGTTGAGAATGACCACGCAAAGCAAAGGTTGCCCCATTCCAGCCTGTGCAGAATTTCCTGTTGTTCAATTCTCTTCAGGGATGAACCGCTAACGTCCGTCAATAAACGGAATCACTGCATCCAGAAACTCTTTCGACTTCTCGATCGCCGGCCCGTGACCGCATTCCGGCACAATGACGAGCCTCGCGCCCGGTATTCCTGCCGTGTATGCACGTCCCTGTTCGAGCGGAACAAGTTCATCGTTTCCGCCCCACACCACCATCGTCGGCACCGTGATCGATCCAATGCGGTCCTTCACAACCTCTGCGGAAAGCTTCTTACTCGTCCAGATCGACCGCTCCGTAAACCCGTCATTGGCCTTCATCTTCATCTTCCAGGCCTCGCTCACAAAATCCTCCGTCACGCGCGACTTGTCGTGAAACACGATCGCCACCCCATGCGCGTCTTCCAAAGTGCCCGCAATCGGAATCGGCATCGACTGCGCCGTCATGTGCTCCGCCGTCATTCCCGCTGCATCTGAAAGTACTAGCCGCTTGGGCTTGGGCAGCGCCTCCATGCCGCTATGGCCCGGTGCCAGCGCTTCAATCGTGTAGAGCGCTGAAATCCATCCACCCAGCGATTCTCCCGCAAGCGTGAATTCCCGCACGTGCAGCGTCCTCAGGAATTCTCCGAGGAAATCGACGTAAGTCTGGATGGAGTAATCGATGAAGGGCTTGTCCGACGCGCCAAAGCCGATCTGGTCCATCGCGATCACGCGATGATGCTTCGAGAGCGGTAGCAGTACATTCCCCCAGTCAAATCGCGCCTCGCTGCCAAACCCGTGCACCAGCACGATCGCCGGACCAGCACCCACGTCGTAATATACGATCTTCTGCCCAAAGACCGCAGCGCTGTGTCGCGCCGGCAGCTTCGACTCCGGGGTGAGGAGCGGCGCTGGTGCCTGTGCTGTGACAACTCCCACCAAAGTCGTACAAGCCAAAATTGCTAGAACTGCTCGCTTCGCCATGTCGTTTACCTCGCTGGAATTGCCTGAATCGTAGCACTCCGCAAACAATCCGGATTTTCGTTCTCGCTGCGCTCTCGTGCACCCGAAGAGGAACCGCGACCAGCGACCTTCGACCCGTGTCCTTGGTAATGCCCAAAGTGCGATAAATCACACCATTTTCCGAAAATCCGTCCCACCATAAATGCAAACCACAGGTATATCCATGAAGACCTTGTTTCGCTTCTTGCTTGGTTGCCTCGTCCTTGGCTCCGTCGCCTGCAATGCGCAGGACATCCGTTCCCATATGGAGCAGATGAAGACCGCGTACACTGCCTCCGGCAGTATCGTCGCGATCGACGGCCAGACCCTCGTCATCGAACCCAACATGCCCGCCCCTGTTTGCGCGCTGCCCCGCGAAGAGGACGGAAAGATCGCGTGGTATCGCTACGCATTCCCACTTGCCTCCATCACTGTTCCGCTCACTGACGTCGATCCATCTCTCGTAAGCGAAGATCGCGTCTTCACGAATCCTGAAGCCCCCAGCGCTTACAAGCCTGGAGACAAAGGCGACGCCGTCATGGTTGTCGTAGTCGGCATGCCCGGCAAGACATTCCCTGCGCTCATCTATGACCGCGACAAGCTCGCGCACCTCGGCCCCGGCCCGCATCGCAGCTCCGACTACGGACAGGTGCAGGACAAGGTTGAAGCCTTCGGTCTCACCTTCAACGACACCGCCGCCGCCCACGCATTCGTCGCAGCTCTCCGAAATGCCGTCATGCTCGCGAAAACGCAAGCCCTGGCACGGTGATTTCTCACGGAATCGTGTGACAGCCACGATTCCGCCAGCACACGACCGCACGGTCTGCAACAGGAATCAATTGCGCGCGTTGGTGATACAGAATCTGAGCGGGCAAGAAAGAAAGCGCAACGCAGTCTACAGCCGCTTTCATTAAACCGCGACGACTAACCTACCCAAACATTTCCTCGAGATAATACGGGCAGGTCGTCGTTACCTGCATATAGCCGTGAGATTTCGGATCAGGATGAAAATCAAATTTCAAAATGCCGTTCTTGATGTTCACGCTTGTGATGTTCTGAAAAGTCTTGTTCCCATCCGACTTATAAATTGTGACTTGAATCATCGTTCACTCCCCACGATGAAACTATAGGACGCGAAGAATCTCGACAGTGCGCGACCTCACATAAGCCGGTGCCCAGAGTCCGCCGGATGCCCCATCCAAGCTTTGCTTGGGTGGGAAACCAATACTCCCCCAATCGCCACTGTCATTCCGAGCGACCGCAGGGAGTCGAAGAATCTGCGGTTGCTCTTTCTTCGCGTTACCGCAGCCTTGGGTGGTTGGCTCCAGTCCCTCGCTTTTTGGGGACAATGAGCGGATACGGCCGCGTGCTCCGTCGTAGAAACCGATTGAATGGGTGGAGTCTCTAAAAATCAAAGACTAAAGGCGGACGTTTCAGATTGAGAAAACGGAATCAGAAGGGATGGCTTCACCCTACGGCAGCTCACGCACCCAGATGTTCCTGTAACTCATCGGCTCACTCTTGTCCCCGTGCGCCTGCAGCTTGATCGGCGCCGTGTCGTACTTCTTGTAAAACGGCTTGCCGATATAAAGCGTCTGCCCCTTCAGCTCAAAGTGATTCTGTACAAGGACGCCATTGAAAAATACCGTGACATACGCCGGCGTCTTCAAAGATCCATCATCATTGAACGTCGGCGCCGTCCAGGCTACGTCGTACGTCTGCCATTCGCCCGGCTTGCGGCTCGCATTCACAAGCGGAATGCTTTGCTTGTAAATGCTCCCGGCCATTCCATTCACATAGGTAGGATTGTTGTACCCATCCAGCACCTGCAACTCGTAGCCATCGTCCCCCGGCCCCGTCGATGCCAGAAACACGCCGCTGTTGCCGCGCGCCTGCCCGCTCCCCGTAATGCTCGCTGGAATCTTGTACTCCACGTGAAGCTGGTAGTCCTTGAACCGCCTTTTGGTCTCGATGTTGCCACCTGTCTTGTTTACGGTCATCACGCCATCGTGAACGTCCCAAACCGCAGGCTGCTTGTCCTTCACGTTGACCCACTCATCCACATTCTTCCCGTCGAACAGCACAACCGCGTCCGACGGCGGCGCGTTGCATTCGGCGGCGGGTGTCACCACCGCCGGTACCGGCTTCCAAATCTCCGTATCTTCCGGCTTGGGTTTGGCCTGCGCGTCTTGCTGCGCGTAAGCGGCGGTTATGGCGAAAGACAGAAATGCGAGCACAAGGAGCTTTGAAGAGTGAGTATCCATGACAGGCGGGAGTATACACCCCCGCGCATTCTTCTCCCGCTTCAACACTCCATTCCGAATCCCATGTGAATCACGCACATGCTCACCAACGGCATCAGGATCTGGTCGTACGCGGTGCGCGCTCCCGCATCCATCCCGTCCAACCGATCCAGCATGGCAACAATCCTCTTCTGATCAAAGTACGGAATCGAGCCCATCACGGAGCCGCGCAGTGTGTCCTGCACATACGTGTTGAATGTCTGTTCAGGATTGAGCGTTGCCGGCGGGCTCAGAAACGGATGCTTCTGTCGCCGATACACCGTGTCGGTGATAACGTCGCGTACAGCTTCGCGCAGCACGTACTTCTCCGTCATCCCGCGAATCTTCTGGTTCACCGGCTGCCGGCAGATGCACTCCACCACGCGGTGATCAAGAAACGGCACGCGCCCTTCGATGGAGTGCGCCATCTCCATGCGGTCACCCAGCATCGTCAGAATGTAATTCGCCAGGACCGACTTGCCCCAGAGATACAGCGACTGGTTCAACGCATCGCGTCCTTTCAGCTGTCCAGGCACATCGATATCCGATAGCAACTGCAGATAGCTCTCGCGATCCTTGAACCGACAACTGAAATCGTCAGCCATCAGCGGCTGTGCTTTCACCGCGCGCGACGAGAATGTTTCAATCCACGAGGGGACATACCCCAGAATCCGGCGGACCGCCTCGAGATTGCCGATATCACCATCCGGCAGCAGCAATCCCCGCGATACCGTATTGTTTTCGTTCAGCCAAGCCAGCAGTTGCTCGATCTCCTTCTCGTCCTGCCCTTCGCGGTTGTAGAGCAGCATGTCGCGCCTGAAGTGCGCATAGCCCCCCAGGATCTCGTCCGACCCCTCGCCGGTGATCACAACCTTGTAGCCGGCATCGCGTACCGCTTTGCTCAGCAAAAACTTCGCCACTCCATGCGCATTCACGCAGAACGTTTCCGACTGCAGAATCGCATCCGCAAAATTCTCAGCCAGATCATTCTGGTTGATCGGAATTGGATTGAACTCGGCCCCCGCCAGCGCAGCCATCTCCCGCGCGATCGGTCCTTCATCATAGGCGACATCGTCAAAAGTCAGCGTAAAAGCGCGAATCGGATCGGGATGGTGACGCGCCGCGAGGCCCAGCACCGCGCAGGAATCCAGTCCGCCACTCAGATAGACACCCACAGGCACGTCCGCGCGCAGCCGTATCCGCACCGCCTCTTCCAGATCGTGGCGGAATTCGGCGGCATAATCGGCGTCCGACCTCTTTGGTGCGGAATCGCTTGCTGCCGGATAGTTGAAGTCCCAATACCGCGTGATCTGGAAGTGTTTCCCCGTAGCAATCAGGTAGTGTCCCGGTGGAACAAGATACACGCCATCGTAAAGCGTGCGCATCTGGTGGCCGCCAAACGTGAACGACTGGTAGACGCTCTCCTCATCCCATCGCGCCGGAACTCCTGCCGCAAAAAGCGCCTTCACCTCCGACGCAAGATAGAGCGTGTTGTTGTGCCATGCATAAAAGAGCGGCTTGATGCCGAATCGGTCCCGCGCAGCAAATAGCGACTGCTGCTTCTCATCCCAGATCACGAAGGCAAACTCGCCGCGTAACCGATGCAGGCACTGCGGCCCGACTTCTTCGTAGAGATGCAGCGCTATCTCGCTGTCTGAGCGCGTGCGCAGCCGATGTCCGCGGCCTTCAAGTTCCCGCTGGATCGCTTCATATTCGTAGAACTCGCCATTGGCCACGAGGTGTGTGCGGTTGTCCTCGCTCGCAATCGGCTGATCGCCGGTAGCCAGATCGATAATGCTCAGCCGGGCATGGCCAAGTCCGACGCGATTATCGCGGCTGATCCATTGGCGCTGTCCATCCGGCCCCCGGTGATACAGCGACTTCGTTGCGCGTTCCAGTTTTGCCGGCGAGACAGGCTCGCGGCGCGAGTAGACGGCCACAATTCCGCACATCGTGCGTGCTCCTTGTATGGGTGTTTCAGGCCGTCCGAAGGGGACTCAACAGGGAAGCGGGCAGCGCGAGCATCATAACGATGCCCGAGTTGGAGAAGCAATGGAATTCAGCGCTCTCCCCGATATCTCATCGGGTAACTCGCGGCTCCGACACAGTCGTCAGGCGACTGCTTCAAGCCATGTACCGCGCTTGAACTGCACGTCCAGCGTGGTGTCGTCGATCTGCACCTTGTAGCTGCCTTCCGGCGGCTTTTCCGGCATCCAGATATCGAGCGTTCTTACGGTGGGGAAACCAGGCGAGATCTTCGTCGCAAGTTCAACCCTGCACTTACACGCAATCCCGTTACCGCTCAACCAGCCCTGGCGGATTTCCCGGGTGATTCGGATAGGGGACATGTTTACTCCTGCCCACATTCTGTACTGGATTCGTCAAGCAGGCCAGAAGAAAATGGCAGAAAGCAGTGATGAGCGTGGTGCCGGTGCCGCCGGGCTATATGCCAACATTCGATTAGACCCACGAAAGCCGCTTCAGGCGGTTGAGGACCGTTTCAGTTGGCGCGAAGAGCCACCGTTGGATTGATCCGCGATGCCCTGAATGCCGGAATGTATCCGCTGACCCCCGCGACTGTAAGCAACCCAACCGCCATGCAGATATAAGTCACGCCGTCCCACGGAGAAGTGGCAAACAGCAGGGAAGCAATCATCCGCGCGCCCGCGATCGATGCGACAGCACCCAGCACTACGCCGATCACTGCGAGCCGTAAGGTGCCGGCCAGCACCTGCCGCTGCACGATTCCCGCGCTCGCCCCGAGGGCCATGCGAATGCCAATCTCCTGCGTCTGCCGCGTCACCGAATATGAAATCACGCCGTAAATTCCGAGTGCCGCCAAAAGCAACCCCAGGGTTGCAAAGGACCCCACCAGTAGCATGAAAAACTGCCGTCCCGATACGGCGTGATTCACCAGCAATCGAATCGGCTTGAACTCTGCTGCCGGCTGCTGCGGATTCAACTCGCGCAGGGTGGTCAGCACGGTCGTTGCCAGGGATGCCGGCGGCAGGCTGGTGCGAATTACGAGTTGCGCATCACTGGGAGACGCCTGGGTCATCGGATAGTAAATCTGCCATCCCGCCTCTCCGTCCACGTTTTCTTCATGCACATCTGCAACAACTCCGACTACCTTCAGGTTGTTCTTGTCGTCTACGCCATTACCCAGAATCTTGCCTACGGCATCCTCATTCGGCCAGAAGAAGCGGGCCATCCCTTCGTTGATCAGCACGACCTGCTCGCCCTTTGGCCCGTCATCCCACGCAATATCGCGTCCCCGCAGGCTCGTACCCATCGCCCGCATGTAACCGGGCGAAATCACGTAAACCAGCGGCCCCGCCACATTCTTAAATTCTTTCGGATCTCGACCCCTGGGAATTGGCGTTCCCCACGCGCGATTCTGGCCCAGCGGCAGATAGTCCACCAATCCCGCAGCTTCCACGCCCGGCAGCGAGCTTACCCGCGCCAGGATCTGCTGGAAGATTACTCCGCGTTTCGCCGCCGTCAAGTCGCCCGTCTTATCTCCCGGCACGGTGTCGTCGTAGGTTACCTTGATCGCCGCTGCCCGATCCGGCTGAAAGCCAAGATCGACATCGAGTACCCGCATAAAGCTGCGCAGTAGCAATCCCGCACCCACAAGCAACATGCACGCCAGTGCAACTTCCGCGACCACGAGAATGGATCGAATCCGCTCATGCTTGCGACTCGCGCTCGCTCCCGGCCCCGCATCCTTCAACGACTCCTGCAGGTTGCCGCTCGCGATCCGCAATCCGGGCACCAGGCCGAATACGGCCGCTGCAAATACTGCAATCAGCACCGTCCACCCCAGCGCGGCCAGGTCCAGGTGCAGCGTGCTCAGTAGCGGCAGAGCAATCGCCCCCTGGTGCGCCAGCCACGACACAAGCGCCGCAGCCAGCAAAAATCCCACTACCGCTCCCAGGCCCGACAACACCAGGCTCTCTGTCAGCAGTTGCCTTACGATGCGGCCTCGGCTAGCCCCCAGTGCACCTCGCATCGCAAATTCCTTTGACCGCGCAGCGGTACGCGCCAGCAGCAGGTTCGACAAATTCACGCATGCAATCAGCAGAATCGCCCCCACCGCCGCCCACAGCACCACGAGCGACCGTTGCAGCTTTCCGCTCACGTACTCCTTCAGTGGCACGGGCACAACAGCGCCCTTGTAGTCGCCGCAGGTCTGGGGTTGCTTGTTGTTCCAGCACATGTGCGGCGCCACGCTCGCAGCGTCATTGCGAGCCTGTGCAAGCGTCACGCCCGGCTTCAGCCGTCCGATCAGCGTAATAATGTTGCCCCAGTCGCGCGGAGGCCCGTACAAATTCAGCGGTGTAATCGCATCGACCTTCGTCCCCGGCGCAAACACCGCGCCAAAATCAAAACTCGCCGGCAACACTCCGATCACCGTCGTCTGTTTGCCGTTCATGTCGAACGCCTTGCCCACAATATTTGGGTCGCCGTTGAACTGCCGCTTCCACCATGCATTCGTCAGCAGCACCACGGGTGCTGCGCCATTCCGCGCATCATCAGGCGTGAATACGCGTCCCATCTGCGTTTGCACCCCAAGCAGTGGGAAGAAATTCTGAATTACGTCGATGCTGGTTGCCGTTATCGGCGCGCCGCCAAGGTTCAGGCTCAGATTGTCCGCGCTCGAAAATGCAAAATACCCCGTAACATCCTGGTACGACCGGCTCAACGTGCGGAATTCATCGTACGCATCCGTCGAATACGTCGCGCAACTCAGCCCGCACTTGGTCGGCGGCGGCGCAATCCACACTAACTGCTGAGCGCTCTGAAACGGCAGCGGACGCAGCAGCAAAGTATTCACCACGCTGAACACCGCGATATTCGCCCCGATCGCCAGCGCCAGAATCAGCACAGCAACCGCAGTGAAACTCGGATCGCGCCATAACGTGCGCACGGTGTACTTCAAATCCTGCATCAGGATGTCGATGTTCATAAGCCCTCGCGCCTCCCTGTGTCTGTACCGCGCCTGCTCTATCCCGCCCAGGCTCACCAGAGCCAACCGTCGCGCTTCCGCAGCCGGCAGGCCGTGAGCGATGTTGTCCTCGATCGCCATTTCCAGGTGCGCCGCAAGTTCCGCGTCGAGATCCGCGTCCAGTGGGCTCCTGCGCACGAATGCCCACACTCGCCCAAAGAAGCGCCAAAGCCAACTCACGCGTCAGCACCTTCGGCGGACTTGTCCATGGTCATCACCCGCTCCATCACGTCCTTCAGCCGCTCCCAGTAGCGCGCATCGGCCGTAAGCTGCCGCCGTCCCGCCGCGGTGATTGAGTAGAACTTCGCCTTGCGCTTGTTGTCCGACGTGCCCCAGCGCGAGCTGATCCATCCGCGTTGTTCCAGCCGCACCAGCGATGCATAAATGGTGCCCTGGTTCAGAAGAACTGCGTTCGCGCTCACCTGCTCGATGCGCCGGGCAATGCCATATCCATGCATCGCCCCCATCACCGTCAGCGTCTGCAGCACCATCAGGTCGAGCGTGCCTTGCAAAAGGTCAAGTTTCTCAGGAGACATTTCCGGTACCTGTGGTACGACCACATAACTATCACAAGTCATGTGGCATTGCCACAGGAGAGTGACGAACTGCCACGAATGAAGTTCTTTTCCGCGTGCGGCCCAAAAAGTTGATCCCAAAATCGAGCACTTCGTTGACGCGGAAGTGCCATTGCGACCGCCCCAGGCACGCTCTAACCTGCGGAGTGGCAGGCACTTCGCTTATCGCATCAGGTAGCGCCAAATCGCGGAGATCGCAATTACTCTGATCGCACTCCAATTCGCCGCATTCACCGTGACGGCCGCCTACCTGGCGTTCTCTGCCGTGATGTTGCATCGCCGTAATCAGGTCTCATGGGAATCGCTGTCAAGCCGTCTCGATCCGGCCTGGCTTGCAGGAGGGTCCGTTCGCGTCGCCAATCGCGCGTCTGACCGGTCCGCTAGCTGGTCTGCATTTCGAGACGCTGGCATCCTGTTGCAAATGGCGGACTTTGCCGATCGCAACGACTGTGCAATCGATCCATCTCTTCTCGCGTCCCTGCGCGCCGATGCAATCCGCATGCGCTTCGAAGTCCTGAATTCCTTCTTCCGGCACCCGCGCGCTCTGTAAAGCCCGCGCAGTTTGCGGCGTTCGCGCACTAGGTCAGCGCCCGATCCAGATGCACATACCCGCCATCCACAATCAAGTGCTGCCCCGTCGTGTGCGTCGATTGCGTTGGCGACAGCAGAAACACCGTCGCCGCCGCAATCTCTGAAGACAGCGTCATCCGGTGCCCCAGCGGGATCTTGTCCGTAATGCGCTTCAGCTCCGCCTCCGGATCACCCAGCGTATCCAGCCACCGCCGATACAGCGGAGTCATCACCTCCGCCGGCAAAACTGCATTCACGCGGATATTGTGCGGCAGCAGTTCTGCGGCCCATTCCCGCGTCAGAGCAAGTTGAGCTCCTTTGCTCGCCGCATAGCCTGATGTGTTTCCCTGTCCGGTCAGCGCCACCTTCGAGCTGATGTTTACAATCGCTCCCTGCGTCCGCTTCAGCGAAGGCAGAGCATAGTGAGCCAGCGCGTAATAGTGGATGAGGTTCTTGCTGAGGCTTTCGACAAAGCGCGCCACGCTCCCCTTCTCCAATCCCGCGCCGTCATTCACGCCGGCGTTGTTCACCAGCCCGTAGATATCGCCAAACCGGTCTTCAATCTCCGCGATGGCTGTCTGGCAGCGATCCAGGTTTTCGAGATGCGCCTCCACCAGGTTGCATTGGGCGTGTGCTTTCTCCATCTCCACCATGAACGCCTGCACGTTATCAGAATGGCGTCCAAGCACCACCACGCGCGCACCCTCTTCCAGGCAGGCGCGCGAAATACCCGCCCCGATGCCTGCTCCTCCACCCGTCACGACAATCAACTTGTCCTTCAATCCAAGATCCATAAACCTTCATCTCTCCCAGGGCCATGCGCGCGGATCTCTGCTCAAGCGAAAACCACCATGGCTGCTCTTTCAAATCATCGCACCGGCCGCTGTCCTAAGCACAACGCTCAAAGATCTTCGCTCAACGTCGACGAAGTCTTGATTCTTCCCGTTGCGCTTACAGAAACGGAGGGAGCAGCGGCCTTTCAGCCCGCTGAAGTCAGCCCCAAGCGCGTTCGGCCTTCAGGCCCGGCCCTGTCACAGCGTAGGGAACCGATTAGTTTTCTTGATTCGCTCAGTGCAGATTCGCCGCGCACTTCAATGCGCCCATCTCACCAACTCACGCAACCGTAACAGCGCAAGCCCTTATCGTTGCCCATGGCAGCGTGCATACATCTTGAGGCCGAGCGCCGTAGGGGTGGCTCTCGTTTTCACCTTGTCCGTCACCGCAACATACGATGGCTTGTTGCTCTCAGCAAGCAATCCAAGCGACGACAGTTGTCCCATCGTCTGCTGAATTCGGGAGAGACTTTGCGAGCCAACCGCTTCGATCAATTCCTCCGATGTGCAATACACTTCCAGCTTCGCCGCAGGCTCGCCTGCCGCGACCATTTCTGTCGCCTTGGGGCAGACGAACGCCAGCACGCGAAGATGAACAGGCATAAGCTTCGCCAGCAAATCAATAAACACGGAGTTCGAACTGTCCGGCACATCAGTGCTGCACGAGCTCACCAGGAGCCCCGCCCACCACTGCCGAATCCAGTCATCCTCCGTCCATGACCCATTTTCGAGAATCCGTCTGATCATGTCTGGATGGGCCTGCAACTGCGCACCAGGTTGAAGCCGCGCCACCAACTCCTGCGCCTTCAGCGTAATCTCCACTGCGCTCGCCACTCTCTTGTTGCTCAGCCGCTTATGAAGACCCAGCTTCGTCTCTTCCATGGCAGCGGGACATATCTGGAGCAGGAACCCGAGAGCCCTCGTAAGGCGAAGTTCTCTCAGGAAAAAATCCGCGTCCGTCTCATCCGATCTCTTCGTGTGCACTCGTTTCCAAGGTTCAAACTCCACGCCCTCGGGGAACAACCACGTTAAGCCCACCCCGCCCTCGTCGCATCGCTCCACCTTGAGTTGCACTCGGACTCGCCTCTCATGCTGTTCCTCGGTGGCATCTTTTCGCTGCAGTACGAGCGAAACAACCTTACCCGGCTTCCATCTTTCCTTCGTATGCAGATATAGCCCTGTCGGGCTCACATCGCGCACCTCGTGCTGCGTTTTCGTTGCGCCGTCTCCGGTGTGGGCAATCAACCCCTGCACAAGCAGCCGTATGATCGAGCGCCGCTCTGGCAGGGGATCCTCGCAATTGAGGAAGCGTTTCACCAGAACTCCCAGCGATTCCTTCTTCTTCTCCTCCTGAACTCGTTTTTTCGCCGTTCCGGCACCGGCATCGGTCGGCGTGGCGACTTTTGCGGGCACACTCTCCACTGTCTTCTTGCGTCTTACAGGGTGAACATTTGCTCCGGCATCAGGGGCGTCCGGCTTCAACGGTGCCGGTTCCGCTACGCGCGCAGTCTCTACAGGAACGCGAGCAACATCAGTCCTCGGCTCTTCGGCTCGATTGCTTACTTCTTCCGCGTCCAGCTTCTCCGCAGGCGCTTCCGGCTCTGCCGCAACTGCCTGCGGCTCTGCCGCGACGACGTCGGGCTCCGCTTCTACCGCCGGCTGCACAGCTTCGACAGCAGCGGCTGTATCGCAGATAGCCTCGAAGACCGCGCCCGAAGCGGCCTCCGAAACGTTGGCAACCGTCTCCTCCGGCGCTTCCGTGCTTTCTGTCTCCGCGAGAGCAATCTCCCCTGCCTTTTCGCCCTCTGTCTCTTGCTCTTGCGCCGCTTCTTGATCCTCGACAGGCTCGAGCACAGCTGCAGACATCGTGGAATTCGAGATCTGCCAATTGCTGGCCGTTCCTACCGTGAAACCGGTGCCCCGTGGAACGGAGGCAGCGATTGTGGCAGAGGAGGCCTGCGAACCCGGTAGGGGGGTCGGGAAGGAACGCTGTGCTAATTCTGGAAGCGCGGTAAAGGGGACCCTCGTCGCTGCCACTGGAGCGGGCGCTAAAGACGGGACCAGCTCAGTAACGGCCGGCGGGGAGATCTCCGCGAGGCGCAGCTCCAGTTCGTCCTCGGCGCAAACTATGATCTGATCGCCAGGTTCCGTTCCGCTCGACCCCAGAGCGTTAAACGGCAGAATCAGGGCGCTCGCCACTTCAACGCGGAACGGTGGAGCGGGAATCTCGGGCCGCAGAGCCACGGCGACCAGCACCTTCATATCCTTGTCGAGGTAGGCAAGGTCGAAAGGGAAAAGCCGCGTCAACTGTGGAGCATATTCCAGCGGGGTCAGCCAAAGGCTCGACTTCGAATCCCGGGCAAGGCCCTCCACCAGTACCTTCAGAACCTTGAGAGGCTCGCGCGCGCTGTCGGCAGCCGTGACCGTGGAGTTGATCCGGCAACCCCTGGTTACGTTGTACGCACAGCAAGTCTTCTGTTCCATACGTTCCAGCAATGCCAGTTCCGGCCTGAGATGGTCAGGTTTCTTGGGTCAGCCCATGCGCGGGCGGCTGCGCAGGCGCAGTTCCCCGGTCGCTCGTTCCACACGAATCTTGAACATAGCATCGCTGGCCGTCCGAAGTGTGTATCCAGGGCCACGATTAAAGCGCCAAAGTACCCATACCCGGTCATTTTTCCGGATCTTGCTGAATACACTCAATTTCGCTGCACGGTGTGACGACGCCGCTACCCTGAGCGGTCTTGGGGCGCTCGCGAAGGATCGAAGCAATTCAAAAGCTGAACTGGCTCAACTCGGCCCGACGACCGAGTTCCCTGAACTCCGAGTCTCGTCCTCGTTAGATATAAGCCGCGCTGTTCACGAATGCAGTCTCTTGCGGCGGCGATGCCCCAGTCTTGTTTGCGAAAGTTCCCAATTAGCTTTCAGTCGACGGTTCCGAGTTGATACATAAAGGCAGGCATTTTTGGGAGGACCGTTGCGAATGGCCGAGACAGTACCCGAAGGAAACTGCCGGTGGGCTTCAACTCAAAGTCATACCAACGGCGTTCCTCCAAGATCTGATATGCCGCTCGGAGTGAGCTTGTCCCGGACAGAGAGTTCTACCATCTGCCATAGCTCTTCATGTGATAGACAAGCCCGAAGCTGGGGCCAAGCGTGTCTAGCCCTGGATTGCTGTTGTTGGAGTATCCGTTGGAGACGTGCTGGTACCCATATGCCAGTCGCAGGTCGTATCGCGAGGTGAGTCGGGTCTGAAGGCCCACGACTGAGTTGATGGTGAAGTTCTCATAGGAAGCATTGTTTCCGAGGGCTTTCTGGGTGAAAACCGCTTCACCAACCTTCACGACCCAGAGCGGCCTGACGGCCCTTCCGTCAAGCCACATCCAGCGAAACCCCACTGGCAAAACCGCAATTCCTGGTACGGTCTTGCGTGTCCGCACCAAGGCGTCTCCCCAAACATCGGTCAGGGTCGGTTGGCGGATCAACACGAGCGGGAGAAATTCCATGACGTAGCTGACGCGCGCATGCACAAGGGTGGCTGGCCAGTTCCAGATACGACCGAAGCGATTGGCATTGTTTCCCAGCGACCGCTTGTCATACTCAATGCCTCCGTAGTAGATCATCGAGGTGATTTCACCACCAGAAAACTTGAACACGTCGTCCGCGAGATAGGTCTCGTAGAACAGTTCGCTGGTCTCCGGCTTGGAAACGGAGCTTGTCACCGGTCTGGAAACGGAATTCGGCACGGTTTCTGCCCGTGAGCTGCGCTGCACAAGAGATGCAAGCACGACTGTGCATAGAACGGTCGATCTCAAAATCCCGGCACCATAGCAGTCGCGTAATGCTACAAACCAGGGGGGAAGAAACAGACTGTTACGCATTTGGCCCAATTTGTACGTAGAGGGTTAGCGAGAGTCAATCTACTGTAGGAGATTTAGTTCTGTACAGCTTCTTAACCGGTAACCAACTGATTAAAATAAAGTTACTTATGCTCAATGGGTACCGCTGCCGAGCGACGATTCGATGCTAAACTCTGCTTAATCGGGCCCCTTGCCATAAAGGAGCTTTGAACGTGCCAGCTCCCAGCTCTTCCATGCTCAAGTTCGGACCCTACGTGGTGGACTTGGCAGCAGGAGAAATTCGTAGAAATGGCTCACGGACGAGGCTGCAGGAGAAGCCCTTGCGCGTGCTTGCGCTTCTAGCTGAACGCCAGGGCCAATTGGTTACCCGCGAAGAGTTGCAGAAACATCTCTGGCCGGAAGACACTTTTGTCGACTTTGAGACGGGGTTGAACACGGCAGTAAGCAAGCTTCGCGAGGCCCTGGCCGACAGGGCCGATTCACCGCGCTACATCCAGACAGTTCCCCGCCGCGGCTACCGATTTCTAACCCCTGCTGAATTCGTCAACGAACATCCGCCGGGCAATGGATATCAGAACAACGGCCTGATACCGGAGCCTGCGCGGCCGCAGCCGCCGATCGCTGAGGAACACGAACCGATCGATTCTCGAAAGGTGCCAGCAGCCCGATCGATTGTCCGGTTCGGGCTTTGGGGGCTGCTTGCTTCGGCGATTTTGGTAGTGGTCTTCGGATCGTATTGGATAATGCGCAGCCGTCCGGCGCCGTCGTTTCAACTCCGCGATACCGTGCTGATCGCCGACTTCGAGAACCAAACTGGCGATCCCCGATTCGACAGTGCGCTGGGCACTGCATTTGGCGTCAGCATTGCGCAATCGAGATATGCCAACGTCTATCCCCGTATGCGGCTCGATGAGGTTCTGAAGAGAATGAACCGGCCAAAGGGCGAGCGGATTACGCCATCTCTGGGGCGCGAAATCTGCCAGCGCGAAGCTGTTCGCGGCCTGATTGTCTGCAGCATCACGCGCACTGGGCAGGAATACTCGCTCACGGCGCAATTGGTTGACCCTCAGTCGGGTGAGCCGGTGCGCTCCTACACCGAGCGCGCCGACGGCGAAGACCACATTCTGGATGCGCTGGACTCGCTCTCGAAGAAGATGCGCCAGGCTCTCGGCGAGTCTCTTTATCAAATTCACCAAGCCGGCAAACCGTTGCCCCAGGTCACTACACAATCCCTCACGGCGCTTCAACAATATACCGAAGGATCGGCGCTGTGGCAGCGGGGGAGATATTCGGAGGGCAAGTCTTTGCTCGAGGCAGCGGTCAAGGCAGATCCCGACTTCGCCATGGCGCACGCGACCCTCGGCAATGCGTACTTCAGCTACATCCTGAATGCGCCCGATGATGGAAAGCGGGAATACGAGAAAGCTCTTTCCTTGTCCTCGCGGGCCACTGACCGCGAACGAATGATCATTGAAACGCACTATGCGCTTGACCAGAATCACATAAGCGATGCGGAACAGCTCTTCGGCGCCTATGTGGAGCGCTATCCGGACGATTCGGAAATCAGATTCGACTACGCGAACGTGCTGCGCAAGAACGATCGGAGCGCGGACGCCATCGAGCAGTACAAAGAGGTTCTTCGCCTCGCACCAGATTTTGCTCATGCCTACATCGGGATTGCCACGACCTACCGCATGATCGGGAACTTTCCAGCCGCATTGAAGGCCTATTCGAATGCCTTTGCGATCGATTCGCAGTGGCTTATTGCGGGCGATATAAACCGCGAATATGGCTTCACTCTGGTCGCGAACGGCGAGGAGCAGAAGGCCGCGCAAGTGTTTTCGGCGCTGCTCGATAAACCGGAAACCAGAGAGAACGGGGTAAGGTCACTGGCTTTCCTGGATCTGTATGATGGCCGATACGCAAGCGCAAAAAGCCGACTGGAGCAGTCACTCGACATTCTGAAAAAGAGTTCCGGCCCGCTTAGCGTCGCGCGAGTGCACCTCTTGCTCGCGATTGGGGCAGAAGGGCGAGGTGACGCGAAGGGACAGCAGCAAGAACTCGATGCCGCTCTGTTCAACTTTAAGGAGATTCAACCGAAAGTCGTATTCGGTTCGATGGTTGGGGATTTCTGTGCGCGTGCAGGGTTTTTAGAAAAGGCGCAGAAGATCGAGGCTTTGATCACACCGCTGGCGGATCAACGCAATCTTGAGCAAATGGGCTACTTGCATCTTCTGGAAGGGGAAATTGCGTTGTCACTGCGGCAGCGGGACAAGGCGATTGAGCTACTCAAGCGATCTGACAAAGAAAATCGTACTGGTCTGTCGATAGAGGCGCTTGCACATGCTTACCAGCAATTTGGGGAAATCGATGAGGCTGTGGACTCTTATAACCGGATGCTCAATGCACCTGATCGTTCTCTCGGCTGGGAGCCGCAGCAGCGCTGGCGGGCGGCCCGTTACACGCTCGCTCGGGATTATGCCTCCCGGGGTGACCGGCAGAAGGCTCGAGAGACGCTTGCTCCGCTGTTGAATCTCTGGAAGAACGCCGATCCCAACCTGCCCCTGTTAAAGGACGCGAAGGCAGAATATGCGAAGCTCCTGTAATAATTCGCACGCGAATAACCAGTGCAAGAGGGCTGCGCGACAGGCGCTGCGAACATGGCTCGCACATGCGTCGGAGTGCTGTTAAGGGCAGCGAACTTCCACTGTAATTCACGATCTCGCGTCAAGCCCCTCATTTCATTTTCTCCACCTAACCACAAACGCAGATTTGCAGAGATCGAGTGGGGCATACCCACGTCAATAAATCCCGGGAATCAGCCGGCAGGTCAACTGCGTGTAACGGGCGTACTCGTCGCCGAAGGCCTCGCCCAGCGCCCGCTCCTCCACGTGGATCCGATAGAGCAGAGCGGCCGTTGGAAGGATCAGCATAATCGCCAGGCTCATCCAGTTCCGTTGGCTTAGTCCGATAGCGGTAAAAATCAGCAGCATCCCTGAGTACGAAGGATGCCGGATCCAGCGGTACAATCCGGTCTTCAGCAATGTCTGAGTGGCATGGATTGCAACGTTAGTGCTGAATGAAACGCCCAGCGAAAGAATCGCAGTCCACCGCACCAGCAATCCAATGATCAGCAGCCCCAGCGCAGTCAGTCTTAAGGCCTCGCGGCTCCCGGGAAGGTTGTGCGGATGTGTCGCACCATACGCTATTGCCATCCAGATGGAGCCGAAGATCACCGCAAGCAAGAGCCACAGCGAGCCCCGGTCCTTGATCTGTCCCGTTGACCGGCTGGTGCGCGTGACAATTTGCAGCAGGGCTTCCGAGCCTACCCACGTCCAGTAGAGGATGGTGAACAACGTTGCAACAGTCATCCGTCACCACGCTCCTGAAACCTGAGTCCCGCCACGAGAACTACGCATCATCGCGGCCCTCGGTTCCGAAAACTTGGGCCGGCCCTTAGCTCATCCCCGACATCACCAGCATCCGCGGCTCCGTCATCTCTTCAATCGCCGATCGAATCCCCTCGCGCCCCAGCCCGGAGTCCTTCACCCCTCCGTACGGCATAGGATCCAGACGCCACGCCGGCGTGTCCCCCACAATCAGCGCCCCAACTTCCAGCTCTCGGTACGCCGTCAGAATCCGCCCCGCATCCCGCGTCAGCAACCCTGCCTGCAAGCCGAACCGCGAGTGGTTCACCTCCGCCAGCGCCTGTTCAAAATCCACATAGGGCTCCACAACCACTACTGGCCCAAAGGCCTCTTCGTCGCGAATCTTCATCCCAGCTTTGCTCCCGGTCAGAATCGCCGGCGAGATCATCGAGCCCGTTCGTTCTCCGCCCGCAATCAAGCGCGCGCCGCCGTCCACCGCCTCCTTGATCCAGCTCTCGATGCGCTCCGCTTCTCCAAGCCTGATCAGCGGACCTACCTCCGTAGCTTCATTGGCCGGGTTGCCAGAAACCATCTTCTCTGCGATCTCCACAAGCTTCCAGATGAATGTTTGAAAGATCGTCTTATCGACAAAAATGCGCTGCACGCTGATGCACGACTGCCCCGCGTAACCGAAGGCTGCGTGCGCCGTACGCTCCGCCGCACTGTCCAGGTCGCGATAGTCGCCGTGGATGATCAACGCCGCATTGCCGCCAAGCTCCAGCAGAACCCGCTTGCGTCCCGAGTGCGCCTTCAACTCCCAACCCACTTTGGCCGACCCCGTGAAGCTCACCAGCTTGATCCGGTCTTCCTTCTCCGCAAGCCACGCCGTATCGGCGTTCGCCAGCGGCAACACGGCCAGCGCCTCCTCCGGCCAGCCGGCCTTCAGAATCACCTCGCCCAGTGCCAGCGCGGTGAATGGCGTCTGCGGCGATGGCTTGATCAGGATCGGGCAGCAGGCGGCAATCGCTGGTGCCGCCTTATGCGCCACCAGGTTCAGCGGGAAATTGAATGGTGTAATCGCCAGCACCGGCCCCACCGGAAAGCGCTGCACCAGTCCCCAGCGATTCTCGTTGCCCTCCGTCAAATCGAGAGGGAGGGTCTCGCCTCCAAGCCGCGCCGCTTCTTCAGCCGCCGTCTTGAACGTCAACACCGCGCGGTCAACCTCCGCGCGCGCAAGCCGGATCGGCTTTCCTGCCTCCGCAACGATGAGCTGGGCAAAGCGGTCCTTCTGCTCGATCAGCGAGGCAGCGATATCTTCCAGAATCTCCCGTCGCTTCCAGCGCGGCAGCGCCCGGGTACGGCGCATGCTTGCCGCCGCATGATTCACGGCCTCGCGCGCATCGGCACGCGTTGCCAGTGTCACCTTGCCGATCAGGCCCTGATCCCACGGCGAGCGCACTTCAATCGCTTCACCATCGCTCCACTCTTTGCCGCAGAGCAGAAATCCTGTTTGCGTTCCCGGACGCATCTTCATAAAGTTCGTCGCTCCAAGGTGACCCTACCTATTGATGGTACATAGCGAGGGTCAAATCGGTTCACCCGCTCGCGTCTCAATTCTTCAGCGGATCGTCGCCACCGCGCCGCGTTACACTGTTCGCCTATGATTCACGACGGAAAGAGCAGGAAACTCCCCTTTGATCCTGCCGAAGCCATCGCACATTTGAGAGCCTCCGATCCAAAGCTGGGCGCTCTCATCGACAAAGTCGGCGAATTCAAACTGCGCCTCGATGCGGCGCCTTCGCCCTTCGAGTCGCTCCTCGAGTCGATCCTCTACCAGCAGCTGCACGGCAAAGCCGCAGCCACCATCCATCGGCGCGTCCGCGAATTCTTCCACGGAGACCCCACTCCGCAGCAGCTTCTCGACACGCCCGACCAGCCGTTGCGCGCCGCCGGTGTCTCCGGCAACAAGATCAAGGCAATGCGCGATCTCGCCGCCAAGACGCTCGATGGAACTGTGCCAACGCACAAAGCTATTCTCAAGATGCCCGACGCTGACATCGTCGAACGCCTCACGGAAGTGCGCGGCATCGGCCCATGGACCGTCGAAATGCTGCTCATCTTCCGCATGGGCCGCCCCGACGTCTTGCCGGTAACCGACTACGGCGTGCGCAAGGGATTTGCACTGACTTTCCAGCGCCTTCCCAAAAGCCGACCCATCGAAGCCTCCGATCTACCCAAGCCAGACGTCCTCTTCAAGCGTGGCCAGAAATGGCGCCCCTTCCGCTCTGTCGCCAGCTGGTACCTGTGGCGCGCCTGCGACCTGGCCAGGAGCACGCCGCCCGCTGGCCGCGCGGCGGCTGACGAATGCTAGAGTCTTGTGCCGTCATCGGCAATCGACCGTGAAGCAGTATGTCAACCGCGCAGCCTACAATAATTATGCACGGTCAATTTGCCTGCCTTAAATCGAGAACGCATGGCCTCATCGAAACGATTCATCTGCATTCATGGGCATTTCTACCAGCCCCCTCGCGAAAATCCCTGGCTCGAGACCGTCGAGACGCAGGATTCGGCCGCGCCCTATCACGACTGGAATGAGCGCGTCTGCGCCGAGTGCTACGCCACCAACGGCGCCGCCCGCACGGTAAACAACAAGAACCAGATCATCCGCATCGTCAACAACTATGCACGCATGAGCTTCAACTTTGGCCCCACGCTGCTCAGTTGGCTCAAGGAAAACGCGCCACGCACTTACCGCATGATCCTCGACGGCGAGCGCCGCAGCCGAAAGCACTTCTACGGTCACAGTTCGGCGATGGCGCAGGTTTACAACCACGTCATCATGCCGCTCGCCAACGAGCGCGACAAAATCACGCAGATCCGCTGGGGAATCGCCGACTACGAAAGCCATTATGGCGCCGCGCCCGAAGGCATGTGGCTCGCCGAGACGGCCGTCGATACTGAGTCGCTCGAGCTCCTCGCGCAACACGGCATCAAATTCACCGTCCTCGCCCCCAGCCAGTGCAAGCGCATTCGGCCACTTCCCGCAGATGCCACTGCCGAGTCCGCATGGACCACGCCGCTCGCCAATTCGGTCGATACCACGCGGCCGTATCTCATGCGCTTCGACTCCGGCGTGTCGATTGCCATCTTCTTTTACGACGGGGCCACTTCCCGCGCCATCGCCTTTGAAGGGTTGCTGAACTCGGGTGAAAACTTTGCCGCGCGTCTTAAGTCCGGATTCAAAGACAGCGCTCAGCCGCAGCTCGAAAGTGTTGCCACCGACGGCGAGTCCTACGGACATCATCACCGCCACGGCGAAATGGCTCTCGCTTATGCAGTACGCCTTCTCGAACAGGACAAAACCGTCAAGCTGACCAACTACGCCAGCTTCCTCGAACAGTTCCCGCCCGAGTGGGAGTGCGAAGTCATCGACGACACCTCGTGGAGTTGCGCGCATGGCGTTGAGCGTTGGCGCTCCAACTGTGGTTGCAACAGCGGCAAGCCTGGTTGGAGCCAGCAGTGGCGAACCCCCTTGCGCCTGGCCCTCGATGATTTGCGCGATGCCATTACTCCCATGACCGAGCAGGAGGGCGATCTGCTCTTCCACGACGTCTGGGCCGCACGTGACGGATACATCGATGTCATTCTCGATCGCAGTGACGAATCCGTTCAGCGTTTTCTTGAGGATCACCAGGCGCGCGAACTCACCACTGCGGAGCGGGTCCGCGCTCTTCAGTTAATGGAGATGCAGCGCCACGCTCAACTCATGTACACCAGCTGCGGCTGGTTCTTCGACGATATCTCGGGTATCGAGACCGTGCAAGTAATCGCTTACGCCGCGCGTGCGCTGCAACTGGCAAAGGAACTCTTCGGCGAACAGGCCGCGGATCTTGAGCCTGCATTCATCGCACGTCTTGGCGAAGCCAAATCCAATGTTGCCGCGGCGGGCGATGGTGCGCGCATCTACAAAGAGAAAATTGGGCCCATGCAACTGGGACTGGAGCAGGTAGCGGCACACTACGCCATCAGCAGCGTCTTTTCGTCGTTCGCTGAAGACACTGAGCTCTTCTGTTACCGGGTCAGCCGGATCTCTTACGAGGTGTACACCTCCGGCCGGGGCCGGCTGGCGCTGGGGCGCGCCAATGTCACCAACTCCATCACCGGCAAGTCGCAGGCATTCAGCTTCTCCGTGCTGCACTTCGGCGATCAGAACATCACGGCCGCCGTCAAACCCTGCACCGACGAAGACGCGGCAACATTCCAGGCATTTGCGGCGGAAGCGGCGGAGCAAGTCAAAAACGCCGACTTTCCCGACGCGATCCGGCTCATCGATCGCTACTACGGCCACGTCAACTACTCGCTCACATCCCTCTTCAAAGACGAGCAGCGCCGCATCGTGCAGTTGATCCTGAACTCAACCCTGTGGGATATTGAGTCCTCGCTCACCAATATCTACGAAGACCACGCGAGCCTGTTGCACTATCTCTCCCAGGCGGGACTGCCCAAGCCGCCCGCGCTCACGCTCGCCGCCGAGTTCGCCATCAACGCCGGACTGCGCCATGCTCTCGAAGGCGAGCCAATTGACCAGGCACTGTTGCGATCGTTCCTGCAACTTGCCAAGGCCGATAAGGTACCGCTCGATACCGCAACCCTCTCTTACATTGCTGACCAGCGCATGAAGCGCGCCATGGTTGAGCTGCAGATGTCAGCCGGTTCGCTCGAAATGCTTGATCGCGCACGAACCCTGGCGCATACACTCATTGAGCTTCCGTTCGAGCTGAATCTCTGGCAGGCGCAGAACATCTGGTATGAGATTCTGCGCACGTCAAGCTACGCGCTCACCGCGCAGGTCACCGACGATCGCCCGCGATGGGATAAAGATTTCAACCAGCTCGGCAAGTGTCTCTCCATCGAGACCACCGCCATCACCGCTCCCGATCAGCTCGTGGAAGCGACCGGTGACTAGAGCGGATGCCCTTACGGCCGCACGCCGGAGATCAGCATGCTCTTCCAAAGGTATGGAGCTCGCCCCGCCCCGCGGAATTTCAGGTCGCGGAAACCGATCTTCTCCAGAAGTCGGGAAAGCGACTTACGGCTGAAGAACTGGATGTGTTCGCCGTCTTTGCCTGAACTGTGATGTTTGTCCCATCCGTCCGCGAGAGCGATCATCAGGTTCTTTGCGTACCCGTGATAAGGCGTGGAGCAGATGAAAGTACCCCCTCTGCGCGTAGCGGCAAAGCAGCCTTCGATAAAACTTGGCACCTGGTACAAGTGCTCGATCACTTCCAGGCTGTAAACAAGATCAAAGGGCTCTTCGTCGAGATTGCGAAGCAGATTGGCATCTGCCGGAAGCACTTCAAAGCGCGCCGTCGGACAGTTTCGACGGGCAAGCTGAATGCCCGACTCCGACATGTCTATCCCGAGAATTTTTCCGCCGCGCCGGGCCACCTGCGCGGTAACGGCACCGTTCCCGCAGCCCACATCGAGAATGCGGGTGCTGGAATCGATAGCAGGGAACAACTCAAAGAACGCCGGAAGAATATATGTGTGGCAACCGCTGCCCGATAAGGAAGCGTACTCATTCGGAACGATGGCTTGGGTTGAAGTGGTCATGGGGAATGGGCGCTGTTTATCGTGCTGGGGGCAGCGCGTAAGTTTCTTATAACACAGGCAACACGGGAGTCGTGCCGATGCGGCGAGTTACTTGAGCCTGAAGTGTCCCCCGCCTAGCTCCGCTGCACCACGCGTACGTGCAAGTCCTTCAATTGCTGCTCCGGAACGGTAGTCGGCGCCTCCGCCATCAAGTCAATGGCCTTCGCCGTCTTCGGGAAGGTGATCACCTCGCGCAAACTCGGCGCGCCCGCCAGCAGCATCACAATGCGATCGAGTCCAAGCGCAATGCCGCCATGCGGTGGAGTGCCATATTCCAATGCATCCAGAAAGAAACCAAACCGTTTGCGTGCTTCCTCGTCCGAGATGCCTAGCGACGCAAAAATCTGTTGCTGCACATCCTTGCGATGAATACGAATTGACCCAGACCCAAGCTCCAGTCCGTTCATCGCGAGGTCGTAGCAGTCGGCACGCACAGACGCCGGATCGCTCGTCAGGTTCGCCATGTCCGCTTCATACGGCGCGGTAAACGGATGATGTGCCGGAACCCACTTCCCGCTCGCCAGTTCATACTCGAACATCGGAAAGTCGACAATCCAGATCGGATTGAACGCCCTCGATGCGTCCAGCATTTTACCGCTGCGTGGATCGGCGTCTGCAACCGCTTGGTCGGTAACCTGAAACGCCTTGTGCCGGTCAGCGTATTTCTTCGCCAGTTCGCTGCGGAAGTTTCCCGCCGCAGAATAGACGTTGATCTCCCGTTCGCTCAGGCGGCCTTCAAACTTCGTGTCGCTCGCCTTGATGTGATGTGCAGGGTCGCCCGCCACCACGATCACAAAATCGCCCTCAGCCGCACCCGTCAGCTCGTGAATCTTCGCGACCGTCTCCGGCAAACTCTTCGCCAGTCGCTTGAAGTCGTCGATGAACTTCGCCCCCTTGTTCTTGTCGAACATGGGATGGTTGTCCTCGCGCTCTTTGCGGCTCAGCTCACCGACACTCGGAATACGCAGCGCCACAATCGGCAGCGCCGGATCGATCTGCAATGTTGCCAGCGCCGCTTCTGGAAATGCCGACCGTACATCCGTCAGCCCGGGCAACCGCAGGTCAGGCTTGTCCGACCCGTATTGCCGGATCGCATCGTCATACGTGATCCGCGGAAACGGTGTAGGCAGCGTCATGCCCGCCGCGGCCCATGCCGCCGCGCAGAATTTCTCCACCACCGCAAAGACGTTCTCGCGCCGCGGAAAACTCATCTCCAGGTCGACCTGAGTGAACTCCAGCTGCCGGTCTGCGCGCTGATCCTCATCGCGGAAGCACCGCGCGATCTGGAAGTAGCGGTCAAACCCCGAAATCATCAGGATCTGCTTGAAGATCTGCGGCGATTGCGGCAGCGCATAAAACTCCCCCGCATGCACGCGGCTCGGCACCAGAAAATCGCGCGCGCCTTCAGGCGTGCTCTTCGTCAGAATCGGCGTCTCGATTTCGAGAAACCCCTGCTCGCTCAGGCTCTCGCGAATGGAGCGCGTAATCGCATGCCTCAGCCAGAAGTTCCGCTGCATCTCAACGCGTCGCAGATCGATGTAACGATATTTGAGCCGGGTCTCCTCGTTCTGGATCGCCTCTTCCGAAGGCGAAAACGGCGCCAGCCGCGCGTCATTCAGAATCCGCAGCTCCGTCGCCTCAATCTCCACCTCGCCCGTGGGCATCTTGGGATTGATTGCATCCTTCCCGCGCAGACGAACCTTGCCGACTGCGGCCACCACGTATTCCGGCCGCACCTGCTCGCCTTTCAAATGCCCTTCCGGCGACAGCTCTTTATCCAGCACCACCTGCGCAATGCCACTGCGGTCGCGCACATCAAGGAAGATCAGGTTGCCGTGATCGCGGCGCCGGTTGACCCAACCCATCACTACCACGTTTTCGCCGGCGTTGGCGGCGCGCAAGTCGCCGCACATCTGCGTCCGTTCAAGACTGCCTAAAAAGTCGAGCACAACGTCGTCCTTCCGTTATCAACATTGCCTAAAAGTCGTCTTGAAAGGGCACGACTTCAGTCGTGCCGTAAGACGATTAAAATGCGTGAGGGCTTTAGCCCCTGAGGGAATCCGAGCGACGCTTGTAACCTTTGAACTGAACACTGAACACTGAACACTGAACACTGAACACTGAACACTGACCACTGTTCACTGTCCACTAGACGCTGAAAGCGCCCGAGCAAGCTCCGCGCGCGGAACCTTGGTCTGTATACCGGTTGAGAAGTCCTTCACTGTCAGGATACCGGATTGAAGCTCGTCTTCGCCCAGGATCACGATCCGCCGCGCCGTTCGCTCCGCCGCCTCAAACGACTTTTTCAAGCGAAATGCCCCGTCTCCCAGTTCGACGCTGAGGCCGCCCCGCCGCAACTCCCGTGCCAGCGCCAGCGCGGCAGGATTCACGGCCTCGCCCAGCGGCGCAATATACGCATCGTTCTTCTCCGGCTTGGCCGCTTCCAGCGCCTGTAACGTCAGAACCAGCCGGTCTTCACCCATCGCAAAGCCGATTCCCGGAGCCTTTGGCCCCCCGATCGCTTCGCTCAACCCGTCATAGCGCCCGCCGCCCAGCAGCGCATTCTGCGCCCCCAGCCCGCCATGCGTGAACTCAAACGTGGTGCGCGTGTAGTAGTCCAGCCCGCGCACCAGCCGGTGATTCCGCGTGTTCGGAACGCCCGCCGCATCCAGCGCCGCCGTCACCGCCGCAAAATGCGCATTCGACGCCTCATCCAGCGAATCCACAATCTTCGGCAGCGTCTCGATAATCGGCTGATCCTCCGGCACCTTGCAGTCCAGCACCCGAAGGGGATTCGTCACCGCCCGCCGCTGGCAGTCCACACACATCTTCGGCGCCAGCGGGATGAGTGCTTCGCGCAACGTCTCGTTATACCGTGCCCGATCGGCCGACGACCCCACCGAATTGATTTCAAGCGACCACCCCGTGATCCCCATCTCGTCCAGCAGCGTAGCCAGCATCTCCAGCACTTCCGCATCGCGCAACGGCGATTCGCTGCCCGCCGACGGCGGCCCGATCACCTCCGCCCCGATCTGCGAGAATTGCCGGTACCGCCCCTTCTGGGGACGCTCCCGCCTGAACTGCGGCCCAATGTAATAAAGCTTCTGCAACTGCCCCGTATCGCCAAGCTTGTGTTCGATATAGGCGCGCACTACGCCAGCTGTGTTTTCAGGGCGTAAGGTCAGCGATTGCGGTTTCTCTGACTGCGCTCGCGCCCGGTCCTCCCACGTGTACATCTCCTTCGAAACAATGTCAGTTTCCTCGCCGACTCCGCGCGCAAACAGCGAGGTATCCTCGAAAACGGGTGTCCGGATTTCTCCGAAGTTGTAGCGGGCAAACACGGCGCGCGCCGTCGCCTCAATCCGGTTCCACAGCGCGGTTTCCGGCGGCAGCAGGTCGCGCGTACCGCGCACAGCTTTCAATGTGGCCATAACCTATCCAGTTTAAATGGAGGATGCAGCATCGTTTTTTGCAACAGATTCCTGGCAATAGCATCCACTATTCAACGACAGGCTCCCGTTCATGCCATGACGATTCCCTCATTTTCCGGATATCGAACTGACTTCTGACAGCCGAATGAGTCAGATAAGACACATGTTTCTGTTTCAGAATTGCGACATTCACATTAGGAGAGTCACAAAATTGAGGCATTCGAGCCGTTTCTTGCCGGTGATCGGTCTTTTTTTTATCGCGATTCAAGCGATTGGCGCCGTAGCGCAGTCGCTGCCTCGGCCGCAAGATCCATCGGCCGGTAATCCTGTGATCCCGGACGCACCAGTTCCGGCCACGCAACCAGAAAACCCACCAATTCAACCGGATTTGAGCGTAAGCTCCCTTTCATCAAGCCTCATTCAAGACAGGAACGCTCAGCAGGAGCAACAGAGTCCCCCTCAGTCTGCCCAGCCAGACGACACCCTCAAAAAGCCAATTCAACAGAATCCGGTCCCCACTCGCGATCCTCAAACCAAGCGCATCCTCGGCCTCATCCCGAATTTCCGCTCCGTCAGTACCGACGAGAAACTGCCGCCCATGACGGTGAAGGAAAAATTCCTCACGGCTACAGACGACTCCTTCGACTATTCATCCATCTTTATCCCCGCGGCGCTGGCCGGTTTTTCCATGGCCAGAAATTCGACTCCAGAGTTCGGCGAGGGAGCTGCAGGCTACGGGCGCTACCTCTGGCATAATGCCGTCGATCAGACCAGCGAAAACTATATGGTCGAATTCATCTTCCCCGCCATTACGCATGAAGATAACCGCTTCTACACCCTCGGACGAGGAGGGTTCTTCAAGCGGACCGGCTACGCTCTCAGCCGTGCGGTGATCACGCGATCCGACTCTGGCCACGACACTTTCAACATCAGCGAAGTTGTCGGCGCCGGCGCGTCTTCCGGCCTGTCGAGCCTCTATTACCCAACTCGCGAGCGCAGTTTCGGCAATACTGGCACTGAGTGGGCCACCGATATCGGCATTGATGCAGCTTCCTTCGTGGTCAAGGAATTCTGGCCCGATATCAATCGCAAATTCTTTCACCAGAAAGATTCGGTTGCTGGTGCCTCGCACTAAACTGCAACTTCCAATTTGCAGCTGAACCGAACTTAAGCACCCAAGGCTGTTGCATCCTCGCACAGGTTGCGGTAATCCAACGTGCATGGAATACAGACTCCTCGGGGGCTCCGGCCTCAAGGTCCCTGCACTCAGTTTTGGCACCGGCACCTTCGGCGGTGGCAACGAATTCTTCAAAGCCTGGGGCGACACCGATGTTGCCGAAGCCACCCGCCTCATCGACATCTGCTTCGAAGCCGGCGTCAACCTTTTTGACACTGCGAATATTTACTCTGACGGCCGCTCGGAGGAAGTTCTCGGCAAGGCCCTGGCCGGGAAGCGCGACCGCGCTCTTATCTCCACCAAGGCAACCTTCCGCCTTGGAGACGGCCCCAACGACATCGGCTCCTCGCGTTACCACCTCACGCGTGCCCTTGAGGCCAGCCTGCGCCGCCTGGGTACCGACTACGTGGACATCTACCACCTCCACGGCTTCGACGCCTCCACGCCCGTCGAAGAAGTACAGGACACCCTCAACACCTTCGTCCGCGCAGGGAAAGTGCGCTATATCGCCGCATCCAATTTTTCCGGCTGGCACTTGATGAAGTCCCTGGACGTCGCAGACCGCTACGGCTGGACGCGCTTCGTCGCTCACCAGGTCTACTACTCCCTCATCGGCCGCGAGTACGAGTGGGAACTCATGCCCCTCGGTCTCGATCAGAGAGTTGGCGCACTCGTTTGGAGTCCGCTCGGCTGGGGTCGTCTCACCGGCAAGATTCGCCGTGGCCAGCCGTTGCCTGCCATAAGCCGTCTCCACAAGACCGCCGAGATGGGACCCCAGGTAGCCGACGATTATTTATTCAAAGTCGTCGATGCCCTCGACGAGGCCGCGAAGGAAACCGGCAAGACTGTCCCCCAAATCGCGCTGAACTGGCTCTTGCAGCGGCCCACCGTTTCCTCTGTAATCATCGGAGCGCGCAACGAAGAACAATTGCGCCAGAACCTCGCCGCCGCCGGATGGAACCTGACCGCGGAACAAATCGCGAAGCTGGACAAAGCCAGCGAAGTCACCCCCATCTATCCCTACTGGCACCAGCACCAGTTCGCCGAACGCAACCCGCTGCCTGTATAAGACAGTTCAGAATTCGTAGTTCTGAGTTCAAATCGGCGCTTCCTCAGGGTCTTCAAACTCAGAACTACGAACTTGGAACTCCGAACTGCTTTCTCACTCTTCCCGCAGCACCTGCACAGGCTCCACGCGAGCCGCGCGCAGCGCAGGAACCAGCGATGCGCAGGCCGCTACCACGAGGATCAGGCAAACCACACCAACGTACGTCGCTGGATCAAGAGCAGAAACTCCGTACAGCATCGTACGGATGAAATGCGAAAGTCCCAGCCCGAGCGCGAGGCCCGCCGCGCAACCGATCACAGCAACCCGCAAACCCTGCAGCAGGAATCGTGCAACAATCTGGTTGCGCATCGCGCCCAGGGCAAGGCGGACGCCCACTTCGCGCTGGCGGAGACGGCCCAGGTAGCTCAACGTACCGTAAAGCCCGATGCAGGCCAGTAGAATCGCGGTCGCCGCAAAGACTGTGAGCAACATCGTGCGAAGCCTGTTCTCCGACGACGCATCGTCCAGGTGCTCCTGCAGGGCCGCGAACGCATACACTGAGCGCGCCGGCTCGATCTCATGGATCCGCCTGCGAATGGTCTCCGCCATCGTCATCGGGTCGCCGTGCGTGCGCACCAAATAATTGGGAAACGGATCCGGCGCGCTGAAACAGGAATAAACCGTCGGCGCCGGCAGCGTGTTCAGCCCCTCCTCGCGCGCATCACCCACGATCCCGCGAATCATCCCTTTGGGAGAAAAGTCATTGTAGACCGCACCTGAAAGCTGGTGTCCAACTGCCAGCGTGTCTCCCATGTACTTGTCGGCGAATGCGCGGTTGACAAGGACGTCGCTGGTCTTCGAAGCCTGCCTGCAACTCTCGCCAGCCAGCAGTGGGATCCGCATCGTCTCGAAGTAGCCTGCCGAAACATACCGGCTGTCGCCGAGAATCGGATGTCCCGGTTCCTGCTTGCCATCGATCTTGAATTCAACCTGATACTGCGAAGGAACGCCCGGAAGCATTGCAGCCGTCGATGCCGCTTCTACACCGGGCAACGTCCGCAGGCTCTCCAACGTGCGATCGATGCGCTGTATCACGTTCTTCATATCCGTCGTTTCGCCCCACGACCCACTCACCTGGAACGTCAGCACATGGCCGGGCTCAAACCCCGGATACACCCTTGAAAGCTGTTGAAAGCTGCGTAACAACAGGCCCGCGCCGATCAGTAAAGTGACCGCCAGCGTAATCTGCGTGCCCACCAGCATCCATTGCACTGTGCCCCGCGTCGACACCTGCGTGCGGCTTCCCGAGGCCAGCGAGCGCGCCAGCGCTCGACGCGTTCCGCGCAGTGCAGGGAACAGTCCGCAAAGCAGAGTAGTCAGCACCGCCGCGACTAGCGTATAGCCCACGATCCGCCAGTTCAGGCCGATTTCCTCAGCGCGCGGCAGCGTCTTTGCCAGCAGGTGGAATCCTCGCGCGGACCCAGCGGCCGCCAGCAGCCCGGCGAACGCCCCCAGCAACGCAAGCGAGAAGACCTCCGTCAAAAGCTGTCCGACAATCGACAGCCGCGACGCACCGAGAGAAAACCGAATCGATACCTCATGCTCGCGTTCCGTCGTTCGCGCCAGCAGCAGAGCAGCAATATTCGAGCAGGCAATCAGCAGCAGCAACGATACCGATCCGTAAAGCACCCAGAGCGAACTGCGTGTCTCCCCGACCACCACGTCTTTCAGCGCAGCGATTTGGACCGTCAGCTCTGCATCCGGTTTAGGGAATTGCCTGCCCAGCTGGCTCTGTACCGTCGCCAGATCGGACGTCGCCTCATGCAACGTAACTCCGGGCTTCATGCGCCCGATCACCGTAAACCACGTCTCGTCTCGACGCTGGGCAAACGGCGCATCCGGAGCGCTCGGTTCGAATATATCTACATCGTCCTTGGGAAATCGAAAGGATGCCGGCATTACGCCGATTACTGTGTAGGAGAACCCTCCAACGTGCAGCTTCTGCCCCAGCGCTGCGCTGTCTCCATGAAAGTGGCGTTGCCAATACTCGTAGCTGATGATCGCGGAGAGTCCGCCACCCCAGTGCTCCTCCCGCGCCGTGAACCCTCGCCCCAATGCGGGCGAAACGCCCATCACATCGAGAAACCGCGGAGCCACGAGGCATTCGGTGACCTTCTCAGGCAGAGATCCAGAGGTCTCCGACAGGTCATCGAAGTAGTAGCCGCTGATTGCCTGAAACGTGGAGTTCAGGCGGTTCCAGTCCTCGAGCCGCACCGGCGCGACATACACGTTAGCATCTCGCCCCTTGTAATCGTGCTGATAAAGAGCAACCAGTCGGTTGCCGTTCGGATATGGCAACGGCCGAAGGATGATCGCATCGATTGCCGAGAACACCGCGCTATTGGCGCCGATTCCGAGCGCCAGCGTCAGAATCACGACGATAGAGAAGGAGGGCGATTTGCGCAGGAAGCGCATCGCCGCCTTCAGGTTGAAGAGCAGGGCCTCGGCGAACGCAGAGAGGTGAACCTCGCGTACCTGCTGTTTCACCTGTTCCTGGCCGCCGAACTCAAGCATCGCGCGGCGTCGCGCTTCCTCCTGCGACATCCCCTGCGCGACATAAGCCTCCGTCATCTCCGCGATGTGAAAGCCGATCTCCTGCTCCACGGCGTTTTCGGGAGCCGGTTTTCGAGGGGAAGATTTCCAGGTCATCGCCGCCTCCTGCGCTGTCCTAGCGCGCTGTCTCCAGAATCAGGGCCACGGCCCGCGAAAGCCGGTTCCAGGTCTCTTCTTCCGCAGCGAGTTGCTTGCGCCCCTTCCCCGAAAGCTTGTAGAACTTCGCCTGCCTGCCCTTGTCTGACTCGCCCCAGTCCGCCTCCAGCCACCCGCGCTCCTCCAGTCGGTGCAGCGCCGGATACAGCGAGCCCTGCTGCACTTGAAGTACCTCGGATGAGATCTGCCGAATACGCTGCGAGATTCCATAGCCATGCACTGGGCCAAGAGCCACGACTTTAAGAATCAGCAGGTCAAGCGTTCCTTGCAGCAGATCAGCTTTTTCGAGGGGGGACATTTTTCCGTGTCTCCTAGGCAATCTACCTATAAAACCTGATATGTAGATTGTCAAGGAGAAGGTGACGAACAGCCGCGACACCCGGCAGGAGAAAAAGTTGACTGTTTTTATTGAGATTCGTCGCGCCAGCGGTGGTGCTTCCTGTAGACATAGTGCCCGATCATCCAACCGAACGCGCTGCCCACAAGTACATCCGAAGGGAAGTGCTGCTGCCCCAGAACGCGTGTTAGGCTCACGCCCGTGGCCAGACCATAAAGGCCGATCTCGTTCAGCCGGCCTGGATACTCGTCTGCCAGCACCGCTGCGCTCGACCACGCGATTACGCTGTGCGACGAGGGAAACGATGAATCCCATCCCACGCTCGTTTGAAAGAACTTGCCCTTGGCGCTGTCCACTGTGGGCCGCTCGCGCAAGAACATGAGCTTCATCCCCTGTTCTACGGCCAGGCCATTCAGAATCGCTTCGCCGCCCAGAATCCCGGTCTCGCGCGCATGATCGTTTCCCTTGAGATGTCCCACGGCAAACATCGCGGCTGGCGCTGCGATGAAGGGACCAAGTAACACGTTTGAGGCATTCGTATTTGCGTTGTTGAAGCTGGTATTGTGTGACACCACCTCGCTCATCGCCTGGTGATCGGCGGTGAGCGCGCCTGTTACCGCAAGCCCCAGCGGAATCAGATAGCCGAAGTCGCCGCCTCGAATCCGCGCCGGACTCGACCAGATCACTCCCTCATCTTTCAGAAGGTTCAGCGGAGTCGCGCGCAACGTCACATGCTGCGGTTCCGGCGCATTCGGCAACGAAGGTGCGGGCGGCCATGTCTGCGCTTTAACACTCACGCATGAGGCAGCAGCAAACAGAAAGACGAAACCGACATGCCGGGAGGAATGTACAAGGATCTTGCAAGAAATATTCACGGGTTTCTTTGATGCTAAACGATCTGGATCTTCAAAAAAGATGAACGAATCGTCATTCTCGCGTTACTTATCAGCCTCGGCAAGATAGATCTTCGTGTAGTCGAGATAATTCTGCGCGTATTCGAGAATCAATTTTCGATCCTGGTCGCCGAGTTCCCGCCGCAGCTTGCCCGGCACACCTGCCCACAGCGTCCGGGGCGGAACAACGGTGTGTTCCGGCAGAACTGCGCCCGCCGCAATAATCGACCCCTCGCCGATCCGGCAGTCATTCAGAATCGTCACTCCCATTCCAATCAGCACCGCATCTTCCACGACGCAGCCGTGCACCGTGGCATTGTGGCCGATCGTCACCCAGTCGCCCACCGTCACCGCATACAAATGCCGTTGCCCATGCAGCACCGCGCAGTCCTGCACGTTCGAGTTCGAACCCACTCGAATGGAATTCACATCGCCCCGCAGCACGGCGTTCATCCAGACCGACGAGTTCTCTCCAAGCTCGACGTCGCCGATCACTTGCGCGGAAAGATCGATATAGCAGCTTGCGGGAATGACGGGAGAATGCCCCTGATAGCGGCGGATCATCGCGAATGCAACACCTCAGCACTCCAGTGTAAGCGAGCCGGCAGATGGTCGGATTCAGTAAGGTTACGACCCCTTTGTTTGCCTCCCGGGGAAAGTCTTGCACCAATTGAGTTGCATTTCCGCAATTGGCCCGGAGTCGAATCTAAGGTTTTTACATAAGTTGGCTGAGGACAGCCACTTCCGGTATCATGGATGTGGCCCTTTGGCAGGTTTGGAGGTGGCATTCCTTTGGCAGAGGTTCGTTTGCAAGAAGGCGAACCGCTTGAGAACGCGCTGCGCCGGTTTAAGCGGAAGGTTCAGCAGGAAGACATCATCAAGGAAGTGAAGCGTCATTCCTACTACCTGAAACCCGGTGAAAAGCGCCGCGTGAAAGCAGCATTGGCACGCAAGCGGAATCGCAAAAAGGCTCGTAAAGAGCAAGATTAAGTCAGATAACACACACTGCGACATGCGCCGCCCGGGCTATACTTGCTGTCCCCCCGGCGAGGAAGGCCATATAGTGAGACCTTCGGGCGGCATGTCGTAACTTGTACTTTTCAAATTGCGCTGAAAGCCGAGTTTTCGTAAGCGCGAAATATTTCGGTCCTCTTTAAGAGCCACTGCAGAATCGCCGCTCCATTTGCTGCGGCCCGGGCCCTTGTTGTTCAAGGACGTTCAAAGACAGGGAAGCGGGACCGGCAAGTTCCTAGGTTCATGGCCGATTTCGACGTCCCTGCTTTGGGGAAGCCGGCCATGGAATTTATCGACAGAGTTTTGAAGTGTAACGATTGCGGGGCGGAGTTCGTGTTCACCGCCGGCGAACAACTGTTTTTCCACGACAAACAATTCAAGAACGACCCCAAGCATTGCAAGCAATGCAAGGCAAAGCGCGCGAGCGGCAGCCGGGTCCGTTCTGAAACGCGGACCACTTGTTCGGAATGCGGCACTGAAACCACGGTCCCGTTTAAGCCCACGCAGGGAAGGCCGGTCCTATGCCGCGCCTGTTTCCAAAAGCAACCGAAAGTCGCTCCAGCCGCGCCCACCACGCCACCCGCGGCAACCTGATCGGCTGAATCCCGGTTTGAGCGCCGCCTGGCGTTCGAAACCTCATCGCATCGCTATGGGCGCTGCTGCTTCAGAGCCCTGTGCCCGATGTCGTGGCGATAGTACATCCCTTCAAAATGAATCTGTGTCAGCGCTTCATATGCGCGCGCCAGCGCCTCTTTGAGAGTGTCGCCGGTTGCTGTAACTCCCAGCACTCTGCCGCCGCTCGTCACCAACTGGTTTCCAAGCCGCGACGTGCCTGAGTGGAAGATCTCCACACACGGTGTCTGTGCTGCCAGCGTCAATCCACTGACTTGCAGCCCTGTCTTGTAGCTGCCGGGATACCCTGAAGAACTGGCAACCACGCAGGCCGCCGCGCCATGGCTCCAGCGCATCTCCGTCTCCGCTAGTCTTCCATCAATGCACGCTTCGAGCGCATCCACCACGTCCGACTCCAGCCGCACCAGGATCGCCTGGGTCTCCGGATCGCCGAATCGCGCGTTGTATTCCAGCACCTGCGGCCCGCGCGCCGTCATCATCAGCCCGCAATAGAGCACGCCTGCAAATGGCGTCCCTTCCTCGGCCATTCCTCGCACCGTGGGCTCGGCAATGTGGTGCATGATCCATTCCGTCATCGTCGGCTCCAGCATATCGCTGGTGGAGTAGACGCCCATGCCGCCAGTGTTCGGCCCCGTGTCCCCTTCGCCAATCCGCTTGTGATCCTGCGCTGGAACCAGCGGAACCGCGTGCTTGCCATCGCTCAAACACAGGAAGCTTACTTCCTCGCCTTCGAGGAATTCTTCAATCACCACTTGTTTTTCGGCAACGCCCAGCAGCTCTCCGCTGAAGATCCCGTGCGCGGCATCAATCGCAAATTGGCGCGTCGGGCAAATGATCACGCCCTTACCCGCAGCCAATCCGTCTGCCTTCACCACCACCGGCGGGTGAAAATGCTTGATCGCCTCTTCCACCTCTGCTGTGGTTGTACAAACCGCATAATTGGCCGTGGGAATCTGGTGACGCTTCATGAACTGCTTGGCAAATGCCTTGCTCGACTCCAGCCGTGCCGCATCGCGTGTCGGTCCAAACACGCGATAGCCGCGCTCGCTAAACGCATCCACCACGCCCAGCGACAGCGGCAACTCGGGCCCGACAATTGTCAGGCTCGGCTGCTCCACTTCCGCCAGCCGGACCATCGCGCCGACGTCCTTGATGTCCACGGGAACGCAACGTGCCACCTGCGCAATGCCGCCGTTGCCCGGCGCGCACACTACCTCTGTCACGCGTTGGCTGCGCTTTACCGCCCACGCCAGCGCATGCTCGCGTCCACCCGAACCAAGGATCAAAACTTTCATTTGACTTCAAACCTTCCTGTTCCACCGCAAAGCCGGAAAAACCATGGTCAGCAATCGAGCCGGTGTAAGTCAAACCAACGCCCGTGCGGCGTAAGACGCATGCCGGTACTGCACGTTGCCGAAATCCGTAGACTCGTTTTAAATCGCAGGGTAGATCGTTTCACACGCATGCCCAATCTCTGCAAAGTAGAACTCCACCTCCACCTCGACTGCTCCCTCAGCTATGCAGCCGTCTCCCGACTCGCGCCTGAAATCACCCGCGCGGAATACGATGCCGAATTCATCGCACCGCCGCAGTGCGGCAGCCTCGCCGACTTTCTTACCCGCGCTCCACGCGGCTTTCAGCTCATGCAGACTGAAGACGCACTGCGCATCGTCACCGAAGATATTTTCGATCAACTCGCCGCCGACAACGTCCTCTATGCCGAACTGCGTTTCGCTCCGCTCCTTCACACGTATCAGGGGCTCACGCCGGAAGCCATCGTCGCCGCCGTCGATCGCGCGGCGGAGCAGTGCATCCGCGCCACCGGCATCGAGGCCCGGCTCATCCTCTGCACCCTTCGCCACTTCAACACCGAGCAAAGCCTGCGGACCGCTCATCTCGTCCGGCAATTCGCAGGCACGCGCGTTGCAGCCCTCGACATCGCCGGCAACGAAGCGGGCTGCCCGATTGGTCCGCATATCCCGGCCTTTCGACACGCCATCGACCACGGTCTCCATCGCACCGCACATGCCGGCGAAGCCAGCGGCGCCGCCAGCGTGTGGGAAACCCTCGAGCACTTCAAGCCCACCCGCATCGGACATGGCGTGCGCAGCATCGAAGACCCCGCCCTTGTGCGTCATCTCGCCGACACGCGCATTCATCTCGAAGTCTGTCCCAGCAGCAACGTGCAAACCCGCACGACCCCCAGCTATTCAGAACACTG
This sequence comes from uncultured Acidobacteriaceae bacterium, assembly GCA_963838295.1. Taxonomy (GTDB): domain Bacteria; phylum Acidobacteriota; class Terriglobia; order Terriglobales; family Acidobacteriaceae; genus Telmatobacter. The sequence goes on from CAWIQS010000014.1 coordinate 270,504, forward strand.
CGTCGATCGGCTCTATCGCGCCGGCGTCGCTCTCGGCATTAACACCGATGCCCGCACCATCACGAATGTCACACTCGAGCAGGAGTACGCCCGCCTCCGCCATCACTTCGCCTGGACCGACGAGCAACTTACCGCCTGCAACCGCGAAGCCCTCCGCGCCGCCTTCATCGACGATGCCACGCGCACGCGTCTGCTCGACCTTCTCGCGCAACCCCACGTCGCATCCTCGTAAAACTCAGACCGCAACAGCACCTATACTGATGCTTGTGAATCGGCGCGCCCAGCGCATCCGTCGAAGAGAGCACACGCATGGTCGAACGCCGCATCAAGCCCTACCAGGAGCAGTTGGCTGAAGACCAGCGCCGTATCGAACAACGCCACCTCTTCCGTCGCAACCAGACCTTCGGCCTGCTCATCATTGCGGCGGTGATCCTCGTCTGGTGGCTCTTCCACACCAACCCCAAGTGGATCTTCCCTCCCGGCTGGTGGCGCCCATGAGCAGCTCGCAAGCGGCGAACGGCGTCTTCGACGCAACGCCTCCGTATTTCGTTTTTCCGGAGGGAGCGTGGGGCTTCAGCCCCACGAAAATTGATCGGAAGAGGGAGTGCTTTAGCCCCGGCTTTTTCGTCGATGCAGTGAATCCGCCCTTGTTCCGAAAAAGCTGTCAACCGCGCCGAAAACGAAGATTATCAATTACGCACATCATCGACTGAGAGCCCCCTTGCCAGATCCACACGACCCACTCGCGCTCCTCTTCCTCGGCCCGACGGGCAGCGGCAAAACCGCCCTGTCACTCGCCCTTGCCGAACGCTTCAGCGCCGAAATCATTAGTTGCGATTCTGTCGCCGTCTACCGCGGCATGGACGTCGGCACAGCCAAGCCGACTCTTGAAGAACGTGCCCGCATCCCGCATCACCTCATCGATGTCGCCGAACCCGACCAGTCTTTCACCGCCGGCGATTACAGCCGCCAGGCCCGCGCAGCCCTGCGCGACATCGCCAGCCGCAACAAACTCCCCATCGTCACAGGCGGCACCGGCCTCTACCTGCGCGCTCTTACCGAAGGTCTCTTCGCCGGCCCCACCCGCCACGAACCCCTACGCAACCGCATCCGACGCAGCGCCGAGCGCCGCGGCAGCACGTGGCTTCATCGCCTCCTCGTCCGCCTCGATCCAGCATCCGCCGCCCGCATCCACGCCAACGACACCCCCAAGCTCATCCGCGCTATTGAAGTCTGCGTGGCAGCCCGTTCCCCTCTCTCGAATCTCCTCCAAAGCCAGAAAAATAATCCGCTCACCGGCTTCCGCCTTCTCCGCATCGGCCTCAACCCGCCTCGCGCCGCGCTGTACGATCGCATCAATCAACGTTGCGCGGAAATGTTCGGCGCTGGTCTCATCGCGGAAACCCGCGCACTCCTCGCCTGCTATGGCCCTGTCAAAGCCCTCGACTCGCTCGGCTACCGCCAGGCCCAGTCGGTTCTCCTCAAAGGCGTCAGCGAGAAGGCCGCCATCGCCGAAGCCCAGCAGGGCCATCGCAACTACGCCAAACGCCAGCTGACCTGGTTTCGCCGTGAACCCGATGTCCACTGGATTGAAGCCTTCGGAATCGACCCTCAAACACTGGAGGCCGCCTGCAATCTGGTCCGCGATAATCTGGGATCATGAGCAGCGAAGATCATGAAGGCGTTCTGGCCTCTGAGGAGTCTCTCGACCGGTTCCTGCATGCATTCTTCCACCACACGTTGCCCAAGCCTCAATGGACCCATGCAGCGCACGTCACCCTCGCAGCCTGTCTGCTTCATAAGGCTGACGTGCCCTCCGTGCTGCCGATCGTGAGGAACGCGATCCGTAGTTACAATGTCTCGGTCGGCACGCAGAATACCGACACTTCCGGATACCACGAAACACTTACGGTCTTCTGGCTCAGAGTGGTAGCGCAAAGCCTTGGTCAATCGCCCTCCGCCTCGCGGCTTGAAGCGGTGCGCAACGTCGTCGCCGCCCATGGCGTAGAGCGCACCCTGCACCGGCACTACTACTCCACGGATCTCGTCACCTGCACTGGCGCAAGGCGCTCCTGGGTTGAACCAGACTTGAAGCCCTTGCCCTTGCTCAACATCCAAAGCGAATAATTCGCTGCGGTGCATCCTTTAAACTAGACGGTGGCGTGCGCCGCTTTTTGGGCGCGCAGGAACGGAGTCTTTCTTGTCAGACACCCTCTACGACGTAGCAATCATCGGTAGCGGACCGGCAGGTTACACCGCGGCCATTCGCGCAGGACAACTCGGCCTCAAGGTCGCCCTCATCGAATCCGCCGCCGTCCTCGGTGGTACCTGCCTTCACGTCGGCTGTATACCCACCAAGGCCCTCCTCTTCAACGCCGAGCTCTGGGATCACCTCAAGCACGCCGCCGAATACGGCATCGACAACGTCGACGGTCGCACCCTCAATTGGGACGCCGTCCAGACGCGCAAGACCTCCATCGTCGACAAGCACACCAAGGGTCTCGGCTTCCTGATGAAGAAGAACAAGGTCACCGTCATCTCGGGCTACGGCCGCCTCACCGGCCCTGCTAAAGACGGCATCCATACCATCGCTCTCACAGGTCCCAACGGCGCCACCAGCGAAGTCAAGACTAAGAACATCATTCTTGCCACCGGCTCCGACGCCAAAATGATCTTCGGCCTCAAGCCGGATGACCGCATCCTCACCAACATTGAAATGCTCGCCATCTCCCAGGTGCCAAAATCCCTCATCGTCATCGGCGCCGGCGCCGTTGGCGTCGAGTTCAGCTCTATCTTCCGCAGCTTCGGCACTGAAGTTACGCTCGTCGAATTCCTCCCGCGCCTCATGCCCCCCGAAGACGAAGAAATCTCCAAGGAGCTCACCCGCGTCTTCAAAAAGCGCGGCATCGACATCAACACCGGCGCGAAGGTCGAAAAGATCGAGAAGACCGATACCGGCGTTAAAGTCACATGGACCGGCTCCAACGGCAAGCCCGTCGAAAAGGAAGCCGAGAAAGTCCTCGTCGCCGTTGGCCGCGCCCCGCGCATCGGCGATGTCGGCATCGACAAAACAAAAATCGAGCTCGATCGCGGCTTCGTCAAGGTCGGCGAAGCCCAGGAGACCGCCGAGCCCGGCATCTACGCCATCGGCGACATCGTCGCCGGTCTGCCGCAGCTCGCTCACTCCGGTTCCATGAGCGGCATCGTCGCTGTCACCAAAATTGCGGGACGCAAATATCGTTCCGTCCGCCGCGATCGCGTTCCCGCCTGCACCTACTCCGATCCCCAGATCGGATCCGTGGGATTGACGGAAGCACAGGCCAAAGAGAAGGGCATCGAGATCAAGGTGGGCAAGTTTCCGTTTGCTGGAAATTCCAAGGCCACCATCGTCGGCAGCCACGACGGCTTCGTCAAGATCGTTGCGGACGCGAAGTACGGCGAAATCCTCGGCGTGCACATCATCGGCCCCCAGGCCACCGAACTCATCGCCGAAGCCGTAGCTGTCATGGAACTTGAAGGCACCATCGACGAGCTCATGTTCACCATCCACGCTCATCCCACCATCAGCGAAGCCATGCTCGACGCCTACGCCGCCGTTGAAGGCATGGCTATCAATGCGTAGCGATTTCCACAGATAATCGCAAATCTATTTCCAACGGAGGCAACTTTAGTCATTAAAGGATCATTAATTCCTTGAGAAAAATTGATGAACGGCGCTAGGATTCTCCATTCCGTTTGATTACGGAAGGGGAGAACCATGAAGTCCATATTTCTATCTCCATTATTTGCTGCAATCATCGCGCTACACACGCATCCTGTATCCGGCCAAGTACAAGCAAACCCTTCCGCTCCCCCAACCGCTTCTGTCGCCGGCGTCGACGCACAAACCATTCCACCTCAGAACATCGAAGACCTCGCGCGGAAGGCCCATGCCGGAGATGTCCTCGCCGAAAACAATCTCGGATTCGCCTACGCTTTCGGTCGAGGTATCGAGCAGAACTATCCGCAAGCCGCACACTGGTTCACTCTTTCTGCGAACGCCGGCTTCGCGCCGGCCCAAGTCAATCTCGGCGCCCTCTACGAGAAGGGCTGGGCTGAGTCGCACGACATGACTATGGCTATCCGCTGGTACCGCGCGGCAGCCGATCTGGGAGATCCCACCGCCGAATGCAAACTCGGCAACATCTACCACGCAGGCCGCGGCGCTTCACGCGACGATGCTGAAGCAGCAACGTGGTATCGCAAGGCAGCGGAACACGGAAATGCGATCTCCCAGAACAATCTCGGTTCCTTCTACCACCACGGCGTTGGGCTCGCGCGCGACTATGAACAAGCGCTCTTCTGGTATCGCAAGGCAGCGGCCCAGGGGCTGGCTGAAGCCGACAACAACCTCGGCGTGATGTATGAAGACGGCCTCGGCGTTGAAAAGGACTACCGCCATGCCGCCACCTTCTACGCGGAGGCAGCCAACCAGGGCGTAATCCGCGGTCAATACAACCTTGCCACTCTCTACTACTCCGGCCGAGGCGTGCCGCTCGACTATGTAACTGCATACTTGTGGTACAGCCGCGCTGCCTCTGCGGGCGACGCAACCGCAGCACGTGTCCTGAAGCAGTTGTCCGGTGTCATGACGCCGCGCCAGAAAGAGCTGGCGCAGGCCCGCGTCGCTGAATCACAAGCCGCCAGCCTTTCAGAGGATCCAGCTCATTCGCCCTTCGGCACAATGAGAACAAGTCCAAAATAGTCGCGCCGCGAAACCGCACTCGCTCTCCCGGCGTCTCCCATCGTGCCGCCAGGTGAATCCCATCCCGCTCAAAACCTTTACACTTTCATCGGACTGCTTTTTAGCGGAGGTCCTGAATGAAAGCGTTGGTCAAGGCGCGGGCAGAGCGCGGACTTTGGTTGGAAGACATCCCCGAACCCTCCATGGGCATTAACGATGTCCTCATCCGGGTTCTCTACACCGGCATCTGCGGAACCGACGTCCATATCTACAACTGGGACGACTGGGCGCAGAAAACCATCCCCGTTCCCATGGCCATCGGTCACGAGTTCGTCGGCAAAATCGTCGCTGTCGGATCCAATGTGAACGACTTCTTCCCCGGCGACATCGTCAGCGGCGAAGGCCACGTGGTCTGCGGACGCTGCCGCAACTGCCTCGCCGGCCGCCGCCACCTCTGCGTTTCCACGCAGGGCGTTGGTGTCAATCGGCCCGGGGCCTATGCCGAGTTCATCTCGCTGCCCATGACCAACATCTGGCGGCATCATCCTGGCGTCAATCTTGAAGTCGCATCCATCTTCGACCCCTTCGGCAATGCCGTCCACACCGCCTTGTCGTTCCCCGTCCTCGGCGAAGACGTGCTCATCACCGGAGCTGGTCCCATCGGCATCATGGCCATTCCCGTCGTGCGCCATGCAGGTGCGCGCCACGTCGTCATCACCGATCTCAATCCCTTCCGCCTTGATCTCGCTCTCAAGATGGGAGCCACGCTCGCCGTCAACCCCACTGAAACTCCACTCAGCGAAGTGCAAAAGCAGCTCAAGATGACCGAAGGGTTCGACGTGGGTCTCGAGATGTCCGGCAACCCGCAGGCCCTGAGCGACATGATCGCCAACATGAGTCACGGCGGCAAGATCGCCGCACTCGGCATCCCCTCCAAAAGCATTCCCATGGACTGGCGCCCCGTGATCTTCAACATGATCACCATCAAGGGAATCTACGGCCGCGAAATGTACGAGACCTGGTACAAGATGTCGGTGATGCTCGACTCCGGCCTCGACATCTCCCCGGTGATCACGCATCGCTATGCATACAGCGACTTCGAAAAAGGTTTCGCAGCCATGATCTCCGGCAACACCGGCAAAGTCGTTCTCGACTGGACCAGCCTGGGCTGATTTGTTGGGTCGGCTGTCACAGTTTCACAGTTTCACGGGGGGGAGGGGGAGGGTCTGTTCAGACAGACCTCTCTCTGGGTTCTCGGCTGGCTCCGGACTGGGCGACCTGAGCGGCGTAGAAGAGTCTCGTGGCTTCTTCGGGCTCGATGATTTTGAGAAGCATGCCGTGGGTGACGCAGGCGATGAAGTCCCGGATATTCTCGCGGCCTGCGAGCGGCGGCATGGCTTTGAGGTAGACGAACCTGGCAAGCCGAAAAGCCTTGCCTGTGAACATTCGTTTCTCCGAGGCTTCGTCGAGTGCCCGCCTATAGGACTCATAGCAGAGAGCGACGGCCGGGTTTTGCTCCGGGGCGATGTGCTGGTACAACTGCTCCGGTTTTTCTTGCTGTTCGATTTTTTGTTCTTCGGAGTGCATGCGGATCTCTCCCAATGGCTCTTAGACCGCACGAGCCGCTGATGATTCTGGAGCTTTGTATGTTTACCTCGATTGTGCGCCTTTCAGGGGAAATTACCTGCAAAACGGGAAGAAGTTTTTGGTTTGTGGAATGAAGGGGTTAGAGGAAAAGTGAGTCGACCGGGGTTGACTCCTGAATGGGGTCGGGAACATGCCGCCGGAGGCTTCATCCGGCAGGTGTGTTCGTTGCTTTCCCAGGTCTCAAAGCGAGACCTAGGGTCAGGTTCTTTCATTGTTCAAGATCATTGAAACCTGGGGCACCGCCATCACCGAGGCACTTTGGCCGAGCGGATGACCCGTTGCACGATTCCTGCTTCGGCTACTTCGTGCCGGCGATGGACCGGGATGGTGCGATCAGCGCCTGACGGTTGCCGTCTTCAAACATGGCGCGACGGAATGCGAGATATTGCTCCCATTGGTCGAGAGGGACCTTCGTCTTCTTCACAATGAGGCAGCGCTCTGCGGTGAACACTCCCCCGGCGAAGCTGTAGGTGGAGAAGTACTCGCCCCAGTCTTCCTTGATGTCCGTGTTCTTGGGTGGAGTCAGCGACCAGCCGACCGGCAGTCGCATCGTTGTGTGGTAGATCGTCTGGCCGATGGCTCCGAGTTCCGGATCGTCGGCAGGCTTCTTCTCCTTCACACCGGGAGGGAGTTCTCCACCCATCCCGGGCATCGGCGGCCCAATCCAATGCGACCTGTCGTGGTCGTCCCACTGGTAGTACTTCTCTCGCATGTAGTCGAACGAGAATGCTAAAGGCTGGCCGATGAGTTCAATCTGGGAAACTTGCGGATTGGAAACGTCCCCACCAAAGTTCTGCAGCCTCGCAACCGTTTGCATCATCTGTTTCCACTGCGACTGTGGAACTCGCCGGAACGCTGCGCGGAACAACATGCCCACATCCCCGTCGGCAGTTTCATCCACGTGCCCGGTAAAAACGCCTTGATTCGAAATTTTCCCCACGACCTCGAAGTGAACTGATGCTGGAGAAGGAAGGTTGGCGGGCGTCGTTTCCAGGTAAGGAGCCTTGTCGTTGGGGACGACGAGAGCCTTCTTGTCGCGCAGCACAGCCGCCAGCACGCCGACGGGCGCGACCTCCTCGGTCGAGTCCATCCACAAAACCTTGCCGCTGAGAGGCACCAGCGTAATGACATGGTCGAACTGAGCGGGAGAGGGCGTGGCAGGGTCCAGGTCGCGGCTGTCCGAGATGAGCACTGGCCACGCTTCAATGCCCGCTGCTTTCAGAAGTGTCGCCAGCAGCGTGTGTTTGTCTTTGCAGTCGCCATATTCATTCGCGAGCACATCATCAGCGGGATGAGGCTGGTAACGACCGATCCCGAAGGAGAGCCCTACATAGTGCGTATGAAGGGCGACATCTGTGAAAATGGCGCGAACAATGTCCTCAGTGTTGCTGAGCCCGCTGGATAATGCGTCGGCCTTGGCTTGAATCGCGGGTGTAATCACGAGCGAGCTGCGCTGTAGAGACTGGTACCACCCCCCAACTTCATCCCAGCTCTTGAAAGTGGTCACCTGCACGGAGGGTTTCAAATGCCTGGTTGACCGTGGAGGAGCATCCGGATCCGGCCGGGTAAGGTTCGAACTGGACCAGTGATAAAGCTTGCGTCCGGCCGCTGTCGTCACCGTAGGCTGCAAATCCGCGCTCGCCACCGTGAAATCCTTATCCGCAGGGAGATCGAGATCGAGCTGCTCATCCAGCACGATCAGGTTCTTTTCGAAGGAATACACCATCCAGAACTGCCCCGGAATCTCCGGCTTGACCATGCGAAGCGTGACATCGGATTCGAGAATGTCCCCGACGCCAAGGCCCTTCACCGCGACGTGTTTTTGGTGGATGTCAGAGTACATCGGCGCAGTGCGCGATACGTCGGCGGGCATGTCCTGGATGTTGTAGTCGGGCGTGGTGACAATGGTGCCGTCGGGCTTGATCACGCGCACATACCCAATCTCGATCTGCTGATTCGAGGCCGTATAGGTGAAGGCAAGAACGGCAAGTGCTTTGACGCCGGAATCGGCCAGCACGCGGGTGCGCGAGATGGTCTCGCGGCTTCCCGTTCCATCGGCCTCTACCTTGAACCGTGTGCTGGCGCTCTCCAGTACCAGGCCCTCTTTCGAGACGTCGGGCACCTTGATGGAGATTGGCTGGGCAGCGGGAGCGGACGCGTCCGGGGCAGATTCGCTCTGAGCCGGCTTCGCAGGCGGAGGCCAAACCTTGATTGGCTGGTCTTGCGCGGCAAGGATATGCGAGCCGAAAACAACCGTGGCGAGCGAGAGAGCGCAAAATCCTGAACGCACGAGAGCGGAACAGCACATCAGCTTGCTGGCTATACGGCGCATTTGAAAGTCCACCGGGATTACTGGAAACAATACCAGAGTCCCGAACGCCATGCGGCCACGGAACGGCCCTCTTCCTTTGCCCAAAGTAACCGTAGCCGGCACTGAACCTGGATGCGCGCTGTTTGAACGCTACAACTCCGTGGACTTGCTTGCGACCAGCCCCTTTGCCTTGGAAATAAACTCGCCCAGTGGCATCGATCCCTGGTCGCCCTTGCCGCGTGTACGCACGCTTACAGCGCCTGCACCCTCTTCCTTGTCGCCAAAGACAAGGATGTACGGGATCTTCTGGTTCGCGAGATCACGAATCTTTGCATTCATCTTCTCGTTGCGGACGTCTGTCTCGACCCTGAAGCCAGCGGCCTTCAGCTCCGCTTCCAGCTTCTCCGCGTAGGCAACGTGCCGCTCGCTGATCGGCACGAGGCCAATCTGCACCGGCGCCAGCCAAAACGGAAACGCCCCCGCGTAGTGCTCAATCAGCACACCGAAGAACCGCTCCACCGACCCGAACAGGGCGCGATGCACCATGACTGGCTGATGAGCGTGGCCGTCTTCGCCTATGTACTCCAGCTCAAATCGCGCCGGCAAGTTGAAGTCGAACTGCACTGTCGAGAGCTGCCACAGACGCCCCAGCACATCCACCAGCTTGATATCGATCTTGGGTCCGTAGAACGCCGCTTCGCCGGGAATCGTCTTGTAGGGGATTCCCTTGGCCTTCAGGACTCGATCGAGTGAACTGATCGCGAGATTCCAGTTCTCGTCAGAACCCGTGTAACTCTTCCGGTCGTTCGGATCCCACGTACTCAATTCGACTTTGTACTCACTGAACCCGAATGTCTTCAGCACCGCCTCGGCGAAATCGATGCACGCCGCCACTTCGCTCTCAATCTGCTCCGGCATGCAGAAGATGTGCGCATCGTCCTGGGTAAAGCCGCGGACGCGCAGCAGCCCGTGCATCGTTCCCGAGCGCTCGTAGCGATACACGTTGCCCAGCTCCGCATACCGCTGCGGCAGGTCGCGATAGCTCTTGGGCGAATTCTTGTAAATCAGAATGTGGCCCGGGCAGTTCATTGGCTTGAGCCGGTATTCGGCATCATCCAGTTCCATCGGTGTGTACATGTTGCCGCTGTAGAACCCCTCGTGCCCGCTCACCTTCCACAACTCGCGCCGCATCACGTGCGGAGTGAAGACCATCGAGTATCCGCGCCGCAGGCACTCGTCGCGCATCCAGTCTTCCATCACCTTGCGAATCAGCGCGCCCTTGGGATGCCAGAAAATCAATCCCGCACCGGCCAACTCCTGAATGCTGAACAGATCGAGCTGTTTGCCCAGCACACGATGGTCGCGCTTCGCTGCTTCCTCAAGCCGCGCGAAGTGGGCATCCATGTCCTTCTGCGAAAAGAACGCCGTCCCATAGATCCGCTGCAGCTGCGGATTCTTCTCATCTCCCAGCCAGTACGCACCGGCCAGCGTCGTCACCTTCAATGCTTTTACGCGCCCAGTCGAAGGCACATGTGGCCCGCGGCAAAAATCCACAAACTTGCCGTTGCGATAGAAACTCACCTGCGACCCCGGCTCCGTGAACTTGGTCACGAAGTGCGTCTTCATGAAGTCGCCATCGCGCTCGAACTCCGCCAGCGCTTCTTCGCGCGGTTCATACTCGCGTACAAACTTTTCATCCCGCGCCACTACCTCGGCCATCTTCTTTTCGATCGCCGCCAGGTCATCCGGCGTAAACGGCTTGTCGCGATAAAAGTCATAGAAGAATCCAGAATCCGTGGCCGGCCCATGTCCCAGCTTCGTCTCAGGAAACAGCTCCAGCACCGCGGTCGCGAGCACGTGTGCGGCCGAGTGGCGCACCACCTTCAACGCCTCGGGATCGTTCTCCTTCACCAGCTCAAGCTTGGTGTCTGCGTTTAGCGGCGTAGAGAGATCTACCAGCCGTGTTGCCGAAGCATCCTCGGCCGCATACATGGCAGCTTCCGATTCGCCTCCCGCGGTCGCAGTCACCTTGGTCTCGGTCGTAACCGGGGACAAACGGGCCACTACCGAAGCGGCGGCCAGCCGCGGTGAAATCTCGTTGGCGATATCAAGAGGCGTTGTGCCCGCGGACACTTCGCGTATGCTTCCGTCGGGCAAATGTACGGCAATATTCTGCGTGCTCATGATGGTTTCCGGGTCCTGACTGATCAGGCCGCGCGTTAACCACGGACCTGTGCTCTTCGTTAAGGATATAACGGGCAAAGTGGAACCATCGATGGACCGTACGCGTAACGGATCTGGTACCCAAGGGAAAACTCAATTGCGCTGTGTAACCTCGGGCCCTGCATCACGCAAGAAAGGTCTCGCATGTCCAGGTTCTTCCTCCGGATTTCGGTCTTTGCGCTCTTTGTCACTTCCGCAGTAGCCGCATCGGCTCAGCCCGCTATTCAGCCTACAGTCGACATCACCAAGGTCCCCGCTGCCGCCCAGCCTTCGCCGCAGTTCGACGTTGACGCGGCTACCGAGGCCTACATGGGCATGATGCCGCCCGCCGCCGTCGCTCGTTCCAACGCCTACTTCGAAGGCGGCTACTGGCTCGTCCTATGGGACTTCCTCTACGGCGCGGCCATCTCACTTGTGCTGTTGAATCTTCGCTGGTCGGCCCGCATGCGCGACCTCGCCACGCGCATCACGCGTTTCCGCTGGCTGCAACCGCTTCCCTATGCGGTCCTGTACACCGTGGTTGTCGCCGTTCTCGGCTTTCCTCTCGAGTACTACGAGAATTATGTACGCGAGCATAAGTACGGCATGGCCACACAAACCTTCGGCCCGTGGATGGGCGACGAACTCAAGGCACTGCTGGTGTCACTGGTCATCTCTGCTATAGCCATGGTCGGTTTGTTCGCCATCGTTCGCAGATTCCCAAAGACCTGGTGGATATGGGGCGCCGGCGCAACCCTTTGCCTGATGGTCATTCTCATCGCGATCGGTCCCGTATACCTTCAGCCCATCTTCAACACGCCGAAGAAACTCGACGATCCCAAAATCACCACGCCGATTTTGCGCATGGCACACGCTAATGGAATCCCCACCAACGATGTCTGGCAGATCGATGCCAGCCGCCAGACCACCCGCATGAGCGCCAACGTGAGCGGCTTCGGAAAAACCATGCGCATCACTCTCAACGACAACCTGATCCACCGTGGCTCGCCTGAAGAGATTCAGGCCGTGATGGGTCACGAGATGGGCCACTACGTCCTGAACCACATTCCCAAGGCCATTATGTTCTTCGTGATCGTGATTGCCCTCTCGTTCGCCTATCTTTTCTGGGGAATCAAATGGGCGCTCAGCCGTTGGGGTGAGCGCTGGCAGATCCAGTCAATCGGCGACCCCGCAGTTGTGCCGCTCGTCGTCCTTCTTGTCGCCATCCTGTCGTTCGTGTCGACTCCCATTAACAATACGTTCGTGCGTGTGCAGGAGAAGGAAGCCGACATGTTCGGCCTCAACGCCTCCCGCCAGCCCGACGGCTTTGCGCAGGCCGCCATCCACCTGGGCGAGTACCGCAAAATGCGCCCAGGTCCGATCGAGGAGTTCGTCTTCTACGATCACCCCAGCGGCTACAACCGCATTCACTCCGCCATGGTGTGGAAGAGCCAGAATCTCGATCTCTTTCAGCCTTCACCCGAACAAAGCTCGAAACCGTGAAGCCAAAATCGGCGTCATGAAATTTCGGGTCCTTCTGTTTCATGGCAACAAACCATCATGAATACTCCGGCCCTTGCGCGCTCGAATTACATCAAATTCGGATGAGCCCAAGCGAGGCTTCGGAGAATAAATGAATGCAGTGGCTCTTATTGGCAGGATTGGTAGTGCTTTGTGAGGGCATCGGTTTTCTCGGCGGCCGGTGGACCGGCCCCGAAATCCCGCGGTGGTATCGTACCCTCACCAAGCCGTCATTCAATCCGCCGAGTTGGATCTTCGCCCCTGTCTGGACCACCCTCTACCTGCTCATGGCCATTGCCGCCTGGCTGGTATTCAAAACCCCCGCATCCTCTGCGCGCACACTCGGCCTCAGCCTCTTCGTTGTGCAGCTCGCACTCAATCTCGCCTGGAGCTGGATCTTCTTTCGAAAACACGCCATCGGGGCAGCCGCCATCGAGGTCGCGCTGCTTTGGTGCTCGATCGGCGCAACAACCATCGCATTCAGCCTCGTCTCCAAAGCAGGCGCATTTCTGATGGCGCCTTATTGGGCCTGGGTCACCTTCGCCTCCATCCTGAACGCGACCATCTGGCGCCTGAATCCGACCGCCGGCTGACCGCGCAGGCTTGCCGCTCCCCGGGCCGCAGGAATAAGCTATGTCCATGCGTCGATGTCGCTAACACCCGCTTGGTGTCTGCTGCGATGCATCTGTGTGCCCCATTCGCGCACAACTTTCCTCACCTGATTCGGCCGCGGCGCAAACACCATCACACCCACCTTGAACAATGCCCCCTGGCGGGCATCTGCCCTCGTTGGAAGGAGATTTTTGCATGGCTCGTATTGCTGCGAATGTTACTGAATTAATCGGAAAGACACCCCTGGTGCGCCTCAATCGCGTTTCCGCCGGACTCCCCGCCACCGTCGTGGCCAAGCTCGAAAGCCAGAATCCCCTCTCCAGCGTGAAAGACCGCATTGGCAACGCCATGGTTGAAGATGCAGAGCGAAGAGGCAAAATCACCCCCGGCAAAACTGTCCTCATCGAGCCCACCAGCGGCAATACCGGCATCGCCCTCGCCTTCGTGGCCGCTGTCAAGGGCTACAAGCTCATCCTCACCATGCCCGAAACCATGAGCACTGAGCGCCGCGTCCTCCTCCGCGCCTTCGGAGCCGAAATCGTTCTCACCCCCGGGCCCAACGGCATGAAAGGCGCGATTGCCAAGGCCAACGAAATCCTCGCCAACACGCCCAACGGCTACATCCTCGGCCAGTTCGACAATCCCGCAAACCCCGCAATTCATGTCTGGACCACCGGTCCTGAAATTTGGGAAGACACCGACGGCAAAGTCGACTTTCTCATCTCCGGCGTAGGCACCGGCGGCACCCTGACCGGCGTGGCCACCTACATCAAGGAACGCAAACCCGAGTTCAAGGCAATCGCGGTCGAACCGACCGACAGTTCCGTCCTCTCCGGCGGCAAGCCCGGCCCCCACAAGATCCAGGGCATCGGCGCAGGATTCGTACCCAGCATCCTCAACACGAAGCTCATCGACGAAGTCATCCAGGTCACCAACGACGAGTCGATCGCCATGGCCCGCCGCCTCCCGCTCGAAGAAGGCCTCTTCGTCGGCATCAGTTCCGGTGCGGCAGTCGTCGCAGCGCTCAAAGTAGCCGCTCGGCCTGAGAACGCCGGCAAACTGATCGTCGTCATCCTGCCCAGCTTCGGCGAGCGTTATCTTTCCAGCGTCCTGTTTGATTCGCTCCGTCAGGAAGTGCTGGCATTGCCGACGCAGGCGGTTACGCTGTAAAGAAACATCAGCGGTTGAAGAAAGGCCGGCCCATGTTTGCCCGCATCCGCGAAGATGTTCGCTCCGTCCTCGAACGCGATCCCGCCGCGCGCTCCTGGCTTGAGGTCATGCTTTGCTATCCGGGACTGTGGGCCGTCTGGTATCACCGCGTCTCTCACCGGCTCTGGCGGATGAAGCTGAGACTGCCCGCACGTGTCCTTTCGCAGTTCGCCCGCTTCTTCACCGGCGTCGACATCCACCCCGGTGCGCTGCTCGGCCGCCGCCTCTTCATCGATCATGCGACCGGCGTCGTCATCGGCGAAACCGCCATCGTCGGCAGCGATGTGACTCTGTATCAAGGCGTAACTCTCGGCGGCACCGGCAAGGGACACGGCAAACGCCACCCCACCCTCTGCGACGGCGTATTCGTCGGCAACAACTCCAACGTCCTTGGCAACATCACCATCGGCCAGAACTCGCGCGTCGGAGCCGGCTCAGTCGTTCTCTCCGATGTCCCGCCCAACTCGACCGTCGTCGGAGTTCCCGCCCACATCGTCTACCGCAACGGGCAGCGCGTCCTCATCACCGATCCTCACGATGTGAAGGATCCACTCTCCGACGCCCTCATCGCTCTCTCCGCCCGCGTTGAAGAACTGGAAGACAAACTCGGCGCGCACGTCCGCCGCGTTGAACCCTTCGCCACCGAAGAAGCTGAGCGCACCGCCTACCGCAAAGAACTCAATCAGCTCTCCGAATACGTCTCTATGGGCGAGGGAATCTAATCGAGCCAATCTTCGCCAAGGTTCTATAGAGAAGGTGGCGAATCGATCGATATGCGCGGAGGCCCTTGAGCGCCCAATTGCTCAAGCATCACCGATGGGTGGACCGGCTTGGCGAGGATATTGAATGTGTTTCCTTGTGCGCGGGCGACTGCCAGAAGCTCAGAAGTATTGTTGTTTCCAGACATAAGCAAAATATGGCACTCGGGCAGCAGCGCACGAATAGCGAGGGCGGCTTCGATTCCGTTCATGCCGTCCATCACCACGTCGGTGACCAGGTGATCGAAGCGATTCTTCCCGGCAAGTTCAACAGCGCGCTCTCCGCTATAGGTTGGCGTTGCGTTGAAGCCGCTGATATTCAGAACCATTGCGAGCGTATCGGCGACGGCATGATCGTCATCGATTACAAGAACTTCAGGCCTGATTCCAGCTTCCATAAGAGCAGAAACTCCTTGGAAAAATTGGCCCCTACCGCAAACGCGCCACTACCATATGGGACCGTATCAGAAACCTATACGATGCGCAATGTCAGCGTAGGGACTGCTTCGATGTCCGGAAATATTCCGGGGGTCGAGATCTACCGCGCGAAACGACGGTGTCTCTTGGAGGTAGTCGCCGACGTCGCGCGACCCAATCAAATAGCAATTAAGCTTGACTTCTCCTCTATAGCACGATACATTGTTATGCAAGGTATATGGCAATGATGAGGTTGAGAGCACAACTCATCGAAGGGGAGTCGCCCGACCGCTGGGAGGCGCAGCTCCGCAAAGGTGCCCTGGAGATGGCCGCACTCGCTAGTCTCTGGAACGGGCGGCTGTATGGCCTTGAAATCATTCGTTTTCTCGAAAGCCATTCTCGTCTGGTGTTGGCCGAGGGGACCATCTACCCCATCCTCAACCGCCTAAAGGCTGAAGGCATGCTCACCTCCGATTGGGTTGAAGCCGAGGCGGGCCATCCTCGCAAGTACTACGCTCTTACCGAGCCCGGCCGAACCCGCTTGCGGCAGATGGCCGAAGCGTGGGCCAATTTTGCAGGAGGACTCAGCCAGCTTCTGGAGCCCGTACTCAAACCCCAGGCCGCAGGTCAGTCAAACATCCGCGCCGCGGAAGATATGGAGTTATCGCGATGATCGAGACCGTTCCCACAGACACCACGCAGGTCGATACCTACTTGTCTTCTCTCCGCACTCATCTCGGGCCGATAACGCTCAGCGAACGCGACGAGATCATCCGCGAAATCAGCGCGCATATCCGCGACTCCGCTGAAGAAAGTGGAGTCAGTGTGGAGACCGTTCTCGCGAGGCTCGGTCCCGCAGATCAACTCGCTGCCCAATACCGCGACGGGCTCCTCATCTGCCGAGCCAGCCGAAGCATTTCGCCCCTGCTTCTTCTCCGCGGCGCCCTGCGGCTTGCGACGAAAGGTATAGCTGGGATTGTCGTACTCTTCGCGGGACTGTTCGGCTATGTCATGGGCGGCGGCATGGTGCTCTCCGGCCTGCTCAAGGGAGTCTTTCCCGCGCACACCGGGACGTGGTATCAAGATGGACGCATGATCGCGAGTGGGACTCAATTCAACATTCCACCTCCGCCAGCTCATGAGGTTCTGGGCATGTGGTATATCCCCCTGATGCTTACCATGGGTAGTCTCACTTTGCTGGCCACCACGTTTGTGATCCGCACGTCGCTGCGGATCTCTCAACGCTGGCAGGCAAAGCTGTCCCACAGCGCTTAAATCGATAAGCCCATCGCCATGAGTGCGCCTCCAGCCCGATCGCGCTGTCGGCGATATCATTCCTTTCGTAACCGTCATGTCCGCTTAAATCACCGAAAAAACCGTCCCTCGGCGCCGCCCCTGTTCTAGAGTGATTTCAGTGCATGTGTTGTGTAAGTGTTGGAAAGATTAAGCAGGCAAAAAAGCTCACCGCGAGGTGAGCTTTTTTGTTTCTCCAATTAGCATGCAAAGGCTCTTGCCAGCCCGGCTCTGTCCCGCTGTCACCCTCGAACGATCACGGCGCTCATCCTGGGAACCAGCATCTCCGCCGGGGCAACTTGCTCCCAGCGCTTCGCTCTCCATATGCCATTCTCGTCAACTGAATCGTCGCCCAATATCACACCTGTGGTGCTCAATTCCTCCGGAGCCACCAGCCGAAGCGCTTTCACCTCTCCGCGAAGGCCCAGCCCTTTAAGCGAAACGCGCGCATCGCTTACACCACGATTGATCACCGCGGCGGACATCACGCGTCCCGCCTCGCCTATCGCATAAGCCGTCAGCCCCTTGGCCGAAGAAGGCACCTCAAGCGCAACAATTTGGTTGCATTCCCTGCGCGCTTCTGCGAACGCAAGCATGCCATAGTACGGAATCCCCGCACGGTTGTTTCCGTGGCCGTCGTCCGTGATCGGCGAATAACAGCTCACAAACCCCAGCTGGTTCACGCCGGTCTCGATATTCACGCCGCTGCATCCATACGCCGCGAGCAGCAGCATATAGTCCAGGGTCCACAGCGCGCCAAGGAACGTATCACTCACGCCAGGCAGCCCGCCTCCGGAAAACGAATTCGTCTCGCACATGCGCCACGGCATTCCGCTCTCAGCCGACGCCTTGCGCAGACGAACGAGAACCTCCATCAATCGCGGATCGGGATGCAGCAGGTCCTCCGCCTTCCCCTGCTTCTGGCCGCTGAAGTAGTAGTGCGTCGTCAGCAGTTGCACATCGCCGCGCGCATCCTTTGCCATGCGCTCCACCCATTCCGCGTTCCACGCCGTATCAGGAGCGGCGAAGCCGACGCCCGGCACTGCTTTTACGATTGCGTTCCGCCACTGCCTGAATTCTTCGCGATAGGTCTCGTAGGCATAGGGCGGCTTGCGAAATGGCGGCACATGATTTCCGTATTCCTCCACTTCATTTCCCAGCTCCAGGCACAACAGCCTGTCGCCCAGAATCGCGGCCACGCTCCTGGCTTCTTCCACTGCCTGTTCGATTGTTCCCTGCGCGAAATTCACGCTCCAGATTGCCCTCCAGCCAATCGTCCTCAAGAACTGTCCGAACTGCTGGAGACTTGCGCGCGTGATTTCCGTGTCCTTCTCGTTTGCCTTGATGGTCCCGTCGGGCTCGTAGCGGGTGTAGTTTGCGACGATGCCGCCGACGCGCAACACACCCTCATTTCCCAGCCCGCGCACCAGGTTCACATAGCGCTGGTTTTCAGCGCTCAGCAGCCCCATCGGCGCCACCGACGACATTTCATAACCCAGCCCCATGAATTCAGCAGGAAGTTTCGTCCATGGTTCAGAGCCAACGCTGAGAACGGCGACCGGTTCCGCGGATTCTCCCCGCATCAGCTCGGAACCAAGCGCAAGTCCAGCCGAGAGCTTCAAAGCATCACAGAGCAATTCGCGCCGTGTCTGCATTGCCTCAGCAACCTCCTCGATCGCTCACGAAACACCCGTGACTTGCGCGATTTTCTGACAACTGACGACTGAACACTGACAACTGTTCTTCAATGCACATCCACCGCCCGGTCACCCTCATACTCCATGATGTGGAAGTAGGCTTCCCACCCGGTCCACGCCACCGGGGCCGGGAGCTTTGCCATCGGATCCTTCAAGTGATCGGCGTACGCCTGCACCAGTTCGCGCGTTCGGTCGACGCCAGTCAACCAGTCACCGCGATACCAGTTTTTCCATTTGCCATACTCCGCTGCGGCCATTGAAGCTTGAACCGCATCGAGGGCCTGCAACGAGTCACCCGCTTCATTCCGTGCCTTCTCCGTGTCGCCGGCTGCATTATCCTGGAGTGCCCGAGCCACCAGCAGCAGCGCCCGGTTACTCTCGCGGTTGATCGTGATCATCGTCAGCACCGCGGCCTGGTAGTAGTCGCGCCGATCCGGATCTACGAGAGCCTTCGCCGCCACAGCATGTTGCCAGACCGCATCCCACCGCGGCTGCGCATCCTCACAGTCACGGATGTCCCGCTCCAGCATCGTGGTCCGCTGTTCCGCGCTCATCTCCGGCATCAACCGCGGCGGCGTCCACTTCGGTGACTGGCTCGGCACCGCCGTCACCTGGTGTTCGCTCAGCCGGTCAAGTAGCAGCAACCGCATCTCCGAGTGGTAATGCTGGTCGCCCTCCTCACGGGGAATGTTGCTCAACTGCGGCGGCGCGGGCGGCGCATTCCCCGCCGACGTCAGCCCCACTGGCGGCGTCGAACTTCGCAGTGATGGAGCCGCAAAGTATTGCTTGTACACGCCCGCCACCGCATCCGCCGCCTTCGTCCCGAATTCCTCCGCAGCCCACTTCCGGTAGAACGCCCCATCCGCATCGGTGTCTTCTGCCGGCACTCCGCCCCAAGCCACTTCCATCAACGCCCGCGTTGTCATGGCCACTGGTCGGATATCGCTGGTGTTCACAAGAAGGTATGAAGTAGCGCCGGCCTTGATGTACCGCCCCAACTCCTCCTGAATCACCGCCACCGGTACCAATTCCGAAAGCTGGTTAGCATTGCCATTCATCATCGCTACGTGAAAATAAGCGCCCTGTCCCGCCGCCACCTTGCCGCCGTCCTGCATATCGCCATAGCCGGTATCCGCCCAAACCAGCGTCACTTCCGGCGGAATCTTTATAAGACGTTTCTGCATCAACCGAGCGCCCTCTTGCCACAGATCCGTTACGAACTGTGCCTTCGGATATTTCGCTCGCACGATTTTCATCTGGTCAGCAATCGCGTCGCTGATGCGCTTGCCCAGCAGCGGATCGTTATCGCGCACGCTCTGATCGAGCAAAGCATAGCTCGAGTCAGACAACCCGCGAAGCCCCACACTCCACAGAATCTCCTCGTCCGGCTTGTACGCAGCAACCGCGTTGGTCCAGGCTCGCTCCAGAAACTCAGGATGCGTCGAAAAGTTGTACGGCACATCCTTTGGCCACCGCGCCACATTTACGCCCAGCGGAATCGCGTGATGCTGATTCACGATCAGCCCGCGTTTCGCCGCAGCGTCCACCTGCGCGTCGTCCGGAAAGATCCAGGTACCCGGCACAATCATGTTCCCCTTCAGCCGCAAAGTGGTCTCGAAGATGTTGTCCCAAACCTTCAGCGAGATGCCGGTGTGCTCTCCCTTTGCGGCAGGAATCCACCCCGTCAGCAGGTCCTCGTCGTTGGGAAAGAATCCGCGATACTTGAACACCGGCTTTGGATAAATCCGTGCGAAACCCTCGGGCAACGGAATCGAACTCCGCTTTTCTGGTTGCTTGTCGGTCCACAAATACATCGGGTCCACGCCCAGAACCGTCCGCGAGAACTGGTAGATCGCGTAGATCGTTCCTCGCATATCCGCGCCTGTCAGGCAAATCACATCCCGCACCTGCCCGCCTGCCAGATGAACGACCGAAAACGCAAATGACTCTGCGCCACCTATCGGCTCAGCACACTTGATACCCGCATAAGGTCTCTGCGGTCCCGAGATCAGGATTGCCACTTGTCCCGATCCCTCCATGTGATTCGCGAGGTTCGGCGTCTGCCCAAGTACCTTGCCAAAATCGTTCAACAGATCTTCCGTAGCTCGAAGCACCGGAGCGGGCTCGTCCGCGCTCTCTACGATTGTGACCGACCTATCGATTGTGATTTTCGATCGACCGGCGCCTGGTGCTGAAATCGAAGCCGTAAGGATCAACCCTGACACCACAAGGAACGCAAATGGATTTTGTCCGTTTCGAAACTCTGTGCAGTGGAACATGACGTCTCCTTTGGAAAGAGAGTCTTGCTTGCAATCGAACATCGGAGAGGAATCGCGAGAATCTGAAGAGCCGGAATGCGTTCTGTCGCGTCCCGAAGTATACCGGACGCTTTGACACCGCCGCACTCGTGACCATCGTTACTCCAGCCTCAGCAGTCGCGGTGCTAAAGTGGACTGGACTTCACTTCTCTTCAGGTTCTTGCTTCTTGCGTGTTCTTGGTGTGCTCGTTGCGGCTATGCTCGCACCCTCCTGGGTACTCGTCGCCGCTCCACGCGTTCAGGCAGTCGCGGTTCCCCCGGAACTGCGCTCCACTGCCTTTACGGTCACTGTCAATGACCAGTCCGTCGACGTTGCCCATGCCGCAGCCAGCTATGACTTCGTCAATTTTGATGTAACCGGTCCCGTCACAATCGCTATCACTGCCTCCGAGCGTGGCTTTTGGGATAAAGGCGTCGACATCGAGCCATGGCGGCTCGGTATCCGACCCGTGCGGGACGGTCAGACCATCCGCTTCAAGATCGCTGGCCCGCAGAAGCTGTCCATCTCTCGCCCTGGCGACTTTCTCAACCACGCCACCATGCTTTTCGTCTTCGCCGGTGAACCTCCTGCTCCACCCCCGACAGCCAGTCCTTCGGTGCACATTCTTGCGCCCGGCGTGTATCACCAGAGCCTGAATCCGCAAAGCGGCGAGACCTACTATCTGGCGCCCGGCTCCTATTTCTACGGCAGCCTCAACCTCTGGAAAGTCAGCGGCGTGAAAGTGCTCGGCCGCGGAACCATCATCTACGAGGGCACCCAGGATCCGAATTCCGACCAAGGTTGGATGCAGAAACCCGACTGGCATTGTATCGGTGCACTTGAGGCTCACAACGTCGAGATCGATGGAGTTACGTGTGTCGTCCGCGCGCGCACCTGGTCCATCCAGATGAAAGACAGCAGCGGATTCGTTTACAACGACCTACGTGTTATCGGTGGCAACCCCGGCAACGCCAACCAGGATGGTATGGACTGGCTCGGCGGCGGCGATGCCCTGGTCCGCGACGCCTTCCTCCGCGCGTCGGACGATGACTTGGCAATCCAAGGCAACTGGGACGGTTACACCGATGCCGACATGCTTCGTCCGGGACACGACGTCCAGAACATCACGGTCGAAAACAGTGAACTTTCCACCAGCATCTCCAACATTGTGCGCGCCGCGTGGCCGCGCAAGATATTCAACTCCCGAAACTTCACTCTGCGCGACTCGGACATTCTGCACGGAGGCATCGGAGCCTGCGGCCAGACCTTTGGCATTCTCGGTCTCTGGGGAGCCAACGGCGCCAAAGGTGATCACTCCAACTACACGTTCAAGAATCTCTGGCTCGACAACTGGTACTCGCTGGTGCAGATTGAGCATGAAGAGCCCTCGGTGCACGGCGTTCTCTTCCAGAACATCTGGGCGCTCGATCAGCCCCCGCTCGCCACCTCCACCATCACAGGCAACGTCTCCGGCGTCACCTTCGACAACGTGAAGTACGACCAGAACCGCGCTACCAACGACGCCGAACTCCAGCTGGTTGCTTCCGGCGGAGCCGAGCAGCCGAAGTTCCCAGCGCCCTCCGGTCCGGTTGCGCACTTCAACGTGGCCCCTCCCGTCTTCGGTCCCGGCGACTCCGTCACATTCAGCGCAGATCCCGCGCAGCACACCAGCTTCACCTGGCTCTTCGGCGACGGTTCAGAAGCCCACGGCAGAAAAGTAAAGCACAAATTCCCCGATGCTCTCGGCACCGCCCTCGACGGCTCCAACGGTGCTGGTCGTTTTCGCGTTCTGCTCAAGGCAGAAAACGATCGCGATCAACAAGACTGGTCGGCCCAGGGAATTGTTGTCGTCTCCAAATGGCATGACCCCATTTCGATCGCCGGACCGACTGTTCCGGGCCTCCATTGGCAAATTTATCCCGGCACCTGGACCGAGTTGCCCGATCTCGCCGCCCAGACTCCTGTCTTCAAAGGCGACTCACCCAGCCTCCAAGCCGATCCGCAGGGCTTCACCCGCTATGTGGCCGTGTGGGATGGCTTCATCGACATTCCTGCCGACGGTGGCTACACCTTTCACCTGATGGCGAGAGATGGCGCACGTCTGCTTATCGACGGCATGCAGATCGCCAAAACCGGGCCGCCATTCGCGCAGGTTTGCGGATCGCCGGGCAATGCCGTGCGCTACGACCACGCGTCTATCGGCTTGCGTGCCGGCCCCCACGCGCTGCACGTCGAAGGTCTTCACTCCGTAAGCCAGGAACCACCGCGCATCCTCTGGGAAGGCCCATCGCTCCCCCTCACTGATATCCCACCCGCAGCCTACAGTCATTTGCGCGTTGATACCGTCAGCGGGATGGAATAACGCAACAAATCGCAGGTCGAATACCCGCCGCGCGCGTCTGAAATCGGTGGCGCGTGATCTAGATCACAATCTGTGAGGCATGCGGGTAAATCGGTATTCCCCCTTGGTAACGCGATCCCCTAAAGCGTTACAGATTCTACCGAAAGAGCCATTCTTTCCGTCACCGACTCTCCGTAGTCTGGAGCTTCCCCGGAAAGAGGGCCCCGTTGCTCGGATTTAGAAAATATCTCTCCTGGATTCACGCGTTCACCGCTCTCGTGTGCATACGTTTAGCAATCGTGACTCTTGCCGCGACAGCGTCTCCGGTACATCAGCATTCGCCGTTGCGCTTCGCCCTCTGGGCAGGCGTGTTGGTTTTGTCCGCTGCCGTCTTTAGCTCGGCCTCGTGGACCGGCATGAAAGCTCGGCCCTCAGCGCGCGCCTTCGGGCTTACTGCCAGTGGTGTCTATCTTTTCGTGGCGATTATTCCAAGCATTTTTACGCACCGACTCGGTTCCGTGAATACCATCCTCGTTGCCATGAGCATTGTGGGCTTCATCGCCTTCGGCAAGCGGCTCAAGGTTAGCCGGGCCCCAAAGATTGAAGAGGTAACGGCCATCGCCGGCGACTTTACCAGCCTCCATGTCAACCGAATCGCGCAAGGTGTCACCTTCGGCCTCAGCATGGGCGCCTACCTCTGGTGGCAAGGATGGCTCACAGCCCAGCACATCACGGTAGTTAACGGCGCATGGATTCGACTCTCTCTTACCCTAGTCGCCCTCCTCACCATTACCTCCGTCCACGAGACGGGGCATGCAGTGGTCGGTATGTTCTGCGGCATGAAGCTGCGCGCCTTCTTTGTCGGACCATTCCAATGGCGGATTCGCGATGCAAAATGGGAATTTGAATTCAAGCCGAAGGGTCTGATCCTCGCAGACGGCGAAACCGCCCTCATCCCGGGCGATGGAAAACTGCGTCCATGGCAATTTCTCACCATGATGTCTGCCGGCGCCCTCGCCAACATTCTTACGGGTATCCTCTCGTTGATCCTGGTCGTCGGTTCAGGCGCTGCGCTGCCACCGCAGGTCGCCGGCTTCGTGGCTCTCTTTGGCGCCTGGAGCCTCGGTCTGGCTGCCGCAAACCTGATTCCCTTCCGGACGCCGCAAGGCTATTCTGACGGCGCTATTGTTCTGCAATTGCTCTCGGGCGGAGCGTTTGCCGAATTCCATTTGTCCATCGCCCACATTGGCTCCAGCCTGGTTTCATCGCTTCGGCCCCGGGACTACGACATTGGCTCCATCCGCAGTGCTGCAAAGGGCATTGCTCACGGGCGTCAAGCACTCCTGATGTGGCTCTATGCCTTCAGCCATTCGATTGATGCCGGCAATGAACTGGAAGCAGACGAGGTGCTCGCCCAGGCAGAACTGGTTTGCCTTCAGTCCGCCTCAGACGTCCCGGCCGAATTTCACACAGCGTTTGTCTTTGGAAATGCGATTGTTCGCCGCGATCCCATCGCAACTCGCTTCTGGTGGAATCGCATGCAGGCCAAGAAACCCACGCGTTTCAACGCCGATTACTGGAGGGCCCAGAGCGCGCTCCATTGGATCGAGGGAAATCTGGACGAAGCCAGAACAGCGTTGGAAAAGAGTCATGCGCTGGTGGAACAACTGCCGCAGGCAGGAGCCTACGATTTCAGCCGCTATTGCTGTTCGCTCCTGCACCATGAGCTCGAACAGGCAAAGGCTGCATAACCAAAGGGCCGCTAGGGTAGTTGCGTTACATCCCATCCGCCGCCGAGAGCGCGCACAAGACCCACGCTCGCTGCAAACTGGCGCGTAATCAAGTCCGTTGACGTGCGTTGGTTTGTCAGAAGCGTGCTGTCTGCGATCAGCACCTCAAGGTAGCTCGTCGCGCCGCCTTTGTAACGCTGGTTCGACAAGTCAAGTGAGTGCTGCGCTGCCGCAACGGCGCGCTGCTCCGTGGTGGATTCTTCTTCCAGCACGCGCAGGTCCGACAACCGATCTTCGACCTCGTTAAATGCTCCAAGCACCGTGGCGCGATACGTCGAGGCTTGCGCTTCGTAGTTGTGCCTCGCCTGATCAGTAACCGCGTGCCGCTTGCCGGCGTCGAACAACAACTCGGTCGCCTGGGCACCAAGGCTCCATAGCGCGCTTGGCCCCTGGATCAGCGTTCCTGCGTTCGTGCTTTCAAATCCTCCCCCGCCCCCCAGAACCACGTTCGGATAGAAAGCGCTGATTGCGACCCCGATCTGCGCATTGGCGGCGGCCGTGCGCCTTTCAGACGCTGCGATATCAGGACGCCGCTCGATCAGTTGCGATGGGACGCCCACTGGGATCTTCGGCAGCGCAAGATCCAGCGGCGCTGGAGCGAGCGACACATCGCGCGCCTCCTTATTGATCAGGGTGGCGACCGCATGTTCGTACTGACTGCGCGCCTGATTCACATCCACCAATTGCGCGCGCGTCGTTTCCAGCTGGGTCAGCGCCTGGGCTACCACGACCTCCGTCGCCAATCCACCCTTTACCAGCTTTTGATTCAGATCAAGCTGGTTCTGATAATCGCTCACTGCCTTTGTCAGTAGTCGTGCGTCCGAGTCCAGCCCCCGCAATTCGAAATAATCCAGCGTCAGTTCCGCATGCAGGCTCAGGTCCAGATTCGCCAGGTCTGCCGCGCTTGCCTGGGCATTCTCATGCGCGGCTTCCACATTCCGGCGTACGCGACCCCACAAATCCGGCTCCCAACTCGCCTGCCCCTCCAGCTGAAAGTCGCTGTATTTGTTTCCGGTCCCCGCCGGAACCAGCGGCCGGTGTGAGGATAACTGGTCTCGGCTGACGTTTGGGGTTACCGAAAGCGTCGGATAAAAGTCTGCCCGCGCAACCCGCACTTGATCGCGTGCCGAGAGATACGTCTCCAGCGCTGCTCGCAGGCCCTGGTTTTGCGGAGCAATCTGTTCTTCCAGCGCATTCAGTTGCGGATCCTGATAAACCTCCCACCACTTGCCGCGCAGCATGCCGTCCGAAGGCGAGGCCGGCTTCCATGTACCTCCGGCGGGATTTGCCGGCGGCACAACCGCACCCGCCGACCCGCCTCCCTTGTAATCTGGCGGAGCCAGCGTGTCAGGGCGTTGATAATTGGGCCCGACCTTGCACGCCGCAAACGATACCAGTCCCAGCAGACACGCGACCAGCAAGCGCCTGTTCAACGCCCGCCTCTCGCAGCTTCTGTACTTGGAGGGAACCACATTCCCTCGCTCTGCAACCGAACCCATCGCTATTTGCCCCCCGGCCCCGGCTGCCCGCCCTTTTGCTGGTTGCCTGGATTCTCCGGGCTCACTTTCTCTCCCTCGATCAGAGAGTCCGGCGGATCCTGGATTACGCGGTCTCCATCCTTCAACCCACTCACAATCTGCACTGTTGCTCCATCATCCTGGCCGATCGTCACCGGAATGAGGTGCGCAACATTGTCGCTGCCGACCGTGCCCACCTGCGTTCCCTCGCGCCGAAAAATAATTGCTGAAACCGGAATGACGAACGTCTGCACAGACGACGCCTTGAAGTGCACCTGCGCCAGCGATCCCGGCAGTAGCTCGGCTTTGCGATTGTCCACGTCAATTTCTACCAGCAGGGTCCGGCTCGCGGGGTCGATCGCATCCGCGGTCCGCACCAGCGTTCCCTGAAAAGTCTTCCCCGGATACTCCGGAAACGTAATGTCGATCTTCGAACCGCGCTTCATGTTGGTCGTGTAGAGCTGCGGAACATTGGTGTAGACGCGCAGGGTGTTCAGCGCCTGCATGTGAAACAGCTCCTTCGCCGCTCCCGTATCAATCAACTGCCCGGTATCGATCGAGCGCGCCGTAATCACGCCATCGAAAGGCGCATAGATTTTCTCGAATGATTGCAGCTCCTTCAACCGATCCACGTTAGCCTGCGCCGACTTCACCGCCGACGCGGTTGCCGAAGCCTGGTTCGTAAAAGTCTCTGTATCCTGCTGCGATACTGCATTGGATGGCGCCAGGTCCTGATAGCGCTGCGCCTGCGAATGAGCATTCTTCGCATTCGCTTCTGCGGTTCCCAGGTCGGCTACTGCTTGGGTCAGCTGCTGGTCCAGTTCCGGTGTCGCAATCTCCGCCAGCAGCGCGCCCTTTTTCACGTGAGAGCCGATGTCGTAATACCACTTCGTCAAGTAACCCGAGGTGCGCGCGTAAATCGGCGAATCGGTATAGGCCGTAACATTGCCTGGCAGCATGAACATGTCGGCGGGGGCGCCCGATTTCGGCGGCAGCGCAATCACAGCCGGAGCGGCCGCCTCCTGCGTCGTCTTGGCCAGCACACTGTTGTGGTGGATGCGGCTTAGAATCCCGAACAGCGCCAGCGCCGCAAACACCAGCAGCACAATCACAAGACCGGTAATGGCATAGCTGGTCGCAATCGGCTTCTGCTTGGGCGCGTGCTGCGTCTCGTGGCCCTCGTGAGGAACCGGCTTCTGGCTCGGGTTGGATGTCTCGCTCATATTGCTACTCCGAAAAACTTGCAGCTTGCCTGCTGGCTAATCGAACTCATCAAATGTTGCGGCTTGCGTCTCATGGCGCTTCGACCGGCTGCGCTTCTCAAGCCAGCCGTGAACGACCGAGAAAAACGCCGGCACAAAAAACAGGGTTGCTACGGTGGCCAGCAACAATCCGCCGATCACGGCCCGTCCCAGCGGCGCATTCTGCTCTCCGCCTTCGCCCAGGCCCAGCGCCATTGGCATCATGCCCAGGATCATCGCCAGCGCCGTCATCAATACTGGGCGCAATCTTACAAAACCGGCATTCAGCGCCGCCTGCCGCGCATCACCCACCAGCTCTTCCAGCTGTTCCCGCGCAAAGCTCACGATAAGAATCGAATTCGACGTTGCCACGCCCATGCACATGATCGCGCCGGTCAACGCCGGAACACTCAGCCGCGTCTCCGTCAGGAAAAGGAACCAGGCAATCCCAGCCAGCGCAGCGGGCAGCGCCGAAATGATCAGGAACGGATCGAGCCACGACTGGAAATTCACCACGATCAGCAAATACACCAGCAAAATCGAGAAAGCCAGGCCGCCTAACAGCCCGATGTACGATGCCTGCATTGTCTCGCTTTGCCCGCGCAGGATGAAATGCGAACCCCGCGGCAACTGCTTCTCGTACTTCTTGACGATCCGCTCCATCTCGCGCGTCACGGTTCCCAGGTCGGTTCCTTCGACGTTGGCATAGATGTCGAGCACCGGCTGCACGTCGTAGTGGCTGACCGTGCCGAGTTCCGCACCCGGCTTGAAAGCGGCGAGGTTGCCCAGCACCTGTACCGGCTGCTGCGAAGCCCCTGGAGCGTTCGTCTCCATCGGCGCTGGGCTCGACCCGGTACTCGAGGGTGTTGTACTGCCCGCGCTCGCAGAACTGCTGGCGGATCGCGTCACCGGCAGACTCTCGAGCGCCGACATCGAATCGAGCCTGTATTGCGGCGTCTGCACGGCAACGTTGTAGCTCACGCCGTTACGCGGGTCCAGATAGAAGCTCGGCGTAGTCTGGAAGCTGCCGCTCAGTGCCACCAGCAGGCTCTGCGCCACATCCCGCTGTGAAAAGCCAATCATCTGCGCGCGCGTTCGATCCACATTTACCGTGAAATTCGGATAGTCAAAAGGCTGTTGAATGCGCGCGTCCGTCGCTCCTGCTACGTATCGGACTTCGTTCAGCATCTTTTCCGCAACCACGCGGTTGCCATACAAATTTGGCCCGACAATCTGAATATCAATCGGCGCCGAAAGTCCGAAATTCAAAATCTGGGTGACGATATCCACGGGCAGCACGTAAAAAGTCACGCCCGGGTATTCGTGCGCCAGCGCTCCGCGCAATTGCTGGACATATTCGTCAGTCGGATGGTGCTTCTGCGAAAGCTGAACCTGGATATCGGCATCCTCGGGGCCAATCGGAGCCGAGGTCGAATACGAGAGGTTCAACCCCGAGTAGGGCAGGCCGATGTTATCGACAATCGTCACCACTTCGCTCGAAGGAATGTGTTCGCGAATCGTCGCGTCAATGTGATCGCACAGTGCGGCCGTCTCTTCAATCCGCGTTCCGGTCCGCGCGCGCACGTGAATCTTGAACTGTCCCGCATCAACGGCTGGAAAGAAGTCCTGCCCGAGCCACGGCACCAGGAGCGCCACAGATCCGACGGCAAACACCACAAAGATGATCAGGAACACTCCGGCGAAATCAACGCATAGCGTCAGCAGCCGGACATACGCATTCCGGAATCGCGTGAATCCCGCCTCAAATCCGCTCTGGAAACGAATAAAAGGATTGCGGCTGTGCATCTTCTTCGCTGCCTGCGCGTCATCGTGCTCGTGCAGCAGATATTTCGCCATGGTCGGCACGACCGTACGCGAAAGCAGATAGCTGGCAAGCATGGCAAACACAACTGCCTCGGCCATCGGAACAAACAGATAGCGCGCCACACCGCTCAGCAAAAACATCGGCACAAATACGATGCAGATAGCCAGCGTTGAGACCAACGCGGGAGTGGCGATCTGCGCCGCGCCATCGAGAATCGCCTGCTCGATCTCTTTGCCCTGCTCCAGATTGCGGTTGATGTTTTCGATTTCGACCGTCGCGTCGTCGACCAGAATGCCGACTGCCAACGCCAGTCCGCCCAGCGTCATGATGTTGATCGTCTCGTGCAGCAGTGCCAGCATCGTGATTGAGCACAGGATCGACAGCGGAATCGACACGGCAATAATCACCGTCGAACGCCAGCTTCCCAGGAAGACCAGGATCATCACCGCCGTCAGGCAGGCCGCGATGATCGCCTCGCGCACTACGCCGCTAATGGCGCCGCGCACAAAGACGCCCTGGTCGGAAAGGGCATTGATCTGCATCTGCGGCGGCAACTGGCCCCGCACGCTGGGACTGTCAACGATTGCGCGCACGTCCTTGATGATCTGCAGCGTAGACGCCGAGCCCGTCTTCATGATCGCCATCATGATGGCGCGTTTCCCATCCACGCGTACGATGTTGGTCTGCGGCGGGTATCCGTCTCGCACGTGCGCTACATCGCGCACGTAGATGATTGCGCCATTCACGCTTTTAATCGGGAGATCGTTCAACTGATCAATGATCGATGGCGCCGAGTTTGTCTCAATCGCGTACTCGAACCGGTCCATCTTCATCGTGCCCGATGGCACAATGAGGTTCTGCGCCGAGACCGCGCTCACCACGTCGGCCGGCGACAATCCCTGGGCCTGCAGCGCCTTTGGATCGATGTCCACCTGGATCTGGCGCTGCTTTCCGCCGTACGGGTACGGGGTCTGTGCTCCCTCGACCGTGGCCATCTGGGTTCGAATCGTGTTGGTCGCCAGATCGTTCAACTGCTGTTCGCTGAGGCCGGGTCCCGAAAGGCCAAGCATCAGCACCGGCACGCTCGATGCGTTGTACTGGATGATGAAGGGAGGCGTAGTTCCGGGCGGCAGGGATCGCAATTGCACCTGGGCGATCGCCGTCACCTGCGCCACCGCATTGGCGACATTCACATGCGGTTGAAAGAAGATCTTGATGACGCCAATCCCGTTCAGCGACTGCGACTCAATATGCTCAACATCGTTGACCGTCGTGGTGACGCCGCGCTCGCTGTTGAAGACGATGCGTGTCGACATCTCCTGCGCAGAAAGCCCGGTGTAGTTCCACACCACGGTCACAACAGGAATGTCGATGTTCGGAAAAATATCCGTGGGCATCGACGCGATGCTGTATGCGCCAAGAATCAAGATCAAGAGCGCAAAGACGGCAAACGTGTACGGCCGCCGAAGTGCAAGCCGAACAATCCACATCATAGGGCTGGTACTCGCTCCTGAGGCCTATTGCCCGTCAATGGTGTGACGTATGAGAGATGGGTCGCCGGCGACACCGCAGGCGAACCGGTCAAGGCAAACAGCGGCTCAATGGAATCCGGGTCTGGGCGGAGATACAGCCGCCCGTTCCCATGGTATGAATCAAAAAGTCAATGTTAGACGATGAAGCGCGGTCGGACGCAGCGCGCCCGGTCACTCGGGTTTCTTTGCTCTTTTCATATGACGGGTCCAGGACCTTCCAGGCTTCATTTATCGGGCTCCCGAATCTCAATATGCGAGTTCTTTCGAGTTGCTCTAATTCGCTCCTCTATCCCCCCAACCCTTGAAGCTGTCGTCCCGTATGCGCATCGCGCTCGCTAATCCGGAAATCCTGCCGTCCGCGGTCCTTTCGTCAACAAGTCTCCTCTTTACGGGCTTCATCACCGAATCGAGGCTTGGGTTCGCTACAATGTCTGCTTACCTCGCCTGCCGTCTGCAAACGACTTGTTTGCTCGGGAAGGCACGGGCCGCCGGAAACCTTTCAGAATCCGGATTCGTCCCTAAGAGGAGTAATGCCGCGACAAAAACACTGCAGGACCATGCCTTTTCGAGGAGCAGAAGCCGCCAGGATTTTGTCTCGAATGACAGATGATTGACTGGAAGCCTGACCATGCCGATTCAAAACGCTACTGAGCCCTATCTGCCTAAAACCAGCGAATCACAGCCGCCCGGCCGACGGAGTCCCTGGATCCGGGTTGTTGTTTACCTCGTCCTCGCCGTCGCCGTGGGGCTCATCGTTTGGCGCGTCTACCAGAACAAGCAAAAGACCGCGGCAAATACCGCCAACCAGGCCGCCGCTCTGATGTCGCGTCCCGTGCCGGTACAGGTCGTTCCTGCCGAACAGAAGCCGATGCCCATTTACCTGACTGGCCTGGGAACCGTCACTCCCTATTACAGCGTCACGGTCAAGGCGCGCGTCAGCGGCGAGCTGCTCCCCGTCAAGTTCACTGAGGGCCAAGAGGTCAAACAGGGCGAAACCATCATGGAGATCGATCCCAAGCCGTACCAGGCTGCGCTCGACCAGGCCAAGGGCACGCTGGCCCACGACCAGGCTCTCCTCAAAAACGCGCAAGCCGAATTCAATCGCTACAAGGCCCTCTACGCAGCCGGTGTCGTTTCCAAAGAAACTCTCGACGCAGACCAGGCCCAACAGGGCCAGTACGAGGGTGCCATCCAGTCCGACAATGCTGCAATTGAAACCGCCCAGTTGCAGTTGAACTGGTGCTATATCCAGTCGCCCATCGACGGCAAAATTGGCCTCCGCCTCATCGATCCGGGCAATATTATCTCAGCGAATTCAACCAATCTCGTCATCATCAACCAGCTCAAACCCATCGCCGTCTACTTCACGCTGCCTGAGAACCTGTTGCCCCAGGTCCTCAAGCGCCTCTCGACCGACAAGCGAATCCCCGTTGACGCCTACGACCGCAGTGACACGCAACAGCTGACCGCCGGCAACCTTCTCACCGCCGACAACCAGATCGATACCACCACGGGCACCGACAAACTCAAGGCTGTCTTTGATAACAAAGATTCGGTCCTCTTTCCCAACCAGTTCGTCAACATCCACCTGATCCTGGAAAATCGGCCCAACGCCCTTGTCGTCCCCTCGGCCGCCATCCAAACCGGCCTGAATGGTTCTCTCTTTGTCTGGATCATCAACGACGACGGCAAGGGCGGTCAGGTCTCGCAGATGCAGCCGGTGAAGGTAGCCCTCGCCGAAGGCCAGAACACCATCCTTGACAGCGGTCCGCAGCCGGGAACAAGTGTTGTTATCGATGGAGCCGATCGCCTGCGCCCGGGCCAGCCCGTTTCCGTTGCGGGGGCCCGCCAACATCGGGGTGCCTCGACCTCTGGTCAAGGGCAGCCCGGTAACGCAAGCCCTGGCCAAAACAAGCAGAACTCAGATTCCGCTCCGAGGCCGCAGTGAGTCTCAGTCCATCCCGGCCGTTCATTCTGCGCCCCATCGCTACATCGCTGCTGATGGCGGCCATCATGCTCGCGGGAGGCGTTGCCTATCTGCAGCTGCCGGTCTCCGCGCTCCCCGAGGTGGACTACCCCATCATCCAGGTCCTGACGTTCTACCCCGGCGCCGGGCCTGACGTCATGTCCTCGTCCGTCACAGCTCCGCTCGAACGCCAGTTCGGCCAGATGCCCGGGCTCAAACAAATGACCTCGGTCAGCTCTGGCGGTGGCTCTGTCATCACCCTCGAGTTCAACCTCGACGAAGACATCGATGTGGCCGAGCAGGAAGTCCAGGCCGCCATCAACGCCGCCAACAGCTTCCTGCCCACGGACCTGCCCAATCCACCCATCTACAGCAAGGTCAACCCTGCCGACGCGCCCATCATGACCCTGGCGCTCACATCCGATTCGCTGCCCCTGGACAAAGTTGAAGACGCCGCCGACACTAACCTTGCCCAGAAGATCTCCCAGGTCACGGGCGTCGGCCTTGTCTCCATTGCCGGTGGCCAAAAACCCTCAGTCCGCGTGCAAGCTAATCCCGCGCAACTTGCGGCTTACAATCTCAGCCTTGAAGACCTGCGCACCGCTCTCGCCGCGGCCAATGTCGACCAAGCCAAGGGCACGCTGAATGGATCGCGGCTCTCCTACACCATCAACGACAACGACCAGCTGATCTCGAGCGCCGACTACCTCCCCGTCATTGTCGCGTATCGGAACGGCGCTCCCGTCCGGACATCCGATGTGGCGAGCGTCGTCGATGCCCCTGAGAACTCGCAGGAGGCTGCCTGGATGAATCGGCAGCCGGCCGTCATTGTCAATGTGCAACGCCAGCCCGGCGCCAACATCATCGCCGTCGTCGACCGCATCAACAAGCTTCTGCCGCAGTTGCAGACCAGTCTTCCGGCCAACGTCCAGGTCCACGTTCTCACCGACCGCACCAACACCATTCGCGCGTCAGTCAAAG
The DNA here is from genome assembly GCA_963838295.1 of uncultured Acidobacteriaceae bacterium. Classification (GTDB taxonomy): domain Bacteria; phylum Acidobacteriota; class Terriglobia; order Terriglobales; family Acidobacteriaceae; genus Telmatobacter. The sequence goes on from CAWIQS010000014.1 coordinate 304,385, forward strand.
ACGTCGAATTCGAGCTCATGCTAACCGTGGCGCTGGTCGTCCTGGTCATCTTCCTCTTCCTGCGCAACCTTGCCGCCACCATCATCCCCTCGGTTGCCGTACCGCTTTCTATCGTCGGTACTTTTGGCGTGATGTATCTGTTGGGCTACAGCCTCAACAACCTCACGCTCATGGCGCTCACGATTTCCACCGGCTTCGTTGTCGACGATGCCATCGTCATGATCGAAAATATCTCGCGCTTCATTGAAGAAGGCGAGTCGCCGATGCGCGCCGCTCTCAAAGGCAGTGAACAGATCGGCTTCACCATCATGTCGCTGACAGTCTCACTCATCGCGGTACTCATCCCCCTCCTGTTCATGAGCGACGTGGTGGGCCGGCTCTTCCGCGAGTTTGCGATCACCCTCGCGGTTACCATCCTGGTCTCTGCGGTGGTTTCCCTTACGCTGACGCCCATGATGTGCTCGCGCATCCTCCAGGACAAGGCGAATGCCAAGCAGACCCGCTTCTATTACTGGTCCGAGAAGGTGTTCAACTCCATCATTGCGTCCTACGGACGCGGTCTTAAAAAGGTCCTTGAACACCGCTTTATTACCCTCATGGTCACCATTTCAACGTTTGTGGCCACGGTTCTGCTGTTCATCGCAATTCCCAAGGGCTTCTTCCCCGTGCAGGACACTGGCGTTATTCTCGGCATCAGCGAAGCACCTGAATCCGTCAGCTTCACCAATATGGCGCTCCGCCAGCAGAAGCTCGTAGACATTGTTCTGCAAGATCCCGCCGTCGACAATGTTTCCTCCTTCATTGGAGTCGACGGCACCAACACCACCCTCAACTCGGGCCGCATTCAAATCACGCTGAAGCAGCTCGATCAGCGCAAGATTTCTGCCTCTGATGTAATTCGCCGTCTTCAGCCCAAGGTCGCAGACGTTGACGGCATCCAGCTCTTTCTGCAGCCGCTCCAGGACCTGAGCGTGGAAGACCGCGTCAGCCGCACGCAATTCCAGTACTCCCTCGAAGATCCGAACTCCGTCGAACTCGCAACTAAAACGCGCCAGATGGTGCAGGAGTTGAGCAAGGAGCCCGCCGTCACCGACGTGGCCAGCGACCTTCAGGATCAGGGCCTGGGCGCAATGCTGGTCATCGATCGCGATACTGCGGCGCGCCTCGGGATCGCCATGGCTGACGTCGACAACACACTTTACGACGCCTTCGGCCAGCGCCAGATATCCACCATTTTCACCCAGCTCAACCAGTACCACGTCGTGATGGAGGTTGGTCAGAACTTCCAGACGAATCCCACTGTCTTGAATAATCTCTACGTGAAGTCAAGCAACGGTACGCAGGTGCCGCTCAGCATGCTCGCCCACTGGGAGCAATCAAAAGCGCAACTCGCCATCGGCCATGAGGGCCAGTTCCCTTCGACCATCATCAGTTTCAATCTCGCCCCCGGTCGGGCGCTCGGGGATGCCGTTAAGGCGGTCAATGCGGTGGAGCAGCGTATTGGCATGCCAACCAGCATTAATGCCAGCTTCCAGGGCACAGCCGCAGCCTTTCAAACTTCGCTGGCCAACGAGCCCCTGCTCATCCTCGCGGCGTTGGTCACTGTCTACATCGTGCTCGGCGTGCTGTACGAGAGTTATATCCATCCCATCACTATCATCTCGACCTTGCCGTCGGCAGGTGTAGGTGCATTGCTCGCGCTCATGATTACGCAGATGGAGTTCAGCGTCATTGCGCTGATCGGCATCATCCTTCTGATTGGTATCGTGCAAAAGAACGCCATCATGATGATCGACTTCGCGCTCCAGGCCGAGCGTGAAGAGGGAAAATCTGCTGAAGAAGCCATCTTCCAGGCCTGCCTCCTGCGCTTCCGGCCAATTCTGATGACCACGTTGGCGGCGCTCCTCGGCGGACTTCCGCTCGCACTCGGCGGCGGCGTCGGCGCCGAACTCCGCATGCCCCTCGGCGTCAGCATCGTCGGCGGACTCATCTTCTCGCAGGTCCTCACTCTCTTTACCACTCCGGTGGTTTATCTCTACTTTGACCGGTTGGCGCAGCGCCTGAAGCCGCGTGACCTTGAGACCAGCCCTGAACATCACTTGGCATCGGCGGACTGAGGCAGGCGACCATGCACATTTCCGCACCCTTCATCAAGCGGCCCGTCGCCACCTCATTACTGAGTGTCGCCCTCTTGCTCGCCGGTTCTGTTGCTTATTCGGTCCTTCCTGTCGCGTCGCTTCCAGACGTGGACTTTCCGGTAATCGGTGTCGGTGCAGGCCTCCCCGGCGCCAGCCCGGAGACCATGGCTTCGGCCGTCGCCACTCCGCTCGAGCGCCAGTTTGGGCGTATCGCCGGCGTAAACCAGATGACGTCGAGCAGTTCGCTTGGCTCCGCGTCCGTTACGCTCCAGTTCGATCTCAACCGTGACATCGATGCGGCATCCCGTGATGTCCAGGCAGCCATCAATGCCGCGCGAAGCCAGTTGCCCGCGTACCTGCCGCAAAACCCAAGCTATCGCAAAGCCAATCCGGCCGATGCGCCCATCCTCATCCTCACGCTTACGTCCGACGTCATTCCCAAGCCGCAAATCTACGACATGGCTGACTCCATCCTTGCGCAGAAAATCGCGCAGATCCAGGGCGTCGGCCAGGTTTTCGTTGGCGGCAGCGCGCAGCCCGCGGTGCGCGTCGAGCTCAATCCCATGCAGCTCGCCAATAACGGAGTTGGGCTTGAAGCCGTACGCACCGCCTTGTCGAGCGCCAACGCCAATCGTCCCAAAGGCGGCTTCAGCGACGGCCAGCACCGCTGGCAGGTCGACGACAACGATCAGATTTTCAAGGCTTCCGACTTTGCGCCCATCATTGTCGGCTATAACCAGCAGACCGGAGCTGCGGTCCGCGTCGGCGATCTCGGCAGTGTGGTCGACTCTGTCTCTGACATCCACACCGCGGGATTCGCCGGCAACAACACCGCGGGTCACAGCGGGAAACTCAAAGACGCGATTCTAATCATCATCTTCAAAATTCCCGGCGCCAACGTCATCGACACTGTCGATGCCGTCCTCAACGAGATGCCGCGCCTCCAGGCCGAGATCCCTCCTACGATCCAGATGAATGTGGCCGTGGACCGCACCACCACGATTCGCTCCAGCGTGCACGACGTCGAAATCTCGCTGATGATCAGCGTTCTTCTCGTCGTCCTCGTTGTTTTCCTCTTTCTTCGTGAGGTCTGGGCCACCATCATCCCATCCATTGCGGTGCCGCTTTCTCTCGTCGGCACCTTCGGCGTGATGTACCTGCTCGGCTACACCATCGACAATCTCTCCCTGATGGCACTCACCATTTCCACCGGCTTCGTTGTCGACGATGCCATCGTGGTCATCGAGAACATCACGCGCTATCTCGAAGAGGGCATGAAGCCCTACGAAGCGGCAATGAAGGGATCGAAAGAAATCGGTTTCACGGTTCTTTCGATGAGCACTTCGCTCATTGCGGTCTTCCTTCCCATCCTGCTCATGGGCGGTATCATCGGCAAACTCTTTCGCGAATTTGCCGTCACTCTCAGCGTCGCCATCGCCGTTTCCCTGCTCGTCTCACTCACTACAACACCGATGCTCTGCGCCAGGTTTCTCAAGTCACGCGACGAGAGCCGTCATGGCCGTCTCTACCGCATCTTCGAGGACGGTTTCCAACGGATTCACCACGAATACAATTCTGCTTTGCGCTGGGTGCTGCGCCACCAATGGTTAACGCTCAGCGTCGCGATCGGCTGCGCCTTCCTCAATATCTACCTCTTCAAAATTGTTCCCAAGGGGTTTTTCCCGCAGCAGGACACAGGCAGGTTGAGCGGGCAGACCATCGCCTCACAAGACATCAGCTTTCCGGCCATGAAAGATAAGCAGCAGGAGCTTGCGCAGCTAACCCTGACCGATCCGGCGATTGACACTGTTACCGCCTTCGCGGGCGGCGGCCGCGGCAGCAACAATACCGGCTTCATGTTCATCGCCCTCAAGCCTGTCAGCGAGCGCCCCTATCGTCCCTATGCCGATGATTGGTTCGATCACCTGCGTCAGAAGCTTCACATCCACCCTGCCCACGTCTCCGCAGATGACGTGGTAAATGGACTGCGCAGAAAACTCACCAGCGTCCCCGGTGCCAATCTTTTCCTCCAGGCCAACCAGGACATTCAGATCGGCGGCCGCGGCAGCGCCGCTCAGTATCAGTACACGCTGTCCGACCCCGATGTCAGCGAGTTGAATACCTGGGCGCCGCGTCTCGAAGCCCGAGGACGCGCCATGCCGGAACTCCGCGACGTCTCAACCGATCAACAGGATCAGGGATTGTCGGAGACGCTCGTCATCAATCGTGACACCGCATCGCGCCTCGGCATCTCCGCCTCCGCCATCGACCAGGTCCTCTACGATGCCTTCGGTCAGCGAGAGGTCTCCACGATGTATACCGGCCTGAATCAATACTTCGTGGTCATGGAGGTCGATCCTCAGTACCAGCTGAGTCCCGACTCGCTCAACAACATCTACATCAAGACAGGTTCAGCGGGTGCTCCCGCATCCGTGCCCAACCTCGGCTCGACAACTGCGTCCGCATCAACCACGACGACCTCTGCGGCCCAGGTGGCGGCAGCACGAAGCGTCGCATCCGCTGCACCCGCATCATTCGTGACCGCTGGCGGACAACTCGTTACCACCAGCACAGCCTCCAGTTTGGCCACGGCGCCGGCTTCCTCTGGAGCCAGTTCCGTGGCGACAAATATCGCCGCCATCGCCGCATCCAACGATGAATCCACAAACGCGGCGGCGATTCAGTCAGGCACTCTCTCCGGCACGGGTGCATCGGCATCTACAGCGAACGCAAGCCCTGGGGCGGCTGCCCCTGCTGCGGGCAGCACCCGGGCCCCCGCAAACACGGGCGCAATGGTGCCGCTTTCAACCATCGCCCACTGGGAGGAGAAACGCACGTCCCTCACCGTCAATCATCAGGGTCAATATCCGGCGGTGACGCTCACATTTAACCTCGCACCCAATGTCGCCCTGGGCGATGCCGTAACCGCGCTCGAAAAGGCTCAGAGCGACATGGGTATGCCCGCCAACATTCACGCCACTTTCCAGGGCACCGCGCAGGCCTTTCAGGACTCACTCAAGAACGAGCCATACCTCATCCTTGCCGCTCTCGTCGCCGTCTACATCGTGCTGGGCATTCTGTATGAGAGCCTGATTCACCCGCTCACGATTCTCTCCACGCTTCCTCCCGCCGGAGTCGGCGCGATCCTTGCACTGCTCATCACTGGAACCGATCTCAGCATCATGGCGCTGATTGGCATCCTTCTACTTATAGGAATCGTAAAGAAGAACGCCATCATGATGATCGACTTCGCCCTGCAGGCCGAACGTGAACAGGGCCTTCCCCCTGTCGAGGCCATTTACCAGGCATGCCTAATGCGCTTCCGTCCCATCATGATGACCACCCTTGCCGCCATGTTCGGCGGACTCCCGCTTGCTATCGGCATGGGCGTCGGCTCTGAGCTGCGCCAACCCCTCGGCATCACCATCGTCGGCGGCCTGCTCGTCTCTCAACTCCTCACCCTCTTCACTACGCCCGTCGTCTACCTTTTCTTCGACAAACTCCAGTGGCGCGTCATGAAACTCCACCGCATCGGCTCCGAGTTGGAAGAATCTCCCGGCAACTGAGCAATCAGTTCGGAACGGTTGCCCCAGAGCCGGCCTTGAGGGACGACGGCAGCCGCGACTTCTGAATTTGCGATCCTTCGTCACAGCGCGCTCGCGAAAACCAGGGTTATACTCCCACCGGCAATCCAATGCCGGAGGTAAACCCATGCTTGCTATGGAGAAACTCGACTTCAAAAAGCAGTGGAGGCATCTCTACCAACCGCCCGCCGGTGAAATCATTGCGGTAGCGGTCCCTCCTCTCACCTACCTCATGGTTGACGGACAAGGCGATCCCAACACATCCAAGGCATTCGAGCAAGCCGTCAAGGCCCTTTACTCGCTCTCCTACACCCTCAAGTTCTCGCTGAAGAAAAGTTCCCCCGGCATCGACTACGGCGTCATGCCTCTTGAGGGCCTTTGGTGGGCCGACGATCCCCACGTCTTCTTCCAGACCGACAAATCGACCTGGAAATGGACCGCGATGATCCTCCAACCCGAGTTCATCTCGCGTGCAAATTTTGATGCGGCTTTCGACGAAGTACGCAAAAAGAAAAATCCAGCAGCTCTCGAACGCGTTCGCTTCGAAGTTCTCGACGAAGGCGATTCCATACAGACGCTGTACCTGGGCCCGTTCTCCCAGGAAGGTCCGACTATCCAGCGCATGCACGACGCCATTCATGCCACCGGCAAGGGACTCTACGGCAAACATCACGAGATCTATCTGAGCGACCCGCGACGCGCCGCGCCCAACAAACTCAGAACCATCCTCCGTCAGCCAATGCGTTAAGCCAGGGCGCCGCCAGTTTTTTGCAGCTTACGGAGCTCGTATTGGGTCTTGATGCACCGTAACCAGTGCAGAACGTGGCTGATCGAGTTTCAGAGGCAGTCTCATTGGCGGAGACAATCAGACAAGTGGTATCGTCAGAACAATTCAAGTTTCCACGCGCGGCGTTTTCCTCAGCCATCTTTCCGAGGCTCTTGCATCTTTTCTGAAAGACATTTTGCCCTCAGGCTTCACGCGCTGACGCTTTGTTCAACTGCACATCCGCGTTCTCCATCTGCAATTCAACACTAGGCGGAGGTATATCGATGAGCATTTCTCCTGAAGCAATGGATGCAACCCAGGTGTTGACCCTCGATGAAATAACCAGTCTCACGCAGGACGGCGGCAAGCCCTCGGACACGCTGATGAATGTTGTCGCCCTTATCGCCTCCCGTTTCCGCACCGATGTCTGCTCCGCTTATTTGCTTGAGCCGGATCGCTCCAACCTGGTTCTTGCCGCTTCGCTCGGCCTTCATTCCCGCAGCATCGGCGCGCTCCGTATGCCCCTTCACGAGGGCCTCGCCGGTCTCGTCGCCGAACAGGTTCGCCCGGTTGCTGTCGACGATGCCAGCCGCCATCCGCGCTACAAGTACTTCAAGGATTCCGGTGAAGAGGAATACCACTCCTTCCTGGGCGTCCCGCTGATCGATCGCGGCATCCTTCAGGGGGTGCTCGTGGTGCAGACCAAGGAGCCCCGCGTCTTCCGCGACAACGAAATCCGCATGCTCGCTGAGGCGGCCGAACAGGTTGCGCCGGTTGTCAGCGAAGCCCGCACCCTCGATCGCTTTGTAGCTCCGGCGCAGGAGCGGCTATGGGCTCTCGCCCGAAACGTCTGGTGGAGTTGGGACCACGATTGCATCAATCTCTTTCATGACCTGAATCCCGTCCGCTGGCGCGAGCTCAACCAGAATCCGATAGCCCTGCTCAATGAAATGCCCCTCCGTGAGATTGAGCGGCGTGCGACTGAACTCGTCCTCCACAGCCGCATCAACTACGTCTACCGCCGGCGCCAGGAGTACCTGCAGGGAGACCGCACCTGGGGCGCAGCCAATGCCGGCATTCTCCGCCCGCGCCCGGTTGCCTATTTCTCCGCGGAATTCGGCCTTCACGAATCGCTCCCGATCTACTCCGGCGGCCTTGGCGTCCTCTCGGGCGATCACATCAAGAGCGCCTCCGATCTCGACATTCCCCTCGTCGGCGTCGGCCTCTTTTACGGCCAGGGATACTTCCTCCAGCGTCTCGACGAAAAAGGCTGGCAACGCGAAGAGTACCTCCAGACAGATATCAAACAGCTCCCCATGCAGCCCGCCATCGGACTCGACGGCCAGCCCGTGATCATTGAAATCGCCACCCGCGGTGCTGCCATTCGCGCCAAGGTGTGGCAAGTCAAGGTCGGCCGATGCGATCTATTTCTCCTCGATTCCAACGTACCCGGAAACGCTCCCGAAGACCTTGAAACCACTTCGCGCCTCTACGGTGGCGATTCTCGGACACGCATTCGCCAGGAGCTTCTCCTTGGGGTTGGCGGGTTCCGTGCTCTCAAAGCGATGGGCATCTCCCCTGGAGTGCTTCACCTCAACGAAGGTCATAGCGGTTTCGCCGTTTTTGAAGCCATCCGCTCCCGCATGGAAGAAGAAGGCCTCGACTTTTACGCAGCCGCCAGCCAGATTCCACGCGAAGTCGTCTTCACCACCCATACACCCGTTCCCGCCGGCCACGATCGCTTCAGTCCCGACCTCATCGAAGAACACCTCGGACCTCTGCGCGATCAGCTCGGTATCTCCCACGAGAATCTCATGGGCTTCGGCCGCGAACACCCCACCGATCATGGTGAGACGTTCTGCATGACCGTGCTCGGTCTCAAGCTTGCCCGCCGCGTCAACGCGGTTTCCTCTCTTCACGGCGAAGTCTCGCGTGCCATGTGGAAGGGCCTGTATCCCGGTCGCTCTGAAGACGCAGTCCCCATCGGCCATATCACCAATGGTGTCCATGTCCCGTCGTGGCTTGCTCCGCAGATGTTTCGCCTTTACGATCGCCACCTCGGCGTGGACTGGCAGAAGCGGAGCGGCTCCAAGAGCACGTGGGAAGCCATCGAAAACGTCGACGACGGCGAACTCTGGGAAACCCATCTCAGCCTTAAAGCCCGGTTGCTCGACTTCGCTCGTCGCCGTGCCGTCGAACAGGCCGAACGCCGCAGCGAATCCTCCTCCTCGTTGCAGCGCTTTGCCAAAGCTCTCTCGCCCGACGCCCTCACCATCGGCTTCGCCCGTCGCTTTGCTACCTATAAGCGCGCAAACCTGCTGCTCAAAGACATCGAACGCCTAGCCTCCATGGTCAACGATCCCAAGCGCCCCGTGCAGTTCCTGTTCTCCGGCAAGGCCCATCCTCACGACGAACCTGGTAAGCGTGTCCTCCAGCAGATCGCCGAAATGATGCGCGATTCCCATTTTGCTGAGAAGTTTCTCTTCATTGAGGACTACGACATCAACGTCGGCCGTCATCTTGTCCAGGGCGTCGACGTTTGGCTCAACAACCCTCGCCGTCCCCTTGAAGCCTCCGGAACCAGCGGTCAGAAAGTTGTCCTCAACGGCGGCCTCAATCTCTCCGTCCTAGACGGCTGGTGGGCTGAGGCCTACGATGGCCTTAATGGATTCGCCATCGGCAAAGGCAGAACTCACTCCAACATGGACGTTCACGACACTCGCGACGGTGAAGATCTCTACCGCGTCCTCTCCGGCGAACTGATCCCGCTCTACTATGACCGCGACCCCGACGGTCTGCCTCGCGGCTGGATCAAGCGTATGAAACGTACCATTCGTACCTTGGGCTGGCGCTTTAACGCCGACCGGATGGTGATGGACTACACCCAGAAATGCTACGTGCCTGCTGCCGGAGGCACCTCCAGCGATATCCGGCCTCTCTCCTGATATCACCCGCAATATGAGTCTTTTGCGGCCTCTCCCGATCATTTCGGCGGACCTATCCCACGGGATGGTTACCTCATCCGGGCCGGGGGCCAATTAATTTCAGTCACTTACACCGGCTCCTTTGTCACGAAAGTATCCGCCCCTACACACTTCGGGTAATGTATTGGGTGGTGACCTGCGGCTAGACTTCCCTCCATAGCAATCTTCGAGATGGTTTTTCCACCGCATTCCCAGACCGGCATCCATTGAGTCCCACGGTCCTTGCCGAGCGGTTGGTTTCCTCGAATGCTGCTGGAGGAGAATCCCATGGGCTCACAGGTTTATCGCGAAAATTACTTGGCGGCCGTTCAAGTCGCACACTCCCAACTCGATCAGATTGTCCTGGAGTTTGACAGCCTTCAGCTTCGCAAAGAGCAGATCGAGGGCGCCGTGGAAGCGCTGCAACCTTTCCTTCGTATCGCTCCTCAAGCCAGCCATGAGGTCCGCCGACCGGAGCCCGTCCATTACGAGTTCCATCAGCCCGAGCCAGTCAATTACGAACACCGTCAGCCCGAGCCGATTCAGGTCGAACCCATTCGTGTAGCTTCAGAGCCCGAGATCGCTCAACCGGTCCTTCATACCATGCCGGTGTCCGCTGCCGAGCCGGTTGCCCCCGCAGCATTTTCCCCAGTGTCCGACTCGAAAATGGATCCGATTCAGAGGCGCATCAATCGCGCTCTTGGTCTCGCCGTCGCGTAAGCACTTTCCGGCCTCCAGCAGCCAAAAGCCCCATGCTCTGCTCAAGCATGGGGCTTTTCATTTTGCGTTCGTCGATCCGGGAGACTCTCAAATCTCCCGTGCCTACTTCATCGCATACGACGGGGCCGTTTCCGCTTCCTTCGTGACGGTCTCAATCAGCTTCACTGGATAATACGCATTCCGTGTGTACTGCTTCACCATGCGATTCGTATTGAAGAACGACCCGTTGAATGCCAGGGTTGTCCGCATCATCCGCGCCCAATGCTGCGGCTCGCCGCAATAGAGCGGAACCACCGCATTCTCGAGCTTCCTGTAGAGATTTTCCGCTTCCTCTGCATCGTTGGCGCCGTCTTCAATGGCCCACCCGGTCACGCCTTCGATGCAGCCCTCGATCCACCATCCGTCCAGAATCGAAAGGCTCGGCACGCCGTTCAACGCTGCCTTCATACCGCTGGTGCCGGAGGCCTCATACGGACGCCGTGGCGTATTTACCCACACATCCACGCCTGCTGTCAGCAGCGCTCCCAGGTCCCACGCATAGTTTTCGAGATACACGACACGCAGCATGTCATTCGACAATTTGCTTGCCGTTTCAATCACGCTGTGAATCAGCGCCTTGCCCGGATCGTCTGCCGGGTGCGCCTTGCCCGCGTACAGTATCTGCAGGCCGCCCGCCTGCGTAGCAATTCTCAGCAGGCGTTCGGGATCTGCGAACAACAGGTTCGCGCGTTTATAGGTTGCGGCGCGTCGGGCAAATCCCAGTGTCAGCACGTGCGGATTCAGCACCAGCCCTGTCCGCGTTGCCACTTCCGTCAGCAATGCTTCCTTCGCCCGGCGATGCGCGTCGCGCAGCTCTTGTTCCGGTAGATCGATCGCATTGCGCAGCGTCAGATTGTCCCGTCGCCACGATGGAATCTGGACATCCAGCATCTGCTGCACCGGCTCTGAAATCCACGTCGGCGCATGTACCCCGTTTGTAATCGAATCGATCTGGTACTGCGGAAACATCGCGCGCGACACCTTGCCGTGCTGCATCGCAACGCCGTTCGCATAACGCGAAAAACGCAGTGCCAGCATTGTCATGTTCAGCAATCCGCCTTCGAACACGCCCAGCTTTTCCAGCCGTGCTGTCCGGTCGCCACCCAGAATCCTGATCGACTGTTCCGTCGAAAAACGATCGTGACCCGCAGGCACCGGCGTATGCGTCGTGAATACGCACTTGTTGCGCACCTGCAGAATGTCGGCCTCGGTCGGCGAGTTCAATGGACCGCCGCCCATCTCGCTCTCCAGCAGCGCCAGCGTCAGCAGCGCCGCATGGCCTTCATTCATGTGGTACACATTGACTCTCAGGCCGAGTGCATTGGCCATGCGCGCGCCGCCCAGCCCCAGGACAATCTCCTGCTGCAAACGGTAGTTCGTGTCGCCGCCGTACAGGTGGTCCGTCAACCCGCGATCCCATCCCGAATTGCCTTCGATATCCGTGTCGAGAAGATAAATCGGAACGATGTGCCCGTAACGTCCGCGCAGGTCATAGCGCCATGCTCGCACCGTCACATCGCGGCCTTCGACTGACACCCGGATGCGTGCGGCTTCTTCCGTGCAGAAGTCGGAAGGATTCCACGGCTGCACTTCCTCGGTCTGGTCGCCCGCCGAGCTCAGGTGCTGCTGAAAATATCCCTTGCGATGCGCCAGGGAAAACGCCACCAGCGGAACGCCAAGATCCGCCGCTGATCGCAGTGTGTCCCCGGCCAGCATTCCCAGGCCGCCAGAATACGTGGGCATTTCGCGGTCAATCGCAATCTCCATTGAGAAGTATGCGACCAGTCCACTGGCAGGGGTTGTTTCGTAGGAGAAGGGTCTAGTTGAATTCAGTTGCATCCTCTACATCTCTCTGCGGCGCTCGCTACAGCGATTCGCGGGTTGCCGTATTCCTAAGCCGATGCCTACAAGTCAACGCGATCATCAGGAAATCGGCGACCGGCCTGAACTCAACAGCAATGCTTACCCGGGAATGGCTCGAAATGCCAACAATGTGAAATCGAAAATCTGGCCATGCCGCACTGGCAATACAAATTTCCCGCGCGGTCTCGTTATGCACAAATGAATGAAAACCTGTGAAAGATTCTAACAAGGAAAAACGTTTTGGTTATAGACCTTCAAGCGGTGTGGGGGTAACTTCAGAGAGCCTGTTTCCACCACATGGTAATGAGATGCAAATGAAGCTGATCGGGGAAAACCCGATGTCCTTTAATGTGGGGGACTCGCCGTCACCCTGTGCGCTCCGCTTGAAGCATGGCAAATGTGAATCTGCGGAACGATTCCCGTTTCACTAGCGTAACTTGCGGCGAGTCCATCCCGAAACTCGCTGGCCTTGTCCTGCTCCACAAGGTTGATGGTGCATCCTCCAAATCCACCGCCCGTCAGCCGCGCGCCAATTAAACCCGGCTGGTTGTGCGCCAGCATTACCATGGTGTCGGCCTCAACACAGCTTGCTTCAAAATCCTGGCTGTAACTCACGTGCGCCTCGGCCATCAGTCGTCCCAGTTCCTTCAGATCATGATGGATCAAAGCGTCCGCCGCGGCCACCGTGCGGGTGTTTTCCGTGATCACGTGGCGCGCGCGCTTCAGTGCATTCGGGCTCATCTCCGCGCCCCACTTATGCAAGTCCTCTACCGTTGCGTCTCGCAGAAACCGCACCTCCGGCCTGTGCCGCGCAATGACCGCAGCGGCTTCTTCCACCTCTGCGCGTCGCGTTGTGTATTCGCCGCCTGCCACCGAGTGCTTTACCATCGTGTTCGCAATCACCAGCGCAACATTCGCCGGAATCGGCGCCAGTTTGAAACTCAGGTCGCGGCAATCCAGCAGCAGCGCGTGATCCCTCGCGCCGTTCGCGGAAATGAATTGGTCCATGATGCCGCAATTCGCGCCCACAAACTCGTTCTCCGCACGCTGACACAACCGCGCCAGCATCGGCCGCGGATAGTTAACGCCCATCAGTGATGTCACCGCAAGCGCAGTCGCCACTTCTACCGCCGCAGAACTCGAGAGCCCCGAACCCAGCGGCACATCGCCCAGCATACTCAAACTCAACCCCGGAATCTGATTTCCTTCGCCTGCCAGAATCACCATTACGCCCAGCGAATAATCGCTCCAGTCCTTGCTCCCGCTCTTCGGCAGAGATGTTGCATCGAACACGCGTTCTTCTTTGAAGTTCTCCGAGTAGATAACGATCTTCCCGTCGTCCCGCGGCGAAATCCCAGCCAGCGTAGCGAAATCAATCGCAGCCGGCATCACGAACCCCTCGGCATAATCCGTGTGTTCGCCAATCAGGTTCACACGCCCCGGAGCGGCAAAAATCTCCGGTTCACTCGTGTAGCGGCTCACATGCAATGAACGCAGAACTTCAGGGTCATACATTGTTGTTCATCTCTCGATTCGCTCAATCTCAACTTCCATCGGCCAACTGAAACAGTCTCCCGCCTCAAGCACGCGCGACCACTCACCACTTACCGCCAGCGAGTCCACCGGCGCTGTCGCCGGTTCCATCGCCACACACATCTGCTTCGGTCCCGAATTCTCCGGCCATCCGCCATAACAGATCCACAAACCCAGATAGGGTGTTGCCTCCGCATCAAATGTGACGCGAATGCGAAATCCAACCGAAGGCCGCTCTAGAGCGCACCATTCTTCCGATCCAGGCAAGGGTCCCGCAAACAGCTTGTCGCCAATGCCTGACTCTGGCGCGTCAGCCAAGCGCAAATCGATTTGACTGCCGTCCGCCAATCTCGCCGTCGGCCACGCAACCAAATCGCCGCCTTTGCCAAGTCGTCCGCCGCCCGAACCCTCCAGCCGCAACGAAGTGATCGACTCGGGCAGAACAATCCGATCTCCCTCTTCAACGGCAAATAGAGGATGCGCCGCCCACGACCAGGGCACTCGCTCCGCACTAAGATTTGTAACTGAATAATCGAGACTCAGAGTCCAGCCAGAGCTTCGTTCGGTGAGAGTCAATGTGCGCTCCAGCCGGAGCGGCAACGAAAAACATTCTCCGCGATACGTCACTGAGTGGGCTTCTCTGACCATCGGCTGCCATTCAACGCGCCACAAGTCCCCATGGTCCGGGACCTCCGCCTTGCCTGCTTCCGTGTTCACGGCGCATGCCGCCACCGAAGGCAAGCACTCATCCCATCCGCTCGCATCACCTTCGTCGAACGCCATGGTCCGTGTCCGCGGCGCAATCGGCGCAATCGGCTGCTGCAGAAGTTCCAGTTCTCCGATGCGAATCGACGCGATTTTTCCGCCAAACCGCGGAAGCATTGTCACGGTGCATTGGCCGGCCCGGATGAGAACGTTTTCAATCCTGGTGACAGATATAGCGGGCTCTGCCATCCTCATCCCTTCTCCACTTCGGCACACGCTACGTCCATCTCATTCCAGATGCGCTCCAGCCACGCCTCGTGTTCCGGTTTCATCAGTACCGAACGCAAGCAGGTCACATGCCCTTCGTCTGCACTCGAATCTTCTGCCGAAGCAAACCAGAATTGCGGCAATTGTACTAGCGCGAGATGCAGGTTGCGCTTCGCACATGCCGAAAAAATCGATTGCGCCAGCTCCGATGCTTTTGCCGGTGATGCGGCCTTGACCATCCAAACAACGATGTCCAGCTCAGGTCTGCCCGCGGCCAACGCGTCAAACCGGCCGTCGCTCCGCAACCGCCGATCCAGCTCCAGCGCCGCCCGTCTCCCGGCCGCCAATCCCCGTGCAAATTCCCCACCCGGCTTCAACGGCAACAGTCTCTGCGTCGCCCATAAAGCGACCGCTGCCGCACCGGCTCGCGAACACTCCAGGCTGATCTCCCCGAGATGTAATTCCTTCGAAGTGAAGTATGTATATGGAGAATCGTGCTTGTAGAGCCGCCCCACCCCCGGGTCCCGAAAGAGCACACACCCGCACCCATATGGCTGCAATCCATGCTTGTGGGGATCGATCACGATCGAATCCGCTTTCCCGATCGCCGCGAACGCTCCCCGCGCTGGATCATCCAGCGCATCCTCAATCAGCTTGAAATACCCGCCATACGCCGCGTCCACGTGAACCCTGAACCCATACTGCTCTCGCAGCGTCAGGATCTCCGGTAGCGGATCTACCGCGCCGATCGCCGTTGTTCCCAGCGTTACCACCACCGTGCCGACATCGCCCTTCCGCAGCTCCTTTTCGAGCGCGTCCAACCGCATGCTGCCTCGCGCATCTGCTGCAACTGATACATACTCCAGCTTCAGCACGCTCGAAATGCGGTGGTGCGTGTAGTGCGCCTGCTCCGAACCAACAATTCGCCTGCTCGGCGCCACCTGCCCCGCCACCCACAACGCCTCCAGGTTGGCCATCGTCCCGCCCGACGTCAGATGTCCCAGGTACTCCGTCCATCCGAACATCCCGGCGATCTCCGCCACCGCCTCAATCTCCATGGCGGAGCTTGCCCGCCCACCGTCGCGGGCGTGGTTGTTTGGATTGATCGCCATCGCCAGCGCATACGCCGCGCGTGCCACTGGATGCGGTGGCTTCAGCATCTGCCCGGCATACAAAGGATGAAAGTAGGGGTAGTTGTCGCCCAGTCGGTGCGCCGTCTCCGCCAGCACTGCGCCCATGGCATCACCGGCAGCGTCACTTACTCGCGCCGGTGTGAAGTGGGGAAGCAGCGCATTAAACTCGCGCTCCAGCTCTTCGGTGGCGCGCTTCAGCAGGTCGGGGACAAGATCATCGGGCATCGCGACCCTTCACCCTATCACACTGAAAGGTGTCCTCGTAACTCGCTCATTTTCAGTGCTATCTCGGTCGCAAAAGGTTGGGGCGCTCACAAGCTCGGGGCGATTTTCGGCTGGAAAATTTTGAGGGAAATGTTACACTTGGGGTAGCGTTAGAGTCGAAGCGGGCGTGTGCAGTAGCTCGCCCATCCAAGCAAGATTCTGCCAGTGGTCGCTCCGATTCATCCAGCGCAATTCAAAACCAGGAAATACGAACAAAATGGAACAAGGCACTGTGAAGTGGTTCAATGACGCGAAAGGCTTTGGCTTTATCTCGCGCCAGAATGGCGAGGATGTCTTCGTGCACTATTCTGCAATCAACTCGAGTGGTTTCAAGAGCCTGCAGGAAGGCCAAGCCGTCCAGTTTAACGTGGTAAAGGGACCCAAGGGCTGGCAGGCCGCGGACGTTCAGCCTCTGTAGGCCACCGGATTTCGGCAGAATCTAGCAGACAGAAGCAGGGGCTGGGAGCAATCCCGGCTCTTGGCTTTTTCAGTGCCATCTCTGTATTACCCGCTAGCCGGATTTGTCAGCGCCTTCAGATCTGGCCACGCATACGCGACCTCCATCAGTTTCGCGCCGCCAATTTCAATCACTTTCGAAATCGCCAGGTGTGCTCCTGTCTTCTGATAAAAGTCGCGCGAGCGATTCTGCTCCAGCACCCACACCGCCATGCTCTTGAAATTGCGCTCCAGCAGCGCGCTGGCCATCGCTTGCAAAAGCCCGGCGCCTATACCTCGCTTCTGCGCGTCTTTCAGCAGGTAAAGCGCGTAGAGTTCCGCATCGCACGCCTCTATTGGTTCCCGGTTCTTTCCGCCATTGGCGAACCCCACCAAGCGTCCGTTCCACTCCGCCACAAATACCAGCGTCTCGCCGCTCAGCCACTCGCGCCACAACTGGGTACGTAGTGTCTCGTCCAGGCCGGCCAGGTAGGCATCGGGCACGATCCCCGCATAGGTCGTTCGCCAACTCTCCACGTGCACATGCGCGATCGCAGCCGCGTCCTCCAACCGCGCCGCTCGAATCGCCACCGTCATTCGTACACCTTCATTCCGCAGCGGATCATAGCTGCAAACTTCCGTTACCCTTCGTTATGCGAGGCCTCTGCATTTCCACCGATAACTCCGGGTAGTATGAATCAACGCACTGCGAAAGACTGCTGTAAAGAGTTTCATGTGTCTAGCCGGCAAGACCCGGAAAGCTACGGGGGGTGGCTAGCGTCACGGGCTGTGGTGCGCCGATTCCACCCCAGCCCGTGATCCATACCCTGTTCTGACTTCAACTTCCAGCATCCCCGTTTGCATGTGTCGCCCCAGAAATACCACCCATTACTTTAGGATGGATAACCCCGCCCTACCTTTGATTTTCTGAGTTCACCCGATGCTACACTTCGCCAAGTGGAGAGATAAACATGGATCCCTATCGCGTAGCCTATGAACAAGCCATGACGGAACTGAACGAGATCACAAGGAAGTTCGATCTCCTCCGCATGCAAAAAGCTCAGGTCGAAAACCTCATCAATGCATTTCGTCCGCTGATCGAGAGCAACGACCAGACCGCCAACGCCATCGCCGGCTAGTCCCCGCCGTGGTTGTCGCAAACGTATGCCGGCGCGAGCCGGCATCTCAGTCTGCTTCCCGTTAATCCACCCTGCAATTTGCATTCCTGCGATGCGCGCGGCTACGCGCGTACGTGACGATCATCGTCGCCGCGCGCTCACCCAAGGACGGGCGCTTCACTTCGCCGTTGCTCATCACCAATGCTGCTCGATGCTGACCCTCAGAGGGTATACTCCGGGAACCGAATAATATTCCCCGGAGGTCGTTCCCGCTATGCCGCATCGCGCTCGCACTCGCTGGCTCGCCACGCTCTCGCTTGGCCTGGTTGCCGCAGCTCCTCTCGCATTCGCGCAGAACAACGCCGCGCCATCCGGCGCAAAATCTGAATCCAAAGTCATCCCCACCCCCGACGTTCCGCCCGACTCCATCACCGAGGGCTCTGTCAAAGTCGGAGGTACGACCGTCGACTATCGCGCCGTTGCCGGGACCCTCACCGTCGGCTCGACTGATCCGCAGGACGCCATGATCGGTTTCGACGGCAAATACCTGGCCGATGCCTCGATCGACATGACAACTAAGCCGGAAGATCGCCCCGCCACCGCGCGCATCTTCTATACCGCCTACTTCCAGAAGAATCCCGCGAAAAGCCGCCCCATCACTTTCCTCTATAACGGCGGTCCCGGCAGCGCGACCATGTATCTCCATATGGGCGCCTTCGGCCCGGAACGCCTGGTCCTTCCGCAGGATTCCGCGCACCAGGAAGGCGCGCCCTACCAGATCGTCCCCAATGAATACAGCCTTCTCGACGCCAGCGACCTCGTCTTCATCGACGCTCCCGGCACCGGCTTCAGCCGCATCTACGGCAAAGACGCCGGCAAAGGTTTCTATGGGACCGATCCCGACGCGCACGCCTTCGATCGCTTCATCCGCCGCTTCCTGTCGAAATACGATCGATGGAATTCCCCGAAGTATCTCTTCGGCGAGAGCTACGGAACCACCCGAACCGCCGTCCTCACCAACCTGCTGCAGCGCCATCTCGATCTCAACGGATCGATTTTCCTTTCGCAGATCCTCAGTTTCGACTCGAGCGCCGACGGCCCGCAAGGCAATCCCGGCACGGACAACGCATACTTCCTCGCCCTGCCTTCCATGGCTGCAACTTCCTGGTACCACCACCGCGTTCCCAACCAGCCCGCGCAGCTCGAGCCCTGGCTGAAGGAAGTGGAACAGTTCTCCCTCGGTGCCTATGCCAGCGCTCTTCTGCAAGGCTCCGATTTGGCGGAAGCTCAGAAGAAGGATGTAGCCGCAAAGCTCGAAAGTTACACCGGCGTGCCCGCAGCCTACTGGGTCAAGGCAGACCTCCGCGTAAGCGGCGGCGAATTCTCCAAAGAGCTGCAATCCGAGATGGGCATCACCACCGGCCGTCTTGACACTCGCTACGAAGGTCCGGATATCGATCCACTCAGCCAAGAAGCCGAATACGATCCCTTCGGCTCCGCCACTTCATCGGCATATAACACCGCCATCAACCAGTACGCCCGCGACGTCCTCAAGTACGGCGAGAACATGACCTACAAGCCTTCCGCGCACGAAGCCGGCGGCTTCAACTGGGACCTGCACCACGCGCCTCCGGGCGGTCAGGGCTGGGATGACTCCAGCGTCAATGTCATGCCCGACCTCGCCATGGCCATGAAGCGCAACCCCAAACTCAAAGTCCTGCTCATGGGCGGCTACTACGATCTCGGTTGCCTTTATTTCGGCGCGACATACGAAGACAAGCACCTGCAGATTCCGCATTCGCTCGAAAGCAACATCAACTACCGTTTCTTCCAGACCGGCCACATGGTCTACATCACTACGCCCGCTCTGAAAGAACTCCACGACGCGACCGCCGACTTCATCAAAAACACCGAAGACGGGACCAAATAACTCCAAACGCAGAACGGCCCTCCGTCGTGGAGGGCCGTTCTGCGTTTGTCTCTCGGAGAACTTGCTGGGGATGCAGCATGAGGCAAGCGCTCTTCGGCGCGCCTCGCGTCGATGGCTTATTGGGCTGTACGCCGGTGAGATCCAAAAACAATCAAGACGGTTCCAGTTGCAGCAAGTCCGATCCCGCCCCCATAGAGTGCGGCTTTTCGGGATGAGTTTTCCCAGCTATTGAATAGGGCGGTCCCAATGATGACAACTCCACCGCATGCCAGCAGGCCAACGCCGACGCCGGCCATGGCCTTCCCCCCGCCTGTCATGTGGGTCGCGCGAGCCGGTTTGGTTGGTTGAGCCGCCGAGTTGTCCTGGCCGGCGTTTAGCTCGGAAACGCTGGGCGGTTTGCCTGCGGCTGCCATCAACGTGCGCAAAGGGACAGGATCCTCCGCCATGGCCAGCATGGAATTACACAACAGTCCTGAAACGAGAAGTGCCACTGCGACAACCTTCATCGATCACTCCTTGCAGCTTCGTCAAACGCCGCCGAATGTTTGAAAGGGTGGGAAGAATTGCTAATCGTTGATCCGATGAAGCCAGCTTGTCAAGCGACAGATGGACGTATTGGCTGGCTTTAGAAGAACTCGCCGGTAATCAGCGGCCCCTGAAATGTCGCTGTTAGTCGCCACAAGCCCCCGGTTCACCCCACGCATGTCCAAGCCGCCGGGCTTTCGCTGCCCCTATCGACAGGAAAGGCATCCTCCGCAAACTTCAGTGACCTTTCCGGCTCACCTTTACCGGTCCAGAATTACTCTCAACGGGCAGAAATGTGGTGGTGCGGCCATCAGAATTCGTTCCCAAAACCCGGGACTCGGCAAAGCACGGTCTTCCGCGCTCGCGCTGCTTTTCCTCTTCTCTGTCTCTCCGCCGCTTTCCTCACAAGAGCCCACTTCTGATATGAGCGCTGCCGCCGCCGCAGGAGACGCCAAGGCGCAACTCGAGCTTGGCGATTACTACTTCGGGATCCGCTTCCAGACTCTCGACTACGCGGATGTCTTGATCTGGTACCGAAAAGCCGCAGCCCAGCGCTACGCTCCCGCGCAGAATCAGCTCGGCAGCATGTATGAAAACAACACGGGCTTGCCGCAGGATGACAAGAGCGCCGTAAACTACTACCGCCTCGCCGCGAACCAGGGCTACGCGCAAGCGCAGTACAATCTGGCCGCGATGTACGAGGATGGCCACGGCGTGAAGCGCGACTATAAGCAAGCCCTCACCTGGTACCACAAGGCTGCCGACCAGAATCTTTCCAGCGCCGAAAAGCAAATCGGCTACTTCTATCAGTGCGGGTTCGGCGTCAAGCGTGATTTTGCCCAGGCAATAACCTGGTATAGCCGCGCCGCCGACCACGGCAACGCCGACGCAGAAAACCAGCTGGGGTATCTGGCTGAACAAGGATGGGGCCAGCCGCAGGACTACACCGTGGCTCTTTCCTGGTTTTACAAAGCCGCGGCACACCGCAGCAACCAGGCTGCAGAGAACATCGGCTACATCTTTCAGCATGGCACCGGCGTGAAAACTGACTATGCGCAGGCGATGTCGTGGTTTGCACAAGCTGCAGCGCAAGGCAACAGCGATGCCGATAACCAGCTCGGCTGGATGTATCAATTCGGGCAAGGCGTTCAGGTTGACAATGCCAGGGCTTTGACTTGGTACGGCTTGGCGGGCGATCTGGGAAATACCAAGGGCAAAAACAATCTCGAGTCCCTCACCGACGATCTCGAAGACGACGGCGGAGAGTTGCAAAACGCCTCCCATGCGGTTAACGATGCTGCCATCGCGCAAGCTCAACGCTGGGCGAATATCCGGGATCTCCAGCGCCGCATTGACCAGGCCGAGGCTCATGCCCTCTATCAGGATGACTATGCCGGCCAGCTCCAACACATTGGTCACGGCAAGAGCGACACCATGGCCAAAGTCTTCAACGCAATGGGAAGCATTGGCGCTGTCCAGCACACCGCCGAAGCCGAAAAGGCCCGCGCCGAAGCTGTGCGCCTGCGTGATCAGTTGGCTCACATCGAAAGCCAAAACCAATCCGCCTCCAGCGCTCCCGCTCCCTGAGGTTCCCAAAGTCAGCTGACGCAACGTAGCAGTTTGCCGATACTGCGGGTCACACGATTTGACCAGACCCAGGCCTTTTGGGTGATAGATTTATTTCCGTGAAGATGACGGAACTGCTGCGATTCGACGGTGCTGTCGAGCGAGATCCCGCCATTGATGGGTGGATGAAAGAGCATGCCGGAGAATTGGGAGCCATGGCGCATCGGTGGTTTGAGGTGATGCGAAAGTGCGGCGACGAAGTCAGGGAGCTTTTGCATGACGGCTGTCCGGTTGCATGTTTAGGAGATGCGCCCTTCGGCTACGTCAATGTGTTCACCTCGCACACCAACGTGGGGTTCTTTCACGGTGCATCGCTGCCGGATCCGGCCCGCATGTTGCAAGGCACCGGCAAGTTCATGCGCCATGTGAAGCTGAGACCGGGAACGCCCGCGAACGCCGTCGCTCTGAGCAGGCTCATCGATGCGGCGTACTCGGATATAAAAGCGCGCGTCGAAAACGGTTAGCCGTAGCGCCTTCGTCTCCTGTGCTCACAAGACTATGCAGGTGCCTTGCCTGCCCCTGGGCCTTGTCCCGTCTGCGTAGATTTCATATTTATTCGTCACACGTTAAGGACTTGTTCACACTCGCAGCAGAGAGTGTCCTTTGCGTGGCTAAATCAACCTAAGGCCGACGCTCCCCAAACTCAAATTCGAGAGGTCTGTTTCCATGCTCAAGAAAGCAGTGGCACTGGGCGCCGTCGCCGGAGTGCTCGCAACGACAGGATTCGCTCAGCAAAACCATACCCCCAGCGGCATTCCGCGGCTCGATCATGTGTTTCTGATCATGATGGAAAACCACGGCTATCAACAGGTCTTCAGCAACCCGAATGAACCGTACCTCAACAACCTCATCTCAACCGGAAAGGTCAATCTCGCGACAAATTATTTCGCGATCGGACACCCGAGCCTCACCAACTACCTGGAAATCGTGGGCGGGTCCAACTTCGGAGTCCGCAGCGACAACGCTCCGGACTGGGGAAGCACATCATGCACTCCGAACATCGCGTCGAAGATCGTGAACGCGGATAGTGCCACCGCACCCGTTCCTGTGGAAACCGGCAACGTCTGCCCGATCTCCGGCACCGGCACTGACGCCGAAACACCGGCCGTTGACACCTGGAACGAAATAGCGGGTCCGTTCATTGCGCTCGCCGATATCGACGGAGTGAAGTCAGTACCGGCCGCGCCCACAGTGGGGAAAACAATCGCTGATCAGCTCGACGACGCCCGCATGGGATGGAAATCGTACCAGGAGAGCCTGCCCCTTGGTTCGGTCTATGGCGTGGATTACAGCAACGGGACATCGACAAACCTGTCAGACTTTTCGAAGCTGTCGCCGCTCACTTCGTCCAGCGTAGTGCAACTCTACGCGGTGAAGCACAATCCATTCGCTTACTTCGCCAGCATCCAGGAAGGCTCTGATCGCGACAGCAGCCTGGCCAACATGGTGGGTTTTGAAGGAGAGCGTGGACTGTATGCCGATCTCAAGAGCGGCGATGTCCCGGACTTTGCCTTCATCGTGCCCAACCAGTGTGATGACCAGCACGGCAGAAGCAACAGCGATGCATACTGCGCCTTCGACTATGGCCAGAACGACAGCGGATATACCTATGGCACGCAGGTTGGACTGAATCCCGGGCTCATTCAGCAGGGCGACACCACAATCCAGCGGCTGGTCGAAGCCATTCACGCGTCTCCGGCATGGCAGTCGAAACGTAGCGCCATCGTGATCGTGTGGGATGAGAACGACTATAGCGGCAGCACGACGCAACTCACCGGGCTGTATCCATCGCAGAACCAGAACCGTGTAGTTCTCACCGTGCAGACAAACTATGGTGCCCACGGTGTGCAGAGCGGAACCTACTACAACAGTTATTCGCTGTTGAAGTCTCTGGAAGCGGGCTTCGGCCTTCGTTGCCTTAACCACGCTTGCGATTCGAACGTTAAGGTTATGTCGGACCTCTTTGCGGGCGATAACGAGCGCAACTAGTTGCGTCATATAGGGAGGGCCCGCGGCTTGCGCGGGCCCTTTTCTATTTCGATCGCTTCCATGATCATAAAGACGCGAACAGACCCGGCGACCTTCCGCATCAGCCGTCAAGATCAGACAAGTGCGAACTCGGGACTCAGAACTTTGAACGCTGAACTCACCCGGTGTTCCGCAGCCCCGCCGAAATTCCACTGATCGTCGCCGCAATCGCGCGGTTCACTTCGGGCGTATCCTCACCGGCCCGCTTCCGTCGCAGCATATCCACCTGAATCAAGTGCATCGGATCCACATAGGGATTGCGTAGCTTAATCGAGTGCGCCAGCACCATATTGCTTTCCAGCAATTCTTTCTGCTTCGTAATTGCCAGCACCGCACGCACCGTGCGATGAAACTCTCCCTCAAGCATGTCGAAGATTCGCTCGCGCAACTTCGCAACTGTTACCAGGTCCGAATACAGCCGCGCCGTCGCGAGGTCCACCTTGCCCAATGCCATCTCCACATTGCGCAGCAGGTCAATAAACAGGGGAAACTCCCGCGCCATCTCCTGCAAGAGTTCCAATGCCCCCGGTTTTTGAGTGAACTCCTCAATTGCGAATCCCACGCCAAACCAGGCCGGCACCAGCAGTCGAGACTGCGTCCACCCGAACACCCACGGGATTGCCCGCAGATCCGACAGCTTCGGAGACTTATTCCGCCGGGCAGGCCGCGACCCGATCTTCGCGTGCTCCAGTTCGCCCACCGGCGTTGACTGCTCAAAATAAATCACCACATCCGCGTCATCCAGAATGTGTTTGCGATAAAAGCCAAACGAAAACGCCGACAACTCATCGAGAGCCGCTTCCCACTCGGGCTTCAGCACGCCCGTAAAGTGTCCCTCAGGATCGCGCGCATTCGGCCGCGCAAGAGCATCCAATGACGCCGCGATCATCAACTCCAGGTTCCGCTCCGCCAGCACCTCATCGGCGTATTTGAAATTCAGAACCTCGCCCTGTTCGGTGATGCGCAACTCTCCTTCGAACGCATCCATTGGCTGCGCAAAAATTGCGCGATGCGTCGGTCCGCCTCCGCGTCCCACAGTGCCGCCGCGCCCATGAAAGAGCCGCAGCTTCACGCCGCATTCCCGCGCCACATCGTGCAGGTCTCGGTGCGCCCGGAATATCTCCCACGTGCTGGTCAGCATTCCCCCATCTTTATTCGAGTCGGAGTAGCCCAGCATCACTTCCTGCCAGTTGTCCCACGAGGCGAGCAGCTTGCGATAGTCCGCGCGGCTCCATAGCTCGCGGCAAATCGCCGGCGCCTGCCGCAAATCCTCAATCGACTCAAACAGCGGCACAGGCATTAGCCCCGGATCTCTTTCCGACCCCTCCACTGTTACGCCACCCAAACGTGCCAGCCGTACCACCGCCAGCACATCCTCTACGCTCGAAGCACCGCTGATCACGTAGTGCCGGATTCCCTCGGGCGAGCAGCCCTGTTTCGTCTCTGCAACCACGCGAAACGTTTCCAGCACCGACGTCGTTTCCGCAGACATTCCCGTCGGCAACTGGGGCGCAATCGTGTCGCTGATCGCCTCCTGTAGCGCTGCCGCATGCACCCGCGCGTGCTGTCGTATGTCCAGTGTGTGCAGATGCAGCCCGAATGTTCGCACCTGCAGAATCAGCGGATCGATCAGCGTACGCGCGATGCGCAGTCCCGCATTCGCCGCCAGCGAACTCCGTAGCGTCTCCAGGTCGTCCAGATATTCTTCAGCCGAACAATACGCCGGCAGCACCTGCGCCAGCTTGTCCTGACCCTGCGTCAGCGTGTACGACGTCACCGGCATCGTCGCACCGTGCCTGCCCGTCTGTTCCAGCGTCCGTTGGATGCGCGCCTTCAGGCAGATGATGAACCGACGGTAATATTCGAACTCATACTGCGCGCCAAACACCTGCGCTTCAGGTGTGTGTACCAGCGCCACATACGCGTCCAGCCGCGTGCGCAGCTCCGCGCTCACCGGCCGTTGCTGCGCGCTTGTCGTCAGCAGATCGATGATGTCGTCGAGCCGCGCCTGGTAGTAAAGCAGCAGGTGTCCGCGCGCCAGCTGGATCGCGTCGCGCGTCACCTCCGGCGTCACGAACGGGTTGCCGTCGCGATCACCGCCGATCCACGACCCGAACCGCAAAATCTGCGGCAATGCGTGAACCTCAATTTCCAGTCCGTATGCCGCGCGCAGTGCTTCTGCAATTTCACGATACAGCGGCCACAGCGTTTCAAAGATGGAGACATCGTAGTAGTCCAGCCCCATCTTCACTTCGTCATACACCGTCGGCCGTCGCGATCGTACTTCATCGGTCTGCCAAAGGCTCGTAATTTCAGCGCGAATCGCCTCTTCCAGCCGCGCCAAGTCCTGCTCCGGCACCGGTATCCGATCGAGCGTCGCCAGAAACTCTCCGATCCGCCGCCGCTTGAACATCACCGAACGTCGCGCGACTTCGGTGGGATGCGCCGTAAACACCGGCACGATGAGAATGCGTCGCAACCAGTCCATCGCTTCTTCGGCACTGATGCCCACGCGCCGCATTTCGAACAATGTTCCGGCCAGCGACCCGCGTTGACGGCCTGTCTCCCCGCTCAACTGCAGCGCAATGCGCCGCCGCTTGCGGTGGTTGGTCTCGGCCAGGTTGATCAGCTCAAAGTAAAACGCAAACGCACGCGTCAGCAGAATCGCTCGCTCCGCCGGCAGCGAGTGCACCAATTCCAGCGCCTTCGCCCCCTGCCGCTCCGCCTCTTTCGCGTCGCCCCGCGCTTCCGCATCCCGCCGCCGGATCGTCCCTTGCCGCAGCGCTTCGACGTGCGCAAAAAGATCGTCGCCTGCCTGCTCGCGCAACACCTCGCCCAGCAGCGTCCCTAGCGAGCGTACATCGCGCCGCAGCGGAGCCTCCTTCAGCTCCCCCGAACGTGCCTCAAGCTCCGCCAGTCTCTGCGACCAGCTCTCCGGATTCCACAAAAGCGCCATCGTGTCTTGATTATGCACGACCGCAACTAAGGGGCGTCTCAGGAGATCATCACTGCAAAGGTGCCCCACCCTTACGGCCCTTGGTTTTTGCCGCCAAGGTGGGAAAGCACGACCAATTCACCTTGCAGAGTCGGAGCCGACCCTTACTTGCCCTCAACCGCCCGCACTGAACCCCGCAGGGCATTCTTCACTCCGCGATACGCGCGCGTCAGTGCATTCCCCGTCTTGCCCGAAGCCGTGTCCAAGGCAGCACCCGTGTCGGTGTCGGCCGTCGTTATTGCCATGCCCACGCCCGCAATCGCATCGTCGCCCCCCAGAATCGCAGCCTGTGTCGGCCGCTTCTTCGGGCTCGCCCAAACCACGTCGCCTGTGAGAACGCGCTGGGCGCGTGCTACCCGCGCGTCCCCAAAATCGCTCCGCTTCAGCTTGTCCGCGAGCGGCCACTCCGACGAACCGGCCCAGATCGCTCCATTCATCGGCGCCGACAGCTCGCCGACATTGACGAGGTTGCTGATCGATAGCTGCTTTTCATCGCCGCACCGGTCGGCGCCGCACCCGCTTGAACAGATTTTCTGTTCAAAAAAAGCGGCGTGTTTCCCGCTCGAAATCCAGATCTCCGGCCCATGCGTTTCGGCACCCAGCGTCTTCGCGCGCACAATCTGGCTGGTATCGCACAACGTATCCTCATGGGCCGCCGCATACCAGTACTGAGCCTTCCACCCCTTGGCGGCATCGCGTTCGAGCAGGGCTGACACATGCTCCGCGTCGAGATTGTGGCCTCTCTGCCCACAATCCTTCCGCCACAGATCGTAGTAGTGCAGTTCGACCTGCTCTCCGTGTCCCACGCGCGGGAAAGCCTGCCCGTAGATCGTGCTGTTCTCCGCAGCCACCAGTGGCTTCAGCATCGACGGTTCAAACTCCGCTGGCTGCGACGAACAGTCGTTGCGGCTGATCATGAATCGCGGTGCAAACTGCAGCAGCAAAGCCTGCTCCTGCGCATCTGAAAGCCCGTCGTGATCGCTGTCAAGTGCCGCGCCGTTCGCCGCTTCCTGCGCGAAAACACCCGCACACGCCACGACCAGCAATCCAGCAAGGATCAAAAACCGCATTGGGTCATCCTACTCTCAAGCTGGGGGCGCAAGCCTCAGCTCTGCTCTGTTCCGCTCGCCAGTTGCCAGTACACCGAATACTTCTGATCTTTCACTTTGTACATCGGCAATACATCCAGCTTCCCGCTCTCTCCCGCCGCCTTGAACCGCAACTCGCCCGCCGATTCCAACGTGACCCAGTCTGCCCCTGCGGCTTTCGGCAACGCATCCGGCTTGGCCAACCCCTTCGGCACCGTCGATCCATCGGGAATAATCTTGCCCGGCCCATCGAGCGGTCCGGCTCCCAAATCCGCCGCCAGCACCAGCGGACCGTACATCGCTGCCGTCACGGAGTCATCCCCGGCTAGCGGTTCCGTCCGCAACTGCATCGGCAAGCTCAAGCTGATCGTGTCGCCATCTTTCCACACGCGTCGAATCGCCAGATACGAGCCCGGATCCGCCACCGCCTCCAGAGGCCGCCCATTGACCTTCACCTCCGCCGCATCCGTCGTCCACGCCGGAATCCGCGCATGGATCGTACGCAACTTCGGCTGCGCGCTCGCAATCTTCAGCGTCGTCCCCTGCTCCTGCGGGAACTTTGTCGTCTGCTCGATCTTCAGTCCTTCCTCCTTCCAATCCAGCGTCGACGCGATGAACTGGTTCACATACACATCCCCGCCGCGATGGAAGTAGATCGTGTCTGTAAACTTGGCAAACTCCTCCACACCGGTCCCGGTGCAGCACCAGAACGAATCCTCCGCCGAGTGATACGCGCGCCAATATCCGGCCGCCAGCGGAAAGAAATACTGCTTCAATCCCTGCGCATTCTGCGTGCCCAGCCTGCAGTTGAACATCGCGCGCTCATACGTATCCATCCAGCGCGCATCGCCGGTCCAGCCAAACACCAGCCGCTCCAGCTTCATCAGGTTGTAGGCAACGCAGCACTCCGCGTTGGTCCAGCCAAGCGATCCCTTC
Source organism: uncultured Acidobacteriaceae bacterium (assembly GCA_963838295.1). Classification (GTDB taxonomy): domain Bacteria; phylum Acidobacteriota; class Terriglobia; order Terriglobales; family Acidobacteriaceae; genus Telmatobacter. The sequence goes on from CAWIQS010000014.1 coordinate 333,041, forward strand.
AGCTGATCCGCCGGAGTTGTCCAGTGCTCGTCGAGACTGGTGTTTCCGATCGCATAACTCCGTGCCGTCAGCACTTCTTCAAGGAAGTACTCCGCGATGCGCCGGTAGCGCCGGTCTCCCGTCACTTCGTACATCCGCGCCGCGCCGATCATCTTCGGCACATTTGTATTCGCATGCAGTCCCGTCAGTTCATCCCGCCGCGCCGCCAGCGGATCGAGAATGCTCGGCTGCTCAAATAACTTCGCCGTGTCGATATATTGTTGTTTCTTCGTCAGCGCCGCCAGGTTCACCAGCCCCTCGTTCATTCCGCCGTATTCCGTGCGCAGCATCCGCTGCCGCTGTTCATCACTGATGCCTTCGAAGTAGTGGTCCACCCACTGCGCCATGCCCTCGGCCACTTTCAACGCGTCGGTGTTCCCGGTCAGCACGTACATGTCCAGCAGGCCCGCCATGATCTTGTGATACGTGTAAAAGGGCGCCCACACCGGCTTGCCTTCCTGCAGGTGCTCGAACAGCGCCGTCGGAAACGCGCTCACATAGCCGTTTCCATTCTTCTGCTGGCACTGCATGAGCCCACCAACAACCTCATCTCCACGGCTCTTCAAAACAGAATTTCCCGCCGTCGCCGAGGCCAGCGCTACCGCCGACAGATAATGTCCGCCATTAAAATGCCCGCGCAGCTCCACCGTCGGACTCTCCCAGCCGCCATAGGGCTTCGCGCTCGATGTAATCCCCGCCGTGAGCCTGAACGAATGCAGCAGCCGATCGGCAGTAAGCGAATCCAGGTAGCGCGCGTTCGTCTCCGCCTGCTCCGCGAAGATACCCGGCCGCAGCCGAACCGCGCTCAGCGGGAAGGGAATGATCCTTTCGGAGTTTGCCTCATCCGCACTTGCAGGTAACGAGTTGATAAAAGCCGCCGACGCCGCAAACCGCAGAGCCGCCGCTGCCGTACTCAGCTTCAGAAAATTACGACGCGTTTGCGTAGTCATCTTGAAAGTTTCCTTGTCGGAGAATTTTGCAATTCAAAGTCGCATCCATTTTCACCTGAACGGCAATCCATTGCGGGTACTTCAAGTAAGCGTTTGCTTTTCGCGCAATTATCGCTCAGGGGGCTAAAGCCCTCACTGATCTTGCAGGCTTACGGCACGACTGAAGTCGTGCCCTTTCAAAACGGCTAGTATTTCCTCCCTCAACCTGTTATGCCCCGTCGAGCTGAAGCATCAGCTCTTCCCACTCGGCAGTGAGCGAGCCAAGCTCTGAGCGCAATGCGGAAGCCAACTCCGTCAGCCGCTGCGTCTCCGCGGCCGAAACATACACGCCCAGTTGCTCGTCGGTATGCGCAATCGAAGCCTCGACTCGCGGAATCTCCTCTTCGAGAAACCCGCATCGCTCCTCCATCTGCTTCTGCTTGATCGGATTCAACCGCCGTGCCCGGCTGTCCGTACCGCGTCCAGAATCGAGCCCCCCATTTGATCCTTCAGGTCCGCCCTCGATAACGATCGTCATGCCAGTGGCCACAGGATTCGCTGCCCCGTGTCTCGAGTTTGAGGCAGGAGTTGGAGCTTCCTTCGTCGAAACTGCCTCGTCACGAATGGACGCGGCGGCGGCCAGCTCCTCCTTCTTTCGCAGGTAGTCCTCGTAGTTCCCGGGATAGCTGGTGATCACCCCGTTCTCCACCTCGATCACACGTGTCGCCAGCCGATCGATGAAGTACCGATCGTGCGAAACAAAGACCACCGTGCCTGAAAACGCGGCGATGGCCTCCAGAAGCACATCCTTGGCTCGCATATCCAGGTGATTCGTCGGCTCATCGAGCAGCAGAAAATTCGAAGGCGAAACCAGAATCCGCGCCAGTGCAAACCTGTTCCGCTCGCCACCGGAAAGCACGCCCAACGGCTTGAACACATCATCACCGGAAAAGAGAAAACATCCCAGCAGTGACCGCAACTCACTCTCCGGCACCTTCAGCGCGGCGCGACTGATGTCATCCAGCATCCGCGCTTCTGGATCGAGCACCTTGTACTGATCCTGGGCAAAATACTCGCCCACGACGTTGTGACCCAGCTTGACCGTGCCGGCGGTCGGAGCTTCGGCCCCGCTCAGCAGCTTGATCAGCGTCGATTTCCCAGCGCCGTTCACGCCTACCAGCGCCACCCGGTCTCCGCGCTCGATCGTGAAACGCGCATTACTGAACACGTGCTTCTGGCCGTAGCTCTTTGTCAGTCCCTCGGCTTCCACCACCGTGCGACCCGATGGCGGTGGCTGCGGAAATCTGAAGTGAATCACCGGCTCTTCTTCCGGAATCTCGATGCGTTCGATCTTCTCCAGTTCCTTGATCCGCGACTGCACCTGCTTGGCCTTCGTCGCCTGCGCGCGGAACCGGTTGATGAACGCTTCAAGATGCTCGATCTGGTCGCGCTGATTCTTGTACGCCGCCGTTAGCTGCGTGCGTCGTTCGTCCTTCTGCGACAGGTACTTTGTGTAGTTTCCCTGAAAGATCGTGAGCCGCTTGTTCCAGATCTCGACGGTGCGATCGATCGTCACATCGAGAAAGTACCGGTCGTGCGAGATCAGGATGTACCCGAAAGGATAGTCATGCAGATAGTTCTCGAGCCAGTTGCGCGTCTCAAGATCGAGATGATTCGTCGGTTCATCCAGCAGCAGCAGGTTCGGTTTTGCCAGCAACAGCTTGGCCAGCGCAATGCGCATCTGCCACCCGCCAGAGAATTCGTCCACCTGCCGCGACCAGTCCTCCTTGCCGAATCCCAGCCCTGTCAGGACTGTTCCCACCTGCGCATCGAGCGCATACCCATCCAGCGCATGAAACCGCTCCTGCACCATCGAGTAGCGCTCTGCAGCCGCTTCATATTCAGGGGTCGCATGATCGAGTTCGGACAACTGCGCCGCCGTCCGCTCAATCTCGCCTTCCATCGCGCGCAACTCATCAAAGACGCTCAGGCACTCGTCAAACACCGTGCGTCCGCTGAGTCGAAGCCCCTCCTGGGGCAGGTATCCAATGCTCATGCCGCGGGTCAGCTGCATTGTGCCGTAGTCCAGCGACTCCAGCCCCGCGAGCACCTTCATGAGGGTCGATTTGCCGGTGCCGTTGGCGCCCACCAGCGCGGTCTTTTCCTTGCTGCGGATCAGCCAGTTGGCCTCGAGGAACAGCGTGCGGGGGCCAAACCGCTTGCCGGCATTTTGAAGAGAGAGCATTCCTCTCTCATTTTCGCAGAAGCAGGGCTACCGCAGGTTCCCCGTTGGCGCCGCCGGCGCGGGTGCGGCTGGTTGTGCGGCGCCTGGAGTGAAGGTCTTCAACGCCTCGAGGTTAGTCTGTACCTTCTGCCATTTTCCCGGATCCTTCTTGGTGTCATTCGGCGCCGAGGCGTTCGCATAGAAAGTGAGAATGTTCTTCTGCAACGGAACCGTCGTCGCATCGAACTTCTTCTCCGCCAGTTGCGCAAGCAGCTTCGCATAGGTGTCGTCAGCGAGCGTGTACTCGCCTTCCGCCGTTGTTTTGCCGCTGTCGAGATCATCGTCGGGCAAGCTGACCGATCGAGCGCGGACATCCTTCAGCAACGCACCATACTTGTCTACTGTTGCGTTGATGCTGGTGAAGTACAGGTTCTCGGTTTTGGCCGTCGGGATGTTAAAGTCGAGTGCCTTCAGCGGACCGATCTTCGGAAGGACCTTCAACAAAACCGCCAGGAGACGCACGCCAAATCCTGCGCGCTGATAGTTTTTGCCCCATGTCTTCTCGTAGTCCGCGCGCGACAGGCGGTAGACAAACTTCTGCTTTTGGAAGTTCGGAACCTCGTGCGCGATCTCTTTCTTGTGCGTTCGCAACGCCACCTGCGTCATGTGCGGTATCAGCGTGCTCACGGAGTAGCGGAACGAGCCGATGGCCAGGTCTTCGTGGGGTAGCACCTCCTTCAACTGCACACCGTACACGACGGGGAATACGCGTTCCAGAAGTTCTTTGGATACCGCGAAACCGATGAAGTCGTGATACTGCTCTGGGGCGTAACGCTCTTTGGCCACCTGCGCCATATCAAATCCGAATTCCGTCCGAATGTGCGCCGTCTTGTCCTGCGCGTAGAGAACGATGGGGCCGAATTTGGCGCGAAGCTTGGGATAGGTGAGGGAGACAGCCTGGTTCACCGCGGGATGGCCGGTGATGTCCGATGCGTAATGTGAAAGCGCTCCCAGCGCAAAGGCATACTCGTCGGCAGTCTTGCTTTCCTTGATGAGTTCCATCACAAAATCGCCGCTGCGCACGTAGTGCACCAGGTCGCTGAACTCCTGGTTGCCGAACGGATAGTAGCCCATGTCCTGGATCACCGCCCCGCCGTATGCATAGGAGTGCGCCTCCCGCATCTGATCGTCCGTCAGTCCGGGATATTTGGCCAGGATCATCGGCCGCAGCTGATCGTTCCACAGCAGATCGATGATCTCCTCATGCGTGAGCACGGAATACGCGTGCGAGCGCCCGCCGCCAACCAGCAGCAGAAGCAGAATCACGATACCGCCAATTGTCGAACGGAACTTGCTTTTTCCGGATAGGACGCGAGAGCCGAATAGTTTAAGCATCGATCAATCTTTCTATATCCAAGAGTGCATGCGCTGATTTAAGCGGTAGTCTTTTCAGTTGGATGCCCGCCGATAGGTCGGCGTTGTACTGACTACGGCCGAATCGAGGTAACAACGTTCGGTCCCTTGGCGGAAATGAGGCAATTCATGTAAAACAAGCGACGGGAGCCAAAACCTTGAAACGCCCCTCCGATCCACAAAGCTTCGATGAATAAGCTCTTCCCCAGCCCGAAAGCCGCACTCGAAGGTATCGTGCGCGACGGCATGCTCATGGCCATCGGCGGATTCGGGCTTTGCGGCATTCCCGAAGAACTCATCCTTGCCTTGCGCGATACGGGCGTACGCAATCTCACGATCGCCAGCAACAACGCAGGCGTTGATGGTGCCGGGCTCGGCCTGCTGCTTGCCACGCACCAGATCAAGAAGATGCTCTCCAGCTACGTTGGCGAGAATGCCGAATTCGAACGCCAGTTTCTATCGGGCGAAGTCGAGGTCGAGTTCTGTCCCCAGGGAACTCTCGCCGAACGCATGCGCGCCGGCGGAGCAGGCATCCCCGGCTTCTACACGCGCACCGGCATCGGCACCATCATTGCCGAAGGCAAAGAACACAAGGACTTCGACGGCAAAACCTACATCCTCGAACGCGGCTTCGTTGCCGACCTCTCCCTGGTGAAGGCCTGGAAGGCCGATCTGGACGGCAATCTCATCTATCGCCGCACGGCGCGCAACTTCAATCCCAATGCGGCAACATGCGGCAAAATCACCGTTGCCGAAGTAGAACAAATCGTCCAGCCCGGGGAACTCGATCCCGACGAAATCCACACGCCGGGAATCTTCGTTCATCGGCTCGTCCACGTTCCTGATCCGATCAAGCGGATCGAGAAGAAGACCACGAGAGAGGGCTGACCCATGCCATGGACTCGCAACCAGATGGCCGCGCGCGCCGCGAAGGAATTGCAGGATGGCTACTACGTCAACCTCGGCATTGGCATTCCTACGCTGGTGTCTAACTTCATTCCACAGGGTGTGACGGTTACCCTGCAGTCTGAAAACGGCTTGCTCGGAATGGGCCCGTATCCGCGTGAATCAGAGATTGATGCTGACTTGATCAATGCCGGAAAAGAGACGGTGACGTTCGTTCCAGGAGCCGCAACATTTTCCAGTGCCGACTCTTTTGCCATGATCCGCGGCGGTCACATCGACCTCGCCATTCTGGGTGCAATGGAAGTTTCAGAGCGCGGCGATCTAGCCAACTGGATGATTCCCGGCAAGCGCGTGAAAGGCATGGGTGGTGCGATGGATCTCGTTTCCGGAGTCCGTCGCGTCATCGCGCTGATGGAGCACACCACTCCGGATGGAAGCCCCAAGCTGCTCCGCACGTGCACATTGCCGCTCACCGGCAGCGGTGTTGTGAACCGCGTCATTACCGACCTTTGCGTGCTGGATGTAACGGATTCGGGGTTCGAGGTTTTCGAACTTGCAGACGGCGTTACGCGTGAGATGGTTGAGCAGCGAACCGGAGCGCCATTGAACTTTCGCTAATTCATTGACACTTGGTCTTCCAGACCGGCTTTCTTTTTTCAAGAAACGCCGAGATGCCCTCACGAAAATCGGCTGTCTCGCGGGATTCCGCGTTCGACTCCAGGGCTGCAACAATTGCAGCATCAAGCCAGGCCCGGTTCTGTTTGGCCAGCAGCCGTTTGGTTGCGCTTATTGACTGCGGACTATTCGAGAGCAACGATTTTGCCAACGCATGTGCGCGCGGTCCCAGCTCCTCCCGATCGACGATTTCATTCACCAAGCCCAGTTGATGCGCCTCCAAAGCCCCAAAGTGCCGGCCTGTCAGCAGAAGATCGCGGCAGCGTTTGTCGCCAACTTGAAGCGCGAGAAATGCAGAGACCAGGGCCGGAACGAATCCAATGCGGACTTCGGTAAAGCCAAACTTCGACGTCGGTGTTGCAAGGGTAAAATCGCAGACCGTCGCCAGCCCGGTTCCTCCGGCAATCGCGGGGCCGTTCACGGCGGCAATCGTGGGCAAGGGAAGCTCATACAGGGATACGAGCAGCCGCGCAAATCGTTCTGCGTCGGCACGATGTTCCGCCGGCGTCTTGTCCCGCATCATCTGCAATTCCGAAAGATCAAGTCCCGAACAGAAGGCGTCTCCCGCTCCCGTCAGAATCAGTGCACAGCACTCAGTCTTGGCAGTCTCCTCGAACACGTCGATGAGTTCAGTCTGCATCTCCCGCGTCATCGCATTGCGACGCTCGGGGCGATTCAGCATTACGGTGCGAATCGGATGATCTTCGATGACGCGGATCGTTTTATAGTTCAAGGTCCACTCCCGTGGTTAGCGTTACTGGCTCACTGGACAGCCGAGCCGAAGCGGCTCGCAATATCATTGCTTGCCTCGATCAGGATATCCATTGCTTTCAAAGCGGGTAGCGTTGCTCCACTTCTCAGCAATTCGGCTACGAGAATCTCAGTCGGAATATTGCCAACCAGAATATCCTGCGCAAACGGACAACCGCCCAGGCCTCCAATCGCGGCATCGAATCGTCTGCACCCCGCCTGGAATGCAGCCCGAATTCGCTCAGAGGCTTCTGCGGGGCGAGCATGCAAATGCACGCCGATCTCCAGGTCGTGGTACTGGCCGATCACCGCGGAGAGGACATCGGCTATCTGATCGGGCTCGGCGATGCCAACAGTATCCGCGAGTGAAATCTCGGTCACCCGGCATTCGGCAATCAAGTCGCACGCCTGCAGGACTTCATCAAGACTCCACAGGTCTCCGTAGGGGTTGCCAAAGGCCATCGAGATGTACGCGACCACGTTTCTGTCCACATCTGCCGCGAGCGTCTGGATCTCCTGCAGAATTTCGAGGGACTGCTCAAGCGTCTGATGCTGGTTCCTGCGCAGGAACTCCGGAGAGATCGAATAGGGGAAGCCAAGCGTCCTTACAGCGCCGGTTCGAAGAGCGCGTTGTGCGCCTTTCTCATTGACGACGATGCCGATGATCTCGACGTCGGCGGGAGGCGCGACCTCGGCAAGAACCTGCTCCGAGTCTGCCATCTGCGGAATGGCTGCAGGAGAGACAAAACTTACCGCGTCAATGTGCTTGAATCCAGCGTCGATGAGCTTGCGAAGATAGCCGGCCTTGATCTCGGGCGCGATATTTCCCGGCAGACCTTGCCACGCATCGCGCGGGCACTCCACGATCTTGACGGCTTCATCCATTCAAATCACCTGGCAGCGGTCAAAGCGGACTGCCTTGCGCGGCCGCCCCAATAAGCTAACCGCGCGACGGATACACCTTGAGAATCTCCCTCGCGATCACCATGCGCTGAATCTCGCTGGTGCCTTCGCCGATGGTGCACAGCTTCACGTCTCGATAATACTTCTCGGCGGGATAATCCTTGATGAATCCATATCCACCAAAGAGCTGCACGGCATCGTCGCAGATGCGCACTGCCACCTCGCTCGAAAACAACTTGGCCATCGATGATTCGCGCGTGACCTTGCGCCCGGCATCCTTCAGCACGGCGGCCCGCTGCGTCAGCAGACGAGCTGCGTCCAACTCGGTTGCCATGTCAGCCAGCTTCCATTGAATGCCTTGAAACTCGGCAATCGCCTTGCCGAACTGCCTGCGCTCCTTCACGTATTTCAAGGCTGCATCCAACGCACCGCGTCCGATCCCCAGCGCCAGAGCCGCGATCGAGATGCGCCCCCCGTCCAGCACTCGCATCGCATCGATGAAACCCTCGCCTTCCGCGCCAAGCAGATTCTCCTCGGGAATTTCGCAGTCTTCGAAAATCAGCTCGCTGGTGTCGCTGGCGCGCAGACCAAGCTTGTTCTCCTTCTTGCCGGGACGAAATCCTTTCGTCCCCTTCTCCACTACAAACGCTGAAAGACCGTGCGTGCCCTTGCTCTTGTCGGTCGAGGCAATCACCACGGCCACATCGGCATAGTGGCCATTCGTTATGAAGGTCTTGTTCCCATTCAGGATGTAGCGATCGCCCTTTTTCGTCGCGGTCGTGCGCGAATTGCTGGCGTCAGATCCCGCGCCCGGCTCGGTCAATCCCCAGGCTGCCAGCCACTCGCCGGTCGCCAGCTTCGAGACATATTTCCTTTTTTGCGCTTCATTTCCCGCGAGGAAAATATGGTTCGTGCCCAGCGAATTATGCGCGGCAACGATGATACCGATTGAGCCATCGACCGACGCCAGTTCCTCGATCGCGAGAACATAATCGACATAGCCGAGCCCCGCACCTCCGTACTCCGGCGGGAAGATAATGCCCAGCAGGCCCATCTGGCCGAGCTTCTTCACCACCTCGAGTGGAAATTCGCTGACCTCGTCCCACTTCATCACGTTGGGAGCGATTTCCCGCGCTGCAAATTCGCGAATCTCGCGGCGAAGTGCCTCCTGCTCCTCGGTCAAGACAAAGGGATACAGGCTTTCATTTGTTTCGAGCGCGACGCTCATGCTGTTGGCTCCTTTACGTCGGGGGGTTGACGCCAGCCCAGGCTGCTGACTGGTTAAGATGCCGGTTTATGAATATCAGACTATGGCCAGTGTTGCTCCTCAGGTCTGCAGCACTCCCGGGTTGAACTTCGGTACATCCGGATTCATCGCGCACGCTTCAAGCGCGGTGATCAGCACGTCTCTCGTCTTTGCAGGATCGATAATGGCGTCAATCCACAGCCGGGCCGCACCATAGCGCGGATCAGCCTGCGCATCGTATGTCGACTTGATCTCTTCGTAGAGGGCCGCCCTCTCTGCTTCCGACAGCACCTTGCCGCCGCGCTCTACCTGCTTGGCGCGAACCTCGGCCAGCGTGCCTGCCGCCGACGCGCCGCTCATCACGGCATACCGCGCAGTGGGCCATGCAAACAAAAACCGCGGATCGTAGGCCTTGCCGCACATGGCATAGTGCCCCGCGCCAAAGCTGCCGCCGATAATCACCGTGATCTTCGGAACCACGCTGGTGCTGACCGCTGAAACCATCTTCGCGCCAGCCCGGATGATGCCCGACCATTCTGCGTCTTTACCCACCATGAATCCATTCACGTCATGCAGGAAGACCAGCGGTATCAGGTTCTGATTGCAATCCATGATGAAGCGCGCGGCCTTCTGCGCGCTCTCGGTGTAGATTACGCCGCCCACTTCAATCCGCTTCGCGCCGGCCTGCGGGCCCATTGCGACGATCTGGTTCTGGTTGGTCTTCTGGTTCGCTACGATGCCTACTGCATAACCGCCGATACGCGCATATCCGCATAGAACTGTCCGCCCGAATTCCGCCTTGTACTCGTCAAATTCGCTGCGGTCGGCGATGCGCGCAATTACCTCGTGCATATCGTAGACATTGCTCGTGCCGGGCGCAGGATTCAGCAGTCCGTAGACTTCCTCAATAGGATGCTTCGGTGCATCCTGTTTCGCGTCATAGGCGGTGCGACTGAATCGCTGTTCAGTGACTTCCGCCGGCTTCCTGCTGCCGAGCTTGTCTACGAGCGAACGAAGCCGCGCGATGCAATGGTGGTCATCCGGCTCCTTGAAATCGACGGTGCCTGAAATTTCGGCATGCATCGCGGCGCCGCCTAGCTCTTCTGGATCTGTCTTCTGGCCGATCGCTGCCTGCACCAGCGAAGGGCCCGCGAGAAAGAGTCCTGAACCCTCGGTCATCAGTACCGTATCGGTCATTACTGGTAGATACGCACCGCCCGCCACGCACATGCCCATGATCGCCGTGATCTGCGGAATGCCCAGCGAACTCATTACCGCGTTGTTGCGAAACACCCGGCCAAAGTCGTCCGTGTCGGGGAAGACATCTTCCTGCAAGGGCAGAAATACGCCGGCCGAATCGACGAGGTAGAGTGTCGGAATGCGGTTGTCGAGCGCGATGTTCTGGGCGCGCAGAACCTTCTTTGCTGTCATCGGAAAAAACGCGCCGGCTTTCACCGTCGCATCGTTGGCAATGATCATGCAGAGCCGTCCGCATACGCGGCCCAGTCCCGTAACAACGCCCGCTCCCGGCGCGCCGCCGTACTCCCCATACATTTCGAACGCCGCCCAAAGGCCCAGTTCGAGGAATTCGCTGCCTTCATCGAGGAGGAGTTTCATGCGTTCCCGCACGGTCAGGCGCTTCTTTGCGTGCTGGGCGGCTGCCGCCTTCGCACCGCCGCCAAGGCGAATGGTCTCTTCCTGCGATCGAATGGTTGCAAGCAGTTCGAGCAGCGCGGTCCGGTTCGCCTTCGCGCGCGGCGATTGCGGATCAAAGCTGGAATCGATCACATTTTGAAGCTTCGAACTTTCTGCCATTCCTCACTCACGCAAACTTGCAGACTATAGCATCTTGGATGGTACCAGCGTCCACATCGTCACGCGACGCGTTGAACTTCAACAAAATCAGGCGGCTCTTTTTGAACTGGCGCCGCGCCAATAAAGAAAAAGTCCGATCAGGATGGATGCGGCTGTTCCTCCGACCAGCTTCAATTCGAAGGCCAACTTGTTGGACGAGTCCCCTGGGGGGACCAGCGAAACAATGATGCCGATGAGGACAACGACAAATCCCAACCCGCCACAAATCCAGGTCCCGGCGACCCCGCCCGGCACAAGCACTGCGTGGGGATTTTCATTACGGTCCTTGCGGCGCGACAGCTTGATCACCGCTGCGAACATGTAAAGGAACGGAATGAAGTACAAGATGATTGCGGCATCTACAAGAAATTGATAAGCGCCGATCATTTTTTCGTTGATCTGACTGACGATAAGAATTGCTCCGGATATTGTCGCCTGCACCAATATCGAAATATAAGGCGTCTTCCACTTCGGATGAATCTTGCCGAATGCAGCCGGCAGGTAATTGTCGATCCCCACCACGAAGGGCACACGTGCAATTCCCGCAACCGTGCTGCCAACGCCGCCTGCATTGCCTACAGTGGCCACTATTGCAGCCAGTACCCCGAGGAGACCGATCTTCAAGGCCACGGACCCGACTGTGATCGCGCTGAACACTCCGCTCTGCGGATCGACGCTCGCGGCCGGCAGCAGGGCAAGAATCGCAAACGTGCCGCAGATATACATGAGCGCGATCAGGGCACCGGCTCCGAAGACCGCACGTGGCAACGTCCGCCTTGGGTCGCGCACCTCTTCACTCATCGCAGAGACAAGTTCCAACCCCGTAAATGCGAAGGCGATCTGCGACCAGAAATTGACCGTGTCCCAGTTCCACGCCGGCATCATGTTCTGTACCGTAAAGTGCGTAGCCGAGCCGTGTTTGAAGACGACAATCAGCGCCACAACTGCAAGAATCAAGAGCGGCAGGTAGGTGCCTACGCCTCCCGCGTTCTGCAACCACTTGCCGATGTTCAGGCCGATGATATTCAGCACCACCGCTACCAGCAGCAATCCCAGCGAGACGCTCAGCAGGAATGTCCGATCCTGCGCCAGCTGCGCTCCGCGGCCACCGACAATATATGCGGCCATCGACGCGCTGGCCAGCAAGAGCCCCGGAAAATAAAAGACGGTGTATATCCAGTAAGCCCAGCCCGCCACGAAGCCGTGAAAGTCGCCGAAGGCTTCCTTGGACCACACGTAGAGGCCGCCTTCCTCGGGAAACCGCGACGAAAGCTCATTGATGACGAGCGCTCCCGGTACAAAGAAGAAGAGCGCCGCAATGACCCACAGACTGATCGAGGACGTTCCGTTGTGGCCGGCCGCGGCGATCCACCGCGGTCCCAAAACCGTGGCGATGTTGAACAGCAGCACATCCCAGAAGCCCATGGTCTTGCGGAGCTGGGACTTCGTATCTTGCGGCGGAGGGGCGGAGATCGTCACAGCGCCTCCCGGACGTCCGCACAGTTATGGTCTGATTGCATTAGCGAAGATCATAGTTGCTGCTGGCGAGAGGCACAAACGGGCGCGGCGGGGGCGGGCGCCGGAGACGTGGACCCCAAGCCGCGGTGACGTCAGGGACCGGCCGGGATGGGCGCTAGCGTCCGCCAACGTCCGTTGCAGAACCCGCGAAAGACAAAAGCAGATTCTTCGCTCACCACCCCCAAACTGAACTACGTTTGGGGCCCCGTTCCCTCAGAATGACACCGCTTGTCTGGTCCCTCAGAACGACACCGCTTGCCTGGTCGATCAGAATGACACCGCTTGCCTGTTCCCTCAGAGTGACAGCTATCGTCTGAAGCGGCTCGGAATTGTGCAACCGAATGGTTGCTCTTTGTGTGCCTTTGGAAAATTAACGATTTTTAATCAAGTCCCTGATTCCATTTGAGTTAGCCGATTAAGGGTATTCCAAACTGTTGCAAATAAATAACTTAAGATCTAAAGTACTCATAAATAGCAGCTTAACCGGATTCGCACTGTTTTTCGGGCATGCTTGTACCGGATTGTGGTGCGCTGACTCATCATGTCGGACTCTCGAATCACTGCGGACGGGCCGGATGTGATTTCATGCCCTCGGAATCGAGTCGTCGTCTTGCCGGTCCTTCTTTTGTCCACACTGACAAGTGTAGGGAGTTGCGAGAAATAACCTGCAAAGTTCGGAGTATTTATTTTGGCAACAGAATGAGCGACATGGGGGGGATTTTGGCGCGGGGGATATTGACATCGGCTGGAGTGGGCGCAGGAGGTGGCATCTGGAAGGACGTGGGAAGGGCCGGGGGGCGACAGCGCCGAGAGCCAGGTTTTGCCGGTCCGCGGACCTTCTGAGCCCATCAAGCTACTCCATCCTCAAAGCGCTCACAGGATTTATGGATGCGGCGCGCCGTGCGGGAATGATTCCAGCGACGAATGCTGCCAGAGCCAGGGTCACAATTGCACCAGCCATCACATTGAAATCGGCGCTGGTGATCTCATAGAGCTGGGACTTCAAGAATCGCACGCAGATTAGCGCAACAGGGATTCCGATTAACAGCCCAAGCGCGGCTTGAATCATCGCTCCCCGCATCACCATCGCAACCACCTCGCCTCGCTCGGCACCGAGCGCCATGCGAATACCAATCTCCGGAGTCCGCCGCACGACGGAATATGCGGTCACGCCGTATAAGCCAATGACCGCCAGCAGCAGCGCCAATGTACCAAAGAGTGTTGCAAGTCGCGAAATCATTCTTTCCTCAGTAAACCGGTCGGCAATCTGCTCATTGAAAGTCTCAAACTGCGCAACTGTCAGGTTCGGATTGATGTCGGCAAGCGTGGCCCGGGCAAGTTTTTCCATGTCGTTCATGGGGCGATCGGTGGCAAGCACGATTGATCCAAGATAGAGCGAATCGTCTTTTTCAATGGGCTGAATCGCGCTTTTCGGACGCTGCATCATCGGGACGAAATACATCAGGTGATCCTTCTTGCGCACGCTGGTGTAAACCGTATCCTCCACGACTCCGACGATCTCGAAATCTCCTGTCGAATCTGTCCCCGGATGTCCAAAATGACGTCCAATCGGATTCTCACCCGGCTTGAACAAGTCTTTGACAAATGTCTCGTTCACCACGGCGACGGTGGTAGCGGCCGGCGTATCGCGCGTGTCGATCCCGCGCCCCATCACGACCCGCGTTCCGACAGAATCGAAATACTCCGCATTCGCTCGTATGACCGAGGCTCCGACATTCAAGAAGGGCTGTCCCTGCACCTGGACGCCCCAGCCGTTGTTGTTGTCGTCCATCGGCGTATACGAGGCAATGCCCACTTTCGCCACGCCCGGCAGCGCATGGAAGCGCTCCTCCATGGTCCGGTAGAGTGCTTCAAGTTGGGTTTGTGTATAGCCTGCGGTTTGAGGATTGATGTGAACGATGTAGCGGTTTCTCGCGTCGAGCTTGAGGTCTGTGCCCTCGAGTTTCTTCAGGCTCTGCAGAAACAATCCGGCCACAACCAGCAGCACCAGCGAAAGTCCAACCTGAACCACCACCAGTCCACGTTGCAAAACAGAAACTCCCATCGTTGTCGTTCGCGTGCCGCTGCGCACGGCGTCGATCGGACCCGCCTGTGCCGCAATCCACGCCGGCGCCACGCCGAAGAGAACCCCGGTCAGCACTGACAGACCACACGCAAACTCCAGGACTGAGGGGGACGGGCCGGTGTGGATCGGTATGCTTTCGGCTCCGGGGAAAGCCAACATCAGCAGCATGCGCGCTCCCGCGTAGGCGACGCCGAGTCCGACGATACCGCCCACCAGGGCAAGCACGATACTCTCGGTAAGCAACTGACGAATGATTCTTCCGCGCATGGCTCCCAGCGCAGCGCGCATTGAGATCTCCGCGCGGCGTGCCATCCCACGCACCAGTAGCAGGTTTGCAATGTTCGCGCAGGCGATCAACAGCACAAGACTTGCAATGCCCATCAATAGATGCAGCTTCGATCCGTACCATTCCTGCATTGCCTGGATGCCCGCGCCGCCCGGCGTCAGCACGACATGAGCCTTCTTTAGCACTGTCTTGCCCAGCTCCGATGAAAAAGTCTCGTCTGTTGCGAGTGCCTGCTGCAGCAGAGTTGTCACCTTCTGTTGCAGCGGAGCGATCGCCACCTCCGGTTTGATGCGCCCAACAATGTAGAGCCAGTCCTGTTCGGGATCGTGAACGTACGGCGAATTCGCCAGCTCTGGCATGGTCTCGATCGGCAAATAAAATTCCGCTGGAGTGACCGACATGCGATCGCCATAGAAGCCTTCAGGCGCAATGCCAACGACCGTAACCGGCTTTGTGTTTATCCAGAATGTGCTTCCCACCACTGAGGCATCGCCCGCGTAATTGCGCTGCCAGGCCCCATAGTCCATCACTGCTGTCATGGGCGCGCCTTGCGTATCGTCTGTGTCCATCAGCAAGCGGCCAGCGCGCGGCTGCAGTCCAAACGTGCGGAAGTAGTTGCCGGAGACAAACTCGGCCGCCACTGAGCGTGCGGGCTCTCGCGTGGCGTCGCGCCGCGCAATGATGGGCCGCCCCCAGAAACCGGCCTGCATCGCCGCGAGCTCTTGAAATTCCGGCGCATTTTTCTTCAGTTGCCCATACGTGTCGGTTGAGAACATGGCAAAGTCGCCATCCTGCCGATTGCCGGAACCCACGCAACAATCGTTGTTATCGCCGAGGCGCACCAACAATGCTGGATCGGCGACAGGAAGCTTCCTTAATAAGACCGCGTTCACCAGCGTGAAGATCGCAGCATTCGCTCCGATTCCCAGCGCCAGTGTCAGAAGCACCGTGATGGTGAATGCCGGCGTCTTCACTAGCTGTCGTAACGCATAGCGAATATCGCGGGCCGTGGTTTCGAGAAATGTGATGCCACGCGATTCTCGACAATCCTCCTTGACGTGATCCATGGCGCCGAACTGCAGCCGGGTTTGCCGCATGGCTTCCTCTCGGGTGAGGCCTGAGCGAATGAGTTTCTCGACCTGCTCCTCGAGATGAAAGCGCAGTTCCTCGTCAAGTTCGTTCTCGACGGCGCTCCGCCGGAACAGGGACCGAAGACGGAAAATCAAATCACTCAGCATCTGCGCCTCCTAAGCCGTTCCCAGCACCTGGGCCACGGCAGTCGTCAGTTTCGCCCAGGCGTCGGTCTCCACTTCGAGTTGCCGGCGTCCGCTCTTTGAGAGCTCGTAGAATTTCGCGCGACGGTTGTTCTCTGACGTTCCCCAATGAGCCTTGATCAAGCCGCGGCGCTCCAGCCGATGAAGTGCGGGATACAGCGAACCTTGCTGAATCCGCAACACATCACTCGACATCTGCTGGACTCGCTCAGAGATGGCCAACCCGTGCTGGCTGCCGAGGGCAAGCGTCCGGAGAATCAGAAGATCCAAGGTTCCTTGTGGAAGGTCAATACGATCAGGGGCCATGCTTCCCTTTCACTTCTACATGAACAGTACGGCACTTCGTGTAGAAGCGCAAGGGGAGCGATTGATATTTCTGGGAAGTGATCGAAAACATCCTTCAGGGGCTAAAGCCCCTGTCGTCTATGTGGCTTTCACGGCACGGCTAAAGCCGTGCCCTTTCAAAGACTCGCTGCCTTTCAAAACTTGCTGTGTCCCTTCCGAAACTTGCTGTGTCCTTTCAAACTCGCCGTGCTCTTTTCAAAACTCGGCGGTTGAGCCTAGGGGAAAGCGATCGCGAACTTCGTGGCGGGCGCCGTCGGAACTTAGAAAAGACTCGTATAGCAGGAATTCCTTTGCGGTAAAGGCGGGGAATTCTATTTCGCTTTTGAGACGGCTTTTGAGTGTTCGGAGCGCATGTGCTTTGTTGGCGCCTTTGGTGCGCGCTAGTGTTACGTGCGGGTGATAGGGGCGCTCATCGGCAACGATTCCGCACTGTGCTGTCGCCGCTGCAACCAGTCGCTCAAGTCCGCGCAGTTCGGGCGACACATTTACTCCGGCGAAGAACACGCCGGCGCGGTCGAAAAAACCTGTCCCATGAAGCCAGACGGGAACCGCCGGCGATTTGATCACGCTTAGGTGCTGTGCCAGGCAGGCGTAGCTCTCGATTGAGGTCTCGCCCAGGAATTGCAGGGTGATGTGCCAGGTCTCGGGGGAACCCCAGCGGAGATTGTCGCCGGCGGATCGCAGGCTGCGCGAAAGGCGTTCGAGTGCGGCGACGGCTTCGGAGGCTAATGGAATTCCGATGAAGAGCCGCATGGTTCGCCGACCTCAAATGTATTTCGCGAACGACTCGATCTGCTTCGCCTGGTGATCCCGCCGCTCCACCGGGGATGACAGAACTGTCGACGTCGAAGTCGCGCCGAGCGCGGAGAGCCGGTCGATCAGCGCTTCGAGGTGCCGGATTGAGACCACATCGGCTTCAATCACGAACGACTCGGCGCCGGTAATCCGGTGACAGCGGCTGATCTCGCTCAGATCTTTGAGCGCAGTTACCGTGCGGCTTATCTGCAACTCGCCCCCCGGGATGGTGAGCCGCACAAGGACGCGTATGGGCACGCCGAGCTTGGTGGTGTTGAGCGATGCGTGATAGCCGGCAATGACACCGGCCTCTTCAAGGCGGTGAACGCGTTCGGCCACGGCGGGCGTCGAAAGCCCGATCTTCCGTCCCAACTCCGCGAATGAAACCCGGGCATTCTGCTGCAGGGCCTCCAGGATCTTCCACGCAATCGCATCCAGGTCAATCTTGTTCGGTCTTGTCTTGTGACTCATATGCCAGAAATCCTTAAGCTGCAATCCCATTATGCTTAATGCCATTAGGTTTTGACCCCAATTTTTTGGTGCGATGCCTATTCTCAGTGCCTTCGGCGCGTCCTAGAGTATGGGTCAGCCGGGAATACTCCCCTTTTGCTCCCCTTGGTCCCGGCATAGGAGGTACCGCATGAGCGCCACCGTGCACTCTGCTCCCGCACAGCTTTCGCAGACCATCGCCCCCGGCCAGGACTTTCTGCCCCTCAAAGGGACAGACTACGTCGAGTTTTACGTCGGCAACGCCCGCCAGTCAGCCTACTTCTATCGCGCGGCTTTTGGCATGTCGCTGGTCGCCTATGCGGGGCCGGAGACTGGTCAACGCGACCGCTCCTCCTACGTTCTGCAGCAAGGAAAAGTCCGGTTCGTGCTTACCACGCCTCTGCGCGGCGGTAACGCGATTGCCGAGCACGTCGGACGCCACGGAGATGGCGTCAAGGTCATTGCGCTGTGGGTCGACGATGCCCGTGCCGCATGGAGCGAAACCACGAATCGTGGCGCCGTCAGCGTCGCCCAGCCTTACGTTCTCGCCGATGAGCGCGGGCAGGTTGTCATGTCCAGCATCCGCACCTATGGCGACACGATCCACACTTTTGTCGAACGCAAGAATTACACCGGCGCGTTCCTTCCCGGCTATCGCGCTGTCGAACGCGACCTGATCGCACGGCCTACCGGCCTGATCCACATCGACCACATGGTCGGCAACGTGGGCTGGCACGAGATGGACGAGTGGGTGAAGTTCTACGCTAATGTCATGGGCTTCTCGCTCTACCAGCACTTCGACGACAAGGACATTTCCACCGAATACTCGGCTCTGATGTCGAAGGTGATGGCCAACGGCAACGGTTACGTCAAGTTCCCCATCAATGAGCCGGCCGAAGGCAAGAAGAAGTCCCAGATCGAGGAGTATCTCGAGTTCTACGGCGGCCCCGGCGTGCAGCACATTGCGCTGGCTACCGACGACATTCTGCATACGGTCAGCAAGCTCAGCGAGCAGGGCATCGAGTTCCTGCATGTCCCGCACGCGTACTACACCGAACTGCAAAGCCGGGTGGGCGCCATCGATGAGCCGGTCGATGAACTTGAAAAGCTTGGCATTCTCGTCGATCGCGATCCTGAAGGCTACATGCTGCAGATCTTCACGCGCCCCGTGGAAGATCGCCCCACGCTGTTCTTCGAGATCATCCAGCGCAAGGGAAGCCGCAGCTTCGGCAAAGGCAATTTCAAGGCGCTTTTCGAAGCCATCGAGCGCGAACAACAGGCACGCGGAAATCTGTAGGAGAGGTGAGATGAAAACCGAAGCGCTTTCCGTCGCCGTTCCCTACCTGATTGAGCAGGACTACTCTGTCTACACCGACGAACAGCACGCCGTTTGGGCAGAGCTCGTGGGCCGTGTGTTTCCGGAGCTCGAAAAGCACGCATCGCGGGCCTACCTCGACGGCTTTGAAATCATCGGCCTTCAACGCGACCGCCTTCCCCGGCTTTCCACGATCAGCGCCCGCCTTGAGCCGCGCACGGGGTGGAATTCCACGCCGGTCAGCGGCTTTCTGCCGGCGCCGGCTTTCTTTGAGATGCTCGCCGCGCGCCGCTTTCCCACCACGACCTGGCTGCGCAGCCGCGAGTCGATCGAATACACGCCGGAGCCCGACATCTTTCACGACGTCTTCGGGCACGTCCCGATGCACGCGCATAAAGTCTTTGCCGATTTTCTCGAGCGCTACGGCAGCGTCTGCGCGTCCATCGACGATGAAGCGGTCTTGGAGAAGCTTGGGCGCCTCTTCTGGTATACCGTGGAGTTCGGATTGATTCGCGAGAAAGATGAAGTCAAGGTCTACGGCAGCGGCCTGATCAGTTCCCACGGCGAATGCATGAACGTCACCGAAGGACATTGCGCTATCCACGACTTTTCATTGGACGAGGTGCTCGCGACTCCGGTAAAGGTGGATGAGCTGCACAAGCTGCTGTTTGCAGTTTCCAGTTTTGACCAGATTTACGAAGCAATGCACGAGGCCGAAAACCGCGCCCGGCAGAACCGCTTGTGAAAGGTGAAAAGCATGGCTGATGGATTCCGGTACCAGACCGGCTTTGGAAATGAATTTGCGACCGAAGCCGTCGAAGGAGGTTTGCCGCCGGGGCAGAACGCACCGCAAAAACATCCTCTCGGCCTCTATACCGAGCAGCTCAGTGGATCCCCATTTACCGCACCGCGCGCCACTAATCGCCGCTCCTGGACTTATCGCATCCGCCCCTCGGTCACCCATCGGCCTTACGAAGAGATTCCCGCACGACTCATTCGCAGCGGCCCGTTTCTTGAGGTTCCCACTTCGCCGAATCAGCTTCGCTGGGATCCGCTGCCCGTTCCCAAAGAGAAGACTGACTTCGTCGACGGCATCGTCACACTTGGCGGCAACGGCGATCCTGCCATGCAGCAGGGCGTTGCCATTCACCTCTACGCTGCCAATATGTCCATGCAGGATCGCTTCTTCTATACCGCCGATGGCGAACTGCTGATCGTTCCTCAACTCGGCGCCCTTCGCTTTCATACGGAACTCGGTATCCTCGATGTCGCTCCCGGCGAAATCTGCGTTATTCCCCGCGGCATCAAGTTTCGCGTAGTGCTTGCCGAGAAACAGGCGCGCGGCTACATCTGCGAAAACTATGGCCTGCCCTTCCGTCTTCCCGAACTCGGCGCTATCGGCGCAAACGGGCTCGCCAATCCGCGCGATTTCAAAGCGCCTGTTGCGGCCTTTGAAGATCGCGACGGCGATTTCCGCATTACATCTAAATTTCTCGGCCGCCTCTGGTCCGCCGTCATCGATCACTCTCCGCTCGATGTCGTGGCATGGCACGGCAACTACGCGCCCTACAAATACGACCTCGCCCTGTTCAACTGCATCAACACCGTTTCTTTCGATCACCCCGATCCATCCATCTACACCGTGCTCAGCGCGCCGTCCAATGTTCCCGGTACCGCCAACTGCGACTTCGCGATCTTTCCGCCGCGTTGGATGGTCGCTGAGCATACTTTCCGTCCGCCCTGGTTCCATCGCAACCTGATGAACGAATTCATGGGCCTCGTCTTCGGCGCCTACGATGCCAAGGCTGAAGGCTTCGTACCCGGGGGAGCCAGCCTGCACAACTGCATGGCCGGTCACGGACCTGATGCCGAAACCTTCGAACGCGCAACCGCTGCGGAACTCAAGCCGCACTACCTGGCCAACACCCTGGCGTTCATGTTCGAAACTCAGCTTGTCGTCCGTCCCACCGAGTTTGCGATGAACACCCGCATCCTGCAACATGAATATTTCGAATGCTGGCAGGGGCTGAAAAAACATTTCAAGCAGGGCTCAAAGACCAAGTCGAAGAAGAAATGACCGCTATTGAAACCTTGCTCGCGGGCCTCTTTGACTATGCAGGCCTTTATCCGCCTGCGAACCTCGACCTGAGCCCGGCCGCTGACAACTACCTCAAGTACCGCCGCAGCAAACACAGCGCAGCCCTCGGCCGCTTTATCCTGAACCTCGATCGCCTCGATGAATTTCGTTCGATCGCTGGCCCTTCTCTCGGCTCCTTTGCGCTTAGCATGATCGCCGCAGAAAATGCCGACTTGGCAGTCCTGGCCAAACACATCGATTCGGGACTTTCCATCGAAAGCGTTGAGATCAAATGCAGCCAGCCAGCCGCAATCGAACGCATCGCACGACAGGTCCCACGAAACGTGATGGCATACTTTGAGGTGTCGATCCACGCGAGCAGTCTCCCCGCTCTTGAGGCGATCAAAGCTGCCGGCGCGCGGGCGAAAATAAGGATGGGCGGAATAGTTCCGGAGGCAATCCCCGCCATTGCCGATGTTGCGCAATTGCTGAAGACACTCGCCGACCGTCGACTTCCATTTAAGGCAACCGCGGGGTTGCATCATCCGCTGCGCTCAATGCAAGCCTTGACCTACCATCCGCAGAGCCCAACCGGCGTGATGCACGGATTCATGAATCTGTCCGCTGCCGCCGCCCTCCTCTTCTTCGGTGGCGATGTCGAGGAGGCCACGCGCCTGCTCACCGAAGAGGCTCCCGCCGCATGGAAAGTTAGCGCGGACTCACTTCGCTGGCGTAATCAAAGCTGGACCACCGAACAAATCGCGACACTTCGCCGCGAGTTTTTCCTGGGCATTGGAAGCTGCTCCTTTGAAGAACCAATTCACGACATGGAGTCCCTGGAATGGCTGTGATGAGCTGGGTCGAAAGCGCAAACGAGCCTGGAGCCGATTTCCCGCTGCAGAATCTGCCCTACGGCGTCTTCAGCCACAACGGAGAGACACGCATCGGTGTTGCCATCGGCGACGAGGTACTCGATCTGCGCGGCTGCGCTCGCCAGGGACTGCTTCGCGAACTCGATCAGGATGCTATCAAAGCGTGCACTGAGGAAGCGCTGAATGATCTGATGGCTCTAGGCTCCGAAACCTGGTCCGGTCTCCGCAGCCAACTCACGGCTCTCCTTGCCGCAAGCGCGGATTCCGCTACAAAAGCACGCATGCAACCTCTCCTCGTGCCCGTGCGCAATGTACAGATGCAACTGCCCGCACAAATCGGCGACTACACCGACTTTTACGCCTCGATATATCACGCCACGCGCGTCGGCAAACTCTTCCGCCCTGACAATCCGCTGCTGCCCAACTATAAATATGTCCCTATCGGCTACCACGGTCGCGCTTCCTCGATCGTCGTCAGCGGGACAGATGTTCGCCGCCCCCACGGCCAGACAAAGTCACCAACCGCCGACGAGCCAACATTCGGCAGGTCCCGCTCCCTCGACTACGAACTCGAAGTCGGCATCTTCGTCGGTCCCGGCAATCCCCTCGGTCAGTCCATCCCAATCGACAAGGCAGAGCAGCACATCTTCGGTCTGTGCCTCCTCAACGACTGGTCTGCGCGCGACATTCAGTCCTGGGAATACCAACCACTCGGTCCGTTCCTCGCCAAAAACTTCGCAACCTCGATCTCACCATGGATCATTTCGATGGAGGCGCTCGCACCCTACCGGGTGCCCGCCGCAGTTCGCCCCGAAGGCGACCCCGCGCCCCTCGCGTACCTTACCTCCAGCGATTCCACCCACGCCGGCTTCGACGTTACCCTCGATGTCTTCCTGCAATCCGAAGAGATGCGCCAGGTGGGTATCCATCCCGTCCGGCTCAGCCACGGAAACCTTCGCGATTTATATTGGACCCCGTCCCAACTCCTCACCCATCATGCGAGCAGCGGATGCAACATGCGCCCCGGAGACCTGCTCGCCACCGGCACCATCTCCGGACCGGAGGAAGGCTCCGAAGGCTGCCTCCTCGAGATGAAACACCGCGCCGAACCTCTCAAACTTCCCACGGGCGAAATCCGCACATTCCTCGAAGACGGTGATCAAGTGATCTTTTGCGGCTACTGCCAGTCCCCCGGCCTGCCTCGCGTCGGTTTCGGTGAGTGTATCGGCAAAATCCTTCCGCCCAGTTCCTCCCCGGCATGATCGCGAACCGCACTCTTCAGGAAATCACAGCAAGCCAAGCTACACTCCTCATCCCGAATCCCCAGTTCTCCGATCCCAGCTTGTTGCCGAATCCACGTTTGCGAAGACGGGGTGACGCCTTTCCCCCCGTATGTCACACTTGAGTTGTGGGATAACCCGCCGGCAGCGGGCCTGTAGCTCAACGGTTAGAGCAGGGGACTCATAATCCCTTGGTTGGGGGTTCGAATCCCTCCGGGCCCACCAGAGCTAGCTTTCCCTGTATTCGGTCTGCTCTTGTGTTTGATCTGCGTGGTTGGGATTCTTCAACTCCACGCCCCCGCCGGATTCATAGTGTGCCTCGTATACTCAAGCCAGCGCATGTCGACTCGACTGGACAAGATTCTCGATACAACGCGAGCCACTGTTGCCGCAGCCAAAGCGCGGGTGCCGCTCGCCGAACTCGCGCGGACGGCCAGCCTTCATCAGCCACGCGGCTGGGCATCGACTCTGCGCCGCCGTGCGTTGTCCGAACCGGCGATCATTGCCGAAATCAAGAAAGCTTCACCGTCAAAGGGACTCATCCGCGAGGACCTCGATGTGGCTTGGCTCGCCAAGGCATATCAGGATGGCGGTGCTGCTGCGCTTTCAGTGCTCACCGACGAGCCTTTCTTCCAGGGGAGCCTGAGCAACCTTGAAATCGCTTCAACCGCTGTGAGCCTGCCTTGTCTTCGCAAGGACTTTACCGTCGACGAGTACCAGATTGTCGAGGCGCGTGCTCACTACGCCGACGCCATCCTGCTGATTGCCGCCGCGCTCACCAATGCAGAATTGAGGCGATTTGCCGCTGCCGCTCACGAGCATGCGCTCGATGTGCTCGTCGAAGTTCACACCGCAAACGAACTTGACGCGGTGCTTGACGCCCTCGGCGAGAACGGCGCCGACGCTATTGGCGTCAACAATCGCGACCTCAAAACTTTCGACGTGCGCATGGAAATATCTCTCGAACTGGTTGATCGCATTCCGCCCAGCGTCGTTCGCGTCGCCGAAAGCGGCATTGCGACTTCAGAGGACATCGATCGCCTGCGGACTGCCGGCTTCCACGCTTTCCTCGTCGGTGAGAGCCTGATGCGCCAGCCTGACCCCGGCGCTGCTCTCTCCGCTCTGCTCGCAGGTTCCAAAGTCATCCGATGAGCCTCTGGATCAAGATCTGCGGCAATACTTCGCTCGAAGACGCGATGCTCGCCGCTGAAGCCGGTGCCGACGCCCTTGGGTTCGTTTTCGCGCCAGGCCCGCGTCGCGTCACGCGCGAGCAAGTCGCTAGAATCGTTCCTGATCTGCAGACCGCACTTGAGAAAATCGGAGTGTTCGTCGACGCAACGTTCGATGAAATAGCAGCAGTCGTGAGTGTCTGCAATCTGACCGGGGTTCAATTGCAGTTTGCAGCGAGCCCAGACATCCGATCCCGCTTGCGCGACAAGTTCGGTCCCACTCTCCGCATCCTGCAGACACTGCACTTCAATCCAGGCGTGGCTGCCCAGGCCGCCGCTCTCGCGTTAGACAGAAATATCGACGCGCTCCTCGTCGACTCCCGTACCGCTACCGCTGTTGGTGGAACCGGAATCTCATTCGACTGGGATGCCGCGGCTTCCATGCTCTTCAGAAAGCCGCACTCCTCCCATACGCTCGTTGCCGCCGGCGGCCTTACTCCCGAGAACGTATCCGAGGCCGTCGCACTGCTCAAGCCATGGGGCGTGGACGTCGTCACTGGCGTCGAATCGGCTCCCGGCCACAAGGATCCTGCAAAGGTACGCGCATTCGTTACGCAGGCGCGGGCTGCATCGGCCCTCAGCAAGCGCGAGAGCTGACCAGACCCCCCATTCCGCAGCTTCCGCGGGTCCTAGTAAACTGGAAGAGATCGTTTCATTCGCTAGATTCTGCAGGAGGCCGACTCCATGGCATCAGTGATCCTTCCATCCGCCGCATCGGAGTCGCGTCCCGGGCGCTTTGGCATTTACGGCGGCCGGTACGTCCCCGAAACGCTGATGGCCGCGCTGCTCGAACTCGAACGCGAATACGATATCGCCAAAGCCGATGTTGCGTTCCAGACCGAACTCGGTGGCTTACTCAAGGACTTTGCCGGTCGGCCCACACCTCTCTACTTTGCCAAGCGACTGACTGAAGAACTCGGCGGCGCGAAGATTTACCTCAAGCGCGAAGACCTGCTTCACACCGGTGCGCACAAGATCAACAACGCCCTCGGCCAGGGACTCCTCGCGAAGCGCATGGGCAAGAAGCGCATCATCGCCGAAACCGGCGCGGGCCAGCACGGCGTAGCCACCGCCACCGTCTGCGCGCTGCTCGGCATGGAGTGCGTCATCTACATGGGCGACGTGGACATGGAGCGCCAGGAGCTGAATGTCCTGCGGATGCGCCTGCTCGGGGCAGAAGTCCGCGGCGTTTCTTCCGGATCCAAAACGCTTAAAGACGCTATCAGCGAGGCCATGAGGGACTGGGTCACCAATGTGCGGACAACGCATTATTTGTTGGGCAGCGCTTTGGGTGCTCATCCCTACCCAACGATGGTTCGCGATTTTCATCGCTGCATCAGTCGCGAGATGAAGGAGCAGATCCTCCAAAAAGAGGGTCGCCTGCCTACCGCGGTCATCGCTTGCGTGGGCGGCGGATCGAATGCAATTGGGGCTTTCTACGAATTCATTCCCGATCGCAGCGTGCGGCTGATCGGGGTTGAAGCTGGCGGTAGAGGCACTGAACTTGGCCAGCACGCTGCGCGATTCAGCGGCGGTGTCCCCGGCGTTCTGCAGGGCACATTCTCCTACGTGCTGCAGGATGAAAACGGACAGATCGCCGAGACGCACTCCGTCTCAGCCGGGTTGGACTATGCCTCCATCGGTCCCGAGCATGCCGCGCTGCATGACTCCGGCCGCGCTGAATATGTTTCGCAGGATGACGTGGCTACGCTCGAGGCCGTTGTGAAGCTGGCGCGGACGGAAGGCATTCTGCCCGCACTTGAGAGTGCGCACGCGGTTGCCGAGTGCCTGCGTATCGCTCCATCGTTCTCGCCGCGTGACATACTGGTAGTAAATCTTTCTGGCCGCGGCGATAAGGATATGGGCATCATTGCTCGCGAACTGAAAATCCAGGGAGCTTGACCGACTTCAATGGCGCTTAGCTTCAGTCACAAACCAGGCCTGGTCGTCTATCTGACGGCCGGCGATCCCAGCGTCGAGATCACGCGCGCTATCGCGCTTGGCGCAATCGATGCAGGCGCTGACGTGATTGAACTCGGCGTTCCTTTCAGCGACCCGCTGGCCGACGGCCCCGTGATCCAACGCGCCAGCGAGCGTGCCGTCGCCCGTGGAACCAGCATGGCCGATGTGCTGAGAATTGCCGGCGAGATTCGTGCCGCACGGCCCAATGCCGGGCTCGTTATCTTCACCTATCTCAATCCCGTGTTGCGCTATGGCTTGTCTCGATTTGCAGACGATGCAGCGGCCGCAGGCGCAGATGGCGTTCTCATTGTCGACATGATTGTCGAAGAGGCCGGCGAATACCTGGCGCAGATGAATCGCGTCGGGCTTGCCCCGATTTTTCTTGCCGCGCCTACCAGTGCCGACGAACGTCTCGAAGCAATCGCCACATACGCCAAAGGATTCGTCTACGCTATTTCGCGCGTTGGCATTACCGGCAAGCAGCAAAGTATGACCACGGACGCGGCCGCTCTCGTCGCGCGCATTCGCCGATGGACTGGGCTGCCGGTCGCCGTCGGATTCGGCATCTCCACTGCGGAACATGTTGCGCAGGTGGCGGAGTTTGCGGATGCCGCGGTCATCGGCAGCGCGATTGTGGAGTTGATCGAGCGGTCTGATCCAGGAGCAGCGCCCGAAGTCGTGGCGCGATTTATCAAGGGTCTGCGTCTGCCCCAGGCGGCGCTGGCCCAGTAGTTACGCGGTTCTGGGCGGCCCGCCATAGCGCAGGCCGCTGCTTCGGTTCAACTCTTGTTCCCACGCACCGGGGTGGGCCGGCCTCGCAAGAGGTCCACACCCCGGGCGCATCACGAGGATGGAATGACGCTGGAAGAATTGCGAAATCAAATCGATATTCTGGACCGCCAGCTTGTGGAACTGCTGAGCGAGCGGGCCCGCGCCGCGTTGATGATCGGTCATCTGAAAGTCGCGACCTCCCTGCCGGTCTATGAGCCGGCTCGCGAAAAAGTCATCTACGCCAACGTGCGCGCCGCCAACAAGGGGCCTTTACCCGACATCGAGTTGACCCATATCTACGAGCGCATCATCGACGTGATGCGGGCATTGCAGAGGAACGAGTTGGCTTCAGAAAGAAATGCCCTCAAGGGCCAAGGCACCGGCGCAGATGCGCCCGAGACAGGGAACGAAAAATGATTGTCGCAATGCAGGAGAAGGCCACCGAAGAACAGATTGACTTCGTCATTGAAGTCATGGTCGAAGCAGGAGTTGGAGTTCATCGCACCACGGGCGCAACCCAAACCATTCTTGCCGGAGTGGGCCCCACGGCAACCATTGACATCACCAAATTCGAGAATCTGCCCGGCGTGCTCCACGTTCACCGCATCAGTTCGCCGTACAAACTGGCCGGCAGAGGCTTCCGCCCCGAAGGAACCGTCATTGAATTCGCGAACGGCGTAAAGCTCGGTGGCGAACAGGTTGTCGTGATGGCTGGTCCCTGCTCCATCGAAAATGAAGATCAGATCTTCGAGACTGCAAAGCGCGTAAAGGCCGCAGGAGCCAGCTTTCTGCGCGGCGGCGCCTACAAGCCGCGCAGCTCGCCGTATGCTTTTCAGGGCATGGGCATTCCAGGGTTGAAACTCATGTACGATGCCGCCCGCGCCAACGGCCTTCTCGTCGTCAGCGAAGTCATGGAGATAGCGCAGATCGAGCCGATGCTTGGCCTTGTCGATTGCTTTCAGGTGGGTGCGCGCAATATGCAGAACTTCAACCTGCTTCGCGAACTAGGCATAGCTCGCAAGCCGGTTCTGCTCAAGCGCGGAATTGCCGCCACCATCGAAGAGCTGCTGCTCTCAAGCGAATACATCATGTCCGGCGGCAACTACGACGTCATCCTCTGCGAGCGCGGCATCCGCACCTACGAAACAGCTACGCGCAATACGATGGACATCTCCGCCATTCCCGTCGTCAAAAAATATTCGCATCTCCCCATCGTCGGCGACCCGTCGCACGGCACCGGCCATCGCGAAATGGTCGCTCCCATGGCACGAGCCGCCGTCGCCGCCGGAGCCGACGGCATCATTGTTGAAGTTCATCCCAACGCCGACAAAGCCGCCTCCGACGCCGCGCAAACGCTGTACCCCGATCAGTTTGAAAAACTAATGGCTGAGCTGCGCGTGATCGCCAAGGCAGTCGGGAGAACAATGTGAGGGAAGTTTCGACCGTCGGAGTTGCTGAGCGATGCGATCAGAGAAAGTCTCGGAGCGGCAAGGATAAGTCTTGATGAAATTGTTAGGCGATCTTACTCGGAGTCTCGACACCTCCCTTTTGAAACGACGACTGTTGGCCGCTGCTGTGGTTCTTTGCCTTATTGCTTGGGACATGCACAATCACCATAGGCGGATTGATGAAGGTGATGTAGTGGGTAATATCGCGGCCATCCTCTCGTTCTTTGTAGCTTGGAGGGGAAGGATGTTTTGGTTTCTGTGGGGTATCGCCATCGGTGTTTTCTTGCTCTCGATCGTCCGCCTGGCATTTGTTTGGGGCAAATAGGTAACAGTCCGAATCAAGAGAGGATCCATGGTAGAACGCATTGCGATTCTCGGTACCGGCCTGCTGGGCACATCGGTGGGCCTCGCTCTGCGCGCCGCCGGATTCAAAGGATCGATCGCCGGCTGGAATCGCGGCGTGGAGGGCGCGCAAATCGCCTTCAAGTCTGGCGCCATCGATTCGATTGCGCCCGATCCGATTTCTGCGGCTCGTGAAGCCGACGTGACCATCCTCTCCGTGCCCGTCTACGCCACGCTTGACCTGATGGCGCAAATTACCATGCATATCGGCGGAGACCATCTCGTCACCGATGTTGGCAGCACAAAACTGCAAATCACCAAAGCTGGAACAGAGTACTTCAACCAGGTGGGCTGCGCTGCATTTCTCCCCGGTCATCCCATGGCTGGCAAGGAGCGCGGCGGCGCAGAGCTGGGCGACGCGAACCTTTTCCGTGGCGCAGCGTGGCTCTTCACCGACGCGCATGATACTGTGCGCACACCCCGCGGCCGCGAACTCATCCTGAGCTGGCGCGAATGGGTGGTCGCGATGGGCTCCAAAGTCATCGATCTCGACGCCGCCCGCCACGACGAACTGGTTGCCTGGGTCAGCCATCTACCACAATTTGTCGCCACTGCGCTCAGTGCCCTGCTCGAAAGCGAAGTCGGCGATGCTCCGGAATTGAAGGATGTCGGTGGCCGGGCTCTTCGCGAGATGACGCGTCTCGGAGCCAGTCCGTTTTCCATGTGGCGCGACATTGCACATACCAACACCGACGCCATCGCGGCCGCTCTCGAGGCTCTCGAACAGCGACTCGCCCACATTCGCGAGAATCTGCGGACCCCCGAGTTGCGCGACGAGTTCGAAAAGGCCAATCGCTTTCGGCGCGAATAGCACATCAGGCTGAGCGTCACGTTCCTCTTATCCCCTATAATCCTTCGGCATGCGGCTTCTCCTTCGCGACCTGCGCTTCGGCGTGCGGACACTGGCCAAGACCCCGCTCTTCACCCTCGCGGTTGTTCTCACACTGGCCCTTGGAATCGGTGCGAATACAGCGATCTTCACGGTTACGAACGCGCTGCTCCTGCGACCGTTTCCGTTTCATGATCCCGAGCAGATCGTCAGCATTACCTCGAAAGACGCCACGAAAGACCACGGCGGTACGCTATTGCGGTATGAGCTTGTTCGCGATTACAGCCGTTCATTCGAAACCGTTGCGGTGTGGACCAGCGACAACCTGAATCTCACTGGAAGTGGCGACCCCATTCAGGTTCCCGTTGCGCGCGTCTCTCCCGGATTTCTCGAGATGCTCGACATTCATCCGCAACTGGGCCGCGCGTTCACTCTACAGGAGGGCACGCCGGCAGGCCGCCCCGTCGTCATCCTCAGCGACGTCATCTGGCGTGCTCGCTATCATGCCGACCCGAATATTGTCGGCTCCGTTGTCACCCTCGACTCGGTATCCAGCACAGTCGTGGGCGTTTTGCCCGCGGATGCGCATTTTCCCTTCATGCCCCAGTCGGACATTTTTACCCCGCGGTACTTTGAGCTTTCCCTGATGACGCCTCAACGACTGCGCCTCGGCGTCGGATACCTCAACATGATTGCGCGCCTCCGCGCCGGCACTTCATTAGCGGAAGCGAACAACGAGCTGGCCATCCTCAATCAGCGCTATCACGAGCAAAACCCTACCGCGCCCGATGCTTCCCCTGGGACAACGATGGCGGCAGTCAGCCTGCGCGATGAAGTTGTGGGCGACGTGCGGCCCAAGATCCTTATCCTCACTGGCGCGGTGGGCGTGGTCCTGCTCATTGCCTGCGCCAACGTGGCCAGCCTGCTACTTTCGCGCGCCTTTGCACGCAAGCAGGAGATGGCCACGCGCGCGGCGATCGGCGCAAGCCGCAGTGCCATCGTTCGTCAACTCCTGACTGAAAGCATCCTTCTCGCGCTCACCGCCGGCGCACTCGGTGTCGGAATCGGATGGGCCGCTACCCGCGCGCTCGCCACGTGGGGAGCGTCTCAGGTTCCCCAGGGTTTCCCCGTCAGCCTGGACTTGCGCGTTCTGCTCTTCACGCTCGCGATCTCACTGGTCGCGGGAGTTGCATTCGGCATCTTCCCGGCCGCACAGCTTGCCCGCGTCGACTTGAATGCTACGCTGCGCGCGGAAGGCCGATCGGCATCTCCCGGTCGCTCCGGCTCCATGACCCGATCGCTCCTGGTTATCTGCCAGGTTGCGCTCTCCCTCGTGCTGCTGATTGCAGCCGGACTGCTGCTGCGAAGCTTCGACCAACTCATGCACGTTGATCCGGGATTCGACGTGCAAAATCTGCTCACCATGAATCTCTCGCTCTCGACGACAAAATATGCCAAGCCCGATCAGCAAGTCGCCTTCTTCAATGACGTACTCCAGCGTGTTTCTGCCCAACCCGGAATTAGCTCCGCAGCCATCAGCGCAGCACTGCCCCTGACCTTCAAACGCATCACGCCCGTGCTTCCAGAGGGGCAGCCCGAAGTGCCCCTCGCCGAGCGCCCCTTTCTCGACATTGAAGCCATCAGTCCGCGCTGGTTCGAGACCATGCGCGTTCCCATGCGCTCGGGGCGCACATTCACGGACGCCGACAACGCTACTGCGCCCCAGGTGGTCATCATCAATGAAACTTTCGCCCGGCAGTTCTGGCCCGGCCAGACTGCAGTCGGGAAGAAGATCGTCGTCGGCCGCCGGCCAGAGGCCGCGCTAGTTGTCGGTGTCGCTTCCGACGTCAAAAACCAAGGCCTGGAGAAGGAAACGCAGCCGCAACTCTATCTCCCATTCCCGCAACTCCCGTGGAGCGATATGAACTTGCTGGTGCGGACCGACATTGCTCCTACTGCCGCGGTGGCGGCTGTACGCGCACAGATCGCCGCAGTCGACAGCAATCAACCCATCGATGCGATCCAGACGGCCGAAGATCTGATCGGCACTTCGCGCGCGCAGCCCCGTTTCACGATGCTGCTTGTCGGCGGTTTTTCAGCAACCGCGCTTTTGCTGGCCATCGTCGGCGTTTACGGTGTTTTGTCCTATTCTGTCGGCCAGCGCCGCCAGGAGTTCGGCATTCGCCTCGCTCTGGGCGCTCATCGATCGGACATTCTGCGGATCGTCATGCGCCAGGCAATGCTTCTTGCAATAGCTGGGATTGTTGCAGGACTATGCGCCGCCCTGGCGCTGACGCGGTTTCTTCAGCATGTTCTCTATAAGACCGGGTCGCACGATCTGGCGACCTTCATTCTGTCTCCGCTGCTTTTTCTGTGTGTGGCAGCGATCGCCAGTTATCTACCCGCACGGCGCGCCATGAAATTCGAACCAGTCGAAATTCTCAAGTAATTCGTTGATCGAATCAGGCCGATTGTGGAACGACCTCAATGGGGTCTTTCTCGGGATCGAGTACCTGGAAGCCCTCCGCTCGCGCGGATTCCTGCAACTGCGGAGACACCGAGACAAAGATGATCTCGGTTCCCCTGAACATCTCGCGCGCCACCAGCGCGGCTCCCAACTGCAGCGCATCCGTCCAGCGTAGTTTTGTGCGGTCCAGCAGTTGCCGTGCAGATTCCAGCACCGCGGGATTCAGCGGTTCCTGCACCATGCGGGCCGCCTCAATGCGGAGAATTTCAAGCACAGCAGCCGCGTCCGCAGGATTGATATCCCCGGCCCTCTCCCGCCTACGAATTGCCGCATATACCTCCAGCGGAGCGCAGGCAGCGATCAGCTTGCGGTTATCCTCTACTGACTCCATGAGCCGAATCAAAGCATCCGTGCCCGGTTCCTGCACAAACAGCTTTGCAAATGCCGTGGATTCGAGGAAGTAGCAACTCACAACTTTCCTCGTTCGTCCTGGATAACTTCGGTGATCGACTCGCCCTGAATCACGATCGGATGAAAGCGCTGGGCTTCTTCAGGTACGCCGGCTTCGGCCCGGTTCAGTCGAATGGTCGTCGTCGGGTAGGCGGGAGTTTTGGGATTCGCGATCTTGCTGGTGAGTACTACGCCGCGCTGTATGGCCTCTGCCAGCACCGCTTGTCTTGACTCCGGGTGCTGGTTCCAGCGGAATGCCTTGCGTGGCAAAAATGAATCCCGGAACCACTTCAGCGCAATGAACGCGTGCCCGCCGCGCTCCGCTTCCGCCAGCGCCGCGCAAAGTTCCTTCACTCGCGCATCCAGATCTGCGGGTACCGCCGCTTCATCGTCGGCCTCTACGTCGAAACTCGCCTCGATCGGGGCTCGGGATCCGCGGCTTGGCCTTGTGGGCGCCGAACCGTCGTCCAGCCGTTCGAAGTAGATGCGAACTTCGTCCTCTTCCGGAGACCAGCTGTCTGCCGGTGCGTTCCGGCGCTTGCTGCGCCCGTTTTCGCTGCACAATTCCACGATTGCCTGGTAGCCCGGAGGCGCCAGGAAGCGCAGGGCGCGCGCCATTCCGGGGTCTTGGGAAAAAGCCAGTTCACTTAACGCCTCTTCAATAATCTCTTCAGCGTCCGGAACACTCAAATTGCTGATGTCTACGCTGCTGTGCACAGCCCGGTTCGACTTCATGACATTCTCCATATAAAGCTTCTTTAGCCTGCCCCCATTTCGCTATGCTTCTCTGGAATCGAAACCCGCGAGCGGCATCTCACTTTCGGTTGGTGACAGGTTTCCGATCTGGATGTAACTGAGCCATCGGCTTTTCCGCACATTTGTAAGGTGATCAGGGCGGATTTATTCGAAGCGGCCTGGTCTTGCCGTCTGCTTCTGTTTTTGATACCCCATAGGGCCGAGTAAAAACTTTAACTTAAAAGCACTTCCAGCCTAACCACGCACCAGTGTAAACGATTGTGCAGCCGAACCCCATGCCCTTGCAAGAGTTGCCCCGACCACGCAACCCGGATTTACCTCAAAAGTCTCGGTCAGGTTGCCATATTCTTGAAACCCACATGTTCGTACAATAGAAGGATGCGTCGTTGTTTGCTTTTCTTGTTGTTCGTTTCACTGGCTTGGAACAATACCCCTGCACACGGTCAGGCGGCAGCCCCATCCTTCGACCTGGTCGGACCGAAAGTGGATGTACACGTGAAGCGGGGAGAGGTGACTCTGCCGATTGGCCAGGTACCCAACCTTCTTCCCGGTGACCGTCTTTGGATTCATCCCGACTTCCCCGAAAGCCAGTCTGAGCGATACGTTCTGATTGTCGCCTTCCTGCGCGGCGCCACCAATCCCCCGCCCGCTGACTGGTTTACGCGCGTCGATACATGGGCCAAAAAGCCACACCAGGAGGGCGTTTTCATCACGGTTCCCGACGAAGCGCAGCAAGCCGTCGTATTTCTTGCGCCCGCGACAGGCGGCGACTTCAGTACTCTGCGCAATGCCGTCAGGGGGCGTCCCGGTGTCTTCGTCCGGGCAACCCAGGATCTGCAGGCCGCAGGTATCGACAGAATGCGTCTGGACGCCTACCTGGCCGAGGTGAAAGTTACCTCCCAGACCGACCCGAATTCGCTGAAAGAACGGGCGCAGAAGGCAGCAACCGTTCTTGGTATCCGGGTTGACCAGCAATGCTTCGATAAGCCAACGGATCAACAGGCCCCGTGCCTTACACAGCACACGGAAGGCATGGTGCTCGACGACGCCAACGTCTCGACGCGCGTGAGCCAGCTCACCAGTGGCAGCGGCGCCGACCTGATGAATCAACTCAGTTATTCCACGCTCGGCGGAGCCGGTATCTACAGCCCGTATATCGGAGCGATTGTCGACACTGCGCGGATTCTTGCTTCCCTCCACACTGCGCATTTCCAATACATTCCGGCGCTCGCATTGCCCACTGACGATACGCTGAACCTCCGTTTGAGCGTACCGCCCTCGTTCCGCGACCCGAAATCCGTGGTGGTCGTCGCTTTGCCTCCGGTTGGTCCCGCCAAGATGCCTCCACTGCACCCCGTGAACCCAACGGAACAGTTTTGTGCTCAGAAGACAGGACTCGTGCTTCCGGCTGAAGGCGCGCCGCAGGTGTATGCGTCTCCCGAGGCACATGACCTGAAGCTACATATCGAATTGAAGACCGGCCCGGTGGATGTGCCGCTCAAAGCGGATGCCGCGGAAGGCGGCCTTGTGCCGTTGCATACCATTCCGATGCTGCCTCACGGCGATTTCACCGGAGTCGTCCAAGGCAAATGGGGCTTCGATGACTGGATAGGGCCGAGATACCGGCTTGTCAGTGCGGAGGCCGGTAAGTGGACCATCTCGCCCAGCGATGTGTCGGCCATGGTGGTCGGGCGCGAAGATACTCTCCACATCAACGGCGAAAGCACCTTGTGCATCGAGAAGGTCGAGGCACAGTCAACTGGAGCGAGCGCGGTGAAGCTGCAATGGAAGGCGCCCAAGCCCGACACGCTCGAAATGGGAGTGCCCTTGAAGGATGCTGCGCCTGGCCCGGTAATAATCAGTATCGATCAATACGGCCTGGGCGCGCCCGACAAGCTCAAGCTCACGGCTTATTCCGAAGCAGCGTCTCTCGACAGGCTGGCGCTCAGCGCCGGCGACAGCGATGCTGCACTAACCGGAAACCGGCTCGATGAAGTGGCCAAAGTCTCACTCGATGGCATTGACTGGGTTCCAGTGAACTTGAAGCGCGTGCAGGACCAGGACCAATTACGGATGAAGGCAGACAAGGCCACGGACGGACTTGAGCCGGGAAAGCATTACTCCGCCAAGGTTGAGCTGCGCGATGGACGCGATCTAAAGGTTCCCGTCAGCGTCGATCCGCCCCGGCCGGAAGTGACCCTGTTAAGCAAAGGCACGCAGGATCAAGCATCGGTTGATCCCTCGCCTGTTCACCTGGGGAGTCCCAACGATCTTCCCGTCGACGGAAGACTGGTGTTCTTCCTGAAGTCAAAAACGCCGGCGAACTTTCCCCGCAACGAGCGAGTGGAAGTCGCTGCAGTCGACAACAGCTTCCACACCACTCTCACTGTCAGCGACGGAACATTGATGCTGGAAGATGCGAATACGGCGCTTGGCGTAGTGGAACCACTTGCCAAGTTCGGCTCCTCGGCATTTGGGCCTCTCCAGGCGCGTGCAGTTTCCGCTGACGGCGTGGCGGGGGACTGGCTGTCGCTCGGGACTCTCGTCCGCCTGCCCGGCTTCAAGGAACTGCACTGCCCGCATAGTGTCGCGCGGCCGTGCACCTTGACGGGCACAAATCTCTTTCTGGCCGAGTCGGTCGCATCGTCGTCAGATTTCGACAACGCTGTAAATGTGCCGGCAGATTTCACCGGCACGCAGTTGACGGTGCCCCACCCGGTCACCGGAGTGCTGTACCTGAAATTGCGCGACGATCCGGAGACTGTGCAGACGCTGGCGCTTTCCGCGATGCCGATGCCCCCCGGCACGTCGGCCCCGGCGGTAATCAAGACTCCCGTCGCGACACAACCAACGGATCAGCAGGGCGCGCAAACACCTGCCCCGCCACCTTCGAAGACGGAGCCGTAACCGGATTCCGACAATTGCCGGAAACTACCGATGTCTATTGAAAGTAGGCGCGATTCTTCTCTGCGAAGTGTGCCTTGTCGGCGGGCAAATCAGCTTCGGGATAGATCGCGTTCTGGGCGCAGAGACTCACGCAAGTGCCACAGTCGATGCACTCGTCGGGGTTGATGTAGACCTGCGAAACGGTTCCCGCAGTCTCATCGGCGGGCAGGGGCGCAATGGCGGAAGTGGCGCATTCGGTAACGCAGACAAAATCCCGGACGCAGGCATCGGTTACGACATAAGCCATGAAGAATTGCTCCTTGATAGGGGGCCGATGGCCATGCCACGGGCTCGCTTACCTGAGCTTATTGGGAAGCATGCGGCGCGCTCGGTGACTCGAATCACAATATTCAGGCCATTCAGGCGGAAAAGCAGATTCTTCGCTCACCACCCCCAAACTGAAGTACGTTTGGGGCCCCGTTCCCTCAGAATGACACCGCTTGAATTATGTGAACTACTTTGGGGGCCGTTCCTTCAGAATGACACCGCGATTGGGAGAAACTGAGTGAAGTGGGTCGAAGTTTAACAAACTGTTGACGAGGCCTTCGTCGCAGGGCCCATTTATGCTGGATGCATGTTCCCGGCTTTCCCTGTTCGTTCCCTGCTCGCAATTTTTGTGCTCGCCGCCACGTCCGCTGTCGCCCAGACAAGCGACACAACCTGGAGTTTTGCCGTTTCGGGAGACAGCCGGAACTGCGGCGACTTCGTCATGCCGGTCATTGCCTCCAGCGTTAAGGCAGAGCACGATGCTTTCTACTGGCACCTGGGCGATTTCCGCTGGATGTCGAATCCGGACCAGGACATGCTCGCAATGCTGCCAGCGGGCAAGGATCTTGCGATGGACGAGTATCACCGCATCGCTTGGGATGATTTTCTCAGCCATCAGATGACATCATTCGGGACGTTTCCTGTCTTCCTTGGCAGAGGGAACCACGAGACCGTGTCGCCCATGACCCGCGAGGGCTACATTGCAAAGTTTTCCGCCTTCCTCGATCGGCCGGAAATCGCAGCCCAGCGCCAGGCCGATGGCCCCGGCGCCGCTCCGATTGGCCCCTGGTATCACTGGACGCACAATGGCGTGGACTTCATCACGCTCGACAATGCCAGCAAAAACGAGTTCACCGATGAGCAGATGAAGTGGCTGCGCGGGGTTCTCGATCGAGACCTCGCGCCGGGTTCAGGAATCCACTCGATCGTTGCCGGAATGCACGAGGCGCTGCCGCACTCCAAGGGCTCCGAACACGCAATGGATGACTGGGAACTCGGCGAGCGTACCGGGGATCTTGCGTACACCTGGTTTTACGATGCCCAGGCCGCAGGGAAACACGTGTATCTAATTGCGAGCCATTCGCATTACTACTCCCCGAACATCTTCAATACGCCCTATTGGAAGCAGCACTCCAATCGCGTCGTACCCGGCATCATCATCGGATCGGCAGGCGCACGGCGATACCAGTTGCCGCGCGACGCTGAGAAAACCGCGAAATCGCACATCTACGGGTATGTGCAGGGACTGGTGCAGCCCGACGGTCAGATCGATTTCAAGCTTCACGAGTTTTCAGAAGAAGACCTGGTCAAGAACCGCTGGCCCAACGCTCCCCTCGACGCAATTCACGAGTGTTACGTCAACAATGCTGACTAGGATGGGCATCAAGGAATGCCCGTGCAATTCCCAATCCCGCGCGTTTGCGCGCCCTGATCGATTCTTCACCCTGTATCACCGGATAAGGGGGAGCGGGAGCTGAAGCAGGGCATCCTCCAGCCGGAGCGCTTCGAGCCATACGCGGATGCTGGCTCGAAGTTGTTCGACCGCAACTTCTTCATATTCAGCGGGAAAATCATCCAGGCGCAGCAAGGATCGCTGCAGCAGTGATGCGGTTCCCGCGAGATTCCCGCGCTTGAAATGGTGGAACGCCGCCGTGACCTGGATCAAGGCCTGCAGGAAGGTTTTCACAGGCTCGTCGCATTTCAGCCAGACGGCCTCCCAATGCTCGTGTGCGTCGAAGAATTCCTGCTTCTGATAGCAGCGCAGTCCCTCTGCCAGCGGTCCGGTTGTCCAGTCAAGCAGCATAATAAATTTATTATCGTCGTGCACCGACCCCGCATAATGTATAAGAGGTCATCAGAAGTTCTTGGCGCGATCGCGAAAGGCCAGATAACTTTTTTTCCGATTTTTGCGTCTGTAATTCTATAGCCGGAGAACTCCCGGTATAAGCGTTCAAGGCGAGACTGGCCCGTAAAGAGTTTTAGCATCGGCTTTTAGCAGAATAGAAGAAAATTTCAGATCGTTCATAGTGTCCGTTTAAGTGCAAGCATCTGCTTGATTTGTTGCCCGCAATCCAACTAGTGAGACGTTTCGACGAGCGCTGAGCGCCTGTGACCGCATTTGTGTTTGTAAAGCTATGCACTTTGAGGGTCGGCCGGCAGCTGCATCTAAGAGAGCTGAGGGTCGCCGTGTACCTGAACAAAGTTGTCTCCGCTGAAGGCGTAAGCATCGAAGATTCAGGGCTTTCAGGAAGACGAGGGAAGCGCCATTGGGGCGGTTGTGGAAAAACACCCTACCAAGTGAGGATGGCGAAGCCTTGCTCGAAAACAGCAGAACTCCTTCGCGCGCCCTTTCGCTGGATCTGGCAAGGCATTGGTTCGCGGTGTACACGACTTGCCGGCACGAGAAGCGTGTTGCCCGAAATTTGGAGCAAAGGCAGATTGAGCATTTTCTGCCGACTTACCGCACGCAACACACCTGGAAAGACGGAACCAGAGCAATGCTCGATCTGCCGCTTTTTCCGGGGTACGTATTTGTGCGGATCGACTTGCACGATCGGGTTGGAGTGCTTGAGGTTCCCGGTGTGGTTTCAATGATCGGAACAGCGAGGCAACCAGCGCCCCTTCCAGAGCTTGAAGTGGAAGCGCTGCGAACTGGCCTCGATCCGACGAAAGCAGAACCGCACCCCCTGCTTACGGTCGGTCAGCGAGTGCGCATCATGCGAGGCGCACTTGCGGGAGTGGAAGGAATTGTGGTTCGCAAGAAGAGTGGGCTCCAGGTTGTTCTGACCCTTAGCCTGCTGATGCAAAGCATCGCCATCGAGGTAAGTGGCGATGACGTAGAGTTAGTCGGCAGTGATTATGCCGGCGCTCACAGATTAAATATAGACGAGATAAACAAAAGCATCGAAGACCCTGCACCAATTGAAATGCCTTGATCCTTACCCGAACGTTCTTCGGTTCCATGAGCGGTTCGTATGGTACATCGCTCACGGGATATCGGAGGAAAACTATATCGCACGCCCATGCGCAAGCCGCTGCGAGTTCATTTCTTTAAAGAATTAGCGAGGGCATGGAAACACAAAAAGCGAGGGTATCGCGAATGCAAGGAAAAAGTACTGCCTTAAATATTTATGAAGCCGATGCACCTGGAATCAGCGCGATTACGGCCGTCGGCATGTTGCGTGAAACAAATTCGGCGTCAGTCTCAAGGCGCCCCACACCTTATCTTTCAGCCGCAGTGCGACGGGCTTTCTCGTGGCGCTACGCAGTATTGAAACGGACCATTGATATTCTGCTGTCGAGCATTCTCATCGTCTTGTTTTTTCCCGTGATGATTGCGGTGGCGCTGGCAGTGGCATTGACATCGCCAGGGCCCATCTTCTTTTCGCAGGAAAGACTAGGACGATTCGGCGTGCCTTTCCGCATCTTCAAGTTCCGTTCCATGTTTACGCAGAAGCACAAGGACAATGTATTCGAGATCAACTGCCCCCATCGCCGAACTGAAGCGGACCGCAGGAATGAAGCGGCGTATCCGCTGAACAAGGACGTGCCGGATCCTCGCATCACTCCCGTGGGACGCGTTATCCGCAAGTTGAGCCTGGATGAGCTGCCCCAGCTATTCAACGTGCTGCGCGGAGACATGTCGCTCGTGGGGCCACGGCCTATTGTCGACGCCGAGGTTTCGCTCTACGGTCAGCAATTCGCCTACTACGATCTGTTCCGCCCAGGCATCACAGGGCTGTGGCAGGTCTCGGGGCGCAGCGACGTCGAGTTTGAGCGGCGCGTGCTCTTTGATCGCGACTACGCCAGCAAGTGGAGCTGCTTTCTCGACTTCAAAATTCTCACCCAGACCATTCCCGCCGTCGTCACGATGCGCGGAGCGTATTGAGCTGGAATTGAGCCGGAGCTGGGCGGATCGCTTGTAGTAAACATGTGACGCCCAGTGAAGATTTATGACCGAAAGACAAACAGCATGAGGTCGTGCGTACGTAAGTGCTTGCGGCTACTGATCGCTTTTACAGTTGCCATGTTTTTGACCGGTGCAAGAGCGCGGACCGAGATAGCCGTTGGGAGTGCCGGCAGCACGCGGCAGGGCTCGACCAGTTCGAGCTGTGCCGATGGGGTCTTCTCTGTGTGCGGGGCGCCGTCGACTGTCGAGTCGCACGCGACTCCCTTCGGCGATGGAAGTGTTGGATCCTCATCCCGGTCGTGTCCCAAGATGAGCCCCGGCGCACCCAACGCGCCGATGTCGGTTTGTCGGGACGACGCGGACGGTCTCGACCGCACCACGGGTTTTCGGCAAGGCCTTGTCGGACCCATCAAGACGCAACCATTGACTGAATTTCAAATATTTCAAATGCTGGTGGCCGATTCAATCGGCCGAATTGTGTCCGATCCCGCAATGCCTCCTGAAGAAAAGTGACGGAGTTTGCCTTTCTGCGGTCACGTTTCACTTCTTCCATTTCTCATCCATTTTCGACCCGAGACTTATGTTGACAGAGACGACGAAATCATCGCGGCCCCCAGGAACCGTGTGGTTGTTGGTTCGCGACTTTCTGCGTCATAAGCTGCCTCATTCAATCGGTCTCGACCGGGCCATCGCGTTCACCGTGCTCGGGCGCGTAGTGCAGGGATTGGGAAGCGTAGGAAGCGTGCTCCTGATTGTGCACTTTCTCTCCGCTTCTCAGCAGGGTTATTACTACGCGCTATGGAGCCTGGTGGCGCTGCAAAGCGTATTTGAGCTGGGATTCTCATTCGTGATTCTGCAGGTGGCTGCTCATGAAAGGGCGCTCCTGGAGTTTCATCCAGATGGCAGCATTACCGGGAGCGAAGCGGCGCACTTCCGGCTTGCTTCTCTCTTGCAGCGCGCGGTGCGCTGGTACACGAGCGCGGCAGTGGTGATGGGGATTGTATTGCTGGTTGGCGGGATGCGTTTCTTTTCTCTGCACCAGGATCCGCAGGCTCCCCAGATGTGGGTTGTCCCACTGCGGGTTACTGTTCTTGCCTGCGCCATTACGTTCTCCATCGGGCCGGTGTTGTCCTTTCTTGAGGGATGCGGCCAGGTCGCCCAGGTGGCCCGCATGCGCTTCTTCCAGTCGACTGTGAGTGTGGCCGCGTCGTGGGCCGTGATGTTGAGCCACCATGGATTGTTTGCGCCGGCGATGGTCCTCCTGGGACAGGGAGCCGTTGCCAGCGTTATGTTGTATTCGCGTCGCAGACTGCTGATCCCATTGCTGAAGATGCACGTGGCCCATCGGGGAATCGAATGGCGGCGCGAGGTGTGGCCCTTTCAGTGGAAGATTGCTGTGAGCTGGCTCTGCGACTATTTCATATTTCAGTTGTTCACGCCTGTGCTGTTTGCCTTTCGCGGTCCGGTAGAGGCGGGAAAGATGGGTCTCTCCATGAACATCGTGGTGCAGATGAGCGCCATGATGCTGGCATGGATGACGACGAAAGCCGCGCCTTTCGGCAGCCTGATTGCGAAAAAGGATACTCCCGAGCTGGACCGGATGTTCTTTCGGTCGTTGCGGCAGTCTATTTCTCTCTTTGTTGGCGGTGCTGTTCTCGTGCTGATGGGTGTGGTGGCAGCGCCGTACATCATGCCGAAGATCAGTAAGCGCATTGAGGATTGGCCAATTTTTCTGCTGCTTCTGCTGACGGCCTTGAGCAGCCACGTGGTGCAGAGCGAGGCCATTTACCTGCGCGCACACAAGTGCGAGCCATTCCTGGTGCAGTCCATTGTGATTGCGTGTTGCACCGCAGGGAGTGTTGTTGTATTCGCGAAGACTTCAGGAGCGCTGGGCGTTTCGATCGCGTATTTTGTGGTGCTTGGGTTAGCGGGAGTGATTTCAGCCACGATGATCTTCAAGACGAAACGCCGCCAATGGGCAAACGTGGAGATTTGATTGTGAACGCGAAAGTCAAAGG
Source organism: uncultured Acidobacteriaceae bacterium (assembly GCA_963838295.1). Taxonomy (GTDB): domain Bacteria; phylum Acidobacteriota; class Terriglobia; order Terriglobales; family Acidobacteriaceae; genus Telmatobacter. The sequence continues at coordinate 375,772 of CAWIQS010000014.1, forward strand.
CTCGTCTGCATCGCGCGTCTCGGTGGCAATGTGCACATTCAATGGCGCCCGCTATCTTGAGGAGCAACTCGAGAGCATCGCTTCGCAGTCGCAGCTGCCCTTTGAAATGGTGGTCTGTGACGATCGATCGAACGACGCTACGCTCTCCATCCTGAAACGGTTTCAGGCTTCCGCGCCGTTTGCTGTCAAAGTGGTTGTGAACGGTCGACGCCTCGGATCCACGCGCAACTTCGACCAGGCCATCGGCCTGACGCGCGGAGACTTCATTGCGTTATGCGATCAGGATGACCGTTGGGCGGAGACCAAGGTGGAGCGGCTATCGGATGCACTGACGGCGGATCCATTTCTCGGTGGAGCATTCTCTGACGCCAACCTGATTGATGGCGATGGGCGCCCTACGGGGATGCGACTGTTCGCGCGGCACAAGTTCACCGCAGCGAAGCAGCGGAATTTTATCAGCTGCCCAATAGCGACGCTTCTGAAGCACGATATCGTGACCGGAGCGACCCTGATGTTTCGCTCGTCCATCCGGCGATACTGCTCACCGATCCCTGCGTCCTGGGTGCACGATGGCTGGCTGGCATGGATGATTGCCTTGCACTCGCGTTTGACCTTGATCTCTGAGCCGCTCACCGATTATCGCGTTCATGTCGGCCAGCAACTCGGCGTTGTCGACACACCCAGCGCGCAAGCCTCGAGTTCCAGGCCTGAGACGCGCCGGCAATTCTACAGCCGTGTTGCGCGCCAGTTTGAAGACCTGTTGCACCGCGTGCTGGCGGAAGGCTGGAATGAACACGATGCGCTGATCGGAAAGATTCGCAAAAAGATCGCGTTCCTGAAAACACAATCGAACCTCTCGCCCAGTCTTGGTGTGAGAACGTTACAGATGGTCGGTCAGCTGCCGGGTTACGTTAATTATGCTCGCGGTCTTGGGTCTCTGCGCACCGATTTTTGTCTTGGCCGGGAGGTCTCATGAACGACCCGGCGCGCGGTACGAGTCTCAGCGCGATGCAGCCTGCGGAAATTCCGATTTCGGCTGCAGCGCTGTGGCCGAGATTGACGGAGAGCTTAACGGAGCACAGATTTGTGCACGACGTTCTGATGGGTCGGCGTGACCTTCCGCTGTTCTGCAATCCGCTCATCATTTTTCTGCTGAACTGGTTGCTGATGCTGGTGTCGCTCAGCCTTCAGGTCACCTATGTTTCGTATCCGGCGATGGGAATGCCGGTTTTGCTGTTTGCGATTTCGCTGGGCTCGTTTCTGTTTGGATACTTCGTAACGCGGACACTGCTGCGCCGCTGGCCGACACATTCAGAATCGCTGGGCTACACCCTGAATGTGACACGACTGTGGCAGATAAGCCTGCTGCTCTGCGCGGCTTCGCTGTTGATCATTGGGTTTAACTGGATATTGTTTGGCCCTCCGCCGGCGCTCGGCGATCCATCCTCGTACCTCACTTACGGCCGGTTCAAGCAGGTCCTGTTTCCGCTGCTGGTCGTGGTCACGGTCAACTCAGTGCTCGACGCATCACGGTGGCGGAAGGTGCTGTTTGCCATGTTTGGCATTGCAGGCATGGCGCTTTATGTTACGCGCGGACTTCTTATGGTTGCACTCCTGCAGATGCTCTTCGTCTTCGCTCTGAAGACGCGAATGAGCAGGAAGAAGTTGTATTCGATCGCGGCCGGCTGTCTTGTCCTCTCGATCGTAGCGATCACGCTGATCGGGAATGCGCGCACTGCGCATGGTGTATTTCTTGAGTATCTCCAGATACGGCAGAAGTATTATGACTGGCCGATGGCGTATCTGTGGCTCACGTCCTACATTTCTATTCCCTTTTCAAACTTGTGCTGGATGTTCGCAAAGGGGAGTTTTCACGGCCCGACGCTTTCGTTTCTGTATCCGTTGTTGCCATCGTTTCTGATGCCTGCCAATCCCCACGCTTACATCCATAATGATCTCAGTATCATTGACGGTGCCAGCACCTATCTCGCTGCATACGCTCTTGATTTTTCCTACCTCGGCATCTATCTCGCGAACCTGGTCCTGGGCATAGGTTGCGGTTGGCTGATGGAACGGTCACTTCCGAAGAACATCCTGGTGGCGGGCACCTTCCTTGCCTGCCTCTCGTTCATCTTCTTCAGTGATATGTTTACGCCTCTCTCGACGGTACTGCAGTTCGCGATTCAAAGCGTAGTGCAGCGGAAATGCTTCCACTGGGACGGCATCCAGAAGGAAGGCGTGGTGCCCAAGTGAGCAAAGTGCATCCCGTATTTGCGTCCGCGTCGATTCCCCTGAAGGTCACGGCGGTGATCGTGCTGTATCGTATGGAAGCCGCTAAGTCGCCAGCTTTTCAGAGCGTGATGGCTGCGCGCGACGAGATGGGCACGGACAGAGGCGATGTTGGAGTGATGCTCTGGGATAACAGCCCCGTGCTGGATGGAAATCGCAACCTGCCTGAAGACGTGCACTACTGCGCCGATGAAAGCAATTCTGGATTGACGACGGCCTATAACCGCGCCCTCGCGTGGGCCGTGGAGCAGAGATCGGACTGGCTGCTGACGCTCGATCAAGATACGGCGGTGCCACGGGATTTTTTTCTGAAAATGGCTGCTGCTGCCCGCGAAAGCTCGCGCTACGCGGGCGTTGGTGCGATTGTGCCGCAGATCGCGGCTGGAACGAGGCAGATTTCTCCGAACTATTTTCAGTTTGGCGCGATTCCGCGATGGTATCGCGCAGGCTATGTCGGCGTGCCAGCAGAGCCTGTGTTTGCCTTTAACTCAGGTGCGATGCTGAGCACCACTGCCCTCAAACAACTTGGCGGATACGATCCCCGATTCTGGCTCGATGACAGCGATGCGATGGTCTTCAGCAAGCTGCACGAGCATGGCAAGCGCGTTTATGTGGCGGGAGACATCCAGGTTGAGCATGAGTTCTCGATGAAAGACATGCAGCGACGGATGAGCCCGGAGCGCTATCGCAATGCCCTGCTTGCCGAAACAGCTTTCTGGGACTTGCGCATGAGCCGTGCGGCCGGATGGGAGCGAACGTTGCGGCTGGCTCTACGCCTCGTGAAGCAGTGGTGGCGAAAGGATTCCGCCGAAATGCGACGGATCACATGGCAAGCGCTGACCCGCCGTCTATTCACATCACGGCAAAAGCGAATTTCCGAGTGGTCGCTGGCCACGCAGAAGTACTCGGCATCTGAGACCGTATCCAACCCCACCCTGAAAGTCTCAGTGTGCATGGCGGCATACAACGGCGGCGCTTTTGTCGAGCCGCAAATGCGATCGATCCTCGCGCAGTTGAAGTCCCAGGATGAGGTTGTCATTGTTGACGATGGATCAACGGACGACACACAGAAGCGAATTGCGCAAATCGGCGACGTGCGTGTTCGCATTTTCAGGCATGAGCGCAACGCTGGAGTCGTGGCTACATTTGAAGATGCGCTGCGCCTGGCATCCGGCGAGATTTTGTTTCTGAGCGACGACGATGACGTGTGGGCGCCGACGAAGGTACAGCAGTTTCTCGATGCATTTGAGAATGGCCCGGATGTAGAGATTGTGCAGAGCCGGGTGCGGATGATCGACGAGAGCGATCGGCCGATGCCCGATTCTCGGATTAACCGGCATGGCAGATTCGCGACCGGATTCTGGCGCAATCTTTTCACAAATCACTACCAGGGCTCAGCAATGGCGCTGCGGGCGTCACTCCTGGGACGGGTGCTGCCGATTCCGGTGAGCAAGTGGTTTTTGCACGATGTGTGGATCGGAACTCGGAACGACCTGGTGGGCGGAAAATTTGTTTTCATCGATGAGGATCTTCTGTTCTACAGGCGTCACGGCAACAATGCAAGCCGAGCGAAATCCCCGCTGCAAAAAATCCGCACGCGGATTGACTTAATCCTGGCGCACCTTATCCATTCGTTCCGCTCATCGCCACGGCTGACGCGCAGCCTTCTCGGCAAACAGCCGGAGTGAGGATGCTTTTCAGGAAAGCAAACATTTGATCCGCAGGAAGCCAGTGTTGATTCCCCACTTCAGTTGACTCCTGGCTTTGAGCCCTGCGAGAGAGAGTTCCCCATGAAGCAACCGGATGATGCTGCTGTACGCGGCCCCGTCGCGCTAATCATTCCTACGTTCAATGCGGCGAGTTATTGGCCTGTATTGTCTGAGGGTATTCGACAACAGAGCCTCGTCCCCAGCCAGATCATCGTGATCGACTCATCCTCTTCCGACGGTACGCCGGACCTGGCGAGGAGCGATGGATTTACTGTCGTCGAGATTCCATCTAAAGATTTCAATCACGGCGGAACGAGGCAGTTGGGTGCTGAACTTGCCGGAGACGCAGAGATCCTGATCTATCTGACGCAGGATGCCGTGCCCTTCGACGCGGATGCCTTTGCAAACCTCGTCGGTATCTTTGAGGATGCGGAGATTGGCGCCGCGTATGGGCGGCAGCTCCCGCGAGAGGCAGCTGGACCGATCGAAGCGCATGCCCGGCACTTCAGCTATCCGGCGGCCTCCCGCGTGCGCTCATGGGAAAGCCGTCGGACGCATGGATTCAAATCCATCTTCTTCTCAAATGCATTTGGAGCATACCGGCGCAGCGCGCTTATGAGCGTCGGGGGATTTTCACCGGATGTTATCTTTGGCGAGGACACGCTGGTTGTGGCGCGCCTGCATCGCGCCGGATGGAAGACTGCTTATGCAGCCGATGCAATGGTGCGGCACTCGCACGCTTATTCCATCGCCGAGGAATTCCGGAGGTACTTCGATATCGGGGTGCTGCACGCCCGCGAGAGTTGGCTTATCGACCAGTTTGGCAGCGCCTCAGGAGAGGGTCGACGCTTCGTTGGTTCCGAACTGAAGCACTTGCTGAAGCATGCGCCACATCACGTGCCGTCGGCAATGATGCGAACGTTTGCCAAGTATCTTGGGTACAAGGTCGGCCGGCGCGAGAGCAGGATTGCGCCGCGCTTGAAGTATCACCTGGGGCTAAACCGGCAATACTGGAGCCGTTGAGCATCCGGGTCAGGCTTCGGTATAGGGCACGGAAAAGAAGAATGTAGCTCCCTGGTCTACGTTTCCCGTGGCCCAGATCTTTCCGCCGTGTCGGGTAATGATCCGGTAGGCTGTCGCAAGTCCTACGCCGGTACCGGTGAATTCGCTCTGCGAGTGGAGTCGTTGGAATGGCCGGAATAGCCGGTCGGCATAGCGGGGATTGAAGCCCGCTCCGTTATCGCGCACAAAGTACACGGTTCCGGACTCTTCCTCGGTGTAGCCGAATTCGATTTCCGCTGACTCCGTTTTCGAAGTATATTTCCACGCATTTCCGAGCAGGTTGTCGAGAACAACCTGCATGAGGCCGTCGTCTGCAAAGACGCGCGCCCCCTTGGCAATGATGAAGCGCACGTGGCGTTCTTTGCTGTCTGCCTGCAGGCGCGCAGCAACGGCCCCTGCGATATGGCTGAGGTCAATAAGGGTGCGATGGAGCGGGTGGCTCGAGGCGCGTGAAAGATTAAGCAGATCGTCGATAAGGACAGACATTCGGCCGGATCCTTGGAGCAGCCGGTCGACCAGCATTCGTCCCTCTTCATTCAGGCCTTCAGACGTATGCTGCAGCAGAAATCCAATGTTATTGATATGCTGCAGCGGGCCACGAAGGTCATGAGCCACCGAGTACGAGAAAGCCTCGAGCTCCTTGTTAGTTGCGGAGAGCTCGGCAGTGCGTTCTTCTACGCGACGTTCGAGATCGCTCCGTGTAGCTTCAAGGACACGATCGCGCGCCTGGATCTGTTCCAGCATTTCGTTAAAGGATTGAACGAGAAACGAAAGCTCATCGCTGTTGGGAGGAATCCTGGCACGTACGGAGTAATCCCGGTCGCGCGTGACGATCTGCGCGGTCTCTGCCAGCCCGGTAAGAGGATCGGTGACCAGATGCCGAACTGCTGACGTCGCTAGAAGGGCGATGGCGAAACATATGATCAGCATGCCGGCCGAGATCAGGCCGAAGCGTTCAGCCCGCCGCGCCACGTCACCGGTTTCGGCGTCCAGATATACAGTTCCCACCTGTCCACCCTGAAACCGAATTCTGCTGCCCAGCAGGATGTCGCGTCCCTTTGTCCAATAGCGCTGAGTCTCACCGGGGTCAAGATGGTTAGTCAGTTCAAACTGGATTGAAGTCGTGCGCAGGTAGCGGGCAAACTCGGTTCCGTCGGGTCGAAGAATCACCGCGGCGCGGACCTGGGGCGCATTGCGCAGGGCCGATAGAGTATTTTCAGCAGCCTGCTTGTCATCGAACAACAGTGCCGTGACACTGTTGGCGCCCATAATGTTCGCCTCAGTTGCCATGGCATTCATCAGCTCCTGGCGAAGACTGTAGAGGTCGTAGACAAGGAACGAGACATAAGCCAGCAGCAGCGCGACGCCGCTTACAAGAATTGTCATGCGCATGAACTTGTCTGAGATGGATTGGCTGCTCCAGATTCTCATGGCAGGTCACTCGCGGGCGGCTTGCCGGTGACCGATGATGCGACCCGCAACAGTTCAGAACTCAAAGTGAGATGCGCGCGGTTGACGGCGTTGAGATTCACGGCAAAGCGCACGTGATTCTGAATGAGAACAAACTGGATCATGCCGCCGCGGTCAAGGAAGTCCGAAGCGTCACTCACGGTAAGTACATCGACTGAAGACAGGATGGCCAGATCTTCGCGGAGATGGTCGTCTTCATCGGAACTGATGAAGAGAATTGTGCAGCCTTTGGTCTGGGTTACATCGGGAATGCGCCGAACATGTACAGGTACGTTGTCGATGGACTGGTTCGCGGCGAGTTCGTCGATGGTCTGGCCCATCGGATCATGCCCCAGCAGGCAGATGTCGAAAGACGTGCGCGGTGCCTGTCCGTCGGCCTGCCGAACAAATCTCCCGAAGTTGAGAAGATAGGCTGCCTTGACGTCATATTCGGAGGGCCTGGTTGGCTGAGCGATGACGGTTGGGATGGCAATGCTCGCGGTAAGAATCGAAGCTGCAACCCGGGTGATACACGTGCAGTGGAGGCGTCCTCCTGGTGTTTGCCTGGTTGGCCGAGTCTGGTTCATCTTCTTGCCCGTGAGCACGTCTCAATGGCTCCAAACGAATTTTGCGTAGACTCCGCGTTTGATAAGAACCGTCGGTGGTGGATCGATCCCAAATTCGGCGTGGTGCGGCTGAAAGAGATTCTGGCCGGTCACGGAGAGATTGAGACTCTTTGTTGGTTTCCATCCAATTCTCGCATCGGCTGTCGAGTAGGCCCTGACTGATTGTGCGGGCAGCGAATCGACATAGCGGAAGGACTGATCAAATTCGACGTGACCTGGAAGGTTAATCTCCGATTGCAAAAAGGCCTGGTGGGTTGGGCTGGAGCCGCGCAGACTCTTCAGGGTCACGGTGTCGCTGAAGCCATGCTCATCATTGAGATCGATGTTGAGATAAGAATATCCGGTTCGAATATGCCAGAAGGATGTTGCTTGCCAATCCGGCGCAATCTCGGCGCCATCGGTGGTGCCGTGAATCCCGTTTCTGTATTGCAAAGTGAAGAGATAGGCCGAAGGTGGAAACGGAGGTGTAGGTCCAACGGTGATGACGGGCGAGCCTTGCGCAATCAGATTGCGATAGGCATTGTAGAATCCGGCGGCGCTGACATAGAAGCGCGGATGAATCAAGGTGCGCAGACCACCCTCATACGCGATGAGTCTCTCTGCGCGCAGATCGTGATTGCCCAGAACGCGTGCAAAGATCAGCGGGGAAGCGATCGCGAAGAGATCGACCTGGATGTCTTCGTCGACGCGATCGGGTGTACGGACAGCGCGAGAAACTGAAGCCCATGCCGAGAACCGGTTCGTCGGCGTGAAGAGCAGCCGCGCGTTGGGTTGATATTCGAAACCGGTGTAATTGTTGTGTTCCAGCTTCGAACCCAACGTGAGTGAAAGCCGTTTGGGTACAAGATGTAGTTCTTCCTGAACAAATGCGCTGTAGATGCTGTCCGTCTTGTGCAATGGGTCAAAGGTATCGGTAGGCACGGTCTGCGTGACCGTGCTCGGACTCAGCCGAAGTCCGACGCCGTACGTAAATTGCTGGAAGCGGGTAGCAGCGAGGCGATGCAGGAAGTCGACGTCGAAGGTATCGCGGTCTTCGCCGAAGTTCGAGCCGATCCGGTGATCGTGGGACCAGAACGTCTGAAGGTAAATGTCGGAATGGTTGCTGAACTGGCGTCGCCACAGGGCGCGCAGGTCGCCTCCGGAAACATTTGTGGACTGGTAAGAGATGAAAGAGACGGGTGGAACGTACGTAGACAGAGTTTGCGCATCGCCGAATTTACCCCAGTACGCGTCCCCCTGGAAAGTAAACTCGACTGAGTTTTTGGCCCAGTCGCCGCGAAATCCTGCCTGGCCGAAGCGCGACCAGTCGTAAGCTGGCTGGCCATCCACGTGAAACTCCGGCGAGCGGACGAAGCCGAACGCATTCGTGCGCCATGTCCAGTTCTTGTGCGCTGAGCCGTAGCGGGCGTCCTCGGTGTTCTGGTCCACATTCCCGCCGCCGGAGGAGAGCAGCGTCCCCTTTGTGTCCTGCGAATGCTTGGTGATGATATTGATGATTCCGTTGACGGCGTCGGCTCCCCAGATCGTGCCACCCGGTCCGCGAATGACTTCAATACGGTCGATGTCTTCGAGCATGACGTTGTCGATGGTCCACAGCACGCCGCCGAAGAGCGGCGTATAAACGCTGCGCCCGTCAATGAGTACCAGGACATATTTCGAGAACTGATCGCCGAACCCGCGGATGCCGACTGCCCAGTTCCTTGAGCCGTTGACGCGGGCGACATTGACCCCCGGGACGAGGCGAAGGGCATCCGGGATGCTGGTCACACCGGCGCGGCGAATATCCTCGCCGGTGAGGACATAGATCGCAGCGGGTGTATCCCACACCTGCGTCGGTTCCTTTGACTGGGTAGTCACCTCAATTTCGCCAAGTTGCTGCAAAGTAAGAGACTTAAGGTTCTCTGCGCGACGCTGGTTCTGCGGCGTTTCGGCCTGAATCAGGCCAGCATGCAGCAGGACAAACAGGACTAGAGCGCGGGCAGGAAACATGAGGCTTACACAAGTCTTCCGAATGAGGGATGGGGGAAGATTGTGATTTAGAGGTTGAACCGCGCGTTTTGGTTGCCACGGAATTCAGGTTGCGGGGGCAGGAAGCTATAGATTATTCAAGCGTTGGCGGATCTGTCGGTCTCATCGCGGCACACGCGCCATCGGGAGGCGCAACAAAGAATCGCGTCACGGTCTCAATCAATTTGGCGGGTTCGCCTTTTCGTACAAAGCCATTGACGAAGGGAGCAATATCGCTGGGCAGCGACCAAAGATCGGAGAGGATAATGATCGGGACCGCGGGGTAGAGCGCGCGGATTTCGCTGGCAAATTCCGGTGAAGTCTTGGCCGAGTTCAGGCGGTAATCGAGCAGAACCAGTCCGAGCCACTCTCCGCGTGGAATCTCGGTTCCAACAAACCGAACGAGTGCAGGCAGAGCATCATAGCCGGCCTGTTTCATCAGCAAGCTATAGATCTCAAGGTGCATCGGATCATCGTCGAGGATCAACACTTGTGGGCGATTCGCCTGCATTCGATCCTCCCGGAAGTCGCAATGAGCACTCAGGATAACTACGAACGGAAGTCAGGTCAAAGGAATTAGGCCTGAATTAGCCTGCCCCAACAGCCACCTGAAGGAGCCGCGTGGCACAGATCGTCATTCTATATAACGTCAAGAACCTGAGATCGGTTGCGGCATTTCAAATCCCGGCTTCGATAAAATAGAAGCGATGAGTTTTCCGATCAAAACCTGTGTGGTCTGTGGGGAAGAGTTCGAATTGCGGCCTGGTAAGCCCGGATTTGCGAATCGCTGTCCGGAGTGCAGCGCACCTGACGCGGGAGGGCAGGCAGACGACCGGCATCTGAGTGCCGAGGAGCGCAAGGCGCTGAGCGAAGTGAATGCCGAACGGCGCAAGGTGATCCGGGATCTGCTCTATCGCAAGGATCGGTGAGCGTGCAGTTTTCCGCGGACGAGTGTTGCGGGAAACGGGCTGAAGAACTCCCACGGCAATGCCTGGAATTCGTGCATAGGCATTCTTGGGTTGCGTATTTATTATTTCTTTGCTATTTATGAATAAATGAAAAGCCGAGCGTACCTGAGCGAATTCGAAATGATGGTTTTGCTGACAATTCTTCGGCTGGAAGACGAGCCGTATGGTGTCCCCATTGCGCAGGAATTGGCGATTCTACGCGGGCACAACGTAGCCCTTGGGACTGTGTACGCAGCGCTCGACAGGCTCGAGTTGAAGGGTCTGATTGCCTCTGAGCTTGGCGAATCGACCCCGGAGCGTGGAGGCAGAGCCAAGCGCTACTTCAGGGTGACGAAAGAGGGAATGAGCGCGGCGCAGCAAACGCGCCGTGTGCTGAACAAGTTGTGGAAGTCGCTGCCATCTCTTGAGAGGTAACGCCCATGAGCCCGAATCTGTCCACCACAATTGCAATCTGGGTACTGGAGCACACTGTGTCTTCGCCTTCGCGCAGTGCACTTGCCGGTGATCTGCTGGAACAGTTCCATGGCGGTCGATCGCATGCATGGATTTGGCGACAGGTGCTGAGTGTTCTTGCGATCAAGGCGGTGGAAGGAATGCATGCACTGATCGCTCCCGTGATCTTCTCACTTGCCTGGGGCATGGTTTTTTCAGCGTGGACGCTTTCAGGCGCGGGGCACATCGATTTCGCGCTTCCTCAAGCGGCTGCGGGGACTGCGTGGCCAGCGACGGCAATCGTTGAAATTGGTTCCTCCCTCTCGCCGGTCGTCTTCTTTGTGTGGGTTGGAGCCCTGATATACATGCTGCTGCGGCCTGAGGTTCTGCGGGAGATCTCACTGTTTCGAGTGCTGAGCGGTTTGTCGTTCAGTCTCAACGTGCTGCTTGTGTTCAGCGTTTCGCTGCTGCATCATTTTGGGCATTCTCAGCCGGACTTGCAGATGATGGCGCGCCGGGATTTCTTTGCAATCGACTCCGTAGCAGGCATCAACTTTCCCGTTGCGATGAGCCTGCTGGCGGGCCTGCTGTGCATGACGTCGACATCATCGCGGATTGTGCGGAGAAAGAGAACTTCGTCCGGTGGACGGCCGGGGGCATGGAAGCGTTCGATTCCCACTGCGGGTTTGTTGTTGCTGGTGTGCGCTCACGGGCGCATGCAGGCGCAGAGTGTGGACGCGGCAAAGCCCGCCGCGCCAAAAGCGCAGATGATTTCGGTGGACAAGGACGTTCAACTCGAGGCGCTGGACTGGGGCGGAGACGGCAGGCCTTTGATATTGCTGGCGGGGCTTGGGAATGATGCTCACGTCTATGACCGGCTGGGTCCGAAGCTCGCTCTGAAGTATCACGTGTATGGCATTACGCGACGTGGATTTGGAGCTTCGAGCAAGCCTGCACCCACGATTGCGAACTACACAGCGGACCGGCTCGGCGACGACGTGCTGGCCGTGATCGATGCGCTGCAATTGAAGAAGCCCGTGCTGGTTGGGCATTCGTTGGCCGGCGAAGAGTTGAGTTCGATGGGAACGCGGCATCCTGAGAAGATCGCAGGATTGGTATACCTCGACGCGGCCTACGGGTTTGCATACTACGACGCAGCGCATGGCGACTCTGTCTTCGATTTGTTCAGCCTGCAACGTCACCTCGAAGATTTTGTGTCGGGTGCGGTGCACGATCAACGTGCGTTCATGGTGGAACTTCAGGCGAGCGCGGCACAGTTTCAAAGTGATCTGAAGGATGCAATCGCCCGCGATCCATCGGTGCCCGAGCTCCATGCTCCACGAGGGCCCCTGCCACCCGTTCTATCCGCCATCCATATGGGTGCACAAAAGTATGGCGCGATGCACGTTCCGATCCTGGCGATCTTCGCGTGCCCGCACAACTTTGACTTTGACCGGTCGCTGCGGAACGATCCCGCGGAAAAGGCTGCCGTAGTCGCCAGCGACACGGTCATTACGGCGCGCCAAGCAGACGCATTCGCAGCCGGAGAGCCTTCGGCGCGGGTAGTGCGGATTGCAAACGCGGACCACTACGTATTCAACTCGAACGAGGCGCAAGTCCTTGACGAGATGGATCATTTTCTGGCGAAACTTCCCAACTGAATGCGATCCCGACCGCAGGATTAGTGCGGCTGATCACTGCGCCCTCCTGGGAACAGGCTTAGAAACTCTGTAGCGAGCCGGTAGGTTCGTGTCTTTCATCCAGTGAAGGGCGGGGGTTTCAATGGAAGTCAAAGTCAAGCAGATCGATAAATTCAAGTTCAACATCAAAGCACGCTCCCATGCGGTGATCAGCGACCAGCCCGCGGAAAATGGCGGCGAGGATGAAGGGATGACTCCGCCGGAGTTGATGCTGGCTTCGCTCGGAGCGTGCGCGGAGTTCTACGCGGTGCAATATCTGCGGACGCGCAAGCTCGATGAACGGGGTGTGGAAGTGACTGTGGGGGCAGAAAAGCTGATGCAACCGGCGAGGCTGGGAAATTTTCGCATTCATGTAACATGCCCGGCCGAATTGAGCGAAGAGCAGACAGAAGGATTGCGGCGCTCCGTGCATCACTGCCTGATTCACAACACGCTGTTATCGCCACCCAGCATCGAGATCGAACTCGCTGTCGGCGAGCCAGCACTGCGGTAAGCGGGCCCGGAGGAGCGGAATCGCGTCTGCGGTGTTCTAATACCGCCATGGCCCACCTTGAGAATGCGCGGATGGTCGTGTTCCGTGCCGTCGCACAGCAGTTGAGCTTTCGCAAGGCGGCGGAAGAGTTGTTCCTGACTCAGCCCGCAGTGAGCCTCCAGATCAAAGCGCTGGAAGAAGACCTTGGCGTTCCGCTTTTTGATCGGACTGGCTCGCGGGTTGCGCTGACGCCTGCAGGCAGAGTGTTGCTGGATTATGCCGAGCGGATGAACGAACTTCTGCAACAGGCCGAGCATGCAATCGCCGCGGTCGGCGGGGAACTTGCCGGGCAGCTGGCACTTGGCGCTTCCACCACGATTGCCCAATATGTTTTGCCGCGCATGCTGGGCGAGTTTCTTGCCGGACATCCGCGCGTGCAGCCTTCCCTCATCAGCGGAAATACCGAGCGCATCGTTGAGGCGGTTGCGCAACACGAGATCGGCCTAGGATTCATCGAAGGGCCATCGCGAAGCCGAGATGTGAAATCAGAATCATTCCTCGTGGACGAGCTGGTGTTGATCGTGCCAGCTGGCCATGAATGGTCGGAGCGAGCGCGCATTTCGGCGGAGGAATTGAAGAGTGTTCCTTTGCTGATGCGGGAGCGCGGTTCGGGCACGCGGCACGTGGTGGAGATGGCGCTGGAAGGCCATCATCTGAAGCCTTCAAGTCTGAAATTCGCAATGGAACTTGACTCGACGGAAGCCATCAAGTCGGCCGTGGAAGCGGGCCTGGGCGCTGGGTTCGTTTCGAAATGGGCTATCGCGAAGGATGCGCGGGCGGGCGCGAGCTTCCGCATCGTCGAAGTGGAAGGACTGCGCGTACAACGCGATTTCCTCATCATCTACGCGGCTGGTCCTGAACCCCAGGGCCTGGTGCAGGAGTTCCGGCGTTTTGTTGCCGACCGAGCAGGGATGATGCGTGGGGCGAATGCAAGGGCTAGTGCTGCCCGTGGCCCAATCGCCGTGATCAAAGCCGATAAGCGCCGCAAATGAGAGATGAGAACTTCTGCTTGGACAGGAGGTTGCGCATCCGCGAAGCTTGATGTGTGTCGAAGAACATCTTTTTCGGTGGATTGATTGTTGCGGCGAGCGGCCTGTTGTCACTGCCTCTGGCCCTGGTTGCGGGCCTGGCGTATGGTTTCACATTTGAGCATCCCTATCATCTCGATGCGAGGCGCCTTTCGAGGCTCCTGTTGCAGGTGTCAGTGGTCGGTCTCGGGTTCGGAATGAATCTGCAGCAGGTATTGCGTGTGGGACGGAGCGGTCTGGTCTATACGGCCGTAAGCATCACGTTCGCGATGCTGCTGGGATGGGGACTGGGAAAACTGCTGGCGGTGAAGAGCAGGGTTTCGTTTCTCATTTCGGCGGGCACGGCGATATGTGGTGGAAGCGCGATTGCGGCGGTTGCGCCGGTGACAAGAGCGACAGACGAAGAAATCGCGGTCTCGCTGGGAACCGTATTTGCGCTGAATTCAGTCGCACTTCTGACGTTTCCTGCAATCGGATCAGCTTTGCATCTGACGCAGACGCAGTTCGGCCTGTGGTCGGCGCTCGCGATTCATGACACCAGCTCAGTGGTGGGCGCGGCCGCGAAATACGGCGCCATTGCGCTGGCAGTAGGAACCACGGTGAAGCTGGCGCGTGCCTTATGGATCGTGCCCATGTCAGTGGGAACGGCCCTGATTGAGAAGAAAAAGACGAAGATTCAATGGCCGTGGTTCATTCTCTTCTTCTGCCTAGCCTCGGTCGCAAACACCTACGTGCCGGGCTTCCAAACGGCCTATCCGGTTCTGCGACATCTTGGAATTCTTGGGCTGACGGTCACGCTTTTTCTGATCGGCACAGGAATCTCGAAGCGCACCTTGCGCGAAGTTGGCGTACGGCCGCTGCTGCAGGGGATCACGTTGTGGGTGGTGGTCGCCACCGGGTCGCTTGCCTTGATTCGCGCAGGGTGGATTCATCTTTAGAGTGTTTTGTCTCCCAAGTCCAGGACACTAGTTTGTTTCAAGAAAAAGAAAAGCCCGGCGGATGGACTCGCCGGGCTTTGTCGTTCAGTTTGAGCTGATCAATAGTGATCGCGATCATGATCGTCATGATCGTGACCACCCATCATGTGATCGATGCCGGCCTGGTATCCGCGGCGGAAGCCGTCGCGGTAGGCTTCGCGTTGCTCCGGCGGCAGGTGCGGGTGGCGATATTCGTCGCGGTTCTCAACATCGGGCCGACGGTGATTATCGAAGTCCTTGCGCGCTCCTTCGATTCCGTCCAGGAATCCCTGACGGTGAAGTTGATCGAACTCGTTGGGTGGAGCATCCCACGGCCGATCCGGTGCGCGCATGCGCCAGTCTCCCGCACCCGTCAGATGAGACATGCCAACGTCATATCCGCGACGGAATCCTTCCCGATAGGCGCCCCACATCGGTGGCGGCACATTGGGGCGGCGATATTCATCGCGATTGTCTACTTCAGGGCGGCGGTGGTTATCGAAGTCCTTGTGGGCACCTTCGATTCCGTCGTGAAAGCCGCGCCGTTGAATATCGTTCCAGGCGTCCGGCGGTCTTTGCCAGTCGTCGCGATCCTGGCCAAAGCCCGCAGGCTGTGGTCCAGGAGTTGCCGCGTAGGTGCGCGGCGCAGAGAGCAGCATAAAAGCAGCACATCCGATCAGTGCTGTGAATTGAAGCTTTTTGAGATTCATCTTGCGAATGCTCCTTTCGTGAATGGCGAGCCAACCCCCGAGACTTCAGGCGGCAATCGTACTGCCGGGACCCTTGATCTGCCAATGGGAGTATTGCATGTTTGTGTGAACACTCGGTGCAGGCAACAGTTGCTGTTCAAGAGTTCGCGCGGGGCGCACAGAAATGCCCGGCAATTGCGCCGGGCATCCTCAACAGTGACTGGTTAGATGTGAGGCTGATCGTCGTGATCATGCTTCATGTGCTCCATTGCGCGCCGGTATCCTTCACGGAAGCCTTCGCGGAAGTCCCTGCGGGCATCACCCTCGACAGGCGGATGTTTGTACATTTCGTGGTCATCAGCATCGTGATGACGGTTTTCACTCATGTCGTGCCGAGCGGCTTCAACGCCTTCGTGGAATCCGCGACGCTGCGCATCGCGGTATTCCGATGGCGGCTCAGCCCAGCGGTCCTGATCGTGATCGTGGTCCTGGGCGAAGGACGCATTGGGGACAGGTTGCGCTTCAAGAGCATGCGCCTTGAGCGCGCCTGCTGATGCGACGCAGAGAGCAAGCAGGGATGGTGCCAGCCATTTCATTTTGTTCATGGGTTACGAACCTCCTCGTTCAGGCGTAGAGATGAGAACGGGGCGAGGGACGTTGCCCATGAAGGGTTGCGCGCGCAATGACGTTTCGGTTGGCGCGCTGAAGCCTTTCTTTTGCAATGGGTTCGTGTTCTCCGAAATTCAGGATATTCGTACCTGGTTCAGTGCAATGGAGGCGGTACGCGGGATCGATTTTGAACTCGAGGGCGGCAAGGTTCTCGGCTGGTCGGCGAGTCAGGATCGGGCAAGAGCGCGATTGCGCTGGCGTTGATTGGATTGCGGGGACCGGAGGACAAATCTCCAGAACTCTTTAGCGTTTGTTTTGAATGAGTTAGCGGACGATACCGGGATATGGGGCTTGCCCCAGAGGTCTTCGTCGTTCTCAGGGGATGTCCATTTTTGACGAACACCTGCTGGAACCTGGAGTTCCGAACCACGTTACGGATGGGAGTCCCGGCACCATCAGGCGCGTCGTTTTTGGACAAACCTACCCTATGATGTGCTGGAAGCCTCATGATTCAGATCGAGAGAAGGGCCGGTTCGCGACTGGCGGCGGGGGTTTGCGCCGCCGTGCTGGCGCTCGCGGTGTGCCCTTGCACCGCCCAATCCGATACGCACAAGAAGAAGTCTCCTCCTCCGCACGAGCCAACCTCGGCGGAACTCTTCGCGTACATTCATGGCGCAATGCTTGCCTACAGTCCCGAAGACCGGGTGAATGACAATCTGGAGATTTCGATCGATCCCACGGCTACGGTGCTGACGATTAAGCAGCCCGACGGACACTGCGACATATTCCTGGGTGCGTTGGATGCCAACACGATCGTGTGGGACGTTTACGATGCGAGCGACTCGATGCAGACGCGGCCTGCGCTGGCGCGGCTGACGGTGGATGCAGTCGCGGGCAAAAAGGCGCGCACCTGTTACGACACGGACAACAACGTCGATCCGTCGATTACGTCGTCGCGGGCGCGGATCTTATTTTCGTGGGGGATGATCCCGGATGGATCGGGATTCCAGGCGAAGTTCACGAAGGCTTTGAAGAAGCTGATCAAAATGAGCGGTGGGCTGACGGAGAAGGACATCTACAAGTAGCTCGGGGATTCAACGCGATCCGTCATCATTGACTCAGGTACAAGCCTTGGCGGCTTTGCCGACGTGATGAAGGCAGCCGCAGATCTTTCGACTCCGCTACGCTTCGCTCAAGATGGCAACTCATATTAGTTAGTGGTTAGTGGTGCGACGGTCTGAAAATGGGCTGTCCAATTTCGTCGAGTCTGGCGATGAGTTTGTGTTGCATTGTGGGCGCAAATTCAATAGGTTTGTCACATCTCGATTTCACAGAGTTTGACGAACAGCCTCCCTGCGGATGAGTCAGCACCCCCTTTCTCTTTCCGACCGTTCGTCAAACCGACATCGCATTTGAAAAGGAGAAACATCGTGAACCTGCTTCGCTTCAGGCTGGCTGTTGCCGCAGCGTGCTCCATGACTCTGTTCTTCACTTCAACCGTTCCGGCACAGGAGCGGGATGGCGACAGGATTGATCTGGCGGCTCTGACACAGATCAAGAACGAGGCCTTTCAGCATTCGCAGGTGATGGAGAACCTGTTCTACATCTCCGAGGTGTACGGGCCGCGCGTGAACAACAGCCGCAATCATCGAGCGGCCGCCGAGTGGGCGATGCAGCGAATGAAGGATTGGGGACTGCAGAATGTGCACCTGGAGAAGTGGGGTCCATTCGGAGACGGCTGGCAGATCAAGAAATACTATGGCGCGCTGGAGACGCCGGCGTACGCCGCGCTGATCGGGTTTCCGCTGGCATGGACACCGGGGACCAACGGACCGGTGACGGCGGAGGCCGTGCTGGCACCGCTGCATTCCGAGGCTGACTTTGCCAAATACAAAGGCAAGTTGAAGGGCAAGATCGTGCTGATCTTCGACCCGCGCGAACTTTCGCTGCATACGGAAGCGGATGCTCACCGGCTTACCGATGCGGAAGTTGAAGAGCGTACAAAGACACCGGACCCATCACACATGGGCTTCTTCTTCCCGATGCGGGCTGGAGCTGCGCCGCGACCGGGCGAGTACACGCCGGCGACGCTTTCGACGGCGGCGCCGAGCGGTCGCGTTTTGCGCAACCAGGTGAACGCCTTTCTGAAGGAAGAAGGCGTGGCGGTGGCATTGACGCCGGGGTACAACGGCGACGGTGGCACGATCTTTGCGTCCTATGGCGGATCGCAGGATCCTAAAGACCCAGTCGGGCCGCCGATGGCTGCCATCACACCGGAGCAGTACAACCGCATCTGCCGCCTGCTCGAGCACGGCATCACACCGAAGCTGACGTTCGATATCGACACCGAGTATCAGAAAGACGACCTGATGGGCTTCAACGTGGTTGGAGAGATTCCGGGCACCTCCAAAGCCGACGAGGTGGTGATGGTGGGCGGCCATTTCGACAGCTGGCAGGGTGGCACGGGAGCAACCGATAACGGCACGGGATCGGCGGTCGCGATGGAGGCGGTGCGCATCCTGGCCACGGTGCACAAGCCAATGGCGCGGACGGTTCGCGTGGCTTTGTGGGGCGGAGAAGAAGAGGGGCTCTACGGATCGCTCGCGTATGTGCAACAACACTTCGCGCCGCGCGACACGATGAAGAAGACTCCGGAGTACGACAAGCTCGATGTTTATTTCAACGACGACTCGGGTTCGGGGAAGTTTCGCGCGGTGTCGGCGTTGGGGAATGCGCAGCTGGCGGCGATTTTTCAGTCGTGGATCACACCGATCAAGGATCTGGGTATCGAAACTGTCGTGGGGTTGACCTCAGGACCGACGCGAGAACCGGGCGGAACGGACTCGACCAGCTTCTCGTGGATTGGACTCGATGGCATCGGGTTCATGCAGGATCCGCTGGAGTACGGCTCGCGCACGCATCACTCGAATATGGATCTATATGATCGCGTGCAGAAGGGTGATGTAATGCAGGGAGCGATGATCGAAGCCTGGTTTGCTTACAACGCGGCTACCCGGGGGGAGATGCTGCCGCGGATTGAGACGCCGGGGCCGGAGGCGAAGAAGGGGGAATAGATCGGTGCTGAGAGCGCAGGCGATGCTGCGCGTTTTTTTTGCTTTCCCAGGTCTCAGAAGACAGACCCTCCGGCTCCGCTCCAGGACAGGCTCTGAGGCACCCCGCCGCAACCAGAGAAGCAACTGCAGGTTCCTCCGCTCGCTGCGCTCGGTCGGAATGACAGTGCTTAATTTGTGAATTGTGCTGTCGCACCCAAGCGGAGCTTGGATGGGGCACCTTCGTTTCGTGCCGGACGTTTGTGACGGGAGGGAAGGGGCTGGATACACTACCGCCCCCCGTTTGCGGCGGGAGGCGGCTGGTCAGAAGAGCTGTGCTGTCAGTCGGCGACAGCGGTTGCGGGGACGGGCTCGTGAACTTCCTGAGTCGCATCGGCCGCTACGGTTACCCGGAGGTGCGCGGTGACTTCGCGGTGCAGCTTGATGGAGATGGTGAAGTCGCCCAGGCTCTTGATCGGTTCATTGAGCTGAATCTTGCGGCGGTCCACTTCAAAGCCCTTTGCAGCAAGCTCACTGGCAATGTCGGCGGAGGTGACGGAGCCAAAGAGCTGGCCGTTCTCGCCGGACTTGCGGGTGAAGCTGAGACTGACGGTTTCGAGCTTGGCAACCAGTTCCTGCGCCTGTACCTTCTCGGTGGCGGAGCGACGCGCGGCAGCTTCTTTCATCTGTTCAATAACGGCCTTGTTGGCCAGTGTTGCCTGCAGAGCCAGCTTGCGCGGGAGCAGGAAATTGCGGCCGTAGCCGTCTGCCACCTTCACGACATCGCCGCGGTGGCCGAGGTTGGCTACGTCTTCTTTCAGTATGACTTCCATTTGAAAATCTCCAGATTTTACGGGCGGCCAGACATCGTGCCGTCCGTCCGTTGTGTTAGACACAGGCGGCTGACTTTCAGTTGCGCCGCGCCAGATTCTATCGCGATTCTTGCGCGGACGTCGCCTGCGAAATTATTCAGTCGCTACAACTAAAGCGTCATGGGTGCAGAGACGCCTCAGAGCGTGCAAGTTAGTGCCTTGTTGCAAAGGGCAGCAGAGCGATGTTGCGTGCCTGCTTGATGGCCTTTGTCAGACGGCGCTGGTGCGTGGTGCAAACACCGGTGAGGCGGCGGGGCACAATCTTGCCGCGCTCGGCCACAAATCCCTGCAACAGACGGACATCCCGATAGGGAATGGCGTCAATCTTCTCGGTGCAGAACTTGCAGACCTTCTTGCGGCGGAAAAACTTGCCGCGTCCGCCGGGTCCGCCGGATCCACCGGGTCGACCACCGGGACGGCCGCCAGGGCCACCGGGTCCACCGGACGGGCGTTCGCTTTGTGGTGCTGGTGCGCTCACTTCAGGCGCCTTTACTGATTCATCAGACATTTTGTTTCCTCTTTACTGTTTCGGGGTGAAACCCTCAGGGGCTAAAGCCCCGTTGATTCTTTTGCGAAGCCTTGCGGCATGGCTAAAGCCATACCCTTTCAAAACTTCGCAGACTCTTAAGCGCTGGCCTGGACCGACTCGGGAGCTTCGGCAACAGGGGCGGCGACAACCGGAGCATGAGCGGCCGGTGCTGCAGCGGCTGGCGCTTCCGCGCTGACCTTGCGGCGTGTGCCGCGGAGTGCCTTCACTTTGGCCAGGCGCTTTTCTTCCTCGTCGATGCGCACGGTGATGAACTTGATGATCGGCTCGGAAACGCGAAGACGGCGTTCCAGTTCCAGAACCACCGGGCCACCGGCCTCAATGGTCATCAAGATGTAGTTGCCGTCGTTGAACTTGCGGACGAGATAAGCGAGCTTGCGTCGGCCCATCTTATCCACGTTCTTGACCACGCCGCCACCGTTGGTGACGTTGGTGGTGAAGCCCGCGATCAGCTTGTCGACTTCTTCTTCGGCTACATCCGGCCGAACGATAAACATAACCTCATATACACGAGACATCCGTATTCCTTTCGCCGCTTGCGCGGCAGTGATCAGTTGTCAGTGAACAGTGATCAGAAAAGCTACTGATCCTGCCACTGAATTTCCTATCACCGCAAAATGCCGGTCAAGCCGGTTTACTCTGACCACTGAACACTGACCACAGGTCAGGGTTCTTTGCGGTTAAATTCGTTCATTGCGGGGCCCGGTCCGTCCTGAATGATGCGCCGGGTGGCCGTTGCCACTTTGTCGAGCACCTCATCGAGTTTGGCCAGGTCCGCCTTGCGCATGGGCGAAAGGAGGTAATCCCTTCCCGGTCTTTTGCTGCCTGCCACGATGGCTTCTGGCGGCAAATCCGGCCCCACGCCGATACGCAATCGCAGCCACTCCTGGCTGCCCAGGGCGCTCGTTACGCTGCGGGCTCCGTTGTGTCCCGCGGGCGAACCGCGCTCCCTGATCTTGAATGTCCCCAGCACCAGGTCCAGCTCGTCGTAAATCACGAGCAGGTCTCGTGCCGGGTCCACCTCGAACTCCTGAATCAGAGCGGCCAGTGCGAGCCCGCTGAGATTCATAAACGTTTCCGGCTTCGCCAGGATCGTTTCGCGTCCTGCTATGCGGCAGGTTGCGGTAACGGCCCGGCAGCGCCGGTTCTGCACCACAACGCCCTGTTGCTCGGCGATGCGGTCAATTGCCATGAACCCCGCGTTATGCGGCGTCCAAAAATACTCGAGTCCGGGATTGCCGAGCCCCACCACAAGGAAGGGCCCGGTTCGAACTCCGGAATCGTTCGTGTCGTCCACCGAGGCTTACTTCTTGCCTCCGGCAGCGGGTGCGGCCTTGGCAGCGCCTTCTGCCGCGGCAGGCTCGCCCTTGCCCTTCTTGGCAACTTCGGGTTCGGTGGGTGTTGCGCCGGGTTCGCCGACTGCAGCCACTTCGCCCTCGGCAGGAGTTTCGACAACCTCTTCGCGGATCGAAACGACGTGGGCTACGGTGGCATCTTCGTTGTTCAGGTACTCGATTTTGTCGGAGTGTGGCAGATCGCTGATACGGAGAACGCCGTGCATGGCAAGTTCGCTGACATCGACATCAATGTGGTTCGGGATGTCGGCGGGGAGGCACTCGATTTCAACTTCACGGAGCACCTGGTCGAGGATTCCGCCCTCGGTCCTTACACCGACGGGAATACCGAGCAGCTTGACGCGGACGCTGACGCGGAGAAGCTTGTCGAGCGCGATGCGCTTCATGTCGATGTGGATCAGCTTGTCCTGGATGGGTTCGCGCTGTGTGTCCACAATCATGGCTTTGGCTGAGGGAACACCCTCGACCTGGACATCAAAGATCGTGTTCTGACCGGTTTCGGAAAAGAGGATCCGCGAGATCTGCTTGGGATCGACTTCGACGGCGACGGCATCATGACCCGCACCATAAAGGACGGCGGGAATCTTTCCCGCAACACGCACGCGGCGCGCGGCATTCTTGTTGAACTTGCCCTCGCGGGCTTTGGCTACGACTACTTCAGGCATGCAAATCTCTCGTTTCTGTATTCGGGCACGAGCGTTTTGAGGGCCGCTCCCTTTGTGAGTGCCAGTGGACAGTGAACAGTGGTCAGTGGTCAGTTAGAATCTTGACAACGACAACCGGTTTAAAGCCTACTCAGCTCGTTTACGTTTCCGATCACTGATCACTGATCACTGATCACTTCTTACGAGAACAACGTACTGACGCTGGTCTCCATGTGAATGCTCTCAATGGCCGCGCCTAACAGGCCGGCGATGGAGAGCACCTTGATCTTGGGCAACTTCTGGGCCGCTTCGCGCAAGGGAATGGTGTTGGTGACAACCACCTGTTCGAGGCGCGAGTTGGCAATTCTGTCGATGGCCGGGCCGGAAAGCACGGCGTGGCTGGCGCAGGCGTAAACGGCTGCGGCGCCGTTGGCGTAGAGCGCGTCTACCGTTTTTACGAGCGTGCCGGCGGTATCGATAATGTCGTCGATGATGAGGGCGTTTTTGCCGGCAACATCGCCCACGACGTTCATGACTTCAGCAACATTGATGTCGGTGCGGCGCTTGTCGACGATGGCCAGCGGCGCGCCCATCTTCTGTGCAAAGTGACGGGCACGCTCCACGCCGCCTGCGTCGGGCGAAACCACGATAAGGTTGGGCAATGCGAGCGAGCGGAAATGGCTGACGAGCACAGGGCTGGCAAACATGTGATCGACGGGGATGTTGAAGAAGCCCTGAATCTGCGCGGCATGCAGGTCGACGAAGAGAGCTCGGTGGGCGCCGGCGGTGGTGAGCAAATCGGCAATAAGCTTGGCGCTGATGGCGACGCGGGGACGGTCCTTGCGATCCTGTCGCGCGTATCCGTAATAGGGAACGACGGCAGTGATGCGGGCGGCGGAGGCGCGCTTGAGAGCGTCGATCATGACAAGAAGCTCCATGAGGTTCTGATCGACGGGATAGCAGGTTGGCTGGACGACGAAGACATCGACGCCGCGGACGTTCTCGAGCAGTTGGAAGTAGACTTCGCCATCGGCGAAGCGTTGCAGCTTGACCTCACCGACGGGAACGCCGATGTGTCGGCCGATCTCTTCGGATAGGGGCCGGTTGGCCGTGCCGCTGAAGAGCTTGAAGCGTCGGTCCTCGCTGAGATTGCGGGTCCGCTTGCGCTCGGGTGCCGCTTTGGCATCCTTCGCCTTCTGGTCCGGATTCTGGCCGGGGTTGGGCTGCTTATTGGCGTCGCCCGCGCCGGGTGTCTGCTTGTCTTCCAATGCTATTGTCACCGTTCCTACTTCCATCCTCAATACCTCCAAGCTGGTTGGCTTTGGCTGCATTTGGTTCTTGCAGATTGCGAAAGTTGGCTGGGCGACTAGGATTCGAACCTAGACAAATGCCTCCAAAGGGCATTGTCCTACCATTAGACGATCGCCCAAACTTCGCTTTCGTTTTCCGCCTGCTGATAGCCGTTCGCGAGTGTCTACGACACCGAGGCCGGCTGTCAACCTTGTTGCTGCACAAGCATGTTGGCCCAATATTCTGATCGCGGCAGGGTACGCGTGATCTGGCTCTCGACGCCTGCCGCAGCCAGCCGTTGCTTGGCCGCCTGTGCATCTCCGCGGGTCAGGTACAACCCGAAGAGAGCTGAACCGGACCCGGACAGCGAGGCATGAATGGCTGCCTCCGGAGTGCCGGTGGCCGCAAGAATACGCTTGATTTCTGCAAGGGAGGGATGCTGGGGAAAGACGACGCGTTCAAAGTCGTTTTGGATCCAGCTACTGATCCCGGTGCGGACAAGCGCGGACTCTTGAGGTCCGGCGAGGTCTCCACCCAAGGCAGAGACACCGGAGGAGCCTGATCCATGCTGACCCCCGGGGATTGCTCCCGCGAAGGCGCTGGCATAGGCGCGGCTCAACATCATTGAGTTTATCTTCGGTATCCATCAGCGTCAAACCTTCGGCGGCGCAGAGGGCGTCCCAGTCGCGAAAGGCCTGGGGGGTGGAGACGCCGATGGAGGGGGTGGCGACGACGCACCAAGACGGATCGAGGTCGGGGAGGGGGTAGACCTCCTGGCCGCGGTCAAGGCCGAGGATCGTGCCACCTAACAGAAACAAAGGGACATCCGAGCCGACCTGGGCGGCGAGTGGATGCGTTTTGATGGCCAATAGAACGTACCAATGCCCATCTCCTGGTACGGACTGCCTGAGCCGTCCATCCTGGTTCTCGTCGGGGTCTACTCCGTCCCAATTCCTGTTCAAGTGCGAGCAAGTGCTGCCACGGCATTTGCGGACCCCGCACCCAGCCCACCCTGGACCGGCAGGCGTTTCTTGATATGGATAGTCGATTTCGGCGAAGCTGCCGCCGGAATGCAGCGCGAGCTCGACTGCTTTCCACGCGGTGTTTCGGCTGTCGGTGGGAACCCGTTTGATCGTTCGACGTGATCCGAAGATCCTTGTCTTTTCTTTCCAGGCCTCTTGGCGGTAACGCTGACGAGGTCGTGGAGTTCAATGGTCTGGTAGACGGTCGTCAGGGCGTGAAAGCCGTCCGGGCGGGGGACCCCTATATAGAGGCCGAGGTTGATCTTGGCGTGCGAGCGCACGGTGGTGGGCATACCGGACCATTGTAGAGCGGAGCCGTCCTGAGGCTTGGCGGTCCGATCCTGTAACTTAGGTGAGCCGCATTGGCAGAATGCTCGTAGAATCATGGTGCGATTCGGATCCAGATCGCGTTGAGCACGCGCGCGAAAGGAGAACGCCATGCCTGCCCCGGGCAAGGTCGCATTCGGCGCTGCGGCTGGATTGACCTGGGCACTCCTGGGTCTGGTCGGATTGGATACTGCTTCCGCGCAGAATCCGCCACAGGCGTCCAGCGTTGCCGTCAATTCCGCAACGCTGTCTGCTCCTCTTGAATTGATCCATGACAAGCCATATGTCTCGGTGATGGTGAATGGACGCGGGCCTTTTCGCTTCCTGATCGATACGGGAACGGGCGGGCAGGCGCTGATTTCGCCGGAGCTGGCGGGCGATCTGGCGTTGCCGGTGGTGGGCCATGCGCGGCTGATGGATCCCAGCGGAAAGGGAGAGCAGCGGTCCGACATTCTGCTGATACATTCGGTCAGAATCGCGGGCGTGGAATTCGAGCAAGTCAAGGCGATCCGGCACAAGCTGTATGGAGAAGAAGATAACTGTCAGGGAGTGCTGGGGTTTACGCTCTTCAAGGAATATCTGCTGACGCTGAACTTTCCGGAGCGACGAATCGTGCTCGCCCAGGGCGCGATTGCGCTGGACGGCAGTGGATCGGTTTTGCCGTTTCGGATGCCGGATGGAGTGCCGATTGTCGCGCTGCGGATCGAGGGGCAGCATATTGAAGCGCAGATCGATTCGGGAGGCACGGGGCTGAGTCTGCCCCAAGCGGTGGCGACGCATCTGAAGTTTATTTCTACGCCAATCGCGTTCGGAAGCGGCGAATCGCTGGCGACACGATTCCAGATCAAGGCGGCGCGGTTGCGTCCGGATGTGCGCATGGGGCGGTACGCCTTCCGGCAGGCGTTTGTGGAGATCAATCCCGCGTTTCCACTGGTGAACGTGGGAGCGACGCCACTGGCGAAGTTTGTTGTGACGTTCGATCAGGAGAAGTTGCTGGTGCGGCTTACCTCGAACCAAAAGATACTGCGTCTTGATGCATCGCCTACGCAGCTTGAGCTGAATAACGAACCGAAGCGCCAGGCTTCCGATCGCAGGCTGGTGCCGGTGGGGTAGAAGCAGTTGTCAGTTTTCGGGTTTCAGCTATCGCGTTTCAGTGCTCTTTTTCTAGCTCTACTACCATCACTTCAATTGGATCTTTGCCGGCGTTTACGTCGGCGTGTTGCGTGCCGGGAGGATTGGCGGGAAGCCAGTAGGCATGGCCGGTTTCCCATGCGTGATCTTCAGAACCGCCGGTCTTTTCGACGATCTTCATCGTGCCGCCTCGGAGCGCGATGATGACGCGCGGATGGTCGTGTCGGTGCATCGTCAGGGGTGCGTTGGGGTAGACGACGGACTTCCAGACTTTGACGTCTTCGTTTTCAAATTGCGGAAAGCGTTGAGTGCTCGACTGCTGTGAGCGCATTACGGCGACCGTGCCGGCAGAAACCAGGACGGCGACGATTGCATGAGTTGCGAGCTTGTTCACCAGATTCCTCCAGTGGCGGAAGTCTAGCATTCGGATCTCGAATTCGATTGCAGTTCAGGAGCGGTGGTGGTTAGGCTTGGAGCGACGACTTCCCCAATTAGTTTTGGATTAGTAGGGGTCGAAGGCTGCTCGCGTGGCTTGGCGATGACATCACGCAGGGGCTAAAGCCCCGCAGTTCCTTGCTTTTTTTCGGCACGACTGAAGTCGTGCCCTGACGCTTCTTGTCTATTCAGAGGCAGTTCCGTGCTTTTTGCGGCAAGATTGAAGCCGTGCTCTGACGTTTCCTGGCGAGAGAGGGTTGTTCATTCGCGGGCTCCAAAGTCGCGCCCATTCAAGGCGTGCAGTTATACAACCGGTTTCAACTGTTCGTGGTCCCAGGTTTTCCAGGCTTTTGGAGGTTTTTATCATGAGGCGTCGTCATTTTCTCAAAAGCGCGGCCGCATTCCTGCCGGTGGCCGGATTCGATCCAGCAGCATTCGCCAGCCCTGCGGGAGTGGACGCACCGACGGTGATTGGTGCCGGCAAGGATCGGCTGGGGGAGACTCATTCGCGAGGCTACAGTTCCATACTTTTCAAGGTACTTCCCCGGGAGACGAGCAACGGCCTGTTTGTCATCGAGCACATAAACCTGGTGAATGGGGGTCCGCCGCTGCATCGGCATCTTCACCAGGAGGAGTACTTCTACCTAGTTTCGGGAGAGGTGCGCTTTGCGGTGGGCGATCAGCGGTTGACGCTTCATGCTGGAGATTCGATTCTGGGGCCGCGCGGCGTCCCGCATACGTTTGCGGCCGTAGCGGGAAAGCCCGGCCACATGCTGATCTCGTTTTCCCCGGCGGGAAAGATGGAGGAATTTCTGCGGGATACGGCGGTGCCGCATCCGCCGGTGCAGGACGCGGAGTTCTTTCGGCGATACGAGATGGAACTGGTGGGGCCGTCACCTTTTGAAGGCTGAGCGCGGCGGGCGCGAGGTCAACTATTGCGGGAACATTCATCGGGGCCTCGGCGTAAAAGCGGTTGGCGGGCTACACTGGTTCCGCACCAATGACCGTGCCTTCCGGCACGCGAGAGGCGAATCAACATGAAGAAAATCATCTACGGCATATTTGCGGTTGCCGCACTGGCGTGTGCGGTTCCATTGAACGCGCAGGCTGCACCGAGTGCTCCGGCCGCGCCGAGTTCTCAGCCAGCGCCGACTGCCGATGAGATCGTCAGCAAGTATGTGGACGCTATCGGGGGCAAGGCCGCGATCAGCCAGGTGAAGTCGATAACCTCGGAAGCCTCGGTCCAGGTGATGGGGAACGACAGTCCCAGCACCACGACCCTTGTAGATGGCGTCGGGTTCAAGAGCGAGACGGACATCAACGGCGCGAAGATCGTGACGTGCTACACCGACAAGGGCGGATGGAACGTGAACCCGCTGGCTGGACAAAACGATCCCGCGCCGATGCCGGACGATGTCTATAACGCCGGAAAGGGCCAGATCTTCGTCGGCGGCCCGCTGTACGACTATGCGGCCAAGGGCAGCAAAGTCGAGTTCATGGGGAAAGACGGCAACAACTACAAGATCAAGCTGACTACGAAGGAAGGTGTCGATTCGACCTATCTGATCGATGCAACGACCTTCCTTGTGGGCACGGTTCAGTCGAAGGGAAAGATGCAGGATCAGGATGTGGACATCACCACAAAGCTCTCTGACTATCGGAAGACGGAGGTCGGGTACCTGGTTCCCTACGCCATCGACGTGGACTTCGGGCAATTCGCATTGACGATCGTGGTGAAGAAAGTGGAGTTGAACAAGACGATCGATCCCTCGGTTTTTGCGATGCCGAAGAGCATGACCCCGACCCGGTGAAAGGGCACTTTGATCGAGCGCCATGGTCTTGACTCAAGACGCGGCTATGGCGCTCGAAACCATCTGTTTTGCCGTACGGAGTGTAGAGACCGGATCGCCGGTGGGGTGAAACTCCATGGCGACAGTGTGCTGATAGTGCAGTTCGGCAAGCTTGCGATAGATGTTGGCGTAATTGATTTCACCGGTGCCGGGCTGGTGGCGACCGGGTACGTCGGCGACGTGGATCAAGCCGATCACATCGATATGCTTCTCTAATTTCTCAATCAGGTTGCCTTCGGCGATTTGCTCGTGGAAGAGATCGTAGAGGAATTGCACCTGCGGGTGGTTGACGGCGCGGACTATGTCGATGGCTTCGGTGGCTGATTGCAGGAAGTAGTGCGGATTCTCTTCGGGATCGATGCACTCAAGTAGCAGTCGGATAGGTTGGCCATCTATCTGTTTGCCTTCGATGAGTTCGGCGGCACGTTTCAGGCCTTCGATGCAGCTCTGATGCTGTTGTTCTCGCGACAGGCCTGGGACGACATTGCCGGAGAGGACGATCATCGCAGGGCAATCGAGTTTTTGCATTGGAATCAGCGCTTGCTTGAACTCGGCGAGGAAGGCATCGCGTACGGGGGGGGTGCCGATTCCGTTATGCAACCCGGCGGTTGCATCAAAGCGGATACCGAAGCGTTTGCGCGCGTCGTTGGCGCTGGTGAAATCGGCGTCGGCCCATTTTGCATATTCGCCAACAAGTTCGACATTGCTGTAACCAGCTTGCGCTACGTTGGCGAGGCGCTGCTCGAAGAGTAGATCAGTCCAGACAGTCCACAGCATGATGGAGAGCGGGAAGGGCGGATTTGTGGATGTTTCCTGGGCAGCGCACGCGGATTCGGCATGCATGAGAGAGACAGCGATTGCGCTGGTTGCTATGCCTTGCGCGAATTGGCGGCGATTGACGCTCTTCATGGTTCCCTCAGGGGCTAAAGCCCCTTCATTTTATAGTCCGATTACGGCACGCGACCCAAAGGGTACCCCGAGTCGTGCCCTTCCAAAACGGCTAACATTTCCGCGGCCTGCAGAGTTCGTCAAATCTTCAGGTGGGTACGGCACGACTGAAGTCATGCCCTGATACAAACCTGCCTTCGACGAGATTTCTGCAGCGATTGAATCCTGATACAAAACTGTGCGCAATCCATCTCCTCTACTTTGTTTCGACTTTGGCGGAGCGGCGAAGAGCCTGCCAATCCTTCTCGGTCTGGTTCGCATAAAAGACTCCGAATTTTGCCACTGATTCCGCGAAGGTTCCGCCGGAGCCGAGGTAGCCGGCGATAACCTGCGGATCTCCGGAACGGGCGTGACCTCGCGCGAGAAGTTCGCCGCAGACTTCGCCAAAGGCAAACAGCCCGGAGCCTGCCAGATCGGTGAGATCGATGGATCCCTTGTGGTCATTGAGCTGCCGGACCAGAAAGTGGCGGGCGCCGATGTGCGTCCAGCCGAGGAAGGGGTCAGACTGCAATTGCATGGCGCGCTGGCCGATGACCACGCGCTGGCCGTTTTGCGGACACGGATGAGCGCCGGGCAGATAGTGCGTGTAAGCCGACGGTGCTTCTTCCTTGATTTGCAGGAAGAGAGGATCGTTGGGGCCGTTGCCCTCGAAGTAAATGCAGTAGTCCCGCAGTCCCACGGAGCCTGTTCCGACCACTTTAAAAGCTACATCGATCGGACGATAGAGCGAGAGCAGGTGCTGGCGCTGCGACTCGAGGATTTCGCGATAGGGATCGAGCGCAGCGAGGACTTTCTCCGCTTGCGAACCGGTGATGCGCGTCAGGTTGGGCTTGATCTCTCTGAAGCGCCGGCTGCCTGGCTTACCCGGAATTGGTTCGGTGAGCAGTTCAAGGTTGTGCACGGGAGTGGCGCGCTCTGCCTTGAGGAGTGCCTTGTGAACAGGTTCGACGTTGCCGAGGCGATGCACCTGAAATCGTCCGACTTCGAGCAGGGGCATTTTTGCGAAGGCATGCATTTGCTCGCAGTAGCGCAGGATGCATTGTTCCACGGCTTCGCGCGCGGAAGACTCCTTGTGCCGGGACTCGCGCCCGGCAAGAACGAGCGAGGCAGCCATACGCTTCAAATCCCACTCGAAGGGACCGCGGAGGGTCTCGTCGAAATCGTTGATGTCGAAAACGAGCCGGCCATCGGGCGCGGCAAACGCGCCGAGGTTGCGGACGTGGGCGTCGCCGCAGAGTTGCGCTTCAATGCCGGTGTTGGGCAACATGGCGAGATCGGCGGCCATCACGGGCGCCGCACCGCGGAAGTAGCTGAAGGGCGACTGTGCCATGAGCTGGTGCTTCAGCTTTAGCAACGCGGGAACGCGTCCGCGCTCGGCTCGCTCGAGCAGCGAGAGGGGAGTTGTCTTGCGCGCCTTGACGTTGAGTTGATCGTTCTCCTGGCGGTGCAGCTGCTTCCGCCGCGACTGGCCAAGGTTCCGTCGTTCTTCGGGTGTGGCCCAGCTCATTGTTGAGATGCTCCCTCTGCTTGTCTATCGAAGGATAGTCGCTGCAGGCGCGAATGCAACCTACAGTTTCCGGGGAGAAGAACTCAGTTCAAACGTTATATAGCTCGTTTACACTGGATTCCCAGCGCATGATCCACTCCAACCATGCTCACTGAGAGTGCCCGCCCGGAGGAAATCCTTGAAGTGTCATTTGGTCTGCTGGTCGACTGCTTTTGCTTCCCTGTTGCTCGTTTCCCCCGTTCTGCCGGCGCAGGAGAACGCAAAGCCGCTGACGGTGGAGGGCCTCTTCTCGCACAGCGACGTTCTGGGCTCCCCGCCAGAGGGATTAGCATGGTCGCCGGATGCACAGCACCTGACGTATCTGGATGGCGGCGAACTCATCGATCTCGATCCGGGCTCGCGAAAGCCACATGTTCTGGTGAGCCACGCCAAGCTCGCAACGCTGGTGGGTGGAAAAGAGACGGAGCAGGACCGAGATCACCGCGAGCGCTACGGGATGGCGAACTATCTGTGGGCTCCGGATTCGAAGCACCTGATGTTCGACTCGAATGGCAGCTTGTGGATCTACGACCTCGGCAATGGAACGGGAATCGGGATTGGCTTTTCAGGGGAAGGCTCGGGCGACGATCCCAAGTTTTCTCCGAATGGCGAGTACATTTCATTCGTTCGCAATCACGGGCTGGCGGTGGTTCCTCTGCGCCAGGCAGGAACGCCGACGGTGATGGCGGCAGCGGCGCCGAATTCGGCGACACTGAATGGCGAGGTGGACTGGGTCTACGAAGAAGAGTTGGACACGAAGAGCAATTATTTCTGGTCACCGGACTCAAAGAACCTGGCGTTTCTGCAGATGATCGAAGCGGAGGTTCCCGAGTATCCCATTCCCGACTGGATCCCGACTCATGCCACGGTCGATAAGCAGCGGTATCCGCAGCCGGGCGATCTTAACCCGGATGTGCGCGTGGGTGTGGTCAGCGCGAAGGGCGGCAAAGTCTGGTGGGTGCATGTACCGATCGAGCAGGGGCAAGACTATATTCCGCGGTTTGGCTGGGTCGACCATAAGACGCTGTGGGTGGAGACGCTGAGCCGGGATCAGAAACATCGAAGAATCTATTTTGCCGATCCGGGTACGGGGACAACGCACAGAGTGCTGGAGATTTCGGACGAGAAATTTGTCGATGAGAACTTCGACGTTTACGTGGGGCACGGCTGCATTGTGCTGAGCAATTGGACTGACGGCCACAACCATCTCTATCTCTACAAGTACGAGGAAGGCAGGACGGACTCGACGAGTGCAACGATGGACAAGCAGTTGACGAAGGGGGATTTCGAAGTCGGGCAGGTATATCGCGTCGATCCTGAGCGGAAGAACATTTATTACGCGTCGAACGAAGGCTCGCCGCTGGAGCAGCAGGTGTGGCAGGTTACGTTTGACGGCGAGCGCAAACAACTGACCACCGGCGCGGGCAATCATGACGCAAACTTTGCGCCGCTGGGAGGCAGCTTTACCGACAAACACTCTGCGCGGATGGAGCCGCCGGTAGTGGAGCTTTGCGCGATCGGGACGAATTGCAAAACATTCTGGGCGTCGCACGCGATCGACGCGTATGGACTGCATGCTCCGGAGCAGCTTGAGATCAAGGCGCATGACGGAACGACGTTGTATGGAACGCTGTTGCTGCCGGCGAACGCGACTGCCGCTGCGAGTGTGCCGTTGATCGTGAATCCGTATGGCGGCCCGGCCGCGCAAACGGTGGTGAATCAGTGGAGTGATGGGCTGCTGTTCGATGAACTGCTCACGCAGCACGGATTCGCGGTGCTGCATGCAGACAATCGCGGCATGGCTGGGCGCGGTCGTGATTTTGAAGAGGCGGCGTATCACAACTTCGGTCCCGTGCAGCTGGAGGACCAGTTGACAGTGATGGATGCGGTGCTTGCGAAGTATCCGCAGCTCGATCGGAAGCGGCTGGGCTGGTGGGGCTGGAGTTGGGGCGGCTCGTTTACGCTCTATGCGCTGACGCATTCCGATCGATTCCGTACAGGCGTGGCCGTGGCGCCGGTAACGGACTGGCGGAACTACGACTCCATCTATACCGAACGCTACATGAGCCGGCCCGTGGACTTTCCCGAGGGCTACAAGGATTTTTCGGTGGTGAACACGGCCGCCGATCTGACAGGGCGCATTTTGATCGCGCACGGGACCGGCGACGACAATGTGCACTTTGAGAACACGGTGCAGTTTGTGCAGAAGCTGATCGACAAGCAGATTCCGTATGATCTGCAGATTTTTCCGCGCAAGACGCACTCGATCTCGGGCCCTGAGGCGCGTATCGAGTTGTTTACGCGCATTCTTGCGCAGTTTGAGCAATACCTGAAGCCGGCCGTGGACTGAAGATGGAACCAGAAATGGATCACGCTACAAGAGCCGAACTCGAGAGGCTTGAATTGCTACTGATGGATCCGGCCGTGCGACGCGATCGGGAACGAGTTGGTGCCCTGCTGTCTTCCGACTTTGTTGAATTCGGTTCTTCGGGGCGGGTGTGGACGCGGGATACTGCGTTGGATTTGCTGGCCGCTGGGACATTCACTGCTCCGCAGGTGGAGAACTTTGCGTTTCGATTGCTGGGGCGAGATGTAGTGCTTGTTACTTATCGGACATTGCACACTGATCTGGCGGGTGAGCGGACGGTCACGTTGAGGAGTTCAATCTGGACGCGGGAATCCGGAAGCTGGCAGATATGTTTCCACCAGGGAACGCGCGCGAGCTTGGTCTGAAGTCCCAAACTGAAAAGCGTTTGGGGCCCCGTTCGCTCAGAATGACACTGTCGATTATGAGATTTCAGGCTGATGAGAAGAATTTTGGGCTCGCGGAATTAGCGGAGATCAGCCGAAGGTGCTCCGCTACATTTCATGGCGGCTGAAGATGTCATCCTTTTCGCGGCTGGGACAGTTGGTGCACTCAAGACAGCAGACGAGAAGCACCGCTACTCCCAGGGTGACCAGGATGGCCAACACACTCGCGTATGAAGAAATCCAGTGCAATAGGCTATGCATATGCCACGGCGGCTTTCGCTCCCCATCCAACCCGCCAAGGAATAAAACACCACTAGCGGCAAAAAGGCTCGGTGCAGGACTGAGCCCTTCCGGCAGGCCAAGTCTAACACTTAATAAGATGCGTGTATTTAGCAAAACGTGCTTGCGGTTAGGCGAACAAAAGACGAATATCGAGAGTGCAGTGGAAATCTCCAACTCAAACCCGGTAGACGGCCCCGAGCCGCAAGATTGGCCGGAAGGGACAGTCGCGCCTGCGACGGAGCAACAGCCATTGGAAGACCGGACGGAGGGTCCCTGCCTCAACTGGCTCTTTGTTGATCTGAACTCCTATTTCGCCTCGGTGGAGCAGCAAGATCGGGAGGAATTGCGCGGCAAGCCGGTTGGCGTGGTGCCCATGATAGCGGACACAACCTGCTGTATTGCCGCTAGTTACGAGGCTAAGGCACACGGAGTAAAGACGGGAACGATCGTCGCGGATGCGAAGAAGATGTGCCCGAATATCGTGCTGGTGGAGGCCCGGCACGAGATTTATGTCGACTATCACCATCGGATCGTAGAAGCGGTGGAAAGCTGCCTGCCGGTAACGGCGGTGATGTCGATTGACGAGATGGCCTGCCGGCTGATGGGGCGGGAGCGTCCGCTGCTGGCGGCGCTGGAACTGGGACGTAAGGTGAAGGCCCGGATCCAGGAGCAGGTTGGCCCGTTCCTGCGGAGCTCGGTGGGATTGGCAACGAGCCGGTATCTTGCCAAAGTCGCGAGCGACATGGAAAAGCCCGATGGGCTGGTGGCGCTGCCGCTCGATGTACTGCCGGAGGCGCTGCGGCGACTGACGCTGCGGGACCTGCCGGGGATCGGGGCGAAGACGGAGAAGCGGCTGAACGAAAAAGGTATTCAATCGATGGACGACCTGCTGAAGCTGGATTGCGAGCAGGCGGGTGAACTGTGGGGGTCTGTTTGGGGCGGGAGGCTTTGGCATTGGCTGAAGGGCGAAGATTTCGAGATGTCGGAAACCGAGCATCTGAAGTCGATCAGCCACTCGCATGTGCTGGCGCCGGAGATGCGGACGGCAGAAAAAGCATGGGCAGTGGCGCACAAGCTGCTGCACAAGGCGGCGATGCGATTGCGAACCCACAAACTGTGGGCGAGTTCGATCGGGCTGGCGGTAGGGTTTTCAGTGCCGCGGGGACAGAACGCGCCGGTAAGTCGCTTTGGGGTTCCGACGCGCGGATGGCATCACGAGATTCGACTGAGCGAGTGCCAGGATAACCAGACTCTGATCGGCGCGCTGTGCCGCTTGTGGGCGGAGAAGCCAAAGGGGCAGGGATACGACGAGCCGTACTTTATCGGCGTGAGCCTCAACGGGCTGGTGCCGGACCGGCTGCACTCGCTGAATTTGTTCGACTCGCTCGATAACGCTAAGAGTCGAGCCAAGCTGCTGGAGGCGATGGACCAGCTCAACTTGAAATACGGCATGAGCACGCTGGCACCGGCGACGATGCTGGCAGCGTATAAAGCGGCGCCGACGCGGATAGCGTTTCACAGCATTCCGGATTTGTTTTGAGGGATAGAAAATCGATCGCTTAAGGCAGCAGTGAGAGGAAACACTTATTCAAAAATGTATCGAACCTCCAAAAATAGCTTGGAGTTCCTCGCTTCTCGGCTCGCGGAATGCCCCAATTGCCACGCGGATTTCTGTTACCATGACCGTCCAGAGAGGTCGAAATGCGCCAGTATGTAATCGAGCGGGAGATTCCGGGCATAGGTAGTATGACGGACACCGAGTTGCAAGAGATTGCCAGAAAGTCAGTCGGGGTACTCAAGGAAATGGGTCCGGAAATCAGGTGGCTTCACAGCTATGTGACGGGAGACAAGCTGTTTTGCGTATATCTTGCGCCAGACGAGGAAACTGTCCGCAAACATGCGCGCCTCGGAGGTTTCCCGGCGAATCGAATCTTGGCTGTACGTCGTTTGATCGATCCAAGTCTTGCTGGATGAATTTATCAAGTCCTGGTCTCAGGACTTGCGTGTGCATCGAGATCCGATGCCTCTTTGATGGCTTCTTCCAGCGGCATTGCCCACCCTTCCATCCAGGCGGTCAGACTCGCAGGGCTGCCCAGCGCGCGGCGTGCGAATTCTAAAGGCTTTTCAAGCCTGGCCTGATCAGCCGGGGTCAGCGGCGCGCCGAGCCGGTCGCGAAGGGCTGCTGCGGCACCCGCCCAGCGCAGCGCCTGTTCCGAATTCGATTGTGCCGCGGCACTTGCGGCGAGACACTCAAGCACTCGAGCGACGCCGCGTTTGTGGCCCAAGTCTCGGAACAGCCATAGACTCTCTGCGTACAAGCGGCGCGCCTCTTCATTATTGCCCTGGTCATAGCTCAGACCGGCCAAGTCCGATAGAGCGCTCGCAATTCCCCACGTATCCCGCAGCTGGCGAAAGGCACTCAGGCTCTGTTCGCAAAATAAGCGTGCAGCGGCAAAGTCGCCTTTCTCTCTAGCGACATCGGCTTGATAGTTGAGCGTCCAAGCGACGCCGGCGCCATCTCCCGCTTTTCTGAACATGGTCAGGCAGTCTACATATAGCGCGGAAGCACGTGTGTAATCGCCTTGAAGCTTCGTGACATTGGCGAGATTG
The DNA here is from genome assembly GCA_963838295.1 of uncultured Acidobacteriaceae bacterium. Lineage (GTDB taxonomy): Bacteria > Acidobacteriota > Terriglobia > Terriglobales > Acidobacteriaceae > Telmatobacter. The sequence goes on from CAWIQS010000014.1 coordinate 412,488, forward strand.
CTCAGAGATCTTGCGATATCGGAGAAGCCCCCGATGTCCTTCCATATATCGAGGCATCGTTCGAAGAGCGAGGATGCATCGGTGAGTTCTCCGCGATTGCGGGCCTGAACAGCCAAGGCATTCAGCGCGACCGCAACTCCGCGGTTATCGTTGAGTTCCACGCAGGATTCGAGGCTGTCTTCGAAGAGCTGTCTCGCGGAATCGAAGTCAGCTTGTTCCCCCGCCAAAACCGCGGCGGCGAACTGCAAACGCGCCCGGAGCTTCGGACGAGGCGCGGTTTTTTCAAGAGCCAGAAGTCTGTCGATCGCATCTCGGCCCTCGGCAAAGTATTCTCGCGTTTCCCAAAAACGGAAAAGTGCGGCGCCGAGGCGGAGACTCCAATCTGCGTCTCCGACCTTTATCAAATGGTCGAGCGCCGCGCGAAAGTTTTCGTGTTCCAACTCAAAGAGATCGAGCCATTGGGAGTTCGCGGTCACCTCGTGGGCGCCCTCTTCGGCAAGTACCAGGTAATACGCGGCATGAGCCCTTCGCGTCGCAGGTTCATCGTCGCTTGCAGCAAGGCGTTCGAGGGCGTATTCACGGATTGTGGAAAGAAGAGTGAAGCGTGTTTCCGTGCCGGGCACCTGCTGCACAAGACTCTTGTCCACCATTGAGTCCATGCCGTCAAGGACATCGAGTCCGAGATCGCCCCGGGTGTCGCAAACGGATTCCACACCTTCAAGGGTGCAACCGCCGCGGAATACCGAGAGCCTCCGAAGGAGGGTTTGCTCAGCGGCATTGAGCAAGCTATAACTCCAGTCGACGGTGCCGCGCAGTGTTTGCTGTCGAGTGGGGAGATCTCGAGCGCCACCCGTGAGTAGTTTCAGACTGCACTCGAGCCGGGCCAGCATATCCGATGGCGAAAGAAGCTTGATGCGCGCCGCTGCCAGTTCGATGGCGAGAGGAAGGCCATCAAGGCGCGTGCAGATGGCGGCTACGGTGGGACCGTTATCGCGTGTCAACACAAATTCGTGCTTCAAGGCGCTTGCGCGTTCCACAAAGAGCGCGATCGCCGAGAGACGCGAAAGCACCTCCAAAGCGGGAAAGGACTTGAGGTCCGGTAGCGTAAGGGGCGGCACTGGGAATTCGCGCTCTCCATAAACGTGCAGAGGGGCTTGACTCGTGACAACGACCTTGAGATGCGGACCGACACCGAGCAACCGGGAGACGACCGTAGCTGCGGATATGAGGTGCTCGAAGTTATCGAGCACGAGAAGCATCGATTGATCGAGGCGGCTTACGTATTCATCAACGCCTTCCTGGGCGGTTTGATTCGCGGACTCACGCACTCCCAACGCTTGCGCGATGGTGGATACGATCACGCTCAGATCGCCAACTGACGACAAGGGGACAAAGCAGACACCTCCTGAAAACTCGCAGGAGGCATCCGCTGCAACCTGCAATGCGAGCCTGGTTTTTCCAATACCACCTGGACCCGTGAGGGTCACGAGGCGCACATCTTGTTGGCTCAGCAGGCGGAGCAAGTCCGCTGCCTCTCGCTCGCGGCCAATGAATGCATTGCGTTGGGTTGGCAAATTATTGATGCGGGTTTGCGGGTCGCGCGCGGGAGTCTCGACGAGCCGGTCTCGCACCGCAGCGAGGTCGCGAGCCAAATCGCCGGTTGAGGCATAACGCTGCCTGGGATCCTTGGCAATGCATCGCTCCACGATCCAGAGAAAAGGAGGCGGCGCATGAATCATCCTGGCGCGCTCTGGTTCATCGCGAAGAACTGCCGCCATGGATTCCGCAGGGGTATCTTTCCTGAATGCGGGATGCCCCGTGACCATTTCGTAGAGCACCGACCCGAACGAGAACTGATCGGAATGAAAATCAACTTCGCGGCCAGTCGCCTGTTCAGGCGACATATAGCCGATAGTGCCCATGATCATTCCATTGCCGGTAATGGCCGAGATCGTAGTATTTGAATCTTGCGCAGGGCTTTGCACACGCAGCTTGGCCAGTCCGAAATCGAGGATCTTAACAATGCCATCCTCTGTGATCATCAGGTTCTCAGGTTTCAAGTCCCGATGAATGAGGCCGATCTCGTGGGCTTTGGCAAGGGCGTTCGCAATTTGCGCCGCAATGGCAACTGCCTTGCGGAACGGAATAGGACCGGCTGCGAGGAGTTCACGGAGCGTTTCTCCTTTTACCAGTTCCATCGCGATGAATCGCGCGCCATCTACTTCTCCAATCTCGTAAATCGTGACGATATTCGGGTGATTCAGAGCGCACGCGGAACGCGCTTCCCGTTCGAAGCGCACCATGGCATCCGGTCGACAGCATTGTTCCCGCGCAAGGATCTTGATCGCGATGTCACGTTCGAGTCGAGCGTCCCGGGCGCGATAAACCTCACCCATGCCGCCCTTCCCCAGGTGCTGAAGGACCTCGTAATTCCCGAAACGCCCGCCCGGTGATAGTTGGGGCGATGCTGATGTTTCCTGATTGGGTTCGGTCATGGATTTCGAGGTTGCAGCTACTCGCGGCTGCTTGAGCACTTCAAGGGGGTTGATCCTGGGGTGTGGTAGACTGCCGCAGCAGTCATTCTGAGTTTGCTTATAATACCTCAGATTCTGGAGATGAGCCATGGATCTTCGTTCATTGCAACGACCGCTCAAGGATCGCTATCGACAAGATCCGGCTAGTTCCCGAATCACTTTAAGCGCTCGTGGCGGGCAATCGGGCGCGCCAATCGCCTGCTCCATCGATCTGGGGCGTGCGATCTACGATGCGCAGGCGCATGCGGGCGTAGGTGGAGCGGGAACTGGTGCGTGTTCGGGCGACCTCCTTCTCGGCGCACTAGCAGCATGTGCGCAGATCACTTGCCAAATGGTTGCGGGCGCCATGGGGATACCAACGGAAAGCATAGCTGTCACGGTCGAGGGCGATCTGGACCTCAAGGGAACGCTGGGAATATCCAAGGAAGTGCCGGTCGGCTTTGAGAGTCTGCGCGTCAATTTTGACATCCGCGCTCCGCAGGCAACCGCTGAGCAAATGAAGGCTCTGCAGGAAAAAACCGAACAATATTGCGTAGTGATGCAGACATTACTCCATCCACCCCGGATCGAGAGCCAATGGATGCAAGGCTGATCGAACGAAACGCCCTTCTCGGCGAATTCCGAACTTTCCAAGCTCACGCAATATCCCTTCAGAGCTTGCAAAGAAGCATTGTCGAGAGTCTCGCGCGGAGCTTCGCTCACTTCAGTTGGGTTGGTTTCTATATGCTCGACCCGAACGATGACCAAATGCTGGTCGTTGGACCTTTCGTGGGCGATCCAACGCCTCATGTGCGGATCCCTGTCACCGAAGGAATTTGCGGAGCGGCAGTGGAGCGCGGTGAAACGGTTGTCGTCGACGATGTCGGCTCCGATCCACGTTACCTGTCCTGTTCAATCGAGACAAAGTCGGAGATTGTGGTGCCGATCTATGCAGGCGGGAGGGTCGTCGGCGAAATTGATATCGACAGTCACGCCCCTGCCGCTTTTACCGACGACGATCGAGCTTTTCTTGAAGAGGTGGCAAAGGTTGTCGGCAAGTTTATTGAAGAGCATCCGGGAGAGTAGCCACAGCCTGTCGGCAAGTTTGCGCTCTCTTCAATGAACAGTGACGGTGACCTGCATTGTCGTTCGGCCGTATTGATTGGTGGCGTTCAAGGTGTAGGTCGTGGTTTTCGCGGGAGTGATGGTGACGGTGCCGCCGCTGACTCCGCCGAGCACATCGATGAAATCGTAGGAGTCGTTGGTCGTGTTCCAGGTGAGGGTGATGGGCGTTCCAGCTGCGACGGATGAGGCGGAGGATGTGAAGCTGTTGATGATCGGTGTCGCCCCAGTAGGCGCGGTATTGGCATCGTAGCCGGGGAACGCGGGCGTCATTTGCACGACTTCAAAGTTCGAAGACTGGATGGCATCGAGGTTGTGCAGGTCGTCGTCATTCCAGCGCGGGTCGGGCACGCCCTGAAAATAGAAGTAGCTGCCATTGTCGGCGAGGATCATGCCGTACTTCTTCATCGCGGTGAGAATTACCTGGTTGGCGGTGGAGTAGCCCGATATATCGAAACTGGCCTTGAGGCGGATGCGCATGCCCATGATGTTGCTGACGCCGTACGTGGTTCCGGCTGCATGACTGGCGGGTGAGACGAAGTATCCGCCGTTGGCGTCGTTCTTGGTTTGCTGCATGGTGAAGCGAATCGCGTGATTGATGGCACCGGCAGCGACCTCGTCATAGCGCACGAGGCCGGGGAAGATGGGTAAGCCCGCAGCGTCAGCCGAGGTCCAGCCCCAGGGGCGGCGATCGTAGTTCTTCAAGTCCCAGATGGTTTCGGATGATGCGCTCCAGGCGCCGCTGCAGCGATGCGTGTTGAAGGTTTCATAGAGCATGCAGGCGTGGCGGTCGAGCACGAGTACGTGTGAGTCGCCGATGTAGGTGTCGGGCCATCCATCGCAATCGGCGGGTGCGCCCTCGATGGGAGCGGTGATCGGGTAGGGCGCGACGGCGACGTCGCTCTCACTTGCGTAATCGACGATTGAAATCGGAACCAGCGGGGTTGAACTGGAGTCGACCACGACGTAGGGGATGCCGTAGTTTCCACCGGCTACTGAAGACCAGTCGTGATGGAGATGGAGTCCCGCAAATCCTGCGGCGGAAGTGATCGCCGCGTTATTCGGATCCAGAGGAGCCGAGGAGATATCGGTGTTCCATGCAGTGGTGGCCGTGAACGGAAGGAAGCCGTTGAGACTGGCGTTATCGCCGAGACTCATGTTTGCGCAACTGGGTCCGGCCGTCGCTGCGGTTACCGTGATTGGGACGGAATGGACCTTTGTGGAGTCCGCTGTCGAGGTTGCCGTGAGGGTGACGGAATTGGCGCCGGCGTTAGCGGGAGTGAACATGACGGCTGTGCCGGAACTGACGGCGGTTGCATCGCTCAGGGTTCCCGCCGCAGCAGGGCTGATGGAGAGATTCACCGTGTTCGCGAAAGCTCCGGTACCGGTGACGGTGGGTGTACAGGTCGTGGTCTGGGTGTCGGTAATGGAGGATGGGCTGCAGGCGAGAGAGACTGCAGTGATGGTTGGTGTCGCAGGGGCGGTGATGGCGATCTTTGCGGTTCCGAGTTTGGTGGCGTCTTCGGTTGAAGTGGCCTTGACGTTATCGGAGCCGGAGGACGGCACGGTTGAGGGGGCGGTATAAAGGCCGGTATTTGAGACTGTGCCGGAGACTGCGGACCAGGTCACGGCGGAACTGTAGCTGCCGGTTCCTGTGACGGTCGCTGAGCACTGGCCGGTCCGTCCGGGCTGGAGGCTGGCGGCGGTGCAGGTGACGGTGACGGAGGTGATGGTGGGGGAGGGGGGAGGGGTGGTGGTGTTGGTGGTGTAGCTGCTCCCGCAACCTGCAAAACACAACGATCCCAGGAACATCAGGCTGAGTAAAGTCTTGCATCTCATAGCACTTTGTCCTCGCGAACGGCCTGGAATGTCGTGAAATGATGGGCTGATTTTATTCGCTTGGAATCTCCGCAGCTTTCGAACTCTGCCTTATGCTCGGCTTTTGGTAATGTCCTCCTTCCACAGGAAATCAAAAGGGCCGCTTGTGGGCGGCCCTTTTGATTGCAAAGATCTATTGCTACTGCACGAGCGGCCGAACGACGAGGGATGCGGGGCTGTTGATTGAGTAGGGTGAACCGGGGGCCTGGTGCGCACCTTCCGGGGTAATCGTGAAGGCGTAGATCTTTCCCGCGGTCTGGCTGATCGCAAACAGATGATTGCTGTTGTCCCAGAACATCTGGCTGATGGGTGCGGAAGTCAGCAGTCCCGTGAAATGCGTGACGGGAGTGGATCCATTGAAATGAAAGACCTGCAAACCCTCGTTCCCGGCGACGGCCACCAGCTTTCCAGAGGGCGACATCTTCATGTCCCAGGGATTCGCGATGAGGGTTGCGGGCATGTTTGCGTAGGTGCTTGTTGTGCTCAGTACGCCGCTGGAATTTGCTGTGTAGGTGGCGAGTTGTAATGGGCCTGCCGCACAACCGGGCGGGTTGGCAGGCTGCTCAAGAACCGCGAGGTGGTTGGTGGGATCGGCGGCGAGGAGATCTGGAACATACTCTGGCCCGCCATCAGGAGCTGCCGTCGGCGAATTCGAGACTCCACCCGCGGAGAAAAGGCGCCCGTTGCTGTTTCGCTTGAATCCGTAGATTTCGTAGTACATGCACGATGAATTGGCAGCTGAGTAGGCGTAGACATTGTTTCCGATGAAATAGGCCGCGTTGTACATTCCCGGAAACGCACCCATGTTGTCCACTCCGAGATAGGAAAGACTGCCCGTTTGTCTGTTAAGAGCGAAGGAAGTGACGCCGGTGTTGGAGCAATCGAAGTTGTACTCCTGGATGTAGAGGGTTGAGCCGGTGTGATCGAAGAAGAGCTGGCCGGCATCGGCGCACTCCTCGCTGCTGGTGTGTTTGGCGTAGTTGGTTGAGGTCGCGTAGTGCAAGGCGCCGCCGGATTCGATGGCGAAGGAGTCGATTACCGGCTCGGAGCGGTTGGCGGCAACCAGATACTTCCCATCGGTGGCCAAACCGGTGACATTTTCGCGGAAGGGAGATCCTGCTAACGGCGTGAGTTTGCCATCGGATGCGACGGAGTAGGCGGCGATTTCGTTTGTACTACTGTTTTTGGGGTTATTAGCAACGTACACGTACGCCACGGCCTGCGCGAATACGGTGTTTGTAAACAGCGCAACACTCAAGCAAGCAAGGAACTGCAGACTGCGTTTCATTTTAGTTTTCCCTTTTGAGGCAGACCCGCACTTGTCCGGGCACGACTAACAACATTCGAGCCGATTTGCACAATTTCAGTTGTATGGCCCACAGATCTGAGTTGCGCCATATTCATCACGAGAATCTGGTTGCATGCCACTGAACATTTTTTCTGCTCCACGCGTATCTTTTGCATCCTGAACCGCGTTCCCCTGCGGATAAGAGAGTAGAAGCGAAACCCATGGCCGAGAAGTGGCACCCGGATTTCGAGCGACTGGTGGACGAACATCAGTCCATGGTGTTTTCGCTGGCATGGCGCATGACCGGCGACCGCGGACTGGCGGAAGAGGTCGCGCAGGACGTTTTTCTGGAGCTGGACAGGCATATGGAACGGATCGAGAGCCCCGAGCACGCGATGTTCTGGCTAAGGCGCGTAGCGATCAATCGCTCAGCCGATGCGCTGCGGCGACGGAAGGTGCGGGGCGTCGACCTGTGGGTGGAGATTGAAGAGAACCACGGTGCGCCAGCAGAGGAGCGGGCATCGCCCTTGAGTGCGCGGCTGGAGCAATTGCTCTCGACATTGCCAGAAGCGCAGCGGGCAGCGCTGGTGCTGCGGTACCAGGAAGATTTGACGCCGGAAGAGATTGCGGCCACGGTGGACGCTCCGGTAGCGACGGTGAAGAGTAACCTGCAGCGCGGATTGAAGTTGCTGCGGTCGAAGGCAACAACACATTTGAAGGAGTATATTCGTGGACTTTGAACGGCCTGATCAGCCTGAACAAATCGACGAGTTTGAACGGGAATTGCGACAGGCAATGGAACGCCGGCCGGCGCCCCCAAGCCTGAAGCGCAGGATTCTGCAGCAGCGCACGATGCGCCGCACGCAGCGGGTGCATAGCCACACAATCTGGTGGCAACGGCTGGCGGCGTCGTTGTTGCTGGTGGGAGTGATTGCCGGCGGCTATAGCTGGCGGCAGGTGGAAGATCGGCGCAAGGGTGAGGAAGCGGCACAGCAGGTATTGACGGCACTGCGGATTACGAATCATGCATTGGACGACATGAACCGGCGGCTCGCGGCGCGCAATCGCGAGAGCAAATAGGACGGGTTATGAAGGACTGTGCTTTCCCACCCTTGCTTCGCAAGGATGGGGCACCCAGGAGTTGGCGGGTTAACGGGGGTTCGTGCTGGGCACCCACGAGTTGAGGGACTGGAAAGGGAGATTGATGAAAAACCGAATTGCAGTTTTGGTTTTAGGAGTGATGGCGCTGGCCGTCCCGGCTGTGGCGCAGAATTCGCAATTGCCGTTGCCGTCGCCTGTGGAGAAGGAACTGGCCTCGAAGGCATCGAATGTAACCGAGGTGACCCTGGGCAAGAACATGCTGGCGTTCGCCGCGAAGTTTCTTGACGGCAAAGACCAGGACAATGCGGCGACACGGCACCTGATCGAGGGCCTCGATGGCATTTACGTTCGCGATTACGAGTTCGACAAGGAAGGCCAGTACTCGATGGACGATATCCAGAAACTGCGCTCCTACTTTGAAACGAGCGACTGGTCGCCGATTGTGCGCGAGCGCGATAAGAGGAGCGGCGAAAGCACCGATGTGATGATGAAGATCGTGAATGGCGAGACGCACGGCATGTTCATCCTGGACGTGGAACCGAAGGAGTTGAGCATCGTGCTGATCCTAGGGCCCGTGAAGATGGAAGATCTGAGCAAGCTGGGTGGCATCGGCGGACTTGGCATGCTGGGGGATATCCAGAAGGAACCGCACGGGAAGAACAAGGACAAGTTCGAGAAGGACAAGACCAAGGTGAAAGACAAGGACGGTGACCAATGAAACGGTTCATTCTTGTTCCCATAGGCTTTCTGGCATTGGCCATTCCGGTAGTGGTGCTGGCGAGCGGCGCGCAGGGCGGGTTTGACGATGTGGTAAGCACGATTGAATCGCGCTACCACGTGCACGCGCAGCGCATTCCCTTTATCGGTTTGATCAGCTTTATCTCGCACAAGGCGACGCACGGCGGGGTGAACGGAATGCATGTCGCCGAGATCGACGACTTTCACGCCGACGTGGACGGCGAAGAGTTGAACAGGATGGTGGAGCAAAAGTTGGGTACGCAGTGGGAGCGCGTGATTCGCGAAACCAGCCGCAAGGGCAACAGCCAGACGATGATCTATATGCATCCCGAGGGATCGCGGATGGGCTTGTTTGTGCTTGATCTCGATGGGCACGAGATGGATGTTGTGCAGGTTTCGGTGGATCCGAACCATCTGAATGAGAGTCTCGGGAAGTACGAACATCATCATGGAAACGACGATGACTCGGACAAGAACCATCATGACATGGATGGATCGGACTAAGCGGATCCACACATCAGCTGCGTTGGCGGACAGTTGAAGAGACAGATAGCTGCGAGCGGTTATTCCGCTCGCAGCGTTGTCATCGGGTCGGAGCGCGACGCACGCCGCGCCGGCACGTAGGATGCAATCAGCGCCACGGTGAGCACAAGCAAAGCAACGGACGAGAGGATAACTGGATCCGCGGGGCTCACTCCGTAGATGAGGTTTCGCATGACGCTGCCCATGCTTAAGGCAAGCAGCACTCCGAAGATGGTTCCCGGCACGGCCAGCTTCGCGCTTTGCGTTAGAACCATGCGCAAGAGATCTGAGCGTTGGGCTCCAAGTGCGACACGCAGGCCGAATTCCGGGGTCCTCTGGCTGACTGTGTAGGCAATTACGCCATAGGCGCCGATCGCCGCTAACAAGATTGCCAAACCGGCGAACAGGCCTACGAGCACGAAGGTAAAGCGCGGCGTGGATACCGAAGTGTCTACCACGCTGTCCATCAGCTTCACGTCGGCAACCGCCAGCGCGGGATCGAGGCGATGAACCGCAGAGCGAAGACCATCGGCAATCTGGCGCGGATCGTCCTGCGTGCGAATCACGATCGACATGTCAGATTCGGCGGCCTGATACTCAGACCACCAGTATGCGTTTTCGGCACTCGGACTGTTCGGCTGATCCTTGATATCGCCGACTATGCCAACGATGGTCATCCAGTCTGAGTCGCTCTTCGGGACATCCGCGAAACAGATGCGCTTGCCAAGAGCGTCCTCGCCGGGCCAGTAACGCTCGGCCATCGCATGGTTGATGATAAGGGCCCACGGTGCGCCGGTCTTATCCGCTTCGGTGAAGGACCGGCCTTCGAGCAGCGGGATCCCCATGGCGCTGAAGTAGCCCGGAGTCGCCATGTGGTATCGAGCGTGGAAATCCTGATGAGGTGGTGGCTTATGGCCTTCGATGGTAAAACCGCCGTTGTTTTCGTCGTAGCCGGTCCATGGCAGGTCGCTGCCTGCGCCTGCGCTTGCGACGCCGGGCAAAGCGTTGAGGCTGGACACGAGACGATCATAAAAGTGTGCAGTCTGCTCATGAGTTTTGTACTGCGCGTGTGGCAGCGAAAGACTCGCTGTCAGCACATGATCTTCGCGAAAGCCAGGGTCGAGATGAGTCAAGTTGAGGAAGGTGCGGAGCATGAGCCCGGCGCCGACGAGAAGAACGCTGGCCAAGCTTACTTCTGCAATCACGAGTGCGTTGCGCAGTCGGCCTTGATTGCGGCCCGCAGTTGATGTTCTGCCGCCTTTTTGCAGGCCCTCTTTGGGATCGGTTCGCGAAGCCTGGAGGGCTGGTGCGAGCCCAAACAAGATTCCGGTTATCAGGCTTACCAGTAATGTGAAGGCGAGGACCGGGCCGCTCACATGTATCTCGTGCGCGCGGGGGAAATCGGCGGGGAGCAGCGATACGAGCGCGCGCACGCCGCCAAACGCCAGAGCGAGCCCAAGGGTTCCTCCGATAAGGGAGATCAGCAAGCTCTCGGTGAGGAGTTGGCGTACGACCCGCGATCGCGGCGCCCCCATGGCGAGCCGAACGGCAATTTCACGCTGTCGCGCCGAGGCCCTGGCCATCAGCAGATTCGCTGCGTTGGCGCAGGCAATCAGCAGGACAATGCCCACAGACCCCAGCAGAACCAGGAGCATCTGACGACTGGCACCCACAATCTCGGTGTAGAGCGGCACAACCAGAACGGACCAGCCCGAATCACCTCCCGGATGTTCGCGCGCAAGTTGCGCCATAATCGCATTCATCTCGGCGGTTGCGCGCTCTTCGCTGACACCGTCCTTCAACCTTCCGATGCCTTCGATGAAATGCGAGCCGCGCTGGTTTGAGTTTCCGGCAAAGGAAAACGGCCACCATACGTCGACGCCTTCGCCATAGGCAAGGGCGTGATATTCATTGCCGGGATGCTGTGTTCCCGCGGGCATGACCCCGATAACGGTGAAGGGCTGCATGTTCATCGTGATCTTGCGGCCGATGATGTTCGGGTCGGCGCCAAATCGGGTTCGCCACATGCGATCACTGAGGATCACTTGAAGCCCGTTGCCGGGAATCTCCGACTGAAAATCGAATTCACGGCCTAACTCGGGTTGCAGGCCCAGCACGCGAAAGTATCCGGAAGTGATGCCGAAACCGTTCAGACGCACCGGCTCGCCGTCGCCCGAAAGCTGGACATCTCCGCGCGTGAATGCGGCGATGGATGCGAACGAGTGATTGCGCGCTCTGAAATCGAGAAAATCGAATGGATTGAGGGAGAACTTAGGGAAATCGTGGCTCGAGAGGAAGATGCGAACCAGGCGATCGGGCTGTGGATAGGGGAGCCTACTCAGAAGCACGCCGTTAATCACGCTGAAGATGGCGCTGTTGGCGCCGATGCTCAGGGCCAGCGTGAGAATCATCACCAGGGAAAAGGTCGGATTCGCTAAGAGCTGGCGGAATGCGTACTTCGTGTCTTGCAGTGTCAACTCAATGAACGCTGTGCCGCGTGCCTCGCGGCAGTCCTCCTTCGCTTGCTCATGGCCGCCGAATGCGAGACGCGCGCGGCGTTTTGCTTCTTCTTCTGTCATGCCGGACCTCATGTACTTCTCAACCTGGCGGTCGAAGTGGAAGCGAAGCTCTTCGTCGAGTTCCGTTTCGACTTCGTTGTGATGAAGCAGCGCGCGCGTGCGATAACGCAGATCATCCAGCATGGCTGCCTCACGCTCCTTCCAGAACTTGCGCAACGGCAATGGTCAGTTTTCGCCAGGCTTCTGTCTCCCGCTCCAGCTGCTTCTCACCGGTACGCGTGAGTTCGTAATACTTCGCGCGACGGTTATTGTCGGATGTGCCCCACTTTGCCTTGATCCAACCGCGCCGTTCGAGGCGATGGAGAGCGGGATACAGCGATCCCTGCTGAATGCTAAGCACTTCGCTGGAAACCTGCTGCACGCGTTCTGAGATTGCCCATCCGTGCTGCGCCCCGGTAAGGAGCGTGCGCAAGATCAGCAGATCCAGAGTTCCCTGGGGCAATTCGATTTTTTCCGGCATGCGTTCCCTTTCGCTTCGACAAGAGCATAGGCGAAACTCTTGTCGAAGTGCAAGGGGAAAGTGACGGGCGCGTTTTTTCTGGCGTCACAAGAAATCGGGAAGGGTTCACTTCTCCTCGATCGCGATGTCTACACTGGACGTGTCGTGAATGCTTTGTCTCCATCAGCGGGTGCGAGGTATCGGGGGAGGCTTGCGCCTTCTCCTACGGGATATCTGCATATTGGTCATGCGCGGACGTTTGCAACAGCGTGGAGGCGAGCGCGTGAGGCGAACGGGGCGCTGGTGATGCGGATGGAGGATCTGGACCGGGAGCGAAGTCGCGCGGAATATGCGGCTGCGGCGCTTGAGGATCTGCGCTGGATGGGGATGGATTGGGATGAGGGACCGGATGTGGGCGGGGCGTTCGGGCCTTACCAGCAAAGCGAGCGGGGCGATGTGTATCTCGCGGCTTGGACGCGACTGCGCGAAAGCGGATTTATTTATCCGTGCCGATGCTCGCGGAAGGATCTGGCGGCGGCGTTGAGCGCTCCGCATGAGGGTGCGGGGCGTGAACAGGATCCGGACGATGAGCCGGTGTATCCGGGGACTTGCAGGCCATTGCGCACGGGCGTAGGCGTCTTCGAGATTTCAAACGAAATGGCGGATGGACCGAGCGGGATGAACTGGCGGTTTCGGGTGCCGGATGGGGAGACGGTTGAATTTGAGGATTTAAATTTGGGAATGCATCGGTTTGTGGCGGGAGTTGATTTCGGGGATTTTCTGGTGTGGCGGAGAGATGGAACCCCGGGGTCCCCGCAGACAGGTCTTCGTCCGTGGGGTGGTGGGGTTCCGAGCTACCAACTAGCCTGTGTGGCTGATGATGCGGCGATGCGGATCTCGGAGGTGGTGCGAGGGGCGGATCTGCTGAAGTCGACGGCACGGCAAATTCTGCTGAATCGCGCGCTGGGGTTTGCGGATCCGAAGTGGTTTCATTGCGAGTTGAGCGTGGATGGCCAGGGGCGGCGGTTGGCGAAGCGGCACGACGCATTGAGCATTCGCACTTTGCGCGAGCTCGGGCTGACGCCGGAGGCCATCCAGTCGGTTGCCAGGTAGTCGAGTTATTGCCGGGCACAAGCTCAAGTTCGGGATCTGGGAGATGGGGCCGTCAGGGGTACCCGGATACCGATGACCATTTAGGTTACCTGCGGTGACCATTCGGGGATGCCTCGAAAGTGGTATCGGTGTCAAACTCTTGATCTACAGTGATGTTTGGGCCAAGATTGACCGTGCGCGAGACAGCGCATCGAACCGACTACTTTCCCCCAGGAGTCCGCAGGCGATGGCAAACCATAGTAAGCAAGGTTTCTTCTCTTCATTGTTCGGAAAAAGAAAGCAGACCGAAGAGGAAGTGACAGCAGAGCTGGAATCGAAGCAAAGATTGGAAGCGCGTATTCAGCAAATCCTCGCGGAGAAGGTTGTGGTTTCCGAACTCCTCATGAAAGAAGAGAATCAGGAGGCAGGAATCCGCCTTGAAGAAGAACCTGAAGTTCCGGTAGAACTTTTCCCGATATCCGCGAGCGTGATTCCAATCAGCAAAGCCCCTCCCAAGACTGCCTTCGTGCTCTCGGCCTTTGAAACTCCGCGGTCATATGCGTCGAACCAACGGAGATGAGCCGCCGCCCGCGATGATTTGCAGGAGATAAGCCAAGCATAATGAAGGCCTGAAATCAGGCCTTCATTGCATTTTGGGGTAAATGCGGAGACAAGAAGGGCACTTATTTTTCGAATGAGACCGCCTGCTGCAGGGGAAGGTTCCGAGACGACGTTCCGGCCCGGAACGTGTATTGCCCGGGAGGCAGCTTCCAGGAATCAGATGCTTCATCAAAGATCATCAGACGATCGCGGTTGACTGTTACAGTGGCCAGCTTTGATTCGCCCGGCGCAAGATCAACCCTGACCCAACCCACCAGGCGGTTTGGCGGCTCTCCTGCTGACTCCGGCAAAGACGCATAGACCTGAGCGATCTCGCTGCCCACGCGTTTGCCAGTGTTTTTTACCGTGAAGGAGACAGTGGTCTCATCGCCGGGTGTGATCTTGAGTCCTGCGTACGAGAAGGTGGTGTAGGAGAGTCCGAAGCCGAAGGGGAACAGGACGGGCTTTTTCTCCGCGTCGTACCACTTGTAGCCCACCTTCAGACCCTCGTCGTAGGTCACGTCAAAGGACGGAGCGATACCCATTGCCATTCCGATCACCCCTGGCGTCCCTGCGAGCTTGGGAACGGGGTGGTTGGCGTCGGCTTTGGGCGGATCAACGTGGACCGGGTGGGGCAGATCAGACTCGCTCTTCGGGAAGGTGATGGGAAGCTTGCCGGAGGGATTCACGTCTCCGAAGAGAATATTGGAGATCGCCTCGGAGCCGCGAATGCCCGGGTACCAGGCTTCGACGACGCCGGCGACCTTGTCGATCCATGGCATAAGCACGGCCCCGCCGGTTTCGAGGACGACGATGGTATGGGGATTGGCTTCGGCGACTGCTTCAATCAGCGCATCCTGCTTGTCGGGCAGGGAGAGATTCTTTAGGTCCAGGCCTTCGGACTCGTGTTGAACGGCAAAGACTATTGCGACCTGCGAGGATTTGGCGAGAGCAGCGGCAGAAGCGGGATCTGTACCCGAATCGAACTTGATCACCGCGTGCGGGGCCTTCTCCTCAATGCCCTTGAGCGGCACGGAGCGGTGATAGACAGCGAGAAACATGAAGGCGAGCGGGTTCCGGGCAATCTCGGGCGGTGGCGGAACGGCGTTGCCGCCGGCGGGCGAAACCTGCGAAGAGCCTCCACCGGAAAGCACACCTGCGTCTGCGTGTCCGCCGATGACCGCAATGGACTTGATGGAATTGGCGTTCAAGGGCAGAAGATTAGTCGCATTCTTTAGCAGAACGGCGCCCCGCTCCTCGGTTTTCTGCGCCACCTCAAATCCATGCTGGACGTCGGGAGATTCGGGCTGGGGTGTATCGTCGACGATACCTGAATCGAACTCCGTGCGGAGAACGCGGTGGACCATGTCGTTGAGCCGATCCATGGGGACATCGCCGCTTTCTACGGCTTTTTTGAGCGGTGCACCGAAGGAGTCGTTGCCTGGCATCTCGATGTCGAGACCAGACATGGCGGCCTTCACGGTGCTTTGTGTTCCGCCCCAATCAGAGACCACAAATCCCTTGAAATCGAAGTCCTTCTTCAAGACATCGGTGAGGGTGTAGGAGTTTTCGCAGGCATAAGTTCCGTTGATGCGGTTATAGGAGCACATGATCGCGCCGGCTCCAGAATCTTTCAGCGCGATCTGGAAAGCGAAGAGGTCGCTTTCGCGCATCGCGCGCTTGCTGATGATGGAGTTGACGACGATGCGGCCGGCATCCTGATCGTTGACGGCATAGTGTTTCAGATCGGTGATGAGATGGAGCGCCTTTTCGGCCTTCTGTTCCTGGCCCGCGAGTGTTCCGGCGAGCAATGGATCTTCGCCTTTGTACTCGAATGTGCGGCCGTTACGGGGTTCGCGAATGAGATTGATGCCGGAACCGAGCGACATGTTGAATCCCATGGCGCGCATCTCGTGCCCGAGCATAGAGCCGATCTCATAGGAGAGTGCCGGGTCCCATGCGGATGCCATCGCTTCTCCGGAAGGCAGAGCCGTCGCATATCGGCCTTTTGAACCGGCCATTGAAATGCCCTGGTTTGAATCGGTCATCTGAAGATCGGGAATTCCGAGGCGGGGGATGCCGGGGATGAAGCCGAGGATCGCGATGGCGCGGGTGAGAGGACCGGACTCCTGCGGCGCGAAGAGCGCCTGCCAGCCGGGACCGTGCAAAAGCTGAATCTTTTCGTCGAGCGTCATCTCCTTGATGACCATGTCGGCGCGCGCATCGGGGGAGAGACTCTTGTCGGACCAGGGAAAGTGCTTCGGAGCAGCCATCCCCGGAAATTGGGCTACGGCCGCGGTTGCGGCTAGGAGGGCGACGGAAATGACAAGTGCGGAAAGAATGCGTTTGAACACGATTGGAGTGACCTTTCTGAGATCGTCGAGGAGGGTAGCACAGGCGGGGCAGCGTGAACAGTCGCGCGAGTATGAGCAGCCATGCGACATATAGTATGGGAGCGGTCGCGGGTATCCGGAGATCAGGAGTTGCATCTGAAGAGCGTCTGGAGAGTGCGGCTCGAGAGGTTCGCGATTATAAGAGGAGGCAAACGCATTATGGCGATGAGCGTGAGTGTGGATGTTAATGAGGATGCTGGCGGCAATACAGAAGTCGGCCGCCGTTCTTTGTTGAAGGGGGTCGCCGCGATGTTCGGCGGGACCGCAGCGGTTTCCGCGCTGCCGTCGTTTGCCGCAGGAATGCCGGCGAAGGAAACGGAGAAGGCGACCGGACTGAGGCCGCTGATCGCGTCGTCGAGGGATGCAATCGTCTCCACCGGCGCGGGGAAGGTAGCTGGATATGTGCGCAACGGCATCTCCACGTTCAAGGGATTCCGTATGGCGACTCGACTGCCGGAGCGAATCGTTTTCTGCCGCCCGCCAAACCGAAGTCGTGGACTGGCGTAAGAAGTTCGCGGCAATTCGGATATGTGTCACCGCAGGGACCACGCGCGGGCTGGGCCAACGATGAAGAGGCCTTCATGTTTTCGTGGGACGACGGAATTCAAGGGGAGGACTGCCTGCGTGTAAATGTGTGGACCCCGGGTCTCGGCGACGGCAAGAAGCGTCCGGTGATGGTGTGGTTGCATGGCGGCGGATTTACCGCGGGGTCGGGGCAGGAACTGCTCTCATATGACGGCGAGAACCTGGCGCGGCGCGGCGATGTCGTGGTAGTTACTCTGAACCACCGGCTCAACGTTCTGGGGTATTTGAACTTGGCCGGTTATGGCGACAAGTATGCGAATTCAGCAAACGTGGGAATGCTGGACATTGTGGCGGCGCTGGAGTGGGTGCGCGACAACATTGCCGCATTTGGCGGGGATCCGGGGGCGGTGACCATCTTCGGGCAGTCCGGCGGCGGAGGCAAGGTAAGTGCCTTGATGGGGATGCCAGGAGCAAAGGGATTGTTTCACCGCGCGATTGTTGAAAGCGGCTCAATGTTGAAGATGGGAACGCAGGAGCGCTCGCGGCAGCTTGCCGAACTGATTGTGGCGGAGCTGGGACTTGATGCATCGAGCATCGATAAGATCCAGACGATGCCGTACGTGCAGCTTCTCGATGCGAGCACCACGGTGATGCGGAAAAACAATCCGCGGCCTGCTGGTGGCGCCCCAAATTTTCGGCGGATGGCGCAGTTGTTGGGCTTCTCTCCCGTACTCAATGAGCATGTGCTGCCGGCACATCCGTTCGATCCGAAGGCGTCGGAGATTTCGGCTGACGTCCCGATGATGGTGGGAACAACTTTGAATGAGTTCGTTTCAGCGATCAATCATCCCGAATACGAAGAGATGACCGAGGCGGAGGCGGCGCAGAAAGTGGATGGGCTGTTCCCTGGGAAAAGCGCAAGCATTATTGCGGCGTTCCGCCAGCGCACGCCAACGGCGAAACCCTTCGACATCTGGTCGCATATTGCGGCTTCAACGGTCCGGGAAAATGCGATCAAGCAGTGTACCGCCAAGGCCGCATTGGGCAGGGCCCCGGCATACCTCTATTGGTTTACATGGCAGACGCCGATCCTGGATGGCAGGCCACGGGCATTCCATTGCGCGGAGATTGCCTTTGCATTCGACAACACAGATCGATGCGAAAACATGACCGGGGGCGGACCGGGTGCGCGGGCGCTTGCGGCCAAGGTTAGCGATGCGTGGATCCATTTTGCGCGGACAGGCGACCCGAGTCATCCGGGGATTCCGAAGTGGACCGCGTTTTCACCGGAGACGGTTCCGACAATGATCTTCAATAACAAGACAGAGTTAGTGAACAACCCGGATGGCGGGGAGCAGAAGAGTATTGCGGAGGCGTGAAAAGAAAGGCCGGGGATAGTCCCGGCCTTTGATGTTTCGGCATAGCAGGAATTCCTACTGGTGTTTGATGAACTTACCGGTTTGCAGGTCCTGCATGGCTTGCTGCAATTCGGCCTGTGTGTTCATCACGATGGGGCCGTACCACGCTACCGGCTCCTCGAGCGGCTTGCCTGAAACGAGCAAGAAGCGGATGCCCTCGGGGCCGGCCTGAACGACAATCTCGTCGCCGCGATCAAACAGGACGAGCGAGTGGTTTTTCGCGTCGTACTTCGCAGGTGCGTTGGGATCGATGGCCGACTCGGTGAGAACGGCTTTCGGATCCGAAGCGTCGCGGAAGGTGCCTGCGCCAGCGAATACGTATGCGAATGCGTTGCGGGTGACATCAACCTTGATGCGGCGGAGCTTATTCGGCGGTACGGAGATGTCGACATAATTTGGATCGGCGGCAACTCCCTCGACGGGACCTCGCTTGCCCCAGAATTCGCCGACAATGATGCGGGCCTTTGTCCCGTCGTCCTCGGTGACCTCGGGAATCTGCTCTGCCGGGATGTCCTGGTAGCGCGGGTCGGTCATCTTCAAAGAAGCAGGCAGGTTAGCCCACAACTGGAAGCCGTGCATGCGACCGTGCTCGTCGCCTTTGGGCATCTCCTGGTGGAGGATGCCGCTGCCGGCTGTCATCCATTGGACGTCGCCCGCAGTCATGCGGCCTTTGTTGCCGAGAGAGTCGCCGTGGGCCACCTCGCCGGCAAGGACGTACGTGATGGTCTCAATGCCGCGATGTGGGTGCCAGGGGAAGCCGGCGAGGTAGTCCGAAGGGTTCTCGTTGCGGAAATCATCCAGCAAGAGAAACGGATCGAACTCCTTTGTTTTGCCGAAACCGAAGGCGCGCTGGAGCTTGACGCCCGCACCCTCGATAGTGGGCTTTGTTTCAAGAATCTGTTTGACCGCGCGAAGCGACATAATTGACCTCCGACTTGCTGTTTGTGCCTACAGGTATTGGATGCGCGAGGAAGATATTCGTTGCAACAAGTATTTTCAGTAAACAGTAAACAGTGAACAGTGGACAGTGGCCAGATGACAGTGGGCAAAAGCGACTGGGGTCGGCACAGGGGATGCGTGTTGCTTGTTTTCGCTGTTCTCTGAATCAGTTCGGACGGGTGGATGCCCTACCGTCTGTTTCACTGATCACTGTCCACTGTTCACTGCGGTTTACGCCTTGATGAACTCGGCTTCCACGGTGATGTGGACTTCCTCGCCTACCAGGATTCCGCCGGTTTCGAGGGCCGCATTCCAATTCAAGCCGAAGTCTTTGCGGTTGATCTTTGTGGTCGCGGTAAGGCCGATGCGGGTATTGCCCCATGGGTCTTTGCCGGGGGCGCTGGGGCCGTCGACGCTGAAGGTGACCTGCTTCGTGACGCCGTGGAGAGAGAAGTCGCCAGTGACCTTGTAGCCGCTGTCTCCATCGGCCTTGACCTGTGTGGACTTGAAGGACATGGTGGGGTACTTCTCGGCGTCGAAGAAGTCCGCGCTCTTAAGGTGGCCATCGCGCTGGGGATCGTTGGTGTTGACGGTCGCAACGTCGATGGAGGCCTCGATGAAGGAGAGCGAGGCATCGGTCAGGTGTTCGGTGAGGTCGCCGGTGAGTCCGGAGAAACTGCCTTTCACGTTGGAGATCATCATGTGCTTGACCTTGAACTCGGCGTGCGAGTGCGCGGGGTCGAGTTTCCAGGTGGTGGTGGTCGCGGTGGTTGAGGTGGTGGTTGCCATGGGGTGGCTCCTTTCATCAACTTGGATGTGGATCGAAGATATTCGTTGCAACAAATGTTTTTGAAAGTTCGGTGTTTCGAGTTTGTGATTCTACGTTGTCGGTTGTCAGTCTTCAGTTTTCAGAACGACTTGGCCGGCGCTTAGCGGGGGACTTCTTTGCTGCTGGTGATGGTGAACGAGACCGATTGCGAGGTGTTGGACGCGTCGCCACCGGGTTGGGAGCTGCCTAGCGAAAGCTTGTAGTTGCCGGGGATTACGGCACGAGTTCCCTTTTCATCTACTTGCGATAGGGTGCGTGGAACCAGGGTGAAGGTGAGGTGCCTGGTTTCGCCGGGATTGAGGTGAAAGCGTTGGAAACCGGCAAGAGCCTGCTTCGGCGAGAGGGTGGATTGCGGGGCAATGAGGTAGAGTTCGGACACTTCATCGCCTGCGAGGGAGCTACCGTTTTTGACGTCAGCTTCGACAGTGAGGGGAACGCCGGCTTTCAGGTTTTTGGTTGAAAGCTTCAAGCCGGAGTAGGCGAAGGTGGTGTAGCTTAGGCCGTCGCCGAAGGAGTATAGAGGCTTGCCTTTGAAGTAGCGGTAGGTGCGGTTGGCCATGGAGTAGTCGTCGAAGGCGGGAAGTTGATCCACGCCGGTATAGAACGTGACGGGCAAACGGCCGGCGGGGTTGTTTTTGCCGCTCAGGGTTTCGGCGATGGCCTGGCCGCCGGACTGGCCCGGATACCAGGCTTCGAGAAGAGCGCTTGCATTCTGTTTTGCCCAGTTGACGGCAAGAGCGCTGCCGTTGAGAAGGACGACGACCATGGGCTTGCCGGTTTTAGCCACGGCTTCCAGCATTTGCTGTTGGACGTCAGGCAGGTTGATGTCGGTGCGGTCGCCGCCGGAGAATCCCTTGGCATTCACCTTCATCTCTTCGCCTTCAAGACGAGGAGTCAGCCCGACGAAGGCTACGACGACGTCGGATTTCTTTGCGGCTTCGATGGCCTGGTTTTGAAGGAATTCTTCAGATGGCGTCCACTCAAAGGCCAGACCCGCGCCGGGGATGCGGCCGGTCTGGACATAGTCAATGCGGAGGTCGTGAGGACGGGTGTCGGCGAAGGAAATGGAGAAGTGCTGGATCGCTCCATAGTTGCGGCCTGAGGGGGGAAGCTTGTTGGTGGTGGGTGTGGGCGGAGCCTCCGGTACGAGCTGCTTGCCGTCGAGATAGACGGCAAATTTCAGTTTGTCGCCGCAGGGGAAGCAGAACGGCAGGCGGAACTGAACGTTGAGAGTTTCGGCAACGGGAGCGCGGATGGCGCCGACCCATCGAACGGCAAAGGCTTGGGTAGTGGTGTCGCGCGGTTCTACCGGGTTGGCGAAGGCCCAGTCGAAGTCTATTTCCTTGTCGAGGCTGACCCTTGTGGGAGCGCCGTCGAAGCCGGGGTGGGCGAAGTACTGACCTTCGAGGCCTTCCACAGTTGAGTCGCCTGCGGCGCGAAGCATGGTGCGCGGCACGGGGAGTTCGCCCGCTGGAATGTAAGGCGAGCCCTGTGCGTAAACGACGTGGTCGTAGCCAAATTCAGACTGGATGCCGTCGATGGGGAGGACGGGGTTCAAAGGGATGGCGTTGTAGTTGCCTTCGAGAGCGATATGCGAGCCGGCGAGGGGACCAATTACGGCGATGGTCTGGTGCTTTGTCGGATCGAGCGGGAGGAAATGGTTTTCGTTCTTGAGCAACACCATGGATTCGCGCGCCGCGCGCAGGGCGAGTTCGGCGTGTTCGGGTGAGTCGACGACCGAGTAAGCAATGGTGGAGAACGGCACCTGCTGCGGCGGATCGAACATGCCGAGCTTCATGCGCGCGGTGAAGAGGCGCTTGGCGGAGACGTCGAGCTGGGCCTTGGTGAGCAGGCCTTTTTCAACGGCGTCGGTGAGCTTGAGATATTCGGTGCCGCAGTCGGTGTCGGTGCCGGCGAGGATGCCCGCTGCGGATCCAGCTGCGAAGTCGGCCGAGTAGTGATGACCGTAGGACTCGGAGAAGTCGCCGATGGCGCCGCAGTCTGAGGTGACGAAGCCGTCGAAGTGCCAGTCGCTGCGGAGGATTTCTCCGAGGAGCATTTTGCTGGCGCAGGCGGGGACGTTGTCGACTGCATTGTAGGAGCACATGAGGGAGTCGGCGTGGCCCTCGGTGATGGTGGCGCGAAAGGCGGGCAGGTAGGTATCCCAGAGATCGTGCGGAGTTGGATCGATGTTGGCCTTGTGACGCGTGGATTCGGGGCCGCTGTGCACCGCGTAGTGTTTGGGCGTGGCGATGGCGCGGAAATATTTCGGGTCGTCGCCCTGAATGCCCTGAACGAAGGCGGTGCCGAGGCGGGCGGTGAGGAAGGGATCTTCGCCGTAGGTTTCCTGGCCACGGCCCCAGCGGGGATCGCGAAAGATGTTGATGTTCGGCGACCAGATGGTGAGGCCGTAGTAGCGGTCGTGGTTGTTGTGGGCGATGGCGTCGTTGTACTTCGCGCGGGCTTCAATGGAAACGACCTCGCCGATGGAGTGGACGAGCGGAGCGTCCCACGTGGCGGCGTTGCCGATGGCCTGCGGAAACATGGTGGCGAAGCCGGAGCGGGCGATGCCGTGGAGGCCTTCGTTCCACCAGTTGTAGGCGGGAATGTCGAGGCGCGGGATGGGGCCGGCGCGGTCGATGAGCTGGGAAACTTCTTCTTCGAGGGTGAGGCGCGAGACTAGGTCGTCTACGCGCTTGTCGATGGGAAGAGATGGATCGTGGAAGGGCATGGAAGCCGCAGCTTTGATCTGCTCGTCGGTGGGCGGTGGGGGAGTTCGAGTGGGCGCTTGCGCGTCTGCGGTGAGCGGGAGAAGAAGCGCAAGAGTGAAGAGTGCAAAATGCAGGCGCATGTGCGTGAATCTCCGAAGAGCCATAGTAAGCGGCGAGGGCGGCTCGACAAAAGTGGAGACAAAGAGTGGAGGTTCGCCTGCATCTTTGCCGCAAGCTATTCTGCCAATTAGGGGTGAGTAGACCTCACTCTGAAAAACGTTGCTCTAGTGAGGATAGATGGCCATCAAGTTGAGATACGGATCGGCGACCGAAGGAGTCACAGATGTGAATAGAAAACATGACTGTCTATTGCGTAGTCTGCGAGAACACTTATTGCCGGTGTTCGTTCAGCACGGATTCAACTCGGTGCCGCTCGTGTTTCGAAGAACGATGAGCAGAGAGTACAAGGAGACATTCCCACTAGGCCACTTCGTACGTACGAGAGAGAACTAGTTCGACTTCGTCGAGATTCAGGTGGCACCTCATCAGGCTGACTATTTTCGCATCAATGCCGGCATTCGATCGATAGAGGGTCTTGTCGAAAAGAGCGGTGATCAGGCGCTGGACGGATTGGTGGCGTGCGTTCTGGATTGAACGATTTGAGATGCTAGAGAATCCACGGCTCTGGCAATTCTGGTGGTGGTCATGGTTTACGGCCCGCAAATGGTTTAGGGAACCCACCGAAATTGACTATGAAGGTCTCGCGCGGCAAGTTGCTGGCTACTTTTCGGAGATTGAGCTGGCAGTCCGCCAGAAACAGGTCGGGCCTCACCTGAGACGTGCATGGATCCCGAAAATGAAGTTCTGAGCGGTGGTGTCGCCGATGGCATGCAATTGGTATTCTGCTGCGAACTTTCAAGAAACAACCGCAGATGTTTCGACTCCGGTCGCGGCGCGACCTCCGCTCAACATGACAGTGCTTCAGGTAGAGCCATTTCGCGTGGACAGACAGTTGGGCGGAGCCGGGGACCTGGGGTTGCATTTTTCCCTCACCCACAACTCTGGGTGCTCCTTGCGAAGTCTTTGTCCTTGTCGCATGGGTGGGCAAAGCACCGAACCCTGATCAGCAGTCCTCTCCACAACACTGCTGTCATCCCTTCCGGGAATTCCAACCCAATCTCAGTTGGACGTTAACCTAGTCATCGAACCGCATCCCTGCACTAGAATTTCCCCTATGAACCTGGATGCGATTCAATCTTCATTGCGCTCCGCCGGCCATGATGGCTGGCTCTTCTACGATCACCATCACCGCGACCCTATCGGCGAACGCATTCTCGGCCTCGACCCCAGGGCCCACATCACCCGTCGCTGGTACTACTACGTCCCCGCCACCGGCGAGCCGCGCAAGCTGGTGCACCGCATCGAGCAGGGAAGACTCGACACGTTGCCGGGCTCGAAGGGCCTTTACTCCAGTTGGCAGGAACTGGCGACCGGCCTCGAAGCCATGCTCGGCGGCGCCAAACGCATCGCCATGCAGTACTCCCCCAACAACGCCATCATGTATGTCTCCATGGTCGACGCCGGCACAGTTGAATTCCTGCGCAGCATCGGCAAACAGATCGCCAGCTCCGCCGACCTCGTCAGCCAGTTCGAAGCCGTGCTGACGGAAAAGCAGATCATCAGCCACTCCGTTGCCCAGCAAGCAATCGATGCCATCCTCGAAGAGGGCTGGAAGGAGATCGGTCGCCGTCTTCGCCCCGCACGAGGGAAGGGCAAAGTCACCGAGTTTGACATGGTGCAGTGGCTATCAGAAGGCATGAAGCGCGCCAATCTCGTCTGGGAAAACGGCCCCAACGTCAGCGTCAACGCCAACTGCTCCGACTCGCACTACGAACCCACTGCCGACCACACTTCCGAAATCAAGGAGGGCGACTTCCTCCTCATTGACATCTGGGGCCGCCTCGACGAAGCCGACGCTATCTTCTACGACATCACCTGGACCGGCGTCGTCGGCCGAGAACCTACCGAGCGCGAACAGCACGTCTTTGAGACCGTCCGCAACGCCCGCGACGCCGCCATCAGCGTAGTCGAGCAGGCCTTCGCCACGGGCCGCACAATTCGCGGCTTCGAAGCCGACGACGCTTCCCGCGTCGTCATACGCGCCGCCGGATTCGCCGACTACTTCACCCATCGCACCGGCCACAACATCGCGCATGAAATCCACGGCCCCGGCGCGCACCTCGACAACCTGGAAACTCACGACGTCCGCCAGATTCTTCCGAACACCTGCTTCTCCGTCGAACCCGGCATCTACCTCCCCGAGTTCGGCGTCCGCAGCGAAATCGACATGCTCACCGCTCCCGGCAAAGCCTGGGTCACCGGCAAAATCCAGCGCGAGCTCGTTAGAATCTAGAACGCGTTCGATGAGCGAGATTCCAATGAAGATCGGAGGGGAGCAAGCATGGCTTCGTGGTTCAACAGGAAGAAAGCACCAGATGGAACCAACATCGTCCGACACGAAGTCATAAGGACGAAGCTTGGTGTAACGACGGGTACGGATGGATTCGGGCAAGCGCGGGAGGCCGTATATGAACGACTTTTCGGAAAGCCCGTCAGCGTTTCCCACGAAGTATTTCCACTCGTTCCTCACATCGACGTGTACACCATCAAGCGATCACAGGAGGGCAAGGACGTCTATTCAATTGTCACTGGTGGAATGAGCGACCTTGAAATGACGCTGCCGCGTGGTGCGGTCAAGGAAGCTCCGAGGCGCGTGGAACTCATCTTCTATTGCTCCGAGCCGCGCGAGGAGTATATCTCGACGTTGCGTTGGGTCGCACATTTCCCTCATGACAGCAAGTCATGGTTGGGTCACGGTCATACAATTCCGAACGGAAACCCTCCGACACCACTTTGGGGAAGCACAGAGTTAGACACGCTCTTTTTCCTTCCACCCATTGTCAAGAACGACCAGACTCTGCCGTCAGAATTGAACTTGGGCGGTGAACCCGTTCACTTCCTGTGGGTTGTCCCTTTAACAACTGCCGAATGTAATTTCAAGCTTACGAATGGATTCGATGCGATGCTGAACCTTTTCCAACAGAATCGGCATCCACACGTGTTTGATCCGCATCGCAAGAGCTACGTGTAGCAGCGACGCTTTCATTTTGCTATCCCCGCAAGGAGCTTCCCATGGCCGACACAGCCGCCTTCCCCTATGAAACGCGCCTCAACATCCTGCACAAACCACTCGAAGTCATCGACCTCAACGCGATCGACGACGCAAACAACTACAAGTGGTTCAACCAGACCCTCTGCAAGGTCAACGATTCAGTAGTCCGCGTTGGCATCATCGAAGGCGAGTACCACTGGCACAAACACGACAACGACGATGAGTTCTTCTACACCGTCGAGGGCCTGCTGCTGATCGACCTGGAAGGAAAAACGGTCGAGCTTAAACCCGGCCAGGGATTCGTCGTGCCCCGAGGCGTAATGCATCGGACGCGTGCGCTACACCGCACCGTCATCCTCATGGTCGAGAACGCCGGCATCATCCCGACCGGAAGCTAAGCTGTCCGGCCTTTGCTCCCTACATCTCATCACTGCCCCATTACCCCGGGCCCCGGTGCGTTATAGTCAGAAAGGAATGGCAGAAGCTGAAAACAAGAACGTCGCTGCGCCCAAGAGCGCGCAAGGCGGGTTCGTCTTTCTCCCCCTGATTGCAGGATGGCTTATCCCCGGCGCGGGGCATTTTCTCCTGCGCAAATGGGGTCGCGGCGCGTTACTGGCCATCTCCATCGTTTGCATGTTCGTGCTGGGCCTCACCATGCAGGGCCGGCTCTACGCAAACGCGCACGACATTCTTGAGATGCTTGGCCTCGCCGGCGATCTCGGTAGTGGCCTGCTCTACATCGTGGGCCGCGCCATGGGCCTCGGCGCCGATTCCGTCCAACTCACCGTCGCCGACTGGGGCACACGCTTCATTGTCGTTGCGGGCCTTTTGAACATCATCGCTGCCGTTGACGCCCACAACATTCGTACGGGGAGGAAGCTCTGATGTTCAGCCCTTCCCACTTCGCGGCTGTGTTGTTGTTCGCGACATTCGCTTCAACCGTCTTCGGAATCACGCAGCGCGAAACTCCGCAACGCATGTTTCGCTACGGCCTCTATTGCTGGTCGCTCTTCGTAGGCTCCGCCATCGTGCTCAGCTGGGTTATGTACCTGATCGCGCGCTAGACTCTTGGGAGAGTCCTCTCCATGAATAAGCTTTGGCATGGGAAGAATCCGATGCCGCATAAGGCATCTCTCGATCAGAGAATCCAATGGCACCGGGAACATCAGAAGCACTGTGCCTGCCGCGAAGTGCCAAAGAGCATCTCGCCGCATTTGAAATTGAAGAAGTAGCCAAGAAGCGGGGGCGTTTCAATTCGCCCTGTCCCGCTCTCTATGCTTCATCACTTCCTTGTGAAGCAGGTCAATTGCGTCGAACGCCCGTCCAAATCCATCCCCGGGACCGTTGCGAGCCATGCCATAGAACGCATCTGGCTTGTTTTCGCAGGCCCACAGAAGCCATTCCTTCACTGCGTCAAACTCGTCATCGGTAAATTCGAAATAGCGGTAGCAGAATGGACTCAGGTTCTCAATGCCGGGACTCGAATCCAGTTGCCAAACGAAGGAATCGATCGCAAGGTCAGGAGAATTTTGCGGATCTCGAACCGTCAGAATGAGGACGCTCGGAAGGTAATAAGCAAACGCCTCGGCCGACAGATACGACAGACCGCAATAACGTCGCTCCCAATCTTCTTTCGAGATTTCGCGCCAATCCCTACCTTGGAACCACAGGCCATCCTCGACGTCCGAGTCGATTTGAAGCCGTCCTTCCATCTCGACAACTTCAGGTGGGGTTTTACGATGCGCAAAAGCCCTTTCAATTTTTCCGATCAGATCAGTTGCACTTGCGTTCTCGCGCATAGAACGTTAGACCACGTTGTCCCGCTCCCACACAGCGGCGTCGAAGATGTGCGTGCAATCATAGCCTTCGTTCTTGTAAAGCTCGATCGCATTCGCATTCGCTTCAGTCACAGTCAGCGAAATCTCGCTTACGCCCTGCCGCACAAAGTGCGCGGCGGCCACCGAAAGGAGCATGCGCGCAAGTCCTTGCCGGCGAAAGCTCGGATGCACGCACAACTGGGTGATATGTCCGCTCTGCGGACTCACCCGTGAACCTAGAACCAGTGCCGCCAGCTCATGGCTGCCACGATCTACAACCACGTGCGATACCTGCGCCGAAAACACACCACACCCCGAGTAGCGCACAATGTTGTGCAGGAACCGTAGCGATCCGTGCACCGAGCGGTACTGGTCGTTAATCAGGCTGTCTGGATGGCCGTTATACGCCGTCGCAATCAGCCGTGCTGCCGCATTCAGGTCTTCGTCGCGCCACGGCCTGAGCTCCAGCCCGGCTGGCAGACTGACCCGCGGAGGGCTCCAGTGTCCGGCCAGCGGCTGCACCATGAAATGCCGTCTATAAATCTCGAATCCTGATTTGCGAAAAATTCCTGCGTGCGTCCCCGCCGGATGCAGCAAAAGTTGCGACTCAATCCGGTCTACGTTGGGCGAGTTGAGCAGAGTCTCAAACAGGTGCTTGAGCAGCGTCGACTCGATCTCACGCGCTGGCTCCGCCGCAACCGCAGTTTCCGGATTCTGTCCCGGCAATGCAAACACATCCCCAATGACTGCCTTGGTTTCTTCGTACACGCAGAAGGCGTATCCGGTGACTTGTCCCGATTCAAGCGCGGCGTACCCCGGCAGCAAATGGTTGTCGAGATACTGCATCAGCAGCCGGGCCGAAGCGCGATAATCCCAGTGCAGCCGCTTGCTCCACAGTTCACCTTCGGCATCGAGCACTGGCCGCAGAACCGGTGCAGCAAAATGCCGAAGATCGAGGATCTCGATAGTCACGCCAGCTGCCATGTTTCCCTTGTTCGATGCGGCCGGTTCTGGGCCGGCGTCAGCAATACATGTCAGGAAGGCAACACGCCACACGACCGCGCACGCCGCGAACGGGCCTTCCGGTCACTTTGCCACGTTTGACTGGTTTCCTGCAAGTTACACAACGCTCGAATCTTGCTCTTGGGAAGCTAAAACCTACCGTGCACCGACCAGGTAGACCTCGAGACCCTGCTCCGGCCAACTCAGAATCTCTTCATAATGGCGGCCTTCCAGGTACTCTTGCAGAGCCGCTGGCGTATGGAGATCCACCCCGCGCCGCCCCGTCACGCGGGCAACCAGCAGATGTTCTTCGTCGGGCACGCCAGTGTCTTCATAATTCACCACTTCGCGATTGCGGTAAAACGCCAGCCCGTACTCCACATCGCGGCGCACGCGAAATACGGCAACCGTCTCATCCGGGGGCGCCAGCAGCGCAAGACGGTCGGCGAGGGGACGCGCCGAGTAGGACTTGTCGAGCAGGTGAATCGCTCGCTTGGATGCCGCAATTGCCGGTATGCCGAAAAACGGCCCCACGCCGTATAGAAAAAACATCAGCACGACCAACACCCCGATGGTTGCCAGACGCAACCGGGCTACGCCATAGCCCTTCACCACCACCACAATCAGTAACGCTGCCCCGGCCGAGGCCAGCAGCGCCACCGCCAGGGCGCGTCCCGGCGGCATCACCGGCCCATGACCCACAAACCACGGCAGTAAGAAGGCGAAGGTCGTCATCAATCCGCACACCGCGGCATGCCCCATCAACTCCCAGCGATTCAAACCCGGTTGGCGGCGCCGGAAAAGATAGTCCCCCGTAAGAATCGTGATCGGTGGAATTGAAGGCAAAATGTAGCCCGGCAGTTTCGACTGCGAAAACGAAAAGAAAACCACAGGGATGATCGCCCACAGGACAAGAAACTCAGGAAACGCGTCTCCCGGCCGATTGGGTGCGCGTCTCTTCGGATTTAAACGCCGAAGCCGCCACTCCGCCACCGAGGTTTGAATACCGTCGATGAGTGCCCGCAATGCAATCACCGTCCACGGCATCACCGCCAGCACGACCACGACGAGGTAGTACCAGAAGGGCTGGGAGTGCTGATAGCGATTGGTGGCGAAGCGTTCCAGGTTGTGTTCCAGAAAGAACTCACGGAAGAACGTCGGGTTCTGATGCTGAACTGCGATGAACCACGGCAAAGTGATGGCGAAGTAGAGCGCGATCCCGGGCCACCAGATCGACCGCTGCACGATCGACCACTCCTTGCGCAGAAGCGCAAACGCGAAAACGATGATCATGGCCAGCAGAGGAGCCACCGGGCCCTTGGCCAGCGTGGCTACGCCGGTGAAGAAGTAGATATCAAAGAGCCAGAACTTTGAGTCGGTCTCGTACCACGCATACCATCCGAGAAGCCCAATCGACAGCGGCGCGGCCATCTGCATGTCGGTCGAAGCGCCGCGCGAAAACCCGATAATCCCCGCGCATGCCACCGTGATCAACGCTGCATCCAGGTGTCCTCCGGGGCGGAATCGTCGCATGTGCAGATAGATCAGCGCCGCCATGATGAAGGCGAAGCTTGCCGAAGGCAGCCGCGCGCTCCAATCATGCACGCCAAACTCCTGAAACACAAACATCGCGCGCCAGTAGTAGAGCGCCGGCTTTTCCAGCCAGGGGTGTCCGTAGAGATAGGGCGTGACGCAGGCGCTTAGCCGGTTTTTTATCGTGTGCGCCGCATCAAACCGCACCAGCATCTCATGCGCAATCTGCGCATAGCGCGGCTCGTCCGCGCCCACCAGGCCCAGTCCATCGCCCCCCAGCAGAGGGACCACTCCATAGAGGATGAAAAAGGCGCTGAAAACCACGAAGACCGAAGCCTCGCAGAAGGTCGCCCAGGTCGGCAGGCGAAAGCGTCGGCCTCCGTGTGAATCCGGTGCGACTGCGTCCAGTTGAGTCTCCACGTCCAGCGATTCTCCAGGCCGGCGTTCCAGCAGCTCCGCGTTAACCGCGTCCCCGAGCCGCTCTGAACCAGCCACCGGCCTACTTCCGGGGTTTGGGGATCCCCACTGGCCGGGCAATGGTATGCAACAACCTTGAATCAAGGCAAACCGCAGAAATTATTCTGCGTTTCAGACAGAAGCTAGGCTAACAGATTCGCCCGGTCAACCCGGCTCCGCCGCCACCCCCGCAAGCCCACCGCGCAACGCGTCCACAATCTCTTCACGCGCACGTCCCAGCGGACCCGCCAGCACGCAGCCCGAGGCATTCGCATGGCCTCCTCCGCCAAACCGCTCCGCAATCGCTGCAACATCGATCCTGCCCTTGCTGCGGAGACTCGCGAATACACGATTCTCCGTCCCTTCCCGCAGAAAAGCCGCCGCTTCCACGCCCGCGATCGAGAGGGCATAATTCGCGATGCCCTCGCAGTCCTCCTCAGCGGCGCAGCTCCTCACCATGTCGTTGTGTGTGATCCAGAGCCAGGCCAGACGCCCCTCACGGTGCAGATTCTGAAGCGCTGCTCCCAGTAACAGCAACCTCGCCATCGGCTTCGAAAAATACACCTGCTGCGCAATGCGAATCGGATCTGCCCCCGCCAGCGTCAGATCGCGCGCCAATGCGAACGTCGATGCCCGGGTAGCGCCGTAGATGAATCCCCCGGTGTCGGTCAGCACAGTGGTATAGATGCTGGTTGCAGCCTCAGGCGTGACCTCGACTCCGGCAGCCAGAAAGAGTCGATGCACCATCTCGCCGACGCAGGTCGCATCAGGTTCGATCCAGTTGACCTGTGCGTATTCAATTCCAGTTGTGTGGTGATCGATGTTGACGAGGAAAAACTTCTCGAGCCCCTGCAAACCCGTGCGTGCCAGCCCGTCACACTCGAGCACAATCGCAGCATCGTACTGCCCTTGCACCCGCATTGCGATGAGAATGTCCTGGGCACCTGACAGTCCCCGGTAAACCTCAGGAATGCGATCCGCCGAGACCAAGTCGACGCGTTTACCCATCGCCTCAAGCAGCGTCCCCATCGCCAGCATGCTGCCGACTGCATCCCCGTCCGGTCCGGCGTGTGAGCAGACCAGGAAGCGTTCACCCTCCCGAATCACGTTCAGGATGCACGTAATCGGATCAACAGCGGTTTTCAGCTTTTCGTGGCCATTCGCGCCGGTTCGGGGCAGATCCATGCGCTTACTCAACCGGGGCTTTCTGCCGCTTGCGCGATCGGTCCATCAACTCCTCGATCCGCGCCTGGAAGCGTCCCGACCGGTCCGCCAGAAAAGCCAGATCCGGCACATGGCGCACGCCCATTCGTTCCTTTAACTCAAACTTAATGTAGCCTTTGGCCGCCTCAAGCCCTGCAATGGTGTCTACCTCGGCCTTGGCGATATCGGCCACGGCATTGTCCACGGCGACATACACGCGCGCTGACTTGCCGCCCGGATTCAGCACAACCTCGGTCACATAGCAGAACGCAATGCGCGGATCCGAGAGCTCGCCCTCGATCATCGCGCCAATCTCTTCGCGCAGCGTTTCCGCCACCCTGTCCTGATGGTGCTTTCGTCCCCTGTGCTCCGGCATCGACTGCACCTCCTCAAGCGTTAGAAGTAAACCAATCAGGATAGCAGAGCCTCAAGGGCTATTTTCCCGTACGAGTTGGACGCGACCATCGCACAAACAGATCTTCTGGATTGCAAGTCACCGGGCAGGTGACCGTGACCGCGAGTGGTACCGTTATTGCGCGGAGGAATCATGCGTAAATCTCTCGCCTTCAAACTCCAGTCGGTTCTTCTCTTGATCGGTTGTCTGTCTCTCTTCGGGGTTGCGCAGAACGGGGCTGAATCCAAACCAGACGTTGAGCAGCATATTCAGCACGTGACCTCCGGCCTCATCGGAGGTGTAGTTCTGAAAAGCGATGAGCACGCGACCCATACCCTTGCGGATCGCATGAAAGAACTCAACGTGCCCGGCGTCAGCATTGCTGTCCTCCACGACGGGAAAATCGAATGGGCCCGCGGATTCGGTGTGCGCAGCATTGGCGGCCCTCCCGTAAACGCAGAGACGCTGTTCCAGGCCGGCTCCATCAGCAAACCGCTGGCCGCCATGGCGTGTCTCCGCCTCGTGCAGCAGGGCAAGCTCTCTCTCGACGCCGATGTGAATACCTATCTGACAAGCTGGAAATTTCCCAGCGACCCAATCGCAGCCGGCAAGCCTGTCACTTTACGCGAACTGCTCACCCACACCGGCGGCACCACGGTGCACGGCTTTCCCGGATACGCCAGCACCGAGACAGTCCCGACATTGGTGCAGGTGCTGAACGGAGAAAAACCAGCCAACACCCCGGCCATCCGCAGCGAAGCCGCTCCGGGCACCCGCTGGAACTACTCCGGCGGTGGTTACACCATCATGCAGCAGGCAGTCATCGACGTGACACATGAGCCATTTCCCAAGCTGCTTCACGATTCAGTACTCGCGCCGATTGGCATGAAACACAGCACCTACGAACAGCCGCTGCCCCAGGCACTCCAGGCAAATGCCACCGTACCCTATCGCGGCGACGGCAAGCCCGTGGAAGGCGGCGCACACACCTATCCCGAAATGGCCGCCGCAGGTCTATGGACGACTCCGACAGACCTCGCCATCTACGCCATCGAGGTAGAGCAATCGCTAGTAGGCAAAGCCAACCACGTGCTCTCGCAAGACATGACGCGGCAGATGCTCACATCCGGGATGGGCCATTGGGGACTCGGTCTCCAAATCGGCGGCTCCGATGCCGACCCTTACTTCTCCCATGGAGGCGCAAACGAAGGCTTCAGAAACAACTTCGCCGCTTACGAGAAAAACGGCGAGGGCGTATTCGTGATGACCAGTGGTGACAACGGCGGCCAGATCGCCGACGAAGTCATGCACAGCGTCGCCGCCGAGTATCACTGGCCGGACTTCCAGCCCAGCGTCCGCACCTCGATTCAAGTGGATCCGAAAATCCTGGAACAATACGCAGGCACCTACACGTTGTTTAAGGGATTCGATCTCGTCGTCACCCTCGAGAATGGCCAACTGATCACGCAGGCCACAGGACAAGGTAAAGTCCCGATCTATGCCGAGACGGAAACGAAGTTCTTTCCTCTCGTCATCCCCGCTGAAATCGACTTCGTCAAAGACGACCAGGGCAAAGTCACCAGCCTGGTCCTGCATCAAGGCGGCCAGGACATGAAGGCACCCAGAAAATAGTTGATCTTCCGCGACGCCGGTTCACAAATCCGGCGTAGCAAATCTCACCACTCCAAGCGCAGCAGCGAAGTAGCCTGTCGCGGCAACTCCGTCTCGACGGTCACCTTGCCCTCGCCGACATCCAACCAATCTGGAGAGTGCAGCAACTCCAGTTGCCCCGCATGGCGCAATCGCGCATACTGCTCGGCCGTCGGCGACTGCGGCGAACCCATCTGCTTCCATACCGTGTACGAATCACTGTGCGTGTCATCGATCCGATAGTGCTTTAGCAGCACGCGCTTCACTCCGGCAGGAATTCCGGAAATCGTCACCTGTACTTTTGCTGATTCCGCCGGACGATCGTCATCGTGATAGTTCCACACCATCACTGCCGCCTGGCGCGCCGCTTTCGTTGCGAAAGCATCAACGTCCGGCGCCTGCCTGACTCCGGATTTCAAAATCTCATCGAGCGGAATGCGCCCGGCACTCTCCGTCTCCACTCGATCGCCCGACATCATGCCCGCCATGCGAAACACATTCAAAATCGGCTTGTCGATGCCATTGGTAGCGAGCGTTCGGAATCCCTCGAAATATTCCTTGCCTTCAAATTCAAATGACCACGACAGCATCGCCGCCAGGTTCACTCCCGTCTGGTCCTGTAGATCAAACAGCGACTTCATGGCAACGGCCGTATACGTTGCATAGAGCGGCCCATTCCGATAGGCGTTTGCCGGGTTGGTCTTCATCGAGCATGCGGCGCAGCCTTCCGGATCGGCCTCGCTCAAAATGATGGGCAGCCGCTTGAATCGTGGATACTTTGCCACAATGTCGAATCCCGTTCGCGCCGCCTTCAGTTCATCGGCAAGCCCCATGCGCACGTGTCCGTCCACAGTTTCCGGGCGTCCTTTGGGATGGAAGGAGATGAAGTCCAACGGCACAGCTTTGCCGTCAGCCGCGCTGCGATCGCGAAGGCAGTGATCCAGAAATGCCTCCAAAAACTCAATGGACTTCTCCGAACCGGGACCGGTCGTCGCCGGACCACCCACCTTCGCATCGGGCAACGCGGCGCGAACTCCGGCAACCGCGTAGTCATAGAGCTTGGAATATTCCTCCTGCGTGCCATGCCAATACACAATGTCGGGCTCGTTCCACACTTCGAAATACCAACTGCTCACCTTGTCGCGGCCGTACCGCTCCACAAGGTGTTCCGTGAACTTCCGCACCAGTTCGCCCCACATCGCGTAATCCTTAGGAGGATTGTTCGATGCGCCCGCCATCGTGGGTCGCGGAAAATGAACCTGGTACTCGTTTACTCCGGAAACATTCGATGCGAGATCCTTCGGCATGAATCCCAGTTCGACAAACGGACGCACCCCGGCCCGCTGATACTCGTCAAACGTTTGGTCTGTAATGGTGAAGTCGTAAACAGGTTTTCCGCTGGCATCGAGTGAGAATACGTTCGAGGACGACCACTTCAACTCCGCGACACCGTTCCCTGAAGTGAGCAGGTGGTGCGCGCGAATGTACACCGGCTCCGGAGTCAGATCATGCAACTCCCGCAAGAGCTGCTTGCCGTACTTCATGGTCGTATAGTTCGACTCGTCGTAGCCGAACCACCGGTAGATAGGCGTATAAGGTCCAAGCGATTTCGCAAGGTCAACGCGAATGCGCACCGAACCGAGCGCATCACTCTGTGCGGAGCTCGCTGCACAACCCGCGCCAATCAGAAGAACTGCCGCAATCGCCTTGCCACCCAACCATCTCTGCATCATCAGTCTCCCGCACTCGATCATGCCGAATCCCCATTCCTCTTGACAAATCTTCGAGGCATAACTAAATTATGCCTATGTTGATTAGGCCTAAGGATGGAATGCCTCCCGGCGCGCTTCCCATGCTGATCCTCCGCGTCCTCCAATCTAACTCACTGCACGGCTACGCCATTGCCCAGCGCATCCACGTCCTCTCCAGCGAAGTACTCGCCGTCGAAGAGGGACTGCTCTATCCCACGTTGCAAAAAATGCTCATCAAAGGCTGGGTCACCGCCGAGTGGGGCATCTCCGAAACGAATCGAAAGGTCCGCTTCTATCGACTCACCGCCACCGGCCGCGCACAATTGAAAGCCGAACTTTCCGGCTACGATCGCGTCACCCAGGCCATCCGGGACATTCTGCGTACCGCATAGGAGACTCCCCATGGGCGAGCTTTGGCGTCGCATTTCGTATCTCGTCAATCACCGCCGTCTCGAAGCCGAACTCGAGGCCGACATGGAGTTTCACCGCGAGATGGCCGCCCGCGCCGGCCGCAACAACTTCGGGAACACTCTTCGCATGCGCGAGCAATCCCGCGAAGCCTGGGGATGGACATGGCTCGGCCGCCTCCTCCAGGACTTGCGCTACGGAGTCCGCATCCTCGCCCGCGCTCCCGGATTCACCCTGATGGCCGTGCTCATTCTCGCCATCGGCATCGGCGTCAATGTCTCGGCATTCAGCGTCTTCAACATGGTCGCGCTCAAGCCTCTTCCTGTCCGGGATCCCGCAACCATCGTCCGCCTGGAACGCCACTCGCCCAATAGTTACACCAGCGAGATGGCTTACCCATCCTTCCTTTTCTATCAGCAACACGCGCGAACCCTTTCCGCCGCCATGGCCGTGCTCGGCGTCCCTCCCATGCAGATTGACGACGATATTCAGCCCACCAGCGCCTCTTTCGTCACGCCCAACTACTTCACCGAACTCGGCACCCCCGCCGCATACGGCCGCCTCTTCGCGCCGTCACTCGATACCTCGCCATCCGCGCCCCCCGCCGTCATTCTCAGCTACGAGCTCTGGCAAAATCGCTTCTCCGGCGACCCCAACATCATTGGCCGCACAATTCATGTCAACAAGAGGCCTGCCACTATCATCGGCATTACGCCTTACACCTTCGCCAGCCTGGGCGGTCAGCATCCCGAGCTCTGGATGCCGATGGCGCAGCAACCTTACTTCATTGAAGGCAGCAAAGCCCTCGCCGACTGGAATGACTCAACCATCCGCATGTGGGGACGCCTCGCACCCGGTGTCACAGAGAAAGTTGCCGAGCAGGAGCTGCGTGCCCTGACCGATCAGCTGCGCAAACAACATCCTGCAGCCGTCTGGGACAATGAGTTCATCCAGAGCTCTCCCGGCGGCCACTTGCAGGTCATGCAGCCAGAAATGTACCGCATCGTCGCAATGGTGGCCGTCCTCACGCTGCTTATCCTTGCGGTCGCATGCGCCAATCTCGGCGGCCTCATGCTTGCGCGAGCCGTCGCGCGCCAGCACGAGATCGGAATCCGCATCGCAATCGGCGCCGGCCGCGGACGCATCCTGCGTCAGCTCCTTACCGAAAGCCTCCTCCTCTCATCACTTGGATCGCTTGCCGGACTTGCTCTTGGCTGTCTCGTCATTCGTCTGCTGCTCACCGCGCCCAACACGCCGCGCTGGTTAAGTGCAGTTCCCGATTGGCGCGTGTTGGCATTCACCACCGTTGCAACGGTCTTCGCGGCCGGGTTTTTCGGGCTCGCACCAGCACTGCAGATTGCGCGACAGCGCCAACAGAAGACGATCGTGCGCCAGGTGCTCGTTGCAGCGCAGGTTGCCGCAAGTTGCATACTTCTGATTGTCGCTGCCTTGCTGCTGCGGGCCACGCAACACGCTCTCTACACTGACCCCGGCTTCGGTTATCAACAACTGATCTCCGTCGATCCGCAGTTAGGCAAGCACGGCTACAACCCTGAAGCCGCTCGATCTTACCTTGACCAGGTGCAGAATCGCCTCCGCGCCGTTCCCGGCGTCAGCGCCGTATCCCTGGTGAAGCTGCCACCCCTCGGCCACACCGTGGACAACAGCCACACCGACATCAACGGTCGCGTCGTCATCATTTATCCAAACTGGGTTGATCCCGGCTTCTTCGCCACCATGGAAATTCCGCTCAAAACAGGACGAACGTTTCTCTCCGGCGAGAGCCACGTCGTTATCGTCAGTGAGTCCTTTGCCCGCCAGCAGTGGCCCGGCCAGAATCCGCTCGGCCAGCAAATAGGTGACGGAAAAACAAAGGACACGGTTGTCGGCGTTGCCGGCGATGCGCACATCAATGCCGTCAATGATGACGATGCAACAGAACAGTACTGGGCCGCCCAGCCGGACGACATGCCCGGCATGGTCGTCATCGTGCGTGCTGCAGGCGAGCCGGGCTCATTGACTCCGGCAATCAAATCCATCAGCGAAGGCCTCGATCCGAAAGCCATGCCGGAGATCCGGCAGATCAAGCTGCTCTATCGCGAAGACATCTCGCGCCTCGAAATGATTGCGACCGCAGTAAGCGCAGTCGGCATCGCTGCCGTCTGTCTCGCCGGCATCGGGCTCATTGGACTCGTGGCATTTACGGTTTCGCAACGCACCAAGGAAATTGCAATCCGGATTGCCCTCGGAGCCCGGCCCGGTGCAGTCCTTGCTGCAGTTCTGCACCAGTACACCTGGCCGGTCGCCCTGGGATTGCTTGCTGGGGGTTCACTTGCCGCGTTCGCTTCCCGCGTTCTCCGGGTCGGCCTGTACGGCATCAGCAATCTCGACCCCGCAAGCTACGCCGGAGCGATAGTCGTGTTGGTGGCCATCGTCTTCGCCGCCGCGCTGTTGCCCGCACGCCGCGCATTGCGCCTCGATCTCGCGAAAACGCTTCACTACGAATAGAGGCGAAGGGTTGCCCGACGTCAGCTCTCCAGGTATTCCCAGAAGGAGTCCGTCAGCTCCGCGCCGAGCTCATTGGACATGCGCCGCGCTGCCCGTTCCACTTCTTCGATGAGTTGGTGCAGATAGCTCCGCGATCCCGAAATCGCGACCACCCCCAGCGTCGCCGATTGCCACGTAACCGCTTCATCCATCTCCGCGATAGAGATGTTGAATCCCTGTCGAAGTTGATCTTTCATGGACCGAACTACCTGTCGCCGGTCCTTCAGCGACTGTGCATGTTCAATGCGAAGCTCGAGGGTTAGCTGGGCGACGGGCATGACGTCACAGAGCCTCTAGGGTTTGACTCTCCGGGGTGCCTCATTCTAACCCTGTTTATACCCGCCATTCACAAAGAGTTCAGGTGCAATCCCGCTAACCTGCTTGGCGCGCCAGCGCTACTGACCGGCTAGACATCGACACAGAGCGCATACGCCACCACTGTCTCCGTCGCGTCGCCGATCTCCTCCACTAGCTTCTCTTCTATCTCGCACGGCACGGGCATCTCACGCGCAGCGATCTCTTCCTCGCTGGCGCCAACAAAACACAGCTCGCAGCATCCCAGTGCCTCTCCCGCGCCCATCCGCACCGGCGGTCCAAAAACCCTGCATGTCATTGGACGCCATGCATAAACATCGCATAAACCGGTCGCCGGATCGAGCGCCGGGCAGGCTGCGTCATTTGCAAACTCCTCAAACCGCATCTGCTGCTCTTCCGACGTGCCCAAGGCCCCCGTTGCCCCGTCGCCCGGAAACTCCGGCCCATACTCCGCAATCCACGCCCGTGCGCGACGCCCGATTGCCTCGGCCTTATGTGGATCCGATACGTGCAATGTCCGCATGCCCACCTGAAGCCGGGAAACATCCAACGCGTTGATTGCAAATGCCCCATGACAACACTGTGTGCACCCTGGCCGGCACGCCAACCACGCGCCCGCCTTCCGTGCTGCATCAGCCAGCGCCGCGTCCACAATCTGCACAAGTTGCCTATCGCCCATCGGCAATCCCATGCGCCCAGCATAGCGAATTTTCGCTTCCTCTGCTGTAGCTCGCGATTCCATCTCGCAGCGCAACGTGCTATAACGGCCTCGAGGTCATCTTGCTCTTTCTGGAGCGCATCCCCGCCGCCCCTCTTGCGCCGTTTGTCCGCATGCTGTGGTACGCCCGCGCGGAGCATTCCACTTACAAGCGCGAGCGTATTCTCCCCACCGGCTGCACCCAGGTCATCCTCAACCTTGCACGCGACTACGTACTCGATTGTTCCGAAGGCTTCCCCGACGTGTATAGACCGCCGGCTCTCGTCGTGGGTGCCCGGTCTGTTTACGAAATCGTCGATACCAGCGATATGGCCGATCTCATCGGCATTGTCTTTTCTCCGGGCGGATTCGCTCCCTTCGCATCCGACGGGGCTCACCATTTCAGCAACCAGACGGTTGCGCTTGATGAGCTTGGCTCGATCTGGGCGAGCGGCACGCAACCCCTGCGCGACCACCTGCGCGAGATCGATTCTCCACAAGGTCGCCTGCGGTGCCTTGAGCACTTTCTGGTGGCACGATTTACATCGCGGATTGAACGTCGGCGGCGTCCTCCACAGATTCAGTTTGCCCTCCGCTACTTCGCACACAATCCCAGCATCGCAAGCGTCGCCGAAACGGCGCGCCAGATTGGCTGGAGCGAGCGCCGCTTTTCGCAAGTCTTTCGCGAAGAGGTGGGACTCACACCCAAGGTCTGGTGCCGCATCCAGCGTTTCCAGCGCGCCGTCCGCCAGTTGCATTCCGGCGCAGACATCCGCTGGGCCGAGTTGGCCCTCGATTGCGGTTACTACGATCAATCCCACTTCGCCAATGAGTTCCGCGCCTTCTCCGGGGTCGATGCCACCACCTACTCCGCCCGCCGGACGGTATGGGCCAACCACATCAGCGCCGACTGAATTTCTTCCACCCGTTTCCGATTCTTCCAAGATGAGAGTGGACCTCAAGTGCCATTCTGTCGGCGTAATCTGATTTCCCACGGAGGTTCCATGCCTGCCACCATGCCCACATCACCATCTACCCTCATGCCCGCCATGCGCTACCGCGACGCCAATGCCGCCATTGACTGGCTCTGCAATGTCTTCGGCTTCGAGCGCCACGCCGTTTATCCCGGCCCCAACAATACCGTCGGCCACGCCGAACTCACCCTGAGAGGCGGCATGATCATGCTCGGTTCCGGAAAGGATGACGAGTTCGGGCGCGGCTTCACGTCACCATCGGAGATCGGCGACAAGGAAACTCGCAACGTCTACATTGTTGTGCCCGACGCCGACGCCGTCTACGCCCGTGCCAAGGCGGTCGGCGGCAGAATCGTCCGCGAGCTTCAGAACACCGACTACGGCAGCCGCGAATTCTGCGTCAAGGATCCGGAAGGTCACAGCTGGAGCGTCGGCACTTACAATCCCTGGACAACGCACTAGATTTCTCGCTTGTCATTCCGAGCGAAGTCGAGGAACCTGCAGTTGCTTTTGGGCGCCCAGCCACGGCACTGCACATCCAGGAAGAACGCGCGGGTACTCCACTCGATTTTGAGACACGGGAAAACTGAATCCCAAACCCGGCCTCCGCACTCGCGTAATATTCAATGCGTGGTGCAGGAGGTCGTCTTGAATTTCTTTCGAACCGCCGCGTGGCCGGCACTTGTGTGTCTCGCGATTCCAGCGACGCTCGCTCAGCAACCGCGCCTTCTCGTCGCCGAAAAAGGCGCTCAGAGCCTCGCGATCATCGACCCGGCAACCGGAAGCCTGCTCGCCTCCGTCCCCGAAGGCGGCATCACGGGACACGAAGTCATCGCATCCGCCGACGGCAAACTCGCCTTCGTGCCCATATACGGCAACTCCGGCGTAGGCAGCCCCGGAACCGATGGCCAGAAGATCGCCGTCATCGATATCGCCGCCCGCAAAGTCATCGGCAATATCGCCTTCGACCACGGCATCCGTCCCCACTGCCCCATGATCGGCCCGAAAGATGGCCTGCTCTACGTCACCACCGAGCTCGATCAGACCATCACCGTCATCGATCCCAAAACGTTGAAGATCATCGGCGCGCTCCCCACCGGCCAGCCCCAGAGCCACATGCTCGTCCTCTCCCACGATGGAAGTCGCGCCTACACCACCAATGTCGGCCCAGGCACGGTCTCCGTCATCGACATCGCCGCGCGCAAGGTTCTCAAGGTCATTCCGATCTCGGGAAACACGCAGCGCATCTCCATCTCGCCCGACGACAAGTGGGTCTTCACCGCCGACCAGACCAAGCCGCAGATGGCCGTCATCGAC
This sequence comes from uncultured Acidobacteriaceae bacterium, assembly GCA_963838295.1. Taxonomy (GTDB): domain Bacteria; phylum Acidobacteriota; class Terriglobia; order Terriglobales; family Acidobacteriaceae; genus Telmatobacter. Next base: position 454,411 of record CAWIQS010000014.1, read on the forward strand.
ACCGCTACCAGCACCGTTGCCAAGTGGATTCCGATCGAAGGCATCGGCTACGGCTCCGCACCCACGCCCGACGGCCGCTGGCTCCTTGTTGCCCTTTCCAATCAAAACAAGGTCGCCGTTATCGATTTGAATTCAATGCAGGTCGCGCGCACCGTCGAAGTCGGCACTTATCCACAGGAGGTTCTCGTTCGCCCCGATGGCAAATCCGCCTACGTCTCCTGCGAACACGCCAATGCTGTCGCTGAAATCGACACCACAACCTGGAAAGTCACCCGCACCATCCCCACCGGCAAAGATGCCGACGGGCTGGCGTGGGCAGCACACTGAGTCTTATGCAGCTGCTCTGGTGCTGGCGATGTCGAATGGAAGTACCGATGCTCGACGAAGAGGAATTCGCAGAGGTGGCGCGGCTCCATTCGGAAGCGATGCAGAACACAAAACACTTCCGTGAGGCCACAGGTTCCGATCTGAAACCTCCCAAAGTCGCAGATCTTTTTCGTCCGGTGCGAGACAAGTACGAGCAACTAGCCTGGATGAAAGAATCAAACGAAAACGCAATAATGCATCATCGTCTGGCCCTCTATGGCCCACCGTGCGAAAGATGCGGGAAACCGCTGCGTACTCCAACAGCGAAGCTTTGCGGTACCTGCATGTTGCCAATGCATGAGGGACGGTGATGCCTACCCGATCGCCCGCTCCCAAGTCTCCAGCGTCCGCTTGAACTCGCTCATGAACTTGCCCGCATCCGCTCCATCGATCAACCGATGATCGAATCCCAGGCAGTAATACTGCATCGAGCGAATCGCAATCGTATCGTTGCCTTCGCCATCGGTCAGCACCACCGGCTCTTTCTTCAGCGCACCAATCGCCAGAATCGCCGCCTCCGGCTGGTTGATGATTGGCATGCCAAACTCATCGCCGAAGATTCCCGGATTCGTCAGCGTAAACGTCGAGCCGCCCACCTCATCCGGCAGCAGCTTCTTTGTGCGTGCACGTCCCGCCAGATCATTGATCGTCTTCGCGATGCTCGCGAAATTGCGCTTCTCCGCCTCGCGCACCGTCGGCACAATCAGCCCCCACTCCAGCGCCACCGCGATCCCAAGGTTGATGTTTGCGTGATAGTGAATCGCATTGTCGATCAGCGAAGCATTCACAACCGGGAACCGCCTCAGCGCCTCAACCGCCGCCACCGCGATAAACGGCATATACGTCAGCTTCGCGCCGTGGCGCTGTTCGAATCCCGCCTTTTCCCGCTCGCGCAGCCGCACAATCCGCGTCATGTCCACCTTGTAGACCGAGTGCACATGCGGACTGGTGCGCTCGCTCTCCACCATGCGCTGCGCAATGATCGACCGCATCTTCGTCAGCGGCACAATCTCCGCCGTCAATACTTTCGGCTGCGGCACTTCGGCCTTTGGCTTTGGTTGCACCTGAGTCTGCTGCCGTTCCGCTGGCGGTTGGTTCATGTAACGCTGGATGTCGTCTTTGTTGATGCGCCCGTTTGAACCCGTGCCAGGCACCACCCGCAGATCGATGTTGTGTTCCTTCGCAATCCGCCTGACGAGTGGCGATGAACGGATCGTGCGATCCGGATCCACCACCTGCGGTGGGGCCAACTGCGCCTGCGGCGCGCCTGCGGCCTCAGTGACGCCGGATGCTTTTGTCGGTTCCGTCAAGCGGCTCGTCGATAGACCCTCGCCTCCACTGGTGCCGCCGATGACAGCGACAACAGCGTTGATCTGGACCGTCTCGCCCTCGGCCGCCCGAATCTCCGTCAGTACTCCTGCCACCGAAGAAGGAATCTCCGCATCCACCTTGTCTGTCGAAATCTCAAACAGCGGCTCGTCCTTCTCGACCGTATCGCCAACTTTCTTGAGCCACTTGGTGATGGTCCCCTCGAAAATCGACTCGCCCATCTGCGGCATCACGATCTCAATACCACTGTCGGCAGCCGGCACGAGTGCCGGCGGCACGTTCTTTTCCTGCGGAAGCGTCGCGCGCGTCGTCTGAGACGGGGGATCAGCAGCCGGCGCTGTCTTCGATGTTGTTGGCTTTTCCGCAGTTTTTTGGGTCGCTGACGCGACCGTGACTCCGGAACGCTTTTCGCCTACGACGGCCACGACGGTGTTGATCCCGACTGTCGCGCCCTCAGGAAACTTGATTTCGATCAACACCCCGGCCACTTGCGAAGGAATTTCCGCATCGACCTTGTCAGTCGAGATCTCGAAGAGCGGCTCGTCCTTTTCCACGGGCTCGCCGACTTTCTTGAGCCATTTGGTAATGGTCCCTTCGAAGATCGACTCGCCCATCTGGGGCATGACCACGTCGGTTGGCATGAATCGTTCACTCCGCCAGACGGGATAAGCTGCAACCGTCCGGTTCCTGCCGGATTATAAATTGCAGCCCATACCGTTCGGCTTGCGCCAATTCCTTTCCGCCCGCACCGGCCGCTCCGGATCTCCGTGCAGCCGTTCCACCTCTGACGGAACCTGCAGCGGTGTATCTTCCGGCTGCCTCTCCCGCTTCGCCGCGCTGCGCGCGCAGGGCATCCAGGTTTTCCACCGCCAGCACCTGCTGCGCAAAAACCTGTCCGAACTGCCGTGCCGCCTGGTGTGCCATCTCCTCAAGTCCGGGCAGGCTCACTCCCTCCGGAATCTCACGCTCCAGGTTCGTCACCGGCTTGTCCGTTATGCCGCACGGATTGATCAGTTGAAAGTCGTGCAGGTCCGTCGTCACGTTGAACGCAAATCCATGCGAAGTAATTCCCCGCGAAACATGAATCCCGATCGCGCCGACCTTGCGCTCTTTGCCTGGCCCCTCCTCCAAGAGGCTGCCGTCTGCAAGACTATGAAGACCGCACCAAACTCCCGTCAGTCCCGCAATCCGCCCGGCGCGCACACCATACACTCCGCACAGCCGGATCAGCGCCTCTTCCATCATCCGCACAAAGTCCACCGGCCCCAGCCGGCCGCCTCTCGCATTCACCAAACTGCGCAAATCAAAGATGGGATAGCCCACAAGCTGCCCGGGCCCGTGGTAGGTCACATCGCCGCCACGATTGATCTCGCGCAGCGTGACGCCACGACGCGCCAGCAATTCATCTGACGCCAGCACGTTCTCCCGCCGCGCGTTCCGCCCCAGCGTCAGCACCGGCGGATGCTCCAGCAGCAGCAGCGTATTATCCACGCGCCCCGCAAGTCGCAGGGCCGCAACTTCGGACTGCAGCCGCAGCCCCTCGTCGTACCGCACGCGCCCCAGATAGAGATACTCGATCATCGTTCTCTTCCATTGTAGGGACGCAGGCGATAGAACGCGCGACAGCGACAGGGATCACTTCAGGATCAATGCTGCGGCAGCGGTTCAAAGATGCCGGAGAAGGCACCCTTCACACGCAGGAACACCAGAACCCACAGAATCCCCACTACAAGGGCCATCGGCAACCCGCTCGGTGCCATCGCGATGTGGAAGACAACGATGTTAACAATCTCAGCCGCCAGAACTGTCAGCGCCAGCGGCACATAGCGGTTGATCAGCAACAGAATCGCCGGCGCCACCTGAAAGAACCCGACCAGGATGGTGTAGTGCGACTCAGCCATCGCAGTGCTGAAGTTCGCCATCGGCCCTGGCGGCATCGGTGGATTGGGAAGAAAGTGGAACAACAGGTTTGAACCGAAGAAGAGGAAGATCACTCCCAGCAGATAGCGGGCAATTGTTGCAACAATCTTCACGGGCAACTCCTGGCTTTGAGATCGAGGTGAGGGCGGCCGAACTTCGCCGCAATCGAGTATCCAATGGATGTTCGCCGATCGTCGCTCGATTCAGAACAACCACTGTTCTGCGCCATGATTTGGGCCGGCCGTTTTTGTTTTCAATCAGCTGGCAGGAATGAAACCGCAGGCTGCGGCATCCTTGCGGATGCCGCAACTCGCGCTGTCCCTCGCCGACAGGGTTGCCGGCTTCGGACATAGACGGGCTGGAACTGCCTTCCCCAAGCGTCCCAACCCCATTGGACTAGCTCCCATTGGAGGTCTGGCATCTAGTCCATTTGGTTCCCCCAGGCAAGAAGTCGAGGGATCCCAAATCTGTCTTTCCTCTTCTTGAATCGGTCTCTGTTTGTTTACGGCTTCGCCACGGAGCCGGATATGACACCCCTGGCCGCACAGGCGAACAGATTGATCGAACCAATCAGGAAAATGAATATCGATACACCACGACTGCCGGTGTCGTATTCAGTGCATGAAGGTATGGCTTAGAGGGAGAACTGCGAGGGTGGCCCACGGGATGGGTTGGGCCCATCCATTGTCAGCAGACCGAATGATGCGTCTGTGGCGACAAATCGTGTCGTCGCAAAGCATTGGAGCGCCAGAATCGTGCTCCCCTGGACGTTGATTCTCTTCCCGCGAATTCGGTGCATCCGGGGCGCAGGCGTGTGATGACTTGGCCTGGATGCCACTAGCTGGACTAAGTCTCTGCCTGTTCGCTTGCCGGCGATGCTGGAGTGGAACCGCGCCTTCGCCAGGTGACATGAAGACGCGCCTATCGGTCTGGCCGACGCCCGCAGCGCAGACGGCGCCAACGCAAGGACGAAGAGGAGAGCTCCGGCAATTGACCAGCGAGTCTTCACGGTTGGAAGCCTTGAGTATACCCAGCAACAAATCGATTCTGCAATCAAATCGTGCTGGCCCCGTTACCTCTGTGAACTCGATAGCCACTCGCGAGGCAGATTCCGAAGTTGTTGGCGGTGTCACGGCGCGGATTACGCGTCGTGACACCATTGGAGATTCGGCAGAGGGACCTGTAAGCCGAATTCTGTCGTGTGCGGTCATTCCTCTAGGCGCAGCGTTACCGCATACGCTCATCAGCGACCTACCCGGAGGTTTCGGCCATTGCATGGAGCAGGCCTGCGACAGAACATCGTCGCCGGAGAGTTCCACTCGAGCCGCCTGAACGCATCGGGCCGATGCGCAGCGCCGCATGGCTCTTTGCGGCAGCTTCCCTCCCTATTTGGTCTTGCTCCGTGTGGGGTTTACCCTGCCTCCGGCCTTACGGTCGGAGCGGTGCGCTCTTACCGCACCTTTTCACCCTTACCTCGAGAATGTAAGTTCCCGGGGCGGTATGTTTTCTGTGGCACTGGCCGTCTGTACGCCTTGAAGCGCACATCCCGGACGTTATCCGGCACACTGCCCTGCGGAGTTCGGACTTTCCTCCCCCGGGAATCCGCTTGCGCGAACCCCGGCAGCGACCGCCCGGTCCTCCTGCCATAACCAGTTTACCGCCAATCGCTTCTCACAACCCCTCCTTCGTCTTATTCCGCATCGCCTTGTGGATGATTTTCCAGCGTGCCCGCGTCTCGCTCATGAGGCGCTTGTCGGTTTTCCGGTCAAGGTAATCCAGTTCGCGCTGCATTTTGCGGTAGTTCTCGAGGCGATACTCATCGAGCCCGGAGGCGACCACTGCGCAACCGGGTTCGTCATTGTGCGTGCAATCGCGAAACCGGCATGCCAGCGCAATCTCCCGCACATCCTCGAAGCTCGCATCGAGTTGCTCGGGCGAGGCCCACAACTGGACCTCGCGCAACCCTGGCATGTCGATGAGCAGCCACCCGCCGGGCATGTTGAACATCGACCGCACGGTGGTCGTATGGCGTCCGCGACTGTCGCCAGCCCGAACCTCGCCAGTGGCTTGCCCAGACTGGTCTGACTGGCCCAACAGTCGGTTCACCATGGTCGACTTCCCCACGCCCGATGATCCGATCAGCGCGGCGGTTTCTCCCAGCGCCAGCAGACCGGTCAATCCTTCAAGGCCGTCTCCCGCGGCCGCGCTGACTGCCAGAACCGGCGCGCCGCTCCAGTCACGGAGTCGCGCCACTACCTCATCAACGTCAATGCCGTATTGTTCAGCGAGGTCTGTCTTATTGAGCAGGATTACCGGGCGCGCACCACATTGCCGCGCTACGACGAGATAGCGCTCGATGCGCCGCTCGTTGTAGTCGCGATCGAGCCCGCTCACGATAAAGAGTGCGTCGATGTTGGCGGCGAGCACCTGTTCGTCCATTGCGCGTCCCGGGTGTTTCCGTGACAGCACGCTTTTGCGTTCGAACACCTGCTCGATCACCGCTGGGTCTGGCCGCAGCGTCACCCAGTCTCCAACGGCGGGCCACGCCGAACCGTTTCGACGCATTTTTCCGCTCACGCCGGCTTCGACTTCGCCACTCTCCGTCCACACCAAAAAGCGATCGCGCGTTACGGACGCCACGCGTCCGGGCACACCAGCGCGCGCCTGGCTCGCGAAAAAGGTATTCCATCCCAACTTCTCCAATTGCACCTGGATCATCCTCTCTGTAAGAAGGCCTCAAGAGACACCTCACCCGATCCTTCGGAGAGGCGAGGAATTCAGAGGGACGAATTAGACAGTTTCCGGCAGTGGCGCTCCCGCGTGGAGACACTGTAGCAGAAATTCGGTCGTCGCCTCCTGCTGGATGAAACTGTGCAGTCGAATCCACAGGAAACGCGCGCTCGGCCCGTTACCATCAATCCATGCTGCGCGTGAAACTTCTCGAATCCGGCGCCCGCCTGCCCGTGGTGGCTCACCCAGGGGAAGATCTTGGCTACGATGTCTTTTCTGTCGAGACTATCCTGCTCGAACCGCACAAAACCGTGCGAGTCCGCACCGGGATTTCGGTGGAAGCGCGGCACCCAGAAACCGGCGCCCCGCTCGGCCTGCTGGTGCGCGACCGGTCTTCGATGGCTTCGAAAGGCATTGCCACCACCGCCGGCGTCATCGATGCGGGCTATCGCGGCGAGGTGCAGATCGTGATGACCAACTTGGGCGCGACCGTCATCGAAATCAAGGCCGGCGAGAAAATTGCCCAGATGATTCCAGTACCGGTGCTCACCGGCTCTGTCCAGGAAGTCGAAACACTGGAAGAGTCGGCACGCCTCGGCAAGGGATTCGGCAGTTCCGGGCGCTGAACACGATGGATACCACGCGATTGCCCAACGCTTCCTGGCTCGCGGCCTTGGCTCGTCGAGGCCCATCCTTTGCATCCAGTCAAAACTCGACTCCCTGAGTCCAATAGCGAACGGTCTCTTCTAATTCGATTTGCTACAATTCCCATCGATGCAGGCGCTGTGTCAGCAAGGCTAATTCCCCAATGGAGACCATCAAGCCCACGGTCCTCGCCATTGATGACGACCCCATCCACGCGGATACCCTTGCCATGGTGCTCAACATCAGCGGCTTCAAGGCTACAGCTGTATACAGCGGCGAGCGCGGACTCGAACTAGCGCAGCAAGGCCCCTTCGACCATCTCGTTACAGATGTGGTGATGGACGGCATGAATGGAATTGACGCTGCGATTGCCATCCACCAGGTGCTACCGAATTGCCGTATCCTGCTGATCTCCGGCAACAACAACACGGCTGAGCTTCTCACCATCGCCGCCGCGAAAGGGCACGGGTTTGAAATCCTGCCCAAGCCGGTCCACCCCACAGTCTTGCTTGAGCAGTTGCGTGCCCAATCATCAGTGTCGGGACTTGGCCAGCCCAGCCCCAAGTAAAAACCATAGATCGACCGGACTCACCCAATGCGCGGCCGCCGTGGCCAGCCCTGATGACGCTGGCAATTTGTTGTACGATGTCGTACCGAACGCATCGAAATACTGCCGATAGCAATACGTTAGCTGTACGATTTTGCTTGCGGTCAACAAGTCTCCGAGATTATTTTGGTGGAGTAAGAGGCATTCACATCTATTGCCGAGGCTGAGCATATGGGATCCCAAAGCGATTCTGGCGAGTCCTCGTCTGTCCTCTGCGAACTCCTCCGCCGCACCTTGTCGCTCGTTGAGTACTACGGCCGCCTCGAAACCAACGAGACCTCCCTGTTCGAACTCAAGCTTGCACTCATTCGGACCATCGAGCGCCTTGAAGTCGAGCAAGCTGGCAGAGCCGCTGCCGCCAAAGGGGAACAGCTCGACCATGCCCTCGCGACACGCAAAGCCCCCCAACGAGAAGCCATCGATACAACCGACCTGGATAAAGAGCTTGGCAAAAAGCTGTAGGAATTCTAGACGGGATCCGGCATCGGGCATTTCAAGTCGTCCTCAGCGTGGATGGAACAGAGATCAAGCCGGATAGATTCCGATTGCACGATCCAGAAAGTACAGGAACACCGCGCTCGGAAAGATGTTCCTGCTCAATGCGTTGTGTGCGAAGCCGTCGATGAATCGCTGTTGAGATAGATACCACTTCAACAGAGTGCCACTTGCAAGGCCGACAATCAGATTCAGCAGAAGACATCGCACAACTCAAGCGCATTTGCAGCCGCCCTGGCCGGGTTCGAGAGTGACAGTTGTGGTTCACACGACTCTCTTCTCAACCGGCGCTTCTTACAATAGTAAGAACACAATGAAAAAGGGCACCGACACCACAGACGTAATTTCAGGCGTTCTTCGGCGAGAAGGGGATGCAGTGCAGTACAAGTGCACAGTAGCCCTCGTCACGAAGCTGACCCGTGGGACGTCGGCGAATGGCGTCTTGACCAGCCTTAGGATCGACTCGGCCGACCAGTCGCCACCAGATGGGATCTATCGACTCGATGTCCGCGGCCGTATCTTCAAGGTCCGGCGCGAAGGCGGCAAATGGCCGATTCTTCGGCTCTAAGTTCCTTCAACTTGCAGAGCAAGAGCGAAGAGCAGGGCTTACACTGTCGCTTGAGAATCCCTCAGAGATTTTCCTCAAAGGATACCTAGTCCATGCGATCCGCGTTCGTTTGCCGTGCGATGTTGTCCGTCCTGCTCTCTTCGAGCCTTATGGTTGGCCAGACGCCGCCTGCTCCGGAGAATATGCCGGCGAAAGTGGACGCGGTCTTTCAGAAGATGGATTCGACCGTGTCGCCGGGCTGCGCGCTCTCTGTGATGAGAGACGGCAAGATCGTCTACCAGCGCGGCTATGGCATGGCCGACCTCGACCACAACGTTCCGATTTCGCCCACGACTGTCTTTCATGTGGCTTCGATGTCAAAGCAGTTTACGGCGGCGTCGATTCTGCTGCTCGCGCAGCAGGGCAAACTCTCGCTCGATGATCCTGCACGCAAATACATTCCCGAACTTCCCGACTTCGGCACGCCGGTTACGATTCGCGAACTGATGCATCACACCAGCGGCTTGCGTGATCAGTGGGATCTGCTTGGACTCTCCGGCTGGCGCTATTCGCTCGACCTGATCACCAACGACGACGTGCTCTACGTGATCTCCCATCAGAAGGAACTCAACTTCACGCCCGGAACGAAGTTTCTGTACAGTAATACCGGCTTCACGCTGCTCGGCGAGATCGTGAAGCGCGTAAGCGGCAAGACCCTCCGCGAATTCACCACCACAAACATCTTTCAGCCTCTGGGCATGAAGAACACGCACTTCCGTGACGATCACGCTGAGATCGTAAAGAACATTGCATACGGCTACGCGCCCGACAAGGACACGTTCAAGCTGAGCGTGACCAACTTCGACACCGTAGGCGCGACCAGCCTGATGACCACCGTCGAGGATCTTGCGCTGTGGGATGAGAATTTTTACAGCCCGCGCGTCGGTGGAGCGGAGTTGACGAAGCAGATGCTCGAGCGGGGCAAACTGAACAACGGCGAACAGATTCACTATGCCTCAGGGCTATCGATTGGCACCTATCGCGGTCTCAACACAGTCGATCATGGCGGTGCCGATGCAGGTTATCGCGCAGACCTGATCCGCTTTCCCGACCAGCATTTCAGCGTGGCCTGCCTGTGCAATCTCGCTACCGCCAATCCCAGCGATCTCACGCGCAAAGTCGCCGATATCTATCTTGCAAAGGAGATGAAACCGGCGGAAGCCGCGCGGGCTGACGACTCCAAGCCGGTGGATCTGACGGCGGAGCAAATGCAGGCCAAAGTGGGCATGTATGGGAACGTCAAGGACGCGGACGATTTTGCACGCTGGGTCATCAAAGACGGAAAGTTGCAAGTGGGCAATGTGGGTGATGACGACACGTACCCGGTGAAGGCCCTAAGCGAGACCCAGTTTCACCTGCTGATTTCTCCGGTCGATTTCACATTTCTGCCGACGAAACCAGGATCGCCACTTTCATTCACCATCAGGCACGAGGACGGAAAGATCGAAACCTTCGCGGCGATTCCGCCATTCGCGCCGCTTCCCGCGCAGCTGGCCGAGTATGCGGGCGTCTACAGCAGCCCAGAAATCGACCCGCTCTATGAGCTGAAAGTGGAGAACGTACACGTGGCCGGTTGGGATCCACCGGAGCCAGACCAGCCCAGACTTGTGCTCCACCGCCTGAAGAGCGATCCGGATCCGTTGCGGCCGGTTGCGCCCGATTTTTTTGCGACTTCGGTCGGCAAGATCCGCTTTACCCGCAATGCGAAAGGGGAAGTTGACGGATTCCTGTTGACCACCGGCCGCGTGGTCAAACTCCGTTTCATCAAGGGAAGACCCGCGATTGTGGCGAAGTGATTTTGTGCATCTGCAACCATAGGGTTGCGGATCAGGAAACCAGTTCGCAACGAATTCGATCGAACAGTACAGCAGCCCGCAAAGCTGGTAAAGCCCAGGTCTTCTCCACGCGACGAAAAAGACCTGGACCTCGCGAAAGCGCTATTTCCCCAGCCCATCGTTCTTGTGGTAATTCGGATAAGCCGGGACGGGAATCGCCGGAATGGGATGTTCCTTCAATTCCTGGAGCACTATCTGCACACCGGTTTCAAGCTGCTTGTCGTGGCCCGCGGCAATATCTTTGGGCAACTCCTCCACCATCTCATCCGGCGGGATGCCATGGTTTTCGACTTCCCAATCGCCCTTGAGTCCATAGATGGCGTATCGCGGCGCCATCACGTAGCCGCCATCGAGCAGCGGAGGATATCCTCCGATGCCGACCAGGCCACCCCACGTGCGCGTGCCCACAAGCTTGCCGATCTCCGCCTTGCGGAAGTACCACGGCATGGCGTCGCCGCCAGAGCCGGAATTCTGGTTGATAAGCATAACCTTGGGCCCGAAGATAGCGCCGACCGGGTCGTGGATCGGCTTGCCATCGCGCTCGATCGCGCCCGAGAGCGGGAAGCGCTTGAGCACGTCGACGACGTAGTCGGCAATCAGGCCACCGTCGTTCCAGCGCTCATCCAGCACCAGCGCCTGCTTGTTGAGCTGCGAATAGAAGTAGCGGTTGAAGTTGGTGTAGCCCGATCCGCCTGTATTGGGCATGTAGACATACGCCACCTTCCCGCCGGAGAGTTCATTGACCTTGCGGATGTTGCCCTGGATCCAGTCGAGGTTGCGTAACCCTGTCTCATCGCCGACCGGAACCACGGTGACATCGCGCGCGTCTTTGCCGTCGGCATTGGAGCCGACGTGAAGGACGGTTTGCTTGCCCGCCGTGCCATCGAAGAATTGGTAGAGGTTGTCGTGCGCGTGCAGTTCACGACCGTTGACGGCGAGCAGGTACTCGCCCTCCTTGACATAGACACCGGGCATCGTAAGCGGCGAGGTCAAGCCGGGTGTCCAGTTCTGGCCGCCATAGATTTTAGCGATGCGATAGCGGTCATTCTCGATTTTGTAATCGGCGCCCAGCAGGCCGGCCTTGGGACCGTCATCGTGCGAACGCGCCCCGCCGACGAACATGTGCCCGATGTTCACCTCGCCGAGCATCTCGGTCGAGAGATAGGTAAACTCGGCGCGCGACGCGAGCCCATCGAGATAGGGCTTGTACTTGGCTTCGATCTTTGGAATTGAAAGACCATGCGTATTCGGGTCGTAAAGGAAATCGCGCTGGATGCGCCAGGTTTCGTGGTAAATCTGATGCCACTCCGCGCGCGGATCAACCATGGTCTGCATGCCGCCGAGGTTCAGCGGCTTTCCGGGGCTGCCATTCCCGGGCTTCAGTTCGTCTGCAGGCGCAATGGCCCATCCACCTTTGCGCGCGTATAGAATTTTCGATCCGTCGGCGGAGATCTGGATAGCATCGAGATCACTGAGGACGGTTTCGGGCTCGCGCTTCTCGAGGGTGAACCGCCAGACCGCACGGATACCCGAGCCCTCGAAGCTCGAGGCGCGCCCGAAGGGCGGCCCTTCAAGCAGATAGAGGACACCAGCTTTGCCAGTGGCGATAGCTCCGTAATTCCGCGGAGGAATGGGCAGAGACAGGATACGATTGCCGATGCCGTCGAGATCGACGGTGACCTTCACGGGCTTGTCTTTGTCCTTATCCTTCTCTTTATCCTTGTCGTCTGATTTCGCCGTGTCCTTGTCTTTGTCGCCGGCTTTCTTTTCTTTATCCTTGTCATCGGCCTTGGCATCTTTTTTGTCGTCAGCCACCGGCGGCTTGGGCTCGTCCTTCTTCTCTTCCTTGATCTTTTCATCGTCGCTCTCGGGTGGAATCGGCGACGCTCCGTCCTTGGCGAGCACGACGACATAGGGCGCGCTGGTCTGGGCGCGGTCGAGCGACGACAGGTCGATGCCAGCGTGCGACGGTCCATCGTCAGTCGACGCGATGAAGTAGAGATACTTGCCATTCAAGTCGAACGCAGGACTCGAGGCGTCGCTCATCCCATCCGTCACCTGCGTCGATTTCTTTGTCTCCAGTGAGTAGAGGAAAATGGCGTGAAGCTGATTTTCCAAATCGCGCTCATAGGCGATCCACTTCGAGTCGGGCGACCACACTTCGTTGAAGGCGTAGCCCAATGTGCTGTTGAGCACCTTGTCGACTTGGACGGGCTTGCCAGAGGGGACGTCCACCAGCCACATGCGGTTGTGCTTGTCATTGAAGGCAAGATGCTTTGAATCCGGCGACCAGGTAGGGCTGTAATAGTAGCTGGGATCGGGGCCGAGATCGATCACTGTCGGCGCCTTGAATCCCGTCTGATCCCGCAGGTACAGCTGATATTCGCCGGATGCATCGGAGAAATAGGCGATGGTCTTGCCGTCCGGGCTCCACGATGGATCACGCTCCGCCGATCCGGATGTGTTGGTCAAATTGCGAGTGTCACCCTTTTCGCCGGGGACGGTAAAGATCTCGCCATGCGCTTCAAACGCCGCGCGCGCGCCCGTGGGAGAGATGGTGGCATTCCGAATTTCATCGGGATGAATCGTCACCAGGTGCGGCGCGAGATTGGCCAGCTCTCCATGCACTTGGATCGGCACCACATGATCGCTGCCACTCGCGGTATCGACCAGGTGAATAGAGCCGAACTGCTCATACACAAGGCCGTCCGGCCCTGCTTGCATCGATTTCAGGTCGTAGCCCTTGTTCGACCCAACCTGGCTCACCTGTTTTGATTCCGTGTCGTATTTGAAGAGCGAGATCGGTCCACTCCGGTCCGAAAGAAAATAGACTGAATTCCCAACCCACGCTGGGCTGGAGTCGTTGGAGTTTTCGCGCGGCACCTTCACCAGGTCCAGCGTCTTCAGGTTCACGATCCATATCGGCGTAGTCTGGCCGCCGTGGTATTGTTTCCAGGCCTGTTCCCACTTGGTGATTGGCTGGTAGGCGATGGACTTTCCATCCGGGGAATAGGATCCCTCCACACCAGAAGGCAGCGGCAGAGGCTCGGGAATGCCTGAGCCGTCGGCGTGCACCGTCGAAAGCTTCACGAAATCGCGAAAGCTCGTTGCGCCATTCGCAATGAGCACACTTTTGCCGTCAGGTGCCCAGCCCACAACTTCGCTCCCAGCCGGATGCCATGTAATGCGCCGCGGAACTCCACCTCCCGCAGGCATCACGTAGACATCGACGTTTCCGTTGAGGTGCGCGGAGTAGGCGATCTCCGCTCCGTCAGGCGAGAAGAACGGCCCGGCGACCACTTTGCCGTCGGACGTGAGCCGCTCGGCCTCGCCACCCTGCCGGCTCACGGTCCAGACATCGTCGGCATAGAGGAAGGCGATCTTGTCCTTCGAGAGCGAGGGGTTCCGCAATAGCAGCGGAGATTGACCAGCGGCAGGATCGCCGGAGGATTGAGAGGATGCACCGATCGGGAAGAGGATGGCAAGCGCCAGCACAACGAGCGCAAACCGGGAACGAGCGAGATTCATCAGGCCCTCCAAGGCGTGAGGTCACACAGATTTGGGGTCAAAAGAGGTCAGAAAAAGCTGCGCCAGAGTATCGTACGACGTCAGGCTGGAAAACGATCTCCGAATTGTGACCAGGGTGGATGCCGCGGGTTCGGAGGTGCGCAGGTTCCCGGTGCTATCCCAGCCTGGCGATGGGGGTCACTTCGTCCGCCTCTGTCTTCATGGCGGTCAGCGCCTGTTTTGCGGCGCGAATTCCCGATCGCATGGCCGCATGCACCGTGCCCCAGTGGCCGGTTACATCCGTATGTTCTCCGGCAAAATAGAGCGTTTCCTGCACCGGAGTTGCCATCTTCAACACGGCGTCCAGCGCGCCCGCGGGCACATAACTATAGGCTCCGCAGCTCAGCGAATCGCCCTGCCAGTCGTGTGTCGCGCAGCAAACCAATAGATTGCGCAGCAGGTCCAGCGGCACCTCGAAGATCTTCGCGAGTTCCTTGCACGCGGCATCGCCCACCTGTTCGCGCGTGAACTGATCGAACGCGGCGGATTCCGGTCCACCGATCCAGCCGGTCAGCGTATGGGTTTCCCAGGGATGCGCCGTCCACCATACCGGCGGCATTGCATCGCGCGAGAACAGGAAGCTCATCTTCGGAAGATTTACTTCATCCAGCGTCGCCCACCACCGCTCGCGGAACACAAGCGTGAACCGCCGCACCGGTCCCATGGCAAGCTGGTTCGCCGCGAGCAAAGTTTCGGGAATCGGGTCAATCAGAACGCCCAGGTGCTGCAAGACCCCCAGCGGCAGAGCGATCACGGCCAGCTCCGCTGAGTACTGGGCCAGTTCGCCGCCGTCGCGCACAAAGACCGAAACCCGCCCGCGCTCCCACTCAACCTTTTCCACGGTCCGCGATAGCTCGATACGCCCCCCTGCCTCGCGCACTTTGCCTGCAAGGAATTCCGGAACCTGGTCGTATCCATCCCGAACGCGGAAGATCTCGTCGCTTCCAGTCTCCTCCTCGGCTCGCTGCTGCACGGCGAGGGCATGCACCCCGATCCTCCGATAATCGGCCGCATTGAAGCTTTGCACATAGTTCACGACTTCTTCCCGCTTCTCTGGCGAGAGCTTTTCGAGCTGCGGATAATCGGCAAACGCGATGTCGGATCCTTTCCATTTTTCGAGCCCGTGCAGAAACCGGAAGATATCGCTCTGCTCCGCGCACTTCCTCAGCCTGCCCTGTCTGTGGCAAATGACCCTTCCCTCCAGGGCATAGGTTTCCAGCCCTGCCTCGTGGATCAATTCCCAGAGCTCTGGTGGATGCCCATGAATGAATTCGGCACCGAGTTCCAGGGTCTCGCCCTGGTCGCGCAGGGTGCGGATGCGGCCCCCCACCCGGTCGCGCGCTTCCAGCACAAGCACCTTCCGGCCGGCCTCGGCGAGGAGCCGCGCCGCAGTCAGCCCAGCCATACCCGCGCCGACTACCAGGGTGCGCTTCGATCTGCCGTTCATACCCCTTTAGATGCGCCTGCCTTTCCGCAGCATACAAAATCGCTCACGCCACCTCCGGACGTCATCTAACCCTGCAGCGATCCAGCGGTTCAGCCCTCCAGTGCCGTGCCGCGATCGATCTTCCCCACATAAAGGAGCGGTGATGTTTCCAATCCGCCAGAAAATTCGCGGCAAGCTTCTCCCCATCTTCGCGCTAACCCTCGCTCTGCCCGTCTTTGCTCAACAAGCCGATTCGGTCCAGCCCGAGCCAGACGCAGCTACCACACTGCACCACATCAAGACAGTCTTCATCATCGTGATGGAGAATCACAACTGGACCGGCAATGGCAGCCTCAACATTAAGGGCAATTCTGAAGCGCCCTACATCAACTACACCCTCCTGCCGATGGCATCGTATGCCAACAACTACAACAACCCTCCTGGGAACCACCCGAGCCTGCCGAACTACCTCTGGCTCGAGGCCGGCACCAACTTCGGTATCCACGATGACGGACCCCCTTCGCAGCATAGCCAGACCACCACCAATCACCTGGTAAAGCTCCTCGAAAATGCCGGAATCTCCTGGCGCTCCTACGACGAGTACATCAGCGCGACCAGCTGCCCGCTCAAGAACGAAGGCCCGGTTAATTCCAGCGGAAGCCAGGTTTACCAGTCCCGCCACAATCCGTTCGTCTACTTCGACGACCAGACCAACCACCTCTCCAGCTCTTCCGCGACATGCATCTCGCACATTCGGCAGTTCGGGCAGCTTGCGCACGATCTCGCGAACAACACAGTTGCCCGCTACAACTTCATCATTCCCGATATGTGCGACGACATGCACGACAGCTGCGGCGGCAACGCCATCGCCCACGGCGATGAATGGCTCAAGAAGAACGTCCCCATGATCCTCAACTCCACCGCCTATCGCAGCGGCGGAGTTCTCTTCATCACGTGGGACGAGGCTGCAAAAGGCAATGGTCCGATTCCGATGATCGTGCTGTCTCCCTATGCCAAGGGCAACCACTACTCCAATTCCACCTACTACACCCACGGTTCGACTCTCAGAACCATCCAGGAGATCTTCGGGGTCTACCCGCTGATCCGCAACGCAGGGAGCGAGACTGATCTGAGATCTCTGTTCTCAGTATTTCCGTAGAATCCCTTCGGCGCTATTTCTCACGAAATGAGGGAACTTCCAGCCCGCGATCCCAGTAGATAATGGGGTCGCGGGTCTGCGTAGAGTCTTATCCGCTCATTCCGAAGGAGAACACGATGCGTAAGTTTGTCGTTCGATTCGTCACCTGTGCGGTTCTGATCCTGGGAGTCGCCGCCGTGACCGCCCAGACCCACGCAAGCAAAGCTACTCCCGGCCAGATCGTAATCGTCTTCAAGGATGGCCACCGCCAGTCCTTTAATCTCGTCGACGTGGCGCGCCTGGAGTTCACGGGATCGGGCGGCATTCCCATCGGTGATGTGGCTCCGACACCGCCCGGCGCTCCTCCCCGCGGCCATTTCCTCGGCAAGTGGGAGGTCGGCGACGGTTCCGGCGGCCAGTTTTACATCACATTGGACGAAGACGGAGGTGCATGGCGCTCCCTTCACCGGGAACATGGCCATTGGGCCTATGTCAATGGAGAAGCACGGGTTACCTGGGATGACGGAGCGATGGACGCGATCCGCCGGATCGATGGGAAATACCAGAAATTCGCCTACCATGCAGGCAAAACCTTCACCGATGAGCCGGACAACGTAACCGACGCCCACAACACCACCCCGCGGCCAATTTAGGGCAACCATCCTCGCAAACCGCAGCTCACGATGAGCAGGCGCAGAAGGAAAATCCAGCAATTCCCCGGTCCTGACGAGCATAGAAGCGGACTTCGTCAACCGTAGGCTCGACTCGAACGTTCCCGGATATCCCGGAACCGTCAGGATTCCTGCTGCGTATCGATATCGAGGAGCACTGGATTCGAATGAGCCTGCGGCCCGGCGTCCCTCTTAGCCGTCCATAAAACATCGGCGAATCCTGACTAGCGGTCATCCACCTTCAGTTGCGCGGTTGCGGAAGCCGTTTCGTTACTTGTCGCAAAACACGATTCGATCATTGCGTAAACTGGATTTAGCGGCGCCAGGAACCCGCCGGGCCAAGCAGAAAGTGATCTCATGAGCATTCTCGAAGCCTTCAAACTCGCGCTTCAATCCCTCTGGGGCAATAAAATGCGCTCCATTCTCACGCTGATCGGTGTCGTGATGGGCGTGGCTTCGGTCATCATGGTGCTCACCCTGGTGCAGGGCGCCAAGCGCTATATCTCTACAAAACTCTCTGGATACGGCGCCGACGTGTTCACGGTGAACCGGATGTCGAGCGTGATTCTTTCCGCCGATCAGTACTTCAGCTATCAAAAGCGCAAAATCATCCGCATCGAAGACTACGACGCCGTCAAGGATGGCTGCGATGATTGCAGCGAAGTGGGCGCGTCTCTGTTCAAGAACACCAACGTGGTCTACAACGGGCACTCCAGCAACAACACCGGCGTCCGCGGCTACACCGCTTCGATGATGTCGCTGAATAACATCGATATTGCCCTCGGCCGCGGCTTTACACCAGCAGACGAGGAGCATGCATTCCACAGTTGCATTGTTGGCTATGACATCGTCGACAACCTGATTGGCGGCGGTGATCCGTTGGGCAAGGAGATTCGCGTCGACGGCATTCCCTTTACCATCATCGGTGTCGGCGATCGCCAGGGCAAAACCTTTGGCCAGTCGCAGGACAACTGGGTAGCCGTTCCGATCACGACGTATCAGCAGATATACGGCTACAACGATTCGGTGGACATCTATGCGCGCGCCGGCGGCGGATCGCTGGGCATGGTACGCGCCGAAGACGAAGCCCGTGTGATTATGCGTTCGCGCCGGCACAACGCACCGGGAGCGGTCGACGACTTTGAAATCCAAACCAACGACACCTTTCTCGACATCGCCAATCAGCTGCTGGGTGTGTTCGCGTGGGTTGTGATGGGGCTTGGCTCCATCGCACTGGTCGTTGGCGGCGTGGTCATCATGAACATCATGCTCGTGAGCGTAACGGAACGAACCCGCGAGATCGGTGTGCGCAAGGCGCTCGGCGCCAAGCAGCGCGACGTCCTGATGCAGTTCCTGATCGAGAGCGCGTCCCTGGCCTCGGTGGGTGGCATCTTCGGAATTCTCCTTGGCGTGCTCGTGGGCAAGTTGATCACGGTCTTTGTAGGGTTCCCGACCGCCGTACCCATCTGGGCAATCTTCCTGGGCCTCTTCCTGGCGACCAGCGTAGGCATATTTTTCGGCGTCTACCCCGCCAGCAAAGCGGCAAGACTGGACCCGGTAGTAGCGCTGAGGGCAGAAATGTGAGAAGTGCAGTTCAGAGTTCGAAGTTCTTAGTTCATTGAAGATGTGGGGTCGAGAATAAGAGAGTGGGATGTCGATCGGATTTCGTGATTTGCTGGTGTGGCAGAAATCAATGCAATTGGCAGTTTCAGTTTACGAATTGACACAAAGCGGTTTCCGCGCGAAGAGATTTATGGCCTGACCAGCCAAATGCGACGCTCGGCAGTGTCTATTCCCAGCAACATCGCGGAGGGGCAGGGCAGAGCAAATCCGTGCGAATTCAGGCAGTTCATTGCAATTGCGAGAGGTTCCAACTGCGAGCTTCAGACACAATTGGAACTTGCCCTGGACTTCAAGTTTGGGGACCAAACGATGATTGACTCGGCACAGCAACTATCGGACGAAGTAAGGAAAATGCTATTCGGCTTTCATGCGTCTTTGGATCCAAAGTCAAAACAACGAGAACTAAGAACTAAGAACTAAGAACTAAGAACTCGTCACCGGAGCAACCCATGCGAGGACAACAAACCGGCGAATCCGTCAAGATGGCGCTCGAAACCATTCGCACCAACAAGCTGCGTTCGGGCCTTACCATTCTCGGCATCGTTATCGGTGTCACAACCGTGATCACGATCTCCTCGGTCATCAGCGGATTGAACAACCGCGTCCAGGAATTTGTAAGTTCGCTGGGCAGCAACGTCTTTTGGGTCTTTCATCTGCCCGTGATCGGCGTGCGTCCAACGACGGAGATGCTTAGCCGACCCAAGCTCAACATCGATGAGGTGTACGCGATCCGGAATCTGCCCCACGTAGTGGCAGCCGATGGCGGCTACCAGCACGTCAAGTCACAATTCCGGGTTGGTGATGTCAGCGTGAAATACAACGGCAAGAAGATTGCCGGCACCATCCTTCAGGGCTCCACTGCGGAAGTTGGACAGGTCACGGATCTCAACTTCCTGCAGGGCCGCCTTTGGAATGACGAAGAAGACAAGAAGGGTGAGCACGTGGTGGTCCTCGGTCACGACACGTGGGAGGAACTCTTCGGCGAACAGAACGCCATCGGCAAGGAAGTCAATATCGAGACTGGCCTGTATACGATCATCGGCGTCCTCGACAAGCAGAAGCAGCCCTTTGGTGGCGGCAAGAATCAGGCCGACAATATGGCCTATTTTCCGCTTGGGACCTTTCATAACCTTCACCCCGAAGACAAGGACATGTGGGTGAGCGTGAAATACGACGACCCGAAAAACAAGGCGCTTGTGGAAGAGGAAATCCGCGAACTCCTGCGCATCGCGCGCAAACTGAAAGTGGATCAGCCGGATAACTTCGAAATCTTCGGACCCGACTCGCTCTCGAAATTATGGAATCAGCTTACGGGCGGCCTGGTACTCTTCATGATTGCCGTTTCGAGCGTCGGCCTTATGGTGGGCGGCGTAGGCGTAATGAACATCATGCTGGTGAGCGTCACGGAACGCACCCGCGAAATCGGCGTGCGCAAAGCCATTGGCGCCACCAAGCGCACCCTGCTGGTGCAATTCACAACCGAGGCAGTGACGTTGTGCGCCGTGGGCGGGATCATCGGAATTCTTCTGGGCGCGATTCTCACGTGGATCATTTACTTTTTGCCCATTGGCCTGCCTGCGACCATGTCCACCATGTGGGTGGTCACCGGCTTCACCGTCTCATGCGCGATTGGCCTCATCTTCGGCATCTACCCCGCGTGGAAGGCAGCGAACCTGGACCCGATCGAGGCGTTGCGATACGAGTGAGGACAGTTCAACGTCCTTAGTTTTCTAAGTTCAGATGCGAGGCGTCATCGGCAAATCAAGTCTGAACTACGAACTTTGAACTCTGAACTTACGAAGAGCATAATTGCTCTGAGTCGACTTCAGAAATCAGGCACGGCATGGCCCGGGGACAGACACGGGAATCCGTCAAGATGGCTCTCGATACAGTGAGAACCAACAAGCTCCGGTCGGGGCTGACCATCCTTGGCATTGTTATCGGCGTCACCACGGTCATCACCATCTCCTCGGTCATTACCGGGCTCAACAACCGCGTGAACGAGTGGGTCACCTCGATGGGTTCCAACGTCTTCTGGGTATTTCACATGCCCCTTATCGGCGTGGAGCCCACGACGGAGATGCTTACCCGCAAGAAGTTAAACCTCGAGGATGTCCTCGCTCTCCGAGCATTGCCTCACGTGATCGCAGCGGATGGCACGTACCAGCACGTGAATCAGCAGTTCCACGTGGGCGACGTCGACGTTAAATACAACGGGAAGAAAGTGTCGGGCGCGTTCCTTGCAGGTTCAACTGCAGAACTCGAAACGGTGTCGGAACTGACGATGAAAGAAGGCCGGTTCTGGACCGATGATGAGGATCAGCGGCACACCCACGTCTGCGTCGTGGCTCACGATACGGCAGAAGAACTCTTTGGGGACACAGACCCGATTGGCAAGGATGTGAATGTTGCATCCGGCCTTTTCACCGTCATCGGCGTTCTGGAAAAGCGCAAACAACCTTTTGGCTCCGGCAAAAACCCAGGAGACAACGGCGTCTTCTTCCCGCTTGGCGTCTTTCATAACCTCTATCCCGAATTAAAGGATATGTATATCAGCGTGAAGTACGACGACCAGAAGAACAAATCGCTGGTCGAAGAAGAGATACGCGAGATGCTGCGCGTTCGCCGCAAGGTTAAAGTCGACCAGCCCGACAACTTCGATATCTTCGGGCCGGACTCGCTCTCCAAACTCTGGGGCCAACTCACCGGCGGCCTGGTTCTGTTCATGATCGCGGTTTCGAGCGTCGGCCTGATGGTGGGCGGTGTCGGCGTGATGAACATCATGCTGGTAAGTGTCACTGAACGCACCCGCGAGATCGGCGTCCGCAAAGCCCTCGGCGCCACCAAGCGTGCCTTGCTGCTGCAATTTACTACCGAGGCTGTGACGCTCACGGCCTTGGGCGGCATCTTTGGCATTCTGCTTGGCGCCGTGCTCACATGGACCATCTATTTTCTGCCCATCGGTCTTCCCGCGGCCATGTCGACCCTATGGGTGACGCTTGGTTTCGGCGTCTCCTGTGCAATCGGATTGGTCTTCGGCATCTATCCCGCGTGGAAAGCCGCCAACCTCGACCCGATCGAAGCGCTCCGCTACGAGTAAAGCCCGTTCAGAGTTCTAAGTTCAAAGTGCCGAGGGCACATCAGCAATCAACTGCGAACTATGAACTCAGAACTCGCTACGACTCAGAACTCGCTTCCGCTACACTATCCCCGTGGTTCCACAAACAATTTCACTGGCCGTTGAAGCATTTACAACAGTGCTGGCCGTTGCGGGAATGGGCTATTACCTTTTCGCCATCATCGCGGCCCGCGTGTATATCGCTGCGCGCCGTGCACCGCTGCCGCCATTTGCTCCCGGTGTCTCAATTCTCAAATCGCTCAAGGGCCTTGATCCCGGCATGCTCGATGCGTTTCGCTCGCACTGTCGCCAAACCTACGCAGGCGGATACGAAATGCTCTTCGGTGTCTCGTCACTCGACGACCCCGCAGTTCCCGCTGTGCAACAACTGCAAAGCGAATTCCCCGAGCGCACCATCCGCCTCATCGAGTGTCCAGCGCGCCTCGGTATGAACGGCAAGGTCAGTACGCTCGCCCAGCTCATGCCGCAGGCCCGCTGCGAATATATCCTCGTCAACGATTCCGATATCACCGTAAGTTCGCGTTACCTTGAACGCGTGATGGCCCATTTCGCGCCCGTGGCGCCGCAGCCTTACGCGCAGCCGCCCAAGCCAGTCGGACTGGCGACAGCGCTCTATCGCGGTCGTGCACATGAAACTTTAGGCTCGCGGCTCGAGTCTCTCGGCATCGCCACCGACTTCATGCCCAGTGTTCTGGTTGCCCGCATGATCGAGGGCGGCCTGCGCTATGGCCTCGGTTCCACACTCGCCGTTAGCCGCGAGGCCCTCGCGAAGATCGGCGGCTTCGAAGCGCTCGTCGATCATCTCGCCGACGACTACGAATTAGGCGAGCGTATCTATAAAGCGGGCTACCGCGTCGCACTCTCCGCGGAAGTCGTAGAAACCAGCGTGCCGGCCTACTCGTGGCGCAGCTTCTGCGATCATCAGCTGCGCTGGCTGCGCACCGTGCGCGACGCACGCCCCGGAGGCTACGCGGGTTTGCTGTTTACGCACGGATTCACTCTGGCCGTCATCAACCTCATCGCCAGCGGCATCAGCCCGCTCAGTCTCTGGCTGCTGGCGCTCTGCTTTTTCCTCCGCATCGCACTGGCCATGACGGTAGGCGCCGAAGTACTAGGCGATCACCAGGTGCTCCCGAGCCTTCTACTGCTGCCCCCGCGCGATCTTGTGGCTACTGGCTTGTGGATCGCAGGCTTCGCCGGCAACACCATCGTCTGGCGCGGCGAGCGCTTCACCGTCAAGGGTGGCAAGCTGAACAACTGACTGCAGGTGCAATTTTAGAGTTCTAAGTTCGTAGTTCTTAGTTCAAGTACCTTAGAATCTCGGCGCGAACGATCTTTGAACTCCGAACTAAGAACTCCGAACCAAGAACTCTGAACTGCTTCACTCATAACGCAGCGCCACCAGCGGATCGACCCTGATAGCTTTTAAAGCGGGTCCGAGGCTCGCTGTCAAAGAGACCGTAACCAGAAACACGGTGATTGCGAAAAACGTGAACGGATCGTAGAAGCTCACGCCATAGAGGAAGTCAATCGATCCCGGGAACGCCAGCGTTCGATGCAGCACCAGTGAGAGCGCCGCGCCGCCGCCGAGGCCCGCGACCATGCCGGCCACGACAGGACGCAGCCCTTCAATGCCGATCCCGCGGAGTATGCGGCCGGGCGTTGCGCCCAGTGCGATGCGCACTCCGATTTCCTGGGTGCGTTGACTGACCACGTAGGCCATCACTCCGTAAATTCCGATGCCCGCCAGCGAAAGCGCCAGCATCGCAAGAATGGCCGCAAGCATTGCGAGAGCGCGGGCCAGCGTCCTCTGCGGACTGAGCAGCATCGTCTCCACATTCCACAAAGAAATGCTCGGCAGAACATTTCTGTCGAACAGTTGTAATCGGCTCCATACTGCTGCGAGCGCAGCCTGCTGGTCGCCGCGAACGCTGAAGAAGACGGGATAGATCAACGCCGGATCAGCCGCGAGATAAACATGTGAAGGATCGATACGCGTGAGATTCGTGAAACGCACGTCCCGGGCAATGCCGATAACTTCGAACTCGGTCAGCTTGCCGTCAAAATGCAAATCGAGCTGAAAGTGTTTGCCCAGCGGATCCTTGTTTGGCCAGAACAGCCGTGCCGTGGAGGCACTGATGACGGCCACGTGTGCGCCCGTTCTTGATTCCTGCGACGTGAAGTTCCGGCCGCGTAGCAGGGTGATTCCCAGCGTGTTCAAGTAATTGTCTGAGGCATAGCTCGCCAGCGCGCGCGCCTGGCTCGATCCTTCAAGAGCACCGCCGTTCCTGACGAAGATCGGTGGCGTCCACGTGCCCATCATCGGCCCGGTGCCGTAAGAAACGTTCGCTACCTCGGGCACTGTCTTGAGCCAGTCAGCCATGCGATGAAACGCGGCTGCCGCTTTGGCGGGGTCGTCTCCATAGTCGGCGAGCAGCAGGTAAACGCGATGAGTTTCAAATCCCGGTTCAGCCGCCTGCGATCGCGCCAGTCCGCGAATCAGCAGGCCGGCGCTGCTCAACAACAACATGGAGATCGCGACCTGGCTGCCGATCAGCAAGCCACGAAGTCGCGAGCGCGACACGCCGCGCCCAAACGAAGTGTTCTCATCCTTGAGAGCAGTATTCAGGTCTGGTCTCGTGAACTGCAGCGCGGGTGAAAGTCCGAAGATAAACCCGGTTGCGAGCGACAGGCCAAGCGCATAGATCAGTACACGGGCGTCGGGATTGAGATTCAGGCTGAGAACAAAGTCGCTTCCAAGCTGACGCGCCAGTATCTGGTTGAGCGCGACCCACAGCAGTTTGCTGGCTGCGGCCGCAAGCGCAAGCCCCGCAACTCCGCCACCCAGGGCAAGCAACATGCTCTCGGTCAGCAGATGCCGCACGACGCGTGCACGGCTGGCGCCGAGCGCGAGGCGGACACTGATCTCCTTTTGCCGCGCAGCGCCGCGTGCAACCAGCATGTTCGTGACATTCGCGCAGGCCACCAGCAGGACCATGGCGAAGATCACCATCATGGCTCCGACGCCGGCCTGAAAGCGAACATCATTCGTATTTCCAAAGAAGGCCGTGCGCTCCAACGCCACAGACAGGGTGCGATCGCGCATGGTGTAGCCCGCGTCGAACTGGCGCACCATGGCATCCGTCTCGGCTTGTGCCTCCTTTGCTGCAACGCCGGGGTCGAGCCGCGCCAGCACTTGAAACTCAAAGTCGGTGGGCTTGTGCAGCCAGTCCTGGCCCGGAACAAGCTGCTGCTGCATCGAGACCGGCGCCCAGAGGTCGGGAATCTGCGGGTTGAGACTCGTGCCGGTAAACGCGCGCGGCGTAACCCCGATGATCGTGAACGCGGTGCTGCCAATCTTCAACACTCTACCGAGGACATGTGGATCTGCACGGTATTGTCGAAGCCAGTATGCGTGGCTCAGCACGATGACTGGGTCGCCGCCCCGTGCGAGATCTTTCTCCAGTGCGAAGACCCGGCCGAGTTCCGCATTGATTCCGAGTGCTCCAAAGTAGTTGTCTGAAACAATCTGCGCCTGCGCAGTCTTCCATTGGCTGGCGCCTGAATTGTTCTCGTTCGCCGCAGAGACAAGGACCTTCACCGGCCAACTGGCGGCAATCACACTCTGAAACACATTCTGCCGGTCGCGAAGATTGCTGTATTCCGGATACGAAAACACGTATTGCGGGTCGCCGATGAATCCGCTCTGCAATGTCCGCCGCAACCGAACCACCCTGCCTGCGTCAGCGACTGGAAGCGGCTTGAGCGCCACCGCATTGTAGGCAGTGAAGAGCGTGGTATTGACGCCCACGCCGAGCGCAATGGTGGCGATAGCAACAAGGGTAAATCCGGGGCTGCGCGCCAGTGTACGACCTGCGTGGCGAAGATCCTGCAAAGTTTGTTCAATCCACATCAGCGACCGCGCGTCGCGATGAGCCTGTTTCGCTTGCTCCACGCCGCCGTAGGCTCTCTTCGCAGCGATCTGTGCTTCTTCCGGCGACTTGCCGCGCCGCTCGAAGTCGTCAGCCAGCAAAGTGAGATGCGAATTCACTTCACGCGCGAGCTCTTCTTCCGCGCGATGATTCCGAAAGAGATTCCGGAACCTGGAAAGCGCCCGTCTCCACTGTGCCATTTTGGTTTCTCCTTCGTGCGCAGTTCTCACTGCACAAATCTCATTGGCTTGCGAATCGGCCTTGCCTATTCCTCGCGCAGCGCGACCATGGGGTCGGTCCGCATCGCCCGCCGCGCCGGTATCAGACACGCTGCAAGAGCCACCAGCACTAGCAATAGAGAAACCCCGGCAATCGTAGCGGGATCGTTGGGCCTCACGCTGAAGAGCACGCTGACCATCAGCCGTGTGACCGCCATCGACGCGCCGATGCCTATGATCGTGCCGATAATCGAAAGCAGAAGCCCGCGCCGCACCACCAGCCGCATCAGATCGCGCTTTTGTGCGCCGAGAGCCATGCGAATCCCCAGTTCGCGCGTGCGTCGCGCTACTTCGTATGAAAGCAATCCATACAAGCCGATACACGCCAGAGCCAACGCCAGGAGTCCGAAGAGGCTTGAGAAGCGCGCCATCAGCCGCTCCTTGAAAAGCGTTTGCTCGATCTGCGCGGTCTGCGTACGCACCTCGAAGAGTGGCAGGTTGTTGTCAGCCTCCGCTACCGCCGCGCGTACCTCTTTGACCAGCGCAGTGGGGTCGCCGGTGGCGCGCAACTCAAAGTGGGCACTGTCTGCAACCAGGGGCGTGAACATCGTGGGCTCAATCTCGCGCTGCAACCGATCGTATTTTGTGTCAGCGGTAATGCCCACGATGCGGTAGCCAGGCTGTGGACCGATTGCCGGTTCATCTTCCTGCCCGTTACCCATGTGCCTCCCCAATGGATCTTCGTTGGGGAAGTATTTCCGCACAAACGCCTTGTTGACGATGACCGGTACCGGCGGTGTTTGCGACTCCGTTTGGGGAATCGGCGCTTTGGCGGCTGCATGCTCAGCCGGTGCGGCGGAGGCCGCTTCTGCGGCCGCGGTCATTGCGGCTTGCGTTGTCTCCGCCGCGGCAAAATCCGCAGACGTAAATACGCGCCCGGCAACAACTGGAATCCGCATCACCGAAAAGAAATCCGATCCGACCGGGAGAATCGCGCTCTCGACGTTCTTTTTGAGAGGTGCGCCGTCAAGATGCACATCGGTATTGGACCAGCTTTGGCTTAGAAGTGCTTCCTCTGAATAGCTGGCAGAGACGACACCCGGCAAAGCGGCGAATCGTTGCTGCAACTGGCGATATAGCTGCGAGGTCTGGTGATCCTTGTATCCCGCCAGGCTTGGATTGATGCCGAACAGAAGAATATTCTGCGTATCGAATCCGGGATCGACCGCTTGAAGTCTCTGCAAGGTTCTGACCAGCAATCCCGCGCCAACCAGCACCACGATGGAGAGTGCCACCTGCACCACCACCAGCGTGTCGCCTGCGCGGAAACGCTGCCCGGCCTTCGCTGCACCACCGGGAATCGACGATGCATTCTCCCGGAGCGAGGAAGTCAGGTCGCCGCGGGATCCCTGCAAGGTTGGTGCCAGACCGCACAGAACTCCCGTCGCAAGTGTAACGCTCGCGGTGAATGCCAGCACACGCCAATCCAGCGCAACGACATAGGGGAAAGGCTGGTCTAGCCCGCTGGAGACGAACTTGGTGATCGCATCGACTCCCCACATGGCAAGCAGAATGCCCAATGCGCCGCCGGCACCCGACAGCAGAACGCTTTCGGTCAGGAGCTGGCGGGCAATGCGAGCCCGACCGGCGCCCAGTGCCTGGCGCAGAGCCAGTTCTTTTTGCCGCTTAGTAGAACGTGCCAGAATCAGGCCGGCCACATTGGCACATGCGATCAACAGGACAAGGCCTACGGCCGCCATGATGACGTCAAGCATCGGCGCAATCTGGCTGCTTTCGCCGTCCAGGGCTTGTCGCGCGGGCAGCAGGCGGATCTGAGGGGCATCGGCCTCGGCGAATGCCGGCTTCGCTCCGTGCAGCACCTCCCTTTGGAAAAGAGTTGTCGCTTCCGTCTGCGCCTGCACAATCGTGACGCCCGGCTTGAGTCGGCCCAGAATCACTACCCACCATGTCGTGGCATCCGAGAGCCTGTCTTTGGTACCCCACCACTCGCTCCGCACTTGCCGCGAGAGCGACAACGGCATGTAGAAGTCCTGACGCTTGCCGGGCGTCAGACTCGTGAAGTCGGGGCTGGCGACCCCTACGATTGTCGCCTCAACGTTATTGAGACGGACAACGCGCCCCACTGCGGATGGGGCCGCGCCAAAGGCTCGCCTCCAATACCCGTAGTCCAAAACAATGGCTGGCGATGCGGACGGGGAATCATCCGACGGCGCCAGCGAACGCCCCAGAAATACCTTCGCGCCGACGGTCGAGAAATAACCGCCGGAGACATACATGCCACGTGTGATGCTCGCCGGACCGTTGCCGCTGAAGTTCACCTCAAGAGGGCCCACAAACGCCACGACGCCGGAAAGTGTATTCGTGTGGTTTGCTAATGTCTGGAAAAATGGAACAGAGAAAACGCAGTCCCCACTGCAGTCCCCGTAGCTACTTTGTCCGTGCAGTTTCGGTTTATGCACAGCATTCCACTCGAAAATTACGAGGCGCTGAGGATCTTCGACCGGAAGCGACTGCAGCATCACCGCATTGATCTCGCTGAAGATTGCAGTATTGGCGCCAATACCGAGCGCAAGAGTGAGGATGGTGACGGCGGCGAAGCCCGGCGATTTTGCCAGCATCCGCAGCGCGTATCGAATGTCCTGCATTGTCTGCTCGATCCAAAGAAAGGACCGCTCATCGCGATGAGCCTGCTTCGCCTGCTCCACACCGCCGTATGCGCGTTTCGCCGCAAGCCGCGCTCCGTTCGGCGACATGCCGCGGCGTTCAAATTCCTCGGCGAGCAAGGCCAGATGCGACGCGACCTCGCGCGCAAGTTCATGCTCAGCCCGGTTGTTGCGCAACAGGCTGCGGAATCTGGCAAAGAGTCTTCGCATGCGGGCCATGGCTACTGTTCCTCCGCCAGCAGCTTCTCCACCACGCCCGCCATCTGCCGCCAGCGCGCGGTCTCTTCATCGAGCGCTTTCAGGCCAGCCTTGGTGATGGTGTAGTACTTTGCTTCGCGATTGTTTTCAGTTTTGCCCCAGGAGCCGCGCGTCCAGCCATGCTGCTCCAGCCGCACGAGCGCCGGATAGATGGTGCCCTGGTTCAGGTTCAGCTGGTCGCCTGAAACTTGCTCAAGCCGGCTCGCAATGCCGTACGCATGTTGCGGACCCATGGTGGCCAGGGTGCGCAGAATCATCAGGTCGAGTGTGCCTTGCAAAATTGGTAGAGTCATCTTCTTCACTTGGCATCCAAGTAGACAATGCATTGTACTTGAATGTCAAGTGGAAGCTTCGATTTTGTGACGAATTGCAGTTTGCGCGGGATGATCCTGAAACGTGCGGATGCACAGTCTTAGATCGCCGTGGGAGAGACGCGCCGCTCAACTTATTGCAAGACCGCCTTGGCAACGTTTTTCTGCATTCCGCAACAGATTCATACAATCCCGCTATCTTGCGAGGCAATCGGTCTGCTAGATTTGCCTTCACGCGGCCGAAGCTTTTTATCCCTCTTTCTCGAAAGAAGCAGCCGCGCAAGGAGAAGATCGAATGCACACCCCCTCACGAATTGCCACCTGCTTGCTGCTTTGTTGCGCCGTGGCTGCTGCTCCCGCATTTGCTTTCGCCCAGGCCGCCGCTCCCGCCAAGCCCGCAGTCGGCACACAGATGACACCCGCAGCTACCTACGGAAAGCTGCTCAGCAATATGGAAAAGGAATTCGTCGACGCTGCCGATGCCATGCCGGAAGACAAATTCAATTTCGCTCCCCCGGAAGCCGCCGGAGACTTCAAAGGCGTGCGGAGCTTCGGCGCACAGGTGAAGCACGTGGCCGAGGCGAACTGGTACTTCTTCGGTGGCGATATGTCTGAGGCCGACGGCAAGGCGAAGTCCGATGCCATCGAGAAGCTCACCAGCAAAGCCGACATCATCCAGGCGCTCAAGGACTCCTTCAAGCAGGCGCACACCTACGTCGACGGCATCACGAACGAAAATGCGTTTGTGTT
This sequence comes from uncultured Acidobacteriaceae bacterium, assembly GCA_963838295.1. GTDB lineage: Bacteria > Acidobacteriota > Terriglobia > Terriglobales > Acidobacteriaceae > Telmatobacter. Next base: position 484,662 of record CAWIQS010000014.1, read on the forward strand.
TACGGCCCACGGCACGCGGGGAGGAATGGCTGCCTTCGGCCTTGCCCACATGATGGATCACTACGGGCAGATGGTGGTTTACCTGCGCATGAACAACATCGTTCCACCGGCCAGCCGCGGCGGCGGGATGTAATACGCGCCTGCATTACCAGAAACAAATGCCCAGGTCGTTGAACATCAACGACGACCTGGGCATTTCTGTTATTGCTCGCGTATCGCTGATACCGGGTTTACACGCATCGCGCGATGCGCCGGCAGGTAACACGCCAGCAACGCCATCGCCCCCAGCAGCACAACCACGGCAATCACCGTCAACGGGTCGGTCGCGCTGATTCCGTAGAGCAACCCGGCGATGAATCGTGTCAGGCCGACGGCAAGGGCCAGTCCCAGCGTCAGCCCCACAATCGTGAGCCGCACCCCCTGCATCAGAACCAGCCGCAACACATCCGAACGCGATGCACCAAGAGCCACGCGAATTCCAATCTCGTGCGTACGCAGTTGGGTGCGATACGCCACCACGCCATAGATTCCGGTCGCTGCAAGAATCAGCGCGATCATCGCGAACATCCCGGCAAACGTACTCTGCATGACCGCAAACATGCTCGACATCTGTGTGGTCTCGTGCATTGTGCGAACATCGAATACCGGCAGGCGCCCGTCGATCTGGTGAATCGCCTGCTCCACCACCGGACCCATATCGGCTGGATTGCCCCGCGTCTTCACCTGCACGGTCAATTCGCTGTCAGGCTCCTGGAAGTAGCTCATGTAGACCATGGGTTCCGGCAGTTCGTTCATGAAATTGTGTTTCGAGTTCTTCGCCACGCCCACAACTGTGAATGGATGGCCCCAAACAGTAAGCTTCCGGCCCAGCGGATCCTGCCCCGGCCAATACCGGTTAGCCGCGGTTTGATCCACAACCACTACGCGGGGTGCTGATTCGCTGTCATCCGGTGAGAAAGGCCGACCCTCAAGAATCGGGATTCCCAGTGTTTCAAAATACTTCGACGTAACATCCGCTCTGCGCAGTTCGAGAGATTCGTGCGGCCGCGGAACATACCCCTCGGGATACGCATCCACCGTTTTGCGGTTGAAGTTGAAAGGAACCCAGTCTGTAAGCGATGCAACCGTAACCCCCGGCAATGCCGCTACCCGATCAAGAATCTTGCGCCGAATCGTACGCGCTTCCTCTTCCGGGTAGCCGGCAATGTTCAAGCCCACCGAAGCGGTGAGGATATGATCCTGGTCAAACCCGGGATTTGCAGAACTGATGTTTCGGAGAGTGCGCAGAAAAAGTCCAGAGGTCACCAGGAGCGCCAATGAAAGAGCAATCTGCGCCACCACCAGCCCGCTGAGCAACCGGCGATTGTGCGACCCGCCTGATACGCTCGCCGATTCTTCCTTGAGAGCTTCGGCGGCGGGCACGCGCGACGACCGCAGTGCAGGAAACGCCCCGCAGATAACGCTCGCCAACACCGAAAGCAGCACAATGACAATCACAACGTTGTGATCCATGGTGCCGTTCAGGACAACTGGAGTTGAGTTGGGCGGAATGAAGCGTGCGAAGCTCTTTGCAGTCCACGAGGTCATCAATAGCGCCAGTGCCCCGCCGGCAATCGATAGGAAGAAGCCCTCCAACACCATCTGCCGGACGAGCTGAATCCGTCCCGCACCCAGCGATTGCCGTATAGCGATCTCGCGGCGGCGTGCGACGAAGCGCACCAGGGCCAAGGTGGCCACGTTGGCGCACGTCAGCAGCAGAACGACTGCTGCGATGGCCAGTAGAAGTGGCAATGTTGAAGCCATGTAGACGTTGGCGCCAAAAGGCGACCGCCACAGCGGATCCAGCGTGATCGTGTTCACGCCCAGATGATCGTTCGGATACACGGCCACAATCTGCCGCATCAATCTCTCCAGGTCCTCGGTGGCTCGCTGCCGGCTGACGCCCGGTCGAAGGCGGCCCATCACGTTCAGGAAATTATGACTGCGTTGCTGCAGTTGCCAATCGCTTCCTCCAGGATTGAGCGGAAGCCACGCATCGTGGCGGATGCCGGGCATTGCTCCAATGAAGCCTTCCGGCGCAACGCCGATCACCGTCGCCTGCCTGCGGGCAATCTCGATCGGTTTGCCGACGATGTTCGGGTCGCTCCCATACCGCGTCTGCCACAACGAATGACTTAACACGACGTAGGGCAAGCCGCTTTGAAGTTTCTCCTCACTGGGCAGGAAGAACCGGCCGAGCGCCGGCTTTACCCCAAGTACGTCGAAGAAATTCGAAGACACGTTCGCCACATTGATACGTTGCGGATTTGCGTCTCCGGTTAGGGTCAGCCAGTCATGGTGATAAGCCAAGATCCCGCTAAAGGTCTGGTTGCCATCGCGCAGGTCGCGGTAATCGAGATAGGAGAGAGGCGGCGAAGGCGAGATATTCCATTGCCCCCGCATCACACTCACCAACGCGCCAGTATCCTGTGCCATGGGCAGCGGGTGCAGCATGGTGCCGTCAATCCAGCTGAAGACCGTGCTGTTGGCGCAAATCGCTATGGCCAGCATCAACCCTGCGGTAATTGTGAATCCCGGGCTCTTGCGCAGTTGCCGCAAGGCAAAGCGAACATCCTGAAGCAGTCCATTCATGGACAGCCTCCTCAAGGAACTTTGCTCTTGGGGAATAAGAGTATTGCTATGAATGGTTGCATGCAGTGAGCCAAAGCACGATTGCCCACAAGACATTCGATTTCATCGGGATAGACGGCCTGCCCGCTTTCAGCGCGAGAGATGGCTATGTCCGATGAAGCCGCGGATCGTTCGTTTCCGCACACCAGTCGAGCGCTGTTTGTAATCTGCATCACGCGTTATAGATCTTTGCGTGCGATGGGTTCTGGAGACAGCGCCCCGCCCTGGTGAGCCAGGATGGGGCGTGAGGTCAGTCTGGATCAGAACAAGCTGGGGAACGAGGTTGAGGTGGTGATACGGGTTCCGGCGACAACGCCTGTGAAGGTGACAGCCTTGGTCCCATCGAGGTTATAGGCCACCAGCGTAAAGCTTCCTGAGTACTTGTTGCCATCTTCGCTCAGAGTCACGTGCTCGGTGATTTGCGCGCCGGCCGTGGGAGCGCCGATGCCGCTCGGAGCATTTGTAGCATCGTTGCCGAGCCAGGGAAGGTGGTTGACATAGTAGGAGTGAACTCCAGTTTTCTCCCAGACGCCGAGACAGAAGTTCCCATCCTGCGGCGGCCGGGCCGACTCCATGATCTCCGTCTTGTCGCTGTGCCACACAACCATGGCGTTATCGATCATGGGATAGGCGTTGCTGGGGATCGGATTTCCGTTCACAGTATGGGCAGTGAAGGTGACGTGCCACATGCCGACGATCGATGGCGAATTGTCATCATCGTCGAACAGAGCGGTGTGCATCAGGTGCGCCGAACCATACTGGGGGTGGAAGGACGCAGGCTTGTAGTTCTTGTTAACACCGCACTGTGCGATCGCACCGGGCACCATCGCCAACGCCAGCACCAGTGCGCCCATCGCCGACATCAAACTGCAATTTCTTGTCCTCATTTGCTTCTCTCCTCGGCCGGGGAATGCCGGCTGACCCCGAAGCTAACCGCAACCAGCTCAGGTCAAGCAATGAAGGGGTGGTAAAGTCGGAGGTGAAGTTTAGGTAAAGCGCCAACCCCTTTCAAATCGCACGGTTTCCTGACACACTGTCTGGTACTTCCCCACGCAGGAGGGTCCACTGCCCGCTTCCGTGTCTAATGACGTGACCGGTCCTGTTTTTGAATTCGGCAACTTCCGCCTCGATTGCGGGCGTTTCGAGCTAGTGCGGGGTGCCGATCCCCTGCGCGTCGAGCGCAAGCCGATGGAGTTGCTCATCCTCCTTGTCTCGCGCCAGGGCCAGCTTGTCACCCGCGCCGAGATCGCCCAGCGCCTCTGGTCGAGCGAAGTCTTCGTCGACACCGAACACGGCATCAACACCGCCATCCGCAAGCTGCGTTACCTGCTTCGCGACGACTCCGAAGAGCCGAAATTCATTCAGACGGTCACCGGGATGGGCTATCGTTTCGTCGCTCCTACAATTTCCGTCGGAGAGCAAGCGACAGCTCCCCTTGAGGCGCCTGCTGTCGAACCTGCCACGTCAGACCCCGGTCTCGAAGCCGAAACTCCAGCGCCGTCAACCGACGAAGCGCCAAAGAAGCCCCTCGCTGTCCAGATCTTCGTCGTTGCCCGCTTCATCGCGCTTACCGTCCTGTTTATCGTGATGGCCATCGGCCCCCGGCAGATTACAGGCCTTCTGCATCGAGACCCGAACCCGCCTATAACCTCGCTCGCCGTCATCCCCCTCGACAACCTCTCCGGTGATCCCACCCAGGAGTACTTCGCCGACGGCATGACCGACGAGCTCATCACCATGCTCGCCAAAGACTCCACCCTCCGCATCACCTCGCGCACCTCCGTCATGCAATACAAAGGAGCGCATCGTCCTCTCCAGGAAATTGCCCACGCCCTCAACGTCGACGGCATCCTCGAAGGCTCCATCGCCCGCACCAACGGCAATGTCCACCTCAACCTGCAGCTCATCCGCGCCGACACCGATGCGCACCTCTGGGCCGAAAGTTACGATCGCAATGTCAGCGACACCGCCCTCCCGAACGAGGCCGCGCTGGCCATCGCGAAGCGCCTTGGGAGCGTCACCGCTTCCAGCGCGCGCGTTCGGTATGTGAACCCCGCAGCTCACGATGCTTTTCTGCGCGGAAAGTATCTCTGGTTCACCGACCGCATGGCTGAATCTGGGGAATATTTCAAGAAAGCCACCGAGATACAGCCTGACTACGCGGAGGCGTGGGCTTGGCTATCGTGCTATTACGGCGAGGGCGTTGTGGTAAATGCGCTCGAACCGCGAACGAGTCTCCAGCCCATGTGGGAGACAGCGCAGCGTGCTCTGCAACTAGATTCAGATTTGCCCGATTCCCACTGGGCGATGGGAGCGGCATTCTTTCTCGCTCGATGGGATTGGGCCAACGCCGACCTGGAATTTCAGCGGGCGATCAGTATGGACCCGCGGAATGCCGAATACTACTATGTGCGCGCGGATCTGCTCCAGGCCCTGAACCGAAATGACGAGGCAATCGCAAGCGCGAAGAAGGCGATGGACCTTGACCCCTTCGCGCGTCCCTACGGCCTGGCATCGATATACATCGGCGCACGGCAGTACGACGCCGCGCTCGCAGATGTTCGGCTGCGGATGGAAGCTTCTCCCAATAACCCTGATCTGTGGGCACAGGTCTTCGACGCTTGGCGGCGAAAGGGCGAATACAAACAAGCGATGGAAGCCTGGGCAAAGTGGCACATTCTTACTGGCGACCCCCAGTCTGCGGTGAATCTGCAGCGCGCATACGAGAAAGACGGAGCGCGCGGATTCATTCAGTGGCAACTCGATCGGCGATTGCTCCAGGCGAAGAGTCAATACGTCTCACCGGGAGAGCTGGCGGACTATTATGCGCAACTCCACGAGAAGGATAAAGCCCTCGCTCTGCTGGAAGAGGCTTACCACCAGCATTGGGTCGAGGTCCTTTTTATCCAGGGCGACCCCGCTTTCGACTTCCTTCACGCCGATCCCCGGTATCGATCCCTGGTTCAGCGGATGGGTCTTCCGGCCGCCTACTAAACCTCGGTCATCTTTATATCCAACAGTGCTATACGAATTTCAACAACGACGCGGTTAACGTGAATGAGATCAATCTCAAAGTAATCTGCCATCGCGCGCTATATGCCAGGTCAAATCTACCAATTCGGCGACTTCCAACTCGATAGCGGCCGCTTTGAGCTGTTGCGCAACGGCAAATCTTTGCGCATAGAGCGCAAGCCGATGGAGTTGCTCATTCTCCTCGTCTCATGCCAGGGTCAGCTCGTCACGCGCGCCGAGATCGCCCAGCGCCTCTGGTCCAGCGAAGTCTTCGTCGATACAGAACACGGCATCAACACCGCCATCCGCAAGCTCCGCCATCTCCTCCGCGACGATCCGGTGAATCCCCAGTTCATTCAGACAGTCACAGGGAAAGGGTATCGCTTTCTGGCAACTGTTACGTCGCTCCAGGATTCGCCTGAGCCCGCTGAAACCCCGGCGGATGAGGGCGTTCCCGCTGTTGCCACCGCTCCATCCCCCACCCGGCGAAGGACTATCTGGTACATCGCGGCAGGCATTTGCGCGCTGCTTGCAGTCATAGGAGCGCGTTTCTATCTGCCTCATCATCACCCGCCCGACATCGCGTTCACGCAGCTCACCGATTTCACTGATTCTGCGGTAGCGCCGGCGTTGTCACCAGACGGGCGCATGGTTGCGTTCATCCGTGGCAGCAACGGCTTTCTCGGTTCCGACCAGATATACGTAAAGATGCTGCCTGACGGAGAGGCCAAGCGCGTCACTGACGATAGCCGGGCAAAGTACGGCCTGGCATTTTCACCGGATGGTTCTCAGATCGCATACACGGTGTTCGATGCTGCGAGCTTTTCCACATACATCGTCTCAGTCCTGGGAGGCGAGTCTCAACTGCTTATGAAAAACGCAGCAGGATTGACTTGGCTCGATCAGCATCAGCTCCTTTATTCCCGGATTCGTCCAGGATCGGGAATTCATTTGGGTGTAGTGACATCGTCGTTAACGGGAACGGGGCTTCGCGATATCTATTTGCCTGCCCATGAGCGCGGCATGGCGCACTACGCTTATCCCTCTCCGGATCGCCGCTGGGCCTTGGTTGTAGAAATGAACGAGAACGGTGGCTGGGGGCCGTGCCGCCTCGTTTCTCTCGATGGCCAACCCGCAAGATCCGCTGGACCAGCCGGCGCGTGTACCTCGGCTGGCTGGTCGCCTGATGGTTCATGGATGTACTTCACGGTCGCGACGTCCGGTCTTAGCCACCTGTGGGGCCAGCACTTTCCCGCTGGCTCTCCAGAGCAGATAACCTTCGGACCCACTGAAGAGGATGGGGTCGCGGTGGCGCCGCAAGGCCACTCGATCATCACCTCTCTTGGCGTGCATGAGAGCTCAATCTGGCTTCATGACCCTGCCGGAGAGAGGCAACTCTCGTCGGAAGGGGAAGTGCTGCGGTGGTTATCCCCTCCATCTTTCAGTCCGGACGCCACCATCCTTTATTACCTTTTGCAGCGCGGGCAATCAGGGACAGGCGCGGAACTTTGGCGAACGACGGTGGAGTCTGGAAAGAGTGAAGCAGTGTTCCCCGGAATTTCAATGATCGCCTACGACGTGTCTTCCGATGGCAAGCAGGTCGTGTATGCGACTGCGGCCCCCGACGAGACCACACAACTCTGGATTGCGTCCGTCGACAGAAGCTCACCCGCCATCAAGGTTGGACCCGCCGGTGGAACGCGCCCGCACTTCGGCGCACGGGGACGAATTATTTTCCAGAAAACAGAAGGAGACTCGAATTTCCTTGAGCAGATAAATCAGGATGGATCGAGCGCTTTGAAGGTTCTTCCATATCCGATCCTCGGTGTTCAGAGCATCTCGCCTGCACGCCACTGGATGGTGGTGGAAGTTCCCAACGCGCCAGAAAGCCACAATCCAGCTGTCATGGCAATTCCGCTGGACGGCGGAATTCCGCGACCCATCTGCCTCGAGAGCTACTGCATTCCAAGCTGGTCCCCCAACGGAAGCTTCCTCTTCATCGACGTGGAAGAGCCTTCACGGACAAGTCCGGGCCGGAGTCTGGCGATTCCTTTAGGTCCCGGGGAGACCCTGCCGGACCTTCAGCCCGGCGGTTTCGAACCGCTCGCCGAACCCGGGTCAGTTAAGGGATCGCAATCCGTCCCGCGCGCATTCCTCGTACCCGGCAAAGATCTCGAGCATTATGCGTACATCAACACAACGGTCCACAAAAACCTATATAGGGTTTCGCTGCCCTGAGCGACTCTTTCGCGTCAGAAGTCTGTTTTCCGAGTCCCTCTCCCTGTTCTCTATCCCCCGCTCCCTGTTATTTTTGTTCCACATGCCGCTGGTCACCACAACCGAAGCAGGAGTGCCGATCCAGGGCCCCAGCGCCACCCTCCTCTACGACGACTGGTATCCCGCCCTCCGCACAGACACGCTGCGCAGGGGAAAGCTGTCGACAGCGATGCTACTCGGATTCCCGCTGGTGCTTGGCCGCCGCACCGATGGTCGCGTCTTCGCCATGCGCGACAGCTGTCCCCATCGCGGGATTCCACTCAGCGAAGGTTGGTTCGACGGCAATCGCGTCACCTGCCGCTACCACGGATGGGAATTCGAGCCCTGCAGCGGTCGTTGCGAGCTGATTCCCTCGCTCTCCAGCCACGATCACCTCGACGCCACCCGCATCTTCGCCACCGCTTTTCCCTGCGAAGAACGCGACGGCCACGCATGGGTGTTTATTCCCGGCCCGGGAACAGGGAAACGTTCGCCGGGCGCGAAGCCCGTTCCGGATCTTGCCAAGTTCGGCCCACGCTTCCGCACCGCCCACCTTGCCGCCGACCTGCCCTGCAACGTCGACCACGGCATCATCGGACTCATGGATCCCGCCCACGGCCCCTTCGTGCACCAGGCGTGGTGGTGGCGTTCCCGCGCCAGCATTCGCGAAAAGACCAAGCGCTTCGAGCCCATCCCGGAAGGCTTTCGCATGAGTGCACACGCCCCCAGCGGCAACTCCGCGCCCTACAAGCTGCTCGGCGTCTACGGCCAGCCCGTCGAAACCACAATCGACTTCACCCTGCCCAATCGCCGCACAGAAATCATCCGCTGCGGCGACAAGTGGTTCTCTTCACTGACGACCGTGACGCCGGTGACGGCCTCCACCTGCCGCATCGACGTCATTGCCGCGTGGAACGTCTTCTATAACGTCCCATTCCTCACGCCGATCGCGAAATTCTTCGGCGCGAAATTCGTTCGCCAGGATCAGGAAACGATGATCCAGCAGGCCGAAGGTTTGAAGCATAATCCCAGCCTCATGCTGATCGACGACGCCGACAAACCCGCCAAGTGGTACTTCGCTCTGAAGCAGGCGCGGTTGGATGGGACGGGAAAGCATCCCCTCGACGCCCCCGTAGAACTCCACTGGCGCAGTTAGGCAGTCACAGAAGCAAGGGCCGTTTCACGGGTGAGCGTAAGGACTGTAATGTCGTCTTCCTGGCCGAACAGTTTTGCGGTGTGGACGATCGTGTTGGCGTCTTGCGAACTGAGAGCCGCGGTTCGCTCGAACCCGAAGAGTTCGCCCGAGGCGTTACGAGCTTCCAGAACTCCATCCGTGATCAAAGTGATCTGATCTCCCGGCATCATTTCAAAGGTGATCTCTTCATAGTTGGCGGCGGAAAGAAGTCCGAGCGGTATACAGTTCTCACACGACAACTCCCGGCCGTTTCGATAAGGCGGGATATGTCCGGCATTGGCGAACGTAACCACGCCATTGACAGCCATGCGTAGAATCAGGCAGGTGGTGAACCCGTCGCAATTGCGGCCGCGCATGCAGCGGTTGAGGCCGGCCAGCATTTCAGCCGGGCTGTTTGTGGTTTCGATCAGTGAGATCAGGCTGCCCATCAGCAGGCTGACGAGCATGGCAGCCGGCGTTCCCTTGCCGCTTACGTCACCAATTACGAAGAGCGTGGCTCCATCCGGCAAGGCGACGATGTGAAAGAAGTCGCCGCCGACCTCGCCAAATGGCTGGTACATGGTTTGGACCAGGTAGCCGGGGATTTGTGGGGCGCTCTGCGGAATGATCATCTGCTGGATCGCGCGGCTGGCGGCGAGTTCCGCTGCCAGCCGCAGCTTCTCGCCACGATCGCGAATGAGGTCGCGTACAAAAATGGTGAGCGTAACGATACCGAGCAGCGTGAGGCCCACCGTGGTGTACTGCCATTGCCAGCCGGCGATGGAGATGTGATCGCTGATGCCAAGAACGCTCTGAACGAAGGGAGACAGGGTCAATCGCACGAGGGCGTATGCCAGGAATACCAATGCGATCATGCGGTCCCGACGGTTGCCGCTGCGGATGCCGAGGATGATCAGAGCCAGAAGAGGTATCTCAGAAATGAGAAATGTCGAGTCCCGAAAGAAGTCCAGAGCAGGGAACCATGCAGCGATCGCGCTAAACAGGTAAATGGGCCAGAACAATCGGGTCCAACCGCGATGGCGAATGCGCATGCTTTCGCCGGCCGTTTCGATGAGTAACCCTGCTGCGATGGCTCTAACTGACCATGAGGGACCTGCCCCGCCGAAATAGAGGAAGAATTGTTGTACTGCTGCGGTGAAATAGAAGAGCCCAAGACTCGAAAAAGCACGGAAATCCGGTGCGGCGCGCCACAACCCAAGGAAAGCTGCGGCAAGACAAATGTCCAGCACCGCAAGAATCAGAAGGGGAGTGAGCTGCATTTGCTGCGCAAGGGGTGGCGCCACAAACGGGGTGTGAAAGAGAGGCTGGGTGCTGCCATAGAACGCCGCCGTTCCAAACGCGATTCGAATTGAAACAGCGATTGGAATGGCGTCCTCCTCACGAGAATGGGCCCTCCCGAATGTTGGAGCGGCTGCAGAAGCGAAGGCAGTTTCCCGCATGCAATGGGAGCGTGTGAAGAAGGATACCCTTTGTATCCGGATGGAGGCGAGAGCTTTGTGGGTAGGTTCGCCCCGCGCAAACTGCAGGGGCGCAACCTGGCGGCGGCGGAGGACCGCCAAAAAAGATAACTCGCTCTCAAAAGGGAAAACTCCCGCGCCTGTGGCGAGAGATCAACCAGCCTGCGTCTCGTCGTCGCCCTGGTTCAGCTCGTCGTTGTCTTCGCCTTCGATGGAGATACGCAGCGAACGCAGAAAGTTCACATCGTTTTTGGTGAAGGTGCCACCGGCAGCTTCGGCAGCGGCGTCCGCTTCTTCGGTCTCCTTCGAGACCTCGTTGAGTCCGATGGTGGCCTCAAGCATCAAGAGCACGTCAAACCCGTGCTTGCGGATGTCCTGGACGACGCCGGCGATCTGCTCGCTTTCAATGACGGACTCGTGAATGGCTTCCCCGAGTTGTTGAATCAGTTCGCGCAGGCGAGATGTCACAGATTACCTCCGGCAGCGGCCAGCGCTGAGAATTGCGCAAGAAGCGGCTGATTGATTTCTATACCTTAATTCTCAAGCGTCTATCCGGCAACTGGCATCTCCCATTGGATGCAAGAAGGCTGCCCGCATGTCCGCCGCTGCTACCATCATATCCGGGGTCCCATGCAACAGGCCTTGGTTGCAGGGGTGGTATCCGGCCCCGGCGACAGGCAGGAACCCTCTTGGTTGCAGCAGGGGTGTAACGGAGTGAAGCCTCAATCCATCGGACGGGTGTTGGGCGTCGGTCTGCGCGTTGCCGGCCGCATGGCCGGTAAGGCCATGTCGGGGGAAAACGCGCAAGGCCCCGCTGCACCACAACAGGCGGGCACTGCCGCAAGCGCGACTGGCAATGGACGCGTTGCCAGCCAGGCGCGCGCAGCTGGGCAAGCCACGCGCGGAGTCGCGCGGGGACTCGGCGGCTTCCTCAAGCCCTTTCGCACCGTCGGCGGCAAGATCTGGCTTGAAGTCACCGGGGCATTTTTCCTGCTCCCGGTACTGGTATTCGCGCCGGTGATGTGGAGAACAAGGGCCAGCTGGCAGCAAGGCCCGGACCATAGGACCTTTCTATCGGCAGCCGTAATCATTGCAGTGTTTCTCTATCTCGGCGTCAGCAGCTTCTGGCGTGCGGGCCGACGTCGCTAGAGAAAACCTCGCCATCTCCCTTCCACAAAGCACGCGTTGTCATCCCGAGCGAAGCCGGGGTGGGGAGCCGAGGGATCTGCGGTTGTTCTTTCCTGTGCGGCCAATGAAATCCAGCATGGATGCGATAAAGACGCCAGGTTCTACAAATACTTCCGAATCTTCTCGCTGAATTTGGTGTAGAGGAACGACACCGCAAGCAGCGCTGTCCCCAGAACAATCAGCGTGACGTAGCGATCAGGCGGCGCCAGCGCCCAAACATCCATCAGCAGAATCTTCGCCACGCTCACCAGCAGCAGACCCAGTCCCGCCAGCCGGAAGCTCCGCTCGCCGACAACCAGCGCAAACAGAAACGTGCCCAGCCCCAGCAAGCTCCACGCAATGGTGATATGGCCGGAGCTGAGCTTCACAGCCAGGGCCACCACCATCACTCCAAACGGCGCGAAGAAGAACCATTGCTCGGGCTTGCTCAAAACCGCCACGAATGGTTCTGGAAGAAGGATCGAAGCGCCGGCCCAGAACTCCGTCCCGCGCATCTTGAATGCGAACGGCAGTGCCGCTATCAACACCAGCGCGGCCACCGAGAGATGAAGCAAAGTCCCGTGCCAGAAATCGCCGTGCGATTCGGCGAACAGATCGAAGAGCAATCCGCGCAGAACCGTTGCAACCGCCAGCGCGACCGCCTGCACGACAAACGTGTGCCGCCACATGACCCAGGCCAGCGCCATCAGCGCCGTGGCCATCGCCGCCCAGATCGCCGTCACCCATTCGGCACCGTGAGCCACCGGAACCCAGTAGGACGGGAGCTGAAAAAGAAACCAAAGCGCGATCGACATCGTGCCCAGCAAATCCGCGATAAGCCCAACAACATGGTCCCGTCGCGTGCATCGATCAGTGTTGCGTGTGCGTTCGTAAAGCCAATAACCGCCGGTCGCCAATATCAGCACTTCCAGCAGGCACGAATTGATCAGGCTGAAGTGATCGGCAAAGTGTCTGGAAGGATCAGCGCCAGTCGATAGCAGATGATCCGAGTTGAGTTTTGAGACCGCCACGGCAAACAGCGCATAGCCCTGCCACCGAAGGAACCCCTTGCGTGTGAAACGGCCAATTTCGAAGAGGGCCAGGGTAATCGCCACGAGAATCGGCGCGACCCATAGCGGCTTGAAAATATCGACCACGAGGAAAGGCAGAAATATCGTAGCCGCCCAGGAGTACGCAGCCGGCACATAGTTCCGAGCACCAGCGACCTTTTTGCGTCTCATTCCGCAGTAGAGCAGCGCGACCGCGATCAAGAGCGGCGTGCGATGACTCCAGTCGCTATGCCAGAGATCCCAACCAGCGAGGCCGAGCAGCGACACGACGGCAAGTGCATCCGCCTGCAGTGCCAGCGCGCCACTCGCAATCCAGTCCGATGCGAAACCAAGAACCAGCACTAAGGCGAGCCATCCGACGGCGACCCACGCTGCAGGCAGCACAACCCACAGTGCCGCAGCCGCCGATGCCGTTCCAATGCAGCTTGCCAGCGGCAGCATCACGGCTTCCCACGCAGCCGGATCCCAGTTCGGTACGGCATTCAACTTCGGCAGAAAGCGTGGCAACAACTCCGCGCGCGACCAGAAGGCAAGTGCAGCGATGCTGAGGACGGCCGTCAGCGCCGGATGTCGGCTCGGGTCTGGATTCGTATTTGCAAATCGCAGGAACACCAGCGGAAGAACGTGATGGAACACGAGCACGCCCGCACTCAACAGCGCCAGGATGTCTCCCTCGAGTGCCGGCACAACGGCCTTGAAGCGATGCCCCAGGATCACCAGCACGAGGAAGAGCGCGATCCAGCCAAGCGGCAGCCATTGATCGGGCATCCAGACCCACAGGGCCGCGGTGGCCGAGCCAAGTCCCAGCCAGCTTGCGCACGGCAGGATGAAGGCCTGCCATCCCGCCAGCGTCCTCGCCGGCGGTCCTGCCTCGTCAAGCCCCGGCAGCACGCGCGGAAACACCTCGGCACGCAGCCAGTACGCCAGCGCCGCAAAGGCGAGCACTGTTGTATCGGCTGGATGATGGCCCAGGTCTGCATTGCTGAGCCGGAAATACATCAGCGGCAATACATGATCGAAGACCAGCAGCGACGCCGCGCCCAGCGCCAGCACATCGCCCTCCACGACCGGCCTGGAGGCGCGGAAGCCATGTCCCGCAAGCACAAGGACGAGAAACAGCGCGAGCCATCCAACCGGCAGCCACTTCTCCGGAAGTACCACCCACAGGCACGTCGCCGCCGCGCCCAGTGCCAGCCAGCTTGAGAGTTTCAGCGCCAGTCTCTCGATGTCGTTCGCAGCAATCTCCGGCCACCGGCGTGGGTAAACCTCGGCATGCGTCCAGTAGAGAATCGCCGCCAGCGCCAGTCCGGCAGTGAGCGACCAGTGCCGGCTTGTATCGCCGGCCATTACGCGTTCGATTGCCAGCGGCATTACGTCGTGCAGCGCCAGCACTCCGCCTGTGATCACTCCAGTCACAAGGCCAAGCCGTCGGAACACGGGCTCGCCCAGCCGCAACCCAGCGATGGCCAGCACCTGCGCCTGCACCAGCCACAGCACCGGCCAGCTGACTCCATGAAAGCGGAACGGCACCGACGAGACCAGCAGGACAACGGAAATCGTCGACAGTACCACAAACGCCTGGCGTCGCTTCTCCTTCGCCCACCAGGCCAGTCCCATTTCGAAAGCGCCCAGAGCGACGAGCGCCCAGAAGGCCCACTCCGGATGCGCTGATTGGAACTTGAGTAGCCCCAGCACCCCGCCGGAATTCACAATCGCCGACACACTCGACAGGTTTTCTTCGCGCTTATCGAGCGGCATACGCAGCACGTAGGCCAGCCGGAAAATCAGCCAATAAAGCAAAATGAGCGCAGTCGATGGCCAGAACTCCGCGAAGTCCCCGTGGTTGTCGGGCAGGACTTTTGTGAGCCAGACGAAGTGGCTCATGTACACCGCAATCAGGCCGCAGAGTTCCAGCACCGCCCAGTGGCGAATGGTCGTGACGACGACGAGCGCAATCGCGAGAATCGCACTCGCAGCAAGCGAGAAGGCGACGGTCTCAGTCGGCTCCTCCACATGGCTCGTGAGCAGCGTGGCAAAGCCCAGCATGAATGCCAGTGCGGTCACGGTCTGCGATTTGTATCGCAAGGAGTGGCCCACCATGCCCGCCGCCACCAGCATCATCAGCACCAGGTCGAAGGGCAGTGAGTCGACAATCCGCGCCGCCTGCAGGTGGTACATGGCGAAAGTGGTGAAGTAGGCCAGCGCCCATCCACCGCCGATGCCGCCCCGCGCAAAGATGCGGTAGGTCGGCTTGCGCTCCAGCCACACACCCCCGCCAAGCAGGGCGATGCTGACGGCGAATCCGCAAAGCACCTTGCCGCCCGGCCCCCAGGTCTGCAGCTTGTATGCAAGAAAGAAGGCGAGGCCAATGACCAGGATCGCAATCCCGATTTTGTTCAGCCAGTTTGCGCCCAGAGTCTGTTCGAGCGAAAAGGGCGGCGCTGCCGATTGTGCCAGCTCTTTGGCCGGTGCAGCAGGCGACCCTTGAAACGCTGCCGCTGCATGAACTGGCGGCGCAGCGATGGGCAGCTGCGGCTTTGGCGGTTCCGCAGCTTTCGCCGGGGGCGTTTGCGGCTCCGTTGCCTTCGCAGCTGTCGGTGGAGGAACAGGCGACGGGGTGGAGGGAATCGGATCTGGCGCGGTTCGCGCAGCAACCGGCGTCGGCGCAGGTGGAATGACCGAAGCCTGCGCGGGCGCGGCCGGCAGCGGACCTGCGACAGGCGGAGCGGGAGTTGCCGCAACGGGCTCGACCGGTTTGTGCGCTGCAACCGGCGTAAACGCTGCAATCGGAGGCGTAGAGCTGTGCGCGGCCTGCGCTGCTGCCGGAGTGGCCGCCTTTGGAACTGCTTCCGCGCTTGTGGGCTGAGCGGGTGCCTGCGGAACTGATTCGCCCGTCTTCGCGTTGGCCCTCACCAATGCCGCAAGCTGGGAACGCAGAAAATCGAGCTCGCGCTCAAGCCGGCCAACTGCATCGCGCATGCGTGCATTGGCGTCCCGGCTGCTGTTCCAGACCGAAATGACAACGATCCCCAGAACAATGATGAGGAAATAATCCATAAAGGTAATTGGCGGGAATTATACGAGGATTGGGAAGCGGCAGGGTTGCATCATCGATGCCGTCGTCACACGGAGCGATCGCGGCTGCCATGGACGAAGTGCCACGCTGACAGCGCCAATGCCACAACGCCCAGTCCGTAGGCCATCCACGCATAACGGCCGTGATGAATCTGCCAGCCCCGCCAAAACGCGAATGCCGAGGCCACAATCATCAGAATTCCGCGCACTGGATTCATCGAGAGCTCTCCACGCAGCTCAAGCAGCGTGCCGGGTTTGACCCTGATGCCGCCCAATCCCTATCGTTGGTAGGGTACAGCATTGGTTGTGAGAGGAATTCTTCAATGACTACTTCAGAGGTAACCGTCGCCCCCGCGTTGAAAAAGACTGCCCTTAACGCCACACACCGCACCCTCAAGGCCAAGATGGTCGATTTTGGCGGCTGGGACATGCCGGTCGAATATCCGGGTCCCGGCGGCGGCCTGATCGCCGAGCATATGGCAGTGCGCACCAGCGTCGGCCTCTTTGACGTAAGCCACATGGGCGAGATCCAGTTCCGCGGCCCCGGTTCACTGGCAGCAATTCAGCACATCACCATGAACGATGTGTCGCGCCTCAAGGACGGCCAGGCACACTACTCCGCGCTGCTCACGCCGCAGGGCGCGTTTGTCGACGACATCCTCGTGCATCGCCTCAGCGAAAACGACTACCTGCTTGTAGTGAATGCCGGAACCAAGGACAAGGACTATGCGTGGATTCGCCAGCAGGTGGGCGGCTGGGCGGGAATCCACATCACCGACTACTCCAGTTACTATTCGCAGCTTGCATTGCAGGGCCCGCGCGCGCTCGAGACGCTGCAAAAGCTCACGAAGGTCAACCTCGCCGCGATCAAGAACTACTGGTTTACGTGGGGACAAGTCGCAGGCATCCACAACGTGCTCATCGCGCGCACCGGCTACAGCGGCGAAGACGGCTTCGAAGTGTACATCCCCTCAGATGAAGCCACGACGGTAAAGATGTGGAATGCCCTGATGGAAGCTGGAGAAGAATTCGGTATCCGCCCCTGCGGACTTGGCGCACGGAACACGCTGCGTCTCGAAGCAGGCATGAGCCTCTACGGCCACGAAATCTCTGAAGACATCAATGCCCTCGAAGCGGGCCTCGATCGCTTTCTCAAGCTGGATAAGGGCGAATTCATCGGCCGCGATGCGTTGCTAGCCGTTGTTGCGAGCGGCGGACCGAAGCGCAAGATCATCGGCCTCGAAATGGTGGAACGCGGCATCGCCCGCGACGGGTACACGGTGCACGATCTCGAGGGCAGTCAGGTCGGCGTTGTCACCTCCGGTTCGCCCGCGCCGTTCCTCAAAACCAATATCGCCATGGCGCTGGTCCCTGCCAGTGTCGCAGCCAGCGGGACTGATGTCCTCGTCCAGTGCCGCGCCAATTCAGTCCGGGCCAAGCAGGTGCCGATCCCGTTCTACAAGCGCCCGAAAAAGTAGACGAATAAGAGAAGGCGTCATGTTGAGCGAAGAGATCTGCCCCTTCGGATCACGAAGTTCAAACATCCGCAGTGAAAATTGAGACCTCAGCACGAGCGAGGGTGCCCATCCAAGCTCCGCTTGGGTGGAAGCAAGATCTGACCAGCGGCGATTTTCATTTTTTCGGGATTCGCTTTCATCCACTGTGCCCGTTGCACTTCAGCACGCCGAGATACTGCGCAAACGGCCCGACCTGACTACGGTACTGATGCGCCATGATCCGCGAGATTTGGTGCAGGTGGGTCAGGTCATGCGTGGCCCAGGTTGCCAGCAATTCCGAAAGCGTGACCGCGCCCAGCGACGGATGGCGACCACGCAATTCCATCTGCGACGGCGTCAGGTTGAGCGAGCGCAAGTCCTCAAGGCATCCTGCTCGCACCCGCGCGAATTCGTCGAGCAATTGCGGCAACGTGCGGCCAGCGCACTCCCGCACGTGCCCCCACCGATCGAACGGCTCGAACGGACGTGTCTCGCCGTATTCCAGAATCGTGCGCGTGCGCGACATCCAGTCAACCCTGTCGGCGTAAATCAGGTGCCCCACAACATCGACGACAGTGAAAGTCCCTTCGCCTTCGTTGTGATGGGTCCACGCTTCCGGCAGCCCGCGCAGCAGCGCATCCAGAGCCGCCGGCATGCGTTCTAGCATGGCAACGGTATTCTCGAGATCATGATTCATCCTGAATCCTCTTCTGTTCGATCGCTTTAATCCAAAACCCATCGCAAAACTTCAGTTGCAATCGAACCACGTAACATCGGTCCGATAAGCCAGAACGGGAACTTCCGTTGTGAAGCGCTGCTTCCAGGTGAAGGCTGGATCGGGCGCGGCACGGTATTTGCCGAGCGTCGAGCAACGCCGGCCGAGCGCGTCTTTCAGCGCATTCATCGCTTCCACATCCGCAAGCATCCCCGAGCCGTTAACCAGCACAATCTTGCCGCGCAGCGAATCTGCCTGTTTTCCCGTTTCGTCCGGATCGAGGATCGTGTAGCCGTGCGCACGATAGAACTCTTCCCCAAGATCGCTGCCGTCTGCGGACTGCATCTTCGATTGAAGACCGAGGTGATAATCCAGATACAGAAAGAACGGGGGATTTTCGCTGATAATCGTTGCTCCTTGCCGGGCGTCCGACGCGACGACGTCAGCCACCTTGCCCCACGGCTCCCGAAGGTTGGTCGTCGCGTAATGATTCCCCGACACGATTCCGATCCATCCCGCCAGAATCATGACAAACACCGCACCGCGTGCAAGCCACGGATTCCGGGAGCTGCCGCCGGCGACCGCCAATCCAAGCGCAATAAAGATCCAGGGCAGAAAGATGAGAACCCGCTTGATGTTGTAAACGCGGGCCAGTTCCATCGCCAGCATTGCGCAAGTGACATATGCCACCCAGCGGCGTGCTGGATTGCGCATGATCGCGAATGCGAGCGCGACTATGGCAATCAGGATGGGAAGGCTCAAGGGCAGAAACCACGGAGCCACCGCAGCCGATCCGAAGATTGCAAATGCTGGGTATCCCACCGCAGCGATCTCATGCCTGAAGTTGAATCCGGTTCCTGAAGACCCTACGTATTCGCCGACATCCGTGAAAGCCACGCGCAACAATGGCAGAAATGAAGCAGCAACCACCAGCATCGTGATTACAAGCGGCCGCACTCGTCGTAACGCAACAGTACGGTGGAATATCGTCAAATCGACGGCAAGCAAACAAAGGAATGCAAATCCGAAATAGTTTGACCAGACAAAGATCACGCATGCCGCCGCGAACGGGCCCCACCACCACCCGGCACGGTCTTCGATAATCTGCAGATAGATCCAGGTGACGACCGAAAGCAGGAATGTGGAAAGCGTGTACCACCCTGCGAGGCGTCCATACTGAAACGCAAACGGCCAAGCGAACCCGATAAGGAGCGCGGCCCAGTATGCGTTTCGTCCCGCAAGTTTTTCAGCGCATTTGGCCGTGAAGAAGACTGCGCCGATGAAAAGGAAATTGGCCGGCAGCCGCAGCAGCACGAAGGAATAATGCGTTACCAGCAGCCAGAGATGCCAGATGATTTCAGTCTCTGGTGGGTGAAGCTCGCGGTACCCGTCGCCAAACAGAAATGGCCGCAAGGCATGCGCTACGGGGCGCCCCGCGATCGCGATGCTGTTGCTTTCGTCGTCCAGCATCGTAAAGCTGGAATTAGTTGAGGCCATCAGCGCGGCATCGATTACAACGATGACGAGCGTCCCCAGCCATCGTGGCAGCGGCCTCTTCTGCCCGGTCGCGCGCTGATTCTGGTCCACTCAGACCTGCATCACTTCGGCTTCTTTCTTGCGCGAAAGTTCTTCCATGCGACGAATCTCTTCGTCGGTCATCTTCTGAACCTCTTCGAGGGCGCGCTTATCATCGTCCTCGCTGATTTTCTTGTCCTTGGCAAGTTTCTTCAGCGCGTCGTTACCGTCGCGGCGCACGTTCCGAATTGCGGTGCGATGCTCTTCGAGAACCTTGTTCAGGTGCTTCACGACGTCGCGGCGCCGCTCTTCGGTCATCGGCGGAACGGGAACGCGAATGACCTTGCCGTCTGAGAGGGGATTGAAGCCGAGATCGGAGGCCTGGATCGCCTTCTCGATCTCCTTGATGATCGAGGGATCCCATGGCTGGATGAGAATGGACTGCGGTTCAGGGGCCCCAACCTGCGCCATCTGGTTAATGGGCGTCATCGTGCCGTAGTAGTCCACCTTGATCTGGTCCAGCATGTGCGCACTGGCGCGCCCGGTGCGCGTGGAAGCAAGACTGGCCTGAAACGTAGCCACTGCCGCATCCATGCGCCGTTTCAGATCGCTGGAGAGTCCCTTAAGTGCTGGATTGCCATCCATAAACGATGCCATCGTCAGTTCCTCGCAAAGCAATTGCCAACGGCTATTCTACAACCCGGCGCCGGGGCTTACATCCTGCTCAAAGAGAAGCTCAAGCGCGCCGTGGCTACTCCTGCAGCGTGACTCTCTTGGCCGCGACCTGTGCCTTGATCACCAGTTCCGCAGCCAGCAGGCATTGCGCCTGATCCTGCGCAACATGGGTGCGGTTCACGACGTCTCCCACAAACTGCGGACCGAACGGAAGCAGCATATTGTTGCAGTCGATGTAGCGCGCCTGCTTGCCGTCCACGATGAACAGGTTGTTCCCCTGCGGTTTCACGGCAACATCGGTGTATTTGCGGAGTTCGATGTAACCATCTGTTCCAAGGATGAAGAGGCGTCCGTCGCCCCATGTCCCCAGGCCATCTGGAGTGAACCAGTCCAGCCGCACATAACCGAGGCCGCGATTTCCCCGCAGCACCATGTCCCCGAAGTCTTGAAATTTGGGATGATCCGGATGCCGGACATTGGCGATCTGTGATTCCACCACTTCAGCCTGGGTGGATCCCGTGTAGAACAGAAACTGGTCTACCTGGTGAGAACCGATGTCGCAGAGAATTCCGCCGTACTGCTCGGGAATCCAGAACCAGTCGGGCCGGCCCGTGCCACCGCCTGCCACACCGCCGCGCTGGAAAATCTGGTGCGGCGCAATGTTGATGGTCTGGATCACCTTGCCGATCGCGCCCTGCTGTACGAGCGTGCCTGCATAGACCGCCGCCTTTACCTCCAGCCGCTCGCTGTACATGATGGCGTAGATGCGTCTCGTCTCGGCAATCGTCTTGCGCACTTCAGCCAGTTGTTCGAGCGTGGTGATGCCGGGCTTGTCTGAGAGAAAGTCCTTGCCCAGTTTCATGGCCCGTACGCCCAGGGGAGCGCGTTCGCTGGCGATCTGCGAACTCAAGACAAGCTGAATCGAAGGATCGTTCAGAATCTCGTCCTGCGTCTTTACAATTTTGGCGTTGGGAAAACGCTTGGTGAAAGCCGCGATCTTATCCTCTTCACCACCCCATGCCGCCACCATTTCGCCGCCACCGCGCTGGATCGCGCCCACCATTCCGTAGATGTGGTCGTGACTCATGCCGCATACGGCAAACTTGATGTGGTACTTCGGAGCCTCTTCTGCCTGCAACGGCAAAGACTCTTCACGGATGCCGGCCAATCCGCTGCCGGGCGCTATGGCACCAGCGCCAGGACCGCCCAACATGGCGATCGACCCCATCAATCCCGCCTGCTTTAGAAAATCGCGCCTCGCCGTTGACATGCGGTTCTCCCTCTCCTCGTTTCATCGAAAGGACAATTGGAAACTACGATGCTCGTTCCTACAAGCGGCAAAGCGTTGCATTGATCGATGAAGAGGAGCTAAAGCTCCATTTTTAAGCTCGTTGTCACAGCGGAATCCCCAGGTGCCGCTGTACTCTTCCTGCGATTCGATTTGTATGTCAGGCGAGACCTACCAGGACTATGTGAAGAATCATGTGTTGGAGCCCGCAGGCGTTCACGCGATGTATATAGGAACCACGCAACTAGG
Organism: uncultured Acidobacteriaceae bacterium; assembly: GCA_963838295.1. GTDB lineage: Bacteria > Acidobacteriota > Terriglobia > Terriglobales > Acidobacteriaceae > Telmatobacter. Next base: position 506,502 of record CAWIQS010000014.1, read on the forward strand.
CCACCAGGGCCCAAGGGAGGTCACTTACTACGACCCGTCGGGCGCGCCGCTGGTGAATTCAGTGTTCCCGGGGGATGGGCAAGTGCCTGTGCCTTATGGGGGATTTGAATTGCTCGATTCAGCCAGCGGATGGGTCGCCTCGTCCGTCGATTTGTTGCGCTTTATGAGCGCTCTGGATGGAAGCCGGACGTCTCCCGCGCTGCTCGGAGCACCGATGCTGCAGCAAATGACCGCGAACCCAGGACTCCCTGGGCTGGACCCATCGATGTGGTATGGATTTGGCACGTTTGTTTGCCCGTCACCAAGTCGATGGTGGCACTCTGGGACTGGCGCAGGAACCGAGGCCGAGCTCTGTCACGACTCCACCGGCTATTCCTATGCGATCCTGGCGAACACGAACACCATTGACCCCACCTCATTTGCACCCGCACTGGAAGATGCGGTCAAAAGCGCGCTCGACACAGATTTCGTCGGATCAGAGGCGGATTTGTTCTCCCAGTTTCCATCTGAAGCACCGTGAAGGTTGTTCTGGGAACACAGAAGGGGGCAAGCTAGTAGCTATCTCACACACATCTGTCGAAACAGCGCTCTTTTAGACTGCGGGCGTACTTTGACGATTTTGGGCAGCGATATTTTGGACTGCGCAAGAGTTGAACCGAGGATCGCTCGCCCGGAAAGGTGACTCTACACACAAGTAGACAGTTCTTGTTTGTCGATCAGTGCCTCACCGACTTACCACTCGTTGACAAGCAAAACTCCACACCATCGTTGGTGATGAGCCCCCGAGCCACTCCCATAGGCGGCAACTGCGGCTTTCGAACTTAGTGCGTCCGAGTTCGATCACAGCGAACCTTTACAAAACTTCATGTGGCTTGACAAATCTTTATCGCACGCTCTGGGACCCAGTGCTCGAATGAAATTGCGAGCAAAAAGAGGAGCTGTTGCTATGAAACGAATCGCAATCTGGTCATGCGTGGCGTTATTGCTGGGAGCAACTGGCGTGGCTGTTGCCAGGGCGAATGTGAGTGGATGGCGTGGATGCGCTGGCCACCGTTGGGGCCGCTTTGGCGCTATCGGTTATGCGGCGCACGAACTGAATCTGAGCAATGTGCAGAAGCAGCAGATTCGTTCGATGTGGCAGGCAGAGCGTCCCGCCGTGTCCGTGCTGGTTCAGGAGTTCTCTGCGGAGAACAAAGAAATGGATCAGGCCGCCGCGAATGGCAATCTCGATGAAAGCAAAGTACAGGAGATTGCAGCGCGGCAAGGCGTGACTCTGTCAAAGCTCCTGGTGGAGAAAGAGCATTTCACAACCAAGGTCTACGTCTCGGTTTTGAATCCCGAGCAACGCACCAAGGCCGACAAGTTGCAATCCCAATGGCATGAATGCCTGGATCATATCGGCAAGGGGATGGAGTAGAGCGATGAAAACGAAACTTACGCTGCTTTCCGAGTTGACAGTCGCCGGATTGATCGGCGCGGCAGCAGCAATCTGGATGCAATGGCTCTCCGGCGATCCCGCCTACACGAGGTTCCCTCCGGGCCCCGTGATCTTTATTGCAATAGCAGGGATCATTGTGCTGGGAGCACGCTGGTGGTGGACGCCCTTGATTGGCGCGCTGATCGGGCTGTTGGTCACCTCTGGCTGGTTCATTCGGCTACCCGCTGCAATTCTTCGCCTGACTCATCCCGGTTCCGTCGGCAAGTCCGCCCCAGGGATTTGGTTTGGCTCGATCCTTCTAATCGTCGCGCTTGTGGTGATCGACGTCGCTGGTCTGGCCGCGACTGTTCAGAACTACCGACGCAGTGGAAACACGACTGACAGCGCAAAGATGGCATGCCGGTTTTTCGGCGGAATATTTGTTCTGATGGGAATCATGGTGATCGTCGGCGGAGTTCACGCGGATAAATATCACAACCTCATGCACCTGATTTGGGGAGCCTTGGCGCTTGGTGCAAGCTTCCTGGGTTTGACCGTTGCAAAGCGCTTCTGCATTGGATCGGGCGTGTTCTATCTGTTACTGGCCATCCTCGGCCTGCTGCTCGGAAATCCATCGATGAACAGAGTATGGTATCTCGGGCCAATGCTGTTAAACACCGGAGACCATATCTTTCACCTGGTGCTCGGTTCTCTCTTCCTCGCGGTGGGACTAGTCTCTGGTCGGGAGTGGAGACCTCGCCAGGTCCAGCTTTCCGGAGATTGAGTCTAGGTGGTTGTCGACTTCAGTTGCTTCTTACTTACATCAAGCCTGTCGATGCAGCCTGCTCATGCGCGTGATAGCTGGAACGCACCAGCGGCCCCGACTCCACATGGCGGAAGCCCATCTCCAGAGCTTCGGTCTTCAACTCGGCGAATTCGCGTGGTGTATACAGGCGCGCCATAGGCAGGTGGTCGCGTGAAGGCCGCAGATACTGCCCGACGGTTAGAATGTCGCATCCCACCGCAGCCAGACCGCGAAAGACTTCGAGCAACTCGTGTGTCTCTTCACCCAGCCCAACCATCACACCCGACTTTGTAACCCCTGCGGGATTCAACTCTTTGGAATAGCGCAGCAACTCGAGCGAACGCTCATACCGCGCGCCCGACCGCACCACGCGATAAAGGCGCGGCACCGTCTCCGTATTGTGGTTCATCACTTCGGGCTTCGCGTCCACAACGATGCGGATAGCTTCGCGGTCGCCCTGAAAGTCGGGGACCAGCACCTCGACGCGGCATCCCGGCGCCTGAAGGCGAATCTCCTCGATGACCCTGGCGAAGATGCGTGCGCCGCCCACGAGATCATCATCGCGATTCACGCTGGTGATCACGGCGTGCTCCAGGCCCAGCGTCGCTACCGCTTCAGCTACGCGGCGCGGTTCGTCCAGGTCAATGGGCTCGGGTCGGCCCTTGGGTACGGCACAAAACCCGCAGCGGCGCGTGCACAGGTTGCCCAGCATCATGAAGGTGGCCGTCTTGTGATGCCAGCACTCGCCGATGTTAGGGCATTGCGCGCTTTCGCACACGGTATGCAGACCCAGCGACCGCGCCAGCCGCTTCAGTGCGTGGAAGTTTTCACCCACCGGGGCGCGCGCCTTCAGCCACTCCGGCTTGGGGGCGGGCGTCTTGCGCGCAGGCTCAATCTGCACCAGTTCCATCAACACAATTGTACCGGGCGACCGCAGAACGGGATCACCGGGTAAAATCCTGCGCAAGGGGGCTCGGATGAGAGGCATATTGGTAACTTCTGTCGTCTGCCTGGCTGCGGGGCTGTTCGTTATTTTTTACTTTTGCAATGGCACAACAGGTTTCTCGTTCGCCTATCCGCTGTCTGGATGTTCGATCCACATCGACATCACAACTACCGGCGTAGGAGTGCCCGGCGCGGTCGGGCTCACACTCACCGGCGCATTCCTGCTGCTTGTCGCCACCGTGATCGCATTGATTGGCATGTTCCGCCGCAAGGCCGACGTCGCGCCGGCAACAAGGCATCGCGACTCTGCATTTGAGGAATAAAAACCCGACCAGCCTCTATTCCGCGGGGTGCCGCAGGTCTTGCTTATGGGACCTGGGAGCCAGCCTATTCCGCCTGCTTGTTCGGCTGCGCAGCCGCTGGCGCTTTCAGATATTTGTCCCACCACCCCAGCCATCGCTCATAGCGATCCTTGATAAAGCTCGGCCGCGTGAATCCGTGGAACTGTCCCGGATACACAACCAGTTCCGCCGGCCTACCAAGCGACTTGAGCGCTTCGTACATCTGCTCGCCGCCGATCAAGGGCACGTTCATGTCAGACGTTCCACCCATGAACATCATGGGCGTATGCACCCGCTTGTCGATCTCGAGGAAGGGATAGCTCATCTTGATGTAGAGCTGCAGATTTTTCCACGGTGGTCCAAGTTCATTGTCGTATTGCAGGATGTACTGGTCGACTCCGTAGAACGACATCGGCGCCGCCACGCCGGCCCCACTGATGCCGGCCTTGAAACGATCGGTGCTTGCCACGGTGTAGTCGGTCAGGATTCCGCCGTAGCTCCAGCCGGTCACTGCCAGCCGATTAGGATCGGCCACGCCCAGCGCAACCGCTTTATCGACGCAGGCCAGCAGATCCTCGACTTCAAAGTGGCCCCAGTCCCCCGCGATGGCCTTGGCGTAGTCCTGCCCGCGCCCTGAGCTGCCGCGATAGTTCACGTTCAGCTCCGCGTATCCCTTGGTGGCCAGCCACTGGCGCAGAAAATCGAAGGTATGTGCATCCTGCCCGTTCGGACCGCCGTGAACGAAGAGGATCATCGGCACTGGCGTCCCTGCATTGAAGCCCGCCGGCCTGGTCAGCAGTCCGTGGACTTCGACGCCTTCCTTGTCCTTCGCATCAAGGTCTTCGGTGGGAACGAGGTTCAGTTCTGCGACCAATGCGTCGTTGTGCGTGGTGAGCTTGCGCAGTGTCCCATTTGCCCCGTTCTCCAGCGCATAAATCTCGGCCGGGCTGGTGTCGTTGGTGTAGAGGACCGCAGTGTGCCCGCCCGCCTGGTCCCACGTCATCACCGCTCCCTGCTGCGAGAGCTCGCGCTTGATGCCGTTTCCTGCAAGCTCTACTTCGGCCGGGTATTCATTGCGATCATCCGCGACGAGATACCTGAGATGTCCATCCGCGGAGAAAAACGGCTGGCTCACACCGCGATCGAACTTCGCCGCGGGATAGCTGACGGCCCCATCCAGGGTCACCACGGCCGGCCTGGCCTGCGAATACTCCAGCAGCTCAAGCTTGGCACCCTGCGCGTACGCAATCGACTTTGAGTCCGGCGACCACGCGAGGCGCCCTCCATCCGGGCCGCTCCACGTCGTTAGCTTTTTAGCGGCCGAATCCGCCTTCGCCTCGACGACAAATACATCCGTGTTGTTGGTGCGATCGGGATCCTGGTCGTGGTTGCTGACGAAAGCAATCCACTTGCCGTCCGGCGACCACTCGGCCTCGTTCTCATTCACGTTCTTGTCGGTGGTCAGCTTTTCGGCCTTCTTGGTAGTCAGGTCCCACAGGTAGAGAGCGTTGTACGCGTCGTTGCGCAGATAGCCCTGGATGTCCTGCTTGAAGTGGTAGCGATCGATGACGATGGGCTTGGGAGGCGCTGGCGGCTTGCCCTCCTCCGCATCGGGCTCCGCCTTGGGATGCAGCGTGAGCAGCAGTTTCTTCGAGTCCGGCGACCAGCTATAGCCCTGGATGTTCTGGTCTGTAATGTTCGTGAGTTGCTCGGCCTCGCCGCCGCTTCGATCCATCACCCAGACCTGGTCCCCCTTTACCGTTCCGGGCCGGGATGACGTGAAGCTGATGTAGCGCCCATCGGGGCTGAACTTCGGCGAGCCTGCGCCTTCCTTGCCATAGGTCAGTTGCAGATGAACTGAACCATCCCACTTCACCATCCACAGATGCGACTGCGATTTGTCTTCCTTGGTATCGATCTGGCCGACAGAGTAGACCACCCATTCGCCGTCGGGCGAGACAACGGGCCCGCTCACGCGTTGCAACTTCGCAAGATCATCGAGGTTGATGTCGCGCTTCTTCGGCGCGTCAGCGGCGTATGCGGCAAAGGGTGCGGAGAGAATCAGCAAAACAAAAGCAGCACGTCTCAGCAATTTCGGGGACATGGCCATGAGATTACCATCCCGCGTCAATCTGCTTCCACGACAATATAGGAGCGAGCCGGGACATTTAGGTCCCTGAATCGCGATGCAATACGAACGATGGAAGGGAGCAGGATGGGAGGGAGCAGGGACCTTCAGGTCCCTGAATGACCATGAAATGGCAGCGGGGCTTCAGCCCCGGCCCACTACCGCAGCTTTTCCCGCACCTCAGGCCGCACGAGATAGAAGAAGAACACCATGTTCAGCATTCCCTGAATCAACGCGGGCATCATGTGCTGCCGCGCGAAGATCCACAGGTTATAGCCGCCCAGCATCAGCACGGCAGACAATGCCATCGCCCACGCCCAGCGAAACCGCATCAACAATCCGCCGCACGATGCGAAAAGAAACACCGGTAGCACCAGGAAGATTGCGGGATAGTGTCCACCCACCACTCCCACAACAATGACCACCGCGAGCACCACGAGATACAGCGAAATCGCGGCTAGCCCGGGCAAAGGCAGCAACTCTTGCTTCACCGGAAGGCCGCGCATTTCTCCGGCCGAGTCTTTGTCTTCTTCTACAGGATTCGTTGCGGGCGCGCGCTCTTCGTCGCTCATAGCGTGTGCAGATAAGCCAGCAGGTCATGCAGCTGCTGATCGTCGAGAGCAGTGCCGGGCATGGTGCCATGTCCGTGTTGAATCACCGCAGTCAAACGATCATCTGTAGGCGGCGCGCCCGAGGGCATTGCCTTGATCTTGGTGATGGCCTGCAGCCCCGGCCCGTGCAGACCCTGCGTCGTCGTCGGGTAGTGGCACTTCGCGCAGGCCTGGTGAAACACCTGTGCCCCTTGCGCCTCTTCCGGCGTCCACTCCGACTCCGGCTTTGACGGTGGCAGCGACTTGCATCCAGTCATCATCGTGAGGGCTGCCAAGCCGGCAAAAAGGGCCAATAAAAAACTGCAAATCCGTATCCGCATCTCTGGTTTCGATCATAAGCCATTGATTTCCCGCCGAACTGTGTGTTTCAGCTCACAGCGCCTCTCCACACACGTGCCATGCTGAAAGTGTTGCGAAACCTTTCTCCGCCTCGCAACGCAAGGCTTGTTGTGGGCATGCGTCGAAACCGTGCGCGGGCCCCGATTCTGCGGAAGGGAATCGCATGAAGCGCCGCATCCTGATTGCCGGAGTCGCCGCGCTGGTGCTCATCGCCGTCATCTGGGGCATCTTTGCCTGGGTGGCGCATCGTAGCCGTTTCGACTATTCGGGCACGGTTGAGACCCGCGAGATTCAGATCGGATCGAAGATCGGCGGCCGTGTCACGCAAGTCCCCGTCGAAGAAGGCCAGATCGTCAAAGCAGGAACACTGCTCGTTCAATTCGAATGCGACGAACTGAAGGCACAGCGCACCCAGGCCCAGGCAAAGGTCGAGCAGGCACAAGCCGATCTCGACAAGATGCTGCGAGGAAATCGCCCCGAAGAAATTCAGCAAGCCGATGCCACAGCCCGCGCGCAACAAGCTGCATTCGACGCAGCTCGCAGTGGTCCCCGCCGCCAGGAAATCGATCAGGCCCAGGCCGACTACTCCGCCGCCTCTGCCGACTCAACTAACGCCGAAGTCACCTACCAGCGAATGCAAAAGCTGATCGCGACCGATACCATCTCGCGCCAGCAGTTCGACGACTCCCGCGATAAGCGCGATGCTGCCGCCCAGCATGCCGAGTCAGCCCGACAGCATCTTGCCCTGCTCCAGGCCGGCACGCGCCCTGAAGATCTGCGCGCCGCCGAAGACAAGTACAAGCAGGCCGAAGCTGCTGCCGTCCTCGCCCACAAGGGCTTCCGCAGAGAGGACATCGAATCGGCCCGCGGCCGCTTTGCAGAAGCGCAAGGCTCCGTGGCCGAGCTCGATGCCCGCCTGCGCGAGGCAGAATTGACAGCGCCTGCCGATGCTGTAGTTGAAGTCGTCAGCGTTCGCCCCGGCGACCTGGTTCCCGCCGGCAGAATTGTCATCACGATGCTCGAAGCCTCGCAGCTCTGGGTCAAGGTCTACATTCCGGAGACTGATCTCGCCCACGTCCGACTCGGCCAGCCCGCGACGGTGCGCGTCGACAGCTTCGGCAATCGCTCTTTTGAGGGCCACGTAGGCCAAATCGCCTCGCAAGCCGAATTCCTTCCCCGCAACGTGCAGACCAAGAGTGACCGCGAGCACGAGGTCTTCGGCGTCAAGGTCTACGTCGATAACGCACAGCAGGTTCTCAAATCGGGCATGTCGGCGACGGTGCGCCTGGAATGACCGTCGTCATATCAGCCGATCACCTGACCATCCGCTTCGGCTCGTTCACAGCGGTCAACGACGTCAGCTTCGAAGTGGGCAAGGGCGAGCTGTTCGGCTTCCTCGGCCCCAACGGCTCCGGCAAAACCACCATCATTAAGGCCCTCTGCGGCCTGCTCCGCCCTTCTGAAGGCACCGGCCACATCCTTGGCATGGACATACGCAAAGATGCTGCCGAGATTCGCCGTCATGTCGGCTACATGTCGCAGAAATTCGGCCTCTACGAAGACCTCACCGTCGCGGAAAACATCAACTTCTACGCTGGAATCTACGGCCTCGACGCCAACCAGGCTGCCGCTCGAACCCGCGAGGTCCAGGCGCTCACCGGCATTGAACCCTACATGAACCGCCGCACCGCCCAGCTCTCCGGTGGATGGAAGCAACGCCTCGCTCTTGCCTGCGCCATCATCCACTCGCCCGAGGTTGTCTTTCTCGATGAGCCCACCGCAGGCATCGACCCGGTAGCGCGCCGAGCGCTCTGGGACTTGCTCTTTCAACTCTCCGGCGAAGGCGTCACCTTCTTCGTCACCACGCATTACATGGACGAGGCCGAGCGTTGTGGCCGCGTCGGCTACATCTACCAGTCGAAGCTGATCGCCATCGGCACCGTCGCCGAGTTGCAGAAACTCCCTGACGCCAATCCCGCCGGTACCTCGCGTATCCAGATCAGCGTGCCGAACCCCTCCGCATTGCTCGACCACATCCGCCACCTTCCGGGCATTCGCGAAGCCACCGTCTTCGGCCACACCATCCACGCACTCGCCGAGACTGGCAAACTGGAGCAACTGCGCGCCGACCTTCCGCAGGCGAAGATCGACACCATCGAGTCGTCGCTCGAAGACGTCTTCGTCACCCTCACCTACCGCATCATGGAGTCGCAGCGATGAAGACCCTATTCCGCGGTCTCGTTCCAATTTGCCGCAAGGAGTTCCTGCACATCATCCGCGACCCAGGCACGCTTTTCTTTGCGCTGCTCATACCCATGCTGCAGCTTTTTCTGTTTGGATTCGCAGTCGACACCAACATCCGCCAGATTCCCACGGTTGTTTTGGATGAATCGAACACGCAGGACAGCCGCAGCCTGCTCCAGGCCTTCGCCGGTTCCGACGTCTTCAATCTCAAGCTCTCCGTCCAATCGCAGGACGCGATGTACGAAGCGATCCGTGGCGGCAAAGCCCGCGTCGGCATCCGCATCCCGTACGACTACGCCCGCCGCCTGCAGGATGGCACCACCGCATCTGTGCTCGTCCTCGTCGATGGCTCTGACTCATCGGTTGCAGGCCAGGCCATGAGCACCGCGACCGGCGTTGCGCTCAAAGAATCCCTGGGCCGCGTGCTGCCCGACGGGGCAATGCCCATCGAGGTGCGCCCGTCGGTGCTCTACAACCCCGCAACCCGCTCGGCCAACTTTTTTGTCCCCGGCCTGATTGCGATCCTCCTCCAGGTGATGGCGATTCTGATGATCGCGCTGAGCCTGGTGCGCGAACGCGAACGCGGCACCCTCGAACAACTCACCATGACGCCCGTGGCTCCGCTCGGCTTGATGGTCGGCAAGATGATCCCCTACGGCGTTCTCACCTTCAGCGAACTTTGCGTAATCCTGCTCGTCATGCGCACTGTTTTTCTCGTGCCGATCCACGGCAATGTTTTTCTACTTCTCTTACTCTCGATTCCGTTCTTGCTCACGGTTCTCGGCATCGGCCTTGTGATCTCAACGCGCGCGCGAACCCAGGCCGAGGCATTTCAACTCTCAATGGGAACAATTCTGCCCTCGGTCTTTCTCTCCGGCTACATCTTCCTGATCGAGAACATGCCCCCGTTTTTCCAGGGCATCAGCCGTCTGATCCCAGCCACGTATTACATCCAGATCCTCCGCGGCGTAATCCTCCGCGGAGCCGGGATCAGCGAACTATGGATTCAGGCGCTGGTGCTCACCCTGATGGGTTGCGGCAGCACGTTGCTAGCAGCAAGGCTGTTCGTGAAGCAGGGCGCGCAATAACTGCCCCTTCAACCGCAACCGATTAGATCTCGGCTCTAAAACCGGTCCTTCAAACTAACCCCTGTCATTCCGACCGACCCTGAGCGGAGCGAATGGGGAGCGGAGGAACCTGCAGTTGTCCTTAATCCTCGGGCACCCTCGAGGTGGGGAAATGCCCAGAAGCAAAGCCACCCGCTCAGGAGTCATTCCGAATAGGAGCGTCATTCTGAGCGAACGGAGCCACAAACGCAGTTCAGTTTGGGGGTGGCGAACGAAGAATCTGCTTTTCGTGCTCTCCTCTTGAGAGTTTCGTCCTAATAAATCAGCTTCAGCGAAAATTGAATCTGCCGCGAATTCCCCGCCGTCTTGCTGATCTCGCCGAATCCCGATCCGTTAATCACATTCGCCGGCGTACCCATCGTCACGATGTTGAACAGGTTGAAAAACTCCGAGCGAAATTGCAGCGCCATGCGTTCCGCTCCGTTCCTGCCGGTCCTTAAGGGCGTGTCCTTGATCAGCGCAAAGTCGAAGTTATAAAACGCTGGTCCGCGAAACGTATTCCGCCCCAGCGTCCCGAAGACGCCCTGGTTCGGCCCTGTGCCACCGGCCACGTGAATCGGAATCGAGAAGAAATCCGTCGCATTATTCGCGCCTTCCCCAAAGTAGTCCTGCCGGTCCTTGCGCGCCGTGGAAAGCTTCGGCTTCGCAATCTGGTCCGGCCGGTCCACGCCGCTCGAGCCCGCGCCGGTTTGCTGAATTCCCGAGTAGACAGTAAACGGCGAACCTGAGTTGATGCTTGAAATGCTTAGCAATTCCCATCCATCCGTGGCTTTCCGGCTGATTCCGCTCAAAAATCCCGCGCTCTCCAGGTGAAGGTCCTGCGCCAGGCTCAGCCCAAAGCCGTGCGTCACATCGAACGACGACGGTCCCTTTTCCGAATGAGTATCAAACGGGTTCTGCGGGAAGGGGATGGACATCGAACCCGTGCCTCCCGTGCCTCCAATCACCTGGCTAGTGTCGTCAATGGATTTGCCCCACGTATAGCTCGCCTGGATGCCCGGTCCTCCGTGCCCGACCGTTCCCGAGAGGGATGTCTGCAGCGCGTGATATGTCGAGTGCGCTGTCGCGGTGATGACATTCATCACCCCGAATCCCCCGATTACATCGCCAGCGTTGTCAAACTGCGTATAGGGTGCGAATCCCGGATCGGCCCCGGGGTATGCATTGGGATAGCTGATCCGCGGCAGCTTTTCAGTATCTGTTCCAACGTAGCTCGCATCGGCAGTCAGGTTGCCAATCCTGCGCTCCACCCCCGCCGTCCACGTGAACAATGTAGCGTTATCAAACGAGCGATCGATCCCGCTCAGGTTGAGCGCGCTCACCACGCCGTTCGGCGTCAGCGCCGCGACATCCTTCTCATACCGGTCGACATCCATCACTGTGTTAGGCGCCACAGTCGTACTTTTGCCCGACGTAAATACATCCACCCCGGCAGGTGTATATGTAGGCGGAAGCTGCGACGGCGTCAGTTGAAATCCATAATGGATCGGCGCGTTCGACGCCGACAGCAGGCGCGGATAAATCACAAACGGCGTCGACCCGGTAAGAAAATTGTCCTGCCAGATATTCGGCTCGACCGTCATGATCGCGCCGCCTGCGTGTGCCGACAGCTTGTTCGTCACCTGCCATGAAGCCTGCACGCGGGGCTCAAACGCGTGATAGTCGGTGGCGTATCCTGGCTGCGGATTGATCACATACTGCATCGTGCCGTCGATGGGGACAAATCCGCCCGTGCGTCGCGCCCGCTCCGTAATTGGCGTATAGAGATCCCATCGAACGCCGTAGTCCAGCGTGAACCGCGGCGTCATCTTCCACGCGTCCTGCACCCACGCGCTGAAGTTGTTCCTGCTGATCGCCGCCGGTCCAATATGCTCGCCATTCGAGAAATACGGCGGCGCAATCGCGACCGTATACGCGAACGGACTGCCCGTCAGAAAACTCGACAGCGTATCTGGCAGCGGGTCGCCCGGACTCAAATTGTGCTTCCCGCTCGCCGAAGCGATCGAATCAATCGCATAAGCCTTCCCGCCCCCAAAGTCGTACTCGCCATTAGGGCTGGTTCCAAAGTACGTCGTGTCCCGATTGATGCGCGCCTCAAACCCCGCGCGTACCGCGTGTGTCCCCAACGTGTACGCAAGGGTCTGCCGCCCCTGGAACAGGTTGCCGTACGCCTGCATCACCGAACCACCCGCCGCGTTGAATGCCTCGAAGAGCCCGTCGTTGAATTTCACTGCGGGGTCGGTATGGTCCGGCGTCGGAAACCCCGGCGTCGTCCGCGTAATGCTGATCAACGACTCCAGCACCAGTCGCGGCGAGATCGTCCGCGTATACATGCCCACCACGTTGCGCTGGTGATCGATGTACTCCACACCGAACGCCGGATCGACTGCCGTCTGGTCAGGATTCGTCGTCGGCCCCATCAGATCATCCCGATTGAATCGCGCGAAGAATTGGTCCTTTGCGGAAAACCTGTGATCGATCCGCAGCGAAAACTGGTTCGCGTTTGTCACCACCTTCGACGCCGTAGCGTACGTGTTGGCTCCATACGATCCGGTCGCCAGGTTCGGCATCGGATACCGGGCCAGAATGGCCGCAATCGCCGGGTCCACCGGAACCGCAAGCGTGTCCGTGCTTCCATCGGGATAGGTAACCGGGTCGTAGACGATGTTGCTGCCCGCCGCCGGGCGCTGCGCCGCCGAAGGCACCGGCATTACCTGCGTCGTGCCCAGTACCTGCCGGAATCCCTGGTACTGCGTGAAATAGAACGTCCGCTTGCGTCCGTCATATACGTGCGGAATGTAAACCGGTCCGCCATTGGTAAACCCGAACTCATTGCGCCGGAACGGCGGAATGCGCCCTGGATATGCCGGCGTCGGATTATCGAAGTAGTTGCGAGCGTCAAATGAAGAGTTGCGCACAAATTCAAAAAACGATCCGTGAAATCCGCTTGCCCCAGAGCGCGTGTGGATGTTGGTAAACCCCGAAGCGCCCCGCCCGATCTCCGCCGGCAACCACCCCGAACTCGAGTCGATGCTCTCCACCGCATCCACGTTGAAGTTGGAAAACGTAGCGCCGCCCATCTCGGGATCGCTGACGTCCGCCCCGTCCATTGCAAACGTGGCTTCCGCTCCCCGTTGCCCGTTGATGGCAAACTGAGCTGTAAAATTCGTGGCCCCGTTGGCATCGGTCATGGTCCCGGCCGCCAGCAGCAGCAGTGTGCTGAAGTCTCTCTTGTTCAGCGGCAGTTCGCTCACCGCCTGGCTCGAAAGCTCCTCGCCGCCCGTTCCGGCCTGCTCCTTTTTCTGGAGCGTGGCCACCGTCAGCTCGCCGCGGCCCGACAGCGTCACCAGCGCCTCCGGAGTATTCGCTGTCAGCTCCACCGGCTGCGCAAGTTCCACAGTACTGCCCTTGGCGGCAACCGTCAGGTGATAGTTGCCCGTAGGCACCAGCGGCAGCACGAATCGACCGTCCGCCCCCGTGCGCCCCTCAGCCTTGCTCTCGCCGGACGATAGTTTCACACGCGCACCGGCAATCGGCGCGCCGCCTGCGTTGCGCAGCACCCCGCTCCACGCAGCCTGTGCCGCCGCTTGGCCCGTAGCCTGCGCAGCAGTTTGCCCCGCCGAAATGCTTGGCCCGATCAGAGCGATGAATGCAAATGAGCATAAGAACTTCAATGCCGTGCCCGGAACTCCGCGGGCAACAGAGTACAGCGTGTTTAGCTTCACTGGCCTACCCTGGAAAATCATATGTCCCGCCGGGCTGTTTTGTTCGATCTTCCCCCGGCGGAAACCTGCAGAAATTATATCGTTCAAATCGCTGCTAAAACCTTTTTGTAGAGGGAAAACTGCATTTTGTGACGGATCGGTCCTTAAGCTGCACAATGGCAGAATTCCGAAGTCTGCGCCGCCCGAATGATGCCGGGTAGGTTCTTGAATTCTTTTCATAACCGGCGGGTGTCATTCTGAGAGAAAGGGGCCCCAAACGCTTTTTAGTTTGGGGGTGGTGAGCGAAGAGTCTGCTCCTCGCCTTTTCAGGCCTGCGGACAGACTCACCACTAAAGCGGCACAATCCTTACGGTTGCCGACCGCGCCCGCTCGCCGATCATCGGTTTCAGATAGGGGCTGCCCCGATACTTCGCGCGATAAGCCTCATCAATCTGATCGTTAACCTGGTCATCGCCTGATGCATCCAGCGGCTCAAACGCAACCTCTCTCGTCATCCCCGCTGCACTAATCCGCCCGGACTTCTGGCGAACCGCCGCCTGGTACCAGCGCGACCCCTGTCCGTTGTACCCGCGCACGTAGAGCGCATCGCCCACCGCAACCGACCAGATCCACGTCGGCGTCCCATAGGTCTTGCCATCCTCGCGGAACGGCGCAATGTGCAGGTCGTCGGCCTTCGCGATCTTGTGCAATTCCTCCTCAATCCATCTGCTCATCGGTCTTCTCCTTTGGCGCCGTCACTGGGCCATCCGCTCGCTATGTCCGAAGCTATTGGGAAGAGTCGTTTCACCGCTTTCCCAATCCTGCTCTTTCTTTGCCTGATCCTGCCTCGGCATTAACTTTTGTGCACAATTGAAAATCTTCCGGCGTTAGGCTGGAAATGGAGGGCTGCAAGCGCGCGATGATGAGATTGACCGAGAACACCGAAGATCGTCGTAAGTCGGCGATCGAAATGCGCAAAGACCTGGTGCGCAGGATCGCCGCACGCGTTCAATCCGTGGGCGAGAATCCGACCGCCCTGCCCGGTCTGGCGCTTTACCGCCGCGACGAGCCAACACCGTGTTTTCACGCCACTTATGAGCCAAGCGTTTCGGTCTTCGTCCAAGGCAAAAAGCGCGTTAGCCTCGGAGGAATCGAATACCTCTGCGACGAGTCGTCGTTCTTGCTTTCATCCATCGATGTTCCCGCGGTAGGTCAGATCATCGAAGCTTCACAACAGGTCCCGCTGCTCTCCATGTTTCTTCGCCTCGATATGCAGATCGTGCGCGAAGTCATCAGCCGCGAAGATCTTCCTGACCCCCCGGCATCCATTCGGACGCGTGGAATGGCGGTCGGCGAAACCACGGTCGGCCTGCTCGATGCTTGCTCCCGGCTCATCGATCTTCTTGATACACCCGAGGACATTCCCTTTCTGGGCCACTTGATCCAGCGGGAAATCGTCTACCGCATTCTCCGCACCCCCCAAGGCGCGCGCCTTCGCGCCATCGCAACCACGGGCGATCTCAGCCACAGAACGGCAAGGGCCATCGCCTGGCTTCGCGCCAACTTCGCCAAGCCGCTCCGCGTGGAAGAACTGGCCGAAGTTGCGCGCATGGGAGTCTCGACGCTCCACCATCAGTTCCGAGCATTGACCGCGATGAGCCCGCTCCAATATCAGAAGCAACTTCGCTTGCAGACAGCCCGGCAGCGCATGCTTATGGAACGTATTGACGCATCCACCGCGGCCTACGAGGTTGGCTATGAAAGCGTGAGCCAGTTCAACCGCGAGTACAGCCGCTTCTTCGGCCAGCCCCCCATGCGCGATATCAAGTCCCTGCGTGACTCCCGGCTCGCCACCAGCGACGCCGCATAACGCGGCTATTGGGGGTAAGCCCCCGGCATACACTCTTCAGAAGAGGCGTCGTGTGACCAGGGAATCGAAAGTGCCTGAAATTACCGCCGCGATCGTCGACACCATCGCCGCCATCTCCACTCCCCCGGGCCGCGGCGGAATCGGTATCGTGCGCCTCAGCGGCCCGCAGGCAGCGTCGATTGCAGCCCAGCTCATCCGCCTCCGCCAGCCGCTCGAGCATGGGCATGCTCGCCTGGCCGAGGTGCTCGATGAAAACGATGCGAGCAGCGAACGCATCGATGAGGCGATGGTTACCCGGTTTGCCGCGCCAAATTCCTATACCGGCGACGAACTCGTGGAGATCGCAGCACATGGCTCACCAGTGGTTCTCGATTTGCTGTTGCGTCGAGCCCTTTCGCTCGGTGCGCGTCTCGCAAATCCTGGCGAATTCACCGAGCGCGCGTTCCTCGCCGGCAAGCTCGACCTCACGCAGGCCGAGGCCGTCCGCGATCTGATCGACGCCCAGACATTGACCCAGGCGCGCCAGGCCGCCAGCCAGATGGGCGGCGCGCTCAGCCGCCGTGTCGCTCCCAACAAGGAATCCCTGGTTGAATTGATCGCCCTGCTCGAGGCCGGCATCGACTTCGCCGAAGACGACGTCGACGTTGCGCCCCAGGCCGAAATTGTCCGCCGCATTGACGAGATCATTCCGCCACTCATCGCGCTTGAAGCTTCGTTCGCGCGTGGCCGCATTGTGCACGATGGCCTGACAATGGCCATCGTCGGCCGCCCTAACGCCGGCAAGAGCTCGCTGTTCAATCGTCTCGTGGAGCGCGACCGCGCCATCGTCACGGCTACTCCTGGAACAACCCGCGATCTCGTCACCGAACGCATCTCGCTCGAAGGAATTCCGCTGGAACTCGTGGATACCGCCGGCCTGCGTGAAGCCTTTGAAGAAGTAGAGCAGCTTGGCATCGCCCGCAGCCGCGAGGCCCTGGCAGACGCCGCAATCGTCCTGGTCGTTCTCGACGCAACCCAGCCGCTCAACCACGAAGAACGCAGCCTGCTCGCGGCATTGCACGACCGCTCCGCTCTCGTCGCCATCAACAAGAGCGACCTGGCCAACAACGGCAGAGACGTTTTGCACGGGGATCAATCGGCAACCGATGAGTTGCATATTCCAGCCGTCGCCACATCGGCGCTCACGGGAGAGGGGATTGCCGCGCTGCGCGACAGGATCGTAGCGCTAGCTACGGGCGGAGCGGCAGCGGAACCCGGCTTGCTCACCAGCCTTCGCCACCAGCAGACAATCGTCACCGCGCGAACAGCAATGCAAGACGCCGCCAACGCCAACGCAACCAGCATCCCCCACGAGATGATTCTGCTGGATCTTTATCGAGCCCTGTGGGCGCTAGATTCCCTGACCGGCCAAACCACCCCGGACGACATCCTCAATCTAATTTTCTCGACTTTCTGCATCGGCAAGTGATACGTGTTGAAGGCAAAAAAGTTCATAGGTGCCGTTTGTCTGTAAATATATTTTAGGTCAGTAGATTACGGTAGATTACGCTCAGATAATCCAGCGTTAGCCGGAAATTTTCTTGTCCATTCGATTGTCCATCGCGCGCCTATGGACACGAAATCGGCTCTTCATGGACAATCTGAGAATCGATATGGCGCTTACAGATCTGCAGCTCAGAAACCTGAAACCTAAGCCTCAACCTTACCTCCTGACGGATGCGCGCGGTCTGGCCCTCGAGGTTCTGTCCAGCGGCACGGCATGTTGGCGATATCGCTATCAGCTGAATGGGAAAACCGAAAAGGTGACGCTTGGTCGCTACCCGGTTGTTGGACTCAAAGAAGCCAGGGTCAAACGAGATGAGCTCGCCGCAGCCGTATTCCGCGGTGAGTCGCCAGCACGCCAAAAGCAGCTGGAAAAGGTCGCGCTTGCGAGTTCCACGAGCGTACGCGATTTTTGTGAGCGGTATTTCAAGGAAGTGATCGAGAAAACTTGGAAGAATCCGATACAGCTCCGCCGCTACCTTGAGAAGGAAATCTATCCGTCGTTTGGCGCGCAACAGATGAAGGACGTGACTGCCCAGGACGTGCAGCGCCTCGTCTTCCGGAAACGCGACAACGGGTTCGAATCGTCTGCCGCACAGATCCGCAATCTACTCAAGCGAGTGTTCGATTATGCGATCGTCTGCGGCTTGGTTTCCGTGAATCCGGTGAACGCAACTCCAATGCGCTTTATCACTCGCGCTCGTCCTCGCACTCGCTCGCTATCTCCGGACGAAGTGAGGACATACCTGGAAGTCCTCTATCGCTCGAACATCAGGCGCCAATTCAAGCTCGCGTTGAACCTCATTCTGCTTACGCTCGTGCGGAAGTCGGAACTGCTCCATGCCCGTTGGGAACAAGTGAATTTCGATCTAGGAGAGTGGGCGCTGCCGGGAACAAGCGTCAAGAATGAAAAGCCTCATATCGTCTACTTGTCGATTCAGGCAACGCAGATTCTTGAGGAATTGAAGACGCTTGCCGGCGACTCAGCCTTCGTCCTACCAGGTCGTGGAAGCCTCACCAAGCCATTTGCATCTAATGCACTCAACAAGGCTCTGGAAGGCGTCAACTTCCCGATCCCGCCATTCACTATTCATGATTTGCGTCGAACCGGCTCCACGATCCTGCATGAGCGCGGATTCTCATCGGATGTTGTGGAGAAGGCGTTAAACCACACCATCGGGGGCGTGCGCGGTGTTTACAACCGAGCCGAATACAGAGAACAGCGCCGGGAGATGCTCCAAAGCTGGTCTGATTACGTCGACGAACTATGTGCAAATGGCAACGGTCGAGTCCGTATCGCGCGGAAGAGCGCAATGAGGAAAACAAAGAATGGATGAGAAGATTCTTCGGCTACCAGTAGTTAAGGATCGCACTGGACTTTCGCGAAGCAGCATTTATGAAAAAATCGCTGCGAGACGCTTTCCGAAGCCGATTTCGCTCGGTGCTCGCGCGGTGGGATGGCTTGAATCGGACATCGAAGCTTGGATCGCGAGTAGAATCCCTCGGGCCACGCGATCCGGTTCTCCCGAGAGAGAGTCGGGCAGCCCGGTGGGGTCCTCGGGCGATTGAGACCATCGGCTGATCGCTACCCTTTTGATCGGGTGGCACGCCTCCGTCTCTCAAGCGCCGTGCGCTCGATTTGGAGATTGGCCTCGTACCTCTTCTTCGCCACAGCGTACACTTCCTCCCACGGCACAGGGAATTTCTGCTCAACGCCGGCGAGCTGTACGACGGCGTATTCCGGGCGGCTCTCCACGATCATTTCGCGTGGCTTTCCTTTGGCGACAATTGAGGTGGCGGTGACGAAGATGGTCTGGCTCTTGCGCTCGATCAGGTAGGCCATTGGGGGAATGCTCTCCTGTCTGGTTTAGGCGTTGCGTGAACCAACTTGTGCTGCATGAATTGCGTCAAACAGTTCAGTATTCTTTCGGTATCAGGGGCTTAATTTGCCCCTACTCCCATAGCTGTTGAATCGTCCTGAAGTTTGACACCCACTTTCATACTTTTTTCTGATCCTGCAAGCTTCGGCGTTTGATGGCTGCTACCCTTCTTCATCTTGTCGACGAACATGGGCAACCTGTGCCCCCGCAGGTGCGCCTCGCAGTTGAAGCGGCTTATCGATGGGCTGAGCGGGAATATCAGCACTTTGATCATGCCGTGCTTGCAGAGATGGCCGAGGCGTTGGCACTTGCGATGTGCCGGCGCCAAGATCGGATCGAATTCCCAAGACGCTATGCTGTCGCCGCTCTGTCGGGCAAACTGCAGGAGTGGTATCGGGCGCATCCAGCAATCGAGGTAATGCTTGAACCCGACGATCTTGAACAGGTCAGAAAAGCCGAACCGGTGCCCGCAACATCACCCGATCTAAGCGTGTTGTTTGCGGAGATGAAGGCCCAACTGAGCGAACGGGATCGACAAATTCTCGTCCTGTTGGAGCAGGACCTCGGGCCTCAAGAAATCGCAAAGGTATTTGAGATTAGCTATTCGGCTGCGGCAAAGGCCATCCAACGCGCAAGGGACAGGATGGCAGCGATTCTCTCCGAAACCTGGAATCAAAAGGGAGAAGATAACGGAACCATGGCCCGACCACGAGCAGTTGGCTTTAAGATTTGGTAATCCTGAGCGTAATGTGAAACCGACTCGACAATTCTTTCTTGAAGCAAATCCGAATCCCGAACGGCAGGGATGTCCTGACGAGAAGACGTTAAAGGACATCGCGGAGAATCGCCTGCCTGCTGATCATCCTGCCCGGCTACACCTGGCTTCGTGCTCGCCGTGTTTTACAGAGTTCCGGAGTTTTAAGGGACAGTTCGAAGATAAACGCGCCTCGCGACGGAGAATTCTCGCTTGGGCTTTCGCGGCCTGCTTGCTCTTAGCGGTCGGCCTCTTCGGAGTGAAAACGATCATCAAGAGGCCCGATGAGAACGCTGTAACGAATCAGACACAGAGACAAGCTGGGCAACTTGCCGCGGTGGACCGGACAATTGATCTCTTTGACCACGGAACCATACGTGGCGGAGCTGATCCGAACCCGCTTGAGGCGGTCTCGCTTCCTTCCACCCTTGTGCATCTGCACTTAATTCTTCCGCGGTTTAGCGATGCTGGGAGCTACGTTGTCGCGGTCTCCAAGGACAGGGCCGGCACAGCGATCGTCGCGCGTGGAACAGGGAAAACCCTAGGGGACGGCCAACGTTTGCTCCTGGATGTGTCGCTCGATCTGCGAGATGCAAAGGCGGGATCGTACTTCCTGGCCACGGTCCGAGAAAGCGACAACGGGACGTACTACTATCCCCTGAACGTTCAGAATAAGTGATGATCCCGATCCAAAGAGGGGGGACGTTGGCGCGTTCTACGATTGGCAGACCGATCCGGGCGGGCCCCTTCAACGGTCTCCTGACCATTCGAACGGGTGCTCCAACAATTCGCGAGCCTGACTGATCGCTCCATCAGTGTTGTCGCCGGATTGAATAGCTAACTGATATTGCGCGACAGCCCGTTCGCGTTGGTGAGTAATGTCGAAGATTTTTCCGATTTGGATGTGGCTCCAAACCTTGGTCCACTCGGGATCCCCGTCTCCACGGAGGGAGTCTCGGAAGGCGTTCACACTGGCTTGATATTCGCGCTGCTGGAGAAGCAACTCAGCCGTGTAATAACTCGCCAACGAACTGAGCGGGGACGACTTAGGTTGATTGTTTAGCGCGTCAACCATTCGGGCCCAGAGCGACGGCGTCCGATAGTCCAGCGCCTTCTCCTTTTCGCAACCCGAGAGGGATCCACGTGCTTCTATCCGCGCGAAGGCGGGTGTCGCCACTGCCAACATCACAATCAGCATTTCGAAACAACGAATCCGAATCGCCAATGTCATAACCCTCCCATCGACGCTGCTGCGCTGGTCCGCGCTCACGAAGCACACTTGTGGCTTTGGGCGCAGTCTCCCACTTTCTTTAATGGACGACCTTCTGATCCGAACGGTAGCAAGCAATTAAGATCCGCTCAAGTTCTGGTCGAGTAACTGCCGATGCGGATGTTTCGGGTGCACAGACAGCGAGTCAGGCTCAATGGTGCGCTCAACCCAAACCCTCAGCGAATTGAACTGCCTTAGAAAATTGATTGTCGTCGCCATGGAGAGCAGCCTCGTAGGACCAATCTACGGGGATATCCGGGGTGATTCCCTTGCCCTCGATGCGATTCCCCTTCCAACTCACGTACGCTCCGATTGGAATGACGACTCGGTAATCGTGTCCGATCTTGAAGGCTGATCGTGAAACGAGCCGGCCTGGGGTCTTGCCGCCAACGATGGTGCCAAGCCCATTCTCCTGGACGAATTGGGCCAGCATCTCCGCCGCTCCAGTCGTGTGTTCATTGACAAGAACAACCACACGGCCGTGGAAGCTCTGCTTTCCCAAACCCGACGTTTCGAGCACGACGGATTTCTTCCCGAAGAACTTGATGGCCAGAAACGGAATCTCCAGCTTGGACTTGGGCACGCGATCGAACCTGGGGAGGCTTGTCTTGTCGTAGCCGCGCTCCGCGGTTGGACGATCCAAACTGTAACCAATGGGAATCTTCGACGGCGTGAGATAGCTCATCAGCTGGATGCCGCCGATTCCCCCGCCAGGATTTCCGCGCAGATCGATCACCAGGCGCTTCACGTTCGGAATCTTCTCGCGGAAAACGGTATCGACATGATTTGCAAAATCGATGCCGATCTTGCCAGGGAAAAGACTCACCTTTACTGTGCCAACGGAGTCGGAGGCAATTCCCGCGGTCACGCTGTCCGGCTCTGAATAGGGGTTGTCCTTGTATTTCGGGTCCTGTGTCGCCAGGTCCAAACGCTTCTCTGTTCTGTCTCCGTTTCTGGAAACGACAATGGGAATCCGTTCGCCCATTGGAAATGCGGGCGGCTGAACAGACGCCACATCGATGCCATTGGCTGAGATGAATGCATCGCCAGGCCGGACACCGGCGCGAGCCGCTACGCCTCCGGGCAGCACATCCTGAAAGACCCAACGCGCTCCATCCGTGGGCGTCTCGACGCGACGAAAACTCGCATTGATCGCACTGCGCGGTGTGATCTTGGTCGTGGGACCGAGCAGGCCCATGCCGCTCGAATTCAGATCCTGAAGCATGCTTGTTACGGCCGCCTCGAATCCGTCCACCGTCTCAGCCTGAACGATCGAGTCTTTGTGCCTGGAGACAATCTGTTCCCAATTTTTGCCGCCGAATGCAGGATCGTAATATTTCTGCGCTACCAAAGTGGTGATCTTGCCCAAAAGATTTTGCCGGTCAGAACGGGTAAGCGTCATTTGAGTCCTCTCCAGGGGATGGATTAAAGCACGGTATCGGGGTTGCCGACGAGCTGGAAGCTCGCCCAGAAGTACGGTGGATCTTTCTCTTTGATGAGCTGAAGTTGTGCATCTCTGAGTGCCTGCGCTTCGGGTTCATGCATTGCCACATGGTGGTAGAAGTCAGTCATCAATCGCGAGGTTGAGTGGTCCTCAAGCTCCCACAGAGTGGATACAACGCTCTCGGCGCCGGCCTCAATGAAAGCGTTCACGAGATTTGCGACGCCGGCCTCGCCTACCGGCCCAACGCCGGTATTACACGCGGAGAGCGTCACCAGCTTTGCGTTCAGGTGCATTCTGCGAATGTCTCGAACTTGAAGCAAGCCGTCGTCGCTCTCGCTAGGTTTGGGCGCGAAGACGAGCGCCGAGCGATCTGGGTAGTCGATATCGGCATAGCCGTGCAAAGCCAGATGAAGCACGTTGAACCTGCCGAGCGGCAAGCTCTCGAAGTGCGTTTTGGTCGCGTCCTCTCCCAGCAGAATCGTGCTGGGCTTCGGGAGTGTCGTCGCAATCGATTGCACCTCCCTTTGGCTGTCGGGAAGCGGCGTAAGCTCACTCCGTTCTGGGCCGGCGATGGCGCGCGTGATGAAATTGCGGGTATCGGCGGTTTGATTCCAAGCGGCTACGCCGACGTACGGGAGTGATTGCTCATTCCGCGCACGCTCCCGTGCTTTCAGAATGTGAAGAACAGTGGAAGACGGTGTCACGCTGATTTCGTGCGTCTGCAGAAGATATTGGTTGTGGTCAACCAACGCTGAGAATGGAAGCAAGTGCAGCGAACCATCTGGGATCAAAATCAGATGGGACTTTTCGCGCACCTCTGTGATGGGGCCGAGCAATTCATCGAAGAGCTTTTGACCAAGGGCGGGATCGATGCCCTGCGTGCGGAGCTCATGGCGATACCTGCTCGCGTCGGCTTCTAGTGCCGCTTGCCCCGGCAGAGTATATGGGTGCACGGTGGTTTTTGTGATCGCCAGCGCCTGTGAATGAGGTTCCGCCACGACGTACTCGACAACGAGGTCTGAATCATTGAGATCGCGCTGAAACTCAGCAAGGCGAATCGGACGCGTGGCGGTTTGCCCTTCAAGAGAAGTCGAGTCAACCGACAGCTCTGTGTGATAGATCGCGTCCGTGATCTGCGCGCGCTGTTTGGGATCATCGGTGTCGATCAGCGCCAGATTCAATTTCGTCAGCCGCTGCTCTTCAGGCGTCGGCGCATGCGGTATCACTGTTCCGTGATGCTGCAAAGCCTCGGCTTCCACGCGCCCGCGAGCCTCTTCAAGCGTGCGGAATGCGTCGTCGTATTTCTTCTGTGCGCAGAGTGATGCGAAATATCCTGAGTAGACGTACCCCATTTCGCCGAGCACGAAGCGCTCAACGTTTTGAGTGGGCGCGTGCGCTAGCATCACATCGATGAGCGCGGCGCTTTTGTGATAAAGCTCGTCTGATTCCTTCGCGTTGCCGAGCTGCTGCGTGATTTCTGCCTTGATCGCTAAATTCCTCGGAACGAAGTACAGCTCATCGGGAATATGGGTGTTGGCCTCGATCGCTTCATCGATGGCCTTCAGAGCCTCGGGCAATTGATTTCGGTGCTCGTAGGCAAGCGCCAGAAATCCACCTGCCTGGGTGATGCCCCTCCAGAAGGAGAGGGTGCGGGCATCATTGAGGGCATGGTCGCAATCGGCAATGGCCAGATCCCATTGATTGAGGTCCTCGTAGATTTCGGCGCGAGACATCAGAATCTGAAATTCGTGACCTTTGAGTGAGGCATTTGGGAGATGCGCCAATGCATCGCGGGAAAGGGCCAGCGCCCCGTTGTACCGTTGTAGACCGCGTAGCGCATCGACCTTGGAATTCACTGCGATCGTGGGATAGGCGACTTCGGGATGTGCTGTTGTGATCTTGATGGCTTCGTCGAGGGGAGTGAGCGCCTCCTTGTACCGGCGCAGTTCGACCAAGCCGGCGCCATAGACGCTCGCATACCGAACGCTTGCCGCGGGATCATGCAAAACCTTGGCAAGCGTCCACGCCTCAAGAACGTCTTTCTTTGCTGCACTGATGTCGCCAAGGAGGAACGCGGCGATGCCCTGTTCGCCAACAGCACGGCTGGCCAGTTCGAAATGACTGAGATGGCGGGCAAGTTCGGCCACTTGCGTCCAAGTGCTCCGGGACGATGCCGCGTCGTAATTGACCTCCAACATGCCGCGGATCGTCAGGATTCTCAGCCGCGTTTCGGGGTCGGCGGCTTCGGGTCGAGCCAGGTCCTGGGTGAGACCGAAGATCGAGGCGGTCAGGCTGGAAGATTCCGCATTAGGCGGGATCTGGCTCACGTGCGCATAGAGCGCTTTGGATGGGCGGTGCTGCTGCGCATACAGCAATTCCGCGCGGTGATAGAGCGGCTCGGCGCGAATCCAGTTGTTGTTCCATGACAGCGAATCCGCTTTTTTGAGGAGCGAATCGGGATCTCGATCATTGAGTTTTGAACTGCTGGACCGAACGCTTACGAAGGTTATAACTACGATTGGAATCAGAACGATAGAGGCAGTGAAGAGTTGCTTTCGCGAAGCCCTCAAGAGCCCATCCGGCGCTGTAGGAATTAGGCGAGCCTGCGAGGACAGGCATCCCCTGGAGCTGGTAGCAGCGCATTTCAGCTTAGATTCCTGATCATTCGAAACGGGTTGCCTAGACGGTTCTTGCAGACGCACCGTCCGGGCCAATGGGTTCCGCAATTTAACACTCGGCAATTTATCGGTCGTCAACGACGGACGTGTGTAGGAACGGATCTAAACGGCCCGGCTCTCCTTGACCAAATAGGAGAGCGGGTATACTCTCCTATTGCGAATAGGAGACCGAATTGGCGAAGACGATAGACCTGCCGCAGGGAGCATTGGAAATGCTCATTCTCAAAGCGACTTCTCTGGGGCCGCTCCATGGATACGGGATTCTACTTCGAATTCAGCAGATTTCAGGAGAACGACTGGAAATCCTGCAAGGTTCGTTTTACACGGCCATTTATCGCCTTGAACGGCGGGGCTGGATTACAGGCGAGTGGGGAGAATCAGAGAACAACCGTAAAGCCAAGTTCTATCGGCTTACCAAATCCGGCCGACAGCAACTCAAGGAAGAGACTGCAAAGTGGACCGATATGGCGGGTGTGGTGGCCAACATCCTGCGGGCCGAACCGGAGGATGCATGAGCGCTCTCACAACCTTCCGTTGCTGGTGGAAAGCCGTCGTTCACCCTACTCGCACAAACGATGAGGTCGAAGCAGAAGCTCGATTCCACATTGATGAATACACGAACGATCTGATGCGAAGCGGCGTATCCGAGGAAGAAGCGCACCGTCAGGCGACGGCCAACTTCGGACGAGCAGATACCCAAAAGGAGAAATATCGCGAAGCGATTGGTCTACGGCTCTTCGACGAAATCGGCGCCGACATTCGCTACGGTCTACATGCAATCCTTCGCAATCCGGGCTTCGCGAGCATTGCAATCCTCTCGCTGGCCATTGGCATCGGCGCTACGACCGCCATGTTTAGTCTCATCCATGCCGTGCTTCTGCATCCGTTTCCTTATGTGGACTCCGAGCGCATCACGAACCCCGTCGTTATCAATGAAAAGAACCCGGAAATCCCGACTTGGTTCGCGATGACCAGATCGCAGTTCCTTACGCTCGATCGTGCGAACTCCATAGAAAGCCTTCTTGGATTTTCCAGCGCAAATGCTGAAATCACCGGGAATGATTTGCCTGAGGACGTGCGCGCCATTTATCTGACCGAAAACGCCGATTCATTCTTCGGTGTACATGCCCTCCTCGGCCGGGATATAGAACCCCACGACGCCCAGGGTGGAGGTCAGCCCGTCGTCGTCCTCAATTATCGCTTCTGGCAGCGCTACTTCCATGGTGTCCCGTCAGTTATTGGCCACACTGTCCAAGTCGATCGTAAGACTTACACGATCATTGGCGTCATGCCTCGCACTTTTGCTTTCAACGACACATTGGGCGTTGGTGATCTTTATTTCCCGCATAGTCTGTTGCCCGACTCTGCCTATGTGCCCTGGATCAAGATCAAACATGGAATTAGCCTCACGGCCGCCAATGCCGATCTCGGGACAATTGTCCATCAGTTTGCCCAAGAAACGCCGAAGCATTTCCCGAAAGAATTTCACCTTCAACTTCAGCCCATTGTCGTTCCTTACGAGCAGAAAACGGGTCGGACGCTTTATCTACTGTTGGCGGGTGTGATCTTCGTGCTGCTCATTGGCTGTGCCAACTGCGCGATCCTTTTCCTTGCCCGAGGAACAGCGCGGCAGCAAGAGCTTGCCGTGCGCGGAGCTCTTGGAGCTAGCCGATGGCGGATTATTCGTCAGCTGTTGGTAGAAGCTCTTGTCATCTCCTTTGCTGGCGCCATTCTCGGTGTTGCCTCCTCGTGGTGGCTCGCCGAGTTGCCTTTGAAGCTCTCTCCCAACACCTTCCCGGCGGAATCCGTGGTCCGAATTAGCCTGCCAGTCCTTGCGTTTTGCATTACCCTGGCTTTTACTGGCGGCATTCTCTCTGGCCTTGCACCAGCTCTGCGCCTCTCTCGCCCACAATTAGCTCCAGCCATTCAATCTACGACGCGCACCATCGCGGGCGGTAATACGACTCGTAATTTGAATCTGCTGATCGCCGCGCAAACAGCATTGACTCTCTTGCTTATGGCGGCAGGGACCACTGCGATGGGTGCCTTTCTTCGCGTTACGCAAGTGCACCTTGGATACGATCCGCACAACGTGCTAAACGCGGGCATTATGGCCCATTGGAACGATAAGGCTGCGTGGAGCAATATTGAATCCCGGTCTGCCCGAGCTGCGTGGTTTGAGCAGATTCGTCAAAAGATGGCAGCCGTACCGGGCGTACTTTCTGTCGGCATAAGCATTGATGTCTATCCGCCTAATGGTGGGAGCGAACGGAAAATTCAAATCCTCGGGCAAACGTTCGGCGAGGAACAAAGTTCGCAGATCCTCACAGTCGGGAGGAATTTCTTTTCGGCCATGCGCGTCCCATTGCTCGGCGGCCAGATTTGGGGCGAAGCTGAGAATCTCCGCGGCGACGGAGTCGCCGTAGTAAATGAAACTTTTGCGCGCCGGTTTGGGTCACAGGCCAACCCAATTGGATTGCAGATTCGAA
Organism: uncultured Acidobacteriaceae bacterium; assembly: GCA_963838295.1. GTDB lineage: Bacteria > Acidobacteriota > Terriglobia > Terriglobales > Acidobacteriaceae > Telmatobacter. The sequence goes on from CAWIQS010000014.1 coordinate 534,090, forward strand.
TCCCTGATCTGGTCTCCACTGCGCCACTAATAGCTGCTTCCTCTGCCAGTTCGGATTGGCGCACCATAATTGGCGTTGTGGGCGATATCCCGAACGAGGGACTCGATCATCCCGTTCAACCAGCCGTTTATGTGCCCTACACCACACTTCTCCCCCCGTATGCGCAGTTCAATATCCGGACGCAAGGTAATCCGTTGGCTTACTTGGAGGCACTCCGAACCACAGTTGCTTCCATCGGTTTCGACCAGCAAATCTCCGAAGGAGCGAGCACTCTCGAAGACGCTTTGGCTAGTGATTCGCAATGGAGCCGACAGCGCCTCTTTTCCGTTCTGTTCGGATGTTTTTCAGCGATGGCATTGCTGCTGGCCCTGATTGGGCTTTTCAGTGTTGTGTCGTACAGCGTCACGCAGCGGACCGCAGAATTTGGGGTTCGAGTAGCACTCGGTGAACCCAGAATACGCATTCTATGGAGTGCCATTCGACCGTCTCTCCTGAGCGCCATGGCCGGTATCGCCACAGGAATGGCGATCGACCTTTTTGTCCGAAGAGCCTTGATCGGATGGATGCGCAGCGGCGAAGTGGGAATTGGGAGCCTGCTCGTTGTGACATTGCTATTTGCACTTTGCGCTTTAGCGGCATGTCTGCTGCCTGCAGGTCGTGCGGCTCGAATCAACCCTGTTGAAGCATTACGCTATGACTGATTCGCAATCATTCCATCTGTTCGCCCATCTACCAGGATCCACGAGAGAGCCTTGCGACTCTGAGAGCAGGTCATTGCGCTTTTATGACGCGAGTAGTGCAGACTCCGGTTACGCCTGGCTACTCCTCTTCGCAGGGTTGTTGCCGTCGGCTGCTGGGGCGTATTTGGCATGTTCATCGGCTCCGCCCCAAAGTCTCTCTTGGTTAACTCTCTTTCTCCGATCTGCAGCTTACGTCTCGCTAACCGCGCTCGTGAGCATGGCAACATTCTGGCTTTTCTGGACTTTCCTTTCGATAAAGCCCTCATTCCAGCCTGTCATCCTTGCGTATGGGACCTGCGGAATCTCGATGTTCTTTCCCGCAACGAGCCTGCTATTTGGCAAACATTCGTGGTGGGTATTCGTCATCCTCGCGGGTATGTCTGCCTCTGCGCCGTTCTATTTGAGAGCACTATTTCCATTCGAAGAGTCACAGACACCGGTGTACTCCGGGTCCATGTTCAAGGGTATGGCGCCCGATCAGACAAGCCTGCGAAGCACGGTTCTGATTGCTTTTCTTTTCGAGTGTTCTGTCGTCTTCCTACTCGTGGGGCATATTTTCTTTACGTGTGCGCTCCTCTCAATATCCTTTTTTCTGCTCGGTTGGCGCCTCAATGTCCAGTTGGAAACGATACGGAGAGTGGCAGCAGACGTTGGCCTATTGAGGCAGCGCATCCTGAAGCAATATTTGGTCGCGATCCTCGTTACCGCAGTGAGCCTCATACCGTTTTTGAGGGGTGGATCGTGGATCAAAGGGTTCTCGCTGCTGCTTGGTTCGGGGAGCATAATGCCAGAACGCTCGATCCACAAATCGAAACCTGTTGCCATGGATGGGGACAACAGCTTTGTCGGGATTATTCTCTTGCCTCCTCCAAGAGAAAAGACCGAGATCGTGCCGCCGCGATCTCATGCTCCTTCAGTTAATCCTTGGACAAAATCTCAACCGCTGGTTATTCCATTCGACGGTTCTTATTGGTATTTCAAAGCACCAAATCACGACCCCGGCCTGAGGCCGCACGTGGTGCGCGGAAAAGCTACGGAGGCAAACATCCACTCTACCGACCGACGCCCAATCATGATGGAGGCACATCAGTCTTTTGGAACGGCCATCGATCGATCCTGTTGCCGGGAGATTCAGGTTGCCATTACAAATGCTGACACAGCCCTGGGCGAATCTCGCTTGGAGTGAGCCTTGTCAACTCAACGCTTCCAAACTCATCGCCTATAAAGGGCAAAGCCGAAACGCTTGGCGTAAAGGTTATTCTGTCGAGCGAGCCTCAACACTTCTCGATAAAGCGAACGCCCGTTGAAGAAGTGTTGACATTCCCCATTCCACTCGATGGGAAGTTTCCGCAGTTTGATCAAATAATGGTGCTCTTCCTCCCGGCACCTGAAAGATCTTTGGGAGCTTCCAAAGTGGCAATCCGCAACTTTCGACTGGTTCCACGCTGACGGCTTTGAGGCTAAATCAGAGGGGCAGCCCACGTTTCGCAGCCACAGTTTATAGAAATCCCTCAGGAGACGCGATGAGTTCCAGTGGATTTCCTGCTTCCAGGCCTCGGCTCGTCCGCGCGCCAGATGGGTACGGATCGACTGCGAGCATAAGAATGCGTCGGAGGTTGTTGCTTTTTGTCTGCTGCAACTGCGGCTGCATTTCTTCGTGGGGCGGCTCGCTCATGGCATTCAACCAGCGAAGTGTCATGTTGTTCTCCCTGGCAAGTTCACGAAATAACTCCAGCGACGCAAGCTCGGTGCCTCCGATGAATGGCTCGATGGCCGCAATTTCGGTGAAGTACTCGGTGGAGCGTTTTGACCAGGTGTCAGTGTCTAGACCCTTGAGGCGATTCTCCCGAGCAAGCTTGTCGAAGAGCGTATCCAGTGAAGAAGATGATTCGGGCATACGGAACTGCCCTGCCCACGGAAACAATTCCTGAAAGATGCGCGCATGAACCTGCTGGAGATGAATCGAATCGTATGCGCCGGGAACCGGCGCGGATTGAAACTCTGCTAATCGAGTCGCTATGGTCCTGGCCATGGCCCGATCAAGCACGCTTGGCGCAGAGTTTCCGAGTCGATTTTGAATTGGCGAGCCTTGAATTATGAGATCTTCCGGTTCAATCAATGGCTACCTCCTTTGTGCTGAGTGATTCGGGGTTCAGTTGCCAGCGGTTTCTCCGATGAGGCGAACTTGAGAGAAGTCATCACCCGCGCAAGATATCCGTTGTCGATGCCTCTGTTCGTGTCGCCGGTGTTGTATCGCGAGAGCGCATGCTGCAGAGCGATCTGACCTGGGCCGAAGTGATTTACCTCGATCTCGTAATCATCCTCTAGGATTGACCACCCGGTTCGAATGTTGGTGCAGGGACCAAGCAACTCCACGGGCGAAATGTGGCGCCGCATTGCCTCGTCGGTACTGACCTGCATAAGTCCCACGTCAACGGAAATGTGGCGCGCATTCAGGTAAGTGATCCATTGTGCGGCCTCTTCTGCATTCTTGGGCTGACGCTGCAGGCGGAGTGTACCGGCGGGAAGTCTCCATCGACGCAGCAAGGCATTCGGGAAATCAATCTGGATCGCGTTCGGGTTCCCACTCGACTCCACGCTGATGATTGCGGCCAATGTGCTCGACGGCGCCATCGGCGCACACCTGTCACGAAGCTGAATAAGCCTCATCGTCTGAGCATGGCAAAGAACCCCGGAGAGGATCGCGAAGAATGCCGCCAGCGTTTTCATTCGTTCCGCGCCTCGTAGAGAGGGATATCCCAGAGGTTGGCCCAGCTTTTTGCGGCCATGTGCTGGATAGATGGAATCGGAGTCCTCGAAGCCCAGTAGTCGTTGCTGGGGGCAAGAAGCATATCTGGATCGCGGGCGAGAGACTGCAAGGCAGGCCACACAAGAAGTTGCTCATAGCACATGAGCACGGCTGCATGTTGATTGAGCACTCGAATGGTCGGGGGATAGTGCAGCATCAAGGGGAATCCGCCTGCGCCGGCAAAGCGCCACATTGCAATCGGGACTGGGACCCGCTGTACGTAGGCAAAGTGCGGTCCGAATCCGCGCGTGAGCAAGATGTTTCGATTGGCTTCCGTTGCCGGAATCGGGACGGTTGTGCCGAGCAAAACGGTCGTGTGTTGCTGTTCCAGCCTGCGAAGTGTGTCGCGCCAGTGATAATCGGATGATTGAGACCAGGCAGGCACGGCCGTTTCCGGAAAGAGTACTACGGAATCAGGGTGTGCGAGAGCCTCCGTTTGGATCAGGCGCTCCTGTTGGTAGAGCATCATTGAGGAGCGGGGTACGAAGGCCGAACCTCCGAAGTAGGTGTTGATGGCAGCGACATGAGGATCTGCCGTTGGCGGAGTCCACCGGACGTGCGTGACGACAACCGATGCGAGCAGGACCGCCGCGGTGTAGCCGGGGCCCAACCAGCGGTAAAGAAGGATCATGAATAACGGAAGTAGAATGCCAAGCCATCTGGTCGCGGGAAACCATTGTCCAGCGCAAATGAGCGGATGAGCAACGGTCACAAGGCTGAGAGGAGGAAGGGCCAGGATAACTAGCGCGGCGAGAGTGGACACTTCAATGGAACGACGGTGGTACAGAGCGATCCACGGCAGGCTGCCGAGGGCGATGCAGCCGAGCCATAGAACGATCGGAAGCAGGTGGCTTGCATTGTTGCCGAAGAACACGCTCGCTCCCGGCATGACGCTCCACGTCGCGCTAGCGTAGTAGAACGCAGCCAAAAGCGTGTCCAATCGACGGCGCGATTGCAGATACAGGAATGGAAAGACGAGGGAGATCCAGGCCGAATGCGTGCTCCCGCTCCATCCAAGGCATCCGATCACCGCGGCGCCGACGCAGAGGGCAGTGGTGCGCAGCGCCGGCATTCGAATCAAGTTTATTGCATCAGGAGAGGGCATGAAGAGCCTCGATAAACCGCGTTCAGTGTGCGTGATATCGCTCGGTGATCAGTGGCCGGACCCACTCTCTGACGGTCTTCAGAGGCACTGGCCCGAAATAACGCGAATCGAAGCTCTTGCTGCTGTATGAGCTCACGACCCAAATTTGCCCGGCCAGCACTTCATATGTACCGTATGGATACGGATGGAGTTCTCTGCCGAGTGAATCTCGCATAAGTGGCGCGGAATTCGGAACCGGTCTTCCGTTGACGGCCACTCCCGCTGGCGAAGTTGTCACTGTGTCTCCCGGCCAGGCTACAACCGGCTTCAGCAGGGCGGCATATCCGTCCGGGCAAGTACCCAGACTTCGGCGAGTATTCGGATTGTCTTTGAGGCCGGGCCACCGCTGGTCGGGACAAAAGAATGCATACGGTGAATTCGTGCGAAGTGGCCACGGTTGGCTCTGCAGCTGGGCGATAAATGCCGAACGGTGCAGAGTGAGTGAAATTGAAAACGAATCCGAACTCACTGAAGGCCACGGCCGAAATAGCAGCACCCGCGCCTAACAACAGGCCAATTCGGATCGCCTTTATATCTGCTCGCATCAAAGCGGCCAATCATGGATGCTCTCCTGGATAAACGCCGGGGGCTGATACGGTGACAGAGCGCGTCGCATCTCGTTCTGGTGAACCGGAGGCTCATCGTCCGGAGTGAGACTCGAGATGCGGTGGGCGTCAGTGACATGAATTTCCCAGACTGTCGAGGGGCCCTTTCCGCCCTCCGGCGCATCGCCTTTTCTCGGCATTTCGCGGCGTATTAGCTGACCTGTGACGTGGATGTTGTCGCCTTTTTCGAAGTGGCGAGCGGCTTGGACGCTCCGACCGAAGAAAACCAGAGGCAGAAACTGACGATGCGTTACGGTCTTGCCCTGAGTGTCGTATTGCCAGCTCTGTGCCAATCTTGCCCGCACGAATTCGCGATTTCCGACCCTGTCGATCGTGGGCTTGTCGGTGAGATTCCCTGATTGATGAGTGATGTTAGAGCTCATTGCGCTTCCCATGGATGGCCTCCTCCATTGACTCCTTTGCGATGCTTGCCGTGTCGAGCGATGGCTTGCTCATGTCATTCACTGATGGCACGGGTTGGGCTGCTGTATCGAATCGTGGTGGCGGAATCTTCGTTCGAGCCAAAAGGGTTTTGCTCAGAAAGAAGAGACTCTGTGTTCCGTAGATTGGGGCGACACCGTTAATGAAGATCAGCATGTCGCCGGGCTCGATGATTCTGCTGTTCGGATCGTTGGTGGCTTTCCGAGGCGGCTTCATTCTCCGAATCTCGTCCACAGTTATCAGTGGCCTTTGCACCTGCTCGACGCTTCGGAAGATGTGCTTCAAATACAGATCTGTCCTCTGGCCGCTGTAGTTGACGGTCTCTTTTTCGATGGTCATGTTGCCCGACAACTCAGAGAGGCTCTTGCACGTCATCAGGTTGTCGGTTTGGAACGCGGCTTTGATGTAGCAGTTATCAGTAATGGACTCGTTTTCGCCGTACTCCTCGCGAATCTGCGTGAGAGTCTGGGCAATCAGGTAGGGCTTGATCTTGTAGCCGGCCATGAGGCTCATCGCGGCGGCGAGGTTCGGAATCTTCTTCAACTCTGGGAATTCGTCCAGCATCAGTAGCAAATGGTGGCGATCATTTGCAGGCTGTTCCATGAGCCGAGCAAAGATCAATTGAAGGACCAGGCGAACGAGCGGACGAAGGCGGTCACGGTCTGGCTGCGGAACTTTCACATAAAGGCTCATCGGCTTCTCGCCATAAACGAGATCCCTGATCTTGAAGTCGCTCCGAGAGATCGTCCTCTGCACAATGGGATCGTCGTAGATGGTCATTGGAGTGACGATGCTCGACTGAACGCTTGCCCCTTCCCGATCAGCCCGGTTCAATTGGCGCTGTACCGCCTTGGCCACGAACGGATGTGTAGCCGTGGGCCGCCCGTTGATGTCCTTCCAGTCGAGACGAGGCGCGGATCTTCCGCCCGGATCATGTGTCTCGGCCTGCATTTGCCTGAGCGTGTCGGAGATGTCCTTGCCTGGAAGCGAATACAGAGCAAGCACATCTGAGAGCGTGACTTCTCGAGGCGGATCGAGACGACGGAAGAAGTATCCCAAGTGCAAAATGCCGGCGGAAACCAGGTCTACTGCGGCATCTTCAAAATGCTGATACAGGTTGTTTTCTCCGCCATGACGAATGACAGCGTTTGCGATAGTCTGCGCATCGCCTACATCGTGGTCGGTTTCCCATCTGACCTCTGAAAGCGGGTTGTAGCAGCAGCTCTCATCGGGGAGCGTCGGCGCAAACTTGAGTACGCGTTGGCCAATCTTGTGCCGAAAACCTGCAGTGAGATCCCAATTCTCACCTTTGAGGTCATAAACAACGACACTCTGGCGCCACTGGCAGAGAGTGGGGATAATCGCGCTCACGCCTTTGCCTGAGCGGCTCGGGCGCGAACAGAAGGACGGGCTCCGCTCCCGAATGGATAAGATAGCGGAGTTCCTGGGTCTCGGGATCACGCCATCCGCCAATGTAAACGCCGTCCGTGGCATCGAGAAGTCCGAGTTCTTCAATTGCTTTCTTGTCGGCCCACTTCGCGGAGCCATGCAAATTTTGGAGGCTGTCAGTGTCTTTGCGATCCCGGATCAGTGAAAGGAACCAATAAGCTAGCCATGCGAAGAACATCCCGAGGATAATCGTCCCGGCGAATGCAATCCAAATGTCCTTACGTACGGCGGAACTGATGAGCCAGCTTCCTGCATATCGGCTCCACAGCCTGATTCCGGCAAATGGTTGGAAGATCCCCATTCCCTTAAACCAAAAGAGCGGCTCTCCCATTTCGACCGGATTTCCAAGTGTCACCGCAAGCCATTCAGTGCTTGCGGAAGCGGTAAGCACGAAGATGATCGCGGCGCCGCATACCGATCTGAAGTTCCAACCGCCCTGCCATCCAGGACGGTTGGGCAGGACATAACCAGGGGGCGCAATTTTGGCGTTTCTCATCGTCAGTTATCCTCTACAGCGATGTTCATTGCAATACTGTGTCTTTGTGCCGACAGTTCAGCTAATGTGCGAACGGGCTAGTAGCCCAGTTCGGATCCTCTTCCGCGTATTGCTGTGCGGAGCTCGCCCATCCAACCTTTATCGTTCTCGGATACGATGATGCCCATCGTTCTTATGCGTCGCGCGATTCCGTCGAGTGTTCTTTGGTCTCGAAGAATACTGGCGTCGTCTCCCAGTGCCGCGGCATAGAGTCGGCTGGGGTCACTCTTCAAACTGTCAATCGAAACAATGTTGCCAGCCTTCAAGTCGCCTCGAACCCAAGCGGATCGCAGCGTGCTATCGTGCCTGAGAATAAGAACCTTTGCCATCCAGGGTTTCGAATGCCGTCTGGAATTGTCCGGATCGTTCGTCTTCACTATTGAGAAGGACCCGGCCGATCAACTTGCGGGACTGAGTTCCATACTCCATCGGAGCATGAGGGTCACTAATGGCCGCGCCGCTACGAAACAACACCCTCGCTCGATCCTGTAAATCTTTCATCTGCTTTAGCTGCTTAGTGAAATCAGAACGCACAAGCCATCTGCCGTTCTCCATACGGGCGAGACCAAAGCCGGCAAGCGCCTCCAGTCTGCGAGACTCGTAGTCATCTCTGGGTGACACTTTTGCGAAATCGACGCCTCGTCCCACTTGTTTTGCAAGGCGTCGATCTATGTTCGTGACGCGAAATGCAGTAATCTCGGACCCGCGCTGCCGCTCGGAGGTCGGCCACAGTTCGCGGCCCAAGTTGACGTGTAAAGGATCGTTGCACCTCGTCGCGCAGCACTTCACGTATGACTTTGGGCTGAATGAATAGCGGAGTACCGGATTGAGAGCGCCCCCGCAGAATGATGTGGGCATGGGGGTGCTCAGTGTTCCGGTGCACGATCCCTGCCCATTCGAGCTTTTCCCCGGTTCGTTGCTCCAAGGCACGGATCATGTCCAGAGATGCCGTTCTGAAGTCCACTGAGGCACCATCTTCCGGGGAAATGATGATCTTGAACATCCGGACATCACCTGCCTTCTGCCATTGATCCGCAATGGCGTGGAGAGACCGGTCATCTTGCGAATCGAGACGCTCATGCTCGTGGCTTCCCTTTTGGCCAGCGGCACTTTCGCGCTCCAGGTAACGTCCGTGTGCTCTCCAGGAACCCTTCATGCGAGAGTTGGAGTACCGAACGTTGACGATTGCTCTGCGCTGAAATTGGGTTGCCGCTCCCCGACTGCCGAAGGAAGCGGTTCGTTGATCAGTTCGCGGACGCACTGTTCTGCTAACTGATCGAACCAGATGGAGTAGACGACTCGCACTCCCGGTAGACGGGCTCGCCGCCAGTCGTCGGACCCGGCCTGGTCTGAGTCGGGCAGAAGGTGCATCAGCGTTTGCTTGCCTTCGTGACGGTCCTGCAGTCGACAATCTGGGAGATCTGGCCATCGTCACGCTTCCTAGATCAGCTCTTCGGTGTCTTCCTCAATGCCCAGTGAGGAAGCATCGTAGGCGTCGCTCTTACGCCGTCGTTGGAACTCACGGGCCGCGGTTATATTGATTCGCTCGTAGATCTGCGTTCCGCGAAACCTGGCTGAATCAAGCAGCTGGGCCGGAACATCAGGGAGTGCGCTCACCGCATATTTGATAAACGAGTCGGTCAACGCCAAGTGCAACTGGTTGACCGTCTCGACGTGTTGAAGCCGTCGACCGATCATCTCCCCCAGGCGGTCGATCAGTGAATAGAAGAGGGTCTCCTGGTCATCCCGCTTGGAGGAAGCGAATGTGACGAGGTAATCGAACACATCGCTCTTGCTCCGGACATTCAGCTCCTGCTGGATTTTGTCGAAGCGCTCAGCCTGAGCCCGGCTCAGTCGCAAGGTGTACTGCACGCTCTCCGGCCTCTTCCGCGTGTTCACACGCGAGAGAATACAGCAATGTGCATTCCAATAGCAACTACCTGAGGTTGCCGCATTCCAGGCCGCGATTACTATGCTGATGTCACCGTTCTTTGCAGTCAAAAATCCATTAGGCATGGTGACCGACTCCATGACTGTCCAGTAACTCCTGACGTTTCCTATAGTTGCAGGATCGCAGCTATTGCTCTTGACATGCACTATGACAGATGTCTTAATTACAAGGACAGGAGTCATAGTGATGCCAGGAGTACGGTTGACTAAGTTTGAGATGGAAATCATGGATGTGGTCTGGACCCGAGGAGAAGCGTCAATTCGAGAGATGCAGGAAGCGTTCCCGGCCAAAAAGCGACCAGGCTACACAACCATACAGAAAATGGTCTATCGCATGGAGGCGAAGCAGGTTCTTCGACGTGTACGGAAGCTCGGAAATTTCCATGTATTTGCACCAACGGTGACGCGGGAATCAGTTGAGCGTAAGTTGCTCGATGACTTCCTTGCATTTTTTGGAGGAAAATCGCGTCCAGTGATTGCGCATCTGATTGGAACCGGAAAGCTAACTCTGGAAGACGTAGTGTTCGCCGAGACGACGCTCAAACAAATTAAAGAAGGGGGCAAGGTTCGATGACAGAAAACATGCTTTCACTCCTCCGCAGCGCAGGGCCGCCAATCGCAAATCATTTTTGGCAGTCGACAGCCTTCGTCGCCGCAATCAGCCTCTTGGTACTCCTATTCGATAAGAACCATGCTCGGGTGCGCTACCGACTTTGGCTCGCGGCCTCAGCGAAGTTCCTGATCCCCTTTTCGGCGCTGATCGCCCTGGGCGGCACCATCCCGAGATCGAATCATGACACACTGGTCTTGCAACCTTTGCTGATCTCGGCTGTGCAGGCTGTCGCTCAACCATTCTCCGCTGGCGCAGTTACGCATGAGCCAAATGCTCATAGCTTGGTGCAACGGGCAGAAGCTTGGCTACCTGCAGCTCTGGTACTGATTTGGGCCTTAGGCTTCGCCACGGTTTTGCTGGCTTGGTATGTGCGTTGGAGACACATTTCGAAAATTCTGCAGAGAGCTATTCCCGCCGATAATAGGCGCGAGGTAGAGATCTTACGCAGCATCGAGAACACCACGAAGTCGCGGACCCGGACCGGATTTCTTATCTCAAGCGACTTGATGGAGCCGGGAATCTTTGGCATATTCCATCCAGTGCTGCTCTGGCCTGCGCACCTTTCTGATCGGTTGGAAGACGCGCACCTCGAAGCTATTCTGGCGCACGAAGTCGCGCACGTGCATCGTCGCGATAACCTCACAGCCTTGCTTCATATGGTCGTCGAAGCGATCTTCTGGTTTCACCCTTTCGTTTGGTGGATCGAGCGCCGGATGCTGGAAGAACGCGAGCGCGCGTGTGATGAGGCCGTCGTACAGTTGGGCGGCCAAGCTGACATCTATGCGGACGGCCTTTTGCGGGTTAGCCGTTTCTGCGCAGAACTCCCTTTGCCTTGTGTTTCGGGCATTACCGGTGCGGATTTGAGTAAACGTATCCGATCCATTATGGCGTCTCGATTCACCGATCTGGGGATCGGAAAGAGGCTGATGCTTGCGGCGCTTGCATTGGGCGTAGTTGCCGGTCCAGTTGCATTTGGGCTTATGCAGGAGGCTCCGCCGACTGGCCAGATCCTTCATGCTACGGGCCCATTGCCATCCTTCGAGGTTGCCTCCATCAAGCCAAACCATTCGGGGTCTGGCTTCGCTACCTTTGGAGTTCCGGGAATGCTCGCTCCCAAGGACAGGTTCATCGCGACAAATATAACGATCAAGGGCTTAATCCTATGGGCCTGGGCCCCTGGAACTACTCGTCCGTTGCCGGATGATCAAGTGGTAGGGGGACCGAGTTGGATCAACTCTGACAGATACGATATCGACGCGAAGTTGGAGGACTCGCAGATTGCAGCGCTGGAAAAGCTGGCTCCCTGGGATCGCTCCGTGCAAGTGAAACTCATGGTGCAGTCGTTGCTTGCCAGTCGATTCAAGCTCGCACTGAACGATGGCGCGACAGCGCCCCGCCCGGTTTACGCTCTGGTTGTTGCCAGGGGCGGCCCCAAACTGCAAGAGACACTTCCGGGCAGTGATCCCCCTCCGAGTACTTTTCCGGCACCACCGCCTCCGCCTCCTCCTCCGCCTCCGGGCACTTCTCCGACAGCGCCCCAGGCACCGGCCACTCAGCCCCGAGCGCTCATTCAATTTCGTCCCGGCGAGATGAAAGCATTTGCGATTCCGATGAGTGACCTTGCGAGGGAGATGCAAGGCGAATTGGGTCGCCCCGTTCTGGATCAAACCGGGCTCAAAGGCTATTACAACTTCGATTTGAAGTGGACTCCGGACGTCAACTCACCAGGAGCGATGCCAGGATCAACGCCACCCGGCGCTGAGACGCTCCCACCCGACGCTTCGGGACCTTCCATCTTCACTGCGATTCAGGAACAACTCGGGCTAAAGCTGGAATCAACGAAAAGTACCGAAGAAGCCATCGCGATTGTTCATATCGAAAAGCCATCGGAGAATTGACAGCCGCAGGTGCAAATCGCGGAAAGCACGTCCTTCGGCAGCTCGCCGGAGTGTCGTCGCCGACTGTTACCTACGCGTGGCCCGGATCACGGCTACGTAAGCACTGACAGTTCTCTGGCGTACGCATCTACCTGAGGTACGTGACTACCAAACGCTCCTGAACTCGTCTTGGCTGTCGATGACCACATCACCCGCAGAGCCACTTCGCTGAAATGAGCGGAGACTTATGGCTACTCCAGATCGGAGCTGCGGGCGATGTGACCGAGAATCCAGGCGGTATCCGGAGCTCAGTTCAGCTCCGCACATAACCGAAACGAATACAAGGTGAGTCACTTTGTATTCGGATCGAGGCCATTGTGACTCGGAACTATCGTCTGCAAATGGAAATATATGAGCGTGAGAATACTTCAAGAAAGAGGCACCTCTTTATGTTCCATTACCGCTATACGTGTTGAGACCGGCTGCTTCACAGCAGCCCACCTCACTGAGGCCTTCGGCCAGAAAGTGTAGCCTGCGGCTGCGACCAGAGACGAGACGAAGCGAGACAACGTGAGACAGACCGAGCCTAAGCGAGATTGTTGTCCGTAAGTATCGTTCCCGCCCAACTCTGACCGTCGGAGTCTCGCCTGGTCTCGGGTAAGCGCGGTCTAGATCGCTTCGGCTCTTGCATTGTTTCCGTTTCTCTGGCACTGTGGTATTGAAATGGACACGCCAGTACAGAAACACACTGCGGAACTGGAGGCCGTCATCTTGAAGTTCGCCGGCCTCAGAACCGCTGCGCACTTGCGTGCGCGGTTGTTGAGAGGACTTGCAGCCGAACTCATCGCGGCATACCGTACCGGACTCACATTGAAGGAAATATGGAAGGCACTGAACGAACACGGGTACCAGGGAAGCTATCCGCAGTTTTGTAAAACATGCGGTCGGATCGTCGGACTACGTGGCAGCGAGTTGAGGTCTTCCGAAGCAAACGTCGAAGAAAACCTCCGCCCCCAGAAGGGGGAAAGGGTACCAACGCAAGGTAAGTCGAGCAGATCGGTCAACGATGAAGGTGAAATTCAGGAGAAGGGAAAACCGACATGGCAGCAGCAGAGAGAAGAAGTAGCGGCGAGACTGGATCGGGAGGCGGAGGAATATCGGCGGCGGGAGGCGAGCAAGGTCAAGCCCAAGCTGTTCACGAACCAACCGTTCGAGCCGCCGAAATGAATGGAGATTGGTCCCCGGAGCTGAAGCCAAAGCGGGTCGTGTTCCCTATGGCTGGCAAAGGGGGAGTCGGCAAGACCACGGTGGTAGCAACACTGGCAGAGTGGTACGTAAGCAACGGCTTCAAGGTGGCAATGTTCGATATGGACCCAGACAACAAGGCAGAGGGGTCGCTGTTCTCGTTCTTCCCGGAGGCGCACAAGCTGCCGGCTCTGGAAAGCTGGACGTATGACCGTCTGCTCGGGGTCTCATTGGACTCGGATGCAGACGTCATTCTGGCAGACTTGGGTGCAGCGCAAGGCCATCGAATGATTCCTTGGTTTCGTGAATTCTATCGCGTCATGCAAGATTCGGGTATCCCGCTGCGGTGGACAGCTATCGGAGTCGTCGACACCGATATCGCATCTGCCAGGTCCGTTCTCGATTGGGGCGAAGCGCTGCAGGATGGTGTTGATTACCTGATCGTGCATAACCATCATCGGGACGATGTTCCCTCGGCTTGGGAGAATTCAGCGATCGCCGGATTGGTTTCTGCCTTCAGAAAAGCATTCTCGCCAATGGAGATTCGCATGGATGAACGGAGACCTGATCTCCAGAGGTTCATGCGAATTGGCTGTGCAACACTCTCCGCAGTTGGGGACCGAAAGGCGAAGGCGCCGGAATTAAGAGCGCCGGACATGATGCTCCGTGCCCGAACCTACCGATTCCGCGCGTTCAACGAATTCGCAACGGTTCAGAGGGTCCTATTGCCATGAACTCATCCACTGCAGAGTTGAAAACGGGTTCGACCGATTGGATTCGTGATCTTGTCTACCTGGCGTTCCCCGAGGGCGAGGCGAGGGAACGCGCTCTCCTCGACCTTATCCAGCAGTTCGCGAAGATGGACCCGCAAGATCCCGAGTGGCTGCGATACAAGCTGACCGTTGTCGAGTGCAGAGCGATGGAGAATATTGCTGCCGGCCTGGTCGCATCGGCCGCGGCGCAAGATCGGCTCCGCGGGGTCACAAGGGAGGTTTCCGACTTTGCGGCTCGCGAATTGAAGGTGACCGTCCAGAATGCAGCCGCCGAGACGCGCCAGCTACTGGAAGACGTTCAGGCCAACTTGCACGATGCCATTGCCGGTGAGGCAATCCTCAAGAGCTATACGGAGGAGACGAGGGAACGATTCGGTGTCGTGATCGCTCACATCATGGAAACGCAGCTCGGACGAGCGCTCGAAATCAGCCAGACCAAAATGGAAACGTGGGTAACCGGCAAGCTGAACGACTCCATCAAGCTGGCCGAGGGCGCGCTCGGCGCCGTCACGAGAGATTTTCGCGTCAGACTCTTTGGAGCCTGGAGCAGTCTGCTTTGGAGCATATTCGCTGCCGGCCTGTTGGCTGGCGCTGGTCTGCTCGCGGGCGGCTTCTGGCTCGGAAGGCATTGGTAGAGGTGCATCGATGTTCTGGATCTCCTATTGCATCACTTTCGTCTTTTGCAGCGTGATTGGCGTAGCGGTACTCTTATTCCGCCTTGCTGCTGGAGCCGTACTTTCGCTGTTACAGCTGGAGCGCCCTAGAGTTTGTACTGGCCGTCGGTGAGGAGGACCTTCTATCTTTACTCTGCTCTGAGCGCTTCGACAGGATCAACCCGCGAAGCCAGCTGCGCCGGAACAAGTGACGCACCCACTGCGACAAAGAGCGTAACGCTTATGGCAATGCCGAAGCTCGCTGGATCGAAGTAGGCAACCTGATATAGCTGCGAACGCAACAGGCTGGAAACCACGAGGGAGAATGGTATGCCCAGACCCAAGCCGATCGCAGCAATAGAAACGCTTTCGTTCAGAACCATACGTAACACCTGACCGCGGACAGCCCCTAGCGCCATCCGGATACCAATTTCGGCGCGTCGCCGCTGCAGGCGGTAGAAAAGTGTTCCGTACAGGCCGGTAGCAACGAGGATAGTGGCGAGTACTCCGAATCCAAGGGAAAGCCTAGCAAACAACATTGGCGTCAGGTAGGACTTCTCAAATTGTGTCGTCTGCTTCATCGGATTCTGTACAGGGAGATTGGGGTCGAGCTTGTGAACCGTGCGCTCGATAGTCGGCAGTAGACTCATGGGGTCTCTTGATGAGCGCACCTCAACTGTGGCTTGTCCTCGCATTCCGGCTTGCGCGAGTGAGTAGTAGATTGTCGGCATATTCTTTTCTGTGACTGACCGATACTTGCTGTCTTTCACCACTCCCACAATCTCAATTCCGTTCTCGACGTGGTGCCCCAATGCCTCATTGTTGAGGAATTCTTTTGCGAAGGTCTCATTGACCACTGCGACCGGGTGATTAGCGGATGTGTCCGCTTCTGAAATGTCACGCCCTTGCAGTACGGAAATGCCGGTCGTGCCAAAGAAGTCGGGCCCTACAGAATTGGAGTAGACCTCGGCCTTTGAACCGGAGTTTGTCTGCAACTGCCTTCCATCGAGCCGAATGCCTCCACTGTTTAGCCATCCAGAGCCAAGACGGGTTTGGACGAGAGATGCAGCCTCTACTCCAGGCACGGCTTTCATCTCATCCAGTAGGCGATTATAGAAAGATTGGATTCGCTCTTGTCCGGTCAGGCCCTGAGGATTCACGTCGAATATGAGAAGGTCGTCTGCGCGCATCCCGAGGTCCTGGTTTTCGTAGTTCAGCAAGGTTCTGACGGTCAAACCTGCGGCAACCAATAAGGTGAAGCACATCGCGATTTGTAAAGCGATCACGGCGTTGCCGTTGCGGACCTGATGGCGGGTCTGACTGATGTTCTGGTTGGCGTTCTTGAGTGCTTGCTCAACAGATATGCGAAGCGCGCTACGGCACCAACGAGAACACGAACGCGACCAACGAAGCCGTTACCAAGGTGAATAGGAGCACGAGACGATCTGGAGCGAGACCGGTATCGATTCGTGCCCATAGAGCCAACGATCGAGTGGCGCCGATCGCCAGAACCCAGCCCAGCGAAGCTCCGGAAAACACAAGCAAGACGCTTTCAGTGAGGAGTTGCCGGAAGATTTGGGAAGGGCGAGCGCCGGTAGCGATCCTTATCGCGAACTCGCGTCGGCGGGCCATATTTCTCGCCACGATGAGCAGGGCCACATTCGTACACGCGATGATAAGGACCAAGGCAACTAGGGCCATCATGATCTTCAGTGGGGTTCTGTAAAACTTCTCGTAGCTGCCGATTCCTTGAATCGAAGCAAACCCAAGGTGCGCGGGCCATTGTTTAGGATCGATTGTGCCAAGCCCAATACTGGCGGCCTGCCAAAAGGCCGGCTGCAATACCTGCTGCGCCTGCTGTGGCGATACTCCAGGTGCGAGACGTGCAATCATCGGCACTGCCCACCATTTAGGCGAGCCATACAAGGTACCTGAGTCCACTGGGACGCCCCATGCATTCAATTCCGGTCGCGTTTGCAGCGGAATCCAGAAATCGACGGCACTGCCAGGATCGACTCCATAAAATGGCGGCGGAGTAATACCCACAATCGTGAAGGGCACATTTTTTATGTAAAGCGTTTTGCCAATGGCGGCAGGATCACGGGAGAACGCTTCGGTCCAGAAGCCATAACTAAGAACCACCTTGGGACTATGGTTCTGTTCATCTGTTTCTGTGAACCCCAATCCTCGGAGCATCGTTACGCCGAGTCCGGAAAAGTAGTTTCCGCTCACCTCCTCTCCTGCCTTCGCTGCAGGAGTGTTGTCGTAGCGCACAGGCACCTTGCCGAAACCCAATGGGATATGCGCAATCAAGCTTGTGAAAACACGCGACTCATTGCGCAACGCCTGGTAAACAGGAAATGAAAACGAGGTATTGCCGTGCCCCGTGCCGCTCGTATTTGGAGGCTGTGTTCCCCCATTCATGAGGAGGACCGTATAGACTTCCTGGGGATCTTGCACAGGAAGCATCTTTAGCAGGAGCGCATTCAAGGTACTAAATACTGCGGTATTCGCTCCGATGCCAAGTGCCAACGTCAGAATGGCCACCCCAGTAAAGCCCGGCGATTTGCATAGCCGACGCACGCCGTACCGAATGTCGCGGAGAAATCCTTCCAGCTGTGCCCACTGCCAGACTTCACGACTACTTTCCTCAATCCGCGTTACGTTGCCGAATTCGCGGCGCGCAGTTCGCTCGGCTTCTTCCCGAGTCATCCCGCGATCTATCAGGTCGGCTATCTTCTCTTCGAGATGTTCGCGGATCGTCTCGGAAAGCTCATCATAGTGATGACGACGCGAAATCAACTGTCGGAGCAAGTTCATAGCGCCTCTCCTATTGACCTGCCAGCGCAAGTACGCGGGTGACCCCGGCAAACATCTTCTCGACGCTTGCGAGCTCCTGTTCAAGATGTTTTCTTCCTGTGTCGGTCACCTTGAATATCCGTACGGGACGATTTCTGGCTGAGAGTCCCATTTCGGTTGCCAGCCAACCTGTCTTCAGCATCCGCTGCAGAGCGGGGTATAAGGAGCCCTCCTCGATCTGAAGATAATCCTCGGAAATATCTTTGAGCCGCTGGGCGAGTGCATACCCGTGCATTGGTTTCCAATTAAGGCTCTTGAGGATCATCAGTTCCAGCGCGCCGGGAAAAAGATCGCGATGCTCAGTCTTCTTAACCATAACGCCATAGTACATCTGAAATACTAGTTTTAAACAAGTAGTTTTGGCACACTAGCCGCTGTGGATTATGTTCGCCATTTGTTCGCCTATACTGTCGGTATGTTTCACGTTCCGACTTCCGGCCTGTATCCGTTCGTCATTGTCTGCAAGGGGTGTCACGAGAACATTCCCGCGCCGGTGGAGACCTTGCCGGACGACTGGATCATTGCGGCGTGTCCGCTCTGCGGCCAAAGGCGCCGCTACTTGCCGGCTGAGATTTTTCAGGGAAAGCTATCCCATCTGGTCGTGATGGAGCAGGTCCGAAGTCCGAGGTGATCCGTGGGCCTGATGAGGCGGGCGATAGCTCGGGAGGAACAGGAGCGAAGGAAGGCGATGGAAGAGCAGAGGCGTACGGCGGCGGATCGATTTGCTTCGACACTGGTGATCGCCGCCTCGATCATTGCGGCTATCCGGCTGGCGAGAGATCAGGACATCAGCCGGCCGTCGCCCAGGCTGACATCGGTCATAGCTGACAGCGTTGGGCTCGCTAGGAGGATTCTTGATGCAGTCGTGCGATAACTTGGCGGAACATGAGAGCCGCAAGCGGAGCGGGCCGTAGAATTCTTTGTATCAAAGGTGATCGAAATTATGGCCCGCCAGAACAACCATCGTGATACGTCGCCGATCCTGTCAGCGGCCGAATCCTGGATTAACAACTGTCTTTTGGAAGAGCGCTCGCTTTTCGTGCCCGGAAGACGGCTTTGGACGGCCGGCCTTGTCGAAGAAGTTCAACATGCCTTTGTTGACCATCCAGACTACAGCGGGGACGACTTCATGACGAAGCTGAAACGTCAGATGGAGCCGGCCTCGAAGCAAGCGAAGCAGCTGAGCGCGGAAATGCTTTGGGCTCTATTGCTGTTTCCTTCAAATATGAAAGCCAGGACGAAAAGACAACAGATCACCGAACTTTGGAATCTCTCCGGTGACTCTCTGCCAGAGGGAATTCATTTTCTGGATGATAACGTTCTCGTCGGAATCGGATCCGGTGGTCCCGGATTCAACAACTATCGGCCGAATGAACTTGAATTCCTGATAGCACTCACACGCGATTTGAAGCGGCTTGGCGAGGCCGCAAAGGATGTTTTCTCGAACTATGATGCCTTTTTTACCTGGATTGATGGAGTTCCGCGCGAAGGAAGCCGGCAGTTCCGGCACATGCTCAGGTACTTCGCGTTTCCCGATAGGGTAGAAAGAATCTCTTCAAATAATGACCGAATGAGCATCCTAAGTGCATTTGGTGTGGCTTCACCTCGAGAGCGTTCTACTTGGACTGATCGAAAACTAGATGACGCTCTGATGGAACTACGCAGCAAGTTGCAGCAGAGCGACCCCTCCGCGGTGCTCGATTTCTACGAGCCACCATTACGCGAACGGTGGACCGGAGATCGAACGGTCAAGACACCGGAAGGCGAGGTCACGGTCACCGTCCCAGCCGATGAGGATGAAATCGGTGAGCATGTGCCGGCTCCGACGACAGGCACTGGAGATGTTCGGCAATCATTTCAAATGCAGGCTCTATTGGCGAAGATCGGTACCACTCTTGGATTCAAGATATGGATTCCGCGGAACGATAAAGGCAGGATACTGGAGTTGGTACAAGAGAGAGAGCGGAGTGCGTTCTTGGAAAGCCTACCGCTCAACAACGATATGGCGACGCTCAACACAATTGAGCAGATTGATGTCTTATGGTTGCGCGGAAGGTGGATTGCGCGCGCGTTCGAGGTTGAGCATACTACCGCTGTGTACTCGGGATTGCTAAGAATGGCGGACCTGCTTGCCCTTCAACCGAACATGGATATTCGGCTTCACATCGTAGCGTCGGACGAGCGCCGCGAAAAGGTATTCCGGGAGATGCAGCGACCGGTCTTTTCTCTTCTTGAGCGTGGGCCGCTCTCGAAGAGCTGTACCTTTATTTCTTATGAAAGCGTGAGCCTGATCGGCGCCATGGAACACCTGTCGCACATGAACGACAGCATCATCGAAGAGTATGAAGAATCTCCGGAACCAAGCTGAACGAGGCGAATCATCATTTCTGGTTTTAAGTTCTTAAATCGCGCATTGGATCTCCGCTCTTGACCCAATGCGCGATCGTTTAACTGGCGAGGGATTCGACACATTCTTCTTCGTTCGGCTCTGCCACTTGCATCTCGATCAATTCAATGATCCGTTTGGCGGCGCCGCTGATCGTCGCCAATGATTGTG